>NZ_CP125618.1:5785000-6478166 GCF_030053095.1 Pseudomonas sp. PMCC200344 | reverse complement strand
AGAATCAGCGATTTATACGAAAAAAAGACGACCAGCGGTCTGTGCATAAGCTCTGTGGATAACCGGGTCTAAGGTCATTGTACAAGTGGGGGGGAAACTCGGTGGATAACCACCCTGTGGATAAGTACCTCTTTCACACACAGCTTATCCGACAGCGCAGCACAGGGTTACCACCGTTTTCCACCGTAGTTGTCATTCTCTGTACATCATGACTTTAAAGGGCTTATGGCAGTTATCCACAGATGATCGTGTCCCTAGCTTTTATAAGCTTTACAGAAAAGCTTTAAATACTTTCCTTCTTAATTTCTATATCTAGCGAAGGAGCTCGGCAGGAAAAACGTCTGGAGATCTATTTATAAGGAAACGCTGGTTGGAAATTGACCTAGAGGCTTGCTTTCTCTAGAATCCCCGGTCTCTTAAAACGGGGGCCATTCCGGCCCGTTGTGGACGAACCAGGTAACACGACAATGAAACGTACTTTCCAACCAAGCACTATCAAACGCGCTCGTACCCACGGTTTCCGTGCTCGCATGGCTACCAAAAACGGTCGTGCCGTCCTGTCGCGTCGTCGCGCCAAAGGTCGTGCGCGTCTGGCAGTTTGATAATCCGGCACTGGAGGTGAGTCAGGACTTCAGTCGGGAAAAGCGTCTGCTTACTCCCCGGCATTTCAAGGCAGTCTTTGACTCCCCTACCGGCAAGGTTCCGGGGAAAAATCTCCTGCTCCTTGCGCGCAACAACGATCTCGATCACCCCCGTCTCGGGCTGGTTATCGGGAAAAAGAGCGTAAAGCTCTCCGTCGAGCGCAATCGCCTCAAACGTCTGATGCGCGAATCGTTCCGTCTGAACCAGGACTCACTGGCCGGCTGGGACATCGTTATCGTCGCGCGCAAAGGTTTGGGTGACGTAGAAAACCCCGAATTGATTCAGCATTTCGGCAAACTCTGGAAGCGTCTGGCACGTAGCACGCCGGTACCAGCAGTCAAAACCGAAACTGTAGGGGTAGACAGTCCCGATGCGTAAACTGGCACTCGTTCCGATCCAGTTTTATCGCTATGCCATTAGTCCTCTGATGGCCAGTCACTGTCGTTTCTACCCCAGTTGTTCCTGCTACGCGTATGAAGCCATAGAAAATCATGGCCTTCTGCGCGGTGGCTGGCTGGCCTTTCGTCGTTTAGGTCGCTGTCATCCGTGGAATCCCGGTGGTTATGACCCGGTTCCATCTATCCCTACCTCCCGTTCTTCTTCGATGGCCGAGTAATCATGGATATCAAACGCACGATCCTGATCGTCGCCCTGGCAATCGTGTCCTACGTTATGGTTCTTAAATGGAACCAGGACTATGGCCAGGCTGCCCTGCCGACTCAGAATGTTGCTTCCAGTACTACCGCACCGGGCCTACCGGATACGGCGACTGGCAATAATGCTTCTGTCAGTGACGACATTCCACGCGCCGTAAGCGATACCAGTGCAACTGCACCTGCTGAAACACCAGTAGCTGCAAGCAAAGACCTCATCCAGATCAAAACGGATGTGCTCAACCTGGCAATCGATCCACAAGGTGGTGATGTTGCGCAGTTGACGCTGCCGCTGTATCCACGTCGCCAGGACCATCCGGAAATTCCATTCCAGTTGTTCGATAACGGCAACGAGCGGACTTATCTGGCCCAGAGCGGTCTGATTGGCACCAACGGTCCGGACGCCAGTCCTGCCGGCCGTCCGGTTTACTCCTCGGAGAAGAAGATTTACCAACTGGCTGACGGTCAGGACCAATTGGTCGCAGACCTGAAGTTCAGCAAGGACGGCGTCAACTACATCAAGCGTTTCACCGTGAAACGTGGCCTGTATGACGTAACCGTTTCCTACCTGATCGATAACCAGAGCGCTCAGCCCTGGTCCGGTGCAATGTTTGCGCAGTTGAAGCGTGACGCCAGCTCCGATCCTTCTTCCAGCACGGCCACCGGCACCGCGACTTACCTGGGCGCCGCCCTGTGGACAAGTAACGAGCCGTACAAGAAAGTGTCGATGAGCGACATGGACAAGGCTCAGCTGAAAGAAACCGTCACCGGTGGTTGGGTTGCTTGGTTGCAGCACTACTTCGTGACCGCGTGGATTCCGGCGAAAGGCGAAAACAACCTCGTCCAGACTCGTAAAGACAGCAAAGGCAACTACATCATCGGCTACACCGCACCGGCAATGACTGTCGCGCCAGGTGCAAAAGCCGAGACCAGCGCCGTTCTATACGCCGGTCCGAAAAGCCAGGCTGTGCTGAAAGAGTTGTCCCCAGGTCTGGAACTGACCGTCGACTACGGCATTCTGTGGTTCATTGCCCAGCCAATTTTCTGGCTGCTGCAAAATATCCACGCGCTGATCGGCAACTGGGGCTGGTCAATCATCTTCCTGACCATGCTGATCAAAGGGATCTTCTTCCCGCTGTCGGCAGCCAGCTACAAATCCATGGCCCGCATGCGTGCAGTGGCACCGAAACTGGCCGCGCTGAAAGAGCAACATGGCGACGACCGGCAGAAAATGTCGCAAGCCATGATGGAGCTGTACAAGAAGGAGAAGATCAATCCGCTGGGTGGTTGCTTGCCAATCCTCGTGCAGATGCCGGTTTTCCTTTCGCTGTACTGGGTTCTGCTGGAAAGCGTTGAAATGCGCCAAGCGCCGTTCATGCTGTGGATTACTGACCTGTCGATCAAGGATCCGTTTTTCATTCTGCCGATCATCATGGGTGCAACCATGTTCATCCAGCAGCAGTTGAACCCGACACCTCCAGATCCGATGCAGGCCAAGGTGATGAAGCTGATGCCAATCATCTTCACCTTCTTCTTCCTGTGGTTCCCGGCGGGTCTGGTGCTGTATTGGGTAGTGAACAACTGCCTGTCGATCGCCCAACAGTGGTACATCACTCGTAAAGTCGAAGCGGCTACTAAAGCAGCTGCCTGATTTACACTGTGAATAACCACTCAAAACGCCCCCTAGTGGGGCGTTTTGCTATCTGTCACTTTTGTCTGGATAACGGCTTATGAGCGTTCCTCGTGAAACCATCGCCGCCGTCGCCACCGCTCAAGGTCGCGGCGGTGTGGGCATCGTCCGTATTTCCGGGCCGCTGGCGAGTGTTGCGGCCAGGGCCTTCAGCGGTCGTGAACTCAAGCCGCGATTCGCCCACTACGGCCCGTTCCTCAGTGAAAACGATGAGGTGCTGGATCAAGGCATCGCCCTGTATTTTCCGGGCCCGAACTCATTCACCGGTGAAGATGTGCTGGAACTCCAGGGCCACGGCGGTCCGATAGTTCTGGATATGCTGCTCAAGCGTTGCCTGGAACTGGGCTGTCGGTTGGCCCGGCCGGGTGAATTCAGTGAGCGCGCGTTCCTTAATGACAAACTCGACCTGGCTCAGGCCGAGGCGATTGCCGACTTGATCGAGGCGAGTTCTGCACAGGCTGCACGAAATGCCCTGCGTTCCTTGCAGGGCGCATTCTCCGAGCGTGTGCATAACCTCACCGAGCAATTGATTGGCCTGCGCATCTATGTCGAAGCGGCGATCGACTTCCCTGAAGAAGAAATCGACTTCCTCGCCGATGGTCACGTACTGAGCATGCTCGACAAAGTGCGTGACGAGTTATCCACCGTGCTACGGGAAGCCGGGCAGGGTGCCTTGCTGCGTGACGGGATGACCGTGGTGATCGCCGGCCGGCCGAATGCCGGTAAATCCAGCCTGTTGAATGCACTGGCCGGTCGTGAAGCCGCGATCGTCACCGAGATCGCCGGCACCACCCGGGACATTCTTCGTGAACATATCCACATCGATGGTATGCCGCTGCACGTGGTCGACACCGCTGGTCTGCGAGATACCGACGACCAGGTAGAAAAAATCGGTGTCGAACGGGCGCTGAAAGCAATCGGCGAGGCTGATCGAGTCCTGTTGGTAGTCGATGCTACGGCTCCTGAGGCACTTGATCCGTTCGCGTTATGGCCTGAATTTCTGGAAATCCGTCCCGATCCGGCGAAAGTCACGCTGATCCGTAACAAGGCAGACCTCACTGGCGAAGACATTGCCCTGGAAGTCAGCGAGGATGGCCACGTCACCATCAGCCTGAGCGCCAAATCTGCAGGTGAAGGGCTGGAATTGCTGCGCGACCACCTCAAGGCCTGCATGGGCTACGAACAGACCTCGGAAAGCAGCTTCAGTGCTCGCAGGCGTCACCTTGAAGCGTTGCGTCACGCCAGTGCTTCCCTTGAGCACGGCCGTGCACAGCTGACCCTGGCGGGTGCCGGTGAACTGTTAGCCGAAGATTTGCGACAAGCCCAACACGCTTTGGGTGAAATCACTGGTGCATTCAGCTCCGATGACCTGCTGGGACGAATCTTTTCCAGCTTCTGTATCGGTAAATAATCTTCCCGTTGTCCACAGACAGGCCATTCGTGCCTGTCTGTTCCCTCCTTTTTTTGAATTCTCTTCCAGTGCTGAGCAGATTCTTTCTGCTTGAGCGGATTTTCTGTGCCCTGGATTTGCTTATTCAGCAGTTTTCTGTGGATTAAGCCCTGTGAATAACTGCCACTAAGGGCAGTTGATAACAGGGCCTCAAAACTGAAGATAACCGCCCCTGTGGATAAACACCCCTTTCATCCACAGGCTTAAACCGGTTATCCAAGGGCCTCATTGGTACATGACCACAGGGTTTTGAATCTCTGTACATATTGAAAATAAAGGCCTGTAGAGATCTATCCACAGAAAGGCGGCTCAGTAGAAATAAACATAAAAACAAAGATTTAATAAATTTCTCTCTTTTTAATTTCTATAACCGCGACTTCTCCACAGCTGGTTAAATTTTGTGCAAAGGGTTCTTTAGGAAGGGCGAAGTCCCTATACTTGCCGCCCAGGTCCAAAAACCTGAGCTCAAACTATTCCTGATTACCTAACTGAAGCAGGCACGAGGTGCGTGGTGGATTTCCCTTCCCGTTTTGAAGTGATCGTCATCGGCGGCGGTCATGCCGGTACCGAGGCAGCACTGGCCTCAGCACGCATGGGTGCAAAAACCCTGTTGCTGACGCATAACGTGGAAACCCTCGGTGCCATGAGTTGCAACCCCGCTATCGGTGGGATCGGCAAAAGCCATCTGGTCAAGGAAATCGATGCCCTCGGCGGCGCGATGGCCATGGCCACCGATAAGGGTGGTATTCAATTTCGCGTGTTGAACAGCCGCAAAGGCCCGGCCGTGCGGGCAACCCGAGCTCAGGCTGACCGGGTTCTGTACAAGGCCGCTGTCCGCGAAATCCTCGAAAACCAGCCGAACCTGTGGATATTTCAACAGGCTGCCGACGACCTGATCGTTGAGCAGGAACAAGTGCACGGTGTTGTCACCCAAATGGGCCTGCGTTTCTTCGCGGACTCCGTGGTGTTGACCACTGGCACCTTCCTCGGTGGACTTATCCACATTGGAATGCAGAATTTTTCTGGTGGCCGTGCCGGTGACCCGCCGTCTATCGCCCTGGCTCACCGTTTGCGTGAATTGCCATTGCGCGTTGGCCGCCTGAAAACCGGCACACCACCGCGTATCGATGGTCGTACTGTGGATTTCTCGGTAATGACCGAGCAAGCCGGTGATACACCGATCCCGGTGATGTCGTTCATGGGTTCCAAAGAGCAGCATCCGAAACAGGTCAGCTGCTGGATTACCCACACCAACGCCCGCACTCACGAAATCATTGCCGCCAACCTTGATCGCTCGCCGATGTATTCCGGTGTGATCGAAGGAATCGGCCCGCGTTACTGCCCGTCGATCGAAGACAAAATCCATCGCTTTGCCGACAAGGAAAGCCATCAGGTCTTCATCGAACCGGAAGGCCTGACGACCAACGAGCTGTACCCGAACGGGATATCCACATCCCTGCCGTTCGACGTGCAACTGCAGATCGTGCAATCGATCCGCGGCATGGAAAACGCGCACATCGTTCGCCCGGGTTACGCCATCGAGTACGACTACTTCGACCCGCGTGACCTGAAGTACAACCTGGAAACCAAAGTCATCGCCGGTCTGTTCTTCGCCGGGCAAATCAATGGCACCACCGGTTACGAAGAAGCCGGCGCCCAGGGTTTGCTGGCCGGGGCCAACGCCGCACTGCGTGCTCAGGGCAAAGATGCCTGGTGCCCGCGTCGCGACGAGGCGTACATCGGAGTGTTGGTCGACGACCTGATTACTCTGGGTACCCAGGAACCGTATCGGATGTTCACGTCCCGCGCCGAATACCGCCTGATCCTGCGCGAAGACAACGCCGACCTGCGCTTGACCGAAAAAGGTCGCGAACTGGGTCTGGTGGATGACGCGCGTTGGGCTGCGTTCTGCACCAAACGCGAAAGCATCACGCTGGAAGAGCAACGCCTGAAAAGTACCTGGGTTCGCCCAGGCACCGAGCAAGGCGATGCGATTTCCGAGAAGTTCGGCACGCCGCTGACCCACGAATACAACTTGCTCAATCTGCTGAGCCGTCCGGAAATCGACTACGCTGGTCTGATCGCCGTGACCGGTGGCGGCGCAGAAGATCCACAAGTCGCCGAGCAGGTCGAAATCAAGACCAAATACGCCGGTTACATCGATCGCCAGCAGGATGAAATCGCACGGCTGCGGGCCAGCGAAGACACAAAACTGCCTGTGGATATCGATTACACGAACATTTCCGGTCTCTCCAAAGAGATCCAGAGCAAGCTCGGTGCGACCCGTCCAGAGACCTTGGGCCAGGCGTCGCGTATCCCGGGTGTGACGCCGGCAGCGATTTCGCTGTTGATGATTCATTTGAAAAAACGCGGCGCGGGCCGTCAGTTGGAGCAAAGCGCTTGAGTTCGTTGGTCACCTCGCAACACGCAGAAGAGTTATCCACAGGTGCTCGCCAGCTCGGTGTCACGTTGACAGAAACCCAGCATGCTCATCTGCTGGGTTATCTGGCCCTGTTGATAAAATGGAACAAGGCTTACAACCTGACTGCCGTACGCGATCCGGATGAAATGGTTTCCCGTCACTTGCTCGATAGTTTGAGCGTGATGTCGTTCGTCGAAAACGGCCGCTGGCTGGACGTTGGCAGCGGTGGTGGCATGCCGGGTATTCCGTTGGCCATCCTGTTTCCAGAGTCCCAAGTGACCTGCCTCGACAGCAACGGCAAGAAAACCCGCTTCCTGACTCAGGTCAAACTCGAACTCAAACTGGATAACCTGCAAGTTATCCACAGTCGCGTCGAAGCTTTTCAGCCTGATCAGCCATTCAACGGGATCATTTCCCGGGCGTTCAGCAGCATGGAGAACTTCAGCAACTGGACTCGCCACCTCGGCGATGCTGATACACGTTGGCTGGCAATGAAGGGCGTTCATCCCGCCGATGAGCTGGTAGCATTGCCGGCAGACTTCCACCTCGATAGCGAACACGCCCTGGCCGTACCCGGTTGCCAAGGCCAACGCCATCTGCTGATACTGCGCCGCACGGCATGATTGGGAACACAAGCAAGAATGGCTAAGGTATTCGCGATAGCGAACCAAAAGGGTGGTGTGGGCAAGACCACCACCTGTATCAACCTCGCAGCTTCCCTGGTCGCTACCAAGCGTCGGGTGCTGTTGATCGATCTCGATCCACAGGGCAACGCCACCATGGGTAGCGGTGTGGATAAACACGGCCTGGAGAACTCGGTCTACGACCTGCTGATCGGCGAATGCGATCTGGCCCAGGCCATGCACTATTCCGAGCACGGTGGTTACCAACTGCTGCCGGCTAACCGCGACCTGACCGCGGCCGAAGTGGTTCTGCTGGAAATGCAGATGAAGGAAAGCCGTCTGCGCAGTGCGTTGGCGCCGATCCGTGAAAACTACGATTACATTTTGATCGACTGCCCACCGTCGCTGTCGATGCTCACGCTTAACGCACTGGTTGCGGCTGACGGGGTGATTATCCCCATGCAGTGCGAGTACTTCGCGCTCGAAGGTTTGAGCGACCTTGTGGATAACATCAAGCGCATCGCTGAGTTGCTGAACCCGAACCTGAAAGTCGAAGGCCTGTTGCGGACCATGTATGACCCGCGCCTGAGCCTGATGAACGATGTTTCGGCGCAGCTCAAGGAACACTTCGGCGAGCAGCTCTACGACACGGTGATTCCGCGCAACATCCGCCTGGCTGAAGCACCAAGCTATGGCATGCCGGCGCTGGCGTACGACAAATCATCGCGGGGCGCCATTGCCTATCTGGCATTGGCGGGCGAGATGGTTCGTCGTCAACGCAAAAACTCACGCACTGCCGCTGCTCAGGCAACTTAAGGAATCCCCATGGCCGTCAAGAAACGAGGTCTCGGACGTGGACTGGATGCACTGCTGAGTGGTCCGACTGTCAGCTCGCTGGAAGAACAAGCGGTGCAGGCTGATCAGCGTGAGCTGCAGCACCTGCCCCTGGACCTGATCCAGCGCGGCAAGTACCAGCCGCGCCGGGACATGGATCCTCAGGCGCTGGAAGAGCTGGCGTTGTCGATCAAGGCTCAGGGCGTGATGCAGCCGATCGTGGTTCGTCCGATCGGCAGCGGCCGATTTGAGATCATCGCCGGCGAACGCCGCTGGCGCGCCAGTCAGCAGGCTGGGCAGGAAACCATCCCGGCAATGGTTCGCGATGTACCGGATGAAACCGCGATCGCCATGGCGTTGATCGAGAACATCCAGCGCGAAGACCTCAATCCGATCGAAGAAGCGGTGGCTTTGCAGCGTTTGCAGCAGGAATTCCAGCTGACGCAGCAACAAGTGGCCGAAGCCGTGGGCAAATCCCGCGTGACCGTGGCCAACCTGCTACGCTTGATCGCGTTGCCGGAAGTCATCAAAACCATGCTGTCCCACGGCGACCTGGAAATGGGTCATGCACGTGCTTTGCTCGGTTTACCGGAAAATCAACAGGTTGAAGGGGCGCGACACGTTGTCGCACGGGGGCTGACTGTACGCCAGACTGAAGCACTGGTTCGCCAGTGGTTGAGTGGCAAACAGGAACCTGCTGAACCGGTAAAGCCGGACCCGGATATCGCTCGACTCGAACAGCGTCTGGCTGAGCGCCTAGGCTCTGCGGTGCAGATTCGCCACGGGAAAAAGGGGAAGGGGCAGTTGGTGATAGGTTACAACTCCCTGGATGAGCTTCAAGGTGTACTTGCACACATCCGCTGAAACATTTCCTCATGTAGCGTGCAGTCGGAAATCACTACCTGACAGTTGAATAGGGGCAGAACCGCCCCTATACTCTGCGCGCATTTTGTCGGCACAAATTATGCCAAGTTATTGAATTATGGCAGCCGATCATTGGGGAGCAAAAACGATGGAAAGCCGCACGCCAAACCGCTTGCCGTTCCATCGCCTGGCAGTTTTTCCGGTCTTACTGGCTCAATTTGTCGTTTTGGTACTGGCCGCTTTGGCGCTCTGGTACTGGCATGGAGTCGTAGCCGGGTACTCAGGACTCTGCGGAGGCCTGATAGCCTTGCTACCCAATGTTTATTTCGCTCACAGGGCATTTCGGTTTTCCGGCGCCCGAGCAGCTCAAGCCATTGTCCGGTCTTTTTATGCCGGCGAGGCGGGCAAACTAATTTTGACGGCAGTGCTCTTTGCATTGACGTTTGCAGGTGTGAAGCCATTGGCGCCGCTAGCTGTATTCGGCGTCTTCGTGTTGACCCAACTGGTCAGCTGGTTCGCGCCCCTGCTGATGAGAACAAGACTTTCGAGACCTTAGGGCGTTTGAGGCAACCATGGCAGAGACAACCGCTTCGGGCTATATCCAGCACCACTTGCAGAACCTGACCTTCGGTCAGCACCCAACTGGCGGGTGGGGTTTTGCCCACACCGCAGCAGAAGCCAAAGAAATGGGCTTCTGGGCCTTCCACGTCGATACTCTCGGCTGGTCGGTCGCGTTGGGTCTGATCTTCGTTCTTCTTTTCCGCATGGCGGCAAAGAAGGCGACTTCCGGTCAGCCTGGTGCTTTGCAGAACTTCGTTGAAGTATTGGTCGAATTCGTCGATGGCAGCGTGAAAGACAGCTTCCATGGCCGTAGCCCGGTGATTGCACCGCTGGCACTGACCATCTTCGTCTGGGTCTTCCTGATGAACGCCGTCGACCTGATCCCGGTCGACTGGATTCCTCAGTTGGCCATCCTGATCACTGGCGATTCGCACATTCCGTTCCGTGCGGTATCGACCACTGACCCGAACGCTACCCTGGGCATGGCCCTGTCGGTGTTCGCGTTGATCATTTTCTACAGCATCAAGGTCAAGGGCATCGGCGGCTTTATCGGCGAACTGACCCTGCACCCTTTTGGCAGCAAGAACATCTTTCTTCAAGCCCTGCTGATTCCGGTGAACTTCCTGCTGGAGTTCGTGACACTGATCGCCAAGCCAATCTCTCTGGCACTACGTCTGTTCGGCAACATGTACGCCGGCGAACTGGTCTTCATTCTGATCGCTGTGATGTTCGGCAGTGGTCTGCTCTGGCTTAGCGGCCTGGGCATAGTTCTGCAGTGGGCGTGGGCTGTGTTCCACATCCTGATCATCACCCTGCAGGCGTTTATCTTCATGATGCTGACCATCGTTTACTTGTCGATGGCGCACGAAGAGAACCATTAAGACCAGTCTCGACTAGTCTGATGTCCCACTCGGTCAAACGAGTGGGTGCCCGAACAGGGCTATGAAACGATTTGTTTTACCGCTTTAAAATCTAAAAAACCTAAACCATACGACGTAAAAGTCGGGAGGAAAGATGGAAACTGTAGTTGGTCTAACCGCTATCGCTGTTGCACTGTTGATCGGCCTGGGCGCACTGGGTACCGCAATTGGTTTCGGCCTGTTGGGTGGCAAGTTCCTGGAAGGCGCAGCGCGTCAGCCAGAGATGGTTCCAATGCTGCAAGTCAAAATGTTCATCGTTGCCGGTCTGCTCGACGCCGTAACCATGATCGGTGTTGGTATCGCTCTGTTCTTCACCTTCGCGAACCCATTCGTTGGTCAACTCGCTGGCTAATTACTCGAACCTTCGAGTAATTGGTGTGATGTGCAACGAACGAGCGAGGTGTTGGCGTGAACATTAATGCAACCCTGATTGGCCAGTCCGTTGCGTTCTTCATTTTTGTACTGTTTTGCATGAAGTTCGTGTGGCCTCCGGTCATCGCGGCTTTGCACGAACGTCAGAAGAAGATCGCGGATGGACTGGACGCTGCCGCCCGAGCAGCTCGCGACCTGGAGTTGGCCCAAGATAAAGCGGGTCAACAACTGCGCGAAGCAAAAGCTCAGGCAGCCGAAATTATTGAGCAAGCCAAGAAACGCGGTAACCAGATCGTCGAAGAGGCTGTTGAAAAAGCCCGTATCGACGCTGACCGTGTGAAGGTTCAGGCTCAGGCCGAGATCGAGCAGGAACTGAACAGTGTCAAAGACGCGCTGCGTGCCCAATTGGGTGCTCTGGCCGTTGGCGGCGCCGAGAAGATCCTGGGTGCCACAATCGATCAAAACGCGCACGCGGAGCTGGTAAACAAACTGGCTGCTGAAATTTAAGCGAGGGCGATCATGGCAGAATTGACCACGTTGGCCCGACCTTACGCTAAGGCAGCCTTCGAGCACGCCCAGGCCCACCAGCAACTGGCCTCTTGGTCAGCCATGCTCGGCCTGGCTGCAGCAGTGTCGCAAGACGACACCATGCAGCGCGTGCTCAAGGCCCCGCGACTGACGAGCGCAGACAAGGCCGCCACGTTTATAGACGTGTGCGGCGACAAGTTTGATGTGAAGGCACAGAACTTCATTAACGTCGTTGCCGAAAACGACCGTCTCCCGCTGTTGCCGGAGATCGCCGCTCTGTTTGACCTGTACAAGGCCGAACAAGAGAAATCGGTAGACGTTGAAGTCACCAGTGCTTTTGCATTGAACCAAGAACAGCAAGACAAACTCGCCAAGGTTCTCAGTGCACGACTCAACCGGGAAGTGCGCCTGCAAGTCGAGGAAGACAAATCCCTTATTGGGGGCATTGTCATCCGCGCCGGCGACCTGGTAATCGATGGCTCGGTTCGCGGCAAACTCGCGAACCTTGCCGAAGCATTGAAATCTTGAGTTTGAAGGGGCAGCAGAGCAATGCAGCAACTCAATCCTTCCGAAATAAGTGAAATTATCAAGGGCCGCATCGACAAGCTCGATGTGACCTCCCAAGCCCGTAACGAAGGCACTGTCGTCAGCGTATCTGACGGTATCGTGCGGATTCACGGTCTGGCCGACGTAATGTACGGCGAGATGATCGAGTTTCCGGGCGGCGTCTTCGGTATGGCTCTCAACCTTGAGCAAGACTCTGTAGGTGCCGTTGTATTGGGCTCTTACCAGTCTCTGGCTGAAGGCATGAGCGCCAAGTGCACTGGCCGCATCCTCGAAGTTCCGGTTGGTAAGGAACTGCTGGGTCGCGTAGTCGACGCACTGGGTAACCCAGTTGACGGCAAAGGTCCGCTGAACAACACCGAGACCGATGCGGTCGAGAAAGTTGCTCCAGGCGTGATCTGGCGTAAGTCGGTAGACCAGCCTGTACAGACTGGCTACAAGGCTGTCGATGCCATGATTCCTGTCGGCCGTGGCCAGCGTGAGCTGATCATCGGTGACCGTCAGATCGGTAAAACCGCTCTGGCGATCGACGCGATCATCAACCAGAAAAACAGCGGTATTTTCTGCGTCTACGTAGCTATCGGTCAGAAACAATCGACCATCGCTAACGTGGTTCGCAAACTGGAAGAAAACGGCGCACTGGCTAACACCATCGTCGTTGCCGCGAGCGCTTCGGAATCTGCAGCACTGCAGTTCCTGGCACCGTACTCCGGTTGCACCATGGGTGAATTCTTCCGCGACCGCGGTGAAGACGCGCTGATCGTTTATGACGATCTGTCCAAGCAAGCAGTGGCTTACCGCCAGATTTCCCTGCTGCTGCGCCGTCCACCAGGCCGTGAAGCTTACCCAGGCGACGTGTTCTATCTCCACTCCCGTCTGCTGGAGCGCGCATCCCGCGTTTCGGAAGAGTACGTAGAGAAGTTCACCAACGGCGCAGTGACCGGCAAAACCGGTTCCCTGACCGCACTGCCGATCATCGAAACCCAGGCTGGCGACGTTTCCGCGTTCGTTCCGACCAACGTGATTTCCATCACCGACGGTCAGATCTTCCTGGAATCGGCCATGTTCAACTCCGGGATCCGTCCTGCTGTGAACGCCGGTGTTTCGGTATCCCGTGTGGGTGGTGCCGCTCAGACCAAGATCATCAAGAAGCTCTCCGGTGGTATCCGTACCGCTCTGGCTCAGTACCGTGAACTGGCGGCATTCGCCCAGTTCGCTTCTGACCTGGACGAAGCGACCCGTAAGCAACTTGAGCATGGTCAGCGCGTTACCGAGCTGATGAAGCAGAAGCAATACGCACCAATGTCGATCGCTGACATGGCGCTGTCGCTGTATGCCGCTGAGCGTGGGTTCCTGACTGACGTTGAAATCGCCAAGATCGGCAGCTTCGAACAAGCGCTGATTGCTTTCTTCAACCGCGATCACGCCGAATTGATGGCGAAGATCAACGTGAAGGGTGACTTCAATGACGAAATCGACGCTGGCATGAAAGCCGGTATCGAGAAGTTCAAGGCCACCCAAACCTGGTAAGCCGCAGCGGGAGCCGCAAGGCTCCCGCTTGCTAACCTGATAGGTGTTACATGGCAGGCGCAAAAGAGATTCGCAGTAAGATTGCGAGCATCAAAAGCACGCAAAAGATTACCAGCGCCATGGAAAAAGTGGCGGTCAGTAAAATGCGCAAGGCACAAATGCGCATGGCTGCTAGCCGTCCTTACGCGGAGCGCATCCGCCAGGTTATTGGTCATTTGGCCAACGCTAACCCGGAATATCGCCACCCCTTCATGATCGAGCGTGAAATCAAGCGCGTCGGTTATGTCGTAGTGAGCAGTGACCGTGGTCTGTGTGGTGGCTTGAACACCAACCTGTTCAAGGCCCTGGTCAAGGACATGGCGGTAAACCGCGATAACGGCGTCGAGATCGATCTGTGTGTTGTTGGTAGCAAGGGTGCGGCTTTCTTCCGCAACTTCGGCGGTAACGTCGTTGCAGCTATCAGCCACTTGGGTGAAGAGCCGTCGATCAATGATCTGATTGGCAGCGTCAAGGTGATGCTGGATGCCTACCTGGACGGCCGTATTGATCGCCTGTCCGTGGTGTCCAACAAGTTCATCAACACCATGACGCAACAGCCTACTGTGGAGCAGTTGATTCCACTGGAGGCAACCGCGGATCAATCACTCAAGCACCACTGGGACTATCTCTACGAACCGGACGCTAAAGAGCTGCTTGACGGCTTGATGGTCCGTTACGTTGAGTCGCAGGTCTACCAGGCGGTGGTCGAGAACAACGCGGCTGAACAAGCTGCGCGGATGATCGCGATGAAGAACGCTACCGACAACGCCGGTGATTTGATCAGCGATTTGCAGCTGGTCTACAACAAGGCGCGTCAGGCTGCGATCACCCAAGAGATCTCGGAAATCGTCGGCGGCGCTGCCGCGGTTTAACGGTTCAAATATTCAGAGGATCCAGCTATGAGTAGCGGACGTATCGTTCAAATCATCGGCGCCGTTATCGACGTGGAATTTCCACGCGACAGCGTACCGAGCATTTACAACGCGCTGGAAGTACAAAGCGCGGCCGGGACTACTCTCGAAGTTCAGCAACAGCTGGGCGACGGCGTGGTTCGTACCATTGCGATGGGTTCCACCGAAGGCTTGAAGCGCGGTCTGGAAGTCAAGGACTCCGGCGCAGCCATCTCCGTACCGGTCGGTAAAGCGACCCTGGGCCGGATCATGGACGTTCTGGGCAACCCGATCGACGAAGCTGGCCCGATCGACACCGAAGAGCGCTGGGGCATTCACCGTCCTGCGCCAACCTTCGCTGAACAAGCTGGCGGCAACGACCTGCTGGAAACCGGCATCAAGGTTATCGACCTGGTTTGCCCGTTCGCCAAGGGTGGTAAAGTCGGTCTGTTCGGTGGTGCCGGTGTAGGCAAAACCGTAAACATGATGGAACTGATCCGTAACATCGCCATCGAGCACGCCGGTTATTCCGTGTTCGCCGGTGTGGGTGAGCGTACTCGTGAGGGTAACGACTTCTACCACGAGATGAAGGATTCCAACGTTCTGGACAAAGTGGCACTGGTTTACGGTCAGATGAACGAGCCGCCGGGTAACCGTCTGCGCGTAGCACTGACCGGCCTGACCATGGCCGAGAAGTTCCGTGACGAAGGTAACGACGTACTGCTGTTCGTCGACAACATCTATCGTTACACCCTGGCCGGTACTGAAGTATCCGCACTGCTGGGCCGTATGCCTTCCGCAGTAGGTTACCAGCCGACCCTGGCCGAAGAGATGGGCACTCTGCAAGAGCGTATCACTTCGACCAAAAACGGTTCGATCACTTCGATCCAAGCGGTATACGTACCGGCGGATGACTTGACTGACCCGTCGCCAGCGACCACTTTCGCCCACTTGGACGCCACCGTCGTTCTGTCCCGTGACATCGCTTCCCTGGGTATCTACCCAGCGGTCGATCCACTCGACTCGACTTCGCGCCAGCTGGACCCGAACGTAATCGGCCAGGACCACTACGACACCGCTCGCGGCGTACAGTATGTTCTGCAACGTTACAAAGAACTGAAGGACATCATTGCGATCCTGGGTATGGACGAGCTGTCGGAAGCCGACAAGCAGTTGGTAAACCGTGCTCGTAAGATCCAGCGTTTCTTGTCGCAGCCGTTCTTCGTGGCTGAAGTCTTCACCGGTGCTTCGGGTAAATACGTTTCCCTGAAAGACACCATTGCTGGCTTCAAAGGCATCCTCAACGGTGACTACGACCACCTGCCAGAACAAGCGTTCTACATGGTCGGCGGCATCGAAGAAGCGATCGAGAAAGCCAAGAAACTGTAATCCCGGCGCCCGGCAACGGGCGCTAATTTAGGTTGAGGCAATCAGATGGCTATGACAGTCCATTGCGATATCGTCAGCGCGGAAGGGGAAATCTTCTCCGGCCTGGTCGAGATGGTGGTTGCGCACGGTGCACTGGGTGATCTTGGTATCGCCCTGGGTCACGCGCCGCTGATCACTAATCTCAAGCCGGGCCCGATCCGCCTGATCAAGCAGGGCGGGGAAGAGGAGGTGTATTACATCTCTGGCGGTTTCCTCGAGGTTCAGCCGAACATGGTCAAGGTACTTGCCGACACTGTGCAACGTGCCGCCGACCTGGACGAAGCCTCCGCTCAGGAAGCCGTTAAGGCTGCCGAGAAGGCCTTGCATGACCGTGGCGCAGAATTCGATTACGGTTCTGCTGCCGCACGTCTGGCCGAGGCTGCAGCTCAGCTGCGCACCGTCCAGCAGATCCGCAAGAAGTTCGGCCACTAATAGGCCACTGCTTGTTGTGCGATTGATTAAAAAGGGTAGCCTCGGCTACCCTTTTTTCTTTTTAGATATTCATAACCTGGTCGCAGCCGCTGACCACCCAGGATTGGTAGCCAGTCATGTCTTTAGAAATTGTTATCCTCGCTGCTGGTCAGGGCACTCGCATGCGATCGGCTTTGCCGAAGGTTCTGCATCCGATTGCCGGCAACTCGATGCTCGGCCATGTTATCCACAGCGCCCGGCAACTTGATCCACAGCGCATCCATGTAGTGATTGGCCATGGCGCCGATGCAGTGCGCGAGCGTCTGGCGGCTGATGATCTGAATTTCGTCCTGCAGGACAAACAGCTTGGGACTGGCCACGCCGTTGCTCAAGCGGTGCCTTTCATTAAGTCCGACACCGTCCTGATTCTTTATGGTGACGTGCCATTGATCGAAGTCGAGACCCTGCAGCGTCTGCTCAAGCAAGTAGCGCCGCAGCAACTGGGTTTGTTGACAGTAGAACTGGACGACCCGACCGGCTATGGCCGCATCGTCCGCAATACTGACGGCAAAGTGACTGCCATCGTCGAGCAGAAAGACGCCAACGAAGCCGAACGAGCGATCACTGAAGGCAACACCGGCATTCTGGCGCTGCCGTTCGCGCAATTGGGTGGCTGGATGAGCCGTCTTTCGAACAACAACGCCCAGGGCGAGTACTACCTGACCGACGTGATCGCGATGGCAGTCAGCGACGGTCTGGTGGTGGCCACCGAGCAACCGCATGACGCCATGGAAGTGCAGGGCGCTAACGACCGCAAGCAGCTTTCCGAGCTTGAGCGTCACTATCAGCTGCGCGCTGGTCGTCGGTTGATGGCTCAGGGCGTGACCCTGCGTGACCCGGCTCGTTTTGATGTGCGCGGTGAAATCACCGTCGGCCGCGACGTGCTGATCGACATCAACGTGATCCTCGAAGGCAATGTCGTTATCGAGGACGACGTGGTGATCGGTCCGAACTGCGTGATCAAGGACAGCACCCTGCGCAAAGGTGTGGTGATCAAGGCCAACAGCCACATCGAAGGCGCGATTCTCGGCGAAGACAGCGATGCCGGCCCGTTCGCCCGTTTGCGTCCAGGTACCGTGCTGGAAGCACGAGCGCATGTGGGTAACTTTGTTGAGTTGAAAAACGCTCACTTGGGCGAAGGCGCCAAGGCCGGTCATCTGACCTATCTGGGTGACGCCGAGATCGGCGCGCGTACCAACATCGGCGCGGGCACCATCACCTGCAACTACGACGGTGCCAATAAGTGGAAAACCGTGCTGGGTGAAGATGTGTTCATCGGTTCCAACAACTCGTTGGTTGCCCCTGTGGATATCTCTTCAGGTGCGACCACGGCGGCGGGTTCGACCATTACGCAGAATGTGGATAACGCGCAGTTGGCTGTGGGCCGTGCGCGGCAGAAGAATATCGATGGTTGGAAGCGGCCTGAGAAAATCAAGAAGGGCTAAGTTATCCACAGTTAATTTGGCGTCCTTGAGATAGCAATCGCGGACAAGCCTTGCTCCTACAGGTTTTAGCGCAATGTGTGAACGACGCGGACCTGTAGGAGCAAGGCTTGCCCTCGATGCTTTTATCCACAGGTCTTTTTTATCGCCCCACGCTTGACGAAGTTTCGCCAATAGGTTTTGATTGCTTCCGTTATCTTTCGAATCGAAACTTACCAAGCCATGTCGAAACGCAATACACCTCAACGGCGTCACAACATCCTCGCCTTGCTCAATGAGCAGGGCGAAGTCAGTGTGGATGAGCTGGCCAAGCGCTTCGAAACGTCGGAAGTTACGATCCGCAAGGATCTCGCGGCGCTTGAGAGCAACGGCTTGCTGCTGCGCCGCTATGGCGGGGCGATCACCCTGCCTCAAGAGCTGGTGGCCGACCTTGGTCAACCGGTGTCCAAATACAAGCAGGCCATCGCCCGCGCTGCCGTGACACGAATTCGCGAGCATGCGCGGATCATCATCGACAGCGGCAGCACCACGGCAGCGATGATTCCGGAACTCGGCCAGCAGCCGGGCTTGGTCGTGATGACCAACTCCCTGCATGTCGCCAATGCCTTGAGCGAACTTGAGCATGAGCCGGTGCTGTTGATGACCGGCGGCACCTGGGACCCGCATTCCGAGTCCTTTCAGGGGCAGGTGGCCGAGCAGGTACTACGCTCTTACGATTTCGACCAGTTGTTCATCGGGGCCGACGGCATCGACCTGGTTCGCGGTACCACCACCTTCAACGAACTGCTGGGGCTGAGCCGGGTCATGGCTGAAGTCGCCCGGGAAGTGGTTGTCATGGTGGAGGCCGACAAGATCGGCCGCAAGATTCCCAACTTGGAGCTGCCCTGGAGCAGCGTCCATACCCTTATTACCGATGATCGCCTGCCGCTTGAGGCACGGGATCAGATTCAGGCTCGCGGAATCAACTTGATCCTCGCGGCTGTCAGTCAGGAGAAATAGCATGTGTGGAATTGTCGGCGCAGTCGCAGAACGTAATATCACCGCCATTTTGCTCGAAGGCCTGAAACGCCTCGAATACCGTGGCTATGACAGTGCCGGTGTAGCGGTCTACACCCATGACCAAAAGCTCGAGCGTCTGCGACGTCCGGGCAAGGTCAGTGAATTGGAACTGGCGCTGGCCGAAGAACCGCTGGTCGGCCGCCTGGGTATCGCCCACACCCGCTGGGCCACTCACGGCGCGCCGTGCGAGCGCAACGCTCACCCGCATTTCTCCGGTGATCTGGCGGTGGTGCACAACGGCATCATCGAGAACCACGAAGCCCTGCGCGAGCAACTGAAAGCATTGGGTTATGTGTTCACCTCGGACACCGACACCGAAGTCATTGCTCACCTGTTGAACCACAAACTCAAGGATCTGCCTGATCTGACCGTGGCCCTGAAGGCTACTGTCAAAGAGCTGCACGGTGCTTACGGTCTGGCGGTGATCAGCGCTCAGCAACCGGATCGTCTGGTCGCCGCCCGTAGCGGCAGCCCGCTGGTCATCGGTTTGGGCATGGGTGAAAACTTCCTGGCTTCCGATCAGCTGGCCCTGCGCCAGGTCACTGACCGCTTCATGTACCTGGAAGAAGGCGATATCGCCGAAATTCGCCGCGACAGCGTGCAGATCTGGGACGTTAGCGGCCAAGTCGTCGAACGTGAGTCGGTGCAGTACCGCGATGGCGCCGAAGCCGCCGACAAGGGCGAATTCCGCCACTTCATGCTCAAGGAAATTCACGAGCAACCAGCTGTGGTGCAGCGCACCCTGGAAGGTCGCATTAGCCAGAATCAAGTGCTGGTGCAAGCGTTCGGTCCACAGGCGGCCGAGCTGTTCGCCAAAGTGCGTAACGTGCAGATCGTCGCGTGCGGCACCAGTTATCACGCCGGCATGGTTGCCCGTTACTGGCTCGAAGAACTGGCCGGCATCCCGTGCCAGGTCGAAGTCGCCAGCGAATTCCGCTACCGCAAGGTGGTGGTGCAGGCAGACACGCTATTCGTGACCATCTCCCAGTCCGGTGAAACTGCCGACACCTTGGCCGCTCTGCGTAACGCCAAAGAGTTGGGTTACCTCGCGAGCCTGGCGATTTGCAACGTCGGCATCAGCTCATTGGTGCGTGAGTCCGATCTGACTCTGCTGACCCAGGCCGGTCGCGAAATCGGCGTGGCCTCGACCAAAGCCTTTACCACTCAGTTGGTCGGTCTGCTGCTGCTGACTCTGTCCTTGGGTCAGGTTCACGGCACGTTGGCCAAAGGCGTCGAAGCCACATTGGTTGAGGAGCTGCGTCGCCTGCCAACCCGCCTCGGCGAAGCCCTGGCCATGGACGGTACCGTCGAAAAAATCGCCGAACTGTTCGCCGAGAAAAACCACACCCTGTTCCTCGGTCGTGGTGCGCAATTCCCGGTGGCGATGGAAGGAGCTCTCAAGCTCAAGGAAATCTCCTACATCCACGCCGAAGCCTATCCGGCCGGCGAGCTGAAACACGGTCCGTTGGCGCTTGTGGATAATGACATGCCAGTGGTCACCGTGGCACCGAACAACGAGCTGCTGGAGAAGTTGAAATCCAACCTCCAGGAAGTCCGCGCCCGTGGCGGCGAGCTGATCGTCTTCGCAGACGAACAAGCTGGCATGACCAATGGCGAAGGCACTCATGTTGTGCAAATGCCGCACATCCACGACATCCTGTCGCCGATCCTCTACACCATTCCGTTGCAGTTGCTCTCGTATTACGTTGCTGTGTTGAAAGGCACTGACGTTGACCAACCGCGAAATCTGGCGAAGTCGGTGACGGTGGAATAAGTTATCCACAGGTGATGGAAACATTGGTTTCACACAATAAAAACTGTCGCAGCTTGGAGGTCCCCAAGGATCTCCAAGACATCTAGAGAGGGGCAGAACAACTGTAGCTGGTTGTCCTGGGCGTGTTACTTGAATACGAAATGGACAGCACGTGCCTGCGGCATGGCCAGTGACGCAGGCCATGCCGGGAATGGATGGAGGGGATCAGATTAGTTTCCAGGGTATTCAGCAATGACCAGATCTGTGCCTGTTTTGGTCAGGCCGATTACCTGATAAGCAACATGTTTTCCGTCGACTTCCATTCCTGGAGAGCCTGCTGGCATACCAGGAACAGCGATCCCAAGAAGGTCGTCACGCTCGTTCATCGCAATTATTTGCTCGGCGGGCACGTGACCTTCAACAAACTTTCCATTGATCATTGCTGTGTGGCAGGACGAGAGTCGTGGAGCAACACCGAGATTCTGCTTGACCGCGCTCATGTTGGTTTCTACATGATCAACGACGGTGAAGCCGTTAGCTTCAAGGTGCTGGATCCACTTCTTGCAGCATCCACAGTTAGCGTCACGATGGACGTCGATCGTCAGCGACTCTGCTGCATGACCAACTGAACTGATAAACAGAGCCGCGAATGCAGCGAGGCGAAGTGCCCGACCGGGAAGAAGAAAGTTACTTCGCATGGGTATGTTCCTTCCCATCGGCATGGGTATGAGTTTTGGGCTGAACGACCGGAGTTGCTGGAGCAGCATGTGAAGCCTCGGCACCCTTAGGGTGGGCGTGTTCGGTATTTTCATTCTGAGTAGGTGCTGCGGCCGCCTCATGAGGGTGGCTATTGTTCCTCTCGCCATGATGGTCGCCTGCGTCGGCTACTTCTTCGGCTGCCCCCGCATTATGATGTGCAGAGGCTGCCCCCTTTTGACCCTCATGCTCACCTTCATGGTTATGCATTTTGCTCTCGCCGCCGCCGTGTTGATGACCACCACTGCTGACTGCTAGAGCGGTGTATTGCTCTGCATTCAGGGTAGGAAGTTGCTTAAGAAAAGCGACCATTCCCCAGATATAGGGATCGGCCATGCTTTTACCCCAAGCGGGCATGCCTGTGGATTTGATTCCATGCTTGATGATCCAGAAAGCTGCGGCAGGGTTTCCATCAACGCCCAGTTTTGAAAGATTTGGGGGGGCAGGATAAAGGCTATTACTTAACTCGGTTCCTGCAATACCCGGAGCCAGATGGCAGCCAATGCACATTGAGTTGTAGTTGCCAGCACCTGCACGAATGAGAGTTTCATCGCTCAGGTCGGGAACTTCAATGTCGCGTGAGCGCACTGCTATCGAGCGATCCCGAGCAATGGACAGCAGTGAGTAAACGGGTTCGGAGTGCGGATCATCCGCCCCAACATTGAACACACCAAAATACACCACGCCGGCACCTACTATTGCGGCGACCACCCCGGCAGCAGTCAATGTTTTCAATGTTCTTTTCATATCAGGCTCTCAAAACCACATCCGAATACCAGCGACAAATCGCGCCTCGTTCGCATCCTCTCCTTCATCGCTGGCCAGGTCTGCCGTATTGCCGTAGGAGCGGCTCCAGCTAACCCCAATATAAGGGGCAAATTGGCGAACAATCTCATAACGCAATCGGAGCCCTACTTCGGTATTTGCCAATCCAGACCCAATGCCTCGCTGAGGATCATTTTTTCCGTAAAAATTGGCTTCGGCCGTCGGCTGCAAAATCAGGCGATTGGTCAGCAGAATGTCGTAGTCGCCTTCCAATCGAGCAGCGGTTTGACCGTTCTCACCGATGTAGGCAGTCGCTTCGGCTTCAAAGTTATAGAGGGCCATACCCTGAATACCGAGCGCTCCCCAAGTTTGTGGTGACCCGGGCTTGAAGTCTTGTCGTACGCCGGTGACGACATCCCACCATGGACCGATGGAGTGCCCCCAAAGTGCTGAGAGTTCAGCGTTTTCCGTTACGCCATTGGTACGTTCGCCTTCCGACCGCAACCACAGTCGGTCAACGTCACCGCCGATCCATCCTTTTGCATCCCAGGCCAATGCACTACCGTTGTCAGCATCCTGGTACTCAAATTTATCCAGCAGCATGAAGGAGTTGAGTTTTTTGTCGTGGACACCATGACCAGCAACATCTGGAAAGGCGGCTGCACGGTCAGCGTCGGTAAGTACGGGGACTGGGGGCCGACTGGTGGTAGTCGCCCCTCCATCCATACTTTCCATTCCGTCCATTTGCCCGTCATCCATACTCATCTTGCTGTGATCCATAGCCCCCATCTTGCTATGGTCCATAGCTCCCATTGAGCCATGGTCCATCTTGGAGTGATCCATCTCTTCAGCGGCGTGAGCCACGACAAAGAAAGCAGGACTGGTAGAGACTGCCAGTGCCATCAACGTTGGGCGTAAAAACTTACTGGTCATGATCTCAATCTGCCTTTTTGGTTTTTTGGTCATGATCCATCGATTCATGGCTCATCTTGCTGTGGTCCATTGACCCGTGATCGGGCTTTGACTCGTTTGTCGCAGTTGCAGGCTTGCTCGTTGCTTTCACAGGAGTAGCAGGTGAATGATCACTACTATCTTCGACTGCCAGCGCCACGGACGAGAGTCCACCCATCAAGCCGACGGCAAAGAGGCAACCAACCAGCGATTTACGATTTAGGTATGTGCTCACAGATCGTCTCCTTTACTCATCAACCCGTACTTCACGGAACATGCCCATTTCCATATGGAAAAGCAGGTGGCAGTGATAAGCCCAGCGACCTAAGGCATCAGCGGTGACTCGATAGCTGCGCTTGGTACCTGGTGGCATGTCGATTGTGTGTTTGCGCACCATGAACTTGCCGTTCTCATCTTCAAGATCGCTCCACATGCCGTGAAGGTGGATGGGATGGGTCATCATGGTGTCGTTCACCAGGGTGATGCGAAGACGCTCCCCATATTTCAGACGAAGCGGCTCGGCGTCAGAAAATTTGATGCCGTTGAAGGACCACGAAAACTTCTCCATGTGTCCGGTCAGATGAAGCTCAATGGTGCGATTGGGCTCGCGGCCGTCAGGGTCTTGGAACGTGCTTTTCAGATCAGAGTAGGTGAGCACCCGACGACCATTGTTCCGCAAACCGATGCCTGGATCGTTTAGCTTGGGCGTTGGGTTCATGGCTTGCATATCAACCAAGGGGTTGTTGGATTCGGAGGCTGGGTGAGTCTGCATTTCGCCACCCCTACCGCCCATCCCGGCCATCTTGCTGTGATCCATCCCGGCCATGTTGGACATGTCGCCTTTGTCCATTCCCGCCATCTTGCTGTGGTCCATACCGGCCATGTTAGTCATGTCACCGCTGTCCATGCCGGTCATGTCACTTTGGTCCATGCCCGACATCTTGCTGTGGTCCATGCCTGACATGTCACCTTGTTTCATATCGCCGTCGCCCATACCAGCCATGCTGCCATGGTCCATGCCCGCCATACCGCCCATTCCCATGTCATCCATGGTCAAAAGTGGCCGAGGATCGATCGCAGGTACGTGTGCCTTTAATCCTTCGCGAACTGCCAAGGTTCCACGTGCATAACCTGTTCTATCCATGGACTGGGCGAAGATTGTGTAAGCTTCTTCGCTGGTAGGTTCTACGATCACGTCATACGTTTCTGCCACGGCGATGCGGAATTCATCGACGCTGACTGGTTTGACATGTTGGCCGTCAGCCGCCACAACGGTCATTTTCAAACCAGGGATGCGGACGTCGAAATAGCTCATAGCTGAGCCGTTGATAAAGCGTAGGCGCAGCTTCTCGCCCGGCTTGAAAATACCGGTCCAGTTACCGTTAGGCGCCTGGCCATTCATGAGATAGGTGTAAGTATCCCCACTGACGTCTGCGAGATCAGTGGGGTTCATTTTCATTTCAGCCCACATCTTCCGGTCGGCCACGGCAGCAGACCAACCTTGCTTGCTGACGTCGTCGATAAAGTCGCCTACGGTACGTTTGTGGTGGTTGTAATAGTCCGATTGCTTCTTGAGCTTGGCCATGACGCGACTAGAATCTTCATCGGTCCAGTCAGTCAACATCACTACATAGTCGCGGTTGTATTGAAAAGGTTCAGGCTCTTTCGAGTCGATGACGATTGGACCGTAAACGCCTGCCTGCTCCTGCAAACCAGAGTGGCTGTGGTACCAGTACGTGCCGTTCTGATGCACCTTGAATTTGTACTCGTACATGCCATCGGGCGCGATGCCATGGAAACTCAAACCCGGTACACCGTCCATGTTGGCGGGCAGAATGATCCCGTGCCAATGAATGGACGTGTCTTGGTCTAGGCGATTTTTCACACGCAGTGTGACCGTCTCGCCTTCGCGCCAGCGCAGCAAAGGTCCGGGCAACGAACCATTGATGGTCATGGCTGTGCGTGGTGAGCCGGTGATGTTTACAGGGGTTTCACCAATAAACAGATCAAATTCGTTACCGGTGAGAACGCTCGGTAGACCAGGGCTGGTCACTGCCCATACAGGAGTGCGCCACAGACCAAGGCCGCCGAGAATGCCACCAGCGGCCAGGCCTTTAACGAATGTCCGCCTAGAGGTTTTGGAATGCATGCCGTTTATGTCCAATCAGTCAAAAGGGAAGCCGTGCGAAACAACCAATGGGTTGCCCGGATGAGCTTCGCCCACCGTCACAAAAAACGAACTCTTACGGCAAGCGAGCTCAGAAATTGCCACATTTAAACCACCACAGTGATTACATTTCTGTCAGCTTGGGAATGTACCCAGCTATTTAGCAATTCTTGTGGTCCATCACTTTGGCTTTGCTTTCTGCGACGGGAGGTTGAGAGCTTTGCGTTTGAGCTACTTGGTACGATTCCATCGAGTTACTCCTGGCCGCTTCCATGCGTGCGAAAGCCCGGTCACCACCGCCTTCAGCCATAGCCAAAGAAGAGATGGTCAGAGCAGCAATGACGAACAAGGATTTGATAGGGTTCATTTGGGTTTCCTCGGATGAGTATTCGGTAACCCCTGAATCCACATCAAGCGCTGATTCTTAGGGGTGAGCTTAAGGCTCAGTTGGACTATAAGACTTACCCCCTGTCAGGAAGCTTAGGCCAATATTACAGTTGTGTCAGGTTGCGATATTTCTCTTGAGGAACACACTACTTAATTCTTAATGTCTCGATCATCCAGCAACACATAGCCGATATTTACCGATTGAAAGTTTTAGCGGTGTGGTTTTGTAAGCTGCCGGTAACTTTGGCGGAGGCTTTACGTTTTTTTGCACCTACATTTGAATTGAATGCGTCGACTTGAGCGCGCTGAGCTCAAAACTAGAGCTTGATATGCGTGAGAAATAGTAACGTGACTAAAGGTGATCGAATGTGAGTATTAATTTTGAAAAAGCACTTGGCTCCCAGAAAGAGTGTTAATTTATCGCAGCCAAAGAGCTGAGGTGCTGAGCAACAATATCGCTAACGCCGATACGCCTAACTTCAAGATAGCGATTGACGGCGATCTAAGGAGAATGCTCCATTTAGAGAGCGCTTCTGTGGTACTGGTGATGTTGTGAAAAGCGAGGCGGCATTGGCTGCCTCGCTTGTTTTCAACGCTTCACTCGTGCGAGTGGCCATGACCTGCACTTTCCGATCCCGCCTCTTTCTCACTACCGCTACATGCGGTCATCAGACCCAGAAAGCAGATTAGAAGAACTGAACGGAACACCGTTGCTGAAGTTTTCATGCGTGTATTTTCCAAGAGATTATGGAGGTGTGTATTCGATTAAAGCGCTCCTCCCCCCTCGGTAGGAGCGCGAGCTTCTGCGATTACTGTTTGACGCTCAGGTAATCACCGGTCGTACTCAGAGAGATGGTCACGTCGTTGCTGCTGCGATTACGCCAAAACCAACCGTGGGTGCCGTCAAAAATGGCGGTGAATTCACCTTTATCACTTTTGACCTGCTTGCCCTTGTTGTAGCTGTGGAAGTAACCCTTTTCACCGTTGTAGGGTTCGCCATGGGTGTCATAGTTCACAGGTCCGCCAGCCGCTGTCCATTCATAGCTGACAGTCTTGTTCTTCAGCACTTCCAGTTTGATTTCTGTCCCTTCGCCTGGCTTGAGCGTGACGGTCATTTGATTGGTTTTCAAAGCTGGGGCAGGTGTCGCCACTGGTTGAGCTACAGGTTTCGCAATAGGTTGGACTTGCGCAACTTGCGCAACTTGCGGAGCTGGAGCTGGAGCTGCGGGTTGCGGTTGCGCGGCATCCGCCAAGGCTTCCTGGGCAAGGATGATTTTCAGTTCACCCATCTGCGTCAGGCCCAGTGCGCGCCCCACGCCCGTTGGATCAATAGCGTATTCCGATGGCATGACAACGGTCACCAGCAGGCCGACCGCTGTCAGCAGTGCAATGACAGTCGAACGCACCAGTTTGCGAGTGCTGGGTAATTCATTAACAGTTGGAAGCGGAGTATTGAACATGGTCAGAATTCCTTACGCAGAGACAAACAGGCCGGTGATCTGGTAACCCATCAGCAGGAAACCGGCACTCATCATGGCGACGTTGGCGGTATAGGCGTGGCGCCAGAAACTGCCGGTTCGCCGCCAATACCCCATTAAAATGAGAATCGCGCTAAGGGCCAGCAATTGGCCGATCTCGACACCAACGTTAAAGGCGATCAGGTTCGGAATCAGGCCATCAGGCGAGATCTCGTACTCCTGAATCTTGGTGGCCAGACCGAAACCATGGAGTAGGCCGAAGATCAGCGTGGCCACCTTGGTATCGGGTTGGAAACCGAACCAGCGCTGGAATGCGCCCAAGTTATCGAGCGCCTTGTACACCACCGAGAAACCGATGATGGCGTCGATGATGTAAGAGCTGATGCTGACCTCGGTCAGCACGCCAAGCAGCAGCGTGACCGAGTGGCCTACCGCGAATAGCGTGACGTAAAGCCCAACCTCTTTCAGGCGATAGAGGAAGAAGATCACCCCGAACAAAAACAGCAGGTGGTCGTAGCCCGTCATCATGTGCTTGGCGCCCATGTAGATGAAGGGCAACAACATGACGCCGGAGCTTTCCTGGATGAACCCCTTGTCACCTTCGGCGACGGCATGAGCCATTGCCTCGGGCATTGCGAGGAAAAGTGCCGCGACAAATAAAAACAACAGCAGTAGCAGGCGACGCGAAGGCGCAGTAAATGCGTCAACGCCGCTCATCGAGTGCGTATGCATAGATCAATCCTACGTTGCAGGGATCAAAGGCCGCAGTACGGCCATGGTCAGGATGCGAACGAAGGACGGGGTGGCCGCTCGATCAAGAAAATCGGCGGACGAGGCACGGAATAGGATGGGGCTTCGAGTCGCATGGACAGCTTCGGCTGCGCAGACAAAGTCAACTCAGAACTGAGCTGTGGCGTTTCGTGATGGTGCTCAGGGGTCAGCGGGGAGTGATAGTGATCCGAACAGCTCGCACACGACATCTCGGCTCGCTCTTCATGGGAGTGATGTGCGTCTTGCGCAATCTCCCAGGCTGGCTGTTTCGACATCACTGACAGGGTATAGGTATGCCCGGCCCAGGCCACAAACATGGCGAGAGCAAGCGCGATTACCACCGTCGTTGTCAGTGTTCTGCTGAACATAGCGTTCGGGTTTCACTCGTTTTGTAGGGCTTTGATGCGTTTGACCCATCCTCCTAGGGGGGATAGGATGCCAGCGTAATTCATCGAGGCCAGAGGCTCAAGTCATGAGTGAGCACGAACACGAACATAACCATCCCCACACCCACCAAAGTCACGAGGCGATCATCAAGCGGCTCAAGCGGGCGGACGGCCATTTACGCGGCATCATCACCATGATCGAAGAGGGTCGTCAGTGCGTGGACATTGCTCAGCAGCTGCATGCTGTCGAAAAAGCAGTGTGCCAAGCCAAGCGCACGCTCATCCAGGATCACATCGATCACTGCCTGGAGGACACCGTATCGGCGCTGAACAATGGTGAGCGTGCACCACTGGAAGCCTTCAAACAAATCACCAAGTACCTCTAGGTCTGAAAATGCCCAACTTCGGTGGACTGCTGCAACAAGGTGGGGCTCACGCCTAGGCATGACGACTGCTCATACCACCGAGGATTCCTCGCTCAAGCGCCGGAGCGGCAGCCTGGATCTGATCAAGTGGATGGCGTTGTTAACCATGGTCATCGATCACTTGCGGTTGGTGTGGCCGGAGATGAGCAATCTGTTCATTCCGGGTCGACTCTCTTTTCCGTTGTTCTGTGTCGCCATTGCGGCCAATGTGGCACGCTCGAAACCGGGCGAATTACTGACTGCCGCGAACGGTCGCTACGTCGCGTTGATCTTGGTGTTCGCCGCCATTTCAGAAGTGCCTTATCGCTACATCAGCACCTCGGGATCATTCAACGTGTTGGTGACCCTGGCATTGGGGCTGGTAATTGCCTGGGGATGGCAGCATCGCACTTTGTTGAGCGGAACCATGGCGTTGATTGCCGGCGCGGTTGCCTACGTGCTGGATGATCCGTTGATGTATGGCTTCTACGGGGCACTCGTACCTGCCGCGGTTTTGTTGGCAATCAAGAGGCTTAGTGCTCTTTGGCTGCTGCCAGCGGCTTTGTGCCTATTGAGCAACACCCGCAGCAGCATCGTGACCAGGGCGTTGGACTTGGAAATCTATTCATTGCTGGTCTTGAGTACCGCGTTTGCTGCGCCCCTAATCGGACTCTGGCTACTGCGCCAGACCTTCACCTTTAAGGTTTGGCCGGTGCGGCAATGGGGCTACTGGTTCTATCCGGGGCACCTTGTCGCTCTGCAAGCGCTACGGTTTCTGATTTGAAGGCTGACCAACCAGCTTTAGCACATCTTAGGAACTTACGATCATCTGTTTGGCCATCGGCGATGCTGATCATCGATCACGTATGGATGCTCGTGATCCACACCCTCCTGGCCGTCGAAGTGCGTGTGATTGCCCGGCAGATTCTCATGGGTGTGCTTGATCGACTCTTGGTCATGAGCTGGACGCCATATCACGATGCTGGCCACCAGTGCGCTACCTGCCACGACAGCGAGCCCAACAAACGATGCGGTGAGGCTAATGTTGGCACCCAGCCATCCCGCCATTGGGTAGGTAATCAACCAGCAGGCATGGGATAGCGCAAATTGGGCGGCAAACAACGCCGGGCGATCTTCGGCATGTGCCGAGCGACGCAACAGCCGACCGCTGGGGGTCTGCGCTAGGGAATAGCCCACCCCGAGCACCATCCACAGCGGCAGCAGGAAGTTATAGGTGGTCAGGTTGATGCCAATCGCTAAGCCAGCGACCAATACTCCTCCGCCAAACAGCATGGCTGTTCGGTCTTTGATGTTTTTCAACAGCCGAGGCAAGACCAGGGCGGCGACCATCGAGCCGCCACCAAACGCAGCCAGCGCCAATGCCGTCGAACTCTGAGGTAGAGCGAAGCGCGACTGCACCAGCACCACCGTATTGACGATGACCATGGCACTGGCGGCCGCTACGGAGAGATTGAGAGCTAGCAGTCCCCGTAGACGAGGGGTGGCCAGAAATATGCGTATGCCTCGGGTAGTTCGCTCGTAAATGCTGCGTCGTGGTGTCGGCTTCGCCTTTGGCAGTAACACTGTGGCGACCAGGACCGCTGAGCCGAGAAAACCGATGACAGTGCCGGCGAAAAGGTTATGGAAGCTGATCACGGTCAGCAACGCGGCAGCGAGCATAGGGCTGGCGACACTTTCAAGATCATAGGCGAGACGTGATAGCGACAAGGCGCGGGTGTAATCGTCCTCATCCGGCAGGATGTCTGGAATGGTCGCCTGGAACGTCGGGGTGAACGCCGCCGAGGCTGACTGGAGAACAAAAATTAACACGTAGATCTGCCAGACTTCCGTCACAAACGGTAGAGCGAGTGCGACCAGTGCTCGCACCAAGTCCAGCGAGACCAGCATCGCTCGACGGGGTAGACGTTCAGCAAAAGCCGCTGCGATTGGTGCAACGCCAATGTAGGCCGTCATTTTGATCGCCAGCGCTGTACCGAGGACAGCACCTGCTTGGGCGCCCGCAAGGTCGAACGCCAGAAGGCCCAGCGCGACAGTGGCGAGTCCTGTCCCTACGAGCGCGATTACTTGGGCGAGAAAGAGATGACGGTAGGTTCGGTTGGCTAGGATTTTCAGCATGTAATATCTCAAGTGGCGAAGTGCGGTGACCAGGCGGTTACCGAACTTTTCACAAAGAGACGCAAGTAGCTGGTTTTGTCTCTGTTGTGTGCGGATATCCCCCCTGGGGGGATATGGCTCGATCCTAAACCATAGACCATGGCAGCTCAAGAAATAGGCGCTACGCCATCTATCGAATGATTGAAGTGCGGGCCCGCCCATCGGCTTGTATTGGTTTTGCACAGAGAGGCGACGTGCTCAATGTTTCGATTACGGCATTCAAACGCTGCACGCTGCCGGTCGGATGTCTTCTTTCCCTGGCTTGAATGGCCAATTGGAACGTGTGATCATGCTGTCAATATAGGTAGGGGGGGTATGGTATGAGCCATGTAAGTTCGAGCAAAGACAATCTTCTTAAGCGAGTAAAGCGAATCGCTGGGCAAATCCAGGCAATTGAGCGAGCACTCGACTCTGACGATGACTGCTCGAAAACCTTGCTTTTGGTCGCTTCGACCCGTGGCGCGATCAATGGGCTGATGGATGAAATCATCGAAGACCACGCTCGTGAACACGTCGCGAATCCGACACTCAGCAACGAAGAAAGAGCGAAAGGCGTTGACGAGCTCCTCGAAGCCATTCGCCGCTATTCCAAATAGGATTACCCAGATGAGTAATTCGCACACCGACTATTCCCACGACCATATGTTCCTGGGGACATCGCATGAAGAAAACGCCAAGCGAACCTTGTGGGTGGTGGCTCTGACCGTCGTAATGATGGTCGCTGAGATCACCGCGGGTTATGTCACAGGATCCATGGCGTTGCTTGCCGATGGATTTCACATGGCAACGCACGCAGGAGCACTCGGCATAGCCGCAGCTGCTTACGGTTACGCAAAAAGGCATGCCTCAAGTGCTCGCTACAGTTTTGGAACTGGCAAGGTGGGAGACTTGGGTGGCTTCGCCTCTGCTCTGATTTTGGGACTGGTCTCCTTGGGTATTGCTGGAGAATCGCTATTCCGTCTCTTTCAACCGACTCAAGTGCAATTCGGGACAGCGACACTTATCGCAGTTGTCGGATTAGCAGTGAATGTCGTGAGCGCGCTTTTGCTATCAGGCGGTCATGATCATCACCATGGGCATGACCACGAATCTCACCATGTGCATGGTCACGACAATAATTTGCGATCTGCTTACGTGCACGTCGTTGCAGATGCCCTGACCTCGGTTCTGGCCATCGCTGCACTGCTTGCTGGTCGATACCTTGGTTGGGTATGGCTTGACCCTGTAATGGGGATTGTGGGTGCAGTTGTCATTGCGCGCTGGGCTTGGTCGTTGATGCGGGTGACTGCGGGTGTATTGCTCGACCAGACAGATGATCATGTTGCCGAAGAGATTCGTGAACTGGTTGAACGACCGGGGGATGCTTCGATCATTGATCTTCATGTCTGGCAGGTGGGGCCTCAGGCCCGAGCCGCGATTGTGAGTGTTCTGGGCAGCCCAGCAACAAATGCCGAAAACATACGAGAACGCCTCGCTACGGTTCATGAGGTCACTCATCTGACGGTTGAGTACCGCACAAAACTGGGAGCTGATTCATCGGTTCAAGTTTCGGCTCCGGCTTAGAAATGAACGCAAAGTTAACTGATCGGAAAATAAGGATCGAGAGAGGCTGTTGAGCAAACGCGATCAAGCGCACATCGAGCGTCGTCTGATTGCCGCCCTAACAAAGTAAGCGTCCGGCCATGTCACCTTCAAAACTCCAGCATTAAGGGCGATGGTGTCCGCGTATTTTTAAGCGGACGCGATCACCCTTAATCGCCAGGATTTCCATGCGCCAACGAAGCTCTTATCCCAAACCGTTCAAAGCCCAGGTCGTTCAGGAATGCCTTCAGCCCGGGGCCACCGTTTCAAGCGTTGCCATCGCTCACGGCATCAACGCCAACGTCATTCGTAAATGGCTGCCGCTTTACCGGCATACCTCAGTTGCCGCGTTGCCTGCGTTTGTCCCGTTGAAGGCTCCGCCTAAGCGGCCGTCGGAGGCATCGGCGATCATCGAGATACCCGTTGGCGAACAAGCCATCGCAGTGAAGTGGCCAGTTTCCGATCCTGATGGGTGCGCTCGATTTATTCGAGAGCTTGCCAAGTGATCCGCATAGACGCCATCTGGCTCGCCACCGAGCCCATGGATATGCGCGCGGGTACCGAGACTGCGCTGGCCAGAGTGATCGCAGTATTCGGTGCGGCGAAGCCGCACTGTGCTTATCTGTTTGCCAATCGCAGGGCTAACCGAATGAAAGTCCTGGTTCATGACGGAATTGGTGTTTGGCTGGCGGCACGGCGGTTGAACCAAGGCAAATTCCACTGGCCAGGCATTCGCCAAGGTTGCGAGATGGAGCTGGATGCCGAGCAACTTCGGGCGTTGGTGCTCGGTCTACCTTGGCAACGTGTTGGCGTTGGCGGCGTAATTACACTGCTTTAAAAGTTTTAATTTTGCTTCTTGGCCTACTGCCGTAGGCGGTCTGCTTTGGTAAAATCCACGGCATGACTTCCTTGCCCAACCTCGACCAAATGACCCCCGACCAACTGCGCGCCCTCGCTGCGCAGTTGATGTCGAAGGTCGACACCATGGGCAGAAAGATCCACCGCGATCAAACCATCATCGAACAGCTGACCCACGAGATCGCGATCCTCAAGCGGCACCGGTTTGCCAAACGCAGCGAGCAGATCAGTCCTGAACAAGGCAGCTTGCTCGACGATCTGCTCAACACCGACCTTGAGGCTATCGACGCCGAGCTGACGGCACTGCTTCCGGCTCCTGCTCCAGAAGAGGCGCGCCAAAAACCAAAGCGCGCGCCACTGCCGCCGCAGTTTCCACGCACCGTCATTCATCACGAACCAGAAAGCACTCAGTGCACTTGCGGCTGCCAACTCCAGCGCATCGGCGAGGACATCAGCGAGAAGCTCGATTACACGCCGGGCGTGTTCACTGTTGAACAGCATGTGCGTGGGAAGTGGGCCTGCCGTCAGTGCGAAACACTGATCCAGGCACCGGTACCGGCCCAAGTGATCGACAAGGGCATCCCAACTGCGGGCCTGATCGCGCATGTGTTGGTGGCGAAGTTCGCTGACCACTTGCCGCTGTATCGGCAGGAGAAAATCTTCGGACGCGCTGGTTTAGCGATCCCGCGCTCCACACTAGCTCAATGGGTTGGACAAACAGGTGTACAGCTTCAGCCATTAGTTGATGCCTTGCGAGAAGCCGTCCTGGCGCAGCAAGTTGTCCACGCCGATGAGACGCCGGTGCAGATGCTTGCGCCCGGAGAGAAGAAAACTCACCGCGCTTATGTCTGGGCTTACTGCACCACGCCGTTTTCGGCGCTTAAGGCAGTGGTTTATGACTTCAGCCCGAGCCGCGCCGGTGAGCATGCGCGTAACTTCCTCGGCGCGTGGAATGGCAAGCTGGTGTGCGACGACTTTGCTGGTTACAAAGCTGGGTTTGAGAAAGGCATGATCGAAATCGGCTGCATGGCTCACGCCCGCCGCAAGTTTTTCGATCTGCATGTCGCGAATAAAAGTCAGTTGGCAGAACAGGCGCTGCACTCGATTGGCGGTTTGTACGAAGTTGAGCGGCAAGTGCGAGACATGAGTGATGGAGATCGCTGTCGAATACGGCAAGAAAAAGCGGCGCCGCTGGCCAAAGCACTGCACGACTGGATGTTGGCCCAGCGCGATCTTGTGCCCAATGGATCAGCAACGGCCAAAGCCTTGGATTACAGCCTTAAACGCTGGGTAGCGCTGACGCGCTACCTGGTCGATGGGGCGGTGCCCATAGACAACAATCCAGTCGAAAACCAGATCAGGCCGTGGGCACTTGGACGCTCGAACTGGTTGTTTGCTGGATCGCTTCGCAGCGGCAAACGGGCAGCGGCGATTATGAGTTTGATCCAGTCGGCACGTATGAATGGGCACGATCCGTATGCCTATCTCAAAGATGTGCTGACGCGGCTGCCGACGCAGCGGGCGAGTGAGATCGACCAACTGCTGCCGCATCAGTGGGTATCTGCCTGAGTCATGCAAGGTGACTTCGGCGGACGCTTACCTAACAAAGGCCTGCGAGACCGCCAAAGCGGAAATCGTGGGCTTCTCTTGGTTGACTCACGACGTGGTTTACGCGCGGTTCCCCTCCAGCCTGATGGTTGTTTAGGTCTTCGACACCGATGCCAACAGAGATCAGGTTTTTGCCAATGGGCAAGATAAGCGAATGCTTGAACTGACTACCCAGGCGTTAAGCGAAGCGGATGTTCACGCCAGCCAGGTGTTGGCCAACCTACATTTCGATAGTGAAGAGCAATGTCAGCGGTCGAATGCCGGTGACTGGCAGCAGCGCTTAGCCTGTGCACGATCTACGCGGACTTAAACCATGCTAACCAACTGGAACCTGACAGGAATGTAATTTTCATTTCTATCGACTGTGCGCCCAGCGTGGTCTAGGGTGAAATATGAGCTCTTGAGCACTTATTGATCTCTAGCCATGAAGCATTTTCCTGCTGACATCACGTCTGGCATTTCTGTCGAAAATGATCAGCTGTTTTCAATCGAAAATGTCGCCGCCGTATGTATATGCCGATCCTCCGCCTTTTAACCAGGAGATTCACAATGTCACAGCATATCAAACACAGCAGCTCTAGCCGATTCACTTTGTCGGTGAGAGCGGTAGTGATGGCTGCCGCTGTCATGGCGGCAGCACCGACGTGGACCAGTGCCGCAGAACCCGCAAAAAGCGGAACAATGCCGATGCCTTCCGAGCAGATGGATCACTCGAAGATGGACAGCATGATGGGTGGTATGTCCAAGACCGGCGATGTGGATTATGACTTCGCGGCCAACATGCGCATGCATCACCAGATGGCAGTCAAGATGTCACAAGCCGAACTCAAGAACGGAAAAAATCCAGAGATGCTCCGAATGGCCAAAGACATAATTGCCGCACAGGAAAAGGAAATCGCCGTTTTCGATCAGTGGATTAAAGAGAATAAAAAACCCTGACGATGGTGATGGCAAGCGCTGGAACGCGCGCTGAAGCAGGAGGTGGAGTGTTCTGCTGTTTTGCAACAAATTGCAGCGGTGGTGGGCGCGGTGAATGGATTGATGGCAGAGGTGCTCGAAGGGCGCATCCGTGAGCATTTAGGTGCTGAAGCTGTTACTCCAGAGCAACGTCAAGAGGACCTGGACCAGGTTGTCTCGGCTCTGCGCTCGTATTTGAAATGAACCCAAGGGGAGCCCGGACATGCGTGGCTCTTACCTTAGGAACGAATCAGCGCCCTCAGGCGCTGATCTGGGAAGGAAAACCTAACGCCTCTACAGTTTTACGAACCTGCTCTGGGCTTTTGTTACTTTCAACGCTCACCTTCCCCGTTGCCCGATCCACGGAAACCATAGCTTCGTTGTCCAGTGACTGAATCGCTTTGGTGATTTTACTGACGCAACTGCCGCAACCAATGCCTGAAACATCTAAGACGAACATGATTATTCCTCTCTTTCTGAGCGGTCTCATTTCACCGCAACGACAGCATCAACGTTGACACGACGGCAAGGTCAAGAGTTATCAGTATCGGGCTGCGAGCATCAGTTAAGCTCAGTCAATTCGGGTATTCCTAAGTCTCAACGCATTGAAAACTACAGATGCAGAACTGACGCTCATGGCTATGGCCGCGATCATTGGCGACAGGAGGTGTCCCGTCAGTGGATAGAGAAGGCCTGCGGCTAGGGGGATACCCATCGCGTTATAAAGAAAGGCGAAACCCAAGTTTTGCCGCATGTTTTTTACCGTTGCAACCGAAAGAGCCCGTGCTCGTAAAATCCCCATCAAGTCGCCTTTTACCAGCGTGAGTTGCGCGCTATTCATCGCAACGTCAGTCCCTGTCCCCATGGCAATGCCCACATCTGCTCGTGCTAGGGCCGGTGCATCGTTGATACCGTCTCCAGCCATGGCGACCTTCCGGCCGTATTGCTGGAGGTCTGCGACCAGACGCTCCTTGTCCTGAGGTTTCACTTCACCGTGGACTTCTTCAATCCCCATCTCCCTGGCGACAGCCCGAGCGGTGGTGAGCCCATCGCCAGTAGCCATGATGATTTTGATGTCATCAGCCTTGAGCTTGGTGACTGCTTCTTTGGAGGTCGGCTTAATTGGATCTGATACTGCCAACAACCCTGCCAATACCCCGTCGACTGCGAGGTAGATGATGCTGATGCCGTCAAGTCGCAACAACTCTGCACGCTCTTGTAGGGGCTTGGTGTTCACGCCTGCGGCTTCCATCAACGCGGTGTTCCCCAGCTGGATCTTCTTGCCATCAACGATGCCACTGACCCCGATACCTGAACCAGACTCAAAGGATTCTGGCTTGGCGAGCTTAATGTTCTCGGTTCGGGCGTGATCGACGATTGCATGAGCCAAGGGATGTTCGCTGCCCTGATCAAGGCTGGCAGCCAGCTGAAGAACATCGTAGGAATTGAAACTGGGTGTGGCCTCCACACTGTGAAACACTGGCCGTCCCTCTGTCAGGGTGCCTGTCTTATCGACAATCAGCGTGTCGATTTTGCAAAGGTTTTCGATGGCACTGGCATCTCTGAACAGCACGCCCATGCTGGCTGCTTTACCTGTCGAAACCATGATCGACATGGGCGTAGCAAGACCCAACGCACAGGGACAAGCGATGATCAGCACGGCGACAGCGTTGATCAGACCAAACACCCAACTGGGCTCAGGGCCAAAAAGCCCCCAGCCGACAAATGTCAGTATCGCAATCGCGATAACACCTATCACAAAGTAGCCAGCAATAGAGTCGGCCATTCGTTGCATGGGTGCTTTGGAGCGCTGAGCCCGAGCGACCATCTGTACGATTTGTGACAGCATGGTCTCAGCGCCGACCTTCTGCGCCTCCATTACCAAGCTGCCATGTGTATTCAGCGTGGCACCGATCAGGCTATCTCCAGCTCTCTTCATTACCGGCACTGGCTCGCCAGTGAGCATGGACTCATCCACCGCACTTTCGCCCTCCAGTACTGAACCATCAACTGGCACCTTTTCACCAGGCCTGACCCGCAGATGGTCTCCAAGGTGGACATGGGTGAGAGGAATGTCTTCTTCCTGTCCATCGGCATTGATCCGGCGTGCGGTCTTGGGCGATAGACCGAGAAGGGACTTAATGGCGGCGGAGGTTTGCGATCGGGCTTTGAGCTCAAGAATCTGCCCAAGCAAGGTGAGCGAGATGATGACCGCGGCGGCTTCGAAGTAGACGCTGATACGTCCATCTTGCATGAAGGTGGCGGGAAAGCTTTGGGGTAAGAGCGTTGCCATGACGCTGTAAAGGTAGGCTGCGGCGGTACCCAAACCGATCAGAGTCCACATGTTTGGACTGCGATTTCTAATAGAGGCTATGCCCCTTACAAAAAAGGGCCAACCTGCCCATAAGGTCACCGGTGTCGCCAGAGCGAGCTCGATCCAGTTTTGGATCGAGCCATGGAGGAGTTGTAACGAGTGCCCCGCCATGGCGAGCACTGTCACTATCACGGTTAATGGCAGCGACCACCAAAAGCGGCGGGCGAAATCCCGGAGTTCAGGATTCTCTTCTTCATCGAGCGTGGGCATGACCGGCTCTAATGTCATGCCACATTTAGGGCAGTTGCCGGGTCCGGGCTGGCGTATTTCCGGGTGCATCGGACAGGTAAACTCAGTGCCTGTCTGTACCGCAGACTCTGGAGTGCTGACGCGGGACTCGGCGCTCGAAACATTACCGCTGTAGCGTTCAGGATCAGCTCGAAACTTCTCCTGGCATTTCAGGCTACAAAATTGATATGTCTGTCCCTGATAAGACTCACCAAACTTACTTGATGAAGTGACTGCCATTGCGCACACCGGGTCACGTAGATCATCGTCATTGAGCGGAGCACTATGGGCGTGACTGTGGTCGTGGTGGCTCGATATGGTAGGCATGGCTATTTCCCTTTTTCGTCCTTGTGGGTTGCTGCCTGATCGCCATGGCTATGTCCGCCATGTCCATGTCCAAAAAAATGCATCAATGGACAGATCAACAGAATCAGATAAGGCCAAAATGGATAAACGTGGCTGAAATGCTCCCGCAACACGTAGAAGGCACCAATCGCAATGAGCATGATTAGTACAACGCCTGTTTTGCGCCTCCAAAATGGTGCGGTGGTGTTTCCATCCGGATGCTGATGGTTATTCATGATCTAAACCCCACTGTGTGAGCGTTGCTGTGATCTCTGCGACAGAGCGTAGCCAACTCGTGCGTCGAAGCGTTGTTAGCAGCCAGCTCCGGCTTACTTCAGGTCAAACGGACCAACCATCCCTGACTGGTAATGCCCCGGCACGTTGCAGGCAAACTGAAGGCCTGTGCTGTTGTTGAAGGTCCAGATCAGCTCCTGGGTTGCGCCAGGCTCAATAAGGACGCTGTTCGGGTCGTTGTGCTCCATTGCGACCATCTTCATTCCACCCATGCTGTGGCCCATACCGCTCATCGTTTTCCCGGTACCGGTGGGGTTAAGCGTCCCGTTCTGGAACATGCTTGCCATTTCTTTTTGGTGTGCTGCATGAGCAGCGGCTTTGCCGATGTTGAACTCGTGCAGCAGCGAACCCTCATTGCGAAGGACAAATCGAATAGTTTCACCAGGTTTTACGTCGATGCTTTCAGGTTTGAAGAAAATATCGCCCATCTCGACCTCTACCGTACGGGTAACCTCAGAGGCAACTCCAGGCTGGCCGATGTCCTCTTTCCCATGCCCTGCGCTGGCCATAGCCGTAGCACCGAAGAGTAGAGTGATTGCTGCGATGACAGGGGTAACGAGCTTAGCTTTCATAGTGACCTCGAGAGTAACAGTGGGAGCACTGGCTATGCTAAAGACACGGAGCTGCCAGTTAACTGACCTGAACACTACATTTCTGTCAGTTTTCAAAAAAAACACGGCGTTCAGGTGACGCCGTGTTAATCAGCTCTAACCAAGAAATGCGTCGAGCACTTATTACTGATGGCACTCTGAAAGCATCAATTTGTGCTCGCGCTGCATTTGGCTCAAAACGTCATCGACGATTTTGTCGTGCTTTTCCATCCAGGCGAGGTGCTGCTGAGGTGGCATTGATGCGTCTGGATGATCTTTATGGAGTTGGCTCATGATGTCGCCGAGCATCTTCATATGCTCGGCCATGTGGACATGACGCTGTCCTTCAGGGGCTTTTTCAGCTTGAATCAGTACGGCTTCAGCCCTGTCGCGCAGACCTTCCATACGCTCTATCACCCGGTCTCCGCCACTTTCAGCCCATACAGAAGCTGAGACGAGTATCGAGCTCACAAAAAACAGCATTTTCAGGCGATTCATGGGGCAACTCCTTATGGAATTGTTTTCCGGCTCCCAAACGTTTCATGCTGAAGAGTCGGTCGAGCACCAGGAAGTACTCATGCTTGAACCCTAGACAGCGCTCGCTGACATCTACCTGAAGCCAATATTACTTTTCTGTCAGTTGCTGGTTGGCTGGCGTGTTTCGTTGCAGACTGCGCTTCATCATTATCCGAGAGCCACCCTCATGAGACTTCTGGTTGCTGAAGACGAACCCAAAATAGGTATCTATTTGCAGCAAGGACTCACGGAGGCGGGGTTCAATGTGGATCGCTTTACCAATGGCAAAGTGGCGCTTCAGCACGCTTTGAGCGAGGCCTATGACCTGCTGATTCTCGACGTCATGATGCCCGGGCTGGATGGTTGGGAAGTGCTTCAGAAGGTTCGTGCATCCGGGAAAGACGTTCCCGTGCTCTTTCTCACGGCGCGAGACCGTGTTGAGGACCGAGTAAAAGGACTTGAACTCGGAGCAGATGATTACCTGATTAAACCCTTCGCATTTTCTGAGTTGCTGGCCCGTGTCAGAACGTTGCTGCGTCGGGGTAACGGCGCTCCCTCGCAAACCTACATGAAATTGGCTGATCTGGAGGTGGACCTGCTCAAGCGTCGGGCAATTCGTGGAGGTAAGCGCATAGACCTTACGGCCAAAGAGTTTGCGTTGCTTGAGCTGTTGCTACGACGTCGAGGGGAGGTGCTGCCAAAGTCACTTATCGCCTCCCAGGTTTGGGATATGAACTTCGACAGCGATACCAACGTTATCGAGGTTGCAGTGAGAAGGTTGAGGGCCAAGATAGATGACGACTTCGAGGTCAAGTTGATACATACCTCCAGGGGGATGGGTTACATGCTCGACGCGCCTGATTCGGAGTCGGAATGAACCGAATGTCCCTGACGACCCGCATGAGTCTGATGTTCATGCTCGCGGTAACGGCCGTGCTCACGGTCGCCGGACTCAGTTTCAATAACCTCAGCCGGCATCACTTTAAGATGCTGGATCAGCAGGCATTGAACGAAAAGCTCCACTCGACCCAGAGAATTTTGTCCGGGTTGAACAGCATCGATCAATTCAGCGATTTTAAGCCTGAACTGGAAGCGCTGCTCGGTGCTCACCTTGATTTGACTGCCCTGATAATCGATGGTGACGGCAAGCTATTGTTTGCTGATCCCGGTCCGGTAGATATTCCGAAGGAGTTCCGCACAACCACAAACAACACCGTCTGGGAGTGGCGGGAGCAAGGGCAGATGTTCCGTGGCGTGACGGCACAAGCCGTTGTGACGGGACAAGAAAAACCGTTGACCGTTATTTTGATCTTTGATGTTACTCAGCATATGTCCTTTTTCGAAACGCTTGAACGATGGTTTTGGATAGGATTAGTGATCAGCGCGTTGGTCAGCGCTGCACTCGGCTGGATGGTAGCAAGCAGTGGCATGCGGCCTATTCACCAGGTCACGCGGGTCGCTGCGTCAATGTCAGCAAAATCACTCAAAGATCGCATCCCCTTAGCACCCGTTCCCAAAGAGCTTCAGCAAATGGTGCTTTCTTTTAACGCAATGTTGTCCAGGCTGGACGATGCATTTGTCCGTTTATCGAACTTTTCCGCAGACATTGCCCACGAGCTACGGACCCCTGTCAGCAATTTGATGACCCACACGGAAGTGGTGCTTTCAAGAAAAAGGAATATTGAAGACTACGAAGACAATCTGTATTCAAATCTTGATGACTTGAAGCGTATGAGTCGGATGATTGATGACATGCTTTTTTTGGCCAAATCTGACAATGGTCTGATCACACACGAGAACAAACCAATAGATCTCGTGGAAGTCGTAGAAAAACTGCTCGAATACTACCGTCTGTTGGCTGATGAGCGAGGGATTGAACTCACGGTTTCAGGAAGGGGCAGCGTCCGAGGCGATGTCCTTATGCTCCACAGAGCCATTTCTAATCTGCTCTCTAACGCGCTTCGCTACACCTCTGAAGGGAAGACGATCAGTGTCGAAATCCTCCAGAAGGAGATGTCGGTATTGGTCGTCGTGGAGAACCACGGAGAACCCATTGCCCCCGAACATCTTGAAAAGCTTTTCGATCGTTTTTATCGCGTAGACCCAGCGCGGCGAGAAGGGAGTCCAAGCAACGCAGGGCTAGGTCTGTCGATTACTCGATCAATTATTGAAGCGCATGATGGCAAGATCTGGTGTACGTCATGTGACGGGAAAACGGCCTTTCATCTAGAGTTTCCTCGTGTTGACTTGACGGTCAGCTGAGCAACGGCGCATTTGTGATCAACGGCGATTTCTCAGCCAGCGCTCAGCGTCCACTTTTGTTATTTTTGAATGAGTGAGAACCCTAGTATTGCGGACACGCGGTCTGGTCTTTAAGTCTAGCTACGCCCGCCAATTCGAGGCCAAACACCCGCGTCAAGCTGACTGAAATGTAATCGAACAGTTTGCGTTCGTGTGGCATCGTGTTCTTGCACTGTGACGTTGGGGTCTAGTGAGTTTTTCGTGTTCAACCTGCCCTAGAACACGGAGGCTACTAGCTAATCATCAGTGGTTATAACAAGAATCGAAAAGTAAAAATTAGAAATTCCCAAACAAACCTCGAATCAACAGCTCTTGCTGTGAGGAGTCTTGCATGTCATTCCTTAAAACTACGACCGTAGCTGTTGCACTTACCGCCGGTTTGCTTCTGAGTGCAGTTGCTCAAGCACATCCAAAGCTCCTTTCTTCCACTCCGGCAGAAGGCTCGAATGCGGCGGCCCCTTCGAAAATTGAACTGCACTTTTCTGAGAATCTCACCACTCAGTTTTCCGGTGCAAAACTGATCATGACCGATATGCCTGGCATGCCGAACTCCCCAATGGGTGTTAAGGCCGCCGTCGCTGGTGGCGGTGATCCGAAAACGATGGTGATTACACCGGCAGCACCTTTGACCACCGGTACCTACAAAGTCGAATGGCGTGCTGTCTCCTCGGACACTCACCCGATCACCGGCAACTTCTCATTTAAAGTGAAATGATTTATGAGCGACTCAATAAATATTGTGGTTCGCTTTGCTCTCTATTTCGACCTGATGTTGTTATTCGGATTGGCAATTTTCGGCTTGTACAGCCTCAGGGGAAAGGAAAGAGTATCGGGCACGGTCTTGAATTTTGAGTCGCTTCTTTACGGTACTTCTGTTGCAGGTGTAGCTCTATCCCTTGTCGCCATGTTGTTGCTTGCGAAAGCAATGAGCGGTGTGTCGGAGCTTATGGAGCTACATCACCATATTTTTGAAATGGTCCTCATGGGGACTGACGTCGGGTTGACCTGGATGGTCCGAATAGCTGCCTTGGTGATGGCAATTATTGGCGTCGCACTGAATAAGCGATTTCCGACACCCAGTCTCTGGATCGTCACCGTATGCGGAGCGATTGCGTTGGCGACGTTGGCTTGGACAGGGCACGGTGCCATGGATGAAGGCAGCCGACGCTACTGGCATTTCATCGCCGATATATTCCATCTTTTAGCCGCAGGTGGCTGGTTGGGGGCTCTATTGGCATTCGCTCTACTGCTGCGGTTGAAATCGCTAAAGGGCGAACAAGAAGCTCGAATTCTTGCACGGGTGCTAACTGGTTTTGAATCGGCCGGCGCTGTGATCGTAGTGATCATAAGCATCACAGGCGTAGTGAATTATCTGTTTGTCGTCGGTCCAAATCTCGATGAAGTGATGCTCAGTACGTACGGTGTACTGCTGTTTTTGAAGATCCTGCTCTTTGCCGGGATGATCGTGTTAGCCACGCTGAACCGCTTTCACCTAAGTCCGGTATTGGAGCGGTCAGTTCGAAATGGAGAATACTCTGCCGCGGTCAATGCCTTGCGCCGCAGCATGACACTCGAATTTTTAATGGCAGTCATCATAATTTGTCTTGTCGCATGGTTAGGCACTTTAAGTCCGGAAATGGAAATGAGCGCGGGATAGAGGTTGGTGACAGCCGACTAAGGAGTCTAGAAGGTGAATTGTAAGGGCCATTTCCACCGGCTACACTCCAGCCCATGAAACGCTACCTACGGTTTTGCCTGATTTTCCTGATTAGCCTGGCGCTCCCCCTCAGCGGGATGGCGGGTGTTCAGGCGCCGACTGAGCCCTGCCCCATGAAAACCATGGGCATGGCGATGATGGACGGCATGGGTCAAGACTGCTGCCATGACATGGAAAGTCCCACCGAGCACGGCAAACCCTGTAAGTCAGGCCAGGAGTGCAAGACTGGTGGCATGCTGCAAGTCTCGATCATCAAGCCTCCTATCACCTTATCCAGCCCCCTCATACTGTCCTTCTCCCTAGATTCGCATCCAGTACAAACCCCATCAGGGGTATGGCGACCGCCCCGCACTTGATTCCTGTACCACACTGAGCCTCATTCCGCGTTAGCGGGATGGCATATCTGCGTGCATGTCTTATGACGCGCGCAGTGGATCATTACAGGAATCGTGAACATGAACTCCAAGTGCTATTGCACAGGGTGGTCCCTCGTGGCCGGCCTGGCGGCAAGCGTACTAGCATTGCCGAGTCTCGCTGCTGCATTGACACTCGATGAAGCTTTGCAGCTGGCTGAAAACAATGCGCCGTCGCTGACTGCACAAGACGCGAAAATTCAGGCCGCCAGTAGTGCGGCCATCCCCGCTGGTGAACTACCCGATCCCAAGTTGCTGCTAGGCGTACAGAACTACCCCATTGGGGGGCCGGATCGCTGGAGCATCGACCAGGACTTCATGACTATGCGAATGGTCGGAGTCAGTCAGGAGATGCCCAACAGCGCCAAGCGCAAAGCCCGAATCGAGGTCGCTGATGCGGCCATTGACCGCGCCGCCGCTGAGCGCCGGGTCGAACGTCTAAAGGTTCGTCAGGCCACGGCGTTGGCCTGGATCAACAGCTACTCCGTTGAGCGTAAAGATGCGCTGTTCCAGGACTTCTACAAAGAAAACCGTCTGCTGGCCGATACCGTCCGTGCACAAATTGCCGGCGGCCGCGCTCAACCTGCTGATGCAGTAACGCCCAAACAGGAAGCGGCACAACTGGAAGAGCAGCAGGACGATCTGATTCGCCAGAGAGCGCAGGCCCGAGCGGCTCTGAAGCGCTGGATTGGCCCGGCCGCCAACGACAAACCTGTGGGCAGCTTGCCTGAATGGCCTGTCGAAGCCTCTGGCTACTCTCATAAGCTGCAACATCACCCAGAATTGGCAGCGTTTGCGCCAATGACCCGCGAAGCGCAAGCCAAGGTCCGTGAAGCCGAAGCGGAAAAACAGTCGGATTGGAGCTGGGAAGTCGACTATCAGAATCGCGGCCGACAGTTCGGCGACATGGTCAGCGTGCAATTTTCATGGGATCTACCGCTGTTTCCTGACTCTCGGCAAAACCCAAAAATTGCGGCCAAGCACGCTGAACTCAACCAGCTTGAGGCTGAGCGTGAAGCCCTTTCACGCGAGCACACCCAGCAACTGGAGGACGAGCTGGCCGACTATGAACGCTTGAATCGTGCCGTACATCGAACCCAGGACAGTCTGTTGCCCTTGGCCAAGGAAAAGGTCGAGCTCAGTATGGCCAGCTACCGCGCCGGCAAAGGCGATTTGAGCTCCGTCGTGGCCGCTCGGCGCGAGCTCATCGAAGCCCGCCTCAAACAGATCGACGTGGAAGAGCAGCGAGCGCTGACCAGTGCGCGTCTGCATTTCGCTTACGGGGAGTCCAGCCAATGAACCTTAAAAAGTGGAACGGGGCATTGTTGGTAGGCCTCTCGCTGGTATTGGGTGTCGCCGGTGGTTACTGGTTCGCTCTGCAGGGAATGAGCGAAGTACCTGGTGCAGCCCCGGAGCAGAGCCTCCCCTCTCTGGACGAACGCAAAGTGCTGTATTGGTACGACCCTATGTCCCCGCAGCAAAAGTTCGATAAGCCGGGTAAGTCGCCCTACATGGACATGCAGTTGGTCCCTCAGTACGCCGACATCAAAGGGGACAGCGCAGCCGTTCGCATTGATCCAAGCCTGACTCAGAATCTCGGTGTGCGACTGGCTACCGTCAGTCGAGGTGTGTTTGCTTCGAGTCTGGACGTGGTCGGTGTGTTGACCTTCAACGAGCGGGACGTCGCCGTAATCCAAGCCCGTACGGCGGGTTTCGTCGAGCGCGTGTATGCCCGTGCTCCTGGCGACGTGATCAAAGCCAATGCCGCCTTGGCGGATATTCTTGTACCTGAGTGGGCTGCCGCTCAGGAAGAGTTCCTCGCACTCAGGCGCAGTGGCGATGCGGGCTTGCTGGCAGCGGCTCGCCAGCGCTTGCGGCTCACCGGGATGCCGGCGGCATCAATTGCTCAAGTAGAGCGCAGTGGCAAAGTCCAACCAAACCTGACCCTCACCAGCCCTATTAGTGGTGTGCTGCAAGAGCTCAATGTGCGCGAGGGTATGACGGTGGCCGCCGGCGAGACACTGGCACGCGTTAATGGTTTGAGTAGCGTCTGGCTGGCCCTGGCCGTTCCGGAGACTGAATCTGGATCGATCCTCATGGGGCAAGCGGCAGAGGCGCGTTTACCCGCGTTCCCTGGGGTTGTGCTCAAGGGCGTAGTCAGCGCGATTCTTCCGGAAACCAATCCGGATAGCCGCACACTTCGCGTCCGCGTCGAGTTGCCCAACCCAGAAGGCCGACTCAGGCCGGGTATGACCGCACGAGTGAGCCTCAATCGTTCAACGGAGGAAAACGTGTTGTGGGTGCCGAGCGAGGCCGTCATTCGCACCGGTCGACGTGCCCTGGTGATGCTCGCTGAAGACGCTGGCCGCTATCGTCCTGTTGAAGTGTTGATCGGGCAAGAAAACGATGGCAAGACGGCGATATTGAAAGGTCTGGAAGAGGGCCAGAAGGTGGTTACCTCTGGCCAGTTCCTGCTCGACTCGGAGGCCAGTCTTAAGGGCATCGTTGCAAGCTTAGAGGAACAGTCACCCACCAACGCAGCAGCCTCCAGTTTTCATGAGGCGGATGGGCAGATCGTTGAGATCAACGACAAAGAAGTCACACTCGCCCATGGCCCCTTCAAAACGCTGGGCATGCCTGGCATGACGATGACTTTCCCGCTCGCCAATCCGGCTCTGATGCAGGGCCTCAAAACGGGCGACAAGGTCCGGATTGCAGTGAGCCAGACCGACGATGGCTTGCGTGTCGAGCGCCTGGCCAAATCGGGGGGCCAGCCATGATTGCTGCCCTGATTCGTTGGTCGGTGGCCAACCGATTCCTGGTGCTACTGGCGACACTGTTCGTCACGGTTTGGGGCATCTGGTCGGTGCAGAGCACGCCCATCGATGCGCTACCTGATCTCTCCGATGTTCAGGTGATCATCCGCACCCCGTATCCGGGACAGGCACCGCAGATCGTCGAGAACCAAGTGACCTATCCATTGGCGACCACCATGCTTTCGGTGCCTGGCGCCAAGACCGTGCGCGGCTACTCCTTCTTTGGTGACAGCTTCGTTTACGTGCTGTTCGAAGACGGCACTGACTTGTATTGGGCTCGCTCGCGGGTGTTGGAGTACCTGAGCCAAATACAAAGTCGCTTGCCGGCCAGCGCCAAACCAGCGTTGGGGCCGGATGCGACAGGCGTTGGCTGGATTTTCCAATATGCGCTGGTAGATCGCAGTGGCGGACACGATCTGGCGCAACTTCGTGCACTTCAGGACTGGTTCCTCAAGTTCGAACTCAAGACTCTGCCCAACGTTGCCGAGGTGGCTACGGTGGGAGGGATGGTCAAGCAGTACCAAGTGCAGCTTGATCCGCTCAAATTGGCCAGCCTCGGTATCACCCAGGCCGAGGTGACGGAAGCGATCGGCAAGGCTAATCAGGAAACCGGTGGCGCCGTCCTGGAGATGGCAGAGACCGAGTTCATTGTGCGGGCCTCCGGCTACTTGAAGACGCTCAATGACTTTCGGGCGATCCCACTCAAGCTGGGTTCGGGCGGTGTGCCGGTGACCCTTGGCGATGTTGCCGCGATCCAGTTGGGTCCGGAAATGCGGCGTGGCATCACCGAACTCGACGGCGAAGGCGAGACTGTTGGCGGCGTGGTAATTCTGCGCAGCGGCAAGAACGCTCGCGAAACCATTGCGGCGGTCAAGACCAAACTCGACGAGTTGAAAAGCAGCTTGCCGGCGGGGGTGGAAATCGTCACCACCTACGACCGCAGCAAACTAATCGACCGCGCGGTGGAAAATCTCAGCCACAAACTGCTCGAAGAGTTCATCGTCGTCGCGTTGGTGTGCGGCATCTTCCTCTGGCACCTGCGTTCATCTCTGGTGGCAATCATCTCCCTGCCGGTGGGGGTGCTGATCGCCTTCATCGTGATGCGCTATCAAGGGATCAACGCCAACATCATGTCCCTGGGCGGAATTGCCATCGCCATCGGTGCCATGGTCGACGCTGCCGTGGTGATGATTGAAAACGCGCACAAGAAGGTTGAGGCCTGGCACGTGGCCAATCCTGGGGAGGAACTGAAAGGTGAACGTCATTGGCACGTGATGACTGAAGCGGCAGCGGAGGTAGGACCAGCACTGTTCTTCTGTTTGTTGATCATTACCCTATCGTTCATTCCGGTGTTCACCCTGCAAGCGCAAGAGGGCCGGCTATTCGGCCCGCTGGCTTTCACCAAGACCTACGCCATGGCCGCAGCGGCGGGATTGTCAGTGACCTTGGTGCCGGTGTTGATGGGCTACTGGATTCGGGGACGAATTCCCAGTGAACAACAGAACCCGTTGAACCGCTGGCTGATCCGGATCTACCAGCCGGCTCTGGATGCAGTCTTGCGACGACCGAAGATCACGCTGCTGGTCGCGTTGCTGGTTTTTATCAGCGCACTATGGCCAATGTCGCGCTTGGGTGGCGAGTTTCTTCCGCCTTTGGACGAGGGCGACCTGCTCTATATGCCCTCGGCTCTGCCGGGATTGTCGGCGCAGAAAGCGGCGCAACTGCTGCAACAGACCGACCGCCTGATCAAGACCGTGCCGGAGGTCGAACATGTCTTTGGTAAAGCCGGTCGTGCTGAAACTGCCACCGACCCGGCGCCGTTGGAGATGTTCGAAACCACGATCCAGTTCAAGCCACAGGAGCAATGGCGCCCAGGCATGACTCAGGAAAAACTGGTGGAAGAGCTGGATCGAGTGGTGCGAGTTCCTGGGCTGACCAATATCTGGATACCACCGATTCGCAACCGAATCGACATGCTGGCTACGGGGATCAAGAGTCCTATTGGGGTGAAAGTTGCTGGCACCAACCTGACGGAGATTGATGCCGCGACTCAGGCGGTCGAGCGAGTGGCCAAGGGCGTACCCGGTGTCAGTTCGGCTCTGGCCGAGCGACTGACCGGTGGCCGCTATATCGACGTGGATATCGACCGCAAAGCCGCCGCCCGATATGGACTGAATATCGCCGATGTGCAATCCATCGTGGCCGGTGCTATCGGCGGTGAGAACGTCGGGGAGACCATTGAAGGGCTCGCACGTTTCCCGATCAACGTACGTTACCCTCGGGAGTGGCGTGACTCGCTCGGCGCCCTGGAGCAATTGCCGATCTACACCCCGCTAGGGAGCCAGATCACCCTCGGCACTGTGGCGAAGGTCAAGGTCAGTGACGGTCCGCCGATGCTCAAGAGCGAGAACGCACGGCCCTCTGGCTGGGTGTACATCGATGTGCGTGGTCGGGACATTGCTTCCGTGGTCGCCGATCTACGCCGGGTAGTCAACGAGCAGGTCAAATTGCAGCCCGGCATGAGTCTGAGCTACTCAGGACAGTTCGAATTTCTCGAAAGGGCCAACGCACGACTCAAACTGGTGGTACCTGCCACTCTGTTGATCATCTTCGTGTTGCTCTATCTGACTTTCGCCCGCTTCGATGAGGCCCTGCTGATCATGGCCACTCTGCCATTCGCGCTGACTGGCGGGGCATGGTTCCTCTACCTGTTGGGGTTCAACCTGTCGGTCGCCACCGGTGTCGGCTTTATCGCACTGGCCGGGGTTTCTGCCGAGTTCGGCGTGATCATGCTGCTTTACCTGAAGAACGCCTGGACCGAACGTGAAGACCTCGGCGACAACACCGAGCATGGGCTGGTGGCGGCGATTCGTGAAGGCGCGGTGCAGCGCGTGCGACCCAAGGCGATGACCGTGGCGGTCATCATTGCTGGCCTGTTACCTATCCTGTTGGGTAGTGGTACCGGCAGCGAAGTAATGAGCCGCATCGCTGCGCCCATGGTCGGCGGCATGGTCACGGCACCCTTACTTTCTCTGTTTGTCATTCCGGCAGCCTATCGCCTGATGCGTCGCCGGCACCTCCAGGTTGTATCCACCAATCCTCAAGGAAAAGTTGTATGAAACTGACCCTGATTGCAGTTGCAAGCACCGTATTTGCGCTGTCTCTTTCTGTCCTGGCAGAGGACATGCCGGGCATGAAAATGGACGGTATGGAGGGCATGCAGATGAAGCAGGAAACAAAGCAGGCTCCAGTCGCCAACGCCGACGGAACGATCAAGTCTATCGATACTACGAAGCATACGGTGACCATCGCTCACGGCGCTGTTCCAGCTGTGCAATGGCCGCCAATGACCATGGCTTTTTCCGTTACGGAAGATCAACTGACAGGGCTGTCGATCGGAGACCGCGTATCGTTTTCCTTTCGGCTAGAGGGCGGCAAAGCCACTATTGTGTCTATTAAAAAGTGAAACAGCAGTAGTGAAGTTGGCCGGCACGCTTTGTCGTGCCGGCCATTATCACTAAATCCGCAGGTCAGAAAAAACGGTACACCTGTGATGTACTTGACTGGCTGCTTAGCCGACTACGGCCTTTCGTCTACAGCGGTTTTGAGTCGCTAGCAGTCGAGGTTCGGACTAGGTTGGATGGTGATTCCATCCAATGGAAAGTCACCAACTCGCGTTACTCTCGGCCAGCATGATCATGTCGCTTTGCGGCGATGGAACCATAAGTCCGGAAGAACGCGACAGAATCATTCCACTCAAAACGCTCAAAATAAAACTGGTCAGCAATCAGCTCTTAACGGGGGATGAGAGCGATCGACTGTTCCGCTTTGCACACATTACCGCCATGGCCGAGGTGATCTTCGGGGAAGCAGGGAAGGCCAAACAATGGCTTTCCAAACCCAAATCCCGTTTTTCGGGCAAAAGTCCAACTGCAATGCTGACTTCAACCCACGGCACACATCGGGTCGAAGAAATGCTGATTCAGGTAGCTGAGGGCATGTCATTTTGATCCAACTGCAGCTAAGTAGAACCATCACAAGCGGGTACGCGACCGCAACTATTCATTCAGCTAGCGTGCTCCGTTAAGCCGCTTACCCCCTGAATTCAATGAGCCGCTGGTGTCAAAATATTATGTTCGGCACCAGTCTCGACTTTAAATTGGCTCCTGCGGGTAGTGTCAATCTATGTTGTTATAAACTCATCCCGTCATTCGAATATCACCATGGGTTGTGTCAAGTTATGTGTCATCTGGGGAGCGCTGAAGGCCCTATAAATGACTGATTTTATTGATGTTCGTGTGTCAAGCTATGTTGTTGGGCACCAACATTAAAAATCGCAGCCAACGGTTGCGATTTTTTTTATCTGAATTGAGGACACGCCCATGGACCGATTCCAGGAAATGCAGGTCTTCGCTGCCGTCGCCCAAGACCAAGGCTTCTCGGCGGCGGCGCGGCGTTTGGGCCTGTCGGCCGCCAGCGTCACCCGCGCAGTGGCGGCGCTGGAGAAACGCATCGGTACGTTGCTGCTGACGCGCACTACCCGCAGTGTGCATTTGAGCGAGGCGGGTCAGCGTTACCTGGAAGACTGTCGGAGGATTCTCGCCGAGGTGCAGGAAGCCGAGGACTCGGCGGCGGGCAGCCACACCCAACCGCGTGGGCAATTGACGATTACTGCGCCGGTGTTGTTTGGTGAGCTGTTTGTCACGCCAGTGATGGTGAATTATCTGACGCAATTTCCAGAAGTCAGCATCAATGGGTTGCTGGTCGATCGAGTGGTCAGCATGGTCGAGGAGGGCATCGATGTCGCCGTGCGGATCGGTGAGTTGCCCGACAGTAATCAGCACGCGATTCGCGTGGGTGAGGTTCGGCGTGTGGTATGCGGCTCGCCGGAATTCCTGACGGCCCATGGTCGACCTCGACATCCTCAGGATCTGGCTCAGGCGCCGGTTATTGCGACGTCCTCTATCGGTCAGTCGAGAACCTGGCCGTTCCTCGAAGGGGGCGAGCCGCTGAGTGTTCGACCAGCGCCGCGCCTGGTGGTGACGGCCAATCAGGCGGCCATTACGGCGGCATGCCTGGGTTTGGGACTGACCCGGGTTCTGTCTTATCAGGTCGCGAGCAAAGTCGCCTCCGGTGAGCTGGAAATCGTTCTGGCTGACTTCGAACTGCCGCCCTTGCCTATCCATGTGGTCTATCAGGGGGGGCGCAAGGCCCCTGCGCGGATCCGCAGTTTTGTGGATTTTGCGGCGAGCGCGCTACGTGATCACCCGTCCTTGCAGGCGTGAGGGTTATTTCGCTGGGTGAAATAATGGATTGCGTTGGCTGGTTATTCTGTTGTTTTGGTTGCGGGTGGAAGATAGCTCCCCATCGGTGCTGAACACTGTCCAACAGCGCCACCACCCAGCGGAGTCGACCATGCAAGCCATCAAACTCTACAACTTCCCTCGTTCCGGCCACGCTCACCGTGTAGAGCTGATGCTGTCTCTGCTGCAACTACCGACCGAGCTGATCTTTGTCGATCTTGTCAAGGGCGCGCACAAACAGCCGGATTTCCTCGCGCTCAATGCGTTTGGTCAGGTTCCGGTCCTTGATGATCAAGGTGTGGTGTTGTCTGACTCCAATGCGATCCTGGTCTACCTGGCACAGAAATATGGCAATGGCCGCTGGCTGCCAACCGATCCGGTCGGCGCGGCGAAGGTTCAGCGCTGGCTGTCGATTGCCGCGGGGCCGATTGCCTTTGGCCCCGCCAGAGCGAGGTTGATCACGGTGTTTGGTGCGGCTTACAACGCTGAAGAGGTGATCGCTTACTCCCACACCGTTCTCAAAGTGATCGATCAGGAACTGGCCGCAACGCCGTATCTGGCTGGCGCCGAGCCAACCATTGCTGACGTTTCGGCCTACAGCTACATCGCCCATGCGCCGGAAGGCAACGTGTCCCTGGAGGACTACGCCAACATCCGGGCCTGGCTGGCGCGGGTCGAAGCCTTGCCAGGGTTTGTCGGCATGCCGCGCACCGTCGTCGGCCTGCAAAAAACTGCCTGATGCTTGCGGCCCGACACTGCCGGGTCGTTCACACTGCGCCGATGGCGCAGGGGAGAAGTCGTTGTGGACCGTTCACCCTGGCACGCCGGCGAGAAAAAATTGCAGGCTCATGTGGGCATTGCGGAACGAATGGAGGTGCTCGGTCGTAAGGTGATTCGCAGCGAAATGCCGGATCAGCACCGCACGTTCTATGAGCAACTGCCGTTCATGCTGTACGGCGCGGTGGATGCCGACGGTAATCCCTGGGCCAGTATTCTTGAAGGGCCACCGGGTTTCGCTCACTCGCCCGAGCCGGGTGCGCTGCAATTTAGCAGCCTGCCGGGCGCTGATGATCCGGCGCAATTGACGGAGGGCGCAGCGATCGGCCTGCTGGGGATCGAACTGCACACCCGCCGCCGCAACCGCCTCAACGGCCGAGTCGGCGCGATGACGGCAAGCGGCTTCGATGTGACGGTTGAGCAGTCCTTCGGCAATTGCCCGCAATACATTCAATTGCGGCAGTTTCGGTTGGCGGATCCGTCGACGCGCATCGCGCAACACCTCAACGGGCTGGATGAAGCGGCCAAAACCCTGATCGCGGGAGCCGATACGTTCTTTGTCGCCAGTTACGTGGACGTCGATGGCCAACGTTCGGTGGACGTTTCTCACCGCGGCGGCCAGGCTGGTTTCGTACAAGTAGAAGGCAATCGCCTGACCATTCCGGATTTCGCCGGCAACCTGTTTTTCAACACCTTGGGCAACCTACTGCTCAATCCCCGGGCCGGTTTGCTGTTTATTGATTTCAATTCGGGAGACCTGCTGCACCTCAGTGGCCGCACCGAAGTCATTCTTGAAGGCCCACAGGTCGAGGCGTTTCAAGGAGCCGAGCGCTTGTGGACAGTCGGGGTGGAAAGCGTGGTGCGGCGGCCCGCCGCGCTTGCTCTGCGGTGGCGTTTCGACGGCGTGTCACCCACCAGTTTGCTGACCGGCACTTGGGAGCAGGCCAACGCCCGTCTGCAAGCCCAGGCTTTGGGCGATCGTTGGCGGCCGCTGCGGGTGGCGCGCATCAAAGAGGAAAGCCACAACATCCGCTCGATCTATCTGGAGCCTGCCGATGGCGCGGGGTTGCCAGTGTTTCAGGCCGGGCAGCATTTGCCGCTGCGCTTCAATATTGCCGGCGAGGTGCATATCCGCACTTACAGCCTGTCGAGTGCGCCGTCCGATGATTTTTTCCGCATCAGCGTGAAGCGTGAAGGCTTGGTGTCTTCGCACCTGCATGAACAGGTGCGCGTCGGTGATCTGTTGGAGGCCCGTGCGCCTCAAGGGCATTTCACGGTGGCACCTAATGAACGTCGGCCGTTGGTGCTTCTGGCTGCCGGTGTCGGCATCACGCCGCTGCTGTCGATGCTGCGCGAAGTGGTTTATCAAGGCCTGCGTACCCGCCGCATCCGGCCGACCTGGTTTTTCCAGAGTTCGCGCACGTTGGCCGATCAAGTGTTTCGTCCTGAGCTGGATCGCTTGCTCGACGGTGCGGGTGACGCGGTAAGGGTGCTACGTCTGGTGAGTCAACCGGAAGCCGGGGCCTTGGAGGGTGAGGATTTCGACCTGACAGGACGAATCGATACCGCGCTGCTCAAGACCCTCCTTGAAGTGGAGGACTACGATCAGCTCGATTTTGTCCTCTGCGGTCCGGGCAGTTTTACCCAGGGACTGTACGACGGCCTGCGGGAACTGGACATCCGTGATGCAAGGATTCACGCCGAAACCTTCGGCCCCTCGACCTTGCGCCGGGTGCCGGACCCCGACGCGGTGGTCATCGAGCAACCGCCCGCGGCTACGACCTCGGTGCCGGTGGTGTTTCAGCGCTCGGCTAAGGAGGCTCGCTGGCAACCGGACGGCGGCAGTTTGCTGGAGTTGGCGGAAAGCCGAGGGTTGCGCCCGGAATTCAGTTGTCGCGGCGGTTCCTGCGGGACCTGCAAGACTCGCCTGATCAGTGGCCAGGTGAGTTATCCACAGCCACCAGCCGAGGTGCCGGATGACGGACAAGTGCTGATTTGTTGTGCGATTCCGGCGCAGGGGTCGCAGCCTTTGGTTCTTGACCTGTAGCATCTGCCGAACGCAGCTTCTGGCCGCTGCGACAAAGGATCTGATTCGGTTATGTATTTTTTCGCTCGTCTGTCGGCGTTGATTGTTGCCGTGGCATTACTCAACGGTTGTGAACGACAGGACGCGCCAGCGCTCGATCAGCAACTCTACGTCTGGCAACGGCAATGGACACCAGCCCACGAAGCGGCGCTGAGGGACAGCCGCGCTGACTTTTCCACCCTGCGGGTGCTGGCCTTGCAGGCATTCCCGGAGGCGGGTTGGAGCCGGGCGCGGATTGATCCGGCGCTGCTCAAGCGTGATGGTCGGCCGCTGATCGCGGTGATTCGTCTCGATGGCCAGCTCAAGTCGCTGGATCGGGACGCAGTCACCGCGCAGATCCAGCAGGTGCTCGGCGATTGGCAAGGGCAGGGCCTGAAGCTCTCCGGTGTGGAAATCGACCACGACGCCGGTAATGCTCGGCTACCGGCCTACCGCGAATTTCTTACGCAACTGCGCGCAGTTCTGCCGGCCACTATTGCGCTGAGCATCACCGCATTGCCGGCCTGGCTCGACAGTCCCGAATTACCGGCGTTGTTATCCACAGTCGATAGCAGCGTGTTGCAGGTGCACGCGGTGAGCGATCCGCGTCTTGGTTTGTTCGACCCGGATCAGGCCCGACAATGGACCAAGGCCTGGAGCCGCATTACTTCGAAACCTTTCTATCTGGCGCTGCCGGCCTATGGTGTGGCGTTGTTGCCGGGCGGCGGTGCGCCGGTAGTGGAAAGCGAAGTGCCGATCGAACGGGGCGGCAAACGCCGAGAATTGCTCGCCGATCCGCAGCAACTGAGCCGGCTTGGGACCGAGTTGCGCAACGATCCACCGGCGCATCTGGCGGGCCTGATCTGGTTCCGTTTGCCGCTGGCCAGCGACCGCCGAGCCTGGAGTCTGACGACCCTGATCGCCGTGGCGCGTGGCGATGCACTCGATAGTCGACTGGCGCTGAAACTCTCAGTGCAGAACGACCTCTATGACATCAGCCTCAGCAATCAGGGCAACCTCGACAGCGCCTGGCCCGAACGCCTGACACTTGCGGTGCAGGGCTGTGACGGTGCCGATGCGCTGGCCGGTTATGCGTTGCAACAGCGTCCGGATCTGCTTACTTTCACCCGCCTGCGCGACGGTCGAATACCGGCCGGTGAGCAGCGCGCCATTGGTTGGGCTCGTTGCGCACATATTGATCAAGGAGGTTCGAATGTTGACCCGTAACTGGCCCCGCCATCTGCTTTGCCTGAGCCTCAGCCTGCCGCTGGGTTCGGCGCTGGCCTGTGGGCCGGATTTCCCGATGCGTCTGCTCGACAACCGCGGCCAGTCGCTAGCGGAACTGCCGGAAGGTAACTTCAGATTTGAAATCAGTCGCCTCGGGCATGCGGTCGCCGGGCTGAAGAACGTCACCGAAACCGCCTATAGCATGGATGCGCCCGACTACGCAGAACAGCGGGATAAGGCTGAGCAATCCGGTTTGACGTCTGAGCAGCAGGGGCTGGTGAAACAGTTACGCAGCCTGACTGATGCGCATGAGGTCGAGATTCAGGGCGCGAGCCTGCCGGCTGAACTCGAGCTTTATCTGGCCGGCGCTGTGGCATTCAATGCCGGTGATCATGGACTGGCAGCCGAGTACTTCCAGAAGGTGCTGGCATTGCCGACGGATCAACGGGCGTTGCGCAGCACTTGGGCGGCTTACTCGTTAGGTCGGGCGCTGTTTGCCATGAGCGCGGAAGCGGACGCTGGTCCTGACCTGCTGGCTCAATCTCGAAAGGCTTTCGAGCAGACCCGTCAGCTGAGCATCGACGGTTTTAGCGATCCACTGGAACTGGGTGTCGCCAGTCTTGGCGAAGAGGCCCGCGTCGCCCGCACTGCCGGCGACTGGAACCGCGCCATCGAACTCTACGCCACGCAAAATCTTCAGGGTTCGGCGGTGGGTTACACCTCGCTGAAACTGTTGGTGGCCGACCTCGCGGCGATGCCTGACGATCAACTGGCCGTATTGCTCAACGGCAAACCGGTACAGCAACTGGTGACGGCCTCGTTGATCAGCCGACTGGGCTGGTCATTCGGCGATCAACCGCCGAACGAATTGAAACTGATCAAACTGCTGCAAAACAGCACCCGCGGTAGCCTCGATAACGCTGATCGGCTGGCGGCGGTGAATTATCAACAGGGTGATTACGCCAGCGCCAAGGCGTTCCTCGAACACGCCGGTGATGGCGGACTGGCGTGGTGGCTGCGGGCCAAACTGGCCGTGCGCGATGGTGATAAAAACGCGGCTGCTGCAGCGTATGCCAAGGCTGCCCAGGCATTCCCGCAGAACGAGTCGTGGGGCGAGCGGCGCACGCCGGACTGGGACTTCGAAACGCTTCAGCCCAAATGCCGGGTCGAGGGTGAAAGCGCGATCCTGGCATTGCAACGCGGGGATTATCTGCAAGCGTTCGATCAGCTTTATCGCAGTAAAGATATCTACTGGTTCGACGCCGCCACGGTCGCCGAGCGGGTGTTGACCGTCGATGAACTCAAGCAATACGTCGACACTCAAGTACCGGCACCGCCACCTTTGACTCAGCAGGATCTGGATAACTACGTGCAGTTACCGGTGGCGGCGAAACTGCGCAATGTGCTCGGGCGGCGCTTGCTGCGCGAAGAGCGGTACGACGAAGCGCCAGCCTATTTCGATAACGCCGACTTGCAGGCCAAGGCCAAGTGGTATGGGCAGTTGCGCCACGACGCTGAATCAAAATGGTGGCCGACCAAACGAGCATTTGCTTATTACCATGCCGCGACACTGGCCCGTTTCGATGGAATGGAGCTGTTGGGTTACGAGATGTCCCCGGATTACGCGACCTTCGGTGGCAACTACAGCTTCGAAAGCAGCGAACTCAAGGTCGGTTCATTGGTGGCTGAAGGTGAAGTCAAACGTCAACAAGCAAGCGCAGCCCAACCCGATCAGCGCTACCACTACCGTTTTGTCGCCACCGCATTAGCCAGTCGCGCAGCGGACAATTTGCCGCATACCAGTGCGGCCTTTGCGGCAGTGCTGTGTTCGGCGGCGGGTTGGAACACCAGCCTGGAAGAAGAAAGCGCCTTCTACCAACGCTATGTCAAAGATGGACCGTACGTGGATTGGGCGGTGAACTTCGGTCGCCAATGTCCTTACCCGGATTTCCCGAACGCGGACAAACGTTACGTAACCCAGGCATTGGACCCTGTTCGCTCGGCCTTGCGACCTTACAAAAAATGGCTGCAAGTGGGCGGCGTCGTGGTGTTTACAGCGATAGCGCTGGTGCTGATCAATCGCCGCAAGCGCAAGGCGCTGACGTAATCATGCCTGTTGCACAAAGGTCAGCCGCACGGCGAAGCCGATCAACAGGCTGCCAAACAGCCATTGCTGCAGGCGCTGGGCCGAAGGACTGCGTTGCAGCCAACGACCAAGCGCTGCGCCGGTCAGTGCGTAAGCACTGTCGAATAACAACCCAATGCCAACCAATACCACGCCCAGGGTCGCAAATTGTGGGAGCACTGGCCCGGCGTGTGGATCGATGAACTGCGGCAGCAGCACCGAGCAGAACAGCAATGCCTTGGGGTTGAGCAGGTTGGTCAGCAATCCGCGCTGGATCGCTGCGCGCCAGCGAGGTTTCTCGGTGGTGGCGTCTGTTCCGTTCAAGTTCGGCAGCATTGTGGTTCGCAGGCATTGAATGCCGATCCATAGCAGATACGCGGCCCCGGCCAGGCGTACCACGTCGAACGTCCAGGGCGCAGCCTTGAACAGCGCCGCCAACCCCAACGCTGCCAACGCTACATGGCAACCCCGGGCAAAACCCAAACCCACCGCAGTGGCCAGCGCCGCACCTTTCCCCTGACGAGCACCGGTCTGCAACAACAGGATCATGTCCGGGCCCGGCAACAGATAGACCACCGCCAGCGCCATGAAAAACACCCAGAGTCCTGCCACGTTGCACCCCATTCGTTGTCGATTCGGTCCGGTCAGTCTAGGACTGAAGGGCAGGGCAGGTGGTTGCGTAGTTCGCTTCTAAAACACTTCTGGTTGGCATAACCTGCCACTCAATTGCATGTAAACCATCAGGATCTGCCAAACCATGAAACTGGACGCCTACGACCGCAAGATTCTCGCAGCCCTGCAACGGGACGGTCGCCTGAGCAATGTGCAACTGGCTGACGAGATCGGCCTGTCCGCCTCGCCTTGTTTGCGCCGGGTACGGATGCTCGAAGAAGCCGGGGTGATACGCGGTTACCAGGCCAATCTGGATCGCGACGAAGTAGGGCTTGGGCTGACGGTGTTTGTCGGGGTCAAGGTCGAACGGCACAACGATGAGCAGGCCGAATCCTTTCGCCTGGCCGTGACCGCGTTGCCCGAAGTGATTTCGGCCTTTCTGGTGTCAGGGGAATCGGATTTTTTGCTGCAAGTAGTGGTGCCGGACCTGCGCGCCTATGACCGTTTTCTCACGGGGCGTTTGCTGAAATTGCCGGGCGTAAGTGACATTCGCAGCAACTTTGCGATTCATACGGTGAAGACGCCGGGGGCGTTGCCGTTGGAACATTTACCGGTCTGAGACCCAATCGCGAGCAAGCTCGCTCCCACACTTGATCTGTGGCGTTCACAAAACCAATGTGGGAGCGAGCCTGCTCGCGATAGCGGTAGACCAGCCGCCGCCAATCTCCAGCCTTACATCTGCGTCGCCATCCCCTCCACATTCATCGCCGCCTGACGCAAAGCCTCGGAGCGGGTCGGGTGTGGATGGCAGGTCAGGGCAATGTCTTCGGCAGAGGCGCTGAACTCCATGGCCACGCAATATTCGCCAATCATTTCACTGACGCTTGGTCCCACCAGGTGCACGCCGAGAATCTCGTCGGTGCGCTCATCGGCCAGCACTTTGGCGAAGCCTTCGGTTTCGTGATTGATCTTTGCCCGGCTGTTGGCGGTGAAGGGAAACTTGCCGACCTTGTAGGCACGACCTTCGGCCTTCAGTTGTTCTTCGGTCTTGCCGACGCTGGCCAGTTCGGGCTTGGTGTAGATCACGTTGGGGATCAGGTCGTAGTTGACCTCGGCCGCCTTGCCGACAATCTGCTCGATGCAGACCATGGCCTCGTCTTCGGCCTTGTGGGCGAGCATCGGCCCGGACGTGACGTCGCCGATCACCCAAATGCCAGCGGCTTCGGTGCGATGACCCTTGTTGGCGAGCATGCCGCGTTTGTCCGTGGCGAGACCGACGTTTTCCAGCCCCAGGCCTTGGGTGTAAGGCCGGCGTCCGATGGATACCAGCACGTAATCCGCTTCAAGCAGTTCGGCGGTGCCACCAGCCGCGGGCTCGACGCTGAGCTGAACGCCGGTCGCCGAGGTTGTGGCGCTGGTGACTTTGGAGCTCAATTTGAAGTTGATGCCCTGTTTACTCAACGAACGTTGCAGGGTTTTACCGGCTTCACCATCCACACCAGGGCAAATCCGGTCGAGAAACTCGATCACCGTCACCTGCGCGCCCAAACGCCGCCACACCGAACCCAACTCCAGACCGATCACCCCGGCGCCGATCACCACCAGATGCTTGGGCACTTCAGTCAGCGACAGCGCGCCCGTTGAATCGAGGATGCGTTTGTTGTCGATGTCCACACCGGGCAGGGGAGTGGGCTCGGAACCGGTGGCGATGATGATGTCCTTGGCGCTCAGTTCGGTCTTGCCGCCCTGGCTGTCGGTCACCGTCACTTTGCCGGGCCCGTCGATGTGGCCCCAGCCCTTGACCCAATGGACTTTGTTTTTGCGAAACAGAAACTCGATGCCCTTGGTCAACCCGGCAACGCTTTCATCCTTTTGCTTCATCATTTGCGCGAGGTTGAGTGTGGGTTTGACTTCAATCCCCAGGTTGGCGAATTCCGCGCCCATGGCGGCGTCGTAGAGTTCGGAGGCGTGCAGCAGCGCTTTTGACGGCATGCAACCGACGTTCAGGCAGGTACCGCCGAGCGTGGCGCGTCCTTCTACGCAAACCGCTCTGAGGCCCAACTGACCGGCGCGGATCGCTGCGTTATAACCACCGGGGCCTCCGCCCAGAATCACGACGTCATAGATGCTCATGGTTGTACTCCTGGAGTGAACGGGGGTCGGAATGGGTAAACGTAGTTCTTGAGTAAAATTACGAACGTAATATGTGCGTTCCGCAGCATTTCGGTCAAGGCTTCAGCCAAGCGACAGGTTGAGCGCCTTTAGATACAGCATTTAAGAACGGAAATTTCACGGCTTTCGTTATATCGTAACGAACTGCGATATGAGCAACGATAAACACTGGGGTGGTATGCAAGTCGATCTCGATGTCGATGGGACGCAAGTAGCCGGGCTGCCGCGTTTCCAGCAGGCGGTTTTTCAAGGGCGACGATTGCGTCAGTTCGCAATCGGTCTGGGCGCTCTTGCGGCGACAGGTTGGTTGCTGGCGTTTTTCGTCGGGCTGTTTGCGCCGCAGTCGCTCTGGCCAGCATTGCTGGTCAATCAGAGCGCCGGTTTGCTGGTGCTGGTCGCCGGTTTGCAATCGGCCTGGTGGGTGACGCAGTGGCGCGTGCGGGCGTTGAACCCGGTCGTGCAGGTCGTCGTTGCTGACGAAGTCGTTGCCCCGGTGGGCTGGTACGAACGGCTGCTGGATCGGCTCAGCCAGCGATGGCTGCGAATGCTGGTGCAGATCGGCGCCCCGACACTGTGGCTCGCGGGTTGGTCGCTGTTGACGTTGTTGAGCATCGAACAAGTCTGGAACCTTGCACTGCCGCCGGCCGCACTGGGATTGTCGGCCAGTGTCGGTGCGGCGCTGTCGTTGTTGCTGGCCTTCGGTTTGCTGGCGCTGGAGCGTCAACTGGCGCAGGAAAACGTCGCGCAATGGCCCGAAGCAGCGTCGTTGGCGCAGCTGACACGGGTGGCGATCATTGGCCTGGTGCTTAGCGCTTTGTGCCTGTTGTTGGGTAGCGAAACCTCGGTATGGCCGGTGCGTTTGGCGGTACTGATTGGCTTGCTGCCAGGGTTGGTCGCCGCCGAGCTGCTGTTGCGCGCCCTGCTGTCGTTGTTCAGTCCGCAGCGCGAACAACTCGAACCTGCCTTGCTGGCACGCAGCTTCGTCGCCGACATGCTGCGCTGGCCGCCGCAACCTTTGTTGGCGTTGCAGCACGAATTGCACAACCGCTTCGGCATCGACCTGCGACAGATCTGGGCCTTCACCTACATGCGTCGGGCATTTTTGCCGGTGCTGGCCGTGGTCTCGATAGTGGGTTGGTCACTGACCGGCATTCACGAAATACCGCTGCAAGGGCGAGGCATCTACGAGCGATTCGGCAAACCGGTGGAGGTATTCGGTCCTGGTTTGCACGCAGGTTTGCCCTGGCCTCTGGGCCGAGTGTTGAGCGTCGAAAACGGCGTGGTCCACGAGTTGGCCACCAGTGTTGGCGACACACCGGCGCCGGTCGTGGCCGAACCCGCCGAAGGTCCGGCGCCCGCGATTGCCAATCGCTTGTGGGACGCCAGCCATGTGAACGACAAATCCCAAGTCATTGCCAGCAGCCGAGCCGACAAGCAGAGCTTCCAGATCGTCAACATGGACGTGCGTTTCGTCTACCGCATCGGCCTGAGTGATCAAGCGGCGTTGGCCGCAACCTACAACAGCGCTGATGTCCCGACGCTGATCCGCAGCACCGCCAGCCGAATTCTGGTCCACGATTTCGCCTCGCGAACCCTTGACGGTTTGCTCGGTGAAGACAGGGTAGGGCTTGCCGAAGAGATTGGTCGGGCGGTGCAGGCTGACCTGCAGAAACTTGACAGCGGCGTGGAAATTCTCGCCACCGTGGTCGAGGCGATTCATCCGCCGGCCGGTGCCGCCAATGCCTATCACGGCGTCCAGGCTGCGCAGATTGGCGCCCAGGCATTGATTTCCCGCGAGCGTGGGGCGGCGGCGGCGGCCACCAACCAGGCGCAATTGCAGGCCAGCATCGCACGCGATCAAGCGACGGCCAGCGCTCGTGAAATCAACGCCACCGCCCAAGCAGCGGATCTGCGGTTCAGCGCCGAACAAAAGGCCTATGCCAGCGCCGGCCAAGCCTTCGTGCTGGAGCAGTACTTCAGCCAACTGTCCCAAGGCCTGGCCAATGCCAAGTTGCTGGTGCTCGATCATCGCTTGGGCGGCAGCAGTAACGCGCCGACCATCGACCTCCGTACATTCACGCTGCCGGCTGACCCTGCGCCGGCGCGTAAAACCGCTCAGCCAGGAGCTGCCAATTGAGCCAGTCGCACACTCACGATCACGATGACCACACTGGCCACGATCACGGTCATGGCGGACATCATCACGGACATCACCATCATGGTGATCCCCAAGAAGCTGGCCCTTTCCCCTGGCGGCGAATGGGCTGGGCAGCGTTGCTGGTGGCGTTCGCCATTGCGGCAGCCAGCCTGGTGCAAGTGCGTTCGGGGGAGGCGACGGTGATCACGCGTTTCGGTAATCCGTCGCGGGTGTTGCTGGAACCAGGTCTTGGCTGGCGTTGGCCTGCTCCTTTTGAAGCGGCGATTCCTGTCGATCTGCGACTGCGTACCACCTCGAGTGGTTTGCAGGATGTGGGGACGCGGGACGGTTTGCGCATCATCGTTCAGGCTTATGTGGCCTGGCAGGTTCAGGGCGATCCGGACAACGTGCAACGCTTCATGCGTGCCGTACAAAATCAACCGGACGAAGCAGCGCGGCAGATTCGCACGTTTGTTGGCTCTGCTCTGGAAACCACGGCCAGCAGTTTTGATCTGGCTAACCTGGTTAACACCGACGCCAACAAAGTACACATCGCTGATTTTGAAGCGCAACTGCGTCAGCAAATCGATCAGCAGCTGCTCACCACTTATGGCGTGCGGGTGCTGCAAGTCGGTATCGAGCGTCTGACCTTGCCGTCGGTAACCCTCACCGCTACGGTCGATCGCATGCGTGCCGAGCGTGAAACAATTGCCACCGAACGCACGGCCATCGGTAAGCGCGAAGCGGCGCAAATCCGTTCCGCTGCCGAGCGTGACGCGCGCATCGTGCAGGCCGACGCCACGGTAAAAGCAGCGGACATCGAAGCACAATCGCGTGTCGAAGCCGCGCAAATTTATGGCCGCGCTTACGCCGGGTCGCCACAGCTCTACAACCTGCTGCGCTCGCTCGACACGCTAGGCACAATCGTCACACCCGGCACCAAACTGATTCTGCGCACCGACGCCGCGCCTTTCCGGGTGTTGGTTGACGGTCCGCCGAGCCTTGATAGCAAGCCCGGGTCGCAGCCATGAAATTAGTTCCACGTGGAACAAATGAGTTAAGCAGTCCCTGGATTCAGGCTGGGCGATTGGCTTTTTTGGCTCTTTACGCCGTGACGGTACTGGCCGCTTTGGTGTGGGCATTTTCCAATGTACGGCAGATCGATCCGCAAAATCGCGCGGTGGTTTTGCACTTCGGCGCGCTGGATCGCATCCAGAATGCTGGCCTGCTATTGGCTTGGCCCCGTCCGTTTGAGCAGGTTATTTTGTTGCCCGCGGCGGATCGGGTGATTGAACGTCGGGTGGAAAACCTGCTGCGCACCGATGCCGCGTTGCAGGCAGACCGAGTCGCGAGTTTCGCTACACCGATCAGCGATGCACTCGCCGGCTCCGGTTATTTGCTCACCGGTGACGCGGGCGTGGTGCAACTGGATGTGCGTGTTTTCTACAAAGTCACCGAGCCGTATGCGTTCGTTCTTCAAGGCGAACATGTGTTGCCAGCATTGGATCGATTGGTGACTCGCAGCGCGGTGGCGCTCACGGCAGCGCGAGATCTGGACACCATTCTAGTGGCGCGACCGGAACTCATCGGCGCCGATAAACAGGCTGCCGAAAGACGCGAACGTCTACGCGGTGATCTGGTGCAAGGCATCAATCAGCGGCTGGCTGACCTGACCGCAACCGGGCAGGGATTAGGAATAGAAGTGGCGCGGGTCGACGTGCAATCGAGTCTGCCCGGGCCAGCGGTCAACGCCTTCAACGCCGTTCTGACCGCCAGTCAACAAGCCGACAAAGCTGTGGCCAATGCGCGCACTGAAGCCGAGAAACTGACTCAGACTGCCAACGAACAAGCCGATCGCACGCTGCAAGTCGCTCACGCCCAAGCGAGCGAGCGTTTGGCCAAAGCCTCGGCTGACACGGCCACGGTATTGAGCCTGGCCAAGGCGCAACAACACGGGACCGACTCGCAAATGTTGCTGCGCATCTACCGCGAGCGGATGCCGAAAATTCTCGGTCAAGCCGGTTCGGTGACCACGGTCAACCCGAAAGACGATTCCCGCCTGATCATTCAGGGAGCTGCACAATGACCACCCAAACCGCCGCCGCACCGAGCATGTTGTCCTCGGCTGAACAACGTAGCGCCGCCCGGCAATTGACCCTGGCCATGCTCGCTTTGGGCTTGCTCGCACTCGGCCTGACCTGGCGCTGGTTGTCGCCGGAGCAGACGGGCGTCAGTCAATTGCTGCTGGGCTTTGCTTCGTTACTGGTGGCCGTGCCCGTGATGCGTTCCGCCTGGTACAGCCTGCGTTATCCGAGCCTGCACGGGATCACTGATCAATTGATCGCCCTGGCCATGCTGGGGGCGTGGGCCACGGGAGATCTGCTGACCGCGGCGTTGCTGCCGATCATCATGATCTTCGGCCACGTACTGGAAGAGCGCAGCGTGATCGGCTCGCAGGAGGCGATTCGCGCCCTCGGCAAACTGACTCGCAGCCATGCGCGTAAAGTTCAGGCCGACGGCTCCATCGTCGAAGTCGATAACGGCACACTCAAGGCCGGCGACCTCGTCGAGGTACGCGCGGGTGATCGGGTGCCAGCGGATGGTCGGGTGTTGTCTGGACAGGCGAGCCTGGACACCGCTTCGATTACTGGCGAATCGGTGCCGATGGAGGCGGGCGTCGGCATGCAAGTCTTTGGCGGCGCGATCAACCTCGACGGTCTGCTGCGTATTGAAGTGACTCGCACCGGCAATGAGTCGACCCTCGGCAAAGTCATTGCGCTGATGCAAAGTGCCGAACGTTCCAAACCACCGATCACGCGTCTGCTGGAACGCTACGCTGGCAGCTACATGGTGCTGGTGTTGCTGCTGGCCGCCGTGACCTGGTTCGTCACTAACGATGCTCAGGCCATGCTCGCGGTGTTGGTGGCGGCCTGTCCTTGCGCGCTGGTGTTGTCGGCACCGGCCACGGCGATTGCCGGCGTGGCGGTGGCGGCTCGTCACGGGATTCTGATTCGCAGCTCCGCGTTCCTCGAAGAGTTGGCAGACCTGACTTCGCTGGTGGTCGACAAGACCGGAACCCTGACCTTCGGCACCTTGCGTTTGCAATCCATCGACAGCCCAATCGAGGATCGTAGTCACGTCCTTAAACTCGCGGCCAGCCTCGGTTCTGCCAGCAGTCATCCGGTCAGCCGCGCGCTCGCCGGGTTGGTCACTCAGGAACATTTTCTGCTGCTCTCCGACATTCACGAGCGTCAGGGGTTGGGCGTGGTGGCGATGACGGAGCAGGGCGAGGCGGCGCTCGGTCGTCCGGAGCTGTTCGCGCAGTTGGGCATCGCCACTTCAAGTGTCCCCGACCACGATGGCCCGATTGCCGGGTTGGCGCTCAACGGTGAATTTCTCGCCTGGCTGTTGCTGGCCGACAGCGTCAAACCTGAAGCTCGATTTGCCTTGAGCGAGCTACGTGAGTTGGGGTTGGGTCGGCAGTTGCTGCTGACAGGTGATCGGCAAAGCGTCGCGCACACATTGGCGCGAGATGTCGGGATCAGCGACGTTGAAGCTCAAGCGTTGCCCGAGGACAAACTCAATCGCGTGCTGAAGGAAATCGGCAGCGGCTTCCGGCCGATGGTCGTGGGAGATGGGATCAACGATTCACTGGCGCTCAAGGCCGGTGTGGTCGGCGTGGCGATGGGCGCGGGCGGGGCGGACATCGCGCTAGCCTCGGCCGACATCGTCCTGATCGGCAGCGACCTGCGTCGACTCGGTACATGTGTGCGTTTGAGTCGCCAATGCCGGCACACGTTGCAGGTTAACGTGATCATCGGTCTGGGCTGGACGCTGGCGATTGTAGCTTTCGCCGCCTTCGGCTGGCTTGGTGCTGCGGGCGCGATGATTGCTGCGCTGTTGCACAACTTCAGCACGTTGCTGGTGTTGGGTAACGCCGGACGTTTACTGCGTTTTCAGGAACCATTGCTCAAGCTTAAGGATGAGGATTGAGTACACCGAGTGAATGCTCTAAACAGCGCGATCACGGACGATTTCAAGTTTGCAGAACTGTATGACGAATTCGCAGTCATCTAGGTGAGGGCAATCACTTTTGTGAATTCGCGACGGTGGGTTCGAGCGTTACGAATCATAGAAAAGGGTTATTAATTCGATAGCCAGCTATTTTTCAAGGATGGACTACCCTCACATCAGACGTCTGAAACAAGAGGGTCTATCCATGCTCGCGCACCTTCCTCCGGCCTTACAGAATCTGCAGTTACCGTTACGCCTGCGACTCTGGGACGGCCATGAATTCAATCTGGGGCCGACGCCCAGCGTCACAATTGTGGTCAAGGACCCACAAATGGTTACCCAGTTCACTCACCCAAGCCTGGACACGCTCGGAGCGGCGTTTGTCGAAGGTAAACTTGAGCTGGAAGGTTCCATCAGCGAGGTGATTCGCGTCTGTGATGAATGGAGCCAGGCGTTGCTCGGAGACCAGGATAGTCAGCCAGTGCGCACCGCTCACGACAAGGAGACCGACGCGAAGGCTATTTCCTACCACTACGACCTTTCCAACGCGTTTTATCAGCTGTGGCTCGACAGTGACATGGCGTATTCCTGCGCTTATTTCGAGACCGGCAGTGAAACGCTGGAGCAAGCCCAGCAAGCCAAATTCCGCCACCTGTGCCGCAAGCTGCGGCTGCAACCAGGGGAGTATCTGCTGGATGTCGGCTGCGGTTGGGGCGGACTGGCACGGTATGCGGCTCGGGAGTTTGGCGCAAAGGTGTTCGGGATCACACTCAGTAAAGAGCAACTGGCACTTGCCCGTGAACGGGTGACTGCCGAAGGCCTGGACGATCTGGTCGAACTGCAACTGCTCGACTACCGCGACCTGCCTCAGGACGGTCGCTTCGACAAAGTGGTCAGTGTCGGCATGTTCGAACACGTTGGCCACGCCAATCTGGCCGAGTACTGCAAGACCTTGTTCGGTGCGGTGAAAGAGGGTGGCCTGGTGATGAACCACGGGATCACCGCCAAGCACACCGACGGCCGTCCGGTGGGGCGCGGTGTCGGCGAATTCATCGAGAAGTATGTGTTCCCCAATGGCGAGCTGCCGCATCTGTCGATGATCGCTGCCGAGATCAGCGAAGCAGGGCTGGAGATCGTCGACGTCGAGAGTCTGCGCCTGCATTACGCGCGTACGCTGGACCATTGGAGCGAACGCCTGGAAGACAATCTGGAAGCGGCTTCCAGGCTGGTGCCAGAGCAGGCCTTACGGATCTGGCGGTTGTACTTGGCGGGATGCGCTTACGCGTTCGCCAAGGGCTGGATCAATCTGCACCAGATTCTCGCGGTGAAAGCTCACCCCGACGGCAGCCATGAACTGCCATGGACGCGAGACGATATCTACAACCCTTAAAGTATCGGTGAAATAAGCCGGGCGACCCGCATGCCGACCTGTTGCAGGCGGCGGGTCTCCCGGCTTTCTTCTTTGGCGATCTCGTGGGCCTGGGCGAAGTCATCGTTGAGCATCTGTTCTACTTCGGCGGCAAACGCGCTGTCGACCGTCAACAACATCACTTCAAAATTCAGCCGGAACGAGCGGTTGTCCAGATTGGCACTGCCAATGGCGCTGATTTCGCTGTCGATCAACACCACTTTCTGATGCAGAAAGCCAGGCTCATAGCGGAACACCCGCACGCCGGCGCGTACCGCTTCGAAGGCGTACAGGCTGGAGGCGGCGTAGACGATTCGGTGGTCCGGTCGTGAGGGCAGCAGCAGCCGCACATCCACTCCTCGCAGAACCGCCAGCCTTAACGCCGCGAACACAGCTTCGTCAGGGATGAAATAAGGGCTGGTGATCCACACCCGCTCGGTTGCCGCATGGATGGCTTCGACGAAGAATAACGAACAGGTTTCGTAGGAATCTGCCGGGCCGCTCGCCAGCAATTGGCAGAGCACTCCGTCGTCCGGGTAAACGTCCGGCAGGATTAGTGGAGGCAACGAACGGGCGGCCCAAAACCAGTCTTCAGCGAAAGATTCCTGCATGCAGGCCACCACCGGCCCGCGTACTTGCACATGGGTATCGCGCCACGGGGCGAGGGGTGGTTTCTCGCCCATATACTCGTCGCCGACGTTGTGCCCACCGACGAAACCCAGCACTCCATCGACCACCACAATCTTGCGGTGGTTGCGGAAGTTGACCTGGAAGCGGTTGAGCCAGCCGCTGCGGGAGGCAAAGGCTTTGACCTCGACGCCGGCATCGCGCAGCGGCTGCACGTAACTGTGAGGCAGGGAGTGGCTGCCGATGCGGTCGTACAATAAATAAACCGCCACACCTTCAGCGGCTTTCTTCAACAGCAAGGTTTGCAGCTGTTGGCCAAGGCGATCGTCATGGATGATGAAAAACTGAATCAGCACTGCTTCTTTCGCATTGCCGATGGCGTCAAAAATGGCGTTGAAGGTGGCTTGGCCGTCGATCAGCAAACGCACTTCATTGTTCGCCAGGCACGGCATGCGCCCCAGTTTTGGCATGGCCCTCAAGGACGCGTAAGCATTTGAGGCACGAGCGGTCAGCGCCTCTTCTACCCAAGGGCGCCAGTTGAGCTCGGAGATCGCCGTGCGCATTTCTTCGTTGGCCTGGCGCCGAGCCTTGATGTAGCCATCGAAGGTACTGCGGCCGAAGACCAGATAGGGGATGAGCGTGAGGTAGGGAATAAACAGCAACGACAGGGCCCAGGCGATCGATCCCTGGGCGGTCCGGACGGTGAGCACGGCGTGGATGGCAGCGATCAGGCCCAGCGTGTGAAGCAGTGCAATCATGTAGCCGAAAATATGCGGTCCAAAGTAATCCATGGGGGCAGCCTTGCTCCTGAAGATTCAATGCTTAACAGACCATGTTCCGTGCAGAATGTCGCTATTTAATTGGCCCATGAACCGAAGCCACTCGCTGACGTCTAACGGCCACTACTGATCAGGAGTTACTCGATGAACGTTCGTCTGCTGGGTTTGGCCATGGCTGTTGGTTTGTCACTTCCTGTGGCCGCTCAGGCGCAGATGTTGCAGCCCGGTTTGTGGGAAATGACCACAAGCAACATGAAGGTCGATGACCAGAATCTCCCGGATTTGCAGCTGATCCTTGGCCAGATACAGAGCCAGATGACCCCTCAACAACGCGCGCAGCTCGAAAAGCAGGGCATCACTATGGGCGGCAAAGGGATTCGGGCTTGCTTGACACCGGAACAAGTGAAGACCAACGACATTCCGCTGACCGATCCACAGTCGGGCTGCAAGCAGGAAATCACCGACCGCACCGGTAATCAGTGGAAATTCCGCTTCAGCTGTCCGAAAGCGCAGGGCACCGGTGTCGCCACTTTCCTCAGTGATCGTGAGTTCACCACTAAGGTTAACGGCACCTTCAATGCTACCGGCATTCAGCAGAAGGGCAGCCTCGATAGCCGCGCCGTGTGGTTGGGGCAGGATTGCGGGACCGTTAAGCCAAGAGCTTAAAAGCCCGCCAGCAGGCCCGCGCCCTACATGACTGTGTGGGGGCGGGCCTGACTCAACCACTCACACACCGTCTCAACACCCATCCTCCCGAAGTCTTCACCTGTGCGGCTGCGCACACTGACAAACCCCCCTTCTTTTTCTTTCTCCCCGATCACCACCAGATACGGCACGTGCTGACTGTGCTCGCGAATTTTTTGGCGGACTTTCTCGTGACGCAGATCTGCGCGGGCGCGCACGCCACTTCTGCGCAATGCCTCGGTCACCGACTGCGCGTAATCTGCCTGACGTTCGTCCATGCTGACGATCATGACGTGCGACGGAGTCCGCCAGTTATCAAGCTCCTGTTGGCAGGACCAGCACGTGCCGTAAATCCGTTGCTGCAACGTACCGCTGATGTGGTCGAGGGTGAACGCTTGCAGCACTCTGGTCGCGGGGACATGCGGGCCAGCGATCGTAGATTCGAAACTCCCCAGGCGGTACAGCGATGTCTTTCCTTGACGGCGAATCGAATGATTAGTCGCCGCCAAAGCCTGCATGCGGGCTTCGATCAGTGGCAGGTCTGCGGGCGTTAAGGATCGCTCGACAGAAAACTCATGAAAGAACCCGTCGCCCAGCGCCGTTCCTGCGTGCAGTTGCACCTGTGGATGGAGTTGTTTGACGGCCATGGCCAGCATCAGTGCACAGGAGCGTCGCAGGATCTCCAGTCCATCGGGCTCTTGAGGCGTGACGATGCTGACCCTGGCATCGGCTTCGATCATGAACTCACAGTCCACCAAGATGCCATTCACTCGGCCGGCCACCGCCGCTTTTGCCAGTCCGGGTCCGATACTCGCGGCGAGCTCGTACACCGACAGTGGCTGGTCGTATTCACGCAATGAACCATCGCTCAGGGTGATGTGAATCATGTCGGTGCTCTCGAGTGCTAGCGCATAAACCGTAGTGGTAAACCCTGACAGTTGTCATTAAGACGTTTGTCGTGCCAGGCAATTTGCCCCGACACGATTGTCGTGCTGACGCTGTGGCGAAAACGCTGTCGGGCAAAAGGTGTCCAGCCGCATTGAGACAGGATCGGCTGCTGAGAAACGGTGACGCCGCCGGGTTCGGGTTTGATCAGAACGAGGTCGGCCCAATAGCCTTCGCGCAGATAACCGCGATCGGGAATGGCGAACAGATCGGCGACCCGGTGACTGGTTTTTGCGACGAGCGTAGTGATCGGCAACACTTCATCCGCAACCAGTTCCAGCAACGCGGGCAGGGCGTGTTGCACCAATGGCAATCCGGAAGGCGCCTGACTGTACGGCCGCTGTTTTTCAGCCCAGGTGTGTGGCGCGTGATCGCTGCCGATCACGTCGAGTCGATGGCTCAGCAACGCTTCGCGCAAGGCATCGCGGTCGGCCTGGGTTTTGATCGCCGGGTTGCACTTGATCAGGTTGCCGAGGCTCGGGTAATCCCGGTCATCGAACAGCAAGTGGTGCAGGCAGACTTCGGCTGTGATGCGTTTCTGGGCGAGCGGCTTGTCTTCGAACAACGCCAGTTCGCGGGCGGTGGTCAGGTGCAGAACATGCAGTCGGGTGCCGTGACGTCTGGCGAGGTCCACGGCCATTGAGGAGGAGCGAAAGCAGGCCTCGGCGTTGCGGATCAGCGGGTGGGCCGCCGCTGGAATGTGTTCGCCGAACAAGTCGCGCAGGTTCGCGGCGTTGGCGTCGATACTGGGCGTGTGTTCGCAGTGGGCCAACAGAATGGTCGGCACCTCGGCGAATAGCCGTTCCAGAATCTGTGGGTCATCGACCAGCATGTTGCCGGTCGAAGCGCCCATGAACACTTTGACGCCGGCTACTTCACAGGGGTTGAGCCTGGCGACGGTATCGAGATTGTCGTTGCTCACGCCGAAATGAAAGCCGTAATTGGCGACAGAGTTGATCGCCGCTCGGCGCTTTTTGTTGGCCAGTGCGCTGAGGTTCAGGGTCGCCGGATTAGTGTTGGGCATGTCCATGAAGCTGGTGATGCCACCGGCCACCGCCGCCCGGGATTCGGTGTAAAGGCTACCCTTGTCTGGCGAGCCTGGATCGCGGAAGTGCACTTGGTCGTCGATCATTCCCGGCAGCAGCCATTGCCCTTGTGCATCGATTTCCACGTCAGCATTTTCACCGTGGATGCTGCTGGCGATCTTCACGATTCGGCCGTTGCTCACCAGCAAATCACCCTCAAACTCGCGATCTTCGTTCACCAACCGGGCATTGCGAATCAGCACGCTGCTCATGGTCAGAACTCGTTCTGCAGGGCTTTGTAGCCGCGCACCAGATCGACGTTGGTACGCGCCACGTCCTCGGAAAACTCCGAGGCGCTGACGCTCACCGGTGGGAACTGCGACAGATCTGTCTTCGGGCCAATGCGGGTGGTGGAGGGCACGTAGAAGTCTTCGGGCAAGTCGCGACCATCGACCACCGAGTTGTGCCGCACTACGCATCCGTCACCGACTACGCAGTTGAACAGCACGCTGTTGAAACCGATAAACACCCGGTCGCCAACCTTGCACGGACCATGAACGATCGAGCGGTGGGCGATGGAACTGAACTCGCCGATGGTCACTGCCGCGCCGGACTTGGAGTGGATCACCACGCCATCCTGGATGTTCGAGTTGGCGCCGATGGTGATCGGCTCCATCTCGCCTGAGGCATCCACTTCGTCAGCGCGTATCACCGCGTAAGGACCGACGAAGACGTTCTCGCCGATCACCACTTTGCCGCAGATGATGGCGGTTTTATCCACGTAGGCAGATTCGGCTATCACCGGCAAATCACCGGAAGGATTCTTGCGGATCATGGCTTGCTCAACGCGTTGTACAGGGTGTTGAGGTTGTACTCGAACAACCCGACAAAGGTGCTGGCCGGCCCGGTCGCCGCGAGCGCATCGGAGTACAACGTGCCACCGATGTGCGCGCCGCTTTCATCGGCAATCTGCTTGAGCAGGCGTGCATCCTTGATGTTTTCCATAAACACCGCTTTGACCTTGGCCTGGCGGATCTGAGTGATCAATGCAGCGACTTCAGCGGCTGACGGTTCGCGCTCAGTGGACAGGCCTTGAGGGGCCATGAAGTCGATGCCGTAAGCCTGACCGAGATAACCGAAGGCGTCATGGGACGTCACGATTTTGCGATTGCCCGGTGGCAGCGAGCCGAGTTTGGCCTTGGCTTCGGCGAGCAGCGCGTAGATCTTTTTCAGGTAGGCCTGACTGTTGCGTTCGTAGTCGGCTTTGTTCGTCGGGTCGGCGGCGATCAGTGCCTTGGTGATGTTGCTGATATACAGCTCAGCGTTCGCCAGGTTGTGCCAAGCGTGCGGGTCGGGAATCGTCTCGTCATCTTCATCCAGGGAGCGCGGGATGATGCCGTGGTTCGCGCTGATCACTGGCGCTTTGGTCTCGGTGCTGGTCACCAGGCGGTCCAGCCATGGCTCGAAACCCAAGCCGTTTTTGATGATGAGTTTGGCTTTGAGCAACGCCTTGGCGTCGTCAGGTGTCGGCTCGTACGTGTGAGCATCTGCGTCCGCGCCGACCATGTTGGTGATCTGGATATGGTCGCCGCCGACTTGGTGGGTCATGTCGGCGAGGATGCTGAAACTGGTGACTACCTGAAGTTTTTCCGCAGCAGACAGCGACATCGACAGCAGCAAACTGAACAGCACGAGTAAAGCGCGCATCGGGTAACACCTCATTGGGATGTGAGCAAAGGCGGGCGGCGCAGCAAACCGTGCACCGGTCCGAACACCACGGACAGCAGATAAAAACCGCCAGCCACCAGCACGATCGCCGGCCCACTGGGGAGCGAGTAGTAGAACGACAGCAACAGTCCGAGCCACACCGAGAGGCAGCCGAGCAGGGCGGCGATGGCCATCAACGTCGGCAAGCGACGACTCCAGAAGCGCGACGCGGCGGCGGGCAACATCATCAAACCGACGACCATCAACGCGCCGATGGCTTGAAAACCGATCACCAGATTCAGCACCACCAAGGTTAGAAATACGCCATGAGCCAGGGGGCCGAGTCGGCTGACGGTTTGCAGAAAGAGTGGGTCGAGGGTGTCCAGCAACAGTGGTTTGTAGATGAACGCCATGGCGATCAGGCTGAAGCCGGAGACCCAGAGCATGCCCGTCAACGTCGGGCCATCGACCGCCAGCGCCGAGCCAAACAACAGGTGCAACAGGTCCAGGCGTTTGCCGCCGATGCCGAGGATCAGCACACCGCAGGCAAGGGAGATCGGGTAGATCGCAGCGAGGCTGGCGTCTTCTCGCAGGCCGGTGCGACGGGTGATCCAGGCAGCGAGTCCGGCCATGCCGAGACCGGCACCGAGGCCGCCGACGGTCAGTGCCGTCAGACTCAATCCGGCGAACCAGAAGCCCAATGCGGCCCCCGGCAGAATGCCGTGAGCCACCGCGTCGCCGATGAGGCTCATCCGTCGCAGGATCAGAAACACGCCCAACGGTGCGGTGCTGCACGCCAGGACCAATCCACCAAGCAGCGCTCGGCGCATGAACACGAACTCGTGGAACGGTTGCCAAAGATGAGTGGCCGCGAGCATCAGGCCACCCGCGCTTGTGGTTGTTGGCGGATCAGATCAACGCTCGATCCGAGGACGCAGCCGGTGCTTTTGATCAGCATCGTTTGAGGAATGTGTTGGCGAACGGCGGCCAGGTCATGGCACACGATCAGCTGGGTTCGGCCTTCGGCATGCCAGGCGTGAATGTGTTTCCAGAGCAGTGCCTGACCGAACTCGTCGAGGGCGGCGTGGGGTTCGTCGAGCAATAGCAATGGTGCGTCGGCGAGGCTCAAACGGGCGAGCAGGGCACGCTGTAATTCGCCGCCGGACAAGGCCATCAACGGGCGCTGTTCCAGTCCGCTCAGACACCAGTTTTCCAGCACGGCTTTGAGGCGTTGTCTGCGTATCTCGGGAGACTGCGTGCTACCCCAGAAACCAGCGGCTACTAACTCTTGCAAGCTGATGGGGAATTGGCGATCCAGGTGTTGTTGCTGCGGAAGGAACGAGAGTTTGCCCTTGCGTGGAACATCCAAGATGACTCTGCCGGTCAGCGGTTTTTGCAAGCCAGCGATGACTTTCAGCAGGCTGCTTTTACCCGAACCGTTCGCACCGATTACGGCGGTGAGACTTCCTTTGCTCAGTTCGAAATCCGCGGATGGAGTCAGGGGCTGGCCGGGTGCGCCCCAACGCAAGGCTTGGCAACGGATCATGCGGCCTCCCAATTCCAACGGCTTTCGGCGACGGCATCGTGGGCGTGAAGGCTTTCCGCATGGACGACTCGTATGTGGAAGGCGTTGATGCCGGGGGAGCGTTTCAGCGCCAGGTTCAAACGTCGTGCGGCGTCTTCGCAGAACATCAGGTTCTGACCGTTGGCCAACGCGAAGGCTTGTTCGTCGGCGCGTTTTACGGCGGTTTGTACGGCGGTGCCGAGGGCTGCTTCGGCGTTGTTGATGATCGCGATCAGCGGCAAGTCATCCAGATAGTCGTCCACTCGAAGCCGCAATTTCGCATTGCTCCGTTGGCTGTGAGGCGTTGCGACGATGCCTTTTGTGGAGCCGAGCCAAGCCAAAACATCGGCATATTGTAACGGCTTGTTGGCGAAGTCATCGACGAATTGCTGCTGAATCAGTTGTCGGGAAAGCGCGGCCGAACACGGACAGGTCGAGGAATAAGGCACGTCGATTTTTAGTTCCACGTGGAACATCGCGTTTTTCAAACGTGCTTCGATGCTCACTGGATAGGTTTTCCAGCCGGCCAACGGACTGATCAGCGCCGGTCTTTTGAGCAGTAAATCGGTGTGGATTTTTAAGTACGCGCTGTTGGACAGTCCTTCATGAGTCTTGAGGAAACTTTGCAAAACTTTCCGCAACAAGGCTGGCGTCAGGTTTTCTTGCTCGAGCATTTCAAGCGCCAAGTACAGCCGCGACATATGAATCCCGCGCGCCTCTCCATCATCGAGGCTAACGCCGGCGTCGGCTTTCGCACTCAGCCGTTGGCCATCGAACAAAACAGGAAGAGCAATGCCGCACATGCCCACCCATTCAAGTGGCAGGGCTTGGCGTGAGGCCTGCGCGGCGATATCCGGCAGAGTCAGCGCATTCATGAGCAGGTCCATCGTGGGAGTCGATTCCGTATGTTATGTTATTACATTAAAATCAACCATGCCTTTTTTATGAACAGGCTTTCATCATGCACAGACGTCACTTGCTCAACCTGATCCTGGCCAGCGCGGCCTTCGCTTTACCGTTTGGCGTCTCGGCCACACAGATTCGCAATGCGCGGCTCTGGCGTTCGGATGACAAGTTGCGATTGGTGTTCGATCTGAGCGGGCCGGTGCAATACAAGACGTTTTCCCTGAGCGCTCCCGAACGGCTGATCATCGATCTGAGTGGCGCCAACCTCAGTGGCGACTTCCGTCAGTTGGCGCTCAGCAACACCGTGATTCGCTCGATACGCTCCGGGCCCTTCGGCCAGGGCGATACGCGAATCGTCCTCGACCTCAGCGGCCCGGTGCAGCTCGCCAGTTTTTTACTGCCGCCACAGGACGGTCAGGGCCATCGACTGGTACTCGATCTGAGGACGGCTGCGTCGTTACAAATGGCGGCGGCGCCCGAGGCGACCGTCGACAAGGCACACCCCAAGCGCGACATCATCGTCGTGTTCGACCCTAGTCATGGCGGCAAAGATCCGGGAGCGGTCGGAGCCAAAAAAAAATCCGCCGATCGATAGCTACATCGCCTGGCTAAAGGGTCAGAAAAAAGTTGGTTGAACTTTCGCATTAATGTGAACACTTGTTGTAGAAACTAAAGAGGAATAAAAAATCGACTCTGATATTAAAATGGTCTAAAAGCTGCTCGTGACCTGTCATATCTGACAGTAGACGGTGCTTGAGCGACGATGCTTAATTATAGGTGTTAATAGATCGAGAATATTTATCCTAAGTTACATTCTGGAGGGGCTGGTGATGCAAGTTGAAAAGTATGTTGAGGATTTTGATTCTCTCGAAGCACGCAGGTATGAGACCGGAGAAATGCTGGTTACCCCACACATGACATTCATTACAACCTCATGGAGTCATGAGTTAGGGATGAGTATCGGAGACGTCCGTTCCGAGGGAGGCTTTAGCGGTAAAGGTCTACATTCAGACGCTAGTGGTCATTTTGGACACGGAAACTTGATAGTTACGTTCAAACATCCAAGGATTAAACGTTTCGAGTTTTTGTATCACGGAACTAACGCCAATGATCGTGTTTGTCGTTGTTTTGATCAAGGCGGATCGCTTATCGAGGAACTAAAACTGCAAAGCGATGTAGCCCAAGTAGTTAAGTATGGCCGTGGGGAAGCAGGTTCCATATCACGACTCGAGATTGACTTCGGCTCTGACGGACAATATATGGCGGTTGACCGTTTCATCATCGAACAAGAAGAGTAACTTGGCAGTAAGAGCGGACGAGTTGTTGAGACCTGTTGAGTAAGTGCGCGAAGTCACGCAATGACTTGTTGTAGGCTCAGCAGCCTGTAATCCGGCTACACGTGAACTTGGCGCTGCTGTCGCCGGAACTGGAAAACCGGTTGATGGTTGTCCAGCCAACCCGGCGGTTGTAGCCGACCCAGGCTTCGCCATCGGATGCGAGACCGGTAAAGAACGTCAGTTGCCCGTAGCGGCTGTTGGTTTGCGCCCAATAGCGTTTGCCGGCCACTTCGAAGCCGCGCAAATAGATCGTGCTACCGACGGTATTGACGCTGTAGGCATTGCCGTCGCCATCCACGCAGGACAGCAGATTGGCGCTTCGGGTGCATTTGGCCAGGCTCGGGATTTGCGCCCAGGCGTCGACAGCAATCAGCAACGAAACGCTCATCAGCGTTATTTTCAGGGCTACACGCATAGGATTTCTCACGGACCGAACGGGCTTGAGCATCGTGCCCTTTGCCATCATGGGCAAGAGGGGAGTGGCTTGATTGTGTTGTTATACTATAACATCAAGTTAAGCCCGACACTGCGACCGGGCATCTCTATGAGGAATACCTGATGCCCAATCGTCTCCCCGTCACCGTCCTGTCGGGCTTTCTCGGCGCTGGCAAAAGCACGCTGCTCAACTACGTGCTGCGCAATCGCGACAACCTGCGCGTCGCCGTGATCGTCAATGATATGAGCGAAATCAACATTGATGGCGGTGAAGTTCAGCGCGATGTCACCCTGAATCGTGCGGAAGAAAAACTGGTGGAGATGAGCAATGGCTGCATTTGCTGCACCTTGCGCGAAGACTTGTTGGAAGAGGTGAGCAAACTCGCCAAGGAGGGTCGCTTTGATTATTTATTGATCGAATCCACCGGCATTTCCGAGCCACTGCCCGTGGCGGAAACCTTCACCTTCCGCGATGAAGAAGGGCAGAGCCTGGCCGACATCGCCCGGCTCGACACCATGGTCACCGTGGTCGACGGCATGAACTTCCTGCTCGACTATCAGGCCGCCGAAAGCCTCGCCTCCCGTGGTGAAACCTTGGGTGAAGAGGACGAACGCTCGATCACCGACCTGTTGATCGAGCAGATTGAATTCGCCGATGTGATTCTGATCAGCAAAATCGACTTGATCAGTAGCAGCGAACGCCAGGAGCTGATCGCGATCCTTGAGCGGCTTAACGCCCAGGCGGAAATTATCCCGATGGTCATGGGCGAAATTCCCTTGGCGAAGATCCTCAATACCGGTCGTTTCGACTTCGAAAAGGCCGCTCAGGCGCCGGGCTGGTTACAGGAGCTGCGTGGCGAACACGTGCCGGAAACCGAGGAATACGGCATCGCCTCGACAGCCTACCGAGCACGCCGACCGTTTCATCCGCAGCGCTTTTACAGCTTCATCGACCGCCCGTGGGTGAATGGCAAACTGCTGCGCTCCAAGGGCTTCTTCTGGCTGGCCAGCAAGCACATGGACGCCGGTAGCTGGTCCCAGGCCGGCGGATTGATGCGCCATGGTTTCGCCGGACGCTGGTGGCGTTTCGTGCCGAAAACCCAGTGGCCGCAGGACGAAGAAAGCACCGCCGGGATCATGGAAAACTGGACCGCAACCACTGGCGATTGCCGCCAGGAACTGGTGTTCATCGGCCAGAACATCGACTTCGCGCAACTCACCAGCGAACTCGACAATTGCCTGCTGACCGACGATGAAATGGCGTTAGGCATCGAGGGCTGGCGACTACTGCCAGATCCATTTGGCCCGTGGCATGAAGAGGCGGCAGCCTGATGTTGGCACCCAGTCTGACACTGCGGCCGATCATTTATCAGGTTCAAGGTGAGACGCCGCAAGCGCTCACCCGAATACTGGATGACGGCGTAAACCTCGCCGTTTGGCAGCGCCAATTGCCGGCGCACATCGCTGATTTCGGCAGTTTGCTGCTGTCCCTGAACGAGCCGCTGGCCGAGTCGCTGGTTCTGGAACTGCCCAGCGATGACACCGAACCCAATCTTCACGGATTAGCCTCAGGTTTCAGCGATCTCGAAGGTTACGAAGGTTTCATCGCCGACGTCTCCTGGCTGGTCAGTGCTTTCGCCTGTTTGATGGGCGCCAAGCGTATCGGCCTGCGCTTGCGGGTCCTGGACAAGGCCATGTGCCCGCGTTTCCACGTCGATCATGTGCCGGTGCGGCTGATCACCACGTATTGCGGGATCGGCAGCCAGTGGTTGAAGGAAGGTGCGATGGATCGCCGACAACTGGGCAACGCCGAAGCCGAAACCCAGGACGGTCCGCTGATCGAGCAGATCGCCAGCGGTGAAGTCGCGTTGCTCAAAGGCGAGAAATGGCATGGCAACGAAGGTTTCGGCCTTATTCACCGGTCGCCACAGCTTGCGTCCGGTGAGCGGCGGCTGATCCTGACGCTCGACTGGCTGAGCTAGCGGCTCACGGCTTGAGCCAGGTTCCCTGGCTTTGGGCTTCGCAAAACGGCTTCAAATACGCCGCATCCGTGGCTACGCCGTAATAGTGAATATCCTGCCGGTAAGGCATATTGGCGACTTGGGCGTTGTTGCACACGCCGAACGCGCCAGAGGGGCATTGGTCGACGTACTGCACCTCAACTTTCTGGTCAGGAAGGTTCGGCTGGCAGAAACCATCGGCGAACAGTTTTTCCGGAATGTTGCGGTTCTGCTGGCAGACTTTCACGTCGAGTCGCGCAGCCGTGCTATGTACCACGCAGGCTTGAGCCAGCGCCTCACCTGAAGTGAGCGCCAGGAGCAACGACAATCCCATCAACCGCATCCTTACCTCCTCAGAAACTTTCGACCATGTTGCAGAACATTCCCACTCATGTCATTGCTGGCCCCTTGGGTGCCGGCAAGACCAGCCTGATCAAGCACTTGCTGGCGCAGCGGCCGGCGAATGAGCGTTGGGCAGTGCTGATCAACGAGTTCGGTCAGATCGGCCTCGACGCTGCATTGCTGACTCAGGACGCCGATGGTATCGCACTGGGTGAAGTGGCCGGGGGCTGTTTGTGTTGCGTGAATGGCGCGCCGTTTCAGATCGGCCTCGGGCGTTTGCTGCGCAAGGCGCGGCCGGATCGACTGTTTATCGAACCCTCCGGGCTGGGACATCCGGCGCAATTGCTCAGGCAGTTGAGTGAGGCGCCGTGGCAAGGCGTGTTGGCTGTTCAACCCTGCGTGCTGGTGCTGGACGCCCAGGCACTTGCTGCCGGCAAACCGCTGCCGGTGGCGCAACAGGAAGCGCTCAAGAGCGCCGGGTTGTTGCTGATGAATAAAGCCGAAAATATCGACGATGCTGATCGTCAGCGAATCACCGCACAGTTGCCGGCGCGTCCGTTGTACTGGACGCAGCAAGCCGCGTTGCCATTGAGTGAGTTACCAGGGCTTGGGGTTCAGGCTGTAGCGGGTGTGGATAACTTCGTTGCGCCCAAAGGATTGGCACAGCTGCCAGCCATCTGGACCGATCCTGCGCTGCCAATTTGCTTGAGCCAGGAGCAGGAGGGCGGCTGGAGCGTTGGGTGGCGTTGGCATCCCAGTCAGGCTTTCGATGCGACGCTCGTTGGCCGTTGGCTTGAAAGCCTTGCCTGGCGGCGGGCGAAACTGGTTATCCACAGCGTCGACGGTTGGGTTTCGGCGAATGCGCTGGAAAACTCAGTGCTGCACTGGCTGCCCAGCGAATGGCGGCGTGATTCGCGTATCGAGCTGATTTTCAGCGAGCCGCAGGATGTTGATTCATTGCAAAGAGCTCTAGCCGACTGCCGGTCGAGCCAGACTTGAATCAAGGACGCCATTTAGTGTGTTCTTGCCGCCACTGGCTCATCTCGATCACCTCAGCGCGCGGTTTCACTACATCGGTCACCGCAGGTGTGTCGTCGAACGGCATCGGGTAGGGCGCCAGCTCAATCTGTGCACTGTGGGCGCCGAACTGGGTGATGGTGCCGTTGTGACGGCTTTCACCGGTCACGGTGAATTCGAAGTTATACACACGGGCGAGGCGCCGCCGGCCGTTGGCGTCTTTAATGAATGCGATCTTCTTCAAGGCCACGTTGCCGTCCAGCAGCTCGATTCCGAGCTTTGCGCAATGCAGCTTGACCCGCTCCAGCGCGCGCTCGCGCAAGCCATGGTTGTGCCATAACCACGCGCCACCGGTGGCAAGCAGCATCAGGACGAAGATATTTCCAAGGGTCAGCATCAACACGTTGCTCCAACAAGATAGTGTCAGCTTAACTGCGTCGCCGGTCTGTCGTACAGGCTGCGTTTAGTCGCATACTGCGCGGCTTGAATTTCAATCGTTTGACGGAAAACCCACCGCATGAAACGTACGCCCCATCTGCTCGCCATCCAGTCCCACGTGGTGTTCGGCCACGCTGGCAACAGCGCCGCGGTTTTCCCGATGCAGCGGGTCGGGGTGAATGTCTGGCCGCTCAATACGGTGCAGTTCTCCAACCACACCCAGTACGGCCAGTGGGCCGGTGAAGTGCTGGCGCCGCATCAGATTCCCGACCTGGTCGAAGGCATCGCGGCGATTGGCGAGCTGGGCAACTGCGACGCCGTGCTGTCCGGCTATCTCGGCAGTGCTGCTCAGGGCCGGGCGATCCTGACGGGGGTGGCGCGGATCAAGTCGATGAATCCCAAGGCACTGTATCTGTGTGACCCGGTGATGGGCCATCCGGAGAAGGGTTGCAGCGTGCCCGCGGAAGTCAGCGATTTCCTGCTGGAGGAGGCGGCTGCCGTGGCGGACTTCATGTGCCCCAACCAGCTGGAGCTGGACAGCTTTTCGGGGCGCAAGCCGCAATCGTTGTTCGATTGCCTGGCCATGGCGCGAGCGCTGCTGGCGCGCGGTCCGAAGGCTGTGCTGGTCAAGCATCTGGACTATCCCGGTAAACTGGCGGATGTTTTCGAGATGTTGTTGGTGACGGCCGAAGGCAGCTGGCATTTGCGCCGTCCGCTGCTGGCGTTCCCGCGTCAGCCGGTGGGCGTCGGCGACCTGACCTCCGGACTGTTTCTGGCTCGCGTGCTGTTGGGCGATAGCCTGGTGGCGGCTTTCGAATTCGCAGCGTCGGCGGTGCATGAAGTGCTGCTGGAAACCCAGGCTTGCTCCAGCTATGAGCTGGAACTGGTGCGGGCTCAGGACCGGATTGCCCACCCGCGAGTGCGGTTTGAAGCGACACCGATCAGTTTGTAACAACATTCGCGGAAAAAAATCGCAGCCTTTGCGCTGGCTGCGACTTTGTCGATATCAGGCGTCGCCCTTGATGTCCTGATAACGCTTTTCCAGCTCCTGACGAATCTGCCGACGTTGCTGGGCCTGCATGAAGCGGCGTTTGTCTTCGCTGTTCTGCGGTTGCAGTGGCGGGACAACAGCCGGTTTGCGGTCGTCATCCACTGCGACCATGGTGAAGAAGCAGCTGTTGGTGTGGCGCACCGAGCGCTCGCGGATGTTTTCGGTCACTACCTTGATGCCCACCTCCATGGAGGTGTTGCCGGTGTAATTGACCGAGGCCAGAAAGGTCACCAGTTCGCCGACATGGATCGGTTCACGAAAAATCACCTGGTCCACCGACAGGGTCACCACGTAGCGGCCGGCATAACGGCTGGCGCACGCGTAAGCCACTTCGTCGAGGTATTTGAGCAAGGTACCGCCGTGGACATTGCCAGAGAAGTTGGCCATGTCGGGGGTCATCAATACCGTCATCGACAGTTGTGCGTTTCCGGGTTCCATAGCGTTCTCACGGTTCAAGGCAGAATTTCGGGAGGGCGGCACCTCTGCGGGCGCCTCGTCAGCTTTTTCAAACCAACAGTTATCGGGACGCCGGGCAGGTGGCTGCCGTCACGCCTGGATCGATCTGTTTCCATATATTGCACCGCCTTTCTGCCAGAAGTCGCGGTGTTACCCTTCAAAAGCCCCGTCTCAAGGGTAATTCCCACGCGGAAAGTGGATTTTTACCTTGCTCGAACAGACCTTTCCCACGTCTGTCGCTTGAGCAATGTCACCCAAGGAGCCCCACACCATGCACGCCATCAGTTTTATTCAGGACCTGGCAGTGATCATGTTGATCGCGGGTGTGGTGACCGTGCTGTTTCATCGCTTCAAACAACCGGTGGTACTCGGCTACATCGTCGCCGGCTTCATCATCGGCCCGCACACCCCGCCGTTCAGCCTGATCCACGATGAAGAAACCATCAAAACCCTCGCCGAACTCGGGGTGATTTTCCTGATGTTCTGCCTGGGCCTGGAGTTCAGCCTGCGCAAGCTGTTCAAGGTCGGCGCCACGGCGTTCATTGCGGCGTTTTTGGAAATCGTGCTGATGATCTGGATCGGCTACGAAATTGGTCGCTGGTTTGACTGGAACACCATGGACTCGCTGTTCCTTGGCGCGATCCTGGCGATTTCGTCCACCACCATCATCGTCAAGGCGCTCAACGACCTGAAGATGAAGAATGAGCGCTTCGCGCAGCTGATTTTCGGCGTGCTGATCGTTGAAGACATCCTTGGCATCGGCATCATCGCCTTGTTGTCGAGCATCGCGGTCAGCGGCACGGTCAGTTCTGGCGAAGTGTTTTCCACGGTCGGCAAGCTCTCGCTGTTCATGATTGTCGCACTGGTGATCGGCATCCTGCTGGTGCCGCGATTGCTGGCTTACGTGGCGAAGTTCGAAAGCAATGAAATGCTGCTGATCACGGTGTTAGGCCTGTGTTTCGGCTTCTGTTTGCTGGTGGTCAAACTTGAGTACAGCATGGTGCTCGGTGCCTTCCTGATTGGCGCGATCATGGCTGAGTCCCGGCAATTGCTGAAAATCGAGCGCTTGATCGAACCGGTTCGCGATCTGTTCAGTGCGATCTTCTTTGTCGCCATCGGGCTGATGCTCGATCCGATGATCCTGCTGCAATACGCGTGGCCGATTGCGGTGATCACCGTGGCTGTGGTGCTGGGCAAGATGTTTTCTTGCGGTCTTGGCGCCTTTATCGCTGGCAATGATGGACGCACCTCACTTCGCGTCGGGATGGGGCTTTCGCAGATTGGCGAATTTTCTTTCATCATCGCCGCGCTTGGCATGACGTTGCAGGTCACCAGCAACTTCCTTTATCCGGTCGCCGTTGCCGTCTCGGTGATCACCACGTTGCTGACGCCTTACCTGATCCGCGCGGCTGATCCGCTGTCGATCAAGCTTGCCGCGGTGATGCCGAAGCGACTGGGCAGGGTATTGGGGATGTACGGCGAATGGCTGCGCAGCATCCAGCCTCAGGGCGAGGGCGCGCTGTTGGCGTCGATGATTCGGCGGATTCTGTTGCAGGTGGGAGTCAATCTGGCGCTGGTGATTGCGATCTTCTTCTCGGGTGCTTTTTTCGCCGAGCGCATGTCCGCTTACCTGCAAGACTGGATCAGCGACCCGAGCTGGCAGAAAGCGTTGATTTGGGGCGGGGCGTTGCTGTTGTCGCTACCGTTCCTGATCGCCGCCTATCGCAAGCTCAAGGCGCTCTCGATGCTGTTGGCGGAGATGGGCGTGAAGCCGGAGAAGGCCGGCCGCCAGACGCAGCGAGTGCGTCGGGTGATCGCCGAAGTGATCCCGATCCTCTCGCTGCTGGTGATTTTTCTGCTGCTGGCAGCCTTGTCGGCCAGTATTCTGCCGACCAACAAGTTGCTGGTGCTGATCGTCGTCGTCGCGGCCGCTGTAGCGGCGCTGCTCTGGCGCTGGTTCATCCGCGTACACACGCGGATGCAGGTGGCGTTGCTCGAAACACTGGACAACCACAAGGACTCCTCAAGCCACTGAGACCTCTGTAGCAGCTGCCGAAGGCTGCGTTCGACTGCGTAGCAGTCGCAAGTCAGGCAATGAGGGGGTAACCGAGTCGCAGGGTCTACGACTGCTTCGTCCGAATGCGGCCCGAACCGAGCGCAGGCTGCGCCAGCTGCTATGGCTACAAGTCGAGCTCAATCAGCTTTCCAGCCAGACGTCCCGCGCCCAGTGCCACACCGATTCCCAGGTTTCTTCGGCGATCAGCTCTTCTTCGGCCAACCACAGCACCACGGTGCCGTCTTCTTCGACCAGGTAGTAGTTGTCACCGTCCTGGCAGATCGGAATCATGCTGCGATCAACACCCGCATCCCAGGCGTTGGCGGCAACGTCCGGCAGGTAGGTGTGGGATTGCGGGTCGGTAACGGTTACCGGCTCCAGGCTGCCGTAGACGACGTCGCTGACGGTCAGCAAAAATTCTCTGAAGACAAATGGAATGTCGATGAACAGCTGTTCTTCGATTTCTACCAGTTGATCTTCGTCGGGTAACTCCAAGGGGACCGGTACCGGTTCGTTGGCTTCACGCAGTTGTTCGATGATTTCTTCCACGTCCGGGATCCTCTTGCTTGATGGCGCGGTTTAGTTGGGGCGGTTTATACAGTAGCTCGCTATAGATGCAACCGCGAAATAGAAAACCCCAGCCGAGGCTGGGGTTTTTATTACAGCATGCTTAACGCGGGAGGGATCAGCCGTTCTGGCGGATACCGGCGACCAGCCAAGGCTGGTTCTCGCCCTGCGGACGTTCCATGTTCCAGCTTTCGCTGAACACTTCGCCCTGGTCGAAACGCGAGCTCTTCGACACACCGGTGAAGGTCAGGGTGGCGATGGTCTTGTCGGCACGGTCATCCACGCCGTCCAGTTGAACATTGAGGTTATCAATGTAGGTGGACTGGAAATCGTCGCCCAGATCGGCACGTTCGCGCTTGAGGAACTCCAGCAGTTGCGGGGTCACGAACTCGGCGATCTTGTCCATTTCGTTGGCGTCCCAGTGTTGCTGCAGGGACTGGAAGTGGTTGCGGGCCGCTTCAATGAAATTATTTTCATTGAACCAGGCCGGAGCATTGATTACCGGACGAGCGGCAACCGGTGCTGCCGAGCCGCCGAAGATCGAACCCATGGCCGTTGGCTTCTGCTCGAACACTTCACGCTGCATCGGAGCGCCAGCTGGAGCCATGTGCTCCTGTTGCTTGCGACGACGAGCGGCGATGAAACGGAAGACCAGGAAGGCGATGACCGCCATGATCAGGATGTCGAAGATCTGCATGCCCTGGAAGCCGCCGCCCATGAACATGGAGGCCAGCAGGCCACCGGCCGCGATACCGGCCAGAGGGCCGAGCCAGCGCGAAGCACCGCCGGCCTTGGCAGCGGCGCCAGCAGCACCGGCCGCGCCCGCAGTGGCAGCAGCGCCGCCTGCAGCAGAAGAAGGAGCCATTTGGCTGGTCTGGTGAGTCGGCGCAGCGCCGGAGCTCTTGCCACCACCAAAGCGCTTGGCGGCATTGGCGTCGAGGCTCATCGTCAGGCCAATGCACAACGCCATGGCGATGCTAAGAAAACGTTTCATAAAGGGAATTCCCATTTGTGGAAGGCACGCGCGCCATGTTGCACAGCTGAAGTGTTACTGGCTAGCGGCAGAGTGTTTCGGGCTTTTGCCTGACAGGTTGTATTCAGCTTCAGTCAGCGCAATAAGGCCTGTTAACTTTGGTCTGTAAGACGAGTGGATAAGTTCTGTAGGAATGCCCGCAGCGAGTGCAGCGCAGATAGATCGTTCCCACGCAGAGCGTGGGAACGATCATCGGAACCTAAATAGCTTCCAGCTTCGCATAACCCAACATCAGCCACTTGCTGCCTTCGCTAAAGTTCACCTGCACCCGAGCCTGAGCCCCGGCACCTTCGAAGTTCAGGATCACGCCGTCGCCGAACACCGAATGCCGCACGGCCTGGCCAAGGCTGAACCCGGTGTCCGGGATCTCGCTACCGCCAAACAGGCTGCTGGAGCTCTGCTGCTGGCCACCGCCGAACGGACGGCTGACGCTGTTGGACAGCCGCACTTCCTGGATCAGGCCTTTCGGCACTTCACGTACGAAACGCGACACCTTGTTGTAAGTCTCGCTGCCGTACAGGCGTCGGGTTTCAGCATAGGTCATCACCAGGTTCTGCATGGCCCGGGTGATACCGACGTAGGCCAAACGGCGCTCCTCTTCAAGACGACCCGGTTCTTCAAGGCTCATCTTGTGCGGGAACAGGCCTTCTTCCATGCCCACCAGGAACACGTAAGGGAATTCCAGACCCTTGGCGCTGTGCAAAGTCATCAACTGAATGCTGTCTTCGTGCTCGTCGGCCTGAGTATCTCCGGCCTCCAGTGACGCGTGACCGAGGAACGCCGCCAATGGCGTCAGATCTTCGTCTTCTTCAGCGTTTTCGAAGTTGCGTGCGGCGCTGACCAGTTCCTCAAGGTTTTCTACCCGAGCCTGGCCTTTTTCGCCTTTTTCCGCTTCGTGGTAGGCAATCAGCCCGGACTGCTCGATGACAGTCTGGGTCATCAGGTGCAGTGGCATGTCCATGCACTTGGCGGCGAGGTTCTCGATCAGCTCGATAAATGCGCCAAGAGCACCGGCCGCGCGACCGGTCAGGCCTTTATTGGCGACCAGCAGGCGCATGGCTTCCCACATCGACACATCGCTGTGACGGGCATGGTCGCGAATCGCTTCGACGGTTTTCTCACCGATACCACGGGCCGGGACGTTGATCACCCGCTCCAGTGCTGCATCGTTGCCGCGACCTTCCAGCAAGCGCAGGTAGGCCATGGCGTTTTTGATTTCTGCCCGCTCGAAGAAGCGCTGACCGCCATAGATGCGGTACGGAATGCGCTCACGCAGCAAGGCTTCTTCCAAAACGCGTGATTGGGCGTTGGAGCGGTACAAAATCGCGATATCACTGCGAGCCAAGCCGGTTTTCAGCGCGCTTTCGATGGTTTCCACCACGTAGCGTGCTTCATCGTGTTCGTTGAACGCGGCGTACAGGTTGATCGCTTCGCCTTCGCCACCGTCGGTCCACAGCTCTTTGCCCATGCGTCCCGTGTTGTTGGCGATCAGGGCGTTGGCTGCTTTAAGGATACCGGCGGTGGAGCGGTAGTTTTGCTCCAGACGAATGGTTTCAGCATCCGGAAAATCGTCGGAATACTGATAAATGTTTTCGATTTTCGCGCCGCGCCAGCCGTAGATCGACTGATCGTCGTCGCCGACCACCATCAGGCTGTCACCGCCCTTGGCCAGCAGTCGCAACCAGGCGTACTGCACGGCGTTGGTGTCCTGGAACTCGTCCACCAAAATGTGCCGGAAGCGCTTCTGGTAGTGCGCCAGCAGGCCCGGATGATCGCGCCACAGATCGAGGGCACGCAGCAGCAGTTCGGAGAAATCGATCACGCCAGCGCGCAGGCACGCAGCCTCATAGGCTTCATAAATGCTGCGCATGGTCGCCAGGAACAGATCGCCGCTGGCTTGAATGTGTTGCGGACGCAGACCTTCGTCTTTCTGCCCGTTGATGAACCATTGGGCCTGACGGGCCGGCCAGCGTTGCTCGTCCAGACCCAGCTCGCGGATCACTCGCTTGACCAGTCGTTGCTGGTCGTCGCTGTCGAGAATCTGGAAAGTCTGGCTCAGGCCGGCTTCCTGCCAGTGCGCCCGCAGCAAGCGGTGCGCCAGGCCGTGGAAGGTGCCGACCCACATGCCGGCCGGGCTGATACCCATCAGCTGCTCGATGCGATGACGCATCTCGGCAGCGGCCTTATTGGTGAAGGTCACCGACAGGATGGAGTGGGGCGAGGCGTTTTCGACCTGGATCAACCAGGCGATACGGTGCACCAGCACTCGGGTTTTACCGGAACCAGCACCGGCCAGGACCAACTGACGACCCACGGAGGCAGCTACGGCCTGGCGTTGGGCATCGTTGAGGGAGTTCAGCAGAAGGGAGAGATCATCGCGCATCGGGGCATTCTAGGGTGCGCCGTCACACCGGGCAAACCGAGCTTTGCATTAGCCGATGAAAGAAGCACGGATGACGACCGGTCGGTCACTGGCTTGCAGGCGTTGGCGGGGCTCGCTCCAAGGCTTTTCAGGGGGTAAAGGGGGCTGCAGTTTTTGTCGATTTTATGACCTGGGGCAGTTTGGTCCGGGCATTTGCTTGTGTATGCTCCGTCGACGTTTCGGGCTCATGCTCACCATTATAAGAACAAGAACATTGCCTATGACCCTCAGCACCGACCTGTCGGGCCCCGTTGTGGAGCCCCGGGTTATCCGCAAACAGTACGCCATGGAAATGGCGGTCGAACGCACGCGTCTGCTTTATCAGGGCTCGTTGCTGCCCACGTTATTCATGTTGATCAACGGTCTGGTCTGCGCTGGCTTGCTTTGGAGTCCGCAACGTTACTTTCTGGTCAGCGTCTGGCTGGTGTGGCTGTTGTCGCTGGTGGCGTTGCGGGTAATTCAAGTCGCGGCCTTCGATTCGGCGATACCCAATCGTCAGGCCCATCCGATCTGGCGCCGCATGTTTTTGCTGGGTTCGGCCATGACCGGCCTGACCCTGGCCGGCGCCGGCATTGCGCTGGTACCGGCCGATAACTTCATGCAGCAAGCCTGGGTGTTTGGCCTGATCGGCGCCGCAGCGCTTTCGGCCAGTGTTGCCTACGCGGTCAGCCTGCCGGCGTTCCTGTCCTTTACCTTGCCCTGTCTGTTGCCGGCCATCGGCTATCTGTTCTTGGGCGGCGATGAGCAAGATCAGGGATGGGGCTGGTTCGGGCTGATTTTACTGGGTGCGTTGAGTGTGGTTGCCTGGCAGGTCAATCGGCTCATCGATAGCGGACTGTTGCGGCGCTTCCAGAATCAGGCACTGATCGAGCACTTGCAGCAGGCGCAAAGCTGCAGCGACCAGCTCAATCAAAAGCTGGCCAAGGAAATCGACCAGCGCCGTCGTGCCGAAGACGAGCTGCGGCAAATTCAGATCGAGCTGGAAAGCCGAGTTGCCCAGCGCAGCCTGGAGCTGGACGCCGCCAATCAGGCCCTGAGCAAGAGTGAAGCGCGTCTGGCGCTGGCGTTGAAGGCCAGTGAGCTCGGGTTGTGGGACTGGAACCTGCAAACCGACGAAGTCCATCACACCCACCTTCAGGAGCTGTTCGGCCTGGAACCGGAACTCGTAACGGCGATGCTCCGCCACCTCAAGCCGCGCTTGCACCCCGATGACTTGCCGTCGCTCAAGCGCGCGCTGGTCGAGCATTTGAAGGGCCGCAGCGAGGACTACCAAATCGAGTACCGCGTGCGCCACGGCGATGGCCATTGGGTCTGGATCGAGGACCGTGGCCGGGCCGTTGAGCGTGGGGAAAATGGCCGAGTGATCCGCATGGTCGGCACCCGTCGCGACATCAGCGTCAGCAAAGGCTTGGAAGAGCAGCGGCAATTGGCCGCGACGGTGTTCGAGGCCGCCAGCGAAGGTATCGTGATTTTCGATCCGAATTACGCGCTGATCGCGGTCAATCAGGCCTTCAGCCGAGTCACCGGCTACGACATTGAAGACATGATCGGACGCAACGTGGTCGAGTTGCCGTGCAGTCGCGACGCCCGCCGGCACTACGCGGCGATTCATCAGGCACTGGAGCAGCACGGCAGTTGGCAGGGCGAGCTGGTAGAAACCCGCAAGAACGGCGAGGTGTATCCGCAATGGTTGCAACTCAATGCTGTGCGCGATGCTCGGGGAAATGTGAGCCATATCGTGGGCTTCTTCGCCGATCTATCGGCTCGCCGCGAATCCGAAGAACGCATGCGTTACCTGACCCATTACGATGAATTGACTGGGCTGGCCAACCGTTCACTGTTCCGCGAACGGCTAAGCGAGGCCCATCAGCGGGTGCGCCAGGGCGGCTACCGCAGTCTGGCGTTGCTGCACATCAATCTGGATCGCTTCAAGCTGCTCAACGACAGCCTTGGCCATGAAATCGCCGACCAGCTCTTGCAGAAAATGGCCCGGCGGCTGGTCAACGCGTTGCCTGAGGCGGACACCATCGCTCGCTTATCCGGCGATGAATTTGCCGTGTTGTTCAATGCCTACGGCAACCTGTCGAGTCTGGCGCGGGTGGCGACCCGACTGTCGACCAAACTGCGTTTGCCAATCACTGTCGATGGCCATGAGTTGGTGGTCAGCGCATCCATGGGCATCAGCATGTTGCCGGACAACGCGCGAGAAATTTCCGCGCTGGTCCATCAGTCAAATATGGCCATGCAGCACGCCAAGCATCTGGGCGGAAATAACTTCCAGTTCTACACGGACAGCCTGCAAGCCAGCACGCTGGAGCGCTTGCAGCTGGAAAATCAGCTGCGTAAAGCCATCGAAGAGAAGCAGCTGAAGGTGTTTTACCAACCGAAGCTGTGCCTCGCTACGGGCCGGTTGAATGCCGCCGAGGCACTGGTGCGCTGGGATCATCCGACCATGGGCCGTGTGCCGCCGGGGGACTTCATCGGCCTGGCCGAGGAGACCGGGTTGATCGGCCCTATTGGCGAGTTCGTGTTGCGTCAGGCCTGCTGGCAAGCCTGTGAGTGGCAGCGCCAGGGGCTTGCGCCGATTCGGGTGTCGGTCAATCTGTCGGTGCATCAACTGCGTCAGGGCAAGCTGGTCAGCCTTGTCCGCCAGGTGCTGGAAGAAACCGGCCTGGCGCCGCACTACCTCGAACTGGAACTCACCGAAAGTCAGCTGCTGGACAGCGTCGAGCACATCATCGCGACCTTCCAGCAACTGCGGGATTTGGGGGTCAAGTTGGCGATAGATGACTTTGGCACCGGGTATTCGTCCCTGAGCTACCTCAAGCGCATCCCGGTGGATTACGTGAAGATCGATCAGGCGTTTATCCGCGGTCTGGGGGAGGGCAGCGAGGACGCGGCGATCACCCGGGCGATCATTGCCATGGCGCACGGCTTGTCGTTGAAAGTAGTGGCTGAAGGGGTGGAGCGGCAGGAGCAGCTTGAGTTTTTGAAAACCGAGCACTGCGATGAAGTGCAGGGGTATTTGATCAGCCGCCCGGTCGAGGCCGATGGCCTGGCCGAGCTGTTGCGTGCGGACGCGAAACCCTTGTAGGGGCTACATGGAGCGCATGTGGCGTGAAATGGGGACATCGAGTTACGCATTGAGCAGGCAAAAAGCCGATTCTTGTAGTATAACTACAAGCGCGCTACATCCCCGGCACTGCCAATAACAAAGAGTCCAGCCCTTTGAATCTGCTGCAACACATCGCCCAGTCACGCCACCTCTTACGCAAGTCGGAGCTCAAGGTCGCAGACCACGTGCTGCTTGATCCTGCGGCGGTGATGCACAGCTCCATGGCCGACCTGGCCCACAACGTGGGCATCAGCGAACCGACCATCGTGCGCTTTTGCCGCGCCATCGGTTGTTCCGGTTTCCAGGATTTGAAGCTGAAGCTGGCGCAGAGTCTTGCTGCCGGCGCGAGCTTCGGGCAGTTCGCGATCCATGAAGATGATTCGGTCGCTGACTACAGCCTGAAAATCTTCGACACCACGCTGCACACCCTGATGGAGGTTCGCGAGAAGCTCGATCCGGTGGAGTTGCAGCGTGCTGTGTCGCTCATGTCGCAGGCCCAGCGGGTCGAGTTCTATGGCTTTGGCGCGTCGGGTGCAGTGGCGGCCGATGCCCAGCACAAGTTCTTCCGTTTGTTGCTGACGGCGGCGGCGTATTCCGACCCGCACATGCAGGCGATGTCGGCGGTCACGTTGAAACCGACCGACGTGGCGATCTGTATTTCCCAGTCCGGGCGTTCCAAAGATTTGTTGATCACCGCCAACCTGGTGCGCGAAAGCGGCGCTTCGCTGATTACCTTGTGCCCGAGCCAGACACCGCTGGCCGAACTGTCGACCGTCAACCTGGCGATCGATGTGCACGAAGACACTGAGATCTATACACCGCTGACCTCGCGCATCGCCCACCTGGTGGTGATCGACGTGTTGGCGATGGGCGTGGCCATGGCGCGCGGGCCGAGCCTGGTCAATCACCTCAAGAGCGTAAAGCGCAGCCTGCGCAGCTTGCGACTGTCGCCCAAGTCGGTAAAAGCGCTGGACGATTGAGCTTGATCTGAAATGGCTGGAAGGTCGTTCCGACCTTATCGCGAGCAGGCTCGCTCCCACATTATTTGATCGCGTTCTCCTGTGGGAGCGAGCCTGCTCGCGAAACCGTCCTAGAAAGCGCCGAAAATTCACATCCCTGTAACCCTCCCGCCGCCAAACCGTCATCCCTCGCGCCTATCTTGAAACTCCCGTAATCGCCTTGGGAGACTCGAAATGGCCCAGCCCTACGAAGAACGCAACAGCGCCACCAGAACCCGTCGTCAGCAGGAAGACCAGCGCCGCATGGAGTTTCGTCGCGCTATCGAAGATCGCTGCGATCGTCGCCAACTGCTGGCCGAGATCGGTGATTGCCCTGAGCTGGAGCTCAACTACTGGCAGGCGGCACCGGCAACTTCCCGTCGAAACGCTCAACCAGCGCGCTGATCTGCACCCGCTCGCTGCGAATAAACGCAAGGAACGCGTGCGCCACCGGTGACAGCCGTTTCGCCTTGGCTTGCACCAGGCACCAGCTGCGGTACAACGGCAGCTCTTCGACTGGCAGCTCTATGAGTGCGCCGGTCGCCAACTCAAGGTTCAGGGCGTGGCGCGTCAACAGCGCCAGGCCCAGACCCGCCCGTACGCATTCACGCTGGGCTTCGGCCGACGCCACCTCTTGGGTCTGCGTGAAGTGCACGCGCTTCTCCTTGAAATACTCCTCGCAAGCCAGTCGCGTACCGGAGCCCGGTTCGCGCAACAGCAGCGTATAAGGCTCCAGATCCTGCAAGCGCAGCGGTCCCATATGGGACAGCGGATGATCCGGCGGCGCCACGGCCACGATTGGGTTGTTGAGAAACGGCAGAAACTCCAACCCCATGTCTTGCGGCACCATCGACATAATCACCAAATCATCGCGATTGTCCGAAAGGCGTCGAATCACTTGTCCGCGGTTAACCACCGTCAGGTGCAGGTTCACTTCCGGATGCTGGCGCTTGAACGCGGCAAACAGGTGCGGCACGAAATACTTGGCGCTGGATTCCACCGCCAGTTTCAGCTGTCCTTGCAGCGATCCCTGCATGTCAGAAAGCTGCATGTCGAGGTTTTCCAGGCGCCCGAAAATGTCCCGGCTGGCGCGTTGAAGGGCTTCGGCTGCCTCGGTCATGTAGAGCTTTTTGCCGACGTAATCGAACAAAGGTTGACCAATCAGCTCCTCAAGTTGACGAATCTGTAGGCTCACGGCAGGTTGTGTGAGAGACATTTCATCGGCTGCGCGGCTGTAGGACCGCAAATCACAGACCTCATTGAAGATCTGTAATTGACGTAATGTCATACGCATCAAGGACTTACGCATTTTATAGACGCTCTCACCGCAGGCTGATGCGTCAACTATAAGTCTTTACTTATGGCTGACCCAATAATTAATCATTTTTGTTAATCCCTTGTGGGGGCTAGTGTGGGGCTGCGACTGAATCGAAACATTTGGTCACGCGTCGACCTGGTCTAGCAGGTCGTGGGTACCACCGGCTCAAGGGAACCTCCAAGTGATAAAAAAGATCCTGATCGCCAACCGTGGTGAGATTGCCGTACGAATCGTACGTGCCTGCGCCGAGATGGGCATTCGCTCGGTCGCGATCTATTCCGACGCCGACCGCCATGCGCTGCATGTGAAGCGTGCGGACGAGGCCCACAGCATCGGTGCCGAGCCACTGGCCGGCTACCTGAATGCGCGCAAGCTGGTGAATCTGGCGGTAGAAACCGGTTGCGATGCGCTGCACCCCGGCTACGGTTTCCTCTCGGAAAACGCCGAACTGGCAGACATCTGCGCTGAACGCGGTATCAAATTCATCGGTCCATCGGCTGAAGTGATTCGCCGCATGGGCGACAAGACTGAAGCCCGTCGCAGCATGATCAAGGCTGGCGTACCCGTCACCCCGGGGACCGAAGGCAACGTCGCGGATATCGCGGAAGCTTTGATCGAAGGCGACCGCATCGGTTATCCGGTGATGCTCAAGGCGACTTCCGGTGGTGGTGGCCGTGGTATCCGTCGCTGCGACAGCCGGGAAGAACTTGAACAAGCATTCCCTCGGGTCATTTCCGAAGCGACCAAGGCCTTTGGTTCGGCGGAAGTGTTCCTGGAAAAATGCATCGTCAATCCGAAACACATCGAAGCGCAGATCCTCGGCGACAGCTTTGGCAACGTGGTGCATCTGTTCGAGCGTGACTGCTCGATCCAGCGCCGTAACCAGAAGCTCATCGAGATCGCCCCAAGCCCGCAGCTGACTCCGGAACAGCGCGCCTACATCGGCGACCTGTCGGTGCGCGCAGCCAAGGCCGTAGGTTACGAGAACGCCGGCACCGTGGAGTTCCTGCTCGCCGAAGGCGAGGTGTACTTCATGGAGATGAACACCCGGGTGCAAGTGGAACACACGATCACCGAAGAAATCACCGGCATCGACATCGTTCGCGAGCAGATCCGCATCGCCTCCGGTCTGCCGCTTTCGGTGAAACAGGAAGACATCCAGCACCGCGGTTTCGCGCTGCAATTCCGAATCAACGCCGAAGACCCGAAAAACAACTTCCTGCCGAGCTTCGGCAAGATCACCCGTTACTACGCACCCGGCGGTCCCGGCGTACGTACCGACACCGCGATCTACACCGGCTACACCATTCCGCCGTTCTACGACTCCATGTGCCTGAAACTGGTGGTCTGGGCGCTGACCTGGGAAGAGGCGATGGACCGTGGCTTGCGCGCCCTCGACGACATGCGTCTGCAAGGGGTCAAGACCACCGCCGCGTACTACCAGGAAATCCTGCGTAACCCGGAATTCCGTAGCGGCCAGTTCAATACCAGCTTCGTTGAAAGCCACCCTGAACTGACCAACTACTCGATCAAGCGCAAACCCGAAGAGCTGGCCCTGGCCATCGCCGCCGCCATCGCCGCCCACGCAGGCCTGTGAGGAATAGAACAATGAGCAAGCAAATCCACGTTACCGACACAATCCTGCGCGACGCCCACCAATCGCTGCTCGCGACCCGCATGCGCACCGAAGACATGCTGCCGATCTGCGACAAGCTCGACAAAGTCGGCTACTGGTCGCTGGAAGTCTGGGGCGGCGCGACCTTCGACGCCTGCGTTCGCTTCCTGAAAGAAGACCCGTGGGAGCGTCTGCGCCAACTGCGCGCCGCGCTACCTAACACTCGCCTGCAAATGCTCCTGCGTGGCCAGAACCTGCTGGGCTACCGCCACTACAGCGACGACGTGGTCAAAGCCTTCGTCGCCAAAGCCGCGGTCAACGGCATCGATGTGTTCCGCATCTTCGACGCCATGAACGACGTGCGTAACCTGCGAGTCGCCATCGAAGCGGTGAAAGCGGCTGGCAAACACGCTCAAGGCACCATCGCATACACCACCAGCCCGGTGCACACCATCGAGGCATTCGTGGCGCAAGCCAAGCAGATGGAAGCCATGGGTTGCGACTCGGTGGCGATCAAGGACATGGCCGGCCTGCTGACGCCGTACGCCACCGGCGAACTGGTTAAAGCGTTGAAGTCCGAGCAATCGCTGCCCGTGTTCATTCACTCGCACGATACCGCGGGCATGGCAACGATGTGCCAACTGAAGGCCATCGAGAACGGCGCCGATCACATCGACACCGCGATCTCCAGCTTCGCCTCGGGCACCAGCCATCCGGGCACCGAATCGATGGTCGCCGCCCTTAAAGGCAGCGAGTTCGACACCGGCCTGAACCTGGAACTGCTGCAAGAGATTGGCTTGTACTTCTACGCCGTGCGCAAGAAGTACCACCAGTTCGAAAGCGAGTTCACCGCCGTCGATACCCGCGTTCAAGTCAACCAGGTCCCGGGCGGGATGATTTCCAACCTGGCCAACCAGTTGAAAGAGCAGGGCGCCCTGAACCGCATGGCCGAAGTGCTGGCCGAAATCCCGCGCGTTCGTGAAGACCTCGGCTTCCCGCCGCTGGTGACCCCGACCTCGCAGATCGTCGGCACCCAGGCGTTCTTCAACGTGCTGGCCGGCGAGCGCTACAAGACCATCACCAACGAAGTGAAGCTTTACCTGCAGGGCGGCTACGGCAAGGCGCCAGGCACCGTGAACGAAAAACTGCGTCGCCAGGCCATCGGCAGCGAAGAAGTGATCGACGTGCGCCCGGCCGACCTGCTCAAGCCGGAGATGACCAAACTGCGTGCCGAAATCGGCACCGTGGCCAAGTCTGAAGAAGACGTGCTGACCTACGCCATGTTCCCGGACATCGGTCGCAAGTTCCTCGAAGAACGCGCCGCCGGCACCCTGACGCCTGAAGTGCTGCTACCGATTCCTGAAGCCGGCGGTGTGACCTCTGCCGGTGGCGAAGGCGTGCCGACCGAGTTCGTCATCGACGTCCACGGCGAAACCTACCGCGTCGACATCACCGGTGTCGGCGTCAAGGCTGAAGGCAAGCGTCACTTCTACCTGTCCATCGACGGCATGCCGGAAGAAGTGGTGTTCGAACCGCTCAACGAATTCGTCAGCGGCGGCAGCAGCAAGCGCAAGCAAGCCACTGCACCGGGCCACGTCAGCACCACCATGCCGGGCAACATCGTCGACGTGCTGGTCAAGGAAGGCGACACCGTGAAAGCCGGCCAGGCCGTGCTGATCACCGAAGCGATGAAGATGGAAACCGAAGTGCAGGCGGCCATCGCCGGCAAAGTCACCGCCATCCACGTGGCCAAGGGCGACCGGGTGAACCCGGGCGAAATCCTGATCGAGATCGAAGGCTGAGTTAACAGCCTCGATATACCGCTTTAAACCTCGGGGGGGCACGTGCTCCCCTTTTTTTCGCCCCGGGTTTGTGGCTGTTAGAAACTCATTCGCCACTGACCCGTGACACCGTGGTTTCGGCTGTCGGTGCCGATCTCGCCAGTAAGGCCGACGCCCAGGGTGTGTTTTGCTGACAATCCAAAGTCCAGCCCTGCATCGACCAGCAGACTGTCACGATCCAGCGGCGCGCCGGAAACGGTGAAGTTTTTTCCGCCCGCAACCAATCGTTGGCGGGTATCGCTGTAGACGTCCCCGTAAGTGTGTTTCCAGCCGGCACTGAACCGCGGCGTCAGTTGCATGCCGTTATCCAGCGTGTTGAGCTTCGCCAGCCGCAGGCCGAATGTGCTGTTCAAATTGTTCTGGGTTTGACCGTGTACCTTCAGTGCCGCTGCGCCACCTTTTTCTGTGTAAGTGTCGCGCTGATAGCGTTGGTAGCCCAGGCTGGCAAACGGTTCGATGCTGACGTTCGCCCGGCCCAGGTTGTAACCCAATTCCGCAAAGGCCTGCTGGGTGTTGGCATCGTAACGGCCTTCGGGGCGGTCGCTGAAACCTTTGAAGGCAACCCGGCGTTTAGTGCTGCCGTCGTGGTTGCTATAGGTCGCGCCCAGGCGCAGGGACATTGGTCCGTTTTGACGTAGGGCATAAGCTCCCAAATGCCAGCTGTCGAGATCGCCGTCGAGTCCGCGGCTGTCCAGGCGCGTTTCGGATTTGCCGCCCATCACCCCGATGCGCCATTCCTCATCGATGCCCCAGTCCGCTCCCAGTACCAGGCCGTGGGTTGTGTGTTTCAGAGCGTCGTAATCGCGATCCAGCGTCCCACCGTGACCCAATGCTTGAAGCCAGACTCGGCCATTGTCCTCGCTGCCGGCGGCCAGGCGTGGTGCATTGCGCTTGGTGGAATTGGCGTAGCTACTGGCGCTGTCCAGCTGACGCATGGCTGAGAGCATGGTCGCGCTGATTGGGCTGTCACTGTTCAGGGTCGCTTTCGCAAGGTTGGCATTCTGGCTGCCGTCCAGTTGGTCGATGGCCTGGGAGGCTGTTTCGGTGGTGGAGGCGAGCAGGGCCGTGACAGCGGTGTTCGCGGTATTGGGAGGTGTCTGCGCCGTCGGACTGGCTTTGGGCTCTTCAATACTGCGGGCGAGTTCCCGACCGTTTTCGTTGGTCGCGAGATTCTCGAAAAGCACTTCGTTGCGAGCGTAGGTCAGGCGAACGGCCTTTTTGTCGCTGTAGTCCGGGGTAGCCGTCATGAACGCCAGGTTGCTGCTGACTCGACTGAATGTTCCTTCGACCTGATCTGCGGAAATTACCGTGTAATTAGTGGTTTGTGCGTAGTCACCGGGCAGAGCGGTAACCAGTAAAGACGCGCCACCAAGCTTGGCGATTCCCTCGACGTAAATAATCTCTGAAGTATCAGCCTTATCCGTTACTTCGTAGGCGAGTGTGGCGCTTTCGCTAAGCGTAAGATCTCCTCTAATGGAAGGAGCCCCCAAATTTTTACTGACCAGCAACTGACCGTCCACGTGCAAGCCGCCTACTTTACCGTAGCCGCCGTAGGTGCCTCCGCTATCAACGTACACAGTGCCTTTTATAGCGCCTAGGTTAAATAGCGTAGCGTCTTTCCTTACATCGGCACCTTCATGGAAGTCGTTGCTGCCATTTAATGTCCATGCACCTTTCGCGACGCGCAGGGCAGCAAAATTGGTTGTGTCTCCTACTGTGCCGCCGTCTACGGAATTAAGGAGTAGCCCGTTGACTCCGTTGCCGCCATCAAGTTCTCCATCCCATCGGGCGCCTCTGTTGATGACCAGGAGGTCATCCGCGTTGCCCAATACCAGCGAGACGCCGTCGATGTTTTGGAGTGGCTCTGAGATGAGGGTGTGTTGAGTGGTGTAGTCGTTCTGGAAATGAGCGAACGGGTCTACCTCCGCAGGAGCGGATGCTACTTCGGAAGCGGTGGGCTCGGGAAAGTTAAGAGACTCATAGAAGGCGTCATCGAAGTCGACTGCAACGGTGGCAAGCGGTTCAGCTGTCACTGGCCGAACTGTCTGCCCTTCATCCGACCCGTTTGTGGCCTGGGCAGCATTTTCACGTGGACCGATGAACTCCTTGATCGCGAAAAGATCATCGAAGCGCTCATTGGGCTTGGGGGTTTTTTTACGAGGTTTGGTGGTCGGCGCCTCGGAATTGACTTGAGGCTCCGGTTGCTGCGCCATGGAGACTTCTATGCAACCCACTGCAAGCGCAACGGCCAGCGCCAGATGTTTTGGTCGGTATTTGTGTTGAACGGGCATCGAGTACGGCCTCTTTTGAAAGGAGGCCAACTCTAAGAGGGAGGCTATAGGCGCCGATGTCAGCTGCTTCCGACGGGCTTGCGGGGGTTGTCAGAAGGTTGTGTAGAAAATTACCGGCCTCCTGAGGAAGGCTGTTTTTACCCGTTCGGACTGACGCTTTTTCTTACAACAAATCGAGACATGGCCGGCTATCGCTCGGAAACTCATCTTCCTTTCGCTAACTACGGCTCAAATACGCCTTCCCATAATGCCGCTCCATCCGCGCCTGAATCAGCTCCAACCCAATCGACATCACCCAATAAATCACCGCAGCCGTCGTCAGCATCTCGATGTAGCGATAGCTCGAGCGCCCATATGATTGCGCCAGAAACATCACCTCCCAAACCCCCATCACCGAGATCAGCGACGAGTCTTTGAGCATCGAGATGAATTGGTTAGTGGTCGGCGGGATGATGGTGCGCATGGCCTGGGGCAGGGTGACGCGCCAGAAGATCACGGTTTCGCGCATGCCCAGCGCTAGGGATGCTTCGCGTTGGCCGTGGGGGACGCCGAGGATGCCGGCGCGGAAGATTTCGCTGAGGTACGCGCCGTAGTTCAGCGACAGGGCGATGATGCCGGCGGCGATGGCGCCCGGGACGATGCCGAGTTGTGGTAGGCCGAGGTAGATCAGCAGGATCTGGATCAATAGCGGTGTGCCGCGAAAGAACGAGGCATAGAAGCTCGCGATGCCGAACGCCACCGCGCTTTTCGACAGCCGCGCCAGGGCGGTGATGAAGCCCAGCAGCGAGGAGGTCACGATTGAACACAGGCACAGAAACAGCGTCAGCGCCGCACCCTGCAAAAAGCCGTTGGGCGCCAGGTGCAGGCCGATCAGGTTCGGCAGTTTGTCGAGGATGATCGAGAACTTCAGGTCGAAGCTCAGGAAGAAACTGGCGAACAACCCGAGCATCGCTGCCCAGGTCAGGTACAGCCGCGTGCGGAAACCGAAGATCCGTTGTAGCAGCGACTCAGCCACCGGTTGTGGTGGCTGAGGGGGGTTGGGGAAAGAAGTCATTTGCTGATGTCGGCACCGATCCATTTTTGCGAAAGCTTGCTCAGGGTGCCGTCCTGTTTCAACTGAGCGAAGACGTCGCGCACTTTGGCGTCCCACTGTGCGTCGCCTTTTTCAATGGCCACCGAGTTTGGCTCCGAGTACAGCGGCTCGCCGGCGAGCTTGAAGCGTTTGTCTTCGGTCAGGCGCGGTTGGGCGGTGACAAGGTTGGTGAGGATCGCATCCAGCCGCACGCCAGCGCCCAGGCCAAGGTCCTGGAATGCCACGTTGTCAGTGTCATACGGCGCGATCTGCACGTCCTCGAACGGGTACTGCAATTGAGTGTCTTCAGCGCCTTCGATCACCAGGTTCTTGTTCAGGTAGCTTTCGTAACTGGAAGCGCTGGTGAGGCCGACTTTTTTGCCGCTCAGGTCTTTGGCGCTATGGATGCTGTCGTCCTTGGCGTTGACCACGATCACCGCTGGTGAGGCGTAGTACTCGACCGGGAAGTCGAAGACTTCGGCGCGGGCCTTGCTCGGGGTCATGGAGCAGATGCAGATGTCATAGCGTCCGCTCCAGCGGCCAGCGGCGATCACGTCCCAGGACGGGGTTTCAAGACGCAGTTTGACGCCCAGTTTGTCTGCCACGGCCTTGGCCACGTCGACATCGAATCCATCGAGCTGGTTCTGATCATTGAGGAACGAGAAGGGTGGATAGCTTTCCATCAACACGCCCACCAGTTCTTTCTTTTTTTCGACGCGATCCAGCGTGGCGCCGCCAAAGGCTTGGGTAGAGGCAGCCAGAATCGTCAGGCCCAGGGCCAGGAGTGGTTGGAATTTCACAGTTGATCCCTGATAAAAAAGAGGTTGTTATTAACCGGATGGTGCGTATTAAATAGTTATAAGAACGACTCTGATAGTGAGTTATTTTCATAAGCTTATGAGTGAAAAGCATATGGGCGCAGCAAGCACAGTAATTCTGGATGGCGGCATGGGTCGTGAGTTGCAGCGTCGAGGCGCGCCGTTCAGACAGCCCGAGTGGTCGGCGCTGGCCTTGAGCGAAGCGCCGCAAGCGGTAGAGGCGGTGCACACGGCTTATATCGAAAGCGGTGCGAACGTGATCACCAGCAACAGTTACGCGGTGGTGCCGTTTCACATTGGCGAAGAGCGTTTTGCAGCAGAAGGGCAGGCGCTCGCGGCGTTGGCCGGTGAGCTGGCTCGGCGCGCTGTAGAGGCTTCGGGCAAACCCGTGCGTGTAGCCGGTTCATTGCCGCCGCTGTTCGGTTCCTATCGTCCGGACCTTTTCGACGCTGCTCGGGCGGCCGAATTGTTGGCGCCGCTGGTGAAGGGTCTGGCACCTCATGTCGATCTGTGGCTGGCGGAAACCCAGAGCTCGATCATTGAAGCGCGAGCGATCCATGGAGGTCTGCCAACGGACGGCAAGCCGTTTTGGCTGTCGTTTACCTTGAAGGATGAGGACACGGACGAAGTGCCGCGCTTGCGTTCGGGTGAGCCGGTGGCTGAAGCCGCAGCAGTGGCGGCTGAGCTGGGCGTCGAGACGTTGCTGTTCAACTGCAGCCAGCCGGAAGTGATCGGTGCTGCGATTGATGCCGCGTGGGAAACCTTCGAGCGTTTGGGTGTGAAGATTTACATCGGCGCCTACGCCAATGCCTTCCCGCCGCAACCGAAAGAGGCCACGGCCAACGACGGCCTGGACCCGTTGCGTGAAGACCTTGATCCGCCGGGTTATTTGCAGTGGGCGGCTGATTGGCAGAAGCGCGGAGCCAGTCATTTGGGGGGGTGTTGCGGGATCGGGCCGGAGCACATCGCAGTGTTGGCCCAGAAACTCGCCTAAAAGCATCGCGGGCAAGCCATGCTCCTACAGGTTTGGTGGCGTCCACAGATAGTGTGTCCGACCCAAATCTTGTAGGAGCAAAGCTTGCTCGCGATGGCGTCAGTCCAGGCGCTACCGAACTACCCGCGGCACTCCGCTAACGTTTTCACCTGCCCCGAATCCGTCTGGTTCTCATCGGACAGCCAGCGCTCAAACCCCGCCCCGATTGCCGGCCATTCCGAGTCCAGAATCGAATACCACGCCGTATCCCGGTTCTGACCCTTGACCACCATGTGCTGGCGAAACACGCCTTCAAAACTGAACCCCAGCCGTTCGGCCGCGTATTTGGAGCGGGCGTTGCCGTTGTTGCACTTCCACTCCAGGCGCCGGTAACCCAAGGAAAACGACTCTTTGGCGAGCAGATAAACCGCCTCGGTACTTTTCGGCGAACGCTGCATCGGCGCACCGAAAGTGACATGGCCGATCTCGATCCGACCTTGTGAAGGAACAATCGACATCAAACTGAGGATGCCCTGCACATCGCCGCTGGCACGGTCGATCACGCTAAAGAAATACGGGTCGCTGTTAGCCGCATGATTGTTCAGCCAATCGTTGAACGCGCTGCGCTCCGGGAAAGGACCGTATGGCAAATAGTCCCAGAGTTTCGGGTCGGCACCCGGTCCTTGCAGGGCTTTCCACAAACCGTCGGCGTGACGCGCCGGGTCGAGTTTTTCCAGGCGGATGAAACGCCCTTCGATGGTTTGAACCGACGGTGCCGGGACGCCTTTCCAGTCGGCGAGTGAAGTCGACATGCTGCTCTCCTTGAACCTTAAATGGCTTTGCGAAACTGGATGAAACCGGGGCGTTCGGCGATGCGCTCATAAAGCTGAATCGCGGTGGCGTTGGTTTCGTGGGTCAGCCAGTGGACCTTGCAGCAACCGTCCTCTTTGGCTGTGGCGTAAACGAATTCGATCAACTGCCGGCCGACGCCAGTGCCGCGGATTTCAGGCGTTACCAACAGGTCTTGCAGGTAGCAGGAGTTTTCGATGCTCCAGTTCGAACGATGGTAGATGAAGTGCACCATGCCCACCGCTTTGCCATCGGCCCAGGCCAACGCGGCATGGGTCGGTTCGCTCGGGTCGAGCAGGCGCTGCCACGTGCTTTGGGTGACGGCCTCAGGCAGTTCGGTGTTGTAGAAACGCAGGTACGCTTGCCACAAGGGTAACCAGGCGGCGTGGTCGTCGGCGGTGACCTGGCGGATGTCGATCTGACTCATGTTCGTTCCTTAACGCATCAAGTGGGCGAGGGCCTGGTCGTGCACATCAGGGCTGGCGGCAAGCCCCTCGCGCACACCGGCGATGTCTGCAGCGTTGCGGTTCTGGCTGAGCTTGCGCTTGCCATGCAGGCGCTGGATCGGCAAGGCAAAACCGACGATGGCCTTGAGCATCCCGTCAATGTAGTCGGCGGGGGCATCGGCGACTTTCCATGGACTGGCGCGACCCGCTTCATGACGATCAGTCAGCGCGCTGACCAGCGTGCGCAGGCGATCGGCGTCGGTGAACACTTCGGCCGTGCCGTACGCGTGCACGGCAACGTAGTTCCAGGTCGGCACCACTTTGCCGTGCTCGGCTTTGCTCGGGTAAAACCCCGGGCTGACGTAAGCGTCGGCACCGGCAAAAATCACCAGCGCTTCGGCACCGTTCTGCAGTTCCTTCCATTGCGGATTGGCCTTGGCGAAGTGTCCATAAAGGGTGCCATTCGGGCCCTGGTCTGAACTCAACAGCAGCGGCAAATGGCTGGCTTGCAGACCTTGTTCCCCGTGTGTGACCAACACAGCGAGGCGGGTGCCGAGTATCTGCTGGTGCAGTTCATGCAAATCATCTATGGCAAAGCTGCTTGGCGTGTACATGGAGATTTTCCTTGGCGAATGCCTGCATCCTAGGCAGGCTATTGGTCTGTTGTAAGAGCCATTAACGACCAATTTCATAGGTCCATTGCCATGACCAGCGAGCCACTGTCCTTGTCATTCAACCCGGCGGGTATCGAACTCGATCGCCGGCAGGGTTTGAGTCGTCAGCTCTATCAAGCCTTGACAGTGCGAGTGCTCGACGGTCGTCTGGCCAGCGGTACGCGATTACCGGCCAGTCGCGATCTGGCGGCGGCGTTGTCGATTTCCCGAAACAGCGTGGTCCGGGCCTACGATCAGCTCTACGCCGAGGGCTTTATTGAAGGGCGTGTGGGTGACGGGACGTATGTCGCGCAATTGCCTCAATCAGTGTTGCCGGTGAAAAAACTATCCACAAAAGTATCCACAGGGTTGTCAACAGGGTTACCCACAGCCTTATCCACAAATTGGCTGGATTTACCTGTGGTTTCATCCAGCAAAGTTATCCACAGCGGCGCATTGGGGCGGGTTGAAAGGAACCATTTGGCCCTGCCTCCCGTTGGTCCACCCCGCGCATTTCGCGTGGGTGTTCCGGCTTTCGACCTGTTCCCTTTCGAGGTCTGGGCCAAGCTGAATGCGGCTTTCTGGCGCAAACCGGATCTCCAGCAACTGTGTTACGGCGATCCAGCAGGCGATGCGCGCTTGCGCGGTCTGATTGCCGCGTATTTGCGCAGCTCCCGGGGGATGCAGTGCACGGCTGAGCAAATAGTGATCACCAGTGGCGCACAGCAGGGGATTAGCCTTTGTGCACAGCTGCTGGTAGAGCCGGGCGATGGTGTGGCGATCGAGAATCCGGGGTATCGGGCGGCGGGTCATGCGTTCGCCGTGGCCGGTGCGCGATTGCACGGGGTGGCGGTGGACAGCGACGGTATCGACTGCACCGAATTGAACGGGCTCAACGATTGTCGATTGGCCTATGTCACGCCGTCGCATCAATACCCGACCGGGGTGGTGATGAGTCTGGCGCGGCGGCTGGAGTTGTTAGCCTGGGCCGAGCGAACCGAGGGTTGGATCGTCGAGGATGATTACGACGGCGAATATCGTTACAGCGGCGCGCCACTGGCACCGCTGGCTGCGCTTGATCGTCACGGGCGGGTGCTCTACGTCGGCACTTTCGGCAAAGTGGCTTTCCCGGCATTGCGCCTGGGCTATCTGGTGCTGCCACCGGCATTGGTGGACGCTTTCGCCCAGCGTCGCGCGGTCGATGTTCGGCATTCCGAGGTGAGTACCCAGGCCGTCATGGCCGAGTTCATGGCGGCCGGGCATTTCCAGCGGCATATCCGCCGCATGCGCCGCGCCGCGTTGAGTCGCCGCAATACACTTCTGGCCAACTGGCCCTCGGATATTCCCGGGGTTGGCAGCCTGCCGAGTGTGGCGGCAGGGCTGCACCTGACGGTGGCGGTCGACACTCAAGCCCGCGAACGCGAACTGATTGAAGCCGCCGCCAGCGTCGATGTCGAGATCAATGGCCTGAGCAGTTACTGGTTGCCGGATTCGAGCACTCCGGCGGATCAGCGAGCGGGGTTGGTGCTGGGTTTTGCGGCGGTGCCGGGAGCGGCCATCGAATCAGCGCTTGCGCGTTTGCGCAGTGCCTGGCGTCGGTAAAAGGCTGGTCGGCAGAACAGCCCTTCTACGGGTCACCGGGGCTCGAGTATCAGGAACAGTGACTGGGTGGACGCACTGGTGATTCGACGCAGTACGTAATCAATCGGTTGAAGAGTGGCCAGCTGTTGTCGAAGCTCGGTCTCCAGCGTCGCCAGGTATTTTTCAGATACTTTCAGGTGAGCTGCGGTGGGTTGAGTGGCGTTGCTCCCGACTGTTTCGTAGTGGAAATGCGCAACCCACAGTTCCTGGTCATTGTCGGTGATGTCGAGAATCCGGTACTCCTGAAAGTAATCCTTGCGCCCCTTGGTTCTGATCCTGCCTTGCTCGTTGCGGACGATTTTGATCTGTTGGTTTTCGTTTAACCATTGAAAGTACGCCTGCCTGGGCTTGCGCTTCTTGAGCATTTTTGTGCGGGTGCGGATGCCCTCCTTGCGAAGCCTGATGGCCGCTTCACGCATTTCCTGGCTTTGGCCTGATATGGGAGGAGGTTGTTTACCGGCGCTTCTGATGTTGCTCATCGCCCTGTCGAGGTTTGTCGCAGACTCTTCCAGTTTGAGCGCCTGTTGATCGAACAGATCCTGCACATCGGCAGGGATTCGGTTCGCACGTTCGGCATCCCGGTTGGTGCGTCTGATGAAATCGCTTACGTCCAGGTTGAGGCCCAGGGCGGCAGCGATGGTATCGATATCATCCAGGGCGGGTCTGGCTGGCGGAGCGCTTTTGGGGGCGAGCCTCTGGAACGCCTCCTCTTCTTTCGCCTGCTTGGGTGTTTGGGGTGTTTCGTTTTCCACGACGCGTGGACGGGTCTTGGTGACTTTGACCTTGGGCTGCGACGGCCCTGCAACAACAGGTTGGGGAGGTTTCTGGAGAAAAGATTCTTCGGCCTCGGGAAGCAGGTCGTCGAGCTGGGTCAGCGTGAGTGCCTGAAATTCCGAGATCAATGCTTGAAGGTGGTCGAGAGGCGATTGGCGGACCATCCCGGGATATAGGGTTGGCAGGTCCTGGATGCGCTGATGGGTATCGGCATAGATGTCGGCCAGTCTGGACAGTTTTTTGATGCGCTCCTCGGGCGGCTCGGCCACGCTCGGCTGTTTCATCATCTCAGCGACTTCATGGCTGGCGTCGGCGGCATCGACCACAATGCTGGCGGTTGCTGCTCGAGCCTGGGACATGGTCTCGTCAGATGTCTCTTGAATGCATAGTTCGTAGGCCATACCGATTTCGTTGGCCTTGAAGTCCAGTCGGGTGAGTTTTGGCAGGAGCCTGGCGATGCTCTGGGTCTCGGTGAGCCCTGCGCGGCCCAATACCTTGAGGCCAGTCAGGGTGGCTTTTGACAGCTCAAGCCGTTCGATGAGGGCGTTGCCCAGTGCGGTTGCCTGCTGGATGTCGGTCAGGTTCCCGCGCACGGGTTCAGCACTGTTGTAAGGAGCTTGCGCCACCAGTTTTTGCGTGAACTGAGCGTATTGGTTTTTCTTCACCGTGAACCAGAGTGACAGGAACTTTTCCTGCTCGGTGGTGAGGCGCAACAGGTCGTAGGCGTAACCGGTTTCACCGCCCAGCGAGCGCCATTCGCGTAGCTGTTCGAGGGCCTCTCCATAGCTTTTGATCCGCTCATCGAGCTTGTCGGTGTAAAGCCTGGATGTTGTTTCGAGGTTCTTGTCGGTAGCCTTGAGCATAGCGTTCTGGAGGCGATCGAGTGCTTCCTGATGGGTTTTCTCCTGGCCCTTGAATGTCTCTAACTGAGTGTTCAGTTCGTGTTTGCGGTTCTCCTTTGCTTGTTTCAAAGCTTTCAAACGGCTTTTTGGACCACCTCCGCGCAGCCGCAAGCGTGTATCCACAGACCACTTGCCGTGCTGATCATGAGTCAGCAACGGACCGGGGCGCATGGGTTCTTTTGGATTGAAGAGCTGTACTTCCTCGTCGTCGTCGATGCTGACCTGGAACCAGCGCTCGCCGACCTGCGCGTAGTGCATATTGTTGAGCTGATACAGATGGGGCGGTTTCTCATTCAGTGTGTTCAGCTCGGTGCTGTTCAAGCCCGGCGCGCTGACTTTGAGCGTGTCCAGAAAGGCGTCCAGTGTCGGGCCTGAGCGACGAGGGACCGATACGCCGATTTCCAGTGAAGAGGCATGGCGTGCGGACAGTTCAAATACTAGGGGATCCATGGAAATCGTCGCAGGTACAGGCTCGGGTAATGGACGTGGTGCTGGCAGTGGTAGCCGTTTGCGTGCTGGCTTCTTGCGCAAATACCCAGTCCACGTGCTATGACGCTGCTCGTAAGCGCGGTGCGTCAGCACAATAGCAAGTGTCACCAGCACATCACCCAATGAACTCCACTCGACCAGCGTGTCGCCTTGTTCATGAGCATCGAGCGCTTGCTGGATCTCGCTGATGCTTTGCCACACCCAGACGGCGGTCCCCACAGGCCCGCTCAAGAAGGTTGAGGCAACGTTGAATATCGCCCAGGCACTGTCCTTCAAGAGCGCCCAGCGTCTTTCGCCATTGGACAGTGACTGCCGATCCGCCTCCTCGACCATCGTGCTGGCGTTGCTGTTAAACAGTGCAGACAGTATGTCGCCGGTGATTTCTTCGGTTCCCAGGTCAATAGGCCCGACCAGGTCCAGAGTGAGTAACGTATCGATACCGGACTCAGTCACCAGCCATGGTGAAGGCAGCCCCACGGGAAAGACGTATTGCGCATATTCGAAGCTAAGCGCCGGGGTCGGGAGCCAGGCCAGTACGCAATCGCGCAGCTCACCCGGTTGGTGCAGGGCGTAAACCAGGTTTGCCTGCGAGGCAAACTGCAATATAGGTTGCTCAAGCAGTGGCCGGTAGAGCAGGCAGGGAGCGTCTGTTTTTTGCCGCGGGCCGACTATGAACATGTTTGTAACGGTGTCACCGCCAAACAGCAGGCGATGCCGAGGAGTGAACGTGAGGGGGCGAATCACGATATCGAGATTGCCTTGTCGCGGTTTTCCGAGTGCGACGTCCATTAACTCGCAGATGTAGCGATAGCCAGTTTCATCGACCCCGCCTTCCTGTTGAAGCATGCACTCCAGCGCATTGAGCCGCAGCAAGTCGGGCAGTTGATTGATGTAGCGCTGTTTCTGGAGCGCGGCTTGCGCCGAATCATCAATCAGTTTGTTCCTGAGCAACTGCGGGTAGATCCTGCCGATGTTGACCTGGGCGGCCATGGCAATCAGATAATCAACAGTCAACCATTGGGGGACGGGATCGTTGTTTTTGAAATGCAGTTCTGCCAGGTAGGGCGCGGTATTTTGCAGGGCGAAATCACCCAGGCTTTCGATATGCCGGTCATACGGGTTGGGCAAGGTGAACCCGCCGACGATGAAGCTGTTGGTGACAGTGATTTGCAGGTCATCAAGCGGCAGCTGCGCGGCCCCTTCGCTGGCTTTGTCCGTGACGATGGCTTCACGCATTTTGGTTTGCGCGTACGCACCGATCAGCGGGATATCGTTCAGGCCTGAGGCGTTTCGCAGTTTTCCCAGGCGGGAGAGGCCGTGGCTGTAGTCTTGCAGGTGGCTGGCCGAGGCGTTTGATAACCAATCGGGTATGGCCGCCTCAAGCTGCTCGATGCGGCTCTTGTCGGCGGAGCTGAAATGTCCTGCCGGGGTGACTGCCGTGCGCAAGCCAGGGGTTGTTCCGGTCCCGGCGGTCGAGACCGAGGGGATGAGTGCGTTGATGGCGTCCATTTGAGAGGCGATCAGCGCCCAGGCCATGTGATCGAAAATGTTGCCTGCTGGCTCGACCAGATGCCACTTGAGCGTGCGACCTGCCAGGTCCATGTCGATCCGGGCGGGCAGCGACGCGCCCAGTTGCTCCAGAGAATCGAAGGCCTCGTAGCCGCCTTCTATCGTGTACAGCATGATCTGTTCGCGCTGTTTATAAGTTGCCTTCAGGGCAATTGCACCTCCCAGCATGAGATGGGCGGTGTTGGTGGTTTCGCTGTTGTCCACGTCGATCAGGCAGGCTTTGATGCCGGGGATTTCAGTGTTTTTCAACGCCCGTTCGGTTTTGTCCGGATAGTCGTACACCGCACGGGCCAGGGCGCATTGATCGGCGTTCCAGCCCTTTGTCTGTTGGACATTAAACGCGTTTCTCAGCGTCTCGCAGAGCCCATGCCAGCGGGGTTGACCGTTGACCGCCTCATTCCAGAAAGCCAGTTCGCGCTGTTGAAACTCCACGGATAGCAGGGAGGCGTGATCGTTCAGCAGTTGGGCAATGTCTTCGACACTGACAGCGAGATGAACGGGAGACCTGGTAAGGGGATTGTGCGTCAGGAAGTGCTCACCTTCGATGAAGTTCGCGACACCTGCGCTCCAGCTCAGATACACCAGCGCTTGGGTCAATGTCTCCACGTATGGCGAGTCGGCACTCAAGGTTCCATCCTCCATGCGCCATCCTGGAGTGACGATCAGTGTTTGGTTGGGGTCGATGTCGAGCTGCGGATAAAGTTGTTTCAGTGCTTCGCGTAGCACCTGCGAGCTGACGTCGTTGAGGGTGGGGCCCTGACTGGTCAGGCTGACCAGATTACTTCTGTCCAGCAGCAGTGTTGCGTTGCTTGGGGGTGTTGTTGTGGATACTTGTGTCATGGTCATTTTCCTTTTTGACCGGAGTAAAGGGCGGCCGCCAGCACCCGATAATGGGCGTAACAGCCGGTGAGGCGGCGGTCGATGACCGCGGTTAAAAAGACCCACCGGCAGGTGGGTCTGTGATAACGGTCAGGTGGGCGCGGGTGCCTGAGAGAAGAACAGCGATCGGGCCAGCTGAGGGCTGATCGCGCTGCGATAGATCTCGATCGCTTCCTGGTTGCTGGTGCTCGCCCCTATATCGACACGGCCAAGCAGCCGTTGCTCGCGGGTTTTCAGGTGAGCGGCGGTATAGGACTGGACGCCATCCTTGAGCTGGGCGTAGTGAAAGTGGGCGTACCACAGCACACGGGCGGTGGTGGCCTCACGCACTTCGTATTCCTGCAGATAATCCCGGCGCGGCCCTTTGAGTCGACGTCGGTCTCCCACGCGCACGATGTCGACTTCACCTTTACTGTGTAACCACTCGACGCGTGCGGCGGTAGGCGGTTGTCGTTTGGTCATCTCAAGCCGCAGGCGATGGCCTTCGGCATAGAGCCGGGTGGTTTGTTTGGCCAGTTGTGCCAACACCGGACGTGCGTCGTTCGCATGGTTCTGAGTGACATTGCTCTGGATGAGCGCTGCGTTGATCGCTTTGATGGCGTCTTCAAGACGGGTGGCCTGATGGTGGAACGCTTCTTCTATCTCTACCGGGATCTGCCTGGACTGTTTTGCGTCGGCCTCGGTGCGTTGAGTAAAAGCGGGCAGAGCATCTAGCAGGGCTTGCCCAGCCGTTATGCGTGCTCCCGGGTCAGGCCGGCGCTCTTTGGGAGTCTCCGGTTTCTTCGTCAACCGTTCGACCCAGACCCCAGGTGTTTTTTCGTGGAAGGTGGCGATCACCTTGCCGGTCATCGGCGCGGTGACATCCACGAGGACCGGGTGGCCGGGCGCGGTTTTGCGGGTTTGGCCGATCACGGTGCCTTTGAAGCGCGTCTTGATGACTCTCTTGTTTGACGCCGATGAGGTGCGTGACGGTCCGGGTGTGGGCTCCTGGAGTCGCTGCTCGCGCAGCAGGTCCGCCAGATGCCCGACGGTCTGCTGATTGAACTCGTCAACGCGGCCCTGCAGTCGCTCAAGTTGTTTTTTGACAATCTGCTCCGGGTACGTACCGGCGAAGCTCCGCAGGCGCTGTTCAATAGCGGCGAACTGGTCGACCAGGTTGTTCAAGGCCTCGATCCGGTCACCCGTGCTCAGCACCTGCTCATCACGTATCAACTCCATCGCACTATTCACCGTCAGATCGGCATCTTCGACAATCTGCTCGATGGAAGCTTTGGCTGCGGACAGTTCGGGCGTTTCGCCAGGTTTGAGGCACAGCTCGCGGGCGAGAGTAACCTGAAGGGCTCTGAGGTCCTGGAGGTCGAACTTTGGTAGTTTTTCTCGATACTCAAGGGACAACTGCTCGGCGTTTTTGCCCAGACGCGTCAATTCCTGGAAGCGGGACTGAGCGAACTCAACCTTCTGAATAATGCCCTGAGTCAGGTCTGACATGGTTTCAAACGTGCCGGCGGGAGGAGGGGGGCCGCTGTTTTCTTCGGCATCGAGATGTTCCATGTTCAGACGCAGGGCCTCGACAAATGTCGGGTATTTCTGGTCGATCCAGGTTTGGTTGAAAAACAGTTGAGTTCCCAGCATTTCGATCATTGCGTGACGATAGTTAGGCACTTCCTCGACCAGATTGAGCGATTTGACTTTCTCGATCGTGGTTTCATATTCGTCAGTGCGTGCCTCCAGTTTTTCGAGAAATGTTTGTCGAGTGGCATCGATTGCGTCTGCGGGGGCATTTTTCATGGCGTTGTAGGCGTCGGTAATACTTTTTCGTTTGGACGCCATCTGCGCATCGAAGACGGCCAGATGAGTATTGATGTCGGCGATTCTGGTTGCGTTCGCTTGTTGTAATGCCTTGAGCCTGCTGTTCTTGCCGCCGCCACGCAGCCGCAGCCTGATATCAATGAACCATTCGCCTTTGGAATTGTTGATCAACAACGGTCCGGTGATGGACGGTTCCTGGCGGGTATCAATGATCTGAACGACTCCATCGTCGTTCATGAAGACCTCGAACCATCGTTCGCCAACCGGGGCATAGTATTTGGACTGATGTTCATAGAGGTGTTTGTGCAAGCCTTCGGTACTGGCCGCCCCGAGTCCTTGCGGTTTGGGGATTTTGTACCGGTCCAGGGTTGGCCCCAGCCCTTGCCTGCTGCTATTGAGTACGGTTGTGGGATGAAGTGCGGTCTGGTGTTCGGCTGGCAGATAATCGGCAGCAATATCAGGCAGCTGTATGCTGGCCGGGGTCTGGGCCGGAGGGCCTTTCCCCGCGCTGACAATGAGGGGTGTTTCGGTCTGCGATACGCGGTCTCGCGCGGGTTGGCGTCGGGCGATCGCGTGGTGAGCCAGCACCATGCCCAGGGTCAGGAACAAGTCGGTCAGGGCGGACCATTGTGCCGTCGTATCCTGGTTTTCCCGGGCGTCGATGCCTTCTTGCAGGTCGTCCAGAATCTGCCAGATCCACGCAGCTGTACCCGCGGTGCGACCGAGAAACGGCAACACGGCGCTGAACATCATCCAGGCGTGTTGTTTGAAGCTGGCCCAGCGGCTTTCGGCATTGGACACCGAGTCTCGCTCACCTTTGATGACCATCGCGTTGGCGTTGGCCTTGAACAGAGTCGCCAGGCGGTCGTGTTCGATCACTCTCTGCCCGAACAACACCGGTCCGCTCATCTGCAAGGAAATGGTTGGGTCGACCAGCAGTTGTGACAACGTCCAGACCGAAGGCAATTCCCCCGGGAAGACATACTGCGAATAGTTGAACCGAACGTTGTCCGGCAACCACGCCAGGGTTGATGCCCGTAGCTCTTTGGAGTGTTTGATCGCGTACAGCAGGTTGGCGGCCGCGGGGTACTGCGCCAACGGTTGCTCAAGTAGGGGACGGTAGAGAATACAGGGGCCCTTGTCCATGTCCCGTGGCCCGATCACATATATGTTGGTAACTTCGTCAGGGGTTTTATCACCCCTTTGGCTGGGGATGAACGCCAGCGGGCGAATGACGATCTCTTGCCCGTCCACCCACCGTTTGGCATTCAGCACATTCATCACCGCCACAATGTAGCGATAGCCCCGTTCGTCGATACCGTGTTTGCCAAGGATCTTGCTTTGCAATGCTTGCAGCGCCAGCTGGATGCGCAGGTTACTGGCGTAGAGTCGTTGACGCCGCAGCGATTCCAGCGGGTCATCCAGTAGCTTGCCCTTGACCCACGCTGAGTAGGTCGCACCGATATCGACGGCGCTGATGGCCGTCTTAAGATAGTCGGGTGTCATCCAGGCCGGCACCGCTGTGCCGTCTTTGTACTGAACCGACTGGTCACCCAGCGGGAGGGCGATGAGGTTTTCGAGCGCAAGTTCGGCAAGGTCCAGGCGTTTGGTCTCGCTCATGCCGGGGGCCGTGAATGCTCCCCACACCACCTGACTGACAATAACGATCTCGACGTTCTCAAGCTTTATGAGGGCAACGTCACTGTGGCTTTTGAGCATGTGGGCTCGAAGCGCATCCAGCGCGAACGTCTTGATCGGAGCAATATCGTCGTCGAAGGATTTGCCGCTGTTTCGCAGTTGTAGCAGCGCCAGATCAAACAGGTGTCGGCTGTAGCAACCCAGATCGAATGACGAAGCGTTGTTCAGCCATTCGGGGATCAGACGCTGCACCTTTTCGAAGTGCGAATCCTGCTCGGCCTGAGTCGTTCCGGTCACCTCTGCTACGGGACGGGAGTGGGTGGTGATCGCCGGCCTGCTGGCCCGTTTTGCAAATTCCAGGCTGGCAATGGCATCAGCCTGGAGTGCAATCAGTGCGGTGGCCTGATGATCAAAGAAATTCCCGGAGGGTTCGAACAGGCGCCATTGAAGCGTGGCCTCGGGGGGCAGTTTTTCAACGTAACTGGGCAGGATCTCGCCCAGTTTCTCCAGCGACTCATAGGTCAGGAAGCCCGTAGCGATGGCGTGGGTCAGAATGATCGTGCGTGTCCCGACGGAGCCGATCACGACCGTCAAATCCGTACGATTGAGGTGGCTGGACACTGTGCCATCGAGCCGGTCGAAGTCGATCAGGCAGACCCGGGTCTTGTAGGTGTCGTGGGGGCCTCGCAACGTCGCATCGGGATAATTGAAGACACTGCGCGCAATGGCCAGCTGGTGCACATCCCAGCCCTCAACTTTTTCTACATTCCAGATCTGGCGCAATGACTGCGACAACTTCTGCCAACGCAAGGTTGTGCCATGGGTGGGTTGGTCCCAGTATTCAAGTTGTTGTTCCTGGCAAGCCACCAACAGGAGGGGGGACAGCTTATTGATCAGGCGCCCGATCGCATCGATCTTGACCGGAAGGTGGATGGGCGTGATCGCACTGGGATTCAGGCTCAGGAAGTGTTCACCGTCGAGGTAGGTCACTGGCTCGCCTGAGCCGGAGTGTCGCAATAGCGCGTCCGTCAATGACTCGAATCTCAATGACCCGGGCTGGACCGTCCCGGCGATGATTTCCCAGCTCGGTGTGACGACCATCGCCATCCCGGGATCGATTTTCAATTGTGGATAAAGCGCTTTCAGGTCGTGTTGAAGAATACGGGTGGCGACTTCCCTGATCGAGGGGCCGGTGATCAGTTGGGTGAGCAGATCACTTAGATTGCTGGATGCCGGATCGGCTTCGACAGCATTCGTTTCGGTAGAGGACATGTGCATTCCTTTCTGAGGGACTGGGACTGCGCGCAAACGCGCCGGTCAGGTTCGGAAAGTAGCGGGGTGTGGGATCGGTCGGGCGGTACTTAATTATCGTCAGGTAAAAAAAGACCCGCACGGGGCGGGTCTTCAATGGTGCGTAAACGATGGGTTGTTCAGGTCCCGGACTTGATCTTGGTCCAGGCCCGGGTCCGCGCCCGTTCGGCATCGCGGGGCAGCGGTTGCAGGGTGTAAAGCGTGCTCATCGCCGTTTCGGTCGGGTACAGATTCGGGTTGTTGCGGATCGCCGGGTCGACCAATTCTGTGGCGTCCTTGTTCGGGTTCGGGTAGCCGACGAAGTCGCTGACCGGTGCAATCACCTGCGGCTGCAACAAGTAGTTGATAAAGGTGTAGGCGTCTTCCGGGTTCTTCGCGCCTTTCGGGATCGAAAGCATGTCGAACCAGATCGGCGCGCCTTCTTTCGGCAGGCGCATGTCGACGATCACGCCGTTCTTGGCTTCCTTGGCGCGGTTGGCCGCCTGGGAGAAGCTGCCGGAATAACCGACCGCGACGCAGATGTCACCGTTGGCGATGTCGGCCATGTACTTCGAAGAATGGAAGTAGGTGACGTACGGACGAATCTTCATCAACAGCGCCTCAGCCTTTTCGTAGTCCGCCGGCTTCTTGCTGTTGGGGTCCAGACCCAAGTGATGCAAGGCCAGTGGCAGGATCTCCGACGGTGAGTCGAGCAGGGCCACGCCGCACTGCTTGAGCTTGCTGATGTTCTCTTCCTTGAAGATCAGGTCCCAGCTGTCCACCGGTGCGTTGTCACCCAATGCTGCCTTGATCTTGTCCGGGTTGAAGCCGATCAGGATGGTGCCGTACATGTACGGCACGGCAAATTTGTTGCCCGGATCGTTGGCTTCGATCAGCTTCATCAGCTTGGGATCGAGGTGGTTCCAGTTCGGCAGTTTGCTGCGATCCAGTGGCTGGAAAACGCCGGCCTCGATCTGCTTGGCGAGGAACACGTTGGACGGCACCACCACGTCATAACCGGAGTTGCCGGTTAGCAACTTGGCCTCCAGTGCTTCGTTGGTGTCGAAGATGTCGTAGACCAGTTTGGTCTGGGTGTTCTGGGCCTTGAAGTCTTCCAGCGCTTTGGGGGTGATGTAGTCGAACCAGTTGTAGACGCGCAACGTTCGCTCTTCAGCGTGAACGGTGCCACTGAGCACTGTGGCGCACAGCACTGTGGGGAAGAGTGCGGGCGCGATAAAACGTTTGATACTGATCATTGTTCTAATTCCTCATTGGGCGCTTTCAAAACCTTCGAGAACGTTCACGGCATTGATGCCGATTTCTTCTACCGCGTAGCCGCCTTCCATCACGAACAGCGTCGGCTTGCCGAGTCTGGCGATGCGTGCGCCCATGGCCAGGTAATCCGGGCTGTCGAGCTTGAACTGGGAGATCGGATCGTCCTTGAACGTATCGACGCCCAGGGATACGACGACGATATCGGTGCCGTACTTTTCGATCTCTTTGCAGGCTTGTTCCAGCGCGGCGCTCCAACTGTCCCAACCGCTGCCAGCCGGCAAAGGGTAGTTGAAGTTGAAGCCTTCGCCGGCCCCTTCACCCAGCTCATCTTCATAGCCGAGGAAGAATGGGAACTCGGCTTCCGGATGACCGTGGATCGAGGTGAACAGCACATCACTGCGCTCGTAGAAAATCGACTGGGTGCCGTTGCCGTGGTGGTAGTCAACGTCGAGGATCGCGACCTTTTTATGGCCCTGATCGAGGAACGCCTGCGCAGCGATGGCGGCGTTGTTGAGGTAGCAATAACCGCCCATCAAATCGCTGGCGGCGTGGTGTCCCGGTGGACGGCACAAGGCGAAGGCACTGCGAGCGCCGCGTTGAATGACGGCTTGAGCGGTCAACGCGACTTGCGCCGCGCTGTACGCCGCTTGCCAGGTACCGGCGGTAATCGGTGCGCCACCGTCGAAGCTGTAATAGCCGAGCTGACCGTGCAGGCTGGTGGGCATGATCCGGCGCAGGGTGCGGGCCGGCCAGGTGTAGGGCAGCAAGTCGCCGTCGGTACCGAATTCGGTCCAGCGCGCCCAGGCACCTTTGAAGAAGTCGAGGTAGTCGCGGCTGTGGACGCGCGCGATCGGGTCGAGGCCGAAATCCTGCGGCGCTTCGACCGGGCCGAGGTCGCGGTACTGCACGCGCTGCAGAACATGGTCGGCTCGCGAAGGCATTTCGAAGCAGGGCATCAGTTGCCCGTCCATCAATTCACAACGGCCGTGGTGCAGGTGGTGATCGTCCGAGTAGATCGTCAGCATTTCTTGTTCTCCGCAGGCTGATTCGGTTGAACACAGTCTTGCGGCGCGCAGCGTTTGAGAGAACGGCAGGAAAGGCCAAAAGGGGATCGATATGGCCAAAAGAATTGACCGGAATTCGCCCCTTATTGGCGCGTCACTGCCCCACCTCAGAGCCGGCTCGCTCCCACAGGGGCTATCCGTGTGGCCTGAATTGACTTGGCGCCACACCGCTCCAGCGCACGAACGCATGACGAAAACTCGCGGTCTCGCTGAAACCCAATGCCTCGGCGATTTGATAGATCGGCAGTTGGTCTTCGCAGAGCATGCGTTTGGCCTGCTCGAACCGCAGCTCATCAAGCAACTCCTGATAGCTGCAACCCAAGTCATTCAGGTGCCGACGCAAGGTGCGCGCCGAGCAATTCATCTGCTCGGCCAAACCTTCGAGGCCGGGCGCCGCATTCAACTGCGCGCTGAGTAGCTGGCGGATTCGTCCCAGCCACACCTGGCGTCCCGTGAACTCGGTGTTCTGTTTGCGGCAGCGTTCGGCCATGGCTTGATGGGTGATGGCGTCGGCCAGAGGCAGGGGGTGCTCCAGCCAGGCTTTGTCGAAGGCAAAGGCGTTGGACGCAGTGTCGAACTGCAAGGGGCAATCGAAACGTTCGGTGTAGCGTGCCTGATAGTCCGGTGCCGGGTATTCGAAGCGGGCGCCAAGCAGCGGCAACGGTTGGCCGAGCAGGTCTTCGCAAGTGACCCTCATCGAAACCAGGCAAAACTCGACATTGAATGGCGCCAGCGCAGGGTTTTCCCGATAGTCGCCAGCGGTGAGCCAGATGCGCTCGTTATCTTCTTCCAGGCTCAACTCGAACAGTGTTCCTAATAGCGCCGGATAGTGCAGTGCCAGCCGCAAGGCGTCACCTAAAGTGGCGCTGGTGAGTAAGGCGTACCCGAGCATGCCGTAGGACGAAACATGCATTCGCCGGCCCAATTCCAGGCCGATGTCACGCTTGAGCGCGACGGCATTGGCGCAGACCTGCATCTCCTGATTGGTGGTGATGCGCGTGTCCGCCCGGCTCAGATCCGCCGCGCTGATGCCGCTGCCGGCCAGCAGCGCTTCGCTGGACAAGCCCTCGGCCTTGAAGGTGTTGAGCACCAGGGAGACAGCGTTGAGGGTGGTGAGGTGGGAGTGCAACATGGGGTGTTCCAGCCTTGGGATGCTGGAACGCAGCAAGTTGTATGCCTGATGGAGATCCTGTGGGAGCGAGCCTGCTCGCGATGGCGGTGTGTCAGTCAGCATCATTGTTGGATGGACGACCGCTATCGCGAGCAGGCTCGCTCCCACAGGGTATTGCAGGGTGTCAGCTGAGTTCGCCGCACAGGTCGAGCTCTACAAGACGACGCACTTCAGCGTTATCCAGATTTGCACCCAGCAACGCGTGAAACTTGCCGAACACCGCTTCCCGCGTCATCCCACCACCGGACAACACACCGACACCACGCAGACGACTGCCAGCCTCGTAAACATCCAGCTCGACGCCACCTTCATGGCATTGGGTGACGGCTACAACCACAACACCCTTGTCCCGCGCCCGTTCCAGGCTGGCGAGAAACTCTGGAGTGTCGCTCGGCCCGGTACCGCTGCCGTAGCACTCCAGCACCAGGCCTTGAATGCCGCTGTCGAGCAGGCTGTCCAGTATCTCGGCGCCGATGCCGGGGAACAGCGGCAGCACAGCGACTTTCGCCAATTGCTTGGGCTGGTTGTAGGTCAGCGATGCCGGTATTGAAGTAGCCCTCTCACCGCCACCCTGACGCTCAAGACGCTTGAACGGATGGCGACCGAAACTGCGCACCTTCGCGCAACGGGTCGGGTCCAGCAGTTCGCCGTGGAAGTACAGATGAACGCCCGGCGCAAGGCCGTGACCCAAAGCAACCAGCGCGCCGCTGAGGTTTTCCCAGGCATCGCTGTCGGCTACGCCGGCCGGCAGCATGGAACCGGTGAACACCACGCGGGCATGCAGGCCGAGCAATTGAAAACTCATGGCCGCCGCGCTGTAGGCGAGGGTGTCGGTGCCATGCAGGATCAGCACGCTGTCGCAACCCTGGACATCGACAGCGTCAACCACCGCTTCACGCAGTTGCTGCCAGTAAGCCGGGCTCATGTTGGCGCTGTCGATCAGCGGCGACATCTCGCGAAAGCGCCACTGCGGCACGACAAGGTCAGGCTGGTTGTGCAGATATTCGCGCATCCGGGCTTCGAAACCGGACGCCGGGGCCAGGCCATGAGCGCTGGCTTGCATACCGATGGTGCCACCGGTGTAGAGCACCATGACGTGCTGGGCGGCAGGGTAGGTCGAGGAATTCATGGAGACTCTCCGAGAACAATGACTTCCCCTGTGGGAGCGAGTCTGCTCGCGAAAGCGGTATTTCAGCCGACATCAATGCCGTCTGACATTCCCTCTTCGCGAGCAGGCTCGCTCCCACATGGGATTGCGCACTTTAACCGATCAGCGTTGCGCTGCGGGTACGCCTTGCGGCTCAGCTTCAGCCTTGGTGGCGGCCGCTGGCGGATTGGCTGGCCAGGCTTTCAAGTCCAGGTCCAGATCCGGGAATTTGCTCGAATCGAACACGGGCGTCTTGATGCCGGCCGCGCGCTGGTCATCGTAGTCACGCAGGATGCGCATGCCGACTTTGAACAGCAGGAACAGCGCGATCAGGTTCACGAACGCCAGCAGGGTCATGGTGATGTCGGCGAACGCGAACACCGTACCCAGGTTCTCGATCGCACCCCAGTAGATCAACACCAGTACCAGTGCGCGGTAGCCGATCAGCGCCTTGCGGTTTTCACCGATCAGGAACCGCAGGTTGTTCTCGCCCAGGTAGTAGTTGTAGAGAATCGAGGTGAACACGAACAACGACAGGGCCACGGAAATGAAACTCCGGCCCCAGTCACCGACGACGGCGGCGAGCGAATTCTGGGTCAGGGCAATGCCGTCGCCTTCGAAGCCTGGTGTGTAAAAGCCCGAGAGCAGGATCAGCAACGCGGTGCAGGTGCAGATCACAAAGGTGTCGAGGAACACGCTGAACGCCTGAACCACACCTTGCGAAACCGGGTGCTCGACCGAGGCCACAGCGGCCACGTTTGGCGCACTGCCCAGGCCCGCTTCGTTGGCGAACACGCCACGCTTCACGCCCATGACGATGGCACTGCCGATCAGGCCGCCGAAGGCCTGGTCGAGACCAAAGGCGCTTTTGACGATGGTCATCAACATGCCCGGAACGTGGTCGAATTGCAGCACGATCACGTAGATGGTCACGCCGATGTACACCAGGGTTTTCACCGGCACCAACAGGTCAGCGACCTTGGCGATCCGCTTGATACCACCGATGAACACCAGACCCAGCAACACCGCCAGGGCCAGGCCCGTGTAAGTGGGGTCGAGGTCGAAAGCGTTTTTCAGCGAGTGGGTCACGGCGTGGGATTGCAGACCGTTGAAGGCGAAGCCGAAGGTGATCAGCAGCAGAAACGCCATGATCATGCCCAGCCAGCGTTTCTGCAGGCCGTGCTGGATGTAATAGGACGGGCCGCCACGGTACGTGCCGTCGGAATCGCAGCGCTTGTAGAGCTGGCCGAGGGAGCATTCGAAGAAGCTGCTGGACATACCGACCAACGCGGTCACCCACATCCAGAACACCGCACCCGGACCACCCAGAGTTACCGCGATGCCGACACCGGCGATGTTGCCCGCACCGACGCGGCCGGCGAGGCTGAGCATCAATGCCTGGAACGAACTGAGTTGACCGGCGCTGCTTTTCAGGCTGTCGCGGAACACCGCGAACATGTGGAAAAAGTGGCGCAATTGAACGAAACGCGAGCGGATCGTGAAGTAGCTACCGAGCCCGACAATGAGCACGATCAGTACTTTCCCTGAGAGGAAGTCGTTAATGACTTCGAGCATGGATTATTCCTCGCTGTTTTTTGTTTAGGCAAATGCTGGAGGGGCAGAAATATCGCGTTACACCGGCTTGCGCGTGGCACAACAGGTGAGGCGAAGATTCGTCCCGGTTCCATATCGCAGGTTGTTATTAGTTCGGGTTTCGCATGGGTTTGGGCCTCGTTACCGACGACCGCTCACGCGAAGAGGGGCGGCACTATACCTATGAGCGTGCCGTCCGTCTGCACGGTTGTGGTGCAAGCGACGAAACGAGGTCCCTTTCTTTTGTCGAAGCATGGCTTGCCAGCGATGGCGATCTTGAAGGCGCCATCGCCGGCAAGCCGTGCTCCTACAGAAGTCGAGCCAGGCACGACCTATACGGTCGGGCCTGCAAATCATTAAAAAAAAGGGCTTGGGGAATGAATCCCCAAGCCCTCAAAAGGTGAGAGGTGTCTAGTCCCTCGACCTGGTGAGCGTGGCGCTTCGTGCTCTTCGTTAAAAGAGCAAGCGCCGGCGTTGCGTTCGGTTAAGCCTTCAGAGGCACCAGACGCGGAGCAATCATGTTTTCCGGGCGCAGGATATCGGCGAGCATTTCGTCGTCGAGCAGGCCTTCTTCGCGCACCAGTTCCAGCACGCCGCGGCCGCTTTCGAGGGCGATACGGGCGATGCGGGTGGCGTTTTCATAGCCGATGTACGGGTTCAGCGCGGTGACCAGACCGATCGAGTGTTCGACCAGTTCGCGGCAGCGCTCTTCGTTGGCGGTGATGCCGACGATGCAGTGCTCGCGCAGCATGTCCATGGCGCGTTGCAGCAGGCGGATCGAGTCGAAGATCTTGAATGCGATCAGCGGCTCCATCACGTTCAGTTGCAGTTGGCCGCCTTCGGCTGCGATGGTCAGGGCCAGGTCGTTTCCGATGATCTGGAACGCCACCTGGTTAACCGCTTCCGGGATAACCGGGTTGACCTTGCCTGGCATGATCGAGCTGCCTGGCTGACGCGCCGGCAGGTTGATTTCATTGATGCCGGTGCGTGGGCCGCTGGACAGCAGGCGCAGGTCGTTGCAGATCTTCGACAGCTTGACCGCGGTGCGCTTGAGCATGCCGGAGAACAGCACGAAGGCGCCCATGTCGGAGGTGGCTTCGATCAGGTCGGCGGCCGGAACCAGCGGTTGACCGCTGATCAGGGCCAGACGCTGAACGGCCAAGAGTTGGTAGCGCGGGTCGGCGTTGATGCCGGTGCCAATCGCGGTGCCGCCCAGGTTCACTTCGGTCAGCAGCTCAGGGGCCAGTGTCTTCAGACGCGCCAGGTCTTCGCTCAATGTGGTGGCGAAGGCGCGGAATTCCTGGCCGAGGGTCATCGGCACGGCGTCTTGCAGCTGGGTACGGCCCATCTTCAATACGTGGCTGAATTCCTGGCCCTTGGCGGCGAACGCCTGGATCAGGCTGTCGAGGCTGGCCAGCAGCGCGTCGTGACCCAGCAGCAGACCCAGACGGATCGCGGTCGGGTAGGCGTCGTTGGTCGACTGCGCCATGTTCACGTCGTTGTTCGGGTGCAGGTATTGGTATTCGCCCTTCTGGTGACCCATGGCCTCCAGCGCGATGTTGGCGATGACTTCGTTGGCATTCATGTTGGTTGAAGTGCCAGCGCCGCCTTGAATCATGTCCACCACGAACTCTTCGTGGAAATCGCCGCGGATCAAACGTGCACAGGCTTCGCTGATGGCAGCGTGCTTGGCTTCGCTCAGGTGACCCAGCTCGCGGTTGGCGTCAGCGGCGGCCTGTTTGACCATCGCCAGACCAACGACCAGTTTCGGGTAATGCGAAATCGGAACGCCGGAGAGACGGAAGTTGTTCACCGCTCGCAGGGTCTGGATGCCGTAATACGCTTGAGCAGGTACTTCGAGTACGCCAAGCAGGTCTTTTTCTGTGCGGAAAGATGCAGCGGAAGACATGATAGAAATCATCTCGATAGGGACCCGGTCTGTGCCGGAACACTGCAAATGCTAGGCTTGTGGAGAATTTTGGGCCAATGCTGTTAAACACTAGCCTATGCACATTCGGCATAATGCCCGTGTGACGCCGTGTCTGCGGCGAGCGTGTGACCTAAATTGGTGCGTGTCCGGGAGACCGTGATGAACCTTGAAAGTAAATGGCTTGAGGACTTTAGTGCTCTGGCCGCCACCCGCAGCTTCTCCCAGGCTGCCGAACGACGCTTCGTGACTCAGCCGGCGTTCAGTCGACGGATCCGCAGCCTTGAAGCCGCGCTGGGGCTGACCCTGGTCAATCGCTCGCGCACGCCGATCGAGCTGACGGCGGCGGGGCAGCTGTTTCTGGTCACCGCGCGGACGGTGGTCGAGCAGCTCGGTGAAGTGTTGCGTCACCTTCATCACCTGGAAGGCGGGCAGGGCGAGGTGATGCAGGTTTCTGCTGCTCACTCCCTGGCGCTGGGTTTCTTCCCGCGCTGGATCGCGCAGCTGCGTAATGAAGGCCTGAACATCGCGACGCGCCTGGTGGCAACCAACGTCGGTGATGCCGTGCATGCCCTGCGTGAAGGCGGTTGCGATCTGATGTTGGCGTTCTACGACCCGGATGCCGCGATGCAGATGGACCCGGAAATCTTCCCGTCGCTGCACCTTGGCGACACCGAAATGCTCCCGGTCTGCGCGGCTGATGCCGACGGTAAGCCACTGTTCGATCTGGAAGGCGAAGGCAGTGTGCCGCTGCTCGCCTACAGCGCCGGTGCATTTCTCGGGCGTTCGGTGAACATGCTGCTGCGCCAGCGCGCGTTGCGCTTCACCACCATCTACGAAACCGCCATGGCCGACAGTCTTAAAAGCATGGCGCTGGAAGGATTGGGCATTGCCTGGGTGCCGAAGCTCAGCGTGCGCGCCGAACTGGCTCGGGGTGAACTGGTGGTTTGCGGCGGCCCGCAATGGCATGTGCCGCTGGAGATTCGCCTGTACCGCTGCGCGTTGGTGCGCAAGGCGAATGTGCGGTTGTTGTGGCGCAAGCTCGAGGGCGGAGCAGCAAGTGGCAATCAGTAAGCTGGTGAAGGCAGAGGCATGCTTTTTTGTGCCTCTGCCCATATCAGAGTTGGAGCATCAAGCTCTGTGATTCAGATAATTTTTTATGTTTTGTCGGTTAGTCGGGCTGAAGTTATAGCAAATGGATCGGAGTACATTTCGCTGTGGTGTCATATACGTTTCGCACCACCAACCGTTGTATTGAACTTCCGAGTCTTCATGTTTGGCGCCTAATAAATGGCCGATCTCATGACCCACTGTTATGAAACTGGTCGTTGATGCAATTGCAAAGGTTCCAGCGCCAAATGGGGGCCAGAGAAGTGCGGCACCTCCAGTCTTGTCATTCAAATGATCTTTAGTGACCAAAATAACCTTGGTCAATGAGTTTGTCTGGAAACCTTCTTTTCTAGCCTCGTCCAGAAATTTTATACCCAGGGCCTCCCAGCGCCTCAGGGTCTGCATTTCGTCATCGCCCTTGTAATTGAAGTTGCTGTAGGGCGAGCCGCCACCAAAGACAATGTTGACCCTCAGGTCGGTGAAGCTTTCCAGCTCTTTTACAAAAGGTTGGAAATGATCGGCATAAATCGTCTCTTTCGTTGAAGCGGGTACGTCTTCGTGAATCATAGCGAAAATCATAAGATCTTTTATCTGTGACGGCTTGGTAGTTGGAGTCATCCTTGAATCCTTATTAAAAAACATCTCGGTTCTGATTAGGTTCGAGAGATTTTTTGTTGTGTTCGTTAGTTGTGTTGGTTGGTGGTTGCGATAGTTAAACTAACTAGGGTGCGGCGCTTTGGCGAGTTAATCTATATGTCACTTTATTGCGATATGACTAGCCGCTACCAATAACCTTAGTTGTAATTTCGTGGAGTAGAGGTTGTGCGTTGGGATATCTTAATAAGCCTATGGGGGCAGGCTGAATCGACTGACTTTTGAGTCAATAAACTTGCCGCATTGAATCAATTGACAGATGGTCGCTATGGGGGCTGTTTATCTGCTTCATTGAGGTATACTGCGCGGCCTTCGGCCGGTTCGTCCGGCCATAATTCGTACAATCAAGCCACGCATTTTGCGTGGCTTGTTGTTTTTTGACGCGCCTGCGGGCGCCCAGAGAGAAGAGGCACGACGATGAGTGCACTGGTTGGCGTGATCATGGGCTCCAAGTCCGATTGGTCCACCCTTAGCCACACCGCCGATATGCTGGAAAAGCTCGGCATTCCTTACGAGGTGAAAGTGGTCTCTGCCCACCGCACCCCGGACCTGCTCTTCCAGTACGCCGAAGAGGCTGAGGCGCGTGGCATCGAGGTGATCATCGCCGGTGCCGGCGGCGCGGCCCACTTGCCAGGCATGTGTGCGGCCAAGACCCACCTGCCGGTGCTGGGCGTGCCGGTGCAGTCGTCGATGCTCTCGGGCGTCGATTCGCTGCTGTCTATCGTGCAGATGCCCGCGGGCATTCCGGTCGCCACCCTGGCCATCGGCAAGGCCGGCGCGATCAACGCAGCGTTGCTGTCGGCGAGCATCCTCGGCGCCAAGCACCCGCAGTTCCACGCGGTGCTGAAAAAATTCCGCGCTGAGCAGACAGACAGCGTCCTGGAAAATCCAGACCCACGCATCGCCTGAGGTTGTTGACGATGAAGATCGGTGTAATCGGTGGCGGCCAGTTGGGTCGCATGTTGGCGCTGGCGGGCACTCCGCTGGGCATGAACTTCGCTTTCCTGGACCCCGCGCCGGATGCTTGCGCAGCCGCGTTGGGCGAGCACCTGCGGGCCGATTACGGCGATCAGGATCACCTGCGTCAGCTGGCCGATGAAGTCGATCTGGTGACTTTCGAGTTCGAAAGCGTCCCGGCCGAAACCGTGGCCTTCCTGTCGCAGTTCGTCCCGGTCTACCCGAGCGCCGAAGCCCTGCGCATCGCCCGTGATCGCTGGTTCGAGAAGAGCATGTTCAAGGACCTGGGGATTCCTACCCCGGCGTTCGCTGACATTCAGTCACAAGCTGATCTGGACGCCGCCGTGGTTTCTATTGGTCTGCCGGCCGTGCTGAAAACCCGCACCCTGGGTTACGACGGCAAGGGCCAGAAAGTCCTGCGCAAGCCTGAAGACGTGGTCGGTACGTTCGCCGAACTGGGCAGCGTGGCCTGCCTGCTGGAAGGTTTCGTGCCGTTCACCGGTGAAGTCTCGTTGATCGCCGTGCGCGCTCGCGATGGCGAAACCAGGTTCTATCCGCTGGTTCACAACACCCACGACAGCGGCATCCTCAAACTGTCCGTGGCCAGCACCGACCACCCGCTGCAAGCCTTGGCGGAAGACTATTCCAGCCGCGTGCTCAAGCAACTGAATTACGTTGGCGTGATGGCGTTCGAGTTCTTTGAAGTCGACGGTGGCCTCAAGGCCAACGAGATCGCCCCGCGTGTGCATAACTCGGGGCACTGGACCACTGAAGGTGCCGAGTGCAGCCAATTCGAAAACCACCTGCGGGCCGTTGCCGGTCTGCCGCTGGGTTCGACGGCCAAGGTCGGCGAGAGCGCGATGCTCAACTTCATCGGTGTTGTACCACCGGTAGAGAAAGTGATCGCGATTGCTGATTGCCACCTGCATCACTATGGCAAGGCGTTCAAGGTCGGCCGCAAGGTCGGTCACGCCAATCTGCGCTGTGCAGACCGTGATACGTTGGCTGCGCAGATCCTCAAGGTCGAAGCGCTCATCGCCGAATAGTTTCATGTGGCAGCGGCGGAACCATTCAGGGGCCGCCGTTCTCTCATGGCAGGATGCCAAAGTCTGACTAGGCTTTCGCATAGCCAAACCAATCAGAGGGAAATGCCATGGGAATTATCGGAACCATCTTTATCGGCTTGATCGTCGGCCTGCTGGCTCGGTTCTTGAAACCGGGCGACGACGGCATGGGCTGGATCATGACCATCCTGCTCGGTATCGGCGGTTCGCTGGCGGCCACATACGGCGGCCAGGCCCTGGGCATCTACCGCGCTGGCGAAGGCGCAGGTTTCATCGGTGCGCTGGTGGGCGCGGTGGTATTGCTGGTGATCTACGGCCTGATCAAAAAAAGGACCTGATTGAAGTGACAAAGCCCTCTCTGCGCCATCGCCGGAGAGGGCTAGAATGCTCGGCGTTACACCGTCCTTTCCTTTGCCGAGCACTTTCATGCGCCGTCTTCTATTGACTATTCTATTCTTGGGCAGTGGTTTGGCCCACGCCGGCGAACTGCCGGAAACCGACTGGCTCGAACTGATGCCCAAGTCGGACCAGAAAGCCCTCGAGGCCATGCCCGAAATCGACCACAATTCCCCCGAAGCCAATGGCACCTTTACCCAAAAGGGTGGCATGAAGCAGAGCAAGGGCTTGCCGGCGGTGATGTATTCGACCAAAACCGTGCCGTCGATGAACGACAAGAACATCCGCATCGGTGGTTATCCGGTACCGCTGGAGTCCGACGCCAAGGGCCGCAGCACACTGTTCTTCCTCGTGCCGTATCCGGGCGCCTGCATCCACGTGCCGCCGCCGCCACCTAATCAATTGGTGTTGGTGCGTTATCCGAAAGGTTTGAAGCTGAATGACATCTATACACCGCTGTGGGTGACCGGCACGCTGAAGGTCGAGAAGGTCAACAACGACCTGGCTGATGCAGCGTATGCGCTGGATGCGTCGAAGGTGCAGGTGGTGCAGGAGTCGGATTTGTAGGAGATCCAAATGTGTGCGGGCTTGCTCGCGAATGAGGGCGTGTCAGTCGACATTAATGTTGCCTGACACGCCCTCATTCGCGAGCAAGCCCCCCACATTGGGTTTGGGTGATGCTTATAAAGGTGCGCTGCCGATGCTCACGCCCAGCGTGTGACTGGCACCCGGTGCCAATGTCACCACATCATCCATCACATTCGCCGTTTCGATGCACAGCATCCGCTGCCAGCCATCGTCAGCCATGTCACTGAACGCCGCAGCGCGATCAATCCACGGATTCCAGATCACCGCCGAGCGTGAACCGCTGCTGGTCAGCTCGATGCGCCGTTCCCAGGCCGGATCGACAATGCTCAGCTTCGTCGGGGTATTGAGATAGATACGATCGGTCTCGCCGACAAAACGCAGATCGCCGGTCTGAGTGACGGTTTTCCAGTCGTCCAGGGTTTCGATGTAACTCAAGCCATCCAGCCCTTCGACATGCACTTGGCGTACATCGCTGACCGCGAAATAGCTGTGCAGCGCCTGGCTGATGGTGACTTTGTCAGCGCCCTGGTTATGGCTGGTCAGGCTGATGTGCAGTTGCTCATCCAGACGAATGCTCAGCTTCAAATCCACCTGATGCGGCCAGCCCGGTAAACCGCCCTCAGGGTAGGGCAGAACAAACTCCACCTTGAGGCTTTCGCCCTCGGTTTCAATGCCGCCCAGTTCCCAGTCCATCGCCCTTACCAGCCCGTGGGCGGTCGGCGCTTCGTTACTGACGCGCATCGCCTGAACGCTCTGCGGGTTGCGCGGCAGATTGCCGAACCACGGCCAGCACACCGGAACCCCGGCGCGGATGCTCTTGCCAGTCTTGAACACGGCCTCGTCGTTGAGCCAGATCAGCGGCGGTTGCCCGGCCACTTGATAACTGAGGATGTGCGCGCCTTGCTGGGCGACCAGCAATTCGGCCTGACCGTGGCGAATGCGCCAGCAGTTCAGTTCATCCAGTTTCACGGCTTCAACGTTGGGCGTGCTCATGGGGCAACTCTCGATCAGGAACAATGACTGCAATGGACCGCAGAAAGGTCGCAGTGTTTAACGAGCTCTAGGCGGAACCGAACGGGTGCGACCGCTGCCGTCGATGGCGACGAACACAAACACGGCTTCCGTCACTTTACGCCATTCGCTGGACAGCGGATCGTCACTCCAGACTTCGACCATCATCTGAATCGAGCTGCGGCCGATTTCCAGCGCCTGGGTATAGAAGGAGAGCTGAGCACCCACCGCTACCGGAACCAGAAACGCCATGCGGTCGATCGCAACCGTGGCCACGCGACCACCCGCGACTTTGCTGGCCATTGCGGTGCCGGCCAAATCCATCTGCGACACCAGCCAACCGCCGAAAATATCGCCAAAGCCGTTGGTTTCGCGAGGAAGCGCGGTAATTTGCAGGGCAAGGTCGCCTTGCGGGATTGGATCTTCTTGTTCGAGCTCTATCATGCCGGGGGTGCCTCTGACCCGTGACTCTCATTGGTACTTCAGGTGAATAGCCGTCTCAAGGAAAAACGATTCAGCCCCGAACATACTACGTTCGTCACGTTTTTCGTAAGGCGCCTAAAGGGAAACTCTGCGAAATCGGCTGACGGCTGCCAACGACGTTTTCGCACAGCAACCCCTTACAAGCAGGTGCAGGATTGCGAGTATATCGGTCGGTAGACTCCGAGACGACCGTCCGGTTCTCATTTCGACCGTCAAATACGCACCTCTATGTGCTTTTTCGAACAATTTGTTATCGTGCCGGACCTGCCCAAGCCTCGGCCAGCGTTGTTGAGGTTGCAGATCCGACTATAAGAGAAGCCTTGCCATGACCACAGCGCCCTCGAGCATCGCGCAGTCCACTCAATCCGCACGTCCGCTGACCCGCAGCGATTACAAGACTTTGTCGCTGTCTGCCCTGGGCGGTGCGCTGGAGTTTTACGATTTCATCATCTTCGTGTTCTTCGCCACGGTGGTCGGCAAGCTGTTCTTCCCGGCCGACATGCCCGAGTGGCTGCGCTTGATGCAGACTTTCGGGATCTTTGCCGCCGGCTACCTGGCGCGGCCACTGGGCGGCATCGTCATGGCGCACTTCGGCGACCTGCTGGGACGCAAGAAGATGTTCACTCTGAGCATTTTCATGATGGCGGTGCCGACCCTGATCATGGGCCTGTTGCCGACTTACGCGCAGATCGGCATGTGGGCGCCGATCCTGCTGCTGCTGATGCGGGTGATTCAGGGCGCGGCGATTGGCGGTGAAGTGCCGGGCGCGTGGGTATTCGTTTCCGAACACGTGCCGCAGCGTCATATCGGTTATGCCTGCGGCACCCTGACCAGCGGGCTGACGGCTGGCATCCTGCTGGGCTCGCTGGTCGCCACCGCGATCAACAGCATTTATACCCCGGTCGAAGTCTCGGATTACGCCTGGCGGATTCCGTTCCTGCTGGGTGGCGTGTTCGGCCTGTTCTCGGTTTACCTGCGTCGCTGGTTGCACGAAACCCCTGTATTCGCCGAGCTGCAACTGCGCAAGGCCCTGGCAGAAGAAGTGCCGCTGCGCGCCGTGTTGCGCGACCATCGCGGGGCGATCCTGATTTCCATGCTGCTGACCTGGCTGCTGTCTGCCGGCATCATCGTGATCATTCTGATGACCCCGACCGTGCTGCAGACCGTCTACCACTTCTCGCCAACCACCGCATTGCAGGCCAACAGCCTGGCGATCGTGTTTCTGAGCCTGGGCTGCGTCGCCTCCGGTGCACTGGCTGACCGCTTCGGCGCGGGTCGTGTCTTCGTGTTCGGCAGTGCCGCGTTGCTGATCAGTTCGTGGACCTTCTACCACAGCCTGTTCAACCACCCGGACTGGCTGTTCCCGATGTACGCCTTGACCGGCTTGCTGGTCGGCACTATCGGTGCAGTGCCGTATGTGATGGTCAAAGCCTTCCCGGCGGTGGTGCGCTTCAGCGGGCTGTCGTTCTCCTACAACCTGGCCTACGCCATCTTCGGCGGCCTGACCCCGATGGTTGTCACCCTGCTGCTGAAGGAAAGCCCGATGGGGCCGGCTTATTACGTGGCGATCATCTGCGGGGTCGGGATTCTGGTGGGTGCGTACCTCTGGAAGAAGGGTCGCTAAGCCGAGCCTTTCATCGACTGTACTGGCCCTTTCGCGAGCAGGCTCGCTCCCACAGGTTGAACGCGGACCACTGTGGGAGCGAGCCTGCTCGCGAAGGGGGCAACGCAAATCACCCGGCAAACAATCGAATGCTGGCCTTTCATCTAATTGTCATATTTCAGCCATAGAGTGTTCACACGGCCTGCTGATACTTGGCCCCGACTTAACACACCTATCTGCTAGGAGTAAGGCATGAAACTGAAGCGTTTGATGGCGGCAATGACTTTTGTCGCTGCTGGCGTTGCGACTGCCAACGCGGTTGCCGCTGTTGACCCTGCTATCCCGAGCTACACCAAGACCACTGGTGTGTCGGGCAACCTGTCCAGCGTCGGCTCCGATACCCTGGCTAACCTCATGACCCTGTGGGCTGAGAACTACAAAAAAGAATACCCGAACGTAAATATCCAGATTCAGGCCGCCGGTTCTTCTACCGCGCCACCTGCGCTGACTGAAGGCACCGCTAACCTGGGCCCGATGAGCCGCAAGATGAAGGATAACGAGCTGCAAGCCTTCGAAACCAAATACGGCTACAAGCCAACCGCTATCCCGGTTGCCGTGGATGCCCTGGCTGTGTTCGTGCACAAGGACAACCCGATCCAGCACCTGACCATGGAACAGGTCGACGCGATCTTCTCCTCGACTCGTCTGTGCGGCGCCAAAGCTGACGTGAAAACCTGGGGTGACCTGGGTGTGACCGGCGACCTGGCCAACAAGCCAGTGCAACTGTTCGGTCGTAACTCGGTATCCGGCACTTATGGCTACTTCAAAGAAGAAGCCCTGTGCAAAGGCGACTACAAGCCAAACGTCAACGAACAACCAGGCTCGGCTTCGGTCGTGCAATCGATCAGCTCCTCGCTGAACGGCGTTGGTTACTCGGGCATTGGCTACAAAACCGCTAGCGTGAAAACGGTAGCTCTGGCCAAGAAAGGCAGCACCGAGTTCGTCGAAGACACCGAAGAAAACGCCCTGAACGGCAAGTACCCGCTGTCGCGCTTCCTCTACGTTTACGTCAACAAAGCCCCGAACAAGCCTCTGGCCCCGCTGGAAGCCGAGTTCGTGAAGCTGATCCTGTCCAAACAGGGTCAAGAAGTTGTGGTGAAAGACGGCTACATCCCACTGCCGGCCAAGGTTGCTGCAAAAGCACTGGCTGACCTGGGTCTGCAAGAAGGCGGCAACGTCGCAAAAAAGTAAAACCTTGAGTCCGGGGTAAACCTGGACTCTGTAGGAGCTGTCGAGGGAACCGAGGCTGCGATCTTTTGATCAGGCTTCTAACCGCAAGATCAAAAGATCGCAGCCTCGTTTCCCTCGACAGCTCCTACAACCCCCAAATTTTCGGTCCGCTGCCAGTTCCCACAGGCGGCGGATTTGTTGCGTCACTGCATTGTCATCTTTCTGTCATACAGGTTCGCTAGGGTGTGCGCATGAATGATCTGGCCAATTCCACCATGACTACTAATCCTCCCAAGCGAATTGATTTCAATACGCCTGAGCTGCAACGCAAGCGCCGCATCCGCGCGCTCAAAGATCGCCTGACCCGCTGGTACGTCCTCGTGGGCGGCCTTGCCGTTCTTGGCGCGATCACGCTGATCTTTTTCTTCCTCGCTTACATTGTCGCGCCCCTGTTTCAGGGGGCCGACCTGACCTCCAAGGACGCCATCACGCCGGCCTGGATGCAAGACGCCGGCAAGCCGTTGATGATCTCCCTGGAAGAACAGAACCAGGTCGCCATGCGGGTTTCCGACAAGGGCCAGGCGCTGTTCTTCGATATCGACAGTGGCGCCGAACTCAAACGCGTCGATCTGAAGGTTCCGGCCGGCGTCAGCGTGACTTCTATCGGTGAAGACCAGCCAGGTCATCCACTGGTAGCGGTGGGCCTGTCCAACGGTCAGGCACTGGTGTTCCGTCATACCTATAAAGTCAGCTACCCGGACGGCAAGAAGACCATTACGCCAGCCGTCGAGTATCCGTACGGTGAAACGCCGATCGCACTGAACGAGACGGGCGGCGCGCTAGAGCACGTCAGCCTTAACGCGACCGATTCGACCCTGATGCTGGTCGGCTCCACCGGTTCACAACTCAATGTTTTGTCGCTGACCAGCGAAGAAAACATGATGACCGGCGAAATCACCAACGAGCAGAAGCGCATCGATCTGCCGCAGATGACTGAGCCGGTGAAAAACATCTTCGTCGACCCACGTCAGCAGTGGCTGTACGTGATTAACGGTCGGGCCCAGGCCGATGTGTTCAGCCTGCGCGACAAGAGCCTCAATGGTCGCTACAAGCTGCTCGAAAACGGCGATGCCGAGATTACCGCCAGCACCCAGCTGGTGGGCGGCATCTCGCTGATCCTCGGTGACTCCAAAGGTGGTCTGGCCCAGTGGTTCATGGCGCGCGACCCGGACGGCGAGCTGCGTCTGAAGCAGATTCGTACCTTCCAGATGGGCACCGCGCCGATTGTTGAAATCACCGCCGAAGAACGTCGCAAAGGCTTCGTTGCCCTCGACGCGTCCGGCAAGCTCGGCGTCTTCCACAGTACCGCTCACCGCACGTTGCTGGTCGATCAGGTGGTGGAAGGCCAAGGCATTTTCGGTCTGTCGCCGCGTGCCAACCGCATCATCGTCGAGGCCAACGGTAAGGTGCAGCCACTGTTGCTGGAGAACCCGCACCCGGAAGTATCGTGGAGCGCGTTGTGGAGCAAGGTCTGGTACGAGAACTACGACGAGCCTAAATACGTCTGGCAATCGACCGCGGCCAACACCGACTTCGAACCGAAAATGAGCCTGTCTCCGCTGACCTTCGGTACCTTGAAGGCCGCGTTCTACGCCATGCTGTTGGCCGCGCCGCTGGCCGTCGCTGCGGCGATCTACACCGCATACTTCATGGCCCCAAGCTTGCGCCGCAAGGTCAAACCGGTGATCGAGTTGATGGAAGCGATGCCGACGGTGATCCTCGGCTTCTTCGCCGGCTTGTTCCTGGCACCGTATGTTGAAGGGCATTTGCCGGGCATCTTCAGTCTGCTGATGCTCCTGCCCATCGGCATTCTGGTGGCTGGTTTCGTCTTCAGTCGCCTGCCTGAATCGATCCGCCTGAAAGTGCCGGACGGTTGGGAAAGCGCGATCCTGATCCCTGTGATTCTGTTTGTAGGCTGGCTCTCGCTGTACATGAGCCCGTACATGGAAACCTGGTTCTTCGGCGGCGACATGCGCATGTGGATCTCCCACGACCTGGGCATCACCTACGACCAGCGCAATGCACTGGTGGTCGGTCTGGCCATGGGCTTCGCGGTGATCCCGAACATCTACTCCATCGCCGAAGACGCCGTGTTCAGCGTGCCACGTGGCCTGACTCTTGGCTCCCTGGCCCTCGGTGCCACGCCGTGGCAGACCATGACTCGCGTGGTGATTCTCACCGCCAGCCCGGGCATTTTCTCGGCGCTGATGATCGGCATGGGCCGTGCGGTCGGTGAAACCATGATCGTACTGATGGCCACCGGTAACACGCCGGTCATGGAAATGAACCTGTTCGAAGGTCTGCGCACACTGGCCGCCAACGTCGCGGTGGAAATGCCCGAATCGGAAGTCGGCGGCAGCCACTACCGCGTGCTGTTCCTCTCGGCGCTGGTGCTGCTGATGTTCACCTTCGTCATGAACACCCTCGCGGAACTGATTCGTCAGCGTCTGCGCAAGAAATACTCGTCGCTTTAAGAAAGGTAGAAGTCTGTGAAACAGAACTCCCTGAAAGGATGGTTCAAGAGCGGCGCCCCCGGCGTCTGGATCAGCGGTGGCGCGGTGTCCATCGCGGTCATCATGACCATTGGCTTGTTGGCAGTGATTGCCGTGCGCGGTCTGGGCCATTTCTGGCCGGCGGACCTGGTGCACGCCAGTTACGACGTGCCGGGCCAGGCCAATCACCTCGTCATCGGCGAAGTGGTGCAGAAAGAAGAAGTGCCGCGCGAGCGCCTGAAAAGCGCTGGCCTGCCGGTGCCCGACCAGGGCCCGGAGTTCATGACCCGCGAGCTGATCAAAGTCGGCAACCGTGACCTGAACGGCAACGACTTCACCTGGATCGTCGGCGAGTGGCTGACTAACCAGAAGACGCCGCCAGAGCTGATGGCCATCGAGCGTCGTGAGTGGGGCAACTTCTACGGCTACCTGGTCAACGTCAAACAGGACGGCAAGGTCATCGCTGAAGGCGAAGCGGCGTGGCCTGAGTTGCAAGCGCGTGTGGAACGCGTCAACAAGCTCGCCGCGCAGCTCAAGACCCTTGAAAAGGTCGACATCGGCGCGATCAACGCAGGGCTGGAGCGTGTGCGTCTGCACGGTCGCAAACTGGAGTTGGCAGGCCAGCTCGACGCTGCTGCACAAGCGGACATGGAATCCGAGCGCGCTGAGCTCAATGCGCGCTATCAAGACATCGAAGCCCGTCTGAATGACCTGCACGCCCAATTCAACCGCGACAGCCTGACGGCCCGCGATGCGAACGGCAAAGAAATCGAAATCAGCATCGGTAAAGTGGTACACGCCTACCAGCCGAACGCGATGGGCATCGTTACCAAGGTCGGCTTCTACTTCAGCAAGATCTGGGAATTCCTGTCGGACGACCCGCGTGAAGCGAACACCGAGGGCGGGATCTTCCCGGCGATTTTCGGCACCGTGATGATGACGCTGATCATGGCGATGATCGTTACTCCGTTCGGCGTGCTGGCGGCAGTGTACCTGCGTGAATACGCCAAGCAGAACACCCTGACCCGGATCATCCGTATCGCGGTGAACAATCTCGCGGGTGTTCCGGCAATCGTTTACGGCGTGTTCGGTTTGGGCTTCTTCGTTTACGTGTTAGGTGGCTCGGTTGACCGCCTGTTCTTCCCGGAAGCGCTACCGGCACCGACCTTCGGTACGCCGGGTTTGCTCTGGGCTTCGCTGACCCTGGCGCTGCTGGCGGTGCCGGTGGTGATCGTGGCGACCGAAGAAGGTCTTGCACGGATTCCTCGCACCGTACGTGAAGGCTCGTTGGCCCTCGGCGCGACCAAGGCTGAGACCTTGTGGAAGATCGTCATCCCGATGGCCAGCCCGGCGATGATGACCGGCATGATCCTCGCGGTGGCCCGTGCCGCCGGTGAAGTAGCGCCGCTGATGCTGGTGGGTGTAGTGAAACTGGCGCCGTCGCTGCCGGTGGATGGCAACTATCCATACCTGCACCTGGACCAGAAGATCATGCACCTTGGCTTCCACATTTATGACGTCGGCTTCCAGAGCCCGAACGTCGAAGCGGCACGCCCACTGGTGTACGCCACGGCGCTGTTGCTGGTGCTGGTGATCGCGACGTTGAACCTGTCGGCCGTTTATATCCGTAACCACCTGCGCGAAAAATACAAAGCGCTGGATAGCTGATTTCATGCAGCACTGATTTCTATGTGGGAGCGAGCTTGCTCGCGATGGCATCACCGCGGTTTCAGAGTTAAACCGCATTGCCTGAATCGCGAGCAGGCTCGCTCCCACAAAAACCGAACCGAATTTGTTAGCACAGGGAGCCTCCCATGCAGCACGAAGCACATACCCACGGCATCAACATGTCGGCGCTGGGTCGCGATAAACAGAGCTTGAGCCTCGAGCAGGAAACCGTCGCGATCGAAGTACCAGGCCTGAACCTGTTCTACGGCGACAAACAAGCGCTGTACGACGTCAGCCTGAACATCCCGAAACAGCGCGTGACCGCCTTCATCGGCCCGTCCGGCTGCGGCAAGTCCACACTGCTGCGTACGTTCAACCGCATGAACGACCTGGTGGATGGCTGTCGTGTCGAAGGCGCGATCAACCTCTACGGCAACAACATCTACCGCAAGGGCGAAGACGTGGCCGAGTTGCGTCGTCGCGTCGGCATGGTGTTCCAGAAGCCCAACCCGTTCCCGAAAACCATCTACGAGAACGTGGTCTACGGCTTGCGCATCCAGGGCATCAACAAGAAGCGCATCCTCGACGAAGCCGTCGAGTGGGCGTTGAAAGGCGCGGCACTGTGGGACGAAGTCAAAGACCGTCTGCACGAATCGGCACTCGGCCTGTCCGGTGGTCAGCAACAACGTCTGGTGATCGCTCGCACCATCGCCGTGGAGCCGGAGGTGCTGCTGCTCGACGAACCGTGCTCGGCACTCGACCCGATCTCCACGCTGAAAGTCGAAGAGCTGATCTACGAACTGAAATCGAAGTTCACCATCGTCATCGTGACCCACAACATGCAACAGGCCGCGCGGGTTTCTGACTACACGGCGTTCATGTACATGGGCAAACTGGTGGAATTCGGCGACACCGACACCCTGTTCACCAATCCGGCGAAGAAGCAGACCGAAGACTACATCACTGGTCGCTACGGCTAGGAAGCTGTTGTTGCTCACTGAACTGACGCTGCGGTCCACCGCACCTTACCGGACGCTCCAAGGACGCCAACATGATTAGTAAAGAAGGCCTTACCCATCACATCTCCGCGCAGTTCAACGCTGAGCTCGAGGAAGTGCGCAGCCACCTCCTGGCCATGGGCGGCCTGGTCGAGAAGCAGGTCAACGACGCGGTGACCGCGCTGATCGAGGCTGACTCTGGCCTGGCCCAGCAGGTTCGCGAGATCGACGACCAGATCAACCAGATGGAACGCAACATCGACGAAGAATGCCTGCGCATTCTGGCTCGCCGTCAGCCGGCAGCGTCGGACTTGCGTTTGATCATCAGCATCTCCAAGTCGGTAATCGACCTGGAGCGCATCGGTGACGAAGCGACCAAGATCGCCCGTCGCGCCATCCAGTTGTGTGAAGAAGGCGAAGCCCCACGGGGTTACGTCGAGGTTCGCCACATTGGCGACCAGGTGCGCAACATGGTTCGCGATGCACTGGACGCTTTTGCCCGCTTCGACGCCGACCTGGCGTTGTCGGTGGCCCAGTACGACAAGATCATCGACCGCGAATACAAAACCGCGCTGCGCGAACTCGCCACCTACATGATGGAAGACCCGCGCTCTATCTCGCGGGTCTTGAGCATTATCTGGGTGCTGCGTTCGCTGGAACGGATCGGCGACCACGCGCGCAACATCGCGGAGCTGGTGATTTACCTGGTGCGTGGCACCGACGTGCGGCACCTGGGCCTCAAGCGCATGAAAGAAGAAGTTGAAGGCACAAGTGGCGAAACCGCTAATGTTCCGGGCAAAGCTGACGATAAGTAAGATTGCCTGAGAAAAGCGCCCGGCCTTTTGGCCGGGCGTTTTTGTTTGTGGTTTATGAATTCGAAAGCAGCACCCGCGAACGAAAAGTCCCGGCGTGACTGAAGGTTTTTGGCAATGTGCCATCAGCAAAGCGGTATGCTTGCCGGGATTTTTTAAAGGGGTGATGGATGAGTAAGGTCAGTGTGTTGGTCGTGGACGACGCGTCGTTCATTCGTGACCTGGTGAAGAAGTGCTTGCGCAACTACTTCCCGGGTATCCGGATCGAAGATGCGGTCAACGGCAAGAAGGCTCAGGCCTTGCTGGCGCGGGAAGCGTTCGACCTGGTCCTGTGCGACTGGGAAATGCCGGAAATGTCCGGCCTGGAATTGCTGACCTGGTGCCGCGAGCAGGACAACCTCAAGACCATGCCGTTTGTGATGGTGACCAGCCGAGGCGATAAAGAGAACGTCGTTCAGGCGATCCAGGCCGGGGTTTCGGGTTACGTCAGCAAGCCGTTCACCAACGAGCAACTGCTGACCAAGGTCAAGCAGGCCCTGAACAAGGTGGGCAAGCTCGACACCTTGATGAACAGTGCTCCGACCAAAATGAACTCGGCGTTCGGCAACGACTCCCTGAGCGCATTGACCGGCGGCAAGGCTGCCGTGGTCGCACCCGCCGCGGCGCCGGTCAACCCGTTCGCCAAACCTGTCGCCGCCGCGCCGGCCCCGGCGGCTGCTCCGTCTCGCGGTCTGCTCAACAGCCCGCCGATCAAGCCTCCAGCGTCCTCCGCAGCGCCAACGGGCGGTCGTGGCCAGGGCCAATTGCGCCTGCCGAACGGCATTCAGCAATGTGTGATCAAGGCCTTGAGTCTCAAGGAAGCCTTGCTGGTGGTGAAACGCACCGACACCCTGCCGCAAGTGCTCGACAGCGCCGTGCTCGACCTGGAGCAGGGCGATAACGCCGAAACCGCCCGTCTGAACGGCTACCTGCACGCCATCGTCGCCCACGAGCCGAAGCCCGACAGCGACTGGCTGCAACTGACCTTCCGCTTCGTCGACCAGGATGCGCAGAAGCTCGATTACATTTCCCGTTTGATAGCACGTGGTACGGCGCAGAAGCATTTCATACCCGGCGCGTAGTTTTCGTCGTCTGACAGTCCGCCTTCGCGAGCAGGCTCGCTCCCACAAGGAAACGCATTCCAATGTGGGAGCGAGCCTGCTCGCGAAGGAGCCACCAGATTCACCACACATCCGCTGAACTGCCCATTTTGAAACATCTGCCGACTACCCGGGTCCATTGCAGCTGCTAGGCTCCTACCCAGGCCTTACTCGACAGAATCTTTCCCATGCTCGCGCGCCTGCTGTTTTTCTGCGGTCTTTTCATGGCCTCCACCTCGGCGATGGCCATGACGATCTACAAGTCCACCGACACCAATGGCGTGGTCTCCTACAGCGACCGCCCCACGACAGGCTCCAAGGTGTTCGTTTTTCGTGATCGCATGGTCGAGAATCTTGAGCGCCAGGTGTACGTCGTCATCACGAAGAAGAAGGGCGTAGACAGCGTTTACGTGCGCAATGACCTGTATGCGCCGGTAGAAATCGAGTTGAGCTTCGGCGGGCTGAAAAACGTCAGTGGTGCGCCGAGCCGACCGATCCGCCGGGTGATGCCGGCACGCAGCAGTATTCGTCTGGCGCTGCTCACAGCCACGCGGCCCGAAAGACCGCTCGCGTATACCCCAAAATTTGAATACTCCCTGGGCGACCCCTCAGGGGCCGCCATGGCCTATCGATACCCGTTGCCCTGGCGCGGTGGACCGTTTCGGCTGAGTCAGGGCGCCAACGGTCAATACAGCCACTTCGGTCCAAAGAACCGCTACGCCATGGACATCGCCATGCCCGAAGGCACGCCGATCATCGCAGCGCGTGGCGGTGTGGTGGTGAAAACCGAGAATGCCCAGACCGGGCGCGGCACCGATCCGTCGGGTAATTTCGTGCGGGTGCTGCACAATGACGGGACCATGGGCGTGTACCTGCACCTTAAGCAAGGTTCGGTGAGCGTTCGAGAGGGGCAACGAGTGTCGGTGGGGAGTCCGCTGGCCTTGTCGGGCAATACCGGCAACAGCAGCGGGCCGCACCTGCATTTCGTGGTGCAGCGCAATACCGGGTTGGGGCTGGTGTCGATCCCGTACCAGTTCAATCAACCGGTGGGCAGCCTGCCGAACTTTGCGCTCGGTAAACAGTGAGGTGTTGCCTGTTCTGACGCCTTCGCGAGCAAGCCCGCTCCCACAAGGTCTGTGCAAAACCTGTGGGAGCGAGCCTGCTCGCGAAGGGATCGACGCAGTTCTGGATCTGCCTGTTAATCCAGCATCAACACCTTGGCCAGAATAATCTTCGGCCCTTTCATCTTCTTGATGATGATCCGCAAGCCTTCGACTTCCAGCACCTCTTCCTCTTCCGGCACCCGTTTCAGGGTTTCGTAGACCAGCCCGGCGAGGGTTTCGGCTTCGATGTGGTCCAGGTCGATGCCCAGCAGGCGTTCGACCTTGAACAGCGGCGTATCACCACGCACCAGCAGCTTGCCCGGCTGGTACGCGAGGATCCCGCGCTCAGCCTTGCGGTGTTCGTCCTGAATGTCGCCGACCAGTACCTCCAACACGTCTTCCATGGTCAGGTAGCCGATGATGTTGCCGTCGGCTTCTTCGACCAGGGCGAAGTGCGAGCCGCCCTTGCGGAACTGCTCCAGCAATTGCGACAGCGGCATATGGCGCGAAACGCGCTCCAGCGGCCGGGTCAGTTCGGCGAGGTTGAACGACTCGGGAATGTGGTCCAGGGCTGCCAGTTCCAGCAGCAGATCCTTGATGTGCAGCAGGCCGACAAACTCCTGGGTATCGCTGTCGTATACCGGATAACGGCTGAACTTGTGGCGACGGAACATCGCCAGGATTTCCTTCAGCGGCGCATTGAACTCCAGGGTCACCAGGTCTTCCCGGGAGTTGGCCCAGTCGACCACTTCCAGTTCGCCCATTTCCACCGCCGAGGCCAAAACGCGCATGCCTTGGTCGCTCGGGTCCTGGCCACGGCTGGAGTGCAGGATCAGTTTCAGTTCTTCACGGCTGTAATGGTGCTCGTGATGAGGGCCGGGTTCACCTTGGCCGGCGATCCGCAGGATTGTGTTGGCGCTGGCGTTGAGCAGGTAAATGGCCGGGTACATGGCCCAGTAGAACAGGTACAGCGGCACGGCGGTCCAGAGCGATAGCAACTCGGGTTTGCGGATGGCCCAGGATTTCGGGGCCAGTTCGCCGACCACGATGTGCAGGTACGAAATGATAAAGAACGCCGTGAAGAACGACACGCCTTTGATCACTTCAGGCGACTGCACGCCGACGGCTTCAAGCAGCGGTTCGAGAATGTGTGCGAACGCCGGTTCACCGACCCAGCCAAGGCCCAGGGAGGCGAGGGTGATACCCAGCTGGCACGCTGACAGGTAAGCATCGAGCTGACTGTGAACGGTGCGCAGGATGTGTCCGCGCCAGCCGTTTTTTTCAGCGATGGCTTCGACCCGGGTCGAGCGCAATTTGACCATGGCAAATTCCGCCGCAACGAAAAAGCCGTTGAGCAAAACCAGGATCAGAGCAAAAAGAATCATGCCGAAATCGGCGAAGAGTGTCGCGAGGGTCAAGCCAGGGGAAGGGTCCATGATGGAGTTTTGCGGGTTCCGTATATTCGAAAGGAAAGAAAAAAGTGCGCCTGAAGGGCAGGCACAAGTCAGCCAATGTAGCGGCTGACCAAGTGATTGACCAGTGGCGCGTGCCGGCCGGTATCAGTCGGTGGCGCTGATGACCCGGGATTTTGTGACCTGGGCCGGCGCAAAATGGCAGGTAAAGGTGCTGCCATGGCCCGGCATACTGCTGATTTCCATCCGCGCGCGGTGGCGCAGCAGCACGTGTTTGACGATTGCCAGGCCGAGCCCCGTACCGCCGGTGTTGGAATTGCGGCTGGAGTCGACGCGATAGAAGCGTTCGGTCAGGCGCGGCAAGTGCTTGCTGTCGATGCCGATGCCGGAGTCCTGCACACTCAAGTGTGCGCCTTGCTCATCACCCCACCAGCGAATGCGGATATTGCCCTCGGCCGGGGTGTATTTCACCGCGTTGAACACCAGATTGGAAAACGCGCTGCGCAACTCGGCTTCGCTGCCCTTGAGCAGAATCGTCGGGTCGGCTTCCAGGGTGATCTTCTGATTGCGCTGAGCAGACAACTGCTGAGCGTCGCTCTTGATCGATTGCAGTAAGCCGTCGATGGCCACCGGCTGGTTGTCCGACGGGTAATCGGTGGCTTCCAGTTTGGCTAACAGCAGCAAGTCGTTGAGCAGCGTTTGCATGCGTCCGCCTTGCTGCTGCATCTGTTGCAGGGCACGGGACCAGCGCGGGTTCACGTCCTCGACGTTGTCGAGCAGGGTTTCCAGGTAGCCGCAGATCACCGTCAACGGCGTACGCAGTTCATGGGAGACGTTGGCGATGAAGTCTTTGCGCATCTGTTCCAGTTGATGGATGCGCGTCACGTCGCGCACCAGCATCAAGTGTTCGTTGTTGCCGTAGCGGGTGATGTACAGCTGAATGCGCAGACGATCATTGATCGGTGACGGAATTTCCAGCGGCTCGGCGTAGCTGTCCTGTTCGAAGTATTCCTTGAAGCGTGGATGGCGTACGAGATTGGTCACCGGTTGGCCGCTGTCTTGCGGGGTTTTGAGGCCGAGCAGAGTTTCGGCGGCGCGGTTCCACCATTCGAGGTTGCCGTCGCTGTCGAGCATGATCACTGCGTCTTTCAGCGCGGCAGTCGACTCCTGGACCCGGTCGATTACTGCTTGCAGGCGCCCACGCACACGTTGGTCGCGACGTTGCAGGTGGTAGATGCTGTCGAACACTTCGCCCCACAGACCATAGCCATCGGGCGGTGCTTCCTCGGGTTTGTGCAGGCGCAGCCATTCGTGCAGTCGCAGCAATTGCTTGAGGGTCCAGGCCAGGTAAAGGCCCAGGCCCGCGGCGAGGCTCCAGCCGTAGTAGCCGGTAATCAGGCCGATCACCAGGCAACCGGTCACCAGCAAAAGCATGTGGCGGATCAGGGTGCCATGCCAGTTTTGGTTCACTTGAGCGCGCGTCCTTGTCAGCTTGTCGTGCGGGAAAGGTCCGGATCAGGCCTTGGTGGAGAACCGGTAGCCGGTGCCGCGCACGGTTTGTACCAGATTTTCGTAAGCATCGCCGAGGGCTTTGCGCAGGCGGCGGATGTGCACGTCGACGGTGCGCTCTTCGACATAAACGTTGCCGCCCCAGACCTGATCCAGCAACTGGCCGCGGGTGTAGGCACGTTCCTGGTGGGTCATGAAGAATTGCAGCAGGCGGTATTCGGTCGGGCCCATCTCGGCGGGTTTGCCGTCGATGGTCACGCGGTGGCTGATCGGATCCAGCAGCAGACCACCGACTTCGATCGGCGTCTCGCCATCGGTAGGGCCGGCGCGGCGCAGCACGGCCTTCAGGCGCGCCACCAGCTCACGTGGGGAAAAAGGCTTGGTGATGTAGTCATCGGCGCCGACTTCCAGGCCCTGGATCTTGTTGTCCTCTTCACCCTTGGCGGTGAGCATGATGATCGGGATGTCCCCGGTCAGCTCATCGCGCTTGAGGCGTCGGGCCAGCTCGATGCCGGAGGTGCCGGGCAGCATCCAGTCGAGCAGGATCAGGTCCGGCTTGCGGTCGACAATGATGGCGTGGGCCTGCTGCGAGTTCTCAGCCTCCAGGCAGTCATAGCCGGCCATTTCCAACGCAACGGCGATCATTTCGCGAATGGGCGCTTCGTCGTCGACGATCAGAATGCTCCTGCCAACCATGCCTTTAATCCTCTTGTCATTTAACTGTCTTGCGCCGCATTAGATAACGGAATTATTGCAGTCGTGTGACAGTATTTTAGTCGCCCTGCGATTGTTGTGATCCTGAACTAAGCTTTAATTCCGAATCCTGACAACCACAAAAGGAAGGTTTCCATGAAGCAATACTCGCAATCCATCAAGGCTCTGATGCTGACGGCGGCCCTGGCGTTGCCATCGATGGCCTTCGCGGCTGAGCCAGCAATGATGAAAGACGGGATGATGGTCGATCATAAGGGTATGACGGTGTACACGTTCGACAAGGATGCTGGCGGCAAGTCAATGTGTAACGATGATTGTGCCAAGAACTGGCCGCCAATGATGGCTCCGGCGGGTGCAAAGGCCGAAGGCAAGTGGAGCGTTATCAAGCGCGATGACGGCACGAGTCAATATGCCTACGACGGTAAACCGCTTTACACGTTCGTGAATGACAAAAAACCCGGTGACATGGTAGGCGACAAAATGAAGGACGTCTGGCACGTCATCACCAATACCGGACCGAAGAAGTAAGCGAGTCCAGAAACCGCAAACCTGCCCCCATGCCGGGAGCAGGTTTGATTCAACGCAACCCGTAATCCAGCACAATCCCGACAAAAATCGCCAACCCGGCCCAGTGGTTGTGCAAAAAAGCCTTGAAGCAACGCATCCGATCCTTGCCGCGGGTGTACCAGAACTCCCACGCAAAACAGCCCGCCGCCGCCAGCAATCCCAAGTGAAACCAGCCGCCGAGCTCGAATTTCGACCCGGCCAGCAGCAGGCAACCCAGCGCCAGCCCTTGCAGGATCAGGATGATCACCCGGTCCGCCTCGCCAAACAGAATCGCCGTGGATTTCACGCCGATCTTCAAATCGTCGTCGCGGTCGGTCATCGCGTAATAAGTGTCGTAGCCGACGGTCCACAGCAGATTGGCGATCCACAGCAACCACGCCGCCGCCGGGAGTTCACCGGTCTCGGCGGTGAACGCCATCGGCATGCCCCAGGAGAACGCCGCGCCCAGCACCACTTGCGGGTAATAGGTGTAGCGCTTCATGAACGGGTAAGTGAAGGCCAGTGCCAAACCGCCGAACGACAGCCAGACCGTTGCTGCATTGGTGCACAACACCAACAGGAAACTCACGCCCATCAGCAGCGCGAAGAACACCAGCGCTTCTTTGGAGCTGATCTTGCCGCTCACCAATGGCCGCTGTTCGGTGCGTTTCACGTGGCCGTCGACCTTGCGGTCTGCCCAATCGTTGATCACGCAGCCGCCGGCACGGGTCAGTACCACGCCCAGGACGAAAATCACGATGTTGGCCAACGAGGGCGACCCTTTGCCGGCAATCCACAGTGCCCACAGCGTCGGCCACAGCAGCAGATAAATGCCGATCGGTTTGTCCATGCGGGTCAGCTGAATGAAATCCCAGGCCCTTGGATTCAAGCGATTCAGGGACTTGAGCAGGCTCTGGTACATCAGCAATTCTCCGGATGGGCGCGGGTGGCGTTCCACAGGGTCGGCAAGAAAATTTCGGCCACCAGCACGCTCAAGGCGCCGCGGTCGAAACGCGAACGGCGACCCCACAGTTCAGGTGCCTGGGACTCCATCGGCAGCCACTCCTGAGGATAGTGACAAACCTCGATAGCGCGGCGCTGGAACGCTTGATCGCAAAACAGCAATTCGCCCAGGGAGCGGCTGCCCAATTCGTCCATGTGCAGACCGTCGCCCTGCAACGCACTGCGCGCCGCCACGCTGCGCGCAAATACCCAGGCTTCGCCGTGGCCGCGCAGATACACCTCGCGAACCCAGCCCTCGCTGCCTTCGGCCAGGTCCAGCGCCGCACATTCGTCGGGGCGAAGCGGTTGCCAGCCTTCGAAGAGTGGCGTGACGCTGAAGCCGTCATTCGACAAACGGATCAGCCGTCGGGTCAAGGAGCCTTCGTCGAACAGCCAGTCGAGCGTAGACATGTCGGGGAGGGGCGTCAGTTGGCTTCGAGGGAGCCAAAGCGGGGTCGCAGCGGGGAATTTTGAGTGCGGCACAGTGAGTCATTATTGGCAGCAAATGAGGCGGCGAGCTTACCATGTCAGCCTGCGATTTTGATTGATCCGGCCGGCCATTGCGTCGAACAGGCTTGCATCTGCCGTGCCCGATCAGTACAAAACGCGCTGAGCCGGACGGCAGCGCTCCAACCATCGACCGTTCGCGCCGGCAAAAGCCTGAATCTTGAGGATGTACGTGAATGAAAAAGTGGCAATGTGTGGTCTGCGGCCTGATTTATAACGAAGCCGACGGCTGGCCGGATGACGGCATTTCGCCGGGCACCCTATGGCAGGACGTGCCGGAAGACTGGCTGTGCCCGGACTGCGGCGTGGGCAAGATGGATTTCGAAATGATCGAAATTAACTAAGACATTTGAAGGAGTAGGGAATGAACGCACCTGTCGTGATCGTCGGCACCGGGTTGGCTGGCTACAACCTGGCTCGGGAGTTTCGCAAACTCGATGGCGAAACCCCGCTGCTGCTGATTACCGCAGATGACGGACGCTCCTACTCCAAGCCGATGCTCTCCACCGGCTTCGGCAAAAACAAAGACGCCGACGGCCTGAGCATGGCCGAACCCGGCACCATGGCCGAGCAGTTGAAGGCCGAAGTGCGTACGCACACGCGCATCAGCGGCATCGACCCTGGCCACAAGCGCTTGTGGATCGGTGAGGAAGCGGTGTTTTACCGTGACCTGATCCTCGCCTGGGGCGCGGAAACCGTGCGGGTGCCGGTCGAAGGCGATGCGGCTGACGCAGTCTTCCCGATCAACGATCTGGAAGACTACGCGCGCTTTCGCGCAGCGGCGGCCGGCAAACGTCGGGTGTTGCTGCTCGGCGCCGGCCTGATCGGCTGCGAGTTCGCCAACGACCTGATCCTTGGCGGCTACGAGGTGCAACTGGTTGCACCGTGCGAGCAGGTCATGCCGACCCTGTTGCACCCGGCGGCGGCCGCTGCGGTTCAGGCCGGGCTGGAAAGCCTGGGCGCACGCTTCCACCTCGGGCCGGTGCTCAATCGCTTGCAGCGCGTTGCTGACGGACTGGAAGCGCATCTGTCCGATGGCCAGGTGATCCCTTGCGACGTGGTGGTGTCGGCCATTGGTCTGCGTCCGCGCATCGATCTGGCGGCTGCGGCCGGTGTGCAGGTCAATCGCGGCGTGGTGGTCGATCGCCACCTGAAAACCTCCCACGCCAACATCTATGCCTTGGGCGACTGCGCCGAAGTCGATGGGCTGAATCTGTTGTACGTCATGCCCCTCATGAGCTGTGCGAGAGCGCTGGCCCAGACCCTCGCCGGAAACCCGACGGCAGTGAGTTATGGCCCGATGCCCATCACCGTTAAAACGCCAGTCTGCCCATTGGTGGTTTCACCGCCGCCACGGGGTTTGGAGGGTGTCTGGACAGTCGAAGGGCAGGGCGCAGACATCAAGGTATTGTGCCGCGATGCCAGCGGTAAACTGCTGGGTTATGCCCTGACAGGCGCGGCGGTGATGGAAAAACTGGCCCTGAACAAAGAGCTTCCGGCACTGCTGGCGTAAATACTGGTCGTTCTGTCGGAATCACCCCTCTTTTGCCCTTACAAAGGTCGCGCCGAGACTGGCGCGGCTCTTCGCTGCGTGCCATCCTCACTCCCGTCTGCCGCAGAGTAGAGCACCTGCGGCGCTTTGGGCGCTGTTCCAACGAGAACAGCACGGACATAACAACAAAAAACCGTCAAAGGGGCTTCACTAATGCGTAAACCAGAACTCGCCGCTGCAATTGCTGAAAAAGCAGACCTCACCAAAGAGCAGGCCAACCGCGTTCTCAACGCCGTTCTCGAAGAAATCACCGGCGCTCTGCACCGCAAGGACAGCGTTACGCTGGTGGGCTTCGGTACCTTCCTGCAACGCCATCGCGGTGCCCGCACCGGCAAAAACCCGCAAACCGGTGAGCCCGTCAAAATCAAGGCCAGCAACACCGTTGCGTTCAAGCCAGGCAAATCGTTGAAAGACAGCGTCAATCCGTAACACGCACCGACTTCCCGCGTAGCGGGTGAGCGGGATAAAAAATGGGCACGCCAACTGGGTTGGGTGCCCATTTTTTTATGCCTGACGAATCAGCTGACTCGATTTTGTTGCTTGGCGAAAATCGCCGCCATCTCGGGTTCATCCAGATGATCCAGCGTTCGCTCCACCAACAAATGCACGCCGTCAGCCATGCGGCTGAGCGCCAAGGCTACGGAGCGGCGGGAACCGTCCACATCGTCGGCGAGGTTGGCGGCGATGGCGCTGATGGACAGCAGATCTTCCGAGGCATTGGCGAGAAGGGTTTCAGGGTGGATGCCCGAGCAGACGCTGAAGAGCTGGCCGTTGCGTTTTGGTGGTTTGGGGTCGGCTGGCGGGAAGTGATGGTCGAGGGCGCGCTCGGCGGCATCGTTGAGTTTGTTTGAATCGGGGCTTTCGTAGGGAGAGACCGGATCGGTGTCTGGCGGGTTGGGTGTGACCTTGAACATGATCTTCAATTCCTTGAATGATGCTGACAACACTTCGCCGACTAAACGAAGGGGTGGCAGCTGTACGCAGGTTAGTCGGACCGGGGAATTGAAGAAGCCGGCGCACCCGAAGGTGCCCTACGCACAGCCACCATCAAATGCAGGTAGGAAATACCTGTCTGACAGAAGCTTGTGCAACTTCAATTACCAGCGAGCGACTAAACCCGATCACTGATGGGCAGTGACAGGAACCAAGTTACCGACCGACCCCAAGGCGCACAAGCCGGCGGATTCTGGCGTAGCCGTAGGCAACGGCGCAAGGTGTTGTAGCTTGCAGGAAGTAACCTTGAGGCGTTTTAAACAAGCGCCGTCGAGCGGTGTTTAACCATCCTAAATGTTGGCACTCCTTAAAACCCGATATGAAATTTCCGCGATACCGAAAGTTCCAATGTGGGACTTTGTTTTGTGTATGAGGTGCCATCATTGTGGTGGCACTTTTCATACGGGCTGTTGTCGCTCCAATTTGTTGAAAGATGACAGCGCCTTTCGGAAGCCTCCTACATTTAATAATTTTTATTTTTGTCATGATTCAGATGCGTGCCAGCGATTCAATCGGCAGCGACCGCGGGTGATTGACAGCGATGTCTCTAAGTCGGTGCTTTCCGATCGATACGTCAGGCGAGGAAACATTAAACTGATATCAGGGAATCCCTTGCGATATATAAGGAATTCTCCTACGTGCAATAGACACACTTCGTCTTGTTGTTTAATCAGATGCTTGCTAGTGGCCATCATCGTGAGTACGATGCGCGCACTTGAAAGAGCACGAACTCAATTGGATGAGACTCATCGCAGCTCTTTGATACTGTCCCCACGCCTCGGTAATTCCATTAGGCGTATGACTGTAATCCTTAAAAAAGGCCATGGATGTCCTACTCAAGCAAACTTTCCGCTCATTACCTCGAACTCGCAAAAGCCTCTGTTTCCCAAGAGAATTTCGCGGGCGAGGACGTTCGCTTTTCGAGCGAATATGAGGCGCTGGAAAGCGAGCTGGGCAAAGCCCAATCCATGCACGAAAGCGGCCAGATCGACTGGCTGAAAATCCGCGAAAACAGTGAAAACCTGCTGCGCACCCAGTCCAAGGATTTGCGGGTTGGTGCCTGGTTGACCTGGGCCCTGTACCAGCGCGAATCCTTTCAAGGGCTGCTGGCCGGCCTCGGTTTGCTGCACTACCTGTGCGAAAGCCACTGGGCCGAAGTCCACCCGAACAAGGCCCGCACCCGCTCCGCTGCCGTCAGTTGGTTGGTTCCGCGTCTTGAGCAGGTGCTGACCGAAAACGTCGCGATCAAAGAGCAGTTGCCGATGTTCCGGCGGCTGGTCGAGCACCTTGAAGGTCTCGATGCTGCTTGCACCGAGCATTTGGGGGATGACGCTCCGCTGCTGCTGCCGATCTCCCGTCGCCTGAAGAACATGGTCCAGCGTGCCGCCGACAATCAGCCGGAACCTGGCGTCGTCGGGGCGGCGGTGGCTCAGGTCAAACAAGCCGCCACGCAATTGTTCACCCCCGGCGCACCGATCGATAACGAGAAAGAAGCCCACAAGGCCCTGCGTGCCCAGCAGGAAAGCGCGCGGCCGTTGTGTGCCTGGTGGCTCAAGCAGAAAGCCACCGACCTGCGCGCCTTGCGCCTCAATCGCACACTGTTGTGGTTGCCCATCGACGCGGTGCCCGAGCGCAACGCCGAGCAGATCACCGTTCTGCGCGGGTTGCCAGCCGACAAGCTCAAGGCCTACCAGGACCGTTACGACCAGGCCAAATACGCCGATCTGCTGGTGGAACTGGAGGCGAGCCTGGCGAAGGCGCCGTTCTGGTTCGATGGCCAGCGAATGGTTTGGGAGTGCCTCCAGGGGCTCAACGCCGAGATGGCAATGCGCGAAGTGGAAATCCACTTCGCGCTTTTGATTCAGCGCCTGCCCGGCATCATCGAATTGCGTTTCCATGACGGCGCCCCGTTTGCCGATCCGGCCACCCGTGCCTGGGTCAGCGCCTACGTCATGCCGCACCTGCAAAGCGCCAGTGCGCCGCGCAAGGTCGAAGTCGCCGACAGCCAGCCGGCCTGGGAAGTGGCCCTGGAAGAAGTCTTGCCGATCCTGCGCAAAGACGGCCTCAAGGCCGCCGTGCAGATCCTCAAGCAAGGCCTGCAAAGCGCCCACGGTGGACGCGTCCGATTCTTCTGGCAGTTCGCCCTCGCGCGGCTGTGCTTCATGGCCAAGAAATACGAACTGGCCAGGACCCAACTCGAAACACTCGACCAAACATTACAGGACTCAGGCCTGAACGCCTGGGAGCCCGATCTTGCGCTGGAAGTGCTGCATTTACTGCATAGCTGCTGCGAGTTGTTACCGCAGAACCATGCTGTACGTGAACGCAAGGAAGAGATTTATCGCAGGCTGTGCCACCTCGATCTCGAAGTGGTACTCGAATAGGCCCCAGGGCCACAACCGCAAGGAGAATAGCCATGGCCAAAGAAGGCTCGGTAGCCCCCAAGGAACGCATCAACGTCACTTTCAAACCTGCCACCGGTGGTGCTCAGGAAGAGATTGAACTGCCGTTGAAACTACTGGCAATCGGTGACTACACCCACCGCAAGGACGAACGTAAAGTCGAAGATCGCAAGCCGATCAGCATCGACAAGATGACCTTCGACGAAGTGCTGGCCAAGCAAGAGCTGCAGCTGACGTTGAGCGTACCGAACCGTCTTCAGGAAGAAGGCGACACTGAAGAATTGGCCGTGAAACTGCGCGTCAACTCGATGAAGGACTTCAACCCGGCCAGCCTGGTCGAGCAAGTGCCTGAGCTGAAAAAACTGATGGAACTGCGCGACGCGCTGGTGGCCCTCAAAGGCCCGCTGGGTAACGCGCCTGCGTTCCGCAAAGCCATCGAAGGCGTTCTCGCCGACGACGAATCCCGCGGTCGCGTACTGGGTGAGCTGGGCTTGAACGCCGCAGCCCAGGACGCCTGAGTCTCCATCAGCCAAGGAAGCCAACACCATGAGCACTAGCGCAGCACAGCAAAAGAGCAAAGAGAACGGCGAATACAGCATTCTCGACAGCATCATCGCCGAAACCCGCCTGACGCCGGACGACGAAGCCTACGACATCGCCAAGCGCGGTGTGTCGGCCTTCATCGAAGAGCTGCTCAAGCCGCAGAACAACGGTGAGCCAGTCAAGAAGGCCATGGTTGACCGCATGATCGCCGAGATCGATGCCAAGCTCAGCCGCCAGATGGACGAAATCCTGCACCACCCTGACTTCCAGTCCCTGGAGTCGTCGTGGCGTGGTCTGCAGTTGCTGGTCGACCGCACCAACTTCCGCGAAAACATCAAGATCGAAATCCTCAACGTCTCCAAAGAAGACCTGCTGGACGATTTCGAAGATTCGCCGGAAGTGATGCAGGCTGGCCTGTACAAACACATCTACACCGCTGAATACGGTCAGTTCGGTGGTCAGCCGGTTGGCGCGATCATCGCCAACTACTTCATGTCCCCAAGCTCGCCGGACGTGAAACTGATGCAGTACGTGTCCAGCGTTGCCTGCATGTCCCACGCGCCGTTCATCGCCGCGGCCGGCCCGAAATTCTTCGGCCTGGAAAGCTTCACCGGTCTGCCGGACCTGAAGGATCTGAAAGATCACTTCGAAGGCCCGCAATTCGCCAAATGGCAGAGCTTCCGCCAGTCGGAAGACTCCCGTTACGTTGGCCTGACCGTGCCGCGTTTCCTGCTGCGTAACCCGTACGACCCGGAAGAAAACCCGGTCAAATCGTTCGTGTACAAAGAAACCGTCGCCAACAGCCACGAGCACTACCTGTGGGGCAACACTGCCTACGCGTTCGGCACCAAGCTGACCGACAGTTTCGCCAAATTCCGCTGGTGCCCGAACATCATCGGCCCGCAGAGCGGTGGCGCGGTTGAAGACCTGCCGTTGCACCACTTCGAAAGCATGGGCGAAATCGAAACCAAGATTCCTACCGAGGTTCTGGTTAGCGACCGTCGTGAATACGAACTGGCCGAGGAAGGCTTCATCTCCCTGACCATGCGCAAAGGCTCCGACAACGCGGCGTTCTTCTCCGCAAGCTCGGTGCAGAAGCCGAAGTTCTTCGGCATCAGCGCAGAAGGCAAGGCAGCAGAGCTGAACTACAAGCTCGGCACCCAACTGCCGTACATGATGATCGTCAACCGCCTGGCTCACTACTTGAAAGTGCTGCAGCGCGAGCAACTCGGTTCGTGGAAAGAACGCACCGACCTCGAGCTGGAACTGAACAAGTGGATCCGCCAGTACGTGGCCGACCAGGAAAACCCAAGTGCCGAAGTCCGTGGCCGTCGTCCACTGCGCGCTGCCCAGATCATCGTCAGCGATGTTGAAGGCGAGCCTGGCTGGTACCGCGTCAGCCTGAACGTGCGCCCGCACTTCAAGTACATGGGTGCCGATTTCACCCTGTCGCTGGTTGGCAAGCTGGACAAAGAGTAAACGGAGCTAACTCATGACTGGATACGGCAGCCTTTTCGAACGCCTGGGTGGCGACGCGGACAAACGCGTCGGCTGGAGCCGCGAGGTCTCCGCCATGGCGTCCGTGGCTGCCCATCTGGCCAAGATGCTCAGCACCCGTGCGGGCAGCGTGCAAACGCTGTCCGATTACGGGCTACCCGATCTCAATGACATGCGTCTGAGCCTGCACGACTCCCTGAGTCAGGCCCGTTTGGCCATCGAAAATTTCATCGAAGCCTACGAGCCACGCCTGAGCAATGTGCGTGTCATTTCCCTGCCGCGTGACCACGATCAGCTTCGCCTGTCCTTCAGCATCGAAGGCTTGCTGGAAGTTGATGGTTTCAAGCGTCAGGTCAGTTTCGCCGCGCGCCTGGATGGCAGCGGTCAAGTAAAGGTCAACTAAGGAGACTCCGATGTCCGGCAAACCCGCAGCACGCGTCACCGACCCCACCGCTTGCCCGCTCCCCGGTCACGGCACCAACCCGATTGTCGCCGGTTCCGGCGACGTGTTCTTCGACGGCCTCGCGGCCGCCCGCCAAGGCGATGCCTCGGCGTGTGGTGGTGCGATGGTTGGTGACCTTGCGACGACGGTTTTGATCAATGGAAAACCGGCCGCGACTGTGGGCTCGGTAGGGGCGCATGGGAACAAGGTTACGGCCGGGTCCGGGACGGTGATCATCGGGAATTCGCATTCGGCGGTGCCGTTTGTGGCGCCGTTGCCGGTGGACATCAAGTGGCCGTTTAACGAGCACTACGTGATCAATTGCCAGGACACCGGGAGGCCGTTGGCTGGAGTTGCATACAGTTTCAAAACAGCCACGGGAAAAATAATCAGTGGTGTCACAGGCGCCGACGGCAAGACGCAGAAAATCTCGTCATCGGAAGCTGAGCCCTATGAACTGATTATTGAGCAGCAATCTGAAGTTGTAATTGGATAATGTAAGTAAGGGGTTTTGAGATGGCGGATACAAAAATAGCTTCAAGTCTGACGCCGGCCAGTAATCAAGCTGGTAAGTCTGCAGCTGTTCGTCAATTTAAAATCACAGATATCCCTGATGCCATGGACAAGATGAAGTGGCCCATTGCTGCAAAACTAATGCAGCATTGGTTCAATGGTAAGCCATGGCCAACTGCTGACGGCGCGATGAGTAAAGAGGTTAAAGATCATATCGTTCTCCCTAAGGATCCTTATGTAGAGGACGCCATTGTAAAGATGGCGTGGCTGAATCAGTTCGAGCCGGCTAAAGCCGTTATTAAAGAGTTGAAGTCTGTTTGGAATAATCCTGCTGCACAGAAAAACATAAGCGATAAAATTAAGTCGAAATACCTTGGGAAAGCTCCTGGAGTTTATCCGTTCAAGTTTGATGGCAGTGCGAGAAAGGTAGAGGAGTTCGGGTACAGCAACAATCGGGCAGTTAAGTTTGGGCTGATAGAAAAAACCGATGAGCTTAGAGCAGCGCTAGCAAACTTTAACGTCCGTGTGTTTCCGGAGGGTAAGGTAATCATTTCTGTTGATAGTATTCAGCTCTTCGCTGATCGTATTGGGTTTTACGTTGAAGATGCTTACGACTTCAATGACGCACCGGATGACAATTTTAGTCAGCCACTGGGTTACTGGAATTTCGATGGTATAGCCAACCCTGCCTACGCAACGGCGGCGAATGCAGGTAAGGCGCAGATGACGTCGGATATGGCATCGAATCCGTTTTTAGATCCGCAAGATGTTCAGAAAATGTTCAAAGAATTAGATGAATCACGATATTTTTACATATCTAACTCTCATTTTGTGAAGTACCGGGCTGAGTTTGGCAAGGGCGGTGATTTTCAGGTGCTTTCTGATGTGCAGTATGAGTCTGTTCCGCTCACAATTATAAATGTTTGGAATAAGTGATGGGCAGCCATAGCTTCGTTGGACTTTTTATTTGTTTTGGTACTAAAAATGCGTATATTTAAGAGAAAGTTGGTTTGGTGGATCGGCTTTTTTTTGTTGGCGTCACTTGCGTTGCTTATTTATTGTGTTAACGCAATGCTAGGGTATCCCGCAAGCACAACTCAAGTTAGTCCTTCTGGCCGCTATGTAATGGAAAATGTGCGTGTCGGGAAAATCTTTATGTTGGGTGGCATGGCGTATTTAAGGGTGATTGATACACAGGAGCCAGAAAAAACCTACCGAACCCCACTGTATGATACTCAGTCGCTAGATATGCGCGCATTCGAAGATGAGGCAGAAGTCGGTATTACTTGGATATACTTCGATCGAAAAAACAAGACGTTCACCATTTCCATGCCGCAATGGGAAGAAAGCTGGCTGAATATATTCATCAGTAATACCCAATACAATGTATTGGAAAACTAATGCTTGGTCTAAGGAACGGCGATGCTCTGTGCATGTGCACAGATAGAAAACGCCTGTCCCTAACTTTGCTCGTCGTATTTCTGAGCTCCATTGGGCTGCTGGCGATTTTGGTTTTGTTTGCAGTGCTGTTGCGTATGGAACGGTCCGTCGCCCCAACCTTGATTGCTCATCCCAATGCGCTTTGGGTGGGTGGCGAGGATGGTGGGGTGTTTGTCGAAATAGCGAAGTCCGAGGCGCCGAATTATTACGTGCAGGTTCGTCATGAGAATGGCGAGATTTGGTCGGAGGGTTGGATTCGCTACGGCACGAAAGAGGGTTTTCCTCTGAGTGCCGCCGGTATTACAGGGTTTGATGGCGAACAACTTTATCTACACACCAGCACGACGATTGCGCCTGAAAAAGCGAGAGGTCGGTAGTCATGAATATCTACGTCCGCTTTGCCATGTGCCTGGCCTTCCATGCCGCTGGATGCATCGCCTACGTGTTCCTGAACGACGCTGTTGTCGTTGCCTATAAAGCGTTCAACGGCGGATTTACCACACGTGGCGTGGGTATCGGTATCGCTCATTACATGTTCATTTATATTTTTTTCGGGGTGAACCTGGTGGTCGCGCTGTTCCCGAACCTTTGGGGCAAGCTGGCCATCCTGGCGGCGATGGTCAGTTGGATTCTGTTCACCATGGTGCCGGACAACCCGCTGCGTGCGCTCTTCTACACCGTGGCTCAGGGCGGCGTGACATTGTTGGCGATTCTGGTAACGCAGGTCATTGAGTTGCGTTGGGAAAGACGCGCTCTGATTCGGCAAATGATGCCTGTGAAGCCTATCCAAGGGGCGGTTGCATGATCAGCGCAGGCCGCCGCCGACTGCTCGTCACAGCGTTGTGGATTCCGCTGGTCGTTCTCCTGCTGATGGTGTTGGGTGATCGGGTGAGCGAAAACTCCACAACTGTCATGTCGTTCGAAACATTTGGGCTGGTTTTCGGCATTCCGGCTTACATCATTTTTGCCCTGTCGGAAATGCGGCTTATGCGTGGCAAGAACGAGCAGCAGATCCTCAATCGAATCTGGCTTGGACCATTGGTGTTCATTCCGTTTTATGCAGCGCCATGGATGCTTTTCCGCGTGGCGAAGTGGTTCAGCGGTCACCCGAGCGGCGGGGCGATGATATTCGAGTGGGTGGCGTATGTTCCGACTCTTCTCGTCGTGGGCTACGTAGTGTCAGGTCTGACCGTCGCGCTTTACAGGACAGTTTTTTAATGAGATTCAACACCAGGCAGGTAACCCATGTCCTTTAACCACTACTACCAAAGCGAACTCACCGCACTTCGCCAGTTAGGTCGTCGATTCGCCGAGCGTAGCCCGGCGTTGGCGCCTTTCCTCGGGCAAGCCGGGCGAGATCCTGACGTGGAGCGGTTGTTGGAGGGCTTTGCGTTCCTTACCGGCCGCTTGCGTCAGAAGCTCGACGACGAGTTGCCCGAGCTCAGCCATTCGCTGATGCACCTGCTGTGGCCCAACTACATGCGCCCGCTGCCGGCGTTCAGTATTTTGCAGTTCGATCCGTTGAAGCGCTCGGGACCTGCGTTGATGGTCGAGCGCGACACGCCGGTTGAGAGTGTGCCGATCGATGACGTGCGTTGCCGTTTCCGTACCTGCTACCCGACCGAAGTTTTGCCGCTGGATCTGGCTGCACTGACGTATTCGGTGAAAGGCGACGGTTCGCTGTTGAGCCTGCGTCTGGAGATGAGCGCTGACGGTCACCTCGGTGAACTGGAGCTGAGTCGTCTGCGTCTGCACTTCGCCGGTGAGCGCTACATCAGCCAGATGCTTTACCTGAGCCTGTTGCGCAACCTGGAAGGCATCGAGCTGATCCCGCTGGACGGCGCCGGCAAGCCCATCAACGGCGTCAACGGCACGCCAATGGCCTTCAAGATGCCCGGCGACCGCGTGCAGCCGGTGGGTTTTGCCGAAGAAGAGGCGTTGATCCCGTATCCGCTGAACACCTTCCGTGGCTACCGCTACTTGCAGGAATATTTCGCCTTCCAGGACAAATTCCTGTTCGTCGATGTCAACGGTCTGGACCTGCTCAAAGCCCTGCCGGAAGACACGCTGAAGCAGATGCGCGGCCTCGAGTTGCGCTTCGATATTCGCAAGAGCGGCATCATGCGGATGCGTCCGACGCTGGACAACGTGAAGCTCTACTGCACGCCCATCGTCAACCTGTTCAAGCACGATGCGTTGCCGATCCGCCTCGATGGAAAACAGGACGAATACCTGCTGCTGCCAGCCGAATACGACCTGGAAAACTGCGGTGTGTTTTCGGTGGAAACCGTCACCGGCTGGAAGCCCGGCGGCCTCGGTTATCAGGAGTACGTGCCGTTCGAATCGTTCGAGCACGATCCAAGTTTCGACGTGCCCAACAGCCGTCCGCACTACAGCATCCGCCAGCGTTCGTCCTCGTTGCACGACGGTCTCGACACTTACCTGAGCTTCGGCATTCGCCACACCGAAGCCCATGAAACCCTGTCGATCGAGCTGATGTGCACCAACCAGAACCTGCCGCGCAAGCTCAAGCTCGGCGACATCTGCATGGCCTGCGAAGAGACGCCGGAGTTTCTCAGTTTCCGCAACATCACCCCGGCTACGCCCAGTTATGCGCCGCCGCTGAACCGTGACTTCCTCTGGAAGCTGATCAGCAACATGTCGCTTAACTATCTGTCGCTGGCGGACGTCAATGCGTTGAAGGTAATTCTCGAAACCTACGACTTGCCGCGCTACTACGACCAACACGCTGAAAAAGTCAGCAAGCGCCTACTGGGTGGGCTCAAGTCGATCAAACACCAACACGTCGACCGCTTGCACCGAGGGTTGCCGGTACGCGGGTTGCGCACCGAGCTGACCATCGACCCGGAAGGGTATATCGGTGAGGGCGACCTGTTCGTTTTCGCTTCAGTTCTTAACGAGTTTTTCGCGCTTTACGCCAGTCTCAATTCGTACCACGAGCTGCGGGTAAAAAGCACACAGGGAGAGGTGTACCAATGGACACCACGTATGGGTCTGCAACCCCTGCTTTAAGCGGGCTGACCCGGGTAATACGCGAGTACTCGCTGTTTCAGGCCGTGCTGCTGGTGGTTGACCGGCTGCGCGAGGCGCACCCGTACCTGAGCGAAGACGATCTGTATGACCAGCTGGAATTCCAGGCCAACCCGAGCCTGGGTTTCCCCGGCAGTGACGTCGATCGCGTGGAGTTTTTCGAAGAGCACGGGCAGATGCGTGCGCGTCTGCGTTTCAACCTGATCGGCCTGGTCGGTTCCGGTTCGCCGCTGCCGGCGTTCTACGGCGAACAGGCCTTGGGCGATAGCGAAGACGGTAACCCGACCCGCAACTTCCTCGACCTTTTCCACCATCGCCTGCAACGGCTGATGTTGCCTATCTGGAAAAAATACCGCTACCGCGCAAGCTTCCAGAGCGGCGCCCTCGACCCGTTTTCGTCGCAGTTGTTTGCGTTGATCGGCCTCGGTGGCGAAGAGATCCGCCGGGCCCAGGAACTGAACTGGAAACGCCTGCTGCCGTACCTCGGTTTGCTCAGCTTGCGGGCGCACTCGGCGGCGCTGATCGAAGCGGTGCTGCGTTACTACTTCAAGCACGCCGAGCTGACCATCGAGCAGTGCATCGAGCGCCGCGTCGAAATCCTCGACGAGCAGCGCAATCGCTTGGGCCGCGCCAACAGCCTGCTCGGCGAAGACCTGGTGCTGGGCGAACACGTGCGTGACCGCAGCGGCAAATTTCGCATTCACATCCGCGAACTCGACTGGCAACGCTTCCACGAATTCCTGCCGATCGGTTTCGGCTACCAACCGCTCTGCGCGTTGGTGCGGTTCACCCTGCGTGACCCGCTCGATTACGACATTCGCCTGGTGCTGCGCCAGGAAGAAATCCGCGAACTGCGCATCGGTGAGCAGAACGCCTGTCGCCTGGGATGGACCAGTTGGCTCGGCCGCGAAAAAGCGGACGGCGTGGTGACCCTGGGCAGCAAAATTCATTAAGGACAGATGACCTATGATCAACGTAGACCTGCAACAACTTATCCAGGCGCTGGACGCCGAAACCCGTCGTGACCTGGAAAGTTCGGCCGAACGCTGCGTCGCCCGTGGCGGCAGCAAGATCCTCGTCGAAGACTTGCTGCTGGGCTTGCTGGAGCGCCCGCAAGGCTTGCTCGCACGCGCGCTGCAAGACGCCGAAGTGGATGCCGGTGAGCTCAGCGCCGCGTTGCAATCGCGGGTCGAGCACAGCGCTTCGCGCAACCCGGTATTCGCCCCGGAACTGGTGCAGTGGCTGCAAGACGCGTTGCTGGTGGCCAACCTTGAACTGGGCCAAAGCCAGGTCGAACAAGCCGCGTTGATCCTCGCGCTGTTGCGCAACCCGATGCGCTACGCCGGCAGCCGCTACCAGTCATTGCTGGCCAAGCTGAACATCGAACGCCTGAAAGAATTCGCCCTGTCGCAGAAAGAACAACCGGCGACGGGCAAACCCGCTGTACCCGGCGAATCGCTGCTGCAGCGCTTCACCCACAACCTGACTCAACAGGCCCGCGACGGCAAACTCGACCCGGTGTTGTGCCGCGATGGCGCGATCCGTCAGATGGTCGACATCCTCGCCCGTCGCCGCAAGAACAACCCGATTGTGGTCGGTGAAGCCGGCGTCGGTAAAACCGCCATCGTCGAAGGCCTGGCCTCGCGCATCGCGGCTGGTGAAGTGCCGCAAGTCTTGAAAGGCGTCGAGCTGCTGTCGCTGGACATGGGCCTGTTGCAGGCGGGCGCCAGCGTCAAAGGTGAGTTCGAACGCCGCCTCAAAGGCGTGATCGACGAAGTCAAAGCCTCGCCGAAACCGATCATCCTGTTCATCGACGAAGCTCACACACTGATCGGCGCGGGCGGTAATGCCGGCGGTTCCGACGCGGCCAACCTGCTCAAGCCAGCCCTGGCCCGTGGCGAGTTACGCACCATCGCTGCGACCACCTGGGCGGAGTACAAAAAATACTTCGAAAAAGACCCGGCGCTGGCCCGTCGTTTCCAACCGGTGCAACTGCACGAACCGACCGTCAACGAAGCGGTGACCATCCTCCGTGGCCTGGCTCAGGTCTACGAGAAGAGCCACGGCATCTACCTGCGCGATGACGCGGTGGTTGCGGCGGCCGAGTTGTCCGCTCGCTATCTCGCGGGCCGTCAGCTACCGGACAAAGCCGTCGATGTACTCGATACCGCGTGCGCCCGTGTGCGCATCAGCCTCGCCGCTGCCCCGGAAAGCCTCGAGCGCCTGCGTGGCGAACTGGCTGAAGGTGGCCGTCAGCGCCAGGCCCTGCGCCGTGATGCCGAGGCCGGTCTGCTGATCGATCATGAAGCGCTGGACGCTTTGGAAGGTCGTCTGGCCGAAGCCGAAGATGAAATGGTCGCCCTCGAAGCGCTGTGGACCGAACAGAAAGAACTGGCAGAGCGCCTGCTGGACCTGCGTCAGCAATTGGCCAAGGCGCGCGAAGCCGCCGCCGTCGAGCCTACTGTTACGGTTGAAGAAGATGCCGAAGGCACCGTGATCGAAACGCTGCCGGTGGACGAAGCGCAAAGCGTCGAAACGCTGGAAAGCGCACTCAACGAAACTCACAAAGCCCTGACCGAGCTTCAGGTCAAAGAGCGTCTGGTGAGCTTCGAAGTCTGCCCACGTCTGGTCGCCGAAGTCATCAGCGCCTGGACCGGCGTGCCGCTGGCGCAACTGGCCCGTGAGCACAACGCCAAGGTCGCGAGCTTCGCCACCGACTTGCGCACGCGCATCCGTGGTCAGGAACAAGCCGTTCACGCACTGGACCGCTCGATGCGCGCCACCGCTGCCGGCCTGAACAAACCTGATGCGCCGGTCGGCGTGTTCCTGCTGGTCGGCCCGAGCGGCGTCGGCAAGACCGAAACTGCGCTGGCCCTGGCGGACTTGCTGTACGGCGGTGATCGTTTCATCACCACCATCAACATGTCCGAGTTCCAGGAGAAACACACCGTCTCGCGCCTGATCGGTGCGCCGCCGGGCTACGTCGGTTATGGCGAGGGCGGCATGCTCACCGAAGCCGTGCGCCAGAAACCGTACTCGGTGGTGCTGCTCGATGAAGTCGAGAAAGCCGACCCGGACGTGCTCAACCTGTTCTACCAAATCTTCGACAAAGGCGTGGCCAACGACGGCGAAGGGCGCGAGATCGACTTCCGCAACACGTTGATCCTGATGACCTCAAACCTGGGCAGCGACCGCATCGCCGAGCTCTGTGAAAACGGCGCGCGGCCGTCGGCCGAAGTACTCGAAGAAACCATCCGCCCGGTGCTGAGCAAACACTTCAAACCGGCGCTGCTGGCGCGCATGCGCGTGGTGCCTTACTACCCGGTGGGCGGCCCGGTGCTGCGCGAACTGATCGAAATCAAACTCGGTCGTTTGGGCGAGCGCCTGAACCGTCGTCAACTGGATTTCACTTACTCGCAAGACCTCGTCGATCACTTGGCCGAACGCTGCACCCAAAGCGACAGCGGCGCGCGCCTGATCGACCATTTGCTCGACCTGCACGTGCTGCCGCTGGTGGCCGACCGTTTGCTCGATGCGATGGCCACCGGCGAAAGCCTCAAGCGTGTCCATGCGACGCTCGACGGCAACGCCAGCGTGATGTGCGAGTTCGCCTGAGGTGGGTGTGATGTTCACCCAAGTGCCGCAACCGCTGGTCTATGCCGAAGCCTTGCTGGCGCAGTTCGCCAGCTTGTCGCGCGCGGCGGACGGTGCTGCGCTGCTGGGTGACTTCGTGCGCGGCTTGGCCGAGCTCAGCGGTTGTGAGTTGACGCAGCTGTACCTGCTGGACGCGACTCACACGTGCCTGGGGATGAACGCCGAATGCCTCAACGGCATCCTGCAACCCCGGGAATCGGCGAGCCTGCCGGCGGATTACAACGGTGAACAACTGCTGCAATTCGCCCTGTGCCAGAACCGCGTGGTGTGCCTCAGCGAGCTGAGCGGCAGCCTGCACGAAACCAGTTTCCTGCCGCCTCAGGCCATGCCTTGGCAGTCGCTGTTGTGTGTGCCGCTGGTCAATCAGCAGAAAGCCGTCGAAGGCTTGCTGCTGTGCGCCAGTCGCCGGCACATCGACCTGCAAGGCTTTGCCGATTCCCTTGGTCAACTCGGTTCGTTCGTGCTCGGCCAATTGCATTTGCTGCAACGTCTGCGTCAGCCAACCGTTGATGCGCGGCCAGTGAAGGCCAGCGTCCCGAGCGCCAGCGGCTACGGTTTGATCGGCAAGAGTTCGGCCATGCGCCAGACCTATTCGCTGATCAGCAAAGTCCTGCACAGCCCATATACCGTGCTGCTGCGCGGTGAAACCGGCACCGGCAAGGAAGTGGTGGCGCGGGCGATTCACGATTGCGGGCCGCGCCGTTCTCAGGCGTTCATCGTGCAGAACTGCGCGGCGTTCCCCGAGAACCTGCTGGAAAGCGAACTGTTCGGCTACCGCAAAGGTGCGTTCACCGGTGCTGATCGCGACCGTGCCGGGCTGTTCGATGCGGCCAACGGCGGCACCTTGCTGCTCGATGAAATCGGCGACATGCCGTTGTCCCTGCAGGCCAAGCTGTTGCGGGTTCTGCAGGAGGGCGAGATTCGCCCATTGGGTTCCAACGACACCCACAAGATCGACGTGCGCATCATCGCCGCGACTCACCGGGATTTGTCGGTGCTGGTCAGCGAAGGCAAATTCCGCGAGGACTTGTACTACCGCCTCGCGCAGTTCCCGATCGAGTTGCCGGCCCTGCGTCAGCGCGAAGGCGACATCCTCGACCTGGCCCGGCACTTCGCCGACAAGGCGTGCTCGTTCTTGCAGCGTGATGCGGTGTGCTGGTCCGATGCGGCGCTGGATCACCTGTCCGGTTACACCTTCCCCGGCAACGTGCGTGAACTCAAAGGCCTGGTCGAACGCGCGGTGCTGTTGTGCGAGGGCGGTGAGTTACTGGCCGAACATTTTTCCCTGCGCATGGAAGCCATGCCGGAAGACAGCAGTGGCCTGAACCTGCGCGAACGCCTGGAGCAGGTCGAGCGCAGTCTGTTGCTCGATTGCCTGCGCAAAAACGACGGCAACCAAACCCTTGCGGCCCGCGAACTTGGGCTGCCGCGCCGCACGCTGCTGTATCGCCTCGGGCGCCTGAATATCAACCTGGGTGATTTCGATGGCTAGGCAAACAACCGTCGACTTCACCTCATCCGCTTCCAATAGCGCCGCCCAAACGGGTCGGCGCTTTGTCCTTTGTCTACCCCTGGAGACCCTCTGATGTCTGTTCGTCACTGGCAAGCCGTCCTGCTGACCCTCGTCGTTCTATGCGGCCTCGGCGGCTGTAGCGGCAATTACAAATACAACGACAACACCTATCGCCCATTGGGTGATCCGCAGGCGGTCAATCGCGGCAAGTGACCGCAAGGAGTATCACCATGGAACTGGTTTTCGAAATGCTGAACACCAAGCAGTTCGTGCCCACGGATTTGTGCCAGAAGACCTTCAAACAGGCCGGTGGCGTGATCGGTCGGGGCGAGGATTGCGACTGGATCATCCCGGACCGCAAGCGTCACCTGTCCAACCACCACGCGTTGATCAGCTACCGCGAAGGCACGTTTTTCCTGACCGATACCAGCAGCAACGGTATCCAGGACAGCGAAAGCGGCGCGCGCCTGCGCAAGGGCGAAGCGATGCGCATCGAGCACGGCAGTGTCTACGTGCTGGGTGACTTCGAGATCCGTGCGCGGCTGGTGCGCGACCCGGCGACCTTCGACGTTGAAGTCGGCCGTCCGCAAGCGGCAGGCAGCATCATTCCGGACGATGCGTTTCTCGATCTCGACCCGCTCAACGCCCTCGATCAGCAAGAGCGCGTGTATTCGGAAATCGACGAACTGATCTCGCCGAGCACGACTATCGAGGACTCCCGTCAGCGCGCCGACTATGCGCGTATCGACATGGAAAGCCTGATGGTGCCGGAGCTGATCAACGCCCCGGCAGAGCCAGCCCCCGCACCACCGCCCAAAGCGGTCGAGCGTCAGAGCGAAGGTTTCTGGGAGCACTTCGGTGCTGCGTTGGGCGTGGACCTCAAAGGCCTCGACCACGACGCCCGAGAAGCCCTGGCGCTGAACGCTGCACGCCTGCTCAAGCAAAGCGTCGGCGGTTTGCAGCAGAGCCTGCGCACTCGCAGCGAACTGAAAAACGAACTGCGTCTGGCCCAGACCACCGTGCAAGGCACCCAAAAGAACCCGCTGAAATTTGCCGTCGATGCCGGCGAAGCGCTGGGCATTTTGTTGCAGCCGAACAAGCCGGGTCAGTTGCCGGCCGAGCAGGCGATCTCCCGTGCGTTCCGCGATTTGCAGGCGCATCAGGTGGCCTTGCTGACCGCCAGCCGCGCCGCCGTTCGCAGCACGCTGGAACACTTCTCGCCCCAGCAATTGACCCTGCGTTTCGAGCGCGACAACAAGCCGTTGCTCGCCACGTCCGGCAGTCGCTGGAGAGCTTACGGTCGTTATCACCAGGCCCTGCGTCAGGACGATGACTGGAGCGAGCGCCTGCTGGCCCGCGACTTCGCTCAGGCCTACGAAGAACAGATCCGCCTGATTTCCACCCTTCACACCGACCACCAAGGATGATGCGCATGTCTCGCTGCTCGACCGCTTTTTTCAAGACGCTGACGGCGTTCGCGGCCCTGGTGCTGCTGGCCGGCTGCTCGTCGCTGTCGCCGTATTCCCACGTCACCAAACTCAACCTGAAGCTGACCGCCAGCGATCAGCTGAACCCGGACCTCAACGGGCGTCCGTCGCCGATCGTTGTCCGTCTGTTCGAGCTTAAGCATCCGGTGACGTTCGAGAACGCTGATTTCTTCAGCCTGTACGAGCGCGCCAAGGAATCCCTGGCCCCGGACCTGGTGGCAAGCGAAGAAATTGAACTGCGTCCAGGTGAAACCGTGGAGATGAAACTCAGCGTGGAGGAGGGCAGTCGTTACGTCGGCATCCTCGCCGCCTACCGCGATCTGCCGGAAACCAAATGGCGCTACACGGTGCAAGTCACCCCGGTGGAAGTCACCGACGCTGATCTGACCCTCGACCAGGCCGGTATTCGCAACAGCAACGAAACGCTCGCCAAGGCGGATGACTGATCATGAATTCCCATAAAGTGATTTGGCAGGAAGGCATGCTGCTGCGCCCGCAGCACTTCCAGCACAACGATCGCTACTACGACCACCAGATGAAGACCCGCACGCAGTTGCTGGGCAGTTACACCTGGGGCTTCCTGAACCTGGACATCGACTTGCAGTTCCTCAACATGGGCAAACTGGTGATCAGCCAGGCCTCGGGGATTCTGCCGGACGGCAGCCTGTTCGAACTCGGCGGCAACACCGAACCGTTGGCCCTCGACGTGCCACCGAACACCGGTAACACGCCGATCTACCTGGCGCTGCCGCTGGTCACCGGTAACCACATCGAGTCGCGTCGTCCGGAGCAATCCGACGTGCTGGCGCGCTACACCGCGTACGAAGCGGAAGTCGCCGACTCCAACGCCGGCGACGATTCCGCCAGCCAGGTCAGCTGCGGCCGCCCGGACTTCAAACTGTTGCTCGGCGAGCAGCAGAGCGACCAGGCCTACGTGAAACTGAAGATCTGCGAAGTGCTCGACACCACGCCCGACGGCGTGATCAGCCTCGACCCGGACTTCGTGCCGACCTACATTCAGGCGCATTCGTCCAGCTACCTGCTGTCGTGCCTGAAAGAAGTGATCAGCATGCTCGGCCACCGGGGCGACACCATCGCCGAGCGGATCCGCTCCAACGGCAAAGTAGGCGGTGCGGAAGTCGGCGACTTCATGATGCTGCAACTGATCAACCGCACCGAACTGCTGCTGCGCCACTACCTCGGCCTGGAGCAGGTTCACCCGGAAGAGTTGTACCGCACGCTACTGACCATGCTCGGCGATCTGGCGACCTTCTCCAGCGACAGCAAACGCCCGCGCCTGGACAGCCGTTACCAGCACAGCGACCAGGGCGCGAGTTTCCGAAAATTGATGGAAGCGATTCGTCAGGTGCTGTCGATGGTGCTCGAACAGCACGCCATCGAACTGGTCCTGCAAGCGCGCCAGTACGGGATCATCGTCTCGCCGTTGCACGACCACAAACTGCTGGGCTCGGCCTCGTTCGTGCTCGCCGCCAGTGCCAACTGCGACTCCGAAGAACTGCGCCATCGCTTGCCCTCGCACCTCAAGGTCGGCCCGGTGGAGCGTATTCGCCAACTGGTCAACCTGCATCTGCCTGGCATCAAGGTCAAACCGTTGCCGGTGGCCCCGCGGCAGATCGCGTTCCACTCCAACAAAACCTATTTCATTCTCGAACTCAGTTCCGAAGACCTGGCACAACTCGAGCGCTCCGGCGGCTTCGCGTTCCACGTGTCCGGCGAATTCGCCGAGCTTGAACTGAAATTCTGGGCCATCAGGAACTGACCGACATGATCAAGGACATGGAACATACCCAGGACGATAAAACCGTCCTGCTCGACCGCCAGGGCCACGGCCCTGCTTCGAGCCCGCTGACAGATTTCGCCGCACCGCCGCGTTTCGAACAGCTCGAAGAACGGATGATCTACGCCGCACGCTTGCGCCCGGCTGAAGCGTTCAACATCAGCCTCAATTCGCTGGTCGCAGCCGCCTCCGACCTGTTGTCGGAAGTGGTGCGACTCAAGCACAGCGACACCCGCGAAGACATGTACGCGCTCAACGAGCGACTGACCGCCGGGCTGAAACTGTTTGAAGTGCGTGCGCTGCACAACGGCGCCGAAAGCAGCCAGGTGATGGCCGCGCGTTACGTGCTCTGCACCGTGGTCGACGAAGCCGTCGTGACCACGCCGTGGGGCAACGAAAGCGAGTGGTCGCAGATGAGCCTGCTCAGCAGCTTCCACAACGAAACCTTCGGCGGCGAGAAGTTCTTCCAACTGCTGGATCGCCTGTCGAAAAACCCGGTCAAGCACCTGCCGATGCTGGAGCTGATGTACCTGTGCCTGTCGCTGGGCTTCGAAGGCAAGTACCGGGTGCAAGCCCGCGGCATGCTCGAGCTCGAAGGCATCCGCGACGCCTTGTATCGCCAGATTCGCCAACTTCGCGGCGACGTGCCGCGCGAACTGTCGCCGCATTGGGAAGGCTTGAATGATCAGCGCCGCAGCCTGGTGCGCATCGTGCCAGCGTGGATGGTGGTGTTGTTCACCGTGGTTTGCCTGGTGGTGATGTATTCGGGCTTCGCCTGGGTACTGGGCGAGCAACGCGAAACCGTTCTGCAACCTTATCAGCAGCTAGATCCGGCCGCGGTCCAGCCGCAGTCGCAGCCGTAAACAGGGACGTGTGATGAAAAAGTTTTTCAAGAAAGTCGGCGCATTCTTGCGCCAGACCTGGGTCTGGACCTTGCTGCTGGTGCTGTTCGTCGCGCTGCTGGTGTGGTTCGTCGGGCCGCTGCTGGCGGTCAATGACTACAAGTTCTGGGAAGGTTCGACGTCCCGCCTGCTGACCATCAGTGTGCTGTTCCTGATCTGGGGCCTGACCATGGTCTTCGTCAGCTGGCGCGCTGGCGTACGCAAGAAAGCCATCGAAGACACCGAAGACGGCCAGGATCGAATCCGCCGTGAAGAGTTGATCGACGAAGAGCAGAAAGAGCTTCGCGTACGCTTCAAGGATGCGTTGAAAACTCTGAAGACCTCGAGCCTCTATCGCGGTCGCAGCGAACGCTGGCGCAGCGATTTGCCGTGGTACTTGCTGATCGGCCCGCAGGGCAGCGGCAAGACGAGTCTGCTGGACTTCTCGGGCCTTGAGTTTCCGATCAACAAGATCGACCGCAAACTGACCCGCGACACCCTCGGCACCCGTCATTGCGACTGGTATTTCGCCGACCACGGTGTGCTGATCGACACTGCCGGGCGTTACCTGACCCAGCCGGATGCCGAAGTCGATGGCAGCGCCTGGAGCACCTTGCTCGACCTGCTGCGCAAACGTCGCCGCAACCGTCCGTTGAACGGCGTGCTGGTGACCATCCCAGTAGAAACACTGCTGGGCGGCAGCGAGCAGGAGCTCGACACCCTGGCTCGCCAGGTGCGTGCGCGTCTGCAAGACGTGCATCAGAAACTGCACGTCGACGTGCCGATTTATCTGGTGTTGAGCAAGGCTGACAAGCTGCTCGGTTTCGACGAGTTCTTCGATCAACTGACCCGCGAAGAAAGCGATCAGGTGCTCGGTACCAGCTTCCGCAAAGAGCAGAGCGGTACTGACGTCGCCGTGCTGCGCGCCGAGTTTGAAGAGCTGCTGCGTCGCCTGAACAGCCAAGTGATCATGCGCATGCACCAGGAGCGCGACACCCAGCGCCGTGGCCGCATCCTCGACTTCCCGCATCAACTGGGGCAGATCGGCGAGCGCCTGTGCCTGTTCGTCGACATGGCGTTCACCGGCAACCGCTACCAGCGTGTCAGCCAGTTGCGCGGTTTCTACCTGACCAGCGCACCGCACCTGACTCAAGAAATGGACCAGACCACCGCCGGCATCGGCGCCAATCTGGGTCTGAACGCTGGCGTGCTGCCAACCTTGCGCAGCGGCCGTTCGCGCTTCATTCACCACTTGCTCAGCCGGGTTATTTTCCCCGAGGCCGATCTGGCCGGTCTGGACAAACGCGAACGCAGCCGCATCCATTGGGGCCAACGTGCCCTGTACGTGGGCGCTTTGGCGGCGCTGGCACTGTTCGGTATGCTGTGGGCGGGCGGATTCTCGGCCAACTACGAGCGTCTGGAAAACCTGCGTAACCTGGCTACCAACTGGACCCAGCAGCGCTCGGCCCTGACCGCGCGTGATGATTCCATGGCGGTGCTCAAGACCCTCGACACCCGCTACGCGGCGACTCAGGTCTTCCCGAAAAAAGGTGACGTGTCGTACCACGAACGTGGCGGCCTGTACCAAGGCGAAGAGGTCAATCCGGTGGTCAAGGAGGCCTACGAGCGGGAGCTTGAAGCGCAACTGCTGCCGAAGGTTGCGACCCTGCTGGAAGGGCAGATCCGCGCCAACATGAAGGACCGCGAACGCCTGCTCAACAGCCTGCGTGCGTACCTGATGCTGAACATGAAAGACCGTCGCGACGGCCCGTGGCTCAAGGATTGGGTTGCCACCGAATGGTCCCAGCGTTACGCCGGCAACACGTCGGTGCAGAACGGTTTGAACACGCACTTCGAGCGTTTGCTGAAGCAGCCGTTTAACTACCCGCTGAACGATCAACTGGTGGCCCAGGCACGTCAGGTGTTGCGCAGCGAGTCGCTGGCCAACGTGGTTTACCGGATGCTGCGCGAGCAGGCCCGCAACCTGCCCGAATATCGCCTCAGCCAACACTTGGGCCCACAAGGTGCGCTGTTTGTCGGCACCGAATACGTGATCCCGGGTTTCTACACCCAACAGGGTTATCAGCAGTACTTCTCGGTTCAGGGCTCTGCGCTGGTCACCGATATCCTGCGCGACAACTGGGTGCTGGGCGAAGGCTCGGGCATCAGCGGCATGGACTTGCGTCGCCTGATGGTCGAACTGGAGCAACTGTACTTCCGCGACTACGCCAACTTCTGGAGCGAAGCGGTCGGCCAGGTTGCCTTGCCACCGATCAACGACGCTGGTGAAGGCGCCGAGCAATTGGCAGGCCTGACGTCCGCTAATTCGCCTGTGCTGCAATTGCTGGTGGAAGTGCGCGAAAACACCCGTTTCCCGGTGATCGCGGACACCGCGGATGAAGCTGCCGAGGCGGCTGAAAAACTGGGCGAGAAGGGCGGCAAGCTCGGCAAACTGGCCGCTGCTGCAGCGGACAAGGCGTCGGACATGGCCAAGAACCTGCCCGACACCGCGAAGAAATCCCTGCAACGGCGCTTCGAACCGCTGCACCGTTTGCTGGATGACAACAACGGCCCGGCCGCTGATTTGACCCCGGCCCTGACGGCGCTCAACGACCTGCAACTGCAACTGGCGAGCCTCGCTCGTGCCAGTGCGCCGGAACAGGCTGCGTTCGAAATGGCCAAGACCCGCATGAGCGGCCAGCGTGATGCGCTGAGCAACTTGCGCAATGCCTCGAACCGTCTGCCGCGTCCGGTCAGCGTGTGGTTCAACGTACTGGCTGAAGACACCTGGCGTCTGGTGCTGAACGATTCCTACCAGTACCTGAACCAGCGTTATCAGACCGAGCTGTACAGCTTCTACGGCAAGGCGATCAACAAGCGTTACCCGTTCAGCGCCCACAGCACCAGCGACGTTGCGATCAGCGACTTCCGCGAGTTCTTCAAGGCGCAGGGCATCAACGATCGCTTCTTTGAAACCTACATGCGTCCGTTCGTGAGTGGCGATCCAGGCAACTACCGTCTGCGCAGTATCGACGGTCACAGCATGCCGATCTCCAAGGTCTACCTCGACCAGATGGCCGCGGCACAAGTGATTCGCCAGAGCTTCTTCTCGATCAACCCGGCCGAGCCACAAGTGCAGTTCAAACTGGAGCCGTACACCCTCGACCCGGCCGTCAGCCGTTCCGAGTTCAAGTTTGGCGACAAGACCATCGAATACCGCCACGGCCCGATCGTGCCGGTGTCGTTCAAATGGCCGACCGATGCTGAAGACGGTCGCACCAGCCTGGTCCTCGACAAAATGGCCGGCCGCCCGATCGGCATCGAGAAAAACACCGGCCCATGGTCGCTGTTCCGTCTGTTCGACCTGATGCAGACCGAGTACCTGAGCGGTCGCGATGTGCTGGTGCTCAAAGCTGACGTAGGAGGCCTGCGCGCCAACTACCTGCTTAGCAGCCAGCGCACACCGAACCCGTTCGACATGGGTGTGCTGCGTACCTTCCGTATGCCGGTGCAGCTCTGATGCTGGTTGCCAGTCCCTGGCGCAGCGCTGCGCGTACCGATCCGGGCAAGGTTCGGGCGCGTAACGAAGATGCTTTCCTCGACTGCCCACAGCAGGGGCTGTGGGTGGTCGCGGATGGCATGGGCGGTCATCAGGGTGGCGACATCGCCAGCCAGTTGATCGTCGCCAGCCTGGCGGAATTGCCGGTGCAGGACGACTTCGACGAGCGACTCAAAGGCATACGCCAGTGCCTGCACTGGCTCAACCGCCGCTTGGGTCAGGAGTTGACCGTCACGGCCGGGCGCCACGACAGCATCATGGGCAGCACCGTGGTGGCGCTGCTCGTAGAAGGTAATCGCGCGGCCTGCATCTGGGCCGGCGACAGCCGTTGCTACCTGTGGCGTGGCCAGCGTTTGTATCAGCTGTCCAAGGACCATTCGCTGCAACAGCAACTCATCGACGAGCAACAGATGAGCATCGAGGACGCTCGTGCGCATCCTTCGGCCCATGCCCTGACCCGTGCGGTTGGGGCAGCCGATGTGCTGACGCTGGACGTGCTCGAACTCGAGGTTTACCCCGGCGATACGTTTCTGTTGTGCAGCGATGGCTTGTACCAGGGGCTGAGCACCGATGCCTTGGGCAACGCCCTGAGCCTGACCGCGCCGCACGTTGCGCTGGAGCGTCTGTTCGACGGCGCTCTGCGTGGCTCGGCCCGGGACAATCTGACTGCCGTGGTGATCCGAAAATGACTGAACTCATGCCGCCGCTCGACGACCTGCTGGTGACTGACGAGGAAGCCAATAACCTGACTTACTTCGCGTTCGCCAAATCACACAAGGCTGAACCCGCGCTGGCGCCGACCAAGGCCAGCGTCGGCGAAATGCCCGACGTACTCGCAGGCCGTTACCGCATCGAGCGCCTGCTCGGTGCCGGCGGCATGGGCGCGGTTTACCGCGCACGGGATCTGCTGAGCGAGCAGTTCGGCGACCCCGACCCTTACATCGCGCTGAAAATCCTCAGCGAAGAATTTGCCGAATCGCCGGACGCCAGTGCCTTGCTCTACAGCGAGTTCGCCCTGACCCGACGCCTGCGCCACGACAACGTGCTGCGTTTGCACAGCTTTGAAGTGGACACCGATTGCCAGCGCGCCTTCATCACCATGGAACTCATGCGTGGGCTGACCCTGGACAAATTACTCTGCGAGCGGCCACTGGGCCTGCCGTGGAAAGAACTGCGCGACATCGCGCTGCCGCTGCTCGACGCGCTGGCCTTCGCCCACGCTCGCGGCGTGCTGCACGGTGACATGAAACCGAGCAACGTCATGCTCAGCGAAGAAGGCGTGCGCCTGTACGACTTCGGTCTGGGCCAGGCCGAGGAGGGCATCTTGCCCGGCCTGCCACACCTGAGCCGCAACCGCTTCAACGCCTGGACCCCCGGCTACGCCGCCCCCGAACTGCTCGAAGGCCAACCGCTGTCGGCCAGTGCGGATGTCTACGGCGTGGCCTGCGTGCTCTACGAATTGGCGGGCGGCAAACACCCGTTCCGCCGCTTGCCCTCGACCGAAGCCCGCGACGGCCACCTCGAACGCGAGCTGCACGCCCCCAGGAATTTACCGAAACACTGCTGGCCAGCCCTGCGAACGGCGCTGGCTTTCGATGCGGCCAAACGCACCATCACCGCCGCACAACTGCGTGACGCCTTGGGCGCCACTTCGTCTTTGCTGCAGCGCCTGCGACTGCGGGCGTAACGGATGACTACCGAACAGGGAGCAAGCAATGTTCAACCCAGCTAACGAAACCCACTTCAGCCTGACCGTTGAAGACTACGTCGGCGACCTGCAAGTGCTGTCGTTCACCGGCACCGAAGGCATTAGCCAGCCGTATCGCTTCGACCTGGAACTGGTCAGCGAAAACCCCGATCTGGACCTGGAAAAGCTTCTGCACAAACAGGCGTTCCTGGCGTTCGATCCACAGGGTTCCGGCATCCACGGCCAGATCTACCGCGTCGCCCAAGGCGATGCCGGCAAACGCCTGACCCGCTACAAAATCTCGCTGGTGCCGCACCTGCAATACCTGCACCACCGCACCAACCAGCGCATCTACCAGCAGATGTCCGCGCCGAAAATCATCGCGCTGATCCTCGATGAACACGGGATCAAGGGCAACGCCTACAAATTCCAGTTAAGCCAACCCTGCCCGGACCGCGACTACTGCGTGCAGTACGACGAAACCGACCTGCATTTCGTCCAGCGCCTGTGCGAAGAAGAAGGCATTCACTACCACTTCCAGCACAGCGAAAAAGCCCACCTGCTGGTGTTCGGCGACGACCAGACCGTGTTCCCCAAACTCGGCCAGCCAACGGCGTACGTGCAAGGCAGCGGCATGGTCGCCGATGAGCCGGTGATCAAAGGCTTCAAGCTGCGCCTGGAAACCCGCACCGGCCGCGTCACCCGCCGCGACTACGACTTCGAAAAACCACGCCTGCAACTCGAGTCCGCCTACAAACCCGAGGCGCAAAGCGACGCGCCGGACCTCGAAGACTACGACTACCCCGGCCGCTTCATCGACCGTGCGCGCGGTAAATTCCTCAGCCAACGCGCCCTCGAACGCCACCGCGCCGACTACCGCCAGGCCGAAGGCAAAAGCGATCAGACCACCCTGGTCAGCGGCCACTTCCTGGAAATGTCCGACCACCCGCGCACCGAGTGGAACGACCTCTGGCTGCTCACCGAAATCTTCCACGAAGGCAAACAGCCGCAAGTCCTCGAAGAGTCCGTGACCAGCGACACCACCGACCACAAGGACGACTTCCACCAGGGCTACCGCAACCGCTTCCTCGCCACCCCGTGGGACGTCTTCTACCGCCCCGCGCTGGAACACCCAAAGCCCCGCGTCCTCGGCAGTCAGACCGCCATGGTCACCGGCCCCAAAGGCGAAGAAATCCACTGCGACCAGTACGGCCGAATCAAAGTGCAATTCCACTGGGACCGTGAAGGGTTGGCTGATGATAAAACCAGCTGCTGGATGCGTGTATCGAGCAGCTGGGCCGGCGACCGCTATGGCGCCATCGCCATTCCGCGGATCGGCATGGAAGTGTTGGTGACCTTCCTCGAAGGCGATCCTGATCAGCCGTTGGTAACCGGTTGCCTGTACCACAAGGAAAACCTCGTCCCCTACGACCTGCCGGCGAACAAGACCCGCACCGTATTCAAAACCCTCAGCTCACCGGGGGGCGGTGGGTTCAATGAACTGCGGATTGAGGACAAGAAAGGGGCGGAGCAGATATTCATTCATGCCCAGCGGGATTGGGATGAAAACGTTGAGCATGATCAGAAGATTCGGGTCGGCAATGAGCGGCACGACACCGTGGAGAAGAACACCTACACCGAGCTGAAGGCGGAAGAGCATCGCACCACGATTGCGGATCGCAAGACTGAAGCGCGGATGGATGATCACCTGACGATTGGGCAGAACCAGCATGTGAAGCTGGGGACTGCGCAGCTGACTAGCGTTGGGAAAGAGATTCATCTGAAGGCTGGGGACAAGATTGTTATTGAGGCTGGTATGGAGCTCACCGTGAAGGCGGGTGGGAGCTTTATCAAACTCGATGCTGGCGGGATTACGGTTGTTGGGCCGGTGGTGAAGATTAATGCCGGTGGGTCTGCTGGGAGTGGGACGGGGATTGGGATTAAACCGCCGGTGCTGCCGGGGGCTGCGGATAAGGATAAGGCGGGGAGTTTGATGGATCAGGCGTTGATGAATGCGCCGGAAGAGCCGAAACCAAAAACAAAGTACCTGTTATCGCTGTGACGCAAGCGCTCAATGGATTTGAAGAATTTATTAAATATGGATCACACCTATGTTGATTAGCCCTCCATTTCTTCCTGCTCCGACTGCTGGAGAGAGTGACGAAGCGTATTTGAATCGAGCGATGCTTTGCGGTGAGCCGGGTGATGGCTTTTTCCCGATTAGCTTTGATTTGAACTGGCATGGTGGTACTCACCTGAAGGCCCCTAAAGAGGCCGGGCGTGCACTTCCGGTACGCGCGATTGCGGATGGAACGCTGGCCTACTTCCGCGAGCCAGCACCCGTGGACACGAGTGAAGATGCTCCTCTGAATTACAGCGGTTGGACGGACAATGGCTGCATTGTTCTTCGGCACGAAACCGAGATTGGTGAGGGTGCAAATTCGAAAGTGGTCTTCTTCTCCATCTATATGCATCTTTCAAAAATAACGATAAAAGCTCCGAAGAAAGGAATGCAGATATATCGCAAGGAGGCGATGGGTGAGGCTGGGCAAATCTACGGCGCTGGAAATAAAATTCACTTTGAAATTATCGCGGATGATAGCCAAGTCAAAAACCTTATAGGCCGCGCTGAGCGGGAGCTGTCCTATCAAACCAAGCCTGGAAGGAAAGATAGCTGCTGGGGCGACATGTATTTTTATTTGCCTCCAGAGGTCATAGGGTATGCAGATCGACCTAACTCGTGGGTTGATACGAATAATACATCGAGTTGTGTGCGTCGTCCGGCGGAAGATCTGTTTGTGCGCATGAGTTATAGCCAAGGGCAATGCGTGCTGAGAACTTACACGCTCGATGGTGAGTGTATCGGCGAGCAAAAAGAAGAAAAAGATTTTGAGTACGATCTCTATCAAAAAGCAACGGCTCGTTTTGCTGGTTGCCCAAGTGCAGGCTATGAACTACTTCGTTTTGGTCGTGTTCTTGGGCCTGATCAACTAGTGCCGGCGAACGCGGCTCATTGGCGTAAGGTTGCATTTCCTGATGGGACGGGTTGGTTTAATTTAAATAGCAGTACTGTTACTTGTTTTAGTGATGCCGATTTTCCTCAATGGCAAGGGTGGAAACTAATCGACGATGACGCTGATGAAGACAGTCATTGCCAGTCGCCGTATTTACGCACGTTATTGAAGCTGGATGAGGATCCATTGTTTCCTCCGTCCAAAGGCATTGCCGAAGCATCAAAGTCTCCTGATTTCAAACACGCGCCTGCTAAACCTGAGGAGGAGCATGTTTTAAGCAAGAGCTACCGTATAAAGAAGCATAATCAAGAGATTATTGAAAAGGATAGTTCCAAGCAAAAGCTTAAGAGATGCATATTCAAGTTTCCAAGCGAATGGGGCAAGAGTGATTTCGAAACTCGTTACGGGTGGTTGCTCCAAGAGTCGGAATTGGGTCCGCCGATGCCGAAAGGTGATTACGAGAAACTTAAGGCTCACCAAGAGTCCATGGCTTTCTGGGAAGAAGCGGGCTTGACTGGGATCGGATCAAAGCATTGGCATTTTCCGCCTAAGGAATTTGTGGAAGCTTTCGGTAAGTGCCTGTGGTTAAGTGAAAATGAGTTGGTGCAATGTATCCCTCGCTCTTTCATTGAAGAGGATCATAAAACTAAAGTCTTGGCTCGATCAACTATTGCTTATGCGAATGCTTTTGAAAGGGCGTCACTTATCAAGGTTTCACTAAATAGAGTTATGCGGAAGTATTTAATTGTTACTGCTCAGCGTGTAAGTCAGTTTGTAGCGAACGGGTTAGCAGAGTCCGGTTACTTTTCCAAATTTGCAGAGGGTGGGGCGGGGAAAGGAAAACCGTATGGTGATTGGTATGGAAGGGGAATTATTCAGATCACTCATCGAGACAATTACGTCAAGTATTTCAAACATCGAGGTCGGCAGATAAACAACGAGGCTCAGAATATCGTTTGGAGAGATAAAGTTGAGGTGGAGTCGTATGATCGGGCCGAAAGCGCCGGTTTTTGGTGGGCGGATAATGGTGCTAATAGAACAAGTGATCCAGTTACGGATAATAAGAAATTGCAATTGGAAGTTTGCAATGATTATGACTGGAAAGCAAAGAAGTGTAATGGTGCGCTCAGCTCTGAAAGCCGCTTTAGCAATCCCACGTTAGACAGGGTTGGGCTTCATATAAATGCCGGAAGTCCTACATCAACAAAAAAGATGAACGGACTTCCCGCAAGGCGAGACGTTTTTAGTAATGTTCAGGCTGTTGTTATGAGCCTATTGTATGAGAATGCAAATGCTGGAGAAGAACTATTGCCAATGCCATTATTTGTACAGAGGCAGAAAAAATGACTAGGTTGGCTTTTTTGTATCTGTTAAGTTCGCTTTCTTTCGTACATGCTAGTGAGAGTCTAGTTGTCCAAAGCAAAGGCTGTGTAATGGACGTGAATAATTCTTCTGACGTATCATTTTTTAAGACAGATGATGATATTTCCTTTGTTAAGTACAAATATAAAGATGGTAGAACACAAAATATACAAATGAGCTGCGCAGCTATGAGTTTTGCAGACGCGGTAGCTAGCGGTTTTGTGCAGGAAGCTGACGGATTAAAAATTGGTACAGGAATGCACCCGCTATCTAAGGCCAGTCGTGTTTCTGGGGCCAATTGGTCTGGTTGGGAAGGAATATATTATTCCAACGCATACTGTTTTACTGCGGTGCTTGAGGCTGGTAGCGATCATGTGTTCATGATAGATACATGTGGCGACGAAGAAGATATTAAAGTGCTGAGAAAGCGTATGCTGTTGTTGCTCAAAGGCTCAAAAACTTATCATGTTGACTATGATGATAAATAAATTGTATTAGGAGTATCAAAGGGGACGGGAAATAACAGGAGCAAAAGAGAGCAAGGACCGAGAAAAGGGAACTGCGGGAAAAGGGGACAGATTTGAATGGCACTTACTTAGCTGCTAACCACTTGAGCTGAAAGCAAAAAATGAAGAAGGGCTGGTCTTGGTCTACGGTGATAGTTGCGAACACACCCCGACGAACCAAGGACACAGCCCCAAATGAATCGTAGACGTGAAATTCTCCAGCATCAACAGCAACGTTTTCATCGACACGCTTCGGACTGTGATGCCTATGCGTTTTTCAATCTCCTCACGTCTCCCGAGCTCTTACAGCGCGTCGAGTCTGCACTGCCGGAATATCGGGAGCGTCTGTTTCCGCCGACTGAAACGCTGTCCATGTTTCTGGCTCAAGCAATGAGTGCCGACCGTTCCTGCCAGAACGCCGTCAACGACTTGTCGATTAAACGGTCATGTGGCGGCATGAAGCCCAGTAGCACTCGCACGGGCGCCTACTGCAAAGCCAGAAAACGCCTACCTGTGGAAATGGTTTCTACGCTGGTCAGGCACACCGGTGCTTCGATAAGTGATAACGCACCCTCGTCGTGGCGCTGGATGGGACGGCCTGTACGGTTGGTGGACGGCACGACGGTCAGCATGCCCGACACTGCGGCCAATCAGGGTGCCTATCCGCAGTCACGCGGCCAGAAAGTCGGTCTTGGTTTTCCCCTGTGTCGCGTGGTTGGCATCGTTTGCCTTTCCAGCGGCGCCGTCTTGGATGCCGCCCTTGGGCGCTTCCGAGGCAAAGGCGGCGATGAGCAAACGCTGCTCAGATCAATGCTCGACACGCTGAAAACAGGCGACATTTTATTGGGCGACGCTTACTACGCTACCTACTTCTTGCTGTGTGAGTTGCAACGAAGAGGTGTCGATGGCGTGTTCGAACAATACGGTGCTCGACGGCGCAGCACGGACTTTCGCCTAGGGCAAAGTCTGGGTTCGGAAGATCACCTGATCGAATTGAAAAAGCCTGCAAGAAGACCGCCGTGGATGAGTCAAACGCATTACGAACAGGCGCCTGAAAGACTGACAGTGCGAGAGCTGAAGGCGGGTGGAAAGACTTTGGTCACCACGTTGCATTGCCCGAAGCAGACACCCAAAACAGCTCTCAAATCGCTGTACAAGGGTCGATGGCATGTCGAGTTGGATCTGCGCAATCTCAAAGCTACGCTAGGACTTGGAAAGTTAAGCTGCAAAACCCCAGGCATGGCAGTCAAGGAGTTATGGGTCTATCTGTTGGCACACAATCTGATCCGAATGCTCATGGCGCAATCGGCTCTGTTAGCGGATTGCTTGCCTCGCGAACTGAGCTTCAAACACAGCCTTCAGCTATGGCTGGCTTTGCGACAATATGGCAGCCCCGAAGACGAGGATGGCCTGTCGAATTTATTGATGTTGATTGCTCAGAGGCGCGTCGGGAATCGGCCTGGTCGTATCGAGCCGCGAGCCATAAAACGAAGACCTCAAGCCTACCCCTTACTGACCAAACCGCGTCGGTCAGCAAGGGCAGATGTCAGGAAAAATGGGCACGCAAAACATGTTAAGTAAGTGCCATTCGGGACAGATTTATTTGTGAGGTATGGCCATAAATAAATCTGTCCCCATTTTCTCCCGCTAGAAACTATACTGGATCGACAGCCGTGCAGATGGATCAATCCGGAAACAAAGCAATATGAGTTCAAATAATTTGGTTGTAATTAAGGTAGGTGCTGTAGGTATTTGCCTTACATTAGCTATTCTGGTTTCCGGTACCGCTAGTGCGAAAGCATTAAGCGCATGCGGTGTTTCAATCCCGGAAGTGCCAGGGTTTAGTCTGGAGATTAGGGCTGAGAATAATATTTGTTATGGTGAGTTTGCGTCGAAGATAAAATTGAATCCGGATATTTTGATAGAAGAAAACGTTTTTATTATCGAGCCTGTTCCATTTGAAACGCGACTTAAAGATACGGCACGATTTGACGGAAAGGGCAATTACATTTACAGCTACGCCGTAGATGATGTGATACGACAGACCGACGAAGAAGGGAAAGTTAGCCTTGAACAATTGACTGCGTCCGGAACTGCATCGCTTCGAGTAGTAATGTCGCCTTTTATTCTATGGAGTTCGGAAGAGGACATTAGCGCAGCTAGCGAAAAATTTTCGATTGCCAGTTCTGGATTGAGATTTGACTGCTTTTACGGTTTGGCGGGTGTAGGTAAATCAACTGTGACGCTTTCCGTTTGTGTTCCTCGATCAACTGATATTGCTGATCCTAAGCTTTCTGATATTAAAGCAGCTTTTCAGGCTATAAAGCTGGATGTGGCGAATGATTAGGTATTTGTTTCGCTAGCTCGTCTGAACGAAAACTGAACAGATTTATTTGTGCGCTTGATTTGCAAATAAAGTCTTCAATGCAACTCGGTGAGGTAATTAAGTGCGGTTTAAAAATTTTGTGATGCCATTGCTTGTGTTGTTATGGAATGCTCCAGTTTATGCCGAAGTAACGACTTTCAACCCAGTTAAAAGAGTCGAAGCAACTCTTGTGTTGGACGGTTCAACTTTAACGATCGGCGTTAAAGGTGATACCCATGCCGAATCCAGGACAATCGATTTTGAGGCGATTAAAGAACTACATATTCAGATAGATGATTTTAATTTCGATGGTATGAAGGATTTTGCTGTTTGGCAGATCGATGATGGGATGGGCACCTATACCATTCACCGGATTTTTGTGTATCAGCCGGAAGCTGTTTTTTTCAAGGAAATACTTCCTGATTGTGGTGATGGCTTTGTCAATCTCCGTATAGAGAGCAGGCAGAAAGCTCTTGTCAGCACTTACTGGGAAATGAATGAGGCTAAATCGTGCATGACCACATTTCCTCAACGTTAATGTAGAAAAGGGGACGCCAAGTCCCCTTTTTCGATTCGCGGTTTTTCTACACCTTCGCCCGATGCTCTGTCGGATTCGGCGAATCAATGTGATCCAGCGCTCGTTCCACCAACAGATGTACGCCGTCCGCCATTCTGCTGAGTGCCAAGGCAACTGAACGTCGTGAACCTTCCACACCGTCGGCCAAGTCGGCGGCGATGGCGCTGATGGACAGCAGGTCTTCTGAGGCGTTGGCCAGGAGGGTTTCGGTGTGGAGGTCGGGCGCGACGATGAAGAGGTAGCCTTTGCGACGTTTTTGTTTTTCGTCGGGAGGTGGCGCGAAGTGATGGTCGAGGGCGCGTTCGGCGGCTTCGTGAAGCTTTTTGGAATCGAAGGATTCGTAGGGGGATGTGGCTGAGTCTTCTGGCGGATTAGGTGTTGGCTTGATCATAGATGTATCTCCTGGAATTAAGAGACTGACACCGTTTCGCTTTGCACTTCGAAAGAGGTGGCAGCTGTGCGTTGGTGTGCAAGACCGATCCAGGAACCGGCAGACCCGAAGGCCTCCGACGCACAGCCGCCATAACGACCCGCGAGCATAGGAAAACGCTCGACGAATAGCCATAAGCAATTGTGCACCTGGATTCGGACTTGCACGTCCGAGTCACCGTTTTTGCGTTGACGAACAGAGGTTATAGGTGAACTCAAATCACGCCTAGTTCACGAACACCCCCGCGTATTGAAGGAAATGTCCGAGGGTGTCGAAGTCAGTGTCAGCGGATGAGCAGGCATTTTTAAACACGACACCTGAGCAGGTTAAACATAGGTTTTTGAGTGATTGACATGGATTGTTTTTTGAAGAGAAGCGGCTACCCGACGGCGCTGATGGTCGGTGTTGTGCTGAGCGTGCTCCTAGGTGGCGCGGATGCGTTGGCTGAGGATCAACCTTGCCCATTCGACGTGCCTCAAACAGAACTGAAGGTCGCAAGCTGCGTTCAGGAAGGGGGCGTGAACATACTGAAGCTTATGCCGCGTCACCAACCCGAGTACGCCAACAAATTCGACAATCTCCCCACCGTCATTGTGACCGGGGAAAACCTGCAGGACATTTTGGCGGTCGTCGGAATCGACGATGCACATCGTTACAACAAGTTGATCGAACTGCCTGACGCTGAAGGCATCATGGAATTTTCGGACGCTGCGGCGACAGCTAAAGCGTCGATGAAGCAACAAGGCTGGAAGCTGTTGGACATGAAAAACGTCATTTACCCTGGCCCGGGAGGTGTCGAAGGATTCGGATTAATCTGCAGCACGCTTCAAGCAGAAACAACGAAGGGTTTCATCGTTGTTTCTCAGTGCAACACCTTTTATGAAAGTGAGATCTCAAGTCTTAAAAAGATCCTTTCCTCGATCATCTGCGAACCCCCAAAAAGTGAAGCCTTTCCAGCGCTCCAGGCAGACTCAGGGTCGATCGTTTTCAACTTCGCCAAACTGCCCGAAGACGAATCCCAAGCCTCCGACGACGTCGCCATCGACATGGATTTCGTCAATTGTGCTGACGGTTCAAAAAAGAACATCGCCGGGCTGCCGTTTTTGGCGGCCACGGGGGAAGTCAAAGCGGCTTTCTTTACTGCGGCTAAACCCGGGGTGGAGCCTGAGTTAATCGTCATTCATGCCGTCGGGATCAGAGCCGATACGGGCGTTAATTATTTGGGCGATTACTACACCGTTCACGCGTATGCCCGTACGGCGACGGGTTATGTCAGAGATGAGCAGCTGTCGAACTACTTCGGTAATGGCGGCGATATTGCGCGCGATCCCGAGTCGGAGGAGTTGATCTACACGTTCCCGTATAAAACCGCCGAGGACATTGTCGCCAAGCTCAATTCCACCGCCTATAAACACTGGGCTGCGGGGGACGAGGTGAAGCTCACGATCAACAAAAAGACCCCGATTTACAGTTCACCTGTTTTAGCCGACGTGACGAAGATGTATTTGATCAAGGGCGATTCGGTGTTGCAGGAAGGGGTCGAGGCCGGGTGGCTGAACATCATGTTCAAGACCCCCAAGGGGAAACAGATTCGCGGCTGGGTCCAATGCGGCGATGCCGATGGCTGTTAGTCGATTTTGCGTTCGAAAGGTCAGGGGCGAGACGGGCTCCGTGATTAATCACTAAATCCCGCGTTTTCCTTTAGACTTGCCACCCTCAAGGAAGCGCTCAGGACACGGAATGTCAGTCCCCTCTCATACCCTTCGCTCTGCGCTGGTGGTTTGGCTGTACGCCGCCGCCCTGGTGCATCTGCTCGTCAGCTTCGTGCTGACCTGGGCCGGCCATTCGGGATTGCTCGACGGCTACCTACACACCATCGAACAAGCCTTCTGGGCAACCGACGCCGTACCCACTGCCGCCCGTGCCCAGCAAGTCTGGTGGCTCGCCTTATTCGGCGCCACGCTGCAAAGCTACTCTCTCTACATGCTCGCCCTCGTGCGCATCGGCCATCGACTGAGAAGTCCCATGGCCTAGGGGTGGTTAATCGCCGGCATCGTGCTGTGGGCGCCGCAAGACATGTGGATCTCGGCCCAGGCCCGCGTCTGGTCACACCTGTGGTTCGACAGCTTCGCACTGCTCACCCTGCTGCCGCCGCTGTTCTGGCTCTACCGCCATGACCGCCGCACCGCCCTTTCAAACAACACACCGAGTGACGCCGACCATGCCTGATTTTTCTCTCCTGGATTGGGCGGTCGCGCTGCTGATTGCCCAAGCCATTCTCGGGGCGCTGGATACCCTCTATCACCACGAACTCACCGTCGCATTGCCTTATCGGCACAGCGCTCGCCTGGAGTTGTCGATCCACGCGCTGCGTTCGTGTTTCTACGGGATTCTGTTTCTGGGCATGGCGCATCTGGCGTTTCAGGGCGCGTGGGCGATTGTGATTGCGTTGCTGTTTGCGCTGGAGATCGGCCTGACGCTGTGGGATTTCGTGGTCGAGGATCGCAGCCGCAAACTGCCGGCCATCGAGCGCATCATGCACACCGTTTTGGCGGTGAACGGCGGGGCGTTTTTCGCGTTGTACGGCACGCAACTGGCGCAGTGGGCGAGCCTGCCGACGGGCCTGAGCGCGATTGATTTCGGCTGGCGCGGCTGGTTGCTGACGCTGTTCGCTGTCGGCGTGACGGCCTCGGGGATTCGCGACGGGTTGGCGGCGTTGCGCATGCAGCGCGAAGGCAAACCGTCGAACCCGTTCGCGGGCGGCGCCTATAAGCGTGTGCTGGTGACCGGTGGCACCGGGTTTATCGGTGAAGTGCTGGTCAATCAATTGCTCGACGCCGGCCACACCGTCAGCGTGCTGGCTCGCGATCCATTGAAAGCGGCGTACCTGTTTGACGGTCGCGCGCGTTGCCTGCGTTCGTTGAGCAAACTGGGCTACAACGAAACCTTCGACGTGGTGATCAATCTGGCGGGTGCGCCGGTGGCCGGTCCGCGTTGGAGTGCCAAGCGCCAAGCGCAACTGATCGCCAGTCGGGTAAACACCACCGAAGCATTGATGAGCTGGCTGAAGAACGCCCGGCATAAACCGGCGCTGTGGATTCAGGCCTCGGCCATCGGTTTTTACGGCGTGCGCGATGCCAGCGAAAGCCTTGATGAACGCGCCAGCAAGGGCGACGGTTTCATGGCCGAGTTGTGCGCCAAGTGGGAAGCCGCCGCGCAGCCGGCCACTGAGTTGGGTGTGCGTCAGGTGGTGCTGCGTTTGGGTGTGGTGTTCGGCCCGGGCGGCGCGTTGTTGCCGTTGCTGATTCCGTTTCGCCTGGGGTTCGGCGGGCGCATGGGGGATGGCCAACAGATCATGAGTTGGGTGCACCGCGACGATGTGATTCAAGTGATCGCCCGTGCATTCACCGACGACAACCTGAGCGGCACCTACAACCTGGTGGCGCCGGACGCGGTCAGTCAGGCGGTGTTCGCCGAGCGTGTCGGCAAAGCCTTGAAGCGCCCGGTGTGGTTCCACATCCCGGCCACGCCGGTACGCGCACTGGCGGGCGAAATGGCGCAGTTGTTCTTCGACGGTCAACGCGTGGTGCCCGGCCGTCTGACCGAGGCGGGTTATACGTTCCGTTACCCGACCCTCGACGCTGCCCTGCGCGATCTGGCCTGAGGGTTCCCCATGAGCAAGCCCCTGATGTACCTGCTGGCCGGCAACGGTGGCGCCGCCGATTGGTGGGATGACGCGTTGCCGCATTTTCAGCGCTATCAGGTGGTGCCGCTGGAACTGCCAGGCTTCGGCAACAATCCTCAAGCCCCGTGCGAAGACCTCACCGCTTACGCTCAGGCGTTGTTGACGGCGACTGTCAAAGGCAGCGCGATCATGGCGGTCGGGGTCAATGCGTTGCTGGTGTTGCATGCGCTGCAACGTCAGCCCGGCCATTTCTGCCGCAGTGTTTTGTTGGCGCCGGTGGGGGCCTTTCTGTGGCAACGGCGGCTGCCGGCGTTGATGTCGCCGCTGCCCATTCGCAAGACCATTCACTGGCTGCTGTCGAACAAGCCCGTGCTGTTTGCGCACAAGTTTTCCAACCAGACCTGGACGCCCGCGCAGTACCAGCGCATGGGCGCCGGGTATGCCCGTTGCCGCGCGTTTGTGCCGCACTGGGACCTGGTGCGGGCGGACACCGCGTTGCCATTGTTGGAGTGGATCACCGACCGGGTCGAGTTGGTCTGGGGCGATCAGGACAACGTGCTGGGCATCGAGCAGGCTGCCGCCTGGTCGGCGATTCTGGCCCGTGCTGATCTGACTATCAGCCTGAAAACCGGTTGGGGGCATTACCCGTGGATCGATTCTCCGGCTGAGTTCGCCGGGTGGCTGGAATCGGGTGAGCGCGGATTCGTCGCCCACACCAAGGGTGGGCGCTTGCGTCTGGCCGAGTTGGCTGGGCAAGCAGTGCCCCCAGCGCTGTCACTCAACGACAGCAACGATCCACGCTTGCCGGCGTTCCTCGCCAGCCAACCGGGCGCCGCGTGGGCGGTACGTTCCTCCAGTTATGGCGAAGATCAGGCCGATGCGGCGAATGCCGGTTTGAGCACTACGTTCCTGCGTGAACCGACCCACAATGTGCCGGCGCGTATTGTCGAGTTGAGTGCATCCGGTGTCGAGGAAGTAGTGGTGCAGCGCTTCATCACACCGCAGCTGTCCGGCATCGCTTTTGTGCGTCACCTGTCGGTGGAACTGGAATGGGTGGAAGGGCATCTCGAGTCGCTGGCTGATGGTCAGGTGAGTCCCGAGCGCGCGATCATTTCCCGCCTTGGCGCCTCCTGGAGCAGCGACACGTTCAAGCCTTCACACGGTTTGACCGCTGACCAGCTGTGGCGCTTTCTACAAAGCGTTTTGCGGGTCTTTCACTACGTGCCCGGCGACGTCGAATGGGCCTGGGACGGTACTCAACTGTGGCTGTTGCAATACCGGCCGATCAGCGACTACGGCTGGCGTCGTCACCTGACGGCCGCCAACATCGCCGAAATCCTGCCGCCACAACCGAGCCGCTTGGTGGAGTACGCCCAGCGGCGTGCGGCGGCCAGTATTCCGGCGATCATGGCGCGTTGGGATTCACGGGTGCTGCAGGACAACGAGCCGTTCACTGCAGTGTTTGGCGGCGCTTCGTACATCAACAATGATCTGTTTCTCGCCCGACTGGCCGACTGGGGCATTTCCGCCAGCAGCTACGCGGGTGAGGTCGGCGGCGCGACTCCGCATCTGCCTTGGCGACCGCTGCGTCTAATCCGTTCGCTGCCACTGTTCCTGCGCATGCAACGCATTGCGCGCGGGCATTTGCTGACGTTGGAAAAGCGTTTACGCCGCTTCGATGAAGAACTGTCCGAGCTGATCGCCCAAGGTGCCGACGGCCAGCTACTGGCCGACTGGTTCACCCGGTTCTATGTGTTCGTGGTGCAGGGCAACTTGTGTATCGCTACCTCACTGGCCAGCAGCGGCGGCGACCTGCTGGGCCGGCCTCCGACCGCCTATGACGATCTTGAACACAGCCCGCATCGTCTGCCCTGGGAAACCGATCCGGCCACGCCACGCCCGGCACTGACCGACCTGCCGTTGCAAGCCTGTCCGCAATGGTCCGGGTTCATCCGTGTGGCCCATTCGACCGGCCTGCCGGGCCTGCGCGGTTACTACTTGCAAGTGCGCGAATGGTATCGCGACAACCTGATGCGGGTGTTCTTCCGCCTGCACCACGCCATGCCGATGGCCGACCGAGCGCATTGGTTTGCACCGCATCCAGACATTCGCAATCGCGACGGCAGCTTCTGGCAGGACGGCCGCGAAGGCACTGAGCAAGCGACGGGTTTCATGATTTATCCGGGGCAGGTGCAAGGCATTCTGGGTGACGACATCTTGCTCGAAGACACACTCGACCCAGGCCGCCACGCGCATTACCAAAGCGCCCGAGCGGTGATCGCGCGAATGGGCGGGCGCTTGTCCCATGGTTCGACCCTGCTGCGCGAGTTGCGTAAACCTTCGGCGGTGCTGCCGCAAGTCGATGTGGCATGGCTGGGGTGTGAGGTGCTGTATCGCGATGGTGAATTGACGTTGGTGAAGTAGTTTTTGATGAAAAGGAATTCTTGTGTGGCGGGTTTGAAGCTTGGTTGTCTGGCGTTGTCGGCGCTAGTGATGTCGTCGGCTGCGTTCGCGGTAGAGCCGGGTGCTGCGCAGTGCCCAAGCACCCAGTTTGCGGAGTTCATCACCGCGTTCACGATGAATGCGGACACTCAGCCAGCCTTTGTCGCTTCGCCGGTGATGGAGTCGTCGGTTGTCTCCACCGGGTCGAAACCCCGGGTGGTGCAACGGCAGGTGCCGACACTGGCGCCGCGATCATTGGCCGAACTGTCTGCGGACTACATCGCCAAATCCGGGCTGAGCCTGGAGGTTCAGTTGCCCAACTATGTATTCGTCCGCGACCGCAAAGGCGAAGTGCTGAAGGTCTTCACGTTCAAGTTCGGCGACTGCTGGAAACTGGAGCGGGTCGAAGACTGGTCACTGGAAAAGGTGCTGTCCGCGCAACAAGGGGAGCTGCGCGCTGCGCCGGGTGCTCGCGCCCTCAAGAGAGGCGCACTGTATGACGCGCTGACGAACGAGTCGGGTTATCCGGCCGATGTGCAATTGTATGTTTCGTCCCTGGACAGTTACCTGGACGGTGCCGCCCAGGGTAACGACCAGGCTGCCTATGCCGCCGCGTCAGTCAGCCTCTCGGGACAGGCGCCGCGCCTGGACAACAGCAAAATCCTCGAGCTTTTGAGCCAGGGTTCCCGAACGCTCGCGCAGGCCAGTCATGCGCTTGCCGGGTTTTATTGCGACGAAGGCGAGTATGGCGACCCTCGCCCTTGCGCCGACCCTGCAAAATCCCTGGCAGCGCTGAAAAGGTCTGCCGCGCAAGGTGCGCCCTATGCGCTCAGCAACCTTGGCAGTGCCTTTCAACGTGGCACGCTGGGCATTCAGGATTCGCAACGAGCACTGGCCTGTTACCTGGCGGCGGCCAACATGGGGCTGGAAGATTCGCGCACCACCGCAGAGCAATTGAGCGCTCAAGGCATACAGGTTGACCCGGCCAAGCCATGCCTGATGCCGGAACCTGCCGAGCACGCCCAGGCGTTGGCCTGCCCCTCGAAGGATTTCGAAGCGTTTTTCGCCGACTACCGGGAAAGCCCAGCCATTCAACAGGCATTCACCCGTGTCCCGATGAAGAAGCTGATTACGGTGGATGCCGAGCCTGAACCAAAGCAGGTCAGCACGTTGCTGGATCGCAGTGAACTGGTATTCCCGCTGATCCCCGAGGCGAAGACGCGCGAGACGCAAGGGCTGACGCTACAGATCACGGACAAGAGCGACACGTCGGCGACGGTGAAACTGCAAAAGCCGGATACGGGTTATCAAGTCCTGTACCGGTTCAGTTTTGATGGGTGTTGGGGACTGGATGAAGTGCAGGATTTCTCGATTTGAATGGCGGGTTATTTCAAGGGATTTGAAGTGAAAAGATTGCTGCTGTTGGTGATTGGCGTGCTGCCGTTGACGGCTCACTGCGAGGTTGTGTCGGAGAATCTGTGTTTTGAAATGGGTGACGGGAGCCCGGTGAAATTCGAGCTTCGGACCTTACGGTTTCTTAATACAAACACAGCGGTTTCTTTGGAGAAGGGATGCCAATGGGAATAGCGCATTTATTCAGGAGATACAGTGTGAAAGGACTTTCGATTTTGATGGGCTGCCTCCTGGCGGCGTTGGCCAACCTGTCTATCGCCGCCGCCGATCCATCCTTCACAGACTTCAACGTCACCGAAGTGTTTACCGGTCCAAACCACGCCCTGGCGCCGCAGGAAAACAGCAACCAATGGATGGATGAAGCGCGAACGCAAGCCCTCGCCGGCAAGGTCAGTTTTGCCGGGCACTACGTTCTGCATAAGGTGGGTTGTGGCGGCAGCGCGTTGTGTGTCGAGGTGCTGGACGCGCAGACGGGAAAGGTCGTGACGGGATTGCCGAATGCCTACGACGGTGACTTTCTGGACCTGTCTTACCAGCCCGATAGCAACTTGATCATCGTCTCTGGCATCACGCTAGATACCGAAAAAGACATGAAGGGCAAACGGCTGAAGAGCCGCGACCGGGTTCGCTATTTCGAGTTTGTGGATAACGAGTTTCGGCTGTTGAAAATCAAGGACGAATAAACGATGAGGGTTCATCTCACAACTCTGCGATCTCTGCATCAGGGCCAACAATGGACCGTTCTTTCTGAATTTTTAGGATACGTATGAACAAGTATTGGCTGCTGATCATCGGGCTGCTTCCGATTTCAATCGCTTCGGCTGAGGAGGATTGCAAGGCAATTATCACGAGTATGCAGGTTGACCAGTGCGCGAAGATCGCCCGAAAGGCTGCCGATGTGAAGCTCAATGCCAGCTACAAAAATTTGATGGAGCGGTTTGAGACTCAGCAAAAGGGTGCTCCCGAGCAGGGCAAGGTATTCATGGCCATGGCCAGAGACTCCCAGCGTGCCTGGATCAAGTTGCGAGACACTACTTGCCCGCTCGAAGCCACGGATATCGAGCCCGGTGTGGCGGCACATATCACGACGATTAATTCCTGCATTGCCAGAATGAGCCAGGAGCGTTCGGCCTATCTAGACGGGATCGTGACTGATGGTTCGGGTGATGAGATCAACCTCAACAAGGTATCCAGCGCCGGCATCGGTCGCTTCGGTGATGTCGTTGCTCGTTATGTGACGACCTTCGGCAGCCCATGTCTCAATGTCCAGATTCTGGCGCCTGACGGTGGCTGGAGAGTGCTGTCGTCTGCCCGGTTTTGTAGTTTTGACGGCAAGTCTTTTTGGGATGGTTATGCCGATGCCGGGTTTGAGGCGCATGCGTTTGCTGCCGACGGGTTGCATCTGACACTTAGCCTTACGGAGCTTCGTGGGAATGGTGAGGAGCGTCGTGCGTGTGTGATTCCTATCCGGGGTACGCAGATCAAAGAGCTGAAATGCGACTCGCCCGAACCCACGTGAAGACGCACGGGTGTCGAGTGTTTCTAAAATGTTATCGGTGGATGGTGTGACGCGCAGCGTCACGGGATGCATTCCCACGCGGAGCATGGGAACGATCAGGATAGTGTGACTTGGTAGTCATTGGCGTCAAAAAGACCGGCATCTTCTTCTAACGCAACCAGACAGTGGCGTTCTTGCATGAAGCCGCTACACTGCGCCGGCCGTTCATTTTCCTTTTGAGGCTGTGCGCATGAAATTTCGTTTTCTTCTGTGGATGCTGGGTTTGTTGATGGGTAAGGCCAGTCGGACTAATCCTGCGTTTCAGCAGCAGTTGGGTGACAAGGAGCTTGTATTCCAATTACAGACCCTGGACGGGAAAGTGGCGCGGCATTTCTTTGTGAAGGATCAGCGCATCACCAGCAAGTCCGGCGTGTATGCCGAGCCGGCGTTTGCGATTGCCTTTAAAGATGCGGCCTATGGCTTTGCCACGATGCAGGCGAAGAACAAGCAGTTGGCGTTTATGACCGGGATTCAGGACAAGTCGATTCAGATCAAGGGCAACCCGGCGCTGGTGATCTGGTTTCAGGGGTTGACCAAGTATTTGAAGCCGAGAAAAAAGTAGCTGTCGATCGCTGAAGTTCGGCTCGAAAAGTCAATTGTTTGGCTTTAAAAGCATATAGAACTGTCAGTTCTGACAGGTGAAAGTGCGTTCACTTAACTGCTTCACTGTTGCGAGTTTCCTCTTCGGAATTACTTCTCAGCGATGGAGCAAGTTCATGAACAAGAACAAGATGGGTACTCCCGACAACGGCTTTGGCAAAAATGGCGAGGTTTCAGTACCTTTTTCAGGTGTGCCAGGTCTTCCAGGCGCGACACTGGCACTACCCAACAAGCAATTACTCGTAGCTGTTAGTCGTTGGGGAATTCTCGAGCAGGCACGCATTGTAAGATTGAATGAAGATGGCACAGCTGACCTTACATTTGGACCCCATGGAGCCATTGAAATCCCTTTCGAATGGGGCGTCTGGTTTTATCCGAATGGACTGAGCAGGCTCACGAATGGAGGCTGGCTAATTACCGGAAGCTCCGTCGACGACAGGCACCTTGGTGTTCGCCTTACGATCGTTCGCCAGGATGAGAATGGCCAGATGGATTCGTCCTTCGGCGATGGCGGGAGGGTCATTATCGATGTAAAAAAACTCGTTGAAGTTCATTATGACCTCCAGGTCAAGCTGAATGGCCGGCCGCACGATGAAGAAACGGGAGGAAAAGCTCTTCCACGAGTTGGTCATATCGATGTTTCCGCCTTTGAGCAGGAAGGCAAAATCGTTGCTACCACGTCAGTCGCGTACGGAACCTATGAAGTCCAAGGGGTTGTGCTGCGCTTGAATGCTGATGGCACTCTGGACAATACCTTCAATGGCACAGGCTTTTTGCTTGTCGATTTGCCAAGTATTACCTACAAGCAAAATTGGGCCTATGGCTCTGCTATTCAGAAGACAGGGAAGATTCTAGTTTGTGGCATGTTTCGTCGAAGTGCGGGTGAGCCGTTTGAGGCATTTGTGATGCGCTATAACCAAAACGGATCCGTTGACACTTTGTATAACGAGGGACGCGGAATAGTCGTCATTTCCAGGGATAGACAGCGTCATGAGCTTACAAACATGACGCTCAGAACAGACGATGGTGTGGTCGCGACAGGCGTCGGCAATGGTGAAGGGTTGATTGTTGTTCTAACGCCCGAGGGCGTTTTCAATCAAGTATTTAACAGTGGACAGCCTTTGTATTCCCGCATTGACGCAACGGGTGCGGCTTGGCGCAGGTGTGATCTGCAAAGATCTCCGGACAAGCTAGTTGTTTCAGGGCAGGCGGATCGCGGCACCCTGGTCATTGCGCGCTTCTTGGCAGACGGTAAGCCAGATAATGACTTCGGTGACAATGGCTGGGTTGTCGTCGAGCCTGGTAAAGGAGCCAGCACCTATAGCGGCGGCGCACTTATGGACGATAACCGCATCGTTGTTTGCAGTGAAATAATGGTCGGGGGTGGCGAGGGAGAGTCTATCGGCGCAGTGATTCGCTACGTCGGATAGCGACTTGGTCTGCCTGGAAGTTTTGACGTATATCGAAAATCGTCCGGCACTTGATCAGGTGCCGGACGGTTTTTATGCTTTTAGACTTGGGTGAATTGCGAAGCCAGTTCGCGTAGCAGCACTTCAGCTTCGAGGACTTTGCTGACCACATCGTTAGCCTTGTCGCGCGTCAATCCCACACGCTCCAGCAGTGCGTCGGGGATGTCTTCATCCGGGCCGGAGCCGATGCCGCGGCTACGCAGCAAACGCACTGCCAGGCACACTAGATTCGGGTACTCGGCGTAGTCGCCGTCGTAGCTTGGATCGTGCTGGAAGCGCAGCGCGGTGGCCAGTTCTTCGGGCATGTCCCAGTAGCGCATCAGCCACGAGCCGATCTGTTCACGGCTGATGCCGAGCAAGTGTTGCTCGACGTAGCTGTGGCACAGGTGCGGGTTGACCTCCAGGTGGCGGCAGATCAGCGAGAAGTGCGGCGGGAAGACGTGTGCCAGCAGCAAGTAACCGAAGTTGTGCAGCAGGCCGGCGAGGTAGGTCAGGCCGGCTTCCGGGCGCTGGGCGCGCGGCATGGCGCGGGTCAGGCCTTCGATGACGGCGGCGGTGTAGATCGATTGCTGCCAATACGGCGTGGTGTGTTGCGGATGGTCTTTTGGCAGGCTCAGGGTTTTGCCCAGGGCCAGGCCCAGCGCCAGGTTGATCACCAGGTCGAAGCCCAGCACCCGCACGATGGCGTCTTCCACTGAACGAATCTTGCCCGGCGAGGCGTAGTACGGCGACGCCGCCCAGCTCACAACCTGTGCGGCCAGGGCCGGGTCGGTTTCGACGACGCCGGTGATGTCGTCGATGGTGGCGTTGGGATCGACGCGCAGTTTGATGATTTTCTGCGCGGTCTCGGCCAGCGGCGGAATCTCGATGGTCTCTTCCAGGCGTTGCTGGATGCGCCGTGCGGTGAACGCTTGAACGGCCTGGGTGATTTCCTCGCGGTCATCGTGGGGGCGGTCGAGGTTCGGGCGAATGCTGATCAGCGCTTCGCCGAAGTTGGCGGCGCTGGCCTTGGTCAGCATGGTCTTGAAGTCTTCGCTGGTGATCTCCAGCAACACGCCCGGCTCGCCCGAGTTGATCAGCAACTTCGGCTCGCGCAGCAGGCTTTCTTCATACAGGCACGGTGAACTGGTGAGCGCCGGCATGCCGGGCAGCAGGCTCAGGTTGTGTTTGCCGAGCATTTTTACCAGGCGCTCGGTGGACACGGCGGTGAGGCGGCGGCCGGTCAGTTCGGCGAGGCGATTGAGGTCCAGCAATTGGCTCTGCGGGAACAGCACCATGAGCGTGCCCACGGCGTCATCAAGCAGAACAGCCTGCACTTTGCGTGCGGCGTTCAGGCCGTGATGGTCGAGGACTTCTTCGTAGGCGATACCCAGTTTGCCCAGCATCAGCCGAATAACCGACGGAGCGTGCGGGGAGGCGGGTGCGAGGGCAACTTCGGTCATGGTCTGTATCCGTTTTAAAACAATGGCAGGAGTATAACCAGCTTGCTCAGAACGGTGGTTCAGAAACTGCGACGGTGCTCACACTTGGCCGTATTGCTGCCCATGACGTAGCCAGCGGTCGAGCAGCGGGCTGACGTGATCCGGCCAGCGTTCCAGCAGCGCCTGGGCGGCGTCGCGCACGGCGGGCAGTAGATCGGCGTCGCGCATCAGGTCGGCGACCTTGAATTGCAGCAGGCCGGTCTGACGCGTGCCGAGCATTTCGCCGGGGCCGCGCAGCTCGAGGTCTTTTTCGGCGATGACAAACCCATCGTTGGTTTCGCGCATGATGCCCAGGCGCTGACGACCGATCTGTGACAGCGGTGGATGGTAGAGCAGCACGCAATGGCTGGCGGCGCTGCCTCGACCGACTCGACCGCGTAACTGGTGCAGTTGCGCGAGGCCGAGGCGTTCTGGGTTTTCGATGATCATCAGGCTGGCGTTGGGTACGTCGACGCCGACTTCAATCACCGTGGTAGCGACCAGCAGTTGCAGGTTGCCGGCCTTGAATTCGGCCATGACGGCGGCTTTTTCGACGGGCTTCATGCGGCCGTGGATCAGCCCGACCTTCAGCTCGCCGAGGGCGGCGGTGAGGTCTTCGTAGGTGGTTTCGGCAGCTTGGCAAGTCAGCTCTTCCGACTCTTCGATCAGCGTGCACACCCAATAGGCCTGACGCCCTTCAGCACAGGCGCCGCGTACCCGCTCGATGACTTCGACGCGCCGGGTATCGGTGATCAGCACGGTGTTCACCGGGGTTCGACCGGGCGGTAGTTCGTCGAGGATCGAGGTGTCGAGGTCGGCGTAGGCGCTCATGGCCAGCGTCCGGGGAATCGGTGTGGCGGTCATGATCAGCTGATGCGGACACATCCGCCCGCCAACACCTTTCTGCCGCAACGCCAGCCGTTGCTGCACGCCGAAGCGGTGCTGTTCGTCGATGATCGCCAGCGCGAGGTTTTTGAACTGCACTTCGTCCTGGAACAGCGCGTGGGTGCCGACCACCATCGGTGTGCCGTTGGCAATCTGCTCCAGTGCTGCCGCGCGGTTCTTGCCTTTCAGCTTGCCGGCCAGCCACGCGACTTCAATGCCCAGCGGTTCGAGCCAGCGTTTGAAGGTGATGAAGTGCTGCTCGGCGAGGATTTCGGTGGGCGCCATCAGCGCCACTTGATATCCGGCCTCCAGCGCCTGCAGCGCGGCGAGGGCAGCGACCACGGTTTTACCCGCGCCGACGTCGCCTTGAATCAACCGCAACATGGGCTCGTGCTGACTGAGGTCGTAGGCGATTTCGTTGCCGACCCGTTGCTGGGCGCCGGTCGGAGTGAAGCCAAGGTTGGCCAGATACTGGGCCGGCAGCCGGGTGGCTTTCGGCATCGCCGGCGCGCGCAGGGAGCGCATGCTCTCGCGCAGACGCTGCTGGGACAGTTGATGCGTCAGCAGTTCCTCAAAGGCCAGACGGTGCTGCGCCCAGTGATGACCGAGGGCGAGTTCGTCGACGTCGGCATCGGCGGGCGGGTGGTGCAGGTAGCGGATCGCATCTGCTAGCGGCGCTAGTTGATAGTCCCGCGCCAGTTCGGTCGGCAGCCAGTCGGGCAGGCTGGTGGGACCGAGCATCGTCAGGGTTTGCATGCACAATTGGCGCAAGCGCTGTTGGGTCAGGCCTTCAGTGAGCGGGTAAACCGGGGTCAGGGTTTCATCCACCGGTGGCGGCTCGTCGCCGGTGATGGCGCGGTATTCCGGGTGGTAGATTTCCAGTCCCGACGCACCGGGACGCGCTTCGCCGTAGCAGCGAATCCGCGTGCCGCGTTTGAGGCCTTCTTTCTGGGCGTTGCTGAAATGGTAGAAGCGCAGGCTGAGCCCGCCGGTGCCGTCCTGCAGGCGCACGACCAGGCTGCGGCGGCGGCCCATGACCACATCGGCGCCGCTGACGGTGCCTTCGATCACGGCGTCTTGCCCGGGTCGCAAATGGCCGATCGGGACCACGCGAGTGCGGTCCTGATAGCGCAGCGGCAGGTGAAAAAGCACGTCCTGGAGATTCTCCAGGCCGACCTTGGCCAACTTCTCGGCCATGGCTTCGCCGACACCCTTCAGTGCCGTCACCGACACTTGCGACAACTCGGTCATGGCAGCGACTTAGGCCGCAACCACCGGTGCTTGTGGCTTGGCCACCGAGCACAGGCGAATGGAGTCAGCGAGGATTTCAATCGCTTTCGGCCGCGGGAAGCTCGCGCGCCAGGCGATGGCCACGGTGCGGAACGGCACCGGAGGCGTCAGTGGGCGCACTTCGATCACGCCGGGAGCGTAGTGATGGCTGTCGACCGCCGACAGCGGCAGGATTGAGATGCCGAGGCCGGACGCAACCATGTGGCGGATGGTTTCCAGGGAACTGGATTCCACCGTGGTGTGCTTGGCGCCGTCGTTGCCTTTGGCCAGGGTCGGGCAGGCTTCCAGCACTTGATCGCGGAAACAGTGGCCTTCGCCGAGCAGCAGCAGGCTCTTGTCGTTGAGCAGCGCGGCGTCGATGGATTCTTTTTGGGTCCACGGGTGCTGGGCCGGCATCAGGACGTAGAACGGCTCGTCGTAGAGCTGCAAGGTCAGCACGTCGGCTTCGTTGAACGGTAGGGCGATGATGATCGCGTCGAGCTCGCCGTTGCGCAGTTTGTCGCGCAGCACGTGGGTGAAGTTTTCTTCGATGTACAACGGCATCTGCGGGGCGACCCGGTGCAGTTGTGGAATCAGGTGAGGAAACAGGTACGGGCCGACGGTGTAGATGGCGCCGACTTTCAGCGGGGCAGTCAGCTGGTTTTTGCCGGCCTGGGCCAGTTCGCGGATGCCTTGGGCCTGTTCCAGCACTTTCTGCGCCTGGGCGACAATGCCTTCGCCGACTGGGGTCAGGCGCACGGCACTCTTGCTGCGCTCGAAAATCAGCACACCGAGTTCGTCTTCAAGCTTTTTCACGCCCACCGACAGGGTCGGCTGGCTGACGTGGCAACGCTCGGCCGCGTGGCCGAAGTGCTGCTCTTGGGCGAGGGTAACGATGTAGCGTAATTCTGTAAGAGTCATAGCAAGCGTCCATGAAGTTGCGGGCCAAGCATACCGGCTGCAATCGATAGACGCACGTTATCAGACTGAGTGCGTTGAGTGACACAGGGCAAAGCAGGTTTGCCGCTGGCGGATATGCAAAAGGCACCTTTCGGGTGCCTTTATGGCTGCTGCATGACCCTGTGGGAGCGAGCCTGCTCGCGAAGGCGCTGTAACAGTCAACGAAGATGTTGAATGTAATGGCCTCTTCGCGAGCAGGCTCGCTCCCACATGGGTTTGTCGGTGGCTTAACGCCGGCGTTTTTCCAGCGAGTAAACAAACGGTGCAACGATTTCGATGGCTCCATTGGTCAGCATGTCAGCCGGTGGCTTTGGCAGTGGTTGGGCGCGGCGGATCATTTCCAGGGTGGCCCGGTCCAGATCAGCGTTGCCGGAGCGGCCCACCAGTTCGAACGACAACACATTACCTTCAGCATCCACCACAAAGCGCAGACGGTTCAAACCTTCCTTGCCCCGCGCCTGTGCACTGGCCGGATACTTTTTGTACTTGGCCAAGTGAGCGAGCAGAGTGCCTTGCCAGCTGGCCTTGGCCGCTTGCTGCGCCGGTGATGGGCCCGGTGCCGGTTGTGCGGATTTCTCCGTTGGCGCCTGAGTCGGTTGCGCGTCGCTCGGTTTTTCCTCGGACGGCTTCTCTTTCGGCGGTTCCGGCTTTTTCTCCACAGGCTTGGGCGGTTGAGGCTTTGGCTTGGGTTTGACCGGTTTCGGCACCGCGATCTCGGCCTTCGGCACTTCAGCCAGCTTCGGTATCGGCAGTTCTTCCACCGGGGCGGGTGGCTGTGGCGGCGTTATGACCTTCGGCGGTGCCGGCGGTGGCGGGGCCGGAACCGGCGCCAATTCGACCATCATCGCCTGTGGCGGCAGCTCGATCGGTGGGTGCGACGTCCAGTTCAGCGCCAGCGCAATGGCCAGCGCATGGACGCCCAGCACCACGGCCAGGCTCCCGCTGTAACGCGTCAGCTTTTGGCGCGTCGTGATCATTTCTTGGCTGCCGTCTCGAGTCCGACCAGACCCACCTTCAGGTAACCGGCAGAGCGCAGGTTGTCCATCACGCTCATCAGGTCGCCGTAATCCACACCTTTATCGGCCTGGAAGAAGATCGTCGTGTCTTTCTTGCCTTTGGTCCTGGCGTCGAGGGTGGCGCCGAGTGCTTCGGCCTTCACTTCGTCTTCGCCGAGGAACAGGCGTTGGTCAGCCTTGACGCTGAGGAACACTGGTTTCTCTGGCCGTGGCGCCGGTTTGGCGCTGGAGGCCGGCAGGTCGACCTTGATGTCCACGGTGGCGAGCGGGGCTGCCACCATGAAGATGATCAACAGCACCAGCATCACGTCGATGAACGGTGTGACGTTGATTTCGTGGTTCTCGGCCAGATCGTCGTCTGCGCCTTCTTTCAAATGCAAGCCCATGGCTGATTACCCTACTTTGACCATGTGCGGTTGCGCGGAGCGCTCGGTGGTCGGCAGGTGATCGAGGTCACGGCTAACCAGCAGCAGGACTTCTGCCGAAGCGTCGGACACCTGCGCCTTGTAACCGGCGATGGACCGGGCAAAGACGTTGTAGATCACAACGGCCGGAATCGCTGCAACCAGACCCAACGCGGTTGCCAGCAGGGCTTCGGCGATGCCGGGAGCCACGACGGCGAGGTTGGTGGTCTGGGTTTTGGCGATGCCGATGAAGCTGTTCATGATGCCCCACACGGTACCGAACAGGCCGACGAATGGCGCAGTGGAACCGATGGTGGCGAGCACGCCGGTGCCGCTGCTCATATTGCGACCGCAGGCCGCAACCAGACGCTCAAGGCGGAAGGCGACGCGTTCCTTGATGCCTTCTTTCTCGCGGCTGTTGGCCGACAGCTTCATTTCTTCCAGTGCGTCGTGCACCAGCAGGTTGGCGAGTGTGCCGGCCTTGGTTGCCGAAGCGCTGGCTTCTTTAAGGGTGGTGGCTTTTTTCAGGTGGACGATTTCAGTGCGCAGACGACGTTTGGCGCCCATCAGCTCGAAACCCTTGGCGATCCAGATGGTCCAGGTGATGATTGACGCGATGGCCAGACCGATCATCACGATTTTCACGATGATGTCGGCGTTCTGGTACATGCCCCACGGCGACAGGTCGTGGGCCATGCCCAGGGAGTTGTCGGCTTCCAGGACTTCGGGAACGTCTTCGGCGGTGGTGTCTACGGCTTGGGCCGGGTCGGTCGCAGCCGGGGTAACATGATCGGCTGGAGCAGCGGTTGCTGCTGGAGCGGCTGGCGCTTGTGCGTCAGCGAAAGCGGCGGTCGGCGCCAGCATCAGGCTGAGCAGCAGGGCGGCCACCGCGCTCCAGGCACGAGGTCGTTTGGTTGGCGAAGCGGGGAATTGATTGGGTGTCATGTGCTGGCCGGACCTGAGAGAAAAAGACGGTAAATGTTCTTCCAGGCCTCGTGAGGCCGAGAACAAAAGTGGCAGGCATTATTGCAAGTAATTCTTGTTAACAAAAGTAATAGAGTATCTTTTTTTCCTTCATTGCTAGCCGCTCGTCCATTGCCAGCGCTAGTCTGTGACTTTCTGATGGGAGTTTTCTGATGTCCGCGCCCTCTGTTTTGATCGCCGGCTGTGGTGATGTTGGTAGTCGTCTGGCCACGCAATTGTTGGCTGGCGGATGGGAGGTTCACGGCTTGCGGCGTGATGTCTCGCGTCTGCCAAAGGGCGTGATCGGCGTTGCCGGTGACTTGTTCAATGAAGACTGTCCGGCGACCTGGCCAGTCGGTGCGGTGGATTACCTGGTGTATTGCGCGGCCGCCACCGATCACGATGAAGCCGGTTATCGCGCCGCTTATGTGCAGGGCTTGCAGCATGTGCTGGACTGGCTGAACGACTACGGTCAGGTGCCCAATCGCCTGCTGTTTGTTTCCAGCAGCAGTGTGTACGGCCAGCAGAATGGCGAGTGGGTCGACGAGACTTCGCCAGCTGTGGCCGCTGGCTATTCAGGACGTGTGATGCTGGAAGCCGAGCAGATTGCCCTCAATAGCGGCATTCCGGCCAGCATCGTGCGTTTAACCGGTATCTACGGTCCCGGCCGTGAGCGGCTGTTGACCCAAGTTCGCCGGGGCTATCGTGTTGCGGTCGATCCGCCGTTATATGGCAACCGTATTCATGCAGACGACGCGGCGGGACTGATGGCCTGCTTGCTTGAGGCGGACCGGCGCGGCGTGGCGCTGGATGACGTCTATATCGGCGTAGACGATGCGCCAGCACAACTGGCAGAAGTGGTGGGCTGGCTACGAGAGTATTTGGGCGTGACCGAATGGGATGACGACGCGAGTGTGCGGCGCACTGGCAGCAAGCGCTGCAGCAATGCGCGGGCCAAAGCCTTGGGTTGGACACCGAAGTACCCAAGCTATCGGGAAGGTTACGCCGCCATTCTTGAAGGCCGCAGCTAACTTTCAAACACCACAAACCAACTGTGGGAGCGAGCTTGCTCGCGATGAGGCCCTAACATTCAACATCATTGTTGATCGTTATGCCGCCATCGCGAGCAAGCTCGCTCCCACATTGGTTATACGTTGACCTTAGGGCTGTATTACTGCTTCTCGAGCAACCACTTGCGATCACCCGGCGTGAACGATGGCATCTCGTCCGCCTGAGCGGTGTTCATGGTCTGGAAGATCTCCAGCTCTTTGCCCTTGCGCGCAAAGATCCAGGTGTTGCCCTGGCCGTTGAGTTGCAGCCACATGTTGTCATTGCCGCCGCTCATCGACGCGCAATCACCGGCCAGGCACAGGGCATAGCGATCCGCCCCCGGCAGGCCGGCAACCTGGCCGTCAGCCTGGAATTGCACGGTATTGCCTTCACCGGGACCGCTGACGACTTTCCAGCTGCCGCCCATGTAGGCCGAATACAGTGCGCGCTCGAAACTGGCGCCCATCGGTGCGCCGTCCGGCACCGTAACCTGCGCGCGGTCGAAGACTTGCTCCGGCTCATTGTCGCTGGCGACTTGGCTCAGTTGCTTGCCGTCACGCTTCAGTTCGCTGGCGGAGCTGCCATAAAAGTCGACTTTCCACGCGCCAGACTCTTCGCCCAGCAGCTTGCCGTCGACATTTTCAAAACCGTTGGTGTAGCGGGCCTGGCCGGCCTTGGTGTTGACGTCCCATTCCAGGTTCGGGCCATAGGCCTGGAGCGCTTCGCGCAGGGGGCCGCCTTTGGCTGCAGCATTGATTGCCACCTGATTGATCCAGGTGCCGCTGATGTCACGGTCGGCAGGGTTGCTGGCACAACCGCCCAAGAGTAGGGCGACCAGCGAGAGAGCTAGCGCTTGGCGCATGGTGGAATCCTTTCAGAAACGGAGTCGGCGCAGCCTCAAAAAGCTGCGCCGGATGTATTACTCGATGACCAGAATGGCATCCATCTCAACCTGCGAACCCTTTGGCAGGGCCGCTACGCCGATGGCGGCGCGGGCAGGGTAAGGCTGGTCAAAGTACTTGCCCATGATCTCGTTGACCTTGGCGAAGTGGCTCAGGTCGGTGAGGAAGATGTTCAGTTTGACGATGTCCTTGAACGAACCGCCAGCGGCTTCAGCCACGGCTTTGAGGTTCTCGAACACCTGGACGGTCTGGGCTTCGAAGCCTTCTACCAGCTCCATGGTTTTTGGGTCCAGAGGAATTTGACCCGACATGTAAACGGTGTTGCCGGCCTTGATCGCCTGGGAGTAAGTGCCGATGGCGGCCGGGGCTTTGTCGCTGGTAATAACTGTTTTGGTCATGAATGACTCCTTGTAATGAGTGGCTTACGCACGCATGCGAGTGATGCGAATCACCCCGGTCAGGGCGCGCAGTTTCTTGATCACGCGGGCCAGGTGCACACGGTCGTGCACGCTGACCACCAGTTGGACCACGCTGATGCGACCATCGCGTTCGTCCATGCTGATTTTTTCGATATTGCCGTCGGCCGCGTTGACGCTGCTGGCCAGCAGAGCGATCAGGCCGCGCTGGTGTTCCAGCTCGACGCGCAGTTCGACATTGAATTCGCCGGTGACATCCTTGGCCCACGAGAGCTGGATGCATTTTTCCGGGTTGTGGCGGATTTCGCTGATGTTGCGGCAGTTGTCCAGGTGCACGACCATGCCTTTGCCCGCAGACAGGTGGCCGACAATCGGGTCGCCCGGGATCGGCGTGCAGCACTTGGCGTAACTGAGTACCAAGCCTTCGGTGCCGCGAATCGCCAGCGGGCCTTCCGCACTTGGCAGCTGTTCGCCTTCACCAAGCAGTCGGCGGGCGACCACGTAAGCCATACGATTGCCCAGCCCGATATCTTCAAGCAGGTCTTCGATCAGTTCCAGGCGGTACTCGGTGAGCATCGCCTTGACGCGCTCGGCCGCAACTTTCTCCAGCGAGCTGTCGAAACCGTTGAGGACCTTGTTCAGCAGGCGTTCGCCGAGGCTGATGGATTCGGAGCGGCGTTGCAGTTTCAGCGCATGGCGGATGTGAGTCCGCGCCTTGCCGGTGACCACGAAGTTGAGCCACGCCGGGTTCGGCCGCGCGCCGGGGGCGCTGACGATCTCGACCGTGGAGCCGCTTTGCAGCGGTTCGGACAGCGGCGCGAGACGACGATTGATCCGACAGGCAATGCAGCTGTTGCCCACGTCGGTGTGCACCGCGTAAGCGAAGTCCACCGCCGTGGAGCCTTTGGGCAGCTCCATGATCCGGCCTTTGGGCGTGAACACGTAGACCTCGTCCGGGAACAGGTCGATCTTCACGCTCTCGATGAATTCCAGCGAGTTGCCGGCCCGTTGCTGCATCTCCAGCACGCCTTTGACCCACTGACGGGCGCGGGCGTGAGTGCCTTTTGGCTGCTCGTCACCGCTGGATTTGTAGAGCCAATGGGCGGCGATGCCGTTGTTGGCCATCTCTTCCATTTCACGGGTGCGGATCTGAATCTCGATTGGAACACCGTGCATGCCGAACAGCGTGGTGTGCAGCGACTGGTAGCCGTTGGCCTTGGGGATCGCGATGTAATCCTTAAAGCGCCCCGGCAACGGTTTGTACAAATTATGCACAGCACCCAGCACGCGGTAGCAGGTATCGACCTTGTCGACGATGATCCGGAACGCATAGACGTCCATGATCTCGTTGAAGGCCCGACGCTTGCCGCGCATTTTCTTGTAGATGCCGTAGAGGTGTTTCTGACGACCGCTGACCTCGCCCTGAATGCCGTCGATGGCCAGGCAGTGGCTGAGTGATTCTTCGATCTTGTTGACGATTTCCTTGCGGTTGCCCCGGGCGCGTTTGACCGCCTGGTTGATCCGCGCGGAACGCATCGGGTGCATCGCCTTGAAGCCGAGGTCTTCGAATTCTATGCGGATGGCGTGCATGCCCAGCCGGTTGGCGATAGGCGCATAGATTTCCAGGGTTTCCTTGGCGATCCGTCGGCGTTTTTCGCCGGACAGGACTTCCAGGGTCCGCATGTTGTGCAGGCGGTCAGCCAGTTTGACCAGGATCACGCGAATGTCGCGGGCCATGGCCATGGCCATTTTCTGGAAGTTTTCGGCCTGGGCTTCGGCCTTGGTCTCGAAGTTCATCTGGGTCAGTTTGCTGACCCCGTCGACCAGTTCGGCCACGGTTTCGCCGAATTGCGCTTGCAGCGCTTCCTTTGCAATGCCGGTGTCTTCGATCACGTCATGCAGCATCGCAGCCATCAGGCTCTGATGGTCCATGTGCATGTCGGCAAGAATATTCGCAACCGCGAGTGGGTGCGTGACGTACGCCTCGCCGCTACGGCGGCGCTGGCCATCGTGGGCTTGTTCGGCGTAGAAGTACGCTCGGCGGACCAGGTTGACCTGGTCCTTGCCGAGGTAGGTCGATAAGCGATCGGCGAGGGCGTCTATGCTCGGCATGATGAAACCTGCCGTTCGCTGTGACCCCGCGCCGTGCTACGTCGACCAGGCATGGCTTAGACTGCCTCGTTGGACTCGTCCTCGAACGCTGCGAACAGCGGTTCGTCTTCGACGATTTCAGCGTTGGCGATGAACTCGTAGCTCATCAGGCCTTCAGCGATTTCACGCAAGGCTACAACGGTAGGCTTGTCGTTTTCCCACTGAACCAGTGGCTCTTTGCCGCCGGTGGCCAGTTGACGGGCACGCTTGGTAGACAGCATGACCAGCTCAAAGCGGTTTTCCACGTGGTTTAGGCAATCTTCAACGGTTACGCGGGCCATGGTATTCCTCGGAGCGAATGCAATATGCGCGCTGCCCGGTTGGGCGAGCGGACTCAACAGTTTAAAAAATCACCAGCGATTAGGGAAGCGCTGATTTTTTGACCAAGCCCTTCAACGCGCTGCAAGTGCCAATGTAAAGCCCTTGCAACGGTTTTGGGAAGAGCTGTTTAACCGAGCAATTCGGCCAAAAGTTTTCCGTGACGCTGCTGCTGGCGCTTCTGATGCAGCTGATTGGCACGGAAAATCGCCTGCAAATCGCGCAGTGCGTGGGCGAAATCGTCGTTGATGATCAGGTAATCGTAGTCGACGTAGTGACTCATCTCGCTGACGGCTTCGCGCATCCGGCCTTCGATGATCTCGTCGCTGTCCTGGCCGCGATTGGTCAGGCGCTGGTGCAAGGCTTGCAGGGACGGCGGCAGAATGAAGATCGAACGGGCCTGGGGCATCAACTTGCGCACTTGCTCGGCGCCCTGCCAGTCGATTTCCAGTATCAGGTCGTGGCCTTCGTCCAGGGTCTGCTGCAGGTGGCTTTGGGAAGTGCCGTAGAGATTGCCGAACACTTCGGCGCGCTCGAGGAAATCCCCATGCTCGATCATCTTCACGAACTCGCTGCGTTCGACGAAGTGATAGTTCACGCCGTTCACTTCACCGGGGCGCATGGCGCGGGTGGTGTGGGAGACGGAGACGCGGATCTCCTGATCAGCGTCGGTCAGGGCCTTGACCAGGCTGCTCTTGCCCGCGCCCGAAGGTGCGGAAATGATGTACAGGGTGCCGGTGCTGTGGGTCATGTCAGGGTTGCCTTACTCAATATTCTGCACTTGTTCGCGCATCTGCTCGATCAACACTTTGAGGTTGACCGCCGCCTGGGTGCTGCGCGGGTCGAAGGCTTTGGAGCCCAGTGTGTTGGCTTCGCGGTTGAGCTCCTGCATCAGGAAGTCCAGGCGCCGACCGGCAGCGCCACCGGATTTGAGCACCCGGCGAACTTCGATGATGTGAGTGCTCAGGCGATCCAGTTCTTCGGCGACGTCGCTCTTTTGCGCGAGCATGACCATTTCCTGCTCCAGCCGCTGCGGGTCCATCTCGGCCTTCATGTCGGCAAAGCGGTCGAGGACTTTCTGGCGCTGGGTGGCAAGCATCTGCGGGACCAGTTCACGCAGGGTCACCACGTCTTCTTCAATGGAGGTCAGGCGATCATTGATCAACCGCGCCAGCTCCGCACCTTCGCGCTCGCGGCCGGCCTTAAGTTCTTTCAGGCCTTCGTTGAACAGCGCCAGGGCTTCGGCATTCAGGGCTTGCGGGTCGGTCGCGTCGCCCACCAGCACGCCGGGCCAGGCCAGGACTTCCAGCGGGTTCAGCGCGGCTGGATTTTTGATCAGGCTGGCGATGGTCTCGGCGGCGGCGACCAATTGCGCGGCGCGCTCGCGGTCCACTTGCAGTGGTTTGTCGGTATTTTCTTCGGTGAAGCGCAGGGTGCATTCGAGCTTGCCCCGGGAGATTCCCTGGCGCAGGGATTCGCGGACGGCGCCTTCGAGGTCGCGAAAGGACTCCGGCAGACGCAAGTGCGGCTCCAGGTAGCGGCTGTTGACCGAGCGCAGTTCCCAGCTCAGGGTGCCTTGGGCGCCGGCTTTTTCGACGCGGGCGAAGGCGGTCATGCTGTGCACCATGGAGGTACCTCGCAATGCAGGTTCATGCGTTACCAAAGGTTTCGCAGGCCTGATCTATATGAATTTAAGCCCAGAGGCAGCAAAGGCGCAGGATTGTAGCGCAGTGGGGCGAATGCGCCCAAACACACGGTGTGACAAAGGGCTGCAGGTCGTCGGCAAAGCGCTGTTCAGGGCCTTCAGTCGTCGGGGGATTTTTTAGAAGTGCCCACTCGTGGCCCTGCGGCTCTATAATGCTCCGCAGTTTTCCGTCCCCCGTACAGGTATTCCCTATGAAACGTCCAAGTGGTCGCGCTGCCGATCAGCTCCGCTCGATCCGCATTACCCGCAACTACACCAAACACGCCGAGGGATCTGTACTGGTCGAGTTCGGTGATACCAAAGTCATCTGCACCGTCAGCGTCGAGAACGGCGTGCCGCGTTTCCTCAAAGGTCAGGGCCAGGGCTGGTTGACCGCTGAATACGGCATGCTGCCGCGCGCCACTGGCGAGCGTAACCAGCGTGAAGCGAGCCGCGGCAAACAAGGCGGCCGCACCCTGGAAATCCAGCGTCTGATCGGTCGTTCCCTGCGCGCTTCGCTGGACATGTCCAAGCTGGGCGACGTCACCCTGTACGTCGACTGCGACGTGATCCAGGCTGACGGCGGCACCCGTACCGCGTCCATCACCGGCGCCATGGTTGCACTGGTCGATGCCTTGAAAGTGATCAAGAAGCGCGGCGGCCTGAAAGGCGGCGACCCGCTGAAGCAAATGATCGCTGCCGTATCGGTGGGCATGTATCAGGGTGAGCCGGTGCTCGACCTTGACTACCTGGAAGACTCGGCCGCCGAGACCGACCTGAACGTGGTGATGACCAGCACTGGCGGCTTCATCGAAGTCCAGGGCACTGCCGAAGGCGCTCCGTTCCAGCCGGAAGAATTGAACGCTATGCTTGAGTTGGCGAAGAAAGGCATGACCGAAATCTTTGAGCTGCAAAAGGCTGCACTGGCCGACTGATCGGACTGCTCCACGCAAGGAGGACGCCATGAGTGACGAGCAACAGCTGCTTCCCACCCCGAGCAAAGAGGTTCGGCAGTGGGCGATGTTTTGTCACCTGTCCGCCTTGCTGGGGATCTGGATTCCGTTCGGTACGCTGATCGGCCCTCTGATTCTCTGGCAGATGAAGCGCGAGATGGACCCGTTTGTTGATGCTCAAGGCAAGGAGGCGCTGAACTTTCAGATCACCGTCGCCATTGCCTCCGCCATCTGCTTGCTGCTGATGGTGGTGATCGTCGGGTTCTTCCTGTTCGGTCTGGTGGCGATTGGTGCGTTGGTGCTGACGATCATTGGCGGGGTTAAGGCCAATGAAGGGGTGCCGTATCGTTATCCATTTACGTGGCGGTTGATCAAATGATCGCCAAGGCCCTGTAGGAGCGAGGCTTGCCCGCGAAAGCGACCGTATGGCCAATATTTATGTTGGATGAGACGGCCTCTTCGCGGGCAAGCCTCGCTCCTACTGGGGTCGAAACGTTGCCCACAAAAAAACCGACATCGCTGTCGGTTTTTTTGTGCCTGCGAAACGACGCTTACTTAAATGGTCAGCGTCCAGTCGTAGTCCACGATCAGCGGCGCATGCTGCGAGAACCGTGGCTGACGTGGCAGGCGTGCGCTGCGTACAAACCGGCGCAGGCCCGGGGTCAGGATCTGGTAATCGAAGCGCCAGCCCAGGTTGAGCATCTCAGCCTGCTCGTTATCCGGCCACCAGCTGTACTGGTCACCTTCACGGCTGACTTCGCGCAGGGCATCGACATAGCCCATGTTGCCGACAATCTCGTCCATCCAGGCACGTTCAGGTGCCAGGAAGCCCGGGGATTGCTGGCTGTCACGCCAGTTCTTGATATCCAGCTTCTGTTGCGCCACGTACAGCGAGCCACAGTAAATGTACTCGCGACGTTTGCGTCGCTGTTTATCCAGATAACGGGCGAAATCGTCCATTAGCTTGAACTTCTGGTTCAAGTCTTCATCGCCGTTCTGCCCCGAAGGGAGCAGTAAGGTCGCGATGCTGACCTTGTCGAAATCGGCTTGCAGGTAGCGCCCGTAGCGGTCGGCCGTCTCGAAGCCGAGACCGCTGATGACTGCCTTCGGTTGCAGCCGCGAATACAAAGCCACGCCACCTTGGGCGGGAACTTCGGCTTCGCAGGCATAAAGGAAGTAGCCATCCAGTTGGAAGGCTGGATCGTCCAGTTCAAAGGCGGAGGCGCGGGTGTCCTGCAGGCAGATGACGTCGGCATTCTGTGCTTGCAGCCAACTGAGCAACCCTCGCTCCACTGCAGCCTGAATACCATTGACGTTCACACTGATGATCCGCATAAATGGCCCCAAAAATCGCGTGCGTGTATGATACACGGCGTCAACCTAATTAGCTAAATCCGTGGTATTTGGGGTTTTTTTCATGCAAGCGTATCAGCGCGATTTCATTCGTTTTGCCATCGATCGCGGCGTTTTGCGCTTCGGCGAGTTCACCCTGAAGTCCGGACGCACCAGTCCTTACTTCTTCAATGCCGGCCTGTTCAACTCGGGTTCGGCCCTTGCGCAGCTGGGTCGTTTCTACGCGGCAGCCATCGTCGAGAGCGGCATTTCGTTCGACGTACTGTTCGGCCCGGCCTACAAAGGCATCCCTTTGGCGGCGACCACCGCAGTGGCCCTGGCAGAACATCATGACCGTGATTTGCCATGGTGCTTCAACCGCAAGGAAGCCAAGGCTCACGGCGAAGGCGGCAGTCTGGTCGGCGCACCGTTGACCGGCGATGTGCTGATCATCGACGACGTGATCACCGCTGGCACTGCTATCCGCGAAGTGATGCAGATTATTGCTTCCCAGGACGGCGCCAAAGCTGCGGGCGTGCTCATCGCCCTGAACCGTCAGGAGCGTGGCAACGGCGAGTTGTCGGCCATCCAGGAAGTGGAGCGTGACTTCGGTATTCCGGTGATCAGCATTGTTTCGCTGAATCAGGTGCTCGAGTTCCTGGCTGACGATCCACAGCTCAAGCAACACCTGCCGGCGGTTGAAGCCTACCGCGCGCAGTTCGGCGTCTGACCATAATCCCACAGGTTTGTGTAGGCCAAAAAGACCCCGCTCAGTCGCCTGAGCGGGGTCTTTTTTTGCCGTCAGCGAAGCCTTCGCCATTTTCCTATCAGCTTTAGCGCCACCCCGAGGTTGAACAGCGCAAACACCATCAATGCAAACACAACCATCACGTAAAGTGTGCGATCCACGTCAAAGTCCCAAAGATCCAGCGTGCTGCTGCCCATGATTTTCACAGCGGCAGGCAAGTTGACGTAAAACAGCGCCATGAAGGCGCTCGTCAGTGGAAGGGCGCAGGCGAACAAAACGTTCGTTACCTTTTTTCGGCTACGTTTTCTGGCGAGCGGGCCAGATTGGCTTTCATCCAGCTCCAGTGCTTCATGCAGCCTCGGCCACGCCAGGTTGAACATGAAAGTGGTCAGGGCCAGCAGCAAACCGCTGACCGCGACAATGTCACTGAACGGCATTCAGACCAAGCGTTCTGCACAGCAAGTCGTGAGAGTCTTCGCTGATTTCGAACAGCCCGGCGCTGCCTTTGCGTTTGGTGATGGGTTTGAAGGTCGGCTCGTTCTGGGTGATCAGCATGTTCAGTTCATCACGAATGACGTCGGAGCTGATGACCACCAGGTAAACCGTCTGCGCATGGTCTGCGGTTTCGATCACGGCCCGCATGCTGTTGTGCAGGATGTCGTCGAGTTGGTTACGAAACCGCGAGACGGTGTTTTTCAGGAGCGTTTTGCTTTGGCTCTGGGTCAGTTGAAAGATCGTTGATATCTGCGATTCGGTCGGCAGCGTTTGCCCGAAGTAGCTTTGAATCAGATACAGCAATCGATCCTGCTTGGCCTCATCCGCTCTGCTGGGCATGCCGCCTTCAACTAGCATTTTTAAGTATTCGGTCAGACTCGCTTTGGCTATTCGCTGTAGCGCGTGGGCAATTTCGTTGTCGGAAATCCTCAACGTCTTTTTGACCGGTTCCTTTTGCTCCAGCTCGAAAGCCTGGGCGTCGATCGTGAACGAGATCTGCATGGCTCAGCCCCCCGTGATCACTTGCCGGACTTCTTTGGGTAAGGATCTTCCTCTGCGTCCCCTTGGCCCGTGAGGATTTTCCAGCCGTTTTGTACGTGCACTGAATCCAGGCGCTGCGGACAAGGAGGCAAGGATTTTTTCGATTGGTTGGAGTATTCGTAGCCGCAGTCGGCGCATTCGTAGGTGCCTGCGGATACGTCGCTTCCATTGGGTGCGTAAACTTTTTGCATGGTGAGATCTCCTGTGGGTACAGGGACGATCCTATGCAGATTGATTCCTTTACGATGTCGGACGTTTCGCTGATTCAGGTCGGACATTTCCTGCGCGCATAAAAAAGATCGCAGACTTCGTCAGCTCCTACAGGTCTTTCGTACATCCGAAATTCCGCTGTTACAGGAGCTGCCGCTGACTGCGATCTTTTAAGGTTTTGGATCAGGGACGCTTGCGATTGCTGATCAGGGTGCCCACACCGGTATCGGTGAAGATCTCAAGCAGAATGGCATTCGGAACCCGACCATCGATGATCAGCGAGCTGCCTACGCCGCCTTGCACGGCTTCCAACGCGCAACGGATCTTCGGCAGCATGCCGCCGTAGATGGTGCCGTCGGCGATCAAGTCGTCGACCTGTTGAGTGGTCAGGCCGGTCAGGACCGTGCCCGACTTGTCCATCAGGCCGGCGATGTTGGTCAGCAGCATCAGCTTTTCAGCTTTCAGCGCTTCGGCGACTTTACCGGCCACCAGGTCAGCGTTGATGTTGTAAGACTCGCCGTTGGCGCCGACACCGATTGGCGCGATCACCGGGATGAAGTCACCTTTGACCAGCAAATTCAGCAGGTCGGTGTTGATCCCGACTACTTCGCCCACTTGGCCGATGTCGATGATTTCCGGTTGGGTCATCTCCGGCGTCTGGCGGGTCACGGTGAGCTTTTTCGCACGAATCAGCTCGGCATCTTTACCGGTCAGGCCGATGGCGCTGCCGCCATGACGGTTGATCAGGTTGACGATGTCCTTGTTCACCTGGCCACCGAGGACCATTTCCACCACGTCCATGGTTTGCGCGTCAGTCACGCGCATGCCATCGATGAAGTGGCTCTCGATCGACAGACGCTTGAGCAGGTCGCCGATTTGCGGGCCGCCACCGTGAACCACCACCGGGTTAATGCCGACGGCTTTCATCAGCACGATGTCGCGGGCGAAGCCGGTTTTCAGCTCCTCGCTTTCCATCGCGTTGCCGCCGTATTTGATCACCAGCGTCTTGCCGACATAGCGGCGAATGTAAGGCAGCGCTTCGGACAGGACCTTGGCGGTGTTGGCGGCGGCTTCGCGTTCGAGGGTCATTCAGGGCTCCGGGTACTTCAGAAGATCAAAACGGTAATTGGAGATCAGGTGCAACACGCTTCAACTGGATTTTGAACACGTCTTTGATGCGCTGCAATTCCGCCTCGTCATCGGCCTCGAAGCGCAGCACCAGCACCGGTGTGGTGTTGGACGCGCGAACCAGGCCCCAGCCTTTGGCGTAGTCGACTCGCACGCCGTCAATGGTGGTCAGGTCGGCGCCTTCGCCCCACTTCGCGTCGTGCAATGCATCAATGATGCTGAATTTGCTCTCTTCGGTCACATGGATATTGATTTCCGGCGTAGAAATATCGTTCGGGAAGGTCGCAAACAGCTCTTCCGCGGCGGATTTCTCTTTGCTGAGGATCTCTAGCAGACGCGCGGCGCTGTAAATGCCGTCGTCGAAACCGAACCAGCGCTCCTTGAAGAAGATGTGGCCGCTCATTTCGCCGGCCAGCAGGGCACCGGTTTGTTTCATTTTCTTTTTGATCAACGAGTGACCGGTCTTCCACATTAGCGGACGGCCGCCGTATTCCTTGATCAGCGGCGTCAGGCGACGGGTGCATTTGACGTCGAAGATGATCTGCGCGTCAGCATTGCGCGCCAGCACGTCACGGGCGAACAGCATCAGCAGGCGGTCCGGGTAAACGATGCTGCCGGTGTTAGTTACCACGCCGACGCGGTCGCCGTCGCCGTCGAAGGCCAGGCCCAGGTCAGCGTTGGTTTCCTTGACCTTGGCGATCAGGTCCACGAGGTTTTCAGGCTTGCCTGGGTCCGGGTGGTGATTCGGGAAGTTGCCGTCGACGTCACAGAACAGCGGGATGACTTCGCAGTTCAGTGCTTCGATCAGTTGCGGGGCGATCACGCCGGCGGCGCCGTTACCGCAGTCGACCACCACCTTCATGCGGCGGGCGAGTTTGATGTCCTGAACGATTTCGGTGTTGTAGCGGTCGAGGATCTCGACCTGGGTGATGCTGCCCTTGCCGCTGCTCAGGTTGTTGGTCTTGAGGCGTTCGTGCAGGGCCTGGATCTGTTCGTTGGCCAGGGTGTCGCCAGCGATGACGATCTTGAAGCCGTTGTAGTTCGACGGGTTGTGGCTGCCGGTGAGCATTACGCCGGATTTGCCGGCCAAGACGTTGGCGGCGTAGTACAGCGCAGGCGTTGGCACCAGGCCGACGTCGCTGACGTGGCAACCGCTGTCGGCGAGGCCTTTGATCAGTTGTTCGACCAGTTCTGGACCGGACAAGCGACCGTCGCGGCCGACGGACACGTTCGGTTCGTCCTGGGCCAGGCTCTGGGAGCCGATGGCGCGACCGAGCCAATAAGCGGTTTCAGCGTTCAAGAATTCCGGGACGGTGCCGCGAATATCGTAGGCGCGGAAGATGCTGTCGGGGAACTTGGGTGCGACTTGGGCTGGGGTGCTCATCTGTAGAAATGCTCCATCTCGAAAGTGGCTGGACCTGCCGCGAAGAACTCGTCGGCCGGCTCAAACTGAAGGGTATGACGGCGTTTTCCACTGAGAGTTCGTGGTGTGTAAAGGCCATGACCCCGACATCAGCGTGTAATGGAACGGCCAATGACTTGATTTTCAGTGATAAACCTTCCAGATGACGCCTGTGCAATTCAGTGCAAAACCTGTGGGAGCGAGCAATCGAGCGTCGACCGGCTGCTCCCACAAAGTCATCAATGGCTGCCGGAATGTCCGAAACCGCCCGTGCCGCGCTGGGTTTCAACGAACTCTTCGACCATCTCGAAATGCGCTTGAACCACCGGTACCAGCACCAACTGGGCCAAACGTTCGCCAACGACCATGGTGAATTCGGTCTGGCCACGGTTCCAGCACGACACCATCAACGGTCCTTGATAATCAGAGTCGATCAGGCCGACCAGGTTGCCCAGCACGATGCCGTGCTTATGGCCCAGGCCGGAGCGCGGCAGAATCAGCGCCGCCAGGCCTGGATCACCGATGTACACCGACAGGCCGGTAGGAATCAGCAGGGTTTCGCCCGGCTTGATGACGGTGTCTTTTTCCAGCATGGCGCGCAGGTCGAGGCCGGCGGAGCCTGGCGTGGCGTACTGCGGCAGCGGGAAATCGGTACCGATGCGAGGGTCGAGGATCTTGGCTTGCAAAGTGTGCATGTAAATTAAACCTGGTTCAGACGTTCGGCGATAAAAGTGATCAGCTGGCGAGCAATCTTGCTCTTGCTGGTCTGGGCGAAAAGTGTGGCGTGTAGCTGGCGGTCGATCACGCTGCAGGCGTTTTCTTCGCTGTTGAAGCCAATGCTCGGGTTGGCGACGTCGTTGGCGACGATCAAATCGAGGTTCTTGTCTTTCAACTTGCGGGCAGCGTAATCGAGCAGGTGCTCGGTTTCGGCGGCGAACCCGACACTGAACGGACGGTCGGGGCGTGTGGCAATGGTGGCCAGAATGTCCGGGTTACGGACCATCTGTAGCAACAAGCCGTCGCCGTTCGTAGGGTCTTTCTTGAGTTTCTGTGGGGCGACGACTTCCGGACGGTAGTCCGCGACCGCTGCCGAGGCGATGAACAGGTCGCAAGGGATCGCGGCTTCACAAGCGGCGAGCATGTCGCGGGCGCTGACCACGTCGATGCGCGTGACGCGATCCGGGGTCGGCAGGTGCACCGGGCCGGTGATCAGCGTTACGCGGGCGCCGGCTTCCACCGCGGCTTCGGCCAGGGCAAAGCCCATCTTTCCGGAGCTGTGGTTGGTGATGTAGCGCACCGGGTCGATGTTTTCCTGGGTCGGGCCAGCGGTGATCAGCACGTGTTTGCCAGTCAGCGCCTGACGCTGGAAGCAGTCCGCCGCGCACTGGGCGAGGTCGGTGGCTTCGAGCATGCGGCCCATGCCGACGTCGCCGCAGGCCTGGCTGCCGGAGGCTGGGCCGAAGGTTTTCAGGCCGCGGCTTTCGAGGGTTTGCAGGTTGGCCTGGGTGGCCGGGTCGCGCCACATGGCCTGGTTCATCGCCGGGGCAACGGCGACCACGGCGTCGGTGGCCAGCACCAGTGTGGTCAGCAGGTCGTCGGCAATGCCTTGGGCCAGGCGGGCAATGAGGTCCGCGGTGGCGGGGGCGATCAGCACCAGGTCGGCCCATTTGGCCAGCTCGATGTGGCCCATGGCAGCTTCGGCCGCCGGGTCGAGCAAGTCGAGGTGGACCGGATGCCCGGACAGGGCCTGCATGGTCAACGGTGTGATGAACTCGCTGCCGCCGCGGGTCATGACCACGCGCACTTCGGCGCCCTGGTCGATCAGGCGGCGAACCAGGTCAGCGCTCTTGTAGGCAGCGATGCCGCCGCCGACGCCCAGAACGATGCGTTTCCGATACAGCCGCTGCATAGGTCTGCCTTTCATTTCGTTGATGACTGCATGGCGAGACCCCCTCCCCAGGGATGAAATCGCCAGCAAAAAAGATGGGCTACGATATCACAGCGACCGCTACGGAACAGCGGCGCCCACAGACCAGGGAGGTGCTATGAGTATTCGCGATTGGCCAGCGGCGGAACGGCCGCGGGAGAGGTTGCTTGAGTTGGGCTCGGGGAGCCTTTCAGACGCCGAACTGCTGGCGATTTTTTTACGAACCGGCGTGTCGGGTAAAAGCGCGGTAGATCTGGCGCGACACCTGTTGAATCAGTTTGGCAGCCTGCGCGCGCTGCTCGAGGCCGATCAGGAAGCATTCAGCAGACAATTAGGGCTCGGACCAGCGAAATTCGCTCAGTTGCAAGCGGTCCAGGAAATGAGCCGGCGGCATCTAGCCGAACGTGCGCGCCAAAAGTCGGCACTGGAAAATCCGCAGGCGGTTCGTGATTACTTGAAGTCGATGCTGCGCCACGAGCCTCACGAGGTGTTCGGCTGTCTGTTTTTGGATTCCAGGCATCAAGTGCTGACCTTTGAAGTGCTGTTTCGCGGATCCATCGACAGCACTAGTGTCTATCCGAGACAAGTGGTTAAACGCGCGTTGGCCCACAACGCCGCAGCGTTGATCCTCTGTCATAACCATCCGTCGGGTAATACCAACCCCAGTCAAGCCGATCGAGTGCTGACCAAGCGCCTGCAAGAGGCGCTGGACCTGATCGATGTGCGGGTGCTCGACCATTTCATCATCGGTGACGGCGATCCGCTGTCCATGGCCGAGTACGGGTGGATGTGAACGAGGTTTTCGGAATTAAGTGAGTCCCTTGTGGGAGCGAGCCTGCTCGCGAAGGCGTCGTGTCAGTCAACCTATTCAGTGACTGAATGGACGCTTTCGCGAGCAGGCTCGCTCCCACAGGTAATGCGTCGGGGCGAATTATTTGAGGATGACCTTCGAGTAATCCTGACGACCAAACGGGCTCACTTGATAGCCCTCAACGTCCTTGCGCGTCAGCGCGAAGGCGGTCGGGTGGGCCAGCGGCAGCCACAGCGCCTGCTGCTGGATCTGTGCCTGGGCCTGTTCGTAGAGTTTGGTACGCACACCTTGCTCGCCGGTTGTCTTGCCGGCGCTGATCAGCTTGTCCAGGTCCTGGTTGCAGTAGCGGGCGAAGTTGGTGCCGGACTTGACCGCGGCGCAGGAAAACTGCGGCGTGAGGAAGTTGTCCGGGTCTCCGTTGTCGCCGGCCCAGCCCATGAACAGCAGGTCGTGTTCACCGGCCTTGGCGCGGCGAATCAGTTCGCCCCATTCGATCACCCGAATCTCGGCCTGGATGCCGATTTCCGCGAGGTCCGATTGCAGCATTTGAGCGCTGAGGCTCGGGTTCGGGTTGAGCAGACTGCCAGAAGGTCGGGTCCAGATGGTGGTCTGGAAACCGTCCTTGAGCCCGGCCTTCGCCATGAGTGCTTTGGCTTTTTCGACGTCATGCGGATAACCCGGCAGGCCTTTGGCATAGCTCCAGGTGTTCGGCGGGTATGGACCGTTGGCAGGTTCGGCGGTGTCTTCGAACACGGCTTTGACGTAGTTGGCCTTGTCGAACGCGAGGTTGATCGCCTGGCGCACTTCAGGCTTGTCCAGCGGCGGATGCTGGCTGTTGATGCCGACGAACGCGGTCATGAAGGCGTCAGTCTTTTCCACTTTCAGGGTCGGTTCTTTCAGCGCAGCCTGTACGTCCAGAGGCTTGGGCGACAGGGCGATCTGGCACTCGTTGCGGCGCAATTTCTGCAAGCGGACATTGGCATCCGGCGTGATGGCGAAGATCAGCGGGTCCACCGAAGGCTTGCCACGGAAGTAATCCGGATTGGCCTTGTAGCGGATCGAGGCGTCTTTCTGGAAGCGCGTGAAGATGAACGGCCCGCTGCCGATTGGCTGGCTGTTGAGCTTCTCCGGGGTGCCGGCCTTCAGCAGTTTGTCGGCATATTCGGCGGAGTAGATCGAGGCGAAGCCCATGCTCAGCGTCGGGAGGAAGGTCGAGTCCGGGTGATCGAGGGTGAAGCGCACAGTCAGCGGGTCCAGCGCGTCGATCTTCTTGATCAGCGCCGGCAGCTGCATCGACTGGGCGTGTGGGAAGCCGCTTTGGGCGACCTTGTGCCAAGGGTTTGCCGGGTCGAGCATGCGGTCGAAGCTGAACTTCACGTCTTCGGCGGTCATGTCGCGCGATGGGCTGAAATACTCGGTGCGGTGAAACTTCACCTGCGGATGCAATTTGAAGACATAGGTCAGGCCGTCGGGCGTGACTTCCCAGCTGTCGGCAAGGCTGGCGACCACTTTGCCGCTGGCGGTGTCGAAGTCCACCAGACGGTTCATCAACACGTCGGCCGAGGCGTTGGTGGTGGTCAGCGAGTTGTATTGCACCACGTCGAACCCTTCCGGGCTGGCCTCGGTGCAGACGCTCAGGGCGGCGGCATGGGCCAGCGGGCTCAGTAGGAGCGGGGCGAGCAACAGCGGTAGGGCAGCGAGGCGCATGGTCGGATTCCTTTACAGATCGAAGGCCCATCTGCAAGTGCAGTCTGGAAAAGGCTTACCCTAGTGGGCTCTTTTGTAAATGACTATCCCCTTTTTCATTTTGCGGCGACTATAGGCGACTGTTTTGTGTGTGCGACGGTTGGGAAACCCTGAAACTGGCGTGTTGGCCGATGCTCTGCGACGAGCGGTCGCCATCGACGACAGCCTTTATCCAAGGCGCTCGTAGCCCGGAAAATGGGCTTTTTGTGAATTCATCGCACACCGAATGTTGTTGCACTGTGGTCTTTCTGGTATAAAGCAGCGCTCTTTTCTAGGGGCCCGGTTCCTTCACTGTAGGTGTAGCCGGTAAGACCTCTAAAGAAACGCGGCGCCTGGCGCCAAATGACTGAGAGATTAAGCGGCCAACCCATGCCGGGTTGGGCATGTGGTTTTAGAGGGCTGAGGCATGTCGAGAGTATGTCAAGTTACCGGTAAGGGTCCGGTGACTGGGAATAACATTTCCCACGCAAACAACAAAACCCGTCGTCGTTTCCTGCCGAACCTGCAGCATCACCGCTTCTGGGTTGAAGAAGAGAAACGTTTCGTGCGTCTGCGCGTATCTGCCAAAGGCATGCGTATCATCGACAAGCGTGGCATCACTGTCGTGCTGGCCGAAATCCGCAAAGCTGGCAAGATCTAAGGGAGCTAATCATGCGTGAATTGATTCGTTTGATTTCGAGCGCCGGTACTGGTCACTTCTACACTACCGACAAGAACAAACGCACTACTCCGGACAAAATCGAGATCAAGAAATTTGATCCGGTTGTTCGCAAGCACGTGATCTACAAAGAAGGCAAAATCAAGTAATTGATTTTTCCCTCTTACGAAAAAGGCCCGTATCGCGAGATACGGGCCTTTTTTGTTGGGTCTAAAAAGGCTTCAGGTTTTTAGCCGCACTGGATACTGACGATGACTTTGTCGGCATTGGTCAGCAGACTGATACGACGTGGGACCCGTTTTCGATCCGATGCAAATTTTGGCCCGGTGACCCGGACCGGTGCGCCATTGGCCATGAGGCGAACTTCTTCGAGCAACTCGGGGGTGTACATCTTGCCAATGGTGTATTGAGCGACCGTGATGTCGCATTGATTTGGATTGTCAGACATGGTGCTTCCTTGCGGTTTAAAAAGTTGAGGTGAGTGCGGGCCAAAACCTGACAACACGTCCTGTGTTGCCATCGCTTGGCGCTGAAGAAGCTTCGCTCAACCGAACCACTCTTGTCTTACCTGGATCGTGACCACCTGTGTCGGATCAGGCTTTCTGTTCAAACACCACGTAGATTTTGCGGCACGCCTCCAGTACCTCCCAGGTGCCGCGAAAGCCCGCCGGGATCACGAAGCGATCGCCCACGCGCAGGGTCTTGCCGTTGCCTTCGTTGTCGCGCAGCACTGAAACGCCCTGAACGATTTCGCAGTATTCATGCTCGGTGTAGTTCACATGCCACTGGCCGACTTCGCCTTCCCACACGCCTGCGCTCATCTGGCCGCAAGGACTGTTGTAGTGGTTGTACACTGCTTGTTCGGGGTCGCCCTTGAGGACTTTCGCCGGGTCTGGTCGGTAGCGATCGGGCTGAGTGGTGGCCTGGCTGAAGTCGACGATGTCCTGGATGCTCATTGTTGTAATCCCCCGCAATTGCGGCGCAAGTGACTGGAAAGCCTAAAGTCTATGTTTATTAAAATGAACACCGCAAGGCCGTTTGCCGACCTTGTGTCAAATATATTGAAACAACCCCGGCCACTGGTTTAGGGTGGCAGTTGCCTTGGGCCGAAAAAGCAGGCTGGCCGGGCAGAATTCCTGACAGCGCCCGCGAAGACCGCGGGGCGCTCGTATTCAACAAGAGGAGGACACTCGTATGACCACCCTGACTCGTGCCGATTGGGAACAACGGGCTCGCGATCTGAAGATCGAAGGCCGCGCCTACATCAATGGCGAATACACCGATGCTGTCTCCGCCGAGACCTTCGAGTGCATCAGCCCGGTCGATGGCCGTCTGCTGGGCAAGATCGCCAGCTGTGACGCCGCCGACGCCCAGCGCGCTGTTGAAAACGCCCGCGCCACCTTCAATTCCGGCGTCTGGTCGCGTCTGGCGCCCACCAAACGCAAAGCCACCATGATTCGTTTCGCCGGTCTGCTGAAACAGCACGCCGAAGAGCTGGCCCTGCTTGAAACCCTGGACATGGGCAAGCCGATCAGCGATTCCCTGTACATCGACGTTCCAGGCGCGGCGCAAGCCCTGAGCTGGAGCGGTGAAGCCATCGACAAGATCTACGACGAAGTGGCCGCGACTCCCCATGACCAGCTGGGTCTGGTGACCCGCGAACCAGTCGGCGTAGTCGGCGCGATCGTGCCGTGGAACTTCCCGTTGATGATGGCTTGCTGGAAACTCGGCCCGGCGCTATCCACCGGTAACTCGGTGATCCTCAAGCCATCCGAAAAATCCCCGCTGACCGCCATCCGCATCGCTGCGCTGGCCGTTGAGGCCGGCATCCCGAAAGGTGTGTTGAACGTCCTGCCAGGTTACGGTCACACCGTCGGCAAGGCCCTGGCTCTGCACAATGATGTGGACACTCTGGTGTTCACCGGTTCGACCAAAATCGCCAAGCAACTGCTGATCTACTCCGGCGAATCGAACATGAAGCGCGTCTGGCTCGAAGCCGGCGGCAAGAGCCCGAACATCGTGTTCGCCGATGCGCCGGACCTGCAAGCTGCCGCTGAATCGGCGGCCGGCGCCATCGCCTTCAACCAGGGCGAAGTCTGCACCGCCGGCTCGCGCCTGTTGGTGGAGCGTTCGATCAAGGATAAATTCCTGCCGCTGGTGATCGAGGCCCTCAAAACCTGGAAACCGGGCAACCCGCTGGACCCGGCAACCAACGTCGGCGCGCTGGTGGATACCCAGCAGATGAACACCGTGCTGTCCTACATCGAATCCGGCCACACCGACGGCGCCAAACTGGTGGCGGGCGGCAAACGCATTCTTCAGGAAACCGGTGGCACCTACGTTGAACCGACGATTTTTGACGGCGTGAGCAATGCGATGAAAATCGCTCAGGAAGAAATCTTCGGTCCGGTGTTGTCGGTCATCACCTTCGACAGCGCTGAAGAAGCTATCCAGATCGCTAACGACACGCCTTACGGCCTGGCCGCTGCAGTCTGGACCGCCGACATCTCCAAGGCTCACCTGACCGCCAAGGCTTTGCGCGCCGGTAGCGTGTGGGTCAATCAGTACGACGGCGGCGATATGACCGCGCCGTTCGGTGGCTTCAAACAATCCGGCAACGGTCGCGACAAATCGCTGCACGCGTTCGACAAGTACACCGAGCTGAAGGCGACCTGGATCAAGTTGTAAGTCGGTTTTCTTAACGACGTAGATCCCTTGTGGGAGCGAGCCTGCTCGCGAAGACGGTGTAACAGTCAACATTGATGTTGAATGTGCTGGCCTCTTCGCGAGCAAGCTCGCTTGTATGTTTAGACTTGAAGGGGTGGGCGGGACTAAAAGCTCGATTCTGACTCTGACCAGTACAGACCGTGGGAGACTTCTCATCCCGCCCCTTCTACCCAAAGCGCCGATAAGGAATTCATCGGTAAAACCGACGATAGAGGCAAGCCAGCGCAACGGTAGACCCCGACAAGCTCTTAAACCCTAGCTCCGAGGATTCGTCATGACAATCCTTACTTCGCAGACGGTGGTTGGCGTCGATATCGCCAAGGCCGAAATAGTTGTCTATCGCTCCGACCGGCTAACCACTGACACCATCAAGAACGATCGAACAGCCCTCAAACGCTGGCTTAAAACATTGCCCGCCCAAAGCGCTATCGCCGTTGAAGCCACCAACATCTACCACCTGGACACCGTCGAGCTGGCCCATGCGATGGGGCACCAGGTCTATGTCGTGGATGCTTATCGGGTGAGCAACTATCGCCGCGGCATCGGCCAACGAGCCAAGAACGATCCCTGCGATGCCCGTCTGCTGGCGCGTTATTTGACGAACGAACAAGACGGACTGCGGATCTGGAGCCCACCACCCAAGGCCTACACCTCGCTGAAAAGCCTGCTCCACAGACGTGCAACGCTGATCCAGAACCATGCCGGTCTGATGCTGAGCTGGGCCAATGAACCCTTGTTGAAGAAAGTACAGAGCGCCCAGCAAAAGGCCTTCAAGCAAGCGGATCAGGCCATTCAGAAACTGCTGCGCAAGGTCAGCAAAGAGGCGGGTATTGAAGAGAATATCGACCGCTGCAAAGCCATCGAAGGGGTTGGCGAACTGACTGCAACCGGGTTGGCGACGACCTTTATGCGCGGTGATTTTGCCAATAGTGATGCGTTCATCGCGTTTCTAGGGATGGACCTTACGGTCGATGACTCCGGGAAGAAGAACGGCCCCCGGCACCTGACAAAAAAAGGGGATCCGGAAGTCCGCCGGTTGGCTTACAACGCCGCAATGGCAGCCTGTCGCTCAGCTAAATGGAAACCGTTTTACGAGTCGTATTTGGCAAGAGGCTTCTCGAAAACCCAGGCCTTGGTGGCCCTTGCCCGGAAACTCTGCCGGGTGGCATTTGCCCTGATGAAAAATCAGAGCGAATACCACCCGGCCTGAGGTTGCGGGGTTGCCCTGCAACATAGAATCTCCCACATTGCTTTGTGCGGCGGTTAAAAAATAACAATCCACAGGAGCGTGGAACATGCGTTGGGCGACGTATTTCGCCGTTTTGGCGTCTGTCTTGAGTGTCGGCCTGGCCCTGGGTGTCAGCATGCCGTTGGTGTCGCTGCGTCTGGAAGGCTGGGGTTACGGCTCGTTCGCCATCGGCGTGATGGCGGCAATGCCGGCGATTGGGGTATTGCTGGGGGCGAAGATCTCCAGCCACCTCGCGGCGCGTCTCGGCACGGCCAATCTGATGCGCCTGTGCCTGTGGGCCGGGGCGGTGTCCATCGGTTTGCTGGCAGTGTGGCCGAGCTATCCGGTCTGGCTGCTGCTGCGGCTGATGATCGGGGTGATCCTGACCCTCGTCTTCATCCTTGGCGAAAGCTGGATCAACCAGCTTGTGCTGGAAGAGTGGCGCGGGCGATTGGTGGCGCTGTATGGCAGCAGTTATGCGCTGAGTCAGCTGGCCGGGCCGTTGCTGCTTGGCGTTGTGGGCACCGAACACGATTACGGATTTTGGGTCGGCGTCGGGTTGCTGATGGCGGCACCGTTCCTGTTGCTGGGCCGCAGCGGCGCGCCGACCAGTGAAGCCTGCAGCGTGACCTTCAGCGACTTGCTGGGCTTCTGCCGTGGCCTGCCGGCGATTGCCTGGGCGGTGTCGCTGTTCGCAGCGTTCGAAGCGATGATCCTGACGTTGTTGCCGGTTTATTGCCTGCGTCAGGGCTTTACGACGGAAATTGCGTTGGCGATGGTCAGCACGGTGGTGGTGGGTGATGCCTTGCTGCAATTGCCGATTGGCGCACTGGCTGATCGCTTGTCGCGACGTACATTGTTCACCGGGTGTGCGGTGGTCCTGCTGATATCGAGCCTGGCCATCCCGTTGTTGATCGATACGTTGCTGATCTGGCCGTTGTGGGTGTTGTTCGGTGCCAGTGCCGGTGGCTTGTTCACCTTGTCTCTGATCCTGATCGGCGAGCGCTATCGCGACGATGCACTGGTGCGCGCCAATGCGCATATCGCGCAGCTGTGGGGGATCGGTTGCCTGGTCGGACCGCTGGCGGCCGGTGCCGGCAGTCAGTGGGTCAGCGGGCATGCGTTGCCGCTGCTGATGGCGGCCGGTGCGCTGGGGTTGGTGATTCTGCTGTCACGGCAAGGCGCGTTTGGTGCCGTTCAGCCGGCATAGTTTTGTAGCCGCTGCCGAAGGCTGCGTTCGGCTGCGAAGCAGTCGTAAACCCGGCTTGCACGGTTTGCCTGAAAGACCACGGTATCTGATTTTACGACTGCTGCGCAGCCGAACGCAGGCTTCGCCAGCTGCTACGGATAGCGTTATGGCGCCGGACGCGAGTCATGCGCCTAGAGCATCCGTTCCAGGCCGACGGTGGTGCTCATCCACGCATTGAAGCGCCGCCACCAAGTCCCCGGCTCCTTGGTCAGCGTGTGCATTTTGCCGTTGTCCTCGGTGACCCAGACAATCTGGCCATTTTCCAGCTTGGCCTGATAACTCAGGGCCGGCGCCATGCCTTGAAACGCCAGTTCACGCACACGCGCGGCGAGTTCCGGGCTGTCCACCAGCACCCCGACTTCGGTGTTCCACAGCACTGAGCGTGGGTCGAAATTGAACGAGCCGATGAAAGACTTCTGCTGGTCGAAAATGATTGCCTTGCTGTGCAGGCTGGAATTGGAGCCGCTGTTGAACAGATGGGGTCCGCTGCCGCCGCCGTCGCCAGGCTGGCGACGCAATTCGAACAGCTGCACGCCATGCTCCAGCAGTGCCTTGCGATACGGCGCGTAACCGCCATGCACCGCCGGGACGTCAGTGGCTTCCAGTGAGTTGGTCAGCAGGCTCACCGACACTCCGGCATCGGCGCGCCCGGTCAGGTACACCAGCCCCGGCTGGCCGGGTACGAAGTAGGCCGAAACCATGATCAGCTCTTTGCTGACGCCATTGAGCTCGGGCGCCAACTGCGTGGTCAGCAGCAACTGCGAATCGGGCTCGCCGTCGGCCAGCACTTTGCTCGGCGCGTCCCACAGTGCCTGGTTCCAGGCCCAGATCAACTCCCGACGCCAGATATCCAGGCGCGGGTGAGTGGTGTAGGTCATCAACTGCTGGTAGAGCGCGTGATTCTGTTTGCGTGTTTCTTCAAGCGATTCTTCCAGTCGGGTCCGGGTGTTTTCCAGGTCCCGGGCTGTCGGCTTGCTGGATAAAAACGCGTCGATCGGTTTGCTCAGCGCGCTGTTCCAGTACTGGTCGAAACTGTGCCCCAGCTGTTCGGCGACCGGGCCGACACCGAGCATGTCGATGTCGGTGAAATTCAGGTTGGGTTCGGCGTCGAAGTACTCATCCCCCAGATTGCGTCCACCGACAATGGCCATGCTGTTGTCCGCCAACCAGAGCTTGTTGTGCATGCGCCGGTGTTGCTGCGACAGGTTGAGCAACCGTCCCACCGTTCGTGTCACGCCGGTGCTGCGGCCCAGGTGCAATGGGTTGAACACACGGATCTGGATCTGCGGATGTGCCGCCAGCGTGGCGATGATCCGGTCCAGGCCATCGCTGGTGGTGTCGTCGAGCAGAATGCGCACGCGCACACCGCGGTCGGCGGCCTTGAGCAGTTCATCCACCAGCATCCGCGTGCTAATGCCGTCATGCACGATGTAGTACTGCAAATCCAGGCTGCTTTGGGCGTTGCGGATCAGCTCGGCGCGGGCCGCGAAGGCTTCGGTGCTGTCGGAGAGCAGGCGAAAGCCCGAGCGGCCCTGATGAGGCGCAGCCTGCGCCTGGATCGAACGGCCGAACGCCGAATTTGCCGCCGGCAATGCCTGGCTGGGCTCGCGGGAGACGTCGAGGCTCGCACAGCCATTGAGCAGCAAGACGAGCAGCAGAACGAAGGGCAGGACCGGTCTGACTCTCAAATCGGATCGTCTCAAGTGATTGCAAAGGCCGAAGTATGGCACGTCATTGTGATTCATCGCTTTTGCAGGACGTGAAGTCTCTGGTTGTCGGACGGTTCTCCGTGAGCCTTCAAAAACTACAAAGTCTGTAGTTAAAACCGCGTTGAATTGCCTTTGTTTCCTACATAAACGTCCTACAAAACCCGGAATGATGACTGGGCATCGGATGCGGTAGCAGGCAGCGGATTTTTTCTTGCGCAGCCCGTGCGTCCATGTTTCCAGCTATCTCACAGGTAAGTGATTATGAAGAAGTTTTATTGGGTAAGCGTTTTGGCCGCTGCACTGGCGCCTATGGCGGTGCAGGCAGCCAACATTGATCTGACGGTCTCCGGCACGGTCGTCCCGACATCGTGCATTCCGGCCTTTGCCGGCGGTAGCAATGTTGATCTGGGCCGAATCTTTTCCGCCACCTTGAGCCCTTCCGCGCAAAACAATCTGCCGCCACGGGATATCACCCTGAAGATTGCTTGCGATGCGCCGGCTGCGGTGGAAATCGCCGTCACCGACAACCGTGGCGCCACCAAGGTGCCGGGTCTGACGTTCAATGGCCGGACCAGCGACGCTCTTTACTACGGCTTGGGCAGTACGCAGGGTGTCGGTATCGGTGGTTTCGGTCTGTTGACTGGACAGCCTCTGACCGACGGCAATCCGCAGGCTTTCCTGGTGCGTACGCCGGCCAACCCGGTGTGGCGTGTTCCGGTCAGTGGATTGATGTCCAATGCGCCGACCTCCTACTCCTGGGGGCCGAGTGCGACGGCAGGCCCGGCCGCAGCCCGTCTGCACACTTTTCCGATGAAAGTGGCAGCGGCCATTCGTGCCACCTCCGAACTGCCACCGACCACCGACGAGTTCCTGCTCGATGGTTCGGTCACCTTTGACCTGTATTACCTCTGAGCCGACGCAGTCACTGCGTCACTGTGCTCTGAACCTGCCTGATTGACGGGGTTCGCCTGGCGCGAACCTGGGTGGCGGCTCGCCTGAAAAACCGTCATCCATAGGTGTCATTGCATCACCGGGTATCGGCTGGCGCTGTGTTTAACAGCGTCGCTCGATGCCTTCTGGAGACTTCCATGTACCCCTTTAAATCCTTCAAGGTGCTCGGCGCCGGCGCCGCTTTGTGCCTGTCGCTCACGAATCCGAGTACGCATGCCGCCGGAATGATCCCCGAAACGCCAGTGGTGGTGGTCGACCAGGCGTTGGGTGAGGCAACCCTGAACGTCAGGAACTCCGACGACCAACCGGCGTTGCTGTACAGCTCCATCGAGCATATCGCCGAGGACGACGAGCCTCTGTTGTTGCTGAATCCGCCGGTGGCGCGCGTCGAACCGGGTCAGAGCCAGCAAGTGCGATTCATCCTGCGTAGCGCCAAACCCCTGGAAACCGAACGTCTCAAGCGTGTGGTGCTGGAAGGTATCAAGCCTCGGCAGAATACGAGTGATGCACACGTCAGCCTGGGGGTCCGGCAGAACATCCCGGTCATCCTGCGTCCGGCCAATCTGCCGGTAGAACGCATGCCTTGGAAACGGTTGGTCTGGACGGGCGTCGGCAATCAAGTGCGGGTCAGCAATCCCAGTCCCTATGTGGTACGGCTGGCCAGGTCAGTAAACCTGATTCCCGGTGGCGCAACGCTGGACCTGGGGCGCACCTATATCCTGCCAGGAGAGATGCTGAGCCTCAGTGCGCCGTCGATCCTGGCCACCCATGTACGGCTATTTCCTGCGACAACCTACGGGTTTGCTGTCGGCAACTACGATGCGCCGCTGAGTTTGCGGTAGTGAGTCACGGCTGCGGTTGGAGTCTGGCCGGTGGCTTTGCCCTGGTCATGTTGGCGGTGGAAAACGCTTGGGGTGAGGCACTCACCGAGTTCGACCAGTCAGTGCTCAAGGCGCGTGGCATCGATCCGAAAGTCGCCGAGCACTTTGGTCGAGCGCCACGCTTTACGGCAGGGCGCAATCGAGTGGCGCTGCAGGTCAATGGCGCACCGTCAGGACACGTCGTGGCGACCTTCGATGCGGACGGGCAGTTGTGCCTCGATTCGAATCTGCTTGATCAGGCCGGGATTGCCGCGCCATCGGGATTGCCCTCGAGCGCTGACAGCGCGCAGTGTTTACGGGACATCGATGGTCTGGTGGGGGTGCAGGTACAGCTCGACCCGGGCAAACAACACGTGCAACTGTTGGTGCCAACTGACCTGCTGCTCACATCAACGACGCATCAGCGAACCTGGGCCTCGGGCGGTATGGCCGGGTTGCTCAACTACGACGCGCTGGTGCTCACCAGTTCTGCCTCCGGGCAATCCAGCCAATTTCGTAGTCTTGGCACCGAGCTGGGCTTCAACGCGGGCGACTGGGTGGTGCGCAGCCGGCAAAACTACACCTCGTTTCAGGACGTAGAGCGTTTCGAAACGCTTTACACCCAGGCCTCGCGTACCTGGGAGCGTTTTCAGGCCAACGTGCAACTGGGCCAACTCAACATGCGTTCGTCGCTGTTTGCCGGGGAAGCGTTCACTGGCCTCCAGATCCTCCCGGAAACGGCCCTCGTGTCCCGCAATGGCGAAGACCTGGGGGGCGGGACGGCGGTGCAAGGGCTGGCCTATTCGCCGGCGCGGGTCGAGGTGCGCCAGAGCGGCGTAGTGATCTACACCACCCTCGTCCCCAGTGGGCCGTTCACCCTGCGCGACTTGCCGTTGCTCAGCAATCGACTGGACCTTGAGGTCAGCGTTTTCGAAGAGAGCGGCGAACAGCGCGACTTCCGCGTACCGGCGGTCAACGTACGCCCCCTCAGTGTCGGGACGTTGCCGGGTTATGGCGTCGCGGCAGGCAAGGTCCGACGCTTTGAGGGGGATGAGCGCGATGCGCCGTCATTCTTTGCCGTGAGCAAGGACTGGCAGTGGGGGGCTGCCACTCAGTTAAGTGGCGGGTTGATGGGCGCTGGTCAATACCTATCCTTGGGTTGGGGCGTGCAGCAGGCGCTGACGCGAAGGTCGGTGGTGAGTGTCCAGCAGCTGAGTTCGCGCGCGCCACAAAGCGGTCAGGGCCGAGAACTGCAAGCCACGTTCAGCACGGCATTGGGCCCCGGGTTGTCCGCCACCCTGACGGCGAGCCAGCGCAGTCAAGGGTTTCGACACATGGCCGACACCGGACTGGCGTTTGTTGCCGATGACATCGATAGTCGCTCTGAGCGCCAGTGGGGTGCATCGTTGAGCCATTCCAACCCTCTATGGGGAGCGTTTTCCGGATCGGTAACGCGGTATGCCGTGGGGGGCGGGCAGGACCGTTCGCGCGTCAGCACCTCGTGGTCACGGGTGTTCAGTGGTGCAAACCTGTCGTTGAGTGTGCAGCGCGACAGCGGTGACGACGCCCGTGGCACGGGCCTCTATGCCAGCCTCAGTCTGCCCCTTGGGCGCAACCGAAGCCTCAATACCTACGGGCGCCATGATGAGCGAAGCGGACTGCGCACTGGCGCCCGTTATACAGAACAGATCAGCGATACTCTGGGCTACAGCCTCGGTGCCGACCGTTCTGACAATGGCCAGACGGACGTCAACGGGCGCCTCAATGCCTTGCCCCGTTACACTAGCGTTGACCTCGGTTACTCGCGCAGTGGAGTTGGCGCCAGAAGTTACGACCTCTCGCTACGCGGCGGCCTGGCGATCCACGAAGAAGGGCTGACGCCGTCACCCTATCCGCTGCTTGACACCTTCGGCCTGCTCAAAGTCGGCGATGCTGCCGGGGTCAAGGTCAGCACGCCCCAAGGCCCGGTCTGGACCGATGGCGGCGGGCGGGCGGTGGCTGCGAGCCTGCCGGCCTACCAGACCAGTCGTATCGAAATCGACACCGTCAGCCTGCCGCGTCACCTGGACGTGCTCAACGGCTATCAAGAAGTCGAAGCCGGACGTGGCGCAGTACCACGACTCGACTTCAGCGTGGGTTCGGTGCGCCGGTTGATGCTGCATGTGCGTACGGCCGAGGGTGACTGGGTGCCCAAAGGCGCGTCGGTTCATGGCAACCAGGGCGAGTACCTGACCAGCGTGGTGGACGCCGGCCTGGTGTACCTGGCCGATGCGCCTGACGAAGTTCGACTGCAAGTGATGCTGCCGGATAATCGGCCCTGTCATCTTGAGCTCGACACCGCCGGGCTTCCCGAATCGGCCATGCCTTACGAAACTGTCGAGGTGGTTTGCCGGGCGGGGTAGACCTTCCTCAGTCCGTGGGCGTCTCCTCCAGCAGTTTGATCGCCGCGGCGCCGACCTTGCGTACCGCTTCTTCAATTTGCGGTGTTGGCTTGGCAGCGTAGTTCATCCGCAAGCAATTGCGGTACTTGCCCGAGGCGGAAAAGATACTGCCGACGGCAATCTGTACGCCTTGATCGTGCAGCGCACGATTCAGTTTCAGGGTGTCGAAACCCTCCGGTAGCTCGACCCAGAGCATGAAGCTGCCCTGGGGACGGCTGGCGCGGGTACCGACCGGAAAATAGCGGCTGACCCAATCGATCATCACGTCGCGATTGCGTTGGTATTGGGTGCGCATCCGCCGCAAATGCGGTTCGAAATGTCCGGCCTTGAGAAATTCGGCAATCGCGATCTGCGGTTGCGGCGCGGTAGAGCCGGTGCTGATGTACTTCATGTGCAGCACCCGTTCCAGATACCGTCCCGGCGCCACCCAGCCAATACGCAGCCCCGGCGCCAGGGTCTTGGAAAAGGAACTGCACAGCAGGACGCGGCCATCTTCGTCGAAGGATTTGATCGTGCGCGGGCGCGGGTAGGTGTAGGCCAGTTCGCCATACACATCGTCCTCGATGATCGCCACGTCGAAGCGCTGTGCGAGTGTCAACAACGCGCGTTTGCGCGACTCCGGCATGATGTAGCCCAGCGGGTTGTTGCAGTTGGGAGTCAACTGTATGGCTTTGATCGGCCATTGTTCCAGGGCCAGTTCGAGAGCATCGAGGCTGATCCCGGTGAGCGGGTCGGTGGGTATTTCCAGGGCTTTCATGCCCAGGCCCTTGAGGGTCTGCATGGCGCCGTGAAAGCTTGGCGAATCCACGGCGACAATGTCACCCGGTTCGCAGATGGAGCGGATGCTGGTGGACAGCGCTTCGTGACAACCGGTGGTGATCACCAGATCGTTGGCGCTCAACTGGCAGCCGGAATCGAGCAGCAGGCGGGCAATCTGTTCGCGCAGTTCGAGGGTGCCGTAGATGTTGTCGTAATACAGGCCGGGCATGTCCTGCCGCCGGCTGATTCGCGCCAGGTTGCGCAGCAGCGGTTTCATAGTCGGCGTGGTGATGTCCGGCATGCCGCGCCCCAGTTGCACGACATCTTTGCGCGGGACGGCACGAATGAGTTCCAGCACCTGATCCCACTGGGAAATATCCACCGGCCGCTGTGCCGGGCGGCCAATGGCCGGGAGTTCCGGCAGTTCGCGGCCCACCGGTACGAAGTAGCCTGACTTGGGTTTGGGTGTCGCCATGCCGCTGTCTTCCAGCACGCGATAGGCCTGCTGCACCGTGCTCAGGCTGACGCCGTGTTCAACACTCAACGCCCGCACCGATGGCAGCCGGTCACCGGGGCGATAGAAGCCCTGTTCGATACGCGTGCCGAGCAGTTCGGCGAGGTTGACGTAAAGGGTCATGGCGCAGTCTCGGTGTGGGTGATTCGGTTAACCAGTACAGATGGGTCGAAAATATAGGATTCAGACGCTGAAACGCAAAATCTGTATGGAGTTAATACAGTCCTGTTGAATCTGTAATGCTTTTTGCCATCGACGCATCATGAAAGCTCTGGCTACCCAAGTAAACAGGAGCAATCAAAATGAACGGCTTGAGCGATGTGCGGCTGACGTTACACAGTCAGGAACTGGCGGCAGGGCAAAACAACGGCGCACGCGAGGCGGTCATGCGCAACGCACCGTCCGGCCTAAGTCGCTGGGGCCTGTTCTGGCATCGTCTGCACACGCGCAAGCTGTTGCTGGAGCTCACGCCCGAGCAGCTGAGGGATGTGGGGCTGAGTCGGGAGCTGGCGCGGGAGGAGGGCTTGAAGCCGTTCTGGCGTCTGTGAGATGAAATGCGATCCCTTGTAGCAGCTGCCGAAGGCTGCGTCCGACTGCGCAGCCGTCGTAAATCAGGCGCCGCGGTTTGCCTGAAAGAGCGCGGTTGCAGGATTTGCGACGGCTTCGCCGCCGAACGCTGCCTCGCGGTGCTCGTCAGCTGCTACAAGGGCGGATATGTCGCTTAATCAGGTTCAGACCAACTCTTTAAGCCGATGCCACAACATCCCCAACGCCAACAACGGCGAGCGCAAATGCTTACCGCCAGGGAACGTGATATGCGGCACCTTGGCAAACAGATCGAACCCTCCACTCTGCTGACCACTGATAGCCTCAGCCAACAACATCCCCGCGAGGTGCGTGGCATTCACGCCATGACCGGAATAAGCCTGGGCGTAATACACATTCGCCTGATCCTTGAGCCGGCCGATCTGCGGCAGACGGTTGGCGCCGATGCCGATCATCCCGCCCCATTGATAGTCGATCTTCACACCGGCCAGTTGCGGGAAAACCTCCAGCATCTTCGGCCGCATGTAGGCGGCGATGTCCTTCGGGTCGCGACCTGAATAGTGACAGGCGCCGCCAAACAGCAAGCGTCGGTCCGCCGAGAGCCGATAGTAATCCAGTGCCACCCGTTGATCGCAGACCGCCATGTTCTGCGGCAGTAGCGAGTGTGCCAGCGCTTCACTCAAGGGTTCGGTGGCGATGATGTAGCTGCCGGCGGGTAGCACCTTGCCGCTGAGTTCGGGATTAAGTTCATTGAGGTAGGCGTTGCAGCCCAGCACCAGCGTCTTGGCGCGGACCGAACCTTGGGCGGTGTAGACCTTGACCTCGGGGCCATAATCGATGCGGGTGACTGCCGATTGTTCGAACAGCTTCACCCCGAGCTGCTGGGCCGCAGCCGCTTCGCCCAGTGCCAGATTCAGCGGGTGCAGATGCCCTGAGCCCATATCGATCAATCCGCCGACGTAGCGGTCGGAACCCACAACGGAATGCATTTCACTGGCTTGCAGCAGACGGGTTTCGTAACGGTAACCGAGACTGCGCAGCTCTTCGGCGTCTTCGGCAAAACCTTCGAGGTCCCGGGGCTTGTTCGCCAGGTCGCAATAGCCCCAAGTCAAGTCGCAAGGGATCTGAAAACGCTCGACGCGCTGTCGGACGATTTCCACCGCTTCCAGGCCCATGAGTTTCATCTGACGCACGCCGTCCGCACCGACCACGTTAGCGAACTGATCGAGGCCATGGCCGACGCCACGAATCAACTGCCCGCCATTGCGTCCGCTGGCGCCCCAACCGATTTTGTGGGCTTCGAGCAAGATCACACTAAAGCCGCGTTCGGCCAGTTCGAGCGCCGTATTCAACCCGGAGAACCCGCCACCGACCACGCACACGTCAGCCACCAGGTCGCCAGTGAGCACCGGATGATCGGGCTGCGGCAGGCTGCTGGCGGCGTAGTAAGAAGCAGGGTGCTGGTGGTTCTGGGCAGGTTGCTGAGCACGGGCATTCATGTGCGTGTTCCTGATTCTTGTGTTTAGAAAATTTTACGGAGCATAAGCCGGACCTTCGAACACGGGCAACACTGGTCGGTTGGTGCTGTCTGGATCGGGGCTTTTGCGGCAGAATCCCGCTCTATTCCGCTTTTGGTTACCGCTTCGATGAGCTGCAACAGTCAGAAAATTCGCACGCTACGGCAGCAAATTCCCTCGTTCGAATGCGTGCCCGGCTGCCATGACTGCTGTGGGCCGGTGACCACCTCACCGGAAGAAATGTCCCGCCTGCCGCGCAAGACCCGGGCCGAGCAGGACGCTGCGATGGATGAGCTCAATTGCGTTCACCTCGGACCCAACGGCTGCACTGTGTATGACGAGCGGCCATTGATCTGTCGGTTGTTCGGCACCACCAAGACCTTGCCGTGCCCGAATGGGCGGGGGCCGGTGGAGCTGATTCATCCGCGGGTCGAGAAGCAGATTCATGAGTACATGGCTTCAACGCGGCAGGTCCTCGTTTAAGGAAGACCGAGTCGCCTGCCTTCGCGAGCAGGCGACGAATATTTCAATCCGGAATCGGCAGGCTCAAACTCTCTTTCACCTCTTCCATCACGATATAGCTCTTGGATTCGCGCACATGCGGCAGCTTGAGCAGGATGTCGCCCAGCAGTTTGCGGTACGAGGCCATCTCGGAAATCCGCGCTTTCACCAGATAGTCGAAATCCCCTGACACCAAATGGCACTCCAGCACGTGGGGAAGCTTCAGGACCGCGCGTCGGAACTCTTCGAAAGTATCGCCGGATTTGTAGTCGAGGCTGATCTCGACGAATACCAGAAGACTACCCTTGAGGTGCTGCGGATTGAGCCGGGCGTTGTAGCCCATGATGATCCCTTCGCGCTCCAGCCGCCGGACCCGCTCGGTACACGGCGTGGTCGAGAGCCCGACCTTTTCCCCCAGCTCGGTGAAGGAGATGCGTCCGTCCGCTTGCAGGATCCGCAGGATGTTGCGGTCGATCTTGTCCAGCTCACGTTTGGTCTGAGTGTTGGTACGCATAGGGGATGCGCCTCCGTGAAAAGCGTTTTTGCCGAGAATTCTCGCCAAATATAGGCACTTATATAGTGAAAAGCACTGCCTAATCTTTTTTAAACTGCGCACATCAATGCTCGACAACTACGAACGTCAGCGGCAAGCCGCGATGAGGGATATGAAAATGCGCGTTATGGTCTTGGGTAGCGGCGTCATCGGTACCACCAGTGCTTACTATCTGGCGCGTGCCGGGTTTGAAGTGGTGGTCGTGGACCGTCAGCCGGCCGCTGCCATGGAGACCAGTTTCGCCAACGCCGGGCAGGTGTCGCCGGGTTATGCCTCGCCGTGGGCTGCGCCGGGTGTTCCGCTTAAAGCCATCAAGTGGCTGTTGCAGCGGCACGCACCGCTGGCGATCAAGGCCACCGCCGACATCGACCAATACCTGTGGATGGCGCAGATGCTGCGTAACTGCACCGCCAGCCGGTATGCAGTGAACAAGGAGCGCATGGTCCGCCTGTCCGAGTACAGCCGTGACTGCCTCGACGAATTGCGCGCTGAAACCGGCATTGCCTACGAAGGCCGCAGCCTCGGTACTACCCAATTGTTCCGCACCCAGGCTCAACTTGATGGCGCGTGGAAAGACATTGCCGTGCTGAAAGAGTCCGGCGTGCCGTTCGAACTGCTCGACCGCGCCGGCATTGCCCGCGTTGAGCCGGCGCTGGCCAGCGTCACCGACATCCTCGCCGGTGCCCTGCGCCTGCCGAACGACCAGACCGGCGATTGCCAGATGTTCACCACCCGCCTGGTCGAAATGGCTACCAAACTGGGTGTGGAATTCCGCTTCGACCAGGACATTCAGCGCCTCGACTACGCCGGTGATCGCATCAACGGCGTCTGGATCGACGGCAAGCTGGAAACCGCTGATCGCTACGTGCTGGCCCTGGGCAGCTACTCGCCGCAACTGCTCAAGCCGCTGGGCATCAAGGCGCCGGTGTATCCGCTCAAGGGTTATTCCTTGACTGTGCCGATCACCAACCCGGCGATGGCCCCGACTTCGACTATTCTCGACGAGACCTACAAGGTCGCGATTACCCGTTTCGACAACCGCATCCGCGTCGGTGGCATGGCTGAAATAGCCGGTTTTGACCTGTCGCTGAACCCGCGTCGGCGTGAAACCCTGGAGATGATCGTCAACGACCTCTATCCTCAGGGCGGCGATCTGGCCCAGGCGAGTTTCTGGACCGGTCTGCGTCCGACCACCCCTGACGGCACGCCGATCGTGGGTGCTACGCCGTTCAGCAATCTGTTTTTGAACACGGGTCATGGCACGCTCGGCTGGACCATGGCATGCGGTTCCGGTCGCTTGCTGGCTGACCTGATGGCGAAGAAAACGCCGCAAATCAGCGCCGAAGGCCTCGATATTTCCCGTTATGGAAAAAAACTTCAGGAGTCTGCAAAACATGTCAATCCAGCGCCAGCTCACCAATGAGCGCATGAGCCAGATCGTAGTCCACAGCGGTACCGTGTATCTGGCAGGGCAGGTCGGCGACGATATGAACGCCGGGATTGAACAGCAGACCCGTGAAACGCTTGCCAACATCGAGCGTTTGCTGGATCTGGCCGGGACCGACAAGAGCCGTTTGCTGTCGGTGACGATTTACTTGAAAGACATTGATGCACACTTTGAAGGCATGAACGCGGTCTGGGACAAGTGGCTGCCAAAAGGCGTCGCACCGGCCCGTGCCACCGTTGAATCGAAGTTGTGCGAACCGGAAATCCTGGTTGAGCTGTCGGTTGTCGCCGCTCTGCCATAAACCCGTCAGAAAGATCCCTCTCCCGGTGCTACTGGCGGTTCACGCCGTCAGCCAGCGCCGGTTTTTCTTCCCATGACCGCCTAGAAGTCTGCCGCCATGCGTCCAGCCCGTGCCCTGATCGACCTTCAAGCCCTGCGTCACAACTACCAAATCGCCCGTGAAGTCACGGGGGCCAAGGCCCTCGCGGTGATCAAGGCCGATGCCTACGGTCATGGCGCGGTGCGTTGCGCCCAGGCGCTGGAAGCCGAGGCGGACGGGTTTGCCGTGGCTTGCATCGAAGAAGCGTTGGAGCTTCGAGCCGCGGGCATTCGTGCGCCGGTGTTGTTGCTGGAAGGTTTTTTCGAGGCCGATGAGCTATCGCTGATCGTCGAGCATGACTTTTGGTGTGTGGTGCATTCGCTGTGGCAGCTCGAAGCCATCGAGAACGCGGCACTGAGCAAGCCGATCACGGTCTGGCTCAAGCTCGATTCGGGCATGCATCGGGTTGGCTTGCATCCAAAGGATTATCAGGCGGCCTATCAACGGCTGCTGGCCAGCGGCAAGGTGGCGAAGATTGTTCTGATGAGCCACTTCGCCCGGGCCGATGAGCTGCACAGTCAGGCCAGTGCCGAGCAGGTTGCCGTGTTTGAAGCGGCGCGTCAGGGCTTGTCGGCTGAGGTCAGCCTGCGTAACTCGCCGGCAGTGCTCGGTTGGCCACAGATTCCGAGTGATTGGGTTCGCCCGGGCATCATGCTCTACGGCGCAACCCCGTTTGAAGAAGCCAATGCCGTGGCGTCCCGCCTGCAACCGGTGATGACCCTCGCATCGAAAGTGATTTGCGTGCGTGAACTGCCGGCCGGCGAGCCTATCGGTTACGGCGCCAAATTCATCACCCAGAAACCAATGCGCGTGGGCGTGGTGGCCATGGGTTACGCCGACGGCTACCCACGTCAGGCACCGACCGGTACGCCCGTGATGGTTGCCGGGCAGCGCAGCCAATTGATTGGCCGGGTGTCGATGGACATGCTCTGCATCGACCTGACCGATGTGCCGCAAGCCGGCCTCGGTTCTACCGTCGAGTTGTGGGGCAAAAATATCCTCGCCAGTGACGTGGCCGCGGCCGCGGGCACGATTCCTTACCAGATCTTCTGCAACCTGCGTCGGGTGCCAATGCTCTATTCCGGGGCTTAGGTCAAAGCGTCCCGACCGAAAGTCGCTTCACCGAACAGGATTCAGGTCCAAGTGTTGTAAATACTGAACGCTGTCGCCATGATATCGCTCAATATTCCAACAACCTGAATCCCTGGAGGCTCCAGCATTGGACGTCGGTGAACGACTGCAATCCATCCGTAAGCTCAAAGGACTTTCCCAGCGTGAACTCGCCAAACGCGCGGGCGTCACCAACAGCACCATTTCGATGATCGAGAAGAACAGTGTCAGCCCCTCGATCAGTTCGCTGAGGAAGGTACTGGGCGGGATTCCCATGTCCATGGTCGAGTTCTTTTCCGAAGAGATCCTGCAGGAAAAACCGACTCAGATCGTCTACAAAGCCAACGAGCTGATCGATATTTCCGATGGCGCAGTGACCATGAAACTGGTCGGCAGGGCTCATCCGAGCCGGGCCATCGCGTTCCTCAACGAAATCTACCCGCCAGGCGCCGACACCGGTGACGAGATGCTCACCCATGAGGGCGAGGAAACCGGGATTTTGCTCGAAGGTCGACTTGAACTGGTGGTGGGGCTTGAAACTTTTGTGCTCGAAGCCGGCGACAGCTACTACTTTGAAAGTACCAAGCCGCACCGTTTCCGTAATCCGTTCGATGCGCCGGCGCGACTAATCAGCGCAGCTACTCCAGCGAATTTCTAAGAAAAGAGGCGTCCCGCCAGCATTGCGGAGGTGCCCGAGTTGTTTTTCCGCCACGCATAAGACCCCTCCGACTTTAGGGTTGTTTCAGTGTGGCGGGCTTACCGTTATACTTGCGCCCGCCTGCGAACCGTGGCCGTGGGCGTGACTAGCCACCATTGAGGGTGAACGCGTGAATCTAATTATGAAAATGCTGGCCGTACCAGCAACCGTATTGGCCCTTTGGGCAGTCAGCGCACAAGCTGCGACCAACGACGATATTGCTAAACGCCTTGAGCCAGTTGGCCAGGTTTGCGTTCAGGGTAAAGAGTGCAAGGGGATGGAAGTCGCTGCTTCTGCGGGTGGTGGTGATGCCAAGACCCCTGACTCAGTGATTGCAAAACATTGCAACGCTTGCCACGGCACCGGCTTGTTGGGCGCACCGAAAGTCGGTGATGCTGCAGCCTGGGGCGAGCGCGCCAAGAAAGAAGGCGGCCTTGACGGCTTGCTGGCGAAAGCAATCTCCGGCGTCAACGCGATGCCACCGAAAGGCACCTGCGCCGATTGCTCTGATGGCGATCTCAAGGGCGCCATCCAGAAGATGTCCGGCCTGAAATAAGCCTTCATCTTCATCAAAAAAACCGCTGTCGAGCGGTTTTTTTGTGCCTGCGATTTACGCCTGAGACTGTTCATTGCAGCAAAGACCCGGCAAGCTCGTTCCAACCCCAATTCACGGAATGTAAGGGAGGATCAGATGGTACAGCTGTGTTCTATCGAGCAAGCGGTCGATGACGTCTTGGCACGGTTGCCGGCGCATATCCACATGGGCCTGCCCCTCGGTCTGGGCAAACCCAACCACTTTGTCAACGCGCTGTTTCAACGCATCGCGCAGTTGCCCGAGCGGCAGCTGACGATCTACACCGCGCTGTGCCTGGGCCGTCCTTCCTTGGGCGACGGCTTGCAAAAGCGCTTCCTTGAACCCTTCATCGAGCGGGTTTTCGGCGATTATCCGGAACTGGATTTCCTGGCCGACCTGCATCGCGACAGCCTGCCGTCCAACATCCATGTTCAGCAATTCTTCATGCAGCCCGGCAGCCTGCTTCACAGCGCACAGGCCCAGCAGGATTACGTCAGCAGCAATTACAGCCACGCCGCTCGAGACATCAACGCCGCCGGATTGAACCTGGTGGCGCAATTGGTGGCGAGCCACAGCGAGCATCCCGACCGCCTGAGCCTGAGCTGCAACCCGGACATCACCCTCGACCTGTTCCCGATGATCGCCAAGCGTAGGGCGGCGGGAGAGACGATCCTACTGGTGGGCCAAGTGCACAACGATTTGCCGTACATGCCGGGGGACGCGGAAGTCGGCATGGACGTTTTCGACCTGCTGATCGACGAGAAGGACAGCACCACGCTGTTCTCCACGCCGAACATGCCGGTGGGTTTTCAGGATCACTTCATCGGGCTGCACGCCAGCACGCTGGTGCGCGACGGCGGCACCTTGCAGATCGGCATCGGCGCCATGGGTGATGCCCTGACCGCTGCGCTGCTGGCACGGCAGGCCGACAATGACGGTTACAAGGCGTTGCTGGCGGAGGTGAATCTGAGTCAGTGGGCGCAGTTGATCGACCGCGAAGGTGGCGTCGAACCGTTCGCCAAGGGTTTGTACGGTTGCAGCGAAATGCTCGTCAACGGTTTGCTGGTGCTGGCCGACGCCGGGATTGTGCGGCGCAAGGTCTACCCCGATGTGCCGACCCAGCAACAAGCGAATGCCGGCACGCTGGACGAAGCCGCGCAGACTGACGGCATCTCGGTGCATGGCGGTTTCTTCCTTGGGCCGCGCAGTTTCTATGAGCGCCTGCGCGAGTTGCCGCAAAGCAAGCGGCTCGAATTCAATATGACCCGCATCAGCTACATCAACGAGCTCTACGGTCAGGAAGAACTCAAACGCTTGCAGCGCCTCGATGCACGCTTCATCAACACTGTGTTCACCATGACCTTGCTGGGTGCAGGCGTGGCCGATCAGCTCGAAGACGGGCGAGTACTCAGCGGTGTCGGTGGGCAATACAACTTCGTCGCCCAGGGTCATGCGCTGGAAGGCGCGCGTTCGGTGCTGCTCCTGCGCAGCTGGCGCGAGTCGGGCGGTGAGGTCAGTTCGAACATCGTGTGGGAGTACGGCCATTGCACGATCCCGCGACACCTGCGAGACATCGCGGTCACCGAGTACGGTATCGCCGATCTGCGGGGCAAGACCGATGCGGCGGTGATCGAGGCGTTGCTGAACATCAGTGACTCACGTTTCCAGCCGGGGTTGATCGAGCAGGCTCAGGCCGTTGGCAAGTTGCCGAAGAATTTCCGTATTGATCCACGGTTTTCCGACAACAGTCCGCAGCGCTTGCAGGCCATTCAGGCGCGGCATCCGCAGTTGTTTCCGGAGTATCCGTTGGGGTGTGATTTCACCGCTGAGGAGAAAGATCTATTGCGGGCGCTGAACTGGTTGAAGAGCAAGTTCAAGCTCACGGAGATTCTGGAACTGGGCAAGGCAGCGCTTGATGCACCAGAACCATCATCGTTTCCCGAACATCTGGAACGGATGCAGCTGACGAAACCGGAAGGGCTGAAAGAGGATTTGTTTCAGCGGCTATTGCTCACCGGCCTGAAGGCCACCGCACAGTAACAGCCAGCCGAAATCAACTGTGGGAGCGAGCCTGCTCGCGATGGCGGTGTAACAGCCAACAATGATGTTGAATGTTATGGCCTCATCGCGAGCAGGCTCGCTCCCACAGGGATGTGCAGCGTGGCGTTATTCGATGAAGGTTACGACGCCGCCAGCCAGCGACTGAACGCGAGCCAGGGATTCAACGCGATAACCCTGAGCATCCAGTTCCGCGCGGCCGCCCTGGAACGACTTCTCGATCACGATACCCAGACCCGCGACGGTAGCGCCGGCCTGTTTGATGATCGAGATCAGCGCTTGCGACGCCTTACCGTTGGCCAAAAAGTCATCGATGATCAGCACGCGGTCGCTGCTGGTCAGGTGGCGCGGGGAAATCGCCACGGTGCTTTCGGTCTGCTTGGTGAACGAGTAAACGGTCGCCGACAGCAGGTTTTCGGTCAGGGTCAGGGATTGATGCTTGCGCGCAAAAATCACCGGTACTCCGAGGTTCAGACCGGTCATGATTGCCGGAGCAATACCCGAGGCTTCGATGGTGACGATCTTGGTGATGCCCGAATCCTTGAACAGCGTGGCGAATTCGTCGCCGATCAGCTTCATCAGGGCCGGGTCGATCTGGTGGTTCAGAAAGGCGTCGACTTTCAGGACCTGGTCGGAAAGCACGATGCCTTCTTCGCGAATTTTCTTGTGCAGTGCTTCCATGAAGCTTTCCTCTTTTGGCGCCTTGTGTGCGCCAAGCTCGTAAAAAAGTGCTCGGTTAAAAAGTAGGCAATTCTAGCGCTTTAACATCGCGCGTATATCCGCCAATGCGGTATTACCGCGAACAGCTTTGACTTCAACGGGCGTGTCGTCGTTGCCTTCCCAAGCCAGGTCGTCCGGCGGCAGTTCATCAAGAAAGCGGCTCGGCGCGCAATCGATGATCTCGCCGTATTGCTTACGCTTGGCGGCGAAGGTGAAGGCCAGCGTCTGACGCGCTCGGGTAATTCCGACGTAGGCCAGCCGACGTTCTTCTTCGATGGTGTCGGCTTCGATGCTGGAACGGTGCGGGAGGATTTCCTCTTCCATGCCCATGATGAACACGTAGGGGAATTCCAGCCCCTTGGAGGCGTGCAGGGTCATCATCTGCACACCCTCGGCGCCGTCTTCCTCTTCCTGCTGACGTTCCAGCATGTCGCGCAGGACGAGTTTGCCGATGGCGTCTTCGACGGTCATCTCGCCTTCTTCGTCTTTTTCGAGGGTGTTCTTCAACGCCTCGATCAGGAACCAGACGTTACCCATGCGGTAGTCGGCGGCCTTGTCGCTGGAGCTGTTGGTGCGCAGCCAGTTCTCGTAGTCGATGTCCATGACCATGCTACGCAGCGCCGAGATCGGGTCTTCGCCGGCGCATTGCTCGCGGACCTTGTCCATGAAGCGCTTGAAGCGCGACAGTCGATCGGTGAAGCGCGTATCCAGATGTTCGCCCAGACCGATTTCGTCGGTGGCGGCGTACATCGAGATTTTGCGTTCGGTGGCGTAGTTGCCGAGCTTTTCCAGCGTGGTCGAACCGATCTCCCGGCGTGGGACGTTGATCACCCGCAGGAAGGCGTTGTCGTCGTCCGGGTTTACGATCAGGCGGAAGTAGGCCATCAGATCTTTCACTTCCTGACGTCCGAAAAAGCTGTTGCCGCCGGAAAGTCGATACGGAATCTGGTGGTGTTGCAGCTTCAACTCGATCAGCTTGGCCTGGTAGTTACCGCGGTACAGAATCGCGAAATCGCTGTATGGCCGATCCGTGCGCAAGTGCAGGGTCAGCAGTTCCACGGCCACGCGCTCGGCTTCGGCGTCTTCGTTGCGGCAACGGATCACGCGGATCTCGTCGCCGTGGCCCATCTCGCTCCACAGCTGCTTTTCGAATTCGTGCGGGTTGTTCGAGATCAGCACGTTGGCGCAACGCAGAATTCGGCTGGTGGAGCGATAGTTTTGCTCCAGCATTACCACTTTCAGGGACGGGTAATCGTCCTTGAGCAGCATCAGGTTTTCAGGACGGGCTCCGCGCCAGGCATAAATCGACTGGTCGTCATCGCCCACCACGGTGAACTGGTTGCGTATGCCGATGAGCAGCTTCACCAGCAAATACTGGCTGGCGTTGGTGTCCTGATATTCGTCCACCAGCAGGTAGCGGACTTTGTTCTGCCATTTTTCGAGGATGTCGGGGTGTTCCTGGAACAGCTTCACCGGCTGCAGGATCAGGTCGTCGAAGTCCACCGCGTTGAACGCCTTGAGCGTGCGCTGATAGTGGGTGTAGACGATGGCGGCAGTCTGTTCCTTGGGGTTGCGTGCGTTTTCCAGGGCTTCGGGCGGCAGGATCAGGTCGTTCTTCCACGAGCCGATCATGTTCTTGATCTCGTCGACGCCGTCGTCGCCCGAGTATTCCTTCTGCATGATGTCGGTCATCAAGGCTTTGACGTCGGTCTCGTCGAAGATCGAGAAACCTGGCTTGTAGCCCAGCCGCACGTGTTCCTTGCGGATGATGTTCAGGCCCAGATTGTGGAAGGTGCAGACCGTCAGGCCGCGGCCTTCGCCGCCCTTGAGCAAGGTGCCAACCCGTTCCTTCATCTCCCGCGCGGCCTTGTTGGTAAAGGTCATGGCGACGATGTACTGGGCGCGGATGCCGCAATTCTGGATCAAGTGGGCGATCTTGCGCGTGATCACGCTGGTCTTGCCGGAGCCTGCGCCGGCGAGCACCAAAAGAGGGCCGCCGACGTAGCTCACGGCTTCTTGCTGCCGGGGATTGAGTCGGGACATACGAAATCAGGGAGTCGTTTGCGAAATGGGCCGGCATTTTAACAGGCTCAGCGAATTGTGCTGCTCTCTCCGACTTGTGACGCAGCACGCTATCTATATTTGCCGGTTTTGATACTTTCACGCAGGATGCGCGGTGAGTTTGCGTCTAATGTTCGTAATTCCGGATACAAAGCCGCGTTTGATAACCGAGGTCATTTGGTCATTGGTTACCGGCGCTGCATAATGCCCGCCGCCTCCATCTTTGCAGAGTCTAGGGAGCTAGCTTGTCTACGCCTGTCGAACCCTTGCGTTTGCTGCTACTGGCCGAAGAGCCAGCGTGGGCAGCGTTGTTGCGCGAGTGTCTGGCTCCAATGGGGAGCTCGACCGTGCTGATCAGCGCGCCGAGCTGGGAGTCGGTCAGCAGTCTGTTCGATGACAACCGCAGCGCGGTGTTGTTGACGATTCCAGCGCTTCAACCTCTACCTGGCCGTTGCAGCCTGCCGACGGTATTGCTGCTCGAGCACGAACCACTGGCGCCGCCCGATGGGGTGAGCGACTGGCTGGTACGCGATCACCTTGATCCCGGCATGTTGCGCCGGTGCTTGCGGCATGTGCGCGAGCGTGGTGTGCTGGAAAACACCCTGCAGCGCCTGGCTGAGCAAGACCCGCTCACCGGCATCGCCAATCGCCAGGGTTTCCAGACCTTGCTGGCGGCACGCCTGGCGGAAAACGACGGCCGCGGCCTGGCCCTCGGTCACCTCGATCTCGATAACTTCCGTCACGCCAACGATGCCCTCGGCCACCAGGCCGGTGACCGGTTGATCCTGCAAGTGGTCGCGCGGCTGAAAAGCCAGCTTGAGGCCGGCGATCAACTGGCTCGACTGGGCAGTGATGAGTTCGCCCTGCTGATCGACACCCGCCGCGCGCCTCAGCGCGCCGAATGGATGGCCGAGCGCATTACCGAAGCGCTGGCCGAGCCTTACTGGGTCGACGGCGAAAGCCTGTTGATCGGTTCCAGCCTCGGTATTGCCCACGCCCGGGCCCAGGCCGGCGCCGACCCGCTGATGTGGCACGCGCACATCGCCATGCAACAAGCCAAAAGCACTCAGGGCTGTACCTTTCACATCTTCAACGAACGCATCAATCGCAATGCCCGCAGCATGGCCGACCTCGAAAGCGAGCTGCGCCGGGCGTTGCGCCGGGATGAACTGGAACTGCATTACCAGCCACGCCTGAACCTCGAGGACGGTCAGATCGTCGGCCTCGAAGCCTTGGTGCGCTGGCGTCATGGCGAGCGCGGCTTGCTGCCACCCAGCGAATTCGTGCCGCTGGCCGAGCAGAGCGGTTTGATCGTGCCGCTGGGTTACTGGGTGATTTCCCGGGCCTTGCGCGACATGCAAGCGTTGCGCGAACGGGGTTTGCCGGCGTTGCACATGGCGATCAACCTGTCGTTCCGGCAGTTTCAGGACAGCCAGTTACTCTCTACGTTGAGTCGGTTGATTGCCGAGCGTGGTGTCGAGGCGCAATGGCTGGAATTCGAACTGACTGAAACCGCGGTGATGCGCCGCAGCGATCTGGTCAAACAGACCATGGATGCCCTGGGGCGTCTGGGTGTGCGCTTCTCCCTCGACGACTTCGGCACCGGTTTCTCGTCGTTCGTGCACCTCAACAGCCTGCCGATTGCCTTATTGAAGATCGACAAGAGCTTTGTCGGCGGCATGGAACAGCGCGAAGAGAATCGCAAACTGGTCCACGCGATGATCAATCTGGCGCACAACCTCAATCTTGAAGTGGTCGCCGAAGGCGTAGAAACGCCGGAGCAACTGGATCTGTTGCGCGGGTTTGGTTGCGAGCAGGTGCAGGGATATTTGATCAGCAAGCCATTGCCGCTGGGGGAGCTGGTTGAATACTTGACCTTTGGAAGCAGTCAGCAGTGGGCGCTGGAAATCGTGGTTTAAACACGGAAAAAAATGTGGGAGCGAGCCTGCTCGCGAAAGCGGTGTATCAGTCGACATCAATGTTAACTGACACGGCCTTTTCGCGAGCAGGCTCGCTCCCACAGGGGATCTCAGTCTGGCTGAGGGACTTCGAAACGCTGCTGTGGCGAAAGCTCCCGCCGAATCATCCGCTTCATCTTCCACTCAAACGCCAACGTCAGGCTCACCGCCGCGCACGCCAACCCCAGCGCCAATCCCCACCAGACACCCGTTGGCCCCCAATTCAAATGGAAGGCCATCCACCAGGCGGCCGGCGCGCCAATCAGCCAATAGCAGCCCAAACCTACCAGGAACGTGGTCTTGGCATCCTTGAGTCCGCGAATGCAACCCATGGCAATGGTTTGCGTGCCGTCGAACAGCTCGAACCACGCGGCGACCGCCAACAGGCTCACGGCCAGGTTGATGACGTCGCGAAACGCCGGGTCGTTGTGGTCCAGGAACAAACCGATCAACTGATTCGGCAGCAACCAGAAGACCATGGCGAAGGCAAGCATCGCTGCCGCGCCAAAAGCGATGCCGACCCGTCCGGCCAGCCGTGCATTCAGTAGCTGCCCTGCGCCGTAGTGCTGCCCGATGCGCATGGTGATCGCATAGGAAATCCCCGCCGGAACCATGAACGCTACCGAGACGATTTGCAGGGCGATCTGGTGTGCGCCCATTTGCGTACTGCCCATAGTGCCCATGCACAGCGCGGCGAACGCAAACAGTCCGACTTCCACCGCGTAGGTGCCACCAATCGGCAGGCCCAGGCGCCACAGCTCCTTAAGGTACTGACGGTTGGGCCGCGACAAGCCCTGACGCAAGGGATAAGCGTCGTAGACCGGATGCCGGCGGATGTGCCAGGCCAGCGCCAGCGCCATGCAGTTGGCGACAACAGCGGTAACCAGTCCGATGCCCATCAACCCCAGTTTTGGCAGACCGAACATGCCGGTAATCAATGCGTAATTGAGCAGGAAGTTGGCCACGGTGCCGCCGAGGCTGATGACCATCACCGGTGTTGCCCGGCCAATGGCGCTGGTGAAGCCGCGCAAGGCCATGAAGCTCAGGTAGCCGGGCAGGGCGAACGGCAGGATCAACAGGAACTGCCCGGCTGCGTGGACGTTGGTTTCGGTCTGGCCGAACAGCAGCAACACCGGTTTGAGGTTCCACAGCAGCAGCCCGGCCACCAGCGCCATCAACCACGCCAGCCATAACCCGGCCTGGGTCAGCCTGGCGGCGCCGACGATGTCACCGGCACCCTGACGAATAGCCACGAGGGTGCCGACCGCGGCGATCACGCCAATGCAGAAGATCGACACGAACGAGTAAGTTGCTGCGCCCAGACCGCCACCGGCCAGCGCCTCTGGACTCAGGCGCGCCATCATCAAGGTGTCGGTGAGGACCATCAGCATGTGCGCCAACTGCGAGGCAATCAACGGCCCCGCCAGCCGCAGGATGGCCCAGAGTTCGGTACGTGCTGGATGCTGCATGGTCATCACGCTCGACAATTAAAGAGGGACAGGAAAGCGTCGATTCTCGGCGCTCTACGGGGTTTGCACAAAGGGATAAAAAGGATGGGTTGCATGATTAAAACTCATGCTGGAGAGTTTCTGCTAGGGTGACCGAATCCCGCTATAGGAGCTTTCCGAATGTCCCGTCGTCTTCCTCCCTTGTATGCCCTGCGCGCATTCGAAGCGGCGGCGCGGCACAGCTCGTTTACCCGTGCGGCCGAAGAATTATCGATTACCCAAAGCGCGGTCAGTCGGCATATTCGTACGCTCGAAGAGCATTTTGCCTGTCGGCTGTTTCACCGCAGTGGGCGCAATCTGCAACTGACCGAGTCGGCGCGCTTGATCCTGCCCGGCATTCGCGAAGGCTTCACCGCCCTGGAGCGGGCCTGCAATACGTTGCGCGCCGAAGATGACATCCTGCGCATGAAAGCGCCGTCGACCCTGACCATGCGTTGGCTGCTGGCACGGCTCAGCCGCTTTCGGCACCTGCAACCGGGCAACGAGGTGCAATTGACCAGCGCCTGGATGGACGTCGACTCGGTGGACTTCAACCATGAACCGTTCGACTGCGCCGTCATCCTCAGCAACGGGCATTTTCCGCCGGACTGGGAGGCGAGTTTCCTGTTCCCGGAAGAGCTGATTCCAGTCGGCGCGCCGAATCTTCTGCAGGATCAACCGTGGGATGTCGCACGGCTGGCCAATGCCGAACTGCTGCACCCGACGCCGGATCGTCGCGACTGGCGCAGTTGGCTGGAACGCATGGGGCTGGCGGATCAGGTGTCGCTTAAGGGCGGGCAGGTGTTCGACACGCTGGAACTGGGCATGATCGCCGCCGCCCGAGGTTATGGCGTGTCCATGGGCGATCTGCTGATGGTGGCGGAAGATGTGGCTCAGGGACGTCTGAGTCTGCCGTGGCCGACGGCCGTCGCCAGCGGTGAGAAATATTACATGGTCTGGCCCAAAACCCGTCCCGGAGGTGAACGTTTGCGCAGGCTCAGCGATTTCCTGCAAGGCGAGGTTCGGGCAATGGAATTACCCGATGTCGAGCGCCTGAGCTGAATCGATAGAGCCGCCGCAATGGCGGCCTTGAGCCATATCCCGGCTAATTACTCAAGTATTCTGATTTTCCGCCGAAAATGCAGGTGGAACCTTCGTGCAGGTTCGACGCAATTCCCATTTATTAGAATTTTGCTGAGTGTGCAGCCAGATCAAGGAGGATCAGGTCGCTCGGCCAGGAGCTGTCATGTCTCAACCTCGTGCCCGGATCGCCTCACAGCTTGGTCTTGCGCTTGCCGTGATACTGGCGATTGTCATCAGCGGCAGTACCGTGTTCGCCCTGCGTTCGCTGGACACCGCCAACCTGGCCACCCGCGAAGAGCACCTGGCCAGTGAAGCCCGGTTGCTGGCCGATCAGTTGAGCACCTTTCACGGCACGTTGCGTGAAAGCACCCAGCGTCTGAGCGGTCTGTTCGAGAAGCGCTTCAGCGCCGGTTTGAGCGTGCACCCGGATGAACCGGTGGCGGTAGCGGGCGCGCAGACGCCGGGCCTGCACCTGGGCAGTGAAGTGCTGAACAACAACTTCAAGGAAGTGGACGAGTTCAAGCAAATGACCGCCGGCGTTGCGACGGTGTTTGTGCGCAGCGGCGAAGACTTCATTCGGGTCAGCACGTCCTTGAGCAAACAGGACGGCACCCGAGCCATCGGCACGCTGCTCGATCACGCGAACCCGGCCTATGCGCGCTTGATGGCGGGGCAGGCCTACGTCGGTCGCGCCTTGCTGTTCGAACGCTCCTACATGACTCAGTACACCCCCGTACGTGACAGCGGCGGTAAGGTGATTGCTGTTCTGTTCGTAGGATTCGACTACACCGACGCGCAGAACGCGCAGTTCGCCAACCTCAAGCGCTTCCGTATCGGCCAGACCGGTTCCCTGGCGCTTCTCGATGAGCAAAGCAAATGGCTGGTGCCGATCGCGGGCGTACAAGCGCTGGATCAGGCGACTCCGACCATCGTTGGCTTGGCGAAAACGCCGGGCAAGGGCGAGTTCTGGAGCGACAAGTCCGAAGATTTCTACAGCATTGCCGTGCCGTTTGAAGGCGGGCCGTGGTCGGTGGTGGCGAGCATGCCGAAAACCGAAATTCGGGCCGTGACCTGGAGTGTCGGGATTCAGTTGGCGATTGGCAGTCTGTTGGCGATGTTGATCGCTGTGGGTTCGGCGGTCTGGTTGCTGCGCAGCAAACTCGCGCCGCTGGGTGATCTGGTGCGTCAGGCTGAAGCCTTGGGGGCCGGTGATTTGAGCGTGCGGCTGAACGTGTCGAGCAACGATGAGATCGGTCAGCTGGCCCGCGCTTTCAACCAGATGAGCCAAGCTTTGTCGACCATGGTTGAGCACATCCGCAAAGCTTCGCAAGAGGTCAACAGCCGCGCCCAGGCCTTGTCCGGTCTTTCCGGCGGCGCCTATGAAGGGATGGAGCAGCAGTCGGGCGAAATCACTAGCATGGCCGGCGCCGTGGAAGAGTTCAGCGCCACCTCCCTGAACATTGCCGACAACATGGGCAGCACTCAGCGTCTAGCTCAAGAAAACGCACAGCAAACCCAGATCGGTCGTACGTCGATGGACGAAGCGTCCACGTCCCTGGAGCAAATCGCTGGCGCGCTGAACAGCACGGCGACGGTGATCAATACCTTGGGTCAGCGCTCCCAGGAAATCGGCGGCATTGTCGGTGTGATTACCTCGATTGCCGATCAAACCAACCTGCTAGCGCTCAACGCCGCCATCGAAGCCGCTCGTGCCGGTGAGCAGGGGCGTGGTTTTGCCGTCGTGGCCGATGAAGTTCGTAACCTGGCCTCACGCACTCGCGAAGCGACCAACGAAATTTCCGGCATGATCCAAAGCATTCAGCAAGAAACCGGTAACGCCATCAGCACCATGGAGCAGGGTAACCTGTTGATGCAGGAAGGCCTGTCGCGCAACGCCAACGTGGCTTCGGCCTTGGCGCGGATCGATGAGCAAAGCCGCTCGGCCGGTCAGCAATTCGCTGCGATTACCACGGCGACGCAGGAGCAGAGCAGCACCGCGACATTGCTCAGCAGCAATCTGCAGAGCATTGCGCTGGCCAACAGCGAGCAGCGTGAAGTGGTATCGAATCTGGCCGTCACGGCTAAAGAGCTGGAAAGCCTGGCTGCGGAGTTGCGAGCGGAGGTCGACCGGTTTCGTTGAGGCGTCTTCGAAGCCGCCTTCGCGGGCAAGCCACGCTCCCACAGAGATTGGTTGACCACCATTCTTGAGGCGGCGATCCTGCTCGCGAAGGGGAGCGACTCGTTTACTCACTTACTGAGTCGATGGTCGATACTGCAACGCTTCGGCGAGGTGTTCCCGGGTAATGGCATCGACTTGCTCAAGGTCGGCCAGCGTCCGCGCTACCTTCAGCAGCCGATGCGCCGACCTCAGCGACAGTGTCAGTCGCTCACACGCAGTTTCCAGCCAGGTTTCGTCGGTGGTGGATAACTTGCAGTGCCGGCGCAGTCCCGGCAGATCAAGGAAGGCATTTGCGCAGCCTTGGCGCTTGTGTTGGCGCTCCCTGGCGTCGGCGACCAGCAGCGCGGCGGTTGCCGTGTCATCTCCGGGTTTGAGCGCAGGATTCAACGCCGTGGCTTCCCGGGCAACGGTCAGGTGAAGGTCGATGCGATCCAACAGCGGCCCCGACAATTTGTTGCGATAACGCTGGACCATGTCCGGTGTACAACTGCATTTGCCACTGGGTTCGCCAAGATACCCACAGGGGCACGGATTCATGGCTGCAACCAACTGGAATCGCGCCGGAAACCGCACACGATCCTTGGCGCGGGAAATCACGATATGCCCGGATTCCAGCGGTTCTCTCAATACCTCCAGCACCTTGCGATCAAACTCCGGAAGTTCGTCAAGAAACAGAACGCCGTGATGGGCGAGGGTGATTTCGCCAGGTTGTGGTTTCGATCCACCGCCCACTAATGCCGGGCCCGACGCCGAATGATGCGGCTGGCGAAACGGGCGCTGTGGCCAATGGCTCAACGGCACGCAACTGGTGACGGATTGAATGGCCGCAACTTCCAGCGCCTCATGTTCGGCCAACGGAGGCAGCAACCCAGGCAAACGACTCGCCAGGAGTGTTTTACCCGTGCCCGGCGGTCCGCTGAACAGCAGGTTATGCGCTCCAGCTGCGGCAATCAGCAAGGCACGCTTGGCCGAGATTTGCCCCTGCACTTCATTCAGGTCGGGATAGGGTTTGCTGGCGTAGAGCAAGCCATTGGAGATATAGGGCTCGACCGGCGTGTGACCATTGAAATGCGCGACCGCTTCCAGCAAGTGATCGACAGCAAATACCTTCAGCCCGGACGCGAGGCAGGCTTCCTCGGCGTTCGCCCTCGGCACCATCAGCGAACGCCCGGCCTTGCGCGCAGCCAGTGCCGCCGGCAGCACGCCCCGCACGGCACGCACCGCGCCTGACAATGCCAGTTCTCCCAGGCATTCGATGTCATCGAGCGTCAACGTCGGCACCTGCACGCTGGCTGACAGAATGCCCAAGGCAATCGCCAGATCAAAGCGTCCGCCGTCTTTTGGCAAATCCGCAGGGGCCAGATTCAACGTGATTCGCCGCGCCGGAAATTGCAGGCCCGAATTGATGATCGCACTGCGCACCCGGTCCTTGCTTTCCTTCACCGCCGCTTCCGGCAAACCAACCATCGTCAGCGATGGCAATCCGTTGGCCAGATGGACTTCAACGGTAACGGCAGGCGCATCCACACCAATCTGGGCGCGGCTGTGGACGATGGAGAGGGACATGATCGTTCCTTGAGCTTTACGGGAACCGCTTCCTGCGGTTCAAAAAGCATAGATCGAGGTTGTCGGTTTGCCGGTAATTCGCTCGCTGGATATACCTCAGGATGTTGCTGATTATTCTTCGCGATTTATACGACCAGCATCGACGCTGGCCATTGGCCCGCGAGTTGTATTACTTCATTTCACGAATGACAGTAGTTCCGTTGCTCGTGTTTATCCCACTTCGAAAGCTGGATAGGATCATTGGTGCCGCAACAAATTGTTAATGTTGCCAACTAACGTAAAAGGAATTAATTATGTCTGCGAACCTGGATGTTATGGGTGTTGATCAATCGCACTTGGAAATTCTTGACAGTGACCCCTATAAAGAGCGCGACTTTTTCTGGGAACAGCACCGATTTGCACGCGACGGCTATTTGAAAATAAATCATCTGGTTGACCCTCTGGTCCGCGATTCAATCATGGCCGATGTGAAGTTCCTCATGGCTAACCACGCCAAGCGTCGTGATTTCCTCATCGAGTCTACCGGCAATACACCGCGCTATTTGAGTAATGTAAGTCGAGACAATATCGAGGAGTTCGGAAAGTACATTTCGCTGGCCTACAACTCGAAATACCTGATGAGCTTGATCGCCAATATTGTCAAGGAAGAGGTCATCCCGACGCCTTGGAAGTGGGATAACTACATTATCAACAGCCAGCACAAGTCGGGCGATACCCATGGCTGGCATTGGGGTGATTACCCTTACACCATTATCTGGATTGTCGAGGCTCCGAGCATCGAGAGCGGCGGTTTGCTTGAGTGTGTCCCGCATACCAATTGGGACAAGAAGAACTCCAGAATTGAAAACCTGTTGGTAGAAAATACCATCGACTCCTATTTCCATATGACCGGTGACGTCTATTTGCTCAAGGCCGATACTACCTTGCACCGAGTAAAACCCCTGACTCAAGATGTCCACAGGATCATTCTGAATACAACGTGGGAGCGCGCTCGCGACGTTGATCGTCATGTTGAGCACGAGACTTTCGTCTTCCGCGATTGATCATGAAGTCGGACTGTTGATAATGAATACAGTTAAATATACCCACACTAATCTTATTGCATCTGATTGGAAAAAGATCGCCAGATTTTATTCGGATGTGTTTGGTTGCGAACAGGTCGGCCCCGTACGGTATCTGTCTGGGGTCAACGTTTCCGGGGGCGCGGGCGTTGAAAATGCCCAACTCGAAGGTGTGCATTTGCAACTGCCGGGTTACGGACCCGAGGGGCCGACTCTGGAGATCTTCCAGTACATCGAAAATCGAGAGCGGGAAGTGGCATACGCCAACTCAAAAGGCCTGACTCATCTGGCATTCGAAGTTTCTAATATAGACGACACCTGCTCGAAAGTAATAAGGGCGGGTGGCTGGATGCTCGGCAAACTGGTCAGCCAGGTAATCGACGGTGTTGGGGTCTGTACATTTGTGTATGTGCGCGACCCTGATCGAAACATCATTGAAGTGCAAATGTGGGAGCACAATTAATGGCGGTCCTGGCGCAGTTTGACCTTGTGCAACCGCGTTATCGAAAAGATAACCCTCTGATGACCGGATTCTATGAGTCTGTTCGATACGTCAACAACCTTGCAGAACAACATCCCGGCTTTATCTGGCGTGAATTGAATGAAGATCAGGCGTTGCTGGATGAGTTATGGGGAGAGGGATATCTGTACACGCTTTCATTATGGAAAAGTCCCGAAGCGTTAAAGGACTTTTTGTACAAGACACCTCATAACGAATTCAGAAAACGCGGCGGTGAATGGTTCATACCAATCACCAAACCGCGAGTCGTGATGTGGTGGGTGGAAGAAGGGCATATACCGACGCTGAGTGAGGCACATCAGAAGATGCAGATCCTTTACGAACTCGGGCCTTCGCATCAAGCGTTTGATCTCAAGTCCAGTGCACTGCCAATCGTTATTTACTGAGGATATTGAAAATGGATTTTGAACAACGAGAAGGCCAGCAATTCATGGCTGACTACTACCGCGATTTCTTGAATGATCCGGCCGCGTTGGTGGGGCAGGGCAAGTTTCTGCATTCCCGGCGGGAGGGGGTAGAGCGTATTGAAGATGAGTGGAGTCGTGCAGAAGAGGCGAAAGTTGATCTGCGAGAATTACCCACAACCCGCGAGGATTTTCTGGCCTGGTATCTGGACTGCGAAAAGAAGATCAATGAAGACATCGACTTCTTCGTTGATTACATGAAAAATAGCGCAACGCTTGAGCAAGTAGCTTATTACATCTGCATGGAAGAAATGGTCGACGGTTCTTTCGATGATTTGATGGCTGTCGTGCAGTTGGGCATGCCGATCAATTGCAAAATGGTCGCGGGTGAAAATTACTGGGACGAAATGGGTAACGGTAATTTCGACTTTGTTCATACCTCCATGTTCAAAACCTCTTCAGCCTATATGCGCAATGTGTTGGCGCAAAAAAATATCACTCCGGAGATCCCGCCGAAAGAATGTTTGATGAACGGCAACATCCTCCTAATGTGGGCCGTGCGCCGCGAATACAACATGCGCTTGATTGGCGCGATGGGCTTGGTCGAGGGGTCTGCGCCGACACGTTTTGGTGCCACTACCCAGGCACTGGAGCGTCTCGAACAACCCAAAGAAGTGATTGCTTACCACAAAGCCCACATCGGTATCGATACCCATCACAGTGAAGCGTGGTTCGACACCGTACTGCAGCACTATTCCAAGGGTGGCGCCGAGGTTATTCAGGAACTGGCCATGGGCGTGATGATTCGCTACAACGTCGCCGTGCGTTACTACCGCTACATGTATGACGCCATGCGGGGTATCTGACGATGACGCCAGCAGCCTCTATTGTGGTGATTGACCCGGTGAGTTCCGGTCGCCGTTATGGTCGTGAAATCGGTGAAAAGGGTTTTCACTCTATCGCCCTGATCACGCGCGACAGGTTTCCGGGCATGCTTGATCGGTTGCACAGTTGCGAAGGGTTCAGCCAATCCATCAAGGCTTACACGTTTGATGAGGCGGTTGAGCAACTTTGCGGACTTAACGTCAAGGCGATCATTCCGGGTTCGGATTCGGCACTCAAGTTCACTGACCAACTTGCGCAGCATTTTGCGCTGGTCGGTAATCCGCTGCCGACGCGGCAAGCGAGAGCCAACAAGTACGCGATGAAGCAACGACTTCGACTGCAGGGAGTTGCCGCGACGCAATCGGTCGAAGTGTCGCTTGATCAAATGCTCAAGGGTAAATTGGCATCGCTGCAATTTCCGGCAGTGGTCAAGCCCAGCCAAGGCACGGGCAGCAAGAACGTTAAGGTTTGCCATGATCGCTCTGACGTCTACAAGGCGTTGGCAGCGATTGAATCCGCCACTGAAGGGCATATGGAGGAGGAACGTGGTGCACTTATTGAAGCATTTATCGAAGGTCCTGAATATTTTATCGCTACGGCAAATTTGGGGAAAAACAAGAAAAAGAAGATTTTGTGTTTCGCGGAATACGAAAAAATTAGCGTCGGCAACAACCCCAGCATCTATAAAAACATACGATCCCTTCCGCCCCTGAATGAAAAGGCAATAGCAGCCTTTGCCTACATCAGCCAGGTGAACGAGGCGTTGGAAGCCGACTTCGGCATTAACGACATTGAGTTCAAGATCAATGATCAAGGTCACTTCATCATTGAACAGAACGGGAGGCTGCCGGGTGCGAATGTACCTTCGCTGATAGAAGCCTGTACTGGCCTGAACTGCTACAGCCTGAACCTGGATATTTTTCTGGGGCAGGAGGTGGATGATTTGGCTGATGTCGATTATTCAAAGCACTTTTGTATTTGCTGCCTGATTAACACTCAGCCTGGTGAGATCAAGTCGATATCGGGATTGGAAGCGGTGTCGAAACTGTCTTCCGTGCACGACCTGACCCTGCTGGTAAAGGAAGGCGAATATATCCAGGACACACAGGACTTCTTGTCTACGTGGGGGTTTGTCTACCTCGTCCATGAGGATCCGAAAGTGCTCGCCGAGCATTCGCGATTCGTCCACGAAACATTGCGCCTGCATTACTCCTGATGCGAGAGCGGTTGCCTCGTGCAGCCGCGTGCTTGCTGCGCGCGGAACAAACCAGGTTGTAGGGATCATTTACAGGAGAAGTTCATGTCGCATTGGATGCTGCAAGTCTGCCTGATTTTGGCTGTTTCCATATTGCTCGGCCGCATGGCCGAAAAGCTCGGTCAGAGCCGCGTCATCGGCGAAATCACTGCCGGTATTTTGCTGGGGCCTTCAGTGTTGGGAGCGCTCTTCCCGAGTTTTTCCGAGTTTCTGTTTTTCACTGAATCGTTGCGCAATTTGAAAGTACTGGCGGAACTCGGATTGGTGCTTTTGATGTTTGAGATTGCCTGGCATGTGCCTGCCCAACGCTCCGGCGAAGGGGCTGCAGCGAAGTTTGCGCCTATCACTATTGCGCTATTTGGCATGCTTTCATCATTTGTGATCGGCTGCGTGATTGCGGTTCTTTCAAAAAAAAATTTGGCTCCAGACAAGGCACTCTGGTCATACACGCTGTTCTGTGGCCTGGCACTTTCGGTCACGGCGCTTCCAGTGTTAGTGCGGATCATCGCCGACGCCAGGAACATCAGCGCTGACGCCGCTTCATATGCACTGTCCTCCGCGATCTACACCGATGTATTTGCCTGGCTAGGCGTGGCGTTGCTGGTTGCCTTCCACTCGATGGGCGCAACGGACCTCCTCGATTCTCTGCTCAAGACGTTATTACTGATTGGCTTCTTCTTGTTGTCGTTTTATATCGTTCGACCGCTGATATTGATAACGCGCTTCATGACCTCGACTGGCGGGATCAGTGTCAAGTTATCCATTGCGTTTTGCTATTGTTTGGTCAGCGCAGAAATAACCGCAAGACTTGGTTTTCACCAAGCCATCGGCGCCATTGTGGCGGCTTACGTCTTCTGCAAAGTGCCGGGCCTGCAACTTAACTGGGAAAGCGTAATAGGGCGATTCTCCGGTACGTTTCTGACGCCTTTGTTTTTTGCTTACTCTGGACTTCAAGCGTCATTTGGCTCTTTTTCCGAGAGCAGTGTCTGGGGATGGCTGGGACTGTTTATTGTTGGCGGTTTTCTTGGAAAGATTGGTGGTACGTATTGGGGCGCGAGAGTATGCGGCCTGCCTTCTGCAACGGCCATGGAAGTTGGCGTGTTGATGAACACGAAAGGGCTGGTTGAATTGGTAGTGCTGAGTATTGGTCTTGAGTTGGGTATCTTGTCAGCGACTACTTATAGTGTACTTCTGGTTCTCGCGTTACTGTCCACCGTCATGACCATGCCACTATTGAATATGTGGATGCAACGTTCGTCACGAACGCGAGTTATATCTACCGTCAGTGATGGCTAATCAAAATGTTTGACTTTTTCATTGGGTCCAGTCTATTTTTGCGGGTGAAAAACAAAATGGATCCAAAAAAAGGGAACATGGTTTTGGACATATTGATGGGGTTAGTTGCTGCATTGTTTTGGGGCGGAACTGACTTTCTCGTCGGTTTAAATGCACGGGCCGTTGGCGTAAAACGAGCGGTATTTTTCGGTCAGGCGCTGGGTTTCGTTTTGATGAGCGCGCTCCTGCTGCTCTACCCGGCCTATCTCATCAAGTCCATGTCGGCGCCGTTGCAAGTTTGGCTGCTGGGTGCAGTGGCCGCGATCTTTACGGTCGCAGGTGCGCTCGCACTGTCCAAAGCCTTCGCATTGGGCAAGGCTGCGATTGTCGCACCGCTGGTGACTTCCTATGGGGTTTTCACAACTGCATTTGCCTGGGCCAGCGGCGATATTCTTGGACTTAGTCAGTTCATCGGAATTGCAGTGTGTGTAACCGGGGTACTGCTGACAAGCGCCCACGACAACGCCGATGGCAAGGTGAAGCGCCAAAACAAAGTATCGATTGTCTATGGATTGCTCGCAGCATTGTTATATGGTGCAAGTTTCTGGATTCAAGGTAAGTACACACTGCCGACATTAGGTCCAATTACCATGTTATGGCTGGGTTATGCGGTAGGACTGTTTATCTTGTTTTTCCTGGTCTTGAGGGTGGAGTCGGGGTTGAAGCTGCCCTCGGTAAAGAGTCTCGGTACGCTCACAAGTGCCAGTTTATTGAACCTGGGCGGGTTCTCGGCGTTCTCGTTCGGGGCTATCAGCGGTTCGGTATCAGTGGTGACAGTCATCAGCACGTTATCCGGAGGTATCGCTGCGGTGCTGGGTTATTTGTTCTTCAAGGAGCGGCTTGGCAAGATCCAGGTGGCGGGCATTGTCCTAGTGCTGATAGGTGCGATCATTCTTCATCTGTTTCATTGAGCTGCGTGAAAAAGCAAACGTTTGCACATTGTCATCGAGCAATCGAGATCATTAGTTTGATCAATAAGTTTTGATCAATTTAGAGTTTGATCAATATACGATTTGATCATTGTAAGGTTCGATTCCCTTGTTATTAGCCTGCGAGGGCTTGAACCTTAATAAATAAAGACAGCGGCTGTCATGGCACGCTGTCAACGTAGCGCCGATTCAATGTATCCGTCCACTGTCTATAGTTATGGCTGATCACGAGTGTCGAACCCGTTTTTAGTCCGCAAATAACAAAACATCTTCCCGAAGGATTGAGAATAACTATATGCACAAAGGTCATATTGAGATGCTCCCTTACATGGCCGCTTTTGCAGTCGTTGTAGAAACGGGTAGTTTTATTGATGCCTCTACTAAATTGGGCGTGTCGGCCTCAGCCGTGAGTCGGCAGATATCCAAGCTAGAGCGAGCGTTGTCATTGCGCTTGCTGGAACGCAGTACGCGGCAGCTGAAAGTCAACGAAGACGGGGCCAAGATATACTCACATTGCAAGGCACTTTTGCACTCATCCTCCAGGGTGTTTGAATTAAAAGATGAGCTGGTGAGGCCGCAAGGCTTGATCAGGGTCAGCGCGCCGAAAATGATGAATAACATCTGTAATCAACTGATTCCCGAGTTCCTGCGTAAATACCCCGATATCAATGTTCAGTTCATATTTGATAACTCGGAGATCAATCTTATCTCCAGCGAGATTGATCTCAGTATCAGAATCACCGATTCGCCGCCATTGGGTTTGATTGGACGAAAGTTGTTCAAGGTCGGTTATACGCTGTGCGCGTCGCCCGATTACATTGCTGAATTTGGTGTGCCATTGCACCCCGCTGACTTGGCGATGCACAGTTGCATTGTCATGTCCGAGGACTCGGCTGGCGAGAAGTGGGAATTCAAGAATGGCGCGGAGAAGTACCAGATCAGCGTGAAAGGGCGGTATTGCTCAAATGACAGCGAAGCCGTTCTTGAGGCCACGTTGAGTAATCTTGGCCTGGCGTGCCTGCCGGTTGCTGTTGCGGACCTGGCGATCAAAGAGCAGCGCTTGCATGCCGTGCTGCCCAGTTGGGATTACGTGGGTGTTTCACAGGGAATGGCGTGGCTGCTGTATCAACCGAACAAGCAAGGTTCGCAAAAACTGAAAGTGATGGTCGACTATCTGCTCGCCAAACTCTATTGCGTTAGCTAAACACCGCAAAACGTCCTCATCCTGAATAGCGCTTCTTTATTGCGGCGTTGCCCCGCGCTGCGTGTTGCGCGCGGGGGAATCATTCACTCGGCAGGCGGATTCAGCTTCGCTTCCATCTCTGCGACTTTCGCTTCCAGACTTTCCAGCCGTGCCCGCGTCCGTGCCAGCACAACCATCTGGCTATCGAATTCTTCCCGGCTCACCAGATCCAGCTTGCTGAAGCCACTCTGCAACAGAGCTTTGAACTGGCTTTCGATTTCGCTTTTCGGCAGTGGGGTGTCGCCGCTGAAGAGGCGGGAGGCGGTGCCGCTCAGGGCATCGAGGAAGTCTTTGGGCGCGAGCATGGGAAATGTCCTGTCAACAATGGCGGGCAGTGTATCACGCAGCGTCTATAGTCAATCTCGCCGTCAGGGGTGCACGCTTTTCGCGCATGGGGACGGACGGCTACGCACTGTTGTTGTGCGTATCCGTCGGGCCATGTGCGCGAAGCCGCTTTCAGCAGCGGCCAAAGGCTTGAAATCAGTGGGTTTTGGCGAGATGGCAAGCTTTCTGCTTAGTCGGTAGTGACCCATGCACTGATGCAGTCGCTGTGACGAATGCAGTGCGCCAAGCGGAACGGGGGAAGTGTTTCGTGCGGAGTGGTTAGCAGGCGTCGGACGGGCAGGTAAGGCCGACGATGCGTTACAAAGCCAGGCACTGCGCTTAGACTTGAGTCGGGTTTGTTTTCCTGGGGCAAGTCCACCAATTCGGGAGAGAGTTTTCATGAAGCTAGTCACTGCCATCATCAAGCCGTTCAAACTGGACGACGTACGCGAGTCGCTGTCCGAGATCGGCGTGCAGGGCATTACCGTTACTGAAGTCAAAGGCTTCGGTCGGCAGAAGGGTCACACCGAGCTGTACCGCGGCGCGGAATACGTGGTCGATTTCCTGCCAAAGGTGAAGATCGATGTCGCCATTGACGACAAGGATCTTGACCGGGTTATCGAGGCGATAACCAAGGCTGCCAACACCGGCAAGATCGGTGACGGCAAGATCTTCGTGGTTAATCTGGAACAGGCGATTCGCATCCGTACCGGCGAAACCGATACCGACGCAATCTAAGCCGCCACACACCCAACGCCCCAGGAGAAAACAATATGACTCTGCGTAAATTCGCAGGGCTAGGAGCCCTGTTGTCCCTCGTAATGCCCGGCCTGGTTATGGCGGCAGACGAAGTGGCAGCCCCAGTCCTCAACTCCGGCGACACCGCCTGGATGATGACCTCGACAGCCCTCGTGCTGTTCATGACCATTCCCGGCCTCGCGCTGTTCTACGGCGGCATGGTTCGCTCCAAAAACATTCTTTCCGTGATGATGCAGTGCTTTGCCATTACCGGCCTGATCAGCATCCTGTGGGTCATTTATGGCTACAGCATTGCGTTCGATACCACCGGCATGGAACAGGGCGTCGTCAACTTCAACTCATTCTTCGGCGGCATGGGCAAGGCTTTCCTCGCCGGTGTCACGCCATCGAGCCTGACCGGTCCCGCGGCGCTGTTCCCTGAGGCGGTGTTCATCACCTTCCAGATGACCTTTGCCATCATCACCCCTGCGCTGATCGTCGGTGCCTTCGCCGAGCGGATGAAGTTCTCCGCGATGCTGATTTTCATGGGCGTCTGGTTCACCCTGGTGTATGCACCGATCGCGCACATGGTCTGGTCCGGTAACGGCGGCCTGATGTGGGACTGGGGCGTGCTGGACTTCGCCGGCGGCACCGTGGTGCACATCAACGCCGGTGTGGCCGGTCTGATTGCCTGCCTGGTACTGGGCAAACGCAAAGGCTTCCCGACCACCCCGATGGCGCCGCACAACCTCGGTTACACCCTGATGGGTGCTGCCATGCTGTGGGTTGGCTGGTTCGGCTTCAACGCCGGTTCCGCCGCTGCGGCCAACGGCACTGCCGGCATGGCGATGCTGGTGACCCAGATCGCAACTGCCGCCGCTGCACTGGGCTGGATGTTCGCCGAGTGGATCACTCACGGTAAACCAAGTGCCCTGGGTATCGCTTCGGGTGTTGTGGCCGGTCTGGTTGCAATCACTCCGGCGGCAGGGACCGTGGGCCCGATGGGCGCGCTGGTTATCGGTCTGGCGGCGGGCGTGGTGTGCTTCTTCTGCGCCACCACCCTGAAACGCAAACTCGGTTATGACGACTCCCTGGACGCCTTCGGTGTGCACGGTATCGGCGGTATTCTCGGCGCGATCCTGACCGGTGTGTTCGCTGCACCGGCCCTGGGTGGCTTCGGCACCGTCACCGACATCGGTGCACAAGTCTGGATTCAGATGAAAGGCGTGGGCTTCACGGTGATTTACACCGCGATCGTCACCTACATCATTCTCAAGGTCCTGGACGCCGTCATGGGTCTGCGCATCACAGAGGAAGAAGAGGCGGTCGGCATCGATTTGGCGCTTCACAACGAACGCGGCTACAACTTGTAAGTACGCGCACAAAAAACTTGCCCGGCTTGCCGGGCATTTTTTTGTCTGGAGTTTGTCAGTGAAGGAACTGCTGAAAGGTTTTTTCGTACACGTTTAGTGGCGTTTACGACGAGCGTTTTTCTGCGGCCAATGGCTTACATGATTGAAGGAATATTAGGGCCTTTGTTTTTTCCCAGAGCGCGCTAGAATGCGCCCCGAACGTGCGGAGAACTGTATGTGGCAACAGACTCTGATTACCCTGCGGGCGAGGCCCCGGGGCTTTCATCTGGTAACGGACGAGTTACTCGCCGGCCTGCCTGATATCAAGGCATGTCGGGTCGGTCTGTTGCATTTGTGGCTGCAGCATACCTCGGCGTCGTTGACCATCAACGAGAACGCCGATCCGGCGGTACGTCGCGACTTCGAACGATTTTTCAATCGTCTGATCCCACAAGGAACAGACGGCTATGAGCATAACGACGAAGGCCTGGACGACCTCCCGGCGCACTTCAAGGCCAGCGTGCTTGGCTGTCAGCTCAGTTTGCCGATTTCGGCAGGCCGACTGGCGCTGGGAACCTGGCAAGGCGTTTATCTGGGCGAGCACCGTGATTTTGGCGGTGCCCGTAAAGTCCTCGCCACCGTGCACGGTGAAGAGGCATAAACCGCTGGTTGCCAGCGGTTGTAGAATTTTTTCCGGCGGCCTTCGACAGACGGCGAAGCTGGGCTATAACTAATCTGCTTTTCGCAAGTCATGAGGTAGAACATGAGCGACGATGATCTGGAAAACGACGACCTCGAAGTAGGCGACGACGAAACCGAAGAAGGTCTGGAAACAGCAGCGGAAGACGTTGCTGACGACGATGGCGGTGAAGCGCCCGTTCCGACCGCCAAAGGCAAAGCCAAGGCAGCGGTATCGGTCGATGAGCTGCCGAGCGTTGAAGCCAAGAACAAAGAGCGTGACGCTCTGGCACGCGCCATGGAGGAGTTTCTCTCCAAAGGCGGAAAGGTGCAGGAAGTGGAGGCCAATGTGGTCGCCGATCCTCCCAAGAAGCCTGACAACAAGTACGGCAGTCGGCCTATCTAAGCGCCTGCAGCTTGCTTGCTGAAAAAGCCCGCCGTCGCTGCGGGCTTTTTCATGGGTGAAATAAAAATCTTGGGCCTGCGTCGATCCCCTGTGGGAGTGAGCCTGCTCGCGATAGCGATGTGTCAGGCAATATAAATACTGAATGTCACTCCGCTATCGCGAGCAGGCTCACTCCCACAAGGGGAATATCGGTGATCTCAGGATCAGTGTTGGGCGTTCCAGAGGGCCAACAATGCCGGCAACTCGCTCAGGCTGCGAATCTCGGCATCCGGTGCCTTCTCGGCTTCCCAAACTTTGCCCGCCGGGTTAAACCAGATCGCCCGCAATCCCGCCTGCTGGGCGCCGGCAATGTCGTCACCTGGATGATCGCCGATATGCACGGCCGTCTCGGCCGTCGCACCACCACGCTGCAACGCCTCATGAAACAGTCGCGCATCCGGCTTGCCGATGCCGATGTCTTCGGCGCACAAGGCAAACTTGAAGTAATCCGCCAGCCCTAAGCGGCGCACATCGGCGTTGCCGTTGGTGACCACGCCGAGGGCGTAGTGATTGGCCAGAGTCTCCAGGGTCGGTTGCACGTCCGGGAAAATTTCCAGTTGATGCCGGGCATGCAGAAATACCTCAAAACTCTGATCGGCCAGGTCTGCGGCCTGACCCTGGTCGTAACCGGCCTCTTCCAGTGCGTGGAACAAGACTCGGCGACGCAGGGCGCTGATGCGATGCTTGAGACTTGGTTCGTTGCTCAGGATCCGCTCGCGAATCGCCCACAAATGCTCCACCGGCACGGCGCCCAGATTCGGTGCTTGCTCGGTCAGCCATTCACGCAATACGGCTTCGGCGCTGACGATCACCGGGGCGGTATCCCACAGGGTGTCGTCGAGGTCGAAGGTGATCAACTGAATTCTCATGACTCATCGCCTTTGATGCGTTTGGCCCTTGGATGGGCGCTGTCGTAAACCGTCGCCAGGTGCTGGAAGTCCAGGTGGGTGTAGATCTGGGTGGTTTTGATGTCCGCGTGACCGAGCAATTCTTGAACCGCCCGCAAGTCCTGGGAGGATTCCAGCAAATGGCTGGCGAAGGAGTGTCGTAGCATGTGCGGATGCAGGTTCTGTCCCAGCTCGCGCTCGCCAGCGGCTTTAACCCGCACCTGAATCGCCCGTGGGCCGAGGCGCCGGCCTTGCTGGCTGACAAACACCGCGTCGTCCGCAGGGTTGGTCATGGCCCGCAGCGGCAGCCACAACTCCAGTGCTTCGCGAGCTTTTTTGCCGACCGGCAGCAGTCGAGTCTTGCTGCCCTTGCCGAGCACTTGAACCATGCCGTCGGCCAGGTCCAGCTGATCCAGATTGAGCCCGGTCAGTTCCGACAGCCGCAAACCCGAGGAATAGAACAGCTCCAGAATTGCCTGATCCCGACGCGCCAGGAAATCATCCTCCACCGCGCCCTCAAGCAGTTGCAGTGCGCGGTCGGTGTCGAGGGTTTTCGGCAGGCGTCGTTCGCCCTTCGGCGGTGCCAGGCCGTTGGCCGGGTCGTGGTCGCAGAGGCCTTCGCGGTTCAAATAATGATAGAGCCCACGCACCGCCGACAGCAGGCGCGCCAGGCTACGGGACGATTGACCCTGTGAATGCAGGCGTGCGATCAGGCTGCGCAGGCGCTGGATGTCCAGGGCGGCCCAACTGCTGATGTTCTGTTTGACGCACCAGCCCAGCACTTTGTCGAGGTCGCGACGGTAGGCGTACAGCGTGTGAGGCGACACCTGCCGCTCACTGCGCAGGTGTTCGCAGTAAGCGTCCAGTTGCCGTTCCACGATCAGCGTACCGAGCGCAGGGAGGTGTTGACCCGTGGCAGCACGCGGCCCATGACTTCGGCGATGTAGCTGAGAAACAGCGTGCCCACCGAACTCTTGTAGTGCTGCGGGTCACGGCTGGCGATGGCCAGGACGCCGTGGATGCCTTGGTAGCTGATGGCGACAACGGCGGTGGAACCGATCTGCTTGCGCTGTTCTTCGCCGAACAGGAAGTCCAGTTCGTGTTCACGCAGGCTGCCGCTGACGCTTTTGTCTTCCGAGAGCAAGCCGCCGATGGCCGTTTGCGCATCGGCATGGGTCACCCAGCGGCCCACCGGCATCGGGTTGTCACCCAGCAGGATCAGGCTGACGAAGGGCACCTGGAAGTCCTGGCGCAGACTGTCTTCGACGCTGATCACCACGTCTTCCAGGCTGGTGGCGTCCATCAGCGCGAGAATCAGGCGGCGGGTCTTGTCGAAAAGGCGGTCGTTGTCGCGGGCCACGTCCATCAAGTGCGAGAGGCGATGACGCAACTCGATATTGCGGTCGCGCAGGATGGTCATCTGGCGTTCGACCAGCGAAATGGTGTCGCCGCGCTGGTGCGGAATGCGCAAGGTTGCGAGCAGTTCTTCATGCTCGACGAAGAAATCCGGATGAGCCTCCAGGTACGCGGCAATCGCCGCCGCCTCAAGGCTTTCGGAAGGGGATTCGTCGGGCTGTAGGGCGGGAACCTGGGGCTTATCTTTCATGGATTCGACTCTCTCAAAGACGCACTTGTCCTTCATAAACGCGCACTGCCGGGCCGGTCATCATGACCGGTTGGCCAGGGCCTGCCCATTCAATGGACAGGCGCCCGCCGGGCAGGTCGATCAATAGCGGCGAATCCATCCACCCCTGGCTGATCGCGGCCACTGCGGCAGCGCAAGCGCCGGTTCCGCAAGCCTGGGTTTCCCCGGCCCCGCGTTCCCAGACGCGCAACTGCGCGCGGTTCCGGTCGATGACCTGGAGAAAACCGACATTGACCCGCGCCGGAAAGCGCGGATGGTTTTCGATTTTAGGCCCCAGTTCATGCACCGGTGCGTTGTTGATGTCGCTGACCCGCAGCACGGCATGGGGGTTGCCCATGGACACGGCGGCCAGTTCGACCGCAGTGCCGTCGACGTCAACCTGATAACTCAGGGCCTGTTCCGGCGCGTCGAACGGAATGTCGGCCGGTACCAGGCGCGGTGCGCCCATGTTGACACCGATCTGCCCGTCGCTACGGATATCCAGTTCGATGATGCCACTTTTGGTCTCTACGCGGATCTGCCGCTTCGCGGTCAGGCGTTTGTCGAGCACGAAACGTGCGAAACAGCGCGCACCGTTGCCGCACTGTTCCACTTCGGAGCCGTCGGCGTTGAAAATCCGGTAGCGGAAATCCACGTCCGGGTTGCTTGGCGCTTCGACGATCAGCAACTGATCGAAACCGATACCCGTATGCCGATCGCCCCATTGCTTGGCGTGTTTGGGCAGGATGTGCGCATGCTGGCTGACCAGGTCGAGGACCATGAAGTCATTGCCCAGGCCGTGCATCTTGGTAAAACGCAGCAGCATGGTTTTACTCCGGCAGCAGGCTTTCGCCAGCAAACAACTCGGCTACCGTCTCACGGCGACGCACTTCAAATGCCTGATCACCGTCCACCAACACTTCAGCGGCACGGCCGCGGGTGTTGTAGTTGGAACTCATGACAAACCCATAGGCACCGGCCGAATGCACCGCCAGCAGGTCACCTTCTTCCAGGGCCAGCTCACGATCCTTGGCCAGGAAGTCGCCGGTCTCGCAGATCGGCCCGACGATGTCGTAGGCACGGGCAGCGGAATTGCGCGGGCGCACGGCGGTGACGTCCATCCAGGCTTGATACAGCGCCGGGCGGATCAGGTCATTCATGGCTGCGTCGACGATGGCGAAGTCTTTGTGCTCGGTGTGCTTGAGGTACTCGACCTGGGTCAGCAACACGCCGGCGTTGGCGACGATAAAGCGGCCCGGCTCGAACACCAGCGCCAGGTCACGACCGTCAAGACGCTCGCGCACGGCTTTGATGTAGTCGGAAGCCAATGGCGGCTCTTCATCGCGATAACGCACGCCCAAACCACCACCGAGATCGATGTGGCGCAGGTAAATGCCGCAATCGCCGAGGCGGTCGACCAGGCCCAGCAGGCGGTCGAGGGCGTCGATGAAGGGCGGCAGGGTGGTCAGTTGCGAACCGATGTGGCAATCGACACCGACCACTTCCAGGTTTGGCAGTTGGGCGGCGCGGATGTACACGTCTTCGGCGTCGGTGATGGCGATGCCGAACTTGTTCTCTTTAAGACCGGTGGAAATGTACGGGTGGGTGCCAGCGTCGACATCCGGGTTCACGCGTAGCGAGATCGGCGCGCGAACGCCCAGCTCGGCGGCGACCACTTGCAGGCGTTCCAGCTCATCGGTGGATTCGACGTTAAAGCAGTGCACGCCGACTTCCAGGGCGCGACGCATGTCGTCACGGGTCTTGCCGACACCGGAGAAGACGATCTTGTCGGCGCTGCCGCCAGCGGCCAGTACGCGTTCCAGCTCACCACGGGAGACGATGTCGAAACCGGCGCCCAGACGCGCCAGGACATTCAGTACACCCAGGTTGGAGTTGGCCTTGACCGCAAAGCAGACCAGGTGCGGCATGCCGGCCAGTGCATCGGCAAAAGCCAGGTACTGGGCTTCGATGTGGGCGCGGGAGTAGACGTAGGTCGGTGTGCCAAAGCGTTGAGCGATGGCGGACAGGGCAACACCTTCCGCGAACAGCTCCCCGCCACGGTAGTTAAAAGCGTCCATGGCGTTCCCTTAGTAGACGTCGTGCTTGTGCGATTTGGATGCAGGTTGTTTTTGCGACGACTTGGCCTGCTCTGCAGGGTCCTGGCTGTCATCGGGCAGGTACAGCGGGCCTTTTTGACCACAGGCCGATAATAAGCTGACAAAAGCGACGAGCGAAGCGAGCGCAGCAAGGGAAGAGATCAGGCGCTTCATGGCGAAATCCTTGAAAATGCATTAATTGCGCCGGAGTATACCGGCCACCCGGCAGCTTGCCTATGCGACGGGGCTCCCGTCCGGCGGGGCTTCGCCTGATGCCGGCCAGCCAGGTGCATTCCATTGTGGGAGCGAGCCGGCTCCGGGCGGCGTTCCGACGAAGACGATGTGTCAGCCAACAACGATGTTGAATGTGCCGGCCTCTTCGCGAGCAGGCTCGCTCCCACAGGTACAGCGCTTACCATATCGATATCGACGCTTGGTCGTTATCCTTTGCAATCACCGGGGCTCGCCCGTATCTTGCGGCGCTTGAGCGTGAGTAGACACTTTTTGAGGTTCCCGCAATGAGTTTGACTGAAGCCCGTTTCCACGATCTGGTCGATGCCACCCAGCAGACGCTGGAGGATATTTTTGACGAGTGTGACCTGGATATCGATCTGGAGAGCTCGGCCGGTGTGCTCACCGTCAAGTTCGAAAACGGCAGCCAGTTGATTTTCAGCCGTCAGGAACCGCTGCGGCAGCTGTGGCTGGCGGCCGTGTCCGGCGGGTTCCACTTCGATTACGACGAAGAGAGCAAGCGCTGGATGTGTGACAAGAGCGACGAACAACTCGGCGAGATGCTCGAGCGCATCGTCAAGCAGCAAGCTGACGCCGAACTCGATTTCGAAGGTCTGTGAGATCGTGACCCAGCCTGCGCCCGTTCGTCCGCCCAAACCGCTCTACAGCAATGTCAGCCCGGCGGTGGCTTCGCCATGCAGCGGTGTGTGTCGGCTGGATGAGCAGAAGGTCTGCCTTGGGTGTTTTCGCCATGTCGAAGACATCCGCGAATGGCGCTCGGCCGATGACGATCGGCGCCGCGTTATCTGCGCCCAGGCAGTCCAGCGCAAGACCGCCACCTGAAGCCTTTACGCGACCTGCAGCTGGCGAAGCCTGCGTTCGGCTCGGGCCGCGCTCGGGCGCAGCAGTCGTAAACCCTGAATACTCGGTATTCCTGAAACACCTGATAGCCTGGTTTCACGACTGCTGCGTCCGAACGCGGCCCGAGCCGAACGCAGGCTTCGCCAGCTGCTACAAAAGTGTGTCGTCGCCCCCGACTTGTATATTTGTTGAGCTGTGATAGTGTCCGGGTACGCCTCAACTCATCGAGGCTCGTGAAAACCCCGCCTTTTTCTGGCGGGGTTTTGCTTTTTCTGTGCAGAAGAAAGGAGTCTGCCCAAATCATGACCGCACCTTCCATCACCCTTACCCGTCTGGACGTGCAACGTCTGGAGCGCCTGATCGACAGCCTGGATGACACGCTGCCGGGCGTTATCGCGCTGCAAACCGAACTGGATCGCGCCGATACCCTGGTCGGTCACGATGAAGTACCCGCCGATGTCGTGACCATGAATTCCCGTGTGCATTGCCGCGAAGAAGGCAGCGGCAAGGACTATCACCTGACGCTGGTTTATCCGAAGGATGCCAATGCCGACGAAGGCAAGATTTCCATTCTGGCGCCGGTGGGCAGCGCACTGCTCGGTCTCAAGGTTGGTCAGCACATCGACTGGCCGGCACCGGGCGGCAAGACACTGAAACTGACCCTGCTGGAAGTCGAATCGCAGCCGGCCGAGGGTGGCCACTTTCCGGAATAAACCCCTCAGACCTGCTCGAGCGCCTCGTTCAATGCGCGCTCCAGGTCAGCCTTGTAGCGCAAATACAAAATGCTTGAACTCTGACCATCACCGAGCAGGCCCGACAGGTCCAGGTCGGTGATGTAGCAGCGATAGCGTTCGGTTTCACGGCGCTGCTCGACGATTTCCCGGGCGACCACGCTGAACAGTTGGTCGCCATGTTCCAACTCTGAAAATTCCCGCTGATTGCAATACAACGTGACCTGCACCTGTCCCGGTGCGGCTTTGCCGACTATCGCCTGCACGTCGTAGAACGGTTTGTTGACCGGGGTTTGCGGCGCTGGCCGAGCTTCGACCCGACGCGCCCGTACGGGGCCGGAGGGCAGCAGTTGGTAATACAAGGTGTCCAGGTTCAGCGGCTGGGCGACGTCCATCGGCAGCAAGGCGTCGCGCCGGTACTGGATCGATTGCAGGAAACGTTGCAGCGGCACCAGCAGGCTCTGCTCGTCGTGGTAGGGCAAGCGCTGTTGCCACAGGGCATTGAATTCATCCAGTACGTACAGATCGGCTCGGTATTCGTTGATCCGGTAGAACACCTGAATGCAATCGGGCTGGCCCATCGGCAGGACCAGCGCCAGGTCTTGGTCTTCCAATGCCATCGGGTCCAGGTGAAGTGGGCTGTAGCTTGCCAGCACTTCGCCCAGGTAATCGACCAGCGCCGGCAGCGTGGCGAGGGCGACATGATTGACCTGGCCGGGCACCAGTTCCAGCACGTGGTAGTGCTGCTGGACCTGAATCAGGTAGCGATGATTGAGTTTGCTCAACAGCAGGTTCTGCGCGGTGTCGAGGATCTCTTCTACCCGCCGGGCGATGAACTGTGCGCGGTTGTGGCAGAAGCAACGAACCCGCAACGTGGGTTGGTGTAGCCCGCCGGGCAGGTTGTTGAGGTAATCACGCACGCAGTCGAGCAGCGCGTGGGGGCCGTCGAAGCGGCTGACCAGCACTTCGTTCCAACTGTTGAGCGTGACCTGATCCAGGGTCAGCACCAGGTTTTCCCGGACGCCGGCGTAACTGAGGGAATCGGTGCGCTCGGTGGTCATCAGGATGTTCAGGTCGCGGTGGTGCTTGAGTGGATCGACCCCGACATTCACCAGAATCAGCACTTCGCTCGGCTCACTGGCGCGCAGTAACGGTTCTTCGGCGACGGTCGTCAGGGGCAGGGCGATGCTCTGTTGCAGGCTGCCGAGCAGGTTGAACAGCTCGAACTCGCTCAGGTCGCTGCTGCCGGGATGCAAGGCCAGGCGAGTGCTGCTGTCGATCACGCCATTGCGGTGACACCAGGTCAGCAGCTCCAGCAATTGGCGGCCGCGCTTGATCGGTGCGAAATGCTCCCATTCGAGGGCCGTCAGGCTGCCGTTGTACAAGCCCCACTGAGTTTGACCCGATTCTTTTTTGTTCGGCGCGTGCACCAGCGTGAGGGTGTCTTCGGCCAAGTCCGGGGCGATGCCAGGGTTGATGAACTCGACCTTGTCGCCCTTGCGCTCGAAAGCTGCGTACAGCCGTCGACCCAGCACGTTGAGGTCGCGCTTGTTGATCAGGCTGACGGTCTGTTCGTTGCGGGCGAACTGGGTCAGGAAGCGATAGCTGTAATTGAGCTCGTTGACCAAGGCCCTGCGTTCAGAGCTGACCTGACGGACTTTCCACTGGCTGCGGCTATCGAGCAGGGCCAGTTGACGATGATCCCACTGCCATTCGTGGGCCAGGCGTTTGAGCAACGAACGCTGCCAGCTCTGAGTGCGACCGCTGCTGCCGGTGAGTTTGCGATTGACCTTCAGGTACAACGCCCGGCGTACCAGTTCCAGCCGTTCCGGCTCGCCACGGGCGGTGAGGTATTCCTCGATGCGTCGGTAGACCACGACGTACGGGTCCAGCTCGTCAAGGTCGAGCCGATTGGCAAACACCGCTTGCTTGAAGCGCAGGCTCAGGCAATGAACCTTGGGGTGTTCGCTGGCGTAGACCTCGATCAGCAGCAGTTTGAGGACCGATTTGTACGGCGACTCGATGCCCTTGAACAACTGCCAGAGTCCGGCGCCGATGAACTCCCCCGGCGGGATATAGGCCAGATGCCCAAGGTCGAGGGTTTCATCGGCACGGATGAAGCGCTTGGACATCAGCGTGTGGGTGTAACGGTCGTAGCTCGCTTCTTCGTAGACCGGCACCAGCCACCAGACGGGCGTGCGTCCGGCCAGCCAGATCGCGGTGCGATAAAACTCATCCAGTAGCAGATAATGCTGGGTGGTGCCGCAGTCTTCCGAGCTCAGTTGCGTATCACGTTCACCGCGTACGAAACGGGTCGGGTCGATCAGGAAGAAATGCGCCTCGGCGCCCTGGCTGGCGGCCCAGACTTCGAGGAGCTGGCATTTTTTGCGCAGTTCAGCGAGGTCACTTTCGCTCAAGTCCGGCCCATGACAGACCCACACGTCCATGTCGCTCTGGTCGGCCTGGGCGAGGGTGCCGAGGCTGCCCATCAGGAACAGGCCGTGAATCGGTCGCGGCGGATTGCTGCCATGGCGGGGCTTATAGGAAAACGAGCGGGTCAGGCGCTGGGCTTCGGCGAGGGTGTTGGCGTCGGGTTCGTAATTCGACAGCCCGGCCGGTGTGCTGCCCGAAACGTACCCAGGCAACAGCGGATGATTGACGTGGAAAAACAGCGGCAACAAGGTCAGCACCGCTTGCTGGCGAGTCGATAACCCTTCCATGGCGCGGGCCATACGGCCTTCGTTGAGCTTCAGAAAACGTGCGCGCAGCTGGCTGAGAACCTTGCGGTCGATTCCCTCGTCCAGATCGGGGCGGATTTCATGGTGGCGGGTCATGTCAGCTCAAACCGGCTCGCGGGGCTCAGACGTGGATGTCTGCGGATGAGGGCAGTTTAGCGCCTCGGCTCCAGGACTTTTAAGCTGATTTTGTTTTTTCTGGCGTCAGATTTTTATCGCGGGGCGACGGCAGGCAACAGGGCAGGTAACGAAATGTGCCCGCGGAAATCCCGTAGCAGGGGTTTCCGTGGGCGCTACGGTAATGCTCAGGCAGTTTCCCGGACGTTGAGAATGGTCAGAACGGTTTGCACATTTTGCGCGGCGTCACGGCCCAGGCTGGTCAGATAACCACCATCTGGCTGGGTGATCAGTTCTTTGTCGAACAGTCTTTGGGCGGCGGCAATGGCTTTCGGGGCAGCGGTCTGATGAATTTTCAAACCCTCCTGGGAACTGTCCAGGTTGAAGAGTGCGAGGATTTCCAGTTCGGCAACCAACTCAGGGGTAAGCGACATAAGGACTCCAGACTTTCTAGGAATTGGACGACAGCGTCCCTAAGGTGATCCCACTCGGGCGGCATGTCCAGTGCTCGCGACAGGGTTTTTTCGCCTCGGGAAGCATTCCCCGTTTGGTGACGCGGCAGCGGGGTGGATTCAGTGTAGTCAGGGTCTGAGAAACGGTTGCCTGAATTGAAAAAGATCGCAACCTTCGACAGGTGCGATCTTTTGATTTTATTTCTTTTCCGGCGGCAACTCTGGCAGCGCACGTAACGCAGTTTCATACCATTCAGTGTTGAACGCGCGGTCTTCTTCGAGGATCGCGTCGATTTCCACCGCCAGAACGTGGGCCATCAGATTAAGGATTTCTTCACGCTCGTAACCCACCAATGTCAGCTTGTTGAAGGTTGCCTTGGCGGCCGGCGGGTTTTCGCTTTCGATCTGGTTTTCGATGGCTTCGACCAGGGTGTTTTCGGCAAACTCTTCTTCGTCGATGTCGTCGTTGATGCCGGGGGTTGGCTCGCTCATGGCAGGCTCCTCAAGTTAAGGCGGCCAGTTTACCTGCATTCAGCGCTGTGATGCTGCTGGCAAGAAACGTCGCGGCGTTCTATAAAAGGCACCTGCCAACCCCGCACGGCCTGGAGGATATGTGATGCTCAAGCTTTATGGATTTTCCGTCAGCAACTACTACAACATGGTCAAGCTGGCGCTGCTCGAGAAGGGACTGCCGTTTGAAGAGGTGCTGTTTTACCCGAGGCCGAGCCCCGAGGCATTAGCCATCAGCCCGCGCGGGAAGGTGCCGGTGCTGGGCGTCGAACAGGGTTTCGTCAACGAAACCAGCGTGATTCTTGAGTTCCTCGAACACAGCCAGAAAGGCACGCCGCTGTTGCCGAGTGATCCCTTTGAGCGGGCGCAGGTCCTGGCACTGGCCAAGGAAATCGAGCTGTACATCGAATTGCCTGGGCGTGCCTGCTACGCCGAAGCATTTTTCGGCATGACGGTGCCGGATGCGATCAAGGACAAGACCAAAGCCGAGTTGCTGCTGGGGTTTGCCTCACTGGGCAGGCACGGCAAGTTCGCCCCTTATGTGGCAGGTGACAGCCTGAGCATTGCGGATTTGTATTTCCTCTACAGCGTGCCGCTGGCCTGTGCGGTAGCGCAGAAGCTGTTTGACCTGGATTTGCTGGCCGAGATGCCGGCGGCCAAGGCGTTGCTGGAGCGTCTGGGACAAAATCCGAATGTGCAGCGGATTGCGAAGGACAAGGACGCGGCAATGCCAGCGTTTTTGGCGATGGTCGCGTCCAAGAAGTAGGTTTTTGCAGCGTCTTCAAGACAGTTGCTCCCACAGTGGATCTGTGGTGTTCACAAATTTTGTGTCCACCGCCAATCCAATGTGGGAGCGAGCCGGCTCCGGGCGGCGTTCCGACGATGCTTTTTGACTGCTTAGCGGCTGGCGAGCAATGCCTGGCCGCGAGCCACAGCCTTCTTGACCTGTGTCGGCGCAGTCCCGCCGATGTGGTCGCGGGCATTCACCGAGCCTTCCAGCGTCAACACGGCAAACACGTCCTGATCGATCTGGTCGCTGAACTTGCGCAGCTCTTCCAGGCTCATTTCCGCCAGGTCTTTACCGCTTTCCACGCCGTACTTCACGGCATGGCCAACGATTTCGTGGCAGTCACGGAACGGCAGGCCGCGGCGAACCAGGTAGTCGGCCAGGTCGGTAGCGGTGGAGAAACCGCGCAGGGCTGCTTCACGCATCATTGCGTGCTTGGGTTTGATCGCCGGGATCATGTCGGCAAAGGCCCGTAGTGAGTCGCGCAACGTGTCGGCGGCGTCGAACAGTGGCTCTTTGTCCTCCTGGTTGTCCTTGTTGTAGGCCAGTGGCTGGCCTTTCATCAGGGTCAGCAGGCCCATCAGCGCGCCGAATACGCGGCCGGTCTTGCCACGCACCAGCTCTGGAACGTCCGGGTTTTTCTTTTGCGGCATGATCGAGCTGCCGGTGCAGAAACGGTCCGGCAGATCGATGAACTGGAACTGCGCGCTGGTCCACAGCACCAGCTCTTCGGAGAAGCGCGACAGGTGCATCATCGCGATGCTCGCGGCCGAGCAGAACTCTATGGCGAAGTCACGATCGGACACGTTGTCCAGCGAGTTACCACCAACAGCGTCGAAGCCCAACAGTTGGGCGGTGAATTCGCGGTCGATCGGGTAGGTGGTACCCGCCAGTGCGGCGCTGCCCAGCGGCATGCGGTTGGTACGTTTGCGGCAGTCGACCAGACGCTCGTAGTCGCGGCTGAGCATCTCGAACCAGGCCAGCATGTGGTGCCCGAACGTCACCGGCTGCGCGGTTTGCAGGTGAGTGAAGCCTGGCATGATGCTGCCGGCTTCGCGCTCGGCCTGCTCCAGCAAGCCTTTTTGCAGGCGGGTGATTTCGCTCAGGATCAGGTCGATCTCGTCACGCAGCCATAGACGGATGTCGGTGGCGACCTGGTCGTTACGGCTGCGGCCGGTGTGCAGCTTTTTACCGGTGACGCCGATGCGGTCGGTCAGACGCGCCTCGATGTTCATGTGCACGTCTTCGAGGTCGATGCGCCAGTCGAATTGGCCGGCCTCGATTTCACCCTGGATGGTCTTCAGGCCATCAGTGATGCTGTCGCGCTCGGCATCGGTCAGCACGCCGACCTTGGCCAGCATCGTGGCGTGAGCGATCGAGCCCATGATGTCGTGGCGATACAGGCGCTGGTCGAAAGTGACGGAGGCGGTGAAGCGGGCGACGAAGGCGTCGACGGGTTCACTGAAGCGGCCGCCCCAGGACTGATTGGTCTTGTCAGTGCTCATGAATTCGCTCGTGTCGGCTGAAGAAAAATGGCGTAGAAAGCTGTCGCGGATAATAACAGGGTTGCCAATCCTGTCGCTGGCACTGGTCGATAGGTTTTTTTCTCAGGCGGCGGTCCATACTCGAGTCAACACCGAGGGGATTTGCGCAACGATATTTTTCATTTGAGCAATATCGTGCCGGCAACCGTCTACAGTTGGACAGTAGGATCAGCGCAGTTCCAGACGCTGCAGCTGACTATAAGAAGAGGGGGTGTTCATATTGTGTATCAACAAACCCTACGGCGATGCCTCGCCAACGCGGGCCTGGGCCGCCAAACGCACGACAGATGAAAATTTAGCCGTCGGACGGGCGGCACTTTTTGGCCCTCGCGCTAGTCTTAGCGTGGATCGCGGTGACGGACGTCACTTCACCTGTCTACGCTATCCTTGTGCGAGACTCACGCAGGAATCCAGCGCAATATGAATGTCCTGATCGTTGATGACGAACCCCTTGTCCGCGAGCGCCTGAGCCGAATGGTTGGCGAACTCGAGGGATACAGTGTCCTGGAGCCTAGCGCCACGAACGGCGATGAGGCGTTGGCTCTGATCGACAGCCACAAACCCGATATCGTGCTGCTCGATATCGGCATGCCAGGCCTCGATGGCCTGCAAGTGGCTGCACGATTGTGCGAACGCGAAACCCCGCCCGCCGTGGTGTTTTGCACAGGGCCCGATGAATTTGCCGTGGAAGCCTTACAGGCCAGCGCCGTAGGCTATCTGGTGAAACCTGTGCGTACAGAACAATTGCATGAAGCGTTGAAAAAAGCCGAGCGGCCCAATCGCGTCCAGCTCGCGGCCCTGACCCGTCCCGCCGCCGAAAGTGGCAGCGGCCCGCGCAGCCACATCAGCGCCCGTACCCGTAAAGGTATCGAACTGATCCCGTTGGGTCAGGTGGTCTACTTCATTGCGGATCACAAATACGTGACCTTGCGCCACGAAGGCGGCGAAGTGCTGCTGGATGAGCCGCTCAAGGCCCTTGAAGATGAATTTGGCGACCGCTTCGTGCGAATCCACCGCAACGCGCTGGTCGCCCGCGAACGCATCGAACGCCTGCAACGCACGCCTCTGGGGCATTTTCAGCTGTTCCTCAAAGGCTTGAACGGCGACGCCCTGATCGTCAGCCGACGGCATGTGGCCGGCGTGCGCAAGATGATGCAACAGCTTTAATCCGCCATTTACGGGCGGGTTTTATCCCGATTGCTGGATGTCTGAGGCCAGGGAGGCCACGCGGTTTCTGATACAAGTCAAAGTGGATTTGGCTGAGCTGTTATTATCCGCCGTATCTATTCAGTACGGATTGATCCATGTCCTCTCGCGAAATCCGCATCGCCACCCGTAAAAGTGCACTCGCCCTGTGGCAGGCCGAATACGTCAAAGCCCGTCTGGAAGAGGCCCATCCGGGTCTGCTCGTGACGTTGGTGCCCATGGTCAGTCGTGGTGACAAGTTGCTCGACTCGCCACTGTCGAAAATCGGCGGCAAGGGCCTGTTCGTCAAAGAACTGGAAACCGCGCTGCTAGAAAACGAAGCCGACATCGCCGTGCACTCGATGAAAGACGTGCCGATGGACTTCCCTGAAGGCCTCGGTCTGTTTTGCATCTGCGAGCGAGAAGACCCGCGCGATGCATTCGTCTCCAACACCTACGCCAGTCTGGACGAATTGCCGCAAGGCAGCATCGTCGGCACCTCCAGCCTGCGCCGTCAGGCCCAGTTGCTGACCCGTCGTCCGGACCTGGAAATTCGCTTCCTGCGCGGCAACGTCAACACGCGCCTGGCCAAGCTCGATGCCGGCGAATACGACGCCATTATCCTCGCCGCCGCCGGCCTGATTCGTCTCGGCTTTGAAGATCGGATTACCTCGGCCATCAGCGTCGATGACAGTCTGCCGGCCGGTGGCCAAGGTGCGGTGGGTATCGAATGCCGCAGCGTCGACAGCGAAATTCACGCGCTGTTGGTACCGCTGCACCATCAGGACACCGCCACCCGCGTGACCGCCGAACGTGCTCTCAACAAACATTTGAATGGCGGCTGCCAAGTGCCGATCGCCTGCTATGCCGTGCTTGAAGGCGAGCAGATCTGGTTGCGTGGTCTTGTCGGTGATCCGAATGGCGGTCTGCTGCTCAGCGCCGAGGCTCGTGCGCCACGCAGCGACGCCGAAGCCCTGGGTGTGCAAGTGGCTGAAGACCTGCTGAGTCAAGGCGCCAACGACATCCTGAAAGCAGTCTACGGCGAGGCAGGTCACGAGTGACGGGCTGGCGCCTGCTGCTGACGCGTCCCGCGGATGAGTCGGCGGCGCTGAGCAGTCTTTTGGCCGAAAAGGGGATTTTCAGCAGCAGTTTGCCGCTTTTGGAGATCGAGCCGATTCCTGCCTCTGACACAATGCGCGAGGTGATTCAGGGGCTGGATCGCTATTGCGCGGTGATCGTGGTCAGCAAACCGGCCGCCAGAATTGCTGTGGATCTGCTCGACAGGTATCGGCCGCAACCCCCTCGATTGAAGTGGTTCAGCGTGGGCGCAGCCACCGCGCAGATCCTCGAGGATCGCGGGTTGGATATCCGCTTTCCGGTGGATGGCGATGACAGCGAAGCCTTGCTTGAACTTCCTCAGTTGCGCGAGGCAATCGCACGGCCCGGTCCACGCGTGCTGATCATGCGCGGGGAGGGCGGGCGCGAGTTGCTGGCTGAGCGTTTGCGCGAGCTTGGTGCTAGTGTCGAGTATCTGGAGTTGTACCGCCGTGACCTGCCGCAATACCCGCCGGCAGCGCTGCCTGACCTGATCGAAGCGGAACGCTTGAACGGGCTGGTGGTCAGCAGTGGACAGGGTTTTGAGCACCTGCATCAGTTGGCCGGCGATGCCTGGCCGCAATTGGCGCGGTTGCCGTTGTTTGTTCCAAGCCCCAGGGTCGCCGAGCTGGCACGTGCCGCCGGGGCCCAAACAGTTGTGGATTGTCGCGGCGCCAGTGCCGCGGCTTTGCTGACGGCGTTGCGGGAGCATCCCGGACCCGTTCTCTAATGCAAAGGATGGATACGTGAGCGAAACAGCCTTGCCTAAAGATGACGTCCAGCCAGTGCTTGATGCACCGGTAGAAGCACCGGTTGAAACTGGGCCACCTGCTGCAGTGCAGCGCCGAGGCAATGGGTTGGCAATCGTCGCGCTGCTGCTGGGCGCTGCCGGTGTTGCCGTGGGCGGTTGGGGAGTCTGGCAGGTGCGTCACCTGCAAGCCAATACTCAACTGCAGTTGAGTCAGGTCCAGGCATTGAACGATCAGGCGCAGGACCTGAAGCTCAATGAGCAACGCCTGACTGCTCGCCTGGAACAAATGCCTGCCGCCGACGAACTCGACGCGCGCAGTCGTTTGGTCATTCAGCTTCAAGGCGATCAGCAGCGCTTGAATCAACGCCTGGAAACGGTTCTCGGCGCCAGCCGCAAGGATTGGCGTCTGGCCGAGGCCGAGCACCTGCTGCGCCTGGCCAGCCTGCGTCTTTCCGCGTTGCAGGACATCAGCAGTGCCCAGGCTTTGGTGCAGGGCGCCGATGAAATTCTGCGCGAACAGAACGACCCGGGCTCTTTTGCCGCTCGCGAGCAAGTGGCCAAAACGCTGGTGGCATTGCGTAGCACCCAACAGCCGGATCGCACCGGTCTGTTCCTGCGACTGGGGGCGCTGCGCGATCAGGTGATCAGCCTCACCGAGCTGGCACCCGAGTACAAGGACCGTGGTGAATCCCTGTTGGGTCTCACCGCTGATGGCGACGGCGCCAGTCGTTGGGCGCAATGGTGGGATCAGGTCTCGCGCTACATCCGCATCGACTTCAACGCCGACAAGAATGTGCGTCCGTTGCTGGCCGGGCAGAGCCTGAGCCAGGTGCGCCTGGCCCTGAGCCTGGCGCTGGAGCAGGCGCAATGGGCCGCGCTCAATGGCCAGGCCGCGGTTTATACCCAGGCGCTGGCCGAAGCGCGGGACGTGCTCAAGGGCAACTTCAACCCGGACAATCCTCAGAGCAAAGTGATGCTTGAGCAGGTTGGCGAGTTGAGCAAGCAACCGGTCACCGTCGTCACGCCAGATCTGACCGGCACGCTGAGTGCGGTTCAGGGGTATCTGGAGCGGCGTAATGTCAACGCCGAGGACTCGATCAAACCGATGGCCAAACCTGCCGCGGACACCGCTCAGGAGGCGACGCCATGAAACGCCTCTATGTGATCGTGTTCCTGGTGATCGCCGCGGCTGCCGCGCTGGGGCTGGCGATTGCCGAGCATTCCGGTTACGTGCTGATCGCCTACAAAAGCTTCCGTTATGAATCGAGCCTGTGGGCAACCCTGGCGTTGGTCGCCGTGCTCTGGCTGGTGTTCTGGGGCATCAAGGCGTTGATCGAATTGGTGACGACCTCCAGCGGCGTGGTCAATCCCTGGTCGCGGCGCAATCGCAGTCGCCGGGTGCAGGTGGCGATTGAACACGGTCAGCTGGATCTGGCCGAAGGTCGCTGGGCCAGTGCGCAGCGTCATCTCCATCGGGCAGCGGAAGCCGAGCGCCAGCCTTTGCTTTACTACCTCGGCGCTGCACGGGCCGCGAACGAACAAGGTCAATACGAGGAAAGCGACAACCTGCTGGAACGCGCTCTTGAGCGACAACCCCAGGCAGAGTTGGCAATTGCCCTGAGCCACGCACAATTACAGACCGACCGTGGCGATACCGAAGGCGCCCTGGTGACCCTGCAAGCCATGCACGAGCGTCATCCTCATAACGTCCAGACCTTGCGCCAGTTGCAGCGCTTGCACCAACAGCGGGGCGACTGGTCGGCCGTGATTCGTCTGCTGCCGGAGCTACGCAAGGACAAGGTTCTGCCACCGGCCGAACTGGCCGAACTGGAACGCCGGGCCTGGGGTGAGAACCTGTCCCTGGCGGCGCATCAGGAAGAAGACGGGACGGTCGGCCTGCAATCGCTCAATCGCGCCTGGCAGCAGCTGACCTCAGCTCAGCGTCAGGAGCCGCAACTGGTGCTCGCTTATGCCGAGCAACTTCGGCAACTGGGTGCTCAGGTCGAGGCCGAAGAGATCCTGCGAACGGCGCTCAAGCGCAACTACGACAGTCATCTGGCGCGCCTCTACGGACTCGTTCGCGGCAGCGATCCAGCACGTCAACTGCACACCGCCGAGAGCTGGCTCAAGGATCATCCGGCCGACCCAAGCCTGTTGCTGACCCTGGGGCGCTTGTGTCTGCAAAGCAGCCTTTGGGGCAAGGCCCGGGACTATCTGGAAAGCAGCCTGCGAGTGCAGCGCAACCCGGAAGCCTGCGCGGAACTGGCGCGGCTGCTGGCGCAGCTGGGTGACACAGAACGCAGCAATCAGTTGTTCCAGGAGGGCTTGGGCTTGTTGGACGAGCGCTTGTTGGCGGCACCGTTGCCGGTTCCTGTTCACGCTTGAAGAGTGGATGACGGGTCGCTCCAAGGAGCGATCCCGTCGCCTGCAAACTGCCAGAATTTTACCTTTGTAGTCCGTCAGCGGCAGAGTCCTACAGAGGACTACACCAAATCCTCTCGTTCCTGTCGGGAATTCCCTACACTTCTGTTGAAGTGTCCCCACTGGCCTGCCTTGAAAGGCTGCAGCGCTTTCCTCTACCGTAACCGCCTGTCTCTACTGTTACGGAAATGCCATGTCTTTGGCCTGCTCACGCTCCTTGTTTTTCATGGCTTTCATTGCAGGTGCCCTGGCCCTGGGCGTGTCCTATTACCTGGAATATGCGGTCGGCCTCAAGCCTTGCGGGTTGTGCCTGTTGCAGCGCTTTTGCCTCGCGTTGCTCGCGGGTGTCTGCCTGGTGGCTTCGGTGCATGGGCCGGGCCGCGTTGGCTCTTTCCTGTATTGGATGCTCGGGTTGTTTTGCAGTCTGGCGGGTACGGTCACGGCGTGGCGGCAGGTATTGCTACAGAGCGATCCAGCGCGTCAGCTGTTGACGTGCTCGCCCAATCTGGCTGTTCAGTACGAGGACATGCCCTGGTTTTGCCAGGTGACACAGATGTTTAAAGGGGAAGCCGAGTGCGCGGAGATTTCCTGGACACTGTTCGACCTGAGCATTCCTGAATGGAGCCTGCTGTTCTTCATGGCGATGACAATTCTGGGAATTTATCAGCTGCTGCGCGTTGCCTGGAAAGCCTGTCTGCGACCGCTCAGCGGCGGTTCGTCGCACCGGGCGCTGGCGGGTGATTAAACACTTGTATGAACTTTATCTCCTGCGTACCTTGAAGCCATTGTCGCGCGGGCATAATCTGGCCCGCACGTGTCATTGGAATTATGTTGCTCGAATGACGCTCTGCCTGGCCGATACTTGACCTTCAAGTGTGCGACGGGTGTAGGGCAGCATGACCCACAAGGGAAGAGAGATCACCATGCTCGAAAGTTGTCAGAATGCTCAGGAACGTTGGGGTGGAGTGCATCTGCTGATCGATCGCTGGTTGCAGGAGCGTCACGAACTGGTTCGGGCCTATGATGCTCTCGGCGCCAAGCCTGAGGCACTGGGTGAGAACCGTAAGCCGTTGCAGGAATTCTGCGGCGTGCTGGTCGATTACGTGTCTGCCGGGCACTTCGAGATCTACGAACAGCTCACCGGCGAAGCGAAGGCGTTTGGTGACACTCGCGGGCTCGAGCTGGCCGAGACCATCTACCCTCGCATCGACGTTATCACCGAGAAGTTGCTCGCGTTCAACGACCTGTGTGATGCAGGTCAATGCGTGGCAGAGAAATTCAAAGAGCTGGGTGGCCTGTTGCACGAGCGCTTCGAACTGGAAGACTGCCTGATCGAAGTGTTGCACACCGCTCACAAGGAAGAGGATTCGGTTCAGGCCTGAACCCCCTTCCTGCAAGACCTCCAAAAACGGTGCGCTATGCGCGCCGTTTTTCGTTTGTGCGCCAGGCATGGCGCGTTGCGCGCAAGCGCAACCGGCTTGGCTGTGGTGGCCACGCTGGTGACTTGGAGGTGAAAGTCCTCTACACACCCGGCAAGGGGAAGTGTTAGCCAGAGGCAAGGGTGTCGCGGGTGACTGCGAATCTGAAGGAAGCCCGAGGCAAAATGCTGGCCTGACGAACAGGAAGCGGATTAGGCGGCGCAGCGGGGTAAGGGGGCAAACTTCCTCAAAGCCCAATACTTGCACGGAACGTTGCGACGTAGATCCGACAGGCATAAGCAGGAAGGTCACGCGAATTACCCTGGGAGATCTGCACGTTTGCCACTGTGCTACCGAACGCCGAGAGGCGACGGGATGAGCGTGCAGAAGTCAGCCGAGGCCGTAGTAAGTGGCGGATAACCACGTCACCAAGGGCCGAACAGGTTATGCCGCTGGTAGGCGTCAGAGTCTCGTTGGATACCGAAATGCAGAAATTTCTCGCAGAGAAGACTGTTACTCCGAGTCCCGGACAGTATCCGCGGATGACGGCTGACAGCGCACAGGTATCGGCGGCGTCTGTGACGTGGACGAACGCGGAGCCGGACACGCTGATGGAGCGGGTGCTTGCACCCGCCAACCTCAAGCGTGCGTATCAACGCGTAGTCAGCAACAAGGGCGCGCCGGGTGCCTATGGCATGACGGTCGACGAATTGGCAGGCTACGTGAAACAGTATTGGCCGACCCTTAAGGCTCGGTTGCTGGCCGGTGAGTATCACCCACAAGGTGTACGCGCCGTCGACATTCCGAAACCCAAAGGCGGGACACGGCAGCTGGGTATCCCCTGCGTCGTGGATCGCCTGATCCAGCAGGCCTTGCTGCAACAGCTCACGCCGATCTTCGACCCTCTGTTCTCGGATTACAGCTACGGCTTTCGTCCGGGCAGAAGCGCTCACCAAGCCATCGAAACCGCTCGCGGCCATGTGGCAGCGGGTCACCGCTGGTGCGTGGAACTTGATCTGGAGAAATTCTTTGATCGGGTCAACCACGATGTCCTGATGGCTTACGTGGCGCGTCAAATCGAAGACAAGCGTGTGCTCACGTTGATCCGTCGTTACCTCGAAGCGGGAACGATGTCAGGTGGACTCGTCAGCCGACGGCAGGAAGGGACGCCGCAAGGCGGCCCGCTTTCGCCGTTGCTGTCGAACATCCGGCTCAACGAACTCGACAGCGAACTGGAACGGCGGGGTCATCGCTTCGTGCGCTACGCCGACGACGTCAACATTTATGTGCGCAGTCGCCGTGCCGGCGAGCGAGTGATGGTCAGCGTCGAGTGCTTCCTGATCCAGCGTCTGAAACTGACGCTGAATAGGGAAAAGAGCCGCGTGGCAAGGCCTTGGGTCTGTGATTATCTGGGTTATGGGATGAGCTGGCACCGACAGCCGAGACTAAGAGTGGCGACGAGGAGTCTGGGTCGCTTACGCGACCGACTCGCAGAGCTGCTACGCGGCGCGCGGGGTTGCAAGATGGCAACCGTCATCGTGCGGATAAACCCTGTGCTGCGTGGTTGGGCTGGGTACTTCAAGTTAACCCAAGGCAAGCGAGCGCTGGAGAAACTGGATGGCTGGGTGCGTCGTAAGCTGCGCTGCGCCGTATGGCGTCAATGGAAGCAGCCCTCAACAAGGGCTCGTAACTTGATACGCTTGGGGCTCAGTAGGCATCGCGCCTGCATATCAGCGTTCAATGGCCGAGGCCCATGGTGGAACTCGGGAGCGCCACACATGAATCAGGCGCGACCGAAGAAACTGTGGGATCGGCTTGGTCTGGTCTCAATACTGAATACGATAACTCGGCTTAATCGCATAACTTGAACCGCCGTATACGGATCCGTACGTACGGTGGTGTGAGAGGACGGCGGCTGTAAAGCCGCCTCCTACTCGATCCGGTATTCAGCTTGTGGCGCCGCGCAATTCGACTTCGAATACCAGCGGTGTGAACGGCGCAATCAGGTCGCCGGCACCCTCGGCGCCATAGGCTTCGGCCGATGGAATCACCAAGCGCCATTTCGCACCGACCGGCATTTGCTGCAACGCGCTGCGCCATCCGCTGATCACGCTGTCGAGACTGAACCACTGCGGCTGACTGTTCTGATCGAACACCGTGCCGTCGGGAAGGCGACCGATATACAGCACCTGGACTTTGCCGTAAGGGCCAGCTTTGGCGCCAGTGCCTGGCGCCAACTCCGTTAGCAATATTCCATCGGCCAGCTCGCGAACGCCCGGTCTGGTTTTTTCCTCGGCGAGAAAAGCCTGCTCTTTTCCGAGGGCGACTTCGCTTTGCGGCATGCTCGGTTGCAAGGCGACCTGGGCTTCGTGCTCGGCAAGAATCTGTTCGATCTGCTCATCTTTCAGCGCCAGGGGTTTGCCTTGATAGGCTTGTTGCAAACCTTGGATCAGCGCCTGAAGTTGCAGATCGGGAACCTCTTGGCGCAGGCGTTCACCGAGGCTTGCGCCCAGGCTGTAAGAGAGATCATGAGTGTCATTTTCTTTGGTTTTTTCGGCGGCTTGGGCCACGGAAAAAAACACGCACAGTGATAAAAAAAGGTAGCGCGACATGGGCACTCTCCGACCTGAGATGCGGGGGATTATGCCAGTGTGAATGCGCTCGACGGTGAACTGGTTTTGCGCAAGCGCAGAAGAATTTCAATCCGTTGCAACGTAGCGCTTTGGATACTGTCAACATGCCCTAGCGGCGGTAGCAGCAGAGGTCTAGTATGAGCCGCACCCACGTCAGCCAGGAGGTAAACCATGTCGGCCACCAAGAAGCCTGTAAATACTCCGTTGCACTTACTCCAACAACTCTCGGGCAGCTTGCTCGAGCATCTGGAAAACGCTTGTTCCCAAGCCTTGGCTGATGCTGAAAAACTGCTCGCCAAACTGGAAAAGCAACGCGGAAAAGCGCAAGAGAAATTGCACAAGTCCCGTACCAAATTGCAGGACGCTGCGGCGGCCGGCAAGGCCAAGGCACAAACCAAAGCCAAGGGCGCTGTGAAGGAGCTTGAGGACTTGCTCGATGCCCTCAAGGATCGTCAATCCGAAACTCGCAGCTACATTCTGCAACTCAAGCGCGATGCTCAAGAAAGCCTGAAACTGGCCCAGGGCGTCGGTCGTGTACAAGAGGCTGTCGGCAAGGCGTTGTCCCTGCGTTCGGCCAAGCCTGCTGCGGCTCCTGCCAAGAAAGCCGCTGCCAAACCGGCTGCTGCAAAAGCACCGGTCAAGTCTGCCGCCAAACCGGCTGCCAAAGCACCGGTGAAAGCCGCAGCAAAACCTGCCGCTAAACCAGCGGCAAAAAAACCAGTCGCTGCTAGCGCTGCAAAACCGGCTGCAAAAACAGCTGCCGCCAAGCCAGCCGCTGCCAAAACAGCTGCCGCTAAACCGGCCGCAAGAACGGCTGCTGCTAAATCGGCGGTGGCGAAAACTGCAGCGGCTAAACTCGCTGCTAAACCGGCCGCAAAACCAGCTGCAAAAACAGCCGCTGCGAAACCTGCTGCCAAGCCTGCCGCGAAACCAGTCGCGACTAAAACTGCTGCCAAGCCAGCTGCAAAAGCTGCAGCCAAACCGGCTGCCAAAACTGCTGCTGCAAAACCTGCCGCAGCGAAGCCAGCAGCCAAACCTGCCGCTGCCAAACCGGCTGCAAAACCAGCCGTGAAAAAACCGGTTGCCGCCAAGCCGGCCGCCGCTTCAGTTGCCAAGCCAGCCAACCCGGCTCCGGCAGCAACGTCTGCTTTAGCAGCAGCCACCTCGACAGCCACGCCAGCGCCAACGCCGGCAGCCGCATCGATCGCAGCAACCACCCCAGCCAGCGCTTCTTAAGTGCCGGTTACCGCGACGCGCAGCTGATGCAGCGCGTCGCGGTCCAGGTGGGCGGCGCCAGCCGTTACACCTTCCAGCCAGGCCGATAGATCGGTCGCCTCACCTTGCGGCCAACTCAACGCCGATCGTTCCAGTCGTACCAACAGATGTCGCTCGGCTTCCAGCTCGAGTGCCTTCACTTGCTCGCGCAAAGCATTCAGTTCGCCATCGTCGGCGGCAACGACTTTCCAATTCACCCGCAAGGCTCGCAGCGGTCGCACCACGTCTGCGTCCCACGGCTCGGCCACGCTATGCAATTGCTGCAATCGGTGTTCGTTACAGGCGACGCCTCGTTCTCCCAGCCACAACCCGCACAGCAGCAGGCACACGTTCACACCCGCCGACTGCAATTGCAGGCATGCGGGTTCAACGCCGGGACGGGCGTAAGTACTAAGGGAAAAGCTCCACAGGTCAGAGGACATAGTGCTACTCGCGCCAGTTGCGAGCGAAGCTGGTAGACTCCGCCGCCATTATGATTCGACTTCAGAACCTGACTTTACAGCGTGGCCCTCAACGTCTGCTAGAAGACGCCGAGCTGACCCTGCACGCCGGCCACAAAGCCGGCCTCATCGGTGCCAACGGCGCCGGCAAATCGAGCCTGTTCGCCTTGCTTCTGGGTGACCTGCACCCGGACTCGGGTGATTGCTTTTTGCCGGCGGACTGGCGCATCGCCCACATGCGCCAGGAGATCGACACCCTCGATCGGGTGGCGGTCGACTATGTGCTCGATGGCGACCTGCGCCTGCGCGAGGTGCAACGCGACCTCGCGGCAGCCGAAGCGGCCCATGACGGTACCGCTCAGGCCCGCCTGCACTCGGAACTCGACAGCGCCGACGGTTACACCGCCGATGCCCGGGCCCGAAAACTGCTGGCCGGCCTTGGGTTCACCAATGAACAGATGGATCGCCAGGTAGGAGATTTCTCTGGTGGTTGGCGGATGCGTCTGAACCTGGCGCAGGCTTTGATGTGCCCCTCGGACTTGTTGTTGCTCGACGAACCGACCAACCACTTGGACCTCGACGCCATCATCTGGCTCGAAGAATGGCTCAAAAGCTATCCCGGCACCTTGATGCTGATTTCCCACGACCGGGACTTCCTCGATGCCGTGGTCGATCACGTGGCCCACGTCGATCAGCGCAAGATCACTCTGTATCGCGGTGGTTACAGCGCCTTCGAACGCGCCCGTGCCGAGCGTCTGGCCCAGCAACAGCAGGCCTACGAGAAGCAGCAGGTGCAACGTGCGCACATGGAAAGCTACATCGCCCGCTTCAAGGCCCAGGCCACCAAGGCCCGTCAGGCCCAGAGCCGGGTCAAGGCCCTGGAGCGGATGGAAGAACTGTCCGCCGCCCACGTTGATTCGCCGTTCGATTTCGTCTTCCGCGAATCAGTGAAAATCTCCAGCCCGTTGATTGACCTCTCCGACGCCCGACTGGGTTACGGCGAGCGAGCCGTGCTGGAGAAGGTCAAGCTGCAGCTGACCCCCGGTGCGCGGATCGGTTTGCTTGGCCCGAACGGTGCCGGTAAATCGACCCTGATCAAAAACCTTGCCGGTGAACTCGAGCCGTTGTCCGGTCGATTGACCCGTGGCGAGAACACCGTCGTCGGTTACTTCGCCCAGCATCAGCTGGATTCGCTCGACTCCAAGGCCAGCCCGTTGCTGCACATGCAGCGCCTGGCGCCGACCGAGCGCGAGCAGACGCTGCGCGACTTCCTCGGTGGTTTCGACTTCCGCGGTGCGCGGATCGATGAGCCGGTGCTGAACTTCTCCGGTGGCGAAAAGGCCCGTCTGGCGCTGGCGTTGATCGCCTGGGGCCGGCCGAACCTGTTGCTGCTCGACGAACCGACCAACCACCTGGACCTGGAAATGCGCCTGGCGCTGACCATGGCCCTTCAGGAGTTCAGTGGCGCGGTATTGGTGGTTTCCCACGATCGTCATTTGCTCAAAAGCACCACCGACAATTTCTATCTGGTGGCGGACGGCAAGGTCGAGGAATTCGACGGCGACCTGGAAGACTACACCCGTTGGCTGGTGGATTACCGCCAGCGCAACGCCCCGGTCAGCAGTACGCCGGTCAATCCGGACAAGACCGACAAGAAGGCCCAGCGCCAGGCGGCGGCCGCGTTGCGTCAGCAACTGGCACCGCACAAGCGCGAGGCTGACAAGCTCGAAGCCGAACTGGGCAAGCTGCACGAGAAACTGGCGAAGATCGATACCAGCCTCGGCGACAGCGACATTTACGAGCCGGCGCGCAAGAACGACTTGCGTGATCTGCTGGCCGAACAGGCCAAGCTGAAGGTCCGTGAAGCTGAGCTGGAAGAAGCCTGGATGGAAGCGCTGGAACTGCTCGAAAGCATGCAGGCGGAGCTGGAGGCGCTGTCCTGATGGAAGCGTTCAAGCTGCCATTGCCTGCCGTGTGGATCGAGCCGATCTGGCTCTTCGTGCAGATCCTGCTGATTCTGTTGGCGGGATATATTGCCCAGCGTTGCGTCGCCAGATGCCTGACTCGTCTGGGTGAGCGCTATCCGTTGCCGCCGCAATTGCTGATGCCGCTACGCGGTGGTCTGCGCTGGCTGATCATGGGCAGTGCGCTGATCTTCGTGCTGGAACGCCTCGGGGTGTCGGCAACGGTGCTCTGGACCGCGTTGTCCGGGTTTGTCGCGGTAGCGGCAGTGGCGTTCTTCGCCATGTGGAGCGTGCTCTCGAATCTGTTGTGCGCAATCCTGATCTTCACCGTCGGCCCGTTTCGCCTCGGTGACGTGGTCGAGTTGGTGGACACCACCGACAAGCCCGGCGTAAAAGGCCGGGTCGTTGCGATCAATCTGCTCTACACCACGCTGATCGAAGCCGAAGAACTCGGCACCGGCAGCGCCATGGTGCAAGTGCCCAACAGCCTGTTCTTCCAGCGCTCGGTTCGACGCTGGCGCGGCAGCGATGTATTCCCTTCCAGCGGTTTCGAAAAGTAGCCGAAATGCCGACCACGCTGGTCGGCAGCTGTTCTGTCCTGCAAAAAATCGGTAGTCATCAGCTCAAAGCCGCATTAGCTTAGACGTCTGTCACGAGTCTGAGTCGAGGTGTGCGATGGTGCTTCAAACATGGCTGGCGTTTTTTGCCGCCTGCTGGGTGATCAGTCTGTCTCCCGGTGCCGGCGCCATTGCGTCGATGTCCAGCGGTCTGCGATACGGATTCTGGCGCGGTTATTGGAACGCCCTGGGCCTGCAACTGGGTCTGGCGCTACAGATTGCGATTGTCGCCGCCGGTGTCGGTGCAATTCTCGCGGCGTCGGCCACCGCTTTCTACGCGATCAAATGGTTTGGCGTGGCCTATCTGGTTTACCTGGCGGTCAAGCAATGGCGCGCGCTGCCCAATGACATGAGCGACGACGCGGCCGTGCGGCAAATCGGCAAGCCGATGGCGCTGGTGTTCCGGGGTTTCCTGGTAAACGTCAGCAACCCCAAGGCGTTGGTGTTCATGCTCGCGGTGCTGCCGCAATTCATTGATCCGCATGCACCGCTGGTGGCGCAGTACCTGATCCTCGGTGTGACCATGATCTGCGTCGACCTGATCGTCATGGCCGGTTACACCGGGCTGGCTTCCAGGGTGTTGCGCCTGTTGCGTACGCCCAGGCAGCAAAAACGCATGAACCGCACCTTTGCCGGGCTGTTCATTGGTGCGGCGGCATTCATGGCGACCCTTCGCAAAGCGGCGGTGTAAAACCGCCAGGCACAAAAAAGGCGACCTCTACAGGTCGCCTTATCGTTCCCACGCTCTGCGTGGGAATGCCTCAACGGACGCTCCGCGTTCGGCACTATCAGCGCAGAATGACCGGCGCTGTGTCCGCTGGCAGGTTATTGCGCCGCGGGGCTTGCCCCGGCTGCTCGTAACCGCCGCCACCGAGCTGTTGGCTCAGTTGCCCTGCAACGTCTTCCCCTAAGGACTTGGACACGTCACGCACCACCCGCGGGCGGTTCAGCGAGACACGGATGTCCCGATGGTTCATCAGTTTGGTGTCCTGACCTTCGCCCATCGCCGTGAAGGCCGAGGTGATTTCGAAGGTCTTGGTGTTGATCAGGCTGAAATCCGCCACCAGGGTCAACGCCAGCACCGCCGAATAGCTATCGGTGTTGGCGAGCTCGTTGATGTCGTTGTTGAAGTCGATGTCCGACACGGTGCCGAACAACACATAGTCGGCGCCTTTGAAGTTGCCGGCCTTGATTCGCTTGATCACGTCATAGACGTCACCCTTGGACGCCGATGTATAAGGCGTGCCCTGGACCAGCTGGAACATGCCGGTACGAAGAATCTCGCCCTTGATGTCGCCGGTGAATTTGCGCAATTCACCTTGTTCGATGTAGCTGGTGGTGGCTTCGATTTCGTTGTAGCTCGAAGACCCGCTGGCGCCGTAGTAACTCTGGTTGTGGTTGCTCTGTGCCGAAACGATGTGGATGTACTGCTCCACTCGCTCCTGGTACGCGAGGTCCGTCACGGCGACTTTCGGGGCCGCTTGCACGCTGAAGGCGCAAGCCAGGGCCATCATGCCAATCCATGCGCGCATTGATTAACGCTCCGTGGTCTTGCGGATCTCTTTCTCGTCCATCCACTCGGCCAGACCGCTTTCAACGTCAATCAATTGCAGGCTGAATTTGTAGAAGACGTCCTTGTAGTCGCTGCTGCGCTTGACGATCGAGCTGATCGAACCTTCGATACGGTATTTGGCAGCGATCATGTTGCCCGTCTTGGCCACCGTGTTCTTCTTGTACAAACCGCTCTGGTTTTGCAGCTTGAGCTGGTCGACCTGGCTCTGCATGGCGGTGTTGTCGCTGGCGAAGCGGGCGGTGCCGGTCTTCATCAGCTGAGTCTTGATGCTGGTGGTGATTTCACGAGTATCGATGTACTCGCTGGTCTTGTTCTTCACGTCGTAGACCTGAACCACCGGGCGGCCTTGCAGAATGCCGGACTGAGCCAGGGAGCGGGTCATGGATTCAGCGATCATCTGCAGGTCGGTGGAACCGAACTCGTTGGTTACGGTTTCTACAGCCTTGGTGTCGCCGTAGCTGATGCTTTTGCTGCCCAGCGTTGGCGAAGTGTTGGCGCAACCGCTGGCCAGAAGGGCGATAACGGCAATGAACGAAAAGCGTGCAAACATGGGAATGCTCTCTAGAACTGAACGAATAGGGTGTCGGGCTTAAGGCGTTTTGATTTCGAGACGGAAATCCACGGCTTTGGCGGTTGGCGCGATCGCCTGAATGAAGCTGGTCTGCTCGCCGTACATCATCTGGCTTTTCCAGGTTTCTTCTTCGGCGACGGGGAAGCCTTCAGGGCCGAGCCAGGCAAAACGGTAGTAGAAGGTCTTGTTGTTGAAGCTGGTGTTGCTCAGCTGCGCATTGACCGTCATGAAGCCATTTTCCCGGGCGACGCGCATGGCGCCGACCACGATGTTCTTGAGCTTGCCCATGGCCACGACCTTGCTGGCGGCGCTGCCAGGTTCCGGCGGTGGCGGGGTGGCGCACCCGGCCAACAAGGCCAGGGCGACAACAGCGATAAGTTTGAAACGCATGCAAAGACTCCGTTCTTAAGGTTTGAGGCTGGCCACGGCGGTCGGGTTGGCACTCGGGATCACATGCGCGGCCACGCCGCTGGCGAACACCTGATTGCCCACGGCGCGCAGGCTGATGACCTGGTAACGCTGATCGACGGTGACCTTGACCACCGAACCGCCCACGGCGCTCGGCAGGGTGACTTGGTGCTCACCTTTCTTCAGGCGCAGACGCACCACTTGGGTGTAGTCCGGCAGGGTGCGCCACGTACGGGTATCGGCACCTTCGAGCACGGCTGAAGAGATACCGACCGCCAGGCCCGCCAGCGGGTTGGTTTCATTGATCTGCTTCTGTGCCACGCCTTTGGTCACGGCACGCACGGTGGTGCGCAAAATGATGCCCGGCATATCGTCACGCAGTGCGCGACGGGACATGGCAGTGGTGCTGTTGAGTTGCGTCAAGTTCAGTTGCTGACCGTCCACGCCAATCTGGGTGAGCGTGGCGGTGGAGGTGTCCGCCTTGATGATTGGGAACGACAGTGGCGTGATCACCAACTGGTTGCTGATCGGCAAGGGCAATGGGATGCGGATCGAATCGCGCGCCGGCGCCAGACCACTTTGCACGACGATCAGGACGTCACTTGCCTCGTCCTTGCCACTTGGCTTGTCGAGATTGACCAGCGCCTGTTCGAGCAGCGGAGTGTTCGGGCGCAGTTCGGCGGCTTTGCGATAGCCCGGCGCGGCCAGGTCTTTTTCACCCAGGGCTTCGTAGACGAAGCCGGCCAGGTAGTGGCTGAACGCACTCTGGTAGCTGTTTTTCAGGCTGACCACTTCCGGTGCGTCGAGGCTCGCGACCGGGTAACCCTGCAAATCCTTGTACTGGGTTTTGACGCCTTCTTTCTCGGCTTCCTCTTCGCTCTTGAGGTATTCCTTGTCGCGCAGGTCGGCGATCACTGCTTCGCGTTCGTGGGTCTTCTTGATCGACATGCGCGCGCCGTCGAAGTCGTTCACCGCCAGCAGGTTGAGGGCCATCTGCGTGGTCAACATGACTTTTTCGTAGTCGTAGCCTTCGTAGCGACGGACCTTGTCGTTCACCACGAAACTGCCGAACTGGGCGAGGTATTTGCCGGTATCAAGCTTGACCGAGTCTTCCCACTTGCCCACCACCTGATCGGCACTGGTCCAGGCATTCTGGCTGCCGGACAGGTCACCTTTGGCGCGCAGCAGTTCCCCTTTCTCGAAGTAATAGAGCAGGTCTTTGTCCGCGCTGGTGTTGTTCTTTTCCAGCAGGGTCAACGCGGCATCGACATTGCCGGCGGCCAGTTGCTGGTTGGTTTGGGCCAGTTCGGAGTCGTAGTTGCGAAACGCCGAGCAGCCGGAGAGCAAGGTGACGGCGCTGAGCGCGATCGAGGTAAGGGCGCGGGATGCCATTGGGGTACTTCTTCCCTGAATGTAAGCAGCCGCAAATGCTGGTCGGGCTGATGGGACCTACTGGCGGGAATGTTGGCCTCCTGCCAATTCCTCATAAAAAGAGGAGCTTAAATACCGTTTCGCAATAACGAAGGCGCGGCATTATAAGCAAGGATGCTGGCTATGTAATGGCTTTTTAATTTCGCATTTTAACGGCGTGCCATCATGGCTCGGAAACGCGAACCCGATGCGTTGGCCACCCAGCCTGCCGCGCACCCCACAACAAAGCTTGAGTGAAAGTCATTGGAAGTGAACAATGTGTTACTTCGTATTTCCAATTGAGATTCATTCATGACTGCCCCGTCCCGTTTCCTGGCCTGGCTGATGTTGCCGTTGTTTGCCCTGTGCAGTTTCAACTTGCTGGCCGACACCGTGGAAGGCGCGCCACAAGCGCTGCATTTGCTCGATTACATCGGTGCGGATTACCCGGAAACGGTGCAAGCGGGCAAGGTCATCAATGAGTCCGAATACCAAGAGCAGCTGGAATTTATCAAGGTGCTGCAAGGCTTGATCGCCGCGATGCCGGACAAACCGGAAAAAGCCGGGCTGGAGCAGGGCGTCAGCACGCTGCGCAACGCGATCGCTGCGCGTCAGGACGGCGCGGATGTCGGCCGCCAGGCACGGCAACTCGGCGCCAAGCTGGCGGTGACCTATGAAGTCAGCCAGGCGCCGATCATTACGCCGGATCCGACCCGTGGTGCGCCGTTGTACGCTCAGCATTGTTCGGTGTGCCACGGCGACGCGGGTGCCGGGGATGGCCCGGCGGGAGTTGGTTTGACGCCGCCGCCGTCCAATCTGCGTGATGCGGCGCGACTGGATCACCTGAGCCTCTACGCGATCTACAGCACCCTGGGCCTCGGTGTCGAAAGCACCGACATGCCGGCCTTCGCCGATCAGCTGGATGATCGTCAGCGTTGGGACCTGGCGACCTACATCGCCAGCTTCAGCGCCGACCCGGCTGCTGCAAAATCCGAAAAAACCTACAACATCGCCGACCTGGCCCGTCAGACTCCCGCAGAAGTGCAGGTTGCCGAGGGGCCGCAAGCTGCGGCGACCTTCCGTGCGCAGCGGGCGCAACCGCCGCAGGTCAAGCGTGGCCCGGCGCAATTGCTGGACTATACCGCCGCGACCCTGGACAAGAGCTTCGCAGCCTACCGTGCCGGTGATCACGATCAGGCTTATGACCTGTCGGTGGCGGCTTATCTGGAGGGCTTCGAACTGGTCGAAAGTTCTCTGGATAACGTCGACGCCAATGTGCGTAAAGACACCGAAAAATCACTGATGGCTTACCGTCAGTCGTTGCAGGACGGTTTGCCGGTGGCCCAGGTTCAGGAGCGACTGGATGCGGCCAAGACCAAGTTGAAGGAATCCGCCGGTCTGCTGGGCAGCGATGGCCTGAGCTGGTCTCTGAGCTACATCTCCGGTTTGTTGATTCTGTTGCGCGAAGGTCTGGAAGCGATTCTGGTGTTGGCGGCAATCCTCGCGTTCCTGCGCAACACCGGCCAGCAATCGGCGGTGCACAGCGTCAACGTCGGCTGGGGGCTGGCGCTGCTGGCGGGTCTGGCGACCTGGGCGCTGGCGGCGTACGTGATCGATGTCAGCGGTTCGCAGCGCGAATTGTTGGAAGGTGCGACGGCGTTGTTTGCCGCTGTCATGGTGCTCTGGCTCGGCGTGTGGATGCACGATCGTCGTCACGCGTCGGCCTGGCAGGATTACATCAAGAGCAGTCTGGTGGGCGGCGGTGGGCGTTTCGGGTTTGCGACGCTGGCGTTCTTCTCGGTGTATCGCGAACTGTTTGAAGTGATTCTGTTCTACGAGACCCTGTGGCTGCAGGCAGGTCCAGCGGGCCATAACGCGGTGTTGGCTGGTGGCGCGACGGCGTTGGTGTTGTTGGTGGGGCTGGCTTGGGTGATTCTGCGTGGCTCGGCGAAGCTGCCGCTGTCACTGTTTTTCAGTATCAACGCCGGCCTGCTGTGCGCGTTGTCGGTGGTGTTTGCCGGGCATGGCGTGAAGGCGCTGCAGGAAGCCGGGATTTTCGGCACCCGGCCGGTGCCGTTCTTTGACTTCGACTGGCTGGGGATCCACGCTGATGCGTATTCGCTGAGTGCGCAGGCGGTGGCGATTATCGCGATCATCGTGCTGTATAGCCGTAGTCGGCTGGCTGAGAAGCGGCGGGTGCAGGTTTCTTAAAAGCATTCGCTGCGCTCACAATCGCGAGCCTGCTCGCGAAGCTTTTTGAACCGAGGAAAACACAATGCGTGTGTGGATCGATGCCGACGCCTGCCCTCGGGCGGCCAAGGATCTGGTGGTGAAGTTCGCCCTCAAGCGTCAGTTCGAAGTGGTGCTGGTGGCCGGACAGCCGCAGATCAAACCGGGTTTGGCCCTGGTGAAGCTGATCGTGGTGCCAAGCGGTCCGGATGCCGCCGACGACTACCTGGTGGAATACGCGGTCCCTGGCGAATTGGTGATCTGCAGCGATGTGCCGCTGGCCGACCGACTGGTGAAAAAGGGCGTTGCGGCGCTTGATCCACGGGGCAAAGAGTTCGATGCACAGAACATGGGCGATCGGTTGGCGGTGCGTAATCTGTTTACCGATCTACGTGAGCAGGGGCAGATGAGCGGCGGGCCAGCGCCGTTTGGTGAGCGAGAGAAGCAGGCGTTTGCCAATGCGCTGGACCGGATCCTCACGCGGCTTTCCCGTAAATCTTGAGCCTTGTGCTGGACCCTGTGGGAGCGAGCCTGCTCGCGAAGGGGACAGCACATTCAACGATGATGTCGATTGACAGTACGTCTTCGCGAGCAGGCTCGCTCCCACATTTTGATCAGGGTCAGGCGTCGTTTTCGTGGGTCAGTTCGAGCACGCGGTCGACCAGTTTGTTGATGCCGGACGCCGCTTCGCTGATCGATTGCGCCAGCATATAAGCCGGGGTGCACACCAGTTTGCGGGCCTTGTCTTCGACGATGTCGCTCACCGCGCAATCTTTGTGGGTGGCACCCATCTTGTTCATGGCGGCGGCAGTATCGGCGTCATTACCGATGGTGCAGGTCACGCCCGGTCCATAGATCTTCGCCGCGAGCGCCGGCGAGATGCAGATCAGCCCGACCGGTTTGCCGGCCTCGGCAAAGGCTTCAGCCAGCGCCAGGACTTCCGGTTGTACGGTGCAGCCGGCGCCTTCGACGGCGAAGTTCGACAGGTTCTTGGCCGCCCCGAAACCGCCCGGAACGATCAGCGCATCGAAGTCTTCCACGTCCGCTTCGCGGATATCCTTGATGTTGCCTCGGGCGATCCGCGCCGATTCCACCAGCACGTTGCGCGACTCGGGCATTTCTTCGCCGGTCAGGTGATTGATCACATGTAGCTGCGCGATGTTCGGTGCGAAACACTGCACCTGAGCCCCCCGCTGGTCCAGACGCAGCAGGGTGATCACGCTTTCGTGGATCTCGGCGCCGTCGTACACGCCACAGCCGGATAGGATCACTGCAATTTTTTTGCTCATGGGCTTTTCTCCAGATTCATGGCGTTAAATGTCCACTAATTTGTCACTCGTTGCCATAGGGTTAATTCGCGGCTACACCTAGGATCTGTCCTCAAGATTCCGATCAGGGCGCGTCATGGACTTCATTCTGTATGCGGTGCCGTTTTTCTTTGTGCTGATTGCCGTCGAACTGCTGGCCGACCGTTGGCGCGGAGTGAGCAATTATCGTGTGGCGGACGCGATCAACAGCATGAGCACCGGCGTGCTGTCGACCACCACCGGCCTGTTGACCAAAGGCGTCGGTCTGGTGACGTATGCGTTTGCCCTCAAGCACCTGGCGCTGCTCGAACTCTCGGCCGACAGCGTTTGGGTCTGGGTTTTCGCCTTTTTCCTCTACGACTTCTGCTACTACTGGCTGCATCGCATGGGCCATGAACGCAACATCCTCTGGGCGGCGCATTCGGTGCATCACCAGAGCGAGGACTACAACCTGTCCACGGCGCTGCGCCAGACCAGTACCGGCTTCCTGTTGAGCTGGATCTTCTACCTGCCGATGGCCGTGCTCGGCGTGCCGCTGCTGGTGTTCATCAGCGTCGCCTCGCTGAACTTGCTGTACCAATTCTGGGTGCATACCAAACACATTCCCAAGCTCGGCTGGTTCGAGTGGTTCTTTGTCACGCCGTCCAATCATCGGGCCCACCATGCACAGAACGCTCTCTACATGGATCGCAACTACGGCGGGGTGTTCATTATTTGGGACCGTCTATTTGGCTCGTTCCAGGAAGAGGACGATAACGAACCGGTGATTTTCGGTGTTACCACGCCGCTCGCGAGCTGGAATCCGGTGTGGGCGAACGTGCAGTTCTACGCGCAGCTGTGGGATGACGCGCGGCGTGCGCAAAGCAAATGGGACAAGCTGCGCATCTGGTTCATGCGCACCGGTTGGCGGCCGGCGGATGTGGCGGCCAAGTACCCGATGAGCAAGCCAGACCTGAGTCAGTTCCGTAAATTTGAAGTGCCGCTGGACGGGCGTCAGCAGCTTTACGTCGTGTTGCAGTTCTGCGTCTACATCGCGCTGGGCAGCTACTTGATGAACCTGGAGCAAAGTTTGCCAACCTCCGCGCTGGTGCTCGGCTGGAGTGCCGTGGCGCTGGGTATGTTTACGTTGGGCGTGGCCCTGGAGAATCGCCCGTGGGCGCTGAAGCTGGAGCTGCTGCGCCTGGCATCGAATGTGCCGCTGGTGTGGCTGGCGCCGGTCGTTGGGCTGTGGCCGGCCAGCGCGGTGGGCTGGGTCGGCCTGCTGAGTTACAGTCTGCTCAGTGGTATCGGTCTCTACTGTTGCAGAAACCGTTTCACTCGGTTGGCGTCTTAGTCTCGGCAGATTTGGCCAGTTCGGCCTGCTCGTCGGCGTAGATCTTCTTCGCCAGACGGGCGTTCTTGAGACGTCGGCGCAACCACAGGCAAAAGCCCAGTATCAGCAGGGCGCCGAGCACCCACAGCTCGTATTTCTTGACGCTGCCGAGCATGCCTTCGAGCACTGCACCGAAGTGATAGGCGGCCGCAGCCAGCGCCGCGGCCCAGATCGCGGCACCAATCCCGTTGAGCAACAGATAGCGTCCCGGCGGATAGCCCGACAAGCCGATCGCTACCGGCATCACCGTGCGCAGGCCATAGACAAAGCGGAAGCTCAGTACCCAGATGTCCGGGTGCCTGCGGATGTGTTCCAGAGCCCGGTCACCCATCAATTGCCAGCGCGGTTTGCGTGCCAGCAACTTGCGGCCGTGCTTGCGCCCCAGGAAATACCACAGCTGATCACCGGCATAACTGCCGAGGAACGCCACGATCATGACCAATTTGAGGTCCATGTATCCGCGGAACGCGAGGAAGCCTGCGAGCACCAGAATGGTTTCGCCTTCGAAAAACGTGCCGAGAAAAAGGGCGAAGTAGCCGAATTCCTGAAGAAATTGTTGGAGCATTGTCTGGATGCTGGCGAAATGAACGCGCAGCCTAACCCTTCGGGAACATTCATGAAAGTGTCCAAATGTGTCTCGACGTGAACATTTCCTACAAGGACAATGGAATGCGGCTACCTGTCACAGGGGTGCACATAACTGTAATACGTTCGTCATAATGGCCACTTATAACTGTCACGCTCGCCCGCCAGCGCGGGCTCAGGAGTCTGCCGTGAGCTTTACCCCCGCCAACCGTTTGTTTCCTGCAACCCGCCTGCGTCGCAACCGCCGTGATGATTTTTCGCGTCGACTGGTCCGTGAAAACGTTTTGACCGTCGACGATCTGATCCTGCCGGTGTTCGTGCTGGACGGGGAAAACCGTCGCGAAGCAGTGGCGTCGATGCCGGGCGTCGAGCGCCTGACCATCGATCTGTTGCTTGAAGAAGCGGCCAAGTGGGTCGAACTGGGGATTCCGGCATTGGCGTTATTCCCGGTGACGCCGCCGGAGCTCAAGTCTCTGGACGCCGCCGAAGCCTGGAACCCCAACGGCATTGCCCAGCGCGCCACCCGCGCATTGCGGGCGCAGTTCCCTGAGCTGGGCGTGATCACCGATGTCGCCCTGGACCCGTTCACCACCCATGGTCAGGACGGTATTCTCGACGAAGAAGGCTACGTGCAGAACGACATCACCGTCGACGCACTGGTCAAGCAGGCGTTGTCCCACGCCGAAGCCGGCGCTCAGGTGGTGGCCCCGTCGGACATGATGGACGGCCGCATCCAGGCGATCCGCGAAGCGCTTGAACTGGCCGATCACGTCAACGTGCGGATCATGGCTTACTCGGCGAAGTACGCCAGCGCCTATTACGGCCCGTTCCGCGATGCGGTCGGTTCGGCGCTGAACCTGGGCAAGGCCAACAAGGCCTCCTATCAGATGGACCCGGCCAACAGCAACGAAGCCCTGCACGAAGTGGCGGCGGACTTGTCAGAAGGCGCGGACATGGTCATGGTCAAGCCAGGCATGCCGTATCTGGACATCCTCTACCGGGTCAAAGAAGAATTTAAAGTGCCGACCTTTGTTTATCAGGTCAGCGGTGAATATGCCATGCACATGGCGGCAATCCAGAATGGCTGGTTGAGCGAAGGGGTTATCCTCGAATCCCTGACCGCTTTTAAACGTGCAGGCGCTGATGGCATCCTGACTTACTTTGCCGTCCGTGCTGCTCAATTGTTACGAGAGCAAAAATAGCCCTCCCAGGAACATTCGATGAATACCGAAGGACTCACTGAAGTTGCCGTAAAAGATGCTCAACCTGTGGTGGAGCAAATCGCCGAAACCCCGCCGGAACTGGAGCCTGCTGCTCCCGCTGTGGTGGCCGAGCCCGCAATAGCGGCGCCAGCGATTGCCATTCCCGGCCTGGATGACAGCAGCTTGTACATCCATCGCGAGCTCTCGCAACTGCAGTTCAACATCCGCGTGCTGGAGCAGGCGCTGGATGAGTCCTACCCGTTGCTGGAGCGGCTGAAGTTTCTGCTGATCTTCTCCAGCAACCTGGACGAGTTCTTCGAGATTCGTGTAGCCGGTCTGAAGAAGCAGATCACCTTCGCCCGTGAACAGGCCGGCGCCGATGGCCTGCAACCGCACCAGGCCCTGGCCCGCATCAGCGAACTGGTGCACGGTCACGTCGACCGCCAGTACGCGATCCTAAACGACATTCTGTTGCCGGAGCTGGAAAAGCATCAGGTCCGCTTCATCCGCCGGCGTCACTGGACCACCAAGATCAAAACCTGGGTGCGCCGCTATTTCCGCGACGAGATCGCGCCGATCATTACCCCGATTGGCCTCGACCCGACGCACCCGTTCCCATTGCTGGTCAACAAGAGCCTGAACTTCATCGTCGAGCTCGAAGGTATCGACGCCTTCGGCCGCGATTCCGGTTTGGCGATCATTCCGGCGCCACGTCTGTTGCCGCGCGTCATCAAGTTGCCGGAAGAAGTGGGCGGCTCTGGCGACAACTATGTGTTCCTGTCGTCGATGATCCACGCTCACGCCGATGACTTGTTCCAGGGCATGAAGGTCAAGGGCTGCTACCAGTTCCGTCTGACCCGTAACGCCGACCTTTCCGTCGACACCGAAGATGTAGAAGACCTGGCCCGCGCCCTGCGCGGCGAGTTGTTCTCCCGTCGCTACGGTGACGCGGTGCGTCTGGAAGTGGCCGACACGTGCCCGAAACACCTGTCCGACTACTTGCTCAAGCAGTTCAACCTGCACGAAACCGAGCTGTATCAGGTCAACGGTCCGGTCAACCTGACTCGCCTGTTCAGCATCACCGGCCTGGACAGTCAGCGCGCGCTGCAATACATGCCGTTCACGCCGCAGATCCCGAAACTGCTGCAGAACAGCGAGAACATTTTCAGTGTGATCAGCAAGCAGGACATCCTGTTGCTGCACCCGTTCGAGTCATTCACCCCAGTGGTCGACCTGCTGCGCCAGGCTGCCAAGGACCCGCATGTATTGGCGGTCCGTCAGACCCTGTACCGCTCCGGCGCCAACTCGGAGATCGTTGATGCGCTGGTCGATGCTGCGCGTAACGGCAAGGAAGTCACCGCGGTGATCGAATTGCGCGCGCGGTTCGATGAAGAGTCCAACCTGCAACTGGCCAGCCGTCTGCAAGCGGCCGGTGCGGTGGTGATTTACGGCGTGGTCGGCTTCAAGACCCACGCCAAGATGATGCTGATCTTGCGTCGCGAGGCCGGCGAGATTGTCCGTTACGCCCACTTGGGGACCGGCAACTACCACGCGGCCAACGCCCGTCTGTACACCGACTACAGCCTGCTGACGTCCGACGATGCCTTGTGCGAAGACGTCGGCAAATTGTTCAGCCAGTTGATCGGCATGGGCAAAACCCTGCGCATGAAGAAGCTGCTGCACGCGCCGTTCACGCTGAAGAAGGGCATGCTCGACATGATTGCCCGGGAGACCCAGTTCGCCCTCGACGGCAAACCGGCGCACATCATCGCCAAGTTCAACTCGCTGACCGATCCGAAGATCATTCGCGCGCTGTACAAGGCCAGTCAGTCCGGGGTGCGTATCGATCTGGTGGTGCGCGGCATGTGCTGCCTGCGTCCGGGCATCGCCGGGGTTTCGCATAACATCCACGTGCGCTCGATCATCGGGCGTTTCCTGGAGCACACCCGGGTCTTCTACTTCCTCAATGGCGGCGAAGAGCAGATGTTCCTGTCCAGCGCCGACTGGATGGAGCGCAACCTCGACAAGCGCGTCGAGACTTGCTTCCCGGTCGAGGGCAAGAAGCTGATCTTGCGGGTCAAGAAAGAGCTGGAGCTTTATCTCACCGATAACACCCACAGCTGGAGCTTGCAGGCGGACGGCCGTTACATCCGCAACACGCCGACGGGTAACCAGAATCCGCGCAGCGCCCAGGCGACTTTGCTGGAGCGTTTGGGCAGTCCGATTCTGACGGTTCGTTAACGCGAATTATTTGGGCAAAAAAAGGGCGATCCAGGTGGATCGCCCTTTTTTCTTTCAGAAGGTTTCAGCGAACGTTGAGCACGAAGCCGACGCGGGTCAGCCACTCCGCTTCCAGACCGAAGTCAGCCTGGGTCAGCTGGTTTTCGTCCAGCCAGTTTTCCGGGAACAACACATCCAGGCTGTCGCCATTGGCCTGCAGCACAACCTGAGGCATTTCCTGGGTGCCGCGGATGTGATGGAACAGAATCGCAAAGCGCAGCAACACGCACAGGCGAATCAGCTTGATGCCTTCATCGCCGAAGTCGGCAAACTTGTCCCGGGGGATATTGCGTCGGTGGCCACGCACCAATAGCGCGAGCATCAGTTGGTCTTCGCGGGAGAACCCGGCCAGGTCCGAGTGCTCGATCAGGTAGGCGCCATGCTTGTGGTAGTGATAGTGGGCGATGTCCAGGCCCACTTCATGGACCTTGGCGGCCCAGCCCAGCAGTTCGCGCCATACGCCGTCATCCAGATCCCAATCCTCAGCCACTTGATCGAAGGCATGCAACGCCTTGCGCTCAACCCGCGCCGCTTGTTCCAGATCGACGTGATAACGCTCCATCAACGAGCTGAGGGTGCGCTCACGGACGTCTTCGTGATGATGACGGCCCAACAGATCATAGAGCACGCCTTCGCGCAGGGCGCCTTCACAGTGGTCCATGCGTTGCAGTTCGAGTGCGTCGAAGATCGCTTCGAGAATCGCCAGGCCCGCAGGGAAGATCGCCCGGCGGTCAGGCTTGATGCCTTCGAAGTCGATCTTCTCGACGTCGCCGAGCTTGATCAGCTTGCGCTTGAGCCAGGCCAGGCCTTGGGCGTTAACCTCGCCCGTGCCATGACCGCCGGCCTTCAGCGCCAGGCCGATGGCGCGAATGGTGCCCGAGGAGCCGATGGCTTCATCCCAGGTCAGGCGATGCAGTGCGTGTTCGATGCTCATGATCTCCAGCCGCGCCGCCGTGTACGCCTGGGCGTAGCGGGCCGGGGTGATCTTGCCGTCCTTGAAATAGCGCTGGGTGTAGCTGACGCAGCCCATTTGCAGGCTTTCGCGCAGCAGTGGTTCAAAGCGCTGGCCGATGATGAATTCGGTACTGCCGCCGCCGATGTCGGCCACCAGGCGTTTGCCAGGAGTGTCGGCGAGGGTATGGGAAACGCCGAGGTAGATCAGACGCGCTTCTTCACGGCCGGAGATGACTTCCACCGGGTGGCCGAGAATTTCTTCGGCGCGGTGGATGAACTCGGCACGGTTACGGGCTTCACGCAGGGCGTTGGTGCCGACGATCCGCACGGCGCCGGGCGGCATACCGTTGATCAGTTGGGCAAAACGCTTCAGGCAATCAAGCCCGCGTTGCATGGATTCTTCACTGAGCTGGCGCTCATCGTCGATGCCGGCGGCCAGCTGAACCTTCTCCCCGAGTCGTTCGAGAATACGGATTTCGCCGTTCTGGGCCTTGGCCACGACCATGTGAAAGCTGTTGGAGCCCAGGTCGATTGCGGCGATCAGGGACAGATTCTTGGCTTGGGATTGCGGCATGGTCAGGGAGTCTCGGTCGATAACCTCGACATCGTGCCACGATCAAACGCTGCCGCCAACGCGCAGTGTTCAAAGCGTTGATCCAGCGCAGTCATGCAGGTGACCGCTGCGCGGTCAATCGCGAGCAGGCTCGCTCCCACAGGGTTTTGCGTTGCCGCCCATCCTGCGCACGACACAGAACTAATGTGGGAGCGAGCCTGCTCGCGATGGCGTCCTTCAGCCCGCCGCTTCAACTGTGCCAATGAAATTCGCCAGCTCCGCCGTTTGCGGGTTCGCGAACAGAATCTTCGGATCCCCGACCTCATGCACCTTGCCCTGATGCATGAACACCAACTTATCCCCAACCTCCCGGGCAAAACGCATCTCATGGGTGACCATAATCAACGTCATCCCTTCCTTGGCCAGTTTCCGGACCACGCTCAGCACTTCGTTCACCAATTCCGGGTCCAGCGCCGAGGTAATCTCATCGCACAGCAAGACCTTCGGCGACATCGCCAGCGCCCGGGCAATCGCCACCCGCTGTTGCTGCCCGCCAGACAACCGATCCGGGAAGGCATCGAATTTTTCCCCCAGCCCGACCCGCTCCAGCATCTCCCGCGCCAGTTCCGCCGCTTTGGCTTTTGGCACTTTCTGCACCACTTGCGGCGCGAGCATCACGTTCTCGCCGACCGTCAGGTGCGGAAACAGGTTGAACTGTTGAAACACCATCCCGACTTTCTGTCGCAAGCTGCGCAGATCGGCACGGGCGGCGTCGAGGTATTCGCCGTCGACTTCAATCACGCCGTCGTTGATCGATTCCAGGCCATTGAGGGTGCGCAGTAACGTGGATTTTCCCGAGCCGCTGCGGCCGATGATCGCCACGACCTGGCCTTCCTCGACACTCAGGTCGATGCCTCTGAGTACATGGTGGTCACCGTAATATTTATGCAGGGCCGAAATTCTAAGCAGAGGCATGCAGTCTCCTTTCCAGGTAGCGCGCACTGAGGGACAAGGGGTAGCAGAGCAGGAAGTAACCGAGGGCCACGAGGCCGTAGACCATGAACGGTTCGAAGGTCGCGTTGGCGAGCATGCCGCCGGTCTTGGTCAATTCGGTGAAGCCGATGATCGAGGTGACGGCGGTGCCTTTGACCACCTGCACCGAGAAGCCCACGGTCGGTGCCACGGCGATCCGCAGCGCTTGCGGCAGGATCACGTAGCGCAGTTGCTCCAGAGGATTGAGAGCCAGGCTTGATGACGCTTCCCACTGGCCGTTGGGGATCGATTCGACGCAACCACGCCAGATCTCCGCCAGGTAGGCGCTGGTGAACAGCGTCAGGGCAATGGCCGCGGCCATCCACGGCGAAATCTCCACCCCGGCCAACGCCACACCGAAGAACACCAGAAACAGCTGCATCAACAGCGGCGTGCCCTGGAACAGTTCGATATAGGTGCGGGCGAAGCTGCGGGGCAGGGATTGTTTCGAGATGCGCATGACCATGATCAGCAAGCCGATCAGTCCGCCACCGATAAATGCCAGCAGCGACAGCGCCAGGGTCCATTGCAGGCCTGTGAGCAGGTTGCGTACGACGTCCCAGAACGTGAAATCGCTCATTGGCTGGTCCTTGCGCTGCTTCTTGCTATAAACCGGCGGCCGATCCAGTTCAGTAACTGGCGGATCATTAGCGCCATGCACAGGTAGAGCAGCGTGGTTAGGGCGTAGGTTTCAAAGGCGCGGAAGTTGCGCGACTGAATGAAGTTGGCGGCGAAGCTCAGCTCTTCGGTGGCGATCTGCGAACAAACTGCCGAACCCAGCATCACGATGATGATCTGGCTGCTCAATGCCGGCCAAACCTTGCCCAGCGCCGGCAGCAGCACCACGTGGCGAAAGGCTTCGAAGCGCGTCATTGCCAGCGCCGCTGCGGCTTCAAGCTGTCCTCGAGGGATTGCTTGAATGCCGGCGCGGATGATCTCGGTGGAATAGGCGCCCAGGTTGATCACCATCGCCAGCACCGCCGCCTGCCATTCCGAAATCTGCACACCCAGTGACGGCAGGCCGAAGAAGATGAAAAACAACTGCACCAGAAACGGCGTGTTGCGGATCAACTCGACGTAGACCCCAAAAATGCTGGCGAACGGGCGGATGTTCCACGCTCGCACCAGCGCTCCGACGATGCCTAGACCCACCCCGAGCACAGCGCCGATGGCTGTCAGTTCAAGGGTGAACAGCGCACCGCGCAGCAGCAGGTCTGTGTTTTGCACCACCGGTATGAAATCGAACTGATAAGCCATGTTTAGTCTCCGCAACGACGATCAGAGATCGGCCGGCAGCGGCTCTTTGAGCCAGGTTCGGGAGTTCTTTTCCAGCGCGCCGTCAGTCTTGGCGGTGGTGAGGATCTGGTTGACCTTGTCCAGCAGCGCCGGCTCGTTTTTGTTCACGCCGACGTAGACCGGCGAATCCTTGAGCTTCACTTTCAACGCCGGAATACGCTTCGGGTTGCGCTCGCTGATGGTCACCATCACCACGTTGCCGCTGGCGATCAGATCAACTTGCCCGGCGAGGTAAGCGGCGATGGTCGAGTTGTTATCTTCGAAGCGCTTGATGGTCACGCCTTCGGGCGCGACTTTCGTCAGCTCGATGTCTTCGATGGCACCACGGGTGACGCTGATGGTTTTGCCCTTGAGGTCGTCCAGGCCTTTGATGTCGGCATCCGGCGGGCCGAATACGGCGAGGTAGAACGGCGCGTAGGCACGGGAGAAGTCGATGACCTTCTCGCGCTCGGGGTTCTTGCCGAGGCTGGAGATCACCAGATCGACCTTGCCGGTGGTCAGGAACGGAATGCGGTTGGTGCTATTGACCGGCGTCAGCTCGAGTTTGACCTTGAGTTGGTCGGCCAGCAGCTTGGCGGTGTCGATATCGAGGCCGCGCGGCTTCATGTCCGGGCCGACCGAACCGAACGGCGGGAAGTCCTGAGGCACGGCAACCTTGAGGACGCCGCGCTTGACCACATCCTCCAGACCGTCGGCGTGGGCGGGCGCCTGGCTCAGCATCAGGCTGGCAAACAGGGCTTTGATGAGGGCGCTGTAACGCTGGGTCATGGCAAATCTCCGAATCGGCGAGAAGTGAATTCTGCGTATCGACAGAGCATGGGCCGTGCCAATATCGGGTTGTGGAGGCGCAAGGCCACGGTTTTGCTGGTGTCTCTCGGTCTTACTGGTCTGAACAGTTGGGCGGCGTTTCGCACCCCGATAGCGCATCCATAAAAATCTCCGAACCCCCATGGGGCACGTCTTGCCGGGCGTCGCGAATAGCTTTACAACTAACCGCTCATTGGCCTGGTTCGTCTGAAAAACCATGAACTCGATCTTTCGCGCCGTACCTGAAGTGGCGCTGCAAGCCATCCGTAAACTGATCACCGAGCAAGGTTTCGGGCCGGGCGATGCCTTGCCCTCGCAACGGGATTTGGCGGTGCAATTGGGGGTCAGTCGGGCGTCGTTGCGCGAAGCGTTGTCGTCATTGAGTGCGTTGGGGGTGATCAGCATCCAGCCGGGCAAAGGCGTGTTCGTGCAGTCACCGGTTGATTTGCCGCGAGGTGATGCGGCGCTGAGTTGGCCATTTGCGGCACAAGCCTCGCCGCTGGACATCTTTCAGTTGCGCTATGCCCTGGAAGGCTTTGCGGCCGGTTTGGCGGCGGTGACCCTAAGTACTCACGAGCTCGATGCACTGGAAGATAACGTCGCCGCCATGCGCATCGAGTTGAAGGCCGGCGACTTCGAGGCCGCGGCGAGACTGGATTTCGAGTTTCACCGGCGCATCCTGCTGGCGAGCGGCAATCAGGCGATGCTGAGCATTCTGACGGCCAGCGCCGACATCTTTCTAGAGAGCCAGAAACTACCGTTCATCCGGGCAGAGCGGGCCATGGAAACCTGGCAGGAACACCGCAAAATCCTCCGCGCACTGGCCCGGCGGGCGTCCGGGGCAGCGCAGAAGGCCATGCACGAACACGTGCGTAATGCGGCACTGCGCACCGGAATTGCCTTCGTCGCTCCCGCCACCTCGTGACTTGGTCTATACCCAAACTCATGCGGCACCATAGCGAGACTCAATCATCTGCACCTTCCTGAACGAGGGAAGGGCGGCTATGATGGGCCACGTTTTTTTGCTTACAACCTGGAGACTTCCATGAGCAGCGATCTTATTAAACACGTCACCGACGCTAGCTTCGACGTCGACGTCCTCAAGGCCGAAGGCGCTGTACTGGTCGACTACTGGGCTGAATGGTGCGGCCCTTGCAAAATGATCGCTCCTGTTCTGGACGAAATTGCTGAAACCTACAAAGGCAAGCTGACCGTTGCCAAACTGAACATCGACGAGAACCAGGAAACCCCGGCCAAGCACGGCGTGCGTGGTATCCCGACTCTGATGCTGTTCAAGAACGGCAACGTTGAAGCGACCAAGGTCGGCGCACTGTCGAAGTCGCAACTGGCTGCTTTCCTCGACGCCAACATCTAAGCGTCGTTTAAAGCGTCATCAAAAAGGCCCCGCACATCGCGGGGCCTTTTCGTTATTGAGGGCTAGACGCTCCGAAACTCAGGTGGTACATTCGGCCCCGCACTGGTTTCTCCAATGCCCCCTGCTAGCCGTCGCCGACGCACTCCTTTTCGAATAAGTACGCGATCCTGTCGCCTTCTCTGCGGCGCGGCCTCATTAAGCCAAAAGCTTAATTTCCCCCCCTCCATAAATGATTACGTCATTCCTATATGAATCTGACTGAACTCAAGCAAAAGCCGATTACCGAACTGCTCGAATTGGCCGAACAGATGGGCATAGAAAATATGGCCCGTTCGCGCAAGCAGGACGTGATTTTCTCCCTGCTCAAAAAGCACGCTAAAAGCGGCGAGGAAATCTCCGGTGATGGCGTGCTGGAGATTCTCCAGGACGGCTTCGGCTTCCTTCGCTCCGCTGACGCTTCCTATCTCGCCGGCCCAGACGATATCTACGTCTCGCCGAGTCAGATCCGTCGCTTCAACTTGCGCACCGGTGACACCATCGTTGGCAAGATCCGTCCTCCAAAGGAAGGCGAGCGTTATTTCGCGCTGCTCAAGGTCGACACGATCAACTACGATCGTCCTGAGAACGCGAAAAACAAGATTCTCTTCGAGAACCTGACCCCGCTGTTCCCGACCGTGCGCATGAAGATGGAAGCCGGCAACGGTTCCACCGAAGACTTGACCGGTCGTGTCATCGACCTGTGCGCCCCGATCGGTAAAGGCCAGCGCGGTCTGATCGTTGCACCGCCGAAAGCCGGTAAAACCATCATGCTGCAGAACATCGCAGCGAACATCGCTCGTAATAACCCAGAAGTTCATCTGATCGTTTTGCTGATCGACGAACGTCCGGAAGAAGTAACCGAAATGCAGCGCACCGTGCGCGGCGAAGTGGTTGCCTCGACGTTCGACGAGCCGCCAACCCGCCACGTGCAGGTTGCCGAAATGGTGATCGAGAAGGCCAAGCGCCTGGTCGAACACAAGAAGGACGTGGTGATCCTGCTCGACTCCATCACCCGTCTGGCTCGCGCCTACAACACCGTGATCCCGAGCTCCGGCAAAGTACTCACCGGTGGTGTCGATGCTCACGCCCTGGAGAAACCGAAACGTTTCTTCGGCGCCGCGCGGAACATCGAAGAAGGCGGTTCGCTGACCATCATCGCCACCGCGCTGGTTGAAACCGGCTCGAAGATGGACGAAGTGATCTACGAAGAATTCAAAGGCACGGGCAACATGGAACTGCCGCTGGATCGCCGCATCGCTGAAAAACGTGTCTTCCCGGCCATCAACATCAACCGTTCCGGCACCCGCCGCGAAGAGTTGCTGACAGCCGACGACGAGTTGCAACGCATGTGGATTCTTCGCAAGCTGCTGCACCCGATGGACGAAATCGCTGCCATCGAGTTCCTGGTCGACAAGCTGAAAACGACCAAGACCAACGATGAGTTCTTCCTGTCGATGAAACGCAAGTAAGTCGATAGGCTAGCAAAAGCCGGGGAAACCCGGCTTTTTGCTATCTGATTTTTGATCAATGGCAGTTCGTGGTTCTGAATAGAGGGGTTCGGCGCTAAACTGCCACCCCCGAACGGCACGGCCAAAACGAGGCTCACGCATGCAGTATCGCGACTTGCGCGACTTTATCAGCGGTCTGGAAAAGCGCGGCGAACTCAAGCGCATCCAGGTTCCAGTGTCCCCAGTGCTCGAAATGACCGAGGTCTGCGACCGCACCCTGCGTGCCAAAGGTCCGGCCCTGCTTTTCGAAAAACCCACGGGTTATGACATCCCGGTGCTCGGCAACCTGTTCGGCACCCCTGAGCGCGTGGCGCTGGGCATGGGCGCAGAGGCGGTCAGCGAATTGCGCGAGATCGGCAAGCTGCTGGCGTTCCTCAAGGAACCCGAGCCGCCGAAAGGCCTGAAGGATGCCTGGTCCAAGCTGCCGATCTTCCGCAAGATCATCGCCATGGCTCCGAAGGTGGTCAAAGACGCAGTGTGTCAGGAAGTGGTCATCGAAGGCGACGACGTCGACCTCGCGATGCTGCCGGTGCAGACCTGCTGGCCGGGCGACGTCGGCCCGCTGATCACCTGGGGCCTGACCGTCACCAAAGGTCCGAACAAGGATCGCCAGAACCTCGGCATTTACCGTCAGCAAGTGATTGGCCGCAACAAGGTCATCATGCGCTGGCTCAGTCACCGTGGCGGCGCGCTGGATTACCGCGAGTGGTGCGAGAAGCATCCTGGACAGCCGTTCCCGGTGTCCGTGGCGCTGGGCGCTGACCCAGCGACCATTCTCGGCGCGGTGACGCCAGTGCCGGACAGCCTTTCCGAATATGCTTTCGCCGGCTTGTTGCGCGGCAATCGCACCGAACTGGTGAAGTGCCGTGGCAACGACTTGCAGGTCCCGGCCACTGCCGAGATCATCCTTGAAGGTGTGATCCATCCGGGCGAAATGGCCGATGAAGGCCCGTACGGCGACCACACCGGCTACTACAACGAAGTCGACAGCTTCCCGGTGTTCACCGTCGAGCGCATCACCCACCGCATCAAACCGATCTACCACAGCACTTACACCGGCCGTCCACCGGATGAGCCGGCGATTCTCGGCGTGGCGCTGAACGAAGTGTTCGTGCCGATCCTGCAGAAGCAGTTCCCCGAGATCACCGACTTCTACCTGCCGCCCGAAGGCTGCTCGTACCGCATGGCCATCGTGACCATGAAGAAGTCGTATCCCGGCCATGCCAAGCGGGTAATGCTCGGTGTCTGGTCGTTTTTGCGACAGTTCATGTACACCAAGTTCGTTATCGTCACTGATGACGACATCAACGCACGCGACTGGAACGACGTGATCTGGGCCATCACCACGCGCATGGACCCCAAGCGCGACACGGTGATGATCGACAACACGCCGATCGATTACCTGGACTTCGCCTCGCCGGTCTCCGGCCTGGGTTCGAAGATGGGGCTCGATGCCACGCATAAATGGCCGGGCGAAACCACTCGCGAGTGGGGCCGGGTGATCGTCAAGGACGAAGCCGTGACCCAGCGGATCGATGCCATCTGGAATCAGTTAGGAATAGATTGATGCGTGTAACCTTGCAGCCCTCCGGAGCAGTGCTACAGATTCTGCCCGGCGAGCGGATTCTCGATGGCGCGCGGCGTCTGGGCTATGAATGCCCGCAAAGCTGTCGAAACGGCAATTGCCATGTGTGCGCCGCACTGCTGGTGGAAGGGCGGGTCGAACAGGAAGGCGGTGTGCGCGACCATGGCGAGTTCTACACTTGCATTGCAGAGCCGCTGGAAGACTGCATCGTGCTGTGGGATGGCGTGCTTGCGCTGGGAGAATTGCCGGTGCGCAGCTTGTCGTGTCAGGTCATTGAATGCAGGGACGTCGGCGGCGATACCTGGCGTGTGCGTCTGCGAGCGCCGGCCGGCAAGCCGCCGCGCTATCACGCCGGTCAGTACCTGATGATCGAGCGCGAGAACGGCGAGAAATCCGCGTTCTCCCTGGCCTCGGCGCCACATGGCGGGCGTGATCTGGAAATCCATGTGCTGGCGCGCGAAAGCAGTGCGCTGAGCCTGATCGACCAGTTGCAACGCAACCCGATGGTGCGGATCGAAATGCCGTTCGGCGACACCCATCTGGCGGAACTGCCGGAGGGTCCGCTGGTGCTGATCGCTGCGGGCACCGGCATGGGCCAGATCCATAGCCTGATCGAACATTGCCGTGCCGCGGGCTTCAAACATCCGGTGCACCTGTATTGGGGCGTGCGTCGTCCTGAAGATTTTTATGCCATCGAACATTGGGATGAATGGCTGAAACTGCCCAATCTATTCCTGCATAAAGTCGTCAGCGATCAATGCGGCTGGCAGGGGCGCTGCGGGATGTTGCATGAGGCGGTGTGTGAGGACTTCCCGGATCTGAAACCCTTGCATGTCTACGCTAGCGGCTCTCCGGCCATGGTCTACGGCACGCTGGATGCTTTGGTTGAGGCGGGGATGGACGCTCATCAAATGCGTGCGGATGTATTTGCATACGCTCCGCGATCTTGATCCGCGATTTTGATCCTCGATCTTAATCGTTATAACTCTCTATATAGCCGATCGGTATTTATAAAATCTTATAAATGCCGGTAGGTTATATGTCATCCAGGCAAATATTTAAGAACTGTGCCATGGCACTTAAATTGCCTTAAAACATATGTGCCTTATTGTTACAGCGGTGCGTTCTATTAAGTAATTCTTCACCCGCGGGGAGCTGAACGCTAATCGCCATGAGCGCCATCGAATCTGCTTTTTTGAATCTGGCTTACCCTCCGCGGCTCGATCTGGGGCCGCAGCTCACTCACGAACAATTGCTCAACTCAATGCAGTCGACGATGGCGCGCCACAAGGGCGGGCCGGTGTGGCTGTTCGCTTACGGTTCGCTGATCTGGCGTCCTGAATGTGCAGCGGTGGAGCGAGTGCGTGGTCGTGTGCATGGCTACCATCGCGGTTTGTATTTGTGGTCCCACGAACATCGCGGCACGCCCGAAGTGCCTGGGCTGGTGTTCGGCCTGGATCGCGGTGGTTCTTGCAGCGGCTTCGCCTATCGCCTGCCTGAAGAACAACTCGAAGCATCTCTTTACGCACTTTGGCAGCGCGAAATGCCATTCCCGTCCTATCGCCCACACTGGCTCAACTGCCGTCTTGAAGACGGAAGTCAGGTTCAGGCGTTGGGGTTTGTATTGGAGCGGCATCTGCCCAGCTATGCGGGCAACTTGCCGGATCACGTGCTGAGCCACGTGTTCGAAAACGCTTGCGGGCGTTACGGCACTACTCGCGATTATGTCGAGCAGACCGCCCACGCCCTGCGTAGCCACGCCATGCCAGACCGAAATCTGGAGGCGCGGCTCAAGCGCTGCAAATCAAAGGCCGATCAGGCGATTGCTTCGCGACTCTGACTGGCGACTTGTTTGTGCCACAGCGTCGGCGCAAGGAAGGCCATCGCCAGTAAGCATGCGCTAATCAGCAGCACGAAACCGCCATCCCAGCCGAAGTGGTCCACGGTGTAGCCCATCGCTGCACTGGCCGCGACCGAACCACCCAGATAACCGAACAGACCCGTGAAGCCCGCTGCCGTACCGGCGGCTTTCTTCGGTGCCAATTCCAGTGCTTGCAGGCCGATCAGCATCACCGGGCCGTAAATCAGGAAGCCGATCGAGACGAGCGCGATCATGTCGACTGTCGGGTTGCCCGCCGGGTTGAGCCAGTACACCAGGGTCGCAACAGTCACCAATGCCATGAACACCATGCCGGTCAGGCCACGGTTGCCACGGAAGATCTTGTCCGACATCCAGCCGCACAACAGCGTGCCCGGAATACCTGCCCATTCGTAGAAGAAGTAGGCCCACGAGGTTTTATCCACGGAGAAGCCCTTGGCTTCCTTGAGGTAGGTCGGTGCCCAGTCCAGCACGCCGTAGCGCAACAGGTAGACGAAGACGTTGGCCAGGGCGATGTACCAGAGCATTTTGTTGCGTAGCACGTATTTGACGAAGATTTCCTTGGCGCTGAATTCTTCTTCGTGGCTGGCGTCGTAGCCTTCCGGGTAGTCGTTCTTGTACTTCTCGATGGGCGGCAGGCCCACCGATTGCGGGGTGTCGCGCATGGTGACGAAGGCAAACACCGCCACCGCCATGGCGACCGCCGCCGGCACGTAAAACGCTGCGTGCCAGTCATTGAACAGACCCATGCCGAGCAGGAACAGCGGGCCGATCAGGCCGCCACCGACGTTATGCGCCACGTTCCACAAGGACACTACGCCACCGCGTTCCTTCTGCGACCACCAGTGCACCATCGTCCGCCCACTCGGCGGCCAGCCCATGCCCTGGGCCCAGCCATTGATAAAGAGCAGGATGAACATGATGGTCACGCTGGACGTCGCCCAGGGCGCGAAGCCGAAAATGAACATCACACCGGCCGATACCAACAGGCCGAAGGGCAGGAAGAAACGCGGATTGGAACGGTCGGACACGATGCCCATCAGGAACTTGGACAGGCCGTAGGCAATGGCGATGGCCGACAGCGCCAGGCCCAGCTCACCGCGGGTATAGCCCTCTTCGATCAGATAGGGCATGGCCAGGGAAAAGTTTTTGCGCAGCAGGTAATAGCCGGCGTAGCCGATAAAAATCCCGGCGAAGATCTGCCAGCGAAGGCGTCGGTAGGTGTTGTCTATTTTTTCTTCAGGCAATGGAGCCTGATGTGCGGCAGGACGAAAGAAAGCAAACATTCAAGAGCTCCAGATTTCTTGTTTTGACTGCGGATGCGAATGTTACAGTTTCGTTACCGAAAATAGCACCGCTTCGCATCGGCCAAATAGAGGAAATTCTGGAGATTGCATGTTCTTTTATGAACATGTCGCTCAGGTATAAATGTAGGGCGTTGTGGGAAACGTTACTTGCAGGTCTACGTGCCGCATTTCGGTCCAGGGTAGGACGAGGCTTTGGGAAATGTCCTTCGCATGAATGGGAAGTCGTGGCGTTCTGTTCCCAGTCGTCGAGTCTTAACCTTTACGCAGCTGCCAGCTCTGGCATTTCAGTTGCGGGGTTGCTTTAGTCCTGGACAAAAAAAGCGGTCTGAACAACTTCATTCGAAGTCCAGACCGCTGCATTGGGCTCAGCGAATCTGAACCACCACTTTCCCAACCGCCTTGCGCTGGCCAAGATCATTGATCGCCTGCGCCGCATTGCTCAGTGGATATACCTGCGACACCAACGGCTTCAACTTGCCCTCGGCAAACCAGCCAAACAATTGCTGGAAGTTCGCCGCGTTGTCTTGAGGCTGGCGCTGGGCAAACGAGCCCCAGAACACACCCACCACCGCTGCACCTTTGAGTAGCGCAAGATTGACCGGCAATTCAGGGATGCGTCCGCTGGCGAAACCGACCACCAGCAGACGGCCGTTCCACGCAATGGCGCGGATGGCCTGGTCGAACAGGTCGCCGCCCACCGGATCGTAAATCACATCGGCGCCCTGGCCATCGGTCAGGCGCTTGATTTCGTCCTTGAGACTGGTTTCGCTGTAGTTGATCAGCTCATCGGCGCCGGCAGCTTTGGCGACCGCGAGTTTTTCGGCACTGCTGGCGGCGGCGATCACGCGGGCGCCCATGGCTTTGCCGATTTCCACGGCGGCCAGACCGACACCGCCGGAAGCGCCGAGTACCAGCAAGGTTTCACCCGGTTGCAGGTTGCCCCGTTGCTTGAGCGCGTGCATCGAAGTGCCGTAAGTCATGCTGAACGCGGCGGCGGTGTTGAAGTCCATCGATGGCGGGATGGGCAGCACGTTGTAGCCCGGCACCGCGACCTGTTCGGCGAAACTGCCCCAGCCAGTCAGCGCCATGACCCGATCACCAACCTTGAGGTGGCTGACCTTTTCGCCTACTTCGCTGACCACGCCAGCCGCTTCGCCGCCCGGGGAAAACGGGAAGGGCGGCTTGAACTGATATTTGCCCTCGATGATCAGCGTGTCCGGGAAATTCACCCCGGCGGCGTGCACGTCCAGCAGGATTTCATTCTTCTTCGCGACAGGACTGGCGACGTCTTCCAGCACCAGCGATTCGGCAGGGCCGAAGGCTTTGCACAGCACGGCTTTCATCAGGGCTATTCCTTTGGGAGTGATGGCCGATAAGTGTAGGTGTGTGAGTCGATGGGTCAACGAGCATGCCCGGCCCTGATAGTCAGCCATAAGCTTGTGCTTGAGCGGCGGGTCGTTATGCTAGGCCGCAAACCGGATAAGGAGCGAATTGTGAAAGCGTGGATCATGTTGTTGCTGGCCCTGTCTCTGCCTGTGGCAGCGATGGCCGAAGAAGCCAAAGAAGGTGCAGCTCCGAAGGTCAATTACATCACCCTGAGCCCGCCGTTCGTGGGCAACTACGGGCTGGACGGGACGTCGAAGCTGAAGGTCTACAAGGCCGATGTGGCATTGCGAGTGACCGGTGATGAGGCGACCAAACTGGTGAAAGCCAATGAGCCGTTGATTCGTAATCAACTGGTGGCGTTGTTTGCCCAGCAGACCACTGAAGCGATGAACAACGTCGAGGCCAAGGAAAAGCTGCGGCAGGAAGCCCTGAAGCAGACCCAGCAAATCATGAACGACGAAACTGGCAATCCAGTGGTCGAGGATTTGTTGTTCAACAACCTCATTATCCAGTAAGTTTTTCGCTGTCCGGGCGGGCCTCTTCGCGAGCAAGCCCGCTCCCACAGGGGATCTTCAGTGAATGCAGAACCATTGTGGGAGCGGGCTTGCTCGCGAAGGCATTCATGCAGTCACTGCATGGCTTAAGCCCGTAATGCAATCACCGCCACCCACTGCTCGGCCGTCACCGGCATCACCGACAGTCGCGAGCCTTTCTGCACCAGCGGCATCTCGGCCAGCGCCGCCTGCTGTTTCAGGTAATCCAGCTTAAGCACGTTGGGAAACGTCTCGACATGCGCGACATCGATCGCGCTCCAGGCGTTTTTCTCTGCCGTGGCCTTCGGATCGTAGTAATGACTCTCCGGCTCCAGCGCCGTCGGGTCCGGATACGCGGCTTCGACGATCTTTCCGATCCCGGCGATCCCCGGTTCGGGGCAGCTGGAGTGATAGAAGAAAAACTCGTCGCCCACGGCCATGGCCCGCAGAAAATTACGCGCCTGGTAGTTGCGAACCCCGTCCCAGCGCGCGTTGCCAAGCGTCTCCAGGCCCTTGATCGAGAGCTCGTCGGGCTCGGATTTCATCAGCCAATAAGCCATGGTTTTTGCTCCTTGCGAGGTGAGTGGGCAAGTTGTCGGGGAATTTTATGACAAACCGACGGTCGGTTGACGCCAGCGTTTGCGTGTCGGTTCACGTTGTCGCAAAATGCCGGCCTTCTAAGCTTGACGCTGCTGCACGGCCTACACCTACAACGGAAACCGCTGCTGTCATCGTGTTGATGTGCCTTTGGGGGGCAATCGATGAAACGCAAACCGGATTTACTATGGATTTTGGTTATTTTGTTCGGCCTCGGCGTCGTGACAACTGGCTATGCCCAAAGCCTGTGGAGCAACAAGACTGACGCTCCGATCGAAATCGCTCAGCAACAGCAGCCTTCGGCCTTAAAGCGCTGAATCTCTTCGGACGCCGCTGATTTCAGTGGCGTCTAGCCGGCGAAATACCGCGCTTTGTCTGTCACCGTTCCCTGTAACGGCACATCCCAGCTCGCTTGAGCCAATCGCTCGACCTTCTGACATTCATGGGCCAGCCCCAATAGCGTCGGCTTGCGCCAGTTTTTACGTCGTGCCAGGTACGCCAGGCTTCGATCATAGAAACCACCGCCCATGCCCAGGCGTCCGCCGACATCGTCAAATCCCACCAATGGCAACAGCACCAGATCGAGCGCCCAGACTTTGCGTTGCCGGGCGAGGTTGTGCCGGGGTTCGAGAATACGAAAGCGGTTGGGTTTGAGTTTTTCGCCGGGGCGAATTCGCTGGAACACCATTTTGGTTCGTGGCCAGGCGCTGAGCACCGGCAGATAAGTCGCCTTGCCCCGACGTTGAGCGGCACGCAGCAAAACACGCGGGTCGATTTCACCGTCAGTGGGCAGATACAAAGAGATATGTTTTGCGCGGCGAAACAGCGGCTGCTGGGCCAATTGTTTGTACAGCCCGCGAGCAGCCTGGCGTTGCTGACTGGGTGTCAGTGCGCGGCGGGCCTTGCGCAGCATGCGTCGAAGTTGCGGGCGGGGCAGCAGCGCAGGTTCGGTCATGAATTCGGGCTTCGGCAGTGCGGGTACATAAAGCGTACCCGTAAAAAAGCCGATGCCGGTATTTAAACCGGCATCGGACTGGAATCAGGCTCCCCGGATGTACCGCTGTCGACTTAGCCCTTGAACCCGAAAGTTCAAGGTGGAAGATGCAGTAGGCTTTAAGGCTTTCCGTCTAGCGGACATGCACACCAGCCCAACGTGCAACCTCCAGGGTATAGCAAATCGGCTCAGGGACATCGCCAACTGGCAAGCACCCCAGGGAGTGTTGCGAGTATACCCCAAGCGGTTTCGTGTTTCAGCCCTTGGTGACGTCCGGATCGGTGGCGAGCACCAGATCGACGCGGTCCAGCAGGTCGCGAACCTGCTCACGGGTCGATCCGCTGGCCTGCACATCCGGGCGTTCTTCCTTGTGCAGAAGATCGTGGGTGATGTTCAGGGCGGCCATCACGGCGATGCGATCGGCGCCGATGACTTTGCCGCTGCTGCGGATCTCGCGCATTTTGCCGTCCAGGTAACGGGCGGCGCTCACCAGATTGCTGCGCTCTTCCTGCGGGCAGATGATCGAATACTCTTTATCGAGGATCTGCACGGTAACGCTATTGCTTGAACTCATGAGTCTTGCTCCAGGGCCTTGAGGCGCGAAATCATTGATTCGACCTTACGCCGGGCGATTTCGTTCTTTTCAATGAGGTGAGCGCGTTCCTCGCGCCAGGTCTTTTCCTGAGCTAATAGGAGTCCGTTTTGACTCTTTAGTTGCTCGACGCGAGTAATTAGCAGTTCGAGTCTGGCCATTAGCGCTTGCAGGTCGGTGTCTTCCATTGGGTCCACTGAAATTGTGTCAGATGGGTGATAGCTGGCGGACAGCCTTTAATAGTCTTGGCGAGTCTGTCGATGTAGGATACAAGGCCTTCATTCTAGACATAGCGCCGTCTGGCGCCTAGCTGCCCATGCCCATTCAGAATTCCCCGTACCAAGCCTTCGCCACACTGCTGACTTCCAGCGGTCATAATGTCTCGCCTGCCGAACTGCATGGCCTGCTGCTCGGCCGCAGTTGCGCCGGTGCCGGTTTCGATGCCGAAGGCTGGCTGGTCGATGCCGCCGAGCTGCTCGAAAGCGAGCCGCAGGATAATGTCCGCAACGCCTTGATCGGCTTGCAGGAGATGGTCAAGGGCGAGCTCACCGGCGACGATGTGACCGTCGTTCTGCTGCTGCCGACCGATGACGAACCACTGGCCGACCGCGCCGCCGCACTGGGCCAATGGTGCCAGGGTTTCCTCAGCGGTTTTGGCCTGAACTGCCGTGACAGCAGCATGCTGAGCACCGAGGCCACCGAAGTACTTCAGGACCTGGCGGCTATTTCACAGGTGCAAGACGCCCTGGAAGAGTCCGACGACGGCGAAAGCGACTACATGGAAGTGATGGAGTACCTGCGCGTCGCGCCGCTGCTGCTGTTCACCGAAAACAAAAAGCCGGACGCGCCGGCTGCCGCCAAACCGTCGTTGCATTAATCGCGTGCCAGGGAAAGCCATCTGCCCATGATTCATATCCCGAAATCGGAATACAGCCGTCGCCGCAAGGCCCTGATGGCGCAGATGGAACCCAACAGCATCGCCATCCTGCCCGCCGCCGCCGTTGCGATCCGCAACCGCGACGTCGAGCACGTCTACCGTCAGGACAGCGACTTCCAGTACCTCAGCGGTTTTCCCGAGCCTTCGGCGGTCATCGTTTTGATGCCTGGGCGTTTACATGGCGAATACATACTGTTCTGCCGTGAACGCAATGCCGAACGAGAGTTGTGGGACGGCCTGCGCGCCGGGCAGGAAGGCGCGATTCGCGACTTTGGCGCCGACGACGCCTTCCCCATCACCGACATAGACGACATCCTGCCGGGCCTGATTGAAGGTCGCGACCGGGTGTATTCGGCCATGGGCAGCAACCCGGAATTCGACCGGCACCTGATGGACTGGATCAACGTGATCCGCTCTAAAGCGCACCTCGGCGCCCAGCCGCCGAACGAATTCGTTGCCCTGGATCACCTGCTTCACGACATGCGCCTGTATAAATCGGCGGCAGAAGTGAAGGTGATGCGCGAAGCCGCACGGATTTCCGCCCAGGCACACATCCGCGCGATGCAGGCCAGTCGTGTGGGGCTGCATGAGTTCAGCCTCGAAGCCGAACTCGACTACGAGTTCCGCAAGGGCGGGGCGAAAATGCCGGCCTACGGTTCGATCGTCGCCGCTGGACGCAACAGCTGCATCCTGCATTACCAGCAGAATGACGCGGTGCTCAAGGACGGCGATCTGGTGCTGATCGATGCCGGTTGCGAGATCGACTGCTACGCCAGCGACATCACCCGCACCTGGCCGGTCAACGGCAAGTATTCAGCGGAACAGAAGGCAATCTACGAGTTGGTGCTGGCGTCGCAAGAAGCTGCGTTTGCGGAAATCGCCCCGAACAAACACTGGAATCAAGCCCACGAAGCCACAGTTCGGGTGATTACTGCCGGTCTGGTGAAGTTGGGCCTGTTGCAGGGCGACGTCGACGAGTTGATCGCCAGCGAAGCCTATAAAGCGTTTTACATGCACCGCGCCGGCCACTGGCTGGGCATGGATGTGCATGATGTCGGCGAATACAAGGTCGGCGGTGAATGGCGTGTATTGGAAGTCGGCATGGCGCTGACCGTGGAGCCGGGCATCTACATTGCCCCGGACAACCAGAACGTGGCGAAGAAATGGCGCGGCATTGGCGTGCGCATCGAGGACGACGTAGTGGTCACCAAAACCGGCTGTGAAATCCTGACCAAAGGCGTACCGAAAACGGTCGCCGAGATCGAGGCCTTGATGGCCGCCGCGCGGGCACAAGCGGCATGAGTCGAGTCAATCTGGCAATCATCGGTGGTGGTCTGGTCGGCGCCAGCCTGGCGTTGGCATTGCAGGCCGGAGCCAAGGCTCGTGGCTGGAAGATCGTGCTGATCGAACCGTTTGCCCCGGGTGACACTTATCAGCCGAGCTACGATGCCCGTTCTTCGGCGTTGTCCTACGGCGCCAAGCAGATTTATCAACGGTTGGGCGTGTGGCAGGAAATCTCCCGTCGCGCCGAGCCGATCAAGCAAATTCATGTGTCCGACCGTGGGCGTTTTTCCACGGCACGGTTGTCGGCGATGGAAGAGGGCGTTCCGGCGCTGGGCTATGTGGTGGAAAACGCCTGGCTCGGCCAATGCCTCTGGCAAGGTCTGGACAAGGACGTGATCAGCTGGCGTTGCCCGGCGGAAGTCACGCGAATGGAGCCAATGACCGGCGGCTATCGCCTGACCCTCAACGACGAAACCACTCTGGAATGCGATCTTGCGGTGCTGGCTGATGGCGGCCGTTCCGGCCTGCGCGAGCAACTGGGGATCGGCATCAAAAAGCGCCCGTACAACCAGAGCGCGTTGATTGCCAACATCACGCCGAGTGAAGCGCACAACGGCATGGCCTTCGAGCGTTTCACCGATGACGGGCCGATGGCGTTGTTGCCGTTGCCGGAAAACCGCTGCGCACTGGTCTGGACCCGTCTGGGGATGGATGCGCAACGGCTGGCGAACCTCGATGAAAAGAGCTTCCTTAGTGAGTTGCAAGGCGTGTTCGGTTATCGCCTCGGCACTTTGAAGCAGGTTGGCGCGCGGCATTTGTACCCGCTGACATTGATCGAGGCCGAAGAGCAGGTGCGTCCGCATCTGGCGATTCTCGGCAATGCTGCCCACAGCCTGCACCCGATTGCAGGGCAAGGTTTCAACTTGTCCTTGCGTGATGCTCAAGCTTTGGCCGATGCGTTGTTGACCAGCGAAACATCTCCCGGCGATTTTGCGACCTTGCAGGCTTACCGCGAGCGTCAGCGTCTGGATCAGAACCTGACCGTGGGCTTCTCCGATCAGGTCACCCGTTTATTCGGCAGCACTCAACCGCTGGTTTCCCTCGGCCGTAACATCGGTCTGCTCGGTCTCGATCTGCTGCCGCCGGCCAAACGCTGGTTCGCCCGGCAGGCCATGGGTTTGGGTACGCGTCCCGATGCTTAAGTGGCTGACCAACAAGTTCGGCAAAGCGCGGTTGATGTGTTGGGTGATGAGCTTCTATTCGCCGTACCTCGGCGCCGACACTTTGGTGGCGCGGGTCGGGAAAACCCTTTATATGCGGCTCAAGCCGCAAGCGAGACAGGCTTAAAGCATGGAAATGCGCGCAGATCTGCTGATTGTCGGGGCCGGAATGGTCGGTAGCACCCTGGCGCTGGCGTTGCAGGACAGCGGGCTGGAAGTCCTGCTGCTGGACGGCAGCCCGATGAGCGTCAAACCCTTCGACGAGCAATCGCCGTTCGAACCGCGAGTGAGCGCCTTGTCGACGGCCAGCCATAGGATTCTCGAACGCCTCGGTGTCTGGGACGGTATCGCCAACCGGCGCAGCAGCCCGTATACCGACATGCACGTCTGGGACGGCAGCGGCACCGGGCAAATCCATTTTTCGGCGACCAGTGTGCATGCTGAAGTGCTGGGGCATATCGTCGAGAACCGCGTGGTTCAGGATGCCTTGCTCGACCGTTTGCATGACTGTGATCTGGGAATGCTGGCCAACGCGCGCCTGGAGCAAATGCGTCGCTCCGGCGACGATTGGCTGCTGACCCTGGCCGATGGGCGCACGCTACGCGCACCGCTGGTGATTGCGGCGGATGGCGCCAACTCCGCAGTGCGGCGACTGACCGGTGTGGCGACTCGCGAGTGGGATTATCTGCACCATGCGATCGTCACCAGCGTGCGCAGCTCCAAACCTCATCAACTGACCGCCTGGCAGCGTTTCACCGACAACGGTCCATTGGCGTTTCTGCCGCTGGAGCGTGATGGTCAGCAGGATTGGTGTTCGATCGTCTGGTCGACCACCCCGAGCGAAGCCGAACGCCTGATGGCGCTGGACGACGAAGGTTTCTGCAAAGCGCTGGAGCGGGCCTTCGAAGGCCGACTGGGCACAGTGATCAGCGCAGACCCGCGTCTGTGCGTACCGCTGCGGCAGCGTCATGCCAAGCGTTATGTGGCTGAAGGTTTGGCGTTGATCGGTGATGCAGCGCACACCATTCACCCATTGGCCGGGCAGGGCGTGAACCTTGGTTTTCTCGATGCGGCCGTGCTGGCCGAAGTGCTGTTGCAAGCGGCCGTGCGTGGCGAGCGTCTGGCGGATGTGAAAGTGCTCAGCCGTTACGAACGTCGGCGCATGCCCCACAACCTGGCATTGATGGCGGCGATGGAAGGCTTCGAACGCCTGTTCCAGGCTGATCCGTTGCCGATTCGCTGGTTGCGTAATGCCGGGTTGAAGATGGTCGACCAGATGCCCGAAGCCAAGGCGCTATTCGTGCGCGAAGCACTGGGATTGACCGGGGATCTACCGGCACTCGCCAAGGCCTGACTCACCCTTGCAGGGCTGCGCGCAACATCTGGTAACGCCTCCGCCAACTGTTCGATTGAGAACGTAAATGTGAGTCCATATCATTTGACCTCACTTTTCCAATCGAGAGATCGCTCCCATGCTGGTACCGAAGCGTCTACTGACCGCACTCGCCCTGACCCTGATTGGCAGCACCGCAGCCCAGGCCGCTGACGAGGTGGTGGTTTACTCCTCGCGTATCGACGAGCTGATCAAACCGGTCTTCGATGCCTACACCGCGAAAACCGGCGTGCAGGTGAAGTTCATCACCGACAAGGAAGCGCCGCTGATGCAGCGGATCAAGGCCGAGGGCGAGAACTCCACCGCGGATCTGCTGCTGACCGTCGATGCCGGCAACCTCTGGCAGGCCGAGCAAATGGGCATCCTGCAACCGTTCACCTCCAAGGTGATCGACGCCAACATCCCGCTGCAATACCGCTCATCCGCTCATGCCTGGACTGGCCTGAGCCTGCGGGCGAGGACCATCGCTTACTCCACCGATCGGGTGAAACCCGGTGAGTTGACCACCTACGAAGGTCTGGCCGACAAGAACTGGGAAGGTCGCCTGTGCCTGCGCACAGCGAAGAAGGTCTACAACCAGTCACTGACCGCCACCATGATCGAAGTCCATGGCGCCGACAAAACCGAGAAAATTCTCAAGGGCTGGGTGAGTAACCTGTCCACCGACGTGTTCTCGGATGACATCGCGGTGCTGGAGGCCATCAACGCGGGTCAATGCGACGTCGGCATCGTCAACACGTACTACTACGGTCGTCTGCACAAGCAGAAGCCTGATCTGGCGGTGAAGCTGTTCTGGCCGAACCAGGGTGATCGTGGCGTGCACGTGAACCTGTCGGGCATCGGCCTGACCAAACATGCTCCGCACCCGGAAGCAGCCAAGGCCTTGGTGGAATGGATGACCACACCTGAAGCGCAGAAGATCTTTGCTGACGTGAACCAGGAATTCCCGGCCAACCCTGCCGTTCAGCCGTCTGCTGAGGTGGCGAGTTGGGGCAAGTTTGTCGCCGATACCTTGCCTGTGGAAATTGCCGGCAAGCGTCAGGCTGAAGCGATTCGGATGATGGATCGGGCGGGTTGGAACTGAATCTGGCGGTATTCTATCGTTAGCTTCAAGATCCACCCCTCATCGGAACGCCGCCCGCCCATCCCTCTCCCCACGGGGGAGAGGGGGAAAGGGAGCTGATCTTTATGCTTTTCAATTCCTGAGTTCGACTTTGAAATTTCAAGTCGCAGGATTTCAACTAAACGCCGCGGTCAGTCCCCTCGCCCCTTTGGGGAGAGGGTTAGGGTGAGGGGGCGATCTTGGAGCCCAGACACCAAACTCACCGTCTCAGAGACCTTAACGTGGCCCACCCCGCCCAACGCCGCTGGTATCCCCTGGTCTTCGCCATCGCTGCGCTGGTCCTGCTGCCACTTAGCGTTTTGCTGTTGTCATGGCAAACCATCGATCATCAAATCTGGTCCCACCTCTGGGATACCCAGATGCCGCGCTTGCTAAGCAATACCCTGACCCTGGTGCTCGGCGTCGGTATCGGCGTGACGCTCTTGGGTGTGAGCCTCGCCTGGCTCACCAGCCTCTGCGAATTCCCCGGTCGGCGTTGGCTGGACTGGGCGCTGATGCTGCCATTCGCCATTCCCGCTTATGTGCTGGCATTCGTCTTCGTCGGCCTGTTGGATTTTGCCGGCCCCGTGCAAACCCTGTTGCGCGAATGGTTCGGCACGGGCTTGAGGTTGCCGCGCGTGCGCTCCACCGGCGGTGTGATTCTGGTGCTGGTGCTGGTCTTCTATCCTTACGTTTACCTGTTGGCGCGAACCGCGTTCCTGGCTCAGGGCAAAGGCCTGATGGAAGCGGCGCGAGTCCTGGGGCAATCCCCGTGGCAAGCGTTCTGGCGAGTCGCGCTGCCCATGGCGCGCCCGGCCATCGGCGCTGGCGTGGCGCTGGCGTTGATGGAAACCCTGGCAGACTTCGGTGCGGTGTCGGTGTTCAACTTCGACACGTTCACGACCGCCATCTACAAGACCTGGTACGGATTTTTCAGCCTCTCCACCGCCGCGCAACTCGCCAGCCTGTTGCTGCTGGTGGTGATGGTCGTGATGTACGGCGAGCGTCGTGCTCGCGGGGCCAACCGGGCGAGTAACGAACGACCTCGGGTCAAGGCGCTGTATCACCTGCGCGGTTTCAAAGCGCTGGCGGCCATGAGTTGGTGCGGTCTGGTGTTCGCGTGTGCCTTCGTCATTCCAGTGCTTCAACTGGTGGTGTGGTTCTGGCAGCGCGGGCGCTTCGACCTGGATGAGCGTTACGCGGGGTTGATCGTCCATACGTTGTACCTGGGCGGCATGGCGGCGCTGATCACCGTCAGTGTTGCTTTAGTGCTGGCGTTTGCCCGGCGCCAGGCCCCGACCCGAGCGATCCGCACCGGCATCAGCCTGGCCAACCTCGGCTACGCTTTGCCGGGTTCGGTGCTGGCGGTATCGATCATGCTGGCGTTCAGTTACCTGGATCGTGAACTGGTGATCCCGATATCGGGTTGGTTGGGCGGCGCCGGCAAGCCATTGTTGCTGGGCAGCCTCTCGGCGTTGTTGCTGGCCTATCTGGTGCGTTTCATCGCGGTGGCTTATGGGCCGCTGGAAAGCAGTCTGGCGCGAATACGGCCATCTTTGCCCGAAGCGGCACGTAGCCTTGGCGTCAGTGGGCCACGACTGTTTTTCAAAGTGTATCTGCCGTTATTGCTGCCAGGAACGTTGAGCGCTGCGTTGCTGGTGTTCGTCGATGTGCTCAAGGAAATGCCCGCGACCCTTCTGATACGCCCGTTTGGCTGGGATACGCTGGCGGTGCGGATCTTCGAAATGACCAGCGAAGGCGAGTGGGCGAGGGCCTCTTTGCCGGCCTTGACTCTGGTTTTGGTCGGCCTGCTACCGGTCATCGGATTGATTCGACGTTCAGCGCATCGAAACGCCTAGGTGCCAGTCCTACACCTTGAGGCTACAATGCGCGGCATTCGGTGCGGTCCGTCCTACGGATCAGGTAGCTGAAATCGGCTGAAAGCCTTCTATTTCAAGGCTTTCACCCCGTGCAGCACCGGCCCGCACCTTCGCCACGCCCGGAAGGAGAAACCCATGGGACAGCGCACGCCTCTGTATGACCTTCATCTCGCCCTCGGCGCGAAGATGGTCGATTTTGGCGGTTGGGATATGCCTTTGCATTACGGCTCGCAGGTCGAGGAACACCATCAGGTGCGTCGCGATTGCGGGGTTTTCGATGTGTCCCACATGACCGTGATCGATGTCAGCGGCCCTCAGGCCAAGGCCTGGCTCCAGCATTTGCTGGCCAATGACGTCGAACGTCTGCACAGCCCTGGCCGTGCCTTGTACAGCACCATGCTCAACGAGCGCGGCGGCATCGTCGACGACATGATCGTCTACCGTCTCGACGAAGGTTATCGGCTGGTGGTCAACGCCTCCACCCGTAATCAGGACCTCGCCTGGATGCAGGCCCATATCGATGGTTTCAAGGTGCGGCTCAACGAGCGCTCCGAGCTGGCGATGCTGGCCATTCAAGGTCCCCAGGCCCGGCATAAAATCTCCGAACTGGTGACCCAGTCCCGCGGCAACCTGATCCAGATGCTCAAGCCCTTCGAAGGCCAGGCCGATGGTGACTGGTTCATCGCGCGTACGGGTTACACCGGCGAAGATGGCTTGGAAATCGTTCTGCCGGCCAGTCAAGCGCCAGGATTCTTCAACGATCTCGTGGGCGCGGGCATCTCGCCGATCGGCCTCGGGGCGCGCGATACTCTGCGGGTCGAAGCCGGCATGAACCTCTACGGTCAGGACATTCACCAAGACGTTTCACCGCTGGCCTCCAACATGGCCTGGAGCATTGCCTGGGAGCCGGCCACTCGCCAGTTCATCGGTCGCAGTGCTCTGGAAGCCGAACGGGCGGGTGGCGTGCAGCACAAACTGGTCGGTCTGGTCCTAGAGGAGCGTGGGGTTTTGCGCGCTCATCAAGTGGTCCGCATCGCCAATGTTGGCGAAGGGGAGATCACCAGTGGTAGTTTCTCTCCTACGCTTAGCAAGTCGATAGCCCTGGCGCGCGTGCCGATGGCGACAGCCGACCGCGCAGAAGTGGAAATCCGTGGCAAGTGGTACCCGGTCCGAGTGGTCAAACCGACCTTCGTACGCCATGGCAAAACCTTGATCTAACCTTTTCTGGCGGGCAACGACCGCTGACAATTCTCTTGAGGACATAGAAGATGAGCGATATTCCTGCCGACCTGCGTTTTGCCGAAAGTCACGAGTGGGCCCGTCTCGAAGCCGATGGCACCATCACCGTTGGCATCAGCGATCACGCTCAGGAAGCCTTGGGTGACGTGGTGTTCGTTGAGCTGACCGAAGTCGGAACAGTCTTCGCTGCCGGTGATCAATCCGGTGTGGTGGAGTCGGTTAAAGCCGCTTCGGACATCTACTCCCCGGTTGCCGGTGAAGTGATTGCCATCAATGAAGAACTGAGCGCCAACCCTGAGTTGCTCAACTCCGACCCGTACGGTGCCTGGATCTTCAAGCTCAAGCCAAGCAACGCTGGCGATCTGGACAAGCTGCTCGATGCAGCTGGCTACAAATCCGCCATCGGCGAGTAAGCGTTTAGCGTCACCCCCAAAGCCCCGACTAGTCGGGGCTTTTTCATTATCAAGGGGTACAGCGACATCGACTGCTATGCTGGTTTGACCGTGTTGCATCGACGCTGAGCGCCAGTCAAGAGAGAGCCCGTCATGTCCCAGTTGCCGTCCTTGAGCCAGTTACGCGACCCCAATGCCTTCCTTCGCCGCCACCTCGGGCCCGATGCCGCCGAGCAACAGGCGATGCTCGACAGCCTCGGCCTCGGCAGCCGGGTCGAGTTGATCGAGCAGACGGTGCCGCCGGGAATCCGCCTGAACAGACCGCTCGACCTGCCTCCCGCGCTCGACGAAGAAGCCGCACTGGCCAAACTGCGCGGTTACGCCGAGCAAAACCAGGTCTGGACCAGTCTGATCGGCATGGGCTACCACGGCACCCTTACGCCGACCGTTATTGTGCGCAACGTGCTGGAAAATCCCGGTTGGTACACCGCATACACGCCGTATCAACCAGAGATCGCCCAAGGGCGGCTCGAAGCGCTGCTGAACTTCCAGCAATTGACCATCGACCTCACGGGCCTGGAACTGGCCAACGCCTCGCTGCTGGACGAAGCCACGGCGGCGGCGGAAGCCATGGCATTGGCCAAGCGTGTCGCCAAGTCCAGAAGCAATCTGTTCTTCGTCGACGAAAACTGTCATCCGCAGACCATTTCCGTGGTGCAGACACGAGCAGAAGGGTTCGGCTTCGAGCTGATCATCGACACTGTGGATAACTTGAAGCAGCACCAGGTGTTCGGCGCGCTCCTGCAATATCCCGACACCCACGGCGAAATCCGCGATCTTCGTCCCTTGATCGATCATCTGCATGCGCAGCAAGCCTTGGCGTGTGTCGCAACCGATCTGCTGAGTCTGCTGTTGCTGACGCCGCCGGGGGAGTTGGGCGCTGACGTGGTGTTCGGTTCATCCCAGCGTTTCGGCGTGCCCATGGGTTACGGCGGCCCTCACGCGGCGTTTTTTGCCAGTCGCGATGAGTACAAACGGGCGATTCCCGGGCGGATCATCGGCGTGTCGAAAGATGCTCGCGGCAATGTCGCCTTGCGCATGGCCCTGCAAACCCGCGAGCAACATATCCGCCGGGAGAAGGCCAACTCAAACATCTGCACGGCTCAAGTGCTGCTGGCCAACATCGCCAGTTTCTATGCGGTCTATCACGGTCCGGAAGGGCTCAAACGCATTGCCCAACGCGTCCATCGGCTGACCAGCATCCTCGCCGCTGGCCTGGAGCGCCGCGGCATCACCCGCCTCAACACACACTTTTTCGACACGCTGACGCTGGAGGTCGGTGGTACTCAGACGGCAATCATCGAAAGCGCCCAAGCCGCACAGATCAACTTGCGCATCCTCGGGCGTGGGCAGTTGGGGCTGAGCCTCGACGAAACCTCTGACGAATCCACCGTCGCGAAGTTGTTCGATGTGTTCCTCGGTTCCGATCACGGGTTTAACGTCGACGAACTGGACGCTGAAGCCCTTGCTTCCGGCATTCCCGCAGGTCTGCTGCGTACCTCGCCTTATCTGCGCCACCCGGTCTTCAGCGCCCATCACAGCGAAACCGAGATGCTGCGCTACCTCAAGCAACTGGAGAACAAGGACCTGGCGCTCAATCAATCGATGATCCCGCTGGGCTCCTGCACCATGAAGCTCAACGCCACCAGTGAGATGATCCCGATCACGTGGCCGCAGTTCGCCAACCTGCACCCGTTTGTGCCGAAAGTGCAGGCGGTCGGTTATTCGTTGATGATCGAAGAGTTGGAGCGCTGGCTCTGCGCGATTACCGGTTTCGACGCGATCTGTATGCAACCCAACTCTGGCGCCCAAGGCGAGTACGCCGGGTTGCTGGCGATCCGCAAATATCACGAGAGTCGTCATGAGGGCGCGCGGGATATTTGCCTGATCCCGTCCTCGGCCCACGGCACCAACCCGGCGTCGGCGCAGATGGCCGGGATGCGGGTGGTGATCGTCGAATGCGACGAGGCGGGCAACGTTGATCTGGATGACCTCAAAGGCAAAGCCGCAGAGGCCGGAGACAAACTCGCCTGCCTGATGGCGACGTACCCTTCGACCCACGGTGTATACGAGGAAGGCATCAGCGAAATCTGCGAAGTTATCCACAGCCACGGCGGCCAGGTGTACATGGATGGCGCCAACCTCAACGCTCAGGTCGGACTGGCGCGCCCGGCGGACATTGGTGCCGACGTGTCCCACATGAACCTGCACAAGACTTTCTGCATTCCACATGGTGGCGGCGGGCCGGGCATGGGGCCGATTGGTGTGCGGGCGCATCTGGCGCCATTCGTGGCCAATCACCCGGTGGTGCCGATCGACGGGCCACTGGCGCAAAACGGTGCAGTCAGCGCGGCGCCCTGGGGCAGTGCGAGCATCCTGCCGATCAGCTGGATGTACATCGCGATGATGGGGCCGCAATTGGCGGATGCCAGTGAGGTGGCGATCCTCGCCGCGAATTACCTGGCGCAGCACTTGTCCGGGGCGTTTCCGGTGCTTTACACCGGGCGCAACCAGCGGGTGGCTCACGAATGCATTCTTGACCTGCGGCCACTCAAGGCGCTGACCGGGATCAGCGAGGAGGACGTCGCCAAGCGGCTGATGGACTATGGCTTCCATGCGCCGACCATGTCGTTTCCGGTACCGGGGACGTTGATGGTTGAGCCCACCGAAAGTGAATCGAAGGCGGAGCTGGACCGGTTTATCGGGGCGATGCTGAGTATCCGCGCGGAAATCACCGAGGTGCAGAACGGCAACTGGCCGGCCGATGACAACCCGCTGAAACGTTCGCCGCACACCTTGGCGGATATCACCGGGGTGTGGGAGCGACCCTACAGCATCGAGCAGGCGGTGACGCCGGATGCTCACACCAAGGCGCATAAGTACTGGCCGGTGGTGAACCGGGTGGACAATGTCTACGGCGATCGGAACCTGTTTTGCGCTTGCGTCCCGGTGGATGATTACCGCTGACGCACCGTTTTGTATTCGGGCAAAAAAATGCCGCTCATGGAGAGCTGCATTTTTTTGAGTCATGAATCAGAACGACATCCGCGCTTCAACGTAAAGATTCTGCTCTCGAAGCTTGCCCTTTAGTTGTTCGTCCCGCGCATTGATGCGGTTGGCGAAGGTGTTATAGCCGGTTTCAACCTTACCCATGTCGACATAGCGGTAGCCGGTGCCGACGGTAATTTGCCGGGTCAGTTTGAGGTCTGCACCGACGCCCAGGGTGTAGGCGAAATTGTTTTGGGTATTGTTGGCAAATCGACGTGAAGGGTTGGACTGATAGCCTTCGGATTTGATATGGGCCACGCCTGCGCCGGCCATGGCGTACAGCGATAGGCTTTGGGTCAAGCGGAAGTCCTTATAGGCATTGAACATCAGACGCTTGGATGAGACCTGCATGTTGTTAACGTTGGCGTTGAATGGCGCCCAGTAACTCATGAACTCCGAGTCCTGCTTGATGGTGTACTCGCTTTCCAGGCGCCAGCCACCTATGAACTCATAGCCGAGCGCAACGGAGCCGCCGACATCTTTGTTGCGCTCCGGACTGACGATACGGCTGTTCACCCTGGGACTTGTGAGCAGGGCGTCGGCAAGGTCTTGCTGGACACTCTGGATTTTTATCGAGCCGTACAGGCCTTCCGCGTGGGAAACGTGACTGTAGGCGGCCAGCAGAAGTAAAGATAAGACTGGTTTTTTCATGTGAGTCGATTCGCTTGTGGGGGTAATCCGAATCGACAAAGTTTGAGTTCGCACGTCTGGCGCTCATATCAGAGCTTTCATCAGTAGGTCGGTGAAAACTCGTCTGTATGTCAGTGTTTTGGCGTTAGCCTACGTAGGAAATAGCTGTGCAATTTCTCTGGTTCAAAAAAATGCCGCTCATTGAGAGCGGCATTTTTGTTCAGCAGTACATCTTAATTCGAAGCGACGGCATTCTTCGCCAGGATTGCGTTCGCCAGTTCCATGTCCGTGGCCTGCAGGCCAGGGTTGTCGGCGCGGACTTTCTGCATCGCGGCCTCCAGGTATGGGCCGCGAATGCCGCCGTCACTGGCGACAAAGCTGCCAGCATCGTCCTGGGCGGCAACGATCAGCTTGTGATCCTTGAAGGTCAGGTAGGTCGAACCGGTGGTCGCACCGGATGAGATGACGTTACGCCAAAAGCTATCGGCCATCGCCGAACCAACAGGAAGGGACAACAAGGCGATGGTAGCGACAGCAAGTTTGAGACGCATATTGGGTGACTCCACTGGGTTAACTACGGCGTTTGATTGCCAATCCCCCAATCGAGTTCCATAGCGGCTCATCAACAGATTCGTTTGCCCAATACCGGATTGGGCCTGGCCGACTGGTAGCGCAGCTATTTCTGCTCACTCTGCGGCGTCACCCGCAATACCTCCTCAATCGTCGTCAAACCCGCTGCGACTTTTTGCGCCCCTGACAATCGCAAACTGCGCATGCCTTCCTTGAACGCCTGACGCCGCACCGCCAGCAAATCGGTGTCGGGGTTGATCAGCGCTTTGACGCCGTCCGTCAGCTGCATGATTTCGTAGACCCCGGCGCGGCCGCGGTAACCGGTATCGCGGCATTCCAGGCAACCAATGGCGCGCTGTGCGTTGTTCGGCAACGGTGCCTGCCAGGGCCGGGTCAAGGTTTGCCAGTCTTCTTCGCCCAGGGTCAGCGGTGCCTTGCAATGCGGGCACAAGGTGCGGACCAGGCGCTGGGCCATGACGCCGAGCACCGTGGCTTTGATCAGGTAATGCGGCACACCCAGTTCCAGCAAGCGGCTGATGGCGCTCGGCGCATCGTTGGTGTGCAGCGTCGACAGCACCAGGTGGCCCGTGAGCGCAGCCTGGATCGCCATTTCAGCGGTTTCCAGATCACGGATCTCACCGATCATGATGATGTCCGGGTCCTGTCGCATCAGCGCGCGCACACCGGCGGCGAAGGTCAGGTCGATGTTGTGCTGGACCTGCATCTGATTGAAGGCTGGCTCGACCATTTCGATCGGGTCTTCGATGGTGCAGAGGTTGACCTCCGGCGTCGCCAGTTTTTTCAGGGTGGTGTACAGCGTGGTGGTCTTGCCGGAACCGGTCGGGCCGGTGACCAGAATGATGCCATTGGGCTGGCTCGTCATGTCCTTCCAGCGGCGCAAGTCGTCGGCGGAGAAGCCCAGCTGATCGAAATTCTTGAGCAGTACCTCCGGGTCGAAGATCCGCATGACCATTTTTTCGCCGAATGCAGTAGGCAATGTCGATAGCCGCAACTCGACTTCGCCACCGTCCGGGGTTTTGGTTTTCACCCGGCCGTCTTGGGGTTTGCGTTTTTCCGCGACGTTCATCCGCCCGAGGCTTTTCAGGCGGCTGACGATGGCCATGGTCACTTGCGGCGGAAATTGATAGACGTTGTGCAGCACGCCGTCGATACGAAAGCGCACCGTGCCTTGTTCGCGCCGGGGTTCGATGTGGATATCGCTGGCGCGTTGCTGGAACGCGTACTGGAACAACCAGTCGACGATGTTGACGATGTGCGCGTCGTTGGCGTCCGGTTCCTGATCGCTCGCGCCGAGGTTCAGTAGCTGCTCGAAATTGCCCAATGTGTTCATCTGCTGATCGGCGTTGGTCGCACCGCTGACCGATTTGGCCAGACGGAAAAACTCCACGCTGAAGCGCTGGATGTCGACCGGGTTGGCGACCACACGCTTGATCGGCAGCTTCAGCACATGGGTCAGGTCGGCTTCCCAACCGGTGACGTAAGGCTGGGCGCTGGCCACGGTGACTGCTTCGCGGTCGATAGACACCGCAAGAATCTTGTGGCGCTGGGCGAACGCGTAGGACATCAGCGGCGTAATCGCCGCAACGTTGATTTTCAGCGGGTCGATACGCAGATAAGGCTGACCGGCCTGCTGCGACAGCCAAAGCGTCAGGCTTTCCAGATCGAGGGGTTTACCGGGGCGGCTGAGGTCGTCCAGGTGTTGGCTGGCGATGAATTCCAGTGGGTGCATCTGGCCATTGGCGGCGTGGCGGCGTCGGGCATTGAGCGCGTGTTCGGCCGAGTCCTGGCTGATAAAGCCTTGAGCGACCAGTTCACGCAGCAAATCATTGAGATCCAGCCAGCGGTCCTGAATGGCAAGTTGAACGGACATGCGGGCTCCTCATGAACAACAGTTCGCAAAGGATAGTCGCGGAGCCGCAGACCGTTGGGCCACTACCCGACGAAGCCGTGTCGAATTTTTTCAGCCCGCCGCCTGAGCCGGTTCATCCCACGCGCAATCAGCGGCTTGCAGCTCAACCGAACAGACGCTGATCAGGTTACGTAATTTTTCTGCGATCACCTGGGCGCGGTGCCAGCTCAGGCCGTCCATCACGATGTCGATCGACAGCAGATCGTCCATCCGCTGCACGTTGACCTGTTGCGGCGTCAGAAACTGCAAGGCGAACAGGTTGAGCGCCCGGCACAGCAGATCCGGTTCGGCCTCGGCCAGCACTTGATAGTGAACGCGGCAGTGGGCGTTGCTGACGTTCCAGACATCGGCGCGGGTGTGCGGGGTGTTTACGGCTTCTAGATGCGGCATGGTCGGACTCCAAAATCACTGGAGGAATTTTTACATTCGGTGCCGGGCATTTCTTATCTATGATTGGGCTTATTGGCGATTATTTGAATTGCTTGATTCGACAAGTTATCAATCAAAGGTTTTTTTATGCATAGCGAGCTGGATGGCTACGACCGCAAGATTCTCGCGTTGCTGCAAGAGGACGCTTCACTTTCCAGTGCGCAGATTGCGGAACAGGTGGGGTTGTCGCAGTCGCCGTGCTGGCGACGGATACAGCGGATGAAGGAGGAGGGGATCATTCGCGGGCAGGTGACCTTGCTCGATCGGAAGAAAATCGGGCTTAACACGCAGATCTTCGCTGAAATCAAACTCAACGCTCACGGGCGTTCGAACTTCACTGAATTCACCGAGGCGATTCGCGGCTTTCCCGAAGTACTGGAGTGTTATGTGCTGATGGGGTCGGTGGATTTTTTGCTGCGGATTGTGACGGCGGACATTGAGGCGTATGAGCGCTTCTTCTTCGAGAAGCTGTCGATGGTGCCGGGGATTCAGGAGGTGAACTCGATCGTGGCGTTGTCGGAAATCAAATCCACGACGAGTTTGCCGGTCTGAGTTTTTCGGTGACCGGGCTGGCCTCTTCGCGAGCAGGCTCGCTCCCACAGGGGGATGTGTGTCTGGCACAGATCCCCCTGTGGGAGCGAGCCTGCTCGCGAAGGCGGTATCACATGCGCAACAGCATCTTCCACGCACGATTCTGATACACCGCAATCGCTTGCTGCTTGCGCGCATCCAGCGATTCATCGGTGATCGGCTCGTTCGCTAGCAGAGCAAGCTGTTTCAGCTCACCGTACAGGCGATCCATTTCCGGGATGTCCAGCACGCTGCGGGCGTGGTGCAGCCAAGCCTGGATGCGCTCGATGCGCGGAAGTTGCTCGGCCAGATCTTCCGGCTGTTGCTGATAACGCTGCAGTTGTAGGGAAGTCGCTTCTTCACCCAGCAAACGCGGCAGCCAGCTACCCAATTGCGCAGCGCCCTGGCGATTGCCACGGACGTTGCGATCGGCAGCCCAGGTGCGGGCCAGCAACCAGCGCGAAGTGTTCAGCGAGAACAAGCCCCAACGCGGGTCTTCCAATTCTTCGAGGAACTGCTCCGGCGCGGCTTTGCGCACGTCTTCGTCATCTACCCCGGCTTGAACCAGCGGACGCCAGTCTTCCAGCAAGGCATCCAGCGCGATGCGCAGATCGTGCGTCGACTGACGCGGTGCGGCTTGACCCAGGCTGCTGAGCAGCGCGCGCAATTCAGCCAGGTTTTCGACCCAGTCCTGCAGCAGGCGCCAGTGGCCGTTGAAGCGATACTGCTCGGCCAGACGCTGGCTGCTGCTCAGCAAGTGCCAGCTCAGCGCGGCGAAAGCGTCGTCCAGCGGGGTTTCGGCGGTGATCTGCGGCGCCGGCAGGCTCAGCGAGTAGCTGTTGGCGTCGTACAAGCGATAACCGCGTTCGGCCTTGCTGATGTCACATGGCATCAGGGCCAGGGTCGCGGCCAGTTCGGCGGCCAGTTCCAGCAAAGCGGCCGGCTCGCCTTCGCGCAGTTCCAGCTCCAGTTCGCAGATTTCTTCTTTCTGCTTGCCGACCACGACGTGGCCGAGGTCGAGCGCGGCTTCGATGACCACTTTGGTCTTGCCACGGCCCCAAGCGATTTCAGCGCGTTCGCGGACGAAATCGGTGGTGAAGATCGGCTTCAGGGTTTTCTTGTCCAGCTCGGCCAACTCTTCAGGCCAGCATTCGCCGTCGAGTTTCTTCACGTCGAGCTTGGCTTTGGGCAGGTTCCAGTCGTATTCGTTACGCACCGACAGACCGGCGACGCTCTGGCCACGGGTCTTGAGGGTTTGAATCACTTCTTCGCCATCGCGGCGCAGGCGCAGGGCAACCTTGGCGCGGGCCAGGTCGCGCTCAGGCGTGTCGAAGTACTGGTTCATCAACTCACGGCGTTCCCAGCCACTTTTGTTGCGTTTTTTCAGGAGCGGGTGCTCGCGCAGGGCAGCGAGAGTTTCTCGGCTGACGCGGAGTTTGATTTCGGTTTCTTTCTGCATGGCCGGAAAATCCAGGATCGGGAGCGCAGCCGGGGGAATGTGTGGCTGCCAAGGCCGTGCAGTGTACAGCACTGACCAAACCTACGCGCCGCGACGGTTTATTCCTGTCGCCGGATGGTTCTATGATGGAGTTCAAATCGGGAGTTGGGAGTCAGCGATGCCTTTGCCGTCCATGAAAGATCAGTTCGCTGCGCTGATCGCTGCGCCGTCCGTCAGCTGTACGCAGGCCAGCCTCGATCAAAGCAACCGTCCGGTGATTGATTTGCTGGCGACGTGGCTCGGCGATCTGGGTTTTACCTGCGACATCCAGCAGGTCAGCCCCGGCAAATTCAATCTGCTGGCCAGTTTCGGTTCCGGCCCCGGTGGCCTGGTGCTGGCCGGTCACAGTGACACGGTGCCGTTCGATGGCGCGCTGTGGCAGACCGATCCGCTGAAGCTGACCGAAGTTGACGGTCGCTGGGTCGGGCTGGGCAGTTGCGACATGAAGGGCTTTTTCGCGCTGGCCATCGAAGCCGTCATACCGCTGCTCGATCAGCCGTTCAAGCAACCGCTGCTGATCCTCGCCACCTGTGATGAAGAAAGCTCGATGTCCGGCGCTCGTGCCTTGGCCGAAGCCGGGCGTCCACTCGGTCGTGCGGCGGTGATCGGCGAGCCGACCGGGCTGAAACCGATCCGCATGCACAAAGGCATCATGATGGAGCGCATCGACATCCTTGGTCAGAGCGGCCACTCCTCGGATCCACGCCTCGGCCACAGCGCTCTTGAAGCCATGCACGATGCCATCGGTGAACTGCGTGGTTTGCGGTTGGCGTGGCAGCGTGAATTCCGTAATCCACAGTTCAGCGTGCCGACGCCGACCCTGAATTTCGGCTGCATCCATGGCGGCGATAATCCCAACCGTATTTGCGGTCAGTGTTCGCTGGAGTTTGATCTGCGCCCGTTGCCAGGCATGGACCCAAATGCCCTGCGCGCGGAAATTCTGCAGAAGCTCAAGCCCATTGCCGAGTGGCATCAGGTGAAGATCGATTACGCGCCGCTGTTCCCCGAAGTGCCGCCGTTCGAGCAGGCCGAGGATGCAGAATTGGTCCGGGTCGCGGAAAAGCTCACCGGCCATCGTGCCGAAGCAGTGGCGTTCGGCACCGAAGCGCCTTATCTTCAGCGTCTTGGCTGTGAAACCCTGGTGCTCGGCCCTGGCGACATCGCCTGTGCGCACCAACCGGGGGAATACCTCGAAATGTCACGTTTGCAGCCTACGGTGCATCTATTACGACAACTGATTGAACATTACTGCCTCACACCGGCCCAAGCCGTATAAATTGCCAGCATCCCAACCCGTATTCATGAGGAGAGCGCGCGTGTCGCCAAGCCTGTTCCGACGATAACCATCAGCCCGCTGTGCGTTTTTCTGTTTCGCCCATTTTTTGGCTGCTATTTATTACAGGCCCAGGTTCATGCCCGACTACGTTAATTGGCTTCGTCATGCTTCGCCTTACATCAACGCCCACCGCGATTGCACCTTCGTCGTCATGCTGCCCGGCGACGGCGTGGAGCACCCGAACTTCGGCAATATCGTCCATGACCTGGTGCTGTTGCACAGCCTGGGCGTGCGACTGGTGCTGGTTCACGGTTCCCGTCCGCAAATTGAAACCCGCCTCACTGCGCGCGGCCTGACCCCGCATTACCACCATGGGATGCGCATCACCGATGCCGCGACCCTTGAGTGCGTGATCGATGCGGTCGGCCAGCTACGTATCGCCATCGAAGCGCGACTGTCCATGGACATGGCTTCATCGCCGATGCAGGGCTCGCGTCTGCGGGTGGCCGGCGGCAATCTGGTGACGGCGCGGCCGATCGGCGTGCTCGAAGGCGTCGACTATCACCACACCGGCGAAGTGCGTCGGGTCGACCGCAAGGGCATCAATCGTCTGCTGGATGAACGCTCCATCGTGCTGTTGTCGCCACTGGGTTACTCGCCGACCGGTGAGATTTTCAACCTCGCCTGCGAAGACGTCGCCACTCGCGCGGCCATCGATCTGGGGGCGGACAAGCTGCTGTTGTTCGGCGCCGACCTGGGGCTGATCGATGAAAACGGTCGGCTGGTTCGTGAGTTGCGTCCGCAACAAGTGCCGGCGCATCTGCAGCGCTTGGGCAGCAACTATCAAGCTGAGCTGTTGGATGCCGCCGCTGAGGCCTGCCGCGGTGGCGTGGCGCGCAGTCACATCGTCAGCTACGCCGAAGACGGCGCGCTGCTGACCGAACTGTTCACCCGTGACGGTGGCGGTACGCTGGTGGCCCAGGAGCAATTCGAGATTGTGCGCGAAGCGGCCATCGAAGACGTCGGCGGCTTGCTGGATTTGATCAGCCCGCTGGAAGAGCAGGGCATTCTGGTGCGGCGTTCCCGTGAGGTGCTGGAGCGTGAGATCGAGCAGTTCAGTGTGGTCGAGCGCGAAGGCATGATCATCGCGTGTGCGGCGCTGTATCAGATTGCTGATTCGGATGCGGGGGAGTTGGCGTGTCTGGCGGTGAACCCGGAATACCGCCATGGCGGTCGTGGTGATGAGCTGCTGGAGCGCATCGAAACCCGCGCCCGGGCGCAAGGGTTGAAAACCTTGTTTGTACTGACGACCCGGACCGCTCACTGGTTTCGCGAGCGTGGTTTCGTGCCGAGCAGCGTCGAACGCCTGCCGTCGGCACGGGCATCGCTATACAACTTTCAGCGTAATTCGAAGATCTTCGAAAAGACCTTGTAACCGCGGTGCGGCCATCGCGAGCAAGCTCGCTCCCACACGGATCTTTGGCGTTTACAAAACCACTGGGGGAGCCAGCTTGCTTCGGGCGGCGTTCCGACGATCGGCTGCGCAGCAGCCGTCAGCAATCACTCAGTGACAAACTTCGCGCTGACATACGGCGAATAATCCGGCAGCACCGTCTCGACCTTCCCTTGTTCCTTCAAGAACTTCGCCGTCTCGCCAATCGCCTTGGCCGTGCCGCCGTCCAGCAGCGCGGTGGTCTGTTGGGCTTTAGCATCCGGGAACGTGGAGCCGGCCAGCAACTCCGGCACATCGACGGCATTGGCGCCGGTCAGTTTGGCGATTTTTTGCACCGGTACCGAGTCAGCAGTCCAGCTGTCTTTATGCGCGGCATAGTCGGCGAACGAGTCCACCGTGACCTTGGCAAATTTGGCCACAACCTCTGGGTGCTTCTCGGCGTAATCCTTGCGCGCGACCCAGATTTCGAAGGTCGGTGCACCCCATTGGCCGACCTGTGCCGCGTCGGTCAAAGTCTTGCCGGTCTTGCGAATTTCCCCCAAGGCGGGTGACCAGACAAACGCACCATCGATGTCACCACGCTTCCACGCCGCCGCGATTTCCGCCGGTTGCAAATTCACCACTTTGACTTTCGAGGCATCCAGGCCCCAGTGCTTCAACGCACCCAGCAAACTGTAGTGGGAGGTTGAAACGAAGAGTGTGGCGATGGTCTTGCCGATCATATCTTCCGGTTTATCAATGCCACTGCCGTTGCGTACCACGAGGGCTTCAGCGGCGTTGATCTGGGCGGAAACAATGAACGCAACGATTGGCAGATTGCGCGAAGCAGCGGCTGCCAGCGGACTCGAGCCGAGGTTGCCAATCTGCACGTCGCCGGAAGCAATGGCCGTAACCACTTCCGGGCCGCTATTGAAACGACGCCAGTCAATTTTCTGGCCGATGGTTTTCTCGTACAGTCCGTCTGCCTGGGGGACTTTGCTGGGGTCGATACCGGTTTGATAACCGATCGTAAGGTTCGCCGCGTGAGCGCTAAAAGAAATTATTAGCGATACACAAACTGTAACAATTGGGCCGGATAGTGCGCGTTTGGTCGTCATGGCGCTGCCTTTCGATAGGTATTGATCGTGAATTGCATCAAAGCTAATCGATCTAAAAAAAGGCTAACAAATACCCTTTAGGAATTAGCTTATGAGCCGGCGCCCGTGTCCCGGCTCAAGGAATAGTGCGGAGCTAAATTCCTAAACGGTATGAAAAAGAACTGGGTGATTCTTTTTGGGTTTATGGCCCGGCTTAGGAAGGAATTTGTTGGGGGTTAGACCATGGTCGTAGACACACATAGTTACGATTGACTTGTGAGTCACGGTCTGGCGCTAATCGCGGATCTTAGGAGCCCGGGCATACGACCCAGGACCAGGAACACAAGAATTAGAAACGAGAGGAGCGAAACAATGAACAAGTCCACCTTGGCTCTGGGTGTGGCCGTGGCCGTCGGGGTTCTGGCGCAGCAGGCAGGCGCCGCGGGTTTCATCGAAGACAGCAAAGCTTCCGTCAGTTCTCGCACCATGTATTACAACGACGATAACCGCGATTCCGGTGGTACGGATCAGAGAGAGACCGCTGAAGGCCTCAAGTTCGATTATCTGTCCGGTTTCACCCAAGGTACTGTCGGCTTCGGTATCGACGCCCAGGCCCTCGTGGGTATCCATCTGGACGGCGGCAAAGGTCACCACCCAGCCAACAACAACACGTTTTTCCCAAGCGACACCGATGGTTCGGCTGTGGACGAGTGGAGCCGTGTGGCCGCTAACGTCAAGGCCCGCTCCTCGAAGACCGAAGCCCACCTGGGTGGCGCTCTGCAACCGAACATGCCGATCCTGGTCGCGAACGACAGCCGCCTGCTGCCACAGACCTTTGACGGTGGCACCATCACCTCGAAGGAGATCGACAACGTGACCTTTAACCTGGGTCAGTTGGAGCACTCGGCAGGTCGCGCCTCTTCAAACTCCACCGGCCTGGCCGTGGCTGGCGGAACTCAGGACAGCAACCAGTTCCGTTACGCCGGTGCTGACTGGAAGGTCACCAAGGACCTCACCCTGCAGTACTACCACTCGAATCTGAAGGATTACTACAAGCAGGACTTCCTTGGCTTGATTCACGTTTTCCCGATCGACGCCAAACAGTCCTTCAAGACAGACCTGCGCTATTTTGACAGCAGCTCCGATGGCAAGAACGGCGACGCCGGTTACCGCTTCAACAACAACGGTGGTTTCGCCAAGACCCCGGGCGAGGTCGATAACAAGACCTGGAGCGCCATGTTCACCTACACCTTGGGTGGCAATGCTTTCTTGCTCGGTCACCAGCGCGTCAGCGATTACGGCGGTTTCGTCTATCTGAACCAGGGCAGCGTGGTTGACGGCAATGGTCGTCCGGAAGGTAACGGTGGTACCAGCTTCTACCTGTTCACCGATGCCATGATCAACGGTTTTGTCCGTGCCGGTGAAAACACCACCTTCGGTCAATACACCTACGATTTCGCCGCTGCGGGTGTGCCGGGTCTGAAAGCGTCCGTGGCTTACTTGAAGGGCGAAAACATCAAATCCGCAACCGGTGGCAGCGATGCGTCCGAGTGGGAGCGCGACATGCGGGTGGACTACACCATTCAGCAGGGCGCGCTCAAAGGCTTAGGCGCAACGGTGCGTCATGGCGTCTACCGTGGCGACGCAGCCGGCCTCGCCGACAAGGACCAGACCCGTCTGATCTTCAACTACACCTACAGCTTCCTCTAAAGCCACCAGGAAAAGCCTCGTCCGCAAGCGACGCTTTTTTTGTGTTTTTCAATATTCCAAATAGAGCTTACGTAGTAATTTTTTATTCTTTTTGGCTTTTAGGCCAAGCGCCTAAAGTGGGTGGCTTATGAGCCGATACCTTGTGTCCCGACTCAGAGTAATAGTGCGAAGCTATATTCCTGAATGGCATGAAAAATGATGAAATAATTCCTTTTGTGTTTATTATGCGGGCCAAAATCACAGGGTCAGGCCATCGCCGTAGTCACAAGGTCTGGCGCTAACCGAGCATTTCAGGATCCAGGGCATTCGACCCAGGACCTCAAGAATTAGAAACGATAGGAGCGAAACAAATGAACAAGTCCACCTTGGCCCTGGCTGTGGCCGTAGGGGTTTTGGCGCAGCAGGCAGGCGCCGCCGGTTTCATCGAAGACAGCAAGGCTACTTTGGGGCTGCGTAACTTCTACATTAACAACGATAACCGTGATTCCGGTGCTCATACCACCCAGAGCAAAGCTGAAGAATGGGGCCAAGGCTTCGACCTGCGCTTCATCTCCGGTTACACCCAAGGCACTGTCGGCTTCGGTATCGATGCTATCGGCCTGCTGGGTGTGCGTCTGGATTCTGGTGGTGGCACTAATGGTGCGAGCCCTGCAACCGCATCGAACTATGGTTCTTATGGCGGTACTGTTTTTCCAAGCAAGTCCAACGGCGAAGCAGTTGATAACTTCTCTAGCCTGGGCCTGACTGCTAAAGCCAAGATTTCCCAGACCGAACTGAAATTGGGCACCCTGCAGCCAAAACTGCCGGTGATCGTGACCAACGACGGTCGTCTGCTGCCGCAAACCTTCCAGGGCGGTCAGATCACTTCGAACGAGATCAAGGACCTGACACTGGTCGGTGGTCAGATCGAGCACGTCAAGGGTCGTAACTCCAGCAACAACGAAGAGTTGTCGATCGCTGGTGCTAACGGTCGTACTGCAAATGGCCGTGACAGCAACAAGTTCATCTACGGTGGTGGCGACTACAAAATCACCAAAGACCTGACTGCCCAGTACTACTACGGCAACCTGGAAGACTTCTACAAACAACACTTCCTGGGTCTGGTTCACAACTGGTCGATCGGTCCTGGTGTACTGAAGTCTGACTTGCGTTACTTCAACAGCTCTGACGATGGTGCCAACGGCCACGACTCGACTTACTTCAGTTCCGGTAACTATCAGGGCTTCCGCGCTGGCCGGGGCAAAGTTGACAACAACCTTTACAGCGGCTTGTTCCTGTATACCGTTGCCGGCCACACCTTCGGCGGCGGCTATCAGGTCAGCAACGGCAGCAGCGACTTCCCTTGGTTGAACCAGGGTGACGGCTCGTCGGCTTACCTGACTACCGACAGCCAGATCGCCAAGTTCGCCCGTGCCGGTGAACGTACCTGGCAGGCACGCTACTCGTATGACTTCGCCAAGGTTGGCTTGCCAGGCGCAACTGCTGGCATCGTTTACCTGCGCGGTGACAACATCGACACCATCAGCAGCTCCAGCACCGCAGTGGCCGGCTCCGGCCGTTCCGAATGGGAACGCGACCTGACCCTGGCCTATGTAGTCCAGAGCGGCCCACTGAAAAACCTGGGCCTCACGTGGAAAAATGCCATGTGGCGCAACGACGTCCCGGGCCAACGCGACCAGGACGAAAACCGTCTGATCGTCAGCTACTCGATCCCGCTGTTGTAATAGCACTCGCGTAACCGAAGTAAAAAAAGCCCCGCCCGGTATCACGCCGGGCGGGGCTTTTGCGTTTTCAAGTCAGGCTCACCCCCGTAAACCCTCCTCGAAATTTCCCTCTTTGTGCAGCAACTCAAGGCCTTCTCGAACCTTGCGAGCGATAGTCGTCCTGATCGTCGCCGAGGTCCAGTGAACACATTTTTAATATTCATTTAATCTAAACACATCGATATCTATTCTTTTTAATGAATAAGAAATGCAGGCACAGTTGACCTCAACAAGCACTCACCAGGAGCAGCACCATGAGCCTCAGACTGGGCGATATCGCCCCCGACTTCGAACAGGATTCCAGCGCCGGTACCCTCCGTTTCCACGAATGGCTGGGCGATAGCTGGGGCGTGCTGTTTTCCCACCCAGCGGACTTTACCCCGGTGTGCACCACCGAGTTGGGCTTCACTGCCAAGCTCAAGGACGAATTTGCCCAGCGCGGTGTGAAAGCCATTGCCCTGTCCGTGGATCCGGTGGATTCGCACCACAAGTGGATCGAAGACATCAACGAAACCCAGAACACCCTCGTCAACTTCCCGATTATTGCCGACGCCGACCGCAAGGTCTCGGACCTCTACGACCTGATCCATCCGAATGCCAACGACACCCTGACCGTGCGTTCGCTGTTCGTGATCGACCCAAACAAAAAGGTTCGGCTGACCATCACCTACCCGGCGAGCACCGGCCGTAACTTCCATGAAATTCTGCGAGTGATCGACTCGCTGCAACTCACCGACAACTACAAGGTGGCCACCCCGGCCAACTGGCAGGACGGGGATGAAGTAGTGATCGTGCCGTCACTCAAGGATGAAGACGAAATCAAGAAACGCTTTCCCAAGGGTTATCGCGAGGTGAAGCCGTACCTGCGTCTGACGCCACAGCCGAACAGGTAATCCATAGCATTTTAGGTGTGGCTGAAATCGCCTTCGCGAGCAAGCCCGCTCCCACAGGTAAAGCTCGATCCAATGTGTGCGGGCTTGCTCGCGAAGACGGCATGACAGGCGCCGCATAATTCAGATTGAACCGTATCCATTAAGCAGGGGGATTTCAGGCCGTTTTTACGGCCTATTTTTTTGCCTGGGAAAAGACATTCCGTATAGATCTGTAAGGAATAACCAAATGAATAAATATGATTTATGGATATAACAATCACCTGTTAAGGTCACTTCTATCAAAGCGAGATCGCAAACCGCGAATCGCCAACACCGTTCAAGGAATCGTCTGAATGCTGGTTGTCTCACTCGGTGGCAGTCCCAGCCAACGCTCCCGTTCCGGGGTGCTGCTGGAGCGCTCCCAACGCTGGTTGCAGGAGCAAGGTGTGGAAGTGGTGAGTTACCAGGTACGGGACTTCCCGGCCGAAGACTTGCTGCATGCACGCTTCGACAGCCCGAAGGTGATCGACCTGCTGCAACAGATTGAAAACGCCGATGGCCTGCTGATCGCCACGCCGGTGTACAAGGCGTCGTTCTCCGGCGCCTTGAAGACCGTGCTGGACCTGCTGCCCGAGCGTGCTCTGGCTCACAAAGTGGTTTTGCCAATGGCCACCGGCGGCAGCATCGCTCACATGCTGGCGGTGGATTACGCGCTCAAGCCGGTGTTGTCGGCGTTGAAAGCCCAGGAAATGCTCCACGGGATTTTCGCCGTAGACAGCCAGATCGCTTACGGCGAAGGCAGCGTCCAGGCGCAGTTGGCACCGGAGCTGGAAGAAAGACTGAATGAATCACTGGAGCTGTTTTTCAGCGCCATGGCCCGACGGCCCAAGCCGATCGATCCGAACCTGTTGAATGAACGTTTGTTGAGTGCTCGCTGGAGCATTTAAACCCTTACCCGAATTTGAAGTACTCACCTTACTGGCCCGCTAACGGGCAAGCAGGTGCAGCCAAAACCCAACTGCAAAAAGGAGAGCGCCATGCGCACTGTCATTTTGCGTCGTGGTCTGGTCGCTCTGTTTGCTGCGGCTGTGTCCTTCGGCGTTGTTTCTCAAGCTCAAGCCGAGAAGTTGCGAATCGGCTATCAAAAATACGGCACGCTGGTGCTGCTAAAAGCCAAAGGCACACTCGAGAAGCGCCTCGCCGCCCAAGGCGTGGACGTGCAATGGACTGAATTCCCCGGCGGCCCGCAACTGCTCGAAGGCCTGAACGTCGGCTCCATCGACTTCGGCGTTACGGGTGAAACTCCACCGGTATTCGCTCAAGCCGCCGGCGCCGATCTGCTCTACGTCGCCTACGAACCGCCTGCGCCTCACAGCGAAGCGATCCTGGTGCCGAAGGACTCACCGATCAAATCGGTGCAGGACCTCAAGGGCAAGAAAGTCGTCCTGAACAAAGGCTCCAACGTGCACTACCTGTTGGTCCGCGCACTGGAAGATGCCGGCCTCAAATACACCGACATCCAGACCGTATTCCTGCCGCCGGCCGATGCTCGCGCTGCGTTCGAACGTGGCAGCGTCGATGCCTGGGTGATCTGGGACCCGTACCAGGCCGCCGCCGAACAACAGCTGCAGGCACGCACCCTGCGTGATGGCCAAGGCATCGTCGACAACCATCAGTTCTACCTCGCGACCAAGCCTTATGCGCAGAAAAATCCTGAGGTGATCAAGACCTTGGTGGAAGAAGTGCGCGCCGTCGGCGAATGGTCCAAGGCCAATCCCGAAGACGTGACCAAACAAGTCTCGCCACTGCTCGGCCTGCCGCCGGACATCACCCTGACGTCGGTGAAACGCCAGGGCTACGGCGCGCTGTTCCTCACGCCTGAAGTGGTCGCCGCGCAACAGAAAATCGCCGATAGCTTCTACCAGCTCAAGCTGATTCCAAAGCCGCTGAGCATCAAAGACGTGATCTGGACGCCACCGGCGGCCGTTGCCAAAGCTCAGTAATTCGAATCCCTAAGGAGACCACTCCATGAGCCTCAATATCTTCTGGTTCCTGCCTACCCACGGTGACGGCCATTACCTTGGCACCGCCGAAGGCGCTCGCGCCGTCGATCACGGTTATCTGCAACAAGTCGCGCAAGCGGCGGATCGGCTGGGCTTCGGCGGGGTGCTGATTCCTACGGGTCGCTCTTGCGAAGATTCGTGGCTGGTGGCCGCGTCGCTGATCCCGGTGACCCAGCGTTTGAAGTTCCTCGTCGCCCTGCGCCCCGGGATCATTTCCCCGACGGTGGCAGCGCGTCAGGCTGCGACGCTGGATCGCCTGTCCGGCGGTCGTGCGTTGTTCAACCTGGTCACCGGCGGTGATCCGGAAGAATTGGCCGGCGACGGTTTGTTCCTCACTCACGAAGAGCGCTATCAAGCCTCGGTGGAATTCACCCGCATCTGGCGCCGCGTGCTGGAAGGCGAAACCGTCGATTACGACGGTCAGCACATCAGCGTGAAGGGCGCGAAGTTGCTCTACCCGCCGATTCAGCAACCGCGTCCGCCGCTGTACTTCGGCGGTTCTTCGGAAGCGGCGCAAGACCTCGCGGCAGAACAGGTCGAGATGGTCCTGACCTGGGGCGAACCTCCGGCAGCCGTTGCCGAGAAGATCGAACAAGTGCGCGCCAAAGCCGCGAAGCTCGGGCGCACCGTGCGCTTCGGCATTCGTTTGCATGTGATCGTTCGTGAAACCAATGCCGAAGCCTGGCAAGCGGCGGATCGGCTGATCTCTCATCTGGACGACGACACCATCGCTCGCGCCCAGGCTTCTCTGGCGCGCTTCGACTCGGTCGGTCAGCAACGCATGGCCGCATTGCACGGCGGCAGCCGTGACAACCTGGAAGTCAGCCCCAACCTGTGGGCCGGTGTTGGCCTGGTGCGTGGCGGTGCCGGTACAGCATTGGTGGGCGATGGTCCGACCGTGGCCGCTCGCGTGAAGGAATACGCGGACCTGGGCATCGACACGTTCATCTTCTCCGGTTACCCACACCTGGAAGAGTCGTACCGCGTCGCCGAATTGCTGTTCCCGCATCTGGACATCGAACGTCCGGAATTGCCGAAAAGCGCCGGTTACGTCAGCCCGTTTGGTGAGATGGTCGCTAACGACATTCTTCCCAAAGCCGCGTCGCAGAGCTGAGGCGCGCCATGAAGAAACTTATCCATAGCCTTGCGCCCTGGGCGTTACCTGTTTTGCTGCTGGCGGTGTGGCAGTTGTCGGTGTCGGCGGGCTGGTTGTCGACACGGATTCTGCCGGCGCCGATCGCGGTCATCGAAGCCGGCGTCAGCCTGGTGCGCAGCGGTGAAATCTGGACTCACCTGGCGATCAGCGGCTGGCGTGCGGCGCTGGGCTTCGCCATCGGCGGCACCATCGGCCTGACCCTGGGCTTCATCACCGGCCTGTCGAAATGGGGCGAGCGTCTGCTCGACAGTTCGGTGCAGATGATCCGCAACGTGCCGCACCTGGCGCTGATTCCACTGGTGATCCTGTGGTTCGGCATTGATGAGTCGGCGAAGATTTTCCTGGTGGCGTTGGGCACGTTGTTCCCGATCTACCTCAACACCTATCACGGCATCCGCAATGTCGATCCGGCGCTGGTGGAAATGTCCCGCAGTTATGGCTTGTCCGGTTTCAGCCTGTTCCGTCAGGTGATTCTGCCGGGCGCGCTGCCTTCGATTCTAGTCGGTGTGCGGTTCGCGCTGGGCTTCATGTGGCTGACGTTGATCGTCGCGGAAACCATTTCCGCCAGCTCCGGCATCGGCTACCTGGCAATGAATGCCCGGGAGTTCCTGCAGACCGACGTAGTGGTGCTGGCGATTCTCTTGTACGCCGTGCTCGGCAAACTCGCCGACCTCGCGGCCCGTGGACTTGAGCGCGTGTGGTTGCGCTGGCACCCGGCCTATCAGGTTGTTAAAGGAGGTGCGGCATGACGGCTCAACAACCTCCACGCCTGCTGCGCGGGATTGCGCTGGCAGTGCGCAAACTGCAAAAAACCTTCGGCGCGCGGCAAGTGCTGCGCGAGATCGATCTGCATATCCCGGCCGGTCAGTTTGTCGCCGTGGTCGGTCGTAGCGGTTGCGGAAAAAGTACCTTGCTGCGTTTGCTCGCCGGTCTCGACAAACCCACGGGCGGTGAATTGCTCGCGGGCTCAGCGCCACTGAATGAGGCGCGGGAAGACACCCGATTGATGTTCCAGGAAGCGCGTTTGCTGCCATGGAAAAAGGTCATCGACAACGTCGGCCTCGGGCTCAAGGGCAACTGGCGTCCGCAAGCGCTGGAAGCGTTGGAGTCGGTCGGTCTGGCCGACCGCGCCAATGAATGGCCAGCGGCCTTGTCCGGCGGCCAGAAGCAACGCGTGGCCCTGGCCCGCGCGCTGATCCATCAACCGCGTTTGCTGTTGCTGGACGAACCGCTGGGCGCGCTGGATGCACTGACCCGAATTGAAATGCAGCAGCTGATCGAACGGCTCTGGCAGAAGCACGGATTCACCGTGTTGCTGGTCACCCATGATGTCAGTGAAGCGGTGGCGATTGCCGATCGGGTGATCCTGATCGAAGAGGGCGAAGTCGGCCTCGACCTGCACGTTGAGTTGCCGCGCCCTCGGGTTCGCGGCTCCCATCGGCTGGCGGCGCTGGAAACCGAAGTCCTCAATCGCGTGCTGGCGTTGCCCGGCGAACCGCCGGCACCGGAACCTGTTTCACCATTGCCTACGCAATTGCGTTGGGCTCAATAACTCAAGCCTTATCCAACGACAGGAATCAACATCATGACAATCAAAGCCATCAACGTTCGTAACCAGTTCAAAGGCTCCATCAAGGAAATCGTACTCGGCGACGTACTGTCCGAAATCGACGTACAGACCGCTTCCGGCATCGTCACCTCGGTGATCACCACTCGCTCGGTGAAAGAGCTGGAACTGGTGGTCGGCAGCGAAGTGATCGCGTTTGTGAAATCCACCGAGGTGTCGATCGCCAAGTTGTAAGCGCGTGCGCAAACAACAACCCCGAACGGTTTAAGCCCTTCGGGGTTTTTTATGCGTGTGAGTCAGTGAGGTCGGCGGTGCGGCCTTCGCGAGCAAGCCTGCTCCCACATCTGATCGGCGTCGGACTCAGGTTTTGCATTCACTGGAGATCTAATGTGGGAGCGCGCTTGCTCGCGAAGAGGCCTGCACGGTCAATAAAGAAATCAGGCTGTAATAGCGCGCTTGGGCAGGTAGGGCGGCAAATACAGCCCTAGGTAGGCGTCGAATACCCGCATCCCTTCCTCAGCCATGCGCGGCGTGATCTGTCCGTGTTGTTGCACTGAGCGTGCATACACCCGATCCCCCAGCTCCATGGCCAACGCAAACACATCAACGTCCGTCGGCAGTCTCGGCAGCTCGAAGTGGTGGTCGAAGAGTTTGTGCATCAAGTCGCCAAGTTCGATGTCGTGCTGGCGGTCGGCCTGGGTGACCTCGGTCAGGCCGTGCTGGGCAAGGATCAGTTGGCGGGCGGCGGCGTCTTCGTCATAGATGTCGAGCATGCGCTGTTCCACTAGTCGCGAAAGATCGCGCCAGCCGTTGAGGGCTTCGTGGTCGATGGGGGCTTGCAGGCAGGCACGGAACGCAGCGTGGACGTCGGCCGTCAGGGCTTCGAGCAGCGCCGGGACGCTGGCAAAGAAGTGGTACACGGAGGAGGGCGGGATCTCCGCGCGTTCGGCGACGCTATAGATCGACAGGCTGGCCACGCCCTCGGCAGCCAGCAGCGTGCGGGCGGCATCGAGTATCGAATCGATCCGGGCCTGGCTGCGGGCGCGGGGTTTGCGTGGGGTGGCGAGTCGGGTCATCGAAGTCTCCTGCGGGGCAGCGGGCATTGTACGAGCAGGGATTGATGTTGTCTGCCAGGACGCCTTCGCGAGCAGGCTCGCTCCCACAGTTGATCTCCAGCGAACATGAATTTTGTGCACACAGGAAATCCCCTGTGGGAGCGAGCCTGCTCGCGATCCGCCGAAGGCGGCCATAAAAAAACGCCGCAAGCTGTGAGGCCGGCGGCGTTGTTTTTACTGCAACCGCTTACACGGTATGCAGGTACCAGTTGTACTCGAGGTCGGAGATGGAGTGTTCGAACTCCTCCAGCTCGCTCTCTTTACACGCGACGAAGATATCGATGTATTTCGGGTCGATGTACTTGGCCATGACTTCGCTGTCGTCCAGCTCACGCAATGCATCGCGCAGGTTGTTCGGCAGGCTTTGCTCGTTCTGCTCGTATGAGTTGCCTTCCACGGGAGCGCCCGGCTCGATCTTGTTGGTCAGGCCGTGGTGCACGCCTGCCAGGACCGAAGCCATCAGCAGGTACGGGTTGGCATCGGCGCCGGCAACGCGGTGTTCCAGACGGACCGCGTCGGCAGAACCGGTCGGCACGCGCACCGCAACAGTACGGTTGTCCAGACCCCAGCACGGTGCATTCGGCACGTAGAACTGTGCGCCGAAACGACGGTAGGAGTTGACGTTCGGGCAGAGGAAAGCCATCTGCGCCGGTAGGGTCTCGAGCACACCGCCGATCGCGTGACGCAGTGCGGCGTTCTGCTCGGGATCCTCACTGGCAAAAATGTTTTTGCCGTCTTTATCAAGAATCGAGATGTGGACGTGCAGACCGTTCCCCGCCTGGCCCGGGTAAGGCTTGGCCATGAAGGTGGTGTCCATTTCATGGTCGTAGGCGATGTTTTTGATCAGACGCTTGAGCAGGACCGCGTAGTCGCAGGCCTTGATCGGGTCGGCAACGTGGTGCAGGTTCACTTCGAACTGCGCCGGGGCACTTTCCTTGACGATCGCGTCGGCAGGGATGCCTTGCTCTTTCGCACCTTCCAGAATGTCCTGGAGGCAGTCGACGTATTCGTCGAGGTCGTCGATCAGGTAAACCTGTGTCGAATGCGGGCGTTTGCCGGAGACCGGCGAGCGTGGCGGTTGCGGACGACCGTTCACGTTCTCCTGGTCGATCAGGTAGAACTCCAGTTCGAACGCGGCGCAGATGGTCAGGCCCATGTCGTCGAACTTGCGCACCACATTGGCCAGCACTTCTCGCGGGTCGGCAAAGAATGGCTGGCCTTCGAGTTCATGCATGGTCATCAACAGTTGCGCGGTAGGGCGCTTCTGCCAAGGCTCGTTGCACAGGGTGTCAGGGATTGGATAGCAGATTCGGTCAGCATCACCGATGTCCAGGCCCAGGCCGGTGCTTTCCACCGTCGAGCCATTGATATCCAGAGCAAATAGAGAGGCCGGCAGGTTGATGCCTTTCTCGTAAACCTTGTGGAGGCTGGTGCGTTCAATGCGCTTGCCGCGCACCACACCATTCATATCCGCAATCAGAAGGTCAACGTACAGAACCTCAGGATGTTCCTTAAGGAACGCGTTCGCTTCGTTAAGCTGAACGGCACGCGGGGGTACCGACATGATGCAACACCTTTGTTGTTAAAAATATCAATCATTGATCTCTGCGGATTCCAGTCAACCCGAACGGCATGCCGAAGTCAAGCGAGGCCTTTTTTGCCCTAAAAAAGCGCTCGTAAGGCTTTTTTGAGGCACTTTGGGGCGTTTTTATGCCTTTGAACGCTTTGGCTGATGCACACTTGAGCGGGCCGTGTTGTATTTTTTACGGGGGTGTTGTGTAAAAAAATGAACAAGGCTAAGCTCGATTCAAACCCATAACACCAATAATACCGGGGTGCTTCATGTCTCGCCTGCCGTTAATCGGCGTCACCGCCTGCTCTAAGCAGATCGGTCTGCATGCTTATCACATCAGTGGCGACAAGTACGTCCGCGCCGTGGCCTCAGCGGCCAAGGGCCTGCCGATGATTCTTCCGTCCCTGGCCGATTTGCTGGCACCGTCCGATATTCTGGACAGTTTGGATGGCATCCTCTTTACAGGCTCTCCTTCCAATATAGAACCGTTTCACTATAGCGGCCTAGCCAGCGCGCCGGGCACTGCTCATGATTCTGCACGCGATGCCACAACCCTCCCGTTGATCCGCGCCGCAGTCGAGGCCGGCATTCCCGTACTCGGTATTTGCCGCGGCTTCCAGGAAATGAATGTGGCGTTCGGCGGCAGCCTGCATCAAAAAGTCCACGATGCCGGTCCCTTCATGGATCACCGTGAAGACGATAGCCTACCGCTTGAAGGACAGTATGCGCCAAGTCACCCGGTGCACATTCAACCGGGTGGTGTGCTTGCAGGTCTGGGCCTGGCGAGCGAGATACACGTCAATTCGATTCATGGTCAGGGCGTTGAACGTCTGGCGCCGGGCCTTTGCGTCGAAGCCTTGGCTCCTGACGGGTTGATCGAGGCAGTCTCGGTCCCGCAGGGCAAGGGTTTTGCTTTGGGAGTGCAATGGCATCCCGAATGGCAGGTAAGCTCAAACCCGGATTACCTTGCGATCTTCCAGGCATTTGGCGATGCCTGCCGTAAGCACGCATTACAACGCGACGCCGATGCGTCAAACAACGCCTGACTTATAAGAGTCAGGAAACCAAGCCTAGAGGCATTTATGAGTAACAACCTCGACCAGCTCACCGATTGGTTGAAAGACCACAAGATCACAGAAGTCGAATGCATGATCGCCGACTTGACCGGGATCACCCGGGGCAAGATTTCGCCGACCAACAAGTTCATTGCCGAAAAAGGCATGCGCCTGCCCGAGAGCGTTCTGTTGCAGACCGTGACCGGCGATTATGTCGAAGACGACATCTATTACGAACTGCTCGACCCGGCCGACATCGACATGATCTGCCGTCCCGACCAGAACGCGGTATTCCTTGTGCCCTGGGCCATCGAGCCCACCGCTCAGGTGATCCACGACACCTACGACAAGCAAGGCAACCCAATCGAGCTGTCGCCGCGCAACGTGCTCAAAAAGGTGCTGAAACTCTATTCCGACAAAGGCTGGCAGCCGATCGTGGCGCCAGAAATGGAGTTCTACCTGACCAAGCGCTGCGAAGACCCGGACTTCCCGCTGCAACCGCCGATAGGCCGTTCCGGCCGCCCGGAAACCGGTCGCCAATCCTTCTCGATCGAAGCGGCAAACGAATTCGATCCGCTGTTCGAAGACGTCTACGACTGGTGCGAATTGCAGGAGCTGGACCTCGACACGCTGATCCACGAGGACGGCACGGCGCAGATGGAAATCAACTTCCGTCACGGCGATGCCCTGTCCCTGGCCGACCAGATCCTGGTGTTCAAGCGCACCATGCGCGAAGCCGCGCTCAAGCACAACGTGGCCGCCACCTTCATGGCCAAACCCATGACCGGCGAGCCGGGCAGTGCGATGCACTTGCACCAGAGCATCATCGACATCGAGACCGGCAAGAACGTCTTCTCCAACGAAGACGGGACCATGAGCCAGCTGTTCCTGCACCACATCGGTGGTTTGCAGAAACTGATCCCCGAGCTGTTGCCGCTGTTCGCCCCGAACGTCAACTCGTTCCGCCGCTTCCTGCCAGACACCTCGGCACCGGTGAACGTGGAGTGGGGCGAAGAGAACCGCACCGTGGGCCTGCGGGTTCCGGATGCCGGGCCGCAAAACCGTCGGGTGGAAAACCGCCTGCCGGGCGCCGACGCCAACCCGTACCTGGCGATTGCCGCGAGCCTGCTCTGCGGTTACATCGGCATGGTCGAAGGCTTGGACCCGAGTGCGCCGGTGGTGGGGCGTGGCTATGAACGCCGCAACCTGCGCCTGCCACTGACCATCGAAGACGCGCTGGAACGCATGGAACACAGCGCGACTATCGAGAAGTACCTGGGCAAGAAATTCATCACTGGCTACGTCGCGGTCAAGCGGGCCGAGCATGAAAACTTCAAGCGCGTGATCAGTTCGTGGGAGCGGGAATTCCTGCTCTTCGCCGTCTGATGCGCCGGGCGCGGCTGAGAGGGCGTGATTACCGTAAATGATGGCCGCGCCATCGTCCCGCAAAGCGCAAGACTAGGCGCGAGGAGTGAGATTTGGTTTCTTCAAATGAACGACGAGTAACGACGTATTGCGCTTTGCGGGACACGGCCCTTCGGGTTGTTTCTGTGATCGCGCCATGCGGCGTTGCGGGACTCGGCAAGGAAACAACCCTTACCTTCGTCCCGCGCCTTGCCTGGCGCGATCACAGAAACAACGCGGCCGTCATTTACGGTAATCACGCCCTCTTGGCGGCGCCCTTCACTGAAATCTTAGGAGAATTCGCATGACCAGCAACAACCCGCAAACCCGTGAATGGCAAACCCTGAGCAGCGATCACCACCTGGCCCCGTTCAGCGACTTCAAGCAGCTGAAAGAGAAAGGCCCGCGGATCATCACCAACGCCAAGGGCGTTTACCTCTGGGACAGCGAAGGCAACAAGATCCTCGACGGTATGGCAGGCCTGTGGTGCGTGGCGATCGGCTACGGTCGCGATGAATTGGCTGATGCCGCCAGTAAACAAATGCGCGAACTGCCTTACTACAATTTGTTCTTCCAGACGGCTCACCCGCCGGTGCTGGAACTGGCCAAGGCCATCTCCGACATCGCGCCACAAGGCATGAACCACGTGTTCTTCACCGGTTCCGGCTCTGAAGGCAACGACACCATGCTGCGTATGGTTCGTCACTACTGGGCGATCAAGGGCCAGCCGAAGAAGAAAGTCATCATCAGCCGCAAGAACGGTTATCACGGTTCCACCGTGGCCGGCGCGAGCCTGGGTGGCATGAAGTACATGCACGAACAAGGCGACTTGCCGATCCCGGGTATCGTCCACATCGCGCAACCGTACTGGTTCGCTGAAGGCGGCGAGATGGCACCGGAAGAGTTCGGTATCTGGGCGGCCAATCAGCTGGAAGAGAAGATTCTGGAAGTCGGCGTGGACAACGTCGGTGCCTTTATCGCCGAGCCGATCCAGGGTGCCGGCGGCGTGATCATTCCGCCAGACACCTACTGGCCGCGCATCAAGGAAATCCTCGCCAAGTACGACATTCTGTTCGTGGCTGACGAAGTGATCTGTGGTTTCGGCCGTACCGGTGAGTGGTTCGGTAGCGATTTCTACGACCTCAAACCCGACATGATGACCATCGCCAAAGGCCTGACGTCCGGCTACATCCCTATGGGTGGCCTGATCGTGCGTGACGAAGTGGTTGCGGTGCTCAACGAAGGTGGCGATTTCAACCACGGTTTCACCTATTCCGGGCACCCGGTGGCCGCTGCGGTGGCACTGGAGAACATCCGCATCCTGCGCGAAGAAAAAATTATCGAGCGCGTTCATGCAGAAACGGCACCCTATTTGCAAAAACGTCTACGGGAACTGAACGATCATCCGTTGGTGGGGGAAGTGCGTGGGGTGGGTCTGCTGGGGGCGATCGAGCTGGTGCAGGACAAGGCCACTCGCAAGCGTTACGAAGGCAAGGGCGCTGGCATGATTTGCCGCACGTTCTGCTTCGAGAACGGCCTGATCATGCGCGCCGTGGGCGACACCATGATCATCGCTCCGCCACTGGTGATTACACCGGCTGAAATCGATGAGTTGGTGACCAAGGCACGCAAGTGTCTGGACCTGACCCTGAGTGCATTGCAGGGCTAAGTGCTAGGCTCTGAGCGGGGTGTGAAGTTCGCATTTCGCTCAGCGCAAACAAAGGATGGGTCTTTCCTTGAAAGCCTGCCTTGGATCTTGCCAGACTACCGGTTGTTTTAGTTGCCCAGGAATAGGCCGCTGGCTCTTGGTTAACAAGAACGTGGTTAAGAAGAAAAATTGGAGCATTACCCATGAAGGCATTAGGTATGAAGATAGCTGGCAAGACCCTCCTCGCCATGTCCCTGATGGGCGTGATGGTGGGCGCAGCTCAGGCGGACGACAAGGTTCTTCACGTGTACAACTGGTCCGATTACATCGCACCGGATACCGTCAAGAAGTTCGAAGCCGAGTCGGGAATCAAGGTTGTTTACGACGTATTCGACAGTAACGAAACCCTGGAAGCCAAGTTGCTGGCAGGCAAGTCCGGCTACGACATCGTCGTACCGTCGAACAACTTCCTGGCCAAGCAAATCAAGGCTGGCGTTTACCAGAAGCTCGACAAGTCCAAGCTGCCTAACTGGAAGAACCTGAACCCTGACCTGCTTAAAGCAGTATCGGTGAGCGACCCGGGCAACGAACACGCGTTCCCGTACATGTGGGGGTCGATCGGCATCGGCTTCAACGCCGAGAAGGTCAAGGCTGCACTGGGTGCCGATGCACCGACCAATTCCTGGGACCTGCTCTTCAAACCTGAAAACGCTGCCAAGTTGAAGTCATGCGGTATCAGTTTCCTCGATTCGCCAACCGAGATGATTCCGGTGGCGTTGCACTACCTGGGCTATCCAACCGACAGCCAGGACAAAAAACAACTGGCCGAAGCCGAAGCACTGTTCCTGAAGATTCGTCCTTCGGTGGGCTACTTCCACTCGTCCAAGTACATCTCCGACCTGGCCAACGGCAACATCTGCGTGGCCGTCGGTTACTCGGGTGACATCTACCAGGCCAAGTCCCGCGCGGCTGAAGCCGGTGACAAGGTGAAAGTCAGCTACAACATTCCGAAAGAAGGTGCAGGCAGCTTCTACGACATGGTCGCCATCCCTAAAGATGCCGAAAACGTCGAAGGCGCCTACAAGTTCATGACCTTCCTGCAGAAGCCGGAAATCATGGCTGAAATCACCAACGCCGTACGCTTCCCGAACGGTAACGCGGCGGCCACCGCATTGGTCGATAAAGAAATCACCGCCGACCCAGGCATCTACCCGCCGGCAGACGTGCTGGCCAAACTGTACGCGATTGCCGACTTGCCGGCCGCGACCCAGCGGATCCTGACTCGCAGTTGGACCAAGATCAAATCCGGTAAGTAAGTAAAACCCTGTAGCAGCTGCCGCAGGCTGCGTCCAACTGCGAAGCAGTTGTGCTGTTGAAAACGCGGGAAGGTCCTTCGGACCTTAACGCAGCCTTCGGCAGCTGCTACAGGTATCTGCATAAAAGTTTTGCTGGAACGGTTTTTCGAGGGTAAGTTGCGCGCCGGTTTTGTTGCCAGGCAGCCATGGCTGTCATGTAACGCGGGGCCACTTGGCCCAACTAATTTTAGAGGACCTCCACGTGCCTATTTTTTCTTTGTTGCGCAATGCACTGCTGGTCGGCGCCGGACTGACGCTTGCCGTTAGTGTCCAGGCCGCTGGCACCGTGCATATTTATAACTGGTCGGACTACATCGGTTCGACGACCCTGGCAGACTTCCAGAAAGAGACCGGCATCAAGCCGGTGTATGACGTCTTTGATTCCAACGAAACCCTGGAAGGCAAGTTGCTGGCCGGGCGTACCGGTTATGACGTGGTCGTGCCTTCCAACCACTTCCTTGGCAAGCAGATCAAGGCGGGCGCTTTCCAGAAGCTCGACAAGTCGAAGCTGCCCAACTATTCCAACCTCGACCCGGTGCTGCTCAAGCGCCTGGAGCAAAACGATCCGGGTAACCAGTACGCCGTGCCGTATCTGTGGGGCACCAACGGCATCGGTTACAACGTCGACAAAGTGAAGGCTGTACTGGGTCTCGACAAGATCGATTCCTGGGATGTGGTGTTCGAGCCGGAAAACATCAAGAAACTGCACAGCTGTGGCGTGGCGTTCCTCGACTCCGCCGATGAAATGATGCCCACGGTCCTCAACTACATGGGCCTGAACGCCAACAGCACCAACCCCGAAGACTACAAAAAGGCTGAAGCCAAGTTGCTGGCGGTGCGGCCTTACGTGACCTATTTCCACTCGTCCAAATACATCGCGGACCTGGCCAACGGCGATATCTGCGTGGCGATCGGTTTTTCCGGCGACATGTTCCAGGCCAAGGCCCGCGCGGCTGAAGCCGGCAAAGGCATGAACATCGCCTACTCGATTCCGAAAGAGGGCGGCGCGCTCTGGTTTGACATGCTGGCGATCCCCAAGGATGCGGCCAACGTCAAGGAAGCCCATGCCTTCATCAACTATTTGCTGAAACCTGAGGTGATCGCCCAGGTCAGTGATTCCGTGGGTTACGCCAACCCTAACCCAGGGTCGGACACACTGATGGAACAGTCCATTCGCACCGACGAATCGGTTTATCCACCGCAAGCAGTCCTCGACAAGACTTACGTGTCTATCGAGTTACCACCAAACATTCAACGTTTGATGACCCGCAGCTGGACCAAGGTCAAGTCGGGTAAATAGCTAAAAAGGCTCAAATTATCCAAGGTTGGCTCACCTTGAGCGAACTGCACTCTTTTTTTCTGGGAGTTTCGTAAATGGCAGTTGCCTCCGGCGCCTATAAGAAAGCCCTCGAGGGCGACCAATCACCTAAACAGGTGTTGGTCAAAATCGACCGGGTCACGAAGAAGTTCGACGAGACGATTGCCGTGGACGATGTGTCCCTGGAAATCAAGAAAGGCGAGATTTTCGCCCTGCTCGGCGGTTCGGGATCGGGCAAATCCACGTTGCTGCGCATGCTCGCAGGCTTCGAACGGCCCACGGAGGGGCGCATTTTCCTCGATGGCGTAGACATCACCGACATGCCGCCGTACGAGCGGCCGATCAACATGATGTTCCAGTCCTACGCCTTGTTCCCGCACATGACCGTGGCGCAGAACATCGCGTTCGGCCTCAAGCAGGACAAGCTTCCCGCCGCTGAAGTCGATGCGCGCGTGGCCGACATGCTCAAGCTGGTACAGATGAGCCAGTACGCCAAGCGCAAGCCGCATCAGTTGTCCGGTGGCCAGCGTCAGCGTGTGGCCCTGGCGCGTTCTTTGGCCAAGCGACCGAAGCTGTTGCTGCTCGACGAACCGATGGGTGCTCTGGACAAGAAGCTGCGTTCGCAAATGCAGCTTGAGCTTGTCGAGATCATCGAGCGGGTCGGCGTAACCTGCGTCATGGTGACCCACGACCAGGAAGAAGCCATGACCATGGCCGAGCGCATCGCGATCATGCACTTGGGCTGGATCGCCCAGATCGGCAGCCCGATCGACATCTACGAAACCCCGACCAGCCGTCTGGTCTGCGAGTTCATCGGCAACGTCAACATCTTCGACGGTGAAGTGATCGACGACGCCGAAGGTCACGCGACCATTACCTGCAAGGACCTGGACCGCCAGATTTACGTGGGCCACGGCATCAGCACGTCGGTGCAGGACAAATCCGTGACCTACGCGATCCGTCCGGAAAAACTGCTGGTGACGCCGACCATGCCGACCTGCGAATACAACTGGTCTAGCGGCAAGGTGCACGACATCGCCTACCTCGGTGGCCACTCGGTGTTCTACGTCGAACTGCCGAGCGGCAAGATCGTCCAGTCTTTCGTCGCCAACGCCGAGCGCCGTGGCCAGCGCCCAACCTGGGGTGACCAGGTTTACGTGTATTGGGAAGACGACAGCGGCGTGGTACTTCGCTCATGAACATGCGCAAATTCAAACGCCGCCTCAATCGAATAATTCCCGGTGGCCGTCAGCTGGTCATCGGGGTTCCGTTCATTTGGCTGTTCATGTTCTTCATGTTGCCGTTCTTCATTGTTCTGAAGATCAGCTTCGCCGAAGCCGACGTGGCCATTCCGCCGTACACCGAGATCTATAGCTTCGTCGAGCAGAAGCTGCAGGTGCTGCTCAACCTCGGCAACTACGCGATGCTCGCCGGTGACGAGTTGTACATCGCCGCGTACCTCGGTTCGTTGAAGATGGCGCTGATCAGCACCATCCTCTGTTTGCTGATCGGTTACCCGATGGCCTACGCCATTGCCAGCGCCCGTAAAGAGATGCAGACGGTGCTGGTGCTGCTGATCATGATGCCGACCTGGACCGCGATCCTGATCCGCGTGTATGCGTGGATGGGCATCCTCAGCAACAACGGTTTGCTCAACGGTTTCCTGATGACCATGGGCTGGATCGACGAACCGCTGCAGATCCTCAACACCAACCTCGCCGTGTATATCGGCGTGGTGTATTCGTACCTGCCGTTCATGATCCTGCCGCTCTATGCCAACCTGGTGAAGCACGACAACAGTTTGCTGGAAGCCGCGTCCGATCTGGGTTCGAGCACCTTCAACAGCTTCTGGAAGATCACCATTCCGCTGTCCAAGAACGGCATCGTCGCCGGTTGCATGCTGGTGTTCATTCCGGTGGTGGGCGAGTTCGTGATCCCGGAACTGCTCGGCGGTCCGGAAACCCTCATGATCGGTAAAGTGCTCTGGCAAGAGTTCTTCAACAACCGTGACTGGCCGGTGGCCTCTGCCCTGGCAGTGGTGATGTTGTTGATCCTGATTGTGCCGATCATCCTGTTCAACCGTAGTCAGGCCAAAGAAATGGAGGGCAAGGAATGAAGCGCTTCCGTTTTTCGAGTTTCATGCTGGTAGCGGGTTTGCTGTTCATCTACGCGCCGATGCTGATCCTGGTGATCTACTCGTTCAACGCCTCGAAACTGGTGACGGTGTGGGGCGGTTGGTCGATCAAGTGGTACGTCGGGTTGATGGACAACACCCAGTTGATGGGGTCGGTGGTGCGCTCGCTGGAAATCGCTTGCTACACGGCGGTGGCGGCGGTGGCGCTGGGTACGTTGGCGGCATTCGTGCTGACCCGTATCACCCACTTCAAGGGTCGCACGCTGTTCGGTGGCCTGGTCACCGCGCCGCTGGTGATGCCTGAAGTAATCACCGGTCTGTCGCTGTTGCTGCTGTTCGTCGCCATGGCGCAGATGATTGGCTGGCCGCAGGAACGCGGCCTCGTCACCATCTGGATCGCCCACACGACCTTCTGTTCAGCCTATGTGGCGGTGGTGGTATCGGCGCGTTTGCGCGAGCTTGACCTGTCCATCGAAGAGGCGGCCATGGACCTCGGTGCGAAGCCGTGGAAGGTGTTCTTCCTGATCACCATTCCGATGATCGCGCCATCCCTGGGGGCCGGTGGCATGATGTCCTTCGCCCTGTCGCTGGATGACCTGGTGTTGGCGAGCTTCGTATCGGGTCCGGGTTCCACGACCCTGCCGATGGAAGTGTTCTCGGCGGTGCGTCTGGGCGTGAAACCCGAGATCAACGCCGTGGCCAGCCTGATTCTGCTGGCGGTATCGCTGATGACCTTCCTGGTCTGGTTCTTCAGCCGCCGTGCCGAAGAAGCGCGCAAGCGTGCAATCCAGCAGGCGATCGAAGAAAGCGCAGCCGACTCCTGGAAACAACCGGACGTACGTCGCGCTCAGCAGGCTCCGGAAGCTGCTTGATCCTCACCTGATCGTTCCCACGCGGAGTGGGAACGATCAGGTGTGTTCTTCAGGAAACCCAAGGTGACTTGCGGATGATCTCGACGAAGTTCATCGGTTTGAAGCCGCGCCCCCGAAACCGGACAATCGATCCATAGCTGCGATCCCGGCCAATGAGCATGCATATCGCGCCAACTCGCTTGTTGCGCGAGGATTGGCTAAGTTTGAATCCAGGTTGCACGCATGCCCTGTAGCAGCTGCCGAGCCCGCGAGGCTGCGTCCGGCTGCGCAGCAGTCGCAAACCCTGCGCACGCGATTCACCTGAAAGACCGCAGTGCCTGATTTCACGACTGCTGCGCAGCCGGACGCAGCCTCGGCGTGGGCGAGTCCATTCAATTACAGATCGTGTGATGGCCGACTTTCATTTCAATACCTGGAAGGCGAATCTTGCCATGAGTAAAACCGTTGCCATCGTGGTCTTCGCCGGCGTTCAGTCCCTGGACGTCACCGGTCCCATGGATGTGTTTTGCGAAGCCAATCGTTTCCTTGAGCCGGCAGATCACTATCGACTGGAGGTGATTGGCGTCGAGCGCAGGGTGATGGCGTGTTCCAACGGTTTGTCACTCAATGCCCATCGGCATTTCAGCGAAGCGCTGGAGGCTTACGACCTGCTGCTGGTGGCCGGTGGGCCGCGGTTGCCGTTCATGGATTTTGGTGCGGCCTTCGATGCCTGGCTGCGCGATGCCTGCACACGGGCGCAACGCTTTGGCTCGATCTGCAACGGCGCGTTCATGCTCGCCCGGGCCGGATTGCTGGACGGGCGAACGGTGACCACCCACTGGGGCGACGCCGCGGCGCTGGCGCAGTTGTGCCCGTCGACTCAGGTCGAGGCGGATCGTCTTTACGTGGAGGACGGCGAGCTCTACACCTCGGCGGGTGTCACGGCCGGGATTGATCTGTCGCTGTACTTGCTGGCCAGGGATCACGGGCCGGAAGTCGCATTGAGTGTGGCAAAACGATTGGTGGTGTTCACTCAGCGCTCGGGCGGGCAGTCACAGTTCAGCCCATTCCTCACGCCACATGCCGAACCCACTTCTGCCGTGGCGTTGGTGCAGCTCTACGTGTTGGCCAACCTGACGGGCGACCTGACAATTGCCGACCTGGCCAACGCCGCCACCATGAGCGCCCGCAACTTTTCCCGGGTGTTTGCCAAAGAGGCGAAAGTCACCCCGGCGGAATTCGTTGAACGGGCCAGAGTGGATGCGGCGCGGGTGCTGCTCGAAAGCACCCAGTCGCCGCTGAAGACCGTGGCTTATCAGTGCGGATTTCGCGATGCCCAGCACATGCGCAGTGTGTTCAACCGCAGGCTGGGGGTGACGCCGCAGCAGTTCAGGCTGAACTTTGCGGCGATGGTTTGAGCAGGCATTGTTGTTGCCTGTGATGGCCTCTTCGCGAGCAAGCCCGCACACATTGGAATGCATTCTCCTGTGGGAGCGGGCTTGCCTGCGAAGGCGTCAGCCCGGCCAACAAAAATCTACTGCGCAGCCCGTGCCGGCAACAGCTTCAACGTGCTCCGCGTATTGGCCGTAACCTCTTCTTCATTGAGATGCGCCTGGTAGTAGATCCCTTCGATATACGCCTCAGCCTGGTCGTCATAGTGGCTGTCGAACGGTACGCCACTCTGGCCAACCGGGTTGACGGTCAGGCTGTGGGTCGGGTCGGCGAAGTCGATCAGGCGGCGGGTCGACGGACCATAAGTCACTGGCCATGGCGCCGGACCGATTTTCGCCGAAAGGTTGTTCGGCACTTCGTGAGTGCCTGGCGCCGCGAACGGGCCGACATTGAAGAGACGATCCAGCGGCTTTTGCTGTCCCACCGGATGGCCATGTGTCAGCGTGTGCGCCTTGCCCCACTGCCATTGCGCGAAATCGCCGCCGAGGGTGGTTTTGAGATGAGCAATGCTCGCCTGCCACGCAACCTTGACCGTATCGGCGCGGGTTTCCTTGCCGAGGGTGTTGCGGTTGTCCCACCACGGCGAATCGGCAGTCGCGGCCAGGCGAGGCAGTGCGGAATCAATCACCCGGGTCGACAGCAAAGTCTCGAAGAAGTCATTGCCCAGTTCATCTCGCATCGTCGCGTCAGCCAGGTTGAACAGGAACTGGTTGAACAGCGTGGCGCTGGTGGAGTCGAGCGGGTAGTCGCCTTTCCATTGGGCCAGTTGCTCAACCAGTTTGAGTTCGGCGGGATCGCTCACCCCTTCACGCAGTACGGGCAACAACGGCGCCAGCAAACGCGGGCCGTAGGCGGTGGTGGTGCCCAGTTGCAGCTTCTGGCTGGCGTCCAGATCCCACTTGATGGTTTTGTCGCTGAGCTGACGATTGAGCTGCTGACCTCGATCGGCCAGGTTGTAGTAACCGGGTATCTCCATGCCGGTCGGCGACACCGGCTGGAAGTTGGCCGAGACGATGTAACCGCGTGCCGGGTTCTCTTCCTGTGGGTTGGCGCTGAACGGGTAAAAACCTTCCTTATCCGCGTCGGCGGTGCTGCCATCGAGGATGAACCCCGGATGCACACCCGCCGGACGTTTTGGCAGTTGCGCCGCTGCCCACCAGCCGATGTCGCCCTTGGCGTTGGCCCAGACGATGTTCAGGCCCGGCGCCTGAACCTTTGCGGAGGCACTGCGCGCCTTGGCCAGGGTGTCGGCGCGGTTGAGCTGATAGAAGCCCTCAAGGATCGGATTCTGGCTTTCGAGAAAACCCCACCACATGGCGATCGGCGTTTTGCCGACGCCGCTGCCCAACGCATCGTTGACGATCGGGCCGTGGGGCGACTGGCGCAGCACCAGTGTTACCGGTGCCTGGCCCTTGACCGCGATCTGCTGTTCGCTGGTCACCATGTCCACCCACTTGCCGCGATACCAGACCTGATTGGGGTTGTCCGGGTTGACCTTTTCGGCGATCAGATCGAGGTCGTCGTTCTGGAACATGGTGATGCTCCAGCCGAAGTCGCGGTTCATCCCGAGAGAGGCGAACGGCATCAATGCCTGATAGTGGCCGTAGAGCTCGAAACCCGGCGCCGAGAGGTGCGCTTCGTACCACACCGACGGCGCGGAAAAGCGTATATGCGGGTCGCCGGCCAACAGCGGTTTGCCGCTTTTGGTTCGGCCTCCAGAGACGACCCAGGCGTTGCTGCCCTCGAACTGCGGCAAACCGTTGTCGGCGAGTGCGTGTTCGCTAAGGCGGGCGAGGGTATTGAGGTCTTTCCAGTCGGTGCTGGCGAGGGGCAGCGTGCTGCCGTTGAGCACACCTTTGGGCTGCCAGTCGAGATCGAAGACGTTCAGGTAGTTGGCGCCCAACTGATCGCGCACGTAGGTCAGCAACGGTTCAGTGCGAAACGCCGCGGCAAAACTGTAGGCCATGTAGCCGGCGATGCTGATGGTGTCCTGAGCAGTGAACGGGCGTTTGGGGATGCCCAGAACATCAAACTCTGCGGGTTTTGGATGGCTGTCCTGATACTGGTTAATGCCGTCCAGATAGGCTTGCATGGCGATAAAGGTCGGCGACTGTTGGTCCAGATTCGCCAGGTAGGTGTCGGCGCGTTCACGAATGCGCAGACTGCGCATCAGCTTGTCAGTGTCGAGCAGTTTCGGGCCCAGGACCTCGGCCAGCTCGCCGCGGGCGAGGCGGCGCAGGACTTCCATCTGAAACAGCCGGTCCTGGGCGTGCACGTACCCGAGGGCGCGGTACAGGTCGGTTTCGTTCTCGGCGCGGATGTGCGGGATGCCGCGCTCGTCGTAGCGCACGGTGACCGAACCTTGCAGGTGTCGCAGCTCCACCATGCCCTGGCGTGTCGGCTGCTTGCTGTAGACGTACCCGCCGGCACCTGCGGCGAGTGCGACAATCAGCAGGGCGAGAACGGTCAGGCTACGTTTCATGGTGGTTCCTTGTTGTTATGAGTGGCAGCAGATCCCTGGCGGCACTGTTTTAACACGGCTTGGCGATAAGGCCATCGCACTTAGGAGGTATTCGCGTCTCCTGTCAGCCTTACTTCGTTGTGTCGACGGGCCACGGGCAGTAACAACCCACCGCCAGTGTGTGCGTGGCATTCACCGCGCGCCCTTCGTTCAACGCTTGCAGGATCGGCTCGATAAAGCTGTTGTTCGAATTGCAGGTCAGGCCTTCGCTGTACGGGCCGAAATACGCCAGTTTGCCGCTGCGATCCCAGATCGCCACGGCCGGGCTGGCGGGGATCTGTTCGGAGCCTGGGAGGACGGCGATGCTTTTCAGGCTGCTTAAGGTGCTCGGTAACTGACCGTGGCTGCCAGGCTTTTGTACCGCATAAAACTCCACGCCTTGCGGTACATAGTGCTCAACCAGTTCGCTCAGGTGTTGTTGGTTACCGACGTTGCACGGGCAGGCCGGGTCCCAGAAGTGCACGAGGCGGATGGCGCCGGGGCCGGCGAGAGGGTCGGGCAGGCGCAGCGGGTCGCCGGAGAACACCGCGGTGTGCTCGCTGAACGCTCGCAGGTAGCGGCCCTGAAACCAGTCGTAGGCAGTCCACAGCACGCCGGCACACACGAGGGCGAGCAGGCTGGCAAGCAGTGTGGCGCGGAAGGGCGAGCGCATGGATTTCAGTCCTCGAAGGTGCGCTAGCTTGCCATGCTTGTCCCAACAGATGAATATCGCAGGCCCATAAAGTCCGTTTGCGTTCTGGAATTGCTCATGTCTGCCACTTTCGACTCCGATCATCTGCGTGCCAGCCTGCGGCCGCTGGCCGACTGGCAGCCGCTGTCGGTGGAAGCGCTGGCTTACCAGCGCTTCTACGGGCTGGATTTTGCGGGGCGTAACGTGCGCAGTGGCCTTGGACGTTTCGCGGTCGATGGTTATGAAGTGGTCAGCCAGGTCTGGTGGCCCGAGCGGGCGAAGGCGACGCTGTTTTTGTTCCACGGTTTTTACGATCACGCCGGGCTTTACCGGCATGTGATCGAATGGGCGCTGGATCAGGATTTTGCGGTGATTGCCTGCGACCTGCCGGGACACGGGCTGTCCAGTGGCGAACGGGCCAGCATCAAGGATTTCACCGAGTATCAGGACACGCTGCAAGGGTTGTTCACCGAAGCACAATCCCTCGATCTGCCGCAGCCGTGGCACCTGTGCGGGCAAAGCACCGGCGGCGCGATCGTGATCGATCATGTACTCAATCAGGGCGCCAGCAGTCCGGCCCAGGGCCAGGTCATCCTGCTGTCGCCGCTGGTGAGACCGCGGGCCTGGGGCTGGTCGCAACTCAGCTATTACCTGCTCAAGCCTTTCGTCAAAGCCATCGCCCGGCGCTTCAGCGAAAACTCCAACGACCCGGATTTTTTGCCCTTCCTGCAAGCCGATCCATTGCAGCCGCTACGTTTGCCGACCGCTTGGGTCGGTGCATTGGCGCGTTGGATCAAACGCATCGAAGCCGCACCGGACAGCACGCGGCGGCCGCTGATTGTTCAGGGGCAGGCGGACATGACCGTGGATTGGGAACATAACCTTGAGGTGTTGCGGGGCAAGTTCGATCGACCGCAGGTGCTGATGTTGCCTGAGGCGCGGCATCACCTGGCGAATGAGACGCTGGCGTTGCGGCGGGAGTATTTCGGGTTTTTGAGCAAGCGGATGAAGGGTCGGAATCTTTAGCGGTAGTTCGGGCCTCTTCGCGAGCAGGCTCGCTCCCACATTGGAATGCATACTCCTGTGGGAGCGAGCCTGCTCGCGAAAGCGATCCTACAGGCGCCGAATATTACTGGCGAAGACTTGAAGTATCCTGCCCCACCGCCAGCCCCGCGCGAATCGCCGCCAATGCTGCCTGGTAATAAGCCTTGCCCTCGGTGGACTCGGCGAAGGTCGCGAACTCTTCCAGTTCTTCATCCGACAGGTCGCGATAGACATACAACAGCGTGTTGTTCAGGTCGTTGCCGATCTGGTCCATCAAGCGCTGACGCTGACCGTTCAACATGCCTTGAGCCTGACCACCGCCGAGCAGGCCGGGGATCATCGAACTGAGGCTATCAGCCGCGACGCCGGCAATCGCCAGGCTGACTTCCGCGCCAGCCTCGCGAACGGGTAAGGCCTGGGCCAGATGGCCGATGATCAGCATGCGGCTGTCGCTGGCCTGGATCTTGGGCAAACCCTTGGCGTTTTTTGCCAACTGATCGCGACGGGTAGCGAGCAATTCGGCGGCCACGATTTTCTTGCCCAAGGGTGATTGAAAGAATGTCAGCGCAGGTTTCGGATCGGCGAGGGTCTTGCGCAATTGCGCTTCGGCGCGCTGGTCCACGGCCTGGGGGTCAAAGCGCTGATTACTGTTGTTCACCAGCGCCTGGAACACTGCCGGCGGCAGGCTGTTCTGGTACCGCTGCTGAGCGGCCGAGAGAGCGTCGTTGAAATGCGCGCGTTGTTCTGGCCAACCGGCGACCTTGTACAACTGGTCGTGGCCGTCTGCCCAAGCAGGCATAACGCAGAACATCAGCATTGAGAAAAGCAAACGGCGCATAGGGACTCCTGTCAGCAGGCGACTATTCTCCGTGTGGCATTCGTCCTTGTCGAGAATTCGTATCAAGCCGCTGCGCGGCTCTGTCGGATTTTCAGGCACAGGAATACTATGCGCGGCATGCCAATACCCTCTGATCACCCGCTGCTGTTACGTATCGTCGACGACCTGGCTGAACATGGCTGGTCGCAGCAGAATATTTTCCTTCCTCTGGGTCTGACCCGGGAACTGTCGGCTGAGTGCCGTAAACGTGCTGCCGAGGGCGAACTGGCCCCGGCCGCCGTGGGGCGCGGGTCGACATCCGAGATTCGCGAGGGGATTCGCGGCGACCATATCCAGTGGATCGAGCCCGGCCAGGCGTTGGCGTGCGATAGCTATCTGGAGTTGATGGACAGCCTGCGCGAGGCGATGAATCGCGGTTTGTTTCTGGGCCTGGAAGATTTCGAAAGCCATTTCGCGCTGTACCCGCCCGGCGCGTTCTACCTCAAGCATGTCGACCGCTTTCGCGACGACGACCGGCGCATGGTGTCGGCGGTGGTCTATCTCAATGACGCCTGGCTGCCCGAGCACGGCGGCCAGTTGCGTATGTACCTGGGTGAAGGCGTCGAGCACGATGTAGTGCCTACCGGCGGATGCCTGGTGGTGTTTCTGTCGGGTGAAGTGCCCCACGAAGTCCTGCCCGCGACCCGCGATCGCCTGTCGTTGACCGGCTGGTTCCGGCGTCGTGGCAACGAGCCGTTCTGATCATGCAAAAAATTCTGGTTAGCCGCTGTCTGCTGGGCCACCTCGTACGTTATGACGGCGGGGCGAGTGGGCCGTTCGATCCGCTTCAACAGTGGCTTGATGAAGGTCGGGTGGTGCCGTTGTGTCCGGAGGTTGCTGGTGGGTTGACGACGCCGAGAGCGGCGGCGGAAATTCCGGGTGGGCAGGGTGCTGAAGTGCTTGATGGCCACGGCTCAGTGATCACCACCGAGGGCGAGGACGTCAGCGCCGAGTTTCTCTCGGGGGCTTATCAGGCGTTGGAACTGGTGCAAAAGCACGGCATCCGCATTGCCGTGCTCAAGGCCAACAGCCCGTCTTGCGGGAATCTGTTGACCTATGACGGGACGTTCAGTGGTGTGAAGGTGAGTGGTGAAGGCGTGACTGCCGCATTGCTCAAGCGCCATGGCGTTCAAGTCTTCAGTGAGCTGGAGTTGGCTGAAGCTGCGCAATCCCTGAGTTCACTCGACTAGCGACCAACACAAACCACTGTGGGAGCGAGCCTGCTCGCGAAAGCGATGTGTCTGGCAGCCTAATGTCGACTGTCACACCGCTTTCGCGAGCAGGCTCGCTCCCACAGTAGTTATTCGTCAGCCCTGAAATCAGGGTTTCGGCGCCACACTCGTATCCACCCCCAACCACTTCTGTTCCAGTGCCTCCAATCGCCCATCCGCCTTGATCCGCTGCAGCGCGTTCTCCAGGCTGGCATGAAACGCCGGGTTACCCTTCTGAAACGGAATCGCCAGGCTAACCGGCGAGCTGTCTTTTGGCTTTTCTTCAGTCAGCGATTGCACCAGCAGGATTGAGCGTGGCTCTTCCTTCTGCGCGATCAATTGCGCGTTGGTGTGAATGTAAGGTTCGCTGAAGTCGAAACGATCCTCGAGGTCCGGGGTCACTGCTATGTGGTTGATGGCGACGTCGTACTTGCCGGTTTCAACGCCTTGCAACAGATCGCTGGAATCGGTAACGACGAAGTCGGCCCGTACGTCCAGTTCGTTGGCCAGCATTTGCCCCAGTTCGACTTCGAACCCGGTGAGTTTGCCGTCTTCCTTGAAATTGAAGGGCGGTGTATTAGCCTCAAGGGCAATACGCAATTCGCCTCGGTCGTTTACATCGTCAATCAGCTCGGCATGAGCCAAAGGGCTCAGAAGGGGTAGCAGGCAGATCAGGCCAGGCAAAAAACGCATGGTCACTCCTTTGAATTCATTATCGCGATGCTCTGATTCAGGCTCGCTTTGCTATGGTTGTCGAGTGCCTTCGACAACGATTGGCCGTGAAGTTGTCATGGCCACACGGATTTTACGAAAAAACTGGAGAAGAGAATGAAAACCTTTATGTCACGAGCAGCATTGGCTGGCCTGTTGATGGGTGCTTCGATGCTGGCAACGGCTGGTACACCGGCTCCCAAAGGTGCAGAAGTGTCCATCGTTTCTCCTGCGGACGGAGCCACGGTTCCGCAAACCGTCGTCGTCAAGTTCGCTGTCGAGAATATTGCGCTGGCGCCAGCGGGCGATGTCACCAAGAACACCGGCCATCACCACTTGCTGATCGATGTCGATCAACTGCCAGCCGCCGGTGCGCCGATCCCCAACGATGCCAATCACCTGCATTTCGGCAAGGCGCAGACCCAGGCTGAAGTAAAGCTGACGCCGGGCAAACACACCTTGCAGCTGGAACTGGGCGATAGCGGCCACATGCCGTTCGATCCGCCAATCGTTTCGAAGAAAATCACCGTGAATGTGAAGTAACTTTTCCACAGGCATGAAAAAGGGAGACCCGAGGGTCTAATGCCGATCAGTTAAGCCCTCTCGCTTGACCTTTGGCCGCAAGAAATCAAAATCCGATGCCTGTACTGGCATCGGATTTTTTTATGCGTCTCGCTCGGGCCCTGGAACTGACCCACAATATCGCCTCCACCCCTAACTCAATCGAGGGACTGGATTCTTTACTCGATCCATCTTTGGTCGAGCAGGCACTTGAACAGGCCGGCGTGGCGACCCTGCGCAAGCGGCGTTTGCCGCTGGAAATGATGCTTTGGTGCGTGATCTCCATGGCGTTCTTTCGACGCATGTCGGCCTGGGATGTGGTCAGCCGCATGAACATCATGCTGCCGGGACAACGTCCGCTGGTGGCGCCCAGCGCCGTAGTCCAGGCCCGTCAGCGATTAGGCAGCGAAGCTGTACGACAAGTCTTCCATCTGACTCAGAAAAGTTGGCATGAGGCCGTGGATCACCCAACTTGGGCAGGCTTGCGTTTGCTGGGGGTCGACGGTGTCGTATGGCGAACGCCCGATACACCCGAAAATCGGGCGCGCTACGATTCCGCCAGCAACCAGCATGGCGACACCGGTTTCCCCCAGGTGCGCATGGTCTGCCAAATGGAGTTGACCAGCCACATGCTGATCGGCAGCGCGTTGGATGGCTATCGCAGCAACGAAATGAAACTGGCGGAGCAACTGATCGAAACCACGCCCGATCACTCGCTGACGCTGTTCGATCGCGGTTTTTACTCCTTGGGTTTGCTGCATCAGTGGCAGCAAGCAGGCATCGAGCGACATTGGCTGATGCCTCTGCGCAAAGGTGCGCAGTACGAAGTGATTCAGCGCTTGGGGCGCCAGGACGCTGTGGTCTCGTTGAGCACTTCGCCGCAGGCCCGCACGCAATGGCCGGGGCTGCCGGAGCGCCTGACCGCGCGATTGCTGAGCAAAACCGTCAAGGGCAAGGTTTGTCAGATCCTGACGTCGATGGCCGATCCGCTACGCTTCCCGTCCGACGAAATCGTCGACCTGTACAGCCAGCGATGGGAGATCGAATTAGGGTTTCGCGAGATGAAACAGACGCTGCTCAACAGCAGCTATACATTGCGTAGCAAGACGCCCGAGATGATCGAGCAGGAACTGTGGGGTGTGTTGCTGGGCTACAACCTGCTGCGCTACCAGATGGTGGAAATGAGCCGCCACTGTCCAGGTATTTACCCGTGCGAAATGAGCTTTACCGCGTGTACTTGGGCAATTTTAGGGTTTATCAACAGCGTTTCGGCCGACCGTTCCGGGAACATCCCCAAATATCTGGCCGAGCTGCACGCCTCTGCCCCGCATTATGTTCTGCCGCATCGACGGGAAGAGCGCATTTATCCCCGCGCCATAAGGCTCAAATCACCGAAATATCCGATCAGAAAGAAAAATGCCAGTCAGCTTAACTGACTGGCATTAGACCCGAGGGTCTCCCTTTTTTGTCGCTCAAGTCACTATCAGAACAACACGCGGCAACGAATGGTGCCGTTGATGTGCTGCAGCTTCTCTTGCGCCATTTCCGAGTACTCGGCGTCGACGTCGATCACGACGTAGCCGACTTTCTCGTTGGTCTGCAGGAACTGACCGGAAATGTTGATACCGTTTTCGGCGAAGACCTTGTTGATCTCGCTCATCACACCCGGAATGTTCTCGTGGATGTGCAGCAGACGGTGCTTGCCAGGGTGAGCCGGCAGGGCCACTTCCGGGAAGTTCACCGACGATACCGACGTACCGTTGTCGCTGTACTTGACCAGTTTTTCTGCCACTTCCAGACCGATGTTGGCTTGCGCTTCAGCGGTGGAACCGCCGATGTGCGGGGTCAGGATCACGTTGTCCAGGCCACGCAGCGGGCTTTCGAACTCTTCGTCGTTGGAACGAGGCTCCACCGGGAATACGTCGATGGCCGCGCCGATCAGGTGCTTGTCCTTGATCGCGTCCGCCAGCGCTTGCAGTTCAACTACAGTGCCGCGAGCCGCGTTGATCAGAATGCCGCCCTTCTTGATCGCACGGATTTCTTTCTCGCCGATCATCCACTGGGTCGCAGCGGTTTCCGGAACGTGCAGGGTGACGATGTCGGACATGCCCAGCAGCTCGGTCAGGTTACCGACCTGAGTGGCGTTGCCCAATGGCAGCTTGGTCACGGTGTCGTAGAAGTACACCTGCATGCCCAGGCCTTCAGCCAGGACCGACAGTTGAGTACCGATCGAGCCGTAACCGACGATACCCAACTTCTTGCCACGGATTTCGAAGGAGTTGGCTGCGCTCTTGATCCAGCCGCCACGGTGGCAGGAAGCGTTCTTCTCAGGGATGCCGCGCAGCAACAGGATCGCTTCGGCCAGCACCAGCTCGGCAACGGAGCGAGTGTTGGAGTACGGAGCGTTGAACACTGCGATGCCGCGTTCGCGGGCAGCATTAAGGTCAACCTGGTTGGTGCCGATGCAGAAGCAGCCGACAGCGACCAGTTTCTTCGCCTGATCGAAGATCTCTTCGGTCAGTTGAGTGCGGGAGCGAATGCCGATGAAGTGCGCATCAGCGATCTTTTCCTTCAGCTGGGCTTCCGGCAGAGAACCTGTGAGGTACTCGATGCTGGTGTAGCCCGCCGACTTGAGGACGTCGACAGCCGATTGGTGGACGCCTTCGAGAAGAAGGAACTTGATCTTGCTCTTATCGAGAGAAGTCTTGCTCATCTGCGTAAACCTGTATCCCGGAGAAAAATGGCAGGAAATAGCCAGCAGACGCTGACCCGGACGGCAAGAAAGCCGTCGCCACAGAATAGCCGTTGGGCACTATCCTGCGGGGTCGGTATGCTAGCATATGCACCCCGCTAAACACTCATTCCTGCGACGTGAAGCGTTCTCAGGATGACCATGAATTGTTCGAGAGTTCTGTCGATGACCAATCCTGCCTTGATTGAAGAGCTGAAGACCCTGGTTGAGCCTGGCAAGGTGCTGACCGATGCCGACTCCCTGAATGCTTACGGTAAGGATTGGACCAAGCATTTCGCCCCGGCCCCGACTGCCATCGTGTTCCCCAAGACCACCGAGCAGGTCCAGGCCATTGTTCGTTGGGCCAATGAGCACAAAATTGCGCTGGTGCCGTCCGGCGGTCGTACCGGGCTGTCCGCCGCGGCCGTGGCTGCCAATGGCGAAGTCGTTGTGTCCTTCGACTACATGAACCAGATCCTCGACGTGAACATGACCGACCGCACCGCGGTCTGCCAGCCGGGCGTGGTCACCGAACACTTGCAGAACGTCGCCGAAGAAAAAGGCCTGTACTACCCGGTGGATTTCGCCTCGGCAGGCTCGAGCCAGATTGGCGGCAATATCGGCACCAATGCCGGCGGGATCAAAGTGATTCGTTACGGCATGACCCGTAACTGGGTCGCGGGCATGAAAGTGGTCACCGGCAAGGGCGATCTGCTGGAACTGAACAAAGACCTGATCAAGAACGCTACAGGTTACGACCTGCGTCAGCTGTTCATTGGCGCTGAAGGCACCCTCGGTTTTGTGGTCGAAGCCACCATGCGTCTGGACCGAGCCCCGAAAAACCTCACCGCGATGGTCCTCGGCACGGCCGATTTCGACTCGATCATGCCGGTGTTGCACGCGTTCCAGAGCAAGCTCGACCTGACCGCTTTCGAATTCTTCTCCGACAAAGCGTTGGCCAAGGTGATGGCCCGCGGTGACGTACCAGCGCCATTCGAAACAGATTGCCCGTTCTACGCGCTGCTGGAATTCGAAGCGACCACCGAAGAAGTGGCCAACCACGCCCTGGAAACCTTCGAGCACTGCGTCGAGCAGGGTTGGGTGCTGGACGGCGTGATGAGCCAGAGCGAAACCCAGCTGCAAAATCTGTGGAAGCTGCGCGAATACATCTCCGAGACCATCTCCCACTGGACGCCGTACAAGAACGACATTTCGGTCACTGTGTCGAAAGTCCCGGCGTTCCTGAAGGAAATCGACGCGATCGTCGGCGAACACTACCCGGATTTCGAAATCGTCTGGTTCGGCCACATCGGCGACGGCAACCTGCACTTGAACATCCTTAAGCCCGAAAACCTGAGCAAGGATGAGTTCTTCGCCAAGTGCGCGACCGTCAACAAGTGGGTGTTCGAAACCGTCGAGAAGTACAACGGTTCGATTTCCGCCGAACACGGCGTGGGCATGACCAAGCGTGATTACTTGACCTACAGCCGCTCGCCGGTTGAGATCGAGTACATGAAAGCCGTCAAAGCCGTGTTCGACCCGAACGGCATCATGAACCCGGGCAAAATTTTCGCTGTTTGATTCTTCGAACTCAAGAGCACGAAACAGGAGTCGGTAATGAGCTATCAGCACCAGTATGTCGACGGTACGCGTATTCACTTCCCGCTGGGGAAAGTGGTGTGCATTGGCCGTAACTACGCCGAACACGCCAAGGAACTGGACAACCCGGTGCCTACAGAACCGCTGCTGTTCATTAAACCGGGCAGTTGCGTAGTGCCGCTGGAAGGTGGTTTCAGCATTCCGGCCGAACGTGGTTCGGTGCATTACGAAGCGGAAATCGCGGTGTTGATCGGCAAGCCATTGTCGACCAAACCGAGCCGTGAAGAAGTGCTGGATGCTATCTCCGGCTTCGCCCCGGCCCTGGACCTGACCCTGCGCGACAAGCAGGCCGAGCTGAAAGCCAAGGGCCTGCCGTGGGAAATCGCCAAGTCCTTCGACGGTGCGGCGGTGATTGCGCCATTCGTGTCCGGCAGCACGTTCGCTGACCTGACCGACATTGGCATCCGCCTGACCATCAATGGCGAAGTGCGCCAGGATGGCAACAGCAGCGCAATGCTCAACCCGATCGTGCCGATGATCCAGCACATGGCCGGCTGCTTCTCGCTGCAGGCCGGTGACGTGATCCTGACGGGTACGCCGGTTGGCGTTGGCCCGCTGAATGTCGGTGACGAACTGGTGATTGAATTGCCAGGCGCCAGCAGCTTCACCAGCAGCGTCCGCTAGTCGCAACACCGCAAAAACCTGTGGGAGCGAGCCTGCTCGCGAAGGCGGTGTGTCAGTCAACTTTAATGTCGACTGACGCACCGCCTTCGCGAGCAGGCTCGCTCCCACATTGGTTTTTGTGCTCGGCCGCAAAAGGGCTTTCCCGCCATTTCCCGTTTTTTTCACATATTGTCCGGATAATTCCGGGACTTGCGGCGTCTGAGCCGGTCCCAATTGTGCTATTACCCTTAGCCTGAATTTCTGGAACGCATCCCTCGATGGTCACCCAACCACTGCCCAAGCTTAAAACTGCCCGCCGCTCGCGCTTTGTCATGCGTTGGTATTCCTGGCTTTTGCTAGTGGCCGCCGCCGTGTATGGCCTCGCGTTTGCGATGCACTGGGATGACCGTGGTGTGCTCTGGGTGCTGGAGCGTTTCGAAAGCCCCGCCGAACGTCAGGAGAGCATCTGGCTGCCGAATTACCGGGCAGTGATCGATGCCAAGGTGCTGCCGGGCATGGAGAAGGACGAAGCGTCGGACCTGGCCTACGATCCGCAGTCCAAAACCCTGTTTTCGGTCATGGGCAAAAATCCGTTCCTGGTCGAACTGACTCTGCAGGGTGACGTGCTGCGCAAGATGCCGCTGGTGGGCTGGAGCAATCCGGAAGGGGTGACCGCGATGGGTAACGGTCTGCTGGCCATCGTCGATGAGCGCGAACACATGCTCTCCATCGTCAAGGTCGATGCCGATACCCGCGAGCTGAACATCGCCAACTTCCCGAAATACGACCTCGGTCCTTCGAAAGACCAGAACAAGGCGTTCGAAGCCATCGTCTGGGATTCGCGCAATCAGCAAATGTTGCTGGGTGAAGAGCGTCCACCGGCGTTGTTCACCTGGAAAAGCAACGATGGCCAGACACTCACCGGTGACAAGCAAAAACTCTTCAGTGATGAACTGGACATCCGCAACCTCTCGGCGCTGGCCATCGACCCGCGCACTGGGCACACCCTGGTGCTGTCTGCCGATTCCCACTTGTTGCTGGAGCTGGACGAGAAGGGCGAGCAGGTCAGCTTCATGACCTTGCTGGGTGGCTTCAATGGTTTGAAGAAGACCATTCCTCGCGCCGAAGGCGTGACCATGGACGATGCGGGCACGCTGTACCTGGTGAGCGAACCAAACCTATTCTACCGTTTCGAAAAACAGAAATAAGCCCGCAGTGAGGGTGGCGCGCGGTCGCCTGTTGGCGTACACCTTCGGGGCCGCGGCCACTGGCCATTAAGCTTCAATTCAGACTGCCGTGGTATTTCATCCGCCCGTCCTGATTCCGAGCTTGCCCGAATGCGCCGACTTGCCCGCCCCAAACCCCTGATTCTGATCCTGTCGGTCATTGCGTTGATCGCGCTGGTTGCGGCCGGCCAGTACCTGCGCCTGTTCGAGCGCGCCTGGTTCAACCTGCACACCCTTTGGCAGCCAGTGAACGGTCAGTCCATCGCTCTGGATCAGTACCAGGTAGCGGTTGAGGCGCGAGTCATTGTTGGGCTGGACGACGATGTCTCGGCGCTGACCTTCGATCCAGTGCGCAAAAGCCTGTTCACCGTCACCAACAAAAACTCAGAGCTGATCGAACTGTCGCTGGACGGCCAGATTATTCGACGCATTGCGCTGGTCGGGTTTGGCGATCCTGAAGCCGTGGAATTCATTAGTGCCGACACTTACGTGATCACTGATGAACGTCAGCAGCGGCTGATCAAGATTCATCTGGAGAACGACACAACGTTCCTCGACGCAGCGGATGCCGAACAGATGACCCTTGGCGTGCACATGAGCGGCAACAAGGGCTTCGAAGGCCTGGCTTACGACTCGGTGGGCAAGCGGTTGTTTGTCGCCAAGGAACGCGACCCGATGCTGATCTACGAAGTGCACGGCTTTCCGCATTACAACCCGGAAAAGTCCTACGCGGTGCACGTAGTGAACAACCCCAAACGCGATGCCGGGATGTTCGTGACGGACCTGTCGAGCCTGCAATACGACGAGCGCAGCGGCCATCTGCTGGCGTTGTCGGATGAGTCGCGGTTGATTCTGGAACTCGATGTGGACGGACGACCGCTGAGCACCATGTCACTGAGCAAGGGGCGTCAGGGGTTGCAGAAGACAGTGCCGCAAGCGGAAGGGATCGCCATGGATGACGACGGTACGATGTATTTGGTGAGCGAGCCGAACCTGTTCTACGTCTTCAAAAAACCGCCACAACCCTAACAATCACCCCAAAACAACTGTGGGAGCGAGCCTGCTCGCGAATAGGCCGTGTCAGTCGATGGAAATGTCGGCTGACAGACCGCCTTCGCGAGCAGGCTCGCTCCCACAGGTTTTGCTATGTGTTTGGTTTACTTTGCGCGCAGGGTTTTCACGCCTTCGCTGGTGCCCAGCAGCAGCAAATCCGCTGGACGTGCCGCGAACAAACCGTTGGTGACCACGCCGACGATGGCGTTGATTTGCGTCTCCAGCTCCACCGGGTTGGTGATCTGCATGTTGAACACGTCGAGGATGATGTTGCCGTTGTCGGTCAGCACGCCTTCACGATAGACCGGGTCGCCGCCGAGCTTCACCAGCTCGCGGGCCACGTGGCTGCGGGCCATCGGGATCACTTCCACCGGCAGCGGGAACGCACCGAGCACCGGCACCAGTTTGCTGGCGTCGGCGATGCAGATGAAGGTCTTGGCCACAGCCGCCACAATCTTCTCGCGGGTCAGGGCTGCGCCGCCGCCCTTGATCAGGTTCAGGTGTTCGTCGCTTTCATCGGCGCCGTCGACGTAGAACTCCAGATCGCTGACGGTATTCAACTCATACACCGGAATGCCGTGGCCCTTGAGGCGGGCAGCGGTGGCTTCGGAACTGGCGACCGCGCCGTCGAACGCGCCTTTGTGCTTGGCCAGTGCGTCGATGAAGCAGTTGGCGGTGGAGCCGGTGCCGACCCCGACGATGCTCTTGTCGTCGAGTTTCGGGAGGATGAAGTCGACGGCGGCCTGAGCCACTGCCTGTTTGAGTTGATCCTGGGTCATGCGGGCTCCGAAGCGGGCAAGGGGAGAACGGAAAGGCCGGCATTATAGCCCCATGCCCGGCTAAAACCTCTTGATTCGTGTGGTCGCCCAGCCGAAAGCCGGGTTAGACTCCTTGGCCCTGCCCAACCCGCTCAGTGATGCTTTCCGATGCTCGAACAGTACGTCAAAAAGATCCTCACCTCGCGCGTTTATGACGTTGCCGTAGAAACCCCATTGCAGACTGCCCGCCAGCTCTCCGAGCGGCTGGGCAACAGTATTTTGCTCAAGCGCGAAGACTTGCAGCCGGTGTTCTCGTTCAAGATTCGCGGCGCCTACAACAAGCTCACGCAGCTTTCCGACGAAGAGCGCGCTCGCGGTGTCGTCACTGCTTCCGCGGGCAACCACGCGCAAGGCCTGGCCCTGGCGGCGAAAGTGTTGGGCGTGAAAGCGACCATCGTCATGCCCAAGACCACCCCGGAAATCAAAGTCGAAGGCGTGCGTTCCCGTGGCGGCAAAGTGGTGTTGCACGGGGATTCGTTCCCGGAAGCCCTGGCCTACTCGCTGAAACTGGTCGACGAAAAAGGCTACGTCTACATTCACCCTTACGACGATCCCCACACCATTGCCGGGCAGGGCACGGTGGCGATGGAGATTTTGCGCCAGCACCCTGGCCGTCTGGATGCGATTTTTGTCCCGGTGGGCGGCGGCGGGCTGATCGCCGGCATCGCGGCGTACGTGAAGTACTTGCGACCTGAGATCAAAATCATCGGCGTCGAGCCGGACGACTCCAACTGCCTGCAAGCCGCCATGGCGGCTGGCGAGCGCGTGATCCTGCCGACCGTGGGCCTCTTCGCCGACGGCGTTGCTGTGGCGCAGATTGGTCAGCACACCTTCGACATCTGCAAAGACTATGTCGATGAAGTGATCACCGTCAGCACCGATGAAATCTGCGCGGCGATCAAGGACATCTACGACGATACCCGCTCGATTACTGAACCTGCCGGCGCATTGGGCGTGGCCGGGATCAAGAAATACGTCGAGCAACGCGGCGTCACCGGTCACACCTTTGTGGCCATCGATTCCGGTGCCAACGTCAACTTCGACCGCCTGCGCCACGTCGCCGAGCGCGCTGAACTGGGCGAGGGCCGCGAAGCGATTATCGCCGTGACGATCCCCGAGAAGCCGGGCAGCTTCAAGGCGTTCTGTGAAGCCATCGGCAAGCGTCAGATCACCGAATTCAACTACCGCTACAACACCGGCAGCGAGGCGCACATCTTTGTTGGTGTGCAGACGCATCCGGAAAACGATCCGCGCAGTGCGCTGATTGCCAGCCTGACCGAGCAGGGTTTCCCGGTGCTCGACCTGACCGACAACGAACTAGCCAAGTTGCACATCCGCCACATGGTCGGCGGCCGTGCGGCTCATGTGGTGGATGAAGTGATTCTGCGCTTCGAATTCCCGGAGCGTCCGGGTGCGCTGTTCAACTTCCTCAACAAGCTCGGCGGGCGCTGGAACATCTCGATGTTCCACTACCGCAACCATGGCGCGGCGGATGGTCGTGTGGTCGCGGGCTTGCAAGTACCTCATGATGAACGCCACCTGGTGCCCGCAGCGCTGGAAGAAATCGGCTACCCATATTGGGACGAAAGCGACAACCCGGCCTATCAGCTGTTTCTCGGCTGAGCGGCTACGCTGATGGCCAGGCCATAAGGAAATCGAACAATGGAAACGTTAACCGCCCTGAAAGTCGCTCATATGGTGGCGACGGTGTTGCTGCTGGTCAGCGCGCTGGGTCTGGCCATCTGGGTCTGGCGTACACGCCGTAACGGTGACGCAACGGCTCACGCGCGCACGTTGCAGCGCCCGCGCGTGTTCATCTGGCTGGTGATGGGGCTGGCGTTGCTGAGCATGCCATTTACCGGTTGGTGGATGGTGCATCTGGTGGGCTGGCCGCTGGGGCAGATCTGGTTGTTGGCTTCCAGTGTGCTTTACACCGTCGCGGCGTTGGGCTGGTTCTGGTTGCTGGTGCGGCTTAACAAGTTGCGCAAGGCGCCGGCGGGGAGCAATGGGAAGTTTACGTTTGCCTTGGCGTTGTTCAGTTTTGTCTGCTTTATCGCCATTGCGGGGTTGATGGGCGCCAAGCCGGTTTAGCGCGGAATCTGTAGCAGCTGCCGAGGTACGAGGCTGCGTTGGGCTGCGAAGCGGCCCCATGGGCGGTCCTGCAGACCGCGACGCAGCCTCGTACCTCGGCAGCTGCTACAGGCAATTTCAGTCGCGCAGAGACATCACCGGCCAGCCACGCCTCTCGGCTTCAGCGCGCAGATTTGGATCAGGATCGACCGCAACCGGATTGGCCACTTGTTCAAGCAGCGCCAAATCATTCATCGAGTCGCTGTAGAAATAGCTGTCCTCCAACGAATACCCGGTCTCTTCCAGCCAACGATTCAACCGCGTCACCTTGCCTTCGCGGAAACACGGGACGTCGGTGCTGCGCCCGGTGTAGCGGCCATCAACCATTTCACATTCCGTGGCGATCAGGGTTTCGACGCCCAGACGCTGGGCAATCGGCCCGGTAACAAAACGGTTGGTCGCGGTGATGATCACCAGTTTGTCACCCGCCTCGCGGTGCTTGGCCAGCAGTTCGAGACCCTTGGGCAACACAATCGGCTCAATGCAATCGCGCATGTAATCCAGATGCCATTGACCCAGCGTGGCCATCTCGGTGCGGCCGAGCACTTCCAGGCAGAAGTTCAGGTAGGCATCGTTATCCAGCTTGCCAGCCAGGTAATCCTGATAGAACTCGTCGTTGCGTGCCTTGTAGGCGACGGCGTCGAGGAAGCCGCGTTCGCACAGGTAATCGCCCCAGGCGTGGTCACTGTCACCGCCCAAGAGCGTGTTGTCCAAGTCGAATAAAGCCAGCCGCATTGCAGTTACTCGCTGAAAAGTCTGTAGAAAGGTGTCCAGAATACGGACTTTTCACAAGAGTGCACATAAGGTAGACCGGCTCGTTGCTGCTATCACAACCTTTGTGGAACAATGCGGCGACATGCGTTTGCGAGGTTGTTGCCGTGATCGACCCCGATGGTTTCCGCCCCAATGTCGGGATCATTCTCACGAATGATGCCGGACAGGTGCTATGGGCTCGCCGTATCAATCAAGATGCCTGGCAGTTTCCACAGGGCGGGATCAACCCCCAGGAGACGCCGGAAGACGCCTTGTACCGCGAGTTGAACGAAGAAGTGGGTCTTGAGCGCGAAGATGTTGAAATTCTCGCCTGCACCCGGGGCTGGTTGCGCTATCGTTTGCCGCAACGTCTGGTCAGGACGCACAGCCAACCGCTGTGCATCGGCCAGAAACAGAAATGGTTTCTCCTGCGCCTGGTCTCCAACGAGCAGCGGGTGCGGATGGATTTGACCGGTAAACCGGAATTCGATGGCTGGCGCTGGGTCAGCTATTGGTATCCGTTGGGCCAGGTGGTGACATTCAAGCGCGAAGTGTATCGACGCGCTCTCAAAGAGCTTGCCCCGCGCCTTTTATCGCGCGACTGACGACGGAGTTCGACCCCGAGCCATGCTCAATACGCTGCGCAAGATCGTCCAGGAAGTTAACTCCGCCAAGGATCTCAAGGCGGCGTTGGGGATTATTGTGTTGCGCGTCAAAGAGGCCATGGGCAGCCAGGTCTGCTCGGTCTACCTGCTTGACCCTGAGACCAACCGCTTCGTGCTGATGGCCACCGAGGGCTTGAACAAGCGCTCGATCGGCAAAGTCAGCATGGCACCCAACGAAGGTCTGGTCGGCCTGGTCGGCACGCGTGAAGAACCCCTGAACCTCGAAAACGCCGCGGATCACCCGCGCTACCGCTACTTCGCCGAGACCGGTGAAGAGCGCTACGCCTCATTCCTCGGGGCGCCGATCATTCACCACCGCCGCGTCGTCGGCGTGTTGGTCATTCAGCAAAAAGAACGTCGCCAGTTCGATGAAGGTGAAGAAGCCTTCCTCGTGACCATGAGCGCGCAGCTTGCCGGCGTTATCGCCCACGCCGAAGCCACCGGTTCGATCCGGGGCCTGGGCCGTCAGGGCAAGGGCATTCAGGAAGCCAAGTTCATCGGCGTACCGGGTTCGCCGGGTGCGGCGGTCGGTACCGCGGTGGTCATGCTGCCGCCGGCCGATCTGGACGTGGTGCCCGACAAGACCATCACCGATATCGCCGCCGAACTTGGGCTGTTCAAGACTGCCATCGAAGGCGTGCGCGCCGACATGCGCGCCTTGTCCGCCAAGCTCGCGAACCAGTTACGCCCGGAAGAGCGGGCGCTGTTCGACGTCTACCTGATGATGCTCGACGATGCCTCGCTCGGCAGCGAAATCACCACCGTGATCAAGACTGGGCAGTGGGCCCAGGGCGCGTTGCGTCAGGTGGTCACCGAACACGTCAACCGTTTCGAATTGATGGACGACGCCTACCTGCGTGAGCGCGCCTCCGACGTCAAAGACCTCGGCCGGCGCTTGCTGGCTTACTTGCAGGAAGAGCGTCAACAGACCCTGGTCTACCCCGACAACACCATCCTGATCAGCGAAGAACTGACGCCGGCAATGCTCGGCGAGGTGCCGGAAGGCAAGCTGGTCGGTCTGGTGTCGGTACTCGGTTCCGGCAACTCCCACGTGGCGATCCTGGCGCGAGCCATGGGTATCCCGACAGTGATGGGCCTGGTCGACCTGCCGTATTCGAAAGTCGACGGCATCCAGATGATCGTCGACGGCTACCACGGCGAGGTCTACACCAACCCCAGCGAAGTGTTGCGCAAGCAGTTCGCCGAAGTGGTCGAGGAAGAGAAGCAACTGGCCCTCGGGCTGGACGCTTTGCGTGACTTGCCATGCGTGACCCTCGATGGCCACCGCATGCCGCTGTGGGTCAACACCGGCCTGCTAGCGGACGTGGCGCGGGCTCAGAAGCGGGGTGCTGAAGGCGTCGGTCTGTACCGCACCGAAGTGCCGTTCATGATCAACCAGCGCTTCCCGAGTGAAAAAGAGCAGTTGGCGATCTATCGCGAGCAACTCGCCGCGTTCCACCCGCAACCGGTGACGATGCGCAGCCTGGACATCGGTGGCGACAAGTCGCTGTCATACTTCCCGATCAAGGAAGACAACCCGTTCCTCGGCTGGCGCGGTATTCGCGTCACGCTCGACCACCCGGAAATTTTCCTGGTGCAGACCCGCGCCATGCTCAAGGCCAGCGAAGGCTTGAACAATCTGCGGATTCTGCTGCCGATGATCTCCGGCACCCACGAGCTGGAAGAAGCCCTGCACCTGATTCACCGGGCCTGGGGCGAAGTCCGCGACGAAGGCTGCGACGTGCCTATGCCGCCGATCGGCGTGATGATCGAAATTCCGGCGGCGGTTTATCAGACCAAGGAACTGGCGCGGCAAGTGGACTTCCTGTCGGTCGGCTCCAACGACCTGACCCAGTACCTGCTGGCCGTGGACCGAAACAACCCGCGGGTAGCCGACCTCTACGACTACCTGCACCCAGCGGTGCTGCAAGCGCTTCAGAGCGTGGTGCGTGACGCTCATGCCGAAGGCAAGCCAGTGAGTATCTGCGGTGAGATGGCCGGTGACCCGGCGGCGGCGGTGCTGTTGATGGCGATGGGTTTCGACAGCCTGTCGATGAACGCCACCAACTTGCCAAAAGTGAAGTGGATGTTGCGTCAGATCAACCTGAGCAAGGCCAAGGAATTGCTCGCCGAACTGATGACCATCGACAATCCGCAAGTTATCCACAGCTCGTTGCAACTGGCGCTGAAGAACCTTGGGTTGGCGCGGATGATTAATCCGGCTTCGGCGAAGACCCTCTAAACTTGCTGCGGATTCTGAAGCCACCCCTCACCCCAACCCTCCCGAAACGTCGGGCCGCCCCATAGGGGAGAGGGGGAAAGGGAGCAGATCTCCGAGCTTTTCAAATCCTGAGTTCGACTCAGGAATTTCAGGTCGATGTATCTCCAAGAACAACACGGTCAGTCCCCTCGCCCCTTTGGGGCGGTCCGACGTTTCGGGAGGGTTAGGGTGAGGGGTGGTTCTAACTGACACCTCACAATCTAAACCCGCACCTCAACCTCCCCCAAATGCCCCCCATACGGCCCGAAACTCCGTTCGACCATATGCCGCGTCCCATCCGCCTGAACAATCAACGCCGTACTCGCCCGGGTCCCATAAGTCGGACTGGCAATAAACACACTCGACAGCAACGTCTCGGTGGCCAACCCGACCCCAGTATCCGGCAGTTCGGCAAACGTCGCCGTCTGCGGATCATTCAGCAACGCCAGTAGCGCCTGGGGCTGCGGATTTTCCAGCACTTCCTCCAGCGCTGCCCGGGCCTTGAGCAGTTTCGGCCACGGCGTATCCAGCCCCGCGTTCGACAACCCATAAACCCCCGGTGGCAGCATCACCGCCTCAGTCTCCCGGGCATTGAAGTGCCACAGCTCGTTAGCGTTACCGATCAGCAGATTAAATCCGGAATATTCCAGCGAACGTGCAACAACGTCGCTCAAATAGTCATCTATCGGCATATCCCCGCTAAGAAATCGCGCCACCAGCTCCCCTCGCGACTTGCGTGCGGGCGGCTGATGCGGATCGCGGATATTGGTCAGTGCGGCGAAGCGTCCATTGGCGCCAACACCGAGCCAGGTGCCCCCTGCCTCCAGATCGCGACCGGCATGCACGTGCGGTGCTTCGGGCCATTGCGCCAGGGGCAGGCTGGGCCGGGCATAGAATTCGTCGCGGTTGGCCGCCACGATCAGCGGCTGGGTGTGACCCGGTCGCCAAGCGAAAACAATCAGGCACATAAGGTAGTCCTTGTGTGTTTTCTGCCCACTCTACTCAGTCATCGTGTGGGTATCCATCGCCATCCAGTGGAGCTTGAGGCCATGCATCCGTTACCATGCCGCTCTCATTTGGGGATGCGCATGGAATTTCTGCTCTATCTGGCGCTCGGCGCCTGTGCAGGTGTGCTGGCCGGGCTGTTCGGGGTCGGCGGCGGGATCATTATCGTTCCGGTGCTGGTGTACAGTTTCACCTTGCAGGGTTTCGATGCGTCGATCCTCACGCACCTGGCGGTCGGTACGTCCCTGGCGACAATCATATTTACCTCGGTCAATGCGATCCGCGAACATCACCGTCGCGGTGCCGTGCGTTGGCCGATTTTTGCCTGGATGACCCTCGGTATTCTCATCGGTGCCGGTTTTGGCGCGCTGACGGCAGAGGCGATCTCCGGGCCTAACTTGCAGAAAATCATTGGCGTATTTGCACTGATCATCGCAGTTCAGCTCGCCTTGGACTTCAAACCAAAGGCCAGCCGAACGGTGCCCGGTAAAGTCGGTCTGACCGTCGCCGGCAGTGTGATTGGCTGGGCCTCGGCGATTTTCGGGATTGGCGGCGGCTCGCTGACGGTACCGTTCCTGACCTGGCGCAGCGTACCGATGCAGCAAGCCGTGGCGACTTCATCCGCCTGCGGTCTGCCGATTGCGTTGTCCAGTGCATTATTTTTCATGATTCTGGGCTGGCACGACCCGTTGCTGCCGGCCCATAGTCTCGGTTTTGTTTATTTGCCGGCGCTGCTGGGGATCGCCCTGACTAGCATGGTCTTCGCCCGACTCGGCGCACGACTGGCCCACAGCCTGTCGCCGAAGTTGCTGAAAAGACTGTTCGCCGCTTTGCTGTTCTGCGTCGGCCTGAGCTTTTTGCTCTGACGCGTACCGCAATCCTGGCTTAATCCTGGCGTGGCAGCGTCGCCCAGGAATTTTGGTTTTAACTCTAACAAGGAGTCGCAATGCTGCCTTACCCGCAGATCGACCCGGTGGCATTGGCCATCGGTCCGCTGAAAATCCACTGGTACGGCTTGATGTACCTGATCGGCATCGGCGGCGCCTGGCTACTGGCGTCGCGCCGGTTGAACCGCTTTGACCCAACCTGGAGTAAAGAGAAGCTCTCCGACATGGTGTTCTGGATGTCGATGGGGGTCATTGTCGGCGGCCGCTTGGGCTATGTGCTGTTCTATGATCTGAGTGCTTACCTCGCCAACCCGCTGTTGATCTTTGAAGTGTGGAAGGGCGGCATGTCGTTCCACGGCGGGTTCATCGGCGTGATGTTGGCCGCGTTGTGGTTCGGTAAAAAGAACGGCAAGTCGTTCTTCCAACTGATGGATTTCATCGCACCGATGGTGCCGATCGGCCTGGGTGCCGGGCGCATCGGCAACTTCATCAACGCCGAGTTGTGGGGTAAGGCAACCGATGTACCGTGGGCGATGATCTTCCCGACCGATCCGGCGCAGCTGGCGCGTCACCCGTCGCAGCTGTACCAGTTCGCGCTCGAAGGCGTAGCGCTGTTCGCCATTCTCTGGCTGTTCTCGCGCAAGCCGCGGCCGACCATGGCGGTGTCCGGAATGTTCGCGCTGTTCTATGGCATTTTCCGTTTCATCGTCGAATTCGTCCGGGTGCCGGACGCGCAACTGGGCTATCTGGCCTGGAACTGGCTGACCATGGGTCAGGTACTGTGCGTACCGATGATCGTCGGCGGTCTGTTCCTGATCTGGCTGGCGTATCACCGTGCACCGGCGGCTCCAGCGGCGGCTGTATAAATTCGAACCCCGGGGCGACGGTCCCGGGTTCAAGGACACAGGTAACTCATGAAGCAATATCTCGAACTGGTCGCCCACGTCATCAAGAACGGCACCAAACAGGCCAACCGCACTGGCGTAAACACCATCAGCTTCCCTGGCGCGATGCTGCGTTATGACCTTAAGGAAGGTTTCCCGGCCATCACCACGCGCAAGATGGCCTTCAAATCGGCCATCGGCGAGATGTGTGGTTTTCTGCGCGGGGTGAACAACGCCGCCGAATTCCGTGCGCTGGGCTGCAAGGTCTGGGATCAGAACGCCAACGAAAACGCCCAGTGGCTGGCCAACCCGTTCCGTCAGGGCGAGGACGACCTTGGCGAGATCTACGGCGTGCAATGGCGCAAATGGCCGGCGTACAAGCAGATTCCGGTCAGCAACCAGGCCGCCATCGAACAGACCCTGAGTCAGGGCTACCGCCAAATCGCCGAAGGCGAAGAAGACGGCCAAGCTTATGTGGTGCTGTACAAGGCGATCGACCAGATCCGCCAATGCGTCGACACCATCATCAAAGACCCGGGCAGCCGCCGCATTCTGTTCCACGGCTGGAACGTGGCCCAGCTCGATGAAATGGCACTACCCCCGTGCCACTTGCTGTACCAGTTCCACCCGAATGTAGAGACCAAAGAGATCTCTTTGACGTTGTACATCCGCTCCAATGATTTGGGCCTGGGCACGCCGTTCAACCTCACCGAAGGCGCCGCGCTGCTGAGCCTGATCGGTCGCCTGACCGGTTACACGCCGCGCTGGTTCACCTATTTCATCGGTGATGCCCACGTCTACGAAAACCACTTGGACATGCTGAATGAACAGCTCAAGCGCGAGCCGTTCCCGATGCCGAAACTAATGATTAGTGATCGTGTGCCTGAGTTTGCCAAGACCGGTGTGTATCAGCCGGAGTGGCTGGAGTTGATCGAGCCGAGCGATTTCTCGCTGGAAGGCTACGAGCACCACGCGCCGATGACTGCGCCGATGGCGGTCTAAAGCCTCACCGCCTACCAACTGTGGGAGCAACTGTCTTGATGATCTTTATTTTGAAGGCATATTGATAGACAGCTGAATTCCCACAGCTTTACGCCATGCGATGCCCTACAGGAACACCGCGACCCGTTTTAGGCCAAGGGTTGTTTCCACTCAGTTCGGTCTCGGATCATGGCGTTCAGTCGTATCAGCAGCACGCGCATACAGGCGATGAGCGCTACTTTTGCGCATTTACCCTTATGACGCAGTGCGTCATACCGCGCTTTGAACTCAGGCTGTCGCTGAATCACCACCCAGCACGCCATGTACATCGCGCGACGCGCAGCAAACCTGCCGCCGCTAATATGGCGCGGACCTTCATGCTTGCCGCTGTCATCGTTGTAGGGGGCTATGCCTGCCAGCGCTGCAATCTCGTGCCGTCCAACCTCGCCCAGCTCAGGCAAATAGGCCATTAAGCTGGCTGCCGTCACGAGCCCTATTCCCTTGACCGAGCACAAACGGGCTATTTTATCACTGTCCAGGTCTTGGGCACTTTGACGGATCAACTTCTCTATCGACTTTATTGCTTGGCATAAATAGTCGATATGCCTCTGCAGACAGGGTTTTACCCGGTCTACAGAGGCTGTTTTGAGGCGCCGAATATCATCGCTTTGCTGCTGAACAAAGTTTTCACGTTGCTGTACCAGCGCACGCAAATTGTCCTGTTCAGGGCTGGTGATGCGGTTGCTTGGCGACTTTATGACTTCTGCAAACTGCGCGAGAAGTCGCGCATCTATCGGGTCGGTTTTAGCGTGCTGCCCCATCGCCTTGGCAAAGTTCTTGGCGCGACGAGGGTTGATCCGCAAGACTTCGAAGCCCGCGGCCTGAAGCGCTTTCATGGCCTCTCGCTCATAGCCGCCGGTGGCTTCCAGCAATACGCGGTTGACCTGGTAGCGCTTTAACCAATCAATCAGCGCAAGGAAGTCACTGGCGGTATTGAGGTAACTTGCGCCAACGTCTTGCGGGTTAATCCGAACCTCAAGAGTATCTTTGGCAACGTCGATGCCTGCGCAGGAAAACATAGCTGAATCCTCTTACACTCAAAGGTGAGAGCACTCTGGCTGGGCACCACGCTTGTAAATGTTCGAGGTAGGCTCGTTCAACTGTTCGGGCTCAATAACCAGAGTGGAGAGGTGAATGGCAGCATGGGCTCCCACACGTGCTTTAAGCACTCCGGGCATTCAGCTTGCCATTCACCGCTCTCATCCTCAGTCTAATTCCTGCGCAAGACACAAGCGGGCTTGCTCGCGAATGCGGTGTGACAGTCGACAGAAGTGTTGTCTGACACACAGCATTCGCGAGCAAGCCCCACACATTGGTTTTGTGGTGTTCTTAATGGCCGTGACTGCGGCCAACATGGGAATGCTCAACCTCCGTCGCCACAACTCCACCACTCACCTCCAACCGCTGCAAAATCCCGCACTGATCAATATCCGGCCCTTCGCTGCAACGTTGGCGCAGGTCGAGCAGTTGTGTCTGCAACGCCAGCAACCCATCGATCCGCGCTTTGACGTGATGAATGTGTTCGTCGATCAACGCATTCACGCTTTCACATTGATCCTGCGGGCTGTCGCGCAGGGCCAGCAGGCTGCGGATTTCTTCCAGCGTCATGTCGAGCGTGCGGCAGTTGCGGATGAAAGTCAGACGCTCGGCATGGGCCTGGGTGTAGACGCGGTAGTTGCCGTCGCTGCGGGCCGGCTCCGGCAGGAGGTTTTCGCGCTCGTAGTAGCGGATGGTCTCCACGGCGCAGTCGGTGAGTTTGGCCAGTTCTCCGATCTTCATGACGGCAATCTCCAAAAGGGTGCTTGACCCTATAGTGGCTACAGGGTCTTTACTTGGCAACAGGCACCTTTCCGGACGCGACCCAATGAGCGATTCCCTTCACACGCACAAACCCGAAGACGGGCATGATCACGATCACAAGCTGCAGCCTGTGCAGAAGAAGCATGACCACGGCGGCCACGGGGATTCCTGCTGTTCCTCAAAAGTGGCGGCACCGTCGCTGATCAAACTCAGCGAAACTCCAACGGCTGGCGCGCGCCTGAGCAGTTTCCGCATCGACGCCATGGATTGCCCGACCGAGCAGACGCTGATCGAGAACAAACTCGGCAAACTCGTGGGCGTGCAGCAACTGGAATTCAACCTGATCAACCGCGTGTTGGGCGTCACCCATGACCTGCCGAGCACCGCGCCGATCATCGACGCGATCAAGTCCCTCGGCATGCAGGCCGAGCCGCTGGAGCAGGGCGCTGAACCGCCAGCGCCGGCCCCCGAGAAAAAGCCCTGGTGGCCCTTGGCGCTGTCGGGTGTTGGTGCGCTCGCAGCTGAAGTTATCCACTTCACCAACGCTGCGCCGAACTGGGTTGTAGCGGTCATCGCGTTGATCTCGATCCTCAGCGGCGGCCTCGGTACCTATAAAAAGGGCTGGATCGCACTTAAAAACCTCAACCTGAACATCAACGCGCTGATGAGCATCGCGGTGACCGGTGCGATTTTGATCGGCCAGTGGCCGGAAGCGGCGATGGTGATGTTCCTGTTTACCGTGGCCGAGTTGATCGAAGCCAAGTCGCTGGACCGGGCGCGCAACGCCATCGGCGGTCTGATGCAGATGACCCCGGAAAAGGCCACGGTGCAGCAGGCCGACGGCAGTTGGATTGAGCGGGACGTCAAAGCGATCGAGCTGGGCGCGCGGGTGCGGGTGCGTCCCGGTGAGCGGATTGGTCTGGACGGTGAAGTGGTAGCTGGCAGTTCAACCATCGATCAGGCGCCGATTACCGGTGAAAGCCTGCCGGTTGAGAAGACTGTCGGTGACAAGGTTTTCGCCGGCACCATCAACCAGGCCGGTTCCCTGGAGTACTCGGTAACCACGGCGGCCAACAACTCGACCCTGGCGCGGATCATCCACGCCGTGGAACAGGCCCAGGGCTCGCGTGCACCGACCCAGCGTTTCGTCGACAGCTTCTCGAAAATCTATACGCCAGCAGTGTTTATCCTGGCGCTCGCGGTGGCGGTGATTCCGCCACTGTTTATGGGCGCGCTGTGGTTCGACTGGATCTACCGGGCGCTGGTTTTGTTGGTGGTCGCCTGCCCATGCGCCTTGGTGATTTCGACCCCCGTAACCATCGTCAGCGGCCTTGCGGCGGCGGCGCGCAAAGGCATTCTGGTGAAGGGCGGCGTTTATCTGGAGGGCGGTTACAAGCTCGATTACCTGGCTTTGGACAAGACCGGCACCATCACGCACGGCAAACCGGTGCAGACCGATTACCTGTCGCTTGATCCGACCGCGGACGAATCAGCCCCGGCGATTGCAGCAGCGCTGGCCGGACGCTCCGATCACCCGGTGTCCTTGGCCATTGCCAACGCGGCTGTGGATAAACAACTCGCACCGCTGACTGTGGATAACTTTGAGGCGCTGGCCGGTCGCGGTGTACGCGGCGAAATCAATGGTCAGGTTTACCACTTGGGCAACCACCGCTTGGTGGAAGAACTGAACCTGTGCTCGCCTGCACTGGAGGAAAAGCTGTTTGCGCTGGAGAAACAGGGCAAGTCAGTGGTGCTGCTGCTCGACAAATCCGGCCCGCTGGCACTGTTCGCCGTGGCCGACACCGTGAAAGAGTCCAGCCGCGAAGCAATCCAGCAACTGCACGACCTGGGCATCAAAACCCTGATGCTCACCGGCGACAACGTCCACACCGCTCAGGCGATTGCCGCGCAAGTCGGCATCGACGAGGCCAAGGGCGATCTGCTGCCGACCGACAAGCTGCAAGCCATCGAAGCCCTTTATGCACGGGGCCATAGCGTCGGCATGGTCGGCGACGGCATCAACGACGCTCCGGCGCTGGCGCGAGCCGAGATCGGTTTTGCCATGGCTGCGGCGGGCACCGATACCGCCATCGAGACCGCCGATGTCGCCCTGATGGACGACGATCTGCGCAAGATTCCGACCTTCATCCGGCTGTCACGGCAAACCTCAAGCATCCTCAAACAGAACATCGCCCTGGCATTGGTCATCAAAGCGATCTTTCTTGGGGTAACCTTCGCCGGGATCGCCACCATGTGGATGGCGGTGTTCGCCGACATGGGCGTCAGCCTGTTGGTGGTGTTTAACGGTTTGCGCCTGTTGCGCAAATAAGCGATGAGGAAAGGGTGTGCTGAGTGCCGAGCTGAAGGCGTTTTACATGGTGGCCCGCTTGGGCAGCATCACTTTGGCGGCGAAAAAACTTGGCCTGAGCCAACCCACGGTGACGACTCAGATTCGCAATCTGGAAAGCCAGTACTCGGTTGAATTGTTCTACCGTGGTGGCCGCCGCCTCAGTGTCAGCGATGAAGGCGCGCGGCTGCTGCCGATGGTCAAGGCGCTGTTGCAGCAGGAAGCCGACATCGAGTTTTTCCTGCGTAACAGCGGTCAGGTCCAAGGCACGTTGCGCATCGCCGCGACCGCGCCGTATTACATCCTCGATCTGGTGAAGACCTTTCGCGAGCGCTTGCCGCAGGTGGAAGTGTCGGTGGAAATCGGCAACTCCCAGCAAGTGCTCGAAGCGCTGGAGGAATACCGGGTCGATATCGCTGCGTCTTCGCAGTTACTGGAGGATGCGCGGCTGATTCGCCGGGTGCTCGGCAGCGATCCGCTGGTGCTGGCGGTGCATCGCAATCATCCGTTGGCGGTCCACGACCATGTTCCTCTGAGTGCATTAGCCGGGCATACCTTATTGATGCGCGAGTCGGGCTCGACCACTCGACGTCTGACCGAGGAATTGCTGGCCAGCGCCGGGGTGAGTTTCGGGCCTTTGCTGGAGATTGGCAGCCGCGAGTCGATCCGTGAGGCGGTGTTGCGCAATATCGGCATCAGCATCATTGCCCGGCAGGAAGTGCCGCACGATCCGCAATTGCGCGTGCTGACCATCGAGAATGCGCCGCAGATTCCCGAGTATTTGTACTGCCTCAAAGAGCGAAAAAGCGCGCGACTGCCGGCGGCGTTTCTCGGGTTGGCGCAGGAAATGGCTCCGGCCTGAAGTCTTGTGCTGACTGAGCTGACGCCTTCGCGAGCAGGCTCGCTCCCACAGGTGACCGCATTCCCCTGTGGGAGCGAGCCTGCTCGCGATGGCGTCAGACCGGGCAACCCAAATCCTTGAATACCACTATCAGCTGTTTTTGCCTCACTGCCACATGACGGACGCATTACAAATCTAGGATGGCCTTCATCTGCTTGATGAGGCCTGTCCATGAACCACTCGATCGCAACTGCCCTGACCAATCCCGGCGCCCCGATGAAAGTGCGCGGCGTGCAGAAACGCTTCGGCGCTTTCACCGCGCTGGATAACGTGTCCCTCGACGTGGCGGCCGGTGAGCTGGTGTGCCTGCTCGGCCCGTCGGGCTGTGGCAAAACCACTTTGCTGCGCTGCATTGCCGGTCTTGAGAAGCAGGACAGCGGCGAGTTGTACCTCGGCGATCGCGACGTTTCCCACCTGGCACCTCAGGCTCGGGACTACGGCATTCTGTTTCAGTCCTACGCGTTGTTCCCCAATCTCACCGTCGAAGCGAACATCGCCTACGGCCTCGCCGGCAGTGGTCGCGATGAAGTGCGCAAGCGTGTCGCTCAGATGCTGGAGCTGGTCGGCCTGATCGGCAGTGAGAAAAAGTACCCCGGCCAATTGTCCGGCGGCCAACAGCAGCGCGTCGCACTGGCTCGGGCCTTGGCGCCGGCACCTTCGTTGCTGCTGCTGGACGAACCGATGTCGGCCCTCGACGCCAGGGTACGCGAGCATCTGTGCACCGAACTGCGCCAATTGCAGCGCAACCTCGGCATCACCACCCTGATGGTCACGCACAATCAGGACGAAGCCATGCTGATGGCCGACCGCATTGCCGTGATGAACAACGGCAAGGTCGAGCAATACGCTACGCCGCAGGAAATCTACGACCGCCCGGCGACACCGTTTGTGGCGGAGTTCGTCGGCCAGGGAAACTGGCTGCCATTCCAGCGCAGCAGCGACAGCCACGCTCAGGTCGGCGGTATGAACATGCGCCTGGCCGCCGGTTCGGGCAACGCCGCATCGGGTCGTCTGTTTTGCCGCCCGGAAGCGATCAACGTCAACCCGCCCGTGCATGAAGAAAACCTGTTCCCGGCCAAGGTTCGCGAGATCACCTTCCTCGGCAACCGCTGCCGCATGAGCTTCGAACTCGATCAACTGCCAGGCCACGCATTGCTGGCCGAGCTCGCGCCGGAAGCCATGCCACGCCTCGGCGCCCAGCAGATCATGGTCGCCTTGCCACCACGCAGCCTGCAGGTGTTTGCCTGATGAGCGCGAACCTCGCGCTGCCGATACCGCACAAGCAGGTTCGGCAGACCTCCCGTGCCGAAATCGGCGACCGGGTGTTCGTGGTCGGCGGCAAAGTCCTTTTGCTGGTGTTGCTCGGCGTCGCGGTATTGATGCCGTTGCTGGCGATCTTCTGGCGCGGTTTCAGTTCTGAGGCGGGGCAGGGCGGTGGTCTGGTGGCCGCCCGTGAATTGGTGACCAGTGCGAATTTCCACTGGTTGCTGGGCAACAGCCTGAAGGTTTCCCTCAGCGTTGCGGCGATTGTCGTACCGCTGGCGTACCTGTTTGCCTACGCCCTGCAACGCACATTGATACCGGGCAAAGGCATTTGGCGCGGCATGTCGCTGTTGCCGCTGATGGCGCCGTCGATGTTGCCGGGTATTGCGCTGGTCTATCTGTTCGGCAACCAGGGCATGTTGCGCGGTTTGCTCTCGGACAATATCTACGGCTTCTGGGGCATTGTTCTGGGCGAGGTCATCTACACCTTCCCACACGCTTTGATGATTCTGCTGTCGGCGCTGTCCCTGGCGGATGCGCGACTGTTCGATGCGGCCTCCAGCATGGGCGCCAGTCCGGCGAAAGCTTTCCGTAGCATCACTTGGCCGGCGACTCGTCAGGCGGTGTTCGCGGCGTTCTGTCTGGTGTTCACCCTGACCATCACCGACTTCGGCGTGCCCGTGGTGGTCGGTGGCGATTATCAAGTACTGGCGCTGGAAGCCTACAAAGCCGTGGTTGGCCAACAACAGTTCGGCCGCGGCGCGTTGATCGGCATGGTCCTGCTGCTGCCAGCGCTGTTCAGCTTTGGTGTCGACGCCTGGCTGCGTCGGCGTCACGGCGACTCCATGAGCGGTCGGGCGCAAGTCTTTCAACCGGCGCCGTCGAAACTGCGGGACGGTTGCTACCTGGCCATCGTGTTGCTGATCTGCGCGGTGTTGCTGCTGGTGTTCGGCATGGCGGTGTATTCGTCATTAGTGAAGTTCTGGCCGTACAACCTGTCGCTGTCGCTCAATCATTACCAGTTCAACGACACGGCGGGCGGTGGCTGGCTGGCCTATGGCAACAGCGTGAAGATGGCCTTGTGCACGGCGTTGATCGGCAGCGTGCTGATCTTCACCGGCGCTTATCTGATGGAAAAAACCAAGGGCCAACGCGGGCTGAATCTGACACTGCGCATGCTCAGTTTCGTACCGATGGCGGTGCCGGGTCTGGTGCTGGGCCTGGGTTACGTCTTCTTCTTCAACCTCACCGGCAACCCGCTGCATGTGCTCTACGGGACCATGACCCTGCTGGTGGTCTGCACCATTGCTCACTATTTGACCACTGCGCAAATGACCGCCACCACCGCGCTGCGCCAACTCGATGCCGAGTTCGAAGCCGCTGCGTTGTCGCTCAAGGCGCCGCTGTATCGGCATTACCTGCGCGTCACCGTGCCGATCTGCCTGCCGGCGCTGCTGGACATCGTGCGCTACCTGTTCGTCTCGGCCATGACCACCGTCTCGGCGGCGATCTTCCTCTACAGCCCCGACACCATCCTTGCGGCCGTGGCGGTGCTGAACATGGACGACGCCGGCAACGTCGGCGGCGCGGCAGCGATGTCGACCCTGATTCTGTTCACCTCGGCGGGCGTGTCGCTGCTGCTGGCCTGGGCCTCGCGCGGTTTGCTGCGCCGTTCCCAGGCCTGGCGGCAGACCGCGCCTGGCAATTGATTCGCTGCTCCTAAAACCGAAAACCCCTCAACTCAAAACAGGAAAAGATCATGTTCAAGCCCCTGGCCCTGGCCGCTGCTGTCCTCACCGCTTTCAGCCTGAACGCCTTCGCGGCGAAAACCGAGTTGACGGTGTACACCGCCCTCGAAGCCGAACAACTGAAGACCTACAAGCAAGCCTTCGAAAAGGCCAATCCGGACGTCGAGATCAAGTGGGTGCGCGACTCCACCGGCATCATCACCGCCAAGCTGCTGGCCGAAAAAGCCCGCCCGCAGGCTGACGCGGTGTGGGGCCTGGCGGCTTCAAGCCTGGCGATCCTCGATCAGCAAGGCATGCTGCACAGCTACGCACCAAAGGACCTGGGCAAGATCGGCGGCAACTACCGCGACGCCGCCAACCCGCCGGCCTGGGTCGGCATGGACGTCTGGGCCGCGACCATTTGCTTCAACACTGTCGAAGCCGAGAAACAGGGTTTGAGCAAACCCGTGAGCTGGCAGGACCTGACCAAGCCTGAGTACAAAGGCAAGATCGTCATGCCCAACCCGGCCTCGTCTGGCACCGGTTTCCTCGACGTCAGCGCCTGGCTGCAAACCTTCGGCGAGAAGCAGGGCTGGCAGTACATGGACGACCTGCACCAGAACATTGGCCAGTACGTTCACTCCGGTTCCAAGCCTTGCAAACTGGCGGCTGCGGGTGAATTCCCGATTGGTATTTCCTTTGAATATCCGGCCGTTCAACTGAAACGCCAAGGCGCACCGCTGGACATCATCCTGCCGAAAGAAGGCCTGGGCTGGGAGATCGAAGCCACCGCCGTGATCAAGGGCACACCGCATGAAGAGGCGGCGAAGAAACTGGCTGACTTCTCTGCTAGCCCGGCTGCGATGGAGCTTTATAAAGAGAACTTCGCCGTGCTCGCGCAACCGGGTATTGCCAAACCGCAGACCGAATTGCCGGCGGATTATGAGCAGCGTTTGATCAAAAACGACTTTGCCTGGGCGTCGAAGAATCGCGATGAAATCCTCACCGAGTGGCGCAAGCGCTATGACGGCAAGTCCGAGAACGTGGCTGCCAAGTAAGATCTTCATCGGCTGTGAGGGCTCTTTCGCGGGCAAGTCGGATCGCCGCACCGCTCGCTCCTACAGGGATACGGGTTCCCCTGTAGGAGCGAGGCTTGCCCGCGAAGGCGGCTTCGAGTTCAGGACAAAACTCCATGACACAACACAACGACATGCTGATCGTCGGCGCCGGCATCCTCGGCCTGTCCCACGCCTACGCCGCCGCCAAGCGCGGTCTGAAAGTCACCGTTTTCGAGCGCAGCGAAACGCCCTTAGGCGCATCGGTACGCAACTTCGGTCAGGCATTGGTAACCGGCCAACCACCGGGCCCGATGCTCGAACTGGCCAAAGCCAGTCGCGAAATATGGGGCCAATTGGCACAGCTCGCCGGTCTGCAGCTCAAGCGCAACGGCTCGTACCTGTTTGCCCGCACCGAAGCCGAAGAACACCTGCTGGAAGCCTTCTGCGCCGGCCGCGCCGTGGAACACGGTTACCGCGTCGACCTGCTGCATGGCGCTGCGTTGCGTGACTTGTATGGCGGCCAATTCAGCCATCACCGCGCCGCGTTGCACGGCATGGACGATCAGCAACTGTATTCCCGTGAAGCCATTCCAGCGCTGATCGACTATCTGCGCCGCGAACTCGGCGTCGCGTTTCACTTCTCCACACTCGTGCGCGATATCGAGCCTGGCCGCTTGCACAGCACCGCCGGGGCCTTCACTGCCGAACAGATCATCGTCTGTTCCGGCCACGATTATCAGACGTTGCTGGCCGAGCCGATCGCCGAACTCAACCCGCAAATTTGTCGTTTGCAAATGCTCCGCGCTCGGTCGCAAATCAACCTCAACCTGCAACACGCCTTGCTCACCGGTTTGAGCTGCGTGCACTACGGCGCCTTCGCCGATCTGCCGGAAGCGGCGGCGGTGCACGCGCAAATCCTGCGAGAGGAACCGCATCTGCATGAAAACGGCATTCACCTGCTGATCAGCCCGACGCCTCACGGTGAATTGATCATCGGCGACTCCCACCATTACGGCAGCGACCCGTCGCCGTTCAACGCCGAGCAAGTGGACAACTGGATGATTGAACTGGCCGAGCAGACGTTGGGTTGCAAGGTGCAAGTGGTGGAACGCTGGCAGGGTGTCTATGGTTCTCGTGGGCCGGGGCCGTTCTCGTTCCTGCGTCCGATGCCGGGCGTGAGCGTGGCACTGATGCACAGTGGTGTCGGCATGAGCGTCGGGCCGGCGATGGCTGAACGCAACGTAGCGACTGTGTTGGGAGAGCGTTGATGGACCGCAATGAGCAAGTGATCGCCGAGGTGTTCGGTCTGTATGAGCGCTTTGGTGACCGCGATTATATCGGCGAGCCGGTCTCGCAGATCGAGCACATGTCCCAGGCCGCCGAACTGGCCCTGGCCGAGGGCTTCGATGACGAAGTGGTGCTGGCGGCATTCTTCCATGACATCGGGCATATCTGCGCCGAGAGTGCCGAGAACATGGGCGGCTTCGGCGTGGTCAGTCACGAGCGTCTGGGCGCCGAATACTTGCGTCGTGCAGGTTTCAGCGAGCGCATGGCGCGGCTTGTGGAATACCACGTTCAGGCCAAGCGCTACCTGACGCTGAAAGAGCCTGGGTACTACGAGCGCTTGAGTGGAGCCAGTCGCCGCACTCTGGAGTATCAGGGCGGGGTGATGACCGCTGCCGAGGCTGAAGCCTTCGAGAAGGATCCGTTGTGCGAGGTCAGTTTGCGGATGCGCCAGTGGGATGAGCAGGCGAAGGACATGTGGGTGCCGGTGATCGACCTCAAAATATTGAAGGCGAAAGCATCAGCGTTGCTGGCCAAGAGCAAGTCTCCTGCAACGGAGACGTCTTTTGCGACGGATGCTTAGCGAAACTCCTTACTTGTCACGGCGAAGTCGAGCCATGGCTACGAGGTTTTCGAGCCGCTAGTGTTTGAGCTTCTTTAATTGCCAAGGAATGCTCATGCGCTATTTGAAAGTCACCGTTCAGGATCGAATCGGCAATGGACGACCGGATTCTGTTTTGCTGCAGTTCTATGAACCTGCTTGTACGCCAGGAAAGATGTCCTGGCCAACAAAGCCTTTGCACTGGATTTCGATGCTGATGGCAACGTCGATTACAAAATGGGCGACGTCACTAACAACGGCAGGGAAAACAGTGTTGACCAGCGTCTGCTGAAAACCTTCGCCAATGCCTGTCTCAAACTCAACTGGTTCAATCCCGGTGCTTCCACAAAACGCTATCTGAAGATCTTCGCCGAGGATTTTGCCGAAGATGGCAGCCCGGATACCGTGCGTTTGCATTTTCACGAAGGCAACGGGAAACCGACTGACAAGACGCTGACTTACACCGCGTCTGCCTACGACACGGATAACAACGGCACACTGGACTGGTCGATCCACTTTGATGTGGATAACGATGGCGATATTGATGCACTGGACCGTGGTTTGGTGTCGTTGCTGAGCGCCACTTACCTGAAGTTCAAATGGAAGTGAGCTCGAGGACGCGCTACTTGAAAGTGATCGCCCAAGCGCCGATCGGTCAAGGGCAGGACGGAATCGTGCGTTACCGGTTTTCTGAAAGTGATCATTTACAGCGTGAGGCTACGGACGCTGAACTTCGGTGGCTCAAGACCTTCGGCAAGACGTATTTGAAGTGTGCCTGGTACAACGAGGGGCAAGGCGAGGAGCACCACTTACGGATCTTCTCGGAAAATCCAGGCGGTGATGGCACGCCGGAAACGGTGCGACTGCATTTTCATGAAGGGCAGACGATTGCCTATAAAGCAGCTGCCCGTGATCTTGATAATGATGGGGATTTCGAGCTGATATTGAGTTCGGATGTGGACAACGACGGGCGTGCTGATCGCACGGATCGGCGACGAGTCGCGTCGCTGGTGCGAGAATTTTTGAAGCTCGGCTTTTGATCGTTCCCACGCGGGAGCGTGGGAACGATCAGGTTCAGAGCTGCTGCGCCAGCACTTCGATCTGTTCCTGCCTTTGCGCCTGATTCAACTTCGGATGCGCATTAAGCGGCGACCACTGCGGATGCGCCCGCGCCTTGTTCAGTGCCTCGGGCAGTTTGCCTTCGCGCCAGGATTTGTCCTGGGGCGTGGCCACCTGAATGCTGTCCATCGCCGCATGCCCACGCGCATTGAGCGCTTGCAGCAGTTGCCGCTGACGCAATGCTAATAGCCGCAGCACGCCGTCATCGACGGTCAGCTCTCGCTGGCCTTTGATCTTGCCCATTAACCGGCTGCCATAACTGCGCGCGGTTTGCAGGGCGCCGCCGGCAATCGCGCCGGCCAGTGCCGCCGCGCCGAGGGTCAGGCCGCCCACCAGCAAGTCGACCCCGGCGCCGGCTGCCGCGCCGGCCGCGATACCGCCACCGACTCGCACGCCCAGTTGTTTCAGGGTTTCCGGGTTGAACAGGTCGTCACCCCAGCGGCCATCGAGCAGTGGCAGATCACTGGCCGCCGCGTCCTGTGGACGGAAGGCGTAGAGCTTGAGCAGCGCTTCGACGCAGCGTTGTTCCCGTTGTCGAACCGCTTTGCGCAGTTCGTTGATGGCCTGCTGTTCTTGCTCGGCTTCGCTGACCACGCTGCGACGGCACGCGGCGCAGTCGATCAATAATTCGGCAATCAGCCGCGCCGCACTCTGTTGCCGGGCCTGGCGTTGGGCTTGCTGATCGGCGATCAGGCGTTCCAGTTGCGGGCGGGCGTTTTCCAGCAGCAGTGCGAGGCTTTCATACAGTCGACGTTCGCCATCCTCCGGCGGTGCGACGCTGTCGAAACGCACCAAGGCGTGCAAGCCCAGACGTGCCAACGCTTCGCGCCAATCCGGCTCGCGATGGTTGGCGCTGCTGACAAAATTCAGCACCGGCAGCAACGGTTTTCCGCAGCTGGCCAACACTTCCAGCTCATCACGGTATTTGGCCAGCACCGGTTCCCGGGCATCGATCACGTAGAGACCGGCGTCGCAGGTCAGCAGTTGCCGCAGCACCTTGGCTTCCTGTTCGAAACGCTGCCGGGCTTCGCTGCCTTCAAGGAAACGCGCAAGACGTGCCGGGCCGTCCAGGCGTTCACCCGGTCGTTCCAGACGTTCGAGGTAGTCGAGCAGGGCGATGGCGTCTTCCAGGCCCGGCGTGTCGAAGAGATCGAGCAACGGCTCGCCGTCCACCGACAATCGTGCGCCCTCGACGTGTCGTGTGGTGCTGGGGCGATGAGACACCTCACCGAAACCGACATCGCGGGTCAGGGTGCGCAGCAACGAGGTTTTGCCGACGTTGGTGTGGCCGACTACCGCGAGCTTCAAGGGCGCTTTCCATGGATTAGTCATGACCGCTCTCCAGCCAGTTCAACGGCGCGCAATCGGCGAACGGCAAGTCCAACTGCTGCAACGCCACGTGCCAGTCGCCCAGCCTTTCGGCATCCAGCGCTTCGCCCGGTGGTGCTTGCAGCAGCCAGACGCGGGTGGCGCTGGCGTTGCGCGCCAGTTCGGCGATCAGTGCCAGACTGCCGCGGTCTGGCGAACGTCGCGGATCGCAAGCGATGGCCAATCGGGCCGGAGGGAAACGGCTCAGCTGTTCGAGAAGTTTGTTGCGCGATTCGCGACTGTCGAGAATCCCGGCGTTGCCCACGGTTTTCGGCAGTGGCGGCGGCCAGGGGCGTTGATCGTCCAGCTCGATGGCCACCAACAGTGCGCCATCGCTTGGCAGGTCGTTGACGCCGCTTTCAATACGATGCAATTGCTCTGGCGCAGCGTCGCTGATGCCCAGGCGTTCACTGGTCGGCATCAGCCGTTCGCGCAGTTGGGCATAACCGGGCAGGTTCAAATCCAGATGTAATGTCGCTTGGCCGGTTTTCCAGCGCCACAGGCAAAACAGCGCCAACAACAGACGCGGCAAAACACCGTAGACCACCAACACACCGACCAGCCATGTTGCCCAGGCCTGACGGGCGCTTTCGATGTTCAGCGCGGCATCGTCGCTGGCGCGGATCATTTCTACGGTCGGAACGTTGAAACCAAGCATGGCCGGAAGGGCTCCGAGAGCCTGAGTCATGGCGACGAAGGTGTCGCCGCTGAGGAGGGTGGTTTCCCAGACGAAGCCGTAACGCCGGGTCGCCATCAGCATCAACAGCATCACCAGAGCGCTGAGCATCGCCAGCAACCACAAACCGTTGACCAGTACGCCGACCGCCCAGCGATTGAGTTTTTGTCGTTGCAGCAATAGCAGCAGGGCCGGCGCCAGTTGCGCCGCTTTGGCATCGCGAGCGAGTTTTTCGCTGAGCCATAACCACAAGCGGCCGAGGGTGGCGCCGTGTTCGCCGGCGAAGGCAAGGCCCAACGCCCAGCTCAGCAACAGAATCAGGTTCAGCCCAAGCAAACTGCCCAAGGCCCAGAACACATTGACCGGGGGTTGTCCGTCGCCCAGCGCGGCAAGCGCCAGGCCGGCGCCGCTGGCAACGGCGAGAACAGCCAATACCAACAGTGCCAGCCGCGCACCTTGCAGCCAATGTTTGAGGGCGCTGGTCAGCCCGTCGCGGTCCGCCAGCCACAGGGCGCGGCGTTGAATGCGTGTCGGCAAATCACCGCCCGCGCTGCGGGCCAGTCGGTTGGCTTCCAGATCATCCAGGGGGCCGGCGTGTTCTTCGCGCAGGCGAATGGTTTCCGTCAACCAGAGGTTATTCAGTTCAGTCACGCGGCATCCCGTCGCTCAATTGAACGGTGAGCATAACCGCTGTGGCGCTTATCGGGGTACGGGAGGCTCTGGTATCCTCGCCGGCATGACTAAATCACTCCCCCTCAGCCTGATCGCAGCCCTCGGTGAAAACCGTGTGATCGGCGTCGACAACAGCATGCCCTGGCACTTGCCGGGGGACTTCAAATACTTCAAGGCCACCACCCTGGGCAAGCCGATCATCATGGGTCGCAAGACCTGGGATTCCCTCGGTCGTCCGTTGCCGGGCCGGTTGAACATCGTGGTCAGTCGTCAGGCGGATCTGCTGCTGGAAGGCGCGGAGGTTTATCCGTCGCTGGAGGCTGCAGTGGTTCGCGCTGAAGAGTGGGCTAGGGAACAGGGTGTCGATGAGCTGATGCTGATTGGCGGCGCGCAATTGTATGCGCAGGGGATGGCTCGGGCTGATCGGTTGTATTTGACGCGCGTGGCGCTGAGCCCGGAAGGGGATGCGTGGTTTCCGGAGTTTGATTTGAAAGAGTGGAAACTGGTGTCGAACACCGAGAATCCGGCTGTGGATGACAAGCCGGCGTACAACTTCGAAGTGTGGGAAAAGTCTTAAAAGCTTCGCGAGCAAGCCCGCTTGTGTCTTGCGCAGGAATTAGACTGAGGATGAGAGCGGTGAATGGCAAGCTGAATGCCCGGAGTGCTTAAAGCACGTGTGGGAGCCCATGCTGCCATTCACCTCTCCACTCTGGTTATTGAGCCCGAACAGTTGAACGAGCCTACCTCGAACATTTACAAGCGTGGTGCCCAGCCAGAGTGCTCTCACCTTTGAGTGTAAGAGGATTCAGCTATGTTTTCCTGCGCAGGCATCGACGTTGCCAAAGATACTCTTGAGGTTCGGATTAACCCGCAAGACGTTGGCGCAAGTTACCTCAATACCGCCAGTGACTTCCTTGCGCTGATTGATTGGTTAAAGCGCTACCAGGTCAACCGCGTATTGCTGGAAGCCACCGGCGGCTATGAGCGAGAGGCCATGAAAGCGCTTCAGGCCGCGGGCTTCGAAGTCTTGCGGATCAACCCTCGTCGCGCCAAGAACTTTGCCAAGGCGATGGGGCAGCACGCTAAAACCGACCCGATAGATGCGCGACTTCTCGCGCAGTTTGCAGAAGTCATAAAGTCGCCAAGCAACCGCATCACCAGCCCTGAACAGGACAATTTGCGTGCGCTGGTACAGCAACGTGAAAACTTTGTTCAGCAGCAAAGCGATGATATTCGGCGCCTCAAAACAGCCTCTGTAGACCGGGTAAAACCCTGTCTGCAGAGGCATATCGACTATTTATGCCAAGCAATAAAGTCGATAGAGAAGTTGATCCGTCAAAGTGCCCAAGACCTGGACAGTGATAAAATAGCCCGTTTGTGCTCGGTCAAGGGAATAGGGCTCGTGACGGCAGCCAGCTTAATGGCCTATTTGCCTGAGCTGGGCGAGGTTGGACGGCACGAGATTGCAGCGCTGGCAGGCATAGCCCCCTACAACGATGACAGCGGCAAGCATGAAGGTCCGCGCCATATTAGCGGCGGCAGGTTTGCTGCGCGTCGCGCGATGTACATGGCGTGCTGGGTGGTGATTCAGCGACAGCCTGAGTTCAAAGCGCGGTATGACGCACTGCGTCGTAAGGGCAAATGCGCAAAAGTAGCGCTCATCGCCTGTATGCGCGTGCTGCTGATACGACTGAACGCCATGATCCGAGACCGAACTGAGTGGAAACAACCCTTGGCCTAAAACGGGTCGCGGTGTTCCTGTAGGGCATCGCATGGCGTAAAGCTGTGGGAATTCAGCTGTCTATCAATATGCCTTCAAAATAAAGATCACCAAGACAGTTGCTCCCACATTGGTCCTGCGGTGTACATAGAACTTATGAACACCGAAGATCAACTGTGGGAGCGGGCTTGCTCGCGAAGGCGGACTATCAGGCGCTACTTAAGCGTGAGCCAACTCCGAATGCTCATCCGCATGTAGCAGTTCTTTATCGGTCTGCTGCATGATCTGGCTGGTAATCGCACCGGCCGTTATCGAACCGCTGACGTTCAACGCCGTACGGCCCATGTCAATCAGCGGCTCAACCGAAATCAGCAACGCCACCAGTGACACCGGCAAGCCCATCGCGGGCAGCACGATCAACGCGGCAAACGTCGCGCCACCGCCCACGCCGGCCACACCGGCCGAGCTCAGCGTCACAATCGCCACCAGCGTCGCGATCCACAGCGGGTCCAGCGGGTTGATGCCCACGGTTGGCGCAACCATCACCGCCAACATCGCCGGGTACAGACCGGCACAACCATTCTGGCCAATGGTCGCGCCGAACGAGGCGGCGAAACTGGCGATGGATTGTGGAATACCCAAACGGCTGGTCTGGGCTTCGATGCTCAGCGGAATGGTCGCGGCGCTGGAGCGGCTGGTGAAAGCAAACGTCAGCACCGGCCAGATCTTGCGGAAAAAGCGCAGCGGATTGATCCCGGCGGCCGACACCAGCAAGCCATGGACCACGAACATCAGGCCCAGTCCGATGTAGGAAACCACCACGAAACTGCCAAGTTTGATGATGTCCTGCAGGTTGGAGCCGGCGACCACTTTGGTCATCAGAGCCAATACACCGTACGGGGTCAGCTTCATCACCAGACGCACCAGACGCATCACCCAGGCTTGCAGGGTGTCGATGGCGTTGATCACTTTCTGACCTTTTTCGACGTCATCTTTCAGCAGTTGCAGCGCTGCGACGCCAAGGAACGCAGCAAAAATCATCACGCTGATGATCGAGGTCGGCTTCGCGCGAGCGAGGTCGGCGAACGGGTTTTGCGGAATGAACGACAGCAACAGCTGCGGCACATTCAGGTCGGCAACCTTGCCCGCGTAGTCGGTCTGGATGGTTTGCAGACGGGCCATTTCCTGAGTGCCGGCCACCAGGCCTTCGGCGGTCAAACCAAACAGGTTGGTCAAACCGATACCGATCAGCGCCGCGAGGGCCGTGGTAAACAACAGCGTGCCGATGGTCAGGAAGCTGATCTTGCCCAGCGACGAGGCGTTGTGCAGACGGGCCACGGCACTGAGGATCGAGGCGAACACCAGCGGGATCACGATCATTTGCAGCAACTGCACGTAACCGTTGCCTACCAGATCGAACCAGCCGATCGAGGCTTTCAGTACCGGGTTGCCGGCACCGTAAACGGTGTGCAGAGCCACACCGAAGACCACGCCCAGCACCAACGCGAGCAGGACTTTTTTCGCCAGGCTCCATGTGGTGTGACGGGTTTGCGCCAGGCCAAAGAGCAGGGCGAGGAACACCAGCAGATTGAGGATCAGCGGCAGATTCATTGGAACTCCGATAAAGACTTGTGCCAGCTACCTTCCGGGGCAGCCGCGAACCGGCAAGCCTAACAGCTTGATATCTAATGAATTAATATCAAAAAAATCTGGATACTGTCGTTTTTGGAATAAGCGAGTGTCGCTGACAGAGATGCAGCTGGCGCAATAGGGACGCAGGCGGTCGCGGGCAGACGAGGGCTGTCACACTTATTTGTTAGCTTCGATGTCTTTAATTCAGGGTCTTTTAATAAGGAAAGCATGCCGATGAAGCTCGCACCGAAATTTCTGGTCGCTGCACTCTGCTTGGGCCTCGCCGGCCAAGCCTTCGCTACGGATTTGAAGCATTGGCCAGCCGATCAGGCCAAGGCGCTGGACGCAATGATTGCCGCCAACGCCAACAAAGGTAACTACGCGGTGTTCGACATGGACAACACCAGTTACCGCTACGACCTCGAAGAGTCGTTGCTGCCGTTCATGGAAAACAAGGGCCTGATCACCCGCGAGAAACTCGACCCCTCCCTGAAACTGATGCCGTTCAAAGACACCGCCGACCACAAGGAAAGTCTGTTCAGTTACTACTATCGCCTCTGCGAACTCGACGATATGGTCTGCTATCCATGGGTCGCGCAAGTGTTCTCCGGCTTCACCCTCCAGGAACTCAAAGGCTACGTCGATGAGTTGATGGCGTCCGGTAAACCGGTTCCGGCGACTTACTACGAAGGCGACGTGGTCAAGAACCTCGACGTCAATCCGCCGAAAATCTTCACTGGTCAGAAAGAGCTGTACAACAAGCTGATGGAGAACGGCATCGAGGTCTACGTGATGACCGCCGCCTCCGAAGAACTGGTGCGCATGGTCGCCGCCGATCCGAAGTACGGCTACAACGTGAAACCGCAAAACGTGATCGGCGTGAGCTTGTTGCTCAAGGATCCGAAGACCGGCGAGCTGACCACGGCGCGCAAGCAGATCACCGCGGGCAAGTATGACGAAAAGGCTAACCTCGGCCTCGAACTGACCCCGTACCTTTGGACTCCGGCGACCTGGATGGCCGGCAAGCACTCCGCGATCCTGACCTACATCGACGAGTGGAAAAAACCAGTACTGGTTGGCGGCGATACGCCGACCAGCGACGGTTACATGCTGTTCCACGATGTCGACGTGGCCAAGGGCGGCATCCACTTGTGGGTCAACCGCAAAGACAAATACATGACCCAGATTAACGGCATGATGGCCAAGCACGCCGCGGCTCAGGCCAAGGAAGGGTTGCAGGTTACGGCGGACAAGAACTGGGTGATTGTGAAGCCAGAAGAAATCCAGTAAGCACCAAAAATCCAAATGTGGGAGTGAGCCTGCTCGCGAAAGCGTCGGGCCATTCAACATCAATGCTGCGTGACACACCGCCTTCGCGAGCAGGCTCGCTCCCACACTTGACCGAGTTGGCCGCAAAAAAATGCCCCGCACTTGGCGGGGCATTTTTTTGTTCGACGGTTAAGCCTTACAGCCCGTCGAGCATTGCCTTGTTACGCACGGCACCCTTGTCGGCGCTGGTTGCCAACAGGGCGTAGGCCTTCAGTGCGGTGGTCACCTTGCGTGGACGTTTTTCCACAGGCTTCCAGCCTTTCTGATCCTGCTCGGCACGACGGCCGGCCATTTCTTCGTCGCTGATCAACAGGTTGATCGAGCGGTTCGGAATGTCGATCAGCACTTTGTCGCCATCCTGTACCAGACCAATCGCGCCGCCCGCCGCCGCTTCTGGCGAAGCGTGGCCGATGGACAGGCCCGAGGTGCCGCCGGAGAAACGGCCATCGGTGAGCAGGGCGCAAGCTTTGCCCAGGCCTTTGGATTTCAGGTACGACGTCGGGTACAGCATTTCCTGCATGCCCGGGCCGCCTTTCGGGCCTTCGTAACGAATGATCACGATGTCACCGGCTTTCACTTCGTCCGCGAGAATGCCGCGTACGGCGCTGTCCTGGCTTTCGAAGATCTTCGCGTTGCCTTCGAAGACATGAATCGACTCGTCGACACCGGCGGTTTTCACCACGCAGCCGTTCAGTGCAATGTTGCCGTACAGAACGGCCAGGCCGCCTTCTTTCGAGTACGCGTGTTCGACGCTACGGATGCAGCCGTTTTCACGGTCGTCGTCCAGGGTTTCCCAGCGGGTCGACTGGCTGAACGCGGTTTGCGTCGGGATGCCCCCAGGACCGGCCTTGAAGAAGTGATGCACCGCTTCGTCGTTGGTCTGGGTGATGTCCCACTTGGCGATGCCTTCAGCCAGTGTGTTGCTGTGCACGGTCGGCAGGTCGGTGTGCAGCAGACCGCCACGGGCCAGCGAGCCGAGGATGCTGAAGATCCCGCCGGCGCGGTGCACGTCTTCCATGTGGTACTTCTGGATGTTCGGCGCGACCTTGCACAGTTGCGGCACGTGACGGGAGAGACGGTCGATGTCGCGCAGGTCGAAATCGATCTCGGCTTCCTGGGCCGCGGCCAGCAAGTGCAGGATGGTGTTGGTAGAACCGCCCATCGCGATGTCCAGCGTCATGGCGTTTTCGAATGCCTTGAAGTTGGCGATGTTGCGCGGCAATACCGACTCATCGTTGTCGCCGTAGTAACGCTTGCACAGCTCGACGATGGTGCGACCGGCCTGCAGGAACAGCTGTTCGCGGTCGCTGTGGGTGGCCAGGGTCGAACCGTTGCCCGGCAATGCCAGACCCAGGGCTTCAACCAGGCAGTTCATCGAGTTGGCGGTGAACATGCCGGAGCACGAGCCGCAGGTCGGGCAGGCGTTGCGCTCGTAGTCAGCGACTTTCTCGTCAGAAGCGCTGGAGTCGGCGGCGATCACCATGGCGTCGACCAGGTCGAGACCGTGGCTGGCCAGTTTGGTCTTGCCGGCTTCCATCGGGCCGCCGGAGACGAAGATCACCGGGATGTTCAGGCGCAGGGCGGCCATCAACATGCCAGGGGTGATCTTGTCGCAGTTGGAGATGCAGACGATGGCGTCGGCGCAGTGGGCGTTGACCATGTACTCGACGGAGTCGGCGATGATCTCGCGGCTCGGCAGCGAATACAGCATGCCGTCATGACCCATGGCGATGCCGTCATCCACAGCGATGGTGTTGAATTCTTTGGCTACACCGCCAGCGCGTTCGATTTCACGGGCGACCAGTTGGCCCAGGTCCTTGAGGTGGACGTGGCCTGGTACGAACTGGGTGAAGGAGTTGGAAATGGCGATGATCGGCTTTTTGAAGTCGTCATCTTTCATCCCCGTGGCGCGCCACAGTGCGCGGGCACCGGCCATGTTGCGGCCATGGGTGGATGTTTTCGAGCGGTAATCAGGCATGAAGCACTCCGGGCGGCTAATCAGGTATCAAAAGGGAAGTGAGCTTCTATTGACGTCTGGAACACTCAGAAATGGCCGTGTGTCCGGAAGTTGCCGATAACTTTGCGGGATCGCCGCGCGCTTCAGCTTGAGCTCATAAACCCGCCGGGGGATGACTGGCGATGAATGTCGCGATTCTACACGGCTGGCGTCAGGAGGGAATGCCGGAAAAGGGGGATCCAGCTCTGACGGAATGTGTGGGATGACCATCGGTAGGTGAGCAATCGCTTTGTGGGGATATCACCGCACGGGACGCTTGGCTAAACTGCCCGGCCTCGCGCAACCCCACCAAAAGGAATTGGAATGTCGCTGTTGAATCGTTCGTTGTGGTTTTACCTGCTGACCGGCCTGTGCCAAGGGTTAGTGTTCTGGCAGTTCGAAACACTCAAGACTTTTGGCGCGGGGGTGCTGGCGGCAAGCTTGACGCTGGTGTTGGTGGGTGGCCTGTTTCTGCAATTGCTCGGCCCTAAACTCAGAAACACGCGGGTTCTGGCGCTGACGGTGGTGTTTTGCGTGTTGACGATGTCAATCAGCAGCTGGGTCCTGGTGTCCGGGATGGAGTATGGCAATCGCTGGCTGACGAACACTTGGCTGTTGACCAGCGTGCCGCTGTGTTACGTGGTGTGTGCGTTTCTGGCCAGTTGGCCTTCCGGCGAAGGCCGCAGTTGGCGCTACGACGATCTGTTCCAGTACGCCTGGAGCCATGTGTTCGTGGTGTTTTTTGCTCTGACGCTGACCGGTGTATTCGGTTTGCTGCTTCTGCTCTGGAGCATGCTGTTTGTCATGCTGGGCATCGGGTTCTTTGCCGAGCTATTCGGTTCCCCGCTGTTTATTTGCCTGAGTGGGCCGGTGGTGTTTTCCCTGACCATGCGCCTGGGGCTGAACAACGAAAAAGTCATCGGCATGCTGCGGGGTGTCTTCCTGGCGGCGTGTCATTTTCTGTTGCCGCTGATCACGCTCATTACCGTTCTGTTTACCGTGACGCTCCCCTTTACCGGCCTGCAACAGATCTGGGCCACCGGCTACTCGACCCCGATATTGTTGTGTCTGGTGGGGACGTATCTGTTTTTGCTCATGGGGGTGTTTCAGGATGGGCGTCAGGCTCAGCCTTATCCGGTGTGGCTGATGCGTTGTGTCGAGGCGGGTTTGCTTTGCTTGCCGGTGCTGATGGTGGTGGCCGGGTACTCAAGCTGGCTGCGTGTTGAGCAGTACGGCCTGTCGCCCCGGCGGTTTGTCAGCCTGTTGCTGGTCGCGGTCATCGCGGCGTATAGCCTGGCTGCGACGTGGGCCGTGGCGCAACGCAAGACCCCATGGCTGGACAGTCTGCGGCGCAGTAACCCGGCCCTTGCCCTGGCAGTGTGCGTGGTGTTGGTGCTGATCAATACACCTTGGCTCAATGCGCAATCGTTCAGCGCACGGGATCAGGTGCGACGTTTGCTCGATGGCCGCATGTCGGTGTTGACGTTCGATTCCAACTACTTGCGCAACGGGCTCGGCGTGTCTGGACGGCAGCAATTCGAGGCGTTGTCCGAGCGGCTTGAACGCAATGAAATTCTCGATGCGCCCTCGCGAGAGGTGCTGCGCATCCAGATGAAACAAACGCCCGGTGAAACCACCTTTACGTACCCGCCGACGGAGTCGACACCCGTGAACATTGAATGGGTGGGGCCGAAGGTGGACGGCAGCGAGCAGTTTGTCAGCCTCAACAGCAAAAAACGTCAGTGCCAGGATGCGGGGTGCGTGATGTGGGCGGCCGACCTGGATGGCGATGGCCAAGCCGAAGTGGTGCAATTCAATCAGCAGCCGTGGGATCACAGGGCGTTCCTCTATAAACGCGCCGCCGACGGTGAGTGGCAATATGTCACCGTGCTCCAGGGTGCGAATGTCACGCCGCAAAACCTTGACCAGCTGCGTGCGGGAGAGGTCAAACTCATCGAGCCGCGCTTCAAGAACGTTCAAATAGGTACGCTCTCGCTGGTCCCCGAACCTGAGGAGCAATGACACCGCACCCACTGTCTCAGGCTTCGCGCAAGGCCGGATTGCGCAGGCGGATGTGACAGATCATGACCAGCCCGACGCTGCTCAAGGCGATGAAGCTGAGGGCCAGCGTCAGTTGCAGTTCGAAGGGACTCAGGTTGATCAGGGCGCTGATCAGGCCACCGAAGATGAATACCAGCGTGTTCCCGGCGGACGCCGAGGTACCGGCCATGTCCGGAAAAACCTCCATCGCCTTCGAGGTGGCGATAGGGCGAGCGATGGTGGTGCCGGCGGTGCAGACGATCATCGGGATCAGCACCGTCAGGGTCGACAGCCCTATCGCGTTTGAGAGCATGAGCATTACCAGCCCCGAAAAGAAGATCAGGCTTAGACCGACGATGATCTGTGTGTTGGGGGCGATTCGCCCAGCGAGGACTCGAGCGAGAATGCCGCCGATGATGTAGGCCACGCCATACAGCAGCAGTGTCAGGGAAAACTCGTAGGCCGAAAGCTGCAACTGCTCCATGAAGATCAGGGGCGAGATGACAATGAAGGAAAAGTGGCAGGTGAAGGCGATTGCGGCGATCAGCCAATAGCCGAGGAAACCCGCATCGCGACAGACACGCCGGTAGGACTGAAGAATACTTCGGCGCTGGGTTGTGGCAGTGTGCCGGTTTTCAAGAAAGAAGCAGGCCTTAAGGAACACGGCGGCGGCGATGGCAATAAAGACAATGAAGCTTGCGGGCCAGTCCAGTGCCTGTTGCAACAGGGTGCCAGCCAGTGGCGAGACGGAAATGAAGATCCCGCTGGCGGTGACCATCAGAATCCGCAGTTGATCCCGCTCCTTGCCGTCGAACAGGTCCTGGACCAGCGCCTGCGAGAGCACGAAGCAACCGCAGCCGATGGCTTGCACCACCCGGAACATCAGGAACCAGGCGTAGTCGGTGGACAGCACGCAACCAGTCGCACCGACAATCGAGACCGCCATTCCCGCCAGCAGCAGACTTTTGCGCCCGATGACATCCGAGAGCGGCCCGACCAGTAGTTGGGAAAGTGCGATCCCGATGGCAAACAGGCTGATGGAAAACGCGATGTCGCCTGGCGTGGTCCGGAAGTGTTCGGCCAGCGCCGGGAACGATGGCAGCAGAACATCCAGAGGGAAGACCCCGAGCATCACCATGGTCATTAACAGGGTGATCGCAGAGCGGCGGTGTTTGACACTGACCGCAGATATTCCTTCATCCATCGACAAGTCCTGCCTGTGCGAAGAGCTGCTGGTTAAAAGGCAGGTCGAAAAAACCTGCCTTTTCCATCGCCTGTAGCGTCGCGCCTGCACCTGATCGGGCGCGCTGAAGGCAGGCTTGCGGGCTGGTCAGGGCACTGAGGATTTCTGCGACGCAATTCTCCCTGAGGCCCACGCTGTTCAGGCTTTCCTTCAGCCATCGCTCATCGACCTCAAAGAACATCAGGATGATGTCCACCAGCAGCTTCGCCGCGAACGTGCGTTGGCTGCTGTTCAGGGTCAGCCACAGATAATGGAACACTTCGCAAAAATAACGACTGTGTCGGGCCTCGTCGGTGAGGTGGTCCCTGAGCATTTCCTGGACGCTGGACACCAACTCGTTGCGGCAAACCTCGAGCAGTTCCCTGGCGATGATGGTCTCGGACACGAAGCCGACGAGAAACCAGGCCAGCGCCTTATGCCTGTCAGGCGCGTGGTCAAGCAGGGCGTTCAGTCGGGTAATGCGGTGCGGCATCACCGGGCGTTGGCTCATGTCGTAAAGGTCGGCTATCTGCTCGGCGAGACTATTGGAGAACAGAGCGTGAAAACCCTCATCGGTATAAAGCTGGAGGGCAGCTGTTTTCATCCGTCGGGGTATAGATACACCGAGCTCATCGTGGACGATGGTTTCCACGGAGCGGTTGACGATTCGATGTTCGAGCCGGGTGGTGTAGTCGAGGAAATACACCAGATGGTTGGCCGATAAACGATGGGTGATCGCACTGCCGGCTGCATCGATTTCCGGGTGATTCAGGTAGGGCAGGAAGGCGGGCGGGAACCAGTGTCGTGTTTCCAGTTGCCGTTCCAGATCTGATGGCAATTGATAGGTGTGCTCGCTGGTTCGTACCGAGGCCCGGGTGTTCCAGTCGCCGAGGGTGAAGCGCTGTGCCCAGGCGTCGGGCAGTGACAGGTCGTCTGTGCGGGGCTCGGTCATTGTTGTGGGCCTCGGTTGCGCAGCAGCGCTTTCAATTCCTTGCACATCACTTGTCCGTCACTCTGGCCGCAGCCCACAAAAAACAACGGTTGTTCGGCGCTGTCCTCGATCCCCAGCAACGTTTCGACCTGATCGTCGGCCAACGCACCGGTCAGCCAGGTGCTTAACCCAAGTGCGGTGGCCACCAGTTGAAAGGTCTGGGAAATATGACCTGCCTCGACGTAAGCCATTCGGTAGGCCCGCGAGTGTTCATATTTCCACCACAGTTTGTCGAAGCGAGCGGTGATGAACAGGCCGACTGGCAAGTTGTTGATGAAATGCTGCCCACACAACAACTGGCCCAAGGGCAAGTCAGGTACCGGATTGACGAAGCTCAACGCATGTTCGTCGGGGTGGTAGGCGTAGAGCCCGGGATTCAGGCCGCTGACGTTCTGAACATGCAGAAAACCTTCGCAGGCATTCAGCCCGCCACCGGATGGACTGCTGCGCCGGGCGCCAAGACCTTCAGCGATGGTTTCGTCGATGTCGTTGTCGCGCTCACGCAGATAACCAAGGGACAAATACAGAAGAGTGCTCACATCATCGAGGGAAACTCTTTCACCCGTGAAGGTGCGACAGGTCTTTCGCTCGATCAACGTCTTTACAAGCGCTTTTACCGGGAAGCAGGAAGGTTGAGGCAATGCAATCCGTTCGGTTGTCGGGTGCTCTGTGAGTCTGGCCTCCGGGGCAGGAGTGGCCAGTACTTCGGCGCAATGGTTCAGATAGTGTCTCGACCATTCATTAATATCTTGGGGGATATATTCACAAGGAATGTTCTTGGTGCCGATATGAAATATCTTCGACAGTTCATCCCAGCCCCATTCAAGGGTGTCTTGTATTGAGGTTGTGAGTATTCCCGCGTTCAGGAGTTGCGTGTCTATTATGTTGTTGTTATCAAACTTTTCAGGGTTTTCGATAAGGTGTGCGAGACGGGTTGAATATTCAAGATTCAATTCGAACTGTTTGTGGTTCTTGTAATCCCAGACTATTTGGTCGGGCGTGCGGGGAAGTATGAATATATAAGGGTTTATCTGCATGATTGGCGACTCACTCTGGTCTTTGCCATAGAAAACGCTGGGTAGCCGGCACTCCCCAGCGTTTCATTTACTTAGCGGGCTTTTGGCGCAACCAGAAAAGCCAGGTTAGCGATTTTGTTGGTTTCCAGAGTAATTGCTTTCATGTTTTGAACTCCTTGTAATTGATAGTGAGTGTCACTCCTTTGTGACGACTTAATCATAGTTTGTAATGAGTTCTTATCAAGGGGGGATTGGGTAGGAATATTCCAGTAATTTTGTCGGATTGATCTGAGGGTTGGATGAGTCTTGTAAGTTCTGTCCGCTAAAATAAAAGACAAAGCGAAACGTCCTGCAAGTCATTAAGACCGCTGGAGTAGGAAGTTGGAGGATTCAATAACAGATAACAGAACGGGGAGCCGGCTGGCTCCCCGTCAAACCAGCGTAATCAGCTGTTTGGCAGCAGACGGCAGGTGATGCTCTTGATGTAGCGGGTTTCGGCGATGGCTGGGTGAACCGGGTGATCCGGGCCCTGACCGCCGCGCTCCAGGATCTGGATGTTGCGGTCCAGGTGACGGGCGCTGGTCAGCAGGATGTTCTGCAGATCGTCTTCCGGCAGGTGCATCGAGCACGAAGCGCTGACCAGGATGCCGTCTTTGCTGAGCAGACGCATGGCTTGCTCGTTCAGGCGACGGTAGGCACCTTCACCGTTCTTCATGTCTTTCTTGCGTTTGATGAACGCCGGAGGATCGGCAACGATCACGTCGAAACGCTCTTCGCTGGCTTTCAGCTCTTTCAGGGCTTCGAACACGTCACCTTCAATGCAGGTCATCTTGTCTGCGAAACCGTTCAGCGCGGCGTTGCGCTCGACGCCGTCGAGGGCGAAGGCCGACGCGTCGACGCAGAACACTTCACTGGCGCCGAACGCAGCCGCTTGCACGCCCCAGCCACCGATGTAGCTGTACAGGTCGAGAACGCGCTTGCCTTTGGCATAAGGTGCCAGACGTGCGCGGTTCATGCGGTGGTCGTAGAACCAGCCGGTTTTCTGTCCCTGGATGACGGGCGCTTCGAATTTCACGCCGTTCTCTTCCAGGGCAACCCACTCCGGCACCAGGCCGAACACGGTTTCGACGTAGCGGTTGAGGCCTTCGGCATCACGGGCAGCGGAGTCGTTCTTGAACAGAATGCCGCTAGGCTTGATCACTTGGGTCAGCGCTGCGATCACGTCTTCTTTATGGGCTTCCATGGTTGCCGAAGCGATCTGTACCACCAGGATGTCGCCGAAACGGTCGACTACCAGACCTGGCAGCAGATCGGAATCGCCGTAGACCAGGCGATAGAACGGCTTGTCGAACAGGCGATCGCGCAGGGACAGCGCGACGTTCAGGCGATGCACCAGCAGCGACTTGTCCAGCGGCAACTTGATGTCGCGCGACAAGAGGCGGGCGCAGATCAGGTTGTTCGGACTCATGGCAACGATGCCCAGCGGCTTGCCGCTGGCTGCTTCGAGGATCGCCTGGTCGCCGGCCTTGAAACCGTGCAAAGGAGTAGCGGCTACATCGATTTCGTTGCTATAGACCCACAAATGGCCGTTTCGCAGGCGACGGTCGGCGTTGGCTTTGAGGCGCAGGCTAGGCAGGGACATGACGTCGCTCCGGAAAAAAGAGCGGGAGTATAGCGTGTTGCGCACGGCCACGGTTTGGCGGATGGACATGCGGTGAGGAAGGGCAAGGCATTTGATGAAACTTCAGACGATGGACCGGCCAAGGTGTCGGATCCAACTTTATAAGGGTTAGAATCGCCGCCTGTCCCAGAGTGTGTACTTATGTCCCCAGAGCTGACTACCGAACAGATTCAACAGTCCCTGCAAGGCATCAGCGTGCCGGCCCAACCGCAAATCATGGTGGATTTGCAGATGGAACAGTACATGCCCGATCCGGATCTGGAGGTGATCGCGAAGCTGATCTCCCAGGACCCGGGCCTCTCTGGCGCCTTGTTGAAAATCGTCAACTCACCGTATTACGGCTTGAGCAACAAGATCGCCTCGATTCAGCGTGCGGTGAATCTGCTGGGCAGCCGCTCGATCATCAACCTGATCAACGCGCAGTCGATCAAGGGCGAGATGAACGACGACACCATTGTTACCTTGAATCGTTTCTGGGATACCGCTCAGGACGTGGCGATGACTTGCCTGACCCTGGCCAAGCGCATTGGCACCCAGGCCGGCGATGAAGCGTACGCGTTGGGCCTGTTCCATGACTGCGGCGTGCCGCTGATGCTCCAGCGCTTCCCCAACTACATGACCATTCTGGAAGAGGCCTATGCCAGCGCCAGCGCCGAATGCCGAGTGGTGGATACCGAGAATCGGGTGTTCAATACCAATCATGCGGTGGTGGGTTATTACACCGCCAAATCCTGGCGCCTGCCGGAGCATGTGACCGCCGCCATCGCCAATCACCACAATGCATTGGCGATCTTCAGCGATGAGTCGTCGCGCAACAGTCAGGTGAAAAACCTGCTGGCGATCCTGAAAATGGCCGAGCACATTTGTGCGTCCTTCCGGGTGCTGGGCAACCAGCGTGATGACCACGAGTGGAACAGCATCGCACCACTGGTTCTCGATTATGTCGGGCTCTCGGACTACGACTTCGAGACCCTTAAACAAACGATTCGTGACCTTGGCGCTCACCGCTGAGCGTTGCACAGCCTGATTCGAGAGCACCATGCCGGAACTGCCTGAAGTCGAAACCACTCGCCGCGGAATTGCGCCGCACCTGGAAGGCCAGCGCGTCAGCCGGGTGATCGTGCGTGAGCGGCGCTTGCGCTGGCCGATTCCCGAGGACCTGGATGTGCGGCTGTCTGGCCAGCGCATCGTGCTGGTGGAGCGACGCGCGAAGTACCTGTTGATTAATGCCGAAGTCGGCACGCTGATCAGCCATTTGGGGATGTCGGGAAATCTGCGTCTGGTGGAAGTCGGCACGCCGGTGGCCAAGCATGAGCATGTGGACATCGAACTGGAATCCGGCCTGGCCTTGCGTTACACCGACCCGCGACGGTTTGGCGCGATGCTCTGGAGTCTCGATCCGCTCAACCACGAGTTGCTGATTCGCCTGGGGCCGGAGCCGTTGACCGACCTGTTTGACGGCGAGCGCTTGTTCCAGCAGTCCCGCGGGCGATCCATGGCGGTCAAACCGTTCATCATGGACAACGCGGTGGTGGTGGGCGTGGGCAATATCTACGCAACCGAAGCATTGTTCGCGGCCGGTATCGACCCGCGTCGTGAGGCCAAGAGCATCTCTCGGGGGCGTTATCTGAAACTGGCGATCGAGATCAAACGCATCCTGGCGGCCGCTATCGAGCGCGGCGGCACCACATTGCGAGACTTTATCGGCGGTGACGGTCAGCCGGGTTATTTCCAGCAGGAACTGTTCGTGTATGGCCGTGGCGGTGCACCCTGCAAGATCTGCGGCACGGAGTTGCGGGAAGTGAAGCTGGGGCAGCGCGCCAGCGTCTTTTGCCCGCGTTGTCAGAGCTGATACGCCCAGGGTCTATAGTCAGTGTTCTGACTGCCTAGCCCAAGGACCGCGCCATGAACCTGTTTCGAACCGTTGTCGTCGTTTTGCTGCTGAGCGTCGGTGCGCCAGCGTTGGCAGCAAACACGGGCAGCGGCGACCCGCGTTACACCATCCAGAATCCCCCGGCGTACGCCATGATCGGCGATATGCTGATTGCCCGACCTTTGCTGGTCGTGGCGACGGTGATTGGTGCAGGAGTGTTTGTGGTGTCGTTGCCGTTTACCGCATTGGGTGGCGGCGTCGGCGATGCGGGGCAGGCGTTGGTGGTCGACCCGGCGAAAGCGGCGTTTGTGCGGTGCTTGGGGTGTATCGGAGAAGGGTTTGAGCAGCGGGAGTGAAGCCTTAAGCGCTTCGCGGGCAAGCCTCGCTCCTACAGGTGATACGCGAATCTTGTGCAAGATCCTGTAGGAGCGAGGCTTGCCCGCGAAGGCGCCCTCACAGGCGCCAAATGACTCAAGCCTTACCGGTAATGATCCGGTACTTCTCCATCAACTGCTCTTCAGTCTCCGGATGCGCCTCGTCCAGCGGAATGCAATCCACCGGGCACACTTGCTGGCACTGAGGTTCGTCGTAGTGGCCGACGCACTGGGTGCACAGGTTCGGGTCGATCACGTAGATCTCTTCGCCCTGGGAGATGGCGGCGTTCGGGCACTCGGGTTCGCAGACGTCGCAGTTGATGCAGTCGTCGGTGATGATCAGGGACATGCTAACTCCAGCCAGGGCGGAAGGCCCGGGCGCAATAAACCAATGCGCACAATTGTGCCGCATTGGCGCCCGCAGTGCACGCGGGCGCCGCTTGAGCGGTTGCTACTTCTTGAAGCGTTCGTTCAGGGCGTCCGCCACCGCAGGGTGGACGAACTTGGTGATATCGCCACCCAGGGCTGCGATTTCACGGACCAGCGTCGAGGAAATGTACGAATAACGCTCGGACGGGGTGAGAAACAGACTTTCCACATCTGGCGCCAACTGACGGTTCATGTTGGCCAGCTGGAATTCGTATTCGAAGTCCGACACCGCACGCAAACCACGCAGGAACACGTTGGCGTTCTTCTCTTTGGCGAAATGCGCCAGCAACGTCGAGAAGCCGACGACTTCAACGTTGGGCAGATGTTTAGTGACCTCGCGGGCCAGCGCCACACGCTGTTCCAGGGGAAACAACGGGTTTTTCTTCGGGCTGGCGGCGACGGCGATGATCACATGATCGAACAGGCGCGCGGCGCGTTCGACCAGATCGCCATGGCCCTTGGTAATAGGGTCGAAGGTACCTGGGTACAACACTCGGTTCATCGCGTCGTCCTGGCGGGAGTCCGTTGGGGAGTCGGATGGTATCGCAGCCTTCCCGGTCGGCCAAGTCGCCTTTTGTGTAAGAAAGCACTATAGACGATTGGAATATTCTCCATTTTCATGGGTTTTTCAAACGTTCGGCCAAAGAAGTTGCCAACTGCGCTGTCAGCCCGTAGACCGACAATTGCGGGTTTGCGCCAATGCTGGTGGGGAACAGCGAGCCATCATGAATTGACAGGTTGCCTAACTGATGATGCCGGCCGAGGCTGTCGGTCACCGCGTTTTTCGGGTCTTCACCCATGGCACAACCGCCCATCACATGGGCGCTGCCCAGGCGTGTGCGATACAGCTCCAGGTTCAGGCCGTCGATCAGCGTGCGTGCTTCGGCCAGGGTTTTTACGTAGCGAGCGTCGGCGTGCATTGGCATTACCGCATGGGCACCGCCCGCGAACTGGATCTCGGCCATGCTGTGGAACGCCCGACGCAATCCGTCCCAGGCATAGGGTGAAACCTGATAGTCGAGCACCGGCGTGCCGTCACTGCGCAACTCGACGCTACCACCGGGGCTGTCCGGGTGAAAGCCGTCCCGCAGCAACGCCAACATGGCGTGGGTGTGGGGCAGGTTTTCCATGTGTTGGGCGTTTTCCTTGCCGAAACCGCCGAGCAGGGTCGTGGCCAGTGCCGGGTGCAGCGGCGGCACTTCGAGTTTGTAAGACATTTTCCCGGTGGTGCCGTCCTGCCATTGGAAATGGTCGGAATAGATCGACTGTGGCGCGCCATAAAACGGGTTGATCACCTCGTCGAACAGCCCGGCCGACATGTTCACCAGGTGTAGAAAAGTCCTTTTCCCCAGCCGTTTGTGCGGATCGGGCGCCTCGGAGCGCATGAGCAGCGCGGGGCTGTTGATCCCGCCGCCAGCCAGCACGTAATGCCGGGCCTTGACCGTGATTGTCTTGCCCGTGGTAGCAACGCAGCGGTCGTCCATCGCTACGCATTGCAGGCCCATGACCTTGTCGCCGCTGATCAAGAGCTTTTCGGCGCGAGCCAGATAGAGCAACTCCCCACCTTTTTCCAGGGTCGCCGGGATGGTCGTGACCAGCATCGATTGCTTGGCGTTGGTCGGGCAACCCATGCCGCAGTAGCCGAGGTTCCAGCAGCCACGCACGTTGCGCGGGATCACATGCCAGGCGTAGCCGAGTTTTTCGCAGCCTTTGCGGATCACGTCGTTGTTGGCGTTGGGCGGGATCATCCAGGGGGCGACGCCCAGGCGTTGCTCCATTTTCTCGAACCACGGCGCCATCTCGGCCGGAGTATGGCCTTTGACGCCGTGTTCCTTAGCCCAGTGGTCGAGGGTCGGGTCCGGCGTGCGAAAACTGGAGGTCCAGTTGATCAGCGTGGTGCCGCCCACCGCCCGGCCCTGAAGGATGGTGATCGCGCCGTCCTTACTCATGCGGCCGATACCTTCCTGATAGAGGTTGGTGTAGGCCTGGTCTTCGAGCATCTTGAAGTCGCTGCTGGTCTTGAGCGGGCCTTCCTCGATCAGCAATACCTTGTAGCCCGCTGCGCTGAGGATTTCTGCGGTGGTGCCACCGCCCGCGCCGCTGCCGATAATCGCCACGTCCACTTCGAGGGTCAGGTCTTGGGTCAGTTGTGAACCGTTATAGGTTTTCCAGCCACGGGCCAGGCCTTCGCGGAACGGATCGGGTACGGGCATGTTCAGGTTCTCTTGTTGTTATGGTTTGGACGCATTGGTGAGGCGGCTGACGCCTTCGCGAGCAGGCTCGCTCCCACATGGATCGCGAGCCCCCTGTGGGAGATTCTATGTTGCAGGGCAACCCCGCAACCTCAGGCCGGGTGGTATTCGCTCTGATTTTTCATCAGGGCAAATGCCACCCGGCAGAGTTTCCGGGCAAGGGCCACCAAGGCCTGGGTTTTCGAGAAGCCTCTTGCCAAATACGACTCGTAAAACGGTTTCCATTTAGCTGAGCGACAGGCTGCCATTGCGGCGTTGTAAGCCAACCGGCGGACTTCCGGATCCCCTTTTTTTGTCAGGTGCCGGGGGCCGTTCTTCTTCCCGGAGTCATCGACCGTAAGGTCCATCCCTAGAAACGCGATGAACGCATCACTATTGGCAAAATCACCGCGCATAAAGGTCGTCGCCAACCCGGTTGCAGTCAGTTCGCCAACCCCTTCGATGGCTTTGCAGCGGTCGATATTCTCTTCAATACCCGCCTCTTTGCTGACCTTGCGCAGCAGTTTCTGAATGGCCTGATCCGCTTGCTTGAAGGCCTTTTGCTGGGCGCTCTGTACTTTCTTCAACAAGGGTTCATTGGCCCAGCTCAGCATCAGACCGGCATGGTTCTGGATCAGCGTTGCACGTCTGTGGAGCAGGCTTTTCAGCGAGGTGTAGGCCTTGGGTGGTGGGCTCCAGATCCGCAGTCCGTCTTGTTCGTTCGTCAAATAACGCGCCAGCAGACGGGCATCGCAGGGATCGTTCTTGGCTCGTTGGCCGATGCCGCGGCGATAGTTGCTCACCCGATAAGCATCCACGACATAGACCTGGTGCCCCATCGCATGGGCCAGCTCGACGGTGTCCAGGTGGTAGATGTTGGTGGCTTCAACGGCGATAGCGCTTTGGGCGGGCAATGTTTTAAGCCAGCGTTTGAGGGCTGTTCGATCGTTCTTGATGGTGTCAGTGGTTAGCCGGTCGGAGCGATAGACAACTATTTCGGCCTTGGCGATATCGACGCCAACCACCGTCTGCGAAGTAAGGATTGTCATGACGAATCCTCGGAGCTAGGGTTTAAGAGCTTGTCGGGGTCTACCGTTGCGCTGGCTTGCCTCTATCGTCGGTTTTACCGATGAATTCCTTATCGGCGCTTTGGGTAGAAGGGGCGGGATGAGAAGTCTCCCACGGTCTGTACTGGTCAGAGTCAGAATCGAGCTTTTAGTCCCGCCCACCCCTTCAAGTCTAAACATACAAGCGAGCCTGCTCGCGAATGGGTCGACTCGGTTTTAAACTGTTGGCGGTCCGGGATACCCGCAATGCGCCCACGACTCCGCCCGGCTGTACCACGCCATCATCACCAGTTGCAGCAGCGAGCTATGACCCATGCGTAGCAGACTTAACGAGCTGTTTTCCCAGCGATCCAGAAAGTGCCGGATCTCGTCGGCACTGGCGTTTTCCCAACTGCCCCAGATCCCGGTCAGTGGTCCGCGGGTGATGCTCATTCCCAGCACATCGAACAACTGCCGGGTCAGCTTGAGCATTTCCGGCGACAGATGATTCAGACCGTTATCCAGGCAGTGCAGGGTTTCACCGACGGCCGCCGGCATTCTCTCGACGGCCACGGCGCCGTCGAGCATCACCGGAATCAGTGCCCGCAGAAACAGCAAGTCACCGCTGCGCAGAATCGCGAAACCACTGGCCGGAATGCTCGACGAGCAGCCGCTGAGGCTCGCTCCCAAACCGGCGGTGGCGAGAAAGGCGCTGGCACCCAGGCTGAATTTAAGCAAGCCGCGCCGTGACAGCGCAGGTGTATCGGACAGACTTGGGCTCATTATTGTTATTACCCGGTGGTGGTGATCGTTAGCGGATAAACAGCTTCTGAATCAGCTTCTGAATGGATTTGCCGTACGGCGGATAGATCAATTTCGCCGCATTGAACCGCTGTTTGATCAGCACACCTTTGGCTTTGCTGAAGGTCAGGAAACCTTCGTGGCCGTGGTAATGGCCCATGCCCGAGGCGCCGATACCGCCGAATGGCATGTCGTCTTGAGCGACGTGCAGCAGGGTGTCGTTCAGGCACACGCCGCCGGAATGGGTTTCGTGAAGTACGCGGTTTTGCTCACGCTTGTCGTAGCCGAAGTAATACAGGGCCAGCGGACGAGGTCGTTGGTTGATGTAGGCAAAGGCTTGATCCAGGTCCTTGTACGGAACGATCGGCAACAGCGGGCCGAATATTTCGTCCTGCATCACCATCATGTCGTTGCTGACATTGAGCAGCAGGCTGTGGCTCATGCGGCGCCCCTGGCCCTGGTCGAACAGAGGAATTAGCAGCGCCCCCTTGCTGGTGGCGTCGCTGATGTAGCCGTTGAGGCGCGCCAATTGTCGGTCATTGATGATCGCGGTGTAGTCCGGGTTGTCGGTCAGGGTCGGATAAAACCCGCGAACCGCCTGAAGATAGGCCTCGATGAACGCACCGACGCGATCTTCCGGCACCAGGACATAGTCCGGGGCCACGCAGGTCTGCCCGGCGTTGAGCGTCTTGCCGAACGCGATGCGTTCGGCAGCGTCCTTGAGCGGCACGTCGCGAGACACGATGGCCGGGGATTTGCCGCCGAGTTCGAGGGTCACCGGAGTCAGGTTCTCGGCCGCCGCACGCATTACGTGTTTGCCAACGCTGGTGGCGCCGGTGAACAGCAGGTGATCGAAGCGCAGTTTAGAGAACGCTACACCGATATCGGCTTCGCCCAGCACCACGCAGACCAGGTCTTGCGGGAAGATTCGGCCCAGCAATTCTTTGAGCAACAAACCGAAGACCGGGGTCGACTCACTGAGTTTGAGCATCACCCGATTGCCTGCCGACAACGCGCCTACCAATGGCCCGATGGCCAGATACAGTGGATAGTTCCACGGCACGATCACCCCGACCACACCCAAAGGTTGATAAACGACTTTGGCTGCCGCGGGTTGAAAGGCAATCCCGACCTTGCGCTTCGACGCCTTCATCCAGCCTTTGAGGTGCTGATTGGCGTAGTGAATGCCATGCAGGCTGGGCATCAGTTCGGCGAGCAGGGTTTCATCGGCGCTGCGATGACTGAAATCCTGGCTGATGGCATCGATCAGAGCCTGCCGCTCATTGCTCAACAGATCTCGCAGGGCTTTTAGCCATTGCTGGCGCTGGGCAGCGGGCGGCATCGGGTTGGCTGCATACGCCGTGCGTTGGGCGTCGAACAGGGTCTGGAGCTCTTCCAGAGGCTGCTGGAGGTTCTGCAGGTAGGCGATGTCAGCAGTCATGGTCGGCTCCGGTTTTATTGTAATAAGGGACTTTTTAGAGTCCATGCTCTAGAAAGTCAAATGACATCCTGGTGCAGCGTTGTTTTATCCACTCCCCGTTAGGTCGTAAGATGCCCGTCAATGCACTCTGAATTAAAGCCCAAGCCATGGCCCCTCGGATCAAAACCAGCGAGCGCATCGTGCAGAACAGCCTGGAGCTGTTCAATCAGCAGGGTGAGCGAAGCATCAGCACCAACCACATTGCTGCCCACATGGAAATTTCACCGGGGAACCTGTACTACCATTTCCCCAACAAGCAGGCGATCATCGCCGTGCTGTTCAGTGAGTACGAAAGCCTGGTGGACAGCTTCCTGCGCCCGCCCCAGGGTCGCGCCGCCACGGTTGACGACAAGCGCGTCTACCTCCAGGAGTTGCTGGCCGCCATGTGGCGCTACCGGTTTTTGCACCGCGATCTGGAGCATTTGCTCGACAGCGATCCGGAGCTGGCCGCCCGATATCGGCGCTTTTCCCAACGCTGTCTGATCCATGGCACGCACATCTACGCCGGCTTCGTCGAGGCCGGCATCCTACAAATGGATAAGGTTCAGATTGAATCCCTGACGCTCAATGCCTGGATCATCCTGACGTCCTGGGTGCGTTTTCTGTGCACCACGCGTGAAAACTCCAATCACCTGAGCGAACAGGCGATTAAACGAGGCGTGTATCAGGTGCTGGTGCTTGAGGCCGGGTTTGTCACGGATCAGTCCCGCGCCGCGGTGAATGCGCTGTTCGATGAGTTTTACGTGCCGCTGGCCCAAGCGCTGGAAGAAGTGAAGTAGGATCAAACATCGCCAAAATCACTGGAGTCCGTTATGCCCATTGCGCAACTGATCAGCCCACAAACGTTGGACCTGAAAAAGGATCAGCCGGGGTTGGTGATTCTGGATTGTCGTTTTGCCCTCGAAGACCCGGATTACGGTCAGCGCAGTTATGCCGAAGGGCATATCGCCGGGTCGAGCTTTGCCGATCTTGAGCGTGATTTGAGCGGGACCGTGGTCAAGGGTGTGACCGGGCGCCATCCGTTGCCAGAACCTGAAGACGTGATCGAACGTCTGCAATACTGGGGCATCAACGCCGACAGCGATGTGATTTTGTACGACGACGGTCCGGGTGCCTACGCGGCGCGGGCCTGGTGGTTGCTGGCCTGGCTGGGCAAACGTGACGGCGTGTTCATTCTGGATGGCGGGCTCAAGGCCTGGCACGCGGCCGGTTTGCCCCTGAGTCTTGATGCGCCGCAGATTGAGCGTGGCACCTTCACGGGGTCGCCGGACAACGCGCTGATCTTGAGCGCCGAACAGCTCCAGCAACGTCTCGGCCAGACCGCGCTGACCCTGCTCGATGCCCGCGGCTTGCCGCGTTTCAAAGGCGAAGTAGAGCCGATCGATCCGATTGCCGGGCACATCCCCGGCGCGCAATGTGCGGCGTTCACCGACAACCTGGGCAGCGACGGGCGTTTTCTGCCGGCGGATCAGCTCAAGCAGCGTTTTGCCGCAAAACTCGGTAATCGTTCGCCGACCGATCTGGTGGCGTACTGCGGTTCTGGCGTGACGGCCTGTCACAACCTGTTCGCGTTGTGTCTGGCCGGCTATCCGCTGGGATCGTTGTATGCCGGTTCATGGAGCGAGTGGATCAACGATCCTGCGCACGGCATCGCCATCGGCGAGTAATCCCGATCCAATGTGGGAGCGAGCCTGCTCGCGAAAGCGGAGTGTCAATCAACATTGATGCCTACTGACCCACCGCCTTCGCGAGCAGGCTCGCTCCCACATTTGGACCTGTGTCGACCTCAACTTCCGGGGAGTTGCCGGGCGCTGCGATACGCGCCCGGTCCCACGCCGTAAACCTGCTTGAATTGCCGACTCAGATGACTCTGGTCAGCAAACCCCAATTGCGTCGCCACTTCCAGCGGCAAGCAACCGCTCTGTAACAGCGCCCGCGCCCGAGCGATGCGCTGCTGCATCAGCCAGGTGTGCGGCGGCATGCCCGTGGCGCGGCGGAACATCCGGGCGAAGTGGAAGGGCGAAAGGTTGACCGCCGCTGCCAGTTCTTCCAGCGAAGGCGGCGTCGCCAGTTGTGCTTGCAGCAGATCCTTGGCCCGCGTCACCGCCCGATGTTCCTTGCCCGGCTTGCCGGCAATCGGCACGGCCGCGTGCCGTTGCAGCAGCAACAGCATCATTTCCCGCCAGACCGTTTGTTGTTGCAAGGCAGTGGACGGACTTTCCAGTAGACGATGCAGTTGGCAGAAACCCTTCACCAGATCCGGATCGCGATACAGCGTCGCGCCGAACGCCGGTAAGTTGTTGGTCGGCAGTTCCAGTTCATCGAGTAGCGACAGAATCTGACCGCTGTCCGGATAGAACGCCCGATACAACCAACCGTCCTCCGTGCCTTTATGGCCGGTGTGCAGTTCGTCTGGATTGATCAGCACCAGCGTGCCGCTGCCCGCCAGGTGTTCGGCACCGCGATAGCGATAGCGCTGGGCGCCCGCCATGATCATGCCGATCACGTAACCGTCATGCACATGGGGGGCGAAACGGTGTTCGATGTAGCGCGCGGACAATAACTCGACGCCGGCCAACGGCGCTGTTTGCCAGAATCGGATCGACTCGCCCTGATCGACGTCCATGGCCTTACTGACGACCCACGGCGGTCAACCACTGTGGGATGCGGCGTTCCAGGTAGTAACCCGGTTGCTTGACCGAACCATCGACGAAGCCGACATGCCCACCCTTGGTCTGTAACTCGAATTGAGTGCAGGCGGACAATTCGTCGGCTTGCGGCAGGCTATGAGGAAAGACAAACGGGTCATCGGCCGCTTGAATGATCAGGGTCGGCGTACGAATCTCGCCAAGGAAATAGCGACTTGAGGCGCGTTGATAGTAATCCTTGGCGTCGACGAAACCGTTCAGCGGCGCGGTGACCCGGCCATCGAAATCCCAGAACGTGCGCATGTTCTCCAGCGAGCCCAGCGCGGCCAATGCCGCCAGTCCATCCTCGCGTCCGTCATGCTGGAACTGGCGTTGTTTGTTCTTGATGTAGGCCACCATCTCCCGCATGAAATGCGCCTGATAGACCTTCGAGAAACCCTGGCCGATACGGTCGGCGCATTGATCGAGACGAAACGGGACCGACACCGCCACCGCACCGACCACGCCACTATGGCTGCCGGATTCGCCCAAGTGCTTAAGCAACACATTGCCACCCAGGGAATAGCCGACCGCATACAACGGCGCGAGCGGTCGTTGAGCCTTCAGGTGTTTGATGGTTTCGGCCAGGTCTTCACTGGCGCCGGAATGGTAGCTGCGTGGCAACAGATTCGGCTCACCCGAACAGCCGCGCCAGTTCAGCGCGACGCTGGCCCAGCCTTGGGCGCCCAGTGCTTTCTGCACCCCGGCCACGTAAGGCGAATTGGAAGAGCCGGTCAGACCGTGCAACACCAGCACCAGTGGTGCATCGGCGCTGTGCGGGCCGTGCCAGTCGAGATCGAGAAAGTCGCCATCCTCAAGCCACAAGCGTTCGCGCTGGCGTTCTATGTGCGTGGTTTTGCGCCACAGCGGTCCCCACAAGGTTTGCAAGTGCGGGTTGCCGAGGCCGAAGGCGGGGGTGAAACGTTCTGGCGAATGGGACACGATGGTTCTCGATGCAGCGGTGCGAGCCTCGCTTGAGGCGCGCACCTTTTTCAGGCCGGTTGATTAACCGGCAATCTCTGCCATACGTTGCCACAACGCGTAATACACCCGCCCGGATTTTTGCTCCCGGTGCAGGCGCCAGTTGCCTGGTAAGCCAAGGCTCGATGGCGCATTCTCGCTTTCAGTGTAGATCCAGGCTTCATCGGCCAGCCACTGACGTTCTTCAAGCAATGCGCAAACGCCTGGCAACAGGTTCTGGTTGAAGGGCGGATCGAGGAACACCAGGTCGTAAGCGGTCGCTGTTTGTGTTTCCAGATAGCGCAGGGCATCGGCGGTCTGAATCTGGCCGGTGGTGCAGCGCAGTGTGCCCAGATGTTCCTTGATGCTGGCGACCGCGATGTTACTGGCGTCCAGCGCCTGACCCATGGCCGCGCCACGGGACAAGGCTTCGAGGAACAACGCGCCGCTGCCGGCGAACGGGTCCAGAACCTTGGCGCCAGCGACATAAGGCGCGAGCCAGTTGAACAGGGTTTCACGCACCCGGTCCGGGGTCGGACGCAGGCCCGGTGCATCCGGGAAACTCAGCTTTCTGCTGCCCCATTCACCGCCGATGATGCGCAGTTGGTTCACGCCGTTATGGACGTTGTGTACGGGTTTTTTGGGACGAGTGGCCATTAATGCTCCGGAACCCCGAGCGGTTGCTCGGCAGGTTTATCAGTTGGGGCCGGTAACGGCTTTTGCGGCACGGTCGGGCCAGCGCTGACGATGACCATTTTGTCCGTGCTCAAGTGTTTGTTCAGTGCGGTTTTGACCTGCTCGACCGTCAGGCTCTGGGACTCGCGCATAAAGTCATCCAGATAGCTCAGCGGCAAGTTGTAGAAACCCATGGCGCCAAGCTGGCCGACGATATCGGCGTTGCTGGCGGTGGACAGCGGGAAGCTGCCGGCCAGTTCACGCTTGGCGTCGTCGAGTTCTTTCTGGGTCGGGCCGGTTTTAAGGTAGTCAGCGAGCACGTCCTGCACCAGTTTCAGCGTGCCTTCGCTCATCTCGGCGCGGGTTTGCAGATTGATCATGAACGGACCGCGAGCCTGCATCGGGGAAAAGCCCGAATAGACGCCGTAAGCCAGGCCGCGCTTCTCGCGCACTTCGCTCATCAATCGGGTGCCGAAGCCACCGCCGCCAAGAATCTGGTTACCCATGGACAGTGCCGCGTAGTCCGGGTCGTCACGGTCGATGCCCAATTGCGCGAGCATCAGGTTGGTCTGCTTGGACGGGAACTCGATGTGACCGATGCTGGCTTTCGGTTCCTCCGGTTGCGGGATTTTCGCCAGCTCCGGGCCTTTTGGCAGCGCGCTGGAGACTTGCGCAGCAATCGCCTCCGCCTCGGCACGAGACAGGTCGCCCACCAGCGCAATCACCACGTTGCCAGCCGCATAGGCCTTCTCATGGAACGCGCGCATCTGTGCCGCGGTAATCGCTGGAACGGTTTTCGCCGTGCCGTCGCTGGAGTGTGCGTACGGGTGATCGCCGTACAGACGGTTCATCAGCTCCAGGCTCGCGAGTTTGCCGGGGTTCTGCTTCTGGTACTCGAAACCGGCGAGCATCTGGTTCTTGATGCGCGCAAAGGAATCGGCCGGGAAGGTCGGTTTGCCGACGACTTCAGAGAACAATTTCAGGGCCGGTTCGCGTTTATCCGCGGCGCTGAGGCTGCGCAGGGAAGCCAGTGCCATGTCTTTAAATGCGCCGTTGCCAAAGTCTGCGCCCAGGCCTTCGAAGCCCTGAGCAATGGCGCCGACATCTTTGCCGGCCACACCTTCGTTGAGCATGGCGTTGGTCAGCACGGAGAGGCCAGGTGCGTCGCCGTCCTGGCTGCTGCCGGCGGCGAAGATCAGGCGCATGTCGAACATCGGCAGCTCCCGGGCTTCAACGAACAGCACCTTGGCGCCCTCGGCGGTTTTCCAGGTCTGCACGTCCAGGGTACGGTGGCTTGGCGCTTTGCCGTCGAGTTCGGCCAGTGATTGCAGTTTCTGGCTGGCCTTGGCCTTGTCGAGGGCTTCGCTGGCCTTGGATTCGTCGGTCTTTGAGAAGTAAAACGCGGCAGACCCGATCAATGCGACAGCGATCAGGCCCATCAGGGCCAGGCGCGGTTTTTTACGCTCACTCATGAGTCGTCTCCAGTGGCAGTACATGGGCGACGCTGAGACGTTCGCGGGTGAAATACAGCTTGGCGGCTTTCTGGATGTCTTCCGGGGTCACGCTTTCCAGCTCGGCGAGTTCGGTGTCCATCAGCTTCCACGACAGGCCAACGGTTTCCAATTGGCCAATGGCGGTCGCCTGGCTGGTGATCGAGTCACGCTCGTAAACCAGGCCGGCGATGACCTGCGCGCGGACGCGTTCCAGTTCTTCAGCGGACGGCGCGGTGGTTTTCAGCTGTTCGAGCAGCTTCCACAGGCCCGCTTCGGCCTGGGCCATGGTTTTCTTTTTCTGGGTGTTGGGCGTTGCGGACAAGGTGAACAGACTGTCGCCACGGGTATAGGCGTCGTAACTCGACGAACCGCCGGACACCAGCTCTTCGCCACGCTCCAGTTGTGTCGGGATACGTCCGCTGTAGCCGCCGTCGAGCAGGGCGGAGATCAGGCGCAAGGCGTTGACCGAGCGTTTGTCTTCGGCGGTGGCGATGCTTGGCACGTTGAAGCCCAGCATCAGGCTTGGCAATTGGGTCTGCACGTGCAGGGTGATCTGTCGCTCGCCGGGTTCGGCCAGTTCCAGCGGGATTTTCGCGGACGGCACGTCACGTTTGGCGATCGGGCCGAAATAGCGCTGGGCCAGGGTTTTGACCTCGTCCGGGGTCACGTCGCCGACCACCACCAACGTGGCGTTGTTCGGCACGTACCAGGATTGGTACCAGTGGCGCAGCTCTTCGACTTTCATGCGGTCCAGGTCAGCCATCCAGCCGATGGTCGGCGTGTGGTAACCGCTGGCCGGGTAGGCCATGGCCTTGAAGCGTTCGTAGGCCTTGGACATCGGCTTGTCGTCGGTGCGCAGGCGACGTTCTTCTTTAATGACTTCTATCTCGCGGGCGAACTCGTCGGCCGGCAGACGCAGGCTGGCCATGCGGTCGGCTTCCAGCTCGAAGGCCACGCCCAGACGGTCGCGGGCCAGCACCTGGTAATACGCCGTGAAGTCGTCGCTGGTGAACGCGTTCTCTTCGGCGCCGAGGTCGCGCAGGATCAGCGACGCTTCGCCAGGGCCGACTTTTTCGCTGCCCTTGAACATCATGTGTTCCAGAGCGTGGGACAAACCGGTCTGACCCGGGGTCTCGTAGCTTGAGCCGACCTTGTACCAGACTTGGGAAACCACCACCGGCGCACGATGGTCTTCGCGCACGACGACCTTCAGGCCGTTATCGAGGGTGAATTCGTGGGTGGGTTGTGGATCGGCAGCCAGGGCCGAGAGGGGCAGACAAACTGTGCTGAGCAGCAGGCCTGCAGCGCGGCGGGCTAGAGCATTCATTCGTTTTTAAACCTTTGGGGCTGCCCGCTTGGTCTTAGCGTCGGCGGGCGAGAGGGTGCTAGGATACTGATCCGTTTTACTGGCGGCCACGCCTATCAGGCCTTTGATCGGTCAGCAGGTTGTTTGGGTTTACGGCTAAAGCTTTGAGTTTGTCAGCTAAACTCTGCGTTTTCGCCGACGATGCCGTTCCAGTCCTTCGTATTAGTCGACCTTTTAGGTGCTGTTTGCACCTCGACAAAATGTTGCGCGTGAACAAGCTGGGTCAATCGCAGTCTGTTCTGCATCGAATATTTATTTGCCGAGGCGCCCTTTGGCGCGTCGCTACCGTGAGATAGCCGTCCTCCATGTTTGGTTCCAACGACGACAAGAAAGCCCCAGCTGCGGCTGGTGAGAAGAAAAGCCTGTTCGGATGGCTGCGCAAAAAGCCGCAGGAACCCGTCGTCGAACAGCCACAGCCACTTCCTGAGCCCACGCCTGCGCCGGTAATAGAAGAAGAGCCCGCGCCGATTGTCTTGCCGATCGCCGAGCCGGTGCTGCAACCGGTCGCCGAGCCTGAGCCTGATGTCGTCGCCGAAGTCGTGGCCCAGATGCCGCTCACGCCCGTTGCCGAGCCATGGCTGACGCTGCCAGTGGCGGAAGAGCCGGTGGCATTGGTCGAAGATGAGCTGGCGCCGCACGTTACGCCGCCGATTCCAGCGCCGACTGCGTTTGCTCCTGAGCCCGTTCAAGCGCCAGTGGTTGAGTCGGTTGTCACGCCAGTGGTGGTGGCCGAGCCTGAACCGGTTGTTCCAGAACCTGTGGTGCCCGCATTCGTTGCTCCGGTTGCTCCGGTTGCTCCGGCTGCTCCGGTTGTCCAAGCGCCGGCTCCGGCCATCGCTCCCGTCGCTCCCGTTGCCGCCGCACCTGTCGTTCCCATCGAAGCGCCTGCCGAGCCTGTGCGTACCGAAGAAACCAAAGCCGGTTTCTTCGCCCGCCTGAAACAAGGCTTGACCAAGACCAGCGCCAGCATCGGCGAAGGCATGGCCAGCCTGTTTCTGGGCAAGAAGATCATCGATGACGAGCTGCTCGAAGACATCGAGACCCGCCTGCTGACGGCCGACGTGGGCGTCGAGGCGACTTCGGTGATCATTCAGCGTCTGACCCAGAAGGTCGCCCGTAAAGAATTGGCCGATGCCGACGCACTGTACAAATCCCTGCAAGCGGAATTGGCGGCGATGCTCAAGCCTGTCGAGCAACCGCTGAAAATCACTTCGCAGACCCAGCCGTTCGTCATCCTGGTCGTCGGCGTCAACGGTGCCGGCAAGACCACCACCATCGGCAAACTGGCGAAGAAGCTGCAGCTCGAAGGCAAGAAAGTCATGCTCGCGGCCGGCGATACCTTCCGCGCCGCCGCCGTCGAACAATTGCAGGTCTGGGGCGAGCGCAACAAGATCCCGGTCATCGCCCAGCACACCGGCGCTGACTCGGCTTCGGTTATCTTCGATGCCGTGCAAGCCGCCAAGGCCCGTGGCATTGACGTGCTGATCGCCGACACCGCCGGTCGTTTGCACACCAAAGACAACTTGATGGAAGAGCTGAAGAAGGTTCGCCGGGTGATCAGCAAGCTCGACGCCGACGCGCCTCACGAGGTGCTGTTGGTGCTTGATGCCGGTACAGGACAGAACGCGATCAGCCAGGCCAAACAATTCAACCAGACCGTCGAACTGACAGGCCTGGCGCTGACCAAGCTCGATGGCACCGCCAAAGGCGGGGTGATTTTCGCCCTCGCCAAGCAGTTTGGCCTGCCGATTCGCTACATCGGCGTCGGTGAAGGCATCGATGATTTGCGTACTTTTGAAGCAGAACCCTTTGTCCAGGCATTGTTTGCCGAGCGGGAGCGTTCATGATTCGTTTCGAACAGGTCGGTAAACGCTACCCGAACGGCCACGTCGGCTTGCATGAGCTGAGCTTTCGAGTCCGTCGGGGCGAGTTTTTGTTTGTGACCGGGCACTCTGGCGCAGGTAAAAGCACTTTGTTGCGCCTGCTGCTGGCGATGGAGCGTCCGACCACTGGCAAGTTGCTGCTGGCGGGGCAAGACCTTGGCACCATCAGCAACGCGCAGATTCCTTATCTGCGGCGCCAGATCGGCGTGGTGTTCCAGAATCACCAGCTGTTGTTCGATCGCACGGTGTTCAACAACATCGCGCTGCCCTTGCAGATCCTTGGGTTGTCCAAGGCCGAGATCGCCAAACGCGTGGATTCGGCGCTGGAGCGCGTGGCGCTGTCGGACAAGACCGACTTGTACCCTGGCGACCTGTCCACCGGTCAGCAGCAGCGCGTCGGCATCGCCCGCGCCATCGTTCACCGCCCGGCCTTGCTGCTGGCGGACGAACCGACCGGTAACCTCGATCCGCGTCTGGCGGCCGAAATCATGGGCGTGTTCGAAGACATCAACCGTCTGGGCACCAGCGTGCTGATTGCCAGTCACGACCTGGCACTGATCGCCCGCATGCGACACCGCATGCTGACCCTGCAACGCGGCCGGTTGATCGGCGACGGGGAGGCCGGCGTATGAGTGCGACACGCAGCCCCAAGGTTTCCGAGCGCGTGGCCCCGAAGGCCGCCGATCAGCAACCGCAGAAGAAAAAACGCGACGATGATGACGGTCCGGATTTCGCCACACTGTTCCGTGCCTGGGTCGAGAGTCATCGCGCCAGCCTGCTCGATAGCTTGCGTCGTTTGGGCAAGCAGCCAATCGGTAGCTTCTTCACCTGCATGGTAATGGCGGTTGCCCTGAGTTTGCCGATGGGCCTGTCACTTTTGCTAAGTAACGTCGAGCGTCTCGGCGGTTCCTGGCAGCGTGCGGCGCAGATTTCCCTGTATTTGCAAATCGAGGCCAGCCCTGCGGAGGGCGAGTCGTTGCGCGAGCAGATCAAGGGGATGCCTGGCGTAGCTGATGCTGAATATGTCGGCCGCGATCAGGCGCTGGAAGAGTTCCAGCAGCAGTCCGGCCTGGGCGAGGCGCTCAAGGAGCTGCCGGAAAACCCGCTGCCAGGCGTGGTGCTGGTCACCCCGAACGAAGTCGACAAGCCCGCGCTTGAAGCATTACGACAAAAACTTTCCGAGCTGCCCAAGGTACAACAGGCGCAACTTGATCTAGTCTGGGTCGAGCGTCTGGCAGCGATCCTCAAGTTGGGTGACCGTTTTGTCTTCGGTCTGACCGTGCTTCTGGTTTCTGCATTACTTTTGGTGATAGGCAATACCATTCGTCTTCATATTGAAAACCGCCGCACAGAGATAGAAGTGATTAAACTCGTCGGCGGCACTGACAGCTATGTACGCAGGCCCTTTCTGTATATGGGTGCGCTTTATGGCTTCGGTGCGGGGATTCTTTCCTGGGGCGTATTGGCGTTCGGCCTTGATTGGCTGAACGACGCGGTGGTTGGGCTGGCCGGTCTGTATGGCAGTGATTTTGCGCTGGCCGGAGTGCCAGTTGCCGACGGTCTGTCTCTCTTGCTTGGCGCGGTGCTGTTGGGGTATATCGGTGCATGGATTGCAGTCGCACGCCACCTGCGGGAGCTTGCGCCAAAGTAATATCATTTTGCTCGTATTGACCTTTCAGCGTTTATGGGAACTTGTCTTTCGGTTTCCGGTCAATTTTCGCAGTGCTGAACTGCACGAGTTATGTAAGTCGGAGGTTTTTTCGTATGACCAATTCTTTGCAACCTGCATATGCTCTGGTCCCGGGTGCGAACCTGGAGGCCTATGTGCACACCGTGAACAGCATTCCATTGCTGACGCCGGAGCAGGAGCGTGAACTGGCCGAGAGTCTCTATTATGAGCAGGATTTGGGGGCGGCTCGGCAGATGGTGCTCGCCCACCTGCGTTTTGTTGTACATATCGCCCGTAGCTATTCCGGCTACGGTCTGGCTCAGGCTGACCTGATCCAGGAAGGCAATGTCGGCCTGATGAAGGCCGTGAAGCGTTTCAACCCGGAAATGGGTGTGCGCCTGGTGTCCTTTGCCGTGCACTGGATCAAGGCGGAAATCCACGAGTTCATCCTGCGCAACTGGCGGATCGTGAAAGTCGCGACCACCAAGGCCCAGCGCAAGCTGTTCTTCAACCTGCGCAGCCAGAAGAAACGTCTGGCGTGGCTGAACAACGAGGAAGTCCATCGTGTGGCGGAAAGCCTCGGTGTAGAGCCTCGGGAAGTGCGTGAGATGGAAAGTCGCCTGACCGGCCATGACATGGCCTTCGACCCGGCCACGGAAGCGGACGACGACAGTGCTTTCCAATCGCCGGCCAACTATCTGGAAGACCACCGGTACGACCCGGCCCGTCAGCTGGAAGATGCCGACTGGAGCGACAACTCCAACCACAACCTGCACGAAGCGCTCGAAGTGCTGGACGACCGCAGCCGCGACATCCTCTACCAGCGCTGGCTGGCGGAAGAAAAAGCCACGCTGCATGACCTGGCGCAGAAGTACAACGTGTCGGCCGAGCGTATTCGTCAGCTCGAGAAGAGCGCGATGAACAAGCTCAAGTTGTCGATCGCCGCCTGACCGCAGCTCCGGCATAAAAAAAACGCCCCGATCATTGATCGGGGCGTTTTTGTTTGTGGATCAAAAGGTCACTGAGCCCAAGGTACGCGGCGTGAATCATTGATTCCTACAAGGTAGCTATCGCCACCGAGCTGACTCATCTGCTGTCGAATCCATCCCGCTCGCCGTGCGACGTAGTTAGTTGGATGACTGGCGCTCCACACCCGCGGGTTAGGCAGCACCGCCGCCAGCAAACTGGCCTGCTGCCGGGTCAGCGAGCGAGCGCCGACACCAAAGTGATGCCTGGCTGCTGCTTCAGCGCCAAACACACCGTCATCCCACTCGACACTGTTGAGGTACACCTCAAGTATTCGCTGCTTGGGCCAGAACACTTCGATCAGCCCGGTAAACCAGGCTTCCAGGCCTTTGCGCAGCCAGCTGCGGCCGGACCATAGAAACAGATTCTTCGAGACCTGCTGGCTCAGGGTGCTGGCGCCGCGAATCGTTCCACCGAGTTCGTTGTGGGCCAGAGCGGCCTGGATCGCGCCAAAGTCAAAACCCCAATGCTCCGGGAATTTCTGATCCTCGCCGGCAATCACTGCGACTTTCAGGTCATCGGAAATTTCATCCCAGGGTTTCCAGGTGCGCTGCAGATCGATGGGCTCGCCGTCGAACCAGGATTCGACCTTACGCTCGACCATCAACGCCGTTCCCGGTGGCGGTACCACGCGAAAGATCAGCACCAGTAATACGCTGCCACCCGCGAACCAGAGCAGGGCCTTCGTGAATCGTCGCAAAAATAAACGCAGCATAGAGATGGCTTGGCCGAACCCGTTGAGCGGGCCATTATACAGACCCTGTGGATCGAGTCTGACTGGAGTTCTTCATGCTGCGTGGCTTTCTGATGCTGGCCGCTTTCTTCGGCTTCACCGGCGTTGCCCTTGGCGCGTTCGCCGCCCATGGCTTGAAAAGCCGTCTGACGCCCGAGTACCTGGCGATTTTCCACACCGGCGTGACCTACCAATTGGTGCACACGTTGGCCTTGCTGGGCGTTGCGCTGCTGGTCACGCAGATTCCCGGTCGCCTGATCACCTGGGCGGGTGCATCGTTTGTCGTCGGCATCCTGCTGTTTTCCGGCAGTCTGTACCTGTTGACCATGACCGGCGTCAGCAAGCTCGGGATCATCACCCCCTTCGGCGGGCTGGCATTTCTGGTCGGCTGGTTCTGTCTGGGGCTTGCCGCCTGGCGGTTGAGCTGACCGGGTGGTCCATTTCATGACGAATGGCTTGGGTCGCCAAGACTGATCGGGCTAGAATGCCAGCCCCTAAAAATGATGGCGGCATTCGGCATGCGCATTCAGTTGAACGGCGAATCCCTTGAACTGCCCGACGGTGAAACCGTTGCGGCCCTGCTGACCCGTCTGGAACTGACCGGACGCCGGGTGGCGGTCGAACTCAATCTGGATATCGTCCCGCGCAGCCAGCATGCGGAAACCACGCTGAACGACGGCGATTCCGTCGAGGTGGTCCACGCCATCGGCGGCGGCTAGTCGTCCGGCCCATAAGGGCACAGAATTCTGCAAGAACCTCACTCCTACAGAGGATTTCCCATGAGCATCGTTCGTAGCGACAAGCCCTTCGTCCTGGCCGGTCGTACTTACCAGTCGCGTTTGCTGGTAGGCACCGGCAAGTACCGCGACATGGAAGAAACCCGCCTGGCCATCGAAGCCTCGGGTGCCGAGATCGTCACCTTCGCCGTGCGCCGCACCAACCTCGGCCAGAACCCGGGCGAACCGAACCTGCTCGAAGTCCTGTCGCCGGATCGCTACACCTTCCTGCCTAACACCGCCGGTTGCTTCGACGCTACCGAGGCGGTGCGCACCTGTCGCCTGGCCCGTGAGCTGCTCGGCGGCCACAACCTGGTGAAGCTGGAAGTGCTGGCGGATCAGAAAACCCTGTTCCCCAACGTGATCGAAACCCTCAAGGCCGCCGAAGTGCTGGTCAAGGAAGGTTTCGACGTGATGGTCTACACCAGCGATGATCCGATCATCGCCCGTCAACTGGCGGAAATCGGCTGCATCGCGGTCATGCCGCTGGCCGGCCTGATCGGCACGGGCCTGGGGATCTGCAACCCGTACAACCTGCAGATCATCCTCGAAGAAGCCAAGATCCCTGTGCTGGTGGACGCCGGTGTCGGTACCGCCTCCGACGCCACTATCGCCATGGAACTGGGTTGCGAAGCGGTGCTGATGAACTCGGCCATCGCCCATGCCCAGCAGCCGGTCATGATGGCTGAAGCCATGAAACACGCCATCGTTGCAGGTCGCTTGGCCTACCTCGCCGGCCGCATGCCGAAAAAACTCTATGCCAGCGCCTCCTCGCCGCTGGATGGTCTGATCAAGTAAGAGCCATTGATGACTGAATCAAACGACACGCCTATCCAGACGGAAGAAGGCGACGAGCGCCAACACCGCCGCATCAAGAGTTTCGTGATGCGCGCCGGGCGCATGACCGAAGGCCAGCAACGCGGTCTGGAACAGGGTACGCCGCTGTTCGTGCTGCCTCTGGCCGACGCGCCGGTGGACTTCGATCAGGTGTTTGGCCGTTCGGCGCCGCGCTCGCTGGAAATCGGTTTCGGCATGGGCCACTCGCTGCTGGAAATGGCCGCGGCCTCGCCAGAGCAGGATTTCATCGGCGTGGAAGTGCACCGTCCGGGTGTTGGTGCGCTGCTCAATGGCGTGCTCACTCAGGGCCTGACCAACCTGCGGGTCTACGATTGCGATGCGATCGAAGTGCTCAACCGCTGCGTGGCCGACAACAGCCTCGATCGCCTGATGCTGTTTTTCCCGGACCCATGGCACAAGAGTCGCCACCACAAGCGCCGTATCGTTCAGGCATCGTTCGCTGAGCTGGTGCGCAGCAAGTTGAAGGTCGGCGGTGTGCTGCACATGGCCACTGACTGGGAACCGTATGCCGAGTACATGCTGGAAGTGATGAACGTCGCGCCGGGTTATCGCAACCTGGCCGAAGATGGCAAATGCGTCCCGCGTCCGACCGAGCGCCCGATCACCAAGTTCGAACGCCGCGGCGAACGACTTGGGCATGGTGTGTGGGACCTGAAGTTCGAAAAACAGTCTTAAACCCTACGCAATACCAACTGTGGGAGCGAGCCTGCTCGCGATAGCGGTCTGACAGTCAACGAAGATGTTGAATGTCAGGCCCTCATCGCGAGCAGGCTCGCTCCCACAGTTGTTATGTGTGCTGTTCTGGAGTTCAGCGGCGGTCTGCGACGACGCCGATCAACACCAGCACCACCAACAACACCGGCGCCAGGCTGTAGTTGTTGAACTGGCTCAGGCCTTTGATGATCCACGGCGTGGCGTAGATCAGCGCGACGCCGCTGCCGATCATGCACAGCAGGGCCATCAGCGGCACGCGCAAGGCGCCGGCGATGCTGCCCAGGCGTTGGTCGACCCAGCCTTTGATATCGGCACCAAACAACACCAGCAGGCTGCCCACCAGTGCCAGAGCGATTTCAGACAGGTTGCTACGGCTCCAGCGGGACGCGGTGGCGAGCAGGTCGAGTATCAAATCCATTCGTTTTCCCCTAAGGCTGAAATCAGCTCAGAAATGTTTGCAGCAAATCATTGAGAAACAGCTGTCCGCGATCGGTCGCCGCCAGACGTGACGGTTCGACCTGCAACAGGCCGCTTCGTTCGGCTTCCCGACGGCCTTCGGCGAGGCTTTCCAGGCTCAGCCCGGTGCGTTCCGGATACAGTCGCGATTCCACACCCTCGGTCAGGCGCAAGGCGTTCATCAGGAACTCGAACGGCAGTTCTTCATTGGTCAGGGCTTTCTCCCCAGCCTTGAAGCTTTTGGCCGGGTTGAGGTAGTCCTTCGGTAACCGGGTCTTCCAGGTGCGGACGATGCGTCCGTCCGGGTGGCTGAGCTTGCCGTGAGCCCCGGCGCCGATGCCGATGAAGTCGCCGAAACTCCAGTAATTGAGGTTGTGCCGCGCCGGACGACCGGGTTGGGCATACGCCGAGACTTCGTATTGCGCGTAACCGTGCTCGGCCAACAGCGCCTGACCGGCCTCCTGAATGTCCCACAGTGTGTCGTCTTCCGGCAGCGTCGGTGGCTGGTTCCAGAACACCGTGTTCGGTTCCAGGGTCAGCTGATACCAGGACAAGTGGGTCGGCTTCAGGGCGATGGCCTGGCGCAGGTCGCTCAGGGCGTCGTCCAGGGACTGATCGGGTAAACCGTGCATCAGGTCCAGATTGAAGTTGTCGAACCCGGCCTGACGGGCCATGCCGGCGGCACGGACCGCTTCGTCACCGTTATGAATCCGCCCCAAAGCCTTGAGTTTCTCTTCCTGAAAGCTCTGGATGCCGATCGACAGACGATTGATGCCCAGCGCCCGGTAGGCGACGAACTTCTCCTGTTCGAACGTCCCGGGATTAGCTTCCAGGGTAATTTCGATGTCGCTGGCGAACGGAATGCGTTGCTCGACGCCTTTAAGCAAGCGGCCCAGGGCTTCAGCGCTGAACAGGCTCGGCGTGCCGCCCCCAAAGAAGATCGAACTCAGCTCACGGCCGTAGACGGCATGCAGGTCCTGATCGAGGTCGGCGAGCAGCGCGTCCACATATTCTTCTTCCGGCAACACCGGGCTGGCGGTGTGGGAGTTGAAGTCGCAATAAGGGCATTTGCGCACACACCACGGAATGTGGATGTACAACGCCAGGGGCGGCAGCACAGGCAGGGCGGCCCGAGGCGATTGTGCGGCGCCGCCGAAGATCAGCGGCGACGCGGATGAGTCGTGGATCATTTCAGGCCCAGACGCTGGCGCAGCAGATCCATTGCACGGGCGCGGTGGCTGATGAGGTTCTTGTCGCTCGGGCTCAGTTCGGCGCTGGAGCAATCGCGCTCCGGCACCCAGAACAGCGGATCGTAACCAAAACCGTGTTCGCCGCTGGCCGCTGGCAGGATTCGTCCGTGCCACAGGCCTTCGCAGATAATCGGCAACGGATCGTCGGCATGACGCACCAGCGCCAGCACACAGACGAACTGCGCACCGCGCTCGGCTTGCGGCACGTCTTTCAACGCATCAAGCAGTTTGGCGTTGTTCGCCGCATCGCCTTGACCATCGGCGTATCGAGCCGAGTAGATACCCGGCGCACCGCCAAGGAAATCCACTGCCAACCCCGAATCGTCGGCCAGCGCTGGCAGGCCGGAGATGCGCGCGGCATTGCGGGCCTTGAGGATGGCGTTCTCGACGAACGACAGGCCGGTTTCTTCAGGTTCGACGCTGCTGAACTCGCCAATCGAGCGCAGTTGCACCGATTCGCCGAGCATGGCCTGAAGTTCCTTGAGTTTGCCGGCGTTGTGGCTGGCCAGCACAAGTTGCGTGAAGTTGATCATTCGCCGGGGAAGAGCTCTTGGTTGAAATTGATGGTGTTGGTTTTATCGCCGTTCTTCACGTTGACCTGGAAGGTACGTGTTTCCTGCTGATCGACCGGGTATTGCGCGATGTAGTAGATAGCGCCCTGTTCGGTGACCTGTTTGAATTTCAACGAAACGCTTTGGCTGGTGAGGTCTTTGACCGTGCCGTTGACTTCAGCGGTCATTGGCTTGCCATCCTTGAGCACGGAGACGTTTATCACACCCTGGTTCTTGCTTCGTGTCAGCCCGGCTGCTTTGGCGATATCCGGTGTCAGGAAGGTGGAGTTGAAGGTGTTGTAGTGCACCGTTACATCGCCAAAGGTTTCTTTACGCTCGCCTTTAATGACGTCGGCGGCCATGGCGGTGACGCTCAGGCAGGCAGTAAGTACAAACAGCGCTAGTCGACCCATGATCGTTCTCCTCGAAGTGTGGTGACTCAGACCGCGACCTTGTGGTCTTGCAGCCCTGGGCTGCTGACGCGGTAAATACCGATTTCACCTAATAGATTAGGCCATAGCTTACTGGCCCACCCGTGACGGTGCTGTTGATCCACGGCAAGCCGATCAATGACCCTGGCTTCACGTGCGCGACACAACGCTTCAAAGTCTTCGAAGGTGCAAAAGTGGATGTTCGGCGTGTTGTACCAGGTGTACGGCAGAAAATCGGACACTGGCATCCGGCCCTTGCTCGCCAGGTACCAGCGGCAGCGCCAGTGACCGAAGTTGGGGAAGGTGATGATGCACTGGCGACCGACCCGCAGCATTTCGTCGAGGATCTTGTCCGGGTAATGCACGGCTTGCAGCGCCTGGGTCATGACCACGACGTCGAAGCTGTTGCTGGCAAAGTTGCCCAGGCCCTTGTCCAGGTCTTGCTCAATCACGTTGATGCCCTTGGCCACGCACTCGGCGATGTTGTCCGGGTCGTTTTCCAGGCCATAACCGGTCACTTGCTTGTTATCGCGCAGCCAGGTCAGCAATTCGCCATCGCCGCAGCCGAGGTCGAGTACGCGGCTACCGGCGGGGATCCATTCCTGGATGATTTCCAGATCAGCTCTCATGGCTTTCTCACAACGTAATGCGGTTCATGTAATTGCTGAATGCCTGCAAGTAGCGCGGGATCGGAATCAGGAAGGCGTCGTGGCCTTGCGGAGCGTCGATCTCGAGGTAGCAGACGTCTTTCCTGGCCGCCATCAGCGCGTCTACCAGTTCCCGCGAGCGGGCAGGGGAGAAGCGCCAGTCGGTGGTGAAGGACATCACGCAGAACTTGGCTTGGGCGTTGGCGAAGGTTTTCGCCAGGTCATCGTCGAAGTTCGCCGCCGGATCGAAGTAGTCCAGCGCCTTGGTCATCAGCAGGTACGTGTTGGCGTCGAAACGCCCGGAGAACTCTTCGCCCTGATAACGCAGGTAGCTTTCGACCTGGAATTCGACGCTGTGGAAGTCGTAGTTGAGCTTTTCGCTCTTCAGGCCCCGGCCGAATTTCTCGCCCATGGAGTCGTCGGACAGGTACGTGATGTGCCCGACCATCCGCGCCAGCATCAAGCCACGCTTGGGGATCACGCCCGCTTCCTGGAACGAACCGCCGTGGAACTCGGGGTCAGTGAGGATCGCCTGGCGCGCCACTTCGTTGAAGGCAATGTTCTGTGCCGACAGCTTGGGGGCCGAGGCGATGGCCAGGCAGTGGCGAATGCGATCCGGGTAAGTGATGCTCCACTGCATCGCCTGCATGCCACCGAGACTGCCGCCAATCACGGCGGCCCATTGGCCGATGCCGAGCAGGTCTGCCAGGCGTGCCTGGCTGTGAACCCAGTCTTCCACGGTCAACACCGGGAAGTCGGCGCCAAACGGCTTGCCAGTTTCAGGATTGACGCTGCTCGGGCCGGTAGAGCCGTTGCAACCGCCGAGGTTGTTCAGGCTGACCACGAAGAATTTGTTGGTGTCGATCGGCTTGCCGGGGCCGATGCAGCTATCCCACCAACCGGGTTTGCGGTCGTCGGGGCTGTGGAAGCCGGCAGCGTGATGATGACCGGACAAGGCGTGGCAGATCAGCACGGCGTTGCTCGCCGCGGCGTTCAGCGTGCCGTAGGTTTCGTAGATCAGGTCATAAGCTGGGAGCGAACGGCCGCAGGCCAAGGCCAGGGGTTCGCTGAAGTGCGCCACTTGCGGCGTCACCAGACCAACAGAATCGGGGGGAAAGGCAGTTGGCATCGACCCTGCTCTCGTTGAAATGAGGCGTAAGTCTAAAGACCAGTGTGGCTAGCGGCAAGCAAAGGCCGGGGTGTTTGGAAAATGTGTGTTCGGCTGGCGATCGACCCCTCACCCTAACCCTCTCCCCATGTTTGTACCGGACACATGGTGGACAGGTGTTCGGAGACATGGTGGACACTTTTAAATAGACACATTGCTCATCTGAAAGGAGATGGTTTGTGTCTTGGGAAGAGGTGTCCACCATGCAGCTTCGTTCCGAATTTGTACTGTTAGCTCGGCAAGAAGGGGCCAATATCCGACAACTCTGCCGACGCTTTCATATCAGCCCAAGCACCGGATACAAATGGCTTGGCCGGTTCGAAACCTCTGGTGCAGACGGCTTGCACGACCAGTCTCGGCGCCCAAAACATTCACCCAAACGCTGCGCTGATACGGTTGAAAAGCAGATTCTGGCCTTGGGGGTGGAGCACACGGCCTGGGGCGCCCGCAAGCTCAAACGCAATCTGGAGGATGAGGGGTATTTGATGCCCGCCGTCAGCACGGTGCATGCGATTTTGCAGCGTAATTCGCGAATCGACCCGCAGGCGGCAAATACCAAACCCTTTATCCGATTTGAGCATGAAGCCCCCAACGATCTTTGGCAGATGGACTTCAAGGGACATGTCGGCATGCGCCATGGTCGCTGCCATCCCTTGACGGTATTGGACGACCATTCGCGGTTCTCGCTGTGCATCGCGGCCTGTGGCAACGAGCAGCGTCAGACCGTGCAGGAGCAGCTTATCCACGTGTTTCGGCGCTACGGCTTGCCGATGCGCATGACCATGGATAACGGTGCACCGTGGGGCGATCAGAGCGGGGTTTATACCGCGTTAGAGGTCTGGCTGATGAGCCAGGGCATCCGAGTGGGCCACTCCAGGCCTTATCACCCGCAGACTCAGGGCAAGCTTGAGCGTTTTCACCGCAGCCTCAAGGCTGAAGTTTTGCAAGGTCAGTGCTTCATCGACCTGCTTGGGGCACAGAACGCCTTCGATATCTGGCGCGATATCTACAACCAGAAACGCCCCCATCAAGCATTGGAAATGGAGGTTCCAGCGACTCGCTACAGCTGTAGTCCTCGTGAATACCAGGAGCATCGGCAAGCACTGGAGTACGCCGAAGGGGATTTGATCAGAAAGGTTCAGGCCAATGGCGAGATGTACTGGAAAAGCCGCAAGTATGCGATTGGAAAGGCCTTCATCGGCGAGCACATAGCCATCAGAGAAACGACCGAGGATGGCATCTACGACATCTATTGGAGCAGACATCGCATTGCCAAAATTGACTTGAGCTTGCAGACCGTTGTATCAGGAAAGCGGCTTTGAAGACGTCCACCATGTCCCCGAACATGTGTCCACCATGTGTCCGGTACAAACACCCCAAAGGGGCGAGGGGACTGACCGAGGTGTTTGGCCAAGCTACATCGACCTGAAATATTGAGCCGAACTCAGGCTCCAAAAGCCATGAAGATCCGCTCCCTTTCCCCCTCTCCCCTATGGGGCGGTCCGACGTTTCGGGAGGGCTGGGGTGAGGGGTGGCTTTATGAAGCGACACCCAATCAAAGCGAACGCTGCACCAAACCCGGCAACTCCGGCAACTTCTTCGGCGAACAAATCCGCACCCGCTTCTGCCGGTTCAACTCGCCGCTAATCAAACTCACCTGGCTCTTGGAAACCCCAAACGCCTTGGCCAGAAATGCCATCAAATACGCGTTGGCCTTGCCTTCAACCGGCGGTGCGGTCAGGCGAATCTTCAATCGATCCCCATGCAGCCCACAGAAATCATCGCTGCGGGCCGCCGGTTGCAGGTGACACTCCAGAATCAGGTCGTCACCGTCCCAGCGAAAGTAGCTCACCGGGTCAGATCAGCAGACGGAGGATTTCCGGCATCATCGTCATGGCAGCGAGGTTGTTGATCACCAGCATGTCGATCAGCTTGAGTACGATGAACGCCAGGATCGGCGAGATATCCAGGCCGCCAAGGTTTGGCAGAATCTTGCGGAACGGCGCCAGGGCCGGTTCGCAGATCTGGTTCACCAGCTCGGCGCCAGGGTTATGGCTGCCCGGTGCGACCCAGGACAGGATCACGCTGATGATCAGGGCAAAGAAGAAAATCTTCAGGAACAGCGCGGTCACGCCAATCAGCGACCAGATCAGCAATTGCAGCGGGTTGCCGATGGTGCCGTAAGTCAGCAGCAGGGTCAGGGCCATCAACGCCAGCTGCACGAGGATCGCCAGCACCAGCGAGGACATGTCCAGGCCGAACATGCTCGGGATGATCCGGCGCAACGGCTTGAGCAGCGGCTGAGTGGCTTTCACGGCGAACTGGCAGAGCGGGTTGTAGAAGTTTGCGCGTACCAGTTGCAGCACAAAGCGCAGCAGCACGATCAGCAGGTACAGGCTGCCGAGGGTTTGCAGCACGTAGACCGCTGCAGTGTTCAATCCAATCATGTAAGGCTCCTTATTGACCCAATTGTTCGGCCATCTCGGCCGAGCGGTGCGCAGCGGCGCCGAGTGCTTTTTCTACCAGGGCTTCGAAGCCGCCGGCCTGGAACGACTTGATCGCCGCTTCCGTCGTGCCCGCAGGCGAGGTCACGCGGCGACGCAGTTCCGCAGCGTCGACGTCACTGGCCACGGCCATGTGAGCAGCGCCCAAAGCGGTTTGCAGGGTCAGTTGTGCGGCGATGTCTGCTGGCAGACCGAGCTTTACGCCGGCGGCGGTCATGGCTTCGATCAGCAGGAAGAAGTACGCAGGGCCCGAGCCGGAAACGGCGGTGACCGCGTCCAGTTGTTGCTCTTCATCCAGCCACAGTGCGATGCCGACGGCGGACAGCAGTTCTTGCGCCTGTTTGCGTTGCTCGGTGTTCACTTCAGCCGTGGCGAACAAACCACTCACGCCCTGACGCAGCAGCGCCGGGGTGTTGGGCATGCAACGCACGATCGGTTGGGCGCCGAGCCAGTTGTTCATGCTGGCGCAGGTGATGCCGGCCGCAATCGAAACCACCAGTTGATTCGGCTTGAGGCTTGGGCGAAGCGCTTCGCAGACGGCTTTCATCGCTTGGGGTTTGACCGCCAGTACGACGACTTCGGCGCCCTGGATGGCGTCGGCGTTGTCGGCGAACACGTCGATACCGTGTTCAGCGTTCACGCGAGCGCGGGTTTCAGCGCCCGGATCACTGGCGCGGATCTGCGCGGCGTCCAGACCTTTGGCGCGCAGGCCGCCGATCAGGCTGGCTGCCATGTTGCCGGCACCGATAAAGGCAATACGAGTCTTGCTCATGTCAGGTCCTTATAAAGAGAGGAGTCAGCCACGTTATGGCTGGCCATGCATTTGTTGAGAGCCGCGAGCACCAAACAGGGCCGTACCGATACGGACCCAGGTGGCGCCCATGGCGATGGCCGACTCGAGGTCGTGGCTCATGCCCATGGAAAGTGTGTCGAGCGGCAGGTTCAGGCTGGCTTGCAGGCTTTGTACGGCAGCAAAAGCGGCATCCTGGGCGGCGCGATCTTCGGTCGGCTCGGGGATTGCCATCAACCCGCGCAGTTTGATGCGGGGCAGTTCGCTGATGGCGTTGGCCAGGGCCGGCAGGTCGGCCGGGGTGCAGCCGGACTTGCTGGCTTCACCGCTGACGTTGACCTGGATGCAGATGTTCAGTGGCGGCAAATCGGCAGGACGTTGTTCGGACAGGCGTTGTGCGATTTTCAAACGATCCACGGAATGCACCCAGGCGAAGTGCTCGGCGATAGCGCGAGTCTTGTTCGATTGAATGGGGCCGATGAAGTGCCAGATCAAGGGCAGGTCGGCCAATTCGAGCTGTTTGCTCAGGGCTTCCTGCAGGTAGTTCTCGCCAAAATCGCGCAGCCCCGCAGCATACGCTTCGCGCAGGGCTTCGGCGGGCTTAGTCTTGCTCACAGCCAGCAGCTGGACGCTGTCTTCGTCGCGTTTTGCGGCGACGGCAGCGGCGTGGATGCGTGAACTAACCTGAGCGATGTTGTCTGCTATCGTGGACATCAAGAGGCGCCGGCGGCTGAAGGTTCGCGGCATTCTACTGGAATTGAGGAACGCTATGGATATCACTGAGCTGCTGGCTTTCAGCGCGAAACAGGGCGCGTCCGACTTGCATCTGTCTGCCGGCCTGCCACCGATGATTCGGGTCGACGGCGATGTGCGGCGCATCAACCTGCCGGCCTTGGACCACAAGCAGGTGCAGGCGCTGATCTACGACATCATGAACGACACGCAGCGGGTGGACTTCGAAAAGCACCTGGAGACCGACTTCTCCTTTGACGTGCCCGGCGTGGCGCGTTTTCGGGTTAACGCGTTCAACCACAATCGCGGTGCTGGCGCGGTGTTCCGGACCATTCCGTCCAAGGTCCTGAGCATGGACGACCTCGGTATGGGGGAGGTGTTTCGCAAGATTACCGAAGCGCCGCGGGGGCTGGTGCTGGTGACCGGTCCGACCGGTTCCGGCAAATCCACCACCCTGGCGGCGATGATCGATCACCTGAACACCCATCGTCATCACCACATCCTCACCATCGAAGACCCGATCGAGTTCGTCCACGAGTCGCGCAAATGTTTGATCAACCAGCGTGAAGTCCATCGCGATACACGCAGCTTCGCCACGGCGCTGCGCTCGGCCCTGCGGGAGGACCCGGACGTGATTCTGGTGGGGGAGATGCGGGATCTCGAGACCATTCGCCTGGCGTTGACCGCCGCCGAAACCGGTCACCTGGTGTTTGGCACGCTACACACGACATCAGCGGCGAAAACTATCGACCGGGTGGTGGACGTGTTTCCGGGGGACGAGAAGTCGATGGTTCGTTCGATGCTTTCCGAGTCGTTACTGGCGGTGGTGTCGCAGACGTTGGTCAAGAAAATCGGCGGCGGGCGGATCGCGGCCCACGAAATCATGCTCGGCACGTCGGCGATCCGTAACCTGATCCGCGAAGATAAAGTGGCGCAGATGTACTCGTCGATTCAGACCGGGGGAAACCTGGGGATGCAGACGCTGGATATGTGCTTGAAGGAGCTGGTGAGCAAGGGCTTGATCAGCCGCGAGCATGCGCGGGAGAAGGCGCGCACGCCGGATGGTTTTTGAGGCTTAAAAGCAAAAGATCGCAGCCTGCGATCTTTTGATCTTGCTTCAAATCAGCGCTGAACAACCTGCAGGGTGTTCTTCTCTTTCGGCATAACCCGCTTGGCAACCACGTAGTGGCTTTCCCAGTAGGGTTTTTTCAGCGTGTCGATGGTCACCGACTTGCCACGACGTGGTGCGTGGATGAAGCGGTCGTTGCCCAGGTAGATGGCAACGTGATTGACCCGACGGCTCTTGATGTTGAAGAAAATCAGGTCGCCAGGCTTAAGATCCTTGCGATCGACTTTCTCCCCATGACCGCTGGCCATGGCGTTGGAGGTGCGCGGCAGGTCAAACGTGGCGTCGTTAAACGCGTATTTCACCAGGCCACTGCAGTCGAACCCTTTACTTGGGCTGCTGCCGCCCCAACGGTACGGAGTACCCAGGACGTTTACGGCGCGGCTCAGCACGTTGCTGCTTTCCTTGCTCGCCATCGGCGGTACAAGGCTGCTTTTGCTGCTGCTCAACTGGGGAGCGCGTTTTGCGGATTGTTTGTTTTTGCTCGAAGGAGCAGAAACATGGGATTTTTGGGTGTAACCATTAACGTCAGGAAGACGTTGCTCACGATTGGTGGCGTGGGCGGCCAGTGGCATCAAAAGGCAAATGGTTAGCCATGTCTTGAAAAATGGACGCATTAGGCAAGGCTCATATAAGTTAGCGCGCAACTTTATAACAGCTTTTTTGGCCCTTCCGAGGCCGTTGGTCGATTCAACTTTCGGACAACGGAACCAAATAAGCAGAAAATTGACGCAATTGTCGGACAGAAGTCAGGTGGTATAAGGCTTTGACGGGACACAAGGTAGCAGATGCCATACGTCGGCCACCTGTAAAAAAGTCACAAAGAATTCAAGAATATTTATCTATCGTATGAAACGAGGACCCTCATGAACACCTATCAACAGTCCGATCCGCAACAAGATACCCACAGCAAAGTGATCGGTTACCTGCTGTGGATTTTGGGTTTTACCGGCGCTCATCGCTTCTATTACGGCAAGCCGGTGACCGGGACGATCTGGTTCTTCACCTTAGGTTTGTTGGGTATCGGTTGGCTGATCGACCTGTTTCTGATCCCGGCCATGGATCGTGAAGCGGACCTGCGTTTTACCGCCGGGCCTATTGAGTACAACGTTGCGTGGATTCTGCTGACGTTTCTTGGGGTGTTCGGCGTGCACCGGATGTATCAGGGGAAGTGGATCAGCGGATTGCTGTACCTGGTGACGGGTGGGTTGTTCTTTCTGGGGGTGCTGTATGACTTCTGGACGCTGAATGATCAGGTGTCGATTCGCAATGCGCAGAACCGAGGTGCTTTCCAGTAAGTCATCGTCGGATCGCCGCCCGGAGCCGGCTCGCTCCCACAGGGTTGATGCGGTCCATGTGGGAGTGAGCCTGCTCGCGATTGTAGCGACCCGGTCTTACGCCTGGTGGCTAATACGCCCATCCACCAAGGTGTAACGCACCACGCCCGGCAAGCTGTGGCCAATGAACGGGCAGTTTTCGCCTTTGGACAGCCAGGTCTCACCAGCCACGGTCGAAGCCGCCGGATCGAACAGCACGATGTCCGCCGGTCCCCCTACCGCCAGTTTGCCCGCCGGCAGGCGCAACGCCTCGGCAGGTCCGGTGCTCAAACGTGCCAGCAGTGTTGGCAGGTCCAGCAAACCATCCTCCACCAGCGTCATCGCCAGCGGCAACAGCAGTTCAACGCTGCTGATGCCTGGCTCGGTGGCCCCGAACGGCGCCAGTTTGGCATCCCGCTCGTGGGGTTGGTGATGGCTGGAGATCGCCGATACCACACCCGATTTCACCGCTTCGCGCAGGCCGTCGCGGTCAGCGCGGGTGCGCAGCGGTGGCTGGACGTGATAGAGGCTGCTGAAGTCGATCAGCGCTTCGTCGGTCAGGATCAGCTGATACAAGGCGACATCGGCCGTCACCGGCAGGCCACGAGCCTGGGCCTGAGCGATCAGGGCCACACCACGGGCGCTGGTGAGCTGGCTGAAGTGCGCACGCACGCCACTTTGCTCGACCAACAGCAGATCTCGGGCCAGAGCCACGGTTTCGGCGGTTTCGGGAATGCCCGGCAAACCGAGAAAGCTGGCGGTCGGGCCTTCGTGGGCCAGGCCACCTTCGGCCAGGTCATGGTCCTGAGAGTTGAAAATCACCGTCAGGTCGAATGTTGCGGCGTATTCCAGCGCCCGGCACAGCGTGCGGGTGTTGCGGAAGCTGTCCAGACCGTTGCCGAAGGCCACGCAACCGGCGTCGCGTAAGGCAACCAGTTCGGCCAGCTGTTCGCCGTCCAGGCCTTTGCTCAGGGCGCCGATCGGAAAAACCTTGGTGTTGCCGGCCTCGCGGGCGCGGTCGAGGATCAGTTCGGCCACGGCCGAGGTGTCCAGCACCGGTTTGGTTTTCGGCGGGCAGCACAGGCTGGTGACGCCACCGGCTGCGGCGGCGCGGGTTTCGCTGACGATTGATCCTTTACGGCTGTAGCCCGGCTCGCGCAGGGCGACGTTCAGGTCAACCAGCCCAGGGGCGGCGACCAGGCCTTTGGCGTCGAGGGTGTCGACGGCGACAAAACCGGCCGGCGCGGCGCCAAGGGCAATGATCTTGCAGGCTTCAATATGGATATCGGTAACTTGATCCAGGCCACTGGCCGGATCGATGACGCGGGCGCCGAGAATGCTGAGCTTCACTGGGCGTTCTCCTGCTCGAATTGGCGCTGGGCAGTCTGCCCGCTCATGGCCATGGACAGCACAGCCATACGAATCGCAATACCGTAGGTGACTTGATTGAGGATTACCGAGTGCGGGCCATCGGCCACCGCCGACTCGATTTCCACGCCGCGGTTGATCGGCCCCGGGTGCATGACGATGCAATCCGGTTTGGCTCCGGCCAGGCGCGCGGTGGTCAGGCCGAACAGGCGGTAGAACTCACCTTCGCTCGGCAGCAGGCCGCCAGTCATGCGTTCACGCTGCAGGCGCAGCATGATCACCACGTCGACGTCTTTCAGGCCTTCGGTCATGTCGGTGTAAACCTTCACGCCGTATTGCTCGATGCCGATCGGCAGCAGGGTTTTCGGCGCAATCACGCGGATGTCCGGGCAACCGAGGGTTTTCAGTGCCAGCATGTTCGAGCGTGCCACCCGCGAGTGCAGGATGTCGCCGACGATGGCTACGGAAAGGTTTTCGAAACCGCCCTTGTGCCGACGGATGGTGAGCATGTCGAGCATGCCCTGGGTCGGGTGGGCGTGACGGCCGTCGCCGCCGTTGATGATCGCCACCTGCGGGCAGACATGTTCGGCGATGAAGTGCGCCGCGCCGGAATCACCGTGACGCACGACGAACATATCGGCGGCCATGGCTTCCAGGTTGCGCAGGGTGTCGAGCAGGGTTTCGCCCTTGCTCGCCGATGACGTGGACACGTTCAGGGTGATCACGTCCGCCGACAGCCGCTGGGCCGCCAGTTCGAAGGTGGTGCGGGTGCGGGTGGAGTTCTCGAAGAACACGTTGCACACGGTCTTGCCGCGCAGCAACGGGACTTTCTTCACCGCCCGGGCGCCGACTTCGAGGAACGAGTCGGCGGTGTCGAGGATTTCCGTCAGCAGCTCGCGGCGCAAACCGTCGAGCGAGAGGAAGTGGCGCAGCTGGCCCTGATCATTGAGCTGCAGCGGGCGCTTGGTTTCTAGAGGCGTCATCGCGAGGGGGACTCTCAATAGGGCGAATTAAAGGGCGAGGTCTTGCAGTTCGAGCTTGAGTTCCGGGCCGGACAGTTTCACCCGTTCGTGGGCTGCCAGCGACAGGGTCGCACCGACCACGTTCGGGCGGATCGGCAGCTCGCCGGCGTCCAGGTCCAGCAGGCACACCAATGTCACGCTGGCCGGGCGGCCGTAGTCGAACAGCTCATTGAGGGCGGCGCGGATGGTCCGGCCGCTCATCAGCACGTCATCGATCAGCACCAGGTGTTGGCCTTCGATCTCGAACGGCAGCGCCGAAGGGCGCACTTGTGGGTGCAGGCCGTTCTGACTGAAGTCGTCGCGGTAGAAGGAGACGTCCAGGGTGCCGAGGGGCGAGTCGCTGCCCAGTTCATCGAGCAACGCCTGGGCGACCCAGACGCCGCCGGTACGAATACCGATGTAGCGCGGTTCGCTGATGCCACGTTTGGCCAGATAGGCGTCAAGCCGGGTCGCCATCTGGCTGATCAGTTCAACGGGATTGGGCAGGCTCATGGTTGCTCCTTCTTGGGCCCGAGCCGGGTTCTGCTGGAGAGGTGGCTCGGGTTGTAGCTAAGTAGAGACGCTGCAGCGGCTCTTCAGGATTCGAACAGTGCGGTGTTTTCGTCGAGCCAGCCTTGCAGCAGCAGGGCGGCGGCGATGGCGTCCACCGGGTTGTCGCGGTAGCTGCCCTTTTGTCCGCCACGATCACGTCGTTCACCCTTGGCTTCGAAAGTGGTCAGGCGTTCATCGTGGGTATAGAAGGGCAGGTTGTAGCGGCCATTCAGGCGGCGGGCGAATTTCTCGGCGCGCAGGCACATGTCGCTCGGCGTGCCGTCCATGTTCAAGGGCAGGCCAACCACCACGGCATCGGGTTTCCACTCTTTAATCAGGGCTTCGACCTGATTCCAGTCGGGAATACCGTTTTGTGCCTTCAAGGTGCACAGCTCGCGGGCCTGGCCGGTAATCACCTGGCCGACCGCAACGCCGATCTGTTTGGTGCCGTAGTCGAAACCCAAAATCAGGCGCAGGGCCATCAGGCGTGTCCCGCCTGGCTGGTCAGCAGGCTGAGGTTGACGCCCAGGTGCTTGGCCGCTGCTTCCAGGCGCAGTTCGCTGCTGGTGTTGAACAAAATATCGGCATCAAACGGGCAGGTCAGCCAAGCGTTCTGGGCCAGTTCGGCTTCCAGCTGCCCGGCTTCCCAGCCAGCGTATCCGAGGGCGATCAGGCTTTTCGCCGGACCGACGCCGTCGGCGATGGCGAACAGCACATCCTGAGAGGTCGACAGAGCCAGTTTCTCATCGAGCTCGACGGTGGCCTGATAACTCTGCCCCGAGGGGTGCAGAACAAAACCGCGATCGGTCTGCACCGGGCCGCCGATGAAGATCGGCACATGCTGGCAGAGCACCGGCGGTTCGATGTCGGGGCGCAGTTGCTCGAGGATATCGGCCAGGTTGAGGTCTTGCGGACGATTGACCACCAGGCCCATGGCACCATTGGCCGTGTGTTCGACGATGTAGGTCAAGGTGTGCGCAAAGTTCGGGTCGACCATGTGAGGCATGGCGATCAGGAATTGATGCTTGAGGTAGCTGGGGCTGACGTTCTTCATGAGCGCTAGTGTGGCGTTGGAGGGGCGAACTGACAAGCTGAGGATGGCGCAATTTGGCAGTCGACACAGATCAAATGTGGGAGCAACTGTCTTGATGACCTTTATTTTGAAAGCATATTGATAGACGGCTGAACTCCCACAGCTTTAGGCCATGCGATGCCCTACAGGAACACCGCGACCCGTTTAGGCCAAGGGTTCTTTCCACTCGGTTCGGTCTCGGATCATGGCGTTCAGCCGTATCAACAACACACGCATACAGGCGATGAGCGCTACTTTTGCGCATTTACCCTTATGACGCAGTGCGTCATACCGCGCTTTGAACTCAGGCTGTCGCTGAATCACCACCCAGCACGCCATGTACATTGCCCGACGCGCAGCAAACCTGCCGCCGCTAATGTGGCGGGGGCCTTCATGCTTGCCACTGTCGTCGTTGTAGGGGGCTATGCCTGCCAGCGCTGCAATCTCGTGCCGTCCAACCTCGCCCAGCTCGGGTAAGTAGGCCATCAAGCTGGCTGCCGTCACGAGCCCTATACCCTTGACCGAGCACAAACGGGCCGTTTTATCACTGTCCAGGTCTTTAGCAGTTTGACGGATCAGCTTTTCTATCGACTTTATGGCTTGGCATAAATAGTCGATATGACTTCGCAGACAGGGTTTTACCGTGTCAGCAGAGGCTGTTTTAAGGCGCCGTATATCGTCGCCTTGCTGCTGAACAAAATTTTCGCGCTGCTGTACCAGCGCACGCAAATTGTCCTGTTCAGGGCTGGTGATTCGGTTGCTTGGCGACTTTATGACTTCGGCAAACTGCGCGAGCAGCCGCGCATCTATCGGGTCGGTTTTAGCGCGCTGCCCCATGGCCTTGGCAAAATCCCTGGCTCGGCGAGGGTTGATCCGCAAGACTTCGAAGCCGGCAGCCTGAAGCGCTTTCATGACCTCTCGCTCATAGCCGCCGGTGGCTTCCAGCAATACGCGGCTGACCTGATAGCGCTTTAACCAGTCAATCAGCGCAAGGAAATCACTGGCGGTATTGAGGTGACTCGCGCCAACGTCTTGCGGGTTAATCCGAACTTCAAGGGTATCTTTGGAAACATCGATGCCTGCGCAGGAAAACATAGCCGATCCCTCTTACACTCAAAGGTGAGAGCGCTCTGGCTGGGCACCACGCTTGTAATGTTCGAGGTCGGCTCGTTCAACTGTTCGGGCTCAATAACCAGAGCGGAGAGGTGAATGGCAGCATGGGCTCCCACACGTGCTTTAAGCACTCCGGGCATTCAGCTTGCCACTCACCGCTCTCACCCTCAGTCTAATTCCTGCGCAAGACACAAGCGGGCTTGCTCGCGAAGGCATCGTGCCAGTCGACATTAATGTTGAATGATTGAACGCATTCGCGAGCAAGCCCGCTCCCACAAGGGGATTTGTGGGGTGTCAGTTGCTGGACAACCGGTCCCCACGGGCAAACTTCCAGGTCCGGATGATTTCCAGACGATCGATATCCGACAAATCCCCGGTAAACGGTGAAAACGGCGCCGCCAGCCGCACGATGCGCTGCGCGGCCTGATCCAGCAGCGGTTGTCCGGACGACTCCAGCACCAGCACTTCAAAGAGCGAGCCGTCGCGGTTGATCGAAACCATCAGGCGCAAATTGCCGTAGATCTGCTTGCGTCGCGCTTCGTCGGGGTAATTCAGGTTGCCGATGCGCTCGACCTTCTTGCGCCACTCATCCTTATACCAAGCGCCCTTGTCGCGCATGGTCGACGCGGCGCTCAAGCGATGGACGCGCGGGCGCTTGGCATACAACTGTTGTTCGCTGGCCAGCTCCGCTTCCAGGCTGGCGATGTCGCTGGACAGCTGTTCACTGTCGAACGTCGGAGCGGCGACTGCGGGTTTGGTGACGGGTTTGGGTTCTTCGGTTTTGGCCGCGGCCTTTTTCGGCTTGGGCGCGACGGTCGTCACGGCTGCCTTCGGTGCGGCTTCCTGCACTTGAGGCTTGGCCGCTGGCGGTGGCGTGACTTTCTGCACCTTGTTGTCCTGGAAAGGCGCGACCTCGGTGGTCTTGGGAATTGCCTTTTTATCCAGGGTGCCGCTGCCTTGCTGATTCTCTTGAGCGAGGAAATCGGCCTTCTCAGGCTTCTTTTCGCTTTTAAAGGTGGCGAGGGTGATTTCCAGGGTTTTGCTGATTTGCTTGGGTTCGACCATCGTAAAGCCGACGCCCAACAGCAAGGCCAGGTGAATCAGCGCCGCGAGAAACAGGGTAAAACCGAGGCGATCAGCCGGGCGCACGCCACGATGGGCGAGTTCAGCGGGCAGATCGGACGGGAGCGTCATGACAAAAAAACCAACATCGCGTTTTTCACAGGCCGCGGATGATAACGCAATGTTGGTCGTTTCTTGGCTGTTCTATATCAACGGGCCTTGAGCTTCTGATCGATGGCATCCATCAGCAGGCCGCCGATGTCGGTGCCGAACGCGTTATCAATCTCGCGAATGCAGGTCGGGCTGGTGACGTTGATTTCCGTCAGGTGCTCGCCGATCACGTCGAGACCGACGAACAGCAGGCCTTTTTCGCGCAGGGTCGGGCCGACTTGTGCGGCGATCCAGCGATCTTTTTCGGTCAATGGTCGGGCTTCGCCACGGCCACCGGCGGCGAGGTTGCCACGGGTTTCACCGGCGGCAGGAATTCGCGCCAGGCAGTAATCCACCGGTTCGCCGTCGATCATCAGGATGCGCTTGTCGCCATCGACGATCGCCGGCAGGTAACCCTGGATCATGATCTGCTGTTTGCCGTGCAGGGTCAGGGTTTCGAGGATCACCGACAGGTTCGGGTGGCCAGCGGTGTGACGGAAGATCGATGAACCGCCCATGCCGTCCAGCGGCTTGAGGATCACGTCGCCGTGATGGTCGGCGAATTCACGCAGTACATCCGGGCGACGGCTGACGATGGTCGGCGGCGTGCACTGCGGGAACAGCGTGGCGAACAGTTTCTCGTTGCAGTCACGCAGGCTTTGCGGCTTGTTGACCACCAGCACACCAGCGCGTTCGGCTTGCTCCAGCAGGTAGGTGGAGTAGACGAATTCCATGTCGAACGGCGGATCCTTGCGCATCAGGATCACGTCCAGATCGCTCAGCAGCGCGTCGGTTTCGGCGTCGAGTTCGAACCATTTTTCCGGGTTGGCAAAGACTTTCAACGGACGCATCCGCGCCCGCGCTTCGCCTTCGGCCTGGTACAAATCGCCCTGTTCCATATAGAACAGTTCCCAGCCGCGCTTCTGTGCGGCCAGCAGCATGGCCAGCGAGCTATCCTTTTTATAGGAAATGCTGGCGATAGGGTCCATGACAATCCCGACGCGAACGCTCATGGGTTTTTCCTCGAAATTGGGTGGGTCGCAGTGACCTGCAAAAGTGGCGTCAGAGTGGCGCTGAGTGTGTTCCCGGTCAAGGAAAAACCACTGCCAGGGTTGGCCGATAGATTGGTTTTGGAGACTGTGCTAAAAAGGCTGCCATATCGCGCTGGCCCTTGAGCATCAAGGGTTTCGAGCCTCCGGTTATCGGAAATGGACAATTTGATTCGCAAAGGCGACGGCAGAGCATTTATGGAACAGCATTCCAGCGCCTTGAAGGTCATGGTGATCGACGACTCGAAGACGATTCGCCGTACCGCCGAAACGCTGTTGAAGAACGTGGGGTGTGAAGTGATCACCGCCATCGATGGTTTCGATGCCCTGGCCAAGATTGCCGATAATCACCCCGGCATCATCTTTGTCGACATCATGATGCCGCGTCTGGATGGTTATCAGACCTGCGCTTTAATCAAGAACAACAGTGCGTTCAAGTCCACGCCAGTGATTATGCTGTCGTCCAAGGATGGGCTGTTCGACAAGGCCAAGGGGCGCATCGTCGGCTCCGACCAGTTTTTGACCAAGCCTTTTAGCAAGGAAGAACTGCTGAACGCGATCCAGGCCCATGTACCGGGCTTCGCCGCCGTTTTGCCGCAGTAGGACACGCACAGTGACGCTCGGCCAGCGGGCCCGGCGTCGACAAAAATGGGGAAGACCATGGCACGTATTCTGATCGTCGATGATTCGCCGACCGAAATGTACAAACTGACCGGCATGCTGGAAAAGCACGGTCACGAAGTGTTGAAAGCCGAAAACGGCGCCGACGGCGTGGCCCTGGCCCGTCAGGAAAAACCCGACGCCGTTCTGATGGACATCGTCATGCCTGGCCTCAATGGTTTCCAGGCGACCCGTCAGCTGACCAAAGACCCGGAAACCGGGCACATCCCGGTGATCATCATTACCACCAAGGATCAGGAAACGGACAAAGTCTGGGGCACGCGCCAGGGCGCCAAGGACTACCTGACCAAACCGGTTGACGAAGAAACCCTGATCAAAACCCTGAACAACGTACTGGCCGGTTGATCGTCCGGCCATGACCGAGTCGCTGACGGCTTTCGAACTGCTGCTGCAGATCGACCAGCGTTGTCGTCTGCTGGCGGCTGACTTGCCGTCCCAGCCGACCCGACAGGACAGTTGGAGCGGCATCGGCTTCCGTCTGGGCGAGCACTGGTACGTCGCGCCGATGGGCGAGGTCAGCGAAGTGTTGCACGAGCCGAGGTATACCCAGCTGCCGGGGGTCAGACCCTGGGTCAAGGGAGTGGCCAACCTGCGCGGGCGTCTGTTGCCGATCATCGACTTGTGCGGCTTCTTTTCTGGTAATGAGCCTGGGCATGAGCTGTCAGCCGTGCGCAAGCAGCGCCGGGTATTGGTGGTGGAGCATAACGAGGTGTTTACCGGGTTGATGGTCGATGAGGTTTTCGGCTTGCAGCACTTTGCCCAGGACAGCCTGGAACCGGTAGATACCTTGAGCGGCCCGATTGCACCGTTCATCCAAGGCCAGTTTCAGCGTGAGCAGACCTGGCAGGTGTTCAGCCCGTTTGCGTTGGTGCAGTCGCAAAGCTTCATGCACGTCGCGCTATAACCGCAATGGCCCATATTCAATGTGGGAGCGAGCTTGCTCGCGATGGCGGTTTATCGATCAACATAGATGCTGACTGTCAGTCCGTCATCGCGAGCAAGCTCGCTCCCACAGGTTCTTCGGCAATCTTTAAGGGTGTTGGTTACCGATGATAAAAGCAAAAACAGGCAAGCCAGAAGGGTCGCGCAGCCGGTCACAGATCATCGCGCTGTTCATCGCGTTGATCGTCTTCATCATGCTGCTGTTCGCCAACTTCGCGTACCTCAACACCCAGGCCACGTACGACAAACAGTACATCGGCCACGCCGGTGAGCTGCGCGTGCTGTCCCAGCGCATTGCCAAGAACGCCACCGAAGCTGCTGCGGGCAAGGCTGCGGCGTTCAAGCTGCTGAGCGATGCGCGTAATGACTTTGCCCAACGCTGGGGCTATCTGAAGAAAGGCGATCCCGCCACCGGCCTGCCGCCGGCGCCGTCCACCGTGCGCCCGGAAATGCGCGCCGTGCAACTGGACTGGGAACGCTTGCTGAAAAACACCGACGCGATCCTCTCCAGCGAACAGACCGTGCTGTCGCTGCATCAAGTCGCCGCGACCCTGGCCGAAACCGTGCCGCAGTTGCAGGTCGAGTACGAAAAAGTCGTCGAAACCCTCCTCCAGCGCGGTGCCCCGGCCGCGCAGGTGGCCATGGCGCAGCGCCAGTCGCTATTGGCTGAGCGGATTCTCGGCGCGGTGAACACCGTGCTGTCCGGTGATGAAAACTCGCAGCAGGCCGCCGACGCCTTCGGTCGTGATGCGGCGCGATTCGGCCAGGTGCTCAACGGCATGCTCCAGGGCAATCCGTCACTGAAAGTCAGCCAGGTTGAAGACCGCGATGCGCGCGCGCGGTTGATCGAGATTTCCGAGCTGTTCGAATTCGTCTCGGGTTCGGTGGATGAAATCCTCGAAACCTCGCCGGAGCTGTTCAAGGTCCGTGAATCGGCCACCAATATCTTCACCCTGTCGCAGACCCTGCTCGAAGAAGCCTCGCACCTGGCCAGCGGTTTCGAAAACCTGGCCGGCGGGCGCGACACCGACACCATTGGCGGCTACGTACTGGGCCTGCTGGCACTGATGTCGATCATCCTCATTGGCCTGGTGATGGTTCGCGAAACCAATCGTCAGTTGCGCGAAACCGCCGAGAAGAACGAGCGTAACCAGAACGCGATCATGCGCCTGCTCGACGAGATCGAAGACCTGGCAGACGGCGACCTCACCGTGACCGCCTCGGTGACCGAAGACTTCACCGGGACCATCGCCGACTCGATCAACTATTCCGTGGACCAACTGCGCGATCTGGTGGCGACCATCAACCTCACCGCTGGCCAGGTCGCTGCTGCCGTGCAGGAAACCCAGGCCACCGCCATGCACCTGGCCCAGGCTTCGGAGCATCAGGCGCAGCAGATTGCCGAAGCCTCCACCGCGATCAACGACATGGCCCAGTCCATCGATCAGGTCTCGGCCAACGCCGCCGAATCATCGGCGGTGGCCGAACGCTCGGTGGAAATCGCCAACAAGGGCAACGAGGTGGTGCACAACACCATCCACGGCATGGACAATATTCGCGAGCAGATTCAGGACACCGCCAAGCGCATCAAACGCCTCGGTGAGTCCTCTCAGGAAATCGGCGACATTGTCAGCTTGATCGATGACATTGCCGACCAAACCAACATCCTTGCGCTCAACGCGGCGATCCAGGCCTCCCTGGCCGGTGATGCCGGGCGCGGTTTTGCGGTGGTCGCCGATGAAGTCCAGCGCCTGGCCGAGCGCTCGTCCGCCGCCACCCGGCAGATCGAAACCCTGGTGCGGGCGATTCAGACCGACACCAACGAAGCGGTGATTTCCATGGAGCAGACCACCACCGAAGTGGTGCGTGGCGCTCGTCTGGCGCAGGATGCCGGAGTGGCCCTGGAAGAAATCGAAGGCGTGTCGAAGACCCTCGCCGCGTTGATCCAGAGTATTTCCAACGCAGCGCAGCAACAGACGTCCTCGGCCGGTCAGATTTCCCTGACGATGAACGTGATCCAGCAGATCACCACGCAGACCTCGTCCGGCTCCACCGCCACCGCCGAGAGCATTGGCAACCTGGCGAAAATGGCCAGCCAGCTGCGGCGTTCGGTGTCCGGTTTTACCTTGCCGGCCGCCAAGGCGCAGGCTGCGGATACAGTGTGAAACGCCTGCGAGCGAATGCTTTTTTTGAGTAGAGCAGTGATTTGGAGTGGTTATGGGTGATCGGCACGACTATGTGGCCCTCGAGTGGGTCAAAGGCGAGATTGCCGAAACGCTGAAAGTGGCTCACCAGGCGATTGAAACGTTGCTTGATGACCCGCAGGCGACGCACGCGCTCAGTGAATGCCTGGCGTGCGTCCATCAGGTTCACGGCAGTTTGCAGATGGTCGAGTTCTACGGCGCGGCGCTGCTCGCCGAAGAGATGGAACATCTGACCACCGCCTTGCAACAGAACCGCGTCAGTCATCGCGATGAGACGCTCCACCTGTTGCTGCAAGCCCTTGGGCAGATGTCGATTTACCTCGACCGGGTGCAAGGTGCGCGCCGCGACCTGCCGCTGGTCGTGTTGCCACTGATCAACGATCTGCGCAGCGCCCGTGGCGAAAGCCTGTTGTCGGAAACCAGCCTGTTCAGCCCGCAATTGCCGGAGCTGCCGCCCCTGGACGAAGAGTCGCTGGCGCTGCTGGAACCGGAGGATTTACCGAATGTGCTGCGCAAGTTGCGGCAGATGTTGCAGATGGCCCTGGTCGGATTGCTGCGTGAGCAGGACGGCGAAACCAACTTCGATTACCTGACCAAGGTCTTTGCGCGCCTCGAAGGACTGTGCGGCAACGCACCCCTGAGCCCGTTGTGGCAAGTCGCCTCGGCGCTGGTCGAAGGCATGCGCGGCGGCTCGATTGCTAACAGTCCGGCGTTGCGCAGTCTGTTCAAGGAGGCCGACAAAGAACTGAAGCGCCTGCTCGAACAGGGCATGCCCGGAATCAATCAGCCAGCACCGCTGGAGTTGCTCAAGAGTTTGCTGTTCTACATTGCCAAGGCCGAACATCCCACCGGGCAGATGCTGACCATGAAAGATCGCTACTCACTTGACGACGCGCTGCCTGACAGCGCGATGGTCGATGAAGAACGAGCACGGCTGGCCGGTCCCGACCGCGATGCCATGCGCTCGGTGTTGGCCGCTTTGTGTGAAGAGCTGGTGCGGGTCAAGGAACGCCTGGACCTGTTCGTGCGCAGCGACCGCCAGCACACCTCGGACCTCGAAAGCCTGCTGGCGCCACTGCGGCAAATCGCCGACACCCTGGCGGTGCTCGGTTTCGGCCAGCCACGCAAGGTCATCATCGATCAACTGGCGGTGGTGCTGAGCCTCGTCCAGGGCCAGCGTGAGCCCAATGACGCGATCCTCATGGACGTCGCCGGTGCTTTGCTCTACGTCGAGGCGACCCTCGCCGGCATGGTCGGCACCGTAGAGCCGGAAAGCCAGGAAGAAAGCCGCCTGCCGACCACCGACCTGACCCAGATCCATCAGATCGTGATCAAGGAAGTGCGCATCTGCCTGCAACAGGCCAAGGACATGATCGTCGACTACATCGACGCCGACTGGGACCGCCAGCACTTGCAGCCATTGCCGGCCTTGCTGACCCAGGTGCGCGGTGCGCTGGCGATGATTCCGTTGAGCCGTGCAGCGAGTCTGATCGAAACGTGCAACCACTTCATCCGCGAGCACCTGCTGCTGGATCCGGATCATCCCGGCTGGCAGGAACTGGACAGCCTGGCCGACGTCATCACCAGCATCGAGTACTACCTGGAGCGCCTCAGCGACGACCCCGAAGCGCCGGGCGAAAAGTTGCTCGACGTCGCGGAAAAGAGCCTGGCCTCACTCGGCTTTTTCCCCAGCGAGCAGCAGGTGCCGGTGCTTGAAGATGTGCTCAGCCCGAGTGAAGCGCAGGTCATGCAGGATCTGCAGGAACTGGATGACCCTGAGACCGTCAAGTCACTGGCCGATGTATTGGCCAGCCCTGTGTCCTCCGTCAATCCGCCTGCCCTGACGACCCCGGGAAGCTTGCTGCCGCCGCCCGCCGGTGAAGAACCGGTGGACGATGAGCTGCGGGAAGTGTTCCTCGAAGAAACCGATGAAGTCCTGGAAATCCTCCGCGAGTACCTGCCGCGCTGGTCGGTTAATCCCGACGATAAATCGGCCCTGAGCGAACTGCGCCGGGCCTTCCATACGCTCAAGGGCAGTGGCCGGATGGTCCGCGCGCTGGTGCTGGGCGAATTGGCCTGGTCCGTGGAAAACCTGCTCAACCGTGTGCTGGAACACAGCGTTCCGCCGGGGCCGGCGGTGCAACAACTGCTGGGCGATGCGCTTAATCTGCTGCCGGAACTGGTGGCCGAGTTTGCCAACCATGCTCAGCGCCAGCGCAACGACGTTGACCAATTGGCCGCACGCGCCCACGCCTTGGCCAAGGGCAACGAGCCGATACTCGACGAGGACGCACAAGACGTCGCAGCCCTCGATCCGCTGCTGCTTGAGATCTTCCGCAACGAAGCCGAAACCCATTTGGGCAGCCTCAACCGCTTCCTCGATAAAGCCGCCGAGCACGTGCCATTGCAGGCCAGCGACGAGTTGCAGCGGGCGCTGCATACCCTCAAGGGCAGCGCCTCCATGGCTGGCGTATTGCCGATCGCCGAGCTGGCAACACCGCTGGATCATCTGGCCCGAGAGTACAAGGCGCACCTGCTCGCCCTGGACCTGGACGAAGTCGAACTGTTACTCGAAGCCGAAGGACTGTTCCGTCTCGGGTTGCGACAGCTCAAGACTGATTCATTGGCGGATATTCCCGGTGCCCGCTCATTGATCGAGCGAACCCAGGCGTTGCTGGCCGAGCGGCTGGAAACGCTCCTGAGTGCACCGAATACCGGGTTGCGCATCAAGCGTGATCCGCAACTGATCAACAACTTCCTCGCCCAAGGCATGGACATCCTGCTCGACGCCGAAAGCCTGTTGCAACGCTGGCAGCAACATCCCGGCGAGCGTCAGGAACTCAGCGCATTGCTGGATGAATTGACCACCCTCGGCGAAGGCGCCCACCTGGCTGATCTGCATCCGGTGGATGAACTCTGCGAAGCCTTGCTCGACCTCTATGGTGCGGTGGAAGAAAGCAGTCTGGCGGTCAGCGAGGCGTTTTTCCATGAGGCGCAAAGTGCCCATGAAGCGTTGATCAACATGCTCGACGAACTGGCCGCCGGTCAGGAAGTCAGCCCGCAACCGGAGCGCATTAGGGCCTTGCGCGGGTTGCTCGATGAGAGCCTGGATCCGTCGGCGATGGGGCTGATTCGCAGCGATGGCAGCCGCACGTTGAGCATTCGGGAACTGGGTAGCGCCACGGCCGAACTGGAGCAGACCGCGACCCAGGTTGAGCTGGACGATGAGATCGTTTCGATCTTCCTCGAAGAGGCGGTGGATATCCTCGAAAGCGCCGGCCAGGCCTTGCAGCGCTGGCTGAGCGACCCGGACAACGCTGCGCCGTTGTTGTCGTTGCAGCGCGATTTGCACACCCTCAAAGGTGGTGCGCGGATGGCCGAGGTCGAGCCGGTCGGTGAGCTGGCCCATGAACTGGAAACCCTTTACGAAGGTCTGGTGGACCGCCGTTACGCCTACAGCGAAGCATTGGCGAACTTGCTGCAACACAGTCATGACCGGCTCGCGCAATTGCTTGATCAGTTGCAGAACCAGCGGCCATTGGGCAATCCGGGTGAGCTGATCGAGGCCATTCGCGAGTTTCGCCAGGGCAACACCAGCGCTGTTGAAACGGTTGAACCGGCACGGGCCGAGGATTCACCAGGGCATGATCCGGAGCTTCTGGAGATCTTCCTCGAGGAAGGTTTCGACATCATCGAAAACTCCGGCGCGGCGCTGGTGCGCTGGCAGGTCGAGCCGTCGAATCGTCAGGAAGTGGAAACCCTGCTGCGTGACCTGCACACCCTCAAGGGGGGCGCGCGGATGGTGGAAATCGCGCCGATTGGCGACCTCGCCCATGAGCTGGAATTTCTTTACGAAGGCCTGTCGGCTGGCGTGCTGCAACCCACCGCCGCGTTGTTCGGCTTGTTGCAAAGCAGCCACGACCGACTGGCGCAGATGCTCGACGCGACCCGTGCCGGTCAGCCATTGCCGCCCGCCGATCAACTGATCGACGCGATCAAGAATTTCAGTCATCCGGCGGTGCCCGAAACACCACCATCGGTCGTGGTGTCCGCGACGCCGAAAGTCGAGACGCCCGCAGCGCAACCCGATGCCGGCGCGGACATGGTCAAGGTCTCGGCAGAGCTGCTCGACGATCTGGTCAATCTGGCCGGCGAAACGTCGATTTTCCGTGGCCGGATCGAACAACAGGTTAACGATGCACGTGTGACTCTGAGCGAAATGGAAACCACCATCGAGCGTATGCGCGACCAATTGCGCCGTCTCGATACTGAAACCCAGGGGCGGATTCTCAGCCGCCAGCAAGTCGAAGCCGAACGCCTGGGCTACGAAGAATTCGATCCGCTGGAAATGGACCGCCACTCACAGTTGCAACAACTGTCGCGCGCGCTGTTCGAATCCGCCTCCGACTTGCTCGACCTCAAGGAAACCCTCGACCGACGCAATCAGGACGCGGAAAACCTGCTGCAACAGCAGGGCCGCATCAACACCGAATTGCAGGAAGGCCTGATGCGCACGCGCATGGTGCCGTTCGAGCGGATGCTGCCGCGCTTGAAGCGGATCGTCCGTCAGGTCTCCGGCGAGTTGGGGAAAGATGTGGAGTTCATCGTCGGCAATGCCGAAGGCGAGATGGACCGCAACGTCCTCGAACGCATGGCCGCGCCGTTGGAACACATGCTGCGCAACGCCGTGGATCATGGCCTGGAATCCGCCGAGGTGCGTATCGCGGCGGGTAAACCGGCTCAGGGTCGTATCACGCTCGACCTGTCGCGAGAGGGCGGCGACATCATTTTCGACATCCGCGACGACGGTGCCGGCGTGCCGCTGGACGCGGTGCGGCGCAAGGCGATCAAGCGCGGGTTGCTGGCCCCGGACAGCGACATCAGCGACCGCGATGTGCTGCAATTCATCCTGCAACCGGGGTTCTCCACCGCCGAGAAAATCACCCAGATTTCCGGACGCGGCGTCGGCATGGACGTGGTGCATGAAGAGGTCCGGCAGCTCGGCGGCAGCATGAGCATCGACTCTGTGCCGGGGCAGGGCGTGCACTTCCGGATTCGCCTGCCGTTTACCGTGTCGGTCAACCGGGCGCTGATGGTGCAGTGCTTTGATGATCAGTACGCGATCCCGCTGAACACCATCGACGGCATCGTTCGCGTGCTGCCCAACGAACTTGAAGGGCATTACCGGCTCGATCCGCCGACCTACAAATACGCCGGGCAACACTATGAACTGTGCTACCTCGGCGAACTGCTGAAAACCAGCCACCGCCCGAAACTGCTGGGTCAGAGCCTGCCGCTGCCGGTGTTGCTGGTGCAGTGCAACGAGCGGCACATCGCGGTGCAAGTCGACTCCATGGCCGGCACTCGCGAGATCGTGGTCAAAAGCCTCGGCCCGCAATTCGCGGCGGTGCAGGGGTTGTCCGGGGCCACGATTCTCGGCGATGGGCGGGTGGTGCTGATTCTCGATTTGCTGGCGCCGATCCGTGCGATGCAGGCCCGAGTGCCGCAACAGTCAGCGACTCAGGAGGCGGAGGTCGAGCCGCACAAGCCATTGCTGGTGTTGGTGGTCGACGATTCGGTCACCGTGCGCAAAGTCACCAGCCGTCTGCTGGAACGCCACGGCATGAACGTGCTGACCGCCAAGGACGGTGTCGACGCCATGCTGCTGCTTGAAGATCACATGCCTGACCTGATGCTGCTGGACATCGAAATGCCGCGCATGGACGGCTTCGAAGTCGCGACCCAGGTCCGCGCCGACGAACGTCTGCAGCACCTGCCGATCATCATGATCACCTCCCGCACCGGGCAGAAACACCGCGACCGCGCCATGGCCATCGGCGTCAACGACTACCTCGGCAAGCCGTACCAGGAATCGGTGCTGCTCGAAAGCATCACCCTGTGGAGCAAAACCCATGCTTGAGCACCGCACTAGCAACCTCACCGGGCTGCTGTTGCCCTTGGCTGACCGTAACCTGATTTTGCCCAACGTCGCTGTTGCGGAGCTTATTGATTACCAGCCCAGCGCCTTCGACCTCGACACGCCGCCGTGGTACCTCGGGCGGGTCATGTGGCGGAACCGGCAGATTCCGTTGCTGAGTTTCGAGTCGGCGTGCGGGCAGAAAATCGTGATCGGTGAGCGGGCGCGGATTGTCATTCTCAATGCGCTCGGTGGGCGGCCCGATTTGAAATTCATTGCGTTGCTGGTGCAGGGGATTCCGCGGTCTTACAAGCTTGATAGCCAGTTGAGCTATGTGGATGTGCCGTTATGTTCGCTAGAACAGGCGGCGGTGCAGGTGGGCGAGCAAGTGGCGAAGGTGCCGAATTTGTTGGCGTTGGAGGAGTTGCTGTTGGATGCCGGGTTGACCTGACGAGCCCCATCGCGAGCAGGCTCGCTCCCACAGGTTTTGTGTACGCCGCAAATCCAATGTGGGAGCGAGCCTGCTCGCGATGGCGGCCGTCAATTCACCGAATACTTCACTGCTAAACCCCGGCCCGAGCCTTCATCTGCAACGACTCATGATGATCCAGCGCCCGCTCCACCAACAACTGCACCCCATCCGCCATGCGGCTGAGCGCCAAGGCTACAGAGCGGCGTGATCCTTCCACATCGTCCGCCAGATCGGCCGCAATGGCGCTGATGGACAGCAGGTCTTCGGAGGCATTGGTCAGAAGGGCTTCGGTGTCGATATCGGGGGAGACGGTGAAGAGGTGATGTTTGCGGCGCTTGCCCGGGTTTTCATGGGGTGGGAAGTAGTAGGAAAAGACGCGGTCGGCGGCTTCCTTGAGTTTTTCGGCTTCGAGGGATGCTTCGGAACCGGTGTCGGTGTTATCTGCTGAGTTGGGCGTTACCTTGGACATAATGAGTTTCCGCTTACAGATTGGAATTGGCCCATTCGTTATGAATGGCGCTTTTGCGCCCTTTTTTTGGGGTTTCCAGTCCCAGTCACTGGATGTGCAGCGACACGCAAACGATAAGGACCAACGCAAAACCGCACCAGTCAGCGGGTTCCGGCATTGCTGTAGGCAGCGACGCCAGACTGCGTAGCCTCTCACCGCTCCTGCGGAGAAACTTTTAAACACAAATCCCCATTCGGCTCGCGACAGGTTGAAGATTCCCAAAAAGGGACCTATCGTTCCCTTTTTGGGACTCATCGGTTGCCACTGTGAAAAACCTTTCCCTCAGCGAAGCCCTGTTCACGACTACTCAGCAAAAAGTGCTGGGCTTGTTGTTCGGCAAACCCGACCGCAGTTTTTACGCCAACGAGATCGCCCGCTGGGCTCAAGTGGGTAAAGGCAGCCTCATGCGCGAGCTGGATCGGTTGCAGCGGGCAGGCGTGCTGACCATGACCCGTCAGGGTAACCAGACCCACTATCAAGCCAATCCCGACTGCCCGATCTATGCCGAACTGCTGGGCATCGCCCGCAAAACCTTTGGTATTGCCGAGCCTCTGCGTCAGGCGCTCCAACCCTTTGCCGAACAGATCACCTGGGCATTTGTGTACGGGTCTATCGCCAAGGATTCGGCAAACGCATCCAGTGACATTGATCTCATGCTGATCGGCGAAAGCCTCCACTACAGTGAAGTGATGGAGCGGCTTATCCCGATGGAAGAGCAGTTGGGCCGCGTCCTCAACCCGACGCTCTACACCCCCGACGACTGGGCCGCAAAACTGGCCGCTGAAAATAGCTTCGTCGTGCGGGTAGCGCAGCAGGACAAGATCAATCTGATGGGGGGAAACCCTTTGGAGTCCAAGGATGGGCAGCAACGAGAACCTGGAAAACCTGTTACGTAGCGGTGGACTGAAAGCTGAGCCGCCGGAGCGCAAGGAATGCGAAGGGCTCATGCGTTCGGCTGTGGATCGATTGAAAGACGCGCAAACGTCTTCGCTTTCCTTCGCGAGTCGTTTCGACCTGGCTTACAACGCTGCCCATGCCCTTGCACTGATGGCTCTTCGCTTGTGCGGTTACCGTTCAGACAAGCGATATCTGGTGTTCCAATGCCTGGGTCATACCGCTGATATTGGCAAAGTACAGGTTCGGCTATTCGCCCTGTGTCATGAGCGACGAAACCTGGCGGAGTACGAAGGCTATATGGATGAAGATCCGGCGTTGTTGGCGCAGCTATTGGAAAGCACCGAGCAGCTTCAGATTCGCGTGCAGCAGCAGATGACCGGACTGTAATGCTCCGTCATTGAAAACAGTGGGGATTGTTCTGGCCCCATCGCGAGCAGGCTCGCTCCCACAGGGGTTTTGTGTAAGACGGAGATCCATTGTGGGAGCGAGCTTGCTCGCGATGGCGTCCGCCCAGTCAGCCATTGCCCTAAGCGTAACGATCCGTCTCTCTGCTTGATTGGTGACTCCCACGACAGCTCTTACAGGGGCATTGTGTTCTGAAATATTGCGCTTTTAGTCTCAAGGCCTGAGCCTTGCGCGATGTTGCAACGAATCTTGAGGTGAGCAACACATGTATCACGGGGAAAGATTGAACGCCTGGACGCATCTGGTCGGGGCGGTGGCAGCGGTTGTCGGGGTGGTGTGGATGCTGGTGATCGCCGGCATGGACGGCAGCCCGTGGAAGATCGTCAGCGTGGCGATTTACGGGTTTACCTTGCTGGTGCTTTACAGCGCGTCGACCGTTTACCACAGCGTGCGAGGGCGCAAGAAAGCGATCATGCAGAAGGTCGATCACTTTTCGATCTACCTGCTGATTGCCGGCAGCTACACGCCTTTTTGTCTGGTGACATTGCGCGGGCCGTGGGGCTGGACGCTGTTCGGGATTGTCTGGGGGCTGGCGCTGATCGGCATCCTGCAAGAGATCAAACCGCGTTCCGAAGCGCGGATTCTGTCGATCGTGATCTATGCGGTGATGGGCTGGATCGTGCTGGTGGCGGTCAAGCCGTTACTGGCGGCGTTGGGCAGTACAGGTTTCGCCTGGCTGGCGTCGGGCGGCGTGCTGTACACCGTGGGCATTGTCTTTTTTGCGCTGGATAGTCGTTTACGCCATGCCCACGGGATCTGGCACCTGTTTGTGATCGCCGGGAGTTTGCTGCACTTCGTGGCGATTCTGTTTTATGTCCTTTGAGGTCGCTACGGGATCAAGCGATCCAGCTGCGCCTGCGCCCGTCGGCTGAACACCTGCAACAAGTCGCTCAAGGTATGGGGCGGCGGTTCGTCGGCGCGGGTCACCGCGTACAGGGTGATAGGTAACGCTGGCGCCAGAGGTCGAATCGCCGTGGTGGCGGGGGATGCGCCGAGCGCGGTAAACGGATCGATCACCGCCAGCCCGGCACCGGATTCAACCATCGCCCGCGCGAGCGAATAGGTCTGCACGGCGATGCGTACCCGTGGTGGCGGATCGACCGCCTCAAGGTAGCTGTCGAGTCTGGCCGCCAGCGGGTCGGCGCTGGACAGGCCGATCAGCGGCGCGCCGGCCAGTTCGATCAATGGCAACGGCTGGCTCAAGGCGTCGTCGGCCCAATAACCCGACGGCGCCAGCGCCACCAAAACCCCGCAGGCCAGCGGCTGCGCCTTCAGGCCCGGATGATCCGGCGGCTGCAAGGTCAGCGCCACATCCACTTCGCGCATCAACAAATTCTGCATCAGCTCACGGCTGTGGGCGCTGGACAGTTCGCAGACGATGTCCGAGTAGCGTTGCGTCCACTCGTTGATGGCCGGCGGCAGCAGCGACAGGGCCAGCGCCGGGATCGCGCCGATCCGTACGCTGTGCCCCGGCTCGCGACGCAGGCTCTGGGCCAGACGTCGCACGCCTTGCAGGCTTTCGGTGACCTTGTCGACTTCGCGCTCAAGCTCCAGCGCTTCGGGCGTAGCCTGCAATTTACCGCGCACCCGCAGGAATAACGGGAAGCCCAGTTGCTGCTCGGCGTGTTGCAGCACTTTGCTCACCGCCGGCTGCGATACGTGCAGCAACTGCGCGGCACCACTGACCGAACCGGTCTGGCGAATGGCCTGGAAAATCTCGATGTGTCGCAGTCGCATGGCAAGTCCATAACCTTTGTTTATGGGTCAGGCATCTTTATGCATTGTTCAAGGTCTGTCACCTGGTCCTAACCTGAAGCCTGTTTCAACAACGGTTAAGGACAGACATGGCTCAGCGGGTTTGCATCATCGGTGGTGGCGTCATTGGGCTGACGACGGCTTACGCACTGGTGCGCGACGGCATCGACGTGACGCTGATCGAGGCCCGGGATTCGCTGGGCAGCGAGACCAGTTTCGCCAACGGGGGCCAGTTGTCCTACCGCTACGTCGCGCCGCTGGCCGATGCCGGCGTACCGTTGCAGGCGCTTGGCTGGATGTTGCGCGGTGACTCGCCGTTGAAGCTGCGTCCGCGCCTGGACCCGGCGCAATGGCGCTGGATGGCGTCCTTCCTGGCGGCCTGCCGTCGTTCGGTGAATCAGCGCAACGGCGCGCACCTGCTGCGTCTGGCGCTGCTGAGTCAGTCCACGCTGCAAGGCTGGCGCGACGAAGATCGTCTCGACGGTTTCAACTGGCGGCGCAACGGCAAACTGGTGACGTTTCGTGAAGCCGCGAGTTTTGAGCATGCGCGCCATGGCCTGGCCGATCCGCAACAGCAGCACGTGCTGTCGCGGGCCGAATACGCGCAGCTGGAGCCTGCACTGGCCGAGGCGCCGTTTGTGGGCGCGATTTATACGCCTGACGAGGAGGTTGCCGATTGCCATGCTTTCTGCCAGCAACTGCAGGCTCGACTCCAGGCGTCGGGGCGTTGCGAGTTTTTACTCGGCCAAAAGGTCACCGGCATTCGCCACGCGGACGGCGCGGTGCAGGCCGTAGAAATGGGTTCGCAAGTGCTGCCGGTCGAACAACTGGTGATTGCCGCCGGACATCGCAGTCCGGCGCTGGCGCTGCCCGGCATGAACCTGCCGCTGTATCCGCTCAAGGGCTACAGCCTGACCTTGCCGATCCGCGCCGAACATCGCGCGCCAGAACTGAGCATCACCGATTACAACCGCAAGATCGTGTACGCCCGCATCGGTGACCAACTGCGCGTGGCGGCGATGGTCGACATTGTCGGTTTCGACCCGGCGCTCGACCCCAAACGTCTGGCGCTGATCAAGCGTCAGGCGCAGGAAACCTTACCGAATGCCGGCGATTACGACGCAGCCATCGAATGGGCCGGCATGCGCCCGGCCACCCCCAGCGGCGTGCCGTTGATCGGGGCCGCGGCATACCGCAATCTCTGGCTCAACCTCGGCCATGGCGCCCTGGGTTTTACCCTGGCCTGTGGCAGCGCCCGGTTGCTCAGCGAGTTGATCGCCCGGCGCACACCTTCAATCGAAATGCAGGGCCTCGCCCCCCGCGTCGCCTGACTTGAAAAGGAAAAACCGATGAGCATCAACCGTATCAACAGCAACAGCCGACTCTCTGGCGCGGTGACCTTTGGCGATCTGGTGTTTCTCTCGGGACAGGTTCCGGGTGACAGCACCGACGTCACCGGCCAAACCGCCGAAGTGCTGGCGAAGATCGATGCGTTGTTGGCCGAAGCTGGCAGCGACAAGGATCATCTGCTCAACGCGACCATTTACCTGAACGACATTGGCCGCGATTTCGCCGCCATGAATGAGGTCTGGTCGCAGTGGTTGTCACCGGGCAAGGCGCCGACCCGCACTACTTTGCAGGCGCAACTGGCCCGTCCAGAGGTTTTGGTGGAAATCACTGTGATCGCCGCCCGCCGCTAATCGCTCTACCCACAACGGAGAATAACAATGCAAAAAATCACGTTGATCGGCTGCACCCTCGGCTTGCTGCTCGCCAGTCAGGTCCAGGCCAACGAAGCGCCGCTGACCGGCACGCTGAACAAGGTTGCCAATGCCAAGAGCATCACACTGGGCTATCGCGACGCGTCGGTGCCGTTCTCCTACGTGGGTGATCACACGGGGCAGCCGATGGGCTATTCGGTGGACCTGGCGAGCAAGATTGTCGAGCGCATCAAGCAAAAGCTTGAACTGCCGGATCTGCAGGTGAAGTACAACCTGGTGACCTCACAAACGCGCATTCCGCTGGTGCAGAACGGCACGGTCGACCTTGAGTGCGGTTCCACCGGCGTGACCGCCGAGCGCATGCAGCAAGTGGCGTTTTCCTACGGGTTTATCTACGTGAAGGGTCAGTTGCTCACGGCGAAGGACAGCGGCATCAAGCGCTTCGCCGACCTGCGCGGCAAGAACGTCGTGACCACCGCGGGCACCACCAACGAGCGGTTTCTGAAGAGCTACAACATCGATCACAAGATCGATATGTTCGTGATCAGCGCCAAGGACCACGGTGAAGCCTTCCAGATGCTGCAGTCAGGTCGGGCGGCGGCGTTCTATATGGATGACGCGCTGCTTTACGGCGAACGCGCCAAGGCCCGCGATCCGCATAATTGGGTTGTGGTGGGGGAGGAGCAGTCGCGGGAAATCTACAGCTGCATGGTGCGCAAGGGCGACCCGCAGTTTCTCGAGTTGGTGAACTCGACCCTCGCCGATCTGTACAGCTCGGGCGAGATCAACGGCATCTACCAGCGCTGGTTCCAGCAACCGATTCCACCCAAAGGCCTGAATCTGGAATTTCCGATGACCAGCGAGCTGAAGGCAATCATCGCTAAACCGGTGAGTGATCCGGTGCAATAGTTTCTGTTTTTTATGTCTTGTAGACCGCGTCGCCGGCCTTCGCGAGCAGGCTCGCTCCCACACTTGATCTGTGTCGTTCAGAGATCAAATGTGGGAGCGAGCCTGCTCGCGAAGAGGCCCTAGAAGTCACCCCAAAGCTGTTGGGCAACGGCTAATGCCACCACCGGCGCGGTTTCAGTGCGCAACACACGAGGGCCGAGGCGGGCGGCGTGAAAGCCGCCAGCCTTGGCCTGCTCGACTTCAGCGTCAGACAACCCGCCTTCCGGGCCGATCAAAAACGCCAGCGTCGCCGGTTTCGCATGACTCACCAACGGCTCAGCCACCGGATGCAACACCAGCTTCAACTCCGCTTGAGTCTGCTTCAACCAATCCGCCAGCAGCAGCGGCGGATGAATCACCGGCACCCGTGAACGCCCGCATTGCTCGCACGCGCTGATCGCAACCTGGCGCCAGTGCATCAGGCGTTTGTCGGCGCGTTCATCCTTCAGCCGGACTTCACAGCGGTCGCTGAAGATCGGGGTGATTTCAGTGACACCCAACTCGGTGGCTTTCTGAATCGCCCAGTCCATCCGCTCGCCACGGGACAAGCCCTGGCCGAGATGGATCGACAATGGCGACTCAACCTGCCCGGCGAAGCTTTCATCGATCTGCACGACGACGCGCTTCTTGCCGACCTCCACCAGCGTGGCGCGAAACTCATGGCCCGAACCGTCGAACAGTTGCAGCGCGTCACCCTCGGCCATGCGCAATACGCGGCTGATGTAATGGGCCTGGGCCTCGGGCAACTCGTGTTCGCCAGTGCTCAAGGGGGCGTCGATAAAGAAGCGGGACAGTCTCATGCTGGGTCTCTAAAATTTGATCGGAGTTGCTTTTGTGACTGCTGACTACAAGCTTTAGCCCGGATCTCGGAAGCCCGGGTGGAAGTCTTTCGGCACCGAAACACTGACGCTATCGCGAGTCGCGATGTCGATGCCTTCACTGGCCACTTCGGCCAGAAAGTCGATCTGTTCAGGCGTGATCACGTACGGCGGCAGGAAGTACACCACGCTGCCCAGCGGTCGAAGTAAAGCACCACGCTCCAACGCATGCTGGAACACTTTCAAGCCGCGACGTTCCTGCCACGGATAAGCTTCCTTGGTGGCCTTGTCCTTGACCATCTCGATGGCCAGCACCATGCCGGTCTGGCGCACTTCCGAAATGTTCGGGTGATCGGCCAGGTGCGCGGTGGCGCTGGCCATGCGCTGAGCCAGCGCCTTGTTGTTCTCGATGACGTTGTCTTCTTCGAAGATATCCAACGTCGCCAAGGCTGCCGCGCACGCCAGCGGATTGCCGGTGTAGCTGTGGGAATGCAGGAAGGCGCGCAGGGTCGGGTAGTCGTCATAGAAGGCGCTGTAGACATCTTCGGTGGTCACGCAGGCCGCCAACGGCAGGTAACCGCCGGTCAGGGCCTTAGACAGGCAGAGGAAGTCCGGGCGGATGCCGGCCTGTTCGCAGGCGAACATCGTCCCGGTGCGGCCGAAGCCGACGGCGATTTCGTCGTGGATCAGGTGCACGCCATAGCGGTCGCAGGCGTCACGCAGCAGTTTCAGATAAACCGGGTGGTACATGCGCATGCCGCCGGCGCCCTGGATCAGCGGCTCGACGATCACTGCGGCGACGGTGTCGTGGTTCTCGGCCAGGGTCTGTTCCATGGCAGCGAACATAGTGCGCGAATGTTCTTCCCAGCTCATGCCCTCGGGGCGATGGTAGCAATCGGGGCTCGGCACCTTGATGGTGTCCAGCAGCAGCGCCTTGTAGGTTTCAGTAAACAACGGCACGTCGCCCACCGACATCGCTGCCATGGTCTCGCCGTGGTAGCTGTTAGTCAGGGTGACGAAGCGTTTCTTGTTCGGCTGGCCGCGGTTGAGCCAGTAGTGAAAGCTCATTTTCAGCGCGACTTCGATGCAGGACGAACCGTTATCGGCGTAGAAGCACCGGGTCAGGCCTTCCGGCGTCATTTTCACCAGGCGCTCGGACAGCTCGATGACGGGCTGATGACTGAAACCAGCGAGGATCACGTGTTCCAGCTGATCGACCTGATCCTTGATGCGCTGGTTGATCCGCGGGTTGGCGTGACCAAACACGTTGACCCACCAGGAGCTGACGGCGTCGAGGTAACGTTTGCCTTCGAAGTCCTCCAGCCAAACGCCTTCACCGCGTTTGATCGGGATCAGCGGCAGCTGTTCGTGGTCTTTCATCTGGGTGCAGGGATGCCACAACACCGCGAGATCGCGTTGCATCCACTGATTATTCAGGCCCATTTTCAGTCTCCTCGAGGCGGCTCGCGACGTGCGCGGGCAAACAATCGCGCAAGCCTATGCAATGCGTGACGTGGGGACAACCCATTGTGTCGATTGAGCTACTTTGTATAGGTGGATAGACGTCGCTGGCGGCCTTTTGATGGCTGACGTATTCTTCGCGGTTCTTTGAGTCGTCTGACTCGTAAAGCCGCTATTTCCTACGTTTATTTCCGGAGTTCGCTGAATGTCTGCTGGTTGGCTGCGCGCCTGTGCGCTGGTGATGTTGGGGCTGTTCAGCGTATCTGCGCTGGCCAAGGATAAAACGGCGATCGTGATCGGCGGAGGGCTGTCTGGCCTCACTGCGGCTTACGAACTGCAAAACAAGGGCTGGCAGGTCACCCTGCTGGAAGCCAAACCGAGCATGGGCGGTCGCTCCGGCATGGCCACCAGTGAGTGGATCGGCAACGACAAGACTCAACCGGTTCTGAACAAGTACGTATCGACCTTCAAGCTGAGCACCACGCCGGCCCCAGAGTTCGTGCGGACCCCAGGCTACCTGATTGACGGTGAGTATTTCACGGCCGCCGATCTGGCCACCAAGCAGCCGGCCACCAGCGACGCGCTCAAGCGCTACGAAAAAACTCTGGACGATCTGGCGCGCTCGATCGAAGACCCGCAGAACCCGGCGGCCAACAGCACACTGTTCGCCCTGGACCAGATCAACGTGGCCAACTGGCTCGACCGTCTGAATCTGCCAGCCACGGCGCGTCAGTTGGTGAATCAGCAGATTCGTACCCGGTATGACGAACCGTCGCGCCTTTCGCTGCTGTACTTCGCACAGCAAAGCCGCGTTTACCGTGGCGTTGCCGACCGTGACCTGCGCGCTTCGCGTCTGCTCGGCGGTAGCCCGGTGTTGGCGCAGGCGCTCGTCAAACAACTGAAAACTATCAAGACCAGCTCCCCGGTCTCGGCGATCACCCAGGACAAGGACGGCGTGACCGTCAAAGTCGGCAGCGTTGGCTACCAAGCTGATTACGTCGTTGTGGCCGTGCCACTGCGCGCACTGAACAAGATTCAGATGACTCCGTCGCTGGATGCCCAGCATATGGGCGCGATCAAAGGCACCAACTATGGTTGGCGCGACCAGATCATGCTGAAGTTCAAGACGCCGGTATGGGAAAGCAAGGCGCGGATGACCGGCGAGATCTACAGCAACACCGGTCTGGGCATGTTGTGGGTTGAGCCGGCACTGAAGGGCGGCGCCAACGTGGTGATCAACCTGTCCGGCGACAACGCGCGCGTGATGCAGGCCTTCGGCGACAAGCAGATGGTCGATCAGGTGCTGATCCGTCTGCACACTTTTTATCCACAGGCGCGCGGTTCGTTCACCGGTTACGAAATCCGCCGCTACAGCACCGACCCATCGATGGGCGGCGCTTACCTGGCGTTCGGCCCTGGCCAGATCAGCAAGTACTGGCGCCTGTGGGAACGTCCGATTCAGCGTGTAGCCTTTGCCGGCGAACACACTGACACGTTGTACCCAGGCACGCTGGAAGGCGCACTTCGCACCGGTCAGCGTGCAGCCAGTCAGGTAGAAGATCTGGCGGCCGGCAAGTCGTTTGAACCGGCGAAAGTTGTTCCGGCAGCGACCGTTGCGGCGGCCGGCGCGGTGGCGGCGAAGAAAGGTAACTTCTTCACCAACCTGTTTGGTGGTTCTGACGACAAACCGGCACCCGTCAAGGCACCAGAGCCAGTGGCTCCGGTTGCTCCGGCACCGGCTCCAACACCTGCGCCGGCCCCAGCGCCTGCTCCGGTCGAAGCGCCGAAACCAGCGGCCCCGGTGAAAGCCGAGCCGGCTAAAAAAGCCCCGGCCAAAGCTGTAGCGAAAAAACCTGCGGCCAAAGCCGAGGCTAAAAAGGCCCCGGTGAAGAAGGCTGAACCGGCGAAGAAAGTAGCGGTCAAGCCCGCTGCGACTCCGGCGACGGATACCAAAGCGCAGTAAGCTTTTGGACTAAAAGAACGCGGCAGAAATGCCGCGTTTTTTTATGCTTGAAGAAAACCAATATCAAGAATCGAATAAATCTTGGGGCGCAGGTGTTCTTTAGTTGGACTTCATTTTTGCTTACACATTGGTCTTTAATCTTTCCTTAACTCACCTATTTCAGACTCTTGATCGTATTTCTCGATATTTCAAAGCGAAATTTTCCGCTTTAACTCGATAGATAACTCGATAGTCTTGTTCGCAGTTCTCACAGGATTTGGGCAATGCAGCTACGTAACTCTTCTTCGCGCTACGGTTGGGTCAGCATCTTCATGCATTGGGGCGTCGCGCTGGTGGTCTTCGGTCTGTTTGCGTTGGGCTTGTGGATGGTCGGTCTCGACTACTACAGCACCTGGCGCAAAGACGCGCCCGACTTGCACAAGAGCATTGGCCTGGTGTTGTTAGCCGTCATGGTTCTACGGGTGCTGTGGCGTTTCATCAGCCCGCCGCCGCCAGTACTGGAAAGCTATAACCGCGTGACGCGCATTGGCGCCAAGTTCGGGCACTCGTTCCTGTATCTCAGTCTGTTCGCTGTGATGATTGCCGGTTACTTGATTTCCACCGCAGACGGTGTCGGGATTCCGGTGTTTGGCCTGATTGAAGTTCCTGCACTGATATCCGGACTACCGGACCAGGCAGACACAGCCGGTGTGATTCATTTGTACCTGGCCTGGGCGCTGGTAATTTTTTCCGGTCTCCATGCGTTGGCAGCACTGAAACACCACTTTATTGATCGTGATGCGACCCTGGCGCGAATGCTGGGGCGCAAAGCCTGATGTTCAACCTCGACTCCAAAGGAATAGAAAGCATGTTGAAAAAGACGCTCGCCGCTCTGGCAATCGGTTCTGCCCTGCTGTCCGCCAACGTGATGGCGGCTGACTACGTTGTCGACAAGGAAGGCCAGCACGCCTTCGTTGACTTCAAGATCAGCCACCTGGGCTACAGCTTCATCACCGGAACCTTCAAGGACATCGACGGCAAGTTCAGCTTCGACGCTGCCAAGCCTGAAGCCAGCAAGATCGAGTTCAACGTGAACACCGCCAGCGTGTTCACTAACCATGCCGAGCGCGACAAGCACATCGCCAGCGGTGATTTCCTGAATGCGAGCAAGTTCGCAAAAGCCACGTTTGTTTCCACCAGCGTCAAATCCACCGGCAAAAACGCCGCGGGTAAAGACACTGCTGACGTGACCGGTGACCTGACCCTGCTGGGCGTGACCAAGCCAGTCGTGGTCAAGGCCACTTTCCTGGGTGAAGGCAAGGATCCATGGGGCGGCTACCGTGCCGGCTTCGAAGGCACCACCAGCATCAAGCGTTCCGATTTCGGCAAGCAGAAAGACCTGGGTCCACAGTCCGACGCGGTCGAGCTGTATGTTTCGTTTGAAGGTGTGAAAGCGAAGTAACTTTCGCCGCTAAAACAAAAGCGCCCCCGATCTTGCGATCAGGGGCGTTTTTTATTGCCGGACACAATCTGCACGACCGCCGCTCCCACATTTGATTTTTGGTGAGTTCAGTATTTGTGCCTACCCTAGAAAACAAAAATGCCCCTGATCTCGCGATCAGGGGCATTTTTTATGGCTGCGTTAACTCAGCGATTGCGGGTCAGCAAGGCTGGTTTCTCGCCGCGCGGACGGCCTGGCAGTTGATCAAGTTGTTCAGGAGTCGGGAAACGATCGGTTTTCGACTCCTTGTGAATGATCTTCGGTGCCGGGCCGCGCGGGTTTTGCACGGCTGGCTCCGAACGCGGCTGGTCGTCACGAGCCGGGCGGCGGGTGCGGGACTCTTCGCGACGGGCCTGGCCGTCACGTGGAGCACCGTTGCGTGGGCCGCTGCGCTTGGCCGGCGGAGTGCCGGTGGTGGCGCCATCGCTGCTGCGTGGGCCGCTTTGACGACCCTGAGGCTTGCCGCTGCCGCTGCCGCTGCCGGTGCGCGGAGCACCTGCGCCAGCAGTCGTGCCTTGTGCCGGAGCACCCGGACGGCGGCCACGGCCCTGAGCCGGTTTGGCTTGAGGAACGTAGTCGGCGCGGTTACCGAAGTTATCGATATCGTCGTCCAGGAACTCGTCCGGAGCACGGTCTGCAGCAGCAGCGCGTGGTGCTGGACGCTGTTGCTCGCGAGCCGGAGTGCCTTCGCGTGGCTTGTGTTCACGCGCCGGGCGATCACCACGGCCAGTGGCTGCAGGTTTTTCCTTGCCGCCCTTGTCCTTGCCTTTGTCTTTACGGCCGCCGCCACCGCCGGTGCCGTTCGGACCGTCGCCGCGTGGGCCACGTGGGTTGCGCGGGTTACGCACATCCGGACGCTCGCGAACTTCAGGTTTCTCGGCTTCTACAGCGCTGGAATCGAAGCCCATCAGGTTGCCGTCGGCAATCTTCTGCTTGGTCATGCGTTCGATGCTTTTCAGCAGCTTCTCTTCATCCGGAGCGACCAGCGAGATCGCTTCGCCCGAACGACCGGCACGGCCGGTACGGCCGATACGGTGAACGTAGTCTTCGTCGACGTTTGGCAATTCGAAGTTGACCACGTGTGGCAACTGATCGATGTCCAGGCCGCGAGCGGCGATGTCGGTGGCAACCAGGATGCGCACTTCGCCGGCCTTGAAGTCGGCCAAGGCTTTGGTGCGAGCGTTCTGGCTCTTGTTACCGTGGATCGCTACGGCGCTGAGGCCGTGTTTGTCCAGGTATTCGGCCAGACGGTTGGCGCCGTGCTTGGTGCGGGTGAACACCAGCACCTGTTCCCAGGCGCCAGCGGTAATCAGGTGCGCCAGCAACGAGCGCTTGTGGCTGGCGGCCAGGCGGAATACGCGCTGTTCGATACGCTCGACCGTTGTGTTCGGCGGCGTGACTTCGATGCGTTCCGGGTTGTGCAGCAGCTTGCCGGCGAGGTCGGTGATGTCTTTGGAGAAAGTCGCCGAGAACAGCAGGTTCTGGCGTTTGCTCGGCAGACGAGCCAGGACCTTTTTCACGTCATGGACGAAGCCCATGTCGAGCATGCGGTCGGCTTCGTCCAGCACGAGGATTTCCACGTGGGACAAATCGACGCTGCCTTGGCCGGCGAGGTCCAGCAGGCGGCCGGGGCAGGCCACCAGCACGTCAACACCGCGGGACATGGCCTGAACCTGTGGGTTCATGCCGACGCCGCCGAAGATGCAGGCGCTGACGAACTTCAGGTCACGGGCATAGACCTTGAAGCTCTCGTGTACTTGAGCCGCGAGTTCGCGGGTAGGGGTCAGGACCAGTACGCGCGGTTGACGCGGGCCGTGACGCTGGGATTTGTCCGGGTGACCGTTGGGGAACAACCGCTCCAGAATCGGAAGGGCGAAGCCGCCGGTTTTACCAGTACCTGTCTGAGCCGCGACCATCAGGTCGCGACCTTGCAACACGGCGGGAATGGCCCGCTGTTGCACCGGAGTAGGCTCGGTATAGCCCGCTGCCTCGATGGCGCGGACTAAAGCCTCGGAGAGACCGAGGGAAGCAAAGGACATGAGTAATCCTGTTTTAGTTAGGGCTTGGCCCAATGGGAGTCTTGCCTGGCGCGAATGGCGTTTAAGAGGAACGCAATCCCGTCCGGTCCTGCTGGGTCAAGAAGGCTCATCTGGAGTGCTCGCGCGGGCTGAAAAGCTGCGCTGTAGCGGGGTCGAGATGCCTTGAACAAGTCCGAGCGTCCGGGCGTGAGCCTGGCGGGAAGGCCGGAGTATAACAGAGCAATCACTGCGCGCCGCTTTCCTGCTGCTCAACGGTTTTTCCGCTGGCGGCGGTGGCTCTGGTGGTTTTTACCTCGGCCGCTGGGTCGGCGCCATAACGGGCGCTCAGTTCAGCGTACGCGGGCTCGCGCTTGAAGCGTTTGAGTTCGGCGCCGAAGCGCTGCACCAACAAGTCCATGCCGGCGTTGCGGCGTACTGCCAGGAACTGGCTTTGGTGGCTGATGACAGTCGGGTTTTCGGTAATCTTGTCGCGGATGCCCAATTCGTCGAGCAAGTGCTGTCCAACCCGGCGATCAGTGATCAGCAGGTCGATCCGCCCGCGCACCAGTTTGCCGAAGTTGGCTTCATGGGTCGGCGCCGGTTCGTGAGTGAACAGGGTCGATTCACGAAAGTCCTGGCTGTACAGATAGCCTGGGGAGGTGCCTATGGTCAGCCCTTTCAGGTCGGCCAAGGTGCGAAAAGGGTGGGGCCGCTCATTGGCGTAGAACATCACGAACTCCACTTCCGAGAGTGGCTCGCCGGGGTAAAGCAGGGTGGCGTCGCGCTCTTCGCTGTGGAAGATGTCCAGCGCGCCGTCTGCCTGGCCCGTTTCGAGCATCGACAGGCAGCGTTTCCACGGCAGGAACTGCCATTCCACTTCGATGCCCAGGCGTTTGAAGACGATGGCGGTGGTTTCGTAGTCCAGTCCCAGGGATTTGCCGTTTTCCTCATACACGTACGGCGCCCAGGGTTCGGTGACAATGCGCAGCTTCTCGCCCCGAGCGGCGAAGCTCAGGCAAGTAAAAAGCAAAACTGTCAGCAACTGGGCAATTACGGGCATGGCCTGAGGTTAGTACTCTAAAGGCCTAATGAGAAGCTCTGGCGAGCATGTTTAGCACTGTCCTTGAGGTAGATTGCGCGCAAGGCCTCTATTTATCGGGCGAATTGAGCAAGTGGTCGTGGATAGCTTTGCGTCGACCGCCCAGGATCAGTCGTACCAGTTCCCTGTTGAACCAGCGTTCGAGCAAGTGCTGAGTGACCGGCTTGCCGAGGCGCTCTTCCTGGTTTTGCAGCGCCTTGTCCCACCACACCGGCCCACAGGCCTTGTCGAACTCATTGTGGTGTTCATAGCAGCCATAGAGGATTTCGCGGATGAACTGACGCAGATGTTTGGGCAGTGCCAGGGTGATGAGTTTGTAGAGCATTCGCTGGGCCCGTGGCGGTCGTGGCAGGTGAGCTGACACGCGGCGAGTATCGTCCAATGCCGCCTGACTGGTCGGGTTCTTGGCGTGTTTGATGACCCAGGCGTTAACCTTGGCCCTGAACAGCTGCTTGCGGCTCCAGTAGTGATGGATCAGGTCCGGGCACTTATTGACCTTCATCGTGCGATAGGCTGCGACCGACAGGCAGAACTCTTCAAGGGTATAAGCCCCCTGTGCCATGGGAAACAATTCGTCGATCAATGCAATGGAGTGATCAAGCACCTGCGCGTCCTGCTGGTGCAACCCGATCACGCCGGAGTTGAGCAGCATCATCTGATCGTCAGCCAGGCCTTTGCTCAAAAGCGTACTCGACAGCGCACTGTAGAGCACGTTCTCCTTATTGGTGCCGTATTGGGTGTAGTAGTCGTTGCACAGCAGAGTGCCGGGTTGTACGCGGTTGAACAGTTCGACGGGTGAGCAATGGAAGAACGTGTCGGTGTCGATCAGCAATGCGACTTCCGACTCCTCAAGCACCGTGCGCAACGCCACATGCTTGGCTCGAAAGTGATAGCCATGGGGTTCGTTCCAGCGGCGACGAGTAGGCTCGTCGAGGGGGCGAACTCGTACCGGTAGGTGCTCGTAGGGCTGCGGGTTGTCACTGAAAACCTGGATGTCGAGCTCTGCGTGGGGCGTTTCACGCAGCCAGGCCAAGGCACTGGCGATGCTGAACACCGCTTCCTGGTGGTACGTCTGGGAGCCAAAAACCAGATATACCAGTTGAGGGCGTGGTGGCGAGGACTCAGTCGTCATTGGAAACAACATTCCATGGGCTTTGAATATAAAAGGCCCTCAGAAGAGGGCCTTGGGATGAGGCATGGAGTCTTTCAGCGCGGTAGCTTCAGATTGTTCCACACCGCCAGGCTCGCTTCTGCCTGGTTCAGGGTATAGAAATGCAACCCCGGAGCTCCACCTTGTAACAAACGTTCACACATTTCAGTAATAACCTGCTCACCGAAACGCTGAATGCTTGAGGTGTCGTCGCCGTAGGCTTCCAGCTGCTTGCGGATCCAGCGCGGAATTTCCGCACCGCAGGCATCGGAGAAGCGCGCCAGCTTGCTGTAGTTGGTGATCGGCATGATCCCCGGAACGATCGGGATGTTCACGCCCATCGCCCGTACACGTTCGACGAAGTAGAAGTAGCTGTCGGCGTTGAAGAAGTACTGGGTGATCGCACTGTTGGCGCCAGCGTTGGCCTTGCGCACGAAGTTGGTCAGATCGTCTTCGAAATTGCGCGCTTGCGGGTGCATTTCCGGGTAGGCGGCGACTTCGATGTGGAAATGATCGCCGGTTTCTTCACGAATGAATTCAACCAGGTCATTGGCGTGGCGCATGTCACCACTGGCCATGCCCATGCCGGAAGGCAGGTCACCGCGCAGGGCAACAATACGGGTGATGCCGGCCGCCTTGTATTGGGTCAGCAGGCCGCGCAAGTCGTCCTTGCTGTCGCCAACGCAGGACAAATGCGGTGCGGCAGGGACTTTGACTTCGCTTTCGAGTTGCAACACGGTGTTGAGGGTGCGATCACGGGTCGAACCACCAGCGCCGTAGGTGCAGGAGAAGAAGTCAGGGTTGTAGGTCGCCAGATGACGGGCAGTAGCGATCAGTTTTTCATGCCCAGCATCGGTCTTCGTAGGGAAGAACTCGAAGCTGTAGCGACGTTCTTGGGACATGGGAATACCCTTTGCAATCGCAAAAGGCGGGCCGGTGATGGCCGGCCCGCCTGGTCAGGATCGGCGGGCGCAAAGCCCGCCGGGTCCAATCAGTAGCGGTAAGCGTGCGGCTTGAACGGACCTTCAACGGTCACGCCGATGTAGTCGGCCTGGGTCTTGGTCAGTTGTGTCACGACGCCGCCGAAACCGCGGACCATTTCCAGGGCCACTTCTTCGTCGAGTTTCTTCGGCAGTACTTCAACGGTCAGGCGCTCGGCTTTCTGGGCTGGTGACAGGTCGGCGTACTTCTGGCCGAACAGGAAGATCTGAGCCAGAACCTGGTTGGCGAACGAACCGTCCATGATGCGGCTTGGGTGACCGGTTGCGTTACCCAGGTTAACCAGACGGCCTTCGGCCAGCAGGATCAGGTAGTCGTCGTTCTGGGCGTCGAACGCGCCAGGACCGGTACGGTGGATTTTGTGAACCTGTGGCTTCACTTCTTCCCATGCCCAGTTCTTGCGCATAAAAGCAGTGTCGATTTCGTTGTCGAAGTGGCCGATGTTGCAGACAACAGCGCGCTTCTTCAGGGCTTTGAGCATGTTTGCATCGCAAACGTTGACGTTACCGGTGGTGGTCACGATCAGGTCGATCTTGCCCAGCAGCGCTTTGTCGATGCTTGCTTCAGTACCGTTGTTGATACCGTCGATGAACGGCGAAACCAGCTCGTAACCGTCCATGCAGGCTTGCATGGCGCAGATCGGGTCAACTTCGGAGACTTTAACGATCATGCCTTCCTGACGCAGGGACTGGGCCGAACCCTTGCCCACGTCACCGTAACCGATGACCAGCGCTTGCTTGCCGGACAGCAGGTGGTCGGTACCGCGTTTGATCGCGTCGTTCAGGCTGTGACGGCAGCCGTACTTGTTGTCGTTCTTGCTCTTGGTTACCGAGTCGTTGACGTTGATGGCCGGGATTTTCAGCTCGCCCTTGGCCAGCATGTCCAGCAGGCGGTGAACGCCAGTGGTGGTTTCTTCGGTGACGCCGTGGACGCGGTCCAGGATCGCCGGGTATTTCTTGTGCAGCAGCTCGGTCAGGTCGCCGCCGTCGTCGAGGATCATGTTGGCATCCCAAGGCGCGCCATCTTTGAGGATGGTTTGCTCCAGGCACCACTCGTACTCTTCTTCGGTCTCACCTTTCCAGGCATAAACCGCAATGCCGGCAGCAGCGATAGCGGCAGCGGCCTGGTCCTGAGTCGAGAAAATGTTGCAGGACGACCAGCGTACTTCGGCACCCAGGGCAACCAGGGTTTCGATCAGCACGGCAGTCTGAATGGTCATGTGGATGCAGCCGAGGATTTTCGCGCCTTTGAGCGGCTGCTCACCGGCGTATTTGCGGCGCAGACCCATCAGGGCTGGCATTTCGGATTCGGCGATGATGGTTTCGCGACGGCCCCAGGCAGCCAGGGACATGTCGGCGACTTTGTAATCGTTAAAATCTGCAGGCGTGATAACAGCGCTCATGATGAGCCTCCATTCGTAATGTATGCGAATGGGCGCCGTTGTGCGTTTAGTGTCTGACCGATAACGGTCAAGCAACGCCCCATCCGAGCCTGACAGGTCGAACCTGCTGCAGCGCCCCTCGGACAGGTGGCGGGAAAACGGTAGCAACCGAAGATGACCGTTTTGAAACGGTGGCGATTATAGCCGTGTGAGCGATACTTCCAAAGCGTTTCTGTTGGTCAATGTCTGAACGGTAATCGAGACCATAGTCGATGCTTGATAGAGCTCTAGGTCGGGCTCTGCCATGATGCCCGCCATCATTCGGCAAGACGCTCAGGAGTGAATATGAATTTCCACACCCGCAAATGGGTAAAACCCGAAGACCTCAACCCCAACGGTACGCTGTTCGGCGGCAGCCTGTTGCGCTGGCTCGACGAAGAAGCGGCGATCTACGCCATCGTCCAATTGGGCAATCAGCGTGTGGTCACCAAGTACATTTCCGAGATCAACTTCGTCAGCGCCTCGCGTCAGGGCGACATCATTGAACTGGGCATCACCGCCACCGAATTCGGTCGCACCTCCATCACCCTGAAGTGCGAAGTGCGTAACAAAATCACCCGCAAAAGCATCCTGACGGTGGAGAAGATTGTCTTCGTCAATCTGGGTGAAGACGGCTTGCCAGCGCCGCACGGTCGGACCGAGATCACGTACGTCAAAGACCAGTTCAAGGATGACATCGCCCCGTAGGAGCAAAGCTTGCTCGCGATGGGCTCACCTCGGTTTCTGTCAGGACAGTGAACAGCTCCGAACCCTGCGTGTCGTACCTACATGACACGCCACTGGTTCCGGAGCTTTATGGACACGCAAAAAGACGGCAAGACCCCGAACCTCTCGCCTGAAGAACAGCACGACGTCGATAAGAGCCAGCCGCCGCGGGCGGCGGTGCTGCACGAAATCATCCGCACCCAGGGCGATCAGGAACTCGAGCGCAGTGTCGCCGCCTTGTGGTGGTCGGCGCTGGCCGCCGGCCTGACCATGGGACTGTCGCTGATGGCCATGGGGCTGCTCAATTCCCGTCTGCCGGATGGCGAAGGCTTCAAGGTGATCGCCAGTTTCGGTTACTGCGCAGGCTTTCTCGCGGTGATCCTCGCCCGTCAGCAGTTGTTCACCGAGAACACCCTGACGGCTGTGCTGCCGATCATGACCAAACCCACACTGAACAATTTCGGTCGATTGCTACGCCTGTGGTCGGTGGTGCTGGTGGGCAACCTTTGCGGCACGTTGCTGGTGGCGTATGTGATGCTGCATCTGCCGATTTTCGACAGCAAGACCGACCTGGCTTTCCTTGATATCGGACGCAAGATCATGGAGAACGACGCCAGCCAGATGTTCGCCAAGGGCATTGTGTCTGGCTGGATGATTGCCACCATGGTCTGGATGATTCCGTCCATGGAGAGCGCGAAGATGTGGATCATCATCCTCATCACCTACCTCATGGCGCTGGGGGATTTCACCCACATCGTGGTCGGGTCCGCCGAGGTCTCGTATCTGGTGTTTGCCGGTAAGTTGCCGTGGAAGGATTTCTGGCTGGTGTTCGCCGGGCCGACGCTGGCGGGGAACATCATCGGCGGCAGCTTCATCTTCGCGCTGATCAGCCATGCGCAGATTCGCAGCGAGAGCGGGCCGCCGAAGCAGACTGCGGATCAAGGCCCGGAGCCCGACCCGCAGGAGAGCAAAAAGTAATAAGTTTGAAATCTTTGTTAGGTCAAGGGCCACCCGACCCATCAGCCAGACACATTGACCACACCCGCCCCACGACGTTGCAGATAGATGTAGAAAACCGCCGTCACCACCGTCAACCCACTGACCAGCGCGCCGGTCCACGGCAAGTCCGCCAGATCCGCGCCACTGGCGACAACCAGCCCACCTATCCACGCACCGGCGGCGTTGCCGAGGTTGAACGCGCTCTGGTTCAACGTTGAGCCCAGATTCGGCGCTTCATGGGCCTGATCGATGATCAGCAGTTGCAAAATCGGGCACAGGGCAAAGGCGAAGATGCCCCACAACACCAGCGTAATCGCTGCAGGGATCACCGAGTGACTGGTCTGTGTGAACGCGGCCAGCACGACCAGCACGGCCAACGCCATGCCCACCAGCGACGGTAGCAATCGACTGTCAGCCAGGCGACCGCCGAGCATGCTGCCCGCGGTCAGTCCGACCCCGAATAGCAACAGCATGATGGTCACGCCATGCGGGCTGACGCCGGTGATGTCTTGCAGGATGGGCGCGATGTAGGTGAAGACGCTGAACAGGCTGGTCGACGCCAGCACACTCATGCCCAGCGCCAACAACACGTTGACCTTGCCCAGCACTTTGAACTCGCTGGCGAGGTTGGCCTTGTCCATGGCGATGTCCTTCGGCAGCCAGACCCACTGCGCAATCGCAGCAATCACGCCGATCACCGACACCGCCCAGAACGTCGAGCGCCAGCCGGCGTATTGCCCGAGCGCGGTGCCCAACGGCACGCCCAGCACGTTGGCCAGGGTCAGGCCAGTGAACATCATCGCAATCGCTTGGGCGCGTTTGTTTGGTGCCACCAGTCCAGCGGCAACCACCGAGCCGATGCCGAAGAACGCACCATGGCAGAGCGCGGTGACCACTCGTGCGGCCATCAGCGTGGCGTAGTTCGGCGCCAATGCGCAAAGAATGTTGCCGAGGATGAACATCAGCGTCATGCCCAGCAGCGTGGCTTTGCGCGGCATGTTGGCTGTGCCGACCGCGAGGATCGGCGCACCGAAGACTACGCCGAGGGCGTAGCCGGTGATCAACAATCCGGCATGAGGAATGCTGACAGCAAGGTCGCGGGCGACATCGGGCAGCAAGCCCATGATGACGAATTCAGTGGTGCCGATGCCGAACGCGGCAACAGCGAGGGCAAGCAAGGCGAGTGGCATGCGCAAGGTCTCTGTCGGTAGTCTTGACGCTCTGATCAGGCATACGCATGCCGACGCCCGTTCTCGACGAGAGCGGGCGGTGGCAGAAATTATTGGAATTAGTCTGTGCGCAACTGAGTGCGGCGTGGTCGCTTGCAGTATAAACAGCTGCTGACATATGGCGAATCAATTATCTGGGTGCTTCCCGTAGGGAACAAAAATAAAAAATGGAGTGTGCCGTGCTTGCAACAGCACTGGTGTTAGTAGCGGCGCTGTTGCACGCGGCGTGGAATACCCTGATCAAATTCAGTGCGGAACGATTGTTGGTGGTGGCCTGCATGGACAGCGTGGCCATGTTGTTTGTCGCGGTGATGCTGCCGTTCGTGAACCTGCCGCCCATGGAAATCTGGCCGTGGATTCTGGCGTCGGTGGCGTTCGAGTTGCTCTATCGCTATCTGCTGATTCAGGCGTACCGGGTCGGCGACCTCGGGTTGGTCTATCCGCTGATGCGTGGTTTGTCGCCGCTGGTGGTGCTGGCACTGACGCTGATTTTTGCCGGGGAAGTGCTGACGAACCAGCAGATCTTCGGGATTCTGCTGATCCCGTTCGGCATGCTGTGCCTGCTCTGGCAGGGCGGCGGCGGTGCGCGTTTACCGTGGTCGATGCTGCCGGTGGTGGCGTTGATCGGTCTGTGTATTGGCTGCTACACCTTCATCGACGGCCAGGCGTTGCGACGCTGGTCGCATCCGCTGGATTACCTGGTGTGGGTCACGTTGCTCAGCGCCTGGCCGTTCCCGTTATTGGCGCTGGTGCGTAAGCGACCGGCCTTCATGTTGTTCTGGCGGGAACAGTGGCGACTGGGGTTGGCGGTCGGGTTTTGCGTGTTGTTCAGCTACGCTCTGGTGCTGTGGGCCATGCAGCTGGGCTCGATTGCCGAAGCGGCGGCATTGCGCGAGATCAGCGTGATTCTGGTGGTGCTGTTCGGCATGCGTTACCTGAAAGAACCTTTCGGCAGGCCGCGGCTCTTAGCCTGTGGGCTGGTGCTGATCGGCATGCTGGTAATGAAGTTTTGACTGGAGCTCGACTCTTGAAACTTGAAGAAGGGATTGCGTTATGACGGTTGCTCTGTGGTGCATTTTGATCGCGATTTTTCTGCCCTATATCTGCACGGGCATTGCCAGGGTCAGTGGCGGGTTCAGGCCGAAAGACAATCATGATCCCCGTGACTTTCTCGAGTCACTGAATGGTTTTGGCCGACGCGCGTATGCGGCGCATCTGAACTGTCTTGAAGTGATTCCCGCGTTCGCAGCGGCGGTGATCGTTGCGCACCTGGCCGGTAATGCCGAACTGGTGACGATCAATGTGCTGGCGGTGTTGTTCATCACCAGTCGACTGCTGTACATCATTTGCTACTTGGCGGACTGGGCTATGTTGCGGTCGCTGGTGTGGTTGGTGGGGATGGGGTTGATCGTCAGTTTTTTTGTGGTTTCTGTTTAAGAGCAAGATCAAAAGATCGCTGGCGAAGCCAGCGATCTTTTGACTTTATAGCTTGTCGGTTACTTGCGGCACTTGAGGCAGGGCTGCGCCTTTAGGCCAGAGCATCCAGATCTGCCCCTGCTGTTTCATGTCGCCGGCCAATTGCCCGGCCGCCTCGCCGGTGCCCCAAAACAGGTCTGCACGGACTTCGCCGGCAATTGCGCCGCCGGTGTCCTGAGCGGCTACCGGGCGCACCAGTGCGGTACCGTCCGGTTTAGTCGTCGACAACCACAACAGGCTGCCCAACGGAATCACTTTGCGATCCACCGCCGCGCTGTAGCCGGCGGTCAGCGGTACGTTCAGCGAGCCGCGAGGCCCTTCGTTGCTGTCCGGGTTGCGGGTGAAGAATACGTAGCTGGGGTTGCTGCCCAGCAGTTCCGGAATGCGCGTCGGATTGGCCTTGGCCCAATGGCTGATGGCGCCCATGGTCACTTCTTCTTTTTTCAGTTCGCCCTGGTCCACCAGCCAGCGGCCGATCGGTCGATACGGGTGACCGTTCTGGTCGGCATACGCAATGCGCAACTGTCGGCCATCATCGAGCTGGATACGACCCGAGCCCTGGATTTGCAGGAATTGCAGATTCATCGGGTCGGTCAGCCAGGCAACAACCGGTGCCTTGACCCCTTTGGTTTCAATCGTGGCCGCATCGTCGTAAGGCTTGAGCACGCGACCTTCGAGTCGTCCGCGCAGGCGTTTGCCTTTGAGTTCCGGATAAATGCTGTCCAGAGAGACGATGATCATGTCCTCGGGCACACCGTACACCGGGATGTTTGCCACTTCGGTCTGGGTCAGGCTGCCGGGGTAGACCGGCTCGTAATAGCCGGTGATCAAGCCGTTGGGATTGTCATTGGCGGCGCGCAGGCCGTAGACGTCGAGGTTCTGCTTGAGGAAGCCGCGAATGTCGCTGGCGGTTTGTGGCACGTTGGCGGCAGCCGCACACGTCGAGCCCCAGACCGGGTCGGCCTTGAGTCGGGTGCAGGCGCTGCGCCACGAACCGAAGCCGGCGACCAGGTCGTTGTCGGACACCGTCGGAAGTGCTTCCCACGTGGCGCTGGAGTAGGTCGCCAGGGCGTGGGTTTTCGGTTTGTTGTTGTCGCCACCGGTGCAGCCCGCAAGCACGGCCACCATCGGAAGGGTCCAGGCGAGGTTGTGACGCCATGCCTTGAAACGGCTGTTCATGGAGTAATTCCTTTGTCGGTTGCCTGAGTGCTCCATGCGCTCAAACAACCCGTATTGATAATAGGGCTATTGGTCTTTGCCGATGACGCGAGGATACTGGCCGCCGTTTCCCGTGACCTGAAGCCACCATGACTCTTAAAAGACTTTCTGTTGTATTGCTGGCCTGCCTGACGTTGTCTGCCTGCGGTGGTGTCGATCCCAACTCGCCGCTGGGCCAGCGTAAGGCGATCTTCAAGCAAATGCTCAAGACCGGCGAAGACCTGGGCGGCATGTTACGTGGTCGCATCCCGTTTGACGGTCCGAAATTCGCTGACGGTGCCGTGAAGCTCGATGCGTTGTCCCGTGAACCCTGGAAACATTTTCCGCAGGTGCGCGAAGAAGATCACACCAGCGCCAAGAGCGATGTCTGGCAGAAACAGGAACACTTCCAGGACATGGCCCGCACCCTTGAAGTCGCCACCGGTGAATTGGTGACTGCCAGCAAGGTTCAGCCTTACAAGGCCAGTAACCTTGGGCCGGCGGTGCAGAAGGTCGAAGATGCCTGCAGTGCCTGCCATAAAGAGTTTCGGGATCATTGAGTCCTGAACTGATCCTTACTTATCCAGCTCATCGAGTGCGTCCTGCAATTCCTTGCGGGACTCGGCGAGTTTGTCTTTGCGCTTGTTGATCTTCTCGGCGTCGCCTTTCTTCATGGCCTTGTCCAGATCAGCCTGACGCTTGCTGACTTCGTGCTTGGCGTCGAGCACCTTGTTCTCCCGTTCTTTCTTCAGGGAAGCATCGGTGCAATGAGCAGTGACTTCGCTCAGGGCCGTTTCAAGGCCTGCCTGCTGATCGGCGTTACCGTGAGACTTGGCCAGTTCAATCTGATTGATGATGCCCTGCTTCTTTGCGGCGCAGCCGGTCAGCCCCGGAGCTTCTTCGGCGGCCATCAGTGGAGCGGCCAGCACGCTGCAAAGGGTCAACAGGGCGAGCGGTGAAAGAAGTTTCATAAAAGCTCCATGTGAAAAAGCGATCGGGTCGATGTGGCGATGGGGTGTTTGAGCCCGACGGCACCATTGGGTTCCCGGGTTGACGGGCATCGCCGGCCGCTAAAAACCGTCAATCCCCGCAACACGTAATGTTTCACTCAAGGCCAGGACCTGCGGGTCGCGGAAAAATGCGCTCAATTGCGCTGCGCGTCCCGGGCCGATGCCGGATTCTGCCTGCCATTGTTCGATATTTCGTTGTGCCAGTTCTTGCCATGAATCGGCGAGCCGCGCCTGGCCGGTCGGCGGTAAACCCAGGGCTTTGAGCCAGCGAGCGAAAGGGCGTTGTCGGGCACTGTTGAAACTGTTTAAAAGACGAGCGCTGCTGCGTTCGCCGAAGCCGTTAATGTTAGCAAGCTCTTGAGCATCGAGGGTCAACCAATCCAGCAGGCCATTCAGACGGCCTGTTTCGAAAAGTTTCTCCCAAGTGCCAGGACCGACATTCGGCAGGGCCAGTCCCTGCTTGCCGCTGAGCCAGGTCAGTCGGGCGAGGAATTGGCTTTCGCACCCCGGTGTCGGCTGCCAGCAACTCAAATGATGAAAGTCCTCCGCCAGCGGTACGCTCAATTCAGTGCGTTGGGTGCTGCGCAGCATGACACCGTCAAGCCTGGGAATGGTCAGGCCTGCCAGGCTGATGGCGACCTGATCTCCGGGCCGGATATCCAGTGTTTTCCAGCGTTGCAGTGAGCTCACACTGACTCGCTTGATCTGCCGGTCATCGAGCATTACTGGCGTCAGTTCCAGTACCGGGGTGATTCGTCCGGTCCGTCCAATCTTGAAGTGGACCTTGCGCACCTCGGCCAGGGCCTGGGCAAAAGGGTATTTCCAGGCGACGCTCCAATAAGGCGGTTTAGCCTGCCAGCGCTCGGCGGATGGGCGCTGATCCTGGCGCAGGACAATGCCATCACTGGTGAAGGGCAGGGGCGAGCGATACCAGTGATCGCGCCAGCGTTCTGCATCGGCAAATACCTTGATCGAGTGACTGTAAGCTGCGGTGCTCGGGAAACCCAACTCATCCAGGGCTGCGACGCGGGCGGGCAAACTGGCCGGTCCTTGGGGCCAGTCCCAGACAAACAGGCCGATCCCGGCGGCTTGCTCAGTGCTTAACTTTTTGCGGGCCATCAAACCGGCCACTGTGGCGCGTGCATTGAGGCTGCCGGCACGGGCCTGTATGTGGTCGGTCAGGCGCCAATAGAGTTCACCTTGCAGCAGCAGGTCCAGCGGTTGTGGCAATTGTTGGGGGATGGCAGCGATTTGGCGCGCCGAAGCCGTCCAGTCCTGGCCATTTACTCCGTCGCCGCGGCTGATTGCCTGAGTCAGCAGGCCTTTGCGGTAGATCAGCGTCACCGCCACGCCGTCGACCTTGGGCTGAATCCAGACATCGCTCCGTCCTTTTAGCCAGGCTTCAACGGCGCGACCATCGCGGAGTTTTTCCAGGCCCGTGTGGGCGATGGGGTGCGGGATCGTGCCGCCCGCGGTGCGCAACGGTTCTACGGATTGGCCCAAGTCGAAACAAGTGCGCCATTCGGTCAGTCGTGCACGGGACTGATCGTAGAGTTCATCGGCGACCAATGAGCGGCCGCCCCGGTGATAGCTGTCGTCCCAGAGGTCGATTTGTTTCTGCAGTGACGTGATTTCGTCCAGGGCGCGTGCGGGGGGCCAGTCGGGGCACTTGGCCGCGTGGGAGGTCAGACAGAAAATGATCAGTAGAAAACCGAAAAACACGCGCAGGTTGAGCGGCATCGTGAGCGTCCTTGCTCAAGTGGAATGCTGGAAGGCTAGGACGGATTATCAGGATGAGAGGGCCGGCTGTTTTTCAGCGTGTGTCGGCCTCTGGAAAGCAGGCAATAAAAAGCCCCGCACGGCGAACCGTGCGGGGCTTTTGGTATCGCCGGGGAAGTCTTACAGGCCGGCAGCAGCGCGCAAGGAATCGGCGCGGTCGGTCTTTTCCCAGGTGAAGGTGGTGAAAGTGTCATCGCCCACTGTCTTGGTAGTCGGAGTACGACCGAAGTGGCCGTACGCAGCGGTTTCCTGGTACATCGGGTGCAGCAGGTCGAGCATGGTGGTGATTGCGTATGGACGCAGGTCGAACACTTCGCGAACCAGTTTGACGATTTTGTCGTCGCTGATTTTGCCGGTGCCGAAGGTGTTCAACGAGATCGACGTAGGCTGAGCAACACCGATGGCGTAGGAAACCTGAATCTCGCAACGCTCGGCCAGGCCGGCCGCCACGATGTTCTTGGCCACGTAACGACCCGCATAGGCGGCCGAACGGTCAACCTTCGATGGGTCTTTACCGGAGAACGCGCCGCCGCCGTGACGGGCCATACCGCCGTAGCTGTCAACGATGATCTTGCGACCGGTCAGACCGCAGTCGCCTACCGGGCCGCCGATGATGAACTGGCCAGTCGGGTTGATGTGGAACTGAGTGTCTTTGGTCAGCAGTTCGGCAGGCAGTACGTGCTTGACGATCAGTTCCATCACGCCTTCGCGCAGGTCTTTGTACGACACGTCAGGGTTGTGCTGGGTCGACAGTACAACGGCGTCGATACCGACAACCTTGCCGCCTTCGTAACGGCAAGTCACTTGCGACTTTGCGTCCGGGCGCAGCCAAGGCAGCAGGCCGGATTTACGGGCTTCGGCCTGACGCTGAACCAACTGGTGCGAGAAGGTGATCGGTGCTGGCATCAGCACGTCGGTTTCGTTGCTGGCATAGCCGAACATCAGGCCCTGATCCCCGGCGCCTTGATCTTCAGGCTTGGCACGGTCGACACCCTGGTTGATGTCAGGGGACTGCTTGCCAATGATGTTCATCACGCCGCAAGTGGCGCCGTCGAAGCCGACATCGGAGCTGTTGTAGCCGATGTCCAGAATCACGTTACGCACGATCTCTTCCAGGTCGACCCAGGCCGACGTGGTGACTTCACCTGCGATGATTGCAACGCCGGTTTTTACCAGAGTCTCGACCGCTACACGGGCGAACTTGTCTTCAGCAATGATGGCGTCCAGCACAGCATCGGAAATCTGGTCGGCGATTTTGTCCGGATGTCCTTCGGACACGGACTCGGAGGTGAAGAGGGAGTATTCGCTCATCTCGATTTTTTCCTGAATTTACCGATGGTGAGTGTCGCCAGCCGGTCGCTGAAAATGGCGGACCTGGATCTGGAAACCATTACGTAAGCCTACATAGAGGCTTTCCCCGGGAACGAGTCCCGCAGCGGTGGCCCAACGGGCCAAATCGTCCTGTTCAAACCCCAACCAGAGATCACCGCAGGCCTCCCTGGCCCAACTCTGGTTGTGGCTACATAACTCTGTCACGAGCAGGCTACCGCCCGGTTGCAGCAAGTTGGCCATGTGCTTGAGTGCTTCGGCCGGCGCGGCGAAATGGTGCAGCACCATGTTCAGTACAACGCAGTCAGCCTTGAGGCGGACACCGTTCAATGCATCGGCCAATTGCAGGCTGACGTTCGCCAGCGTTTCACGTTCGCAAACCTGGCGCGCCAGTTCGAGCATCGCCGGGCTGTTGTCCAGCGCCGTGACCTGGGTGAAGCGGCGCGCCAGTTCCGGCAGAAATGCACCATCTCCGGGGCCGACTTCGATGGCCGTGGCGCCTTCGCTGAAACTTAGTTTGTCGAGCAATGCCACCACGCTTTCGCGGTATTGCGGCAGACCGGCGATCAAGTCTTGCTGGGCGCGAAACTTCTCCGCGACCCGTGAGAAAAAGTCCTGGCTGGCCGCCGCGCGTTGCCCATGGACCTGACCAATCCGCGACTGCACGTCGGCAGGCAGGGTCAGGTTGTCCACTTCATCCAGTAGCGCGGCGTGCAGCCTGCCACCCAGCAATTCGGTGTGGGGCAGGGCGCGGCGGTAGAAAATCGCGTTGCCTTCACGGCGAGTCGCCACCAGATCGGCCTGGGCCAATACCTTGAGGTGATGACTCATGCCGGACTGGCCGATGCCAAAGATCTGCGCCAGCTCCAATACGCCAAACGAATCGTTGGCCAGCGCGCGCAATACATTCAGACGCAGAGGATCGCCGCCGGCCTTGCACAAGGCCGCCAGCTCATCGCAATCGTCATGTCGAATGGAAGGCACACGTAAATTCATAAGGCCAGCAGTCTAGTGACGGTCAGAAAACACCGCAAGAGCAATATCAAAAAGTTTTGATATTGCTCGATAGATGGCACTTCTCGGGGAAAGGGTCACTCTACAAATCGTCAGCGGAAAGGTTTCACCAGGCGAATGCGACTTTATCCACCGGAAAAACGCCTTCAGATGACTATCTGTCATTGCCCCGAGGCGGGTGGGTGAGGGAAAATGCTCGCCTTTTTTCCGTTTAGTTTTATTCACTCTCGATTCAATATCCGCAGGAGAACAGCGATGCCCAGCCGTCGTGAGCGTGCCAACGCCATTCGTGCCCTCAGCATGGATGCCGTGCAAAAAGCCAACAGCGGCCATCCCGGTGCCCCTATGGGTATGGCGGATATCGCCGAAGTACTTTGGCGTGACTACCTGAAGCACAACCCGAGCAATCCATCGTTCGCCGACCGTGACCGCTTCGTGCTGTCCAACGGTCACGGCTCGATGTTGATCTACTCGCTGCTGCACCTGACCGGCTATGACCTGTCGATCGATGACCTGAAAAACTTCCGCCAACTGCACAGCCGCACCCCGGGTCACCCGGAATTCGGCTACACCCCAGGCGTTGAAACCACCACCGGTCCTCTGGGCCAAGGTCTGGCCAACGCCGTTGGTTTTGCCCTGGCAGAAAAAGTCCTGGCGGCGCAGTTCAACCGTCCGGGCCACAATGTTGTCGACCACCACACCTACGTGTTCCTGGGTGATGGCTGCATGATGGAAGGCATTTCCCACGAAGTCGGCTCCCTGGCCGGTACTTTGGGTCTGGGCAAGCTGATCGCCTTCTACGACGACAACGGCATCTCCATCGACGGCGAAGTCGAAGGCTGGTTCACCGACGACACGCCTAAGCGTTTCGAAGCTTATAACTGGCAGGTCATCCGCAACGTCGACGGTCACGATCCTGAAGAGATCAAGATCGCGATCGAAACTGCGCGCAAAAGCGATCAGCCAACCCTGATCTGCTGCAAGACCACCATCGGTTTCGGTTCGCCGAACAAGCAAGGTAAAGAAGACTGCCACGGCGCCCCACTGGGCGACGCGGAAATCGCGCTGACCCGTGCTGCGCTGAAATGGAACCACGGTCCGTTCGAAATCCCGGCCGACATCTACGCCGAGTGGGACGCCAAGGAAACCGGTCGCGCGGCCGAAGCCGAATGGGATCAGCGTTTCGCTGCCTACTCTGCTGCCTTCCCTGAGTTGGCCAACGAGCTGATTCGTCGTCTGAGCGGCGAACTGCCGGAAGACTTCGCTGAAAAAGCCTCTGCTTATATTGCTGAAGTCGCTGCCAAAGGCGAAACCATCGCCAGCCGTAAAGCCAGCCAGAACGCATTGAATGCCTACGGCCCGCTGTTGCCTGAACTGCTGGGCGGCTCCGCTGACCTGGCCGGTTCCAACCTGACCCTGTGGAAAGGTTGCAAAGGTGTGTCGGCTGAAGACGCCAGCGGCAACTACATGTACTACGGCGTTCGCGAGTTCGGCATGAGCGCGATCATGAACGGCGTGACCCTGCACGGCGGTCTGGTGCCTTACGGCGCGACCTTCCTGATGTTCATGGAATACGCCCGCAACGCAGTGCGCATGGCCTCGCTGATGAAGCAGCGTGTCGTGTTCGTCTACACCCACGACTCCATCGGTCTGGGCGAAGACGGTCCGACTCACCAGCCGATCGAGCAACTGACCAGCTTGCGCAGCACGCCGAACCTCGACACCTGGCGCCCAGCCGATGCCGTTGAATCGGCGGTGTGCTGGAAAATGGCTCTGGAACGCAAGGACGGCCCTTCGGCGCTGATTTTCTCGCGTCAGAACCTGCAGCACCAAACCCGTAATGCGTTCCAGATCGCCGACATCGCCCGTGGCGGTTACGTGTTGAAGGACTGCGACGGCGAGCCTGAGCTGATCCTGATCTCTACCGGTTCGGAAGTCGGTCTGGCGGTTCAGGCCTACGACAAGCTGACCGAACAAGGTCGCAAGGTGCGTGTTGTTTCGATGCCTTGCACCAGCGTGTTCGATGCTCAGGACGCCGGCTACAAGCAAGCGGTTCTGCCGTTGCAGGTCAGCGCCCGTATCGCTATCGAAGCCGCCCACGCGGACTACTGGTACAAGTACGTCGGCCTGGAAGGCCGCGTGATCGGCATGACCACCTACGGCGAGTCGGCGCCTGCGCCAGCCTTGTTCGAAGAGTTCGGCTTCACCCTGGAAAACATCCTGGGTCAGGCTGAAGAGCTGCTGGAAGACTAAAACACGGACGTGGCAGTTATGTTTTCATGCCTGCCGCGATTCCTGTAGCAGCTGGCGCAGCCTGCGTTCGGCCGCGAAGCGGTCGTAAACCCGACAACGCGTATCTTTAACTGGAGCGCGGTGCCTGATTTTACGACCGCTTCGCGGCCGGACGCAGGCTGCGCCAGCTGCTACAGGTCCGTATTGGTACATAGAATTCGTCTGCCCGCGTCTATCGAGAACCCCATGCCTCAACCGCGTCCTTACAAAGTTGCACTCAACGGCTACGGCCGGATTGGTCGTTGCGTCTTGCGTGCGTTGTTTGAGCGAGGCGAGAAGGCCGGGTTTGAAATTGTTGCGATCAACGATCTGGCGGACATGGCCAGCATCGAATACCTGACTCGCTTCGACTCCACTCACGGGCGTTTTCCCGGGGAAGTGAAGGTCGATGGCGATTGTCTGCATATTAATGGCGACTGCGTGAAGGTCCTGCGCAGTGCCACCCCCGAAGGCATCGATTGGGCGTCGCTGGGCGTCGATCTGGTGCTGGAGTGCTCCGGCGCTTACCACACTCGTGAAGACGGCCAGCGTTTCTTGGATGCCGGCGCGCCGCGGGTGCTGTTTTCCCAGCCGATGGCCAGCGAGGCGGATGTCGACGCCACCATCGTCTACGGCGTGAACCAGGATTGCCTGACCGGTGATGAGTTGCTGGTGTCCAACGCGTCCTGCACCACCAACTGCGGCGTGCCGCTGTTGCGCCTGCTGGATCAGGCCATTGGTCTGGAATACGTGTCGATCACCACCATTCACTCGGCGATGAACGATCAGCCAGTGATCGACGCCTATCATCACGAAGACTTGCGCCGCACCCGTTCGGCGTTTCAGTCGGTGATTCCGGTGTCCACTGGTCTGGCGCGCGGCATCGAACGCTTGTTACCGGAACTTGCCGGGAGAATTCAGGCCAAAGCCGTGCGGGTGCCGACGGTTAACGTGTCTTGCCTCGACATTACGATGCAGACCGTGAGCGACACCGACGCCACCGAGGTCAACCGGATATTGCGCGAGGCCGCCACCAGCGGCCCGCTCAAAGGCCTTCTGGCCTACACCGAGTTGCCTCACGCCAGTTGTGATTTCAACCATGACCCACATTCGGCCATCGTCGATGCCAGTCAGACCCGAGTTTCCGGCCCACGGCTGGTGAACATCCTGGCCTGGTTCGACAACGAATGGGGTTTTGCCAACCGAATGCTGGATGTTGCAGAACACTATCTGCAATCAGCTGGCTCTCCAAAACACTGCTCTCCAAAACAGTAGGAAATGCGACCCATGACCGTGTTGAAGATGACCGACCTCGATCTGCAAGGTAAGCGCGTACTGATCCGCGAAGACCTCAACGTCCCAGTCAAGGACGGTGTTGTCACCAGCGATGCGCGTATCCTGGCCTCGCTGCCGACCATCAAGCTGGCCCTGGAAAAAGGCGCGGCCGTGATGGTCTGCTCGCACCTTGGCCGTCCGACCGAAGGCGAGTTCTCGGCCGAGAACAGCCTCAAGCCAGTCGCTGACTACTTGAGCAAGGCTCTGGGCCGTGAAGTGCCGCTGGTGGCCGATTACCTGGGCGGCGTTGACGTGAAGGCCGGCGACATCGTGCTGTTCGAAAACGTGCGCTTCAACAAGGGCGAGAAAAAGAACGCTGACGAACTGGCCCAGCAATACGCCGCACTGTGCGACGTGTTTGTGATGGACGCCTTCGGCACCGCTCACCGCGCCGAGGGTTCGACCCATGGCGTGGCCAAGTTCGCCAAAGTCGCGGCCGCAGGCCCGTTGCTGGCCGCCGAACTGGACGCACTGGGCAAAGCCCTCGGCGCCCCGGCCCAGCCAATGGCGGCGATTGTTGCCGGCTCCAAGGTCTCGACCAAACTCGACGTGCTGAACAGCCTGAGTCAGATCTGCAACCAGCTGATCGTCGGCGGCGGCATTGCCAACACCTTCCTGGCGGCTGCCGGTCACCCGGTCGGCAAGTCCCTGTACGAGCCGGACCTGCTGGACACCGCTCGCGCCATCGCCGCCAAGGTCAGCGTGCCGCTGCCGGTCGACGTCGTGGTTGCCAAGGAATTCGCTGAAACCGCCACGGCTACCGTCAAGCTGATCGCTGATGTGGCCGCAGACGACATGATTCTGGACATCGGCCCACAGACCGCGGCGAATTTTGCCGAGCTGCTGAAGTCGTCCAAAACCATCCTGTGGAACGGCCCGGTGGGCGTGTTCGAATTCGACCAGTTCGGTAACGGCACCAAAGTCCTGGCCCAGGCCATCGCAGAAAGCTCGGCGTTCTCCATCGCTGGCGGCGGCGACACCCTGGCCGCCATCGATAAATATGGCGTTGCCGGTCAGATCTCCTACATTTCTACCGGTGGCGGCGCGTTCCTCGAGTTCGTCGAAGGCAAAGTTCTGCCGGCCGTTGAAGTCCTGGAAAGCCGGGCCAAGGCCTGAGGCCGCCCATTTGACCAGGCAAAGGAGTGTTCAGATGGTCAAGACGTTAGCGCTATTGATTGTCGCGGGTTCGCTGGCGGCTTGCGGGAGTAACCCGAAAGCCCCGAAGGTACCCGAGACGCCTGAACAGGACAAAGGCTGCTATCAGGCCGACTGGCAGGCCGAAACCAACCCGGTGATCAACAAGCGTTCCGGGCCTGATGGCCTGGACAAATACGAGACACAGACCCCGGCCAAGGAACATGGCTGCCCTTGACGGGTCTGACACTTTACTCAGGGCTGGCGGCGTGCGTCGTCAGTCGAGGAACATGGATGAAAGGTTTTATCGCCGTTACGGCGCTGGCTCTGCTGGCAGGTTGCGCCAATTTGAACCTGTTCAAGCCTGCCAAATCGACGGACAGCTGGACCACCTGGACCTGCGACAGTCAGGCCAAAGTGCTCTGGCGCTACACCGACGAAAGCCGCAAGGAAGTCGACGTTCGCTTGGGCGGTGCCGATCAGGTCTACCGCCTGAAGCATGAGCCGGGCGCCGAAGGTTCGCTGTACAGCAACGACATGCTGGCGTTTCACATAAAAGGTGAGGAAGGCCTGGTGTACTGGGTCGCCACCAATGATTTGATCGGCCGCGGTTGCAAAGCGCAGTAACGCCGCAAGATTGAGGCAACACCGAATTGGCAGGCAGGGCTGACCCCCGATCTGCAATAACTTGAATAGCCGCCGCCGCTACGGCAGGCTGGCACGATTAACGACCCTCAACCGGGAGATACACACACAATGGCACTTATCAGCATGCGCCAGATGCTGGACCACGCAGCCGAGTTCGGCTACGGCGTTCCAGCCTTCAACGTCAACAACCTTGAGCAGATGCGCGCCATCATGGAAGCCGCTGACAAGACTGACTCCCCGGTGATCGTCCAGGCTTCGGCCGGTGCTCGCAAATACGCCGGCGCACCGTTCCTGCGTCACCTGATCCTAGCGGCAATCGAAGAATTCCCGCACATCCCGGTGTGCATGCACCAGGACCACGGCACCAGCCCTGACGTCTGCCAGCGCTCCATCCAGCTGGGCTTCAGCTCGGTGATGATGGACGGTTCCCTGGGCGAAGACGGCAAGACCCCGACCGACTACGACTACAACATCCGCGTCACCCAACAAACTGTAGCCCTGGCTCACGCCTGCGGCGTATCGGTAGAAGGCGAGCTGGGCTGCCTGGGTTCGCTGGAAACCGGCATGGCCGGTGAAGAAGACGGCATCGGCGCCGAAGGCGTTCTGGATCACAGCCAAATGCTGACTGACCCGGAAGAAGCCGCTGACTTCGTCAAACGCACTCAAGTCGACGCCCTGGCCATCGCCATCGGCACCAGCCACGGCGCGTACAAGTTCACCAAGCCGCCTACCGGCGACGTGCTGGCCATCGACCGCATCAAAGAAATCCACAAACGCATCCCCAATACCCACCTGGTGATGCACGGTTCGTCTTCGGTTCCGCAAGACTGGCTGGCGATCATCAACCAGTACGGCGGCGACATCAAAGAAACCTACGGCGTACCGGTTGAAGAAATCGTCGAAGGCATCAAGCACGGCGTGCGTAAGGTCAACATCGACACCGACCTGCGCCTGGCATCCACCGGTGCGATGCGTCGCCTGATGGCTACCAACCCGAGCGAGTTTGATCCGCGTAAATTCTTCGGCGCGACCGTGACGGCGATGCGTGATGTGTGTATCGCACGTTATGAAGCGTTTGGTACGGCCGGTAATGCTTCGAAGATCAAGCCGATCTCGCTGGAAGCGATGTATCAGCGGTATTTGAAGGGTGAGTTGAACGCTAAGGTTAACTAAGCCTTTGGTGTTTTAGTTTTACGAAAAACCCGCCGAAAGGCGGGTTTTTTGTCGCTCTGAGAAAAATCTGGCGAATTAAATTCTTTGGTGACAGCGCTAAATGAATGAATCTATAGCATCTAACAATTTTGGCATATCTGTGTATGGATTAAGGTGGTGTGGTTTATCTCGACCAAGTTGGGAGGACTGTGTTGCGGCTAAGTTCATGTTGCAAGCTAGCGTTCTAGCCTTGCCGATGTATTTGGATAAAAAGTCATATACTTCTGATCCAGCTTTATCGTAATCCTTTCCCAGGTTCTGTCGAAATTTCGATTTTAAGCAGCTTCTATTTATTAAATCGTTATAGCAATTATATGGTGCTGAGCTATTTGTAAGGTGCAGCAATAGCCAGTGTTCAAAGCAAACATTAGAAAGAGCGATATTTATGCCGTTATCCTTTGCTCTTTTGTAAGCTTTGTCGTGAAGTTCATCCGTATATTTGGCTACTGATTCTCGATCGTATACGACCCAGAATTCATCGCCTTTAGCAGCGGCACTGCTTTTTTTATGATTTATTGCGACTTCCACGAGTTCGATGGGAGTGTTCTTTCTAGTTTTTTCGACAATTACAACATGTCGTAGCGCCTTGTCTTCAATGTCTGATATATATCCATTCAAGTAATTAGGTTCGGTTTTGGCTCCTTCGCAGTAAATATGCATTTTTTTTGGAAGAGTTCTAGAGGAGGAGTTTCGAACTTTAGGCATTTTTGTTTTCTTCCGTTACTATTCTCTCCTTTTTTTTACGTGTATTACTTGTCTCCTTTATCTTTCCTGTAAGTATTCCGGCAATGTTTTTATAGTTTATGTTTGGCAGCGCACCAAAACGCCCCTCGTCGTACCAATGGCTGTACGGACTATTCGATTTTACTGATGATTTGTCAAATTCATCTAGGGAGTAAAGTGTAGATGCTCCACTATTTTTCTCAGTAAACCAAATTTGATCTCTTCTAAGAAGTTGTGGTGACATTAAGTTAATGTCGTGAGTTGTAAATATCAGTTGGGCGTTAAGTTTGTTGACTTTAGGGTCGTTGAATAGTTTTATAATTAATTCCCCGATATGAGGGTGAAAGCTATTATCCAATTCATCCATGATCAAAACCGCGCCAGCTTCAAATGCAGTTACAAGTACTGGTAAAAACTGAAAAAGTTTTTGAGTTCCATCTGACTCATCTCCTATATCAAATGTGGCAAATCCCTCATCTTCTTTTATGTGTGAGAAAACAAAATTGTATTTGTTTCTTTTTACTATTTCCTCGCGTAGGTCGCTTGGGAGGTTTTTTGGAAAGCCATTTAGCAGTTCTTCAACGTTGTTTTCTTTGCGAGTGATTTTAGTAATGCCTGTATCTACAAATGAAAGCAATGTGGCGACCTTGTTTAGTAGCTTGGGCTCGGTGTAAAGAGTAGATGAATTAAATTTTTGAGCAAAGCCTACGTGGAATATGGTTCTAAAATAATTGTACACGGACCTTATAAGGTCTGAGGCGGCTGCGTTATTCCCAGCTTTTGCTAAATAGCTGTTGTTCTTAAAAAACGGAAGTCTTTTTTGTCCTCCTTTATAATGGCTGCCAAAAGTAATTGTTTCCCAAGAGTCGCTAGCCATTCTCTTGAAGATGTTGGCTTTCTGTCTCGATGGGTAGAAGTCGAGACTTTCTTCTATTATTTCTGTGCGGTTATAGGAGACTGAATAAATGTATCGCAAACTGTCGAAATTGATGAATTCAAGTTCAAAGTGCACTGGTTTAGAGGCGTTTTCGTCAGAAAGAAGGTATGGCTCATAACATGGGATAATCTCGCCTTCCTTCAAATCACCAGAATTTTCAGTTATCCACTGCAGTGCTTTAAAGGCTAGCAATAAATTCGATTTGCCTGACGCATTGGCACCGTAAATACCCGCAGTTCTTAGAACATTAACGCGTTCATTATCGGTTGTGACAACGTTATCCAGGAGATGAGATTTTGGGTTTTCAACATTCATGCTGAAAAGCTGTTCGTTTTTCAGCGACCTAAAATTTTTGACGGTAAAGTCTATGATCACTTTTATATCTCTTTCGTATACTGGTTGGGTTTTTGAGCTATTTTTGTCAAAAAAGGCCCGAGTAAGTGATTAGACAGAGTTTTTCAGGAATTTCAAGGATTTTTTCGATTTTTACTGCTATAGCGACCATTCACTTAGGAGAGGATAACTTTTCCCACAAAAATTCAATGATTTAGAGATGCGTACTTACCCGTTGAACCGGTCAAAATAGACAGTGATGATCAATGGTTGGATAAAAACCCGCGTTTGCAGGTTTTTATTTTTAGCAGAATTTTAGCTGTCTGATTTCTCTTCAAACCCACGCTGCTCAATCACCCGAAACACATCGCTCACATCCTGGATCAGGATCCGGGCGATGTTGGTAACGGTGTTGATGTCGTTTTCGGCGTAGTCGGGGAGGCTGGTGCAGGCCATGAGGTTGAGGTACTTGAGGACGGCGCTGAGGCGTTCGCTGACGCAGTTGTGGAGTTCGCGGATTGGGGCGTCACTGTCGATGAGCAGGACGGGGTAGTCGGTGGCGAATTGGGACATGGGGGTGAAGCGGCGGGGCGGATTGTTCATTTTCATAAGTAAATCTTCCTCGAATCTAAAAGAAGAGCTACTGCCGTTCGCTGCGAAACGAAATGGGTGGTAGCTGTGTGCGGGTTCGCAGACCAGGGATACGAGGAACCCGGCAGACCCGGAGGTCTCCCACACACAGCCACCATAAAAAGGAGGACGGGTGCTGATGCGCCCGTCATTTTCGAGGCGCTAGGTTACTACACGTATCGTTAGGGCTGCGAAACCCTGTCGCCAACGATGTCAGCGACAGGCCAACTTTAGGCAGCGATTCGGGTAGCCGCAACCGGGCTGTAGGACGCCTTTCCGGTCATGTGGCGAGACGGTTTGGTCTCGTTCGGTGGGGGAGCGGCAATAGAACCGGGCGATGTGGTGTGTCTGAGGAAATTGCGTAGCAGGGTTTGGGGCTGCTTCTCATTCCAGCGGGAGCAAGCTCCCTCGTCACGGTCGGAGGAGTCCTACGAGTTTTTCGGAGGCTCAAATAATTTGGTTGTAGCAGCTGTCGAGCTTGCGAGGCTGCGTTCGGCTCGGGCCGCGTTCGGACGCAGCAGTCGTAAATCAGACACCCCATTTTTTCAGGTAGACCGGGTTCTTCGGGCTTGCGAGGACTTCGTCCTCGGACGCAGCCTCGCAGGCTCGGCAGCTGCTACAGAGATCGAGTTGTTCTTGGGAGGGTTGGGACGCGGAGGGTTATTTATCGTGATCAATATCCAGCTTGCTGAACGTCACTTTCCCGCCTTCGCTGGTGTACCCGGTGTTGTCCTGCACATAAGCCCCGGCCTTGAAGTACAGCGGCTTGACGCTCCAGGTCTTGCTGATTTCGGTGTCCCACTGGTAGCCCGCCGCACTGATGCCCAGCGCGCCGCCTGGGCTCAGGTGGATGAGGTAGTTGAACTCCCGATCCAGTTTCACCCCGGTAGCAAGGGTGATTGTCCGTGCGTCATCGTCATCAGGGCGCATACGAACCTTGGCGACGATGTTGCCTGACTGCGTGCTGGTCGAGTACTGATACTCGAGCTTCACCATGGGCTTCTGGCTTTCATAGGCGTGGATCTGGCCAATGACAATCTTGCCCGAGGTTGGTACCTGGTTCACCGCCAGGGTGGCACGCAGGGAGTTGTCGGCGTCCGGGTAGCGCCAGTTTTTCAGGGTCCCATTGCTGTAGGTTTCGCGAAGTTCAGTGCGGGGATACTTTGCGTTTTCAGTTGTAGCACCGGTGACCGGGGCCCAGAAAAACAAGGTGCCGGTGTTGGAGTGGAAGTATTGATCCTTGAAGCCATCCACCAGTTTTGATGTTTCAACGGTGTACGGCGGATTGCCGACGGGAACGCTGAGGTTCCAGGTTGCGAGATCGATCATAGACAAAAGCTTCCACGGATTTTTTTGCTGCACGCACGTGCCAGAAGCTCTAGCACGCACCTTGGGGGCAGTCCTTATAATCGCAGAAGTTCAATTTGTTAATGCGTAAATGACAAACGGGTGACGTCAAAATCCTGTTAAAAGGCCATCTTTCCCGGTTTTAGAGGGCTGTGGCGCCGACCGTTAGTCGGCAAATGGACGCTTTGGTTAAATGATGGCGTACTGATAGCTTCTGCTTTAGCGGAACCCGGTCTAGAGTGAAGGCTTAGTATTTGTCCGGTTTTCACGAAAAACCGGCCTGACGTCCCGCATAAGAGAAGCAGCATGGAATGCGCGCAACCCACGCCAGCTGAAGGCAACTCAATCCTTTTAATCGTCGATGATTACCCTGAAAACCTGATCAGCATGCGCGCGTTGTTGCAGCGCCAGGACTGGCAGGTCATGACCGCCGCCTCGGGCTTCGAGGCGCTCAGTCTGTTACTCGAACACGATGTCGACCTGGTGCTGCTGGATGTGCAGATGCCGGGCATGGACGGTTTTGAAGTGGCACGCCTGATGCGCGGAAGCCAGCGAACCCGCCTCACGCCGATCATTTTCCTTACCGCCAACGAGCAGTCCCAGGACGCCGTAATCAAGGGCTATGCCAGCGGTGCGGTGGATTACCTGTTCAAACCGTTCGACCCGCAAATTCTCAAGCCCAAAGTCCAGGCGCTGCTCGAGCATCAGCGCAATCGCCGTGCGCTGCAGCGCCTGAGCCACGATCTGGAGGTCGCACGCGCGTTTAATGCCTCGGTGCTCGACAATGCCGCCGAAGGCATCCTGGTGGTCGGTGAGGACGGTCTGATCCGCTTTGCCAATCCGGCGATGTCGCGGCTGCTCAATGCCACGGTGCAAGACCTGCAAGGCAAAGAGTTCCTGGACTTCCTGCAAAATCCGCACATCCCGATCTGGGCCGACTCCGAGTTGTTCGCCGGTTACAAACGCGGCGAAATCCTGCGCCTGCATGATGCATTGCTGCGTACGGCGCCCGGCCAGCAGGTGCCCGTGGCGCTGTCCTGCGCCCCGTTGCCCAGCGAGCAACATGCGATGGTGGTGACGGTGCTGGACATGTCGGTGGTGCGCCATCTGCATCAGCAACTGGAGTTCCAGGCCGTCACTGACCCATTGACCGGGCTGCTCAATCGTCGTGGCTTTTACCAGACGGCGGAAAACCTGCTGTTGCGTGGCGACCGCTCCGACAGCGCCTGGGTGCTGCTGTATTTGGACCTCGACGGCTTCAAACGGGTCAATGATTCCCTCGGTCACGATGCCGGCGACCGGGTGTTGCGGTGGGTGTCCGAGCAGTTGAAGGCCTGTCTGCGGCCCTTCGACATTCTGGCGCGCATGGGCGGTGATGAGTTCACCGCTTTGCTGGATCTGGAATTCCCCGAGCAAGCGGCAAAAATTGCCGAGAAGCTGATTGAGCGGGTGTCGATCTGTCAGCAGATCGATGGTCTGGATATCGCGTTGGGCGCCAGCATCGGCATTGCGACGTACCCGGATTGCGGTTCCAATCTCGACGGCCTGCTGCGCGCATCTGACATCGCCATGTACGAAGCCAAGCGCGCCGGCCGTCAGCAATATCGATTCTACGATCACGAAATGAACGGCCGGGCGCGCTCACGGTTGATGCTCGAAGAAAGTGTGCGCGCGGCCATCGAGAACCGTGATTTCAATTTGGTGTATCAACCTCAGGTGGCCATTGCCAGTGGGCAGATTCGCGGGTTCGAAGCGCTGATCCGCTGGCAGCACCCGAGCGTCGGCGATGTACCTCCGGGGCTGTTTTTGCCATTGCTGGAAGAGGCGCGGTTGATCAGTCGCCTGGGCAGTTGGATCTATCAACAAGTGGCGAGCCAGCGAAAAGCCTGGGAAACCTTGTTTGCCGACGACTTGGTGCTGGGCGTCAGTTTGAGCAGTACGCAGTTCGGCATGCCCAATCTGGTCACCGAGTTACGCCAGGTACTGGAGCGCCATGGTTTGCAGGCGCGCCATCTGGAAGTCGAGGTCACTGAAGAGGCCTTGATGCAAAACCCCGAGGAAACCCGCAAACAGCTGCGCCTGCTGCGTAACCTGGGTGTGCGAGTGGCCCTGGATGACTTTGGTTCCGGGCCGTGTTCGCTGTCTCATCTGCGGGATCTGGAGTTGGACACGCTCAAGTTCGACCGGCATTTGATTGCCCGGCTTCCGGAGTCCTCACGCGATGCCGCGCTGGTGCGCAATGTGATCGAGCTGTGCAAGGAGTACGGGATGCTGGTGATTGCCGAGGGGGTGGAAACCGTTGCGCAATATCAATGGCTGCAAGCCAATGGTTGCGAGTACGTGCAAGGGTTTCTGGTCGCACGGCCGATGATGGCCGAGGACGTCGGCGACTTTGTAAGGCCGTTCGACTGGAACACGCTGACCGGCTGAATTCGCTACACTGGCGACCTTTTCGTGAATCGTGTTGCCGCCCCAATGACCGCGTTGAAATACCTCCAGGCCTATCCCGCCGCGCTGCAGGACCAAGTGCGCCAGTTGATCGCCGACGGTCGGCTGGGCGACTACCTGAGCCAGCGTTACCCGGAAAAACACCGGGTGCAGAGCGACAAGGCGTTGTACACCTATACGCTGGACCTCAAGCAGGAATACCTGCGTAACGCCCCGGCCATCGATAAGGTGTTGTTCGACAACCGCCTGGACCTGACCCACCGCGCCCTCGGATTGCACACTGCGATATCCCGGGTGCAGGGCGGCAAGCTCAAGGCCAAGAAAGAAATTCGTGTTGCTTCATTGTTCAAGGATGCACCTGCCGAGTTTCTGAAAATGATCGTGGTGCATGAACTGGCGCACTTCAAAGAGTCGGATCACAACAAGGCGTTCTACAAGCTTTGCGAACACATGTTGCCGGGGTATCACCAGGTGGAGTTCGATGTGCGGGTGTACCTGACGTGGCGGGATATGCAATAGAGATCAAAATATCGCAACCGGGAGTGTTTAGATGGATGTAAGCAAGACCAAGAGCAGCTTCTATCGTCGGTTGTACGTGGCGTACCTGATTGATAGCGGGTTGGCCAGTAGCGTCCCGGCGCTGACCGAAGTGACCGGCATGCCCCGGCGCACGGCTCAGGACACCATCGCGGCATTGGCGGATCTGGACATTGTTTGCGAGTTCGAGCAGGAAGACGGTGCGCGCAATCATGCCGGGCGTTATCGGATTCGCGAGTGGGGGGCGATAGATCGGGGGTGGATCGAGCGTAATCTTCGGCAGATCAAAGCGGTGCTGGAATACCCCTGATTGTTGGATTCGCTTTAGATCGCCCCCTCACCCCAGCCCTCCCGAAACGTCGGACCGCCCCAATGGGGAGAGGGGAAAGGGAGCAGATCTTCAAGCCTTTCGAATCCTGAGTTCGACTCGGTAGTTCAAGTCGCCAATTTTCTACATAACACATCGGCCAGTCCCCTCGCCCCTTGGGGAGAGGGTTAGGGTGAGGGGGTGATTCCAGAGTCTGTCGCAAGTCTCAAACCCGGCGCATCCCGATATGCGGAATGTCATCTTCGAGAAATTCCTCGCCCGCCACCACAAATCCGTATTTAGCGTAATACCCCTGCAAATGCGCCTGGGCCGAGAGATAGACCGGTACTTCAGGCCAGCGCTTTTCAACCTGTTTCAACGCCTGTGCCATCAACTCATGCCCAAGCCCTGTACCGCGCGCTTGAGGGGCAATGATCACCCGCCCGATGACCACGTCGCCACCCTGTAACTCCGGGTCGAGCAACCGCAGGTACGCCACCAGCCGATCCCCGTCCCAAGCCATTAAATGGCAGGTGTCACCTTCCAGATCCTGGCCATCGACGTCCTGATAGACGCATTTCTGTTCAACGACAAACACCTCTGCACGTAGCTGCAGAATGGCGTACAGCTGCTCTTTGCCCAGATCGCTGTGGTGTTTGCAAACCCAATCGATTGTCATCTCCTGACTCCTTGAACATCGTCGCTCCGATACTAAGCGCCCAGGCGAAAGATGTCTGTATGGCAGAGAAATCTGTGACAAAGGCCAAAATGCCATCATTCATTTCGCGCGGCCTTGTCTTGTTTGTGTAATCTGAGATGAAGCGCTGTGCAGTGGCTTCGATGAGCTAATGTTAGTACCTGGGTTTGGCAGTACGGGGGCCTTGGAGTTTTGGCTGAAAACATGTCGGGCGTCCCGCCCGCTAAGGATTTTCTAGCATGCCGCAATTGCATCGAGCCTTTGCTTTGATTGGGTTGCTGTTGCTGACTCAAGGCGCGGCAGCGGAAAAGCTGCGATTGGTGGCCGATGCCTGGCCGCCCTTTACCGACGCCACGCTGGTCAACGGTGGGTTGGCCACGGACATCGTCAGCACAGCACTGGCCCGGGCCGGTTATGCCAGTGACTTTGAACAAGTGCCTTGGGCGCGGGCCTTGCAGGGGGTTGGCGAGGGTCGATACGACGTGTTGGTCAACGCCTGGTACACCGACGATCGTACGAAGCTTGGCCAGTTTTCCGGCGAGTACCTGCTCAACCGGGTGCGCTTTCTCAAGCGCAAAGACACACCGATCGAATACAACAACCTGCAACAACTGCATACCTACCCGATAGCGGTGGTGCGCGGTTATGCCTATTCGCCAGAGTTCGATGACGACGTATCGATGCAGAAAGTCCCGGTGCACAGCTTCTCCATGGCGGTGCGGATGGTCGCCGCCGATCGGGTCAAATTGACGCTGGAAGACGAATACGTCGCGCGTTACTTCCTGGCCCGGGAATCAACCAAGGTGCGCAATGCCGTGGAGTTTTTGCCCAAGCCATTGAGCGAGAACAGCCTGCACATCCTGGTCAGCCTGAAGAACCCCAGGCATGAACAGATCGTCGCCGGTTTCGACCGCGAGATCGCGGCGATGAAAGTGGATGGCAGTTATCAGCGGTTGATGAAACAACACGGACTGTAAGCGCCGGTCCCGAGCTCAATCCTCGCCTGTTTCCTTGATGAGGTGCGCTGCCAGCGTCCGCAGTGGCCCAAGTTGACGGCATATCAACGCCAACTGCGTCTGCACCAGCCGTTGGCCTTCATCGATTTCGTCCGGCATCTGTTCAAGCGTATTGGCCAGTGCCTCTTCCTCATCGCTTTGGATCGCAATCGGCAGTTTGCTCGCCAGGCCTTGGGCAATTTCATCGATGCTGGCGGCCAGTCTCACGCCGGCACCGTCGATCAAATGCTCGCGCACGTCGGGCGGTAGCTGGGTTTCCCGGTGTGCGCCCAATCCGGATAAATAGCTGAGCAAGGTGTGCGACAGCACCAGGAAGCGGAATCCGACATCCGCCTCCTTACGGAAATGCCCCGGTTCCATCAGCATGTTGGCGAGCGTCGTCGACAGTGCCGCGTCAGCGTTGTGCGCATTGCGTCGTGCCAGGCGATAAGCCAGGTCGTCGCTTTTGCCAGCGGCGTATTGCTGCATGATCTGGCGCAGGTAAATGCTGTTGCACGTGAGGGTGTTGGCCAGCACTTTATTCAGGCGTCGGCCCTGCCAGTCGGGCAGAAACAGGAACACCGCCAGCCCGGCGATCAGGCTGCCGAGCAAGGTATCGAACAACCGCGGCAGGAACAGCCCGTAACCATCCCCGACCTGGTTGAAGCAGAACAGCACCATCAAGGTGATCGCAGCCGTCGCCAAGGTGTAGCGGGTGGTGCGGTTGATAAAGAACACCACACCGGCGGCGATCGCAAAGCATGACTGGACCAAGGGATTCGGAAACAGATCGAACAGCGCCCAGGCCACGGTCAGGCCGATGGCGGTGCCGATGATTCGCTGGCCGAGTTTGCGGCGGGTGGCGCCGTAGTTCGGTTGGCAGACAAACAGCGTGGTGAGGATGATCCAGTAACCCTGAGACGGGTGGATCAAATGCACCATCCCGTAGCCGATGCTCAGGGCCAGGGGCAAACGCAGTGCGTGACGGAACAGCAATGACGTCGGCGTCAGCTGCGTGCGTAACCGAATCCACACATCCTTGAGGCTACGGGGCGAACGGTCGAGCAGGCTGCTGTCGGTGGCGTCCGCCAGGGCATCGGGGTTGCTGGCATCGCTGAGCAAACGATCGAGCGTGCCGAGATTGGCCGCCAGTGCCCGCAACGAACGCAACAAGCCGCGCCAGGCCGGGTTGCTCTGGATGCGCAGATGTTCGAGGGAGGCATGCAGGTCGCTCAGGGCTTCGGCGAAGCTCGCGTCATAGATGAACGGCTGGCGCATCTGAATCGACTCGGCCAACGCCCGGCAGGCCTTGCCTTGCTGGCGCAGCAGGCGCTGGCAGCGGAACATCACGTCGCTGTGAAAGAACGCGTCGGCCAGGGCGTTGTAAGGGTAGTGCGAGGAACTGGCGCGCTCGTGGATGTCCTGAGCGAGGAAGTACAGCTTCAGGTAACGGCTGACTTTCGAGCCCGGTCGACCGTTGCCGACCCGGTGCAGGATGATTTCCTTGGCGGCGTTCAGTGCTGCCACGACACGGCCGTTTTGCTGCGCCAGTTTCAGTCGACGCGCTTCCACGTCCATCTGCCGGATCGGTTCGAACAGCGACGATTTCAGCTTCAGGTAAAACCCCAGTTCGCGGAACAGCCGCGCCAGGCTCTGCTGTACCGGCTGGTTGGAAAACATCGCCTGCCACAGTACCGACAGTAATCCGTACCAGGCAGCACCGGCCACCAGCAGCACCGGCTCGTGCCAGAAATCGGTCACCGCGCCGCCGCGCTGGTCCACGGCGATCATGGTGTAGACCGATAGAATCAGCGTCGCCGAGGCAATCGCGCCATATCGCTCGCCCAGGGCGCCGAGCATGGTCAGGCAGAACGCGGCCAGGGCAAAGGCGATGATAAAGAGGATGGGGTAGGGGAACAGCAGTTCGACGGACAGCGCAGCGACGGCAAAACACACCAGCGTCACGGCCAGCGCGTTTAGGCGGCCTTGCCAACTGTCGTCGGTCTCGGCCAGAGCGCTGGCGATGATCCCCAGGAACAACGGAATCAGCAGCCCCATTTCATCCTGATACCAACACAACGCCATGGTACCGGTCAGGGCGATAAACACCCGCACGCTGTAGCTGAATTTATCCAGCGCCCAGAGGCGACGCAGAGACTGACTAAAGGGGGTCGATGACATGAAGTGCGAGGGCCTTCCGAGGCAATGATTCTAAATTGAGCCAGTAATGACGCCGACACAATGGCGCCGATCACATCTGACAGCAAAATCTGTTCCTTGATTTCAAACGCGGTCAATGTGGGAGAAGGCTTGCTCGCGAAGAGGCCGGCACATTCAACATTGATGTTGACTGTAAAGCCGCCTTCGCGAGCAAGTCGAATCGTCGCACCGCCGCTCCCACATTTTATTTGTGTACACCCTTGAGTCAGGCGTACTGCGCGGCGGCGTAACCCGAGGCCCAGGCCCACTGGAAGTTGAAGCCGCCCAGATGCCCGGTCACGTCGAGCACTTCGCCGATAAAGTACAGGCCGGGGCTTTTCAGCGATTCCATGGTCTTGGACGACACCTCGTTGGTATCGACGCCACCCAATGTCACTTCAGCGGTGCGATAGCCTTCAGTGCCGGCCGGAACCACTTTCCAGCTCGCCAGTTTTTCGGCGATGTCGGCAATTTCCGCGTGGGTGTACTGCTTCATCGGTTTGGAGACGAACCAGTTATCCGCCAGCAGGTTGGCCATCTTCTTGGTGAAGATTTCCCCGAGCAGGGTTTTCAGCTCGCTGTTCGGACGTTCAGCTTGCTGCTGTTGCAGCCAGCTCGGCACGTCATGGTCCGGCATCAGATTGATCTCTACCGTGTCGCCGGATTCCCAGAACGAAGAGATCTGCAAAATCGCCGGACCACTGAGGCCGCGGTGGGTGAACAGGATGTTCTCGCGGAAACTCTGGTCATTGCAGCTCACCAGGCAATCCACCGACGTACCGGACAGCTCGGTACAAAGCTCCTTGAGCTGATCGGTGATGGTGAACGGCACCAGCCCGGCGCGGGTCGGCAGCAAGTCGTGGCCGAACTGTTTGGCCACCTGATAGCCGAAACCACTGGCGCCCAGCGTCGGGATCGACAAGCCGCCCGTGGCGATCACTAACGATTCGCAGGTGATCTGATCGAGGGTGGTTTGCAGTAGGTAGCCGCGTTCCATTTTCTCGATGTGCTGGATCGAGGTGTCCAGGTGCAGGCTGACGCCGACCTGATCGCACTCGTTGAACAGCATGTCGAGGATGTCGCTGGATTTGTTATCGCAGAACAGCTGGCCGAGTTTTTTCTCGTGATATGGCACGCCGTGCTTGGCGACCATGCCGATGAAATCCCACTGGGTGTATCGGGCTAGGGCGGATTTGCAGAAGTGTTCGTTCTGCGAGAGGAAATTGCTCGGTTCGGTGTACATGTTGGTGAAATTACAGCGGCCACCGCCCGACATCAGGATTTTCTTGCCGGCCTTGTTGGCGTGGTCGAGCAACATCACCTTGCGCCCGCGCCCGGCGGCAGTCAGCGCACACATCAAACCTGCGGCGCCAGCGCCAATGATCACGACTTCGGTAGAGCGCAAAACGGTGTCCTCACACAAATATTAAATTCACCGGGAAACCAATGTGGGAGCGAGCTTGCTCGCGATGAGGCCTGCACATTCAACATAGATGTTGTTTGACAGTCCGCCATCGCGAGCAAGCTCGCTCCCACAGGGGATCTTCGTTGGGCAGAAGATCTCTTACAAGATACGCACGCGCAGCGAACGGCCTTTGATCTTGCCATCATTCAGGCGCTGCAAGGCTTGCTTGGCGATCCCGCGTTCCACAGCCACATAGGCCTGGAAGTCGAAAATCGCGATCTTGCCAACCTGAGCGCCCGGAATACCCGCATCGCCAGTCAATGCGCCAAGAATGTCGCCCGGACGCACCTTGTCTTTACGGCCAGCGCCGATGACCAGCGTGCTCATCACCGGCAGCAGCGGTGCGCCGCCCTGGGATTTGAGGTTATCCAGCTGATCCCAGCTCAACGGCGACTTCTGCAGTTGCTCGATGGCTTGGGCGCGGTGCGCTTCGGACGGTGCGACCAGGCTGATCGCAATACCTTTCTCACCGGCGCGGCCTGTACGGCCAACACGGTGGATATGGATTTCCGAATCACGGGCCAGTTCGACGTTGATCACCATGTCCAGCGCATCGATGTCCAGACCGCGCGCGGCGACGTCGGTAGCAACCAGCACCGAGGTGCTGCGATTGGCGAACATGGCCAGTACCTGGTCACGGTCACGTTGTTCCAGATCGCCGTGCAGGCCGACGGCAGAGATGCCTTTGGAGGTCAGGTGATCGACGGTTTCCTGAACCTGCTGCTTGGTGAAGCAGAAGGCCACGGTGGACGCCGGACGATGATGCGCGAGGACTTTGACCACGGCGTCCATGCGCTCTTCCGGGGAAATCTCGTAGAAGCGCTGCTCGATCTGCGTGTCGTCGTGGAACGCCTCGGCCTTCACTATCTGAGGAGTGCGCATGAATTTCGCCGCCAACTGCTTGATACCCGTCGGGTACGTGGCGGAGAACAGCAGGGTCTGGCGACGCTCTGGGGTCTGGGCAATGATTTCTTCGATGGAGTCGTAGAAACCCATGTCGAGCATGCGGTCGGCTTCGTCGAGGATCAGCGTGTTCAGGCCATGGAGCACCAGCGAACCTTTGCGCAAATGCTGCTGAAGGCGGCCCGGGGTGCCGACGATGATGTGCGCGCCATGTTCCAGAGAGCCGATCTGCGGGCCGAAGGACACGCCGCCACACAGGGTCAGGACCTTGATGTTGTCTTCGGAACGGGCCAGGCGACGGATTTCCTTGGCAACCTGGTCGGCCAGTTCGCGCGTCGGGCAAATGACCAGCGCCTGGCAGCCGAAGAAGCGCGGATTGATCGGGTTCAGCAGGCCGATACCGAAGGCGGCGGTCTTGCCGCTGCCGGTCTTGGCCTGGGCGATCAGGTCCATCCCCTTGAGGATCACCGGCAAGCTTTGCGCCTGGATCGGCGTCATCTGGGCATAACCGAGGGAGTCGAGGTTAGCCAGCATGGCGGCGGACAGCGGCAAAGTATTAAAAGCGGTGGCGATGGTGGTCACGGGACTGGCCTGCAAAACAAAATGTCGCGCAGTGTACCAGTCTCGCTCTCTTCACCTGCAAATTCTGGACGAATAGTCGTAGCAGCTGTCGAGGCACGAGGCTGCGTTGGGCAGCGAAGCGGCTCCGAGGACCGGGGGCGGTCCTGCGGACACGCAACGCAGCCTCGTGCCTCGGCAGCTGCTACAGATCAGTGTTCTATATCGTGCTCGCGGCTGACCATCCGTCGGCCATCCGTTGGTGAAAGCTGAGAAAAGATCGTTGCGGCCAACATCGCCATGATCCCGACCGTTACAAAGGTCAGCTGGAACGCGCCCAAAACCGTGTCCACGCCATCATTGCCGACTTCTGCGGTGAACCCGCCGAGCAAGGCGCCGGCACAGGCAACGCCAAGGCTCAGGGACAATTGCGCGACCACCGACAGCAAGCTGTTGCCGCTACTGGCGCTGGCGTCGTCGAGGTCGATCAGGGTTACGGTGTTCATTGCGGTGAACTGCAAGGAGTTGATCGCCCCCAGAATCGATAGCATCACCAACAGCAGCCAGTACGGCGTTTGCTCGCTGACCAGGCCCATGCTCGCCAGCATTAGCCCCAGCGCCAACGTATTGCCGGTCAGCACGATGCGATAGCCCAAACGTTCGATCAGCGGTCGCGCCACCGACTTGGCGACCATCGCTGCCGCCGCCAGCGGCAACATGCTCATCCCGGCCTGGGACGGCGAGTAACCCAGCGCCACTTGCAGCAGCAACGGCACGAGAAACGGCAAGGCGCCGCTGCCCAGTCGGGCGAACAGGTTGCCGAGGATGCCCACGGCAAACGTCCGGGTCTTGAACAACGACGGTGCGAACAGCGGATTTTCGATGTGCCCGGCCCGCAACCAGTACGCCGCCAGACAGGCCATGCCGGCGAACAGCAGCAACATCACCCGCAAGTGCGGCAGGTGCATTTCGCCGAGACCTTCCATGGCGATGGTGATCAGCACCATCGCTGCGCCGAACAGTAAAAAGCCCAGGCTATCGAAGCGGGTACGTTCGGTGCCGCGCAGGTCGGGGATGAATTTCCACACCGCGTAACAACCGACGGCGCCCACCGGCAGGTTGATCAGGAAGATCCAGTGCCAGGTCAGGTATTCCACCATCCAGCCGCCCATGGTCGGGCCGATCAACGGGCCGAGCAATCCGGGAATGGTGATGAAGCCCATGATCCGCACCAGTTCCGAGCGAGGGTAGGCGCGCAACACCACAAGCCGCCCGACCGGCAACATCAGCGCACCGCCCAGGCCTTGAATCACTCGGGCACCAATCAACAGGCTCAGGGTGCTCGACAGTGCGCAGAGCAACGAGCCGAGGCTGAACAGCAGGATCGCGCCGAAGAAGATTTTCCTGGTGCCGAAACGGTCGGCAATCCAGCCCGAGGCAGGGATCAGCAAGGCGACGGTGAGCATGTAGGCGATGATCACACCTTGCATGCGCAGCGGGTCTTCGGCCAGGTCTCGGGCCATGGCGGGCAGGGCGGTGTTGAGGATGGTCCCGTCGAGGGATTGCATGAAGAACGCGATGGCGACGACCCACGGCACCCAGCGGGCGGTGACAGCGTCGAGAGGCGGGCGGTTGGGCATGGGACCTCTTGTCAGTGAGAATCAGGTAGTCCGTGGTGACCTCTTCGCGAGCAGGCTCGCTCCCACAGGGTGTTCGCTGTCCATGTGGAAGCGAGCCTGCTCGCGAAGCTTTTTACAGGGTCAGCGTGAGTTTGCTGATCAGTGCCCCCGGCAACAACGCCGACGCTGTGGCCCGCTGGCTGTAGGTACTGGCCGACAACATCAGCTCGCGCTCCTCGGTCAACGCTTCCAGCTGCGAACCCAGCAAACTGTAAGCACTGTCATCAAACCGCATGGTGCTCACCGGCGCCTGAATCTCGCCGTTCTCGACCCAGAAGGTCGCAAACCGCGTCATGCCGGTCAGACGTGCCGCCGATTGGTCCGAGTAGTTCAGGTACCACAGGTTGCTGATGTACAGCCCCGTGCCCAATTGCTTGAGAATCTCTGCATCAGGCAGCGTACCGGCCGCCATGTTCACTGCGCTTGGCATTTCACCACCGCTGGCGCCATTGGCGGTCAGGCCGTACTCGGCCGCACTGCGTGAACTGACCATCTGTGCGCCAGCCTTGCCGTTGACGATCAACCCCAGATCGCTGCGCGGATAACCTTCGCCGGAGAATGCCGGGCTCAACGAACCGCTGACCTTTTCATCGACCGACACCAACGGGCTGAACGCACTGTCGCCCGCGTAAAGCTTCTGCAGCGGGCTGTTTTTGCTGGCAATCGACTGCGCCGAGAAACCGCCCCAGCCCAGCATGTCCATGATTTCTCCCAGGGCTGCCGGTGCCAGATAGGCGCGGTACTGACCCGGCGCCAGGGTGTGTTGCGGTCTGCCGAGAAACGCCAACTGCTCGCGCGCCTGCGCAAAGCGCTTGGCAAAACCTTCGCTTTTCCAGTCGTGCCCGGCGTAACAGGCTTTAACCGCTTGGCCGTTTTCATGGACCAGACTGAAATCAAAGTTGAAGCTGTTGGCCTGATGCCAGCCGAACGCGCCCGAAGAACTGGCGAAGCCGCGACTGATCGGGCCGGCGGCGTAGAAACCCACCAGGTCCAGCCCTTCGGCGGCCTGGGTGATTTCAGCGACCACTTGCTCGGTGTCCGGCAGCGGATGATCTTGAACATTCTTGCTCTGCCAGCCGTTGTGGTTGAGCAGCAGGTAGGGATCCTGCGGCAGCAACGGCAAGGTTTCGCGCAGCTGTTGCAGACCTTCGGCCAGGCGCTGAGTATCGACTTCAGCATCACCGGAAAGGGTGATGTTCAGGTCGGCATGGCGACCGTCTTTGATCAACTTGAAACCGACGCTCGCCTGCTGCACCTGACCGGCCTGACGCACCTTGGCGTGGTTGAAGCGCACGAAGGCCGACGATTCCGCGGCGTAACTGAGGGTGAACTGTTCCGGCTCGCGAATCGCGTCGCGCAGCCAGTTGACCAAGGCCTTGAACGCATCGGCCTGACTTTTTGAAGTACTCATCAGGCATCCCCCCCAAACACATCAACGTTGCTGAACACACAGGCCGGTGACGCATGGCCGACGCGGATCACCTGGTTCGGTTCGCCCTTGCCGCAGTTCGGTGTGCCCAGGACCTTTACGGTGTTCGCATCGCCGACGGCGCTGAGGCTTTTCCAGAACTGAGCGGAAATCGCCCGGTAGTTGGGGTTCTTCACCACGCCTTTGAGTTCGCCGTTTTCGATCAACTGAGCCCATTCGCAACCGAACTGGAATTTGTTGCGCGCATCGTCGATGGACCACGAGCGGTTGGTACTCATCAAAATCCCGTGCTCGATGTTACCGATCAGCTGTTCCAGCGGTTGATCACCGGGTTCGATGTTCAGGTTGGCCATGCGGTCGATAGGCGGACGGTTCCAGCCGCAGGCGCGGCTGTTGGCAACACCGTCCATGCCGGCACGGAATTGCGACAGCGCGCCGCCCAGTGGACGCAGCAGCAAACCTTCGCGGATCAGGAATTGTTTGCTCGCCGCGGTGCCGTCGTCGTCATGTCCGTAGCTGGCGAGTTGTTCGGGAATGTCCGGGTCGAAGGTCACGTTGAGCAGTTTGGATCCGTACTGCAGGCTGCCAAAGTCTTCGGCCTTGACGAAACTGGTGCCGGCGTAATTGCGCTCGTCACCGAGGATGCGGTCCAGTTCCAGCGGGTGACCGATGGACTCGTGGATCTGCAGCATCATCTGGTCCGGCATCAACAGCAGGTCACGCGGGCCTTTCGGGGTGTTCGGCGCCAGCAGCAATTGCAGCGCCTGATCGGCGATTTTCGGGCCGGCACCAACCAGGCCGCAGCGGCTGATCACATCAAAGCCGCCTTGTTGGCCGAAATTTTCGCGGCCCAGGGTACGGGTCTGGCTGTCATTGCCGTCGTAGGCGGTGACGTCCACGCTCGGGTAGACGAAACGCTGGGCCTGGCGCAGTTCGGCGCCGGCATTGCTGAGGTAGATCTGTTCGACATTGGTGATGCCGATGCTCACTTCCCAGTTCACCAGTCGCTCGTCCTTGGGCACGGATGCGGATTCGGCGCCGAGCAGTTGGTAGCAATCACTCAGGGACGGGAAGGGCTGGTCGAGGTTCGGCGAAAAGTAATCGGCGCGGTCGCTGGAAACGGCTTGCTCGCGCAGGTCGAGCAGGGCGTGGGGCTTGAGTCGGCGGGCTTGCTGCTCGGCTCGCTCCAGCGCGGCTTGCAGGCCGGATTGCGACAGGTCATTGGTCGCGGCATAGGCTTCGACGCCGTTGACCCGAACGGTCAGCATCGCGCCTTCGTCACGGCTCAGGCTCGGAGGTTCGGCGACATTCTTGCGCACCGACAGGTACTGGCCGGACTCGCGCACATAACGCAGCGAAAAGAATTCAGCGCCCGTGCGCAAGGCCGCGAAACGCTGCTTGAGCTGGGGGTGGAAATCGAACATTCGGGAACCTCCTTGGTATGGAGTGGCGGTGTATCGATGTCGCGAGGGGGGAAACGTTTGCGTGGCGCTAGATTAGGCCTGCGTGGGGGGTAGGATCAAGCGCGGAGCGGTGTAGGAAGTGATTACCAGGAGAGGTGCTGTGTTTCGTAGGGCCCCTTCGCGAGCAGGCTCGCTCCCACATTTGGTCTTTGGTGTTCACAGAATCTGTGTTCACTGAAGATCCCCTGTGGGAGCGAGCCTGCTCGCGAAGGCCGCGCCTCGGTATAACGGTCTTACTGAGCAGTCAGGCTCACATCCCGCAACGGCTTGCCACGCACCGGCGCATCGCCGGCCACGAAGTAGGCAGCCTTGCTACGCGGCAATGGCTTGCGACCACGGATCTTGTCGGCGATTTTCTCGGCGATCATGATCGTCGGCGCGTTCAGGTTGCCGGTGGTGATGATCGGCATGATCGAGGCATCAACCACACGCAGGCTCTGCATGCCGTGCACACGACCTTCAGCGTCAACCACCGCCATTTCGTCGGTGCCCATCTTGCACGAGCAGGACGGGTGGAACGCGGTTTCGGCGTGTTCGCGGATGAACTTGTCCAACTGCTCATCGGTTTGCACGTCGATGCCCGGGCTGATCTCGCGGCCACGGAAAGCGTCCAGTGCAGGCTGCTGCATGATTTCACGGGTCAGGCGGATGCCGTCGCGGAATTCCTGCCAGTCCTGCTCGGTGGCCATGTAGTTGAACAGGATGCTCGGGTACTCGCGCGGATCCTTCGACTTGGCCTGAATCCGACCACGGCTCGGCGAACGCATGGAACCCATGTGCGCCTGGAAACCGTGCTCTTTCACGCCGTTGCTGCCGTTGTAGTTAATGGCAACTGGCAGGAAGTGGTACTGGATGTTCGGCCAATCGAATTCTTCGCGGGTACGGATAAAACCGCCGGCTTCGAACTGGTTGCTGGCGCCGATGCCGGTGCCGTTAAACAGCCACTCGGCGCCGATGGCCGGTTGGTTGTACCAAAGCAGCGACGGGTACAGCGAGACCGGTTGGGTGCACGCGTATTGCAGGTACAACTCGAGGTGATCCTGCAGGTTTTCGCCGACGCCTGGCAGGTCATGGACCACCGGAATGTCGAGCTTGTTCAGCAGTTCGGCCGGGCCGACACCAGAGCGTTGCAGAATCTGCGGCGAAGCGATGGCGCCAGAGCACAGCAGCACTTCTTTGCGGGCGCGGGCTTCAACACGCTCTTCAGCGGCGCCGATCAAGTAACGCACGCCGACTGCACGCTTGCCTTCGAACAGAATCTTGTCGGTCAGGGCGTGGGTGACGATGGTCAGGGTCGAGCGCTTCTTGGCGATGTCCAGGTAACCGCGAGCGGTGCTGGCGCGACGGCCGTTCGGCGTCACGGTGCGGTCCATCGGGCCGAAGCCTTCTTGCTGGTAACCGTTGAGGTCTTCGGTGCGCGGGTAACCGGCTTGCACGCCCGCTTCGACCATCGCGTGGAACAGCGGGTTGTTGCCGGCTTTCGGCGTGGTCACGCTGACCGGGCCGTCGCTACCGTGGTAGTCGTTCGCGCCGATGTCCCGAGTTTCAGCCTTGCGGAAATACGGCAGGCAGTTCAGGTAATCCCAGTCTTCCAGACCTGGCAGTTTGGCCCAGTTGTCGTAGTCCATCGCGTTGCCGCGGATGTAGCACATGCCGTTGATCAGCGAAGAACCACCCAGGCCCTTACCGCGACCGCATTCCATCCGGCGACCGTCCATGTGTGGTTCTGGATCGGTTTCGTAGCCCCAGTTATAGCGACGACCTTGCAGCGGGAACGCCAAAGCGGCTGGCATTTGCGTGCGGAAGTCTAAACGGTAGTCCGGGCCGCCTGCTTCGAGCAGCAGGACGGTGACGCCTTCGTCTTCAGTCAGACGGGTCGCCAGGGTGTTACCGGCCGAGCCGGCACCGATGATGATGTAATCGAATTCTTGGGACATTAAATGCACCCTCTTTGAAGTTGGTTCAGGTCGCCTGTAGCAGCTGCCGAGGCACGAGGCTGCGTTGGGTCGCGCAGCGACCCTCTGAGGGCGGTCCTGCGGACACGCAACGCAGCCTCGCGCCTCGGCAGCTGCTACAGGGTTTTCAGCCGGGGCTTAGAAAACCGAGGCGTAATCGCCCAGTTCGACCTGTACCGATTTGATGCGTGTGAAGTTGTTCAGCGAGCTGATGCCGTTCTCACGGCCCACGCCCGACTGCTTGTAGCCGCCGACCGGCATCTTGGCGTCGGACTCGCCCCAGGCGTTGATCCAGCAGATACCGGCTTCCAGTTGATGAATCACGCGGTGAGCGCGGTTCAGGTCTTTGGTGACGATGCCAGCCGCCAGGCCGAAGTCGGTGTCGTTGGCGCGACGGATCACTTCTTCTTCGGTTTCGTAGGTCAGGATGCTCATCACCGGGCCGAAGATTTCTTCGCGAACGATGGTCATCTCGTCGGTGCAGTCGGTGAACACGGTCGGTGCCACGAACGCGCCTTTGGCGAATTCGCCTTCGGTCAGACGGCTGCCGCCGCACAGCACGCGAGCGCCTTCTTCCTTACCTTTGGCGATGTAACCCAGCACGCTTTCCATGTGGGCGAAGCTGACCAGAGGACCGAAGTTGGTGTTCTCGTCTTCCGGGTTGCCGACGCGGATGCGCGCAACGCGTTCAACGATCTTGGCTTCGAAAGCGGCTTTCAGGTGGCTTGGCACGAACACGCGAGTGCCGTTGGTGCAGACCTGACCGGAGCTGTAGAAGTTGGCCATCATCGCGGTGTCGGCGGCGCGATCGAGGTCGGCGTCGTCGAAGATGATCAGCGGGGACTTGCCACCCAATTCCATGGTCACGTCTTTCAGCGACGAAGCAGAAGCGCTGGCCATCACCTTCTTGCCGGTGTCGGTGCCGCCGGTGAAGGAGATTTTTTCGATGCGTGGGTGCTCGGTCAACCAGGTACCGACTTCACGGCCGCTGCCGGTCAGCACGTTGAACACGCCAGCCGGAACGCCAGCTTCGGTGTAGATCTCGGCCAGTTTCAGCGTGGTCAGGGAAGTGACTTCGCTTGGCTTGAAGATCATCGCGTTACCGGCCGCCAAGGCAGGTGCGGATTTCCACAAGGCGATCTGGATCGGGTAGTTCCACGCGCCGATACCGGCCACGACGCCCAGCGGCTCGCGACGGGTGTAGACGAACGAAGTGGTGCGCAGCGGAATCTGCTCGCCTTCGATGGCCGGCACCAGACCTGCGTAGTACTCCAGCACGTCAGCGCCGGTGACGATGTCGACGTACTTGGTTTCGGAGAACGACTTGCCGGTGTCCAGGGTTTCCAGGGCAGCCAGTTCATCGTTGCGCTCGCGCAGGATGTCGACGGCACGACGCAGGATGCGCGAACGCTCCATGGCGGTCATTGCGGCCCAGATTTTCTGGCCCTTTTCGGCGCTGACGACGGCGCGCTCAACGTCTGACTGGGTCGCACGTTGTACGGTTGCGAGGACTTCACCGTTAGCCGGGTTGATGGCTTCGAAGGTGGCGTCGCTGCTGGCGTCACTGTAGCCGCCATCGATGTAGAGTTTTTGCAGTTCGAAACGGGCCATATAGTCCTCGCAAGAGCATAAGTTGGTTGGCGGTAACCACCGGGCGTGCCTTATAGCTTGGGCAACGCTGGTCAGTGGCAGTTCAGGTGCTGAGCGGTTCTGTGTGCTCTAACTCACCTGCTTGGCCAGTTGGAAATCCATGTATTCGTAAGCGATCTGGTGCGCTTGCCCGGTGTCGAAAGCATCTCCCGACAGCGCACCGCGCAACCACAAACCGTCGATGAGGGCTGCCAGACCGCGGGCTGCACTGCGCGCGTCTTCGAGCGGCAATACACGGCGGAACTGGCAGCACAGGTTGGAATACAGACGGTGATCGTTGATCCGCTGCAACCTGTGCAAAGACGGGTGGTGCATGCTGGTGGCCCAGAAGGCCAGCCAGGTTTTCATTGCCGGGCCATTGACCTGGCTGGCGTCGAAGTTGCCTTCGATAATCACCTGGAGGTGAGCCCGTGGGCTGCTGTCCTCCAGCGCCTGACGACGCGCGGTGACGTTCTCGCTGAGGACACTCATCAGATACTGCGCCGTGGCAGCGATCAGGCCGTTCTTGTCCTGAAAGTAATGACTGATGATGCCATTCGAGACACCGGCCAAACGGGCGATCAGCGCAATGCTGGCGTCCCCCATTCCGACCTGATCTACCGCCTGCAATGTGGCTTCGATCAACTGCTGGCGGCGGATGGGTTGCATACCGACCTTGGGCATCTTGCACATCTCCTTAGGCCTTCCGGCGGACGTAAAACGTCTATCGGATTGAAGGCCAGTCTATTTTGTTTTGATTGAACGTTCAATCAACAAAGAATAAGATCTGCGACAATTCGTCGCTGCCTACAGGTTTTTCCTACACGTAGTTGGCGGAAAAACGACGTCTGAAAACGCTCGAAACCCCCGCGCACTGGCGCTCCCGGGCTTCGGGCTTTTTTCGGGCTGTCTTTATATCACCCGCCGGTCGGCTGCCAACTAACCGATTGGTCGGGTAACGCGTTGCCTTGTGTTCTTCTCTCGCACTGCCTGGAGCATCTGTGCCATGAGTTCTGCCTCTCTAATAAAGACCCCACCCGAGAAGGTGACGGTCAACGGTTGGGTGTTCTACACCTCTACCGCGTTGATCCTGTTGTTGACCGCCATTCTGATCATCGCCCCGCAAGAGGCCGGCAGAGTGCTTGGTATTGCCCAGGCCTGGTTGTCCCGCAGCTTCGGCTGGTACTACATGGTGGTGATCGCCGCTTATCTGGTCTTTGTGGTCGGCCTGGCGTTTTCGTCCTACGGCAAACTCAAGCTGGGCAGTAAGGACGACACGCCGGATTTCAGCTACGGCGCCTGGGCGGGGATGTTGTTCTCGTCGGGTATCGGCATCTCGCTGCTGTACTTCGGTGCTTCCGAGCCGCTGGACCACTACTTCAATCCGCCGGAAGGCGTGGCCGCCAGCAACATGGCGGCACGTCAGGCGGTTCAGCTGACGTTCCTGCACTGGGGTCTGCATGGCTGGGCGATCTACGCATTGGTCGGTCTGGCCGTGGCCTATTTTGCTTACCGTCATAACCAGCCGCTGGCGTTGCGTTCGGCGCTGTATCCGCTGGTGGGCGAGCGTTGGGTCAAAGGCGCCGCCGGTCATGCGGTGGACGGCTTCGGCATGTTCGTGACCCTGCTGGGTCTGGTGACAAACCTGGGGATTGGTTCGCTGCAAGTGTCGTCGGGGCTTGAAAACCTGTTCGGCATGGAACACAGCAACACCAACCTGATGATCGTGATCATCGTGATGAGCACCGTGGCGACCATCGCTGCCGTGTCCGGCGTGGAAAACGGTATTCGCCGTCTGTCCAACCTGAACATCGTGCTGTTCAGCGGCCTGCTGATTTTTGTGTTGTTGTTCGGCCCGACCCTGCACTTGCTCAACGGCTTCGTGCAAAACATCGGCGACTACCTGAACGGCGTGGTGCTGAAGACTTTCGACCTTTATGTGTACGAAGCCGACAACGCCAAATCCGAGCGCTGGTTGGGTCTGTGGACCCTGTTCTACTGGGCCTGGTGGATTTCCTGGGCGCCATTTGTGGGCATGTTCATCGCGCGTATTTCCCGTGGTCGCACGGTGCGTGAACTGGTAGCCGGTGTGTTGCTGATTCCACTGGGTTTCACCCTGGCATGGTTGTCGATCTTCGGTAACTCGGCCCTGGACCTGGTGATGAACCATGGGGCGGTGGAGCTCGGCAAGACGGCGCTGGAACAGCCGTCGATGGCGATCTACCAACTGCTTGAGCACTACCCAGCGTCGAAAATCGTGATCGGGGTGTCGATCTTTGTCGGTTTCGTGCTGTTCCTGACCCCGGCGGATTCCGGCGCGGTGATGATGGCCAACCTTTCCTGCAAGGGCGGTAACGTCGACGAAGACGCCCCGCACTGGCTGCGGATCTTCTGGTCGGCGGTGATCACGCTGGTGACCATCGGCCTGCTGTTCGCCGGTAACTTCGAAGCCATGCAAACCATGGTGGTGCTGGCCGGGCTGCCGTTCTCGGTGGTGCTGGTGTTCTTCATGTTCGGCCTGCACAAGGCGATGCGCCAGGACGTGCAGATCGAACAGGAGCAAGCGGAGCTCGCAGCCCGCGGTCGTCGTGGTTTCAGCGAGCGTTTGACGCAGCTGGACTTGCAGCCGAACCAGTCGATTGTTCAGCGTTTCATGGACAAGCAAGTCAGCCCGGCGCTGGAAGATGCGGCGGTGCAATTGCGTGCCCAAGGCCTGGACGTGCAAACGTTGCTGGGCAAGTCGAAGCGTTGCATGGGCGTGCGGATCGAGATGGAAGAGGGCAACCCTTTTGTCTACGAAGTGAGCCTGGACGGCTACCTGGCCGCGGCGAGCGAGACGGTGTCGGCTGAAAGCGCCGATGAACCCCGCGCACGTTACTACCGCGCCGAGGTGTACTTGCACAACGGCAGTCAGGACTACGACTTGATGGGCTTCACTCAGGATCAGATCACCCGTGACGTGCTCGATCAGTTTGAAAGCCATCGGCAGCTCCTTGGCCGGGTTTATAGCTAAAACTTGAGGTCTGCGGTGCAAGTAGCTGCACCGCAGCTCTCACTGTGGTGAGGGGATTCTGTGGTGAGGGGATTTATCCCCGTTGGGTCGCGCAGCGGCCCCAAAATCTTTACGACTGCTGCGCAGCCGAACGGGGATAAATCCCCTCGCCACAGAATCCCCTAACCACCGTGGTCCGCGTTTACAGCTGAATATTTGCACTAACAAAAACGCCGCGATCCTCTCGCGGCGTTTTTGTGTGTGTTGCCTTACCCCAGATTCTTGCCGAGCAGTGCGTGATACAGCTCACTGTCCCCCAGAATCCCGACAACTTTGTTGTTGTCGTGCAGCACCAGCTTATTACCCGTCTGATATCGAATCTGCAGCGCGTCGCGCATGCCGATGTTCGAGTCCACCAGTGTCGGCCGACGACCCAACCCTTCAACCGCTTGCCCGGGAATCCAGTTCTGCAGGTCCAGGCTCGCGCCGTTCTGGCGTGCGCCTTTGATGGTGTTGCCTTCGGCCAGGTCCAGCCAGGAGTCGCCGCCCGGATCGAGGCATACCGAACCGTTGATGCGTTTGCAGTTGTCCAGGGTGCGCATCAGGCTGCGACCGCACAGTACGTTCAGCGGATTGGTGTGGGCGACGAAGGTCCGCACGTAATCGTCCGCAGGGTTCAACACGATCTCTTCCGGCTTGCTGTACTGGACGATCCGGCCGTCTTTCATGATCGCGATACGGCTGCCGAGCTTCAGGGCTTCATCGAGGTCGTGGCTCACGAACACGATGGTTTTGTTCAGCTTGCTTTGCAGTTCCAGCAGTTCGTCTTGCAGGCCCTGGCGGATCAGCGGATCGAGCGCCGAGAACGGTTCGTCCATCAGCAGAATGTCGGCATCCATCGCCAGCGCGCGGGCCAGGCCCACACGTTGCTGCATACCACCGGAGAGCTCGTCCGGCTTCTTGTTGCGCCACTGGGTCAGGCCCACCAGCTCAAGTTTTTCATCGACCAGTTTTTTCCGTTCCTTCTCCGGACGACCCTGCATTTCAAGACCGAAGCTGATGTTCTCGCGAACGGTCAGCCAAGGCATCAGGGCGAACTTCTGGAACACCATCGCAATGCGCTTGGTGCGCATCATTTTCAGTTCCGCCGGGGTGCAGGAAGCGATGTCGATCTGCTTGCCTTCGTGCTCGACGAACAGCTTGCCGCGGCTGACGGTGTTGAGGCCGTTGATGCAGCGCAGCAGGCTGGACTTGCCGGAGCCGGACAGGCCCATCAGCACGCAGATTTCACCCTTTTCGACGTCCAGGCTGGCCTTTTCGACGCCGACAATCTGTCCGGTCTTTTTCAGGATCTGGTCGCGGGTCATGCCCTGATCGAGAAGTTTCAAGGCCTCGCGCGGGTCTTTGGAGAAGATTACGTCGACGTCTTCGAAGCGAATAATGCTCATGCGTCACCCCCTACTTTGGCTTCGGGTTGTTTGCAGATACGGTCGAGCATGATCGCCAGCAATACGATCGCCAGGCCGGCTTCGAAGCCCAGGGCGATATCAGCAGTGTTCAGTGCGTTGACCACGGGTTTGCCCAAGCCGTCGGCGCCCACCAGTGCCGCGATCACCACCATCGACAACGACAGCATGATGCACTGGGTGATACCGGCCGCGATGCTTGGCATGGCGTAGGGCAGTTCGATGCGTGCGAGCAGTTGACGGCGCGAGCAGCCGAAGGCTTTGCCGGCGTCCATCAATTCTGCGGGAACATCACGGATACCCAGGTAAGTCAGGCGGATAGGTGCGGCAATCGCGAACACCACCGTAGAAATCAGGCCCGGGACCACACCCAGACCGAAGAGGGTCAGGGTAGGAATGAGGTACACGAAGGTCGGCACGGTCTGCATCAGATCGAGCACCGGACGCATCAGTGTGTAAAACATCGGTTTATGCGCGGCGACGATGCCCAACGGCACGCCGATGACCACGCAGACCAGGGTGGCGAACAACACCTGGGCAAGGGTTTCCATGGTTTCCTGCCAGTACCCCAGATTGAGGATCAGCAGGAAGGAGGCGATGACAAAAACGGTCAGGCCCCATTTTCGTTGAATGAAGTGTGCCAGTAGCGCGATGAGGCCGATCAATGCCAGCGGGTTGAACCAGGTCAGCGCAAAAGTCACGCCGTGGATCATCGTTTCCAGCGACACGGCGATTGCGTCGAAGGTGTTGGCGCCGTGTTGCGTCAACCATTCAACGAAGCCCGCGATGTACTGGCCTAAAGGTATTTTCTGATCAATCAGCATGGTAGTGAACGTCCGCATGCAAGGAAATTAACAGCCCGGGCGACCTGGATCGCCCGGCGTAAGCGATTACTGCGCGAGCTTGGCTTTCACGGCCTCCAGGCCTGGTTTACCGTCAATGGTGGTCACGCCAGCGAGCCAGGTATCGAGGACCTGTGGATTCTTTTTCAGCCAGGCCTTGGCGGCCGCGTCAGGCTTCATTTTGTCGTCCAGGACGTTGCCCATCAGGGTGCTTTCCATGTCCAGCGTGAACTGCAGGTTTTTCAGCAACTGACCGACGTTGCTGCATTCCTGCGCATAGCCCTTGCGGGTGTTGGTGTAGATGGTTGCCTGGCCGAAGTTCGGGCCGAAATAGTCGTCACCGCCGGTCAGGTACTTCATCTTGAAACGCGTGTTCATCGGGTGTGGTTCCCAGCCCAGGAACACCACGGCGGTGTTGCGGCGCTGGGCGCGATCGACTTGCGAGAGCATGCCTGCCTCGCTGGACTCGACCACCTTGAAGCCGGCGTCTTTCAAGCCGAAGGCGTTCTTGTCGATCATGCTCTGGATCAGGCGGTTGCCGTCGTTGCCTGGTTCGATGCCATAGATCTTGCCGTCGAGTTCTTTCTTGAACTTGGCGATGTCGGCGAAATCTTTAAGACCTTTGTTATACAACTCTTCCGGGACGGCGAGTGTGTATTTTGCGTTTTCCAGGTTGGCGCGCAGGGTGTCCACGGTGCCGGCATCGCGGTAGGCCTTGATGTCGTTTTCCATGGTCGGCATCCAGTTACCCAGAAATACGTCCATGTTCTTGCCGTCGGCCAGGGACTTGTAGGTCACCGGTACGGAAATCATCGTGGTTTTGGTCTTGTAGCCGAGGGCATCGAGGACGACGCTGGTGGTGGCGGTGGTGACAGTAATGTCAGTCCAGCCGACATCGGAGAAGTTTACGGTGCTGCATTGAGCCGGTTCGGCGGCTTGAGCCAGAAACGGCAGACTCAGCATGGCGGCCAACAACAACGACGGGGAACCTTTCATGGATGGACTCCTTGGTGTTTTTTTTGGCAGTGTTCCGACTGGACCACCGCACTTATAGGTTGCGGTTGGATGGCGTTTTGGAGACATCTCTACCACGGCGCCTTGCAATCGAGTCGATACGATCATGTACCAGTGAAAATCTGACGCCTACAGGGTGCGTCGTAACCAGTACAGGGATGGTCGCATCCAGTGTCGCTGACGTCGCTTACAGCTATTTTCAGCGTTTTATGCTCCTTCTGACCGTAAAAAAAACGTGAAAACGTAGCGCTGATGGCTCGCGGCGTTGGTGGGCATGAGTGCGTCGGTGTGAGACGTCGAACGACATGACAAAAGCCTGATGATGCGGCCATCTCGGCGGATTGCAGCTTGAGCGTAGCAGCTCCGTCACTGGGCGCTTTGGCGTCTGGAGTTGGCACATCCAGGAGTTCGGCAGTAATGGCTATCAGTGTTTTCGACCTGTTCAAAATCGGCATCGGCCCTTCCAGTTCGCACACCGTGGGACCGATGCGCGCCGCGGCGTTGTTCGTGCAAGGTTTGCGTGAGCAGGGTCTTTTGGAACAAGTACGGCGCGTCGAAGTTCAGCTCTATGGTTCGTTGTCGGCCACCGGCATCGGTCACGGCAGCGACAACGCGGTGATCATGGGCCTGATGGGCGAGTGGCCGGACGCGATCGATCCGTCGCAAATCGGCATTCGCATCGAAACCCTGCGCGAAACCCACACGCTGTTGCTCGACGGTCGTTTGTCGGTCCCGTTCATCTGGGCCCGGGACATGCGCCTGATCGACGAGAACCTGCCGTTCCACCCCAACGCCATGACGCTGATCGTCGAAGGCGATGACGGCGAGCTGCATCGCGACACCTACTATTCCATCGGCGGCGGTTTTGTCGTTGATGAGGCACAGGCTTCCAGCGGCGTGGTCGATCTGGACCGCACCGTGCTGCCGTACGATTTTTCCAGCGCCGTCGAACTGCTTAGCCTCTGCAAGCAGCACAACTTGCGCGTTGCAGAGTTGATGATGGCCAACGAGAAGGTCTGGCGCAGCGAAGAGGAAATCCGCGCTGGCCTGATGACACTCTGGCGCGCCATGCAGGATTGCGTCGAACAAGGCCTCAAGCACGAAGGCATCTTGCCCGGCGGACTGAATGTGCGCCGTCGCGCAGCCAAGTTGCATCGCAGCCTGCAAGAATTGGGTAAACCCAATGTCATCGGTTCGACATTAAGTGCCATGGAGTGGGTCAACCTGTTCGCCCTGGCGGTCAACGAAGAAAACGCCGCTGGCGGGCGCATGGTGACTGCACCGACCAATGGCGCGGCGGGGATCATTCCGGCGGTGCTGCACTACTTTATGAAGTTCAGCGAGGTGGTGACTGACGCCAACGTCGTCGACTATTTCCTCAGTGCGGCGGCGGTAGGGATTCTGTGCAAGAAAAACGCTTCGATTTCCGGTGCCGAAGTCGGTTGCCAGGGCGAAGTCGGTTCGGCCTGTGCCATGGCGGCGGCCGGGTTGGCGGAGATCCTCGGCGCCACACCGGAGCAGCTGTGCAACGCGGCGGAAATCGGTCTGGAACACAACCTCGGCCTGACCTGCGACCCGGTGGGCGGGCTGGTGCAAGTGCCGTGCATCGAGCGCAACGCGATTGCCGCGGTGAAAGCGATCAACGCGGCGCAGATGGCGCTGCGTGGCGATGGTCAGCACTTTATCTCGCTGGATCGGGTGATCCGCACGATGCGTGATACTGGCGCCGATATGCATGACAAATATAAAGAGACATCGCGCGGTGGGTTGGCGGTTAGCGCGGTTGAGTGCTGAGACCGAGTTGATCCCATCGCGAGCAAGCTTTGCTCCTACAGGTTTAATGTCGATCACGAAATATGGGCACGCCGAGCTTCTGTAGGAGCAAGCTTGCTCGCGATAACGTCAGACCAGTCAAAACTGCGCACTAAGTGAACACTCGATTCAAAACGCGCCACGTTTTGGCGCGTCGCTTACAGATAAGCGACTTGCCCGAGATCCGGGATCCAGGTTGGCCATTACCGCCTGTCACCTGCGCTTGCGGTGACACTCTTCACCAGGTCGCTGTAGCCCTGTTCCCACAAGTGCTACCGATTTGCTCACGCCCAACGGGGCAGAGCGCCTCCCGCCGATAATGGCACTTATAACCCCCACTCGCGGCGCGGCTTATATAGACGCGGCGCGACGTCGTTTTCAGGAGTTATTGAACGGCCATTCAACTTTAGGCATGGCATTTGCTCTGTCATTACAAAGCCCGTCTCCCACGCGAGAACGATGGCAATAACAAGAGCCTCCGCCTGAGGCCATCACCCGCTTTGTGTGAGGAGATACCGCGATGACGACGTTCAACTCCGGGGCTCAACCCCAGAACCGTGCGCCTCAATCCATCGGCTTTTTGCTGCTGGACAATTTCACGCTTATTTCTCTGGCCTCCGCAGTAGAACCCCTGCGCATGGCCAACCAGTTGTCCGGTCGTGAGCTGTATCGCTGGACCACGATCACAGTCGACGGCGGTCAGGTCTGGGCCAGTGATGGCCTGCAGATCACTCCCGACTGCTCCATGCACAAAGCACCTGCCCTGGACACCATCATTGTCTGCGGCGGTATCGGCATCCAGCGCACTGTTACCCGTGAACACGTTTCGTGGCTGCAAAGCCAGGCGCGTCAGTCACGTCGTCTCGGCGCAGTCTGCACCGGCAGCTGGGCCCTGGCGTGCGCCGGCCTGCTGGATGGTTTCGATTGCAGCGTGCACTGGGAATGCCTGGCCTCGATGCAGGAAGCTTTCCCGCGTGTGGCCATGAGTACCCGTCTGTTCACCCTCGACCGTAACCGTTTCACCAGCTCCGGAGGCACCGCGCCGCTGGACATGATGCTGCACCTGATCAGTCGCGATCATGGCCGTGAACTGTCGGCCGCGATCTCGGAAATGTTCGTCTACGAGCGCATCCGCAACGAGCAGGATCACCAGCGCGTGCCGCTCAAGCACATGCTCGGCACCAACCAGCCGAAGTTGCAGGAAATCGTCGCGCTGATGGAGGCCAACCTCGAAGAGCCGATCGACCTCGACGAGCTGGCGGTGTATGTCGCCGTGTCGCGTCGTCAGCTGGAGCGGCTGTTCCAGAAATACCTGCACTGCTCGCCATCGCGTTACTACCTGAAACTGCGCTTGATTCGCGCCCGGCAGTTGCTCAAGCAAACGCCGATGTCGATCATCGAAGTGGCGTCGGTGTGTGGATTCGTGTCTACGCCGCACTTCTCCAAGTGCTACCGCGAATACTTCGGCATTCCGCCGCGTGACGAACGCGTAGGTTCCAACACCACGCAACAAGTGGCGATGATGCCGCTGCCGCAAGCACTGGTGCTGTCGCCGTTGTCCGGGCCGTTGTCGGCGTTGAGTCAGGCGCGTAACGAGTCGACGTTCGCCAGCGTTCGTCTCTAGTCATAGCGGGCGTTTGAAAAATACGACGCGCTCGGTTTCCTCGAAGCCAAGCGCCTTGTGCGTCTCCTGGCTCGGCAGATTGTCGAGGCTCGTGTCGGAGGCCATCTCCAGGCAGCCCTGTGCTCGTCCCCAGTGCGCCACCTGTTCGATCAGTCGTGCGGCCACTCCATGCCGGCGCTGCTGCGGCACCACGTAGATACCTTCCAGATACATCACCGGCGAGCTGTCGGTGCCATTGACGTAGTCGCGACGCAACGAGGCTTCGGCCAGACCGACGGGGTGCTCCTGGCTGTCGTAGGCGACAAAGTTGATATAGCGTTGCGGCTCGCTTAGCTGCTGGGCGATTTCGTCCCGATGCTCCTTTTCCGAAGCATCGGGCCAGAGCGCCTGGCGCAAAGGCAGCCAGCCCGCTTGTTCGTCGGACTGGCAGTGTTGGATACGGAACATCAGCGCTCGCTCGTGGTGGGCAGGAAGGCCACTACTCTAGCAAACCCCCGACACCTCAGACGCGACTCTGCTGATACTCCGCCAATGCCGGTAACAACTGCTTATCAATGGCCTGGCGCACGGCGGGCAGGATGGTCGCGCTGCTGGTGTACATCTGCTTGACCATCGTGCGCAGTTCCGTTGCCCGTTCGTTGTTCAAACCCCGTACCGCACATTCGCAGGCCTGCTCAGCGGTTGCGCCAGGGGGCACTGCAAATCCCAACGCCTTGAGCTGGCCCAACAGGTCTTCCTGGTCAATCAAATCGGCGTACATCATGACGCAATCCTTCTTCAGGGAACGGTGTCGTGGTTCGATTCTCGTAGGGGTACGGAGTGGCGGCAAGGACGATTTGTCGCAATGGCCGCGATACCTATGAACAGGTCGTTTTCGGCTAACTTGCCAGAGGGGAGAGTGGGCACACTGGAGTCAGCTGGCTTCACGAAGGTTTGGTCACCCTCGCGCAACGGCTCCTCAACAGTACCCACCTCTGCCCCGATCCTGTCACGGCTTGATTGGGGCTTTTTTTGCCTGTGAATCAGGGTTTTTTGTGTTGCCTGTGCAGACGCGCCATCGCGAGCAGGCTCGCTCCCACAGTTGATTTGTGCACGACGCAAAACCAATGTGGGAGCGAGCCTGCTCGCGATGAACGATGACGCGGTTTAACGCTGCAACACGAGGATGCGCGACAACAATTCATCACGGTCGACATAGCAACCCTGCAAATGCCGGGCGCCGGTGGCGGGGTCGAAGGCGTTGCGGGCGTGGAGGGTGCGGCGGTTGTCGAAACACCACATTTCGCCGGGATTTAACCGCGTCATCACCCGGAATCGCGGTTCCCGGGTCATTGCAATAAAGTGGCGGTACGCGTGATAGAGAGCGGGCATCTGCTCGACCGACGCATCGAACGGACCGCGCAGAAAATTCGCCAAGCGGATTTCCGAAACCTGCCCAAAGGCATCCAGCGCGATGATCGGCGCGAGACGGCGGTAGTCGCTGTGGCGGTCTTTGTTGCGGAACTCCACAGGGATTTCGCAAAGGCTTTTGAACGCCTCGGGATCTTCATCGCGCAAGGCTTCGGCAATGGCAAAACCGTCGACGAAAATACTCTCGCCACCCTCGGCGTCATTCACTAGGCAATGCAGAAATTGCAGCCCCGGTTGCAACTCCCGGGTCGGCAAATCGCTGTGCAGCGGCAGGTTGAAAGCGGTGTAGGCATTGCTGTCGGCATCGGCCTTGGATTGCACGTTGAACAGCACGCCAAAATTGCTCTCGCGGATGAAGGAAATCCGCTGGGCAATCAACTTCAACGAGCCCGGCTCGGTGGGCACACCGCGGACCTGAGTCAGGCCGACATCGCGCACGGCCAGCAGCCATTGCAGCAAGGCGTCGTTGTCGTTCATTAACGCTTGGTAGTCGAACACCGGCAGCTTCAGGTTGCTGTTCCAGAGCTGGCTTTTTGGCTTGGATGCCCGGCGTTCGGCGCGGGACTCGTCATCGTAGGCGTGGGCCCGTAACCAGCCAGGATTGAAGCGGCTGAGATGGCCGTCTTGCCAGTCCACACGCAGGCAGCCTTCGGCATCAATGCTGACGTCCGAAGGCTTTAGGTTTTCGGCGACGTCGACGATTTCCAGCACTTGCTCGCGGGTGACGGTGTAGACGCACAGCGGGCACGGGCAGTTGTCCCGCAACCACTGATGATGAAACGGGCTGACACGGTCATCGGCCCACTTCACTTGAATTCGGTCCGCCAGGGTGTGTACGGCGGTCAACGCGCTGATCAACGGGTAGGTACGGAAGTCGGCAAAAGCGGCGGCGGTGTTCAATGGCGATCTCCTTGTTATTTTTTAGGGGGTAACGCGACCACTCGGCCAATGTAGTCGGGGGCGGGAAGGTCGGTTTGCTCGGCGACGATGGCTTGCAGCTTGCTCAAGGTGTCTTCGCTGAACGGTGCGGAGCGCGGCCCGGCGAGGTCGACGTGCAGCAGCATTTGCTCGTTGCCCGCCAATTCCTTCTCATCCCCCGCCAGATGCAGGCTGTGATAGAGGTGCAGGCGTTTACTGTCGTGACCGATGATTTGGGTGTGCACTTCGACGTCGGCGTCGAGCTTCACTTCGTGCAGGTAATTGAGGTGCAGTTCGAGGGTGAACAGCGAGTTGCCGCTGGCTTCGCGGTTGCTGCTGTCCATGCCCAGACGATCCATCAGCGCGTCGGTGGCGTAGCTGAAAATCAGCAGGTAAAAGGCATCGCGCAGGTGGCCGTTGTAGTCGACCCAGTCGGAGATGATTTTGGTTTGGTAGGTGGTTAGGGCAGGCATGATTTTTGGTTCCGGCAGGTGGGAATGTGTTTGATTGAAGATCCATCCCTCGCCCCAGCCCTCTCCCCAGTGGGGAGAGGGGAAAGGGAGCAGATTTTCGTACTTTTCAATCCTGAGTTCGACCCGATATCGCAGGTCGCAGTATTTCGACTAAACACCTCGGTCAGTCCCCTCTACCCTCTGGGGAAGAGGGTTAGGGTGAGGGGTCAACCTCAAGCCGACCGCAACTATTCGCTAAACGCCATCCCATGCTTCTCTTTGGTAGTTTTCACCGCCTCCAGCACCGCCAGCAAGCAATCATCACGATAGCGCTCCAGCGCCGAAATGCTGTGCGTACCCAATTGATCGCTGGTGCCATCTACCACATCATCGATCAACTTCTCGGTCAGCTCCGGTGCCGGCAGATACGTCCATGGCAACTGCAACGCCGGCCCGAATTGCGCCATGAAGTGCCGCATCCCCGCATCGCCACCCGCCAGGGTGTACGTCAAGAACGTGCCCATGAACGACCAGCGCAGACCCGCGCCAAAGCGAATCGCATCGTCGATCTCACCGGTGGTCGCCACACCGTCGTTGACCAAGTGCAGCGCCTCACGCCACAACGCTTCGAGCAAGCGGTCAGCGATAAAACCGGGTACTTCCTTGCGCACATGCAGCGGACGCATGCCCAAGGATTCGTAGACTTTCATTGCCGCTTGAACGGCTTCCGGCGCGGTGTTTTTGCCGCCAACCACTTCCACCAGCGGCAGCAGGTAAACCGGGTTGAACGGGTGCCCGACGACGCAGCGTTCCGGGTGCGTCGAACTCTCGTAGAACTCGCTCGGCAACAGGCCGGAAGTACTGGAACCGATCAAGGCATTGGGCTTGGCTGCCGCGCTGATTTTGCTGTGCAGTTCCAGTTTCAGGTCCAGACGCTCAGGGGCGCTTTCCTGAATGAAATCCGCGTCGCGAACGCATTCTTCAATGGTTGCGACAAAGCGCAGCCGATCCTGCGATGCACCCGGCGCAAGGCCCTGTTTCTCCAACGCGCCCCAGGTATTGGCGACACGTTTGCGCAGCGTGGCTTCGGCACCGGGCGCGGGGTCCCAGGCCACCACGTCGAGGCCGTGGGCGAGGGCGCGAGACACCCAACCGCTGCCGATGACACCGCTGCCCAGGGCTGCGAAGGTTTTGATTTCAGTGATAAAGCTCATGGCGACGTCCTAAAAGAATTTGGTGATCTTGTAGGAGCGAAGCTTGCTCGCGAAGACGGCTTTCCTGGCGCAAGAAATCCACCGGATGTACCGGCCTCTTCGCGGGCAAGCCTCGCTCCTACAGGCTTGTGTGTGGAGGGTCAACCGCGCTTGGTCAGGCCCATTTTTGCCCGGCCTTCCGCCGGCGTCAGAACACGGGCGCCGAGACGGCTGAGGATTTCCGAGGCGCGTTCGACCAGTTGGCCGTTGGTCGCCAGTACGCCCTTGTCCAGCCAGATGTTGTCTTCCAGACCGACCCGTACGTTGCCGCCGAGCAGCACCGCTTGTGCAGCCATCGGCATTTGCATGCGACCGATGCCGAACCCGGCCCAGACCGCATTGGCAGGCAGGTTGTCGACCATGGCTTTCATGGTGGTGGTGTCGGCCGGCGCGCCCCACGGGATGCCCAGGCAGAGTTGGAACAGCGGGTCGTCAAGCAGGCCTTCCTTGATCAACTGTTTGGCGAACCACAGGTGGCCGGTGTCGAAAATTTCCAGCTCGGCCTTCACGCCCAGCTCTTGAATTCGCTTCGCGCCGGAACGAAGTTGCGCCGGGGTGGACACGTAAATGGTGTCGCCGTCGCCGAAGTTCAGGGTGCCGCAATCGAGGGTGCAAATTTCCGGCAGTAGTTCTTCAACGTGAGCCAGACGGGTCAGCGGTCCGACCAGGTCGGTGTTCGGGCCGAACTCCATCGGGTTCTCGCCCGCGCCGATTTCCAGGTCGCCGCCCATGCCGGCGGTGAGGTTGACGATGATGTCGACGTCCGCCTCGCGGATGCGCTCCATCACTTCGCGATACAACGCTACATCACGGCTGAATTTGCCGGTTTCGGGGTTGCGAACGTGGCAGTGAACGACAGTGGCGCCGGCCTTGGCGGCTTCCACGGCGGCAGCGGCGATTTGTTTCGGGGTGACCGGCACGTGTGGGCTCTTGCTGGTCGTGTCGCCAGCACCGGTGAGTGCGCAGGTGATGATGACGTCGTGGTTCATGAGGCGGGTTCCTTGCAAGCGTGATGATTCCGTTCGCAGCCCGGTCGGGCTGCGAGTCGGTGGTTCAATCGGGTTTATTTGGTCGTCAGTTGCAGGTTTTTAGCGGCGGGTTTGCCATCGAAGGTGGTCACGCCTTCAAGCCAGCGTTGCTTGTCTTGCGGGTGATCTTTCAGCCATTGTTTGGCCGATTCGAAGGCGTCCTTGTGATCCAGCAGCGGCTGCATCATCCGGCTCTCGTCTTCGGCGGTGTACGTCAGGTTGCTCAGCAAGCGACCGATGTTCGGGCATTGCTCGGCGTATTTCGGCGCGGTGACGGTCCAGACCGTGGCCATGCCTTCGTTCGGGCCCAGAGCGTCTTCGCTGCCAGTGAGGTAGGTCATCTGCACGTTGACGTTCATCGGATGCGGCGCCCAGCCGAAGAACACCACGGCCTCGTTGCGCCGCACGGCGCGATCCACCGCCGCGAGCATGCCGGCCTCACTGGACTCGACCAACTGGAACTTGCCGAGGCCAAACTGGTTCTTGGCGATCATCGCCTTGATCTGGGTGTTGGCACCCGAACCTGGCTCGATGCCGTAGATTTTGCCGCCCAGTTCCTTTTCAAACTTGGCGATTTCGGCAAAGGTTTTCAGGCCCTTGTCGGCGAGGTAAGTCGGTACGGCGAGGGTGGCGCGGGCGTCTTTCAGGCTTGGCGCCTCAAGCACTTTGACCTGATTGGCCGCGACGAACGGGGTGATGGTCTGGGTCATCAGCGGGTTCCAGTAGCCCAGGAACAAGTCCAGGCGCTGGTCGCGGATCCCGGCGAAGATGATTTGCTGGGATGCGCTGGTTTGTTTGGTGTTGTAGCCGAGGCCATCGAGCAGGACTTGGGTCATGGCACTGGTGGCGATCACGTCGGTCCAGTTCACGACGCCCATGCGCACGTTCTGGCATGAAGCAGGTTCGGCCGCCATGACGCTGGCGCTCAGGAAAGCGGTACCGCTGAGTGCAAGAACACAGCTGCTGATCAGTCGTTTCATCTCAGGTTCCTCGGCAGACGTTATTGTGGGTTCCGGCATCTTTGTGCGCCGGTGATGCCAAGTTACGCAGCTTAAGGCCCGCTAAAGCGCACTACGGCGACCAGCTCTTGCACAGCAGCGACCTGTCCTCTTGAATGCCATCGACAACTGGCGTATCAACGTCAACACGCTACCCGCCAACCGAGTGCGCTCCATGTCCCAGGATTTCTACTTCATGTTGATGCCGGGTTTCTCGGCCATCGGTTTTATCTCGGCCATCGAGCCGCTGCGGGTCGCCAATCGCTTTCGGGGCGAGCTGTACCGCTGGCATGTGCTCAGCGCGGACGGCGGGGCGGTGCTGGCCAGCAACGGCATGTCGGTCAACGCCGATGCGGCGCTGGAACCGCTGAAGAAAGGTGCAACCCTGCTGGTGGTCGCCGGTTTCGAACCGCTGAAATTCGCCACCCCGGCGTTGGAGCACTGGCTGCGCCGCCTGGACAACGAAGGCGTGACCCTCGGCGCCATCGACACCGGCAGTTTCGTGCTCGCCGAAACCGGCCTGCTCGACGGTCATCGCCTGACCCTGCACTGGGAAGCCATCGACGCGTTCAAGGAATCCTATCCGCAGCTCAGCGTCACCCAGGAGTTGTTCGAGATCGACCGCCGACGCATTACCTCCGCCGGCGGCACCGCTTCCATCGACCTGATGCTCGACCTCATCGGTCAGGCCCACGGCCCGGAACTGGCGATCCAGGTCAGCGAACAATTCGTACTCGGCCGCATCCGCCCACGCAAAGACCACCAGCGCATGGAAGTCGCCACGCGTTATGGCATCAGCAACAAAAAACTGGTGCAGGTGATTGGGGAGATGGAGCAGCACAGCGAACCGCCGCTGAGCACGCTTGAGTTGGCTGAATCGATCAAGGTGACTCGGCGGCAACTGGAGCGATTGTTTCGCCTGCATTTGAACGACACGCCAAGCAATTTCTACCTGCGCTTGCGGCTGGAGAAAGCCCGGCAGTTGCTGCGCCAAACCGATATGAGCGTGCTGGAAGTGAGTATCGCGTGCGGGTTTGAATCACCGTCGTATTTCACCCGAAGCTATCGGGCCAAATATGCCCGGTGTCCGCGGGAAGACCGCAGGCGGTTGGGGGATGGGCGGGAGCTGGTCTGAACTTAAGTTTTGACAACACCAGAGAACCCTGTGGGAGCGAGCCTGCTCGCGATGGCGGTCTGTCATTCAAGTTGATGTCGACTGATCCACCGCTATCGCGAGCAGGCTCGCTTCCACAGTTTTGATCTGCTGTGGGCCTTACTTTTTCATCAACGCCGAGCAGGCCGCTTTGAACGCTTCATGCTGATACTTGTTCAGCGTGGCCGGCAGTTCGAAGTCGAATTTCTTGTTCTGCGCATTGATGGTTTGTGGCGACAGCAGCGTGACCTCGCAATTTTCCAGCAACTGAAAAACGCCCTCGATCTTGAACGTGGTCGGCCCACCGGCGAACTCGCCTTTCTTGCTGCGTTTCTTGATCGCAATCCTATCGATGGAGTTCTCGCGTACAAACGACGCTACCTGAGCGGCAAAGACTTTGACGTTCGCGGCTTCATCGTCATCGTCGAGGGCGATTTTCTTGGTGGCCAGGGCGACGTGGCTCAGCACCTGACCGTCGAGAGAGGCCACGGCGATGATGGCTTCGCTGCCTTTGATTTCGATGCCGCAGATTTTCATGTAAATCCCTTTCCTTGTTGGTGGAGTACAGCTTACAGCTCGAGTTGATTGGGCTTGATGCCAAAAGCTACGGCGATTTTTTCGCGAGTGGCCTTGCGGGGTTTGGCAACAGTCTCCTGCTGGGCGACATATGTATGTTTTTACTCCTGCCCAATCGACTCCAAAAACTCCGACCGCTCATCGCTCATCCGCGCGACACAATCATTTTGCGCAATGGTGAACGCCTTGCTACCGGCCGTCGCCGGAAACGCCTCAACCGCGCAATCCGCATCCCGGGTCTTCAGCCACTGCTGTTGAGCAGCCTTGAGCTTGGCGGTGAAGTCGGCCAGTTGCGCCGGGTTCTTGCCGTAGGCCAATTGCATGCGATCGGTCAGGCTGTTGTAGTTCTCTTTCAGCAGGTCTTCGGCGGTGGTTCTGCTGTAGGTCGAGCATTCCAGGGTCTGGACTTCGTTTTCGACTTTGTCGCAGGGGTTGTCGTCGGACTCTTCAGCCGCGTGTGCGCCGGTCGCTATCAGTGCCAAAGCCAGGAAGATCGATTTCATTGCGCCGCCACCCCTTATTCCAGTAAAGCATCCAGTAATGCCGCGAATTCTGGCCCATGCGCAGGCCCTTGAACAGGTGGCTCATGACGTCCGGCGACGACCCTTTGTCGCGGATTGACGCTTTCGGCAAACCCCCTGTCGTTTTTGCACCCGGCTGCCCCCTCCCTCAGGCATATGCTGGCCCCAAAGCGCCGACACACGATTCGGCGCATGAATCGCTAATAGGGGACAGCCTGATGAGCCCAGCCGAATTGCACGCCGACAGCATCGTTATCGACGGTCTGATTATTGCCAAGTGGAACCGTGAGCTGTTCGAAGACATGCGCAAGGGCGGTCTGACCGCGGCCAACTGCACCGTGTCGGTGTGGGAGGGCTTCCAGGCCACTGTCAACAACATCGCCGCCAGCCAGAAGCTGATCCGCGAAAACAGCGACCTGGTGATTCCAGTGCGCACCACCGCCGATATCCGCAAGGCCAAGGAGCAGGGCAAGACCGGCATCCTGTTCGGCTTCCAGAATGCTCACGCCTTTGAGGACCAGATCGGCTACGTCGAGGTGTTCAAGCAGTTGGGCGTCGGTATCGTGCAGATGTGCTACAACACCCAGAACCTGGTTGGCACCGGTTGCTACGAGCGTGATGGCGGCCTGTCGGGTTTCGGTCGTGAAATCGTGGCCGAGATGAACCGCGTCGGCGTCATGTGCGACCTGTCCCACGTGGGTTCGAAAACCTCCGAAGAAGTCATCCTCGAATCCAAGAAGCCGGTCTGCTACTCCCACTGCCTGCCGTCGGGTCTGAAAATTCACCCGCGCAACAAATCCGATGAAGAACTGAAGTTCATCGCCGATCACGGCGGCTTCGTCGGCGTGACCATGTTCGCGCCGTTCCTGGCCAAGGGCATCGATTCGACCATCGACGATTACGCCGAAGCCATCGAATACACCATGAACATCGTCGGCGAAGACGCCATCGGCATCGGCACCGACTTCACCCAGGGCCATGGCCAGGACTTCTTCGAATACCTGACCCATGACAAGGGCTACGCCCGCCGCCTGACCAGCTTCGGCAAGATCATCAACCCGCTGGGCATCCGCACCGTCGGCGAGTTCCCTAACCTGACCGAAACCCTGCTCAAGCGCGGCCATTCCGAGCGCGTGGTGCGCAAGATCATGGGCGAGAACTGGGTCAACGTCTTGAAAGACGTTTGGGGCGAATAAGCCCACTTTGAACAACGATCCCTTGTAGCAGCTGCCGAGGTACGAGGCTGCGTCGGGCTGCGAAGCGGCCCCCGAGGGCGGTCCTACGGACACGCAACGCAGCCTCGTACCTCGGCAGCTGCTACGCAAAACACACAACGAATTTTTCTGGAGTTAAGTTTCCATGGCCAAGATCGCCCCGCAATTGCCAATCGAAGTCGACAGCGAAACCGGTGTCTGGACCTCCGACGCCCTGCCAATGCTGTATGTGCCGCGTCATTTCTTCGTCAACAACCACATGGGCATCGAGGAAGTGCTGGGCGCCGACGCCTACGCCGAAATCCTCTACAAGGCCGGCTACAAATCCGCCTGGCACTGGTGTGAGAAAGAAGCTGAATGCCACGGCCTGGAAGGCGTTGCGGTGTTCGAGCACTACATGAAGCGCCTGTCGCAGCGCGGCTGGGGTCTGTTCAAGATCCAGGACATCGACCTCGACAAGGGCACTGCCAGCGTCAAGCTCGAACACTCGGCGTTCGTCTACGTGTACGGCAAGGTCGGGCGCAAGGTCGACTACATGTTCACTGGCTGGTTTGCCGGTGCCATGGACCAGATTCTGCAAGCCCGCGGCAGCAACATTCGCACGGTTGCCGAACAAGTCTACGGTGGCTCCGAAGAAGGCCACGACGACGGTTTGTTCACCGTCAAGCCGTTGTAAGTCGAGGACCCCGCCATGGCTTTCGAAGCAATGTTCCAGCCGATCCAGATCGGCAAACTGACCATCCGTAACCGTGTGCTCAGCACCGCGCACGCCGAGGTCTACGCCACCGACGGCGGCATGACCACCGACCGGTACGTCAAGTATTACGAAGAGAAAGCCAAGGGCGGGATCGGCCTGGCGATTTGCGGCGGTTCCTCCAGCGTGGCCATCGACAGCCCGCAAGGCTGGTGGAAGTCGGTCAACCTAGCCGACGACCGGATCATTCCGCACTTCCAGAACCTGGCCGATGCCATGCACAAGCATGGCGCCAAGATCATGATCCAGATTACTCACATGGGCCGACGCTCGCGTTGGGACGGCGAGCATTGGCCAACCCTGCTGTCGCCGTCGGGCATCCGTGAGCCGGTGCACCGTGCGACCTGTAAAACCATCGAGCCGGAAGAAATCTGGCGGGTAATCGGCAACTACGCCACTGCGGCTGGCCGCGCCAAGGCCGGTGGCCTGGACGGCGTCGAATTGTCGGCTGTGCACCAGCACATGATCGACCAGTTCTGGAGCCCGCGGGTCAACAAGCGTACCGACGAATGGGGCGGCAGCTTCGAAAACCGCATGCGTTTCGGCCTGGAAGTGATCAAGGCTGTGCGGGCTGAAGTCGGCCCGGATTTCTGCGTCGGCATCCGTCTGTGCGGTGACGAGTTCCACCCGGACGGCTTGTCCCACGAGGACATGAAGCAGATCGCCAAGTACTACGACGACACCGGCATGATCGACTTCATTGGTGTGGTGGGTTCGGGTTGCGACACCCACAACACCCTGGCCAACGTTATTCCGAACATGAGTTATCCACCGGAGCCGTTCCTGCACTTGGCGGCCGGTATCAAGGAAGTGGTGAAGGCCCCGGTTCTGCACGCGCAGAACATCAAGGACCCGAACCAGGCAACCCGTATTCTGGAAGGCGGCTACGTGGACATGGTCGGTATGACCCGCGCCCACATCGCCGACCCGCACCTGATCGCCAAGATCAAAATGGGTCAGGTCGACCAGATCAAACAATGCGTCGGCGCCAACTACTGTATCGACCGTCAATACCAGGGCCTGGACGTGTTGTGCATCCAGAACGCTGCGACCTCCCGTGAATACATGGGCGTGCCGCACATCATCGAGAAGTCGACCGGTGTGAAGCGCAAGGTTGTGGTGGTCGGTGCCGGTCCTGCCGGGATGGAAGCTGCGCGTGTGTCGGCCGAACGTGGCCACGACGTGACCCTGTTCGAGAAGAAAGAATTTATCGGCGGCCAGATCACGACCGCCTCGAAAGCTCCGCAACGGGACCAGATCGCCGGTATCACCCGCTGGTTCCAACTGGAACTGGCGCGTTTGAAAGTTGACCTGCGCCTGGGCGTGGCGGCCGATGCGGCAACCATTCTCGACCTGCGTCCGGACGTGGTGGTGCTCGCCGTCGGCGGCCATCCATTCCTGGAGCAGAACGAGCACTGGGGCGCGGCTGAAGGCCTGGTGGTCAGCAGCTGGGACATCCTCGACGGCAAGGTGGCGCCAGGCAAGAACGTGCTGGTCTACGACACCATTTGCGAGTTCACCGGGATGTCGACGGCCGACTTTCTCGCCGACAAGGGCAGCCAGGTCGAGATCGTCACCGACGACATCAAACCGGGCGTGGCCATCGGCGGTACGTCGTTCCCGACTTACTACCGCAGCATGTACCCCAAAGAAGTGATCATGACCGGCGACATGATGCTGGAGAAGGTTTACCGCGAAGGCGACAAGCTGGTGGCGGTGCTGGAAAACGAATACACCGGCGCCAAAGAGGAGCGGGTGGTGGACCAGGTCGTCGTCGAAAACGGCGTACGTCCGGACGAAGAAATCTACTACGCCCTGAAGGAAGGTTCGCGCAACAAAGGCCAGATGGACATCGAAGCCCTGTTCGCTATCAAGCCGCAACCTTCGCTGAGCCAACCGGGCGACGGCTATTTGCTGTTCCGCATCGGCGACTGCGTGGCGCAGCGCAACACCCACGCGGCGATCTACGACGCCCTGAGGTTGTGCAAGGATTTCTAAGAGCTTGTGGATAACCCTGTGGGAGCGAGCCTGCTCGCGAATGCAATCTGTCAGCCGCCATTGATGTCGACTGACCCACCGCTTTCGCGAGCAGGCTCGCTCCCACAGGAATCGAGCAAGGCATCCAGCTTGTTAAGCCTGCAAGACCCGAGGTCTTTGGGAGCTCCACCATGTTGAACACCCTTCTTCCAATCCTGTTGTTCGCTGCCCTGGGCCTCGCTGTCCTCGGCGCGTTGCGGCGGGTGGCTATGTGGCGCCGAGGCCGGGCTTCGAAAGTCGACCTGATCGGCGGCCTGTTCGCCATGCCTAAACGCTACATGGTCGATTTGCACCATGTCGTCGCGCGGGACAAATACATCGCCAACACACACGTCGCTACGGCTGGCGGTGCGGTGGCGTCCATTGTGCTGGCGATCCTGGTTCACGGTATCGGCCTGCACAATCGCATTCTCGGTGTTGCCCTGTTGATTGCCTCGGCGGTGATGTTCGTCGGTGCGATTTTCATGTTCCTGCGTCGTCGCAACCCACCGGCTCGCCTTTCCAAAGGGCCATGGATGCGTCTGCCGAAAAGCCTGTTGGCGTTCTCTGCGAGCTTCTTCCTGTTGACCCTGCCGGTCGCCGGCATCCTCCCGGAAAACTTCGGCGGCTGGGTGGTGGCGGCGATCCTCGGCGTCGGTGTGCTGTGGGGCGTTAGCGAACTGTTCTTCGGCATGACCTGGGGCGGGCCGATGAAGCACGCCTTCGCCGGTGCTTTGCACCTGGCCTGGCACCGTCGCGCCGAACGCTTTGGTGGCGGCCGTTCCACCGGTTTGAAACCGCTGGACCTGAACGATCCAAACGCGCCACTGGGTGTGGAAAAACCCAAGGATTTCACCTGGAACCAACTGCTCGGCTTCGACGCCTGCGTGCAGTGCGGTAAGTGCGAAGCCGCGTGCCCGGCGTTCGCCGCCGGCCAGCCGCTGAACCCGAAAAAACTGATTCAGGATATGGTCGTTGGCCTGGCCGGTGGCACCGATGCCAAATTCGCCGGCAGCGCGTATCCAGGCAAGGCAATTGGCGAACACGCCGGTAACCCGCATCAACCAATCGTCAACGGTCTGGTGGACGCTGAAACCCTGTGGTCCTGCACCACCTGCCGCGCCTGTGTCGAGGAGTGCCCGATGATGATCGAGCACGTCGACGCCATCGTCGACATGCGCCGCCATCTGACCCTGGAAAAAGGCGCGACCCCGAACAAGGGTGCCGAAGTTCTGGAAAACCTGATCGCCACCGACAACCCTGGCGGCTTCGCCCCGGGTGGGCGGATGAACTGGGCGGCGGATTTGAACCTCAATCTGATGAGCGAGAAGAAATCAGTCGACGTGCTGTTCTGGGTCGGCGACGGTGCCTTCGACATGCGCAACCAGCGCACCTTGCGCGCCTTCGTCAAAGTGCTGAAAGCGGCCAAGGTCGACTTCGCGGTGCTGGGCCTCGAAGAGCGTGACAGCGGTGACGTAGCCCGACGTCTGGGCGACGAAGCCACCTTTCAGTTGTTGGCCAAACGCAACATCCAGACCCTGGCCAAATACAGTTTCAACCGCATCGTCACCTGCGACCCGCACAGCTTCCACGTGCTGAAAAACGAGTACGGCGCCTTCGACGGCAACTACCTCGTGCAGCACCACAGCACCTACATGGCGGAAATTATCGGCGCCGGCGCCCTGAACCTCGGCCAGCACAAAGGCAGCAGCGTGACTTATCACGATCCGTGCTACCTCGGCCGCTACAACGGCGAATACGAGGCACCGCGTGAAGTGCTGCGCGCCCTGGGTATCGAGATCAAGGAAATGCAACGCTCCGGTTTCCGCTCTCGCTGCTGCGGCGGTGGTGGCGGTGCGCCGATCACCGACATTCCGGGCAAGCAACGGATCCCCGACATGCGCATGGAAGACATCCGCGAAACCGGCGCCGAACTGGTGGCCGTGGGTTGTCCACAGTGCACCGCGATGCTCGAAGGCGTGGTCGAACCCCGGCCGCTGATCAAGGACATCGCCGAACTGGTGGCGGACGCGTTGCTCGAAGACGCTGCCCCGAGCAAGCCGACCACACCGGCCCAACGTGAACCTGCGGAGGCCCACTGATGAGCGACATTATCCGCCGCGACCCACGCGCCGAATGGATCGCCCGTAACCGTTTGCACCCGCTGCACGCAGCCATGCAGCCGGCGCAACACAGCTGGATGGGGCCTAACGGCGTCATCCGCAAGAATCCCCATGGCATCGGTTTTATCGGTCCCAATGGCATCAAACGAATCGACCGCAGCGGCGCTCAACAGGGCGGGGCGACCAAACGCTCGGCCGCCGTTGAAGTGCAATTGCCGCTGCATCAAGTGCCTGCACCGGCGTTCTACATAAGCGTGGTGCCGGACATGGTCGGCGGCCGCTTGAGCAGCCACGACCGCGACCTGCTCGGCCTGGCGCACCAATTGGCCGGCAAGGACGGCGCGGTATTGGCCGTGGTCTTCGGCGAACACAAAGAAAACGCCTTTGCCACCGCTGGCGTCGATCGCTTGCTGGTGCTGGAAGGCGACGAATTCAGCGGTTATGCACCGGAACAACGGGTCCAGGGCCTGCGGGCTGTGGATAACCAGTTCAGCCCGCGTCACTGGCTGCTGCCGGACAGCCGCAGCGGCGGTGGTGAATTGGGTCGACGCTTTGCCGCCGCACTGGGCGAACGTCCGGCCACGCGGGTCTGGCAGGTCAAGGATCAGGAATGCATCGGCCGCGCCGGTGCTGGTTTGCAAGACCTTGCGCGCCCGGTCGCTCGCTTGATTCTGGCCGCCGTCGAATGCGCCGAACCGGTCAGCGAAACCCGTCACGAAGCCTTGCCGGTGGAGTTATCCACAGCGGTGGCGCGCAGTCTCTCGCGCATCGAAGATTTGGGCGCAGTGGCAGTGGACCCGGCGGCGATTCCGATGGCCGAAGCCGAATTCATCTTCTCCGGCGGCAACGGGGTCAAGGACTGGGGACTTTTCCACAGGACGGCCGAAGCGTTGGGCGCTACCGAAGGCGCGTCCCGTGTGGCGGTGGACGATGGCTTCATGGCGCGCGATCGCCAAGTCGGTGCGTCCGGCACCTGGGTCACCGCGCGGGTTTACGTGGCGGTAGGGATTTCCGGGGCGATCCAGCACCTGCAAGGCATCGGTGCCTGCGACAAGGTGGTGGCGATCAACATCGACCCTGGCTGCGACATGATCAAACGGGCCGACCTGTCGGTGATCGGCGAGAGCGCCGAGATTCTTCAAGCGTTGATCGACGCGGTAGAGGCTTACCGCAACGAAGCCAAGCGCGATGCGGCTTAAGGAAAGGAAAGGGTTATGAGCACGAAAATCATCAGCCTGGTGTCCATCGGCGCCCATCCGACCTCCGGCCGGCCACGTCGCGCGGAGCAGGATGCGCGGGCGGTGGAGCTGGGCCTGCAACTCGCTGGGGATAACCTGCAAGTGCTGCATGCCGGCGACGTTGCGGAACCGGCGTTGCGCGCTTATCTGGGCATGGGCCTGGAACAGCTGCACGTGCTTGAGCAGCCGGAAGGCGCCGACGCACTGCCGGCATTGACCGCGTATTTGCGTGACGCCGGGGCTCAGGTCGTGCTGACCGGTAGCCAGGCGGAAACCGGCGAAGGCTCGGGCATGTTGCCGTTCCTGCTGGCGGAAAGCCTGGGCTGGCCGCTGGTCGTGGGGCTGGCTCAAGTTGAATCCATCGACGGCAGTTCGGCGCTGGTGCTGCAAGCTTTGCCGCGCGGTCAGCGCCGTCGCCTGAAAGTACGGCTGCCGTTTCTCGCGACTGTGGATAACGCCGCGCCGAAGCCTCGGCAGAGCGCCTACGGCCCCGCCCGACGCGGGGTGTTGCAGGCGGATGAAGTCGAAGTGATCGACGATGAACTGCTGGCGGTCGCCACGCTGCAACCGGCCAAGCCACGGCCTAAACGCTTGAAGGTGATCAAGGCCAAGAGCGGCGCGGACCGGATGAAAGCCGCGACGGCCAAGGCCAGCGGTGGAGGCGGACAAGTGCTTAAAGGGTTGAGTGCCGAGGCGGGGGCTGAGGCGATTCTCAAGTTACTGATCGAAGAAGGCGTGGTCCGCTAGCGATCCTGTGGGGGCGGTAAATGGCAGTTGAATTTCGTTCGGCCCTGCGCGCGGATGCGCGGGAGATTGCTCGCTTGTTCCAGATTTCGTCAGAAGGTGCTGCGGACTACATCTGGAGCCAACTGGCGCAACCCGGTCAGGATTTACTGGACGTGGGCGCCAGTCGGTATGCCCGTGAAGACGTGGATTTTTCCTGGCAGAACTGCCTCATTGCCGAGGCACAGGGAAACGTCATTGGCATGATGCACAGCTACGTGATGCGTCACGATCCGCTGGCACCTCCAGTGACCGATCCGGTTCTGGCGCCGTACGCCAGGATGGAAATCCCCGACACCCTCTATATTTCCAGCCTGGCGCTGCATGAAGGCTGGCGAAACCAGGGCCTTGGCAAGCAATTCCTCGCCTACGCCTACGACCGTGCCAACCAGCTGGGGCTCAATGGCTTGAGCCTGATCGACTACGCGGTGAATACCGGCGCCCGTCGGTTTTATGAGCGGCATGGCTTTCGTATCGTCGATACCTGCCAGATCACACCGCATCCAATGATTCGGGTCACGGGTGAGGCCTATTTGATGTATCGGCCTTAAGGCACGAACCCAATCCCACAGGGTGATGTGTTTATCCACAATCCCTGTTAGCGCTTCTGTGGATAACGTGTTCGCCCATCGCTACACCCCATACAAATCAAGCCCTGAAACCCTTCGTACAAAAAACAACCAGCCTAACTTGCGGTTTTTTCAGGCTTTTTCCTGAGGATAACTTTGGGCGCGAACCAATACTTGCCCCCAATCTCTGTTAGCGCATCTGTGGATAAGATGTTCGCTGTCCTCTACAGGCCATATAAAACGGGCTTATCAGGCTGCTGATCAAAAAACGATCAAATCGTCGTTTTAGGTCAAGAAACTTCGCGCAAACCCCGATTTATCGCGGCTTCCAACGGTTTTCCACAGATCGGCCCAAGTTGCCCCCAAAGTCTGTTGGCGCTTCTGTGGATAAGGTGTTCGCCATCCTCTGCAAGCCACGTATAACGTGCCTTACAAGCTTTCGATCAAAAAGCAACCAATCGCTGCTAAAAACCCTGCTTCTGGATAAGTCACGGATTTTCTTCAGTTTCTGTGGAGAAAGTTTTCCGTAAATCCGCACTTGTCCCCATTTGCTGTGGGCGAAGGTGTGGATAACTTGTTCGCGAACCTCTACAGCCCCATACCAGCGGCAGCTCTAAAGCGATTGATCGACATTTGAACAATAAAAAACCGCGAAGCATGTTCGCGGTTTTTTGTCTCAGCGGATCGGTCAGCCTTGAACCGGAACCCCTTTGAGGTAAGGCGCAGGTTCCGCGCCCAGATTGTTCAGCAAACGCTCGCTGTACCAGTCCACGAAGTTCACCACGCCAAACTCATAGGTCTTGGAGTAAGGGCCTGGCTGGTAAGCCGTGGAGTTGATGCCGCGCTGGTTCTCTTCGGCCAGGCGACGGTCCTGGTCGTTGGTCGCATCCCAGACCTGGCGCATGCGCTCCACGTCGTAGTCCACGCCTTCGACCGCGTCCTTGTGGACGATCCACTTGGTGGTGACCATGGTTTCCTGCGCGCTGATCGGCCACACGGTGAACACGATGATGTGGTCGCCCATGCAGTGGTTCCAGGAGTGCGGCAGGTGCAGGATGCGCATCGAGCCCAGGTCCGGGTTTTTGATCCGGCCCATGAGTTTGGCGCAGCCCTGTTTGCCGTCCAGGGTCATCGACACGGTGCCCTTGAGCAGCGGCATGCGCACGATGCGGTTACGCAGGCCGAAGCTGGCGTGGGCGTAAGGGATCTTCTCGGCTTCCCAGGCAGCGGCGGAGGCGGCGACGTGGTCCTTGAAAGCCTGGTCGGCGCGCGGGTCGGTAACGTCGTCCCATTCCAGCAGGGATTTCAGCAGTTCCGGGTGCGACGCGTTGCAGTGGTAGCACTCGCGATTGTTTTCCAGCACCAGTTTCCAGTTGGCCTTTTCAATCAAGGTGGTGGTGATCGCCACCTTGGTGTTCTCCATGTCGTACGGTTCCATGTAATGGTTCAGCGTCGACAGGAAGTCATCAATGGCCGGCGGGTTCTCCGACAGGCTGATGAAGATGTAGCCGCCGGCAGTCTTCACGTTTACCGGTTTGAGGCCGTACTGCTTCATGTCGAAGTCGGCGCCCATCTCGGTGCCGGCAAACAGCAGGCGGCCGTCCAGTTCGTACGTCCACTGGTGGTAGTGGCAGACCAGTTTGGCGACCTTGCCTTTTTCACTGGTGCACAGCCGCGAACCACGGTGACGGCAGACGTTGTGGAACGCATGGATCACGCCTTCGGCGCCGCGAATCACGATGATCGGGTTCTTGCCGACTTGCAGGGTCAGGTAGTTGCCCTTGGTCGGGATTTCGCAGGCCATGCCGGCGATCAACCACTCTTTCTGGAAGATTTCCTGCATGTCGATTTCAAACAGCCGCTCGTCAGAGTAAAACGGCTGCGGCAGCGAGAAAGTGCGCTCGCGCTCTTGCAGCATCTGCGCGGTGGCCTTGCGTGCGGGTTCCAGCGGATCGCCCAGGCTGATTTTTGCGGTGACGTCCATCGATTTGATCCTCAAGGCCATTCTGTGTGGCCGGCGAAAGTGGCTAATCAGGTGTGCTGCTCAGGGTTGCTACGCAAGGTGTAAAGATTGTGTATTGGTATGGGGCGAGTGTGGGGCCGGCGCTGCCCAGAACCTTATCCACGAGCGACATGGCCCACTCTGTTCCCGACGCGCAACCCCCGGTAGATGCAGGCTGGTCGCGATAAGTATGTGAATGTCGCAGATAGGTAAATGGGTGGTTCGCACGTTACGCAGAATCGCCAACATAAGGCCGACCATCGGCGGTGGAGAACAGCATGTCCAACAGCTTCCTGAATCCGGTAACCACCCAGACCTGGGCCAATGGTCGACACATCGTCCGTTGCGTCAAAGTCATCCAGGAAACCTGGGACGTGCGCACCTTCTGCTTTATGGCCGACCAGCCAATCCTGTTCTTCTTCAAGCCGGGGCAATTCGTCACCCTGGAACTGGAAATCGAAGGCGTGCCGATCATGCGCTCCTACACCATTTCCAGCTCGCCGTCGGTGCCCTACAGCTTTTCGGTGACCATCAAGCGCGTACCGGGCGGCAAGGTCTCCAACTGGCTGCACGACACCCTGCATGAAGGCCAGGAGCTGGCGGTGCACGGGCCGGTCGGGTTGTTCAACGCCATGGACTTCACCGCGCCGAAGGTGCTGTACCTCAGCGGTGGCGTCGGTATAACGCCAGTCATGTCGATGGCTCGCTGGTTCTATGACACCAACGGCAACGTCGACATGGTGTTTATCCACAGCGCCCGTTCGCCCAAAGACATCATTTACCACCGCGAGCTGGAACACATGGCGTCGCGGATCGATAACTTCAGCCTGCACCTGATCTGCGAGAAGCATGGTCTGGGTGAGCCGTGGGCCGGTTATCGCGGTTACCTGAACCACAAGATGCTGGAGCTGATGGCGCCGGACTTCCTTGAACGGGAAGTTTTCTGCTGTGGCCCGACGCCGTATATGACTGCGGTCAAGCGCATGCTGGAAGCGGTTGGCTTCGACATGTCGCGTTATCACGAGGAATCCTTCGGTGCTACACCACCGGAAGCCCGTGCCGATGCGGTGGAACAAGCCGAAATCGCCGCAGACGCACCGGACATCGACGTGGCGGACCTGCACCAGGTGGAATTCACCGCGTCCGGGAAAAGCATTCGAGTTGCTCCGGGTGAAACCGTTCACGCCGCCGCTGCCAAGTTGGGGCTGTTGATTCCGAAGGCTTGCGGGATGGGGATCTGCGGGACGTGCAAGGTGATGAAGCTGGGTGGCGAGGTCGAGATGGACCACAACGGCGGGATCACCGAGGAAGACGAAGCGGAAGGGTTCATTCTTTCGTGCTGCAGCGTGCCGAAGGGTGATGTGCGCATCGAGTTTTGATGTGAGGCTGGAAGGTTAATTAACTTCAAGATCCACCCCTCACCCCAGCCCTCTCCCCAGTGGGGAGAGGGGGAAAGGGGGCAGATCTTCAAGCTTTTCAAACCTGAGCTCGACTCGATATTTCAGGTCGATGTAACTCGAATGAGCGCCTCGGTCAGTCCCCTCGCCCTTTGGGAGAGGGTTAGGGTGAGGGGCGGATCTTACTGACACCCTAAACCACTCAGTCGACAAACAGGTCCGGCATCAGCGGGTCGGTGGTGTCAGGCGCGAACCGATACTGTTCAAAATCCGTCACCCCGTGTTCACCCAGAATTTCCTCATCAATCAGCAATCGCCCAGTAATGCTGCGACCGCTGCTGCTCAGAATCACATGGGCGGCATCCGCCATGATCGCGGGCGTACGCGCATGCTTGAACGACTCCCGTGACCCCAACTGAAATTCAATGGCGGCAGTGGCGATCATGGTTTGCGGCCACAACGAATTGACGCTGATGCCGTAGTTTTTGAATTCCTCGCTCATGCCCAATGTCAGCATGCTCATGCCGTATTTGGTCACCGTGTAGGGGCTGTACTGGGCAAACCATTTGCTCGCCAGATTCAGTGGCGGGGAAATGCTCAGGATATGTCCGCCGCTTTTCTTCAGATAGGGCAGGGCGGCCTGGCTGCACAGGAGTACGGCGCGGGTGTTGATCTGGTGCATCAGGTCGAAGCGCTTGAGTTCGATGTGCTGGACTCCGGTCAACTTGATTGCCCCGGCGTTGTTGATCAGTGCATCAATGGCGCCGAAATGTTCATGGGCCTGGGCCAGTGCCTCACGCACCGCGACTTCATCACGCACATCCACCTGCAAGGCCAGCGCCTTTCCGCCCGCGGCTTCGACTTCCTTCGCCACGCTGAAAATCGTGCCCGGCAACTTGGGGTGCGGCTCGGCGCTTTTGGCAGCAATCACAATGTTGGCCCCGTCCCGCGCAGCCCGCAGCGCGATCTCACGACCAATCCCTCGGCTGGCGCCGGTGATGAACAGGGTTTTGCCTTTCAATGACATGCGTGCGCTCCTGATTGTTGTTATCTGGGCGGATCAAAACAGCTCGCAGTCAATGTAGACCAACTCTCCAGCCTCCACTGATCGTTCCCCCGCAGAGGGTGGGAACGATCATGTCGGTGAGGTTACCGGGACATGACTTCGCGAATATCCGTCGCCAATTCCCGTACGCGTTCTTCTTCGGTGTCCCACGAGCACATGAAGCGTGCGCCGCCGTTGCCGATGAAGGTGTAGAAGCGCCAGCCCTTGGTCGTCAGTGCAGCGATGGCTGGTTCCGAGAGTTGCAGGAACACGCCGTTGGCCTGCACCGGGAACATCAGTTCCACGCCAGGAATATCGCTCACCAGTTCAGCCAACAGTTGGGCGCAGTGGTTGGCGTGGCGGGCGTATTTGAGCCAGGCGTCGTTTTCCAGAATCCCGACCCACGGCGCCGACAGGAAACGCATCTTCGAGGCCAGTTGCCCGGCCTGTTTGCAGCGGTAATCGAAGTCTTCGGCCAGTTTGTGGTTGAAAAACAGAATCGCTTCCCCCACCGCCATGCCGTTTTTCGTGCCGCCGAAGCACAACACGTCGACGCCGGCCTTCCAGGTCAGGTCGGCCGGCGAGCAGCCAAGGAAAGCGCAGGCGTTGGAGAAGCGCGCGCCGTCCATGTGCAGGTTCAGGCCGAGCTCTTTGCAGGTGGCGCTGATGGCGCGGATTTCTTCCGGGGTGTAGACGCTGCCGACTTCGGTGGCCTGAGTCAGGGTCACGACGCGCGGTTTCGGGTAGTGGATGTCCTGGCGCTTGAGCGCGATTTCGCGGATCGATTCCGGGGTCAGCTTGCCGTTTTCAGTGCGGGCGATGAGCAGCTTGGAACCGTTGGAAAAGAATTCCGGTGCGCCGCATTCGTCGGTTTCGACGTGGGCGGTTTCCGAACAGATCACGCTGTGGTAACTCTGGCACAGCGACGACAGGGCCAGGGAGTTGGCCGCGGTGCCGTTGAAAGCGAAGAATACTTCGCAGTCGGTTTCGAACAGTTTGCGGAAATCGTCGGACGCGCGTGCGGTCCACTCGTCGTCGCCATAGGCGCGTTGGTGGCCGTGGTTGGCCTGTTCCATGGCGGCCCAGGCTTCAGGGCAGATACCGGAATAGTTGTCGCTGGCGAATTGTTGGCTCTTATCGGTCATGGCCGGCTTCCGTGGTCGAGGCTCTTATGGTGAAGAGCTTCGTGGTCAATGATGGTGCGCACTTTACCCAAGATCGTCAGGAGAGCACACGCGATGATGCTGTCAGAAAAATACAAAGACGCCGGGCAATTATGCACATGACGCAAAGGGATGGGGCACTGGACCTGCTCAAGTGGCTGGCGCTGTTGAGCATGGTGCTCGATCACCTGCGATATATCGGTTATTCCGTCGATATTCTGTATGTTCCGGGCAGGCTGGCCTTTCCGTGGTTCTGTCTGGCGATGGCCGCAAACCTGGCGCGGGCACGCGCCGTGACGACCGATGGTCAGTGGCGGTATCTGGGCTGGTTGCTGCTGTTTAGCGCCATCAGCGAAATTCCCTACCGGATGTACATTCCTGATCCCGTCACCTTGAACGTGCTGCCCACATTGGCGCTGGGATTGCTGGTGGCCCGTGGCTGGCAGGATCGAACTCTGCAAACGCGACTGTTGGCGGCAGGCGCCTTGCTGCTGGCGGCGCTGTTCCCGGAACGGCTGATGTTCGGCTTCTTCGGTGTGTTGTTGCCACTGGCGATGTTGCTGGTGATCAAGCGTTCCTGGTACTTCAGCCTGTTGCCGGGATTAGTCTGTCTGGCAGCCAATCAGTGGCCAGTGCTGTATTCCTCCGCGCGGTTTCACAATGTTGAAGCCATCCTCGGCATCGCCGCTTGTCTGATCGCGCCATTGCTGGGGCTGGTCTTGTTGCGACATGCCGGGCGTCTCAAGCCGCCGCCGATGCGCCGTTGGGCGTATGCGTTGTATCCGCTGCATTTTCTGTTGTTGCTCGCAGTGCGACAGACAATCGCCTAACCCCCGTGGGAGCGGGCTTGCTCGCGAATGCGTCAGGTCAGTCAGCATCAGTGGTGGATGACACACCGCATTCGCGAGCAAGCCCGCTCCCACAGGGGATCCTGGCTACTTCAAGGACAGTGTTCCGTCAGCCATTTCGGTTCATGTCGTAAACGCACCTTTGCGTGGCGTCCGTAGGCATTTGGCCTGTCTGCGCCGGTCATACCATCGCATTCAAAGGGCACTGTCGAAATACCAGTGCCTCACCGAGACGAATGGCGCACCGCCGCCGCTGGGAGAGACGCGATGTTCAGCAAGCAAGACCAGATCCAGGGTTACGACGATGCACTGCTGGCGGCGATGAATGCCGAGGAGCAACGCCAGGAAGATCACATCGAGCTGATCGCGTCAGAGAACTACACCAGCAAACGCGTCATGGAAGCGCAAGGCAGTGGCCTGACCAACAAATACGCCGAAGGCTATCCGGGCAAGCGCTACTACGGCGGCTGCGAGCACGTCGACAAGGTTGAAGCGCTGGCCATCGAACGCGCCAAGCAGCTGTTCGGTGCCGACTACGCCAACGTGCAGCCGCACTCCGGCTCTTCGGCCAACAGCGCCGTGTATCTGGCCCTGATCCAGCCTGGCGACACCATTCTGGGCATGAGCCTGGCCCACGGCGGTCACCTGACCCACGGCGCCAAAGTGTCGTCCTCGGGCAAGCTGTACAACGCCGTGCAGTACGGCATCGACACCAAAACCGGTCTGATCGACTACGACGAAGTCGAGCGGCTGGCCGTCGAATGCAAGCCGAAGATGATCGTCGCTGGCTTCTCGGCCTATTCCAAGACCCTCGACTTCCCGCGCTTCCGTCAGATTGCCGACAAAGTTGGTGCCCTGCTGTTCGTCGACATGGCCCACGTCGCAGGTCTGGTCGCTGCCGGCCTGTACCCGAACCCGCTGCCTTACGCCGACGTTGTGACCACCACCACCCACAAGACCCTGCGCGGTCCGCGTGGCGGCCTGATCCTGGCCAAGTCCAACGAAGAAATCGAGAAGAAGCTCAACGCCGCAGTCTTCCCCGGTGCCCAGGGCGGCCCGCTGATGCACGTCATCGCTGGTAAAGCGGTGTGCTTCAAGGAAGCGCTGGAGTCAGGTTTCAAGGCTTACCAGCAACAAGTGATCGACAACGCCCAGGCCATGGCCGGCGTATTTATCAAACGCGGCTACGATGTAGTGTCCGGCGGCACCGATAACCACCTGTTCCTGGTCAGCCTGATCCGTCAGGGCCTCACCGGCAAAGAGGCGGATGCAGCACTCGGTCGCGCCCACATCACCGTGAACAAGAACGCTGTCCCGAACGATCCACAGTCGCCGTTCGTGACCTCCGGCCTGCGCATCGGCACCCCGGCGGTGACCACTCGCGGCTTCAAGGTTACCCAGTGCGTTACGCTTGCCGGCTGGATCTGCGACATCCTCGACAACCTCGGCGACGCCGATGTCGAGGCCAATGTCGCGCAGCAAGTTTCGGCCCTGTGCGCGGACTTCCCGGTTTATCGCTGAGCGCGGTTTTGGAGTAAATGACTATGCAACGCTACTCGGGCTTCGGCCTCTTCAAACACTCCCTCAGCCATCACGAAAACTGGCAGAAAATGTGGCGCACGCCGACCCCTAAAAAGGTCTATGACGTGGTCATCGTCGGCGGTGGCGGGCATGGTCTGGCGACCGCCTACTACCTGGCCAAAGAGCACGGCATCACCAACGTGGCCGTGGTCGAGAAAGGCTGGCTGGGCGGCGGTAACACCGCGCGCAACACCACCATCGTTCGCTCCAACTACCTGTGGGATGAGTCGGCGCACCTGTACGAACACGCGATGAAATTGTGGGAAGGCCTGTCCCAGGACCTGAACTACAACGTGATGTTCTCCCAGCGCGGCGTTTACAACCTGTGCCACACCCTGCAGGACATTCGTGATTCCGAGCGTCGGGTCAGCGCCAACCGCCTCAACGGCGTGGACGGCGAATTGCTCGACGCCAAACAAGTGGCCGACGAGATTCCGTACCTCGACTGCTCGAAGAACACGCGCTACCCGGTGATGGGTGCAACCGTCCAGCGTCGCGGCGGCGTGGCCCGTCACGATGCCGTGGCGTGGGGCTTTGCCCGTGCCGCCGACGCACTGGGCGTGGATTTGATTCAACAGACCGAAGTGATCGGTTTCCGCAAGGAAAACGGCGTGTGCATCGGCGTTGAAACCAACAAAGGCTTCATCGGCGCCAAACGCGTCGGTGTAGTGACCGCCGGTAACTCTGGGCACATGGCCAAACTTGCCGGTTTCCGTTTGCCGATCGAATCCCATCCGCTGCAAGCGCTGGTGTCCGAGCCGATCAAACCGATTATCGACAGCGTGATCATGTCCAACGCCGTACACGGTTACATCAGCCAGTCCGACAAGGGCGACCTGGTGATCGGCGCCGGTATCGACGGCTACAACGGCTACGGCCAGCGTGGTTCGTACCCGGTGATCGAGCACACCGTTCAGGCCATCGTCGAGATGTTCCCGGTCTTGTCCCGCGTACGCATGAACCGTCAGTGGGGCGGCATCGTCGATACCACGCCGGATGCGTGCCCGATCATTTCGAAAACACCTGTACCGAACATGTTCTTCAACTGCGGTTGGGGCACCGGCGGCTTCAAGGCAACACCTGGCTCGGGCAACGTGTTTGCCGCGAGTCTGGCCAAGGGTGAAATGCACCCATTGGCTGCACCTTTCTCCATCGACCGTTTCCACAACGGTGCGTTGATCGACGAACACGGCGCTGCTGCGGTTGCCCACTAACAGGAGAAATCCCCATGTTGCATATCTTCTGTCCTCACTGCTTTGAGCTGCGCTCCGAAGAGGAATTCCACGCATCCGGCCAGGCGCACATCCCGCGTCCACTGGATCCGACCAACTGCACCGACGAGGAGTGGGGCGACTACATGTTCTTCCGCGATAACCCTCGCGGCCTGCACCACGAGCTGTGGGATCACGTCGCCGGTTGCCGTCAGTACTTCAACGCCACCCGTGACACCGTGACCTACGAGATTCTCGAAACCTACAAGATCGGCACCAAGCCGCAGTTCACCGACAAGACCGATAGCCCGAAAGCGGCCGCCACGGCTCTGGGAGAGAAGGTATGAGCCAGATCAATCGCCTGTCCAACGGCGGACGGATCGACCGCAACAAAGTGCTGAGCTTCACCTTCAATGGCCAGACTTACAAAGGCTTTGAAGGCGATTCCCTGGCCGCGGCCTTGCTGGCCAACGGTGTCGATATCATCGGTCGCAGCTTCAAGTATTCCCGTCCGCGCGGCATCTTTGCCGCTGGCGCCGAAGAGCCGAACGCTGTGCTGCAAATCGGCGCGACCGAAGCCACGCAGATCCCGAACGTACGCGCCACGCAACAAGCGCTGTATCAAGGTTTGGTCGCCACCAGCACCAACGGCTGGCCGAGCGTGAACAACGACATGATGGGGATTCTCGGCAAGGTCGGCGGCAAGCTGATGCCGCCGGGCTTCTACTACAAAACCTTCATGTACCCGCAATCGTTCTGGATGACTTACGAGAAGTACATTCGTAAAGCCGCTGGTCTTGGCCGCTCGCCGACCGAGAACGATCCGGACACCTACGACTACATGAACCAGCACTGCGACGTGCTGATCGTCGGCGGTGGCCCTGCTGGCCTGGCCGCTGCTTTGGCAGCAGCCCGCAGCGGTGCGCGCGTAATCCTCGCCGATGAACAGGAAGAGTTTGGCGGCAGCCTGCTCGATTCCCGCGAAAGCCTCGACGGCAAGCCAGCCAGCGAGTGGGTTGCCAGCGTCATCGCCGAACTGAAAGACACCCCGGACGTGCTGCTGTTGCCGCGCGCCACGGTCAACGGTTACCACGACCATAACTTCTTGACCATTCACGAGCGCCTGACCGATCACCTCGGCGACCGCGCCCCGATTGGCCAGGTGCGTCAGCGCATCCACCGCGTTCGCGCCAAGCGTGTAGTGCTGGCGACCGGCGCTCACGAGCGTCCACTGGTTTACGGCAACAACGACGTGCCGGGCAACATGCTCGCCGGCGCTGTGTCGACTTACGTTCGTCGTTACGGCGTGGCACCGGGCAAAAAACTGGTGCTGTCGACCAACAACGATCACGCCTATCGCGTTGCTCTGGATTGGCTCGATGCCAGCCTGCAAGTCGTCGCCATCGCCGATGCCCGCAGCAATCCGCGCGGTGCGCTGGTTGAAGAAGCGCGCGCCAAAGGCATCCGCATCCTGACCGGCAGCGCCGTGATCGAGACACGTGGCAGCAAGCATGTGACCGCCGCTCGCGTTGCCGCGATCGATGTCAAAGCGCACACCGTGACCAGTCCTGGTGAGTGGCTCGATTGTGACCTGGTTGCCAGCTCCGGCGGTTACAGCCCGGTGGTTCACCTGGCGTCGCACTTGGGTGGCAAGCCGATCTGGCGTGAAGACATCCTCGGTTTCGTACCGGGCGAAGCACCGCAGAAGCGCGTATGCGTCGGTGGCATCAACGGTGTGTACGGTCTCGGCGATTCCCTGGCCGATGGTTTTGAAGGCGGTGCTCGCGCAGCCAGCGAAGCCGGTTTCAGCGGGGTCGAAGGCACCTTGCCGAAAGCCCTGAGCCGTCTGGAAGAGCCAACACTGGCGCTGTTCCAGGTGCCGCACGAAAAGAACACCGCTCGTGCGCCGAAGCAATTCGTCGACCTGCAAAACGACGTCACCGCGGCCGCCATCGAACTGGCGACCCGCGAAGGCTTCGAGTCGGTCGAGCACGTCAAACGCTACACCGCACTGGGCTTCGGCACTGACCAGGGCAAGCTCGGCAACGTCAACGGTCTGGCCATCGCCGCCCGTTCGCTGAACGTGACCATCCCGCAGATGGGCACCACCATGTTCCGTCCGAACTACACGCCGGTGACTTTCGGCGCTGTGGCCGGTCGTCACTGTGGGCACATCTTCGAGCCTGTGCGTTTCACCGCGCTGCATCACTGGCACGTGAAGAACGGCGCAGAGTTTGAAGACGTCGGTCAGTGGAAACGTCCGTGGTACTTCCCGAAAAACGGTGAAGGCCTGCACGCCGCCGTGAAGCGCGAATGCAAAGCCGTGCGCGACAGCGTCGGCCTGCTGGACGCTTCGACCCTGGGCAAAATCGACATCCAGGGCCCGGATTCGCGGGAGTTCCTCAACCGCATCTACACCAACGCCTGGACCAAGCTCGACGTGGGCAAGGCCCGTTACGGCCTGATGTGCAAAGAAGACGGCATGGTGTTCGACGACGGCGTAACCGCCTGCCTCGCCGACAACCACTTCGTGATGACCACCACCACCGGCGGCGCTGCACGCGTGCTGCAATGGCTGGAAATCTACCACCAGACCGAATGGCCAGACCTGAAGGTGTACTTCACTTCCGTGACGGATCACTGGGCAACCATGACCCTGTCCGGGCCGAACAGCCGCAAGCTGCTCAGCGAAGTCACCGACATCGATCTGACCAACGAAGCCTTCCCGTTCATGACCTGGAAAGAAGGTCTGGTCGGCGGTGTCCCGGCGCGGGTGTTCCGGATTTCGTTTACCGGTGAACTGTCGTACGAAGTCAACGTGCAGGCCGACTACGCCATGGGCGTGCTCGAGAAAATCGTCGAGGTCGGCAAAAAGTACAACCTGACCCCGTACGGCACCGAAACCATGCACGTGCTGCGGGCCGAGAAGGGCTTCATCATCGTCGGTCAGGACACTGACGGGTCGATGACTCCGGATGACCTGAACATGGGCTGGTGCGTCGGTCGCACCAAACCGTTCTCGTGGATCGGCCAGCGTGGCATGAACCGCGAAGACTGCGTGCGTGATCAACGCAAACAGTTGGTCGGCCTGAAGCCGATTGATCCGACCAAATGGCTGCCGGAAGGTGCGCAACTGGTGTTCAACACCAAGCAAGCGATCCCGATGACGATGGTCGGTCACGTCACCTCCAGTTACTTGCACAACTCCCTCGGCTATTCGTTTGCCATGGGTGTTGTGAAGGGTGGCTTGAAGCGTATCGGTGAGCGCGTGTTCGCACCGCTGGCCGATGGCAGCGTGATCGAGGCGGAAATCGTTTCTTCGGTGTTCTTCGATCCGAAAGGCGATCGCCAGAACGTTTAATGGCCTCGGGTCCTGTGGGGTGCCTGCTACTGCCTTCGCGAGCAGGCTCGCTCCCACAGGGGAACGGGGTCAAATGTGGGAGCGAGCCTGCTCGCGAAGGCGGCGGCACTGCCACCACAAGGGCCGGAACCAACAGAATTCAGGAACAGGTGCTTTATGACCGCAGCCAATGTTTACCAACAACGCCCAACCACTGGGGCCAAGGCCGAGTCGTCGCTGCATCACGCCGACCTCGCCAGCCTGGTGGGCAAGGGTCGCAAAAGCGCCGGCGTGATCGTGCGCGAGAAAAAACTCCTCGGCCACCTGACCATTCGTGGCGATGGCCATGATGCGGCGTTCGCTGCCGGTGTGCACAAAGCCCTCGGTATCGAATTGCCGGGCGCGCTGACCGTCGTCGTCAAAGGCGAAACCAGCCTGCAATGGATGGGGCCGGATGAATGGCTGCTGATCGTGCCGACCGGTGAAGAATTCGCCGCCGAGCAAAAGCTGCGTGAAGCGCTGGGCGATCTGCACATTGCGATCACCAACGTCAGCGGCGGCCAGCAGCTACTCGAACTGAGCGGCCCGAACGTGCGCCAGGTGCTGATGAAGTCCACCAGCTACGACGTGCACCCCAACAGCTTCCCGGTGGGCAAGGCCGTCGGCACGGTGTTTGCCAAGTCGCAACTGGTGATCCGCCATACCGCCGAAGACACCTGGGAACTGCTGATTCGCCGCAGCTTCTCGGATTACTGGTGGTTGTGGTTGCAGGATGCTGCCGCCGAATATGGGCTTAGTGTTCAAGCTTGAGATCGACCCCTCACCCCAGCCCTCTCCCCAGGGGGGAGAGGGGGAAAGGGAGCCGATCTCTAGCGTTTTCAAAACCTGAGTTCACCTTGATGTTTCAGGTCGATATAGCTCCAAGAGTACCTCGCTCAGTCCCCTCGCCCCTTTGGGGCGGTCCGACGTTTCGGGAGGGTTAGGGTGAGGGGTGGAATTCCCTGACACCCAGCACAAAGAACAGGAGTCACCGCACTATGAGCCGCGCCCCAGACACATGGATTCTGACCGCCGACTGCCCAAGCGTCCTCGGCACCGTGGACGCGGTGACCCGCTTTCTGTTCGAGCAGGGCTGCTACGTCACCGAGCACCATTCCTTCGATGATCGGCTTTCGGGCCGCTTCTTCATTCGCGTGGAATTCCGCCAGCCCGACGGCTTTGACGAACAAGCCTTTCGCGCTGGCCTCGAAGAACGCGGCCAAGCCTTCGGCATGATCTTCGAACTGACACCGCCGCACCATCGACCAAAAGTGGTGATCATGGTCTCCAAGGCCGATCACTGCCTCAACGATTTGCTCTACCGCCAGCGCATCGGCCAATTGTCAATGGACGTGGCCGCCGTGGTTTCCAACCACCCGGACCTCAAGCCGTTGGCGGACTGGCATCAGATTCCGTATTACCACTTCCCGCTGGACCCGAACGACAAGCCGTCGCAGGAACGTCAGGTCTGGCAGGTGATCGAAGAGTCCGGCGCCGAACTGGTGATCCTTGCCCGCTACATGCAAGTCCTGTCGCCCGAGCTGTGCCGCAAACTCGACGGCAAGGCGATCAACATCCATCACTCCCTGCTGCCGGGTTTCAAGGGCGCCAAGCCTTATCACCAGGCCTACAACAAGGGCGTGAAGCTAGTGGGTGCCACGGCGCATTACATCAACAACGACCTGGACGAAGGCCCGATCATTGCCCAAGGCGTAGAGGCCGTGGACCACAGTCACTACCCCGAAGACCTGATCGCCAAAGGGCGGGATATCGAAGGGCTGACCTTGGCGCGGGCCGTTGGTTATCACATCGAGCGACGAGTGTTTTTGAACGCCAATCGCACGGTCGTTCTTTAGATCGCCATCGCGAGCAGGCTCGCTCCCACAGGGATTTGTGTCAGTGCACAGATCTCGGACACACCAAAGATCCATTGTGGGAGCGAGCCTGCTCGCGATGAGGCCCTTACAGACAACACAAGACACACAAGACACACAAGCAATAACCCGAGCAATCAACGCGCCGCCGATCCATGGCGACGCGACCGCTACATAAAAACAACAGCGAGGTGAAAGCATGTCTGGCAATCGTGGTGTGGTGTATCTCGGCAACGGCAAAGTCGAAATACAGAAAATCGACTATCCCAAAATGCAGGACCCGCGCGGCAGGAAGATTAACCACGCTGTCATCCTGCGTGTGGTGTCCACCAACATCTGTGGTTCCGACCAGCACATGGTGCGCGGCCGTACCACCGCTCAAACCGGCCTCGTACTGGGCCACGAAATCACCGGTGAAGTGATCGAGAAGGGCAGCGACGTCGAGAACCTGCAGATCGGCGACCTGGTTTCCGTACCGTTCAACGTAGCGTGCGGGCGCTGCCGTTCCTGCAAGGAAATGCACACCGGCGTCTGCCTCAGCGTTAACCCGGCGCGTCCGGGCGGTGCTTACGGTTATGTCGACATGGGCGACTGGACCGGCGGTCAGGCTGAATACGCGATGGTGCCGTATGCCGACTTCAACCTGCTGAAACTCCCGGATCGCGATCGCGCGATGGAAAAAATCCGCGACCTGACCTGCCTCTCCGACATCCTGCCGACCGGTTACCACGGCGCAGTGACGGCCGGCGTTGGCCCAGGTAGCACGGTGTACATCGCCGGTGCCGGTCCGGTCGGTCTGGCTGCTGCCGCTTCCGCTCGCCTGTTGGGCGCAGCGGTGGTGATCATCGGTGACGTCAACACCGTCCGCCTGGCGCACGCCAAGGCTCAGGGTTTCGAAATCGCCGACCTGTCCCTGGACACCCCGTTGCACGAACAGATCGCTGCGCTGCTGGGCGAGCCTGAAGTGGATTGTGCCGTCGACGCCGTAGGCTTCGAAGCGCGCGGTCACGGCCATGACGGCGTGAAACACGAGGCTCCGGCCACCGTGCTCAACTCGCTGATGGGCGTGGTTCGGGTTGCCGGCAAAATCGGTATCCCAGGCCTGTACGTGACTGAAGATCCGGGTGCAGTCGACGCAGCCGCGAAGATGGGTAGCCTGAGCATCCGCTTTGGTCTGGGCTGGGCCAAATCCCACAGCTTCCACACTGGTCAGACGCCAGTCATGAAGTACAACCGCCAGCTGATGCAGGCGATCATGTGGGACCGTATCCACATTGCCGACATAGTTGGTGTTGAGGTGATCAGCCTGGATGACGCGCCACGTGGTTATGGCGAGTTCGATGCGGGCGTGCCGAAGAAGTTTGTGATCGATCCGCACAAACTGTTCAGCGCGGCGTAAGGCTTCACGCAAAACAAAACGGCAACCCCAGGGTTGCCGTTTTTTTTGGCTAAGATTGTTGGTGAGTCTGAGAGCCACCCCTCACCCCAGCCCTCTCCCCATAGGGGAGAGGGGGAAAGGGGGCCGATCTCTATGCTTTTCAAACCTGTCGTGGTCAACTAATTCCGGACACCTCGATAGGTGATTTTGATGCCATCGCCCGTTCATAAACTGTCGGTGGCAGATATCCCAGTTTCGAGTGCAGCCGTTCGTTGTTGTAAAACCCAACGATGTACTCAGTGATGTCGCGTATCGCCTCGCCATGGTTGGCGTAATCACGTCGCCATACCCGCTCCATTTTCAAGCTCAGGAAGAAGCGCTCCATCACTGCGTTATCCCAGCAGTTACCTTTACGGCTCATGCTTTGCTGCATGTCACTTCTTGCCAGCAGCGCTCTGTAGCTCGCACTCGCGTACTGGCTGCCGCGATCCGAGTGGGCGATCAAGCCGGGTGGCGGTTGACGTTGAGCAACCGCCAGCTGCATTGCACTGCACACCAGTTCAGCGGGCATGTTCGGCGCCATTGACCAGCCCACTACCTTGCGTGAGAACAAGTCCAGCACCACAGCCAGATACAGCCAGCCACTGCGGGTTCGGATGTAGGTAATGTCTGCTACCCAGGCCTTGTTCGCCGCCTCGGGTTCAAATTGGCGGTTCAATACATTTTCAGCAATCGGCAGGTCATGTTTGCTGTCGGTGGTGTGCACAAATTTACGCTTCCAGGCCGAACGCAGGCCGTTGACGCGCATCATGCGGCGAATCTTGTAAATGCCTACTTCCATACCCTTTGCACGTAACGCTTTACGCAATGGGCGACTGCCATAGCAGCCGCCACTTTCAGCAAACGACGCCTTGAGTTGCAGAGCAACGGGGCAGATCGATGCAGGAGCCTCAGCGCGCTTGTTTGCCTCGTAGAAGCCGGATCGACTAACCCCCAACAAACGACACACATACGCCACCGAATAAGCCTTCTGTTGCAGCTGCCGAACCAAGCGGTACGTTACTTCAGCTCGCGGGCAAAGAAGGCGGTGGCTTTTTTTAATACATCGTTATCCATCTTGAGTTGACGGTTTTCTTGCTCCAACTGACGAATACGCTGTTGCTCAGAGGTCAACGGCTTGCCGATCCCGGCTTGTCCCAACTTCTCGGCCTCATACTGTTGTACCCAGCGTCGAACGGCCGTATCACCAATATCAAGATCACGACAAACCTGTGAAACACTCAGGCCCTGGTCCTTGATCATCTTTACAACTTCCAGCTTGAAGCTGTCGTCGAATACTTTACGTTTGTCGGTCATGGAGAACTCCTCAATAGGTGCATTTTCCACCTATCGGGGTGTCCGGGGAAATTAGACCACTGCAACCTGAGTTCGACTCAGGAATTTCAGGTCGATGTAGCTCTAAGAACACCTCGGTCGGTCCCCTCTACCTCTGGGAGAGGGCTAGGGTGAGGGGTGGTTTACAACGCCGCCAACGCCCCTTGATACAACACCGGCCCCGTCGGTTGCCCCGTCGGTGAACCTCCCTGCGGCTCCAGACTCACCGCCAACGCAATCGGTTTGCCAATCAGCGCTTTCTGCAAATCACTCAGCTCTACACGGCCCTTCCCGCCTGCCGGAATCACACCAAGGGAAATCGGCTTCCCATCCGCTGGAATCGCCCACAACTCCAGGCTGCGCCCCGGATCAACCGCCGCCAGCGTCAGCGGCTCAACGTTCAAGTAATCCTTATGCGCTTCAACCTTCAGCGCAGGCTGCGCGTCGGCCGTCAGCAGTGTGGCGCTGTAACGTGCATTGTCGAGGTTGTAGAACACGCCCAAGGTCACGGCGATCACCAGCGAGCAAACCGCAGCCGTCACTCGCAACCAGCTCCAGAACCGACGTTTTTCTGGCATATGCAGCACTTGCGGCTCAATCCGCGCCGTAATTCCCTGCCACACCCGATCCGGTACCGGCTGCTCGGGCAGTGTGTCGGTCAGGCTCGCGAGGCTTTCTTGCCAGTGAGCCAATTCAGCACGAAGCGCCGCGTCTTCCAGCAACAACTGTTCGAAACGCCGACGAGCGGCAGAAGGCATCAAACCAATGGCGTAATCGGCGGCGAGGGCGCGGCGCAAGGTCGGGGTTTGATAGTTCATGATTCAAGGCACCTGCGCAGTCGCTCCATACCGCGGCGGATCCAGGATTTCACCGAGCCCAGCGGCGCGGCCAGGTGTTCGGCCAGTTCGGAACACGACAACCCCTGAAAGTAAGCGACGGTGATCGATTGACGCTGCATGCCTTCAAGGCTTTCCAGGCACCGGTTCAAGGCGCGGGCCTCACGGGCACTGCTGAGCTGTTCGTGGGCCGAAGGACTTTCATCCTCCAGCGCCTGTTCTTCAAGGTCGCTCAACGGCCGGTCGCGGTGTTTGCGCAACTGATCGATGGCCTGATTGCGGGTGATGTTGATCATCCAGGTCAGCGGCGCCGACAGGTGCGCCTCATAGCGCGAGGCGTTGTTCCAGATGCGCACGAAGCTTTCCTGCAACACTTCTTCAGCCAGATCCGGCCGCCCCATGAAGCGCAGCGCTACGCCATGCAGCCGTGGGCCGACGCTGCGGTAAAGCGTCTCGAAAGCGCGGCGGTCGCCCAGTGAGCACTGGGCCAGAAGCTGCCTGAGCTGATCGGCGTCGGCGATGGGAATGGCAGTTCTCCAGGCAATCGAGTTGGGCTGCGTGAGGTGTCGGTTGCAGGCAGAGGTTAGTTCACGGGGCGCGGTTATTCCATTCACGGGCGGCCACCTCGGAAACCGCCGACCCTGATGCGCAGGGCCAGCGGCATCCTTCAGCTTTTCGGCATCAGTACTTTGTCGATGACCTGAATCACGCCGTTAGACTGGTACACGTCATAAGTGGTGATGTCGGCGACGTCACCTTTTTCATCCTTGATGGTGATGTTGTGCGGGCCGTTCATCATCGCCCACAACTTGCCGCCCGCGACGGTGGTCAGTTCAGCCTTGCCGCCACCAGCCTTGATCTTTTCAGCCAGGGTCATCATGTCGAGTTTCCCGGCGACCACGTGGTAAGTGAGGACGTGAGTCAGGGTCGCCTTGTTGGCGGGTTTGAGCAGGTTATCGACCGTGCCGGCCGGCAGGGCGGCGAAGGCCGAATTGACCGGGGCGAACACGGTGAACGGGCCTTTGCCCTTGAGGGTATCCACCAGGCCAGCGGCTTTCACGGCGGCGACCAGGGTGGTGTGGTCGGCGGAGTTCACCGCGTTATCGATGATGTCTTTGCTCGGCATCATGCTCTGGCCGCCGACGATGACCGCGTGGCTTGTGTCTGCCGCTTGCACGGTGTTCAGGACGAATCCGCCGCCAAGGGCCAGGGTCAGCAAGCTGGCAATCAACGGCGTTTTGATCGAAGTGCGTTTCATGGTGATGATCCTCGTGCAGGGAATCGGTCAGGAATGTCTGTCCGTGCTTGATATACGCGGGCGGGGACAGACTGGATGCAGCGCCGGTACATTCTTTTTCGACTGTTCGTCAGGGGCTCGCCAAGGCTGGGAACAATCCCCCGGGATGCCAGTCCAACACACAGTTTTTCGCCGCCCATTGCCGGGCGGTTTTTATGGCGCATGAGGATGTCTGGATGAAGATTTCACGCGGTTTTGCACTGGCTTCGCTGATGTGTCTGGCGGCCAGTCCGGTCTTTGCTCAGTTCAGCCTGTTCGATGCGGCCAATGCCATCTCCGGCACGCAGGGCGATGACGCCGCCGCAGCCGCGCCGACCGCGCAGACGGCCGGTCTGCTAAGTGCCCTCAGCCAGTTAAACGTGACGCCAGAACAAGCCATTGGCGGTGCCGGGGCGATGCTCGGTCTGGCGAAGAATCAATTGAGTTCGACCGACTACTCCGAGTTGGCCAAAAGCGTGCCCGGAATCGACTTGCTGTCCGGTGGCGGTGAACTGGGCCTCCTCAGCGGCTTGCTGGGCTCGTCCGGTCAAGCGGCAGGTCTGGGCAACGTCTTGGGCAACGTGAGTAACACCAACGACCTGAACAGTGCCTTCAGCGCGTTGGGCATGGACACGGGCATGATCGGCCTGTTTGCCCCCGTGCTTCTGCAATTTTTCGGTCAGCAGGGCGTCGGCGGGTCGCTGCTGACAAACCTGGGCGGGATCTGGGGCGCAGGCGCAGTCACCGGTACCTGATTCAGCGGCGCTCGGCGCGCAACGCGTCGATGCGCTGGTCCTTCTCGATCCAGAGCTGGTTGACCCGGTTCTGGATGGTTTCGCGAAACTCCGCATATACACACGCAGAGCGTGGGAACGATCTACTTGATAACGGTCTAAAATTCCGCTGCCCACTCCTCAAGGAAGCCCATTACGTGAAATCCCTCCTTGCACTGCTTTCCCTCATAGCCCTGCCGGTCCTGGCCGCTGAGCCGACCCTGTACGGGCGCTACGAATACATCGCGCTGCCGGAAATCGGTGGTGAAGTCCTCAAGGCCAAGATGGACACCGGCGCCCTGACCGCGTCGCTGTCGGCCAAAGACATCGAAACCTTTACCCGCGATGGTGACGAGTGGGTGCGTTTCCGCCTCGCCACCAAAGGCGCGAGCAACAAGGTCTACGAACACAAGGTCGCGCGGATCAGCAAGATCAAGACCCGCTCCGAAGAAGACGAGGACGACAACGAAGCGGTCGAACCCACCAAGCGTCCGGTGGTCGATCTGGAACTGTGCCTGGGCAACGTCAAGCGCACCGTGGAGGTCAACCTCACCGACCGCAGCAGCTTCAACTACCCATTGTTGATCGGTGCCAAAGCCTTGCGTGAGTTCGGCGCGGCGGTGAACCCGGCACGGCGCTTTACCGCGGACAAACCCGACTGCTGATTTCAAGTGGTCTCATTGACGTGACGTGAGCCTTGGGGCACCGTTCGCCCACTTAACTCCCGGGCTCGGACGCCATGCCTCATATCCTGATTGTCGAAGACGAAGCGGCGATTGCCGACACCCTGATTTTCGCCTTGCAGGGCGAGGGCTTCACCACCACCTGGCTGAGCCTTGGCGCCGCTGCGCTTGAGCATCAGCGCCAGACTCCTGCCGATCTGATCATTCTCGACATTGGTCTGCCAGACATCAGCGGCTTCGAGACCTGCAAGCAATTGCGGCGTTTCAGCGAAGTGCCGGTGATCTTTCTCAGCGCCCGTGATGCCGAAATCGATCGCGTTGTGGGCCTGGAAATCGGTGCTGACGATTACGTGGTCAAGCCGTTCAGCCCTCGCGAGGTGGCGGCACGGGTCCGGGCGATTCTCAAACGCATGGCGCCGCGAGCGACCGCCGAGGTGTCATCGGCGCTGTTTCGCATTGACGGCGAACGGGTGCAGATCAGCTACCGCGGTCAGCTTCTAACCCTGACCCGCCATGAATTCCGTCTGCTGCAATGCCTGCTGGACCAACCCGAACGCGTCTTCAGCCGCGAGCAATTGCTCGATGCGTTGGGCGTCGCCGCCGATGCCGGGTACGAGCGCAGCATCGACAGCCACATCAAGAGCGTGCGCGCCAAATTACGCCAGGTGAAAGCCGACGCGGAACCGATCCAGACCCATCGCGGCCTCGGCTACAGCTACAGCCCGGGGCGTAGCTGATGCCTCTGGGGATCCGGATATTCCTGGTCTACGTATTGTTCATCGGCCTGACCGGTTACTTCGTGCTGAACACCGTGATGGAAGAAATCCGTCCCGGCGTGCGCCAGTCCACCGAAGAAACGCTGGTCGACACCGCCAATCTCATGGCCGAAATCCTGCGCGACGACTTCAAGGCCGGCACCCTGAACCAGAACCGCTGGCCCGAGCTGCTCAAGGCATATGGCGAACGGCAACCGAAGGCGAACATCTGGGGATTGCCGAAGAATCAGGTCAACCACCGGATCTACGTTACCGATGCCAAGGGCGTTGTGGTGCTGGACTCCAGTGGTGTGGCAGTGGGGCAGGATTACTCGCGCTGGAACGACGTTTTACTGACCCTGCGCGGCGAATACGGCGCTCGTTCCAGCCGCAGCGACCCGGACGATCCGAACTCCTCAGTGATGCACGTCGGCGCCCCGATTCGCGACAACGGCCAGATCATCGGTGTGGTTACCGTGGCCAAACCCAATAGCTCGTTGCAGCCATACGTTGATCGCACCGAACGGCGATTGCTTGCCTGGGGGGCCGGATTGATCGGCCTCGGTCTGGTGTTCGGCGCGTTGTTGTCGTGGTGGTTGAGCGCGGCGCTGCGACGATTGACGGCTTATGCTCAGGCCGTCAGTGAAGGCCGGCGGGTCGAGGTTCCGCACTACCGGGGCGGCGAACTGGAGCAACTGGCGACGGCGGTGGAGCAGATGCGCACGCAGCTCGAAGGCAAAGCCTACGTCGAGCGTTACGTGCACACCTTGACCCACGAACTGAAAAGCCCGCTGGCGGCGATTCGCGGCGCGGCGGAGTTGCTGCAAGGCGAAATGCCGCTGGCCCAGCAACAGCGTTTTGTCAGCAATATCGACAGCGAAAGCGCGCGGATGCAGCAGTTGATCGAGCGCCTGTTGAATCTGGCCCTGGTCGAGCAACGCCAAGGGCTGGAAGAGCGGGTGGCGGTGCCGCTCGCGAAGTTGGTGGATGAATTGCTGAGCGCTCAGGCGGCGCGCATCGAAGGCAAGCAGTTGCGCGTGGAACAAACCATTGCCGCGGATCTGGTGCTGACCGGTGAACCGTTCCTGTTGCGTCAGGCGCTGGGCAATCTGCTGGAGAACGCTTTGGATTTCACCCCGGCTCAGGGCTTGCTGCGGTTCAGCGCCGAGCGCATTGGGCAGCAGATCGAGTTCAGGCTGTTTAACCAGGCGGAGGCCATTCCCGACTATGCGTTACCGCGTTTGAGCGAACGTTTTTATTCCCTGCCGCGACCGGACAGCGGGCGCAAGAGCACGGGGTTGGGGCTCAACTTCGTTGAAGAGGTGGTCAAGTTGCATGGTGGAGCGGTGAGCATCGGTAATGTCGGCGACGGCGTTGAAGTGACTTTGCGCCTGCCTTAAAACCGAGTCGCTTCCATCGCGAGCAGTCTCCACACACTCTCCACATTGCGCCCATAAATTCCCCACACACCCTTCCCAGACTCTCCCCATCCAAACAGGGAGAGTCCCATGAACCGCAGCCTGACCATAAAACTCGGGGCAATTGCCCTTCTGATTCTGTTGTTGCTGATCCCGCTCCTGATGATTAACGGCGTGATCCAGGACCGCCAGCAACTGCGCGACGGTGTTCTCGAAGACATCGCCCGCAGTTCCAGCTACAGCCAGCAACTCAGCGGGCCGCTGATGGTGGTGCCGTATCGCAAAGTGGTGCGCACCTGGAAGCTCAACGAGAAAACCAACGAGCGTTACCAGGAAGTGGGTGAAGAGCGCGGCCGTTTGTATTTCCTCCCGGAACGCTTCGAACTCGACGGGCAGGTCCAGACTGAACTGCGGTCCCGGGGCATTTATGAGGCGCGTCTGTTTCATGCGGACAACCGCATCAGCGGGCATTTCTCGCTCCCGGCTCAATTGGGTATCAACGAAGATTTCGCTGATTACCAGTTCGACCAGCCATTTTTGGCGGTCGGGATCAGCGATATTCGCGGCATCGAAAATGCCCTGAAACTCGAACTCAATGGCCAGAAACTCGACTTCGTCCCCGGTAGTCAGGTGGGCTGGTTGGGGGAGGGCGTGCATGTCACCCTGCCGGCACTCGACGCGAAACAAGCCACGGAACTGGCCTTCGGTTTTGACCTGCGACTGCAAGGCACTGGCCAGTTGCAGATTCTTCCGGTGGGCAAAACCAGCAAGGTTTCGCTGGCCGCCAATTGGCCGCATCCGAGTTTCATCGGCAACTACCTGCCGGCCCAGCGTGAAGTCAGCGATCAGGGTTTCACCGCCAACTGGCAGACCTCGTTTTTCTCCACCAATTTGCAAGAGGCCTTGAGCAGCTGTGTGTCCGGCGGCGGTTGCGAAGCCTATACCGGCCGCAGTTTCGGGGTGAGCTTCATCGACCCGGTGGATCAGTACCTGAAGAGCGATCGGGCAATCAAGTATGCGTTGCTGTTTATCGTCCTGACCTTCGCCGGTTTCTTCCTCTTCGAAGTGCTGAAAAGCCTCGCGGTACACCCGGTGCAATACGCGCTGGTGGGCGTGGCCCTGGCGTTTTTCTATCTGCTGTTGCTGTCGCTGTCCGAGCACATCGGCTTTGCCCTGGCGTACCTGCTGTCGGCGGGCGGCTGTGTGTTGTTGATCGGTTTTTATGTCTGCCATGTACTGCGCAGCGTGCGTCACGGCTTGAGTTTTTCGGCGGGATTGGCGGCGTTGTATGGCTTGCTCTACGGCTTGCTGAGTGCAGAGGATTACGCGTTGTTGATGGGTTCGCTGCTGTTGTTCGGGTTGTTGGGCGTGTTTATGGTGCTGACCCGCAAGCTGGACTGGTATGGGATTGGGCAGAAGTCGGCCAAGCCGTTGGTGTTTGATATGGGAGCGGTGGAATGAGCCGGTCGTTGGGGTTGCGCGAGGATCAGCGGGAGGGAGAGGTGTTGGCGACGCGGATTGCGGTGTTGTTTCCGTTAGATCCGGTGTGGTGCCATCGCGAGCAGGCTCGCTCCCACAAGGGATCTCCAGTGAACACAGGGCTTGTGCAAATCGAAGATCAAATGTGGGAGCGAGCCTGCTCGCGAAGAGGCCCTGACAGCCAGCGAAGTTCTAAACCTTCGGCATAGTCGCCAGCATTGAAGGCCGCTGACTCACCTCGAAGTACCAGTTCGCCAGCTTCGGGTTCGTCGTGCGCCATTCCAGATCCGGATGGCGCAAATCCAGGTAGCCCAACGCACAGGCAACGCTGATCGCCGCCACATCGAAATGGCTGGTCAGCTCGGCAATCGCGTCCACTTCCAGCAATGCCAGGCCGCGACGAATCTTCTCGCGCTGGCCATCGAGCCATGTGTCCCAGTGTTTTTCCGGGGCACGCAGGGCGACTTCATAACGAATCAGCACCGCAGCGTCCATGATCCCGTCGGCCAGGGAGGCCAGGGTCAGGCGCCGCCAGCGGGCCGAGCCGTCGCGCGGTATCAGCGGGTTGCCGACGTGCTGGTGGTCGAGGTAATCAAGGATCACCCGGCTGTCATGGATGACGTTGCCATCGGCCAGGCGCAAGGCCGGAATTTTACCCAGCGGATTGTCTTCGTTGAGTATCAGGTCCGGGCTGACCGGTGTGAGCACGCAGTCTTGCAGCGCCACGCGGTCCTGTTGACCGGTTTCATGCAGCAGCACCATGACTTTGCGAACGAAGGGCGACAACGGGTTGTGGAACAGGGTCATGCTGGGGGCGGACATGGCAGCGTCTCGGAGTGGGGGAGTGCTGGGCAGCATAGCGCGTGGATCCGGGAGCTCAAACGGTTGGCAATCGAACCCAAAGCGGATGTCGTCGTGTGATTGCAGCGATCTGTAGCCCTGTAGCAGCTGCCGAGCAGCGCGAGGCTGCGTTCGGCTCGGGCCGCGTTCGGACGCAGCGGCCGCAGTCCGGCAAACGCGATTTATCTGAAGCAACTCGATCGCATGATTCACGACTGCTGCGCAGCCGGACGCAGCCTCGCGCTGCTCGGCAGCTGCTACAGGAGTCCGCCAATCGATTTGGATCAGCGGCGTTGCAGCAGGCCGCGCAGGGCAAGGGCGGCGGGAACGCCCAGGCCCAACCAGCTCAATGCGTCCCACACGCCATCGCCCAGTAGCGCGGCAAACAACCCCGCGGCACTGAGCAGGGCGATAACCGTGGGGGTGGAAAAGGCCTTCCAGAAATTCGACTGCCGCGGCCTCATGCTGGACTCTCCGCGTTCTCGAGCACAGGTTTCGCAGCCTTGCGCCGCACCACCCACAGGTAAACCCCGCTACCGAGGACGATGATGGTCAGCCCATCCAGGATCGCCCAGAGGATCTTCATCGGCATGCCGCCGTAATCACCGAAGTGCAACGGTTGAGACATGCCCATGGCGTCCATGTACCACGGGCGTTCGGCCACGGCGGTGACTTGCAGGGTACTGGCGTCGATCAGCACCGGTGTCAGCAGGTGCGAGGTCAGGTGGGTGCTGCCTTTCATGAACACCGCGTAATGGTGTTCGCTGGAGAATCGTGTGCCGGGGAAGGCGATGAAGTCCGGCTGCATGCCCGGTGCGACTTCCTTGGCGATGTCGAGCAAGCGGGTCGCGGGCGCCAGTTCTGTCAGTGGCGGCGCATCGCGGTACGGCGCGACCATCGCGCTCAGGCTGTCGTTGCGCCACGCGGCGATCAGCAGGTCGGCGCAAGCGCTGATGACGCCGGTGACGCCGACCACCAAGGCCCAGGTCAGCGTCACCACACCGATCAGGTTATGCAGATCGAGCCAGCGCAGGCGGGCGGATTTGTCCTGGCGCACGGTGGCAAATTTCAAACGCCGCATGAACGGCAGGTACAGCACCGTCCCGGACACGATCGCCACCACGAACAGAATGCCCATGAACGCCAGCAGCAACTTGCCCGGCAGACCGGCGAACATGTCCACGTGCAGGCGCAACATGATCATCATGAAGCCGCCATTGGCCGACGGCATCTCCAGCGCTTCGCCGGTGCGGGCGTCGAGCATGAAGGTGTGAGACGAATTCGGTTCAGTGCCGGCGGTGGCCGCCATGATCGTAATCGCGGCGTTGGGCTCGTCTTCATCGAAGCCGAAATACTGCATGACCTCGCCGGGACGATGCTGTTCAGCCGCCTGCACCAATTGCTGCAAATTCAGCAGCGGGGTGTCCGCCGGCATTGCCTTCAATTCAGCGGCATCGCCCAACAGGTGGTCGATCTCGTGGTGAAAGATCAATGGCAGGCCGGTCAGCGCGAGCATCAGCAGGAACACGGTGCAGATCAGGCTGGTCCAGGTGTGGACGAAGGACCAGCGGCGAATTGTTTTGCTTTTCATTTCCAGGCCTTCAGAAATACCGAAGCCGTCCTTGAAGGACGGCCTGGATATCAGGTGTGTCGGATCAAGCCGTTACCACTTGTAGCCGACGCTGGCCACTACGTTGCGACGGTCGCCGTAATAGCAGTAAAAACCGTCGCAGGTCGAAATGTATTCTTTATCGAACACGTTGTTGGCATTGACGCTGAGACTCACACCCTTGAGCGTATTGTTCAGGCGGCCCAGGTCGTAATGGACTGCCGCGTCATAGACGGTGTAGGAACTGCTATGGCCATCTGATGGATCGCGTACGAAGCCCATGCTGCCGATGGCGATATTGTCGGTTTCGCCGATATAGCGCACGCCGAAGCCGATTCCAAAGCCATCCAGAATACCTGTATGCCACGTGTAATCAGCCCATGCAGAAGCCTGGTTTTCTGGGGTCAGTGGTAGTGGGCGGTTTTTATCCAGAGGGTCGGTGACTTTAGTCATCTTGCTGTTGGCGTAGGTGTACGCGGCCGTCAATTTCAAGTTCTCGTTGACGTTACCGGTAGCTTCCAACTCGAACCCGCGCACATTGGCCTCACCCAGTGGGCGAGATACACCGAGGGTGTCACTGAGTACGATGTCTTTGCGGGTCAGGTCATAGGCAGCTGCGGTGAACAGGATGTCGCTGCCCGGAGGCTGGTACTTGATACCGACCTCATATTGTTTGCCAGTGCCTGGACGGAAAGCCGCGCCATTGGCACCACCGGCTTCTGCCTGGAAGGATTCGGCGTAGGAGATGTAAGGTGTAAAGCCGGAGTCGAACACGTAACTAAGCGCCGCGTTGCCGGTGAAGGCGGTGTCGTCGCGAGTGTCCTTTGCATCGTTCATGTTGTAGAAGGTCGTGTCGGTGTGCAGCCAGTCCTGACGGCCGCCCAACGTCAGGCGCCAATTATCCAGGTCCATCTGGTCCTGGAAGTACAGGCCGGTGTCATGGGTCTTCTGGTTGTAATCATTGAACGCGGTGTAGCTGACGTTGCTAAAGTCCTGGCCGTAAATCGGGTTGATGATATTGCTGGTCGGCGCACTGCCAAACAGCCATTTGTAATTGGTGTTGACGCGCTGGTGGTCCAGGCCCAGCAATACTGTGTGCTTGATCGAACCCGTGTCGAAATCCGCCTGGAAATTGTTATCGACGGCGAACTGACTGATGTCTTCGTTGACGACGTTGGCACCTCGGGCCAGGGTACCGTCGTCACTGACCGAACCGAAAAAGCCGCCTGAAGTTATGCCTTGGAAGGACAGGTCGCTCTTGGTGTAGCGCAGGTTCTGACGGAACTGCCAGACATCGTTCATCCGGTGCTCAAAGGCATATCCCAATGCGTAATAGGTCTTGTCGTAGAACTCCCACTCCGGATCACCGAGATTCTTGTGGTACTTCACTTCGCCTGCAGGTGTTGAAAGTTTGGTGCCTTGTAAAGGAAGGAACTGGCTTGTGATGCCTGTGTCGTCACGGTTGAACTGACTCAGGAACGTCAGCTTGGTGTCGGGGTCGATGTTCCATGTCAGGCTGGGGGCGATGTTGTAACGCTTGTCGTCGTTGTGCTCGATGGCTGTGTTGCTGTCCCGCACCACGCCGCTGACACGGTAAAGAAAGCGCCCTTCATCATCGATGGGGCGGGTGCTGTCGAAGCTGATCTGTTTGCGCTGATAGCTGCCGATCTGCAATTGCACTTCGTTGCTGGCAATGTCTTCAGGGCGGCGGCTGACCATATCGATCAAACCACCAGGAGGCGTCTGGCCGTAGACCGACGACGCAGGGCCACGCAGCAAGGCGACACGTTCGAGATCCCAGGTTTCCATCTTCGGCATGGTATAGGTGCCTTTGGGTAGGGGCAGTCCATCGAGGAATTGGGTGGGCTCAAATCCACGAACCTTCAACCACTCGGCGCGGCTATCGCTGCCGTAGCTGCTGGCTACGACGCCGGGCATGTAACGTACTGCGTCATCCAGGTTTTGTACGGCGCGGTCTTGCATCTGTTCACGGGTTGCAACAGAAATTGACCGCGGTGCCTCCGCCAGTGCCGTATCGGTTTTAGTCCCGGCTGCCGTACGTTTGGCGAGGTAACCTTGCACCGGTCCCCAGGCACTTTCGGTGTTTTCCACGCCAATCACGGCGGTTTCCGGCAGGGCCATTACGCCTTCGGGCACGGCCACCAGGCTATAAGTGCCAGCGCTGCTTTGTTCCAGTTGCAGACCGCTGCCGCGCAAGGCTTCGCGCAGGGCGCCGGCTGCGTCGAATTGGCCTTTGACCGGCGCCGAGGTTTTGCCCGCCGCCAGTGAAGGATTCAACGACAGCGCCAGGCCGGCCTGGCTGGCGATCTGGTTCAGGGTGCTGGCCAATGGCGCGGCCGGCAGGTTGTAGGCGCGAACGCTGGACGCCTGTTCAGCGGCGATCAGCTGATTGCTGGCCAGAGGGGCACAAAGGGCAATGGCAATCGCCAGCAAACTGGGGCGCAACAAGGTGTCTAGCGAACGGGACATACAGCGGCTCCTGAATGGAAATATTTCTCAATTGCCTAGGTGCCGAACGAGAATTCAAAAGTGATAGGGCTGATTGAAAATAATTTCGATTCAGTAAACAAGTGGTTATGGATTGTCAGATGTCATCAGGTTTGTGGTGAAGCCGATGACCCCTTCGCGAGCAGGCTCGCTCCCACAAGGGAACGCATTTCAAATGTGGGAGCGAGCCTGCTCGCGAAGGCGTCTTACCTGGCTCAACATCACTTGGCTTCAGCCTTCGTCACCGTTACCCACCACGGCGTGTGCTGTTCGATCTGCACCGGCAGGGTCGGCAGCAGGGCGCTCAGGGCCAGATCGGTGTCATGCAGCGGGAAGCTGCCGGTGATGCGCAGGTCGGCGATTTCAGGTGCAACACCCAAATGCCCGCGTCGATAACGACCGAGTTCATGAACCAGGTCCTCCAGCCGCGTGTTGTCCACCACCAGCATGCCGCGGGTCCAGGCATCGGCGCCGAGGTTGAGCGCGACGATCGGCCCGAGGCCATTGCTGCGCATCAGGACTTGCTGGCCTTCACGCAGAATCTGCTCTTCAGGGCTCGACTCGGGGTGGGCCGCCACCGCCGATTTCAGCACGCTCAGGCGCGTGCCTTCTTCTTCGCGCTTGATCAGGAACCTTGTCCCTAACGCGCGCATGCTGCCTTCGCGGGTTTCGACGATAAATGGCCGAGCGTCTCCATGGCCGGTTTCGACGAGGATTTCCCCTTCCTGGAGGATGATCAGCCGTTGTTTTTCATCGAAACGCACATCCACGGCACTGTGGGTGTTGAGGTTGATCAGCGTGCCGTCGGTCAGGCGCAGGGTGCGTTGCTCACCGGTGGCGGTGCGCTGGTCGGCCAGCCAATAGTCGATCGGCAGATAACGATCACCGGCGAACAACGCCAACCCGATCACCGCGACGATACTAGCCATGCCGCTGCCGAGTTTGCGCACGCGCCGGCGAATGCTTTCGCGCGATTGCAGCAACGCGGTGCGTGCCGGGCCGCTGGCAACGCTGAAGCGCTGGTCGAGCATGCCCAGTTGGCGCCAGGCCCGCGCATGCTCTTCGTGGGCGGCGTGCCATTTGGCGAACTCCTCGCGCTCCACCGGGTTGCCGGAGTCCAGGGACAATTGCCAGGCAATCGCGGCATCCAGCACCTGTGCCGAGACGGGTTTGGAGCTGGTCGGACTCATACCGGCTCACCGTACAGCGCGATGTAGCACTGACGAATGCCCTGGGTCAGGTATTGACGCACCCGCGGCACTGACACGCCCAGGCGCTCGGCGATTTCGGTGTGGCCGAGGCCGTCGAGACGGTTATAGAGAAACGCCGCCCGGGCTTTGCTAGAGAGCTTGCCGAGCAGGCGGTCGATGGCTTTGAGGTCTTCGAGGATCAGTTGCTGTTCTTCCACCGACGGTTGTTCACCTGCGGGGATCAGCATCAGTTCAGTGAGGTAGGCCTGTTCCAGCGCGGCGCGGCGGAAATAGTCGAACAGCAGGCCCTTGGCAATCGCCACCAGAAATGCGCGCGGCTCGCGCGGCTCCTTCAGTTCTTCACGACCCAGCAAACGCACGAAAGTGTCCTGGCTCAGGTCTTCGGCTCGTTGCGGACAGGCTACATTGCGTCGCAGCCAGGCCAATAGCCAACCGCGATGGTCGCGATACAACGCACCAACGAGCTCACTTTGAGGGCTTTGGACTGACGACACGCAGCATCACCGATTGGGAAGTGTTAACTAACGAGAATTGTTCGCGATTGTGGCAGAGGCGGGGGAGGTAAGCAATTGGCGCTGGTCGGGTTGGAATAACCAGTTTTTTTGACCCGCACGGATCTTGTAGCAGCTGCCGAAGGCTGCGTTCGGCTGCGCAGCAGTCGTAATATCAGTCACCGCGGTGCGTCATGTGAATCTCGCGGGCAGAGTTGACGACTGCTGAGCAGCCGAACGCAGCCTTCGGTAGCTGCTACAAAGGATTGCGGTGGCTGTTAGAAAGAGGGCGCTCGCTGCCGTCGCTTCCACTGATTCATCCGCTGCTGCAGATTCAACGGGCTATGAATCTGCAGCTGCCGCGCCCGGCTGAACAAAATCAACGCCAGTTCAGCGGTGGCCAACGCATCGGCACTGGCATTGTGGCGCTCGAACACTTCCAGTTTGAACCAGTCGATCCACTCATCCAGCCCGGCATCGCGAATGTGCGCCTGAGGGCAAAGCAGCGGCGCGATATCAGCTACATCCAGAAATGGATGCTGCAACTTGTAGCCCAGATGATCTTTCAAGGCGCGCCCGAGCATGTGCTGATCGAATGGCGCATGAAACGCCAGCACCGGACTGTCGCCAACAAACTCCATGAATTCGACCAGGGCCTGAGCAGGGTCGCTGCCAGCGGCAATCGCACTCGGCCCCAGGCCATGGATCAGCACGCTGGGAGCCAACTTCATGTCGGCACATTGCAACGTGCGTTCGAACTGCTGGCTGAAATCGATCGCGCCGTCCTCGATCACCACCGCGCCGATGGACAACACCCAGTCTTTGTTCAGGTTCAGCCCGGTGGTTTCCAGGTCTAGCACCACCCAGCGCTGTTCGCGCAGGCTGCATTCGCCAAGCTCTGCCGCCGAAGGCAAGCGTTGCAGACGTTGTTGAAGTTCGCCGGGAAGGCTCGGACCTGTCGGGCGCAGCCATGAAAACAGGCTCATAGCTGATACCGCAGGGCCAGGCTGCTTTGCAGGCGTTGTGCCTGGCGCAGGGATTCACGCAGGATCCGTCGATCCAGATGATTGAGGCTGTCTGGATCGACCCGGTTGGAGTAGGGCAAGTTCTCCCGGGTCTGTAGCTGATGTTGCTGCATGCGGGCTTGCTGGATGAAGTGATAGGCCTCTTCGTACGCCGCACCGTCCAGCCGTTCGATGACTTCTTTGTCCACCAGTTGGCGAAAGCGCTCCAGCGTGTTGTTCGCCTCGATCCCATGTGCCAACGCAAGCAGTCGGGCACCGTCCACAAACGGCGTCAGCCCCTGGATTTTCAAATCCAGGGTGGCTTTCTCGCCATTCTTGCGAGCCAGTACGAACTCACGGAAACGTCCTACGGGCGGACGGTTGCGCAGGGCGTTCTCGGCCATCATCCGTTGGAACAGTCGGTTGTCATTCACCTGATCGAGAATGCCCTGGCGCAGCTGCTCGCAGCCTTGCTCGTCACCCCAGACCACCCGCAAGTCGAAATAAATGCTCGAGCCCAACAGGTTCTCCGGCGTTGCCTCGCGGATAAACGCAGCAAAACGTCGTGACCACTCGGCCCGGGACAGACACAGCTCAGGGTTGCCGGCCATGATGTTGCCCTTGCACAGGGTGAAACCGCAGAGCGCCAGGCTCTGGTTGATCTGCTGGGCAATGGGCAGCAATTTGCCGCGAATCTCGGCGGCATGGGCCGCGTCCCGGGCTTCGAACAGAATGCCGTTGTCCTGATCGGTGTGCAGCGTCTGTTCGCGACGGCCTTCGCTACCGAAGCACAGCCAACTGAACGGAATGCCGGGGTCACCTTTCTCGGCGAGAGTCAGCTCGATCACCCGGCACACGGTGTGGTCGTTGAGCAGGGTGATGATGTGCGTGATCTGGGTTGAAGAGGCGCCGTGGGCCAGCATGCGCTCCACCAGTTGGCCGATCTCGCCGCGCATCGCGACCAGATTTTCCACCTTCTGGGCGCTGCGGATAGTCCGCGCCAGATGCACCAGATCGACCCGTTGCAGGGAAAATAAGTCACGTTCCGAGACCACGCCGCACAGGCGATGGTCCTTGACCAGACAGACGTGGGCGATGTGCCGCTCGGTCATGGCAATTGCCGCATCGAAGGCGCTGTGGTCCGGCGACAGGTAAAACGGCGCCTGGGTCATGTGGCGCACGATGGCTTCGTTGAAGTCGTTAGTGCCGTCGGCGACCACATGGCGCAGGTCGCGCAGGGTGAAAATCCCCAGCGGCGCTTTATGTTCGTCGACCACCACAATGCTGCCGACCTGCTGCTCATGCATCAAGGTCACGGCTTCACGCAGTGGCGTGGTCGGGCTGCACGTCACCGGATGGCGCATGGCCAATTCGCCCAGGCGGGTATTGAGCGAGTATTGGGTGCCGAGGGTTTCCACGGCTTTTTGCTGGACTTGCTGGTTGACCTGATCCAGCAGGCTGCTCACGCCGCGTAGGGAAAAGTCGCGAAACGCGTTGGAAAGCGCGAACAGTTTGATGAACGCCTGCTTGTTCAGCTGTAGGCAAAAGGTGTCTTCGGAGGCCAGATGTTCGGTACGAGTCGCGCGCTCACCCAGCAGCGCGGCGAGGGGAAAACACTCGCCGGTGGTGATTTCGAAAGTGGTTTCGGTGCCGCCCTTGGCCGTGTGGGGCCGTTCACCCACGACCCGGCCTTGTTTGACGATGTAGAAATGTTCAACCGGGCCGTCGGCGGGCTTGATGATGCTCTCGCCGGGGGCATAAAAACGCAGCTGACACTGTTCGACCAGGTACGCCAGGTGGGCGTGCTCCATTTGATTGAAGGGCGGGAATCGCTGAAGGAATTGCAAAGTGCCTTGGATGTTCTGCAACACCGCGGTTTTCCCTGCCTGTGTGAAGGCGTCCGCTTTACTCATAACCATTACCGCAGTCTTTTTTGAATTGTTGTTGTCGGATGACTTAGCCATGGTCGGCCCCTGCGCGCAGGGTGCCCATTGGACGTAAGTCTAGGTAGGCAGTGAACCTGTCGGTATTTGGGAAATGTCTGACGCAACTGTGGGAAAAACCTCCTGCATTGGCTATAGGAAAACTTTCCGACGAAGTGCACATTGAAGGTCTGCTTAGCGATGTCTGACGGATGAGCTAGGGAATAGAAATGAAAACGTAGAGTAAGCCATGTCCGACCACGATATTTTGAGCGACGCCGAGCGCGAGGCGCTGAGTGCCGTCATGCAGGAACCTGACCTGCCGCCGCAGCGGGTGCTGATCGTCGACGACGATAAAGACGCGCGTGAGTTGCTGTCGGAGATTCTGGCGCTGGACGGGGTGCGCTGCATGACTGCCGCCAGTGGCGAAACTGCACTCAAGATGTTGGAGACGATGCCATCGATTGGCCTGGTGATTACCGATCTGCGGATGGGAAATGTCGATGGTCTGGACCTGATCCGTCAGGTCCGTGAATCGGTTCGGGCGGCAATGCCGATCATCATCGTTTCCGGTGACGCCGACGTGAAAGATGCGATCGCTGCGATGCACTTGAGCGTGGTCGACTTCCTCCTCAAGCCTGTCGATACCGGCAAGCTGTTGGCGCTGGTCAAGCATGAGCTGGGAATGGATGTGTAGGAACCGATTTGAAGCAAAAAAGCCCTGATCTTTCGATCAGGGCTTTTTTTTGTCCGGCGTCAGCGCTTAGTTACAGGCCATTGGCAGCCTTGAACTCGCGGCGACGACGGTGCAGGACCGGCTCGGTGTAGCCGTTCGGCTGCTTCGTGCCTTCGACCACCAGTTCGACCGCCGCCTGGAAGGCGATGTTGCTGTCGAAGTTCGGTGCCAGCGGACGGTACAGCGCGTCGTTGGCATTCTGGCGGTCAACCACTGGCGCCATGCGCTTGAGGCTTTCCATGACCTGATCTTCGGTGACGATGCCGTGACGCAGCCAGTTGGCGATGTGCTGGCTGGAAATACGCAGCGTCGCACGGTCTTCCATCAGGCCGACGTCGTTGATGTCAGGCACTTTCGAGCAACCGACGCCTTGGTCGATCCAGCGCACCACATAACCGAGAATGCCCTGGGCGTTGTTGTCCAGTTCGTTCTTGATCTGTTCCGCGGTCCAGTCTGGATTGACGGCCAACGGGATGGTCAGGATGTCATCCACCGAAGCGCGTGCACGTTTGGCCAGTTCGGCCTGACGGGCGAACACATCGGCCTTGTGGTAGTGCAGCGCATGCAGCGCGGCAGCGGTCGGCGATGGAACCCAGGCGGTGTTGGCACCGGCCATCGGGTGAGCGATTTTCTGTTCGAGCATCGCTGCCATCAGGTCCGGCATGGCCCACATGCCTTTACCGATCTGGGCGCGACCTTGCAGGCCGGTGCTCAAACCGATATCGACGTTCCAGTTCTCATAGGCGCCGATCCACTTCTCAGCCTTCATGTCCGCCTTGCGCACCATCGGGCCGGCTTCCATGGAAGTGTGGATTTCATCGCCGGTACGGTCGAGGAAACCGGTGTTGATGAACACTACACGCTCGCTGGCAGCCTTGATGCAGGCCTTGAGGTTGACCGTGGTACGGCGTTCCTCGTCCATGATCCCGACTTTCAGCGTGTTGCTTGGCAAGCCGAGCACTTCTTCGATGCGACCGAACAGCTCGTTGGTGAACGCCGCTTCTTCCGGGCCGTGCATCTTCGGCTTCACGATGTAGACCGAGCCGGTACGGCTGTTCTTGCGCGAGTTGTTGCCGTTGAGGCTGTGGATTGCCGCGAGGCTGGTGACCAGACCGTCGAGGATGCCTTCCGGCACTTCGTTGCCATCCTTGTCGAGGATCGCGTCGATGGTCATCAGGTGACCAACGTTGCGCACGAACAGCAGCGAACGACCATGCAGGCTCAGTTCTTTACCATCGACACCGGTATAAGTGCGGTCGGCATTCATGGTGCGGGTAAAGGTCTGACCGCCCTTGGAGACTTCTTCCGACAGATTGCCCTTCATCAGGCCGAGCCAGTTGCGGTAGATCACCACTTTGTCATCGGCATCGACGGCGGCGACCGAGTCTTCGCAGTCCATGATGGTGGTCAGCGCGGCTTCCATCAGGATGTCTTTGAGGCCGGCAGCGTCGGTCTGGCCGACCGGGGTGCTGGCATCGACCTGGATTTCGAAGTGCAGGCCGTTGTTTTTCAGCAGGATCGCGGTCGGTGCGGCGGCATTGCCGTGGAAACCGATCAGCTGTGCATCGTTGCACAGGCCGGTATTGCTGCCGCCTTTAAGGGCGACCACCAGTTTGCCGTCAACGATCTTGTAGCCGGTGGAATCGACGTGAGTGCCGGCAGCCAATGGCGCCGCTTCGTCGAGGAAGGCGCGGGCGAAGGCGATGACCTTGTCGCCGCGAACCTTGTTGTAGCCTTTGCCTTTTTCCGCGCCGTCAGCCTCGCTGATGGCATCGGTGCCGTAGAGCGCGTCATACAGCGAACCCCAGCGGGCGTTCGAGGCATTGAGCGCGAAGCGGGCGTTCATCACCGGAACCACAAGCTGTGGGCCGGCCATGCGGGCGATTTCGTCATCGACGTTTTGCGTCGTTGCCTGGAAATCGGCCGCTTCTGGCAGCAGATAACCGATGTCTTGCAGGAAGGCTTTATAAGCCACGGCGTCGTGCGCCTGACCGGCGCGTTCCTGGTGCCAGGAATCGATACGAGCCTGGATATCATCGCGTTTGGCGAGTAGGGCTTTGTTCTTCGGCGCCAGGTCATGAATGACCTTGTCGGCACCGGCCCAGAACTTATCGGCGGTGAGGCCGGTACCGGGAATGGCTTCGTTGTTCACGAAGTCGAACAGGACTTTGGCGACCTGCAGGCCCCCGACTTGAACGTGTTCAGTCATTGCTTGCCTCACTCTGCTCAGCTATTTCGCTTTTCAGCTCTTCAATTATGACAATGAAGCCTCTGGCCATTTAAACCACAAACCCGTCTGCCAGTACATGCCCGTTCGGGCGGCTGGGTTCGGTCCAATCAACGGCTTGGATGCCTTGCTGACGGGGCTTTCAGGGTTGCGACTGTGCCTGTGGCAGACATCGATCCAACGTTATGTAGTGCGCGCTGCGGCATACTACATGATGAGTTGCGGTTGTGAAAATTAGACTAATTACGTCGTTCTGCGACCCCATGACGCATTGCAGTCATGTCGGGGAACTGGATGTTCTCAAAAAACTGTTAGATTGTTCCAGTTAAATATAAAAACTTGTACACATAATCTTCATTGCCCTGCTATGGGGCTTTGGTTTTCTGAGACGCCGAGCCGATTCCGGTCCCTTGCCTATACTTGGTCTTCTATAACAAAAGTCATGACAAGAGGGCTGCGCCATGGACCACCTCGTACTCACTGTTTTCGCTCCGGACAAGCCAGGGCAGGTCGAGCGCATTGCCCAATGCATCGCCGAGCACGGCGGCAACTGGCTGGAGAGCCGCATGTCACGCATGGCCGGGCAGTTCGCCGGGATTCTTCGCGTGGGCGTGCCGGCCGAGGCCTACGATGAATTGGTCGATGCCCTACAGGCGTTGTCCGCCCATGGCATTCGCGTGCTGATTGCCGAAAGCGGTATCGAGCAATCCTGCACCTGGAAACCGATAGCCATGGAATTGGTGGGCAATGACCGCCCGGGGATCGTACGTGACATCACGCGTCTGCTGAGTGAACAGGGGGTGAACCTGGAGCGTCTGGTGACCGAAGTACGTCCGGCGCCGATGAGCAGCGAGCCTTTGTTTCACGCTGAAGCGATTCTCGCCGTGCCGCTGACGCTGTCTCTGGACGTGCTGCAATCGCGCCTGGAGACCCTGGCGGATGATTTGATGGTCGAATTGGTACTGCGCAGTGAACCCTGAAAAGGTTATCCAAGTTATACGTGCACCTGCCTGTGGATAACCTGTAGAGACAGCCCGCCAGGCCACGTCAGCCGGGGCTCTTCAGATTCTGATCAAAAAACCAGCAGTTTCAGGGACTTGCGCACAAACGCCGGGGATCACGCTGTGGATAACCTTGGGAAGGATCGGTGCAGGCCACATAGAACGTGGCCTGTGGAGATTTGTACGTTTTTTGATCAGCGGCGGCGGCGCAAACTTATCACCGCATCGACGCTGTAAACCGCCAGGCCAGCCCAGATAAAGATGAATGCCACGAGGGTGCTGGATGACAAGTGTTCATCAAACAGCAGAACGGCTTGCAGCAATACCAACGTCGGCGCCAAGTACTGGAGAAAACCCAGCGTCGTGTAGGGCAAATGCCGTGCAGCGGCGTTAAAACACACCAGCGGCACCAGCGTTACCGGACCGGCGGCCACCAGCCACCAGGCTTCGGACGTGGTCCAGAATTCGGCTTGAGCGCTGCTCGCGGTGGGGTTGAACAGCAACCACGCGACGGCAATCGGCACCAGCATCCAGGTTTCCACCACTAGCCCCGGCAACGCTTTGACCGGTGCCTGCTTGCGGATCAGTCCGTAAAAACCAAAGGTCAGCGCCAGCACCAGGGACACCCACGGCAGGCTGCCGACTTGCCAGACCTGTTGCGCGACGCCGACCGCCGCCAGGCCAACCGCCAGCCATTGCATGCGCCGCAGTCGTTCACCAAGGATCAGCATGCCCAACAGCACGTTCACCAGCGGGTTGATGTAGTAACCAAGACTGGCTTCGAGCATGCGCCCGTTGTTCACCGACCAGACGTAGGTCAGCCAGTTGGCCGCAATCAGCGTGCCGCTCAGGGCCAGGATTGCCAGGCGTTTCGGGTTGTCACGCAACTCGCGCCACCAGCCCGGATGTTTCCACACCATCAGTAGCAAGGCGCCGAACAGCGCGGACCAGAGCACGCGGTGGATGATGATCTCCACGGCAGGCACGTTGGCGATGGCTTTGAAGTAGAGCGGGAAAAGTCCCCAGATGATGTAGGCACTCAGGCCCAGGATGTACCCGCGACGCGGGTTGGCGGCTTGCATGCAGAATCCTTGCTTAGGCAGCTAACAAAGAGGGGATTGTAAGGAGATTTATCTACGTATGTCGTACCTGAATAGGTTGGTTAATTGTGAACACGAACAACTGTGGGAGCGAGCCTGCTCGCGAAAGCAGTAGTTCATTCAGCATCACTGTTGAATGTGAAACCGTATTCGCGAGCAGGCTCGCTCCCACATGGGGATCTGTGTTCGTCAGAAGAGCTTCAGGGGTTCTTCATTGAGCGCAGCCAGTTGTTCGCGCAACGCCAACACCTGATCGCCCCAATACCGTTCCGTACCGAACCACGGAAAACTGTGCGGGAACGCCGGGTCGTCCCAGCGGCGGGCCAGCCAGGCGCTGTAGTGCATCAGGCGCAAGGCGCGCAGCGGTTCGATCAACGCCAGTTCCCGTGGATCGAAGTCGTGGAACTCACTGTAGCCGTCCATCAATTCCGACAACTGACCGAGACATTCCTGACGATCACCCGCCAGCATCATCCAGATGTCCTGCACCGCCGGGCCCATGCGGCAGTCGTCGAGGTCGACGATGTGGAACATCTCGTCGCGGCACATCATGTTGCCGGGGTGGCAGTCGCCGTGCATGCGGATGTTCTTGTGCGGCGTGGCCTTGTAGACCTCTTCCACCCGTTTGAGCAGGTCTCGGGCCACGGACTCGTAGGCAGGCAGCAGGCTTTTGGGTACGAAATTGCCTTCGAGCAATGTCGTCAGCGAGTCATGACCGAAGTTCTTCACGCCCAGCGCTTCGCGGTGTTCGAACGGTTTTGTAGTGCCGACGGCGTGCAGGCGACCGAGCAGTTGCCCCAGGCGATACAGCTGATCGAGATTGCCCGGCTCTGGCGCACGGCCACCACGGCGGGGGAACAGGGTGAAACGAAAACCGTTGTGTTCGTGCAGGCTGGCACCGTTGTGAATCATCGGCGCGACTACCGGTACGTCGCATTCGGCGAGTTCGAAGGTGAATTGATGCTCTTCGAGAATCGCTTCGTTGGTCCAGCGCTGCGGACGGTAGAACTTGGCGATCAGCGGCTCGGAGTCTTCGATGCCGACCTGATAGACACGGTTCTCGTAGCTGTTGAGCGCCAGAATGCGCGCGTCGCTGAGAAAGCCGATGCTTTCGACGGCATCGAGCACGAGGTCTGGGGTGAGGGTTGCAAACGGGTGGGCCATGCTGACTCCTGCGCGCAGCAGGCTGCCGCGTCCGGCCAAGCATGGTAGCGCAGACGGGGTGTCTTTAGGGCCTTGCCTTGAGATGAGTGTTGTCTGGGCGGACGCTTTCGCGAGCAGGCTCGCTCCCACACTGGGTTTGCGGTGTGTCACAAATCCAGTGTGGGAGTGAGCCTGCTCGCGATGGGGCCTGATCAGGCGCCGACGACCCCGCCATCTTCCCGGGAAATCGCCATCACCGAAGACCGCGGCTTGCCATTCGGCAGATGCTCAGGGAACGTTGACCCGCCGTTTTCCCCCGGATGCTGAATCCCGACAAACAAGGTCTTCTGGTCTGGTGAGAAGCTGATCCCCGTCACCTCGCAGCCCACCGGCCCGACCATGAAGCGGCGGATTTCCCCGGTGACCGGATCAGCACACAGCATCTGATTGTTGCCCATGCCCGCGAAGTCGCCGGCGTTGCTCGAATCGCCATCGGTGAGAATCCACAACCGCCCAGCCTTGTCGAAACCCAAGCCATCCGGACTGTTGAACATGTTCTGCGGCGTGATGTTCGACGAACCGCCCTTCGGCGTGCCGGCGTGGACACCCGGGTTGCCGGCGACCACAAACAGGTCCCAGGAAAAGCTTTTGGCACCGTGATCATCGCGGTCAGTGCGCCAGCGCAGAATCTGCCCGTAGACGTTCTTCTCGCGCGGGTTCGGTCCGCCCACCGGCTGACCATCCTCGCCTCGCTTGGCGTTGTTGGTCAGCGTGCAATAGACCTGGCCATCCTTGGGGCTGACGACGATCCATTCCGGACGGTCCATGCGCGTAGCTTTCACCACGCTGGCCGCGAGGCGGGCGTGAATCAACACTTCGGCCTGATCGGCGAAACCGTTGCTGGCGTCGATGCCGTTTTTGCCGTGGGTCAGTTCGATCCATTCGCCCTGGCCTTTTGGGTGATCGGCGTTGCCGTCGCCCGCGTCGAAACGCGCCACGTACAAGGTGCCGTGGTCCAGCAGGTCGCGGTTGGCCTTGGGGTTTTGGTGGTTGATCTTGTCGCGGCTGACGAATTTGTAGATGAACTCGCCGCGCTCATCGTCGCCCATGTACACCACGGCGTGACCGTCACTGGTTTCGGCCAGGGCGGCGTTTTCATGTTTGAAGCGGCCCAGCGCGGTGCGTTTGACGGGCGTCGATTGCGGGTCGAACGGGTCGATTTCCACCACCCAGCCGTGACGGTTGAGTTCGTTGGGGTTTTTGGCCAGGTCGAAGCGCTCGTCGTGTGGGTGCCAATTGATCTCTTTACTGGCCGCTACCGCGCCGTAGCGTTTTTGCGCGGCGTCGAATTCTTGCTCGGCATTGCTGCTGCCGAAGCAGTCAGTGAAGTTTTCTTCGCAGGTCAGGTACGTGCCCCACGGCGTCTTGCCGTTGGCGCAGTTCTGGAAGGTGCCAAGAACGTTCTTGCCGTGGGGGTCGGCACTGGTTTTCAGCAGCGCGTGGCCGGCGGCCGGGCCGCTCAGGCTGATCGGCGCGTTACCGTGAATGCGCCGGTTGTAGCGCGAGCCCTGGACAAAATGCCACTGGCCGTTCTTGCGCTGTACTTCGATTACCGACACGCCTTCGCAGGCCAACGCCTTGCGCACGTCAGCAGCCGATTGCGGCATGCCGCCGTGGGCGTAGAGGTAGCGATAGTTGGTGTATTCGTTGTTGATCGCCATCAGCGCCCGGTTTTTGTCATCGGGAAACTCGAACAGGCTCATGCCGTCGTTGTTGTCGCCGAACTGGACTTCCTGATGTTCGGCGGAGCCGTTGCCACTCGGGTCGAACGCCGGGCCGTTCTTCTGCAGGGGTTGCCCCCAGCTGATCAACACCGAAGATTTGTAGCCTGGTGGCAGGGTTATGGCGTCGCTGGTGGCGGCGGGGATACTGTCAAAACCCAACAGTTTGCTGGAGCCGGCGCTGACACTGGCGGCCAGTACGCTGCGGCTCAGCAGGTTGCCGCCCAGGAACATCGCTGCACCGCAAAGGGCGCCGGCGCTGATGAAGCCACGACGGCTGAGGCCGACCATTTTCTCGAGGTCGGTGGATTGGTTGTCTTCTAATAGGCTCACATCAGGCTCCCTGCGGGTTTTTGCAGTCACCTTAATGAGCGTTAATGACACTTGTGTTTCAAAGCGGTGTACCGAGTAAAACGTTGGATGGCGCGAACTGCACCAACACCGGTTTGTCAGTGGCGAGGCCGAGGGTTCTCAAGTGCAGCGGTTCGGCCAGCGCGCAGAGTGTCTGGCCATTGGGCAGACCGATGCGCACTTCACTGGGGCCGTCCTCGGCGTCGAGAATTTCCTCGATGATGCCCTTCAGGCAATTATTGCCGGGTGTTGCCACTTGATCGATGCCCAGTAACTCCAGCCAACCGGCCTTGATCAGTGCGACCACTTCGGTGCCGGTTTCGAGGTCCAGACGCAGGGTGCTGTCGTGAGTGATCTGAGCATCGATGCTCAAGCCTTCGGCCAATTCGAGACGAATACGGTCGTTGTGCCCTTGGGTATCAATCGCCACGACCTTGCCATGCAGTTGATTGCGGGCGCTGGTTCTGAGCATCAGCCGGCCGAGCAGGTCCAGGTCGCTGGCATCTTCGGCGGCTTCCAGCACCTGAGCCTGCAAGGCTTGCAGCTTTTGATACAGGCGCAATACGCGCTCGCCTTCGCTGGAGAGTTTGGCGCCACCGCCGCCCTTGCCGCCGACACTGCGCTCCACCAACGGTTTTTGCGCAAGGTTGTTCAGCTCATCGATGGCGTCCCAGGCCGCTTTGTAACTCAGCCCCGCGCTTTTCGCGGCGCGGGTAATCGAGCCTTGTTCGGCTATGTGTTGCAGCAACGCGATGCGCTGCGGACGACGGACAATGTGCTGCGACAACAACGTAGGCAAGGACATGGCAAGACGCTTTGGGCTGTGGCGATGGGAAGGACGTTGGCCGCTGGAAGCCTGGGAGTCAAGTCAGGGCGCATCGCCGGGTTTGGGTGTGCGGGCCAGGCAATAGACGTCGACACGTGCGGCGCCGGCGTCCATCAACAGGCGAGCCAGGGCCTGGGCCGTGGCGCCGGTGGTCAGTACGTCATCCACTAGCGCCAGGTGACGACCGTTGATGACAGCATCGGGTGCCAGAGCGAAGGCGTTGCGCAGGTTCTTTTTGCGGGCCTCGGCATTCAGGTCCTGTTGTGCGCTGGTGTCCTGAATCCTCAGCAACAGCGTTTCATCGCACGGAATGTCGAGGCTGGTGCTGAGCCAGCGGGCGAGCATCGCGGCCTGGTTGAAACCTCGTTGGCGCAGGCGTTTGGTGGCCAACGGCACGGGGATTAGTGCGTCGGGCCGTTCTAGATCCTCATCGAAGCGATTTAGGAGGAATTGCACGAGAAGTTCGGCGAGCAGGCGGCCAAACGGCCACTTCGCAGAGTGTTTGAAGCGTGTGATCAACGTGTCCACCGGAAAACTGTAAGTCCAGGGCACGGCAACTCGCTCGAAGGCTGGCGGTTGTTTCAAACATTGGCCGCAGGTCAGGCCGGCAGTGGGCAACGGCAGAGCGCAGGTTTGGCATTGATCGCCAAGCCAGGGCAACTCCGTTTCACAGGCCATGCAGAGGGGTGTGCATTGATCGGCGGGTTCTGAACAGAGCAAACAGAATTGGTCGTTTTTTAACCAGATGTAAACCGGTCCTTCGTATCGTGGTTGACAGCGCATGAGTCTTCCTTAAATATGCCGAACATCCGTGTCGCGTCTGTGGGTATTCCATTCCCCAGCCGCTTGCCAAGCATAAAACAAAGGAAACACCCATGAGCGCCAGCACCACTGCAACCCTGCGTCATGACTGGTCTTTGGCCGAAGTCAAAGCACTCTTCGTTCAGCCATTCAATGACCTGTTGTTTCAGGCGCAGACGGTGCACCGCGCGCATTTCGACGCCAATCGGGTCCAGGTTTCGACGCTGCTGTCGATCAAAACCGGTGCCTGCCCGGAAGATTGCAAATATTGTCCGCAGTCCGGTCACTACAACACCGGCCTGGAAAAAGAAAAGCTGATGGAAGTGCAGAAGGTCCTCGAAGAGGCCGCTCGCGCCAAGGCCATCGGTTCGACCCGTTTCTGCATGGGCGCGGCGTGGAAACATCCGTCGGCCAAAGACATGCCTTACGTGCTGGAAATGGTCAAAGGCGTGAAAGCCATGGGCCTGGAAACCTGCATGACCCTCGGTCGCCTGGATCAGGACCAGACCGTTGCGTTGGCCGACGCCGGCCTCGACTACTACAACCACAACCTCGATACCTCGCCTGAGTTCTACGGCAGCATCATCACCACCCGCACCTACAGCGAGCGCCTGCAAACCCTGGCTTATGTGCGTGAATCGGGGATGAAGATCTGCTCCGGCGGCATCCTCGGCATGGGCGAGTCGCTTGATGATCGCGCCAATCTGCTGATCCAGCTGGCCAACCTGCCAGAGCACCCAGAGTCGGTACCGATCAACATGCTGGTGAAAGTCGCCGGTACGCCGCTGGAAAATGCTGACGATATCGACCCGTTCGACTTCATCCGCATGCTCGCTGTCGCACGCATCCTGATGCCGCAATCCCACGTGCGCCTGTCCGCCGGCCGCGAAGCGATGAACGAGCAGATGCAGGCCCTGGCGTTCTTCGCCGGTGCCAACTCGATTTTCTACGGCGACAAACTGCTGACCACCGCCAACCCGCAGGCCGACAAGGACATGCAACTGTTTTCGCGCCTGGGCATCCTGCCGGAAGCGCGCGAAGAGCACGCTGACGAAGTGCATCAGGCCGCGATCGAACAAGCGCTGGTTGAGCAGAAGAGCAGCGAGCAGTTCTATAACGCTGCTGTTTAATCGCGCCACCGATACCTCTGATTGAAATGCAAAACACTGTGGGAGCGAGCCTGCTCGCGAATGCGATTTGATATTCAACATAGATGTTGAATGTTATGGCCTCTTCGCGAGCAGGCTCGCTCCCACAAGGTACAGCGATCGCTACTGAATTCTGATCCACGAGGCCTGCATGTCTTTCGATCTCAGCGCGCGCCTTGCTGCCCGTCGTGCCGAAAATCTCTACCGCCAACGCCCATTGCTCGAAAGCCCTCAAGGCCCGGAAGTGGTGGTCGATGGTCAGCCGTTGCTGGCGTTCTGTAACAACGACTACCTGGGCCTGGCCAATCACCCGCAAGTGATCGAAGCCTGGCGCGCCGGTGCGGCCCGTTGGGGCGTCGGCGGCGGGGCGTCGCATTTGGTCATCGGCCACAGCAGTCCGCATCACGCGCTGGAAGAGGCCCTGGCCGACTTCACCGGTCGACCGCGCGCGCTGTTGTTCACCACCGGTTACATGGCCAACCTCGGCGCAGTCACCGCGCTGGTCGGGCAGGGCGATACGGTGCTGGAAGACCGGCTCAATCACGCTTCCCTGCTGGATGCGGGTCTGTTGTCCGGAGCGCGCTTCAATCGCTATCTGCACAACGACGCGGCGAGTCTGGCCAAGCGTCTTGAGAAGGCGACCGGCAACACCCTGGTGGTCACCGACGGCGTGTTCAGCATGGACGGCGACATCGCCGACCTGCCGGCGCTGGCTCGGGAGGCGAAAGCCAAAGGCGCCTGGTTGATGGTCGATGACGCTCACGGGTTTGGTCCGCTGGGCGCCAATGGTGGCGGGATCGTTGAGCATTTTGGCCTGAGTCAGGAAGACGTGCCGGTACTGGTCGGCACCCTCGGCAAGGCGTTCGGTACCGCCGGGGCTTTTGTGGCTGGCAGCGAAGAGCTGATCGAGAGCCTGATCCAGTTCGCCCGTCCCTACATTTACACCACTAGCCAGCCGCCGGCGCTGGCCTGCGCGACGCTGAAAAGCCTCGAATTGCTGCGCACTGAACACTGGCGACGTGAGCATCTGAAAACGTTGATCAGCCAATTCCGCCACGGTGCCGAACAAATCGGCCTGGAGTTGATGGACAGCTTCACGCCGATCCAGCCGATCATGATTGGCGATGCCGGGCGTGCGGTTCGACTGTCGCAGATGCTGCGTGAACGCGGTCTGATGGTCACTGCGATCCGTCCACCGACCGTGCCCGCCGGCAGCGCCCGACTGCGGGTGACCCTGACTGCCGCGCACAGCGAGGCGCAGGTGCAGCTATTGTTAAATGGACTGGCCGATTGTTTTCAACAACTAGGACCGGAGCCAAGCCATGCGTAATCGTTTGATTCTGCTACCCGGCTGGGGCCTCGGTATTTCGCCGCTGGAACCTTTGGCCGCCGCGTTACAGGGGCTGGATGAACACCTGCAGGTCGAGATCGAGCCGTTGCCGGAACTGGAATCAAGCCATCTTGAGGAGTGGCTCGATGAGCTGGACTCGACGTTGCCTCAGGACGCCTGGCTCGGCGGCTGGTCGCTCGGCGGCATGCTCGCTTCCGAGTTGGCGGCCCGGCGCGGCGATCGTTGCTGCGGCTTGCTGACGCTGGCGAGCAATCCAAGCTTCGTGGCCTGGGCTGGCTGGACCAATGCCATGCACGAAGAGGATTTCACTGCGTTCCTTAACGCCTGTCGTCTTGACCCAGGCGCGACCTTGAAACGCTTCAGCCTGCTTTGCTCCCAAGGATCTACTGACCCGCGGTCGCTTGCTCGGCTTTTATTAGCGGCAGCCCCCAAAACTACGGCACCTGTGCTGCTCAGTGGCTTAAAACTGTTGGGTGGGTTGGGCACGCGTCAGGCCTTACTGGACTTTCAAGGGCCGCAACTGCATTTGTTCGCCGGCCTCGACGGGCTAGTCCCGGCAGAAGCTGCCGGGGAGCTTTTGGCGCTACTGCCGGACGTCGAAATCGGTCTGATTGAACAGGCCAGCCACGCGTTTCTTCTGGAAGACCCTCACGGTGTGGCGGGGGCGATTCAGGCCTTTTTGCATGAGTCCGGTGATGACTGATTTATCCCTTCCCAACCTGCCCGGCGGTTTGCCCGACAAACGCCAGGTGGCGGCATCTTTTTCCCGTGCTGCGGCCAGCTACGACAGCGTGGCCGAATTTCAGCGCGACGTTGGCAGTGAATTGTCGAGTCGTTTGCCGGAGGACTTCGTGCCGGGTGTGTGGCTGGATCTGGGCTGCGGCACCGGGCATTTCAGCCGTGCATTGGGCGAGCGATTTCCTGCAAGTCACGGACTGGCATTGGACATCGCCGAAGGCATGCTCAATCACGCCCGGCCGTTGGGTGGTGCAACGCATTTCATCGCAGGCGATGCCGAGCGGTTGCCGTTGCAGGATTCGACCTGCGATCTGATCTTCTCCAGCCTGGCGGTCCAGTGGTGTGCGGACTTCGCTTCGGTGCTCAGTGAAGCCAATCGCGTATTGAAACCTGGCGGAATTTTCGCGTTTGCTAGTCTGTGCGTGGGCACGTTGTTTGAACTGCGTGATAGCTGGCGTCAGGTGGACGGCATGGTGCACGTCAACCGCTTTCGCGAGTTCGGGGTTTATCAACAGCTTTGCGCGGACAGTGGGTTGAGCGTCGCGAGTCTGGAAACTCGACCTCACGTGTTGCATTACCCGGATGTGCGCAGCCTGACCCATGAACTCAAGGCACTGGGTGCCCACAACTTGAACCCCGGTCGTCCGGGTGGTTTGACCGGCAGGGCGCGGATCCTCGGATTGATCGAGGCGTATGAGCAATTTCGTCAGGCCCAAGGCCTGCCGGCGACTTATCAAGTGGTCTACGCCGTGTTGGAGAAACCTTTATGAGCGCAGCCTATTTCATCACTGGCACTGACACCGATGTCGGCAAGACCACCATTGCCGCAGCTTTGCTGCATGCCGCGCGGTCAGCCGGTTTGAGCACGGCGGCGGGCAAACCGGTCGCCTCCGGTTGCGATGTGACGCCCAAGGGCTTGCGCAACGCTGATGCATTGGCGCTGTTGGCGCAGTGCTCGTTGCCTTTGACTTATGCGCAGGTCAACCCAGTGGCATTCGAACCACCGATCGCACCGCATCTGGCGGCGCGGGAGGCCGGCGTGGCATTGACGGTGCAATCACTGTTGACGCCCATGCAGGAAATTCTCGATATGCAAGCGGACTTCACCTTGATCGAAGGTGCTGGAGGCTGGCGAGTGCCTTTGGCGGATCAGGACAATCTGTCGGACCTGGCGATGGCGCTGGGTCTGCCGGTGATCCTGGTGGTGGGTGTGCGCCTGGGTTGCATCAACCATGCGCTGCTGACGGCCGAGGCGATTGCTCAGGACGGTTTGCAGTTGGCGGGGTGGGTGGCCAATATCATCGATCCAAAGACTTCGCGTCTGGAAGAAAACCTTGCGACTCTTGCTGAGCGGATCCCGGCACCGTGCCTTGGGCGAGTGCCGAAACTCAAGGTGGTGACGGCTGAAGCGGTGGCGGAGTATCTGCAGCTGGATCTACTGGACTGAGTTTTCTGGCAGGGGTTTTAACTATGACAAGGCACTGTGCCATTAGTGTTTTTGTCGGGCCTTTTGTCAGTGGGTCTGATTCAATGGCCGCTGTTGATCCTTTGTAGGACGAGTTCTCCCATGGAAATCTCAGGAAACACCGCTTTTTATGCCGGTCTGAGCACTATTCAGACAGGGCAGAACCGTGTCGATCAGGCCTCTGGGCAGATCGCCAACACGACGATCGAGCGTTCGGTGACCAGCCAGTCTTCCGAGGCGCAGGTTGATCGTCTGCGCTCGGTGGATCGCAGTCAGCAGTCGGACCTGGCCAGCAATATGGTCGAGATGTCCCAGGGCAAATTTCAGGTTGAACTGGGCGTCAAAGTCGCCAAGGCATCCGATGAAGTGCTCGGTACGCTGATTGATACCTACGCTTGAATCCTCGCTGAACCCGCTCCCTCAACGCCGCGACTATTCGCGGCGTTTTTTTGTGTAAGTCCTTCTCGCTCAACTAATCTTTCCTCCACAGCGCATTGCTCAGGCGACGGTGTTGCGTTGCTGTGGGTCTGGTATTTGCCTCGGGTGATGACGAACGGCAAAAGATCGGCGCTTGACAAGATTTAGGCGTAAACGTATGTTTCAAACAACTGTTTGACCGTCACAACAAATCAATACGGTCGTTCATTCCCGGTTACATCAGCAGAGGTTTATCGCTATGCCTGACTACAAGGCCCCCTTGCGTGATATTCGCTTCGTTCGTGACGAACTGCTCGGCTACGAAGCGCACTATCAAAGCCTTCCGGCTTGCCAGGACGCAACTCCAGACATGGTTGACGCCATTCTCGAAGAAGGCGCCAAGTTTTGTGAGCAGGTGCTGGCTCCGCTGAACCGCGTGGGTGACACCGAAGGCTGCACCTGGAGCGAGTCCGGCGTTAAAACCCCGACTGGCTTCAAAGAAGCCTACAAACAATTCGTCGAAGGCGGCTGGCCAAGCTTGGCCCACGACGTAGAGCACGGCGGCCAAGGCCTGCCGGAATCTCTGGGTCTGGCCGTCAGCGAAATGGTTGGCGAAGCCAACTGGTCGTGGGGCATGTACCCAGGCCTGTCCCATGGCGCGATGAACACCATTTCCGAGCACGGCACGCCTGAGCAGCAAGAGGCTTACCTGACCAAGCTGGTTTCCGGCGAATGGACCGGCACCATGTGCCTGACCGAACCGCATTGCGGCACGGACCTGGGTATGCTGCGCACCAAGGCTGAACCTCAGGCCGACGGTTCCTACAAAGTATCCGGCACCAAGATCTTCATCTCGGCCGGTGAACACGACATGGCCGACAACATCGTCCACATCGTGCTGGCACGTCTGCCGGATGCGCCGGCTGGCACCAAAGGCATTTCGCTGTTCATCGTTCCCAAGTTCATGCCGAACGAAGACGGTTCGGTCGGCGCACGCAACGCTGTGACCTGTGGTTCCCTGGAACACAAGATGGGCATTCACGGTAACGCGACCTGCGTGATGAACTTCGACGCGGCCACCGGTTACCTGATCGGCCCGGCGAACAAAGGCCTGAACTGCATGTTCACCTTCATGAACACCGCACGTCTGGGTACTGCGTTGCAAGGTCTGGCCCACGCCGAGATCGGCTTTCAGGGCGGTCTGAAATACGCTCGTGATCGCCTGCAAATGCGCTCCCTGACTGGCCCGAAAGCGCCAGAAAAAGCCGCTGACCCCATCATCGTTCACCCTGACGTACGTCGCATGCTGTTGACTATGAAGGCGTTCGCCGAAGGCAACCGTGCGATGGTTTACTTCACTGCCAAACAAGTCGACATCGTCAAATACGGCGTGGACGAAGAAGAGAAAAAGAAAGCCGACGCATTGCTGGCCTTCATGACGCCAATTGCCAAAGCCTTCATGACTGAAGTCGGCTTCGAATCCGCCAACCACGGCGTGCAAATCTACGGCGGCCACGGCTTCATCGCCGAGTGGGGCATGGAGCAGAACGTTCGCGACAGCCGTATTTCGATGCTGTACGAAGGCACCACCGGTATCCAGGCACTCGACTTGCTGGGCCGTAAAGTGCTGATGACTCAAGGCGAAGCCCTGAAAAGCTTTACCAAGATCGTCCACAAGTTCTGCCAGACCAACGAAGGTAACGACGCGGTTAAAGAGTTCGTCGAACCATTGGCTGCGCTGAACAAGGAATGGGGCGAGCTGACCATGAAGGTCGGTATGGCTGCCATGAAAGACCGCGAAGAAGTCGGCGCGGCGTCGGTGGATTACCTGATGTACTCCGGTTACGCCTGCCTGGCTTACTTCTGGGCGGACATGGCGCGTCTGGCTGCCGAAAAACTGGCTGCCGGCACCACCGAAACGGCGTTCTACACCGCCAAGCTGCAGACTGCGCGCTTCTACTTCCAGCGCATCCTGCCGCGTACCCGCACTCACGTTGTCACCATGCTGTCGGGGGCTAATAACCTGATGGACATGAAAGAAGAAGACTTCGCGCTGGGTTACTAAGTCCCACGCTGTCGCTTCATAAAGCCGCTGCTTCCTCGGGAGCAGCGGCTTTTTTGTGCGCGATATCTGCGCGTAAAAATTCCTGACTAAAACGCTAAGAAGAATGCCTTTGCTGCCGTTAAAGAGGGTGGCGATGTGACATGTCGCCCGAATAGGAGGCACAATGCCATCCTTGTTTGCCGGGTCGGAGCTTTACCCTTGCCGCGTTCTTCCGCTGTACGTTTCAGCCACTTCCTGCCGTCATTACTGCTTTTGATCGCGGGGCTGGCGGCTGCGTACGTGAAGGATCTGAACGTCTTTTTCACCTCGCTGTTCAACGTGCTGCCAACCTTGGTGTTGTTGCTTGGCGGTGCTTACTGCGCGGTTTACCGACGCCAGCGTGAGCTGTTTCTGATGGTCACGGTGTACATCGCCTACTTTTTGCTCGACACCCAAACCGACTATTACCGCGACAACGGCAAGGTTCGTGAAGACGCCGCGGTGGTCTTCCATCTGTGCTGCCTGTTGCTGCCACTGCTATTTGGTGTGTTCGCCGCCTGGCAGGAGCGCACCCACCTGTTCCAGGACATGGTGGCGCGCTTCGCCGTGTTGCTGGCCTTCGGTAGCGTGGCGTTGGGGCTGGAACAAAGTTACCCGCAGGCGCTGTTGATGTGGCTGTCGGAGATCCGTTGGCCAGCGTTGCATGGCGCCTGGATGAGCCTGATCCAGTTGTCTTATCCCGTGTTCATCGCCTCGTTTGTGTTGCTGGCCTGGCAATACTGGCGCAACCCGAGACCCTTGCATGCTGCCCAACTGGTGGGCTTGCTCGGGTTGTTCTGGATGTTGCCGAAAACCTTCATCCTGCCGTTCACCCTGAACATCATGTGCAGTCAGGTGATGTTGATGATTGCCGCAGCGGTCGCCCATGAGGCCTATCAAATGGCCTTCCGCGATGAACTCACCGGTCTGCCGGGCCGCCGCGCCTTGAATGAGCGGATGCAGCGGTTGGGGCGCAATTACGTGCTGGCGATGAGCGACGTCGATCACTTCAAGAAATTCAATGACACCCATGGTCACGATGTCGGCGACCAGGTGCTGCGACTTGTCGCCAGCAAGCTGTCGAAAATCGGCGGAGGCGGTAGGGCGTATCGCTACGGCGGTGAGGAGTTCGCCCTGGTGTTCGCAGGCAAGACCCTCGAAGAGTGCATGCCGCACCTGGAAGTCATCCGCGAGTCCATCGCCACCTACAACATTCAGCTGCGTAATCAGGACAGCCGCCCTCAGGACGACCAGCAAGGTCGTCAACGTCGCTCAGGCTCGGGCGCCTCAAGTGTGTCGGTCACTGTCAGTATTGGTGTCGCGGAGCGGCTGGAGCAGCGCACCCCCGAAAAAGTGCTCAAGTCCGCTGACGAGGCGCTCTACAGCGCCAAGGGCGCGGGGCGCAACTGTGTGGTGGCGTTCGGTCAAAACCGTCGTGGCGCAGTGCGCATGGACGCCGCTACTGATTGAGTGATGATGGCGCATTCAGCGTCTGGACTGTGATTGTGAGGCCCGGTGCGCGGCAGTAGGTTTGGGGAATCTGCTGCCGGAGAAATCACCATGCCTGAGTACAAAGCTCCCCTGCGCGACATGCGCTTTTTGATCGACCACGTCTTCGATTTTCACAGCAACTACGCCGCGCTGGGCGCCACCGATGCCAGCCCGGACATGGTCAATGCGATCCTCGAAGAAGGTGCAAAGTTCTGTGAGAACGTTCTCGCACCGTTGAACCGCAGCGGCGACGAAGAAGGCTGCCATTTCGACAATGGCGCGGTGACTACGCCTACAGGCTTCAAGCAGGCCTTCGCACAATACGTTGAAGGCGGTTGGCATGGTCTGGCGGCTGATCCGGTTTACGGTGGCCAGGGTTTGCCAAGTTCACTGGGGTTGGTCATCAGCGAGATGGTCGGCTCCAGCAACACCTCCTGGGGCATGTACCCCGGCCTGACCCACGGCGCGATGTCGGCGATCCATGCCCATGGCACTGAAGAACAGAAGCAGACTTACCTGAGCAAACTCACCGCTGGCCAATGGACCGGCACCATGTGCCTGACCGAAGGCCATTGCGGCACTGACCTGGGCATCATCAAAACCCGCGCAGTGCCTGCGGCTGACGGCAGCTACGCGATCTCCGGCAGCAAGATCTTCATCTCCGCCGGCGAGCACGACATGAGTGAAAACATCATTCACCTGGTGCTGGCGAAACTGCCGGACGCTCCGGCCGGGACCAAGGGCATTTCACTGTTCATCGTTCCTAAATTCCTACCCAACGACGAAGGTGAGGCGGGAGAGCGCAACGGTGTTTCCTGCGGTTCCATCGAACACAAAATGGGCATCAAGGCCTCGGCTACCTGCGTGCTGAACTTCGACGGCGCCAAGGGCTTCTTGATCGGTGAGCCGAACAAGGGCCTGAACTGCATGTTCACCATGATGAACCATGCTCGACTGGGCACCGGCATGCAGGGTTTATGTCTCGGGGAGGCGAGCTTTCAAGGCGCGATCAAGTACGCCAATGATCGTCTGCAAATGCGCGCGCTGACCGGCCCGAAAGCGCCGGAAAAAGCCGCCGATCCGATCATTGTTCATCCTGACGTGCGCAGGATGTTGCTGACGATGAAGGCTTTCAACGAAGGCAACCGGGCGCTGACTTACTTCACTGCTCAGTTGCTCGACGTGGCGCATCTGAGCCCGGATGTGACGGCGCGTCAGGATGCCGAAGACCTGCTGGCGTTCCTCACGCCGATCTGCAAAGCCTTCATGACCGATACCGGGCTGGAAGTGACTAACCACGGCATGCAGGTGTTCGGTGGTCACGGATTCATCCGCGAGTGGGGCATGGAGCAGCTGGTACGCGACTGCCGGATTGCACCGATCTACGAAGGCACCAACGGCATTCAGGCGCTGGACTTGCTTGGCAGAAAAGTCCTCGGCAGCCAGGGGAAATTGCTGCGCGGCTTCACCAAAATCGTCCACAAGTTCTGTGCGGCAAACGCGGGGCATCCGCAACTCGCCAGCTACGTGGCGCAGCTCAACGACCTGAATCAGCAGTGGGGAGAGGTGACCACCAAGGTCGGCATGGCCGCGATGAAAAATCCGGATGAAGTCGGCGCGGCTTCGGTGGATTACCTGATGTACAGCGGTTACATCATCCTCGGCTATCTGTGGCTGCGCATGGCGCTGGTCGCTCAGGCGCAGCTCGATTCGGGCTGCGACGATGCTGATTATTGCCAGGCAAAACTGGCAACCAGCGAGTTTTACTTCAAGCGTTTGCTGCCCCGCACGGCGGCTCATCGGGCGGCCATCGAGGCGGGCAGCGATTGTCTGATGAACCTGCCTGCGGAGTTATTCGCACTATAGTGTTTCAAGCCGACGTAAAAGAGCCCGCCTGGTTGCGGGCTTCTTTAATGGTCGGATTCGGTGACTAAAAATAACAAAACGGTCACGTGCTGACCCTATGTGTCGTAAAAGTTGTTGGGTTACACTCGAACCCAACGAAAGCATCACTCCTACGAATCACCTGTTTAGATCTTGCGAGGTTTGCCATGGCTGACTACAAAGCGCCCCTGCGCGATATGCGCTTCGTCCTCAATGAAGTTTTCGAGGTCGCCAAACTCTGGGCCGAGTTGCCTGCACTCGCCGAGACTGTCGATGCTGAAACGGTCGAAGCCATTCTCGAAGAGGCCGGCAAGGTCACCAGCAAAAGCATCGCGCCCCTGAGCCGTGCGGCTGACGAAGAAGGTTGCCATTGGGCGGACGGTGCCGTCACCACGCCGGCAGGTTTCCCACAGGCCTATCAGACTTACGCTGAAGGCGGTTGGGTCGGTGTCGGCGGCGATCCGACCTACGGCGGCATGGGCATGCCCAAGGCTGTTTCGGCTCAGGTCGAAGAAATGGTCAACTCCGCCAGCCTATCGTTCGGCCTGTACCCGATGCTGACCGCAGGCGCCTGCCTGTCGATCAACGCCCACGCCAGCGAAGAGCTGAAAGCTGCGTACCTGCCGAACATGTACGCCGGCGTCTGGGCCGGCTCCATGTGCCTGACCGAGCCGCATGCCGGCACGGACCTGGGGATTATCCGCACCAAGGCCGACCCTCAGGCCGATGGTTCCTACAAAGTCAGTGGCACCAAGATTTTCATCACCGGCGGTGAGCACGACCTGACCGAGAACATCATCCACCTAGTGCTGGCCAAACTGCCGGATGCACCCGCAGGCCCGAAAGGCATCTCGTTGTTCCTGGTGCCGAAGTTCATGGTTAATGCCGACGGCAGCCTGGGCGCGCGCAACCCGGCTAACTGCGGTTCGATCGAGCACAAGATGGGCATTCAGGCGTCCGCGACCTGCGTGATGAACTTCGATGAGGCCGTGGGTTATCTGGTCGGCGAGCCGAACAAAGGCCTGGCCGCGATGTTCACCATGATGAACTACGAGCGTCTGGGCGTCGGTATCCAGGGCCTGGCCACCGGCGAGCGCTCCTACCAGAACGCCGTCGAATACGCCCGCGACCGTCTGCAAAGCCGTTCGCCGAGCGGCGCGCAGAACAAGGACAAGGTCGCTGACCCGATCATCGTCCACCCGGACGTGCGTCGCATGCTGCTGACCATGAAAGCGTCGAACGAAGGCGGTCGTGCCTTCTCGACCTACGTCGCCATGCAACTGGACACCGCCAAGTTCAGCGAAGACGCCACGACCCGCAAACGCGCGGAAGATTTGGTGGCCTTGCTGACCCCGGTGGCCAAGGCGTTCCTGACCGACCTGGGGCTGGAAACCACGATTCACGGCCAGCAGGTTTTCGGCGGCCACGGATACATCCGTGAGTGGGGCCAGGAGCAATTGGTCCGCGACGTGCGCATCACCCAGATCTACGAAGGTACCAACGGCATTCAAGCGCTGGACCTGGTAGGACGCAAGATTGTCGGCACCGGCGGGGCGTTCTACAACCTGTTTGCCGACGAGATCCGCCATTTCACCGCGACTGCCAGTGCTGATCTGGCCGAGTTCACCAAACCGCTGAACGATGCCGTGACCACCCTCGACGAACTGACCGCTTGGCTGCTCGATCGGGCGAAAAGCAACCCGAACGAAATCGGCGCTGCCTCGGTCGAGTACCTGCAAGCATTCGGTTACGTGTCGTATGCGTATATGTGGGCACTGATGGCCAAGGCCGCTTTTGGCAAAGAGGAGCAGGACGATTTCTACGCGAGCAAGTTGGGCACGGCGCGCTTCTATTTCGCACGTCTGCTGCCGCGCATTCACTCGTTGAGTGCATCGGTGAAGGCCGGTACCGAGTCACTATTCCTGCTGGACGCAGGACAGTTCTGACAATGTAACGTCATGTAAGTATTCTCTTACATGACGTGCTGCTCTTCTCCCATAGATGAAGATTGGATCCACAGCTAATCTACTTCACATGGACGTCGCGCAGGAAGCGCAAAGCAACAACACGGACACGTAGGATTCTGCCAGGACGGCGGAGTGAAAGGGATGTCAGGGAAACAGTCTGCAAAGCCCCGCTTCGGCGGGGTTTTCTTTTGCCGGCAGAAAAGTGCTTAACTCATCTCATCCAGTGTTGCCGGGCTAATCAAACGCCCATCCGAGCCATTCATCACTTCCTCCAACAACGTACGCAGTAAGGCCAGAGAGGCCTGTTGCCGCTGCACATCCCGACACACCAAGCCAACTTTAAGCGGCACCCTCGGCTCGCTCAGTGGTTTCCACAACAGTTCCTTGTTGCCGTGTGCCTGTTGTGAGCGTCCGGGCAACACCGTCGCCAGTCGCGTGTGCGGCAAACTGTCGAGAATCCCCGCCATGTTGTTCAGTTCTGCCTGTACCTGCGGACGTCGTCCCAGATTGGCCAGTTGCGCCTGCCAAATCTGCCGTACTTGAAACTCTTCACCCAGTAGCAACATCGGTAATTCGGCGGCCTGACTCATCGAGACTTTCTTGAATTCCCGCAACGGGTGATCCGCCGGGATGACCAGGGTCAGTTCGTCTTCGTATAGCATCACGCCGTGCAATCCCGGCTGACGAGGCGGCAGATAGCTGATGCCGATGTCCAGCGAGCCATTGAGCAAGCGCCGCTCGATTTCCAGCCCCGTCAGTTCATAGATCTGCACCACCAAATGCGGCTGCGCCTTGCGCACGCGCTCGAGCATCTGCGGCACCAGACTGGTGTGGACGGTTTGCAATACACCGATGGCCAACGTCCGCAGTGCCTGGCCCTTGAAATTCCCCAAGGCTTCCCGCGCCCGCTGCAAGCCATCGAGCAAAGGCAGGGCATGGTTGTACAAAGTATGAGCAGCCAGGGTTGGCAGCAGCCGTTTGCTGCTGCGTTCGAACAAGCTCACCTCGAGGTTTTGTTCGAGGTGGCGGATCTGCTGGGACAGTGCCGGTTGGGAGATTGAAAGCCGCTCGGCGGCCCGGCCCACATGACCTTCTTCGTAGACCGCGACGAAGTAACGCAGTTGCTTGAAATCCATAAGGTGTGCTTATCGAAAATGCTGGGAAATCGAAATGGCTCAAGGCCTTGGCTGAGCCTAGTCTAACCGCATTCACAAGGCTTACAGGGCCACAGAGTGCGATGAATACTGTTTGCTTCGAGGGTGTTTACATAGGTAAGGCAAAAAACCTCGCGCGAGGTTTGATCAGATGAACTTGTTTAATTTGCGGCGCAATCCTCCGAGTCTTGATGACCTGGCGGTGGGCACCTTCTTGCCGTCCAAAGGCGACAATCTTTCCAGCGAGTGCCTGATGCCCAGTGTCGAGCGACCGAAACAGATATTCGTGCGCGGCCAGGGCTCATGGTTGTGGGACAGCGATGACCGCGCTTATCTGGATTTCTCACAGGGTGGCGGGGCGAATAGCCTCGGACACAGCCCTTCGGTACTGGTCAACGCCATCGCGGCGCAGGCTGAGTCGTTGATCAACCCCGGCTTCGGTCTCAATAACCGCGGCATGCTCAATCTTGCTGAGCGGCTGTGTTCCAGCACCGGCAGTGATCAGGCGTACTTGCTCAACAGCGGCAGCGAAGCCTGTGAAGCGGCGATCAAACTGGCGCGCAAATGGGGCCAACGGCATCGCGGCGGGGCTTCGCGGATCATCGTTGCCAACAACGGCTGCCATGGTCGTAGTCTGGGGACGATTTCGGCATCGGACAGTTCGAATCTGACTAACCGATTCGAGCCGCTGCTTCCGGGCTTCAGTCACGTGCCGTTCAATGATCTTCCGGCCTTGCATGCGGCCGTCGACGCCCAGACCGTGGCGATCATGCTCGAACCGATCCAGAGCGAAGCCGGGGTGATACCGGCCACCGAGCATTACCTCAAAGGCGTCGAGCACCTGTGTCGTGAGCTGGGCATTCTGCTGATCTTCGACGAAGTGCAAACCGGTTTAGGGCGTTGTGGCACCTTGCTCGCCGAAAAATCCTACGGCGTGCGGGCAGATATCGTTGTTCTCGGTAAAGGGCTGGGTGGTGGCGTGCCATTGGCGGCGTTGCTGGCGCGGGGTAAGGCCTGCTGTTTCGAGGTCGGCGAAGTGACAGGTACTCATCATGGCAATGCACTGATGACGGCTGCCGGTCTTGCCGTCCTCGACAGCGTTCAGGACAAGGGGTTTCTCGATCATGTCGGGGAAACCGGTCAGCACCTGAGCGAAGGTCTGCAGCGTTTATCCCATCGCTATGGCCACGGCGAGTTGCGCGGGCAAGGACTGTTCTGGGGTCTTACCTTGTCCGACGAATCGGCTGACGCTGTCGTCAAAGCGGCGTTGTACGAAGGCTTGCTGCTCAACGCTCCGCAGCCCGATTGCCTGCGCTTTACCCCGGCACTGACCGTCAGCAAAGCCAATATCGACGAAATGCTCCTGCGCCTGGCCCGTGCCTTCTCCCGCGTGCGCACTGCGCAACTGCAGTGCAGCAAAGGGATTACCGTCTGATCAGACCTGCCCTACACGAATTCCCGAACCGTCTCGCGGTATAACGCATCGCCCCATGCCTGATTCTTTTGGCGTGGGGCGTTTTTTTGTCTCTGCGTTTTGCCAAATGCATTTCAGTGCTTGAGCCGTACCGGGATCAATGGCTTTTTAGAGGGTGTTGGCGGATTGACCGAGATGCAAGTCCAGCACCTGCTGGACACTAAGGAGTTTGTGGAGATACCCCATGAGTAAAAAACTCAAAAGCGAAATATCGGAATCGATACACGAGTCAGCCAGTGCATTGTTTGCCATCGGTGCAATCAGCAAGGCAACCATGCGCGAATTCGATGAATCATGTCTTGCAACGGTTCCAGACGCGATTCCCGCTGAGCAGATCAAAGCGCTGCGCGAACGCAACAACGTAAGCCAACCAGTGTTCGCTCGTTATCTGAACACAAGCGCCTCGACGGTCAAACAATGGGAAGCGGGAGACAAGCACCCCAGCGGCATGGCGCTGAAGTTGCTGAGCATCGTTCAGAAACACGGTCTTGAGATACTGGCCTGAATAACCGCACTGAACCCTGACGAACGGCAAAGGTCGATTAGCTGTAGGTTCACACGAGCCAACTTTAATCAGGAGCTGACCCCATGGACTTTATTCGCATCATCATCGCCATTCTGTTGCCGCCACTGGGTGTGTTTCTGCAAGTCGGTTTCGCCGGGGCGTTCTGGTTGAATATTCTGCTGACGCTATGCGGTTACATCCCCGGAATCGTGCATGCGGTGTACATCATCGCCAAACGCTAAGTTTCGCGGCGCCAGTTAGACCGCTTTCGCGAGCAGGTCGAATCGTCGCACCGTCGCTCCCACAATGAATCTGTGGTGTACAGAAATCCCTGTGGGAGCGACGGTGCGACGATTCGACCTGCTCGCGAATGGGGCGACACAATTCCTGCTCGGGCCGCAGACTTCAGTCCGCGAACGCCATCACTCTTCGATAAAACAACCACTCCTGCTCCAGCGCATGGGCCTGATTGCCGGCCTTGCGAAAGCCATGGCGTTCGTCAGCGTAGTAATGCGCTTCAACCAGAATGCCGTTGTCCTGCAACGCCGTGACCATGTCGCGGGTCTGTTGTGGCACCACTACGGCGTCCAGTTCACCCTGAAAGAAAATCACCGGCTTACTGATGTTGCCCGCGTGCAGCAACGGCGTTCGAGCGGCGTAGCGTTCGGCATCCTGCACCGGGTCGCCGATCAGCCAATCCAGATAATCGCCTTCGAACTTGTGGGTTGTTCGGCCCAGTGCCGCAGGGTCACTGACGCCATACAGGCTGGCGCCGGCGCGAAAGACGTTGTGGAAGGCCAATGCGCACAGTGTGGTGTAACCACCGGCACTGCCGCCGCGAATAAACGCCTTGTTGCCGTCGATCAGTCCGCGATCGGCGAGATGAGCGACGACTGCGCAGGCGTCCTCCACATCCACTTCGCCCCAGCTCAAATGCAGCGCTTGTCGATAAGCCCGGCCATAGCCACTGCTGCCGCGGTAGTTGAGGTCGGCCACGGCGAAGCCGCGTTGTGCCCAATACTGGATGCGCGGATCGAGCATGGGGTAACAGGCCGAAGTCGGGCCACCGTGGATAAACACCACCAGAGGCGGTGTCGCATCACCGGTCATCGCTGGATAGAAGAAGCCGTGTGCCTCGCCCGAACCGCTCGGGTAGCGCAGGGTTTGCGGGACGCTGATCTGCTCGGCAGGCAACGGTGCAATACCGCCAGCCAGTGTTTTGACTTTCCGGGTCTGGCGGTCGATGGCAATGACTGACGACGAACTGACTGGCGAAGCAGCGATGCAGTAAATGAACTTCTCATCCAGTGCGAGAGAGCGGAAACGGCTGTAATCACCCGTGAAGTCTTCACCGGAGTCGCCACAAAGACCCAGTCTGCCAAATCCGTCTTCGGTCCAGCTTGCCAGATACCGGCCTTCGCTCAGCGGCAACCAGGTGCAGCCACCCAGCTGCCACGGCGCTGGTCCATGATCCGCTGCGGTACTCGGCAGCGGGCTCGGACCGTCTGCCGATTCCACCCAAGGCTGCCAGTAGCCGCCGCGATCAGTCAGGCAAAACAGACGGCCGCTGGTATCGAACCTCGGTTGTTGCAGCGATTCCTCAGCGTCTTCGCCCGCCACGCAACGCGGCAGAGCAAAACGGCCATCGTTCTGGCGTTCGGCAACCATCAGGCGAGTCGCGGTCCATGGCTGATCCGGGCGGCTCCACTCGATCCACGCCAGTCGTTGCGCGTCGGGACTCAACGTCGGCGCGGCATAGAAGTCGGCGCCTTCGGCCAGCAGATGACGTACTCCGCCAGCCACATCAATAGCCACCAGACGATGCCGGTCGCGGTTTTCTTCAACCGCCAATACTTGCCCGTTAGCGAACTGCAGATCACCGTATCGGCATTCGCCTGAGCTCAGTAACTCAGGTGTCTCGCCGGCCAGCGACTGCCGATACAGCTGTTGGTCCGCCTCGTTGACGAACACTATCCCGTCATCGGTCAGACAGAACGCGCCGCCGCCATATTCGTACACCCGACTGCGCACACTGAAACCCGCAGGCGTCAGGCAATGTGCCTGGCCATCACGCCAATGCCAGATTCGGCAGGCGGCGTCCTCGGGACGGTACTCGTTCCAGAACAAGCCATGTGGGCCTACCTGCAACTCGGCGAAGTCGATGCCGGCCGCAACAGCCTTGGCAGCGCTGAAGGGTTCAGCTTTTAGCGATGAGTCGTGAATTTCGTTCATTGCGAAAGGCCAGTTGTTCGATGGTCTGGGTCGCGTGCTCGGCTTCTTCGCGAGCCTTGAGGATCACGCCGTGATGTTCCGACTTGCTGCACACCGGGTCGGCGTTGCTCGCGTCACCCGTGAGCATGAACGCCTGGCAGCGACAGCCGCCGAAGTCTTTTTCTTTCTCGTCACAGGAACGGCACGGCTCGGGCATCCAGTCGTAACCGCGAAAGCGGTTGAAGCCGAACGAGTCATACCAGATGTGCTGCATGCTGTGGTCGCGCACGTTGGGAAACTGCACCGGCATCTGTCGGGCACCGTGACACGGTAGGGCGGTTCCGTCCGGCGTGACTGTCAGAAAAATACTGCCCCAGCCATTCATGCAGGCTTTCGGGCGCTCTTCGTAATAGTCAGGGGTGACGAAAATCAGCTTGCATGGATGCCCTTCGGCTTCCAGTTTGGCGCGGTATTCATTGGTGATGCGTTCGGCGCGGACCAGTTGTTCCTTGGTCGGCAACAGACCGACCCGATTGAGCTGCGCCCAACCGTAGAACTGGCACGTGGCGAGTTCGACGAAGTCCGCCTCAAGGGCGATGCACAGCTCGATGATCCGGTCGATCTTGTCGATGTTGTGCCGATGGGTCACGAAGTTCAGCACCATCGGATAACCGTGGGCTTTCACCGCGCGAGCCATTTCCAGCTTCTGGGCGAAGGCCTTTTTCGAGCCGGCCAGCAAGTTGTTCACTTGCTCGTCGCTGGCCTGAAAGCTGATCTGAATGTGGTCCAGGCCGGCCTTCTTGAAGTCGCTGATTTTCTGCTCGGTCAGGCCGATGCCCGAGGTGATCAGGTTGGTGTAGAACCCCAGCTTGCGCGCCTCGGTGATCAGCTCGGCGAGGTCCTGGCGCACCAGCGGTTCACCGCCGGAAAAGCCCAGCTGCGCCGCGCCCATTTCCCGCGCTTCGCGGAACACTTTGATCCACTGCTCGGTACTCAGTTCTTTGCCTTGCTCGGCGAAGTCCAGAGGATTGGAGCAGTACGGGCATTGCAGCGGGCAGCGATAGGTCAGCTCGGCCAGCAGCCACAATGGCAGGCCGATTTCCGGTGTGGGCGGTAACTTGTCTGACGCGGAATCAGGCAAGTTCGATCCAGTGCTGAGCACGGGCGACCTCCATGAATTGCTCGATGTCGTCACCGAGCTCGGGCACGTCGGGGAACTGCGCGTCCAGTTCGGCGATGATTGCCGCGACGTCACGCTCGCCGTCGATCAAACCGCCGATCAGTGCGGCGCTTTCGTTGAGTTTTATCATGCCTTCCGGGTAGAGCAGCACATGACCTTTCTGCGCCGGTTCGTACTGGAAGCGGTAGCCGGTACGCCAGCTCGGGGTCTTGCTGCGATCAAAACTCATAAGGTGATTCCTTTATGCCAGACCCGTTCCTCGGTCACGCTGTGATACGGCGGGCGTTTCAGTTCGTAGGCCATGCTCATGGCATCGAGCATGCTCCAAAGAATGTCCAGTTTGAACTGGAGAATTTCCAGCATGCGCTCTTGGCCGGCCCGCGTCGTGTAGTGCTGCAAAGTGATCGCCAAGCCGTGTTCCACGTCGCGACGTGCCTGACCCAGACGCGTGCGGAAATACTCGTAACCGGCCGGATCGATCCACGGGTAATGCTGCGGCCAGCTGTCCAGGCGCGACTGGTGGATCTGCGGCGCGAACAGTTCGGTCAGCGAGCTGCTGGCGGCTTCCTGCCAACTGGCACGGCGGGCGAAGTTGACGTAGGCATCGACGGCAAAACGTACACCAGGTAGCACCAATTCCTGCGAGCGCAGCTGATCCGGGTCGAGGCCGACGGCTTGGCCCAGGCGCAGCCAGGCTTCGATGCCGCCGTCTTCGCCGGGGGCGCCGTCATGGTCGAGCAAACGCTGAATCCACTCACGACGAATCTCGCGGTCCGGGCAGTTGGCGAGGATTGCGGCGTCCTTGAGCGGGATGTTCACCTGATAATAGAAGCGGTTGGCGACCCAGCCCTGGATCTGCTCGCGCGTTGCCCGGCCTTCATACATCGCCACGTGATACGGATGATAGATGTGGTAATAGGCGCCCTTGGCTCGCAAGGCTGCTTCGAACTCGGCGGGGGACATTGCTGTGTCAGTCATTTCGGTTCTCCGGGTACGACCGGTGGGTTCTTTGGTGTCTGGTCGGACGCCTTCGCGGGCAAGCCTCGCTCCTACAGAGATAGCGCCGAACCTGTAGGAGCGAGGCTTGCCCGCGAAGAGGCCATCCGCTACAACACAATACTCATGCCGTCATACGCCACTTCAACATCACGCAGAACCAGTTCTGCACGCTCCGGCGAATCCTCATCAAGAATCGGGTTGGTGTTGTTGATGTGGATAAGTATTTTGCGCTGGTTGGGCAGATGTTCCAGCACTTCCAGCATGCCGCCGGGGCCATTCTGCGCCAGGTGGCCCATTTCCCGACCGGTGCGGGTGCCGACGCCACGGCGCTGCATTTCGTCGTCATCCCACATCGTGCCGTCCACCAGCAGACAATCGCTGCCCGCCATGATCTCCAGCAGCGGTGCGTCGACCTTGCCCAAGCCCGGTGCGTAGAACAGTTTGCCACCGGTGTTGAGGTCTTCAACGATCAGGCCGATGTTGTCGCCGGGGTGCGGGTCGAAACGGTGCGGCGAGTACGGTGGTGCGGCGCTGCGCAGGGGCAGAGGGGTGAAACGCAGACTCGGGCAGGCCGGGATGATGAAGCTGCGGTCGAGCTCGATCTGGTTCCAGGTCAGCCCGCCGTTCCAGTGGGTCAGCATGGTGAACAGCGGGAAACCGGTGCTCAGGTCTTCGTGGACCATGTCGGTGCACCAGACCTGGTGCGGGCAACCTTCGCGTAGGCTGAGCAGGCCGGTGGTGTGGTCGATCTGGCTGTCCATCAGGATGATCGCGTTGATGCCGGTATCGCGCAGGGCGCGGCCCGGTTGCATCGGGGCGAAGCTCTGGAGCTGGGCGCGAATGTCCGGCGATGCGTTGCACAACACCCAGTTCACGCCGTTATCGGAAATCGCGATGGACGACTGGGTCCGCGCCTTGGCGTTCAGGCTGCCATCGCGAAAACCGGCGCAGTTCACGCAGTTGCAGTTCCACTGGGGGAAACCACCGCCGGCGGCGGAACCTAGAATCTGGACAAACATGGCCGCTCCATCATTCGAAAACTGAAAATAAAAACGCCTCGGCGAGCCGAGGCGTTGCACTGCGCTACAAAAAGATTAGCGGCTTGCGAAGTACATGGTGACTTCAAAGCCGATACGCAGGTCGGTGTAAGCAGGTTTGGACCAGGACATAGAAGCGCTCCTTCAGGTGATGGGACAGTTGAGATCTATACATATAGTCCACCTCCAGCCGGAGATGTTCAGATAGTTAGGTGGCTATGTTACTCAAAATTACAGGGCGATTGGCCGGGAATCTTTGAGAAAGCTAATTGCAGCACCGGTAATGATCATTTTGCCGCTTGCCAAGGCGAGCCCGGGCAAGGTCCGCTGGCCAGACAGCGCCAACCGCCTTCGGCCTGATTCAGTCGTTGTGCTGCGGCCAGTAACGTTTCGCGGTCGATCATCAGAATCGTCTGAGGTAGAAGCTTCAGATAGTCCGACGAGCGGCCGGCCAGTTTGCCCTGCCAGAGCAGTTCGGCGGCCTGCGCATTGGGCAGTGCCGCGCTATCGAATTGATCGGCCAGCGCCTGGCGCTGGTCGATGAAGGTCTCGTCATTGATGTCTTCGATCATCCCGGCCAATCCGCTCAGGAAGTGTTCGATGTGTTCCAGCAGATCCAGAGGGGCGACGCTGGGTGATTGCACGCCGAACAGCAGCCCGGTCTGCCCATGGACCTGCCGCAGGGCGCTGAACACCGCATAACCGAGCTGCAGTTCTACCCGCAGGCGTTGGTAAAACGGCGTCTGGCAGAAGTGAGCTAGTAAGCGCCAGGCGGCTTCATCAGCGATGTCCGCAGTTGCGGTCGGACAGAAGAGCAACAACGCGTGTTCGCTGGACCCGGTGTCGACAGTGCTCCACAGTTGCTGCGCGCTTATCGGGGAGGGCGGCGTCAGTTGATTGTCCGCAGTGCCGGGCACACGACTCAAGGCAAGGCCCATCGCCGCTTGTGTCTGAGCGGACAGGCCGGTCCCCAGACCATCCCAGCGTGCGTTTGACCAAAGCTGCATCAAATCGTCCGAGTCAGCGGTGCGGTCAAGGCAGTGATCGGGCAGCGCTTTAAGCAACTGTCGAATCGGCATCAACGCAACGCTTGGCAGCTCTTCTTGCGAGAAACTGGCATCAGGTGTTGTCAGTTCTTTCAGCGCGTGCTCGAGGATGGTCGGCATCGGCTCCTGCAACCCGGCCATTTTCAGCAGCCATTCATTGCCTGATGCGCTGAAGGAAAAATCGACACCTGCCTGACGAGCGTCTTCACGCAACGGCTGAAGGCGGTTTTCCAGGCTCGCCTGAAGGTTGCTGCGAGGTGCCAAGTCCAGACGCCAGCGCAGGTAAACGGCACCTTCGGCATTGTTATCGGGCAATGCCTGACTGAACTGCATGGGCGAACGTTCACGACGACCGCGTGAGCGATCCTGGGCAAACGTCCGCAAGCCTCGGTGTTTGCTGGTCTGGCCGCGGATCAGTCCGGCACTCGAGGCTGGAGCCTCGGCGCGTAAAAACGGATTAGGTGTTGGCAGTTGCCATTGACCGTTGAAGTTATCCACAGCGCCGATTTGTTTCAGGACTTCCTTGAGGGCTGCAACGCCCGATTCGGATAACCCGGCTTCACGCTGTTCACTGTCAAGTCGGGCCAGTTGCAGGGCGCCGCTGACTTGTTGCTGACGTTGCAGCAGTGCGGCGTATTCTTCGCGCAACCCGGTCCAGGGTTGCTGCGAGGCAAAGAATCCAAGCCAATCCAGTAGCTGTTCGCGGATCCCGTCGGGCGTCGTGTTGGCGGGCAACGTGAACTCGATGTGCAACAAAGCCTGGCCGGCGAATTGATACAGCGGCGCAGCTTTCAGGCTGTCCGCCAGCCCGCGCTCGCGCAATTGCGCCAGCAGGCCACCGGGTTTCGTGGCGTTCAGCCAATGACACAGGAACGCCAGCGCCTCAGGCGATGAATCGGGCAACGCGTCGAAGGCAAACAGCAGATCCAGTCGACGTGCTCCAGCCTGTTGATAACTTTTGTCCGAAGAATCCATCAGCGATGTAGGCGCTTGTTGCGGGACTTTTTCCTCTACGGGAATTGCAGCGCCAAAGCGCTGAGCCATCGCCCTCAACTCATCGAGACTCTGCGGTCCTGCCAGGCTCAAGGTCATCTGTCCGGTCTGATAAAACCGCTGATAAAAATCCTGCAAGGCTTGCTGAAACTCAGGTTGCGGAACCGGCAGGCTGTAGCGGTTGCCGGCATGAAACGCTCGGAGTGGATGCGCCGCTGAAAGGCCATCGAACAGCGCGAATTGCTGTTGAGCGGTCGTATCCCGCGACCAGGAGACAAATTCTGCGTGCAGCACTTCCCGTTCCCGCCGCTGATCGTCCGGATTCATACGTGGATGAGCGAGCATGTCCGACAGGCGCTCCAGTCCCCCGGCAAACGACTGAGGCGGTAACTCGAAAAAGTAGTCCGTGGTGCGTTCGCTGGTCCGCGCATTCACCTGACCGCCATGGCCCTGAACGTAGGCCATCAGCCCTTGGCTTGCGGGAAAGCGCTCTGTACCGAGAAACAGCAGGTGTTCGAGAAAGTGCGCCAGCCCGGGCCATGCCAGCGGCACGTCATGGCTGCCAGCCGCGACCCGCAACACAGCAGCACTGCGCTTCAAATCGGGAACATGACGCAGCGTCACCCGCAGACCGTTGGCCAGGGTTTCAGTGTGAAGGTGGGGGTGATTCAGCGCAGGCATGAGCACTTCCAGAGCAGAGAAGCGCTAATGCTAGCGGATTAGGGGTGGTCAGCGCTTGTTCAGCTCGCTGTAAAGCTCGGGGCGACGATCGAGGAAGTAGCGATTGGCGGCGCGGGAGTCGATCATCAACTGACGATCCAGCTCGCCGACAATCAGTGCTTCATCAAGGCCTGCCTGGGCGATGCGATTGCCATCCGGCGCGGCGATGCTGCTCTGGCCGCAATACTGGATCTCGCCTTCGTGACCGCAATAGTTGGCGTAAGCCACATAGCACTGGTTTTCGAAGGCCCGGGCGCGAACGGTGACGTCGGCAATGAAGTCGTAAGGAATCATGTTCGCCGTCGGCACCAGAATCAGCTCGGCGCCGGCCAGGGCCAGGCGTCGGGCGTTTTCCGGGAATTCCAGGTCGTAGCAGATCAGGAAACCGAGCTTCCAGCCATTGAGTTCAACCAGCGGGAACTTATCCGGTCCGGCACTGAACATCGAGTGATCGAGGTCGCCGAACAGGTGAGTCTTGCGGTAGTTGCACAGGCGCTCACCATTGGCGTCGATCAACTGCACGGCGTTGTAAATCTGACCGTCCTCGGTGCGCTCGGGATAGCCATACAAAATGGCGATCCCGACCGTCTTGGCGATGCGCGCGATCTGCTGTGCCGACTCACCGTTGTGCACTTCCGCCAGCACGCTGACGGCATCGAGGCCGATGTTGTAGCCGGTCAAAAACATCTCCGGCAGCACCAGCAAATCCGCGCCCTTGGCTTCCAGCGCCAATTGATGCAGGCGTTGCAGATTACCTGCGACATCCAGGGGCAGCGGTGGACATTGGTAAAGGGCTACGCGCATTCGGGATTCCTCTTACTCGTGCAGGGCGATCGGACCGATCTCGTTGAACACATCTCCTGGACCCGGGTTCTCGGCGTGAGTTTCACCGCCGAAGTGTTTCATGATGCCCCACACCGCATTGAGCGACGTCTGCACCGCGCCTTCGACCCACGCAGGCGTCCACGAAACATCGTCGCCGGCGATGAAAATCCCGCGCTGCTCGGCCGGCATGTCAGCCTGCATGAAGTGCGCGTACATACGCTGGTTGTAGCGATAGTGGCCGGGCAGGGCGCCTTTGAAAGCCCCGAGGAAATGCGGGTCGGCTTCCCAGGACACGGTAATCGGATCGCCGATGATCCGCGCCGCGATGTCGACTTTCGGGTAGATCTTCTTCAACGCATCCAGCGCCAGTTTCACGCGTTTTTCTACCGGGTGTGGGAGCATTTTCAACGCGTCGCTCATCCACGAGTACGACAGGCAAATCACGCCCGGCTTGTCGTCGCCGTTGTCGAACAGGTAGGTGCCACGGGTCAGGCGATCGGTGAGGGTCATGCTCATCAGGTCGCGGCCGGTTTCCGGATCCTTGTCCTTCCAGAATGGCCGGTCGACCATCACGAAGGTTTTCGACGATTGCATGTAGCGCGTACGGTCGAGGGCCATCCACATCTTTTGCGAGAACAGGGATTCGTCGCATTCGATCTGGGTGGTCAGCAGCCAGCTCTGGCAGGTGGTCAGAACAGCGGCGTATTCGCGGGTGTCGCCGTAGTTGTCAGTGACCGTAAAACGGCCGTTCGGTGCGTGGGCGATTTTTTTCACACCGGAACGTGGTGCGCCGCTGTGCAGCGAGCTGAGGCTGGTGCCTTCTGGCCAGTGCACGCAACGTTCCGGCACATGACGCCAGATCCCCAATGGCACTTGTTCCACACCGCCGACCACCAAGTGCTGGTGATCGTCGCAGTTGGTCATGACCACACGGAAGATTTCCAGCATCGAGTTCGGGAAGTCCGAGTCCCAGCCGCCGGTACCGAAACCGACCTGACCAAACACTTCGCGGTGATGGAACGAGAGCTTGGCGAAAGCTTTGGAGGTGGCAACGAAGTCGTAGAAGGTGCGGTCGTCCCACAGCGGAACGAGGGTGTTCCACAGCTCTTTGAGGCGCGGCACATCGCGGTCGCGGATCGCTTGCTGGATGTCAGAGAACTGCGAACCGGCTTCCAGCGCATCGGCCCAGGCGTCGGCGACTTCCTGGAACAGTGCAGGAAGATCCGCCAGTTTCTGTGCGTAATGAGTCTGGCCTTCGAGGTCGATCACCGTGCTGCCCGAGGCAGGTGTCAGCGGGTTCGGGAAAGGTTTGGTTTCAAGGCCGAGCTTGTCGACGTAGTGATAAAACGCGGTGGACGACACCGGGAAGCGCATGCCGCCGAGCTCGGCGATGATGCCTTCAGCCCCGTTGAATGCCTGGGAACGTAGACGGCCGCCCATTTTCGAGGCTTCGTAGACGACGGGCTTGAGGCCCAGTTTCATCAATTCGTACGCGGCCACCAGACCTGCGATGCCAGCACCGACGATCGCAACCTCGGCGCCATGATTGTGCGTAGGGATACTGCCCAGGCCGGCCGGGTGCTCGATCCAGTCGTCGAAGGCGAAGGGAAAGTCCGGACCGAAAATGGTGACTGGTTTTTTACCGTCTGCAGGATGGCGATTGTTCTTGTTCATGGCTGACCTTGCTGGCGACCGGACGCGGCATGCGCGTCTGAGTATAGGAAAAGATGGCAGCCATTCTAGAGAGCGTAGAACACGTTAATAAGACGCAATGTGTCGTCGTTTTGCTTGTTTATGCTGCATTTTGACGGGTGCGACGAACAGATTGGATTAAACCGGTTGGCCCCGATCAATCTTGCTGCTGAGAATGATCGAGGTCGTAGTCTTCACCACGCCATCCACACTGCCGATCTGATCCAGCAACTGATCCAGTTGCTCAGGTGAGTCGGTGCGCAACCACGCCACGTAATCAAATTCGCCACTGACCGCACACAACTGCTGCACCTGAGCCATCGCGCTGAGACGTCGCAACACTTCCTTGCCCGAGCGCGGTTGCACCGTGATCCCGACGTACGCCTGCAAGCCGCCATCCACGACACGTTGACCCAAACGCACGCCGTAACCGGTGATCACCTTGGCTTTTTCCAGTCGAGCCAATCGCGAAGTGACGGTGGTGCGGGCGATGCTCAGTTGGCGGGCGAGCATGGCCACGCTTTCGCGGGCATTGATCTGCAGGGCTGCAATCAATTGGCGGTCGATTTCGTCAAGAACGGGCGGGCGAGTGTCAGGCAAAGGTCGTCTCCAGCGGCACAGATCAATGGGTTGGCATGTTACAGGCACATCTCGTATCGCGGATGGTTGATCTCGCCTCAGTACCGTTCATACCGTTTTCTACCTCTCGGGTTTTTCTTTGGCTTGAACAAGGCGCGATCGACAGGATGGACACCAACAGTCAGTCGTAGTCGAATGAGAAATCGAGGGATGCGAGGCAATGGAAATGACAAACAAAATGCCGCCCGCTGTACGGGAACGTGCGTTGCAGATTGCCAATCACGAAATGGCTCATTACGTGATTGCCCGAGCCTTGGGGTTTGAAACGGGTGGCGTGACCCTGACAGTGACCATGGACCTGCGGCATCAAGGCGGGGCGTCCATTAGCTTGGCGCGGTCGATTTCGTCGATGGAAGCCATGAGGGAACATTTGGAAGCGCGGATGATGGTCCTCTTTGCTGGCGCTATGGGGCAGGCATTAGTTTCAAAGCATTCGCCCGATAAACGCGTCGATAAGTCGAAAGCGACAGCCATCCTCAAAGGAGAGCTCGGGGCGGAACAGGATTACGCAAAAATAAGGGAGTTACGGCACTTGCTGCGCAATATCGCCTACCCCGATACGGTTCCAACGTCGTCTGACCGCATCACGGCCGAGCTGAAAGAGATTACTGATCGTGTGTGGTTTCGGACTCAAACGATCGTAGAGGAATTGGCCGATACGATTACCGAATTGGGACGCGTGCTGGTCGACGGCATGGTCATGGTGGAGCAGTGGGGTAGGGCGGCGGATACGTATGAGATCGTGTTGACGGGTGCAATGCTTGAGCGGCTGCGACCCGTGCAGGCCATTCCTGCGTTAACGGTTGCTTCTAATAGTTGAGGGTGATGTGCGCTTATGAAGATTGGAAACCCCGAAAAGTCGGGGCGTATTTCAAGGAAGAGCTGCCGGTATTCTTCGGACTTCGCCGTAGCCCGAGCCGGTCACCGTGTCGGCACCTTCACCACATCATCAATCACCGCCTTACTCATCGCCGTCAGATAATGCGCAGCCCATGCATGGCGGTCGGTGTCTTTTGCGTAGGCGGCATCCACGGTAAGCGCTTTGGCCAGGAAAAGAAAATCAGAAGCCTGTGCCAGCGCGTCGCTGATAGGGACGCCACCGCGGACGTTGAACAGCGCTTGATTCGAGCAAAAAATCAACGGGGTGAAGCCGATGGTTTTCAGTTCTGAAGGTTGGGACGAGTCTGTTTTGCTCATGGTGTATCTCCTAAGCTTGAGGAGCTGCCACGTTCGTTTCCAAGCGAATGGGTGGCAACTGTGCGCAGGTTGGAAACCGGGAGCCCAGGAAACCGGCACGTCCGAAGACGTCCCACGCACAGCCGCCATGACACAGGGATTGCCGCCGTAAACGTCTGCGGTCATGTTGGGCGCGTTGTTGCGATTCGCTCGTCGGGTTTCCAAGCCCGATCTCTGAATGGTCAGCGACGTCCGGAAAGTATCCCGTCGAAGAAAAGCACAACATGGCTGCAAAGCGCCCAAATGCAAGTTTCAGAGTTTGCCTACAAGGTCTGCGGGCGTCATCCGACTTTGCGACACGTGAAGCAAACTGAATTAGAGAGCAGGCACGAAAAAGCCGCGCATTGCGCGGCTTTCTTGTTTGGTGGGCCCACACGGACTTGAACCGTGGACCAAAGGATTATGAGTCCTCTGCTCTAACCAACTGAGCTATAGGCCCTCAGTAGGTCGCGGATTATAGCGACGGTTTCTCGGCTGTGCTATCCGAAAAGTCTGAAATGGCTATACGAAGAAACGTCGCGGCAAATTCTTCCGGTGGCAAGGGCAGGCTGACGATATAGCCCTGGATCTGTTCACAGCCTTCGGCAGCGAGGAATTGCTGCTGTGCGAGGGTTTCCACGCCCTCGGCAATGATGGTGAATTGCATGCTGCGGCCCAGGGCGATGATGGCGCGAACGATGGCTGCGTCGTGGGGATCATCCGGCAGGCCGCGGACGAAAGACTGGTCGATCTTGAGAATGTCCAGTGGCAGACGTTTGAGGTAACTCAGGGACGAGTAACCGGTGCCGAAGTCGTCGATCGCCAGTTGCACACCCAGGTGTTTGAGTTGATGCAGCACTGCCAGCGCCTCTTCAGCCTGGCTCATGATGAAGTTTTCAGTAATTTCCAGTTGCAGGAAACCGGGTTTGAGGCGGTTGTCCTTGAGCAATTGTTCGATCCGGCCGAGCAGGTTCGGCTGGCGCAACTGAGCGCCCGCGAGGTTGACCGACAGCGGGCCGACGGGCTCGTAAACCTGATTCCACTCGAACATCTGCCGGCAGGCGGTTTCGAGAACCCAATCGCCGATTTGCAGGATCATGCCGTTTTCTTCGGCCAGCGGAATGAAGTGCTCCGGTGGCACATCGCCGAAGGTCGGGTGGCGCCAGCGAATGAGCGCTTCTGCTCCGACCAGGCGATGGTCGACCAGGCTGATCTTCGGTTGATAATGGAGGTGCAGTTCGTTGCGCTCGATAGCGCGTCGTAGTTCATGCTCCAGTGCCACTCGCTCGCTGGCTTGAGCGGTGAGATCGCGGGTGTAGCTTTCAACCCGGTTGCGACCCTTGGCTTTTGAGCGGTACATCGCCGCGTCGGCGTTCTTGACCAGCGTGGCGACGTCGCAGCCATCCTTGGGATATAGGCTGGTGCCGATACTGGCGCTGATAAAAAACTCATGTTCGCCAGCCTGGAACGGTGCGCCGAAGCAATTGAGCAATTTGGTCGCAATGTTGTCGGCGTCACTGGATTGCTGAAGCCCGGGCAACAAGATGATGAATTCGTCGCCGCCCAGGCGCGCCACGGTGTCGATGTCGCGCAACTGCTCCTTGAGGCGCACGGCAATGCCCTTGAGCAGGAGGTCACCGACCGGGTGACCCAGGCTGTCGTTGATGTGTTTGAAACGGTCCAGGTCCAGGAACAACACCGCGCCCTGGCCGCCGTTTTCCTGTTGGTTGTTGAGCGCGGTCAGCAATCGGCTCTCGAACAGCGTGCGATTCGGCAGACCGGTCAGCGGGTCGTGATGTGCCTGGTAATCGAGCTTGGCCTGGGCGTGTTTGAGGCTGGAAATGTCTGCGAACACCGCGACAAAGTGGGTGACGAATCTGTCCCGGTTGCGCACCGCACTGATGGTCAGCCAGCTCGGATAGAGCTCGCCATTCTTGCGCCGGTTGGAAATTTCGCCCTGCCAATGACCTTCGGCGGTCAGTTGATGCCACATGGCGGCATAAAACGCGCTGTCGTGCAGGCCCGAGGCGAGTAGGCGAGGGGTGTGGCCCAATGCTTCGCTCTCGCTGTAGCCGGTGATTTTGGTAAACGCACGGTTGACCGCGCTGATGTGCTGTTGAGTGTCGGTGATCAATACACCTTCGGCGGTGCTCTCGAATACCGTGGCGGCCTGCTGCAGCTTCTCCTGCATCAGGTGTCGCTCGGTGATGTCCCGGGCGATGGTCAACATGCAGTCTTCATCGCCGATCGGCAGCGGACGGCTGGACACCTCGCAGAGGCGGATCTGCCCGTCGCTGCGGCGTATATGGCAACTGAAGTCGCGGACGAAGCCGTCCCGGTGCAGCAAATCGAGCATCTGTTTGCGTTCGTTGAGATTGACCCAGATCCCCAGATCGAGGACGGAGCGATCCACGGACATCGCGCTGTTGAAACCGGTAATGCGACTGAAACCCTCGTTGACCTCTAGCAGTAAGCCGTCGCTCTGCCGGGACAATAGCAAGCCGTCGGGTGAGGCATGGAAGGCCTTGGCGAATTTCTCTTCGGAGGTTTGCAGCTGTTTCTGGGTTTCCTTGAGCTGGCTGATGTCCCGCACGACCACGACCAGCGCAGGGGTTGTATCGAGGTCGAACGGTTCAGCGGAGATCAGGCCGGTAAACACTTGGCCATTGTTGCGGCGAAAGGGCATCTCCAGGTTACGGATGCTGCCGGCCTGCAACCGTTGCAACAAGCCAGGCCCGACGGCGGGTATGCCCCAGATGTTCAGGTCGGTGGCCGTCTGGCCGATGACGTCTTCGGCCTTGAGACCGATCTGTTCTTCGAACGCTTCGTTGACCTCCAGCAGGCAGCCGTCGGAGAGTCGCGCGATGACTAGAATGTCCGGGCATTGCTGGAACACCGAGGCGAACTTCTGTTCCGACAGGCGCAACGCCTCTTCAGTGCGCTTGGCTTCGCTGATGTCGATCATCAGCCCGCGCATCACCGGTTCATGGCCGTGCTCGATCAGGCTGACGATATCGCGCACCCAAATGCAGCGGCCATCGGCGGTTATGACCCGGTAATCGAGGCTGTGATCGCGTCCGGCCAATACTTCGCGATCGCAGAAGGTCTGGGCGCGGGTCAGGTCGGCCGGGTGGATAATGTTGCGCCAGAAGCCCGGAACCAGCCAATGAGACAAGGGGTAACCGAGCAGATCCTCGGCATGGGGGGACACATAGCTGTAGGTGAAATCGCTGATCCGCGCTTCCCAGGCAATGGCCGAAAGGCTCTCCACCAGCCCGCGGTAGTGGTATTCGCTGCTGCGCAGTTCTTGCTCCAGGTCGACCCGGCGGGCAATTTCTGAACTCAGCCGGCGGTTGATCCGGATAACCATCGCCAGCACGATGATCAGCAGCAGCAATCCCGGCAGACCGTAAACCAGCAGATCGTTCCAGAATGTTCGATGATCGAGGACGTTGCCGACCCAGTGCTCCTGAATCTCATTGATTTCGTCCGTGGTCATGTCCGCCAGGACTTTATCCAGAATGCCGACCAGTATCTTGTTGTCCCGGGGCACGCCCATCGCCAATTGATAGCGATAGGGGGTTTCGCCGCTGACGTAGAGCCCGTCGAGCTTGAGCTGACGCAGGCTCCAGACGCTGGAGGCGAGATCGCCGACCACCGCATCCACTTCATCGGTAGCCAGCGCCTGCAGCGCTGAGCTGACGTTAGGCATCGCCACCAGGTTGAGGTCGGGATTGTGGGTGCGTAACAGCTCGTGGGGTGCGTAGTTTTCCACCACGGCGACTTTCAGCCCGTACAGGTCTTCGAGTTTGCGTGGCTGGGCGCCTCCGACATGGGCAAGGATGACAATCGGAAAGTCCAGGTAGGGGCGGGTGAATGACAGGTAAGTCTGGCGCTCCGGGGTCGACATGATGCCGGGCAACAGGTCCAGCTTGGCTTGTTTTGCCTGCTCCAGGACGACGGTCCAGCTGACGGGCTCGATGGGCGTGAGCTTGATGGCCAGGCGTTGACGGATCCGGTCGATATAGTCCGCCGCAAGGCCCTGATAACGGCCCTGATCGTCGCGAAACTCGAAGGGTGGCCATGACGCATCGACACCCAGGCGCAAGTCCGGGTGAGCCGCCAGCCAGCTACGTTCTTCGTCGGTCAGAGTCAGCGCGCCAGCCGTTGCGGTCCAGGTCAATAGCGACAGCAAAAAAAGCACGGTCGGCAGTCTGGGCATAACGGTCTCGTTATGGCTCGGGGAATGTTTCGAGTGTAGACGGGCAATTCGGAGGGAGGGAGGTGCGGGGGATTTAATCTGTATAAAAGCAAAACCCCCGGCCTGGGCCGGGGGTTTAGTTGTTACTCGTCGAGGAAGGAGCGCAAATGCTCGCTTCTCGTCGGGTGGCGCAGCTTGCGCAGCGCCTTGGCTTCGATCTGACGAATCCGTTCACGGGTCACGTCGAACTGCTTACCAACCTCCTCGAGGGTGTGGTCGGTATTCATGTCGATACCGAAGCGCATGCGCAGAACCTTGGCTTCACGGGCAGTGAGGCCGGACAGAACTTCGCGAGTCGCTTCTTTAAGGCTCTCAACAGTGGCGACATCGATCGGCGACTGCATGGTCGAGTCTTCGATGAAGTCACCCAAATGGGAGTCTTCGTCATCACCGATCGGGGTTTCCATGGAGATCGGCTCTTTAGCGATCTTCAATACCTTGCGGATCTTGTCCTCAGGCATTTCCATGCGTTCGCCCAGCTCTTCCGGGGTCGGTTCGCGACCCATTTCCTGCAACATCTGGCGGGAAATGCGGTTGAGCTTGTTGATCGTCTCGATCATGTGCACCGGAATACGGATGGTGCGGGCCTGGTCGGCGATCGAGCGAGTGATCGCCTGACGGATCCACCAGGTGGCATAAGTCGAGAATTTGTAGCCGCGACGGTATTCGAACTTGTCTACCGCTTTCATCAAACCGATGTTGCCTTCCTGGATCAGATCGAGGAATTGCAGACCACGGTTGGTGTACTTCTTGGCGATGGAGATCACCAGACGCAAGTTCGCTTCTACCATCTCTTTCTTCGCGCGGCGGGCCTTGGCCTCACCGATCGACATGCGACGGTTGATGTCCTTGATCTCGGCGATCGTCAAACCGGTTTCGGTTTGCAGTGCGGTCAGCTTCTGCTGGCAACGAATGATGTCCGGTTGCAGGCGACCAATGGCTTCAGCGTATTTGCTTTTGCCTTTGGCCAGTGCGTCGGTCCAGCTTTCGTCAACTTCGTTGCCCGGGAACTGGCGGAGGAAGTCGGCACGCGGCATGCGGGCATCACGAACGCACAGTTGCATGATCGCGCGCTCTTGCTGACGCAGACGATCCAGGGCACTGCGAACACGCTCGACCAGGCCTTCGAATTGCTTCGGAACCAGTTTGATCGGCATGAACAGCTCAGCCAGAAGCACCAGCTCGGCAATTGCCAGCTTGTTGCCACGACCGTGCTTTTTCAGCGCCTTGCGGGTGACTTCCATCTGATCGGAGACAGCACCAAAGCGCTGTGCAGCGATGACCGGGTCCGGACCGCTTTCGGCTTCTTCTTCGTCGTCAGTGCTGGCTTCAGCGTCGTCGTCGTCGGTGTCGTCGTCCGCTTTCACGGCTTTCGGGTCGACAGGCGGCGGCACTTCTGCAGCAGGCGGCGCAATGCCGTCGTCCGGGTCGATATAACCGCTCAGGACGTCGGACAGGCGGCCACCTTCGGTGGTGACGCGAGTGTACTCGGAGAGAATATGGTCAACCGTGCCAGGGAAGTGCGCAATTGCGCCCATCACTTCACGGATGCCCTCTTCAATACGTTTGGCGATTTCGATTTCGCCTTCACGTGTGAGGAGCTCTACCGTACCCATTTCACGCATGTACATGCGCACTGGGTCGGTAGTGCGACCAATGTCGGTCTCGACCGCTGCCAACGCTGCTGCTGCCTCTTCGGCCGCGGCTTCGTCGGTATCGGCGTCGGCCAGCATAAGGGAATCCTTATCTGGCGCAACCTCGAATACGTTGATCCCCATGTCATTGATCATGCGGATGATGTCTTCCACCTGTTCCGGATCTGAAATATCCTCCGGCAGGTGGTCGTTGACCTCCGCGTAAGTCAGGTAACCCTGCTCACGACCAAGTGTGATCAACTCTTTGATACGAGACTGCTGTTGCGCTTTTCCGGACATAACACCCTATCCACTGAAGGTCTTGGCGGGCAAAAAACAAGCCGAGGATTATACCTGAGCTATGACCTCACGCGCCAGTTGAGGTCGGGCTTGTTGCGGAAACATTGCGACTTAATAGGTCGCGCAGTTGATTTTTCTCTTCGGCACTCAGTTCACTTTGACGTGCTTTCCTGAGAAGTTGTTCCAGGTTTCGCTCGCGTTGGCGGGCTGACAAGCTAGTAATGGTGTCGAAAAACTGTTGTTCAAGGTTATCTCCGTCAATCAGCCATTCCTTTTCCGCCAGCGCCTTGAGCAAACGTCCTTGCTCCGTACCGTGCCAGCGTGCAATCAACTGAAATGAGTTTAGCTTGGGATTCTTCTGGACGGCTTCGAGAAGGGCCACCAGTAATTGCGTGTTGGTGTGATCCTCTGCAGCAAAGTGCCCGGCATCCTCGACTTTCTCGGCCAATTGCGGGTGATGCAACAGCGTGCGCAAGGCGGCCAGGGTCGGCGGTTCTACAGCGGCCGGCACCCGTGGCGCGCGGGGTTGATCGTGATCACCACCGCGTTTGCCGTTTTTGTCCCACGGTTTTTTGTCCCATTTTTTGCCGCCGGCGCCGGGTTTCTTCGGCGTCCAATCCTGTTGCGGCACATACATCTCTTGTGCCTGCGGCTGATGGTAGTCGCTGTAATCGGGCATGGCGTCGTAATCGATGCCCGGGTCGTACGCCGGCGGTGCTTCCTGAGGTGCACTTTGTACCAGTTGGCTCACGGCTTCACCGCTAAGCCCGGTAATTTCGGTCAGGCGCTGACGCATCAGGATGCGCAGGTTCGCCCCGGGGACTTTGTCGATCAGCGGCGCGGCGAGGGTGGCCATGTGGGCTTTGCCTTCGAGCGAGCGCGGGTCCGATTCCTCGGTAAGCTGTTGAAAAAAATAATCCGCCAATGGTTGGGCATGCTGGTTGATCCGTGCGCGGAAGGCATCGGTGCCTTCGGAGCGGACCAGCGTGTCCGGGTCTTCGCCTTCGGGGAGGAACAGAAAGCGTGCGCGCCGCCCGTCCTGCAGACTCGGCAGCGCTGCCTCCAATGCCCGCCAGGCGGCATTTCGACCTGCCTGATCTCCGTCGAAACAGAACAGCACGTTGGGCACGACGCGAAACAGGCGCTTCAAGTGCTCTTCGCTGGTGGCGGTGCCCAGAGTCGCGACAGCATTGCGCAGGCCTTGTTGGGCGAGGGCGATAACATCCATGTAGCCTTCGACGACGATGATTTCGTCGAGGTTGCGGTTGTTCTTGCGTGCTTCATAAAGGCCGTAGAGTTCCTGGCCCTTATGGAATACCGGGGTTTCCGGTGAGTTCAGGTATTTCGGCTTGTCGTCGCCCAATACCCGGCCGCCGAAGGCGATGATTCGCCCGCGGCTGTCGCGGATCGGGAACATCACGCGATCGCGAAAGCGGTCATAGCGTTTGCCGGTTTCGGCGTTCTCGATCAGCAGGCCGGCATCGATCATGGCTTTCTGTTGCAGGGTGTCGCTGCTCAAGTGCTTGAACAGATTGTCCCAGCCAGGCGGGGCAAAGCCGAGGCCGAAGTCTCGGGCGATTTCGCCGGTCAGTCCGCGACCTTTCAAGTAATCCACGGCTGCTTTTCGCGATGGATGGCTTTTCAGTGCCTGGCGGTAAAAGTCGGCGGCGGCGGTGAGTAGCGGGTAGAGCGGCGAATCGGTCGGCTGCCGCGGTTTGTGCGGCCGTCCGCTTTCTTCGCGGGGGATTTCCATGCCGGCGGCTTTGGCCAGTTCTTCGACAGCCTGGACGAAATCCAGATTGTCGTGGTCCATCATGAAGCCGAGGGCGTTGCCGCCAGCGCCGCAGCCAAAGCAATAATAGAACTGCTTGTCGGGGCTGACGCTGAAGGAGGGGGTTTTCTCTTTGTGAAACGGGCAGCAGGCGGTGTAATTCTTGCCAGCCTTTTTCATTTGCAGGCGCGAGCTGACCACATCGACGATGTCGGTGCGGTTCAGAAGGTCGTCAATGAAGCTCTGGGGAATTAGCCCGGCCATGGCGTTCTCGTCATCTGCGCTGCAATGGATCCGAAACGAAGAGCGGCTGAGCGCGGGTCGTTGTTTGAGGCGCGCAAAATGTGCGGCTCGACCAGTGTCGTCTGCGTAATCGCTGTCGGGAAGTGTATCTGCCGAAAATCCACTGACGTTAGTACCAATCAGTATTCGACTATTTGAAAGTGTTGCGCTGAAATCCGCTGCGGCCTGTCGATGGCCTCGGATAGCTCATAAGCTGGCACGCAAGAAGGTGCCTTGGGCTGATCGTCGTGAGAGGAATCAGTGGGTGTGCTCGTCAGTAGCCTTGGAAGGCTCGTCAGAAAAGACGTGCACCGCTGGCAAAAGAGCCAGGTCTGACGCTGTGAAGCAGATTTGTCTCGGTCGCGTCTGCGGCTTTGACGGTGAAACATCAAGCGTTGTCCGCAAATGCCATTAGCCCGGCTGAGGGCCGGGCTTGGCAGAAGCTTGCTACGAACGTCTGTGTATTAGTACAGACGAACTGCGCGGCGCTGTTCGCGCTGAACTTTCTTGGCGTGACGCTTAACAGCGGCTGCTGCTTTGCGCTTACGCTCAGAAGTAGGCTTCTCGTAGAATTCGCGGCTACGAACTTCAGCCAGTACACCGGCTTTTTCGCAGGAGCGCTTGAAACGACGCAGAGCTACGTCGAAGGGTTCGTTCTCTTTTACTTTGACGGCTGGCATCCAGAGCTACCTTCATTCATTACCGGGGTCAACATCCTCGTGGCAAAAGAGCACTTGAAGACGTCGGTTTTTAAGGGTTGCGGATGTTAACTCCTCATCGCTCGGAATGCAAAGCCTCTGATCGAAAACCGCTAGTCGGGGCATCCCATGGCGACTATTATGCGCGCCTTCGAATTCAGCCTAAACAAGGCGCAAACCCATGCTAGTACTGGGATTAGAAACCTCCTGCGACGAAACCGGTGTCGCATTATATGACAGTGAACGCGGCCTGCTGGCCGACGCGCTGTTCAGCCAGATCGACCTGCACCGCGCCTATGGCGGGGTCGTGCCGGAGCTGGCCTCGCGTGACCATGTCAAACGCATGCTGCCCTTGATTCGTCAGGTGTTGGCCGAAGCTGACTGTGTGCCGACCGAGATCGACGCCATCGCTTATACCGCGGGTCCTGGCCTGGTCGGTGCCTTGCTGGTGGGCGCCTCTTGCGCTCAGGCGCTGGCCTTCGCCTGGGGTATTCCGGCGCTGGGTGTGCACCACATGGAAGGTCACCTGCTGGCGCCGATGCTGGAGTCGCAACCACCGGAATTCCCGTTCGTCGCTTTGTTGGTGTCTGGCGGTCATACGCAGCTGGTTCAGGTCGACGGGATCGGTCAATACACGCTCTTGGGCGAGACCCTCGACGATGCCGCCGGTGAGGCTTTTGACAAGACCGCGAAGATGATGGGCCTCAATTATCCGGGTGGTCCGGAAATCGCTCGGCTGGCGGAGCAAGGGGTTGCAGGACGTTTCACTTTCCCGCGTCCGATGTGCGACCGTCCGGGCCTGGCTTTCAGTTTCAGTGGCTTGAAAACCTTCGCCCTGAACACCTGGCAGCAGAGCGTCAGCGCCGGGGACGACAGCGAGCAAGCCCGTTGCGACATCTCGCTGGCGTTCCAACAGGCCGTGGTAGAGACTTTGACCATCAAGTGCAAGCGTGCCCTGAAACAGGCCGGTATGAAGCGTCTGGTGATCGCTGGCGGCGTCAGCGCCAACAAGGCACTGCGTACTTCACTGGAGAAGATGCTCGGCGACATGAAGGGCGATGTTTTTTATGCCCGTCCGGAGTTCTGCACCGACAACGGCGCGATGATTGCCTTTGCCGGCTGCCAGCGTTTGCAGGCCGGTCAGCATGAAAGCCTGGCGATCAGCGTGCAGGCGCGTTGGCCGATGGAGCAATTGTCGGCGCTGTGATGATGTGCGGGATGAGTCGCGCTCTTGCCCGGTAATTAAAAATGCCGTTCGCGCCCGGCAAACAGGTCGCGTAGATTGCCCCGATGGCGCCAGACGATCAGTCCCGTGAGTGCGCTCATGGGCAGCAGTGCCGCCGGTTCTTGCCAGGCCAGCAGCGGCAGGGTCAGCGGTGTGGCGATCAAGGCCGCCAGTGAGCTGGTGCGAGTCAGGTAGAACGTCAGCAGCCAGGCGCAGACCGCCAGCAGTGCGGCGGGCGGGTAAAGCCCCAACAGCATGCCGGCAGAGGTGGCGACACCCTTGCCACCGCGAAAGCGAAAGTACAACGGGAACAGGTGACCGATGACGGCACAGACGCCGATCCAGGCCTGTTCTTGAAGCGAAAGGCCCGCAGCGCCGGCGATCAGTACGGGTAGCAGGCCTTTGAAGAGGTCCCCGATCAAGGTCAGGACGGCGAGTTTTTTGCCGGCCAGGCGCAACATGTTGGTGGCACCGGCATTGCCCGAGCCACTCATTCGCGGATCGGGGTTACCGGTCAGGCGGCTGAGCAAAATGGCGAAGGACAGAGAGCCGAGCAGGTAGGCGAGGGTCGCCAGTAACCAAAACATGCTAACTATTCCGGGCGAGGACGCCCTGATTCTAACGGCGCATTGCGCCCTTGTCGTGCAGCGGAGAAAAGTGCTTGGACAGAGTGTTTATCGAGGGCCTGGAAGTCGACACCGTGATTGGTGCCTACGACTGGGAGCGAGGCATCCGACAGTGCTTGCGTCTTGATCTGAGTTTCGCCTGGGATAATCGCCCGGCCGCCGCCGGTGACGACCTGACGCTGGCGCTCGATTACGCCAGTGTGTCGTCGCGCATCCAGGCTTTTGCCGAGCAGGCGCAGTTCCAGCTGGTCGAGACCTTCGCCGAGCGTCTGGCTGAAGTGCTGATGAGCGAATTCAACATCACCTGGATGCGCCTCAAACTGACCAAGCCAGGCGCCATCCCGGCTGCCACGGGTGGTGTGGGCGTGGAGATCGAGCGCGGATGTCGCTGACTCAGGTGTTTCTCGGGCTTGGTAGCAATATCGAGCGCGAATCCCATTTGCAGGCTGGCCTTGAAGCCCTGGCAGGCTTCCTGGTGGATATACGCTGCTCTGCGGTGTTCGAAAGCCAGTCGGTGGGGATCAAGAGCGGGCCATTCTTCAATTTTGTGGTGTCGGCTTTCACCGATTTGCCGCTGATGGAGCTGGATCGCCGGCTGAAAATCATCGAGGCGGACAATGGCCGTTATGCGCCGGACCGCAAGGGTTTGCCGCTGGATATCGACGTGCTGCTGTTCGGCGATCTGGTGGGCAACTTCGATGGCTTGATCCTGCCGCGGGCAGAAATTCTGAAAAATGCCTTCGTGCTGTGGCCGTTGTCGCTGATTGCGCCGGATCGCGTGCATCCGGGTGTAGGCAAGAGCTTTGCGACGTTATGGGACGAGGCACAGATTGATCAGGTGTTGGCGCCGGTGGCGTTTGAGTGGCGCGGTGAGCAGTTGACCCCATCGAATTTGTTGTGAGGCGGATGACGCCTTCGCGGGCAAGCCTCGCTCCTACATGGGCCATATTACCTGTAGGAGCGAGCGGTGCGGCGATCCGACTTGCCCGCGAAGCTTTTCAGGCAGACGCCGCCTCTTTGTAGGCCTTCAGTGCCTTGAGCCGCTCTCGCTTGATCGCCTCACCCAACTCCGGCCCTTTGAATCCTTTTTCCAGCAACGGCTGAACCGCTACGGTCCGAGCAGCATTCGCCGCCCCCCGCAAATAATCAGCCTGTGGGTAACTTCGCTGCTCCAGCCCTTTACGTCCACGCGCGTCCATCTCGCACGCCGCGATAAATTCCTCGAACCGCTGCGGCCGACGGTAAACGTCAAAACTTTGCAGCAACTCCAGCAAAGTCGACGGCTTCAGCTCCAGGGCGCGATGGCCGTGGGTGTGATATTTGCCCACCAGTAGTGCCAGCTCCTGACAGTCCTTCGGCGCCTTGAAGCGTTCGTTGACCGCTTTAATCAGCTTCAAGCCCTTGTGCTCATGAGCAATGTGTCGCGGCCACTCCTCCTCGGGCGTCAGTCCCTTGCCGAGGTCGTGCAGCAGGCAGGCCCAGCGCACGGTGAGTAGTTGTTTGTGCCGCGCCGCTTGCTCCAGCACGCTCAAAGTGTGCACGCCTGTGTCGATTTCCGGGTGGTGGGCTTCCGGTTGCGGTATGCCGAACAGGGCATCGACTTCCGGCATCAATACCTTGAGAGCGCCACACTCGCGCAGCACTTCGATGAACACCTGTGGCTGATCTTCCATCAGGGCGCGGGAAATTTCCTTCCAGCTGCGTTCGGCGGTCAAAGCTTCCAGTTCACCTGATTCACTGAGTTGGCGCATCAGTTCCAGTGTCTCCGGCGCCACGGTGAAACCGAGCCCCGCATAACGAGCTGCGAAGCGGGCAACGCGCAGAACCCGGAGCGGATCTTCGGCGAACGCGGGGGAGACGTGACGAAGCAAGCGCGCCTCGAGATCGCGCTGGCCGTGGTAAGGATCGGTCAGGTTCTGTTGATCGTCTTCAGCCATGGCATTGATGGTCAGGTCACGACGGATCAGGTCTTCTTCGAGGGTGACTTCGGGGCTGGCGTGAAAGGTAAAGCCGCCGTAACCGCGTCCGCTTTTGCGCTCGGTCCGGGCGAGGGCGTATTCCTCACCGTTTTTGGGGTGAAGAAAAACCGGGAAATCCGCACCCACCGGGCGAAAGCCCTTGGCGAGCATTTCTTCACTGGTGGCGCCAACCACAACCCAGTCGATGTCGGTGACAGGCTTGCCCAGCAGGCGATCGCGTACCGCACCGCCGACTTTATAAATCTGCATAAAAAACCTCCGTTAGCTCGACAGAATAACCTTTGCGTCGAACCTCCGGAGGCAGAAACAGGATCAAAGATGGATGACAGCCAGGTCCAACCGGCCGTAATCCCCCTCGGCGTGTTCACTTCTGGGTGGAACGTGATGGACTTTCATCACTTGGTCCCCTTGCAGGGTTTCCAGGTGAATGTCGAAGCCCCAGAGGCGGTGCAGGTGTTTGAGCACTTCCTCGGTGGACTCGCCCAGCGGTTTGCGGTCGTGTTGCTGGTGACGCAAGGTCAGCGAGCGGTCACCACGCCGGTCGATGCTGTAGATCTGCACGTTGGGTTCACGATTGCCGAGGTTGTACTGCGCCGCCAGGGTTTCACGGATGATGCGGTAGCCACCTTCGTCATGAATGGCCGGGACCAGCAGATCGTCCTTCTGGTCGTCATCAAGAATGCTGAACAACTTCAGGTCACGGATCACCTGGGGTGACAGGTACTGCAGGATGAAACTTTCATCCTTGAAGCTGCTCATGGCGAACTTGATGCTCGACAGCCAGTCGGTGCCGGCAATCTCAGGGAACCAGCGGTAGTCCTCTTCGGTCGGGTGTTCACACATGCGGCGAATGTCCCGGTACATGGCAAAACCCAGGGTGTAGGGGTTGATGCCGTTGTAGTAGGGGCTGTCGAAGCCGGGTTGATAGACCACGCTGGTGTGGGACGTCAAAAACTCCATCATGAAGCCGTCGGTCACCAGGCCTTCGTCATACAGGTCGTTCATCAGGGTGTAATGCCAGAACGTGGCCCACCCCTCGTTCATCACCTGAGTCTGACGTTGCGGGTAGAAATACTGAGCGATCTTGCGCACGATCCGCACGATTTCCCGCTGCCATGGCTCCAGCAGTGGTGCGTGTTTTTCGATGAAGTAGAGGATATTTTCCTGAGGTTCTGCGGGGAAGCGCGCGTTGTCCTTGTCGCTGTACTTGTCCGCACCTTTTGGAATGGTCCGCCACAGATCGTTGATTTGTTTCTGCAAATGCTCTTCCCGATCCTTTTGCCGGCGACGTTCTTCTTCGGCGGAAATCGGATATGGGCGTTTGTAGCGATCGACCCCATAGTTCATCAGGGCGTGGCAGGAATCCAGCAGGTCCTCGACCGCGTCGATACCGTGGCGCTCTTCGCACTGCATGATGTATTGCTTGGCGAAGACCAGGTAATCGATGATCGAACTGGCGTCAGTCCAGGTGCGGAACAGGTAGTTGCCTTTGAAAAAGCTGTTATGCCCGTAGCAGGCATGGGCGACGACTAAAGCCTGCATGCAGATGGTGTTTTCTTCCATCAAATAGGCGATGCACGGGTCCGAGTTGATCACGATTTCGTACGCTAGCCCCATCTGGCCGCGAGTGTAGGATTTCTCGGTGCTGAGGAAATGTTTGCCGTAGGACCAATGGTGATAACCCAGCGGCATGCCGACGGAGGCGTAGGCGTCCATCATCTGCTCGGCGGTGATCACTTCGATCTGGTTAGGGTAAGTATCGAGCGCGTAGCGAGCCGCCAGACGACTGATTTCTTTGTCGTAGGCCTGAATCAGCTCGAACGTCCATTCGGAGCCGGTGGAAATGGGTTGGCGCTTCTGCTCTTTGGCGGTCATGTCACTAACCTGCGCTGGAAGAGTTCACGGAAGACCGGATAGATATCCCCGGCCGAGACCAGTTGTTGCTGGGCAAAAGTGTCAGAGAAGGCTTCGGCGATGCGTTCGTACTCGAACCACAAGGCCTGATGTTCGCGCGGGGTGATCTCAACGTAAGTGTAGTACTGCACGAACGGCATGATCTGGTTGATCAGAATGTCGCGGCAGATTGGCGAGTCGTCGTTCCAGTTATCGCCGTCGGAGGCCTGGGCGGCATAGATGTTCCACTCATTGCTCGGGTAGCGTTCGGCCATGATCTCCTGCATCAGTTTCAAGGCGCTGGAAACGATGGTGCCGCCGGTTTCGCGAGAATAGAAAAACTCCTCTTCATCCACTTCCCTGGCACTGGTGTGGTGGCGGATGAACACGACGTCGATCTTGTCGTAGTTACGCTTGAGAAACAGGTACAGCAGGATAAAGAAACGCTTGGCGATGTCCTTGGTCGCTTGGGTCATGGAGCCGGACACGTCCATCAAGCAGAACATCACCGCTTTGGAACTGGGGTTGGGTTGCTTGATGAGCAGGTTGTACTTGAGGTCGAAGGTATCGAGGAACGGTACGCGATGAATGCGCGCACTGAGTTTTTCGATTTCTGCTTCGACTTCCTGAATATCACCGAAGTTGTCTGGCTCATCACGCTTGAGTCGCAGCAGTTCTTCTTTGGCTTCGCGTAATTTTGCCCGGCTGCTGCCAGACAGGGCGATTCGCCGTGCATGGGCCGAGCGCAAGGTGCGGATGATGTTGATCCGCGACGGATTGCCCTCGTTACTGATCCCGGCACGAACGGTCTTGAAGGTGTCGGTGCCGGTCAGGTTGCGCTTGACCAGGTTCGGCAGCTCAAGGTCCTCGAACATGAATTCGAGGAATTCCTCCTGGGTGATCTGGAAGACGAATTCGTCCATCCCTTCGCCTGAGTTGCCGGCCTTGCCGGGGCCTCTGCCACCGCCACCTCCGGGCGGACGGGCAATGTGCTCGCCGCTGGTGAACTCCTTGTTGCCCGGGTGCACGACGGTCTGCTTGCCACCGCGACCGTGGTGAAGCACCGGCTCGTCAATGTCGCGACCGGGGATGCTGATCTGTTCGCCGTGCTCCATATCGGTAATGGAGCGCCGGCTGACCGCCTCTTCGACAGCCTTTTTGATGTGATCACGGTAACGCCGCAGAAACCGCTGACGGTTCACCGTGCTCTTGTTCTTGCCATTGAGACGTCGGTCGATCACATAGCTCATGACTGCTCCTTAGAAGCTGTCCTGAAAGGGGCGAGCGGTTATGCAGCATCGGCCGAGCCAAGGGATGTCACGCTCCCCCAAGCGCTTTTGGACGCTGCCTGAACCTCGCTACCGACTTTCGAACACCTTCCAGAGGTCTGTGTAACAGAAAATGCGTGCACAGGCCTCTGGCTGACGACAACCGGTCTGACCGGCAGCGGGTTATTGTGATTTTCTGACCCGCAGGTACCACTCGGACAGCAGTCGTACCTGTTTGTCGGTGTAGCCCCGCTCGACCATCCGTGTGACGAAGTCGTTGTGCTTCTGCTGGTCCTCTTTGCTGGCCTTGGCGTTGAAGCTGATAACTGGCAGGAGGTCCTCGGTGTTGGAGAACATTTTTTTCTCGATGACCACCCGCAGTTTTTCGTAGCTGAGCCAGGTCGGGTTCTTGCCGTTGTTATTGGCCCGGGCGCGCAGTACGAAGTTGACGATTTCATTGCGGAAATCCTTCGGATTGCTGATGCCGGCCGGTTTTTCGATTTTCTCCAGTTCTTCGTTCAGCGCTACGCGGTTGAGGATCTCGCCGGTTTCCGGGTCGCGGTATTCCTGGTCCTGGATCCAGAAGTCGGCGTACAGCACATAGCGATCGAAGATGTTCTGGCCATACTCGCTGTAAGACTCGAGGTAGGCGGTCTGGATTTCCTTGCCGATGAACTCGATATAACGCGGTGCCAGGTACTCCTTGAGGAAGCGCAGATAGCGTTCGCGGGTTTCGGCCTGGAATTGTTCCTGTTCGATCTGTTGTTCCAGCACGTAAAGCAAGTGCACCGGGTTGGCAGCGATTTCGTGCGGATCGAAGTTGAACACTTTCGACAGGATCTTGAACGCGAAGCGGGTCGACAGGCCGTTCATGCCTTCGTCGACACCCGCGTTGTCGCGGTATTCCTGGATCGACTTGGCCTTCGGATCGGTGTCCTTGAGGTTTTCGCCGTCATAAACGCGCATCTTGGAGTAGATATTGGAGTTTTCCGGCTCCTTGAGGCGCGAGAGTACGGTGAACTGGGCAAGCATTTTCAGGGTGTCTGGCGCGCAGTGAGCCTTGGCCAGGGAGCTGTTGAACAAGAGCTTGTCGTAGATCTTCACTTCGTCGCTGACCCGCAGGCAGTACGGCACTTTGACGATATAGATCCGGTCGATGAAGGCTTCGTTGTTCTTGTTGTTGCGGAAGGTGTGCCATTCCGATTCGTTGGAGTGGGCCAGCAGGATCCCGGTAAACGGAATCGCCCCCAGACCTTCGGTACTGTTGTAGTTGCCTTCCTGAGTGGCGGTCAGCAGTGGGTGCAGCACCTTGATTGGTGCCTTGAACATTTCGACGAATTCCATCAGGCCCTGGTTGGCCCGGCACAGTGCGCCCGAGTAGCTATAGGCGTCGGCGTCGTTCTGCGGGAATTCTTCGAGTTTGCGGATATCGACCTTGCCCACCAGCGCCGAGATGTCCTGGTTGTTTTCATCTCCCGGCTCGGTTTTGGCCACGGCGATCTGGTTGAGGATCGACGGATACAGCTTCACCACACGGAACTGGCTGATATCGCCGCCGAATTCGGCGAGGCGTTTGGTAGCCCATGGCGACATGATGGTATTGAGGTAGCGCCGTGGAATGCCGAAGTCTTCCTCGAGGATCGCGCCATCTTCGGTGGCGTTGAACAGACCCAGAGGTGACTCGAATACCGGCGAGCCCTTGATCGCGTAGAAGGGCACTTTTTCGATCAGCTGTTTCAGCTTCTCGGCCAGGGACGATTTACCGCCACCCACAGGGCCGAGCAAATAGAGAATCTGCTTCTTCTCTTCCAGGCCCTGAGCGGCATGGCGGAAATACGACACGATCTGGTCGATGCATTCTTCCATCCCGTGGAAGTCTTCAAAGGCCGGATAGCGGCGGATCACCTTATTGGAAAAAATTCGCGACAGCCTCGAGTTGGCCGAGGTGTCGAGCAGCTCCGGCTCACCGATGGCCAGCAACAGACGCTCGGCGGCGGAGGCGTAGGCGCTGCGGTCGCTTTTGCACAGCTCAAGATACTCTTGCAGCGAGAGTTCTTCCTGGCGTGTGGACTCGAAGCGTTGTTGGAAGTGGCTAAAGATACTCATGACGTCACCTCGCTCGATACGTGGAGCCGACGCCGGATCATTCAGTCGATGCTGGCAGCGACCGAATATGCAGTCGCTGTTTACCCCCCAGAACTCTTTCGAAGCTGACTACCCCGAAAGCTACTCCCGATGACCCGCGCGCCGGTGTACCGGCTCTCCCCTGTTTTGGATGGCCTGCGCTTAAGGATAGTTGGGAATTCGGGAGGTAAAGGCGAGATACGTAATTAGTTGTGGCAGACCGTTCGTCTGCCACCGCGCGAGCCCGCGGGGACCGGGGCTTGCGCGTTACAAAAAAATTATTCGGAAGTGCCTTGCGCCGTTTCCGAAGGGTAAGTCGTACGCCACAGCTCAAAACCGCCATCCATGCTGTAGACGTCGGAGAAGCCCTGGCTGATCAAGTACGCCGCAGCGCTCTGGCTGGAATTGCCGTGATAGCAGACCACTACCGTCGGTGCATCAAGGTCGGCGGCACGGATGAAGTCCGAGATGGAAACGTTGTCCAGATGCTTGGATCCGGCAATGTGCAGTGCGGCAAAGGTCGCTGGGTCGCGAACATCGACCACCACTGCGCCTTGTTCGCGCAGGGCCTGGGCCTGTTCCGGGGGGATACGTTTGAATTCGCTCATGGCGGGCTCCTGTGGCTCGGCTGAAAGCGCAGTCTAGCGCGGGGCGCTGGCTGACGATGGTTCGGGGATAAGTGCGGCGCCTGGCGGCAGGGCAAGGCCATGCTCGTCGCATTTGCAAGACAGGCGTTCACCGCTGTCGACATTCATGAGGGTCAGGGCGCCGCCCCAGACACAACCGGTGTCGAGGGCCGAGATGCCCGGCTCATTGCATCGGCCTTCCAGAGCGGCCCAGTGGCCGAAGATGATCTTCAGGCCCTTGGTCTTGCGCTCTTTGTGCTGAAACCAGGGTTTGTAGCCCGGTGGCGCATTGTCGAGGCCTTCCTTGCTTTTGAGGTCAAGCTTGCCCTCGGCGGTGCAGAACCGCATTCGGGTGAAATAGTTGGTGATCACCCGCAGGCGTGTCACGCCTTTGAGGTCGTTGTCCCATTTCGCCGGATCGTTGCCGTACATGCCATCGAGGTAGGGCGGCAACAGGTTGTCATCGCGCAATGCAGTCTCGACTTCGGCGGCATACTTCAAGGCCTTGCGCAGTGACCACTGGGGCGGAATGCCAGCATGTACCAGGGCGACATCGCGTTGTTCGTCGTAATGCATGAGCTTTTGCTGCCGCAGCCACTCCAGCAGTTCCGCGCAATCGGGCGCTGCGAGAATCTCGAGCAGGGTGTCGGACTTCTTCAAGCGTTCGATGTTTTTCCCGGCCGCCAGTAAGTGCAGGTCATGGTTGCCGAGCACGCACACCAAAGATTCGCGGATGCTATAGAGGAAGCGCAAGGTGTCCAGGGACTGCGGGCCACGGTTGACCAGATCGCCGACCAGCCACAGACGATCCCGTGTCGGGTCGAAGGCGACTTGCTTGAGCAGACATTGCAATGCTTGAAGGCAGCCTTGCAGATCGCCGACGGCGTACGTTGCCATCAGTGCAGGGCTCCGGGCACCGCCAGACGGAATGGGGCGATGATGGCGTCGAAGTGTTTGCCATCGTCAGCAACCATTTCATAAGTGCCCTGCATCGTGCCGACCTTGGAGGTCATGACGGTGCCGCTGCTGTAGGTGTGACTCTCGCCCACCTCGATCAACGGTTGCTGGCCAACAACGCCCGCACCGCGAACCTCTTCGACATGCCCGTCACCGTCGGTGATCACCCAGTGCCGCGACAACAGTTTGGCCGGTAGCTCGCCATTGTTGTGCACGGTGATGGTATAGGCGAAGGCAAAGCGGTTTTGCTCGGGTTGCGATTGTTCTGCCAGATAGCGGGTGACGACGCTGACGTCGACCTGGTAACGAGGATCGGACATGCAAGAGGCCTTAAACGAAGCGGAACGCGGGGCGTAGCTGATGGAGATCAGTCTAGGCCAAGTATCGGGTAGTAAACCAGACATGAAGGCTGGTGTCCTACCCGATAACGCTCATAGCCTGTCAGTCGGCGGCGGGCGTCTGTAGGACTTGTTCGCTGAGCTTGTCGGCCAGGCGCACGAAGGCGGCCAGATCGAGTTGTTCGGGACGCAGGCTGCCATCAACGCCAGCGGCTTCGATTTCAGCATTGCTCAGCAGCAGCTTGAGGGTGTTGCGCAGGGTCTTGCGGCGCTGGTTAAAGGCTTCGCGCACGACACGCTCCAGCAACTTGTGATCCTTGGCCGGGTGCGGCAGCACTGCGTGGGGTACCAGGCGCACGATAGCCGAATCGACTTTGGGCGGCGGATTGAACGCGCCGGGGCCAACGTTGAACAGATGCTCAACCCGGCAGTGATACTGAACCATGATCGACAAGCGACCCCAGTCACCACCACCGGGGCCTGCTGCCAGGCGCTCGACCACTTCTTTTTGCAGCATGAAGTGCATGTCGCGAATCAGGCTGGCGTTATGCAACAGGTGAAAAATCAGCGGCGTAGAGATGTTGTACGGCAGGTTGCCGACCACCCGCAGGCTGTTCGGCGCGGCGTTCAGGCTGGTGAAGTCGAACTTCAGCGCGTCGCCCTGATGCAGATTGAAATTGCTCTTGCCGGCGAACTGCTGGTTAAGGATCGGGATCAGATCCTTGTCCAGTTCCACCACGTCCAGCTGGGCACCGCTGTTAAGCAGGCCCTCAGTCAGCGCTCCCTGGCCAGGGCCGATTTCCAGCAGTCGGTCTTCGGGCTTGGCGCGGATGGCGCGCAGGATGCGGTCGATAACGCCGGCATCGTGCAGAAAGTTCTGGCCAAAGCGTTTGCGCGCCTTGTGTTGGTAATGCTCGGTCATAAACGGGTCTCGGCCATCTGGTAGGCGGTTTCCAGGGCGACTTGCAGGCTGCCGGTATCGATTTTGCCGCTGCCGGCCAGGTCCAGGGCAGTGCCGTGGTCGACCGATGTACGGATGATCGGCAAGCCGAGGGTCACGTTGACTGCCGCGCCGAAGCCTTTGTACTTCAGCACAGGCAGGCCCTGGTCGTGGTACATCGCCAGCACCGCATCGCAGTGCTCCAGATATTTGGGGGTAAACAGAGTGTCGGCGGGCAGGGGGCCGCGAAGGTCCATTCCTTCGCCACGCAGGCGCTCTAATGTAGGTTCGATAATGTCGATTTCTTCATGGCCCAGGTGTCCGCCTTCGCCGGCATGGGGGTTGAGCCCACACACGAGGATGCGTGGCCGGGCAATGCCGAATTTTTCTTGTAGATCGGCGTGCAGAATTCGCGTGACTCGCTCCAGACGCTCCGGCGTGATCGCATCGGCAATCTCGCGAAGAGGCAGGTGAGTGGTGACCAGCGCCACGCGCAATCCGCGAGTGGCGAGCATCATCACCACTTGTGCGGTATGGGTCAGGTCGGCGAGAAATTCTGTGTGCCCGGAAAAGGCGATCCCGGATTCATTGATCACGCCCTTGTGCACAGGGGCCGTGATCATGCCGGCAAAATGCCCGTCCAGGCAGCCTTGGCCAGCTCGGGTCAGGGTTTCCAGAACAAAAGCCGCGTTGGCCTTGTCCAGTTGCCCGGCGGTGACCTTGGCGTTGAGTGGTGTATCCCAGACATACAGGCTGTTGGCTGGCGCGGGCACGTCCGGCCAGTTGTCCGGGGTGACCGGCAGCAAATCGACAACCACACCCAGCTGCACGGCCCGTTCAAGGAGCAGGTCGCGGCTGGTAATGGCAATCAGGGGGTGTGGCTGGGCTTGCGAGGCGAGCAGCAGGCACAGGTCAGGACCTATGCCGGCCGGTTCGCCGGGTGTCAGCGCGAAACGTTTGGGTTTCACTGCGCTGCCTGGTCTGCACCAGGGAGTTTGATCTCTACGTACGCTTCGTCACGGATCTGACGCAGCCAGGTTTGCAGCTCTTCGTCATATTTGCGGTTACGCAATACGGTCATTGCTTGCTGCTCGCGGGCCTGGGTGGTGCTGTCAGTGGCACGACGACCAAGGACTTCCAGAACGTGCCAGCCATATTGGGTCTGGAACGGCCTGGACAGCTGACCTTGTGGGGTCTTGGCCATCACTTCGCGGAACTCGGGAACCAGAGCATTTGGGTCGATCCAGTTCAGGTCGCCGCCGTTGAGGGCGGAACCCGGATCTTCCGAGAAGCTTTTCGCCAGTTCGCCGAAATCTTCGCCCGCTTCGATTCGGGTATAGAGCGACTCAGCCAAAGCCTTGGTTTTAGCCTCGTCGCGGATCGGGCTCGGTTTGACCAGGATATGACGCACGTGCACTTCGTCACGCACCTGGGTCTCACCGCCACGCTTGTCGAGGATTTTCAGGATGATGAAGCCGCCCGGTGTGCGCATTGGCTGGGTAATGTCGCCGACAGCCATGGTGCTCAGCATGCGATCGAACGGAGGTGGCAGTTGACCGGCTTTACGCCAGCCCATGTCGCCACCTTCCAGTGCGGTTTCGCTGGCGGATTTGGCGATTGCCAACTGACCGAAGTCAGCGCCTTGCTTGAGCTGCTGGTAAACCGCGTCTGCCTGTTTGGCTGCATTCTGAATCGCGTCGGAGTTGGCGCTTTCCGGCGTAGGAATCAGGATGTTTGCCAGGCGGAATTCTTCGGACAGCTGCATTTTGCCAAGGTCGGAAGCGAGGAAGTTCTTCACTTCCTGTTCGGACACCTGGATACGCTCGGCCACACGACGCTGACGCACACGGCTGATGACCATCTCGCGGCGAATCTGGTCGCGGGCGTCGTCATAAGACAGACCGTCGCGAGTCAGAGCGGCGCGGAATTGTTCAATCGACATGTTATTGCGCTGGGCAATGGTGCCGACAGCCTGGTTCAGTTCTTCATCGGTAATGCGGATGCCGGAACGTTCGCCGATCTGCAGTTGCAGGTTTTCGACGATCAGGCGCTCAAGCACCTGCTGGTCCAGCACGCCGGCCGGCGGCACGGCTGAACCGCGCTTGGCGATGGTTTGCTGAACTTCATGGACGCGTTGGTCCAGTTGGCTCTGCATGACCACGTCGTTGTCGACAATGGCCACCACTTTATCGATGGACTGCACCGCGGCGTTCGCCGCGGTACCCAGGAACAGCGCGCCCAGCATCAGCGGGCGCAGACAATCAGAAAGCTTGGTCTTCACGTTCACGATAACCTTGGATGCCTTTGTCGAGGAAGCTCTCTACTTTGGAGCCGGTGAGGCCGCCGAGTCCCTTCAGAACAATTTGTAGGAAGATGCCATGGTCGCCTTTTTCGTTTTCCGGCGCGTCTTGACTGGTTTCGTCATAGGCGACCCAGTAACGGTTGATCAGGCGCAATTTCCAGCAGCAGTTGTCGTACTCGAAACCACCGAAGGCTTCCAGGGTACGGTTGCGGTTGTAGTCATACTGCCAGCGGCTGATCAGGTTCCATTGCGGCACGATCGGCCACATTACCGAGAAGTCGTGCTGCTGGATCTTGTAGTAGTCCTTCACGTAGCCAGGTTGGCCCGGGGTGCCGTAGTCACCGCCGCCCACGGACCATTGACCGGTGTTCTGGTCGTAACGGATCTGGTCATTGCGATAGCGATAGCCGGCGTTGATGACCTTGTTCGGGTTGTCTTCGGGCTGGTAGTGGAACATTGCGCTGCCCGAGCGAGGGCTGCGGCTGTCCGGGTCCCAGTTGTAATCGGCAGTGGTGCGCCAATCGCGGTTCCAGCGGTATTCGTATTCCAGCGCGTAGGGCGAAACGTCCGCCTGTGAGTCTTTACGGGTCCTGGCATCGATGCCTGGCAACTGAACCTTGCGATCCTTGAAGTAGAGGGCCTGGCCGATGCTGATGCGTTGACGCTCGAAGCCGTTTTCTTCGATCCAGCGGTTGGTTACGCCCAGGGACAGTTTGTTCTCGTCGCCGACGCGGTCGGAACCGGAGAAGCGGTTGTCACGGAACAGCGACGAGTAATTGAAGGTGTACTCGCTGGTATCGAAGATCGGAATGTCCTCCTGGTCCGTTTCCGGTACGTAGAGGTAAAACAGACGCGGCTCAAGGGTCTGGCGATAATTCTTGCCGAACCATTGGGTGTTGCGATCGAAGTACAGGCCGCTGTCGATGCTTGCGATCGGCACGCCACGGTTCTGGCTGCTGCTGAAGGTACCGTTGAGCTTTTGCTGCTCCGCGGTTTGCGCGTCAATCTGGCTTTTTCCGGTACCGTCCAGGTCCAGTTGGTACTGGGTGTATTGGTACTTGAGCGATGGCTTCACGAAGCCATAAGTCCAGTCCAACGGCAGGCTGACACCCGGTTTTAGATTCAAACGGTCGCCGTTGGCACGTGCCAGGCCTTGAACGTTGTTATCAAGACGCGGTTCGACGGTGCCATCTTCGTTTACGAAGTTACCGTCCTTCAAGTCACGGTCAAACCGTACGACTTCTGTCTCATAGTCGAAATTCAGGCCGCCAGGGTGAGTCGGCAACTGACCATTGAAAGTGATCTGCGGCAAGCGGTCATACGGTGTGATGTTCGAAACGCTCGCGAGCTGATAAGCCTGTGCGTTCACGCGAGCGGTGTAGCTATCGCCACGGTAAGTGACAGAACCCTGCTGGTTCACATAATCGGAGCTTTTAATCCCGATCTGGTCGGTTTGCAGGTCCTGGAAGTAATACGGATCGCTGATCTTGGTGTAGTCGACTTGCGTGAAGACGCGCGAATCGAGGCCACCCTTGTGCTGCCAGTTGTACATGTAGCGGGTTTTTTCGTAGTCAGTCTGCAGCTTGCGATCGTCGTTCTCGTCGTTGAGGTACGCGGCGCCGAACTGACCTTCGCTGGACGGGGTCAGATAACGGAATTCGCCTTCCATCAACAGCCCGTGCTTGCTCATGTAGCGCGGGTACAACGTGGCATCGTAGTTCGGTGCCAGGTTGAAGTAATACGGAGTGACCAGCATGAAGCCGGTATCGGTGCCGGTGCCGATGGTCGGCGGCAGGAAACCGGACTGGCGACGGTCGTCGATCGGGAAATAGATGTACGGCGTGTACAGAACCGGAATGTCTTTGACCCGCAGCGTCACGTTGGTCGCGGTACCGAAACCGGTGGCCGGGTTCAAGGTGATGTTGTTGCCCTTGAGCTGCCAGGCGTTGCTGTCCGGTTCGCACGTGGTGTACGTACCATCCTTGAGGCGGATGATCGCGTTCTCGGCACGTTTGGCGTACAGCGCATTACCGCGGATACGGGATTTGTGCATCACGTATTCGGCGTTGTCGACCTTGGCTTCACCAGTGTCGAGTTGCACGTCGGCGTGGTCGCCAACGATCAGTGCGCCGTTGTCGCGAACACGGACGTTGCCGCTCAGTTCACCACGGCTCTCGGCCTGGTAGAGGTTCGCTTCGTCGGCTTCGACCTGCATGCTGCCCTGACGCATGACCACGTCACCCGCCAGGGTCGCGACTTGCTCATCCTGCTTATAGCGAGAGGCTTTGGCGCCGAGGAAGGTCGGAGCGTCACTTTTATTCGTCTTGTCATTCATGCCAGGACGAATCGGTTCGATATAGGAACCAGCGCAGTAAGGACCGGTTTCGGCCAATTGCGCTGCAGTGAGCTTCTCGCGCGGAACCCAGTCGAGGTGACTGTAGTCTTCGCTACGCGACTTCAGGCCGCGGCCCTTGGATTCGGTCACCAGCACAGGCTTGGCGCCGGTGTCTTGACTAAACCCGCTGTCAGCCGGAGTCTCGCCGCTCGTGCTTACCGCCGCACTGCCGTCATGGACGGGGCGAGGTGGCAGCGCAGCTGCTGGAGATTTTGGCGCACAGTTCCAGGCACCCGAAGCAGAGACTGAGCAGTCATACTGTTCCGCGGCGACCACGAACGAAGTGGCTAGAGGTTGCAGGGCCAGCAGACTGCCGGTAACCAACAACGGAAATTTTTTACGAAACGCGGGGGATTTCAATGCCATCTTATTAGTCCGGGCTTCCTGCGTGCCATCTGCCCGCGGTGTGGGCCGCACGCCTCTCGATGGTCTGAAAAAGATGCTGGATAATAAAGCATGACCCGCTTGACGGCTAGCGCCGTCGGAGACCCTTGCAATGCCTGACCAAGATGTACGTTTGCAACACCTGAAAGTTTGGCTCGATGAGCAATTGGCTGCCCTCTTTGCAGAACAGGACTGGGGCGTCGTACCCCCGGCCACGTTGACTGCGGCCAGTAGCGATGCGAGTTTTCGACGTTATTTTCGCTGGGAAGGCGAGGGCAGAAGCTTCGTCGTGATGGACGCGCCACCGCCCCAGGAAAACTGTAAACCCTTCGTGGATATCGCTTTTTTGCTGGCGAAATCCGGAATAAATGTTCCGAAAATTTATGCCGAAGACCTCGAACGTGGTTTTCTTTTGCTCAATGACCTGGGCAACAAGACTTACCTGGACGTGATCGACAGCGAAAATGCCGACGATTTGTTCACGGATGCCCTGCAAGCGCTGCTGGCTTTTCAGCAGTTGCCGATGGTTGCACCGCTGCCAAGTTATGACGTGGCGCTGCTGCGCCGAGAGCTGGAATTGTTCCCTGAGTGGTACGTGAAGCGCGAGTTGGGCATCGAGTTCGACTCGGCGCAGCAAATGCTCTGGCAGAACGTGACTGAGCTATTGATCGACAGCGCACTGGCCCAGCCTAAAGTGCTGGTGCACCGCGACTACATGCCACGCAACTTGATGCTCAGCGAGCCAAATCCCGGCGTGCTGGATTTCCAGGACGCCGTCTATGGTCCCGTGACCTACGACGTGACCTGTCTGTTCAAGGATGCGTTCCTCAGCTGGCCCGAGGAGCGTGTGCGCGGCTGGTTGGAAGCTTACTGGCAGCAAGCGGGCGATCTCGGGATCCCGGTTCAGCCCGACTTTGATGATTTCCTGCGTGCCAGTGACCTGATGGGCGTGCAGCGGCACCTGAAAGTGATCGGCATCTTTGCCCGCATCTGCCACCGCGACGGCAAGCCGCGCTATCTCGGCGATGTACCGCGCTTCTTTGCTTATATAGACGCCGTGATCGCCCGCCGTCCTGAACTGGCCGAGCTGGATGTGTTGCTGCTGAGTCTGCGTGCTGGAGCGAATGCATGAAGGCGATGATTCTGGCAGCAGGCAAAGGCGAGCGCATGCGCCCGCTGACCCTGACCACGCCGAAACCGCTGGTTCGCGCTGGCGGTATACCGTTGATCGAGTATCACTTGAAAGCCTTGGCGGTGGCGGGGTTTACCGAGGTGGTGATCAACCATGCCTGGCTCGGCCAACTGATCGAAAACTACCTGGGTGATGGCTCGCAATACGGCGTACGTATTCAGTACTCGCCGGAAGGTGAGCCACTGGAAACCGGAGGCGGGATTTTCCGCGCGCTGCCGTTGCTGGGTGACGAGGCCTTTATGGTGGTCAACGGTGACATCTGGACCGACTACGACTTCAGCGTGTTGCACCAACCCATCACCGGGCTGGCGCATTTGGTGTTGGCGGACAACCCGACCCATCACCCGACCGGCGATTTCAGTCTGATCGACGGGCAAGTACGCGACGGTCAACCGGACACTGCAACCCTGACCTACAGCGGCATCGCGGTCCTGCACCCGCAGCTGTTCGACGGTTGCTCCGCCGGCGCCTTCAAGCTTGCACCGCTGCTGCGCAAGGCCATGGCCGATGGACAAGTCACCGGCGAGCACTTGAATGGACATTGGGTGGATGTTGGCACTCACGAACGTCTGGCTGAAGTCGAAACCCTGTTAGAAGCGAGACGCTGACATGTTGTGGCCAGGGACTCTGATTGGAGCCGGAGCGGGCTTTTACATCGCCAGCATTCCGGGGGCCATGCTTGGCGCCTTGTTGGGGCAGGTGCTGGATCGGCACTTGCACTTGCAGAGCTGGGCGCACTTGCGAGAAAAGCTCGGTGGCCGCCCGGTGCTGCGCAACGATGAACTGCTGTTTGTGTTGTTGGGGCGGCTGGCCAAGTGCGATGGACGGGTGGTGGAAGGCCACATCCAGCAGGCCCGTCAGGAAATGCGTTCGCTGGACATGACCGAGTCGGCCCAGCGTCGGGCCATTGCCGCGTTCAATCGCGGCAAGTCGGGAGATGACCGGTTGCGCGGTTATTTGCGCCGCTTGGGCGCTCAGCCCCATGCGGCCGAAGGCGTCTTGCGCGCCTGTTGGCGGATGATTTGGGCTGATGGCCGCGCCGGTAGCGCTGAGCGAGAGCTGATCAGACAGTGGGGTAAATGGCTGGGCTGGACGTCGCGGCAGGTGCTGGCGCTGTCGGCCGATTACGAGCGGCACAAGTTTGCACAGGCCAGCAGCGCGCTGACTTATCAAGATGCTCTGCGGCTTTTGGGCGTTTCGGCGACCAGCGAGCCGGCGCAGATCAAGCGTGCTTATCGACGCCTGCTGAGTCGCCATCACCCGGACAAGATCGCCGGCAGCGGTGCGACGGCGCTGCAAGTTCGCGAAGCCACTGACAAGACTCGCGAACTGCATAGCGCCTACACATTGATTCGCGAGCGGCGGGATTTTCGTTAATGGTTCGGGAGATTTTGCGTTTGCTTAATTCGCGTTCTGTGGGTTCAACCAGCCCCGCACCCGACGGAACAGCTGCTCTTGCTCAGCCTTGGAATTACCCGGCAAAGCCTTGAGCGATACCTGACTGAACCCCGAAGTCTTCAACCGTTTGCTGGCCTGCAAGCGTTCCAGCGCCAGGTTGCGATCCAGCGGCTTGTCCATATAGAAGATGTCTGCGGTGGGCAGCTTCAGGGTCGGTGTCAGTTCGACCAGCTCTGGTTTGGCTTTCGCCGGCATCTGAGCGGCGACCATCACAAACTTCTCCACTTGCGAGGGCTGCTTCTCGCTCAGGTAGCGCGCGGCCCAGTAAGCGCCAGTGCCATGCCCCAGTACGACAATGCGGCGAGCGCTTTGCTGTTCGGCGTAGGCAATCGCGGCGTCGATGCGGGCGAAGATTCGTTCGACGTCGGCTTTGGCCTGTTCCTCGGTGGTTTCGGCGATCGCCTTGTCCGCCACCTCCGCTTCACCGCCCGCCGCTTGTTCGATGGGCGCGGCGGTGGTCGAGTCTTTGCTGCCGGCGTCAGGGGCTTTTGGTGTGAGGGCCACTTCTACGATACGCGGCGCAATGGCATCGCTTTGCAGGTCCGGCAAGGTGATACTCAGGCTGCTCCACTCGGCGTCCGGCAATTTACGTCGCAGTGGACCTATTGCTTGCGGCCAGTCAACGGTTTCGCCGGCGCCCGGGATGATAATCACCGCGCCTTTGGGTTCGCCGGTATTGGCCGGTTTCCACAAGGCCAGAAACGTGTCGCTGCCCGCTTGCAGTTGCTGCTGTTCCTGAGCCGGGATCTGTCGCTCAAGTGCAGACGCTTCTTCCTGACTACGCTCAAGCAGCGGCTGGCGCTCGACCGGTTTTTCTTCGGCGGGTGTTCCCGTAGTGGTAGGCGCCGGGTCGGCGGCCTCGACGGAAAAGGCACAAGGCAGGATCAGCGACAGGCACAATGCTGGCAGTGCCAGGCGGTAGACAGGGGGCATCGGATATTCCAGGCCAGAAGTTATTCCGGCAGCCTAATGGGTTGGTCAGTATTTGTCAGTGTGTGAGACTTCGATGATGCGTTTTCGCTGCCTGTGGGTTATCGGCTGTTTGTGGTTTCCCTTGATGGGCTGGGCGGCTCCCGCGCCACCGGTGCACGTCGCGCAATTGTCCGCGGGCCAGCAGCAATGGCTGGCGCAACATGGCGAATTGCGCGTGGGGCTGGTGTTGCAAGTGCCCTACGCCCAATACGATCGCCGCTTGCAGCGTTTGTCCGGGGTCAATGTCGAGCTGATGAAGTGGCTGGCCAAGGCGCTCAACGTCGAGCTGAGCTGGCGCAACTTTCCCGACCTGGCGCACCTGGAAGACGCCGCGCGCAAGGGTGAAATCGACATCGCTCCGGGGCTGACCCAAACACCCGGTGGCCTGCGGCTCTGGCAGTTTTCCGACCCGTATATGCGGGTGCCGCAACTGGTGGTCAGCGACCAGAAAAGCACCGGCGTGGTCGAGCTGGAAAAACTCGACAGCCAGACCCGCGTCGCCGTGCGCATGCCCGGCGCCACCGCCGATTACCTGCGCAGCAATTACCCGCACCTGAACCTTCAAGGCGTACCGATCGAGCGCCAGGCACTGCAACTGTTATTGAGTCAGCAGGCCAGTTACGCCGTGGTCGACGAAGCGCAGCTGGGGCGTTTGTCCGCCGAACCTGAGTTCGCCGGGCTGGTGGTGGTCGGTGATATCGGCTTGCCGCAACTGTTGCGGGTGGCCACGCGCCGGGACTGGCCGGAACTGGCCGGCATCGTCGAAAGCGCGTTGCGGGCGATCCCGGCCAAGGACCTGGAGCAACTGCACAACCAATGGCTGCAACCCAAATACCCGAGGCTGACCGAGTCCCCGGGTTTCTGGCAAAACCTCTGCCTGCTGTTGGTGGTGTTGATGCTCAGCAGCATGGCCATCGTGTTCTGGCAGCGTCGGCAGCAGCACAGTCTTGAGCAACGTTTGCGGGCCGCGCGCGAAGACATTGCGCTGCGTGCCGCCAGCGAAGAAGCCTTGAGCCTCACGCAGTTTTCCATCGACCAGAGCACCGTCGGTATCCTTTGGGTCAACTGGGACAGCCATGTGCGCTACGCCAATCGCGCGGCCGAAACCATGCTGGGTTATCCGGCGGGCGGGATCATTGATCGGCCGTTGATCGACTTCGAGCCCGGCTTGCACATGGACCGCTGGCTGAACCTGTGGAAACGCGCCCGGGCCAGCGAGGAAGGCCCACAAAGTTTCGAAACCAACTGTGTGCGGGCGGATGGCAGCAATCTGCCGGTGGATGTTTCGCTGAGCTTTTTGCGGTTTCGCGACGGCGAATACCTGGTGGTTTACCTCAACGACGTCACCGAGCGCCGCCGTGCATTGGCCGCGTTGCAGGAAAGCGAAGCGCGTCTGCAAGGGATCGCCGCCAACGTTCCAGGACTGGTCTTTCGTCTGGAGCGGGCACCGGTGACGGGGCAGATCGACTTTGCCTACATCAGTGAAGGCAGCGAGAGCCTGGTGGGTTACTCACCGGCCACCCTGGCCCATCGCGACAAAGGCTTGCGCAGCCTGGTGCACCCGGCCGACAAGGGCAGTTATCACCAAACCCAGGACCATGCGCTGGATACCGACAGTGACTGGTCGTGGCAGGGACGGATTCTCACCCGTTCGGGCGAACAGCGCTGGGCCGAGATCAAGGCCATCACCCGCCGACTCGAAGACGGCGCCTATGTCTGGGACGGGATCGTCTGGGACATCAGCGAGAGCAAACGCATCGAATTGGAACTGGCCAGCTCTCGCGAACAGCTGCGTGAGTTGTCCGCGCACCTGGAGAGCGTGCGGGAAGAGGAAAAGGCCCGCATCGCCCGGGAAGTTCACGACGAACTGGGTCAGATGTTGACCGTGCTCAAACTGGAAACGTCGATGTGTGAACTGGCCTACGCCCAGCTCGACCCCGGTCTGAACGAACGCTTGAACAGCATGAAGCGACTGATCGCTCAGTTGTTCCAACTGGTTCGCGATGTAGCTACGGCACTGCGGCCACCGATTCTCGACGCCGGGATTACCTCGGCCATCGAGTGGCAGGCTCGCCGATTCGAGGCGCGCACGCAGATTCCGTGTCTGGTGCAGGTGCCGGAGAATCTGCCGGTGCTCAGTGATGCCAAGGCGATTGGCCTGTTCCGGATCCTTCAGGAAGCGCTGACCAATGTCATGCGCCATGCCCAGGCGCATACTGTCGAACTGACATTGGCGCTGGAAGGCGACGAGTTGTGTCTGACCGTCAGTGATGATGGCGTAGGATTTGTCCCTGCCACCGGTAGGTCGACATCCTTTGGGGTAGTCGGCATGCGCGAACGGGTGTTGATCATGGGCGGACAGTTGTCGCTTGAGAGTGAACCGGGTGAAGGCACGACCCTGAGCGTGCGAGTGCCGCTGGATGAGGAGAAGTAAGTGATCCGTGTACTGGTAGCCGAAGACCACACCATCGTCCGCGAAGGCATCAAGCAATTGATCGGCCTGGCCAAGGATTTGCTGGTGGTAGGGGAGGCGAGCAATGGCGAGCAGTTGCTCGAGACCTTGCGCCATGTTCCCTGCGAAGTGGTCTTGCTGGACATCTCCATGCCTGGGGTTAATGGGCTGGAGGCGATTCCGCGTATTCGTGCACTGAACAATCCGCCGGCGATTCTGGTGTTGTCGATGCACGACGAAGCGCAAATGGCCGCCCGTGCGTTGAAGGTCGGCGCCGCGGGTTATGCGACCAAGGACAGCGATCCGGCACTGTTGCTGACGGCGATCCGCAAGGTCGCGGCGGGCGGGCGTTACATCGACCCGGACCTTGCCGACCGCATGGTCTTCGAAGTCGGCCTGACCGATTCGCGGCCGTTGCACTCGTTGCTGTCCGAGCGCGAATTCTCGGTGTTCGAACGCCTGGCCCAAGGCGCCAACGTCAACGACATCGCCCAGCAGCTGGCCCTGAGCAGCAAAACCATCAGCACCCACAAGGCGCGGCTGATGCAGAAACTCAACATCACCTCCCTGGCGGAACTGGTGAAGTACGCGATGGAGCACAAACTCCTATAAAAACCGCATGCATTCCCTGTAGGAGCGAGGCTTGCCCGCGAAGGCGATTTCACTGACGCCAAAAGCTTCGCGGGCAAGCCTCGCTCCTACAGGGATGTGCGGCGCATATCCATTTGCGACATCCCTCCGAATCGCTTTTGCCTTTACTTGTGGCTTGCAGCTGACCGTTTGACGCTGTGTTGGTCAAAACGCGCCATCCTTGTAGGGCAATCCCTACCCCCAACCTTCCATCCGGCTGAGGCCATTCTCTCCTGCGCCCCGATTTGCGTGGTCGGCATCGTCCACTAGGCTTAGTCCATAGCAGTCATCAACAACAAAGGTGTGGGTATGAGCCAGGTCGATTCAAGCGCAGGGGCCAGCGATATTCTGGTCAGCTTTCGTGGAGTACAAAAAAGCTACGACGGCGAGAACCTGATCGTCAAAGACCTCAACCTGGAGATTCGCAAAGGCGAATTCCTCACCTTGCTCGGGCCGTCCGGCTCCGGCAAGACCACCAGCCTGATGATGCTCGCCGGTTTCGAAACACCGACCGCAGGCGAAATCCAGCTGGCCGGGCGTTCCATCAACAACGTGCCGCCGCACAAGCGCGACATCGGCATGGTGTTCCAGAACTACGCATTGTTTCCGCACATGACGGTCGCCGAGAACCTGGCGTTCCCGTTGACCGTGCGCGGCTTGAACAAGAGCGATGTTAGCGACAAGGTCAAAAAAGTCCTGAGCATGGTCCAGCTCGACACCTTCGCCCAGCGCTACCCGGCGCAACTGTCCGGCGGTCAGCAGCAGCGGGTGGCCCTGGCCCGCGCCTTGGTGTTCGAACCGCAACTGGTGTTGATGGACGAACCCCTCGGCGCACTGGACAAACAATTGCGCGAACACATGCAGATGGAAATCAAGCACCTGCACCAGCGCCTCGGCGTGACCGTGGTCTACGTGACCCACGACCAGGGCGAAGCCCTGACCATGTCCGACCGCGTTGCCGTGTTCCACCAGGGCGAGATCCAGCAGATCGCACCGCCGCGCACCCTCTACGAAGAGCCGAAAAACACCTTCGTCGCCAACTTCATCGGCGAGAACAACCGCCTCAATGGCCGCTTGCACAGTCACACCGGCGACCGCTGCGTGGTTGAGTTAGGGCGCGGTGAAAAGGTTGAAGCCCTGGCCGTTAACGTCGGCAAGACCGGCGAACCCGTCACGCTGTCGATTCGCCCGGAACGCGTGAGCCTCAACGGCTCCAGCGAGTCCTGCGTCAACCGCTTCTCGGGGAGGGTGGCGGAATTCATCTACCTGGGCGACCACGTCCGTGTTCGCCTGGAAGTCTGCGGCAAGACCGATTTCTTTGTGAAACAACCGATTGCCGAGCTCGATCCCGCGCTGGCCGTCGGCGACGTGGTACCGCTTGGCTGGCAGGTCGAACACGTTCGCGCGCTCGACCCACTTCTAGAGGCGCATTGATCGCCCCCTGCTTCAACAACACCAACCCTGCACGTGGAGAGAACAATAAATGTTGAGATCCCTGAAATTCACCGCTTTGGTCATGGGCATGATCGGTGCGGCACACGCAATGGCGGCGGGCCCGGACCTGACCGTGGTGTCCTTTGGCGGGGCGAACAAGGCAGCGCAGGTCAAAGCCTTCTACGCACCGTGGGAAGCGGCAGGTAACGGCAAGATCGTGGCGGGCGAGTACAACGGTGAGATGGCCAAGGTCAAAGCCATGGTCGACACCAAGAGCGTGTCCTGGGACCTGGTAGAAGTTGAATCGCCAGAACTGTCCCGTGGTTGCGACGAGGACATGTTCGAGCAACTTGATCCGGCGTTGTTCGGCAAGTCTGAAGACTACGTCAAAGGCGCTATCCAGCCATGCGGCGTGGGCTTCTTCGTGTGGTCGACCGTGCTGGCCTACAACGCCGACAAACTGGCTTCCGCACCGACCGGCTGGGTGGATTTCTGGGACACCAAGAAATTCCCGGGCAAGCGTGGCCTGCGTAAAGGCGCCAAGTACACCCTGGAATTCGCTCTGATGGCCGACGGCGTTGCGCCGAAAGACGTCTACAAAGTACTGGCCGGCAAGGATGGTCAGGACCGCGCGTTCAAGAAACTCGATGAACTCAAGCCAAGCATCCAGTGGTGGGAAGCCGGCGCGCAACCGCCGCAGTACCTCGCTTCCGGCGACGTGGTCATGAGCTCGGCCTACAACGGCCGGATCGCTGCCGTGCAGAAAGAAAGCAACCTGAAAGTCGTGTGGAACGGCGGTATCTACGACTTCGACGCTTGGGCTATTCCGAAAGGTCTGGACGCCAAGCGCGCCGAAGCGGCGAAGAAATTCATCGCGTTCTCGGTAGCTCCGCAGCAGCAAAAGACCTACTCGGAAAACATTGCCTACGGCCCGGCCAACATTCAAGCCGTACCGTTGCTGGCCAAGGATGTCCTGAAAGACATGCCGACCACCCCGGAAAACATCGCCAACCAGGTGCAGATCGACGTCAGCTTCTGGGCTGACAACGGTGAGCAACTGGAACAGCGCTTCAATTCCTGGGCTGCAAAATAAGACCACCCCGTGGGCTTATCCACTCCTGTAGGAGCAAGGCTTGCCCGCGATGACGGTGTGTCAGTCAACATTAATGTTGAATGTGCCGACGCTTTCGCGGGCAAGCCATGCTCCAACAGGGGCGATGTGTAGCTAACAAGAACAGAGGTGGCCTCCCTTACAGGGAGTGCCTGCCTCTGTAACGATCAAAGATTTCCGGAGTACGCCATGGCCACCGCCATTCCCCTGAACGCGGGCACCGACCCCACCTTGAAGCAGCGGCTCAAGCACGCCGAGCGGATCAACCGCTGGAAAGCACAAGCCTTGATCGCGCCGTTGGTGCTGTTTCTGTTGCTGGTGTTCCTGGTGCCCATCGTGGCGCTGCTCTACAAAAGTGTCGGTAACCCGGAAGTGGTCGGCGGCATGCCGCGCACCGTGGTGGCTATCGCCAGTTGGGATGGCCGAGGCTTGCCCGCTGAACCGGTTTACAAGGCGGCCAGCGAAGACCTCGCTGAAGCCCGCAAGAATCAGACCCTGGGCGACCTGTCCAAGCGCTTGAACATGGAGTTGGCCGGCTACCGCAGCCTGCTGACCAAAACTGCACGTGCCTTACCGTTCGCCACCGAACCGGCCTCTTATAAAGAAGCGCTGGAAGGTCTCGACGAGCGCTGGGGTGACCCGGCCTACTGGCAAGCCGTGCGCCGCAACACCAGCAGCATTACCCCGTACTACCTGCTGGCGGCGGTCGACCACCGTATCGACGACCTCGGTGAAGTGGCCCCGGCCACCCCGGACCAAGCGATCTACCTCGACATCTTCGCCCGCACCTTCTGGATGGGGCTGATCATCACCGTGATCTGCCTGGTGCTGGCGTATCCGTTGGCCTACCTGCTGGCGAACCTGCCGTCACGGCAAAGCAACTTGCTGATGATTCTGGTGCTGCTGCCGTTCTGGACCTCGATCCTGGTGCGGGTCGCCGCGTGGATCGTGTTGCTGCAGTCGGGTGGCTTGATCAACAGCGGCCTGATGGCGATGGGCATCATCGATAAACCGCTGGAGCTGGTGTTCAACCGCACCGGGGTTTACATCTCCATGGTGCACATCCTGCTGCCGTTCATGATTCTGCCGATCTACAGCGTGATGAAAGGCATTTCGCCCACCTACATGCGCGCCGCGATTTCCCTGGGTTGCCATCCATTCGCCAGTTTCTGGCGGGTGTACTTCCCGCAGACCTATGCCGGTGTCGGCGCCGGTTGCCTGTTGGTGTTCATCCTCGCCATCGGCTACTACATCACCCCGGCGTTGCTGGGCAGCCCGAACGATCAGATGGTCAGTTACTTCGTCGCCTTCTACACCAACACCAGCATCAACTGGGGCATGGCGACCGCACTCGGTGGGCTGCTGCTGTTGGCGACCGTGGTGCTTTATCTGATTTACAGCTGGCTGGTGGGCGCCAGTCGCCTGCGCCTGAGCTAAGGGGAGAACGAAATGCTGAGTCCTTATATGTCGCCCATTGAACGGGTGTGGTTCTACAGCTTGCGGATTCTCTGCGGCTTGATTTTGTTGTTCCTGATTCTGCCGGTGCTGGTGATCATTCCGCTGTCGTTCAACTCGGGCAGTTTCCTGGTCTATCCGCTGCAAGGCTTCTCGCTGCACTGGTATCAGGACTTCTTCGCTTCGGCCGAGTGGATGCGTGCGCTGAAGAACAGCATCATCGTTGCTCCGGCGGCGACGGTGTTGGCGATGATCTTCGGTACGCTGGCGGCCATCGGCCTGACGCGGGGCGACTTCCGCGGCAAGGCGCTGGTGATGGCGCTGGTGATTTCGCCGATGGTGGTACCGGTGGTGATCATCGGTGTGGCCAGCTATCTGTTCTTCGCGCCACTGGGTCTGGGTAACAGCTTCTTCTCGCTGATCGTGGTGCATGCGGTGTTGGGCGTGCCGTTTGTGATCATCACGGTATCGGCGACGTTGCAGGGGTTTAACCAAAACCTGGTGCGTGCTGCTGCGAGCCTCGGTGCTTCGCCGCTGACGGCGTTCCGTCGGGTGACGTTGCCGCTGATTGCGCCCGGTGTGATTTCCGGTGCGTTGTTCGCGTTCGCCACTTCGTTCGATGAAGTGGTGGTGACGCTGTTCCTCGCCGGTCCCGAACAAGCGACCTTGCCTCGGCAGATGTTCAGCGGCATCCGCGAAAACCTCAGCCCGACCATCGCGGCGGCGGCGACGTTGCTGATTGCCTTCTCGGTGATCCTGCTGCTGACCCTCGAGTGGCTGCGCGGCCGCAGCGAGAAACTGCGTACGGCGCAGGTCTGACGGTTTGTGCCCCTCAGAAGGGGGGGGCACTGCCCATTTTACCGTTCGTCGGCACTGTCAGAACTGTCAGGTGCGGTGCGTGCTTTTCCAGTCGTAATCTCTCCATGAGCACTCTCATGGCGATTGAACGACATGTCAGACCAACAGGTTACTGAAATTCTCGCGCCGATTGTTGAAGCGCCTCAGCGAAATGAAACGACGGATTCCAATCCCACGATCAGCGGCACGTGCGCCGAAGGTGCCAGCGTCTGGGTGAAAAGTGCCCTGCCTGGAGAAAGCTGGTGGGAGTATGCCGAAGTCACCGGTAAACAATGGAGTTACACCTCGTTCAAAGCCTGGGGCGATGGGGAAAAGGCCATCAAGGCGCAGCAGAGTCTTGGAGGCGATACCTCGCCCTACAGTGAGTCGCGCGCGTTCAGGGTTTTTGCAGTACCAGTCATCCGTTCTCCAGCACCTGGTGCAGTGACGGGCAACAACCCGACGATCAGCGGCACGTGCGCCGAAGGTGCCAGCGTCTGGGTGAAAAGTGCCCTGCCTGGAGAAAGCTGGTGGGCGTATGTCGAAGTCACCGGTAAACAATGGTCTTACACCTCGCCCACAGTCTGGGGCGATGGGGAAAAGGCCATCAAGGTGCAGCAGAGTCTTGCAGGCGTTACCTCGCCGTATAGTGAACCTTTGAACTTCACGGTGGCTCTTTCCCCGTTCGTACCACCTCCGCTGATTTTGCGGCCGCTTCCCTATTCGTTCACAGCTCAGGATCAACTCATCACTGGCTCCGACCAGAGCGCTATAAACCTGCAGCTGTTGGATGAAGTCGGTACACCGATCGCCGGAGAGTTTTCAAAGGAGACCGGCCGTTGGACTTTCAGGCCTGCCAGGTTTTGGGAGCCAGGTTTGCATCAGATCAGGCTCAAGCGGGGGAGCGCTCTCAATGCACCGCAAAGCGAGTTGCGTGCATTCAGCGTGCGCCCGCCCGTTCCCGTGATCACCGATCCGGCCGATCAAGGCAGTGCACACCCCGTGCAGGCCATCAAGGGCAAAGGCGCCCCAGGGGCTGTCTACACGGTACAGGATGTCTGCGGTGTGCCTGTCAAAGGGACTTTCGAGATTCACGGCGATGAGTGGATTTTCACCCCCGTCGATTCCTGGCTGAGGGAAAACAAGGTGCGAGTGACCCAGACACTCAACGGCGTGAAGTCCCACCCCGGCAGTATTCATACGTTCTATCGAATTTGACCCGGCATGGAATCTTGGTGAGGTGCAAGTATGGACTCTGAAAAAAGCGTTTCTGACAGCATTCAGCGGGCTTACTCGATCCCGGCCAATAACAGAACCGGCACGCTGATGGATGTCGAACATGTGGTGATCCTCATGCAGGAGAACCGTTCCTTTGATCACTACTTTGGAACACTGACCGGCGTTCGTGGTTTTGCTGATCGCTTCACCATTCCGGTGCCTCGAGGGAGCAGTGTCTGGCAACAAACAACGGCGTCGGGCAGCCATCTGACGCCTTATCACCTTGATGGGCAGATGTATAACGCCCAGCGGGCGATCAGCACACCGCATGACTGGGTCGATGGTCAGAGCGCTTGGGGCGATGGGCGACTGCACGAATGGCCGAGGTACAAAAGAGCAGACTCCATGGGGTATTACCAGCAGGCAGAGATTCCTTTCCATTTCGCTCTCGCACAAGCTTTTACGCTGTGTGACGCCTATCACTGCGCGATGCATGCGGGCACCAATGGCAACCGTTCGTTCTTCTTTACGGGAACCAACGGGCCCACGGGCGCCAATGTTGCTTTCGTCAAGAACGAGTGGGACGTGCTGCGCGATTCGATACTCGGATACGAATGGAAGACCTACGCCGAGCGCCTTGAACAGGCTGGCGTCAGTTGGATTTCCTATCAGAACATGCCCGACGAATGGGGCGACAACCTGCATTGCGCGTTCAAACAATATCGACGGGCGAACGAAGCCTCCAGCAATCCGGTTGCCAATAACATCGACAGGTCTTTTCGTGGATATGACCCGCTCAAGGATAATCCTGGCAATCCGTTATACAAGGGGATCGCCAATACCATGCCGGGCCGCAATCCTGATGAGTATCTAGCGTCGTTCAAACTAGATGTAAAGGAGGGCAGGTTGCCGCAAGTCTCTTGGGTTTCGGCACCGAAAACCTATTGCGAACATCCCGGCTCATCAAGTCCGGTGCAAGGAGGGTGGTATATCCAGGCCTTACTGGACGCTTTGACGTCATTCCCGCAGGTCTGGAGTAAAACGGTGTTGATCGTCACGTACGATGAAAACGACGGATTCTTCGATCATATCCCTTCGCCGTCAGCCCCCTCACCGCGAGCCGACGGCAAATCGTTCGCCGGTAAAACCACCCTGACGGATGAACAGATGGCTTTCGAGTACTTTCGTCAGCCCAAGCCCCCAGGCTCTCAGGGGCAGCCTCAACCGGACGGGAAAGTCTTTGGGCCGGGGATGCGGGTGCCTTGTTTTGTCATCTCGCCCTGGAGTCGCGGCGGACGTGTCAACTCACAAGTATTCGACCATACATCGATACTACGATTTCTGGAGGCGCGATTCGGTGTCGACGAACCCAATATCAGCCCATACCGACGTGCCGTTTGTGGGGATCTGACGAGCGTCTTCGATTTTGCAGCGCCCAACGATGAGATCCCGACGTTGGACGGTTGCAAATCCCGGGCGCAAGCCGACCAGTTGCGTTCGGTTCAGGAAAAACTGGACTATACGCCAGTACCTCAGACGCCTGTCATGCCACCCCGGCCAGCAGGTACCCGGCCTTCGTGCGCTCTGCCCTATGAGCTTTACGTCAGTGCTGAACTCAAGCCTGGCGAGAAGGGCATGCAGCTGTATTTTGTTAACCATGGCGAGACAGGTGCCGTCCTGCATGTCTACGACAGGCTTCATCTTGATCGGCTACCCCGCCGATACATGGTTGGTGTTGGCGAAACACTGGAAGATGATTGGGACGTGTCGGGCAACCCGGCTTTGTACGACTTGTGGGTGCTGGGGCCCAATGGTTTTCATCGGCATTTCACGGGTAATGCCACACGGCTTGCGGAAAGTGGCGCTCATCCGGAAGTTCGTGTTTATTACGTGGCGGATCGCTTGCACGTACGTTTGCTCAATACGGGATCGCAGCCATGCACGGTAACCCTGCGCCCTGAAGCCTATCGAAATGACAGCCCTTGGGCGGTTCGGCTCGAGAGCGGTCAGAGTGCCGAGCGGGTATGGTCGCTTGATGAGAGTGGCCGCTGGTACGACTTCAGCGTTAGCAGTGATACGGACAGCGCTTTTTCACGGCGTTTTTCGGGGCGCATCGAGACAGGCAGGTCCTCTATCAGTGATCCGGCGATGGGCGCCTGAAATCATTTTGCAGGAGGAGCCGTCTTGCCTTGGGCGGCGCAAGATGTCATTCGCGCCCTGAATGGCAGACAACCGCAAATCCCCAGCTACGCTTGTGCCCAGCTCCCCTATCTATAAGAGGCTGCGCACATGAGTCTTTGCTCTTTCAAAATCGCTCACAAACTGATCACCGGCGCCGGTGCCATCGAGCAACTGGCGGCTGAACTGACACGCCTGGACATCGACAACCCGCTGATCGTCACCGATGCCGCACTGGTCAAGTCCGGCACGGTCGAGCTGGCGCTGGCGCAGCTGGGCGACCGCCCCTACGAAATTTTCGACCGTGTGTTGCCAGACCCGGAAATCGCCATCGTCGAAGACTGCATGCGGGTCTACCGCGAGGGTGGGCATGACGGACTGATCGGCCTGGGCGGCGGCAGTGCCATCGACATCGCTAAAAGTGTCGCGGCCTACGCCGGTTATCACGGGGCGCTGGAGGATCTGTTCGGCATCGATCAGGTGCCGCGCAAAGGCCCGCCGCTGATCGCCATCCCGACCACCGCCGGCACCGGCTCGGAAGTCACTAACGTGGCGATTCTCTCCGACAAGGTCGCGCAACTGAAGAAAGGCATCGTCAGCGACTATCTATTACCGGATGTAGCGCTGGTCAGCCCGCAAATGACCCTGACCTGTCCGCGCAGTGTCACTGCCGCCAGTGGCGTCGATGCGCTGGTGCACGCCATCGAATCCTATCTGTCGCTCAACGCCTCACCGATTACCGATGCGCTGGCCATCGGCGCCATCAAGCTCATCGCCAAGGCGCTGCCGAAGGCTTACGCCAATCCGTCCAATCTCCAGGCCCGCGAAGACATGGCCACCGCCAGCCTGATGGCCGGTATGGCGTTTGGTAATGCGGGGGTCGGCGCGGTGCACGCGCTGGCGTATCCGCTGGGCGGCCGTTTCAACATTGCCCATGGGGTCAGTAATGCCTTGCTGCTGCCGTATGTCATGACCTGGAACAAAATGGCCTGCGTGGAGCGCATGCAAGATATCGCCGAGGCCATGGGAGTGAAGACCGCTCATCTGAGCGCCAACGACGCGGCGGACAAGGCTGTAGAGGCGATGACCGATTTATGCGCGGCGGTGGAAATCCCGCCGGGCCTGCGCAGCTTCGGCGTACCCGAAGACGCCATCCCGGCCATGGCCGTGGAAGCGGCGGGAATTGAGCGTCTGATGCGCAACAATCCGCGCAAATTGAGTGCCGTCGATATCGAGAAGATTTACCGAGCGGCCTACTGATTATCGCGTCACGGTGCGCGCTTCAAAGCATGAGGTATACAATGCGCGCCATCGTGATTCTGCTCAAAAAAGGTGCGTCATGCAGCCCTTCGTAATTGCTCCGTCGATTCTCTCCGCCGACTTCGCCCGCCTGGGTGAAGAAGTGGACAACGTCCTGGCCGCTGGCGCCGACTTCGTGCACTTCGATGTCATGGACAACCACTACGTGCCGAATCTGACCATCGGCCCGATGGTGTGTGCCGCGTTGCGCAAGTACGGCGTGACCGCGCCGATCGACGCTCACCTGATGGTCAGCCCGGTGGACCGTATCGTCGGGGACTTCATCGAAGCCGGCGCGACCTACATCACTTTTCACCCGGAAGCCACGCAGCACGTCGACCGCTCCCTGCAACTGATCCGCGAAGGTGGCTGCAAGTCGGGCCTGGTGTTCAACCCGGCGACCCCGCTGGACGTGCTCAAGTACGTGATGGACAAGGTCGACATGATCCTGCTGATGAGTGTCAACCCGGGCTTTGGCGGGCAGAAGTTCATCCCCGGCACCCTCGACAAGCTGCGTGAAGCGCGGGCGCTGATCGATGCTTCCGGGCGTGACATCCGCCTGGAAATCGACGGCGGCGTGAACGTGAACAACATTCGTGAAATCGCCGCTGCTGGCGCCGACACCTTCGTCGCCGGCTCGGCGATCTTCAATGCACCGAACTACCAAGAGGTGATTGAAAAGATGCGTTCCGAACTGGCGCTGGCCCGTCCATGAGTGGCTTTGAGCAGCTGTTCCCGGGGTCTCTGCCGCGGCTGGTGATGTTCGATCTGGATGGCACGCTGATCGATTCGGTCCCCGACCTCGCAGCGGCTGTGGATAACATGCTGCTCAAACTCGGGCGTCAACCGGCCGGCATCGAATCGGTGCGTGAGTGGGTGGGCAACGGCGTGCACACGCTGGTACGCCGGGCCTTGGCCAACCACATCGACGCCGAGGGTGTCGATGAGGTCGAGGCCGAGCATGCCCTGGAGCTGTTCAACGGTTTTTACGAGGACGGTCACGAGCTGACGGTGGTTTACCCCGGCGTGCGCGACACCCTGAAATGGCTGCACAAGCAGGGTGTCGAGATGGCGCTGATCACTAACAAGCCGGAGCGCTTCGTCGCGCCGCTGCTGGATCAGATGAAAATCGGCCGTTATTTCCGCTTGATCATCGGCGGCGATACCCTGCCACAGAAAAAGCCGGACCCGGCCGCGCTGTTTTTCGTGATGAAAATGACCAACATCCCGGCGTCGCAATCCTTGTTCGTCGGCGATTCGCGCAGTGATGTGTTGGCGGCAAAAGCGGCCGGGGTCAAATGCGTGGCGCTCAGTTACGGCTATAACCATGGCCGGCCGATTGCCGAAGAGTCGCCGGCGCTGGTGATCGACGATCTGCGCAAGTTAATTCCCGGTTGCCTGGATCCGGCCGCTGAGATAACGTTGCCCGACGCTGTTCAACCCCCTTCTGGAAACGCCATCGTGGTGGTCACTCGCAAACTCTGGATGAAAGTCATCAAGGCCCTGGCCCGCTGGCGTTGGCGCGCCTGACTTGTTCCTGGCCGACATACCGGCGCGTTTGCATACCTGACTGTTAGACCCTCAAGCCACGAGGCTACCCCCATGATCCGCGAAGAATTCCTGCGTTTGGCCGCTGCCGGCTATAACCGCATCCCGCTTGCCTGCGAAACCCTCGCCGACTTCGACACGCCGCTGTCGATCTACCTGAAGCTGGCCGACGAGCCCAACTCCTACCTGCTGGAATCGGTGCAGGGCGGGGAGAAGTGGGGGCGTTACTCGATCATCGGTCTGCCGTGCCGCACCGTGCTGCGGGTTCATGACCATCACATCAGCGTGACCCATGACGGCATCGAGATCGAAAGCCACGAAGCCGAAGATCCACTGGCCTTCGTCGAAGCATTCAAAGCTCGCTACAACGTGCCGACCATCCCTGGCCTGCCGCGCTTCAACGGCGGCCTGGTGGGTTACTTCGGTTACGACTGTGTGCGGTATGTGGAGAAGCGTCTGGGCAAGTGCCCGAACCCGGATCCGTTGGGCGTGCCGGACATTCTGCTGATGGTTTCTGACGCGGTAGTGGTATTCGACAACCTCGCCGGCAAGATGCACGCGATTGTCCTGGCCGATCCCTCGCAGGACGATGCTTTCGAACAAGGTCAGGCGCGTCTGGAAGAGCTGCTGGAAAAACTCCGTCAGCCGATCACGCCGCGCCGTGGCCTGGATTTCAGCAAGCAACAGTCTGCTGATCCGGTGTTTCGTTCGAGCTTCACCCAGGACGATTACGAAAAAGCCGTCGACACCATCAAGGAATACATCCTGGCCGGTGACTGCATGCAGGTCGTGCCGTCCCAGCGCATGTCGATCGACTTCAAGGCTGCGCCGATCGATCTTTACCGGGCGCTGCGTTGCTTCAACCCGACGCCTTATATGTACTTCTTCAACTTCGGCGACTTCCACGTCGTCGGCAGTTCGCCGGAAGTGCTGGTGCGGGTCGAGGACAACCTGATCACCGTGCGCCCGATCGCCGGCACCCGTCCTCGGGGCGCCAATGAAGAGGCTGACCTGGCGCTGGAAAAAGACCTGCTGTCCGACGACAAGGAAATTGCCGAGCACTTGATGCTGATCGACTTGGGTCGTAACGACACCGGTCGGGTCTCGGAAATCGGTTCGGTGAAACTCACCGAAAAAATGGTGATCGAGCGTTATTCCAATGTGATGCACATCGTGTCCAACGTCACCGGTCAACTGAAGGCAGGGCTGACGGCGATGGACGCACTGCGCGCGATTCTGCCGGCGGGTACCTTGTCTGGCGCACCGAAGATCCGCGCGATGGAGATCATCGACGAACTGGAACCGGTCAAGCGTGGTGTCTACGGCGGCGCCGTTGGCTATTTCGCCTGGAACGGCAACATGGACACCGCGATCGCGATCCGCACCGCGGTAATCAAGAACGGCGAACTGCACGTGCAGGCCGGCGGCGGCATCGTTGCCGACTCGGTACCGGCGCTGGAATGGGAAGAAACCCTGAACAAGCGCCGCGCAATGTTCCGTGCCGTGGCCCTGGCCGAGCAAACCCCGGACGCCTGAGCTCACGCAAAACCTGTGGGAGCGAGCCTGCTCGCGAAGAGGCCAGCACAGCCAACATTGATGTTGTCTGACCCACCGCTTTCGCGAGCAGGCTCGCTCCCACAAGGGCCTCCCAGCATAAAAAAACGCGGCACCTGTGAGGGCGCCGCGTTTTTTGTGCCTGCTGTTTGCCGGATCAGAAGTCCAGCGCAACCCCAACGGTAAGCCCTTGCTGGGTAAAGTCATCATCCTTGCGGAACGTGTATCCGCCACGCAGCGCCAGATCGGCCGTCAACTTGTGGCTGACCCCCAGGCTCACGCGATTCAAGTGGCTTTGCGGTGTATAGCCGTCCAGTTTGAAGTCCAGGGACGGCAGGCTGTTGAGCGCGATGTTTACTTTCTGAGTGTCATCCTCGTATTCATGCTCATACGCGTATTCGCCGAACACTTGAGTCTGCGTGGTGATCTGATACTTACCCTGCAGACCGGCGCCCAGACGTTTTGAATCGCGAGTCTGATCATCAAAGGTCAGCGCTGTGGAACGAGTGCTGTTTTCCGAGTAGCCGTCGACTTCCACTTTTGCATAATCGGCGCTGATGAACGGCGACAGGTGCCACTCGCTACCCGGTTGCGCAATGTCGTAACCAAGGCGGGTGCTGAAGGCCCAGAGATCGCCATCGGTATCGCCTTTCTCCGCACCTTCGCTGGCACCCAGGTCGAATTTGCGTTTGAGGTTGTCGTAATCCAGCTTGCCGCCGGTCAACGCGGCATCGGCCCACCAGCGATTCTGCTGGAACTGGGCGAAGGCGGTGGCCAGGTAGCTGTTGAGTTTGTAGTCCGAATCGTTATTGCCTGCTTCCAGGTTCTGACGATAGAAGCCCGCCGCCACACCGACGCGCCAAGCGTCGTTGAGACGATAGCTGCCGCCGATGTTCAGGTTGTACCCGTCGCCGTCGGCACTGGCTCCGCTGCTTTGGCTATCGACATCCAGATGCTGTCCGCCACCGGCGACAATCGCGCGCCATTGGCCGACCGCCTGCCAGTTCTCCCAGTCCGATTGCCATTGGCTGCGCAGTTCATCCTGGTGCGCACGCAAGGTGGCGTGGGCCATTTCTGGCAACAACGTCAGCTCCCACGGCGCAGCCAGTAGGGAGTAGGCGTAGTCGGAAATCAGTTTCTGCCCGGCTTCGGTCGGATGAACCCCGTCGTTATAAATCAGCTTGCTGGGGTCCGGGGTTGCACTGTTGATACCATACGTAGGGTTTTCGGTGCAGCTGTTACCGCTGAAGCAAGTCGCCGTCAGGTTCTGGCCGGTAGCAAAACCGAATCGAGCCGGATCGGCGAAGGTTTCCTGCAACAGCAGCGGAATGTTCAGCGGGATGATTTCGGCATCGATCCCCGCCAGTCGAGTGACCAGTTGCCGGTTGAAGGCAGAGCTCAGTAGTGAGGTGGGTGTCTGCTGGGGCGTGCCATTGATGGCGGGCGTCAAACCCAGGTCGGGCAGCAGCCATACCACGATGTACCGGGCGCCGGCGGTTTGCAGAACCTGGACGCTGTTGGCCAGTCGATCCGCAGCGGCATTCGCCTGAGCGCCACTTTGTACACGTCCCTGAAGAAAATCGTTACCACCCCCGGAAATGTAATACAGCGCATTCGGATCGGCGCTGAAGTTATTTGTCGGCAGATAGCCCGGGCGTGTGCGTTCGCCCGTGGCGGATGCGGTGGTGATCGAGGTGAGGATCTGGTCGGTGCGATATCCGCCAACGGCCCAGTTATTACCGTCCGGCAGACCCTGGTTCGCACGCGCCGCCGAGGTTGAAGCGGCCGTCTGGTCCGGTGAAAACCCAAGCCTTCCACCCAGCAATTGCGTCGAGTTGGCGGAATAGACTTCGCCGCTGCCGTTCTGGTAAATCGGTCCGGTCCGGTTGGTGAAGCGCACGGTTGAGCCGGGAGGGCCGCCCGTGTCGGTAAACTGCCCGGCATCGTTGAGGCTATCGCCGAAGACGATGAAATTCGAATAAGGGTTGGGCGCCGCGATCGCCTGGGTGCAGGCCATGGCGAGCAAGCAGCCGGCAAGCGGTACAGCCAACGTCTGTCTGATCATGAGCAAGTCCGTTTGTTATTGTTGTAGTGAGCAAAGCGACAGTGCCAAAAACTATAGAGCCTGTTGCCGTTCGGCGCGAACCCGTCAATTGTTTCAAGAGCTTCGATCGCCCCATATTGCACGCTCTGCCCAGCTAAGTTACTGTGCCAAGACGTATAAATGAGACCTTCCCCGTGTTGATCGTCAGCAAACTTCTGGATCAAGTCATCAAGGCACACGCCCGTTGGCGTTGGCGCGCCTGAATCCTTCTGCCGGCCCGGCCGGATCTTTACCGCTTTGCCTTCTTTACCCGCAAGACAAACCGCTTTGCAGCGCGACTCCAGCGACTGACAAAGTGCAGGACACTGCGGGTAAATCATTCGAAGGCTGTATTAAAGTCAGTGAATTCAAGAGGTTCTTAACGCCATGTTGCTGATGATCGATAACTACGACTCTTTTACTTACAACGTTGTGCAATACCTCGGTGAGCTCGGCTCCCAGGTCAAAGTCGTGCGCAACGATGAGCTCACCATTGCCGAAATCGAAGCCCTCAATCCTGAGCGGATCGTCGTTTCACCAGGCCCTTGCACGCCGAACGAAGCCGGCGTGTCGATTGATGTGATCAAACATTTTGGCGGTAAATTGCCGATTCTGGGCGTCTGCCTGGGGCATCAGTCCATCGGCCAGGCCTTTGGTGGCGATGTAGTGCGCGCCCGTCAGGTCATGCACGGCAAAACCAGCCCGGTGTTCCACGAGGATAAAGGCGTATTTGAAGGCCTGAACCATCCGCTGACGGTCACCCGCTATCATTCACTGATCGTCAAACGCGAAACCCTGCCCGATTGCCTGGAGCTGACCGCCTGGACCCAGCTTGAAGACGGTTCGGTCGACGAGATCATGGGCCTGCGCCACAAAACACTGAACATCGAGGGCGTCCAGTTTCACCCTGAGTCGATCCTCACCGAACAGGGTCACGAGCTGTTCGCTAACTTCCTCAAACAAACCGGCGGCACGCGCTAAGGACTTTTCATGAATATCAAGACAGCCCTGAGCCGTATCGTCGAACAGCTCGACCTCAGCACCGATGAGATGCGCGATGTCATGCGCGAAATCATGACCGGTCAATGCACGGATGCGCAGATCGGCGCGTTCATGATGGCCATGCGTATGAAGAGTGAAAGCATCGACGAGATCGTCGGTGCCGTGTCGGTCATGCGCGAGCTGGCGGACAAAGTCGAACTCAAGACCCTCGATGGCGTCGTCGATGTGGTGGGTACCGGCGGTGACGGTGCGAACATCTTCAACGTATCGACTGCTTCCTCATTTGTGGTCGCAGCGGCCGGTTGCACTGTGGCCAAGCACGGCAACCGTGCGGTCTCGGGCAAAAGCGGCAGCGCCGATTTGCTGGAGGCGGCGGGTATCTACTTGAACCTGACGCCGGTTCAGGTAGCACGCTGCATCGACAACGTCGGCATCGGTTTCATGTTCGCCCAGACCCATCACAGCGCCATGAAGCACGCCGCCGGCCCGCGCCGGGAGCTGGGCTTGCGTACGCTGTTCAACATGCTCGGCCCGCTTACGAATCCGGCCGGCGTGAAGCATCAGGTGGTGGGCGTGTTCAATCAGGCGTTGTGCCGGCCGCTGGCCGAAGTCTTGCAGCGTATGGGCAGCAAGCACGTGCTGGTAGTGCACTCGAAGGATGGCCTGGACGAGTTCAGTCTGGCGGCGCCGACCTTTGTGGCGGAATTGAAGGATGACCAGATCACCGAGTATTGGGTCGAGCCAGAAGACTTGGGGATGAAGAGCCAGAGCCTGCACGGTCTGGCAGTGGATAGCCCGGCGGCCTCGCTGGAGCTGATCCGCGATGCCCTGGGCAAGCGCAAGACCGAGAATGGTCAGAAAGCCGCGGAAATGATTATGCTCAATGCTGGTGCCGCGCTGTACGCCGCCGACCATGCCCGCAGTTTGAAAGAAGGCGTTGCCCTGGCGCACGATGCGCTGCACACAGGCCTCGCTCGGGAAAAACTGGAGGAGTTGGGTGCATTTACCGCGGTATTCAGAGTGGAGAATGAGGGATGAGTGTACCGACGGTTCTGGAAAACATTCTGGCCCGCAAAGTCCAGGAGGTCGCCGAGCGTAGCGCTCGCGTAAGCCTGGCCGAGCTGGAAAGTCTGGCCAAGGCGGCCGATGCACCCCGTGGTTTTGCCAAGGCATTGTTGGCTCAGGCCAAGCTCAAGCAGCCAGCGGTCATTGCAGAAATCAAGAAAGCTTCACCGAGCAAAGGCGTTATCCGCGAGAACTTCGTTCCCGCCGACATCGCCAAGAGTTACGAGAAGGGCGGCGCGACCTGTCTGTCGGTGCTCACCGATATCGATTACTTCCAGGGCGCCGATGCGTATCTGCAACAGGCGCGGGCGGCGTGCAAACTGCCGGTGATCCGCAAGGACTTCATGATCGATCCGTACCAGATCATTGAAGCCCGAGCGTTGGGCGCCGACTGCGTGCTGTTGATCGTCTCCGCACTGGATGACGTGAAAATGGCCGAGTTGGCTGCCGTCGCCAAAAGTGTCGGCCTCGATGTGCTGGTGGAAGTTCACGATGGCGACGAGCTGGAGCGGGCCTTGAAAATCCTCGACACTCCGTTGGTCGGTATCAACAACCGCAACCTGCACACCTTCGAAGTCAATCTGGAAACCACCCTCGATCTGTTGCCGCGTATCCCGCGTGATCGCTTGGTGATCACCGAAAGTGGCATTCTCAACCGGGCCGATGTCGAGCTGATGGAAATCAGCGATGTGTTCGCATTCCTGGTTGGCGAAGCGTTCATGCGCGCCGAAAGCCCGGGCTCCGAACTGCAGCGTCTGTTCTTTCCTGAGCGTGGTATCGCAGTAAGCGGTTCTACACTCGACTGAACGTGACTTAATGAAGAAGCCGGCGATGCCGGCTTTTTTATACCCCAAACAAAGGATGTCTACTGCCATGACCCAGCCCATCGCCTTGACCGTCGAAGCCGGCCTGCTCGCCGAACAGGATCTGTTGGCCCATGTGTGCACCGGCGATTCGGAGTTTGGTCTGTTGTTCTGGCAACCCAGTGATAAGGCGCTGGTCATGCCGCGACGATTGAATCGTCTGCCTGGGTTCGAGGCCGCGTGCGAAGTGTCGGCGGCGGCAGGTTGGCCGGTATTGTTGCGTGAAACCGGCGGTGAACCGGTGCCGCAATCGGCCTCAACGATCAACATCGCACTGGTCTACGCGCCACCGCGTAGTGAGGGTGACCAGAACCGTATCGAAACCGGTTATCGCCGGCTTTGCGATCCGATTTGTCAGCTACTCGATGAACTGGGCGGCGTTTCGTCTTTGGGCGAAATAGAGGGTGCGTTCTGTGATGGGCGTTTCAACGTCAACCTTGATGGGCGCAAGATGGTCGGCACGGCTCAACGCTGGCGCCAGAGCAAGGGCGGTACGCGTCCGGTAGGGTTGGTGCACGGTGCTTTGTTGCTCGATAACGAGCGTGAGTCAATGGTTGCGGCGGTTAACCGTTTCAATGAAGCCTGTGGCCTGGAGCAGCGAGTTCGCGCCGAGAGCCACATTGCTCTTCATGAAAAATATGCAGCACCTGATGCGTTGGGGCGACTCGACACGTTGTACCACCAGTTGCTGGCAGACATGTTCAGGGCTTAGCGCGTACCAAAGACCACCATGGTCTTGCCTTTGACGTCCACCAGATTGCGTTCTTCCAGGTCCTTGAGTACGCGACCGACCATCTCTCGTGAACAACCGACAATCCGCCCGATCTCCTGACGGGTCACCTTGATCTGCATGCCATCGGGATGGGTCATTGCATCTGGCTGCTTGCACAGCTCCAAGAGGCAGCGTGCGACGCGGCCGGTAACGTCGAAGAATGCAAGGTCACCCACTTTGCGGGTGGTGTTGCGCAGGCGCTGTGCGATTTGTCCGCTGAGCACGTAAAGGATGTCTGGATCCTGTTGGGACAGCTCGCGGAATTTCGCGTAGCTGATCTCCGCGACTTCGCATTCGATCTTGGCGCGCACCCAGGCGCTGCGTTCCTGTTCCAGGCCAGCCTGTTCGAACAGGCCCAACTCGCCGAAAAAGTCTCCGGTGTTCAGGTAGGCGATGATCATTTCGCGGCCATCGTCATCCTCGATCAAGATGGTGACCGAACCCTTGATGATGAAGAACAGCGTGTCCGAGCGATCGCCGGCACAAATGATGTTGCTTTTGGCCGCATAACGACGGCGCTGGCAGTGCATCAGCAGCTTGTCGAGGTTCTTGATTTTGGGTGTTGGGGTAATAGCAACCATGGTTGTATCCCGAAAAGACTTCACGGTGTGTTTGGTTTTCTTATGAGTCGCTGAGGTTGCTACAAAGCTGGCTATGCGCCAGTGAATTGGCGCCAGCTTAACAGACACTTCCTGCAATATTCGAGAATTTACCTACAGCGCAGCGGCTTGCGTCGTAGGAAGGCGAGACGCCGTCCATCAAGGCCCCTGTGCTAAGCTGGCGACCCTTTTTTATACAGTGGAGTCTTGGCGATGAAGGCACGCATCCAATGGGCTGGCGAAGCCATGTTCCTCGGCGAATCCGGCAGCGGTCATGTCGTGGTCATGGACGGTCCGCCCGATGCCGGCGGTCGCAACCTGGGTGTCCGGCCGATGGAAATGCTCCTGCTGGGTGTTGGCGGTTGCAGCAATTTCGACGTGGTCAGCATCCTCAAGAAGTCCCGTCAGGCTGTTGAAAGCTGCGAAGCCTTCCTCGAAGCCGAGCGCGCCACCGAAGATCCGAAGGTTTTCACCAAGATCCACATGCATTTCGTGGTCAAGGGCCGCGGCTTGAAAGAAGCCCAGGTCAAACGCGCCATCGAGCTGTCTGCCGAGAAGTATTGCTCGGCGTCGATCATGCTTGGAGCGGCTGGCGTGGCAATTACTCATGACTACGAGATCATCGAGCTCGGTTGAATCGACATTCAACTATCATAAAGGCAGTGCAGACTGTGGCGATCTAAAGCTGGCGTCTGCTCGGGTGTGTGGCCTGTCGGTTGAGGGGCCATTACCCCGGAAAAAGTGGCGCTGGCATGCTTGATTACGCGGCCGGGCCGCACTGCATAGAGAGTTTTAACGGTGAAAAGCAAACTCAAGCTCCACGGGTTCAATAACCTGACAAAGACCTTGAGCTTCAACATCTATGACATCTGCTACGCGGAAACCCCGCAAGACCAACAGGCTTACGTCGAGTACATCAATAAAGAGTACAACGCCAAGCGCCTGACGCAGATCCTCACAGAAGTTGTCGATATCATTGGTGCCAACATCCTGAACATTGCCAGTCAGGACTATGAACCCCAGGGCGCCAGTGTCACGATTCTGATCTCTGAAGAGCCGGTGACCCCGACCGACAGTCAGATCGAAGAGTCCCCGGGCCCGCTGCCTGAAATCATCCTGGCCCACCTCGACAAGAGCCACATCACGGTGCACACCTACCCGGAAATCCATCCGGACGATGGCATCGCGACATTCCGTGTGGACATTGATGTGTCGACCTGTGGCGTCATTTCACCGCTCAAGGCGCTCAACTTCCTGATCCACCAGTTCGATTCGGACATCGTGACCGTGGATTATCGTGTGCGCGGTTTCACCCGTGACGTGGAAGGCAAAAAGCACTTCATCGACCACGAGATCAATTCGATTCAGAACTACCTTTCCGAAGACACTCGCGACGCATACCAGATGACCGACGTGAACGTGTACCAGGAAAACCTGTTCCACACCAAAATGCTGCTGAAGAACTTCGAGCTGGATAACTACCTGTTCGGCGACGCTACCAACAACCTGTCGTCTGAGCAGCGTGCTCAGGTGACCGAGCGTGTGAAACACGAAATGCTGGAAATCTTCTACGCGCGCAACATGCCGAACTAAAATTGCTGAACACAAAAAAGGCGACTCCCTCACGGCAGTCGCCTTTTTTACTGCGAGTGTCCCTTGTAGGAGCAAGGCCCTGAGTTCAGATCCGGTAAGTACTCTTGGTCATGACCTTGGCCATCAGGCTCATGCCGAACTTCACCGGTGCCGGGAAGCGGAAACCCCCTGCCTCCAGCGCGCTTTCGGCGTGGTGTTCTTCATCAATGCGCATCTGCTCGAGGATCGCCCGGGACTTTTCGTCCTCGGCTGGCAGTTGCTCAAGGTGTTCGTTGAGGTGTTTGCACACCTGATGCTCGGTCGCGGCAACGAACCCCAGGCTGACTTTATCGCTGATCAATCCGGCCACCGCGCCAATCCCGAACGACATGCCGTAGAACAGTGGATTGAGAATGCTGGTGTGGCTGCCCAACTGTTTTATGCGTTGTTCGCACCAGACCAGGTGGTCGATTTCTTCTTCGGCGGCATGCTCCATGGCGGCGCGCACTTGCGGCAGCTTGGCGGTCAGGGCCTGACCCTGATACAGCGCCTGGGCACAGACTTCGCCGGTATGGTTGATGCGCATCAGACCGGCGACGTGCCGGGTGTCTTCGTCGCTCATTTGCGCATCCGGCTGAACGATAGCGGGCGAAGGACGGTACGGCTGACCACTGAAGGGCAACAAGGTACGCATCGCGGCATCGGCTTGCAGCAGAAGGCGGTCAATCGGCGAGTAGTGACGTTGGGTAGTCATGCTGACCTCCGGGAAGAATCTCGGCGGCCAGTTTAACCCAATCGGCCGGGGAAGGTTTGCGCTGGGTCATTGCGACGCAGGTGCTCGTGGGAGCGGGATTGCCCGCCCCCACAGGGCTTACTGCAATCAGCCCGGCGGCCAATGCATCTGGCGCTGACCCAATACATGCATATGAATGTGATAGACGGTCTGCCCACCGAGTGGATTGCAATTCATGACCACGCGGAAGCCCTCTTCGCAACCCAGTTCCAGGGCCAGACGCTGGGCGGTGAACAGAATATGCCCAGCCAATGCCTTGTCGTCCTCGGTCAGGTCGTTAAGCGTGCGCACCGCTTTTTTCGGGATCACCAGGAAATGCACCGGTGCCTGTGGGGCGATGTCGTGGAAGGCCAGTACCTGGTCGTCCTCGTAAATGATCTTCGCCGGGATTTCCCGGTTGATGATCTTGGTGAACAGAGTATCCACAGCTGTTTTCTCCGTTGTTTGGGCTGGCCTGAGTGTAACCATGGGTTATGCCCGAGCCCAGTCTTTTACCTTGAGGGTGCGATCAGCGCGGGCAGTAAGCCTTGTTGACCATGCCGGCGATTGTCCGGGTCAGCCAGCGCGAGCCGAGTCGCGGCAGGAAGGCGCGCCAGCGGTTGCGTCGGCCCGGAATAATGATGGCGCGGTTTTTCTCCAGAGCCCGGACGGTGTAGAGCGCGACTTCCTCGGGTCTCATCAGCATTTTGCTGTCGACCAGTTTGCCAGCGTCCAATTGCGCGGTGCGGAAAAACGCCGTGCGGGTAGGGCCGGGGCAGAGCACCGACACCTTGACCGCGCATTTTTTCAGTTCGACGCGCAACCCTTCGGAAAAGTGCAGCACATAAGCCTTGCTGGCGTAATAAGTACTCATCCACGGGCCGGGATGGAACGCCGCCACCGAGGCGACATTCAAAATTTGCCCGCCGCCCTGCAGCGCCATACTGTTGCCGATCGCGTGACACAGGCGAGTGAGTGCGAGGATGTTCACTTCGATCAGGTCCTGTTCGGTCATCCAGTCCTGAGCCAGAAAAGGGCCGCAGGTGCCGATGCCGGCGCAGTTGACCAGCAAATCGATCTGTCGGTCACCTTCCTCCAGCTCCAGCAGAAAACCGGACAGCCGTAGCGGCTCGCCGAGATCACAGGCTCGGAACAACACTTCCACGCCAAAACGTTGAGTCAGTTCAATCGCAATACTTTCCAGCTGATCACGCTGACGGGCCACCAGGATCAGGCTGCGGCCGCGCCGGGCCAGCGCTTCGGCCATCGCCAGGCCGATGCCGCTGGAAGCGCCAGTGATCAGAGCGTAACGGGTCATGCATTTCTCCATCGCAACAGCTCCGCGCCGGCGACGCAGGTGTCACGGACGGGGAGCGCTGTTCATTCTTTCGCAGAGTCTACAGGGGGCTGGGCTTCTTCGGCTGCATCGTCGGCTGAATTTGGCGCTGGCTCTGCTTCCACGGCGGTTTGATCTTCGATCTCTTCGGTGGTCACGGAGTCACTTTCATAGCGGCTCTGGGTGGCGCTTTCATATTCGCTCTGAATGGTCGTAAGGCCACCGGTCAGTCCGCCGATGAACAGGATCGCGATAAACACCAGCCACAGTGAAGACAGGACCTTGACGGCGGTGCTGTTGGGCGGTGGTGGCGCGCCGTATCGATTGGCGGTGTTATTACCCGGCACAATCACCATCACGAACGGAAAGATGCTGCCCACGAACGGCACGAGCGTCAGTAGCCAGAGCCAGCCAGACCAACCGATATCATGCAGGCGCTGGACACTGAACTGAATGCTGACGAGGCCGAGCACCACGAAGCCGATCAAGGCCAGCAGGCCTCCGAGAATGAGGGCGATGGTCGAGTCCGTGTTGATGAGGGCCAAGGCAAAAACAGCAATCAAAGAGCCAGCGCTAAGGGTCACCAGCGTCAGCGACATCGTCCAGGCCAGATAACGCAAGCGACCGATCCGACCCTCGAAGCTGAACGGCTTGAGTGTGGAAAACGCAGGCAAGGCTTCGCCAACGGTAGCCTGGGGTGGTGCGTAAGGGGATTCGGGATCTGCCGCGACGGCAGGGGCGTGTTTATGAACGTCAGACAGGTTCAGCTCGATCGAGGGTTCGGATTCGATCCGGGCATCGATACCGGTTTTGCTCAGCGCCTGGAGATAGGTCTGCGCATCGATCTGTGACAGATCGCGTTTGAGCGCAACCGGCTTGCCACTGAACAGTCGCTCGATGGCGGCCACATCGCTTTTGAACAACTCGGCGAGATTGAGCTTGGCGGTGGTGACGTCAACACCTGGCAGCAGAGCCCCGTCGAACACGATCTTGAAACGGTTTTCGCTCATTGCGAGGCATCCTTGTCGCGAATGTTTTAGGGAGTATTGCGGATGGAGTGTAAAGCCAGCCGGAATGGGCTGGCCAAGTTTTCCTGTCAGCGTGGCCAGCGCTTGGGCAGCGCTGCCGCCAGCTCCAGTGCTTTTCGGTACTCGGCATCGAGGCGAGCGACCAATTGATCAACACTCGGCAGGTCATCGATCTCGCCGACACCCTGGCCTGCGGACCAGACGGTTTTCCAGGCTTTGGCTTCATCGCTTATGGGCTTGAGTTTGGAGCCGAAGTTCACCTCGCCCTTGCCTTGCAGCGCTGCCATGTCGAAACCTGCTGCCTCAAGGCTCTGACGCATAAAGCTCGCCGGTACTCCCGACACCGCTGGAGTATGGACGATGTCCGCGGCTCTGGAAGTCAGCAGCATCTCTTTATAGGCGTCAGACGCATGACTTTCGGTGGTGCCGATAAATCGCGTACCGAAGTAGGCCAGATCCGCACCAAGCAATTGTGCCGCAAGAATCTCGTGACCGTGGTTCAGGCAACCGGCCAGCAGCAGGGTCTTGTCGAAGAATTGGCGGATCTCGGCAATCAGTGAGAACGGACTCCAGGTTCCGGCGTGTCCACCGGCACCTGCTGCCACGGCGATCAAACCGTCGACCCCGGCCTCGGCGGCTTTCTCTGCATGGCGACGAGTCGTCACGTCATGGAACACCAGACCGCCATAGCTGTGCACTGCATCGACCAGTTCTTTCACGGCGCCGAGGCTGGTGATCACAATCGGCACTTTGTGCTCGATGCAGATCGCCAGGTCCGCTTGCAGCCGCGGGTTGCTGTTGTGGACGATCAGGTTCACCGCGTAAGGCGCGGGGTTATCCAGTGTCGCCAACCCTGCTTCGATCTCTTCCAGCCAGGCCTTGAAGCCGCTGCTCTCGCGCTGGTTCAGCGCAGGAAAGCTGCCCACCACGCCATTACGGCAGCAGGCGAGCACCAGTTTTGGGTTGGAGATCAGGAACATTGGCGCTGCCACCACAGGCAGGCGCAAACGTTGTTCGAGCAGAGCGGGCAGCGACATTGGAAGTACCCCGGTGAGTTGTGCTTATTGGAGTTAGAACGGCCGAACGACGACCAGAATTACAATAGCCAGCAATATCAGAACCGGCACTTCATTGAACCAGCGATAAAAGACATGGCTGCGGGTGTTCTCGCCACGGGCAAAACGTTTCACCTGAGCGCCGCACATGTGGTGGTAGCCGATCAGGATCACCACCAGGGTCAACTTGGCGTGAATCCACGCACCCTGACTGAATATGCTTGGGTTCAGGCCGATCAGTGCAATGCCGAAAATCAAGGTGGCGATCATCGCCGGTCCCATGATGCCGCGGTACAGCTTGCGCTCCATGATGCTGAAGCGTTCCTTGCTGACGGTGTCCTCGCTTTGGGCATGATAGACAAACAGGCGCGGCAGATAGAACAGGCCGGCAAACCAGCAGACCATGCTGATGATGTGAAGCGCTTTGAGCCACAGATAAAGCATTTTTAGTTATTCCCAGGTTCACGGTAGCCCGAATAGTAGAGGCTTGTGCCGCCGCACGTCACCTTGACGGTTGTCGCAGAGCCGCGTGGCCCCTATTATCGATGGCTTTCCAGTGGGTTCGTTGAGGGCAGGTTTATGGTCAAGGTCGGTATCGTCGGCGGCACGGGTTACACCGGTGTCGAACTGCTGCGTCTGTTGGCACAGCATCCGCAAGCAGAAGTGGTCGTCATCACTTCCCGATCCGAGGCCGGTCTGGCCGTGGCTGATATGTATCCGAACCTGCGCGGTCATTACGATGGCCTGGCGTTCAGCGTTCCGGACATCAAGACGCTGGGCGCTTGCGATGTGGTGTTCTTCGCCACGCCTCACGGTGTTGCCCATGCGCTGGCTGGCGAACTGTTGGCAGCCGGGACCAAAGTCATCGACCTGTCGGCGGACTTCCGTCTGCAAGACGCCGATGAGTGGGCCAAGTGGTACGGTCAGCCGCACGGCGCGCCGGAACTGCTGGAAGAGGCGGTTTACGGCTTGCCGGAAGTCAATCGCGAGCAGATCAAGCAGGCCCGTCTGATCGCCGTGCCGGGTTGCTACCCAACTGCTACGCAATTGGGTTTCCTGCCATTGCTGGAAGCAGGTCTGGCCGATACCACTCGCTTGATCGCTGACTGCAAATCCGGTGTCAGTGGTGCCGGTCGTGGCGCTTCTGTAGGTTCGCTGTACTCCGAGACGTCAGAAAGCATGAAGGCTTACGCCGTCAAAGGGCACCGTCATTTGCCGGAAATCCGCCAGGGTCTGCGTCGCGCCGCGGGCAAGGATGTCGGTCTGACGTTCGTTCCGCACCTGACGCCAATGATTCGAGGCATCCACTCGACGCTCTACGCGACTGTCGTGGATCGCTCCGTGGATCTGCAGGCGTTGTTTGAAAAGCGTTATGCCAACGAACCGTTCGTCGATGTCATGCCTGCTGGCAGCCATCCGGAAACCCGCAGTGTGCGCGGTGCCAACGTTTGCCGTATTGCGGTGCATCGTCCGCAGGATGGTGATCTGGTGGTGGTGTTGTCGGTGATCGACAACCTGGTCAAAGGTGCGTCGGGTCAGGCGGTGCAGAACCTGAACATCCTGTTTGGTCTGGATGAGCGCTTGGGTCTGTCCCATGCAGGCATGCTGCCGTAAGGCTTTATCCTGCTCAGCAAAAAAGCCCGTCTGACGGGCTTTTTTGCATTTCGGGCGGGCAAATGTGTTGATTGATATACCGTAACAATAGTTGACCGATTTTCTAGGAGAAGCGGATAATGCGCGTCATCACGCATTATGGCGGCGTAACGCCGGGAGATAGTTAGCATGAGCGTCGAATCCTTCACCCCCACGGCTTTGCAATTCACCCACGGTGCCGCGCACAAGGTGAAGAGCCTGGTCGATGAAGAGGGGAATGATCGCTTGAAGCTGCGCGTATTCGTTACGGGCGGTGGTTGTTCAGGTTTTCAGTACGGCTTCACCTTCGATGAAGAAGTGGCCGATGACGACACCATCGTCGAACGCGAAGGTGTGAGTCTGGTGGTCGACCCGATGAGTTTCCAATACCTGGCAGGTGCCGAGGTGGATTATCAGGAAGGTCTGGAAGGTTCGCGCTTCGTGATCAAGAACCCGAACGCCAGCACCACGTGTGGCTGCGGCTCTTCGTTCTCGATCTGATCGCAATACATCGCATCACCAAGCGCCGCATGGCCTCAGGGCTCTGCGGCGTTTTGCTGTCCGGGATTCGGTATGGCTAGTCAGGCAGGGTAAATGGCACCGAGTACGCGCAGGCCCCGGGCGCCGGTGACGCTCGGGCGATTGGCCGCGATGCCTTCAAGGCAGCAATGTGCCAGCCAGGCGAAAGCCATGGCTTCGACCCAGTCCGGGTCTACACCGTAAGCCGCGGTGCTGGTGACCTTGGCGTTCGGCAGCAAGCTGGCCAAGCGGTTCATCAGCGTGGTGTTGTGCGCGCCGCCGCCGCAGACAAGCAGTTCCAGGGTGTCTGATTGGGCGCTTTGCAGTGATTCGACGATGGTCAGGGCGGTCAGTTCAAGCAGCGTTGCCTGCACGTCTTCGGTGGCGAAGGTCGGCAGCTGTGTCAGGTGCTGTGTCAGCCATGGCAGGTTGAATACTTCGCGACCGGTACTTTTCGGGCCTTTGGTCACGAAGAACGGATCACTGAGCAATTCTTTCAAAAGAATCGGTTCGACCTTACCGGTGGCAGCCCATTGGCCGTCGCGATCAAAGTTGTCGCCGCGTTGCTGGTGAATCCACGCATCCAGCAGAACATTGCCTGGACCACAGTCGAAACCGGCTACCGGTTTACCGGGCTCGATCAGGCTTAGGTTGCTGAAACCGCCGACGTTCAATACCGCACGATTGCCAGGCTGTTCTTCGAACAACGCTTCGTGGAAGGCTGGAACCAGTGGCGCGCCTTGCCCTCCGGCGGCCACATCGCGGCTGCGGAAGTCGCTGACCACGGTGATGCCGGTCAGCTCCGTCAGTAGGGCAGGGTTGCCGATTTGCACCGTGAAGCCGCGCGCGGGTTCGTGGCGAATGGTCTGACCGTGGCTGCCGATTGCACGAATGTCTTCGGGCTCCAGGTTTTGTTGATCAAGGAGGGTGTGAATGCCCTGTGCTGCCAGCTTCACCCAGTTCTGCTGGGCAATGGCGGAGCGGGCAATCTCGTCCGGGCCACTACTGCACAAGCCAAGCAGCTCGGTGCGTAGGGAGTCAGGCATGGGAATGTAGTGCGTGGCGACCAGCTTGATCGCCGGGGCTAGCTCAACCAGCGCAATATCCAGGCCGTCGAGGCTGGTCCCGGACATCACACCTATATAGAGCGTCATGGCTTATCGCTTGCTCGAAGCCAGCTGCGTGGATTTCTCTTGATCCATACGCGCCATCAGCGGTTGGCTCTGCGCGAGGAAACGTGCGCGTTCAGCTTTGGAGATCGGATCGGCCATCGCTACCTTCTGGCCCAATGGATCGACGTGTACGCCATTGACCTGGAACTCGTAGTGCAAGTGCGGGCCGGTGGAGAGTCCGGTGGTGCCGATGTAGCCGATCACCTGGCCTTGCTTGACGCTGCCGCCAGTCTTGATGCCTTTGGCGAAGCCTTGCATGTGGCCGTACAGCGTGCGGTAGGTATTGCCGTGCTGGATGATTACGGTGTTGCCGTAGCCACCGCGGCGTCCGGCCAGCAACACTTTGCCGTCACCGGCTGCCTTGATTGGGGTGCCACGCGGCGCTGCATAGTCGACGCCTTTGTGGGCGCGGATCTTGTTCAGGATTGGGTGCTTGCGGCCCATGGAGAATTTCGAACTGATGCGGGCGAAGTCCACCGGCGTACGGATAAACGCCTTGCGCATGCTGTTGCCGTCAGCTGTGTAGTAGCTGCTGTTGCCTTGTTTATTGATGTAACGCACGGCGGTGTAGGTCTTGCCGCGGTTGGTGAAGCGCGCGGAAAGGATCGGGCCATTGCCGACGGCCTTGCCGTTGACGACTTTCTGTTCGTAGATGACATCGAACTCGTCACCCTGGCGAATATCCTGGGCGAAGTCGACGTCATAGCCAAACACGCTGGCCATGTCCATGGTCAGGCTGTGGGACAGGCCTGCACGTGCAGCGGATTGCGACAGCGAACTGTTGATCACGCCATGAACGTAGGCGGAGCGCACGGTAGGCTTGGCGGTAATGCGGTTGAATGCATAACCCTTGTCATTCTTGATCAGGGTGATGCTTTCGACGTCGCTGACCTTGCTGTGCAAGTTGGTCAGCTGGCCATCGGGGCTCAGTTCGAATTCAAGTTTCTGGCCATGTTTGAGTTGGCTGAACTGCTTGGCCTGTTTGTCGCTGGCCAGTACTTCATGCACCGAAGTTGCCGGAAGGCCGACTTTCGCGAACAGTGTGGAGAGCGTATCGCCTTTAGAAACGATCACTTCCCTATGGTTTGGAGATTTTTTTTCTTCGATCGCAGGGGCGGGCGTGGATGCTGGCGCCGGTGCGGCCTGAGCGGTTTCCTGGGGTTCTTCGGCGCTGTTTTCGATCTGCGCGAAAGGGGAAGCTGCTGGCTCATTTGTGGCCTGGACGGCCTCGGCAGCGTCTTGATCTTGTGTCAGTTGTTCAGCAGGGCTTTCCAGTTCAAGACTCAGGGTCGTCTTTTTGGCTTCAACATCACTGGAAGGAAATACCAGAAGCGCCAGGCTCAGAAGGGCGGCGATGCCACTTGCTGCGAGCAGGTGGGTCTTCGGGTAAAGCGGCGGCGCTTTAGACGATTCTTTGGTCATAGGTAATTTTTGACTTTGAAAAAGATGAATTGGAAAAGATGAATGACATGATGAAGATGAAATAACTGTATAAAATATAACCAAATCATCTCTGAAGCAAGTCCGCAAACGCTGTGGTCGCGGATTGGCGTCCGTGCGCCGGGCAAAACTTGTATTTGACGCGCGATCTTGTATGGTTGGTTCCCTTTGAATTCGAGCCATGCGGGTCTGTTATGAAGTCGGTTGAAGAGCAGCTAGCGCTGATTAAACGTGGTGCGGAAGAACTGTTGGTCGAGTCCGAGCTGATCGAAAAGCTCAAGCGTGGCCAGCCGCTACGTATCAAGGCAGGCTTCGATCCGACCGCGCCGGATTTGCACCTGGGTCATACCGTGCTGATTAATAAGCTGCGCCAGTTCCAGGAGCTGGGGCATCAGGTGATCTTCCTTATAGGTGACTTCACCGGGATGATCGGCGATCCGAGTGGCAAGAGTGCGACACGTCCTCCTCTTACCCGCGAGCAGGTTCTCGAGAATGCCGAGACCTACAAGACCCAGGTTTTCAAGATTCTTGATCCGGCGAAAACCGAAGTTGCGTTCAACTCCACCTGGATGGATCAGATGGGGCCGGCCGATTTCATTCGCCTGACTTCGCAGTACACCGTAGCTCGCATGCTCGAGCGCGACGACTTCGATAAGCGCTACACCACCAATCAGCCAATTGCCATTCACGAGTTTCTCTATCCGCTGGTTCAGGGTTATGACTCGGTCGCCTTGCGCGCGGACGTCGAGCTGGGTGGTACTGATCAGAAGTTCAACCTGTTGATGGGGCGTGAACTGCAGCGTGGATATGGTCAAGAGGCTCAGTGCATTCTGACCATGCCGCTGCTCGAAGGTCTGGATGGCGTGAAGAAAATGTCCAAGTCCTTGGGCAACTACGTGGGTATTCAGGAAGCGCCGGGTGTGATGTACGGCAAGCTGGTTTCCATTCCGGATGCGCTGATGTGGCGCTACTTCGAATTGCTCAGTTTCCGCCCCATGGATGAGATCAATGCATTCCGTGCTGATGTCGAGGCGGGTGCCAATCCGCGTGATATCAAGATCAAGCTAGCCGAAGAGATCGTTGCGCGTTTCCATGGTGAAGAGGCTGCGACCAATGCTCACCGTGCGGCGGGTAACCGTATGAAGGAAGGCGAGCTACCGGACGATCTGCCAGAGATCGAATTGACTGCTACTGAAGACATGCCGATTGCTGCTGTCCTTAATAAGGCAGGTCTGGTCAAGAACTCGGCTGTCGCGCGGGACCTTCTAGGTTCTGGTGGTGTGCGTATAGATGGTGAGGTTGTCGATCGCACCTTTATATACGTACTGGGCGCGACCCATGTTTGCCAGGCTGGGAAGAAGGCATTTGCGCGTATTACGCTCAAATCCGAATAACGCTCAAATTAGGGGTTGACGGCAGATTCTGGAAGTCTATAATTCGCCCCACTTCCGGCGCAGTCGAAACGGAAAACTCCTTGGTAAACAATGAGTTACGCAGTTTTCGACAGCGAGTTGCTTCAGGTCATCGAAGCCCAGAAGGAGTTGAAAGAGTGGTGTTGTTTGGCTCTTTTAACGGTTCGATCTTCTCGGTCGAAAGCGGTGTAAAAGAGGTGTTGACAGCAGCGAGTAACGCTGTAGAATTCGCCTCCCGCTAACGAGAGATCGCAAGCGCAAGTGGTTGAAGTTGCAAAGGAAACTTTGAAAATTTCGGAAAATAACCGCTTGACAGCAACAGAGGCTGCTGTAGAATGCGCGCCTCGGTTGAGACGAAAGATCTTAACCAACCGCTCTTTAACAACTGAATCAAGCAATTCGTGTGGGTGCTTGTGGAGTCAGACTGATAGTCAACAAGATTATCAGCATCACAAGTTACTCCGCGAGAAATCAAAGATGTAACCAACGATTGCTGAGCCAAGTTTAGGGTTTCTTAAAAACCCAAAGATGTTTGAACTGAAGAGTTTGATCATGGCTCAGATTGAACGCTGGCGGCAGGCCTAACACATGCAAGTCGAGCGGCAGCACGGGTACTTGTACCTGGTGGCGAGCGGCGGACGGGTGAGTAATGCCTAGGAATCTGCCTGGTAGTGGGGGATAACGCTCGGAAACGGACGCTAATACCGCATACGTCCTACGGGAGAAAGCAGGGGACCTTCGGGCCTTGCGCTATCAGATGAGCCTAGGTCGGATTAGCTAGTTGGTGAGGTAATGGCTCACCAAGGCGACGATCCGTAACTGGTCTGAGAGGATGATCAGTCACACTGGAACTGAGACACGGTCCAGACTCCTACGGGAGGCAGCAGTGGGGAATATTGGACAATGGGCGAAAGCCTGATCCAGCCATGCCGCGTGTGTGAAGAAGGTCTTCGGATTGTAAAGCACTTTAAGTTGGGAGGAAGGGCATTTACCTAATACGTAAGTGTTTTGACGTTACCGACAGAATAAGCACCGGCTAACTCTGTGCCAGCAGCCGCGGTAATACAGAGGGTGCAAGCGTTAATCGGAATTACTGGGCGTAAAGCGCGCGTAGGTGGTT
>NZ_CP125618.1:4890000-5782500 GCF_030053095.1 Pseudomonas sp. PMCC200344 | reverse complement strand
CATGAGTAACGACAATGGGTGTGAAAAACACCCACGCCGAAAGACCAAGGTTTCCTGCGCAACGTTAATCGACGCAGGGTTAGTCGGTCCCTAAGGCGAGGCTGAAAAGCGTAGTCGATGGAAAACAGGTTAATATTCCTGTACTTCTGGTTATTGCGATGGAGGGACGGAGAAGGCTAGGCCAGCTTGGCGTTGGTTGTCCAAGTTTAAGGTGGTAGGCTGGAATCTTAGGTAAATCCGGGATTCTAAGGCCGAGAGCTGATGACGAGTTACCCTTTGGGTGACGAAGTGGTTGATGCCATGCTTCCAAGAAAAGCTTCTAAGCTTCAGGTAACCAGGAACCGTACCCCAAACCGACACAGGTGGTTGGGTAGAGAATACCAAGGCGCTTGAGAGAACTCGGGTGAAGGAACTAGGCAAAATGGCACCGTAACTTCGGGAGAAGGTGCGCCGGTGAGGGTGAAGCATTTACTGCGTAAGCCCATGCCGGTCGAAGATACCAGGCCGCTGCGACTGTTTATTAAAAACACAGCACTCTGCAAACACGAAAGTGGACGTATAGGGTGTGACGCCTGCCCGGTGCCGGAAGGTTAATTGATGGGGTTAGCTAACGCGAAGCTCTTGATCGAAGCCCCGGTAAACGGCGGCCGTAACTATAACGGTCCTAAGGTAGCGAAATTCCTTGTCGGGTAAGTTCCGACCTGCACGAATGGCGTAACGATGGCGGCGCTGTCTCCACCCGAGACTCAGTGAAATTGAAATCGCTGTGAAGATGCAGTGTATCCGCGGCTAGACGGAAAGACCCCGTGAACCTTTACTATAGCTTTGCACTGGACTTTGAATTTGCTTGTGTAGGATAGGTGGGAGGCTTTGAAGCGTGGACGCCAGTTCGCGTGGAGCCAACCTTGAAATACCACCCTGGCAACTTTGAGGTTCTAACTCAGGTCCGTTATCCGGATCGAGGACAGTGTATGGTGGGTAGTTTGACTGGGGCGGTCTCCTCCTAAAGAGTAACGGAGGAGTACGAAGGTGCGCTCAGACCGGTCGGAAATCGGTCGTAGAGTATAAAGGCAAAAGCGCGCTTGACTGCGAGACAGACACGTCGAGCAGGTACGAAAGTAGGTCTTAGTGATCCGGTGGTTCTGTATGGAAGGGCCATCGCTCAACGGATAAAAGGTACTCCGGGGATAACAGGCTGATACCGCCCAAGAGTTCATATCGACGGCGGTGTTTGGCACCTCGATGTCGGCTCATCACATCCTGGGGCTGAAGCCGGTCCCAAGGGTATGGCTGTTCGCCATTTAAAGTGGTACGCGAGCTGGGTTTAGAACGTCGTGAGACAGTTCGGTCCCTATCTGCCGTGGACGTTTGAGATTTGAGAGGGGCTGCTCCTAGTACGAGAGGACCGGAGTGGACGAACCTCTGGTGTTCCGGTTGTCACGCCAGTGGCATTGCCGGGTAGCTATGTTCGGAATAGATAACCGCTGAAAGCATCTAAGCGGGAAACTAGCCTCAAGATGAGATCTCACTGGGACCTTGAGTCCCCTGAAGGGCCGTCGAAGACTACGACGTTGATAGGTTGGGTGTGTAAGCGCTGTGAGGCGTTGAGCTAACCAATACTAATTGCCCGTGAGGCTTGACCATATAACACCCAAGCAATTTGCTGACCTGAAGAGGCACCAGATTGCGGTGTGTGAAGACGACACAAGTCGAAAATTTGCAACGCAACACACAAATCTATCACCTGCCCATTCGCTGGAGCGTGAACCGCAAGGTAAACGACCTGGCTACCGAATTTCTTGACGACCATAGAGCATTGGAACCACCTGATCCCATCCCGAACTCAGCAGTGAAACGATGCATCGCCGATGGTAGTGTGGGGTTTCCCCATGTGAGAGTAGGTCATCGTCAAGATTAAATTCCGAAACCCCTATCTGCGTATGCAGGTAGGGGTTTTGTTTTGTCCGCAGGAAAACTGACCTGTAGGGTTTCTATGCAATGGCGCGGGGCATGGCTATCATGCGGGCCTCATTGTGAGGCGAGACTTGCATGCTGACATTGTTAAAGCTTCTTAAAGATGGCCGATTCCATTCGGGTCAGGCCTTGGGTGTCGCCTTGGGTGTCAGTCGTAGTGCCGTTTGGAAGCAGCTTCAGCATTTAGAGGCTGAGCTGGGATTATCCATTCATAAGGTGCGGGGGCGCGGCTATCAACTGGCTGCGCCATTGACGCTGCTTGATCCCGTCGAGATAAGAGAGCTGGCGCCTTCTTGTGATTGGCCTATCCTGGTTTTCGATTCAATTGACTCCACTAATGCCGAGGCCTTGCGCGCCATAGAGCGGGGGCAGGCGGCACCCTTTCTGGTGCTTGCCGAACGGCAAACTGCAGGGCGCGGGCGGCGTGGACGTAAATGGGCGAGTCCATTCGCGGAAAACATCTACTACAGCCTCGTGTTGCGTATTGAAGGTGGGATGCGTCAGCTGGAAGGCTTGAGCCTTGTTGTTGGGCTCGCCGTCATGCAGGCCCTGCGTGAGCTCGGTATTTCGGGGGCTGGATTGAAATGGCCCAACGATGTTCTGGTTGGTCAGAAGAAGATTGCCGGGATATTGCTCGAGCTGGTGGGAGATCCTGCTGACGTGTGTCACGTTGTGCTGGGTGTGGGAATTAATGTGAACATGCAGATTACCGATGAGGTAGATCAGCAGTGGACGTCCATGCGGCTAGAGTCGGGCAAGGTGTTTGATCGAAATCACTTGGTCGGGGATTTGGGCGCGATGCTCCAGGCATATCTGTCTCGTCATCAAGTCGACGGATTTTCAGCTATCCAGGCAGAGTGGGAGCAAAATCATCTCTGGCAGGGGCGGGCCGTGTCGTTGATCGCAGGTGTTAACCATATAGATGGCGAAGTGCTGGGTATTGATAGTCAGGGTGCTCTGCGCTTGAAGGTGGGTGGTGTGGAAAAAGTCTTTAGTGGTGGTGAGCTCAGTCTGAGGTTGCGTGATGATTCTTGAGCTCGACTGCGGAAACAGTTTTATCAAGTGGCGTGTGCTCGACGCGAATGTTCGGCGGGTGGTTGGCGAGGGTGTCGTTGACTCGGATCTCGCTTTGTTGGAGAGCTTGAAAACGCTCAAGGGGCTCGCTCTCAAGTTTTGTCGGTTGGTCAGTGTCAGGACCGCCGAAGAAACCAGTGCGCTGATTTCTCTGCTGAGAGAAGCTTTTGGTGTGTCGGCGGTATGTGCAGCGCCGTCCCGCGAAATGTCCGGGGTTCGTAATGGTTATGAGGAGTTCGAGCGGTTAGGGCTCGACCGTTGGCTGGCGATGCTTGGGGGGTTCCAGCTGGCTTCGGGTGCGTGCCTTGTGCTTGATTTTGGTACGGCTGTTACCGCGGACTTTATCTCTAGGGATGGAGAGCACCTCGGAGGATTTATATGCCCGGGAATGCCTCTGATGCGAAACCAATTGCGTACCCACACCCGTAGAATTCGTTATGGCGATCTAGCAGCCGAGCGCGCTCTGGAAAGCCTTGTTCCTGGTCGGACAACTGTCGAAGCGGTCGAGCGGGGATGCTCGTTGATGCTGAGAGGCTTTGTCCTGACGCAGTTAGAGTTGGCGCGTAGCTATTGGGGAGATGATTTTGCTGTGTTCCTCACTGGAGGAGATGCAGACCTGGTTTCCGAGATCGTGCCTGAGGCCAGGGTGGTTCCTGATCTGGTGTTTGTAGGTTTGGCTATGGCGTGTCCCTTGTCCTGAGGTTTTTATGCGTTGGTTGTTTCTGCTGCTGCTTGTTCTCAATGTGTTCTATTACATCTGGCACCAGCAAGAGGCTCCTCTGCGTGCGAAGGATGTAACTCCTTTGAATTTGTATAGGGGATCGCAGCAGGATATTCGCTTGTTGAGTGAAACGACTGAAGCGGCTCGTGATAAAGGAAAGCCTGCCCGGTCAGACGAAGGGTGCCTCTATCTTGGCGGTTTTGCTCGTCAGGAAGCGGCTCAGGCGGTTGAGCGGCGATTGAGTGGCATGGAAATCAAGTTCGAGTCCTTGCTGAGGGCCCCCGCTGAGTCTGATGGTTACTGGGTGCGCGTGGCACCAGAAAGCCGGCGTTGGCTGGATGACTCGCAGCTGAAAAACCTTTCTAGAGAATTCAATGAGTTAAAACATAAAATAATGCCGTGCGAGGGGGTTGCACCCGCCGAATAGTTTGCATAGAATGGCGCCCGCTTCGCAGTGAAGACCTTTAATGGTTAACACCGCAAAGTAATGTCAATGCAGCTAACCTCAGGTTTTTAATGAGAAAATGCTTGACAGAAGGCTGGCATGATATAGAATGCCGGCTCGCTTAGGAGGGGTTCCCGAGCGGCCAAAGGGATCAGACTGTAAATCTGACGTCTACGACTTCGAAGGTTCGAATCCTTCCCCCTCCACCATTTTTAGCGAGAGCTGCAAGCTCGCGGGTATAGTTTAGTGGTAGAACCTCAGCCTTCCAAGCTGATGATGCGGGTTCGATTCCCGCTACCCGCTCCAAGTTTGCAGATCCTGCATAGCGTTACGCTCTTGTAGCTCAGTTGGTAGAGCACACCCTTGGTAAGGGTGAGGTCAGCGGTTCAAATCCGCTCAAGAGCTCCATATAACAAGGCAGATATGAAAATATCTGCCTTTGTTTTAATGGCTTGTTTGACCTGCTCAATTCTTCTCCTGGGGGTGATTTTGATGGCTAAGGAAAAGTTCGAACGTAATAAGCCGCACGTCAACGTTGGTACCATTGGTCACGTCGATCACGGTAAAACTACTCTGACTGCTGCTTTGACCCGCGTCTGCTCCGAGGTTTTCGGTTCGGCAAAGGTTGACTTCGACAAGATCGATAGCGCCCCTGAAGAAAAAGCTCGTGGTATTACCATCAACACCGCTCACGTTGAGTACGATTCGGCCGTGCGTCACTACGCACATGTTGACTGTCCAGGTCACGCTGACTACGTAAAAAACATGATTACCGGTGCTGCTCAGATGGATGGCGCGATTCTGGTTTGCTCGGCCGCTGATGGCCCGATGCCGCAAACCCGTGAGCACATCCTTCTGTCTCGCCAGGTTGGCGTTCCGTACATCGTTGTCTTCCTGAACAAGGCTGACATGGTCGATGATGCTGAGCTGCTGGAGCTGGTTGAGATGGAAGTGCGCGACCTGCTGAGCGCTTACGATTTCCCAGGTGATGACACTCCGATCATCATTGGTTCGGCGCTGATGGCGCTGAATGGTCAAGACGACAACGAGATGGGCACTACTGCCGTCAAGAAGTTGGTCGAGACTCTGGATAGTTACATTCCGCAGCCTGAGCGTGCTATTGATAAGCCGTTCCTGATGCCGATCGAGGATGTTTTCTCGATCTCCGGTCGCGGTACTGTTGTGACTGGTCGTGTTGAGCGTGGCATTGTCCGCATTCAGGAAGAGGTTGAGATTGTTGGTCTTCGTGACACTGTCAAAACTACTTGCACTGGTGTTGAGATGTTCCGCAAGCTGCTCGATGAGGGGCGTGCTGGCGAGAACTGCGGCGTATTGCTGCGCGGTACCAAGCGTGATGATGTTGAGCGTGGCCAAGTTCTGGTCAAGCCGGGCACTGTCAAGCCGCATACCAAGTTCACCGCTGAAGTTTACGTTTTGAGCAAGGAGGAGGGTGGTCGTCATACGCCATTCTTCAAAGGCTACCGTCCACAGTTCTACTTCCGGACCACCGACGTGACCGGTAACTGCGAACTGCCGGAAGGCGTTGAAATGGTGATGCCAGGTGATAACGTCCAAATGACGGTCACTCTGATCAAAACCATCGCAATGGAAGATGGTCTGCGTTTCGCCATTCGTGAAGGCGGTCGTACCGTCGGCGCTGGTGTGGTTGCTAAGGTTATCGAGTAAATTGTTGTAATGTCTTTTTCGGGCCGGCATAATGGTCGGCCTGATTTTGTTTTAGGTCAGTAGCTCAATTGGCAGAGCGACGGTCTCCAAAACCGTAGGTTGGGGGTTCGATTCCCTCCTGACCTGCCAGATTCACTTGGTGTGTCTGGCTTTCTTTTCACAGGATCTTCATAGATGACTCCTAAAGCTGAAGCTCAAGGCTCTCGCTTCGATCTGCTCAAGTGGCTAGTAGTAGTTGCTTTGGTGGTTGTTGGCGTTGTTGGCAATCAGTATTACTCTGCTTCGCCGATCCTGTACCGCGTACTTGCTTTGCTCGCCATTGCTGCTGTAGCTGCCTTTGTAGGCCTGCAGACGGTCAAGGGCAAGTCTTTCTTTGTACTGGTTAAGGAAGCTCGCACCGAGATTCGTAAAGTCGTATGGCCAACTCGCCAAGAAACCACGCAGACCACGTTGATTGTTGTGGCTGTTGTTCTGGTTATGGCGTTGCTGTTGTGGGGGCTTGATTCCCTGCTCGGCTGGCTTGTTTCCTTGATTGTCGGCTAAGGGTGTCCCGTGGCTAAGCGTTGGTACGTTGTGCATGCTTACTCCGGTTACGAGAAGCATGTCATGCGCTCGTTGGTAGAGCGCGTAAAGCTGGCTGGCATGGAAGATGGCTTCGGCGAAATTCTGGTTCCCACTGAAGAAGTGGTTGAAATGCGTAATGGCCAGAAACGCAAAAGCGAGCGCAAGTTCTTCCCAGGTTATGTGCTGGTTCAGATGGACATGAATGAGGGTACTTGGCACTTGGTCAAGGATACTCCTCGGGTGATGGGTTTTATCGGCGGTACTGCTGATAAGCCTGCACCTATCACAGATAAAGAGGCAGAAGCGATTCTGCGTCGCGTCGCTGATGGTAGTGACAAGCCGAAGCCGAAGACGTTGTTCGAGCCAGGTGAGTCGGTACGTGTCAATGACGGTCCGTTTGCCGACTTTACCGGTACGGTCGAAGAAGTTAACTACGAGAAGAGCCGGATCCAAGTGGCAGTGCTCATTTTCGGTCGCTCTACTCCGGTAGAGCTAGAGTTCAGCCAGGTCGAAAAGGTCTAGCTGAGCAAGCATCCCAACCCCGCAGCCCTAGGCTGTGGGGTTTTGTCGTCACTGGGATAAACGCGCAAGTAACCGGGGAGCCTTTCGAGGCGTTCGAACCCGTAATTGGAGTGCCTCATGGCCAAGAAGATTACCGCTTACATCAAGCTGCAAGTGAAAGCCGCTCAGGCTAACCCAAGCCCACCTGTTGGTCCTGCTCTGGGTCAGCACGGCGTGAACATCATGGAATTCTGCAAGGCTTTCAACGCCCGTACTCAGGGTATTGAACCAGGTCTGCCGACTCCAGTGATCATCACTGTCTATAGCGACCGTAGCTTTACTTTTGAAACCAAGTCTACCCCTGCTTCGGTTCTGCTGAAGAAGGCTGCTGGTCTGACTAGCGGTTCCGCTCGTCCGAACACCGTTAAGGTTGGCACTGTGACCCGTGCTCAGCTGGAAGAAATCGCGAAAACCAAAAACGCGGATCTGACTGCAGCTGATATGGACGCAGCCGTGCGTACTATCGCCGGTTCTGCTCGTAGCATGGGCCTTAACGTGGAGGGTGTGTAATGGCTAAGTTGACCAAGCGTCAAAAGGCTATCGCCGGCAAAATCGAAGCAGGCAAGTCCTACAACTTTGTAGACGCTGCTGCTCTGCTGGCTGAGCTGTCGACTGTCAAGTTCAGCGAGTCGTTCGACGTTGCTGTAAACCTGGGTGTTGACCCGCGTAAATCCGACCAGGTTGTTCGTAGCGCTACTGTGCTGCCACACGGCACTGGCAAGACTGTTCGCGTTGCTGTGTTCACCCAAGGTCCAGCTGCTGAGGCCGCTCTGGCTGCCGGCGCTGACCGTGTAGGTATGGACGATCTGGCTGCCGAAATGAAAGGCGGCGACCTGAACTATGACGTAGTTATCGCATCCCCGGATGCAATGCGCGTTGTGGGTCAGCTGGGTCAGATCCTCGGCCCACGTGGCCTGATGCCTAACCCTAAAGTCGGCACCGTAACTCCAGACGTAGCTACCGCGGTTAAAAACGCCAAGGCTGGTCAGGTTCGTTATCGCACCGACAAAAACGGCATCATTCACACCTCCGTTGGCAAAGTCGGCTTTGATGCCGTCAAGCTGAAGGAAAACGTTGAAGCCCTGATCTCTGATCTGAAGCGTATCAAGCCGGCTTCCTCGAAAGGCATTTATGTCAAGCGCATCACCCTGAGCACCACCATGGGCCCGGGCCTGGTCATCGACCAAGGTTCGCTGGAAGCGTAAGACAAAAATTGGCGCAAGCGATTGCGCCAATTGAAAGATTGGGGTCCCTGCCTGGCGGGGGCTATCCAAGACCGTAGGCGACGCAAGTCTTAAACCTCAAGCCTACGCAGATGGTGCTCCCGGTTCCTTACCGAATCAGACACCAAAACGACATCTGACCTCGGTTGGATGAAACGGTAACAAGCAGGAGTTTTTCCCGTGGCAATTAAACTTGAAGACAAGAAGGCCATCGTCGCTGAAGTCAACAAGGCTGCCCAAGTTGCTCTGTCCGCTGTCGTGGCTGATGCCCGTGGCGTAACAGTAGGCGCTATGACCGGACTCCGTAAAGAGGCTCGTGAAGCTGGCGTATACGTACGTGTTGTGCGTAACACCCTGCTCAAGCGCGCCGTTGCTGGCACTCAATATGACGTGCTCAACGACGTGTTCACCGGCCCGACCTTGATTGCATTCTCCAAAGATCATCCGGGCGCTGCTGCCCGTATCTTCAAAGAGTTCGCAAAAGGTCAGGACAAGTTCGAGATCAAGGCAGCTGCGTTCGAGGGCAAGTTCCTCGCAGCTAATCAGATCGACGTACTGGCAAGCCTGCCGACCCGTGACGAAGCAATTTCCCAGCTGATGAGCGTGATTCAAGGCGCAACCAGCAAATTGGCTCGTACTCTGGCGGCTCTTCGCGACCAGAAAGAAGCTGCCGCAGCCTGAGGCTGAGCGACTCCTTTCAGCGTTTATTGTTTATTTCGATGGCCGCGTAGGCTGTCACCCCAATACAGGAATTTATAGTCATGTCTCTGACTAACGACCAAATCATCGAAGCAATCGGCGAAAAATCCGTTCTGGAAATCGTTGAGCTGATCAAGGCCATGGAAGAGAAGTTCGGCGTTTCCGCTGCCGCTGCTTCCGCCGGTCCAGCTGCTGTCGCTGCCGTTGTTGAAGAACAAACTGAATTCAACGTCATGCTGCTGGAAGCTGGCGAGAAGAAAGTTAACGTGATCAAGGCAGTACGTGAACTGACCGGTCTGGGCTTGAAAGAAGCCAAGGCTGTAGTTGACGGCGCTCCTGGCATGGTTCTGGAAGCTGTTTCGAAAGACGCAGCTGACAAAGCCAAAGCCACTCTGGAAGAAGCAGGCGCTAAAGTCGAGCTGAAGTAAGCATCGACTTTGCGTCTCCAGCCCGAGCGTTAAGCGAAAGGCTGATGGCTGGTGGCTCTTGCCACCGGCCTTTTTCCGTTATTGGCAGCCGACTGGGTTGGTGCTGATAACGAGCTGTAACCACCCGATGTGGTGGCGCAAACCATGGGGTTTGCACGATTTTCTGGCTGCTCCCGTCGGGAGGGGCCAAACAAGCAGGTGACCAAGCTGGGGAACGCTGATGGCTTACTCATATACTGAGAAAAAACGTATCCGCAAGGACTTTAGCAAGTTGCCGGACGTCATGGATGTGCCGTACCTCCTGGCCATCCAGCTGGATTCGTATCGTGAATTCTTGCAAGCGGGAGCGACTAAAGATCAGTTCCGCGACGTGGGCCTGCATGCGGCCTTCAAATCCGTTTTCCCGATCATCAGCTACTCCGGCAATGCTGCGCTGGAGTACGTCGGTTATCGCCTGGGCGAACCGGCATTTGATGTCAAAGAATGCGTATTGCGCGGTGTAACTTACGCCGTACCTTTGCGGGTAAAAGTGCGCCTGATCATTTTCGACAAAGAATCGTCGAACAAAGCGATCAAGGACATCAAAGAGCAAGAAGTCTACATGGGTGAAATCCCCCTGATGACTGAGAACGGTACCTTCGTAATCAACGGTACCGAGCGTGTAATCGTTTCCCAGCTGCACCGTTCCCCGGGCGTGTTCTTCGACCACGACCGTGGCAAGACGCACAGCTCCGGCAAACTGCTGTACTCCGCGCGCATCATTCCTTATCGCGGTTCGTGGCTGGACTTCGAGTTCGACCCGAAAGACTGCGTATTCGTGCGTATCGACCGTCGTCGCAAGCTGCCTGCATCGGTACTGCTGCGCGCGCTCGGCTATACCACTGAAGAAGTGCTCGACGCGTTCTACACCACCAACGTATTCCATGTGCAGGGCGAAAGTATCAGCCTGGAATTGGTGCCTCAGCGCCTGCGTGGTGAAATCGCTGTTATCGATATTCTCGATGACAAGGGCAAGGTTATTGTCGAGCAGGGTCGTCGTATCACCGCTCGTCACATTAACCAGCTGGAAAAAGCCGGGATCAAAGAGTTGGTTATGCCTCTGGACTACGTCCTGGGCCGCACCACCGCCAAGGTCATCGTGCATCCGGCAACCGGCGAAATCCTGGCAGAGTGCAACACCGAGCTGAACACCGAGATCCTGGCAAAAATCGCCAAGTCCCAAGTTGTTCGCATTGAAACTCTGTACACCAACGATATCGACTGCGGTCCGTTCGTCTCCGACACTCTGAAGATCGACTCCACCAGCAACCAATTGGAAGCGCTGGTCGAGATCTATCGCATGATGCGTCCAGGCGAGCCGCCAACCAAAGACGCTGCCGAGACTCTGTTCAACAACCTGTTCTTCAGCCCTGAGCGCTATGATCTGTCTGCGGTCGGCCGGATGAAGTTCAACCGTCGTATCGGTCGTACCGAGATCGAAGGTTCGGGCGTGTTGTGCAAAGAAGACATCGTCGCGGTTTTGAAGACTCTGGTCGACATCCGTAACGGTAAAGGCATCGTCGATGACATCGACCACCTGGGTAACCGTCGTGTTCGCTGCGTAGGCGAAATGGCCGAGAACCAGTTCCGCGTTGGCCTGGTACGTGTTGAGCGTGCGGTCAAAGAGCGTCTGTCGATGGCTGAAAGCGAAGGCCTGATGCCGCAAGACTTGATCAACGCCAAGCCAGTGGCTGCGGCAGTGAAAGAGTTCTTCGGTTCCAGCCAGCTTTCCCAGTTCATGGACCAGAACAACCCGCTGTCCGAGATCACCCACAAGCGTCGTGTGTCTGCACTCGGCCCTGGCGGTTTGACTCGTGAACGTGCTGGCTTTGAAGTTCGTGACGTACACCCGACTCACTACGGTCGTGTATGCCCGATTGAAACGCCGGAAGGTCCGAACATCGGTCTGATCAACTCCTTGGCCGCTTATGCGCGCACCAACCAGTACGGCTTCCTCGAAAGCCCGTACCGTGTGGTGAAAGACGCTCTGGTCACCGACGAGATCGTGTTCCTGTCCGCCATCGAAGAAGCTGATCACGTGATCGCTCAGGCTTCGGCCACGATGAACGACAAGAAAATGCTGATCGACGAGCTGGTAGCTGTTCGTCACTTGAACGAGTTCACTGTCAAGGCGCCGGAAGACGTCACCTTGATGGACGTTTCTCCGAAGCAGGTAGTTTCGGTTGCAGCGTCGCTGATCCCGTTCCTCGAGCACGATGACGCCAACCGTGCGTTGATGGGTTCGAACATGCAGCGTCAAGCTGTACCAACCCTGCGCGCTGACAAGCCGCTGGTCGGTACTGGCATGGAGCGTAACGTTGCTCGTGACTCCGGCGTTTGCGTCGTGGCTCGTCGTGGTGGCGTTATTGATTCCGTCGACGCCAGCCGTATCGTGGTTCGTGTTGCTGATGATGAAGTTGAAACCGGCGAAGCTGGTGTCGACATCTACAACCTGACCAAATACACCCGCTCCAACCAGAACACCTGCATCAACCAGCGTCCGCTGGTGCGTAAAGGTGATCGGGTTCAGCGCAGCGACATCATGGCTGACGGCCCGTCCACCGACATGGGTGAGCTGGCGCTGGGTCAGAACATGCGCATCGCGTTCATGGCCTGGAACGGTTACAACTTCGAAGACTCCATCTGCCTGTCGGAACGAGTTGTTCAAGAAGACCGCTTTACCACGATCCACATTCAGGAACTGACCTGTGTGGCACGTGACACCAAGCTTGGGCCAGAGGAAATCACTGCAGACATCCCTAACGTGGGTGAAGCTGCACTGAACAAGCTGGACGAAGCCGGTATCGTTTACGTAGGTGCTGAAGTTGGCGCAGGCGACATCCTGGTTGGTAAGGTCACTCCCAAAGGCGAGACTCAACTGACTCCGGAAGAAAAACTGCTGCGTGCCATCTTCGGTGAAAAAGCCAGCGACGTTAAAGACACCTCCCTGCGCGTGCCTACCGGCACCAAGGGTACCGTCATCGACGTACAGGTCTTCACCCGCGACGGCGTTGAGCGTGATGCTCGTGCACTGTCGATCGAGAAGACTCAACTCGACGAGATCCGCAAGGACCTGAACGAAGAGTTCCGTATCGTTGAAGGCGCAACTTTCGAACGTCTGCGTTCCGCCCTGGTCGGCCACAAAGCCGAAGGCGGTGCCGGTCTGAAGAAAGGTCAGGAAATCACCGACGAAGTTCTCGACGGTCTTGAGCATGGTCAGTGGTTCAAACTGCGCATGGCTGAAGATGCTCTGAACGAGCAGCTCGAGAAGGCTCAGGCCTACATCGTTGATCGCCGCCGTCTGCTGGACGACAAGTTCGAAGACAAGAAGCGCAAACTGCAGCAGGGCGATGACCTGGCTCCAGGCGTGCTGAAAATCGTCAAGGTTTACCTGGCAATCCGTCGCCGCATCCAGCCGGGCGACAAGATGGCCGGTCGTCACGGTAACAAAGGTGTGGTCTCCGTGATCATGCCGGTTGAAGACATGCCGCACGATGCCAATGGCACCCCGGTCGACGTCGTCCTCAACCCGTTGGGCGTACCTTCGCGTATGAACGTTGGTCAGATCCTTGAAACCCACTTGGGCCTCGCGGCTAAAGGCTTGGGCGAGAAGATCAACCGGATGATCGAAGAGCAGCGCAAAGTCGCTGAGCTTCGTAAATTCCTCGACGAGATCTACAACCAGATCGGCGGTCGTAACGAAGATCTGGACAGTTTCTCCGACCAGGAAATCCTGGATCTGGCGAAGAACCTGCGTGGCGGCGTTCCAATGGCCACTCCAGTGTTCGACGGTGCCAAGGAAAGCGAAATCAAGGCCATGCTGAAACTGGCAGACCTGCCAGAAAGCGGCCAGATGCAGCTGACCGACGGCCGTACCGGCAACAAGTTCGAGCGCCCGGTTACTGTTGGTTACATGTACATGCTGAAGCTGAACCACTTGGTAGACGACAAGATGCACGCTCGTTCTACCGGTTCGTACAGCCTGGTTACTCAGCAGCCGCTGGGTGGTAAGGCGCAGTTCGGTGGTCAGCGTTTCGGGGAGATGGAGGTCTGGGCACTGGAAGCATACGGTGCTGCTTACACTCTGCAAGAAATGCTCACAGTGAAGTCGGACGATGTGAACGGCCGTACCAAGATGTACAAAAACATCGTGGATGGCGATCACCGTATGGAGCCGGGCATGCCCGAGTCCTTCAACGTGTTGATCAAGGAAATTCGTTCCCTCGGCATCGATATCGATCTGGAAACCGAATAACACGTGACGCGAATCGAGAGCGGGGCAGGATTGCCCGCTCTCTGCTCCGCCAGGAGGAAAGGCCTTGAAAGACCTACTGAATTTGCTGAAAAACCAGGGTCAAGTCGAAGAGTTCGACGCCATCCGTATTGGATTGGCATCGCCTGAGATGATCCGTTCGTGGTCGTTCGGTGAAGTTAAAAAGCCGGAAACCATTAACTACCGTACGTTCAAACCTGAACGTGACGGCCTGTTCTGCGCCAAGATCTTTGGCCCGGTAAAGGATTACGAGTGCCTGTGCGGTAAGTACAAGCGCTTGAAGCACCGTGGTGTGATCTGCGAGAAGTGCGGCGTTGAAGTCGCGCTGGCCAAAGTTCGTCGTGAGCGCATGGCGCACATCGAGCTGGCCTCGCCAGTTGCCCACATCTGGTTCCTGAAGTCGCTGCCGTCGCGTATCGGCTTGCTGATGGACATGACCCTGCGTGATATCGAACGCGTTCTCTACTTCGAGAGCTATGTCGTTATCGATCCAGGCATGACCACCCTTGAAAAAGGTCAGCTGCTCAACGACGAGCAGTACTTCGAAGCGCTGGAAGAGTTTGGCGACGATTTCGATGCCCGCATGGGTGCCGAAGCTGTCCGCGAACTGCTGCACGCTATCGATCTGGAGCACGAGATTGGCCGTCTGCGTGAAGAAATTCCGCAAACCAACTCCGAAACCAAAATCAAGAAGCTGTCCAAGCGTCTGAAGTTGATGGAAGCCTTCCAGGGTTCCGGCAACCTTCCAGAATGGATGGTGCTGACCGTTCTGCCGGTTCTGCCGCCAGATCTGCGTCCACTGGTCCCGCTGGATGGCGGTCGCTTCGCGACTTCCGACCTCAACGATCTGTATCGTCGAGTGATCAACCGTAACAACCGCTTGAAGCGCCTGCTTGATCTGTCCGCTCCGGACATCATCGTGCGCAACGAAAAGCGTATGTTGCAGGAAGCTGTCGACGCACTGCTCGATAACGGTCGTCGTGGCCGCGCTATCACTGGTTCCAACAAGCGTCCTCTGAAATCCCTGGCTGACATGATCAAGGGTAAACAAGGTCGTTTCCGTCAGAACTTGCTCGGTAAGCGTGTTGACTACTCCGGTCGTTCGGTAATTACCGTAGGTCCGACCCTGCGTCTGCACCAGTGCGGTCTGCCGAAGAAAATGGCTCTCGAGCTGTTCAAGCCGTTCATTTTCGGCAAGCTGGAAATGCGTGGTCTCGCTACCACCATCAAAGCTGCCAAGAAGATGGTCGAGCGCGAGCTGCCGGAAGTTTGGGACGTTCTCGCTGAAGTGATCCGTGAACACCCGGTTCTCCTCAACCGTGCGCCGACCCTTCACCGTCTGGGTATCCAGGCGTTTGAACCGGTACTGATCGAAGGTAAGGCTATCCAGCTGCACCCTCTGGTCTGTGCTGCGTATAACGCCGACTTCGACGGCGACCAAATGGCCGTGCACGTACCGCTGACACTGGAAGCCCAGTTGGAAGCGCGTGCGTTGATGATGTCGACCAACAACATTCTGTCGCCAGCCAACGGTGAGCCAATCATCGTTCCGTCGCAGGACGTTGTATTGGGTCTGTACTACATGACTCGTGAAGCGATCAACGCCAAGGGCGAAGGTCGTGTGTTCGCGGATCTGCAAGAAGTTGACCGTGTGTTCCGTGCTGGCGAAGCCGCACTGCACGCTAAAGTCAAAGTGCGGATCAACGAAACCGTCAACGATCGTGATGGCGGCAGCGTCAAGAACACCCGTATCGTCGACACCACTGTCGGCCGTGCGCTGCTGTTCCAGGTTGTTCCACCTGGCCTGTCGTACGACGTCGTCAACCAGCCGATGAAGAAAAAGGCGATCTCCAAGCTGATCAACCAATGCTACCGCGTGGTTGGTTTGAAAGAGACCGTGATCTTCGCTGACCAGTTGATGTACACCGGTTTTGCCTATTCGACCATTTCCGGCGTTTCCATCGGTGTTAACGACTTCGTTATCCCGGATGAAAAAGCCCGCATCATCAATGCTGCTACTGATGAAGTGAAAGAGATCGAAAGTCAGTACGCCTCCGGCCTGGTAACCCAGGGCGAGAAGTACAACAAAGTGATCGACCTTTGGTCCAAGGCGAACGACGAAGTTTCCAAGGCAATGATGGCCAACCTCTCGAAAGAGAAAGTCATCGACCGCCATGGCGTCGAAGTCGACCAAGAGTCTTTCAACTCGATGTACATGATGGCCGACTCGGGCGCACGGGGTTCTGCTGCGCAGATCCGTCAGCTCGCCGGTATGCGTGGCCTGATGGCCAAGCCGGACGGTTCCATCATCGAAACGCCGATTACTGCGAACTTCCGTGAAGGTTTGAGCGTACTTCAGTACTTCATCTCCACTCACGGTGCTCGTAAAGGTTTGGCGGATACCGCATTGAAAACTGCGAACTCCGGTTACCTGACTCGTCGTCTGGTAGACGTGGCGCAGGATCTGGTTGTGACCGAGATCGATTGCGGCACCGAGCATGGCCTGGTAATGACTCCGCACATTGAAGGCGGTGACGTTGTTGAGCCGCTGGGTGAGCGCGTATTGGGTCGTGTTATTGCTCGTGACGTGTTCAAGCCAGGTACCGAAGAAATCATCGTTCCTGCCGGCACACTGGTAGACGAGAAGTGGGTTGAGTTCATCGAGCTGAACAGCATCGATGAAGTGATCGTGCGTTCGCCGATCAGCTGCGAAACCCGCTACGGCATTTGCGCCAAGTGCTACGGCCGTGACCTGGCTCGTGGTCACCAGGTGAACATCGGTGAAGCGGTCGGCGTTATTGCTGCCCAGTCCATCGGTGAGCCGGGTACCCAGCTGACCATGCGTACGTTCCACATCGGTGGTGCGGCAAGCCGGACCTCCGCTGCGGACAGCGTTCAGGTGAAGAATGGCGGTACCGTCCGTCTGCACAACCTGAAGCACGTTGAGCGAGTGGATGGTTGCCTGGTTGCTGTGTCCCGTTCGGGTGAGCTGGCAATCGCTGATGACTTCGGTCGTGAGCGCGAGCGTTACAAGCTGCCGTACGGTGCTGTGATTTCGGTTAAAGAAGGTGACAAGGTCGACGCTGGCGCAATCGTGGCCAAGTGGGATCCGCACACTCACCCAATCGTTACCGAAATGAAAGGTACCGTGACCTACGTGGGCATGGAAGAAGGCATCACGATCAAGCGTCAGACTGACGAATTGACCGGTATGACCAACATTGAAGTACTCGACGCCAAAGACCGTCCAGCTGCCGGTAAAGATATCCGTCCTGCTGTGAAGATGGTTGATGACAACGGCAAGGATCTCTTGCTGCCGGGTACTGACGTAATTGCTCAGTACTTCCTGCCTGCTAACGCCTTGGTTGGTGTAGCGGATGGTGCGAAGATTGCGATCGGTGATGTTATCGCTCGTATCCCGCAAGAGACTTCGAAGACCCGTGACATCACCGGTGGTCTGCCGCGTGTTGCCGACTTGTTCGAAGCACGTCGTCCGAAAGAAGCCTCGATTCTGGCTGAAGTCAGCGGCACCATCGCGTTCGGTAAAGAGACCAAAGGCAAGCGCCGTCTGGTTATCACTCCGAACGACGGCACCGATCCGTACGAAGAGCTGATTCCGAAGTGGCGTCACCTGAACGTCTTCGAAGGCGAACAGGTAAACCGCGGCGAAGTTATCTCCGACGGCCCGAGCGATCCACACGACATCCTGCGTCTGCTGGGTGTGAGTGCGCTGGCCAAGTACATCGTGAACGAGATCCAGGACGTTTATCGTCTGCAAGGCGTGAAGATCAACGACAAGCACATCGAGACCATCCTGCGTCAGATGTTGCGTAAGGTTGAAATCGCTGAATCCGGCGACTCGACTTTCATCAAGGGCGACCAGATGGAGTTGACTCACGTTCTGGTAGAGAACGAGCGTCTGGCTGGCGACGAGAAATTCGTTTCCAAGTTCACTCGCGTGCTGTTGGGTATCACCAAGGCGTCGTTGTCCACCGAATCGTTCATCTCGGCGGCTTCCTTCCAGGAAACCACTCGCGTACTGACCGAAGCGGCGGTAACCGGCAAGCGCGATTACCTGCGCGGCCTGAAAGAAAACGTGGTCGTGGGTCGTCTGATCCCGGCGGGTACCGGTCTGGCTTATCACAGCGAGCGCAAGCGTCGCCGTGAAGCTGACAAACCGTTGCGCGTAAGCGCCAGTGAAGTGGAAGCTGCACTGACCGAAGCACTGAACTCGAGCGGTAACTGAGTTCTGCAGTAAATAAGCGTGGGGCCCCGGCCTCTCCGTTAATCGTATCGAGACAATTTGTCGAGATTGGATAAGCGGAGAGGTTGGGGCCTTGCCTTGACTGGGGGCAAGATCCTCTTTAGACTCTTGTACCCCTAAATTTGGCGGGAATTCGTTCCTGCCATTTTGCTTTTCTTGCAAGACAATAGCGTCGCAAGACAACAGTGGAGCTAGTAGATGGCAACTATCAACCAGCTGGTACGTCAGCCGCGTAAGCGTATCGTCGAGAAATCCGACGTGCCTGCGCTGCAGAACTGCCCGCAACGTCGTGGCGTATGCACCCGTGTGTATACCACCACGCCGAAAAAACCTAACTCGGCACTGCGTAAAGTATGCCGTGTGCGTCTGACCAACGGTTTCGAGGTTTCCTCGTACATCGGCGGTGAAGGCCACAACCTGCAAGAGCACAGCGTGGTACTGATCCGCGGCGGTCGTGTAAAAGACTTGCCAGGTGTTCGTTACCACACCGTGCGCGGTTCTTTGGATACTTCCGGTGTTAAAGGTCGTAACCAGGGTCGTTCGAAGTACGGTACCAAGAAGCCTAAGTAGTAGCGGCTTTTTGTAAAAACTGATTTTCTATTTTTCTGAGTCGATAAGAGTAAGGTCGGAGGCGTCCCGTAAGGGCACCGATTCCGAGCGAACCTGAAGACCGTTTGAGGGCTTATCCATGCCAAGAAGACGCGTAGCAGCCAAGCGCGAAGTGCTTGACGATCCAAAATACGGAAGCCAAATCCTGGCCAAGTTCATGAACCACGTAATGGAAAGCGGCAAGAAAGCCGTTGCCGAGCGTATCGTTTATGGCGCGCTGGACAAGGTTAAAGAACGCAAGAACAGCGATCCCCTGGAAATCTTCGAGAAAGCTCTCGACGCCATCGCTCCGCTGGTCGAAGTAAAGTCGCGCCGTGTAGGCGGTGCTACTTACCAGGTTCCGGTCGAAGTTCGCCCGTCCCGTCGTAACGCCCTGGCAATGCGCTGGTTGGTAGACTTCGCCCGCAAGCGCGGCGAGAAGTCTATGGCTCTGCGTTTGGCTGGCGAACTGTTGGACGCCGCTGAAGGTAAAGGTGCTGCAGTTAAGAAGCGTGAAGACGTGCACCGTATGGCTGAAGCTAACAAAGCTTTCTCGCACTACCGCTTCTAATTTTAGCGTCACTAATTTTGCGAGGGCTTTATGGCTCGTACAACACCGATTAATCGCTACCGTAACATTGGTATCGTTGCTCACGTGGATGCTGGTAAAACCACCACCACCGAGCGCGTCCTTTTTTACACTGGCAAAAGTCACAAGATGGGCGAGGTGCATGACGGCGCCGCGACCACAGACTGGATGGTTCAGGAGCAGGAGCGTGGTATTACCATTACTTCTGCTGCTATTACCGCCTTCTGGCAGGGTTCCGAGAAGCAGCACAAAGACCAATACCGCTTCAACGTCATCGACACCCCGGGCCACGTTGACTTCACCATTGAAGTTGAGCGTTCCCTGCGTGTTCTCGACGGCGCGGTCGTTGTGTTTTGTGGTACCTCGGGCGTTGAGCCTCAGTCGGAAACCGTATGGCGTCAAGCCAACAAGTACGGCGTTCCGCGTCTTGTTTACGTAAACAAGATGGACCGTGCTGGTGCGAACTTCCTGCGCGTGATCGGTCAGATCAAGCAGCGTCTGGGTCACACCCCGGTGCCAATCCAGTTGGCTATCGGTTCCGAAGACAACTTCCAGGGTCAGATCGATCTGATGGCCATGGAAGCTGTTTACTGGAATGATGCTGACAAAGGCATGGTTCCAGTTCGCAAGCCTATCCCTGCTGAACTGCAGGAATTGGCTGACGAGTGGCGCGGCAACATGGTTGAGGCTGCGGCCGAAGCCAGCGAAGAGCTGATGAACAAGTACCTCGAAGGTGAGGAACTCACCAACGCGGAAATCAAGGCCGCTCTGCGTCAGCGTACTATCGCTGGTGAGATCGTTCTGGCTGTTTGTGGTTCTTCCTTCAAGAACAAGGGCGTTCCCCTGGTTCTCGACGCCGTTATCGATTACCTGCCTGCACCAGTTGATATTCCTGCCATCAAGGGTACTGACCCGGATGACGAGACTATCGACCTGGAGCGTCACGCAGATGACAGCGAGCCGTTCTCGGCTCTGGCTTTCAAAATCGCTACCGACCCATTCGTGGGTACCTTGACGTTCGTCCGCGTTTACTCGGGCGTGTTGGCCTCCGGCGACGGCGTGATCAACTCGGTCAAGGGCAAGAAAGAGCGCGTGGGTCGTATGGTGCAAATGCACGCAAACGCCCGTGAAGAAATCAAGGAAGTACGCGCTGGTGACATCGCGGCCTTGATCGGCATGAAGGACGTCACCACTGGTGAAACTTTGTGCGACGCTGCCAAGCCAATTATCCTCGTTCGCATGGACTTCCCGGAGCCGGTTATTTCGGTTGCCGTAGAGCCTAAGACCAAGGACGACCAGGAAAAAATGGGTGTCGCTCTGGGCAAACTCGCTCAGGAAGATCCATCTTTCCGCGTCAAGACTGATGAAGAGACTGGTCAAACGATCATCTCAGGCATGGGCGAGTTGCACCTGGACATCCTGGTTGACCGGATGCGCCGTGAGTTCAACGTCGAAGCCAACATCGGCAAGCCTCAGGTTTCCTATCGTGAGCGCATCACGAAGAACTGTGAAATCGAAGGTAAGTTCGTTCGTCAATCCGGCGGTCGTGGCCAGTTTGGTCACTGCTGGATTCGTTTTGCGCCTGCTGACGAAGGTCAGGAAGGTCTGCAATTCGTGAACGAAGTAGTGGGTGGTGTGGTTCCTAAGGAATACATCCCGGCTATCCAGAAGGGTATCGAAGAGCAGATGAAGAACGGCGTTGTCGCCGGCTATCCGCTGATCGGCCTGAAGGCTACCGTGTTTGATGGTTCCTACCACGACGTCGACTCCAACGAGATGGCGTTTAAGGTGGCTGCTTCCATGGCGACCAAGCAGCTGGCCCAGAAGGGCGGTGGTGAGTTGCTTGAGCCGATCATGGCGGTAGAGGTTGTTACACCTGAAGACTATATGGGTGACGTGATGGGCGACCTTAACCGTCGTCGCGGCATGATCCTGGGTATGGAAGACACGGTTTCCGGCAAAGTGATTCGTGCCGAAGTTCCGTTGGGTGAAATGTTCGGTTATGCGACCGACGTTCGTTCCATGTCCCAAGGTCGCGCAAGCTACTCTATGGAATTCAAAAAATACAATACAGCTCCGTCGCATATCGTCGAAACTGTTACCAAAAAACAAGGCTGATTCAGCCCCTTTAGGCTAGGAGTTAATTGTCGTGGCTAAAGAAAAATTTGTACGTGACCTCCCGCACGTCAACGTTGGCACCATCGGTCACGTTGACCATGGTAAAACCACGCTGACCGCTGCTCTGACTCGCGTCTGCTCCGAAGTTTTCGGTTCGGCCGCTGTTGCTTTCGACAAGATCGACAGCGCTCCGGAAGAAAAGGCTCGTGGTATCACCATCAACACCGCGCACGTTGAATACAACTCGCTGATCCGTCACTACGCTCACGTTGACTGCCCAGGTCACGCTGACTATGTGAAGAACATGATCACCGGTGCTGCTCAAATGGATGGCGCTATCCTGGTTTGCTCGGCCGCTGATGGTCCGATGCCACAAACCCGTGAGCACATCCTGCTGTCCCGTCAGGTTGGCGTTCCGTACATCGTTGTCTTCCTGAACAAGGCTGACATGGTTGACGACGCTGAACTGCTGGAACTGGTTGAGATGGAAGTGCGCGATCTGTTGAGCACTTACGACTTCCCAGGTGATGACACTCCGATCATCATCGGTTCGGCTCTGATGGCTCTGAACGGCCAAGACGACAACGAAATGGGCACCACTGCCGTTCGTAAACTGGTTGAGACTCTGGACAGCTACATCCCAGATCCAGTTCGTGTTATCGACAAGCCGTTCCTGATGCCAATCGAAGACGTATTCTCGATCTCCGGTCGCGGTACTGTTGTAACTGGTCGTATCGAGCGCGGTATCGTCAAGGTTCAGGATTCGCTGGAAATCGTTGGTCTGCGTGACACCGTTGTCACCACCTGCACTGGCGTTGAAATGTTCCGTAAGCTGCTCGACGAAGGTCGTGCTGGCGAGAACTGCGGCGTGCTGCTGCGCGGCACCAAGCGTGACGACGTTGAGCGTGGCCAGGTTCTGGTCAAGCCAGGTTCGGTTAAGCCGCACACTACCTTCGAAGCTGAAGTGTACGTGTTGAGCAAAGAAGAAGGCGGTCGCCACACTCCGTTCTTCAAAGGCTACCGTCCACAGTTCTACTTCCGGACCACTGACGTGACCGGTAACTGCGAACTGCCGGAAGGCGTTGAAATGGTAATGCCGGGCGACAACATCAAAATGGTTGTCACCCTGATCAAAACCATCGCAATGGAAGACGGTCTGCGTTTCGCTATTCGTGAAGGCGGTCGTACCGTCGGCGCTGGCGTCGTAGCCAAAATCATCGCTTAATAAGTGATGACTTGAAAAAGCCCCCGCCTAGCGGGGGCTTTTTTATTGGGTTGACACTGTAGTAGCCCGTCTATAGAATTGCGCCTCCTTTTAACGGGCGTATTGCGCTCGCTGGGAATAGCAGCCGGAGTCTGAAATCCAATGCAAAATCAGCAAATCCGTATCAGGTTGAAGGCTTTTGACCATCGCCTGATCGACCAATCCACCCAGGAAATCGTGGAAACCGCGAAACGTACTGGTGCTCAAGTGCGTGGTCCAATTCCACTGCCTACCCGTAAAGAGCGGTTCACCGTTCTGGTCTCCCCGCACGTCAACAAAGACGCGCGTGACCAGTATGAGATCCGTACTCATAAGCGCGTTCTGGACATCGTCCAGCCAACGGATAAAACCGTTGATGCGCTTATGAAGCTTGATCTTGCGGCCGGTGTGGAAGTGCAGATCAGCCTCGGCTAAGACTCGGTCTTAGTCGTGTAACGCTCTGAAATGGGCGGCCATAGCGGGTGAAAGCCCCGTACACTCATGAGGTTTACAACATGACTATTGGTGTAGTCGGTCGTAAATGCGGTATGACCCGTATTTTCACCGAAGAAGGTGTCTCCATTCCGGTCACGGTCATTGAGATCGAACCGAATCGCGTCACCCAGTTCAAAACTGAAGAGACCGATGGCTATCGTGCAGTGCAAGTCACTGTAGGCGAGCGTCGTGCTTCGCGTGTTACAGCTGCTCAAGCTGGCCACTTCGCTAAAGCGAACGTTGCCGCTGGTCGTACCGTAATGGAATTCCGTCTTGAAGAAGGCGAGTACCAGGCCGGCGATCTGATCAACGCTGAAATCTTCGCCGCTGGTCAACTGGTTGATGTAACCGGTCAGTCCAAAGGTAAAGGCTTCCAGGGTACGATCAAGCGTTGGAATTTCCGCGGGCAAGATAATACCCACGGTAACTCCGTGTCCCACCGCGTTCCAGGCTCTATCGGCCAGTGCCAGACTCCTGGTCGTGTATTCAAGGGCAAAAAAATGTCCGGTCATATGGGCGCTGAGCGCGTGACCGTGCAGTCCCTCGAAGTAGTGCGCGTGGACGCTGAACGCAATCTGTTGTTGGTCAAGGGCGCTGTTCCTGGCGCTACTGGCGGCAACTTGGTTGTACGTCCAGCAGCCAAGGCTCGCGGTTAAGGGGAAGCTGACATGCAATTAAATGTAAATGACGCTCAAGCGATCGAAGTTTCCGAACTGACATTTGGCGGCGAATTCAACGAGACGCTGGTTCACCAAGCAGTCGTGGCCTACATGGCCGGCGGCCGTCAAGGTAGCAAGCAGCAAAAGACCCGTTCCGACGTTCGTGGTGGCGGTAAGCGCCCATGGCGTCAGAAAGGTACTGGCCGTGCTCGTGCCGGTACTATCCGTAGCCCAATCTGGCGTGGCGGCGGTACCACTTTCGCAGCTCGTCCTCAGGATCACACTCAGAAGCTGAACAAGAAGATGTATCGCGCAGCAATGCGTTCCATCCTTGCTGAGCTGGTGCGTACTGATCGTCTGGTTGTGGTTCAGGACTTCGCTGTTGATGCACCGAAGACCAAAGATCTGCTGAACAAACTGACCGGCATGGGCCTGACTGACGTCTTGATCGTGTCTGAAGTGGTTGATCAGAACCTGTACCTGGCTGCTCGTAACCTGCCACACGTTGATGTACGTGACGTGCAAGGTTCCGATCCAGTTAGTCTGATCGCATACGACAAGGTGTTGATCACCGTGTCGGCCGTGAAGAAATTCGAGGAGCTGCTGGGATGAACCAGGAACGCGTATTTAAAGTTCTGCTTGGCCCGCACGTTTCCGAGAAGGCTACGGTTCTGGCTGACAAGAAAGGCCAGTTCGTTTTCAAGGTTGCAACTGACGCAACCAAGCTGGAAATCAAGAAGGCCGTCGAAAGCCTGTTCAGCGTGAAAGTAGAGCGTGTTACTACCCTGAATGTTCTGGGTAAGAGCAAGCGCACTGCTCGCGGTCTGGGCAAGCGTAATGACTGGAAGAAGGCAGTTATCTCCCTTCAGCCAGGCCAAGATCTCGATTTCAGCAGCAGTGCTGAGTAAGGAAGGGGTGCATCATGGCAATCGTTAAATGCAAACCGACTTCCCCTGGCCGCCGTTTTGTGGTCAAGGTGGTCAACCAGGAGCTGCATAAAGGCGCTCCTCACGCACCGCTGCTCGAGAAAAAATCGAAGACTGGTGGTCGTAACAACAATGGTCGTATTACCACTCGTCACATCGGTGGTGGCCATAAGCAGCATTATCGTCTGGTCGATTTCCGTCGCAACGACAAAGATGGCATCTCTGCCACTGTCGAGCGTATTGAATACGATCCAAACCGTACTGCTCACATCGCTCTGCTGCTGTACGCAGATGGCGAGCGTCGCTACATCATCGCCCCTAAAGGCGTGAGTGCTGGCGACCAGCTGATCGCAGGTGCTCTGGCACCGATCAAGCCGGGCAACGCTCTGCAACTGCGTAACATTCCAGTTGGTAGCACCGTACACGGCATCGAATTGAAGCCAGGTAAAGGCGCGCAAATCGCTCGTTCCGCTGGTGCTTCGGCTCAGCTGATCGCTCGTGAAGGTGTCTACGTGACCCTGCGTCTGCGTTCTGGTGAGATGCGTAAAGTGCTGGCTGAATGCCGCGCGACCCTGGGTGAAGTCTCGAACTCCGAGCACAGCCTGCGTTCGCTGGGTAAAGCTGGTGCCAAACGCTGGCGTGGCGTTCGCCCAACCGTTCGTGGTGTTGCCATGAACCCGGTTGACCACCCACATGGTGGTGGTGAAGGTCGTACCTCTGGTGGTCGTCATCCGGTATCGCCATGGGGCTTCCCGACTAAGGGCGCGAAGACTCGTGGTAATAAGCGTACCGACAAAATGATCGTCCGTCGTCGCAAGTAAATAGAGGGATACGACAGTGCCACGTTCTCTGAAAAAAGGTCCTTTTATTGATCTTCACCTACTGAAGAAGATCGAAGTGGCGGCGGAAAAGAACGATCGCAAACCAGTTAAAACCTGGTCGCGCCGTTCCATGATCCTGCCACAAATGGTCGGTTTGACCATTGCAGTGCATAACGGTCGTCAACATGTCCCAGTTCTCGTGAACGAAGACATGGTCGGCCACAAACTGGGCGAGTTTGCCGGTACCCGCACATATCGTGGGCACGTGGCAGACAAGAAAGCCAAGCGTTAAGGGGTAAGGAACGATGGAAGTAGCCGCTAAGTTGTCGGGCGCTCGAATCTCCGCCCAGAAAGCCCGCTTGGTCGCCGACCAGATCCGCGGGAAGAAGGTGGGCGAAGCGCTCAACCTGTTGGCTTTCAGCAGTAAGAAAGCCGCCGAGATCATGAAGAAAGTGCTGGAGTCGGCCGTAGCCAACGCCGAGCATAACGAAGGCGCAGACGTTGATGACCTTAAAGTCAGCACCGTTTTCGTCAACGAAGGGCGTTCGCTGAAGCGAATCATGCCACGTGCCAAAGGCCGTGCTGATCGCATCGTCAAGCGGTCTTGCCATATCACTGTCAAGGTTGCTGACAAGTAACGGAGTCGAAGAGATGGGTCAGAAAGTACATCCCATTGGCATTCGCCTGGGAATCGTCAAGGAGCACACCTCCGTCTGGTACGCAGACGGTCGGACTTATGCGGACTATTTGTTCGCTGATCTGAAGGTGCGCGAGTATCTCCAAGACAAACTAAAAAGCGCGTCCGTAAGCCGTATCGATATCCATCGTCCGGCTCAGACTGCACGTATCACCATCCACACCGCTCGTCCAGGTATCGTTATCGGGAAGAAAGGTGAAGATGTTGAGAAACTGCGTCAGGACCTGACCAAGCAAATGGGTGTGCCTGTGCACATCAATATCGAAGAGATCCGCAAGCCGGAACTCGACGGTATGCTGGTTGCGCAGAGCGTAGCTCAGCAGCTGGAGCGTCGCGTAATGTTCCGTCGCGCTATGAAGCGCGCTGTTCAGAACGCCATGCGCATTGGTGCCAAAGGCATCAAAATCCAAGTGAGCGGTCGTCTCGGCGGTGCTGAAATCGCACGTACTGAATGGTATCGCGAAGGTCGTGTGCCACTGCACACCCTGCGTGCCGACATCGACTATGCCAACTACGAAGCTCACACCACTTACGGTGTGATCGGTGTAAAGGTTTGGATCTTCAAAGGCGAAGTAATTGGTGGTCGCCAAGAAGAACTGAAACCACAAGCACCAGCGCCTCGTAAAAAAGCTGCTAAGTAAGGGGTACGCCAAATGTTGCAACCAAAGCGTACGAAGTTCCGCAAGCAGATGACAGGCCACAACCGTGGTCTGGCACAGCGCGGTAGCAAAGTCAGCTTCGGCGAGTTCGCGCTGAAGTCTGTAGCTCGTGGTCGTCTCACCGCTCGTCAGATCGAGTCAGCGCGTCGTGCTCTGACCCGTCACGTTAAACGTGGCGGCAAGATCTGGATCCGTGTATTCCCGGACAAGCCTATTTCCAAAAAGCCACTCGAAGTTCGGATGGGTAAAGGTAAGGGTAGTGTGGAGTACTGGGTTGCCCAGATTCAGCCAGGCAAAGTCCTGTATGAAATCGAGGGTGTTACTGAAGAGCTGGCGCGTGAGGCTTTTGCCCTGGCTGCTGCAAAGCTGCCGCTCGCCACCGCCTTTGTTAAACGGACGGTGATGTGATGAAAGCGAATGAACTTCGTGAAAAATCCGCACAGCAGCTGAACGAGCAACTGCTCGGCCTGCTGCGCGACCAGTTCAATCTGCGTATGCAGAAAGCAACTGGCCAGTTGGGGCAGTCTCATCTGCTCTCGCAAGTTAAACGTGACATCGCTCGCGTGAAGACTGTGCTTAACCAGCAGGCAGGTAAGTAATCATGGCTGAAGCCGAAAAAACTGTCCGTACGCTGACTGGCCGTGTTGTCAGCGACAAGATGGACAAAACCATCACCGTTCTGATCGAGCGTCGCGTTAAGCACCCGATCTACGGTAAATACGTTAAGCGTTCGACTAAGCTGCACGCGCACGACGAAACCAATCAGTGCCACATCGGCGACAAAGTCACTATTCGTGAAATTCGTCCGCTGGCCAAGACCAAGTCTTGGGCATTGGTTGATGTTCTCGAACGCGCTGTGGAAGTCTAAGGACTAGGGGTCGGAGAAATTATATGATTCAGACTCAATCCATGCTCGATGTGGCCGATAACAGCGGCGCTCGCCGTGTTATGTGCATCAAGGTGCTGGGTGGCTCCCATCGTCGTTACGCTGGTATCGGTGACATCATCAAAGTTACCGTGAAGGAAGCAATTCCTCGCGGTAAAGTGAAAAAAGGCCAAGTGATGACTGCTGTTGTAGTCCGCACTCGTCACGGCGTACGTCGTGCTGATGGCTCCATTATCCGCTTTGATGGCAACGCTGCTGTTCTTCTGAACAACAAGCAAGAGCCGATCGGCACCCGTATCTTTGGGCCAGTGACCCGTGAACTTCGTACTGAGAAGTTCATGAAGATCGTCTCGCTCGCCCCAGAAGTGCTGTAAGGAGATCCGACATGCAAAAGATTCGTCGTGACGACGAGATCATCGTGATCGCCGGCAAAGACAAAGGTAAGCGCGGTAAGGTGCTTAAGGTTCTCGCTAATAACCGTCTGGTTATTGGTGGTCTGAACCTGGTTAAGCGTCATACCAAGCCTAACCCGGCGTCGGGCGTACAAGGCGGTATCGTCGAAAAAGAAGCTCCACTGGACGCTTCTAACGTCGCCATTTTCAACGGCGAAACCAACAAGGCTGACCGCGTTGGTTTCAAAGTAGAAGACGGCAAGAAAATTCGTGTCTTCAAGTCGACCCAAAAAGCGGTTGATGCTTGAACACTGCTAGGTAGAAGACCATGGCACGACTAAAAGAGATTTACTGGAAGGAAATCGCACCGAAGCTTAAGGAAGAACTTAAGCTTTCGAACGTGATGGAAGTTCCACGCGTTACAAAAATCACCCTGAACATGGGTCTGGGCGAAGCGGTCGGTGACAAAAAAGTCATCGAGCACGCTGTTGCCGACCTGGAAAAGATCACCGGCCAGAAAGTCGTTGTGACCTACGCTCGGAAATCCATCGCTGGCTTTAAAGTCCGTGAAGGTTGGCCGATCGGCGTCAAAGTGACTCTGCGTCGTGAGCGTATGTACGAGTTCCTGGATCGTCTGCTGTCGATCTCCCTGCCTCGGGTTCGCGACTTCCGTGGCCTGAATGCCAAGTCCTTCGATGGTCGTGGTAACTACAGCATGGGCGTTAAAGAGCAGATCATCTTCCCGGAAATCGACTACGACAAGATCGATGCTCTCCGCGGTCTGGACATTACCCTGACCACCACTGCCAAGAACGATGATGAAGGTCGCGCCCTGTTGCGTGCTTTCAAATTCCCGTTCCGCAACTGATTGGAGTAGGAAAATGGCCAAGATGAGCATGAAAAACCGCGAGCTGAAGCGTCAGCTCACGGTTGCCAAGTACGCCAAAAAGCGTGCAGCACTGAAAGCTATCATCGTTGATCTGAACGCAAGTCCAGAAGCACGTTGGGAAGCTACAGTAGCTCTGCAGAAGCAGCCACGTGACGCAAGCGCCTCGCGCATGCGTAACCGCTGCCGCCTGACCGGTCGTCCACACGGCGTTTACCGCAAGTTCGGCCTTGGCCGTAACAAACTGCGTGAAGCTGCAATGCGTGGTGACGTACCTGGTCTGGTTAAAGCCAGCTGGTAAGCACTATCAAAGTCTCGGTGTTCGGGGTCGCAAGATCCTGACCGCCGGTGACCTTGGACTTGAATCAAGCCCCTTTTGGGGCTTGATTCATTTGTGGGGTGTGTCTAGAATACCCGGCTCGCCTGAGCCCGTGCTTTTTCCGCATGGATGAGCTCGGCGACAAGTAGTAGCCGCAAGGCTAATTTTTTTGTATTAGGAGCGTCTAGCCCATGAGTATGCAGGACCCGTTAGCGGACATGCTAACTCGAATCCGTAATGCCCAGATGGCTGAAAAGTCCGTCGTAAGCATGCCATCTTCTACTTTGAAGGTAGCTGTTGCCAAAGTCCTGAAGGACGAAGGTTACATTGCGGGTTATCAGATCAGCAGCGAAATCAAACCACTGCTGTCCATCGAGCTGAAGTACTTCGAAGGCCGTCCGGTCATCGAAGAAGTGAAGCGCGTTAGCCGTCCAGGCCTGCGTCAGTACAAGTCCGTCGATGATCTGCCAAAAGTTCGTGGCGGTCTCGGTGTGTCTATCGTCTCCACCAACAAAGGTGTGATGACGGATCGTGCTGCGCGCGCTGCCGGTGTCGGCGGCGAAGTTCTTTGCACTGTGTTCTAAGGGGGGATAAGCATGTCACGCGTCGCTAAGAACCCCGTTAAGCTGCCAGCCGGTGTCGAAGTCAAATTCGCAGGTCAACAGCTTTCGGTGAAGGGTGCCAAGGGCACTCTCGAACTGAACATCCATTCGTCCGTTGAGATCGTTGAAGAAGCTGGTGAGCTGCGTTTCGCTGCTCGCAATGGCGATCAACAAACTCGCGCAATGGCTGGTACCACTCGTGCGTTGGTAAACAACATGGTCCAAGGCGTAAGCCAAGGCTTCGAGCGCAAGCTCCAGCTGGTCGGTGTTGGTTACAAAGCGCAAGCAAAAGGCACAGTGCTGAACCTGGCTCTTGGCTTCTCGCACCCAGTGGATTATGAACTGCCGGAAGGCATCACCGCTGAGACTCCTAGCCAGACCGATATCCTGATCAAGGGCATCGATAAGCAGCTGGTAGGTCAAGTGGCCGCCGAGATCCGCGACTTCCGTCCACCAGAGCCGTACAAAGGCAAAGGTGTGCGCTACGCGGACGAAGTCGTCCGTCGTAAAGAAGCCAAGAAGAAGTAGGGCATAGCAAATGACCGACAAAAAAGTTACTCGACTGCGTCGCGCTCGCAAAGCACGCCTGAAAATGCACGAACTCGAAGTCGTGCGTCTCTGCGTGTTCCGCTCGTCGCAGCACATCTACGCCCAGGTCATTTCGGCCGACGGCAACAAAGTTCTGGCAAGTGCCTCGACTTTGGATAAAGAACTGCGTGATGGCGCCACTGGCAACATCGACGCGGCCACTAAGGTTGGCCAGCTGGTCGCTACGCGTGCTAAAGCCGCTGGCGTCTCGCAGGTGGCTTTCGACCGCTCTGGCTTCAAGTATCACGGCCGCGTCAAGGCGCTGGCTGATGCTGCTCGTGAAGCTGGGCTGGAGTTCTAAGTTATGTCAAATAACGACCAAAAGCGCGACGAAGGCTACATCGAGAAGCTGGTTCAAGTTAACCGCGTAGCCAAAACCGTTAAAGGCGGCCGTATCTTCACTTTCACCGCGTTGACCGTGGTTGGTGATGGTAAAGGGCGTGTTGGCTTCGGCCGTGGCAAGTCGCGTGAAGTGCCTGCTGCGATCCAGAAGGCAATGGAAGCTGCTCGCCGCAACATGATCCAAGTTGACCTGAACGGCACCACTCTGCAGTACGCGATGAAGTCCGCTCACGGCGCTTCGAAGGTGTACATGCAGCCTGCTTCTGAAGGTACCGGTATCATCGCTGGCGGCGCTATGCGTGCTGTCCTCGAAGTTGCTGGTGTTCAGAACGTTCTGGCCAAGTGCTACGGCTCGACTAACCCGGTAAACGTGGTTCACGCCACTTTCAAAGGTTTGAAAGCTATGCAGTCTCCTGAATCCATTGCCGCCAAGCGTGGAAAAAGCGTCAAGGAGATCTTCTGATCATGGCTACCGTTAAAGTTACGCTGATCAAAAGCATGACCGGCCGCATCCCTAACCACAAACTGTGCGTTAAGGGTCTGGGTCTGCGTCGCATCGGTCACACTGTAGAAGTACTTGATACTCCCGAGAATCGCGGGATGATCAACAAGGCTTACTACATGCTGCGTGTCGAGGGTTAATCGATGAAACTCAATGATCTGAGTCCAGCGCCGGGTTCCCGTCGCGAAAAGCATCGTCCGGGCCGTGGTATCGGTAGTGGTTTGGGCAAGACCGGTGGCCGTGGCCACAAAGGTCAGTCCTCCCGCTCCGGTGGCACCATTGCTCCAGGCTTTGAAGGCGGTCAACAGCCGCTGCATCGTCGCCTGCCGAAGTTCGGTTTCGTTTCCCTGAAAGCCATGGATCGCGCAGAAGTGCGTTTGTCCGAGCTGGCTAAAGTGGAAGGCGACATCGTCACCGTGCAGTCCCTGAAAGATGCCAACGTGATCAACGTCAACGTACAGCGTGTGAAAATCATGCTGTCCGGCGAAGTTACTCGCGCTGTCACCATCGGAAAGGGAATCGGCGCCACCAAAGGTGCGCGTGCGGCTATCGAAGCAGCTGGCGGCAAGTTCGAGGAATAAATGGCTAAGCAAGGTGCTCTCTCTGCGCTCGGCAAAGGCGGTATGTCTGAACTCTGGGCTCGTCTGCGTTTTCTGTTCCTGGCGATTATCGTCTACCGAATAGGCGCACACATCCCGGTTCCAGGTATCAACCCGGACCGACTCGCGGACCTGTTTCGACAGAATGAGGGGACCATTCTTAGCTTGTTCAACATGTTTTCCGGCGGCGCGCTGGAGCGGATGAGCATCTTTGCACTGGGAATCATGCCGTACATTTCGGCATCGATCATCATGCAGCTGATGACCGCCGTCAGCCCGCAGCTGGAACAGTTGAAGAAGGAAGGTGAAGCTGGGCGTCGCAAGATCGCTCAGTACACCCGCTACGGCACTGTCGTCCTCGCTCTCGTTCAGGCAATTGGCATGTCCATTGGTCTGGCAGGGCAGGGCGTTGCGTTCACTGGTGACTTTGGCTTCCATTTCGTCGCGGTATCCACGTTTGTGGCTGGTGCGATGTTCATGATGTGGCTGGGTGAGCAGATTACTGAGCGTGGTGTTGGCAACGGTATCTCGATGTTGATTTTCGCAGGTATCGTCGCCGGTCTTCCGAGAGCGATCGGGCAGTCTTTCGAGTCTGCGCGTCAGGGTGATATCAACATTTTTGCCTTGGTTGCCATCGGTTTGCTGGCAGTAGCGATTATCGGTTTCGTGGTGTTCATTGAGCGTGGTCAGCGTCGTATTGCTGTTCATTACGCCAAGCGTCAGCAGGGTCGTAAGGTCTTTGCTGCGCAGACTAGCCACTTGCCGTTGAAGGTGAACATGGCCGGTGTTATACCAGCCATTTTCGCGAGCAGCATTTTGCTGTTCCCGGCTTCGTTGGGTACCTGGTTTGGTCAGTCTGAAGGTATGGGCTGGCTGCAGGACATCTCGCAGTCGATCGCTCCTGGTCAGCCGTTGAATATTCTGCTGTTTAGTGCAGGGATTATTTTCTTCTGCTTCTTCTATACGGCGTTGATGTTCAATCCGAAAGACGTAGCGGAAAACCTGAAGAAGTCCGGTGCCTTTATTCCGGGCATCCGTCCAGGTGAGCAGTCTGCGCGCTACATTGATGGCGTTCTGACTCGTTTGACCCTGTTCGGTGCTCTATATATGACGGCCGTGTGCCTGTTGCCCCAGTTCCTGGTGGTTGCAGCAAACGTTCCGTTCTACCTTGGCGGGACCTCGTTGCTGATCGTGGTCGTGGTTGTGATGGACTTCATGTCTCAAGTACAATCGCACCTCGTTTCGCACCAGTACGAATCCCTGATGAAGAAAGCCAACCTGAAGGGTTACGGCAGCGGCATGTTGCGCTGAGTACCCATAAGGTTCGAGGAGTTGGTGATGAAAGTTCGTGCATCGGTGAAAAAGCTGTGCCGTAACTGCAAAATTATTCGCCGCGAAGGTGTTGTTCGAGTAATTTGCAGCGCGGAACCGCGTCACAAACAGCGCCAAGGCTGAGTGTGATTGTGCTTCAAGCCCGGCAGCTAGTGCGCTGCCGGGTTGATTATTTGTTATTACAGCGATATTATCTCGCGCCCTATTTCTTGGCTTCCGGGGCGTAGGTAGCTGTCAATTGGAGTCCCACTGAATGGCCCGTATTGCAGGCGTTAACATTCCAGATAACAAGCATACTGTTATCTCGCTGACCTACATCTATGGTGTTGGTCGCACTACTGCACAGAAGATCTGTGCAGTGACTGGGGTAAACCCAGCCGCAAAGATCAAAGATCTGAGCGACGAGCAGATTGAACAGCTGCGTGGCGAAGTGGCGAAGTTCACCACTGAAGGTGACCTGCGTCGCGAAATCAACATGAAAATCAAGCGTTTGATGGACCTCGGTTGCTATCGCGGTCTGCGTCATCGTCGTGGTCTTCCAGTGCGCGGTCAGCGTACCAAGACTAACGCGCGTACCCGTAAAGGTCCGCGTAAGCCGATCCGCAAGTAATCGCCCCAGCGAATCGACAGGAAATTAATCATGGCTAAACCTGCTGCTCGTCCTCGTAAAAAAGTTAAAAAGACAGTGGTTGATGGCATCGCCCACATCCATGCATCTTTTAACAACACAATCGTGACCATCACCGACCGTCAAGGCAACGCTCTTTCCTGGGCTACCTCCGGTGGTTCGGGTTTCCGCGGTTCCCGCAAGTCCACGCCGTTTGCTGCTCAAGTAGCTGCTGAACGTGCTGGTCAAGCTGCGCTGGAATACGGCCTGAAAAACCTCGACGTTAACGTCAAAGGTCCAGGTCCAGGTCGTGAATCTGCAGTCCGCGCTTTGAACGGCTGTGGCTACAAGATCGCCAGCATCACCGACGTGACGCCAATCCCGCACAACGGGTGCCGTCCGCCGAAGAAGCGCCGCGTGTAATCCAGGAGATTGTAAAGAATGGCTCGTTACATTGGTCCAAAATGCAAACTCGCTCGTCGCGAAGGCACCGATCTCTTCTTGAAGAGCGGCGTGCGCGCGATCGAATCGAAGTGCAACATTGAAGCAGCACCTGGTATCCACGGCCAACGCCGCGGTCGCCAGTCCGATTACGGCACCCAACTGCGTGAAAAGCAGAAGGTCCGTCGTATCTACGGCGTTCTCGAGCGTCAATTCAGCGGCTACTACAAAGAAGCTGCTGGCAAGAAAGGCGCAACTGGCGAAAACCTGTTGCAACTGCTCGAATGCCGTCTGGACAACGTTGTATACCGTATGGGTTTTGGCTCTACTCGTGCCGAATCCCGTCAGCTGGTATCGCACAAATCCGTAAGCGTTAACGGTCAGACCGTAAACGTGCCGTCGTACCAAGTTCGTGCTGGTGACGTGGTCGCGATTCGCGAGAAAGCAAAGAACCAACTTCGCATTGTCCAAGCTCTCGATCTGTGTGCCCAACGTGGCCGCGTAGAATGGGTAGAAGTAGACACTGAGAAGAAGTCGGGCGTTTTCAAGAACGTTCCTGCTCGCAGTGATCTGTCCGCCGACATCAACGAAAGCCTGATTGTCGAGCTCTACTCCAAGTAAGGGCTAGAAAATAGGTGCATCCATGCAGATTTCGGTAAATGAGTTCCTGACACCCCGCCATATTGATGTGCAGGTTGTCAGTCCAACCCGCGCCAAGATCACTCTCGAGCCTCTCGAGCGTGGTTTTGGCCACACCCTGGGCAACGCGCTGCGCCGCATCCTGTTGTCCTCAATGCCCGGCTGCGCAGTAGTCGAGGCCGAGATTGACGGTGTGCTCCATGAGTACAGCGCCATCGAAGGTGTACAGGAAGACGTAATTGAAATCCTGTTGAACCTTAAAGGTCTGGCTATCAAGCTGCACGGCCGTGACGAAGTTACGCTGACCTTGTCGAAGAAGGGTTCGGGGGTGGTTACCGCTGCCGATATTCAGCTGGATCATGATGTCGAGATCGTTAACCCCGATCACGTAATCGCTAACCTGGCGTCTAACGGCGCCCTGAACATGAAGCTCACCGTAGCTCGTGGTCGTGGTTATGAACCGGCAGACTCGCGTCAGAGCGATGAAGACGAAAGCCGCAGCATCGGTCGCTTGCAGCTTGACTCTTCGTTCAGCCCGGTTCGCCGTATCGCATACGTGGTGGAAAACGCCCGTGTCGAACAGCGTACTAACCTGGACAAGCTGGTTATTGATCTGGAAACCAACGGTACTCTGGATCCTGAAGAGGCAATTCGCCGCGCTGCAACCATTCTGCAACAGCAGTTGGCTGCGTTCGTCGACCTCAAAGGTGACAGTGAGCCAGTGGTTGTCGAGCAGGAAGACGAGATCGATCCGATCCTGCTTCGCCCGGTTGACGATCTGGAACTGACTGTACGTTCGGCTAACTGCCTTAAGGCGGAAAACATCTACTACATCGGTGACCTGATTCAGCGTACCGAAGTAGAGCTGTTGAAGACTCCGAACCTTGGCAAGAAATCCTTGACTGAAATCAAGGACGTTCTGGCCTCCCGCGGTCTGTCCCTCGGCATGCGCCTCGACAACTGGCCGCCTGCAAGTCTTAAGAAGGACGACAAGGCGACTGCCTGATCGTCGTAATCACCGAACGTTGTGTTTGGTAAGGAATGAACCATGCGTCATCGTAAAAGTGGTCGTCACCTGAGCCGCACTAGCTCGCACCGCAAGGCCATGTTTCAAAACATGGCAGTGTCGCTGTTCGAGCACGAGCTGATCAAAACTACACTGCCGAAAGCTAAAGAACTGCGTCGCGTTGCTGAGCCGCTGATCACCTTGGCCAAGACAGACAGCCTGGCTAACCGCCGTCTGGCTTTCGACCGCACTCGTTCGAAAGCTATCGTTGGTAAGCTCTTCAACGACCTGGGCAAGCGTTACGCTACCCGTGAGGGTGGCTACCTGCGCATCCTCAAGTGCGGTTTCCGCACTGGCGACAACGCGCCTATGGCGTACGTCGAGTTGGTTGATCGTCCTGCCGGTGGTGAAGCTGTATCCGCTGAGTAAGACGTCAGTCTGAAACGAAGAGCCGGGCCTAGTGCCCGGTTTTTTGTGCGCGCTCGAAAAGTATCGAAAAGCCTAAGCGATAAAGCCTCATTAGTATTTATCTATCGATTCTCACAATTTAATGAATTTGATGGTGCCATGTTGATGGTCAATACTCCCTCTCAGCCGATTAGCCGGCAGTAGGAAAGACTGACAGAGGAAGACATTGCATGAGCCAAAATAAAACACTTACCACCGCCAGTGGCGCTCCTGTCGCTGATAACCAGAATTCCCGTTCCGCCGGCCCTCGTGGCCCGCTGCTGCTCGACGACTTTCACCTGATCGAGAAGCTTGCCCACTTCAACCGTGAAAACATCCCAGAGCGCCGTGTACACGCCAAAGGTTCGGGTGCTTACGGTACGTTCACCGTAACTCGGGACATCACCGAGTACACAAGCGCCAAACTGTTTGAATCTGTCGGCAAGCAAACCCCAACCTTCCTGCGGTTTTCCACCGTGGGCGGCGAGCGCGGTTCTGCTGATACTGAGCGTGATCCACGTGGTTTCGCCCTGAAGTTCTATACCGAAGAAGGTAACTGGGACATCGTCGGCAACAACACGCCAGTGTTCTTCATCCGCGATCCTTTGAAATTCCCGGACTTTATTCACACCCAAAAACGTCTGCCACAAAGCAATCTGAAAAGCGCGCAAATGATGTGGGACTTCTGGTCGCACTCACCTGAGGCGTTGCACCAGGTCACTATTTTGTTCTCGGACCGCGGCATCGCCGATGGCTACCGTCACATGCACGGCTTCGGCAGTCACACCTACAGCCTGATCAACGCCAATGGCGAGCGCCACTGGGTGAAGTGGCACTACAAAACCAAGCAAGGGATTAAAAACCTGGCGCCAGCAGAAGCAGCACGCCTGGCCGGTACCGATCCGGATTACGCACAGCGTGATCTGTTCGGCGCGATTGAGCGCGGTGATTTCCCGAAATGGCGCGTGTGCATCCAGATCATGACGGAGGCACAGGCCGCGGCGCACTACGAGAACCCGTTTGACGTGACCAAAACCTGGTCGCAGAAAGAGTTTCCGCTGATCGAAGTTGGCGAACTGGAGCTTAACCGCAACCCACAGAACTATTTTGCTGAAGTCGAGCAAGCGGCGTTCGGGCCGAGCAACATGGTCCCGGGTGTCGGTTTGTCGCCTGACCGCATGCTGCAAGGGCGAGTGTTCGCTTACGCAGATGCTCACCGCTACCGCATTGGCACCAACCACCAGCAATTGCCGGTGAACGCGCCTCGCGGCCCGGTAAACAGCTATCAGCGCGACGGTTCGATGGCGTTTGGCAGCAATGGCGGTGCAACACCTAACTACGAGCCGAACAGCTACATCGAATCGCCGAAACAAGCGCCTCGCTATGCAGAGCCCGCGCTGGTTCTAAGCGGGGCGGCTGATCGTTACGATCATCGCGAAGATACCGACTATTACAGCCACGCCGGTGCGCTGTTCCGTCTGATGAGTGATGAGCAGAAAGCCCTGCTGGTCAACAACATTGCCGGCGCCATGGGCGGCGTCTCCGGCGACGTGATTGATCGTCAATTACAGCATTTCTTCAGGGCCGACTCGGCGTACGGAGAAGCAATCGCAGCGGCGTTGGGCGTACAGCTTAACGAAGTCTAAACGAGAAGCAGAACCGCCCTCATCTGGGCGGTTTTTGCGTTATTTAAACCACTTTTCTCAGAATATCTTCGCTTTTATCGCGCAAGCAGAGTGACCAAACAGTCTGCTTGGTTCAAACTACAGACTTTCAAGCAGGGAGATGTAGGGCGATGCAAGGCCACCCAGACGTAATCGATTACCTCAACACGTTGCTGACCGGCGAACTGGCGGCGCGTGATCAATATTTCGTCCATTCGCGGATGTATGAGGACTGGGGTTTCACCAAGCTCTACGAACGTATCAACCACGAGATGGAAGAAGAAGCCGGGCACGCTGATGCCCTGATGCGCCGAATTCTGATGCTCGAAGGTACGCCGCGCATGCGCCCGGACGACCTTGATGTCGGCACTACCGTGCCGGACATGCTTGCCGCTGACCTGCGACTTGAATACAAAGTCCGCGCCGCGCTCTGCAAGGGTATAAAGCTCTGCGAACAGCACAAGGACTATGTCAGTCGCGAGATGCTGCGGGTTCAATTGCATGACACCGAAGAAGACCACACCTACTGGCTTGAAAAGCAGATGGGTCTGATCAAGTTGATCGGTCTCGAGAACTACCTGCAATCTCACGCCTGATTGCACCGATACAAAAAGCCCCTGTCGCTGAGCAAGTGACAGGGGCTTTTTTGTGCGCTGGATTCAGGCCCGATCGCGCTCCAGCAGCGGTTTGAGGTAGAAGCCGGTATGAGACTGTTTCATCTCCGACACTTCTTCCGGCGTACCGACGGCAATGATCTGACCGCCCTTTGAACCGCCTTCCGGCCCCAGGTCCACCAGCCAGTCGGCTGTTTTGATTACATCAAGGTTGTGTTCGATCACCACCACAGTGTTGCCGTGGTCGCGCAATCGATGCAATACGTCGAGCAACTGCTGAATATCAGCGAAGTGCAGGCCAGTTGTCGGCTCATCGAGGATATACAGCGTCTTGCCGGTATCGCGCTTGGACAGTTCGCGGGACAGCTTCACCCGCTGGGCTTCACCACCCGACAGCGTGGTCGCTGACTGCCCAAGCTTGATGTACGACAGGCCGACATCCATCAACGTCTGAAGCTTGCGCGCCAGGGCCGGAACCGCATCGAAGAACACTCGCGCCTCCTCGATCGTCATCTCGAGGGTTTCGTGGATGTTCTTGCCCTTGTACTTGATCTCCAGAGTCTCGCGGTTGTAGCGCTTGCTCTTGCAGACGTCGCACGGGACATAGATATCCGGCAGGAAGTGCATTTCTACCTTGATCAGGCCATCGCCCTGACAAGCTTCGCAACGTCCGCCCTTTACGTTGAAGGAGAAGCGTCCAGGACCATAACCGCGGGAGCGGGACTCCGGCACACCGGCGAACAGTTCGCGAATCGGTGTGAACAGTCCGGTGTACGTCGCCGGGTTTGAGCGTGGCGTGCGTCCGATCGGACTCTGATCGATGTCGACAACCTTATCCAGATGCTCCAGACCTTTAATGCTGTCGTGAGCAGCCGCTTCAAGCGTCGTTGCACCATTGAGTGCCGTGGCGCTCAAAGGAAACAGCGTGTTGTTGATCAGTGTCGACTTGCCCGAGCCAGACACGCCGGTGACGCAAGTCAGCAGGCCGATTGGAATGTCCAGGTCGACATTGCGCAAGTTGTTGCCGCGAGCGCCCTTGAGGGACAGCGACAGCTTCTTGTTCCTCGGTGTGCGTTTGGCCGGGACTGCAATTTTTACCCGGCCCGACAAGTACTTGCCGGTCAACGAGTCTGGATGAGCCATGACCTCGGCCGGCGTACCTTCGGCGACAATGTGTCCGCCGTGTACACCTGCGCCCGGACCGATATCCACCACGTAGTCAGCCAGGCGAATCGCATCTTCATCGTGCTCGACCACGATCACCGTGTTGCCGATATCCCGCAAGTGCTTGAGCGTACCGAGCAACCGATCGTTGTCTCGCTGGTGCAGGCCAATCGATGGTTCGTCGAGAATGTACAGAACGCCAACCAGGCCTGCGCCAATCTGGCTGGCCAGACGGATACGCTGCGCTTCACCACCGGACAACGTGTCCGCACTGCGATCCAGCGACAAATAGTCCAGGCCAACGTTGACCAGGAACTGCAGTCGCTCGCGAATTTCCTTGAGAATCTTGTCGGCAATTTCACCGCGACGGCCAGTAAGTTTTAGAACACCGAAGTACTCACAGGCATCGCCAATCGGCAGATTGGTCACTGCCGGCAGCGTCTTCTCGCCCACCCATACATGCCGAGCCTCACGCCGCAGGCGAGTACCGCGGCAATCCGGGCAAGGCTGGGTGCTGAGGAACTTGGCTAGCTCTTCACGCACCGAGGCGGACTCGGTTTCACGGTAGCGACGTTCCAGATTAGGCACGATGCCTTCGAACGGGTGCGAACGTTTGACGATGTCGCCACGGTCGTTCAGGTATTTGAAGTCGACGTTCTGCGAACCGCTGCCGTGCAGGATGAACTTCTGCTGATCGGCCGGCAGTTCGTTGAACGGCACTTCCAGGCTGAACTTGTAGTGCGAAGCCAACGACCCGAGCATCTGGAAGTAATAGACGTTGCGCCGGTCCCAGCCACGAATCGCGCCTTCCGCGAGCGTCAGTTCGCCATTGACCAATCGCTTGATGTCGAAGAACTGCTTAACACCCAGACCATCGCAAGTCGGGCAAGCGCCGGCCGGGTTGTTGAAGGAGAACAGCTTGGGTTCCAGCTCGCTGATGGCATGACCGCAGATCGGGCAGGCGAAGCGCGCGGAGAAGATGATTTCTTCGCCGGGCTCGTCGTCCATCGGCGCGACCAGGGCAATGCCGTCCGCGAGCTTCAAAGCGGTCTCGAACGACTCGGCCAGGCGCTGTTGCAGGTCGGCGCGCACCTTGAAGCGGTCGACCACCACATCGATCGAGTGCTTCTTCTGCTTATCCAGCTTCGGCAATTCGTCCAGCTCGCAGAGCCGTCCGTTGACCCGAGCCCGCACAAAGCCTTGGGCGCGCAGTTCTTCGAAGACCGAAAGGTGTTCGCCTTTACGCTCGCGGATCACCGGTGCCAGCAGCATAAGCTTGCTGCCCTCCGGTTGGGCGAGGACCAGGTCGACCATCTGGCTGACAGTCTGGGCTTCCAGCGGAATGTCGTGATCCGGGCAACGCGGAATACCCACGCGAGCGTAAAGCAGGCGCAGGTAATCGTAGATTTCGGTGATGGTGCCGACCGTCGAACGCGGGTTGTGCGAGGTCGATTTCTGCTCGATGGAAATGGCTGGCGACAAACCTTCGATGGTGTCGACGTCAGGTTTTTCCATCATCGACAAAAATTGCCGCGCGTAGGCCGACAGCGATTCGACGTAGCGGCGCTGGCCTTCGGCGTACAGCGTGTCGAATGCCAGGGATGATTTTCCGGAGCCGGACAGGCCGGTGATGACGATCAGTTTGTCCCGTGGCAGGGTCAGGTCGATGTTCTTCAGGTTGTGGGTTCGGGCCCCACGAATCAGGATCTTGTCCAAAGTGGCCTCGCTCGGCGGGCGTCGAAAACGTAGGAGTATACGGCCAAATACTGGATGGATGCACACTATCGAATGAGCGGGTTGCAGCCTTACATGAAGAGTCTGTCAGCAGAGCGCGTCAAAGCGTCGCGATATACCCCGTCAATCGATGGGACTGGTAGAATCGCCGCCGGTTCACATGAGGTTTTTCCATGCACGATCCCCACAGCGAACGCATGAGTGGCAGTGAGACCCGCGCAGCAAGCGGTCTGGCCCTGGTGTTCGCCTTCCGTATGCTTGGCATGTTCATGGTGTTGCCGGTACTGGCGACCTATGGGATGGATCTGGCAGGAGCGACCCCGGCCCTTATCGGGCTGGCGATTGGCGCTTACGGCCTGACCCAGGCGATCTTTCAAATTCCTTTCGGCTTCATTTCCGACCGCATCGGTCGCCGTCCGGTGATTTACCTGGGGCTGATCGTCTTTGCCCTCGGTAGCGTGCTGGCGGCCAATGCCGACTCGATCTGGGGCGTGATCGCCGGACGAATCCTGCAAGGCGCCGGGGCGATTTCCGCGGCGGTGATGGCGTTGCTGTCAGACCTGACCCGCGAACAGCATCGGACCAAAGCCATGGCCATGATCGGCATGACGATCGGTCTGTCGTTCGCTGTCGCGATGGTTGTAGGACCGTTGTTGACCCGCGCCTTTGGTCTGTCCGGGTTGTTCCTCGCCACGGGCGGCATGGCGCTGTTCGGCATCGTAATCGTGATGTTCATGGTGCCGCGCTCGACCGGGCCGTTGCAGCACCGAGAATCCGGCGTTGCGCGCCAGGCACTGATACCGACGCTCAAGCATCCAGACTTACTGCGTCTGGACCTGGGCATTTTTGTGTTGCACGCGATGTTGATGTCGAGCTTCGTTGCATTGCCGCTGGCGCTGGTCGAAAAAGCCGGGCTGCCCAAAGAGCAGCACTGGTGGGTGTACCTGATCGCGCTGCTGATTTCCTTCTTCGCCATGATCCCGTTCATTATCTACGGCGAGAAGAAACGCAAAATGAAACGAGTTTTACTCGGCGCCGTCGCGACGCTGATGCTCACTGAGCTATTCTTCTGGCAGTTCGGCGATAGCTTGCGAGCTCTGGTGATCGGGACGGTGGTGTTCTTTACCGCGTTCAACTTGCTGGAAGCTTCGTTGCCATCGCTGATCAGCAAGGTTTCACCGGCAGGCGGCAAGGGCACGGCGATGGGGGTTTATTCCACCAGCCAGTTCCTCGGTTCGGCACTGGGCGGCATCCTCGGCGGCTGGCTGTTTCAGCATGGCGGTCTGTCGGTTGTGTTCCTTGGATGCGCCGGTCTGGCTGCCCTCTGGCTGGCCTTTGCTGTTACCATGCGCGAACCTCCCTACGTGACGAGCCTGCGCTTGCCGTTGTCGCCCGAGGCGATCCGCGAAGCGGGTCTGGTCGAGCGCCTGAAGGCCGTCGTAGGGGTAACAGATGCAGTGATCGTCGAAGATGAAGCGGCGATTTACATCAAATTGGACACAGAACTATTGGATCGCACCACCCTTGAACGCCTGGTGAACAACCCGGCCGGGGCAGCGTGCGTAGCCTAGGAGAACGTTATGGCCCGTGGGGTTAACAAAGTCATACTGGTCGGCACTTGCGGCCAGGATCCCGAAGTTCGCTACTTGCCTAACGGTAACGCCGTGACCAACCTGAGTCTGGCGACCAGCGAACAGTGGACCGACAAGCAAACCGGTCAGAAAGTCGAGAAGACCGAATGGCACCGTGTGTCGATGTTCGGCAAGGTTGCCGAAATCGCCGGCGAGTACCTGCGTAAAGGTTCGCAGGTCTACATCGAAGGCAAGCTGCAGACCCGCGAGTGGGAAAAAGACGGTATCAAGCGTTACACCACTGAAATCGTGGTCGACATGCAAGGCACCATGCAACTGCTGGGCGGCCGTCCACAACAGGGCGACCAACAAGGCGGGGGCAACAACTACCAGCAGTCCGCCCCGGCCCCACGCCAACAGGCCCCGCGTCCGCAGCAGTCGGCACCGCAACAGTCGCGCCAGGCACCAGCTCCACAGCAGGCCGCTCCGCAGCCGGCTCCGGATTTCGACAGCTTTGATGACGATATCCCGTTCTAAAAAGCAGCTATCCAGTCAGTAACAAAAAAGCGAAGCCATCTGGCTTCGCTTTTTTGTTGGCGCTATTAACTCGATAACGCGGTCACATTGGCCCGTGCCGAGTGCAGTTTCTTGTAGCTATCGATCAACCGCAGGTGCCTGTCGAGCCCCTCCAGTTTCAAGCTGGTCGGCGTCAAGCCATGGAAACGCACGCTGCCGTCCACCGATCCGATCGCGGCATCCGTGCGCTCGTTGCCAAACATCCGGCGGAAATTGGCCTCGTAGTCTTCCAGTTCCAGGTCTTCGTCCAGCTTCATCTCCAGCACCACATTGACGGCTTGGTAGAACAAGCCGCGCTCAACCGTGTTGTCGTTGTACTGCAGGAACATCTCCACTGCCTCTTTCGCCTCTTCAAATTGCTGCAAGGCGAGATAAATCAGCAGCTTCAACTCCAGGATCGTCAGCTGACCCCAGGCCGTATTGTCGTCAAATTCGATGCCGATCAGGGAGGTGATGTCGGTGTAGTCATCCAGCTCACTTTCCACCAGGCGCTCAACCAGCGCTTGCAGTTCGTCGTCGTCCAGGCGATGCAGGTTCAGGATATCGGCGCGGAAGAAAAGCGCTTTGTTGGTGTTATCCCAGATCAGGTCGTCCACGGGATAGATTTCCGAATAGTCCGGCACCAGGATGCGGCATGCCGTCGCGCCGATATGCTCGTAGACCGCCATGTACACTTCCTTGCCCATGCCTTCGAGAATGCCGAACAAGGTCGCGGCTTCTTCGGCATTCGAGTTTTCACCCTGGCCGGAGAAGTCCCACTCCACGAATTCGTAATCGGACTTGGAGCTGAAGAAGCGCCACGACACCACGCCGCTGGAATCGATGAAGTGCTCGACGAAGTTATTCGGCTCGGTCACCGCATGGCCTTCAAACGTCGGCTGGGGCAAGTCGTTGAGGCCTTCGAAGCTGCGGCCCTGGAGCAGTTCGGTCAGGCTGCGCTCCAGCGCCACTTCCAGGCTCGGGTGCGCGCCGAACGAGGCGAACACACCGCCGGTACGCGGGTTCATCAACGTGACGCACATCACCGGGAATTCACCGCCCAGGGATGCATCCTTCACCAATACGGGGAACCCTTGCTCTTCCAGCGCCTGAATACCGGCCAGTATCCCGGGGTACTTCGCCAGCACATCGGCGGGCACATCCGGCAGTGCAAATTCACCTTCGATGATTTCGCGTTTTACCGCACGCTCGAAGATCTCCGACAGGCATTGCACCTGGGCTTCGGCCAGCGTGTTGCCGGCACTCATGCCGTTGCTCAGGAACAGGTTTTCAATCAGGTTGGACGGGAAATACACCACTTCGCCGTCCGACTGGCGCACGTATGGCAGCGAGCAGATGCCGCGCTCTTCATTGCCCGAGTTGGTGTCGATCAGGTGGGAGCCACGCAACTCGCCGTCGCGGTTGTAAATCTTCAGGCAGTACGCGTCGAGGATTTCGGCCGGCAGTTCATCTTTACGGCCAGGCTTGAACCAGCGTTCGTCCGGGTAATGCACAAACGGCGCGTTGGCGATCTCTTCGCCCCAGAACTGATCGTTGTAGAAGAAGTTGCAGTTGAGTCGCTCGATAAACTCGCCCAACGCCGACGCCAGCGCGCCTTCCTTGGTTGCGCCCTTGCCGTTGGTAAAACACATCGGCGAGTGCGCATCGCGGATATGCAGCGACCACACGTTGGGAACGATATTGCGCCACGAGGCGATTTCAATCTTCATGCCCAGGTCCGCCAGAATGGCCGACATATTGGCAATGGTCTGCTCCAGCGGCAGATCCTTGCCCGCAATATACGTGCTCGCCTCTGAGGTAGAAGCAGGCATCAGCAACGCTTGGGCATCGGCGTCGAGGTTTTCCACCTCTTCGATCACAAACTCAGGCCCGGCCTGGACCACTTTTTTCACGGTACACCGGTCGATGGAACGCAGGATGCCCTGGCGGTCCTTGTCGGAAATATCCGCCGGCAACTCGACCTGGATCTTGAAAATCTGGTTGTAGCGGTTTTCCGGATCAACAATGTTGTTCTGCGAAAGGCGGATGTTTTCGGTGGGAATACTGCGAGTGTCGCAGTACAGCTTCACGAAATAAGCCGCACACAGCGCCGACGAAGCCAGGAAGTAGTCGAACGGACCCGGTGCCGAGCCATCGCCCTTGTAGCGGATAGGTTGATCGGCCACCACCGTGAAGTCGTCGAACTTGGCTTCAAGTCGAAGGTTGTCGAGAAAGTTGACCTTGATTTCCATGGGGGATTACCAGAATAACGGCTAGACGATTTGGCCGCCATTATCCGGCATTTCAGCTATAAGTCTTGCGGGCATCGTACTTATGTCCACACCGGCGATGGATGGATCAGTCGAGTATCAAATGCGGCAAGAACCGACTTGAATCCTTGGTGATCAGACTGTTGTCTTCCCGCACACCGATACCGGCGGCCTGATCGCCGATCACCCAGGAACCGATCAGCGTGTAGCTGTCGCCAAACTGCGGCAACGGTGCGAATTCCTGAAGGATAAACGGCGCGTCGGTGTAGGGGCCGTCCTCTTTTACGATCAGGCCCTCAGCGGTTTGCAACTCGATGTTGGCGCCTTCCCGCGAGAAGAACGGTTTGCGCACCCAGCCCTTGGGCACCGCTGTGTTCGGATTGGTATCCAGGTGGGCGGCGAGCAGGTTCGGGTGTCCTTTGTTGGAGTCCCATAGCAGCGGCAGGATGCCTTTGTTGGAAATGATGGATTTCCACGCGGGCTCGAAAAACTGCGTATCACTCTGGGCAATCGCTGCACCGAAGGGCTCGTGGAAGATGAACTCCCACGCATGCAGTTTGAACAGGTGAGGAATCCAGCGATCTTCCAGATCGACGAAACGTCCGTCAGCGGTGAGGCCGATGTCTTCGATGTCGATGTGGCGTGATTCTATTCCGACTTTTTCGGCGATCAGGCGCAGGTAATCGGTGGTGCCCTTGTCCTCGACTGAGTCTTTCATCGAGGCGAAATAGAAAGGCTGTTTAAGCTGTAGCTGGGCGAAGGCCTGATGCAGTTTGGTGTCAATGCTGTTGAACTGGTCGGCATGCTTGGGCAATAAGCCGCGTTCGATGCATTGCTCCAGCCAGCCCCACTGAAACGCTGCCGCTTCATAGAGGCTGGTCGGCGTGTCGTAGTTGAGTTCCAGCAATTTTGCCGGTCCGGTGCCGTTATACGAGAAGTCCATGCGCCCATAGAGGTGCGGGTGGCCTTCGAGCCATGAAGTCCGAATCATGTCGAAGAACGGCGCAGGAATGCTCAGGCGCTCCAGCAACTCTTCGCTCTGAACCACCCGGGCTACCAGGTCCATGCACATCTCATGAATTTCGGTGGTCGGGTCTTCGAGATCGTTTTCGATCTGCTTGAGCGTGAACTGGTAATACGCGCTCTCGTCCCAATAGGGTTCGTCGTCGATGGTATGGAACAGAAAGCCGAGGCTTTCGGCGGTCTGTTTCCAGTCATGACGTTCTGCGCAGAGAATCTTTTTCATGGCCCGGTTTCCTTAACTGCTCGAACCGCCGCCGCCCCAGCCACTGCGTGCGCTGGCCTTGCTGCCGAAACCGCCACGGGAGGTGGACGAGGCAACCGACACCGGCTTGCTGGCGGAACGAATCGAATCGGCGTAGTTGCTGCTGCCGTACCTCGCCTGATTGGACTTGGTAAAGGTCGAGCCCTTGGCAATCCGCTGGCTGAGCGTGGAAGACGAGTAACCGCCGCGGTCATCGCGGTAGCGATACACCGGTTGCGAGAAAAAGCTGTTGCGGTTGTTGCTCAGCATGTTGCCGATCAGCAAACCGGTCAGCAGGCTGGTGCCGGAGAATCCGGAGCCTCCACTGTTCGCTTCCGAGGCGGGCAGTTGGGCCTTGGCCGCGTCCACTTGGGACTGCGTCACTTCGCCATCGGCGGTCAGTTCGAAACCGCCCAGTTTCGGGATGAACTTGCCGGTGGAATCTTGCTGGCACCAGTCTGCGACAAAGTCCGCGTCGCAATCGGCCTGATTGTCGTAGACCGGCGCAATGCGCCGATGCTCCGTCATGGCAGCCATGTAGGCGTCAGAGCAGACGTCTACCGGGAGTTTTTCATCGGCACATTGCTGGACGGACTGGAAGTTGTACTTCTTCTGCACCGGGTAGGTTTTTTCCGTCGGCCCGCAGCCGGATATCGCCATGGCGACCGAGGCGGCCAGCGACAGTTGAACGTACTTGCTTCGTTTCATCGGGAGCTCCCTGCGCGATCAGTTCGGGGTAGGGGTCATGCAGGCGGCGTTCAACATACCGACGCTGATGGCCACTGCCGCGACATAGACACCCGCCGCGATTTCACCTTTCTTGATGCGTTCCGACGTGCCTTTCAAGACCAGGCTAGTCACCAGGAACGCCAGCAGTTGCACGACGGCGGCGATCAGCGACCAGACGACAAAGTCGAGCAGGCTGATCGAGTAGGCAATCACATTGCTGGCCGGTATCGCGAAACCGATGAGCGCACCGCCCAAAGCGATTGCGGCCGCGACGTTGCCCGAACGGATCAGTTCAAACTCCTTGTGCGGAGTGATTCGGGTGTAGATGAACTGGAACAGCGCGAACAGCACAGCGGCGCCGAGGATGTACGCAACAAACCCGAACACGGCGGCTTTGTTCAGGGAGATGGAGAGCGCTTCTAGCATGGAATTCTTCCTTATTTAAAAAGTGTTCAGGTCGGTGGTGTACAGCGAAATGCCCCGCGACGTGCTCAGGCTGATGGCGCCTTCGGCATCTTCTTCGACGGAAAACAGCAGGAATTCACGGCGATCGGTCAGGCCGGTTTCGCGCGCGTACAGCATCGAACGGTGTTCAATGCTGTAGGACTCATCCGTGTTTTTCAGGTATTCGCTCAACGCTACCAGTTCTGTCTGGCCATCCTCGGTGCCCCATTCGCGGGTGTATTCGACGCCGCTGTGGGTGTAGGTCGGCAGACCGATAAGGCTTTGCGGGCCGGCCAACCGACTCAACTCCGCCTCGCTGCTGATGGTCACGTAACTGAGGTAGTTGAACAGGATCACCGACTCGACCTGCCCGGCGATGGCGCCGGTGGTGTGCACTTGCAGCCAGTAATCTTCGTCGTTCATGTAATAGCGTGACAGCCAGGTCGACTGCCCGAGATCAACAGTGCCAGCGCTCCAGATCTGTTGGGCGCCAGGGATCACCACTGTGGTGTTACCGTCGAGCAACAACTTCAGGGTGGTGTCGAACATCACCTCTTTACCCAATGCCAGGCCCAGCGGACCGATGGCGGGCAGGGTTTCGTTGGTTGTCCATTTCGATTCCGTATTCGCTTTCGGGGCCTCAAGCCCCATCAACTGTTTAAACCATCCCATTGGAGATTTCCTTGAGGCGAGTGGAGGCGATGTAGAAGAGTTCACCGCCCTCAACGCGAGTGGCGCCGGGCGGGTTGATCGAAGGGTGTCGGGCGCCTTTGGCGCGGTACCCTATAAGGGTCGCGTTGTGATGCTCTTTCATCTGTGCATACAGATCGCCGAATGTTGCTTCAAAAGCCTCGGGCAGTTTCATCAGGTACTGGGTGGCGCCTTGACCCACGCACAGCAATTCATTGATGACTACTGACGAGCCCGGATCCTGAGAGGCGCGCACCAACATCTCGATGGCCATGCTTGAGGTGCACTCCAGGCTGGGCGCGTAGGCGCTGGCGAGCGCGGCGATTTCACTGTCATTGAAGTGGGCGACCACATGCCCGACAGGGCTCAGTTGATTGATCGCCAGCACGGTGGCCAGGGACAGATCGTCTGAATGGGTTCGCACCAGGACGCGCTCGGCACCGGGAACGCCGGCACGCAGCAAAAGTGCGGCAGAGGACAGACTTTCGCCTTTGATAAAGTCTGCTTTGCCCGGCATGGGGTTTTCTTCGAGGTCGCTATCGCAAATGACGATCAAGTTGTCATTGGACGTTTCGTCCTGCAGCAGTAATTCAATGACTCGCTCGCTGGACGCACCTTCCCAGCCGATGAGAACGGTGTGACCGACCTTGCCGGTGAAATCACCTTTGCCCTTCATGCTTTTTCTCCATACATCAATGACGCTGCTGGTGGTTTTGCCGATGGCTGCCGTCAGCAGCGCAATGCCCCCGAGCATGACCCAGGTAGCCACGAAAACCCGTCCCGCCGAGGTTTGGGGAGCAAGATCGCCGTAACCTACCGTCAGCGTGGTGGTGAGGTAGAAATAGGTAAACGTGGCGGGGGCGGTGAGGTGTTGTTCGCCCAGAAGCACCAGGCCGAGCCAGGCCGTGCTCAGGTGGATGCCCAAGGCAATCGCCAGTCCCGCCCAGCCGAAACGGTGGAAGAAGGACGAGGCATACACGCGTAATAAAAGAAAAATAGACATGACGTCCCTGACTCCGTGGGATGACTCGTTCCTGGCAATGCGCAGGCCCGAACTCCTGAACGTTCAATTGCCTTTACCGGGCGGCATTAAACCTGTTGCCGGGCGTCGAGAGAAGTACCTTGGCCGCAATAAATCCGGCGAATGCCCCAGCGATATGGCCTTCGAAGGAAACCCCCTGGCGTGGAAGGAAGCCAAACACCAAGCCGCCATACAGTAGGGCGACGACCGCGGCCGTGATCAGGTTACCCCAACTGTGCTGGAACCAGGCGCGCGACAGAATGTACGCCCACAGCCCGAACACCCATCCGCTGGCACCGATGTGCATCCCGGAAAACCCGAACAGCCAGACCAGCAAGCCGCCCAGGCCAATGATGATCGCGCTCACGGCGATGAAGCGATTGAGCCCATCGACAATGACCAACGTGCCGAGGATCAAAAAGGGAATCAGGTTGGCGCTCAGGTGCGCAAAGGACGCGTGCAGAAAAGGCGAGGTAATGATGCCGAGCAGACCGTGCAATGTCCTCGGGACCAGGCCAAATGCAACAAGGCTGTAGCCGGTCGCGGTGTTGAGTACTTGCAGCGCGACCATGAGGATTGCCAGGCCGGCAATTGTCTTGAAACCCTTCAGGGCATCCATCCTTGACCTCTACTCGACAAAAAAAGGAAGGGCAATGAATGCCCTTCCTGTTCAGCTTGCGCCCGGCCCGGTTACTCGGCTGATTTTTTCTTCAGCCGATCCAGGATTGCGTTGGCGCTGCCCGAATCCGGGGTAATGCCGGCTTCGCGCAGTTTGCGTTCCAGATCAGTACCGGTCGATGCATCGGCCAGTTGATCCTGGGCTTCCAGTTCAGCGGCGCGTTGCTGCTGCTTGGCCTGCAGGCGGTTCAGTGTACCGACGGCGGTTTCCAGCTTGCCGTTGGCGCCGCCACTGGCGATCGAAGCGCTGACCTGGGCTTTCTGTACGCTTTCGCGGGCCTTGGCCATGTCCACTTGCTGGCGCAGGCTTTTGATGCGGCTTTCGGCCTTGGTAATGTCTTTGCGCATGTTGTCCGCGTAACCGCCGAATTCGGTGGCCTGCTTTTGCTCGACATCAAGCTCATTGGTCAGGGTCGAAATGGCTTCGGCCACTTCCAACGCCAGGTCTTCGCGGTTGGCCTGGATCGCGGCCATGGCCTTGGATTCGAGGTCCTTGATCTTGGCGTTGTGCTCGGCCACACGATCAGCCGACAGCTTGTGCTTGGCCATGATGGTGACCAACTCACGCTTGGCATTGGCCAGGGCGCTGTCAGCATCGCGGATTTCCTGGTCGAGGATGCGCAGGGCCTGTTGATCGACGATTGATTCGCCGACTTCATTGGCACCGCCACGCAGCGCGGTGAACAATTTGCTCCAGATGGACTGAGTCATTGGATATTTCCTGTTCCCGAAAAATTAGATGAAGAAACGTTCAAAGGCTTCGCTGGCGCGCTGGACGTTGTCGACGAGGGTTTTGACCTCGGTCACGACGTTGGTCAGGCTGGAGTCGGAGCTCAGTGCGCCGAACATGTTGTAAACGATCTGCCCGTTGGGCATGGACTCGATACCGATCGAGGACAGCGGGAACATTTCCCGGCTGCGCAGAACGGCATCGTTGAATGCCGGTACGTCGTTGATGGACTCGACATCAACCAGAACGGTATCCACGATGACTTGATCGCCAACCACGGCGATGTAAATCGGCAAGCCACCGAAATCGTTCATTTCCAGCTTGATGCTGGACTCGGAGCCTTGAACGAGGGAGAGGGTGATGTCGTTCGAAACCACTTCGTCGAGGGCCTGAAGGGCACTGTAGAGGCGATCGATGTTCCAGTTGTTACCTGCGCTCATGTAATTCTCCGACATGAATGAGCCAGCCAGGATCGGTTGGCGTAGCTGTTTCTCCATCTGCTTGAGCAGGCTTCGGTTTTCGGGAAGCACCCAAGTCTCGTGTTTCACATAACCGGCGGCACCCAGGCCCGCGCGCATCTGCTTCATGTAGAAGCTCGACGGTTTTTTCGCGGACGGTTTCGAGCGCTCTCCCTTGCTGCTCGCGGTATCGGTATCAGGCTCGGCAGGCGGACCTGATGGAGAGCGGCTTTTCATACTGGTGACTCCGTTGTGAAATCTCACGCGTGAGAAACACTACAGTGATTTTTTACACCTCTCAATAGCTCACGCGTGAGATTTTTAGCGACCGGAAACGCAAAGGCCCACAACGCGAAAGCTCGGCGGGCCTTTTGTTTATCGAGTTGTTTCAGGGGGCGTTAGCGACTGGCCGCGAGAAATTCGTCGGTGGACACCACGCTGGCGTAGGCAAAACCCAGGGCCGACATGAAGGCGGCATGAACGTGGGCTGCCGGAACGGTGACGCCGTTGAACTCCAGATCACGGGAGGCACAGGCGTCGTGGATCACCGTGACGGTATAGCCCATATCGGCAGCCGCGCGGGTGATGCCGTCGACACACATGTGGCTCATGCTGCCGACGACGACCAGTTCCTTGATGCCTTGCTCGTCGAGGATTGACTGTAGTTCGGTTTTGCGGAACGAGTTGACGAAGTGTTTGAGCACGACCGGTTCGTCGGCGCGGTTGAGGACTTTAGGGTGCAGCTTCGCGCCCTCGGAGCCTGGAGTGAAAAAGGGCGCTTCGTCGGAGGTGAATTCGTGGCGGATGTGCACCACCGAATCACCGGCATCGCGGAAAGCTTTGAGCAGACGAACGGCGTTGCCCGCGGTGGCGTCGGCGCCGACCAGCGGCCACTTGCCTTGGGGGAAGTAGTCGTTTTGGATATCGACTACGATGAGTGCGTGCTTGGCCATGACTGTTTCCTCGAAATGCTTGTTGGTGTGGAATGAAGTATTGGGTCTGGCAGGCCGTCCGAGGATTGGCCGCACCGACAATAGAAGGGGGAAAACTGACAATGGACGCAGAAAGGGCAATCGCCGAGTTGGGCGTGCTGATCTATCCCGGTGCGCAGATGGCGGCGGTGCATGGATTGACGGACTTGTTCGGGGTGGCGAACCGGATTGCCGCCGAGCATCAGGCGGCGCAGTTGCCGTTGCTGCGGGTCAGCCATTGGCAGGTTGATGGCGATCAGGCGCCCAAGCGGGTTTACGACAGTCATCCCGCTCCGGACGGCGCGTTGGTGGCGGTGTTGATCCCGCCGTCGATTGCCGGTTTTTCCGAAGGTCTGGCACCGCAGGGGCTCATTCGCTGGCTGCGTCAGCAACATGCCAATGGCGCGACACTCGGCGGGGTTTGTGTGGGGTCGATTCTGTTGGCCGAGAGCGGCCTGCTCGACGGCCGTAGCGCCACTACTCACTGGACCTCGGCCAAAGCCTTCGCCGAGCGTTATCCGGCGATCAAGCTCAAGGCTGACACTCCCATCGTTGACGACGGCGACCTGATCACGACCGCCGGGCTGATGGCCTGGTCCGAACTGGGCTTGCGCCTGGTCAACCGTCTGCTGGGGCCAAGCATCGCCACCAGTACCGCGCGGTTTCTGGTGGTGGAACACAGCGACAGCGCGAGTGAATGCGGCAGCAATTTTTCGCCCATTCTCAGCCATGGAGATGCTTCGATTCTCAAGGTTCAGCATTGGCTGCAAAGCACCGGAGCGACCGATGTGTCGCTGGCGACGATGGCCGAGCGGGCAGGGCTGGAAGAGCGCACGTTCCTGCGTCGATTTCGTGCGGCAACCGGACTCAAACCCACTGAGTACTGCCAGCACCTGCGAGTCGGCAAGGCCCGGGAAATGCTCGAGTTCACCAACGGCACCATCGATCACATTGCCTGGACGGTGGGTTATCAGGATCCGAGTGCCTTTCGGGCGACGTTCAAGAAGATTACCGGGTTGGCGCCAAGTGAATACCGGACACGGTTTGGGGTGGGAGCTAGTCAGGGATGAGCGTCAGTCGTGCAAAATGCCAGAGTTGTATCCCTTGTCGTGCAGAATCAAGCAGGCACGGTGCCATCACGTTTTTCGCAACTGGCTGATTTGAAAAACGTTTGTCTTCGGCCCTCCTTGGCCTGATCTCTGCACCCTTTCAACTACATTCATCAAGCGCAGATTGAAGGGGGACGCATGACCCCAGCAAGCCGCAAGAAACTGGTGGTCGCTCACTCCGTGCGCCCCGAGGCTCCGTTCCACGAAGTAGAGACCAATCGTGCGCTGGCCCGTTGGCTGGCGCAGATCCTGGGGCTTAAATACGGCGGCAGTTACGACCCGGAGCTGCACAACGGTCGAGACCTTTATCTGTTGCCGACCCAGACGCTTGTGGGCGTCGCTGCCGCCCGGCAATTGGGCGTCAAGGGACCGGAGGATTTGTGGGGCGGTTACGTCGACCATGATTTCATCTGCACCAAAGCCATCAGTCACGGGCTGCGCAACAAAGATGCTCACGCACCGGAAGGCTGGTCACCGTTGTTTTCCGAACGTGTGCGCAGCGTGGTGCTCGACGGCCTCAGTGTTTTTTCCATGGACGATGCGCGTCCTGCGGCGGAGCATTTGCTCTACAGCGGGCCGATCCGCATCAAGCCGATTCATGCCTGCGCCGGACGCGGTCAGGAAGTGATCAAAAGCCTCGACCAGTTCGATGCCATCCTCGCCAGACCCGATGCCAAAGCGCTGTTCACTGAAGGCGTGGTGCTGGAGCAGGACCTGGACCAAGTGATCACCCACAGCGTCGGTCAGAGTTTTATCGGCGACACGGTGCTGAGTTATTGCGGTGATCAATACTTGACCGAAGACGGTCAGGGGGAGCAGGTTTATGGAGGGTCTAACCTGCTGGTAGTGCGGGGGCAATACGACGATTTGCTCGAATTGGAACTGCCGGACGATGTGCGGCTGGCGATCCGTCAGGCGCAAGTGTTCGACCGTGCCGCGGATGAGGCTTATCCCGGTTTCTACGCCTCGCGGCGCAACTACGACATCGCCCAAGGTGTGGACAGTAATGGCAAACAGCGCAGCGGCGTGCTCGAGCAGTCCTGGCGGATGGGCGGTGCCAGCAGCGCCGAAGTCGCCGCCTTGCAAAGCTTCGTCAACGACCCCGGGATGCGTGCTATTCGCGTGTCTTCGGTCGAGACCTACATCGACCAGCCGCTGCCGGCGGACGCCATCGAGGTGTATCGCGGGCCAGCGCAAAGCAGTGACTTTCTCCTCAAGTACGTAACGGTTAAATCCTATGACGGCTAGAAGCGAAACCATTCAAATCGACATCGACGATGAACAGATGATCGGGACCTTTCTCAGTCCCAAATCGAAAGTGCCCGGCGTGCTCTTTGTGCACGGTTGGGGCGGCAGTCAGGAGCGAGACCTGGAGCGGGCGAAAGGCATCGCCGGTTTGGGTTGCGTGTGCCTGACATTCGACTTGCGCGGGCATACCGGCGGGGCCGGTATTGCGCTGAGTCGAGTGACTCGCGAAGACAACCTGCGCGACCTGCTGGCGGCGTATGACCGCTTGCTCGCGCACCCGGCGCTCGATACATCGGCGATTGCCGTAGTCGGCACCAGTTATGGCGGTTATCTGGCCTCGATCCTGACGTCATTGCGTCCGGTGCGCTGGCTGGCGCTGCGGGTGCCGGCGCTGTATCGCGATGATCAATGGCACACGCCCAAACGTGACCTGGACAAGCTCGATTTACGTGATTACCGCCGCACGTTAGTCCGCGCCGACAGCAATCGTGCGCTGCATGCCTGTTCGCAATTCACCGGGGATGTGCTGCTGGTCGAATCGGAGACAGACGACCATGTGCCCCACGCAACCATCATGAGCTACCGCGCTGCCTGTCAGCAGACCCACTCGCTGACCCACCGGATTATCGACGGCGCTGATCACGCCTTGAGTGAGCCCGTTTCGCAACAGGCGTACACCTCGATCCTGGTGGGCTGGATCACCGAAATGGTGGTGGGCGAGCGGTTGAGCATTATTCAGTCATCGTAAAATTTTGGCTGTTAATGCCTCGGTTTCTTCTCGATCCGCATCGACTTGGCCTTGGCTTCCACAATCAAGTACATCACCAGGGTAATCAGTAGCGGCAAGATGAAATAAACCGCCCGATAGGCGAGCAATCCGGCCACCAGGCTGCCTCGGGACGCTTCATGTTGCAGCAGCGCCACGAACACCGCTTCAAGCACGCCAAGTCCGGCAGGAATGTGCGTGATGACGCCGGCAATCGCGCTGATCAGCAACACCCCGAGCACCAGCGGGTAATCCAGCTTGCTCGGCAGCAAGGTGAAAATCACTGCCGCCATCAGCGACCAGTTCAGCGCCCCGAGGGCCAGTTGCAGCACCGCCATGCGCAGGGACGGCAGGTTGATTTCCACCCCGCGTATCGCCCACTCCCGTCGCTTGGAAAATTGACACGCTGCCAGGTACCCCGCACCCACCAGCAGCAACAACACGCCCACACCTTGCAACGCACCCGTGCTCAGCTTCCAGCCTGGCGGCATTCGCACCAGCCCGCTGCTGAACACCGCACCGGCAATCACCATGTAACCGAACCAGTTGGTCGCGAGGCTCAACCCGAGAATTTTCGCGATGTTGCCCTTGCTCACCCCGAGTCGCGAATACAGCCGATAACGCATGGCAATACCGCCGACCCAAGCGCTCAGATTGAGGTTGAAGGCATAGCTGATAATCCCCACCGGCAGGATCTGCTTCCACGTCAGGTCCTGGCGAATGTAGGTACGGCCGATCAGGTCGAAGCAGGCGTAAACCAGAAAACTCACCAAGGTCAGACCAGACGCGATGATCAGCGTGCGCACCTTGAAATCTGCGAGGTTGTCGAACACTTCATCCCATTCAATGCGCTGGGCAAGCATCGTGAACAGCACGATCAGCGCCAGGAAAAACAGCATTGTCAGCGGCCGTTTCCAGCGGCTCCAGCGGGATTTGGTCGGGGTGTCGGCGTGGGGCACCGGTTGTGTATCAGAGTGGCTCATCAGGTGTCACTCCCGGCGGAATGGGAAAAAGGTTTCAGGCGCGGTTTATGCGCCGGCAGCCAACCGGCCCAGGCCGGGAAGTGCCGCAGAAAGTGAAACACCAGAAAGCCGACGGTCATGTGCCAGACCCGCCCGCGCGGGGACTTGTCTGCGGACATGACCTTGCAATGGTTGTTACTCAGGTCTTCGAGGCGCTTGAACAGGTCGCGGTTGAAGGCGCGATCGCGGATCAACACATTGGCTTCCAGGTTCAAGGACAGGCTCAACGGGTCGAGGTTGCTCGAGCCGACCGTGCTCCAATCCTCATCCACCAGCGCGACTTTGCCGTGCAGCGGACGGTCGCAATATTCGTAAATCTGCACGCCGGATTTGAGCAAGTAGTCATAGGTCATGCGCGCGGCAAGTTTGGCCACCAGCATATCGGGCTGACCTTGCAGGATCAGCCGCACATCAACGCCACGGCGCGCCGCGTCGCGGATCTCGCGCAGCAGGCGATAGCCCGGAAAGAAGTAGGCGTTGGCGATCACGACTCGGCGCTGGGCACTGCGCAGCACCTGTCGGTAAACCTCTTCGATGTCGGTCGGATGTTCGCCGTTGTCGCGGTGCACCAGGCGAACCTGGCCGTCATGATCGGTGAACGCCAGTTCCGAGCGCCGTTGCCTGCGGCGTTGCCACCAGTATTTGGCGCGAGCCGGGCGACCGCTTTGCAGCAAGGCGAAGTGATGGATATCGGCCACCGCCGGGCCTTGTACTTCCACGGAATAATCCTGCTTGGCCTCAGGGCCGAAGTCAGCCAAATGGTCGGCCGAAAAGTTGATGCCGCCGATGAACGCAATCGTGCCATCGACCACCACGATCTTGCGGTGCAGGCGGCGGAACCAGTTGGTGCGGATGCCCAGATGTTTGGGCGCCGGGTCGAAAATCTGGATGCGCACGCCGGCCTCGCTCAGGGCGGTGAGGTATCCCGTGCTCAGTTCACCGCAGCCAAAGCCATCGAGACTGGCGCTGATCCGCACGCCGCGTTGAGCGGCGGCGATCAGTACTTCCTGCAGCTCGTTACCGACCTTGTCCTCGAACACAATGAAGGTTTCCAGCAGGATTTCAGTCTTCGCCTGACGCATGGCCTCGAACACCCGAGGGAAATACGCTTCGCCGTTTTCCAGCAGCTCTACGCGGTTGTTGCCTTGCCAGCCATATTCGACGTCGACCACGCCCGGTTCACGGATCGGCGGGGTTGTGGATAAGTGCTCCACATTGGTTTTATCCATCGATGGGCTGCTCATAGCTCGATCTCCACCGATAGCGGTGCATGGTCGGAAAGGTGTGACCAGGGCCGCGCGGCCAGCACTTGCGGATGACTGGCCTTGAGGTTGCGCACGTAGATGCGGTCAAGACGCAACGCTGGCAATCGCGCTGGAAAACTGCGCGCTGGTTTGCCGTGCAGTTCAGCGAAAACTTCCCGTAAACCGCAGGGTGTGAGCAGTGCATCGGCACGCTGGCGCCAGTCGTTGAAGTCACCGGCAACGATCACCGGGGCATCGCGCGGCAGTTCTTCGAGGCGCTGGGCCAGCAACTTGAGTTGTTCAGTCCGGTGGGTTTCGCGAATACCCAGATGCACGCAAATGGCATGCACTTCCCGGCCGTCACCGGGCAGGCGCAGCACGCAATGCAAGATGCCGCGGTTCTCGTGACCGTTGATGGAGACGTCGAGGTTGTCGTGGCGAATGATCTGGAATTTCGACAGCAGCGCATTGCCGTGATCGCCTGCCGGATAGACCGCGTTGCGTCCATAGGCGAACTGCGGCCACAGGGTGTCGGCGAGGAATTCGTATTGCGGCATCGCCGGCCAGTTGTTGTAGCGCTGGGGATGATGCTCGTGGGTGCCGTGGACTTCCTGCAAAAACACCACGTCGGCGGACACGCTGCGCACCGCTTCGCGCAATTCCGGCAGGATGAAACGCCGGTTGAGCGCGGTGAACCCCTTGTGCGTGTTGACCGTCAGCACGGTAAAGCGGCGCACGGAGGTGATGATGGTCTGCTGTTCGTCGGTGGTGCCGACCGGTTCGGAAATGCTCATGACAGCACTCCTTCGGCGGCCAGTTCACCGGGACGGGTGGCGAGGTCTTTATCCAGATTAAAGCGCTCCAGCAAGCGTCGGGCATCGAAGGGCGCGCGGACTTTGATGTCGTTGTCGAAGTAGCAAAACACCTCACGGGACTTGCGCGCCTTGGGCTTTTGCCGGGGTGCGATCAGCTGCGGGTCGGGCGGTTGCTGGCCGTGATGCCAAGCCTCGATCCGGTCACCCCAGCGTTTCAGCGCCTCGGGGGTGTAACCGCTGGCATAAAGTTCTTCGGCACCGTGCAGGCGCAGGTAAACGAAGTCGCTGGTGAGGTCTTCGCGGTACGGCCATTTACCGGCAGTGTCGGCGATGACGAGTGCCGCGTTATAGCGTTTGAGCAGGCGAATGAAGGCGGGGTCGACGAAGCTCTCGTTTCTGATTTCTACGGCATGGCGCAAAGGCTTTTTCCCGTAGGCCTTCATGCTGGCGTGACCGTTCACGTGCGAATCATGCTGGCGGGCGAGGGCGGCGGCCTCTTCGGTGTTGTGCGGCAACTGCTCCAGAAAGGTTTCGAACAGCTCGGCTTCGAATTTGAAGTTTGGCGGAAATTGCCAGAGGATCGGACCGAGTTTTTCTTTAAGTTCCAGCACCCCGGACGCAAAGAAATTCGCCAAGGGTTTATGGACGTCCCGCAGTCGCCTGATGTGGGTGATGAAACGCGGCGCCTTGATGCTGAAAACGAAGCCCCTCGGGGTTTCGGCGTACCACTGGGCATAACGTTCGGGCCGTTGCAGGGCGTAAAACGATCCATTGATTTCGATGCTGTTGACCGCCCGTGAGGCGAACTGCAATTCGCGCTTGTGGGTCAGCCCCTTCGGGTAGAAATCCCCCCGCCAGGGCGTGTAGCGCCAGCCTGAAATACCGATGTGGATCGCCGCCATGTCGCCTCCCGTCTAATGGTTCTCGGACTGCCCTGTCTTTTGATGACTGCGGGGCGGGCGAGAAAGTTTCGACGGGACTACGGATGGTTAAAGTCTCTATTAGTGTCCGGCGATCTCTCGGGCCATGCCTAACACGATGGCGATGGCGGGTTATGCGGAAAAATAGAGGGATGGGCATTTGATATTTGCGTGTAGATCAAATATCGAATGGGTTAAAGGTTTTTCAACTGCAACGCAGACCCTGTAATTGCAGCTGGCGAAGCCTGCGTCCGGCTGCGCAGCAGTCGTGAACCCTGATTGCACGGTGAATCTGACACACCGCAGTGTCTGACTTTACGACTGCTGCGCAGCCGGACGCAGGCTTCGCCAGCTGCTACACGGATTGCGTTATGGCCGCATTAGCTGGTTATCTCACGGCCAAAACCGAACTTGCCTACAATTCCCCGATCAGTTCCTTACAGACCCTTTTGCCGGAGCACCGCGTTTGTTCAAGTTCAAGACCGCGATACTACTGGGGGCATTGCTGATTTTCGGCAGCAACGAGCTGGAGGCTGCCGCACTGCCGGGTGTGCCGGCCACCGCCGCGACACCACTGGCACACCCCGAACCGCTGGTACAGGGTGGTTTGCTGGGTGCCATCAGTTCGAGCATTGAGGAAGTTCAGGGAAAACTCGATCTCAACGAGGACCTGCTGGACGCTTGGCGTCTGCGTGCAGACCGGGCAGCGGTTGAGGTGGATAAACTGGTCAATCATCCATCGGCCCGTTCAAGCTGGAGCGTGGCGGGGGATTTCCTGCTGTTGTCCGGTGTGTGGATTGGCGTCTTTGCGCTGCTCTGGTTGCTGGGAGGGCTGCTCACCAAACGTCTGTGCCAGAACCGCCTGCTGCTCACTCGCGAGCGCGGTCAGGCCTTACTGGGTTATGTGTTGCCCTACACGGTTCCGGCGCTGATCAGCCTGCCCCTGACGCTCTATGTCAGCCACTTCTTGCAAGTGTCCGCCGGCCGGGCGCTGGCATTGTGTTTCGCTTATGCCACCAGCAGCGGCATTTTCGCCGCGTCGTTGCTGTTGTCGCTGGTGGTGCTGTTCAACGCCGGTCATAAGCGCCGGGCGGTGCAGATTATTCGTCAGCACAGCCCACGACCGCTCTTTTTGATGGGCTTTCTCGTGGCCCTGAGCGACGGCTTGACCAGTCCGCAGATCGCCCGCCTGCTCGGCGGCAATCTCACCAGCAGTGTCGCGGTGTTCACCGGGGTGGCGGCCTCGATCACCTTTGGTTTTTTGGTGATCAAAATGCGCCGTCCGGTCGCCCATCTGATCCGCATTTTGCCATTGGCCCAGCGCCTCACTCAGCCGGCCGTGCGTGAAATGTTGCGGATCTTTTCCGGGCTCTGGTACTGGCCGATTCTGTTGATGGTGCTGGTGTCGGTGATCAACCTGATCGGCATTGGCGACGACAACCAGAAAGTGCTGCGCTGTGCGCTGTTTACTACGGTGTTGCTGATTGCGACGGTGTTTCTCAGCACGTCGCTGCATCACCTGTTCAAGTCGCGCAGTGACGTGGCCGCGCGTCGCAGCAGTGCCTACAAAGAACGCTTTCTCAGCCTTTCGCACGCGTTGCTGCGGATCGCCCTGGCGATTGTGTTCATTGATGTCCTGGGGCGCATCTGGGGTGTGTCGCTGTTCGAGTTTGCGGTGAGCAATTCGGTCGGCCGGGCGATCAGCGATTCCCTGAGTCGTATCGGTTTGATTTTCCTGGTGACCTGGATGGGCTGGGTGGTGTTGGACACAGCGATTCAGGAAGCCCTGAAGCCACCCGTTAACAAACGCTCGGCGCGCCAACCCAGTACCCGAACCAAAACCATCCTGCCGCTGCTGCGCAACGCGATCAAAATCATCCTGGTGGTGATCTGCGCCATCACCACCATGGCCAACCTGGGAATCAACGTTGCACCCTTTTTGGCCGGTGCCGGTGTCGTGGGGCTGGCCATCGGTTTCGGTTCCCAGCAACTGGTGCAGGACGTGATCACCGGGTTGTTCATCATCATCGAAGACACGTTGTCGATTGGCGATTGGGTGGTGCTCGACTCTGGCCACGCCGGCACCGTCGAAGGCCTGACCATCCGCACCTTGCGCCTGCGCGACGGCAAGGGGTTTGTACACTCGGTGCCGTTCGGTCAGATCAAGGCCGTAACCAATCAATCGCGGCAATTCGCCTATGCATTTTTCTCGGTGCAGTTCACCTACGACACCGATGTCGACAAGGCTATCGAGTTGATCCGCGAGGCCGGCGATTCCATCCGCGACGATGCGTTCCTCAAGTACAACCTGCAAGGGCCGCTGGATGTGTTTGGTGTCGACAAGATGGACCTCAACGGCGTGGTGCTGACGGCACAGTTCCGCACGGTGTCGGGCGGGCAATACGCAGTGAGTCGGGCGTTCAACCAGCGTTTGAAAAAACTTGTGGATAACAGCCCGTGGGTGCATTTCGCGCAGACTTATCCACAGCAGGTCTTGATGCCCCGGCAGGCTGTTGAGCCGCCGCAAAGCGATGGGATTGCATCGGAGCATTCATCGGTGTTCCTGCCGGATCAGCCGCGTACCCAATGATTTTGGTGCGCTTACTGGCCTCTTCGCGAGCAGGTCGAATCGTCGCACCGTCGCTCCCACAGGGGAAGGCGATCAAATGTGGGAGCGGGCTTGCTCGCGAAGGGGCCGTTGCCGACAACATCAATGCCGGATCAGTTTGTTGTGCAGCTCGGTAGTCGATTGCTGATCCAGCTCCAGCCAGAAAATCTGCTTGCCCGCGATCTCGGCAGCGGCGGGTAATCCATCGCGATACACCAATCGATTACTCGCTAGCGCCGGCACCTTCGCGCCAGGTAAAAGCGTCCCGGCGAGGTTCAGCGGATCAACCCCGCACACGGCAATCAAACTTCCGTCATGCGGCCGTCGCCGCACCTCGCGCAGTAATGGAATGGCCTCGGGCAACGCAAACTGTTCACCGGCCAAGCCACTGACAAACCGCCCGCCGCGAATCTCGCCTCGAGCTTCCAGCCGATGGAAAGTGCGCAGCAATTCCCGCCAGCTCGGCAGCCAATCCGCTTCACGTTCCAGCAGGCGCCAAAACACCACGCCGTAGCGCCGGAGCAAGGTCATGGCAATGTGTTCCAGAGTGTCGCTCGGCGTGGGTGCCGGGCGCTTGTTTTCCACAACCGGCGCAGGCGCCCCGCGCCGCAACAGCGCCCAGCGTCCCGCATCGTCCATCCCGCCGACAAACGCTCCGCGCCCGCGTCGGCTGCTGCGATTCTGGCGTTTGCTGGCCGGAGTAATCAGTGCTCGCAGACCGGCGAAACTGTCGGCATTCACCAACCCGGCGCCGACCAATTCCTGCAAGGCGATTTCCAGTTCCGAGCGCAGCAGGTGGGCTTCGTGAGTCAGCTCATCGAAAAATAGCGCGCCGTGCTGGCTGAGTGCTTCATAAACTTTTTGCGTCTTGGGCGATAGTTCGCTGATGGGCGTCTGTTCGGTCAACCCGCTCCACAACCCGACCTGACTGCGCGGCAATAGCAGAATCGGCGTGCTGCGTAACGCCGTGCTGGCGCTCTTGTTGCGTGCGGTCAGGCGAGTCCACACCAGTTTGCCGCTGCGACACAGGTCATCCAGCCAACTTGCTGAATAGTCTTTTACTCGCGCCGGCAAAATATCGCTGTCCCAGGCTGAAGCGGCGGCGGGGTAGCCTTCGAACTGACCGACTATCGCGGGCAATACTGCGCTGCCCTGGCCTTGGGTCGCGGCAGACAGATGCTGCCAGTCGAACAGGAAACGCATGAAATCCTGCAACGCCACGGGCTCGATTTCCCGCCGCAGACGCTTGACGGTGTAGCGGTGAATCCGCGCCAGCAGGTGCCGCTCGCACCATTCTTCCTCCGCCGTGCCGGGCGTGAATTGACCACGCAGCACATAGCCTTCGCGTTCCAGTTGCGCCAACGCCTGGGTGACTTGAGTCGCCGGTAAACCGAGCGGTTCGGCAATCGCGTTCAGCGGCAACGGACCGAACGCGCTGAGCCGCGCACGAATCACTTCGGGTACCGCTTCGTCCGCCGTCCAGACTTCATCGAACCCGGGCAACGCCTCCAACGGTGGCTGCAAAATCGCTTGTGGATAAATCGCCTGCAGGCAAGTCAGCCGCTCCAGTGCCAACCACAGCGCTTGCCCTGCTTTGACTGGCAGTCGGCTGGCGCGACCGCTGTCGGCCAGGGCGTTCAGCCAATCGAGCCAGTCTGGATTGGCCTGGGCCTCGGCGTCGGTGATGCACGCGAGGCTCATCAACGCCTCATGCATTTCATCGACGCGAGTCGGCGTTGGCCAGGCTTCCTCGCGCACGGCTTGAATCGCGTCCGCATCCAGCGCGCCGAGGTCGTCGGTGGACTGCGGATCGCTCCAGCGACGGTTGAGCACCGCTTGGGTGCGGCGCTCTTCCAGCGGCGCATCGTCGAGAAAGGTGTAGGGGCGGGCACTGAGAATTTCCGCTGCCAGCGGCGAGGGCGCCGGCAGGTCGCGGCTGATCAAGCGGATGTCACCGCGCTCCATGCGCCGCAACAACGCCAGCCAGCCTTCGCTGTCCATGGCTTCGTGCAGGCAATCGTCGAGGGTTTGTTCCACCAGTGGATGGTCGGGAATTTCCCGTTCGCCAGCGAGGTTTTCCACGCAGGCAATCTGGTCGGGAAACACGCTGGCGAGCAGGTCTTCGCTTTTCATCCGCTGGATCTGCGGCGGGACTTTGCGTCCGCCACTGTAGCGCGGCAGCGCCAGAGCGACCCCGGCATTCCAGCGCCAGCGCACACCGAACAGCGGCGCATCGAGCACGGCTTGAATCAGGGTGTGCTCGGCGCTGTTGCTGTGCAAATAGCGCCAGACGTCATCGAGTTCAAAACTGTGGCTGGTGGACAGCGACAGGACGATGGCGTCTTCGCTGGCGGCAGCCTGCAATTCGAAGTTGAAGGTGCGGCAGAAACGCTTGCGCAGGGCTAAACCCCAGGCACGGTTGATGCGGCTGCCGAACGGCGTGTGGATGATCAATTGCGTGCCGCCGGACTCGTCGAAAAACCGCTCCATCAGCAGCGTGTCTTGTGACGGCAGGGCGCCGAGGGTCAGGCGCGCACGGGCCAGGTAATCGACCAATTGTTCGGCACTGGCCAGGTTCAGACCGAGGGTGTCGGTCAGCCAGTCGGTCGCAGGCTGCAAATGACCGGATGTGGCGCCGAGCAGCTCATCGAGTTGCGCTTGCAGGCGGGCCACGGCAAACGACAGTTCAGCACTGCGCCCCGGCGCTTCGCCGAGCCAGAATGGAATGGTCGGCGGTTGGCCCTGAGCGTCTTCGACCCGGACCTTGCCGGTTTCGACCCGCAGAATTCGGTAGGAGGTGTTGCCCAATTGAAAGACATCCCCGGCGATGCTTTCCACCGCAAAGTCTTCGTTGACGCTGCCGATGTTCAGCCCTTGGGGTTCGAGTAAAACGCTGTAGTCGGCGTTGTCCGGGATCGTCCCGCCACTGGTCACGGCCGTCAGTTTGGCGCCCCGGCGACCACGCAGGGTGCGGGTCAAGGCGTCGCGGTGCAGGTAAGCGCTGCGGATGCCCAGGCGACCGTTGTAGCCTTCGGCGAGCATCTGCAGCAGCGCTTGATAGTGTTTTTCGTCGAGTTCGCGGTAGGGCGAGGCGTTGCGGAACATCTCCAGCAGCGCCTGCTCTTGCCATTCCTGGCAGCTGACCTCGGCGATGATTTGTTGCGCGAGTACATCCAGTGGCGCCTTCGGAATCTGCAAAGTGTCGAGTTCGCCACGCCGCACGCAGTCGAGCAGGGCGGCGCATTCGATCAGGTCGTCGCGGGTGGTGGCGAACAAACGGCCCTTGGGCATGCCGCCGACTTGGTGCCCGGAGCGGCCGACCCGTTGCAGGAACCCGGCAATCGAACGCGGCGAGGCAATCTGGCAGACCAGGTCGACATCGCCGATATCGATCCCCAGTTCCAGGGACGCTGTGGCAATCAGCACTTGCAGGTCGCCGCGCTTGAGGCGCTGTTCGGCGTCGAGACGAAACTCCTTGGCCAGACTGCCGTGATGGGCGGCCACCGCGTCCTTGCCGAGGCGTTCGCTCAAGTGACGGCTCAGGCGTTCGGCGAGGCGTCGGGTGTTGACGAAAATCAGCGTGGTGCGGTGTTCGCGGGCGAGGGCGGCGAGGCGGTCGTAGACCAGTTCCCAGATGTCGTTGGCCATCACCGCCGACAACGGCACGGGCGGCACTTCGATGTCCAGATCCCGCGGGCGGGCGTGGCCGATGTCGATGATTTCGCACGCGCGATCACGGCCAACCAGAAACTGCGAGACGGCTTCGATGGGTTTTTGCGTGGCAGACAGGCCGATCCGCATCAGCGGTTGCGGGCACAACGCTTGCAGTCGCTCGAGGCTAAGGGCCAGATGGCTGCCGCGCTTGCTGGCGGCGATCGCGTGAATTTCGTCGACGATCACCGTGCGGGCGGTGCTGAGCATTTGCCGGCCGGAGTCGGAGCCGAGCAGCACGTAAAGGGATTCCGGGGTGGTCACCAGAATATGCGGCGCGGTCTTGCGCATCGCCGAGCGGTCTTTTTGCGGTGTATCGCCGGTGCGCACGCGGTGTTGATCTGCAATTGCGGCAGGCCCATCTCGCGTAACTGCTCGGTGATGCCGGCCAGCGGGTCTTGCAGGTTGATTTGTATGTCGTTGGATAAGGCTTTAAGAGGTGAGACGTAGACCACCAGGGTTTCATCCGGCAGATGGCCTTCGTTGGCCATTGCGCGGTGGACCAGGTCGTCGATGACCGCGAGGAACGCGGTGAGGGTCTTGCCGGATCCCGTGGGTGCGGCGACCAGCGTCGAACGGTGCTGGCGGATCAGCGGCCACGCCCGGGCCTGGGCGGCGGTGACCGTCGGGAAGGTGCTGCTGAACCAGGCGCTGACGGCGGGGTGGAAGCCTGCCAGGGCGCTGTCCGTCGGGATTGGCAGATTCATGCAGCAATTTATGCGGGCGGGGGGCTGAAGATGCAAGTACCGCTGGGATCTCTGTGATTTTAATGGCCCCTTCGCGGGCAAGCCTCGCTCCTACAGGGCCGGTGGCGCTTTGTAGGAGCGAGCGGTGCGGCGATCCGACTTGCCCGCGAAGAGGCCATCATAGGCGGCGCAAAACCCAGGGATCTACACTTTACGGATGACGGTTGCGCACTAAACCCGCAAAATGCAACGATTCCGGCAACTATCGACGGCATCGCCCGCGAGCGGTGTCGATAAAGCCATTGTTTCAATCAGACTGGGCCTGCTGACTCTATGCGAATGCGCCTTATGTTACTGGGCGGCGGAAATGCCCTTGGGCAGGCGCTGATTCGCCTCGGTGCGGAGGAAGATATCGGCTTCCTCGCCCCCCGCCCACCGCAAGACGGCTGGGACGCCGCGACCCTGACGCAACTGCTCGACGACACCCGTCCGGACGCGTTGATCAACCTCGCCTATTACTTCGACTGGTTTCAGGCGGAGACGGTCAGCGAACAGCGTCTGGCCGGGCAGGAGCGGGCGATCGAGCGTCTGGCCGAACTGTGCCAGCATCACAACATCGTGCTGTTGCAACCGTCGAGCTATCGCGTGTTCGATGGTTCCCGGGCGACGGCCTACAGCGAAAAAGACGAACCGGTGCCCTTGGGCCTGCGCGGTCAGGCCTTGTGGCGGATCGAACAAAGCGTCCGTGCCACCTGCCCGCAACACGTGTTGCTGCGATTCGGCTGGCTGTTGGATGACAGCCCTGACGGCACCCTCGGGCGTTTCCTCGGTCGCGCCGAACTACCTGAAGAATTGCTGATGGCCGACGACCGTCGGGGCAATCCGACGCCGGTGGATGACGCCGCCCGGGTGATCATCTCGGTCCTCAAGCAACTCGATTGCTCGGCGCCGCTGTGGGGCACCTACCATTACGCCGGGCATGAGGCGACCACGCCGCTGGCACTTGGGCAGGCGATCCTCACCGAAGCACGCGCGCTGCATCCGCTGGCCATCGAAGCGCCGACCGCCCAGGCTCACGCCGCCCGGCCCGACGCCGCCGAAGAACCGCAACACGCGGTGCTGGCCTGCAAGAAAATTCTGCACACTTTCGGGATCAAGCCCCGCGCCTGGCGTGCGGCACTCCCGGGCTTACTGGATAGGTTTTATCGCCATGGCTGACAGCCCTGTTTTAATCACCGGCGGCGCCGGTTTCATTGGCTCGCACCTCACCGATGCCTTACTCGCCACGGGCCATTCGGTGCGCATTCTCGATGACCTCTCCACCGGCAAGCGCAGCAATTTGCCGCTGGACAATCCTGGCGTCGAACTGATCGTGGGCGATGTCGCCGATGCCGCGCTGGTAGCACGGGCGATGGTCGGATGCAGCGCTGTGGCACACCTGGCCGCAGTGGCGTCGGTGCAGGCGTCGGTGGATGATCCGGTGAAGACTCACCAGAGCAATTTCATTGGCTCGCTGAATGTCTGCGAAGCCATGCGCCAGTCCGGCGTCAAGCGGGTGCTGTACGCGTCCAGCGCAGCGGTCTACGGCAACAATGGCGAAGGCGAGTCGATCGACGAAGACACGCCCAAGGCACCGTTGACGCCCTACGCTTCGGACAAATTGGCGAGCGAGCAGTACTTTGATTTTTACCGTCGCCAGCATGGTCTGGAGCCGGTGATTTTCCGCTTCTTCAACATCTTCGGCCCGCGCCAGGATCCGTCCTCGCCGTATTCTGGGGTGATCAGCATTTTCAGCGAGCGCGCGCAGAAGGGCCTGCCGATCACTGTGTTCGGCGATGGTGAGCAGACTCGCGATTTCGTCTACGTCGAAGACCTGGTCGACTTGTTGGTGCAAGCCATCGAGAAACCGCAGGTCGAAGTCGGCGCGGTCAACGTCGGCTGGAACCAGGCCACGACCCTCAAGCAAATGCTTGAAGCCCTTGAAACGGTGGTCGGTCAATTGCCGCCGGTGAGCTATGGCCCGGCACGCTCCGGTGACATCCGTCACTCACGAGCGAACAATCAGCGTTTGCTGGAGCGCTTTACCTACCCGGAGCAGACACCGATGCGTGTCGGCCTGGCGCGGTTGTTGGGGCGCTGAGGTTTCCGCAGTCATGAAAAAGGCGCCTTTCGAGGCTAATGCCAGTCAGTTAAGGAACGACACAATCCGTAGCAGCAGTCGTAAAACCTGAGTTTGCGGTCTTCCTGAAACACCGCATCGTCTGATTTCACGACTGCTGCGCAGCCGAACGCAGGCTTCGCCAGCTGCTACGGATCGCGTTTTGGCTTAACTGACTGGCATTAGCCTTTCGAGGCGCCTTTTTTTGTGTGGCGGGTTTAGAACTTGTAACCCAGGCCAACCATGTAGATGAACGGGTCTACGTCCACATCGACCTTGGCACGAGTGCCCTGTGCCACTGCGTTATTTTGCACCGTCGCGGTGGTGTCGATGTCGATGTAGCGCACTTGGGCGTTGATCATGATGTTGTCGGTCAGCATGTAGTCGGCGCCGACCTGGAACGCCATGCCCCAAGAGTTATCCGCTTTGAAGTTGCTGAAGCCGTTGGCGCTGGCTTCGCTGCCGACGTGCTCGTCGTAGATCCAGGTGTAGTTGATACCGGCGCCGACATACGGCTGAAATGCGGACTTCCCGTCCAGTGGGTAATACACAATGCTCAACGTCGGTGGCAGGTGTTTCAGCGTACCGAGTTTGCCGTTGGCTGCGCCCAGGGCGGTGCCTTTGATCTTCACGTCATGCTCGAACGGCGAGGCCGCCAGCAGCTCGATCCCCCAGTGGCTGTTGAGCATGTAAGCGAAGTTCAGACCCAGTTGAGTGTCGCTGCTCATGGTGGCCTTGCCACCCAGATCGGCACCCTTCAGCGGGCCTTGATCAACCTTGACGCTGGAGCTGTCGGCTTTCGGGTTGACGGTGATTGCACCGGCGCGAACGATGATATCGCCGGCTTCGTGGGCGTAGGCTAACGGTGCTGCGAGCGCGAGGGCAAACAGCGAAGCGCTGAGCAAGGACTTGTGCATGGAGGGCTCCAAAGGACGTTAAAAATATTCGATGTCCAATGGTACGGAGCCGTCTGATACGGTCTTTTGACTCAGCTCAATGAAACAGTGATGGGGACGTCATTCACTCCGGCAGCTCATACACATAAATCTTGCCAGCCTGCATCTGATACCCGGCATCCGCCAATTCGCTGCTGGATGCCTTGACCTGCAATGCCCCTTCGATCCAGTACGGCTGATACAACTCATCAAGCTTCACACCCACCTCGCTTTTGACGTGCACGATCTGGTTCGACGGCGGTGGCGGCACATGGATGCAGGCGCCGAAATAAGGCACCAACAGAAACTCCGTGGTGCGACCTTCTTCACTCACTTCCAGCGGCACGATGTAGCCCGGCAGCCGAATGTTCTGACCGTCGAGGCTTTTCACCACCGGTGCATTGGGCATGTCTTGCTTGGCCGCTGGCGCCGATTCGGCGGCCAATGCGTTGCCCATCTGTGACAGGTCGTGCAGTGGCGTCATGTTCGGCACTTCTGGTGCGGCGTCCGGTGGGATCATTTCCGACCAGGTCAGGTCTTTCGGCTCGGCCGCCCACAGGGGCAAGGCGACCAGCATCAACAGCGCAAGCACAGCGCGGGGCATGTTCAACGTCCTCATAAACGGATCGACAGGCCATCGGCCAAGGATTGGCGATACGCGCGCCAGGCCGGCACGCTGCCCATCAGCAACGCGGCGATCAGGATGCCACCGAGCAGCGTCCATTCATATTCGCTCGGCCAGGCCAGCGGCAGATACAAGCCGTAATTCGCTTGCACATAACCTTGGGCCAAGGCGATGCCCACATACAAAAGACCCACCCCGGCAATCACGCCCGACAGCGCCAAGGCAAACGCCTCCAGCACGAGCAAGGTTGCGATGTGCCACGGGCGGGCACCCACCGAACGCAGAATCGCCATCTCCCGACGGCGTTCGTTGAGGCTGGTGAGGATCGCCGTGAGCATGCCGATCAACCCGGTCAGCACCACGAACAGCGAGACCACGAACAAGGCTTTTTCCGCCGTGCTCATCAAACTCCACAGCTCTTGCAGCGCCACGCCCGGCAGGATCGCCAGCATCGGTTCACCCCGAAATTCGTTGATCTCACGCTGCAGCGCGAAGGTCGAAATCTTGCTGTTGAGGCCGAGCATGAACGCGGTGATCGCTTGCGGCGTCAGGTCCATGTTGCGTGCCTGGTCGGCACTGATCCGGCCGTTGCCGCGCGCTGGCACGCCGTTGTGCCAGTCGATGTGGATAGCTTCCATACCGCCGAGGCTGATATGCAACGTGCGGTCCACCGGGGTGCCGGTGCGTTTGAGAATGCCGACCACGGTGAACGGCTTGTCGTCGTGCTTGACCAGACTGATCACCGCCACGCCGTGGGCCAGCACCAGTTTCTCACCGAGTTTGTAGTGCAGCGCATCGGCCACTTCGGCGCCGAGTACCACTTCGAACGGGTCGGTGGCGAAGGCGCGGCCGTCGGCCAGTTCCAGGTGTTGCTGATGACCGTATTGATAGTGCTCGAAGTACGCCTCGGTGGTGCCCATCACGCGGTAACCGCGATGGGAGTCGCCGAGGGACATCGGGATCGCCCACTTCACTTTCGGGTTGTTGGCGAAGTGTTCGAAGCTGTCCCAACGGATGTTGTTGGTGGCGTTGCCAATGCGGAACACCGAGTACAGCAACAGGTTTACCGAGCCGGAACGTGCGCCGACGATCAGGTCGGTGCCGCTGATGGTGCTGGCGAAACTGGCCTTGGCTTCGGTGCGCACCCGTTCCACGGCCAACAGCAGGCAGACCGATAGGGCAATGGCGAACGCGGTGAGGATCGCGGTGAAGCGGCGGTTAGCCAGGCTGGCCATGGCTAGACGAAACAAATACATCTCAGACCTCGGACGGGTTGGCGGCGCGATTGAGATCGGCCAGCGACAGGTGGCGATCGAACAGCGGTGCCAGGCTCTCGTCATGGCTGACGAACAGCAGGCTCGATCCGGCTTCGCGGCATTCGGCGAACAGCAAGCGAATGAAATTCTCGCGAGCGTCGTAATCCAGGGCCGAAGTCGGTTCGTCGGCAATCACCAATTCAGGCTGACCGATCAACGCGCGCGCAGCGGCAACCCGTTGCTGCTGGCCGATGGACAGCGAATCGGCGCGACGACTGAGGATGCTTTCATCCTTCAGACCCAAGTGGGCGAGGAGGGTGGCCGCCGCCTGATCGACGCTGCCGTGGCGCTGGATCGCCCGTTCCGCGCGCAGTTTGGAAAAGTGGCAGGGCAGCTCAACGTTCTCGCGCACCGAGAGAAACGGCAGCAAGTTGAACTGCTGGAAGATGTAGCCGGTGTGATCGACCCGAAAGCGGTCGCGAGCGCCGGCCGAGAGTTCGGTCAGCTCCTGGCCCAGCAATCGGATGCTGCCGCGATCAGGCTTCTGCACGCCGCCGAGCAGGCCGAGCAGGGTGGTCTTGCCGCTGCCGCTGGGACCTTTGAGGAACAGGGTTTCCCCAGGCTCCAGGCGAAACGCCGGGATATCCAGCAGCGGCGGATGACCGGGCCAGCTGAAGCCCAGGTCGGACAGTTCGATGAGTGCTTGGGTCATGTGAAACCGGTCAGGTAATAGGTGAGCCCTGTGGGAGCGGGCTTGCTCGCGAAAGCGGTCTAACGGTCAACAATTGTGTTGAATTTGACGGCCCCTTCGCGAGCAAGTCGAATCGTCGCACCGCCGCTCCCACATTGGTACTGCGGTGAGTTTAGAACTGGAGGGCGGCAGCCTTGGCCGTCACTTCAACCCCTTGCTGCCCGCTCGGGCTGATCAGTTGTACCTGAATCTTCTGGGTCGCCGGGAAGGTGTTGAAGATGTTCGCCAGATCCAGGTTTTTCAGCGCGCCCGGTGCCGAGCAACTGAATTGGTAGTGAGCGTGGATTTCGCTGTGGTCGTGGTGATGCCCGTCCTTGCCCGCTTCGTCGTGATCATCATCGATATCGGGTTTGTCACCGAACAGCGGGCTTTCCAGTTCCTGAGTCGCAACCACGCAACCGGCGGCTTTCGGCAAGTTGAACAGCACCAGCGGTTTCTCCAGCTGCGCACGAACGGCGGCAACTTTGGCTTTGTCGGCGTCGGTGGTGGCGGCGTGTTCGAAACCCACCAGGTTCATCGCCGGGCTTTCCAGTTCCAGCTCCAGAGTCTGACCGTCCAGCGCTGCGTTCAGGCGCCCGACACCATGTTCGTGGGCGCTGAGGCTGCCATGGTCATGATCATGATCATGATCATGTTCATCGGCAGCGTGGGCGACGGCCAGCGGCAACAGGGCAAACGGCAGAGCGAGAAGCAGACGGCGCATGGCGGGTCTCCGAAAAGTAAAATGAAGAATTTGTTATGTAATCTTATAACGTAGGTGGCGAGAGTTTGACCGCCTGCTTGGCGTTGCACAAGTCCCATGGGAGCATGCAAGTCAGAAATGTGCAGGAGCAGTCTTATGTTGCGTATACGCGGAAGCATCGGCGACTGGCCGGTGGATTTGACGCTGGAGATGGATGACGGCGACTGGGCACGGCTTGGTGCGCAGTTGCAGGTGGTGAAACCGGAGGCCAGTGCTGCACCGGCAAAACCGATCAATCAGGATGATGCGCTGTGGCAGATCGCCAAGGATTTGCTGCGCAAGGCCGGGCAATTGAGCGGGCCGGATTTGCTCGATCAGTTGGAAGGTTTGACCGGCAGCGCGGCGTCGGGCAAGCGGTTGCTGGTGCGTTTGCGCCACTGCTCAGATGTGAAAGTGACGAGCGGCGGGGATACGCCGCTCTACAGCTGGATCAACGCAGGTTAGTAAAGCGCAGCAAACAACTTGCGGCGGTACGTGGTCACCAGCGGGTGATCGTTGCCCAGCAGTTCGAACACCTGCAGCAAGGTCTTGTGCGGCAAGCCTTCGCTGTAGCTGCGATTGCGCACGAACAGCTTGAGCAATGCATCCAGCGCCGCGTCGTACTGCTGACGGGCCAGTTGCTGGATCGCCAGCTGATAAACCGCTTCATCGTCCTGCGGATTTTTTGCCAGGCGCGCTTTCAGGTCTGCCGCATCCGGCAAATCCTTGGCCTGGCCGAGGAACTGGATCTGCGCCTTGGCGCCGGCGAGGGCGGCCTTGTGCTCGTCGCTCTTGACCGCGTCGAGCACGGTTTGCGCTTCACCCAGCTCGCCACGTTCGGTGAGGCAGCGGGCGTAGAGAATCAGTGCCTTGGCATTGGTGTTGTCTTCGCCCAGCAGCACTTTGAGGGTGGCTTCTGCGTCGGCAAAGCGGTTGTCATCAAACAGCACCTGAGTCTGTTCAAACGGGTCGGCAGCAGCCGGTGGAGGCATTTGCACGTGAGGCTCAAGCATCGCGCGCACGGCGGATTCCGGCTGTGCACCGGCAAAACCATCCACCGGCTGACCGTCCTTGAACAGCACCACCGTCGGCAGGCTGCGAATGCCGAAGCGCGAAACGATGTCCGGTTCAACGTCGCAGTTGACCTTGGCCAGCAGCAACTCGCCCTGATAGCTCTCGGCGATGGTTTGCAGCATTGGCATCAAGGCCTTGCACGGCGCACACCATTCGGCCCAGAAATCCACCAGCACCGGTTTGTGGAAAGAGTTCTCGATCACCGACTGCTCGAAATCGGCAGTCGTGGCGTCGAAGATGTACGGCGTTTCCTGACTCATGGGGGATCTCGTAAAAGCGTGAATGGGGCAACTATACGACTTGGCGGGGTGTGGCTGAAAGTGTGGTCAGTCTGACAGATTGCCCGCGAAGCTTTTAGCCGCGCCGCGCGTGGTAGAGGCTCACATGCCGAAACTCTTCGGGCTCGGCCAGATCGGGCAAGGTCATCGCTTCCAGCATCTCGATGCGTTGATACAACGGGTGGCGAAAATCCCTCACGCGCGAATCGGCCACCAGGGTTTGCTGGCCGCGACTCAGGAATTCATCGAGCAACGGCAGATTCGCCCGGTCGTACAGCACGTCGGCCACCAGAATCAGATCAAAGCGATCCGCTTCGGCGAAAAAGTCCGTCGAGTAGTTGAGGTGGACGTCATTAAGTTCGGCATTCGCCCGACACGCAGCGATCGCCAGCGGGTCGAGGTCACAGGCCACCACTTCCAGCGCTCCGGCCTTCACCGCCGCAATCCCCGCCACCCCGGAACCGGCACCGAAATCCAGCACCCGTTTGCCCTCGACCCAGTGCGGGTTCTGGGCGAGATAGCGGGCGACCGCCAGCCCACTGGCCCAGCAAAAACTCCAATAGGGCGGCTCATGCAGAATCCGCCGGGTTTCTTCCGGGCTGAACGCGCGGTCCATGTTGTCGCCGTCGATCAGCCAAAGCTTCAGGTCGGTGTCCGGCAATTCACAGGCAACCAGCTGTGCGTCACCGAGCAGTTCGCCTAACGCCTGTTGCAGGTCGAACGGTGCAGTCATGGCGCTTTGACGAACTGCAGCTGACCCAGCACTTGCGTCGTTGGCTGGCTGATGACTTGCGACGGCAGATGCAAAATCAGCTGGCCGGACTGGCTGGCGCGGCCACGCAGTTCAACGCGGGCACCGACCGGGAAGGATTCCGGGTTGAAACGCAGGTGAAACGGCAGAATCTGATTGGTGCCGATCAGGCTGGAACTGGCCAGCAATTGTTGCGGACGGTCCTTGTCGTCGATCACCAGCAGCGCCAGTTCGACTTCGGCGCCGGCCGGCACGCCTTGCAAGGTGCCACTCAATTCACGCTGATATGCGGGCAGCGGGCCGAGGTTGGCCGATTCCCTGGCTTTCTTCTGTGCCTGTTGTGGCGCGGGGCCTGGCGTCGGCGGCTGGGGCTTGGGCGCATCGCTGCTGCAGGCCACCAGCAGGCTGAAAAGACTGAGCAAAACGAGCGGTCTTAGGGACATTTTCGGCTCCAGCAAGGTGAAATCCATGGATCTAGCTCTATAGCCCGTCTGTATACCGCAAACCCTATGGCTTGTCTTGCCACGGGGATGCGCTACCATGGCCCTCCCTTTTTTTGTTGCCTGCCACCATGCACTGTCCCTTCTGCGGTGCCAACGACACCAAGGTCATCGACTCGCGTCTGGTCGCCGAGGGCGAACAGGTACGCCGCCGGCGTGAATGCCTGGCCTGCGGCGAGCGTTTCACAACGTTCGAGACTGCCGAACTGGTGTTGCCGCGCCTGATCAAAACCGACGGCAGCCGTCAGCCGTTCGACGAAGAAAAACTCCGCGCCGGCATGCAGCGTGCGCTGGAGAAGCGCCCGGTGAGTGTCGAGCGCCTGGAATCGTCGTTGGTGCACATCAAACACAAACTGCGCGCCACCGGTGAGCGAGAGGTTAAATCCCTTGTCGTCGGTGAACTGGTGATGGCCGAGCTGCAAAAGCTCGACGAAGTCGCCTACATTCGTTTCGCCTCCGTGTATCGGCGCTTCCAGGACCTCAACGAGTTCCGCGAAGAGATCGATCGCCTGGCCCGTGAGCCGGTGAAAGAATGACCACCTCCGTAGAACAAGCCATCCTCGACGCCCATTATATGGCTCGCGCCCTGGAACTGGCGCGCAAAGGTCATTACACGACACACCCCAACCCTCGGGTGGGCTGCGTGATCGTGCGGGACGGGCAGATTGTCGGCGAAGGCTGGCACGTGCGCACCGGCGAACCCCATGCCGAAGTCCATGCCCTGCGCGCCGCCGGCGATAAGGCTCGAGGCGCCACCGCTTACGTGACCCTTGAACCTTGCAGCCACCACGGACGGACGCCGCCTTGTGCGGATGCGCTGGTACATGCCGGTGTGGCTCGGGTAGTCGCGGCGATGCAAGACCCGAATCCGTCGGTTGCCGGTCGCGGCATGCAGCGCCTGGCCCAGGCCGGCATCGCTATCGAAAGCGGCGTGCTGGAAGGCGAAGCGCGCAAGCTTAATGAAGGTTTCCTCAAGCGCATGGAGCACGGCTTACCGTTCGTGCGGGTCAAGTTGGCCATGAGCCTCGACGGTCGGACAGCGATGGAAAGCGGTGAAAGCCAATGGATCACCGGTACAGCGGCGCGTTCTGCGGTACAACGCCTGCGCGCCCAGGCCAGCGTAGTGCTGACCGGCGCCGACACGGTGCTGGCAGACAACGCCCGTCTCACTGTGCGTGCCGATGAACTAGGCCTGGATCCTGAGCAAACGGCCCTGGCCATGAGCCGTCCGCCGCTTCGCGTGCTGATCGACGGCCGCCTGCGCGTGCCGCTGGATGCGCCGTTCTTCAAGGCCGGGCCTGCATTGGTCGCCACGTGCATGGCGATCGAGGAGCAATACGCCAACGGTCCGGAATGCCTGATCGTGGCGGGCGAGGACGGCTTGGTCGACCTGCGCAAACTGCTGGTCGAACTCGCTGCCCGTGGGGTCAACGAAGTGTTGGTCGAAGCGGGGCCGCGTCTCGCCGGGGCTTTCGCTCAGCAAGGGCTGGTGGACGAGTTTCAGATTTTCATCGCTGGCAAGTTTTTAGGTTCGTCTGCGCGCCCGTTGCTGGATTGGCCGCTCGCGCAAATGAAGGATGCGCCTGAACTCAAAATCACCGAAATTCGCGCGGTTGGCGATGACTGGCGAGTCATCGCCATTCCTTCGCCAGCGGCGAGCGTATAATTCCGGGCCTGCGCCACGCGACGGCCCTGTTCTCGAGGAGGACTCCATGTTTACCGGCATCATCGAATCCATCGGCAGTATTCGTGCATTGACCCCAAAAGGCGGAGATGTGCGGGTACACGTAGAAACCGGCAAGCTCGATCTGAGCGACGTCAAACTGGGCGACAGCATCGCGGTCAACGGCGTGTGCCTGACCGCGGTTGAGTTACCAGGCAACGGCTTTGCGGCGGACGTCAGTCGCGAAACCCTCGACTGCACCGCCATGAATGATCTGAAAAGCGGCAGCCCGGTCAACCTGGAAAAAGCCCTGACCCCGACCACTCGCCTCGGCGGGCATCTGGTCAGCGGCCATGTCGATGGCGTGGGCGAAGTGGTTGCCCGTACTGAGAATGCTCGCGCTGTGGAGTTCCGCATCCGCGCTCCCAAAGAGCTGGCCAAGTACATCGCCCATAAAGGCTCGATCACCGTCGACGGCACCAGCCTGACCGTGAACGCGGTCGATGGCGCCGAGTTCTTGCTGACGATCATTCCGCACACCCTGAGCGAAACCATCATGGCGTCTTACCAGCCAGGTCGCCGGGTGAATCTTGAAGTTGACTTGCTGGCACGTTATCTGGAACGCCTGCTTTTAGGCGATAAAGCCGCAGAGCCAACCTCCAGCAACATCACCGAAAGCTTTCTGGCCGCCAACGGCTACCTCAAATCCTGACCCAAGGGGGTGCCTTGTGGCGCTCAATAGCATCGAAGAACTGGTTGAAGACATCCGCCAAGGCAAGATGGTCATCCTCATGGATGACGAAGACCGCGAGAACGAAGGTGACCTGATCATGGCCGCCGAGTGCTGCCAGCCTGAACACATCAACTTCATGGCCAAGCACGCCCGTGGCCTGATTTGCATGCCGATGAGCCGCGAGCGCTGCGAACTGCTGAAGCTGCCCTTGATGGCGCCGCGCAACGGTTCCGGCTTCGGCACCAAGTTCACCGTGTCCATCGAAGCGGCCACCGGCGTGACCACCGGCATTTCTGCCGCCGACCGTGCGCGTACAGTGCAAGCGGCTGCCGCGAAAGACGCCAAGGCTGAAGACATCGTCAGCCCCGGTCACATCTTCCCGCTGATGGCCCAGGCCGGCGGCACCCTCGCTCGCGCCGGCCACACCGAAGCGGCGTGCGACCTGGCGCGCATGGCCGGTTTCGAGCCGAGCGGCGTGATCTGCGAAGTGATGAACGACGACGGCACCATGTCCCGCCGCGTGGAACTGGAAGCGTTTGCTGCCGAACACAACATCAAGATCGGCACCATCGCCGACCTGATTCACTACCGGATGATCCACGAACGTACCGTTCAGCGGATTGCCGAGCAGCCGCTGGACAGCGAACTGGGCCAATTCAACCTGGTGACCTATCGTGATTCCGTGGAAGGCGACGTGCACATGGCCCTGACTCTGGGCACCGTGTGCGCCGAAGAGCCGACCCTGGTTCGGGTGCACAACATGGACCCGTTGCGCGACCTGTTGATGGTCAAGCAGCCTGGCCGCTGGAGCCTGCGCGCCGCGATGGCCGCGGTTGCCGAGGCGGGCAGCGGTGTGGTGCTGTTGCTCGGTCACCCGCTCGATGGCGACGTGTTGCTGGCGCATATCCGCGAAACCGCGGAGCACGTACCGGCGAAAAAACCGACCACCTACAGCATTGTCGGTGCCGGTTCGCAGATCCTCCGGGACCTGGGCGTGCGCAAAATGCGCCTGATGAGTGCGCCAATGAAATTTAATGCGATATCCGGTTTCGATCTGGAAGTTGTAGAATACGTGCCCTCCGAATAATGACCGGTTGTTTCCAGTCCTTGATTCGCGGTTAACACATCACTGAGGGACGCGTAGAAAACGCGTCCCGGCTCTTTAAGAGATCTAACGAATGACCCTGAAGACCATCGAAGGTACCTTCATCGCCCCTAAAGGCCGCTACGCTTTGGTAGTAGGCCGTTTCAACAGCTTCGTCGTTGAAAGCCTGGTCAGCGGTGCAGTTGATGCCCTGGTTCGCCACGGCGTGAGCGAAAGCGACATCACCATCATCCGCGCCCCTGGCGCCTTCGAAATCCCGCTGGTTGCGCAAAAAGTCGCTCAAAAGGGCGAATACGCAGCAATCATCGCCCTGGGCGCGGTCATTCGTGGCGGTACTCCGCACTTCGAATACGTGGCTGGCGAATGCACCAAGGGCCTGGCCCAGGTGTCCATGGAGTTCGGCGTTCCAGTCGCATTTGGCGTGCTGACTGTTGATTCCATCGAGCAAGCCATCGAACGTTCCGGCACCAAGGCCGGTAACAAAGGTGCTGAAGCTGCCCTGTCCGCTCTGGAAATGGTCAGCCTGCTGGCGCAGTTGGAGGCCAAGTGATTAGCGACGAAAGCGATCGTTTCAACCCGCGCGATCCAAAGCCTGCGGATGCCGGCAAGCCATCGAAAAGCGTCAAGCGTCGCGAAGCCCGTCAGCTCGCGACTCAAGCGCTGTACCAATGGCACATGGCCAAGCAATCTTTGAACGAGATCGAAGCGCAGTTCCGGGTCGATAACGATTTCAGCGATGTCGATGCCGCTTACTTTCACGACATCCTGCACGGCGTTCCGGCTCACAAGCCTGAGATCGACGCTGCACTGACACCGTGCCTGGACATCACGATCGAAGAGCTGGACCCGGTTGAACTGGCCGTTCTGCGCCTGTCGACCTGGGAACTGCTCAAGCGCGTCGACGTGCCGTACCGCGTTGTGATCAACGAAGGTATCGAGCTGGCGAAAGTCTTCGGTTCCACCGACGGCCACAAGTTCGTCAACGGTGTACTCGACAAGCTGGCCCCGCGTCTGCGTGAAGCTGAAGTGAAGGCGTTCAAGCGCTGATTCGCGCTTGAATGGCTGCCATGGGCGAGTTTGAGCTGATCCGCAATTTCTTCGCCGCCGCGCCTTGTGCGCAAGGCGGCGAAGGCGTTGCCCTCGGGATCGGCGATGACTGCGCCTTGCTGGCTGTTCCCCCCGGGGAGCAGTTGGCAATTTCCACCGACACACTGGTTGCCGGTGTGCATTTCACAGATCCTTGCGACCCGTTTCTGCTCGGTCAGCGCTCGCTGGCTGTGGCCGTCAGCGATCTGGCTGCCATGGGCGCCACTCCCGTTGCCTTTACCCTTGCCCTGACCTTGCCGACGGTGACCGCCGATTGGCTGGACGCCTACGCCCGTGGTTTGAACATCATGGCGCAGCGCTGTGGTGTGGCGCTGGTGGGCGGTGATACCACCCGTGGGTCGTTGAGCCTGACCATGACCGTGTTCGGTCGTGTACCGGCAGGTCTGGCGTTGACCCGCAGCGGTGCGCAGCCAGGCGACTTGCTGTGCGTTGGCGGTGAGCTTGGCAACGCGGCGGGGGCATTGCCGCTGGTGCTCGGTCAGCGGACGGCTGAAGCCATCGTCGCCGATCCACTGCTGGCACATTACTGGTCGCCGCAGCCGCAACTCGCGTTGGGCCAGGCGCTACGCGGCAAAGCCACCTCGGCGCTGGACATCTCCGACGGCCTGCTCGCGGACTGCGGGCACATCGCGCTCGCGTCGAAGGTCGGCATTCAGGTTGAACGGGACATGCTGCCACTGTCGAACGCTTTAGTCGCCTTCCTCGGCCAGTCGGGTGCCGAAAAAGCGGCCCTGAGCGGTGGTGATGATTACGTGCTGGCCTTTACCTTGCCGTCCGTCGAGTTGCCGCAATTGTTGAGCGACGGCTGGCCGATCCATGTGGTCGGGCGTGTTGTGACGGGGCAGGGCGTAGTGCTGCTGGACGCCGATGGACAAGACATCACCCCGCAAACCCGGGGCTATCAACATTTTCGGGAGACACCGTGACAGATCATCCCAAACAGGTCCCGGCGGAATTCGTACCGCCCTCGGTCTGGCGCAATCCGTGGCATTTCCTGGCGTTCGGCTTCGGCTCGGGCACCTTGCCAAAAGCACCGGGCACCTGGGGTTCGTTAGTTGCGCTACCCTTTATCCCGTTGTGGCAGATGCTGCCCGATTGGGGTTACTGGCTGATGCTCGGCATCACCATGCTGTTTGGCTTCTGGCTGTGCGGCAAGGTCGCTGACGATTTGCGGGTGCACGACCATGAAGGCATCGTCTGGGACGAAATGGTCGGGATGTGGATCACCCTGTGGCTGGTGCCGGAAGGTTGGTACTGGTTGCTGGCGGGGTTTTTGATGTTCCGCTTCTTCGACATCCTCAAGCCGTGGCCGATTCGCTGGATCGACCGGCATGTGCATGGCGGCGTTGGGATCATGCTCGATGACGTATTGGCCGGGGTGTTTGCGTGGTTGGCGATGCAGGGGCTGGTATGGATTTTTGCCTGACGGGCAAAACAGGGGACTAGGGATGGCTCGGCGCTGGTTGGCTGTGATGATTTTCGCGATGTTTTGCTCGCTCGCCCAAGCTAGTGACGGGGATGCAACGCCGTCGGTGATTCATCTGGCCAGCGAAGATTGGGAAGACTACACCGCCGCCGATGGCCACGGTCTGGGCTGGGACGTGTTGCGGGAAGTCTTCGAGCCAGCGGGGGTCAAGCTGGACATCCGCAGCGAACCCTACGTCCGCTCCATGGGCCTGGCCCAGCGCGGCGAAGTGGATGCCTGTGTCGGCTCCTATCTTGATGAGTCCAGCGATCTGCTCTATCCGCGCTGGAACTTCGATACCGATCACATCTATGCCTTGGGGCTGGCCAGCAACCCTGCGCCGACCCCGGAAACCCTGGGCAACTATCGACTGGCCTGGGTCCGCGGCTACGACTTTCAGGATTACCTGCCTAACGTACGCCGCTATAACGAAGTCATGCGGCGTACCGGGATTTTGTCGATGTTGACCCGCAACCGCGCCGACTTTTACATCGACGCGCTGACCGAGGTCGACTATGTCCTCAGGTGGGCCAAGGATCCGTCGCAGTTCCGTCGCACCCACATCGCGGAACTGCCGCTGTATCTGTGCTTTGCCAAGACCCCCAAGGCTCGCACCCTGATGGCGCTTTTCGACCAACGCATGGAGCAACTGGTGAAGAACGGCCAGCTGAAACCGATCTTCGAGCGCTGGAAACAACCCTATCCGTTCGACTCAAACTAAGCGCGAACCCTGTAGCCGCTGGCGAAGCCTGCGTCCGGCGGCGAAGCCGTCGTAAATTCAGGCACCGCGGTGTATCAGACTGACCGAGTCGACAGGTTTCACGACGGCTCTGCCACCGTGGCGCATTGACGCCTCGGCGTGGGCGAGTCCATTCAATTACAGGGCGTGCGTAGACTGGGCCTTAGGCACTAGTGATCTAACTTTTTGATTGTTATGCCCCATAATTCAGCCTAAGCGTCTGTCGGAACGTGCTGTTACAATGCCGCCTCTGCGAATCTCCAGTACTTATTGATCAGGAGCACACCGGTGCCTGTCGTTTTTGTCGCCGCTTCCAAGCTGCCAACGCCTTTTGCGCAATTCACCATGCACGGCTTTCTCGATGAAGAAAACGGGCGCGAGCACGTTGTGCTGAGCCTGGGTGAGTTCGTCGACGGTGCCCCGGTACTCGGCCGGTTGCACTCCGAATGCCTGACCGGCGATGCCTTGTTCAGCCAGCGTTGCGACTGCGGCTCGCAGCTCGAGGCTGCCTTGCAGGCCATCGCCCGTGAGGGCCGGGGCGTGTTGCTGTACTTGCGTCAAGAGGGCCGTGGTATTGGCCTGCTGAACAAGATCCGCGCCTATGAATTGCAGGATGGCGGCGCCGATACCGTTGAAGCCAACGAGCGTCTGGGCTTTGCCGCCGACCAACGTGACTACGCCATGTGCCTGCCGATGCTGGAGCACCTGGGCGTGAAATCCCTGCGTCTGATGACCAATAACCCACGCAAGGTCAAAGCCTTGACCGACATGGGCATCGTGGTCGCCGAGCGCGTGCCGCTGCACACCGGCCATAACCCGCATAACAAACTCTACCTGGCCACCAAGGCCAGCAAGCTCGACCACATGATGGGCAACGAGCACCAGGGTGAGGCAGACCGGGCGTGACCCGCGGTCAGGTTCGGCGGCGACTGTCCGTCAATTGGTGGCAATACCTGGCGCTGGCTTTGGTGCCGCTGTTCGTGATCAACGGCGTATTTGGCCAGAGCGAGGCGATCCTGCCGGTGCTGGCGATGCCGTTGTTCATCGCCGGTGTGGCGTCGATGTTTGTCAGCCTGAAATTCTTTGGCGGCTACAAACACGCGTTGATCGCCACTCAAAAAGCCCTCGATACCCCTGAAGAACCTGCTGCCTGGATCGCCTTGGCTGCCAAGCGTCGCACGGCGTTCCTGGCTGCCGGCCTGCCGGCCTGGATCGCCGCGCTGGCGGTATTCGTCGGCCTCGAAGCCGTGCCGTTGATGCTGCTGGCGCTGTCGACCCTGGTGCTGTTTTACCTCTACCGTATTCCGCGTCAACTCGGCTGATGCGACCCGTCTGGCTGGCGGTTTTGCTGCTGGCCGTCAGTGGCCCGACGGTTGCGGTCGAACGCGTTGTCAGCCTCGCGCCATCGCTCTCTGAAATCGTTGTTGAGCTGGATTCAGCCGACCTGTTGGTGGGTGTGCTGGATGCGGGAGAGCGTCCTGCTGAACTCAAAGACCTTCCTTCCGTTGGTCGGTACGGTCAGCTGGACATGGAACAGCTGCTCAGTCTCAAACCCGATCTGCTGTTGCTCTGGCCCGGTAGCGTTGGCCCGGCCCAGCGTGAACAGCTCAAGCGGTTGAACCTCCCGACCTACGTTGCTGAACCCCACAGCCTCGAACAACTCACGTCGCAGATTGAGGCGATTGCCTCACAACTCGGCCGTCCGGAGCGTGGCGTTTCATTGGCAGAAAATTTGCGTCAACGATTGGATTCGCTGCGCCAGCGTTATCGTCGGGATGTGCCATTGCGGGTGTTTTATCAGGTCTGGGATCGGCCGCTGTACACCGTTGGCGGCGGGCAGATCATCAGCGATGCGCTTGAGGTGTGCGGGGCGCGCAATGTGTTTGCCGACCTGGCGTTGCCGGCGCCGCAGGTCAGTATTGAAGCGGTATTGCAGCGTAATCCAGACGTGATTCTGGCCAGTGATCAGGCGCAGCTCGATGCGTGGAAAGCCTGGCCGCAGGTTGCCGCAGTGGCGCAGGGGCAATTGCTGTTGGTAACGGATAAGGGGCTGGAGCGGCCGAGCGGGCAGATGATCGAAGCGACCGCGAAGTTGTGCCATGTGATCGCGCCGGACCGCTGAGACCGAGGAGCGGCCTTCGCGAGCAGGCTCGCTCCCACATTGGATCTCTGTGCGAACCCCCCTGTGGGAGCGAGCCTGCTCGCGAAGAGGCCAGCCCAAACACCGCTGGTTTCAGATCAGAGCTCCGGCGTCCAGGTCACCCCAAACATCCACGCCCGACCTTCTTCACGATACCCATTCTGACTGCCGTCATGGCTGTACAGCGCCCGGCTATAACCCTTGTCCAGCAGGTTATCGACCTTCAACTCAAACTTGATCTCACGATTCAATTCCCAGCTACTGCGCAACCCCAGCAACGCGTACCCGCCCAACGGCTGCTGATTGTTCTCATCGTCATAGCTGCTGCTCACAGCCTGCCAGCTGGCGCCGAGCCGCAGCCGGTCGAACTGCCTATCCAGATCGAGGCTCAAGGTCCGCCGCGCGCGCCGAGCCAGGGTGTGGCCGCTGTCGCGATCCCGCGGGTCGATGATCGCCACGCCGAGGTTGCTCTGCCAGCCGAACAGTTCCTGTTTCAATGCCGCTTCGAACCCGTTGATCCGTGCCGAGGCCACGTTCTGTGGCCGTGAGTTGCTACCGAGAATAATCGCGTCTTCCAGGTCCGTACGGTACAAAGAAGCTTCCAGGCGAGCGGTGTCGGTCAGCTGACTGCGCCATTGCAGTTCGTAGCTTTTCGAGGTCTCGGGTTTCAGATCCGGATTACTGAAATCGGGGTAGTACAGATCGTTGAACGTCGGCGCGCGGAAGCCTTCGCTGTAGGTCAGCAGCACATCGTTGTCCGGATTCAGCGGTAGGGTGAAGGTGCCGCTCCAGCTATTCTGGCCGCCGAACTGCTGGTTCCGGTCCCGGCGCAGGCCCAGTTCGGTGGAGAAGCTTTCTGCCTGGTAATGATGCTGAATGAACGCCGCACGGTTCCAGCGGCTGTCCTCGTCGAATGGCGTGCTGCTGTTGATCCGGTCCTCGTACCAGTCGCCGCCGAGGATCAGGCTGTTGCGCTCGTCGAGGGTCAGGTCGTTCTGCCAGTTCACCGAATCACGGTAAGTGTTGAACACGCTGCGCTCGTCACTGAGCTTGTCCAAAGTCTTCTCGCGGTTTTCGCTGTGGCCGAACTCGACGCGGGTTTTCCACAGGTCATTGATCCGCGCATCGACGTAACTGCTGACGCTGCTCACTGCGAAGTCGCTGTAGGGCTGTTGCTGGACTGACTCGAACGCGTCCATGTCGAAGCGGCCGAACGGATTGTCGAACTCGCTTTTGCCACGGTTATCCAGCAGATTGGCGCCGATTTCGATGTCATCGGTGAGGGCGTGACTCAGGCTCAAACTCATCGATTTGTTGCGGTATTCGTCATGATCGCCGTCGCTGGAATAGGACTCGCGGGTGCGATTGATTTCGGCAGTTTCATCGAGGCTGGCACCCAGGTTGAATCGGGTCTGCTCGTCGCCGCCGGACAGCCCGAGGCTGCGTTCCCAGGTCTGGTTGCTGCCAAAGCCCACGTGCATTCGCGGTTGCAGGCCTTGCTCGCCGCCGCGACGAGTGAAGATCTGGATCACCCCGCCAATCGCATCGCTGCCATAAATCACCGAGCGGGAACCGCGCAGCACTTCCACGCGCTCGACCTGTTCGATGTTGATGTGTTGCAGGTTGCTGTCGCCGGAGGTGGAGTTGCCGATGCGCTGGCCGTCGACCAGCACCAGGCTTTGGGCTGATTTGGTGCCGCGGATGTAAATCCCCGGCAGACTCCCGCGCCCGCCGGTTTGTCCGACCTGCACACCCGGCACACGACGCAGCAAGTCAGTCACGCTGCTCGGTTGCAGGCGATCAATGTCTTCGCGGGTGAACACGGTGTTGGCGGCGCTGCTGTCATTGCGCGCTTCGACCTGACGGTTGGCGCTGATCAGCACGTCGGGAAGCTTCAGGGCCTGGTCGCGTTCGAAGGTGTCGGCCAGCAGTTCGCCGGCCGGTAGCAGGGTCAGCGTCAGGGCGAGGCGGGAGAGTTTCATCAGCAGTCCATCGGCGCTTTGAGGCGAGCACAGGTTTTGAAAGGCACAAAAAACCAATGTGGGAGCGAGCCTGCTCGCGATGACGGTGTGTCAGTCAATGAATAAGTTGACTGTCAGTCCGCTATCGCGAGCAGGCTCGCTCCCACAAGGGGTTTTGCATAAGTCTGAGGTTTAGATGCTCAGCAGTTGCAAGCGCTGACGAATCGAAGCTTCGATCCCGGCCTCATCCAGCCCACACTCGGCCAGCATTTGCGCAGGCTTGGCATGCTCGACGTAACTGTCCGGCAAGCCCAGGTGCAGCATCGACTTGAGGATGTTTTCGCGGGCGAGAAATTCGCTGACGGCGCCACCGGCACCGCCCATGATCGCGTTCTCTTCGATGGTCACCAGCAGCTCGTGGCGGCCGGTGATATCGCGAACCAGTGTTTCATCGAGCGGTTTGACGAACCGCATGTCGACCACGGTTGCATCCAGCGTTTCGGCGACTTTCAGCGCCTCGGCCAGTTGTACGCCGAACACCAGCAGGGCGACTTTGCTGCCTTGGCGACGAACCACACCCTTGCCGATTTCGATCGGTTCGAGGTTTTTCTCGATCGTCGCGTTCGGGCCAGAGCCGCGCGGATAACGCACCGCCGCCGGGCCGTTGAACAGGTGGCCAGTGGTGAGCATTTTGCGCAGTTCGTTTTCGTCGCTCGGGGTCATCACCAGCATGCCGGGAATGCAGCGCAGGAACGACAGGTCGAAGCTACCTGCGTGAGTCGGGCCGTCTTCGCCCACCAGACCCGCGCGGTCGATGGCGAACAGCACGTCGAGGTTTTGCACCGCGACGTCATGAATTAATTGGTCGTAGCCACGTTGCAGGAACGTCGAATAAATCGCCACCACCGGTTTCGCGCCTTCGCAGGCCATGCCGGCAGCGAGGGTCACGGCGTGTTGTTCGGCAATCGCCACATCGAAATAGCGCAGCGGGAAACGCTCGCTGAAGGCCACCAGATCGGAGCCTTCCTTCATCGCGGGAGTGATGCCGACCAAGCGCGGATCAGAAGCGGCCATGTCGCATAGCCATTCACCGAACACACCGGAATACTTCGGCCCGCCAGCTTTCTTCGGCGCGGCGGCCGGAGCGTCCAGCGGTTCGAGTTTGGTGATCGCGTGGTAACCGATCGGGTCGACTTCCGCCGGGGCGAAGCCTTTGCCTTTCTTGGTGACGACGTGCAGGAACTGCGGGCCTTTGAGATCGCGCATGTTGCGCAAGGTGGCGATCAGGGTCGGCAGGTCGTGGCCATCGATCGGGCCGATATAGTTCCAGCCCAGCTCTTCAAACAGCGTGCCGGGGACCAGCATGCCTTTTGCGTATTCTTCGGTGCGACGGGCGATTTCCCAAGCGCCGGGCAGGCGCGACAGGACCTTTTTGCTGCCTTCACGCATGCTCGCGTAAGTGCGGCTGGAAAGGATCTTCGCCAGATAATTCGACAGCCCGCCGACGTTGCGCGAGATCGACATGTCGTTGTCGTTGAGGATCACCAGCATGTTGGCGTTCACTTCCGGCGCATGGTTCAGCGCCTCGAAGGCCATGCCGGCGGTCAGTGCGCCATCGCCGATCACGGCAATCGCCTTGCGATCACTGTTTTGCAGGCGGGCGGCAATGGCCATGCCCAGCGCTGCGCTGATCGACGTGCTGGAGTGGCCGACGCCAAAGGTGTCGTACTCGCTCTCGGAACGACGCGGGAAGGCCGCGACGCCGTCCTTCTGGCGCAGGGTGCCCATGCGCTCGCGACGGCCGGTAAGGATTTTGTGCGGATAGGCCTGATGACCCACGTCCCACACCAGCCGGTCATCCGGGGTGTCGAACACGTAATGCAACGCGATAGTCAGCTCGATGACGCCCAGGCCGGCACCGAAATGCCCGCCGGTCTGACCGACCGTGTAGAGCAATTCCAGGCGCAACTCATCGGCCAGGGTTTCCAGCTCGGCTTCGCCTAACCGGCGCAGGCCGTCCGGCGTGTTGGCACGGTCGAGCAGGGGCGTGGTCGGGCGCTTGCGGGGAATCTCATGAAACGTCGTGGGCATCAGGCGAATCGTTATAGGTATAAAAGATGCGGCAGTTTACCTGATGCATCGCCCCCTGCCCACGCGTTGCTTTTAACTTGGCGGATACGCCATCAGCTGCGCCGGTCGACGATATAACGGGCCAGATCGCGCAACGGCTCGGCTGCCGCGTCAAACGGTCGCAGCGCATGCAGGGCTTGATCGCGCAGTTCCAGGGCGTAGGCCTTGGCAGCGTCGAGACCGAGCAGGGCCGGGTAGGTTGGCTTGTCGCGTGCGATATCGGCACCCTGGCGTTTGCCGAGGGTTTCGGTATCGCTTTCGACGTCGAGAATGTCGTCCTGCACCTGGAACGCCAGACCGATGGCCTGTGCATAAGTCTGCAAAGACTTGAGTTCGTCTTTTTCGGCGCGACCACTGGCCAGGGCGCCGAGTTTGACGCTGACCTCGATCAGCGCGCCGGTCTTGTGCCGGTGCATGTATTCAAGGGCTTTTTGATCGAGTTTCAGGCCAACGGAGCCGAGGTCGATGGCTTGACCGCCGACCATGCCGGCCGGGCCTGCCGATAACGCTAGAGCACTGACCATTTGCAGGCGGATTTCAGCGTCCGAGGTGCTCAGGCGAGGGTCGAGCAGGGCGCTGAAGGCCAGGCTCTGCAAGCCGTCACCGGCCAGAATCGCGCAAGCTTCATCGAATTTCTTGTGGGTGGTTGGCTGCCCACGACGCAGATCGTCGTCGTCCATGGCCGGCAAATCGTCATGCACCAGGGAATAAGCGTGAATCAGCTCCACCGCGCACGCCGCGCCGTTGGCTTGCTCAGCCTTGCCACCCAGCGCTTCGCACGCGGCGTAGGCCAGCAGCGGGCGAACCCGTTTGCCGCCATTCATCACGCTGTAGCGCATCGCCTCGTACAGACGCGCGAGCTCAGGGCTCGGCGCATTGAACAGGGTTTCCAGTGCAGCATTGACGCGGGCCTGGCTGGTCGCCGAATACGCTGCAATCATTCTGGCTGATCCGCTTCGAAGGGTTCCTCGGCCAGTTCGCCATCACGCTCGAGCAGCACCTGAACCTTTTGCTCGGCCTGGGCCAGCGCCGCCTGGCAATCGCGGGTCAGACCGATGCCCTGCTCGAAAGCCGTCAGCGAATCTTCCAGCGACAGTTCGCCGTTCTCCAGACGCTCCACCAGCGTTTGCAGGTCAGCGAGAGATTGTTCGAAATCCAGTGCAGCTTTTTTGCGGGCCATGGCGGCTATTTCCGGTTGACGTTAAACCGGCGCGACACTAGCAGACATGGGGGGTATGGGCAAATGGGCGGGACCCCGTTAACTCACTGGCACGACGAAGAGGCTAACTGATCAAACGAAGCAAAATATGGCGGAAGGGGGCTTCTCTCAGAAAATCTTTCGCAATCAATGGCTGTTCCTTCAGGAGGCTGACAAAGGCGTTTATCCATTTTTCACGTTCACGAACGAGCGCAGCACTTTGAAGCCCAAGCATGTCTCTCGTTTGGCGAACCACATGCTTTTCCCTCCGGTTAAGAGTGGGCATAGGTTCCAGCGAGCCATCCGATGACAGCGAGAACCGCTCGTTACAGCCGGGTGCAGGTTCAATCGGAAGGACCCGGTCTCCTTTTCGTTGTCCACACCCACCTGATCGGATACACCCGTGCGCATAGTTGGTGTAAGTGAACGTCAAGTGAGGGTGCCCATCGTTGCCGCGCTTAGGTTTGATATGGTCAATTTGTCCTGAATCAGGCTCGAGTGGCGTTTCACAATAAACGCAAAGCCCGCCTTGACCGTAATGGAGGCTCGCCTTCACGATTTTTTTCACTAAGTGAAAGGCATTTCCATCGAAGTCGCCTGGCCCCGCATGTGGATGAGCCGCGTTGAAATCCATAAGCGCCTGCGGTGTTACAGGGTTATGAGCCAACTCAATCATTACGCGCCTTCCTAACTTGCGCTGCAAGGAACGTCCAGAGCGTCATATCAGCTTCGGAAATTTCATAACCTGCGTCGTCCAACTCCTTTTTCAACTGTTTGGCTTGTGGACTGGTGCCTGCGCCGTCCCGGAACAATTGTTCATATTCGTGAGCTGTTTCAACTATGTCCATAGGAGGGCGGGTGCTCACATTCATGACCCCTGCCAGTGCGTCTCCCGATTCCTGTGCCAAAGGGCTCATTGCCGGTTGTTCAGAAATCCAGCCTTGCTCATCCTTGTGAATCACGCGGATCTGTTCGCGGTTCACGGTAGTCAATACCTGTGGACTATGTGTGCTGACGATGAACTGGATCTTTGGGAACGCTTTACGTAAGGCTGCGAGCACTTGTTGCTGCCAAGCGGGGTGAAGGTGCAGGTCGACTTCATCTATCAGAACAATGCCTTCAGTCAGCAGCGGGGCTTTATCCTGAAATTGACCATTCAAACGCGCACAGCGAAATGCCATGTCGGCGGTCAACGAGATCATCGCGCGAACGCTATCACTGAGCAGACTGATGGGCAGCAGCCCGTGATCAGGGTGAGACATCGCGAGATCTTCATAGCCAAGGCTGTAATGGAAGTTGCTCCACCCTTCATTCTCCAGAACCAGATTTACGGCGTTTTGAATTCCGGCGATTCTGGGTTTCAGGTCTGACTGCTCATAACCTGGTAGCTCTTGTTGTTGGAGCAGTGCCATTGTCGCCTTGCGCATCCACTGCTGCATTTGCACAAAGTTGGATGCAGAGGATAAGCAGTCTTCGTAACCCATGGTTCTGCTGGCACTCACCACCGCTTTTCGTGAACTGTTGTTATGGGTGATCCAGAGCCGTCCTGCTGGGTAGTAGCTAATTAGCGGCAAGGCAGTCGCTACTTCGGAACGCAGTAGCTCTTGTAGATTCTTACCCCAGTTGGCCAGAGGAGCCGCTTCTTTGGTTGTCGTACGGCTTTTGGGGCCATGCAGGGCTCTCTGCCACTGGATGCTTGGAGTATCAAGAGCCGCATCAATGACGACCGGAAACCTTTGCTCATTTTCAAAACTGTTGCCCAAGCGAACATAACGAGCGTCGGTACGCTCGATGTGCTTGGACTTTCCCATATCGAATGCGCCCACAAAGGGGCCGAGAGCGGTGGCAATGGCTTCCAGAATGGTAGTTTTACCTTGTCCGTTACGTGCGGCAATTACCGTCAGTTCAGGATGGAAGTCGATTTCAATGTCTTCAAATCGACGGAAATCCTTGAGTTTCAGTTTGCGCAGCTTCACAGGCTTACCTCTGGTTCTACCGTCCTTGCCGACGGTTTTTCTGGCCGTAGTTGACCATGAGATGACATTGAGCTCCAGTCAAAATCTTTGTTTGAAACTGGAGAGTTGCTCATCATTGAATTGGGTCTGAATCATCAATTTGATAACGCGTACTGCGCCCACCTCCGGGCAAGCGTTTCAGGCAACCCTTCTCCAGCAACTCAGCCAGATGACGAGTCGCAGTGGCCTTGGATACTTTCGCCACCGCTTGATACTGTGCCGCGCTGATGCTGCCCTCCCCATCGAGCAAGCGATTGAGTACCTTGGCCTGCTCGGCCATTAGCCCTGATTCTCGGTGCGCCTGCCAGAAACGCGCCTTGCCCAGCACGCTTTCGATCCGGGTCATGGCTTGTTGCAAGCTGCGCAGCAGCGTTTGCAGAAACCATTCCAGCCACTCGGTGATATCCGCCGTCGCCTTCTGGCTGGTTTCCAGTACCCGGTAATAGCCGGAGCGATCCTCGAGAATGCTTGCGGACATGGCATAGAAACGGATCGCCTGCGCCTCACCCTGAGCCAACGCAAGATCGGTAATGCTTCGCGTCAAGCGACCGTTGCCATCATCGAAGGGGTGCAGGGTGACGAACCAGAAGTGCGCAATGCCGGCCCGCAGCAATGGATCGAGTGCTTCCTGGCTCCGGCTGGCTTCAAACCAGCCGAGGAAGGTGTTCAGTTGCTGTTCAAGACCTTGGCGGGGCGGTGCCTCGAAGTGGACGGTCGGCCTGTCTAGACGCCCGGACACCACCTGCATCGGCTCGTCGCCGCGCAATGCTCCGACACGGATCGGCCGTACGGCGAAGTCAGTGTCCTGATCCGGAAACAACCAACTATGCCATTCCAGCAATCGCTCCAACGTCAGGGGGTGCGCAAAATGCTGGGTGGCATCAAGCATCAATTGCGCGAGCCCCTCGCTGCGTTGGCTGACTTGATTGCCATTGACCTGTTCCAGGCCCAAACGCCGCGCCAGCGATGAGCGGACCGAGCCGACATTCAGCTGTTCACCCTCGATAGCCGAAGACGTCACGATGTTCTGCAACAGTGCATCCAGTTCGCTCTGAGCGCTCAGCGAACTGCCCACTGAACAGGCCATGCCCATCAACCGACCTTGGGCCTGCACGCACTCGCGCAATAGCGGTGTCAGGCGCTCGGCTTGCCAGTTGAAATTCGGCCAATCGGGCTGCTGCCAGATCCAGTGAGGTGCCATGAACTCGGTGCTCTTGGAGTGGGTGAGCCGAATAGAAACGTTATTCGGCTCATGCGGTGAGCCGAATATGACGCCTATTCGGCTCACCGTCCACTTGCCAGCGTGAATCCCACCGCAATATAGATGTAGCCGATTGTTAAAAAACCGCCGAATGGCTAATCTTCGCGCCTTCTACGACCCGATAGTCATGGGTCTTTCTGACGAAACGCAGTTTTTGGATCTGTAACGCGCCGAGGATCGGGCGCAAGGTTTCGTTATGCATGGCAGGAGGCATCACATGCGTTCATTTCTTCTATTGCTGATGGGGCTCGTCTGCGCGACCGCGGCGTTGGCCGAGCCTTCGGCCGAGGTGTCGGAACCCGTGGGTGGCTGGCGTTATTCCGGCCTGCTGGACCGCACTGAAAATCCTCAAGTCGCCTATCCCACGCCACCGATCGATCGCGGTGTGCAGCGCAATCGCACCATGATCCAGGGCCAGCTCAAGGCCATCGGCACCCAGCGAGGGCCGCACACCCTGGCCGTCAACGGCAACCCGCTGAATCTGTACACCGACGACCAGGGGCGTTTCGCCCGGCCGTATGCGTTCGGCGCGGGTTCCAACAGCGTCGAAGTGCGCAGCGCCGAGGGCAAATCGCTCAAGCGCGTTCAATTCTATGAAGCCAACAACCTGCGCACCCCGGCGCGGATTCGCGTGGTGTTGGGTTGGGACGACCCGAAAGCCGAACTCGATCTGCACATCATTACTCCCGACGGCCAGCACGCGTTCTGGGCTCGCCCGGCGATGAGCAACGGCGGCGGGCTGGACCCGGACGGCGTCGATGGCCCCGGCCCGGAAATGTTCACCATGACCGCGCCGATGCATGGCACCTATCTGGTTTACGTGAACTATTGGGGCAACTTCGGCAGTGGCGGCTATAACTTCGATGAGACCAGCAACCAGAACGAGGTGATCACCTCGCAGATCAACCTGGTGCTCAACGAAAACACCGTCGACGAAAAACGCGAGACCTTCATCGTGCCCCTGCGGGCCATCGGTGACCTGCTGCTGGTCAAGACTTTCAACTATTAAGCATCCCGCTCCACGGATGACATCGGGTTTTGTGAACATGAGCGATAACACTGTTTCTCCGGCCGCCGAAACGCCAGCAGCCAAAACTCCTCGCCGCTGGCCGGCGCTGCTGATCGGGCTGGTCCTGGTGGCCGGTGTCGCGGTCGGGTTGGGCTGGTTAATGCTCAAACCCAAGGCGCCCCCGGCGGCGTTGGCCAGCGACAAACTGGGCATGAGCCGGCCGGACGGTCTGCTCGAAACCCATTCCTTGAGCCAATTGCCCAAGGACTTGCTGACGGTGCCGTTCCTCAAGGAAACCCTGACCGAAGATTTCGTCTTCTATTACGAAGCGCATGCCGATCGTCTCGGCTTGATCGGCAGCCTGCGGCGGATCATTTACGAACATGACCTGAAGTTGCAGGACAGTTTGATCGAGCAGCTCTTTGATCAACCGGCAGACGTGGCGCTGTGGCGTGGGGCGGATGGTCGGCTCAAGGATTTCCTGTTGGTGATGGATCGCGGTGGGCTGGCCAAGGTGCTGGAGCCGCTGGCCAAAGTGGCGCTGGATGATTCGCAGCTGACCAAGCTCGGCGACGTGAAAGTCGGCGCTGACGATGTGGCGCTTTATCAACTCAACTACAACGCCAGCAAAGCCCTGGTGTTCGCCTCCCACGGCGACAAACTGGTGGTGCTGTCCAACCCGACCAAACTCTACGATCCGCAAAGCAGCTCATCGGAAGAGGCAGGCAGCGTTTCGACCAAGGCCATCGCCGCATTGCTCAACGGCGACAAACTGTTCCCCGAAGCCTTCGGCTTGCAACCGCGTGCGCCGGAGGTGAAACAACGCCTCTCGGTCAATTCCAGCGTTCTGGCCATGGGGTATCAGCGCTTCATCCCGAACTTCGCCGGGCTGCGTTTCGACATGGACGACAAGGGTTGGCACAGCTTCCTGGCCATGGATGAACTGGACAACCAGCCGGACTTCGATTTCAAACCGATCTGGCAAGCCATGCCGATGGGCGCCAGTGCCTGTGTCGCCTTGCCACTTGCTGCCGAACAACAGAAACCATTGCTGGTAAAACTCGGCGCCGAAGAGTCGGTGGCCCAGGCCCTGACCGAACACATGGCCGGTGCCGCCGGCCTGTGCTGGTACGCTGATTCGCGGTTGTACACGCCGTTGCTGGTGGCCAGCCTGAACGATGATGACAGCGCCAAACTCGACGGCGATCTGGGCAACCTGTTCGGCTCGATGGTCGGTGCTTACGAAGGCAACGTCGAAGAGCACGCGTTCCCGGTGGTCGAGAAACAGGAAGGCCCAACCCACCAATGGCAGCGTCAGGTCAGCTCCAACTTCGGTTCTTACAAGGCCAAGGATGCCGAGCAACCGGACGCGATCACCGGCAAGGCGTTCATGAAAGTCAGCCTGGCGCGCCACGGTTCGACGCTGCTGTTTTCCCTCGACGACAAACTCGTGGATAAAGCCCTCGGTACTCTCGACAAACGCTTCCCGCCGATGGCCGACGTGGTGCCAAAAGACCTGCTGATGCCGGTCTACTTCGGTCCGGATTCGATGGCGCAACTGATGCAACAGGAAACCCTCGACAGCCTGCCGCAGGACATGGAACCGGTGTTCTACAACGCCGCGCAAACCTACCTGATCCCGAAACTGCGCAAACTCGGCGGTTACGGCAAATACGCCCTGACCTTGCCTGAAGGCAGCGAACCCGACGGCCACTGGCAGTGGCTGCCGCTGGAATGGAAAGCCCTGTGACAGCACTTATCCGAGGCCTCGGCCTGCTGGCGATGTTGCTGGGCACCCGGGCATTTGCCACTGAGGCGCCGCCGCTGGACGTGCAGCAATCCCAGGTATTCCGTGCCTGGTTCGTGCGCATCGCCCAGGAACAACTGACCCAAGGTCCGAGCCCGCGTTGGTATCAGCAGGACTGCGCGGGCCTGGTCCGTTTCGCCGCCAACGAAGCGCTGAAAGTTCATGACGACAAATGGCTGCGCAGCAATGGCCTGTCCAACCGTTACCTGCCGCCGGAACTGCAACTGAGCGAGGCCCAACGCGGCCTCGCCCAGCAATGGCAGCAGGGAGGTGGCAAGGTCGGGCCGTACGTCAACGCGATCAAACTGATTCAGTTCAACAGTCATTTGGTCGGCCGGGATCTGGCGCAAGCCCGGCCCGGCGACTTGATGTTTTTCGATCAGGGCGACGACCAGCACCTGATGATCTGGATGGGCCGCTACATCGTCTATCACACCGGCTCAACCACTTCCCCCCCACCCCCCCCGACTGACAACGGCATGCGCTCCGCAAGCCTGCAGCAACTAATGACATGGAAGGACACCCGATGGATACCCGACGCAGCCAACCCCAACTTCATCGGCGTCTATCGACTGAACTTTCTCTCCCAATGATCGGTGCCCGCATGCTGCGTTTTCTGCCTCTGCTGTTGGTCTTAGTGCTGCCTTTTTCGGCGGTCAACGCCGAAGACACCGTCGAGCCAAGCGGCTACACGCCGGTGGCCGGTGAAAGCTTTTTTCTGTTGGCCGACAGCAGTTTTGCCAGCGATGAACAGGCGATGGTTCGCCTCGAAGCGCCGGGGCGCGACTACCGACGGTTTCGCATGGAGCCTTACGGCGGCGCGGACATTCGCGTGTACCGCATCGACAAGCCGCTGGATTTCCTCAAGCGCCAGAAGAACCTGCACCGCGTGGTCAGCGACGGCCAGTTCAAGGGCGAAGGCCTGTCGAACACCCTCGCGTACCTGTGGGACAACTGGTACCGCAAATCCCGTCGCGTGATGCAGCGAGCGTTCTCCTACGAATCGCGTAAGCAAGTCACCGAGGAAGTGCCAGAGCTGAAGATGGGCGCCGCGATGGTCGCGCCAACGCCTTACGACGCGCAGCCGCAATTTGCACTGATTCCGGGCCTGCCGGTGGTCAGCCAATTCCGTTATCCGCTGTGGCAAGCCAAACCGATCCAGCCGCCGGAAGGCGTGAACCTGGCCGGTTCTTCCAGTGAGTTCGTCAGCGTTGCGCCGGGTAACGTTTACATCCCGTTGGGCAACCTCAAACCGGGTCTGTATCTGGTGGAAGCGCTGATCGGCAAGTACCGTGCGACCACCATGGTCTTCGTCTCCAACACCGTAGCCGTGAGCAAGATTGCCGGTGATGAATTGCTGGTGTGGGCCGCGCGCAAACACGAAGGCAGTTCGGTGCCGAAGGTCAACGTGCTGTGGACCGATGGGCTGGGCGTGATGAGCAGTGGCGCGACCGATGCCGATGGTTTGCTGCGCTTGAAACACGTCAGCCCGGAGCGTTCGTTCGTGATCGGCGAGGACGAAGAGGGCGGGGTGTTTGTCTCCGAAAACTTCTATTACGACAGCGAAATCTACGACACCAAACTCTATGCCTTCACCGACCGGCCGCTGTACCGGCCGGGGGATTGGGTGTCGCTGAAGATCGTTGGTCGTGAGTTCAAGAACGCCCGTGACTCGGTGTTGCCGACTGCTGCCGACGTCAACGTGACCGTGCTTGATGCCACCGGCACGGCGCTGCAATCACTGGCGCTGAAACTCGATTCCAAGGCTGGCACTCAAGGTCGGTTCCAGTTGCCGGACAACGCGGTAGCGGGCGGTTACGAGCTGCGTTTCAGCTACAAGGATCAGGCCTACAGCAGTGCCTTCCGTGTCGCCGAATACATCAAGCCGCACTTCGAAATATCCCTGAACCTGGCCAAGCAGGATTACCGCACCGGCGAACCGGTGAAAGGCAACCTCGTGCTGCTGTACCCGGACGGCAAACCGGTGGCCAACGCCAAGTTGAGCCTGAGCCTGCGCGCCCAACAGCTGTCGATGGTCGACAATGAACTGCAATACCTCGGGCAATTCCCGGTGGAACTGACCAGCACCGAACTGACCACCGACTCCAAGGGCAACGCGACGCTCGATCTGCCGGCTGCCGAGAAGCCGAGTCGCTACATGCTCACCGTGTTCGCCAGCGATGGCGCGGCGTATCGGGTCAAGACCACCAAGGAAATCCTCATCGACCGCGGCGCGGCGAGTTTCAGCCTGCGCGCGCCTCAGCGTTTCAGTGCGGTGGGCGACAAGGTTGCGTTCAGTTATTTGAATGAAGGCGGCAGCGAGCAAAGTAAAGCAGTCACGCCAAGCAGCTACAGTTGGGTGCGTCTGGAAGACCAGACGGTTGGCGAAGGCAAACTCGCCGCGAAAGACAAAGGCTTCACCCTGGCCTTCGACCGTCCGGGTACTTACAACCTGACGTTGAAGGATGACCATGGCCGCGTGGTGGGTGCCACCGGTCATTCGGTCACGGGCGACGGCGTCAAAGCCGTGCCGGGCACCGTGGAAATCGTCCTCGATAAACCCGAGTACAAGGCCGGCGACGAAGCCCTGGCATTGATCACGTTCCCTGAGCCGATCAGCGATGCACTGCTGTCGCTCGAGCGCGACAAGGTCGAGGCCACAGCGCTGCTGTCCAAGGGCGGCGACTGGCTGAAGTTGGAGAAACTCAGCGAGACTCAGTACCGCGCGCGGATCCCGGTGAAGGATAGTTTTGCGCCGAACCTGACGTTCTCGGTGCTTTACACCAAGGGCGGTCAGTACAGCTTCCAGAACGCGGGCATCAAGGTGATCGCGCCGCAAATCGACGTGGCGATTGCCACCGACAAAGAGTCGTATCAGCCGGGCGATACCGTGTCGGTGGACTTGACCACGCAGTTCGCTGGCAAGCCGATCCCGGCACACCTGACGGTCAGCGTGGTGGACGAAATGGTCTACGCGCTGCAACCGGAAGTCGCGCCGACCATCGACCAGTTTTTCTACCACCCGCGTCGCAACAACGTGCGCACCAGCGCCAGTCTGTCGTTCATCAGCTACGACGTGGCATTGCCGGGCAGCCCTGGCGCGCCGGGCAAAGCTAACCGTAGCGAGCGTGGCGTGAAAGTGCTGGAGCGGCCGCGTCGTGAAGACGTCGACACTGCCGCGTGGCAGCCGGAGTTGATCACCGACGCCACCGGCAAAACCCGTTTCACCTTCAAGATGCCGGACTCGCTGACCCGCTGGCGCATCACCGCCCGGGCCATCGCCGATGACGGTCAGGTCGGGCAGAAGAAGCAATTTGTACGCTCGGAAAAACCGCTGTACCTGAAGTGGAGCGGCCCGACCAAATTCCGCAACGGCGACAAACCTGATCTGGGTGTGTTTGCTTTCAGCCAAGCGGAAAAACCGGTCAAGGCTGAGCTGGTGATTCATTTCGGCGGTACCGAACAACGCGTCCCCGTGACGCTGAATAACGGCATCAACTACATCGCGCTGCCAGCGTTCGCGTTGGCCAGTGGCGAGTGGACGGCTGAGCTGGTGCAGGACGGTAAAACGGCTGATGCTTTGGCTGTGCGACTGACCGCGACCGGCGAAGGCTGGCAAGTGACCCAAAGTCAAAGCCTGGACGTGGCCAGCGGTGATACGCCGCTGACCTTGCCAGCGGATGCGACGGATATTCGCCTGCGTCTGGATGACAGTCCGCAAGCGCTGTTCCGCTCGGCACTCGACGATCTGTTGAGTTATCCGTACGGCGGCGTCGAACAAACGGCCAGTCGTTTGCTGCCGCTGAGCATTGCGTATCCGGCCTTATCGTCGAATCCGCAAATCCGCGATCGCTTGCGCCTGATCATGCAAAACAGCCGTCTGCGTCTGGTGCAAATGGCCGGGCCTGCGGCGAGCTTCACCTGGTGGGGCATGGACGGCGAGCCGGATGCGTTCCTCACCGCTTACGCTTACTACGCCGACTGGCACGCTAGCAAAGCGTTGGAGTTGAGCCTGCCGCCGGAGCATTGGCAGCGGGTGCTGGAGGTCTATTCGAAGCAGGCCAACAACACGCCGCTGTTGCAGCGCGCGCTGATCCTGTCGTTCGCCAAGCAGATGCAATTGCCGGTGAACACCTTGCTCAGCGGTTTGATGGATGATCTGGCGAAAGCGGGCGAGGGCAATGCGGCGAACCTGATGGACGATGGCGAAGACAGCATCGTCATGAGCGATCCGGATTCGGCGCTGGGTCTGGCAGCCGCTCGTGCGCTGACGGCCTCTTTGGCGAAGCAATCGAAGGTGATTCTGCCGGACGCATTCAATCGTCAACTGGCGGATGCGCAACAGCGTTTGGCCGTCAGCTCTCAACCGTTTTCCGAAGCCTTGAACCTGTCGCTGCAAGCCTTTGATCAGGCTCACGCGGCAGCGTTGTTGCAGCGTTTGCTGCCACAGCAATCGACTCTGGAACGTGCGTTGTCATTGACCTGGTTGCAACGCAGCATCGAGCAGGCTTCGCCCACCCTCTTACTGGCACCGGGTGAAGGCTGGAAGAAAGAACACGGTAATACCGGTGAGGTTTATTGGACGTGGCAGGGTTCTTCGCCAGTGCCTGCGGTGCTGTCGCTGACCGGTACGCAAGAGCGTCCGTTGCGAGCGGCTTTGAGCTTCCAGACCAAACAACCACCGGTTGATCCGATGGCCGTGACCATCACCCGTCGCCTGTCGCGTCTGGTGCCGGGCGACGAAGCCTTCACCTTCAAACTGGAAGCGGTCGGCACCAAACCGTTGTCCAGCGACAGCCTGTATCTGGACGAAGTGATCATCACCAGCAAAGCCGCCAAACCGTTGCGCTACGGCATGCTCGAAGTGCCGCTGCCACCGGGCGCCGATGTCGAGCGCACCACGTGGGGCATCAAGCTCATGGGCAAGGCCGGCACCGAACCGTCCGCGTTGGAGAAAGCGCGTTTCGAGCCGGGGCAAATGGCCTATGCCATTCCGGTCGACGCCTTGAGTGGCGAGTTGCGTCTGCGTCATCTGGTGCGCTTCTCGCAGAAAGGCCAGTTCAACCTGCCGCCGGTGCGTTTCACTCAGGTCTATGCGCCACAGCATCAGGCGCAAGAGCAAAAACCGGCCCTCGGCCAGGTCACGGTCAACTGACATGACCCGACCTCTGGTCTGGTGGCTGCTGTTCTTGATTCCTGCGCTGGCGACAGCGCAGGAGGAGCCGCTGCGGCTGGCTTTTAAAGGTGAGTTGCTGTCGTTGAGCCGGACTCAGGTGATCGCGCGCGAGTCGTTGCCTGCTGATGTGCAGACTCCGCTGGGCAGTGTGTGGAAGTTGTTTGTGTACGGCTGGCTGGTGGATACCAACGCCCATGAGCCGGCTTACGAATGTCGCGGGCAGTCGAAAGAGGAAGTTTACTGCTGCACGGCGGGCGGCAAGATTGAGCGCGATCAGGCCTTGGTGAAGTCGTGCGGGTTGTACTTTGAGCCGCAGCGGTTGGGCATTGCTGGCGCTGACTGGCGTGCGTATTGGCAGGCGCGGCAGGCACCGGAGTGGTTGCTGGATTTGGCTTCGTTGCAGCCTTCCACGCGAGTTTCAGTGACTGAGTTGCTGCGAATGCTGGCCGTAATGCCGGCGCAGGATCAAGCGCGGCGGGTGTTGCTGGATGTGGTGTTGAATGCGGCTGACGGCAATGTCGTGGGCGAACTCGGTGGCCGGTTGCGGGTGAAAACCTGGAGCTGGTTGGGGGATCAGGACCCTTCGTCGCGTCAGGGTGGGTTTGCTGGGTGGACGGCGGACGGTACGCCGATTTGGGCCGGTGGGCGTGGGACCAGTCAAATGGTCTTGCGTCACTACGGTGGGGCGTTGGCTTCGGTGTTGCCGGTGGATTGGCCTTTGGATGCAGGACGGTGTGTCGAGGTGGGGCTGTTTTCACGCTATCCCATCGGGCGTGTTCTGGCGGGGGATCGTGTTGTTGAGTCCGGGCCCTTGCTGGGCGATTACCGCGTCGAATTCACCAACGGCAACCAACTCGATATCCACAGCGACGGCGAACTGTTTTTGGTCAAAGACAAACTGATCGCCCGTCTGGACCGCGAAGAATACGTCGCCCGTGTCCTCCAGCGCGAAGCCAAACCCGAACCCGCCGAAGCCGCCAAAGCCCTGGTCGTCGCGATCCGCACGTATCTGCTGCAAAACGCCACCCGCAGCGGCGACTGCCTGAGCATCGACGACAGCAGCAGCCGGCAACGCGTCGCCCCACGTCCAGCCACCGCCGAGTCGCGCAACATCGCCGCCTGGACCAGCGACCTGGTCCTCGCCGGCAGCACCGTCACCTACCACTCCGACCAGTCCGGCCCGGACAAGCTCTCCTGGCAGCAAGCCGTCGAACAAGCCAACGCCGGCCAACGCTACGACGCCATCCTGCTCCACGCCTATCCGCGTGCCAGCCTCAGCCGCTGGGACAATCCAGTCGCTTCCTGCGAAGCGCTCCCCGCCGCGCAAGACTGGCTGCAACACCAACGCCGCGGCTGGCGTCTGCGGTTGGAAAGCGAGGTTGGCTACAACGAAGTCAGCACCTTCGCCGTCTGCCGCCTGGCTTTCGGCCGCCCCTACGTCGACCGTGAACGCCAGCGCATTTACGTGCGCGGCGTGTTGTCGCTGCAAGACCGCCTCGACCTGACCCACGAATACCTGCACCTGGCCTTCGAAGCACACCCCAACGGCCAGGATGAAACCTACATCGAAGGGCTCGCCCGCCACCTCTTGCTGGAATAGGCCATGAAACTCCGTTATCCACAGGTCTTCCTGTTCCTCTGCTCCTTTTGCGTATGGCCGACGACGTTCGCCGCCGAAAGCGCCGCCAAACTCCACACACCCGTTGGCGGCTGGCGCACCGGTGCGCCTGAAGGCGAAGGCGAAAACTTTCGCCAGATCGTTAACTACCCGGCCTCCTCGGTGAACAACCCGGTGGGGCAGGCCAACACTGCACGCATCACCGGTCAGATCAACGCCACCCCCAAGTCTGGTGAGCCGGGCCGGTTGATCGTCAACGGCGTCAGCATGCCACTGAAGATTGACCCCGCTGGTCGCTTTGATCGCCCGTTCTCATTCCCCAATGGCAGCAACAGCGTCGAAGTCCGCAGCCCCGATGGCCAGCAGCGGCATCGCACGCAATTCCTGAACGCCAGCGGCGGGGCCACTCCGGCGAAGTTGCGGGTGCTACTGGCTTGGGACAGTGATGGCACCGACCTCGACTTGCACCTCATCACACCCGACGGCGCCCATATCTGGTACGGCGACCGCGTTGTTCCTAACGGTGGTGCGCTTGATGTTGACGTGACGACGGGATACGGCCCGGAAATCTTCGCCATGCCTGCGCCGATAAAAGGCCAATACCTGGTGTATGTGAATTACTTTGGGGGTGGGTATCGCAGTGATGAGGAAGGACAGGAGGACGCGGTTCAGGCGCTGACGACAGCGCAAGTGACGGTGATTACAGAGGAAGGGACGCCGAACGAGAAGATGGAGACTTTTCTGGTGCCGATGCGGGCGGTGGGGGAGTTGACGTTGGTTAAGGGGTTTAGTTATCCGTGATGGAGTGATTTTGACAGCAATGCTGACTCAATTCCTGGCTCCGATCCGCCTTGCGTTCGACCTGTCGTTATAGACAACAATTTGTCTCACCGGTGGTGAGACAAATTGTTGAGTGTATCGGTGTCCTGAGGAGTTAGCAGGAAGCCATTACAGGGCCGAAACTACTGGAGGTAAGACGAGTGAGCGCAATATCAAGTGCTTGATCGTCGAACAGTTTGCTCTTGCGAGCTGCTGCGCTGGCTCCACCATCCCAATGACTCAACGCTTCGCGAACAGCTGGAACGGTAGGGGATACACCTTCCTGATTCAGCAGCCAATCCACTGTCGCCAACAATTCCATACCGAAGGGCGATTCAAAACCGTCGATTAACTCTGCGGTGCGCTCCAATGCTTGGGAATACTCCTTGGCTTCGGTCTTGAGATAGGTTTGCAGAAAGGCTTTGCGATCTTGGTCAAACCAGATCACATCACTGATACCCGCATCACTGATGCGCTTGTCGCAATGCAGGTAGCTGCCATCCAGGTTATTGAGCAGATGCTCCAACCGATTGGCATACGGCCCATATTTATGAGCAACAAACTTAAGATTCAGGGGGTTTTCAGTGTCCGGTAGCTTCTCAATAGCACGCTCCAGGAACCAGGCCAGCTTCTGAATCTCCAGCAGGCTGCATTCCATGCCTAGAACCCAATAGCGTCGAACCAGTTCCGCAATGAGTGCGCGAGCAGGCGTAAGCTTTTCCACGCCGCTACGTTTGGCGACATTCAGATACTGGTTGGAAGGTTCGAATACCAACACATCGACGTCCAGATCACTCAGGACATCAACAATCTGTTCGCGAACTTCTGGCCACTTCAAACCACCGTTGCCCGCACCTAGCGGTGGAACTGCCACGGACTTCACGTCGTTTTCAATCAGGAAGCGACGCAGATCTTGCAAGCCTTCGGTTATCCACGCCATCTGCGACGGCGATCGCCAGTGACGTTTGGTAGGGAAATTTACGATCCAGCGAGGACCGTCGAGCTCGTTGACTGCCGTTACGTGAACCTTTCCTGTCTCTACCGCGCCAGCCTTGCAGGCCGCCGAATACAGACGGTAGTTCTCCGCGAAGCGCTCTTTGAACATCAACGCGATACCTTTGCCCATCACACCTACGGTATTCACCGTGTTGACGAGGGCTTCGGTTTTGGCTTCCAGAAGGTTGCCTTGGGTAAATCTGATCATTGGAAATACCATCCCGAGCGCGCATGAACAGACAACGTCAGGCCTCTAGCGGCCACGTCTTGCTCAATGCGTTCTTTCATTGCATCGGAGTAGCACATGATGCCAAGGAGTCCTGTAATCGGTAGGTGATGGTGAATCAGCGCTTCGGCCTGATAACGCTCCATCTTTCGAGGGTCATCAGGATCACGTTTGAAGTCGCGCCGTTGAAGGATAGACCAATCGATCTCGCCGAGATTCGCCAGATCACTGTAATAGTCTGTCCAATCCGGGTAGGCGTGTGCGTTTGTGAAGACAAACGGTAGGCCCAGCTCTTCGACGCGGTAGAGACTGGAGACGAGAATTACAATCTCGTCGTTTTTTCGCTGCTGAACGCTCCACCCGGAGTGAATGTTTTTCATCATCACAGAGAAGGGTGTGAAATAGAAGGGTACGTAGTCGGCCAAAAAACCCTCTGGTGCGATAGGTACACGGCGAGATCGGCGCTTGTCGATCAAATCGACATTGCCGATATTCACGTACTGGGGGGCCAGCACCTTCGAGTTCGCGCAATGCAGCCCATTGTCCAGAATCCAAGGCAGGTTATCGCGGTGGATGATACGCCAAATCAGAGCCTTCTCTGGATTCAGACTGGTGTAGTTCATTGATAAAACATTCTCTGATTCGCGCCGGTGAGTACATTAACACCGGCCTCGCGCATTTTAGCCACGCAGAGTGTTTCGACCTCCTCGTTAGGAGTGAAGATTTTGAAGAAGGCGTTTGGTTTCACAATGCCAGGCGCCAAGCATTCCGCCATGCAGATGCTTTTGCAGTGCGCATCGTGATACTCCCGGCTGTTCATGACCTCCCACTCGATGGCTTCGAAACCCTCGTCGTAATCGAGTAACTGGATTGAATCGTTTGTCAGAGGGTGGCGGGGAATGACCTTCCAACCGTTTTGTTTCGCGATAGTCCTGTAAACGGAGATCAGGACGAATTTCACATCAGGGTTGTTACGTTGCACACTTCCGTCAAATGGATTTGCAGCGAACCAGTGAAAGGGCACATAGCTGTCAAGCTCAAGGGCTGCGCTTCTTCAGAATTTCACTGTCAGCTACATCTTTGAAGTCGGTGAGTTCAGCGCGAGGCTTTAGACCTCCCTGAAAAATGCCATCCAGGTTTTCAACCGAAGTGAGGTGGTATAGAAGCTTTTGTTCCTTGATATTTCTGACGTCTGGCATCGTGGTCTCCTTGACCTGCACAACTATCTAAACCCGCTTTAGCCCTATCTCTTCTGCGCGTTAACCGCGACCTTCCAAGTCGGGCGTACTTCGTGATTCTAGTGTGCCATCACCTTAGGCCACAAGTGTTGCAGGGGAAGTGGCCGGTTTGCCCAAAACCGATCTCTCACTCTTCGTCAAAATAATCACGATCCAGCGCCGGCAACCGCAGCAATCGCGATGTAACGCCCACCTCATGATCCATCATCAGATGCACCAGTCGCGCGCCATCCACCAACACAATCCCGTCCACCGATTTAGCGAAGTCGACAGCGTTTGCCGTGAAACCAGAGGTTGTGATGAAAACCCCGCGTTTGGCTTTTTGCCCGGCAAGCGCACCGTAGAATGCCTGCAACTCAGGGCGTCCCACTATGTTCTGCCAGCGTTTGGCTTGAACGTAAACCTTCTCCAATCCCAGCTTGTCAAGCGAGATGATGCCATCGATGCCGGCATCCCCTGAGCCGCCGACACGCTGCAGGTCATTGCGACTGGCGCCGTATCCCAGGCGATGAAGCACGTCCAGCACGATCACTTCGAAGCGGTTGGGGCTGACCTGTAACAAGTTATCCAAAAGGTCAGCCGCCGTAGCGTCGCGCAATTCCTGGAGAGCTTGTTCAAGCCGATCATCCGGGCTGGCGGTCGCGAAGGTCACGTCAGGTTCAACAGGAGTTTCGTCATCGAGCGGGGCGTCGTCGGGGGCAACCTTCAGCTTCACATTCATATAGCCAATGGCTAAATGCTCCACTTCATCGGACGGCATCGGGGCTGGATGTTCCTTGGCGTAGGCCACGCCCGCGTCAGTCAATTTCCAATACCCGCGTTTGGCACTGGCAGTTAAATGTGACCGGCAATGATGTAAATGATGTAAATGATGTAAATGATGTAAATGATGTAAATGATGTAAATGCTAAGCAAGAGTGGCTTGAGGAGAAACAGGGGCTTGCTCATTTCGCCCCTGTGAACGCTGCGATGGGTACGCTTGCTGAGTTGAGTAATTACAGTTCGAATGAAATCATTCAGCACAAACTACTGACTGCTGAAAATCAGTGCTCTGTTGCTCAGAGTTACTTTCATGGTGTGGTCCGAAAACTGACAGCAGACAAAAGAGAGTATCTGCACGCGTTTGAGCTATCCATGAGCTATAGGTCATGGTTGGCGTCTGGGCAAGGTCGGGTTCAGGCGTAATCGGAGCTGGGTGAGCAGAAAGCGGCATTGGGTGTCGCCCAGAAACTCACAACCGAGCACGCCGAATTTGGTAAGACTCTGACGGCTATTCTGAGTGATCCACTGCGGCGTTTCGTGCCTGGAAATTATGACCAGGAAGCCATCAGCGCGGGATGCTGATCTTTCTCGCTAATCGTTGAGGCTCACTTTTTCGCAGGCATTAAAAAGCCGGCTTGTGGCCGGCTTCTCGGGGACTGGCTTGGATCATTTTTGGTAAACCGCGCCAGCCTTCAAAACGTACACCCGGATCTTGCGTCCGGCTGTGGGACTCGGCGAGAAAATCATCTGCCTTGTCGGTGCGATCTGAAGCCGCGAGGCGGGTCGATGCGCAAATGTGGGCCGCAGCATACTGATTTTTTGGGGGAATTCCCAGCATGGTGTGCGACCTAGAGCGATTGCGGTTACGTGTAGCAGGTGGCGGAGCCTGCGTTAGGCTGCGCAGCAGTCGTAAAACCATCTAACCCGGTGTTTCAGGTACACCGCGGATACCAGATTCACGACTGCTCCGCAGCCTAACGCAGGCTTCGCCAGCTGCTACACAGTTATGTGTTTACAGAAAAGGAATGGGTGGCCTGCGTTTATTCAGGGTCGACCACCAGAACACCCATCCCAGAACCCTTATGTTTTGTTCTTCGATTTGCGGAGGTCTGAAGACTTCATCCGGGTATTCGGAGCTGTTGTGGCTGCGCATGCGTATCGCGTTGCCTGGTACCCGGCTCAGGTATTTGATTCGCAACATGCCGTCGTGCTCGATTGCGTAAATCTCTCCGTCAACAATTTGCGTGAGCCCGCGGTCGATGGCGACGATGGAGCCATCTTCAATTTTTTCGGCCATGCTGTTGCCAACCATGCGGGCGCAGATGGCATCGGCGTGGTTGATTTCCAGGGAGTCAAGATCGCTGCGCGGCAGGCGGATCGATTCGCTGGGGTCTTTGATGACATGGGTTTTGTCGGAGCCGGGGGCAGTGGTCGCTTCTTTGTAAAAGGGTAGTTCGATATCGATGGGGTCGATGACCCGATAGGTGCCCCGGATTGACTGGGCGTCGAAGGTGTTGCCGGATGCATCGATCAGATGCAATGCCCTGGCGTCTTGCGGTCCTTCGCCGGTTTTCAGCCATTCAGTGTTCACGGACAGTCTTCTGGCGACATCTTCCATGCGGTAGTCAGGAACCCCGCGGGTATACCAGTTATGGACAGTTTGAGGGTCGGAAATACCCAGGAATTCGGCAAATCTCGTTGTCGTGATTTGTAACTCTTTCAGAAGCATTCTGAATCGTGGGCCGCAGGTTTTGTTCTTTTTCATAAACACGAGTCTAGCCGTGCGGCATAAGGCTTTGATTCAACAAAACGTTCAAATCTGGCGTGAAATTTAAGTCCTGATGTAAGACGTCTTTTGTAAAAATTAAACAAGAAAAAACCGGTTTGCCCGCCAGTTAAATGTGCTGTTGAATATGGTGTTCAAACGCCCACAAAAAACCCCGGATCAACCGGGGTTCTTCGTTATAGCCGTTCGTGAGAGGCGGCTATCAGCCTTTATAGGCAGCAACCGACTTCATGATCTCGGTGCGAGCGGCTTCTGCGTCGCCCCAACCTTCGATCTTCACCCATTTGCCTTTTTCGAGGTCTTTGTAGTTCTCGAAGAAGTGCTTGATCTGTTCCAGCAGCAGAGGTGGCAGATCGGTGTATTCCTTCACGTCGACGTACAGCTGGGACAGCTTGTCGTGTGGGACTGCGATGACTTTGGCATCGCCGCCGCCGTCGTCGGTCATGTGCAGGATGCCGACCGGACGGGCGCGGATGACCGAACCTGGAGCAACCGGGTAAGGGGTCACGACCAGCACGTCGAGGGGGTCACCGTCGTCAGCCAGGGTGTTCGGGATGAAACCGTAGTTGGCCGGGTAGAACATCGGGGTGGCCATGAAACGGTCAACGAACAGGCAATCGCTGTCTTTGTCGATTTCGTATTTGATCGGGGCGTGGTTGGCCGGAATCTCGATCGCGACGTAGATGTCGTTCGGCAGGTCTTTGCCAGCCGGAATCTTGCTGTAGCTCATTGGGCGGTGCCCCCGTTAGTTGACCAAAAACACTTGGCCGGATTGACCAAAAAGTGGCGGCGATTATAGGCATATTCCTTCGTCGACGCCATGTACCAGAGGTCGTAGAGACCTTAGTCGTGTGCCTGATAGACCGGGTCTTCGGCCAGAAGTTGCCGCAGCCGGGCCAGAGGGTCCTGACGATAAAACAGCTTCAGCTGTTCATAGACCTGAGGATACGCCTCGTGCAGCAAATCCGGGGCGCTAAAGAAGTATTCGCTGGTGACCGCGAAGAACTCGGCGGGGTTTTCCGCAGCGTACGGGTCGATGGCGGTGTCAGCGTCGGGATTGCGGTCCAGTTGCCGATCAAGGTCGTCGTAGGCCTCTTGCATGACCTTGGCCCAGTCGCTGACCCGCATGTCGGCGTGCAGTGGCGGCAGGCCGTTGGCGTCGCCGTTGAGCATGTCGAGTTTATGCGCGAGTTCGTGGATCACCAGGTTGTAGCCTTCCCAGCCTCCGCTGGCCATCACGCCGGGCCACGCGAGGATGATCGGGCCTTGCTGCCAGGCTTCGCCGCTGTGTTCGCCGTCCCATTCGTGTTCGACGCCGCTGGCATCGCGATGGCGTTGGGGGCTGAGGAAGTCGTCGGGATAGAGGACGATTTCGTGGAAACCCTGATACCAGTTCAGATCGCACAGGTGCAGCACCGGCAACTGCGCCTGGGCGGCAAGCAGCAGGCGCTGTTCCTGGTGGAGTTCGACGCCGGGCAGGGCGGTCAAGTGTTTGTCCTGGAGGAACAGCACGCTGGCTTCGCGCAGCCACTGGTCTTCGGCGGCGCTAATGCCATCGAGAAAACTCAAGTGATGACGCACCCGCTGCCACATGTCGTCGGCAATCGGGTGTTTGGCCAAGGTGCGCTGGCGACGCCAGGCGCTAAGGGACCACATGGTGAATCAGCGCGATTGAGTTTTGGACGCGGCGTTGCCGAAGCGGCTGCGGATGATGCCGATGATCATCGGTACCAACGACAGCAGGATGATGCCCACGACCAGCAGCGACAGGTTTTGCTTGATGAACGGTACGTTGCCGAAGAAGTAACCCAGGGTCACCAGGCCACCCACCCACAAAATAGTGCCGAGGACGCTGAAGGCGAAGAAACGCGGGTAAGGCATTTTGGCGACGCCGGCGACGAACGGTGCAAAGGTGCGGATGATGGGGAGGAAACGCGCCAGGGTTACGGTTTTGCCGCCGTGTTTGTCGTAGAAGTCGTGGGTTTGCTGCAGGTAGTCGCGGCGGAAGATTTTCGAGTTCGGGTTGCTGAACAAACGCTCACCCGCCGTTCGTCCGATCACGTAGTTGGTACTGTCGCCAAGGATCGCCGCCAGCATCAGCAGGCCGCCCAGCAGCACCGGGTCCATGCCGCCACCGGCCGCAACGGCACCCGCGATGAACAGCAGGGAGTCGCCCGGCAGGAACGGCATGACCACCAGACCGGTTTCGCAGAAGATCACCAGGAACAGAATGGCGTAAATCCATGGCCCGTAGTTGTTTACCAGCAAATCGAGGTAAACATCGAGATGCAGGATAAGATCGAGCGGGTTGAAATCCATGGAGAGCACCTGAGGTGACGGCCCGACTCGGCAGGCCTGTGCGGATGACTTCGCGAAAGGCTACAGACGGGTGTAGTTTTTCTTACAAGCCGGAAAGGTCGGCATTATACGGGCTGAGAGGTGAAAAGCGCGTTGAGTTTGTAGCGGGGGATTTCGGAGCGCAGTGAGAGAAGATCGCAGCCTCTGGCCGTACCCATAAGGGCTGCGATCTTTTCGGCTTATAGCTCGTCGCTGATCGGCAACACGTAGTTCTTGAACTCGGTGTCTTCCTTGAACCCGATGGATTCGTAGGTTTTCTGCGCGACTTCGTTATTGCTGCTGGTGGAAACGCGCATGCGTACAGCGTTGGTTTCCTTGGCCATTTTCTTCGCAGTGCGGATGAGGTTGTCGGCCACCAACTGGCGGCGGGCCTCTTCGGCGACGTAGATGTCGTTGAGGATCCACACGCGCTTCAGCGAAAGGGACGAAAAGCTCGGATACAACTGACAGAAACCCATCAGTTTGTTGCTGTCGTCATCGGCCAGGGCCAGGTAGATCACCGACTCCTTGCGACGCAGGCGCTTTTCAAGGAACGCCCGGGACGAGTCCGGATAAGCCAGGGAGCCATAAAACTCGCGATATTTGACGAACAACGGGGTCAGCAGGTCCAGGTGTTCGAGCGTCGCTTGAATAATCCGCATGGTAGGTCTCGTCTTCAAGTGGCTGTCTTCACGTACTGTGACGGCGAACGGTTCTCACTCGGGCGGCCGTGTTTCGATCCTGCCTGAAACTGGGTCAGAAACGCAATGCGGAAACGGTTCAGGCATCCGACGAACTCAGTAGGAAATTACCTTTCATGCCTGCTCCAGCGTCCGACTCGAGTGTCTGAACTTGAGCTTCGTCCTTCAGATTGACCCCTGACAACTGCCGCCGACAGGCCTCGCGCATCAAATACAGCAAACGGTGTGCCGCCATGCCGTAACTCAGGCCTTCGAGTCGGACGTTGGAGATGCAGTTGCGATAGGCATCCGTCAGCCCGACCTTTGGATTATAGGTGAAATACAGCCCCAGGCTGTCCGGGGAGCTGAGGCCAGGGCGTTCGCCGATCAGGATCACCACCATTTTTGCACCCAGCAGTTCACCGATTTCGTCGGCTACGGCGACCCGACCCTGTTCCACCAGAATGACCGGTGAGACGGACCAGCCGTCACTCACAATCTGATCTTCCATCCGCGCCAGAAACGGCAGGGTATGGCGATGAACGGCCAGCGCCGACAACCCATCGGCAACGACAATTGCCAGATCGACACCGCCGGGATTGGCCAATGCGTAATCGCGCAGTGTCTGCGCCGAATCATCACTCAGCTTTCGCCCCAAATCGGGGCGTTGCAAATAACTGTTCCGGTCCGTAGCGGCGCTGTGTAGCAGCAGACTGGCACGCCCGCGTTCAGCCAGTTGTGAGCTGAGCCCCACATGGTCGAACGGTAAGTGCACCGCATCCCGCGCCTGAGCGTGGGCGTACTGGAAATCCAGCTGCGCGCTGGTCGGCATGCTGGTGCCGGTTCTTCCCAAGGCGATCCGCGCCGGCGTCAGGCGACGCAGTTCCAGCAACGGGTTCTGTGGATCAACGGGTGGTTTATCCATTTCAACACTCATCCCAGTTGCGCCATCGCTTGGCGGAAAGCCGGCGGCAGGCTGTCGCCGAAGTGAATCTTGCCGTCTGCCTGGGTGAAAATGCCCATTCTTGCCAGCCATTGTTCGAATTCCGGCGCCGGTTTCAGGCCCAGGGTCTGACGGGCGTAAAGGGCGTCGTGGAACGAGGTGGTCTGATAGTTGAGCATGATGTCATCGGAGCCGGGGATGCCCATGATGAAGTTGATCCCGGCCACGCCCAACAGGGTCAGCAGGGTGTCCATATCGTCCTGGTCGGCTTCGGCGTGGTTGGTGTAACAGATGTCGCAACCCATGGGCACGCCCAGGAGCTTGCCGCAGAAGTGGTCTTCGAGGCCGGCGCGGATGATCTGTTTACCGTTGTAGAGGTATTCCGGGCCGATGAATCCTACGACGGTGTTCACCAGGAACGGTTTGAAATGTCGCGCAACGGCGTAGGCGCGGGTTTCGCAGGTCTGTTGATCGATGCCGTGGTGGGCGTTGGCTGACAGGGCGCTGCCCTGACCGGTTTCGAAATACATCAGATTCTGGCCCAGCGTGCCGCGATTCAGGCTCAAACCGGCGTCGTAACCTTCCTGCAACACGTTCAGGTTGATGCCGAAACTGGCGTTGGCCGCTTCGGTGCCGGCGATCGACTGGAACACCAGGTCCAGCGGAACACCGCGATTCACCGCTTCAATGGACGTGGTGACATGAGTCAGCACGCAGGCCTGGGTCGGAATCTCGTAGCGCTGAATGATCGCGTCGAGCATTTCCAGCATGGCGCAGATCGAGGCGATGCTATCGGTGGCCGGGTTGATGCCGATCATCGCGTCGCCGTTACCGTACAGCAGGCCGTCCAAAACGCTAGCGGCGATGCCGGCCGGTTCATCGGTGGGGTGATTAGGTTGCAGGCGTGTGGATAACCGCCCACGCAAACCCATCGTTCCGCGGAATTTTGTAACAACACGGATTTTCTGCGCCACCAGCACCAGATCCTGCACGCGCATGATCTTCGACACGGCAGCGGCCATTTCCGGGGTCAGACCTGGCGCGAGGGCGCGCAGGCTCTGTTCGTCGGCGGCATCGCTGAGCAGCCAGTCGCGAAAGCCGCCGACAGTGAGGTGGCTGACAGCCGCGAAAGCTTGTTTATCGTGAGTGTCGATGATCAGTCGGGTGACTTCATCGGCCTCATAAGGAATCAGCACTTCCTGTAGGAAATGAGTGAGCGGGATGTCAGCCAAGGCCATCTGCGCGGCAACGCGCTCGCCATCGTTAAGTGCCGCGACGCCAGCCAGGAAATCCCCTGAGCGTGCCGGACTGGCCTTGGCCATCACCTCCTTGAGGCTTTCGAAGCGATAAATCAGGCCACCGACAGTGTGAGCAAAACTAGCCATACAGATTCTCCGTGACGGCGCAGATGGGGTCTGCGCCGTAATTTTCGGCCCTTTTAGTGCAGGGCTTCTTCAGCTTTCTGAATAGCCGCGAATTCTTCTTCGGGCGTGCCTGCTACGAGGTGATGCCGACTGTAGAAGGCAAAGTAAGCAATTAACACTCCATAGATGATCGCAGCGCCAATCACTACACGCGGGTCTACCAGAAAACCCGCCACCACGGCGATGCAAGCCAGCACCAGCGCGACACCCGAGGTGAAGATACCGCCCGGCGTGCGGTATGGGCGATCCATTTTGGGGCGCCGAATGCGCAGTGTGATGTGCGCCGCCATCATCAGGACGTAGGAAATGGTCGCGCCGAACACCGCCACCAGAATCAGCAAGTCACCCTGACCGGTCAGTGACAAGCCGAATCCGATGATGCCGGGAATAATCAGTGCCAATACGGGAGCCTTGCTTTTGTTGGTTTCTGACAGTTTGCGCGGCAGGTAGCCGGCGCGGGACAGTGCAAAGATCTGCCGCGAGTAGGCGTAGATGATCGAGAAGAAACTGGCAATCAACCCGGCCAGGCCCACCAAATTAACGAAGTGGCCCATCCAGGTCGAGCCACCATAGGCCTTGCTCAGCGCTTCGACCAACGGGTTACCCGAGGTCATCAAAGCATTGGCGCCCGCACCGCCAGGGCCGATCACCAGAATCAGCAGGGCAAAGGTCACCAGCACCAGCATTGCACCAATCAACCCGCGTGGCAGGTCGCGTTTCGGGTTTTTGGTTTCTTCTGCCGCCAGTGGCACACCTTCAACAGCCAGGAAAAACCAGATCGCATAGGGAATGGCTGCCCACACGCCGACGTAGCCGAACGGCAGGAAGCTGCTGGCGCCCTTGGCCTCGGTCACCGGGATGTCGAGCAGGTTGGCGACGCTGAAGTGCGGCACCATCGCCACCAGAAACACTCCCAGCGCCAGGGCGGCGACGGCGGTGATGACGAACATCAGTTTCAGGGCTTCGCCGACCCCGAAAATGTGAATGGCGATAAAGATGATGTAGAACGCCAGGTAAATCATCCAGCCGCCGATGCCGAACAGTGATTCGCAATAGGCGCCGATAAACACCGCGATCGCCGCTGGGGCGATCGCGTATTCGATCAGGATCGCGGTTCCGGTCAGGAACCCGCCCCAAGGGCCGAACGCACTGCGGGCAAAACCGTAGCCGCCACCGGCGGTAGGGATCATTGACGACAGTTCCGCCAAGGAAAAGCACATACACAGGTACATGGTCGCCATCAGCAACGTGGCGAGAAACATGCCGCCCCAGCCACCCTGGGCCAGTCCGAAGTTCCATCCTGCGTAATCGCCCGAGATGACGTAGGCCACGCCCAGGCCCACTAGCAGGACCCAGCCTGCCGCGCCTTTTTTCAGTTCCCGTTGCTGGAAATAGTCGGAGCCGACCTTTTCGAAGTCGACCGAGGAGGTAGCCGGCTGCACGCTGGCTTGATCGCTAGACATAGGGGTTCACCTGTTCTTATTGTTTTTGACCGGCGTGTTTGCCGGGTTGGCGCGAAGGCGCAATGTGCAAGCAAGCTCACTCCCAGAAGGAGAGTGGCTTGCCTGCGACAGACGCTTTTAGAAGAAGCCCAGCGGATTGATGTCGTAGCTCACCAGCAGGTTTTTGGTCTGCTGATAATGGTCGAGCATCATTTTGTGGGTTTCACGACCGACGCCGGATTTTTTGTAACCGCCGAACGCGGCATGCGCCGGGTACAGGTGGTAGCAGTTGGTCCACACACGACCGGCCTTGATGGCGCGGCCCATGCGATAGGCGCGGTTGATATCGCGGGTCCACAGACCGGCACCCAGGCCGAACTCGGTGTCGTTGGCGATGGCCAGGGCTTCGGCTTCGTCCTTGAAGGTGGTGATGCTCACCACCGGGCCAAAGATTTCTTCCTGGAACACGCGCATTTTGTTGGTGCCCTTGAGCAGAGTCGGCTGGATGTAATACCCGGTCGCCAAGTTGCCTTCGAGTTTTTCCACCTTGCCGCCGGTCAACAGCTCGGCGCCTTCGCCCTTGGCGATTTCCAGGTACGAAAGGATTTTGTCGAATTGCTGCTCGGACGCCTGGGCGCCGACCATGGTGTCGGTGTCCAGCGGGTCGCCACGTTTGATCGACAGCACTTTTTTCATCACGACTTTCATGAAGTCGTCGTAGATCGACTCTTGCACCAATGCACGGGATGGGCAGGTGCAGACTTCGCCCTGGTTGAAGAACGCCAGCACCAGGCCTTCGGCGGCTTTTTCGATGAAGGTTTCTTCGGCTTGCATGATGTCGGCGAAGAAGATGTTCGGCGACTTGCCACCCAGCTCCACGGTGGACGGAATGATGTTTTCGGCGGCGCATTTCATGATGTGCGAGCCGACCGGGGTCGAGCCGGTGAAGGCGATCTTGGCAATGCGTTTGCTGGTGGCCAGCGCTTCGCCGGCTTCTTTGCCAAAGCCTTGCACCACGTTCAGCACGCCCGGCGGCAGCAGGTCGCCGATCAGCTCCATCAGCACGGTAATGCCCAGCGGGGTTTGTTCGGCAGGCTTGAGCACCACGCAGTTACCGGCCGCCAGGGCCGGGGCGAGTTTCCAGGCGGCCATCAGGATCGGGAAGTTCCACGGGATGATCTGCCCGACCACGCCCAGCGGTTCATGGATGTGATAGGCCACGGTGTTGCCGTCGATCTCGGCGGCGCTGCCTTCCTGGGCGCGGATGCAACCGGCGAAGTAACGGAAGTGGTCGGCTGCCAGCGGGATGTCGGCGTTGAGGGTTTCACGCACGGCTTTGCCGTTGTCCCAGGATTCGGTGATTGCCAGGACTTCGAGGTTCTGTTCGATGCGGTCGGCGATTTTCAGCAGCACCAGCGAGCGAGCCTGGGCGGACGTGGCGCCCCAGGCATCGGCGGCCGCGTGGGCAGCGTCCAGGGCCTTTTCGATGTCTTCGGCCGTGGAGCGCGGGAATTCGGCAATCGGTTGGCCATTCACTGGCGAGGTATTGGTGAAGTACTGACCTTTGACAGGCGCGACGAACTCGCCGCCGATGTAGTTACCGTATTTGCTCTTGAACGAAACGATAGCGCCTTCAGTACCGGGGTGAGCGTAACGCATGGTGATTTCTCCTTGGCTTTTGTGCTTATAAGGGAGAGCGCATGTGCGCTTGTTATAAGCGTAGAGCAAAGGTCGGGCCACTGCCTTGCAGGTCAGGCAAATCAAGGCCTTACGCGGTTTTTGTCGGACCGACGGACTCTGTCTGTGACGGTTTCGGTACAGCCCTGATGACACTTTGTACCGCTTCTGACACAACGTGTGACGGGTCGGTCTCGCCAGCATTGCAATGCGCGTCGCGCTGGAGGATGCTCGGCTCACGCAATTTTGCTTCGTGTAGCAGCTGCCGAAGGCTGCGTCCGAGTGCGAAGCGCTCGCCTCGTTTTCGGCAATGCATACGGGACACAGGTTTACGACTGCTTCGCAGCCGGACGCAGCCTTCGGCAGCTGCTACACGGAAAAGCGGACCAGACTCTGCGGGGAGAACAATAAGAAATGCACGACAACCATTTGAGTCGCCATGCCCAGCAAGTCCTGACCGTCACTCAGGGAAAATCCCACCTGCACGGCCCCGGCAGCGATCCGTCGATTGCCCGTTCCTGGCTGCGTTGTCTTGAGGACTATCACCTCGACCCGGCCCTGACCATGGCGCCGACGGTGCTGGAACATGGCCGCGTCCTGGAAAGCCGCGAGCGCTTGCAGCAAGTGCTGCACATCGCCGGCAGCGAAATGACCAGCCTTCATCAGCAACTCTCCGGTGCCGGCCACGCTGTCCTGCTGACCGACGCCCGCGGCGTGATCCTCAATTGCGTCACCGCGCCTGCCGAGCGGAAGATTTTCGAACGCGCCGGCCTCTGGCTCGGTGCGGACTGGAGCGAAGCGTGCGAAGGCACCAACGGCATCGGCACCTGCCTGGTGGAGCGCCAGTCGCTGACCATTCACCAGGATGAACACTTTCGCGGCCGCCACACGGGCCTGACGTGCTCGGCGAGCCCGGTGTTCGACCCGCATGGCGAACTGCTGGCGGTGCTCGACGTGTCCTCGGCGCGCCACGAGGTCTCGCGTCAGAGCCAATTCCACACCATGGCCCTGGTCAATCTTTCGGCGAAGATGATCGAGAGCTGCTATTTCCTGCGCTATTTCGACAATCAGTGGTTGCTGCGTTTTCACCTTCAGGCCGAATCCGTCGGGTTGTTCAGCGAAGGGTTACTGGCGTTTGACGGGGAAGGGCGGATCAGTGCGGTCAACCAGAGTGCGCTGAACCTGTTGGGGCATATTCGCGGTGGGCTGCTGGGCAAGCCGGTGGAGGCGTTTTTTGACTGCTCGCTGGATGAATTGCTCGGCCGCGCAAGCGTCAATGCCAGCGCCAGCTGGCCGTTGCGCACGCGCGACGGGCGGAGTCTGTTTGCGGTGTTGCGCGGGCAGCCACGCAGCATTCCGGTGCCGGTGGTGCAAAGTCCGGTGATCGCCGAGCCTTCGCGCTTGTCGGGCATTTGTCTGGGTGACACGGGGTTGCAGGAAGACTTCCGCAAATCCTTGCGCGTGTTCGAGCGGGACGTACCGCTACTGATCAACGGCGAAACCGGATCCGGCAAGGAAGCGTTTGCCAAAGCCGTCCACCAGGCCAGCCGGCGAGCAGAAAAAGCCTTCGTCGCCCTCAACTGCGCAGCCATCCCCGAGAGCCTGATCGAGAGCGAGCTGTTTGGCTATCGCGGCGGCAGCTTTACCGGGGCGCGTAAGGAAGGCATGCGCGGCAAGTTGCAGCAGGCCGATGGCGGGACTCTGTTCCTCGATGAAATCGGCGACATGCCCCTGGCTTTGCAGACCCGGCTGTTAAGGGTGCTGGAAGATCGTCAGGTGGTGCCGATCGGCGGCGAGCCGGAATCGGTCAATGTGCGGATCATCAGCGCCACTCACCGCAATCTGCTGGAGCGGGTGCAGGACGGCAGCTTCCGCGAGGATTTGTATTACCGGCTCAACGGGCTGGAAGTTGCACTGCCGGCGCTGCGTGATCGCAGTGATAAATCCCAATTGCTCGACTTTTTGCTGGCCGAAGAGGCGGGTGGGGAAACCGTATTGATTGACGGTCCGGCACGCCAGGCGTTGCTGGCCTTCGCCTGGCCGGGGAACGTGCGGCAGTTGCGCAATGTGCTGCGCACGCTGGCGGCGCTGTGTGATGGCGGGCGGATAGGGCTGGAGGATTTGCCGGTGATGATTCGTCAGGCCCGACCGGTTCCGGTTGTTGCCGTTGAAGAGCCGTCGGACTATCCGCTGGATGACGCTGAGCGGCTGGCGTTGCTGAATGCGCTGGAGCAGACACGTTGGCATATGACTCATACAGCGGAACAGTTGGGCGTCAGTCGTAACACCCTTTATAGAAAATTGCGTAAACATGGAATTGAGCGGTAGACCGTTAGATCCAGCCCTCACCCTAACCCTCTCCCGGAGGGAGAGGGGACTGATCGAGGTGTTCTTGGAGGTACATCGACCTGAAATGACGAGCCGAGCTCAGGTTGCGAAAACCATGGAGATCTGCTCCCTTTCCCCCTCTCCCCTGTGGGGCGGTCCGACGTTTCGGGAGGGCTGGGGTGAAGGGTGGATCTCAAGCCATCAGCTAAAGAGTGCGAATTTTCCCACCCTACGCTAACCTGCGGCCATGTTTTACGAGGTCGACTAATGCACATTCACATTCTTGGTATCTGCGGCACTTTCATGGGGTCGATGGCTGTTCTGGCCAAAGAGCTGGGCCATCACGTGACGGGCTCCGATGCCAACGTCTATCCGCCGATGAGCACTCAGCTTGAGGCTCAGGGCATTGAGTTGACCCAAGGCTATGACCCGGCGCAGTTCGATCCGGCACCGGATCTGGTGGTGATCGGCAATGCCATGTCCCGCGGCAACCCGGCTGTCGAATACGTGCTGAACAAAGGCCTGCCGTACGTCTCCGGCCCGCAATGGCTGTCAGATCATGTGCTGCAAGGTCGCTGGGTGCTGGCCGTCGCCGGTACCCACGGCAAAACCACCACCAGCAGCATGCTCGCCTGGGTGCTGGAACATGCGGGCATGAGCCCGGGTTTCCTGATCGGCGGCGTGCCGCAAAACTTCTCGGTGTCCGCTCGCTTGGGCGACACGCCGTTCTTCGTGATCGAAGCCGACGAGTACGACAGCGCGTTCTTCGACAAGCGCTCCAAGTTCGTTCACTACCGCCCGCGCACGGCGATCCTGAACAACCTGGAATACGATCACGCCGACATCTTCCCCGATCTGCCAGCCATCGAGCGGCAATTCCACCATTTGGTGCGGACTATCCCGAGCGAAGGCCTGGTGATCCATCCGACCACCGAGCCTGCATTGCAGCGAGTGATCGAGATGGGCTGCTGGACCCCGGTGCAAACCACCGGTGCCGGCGGTCAGTGGCAGGTCAAACTGCACAGCGAAGACGGTTCGAAATTCGAAGTGATGTTCGAAGGTGTTGCCCAAGGTGTGGTCGAGTGGGACATGACCGGCCAACACAACGTCGCCAACGCGCTGGCCACGTTGGCTGCGGCGCGTCACGTCGGTGTTGTGCCGTCTATGGGCATCGCTGCTCTTAGCGCATTCAAAAGCGTCAAACGCCGGATGGAGAAAGTCGCGGAGGTCCGTGGCATTACCATCTACGACGACTTCGCCCACCACCCGACGGCTATTGCGACGACCCTCGACGGCCTGCGCAAGCGCATCGGCGATGCACCGTTGATTGCGATCATCGAGCCGCGCTCCAACTCTATGAAACTCGGTGCTCATCGCGACGGCTTGCCGGAAAGCGTGATCGATGCCGATCAGGTGATCTGGTATGCGCCGGCCAACCTCGGTTGGGATCTGGGGGCGACTGCTGCGTTGTGTACGGTGCCGTCGATCGTCAGCGATTCGCTGGAAGGCATCATCGAGCGCGTGAAGAGCCAGGCCCAGCCCGGCACTCACGTGGTGATCATGAGCAACGGCGGCTTCGGCGGCCTGCACGGCAAACTCGCCGAGGCGCTGCAATGAACAACGGCCCGGAACGCATCACGCTGGCGATGACCGGCGCTTCCGGCGCCCAATATGGTTTGCGCCTGCTTGACTGCCTGATTCGTGAAGACCGCGAGGTGCACTTCATGATCTCCAAGGCTGCGCAACTGGTGATGGCCACCGAGACTGACGTTACGTTGCCGCCGAAAACCCAGATGATGCAGGCCTTCCTCACCGAATACACCGGGGCTGCCGCCGGACAGATTCGGGTGTACGGCAAGGAAGACTGGATGTCGCCAGTAGCCTCGGGCTCCGGCGCGCCAGCGGCGATGGTGGTGGTGCCGTGTTCCACCGGGACCTTGTCGGCTATTGCGACGGGGGCCTGCAACAACCTGATCGAGCGTGCCGCCGACGTCACCTTGAAGGAACGTCGTCAGCTGATTCTGGTGCCGCGTGAGACGCCGTATTCGAGTATCCATCTGGAGAACATGCTCAAGTTGTCGAACATGGGCGTGACGATTTTGCCGGCGTCGCCCGGTTTTTATCATCAGCCGCAAACCATCGACGACTTGATCGATTTCGTCGTGGCGCGAATTCTCAATCTGCTGAATATTCCCCAGGACATGCTGCCGCGTTGGGGCGAACACCATCTGACCAGCGATGAATAAGCTGCTGGCGATGGTGCTGGCGCTGCAATTGGCTGGCTGCGCCACGGCGCGAACGCTTGATGCCGCCAAGCCAGGGGCGCCAGTGGTGTACTCGGGGACGCGTCTGGATTTGTATGCCATGAACGGCGGCTGCTGCGCCATGGACCGCTTCGGCGCCGAAGCCCCGAGCTACCCCGGTGTCGACCTGCCGGCCAGTGCGTTGCTCGACACGCTGCTGTTGCCGCTGTCGGTGCTCACGGTGATCGGGGTAAGTTTTCAGGCAACGGGCGGGTTGTAGCGTTCGGCTCTGAGTGGGGGGCGCACCCTTCGCGAACAAGCCCGCACACACATTAGATCTTCAGCAGACACAAATTATGTGACACCGCCGATCAAATGTGGGAGCGGGCTTGGTCCGGGCGGCGATCCGACGAAGGCGTCATTTCAGGCGCAGCATTATTTGCCCAACTTCCTCAATTCATCCGACTCCACAATCCGTACCCCATCCTGCTCTTCGAGCGCCAGTCGCCACATGGCGCGGGCCAGTTGGCAGGCTTCGATGCCGCGGTATTTACCGGGGATCAAGCGGGACAAAGGCCCAACGAATTGCTCAGCCATACGCGGTTCCATACGCTCGCCTAGCAGCAGCGAAGGTCGGCAAATGGTCAGTTGCGGCCAGTCCTGCGCGCGCAATGCATATTCCATCTCGCCTTTGACCCGGTTGTAGAAAATAGGGGACCTGCGATCAGCCCCCAGTGCACTGATCACGATCAGGTGCCGTGCGCCCAGCTCCCGTGCACGTTTGGCGAACGCCACTACCATGTCCAGGTCCACCGCGCGAAACGCCTGTTCCGAGCCGGCTTTCTTGATGGTGGTGCCCAGGCAGCAGTAGGCGATGTCGACGCGACCATTCAATTGCGGCAGAAACACCGCAGGGTCGCCGACCGGGTTTTCCAGATGGGGATGCTCGGCCAATGGCCGGCGTGAGGGCGCCAATACTCGTGAGATCGTGGGCTCATTGAGCAGGCGATCAAGTAAATGTTCACCGGTCAAACCGGTAGCTCCGGCAAGCAGTACGTGCTGAGGCGTCAAGTACATAGTGTTTCCCCCTTGATACTATTCAGCTTAGTTGCTCTTTGCGTCCTTGCTGCTGACGGAGACACTTTGTAGTGCTTTTCGTGCCTGCTGTTTGCGTAACAGCTGCCAGTGAGAGAGAACGGTTTTCGGCGCCCAGATCTGCGGTTCAGAGGCTTCGAAGCTGTCCGCCAGTTCACGTTCGGCGACGGTGGCCTTCGCCAGTTTGAAGGCTTGCTCCAGGTCGTCGGTCTGGTTCAGTGCCTGGGCGAACAGCGCATCGCCGAAGTAGGTGAAGTTGGCTTCTTCCGAGCAACCGAAGGACACGCGGTCAGCGCGCGAGGCGGTCATGATCAGGGTGCGTTCATCTTTGAGGGCGGGAATGAAGCCACCGGAGTAGCAGGACGAAATCACGATGATCTTGTCGCGGTTTTTCAGCGGAGAGAGAACTGCGGCAAGTTCATCGGCCGGTAGATCGGACAGTTCCATGCGCGGCTGGTCGAGCACCAGTTCGTGTTCGCTGGTGCCGTGGCTGGTCAGGTAGATGAAGATCAAGTCTTCCGGGCCACTGCGTTCGGCCAGGGCGGCGGCGGCGCGGCGCAGGTTTTCCCGGGTGGCCATCGGCCGGTCGACGAGGTGGTCGCGATGGTTCACCAGGCGGATCTGGCCAAACGCACCAAAGCGACTGCTGAGCATGTTGCTGACGTAATCGGATTCGCGCAGGAACACGCTTTGCTTGCCGTCACCACCCAGGGTCAAGGTGTACAACTCGACTGCGGGGGTCGAAGCCGGCACGTTGGACAGTGCATCGTCGAGCAAACGGCCCTGGGCCAGCAAACCGAGTTCCAGGCTGTCGGGCAGCAGCTTGCCATCGGCATCGCGAACACGCTGGCCATTGACCCACGTACCGTTTTGCACCGTGCCGTCAGTCAGCACCAGGGTGCCGTGCCCCGAGTAACTGTCACCGTCGAACTGGCCGATGTAGAAGCTGCCGTCTGACAGGTTCAATCGACCTTGGCCGGTGAAGCGCCAGTCGCTGAACTGGCCGATGTAATGGCTACCGTCGGCACCGATCAGCTCGCCCTTGCCGTTCAGCGATCCTTCCTTGAATTGACCGAGCCAGACATCACCGTCGGCGTTCTCGTAGCGGCCCTTGCCGTGCAGTTGGTTGTTTTTGAAGCCGCCGATATAGATATCGCCATCGGCGCTGTTGAAAGTCCCGTTGCCTTCGAGCTGACCGTCGACGAAATGCCCGGTGAACTGATTGCCGCTGGCGTCGCCCCGTTGGCCTTCGCCGTTGGGTTTGCCGTGGGCGAACTGGCCCTGATACGAGCTGCCGTCTTCGAGTTCGAGACGACCGAGCCCTGAATATTGATCGGCCTTGAATTCACCGCGGTAGGTCATACCGTTTTCTTTGAGGGTGCCTTCGCCGTCCCGTCGACCGGCTTTGAAACCGCCGGTGAAGCTGCTGCCGCTGGTGGTCAGTGTGCCCTTGCCGTCGAACAGCCCTAGATTGAATCCCCCGCGATAGACTTCGCCGTTACTGCCGTGCCATTCGCCCTGGCCATGCCATTGGCCCTTGTCGAAGTCGCCGGCGTACCAGCTGCCGTTCGGGTAATCGATACGGCCCTGGCCTTGCAGCAATCCGTTGACCAGTTCACCGCGATAGCGTCCGCCGTCCGGCAAGCGGGCGTCGGGGGGCAACAGCGATTCGCCGTCGCCGCAAGCGGTGAGCAACAGGGTCAGAGCGAGGAGTGCAAGTGGGCGCATAGCGGGATCCGGGCAATTAGGCGACCGAGTATGCCGCAGCTGTTTGACCTTATATAGCCAGGAAACAGGAGAGGGCGCGAAACAGCGTGAGCTGCTTCGCATCCGGGATGGGTTACACGAAGCAGAGAGACAGTGGCTCGGCGATGTAGGCCGGTTTGTCCGAGCCTTCAATCTCAAGCGTGGCGGTGGCCTTGAGCAGCCATTGGCCGGGTTTCTTCTCGATGACTTCGTTCATGTCGACCTTGAGTCGTACCCGGGAATTGACCTTCACTGGCTGGATGAAACGCACGGTATCCAGACCGTAGTTGACCACCATCTTCGCCCCTTCAGGGAGGATCAGGATGTCTTCCATCAGTTTGGGGATCAGCGACAGCGACAGGAAACCGTGTGCAATGGTGCTGCCAAATGGCGTTTGCGCGGCTTTGACCGGGTCGACGTGGATGAACTGATAGTCCCCTGTGGCTTCGGCGAACAGGTTGATGCGCTCCTGATCGATGGTGAGCCATTCGGAACGTCCGAGTTCCTTGCCGACATAATCTTTGAGCTCTGCAACTGGAACATAGGGCATTGAGACTCTCCTTGGGTTCATCGGTTTTATAGTTTTGAGGTGGGGGGATTTGACCTCCCGGATTACCACTTTAGATCAACATGGCAAATGGCTCCGGTCAACTGACCATGATTTTGGCGAATGCCGGTCTATAGCGTTGGCGTGCTTATAATGCTCGGCCCGCTTGTGCGGGATGATATTGGCGGGAGATGACGGATGTTGTTACGTGGCCTGACCTGGCTGGTGCTGTTCCAATTGCTGGGCACAGCCATCAACCACTTGTTTTTACCGGTGCTGCCGGGGCCGATTGTCGGCCTGCTGTTGCTGTTGGTATTCCTGATCAGCCGTGGCCAGGTCGGCGAACCGCTGAACCTCGCGGCCAGCAGTCTGCTGCGTTACCTGCCGTTGCTGCTGGTGCCGCCAGCCGTAGGTGTGATGGTTTACGCTAAAGACATTGCCGCAGATTTCTGGGCCATCGTCGGTGCGCTGGTGTTGTCCCTGTTGCTGTCCCTGGCCTTCGCTGGCGTGCTGATGCAGCGCATGGTCAAGCGTCACGCTCATCGTGAGGACGGCCAATGATCTTCGACTGGCACGGCGCCTGGGCGTCGGTGATTCATCATCCGTTGTTCGGCATCGGCATTACGCTGGGTGCTTATCAGCTGGTGCTGGCGGCGTACGAGAAAACCCGCTGGATCTTTCTGCAACCGGTGCTGGTCTCGATGCTGCTGGTGATCGGCGTATTGGTGGGTTGCGGCCTGACCTATGCCGAGTACCGCAAGAGCACCGAGATCCTCAGCATCCTGCTCGGGCCTGCGACCGTTGCGCTGGCTGTGCCGCTGTACCTCAATCTGCGACGCATTCGGCAGTTGTTCTGGCCGATATTTACTACGCTGGTGATAGGTGGCGTCGTCGCCACCGGCATGGGCGTATTGCTGGGCTGGTCGTTTGGTGCCGAACATATGATCCTGATGACCATGGCGCCGAAGTCGGTGACGTCGCCGATTGCCATGCTGGTGGCAGAGCAGATCGGTGGCGTCGCGGCGCTGGCGGCAGTGTTCGTGTTGATTACCGGGGTGATCGGGGCGATCTTCGGGCCGAGTCTTTTGACCAGGCTGGGTGTGCACAGTCCTGAGGCGCGCGGTATGGCACTGGGCATGACGGCGCACGCGGTAGGCACTGCGGTGGCAATGCAGGAAAGTGAAGAATGCGGCGCCTTCGCGGCGCTGGCGATGAGTCTGATGGGCGTGGCCACGGCAGTTTTCCTGCCGTTGGCGGTGTCGATGGTGGTGTAAGGAAATGTCTATGAGCTTGCCGCTTTTTCCGCTGAACACGGTGTTGTTTCCTGGCTGCATCCTCGACTTGCAGATTTTCGAGGCGCGCTACCTGGACATGATCAGTCGCTGCATGAAACAGGGCGGCGGCTTCGGCGTGGTGTGCATCCTCGACGGCGAAGAAGTCGGCATCGCCCCGGCGGGCTACGCGCTGGTCGGATGCGAGGCGCTGATCACTGATTTCAAACAGCAGGACAATGGCTTGCTGGGCATTCGGGTGCAGGGCGGGCGGCGCTTCCACGTGTTGCGCACCGAGGTTCAGCGCGATCAGCTGACCGTCGCCGAGGTCGAGTGGTTGGAGGACGAACCTGAGCAACCGCTGCAGGACGAGGACGCCGACTTGGTTGCACTGCTCAAAGCCTTGGCCGAACACCCAATGGTCGAAGCATTGAACATGGGCACCGAAGCAACCGGGCAGCAGTCGTTGGCCAATCAGTTGGCGTATCTGTTGCCGTTTGCCGAACTGGACAAGATCGACCTGCTGCAACTCGATGATCCGCAGCAGCGACTGGATGCGATTCAGGCGCTGCTGGATGAGTTGCAAGGTGAGTTGTTTGCCTGATCAGTAGGCATACCGCAACATCGCATGCGGTAAGTGCCGCAACGCAAAGAACCCGAACAGCGCTACCATCGCCGGCAACACCAGCCACCAGACCTTCGGTGGCATGGCGTTGAGCGGCGCCGGGCGCTGACTCAGCCACAAGCTCGCGGCACACACGCACGCCGCCAGTATGGCGCCGGCCAGCACATCCGTTGGCCAGTGCGCGCCCAGGTACACCCGGGACAGGGCAATCGCCAGCGCGGGCAAGCAACCCAATAGCAGCCAGGTCAGACGCATGCGCGGTGGTTGCCCGCGACCAGCCAGCACGGCCAGCGTCAGAAACAGCGCAAAAGAGCCCGAGGCGTGGCCGCTGGGCATGCTGTAGCTGGTCAGAGGGTCGCTCAACACTTCCGGGCGTACGCGGGCGAAAAAGTGTTTGGTCACGGTGTTGCCCAGCGCGGTGCACAGCAGGGTGCTACCGGCGAAAATCGCCTGGCGCCATTGCCGGGTGAGCAACAGCAAACCCGTTAACAGGGCGCTGAACAACAGCATGTTGCGAAACTCGCCGATCAACGTGAACGTCACCGCCACTTCATCGAGCATCGGGCTGCGGTGCTCCTGCACCAGAGTCATCACACCCTGATCGAGGGCTGTCAGGTGCGGATAGCCGATAAACAGTCCCGCCAGAATCAGAAAGCTCATTCCGGTAATCAGCATCGTCGCTTTGCGATGACGGCGCATGCTGCTGGTGATGCTCAAGCCCAGCATGAGGGCGATGCTGCCGGCGACGATTCCGGCCTCAGGCCAGAATCCCTCCGGCAGCGGCAAGCGAATTGCCGCCCCCGTGGCCCAGCCGGGCAGCAGATAGGCAACGGTCCAACCAGCGGCGGCCAGCAGGCTGACGGCAGCGAAGCGCGGGAAGGGCATGTCGAACATCCCCGCGACCATCGGCAACATCGGCCGCAGCGGGCCGATGAAGCGCCCGACCAGCAGGCTGGCGATACCGTAGCGCTGGAAATATGCCTCGGCCCCGGCGATCCATTCCGGATGATGGCGCAATCCTGGCAGGCGCCGGATGTTCTGATGGAAATGTCGCCCGAGGAAGTACGAAATGATGTCGCCCAGCACACCGCCGAGGAACCCCAGCAACAGCGTTTCGCCCAGCGACAGCGCACCGCTGCCGGCCAGTACCGCCACGGCAAATAGAAGCACCGTGCCGGGCACGATCAGCCCGGCAATCGCCAGGCATTCAACGCAAGCCACTATGAACACTGCCGCGGCCAACCACTGCGGATTGACCGTCAACCAACCGGTCACGCTATCGAGCCATGGGCCCATAAAAACAACTCCCTCTTATTAATTGACCCCCGCAGGAGTTGTATTCACAGCAAAAAATAATCGCGACCTTCGACCTGCCCCCGTCGCAGCGGGTTGCGCGTGCAATACGGCGCGTAAGCCGCATCGACGAAGCGGTACATCAAATGCTCGTCGCGGCCGTGGGGAATGCCCAGGCGCGTGGTTTGTATGATGTGAACGGGCGCCGGGCCGACATCTTCCACCAGCAGCACTTCATGGTCGAAGCGCTTGGCGTCCCAGACCGGCACCTTCAGGCCCAACGCTTTGCAGAGCAAAGTCTGTCCGGCGCAAAGCTTTTGCGAGGGGCGAGGGCGACCCTGGGCGTCGGGATTGTTCAACAGCATCTGCGCCAGGCTCGCCGGCCCGCTCAAGTCATCGACCCACGGATAGGCGGATTTGATCAGCACAGCATTGCCCGGACCCTGGGCGCTGAAGTTCAGGGAATCGCCGCCCCGGGCGTAATACATATAGATGTGGCCGCCATCCAGAAACAAAGCCTTACGTTTTTCTGTGTAGCCGAGGGAGGCGTGGCTGCCTTTTTCTTCGAAGTAATAGGCTTCGGTCTCGATAATACGGGCGCTGAGCCACAGGTCGCCGACCCGGTGACGAATGACTTTGCCGAGTAAATCCCGGGCCAGCGTTTGAGCATCTCTGTCGAAAAATGCATCCCCGAGCCCCTCGGGCGGGCTCATTGCGGACGTGGGAACAGTCAGGTTGGTCATGAAGAACGGCGTTTATCAGGGCTGATTGAGTCGTGATGATAACAATTTGCAGCTTAATCACGGCTGAACGTCGGCAAATTGCCCTCCATTTCGACCATCCGCCCGTCACCGCTGTTAGTCGAGGGACGCGACAGCTATAATCTGCCGCTTTACTCTTTACCAAGACCTTAGCAAAGACCACTCCAGACCATGACTGAGTCCGTTCTTGAATACATGACCCGATTGGGTCGCGCTGCCCGCGAAGCTTCTCGCGTCATCGGCCGTGCCAGCACCGCGCAGAAAAACCGCGCCTTGCAGGCTGCTGCCAATGCGTTGGACGCCGCACGCGCCGAGCTGACGGCTGCCAATGAACTGGATTTGGCCGCTGGCCGCGCCAATGGTCTTGAGCCTGCATTGCTTGAGCGTCTGGCGCTGACCCCGGAACGCATCGACGGCATGATCGTCGGTTTGCGTCAGGTGGCGGCTCTACCGGATCCGGTCGGCGCGATCCGCGACATGAGCTTTCGGCCGTCGGGCATTCAGGTCGGCAAGATGCGCGTGCCGTTGGGCGTGATCGGGATCATCTACGAATCCCGGCCGAACGTGACCATCGATGCCGCCAGCCTGTGCCTGAAGTCCGGCAACGCGACCATCCTGCGTGGCGGCTCCGAGGCGATTCATTCCAATCGTGCCATTGCCGCCTGCATCCAGCGCGGTCTGGCTGAAGCCGATTTGCCTGCCGCCGTGGTGCAAGTGGTCGAAACCACTGACCGTGCCGCCGTTGGCGCACTGATCACCATGCCTGAATACGTCGACGTTATCGTGCCCCGTGGCGGCCGTGGCCTGATCGAGCGCGTGAGTCGTGACGCCCGCGTGCCGGTTATCAAGCATCTGGACGGCATCTGTCACGTTTACGTCAGTGCTCACGCCGACCTGCCGAAAGCCCAGCGCATCGCGTTCAATGCCAAGACTTACCGCTATGGTATTTGCGGCGCCATGGAAACCCTGCTGGTCGACCAGGCAGTCGCCAAGGATTTCCTGCCGTCGATGGCTGCACAGTTCCGCGAAAAAGGCGTCGAACTGCGCGGCTGCGAACGCACCCGGACGATCATCGATGCGGTGGCGGCCACTGAAGAAGACTGGAACACCGAGTACCTGGCGCCCATTCTCTCGATCCGTGTGGTCGACGGACTGGACCAGGCCATCGAACACATTAACAAGTACGGCTCCCATCACACCGATTCGATCGTCAGCGAAAACCTTGCTGACACCCGACGTTTCGTCGCGGAAGTCGATTCGTCGTCGGTAATGATCAACACCCCGACGTGCTTCGCCGATGGATTCGAATACGGATTGGGTGCCGAGATTGGCATTTCTACTGATAAGCTGCACGCCCGCGGCCCGGTGGGTCTTGAAGGTCTGACCTGCGAGAAGTACATCGTGGTCGGTGATGGCCAGTTGCGCGGCCAGGCGTCGGACTGACTTGGGCGACCTCGACCTGTCAGCCCCGGTAACCGCCAGCGAGCCTGCGCCTCGACGCATTGGCATGCTGGGCGGAACCTTCGACCCAGTGCACATCGGCCATTTGCGCAGTGCGCTGGAAGTCGCCGAATCGCTGGCGCTCGATGAGCTGCGTCTGACACCCAGTGCCAGACCGCCTCATCGCGGTACGCCGCAGGTGTCGGCGAAAGACCGTCTGGCGATGGTCGAGTGCGCGGTGGCCGGTGTGGCGCCGTTGGTGGTGGACGCCCGCGAATTGCAGCGGGACAAACCGTCCTACACTATCGACACCCTGGAACTGATGCGCGCCGAACTGGCCGCCGAAGACCAGGTTTTTCTACTTTTGGGCTGGGACGCATTTTGCGGCCTGCCCACTTGGCACCGCTGGGAAGAGTTGCTCCAGCATTGCCACATCCTGGTGCTGCAACGCCCGGATGCCGACAGCGAACCGCCGGATGCCTTGCGCAATCTGTTGGCGGCACGCTCGGTGAGCGACCCGCTGGCCCTCAAAGGGCCGAGCGGACAGATTGCATTCGTCTGGCAGACACCGCTCGCGGTATCCGCCACCCAGATCCGTCAACTGCTGGCCAGCGGTAAGTCGGTACGTTTCCTGGTGCCCGACGCGGTCCTGGCCTACATCGATGCGCACGGTCTCTACCGTGCGTCGAACTGAAAAAGGGCGCGCTTCAAAACACGTGAACGCGTGTACCGAAGCGCCCGAACATACGAGCAAAACGAGTTTTATATGACGAACAAAGACGTAACTAAAGTAAAGCGCAAAGGCACGTTCAAGAGCGCCCCGCTGCCAGTAGAAGTTCCAACCGGCCCTGAGCTGCGCGGCGAAGAGCTGGTCAAGGTTGCCGTAGCGGCCCTGGAAGATGTCAAGGGCCAGGACATTCAGGTAATCGACGTTCGTGAAAAGCAGAGCATCACTGACTTCATGATCATCGCTACCGGTACGTCCAACCGCCAGATCGGCGCGATGCTGGATAAGGTCCGCGAGGCGGTCAAAGCCTTGGGCGTCAAGCCGCTGGGTGAAGAAGGCAAGGGCGACAGCGACTGGGTCCTGCTGGATATGGATGATGTCATCGTGCACATGATGACTGCTTCGGCTCGTCAATTTTACGACCTGGAGCGTCTGTGGTCCGGTGCAGAACAGAGCCGTGCTCTGAACGCGGCTCACCACAGCCCGGAAAACACCCATGAGCACTTCGTCAAGCTCAACAAAGACCAGCAATAAGGGATCGCTGTGCGACTGCGACTGATCGCCGTCGGTTCACGCATGCCCAAGTGGGTGGAAGAAGGCTGGCATGAATATGCCAAGCGTCTTCCGTCCGAGCTGGCGCTGGAACTGGTGGAAATACCGCTCAACACCCGTGGCAAGAACGCCGACGTGGCGCGCTTCATCCGTCAGGAAGGCGAAGCCATGCTGGCCAAGGTCGGGCCGAACGAGCGCGTTGTGACCCTCGAAGTCCACGGCAAGCCCTGGAGCACCGAGCAGTTGGCGGTCGAGCTCGATCGCTGGCGGCTGGACTCGCGCACGGTGAATTTCATGGTCGGCGGCCCCGAAGGGCTGGCGCCGGAAGTCTGTGTCCGGGCCGATCAGCGCTGGTCGCTCTCGCCGTTGACGTTGCCGCACCCGCTGGTGCGAATCCTGATCGGCGAACAGCTGTATCGTGCCTGGACAGTCCTGTCCGGCCACCCTTACCACAAGTAGTTCTGCCCTCATGCCCCAGCCGATCCGCATCAAGGACCACGAAAAAGACGCCCGTCTGGTGCGTGGCCGCGTCGTGTTCGGGGCAATTGCGGTGGTGTTGCTGATCTGTGTGCTGATCGCGCGGCTGTATTTCCTCCAGGTGATTCAATACGAGTACCACTCGACCCTGTCGGAAAACAACCGCGTCCATGTGCAACCGATTCCGCCGACGCGCGGGTTGATCTTCGATCGCAATGGCGTGGTGGTGGCCGATAACCGGCCCAGCTTCAGCTTGAGCATGACCCGCGAACGCTCCGGCGACTGGCAGCAAGTGCTCGACGTCATTGTCGAAGTGCTGGAGCTGACGCCCGAGGACCGGGTGATCTTCGAGAAGCGCATGCGTCAGGGGCGCCGGCCGTTCGAGCCGGTGCCGATCTTGTTCGAGCTGACCGAAGAACAGATCGCCCGCATTGCGGTGAATCAGTTCCGTCTGCCGGGTGTGGAAGTGGTCGCGCAGCTGGTGCGTCACTATCCGCAGGGCCCGCACTTTGCGCACTCGGTGGGTTACATGGGGCGGATCAACGAGAAAGAGCTGAAGTCGCTCGATCCGGTCAATTACAGCGGCACCCACCACATCGGCAAGACCGGTATCGAGCGTTTCTACGAGCCCGAGCTGCACGGTCAGGTGGGTTACGAAGAAGTCGAGACCAATGCTCGAGGCCGCGTGTTGCGCGTGCTCAAGCGTACCGATCCGATTCCCGGCAAGGACATTGTCCTGAGCCTGGACATCAAATTGCAGGAAGCGGCCGAAGCTGCACTCGGCGGACGTCGTGGTGCGGTGGTCGCGCTGGATCCGAAAACCGGCGAAGTGCTGGCGATGGTCAGTGCGCCGAGTTTCGATCCGAACCTGTTCGTCACCGGCATCAGCTTCAAGGCCTATGCCGAGCTGCGCGATTCCATCGACCGGCCACTGTTCAACCGCGTGCTGCGTGGCCTCTACCCGCCGGGCTCGACCATCAAGCCGGCGGTGGCGATTGCCGGGCTGGATGCTGGTGTCGTGACTGCGTCGAGTCGGGTCTACGATCCCGGCTATTACCAGTTGCCCAACTACGATCACAAATACCGTAACTGGAACCGTACCGGTGACGGCTACGTCGATCTGGACACGGCGATCATGCGGTCCAACGACACCTACTTCTACGACCTGGCCCACAAGCTGGGGATCGATCGGTTGTCGGCTTACATGGGCAAGTTCGGCATCGGCCAGAAGGTCTCGCTGGACATGTTCGAAGAGTCACCGGGGCTGATGCCGACACGGGAATGGAAGCGTGCAACCCGACGTCAGGCCTGGTACCCGGGAGAAACACTGATTCTTGGGATTGGGCAGGGCTACATGCAGTCCACTCCGTTGCAGCTGGCCCAGGCCACAGCGCTGGTCGCGAACAAGGGTGTCTGGAACCGTCCGCACCTGGCCAAGACCGTCGAAGGCGAGCGGCCGAAGGATGAAAACCCGATGCCGGACATCATCCTGCGTGACCCGTCCGACTGGACCAAGGTCAACCACGGCATGCAACAGGTGATGCACGGTGCCCGGGGTACGGCACGCAAAGCGGCGATCGGTTCGCAATACCGCATCGCGGGCAAAAGTGGTACGGCCCAGGTCGTCGCGATCAAGCAGGGCGAGAAGTACGACCGCTCCAAGGTTCAGGAGCGCCATCGTGACCACGCCTTGTTCGTCGGCTTCGCACCAGCCGACAACCCGCAAATCGTGGTGTCGGTGATGGTCGAGAACGGCGAGTCCGGTTCCGGCGTCGCAGCGCCCGTGGTGCGTCAAATCATGGACGCCTGGCTTCTGGACCAGGACGGTCGGTTGAAGGGCGAATACGCCAGCCCTATCAGTGCGGAGGCTACGGCCCGTGAAGAGTAATTTCGATCGCATCCTCTCCAGCGAGGATGTGATGCGTCGCCGCGCGACGCTGTTGCAACGCATGCACATCGACGGTCCGTTGCTGATCCTGCTGCTGACCCTCGCCGCTGGCAGCCTGTTCGTGCTGTATTCGGCCAGCGGCAAGAGCTGGGATCTGCTGGCCAAGCAAGCCACCTCGTTCGGCATCGGCCTGGTGTCGATGATCGTCATTGCGCAGTTTGAACCGCGCTTCATGGCCCGTTGGGTGCCAGTCGGTTATGTGCTCGGCGTGCTGTTGCTGGTGGTGGTGGACGTCATGGGCCACAACGCCATGGGCGCTACGCGCTGGATCAACATTCCCGGGGTGATCCGCTTCCAGCCCTCGGAATTCATGAAGATTCTGATGCCGGCGACTATCGCCTGGTATCTGTCCAAGCGCACCTTGCCGCCGCAGCTCAAGCATGTGGGCGTCAGCCTGTTTCTGATCGGTTTGCCGTTTATCCTGATCGTGCGTCAGCCCGACCTCGGCACTTCGCTGCTGATCCTCGCCGGTGGCGCGTTCGTTCTGTTCATGGGCGGCCTGCGCTGGCGCTGGATTCTCAGCGTGATTGCCGCGGCTGTGCCAGTGGCGGTCGGCATGTGGTACTTCATCATGCATGACTACCAGAAGCAGCGAATCCTGACCTTCCTCGACCCCGAAAGCGATCCGCTGGGCACTGGCTGGAACATCATTCAATCGAAAGCCGCCATCGGTTCCGGCGGTGTGTTCGGCAAGGGTTGGTTGCTCGGTACTCAGTCGCACCTGGACTTCCTGCCGGAAAGCCACACCGACTTCATTATTGCGGTCATGGGCGAAGAATTCGGCTTGGTGGGTATTTGTGCACTGCTGCTGATTTACCTGTTGTTGATCGGCCGCGGACTGGTGATTACCGCTCAGGCCCAGACATTGTTCGGCAAATTGCTCGCGGGCAGTCTGACCATGACGTTTTTTGTTTACGTTTTCGTCAACATCGGTATGGTCAGTGGCCTGTTGCCGGTTGTGGGGGTGCCGTTGCCGTTCATTAGCTACGGAGGAACTTCGCTGGTGACGCTGCTGTCAGCGTTTGGGGTTTTGATGTCGATCCATACCCATCGTAAGTGGATCGCTCAGGTTTGAATAAGGTGAAGATTTCAATGCAAGTAATGCGTGGCTGGGCGACTCGATATGCGCCATGGGTCGGCCTGGTGAGCATCCTTGGCACAGCGCAGGATGCGTTGGCCGGCGATTACGAAGGCTCACCCCAGGTGGCCGAATTCGTCGGTGAAATGACCCGCGACTACGGTTTCGCCGGTGAACAACTGATGGGCGTGTTCCGCGAAGCCGAGCGCAAGCAGTCGATTCTGGACGCGATCTCGAAACCTGCCGAGCGGGTCAAGCAGTGGAACGAGTACCGCCCGATGTTCATCACCGACGCGCGCATCGCCCGTGGTGTGGACTTCTGGCGTCAGCACGAGGCGCTACTGGCTCGTGCCGAGCGGGAATACGGCGTGCCGGCGCAGGTTATTGTTTCGATCATCGGCGTTGAGACCTTTTTCGGCCGCAATACCGGCAATTTTCGGGTAATCGACGCCTTGTCGACCCTGGGTTTCGACTATCCTCCCCGTGCCGAATTTTTCCGCAAGGAATTGCGTGAGTTCCTGTTGCTGGCCCGGGAAGAGCAGGTCGATCCGCTGACGCTCAAAGGCTCTTACGCTGGCGCGATGGGTTTGCCGCAGTTCATGCCGAGCAGCTTTCGTGCCTATGCGGTGGACTTCGACGGTGACGGCCACATTAATATCTGGACCAATCCGGACGATGCCATTGGCAGCGTCGCCAGTTATTTCAAGCGTCACGGCTGGGTAGCCGGCGAACCGGTGGTCAGCCGCGCCGATGTGCGTGGCGATCAGGTGGACGAAGGTTTGACCACAGGCATCGAACCGACTAAAACCGTCGGGGAGTTGCGGGCGCTGGGGTGGTCAAGTCATGATGCGCTGCGCGATGATATGCCGGTCACGGCTTTCCGCCTGGAAGGTGACAATGGCCCCGAATACTGGATGGGCCTGACGAATTTTTACGCGATCACGCGTTATAACCGCAGCGTGATGTACGCCATGGCCGTACATCAACTGTCTGAACAGCTGGTCCAAGCACGGGGCGTCAAGTAATGCGGGCATTGCCTATGAATAAACCCCTGAAGCTGATGGCATTCGCCGCGTTGGCGGTGCTGGTCGCCAGTTGTTCGACCAGCCGCGCGCCGGCGCAAAAGTCTTCTCCCACCGCCGTGCGCGCAACGCCAGGCCTGGATATCAACCGCGCGCACAAGGATGGCGCGCCATGGTGGGATGTCGACGTCTCGCGCATCCCGGACGCCACGCCGACCTTGCACAGCGGTCCTTATAAAGCCAATCCGTACACCGTGCTGGGCAAGACTTACTTCCCGCAGCAGGAATCCAAGTCCTACGTCGCCTCGGGCACTGCGTCCTGGTATGGCACCAAGTTCCACGGTCAGAACACCGCCAATGGCGAGGTTTACGACCTGTACGGCATGAGTGCTGCTCACAAGACCTTGCCACTGCCAAGTTACGTTCGGGTGACCAACCTGGACAACAACAAGAGCGTAGTCCTGCGAGTCAACGACCGCGGGCCGTTCTACTCGGATCGAATCATCGACTTGTCCTACGCGGCTGCCAAGAAGCTCGGCTATGCCGAAACCGGTACCGCGCGGGTCAAGGTCGAAGGCATCGACCCGCAGCAATGGTGGGCAGCCAAAGGCCGTCCGGCGCCTTTGATGCTTAACGAGCCGCAAATCTCGCAAAATAGCGCCCCGACGATTACGGCTTCGGCCGGCACCGTCGAACAATGGACGCCACCGCCGCAGCAGCACGCCGCTGCCGTTGTGCCTGTGCCGATCGATGCAAAAAAAAACGCTTCTGTAGCAGCCTCTGGCCAGTATCTGCAGGTGGGCGCGTTCGCCAACCCGGACGCTGCAGAACTCCTGAGATCGAAGCTCAGCGGGATGGTGAGCGCTCCGGTGTTCATCAGTTCGATCGTGCGCAATCAACAGACGCTGCATCGGGTGCGCCTGGGGCCGATCGGCTCGCCGGGTGAAATCCAGCAAGTGCAGAACAGTGTGCGCCTGGCCAATCTCGGTTCGCCGAGCCTGGTCACTGCCGAGTAATACGTAGTACTTGATTGACGGTTCGCTTGCGGTTTGGGGGGTGGACCTGGTTGTTGGCTCGTTGAAGAACAAAAGCCCGGCAAGGGTCTGAGTGAACAGCTGAACACGCGATGACCCGTTAGAAGGTCATCTGATTAGTTTTGCCCTTGGGCAGTTTCCATTAGCGATTTCGAGAGACGGATGAACATCACCACCTTTGCCAAACGCCTGTGCCTGCTAGTCCCGCTGCTCCTCTCGCCTGCCGCTTTCGCGGTCGAGATGATGCCGTCGCCACCGCAACTGGCCGCCAAAGCCTACGTACTCATGGATGCCAGCAGCGGCAACGTGCTGGTGGAGAACAACGGTGACCAGCGTCTGCCTCCGGCCAGCCTGACCAAGCTGATGACCGCGTATATCGCGACCCTGGAAATCCGTCGTGGCCAGATCGGTGAAAACGATCCGGTGACCGTCAGCGAGAACGCCTGGCGTACCGGCGGTTCGCGGATGTTCATCAAGGTCGGCTCGCAAGTCACTGTCAGCGACCTGCTGCACGGCATCATCATTCAGTCGGGTAACGACGCCAGCGTTGCGCTCTCTGAGCACATCGCCGGCAGCGAAGACGCCTTCGCTGACATGATGAACAAAACCGTGGCCGATCTGGGCATGACCAACAGCCACTTCATGAACCCGACCGGTCTGCCGAACCCTGAGCACTACTCGTCGGCTCACGACATGGCCGTGCTGGCTCGCGCGATCATCCACGAAGACCCGGCTCACTACGCGATCTACTCGCAGAAAGAGTTCTTCTGGAACGGCATCAAACAACCTAACCGTAACCTGCTGCTGTGGCGCGACAAGACGGTCGACGGCCTGAAAACCGGCCACACCGACGAAGCCGGCTATTGCATGGTGTCTTCGGCTGTACGTGATGGCATGCGCCTGATCGCCGTGGTGTTTGGCACCAACAGCGAAGTGGCTCGCGCTTCCGAAACCCAGAAGCTGCTGACCTACGGTTTCCGCTTCTTCGAAACCCAGACGTTCTATCAGAAAGGCGCCGAGCTGGCTCAGGCTCCTGTCTGGAAAGGCACCACCAATCAAGTCAAGGCCGGCCTGGCTCAAGACCTGACCATGACCCTGCCAAAAGGCCAGCTGAAAAAGCTCGCCGCCAGCATGACCATGAACCCGCAACTGATTGCGCCAATCGCCAAGGGCGACGTAATCGGTAAAGTCGAAGTGAAGCTGGACGACAAAGTCGTGCATAGCGCTGATCTGATCGCTCTGGACGCGGTCGACGAGGGTGGTATCTTCCGCCGCATGTGGGATAGCATCCGTCTATTCTTCTACGGCTTGTTCAACTGAATTAGTGTGGACCTGCATGGCCCTGTTCCAATCCGGAACGGGGCCATGTCCGTTGCCACGGCTTACGAGGCCGTTACGCCATGACAGACAACGAAGTAAAGGCGCCAAAAATCGAATTCCCCTGCGCGGATTACCCTATCAAGGTGATCGGCGACACTGGCGTGGGTTTCAAGGACAAGATCATCGCAATCCTTGAGAAACACGCGACCGTTGACCACAAGACCCTGGCCGAGCGCCAGAGTACCAACGGCAAGTACACGACTATCCAGATGCACATCATCGCCACCGGTCAAGAACAGCTGTACGACATCAACAGCGAGTTGCGGGCGACCGGTTTCGTGCACATGGTGCTGTGATGTCTGCCGCGGTGGGCTTTCGCGAGCTCGGCCAGATGGCTTACGAGCCGGTCTGGCATGCCATGCAACGCTTCACCAACGAACGCGGCAGCGATGCCGCGGACGAGATCTGGCTGGTCGAGCACCCACCGGTGTTCACCCAAGGGCAGGCCGGCAAGGCGGAGCACGTGTTACTCCCGGGAGATATTCCGGTAGTAAAGGTTGATCGCGGTGGTCAAGTGACTTATCACGGTCCCGGCCAGTTGGTGGCCTACCTGTTGCTCGACGTACGCAAGCTGGGTTTCGGCGTGCGTGACCTGGTCAGCCGCATGGAACAATGCCTGATCGAGTTGCTGGCCAGCTATGGCGTAACCGCAGTGGCCAAGCCGGACGCACCGGGTGTCTACGTCAATGGGGCAAAAATCGCTTCTCTGGGTCTGCGGATCCGCCACGGTTGCTCCTTTCATGGACTGGCCCTGAATGTGGACATGAACCTGGAACCGTTTCGACGAATTAATCCCTGCGGCTACGCCGGGCTGGCGATGACCCAGCTGAGCGAACACGCAGGATCGATTGAATTTGCCGAGGTAAGTGCCCGGCTGCGCGCGCAGCTCGTCAAACACCTCGACTATGCTGAGCAGACGACCCTAACGGGCGGAATCGACTGATATGACTACTGATGCAGTGCAAACCATGATCCCGACGCTGGATGTCACCGAGCGTCCGGCCCCGCGTGCCAAGGTTGAAGCCGGCGTCAAGCTGCGCGGCGCCGAGAAGGTTGCACGTATCCCGGTGAAGATCATTCCGACCACCGAACTGCCGAAGAAACCTGACTGGATTCGCGTGCGTATCCCGGTTTCCCCGGAAGTCGACCGCATCAAGGCCCTGTTGCGCAAACACAAGCTGCACAGCGTTTGCGAAGAAGCATCCTGCCCGAACCTGGGCGAATGCTTCTCCGGCGGCACCGCGACCTTCATGATCATGGGTGACATCTGCACCCGTCGCTGCCCGTTCTGCGACGTTGGCCACGGTCGTCCGAAGCCACTGGACACCAACGAGCCGGAAAGCCTGGCCATCGCCATCGCCGACCTGAAACTCAAGTACGTGGTGATCACCTCGGTTGACCGCGATGACCTGCGTGACGGCGGTGCCCAGCACTTTGCCGACTGCATCCGCGAGATCCGCAAACTGTCGCCGAATGTGCAGCTCGAAACCCTGGTTCCGGACTACCGTGGCCGCATGGACGTTGCGTTGGAAATCACCGCTGCCGAGCCGCCGGATGTGTTCAACCACAACCTGGAAACCGTGCCGCGCCTGTACAAGGCTGCGCGTCCGGGTTCGGATTACCAGTGGTCGCTGACCCTGCTGCAACGCTTCAAGCAGATGATGCCGCACATTCCGACCAAGTCCGGCCTGATGCTGGGTCTGGGCGAGACCGACGAAGAAGTCATCGAAGTCATGAAGCGTATGCGCGAACACGACATCGACATGCTGACCCTGGGCCAGTACCTGCAACCATCCCGCAGCCACTTGCCGGTGCAGCGTTTTGTGCATCCAGACGTGTTCGCCTGGTTCGCCGAGGAAGGTTATAAGATGGGCTTCAAGAACGTCGCTTCCGGCCCGCTGGTACGTTCCTCGTACCACGCCGATGAGCAGGCGAAACTGGTTAAAGCTGAGCTGATGTCGTCCTGATCAGCTGCCAGTAAAAAAGGCGCCCGCAACGTTTATCCGGCCTTGCGGGCATTTTTTTGCCTTGCCCTACGGGCATGACCGTCTTTTCCTGCAACCTGCGGGGCGACTGACCCTCTTCTGTTTGTCCCCGTTCCTGACTACTGTGTGCTTGACGCTTTCACGCAGGGAGATTCATGGATGACCGTTCGACCGACCCACACCCTTTGTCCTCACGCACCCGTTCCGGCCTTGCCGTCGCAAGGGCTGATTGGCGTCATCGCGCCCGCCGGTCCCGCAGCGCTGGACACCGATAAAGCCATCGCCTGGATGCGCGCTCGCGGATATTCACTGCGGGTTTTCTCTGGCGTGTACGAGAAAGATGATTACCTGGCCGGCAGTGATGATGTACGGCTCAATGACCTGCACGCAGCGTTCGCCGACAGTGAGGTCGACGCCATCATTTGCTTGCGTGGGGGTTACGGTACACCGCGGTTGCTGGATCGCATCGACTTTGAACTGCTGCGCAACCATGCCAAGCCGTTCATCGGCTACAGCGACATCACTGCGCTGCACTTGGCGATCAGCCGTTATGCGGGCTTCGTGACCTTTCATGGCCCGATGCTCAACGCCGACCTGCTGGGTGACAAGCAAAAACCTACCGAGTCTTCGTTCTTCAACATGCTCAGAGGACAGGTGAAGGCCGGTAGCGTGCTGGCGCACCCGGTGGCCTACCCGTTGACCACAATCGAGCCTGGTATCGCTCACGGGCGTTTGCTGGGGGGCAATCTGTCGCTGATCGCCGCGACCATGGGCACACCGTATGAGATGGATGCCGAGGGCGTCATCCTGTTCATCGAGGACATTAACGAGCCGCTGTATCGCATTGACCGGCTGCTGACTCATCTGCGTCTGGCGGGCACGTTGAACAAACTGCGCGGGGTTCTGGTGGGGGATGTGGCGGGGGTAGATGGGGGTGCGCTGGAGTGTTTGCTCAAGCAGACCTTTGAGCCGTTGCGCATCCCGGTGCTGGCCGGGTGGCGCAGCGGGCATTGCGATCCGAACCTGACGTTACCGATGGGCGCGCTGGTGAGGCTGGATGCGGGGAACAAGGAGTTGGTGTTGGAGCAGGATGTGGTGGTCAAGGCTTAGAGCTTGGTCGTCTGATAGTCAGTCTTCGCGAGCAGGCTCGCTCCCACACTGATCTGCGTCGAATACAAATGCTGTATTTACTGAAGATCAAATGTGGGAGCGAGCCTGCTCGCGAAGCTTTTTTAGCGGTTACGCAGGCCTTCGAGTAACTTGTGCGTCGGATACCCATCCGCCGGCCAGCCAAACGACTGCTGGGCGCTGCGGATCGCCTTGCGGGTGTTGGCGCCGATAATGCCGTCAGCATTGCCAGCGTCATAGTTCTGCGCGCTCAGCAAGCTTTGCAGTTCGATCCGCTCGGTACGGCTCAGCGGCAAATCATCTTTCGGCCATGTGCCGTTGATCAGGCCGGCGGCGTTGAAACGCTCCGACAACAGGCTAACGGCCAAGGCGTAAGACGACGAGTTGTTGTACTTGAGGATCGCGCGGAAGTTGTCGAGGACCAGGAACGCCGGGCCACGGTAACCGGCCGGCAGCAACAGGGCGGCTGACAGGTGTTCGGAGCCTGGCGGAACCAGGCCGCCATTGGGCAGGGTGACACCCAGTTGCAGCCATTCAGCGACGCTCTTGCGAATCGTGCCATCGGCCAGGGCGTAGTTGAAACTGCCCGGAAGCTGCACTTCAAAGCCCCACGGCTGGCCTTTTTGCCAGCCTGAGCTTTGCAGGTAGTGCGCCGTCGAGGCCAGCGCGTCGGCAGGGCTGCCCCAGATGTCGCGGCGACCATCGCCATCGAAGTCCACGGCGTGGGTGTTGTAGGTGGTTGGGATGAACTGGGTCTGGCCCATGGCGCCGGCCCAGGAACCAAGCATTTTCTCAGGCTCGATATCACCCTGTTGCAGGATCTGCAGGGCGGCGATCAGTTGCGCGTGGGCAAACCCGGGACGCCGACCTTCATAGGCCAAGGTCGCCAGGGAATTAATCACCGACTTGTTGCCCTGGAACTGCCCGAAGTTACTTTCCATGCCCCACACCGAGACCAGTACCTGACGATCGACGCCGTAGCGCTGTTCGATGCTTTGCAGGATGTCGGCGTACTGGCTGACCAGCGCCTGGCCTTTGTGTACCCGCAGCGGCGAAAGAGCGCCGTCGAGGTATTCCCACACCGGACGGGAGAATTCTGGCTGGCTGCGGTCGGCACGGATCACGCTGGTGTCGAGGCTGACATTGGCGAAGGCGCGGTCGAACAGGTCGGCGCGGATACCGGCGGCCAGAGCGTCCTTGCGGAAACCCGCCTGCCATTCGGCGAAGGTCTGGGTGGGCTGGATGTCGAGGTTTTCACCGGTCGGAACCACAGGCGGAATGATCGCAGGGGCTGTCGCGACGGGTAGGGTCTGAAGCGGCTTGGCGTCGGCTGCGGTGGGTTTTTCCGCGCAGGCAACAAGCAAAATGAGGCTGGAGGCAGCTATCAGTTGGCGCAGGGGCCAACGACGGGAAATACAAAGGGGCATGCACGGGTCCAGAGAGTACGAATCAGGTGCAGACCTTAACATGTTGAGCGAGCGCTTGCCTTTCAGGCCGCCAGAAAGTAAGAAGCCTCCCAGCTATTAGACTGGAAGGCTTCGCGGCGGTAGCTGCCTTTGCCCTTGCCGGCGGGTTCCTGACGGCTGCGGAACAGTGGCTGGGCGATGATGGATTTGGCCTTGTTGGGGCCACGCTTCGATGGCTTTTTGCTCATGATGATTTCTCGCAAGTGTGTGGGTTTTGCGGGGCAAATCATCGGCCGAAGTCGGTGATCTGTCTAGTCCCCACATTGCGTAGGACCTTTCTCCGATCGAACATAGCAGCTGGCGTGTTTACTCGGCAGGCAAGGTCAGGCGTTGGCCCGCCATCAACAACGACAATCGACTGAGGCTCATCCACGGCGAACCGGCGGCCTGGCCTTTGATCTGTGCATCGATGCGCTGAGCTTCCAGCAATAGCTGCGCCCAGCGTTGCGCCGAGTAGCGTTGCAGGGCTTTGCTCATCAGTGGTTTGCGTTTGTCCCAGACCGGCGGTCGGGCAGAGCTAAAGGCTTTGTCCAGTGGCACGCCCTGGCTGTATTGCAGTGACAGGTTGGCCAGCAGGCGCAGCTCCCGGGCCAGCGCCCAGAGAATCACGGGTGGTTCGACGCCTTCACCGCGCAGCCCTTCGAGCATGCGCAGGGCATGAGCCGCTTCGCCGTTGAGAATCGCATCGGTCAGGCCAAAGACATCGAAGCGCGCACTGTCAGCGACGGCCGCTTGCACAGTTTCGACGGTGATCTGACCACCTTCGGCCATCAGTTTGAGCTTTTCGATTTCCTGGGCTGCTGCCAGCAGGTTGCCCTCGACCCGTGCGGCGATCAGTTCGACAGCGTCCTGGCTGGCGGAAAGCCCGGCCTGGGACAACCGTTGACGGATCCAGCTAGGCAACTGGTTGGCCTCTATCGGCCAGATTTGCACGAACTGGGTCTGCTGACCTTCGACCAGCGCCTTGCCCCACTTGGTTTTCTGCGCACTGCCATCAAGTTTCGGCAGGCTGATCAGCAACACCGTGTCTTCGGCGGGCCGTGAACAGTACTCGATAAACGCGGCAGCGCCTTTGTCTCCGGGTTTGCCGGACGGCAGACGCAGTTCCAGCAGGCGCTTTTCGGCGAACAGAGACATGCTCGCGCCGGCTTGCAGCAACGTTCCCCAGTCGAAACTGGCGTCGGCGGCGAAGACCTGGCGCTCGTCGAATCCCTGTTGGCGGGCGGCGGCACGAATGGCGTCGGCGGCTTCCTGACACAGCAGTGGGTCATCGCCACTGATGATGTAGACCGGCGCGAGGGCACCTTGCAGGTGTTTGGCGAGTTGGGCGGGGGCGAGTTTCATAGAAGAGGGCGAACGGGGCGCCTGAGCGCCCCGTAAGTCTTACTGCTGCGGCAGTTCGATTGGCGACTGGCGCGGCGTTTGCGCTTCAGCCTTCTGCGCCGCTTCCAATGCATCGGCTTCAGCCTTGGCTTTGGCGTTGGCGGTCTGTTGCATCTGATCCAGCTGAGCCGGAGTGAGCTGTTGCAGGCGCAGCATCATCCGTTGAACCAGTTCACGACGGGTTTCCTTGCGGGCGTCGTTGCCTTCCTGGTCGGAGCCCACGAGGTTGCTGCCGTCGTGGATAAAGATTTTTTGCACTTCCAGTTTGTCGCTCAGCAGCGTCAAGTTGCTCTCACCACGGATGTCGTAGTTCAGCACTGTGCTCACCTGATACTCGCCAGTACGACCGGCACCTGCGTAGCTGAGGATGCGTTGGCTTTCCTGCTCATCGGTCAGTACCAGCTTGTAAGGTGCGCCGCTGTAGACCTTGACGCCGCTGCTTTCCAGCACCTGACGCAGTTGTGTCACGACTTCGCCGTAGGCGTTGCGGGCACTCAGGTCGAGTTCCTTGATCGCCAGTTCATTGGTGCCGGTGCCGCGCAGCTGGAAACCGCAGGCGCTCAACAGGACCGCAAGGCCCATCACCAGCAAATTGCGTTTGATCATCTTGTTGCTCCCCTTGAAACCATGTGGGCCGATCTTGCGGCCCGAAAGGTTTTACTCGGCGCCAGGCATGACCTGGCACCTGATCCAATTAGCTGGCGACGATATTGACCAGTTTCCCGGGCACTACGATCACTTTACGAATGGTCAGACCGTCGACAAAACGCAGCACGTTCTCGTTGGCCCGTGCGGCGGCTTCGACTTCTTCGCGGCTGGCGCTGGCGGGCATTTCGATGTGGCCGCGCAGCTTGCCGTTGACCTGGATGACCAGTTGCAGGCTGTCCTGCACCAACGCGCTTTCGTCCAGCACCGGCCAAGCGGCGTCGATCACCGGGGCAGCGTGACCCAGGCGATGCCACAGCTCGTGGCTGATGTGCGGAGTGATTGGTGCCAGCAGCAAGACTACGGTTTCCAGACCTTCGTGAATCAATGCGCGATCCTGCCCGGTGCTTTGCGGGGCTTTTTCCAGCACGTTCATCAGCGTCATCACCTGAGCGATGGCGGTGTTGAATTTGTGGTTCTGGCCGACGTCGTGGCTGGCCTGCTTGATGGCCTGGTGGATCGAACGGCGAATGACTTTCTGTTCGTCATTCAGGCTGGCGACGTCCAGTTTACCCGGCAGGCCCTGAGTGACGTGGGCTTGAGCCAGGCGCCAGACGCGCTTGAGGAAGCGGTGCGAACCTTCCACTCCGGAGTCGGACCATTCCGCGCTCATGTCGGGTGGCGAGGCGAACATCATGAACAGGCGGCAGGTGTCTGCGCCGAACTGGTCGATCATCGACTGTGGGTCAACGCCGTTGTTCTTCGACTTGGCCATCTTCTCGGTGCCACCGATTTCCACCGGCAGGCCGTCTGCGATCAGCTTGGCGCTTATGACTTTGGCTTTGCTGTCGCGTTCGAGTTCGACGTCCGCCGGGTTGAACCACGTGTAGGCACCGTTGGCTTCGCGACGATAGTAAGTCTCGGCGATCACCATGCCTTGGGTCAGCAGGTTCTTGAACGGCTCGTTGGAGCTCACTAGGCCTTCATCGCGCATCAGCTTGTGGAAGAAGCGCGCGTAGAGCAGGTGAAGAATCGCGTGTTCGATACCGCCGATGTACTGGTCCACCGGCAACCAATGGTCGGCCGCCGATTTTTCCACCAGACCGCCTTCATAGTGCGGCGAGGCGTAACGGGCGTAGTACCACGAGGACTCGACGAAGGTGTCCATGGTGTCGGTTTCACGCTTGGCCGGTGCGCCGCATTTCGGGCAGCTGCACTCGTAGAACTCGGGCATGCGCGCCAGTGGCGAACCCGCGCCGTCCGGTACGACGTCTTCCGGCAGCACGACTGGCAATTGATCTTCCGGGACCGGCACATCACCGCAGGTGTCGCAGTGGATGATCGGGATCGGGCAGCCCCAGTAGCGCTGGCGGCTGATGCCCCAGTCGCGCAGGCGGAACTGAGTGCGCGAGGCGCCAAGGTTCTTCTTGATCAGCGCGACTTCGATGGCGTCGAAGGCGCCTTCGAAGTCGAGGCCGTCGAACTCGCCGGAATTGATCAGCGTGCCGTGCTCGCCGTAGGCGTCTTGCCACGGGGATGGGTTAGTGCCGCCGGAGCTGGTACGCACTACCGATTTGATCGGCAGGTTGTACTGGGTGGCGAACTCGAAATCACGTTCGTCGTGCGCCGGGACGGCCATTACCGCGCCATCGCCGTAGTGCATCAGCACATAGTTGGCGACCCACACCGGGAGTTTCTCACCGGTCAGCGGGTGCTCGACGAACAGCGAGGTCGGCAGGCCTTTTTTCTCTTGAGTGGCGACGTCGGCTTCGGCGACGCTGCCGCCCTTGCATTCAGCGATGAACGCTTGCAGCTCTGGGTTGTTCTGCGCGGCCAGGGTCGCCAAATGGTGTTCGGCGGCTACGGCAACGTAGGTCGCGCCCATCAAGGTGTCCGGACGGGTGGTGAAGACTTTCAGAACACCGGCTTCGCCGATGGAATCGACGTTGTACGGGAACTGCACTTCCATGCCACGGGACTTGCCGATCCAGTTGCGCTGCATGGTCTTGACCTGTTCAGGCCAGCCAGTCAGTTCGTCGAGGCTCTCCAGCAGCTCATCCGCGTAGGCGGTGATCTTGAAGTAGTACATCGGAATTTCGCGCTTTTCGATCAGCGCGCCAGAACGCCAGCCGCGACCGTCGATCACCTGTTCGTTGGCCAGAACGGTCTGATCGACCGGGTCCCAGTTCACGGTGCCGCTTTTTTTGTAAATCACGCCTTTTTCGAACAGGCGAGTGAACAGCCATTGTTCCCAGCGGTAGTAATCAGGCTTGCAGGTGGTGACTTCGCGGGACCAGTCCACCGCCAGGCCCAGGCTGCGCAGCTGGGTTTTCATGTAGGCGATGTTTTCGTAGGTCCACTTGGCGGGCGCTACGTTGTTCTTCATCGCGGCGTTTTCCGCCGGCATGCCGAAGGCGTCCCAACCCATGGGTTGCAGGACGTTCTTGCCTTGCATGCGCTGGTAGCGGGAGATCACGTCGCCGATGGTGTAGTTGCGCACATGCCCCATGTGTAGCTTGCCGCTGGGGTAAGGGAACATCGACAGGCAGTAGAAAGTCTCTTTGCCTGGCTGTTCACTGACTTCAAAGGACTTTTGCTCGTCCCAGAACGACTGGGCGGCGGCTTCGATTTCACGGGGCTGATATTGTTCGTGCATGGCTACTTTTGAACTGAATAGGGGTGGCCTAATCCTCTTCAATGCAACGCCGGACGGTGATCACGCCAAATCGGCGTTTCGGTGTCCAGGCGAGCTGGAAGTGGAGTTACAGGAAGCGCCGTAGCATACATGACCGCGCTCCACCGAGGGAAACCCTGATTACTGCTGCGGGTCGCCCAAAACCCGCTGCGAGGGCCGTTGGTCGCAGCGCTCAGCCGGTTTGTTCATGGAAGCTAAGCTCTAAATGGGGAGTGAGTCTTATCTTCAATGAGGTGAGGGATGGTTGAGTCACGGCAAAAAGTTACGAAACCGGAGCTGTACGAAAGACTGATCGATCGTCTGGGAATCGCCCTGGACGCGGCAAAAACCGCTGGCCGGTTACGCGATGAGCGTCCGCTGGAACTGGAATTGCGTGGCTTGAGCCCCGCAGAGTTTGCACTGGTCAAGGCGTATCTCGATCGCAGTGAACGTGAGACACACGGATGCTTGTCAGAAGCAGTGAAGCAACTCGACGCACCACGTTCGGCCAAGATCATCTGGCTCAAGGACAAGGTTCCCGGCAGGGACGCGGTAAAGGTCCGGTCTTTGCAATTCAAGTAAGGACACTGGAAGCAATGTCTGATGTATTTGTGAAGCATAGTCCTTCCGTATTTGTTGTCGCATTGCGTCAACCCACTTAGGCTTCGGGCATCTTTTTGGAGATGCTCGATGCCTTTTCGATATTTCGTTAAACAACTCCTGTTGCCGCCCGGCATTCTTTTGCTGCTGTTGGTGCTTGCCTGGTGGTTGCGTCGCTCAAGACCGCGCCTTGCCGGGTTGTGCTTTGCGTTGGGCGTGGGTGGCTTCTGGCTGATGAGCCTGCCGGTGGTGGTGCAGTGGGGCGCCAAGGCGCTGGAGCGTGAAGCGCCGCTGGCTCGCGATGAATGGGCAACGCTGAGTCAGCGCGCCGATGCAATCGTGGTGCTCGGTTCGGGGCGTGAGCGGGGCGATCTTGCATGGGGCGCTGATCAGCCAACGGGCGTGGGCCTGGAACGCGAGCGCTATGCGGCGCGGCTGGCCAAGGCCTCCGGTTTGCCGATTCTGACCAGCGGAGGCCTGCATTACGGCACCCCGCCAACCGAAGCGAAATTGATGGCTGACTCGTTGCGCGATGATTTCGGCGTGACCGTGCGTTGGCAGGAAGGGCGCAGCCGCACGACCTGGGAAAACGCGCAGTTCAGCGCCGAGGTGTTGTTGCCGGAAGGGAACAAGCGCGTGGTCGTCGTGACTCAGGCCTGGCACATGCCGCGAGCGGTCTGGAGTTTCAACAAGGCAGGATTTGAAGTGGTGCCGGCGCCGGTGGGGTTTTTAGGCGTGGACAACGCCCGGCCACTGGGCGGCTGGATGCCGGAATTCAAGTCGATCTGGCAAAGCGGGCAGTTGTTGAATGAGGCGGTGGGGCAGATCGGGTATTCACTGTTTTACCGATGACCTGTGGCGAGGGGATAAATCCCCTCGCCACAAAAGCTGACTTAAACAGTCTTGGCCATCCGGTTCGCAACCAGCGCCCAGCCAAACAACAGCACGCAAACAATGATCAGCGGCCACGAACGCCATTCAAGATAAGGCGTCAGGTTGTGCATGGGCACCACTTCACCGTACAGAATGCCGCGTTCGAACTGCGGGATCTGCACGGTGATCTGGCCGAACGGGTTGATCAAACCGGTCACGCCGTTGTTGGTGGCGCGGATCATCCAGCGACCGGCCTCAAGCGCGCGCATCTGCGCCATCTGCAAGTGTTGCAGCGGGCCGATGGAGGTGCCGAACCAGGTGTCATTGCTGATGGTCAGCAGCAAATCGCTACGCGCCGCGAGGCTGGCGGCGAATTCCGGGTAAACCACTTCGTAGCAGATGAATGGCGCAATCTGATAGCCCTTGGCTTGCAGCATCGGCTGATCGGCAGGGCCACGGGCAAAGTCCGACATCGGCAGGTCGAAGAAAGCGATCAGCCCCCGTAACACTTCCTGCAACGGAACGTACTCGCCAAACGGCACAAGTTTCTGCTTGAGGTAAGTGCCATCGCCTTCACCCGCCACGGTAATACCGTTGAAGAAGCGCTTCTCGTGATGGACTTCCTGGCGGATCGGTACGCCGGTAATCAGCGCGGACTTACGCTCTGCGGCGAAGTTTCCCATCATGTTCAGGTAGCCCTCGGCGGACTCCTTGAGCACCGGAATGGCCGTTTCCGGCCAGATCAGCAAGTCGACCGGTTTCGAGCTGAAACTCATGTCGCGGTACAGCGCCAACTGCGCGTTGAGCTGCGTCGGGTCCCACTTCATGCTCTGTTCGATGTTGCCCTGAATCGCCGCGACACTCAGCGGAGCTCCCGCCGGGGTTGTCCAGGCGTGTTCCTTGAGCGCCATGCCGGCCACCCAAGGGCCGACCAGCAGCAACACACCCGCGGCGATGAAACCTTTGCGGCCGGCGCGCACCAGACGCAAAGCGTTACAGATCAGCGCGGCCGTCAGGGCCAGAGTGAAGGAAATCAGCCACATCCCGCCGAGTGGCGCGAGCCCGGCCAGCGGGCCGTCGAGCTGGCTGTAGCCGGAATAAAGCCAGGGAAAACCGGTCAGGAACCAGCCGCGAAAGGCTTCCTGGCCGACCCACAACGCCGCAAACGCCAGGGCGTCGGCCAGCGGCGCCTCGTTACGGCGCAGCCAGCGCGTCCAGATCCAGGCGGGCAGGGCGAAGAACCAGGCAATCGCCGCCGTGAAGATCAGCATCAGGAAACCAGCCAGCAACACCGAAGCGCCGCCGAAGTGGTGAATGCTGTAGTAGATCCAACTGGTGCCAGCGCCAAACAGGCCGAAACCGAAACACCAGCCACGGCCCAAGGCCTGACGTGGGTTCAGTTCACGCAAGCCGGCATAGAAGAAACCGACCGCCAGCAACGCCAACGGCCAGATATCGAACGGCGCCAGGGCCAGGGTGGTGATTGCACCGGCCACCACGGCCAGCAGGTTACCGGGCCAGCCGGGGCGGGTCAGACGATGCATTTCAATCCTTAGAATTACCGGGCGATAGGTGTCAGGCGCAGCAGGTGAATCCGACGGCTGTCGGCGTTCAGGATGCGGAAGCGATAAGGGCCGATTTCAGTGATTTCGTTGCGTTTTGGCAGGTGCCCGAACGCGCTCATCACCAGACCGCCGACGGTGTCGAATTCGTCATCGGAGAATTGGCTGTCGAAGAACTCGTTGAAGTTCTCGATCGGCGTCAGGGCCTTGATCAGGAAATCACCGCTGGGCAGCGGCTTGATGTAGCTGTCTTCTTCGACGTCATGCTCGTCTTCGATGTCGCCGACGATTTGTTCCAGCACGTCTTCGATGGTCACCAGACCCGCCACACCGCCGTATTCGTCAATGACGATGGCCATGTGATTGTGGTTGGCGCGGAACTCGCGCAGCAGCACATTCAGACGCTTGGACTCGGGCACGAAGGTGGCCGGACGCAGCAGGTCCTTGATGTTGAAGCTGTCGCCATTCTCCTTGAGGATCAACGGCAGCAAGTCCTTGGCCAGCAACACGCCCATCACGTCGTCGTGGCTTTCGCCGATCACCGGGTAGCGGGAGTGGGCCGAGTCGACCACGGCAGGCAGGAACTCGCGGGGTGTCTGGGTCGCCTTGATGCTGATCATCTGCGAGCGCGGGACCATGATGTCCCGTACTTGCAGGTCAGCAACCTGGATGGCGCCTTCTACGATGGCCAGCGCTTCGCTGTCCAACAACTTGTTTTGGTGTGCATCGCGCAGCAGCTCCAGCAGCTCCTGGCGGTTCTTCGGCTCGTGGGCAAAAGCCTGGGTGAGCTTACCCAGCCATGACTTTTGCCCGTTGCTCGATCGATCTTCGCTCATAGCGATTACTCTGAATCCTTTGTTGTAACGATAGGGGATGTGTCTGTTTCGTCGTCCGCATACGGGTCGGGATAGCCCAACTCTGCAAGCAACGTTCGTTCCAGTGCTTCCATTTCTTCGGCTTCATCGTCATCTATATGGTCGTAACCCAACAGATGCAAGCAGCCGTGAATGACCAGATGAGCCCAATGGGCCTTGAGTGCCTTGCCTTGTTCAGCGGCTTCGCGCTCGACCACCGCCACGCAGATCACCAGATCGCCCAGTAGCGGGATATCCAGGAATTCGTCGGGAACGTCTGCGGGGAACGACAGAACGTTAGTGGCGTAATCCTTTTGCCGCCAGGTGTGATTGAGCTCACGACCTTCGGCTTCATCGACCAAACGGATGGTCATTTCGGAGTCGGCTGTGCGCTGGCGCAGCGCCAGTTCGCACCATTGGCGGAACTCGGCTTCGCTAGGGGCAGGCGCTTCGGTAGCCAGTTGCAGATCAAGCTCAAGCATCGCGGCGGCTATCCTTCGGGGCTTCATCGGCCACGCGATTCTCGAAGCGCTCGTAGGCTTCGACGATGCGCTGCACCAGTGGATGGCGCACAACGTCCTTGGGCTTGAAATGGGTGAAGCTGATGCCCGGCACGTCTTTAAGTACCTCGATCACATGGTGCAGCCCGGACTTGGTGCCTTTCGGCAGGTCGACCTGGGTGATGTCACCGGTGATGACCGCGGTAGAGCCGAAGCCGATCCGGGTCAGGAACATCTTCATTTGCTCGACGGTGGTGTTCTGGCTTTCGTCGAGGATGATGAAACTGTTGTTCAAGGTGCGACCGCGCATGTAGGCCAGCGGCGCAACTTCGATCACCTGGCGCTCGATCAGCTTGGCGACGTGTTCGAAGCCGAGCATTTCGTAGAGCGCGTCGTAGAGCGGGCGCAGGTACGGGTCGATCTTCTGCGACAAGTCACCGGGCAGGAAGCCGAGCTTTTCGCCCGCTTCAACCGCCGGACGTACCAGCAGGATGCGGCGAATCTGTTCGCGTTCCAGCGCGTCTACTGCGCAGGCAACGGCCAGATAAGTCTTGCCGGTACCGGCCGGGCCGATGCCGAAGTTGATGTCGTTGCCGAGGATTTCCTTCACGTAGCGCAACTGATTCAAGCCGCGAGGGCGAATCATGCCTTTTTTGGTGCGCAGGGCCACGGAGGGTTCGCCGGGGGAGACGTTGTCCAGCTCTTCGACGGCCGATTCCTGCAGGAACAGGTGAACGATGTCCGGCGACAGCTCAGTACCCTTGGTTTCCCGGTACAGGCGGCGCAGGAGGTTTTCCGCGGAGGTGGTGTGTTTGGGTTCACCGATCAGTTCGAACTGGTTTCCGCGGTTGCGGATCTCGATGGTCAGGCGCTGTTCGATCAAGCGCAGATGCTCGTCGAATTGCCCGCACAGATTGGCGAAGCGGCGAGCTTCAAAGGGCTCGAGGATAAAACGATGTGGTTCTATGGGTGCGTTCAAGGTCGTATTTAGCCGCCCTGGGGCAATTAAGATGAAATCAAGGATAACGCCAGTGGCCTGGGTGCGAAAGGTCTTAAATATCGCAAGGCCAAACACCGTCCTTGTAGGAGCGAAGCTTGCTCGCGAAGAACGATAACGCGATCTGTAAGACAGACAGCGGCGTGGCCTTCGCGAGCAAGCATCGCTCCTACAGCAGCGAGCCCCGCAGCGAGTGCGGCTGGGCGGCGTCGATGTGCACGTCGGCAAACTGGCCAATCAGCGTGGGAGTGTCGCAGCGGAAGTTGACGATACGGTTATTCTCGGTCCGGCCTTGCAGTTCGCCGGGGTCTTTTTTCGAATAATCGGTCACCAGGATCCGCTGGATCGAACCGACCATTTGTCGGCTGATCTCGAAGCCTTGCTGGTTCAGGCGATGTTGCAGGGCGTTCAGGCGTTCTTTTTTCAGCTCTTCCGGCGTTTCGTCGGCCAGATCGGCAGCCGGAGTACCCGGGCGCTGGCTATAGACGAACGAGTAGGAGAAGTCGAAACCGACGTCTTCGATCAGCTTCATGGTCTGTTCGAAGTCTTTTTCGGTCTCACCCGGGAAGCCAACGATGAAGTCCGAGCTGATGCAAATCCCCGGCACGGCAGCACGCAGTTTGCGCAGTTTGGATTTGTATTCCAGCGCGGTGTGGTTGCGCTTCATCGCCGAAAGGATCCGGTCTGAACCCGATTGCACCGGCAAGTGCAGGTGTTTGACCAGTTCCGGCACGTCGGCGTGGGCCTGGATCAGGCTGTCGGAAAATTCCAGCGGGTGTGAGGTGGTGTAGCGGATGCGGTCGATGCCATCGACGGCGGCGACGACGCGGATCAGTTCGGCCAGGTCAGCCAAACGACCGTCATGAGTGGTCCCGCGATAGCCATTGACGTTCTGCCCCAGCAGGGTCACTTCGCGCACGCCGTTTTCAGCCAGGTGGATGATCTCGGCGATCACGTCATCGAAGGGTCGGCTGACTTCTTCGCCGCGGGTGTAAGGCACCACGCAGAACGTGCAGTACTTGCTGCAGCCTTCCATGACCGATACGTAGGCGCTTGGGCCATCGATGCGCGGCTCGGGCAAGTGGTCGAACTTTTCGATTTCCGGAAACGAGACGTCAACTTGCGGCAGCTTGGTAGCGCGGGCGGCGTCGATCATTTCCGGCAGGCGGTGCAGGGTCTGTGGGCCGAAGACCACGTCCACGTACGGTGCGCGATCGCGGATGGCCGCGCCTTCCTGGCTGGCCACGCAACCGCCAACGGCGATCACCATGTCCGGGTTGGCCAGTTTCAATTCGCGCCAGCGGCCAAGCTGGGAATACACCCGGTCCTGGGCGCGTTCGCGGATCGAGCAGGTATTGAGGAGGATCACGTCGGCATCTTCAGCGCGAGCGGTGACTTCCAGGGCCTGATGTTCGCCCAGCAGATCGACCATGCGCGAGCTGTCGTACTCGTTCATCTGGCAACCGTGGGTTTCGATGTAAAGCTTCTTGGCCATGGAAAGAGTCATCACGTGATTCAAAGAACCGCGCATTATAGGGAACATGACCCAAGGTTCCTACCGCTGTGCGTCCGGTGGCTATGCTATAGTTCGCGCCCTCATTTTTATCCCCGATGTGTTGCTCGCCCACCATGACCAAACGTGAAGCTCCAATCTACAAGGTGATTTTCCTCAATCAGGGCCAGGTGTACGAAATGTATGCCAAGCAGATCTATCAAAGTGATCTGTGGGGCTTCCTGGAAGTGGAAGAGTTCGTCTTTGGCGAGCGCACGCAAGTGGTCGTCGATCCGAGCGAAGAGAAGCTCAAGGCTCAGTTCGAAGGCGTTGTGCGCAGCTTTGTGCCGATGCATTCGATCGTGCGGATCGACGAAGTCGAGCGCCTCGGTACGCCGAAAATCAGCGAAGCCCGCGGCGCGGTCGGCAATGTCATGCCGTTTCCGATGCCGATGCCTGAGAAGTAAGCTTTGGTACCGAGTTGTCCCCATTCGCGAGCAGGCTCGCTCCCACAGTAAATCTCGGGCGTGCACGAAATATTGTGTTCACAGAAGATTCAATGTGGGAGCGAGCCTGCTCGCGAAGGGGACAGTCAGAACAACGCAGAAATCAGGGAAGCGGCGAAAACGGCGTACGCCCATCGGCGCTCTGCAATTCCATCAGATATTTGCGGAAGATTTGCCCCAGCACCTGGGTAGCCACTTCAAGTTCTTCGCGGGGCATTTTCTCGGCGACTTCGTCGGCGGTGTCCAATGCTTCTTCAGCGCCATTGACCGCAGCCATTTTCAGCACGATATAAGCCTGGACGTTATTGGCCGGTACGCCTTCGCCGTGGAAGAACATGTAGCCGAGTTTGAATTGCGCCTGGGCGTGGCCTTGCAGCGAGGCCTTTTCGAAGTAGCCCAGGGCTTTTTTGAGGTCGCGCGGCGTATTTTTGCCGTCGTAGTAGAACTCACCCAACTCGTATTGCGCTTGCGCATCCCCTTCATCCGACGCTTTCTGGCAGGCGGCAAGCGCCTGTGCCAGGTCTTGCGGCTGAGTATTGAGGGTGCAACGACCCATCGCTGGGATTAACAACGAGTTGCCGCCTGCTTGTGCGAGCGCGAGCAGGGGCTGAAGGAGCAACAGGCAGCCCAATGCAAGGGCGCGGCCGGTGCGGTTCATGGGAATCGACTTACCTCTGAAGGGCGCGCGGACCCGTCGAGGGATCCAATAAGCGCGCATTATGAAATAAGCAGGGCCAACCTTACAAAGTCTTTACTCGTTTTTCTGCTGCGCGGGGAATATATCGCCCACTTTGCTGGGGATTTTGAGCAGAAGCGTAGGAATAAGGGCGGGAATGCGGGTGAAAGCTGACGCTGGCAACCGCCAACGTCAGCGGCACAGCGTTATTTCAATGCAGCAAATGCACGTTCAGCGGCATCCAGCGTCAGTTTCAGCTCGGTTTCGCCGTGGGCGATCGAGGTGAAGCCGGCTTCGAAGGCGCTCGGCGCCAGGTACACGCCGCCTTCGAGCATCAGGTGGAAGAAGCGCCCGAACAGCGCGGCGTCGCTGGCCATCACGTCATCGAAGGTCACGATGTCGTCGGCGCCGCTGAAGTACAGACCGAACATGCCGCCGGCCTGTGTGGTCACGAACGGAATGCCCGCAGCATCGGCTCGTTGTTGCAGGCCATCGAGCAGGCGACTGGTGTAGTCAGTCAACTCTGCGTGGAAGCCCGGGCGGCTTATCAGGCGCAGGGTCGTCAGGCCGGCAGCCATTGCCAGCGGATTACCCGACAAGGTGCCCGCCTGATAGACCGGGCCCAGTGGCGCGATGTGCGACATGATTTCGCGCTTGCCGCCGAAACAGCCAACCGGCATGCCGCCACCGATGATTTTGCCGAAGGTGGTCAGGTCTGGCGTCACGCCGTAGTGGGCTTGTGCACCGCCGAGGGCGACACGGAAACCGGTCATCACTTCGTCGAAAATCAGTACCACGCCATGCTTGTCGCACAGGGTGCGCAGGCCTTCGAGGAAACCTGGCGCCGGCGGTACGCAGTTCATGTTGCCGGCCACGGGCTCGACGATGATGCACGCCACGTCCTGGCCGACTTCGGCGAGCATGGTTTCGACGGCGTCGATGTCGTTGAACGGCAGGGTCAGGGTGTGTTTGGCAAAGGCCGCCGGCACACCGGCCGAGCTCGGCACGCCTTGGGTCAGGGCGCCGGAACCGGCCTTGACCAGCAGGCTGTCGGAGTGTCCGTGGTAGCAGCCTTCGAACTTGATGATGCTGTCGCGGCCGGTGAAACCACGGGCCAGACGGATCGCACTCATGGTTGCTTCGGTGCCGGAGCTGACCATGCGCACCATTTCCATCGATGGCACGATCGAGCAGACCAGATCAGCCATCTGGGTTTCCATCTCGGTCGGCGCGCCGTAGGACAGTCCGTGCTCAAGCTGTTTGCGCACGGCGTCCAGCACGTCGGGGTGGCTGTGGCCGAGAATCATCGGCCCCCAGGAACCGACGTAATCCACATAACGCTTGTTGTCTTCGTCGGTGACGTAGGCGCCTTCCGCGTGCTTGAAGAACAACGGCGTGCCGCCAACGCTTTTGAATGCGCGAACAGGCGAGTTCACGCCACCGGGAATGTGTTTCTGAGCATTGGCAAACAGCGTTTCGGAACGAGACATGATCGGGCTCTCAAATCAGATTTTTAAGCTACTTAAATAGAAAGCAGGGCGTTGAATGCGCGGGCGCGGCGTGTCACTTCAGCCGTGCTCCCGGCGCCAAACAGGCCATGGACTACCGCCAATAGATCGACCCCGTGGGCCACCAGTGGCGCGGCGTTTTCCAGGGTGATGCCGCCAATCGCGCAGATCGGCAGGTGCAGTTTGCTGCGCGCCTGGTCGAGCAATTCGAGGCTGCAAGTCGGTGCGCCGGGTTTGGTGTTGGAGTTGAAGAAACGACCGAAAGCGACGTAACTGGCGCCTTCCTTGGCCGCTTGCTCGGCAAGTTCGAGTTGCGCGTGGCAGGTCGAGCCGATGATCGCCTGGCGACCGAGCAGTGCCCGAACCGGCATCAGCGGGCCGTCGGTCTGTCCCAGGTGCACGCCGACGTTCAGGCGTGCAGCGAGTTCGGCATCGTCGTTGATGATCAACTGGGTCTTGTAGCGTTCACACAGATCGCGCAGCGCTTCGGCCTCGCGCAGACGGCGGGCCTCGTCGCTGCTCTTGTCGCGGTATTGCAGCAGGGTGACGCCGCCTTCCAGCGCCGCCTCCACGTACGAAAGAAATTTACCTGCCAGTAGCTGGCTATCGGTAATGGCGTACAGGCCACGTAGCTTCATCGGGCAATCCTTTTTGCTTTACGCATGGACAGTTACGAACAGAAATCCAGCGGCAGGCGGCGCGGCACGAACTGGCCTTTGCCCAACTGCTCCGCATCACGCAGGGTGCGCCACGTGTAGTTAAGCGCGGTCTGCACGGCACTGGCGAGATTTTCACCGAGGGCCAGACGACCGGCCAGCGCACTGGCCAGCGTGCAACCGGAGCCGTGATAACTGCCGGGCAAGCGCTGGCAGGTGAAGGTTTCGCGGTGACCGTCGCGGCTGTACAGGCGATTGTGGATTTCGTGTTCATCGCCATGGCCGCCGGTGATCAGCAGGTGTTTGACGAATGGCAGGAGTTTTTCAGCGCACTCGTCCGCGGTGCCTTCGGGCAGTTCGGCGAGGATGCGGGCTTCGGGAAGGTTAGGGGTGGCGATGATCGACAGAGGCAGCAGGCGCTCGCGCATGGCGTAGCCGACTTCGTCCTTGCCCAGGCGTCCACCGCCACCGGCGCGCAGCACCGGGTCGCAGACCACCGGTAAATGCGGGTGCGCCGACAGCAGTTCGACCACGGTGTCGACCATTTCCAGGGAGCCGAGCATGCCCAGTTTCACCGCCGCGACTTCGGAGTCGTTGAGCACGGCATTGGCCTGGGCCAACACCCACTCACGGTCGAGCACGCGGAAGTCAGTGACGTTGACCGTGTCTTGCACGGTCAGGGCGGTGACGGCCGGGGCCGCATGACAACCCTGAGCGAGCAGGGCTTCGATATCTGCCTGCAAGCCGGCGCCACCACTTGGGTCGTGGCCGGAGAGACAGAGGACAACGGGGCGAGAGCTGTAGATATTCATGGTGCGCGAGCTTACCACCAAACATCTTTTTTCGGGTGCTGCCCAATGAGTCATAACGCGGCCCGAGCCGAACGCAGGCTTCGCCAGCTGCTACAGGGGATAGGCCGTTGTCACAAACTGACCGGCGTAACAGCTCTAGCCCAATGCGTGGAGCTGGAACGCCCGTGCTAGAGCCTTTGTAGGAAAAGTTTCAATGGTGTTCAATGGCCACCAACGGCTATGCTAGAGTGGATCCAAACCAATAACAGGTAATACCGGTTTTACGTCTACTCAAAAGGAATGAGGGGCTTCCTGAGATAACCGGACAGGCCACGCTGGGGCTTAAATGCGCTATTTGCTGATGTTGCTGTTGTGCTTGCCCCTCATGGCGAGTGCAGTCGAATTCGACGAATTCACTCAAAGCCTTCCCCTGGGCCGAACCTTGCAAGTGTTCGAAGACGCGGGCGGACAGGCGACCATCACCGATGTCCGTGTACAAGCCGCGGCCGGAAACTTCAAACCCCACGACAAAGCCACCCTCAACGCCGGTTACTCGCGTTCAGTGTTCTGGCTGAAAATCGACCTGCATTACCGCCCGAACAACCCCGCGGTGCAACGCACCTGGTTGCTCGAACTGGCCTATCCGCCCCTCGATCACATTGATCTCTATTTGCCCGATGCGGCCGGTGGCTATCAACTGGCACGTCAGACCGGCGATGCCTTGCCGTTCGACAGTCGCGAAATCCGCCAAAACAACTATTTGTTCGATCTGAACTTCACCCCTGATCAAGCGCAAACCCTGTACCTGCGCCTGCAAAGTGAAGGGTCGATCCAGGCGCCGGTCACCCTATGGTCGAGCACTGCCTACCTGGAAGAGCAACCGTTCCGACTGTATGTGCTGGGGCTGATTTACGGCGTTTTGCTTGGAATGCTGGTGTACAACCTGTTCATCTATCTCAGCGTGCGCGATACCAGCTACCTCTATTACATCTTCTATATCGCCTCGTTCGGCTTGTATCAGTTGTCAGTGAACGGCGCGGCCGTGGAGTATTTCTGGCCGAACAGTCCCTGGTGGGCCAACGCCGCGACGCCGTTTTTCATCGGTTGCTCAGGCCTGTTCGGCAGCCAGTTCGCGCGCAGCTTCTTGCAGACGGCGACCCATAGTCGTTGGCTCGACCGCTTGCTGCTGGCGTTGATTGTGTTTAGCGCGGTGGTGGTCGGGTTGTCGTTGATGACCAGTTACGCCCTGGCCCTGCGCCTGGCGACGGCGCTGGCACTGACCTTCACCGTGGTGATTTTTGCCGCAGGGATTTTCGCCTGGCTGCGTGGCCTGCGAGTGGCGCGTTACTTCATCATTGCCTGGTCGGCGTTTTTACTCGGCGGCATCGTCAACACCCTGATGGTGCTGGGTTACCTGCCAAACGTGTTCCTGACCATGTATTCCAGCCAGATTGGCTCGGCGATAGAGGTGGCACTGCTGTCCCTGGCGCTGGCCGATCGCATTAACGCCATGCGCGAGCAACAGGCGCAGACCCTGTTCGATGCCGGTCAAACGCTTGAAGTGCTGAACCAGCAACTGGCTCACAGTAACAAGCTCAAGGACGAATTCCTCGCCACCCTGACCCACGAACTGCGCACGCCCATGAACGGTGTGATCGGCTCGCTGGAGCTGATGCAGACCGTCGAGATGGACCCGGAGCTGGAGCAATATCAGCAAACGGCCGCTGGTTCCGCGCGAGACATGATGCGCATGGTCAACGGCATCCTCACCCTGACCGAGTTGCAGGCCGGCAAACTCAAGACCTATCCGGCCGTTTTCAGTTTGCGCGGCGTGGTCGAGGCCTTGCGCCTGCAGTTCGAGGGCAACGCGTTGAGCAAGTCGCTGGACTTCAAAGTCGAGGTCACGCCGGGGCTGCGGGATCGCTTGCACGGCGACAGCGCCAAGTTGGCGCAATGCCTGGAATGCCTGCTGGATAACGCGATCAAGTTCACTAGGATTGGCGGACTGGCGCTGCGGGTGACGGGTAACCCCGTGGCGCCCGACCGACTGGCCCTGTCCTTTGCGGTGATCGACACCGGCATCGGCTTCACCGATCTGGGGGAGGCGACCCTGTATCAGCGGTTCTTCCAGCTTGATGGCTCGATGACCCGTGAATACGGCGGTCTGGGCGTTGGCCTGGCGATCTGTCGGCAACTGGTCGAACTGCTCGGTGGAAAACTGACCCACCGCTCCGAGCCTGGTCGTGGCAGCCGCTTCCAGCTCGACGTCGAGTTCGAACTGCCCGTGGTGGAGCGGCCGTCAGTGCCCTTGATGACCCGGGAATTTCCTCGCCTGCGGCTGCCTCAGGACTGCACCGTCCTGCTGGTCGATGACAACAGCATCAATCAGTTGGTGATGCGCGGTATGTTGCTCAAGCTTGGGTTCCGGGTGCGCACCGTCGACAACGGGGCTGCCGCGCTCGATCACTTGCAGCGCGAAACCTTCGATGCGGTATTGCTCGATTGCCAGCTTCCATCTCTGGGTGGCGCGTCCCTCTGTTGCCAGATCCGTGCGTTGCCGGGCTGCACCGAACTGCCGGTATTCGTGATTGCCTTGAGCGTTGATCGGGAACGCTGCCCAACCGGTGCATTGATCGATTACCTGAACAAACCGGTGAAATTCGAGGACCTGCAGGCAGCGCTCTATCGCCGGGTGTTGTGTCCAAAGCAAGGCGAAAGCGCCGACAGTTAGGCAGATATGACACTTTGTTCGGCTGGGGTGCGGTGCTTAACTGAAGTCCCTTGGCTGACCAAAGGAGCCCCGTCATGAACCTGCATCAGTTCGCCGAAACCCACGAAGTCACCAACCAGCCACCGTCGCTGGACGGCGCCAACCTGTATCGCATCGACCTGCCGTTGCAGGAGTGGTCGCGGCGTTTCGGAGCCGGGTGGGCCGAGTCGCGGATCGACGCTTACGGCGCACTGGCCGGCGGGACGCTGATGGAAGCGGGGTTCCTGGCCAATCAGAACAAGCCGGTTTTTAGCAGTCATGACCGTTATGGCCATCGCATCGACCTGGTGGAATTTCACCCGGCCTATCACGAACTGATGCGCACGGCGATCGAGCACGGTTTGACGTCGTTGCCCTGGGCGCATCCGCAGTCCGGCGCCCACGTCGCCCGCGCCGCCATGACCTACCTGCACAGCCAGGCCGAAGCCGGTAGTGGTTGCCCGCTGACCATGACCTTCGCCAGCGTCCCGGCGATGCGCCTGCAAGCGGATCTGGCAGAGCAATGGCTGCCGAAAATCCTCTCTACCGAATACGACCCGCGCAACGTCGGCATGGCCCACAAGGCCGGGGTCACCATCGGCATGGCCATGACCGAGAAACAGGGCGGCACCGACGTGCGGGCCAACACCACCAAGGCTTTTCCGGTCGGCGCCAGTGGTCCCGGCCAAGCGTATGAACTGGTGGGCCACAAGTGGTTCTGTTCGGCACCGATGTGCGATGCCTTCCTGACCCTGGCCCAGACTGACAAGGGTTTGACCTGTTTCCTGCTGCCGCGCCATCGCCCGGACGACACGCGCAATCAGTTCTACATACAGCGCCTGAAGAACAAACTCGGCAATTGCTCCAACGCTTCCAGCGAAGTGGAGTTCCGTGGTGCGCTGGCGTGGATGGTCGGCGAGGAGGGGCGCGGCGTTCCGACCATCATCGAAATGGTCGCCATGACCCGCTTCGATTGCATGGTCGGTTCCAGTTCGCTGATGCGCCAGGCCCTGACCCAGGCTAGCCACCACTGCGCTCACCGCAGCGTCGGCGGCAAATTGCTCAGCGAGCAACCCTTGATGCAGAACGTACTGGCCGACCTGGCCCTGGAAAGCGAAGCCGCCCTGGCCTTGAGCCTGCGCATGGGCCAGGCGCTGGATCATCTGGATGACGAGCATGAAGCCAAATTCGCTCGGCTGGTCACAGCGGTGGGCAAGTACTGGATCTGCAAACGCGCGCCCGGGATGATCAACGAGGCTGCCGAATGCATGGGCGGCGCTGGTTATGTCGAAGACAGCATCCTGCCGCGGTTGTACCGTGAGGCACCGGTCAATTCGACGTGGGAAGGTTCCGGCAACGTGCAATGCCTCGACGTATTGCGAGCGTTGTCGAAGGAGCCGGGTGTGCTAGACGTACTGTTCAGCGAATTGGGCGATGGTCATGGCGATAAACGCCTGGCCGCACACATCACTCAATTGCAGACAGCGTTCAAGGACACCAGCGACATTCAATACCGGGCCCGTCAGCTCACCGAAGACATTGCCTTGGGCCTTCAGGCCAAGCTGTTGCTGGAGGCCGGCAACTGCGCCGTCAGTGATGCCTTCATCGCCAGCCGCCTCGGTTCGGCCGGTCGGGTGTATGGCGCGTTGCCACGTGGGCTGGATGTGGAAGCGATTGTCGCCCGGTCGACACCACAGGGCTTCTGATCGCGCTGACTTGCAGGCAAGATGAAGGCCTGCAAGTCAGAACACAGGATGCTGATCGTGACCGAAGCTTTTATTGTCGTTCAAACCGCCGAGCAAGCCGTGGACCGGCTTGCGCTCTTGCACAATCGTGCAACCACCGCGCTGAACCAGGCGCTCAAGCGTTACCTCAAGGATCGTGTCGAGCCGGACGCCGAACAGCGTGCGATGTTTCGTTATCCCGAGCTGCGTCTGACCTACCTTTGCCAGGGCGAAGTCCCACAGACCACGCGCGCCTATGCCAAGGTTCAATTGCCGGGGACCTACAGCGTCACCGTCACCCATCCAGCGGCGTTCCGTAAGTACCTGCTGGAACAGCTGGTGCCGTTGATGCACGACTTCACCGTGACGGTGGAAGTCGGTATCAGCCAGCAAAACATTCCTTATCCGTACGTGGTTGAGCAGGGCGATGAACTGGCCGGCTCCGGCGTCACCGCAGCGACGCTGGCGCGGGTGTTCCCGAGTACCGACCTGTCGGCCGCGACCGATGGCATCGCCGACGGTTTGTACGATTGGGAAAACACCGACCCGCTGCCGTTGGCCTTGTTCGACGCCGCCCGGGTGGATTTCTCCCTGCGCCGTCTGGTGCATTACACCGGCAGCGACTGGCGTCATGTGCAGCCATGGATTCTGCTGACCAACTATCACCGTTATGTCGACCAGTTCATCGTCCATGGCCTGGAACAGTTGCGCAGCGATCCGCGTTTCGTGCGCATGGTCTTGCCGGGCAATGTGATCATCGAAAAGAGCATGGACCACGGCGAAGCCTCGGCGATTGCCGCCGGTGTGGTTTGGCACCGCTATCAGATGCCGGCCTATCACCTGATCGCCACCGACGGCCATGGCGTGACCCTGGTCAACATCGGCGTCGGCCCGTCCAACGCCAAGAACATCACTGACCACCTGGCGGTGCTGCGTCCGCATTGCTGGCTGATGATCGGCCACTGTGGCGGTTTGCGTCAGTCGCAGACGATTGGCGATTACGTGCTGGCGCATGCTTACATGCGCCGCGACGGGATTCTCGATCGGGTCGTGCCGCCGAATATTCCGATTCCGGCCCTGGCCGAAGTGCAAATGGCGTTGCAGCAAGCGGCGGCCAATATCACCGGTGAGAAGGGCGACGAGCTGAAAAAACGCCTGCGCACCGGCACCGTACTGACCTACGACGACCGTAACTGGGAATTGCGCTGGGCTCAGGAGCGTCCGCTGATCAACCTGTCTCGCGCCGTGGCGGTGGACATGGAAAGCGGCACTATCGCGGCGCAAGGTTATCGCTTGCGGGTTCCGTACGGCACGTTGCTCTGTGTTTCGGACAAACCGTTGCACAGCGAAATCAAGCTGCCAGGTTCGGCCAACGCCTTCTATGAGCGTGCGGTCAGCCAGCACTTGAAGATCGGTATCGAGGCGGTGGATCTGTTGCGTACTGAACTCAACTCGCTGCACTCGCGCAAACTGCGCAGCTTCGACGAGCCGCCGTTCCGCTGATTGTTCTCATGGTCATTTTGCGGTCAGGGCACTAGCATTAGCAGCCCTGACCGTTAGATGTTCCTTTTCCCATGTCCCGTCCTCAACGTCCCGTTTCCCGCCGCCCTGGCGTGAAACCTGTGCCATCGTCCTCAGCCCCGCGCCGTGTTGCCAAAGCGCCGCCGGCCGAGCCGAAGCTGATTCTGTTCAACAAACCGTTCGATGTGCTGACGCAATTCAGCGACGGCGAAGGGCGGGCGACGCTCAAGGATTTCATCGAGATTCCCGGGATTTACCCGGCAGGACGACTGGACCGCGACAGTGAAGGTTTGCTGCTGCTGACCAATGATGGCCAGCTTCAGGCGCGGATCGCCGACCCGAAACACAAACTGGCGAAGACCTATTGGGTGCAGGTGGAAGGCGAGCCGAGTGCCGAGCAATTGCAGCGTTTGCGCGATGGCGTCGAGCTGAATGACGGTATGACCTTGCCAGCCGAGGCGCGACAGTTGGAAGAGCCCGAGCTGTGGCCACGCAATCCGCCGGTGCGGTTTCGCAAAAGCGTGCCGACCAGCTGGCTGGAGCTGGTGATTCGCGAAGGTCGTAACCGTCAGGTGCGGCGCATGACCGCAGCGGTCGGCTTGCCGACGTTGCGTCTGGTGCGGGTCAGAATTGGCGACTGGACCATAGAAGGACTTGATCAGGGCCAGTGGAAGGAAGTGCCGGCACGTTTATAACGAGCCGGATTCGATCAGGCCAATCACCACGCTTTTGATCACGAACGCGGCGACGCCGAGGCCGAGTACGGAAAACAGAATGAACGAGCCAAAGCGCCCGGCCTTGGACTTCTTCGCCAGGTCCCAAACGATGAAACCCATGAAAATGATCAGAATGCTGACCAGTCCGGTCATCATCCACTCTTCGAATACTGCAGGATCCATCGAACATCTCCAGCGCGGGCGGGGCTAAAAGGCGCTGGAGTATACGACATGGGGAATTGGCGGGGCATTGACCTGCGGCACCATGCCGCAGTCATTCGTCGTCTGTGTCGGCCCCATCGGCGGGCGTTCCGACGATGACGTCCTCAGCCACGCAGATGAGTCAGCGGCAACTCGGTACTGTTGAGCACCTGATTAAGCACAAAACTCGACCGCACACTCGTCACCCCTTCAATCCGAGTGAGGTGTCCCAGCAGCAATTTTTGATAATGGTCCATGTCCGGCACGACGACCTTGAGCTGATAGTCGGCATCCATCCCGGTCACCAAACTGCACTCCAGCACCTGCGGCAACGTACGAATCGCCGCTTCGAAGTTCTCGAACCGCTCCGGTGTATGGCGGTCCATGCCGATCAACACGTAAGCCGTAAGGCTCAGGCCGAGCATCTTGCGGTCCAGCAGGGCAACCTGACGGGAGATGTAACCGTCGTCTTCCAGCTGCTTGACCCGTCGTGAGCATGGCGATGGGGACAGGCCGATGCGTTCGGCCAGCTCCTGGTTGGAGATGCGCGCGTCACGCTGCAATTCCGCCAAAATGCTCAGGTCGTATCGGTCGAGTTTGCTCATCAATCAGGCCTTTGTCATAACTATTGCGGTGGATTATCTATCCAGGGTTAAAAATTGCGCAAGTGATGTTTATTTGAGCAATCTTCGCAATCCTCTGCCGGCGCCGCGAGCCTATTCTTATCACCAGAATCACTGCTCGGACAAACAGTCCAGTGCGGCTCGCCCAATCAGGCCAGCTGCGGTCGCCACCCCCACCGGGGATGAGCCGGCCCCCGAGCTACACACTGTCCAGAAGACGGCGTGAGGTGAGCCGACGTCATAAGCGTCGAGCACGGACGAAGTTCTCAAAGGGAGGCCGACGGGTCTCCCTTTTCTTTTGCCCGGAATTTGACGACGGCGCTCAATAAATAGGTTACGCGACTGATAACCTGTTGCAGAACCGGCCTGTGCTTTCCCAGTCTTACGTACAGGCCCTAACCCGCAGTGAGGAAAAGCATGAAGTCGCGCATCTGGCGTTTGGCCGGTGTTGGTTTGCTGTGTGTCAGTGTCACTGCGCAATCGCTGGCCGATGAGCCGCATAACCGTGGCTCCGAAGGCGGGCAACGCGGTTCGGATGGCCATCAGGGAAACAATCAGGGCCACGCCGGCAGTAACCAGCCGCGTGCGCAGAATAACGACATCATTCGTGGCGACAACAGTCGCCAGTTCGAGCACAACGGCCAGAATCAGAGCGACGGTCAACGGCAGAGCCGTGCGCCGCACGACTACAACAATCCGGTTCGACCACCTCCACCACCGCCGCAGCTACCGGCCAACGACCTGCCGATTCAGGGCCGGCCCGACACCGTGCGCCAGACCCAGCAGCCGCAGCGTGGTTACTACCAGGACGTGCCGCGGCGCTACGATAACAACCAGCACTGGCAGAACAACGGTCCGCGTCCCGATGACCATCGCTGGGCCGGTCGCCCGGATGGGCATGGCAATGGCTGGGGACCTGGCCCGCAGTACCGTCCCGGTCATGTGATCGACCGCTTCCCGGACCGTGATTACCGAGTGCCGTATCGCGGTCAGGATTACTTCTACTCCGGCGGCTACTGGTATCGCCCGCTCGGCCCGCGTTATGTTGTGGTGCAGCCGCCACGCGGGATTCGCGTCAGCTACTTGCCTGATTACGCGCGTGAAGTGTGGATCGGCGGTGCGCTGCTGTTCCTGGCGGCCGGCTCTTATTACGCCTATCAGGAAAGCACTCAGGATTACGTCGTGGTCGAGCCGCCCGTACAACCGCAGCCGCAACCGGTCAGCAATGGTTATGACGTGGTGGCGTATCCGGCCAACGGTCAGTCGCCAGAGCAGGTCAACCAGGACGGTTACGAGTGCTATCAATACGCGGTGCAGCAGAGTGGCTTCGATCCGCGAACGGCCACCTACCAGCCAGCCCCGTCGGTGGTGCAAGCCTACCGTCAGGCCCAGGGCAACTGCCTGAGCAGTCGCGGCTATCAGGTTTCTTTCTGAGTCCTGCCAGCCAGTACCACTTCCTGCGGGTCGGCGTGCACCAGTACTTCGGCTCGCGGGTAGGCGGCATGAATGGCATCGGCGGCTTGGTCGCTGATGCCGTGAGCGACTGACAGGGTCAAATCCCCCGGCAATTCCAGGTGCAACTGCACGAACCACTGGTTGCCGGAAACCCGCGTACGCAGGTCGTGCGCCCCCAATACTCCCGGTACGCTGCAGGCCAGTTCGAGCATGTGCTGGCTGACGTCCGACGGCAGTTCCTCATCCATCAGCACGGTAAAACTTTCGCGGCCGATCTGAATCGCGCTCCAGAGAATGTAGACAGCGATCGCCAATCCAAACCAAGGGTCGACCTGATGCCAGCCAAACCCGGCGAGCACCAGCGCCAGCAGAATGCTGCCGTTGAGCAACATGTCCGAGCGGTAATGCAGAGAGTCGGCGCGCACCGCGTTGGAGCCGGTTGCCTTGACGACTCGATGTTGCAACATCAGCAGGGCCAGGGTCAGCGCCAGGGAAAACACAATCACCCCGATGCTGATCCATGGCGCCCCCACCGGTTCCGGGTGTTTCAGTCGATCGATCGCCTGCAAGGCAATCAGCACCGCACTGCCACCAATGAACAACGCCTGAGCCATGCCCGCCAGCGACTCGGCCTTGCCGTGCCCGTACCGATGATCATCGTCGGCCGGGCGCAAGGCGTAATGCACCGCGAGCAGGTTGAGCAGCGACGTGACGCCGTCGAGGGCTGAGTCGGTCAGCCCGGCGAGCATGCTCACCGAACCGCTCAACCACCAGGCGATGGCTTTGGCGACGATCAGCGTACACGCCACCGCCACCGAGGCACGGGTCGCCAGCCGCAGCAGACGGGCATGTTCGGAGCTGGAGATCATAGGTGCTGTCGTTCCTTCTTATGCACGGGTTACGCGGCAGGTTGCAGGCCGAACATGGCCAGTTGCTGGGCGCTGCCCTTGTGCTGGATCAGACGCGGGTCATCCAGCGGGAAGCTGCGGCCCAGTTCGGTTTCGAGAATAGTCTGCAGCTTGTGGTTATCGACCTTGCCGTCGGCGCCGATGGCTTCCTTGAGTTTTTCCGGGGCCACCTGTGCGGTCTCGCCGGGCGCGTAGTAAATCGCGCCAGTGGCGAAGTCCACGGCAAACGCGATCAGGCCGGGAATGATGTAGAACAGCAGGCCCACGGCATCGAGCGCGGCGATGGCCGGGTCGATCTTGCCGTCGATCTGACCGCGACGGTCAGGGTAGAAAATCGATCCGCAAGCGGTCACCTGGGTCAGCAACGTCGCGACCAATACACCGCCAATCAAGCGAAAGGGAACACGCATATGAAATCTCCTGGGTAATTTCAAAACGAAAGGACGCCTGTATGAATTAGGACCGTCATTAACGCCGAGCAGTTCGCCGTTATACTCGCCGCTCTGTTTTGGAGCCAGCATGATTTCTTTGCCGATTGATGAAGTTTTACCCGCCCTGCGTGAAGCCTTGGCTACACGCCACGAAGCCGTGCTCGAAGCACCGCCCGGTGCCGGTAAAACCACCCGCGTGCCGCTGGCCTTGCTCAACGAGCCCTGGTTGGCCGGGCAGACCCTTCTCATGCTCGAACCGCGCCGCTTGGCCGCTCGGGCAGCAGCGGAACGTCTGGCCAGTGAGCTGGGCGAGAAGGTCGGCGAAACCGTCGGCTATCGCATTCGTCTCGACAGCAAAGTAGGCCCCAAAACCCGTATCGAAGTGGTCACCGAAGGGATTCTGACCCGACGCTTGCAGGACGACCCGGCGCTCGAAGGCGTGGGTTTGCTGATCTTCGACGAATTCCACGAGCGCAGTCTCGATGCCGATCTGGCGCTGGCCTTGAGCCTGAATGGCCGCGAGCTGTTTCGTGACGATCAACCGCTGAAAATCCTGCTGATGTCGGCCACGCTGGAAGGCGAACGCCTGGCCGGGTTGCTCGATGACGCGCCGATCCTGCGCAGCGAAGGCCGCATGTACCCGGTGGCGATGCGCTGGGGCCGACCGTTTCAACCGGGTGAATTCATCGAGCCGCGTCTGGTGCAGACCATTCTCGAAGCCTTGAATGATGAAACCGGCAGCGTGCTGGTGTTCCTGCCGGGGCAAGCGGAAATCCGTCGGGTGCATCAGCAACTCGCCGATGCACTGGGCGATAGCACACAGGTTTTGCTCTGCCCGTTGCACGGTGAACTGGACCTCGCCGCCCAACGCGCCGCAATCGATCCGGCCCCCGCCGGCAAACGCAAAGTGGTGCTGGCGACCAACATCGCCGAGACCAGCCTGACCATCGACGGCGTGCGCGTGGTGATCGATGCCGGGTTGGCGCGAGTGCCGCGTTTCGATCCGGGCAGTGGCATGGCCCGCCTCGATACTCAGCGTATTTCCAAAGCCAGCGCGACTCAGCGCGCCGGCCGGGCAGGGCGGTTGGAACCGGGCGTGTGTTATCGCTTGTGGTCGCAAGATCAGCATGAACAACTGGCGGCCTACGCCAGCGCGGAAATTCTCTCGGCGGATCTTGCCGGATTAGCGTTGCAGCTTGGTCGCTGGGGCGTGACACCGGAGCAATTGGTGTGGCTCGACGTACCGCCCGCGGCCGCTTATGCACAGGCTCAGGACTTGCTTGATCGCCTGGGCGCATTGGACGGCGAAGCGCTGACCCGACACGGTCAGGCGATGGCCGAACTGCCGGCCCATCCGCGCATCGCACATTTGCTGTTGCGCGGTCAGGCGCTCGGTTTGGCCGACATGGCCTGCGATGTCGCGGCCTTGCTCGGCGAGCGAGATATTTTGCGCGGTGCCGGGGCTGATTTGCACAGTCGGTTGGTGCTGTTGTCCGGCGAAGAACGTGCTGCTCGCGGCGCTCAGGGTGGCGTGCAACGTGCTCGGCAACTGGCGCGGCAGTATCGCGGTTATCTGCGGAACAAGGCGTCGGAACCGGTCAGCGATCCGGATCATCCGCGCTGGCTCGGCGCGCTGTTGGCGTTGGCCTATCCCGACCGCGTTGCCCAACAGCGACGGGCCGGTGGCGCGGAGTATCGCCTGGCTAACGGTCGCGCAGCGCTGTTCGCCGAAGCCGACAGTTTGATGAAGCAACCGTGGCTGGTGATCGCCGATCTCGGCAGTCGTCAGGGCCAGCGTGAAGAGCGCATTTATCTGGCGGCGGATTTCGATCCGGCGCTGTTCGATTCAGTGCTGGCCGAACAGGTGCGCTGCGTCGATCAACTGGATTGGGACGAGCGCGAAGGCGTGTTGCGCGCCGAGCGGCAGCGCAAGGTTGGCGAATTGATCCTCAGCCGCGAGCCGTTGACCGGACTCGATGAGACCGCCCGCAGTCAGGCGTTGGTGAATCTGGTGCGGCGCAAAGGTCTGGAGCTGTTGCCGTGGACTCCGGAGCTGCGTCAGTGGCAGGCGCGGGTTGCGTTGTTGCGGCAGCTGGATCTCGGCAGTAAGGAGCAGAGCGAATGGCCAGATGTCAGCGACGCTGCTCTGCTCAAAAGCCTCGAACATTGGCTGATGCCGTATCTGGGCAAAGTCTCGCGCCTTAGTCACTTCGCCAATCTGGACCTGTCGAGCATCGTCCATAACCTGTTGCCGTGGCCGCTGCCGCAACGGCTCGATGAACTGGCGCCGCATCATTTGAGCGTGCCATCGGGATCATCGATTCGTCTGGACTACAGCGAGCAGCCGCCGATTCTGGCGGTGCGGTTGCAGGAGTTGTTCGGCCTGGCCGAGACCCCGCGTATTGCCGGTGGCCGGCAGGTGGTCAAGTTGCATCTGCTGTCGCCGGCGCGGCGGCCGGTGCAGGTGACCCAGGACCTGGCGAACTTCTGGCGCAGCACCTACGCCGAGGTGAAGAAGGATTTGAAAGGCCGCTACCCGAAGCACTACTGGCCGGATGATCCGCTGGTGGCCGAGGCGACCGCTCGAATCAAACCGCGTAAAAGCTGAAGATGTTCAAGAGGCGGCCTTCGCGGTCAGCTGCTCCCGACAATAATCGGCAAACAGCTGCGCCGGTTTGGTCAGTTGCCCGCGCTTGAGCCACGCCGCCACCAGCCCTGAGCCGGTGACGTCTTCGACGATGTCCACGCACACCACTTTCTGGCCGTCATAGGTGCATTCCGAATGCGGCCGGGTGACCAGGATCGAGAAGCCGAACCCTTGCCCAACCATGCCCCGGACCATCTCGATCGACGGTGAACTGAAGGCAATGTTCGGCGTCAGTCCCAACTCTTCGAACAGGCTGACGAAGTAGGTCCGGCTCGGTTGCACGTCCAGCAGAATCATCGGCTCCAGGCACAGATCACGCAGCGACACTTGCTTGAGCTGGGCAAAGCGATGATCCGCCGGCAGCAACGCATAAGGCCGTTGCGCCGGCATCAAGGGTTCGGTCTGGATGGTGGCGTCGAGGTCGTGTTCATACAGGATCGCCAGGTCGAAGGTGCCTGAGGTCAGGCCTTGCACCAGCTCTTGCTGTTCGCCGTCGCGGATACGGATTTTCACCCCCGGATACAGCGCCGAGAACCCGGCAATCAACTGCGGCAGGTACAGCGGCGCGACCGTTTCGAAGCAACCGATATCGATTTGCCCGGCCACCACGTCGTTGTCGGCGAGGGCGTTCTGTTCGAACTCCTTGGCCATGCGCAGCAGTTCCTGGGCCTTGCGGTAGAAGCGTGCGCCGCTGGGGGTCAAGGACACGCCTTGGGCGTGATGACGGATCAGCAGTTGCACGCCGAAGCTGTCTTCCAGGCCTTTGATCGCCGTGGAGATCGCTGGTTGCGCGATGTACAGCTTGCGCGAGGCCTCGGCGACGCTGCCGCATTCGACGGTGGTGATGAAATACTTCAATTGACGCAGGTTGTAGGCAGCCACGGCAAACCTCGGGGTGGATGATTTCGACATCCAGGCAAATTGCGAGCCGCCCGCATCCGTTCTGACGACGGTGTTGTTATGCCTGAACAATAACCACATACCGCGCCACCGGGGAGATCGGCTGCCCAGTTTTTTCATGGTCTGCGAACACATTTTTACTATTTTTCCTGGACACAGGCCTGGGCCACCATCCAATCCACAAGAAAGCCCATGGAGCATCTGAACGTGTTCGAGCTTACATTCTGGCAAAACAAAGCCGCTGCGCTGCAGTTTCCCGATCAAGCCGTGATCGACGGCAAACCCCGCGCGGCGCAGTCGGGGCAGACCTTCGCCGCGATCAACCCCGCCACCGGCCAGTGCCTGGCCAACGTGGCCGCGTGCGGCGATGAAGACGTGGACGCCGCGGTGCGCAATGCGCGGCAAGTGTTCGAGGCCGGCACCTGGTCGGCGCGTTCGCCGAGTGAGCGCAAGCAAGTGCTGTTGCGCCTGGCCGATCTGATCATGACCCATCGCGAAGAACTGGCGCTGCTCGATTCGCTGAACATGGGCAAACCGGTGATGGACGCCTACAACATCGACGTGCCGGGCGCCGCCGGGGTGTTTCGCTGGTACGCCGAAAGCCTCGACAAACTCTACGACCAGATCGCCCCCAGTGCGCAGAACGTGCTGGCGACCATCACCCGCGAAGCGCTGGGCGTGGTCGCTGCGGTGGTGCCGTGGAACTTTCCGCTGGACATGGCCGCGTGGAAACTCGCACCCGCGTTGGCGGCGGGTAATTCGGTGATCCTCAAACCTGCCGAGCAGTCACCGTTTTCCGCCCTGCGTCTGGCCGAGCTGGCGCTGGAAGCCGGCCTGCCAGCAGGCGTGTTGAACGTGTTGCCGGGGCTCGGCGAACAGACCGGCAAAGCTCTCGGTTTGCACCCGGACGTCGATTGCCTGGTGTTCACCGGCTCTACCGAAGTCGGCAAATATTTCATGCAGTACTCCGCGCAATCGAACCTGAAACAGGTGTGGCTGGAGTGCGGCGGCAAGAGCGCCAATCTGGTGTTCGCCGATTGTCAGGACCTCGACCTCGCCGCAGAGAAAGCCGCGTTCGGGATCTTCTTCAATCAGGGTGAAGTCTGCTCGGCCAACTCGCGGTTGCTGGTGCAGCGTTCGATTCATGACGAGTTCGTCGAGCGCCTCAAGGCGCACGCTGAATGCTGGCAACCGGGCGATCCGCTGGACCCGTCGAGCCGCGCCGGGGCGATTGTCGACAGCCGCCAGACCGCGCGCATCATGACGTTTATCCAGCAGGCAGAACGCCAAGGCGCAACGAAACTTTGTGGTGGCCGACAGTCGATTTTCAACGGTTCCGACAACTTCATTCAGCCGACGATTTTCACCGGCGTGAGCCCGGACATGCCGCTGTTTCGCGATGAAGTGTTCGGCCCGGTGCTGGCGGTCACGGCGTTCGATGACGAGGCCCACGCCTTGCAACTGGCCAACGACAGCGTCTACGGTTTGGCCGCGTCGCTGTGGACCGACGACCTCAATCGCGCCCACCGCGTGGCGCGGCAATTGCGAGCCGGCACGGTGTCGGTCAACAGCGTCGATGCGCTGGACGTGACCGTGCCTTTCGGCGGCGGCAAGCAATCCGGTTTCGGCCGCGACCTGTCGCTGCATTCATTCGATAAATACACCCAGTTGAAGACCACCTGGTTTCAGCTGCGCTCATAACAGCCGCTAATAACAAAACGGAGAACTGGCGATGACCACACCACGTGAAACCCGCGACTACCAGGCCGCCGATGCTGCGCACCACATCCACGCATTCGTCGATCAGAAAGCGCTCAACAATGAAGGACCTCGGGTGATGGTTCGTGGCGAGCGCCTGCACCTGTGGGACAACGATGGTCGGCGTTACCTCGACGGCATGTCCGGGCTGTGGTGCACCAACCTCGGTTACGGGCGCAAGGACCTGGCCGCCGCCGCGACTCGGCAGCTGGAGCAATTGCCGTACTACAACATGTTTTTCCACACCACCCACCCGCAGGTGATCGAGCTGTCAGAGCTGCTGTTCAGCCTGTTGCCGGGGCACTACAGCCACGCGATCTACACCAACTCCGGCTCCGAGGCCAACGAGGTGCTGATCCGCACCGTACGGCGTTACTGGCAGGTTCTTGGCAAGCCTGAGAAGAAAATCATGATCGGTCGCTGGAACGGTTACCACGGCTCGACCCTGGCGGCGACGGCGCTCGGTGGCATGAAGTTCATGCACGAAATGGGCGGCATGATTCCCGACATCGAACACATCGACGAGCCGTACTTTTTCGCCCACGAGGGCAACCTGACCCCGGCTGAATTTGGCCTGCGGGCGGCGCAGCAACTGGAAGTGAAGATTCTCGAACTGGGCGCGGACAAGGTCGCCGGGTTTATCGCCGAGCCGTTCCAGGGCGCGGGCGGGATGATCTTTCCCCCAGAGAGTTACTGGCCAGAAATTCAGCGGATCTGCCGCAAGTACGATGTGCTGTTGTGCGCTGACGAAGTGATCGGCGGCTTCGGTCGCACCGGCGAATGGTTCGCCCACGAGCACTTCGGTTTCGAGCCGGACACGCTGTCGATCGCCAAGGGTTTGACCTCGGGTTACATCCCCATGGGCGGGTTGATTTTGTCGAAGAAAATGGCTCAGGTGCTGGTGGAGCAGGGCGGGGTGTTTGCCCACGGCTTGACCTACTCCGGGCACCCGGTGGCGGCGGCGGTGGCCATCGCCAACCTCACGGCATTGCGCGATGAAGGGGTGGTGACGCGAGTCAAGGATGACATCGGGCCGTACCTGCAACAGTGCTTGCGCGAGGTGTTCGGCAAGCACCCGTTGGTGGGCGATATTCAGGGTGTCGGCATGGTGGCGGCGCTGCAATTGGCTGAAGACCAAACCAGTCGCAAGCGCTTTGCCAACGAGAACGACATTGCCTGGCGTTGCCGCACGATTGGCTTTGAAGAGGGGGTGATTATTCGTTCGACGCTGGGGCGGATGATCATGGCGCCGGCGTTGATTGCCAGTCGTGAAGAGGTTGATGAACTGGTCGGCAAAACCTTGAAAGCGGTTGATCGTACGGCGCAGGAGTACGGCCGGCTCTGAGATTGTCTGAAGGTCCTGCGGACCTTATCGTCGGAACGCCGCCCGGAGCAGGCTCGCTCCCACATTGGATTTGTGATCGACACAGATCCCCTGTGGGAGCGAGCCTGCTCGCGATTGCTATGGCACATCCAACACACCTCTCCCGGCTTTTGCACCCACCTTGGGCATCCCCGCCCACAGCGCCCTTTCGCAGTGCACGCTACCCAGTTTTTTCATCGCTCGCCTCGACATATTTCCTAATTTTCCTAATCCCGGCCTTGGTCCAACATCGACCTCGCCAGTCAGCCAAACGCTGCTCGCCGAAAGGTCCACCAGAGACCTCAGGTGTCAGCACTTCTCCAAGGCCGCTGGCCGTACTGCCCATGACAAAACTAAATCAACAGCTTTGGGAGTGCTCCATGATCAAGTCCTTGCTTACCAGCTTCGCACATCCACTGGCGGTCACCGCCATCGTCGCGACGGTCGCTACCAGCGCCCAGGCCGGCACCCTCTCTATCGGCCACACCACGTGGGTCGGTTACGGCACGCTCTACCTGGCTCGGGACCTGGGCTATTTCAAGGAAAACGGTTTGACCGTCGAATTGCCCGTCGTCGAAGAAGCTTCGATGTACATGGCCGCGCAAGCCTCGGGTGAATTGTCGGGCTCGGCGTCGACCATCGACGAAGTGCTCAAGTACCGTCCGCAATTCTGCTTCAAGGCTGTAGCTGCACTGGACGACAGCCATGGTGGCGACGGTGTTCTGGTCGGCAAGGACGTCAAAAGTCTGCAGGAGCTGAAAGGCAAAGCCGTGGCGGTGAACGAAGGTTCGACCTCGCAGTTCTGGCTGTCTTACCTGCTGAAAAAACACGGCATGAAAATGAGCGACATCACCGTGCAGAACATGACCGCCGACGATGCCGCCACCGCGTTCATCGCCGGTCGCGTGCCGGCCGCCGTGACCTGGGAACCGCACCTGTCGATGGTCCGCAACAAGCAACAAGGCAAGGTGCTGATCGACAGCAGCAGTACGCCGGGAGTGATTGTCGACGTGGTCGCGCTCAACTGCACGGTCATCGAAAAGCAGCCGGAAGATGTGAAGGCGTTGGTGGCCGGTCTGTACAAAGCGGTCCAGTACACCAAGGACCACCCGGAAGAAGCTTACAAAATAATGGCCAAAGGCGTCGGCGGTTACCTCGCCGATCCGAAGGAACTGGCCGCTGCCGCGCAAGGCGTGCGCTTCTACGATCAGGCCATGAGCGAAAAACTCCTCGGCTCGCCAGGCAAACCGGGTGACAGCGAACGGCTGATCAAACTGGCCAACGAGACCGCCAGTGAGTTGCAGGGCAAACCCTACAACGTCAGCAATGACGACCTGATCGATAACCGCTTCGTCAGCCCGCTCTAGGAGGTTTGCATGTTCAAGCGCAATTCATGGCTGAGCCGCTGCATCACGCCCAAGACCGGTTTGCCGGTTTCGGTGATCTGGAGCGCGAGCGGTCTGGCCTGGGTGTTGTTGGTCGGCCTGTGGGCCGGATTGTCTTACGGTGGCGTGGTGCCGGGCATGTTCTTGCCGACACCGGGCGCGGTGGTCGAGGCCGCCGTGCGCCTGAGCCGCGACGGCACGCTCGGCCTGCATGTATGGGCCAGCCTCGAAGTGGTAATGGTCGGCTTCATCGTGTCGTCGCTGGTGGCCGTGCCGCTGGGGTTGCTGATGGGCAGCTTTCGCATCGTCCAGGCGTTCCTTGAGCCGATGGTGAATTTCATCCGTTACCTGCCGGTAACTTCGTTCGTGCCGCTGTTCATTTTGTGGATCGGCATCGGTCTGGAGCAGCGGGTTTCGGTGATCATCTTCGGCGTGTTCTTCCAGCAACTGGTGATGATCGCGGACGTGTCCAAAGGCATCTCCAAGGACCTGATCAACGCGTCTTACACCTTGGGTTCGAACCGCCGCGATGCGGTGCTGCATGTGATCGCCCCGGCGTCGTTGCCGGGTGTGCTCGACACTTTGCGCGTGACCATGGGCTGGGCCTGGACTTACCTGGTGGTCGCCGAACTGGTCGCGGCTTCCAGTGGTCTGGGTTACTTGAGCCTTAAAGCCATGCGCGGCTTTCAGGTGGATGTGATTTTCCTGGCCATCGCGATCATCGGCCTGCTGGGCCTGGTCACCGATCAACTGTTCCGTTTTCTCCGTCTGAGGATCGCCGCATGGGCTCAGTAAGCGCCGTCAACCCTCGTTTCGTCACGCCACAAGCCTCGCCGGTACACGCCGCGCCACGGCTGCAAGTGGACAAGGTCAGCCTTCGCTATCAAAAGCCCGACGGTGGAGTGTTCACAGCGTTGGATCAGGTGTCATTCGAAGTGCCGGATCAGCAATTCGCCGTGCTGGTGGGGCCTTCGGGCTGCGGCAAGTCGAGTTTGCTGTACCTCACTGCGGGTCTGAATGAGCCCACGGAAGGCGAGATCTACGTCGGTGGCCAGCAAGTTCAAGGTCCGGGTGCAGATCGCGGCATGGTGTTCCAGAGCTACACGCTGTTCCCGTGGCTGACCGTGCGCCAGAACGTCGAGTTCGGCCTCAAGCGTCGCGGTATGGCCGCCGCTCAGCGCAAGGAAATCGTCGACTACTACGTCAACGAAGTCGGCCTGACCGGGTTTGCCGACAACTACGCCAAGCAGCTGTCCGGCGGCATGATGCAGCGTGTGGCGATTGCTCGGGCGCTGGCCAACGACCCACAAATCCTGCTGATGGACGAGCCCTTCGGTGCACTCGACAGCCAGACGCGCCTGCAAATGCAGCAGCTGTTGTTGCGGGTCTGGGGTAACAGCAAGAAGACCGTGTTGTTCGTGACCCACGATATCGACGAGGCGATTCTGCTGGGCGACCGGGTCTACGTGATGGGCGCGCGGCCGGGTCGGATCAAGCAGATTCTGGACGTGCCGATCGAACGCCCACGGACTCTGGACATGGTCATGGAGCGCTCGTTCATCGACATGAAGCGCAAGATCTTCGGGCTATTGCACGACGAACTGGAGGAAGAGCATTGACCGTGCGCTATCTATCCCTGTGGGAGCGAGCCTGCTCGCGAAGGCGGCAGTACCTTCAACATTGATGTTGCCTGGCACACCGCTTTCGCGAGCAGGCTCGCTCCCACAGGTTCTGCGTTGATCCGGCTCTATGGGGCCGCAGGCAGGAGAAACCGGGCGATCACCGGCAAGTGATCGGAGATCCGCAAGGTGTCGTCCTGTCTCACCGTCGCCTCGACCCGTTTGATCCGCGGACTGTAGAACAGGTAGTCGACCGTCCGGTCCGGGCCGTTCAAGCCCGGATCGTTCGGGTAATGGGTCAGCCACCGCGCCCGATCGATGCCGCTGGCTTCGTTGTTGGTCGGGATCATCGGGTATTTGTCCCACAGCACATGCAGCGCGCTGTCGGCGGAGTAGGGCGTGCGTTGCGCGTCGGGCAGGCGTCGATATTGCCCCAGCGGCAAGAGGTTGAAGTCCCCACCGATCAACCACGGCGTGCCGCGGCTTTCGAACTTGTCGAGGACTTTGGCTGTAGCCGTCACCTGAGATTGCAGCGTTTCGTCTGGCGGGAAAACGCGGTCCAGATGGGTGTTGAGCACCGCTATCTGACCGCCGCCGCTCAACGGCAGATACGTGACCAACAAGGCATTTTTTGGTTTGAATTGGCGGGTGATAAAGTTGGCCGGTCCGATCGGTAATTGCAGGCGGTCGGCGTGTTCGATCTGGTAGCGGCTGAGGGTGGCCAGTTGCCGGCCGACGCTGCCGAAAATGTGCGACTCAGGCACGAAATCGGCTTTCCAGTCGAAGGCGTGAGCGCTGCACGGATAAAGGTCCGCGACCCGCTCCTGAAGCAGCTTGAACTGGCGTTGGTAATCACTGGCCTTGGCGCCGTCATCGAGCTCCTGCAACAGCACGACATCAGGTTGCTCGTCGCGGATCACCCGCGCCACTTCATCGAGGCTGAAGGCCATGTCTTCGGGGGTGGGTTTTTCGTCATTGCCGGCCGCCAGGTCATTCCAGAATACGTAGCGTTTTCCCGCCAGGTACTGGACGTTCCAGGTCATTACCTTCAGCGCCTGACCGGGCACCAGCGTCGGTGCCTGGGCGTTGCAACTGACCGGTAGGGCTTCCTTGGTTTCGGGGCGCCAGGTCAGGTTGTAGATCAGCAAGGCCATCAGGCCGGTCACGATCAACAGGCCCAACAGGGTGTAGCGCAGTAGACGGGTCATGGCTCGGCTTATAGCGTTACAAAAGTTGACCCCGAGCATAACCGAGCGTCGGGTTTAATCCCAAGGGTGAAACGGCCTGCACATCAATTAGCCGAAACGCGCACCCTGTAGCAGCTGGCGAAGCCTGCGTCCGGCTGCGCAGCAGTCGTAAATCCGGCGAGCGCGGTCTGCCTGGTTCACCGTAAGCACTGATTTTACGACTGCTGCGCAGCCGGACGCAGGCTTCGCCAGCTGCTACAAGGGGTGGGTTGTCAGTCAAAGCGGGCCGTCAATTTTCTCGGGCACATCGTCAATCAGCATAAACAAGCGGAACAGCACCACGCTGACGAACAGTTGCAGGAAGCTGTGGGCGCTGTGGATCAGCAGGGAAATCACCGGGTTCTGCGGTTCGGGATAGACCGCAAGGGTCGCGCCCTTGATTACCCACAACGGGCCCATCACACAGAGAATGCACACCAGAATGCGCAGGAAGTTGCCGCGGGTCAGGCGCAGGCTTTCCTTCATCGCCGCCAGCGGGGCGAAACCGCGCAGCACCAGCAGGTACTCGCCAAACGCCAGGGTCACCATCAGCCAGATGCCCGGCAGGAAATACAGCGACAGGCCGATCAGGATCAGCAAGGTATTGAGCGCGGTGAGCAGGGCGAAGCGCGGCCACAGGTAGGCAGCCCTCGACAGCAGGTCACGGTTGCGCGGCGATTCACCCCGGCTGCGCGCATCGAGAAACAGGATCAGCGCGGCGGTGTACAGCGGATACACCAGCAAGCCGACCATCACGCTGATACCGGGAAAGCTGTCCGGCTCGGTGGAGTGGTCGACCACTTGTTGCAGCAGCGCCTCGAAGATCACCAGCGGCAGGCACAGCCGCACGATCTGGCCCAGATTGCGCTTGAAGAAATACAGAGAGTCACGCAGCACATCTAACGAATTCATCAGTCGGTATCGCAGGTTGAAAGCAGTGGCCCACTTTAACCGATGAAGCGCTTTGGGGCGCAAACGTAAACGTTCGGTAAAGACCATTGAAACATCCTGCATCAACCTCCATTAGAGGGGTGTCCCTTATCCACAGTGGATAGGGCAGATATTCCCGGCAATCTACGAGGTCGCCATGAACAGCGAAGAACAAACCCTGATCGATGGACTGTTTTCCCGGCTGCAACAGGCCGAAACGGACTCAGCCCCGCGCGACGCCCAGGCCGAGGCGCGGATCAAGGAACACCTGACTCGCCAGCCAGCGGCAGGTTATTTCATGACCCAGGCGATTCTGGTGCAAGAGGTTGCCATCAAGAGCCTCGACGAACAGAACAAGCAGCTCGCTCAGCAAGTCCAGCAATTGCAGGCCGAACTGCAATCAGCCAAAGCTCAGCCGGCTGCTCCGGCAACCAGCGGCGGCGGTTTTCTATCGAGCATATTCGGTGGCGGCTCCCGTGATTCGCAGCCTGCTCCAACCCAAAGCCCGCCCGCATCGAGCGGTGGCGGTTGGCGTGAACCGGCGCGGCCGTTGTTCAACTCGCAGCCGCCACAACAGAACTTCGGCTCAGCGCCTCCTCAGCAGAATTACGCTGCGCAACAGCCTGCCGGCAGCGGTTTCCTCGGTGGTGCGCTGAAAACCGCAGCCGGTGTGGCCGGTGGCGTGATGCTGGCGCAAGGCATCAGCAGCCTGTTCCATCACAATCAGCAGCCGGAAGTGGCTGAAGTCGTCAAGGAAGAAACGGCTCAGGTCGCCGATCAGAGCGACAGTGGCAATGGCGGAGGCGATGATCAGCGCGTGGCTGGTAACGATTCTTACAGCAATGATCAGGGCGGCTTTACCGACGCCGACTATAGCGATGACAGCTCATCGTTCTTCGGCGGCGACGACGATTCCTTCGTCTGATACGCCATTCGTCCGGAGCGCTCTGGCGCTTCGGACCGATTATTCGCGGAACAATCCTTCAGGCTGGCATACTGGGCAACTTTTCGGGCCTGGTGCCTGATCCTGCCCGCGCTCCGGCGCGCCAACGAGGATGACCGGTGAAAAAAATCGCAGTGTTCGCCGATGTCCAGAACCTCTATTACACCGTGCGTCAGGCCTATGGTTGCCACTTCAACTATGCCGCGCTGTGGGCTGATATCAGCAAGCAGGGCGATATCGTCGAGGCCTATGCCTACGCCATCGATCGCGGCGACAGCAAACAGCAGCAATTCCAGCAGATCCTGCGCAACCTCGGCTTCGTCGTGAAGCTCAAGCCCTACATCCAGCGCAGCGATGGCTCGGCCAAGGGCGACTGGGACGTGGGCATCACCCTCGACATCATGGACGCCGCCGATCATGTCGACGAAGTGGTGTTGGCCTCCGGTGACGGTGATTTCGACATGTTGCTGGAGCGCATCATCACCAAGCACGGGGTGCAAGCCGTGGCCTACGGCGTGCCGGGCCTGACGGCCAACTCGCTGATCCGCGCCGCCAGCCGCTACGTGCCGATCGAAGGCGCGTTGTTGCTCAAGAATTGATTTTTACGGAGTTGAAACAGGTTTGGAACGCATAGCAGTCATCGACTTTGAAACCACCGGGATCTCCCCGAGCAGCAGCTGCCGGGCCACGGAAATTGCCGTGGTGATCCTTGAACAGGGGCGCATCGTCGAGCGTTACCAAAGCCTGATGAATGCCGGCGTGCGCGTGCCGGCCTTCATCGAGCAACTCACCGGCATCAGCAACGCCATGCTGCGCACCGCGCCGTCAGCCGAGCAGGTGATGAACGAAGTCAACGAATTCGTCGGCATCACACCGCTGCTGGCCCACAACGCCGCGTTCGACCAGAAGTTCTGGGACTTTGAACTCGGTCGCATCAAACGCACACGCTTGCAGAACTTTGCCTGCTCGCTGCTACTCGCCCGCCGTTTGATGCCCGCCGCGCCGAACCACAAACTCGGCACGCTTACCACGTTCGCCAAATTGCCCCACACCGGTCAGGCTCACAGGGCCATGGCCGATGCCGAGATGGCGGCCAATCTGACGGCGCACCTGGCACAGGAACTGCGGCAGAAGCATGGGTTGCGGGAGCTGTCGCATGATCTGCTGGTCAGCTTGCAGAAAGTGCCGGCGGCGAAGATCAATGAGCATCTCAAGCGGCATCGCGGGTTCTGACTGAAAACACCACAAATCCTCTGAATGACACACCACAAATCCCCTGTGGGAGCGAGCCTGCTCGCGATAGCGGTTCATCTTCAACAGTGATGTCGACTGACACTCCGCCATCGCGAGCAGGCTCGCTCCCACAGGGGCGGTGTTCGATCTCTATCCTTGTGTTTAACCACGCCTCAAATTCGATGATTGCTCCTACCAAATATTAGGAATTTGTCCGTCTTGCCCCGTACCTGCGGCATCGATAACCTCTGGGACGTCGCTGCCAATGCAGTAACCGAGACTGCAAGCCCGAAAATCGTTAGGGGCACACTTGGTTAGGAGATTCGCCCATGGTCAAAGTTACCCCCAATATCCCTGATAACAATGCTGACTCAGATCAGTCCGAAATAGCGCAACCAGCTTCAAGAGAAGCTCACTTCGTACCCAAAACATTCATCCGTCATCACATCCAACTGAGAGCACTGCTACTGCATGCCGAGGCGTGGTTCTGTGCCCGCGATATCGGCCGATTGATGGGTGTGGATATCAACGGGCGACACGCGCTCAAGCTCGACGCCGACCAGCGTCGGATGGTGTGTTTGTCCGGAAGCGACGAGCCCCAGGAAACGCTGATGCTGAGCGAGTCCGGTGTGTACGCGATGCTGGTCTATCACTACTGCCCGGAAAACCGCCATTTACGGCGTTGGTTGACCCACCATGTGGTGCCGATGTTGCGGGAGGAGGCGGGACCCGTTTCGACACAAGCGCCGCATATGCGGGCGATAGAGTGGGCTGGCGGAACGCTGCGGCTGTTGCATTGGCGGAAAGAGCCTTGGGTTCGTCTGCGGGATATGCCGAGTGTGTTGTCAGCAGGCTACAGCGGCGTTTGAGAGATCGCTTTCGCGGGCAAGCCTCGCTCCTACAGGTACGATGAAATCCTGTAGGAGCGAGGCTTGCCCGCGAAGACGTCAGTCGCTTCACTACTTACCATTGCCTTCGATGCGCCCCAACGGCACGCGCTTTTCGATGGCGCTCGACAGCACAATCGACGTCTTGCTGAACCCGAACTTGGCGATCCGGTTGATCAACTCTTCCAGCTCCGGCATTGAACCCACCGCAGCCTGCATGATCACGCACGGATCACCCGTCACCCGGTGGCACTCGGTCAGTTGCGGGATTTTGATCAGGTCGTCGTAGGCCTTCTGATTCCCGTGCTGGTTCAGCCGCAGTTCGATCACGCACTGGATCGGCAAGCCAAGCTTGGCCATGTCGACTTTCGCCTGGTAACCCGTGATCACCCCGCAGGCTTCCAGTTTGGCCACGCGCTCGGCCACGGCCGGGGCGGACAGGTTGACCTTGCGCGCCAGGTCGGCGTAGGACGCACGACCGTTTTCCAACAGGGCGCTGAGGAGCATGCGGTCGTATTTGTCCATCGTCGGACTCCTGAAAAATGACTGACTTTCGAAAACACGGTTTATAGCGGTGATCTCCGTGTTTTGAAAAGTGTACCCGCGGTATAAACAGGTTTTGTAACTTATTTTACGCCGCTGGCCTTTCTAGAATAGCTGTTCACTTGTCTTGCCTACGAGCTGCCCCATGCCTGGCTTACGTCGTTTTCCCTTACCGTTGATCGCTGCCTTTTTCGCGTTGTACGTGATTTGGGGATCGACTTACCTGGTGATTCGCATCGGCGTGGAGTACTGGCCGCCGTTGCTGCTCGCCGGTATCCGCTTCGTGATCGCCGGGACGTTGATGTACGCGTTCCTGCGTTGGCGCGGGGCGCCGGCACCGACCTGGGCGCAGTGGAAAGCCGCCGGGATCATCGGGATTTTGCTGCTGGCGTGCGGTAACGGCGGGGTGAGCGTGGCCGAACACATGGGTGTCGCCTCGGGTGTGGCTGCGTTGGCGGTGGCGACGGTGCCGCTGTTTACCTTGCTCTGCGGATATTTCTGGGGCGCGCGTAATACCCGTCTCGAATGGGCCGGGATTGTGCTAGGGCTGATCGGCATTGCCATGCTCAACCTCGGTTCCAACCTGCAATCGAGCCCGTTGGGTGCCGCGTTGCTGATATTCGCGGCAGCTTCCTGGGCATTCGGTTCGGTGTGGAGCAAACACTTGCCGCTGCCTCAGGGCGCGATGGCCAGCGCTGTGGAAATGCTGGTGGGCGGCGTGGTCCTGTTGATCGGCAGTGCACTGAGCGGTGAGCAACTGGAGGCCATGCCGCCGATCGAAGGTTGGGCGGCCCTGGCCTATCTGACCTTCTTCGGCTCGATCATCGCCTTCAACGCTTATATGTATCTGTTGAAAAACGTGCGGCCGGCGGCGGCCACCAGTTATGCCTACGTCAACCCGGCCGTGGCGGTGTTGCTGGGGATCGTGTTTGTGGGCGAGACCATCGGTATCGAAGAAGCGCTGGCCATGTTGGTGATCATCAGCGCCGTGGTGTTGATCGGTTTGCCGCAGTGGCGCCGGGCTCCGGAACGACCTGCTGCGGTGGTGCAGACAGAATCGAGCATGAATTAGGGTAAACTGCGCGCCATTGCACACTCGTTTTGCACACCCGCGCTGAATTTTCCTACGGTAATCCCATGACTTTCGCCTCCCTTGGCCTGATCGAACCCTTGCTGCGCTCTCTCGAGACGCTCGGCTACCAGACCCCGACGCCGGTTCAGGCGCAAGCAATTCCGGCGGTGCTGGCCGGTCGCGACCTGATGGCCGCCGCCCAGACCGGGACGGGCAAGACAGCCGGCTTCGCGCTGCCGCTCCTGCAATTGCTGGCCATGGAAGGGCCGAAAGTGGCGTCTAACTCGGTGCGCGCACTGATCCTGGTGCCGACCCGCGAATTGGCCGAACAGGTTCACGAAGCCGTGCGTCAGTACGCCGAGAACCTGCCGTTGAGCACTTACGCGGTGTACGGCGGCGTCAGCATCAACCCGCAAATGATGAAGCTGCGCAAAGGTGTTGACGTGCTGGTGGCGACGCCGGGTCGTTTGCTCGACCTGTATCGCCAGAAGGCCCTCAAGTTCAATCAGCTGCAAACCCTGATTCTGGACGAAGCCGATCGCATGCTTGATCTGGGTTTCTCCGAGGAACTGGGGAATATCTACCGCGTGCTGCCCAAGCAACGTCAGACGCTGCTGTTCTCCGCGACTTTCTCCGACGCGATCCGCTTGCTGGCCGGACAAATGCTCAACGATCCACTGAGCATCGAAGTCAGCCCGCGCAACGTTGCTGCCAACACCGTCAAGCAATGGGTGGTGACGGTGGATAAGAAGCGCAAGCCGGAGCTGTTCATCCACTTGCTGCGCAAGGGCAAGTGGAAGCAGGTGCTGGTGTTCGCCAAGACCCGCAACGGCGTGGACGCATTGGTGGAAAAACTTCAGGGCCTGGGCATTAATGCCGACGGCATCCACGGCGACAAACCTCAGGCAACCCGTCAGCGTGCGCTGGACCGTTTCAAGGCCAGTGAAGTGCAGATTCTTGTGGCCACCGACGTTGCGGCCCGTGGTCTGGATATCGAAGATTTGCCATTGGTGGTCAACTTCGACCTGCCAATCGTGGCGGAGGACTACATCCACCGGATCGGTCGTACCGGTCGCGCGGGTGCAACCGGGCAGGCGATTTCGCTGGTCTGCGCTGATGAAGTGAATCTGCTGTCGGCCATCGAGACGTTGACCCGTCAGACATTGCCTCGCCAGATGGAGCATGACTTCGAACCTGAGCACCGGGTGCCGGATACCGATGCCAGCGGTCAGGTCGTCAAAAAGCCGAAAAAACCGAAGAAGCCGAAGACCTCCGGTGGCGGTAAACGCAACTTGGGTAAATGGGTTGAGAGTGGCGATGCTTCGGCGCCGGAACCTTCGATCAAGCCTGTGCGGAAGGTGCCGGTGTTTAATACCGGACCGCGTAAGCGCAAGCCTTGATGGTGTGATCGGCTTGAGATCCAGCCCCTCACCCTAACCCTCTCCCCACAGGGGCGAGGGGACTGACCGAGTTGTTCTTAGAGCTGCATCGACCTGAAAGATCTGAGTCGAACTCAGGATTTGAAAGGCTTGGAGATCTGCTCCCTTTCCCCTCTCCCCTGTGGGGAGAGGGCTGGGGTGAGGGGTGGATCTTGAAGGCTGTAGAAGAACGTATGGCAATCAAATCATGCCGTACGTTTCAACCACTCCACCATCCCCAACCCCGCCGCTCTCCCACTGGCAAAACACGCCGTCAGCAAATACCCCCCCGTCGGCGCTTCCCAATCCAGCATTTCCCCCGCGCAGAACACGCCAGGCAGTTGCTTGAGCATCAATCGTTCATCCATCGATTCGAACATCACGCCACCGGCGCTGCTGATGGCTTCATCCAGCGGACGGGTTTTCACTAACGTCAGTGGCAACGCCTTGATCGCTTTGGCCAGCAGCGCCGGATCAGCGAAGCATTCGGCCGGAGTGAGTTCGCGCAGCAACGTCGCTTTCACACCATCGATCCCGAGCTGGCTGTGCAGATGTTTCGACATGGAACGAGACCCCCGCGGTTTGCTCAGCGCAGCCTGCACTTTATCCACAGGCCTGCCCGGCAACAGGTCAAGGTGAATGGTCGCCGAGCCGTGCTGATTGATGGCTTCGCGGATCGGCGCCGACAAGGCGTAGATCAAACTGCCTTCAATCCCGGTCGCCGTGATCACACATTCCCCGAGCCGCGGCACGTCGTCATTGAGGCCGATGGCGATGTTTTTCAGCGGTGCGCCAGCGAATTTGCTGACCATCAACTCGCTCCAGGCCTGCACCTCGAAGCCGCAATTACTCGGTTGCAGCGGCGCGAGTCCTACGCCGCGTTGTTCCAGTGGCAGCATCCAGGCGCCGTCCGAGCCGAGGCGCGACCAGCTGCCGCCGCCGAGGGCCAGTAAGGTTGCGTCAGGTTTGACGGTTTTTTCGCCTTCGGGGCTGTCGATGCGCAATCCACCGTGGTCATCCCAGCCGAGCCAGCGGTGGCGGGTGTGGATAACGACGCCGCTGTCTCGCAGACGTTTGAGCCATGCACGCAACAGGGGGGCGGCTTTCATGTCTTTAGGAAAGACTCGCCCGGAACTGCCGACAAAGGTTTCGATGCCCAGGTCATGAATCCATTGGCACAGCGCATCGGCACCGAAGCCACGCAGCAGTGGCGCAATCTGCGGTGCGCGTTCGGCGTAGCGTGAGAGAAATGCCGGGTAGGCTTCGGAATGGGTGATGTTCATGCCTCCCACGCCGGCCAGCAGGAATTTTCGTCCCACTGAAGGCATGCCGTCATACAGATCAACCTTGATCCCGGCCTGGCTCAGCACTTCGGCCGCCATCAAACCGGCGGGGCCACCACCGATGATGGCAACGTGAGAAGAGGAGGAGGGTGAGGGCTGGGTCATGGCGAGAGCTGCGGCGTGGCGGAATAAGCCGCGCATTCTACCAGCACGAATCATTGTGAGAGTCGCTGAAGTGACTGATCAAAAAACAACCACCCCTTTGCAGGCTATATGCAGCATGGCCTGTAGGAGCTTTCACTCAGGTTATCCACAGGCAGTTCCACAGGCATTGTGGGTAAAGACTCACACCTCAATGACAACCTGATGACTGCCAGACCCGTTGCGCACTGTGATGCAGGATTCCATGACGGCGGGCCAAGGCCTTGCGGTCCTTGCTGTAGCCGCCGCCGATGACCCCGACCACCGGGATATCCCGGCCCAGGCAGTGACGCATCACGCTTTCATCGCGAGCGGCGACGCCTTCATCTGTCAGCTTCAGGTAGCCGAGCGCGTCATCTTTATGCACATCGACGCCGGCGTCGTACAGCACCAGGTCAGGTTGGTAGAGCGGCAGCAAATAATTGAGCGCATCGTCCACCACCTTCAGGTAATCGGCATCGCCCATGCCCTTGGGCAGTGGAATGTCCCAGTCACTTTCGGCTTTGCGTGCAGGAAAGTTCTTCTCGCAATGCAGGGAAACGGTCACCGCTTCCGGGGTGTTGTGCAGGATCCGTGCAGTCCCGTCGCCCTGATGCACATCGCAATCGAAGATCAGCACCCGATTCACCCGACCGCTTTCCAGCAGGAAATGGCTGATGACGGCCAGGTCATTGAAGATGCAAAACCCGGCGGGATGGTCGTAATGCGCGTGATGGGTGCCGCCGGCCAAGTGACAGGCCAAACCATGCTCCAGCGCCTGCTCGGCCGCCAGCAGAGAGCCGCCAACTGCCCGAACCGTGCGCCGGGCCAGGGCTTCGCTCCACGGCAGGCCGAGGCGCCGCTGGTCTTCGCGGGACAACTCACCGCCCATGTAGCGTTCGATATACGCAGGGTCATGTGCGAGCGCGAGAATCTCTGGCGGGCAGAGGTCGGGGCGCAGCAGGTCAGCGTCCCGGGTCAGTCCGCTGTCCACCAGGTGATCGCGCAGCAGGCGAAACTTGTCCATGGGGAAGCGGTGATCCGCCGGGAACTCGGGACTGTAGTCTTCGTGGTAGATCAGGGGCAGGGGCATGACGGGTTTATCTAAGAAAGCCTGTAGGAATGAAGGACGGATCCTACCAGCGTTGTAGACTTGCGGCATGGGAAGGGGGAGATGATGGAACCGATACTGGAACTCGAGAGCGCACGACTGCTGTTGCGGCAGTGGAGCGATGAGGATTTGCCGGAGTTTGCGGCGATGTGCGCCGATCCACAGGTGATGCGATATTTTCCGACGCCCTTGAGTCGTCTGGAAAGTGCCTCGCTGATCGGACGGATTCGTGGCCATTTCGCCGAGCATGGCTTCGGTCTCTGGGCGCTGGAACGCAAGGACACCGGGGCATTTATCGGTTTTACCGGGCTCGCAGAGGTCGGCTTCGACGCGCGTTTTACCCCAGCCACCGAAATCGGCTGGCGCCTGGCCCGCGAGCACTGGGGCCTTGGCTACGCCAGTGAAGCGGCGTGGACCGCTCTGCGATGCGGGTTTGACCGGTTGGCGCTAAAAGAAGTCGTGTCCTTCACCACCGAAACCAACATGCCGTCGCAGAAAGTCATGCAGGCAATCGGCATGCACAATGATTCAGCCGATGATTTCGACCACCCGATGCTCGCGGCCGATCATCCCCTGCGTCACCATGCGCTGTACCGCATCACCCGTGAACAATGGCTGCAAACCTTGCATGGATAAGCCGGCACGGACGTTTACAATGGCTCCCATGGGCCCTGGCCAGAAATTGAATCGACCGTCGCAGCCAAGACTGCGCGGCATGCGTTGTGTGAGGAGAGTCTGAATGAGCCAAGTGTTGGATGATCTGGTTGACCTGCTGACCCTGGAACCGATTGAAGAAAACCTGTTCCGTGGCCGCAGCCAGGACCTGGGTTTTCGTCAGCTGTTCGGCGGTCAGGTGATCGGTCAGTCCCTGTCGGCGGCCAGTCAGACGGTCGAAGAAGCGCGCCATGTGCATTCGATGCACGGTTATTTCCTGCGTCCCGGCGATTCCGCGTTGCCTGTGGTTTATCAGGTTGATCGGGTGCGCGACGGCGGCAGTTTCAGCACGCGTCGAGTGACGGCGATCCAGAAGGGCAACCCGATTTTCACCTGCAGTGCTTCGTTCCAGTACGACGAAGAAGGCTTCCAGCATCAGTCCGAGATGCCAACCGTAGTTGGCCCGGAAAACCTGCCGTCAGAGCTGGAGCTTGCTCAGCAACGTGCACACCTGATTCCCGAGCACATGCGTGAAAAGCTGCTGTGCCCGAAACCGATCGAGTTCCGCCCGATCACCGAGAAAGATCCCTACAACCCGCAGCCGTCCGATCCGATCAAGTACGTCTGGTTTCGCGCCGACGGTGCCTTGGCCGACTCCCCGGCGCTGCATAAATACCTGCTGGCCTACGCCTCGGATTTCGGCCTGCTGACCACGTCGATGCAGCCCCATGGCAAATCGGTCTGGCAGAAAGACATGCAGGTCGCCAGCCTCGATCACGCGCTGTGGTTCCATCAGGATCTACGTGCCGATGATTGGTTGCTGTATGCGATGGACAGTCCTTGGGCGGGCAACTCGCGCGGTTTCTCCCGTGGCAGCGTGTTCAATCGTGCCGGGCAACTGGTGGCGTCGGTCACTCAGGAAGGCCTGATTCGCCACCGTAAGGATTGGGCATGAGCCTGGCCGAGGTGCGGCACTGGGTGTTCGACATGGACGGCACCCTGACGGTGGCCGTGCATGACTTCGCGGCGATCCGCGTGGCGTTGGCGATTCCTGCCGAAGACGACATCCTGACCCACCTCGCCGCGCTGCCGGCCGATGAAGCCGCCGCCAAACATGCTTGGTTGCTGGAACACGAACGGGACCTGGCGCTGGGGTCGAAAGCAGCACCGGGCGCGGTAGAACTGGTGCGTGAGCTGGCCGGGCGCGGTTATCGCCTGGGCATTCTCACGCGCAATGCTCGCGAACTGGCGCACGTCACGCTGGAAGCGATCGGCCTGGCCGACTGCTTCGCGGTGGAGGATGTGCTGGGTCGTGATGAAGCACCGCCAAAACCGCATCCCGGTGGTTTGCTGAAGTTGGCCCAGGCCTGGCATGTACCGGCCAGTGAGATGGTGATGGTCGGTGACTACCGCTTTGATCTGGATTGCGGTCGGGCGGCAGGGGCGCGGACGGTGTTGGTGAACCTGCCGGATAATCCCTGGCCTGAGTTGGCGGATTGGCATGCCGCCGATTGCGTGGCGTTGCGGGAAATGTTGTCGGCTTGAGGGACCCTTCGCGAGCAGGCTCGCTCCCACATTGGAATGCGGTCATAAGTGGGAGCGAGCCTGCTCGCGATGGCGTCAGATCAGGCGCCTCAACAACTCACTGACCGAACAACGCCTTCTGCCCCTGCGGCGAGTTAAACATCCCATCCCCATCATGCCCGACCCCAGGCACTTCAATCAGCTGCTGACTCAATCCTTGAGGATGCAGCCGCTTCAGAGAAGCAAAATAATTGCGCCCGCGAGCCAATCGATTGGCTCCCTGGGCTTGGGCCTCACAGCTTTTATCCAGCGCCGGCTGCTTCGGGTCGCTGTCCTGCTGCCCGAGTAGGTAAACGACATCGCGTTTGACGTAGTTTTCCTTCAACTGCTTGGCGGTTTGCCCTTCGGCATAGGCGGGTAAATCCGCCAGTCCATATTTCCAGCGATTGAAATTCGGGCAACCGGCGTGGCTGAACGCCACTGGCCGTCGTTCATCGAAGTACGCATAAGACGACGGGTTGGCAATGACGTAACGCACCTGTATGTCGGCCGCCTTGAGCGCTGGCTGATCGTGGCCCAGCAACGCGTATCGCTGCACCACCTGAGCGCCGCCGGAGTGACCGGCAATGACAATCTGCTTCACGTCCGGAAACTGTTTTCGATCGCCGATTCGGGCGATGATTTCGTCGAGCGCCGCGTAGGAACTCAGGGAAAACGGAGCGGTGGATAAACCGCCCGCCATCCAGTCATTGCCCTGCCAGCGCAATACGCTGTCAGCCACGGGATGGGTCGCGATGTCGGTTTCATTGAGAAATTGCGGGGCGAGCACCAAGGTGCTCGCGCTTTGCCCGGCCTGTTCGGCCGCGTGCATGGCGCTCTTGCGATAGGTGTCGGCATTGCGCAATCGACCATGGATGATGATCAGCACGCGTTCGATTTTTTTTGGCGCCGGGCCGATGCCCACCGCGATTTCACCTGCAGTCAGCAGCAGGCGTCCGGGGCTGACTTCCTTGACCGCATGCTCGGCAGCCTGGGCGCTTGCGCAGGTGATCAGTAGAGCTAACAGCCACTTATTCATTTATAGGTTTTTCGCTGCAAAGGTATCGCACTGGCCGACCTGGCCTTGCGCGAATCCGGTTTTGAACCAGCGCACCCTTTGCGCCGACGTACCATGAGTAAATGAGTCCGGGACCACGCGCCCCTGACCTTGCTGTTGCAAGCGGTCATCGCCGATGGCATTGGCGGCGTTCAAGGCTTCTTCGATGTCACCGGGTTCCAGCCAGTTCAGCCGTTTCTGCGCATTGTTGGCCCAGACTCCGGCGAGGCAATCGGCCTGCAGTTCCTGTCGTACCAGCAAACCACTGTCGCCCTCCATCTGCCGGCCCTGTTGGCGGGCGGTCTGAATTTTCGCCGACACACCGAGCAAGGTCTGCACATGGTGTCCGATTTCGTGAGCGATCACGTAGGCCTGAGCGAAGTCGCCTGCGGCGGAAAAACGTTGGGACATTTCCTGGAAGAAACTCATGTCCAGGTAGACCTTCTGGTCCGCCGGGCAATAGAACGGACCGGTCGCCGATGTCGCCAGGCCACAGGCCGAGTTGACGCGGTTGCTGAACAGCACCAGGGTCGGCTCCTTATATTGACGACCGGCCTGCTGGAAAATCTGACCCCAGGTGTCTTCGGTATCGCCGAGGATCGAGCGCACGAACTCGGCTCCTTCATCAGTGGCCGGCGGCGCCTTGCGAGTTTCTGAGGTGGTCGGTGCCGATTGCTCGGTCATCTGACCTGTCAGTTGCCCGAGGATTTGCAGCGGGTCCTGGCCGGTCATCCAGCCGATCCCGACGATCAATATAATCGCCGCCAGGCCCAGACCCTTGCCGCCACCGAAGCGCATCCCGCCACCGCCGACACCACCACCACGGGCATCGACCACGTTGTCGCTGCGTCGGCCTTTTTTCCATAGCATGTGGGAATCCTCTGATTGTCCGTGGGGATGAGTGTTGCTGCTGAGTGGGAGCGGCGCCAGTCCGGTCGTCCATCTTTTGTTGCGCACAGCAGCCTTCCCGGCAACCTGTGGTGGGTGACCGGGAGTCTTCCAGACTCGTATTGAACACGGACAACCCATCTAATTCCTTCAGGCGACGGGTTTATATCGAGCAGGCGACCGCCTGCTTCGAGGGAATCACCGGTCGAACGCATCCCACACCGGCGCAAAGTCTGGATTGACCTGACGTTCGCGCTTGGACAAACCGGCGATCAGCGTTCGGTCTTCGTCATCCAGATTTGCGTCGAGTGCCGCCAGGTCGGCCTCTCGACCTGGATGGCTGACAAGGCCAGTCGTATCGCGGGCTGGTTGGCCCGACTGAACTGGAACTCGCCGCGGTGCGCGCGCCGAATGGCAGCCTGATTTATCTGGTGGACCAGGATGCCGATGTCTACGGCACCGACTTCAATCTACAATCCGCCGCCGTGGCCAGTGGCGGCCTCAAGCGCATCGACCACATGGCCATGGCGCTGCCGGCCGACAGCCTCGACAGTTGGGTGCTGTTCTATAAAAGCCTATTGGATTTTGAGGCCGACGATGAAGTGGTGCTGCCTGACCCGTACGGTCTGGTAAAGAGTCGGGCGCTGCGCAGCCGGGACAGTTCGATCCGCTTGCCGCTGAATATTTCCGAGAACCGCAACACCGCAATCTCACATGCACTGTCGAGTTATCGCGGCTCTGGCGTGCATCACATCGCCTTCGATTGCGACGACATCTTTGCCGAAGTGAGCCGGGTCGCGGTGCGGCTGGCGGCCATGGCCAAATCCCGTGGCGCCGTACGTCAGGCAAAGTTGTAGGAAAATCGTAAGCACGGGTACAAACCGCTGCCGCGCGGCTTCCTTCACTGTGCGGTGCGGCCCATAATCGCCAGCCTGTGCAGTGATGGCCGTGAGCCCGCAATGACGATATCTTCAGAACTCTCCGCCGCGCCCGACGAGCCGATTGTCGAGCCGCGCAAGAGTCGCAAGAACAACCCGGAAAAGACCCGCGAGAATATCCTTCAAGAGGCGATTGTCGAGTTCGTCCAGCAAGGGCTTTCCGGCGCTCGCGTCGATGCGATCGCCGAGCGTATCCACACCTCCAAGCGCATGATCTATTACTACTTCGGCAGTAAGGAACAGCTCTACGTCGAGGTGCTGGAGAAACTCTACGGCGATATCCGCAGCACCGAAAACCGTCTGCACCTGGCCGAACTGGCGCCGGTGGAAGCGATTCGGCGGCTGGTGGAATTCACTTTCGACCACCATGATCGCAACGTGGACTTTGTGCGTATCGTCAGCATCGAGAACATTCACAACGCTGAATACGTGAAGCGCTCCGATGCGATCAAGGCGATGAACAACACCATCCTCGATTCACTGGGCGAGATTTTGCGTCGCGGTGCTGAGGACGGTGTGTTTCGTGCAGGGCTTGAACCGCTGGATGTGCATCTGTTGATCAGCTCGTTCTGCTTCTATCGCGTGTCGAACCGCCATACCTTCGGTGAGATATTTCAGGTCGACTTGCCGGACGAAAGCATCAAGCAGCGTCATCGAGAGATGATTTGCGAGTCGGTTTTGCGGTATCTGCAGGCCTGATTCATTTTAAAAGATCGTGTTCGGCAACCCAGGGTTATTGTGTGCGGTGATCGGACGGTTGCGGCTTTTCAGCGGGGCAGATGCTCCACCAGAAAATCGATAAACGCCCTCAATCGCAGCGGCATATGGCGGCTTTGCGGGTAGAGCAGGGTGAACGGTCGCGAGCGTCCGCCATAAGGCGTGAGCACTTCCACCAGCGAGCCATCGGCCAGTTCGTTTTCGACGATGAAGCGATAGGTCTGAAACAGTCCCGCCCCGTGTTTGGCCAGGGTCACGCCGCCCAGTACGTCGTCGGAACAACTGAGATTGCCCTCGGCCAGAATCTCCCGGTGCACGCCATTGTCGTTGAACAGCCAGGCAATTCGCCGACCGCTGCTGGGCAATTCGTACTGGATGCACTCGTGCTGTTTAAGATCATCCAGCGTTTGTGGAATGCCCGCGTGCTTGAGGTAGTCAGGACTGGCAATCATCACCAGCGCGGCGTCTTCCAACTGTCGGGCGATCAGGCCGGAATCCGGAATCGCCCGCACGCGGATCGCCATGTCATAGCCTTCACCGACGAAGTCGATATTGCGATTGCTGATGTGCGACTCGACCTTCACCGCTGGAAAGCGTGCCCGAAAAGCCGGCAACAACGGCAGAATCCGGTGATGGGCATAGGTGGTGGGAATGCTGATGCGCAAGGTGCCGGAAGGCTGTTGCTGCTGACCCATGACCTCGCGCTGGGCCTCGACCAGTTGCGCCAGCGCCTGACGACATTCCTCGTAATACCGCCGACCACTGTCGGTCAGTTTGACGCTGCGGGTGGTGCGGGCGAATAACCGCACGCCCAGCCGTTCCTCCATGCGCGACACCGAGCGGCTCACGGCTGCGGGCGTCACGCCAGCCACCAGCGCGGCGGCGGTAAAGCTGCCAGCCTCGGCCGCCAGACAAAACAGTTCGATGCTGCCCAGCTGAAGATCGTCGAATTGTCGCTGCATGATTGATTACACCGGGGATCAAATGAAGTGTGTGAGTCGTATTTATCAGATGCCTGCACACAGATACAGTGAGTTCGTGATGAGCAGCGGCAAGCACTAAGCCTTTCTTAACCACCAAGCAGGAGAACCAGCATGCCTTTCGTCAGCGTACGTATTACCCGCGATGGTGTGACCCGGGAGCAGAAAGCCCAGGTCATCGCTGAAATCACCGACACCTTGAAGCGCGTCCTTGGTAAGCCTCCGGAGCTGACCCACATTGTGATCGAGGAAGTCGACACGGATAACTGGGGGTATGCGGGCATCACCACCACCGAATATCGAAAAAACCAGTCGGACTGATTTCCTGACAAGCCAAGACAGCCGTCCTCGGGACGGCTTTTTTTTAGGCGCGAGGAAAGGATTGCTTACCATTTTGCGGTGTTATCTACCGGCCCGAGCCGAGCCTTGGCGCTAGTCTCAAAAGTCGCAGTGATGATTCAACACAGCGCCAGTTATCGGATTTTCCAGGGAATGTCGGGTCTTCGGGCTCATTAACCTAACGGATGGGTTAGCATGAGATTATTCAGCTACAAAGGGTTTTCAATGGTGATCATGTTGCGCGATGAGCACTGCCCGCCGCATGCACATGTGGATGCCGGAACCTGGAGTGCGCGCTTTAAATTCAGCTTCTGGCACAACAGTGTCGAGCTGTGGGACGTGGTTCCTCATTCTCGCAGGCCACCTGTGGCGGTGCTGGAAGGGTTGCGTCACGCACTCGGACAATCCGCTCATTTGCGCCGCGCTCGGTGTATCTGGTGGGACAAGCTGCACACGGTCTGCCTCGATCATCAGATATGGGACTGGCAAACCAGCGAAGTCGTAGTGGTAAAAAGGGTCGCCAGTACGACCTGCATGATTGGCTCGGCTTGCTATGAGCCCGAGACGAACAAGACCCTACTGGCGCTGATGGGCGTTCCGGAGGGCGTGGAGATCGAACTATGAAAACGATAACAGCAAAAATGTTGGTGGATCGGCCCGTAACCGAAGCCGTGCTGGATGAAGCCATCCAGCGTGGCCAAGTGCGCCACAAAGGCGGTCTGCGGGCGACTTCGGTGACCTTTGTGGAACCGTGCCTGGCGGTCAATTTCATTGATGGCAGTGGCGTGCTGTTGCCCGTGCAGCACTATCCGGAGTTCGATGATTTCGACGTCGAGGATTTCGCAGACCTGAAAGTCGGCTTTTCCGGGACAGCCCTTTGCCATGAGGGCAAGGATCTGCAGGTCTCCATCGCCGGGATGGTTTCGGCCAGCAAGCCGCTGATGGATATGGCCGCGTCGGTCATCGCCTCGCGTAATGGTCGCCAAAGCAGCGCCGCCAAAGCAGAGGCTGCGCGGGCCAATGGCCGTAAGGGCGGGCGTCCGCGCAAGACAGATATCACCCTTTAAGCACGCACAAAAAAGCCGTCGTGATGACGGCTGATTTGTTTCTGCCAACGGCAATCAACGACGGGTCAACAACACCCCGGATTCCATGTGGTGGGTCCACGGGAACTGATCGAACATTGCGCATCGGGTGATGCGGTGGGTGTCGTGCAACTGGGCGATGTTGGCCGCCAGGGTTTCCGGGTTGCAGGAGATGTAGAGGATGTTGTCGAAGCGACGGGTCAGCTCGCAGGTGTCCGGGTCCATGCCGGCGCGAGGCGGATCGACGAAGACGCTACCGAACTCGTAGCTCTTCAGATCGATTCCGTGCAGACGACGGAACGGACGAACTTCGTTCAGGGCTTCGGTCAGCTCCTCGGCGGACAAGCGCACCAGGGTGACGTTATCCACAGCGTTTTCGCTGAGATTGCTCAGCGCGGCGTTGACCGACGCCTTGCTGATTTCGGTGGCCAGCACTTTGCGCACGCGCGTCGCGAGCGGCAAAGTGAAGTTGCCGTTGCCGCAATACAGCTCCAGCAAATCGTCGGAGCGATCGCCGAGTGAGTCGTAAGCCCAGTTGAGCATCTTCTGATTCACGGTGCCGTTGGGCTGTGTGAACGCGCCTTCCGGCTGGCGATAGCTGAAGGTGCGACCGCCGACGCCCATCTGCTCGACCACGTAATCGAGGCCGATCACTTCGCGTTTGCCCTTGGAGCGGCCGATGATGCTGACGTTCAGGTCGGCTGCCAGTTTCGACGCCGCCGCGTGCCAGTGCTCGTCCAGCGGGCGGTGATAGCACAGCGTGATCATCGCATCGCCGGCCAGGGTGGTCAGGAACTCCACCTGGAACAGCTTGTGGCTCAGGGCCGCGCTGGCTTGCCACGCCGCCTTCAGCTGCGGCATCAACTCGTTGATGCGCAGGCTGGCGATCGGGAATTCTTCGATCAGGATCGGCGTGCGTTTGTCTTCCTGGGAAAACATCGCGTAGTGACGCTCACCGGCTTCGCGCCACAGGCGGAATTCGGCGCGCAGGCGGAAGTTTTTCAGCGGCGAGTCGAATACCGCAGGTTCTGGCGCACCGAACGGGGCCAACAGGTCACGCAGGCGCGTGACCTTCTCTTCGAGCTGAACGGCGTAAGTCTTGGAATCAAAAGTCATGCGTTGAACCAACCCAACTTGATCACGAACAGAATCGACAGAATCACCAGTGCCGAGTTCAGCTCACGGCCGCGACCGGACAGCAACTTGATTGCGGTCCAGGAGATGAAACCGAAGGCGATGCCGTTGGCGATGGAATAAGTGAACGGCATGGCCAGAGCAGTGACCACGACCGGTGCGGCGACGGTGATGTCGTCCCAGTCTATTTCGGCCAGGCCGGATGTCATCAATACCGCGACGAACAGCAGTGCGGGTGCGGTAGCGAAGGCTGGAACACTGGCCGCCAATGGCGAGAAAAACAGCGCCAACAGGAACAGAATCGCCACGACAACGGCGGTCAGGCCGGTGCGGCCACCGGCACTGACGCCAGCTGCGGATTCGATGTAGCTGGTGGTGGTCGAAGTGCCCAGCAGCGAACCGGCCATGGCCGCGGTACTGTCGGCGATCAGGGCGCGCCCCATTTTCGGCATGTGGCCGTCCTTGCCCATCAGGCCCGCGCGCTTGGCGACGCCGATCAGGGTGCCGGAGTTGTCGAACAGATCGACGAACAGGAAGGCGAAGATCACGCTGACCAGACCAATGTCCAGGGCGCCCTTGATGTCCAGTTGCAGGAAGGTCGGGGCCAACGACGGTGGCATCGACATCACGCCGCCGAACGGGGTGAACCCCATCACGATTGAAGCGATGGTCACTGCCAGAATGCCGATCAGTACCGCGCCGCGCACTTTCAGTGCTTCAAGCGCCACGATCAGGGCAAAGCCAAGGGTCGCGAGGATCGGGGCCGGTTGTTTCAAATCGCCGAGACCGACCATGGTGGCCGGGTTGCTCACCACGATGCCCGCGTTATGCAGGGCGATCAGGGCCAGGAACAGGCCGATACCGGCGGCAATCGCCGAACGCAGCGGCAACGGGATGCTGTTGATGATCCATTCGCGGATGCGGAAGATCGACAGCAGGAAGAACAGCACCGCCGAAATGAACACCGCTCCCAGCGCCACTTGCCAGGTGTGGCCCATGTGCAGGACCACGGTGTAGGTAAAGAAGGCATTCAAGCCCATGCCCGGCGCGAGAGCGATCGGGTAGTTGGCGATCAGGCCCATCACCGTGGAGCCGATGGCGGCTGCCAGACACGTGGCGACGAACACCGCGCCCTTGTCCATGCCGGTCTCGCCGAGGATGCTCGGGTTGACGAACAGAATGTAGGCCATGGCCAAAAAGGTCGTGACGCCCGCCAGAATCTCGGTCCGCACGTTGGTGTTGTGTGCCTTGAGTTGAAACAGCCTTTCCAGCATGTCTGCTCCCCGTGGCGCGCCAGGCGCCGTGAATGTATCGACCTCAACAGCAAAGCACAGACCGCTGCTGGCGCCTGGTAGTTTTCTGTGGGTCGGAAAAAGCCGCGCATCATACCAGCAGCGTGGGGCTATGGCTGCTTATGGCTGCGATCGTCGTCGATGTTTTGCGGTAAAGCCAAGTGCGCCATACTGCGCGCTGGTTTTGGGGGTACTTATGTATTGCATGAAAAAACGTCTGATTGCCGTATTCGCAATGGCGACCGCCTTGTTCCTGGGGGCACATACCGCTTCGGCTGCATCGGCAGCGCCGTTGAGTCAGCTGAAGGTACTGAAGGTCGAATCACCGGGCTGTGGCTTTGAAGACATTGCGCAGGGGCAAGAGCAAACCCGCTGCAATCACAGCGGACCGAACATCAAGGTCTACGTGCTGGAGGTGGGCTACGGACGTGCGGCGCATGTCGCGCTGGACGGTTTTGAAGTGAACGGCACCCGGACCCCGGTCTGTGCTTTTGATAATGGCAACCTGACTGAGTGCACCGTCGGGAAAAAAACCGTCGGCTATTTGTATGTCTTCGATCTGGCGGGTAAACAGGAAGGCACGTTTACCTTCAGCAACACGTCGATCAACGCGCCAGGCAATACGCTGTCGACGCAGCTTTACATCAAGTAACGGCGGGCTCGAACAAGGGGCAGGAAAGCTGACTACGCTTTAAAGATCATCCAGTGGACTGCGCCCATGACCTTTAGAGCTCTGATTACCCTCGCCGAGGGCATCGATGACCTGCAATCAGTGACCCTGATCGATGTGCTGCGCCGTGCCAAGGTTGAAGTGGTGGTGGCCAGCATCGAGGGACGGCGCATGCTCACCTGCGCGCGCGGCACCCGAGTGACGTCCGATGCGATGCTGGTAGACGTGCTGGCACAGCCGTTCGATCTGATCGTCCTGCCCGGCGGTGCCGTAGGGGCGCAACATCTGGCGGCGCATCAGCCCCTGCAACAATTGATCAAGGATCAGGCGGCGGCCGGGCGCCTGTTCGCCGGCATCGCCGAGGCCCCGGCGCTGGCGCTGCAAGCCTTTGGCGTACTGCGTCAGCGGCGCATGACCTGCCTGCCATCGGCCAGCCATCAACTGTTGGGGTGCAACTTCGTCGATCAACCGGTGGTGGTCGATGGCAACTGCATCACTGCCCAAGGTTCAGGGGCGGCGTTGCAATTCGCCCTGACGCTGGTGGAACAACTCTGCGGCAAAGCCAGGCGAGCGGCGGTGGCGGGGGAGTTGGTGGTCTAGAGAGTGTCAGGCGTGGACGGCAATGGGTTCGATGACCGGTTGCTCTCGCTGCTCTGCTTGCCAGAGATCGTAGTCAGTCTGAACACCTAGCCACATTCTGGCCTTGCCAATTCCAGCCCGCTCCAGGCGTACCGCCAAATCAGGACTGATCGGCGCGTGGCCATGCAGCACTCGCGATAGATGCGGGCGCGCAAATCGCAGGTGCCGGGCCAGCTCTGTGACGCTGATACCAAGTTCAGGCAATACATCCATCAAAAGGGTTTCGCCAGGGTGTGGCGGGTTGTGCATGGGCATGTCCTGCCTCCTGTCAGTGGTAGTCCAGATAGTCGACCAGTTCGCCGCGGTCCATGAACTGAAGCATTCGAGACAGACGCTTCGCATGGTCTGCGCGGATCCCACGAGTCGAACCTGTTTCATAGAAGCCACGAAGGCCTTTGTGCTGAAAGGATTTGATCATGGGAAAAGTGTAAGGCGATACATTACACCTGATGCACTATCTATGTATTGCACCTGCTCGGCAAAAGTGTGATCGGCAACTGCTTCAGGCCTTCACTTCTTCCACCGACACATGCAAGCGGTCGCGGTTAGCCAGGGTCGGGAACAGCTTGATCCACACCCCGTCACCACCAAAGTGCCAATACCGCCCATGACCACCGCTGGCACGGTGCCGAACCAGTGGGCGGTCAAGCCTGATTCAAACTCGCCCAACTGGTTCGAAGCGCCTATGAACAAACCGTTCACGGCACTGACCCGTCCGCGCATTTCATCCGGGGAGATTATTACCCAGCTGTAACCAAAAGTTGCAGGGCTTGGGAATTTCGTTAGCTAGACACCGATATGCCTGGCTCGCATCGGTGAGGCAACCTGTCACGCGGCAAAAGACCACACCGTCCATCGTCAAAAATGGGACTACTCTTTTAACGTTGCTTGATCCAGATCAAGACCGCTCTTGGAAATGATCCGGCGGCCAGATGGCCAGACTCCCTACGTTGTGATGTTTGTAAAAAAAGAACGAATTCAAATTCGCCACACTCCATATCCGTGGGGGCAGTGGGTGTAGGCCACAAGCCTTCAGCCGGTATTACCTGACAGAGGAAGACTTATGTTCGGTTTGGAGGCACTTGATCTCGCCCGGATTCAGTTCGCGTTCACCATTTCGTTTCACATTCTATTTCCCGCCATCACCATTGGCCTGGCGAGTTACCTGGCGGTGCTCGAAGGTCTGTGGCTGAAAACCCATAACGACACGTACCGCGACCTGTACCACTTCTGGTCGAAGATCTTTGCCGTCAACTTCGGCATGGGCGTGGTCTCCGGGCTGGTCATGGCCTATCAGTTCGGCACCAACTGGAGCCGCTTCTCGGACTTCGCCGGCTCGGTGACCGGGCCACTGCTGACGTACGAAGTACTCACCGCTTTCTTCCTCGAAGCCGGTTTCCTCGGTGTCATGCTGTTCGGCTGGAACAAGGTCGGGCGCAATCTGCACTTCTTCGCCACGGTCATGGTCGCCATCGGCACACTGATATCGACCTTCTGGATTCTCGCTTCCAACAGCTGGATGCAAACACCGCAGGGCTATGAAATCGTCAATGGCCAGGTGATTCCGGTGGATTGGCTGGCGGTGATTTTCAACCCGTCGTTCCCTTACCGTCTGTTACACATGTCGACGGCGGCGTTTGTCGCGACTGCTTTCTTCGTCGGTTCCTCGGCGGCCTGGCACTTGCTGCGCGGCAAGGACAACCCGGCGATCCGCACCATGCTCTCGATGGCCATGTGGATGGCCTTGATCGTGGCGCCGATTCAAGCGGTCATCGGTGACTTCCACGGCCTCAACACGCTCAAGCATCAGCCGGCGAAAATCGCCGCGATCGAAGGTCACTGGGAAAACCATGGCGATGAGCCGACCCCGCTGATCCTGTTCGGCTGGCCGGACATGAAAGAAGAACGGACCAAACTCGCGGTAGAGATCCCGTATCTGGGCAGCCTGATCCTCACGCACTCGCTGGACAAACAGGTCCCGGCGCTCAAGGAATTCCCGCCTGAAGACCGACCGAATTCGACCATCGTGTTCTGGTCGTTCCGGATCATGGTCGGGCTCGGCTTCCTGATGATCTTCACCGGTTTGTGGAGCCTGTGGCTGCGTAAACGCGACAAGCTCTATACCTCGCGGCCATTCCTGTACCTGGCGTTGTGGATGGGGCCATCCGGCCTGATCGCAATCCTGGCCGGTTGGTTCACCACTGAAATCGGCCGTCAGCCGTGGGTGATCTACGGCCTGATGCGCACGGCAGACGCGTCCTCCAATCACAGCTTCATGCAAATGAGCATCACGTTGATCATGTTCGTCGTGGTCTATTTCGCGCTGTTCGGTGCCGGTCTGGGCTACATGATGCGCCTGGTGCGCAAAGGGCCGAAGATCGACGAAGGCAAGGAAACCAACGAGGGTGGTCCTGGCCAGAAACGCACGCCGGCCCGCCCGCTGTCCGCCGCCGATGACAACGGTGACAGCGACCACAGCCCCAGCCTGACCAAGGAGATTTGACTCATGGGTATTGATCTTCCGCTGATCTGGGCCGTGATCATCATCTTCGGCATCATGATGTACGTGGTCATGGACGGTTTCGATTTGGGGATCGGGATTCTCTTCCCGTTCATTCCGGGCAAGACCGATCGTGACGTCATGATGAACACCGTCGCGCCTGTCTGGGACGGTAACGAAACCTGGCTGGTACTGGGCGGCGCAGCGTTGTTCGGGGCCTTCCCACTGGCCTATTCGGTGGTGCTCTCGGCGTTGTACCTGCCGCTGATTTTTATGCTGATCGGGCTGATCTTCCGCGGCGTGGCCTTCGAGTTCCGCTTCAAGGCCAGGGACGACAAGCGCCATCTCTGGGACAAGGCGTTCATCGGTGGCTCGGTCGCCGCCACCTTTTTCCAGGGCGTGGCGTTGGGTGCGTTCATTGATGGATTGCCGGTGGTCAATCGCCAATTTGCCGGTGGCTCACTGGACTGGTTGACGCCGTTCACCCTGTTCTGCGGCCTGGCGCTGGTGGTGGCTTATGCGTTGCTCGGTTGCACCTGGCTGATCATGAAGACAGAAGGCAAGTTGCAGGAGCAGATGCATGACCTGGCTCGGCCACTGGCTTTCGTAGTACTGGCGGTGATCGGTATCGTCAGCATCTGGACCCCGCTGGCCCACGCCGAGATTGCCGCTCGCTGGTTCACCCTGCCGAACCTGTTCTGGTTCCTGCCGGTGCCGATTCTGGTGCTGGTGACCATGTACGGTCTGATCCGCGCGGTGGCTCGCAATGCGAACTACACGCCATTCCTGCTGACCCTGGTGCTGATCTTCCTCGGCTATAGCGGTTTGGGCATCAGCCTGTGGCCGAACATCGTGCCGCCGTCGATCTCGATCTGGGACGCCGCCGCACCGCCGCAAAGCCAGGGCTTCATGCTGGTGGGCACGCTGTTCATCATCCCGTTCATCCTGGGTTACACCTTCTGGAGCTACTACGTGTTCCGCGGCAAGGTCACCCACGAAGATGGCTATCACTAGAGCACGCGACATTGGCGCAGGGCTGAGACCCGCGTCATTTCTTCAGAGGAGATTGCGATGAAGACGGGTAAACATTCCTTGCAGGAAATCGAAGCAGCAGAGAAAAAGCCGCTCTGGCAGCGACTCGGCTGGTTGGCGATGATCTGGACTGGCAGCGTGGTGGCGCTGTTCATCGTGGCCAGCCTGATGCGCATGTTCATGAATGCCGCGGGCCTGACGACCCACTGATTTTTTGCACCAGATCCCATCCCGTTGCCTTGCGGCAGGGATTTACAACCCTCCATTTGCTGGAGGGTTTTTTTGCCTGGGACTATTTTCGGGCTTTAAGGATCACGAACTTGGGTGTGGCCGCCACTTGCTCGACGCCGCGGAACAACCGCGCGAGCTTGCTGTGATACCCCAGATGACGATTGCCGACGATGTACAACGCGCCACCCACCACCAGAGCCTCTCGGGCCTGCTGGAACATGCGCCAGGCCAGGAAGTCGCCGACGACTTGTTGTTGGTGAAACGGTGGGTTGCACAACACCACGTCCAGAGACTGAGGTTCCTGACCCGCCAATCCATCACCGGCACGTACAACCACTTCCCGGTCACCGAGCGCCGCGCGCCAGTTCTCGGCTGCCGATTGCACGGCCATAAACGATTCGTCCACGAGCGTGAAGTGGGCCTCGGGGTTTTGCAGGGCGCTGGCGATGGCCAAAACCCCGTTGCCACATCCCAGGTCGGCAACCCGCGCTGAGCCAAGGTTCTTTGGCAGGTGCGGCAAAAACGCTCGCGTGCCGATATCCAGCCCTTCACGGCAGAACACATTGGCGTGATTCAGCAGTTCGATCTCAGGGGCGTCGAGTCGATAGCGAGTTGGGTAGGGGGACACAACGGGCGCTTTGACTTCAGCGGTCGCGATCAATAGCCGAGCCTTCTTCACCGCCAACGAGGCTTGCACCGGGCCGATGTAGCGTTCCAGCAGATCGCCCGCGGCTCGGGGTAAATGCTTGATCATCGCCGCAGCAATCACCTGAGCCCCTGGCGCCAGTTGACCCTGCAAACGAATCAGTTGTTCTTCCAGCAAGGCCAGGGTTTTCGGGACCCGGATCAGTACCCGGTCAAAGGGGCCTGAAAAGGCTTCACTGGCAGGTACGCTTGGCACCGCATCAAATGCCTGGCCGTTACGGATCAGATTTTTTTCCAGTCCCTGAAAGGCCAGGAACGAGTCACCGCTGCTGGTCACTTGAACCTTTCCCGCCAGGCTGGCAGCCAATGCGCCAAAGCTGTCGTTGAGCACCAAAACCCGAGTGTCGGCCGAGGGCTGTTGGTCAGCCAGATGGGTGAGCAGGTATTCGTCTGCGGCATCAAATGCCTGCAGCGGTTCGTTCTGCTGTTCGGGCTGGCGGATCAGGTCGAGTCGGGCGAAGGGTGTTTCGAGCAAGGGCATGAGGCGGGGCTCTGGGTAATCAACGGGGTCATCAACAGGTGTCCCGCGGCCCAAGGGCGTTGTAGCGGGCGAGACCGTCCGAGTGTACTGCGTCGTGAAGGTTCGCACGTCAACACTCAAGAAGGACCGCAAATGGTACGTTTTTTTCTTTTGGATTACTTGCAGGATTTTTTGGGTCAACGCATCGCGCTGCTACTTAGAAAACCGTCCTTGGTGGCGGCGATGACTGCCGAAATCTTGTTATTGACCCCCAGTTTCAGAATCGCGCTTTGCACATGAAAATTGACCGTGCGTGCGCTGAGATTGAGGATTCTGGCACTCTCATACGCAGTTTTGCCATCAGCCGCCAGTTTCAGTACATCGATCTCGCGGGGGGACAAATGCGGCACGGGTGGCTTGGTCGATTTCCTGGGCAGTGTCTGTGCGATCAACGCATGCAGGTGGCGCCCGATGAATACTGAAAAACCGAGATTTTCATACAGCTCAAACGCAGTGATCGGGCAATGGCTTCTGGCCAGGCTCAGAATGCTGCAAACACCACTGTCCTCGTCATGGACCGATTGTGACCAGCCGTGCTGCAATCCTTGTTTCTCAAGCGCATCCCACAAGCGCGGGGTCTTGGAAAAAAGTCCTTCGCTCCAAAGGACAGGCAGCCTGGAGTGATTGCAGTGAGCCACTACCGGGTCTATTGCGCTAAAATTTTTTTGTTCATATTCAATGTTCCAGTCCGTAGGGTAGTTGTTGAGCTGGACTGTATTAAAGTCGTCAGTTTTTACTTGGTATGTTGTTGAAAAGGCGAAAAATTTAAAGCCTATATTTTTCGCGAAACCCAGTGAAATCCGGTAGGCAATATCAATCTCCGTTGTTCGCGATAATTGGTTGAGTTGTGATTCCTTCCACCTCTCCATTGTGCCTCTCCAAGTGTGATGTTATTTGGGGGTGCCTTTTTGGATCCAAGATCTGACACGAGCCGAGTGTAGGATGTTTCCTATGTGCGCGTGAGAATTTTTGGCTTTGTTTGCGATTTTTAAGCAAGTATCTGGTTCTAACGTTAGGGCGTACTGGCCTAGATAACGAAATGTCTGGCTTATTACAATCAGGCTTGGACTTGTGTGTTAACCGGGTGGTTAATATTAAGTCGTACTATGAAGTTAATACGAATGAGGCCCTGGCTAAAGCCACTACAAATCACCGGTGTTTAAGCCCTCCGCTTTGCGGGACACTGTGGCTATCTGTTGAATGGAGCACCCCATGACCGCCAGTGCAGAAAAATTCACTCGCCAGACCTTGCTCGACGTCCAGTCGCTGACCCCCAGTCTGTTCACCCTGCGGACTACCCGGGATCCGGGTTTTCGTTTTCGTGCAGGGCAATTCGCCCGGCTGGGCGTTACCAAGGCTGACGGCAGCACCGTATGGCGGGCCTATTCCATGGTGTCGTCGCCCTATGACGAGTTCCTCGAATTCTTTTCCATTGTGGTGCCAGGGGGGGAGTTCACCAGCGAGCTGAGTCGGCTCGGAGTCGGCGATACGCTGCTGGTCGAGCGTCAGGCCTTTGGTTACCTGACGCTGGATCGCTTTGTCGACGGCCGTGATCTCTGGCTGTTATCCACAGGCACCGGCCTGGCGCCGTTTCTTTCGATCCTGCAGGACTTCGAAGTCTGGGAGAAATTCGAACGAATCATCCTGGTCTACAGTGTGCGCGAAGCCCGGGAACTGGCTTATCAGGACCTTATCAGCGGGTTGGTCCAGCGCGACTATTTAGCGGAGTTTGCGCACAAGCTGCAGTTCATCACCACGGTCACGCGCGAGCAGTATCATGGCGCTCTGAGCGGCCGGATCACTGCGTTGATCGAAAATGGCGAGCTGGAGCGGGCGGCAGGCCTGGCGCTGACGGCCGAGCACTCAAGGGTCATGCTCTGCGGCAATCCGCAGATGATCGATGACACGCGCAAATTGCTCAAACAGCGCCACATGCACTTGAGCCTCAGTCGCCGACCCGGGCAAGTGGCGGTGGAAAACTACTGGTAGAAAAACGGCGCCTCAAGGGCGCCGTTTCTTGTTTGACTAACGCGTTCAGGGCCGATTGTTCTGAGCCTTGAGCAGATCGCGGATCTCTTCCAGCAACTCTTCTTCCTTGGTCGGAACCGGCGGCAGCGTTGGCGCAACGGCCTCTTCGCGTTTCAGGCGGTTGATGGCTTTGACGCCCATGAAGATCGCGAAGGCGACGATGATGAAGTCAATCAGGCTTTGGATGAATTTACCGTACGCCAGCATTACCGCCGGGATATCGCCGTTGCCTGCTTTGAGCGTGACGGCCAGGTCACTGAAGTCCACCCCCCCGATAAGCAGGCCAATGGGTGGCATCACCACGTCGCCGACAAACGATGAAACGATCTTGCCGAAGGCGGCGCCAATGATGATACCGACGGCCATGTCGACCACGTTACCTTTGACCGCGAAGGCCTTGAACTCAGTTATCACGCCCATAGGTTATTTCCTTGTTACAGATGAGGTTGGTGAGCGCAGTGTAAATCAGCAAAACGGGTCTTGCTCGAAACACCTTCTTACAATGCTCGTTGTTATCGACACATTTGCCGGTAATTAGTTTGTAAAGTGCCATCAATCGCGCACGTATACGCGTTAACCAGCTGATTATCCACATAAAATTCTAAATCATAGCGTTACGTTCTTTCTATTTATGTTCTGCGGCTTCGACCTCTAGCCTCTGAAAAGCGCACTTGGATTGCGCCTAAAAAAACAGAGGAACCTGAAATGAATTCGACCATTGGCCTCGGGGCTTTTTCACATCGGCGCACCCTTGGCGTTTTGACCGCCAGTCTGCTGTCCTTCTCCGTCAACGCAGCAACCCTGACTCGCGATAACGGTGCCGCGGTGGGCGACAACCAGAACTCGCAAACCGCTGGCGCGACCGGCCCGGTGTTGCTGCAAGACGTGCAATTGATCCAGAAGCTCCAGCGCTTTGACCGTGAACGCATTCCTGAGCGAGTAGTGCATGCCCGCGGCACCGGCGCCCATGGCACCTTCAGCGTGACTGACGACCTCAGCGATCTGACCAAGGCCAAGGTATTCGCTGCTGGCCAGAACACTCCGGTGTTTGTACGCTTTTCGGCGGTGGTCCACGGCAACCATTCGCCGGAAACCCTGCGTGACCCTCGCGGTTTCGCCACCAAGTTCTACTCTGCGGACGGCAATTGGGACCTGGTCGGCAACAATTTCCCGACTTTCTTCATCCGTGACGCCATCAAGTTTCCGGACATGGTCCATGCCTTCAAGCCTGACCCGCGTACCAACCTCGACGACGACGCCCGTCGTTTCGATTTCTTCTCGCATGTTCCGGAAGCGACTCGTACCCTGACCGAGTTGTACTCTAACTCCGGTACACCGGCCAGTTATCGGGAAATGGATGGTAATGGTGTTCACGCCTATAAGTTAATTAACGCCAAGGGTGAAGTTCACTACGTGAAGTTCCACTGGAAAAGTTTGCAGGGAATTAATAATCTAGATCCGAAAACGGTGACCAATGTTCAAGGTAAAGACTACAGTCATATGACCAACGACTTGGTGGCTCATATTAATAAAGGTGACTTTCCGAAGTGGGATTTGTACGTCCAGGTTTTAAATCCTCAGGATTTGTACAAGTTTGATTTCGATCCATTGGACGCGACCAAGATTTGGCCCGGCGTTCCAGAGCGAAAAGTTGGACAGATGGTCTTGAACCGTAATCCTGCGAATGTCTTCCAGGAAACGGAGCAAGTTGCCATGGCGCCGACCAATCTTGTTCCCGGTATCGAACCTTCGGAAGACCGATTGTTACAGGGTAGAGTGTTCTCTTATGCCGATACGCAACTGTATCGCCTGGGGGCCAATGCGATGCAGTTGCCGATCAATGCTCCAAAGATTGCGGTAAACAACGGCAATCAGGACGGCGCAATGAACATCGGCCACAGCAGCACTGGGGTGAATTACCAGCCAAGCCGTTTGCTGCCTCGTGAAGAGCTGCAAACCGCACGCTACAGCCAATCGGCGCTGTCGGGCAGCACGCAGCAGGCGAAGATTCAGCGTGAACAAAACTTCAAGCAAGCCGGCGATCTGTATCGCTCCTTCAGCAAGAAAGAACGCAACGACCTGATTGAGAGCTTCGGTGGTTCGCTGGTCACCACCGATGATGAGAGCAAACACATCATGCTGTCCTTCCTCTATAAGGCCGACCCGGAGTACGGGACCGGGGTGACCAAGGTTGCCAAGGGGGATCTGAGCCGGGTCAAGGCGCTGGCGGCCAAACTGGTCGACTGATTTTTCAACCTGAAGCGGGGCCTCATGCGAGGTCCCGTCTGGCCAGGGAGCTTTGTCATGCGTTTTTATCTGTCTTTTTTTCTGGTGTGTCTGCCGTTCGGCGTGTTCGCCGGGCCGGCCACGCAAGTCACGAAAGATCCTTCTGCGCTGAAAGCCCAATTGCAGGACTACTACTTCGATGCTGCCCGTCGCGGCGATGTGCCGATGCTCGAGACCTTCATCGAGGCTGGATACTCCCTCAATACTCGCGATAGCAAAGGTTACACCGCACTGATTCTGGCGGCTTATCACGGGCAGAGTGCGGCAGTGGACCGATTGCTCGCTGCCAGGGCGGACGCTTGTGCTCAGGACCTGCGTGGCAACACGGCGCTAATGGGCGCGATTTTCAAGGGCGAAGTACAGATTGCTCGAACCTTGTTAGCAGCCAATTGCAACCCCGATCAACGTAATGGCGCCGGGCAGACCGCAGCGATGTACGCCGGATTGTTCAAGCGAGTTGAGTTGCTCGACGCGCTCAAAGCCAAGGGGGCGGACCTTTACGCTGAGGATCCGCTGGGCAACAGCGCCGCGCGTCTGGCCAGCGGTCAAATCCGCAACGCGGCGCCGCGCTGATCCGCACCAGCTGAGCTATCATCGCGGTTTTTGCCGGGAGTTCAGATGGCCAAGGCCAAGCGCATGTATGGCTGCACCGAGTGCGGCTCAACCTTCCCCAAGTGGGCTGGCCAGTGCGGCGAGTGCGGGGCCTGGAACACCCTGACCGAAACCATGGTGGAGAGCGGTGGTGCCGCAGCCCCCAGCGGTCGCACCGGCTGGACCGGCCAACAGGCGCAGATCAAGACCCTGGCCGAAGTCAGCGTCGAAGAGATTCCGCGTTTTTCCACAGCCTCCAGTGAACTGGATCGGGTGCTGGGCGGTGGTCTGGTAGACGGTTCGGTGGTGCTGATCGGCGGTGATCCGGGCATCGGCAAATCGACCATTCTGCTGCAAACCTTGTGCAACCTCGCCAAAGTCATGCCGGCACTGTACGTCACCGGCGAAGAATCCCAGCAGCAAGTGGCCATGCGCGCCCGCCGTCTCGGTTTGCCTCAGGATCAACTGCGGGTGATGACCGAAACCTGCATCGAAACCATCATCGCCACCGCCCGGCAGGAAAAACCCAAGGTGATGGTGATCGACTCGATTCAGACGATCTTCACCGAGCAGCTGCAATCGGCACCAGGCGGCGTCTCGCAGGTTCGGGAAAGCGCGGCGTTGCTGGTGCGCTATGCCAAGCAGAGCGGCACGGCCATTTTCCTGGTCGGTCACGTGACGAAAGAAGGTGCATTGGCGGGACCGCGAGTGCTGGAGCACATGGTCGACACGGTTCTGTATTTCGAAGGCGAATCCGATGGGCGTTTGCGTTTGCTGCGAGCGGTGAAGAACCGTTTCGGCGCCGTCAACGAACTGGGCGTATTCGGTATGACCGACAAGGGGCTGAAAGAAGTCTCCAACCCTTCGGCGATTTTTCTCACCCGTGCGCAGGAAGAAGTGCCGGGCAGTGTGGTCATGGCGACGTGGGAAGGGACGCGGCCGATGCTGGTGGAAGTCCAGGCGCTGGTGGACGACAGTCACCTGGCCAATCCACGTCGGGTAACGCTGGGGCTGGACCAGAACCGACTGGCGATGTTGTTGGCGGTGCTGCACCGTCACGGCGGCATTCCGACCCACGATCAGGATGTGTTTCTCAACGTGGTTGGCGGGGTGAAGGTGCTGGAAACGGCATCCGATCTGGCGCTGATGGCGGCAGTCATGTCCAGTTTGCGTAACCGGCCACTGCCCCACGATCTGCTGGTGTTCGGCGAAGTCGGGCTTTCCGGCGAAGTACGCCCGGTGCCGAGCGGCCAGGAACGCTTGAAAGAAGCCGCCAAACACGGCTTCAAACGCGCCATCGTGCCCAAGGGCAATGCGCCGAAAGAGGCGCCGCCGGGGTTGCAGATTATTGCCGTGACGCGTCTGGAGCAGGCGTTGGACGCCCTCTTCGAATAACTTTCAGGTCGTTACAAAACCTGTGGGAGCGAGCCTGCTCGCGATAGCAGTATGTCAGTCGACTTAAATGTTGAATGTCAGACCGTATTCGCGAGCAGGCTCGCTCCCACATTGGATTAGTGTTGGGCTGTCAGATTTCGATCAGGGCGCCCAGTTCGCGCTCAAGCTCTTGCGGATCGCCAAGGTTGAGTTCAACCAACCGCCGCAGGCGTTCGATGGATTCGAGGCTGATGTGTTTGCAGACGAACCCGAGCTGACCATGATCATCGTGGGTCAGTTGCACATCCATCTTGATGGCGACGTCCTCGTTGAGATGAATATCGACCAGGAAATGCCACTCCCGATTCCCCAGCCACGGTTCGGGCTTTTCGATTAACAGTCCCTTCAGTGACAGGTCGATCAACTTCACCGGCCAGATGAATTCCCCCTGACTCAGCTCGGTTCGGGCATCGAACGCAATACGTTTGAAGCGGCGGCGATCGGCAGGGTGCTCGCTCATGGCGCAATCCTCGTAAATGTTCGCTGACTATAGACCCGCATTGGCAAAGGCTGCCAGCAAAGTGATGGCTCAACCCATGTCGGGGGATGGCCTTTGCGGCCGTTAGCGCTAAACTCGGGATGGCTGTCTTTCTTGTCCACCCTGGCTGGAATCATAAAATGAAAAATAATAATAGCCTGCTACGCCACCTACCCTGGCTGCTGCTGGCAATCGTAGGGGCGTGTGCCCTCGGTGTAGTGGCATTGCGCCGAGGCGAGGCGATCAACGCCTTGTGGATTGTGGTCGCCGCCGTGGCCATCTATCTGGTTGCCTATCGTTACTACAGTCTGTTCATCGCTAACAACGTGATGCAACTCGACCCGCGACGGGCCACCCCCGCCGTGCTTAACAATGACGGTCTGGACTACGTCCCCACCAATAAACACATCCTCTTCGGTCACCACTTCGCCGCCATCGCTGGCGCGGGGCCGCTGGTCGGTCCGGTTCTGGCGGCGCAAATGGGCTATCTGCCCGGTACGCTGTGGCTGATTGCCGGCGTGGTGCTGGCGGGTGCCGTTCAGGACTTCATGGTCCTGTTCATGTCCACCCGCCGCAACGGCCGTTCCCTCGGCGACATGGTTCGTGAAGAAATGGGCCGCATCCCCGGCACCATCGCGCTGTTTGGCTGCTTCCTGATCATGGTCATCATCCTCGCGGTGCTGGCGCTGATCGTCGTGAAAGCCCTGGCTGAAAGCCCTTGGGGGATTTTCACGGTCATGGCGACCATCCCGATCGCGATGTTCATGGGCATCTACATGCGCTACATCCGTCCGGGCCGCATCGGTGAAATCTCGGTGATTGGCGTATTGCTGTTGCTGGGTTCGATCTGGCTGGGCGGGCAAGTGGCTGCCGATCCGGTGTGGGCCAAAGCGTTCACCTTCACCGGCGTACAAATAACCTGGATGCTGATCGGCTACGGTTTTGTTGCCGCAGTGTTGCCGATCTGGCTGATTCTGGCACCGCGTGATTACCTGTCCACGTTTCTCAAAATCGGTACCATCGTGGCCTTGGCGATCGGCATTCTGATCACCATGCCCGACCTGAAAATGCCGGCACTGACCCAGTTCATCGACGGCACCGGGCCGGTGTGGAAGGGCGGTCTGTTCCCATTCCTGTTTATCACCATCGCCTGTGGCGCGGTCTCGGGTTTTCACTCGCTGATTGCTTCGGGCACCACACCGAAAATGTTGGATAACGAAGTCAACGCCCGTTACATCGGTTACGGCGGCATGCTGATGGAATCCTTCGTCGCCATCATGGCCATGGTTGCCGCGTCGGTGATCGAGCCAGGCGTGTATTTCGCCATGAACAGCCCGGCGGCCATCGTCGGCAGTGACGTGGTTTCGGTCGCGCAGATGGTTAGCAGTTGGGGCTTTGCAATTACCCCGGAAGCGCTGCAGGCGGTGGCCAAGGACATCGGTGAAACCACGATCCTGGCCCGTGCTGGCGGTGCGCCGACCCTGGCGGTCGGTATCGCACAGATCCTGCACAGTGTCCTGCCGGGTGAAAACACCATGGCGTTCTGGTACCACTTCGCGATTCTGTTCGAGGCGCTGTTCATCCTGACGGCCGTCGACGCCGGTACCCGTGCCGGCCGCTTCATGCTGCAGGACTTGCTCGGTTCCTTCGTGCCAGCGCTGAAACGCACCGAATCCTGGACCGCCAACCTGATCGCAACCGCCGGTTGTGTGGCGATGTGGGGTTGGTTGCTGTACCAGGGCGTGATCGATCCGCTGGGTGGCATCAACACCTTGTGGCCGCTGTTCGGTATCTCCAACCAGATGCTGGCCGGTATCGCGCTGATGCTGGCGACCGTTGTGCTGATCAAAATGAAACGCCAGCGCTACGTCTGGGTCACCATACTGCCCGCCGTGTGGCTGCTGATCTGCACCACCACCGCCGGCTTCATCAAGCTGTTCGACGCCAACCCGGCGATCGGCTTCCTGTCGCTGGCCAAGAAGTACAGCGATGCGCTGGCCAACGGTCAGATCCTCGCACCGGCCAAGGACATTACGCAGATGCAGCACGTGATCTTCAACGCCTACACCAACGCAACGCTGACGGCGCTGTTCCTGTTCGTGGTATTCAGTATCCTGTTCTATGCGCTCAAGGTCGGTATTTCCGCCTGGGGCAGCAAAGAACGTACGGATAAAGAAGCGCCATTCCAGGCTCTGCCAGATGCGTAATCGAGGATTGCAGCATGTTCAATGACCTGAGTCGCCTCGGTAAATACCTCGGTCAGGCCGCGCGCCTGATGGTCGGGATGCCCGACTACGACAATTACGTCGAGCATATGCAAACCAACCACCCGGACAAACCGGTGATGACCTACGAAATGTTCTTCCGGGAACGCCAAGAGGCTCGTTACGGTGGCAAGGGTGGGCCCAAGTGCTGTTGATTTGACGCCAGGTTGACGTAATCCCCCTGTGGGAGCGAGCCTGCTCGCGAAGGCAATCTGTCATTCGACACTGTGTTGACTGATAGACCGCTTTCGCGAGCAGGCTCGCTCCCACATTTGTTTTGTGTTGAATTCTCATTTTGTGAAACAGGAGACTCCAGTTGTCCTCTCCCATCCCGGTAACAATCCTCAGTGGCTTTCTCGGCGCGGGAAAAACCACGCTGTTGCGCCACCTGCTCAAAGCCGAACACGGCCTGAAAATCGCCGTGATCGAGAACGAATTCAGCGACGCCGGTATCGACACCCAGCTGTTGGGCGACGAACCGGTGCAAGTGATGACGCTGTCCAACGGCTGCGTCTGCTGCACCATCCACACCGATCTGACCAAAGCCTTGTACTTGCTGCTCGAGCGCCTGGACAGCGGAGAAATTGCTTTCGACCGTCTGGTGATCGAATGCACCGGCCTGGCCGACCCGGCACCTGTGGCCCAAACCTTTTTCATCGATGAAGAGCTGCGCGAGCGCTACATCCTCGACGGCATCATTACCCTGGTCGATGCGGCGCACGCTGACACTCACCTGACTCAAACCATCGCCCAGGCGCAGATCGGTTTCGCCGACCGCTTACTGGTGAGCAAGCGCGATCTGGTGGACGAGGCGACCTTTACCGCGCTGAGCGAGCGCCTGACCCGCATCAACCGTCGCGCACCGATCCGCGTGGTCGAGCACGGCAAGATCGATCTGGCCGAATTGCTCGACGTGCGCGGCTTCAATCTCAATGCCGACCTGGGTGGTGGTGTCAGCCTGCGCCCGGTGAGCAAAGCGCCGTCCATCGACCGCATTTCCAGCCTGGTGCTGCGCACCGACAAGCCGCTGGATATCGACAAACTCAGCGAGTTCATGAACGAACTGCTGGAGGACCATGGCAAGCAATTGCTGCGCTACAAAGGCGTGTTGAACATCCTTGGCGAGCCGCGGCGCATGGTGTTTCAGGGTGTGTTGAAGTTATACGGATTCGATTGGGACACGGAATGGGCAGACGATGAAACGCGCGAAAGCGTGATCGTGTTCATTGCCGACGATTTGCCGGAAGAGAAGATTCGTGAGGGCTTTTCTCGCGTAGAAGCATAACTGCCGAGGTAGCTGCTCGATGGTAAGTTTGTCCTGCCTTTTCTTGTTATATGAAAAGGCAGGTGCTGAAATGATTAGGCGTTGAGGATGCTCGAGTCTACGTTGCGTTTAATGATCTTCAGACTGAAGTTCATCTGGATTCCCATGCCTGCAGAGATAATAAATCCTTCCGGCGAATTCTTGCTGCGCGTTAGCGATTTGTCGTTAACTTTAATGGTCACGAATAGAGTGTTTGATTGGGGATTGTCGAGAGAAGCGAGTTTGCCGTTATTGTCTAAAAAAGAAAACGTGGCGAGTCTCTTAGGGCCTGCCGTGGGCCCTTCCATGGCGGTGAGACAGTCATTTTCATCGATGCCGACTAGTCTGCCAAAGAGCGGGCCGGGAGTAATAACAAGCATAAAATAGATATGCGTACCTCCAAGATTATAAAAGTAGAACTGCAAGGTGGAACCCGGCAGGCCTTTCTTTGCGAATAGAGTATCTGATACGTATACGTCAGTGGGAGAGAAGTCGAAGAAGCCCGTGACAGGGATGGTGACTTCGCGGCCGTGTGTCAGTCTAGGGAAATGCAGGTGGCCGTAATCACTAGCCAGTTCTGCAATAAAGGATTTTTCAACGGTCATGGTTATATCTTCCTTGATAAGAAATTGATGTTCAGGTGTTTGGTCAGTTTTTGACTTTGAATTTTACGCAATGATAATGGTCGTGGAGGTCGTCCACTTACAGATTTATTGTCCTCATCAAACAGATTAAGCGTGTCGAGGTTGTTAAGGTTTAGATGCGGTGTCTCTGGGGTTTTGTTGTGTTTTTACTTGGTTGCAAGGTAATGATCCAATGTGCACCGGCCAACGAAGTACCCGTCACTGCTTAGGGGCGGGCGGGTCATGACAAGATAGCCATGCGAGGTTGCGAACGGCTTTTCAAGACAGGCGCGGAAGTATTTCTGATGGGCGGTGATCATGAAGTTATCTCAAACATTTACATCTTGATTAGTTGGTTTTCAGTAAAAGTAGAACCAGAGATTAAATTGTTTTTTATAGGTTGTGCTCGTTTCTTTGTTTCGGGAAGTTGGCGGTATGAGTGAGGTTTTTATGTGGCGCGTATAAAGTATTCGTTGGCAGTTAATGGCGGCGGTTGCAAAGTGATAGCAGGTTTCAATAGTTTCAATAGTTTCAAGGCGAAAAAACCGGTTAAAGAACCGAGTCTCGGGACGGTCAGAAATGTTGTGCGCAAGCCGTTACACAAGCCGATTACGGGTTCAGCAACTTCTCCTCCAGATGCTCCAGAAGCCGGGCCATCAAGCCCTCGGCAACCTTGGCATCTCCGCACTCCACCGCCTCGACGATCTCCGCATGTTCTTGCCACGCGCAGTAACTACGCGCTTGTTCTTCGTAGTGGGCGATGGCCAATGAGGTCAGCGGCACCAGGCTGCCGAGAAATTGTGCCAATGGCACGTTGCCTGCGACTTGCGCCAGTTGCAGGTGGAACTCGCCCGACAGACGAATAGCCGGCCCGCGTTGGTTTTGTTCGATATAGCGGCGTTCGCGCTCTATCAATTCGCGTAACTGCGGCAGGTGCCGGGAAGACGGTTGCTGGCAGGCCAGTCGCGCCAGAGTGGTTTCGGTCAGCCGGCGGGCATGGAGAATCTGACGGGTTTGTTCGGCATCGGAGGTCGCGACTTGCGGGCGATGATTGGGCCGCAGAATGATGACCTGCTGATGAGACAATCGCGCCAGTACCTGGCGGATGATACTGCGGCTGACACCGAATGCCTGGCCAAGGCTTGCTTCGGTGAAACGGCTGCCCGGGGCAATGCGTTGTTCGAGAATGGCATCGAAAATCTGCGGATAGATGTCGTCGACGCAACGCTTCTTGTCGCTCTGGTGGCGCAAGGGCAGGGCGGTGGAAATCGAGAAAACGGGAATCTTCAAGGCGTAGGAACTCATGGCCTGTCTCCAGTCCGGTTGCCGATAGGGTTTTTTTCAGTACAGCTATTTGCCCAGATTGTCGTCCGGAATATTCAATTCGATGCCCATCCGCTGGCCTTCCCGAAGGATGTGCCGACGCATCTCGGCGCTGGCCTGGGCGCTGTTTTTGCTGCGAATAGCGCGCACCACGGCTTCGTTCTCCTCAAGGCGCTCAGCCAAATGCTCCGGGGAGTTGCGCAGCACGTCGGCGCTTTGCTTGAGGGCGTTGCTGGTCTGTTGCACCACACTCTGGAAAATCGGGTTCGAGGTCAGCGTGAACAGCTCTTCGTGGAACGCGATGTAGGCGTTCACGCCGGCTTCGCTGTCGTTGGCTTCCAGCGCTTCGCGCATGTCCATCAGGGTCAAGCGCAGTTGCCCGACTTCCTTGCTGCTGATCGACTGCGCCACCAGGCCGACAATGAACGGTTCAAGCGTGTAGCGCAGTTGCAGCACGTCTTCCAGGCTCGCACCGGCGACCGCGCTGTCGTGGCTTTGGCTGTCGCTAAGATTGGCCTCCAGCACCACCACGCCTTTACCCGGCATGGAGCGCACCAGCCCAAGGGTTTCCAGCACGATGACGGCTTCGCGCAGGCTCGGGCGGCTGATGCCCAGTTGTTCGGCCAGCTCACGCTGCCCCGGCAGCATCTCGCCGGAGCGCCACTGACCACGGGCCAAAGCGGCCCGGAGTTTTTCTACTACTGAATTCACAACGGTCGACGAGGTGATCACTGTTCGCTCCATGAGCATCCAAAACGATTGATGACCGTGCCTGCCCGTGGGCAGGCACGGCGATTATTCAGAATTCCTGCTGATGTGCCGGGCCGACAGGCTTTCTCGGCTGGAAGGTATAACCCACCTGGCCAGAAAGTACTTTGTTCGCCCGTTGAATATCGATGTCCTTTTCCCAGCGCGCGATGGCCACGGTGGCGACGCAGTTGCCGATCAGGTTGGTCAGCGCCCGGCCGATGCCCATGAACCAGTCCACTGCCAACACCAGCACCAGGCCGACCACCGGAATCGCCGGGATCGCCGTCAGTGTCGCCGCGAGAATCACCAGCGCCGAGCCGGGAATCCCGTGGGCACCTTTGGAGGTGATCAACGATACCAGCAGAATCGTCAGCAGATCGGTCATGGCCAGCGGCGTGCCGGTGGCATTGGCGATGAACACGATGGCGAGGGTCAGGTAGATCGAGAAACCGTCCAGGTTGAACGAGTAACCGGTAGGAATGACCAGCCCGACCGTCGAACTGCCGATGCCCAGATGCTCAAGCTTGCGCATGATTTGTGGCAGCACGGCGTCGGAGGAGGCGGTGCCCATGACGATCAGCAGTTCTTCGCGCAGGTATTTAAGCAACGGCCACATCTTCAGGCCCGAAAGGCGCATCACCAGGCCGAGAATCAATGTCACAAACGCCACACAGGTCAGATAAAACAGGCCAACCAGGCTGCCCAGGTGCTGCAGCGAATCCAGGCCATATTTGCTGGTGGTGAAAGCGATGGCGCCGAACACGCCGATCGGCGCCAGACGCACGATCATGCCCATGATGCGGAAGATCACGTGGCTCAGCTCATTGATCAGCCGGGAAATACCTGACGCTGCTTCGCCCACCAGGTTCAGCGCACTGCCGAACAGCACCGAAAACAGCAGGACTTGCAGAATGTTGTTCTCCGCGAAGGCGCCGATTACCGAGGTCGGGATCAGGTTCATCAGGAACTGGGAGGTGGTTTGCATGTGCTGACCGCGCTGGGCGATGTCGCCCATGTCGGCAGCGGAAAGCTGATCCAGATGAATGTTCGCGCCGCTGCCGATGCCGGTGGTGAAAGCGAACACCAGACCAATCACCAGGGCGATGGTGGTCAGGATTTCGAAGTAGATCACCGATTTCAGGCCGATGCGTCCGACCTTCTTCAGGTCGCCGGCACCGCTGATGCCGCTGACCACCACGCAGAATACGATCAGACCGATGAGCATCTTGATCAGTTTGATGAAGCCATCGCCGAGCGGTTTGAGCTGGGCGGAGTATTCAGGAAGGGTCAGCCCGCAGACGATGCCGAGCACCAGTCCGAGAACCACTTGGAGGAAGATTGAACGCGAGCACCATCTGAGCATGGGAGGAATCCTGGTCGGTGTCCTGGCTGCCGTGCGCTTCGCGCATCAGATTCAGGACTTAATTATTGTGGTCTTACCGGTATGTCCAGTGCGGGCGCAGTCTAGGCGCTGTTTTTAGGTGATCGCAAGCAAATTTTGAGTGATTGGCATGACCGGTCTTACCAGTTGGGCGCAATGCCCCGACCTTGAGCCTTTTCGTTGTTTGAAAAAAATCGCGGACGAAAAAAAACCGGCCATCACAGGCTAATGCCGATCAGTTAAGCCCTCTTGCTTGACCTTTGGCCGCAAGAAATCAAAATCCGATGCCTGTACTGGCATCGGATTTTTTTATGCGTCTCGCTCGGGCCCTGGAACTGACCCACAATATCGCCTCCACCCCTAACTCAATCGAGGGACTGGATTCTTTACTCGATCCATCTTTGGTCGAGCAGGCACTTGAACAGGCCGGCGTGGCGACCCTGCGCAAGCGGCGTTTGCCGCTGGAAATGATGCTTTGGTGCGTGATCTCCATGGCGTTCTTTCGACGCATGTCGGCCTGGGATGTGGTCAGCCGCATGAACATCATGCTGCCGGGACAACGTCCGCTGGTGGCGCCCAGCGCCGTAGTCCAGGCCCGTCAGCGATTAGGCAGCGAAGCTGTACGACAAGTCTTCCATCTGACTCAGAAAAGTTGGCATGAGGCCGTGGATCACCCAACTTGGGCCGGTTTGCGCTTACTGGGTGTCGACGGCGTCGTCTGGCGAACACCCGATACCCCCGAAAACCGTGCGCGTTACGACTCCGCCAGCAACCAGCATGGCGACACTGGTTTTCCTCAGGTGCGCATGGTCTGCCAAATGGAGTTGACCAGCCACATGCTGATCGGCAGCGCGTTGGATGGCTATCGCAGCAACGAAATGAAACTGGCGGAGCAACTGATCGAAACCACGCCCGATCACTCGCTGACGCTGTTCGATCGCGGTTTTTACTCCTTGGGTTTGCTGCATCAGTGGCAGCAAGCAGGCATCGAGCGACATTGGCTGATGCCTCTGCGCAAAGGTGCGCAGTACGAAGTGATTCAGCGCTTGGGGCGCCAGGACGCTGTGGTCTCGTTGAGCACTTCGCCGCAGGCCCGCACGCAATGGCCGGGGCTGCCGGAGCGCCTGACCGCGCGATTGCTGAGCAAAACCGTCAAGGGCAAGGTTTGTCAGATCCTGACGTCGATGGCCGATCCGCTACGCTTCCCGTCCGACGAAATCGTCGACCTGTACAGCCAGCGATGGGAGATCGAATTAGGGTTTCGCGAGATGAAACAGACGCTGCTCAACAGCAGCTATACATTGCGTAGCAAGACGCCCGAGATGATCGAGCAGGAACTGTGGGGTGTGTTGCTGGGCTACAACCTGCTGCGCTACCAGATGGTGGAAATGAGCCGCCACTGTCCAGGTATTTACCCGTGCGAAATGAGCTTTGCCGCGTGTACTTGGGCAATTTTAGGGTTTATCAACAGCGTTTCGGCCGACCGTTCCGGGAACATCCCCAAATATCTGGCCGAGCTGCACGCCTCTGCCCCGCATTATGTTCTGCCGCATCGACGGGAAGAGCGCATTTATCCCCGCGCCATAAGGCTCAAATCACCGAAATATCCGATCAGAAAGAAAAATGCCAGTCAGCTTAACTGACTGGCATTAGCCATCACTGGCCGGTTTTTCATTGCTACGGTTTAGCGGGCTGATTAGGCGCCGTATACCGGCAGCTTCTTGCAGATGGCCTTGACCTTCTCACGAACGGCGTCGATCACCGCTTCGTTGGAAAGGTCCGCCAGGATGTCGCAGATCCAGCCGGCCAGTTCTTTGCACTCTGCTTCCTTGAAGCCACGAGTGGTCACAGCCGGAGTACCGAAGCGCAGACCGGAGGTGACGAACGGGGAGCGTGGATCGTTTGGCACGGAGTTCTTGTTCACGGTGATGAACGCTTTGCCCAGAGCGGCGTCAGCGTCTTTACCGGAAATTTCCTGCTTGATCAGCGACAGCAGGAACAGGTGGTTTTCAGTACCGCCGGAAACTACGTCGAAACCGCGCTCGATGAACACGCCGGCCATGGCCTTGGCGTTTTTCACCACTTGTTGCTGGTAAGTCTTGAACTCAGGTTGCAGTGCTTCCTTGAAGCAGATCGCTTTAGCGGCGATCACGTGCTCCAGCGGGCCACCCTGGGCGCCCGGGAATACCGCGGAGTTCAGCTTTTTCTCGATGTCGGCGTTGGCGCGAGCCAGGATCAGGCCGCCACGTGGACCGCGCAGGGTCTTGTGCGTGGTGGTGGTCACGACGTCAGCGAAAGGCACCGGGTTCGGGTAGACGCCAGCGGCGACCAGACCGGCCACGTGGGCCATGTCGACGAACAGATAGGCGCCAACCTTGTCAGCGATCTCACGGAAACGCGGGAAGTCGAGGATCTGCGAGTAGGCAGAGAAACCGGCCACGATCATTTTCGGCTTGTGTTCAACCGCCAGACGCTCGACTTCGTCGTAGTCGATCAGGCCGTTGCCGTCGATACCGTACTGAACGGCGTTGTACAGCTTGCCGGAGGAGGAAACGCTGGCACCGTGGGTCAGGTGACCACCGTGCGCCAGGCTCATGCCCAGGAGGGTGTCGCCCGCTTGCAGCAGGGCCAGATAAACGGCGCTGTTGGCTTGGGAGCCGGCGTGTGGCTGAACGTTGGCGTAATCAGCGCCGAACAGTTCTTTTGCACGGTCGATGGCCAGTTGCTCGACCACGTCGACGAACTCGCAACCACCGTAGTAGCGCTTGCCCGGGTAGCCTTCGGCGTACTTGTTGGTCAGTACCGAGCCTTGAGCTTCCATGACCGCAGGGCTGGTGTAGTTTTCCGAAGCGATCAGCTCGATGTGTTCTTCCTGGCGCTGAGCTTCTTGCTCCATGGCGGCAAAGAGATCGGCGTCGTACTTGGCAATAGTCAAATCACGGCTGAACATGGCGGTCCTCAAGGATCGGGGCAGAAAAGGGGGGCATTCTAACCCAATGGGTTTTAGATGGCATATGAAAGGACATCATGTCGCAGACAAGTGGGCTTCATGACCGGATATGCGGTGCCTGTGCGGGCCCCTTCGCGAGCAAGTCGAAGGGGTCTCCCGCAACACCACAAGATTTCAGTCGAACACGAACAACGCATCATTGCTGAACTGCGCTTCAAACCGGTTCGCCGGCATCGGACGGCCGAACAGATACCCCTGAACCTCGTCGCAACCATGCTCACGCAGGAAGTCGAGTTGCTCGTGGGTTTCCACGCCCTCGGCGATAACCGCCAGATTGAGGCTGTGGGCCATGGCGATGATCGCGCGGGCGATCTGCGCATCCTGCTCGCCCGACGGCAGGCCGTCGACGAAGGTGCGGTCGATTTTCAGCACGTCGATCGGGAACTGCTTGAGGTAGTTGAGCGATGAGTAACCGGTGCCGAAGTCGTCGACCGCGATGCTCAGGCCGAGATTTTTCAGCCCGGCGAGAATCTGCATCGCTTCGCTGACTTCGCGCATCAGGATACTTTCGGTCAGCTCCAGCTCCAGGCATGCCGGCGGCAGGCCGGTTTCCTTGAGGATGGTGGCGATCCGCGTCCCGAGTTGGCCATCGGAGAATTGCCGGGCCGAAATGTTCACCGACACCTTGGGTACCCGGACCTTGGCCTGATGCCAGGTCTTGAGTTGACGGCAGGCCTCGCTGATCACCCAGTCGCCGACATCCACCACCAGACCGAGCTCTTCGAGCACCGGAATGAAGTCTCCCGGCGGCACCAGACCGCGTCGCGGATGTCGCCAGCGCAGCAAGGCTTCGGCGCCGGTCAGGCGTTTGCCATCGCCGCTGAACTGCGGTTGGTAGTAGAGGACGAATTCGTTCTGTTCCAGGGCGTGACGCAAGTCGCTTTCCAGCTCCAGACGCTCCAGGGCGCTGGCGTTCATATCGGCCTGATAGAACTGGAAGTTGTTCTTGCCACGCTCCTTGGCGTGATACATCGCGGTGTCGGCGTTTTTCATCAGTTGGCTGAGTTCATTACCGTCCTGAGGGCTCAGGGCGATGCCGATACTGGCAGTGACGAAGAATTCGCGGCCTTCAAGTACGAACGGTTTCACCAGGCTCGCGAGAATTTGTTCGGCCACGTGAATCGCCCGGTTCAAGGCAATTTCACGGTTGGCCCGCGGTTGCAGCAGCAAGGTGAATTCATCGCCGCCCATGCGCGCCACGGTGTCGTCATCATCGACACAGCCGAGCAGGCGCGTGGCCATTTCCTTGAGCATGCGATCGCCGGCGGCGTGGCCCAGGGAGTCGTTGATCGGTTTGAAGCGGTCCAGGTCGAGGAACATCAGCACCACCCAGGACTTCTGCCGTTCGGCTGATTGCAGCGCCGTGTGCAGGCGATCCTGGAACAGCGTGCGGTTGGGCAGGTGGGTCAGGGCGTCGTAATAGGCGAGGCGGTGAATCCGCTGCTCGCTGGCCTTGCGTTCGCTGATGTCGCTGAAGAAGCACACGTAGCTGGCCAGATCGCCTTCGTCATCCAGCACCGCCGTGATGCCGACCCAGGCCGGGTAATGCTCGCCATTGCGTCGTTTGAGCCAGACTTCGCCTTCCCACGTGCTGTGCTGATGCAATTGCTTGAGCACATAACGCAGATGGGCTTCCTGCTGATCGTCGACGGTCAGCATGTTCGGTAACTGGTCGAGCACCTGCTCCACCGCATAACCGCTGACACGGCTGAAGGCTTCGTTAGCCTGGACGATGTAGCCGGCCGGGTCGGTGATCAGGATCGCCGAGGTCGAGTGCTCAAATACGGTCGCGGCCATGCGCAGGTCTTTTTCGGCCCGGCGTTGCTGGCTGATGTCGCGACCGACGCCCAGGACGCCTTCGAATGCACCGTGTTCGTCCCAGACCAGCACCAGCCGCAGTTCGATAGGAATTTTGCGCCCGTCTGCCCGCAGGCAGTCGAACAAAAACAGTTGGGTCTGCACCTGACTGCGCAACAGCGCCAGTTGGTCGGGTTTATTCAGCGCTTTGCTGACCCGGTCCATCAGGCTGTAAATGCCGGCTAGCTGTTGCGGGTTGGCGATGGTCGATTGCCAGCCGTTCTGGAAAATCCAGTCGGCGTCGTAGCCCAGCACGGCTTGCACCGACGGGCTGACGTAGTTGAGCGCCATCTTGCTGTCGGTTGAGAAAATCACGTCGCTGATGCTTTCGGCGAGCATCCGGTAACGCTGCTCGCTGTCGCGCAGGGACTCACTGGCTTCAATCTGATCGGTGATGTCCTTGGCCACGCCGATGATTCGCGTGACCTGATCGTGCTTGTCCCGCGCCAGCGCCTGTTCGCGGATGTCGAAGCGCCGCCATTTGCCGTCCCTGTGGCGGAAGCGCAGCTGGCATTGCATCAATTGTCTGTAACCGGCCTGGCGCTGGGTTTGGCGCGAGCGGTGGTAGAAGTCGGCATCTTCGGGGTTCAGCAGAATTTCCCAGAAATACTCGCCCATCTGGTGCAGTTCGGTACGGTTGTAACCGAGCGTCTGGCCCAGGTGGTGGTTGCTGAAAATCATTCGCTGGCTGATCACGTCCTGCACGTACAGATGATCCGGCACGGTGCGTACCACGTCGGACCAGAATCCTTCGCGCTCCAATAGCGACAGTTCGACAAGCTTGCGACTGGTGATGTCGGTGATGCTCAGGATCACCGCTTTATAGTCGTCCTGGTCTTCCGGCAGACGCAGGACCAGCCACAAGTGCTGGTCACGGCCATTGGCGTCTTGCAGTTTGATTTCGAGTTCAAGCTGTTTCTGCTGGTTGAGCACCGCGTCGAGCACTTGAATGCCGATGGCGGTGCCGTCCTGCGGGTTACCGTCGATCAGCAGTTTCCAGGCTTGATCGCACGTGTTGACGTTGAGCAGTTGCAGGGCGACCAGGTTGACTTCGGTGATGCGCAGTTCCTGCAACAGGTGCTGGCGTTGTTCCGGTGTCTCGAGCCAGACCTTCAGGTGTTCGCTGCTGTGCAACTGAGCCTTGTCGAAGAAGTTTTTGAGCCCGGACACGTCGAGTACACACAAGGCGACGCCGGTGCCTTCGAAAATATCCTGGTAGCGTCGACGGCCTTCGTGCACCTGGCGTTGGCGGCGGCGCATGTTCAGCAGGGCGATGAATGGCAGCAGCGAGAAGGCCAGACCCAGAAGGCATTTGCCGATGAACGCCGGCAGCAGCTGTTCGATCACCCGTTGCCGATCGAACAGCGCGCGTAGTTGCCAGTCGCTGCTGCTCAGGGGCACGGTCAGCACGCTGTTGGCCAGCTCATCCGCTGTCATCACCGCCGGAGTGGCCGAGGGCTCCCCATCGTCGCGGCTGATGATCTGGTGATTGACACGGTTTTCCACCAGCCACAGCGGGCGAATACCGGTTTCGTTTGGTTTGGTCAGCGACGAGAAAAATGTCGGCGTCAGGCGCAGAACCCAGTAGCCGCGGGTGCTACCGCTGGCTTGATGCAGGAGCAGATGCACCACCGAGCCGTCATTGGCGTTGCTGAAATAATGGGCCTGGGCGTGACTGCGCCGGACCAGTTCGCTCAGGTAGTCGGCATCGTCGCTGTTGTCGGCGCTGTCGGTGAGGACTTTCCCGGAAGGACTGAGCAGCGCGAGGCTGCGCAGGCCGGGCAAGGACTTTTGCAGTTTGCGCAACAGCGCCTGCTGTTCGTCGGCGCTTTGCGGTTGTTCGACGATCGGTAGCAGGTTGAGGGCGATCTGGGCGTTGAGCGCCATGTTCAGGCTGACTTGCGAGGCCAGATCGGCGGTGTAGTCGATGGTGTACTGACGCTGGTGTCGTTGGGCATCGCGCAGCTGATCCAGCAACTGCCAGAACAGCAACGCGAGCAACAACAGGACGAGCGCCGCCAGCGCGCCCTTCAAGGATCCACGCAGGGGTGAGCCGGTCGCAGGATTGAGTGCGCTCACGGAAGATGAGGGAGTGACATTAGACAAACTGTAATCCTGCGGTTTGGCTGGACTGGCGCGACGTGCACTATAAGCCGGACGCCCGGAGGGCGGCTAGCATGCCCTGAGTTGTGGCAAAGTGCCAGTCCCGCTCGGCTGGACTGCCTTCCGTCAATCAGGTAGCTTTGCCGGTTACGCGGGAGCGTTCCAGCTCCTAGGCTTTTTTAGCGCGCACGCATTGATACCCATCAATCGGACGACGCGCACGGCCTGGCCGGGCATCGCCCGCGCCCCAATCATTCATCGTTCACTGACCCTAGGTTCTCCATGGCTCAATACGTATTCACCATGCATCGGCTGGGTAAAGTTGTTCCGCCGAAGCGGGAAATCCTGAAAAACATTTCGCTGTCGTTCTTCCCGGGCGCCAAGATTGGCGTACTCGGCCTTAACGGTTCGGGTAAGTCCACGCTGTTGAAAATCATGGCGGGCGTCGACACCGAGTTCGACGGCGAAGCCCGTCCGATGCCGGACCTGAACATCGGCTACCTGCCGCAAGAACCGATCCTGGACCCGACCAAGACCGTGCGTGAAGTGGTTGAGGAAGCGGTCAGCGTGATCAAGAACGCCCAGGCTCGTCTGGACGAGGTCTACGCGGCTTACGCTGATGAAGATGCCGACTTCGACAAACTGGCCGCTGAACAAGCCAAACTCGAAGCCATCCTGCAAGCCAGCGACGGTCACAACCTGGATCGCCAATTGGAAGTCGCCGCCGATGCGCTGCGTCTGCCGGCCTGGGATGCCAAGGTCGAATTCCTGTCCGGTGGTGAGAAGCGTCGTGTGGCGCTGTGCCGCCTGCTGCTGTCTGCTCCGGACATGCTGCTGCTCGACGAACCCACCAACCACCTGGACGCCGATTCCGTCGCCTGGCTGGAGCACTTCCTGCACGATTTCCCGGGCACCGTGGTCGCGATCACGCACGACCGTTACTTCCTGGACAACGTTGCCGGTTGGATCCTCGAGCTCGACCGCGGCGCCGGTATCCCGTACGAGGGTAACTATTCGGGTTGGCTCGAAGCCAAGTCCGATCGTCTGGCTGCCGAATCCAAGCAGCAGTCGGCCCACGAAAAAGCCATGAAGGAAGAACTGGAGTGGGTTCGCAAAGGCGCCAAGGCTCGTCAGTCCAAATCCAAGGCTCGTCTGCAACGCTTCGAAGAAATGCAATCGCAGGAATTCCAGAAGCGCAGCGAAACCAACGAGATCTATATCCCGGCCGGTCCACGCCTGGGCGACAAGGTCATCGAATTCAAGAACGTTTCCAAGGGTTATGGCGATCGCGTGCTGATCGACAACCTGTCGTTCTCCATGCCTAAAGGCGCCATCGTTGGCGTGATCGGCGGTAACGGTGCCGGTAAATCGACCCTGTTCCGCATGCTGATGGGCAAGGAAACGCCGGATTCGGGCAGCATCGAAGTCGGCGAAACCGTGCAACTGGCATGCGTCGATCAGAGCCGCGAAGACCTGGACGGCAGCAAGACTGTATTCCAGCAAATCTCCGACGGTTCGGATCAGATCCGCATCGGCAACTACGAGATTCCGTCGCGCACCTACGTCGGTCGCTTCAACTTCAAGGGCGGCGATCAGCAGAAGTTCGTCAAGGACCTGTCCGGTGGTGAGCGCGGTCGCTTGCACCTGGCGCTGACCCTGAAAGAAGGCGGCAACGTCCTGCTGCTCGATGAACCGTCCAACGACCTCGACGTTGAAACCCTGCGTTCCCTGGAAGAAGCCCTGCTGGACTTCCCGGGCGCTGCCATTGTGATCTCTCACGATCGGTGGTTCCTTGACCGCGTCGCGACTCACATCCTGGCGTACGAAGACGACTCGCAAGCGGTGTTCTTCGAAGGCAACTACACCGAGTACGAAGCCGATCGCCGCAAACGCCTGGGCGAAGCCGCGACTCAGCCGCATCGTGTACGGCACAAGAAACTGGCCTGATATCGGGTGGGTTGCATAAAAAACGGAGCCTTCGGGGCTAATGCCGATCAGTTAAGCCCTCTTGCTTGACCTTTGGCCGCAAGAAATCAAAATCCGATGCCTGTACTGGCATCGGATTTTTTTATGCGTCTCGCTTGGGCACTGGAACTGACCCACAACATCGCCTCCACTCCGAATTCAATCGAGGGATTGGATTCCTTGCTCGATCCTTCTTTGGTCGAACAGGCACTGGAGCAGGCAGGCGTGGCGACCCTGCGCAAGCGGCGTTTGCCGCTGGAAATGATGCTTTGGTGCGTGATCTCCATGGCGTTCTTTCGACGCATGTCGGCCTGGGATGTGGTCAGCCGCATGAACATCATGCTGCCGGGCCAACGTCCGCTGGTGGCGCCCAGCGCCGTAGTCCAGGCCCGTCAGCGATTAGGCAGCGAAGCTGTACGACAAGTCTTCCATCTGACTCAGAAAAGTTGGCATGAGGCCGTGGATCACCCAACTTGGGCCGGTTTGCGCTTACTGGGTGTCGACGGCGTCGTCTGGCGAACACCCGATACCCCCGAAAACCGTGCGCGTTACGACTCCGCCAGCAACCAGCATGGCGACACTGGTTTTCCTCAGGTGCGCATGGTCTGCCAAATGGAGTTGACCAGCCACTTGCTGATCGGCAGTGCGTTGGATGGCTACCGCAGCAGCGAAATGAAGCTGGCGGAACAACTGATCGAAACCACGCCCGATCACTCGTTGACCCTGTTCGATCGCGGCTTTTATTCCCTGGGTTTGCTGCACCAGTGGCAGCAAGCCGGCACCGAGCGCCATTGGCTGATGCCACTGCGCAAAGGTGCGCAGTACGAAGTGGTTCAGCGCTTGGGTCGCCAGGATGCGGTGGTTTCGTTAAGCACTTCGCCACAGGGGCTACAACTTGTTGCGCTACCAGATGGTGGAAATGAGCCGCCACTGTCCAGGTATTTACCCGTGCGAAATGAGCTTTACCGCGTGTACTTGGGCAATTTTAGGGTTTATCAACAGCGTTTCGGCCGACCGTTCCGGGAACATCCCCAAATATCTGGCCGAGCTGCACGCCTCTGTCCCGCATTATGTTCTGCCGCATCGACGGGAAGAGCGCATTTATCCCCGCGCCATAAGGCTCAAATCACCGAAATATTCGATCAGAAAGAAAAATGCCAGTCAGCTTAACTGATCGGAATTAGCCTTCGGGGCTCCGTTTTTTTATGGTTTTTCAGTGAGACCGCGGCGCGGCCATCGCGAGCAAGCTCGGCTCCCACAGGGATGGGTCACCCGATTTCCAGGCCCAACACCTCAATCAACAAGTCCCCCGCCGGCCGCTTCCACAGCACTTCATCCCCGACCTGCGCGCCCAGCAACGCCCGCCCCAGCGGCGAGCCCCAGTTGATCAACCCGTTCGCGGCATCCGCCTGATCTTCGCCCACCAACTGCACGCGTTGTTCGTTGCCCTGTTCATCGGCAAAGGTCACCCAGGCGCCCATCTGCACTTTGTTGGTCGAGGAGGCCGGTACGACTAACTGAGCGCTTTGCAGGCGTTGATTGAAATACCGCCAGTCACGCTCAAGATCGGCCTGACGCTGTTTGTCCGCCAGTTCACCCCGCGAACTCTGTTCATTGAGCAGGTTTTGCACTTCGGCGACTTTCGCCTGAAGCTGCGTAAGTCCGGCGGGCGTGACGTAATTGGGCTGCGTGCTGACCTGCCGTTCGACGGGCTGATCAGCTTGCGCGGCGGCGTTATCTTCATTGACGAAGGCGCGACTCATGGTTTTCTCCCGTTATAGGGTTTGGGCCATGGTCGCAGGCTTTTAGTTTCGACAGATATCTGTGGGCGACTTATTGCGAGCGAAAAGCACGAGCGGCGTCCTGATCCTTCTGCTGCTGCCAGGCTTTGTCCCGGTCGTCCCAATGGTGGCTGCGATAATCCTCACGGTCCTCGCTTTCGCGCATCGCCTGACACTGCCGGAAGCCATCGCTCCAGCCCTCGGCGTACAGCTTGTCCTTGAGGTAACGCGGAACGTTTTTACGAAACTCTCCGGTGATTGCCCCCGCCGCTTGCCGGCCACTGCTGCAACCGTCATCGAAGCCATCGGCGAATGCCGGTGGATAACCCTTGGCGATCAGATCCTCGTGGGTCGTCTGGCAACCCGCGATCAACATCAGCAAACCCACCACAACCACGCAACGCCACATCTCAGACTCCCAGACCGTCAACGGCCTATAGGAGAAGTCTAAGAGTGGATTTGTGAGCGGGATGTGAAAGAAAGATCAAAAGGTCAATAGTGATACCACTTCACCTCAAGCATCACTTCATTCTCGGGCGAAGCCAGGTGGCTGAATTCGCGCTGGGCACTCAGGCGTAAACCCAGGTTGCGCGACAATTCCCACTGCTGATTCAGACTCACGCTACGGCGCACTTCGCCGTTGGTGAAGAAGTCGCCCTTGGCTTCCAGGCTGAAGTTGCCCAGCGGGTTTTTCCACAGCAAACCGCTGTTGAAGCCCGCCGCTGGCGCGATGAAGCCGGCAAAGTCGTTGTTGTGTTCAACGCGCACGGTGCCCAAAGCAAAGCCGAGCATGTCGTCGCCCAGTTGCCAGGTCCCGCCGCCACCGCCATTGACGTGGCTGACCAGGGTTTCGTCGTCATGCTTGCCCGGCACGCGCTCCAGGCCGCCGGTGACTTGCCACGAGAGTGGTTGCAGCAATTCATTGCGCGGAGTCAGGGAGCGAATGGTCGCCAGGTCCAATTGCTGCAACTGCCAGTGATTGCCTTCGTACTGGCGCAGTTTCATTTGCAGGATTTCAATCTGCGCGCCGAGGGGGAAGCTTTCGGCGTTGTCGTTGAGGTCGTGATACGCCATGCGCAGGCCATATTCGCCAAACGCCTTGTCGCCTCGAGTGCCGATACCGGCCTGCCAGGTGCGCGATTCATGGCCATCCTCTGGCAGGCCAGGTTGCGGGATGTCCAGTTCCGGTGCCGGGTTCTGGTTGATCGCCCGCAGAAGTTCGAAACTGCGCTGCGCCCGTTGCGGATCACGTTCCTGGCCGTTGGCGCGGTAGCGCTCCAGGCGATAGGCAGCGTCGATGATCAACGCCTGACGATCCTTGGGTTGAGCCTTGAACGCCGGTTCCTGCAACTGCTTCTGGTCGGCGCTGACTTTCAGCACCCATTCCTGTTCTGAATGGGTCAACGGCTCGGCGCGGCTCAGCAGTTCACGTTCGCGGGACGGTCGATACTGAATGGATTCCACCAGTCCGGCTTCTTTTACCGCTTTGACGGTGTCGGTAGGAATCGCGGTCAGCGGGAATTGTTCGGTCAATCGCAGGCTCGGGCGGGCGACTTGCAGCAATTCCAGCAGGCGATAAGAGCAGTTTTCGTCGAAGAAAAAATAGTCGAACTGGATCTGCTTGAGCTCCCAGACGTGCTCGACCATGCGCTCGGTTTCTGCCTGGGTCAGGTTCAGGCGGTATTCCCACAGATCGCGATTCTCGAGGCTGCGGTACTCCGAGAGTTTTTCTTGATATGGCACCAGGGCAAACAAACCGGGATAGCCGCCCATCAAGCCTTTCCATGCATACAGGATGCTGTTGTCCGAGCCTTCGATGTACGCGCCGAAGTTGATTGCATAACTGAGCAGGGCGGTTTGATCGCTTTGTACATTGGCCTGGTCGATGCGCAGCAATGTGTGGCCGAACATCGATGACGGACTGTTCAGATACGCTGCCGGGAAAATCATCACCGCACTGTGGGGCGAAACATCCTTGAACCATTGCTTGAATTCAGTGCAGGGAAGCTTCGGCAGATCGCTCAGGTTGAGCTGCGCCTTCAGCCAGCGGGTGCGGGCTGGGTAGACGCATTGCGCATGTTTTTCACCGGCGCTGGCCGGGGCGTACAGCGCTTGCACGGTCGCCGCCAGTTCACGGTCAGGATGTTCATTGCCATCGGCGGCGAGGAAGAACTTCTTGTCGCTGACATAGCTGCGCCAGCCACCGAGTTTGGCGGTTTCGTAGTGACCCAGGGAAATCCAGAAGGGGTCATTGGCCAATTGCTGCAAACGTTGATTGTCGATTTTGGGCGTGGCAGACAGCGGGGCGCAGACACAGAGCGCCAGCCAGACAAGGCGTTTGAGCATAGTGAGCAACTTAAGTCGAAAGAAACAAAGACCCAAAGAGGGACAGGTCCAAAAAATAAAACCCGCTCCCCGAAAGGAGCGGGCGGGTCGAGCTTAAGCTTGAGTAGCGTACTTGGCCAGACGAGGATCGCTCTTCAGAACGGCCAGGGTGTTGGTATGCACGTCGTCAGCGGTCACGTCAGCCTTGCTGAAGATCTGCTGGAAGTGCTCATGAGTGACGGCGGCGAAATGCGCACGGTCTTCCGGCGCCACGCCCAGTACCACGGCGTAAGTGGTCAGCGCTTCGCCCTGACCTTTAGCCATGTCTTCAGACAGCTCGTTCATCATGCCATTCATGGCAATCCAGGATTTGCCGCCATAGGTCAGCGACGCATTGGTCGAGCAACCGTTGGTACCAGAGGTCATACCGAACGTTGCGTTGCCGGAAGTGCCGTTGGTGGTGGATGCCAGGAAGTGAGCCGGGGTGCCACGCTGACCTTCGAACAGCATGTTGCCCCAACCGCAATCCGGGCCGCCTGGCGCCTGAGCCATGGCATTGAGGGATACAGCGGTGAAGAGAGTACCGAGAAGAATCCGTTTCATAGCTTTGTTCTCTTTATGTGCATACCAATGGACAAGGGGTCTGGCCCGATCTGGCGCCAGTGGGCCGGTTATTGTTCCAGCCGCGCAGTTTGGAGTTTAGGCACGTTCCTGAGGTTCCGTTATTTTTTGCATAACATTCGTTGAAAACATTGATTTAGACCCGGCCCGCTTAGCGATGCTGCTTTGTCTATGCTTTGGCTAGAGGTGCGCCTTGCAAGTGAGGTATGGGCAGCGCCAGAATGCCGCTATCTGCCCCGCCTGATGTAAGGAAGCCCGATGCCTGATCCTGTAGCTGCCAGCTTGCGTTTAGCGCCCGACGCGCTGACCCGTCCGTTTTCCGCTGAACAGTTCAGCTTCTCTACCACTAATGATTTGGAGCCCTTCCGCGGTGTGCTTGGCCAGGAACGTGCGGTCGAAGCCTTGCAGTTCGGTGTGGCCATGCCACGCCCCGGTTACAACGTATTCGTCATGGGTGAGCCCGGCACTGGCCGGTTTTCGTTCGTCAAACGCTACCTGAAAGCCGAAGGCAAACGCCTGCAAACCCCGGCGGACTGGGTCTACGTCAACAATTTCGATGATCCTCGCGAACCTCGCGCACTGGAGTTGCCGTCGGGCACCGCCGGCGCCTTTATCGATGACATCAACGGCTTGATCGACAACCTGCTGGCGACTTTTCCGGCCGTGTTCGAGCACCCGTCCTACCAGCAGAAGAAAAGCGCCATCGACCGCGCCTTCAACCAGCGTTACGACAAGGCGCTGGACGTGATCGAGCGCCTGGCGCTGGAGAAGGACGTTGCGCTGTACCGCGACAGCAGCAATATCGCCTTCACCCCGATGAGTGAAGGCAAAGCCGTGGACGAAGCCGAATTTGCCCAGTTGCCGGAAGCCGATCGAGAGCGTTTTCACGACGACATTTCGTGGCTGGAAGAGCGGCTGAACGAAGAGCTCGCCAGCCTGCCGCAGTGGAAGCGTGAGTCGAGCAATCAACTGCGCCAGCTCAACGAAGAAACCATCACTCTGGCCTTGCAGCCTTTGCTTTCTCCGTTGTCGGAGAAGTATGCAGAAAACGCGGCGGTCTGCGGTTACCTGCAAGCCATGCAGGTGTATCTGCTCAAGACCGTGGTCGAGCAACTGGTGGACGACAGCAAGACTGACGCCATCGCCCGCAAGCTGCTGGAAGAGCAATACGCGCCGAGCCTGGTGGTCGGTCATCCGTTCAGCGGCGGTGCGCCAGTGGTCTTTGAGCCGCACCCGACTTACGAAAATTTGTTCGGCCGCATCGAGTACACAACCGATCAGGGCGCGCTCTACACCACGTATCGACAGTTGCGTCCGGGTGCGCTGCACCGCGCCAATGGCGGCTTCTTGATTCTTGAAGCGGAAAAAATGCTTAGCGAGCCATTCGTGTGGGATGCGCTCAAACGCGCGCTGCAATCGCGCAAACTGAAAATGGAATCGCCGCTGGGCGAGATGGGCCGTTTCGCCACCGTGACCCTTGCTCCGCAACACATTCCGTTGCAGGTCAAAGTCGTCATCATTGGCGCCCGACAGCTCTACTACACGCTGCAGGACCTCGATCCGGACTTCCAGGAGTTGTTCCGCGTCCTGGTGGACTTCGACGAAGACATCCCGATGGTCGACGAAAGCCTGGAGCAGTTCGCCCAGTTGCTCAAAACCCGCACCTCCGAAGAAGGCATGGCGCCCCTGACCGCTGATGCGGTGGCGCGTCTGGCAACTTACAGTGCTCGCCTGGCTGAGCACCAGGGGCGTTTGTCGGCGCGGATCGGTGATCTGTTCCAGCTGGTCAGCGAGGCGGATTTCATTCGCCAACTGGCCGGTGATGAAATGACCGACGCCGGGCACATCGAACGTGCGCTCAAGGCCAAGGCCACGCGTACCGGGCGCGTCTCTGCGCGGATTCTCGATGACATGCTGGCCGGGATCATCCTGATCGACACGGACGGCGCGGCGGTGGGCAAATGCAACGGGCTGACAGTACTGGAGGTTGGCGATTCGGCATTCGGTGTGCCGGCGCGGATTTCCGCCACGGTCTATCCGGGCGGTAGCGGCATCGTCGACATCGAGCGCGAGGTCAACCTCGGTCAGCCCATTCACTCCAAAGGCGTGATGATCCTCACGGGGTATCTGGGCAGCCGATACGCCCAGGAATTCCCGCTGGCGATTTCCGCGAGTATCGCCCTGGAGCAGTCCTACGGTTACGTCGATGGTGATAGTGCATCGCTAGGCGAGGCTTGCACGCTGATTTCGGCGCTGTCGAAAACCCCGCTCAAGCAGTGCTTTGCGATCACTGGCTCGATCAACCAGTTCGGTGAAGTGCAGGCGGTGGGTGGGGTCAACGAGAAGATCGAAGGCTTCTTCCGACTCTGCGAAGCCCGTGGGCTGACCGGGGAGCAGGGAGCAATCATTCCCCACGCCAACGTTGCCACGCTGATGCTCGACGAGAAAGTGCTGACGGCGGTGCGCGCGGGGCAGTTCCACGTCTACGCCGTGCGCCAGGCTGATGAAGCCCTGAGCCTGTTGGTCGGCGAGCCGGCCGGTGCGCCGGACGCCGATGGCCAGTTCCCTGATGGCAGCGTTAACGCGCGGGTGGTGGAACGCTTGCGGGTCATCGCAGAAATGATCAGCGAAGAAGACCTCAAGGAAGCCGAGAAAGAGATGGCGCAGGAAGCCTTGGTGGAAACCAAGCCTGCCTAAAGTGTTCGTTCCCACGCAGAGCGTGGGAACGAACACATTCAGTTAAAAAGTGCCATCAGTCTGGCGTCAATATTCACACAATGACCATTCGGCGCCTTCTGGTCTCACCTGACGTGCTAGTCAGACTTTTCTTCTATTCTCAGCTCAAGGATATCGACAGTAATCACTGGATCGAGACAGCCCTCCCGTGGGGGCTGAATACCGGATCTACCGAGGGTCGCCGCCATGTCGCGCAACCTCTGCCTCACCCGTCAATGCCTGGGCCTTGTGACCCGTATCGAGTGTGCCATCCGCCCATTGGCGGGGGATACGGGCATGTGGACCTTACTCTTCGCCGCCGGAATGGCCGGGGAACAACCTTCTGCCATCAAAGCCCAAGGCCCGTTTCATGGCCCCTTTGTGGCTGAGTCGATCCTCGACACCATTGTTGAAAGTCTCACCCTGCACGGCTATGAGCTGGCCGATGATCCGCAAATCTGGTGCCTGCACCTGCAAGCTCAGCTGCGGGAAATCAATGGTGGCCGCTGCCGCAACCCTGGAGGTTTCGAGTTTCGGCCCGAGCACTGAACAGGCTATTGAGCAAGGTTGGACGTGTCCGCCTTGTCGAGTTTGACCTCGAAGCCATATTGCACGGTGGAGAGATCGGTTCGTTGATAGGTTTCCAGACGGACAGGCTGCCCGTAGAAGTAATGCACCCCCAATAATGCCGGGCCTTCTGCGCTCGCATCGTGGCTGACCGAAAGAATATCCTTCAGATAATTGCCGCTGTCGTCCTTGGCGAAGAAACGCCAGTCCTGGGCGGGAAACTGCTTCAGATCGACCACCAGCGCATTGCCTTTGAGCGCCAGCCCTTTGGGCAACTGGTGGGCGTCGATGGTTTTCTTTTCGACGGTGGCGAGAAACAGCGGCATGGAGCCCACCGCGTATGCCGGAGTTTCTGGAAACAGGTTCAAGTCGTAGGTGATGGTGCCGCGCAGGGGATCGACCTGGTAAGCCTCAGGCGGCAATTCGATCGGCTCATCGCGTTTGCCGTTACCGTCCTCGGTAAAGAAACTGACCGGGCTTTCGCCGGGGTTGAAGGAGGTGCCGAGTAGCTCATCATTGAAGCTTTTGGGGTGATCGAACTCGATACGCGCGGCGCTGGGGTCTTCGACCGACTGACTGATGCGGACGCTCTTTTTCAGTTGTTCCTCGCCAAGTGTGGCGCCCTTGAGCCAGATCGGGGCCTGGTCGTCGTACACCACCACCGGCAGCGTCAGTGGCTGGATGGCCTTTTGCGCGGTGCGTGGGTCAAAGCGAAGTACCGGCAGGTTCAGGTCCTTGCGGGTCACCGTGGCGGTTGAAAAGTCCAGTATGCTGACCTCAAGAGTTTCGATCGGTCCGTTGAAGTACACCTTTGAATAATGGTGGCTCTGTTGCTTCTCAAAGGCGCGCTGCTCTTCATCCATCTGTTTCTCGAAGCTCTCGCTCCAGGTTTTCTGCTGTTGCATTTTCGCCAGTTGCTTTTGGTAGAAGGCTATTTGTGCGGAGGTTTCGTTGATCGAGCCTGAGCGCGAGAGAAATTGTCCGGTGCTGTCCTTGGCTTGGACGATCAGCGGGTTCAGCGGTGTCTCGCCAACCTCGGGGGCCTGTGGCGCGCTGTTGTTGAATTCGATTTCGGCGTAGTTGTTCGCAAGGTTCAGCAGGGTGACGCTGAGGTTGTCGTTGGTGCGAGTCTGGCCAACGTCCTTTTTCGTCAGGTCGAAGCTGTAGAGCCGGCGCGGCGCGATGACTTCCACTTTGCCTTGTAGGCTCACCGGTTGTGGCTGGTTTTTGTTTTCGACATCCAGGCCATCGATGAAGGGGTAGGTCACCGTCAGGTCGTCGGGGTTGGTCAGGTTTGAACTCGATGGGCTCAGTTGAATTCCAGGATCGGTTTCTGACCATTCCGGCTGAAACGGGATGACGCGTTTGTTGCTCAGGGTCACCGATTGCCATTCAAGGTCATGGGGAAAGAGAAACGCGGCCGGAATGTTGAAGTTGAAGGGGAACACCGGTTGCAGGTCGGTCAGGTAGTCGGAACTGGAGTCCTTGTGCAGCACGAACAGACCGTTGATGTACGTGTCGACCAAGGCTTGGGGCGTCGGATAGTGCTTGAGGACGGCGAGGGCGTCTTCGCCATATTCTGTTTCCACCGGTTTGCTGTCGAGCTTGAGTTGCGCACGCTCGAGCAACAACAGTGAGCCACCGAGTTCAGCCACGGCATCCTTGAGTTTCGGATCCTGAATCGCATCCAGAGACTTCTCGAACTGCGCAGTCTTTTCCTCGAGGCTGACCTGGCGCTTCTCATCGCTGGGTGAGCAGGCGCTCATCAGCAAGGCCAGGCAAATACCGGCGCTCGTTAAAGGCAATCGCACATCCATTTCCCGTCTTCCTATCCGATGTCGCTGAGCTGTCAATGCTTTGGACACTAGCAGAAAAACCTTGTCACACACACGCGCAGGTTGCGGATTTCCCGACGGTTTCTGGCTGCTTCTGGGTATAGACAGGCGGCTGTTATACTCGCGGCCATGTCCAGTCCACGTGTGAGAGTCAATGGAACGCTTTATCGAAAATGCAATGTACGCCAGCCGCTGGCTGCTGGCGCCGATCTACTTTGGTCTGTCCCTCGGGCTGCTGGCCCTGGCGCTGAAATTCTTCCAGGAAGTCTTCCACGTCATCCCTAACGTGTTCTCGATGGCCGAGTCGGATCTGATTTTGGTGCTGCTGTCGCTGATCGACATGGCGCTGGTGGGCGGCCTGCTGGTGATGGTGATGATCTCCGGGTACGAGAACTTCGTTTCCCAACTGGATATCGACGAAGGCAAGGAGAAGCTCAACTGGTTGGGCACCATGGATTCTTCTTCGCTGAAGATGAAAGTAGCAGCCTCCATCGTGGCGATTTCGTCCATTCACCTGCTGCGGGTTTTCATGGACGCCCAGAACCTCGATCCCGAGCACTTGAAGTGGTACGTGATCATCCACATGACCTTCGTGATTTCGGCGTTTGCCATGGGTTATCTGGATAAGCTGACCAAGCACTGATCGCTTTTTATCGCTATACCCAACCGCCCGTCTGTTGCGAAACAGACGGGCGGTGTCGTTTGTGGCTTGTACTTTGATGCGCCGAGGCCTATGCCTGTAAGGATCTTGGCTCGCCACTGTGTGAGGTGTGTTCATGAACCTGCAAGAGTTGAATGCCTATGCCATCGCCGGGAAGGTCGATGAACTAAACCTGATCTCGATGGAAGGCGGGATCTATCTGTTGGAGGCGCGGATGCATGGCGCGGCGTATCCATTGAGTGATGCCCACGGCGAGACGTTTCATCTGCGATCGGTCGAGCATGCGCGTGAAGTGCTTCATTCCTTCCCCAACTTGCCATTCAACCTTGTGCACACCTCGGTACATGATGAAATGTGCGGGCTGGGGGCCAGCACCGAAGAGAGTCTGAAGGTCCCGATCGGGTGTCAGCACTGACGCCCCTCATCAACGCAATGGCATCTGTGCTAGTCTGCTGGCCCTTTTGGTTCCGGGCGCTCCGGGACGCGCTGTGTACGCACGGCAAGTTCCAGGGCCGTCCGCACAGCGGAGCAGTGTCATGTCCGAAGTAAATCTGTCCACCGACGAAACCCGCGTCAGCTACGGTATTGGCCGTCAGCTGGGCGACCAACTGCGCGACAACCCGCCACCGGGCGTTAGCCTGGACGCGATCCTGGCAGGCCTGACCGACGCTTTCGCCGGCAAGGAAAGCCGTGTGGGTCAGGAAGAAATGTCCGCGAGCTTCAAGGTCATTCGCGAAATCATGCAAGCTGAAGCAGCTGCCAAAGCTGAAGCCGCTGCTGGCGAAGGCCTGGCATTCCTGGCTGAAAACGCCAAGCGTGATGGCATCACCACCCTGGCTTCCGGCCTGCAATTCGAAGTGCTGACTCAGGGTGAAGGCGCCAAGCCAACCCGTGAAGATCAAGTGCGCACTCACTACCACGGCACTCTGATCGACGGCACTGTGTTCGACAGCTCCTATGATCGTGGTCAACCTGCAGAATTCCCGGTTGGCGGCGTGATCGCTGGCTGGACCGAAGCCCTGCAACTGATGAACGCCGGCAGCAAATGGCGTCTGTACGTGCCGAGCGAGCTGGCTTACGGCGCTCAAGGCGTTGGCAGCATTCCGCCGCACAGCGTACTGGTATTCGACGTCGAACTGCTCGACGTTCTGTAAGACCGTAACCCTGTAGGAGCTCTGCCCCTACAGGGTTTTTCAGCGTTTCTCATACCTCGATCTTGTGGTGCAGTTCGCTTGTCGGGCGCAATGCCCGGGCATAGCAGAACAGAAACAGATTGCGCACCAGTTCCTTGAGTACCACCGGCTCGCTGGAACTCAAGCCGTTGACGTCCAGATCACCCTGATCCTGCAGCTCGTTCAAGGCTTCTTCTTCAAGCACCGCACAGACTTCCCCGGTTTCCCGATGCAGGATCCTGAGGTAAGGGTGTGGGCGGTCCAGCCAGGCGTCGATCAAATAAGTCATGGGTCTCATCTCCATTGATGGGTTTCAATGAGAATAATTCTTATTCATCAAATAGCAAGGACCTATTGGTGGTTTGTGTTTTTTTAAGGGTAAAGATTGCGTAAGGTCAAAGCGGCTGGCGTTTGGCTATTGCGAGGGATTGTTGGGCGAAGCGGGGGAGGGCGAAGCACCATCCCACGCAGGACGCGGGATGGAATACAGCAGGCTCAGACTTTTCTGACGAACTCGGATTTGAGCTTCATCGGGCCGATGCCGTCGATCTTGCAGTCGATGTCGTGATCACCATCGCACAGGCGGATGTTCTTGACCTTGGTGCCGACCTTGACTACCAGCGACGTGCCTTTGACCTTGAGGTCCTTGATCACGGTGATGGTGTCGCCGTCCTGCAGGACGTTGCCGACCGAATCCTTTTTCACGGTGTCATCGGACACTGCCTCAGCTTCGCCGCTGGCGGACCACTCGTGGGCGCACTCAGGGCAGATCAGCTGGGCGCCGTCTTCGTAGGTGTATTCGGAATTGCATTTTGGGCAGGGTGGCAACGTGCTCACTAAAGCTCCTTGGATTCAGGACCGCTAAAAGTCGCACATTATATAGGGTTTTAGGTGGGCGAGGGGCGACGCATGATTTGTAGGAGCGAGCGGTGCGGCGTCCCGACTTGCCCGCGAAGGCGATCTATCAGTCAGATGGGTGTCGACTGGTAGATCGCCTTCGCGAGCAAGCTCTGCTCCTACAGGGGGCGTGTTAGTGCGTACGGGCGACCGCAAATTCGCTCAATTCGACCAGAGCATCGCGGTATTCGCTGGCGGGCAGCGCGTCGAGGCACTTGATCGCGCGGGCCACGTAGTCACGGGCCAGTTTCGCGGTGTAATCCAGCGAACCAGACGCTTCCACGGCTTCGCGGATGCTTTCCAGGTCTTCGATACCGCCTTTCTGGATCGCCTTGCGCACCAGTGCAGCCTGCTCCGGCGTGCCTTCGCGCATGGTGTAGATCAGTGGCAGGGTCGGTTTGCCTTCAGCAAGATCGTCACCGACGTTCTTGCCCAGGGTTTCGGCGTCGCCTTTGTAGTCCAGCAGGTCGTCGACCAATTGGAACGCCACGCCCAGATGATCGCCGAATGTACGCAGGGCTTCTGTCTGTTCCGATGTCGCTTCGCAGAGCGCTGCAGCACTGTGTGTCGAGGCTTCGAAGAGCATCGCGGTCTTGCCGCGGATGACTTCCATGTAGGTTTCTTCGGTGGTGCTGGCGTCACGAACCTTGGACAGCTGCAACACTTCGCCTTCGGCGATGATGCGCGTGGCTTGCGAAAGGATTTTCATCACCGGCATGGAGCCCAGTTCGACCATCATTTCGAAGGACCGCGAATACAGGAAGTCGCCCACCAGCACGCTAGGGGCGTTGCCCCACATGGCGTTGGCCGTCGAGCGGCCCCGGCGCATGCCGGACATGTCGACCACGTCGTCATGCAGCAAGGTGGCGGTGTGCAGGAACTCGATGGTCGCGGCCAGCAGGCGCAGGTCATCGCCTTCGCGACCCAGAGCCTTGCCACACAGCAACACTAATAGAGGGCGCAGGCGTTTACCGCCAGCCGAGGTAATGTAATCGCCGATTTTCGATACCAACGGCACTCGGGAAGTCAGCTGCTTCTTGATGATGCCGTCGACGGCGCTAAAATCGTCCGCCACCGCGCGGTAGAAAGCTTGGGGTTGCATCAGCGACAGTTGCTCCAGAAGGGTTGCGCGGCATGCTAGGACCCACGTCGGCGGGTGTCAAGGTACGATGGACGGCCTCTTGCATCGCCCCGGCAGCTTGCGTACAATCGCGCACCCTGAACTTCCTGGGCAGCACCTGCCTTACGCAATTGCAAACAGGCCTTCCAGCCCAATGCAGCCATGCCAGCCAATACCTCTTCTTATAAAGAGCTGGGTGAGCAGGATTATCGGAGAAATACCATGTCGTACGCAGTAATTGTTACTGGTGGCAAGCAATACAAGGTCGCCCCAGGTGAATACCTGAAGATCGAAAAACTGGAAATCGCTACCGGCGAATCCGTTACTTTTGATCGCGTTCTGTTGGTCGCCAATGGCGATGACGTGAACATCGGCGCTCCAGTTGTTGCCGGCGCTACCGTTGTGGCTGAAGTGATCTCCCAAGGTCGTCACGATAAAGTCCGCATCATCAAGTTCCGTCGTCGTAAGCACCACATGAAGCGTATGGGCCACCGCCAGTGGTACACCGAGATCAAAATCACCGGTATTCAGGCTTAATTTCAGCCTAATTCCTCACTAGGAGAATTGACTCATGGCACACAAAAAAGCTGGTGGTAGTACCCGTAACGGTCGCGACTCAGAAGCCAAACGCCTTGGCGTGAAGATGTATGGCGGCCAGGTTATCATTCCGGGCAACATCATCGTGCGTCAGCGCGGCACCCAATTCCACGCCGGTTACGGTGTTGGCATGGGTAAAGATCACACTCTGTTCGCTAAAATCGACGGCGTGATCAAGTTTGAAGTAAAAGGCGCTTTCAACCGCCGTTACGTAAGCATTGTCCCGAAGACTGAAGTCGTCGCGGCATAATTACGTAGTTGCTGGAAAAGCCCTGTCTCGCGACGGGGCTTTTTCGTTTGTGGGGTGAGTCTCTTGCAAAGCTGTTTGTGATGGGCGAAAGCAGCTGGAATTGCGGTAGTTGCTTGAGGTCGCTACGCTCATTTTTGCAAGAGTCTTATGTCTTAGTGTTTTTCGGCTCGTCCGTATGACGAGAGGCGTTTTGTTATGAAGTTTGTTGATGAAGTATCTATTCGAGTAAAGGCCGGCGACGGCGGCAACGGTTGCATGAGCTTCCGTCGCGAAAAATTCATTGAAAACGGCGGCCCGAACGGCGGTGACGGTGGTGATGGCGGCTCGGTCTATATGATCGCCGACGAAAACCTCAACACCCTGGTGGACTACCGTTACACCCGGCACTTTGATGCCGAGCGTGGTTCCAATGGCGGCAGCACCGACTGCACCGGCAAGAAAGGTGAGGAGCTGGTCCTGCGTGTTCCGGTCGGCACTACGGTTATCGACTCCGCGACTCAGGAAGTGATTGGCGACCTGACCAAGGCTGGCCAGAAACTGCTGGTGGCTCACGGCGGCTGGCACGGTCTGGGTAACACCCGATTCAAGTCCAGTACCAACCGTGCTCCGCGTCAGACCACTCCGGGCAAGCCGGGTGAGGCGCGTGATCTGAAGCTGGAAATGAAGGTGTTGGCTGACGTCGGCCTGCTGGGCTTGCCGAACGCTGGCAAAAGTACCTTCATTCGTTCGGTGTCGGCCGCCAAGCCGAAAGTCGCCGACTACCCGTTCACCACGCTGGTGCCGAACCTGGGTGTGGTCAGTGTTGATCGCTGGAAAAGCTTCGTGGTCGCGGATATTCCGGGTCTGATCGAAGGTGCTTCCGATGGCGCAGGCCTGGGGATTCGCTTCCTCAAGCACTTGTCGCGTACGCGTCTGCTGCTGCACCTCGTGGACATGGCGCCGCTCGATGACGCCAGCGCCCCGGATGCTGCGGAAGTGATCGTCAGCGAACTGACCAAGTTCAGCCCGTCCCTGGCTGAGCGTGATCGTTGGTTGGTGCTGAACAAGTGCGACCAGATCCTCGAAGAAGAGCATGATGCTCGCGTCAAGGAAATCGTTGATCGCCTGGAGTGGACCGGTCCGGTCTACGTGATCTCGGCCATCTCCAAGCTGGGCACCGAGCGTCTTTGCCACGACATCATGCGTTACATGGAAGATCGTGCTGATCGCTTGGCTAACGACCCGGTTTACAAAGAAGAGTTGGCCGAACTCGATCAGCGCATCGAAGACGAAGCCCGTGCTCAGTTGCAGGCCCTGGATGACCAGCGTGCTCTGCGCCGTAGCGGCGTGAAGTCGGTCCATGACATCGGCGACGATGATTGGGACGAAGAAGATGTGGATGACGAAGACGGTCCGGAAATCATTTACGTGCGTGACTGATTCGTTGCAGTAAACTTAAGCGCCGCTCAATCGAGCGGCGTTTTAGTATCTGGAAATCGGTAGTCACGAATAACGTTACGGGCAGCGCTGGGTCGCGCTGTCCTCAAGCTAAGGTTGAAGATGATGCGGAGCAAGGTGACAGGTGCGCAGCGTTGGGTTGTGAAGATCGGCAGCGCTTTGCTGACGGCGGACGGCAAGGGCCTCGATCGCGCGGCAATGGGTGTTTGGGTCGAGCAGATGGTGGCTTTGCATGAGGCTGGCGTCGAGTTGGTGCTGGTGTCCTCCGGGGCGGTGGCGGCCGGCATGAGCCGTTTGGGCTGGACCGTACGACCCAGTGCGATGCACGAGTTGCAGGCCGCTGCCGCCATCGGTCAGATGGGGTTGGTGCAGGCCTGGGAGTCGAGCTTTGCCGAGCATGGCCGGCATACCGCGCAGATTCTCCTGACCCACGACGACTTGTCTGACCGCAAGCGCTACCTGAATGCCCGCAGCACCTTGCGCGCGCTGGTCGAGCTGAAAGTTATTCCGGTGATCAACGAGAACGACACCGTGGTCACTGATGAAATACGTTTCGGCGACAACGACACGCTCGCGGCGCTGGTGGCCAACCTGGTCGAGGCTGATCTGTTGGTGATCCTCACGGATCGCGATGGCATGTTCGACGCCGATCCGCGCAACAACCCTAACGCCAACCTGATTTACGAAGCGCGCGCCGATGATCCGGCGCTGGATGCGGTGGCGGGCGGTACAGGTGGTGCGCTGGGTCGTGGCGGCATGCAGACCAAATTGCGTGCTGCGCGGCTGGCGGCTCGCTCCGGTGCGCATACCATCATCGTCGGCGGACGTATTGAGCGCGTGCTGGATCGTCTCAAGGCAGGCGAGCGCATCGGCACCTTGCTGTCGCCTGAGCGCGGTCTGTTGGCGGCGCGCAAGCAATGGCTGGCCGGGCACCTGCAAACCCGTGGCACGCTTGTGCTGGATGCTGGTGCGGTGACGGCGCTGTCCACAGGCAACAAAAGTTTGCTGCCTGTGGGTGTCAAGCTGGTCCAGGGCAGCTTCCGTCGTGGCGAGATGGTGGTTTGCGTGGCACCGGACGGTCGTGAGATCGCCCGAGGCCTGGCCAACTACAGCGCGCTGGAAGCACAAAAAATCATCGGTCAGTCGTCTGAGGCGATTGTCGGTCTGTTGGGTTACATGGCGGAGCCGGAACTGGTTCACCGCGATAACCTGATCCTGGTCTGAAGGAGTACCTGAATGCGCGTGGCAAAAGGATTGTTGGGTCTGCTGTTGGCGGTGCCGCTGCTGGCCTCGGCCGAGGAGATTGGTCAGGTGTCAACGGTGTTCAAGTTTGTCGGCCCGAACGACCGCATCGTCGTTGAGGCGTTTGATGATCCAAAGGTTGAGGGTGTGACCTGTTACCTGTCGCGGGCCAAGACGGGTGGCGTGAAGGGTGGTTTGGGATTGGCTGAGGATCGCGCAGAAGCGTCTATCGCTTGTCGTCAGGTCGGGCCGATCAGCTTCAAAGGCGAGTTGAAGGATGGTGACGAGGTATTCAAGGAGCGCACGTCGCTGGTGTTCAAGACTATGCAGGTGGTGCGATTCCTCGACAAGAAGCGCAATACGCTTGTGTACCTGGTCTACAGCGATCGTGTGATCGAAGGTAGTCCGCAGAATGCGGTCACCGCCATCCCTATCCTGCCGTGGGCGCAGGCTCAGTAATCTAAAGAAGCTCAAAAGTATGGGAAGGGGCTGCCCCTAATGCCGATCAGTTAAGCCCTCTCGCTTGACCTTTGGCCGCAAGAAATCAAAATCCGATGCCTGTACTGGCATCGGATTTTTTTATGCGTCTCGCTCGGGCCCTGGAACTGACCCACAATATCGCCTCCACCCCTAACTCAATCGAGGGACTGGATTCTTTACTCGATCCATCTTTGGTCGAGCAGGCACTTGAACAGGCCGGCGTGGCGACCCTGCGCAAGCGGCGTTTGCCGCTGGAAATGATGCTTTGGTGCGTGATCTCCATGGCGTTCTTTCGACGCATGTCGGCCTGGGATGTGGTCAGCCGCATGAACATCATGCTGCCGGGACAACGTCCGCTGGTGGCGCCCAGCGCCGTAGTCCAGGCCCGTCAGCGATTAGGCAGCGAAGCTGTACGACAAGTCTTCCATCTGACTCAGAAAAGTTGGCATGAGGCCGTGGATCACCCAACTTGGGCAGGCTTGCGTTTGCTGGGGGTCGACGGTGTCGTATGGCGAACGCCCGATACACCCGAAAATCGGGCGCGCTACGATTCCGCCAGCAACCAGCATGGCGACACCGGTTTCCCCCAGGTGCGCATGGTCTGCCAAATGGAGTTGACCAGCCACATGCTGATCGGCAGCGCGTTGGATGGCTATCGCAGCAACGAAATGAAACTGGCGGAGCAACTGATCGAAACCACGCCCGATCACTCGCTGACGCTGTTCGATCGCGGTTTTTACTCCTTGGGTTTGCTGCATCAGTGGCAGCAAGCAGGCATCGAGCGACATTGGCTGATGCCTCTGCGCAAAGGTGCGCAGTACGAAGTGATTCAGCGCTTGGGGCGCCAGGACGCTGTGGTCTCGTTGAGCACTTCGCCGCAGGCCCGCACGCAATGGCCGGGGCTGCCGGAGCGCCTGACCGCGCGATTGCTGAGCAAAACCGTCAAGGGCAAGGTTTGTCAGATCCTGACGTCGATGGCCGATCCGCTACGCTTCCCGTCCGACGAAATCGTCGACCTGTACAGCCAGCGATGGGAGATCGAATTAGGGTTTCGCGAGATGAAACAGACGCTGCTCAACAGCAGCTATACATTGCGTAGCAAGACGCCCGAGATGATCGAGCAGGAACTGTGGGGTGTGTTGCTGGGCTACAACCTGCTGCGCTACCAGATGGTGGAAATGAGCCGCCACTGTCCAGGTATTTACCCGTGCGAAATGAGCTTTACCGCGTGTACTTGGGCAATTTTAGGGTTTATCAACAGCGTTTCGGCCGACCGTTCCGGGAACATCCCCAAATATCTGGCCGAGCTGCACGCCTCTGCCCCGCATTATGTTCTGCCGCATCGACGGGAAGAGCGCATTTATCCCCGCGCCATAAGGCTCAAATCACCGAAATATCCGATCAGAAAGAAAAATGCCAGTCAGCTTAACTGACTGGCATTAGGGGCTGCCCCTTCCCATTTTTTTTGCGCTGGATTTACTAAATCGCAGGCAATAAAAAACCGACCCTGGGGTCGGTTTTTTAACAAGCTTATCGCTTATGCGGCAACAGCAAGGTTCAGAGCCTTGACGTGACCGTTCAGGCGGCTCTTATGACGAGCAGCCTTGTTCTTGTGGATGATGCCTTTATCGGCCATACGGTCGATAACTGGCACGGCCAGAACGTAAGCAGCTTGAGCTTTTTCAGCGTCTTTTGCGTCGATGGCCTTAACTACATTCTTGATGTAGGTACGAACCATGGAACGCAGGCTGGCGTTGTGGCTGCGACGCTTCTCAGCCTGTTTTGCACGTTTTTTGGCGGAAGGTGTGTTGGCCACCGTCGAGCTCCTCGAAAGACTTTTTAGGAAATAGCAAACAAAATAGGCCGCGAATCATGCCGATGAGTTGATGTCTTGTCAAGGGCGGTTGAGACGTTCCGCTAAGTGGTAGGTATAAAGAGGCGGGATATTTATTTCCGGCGCTTGACCTGTAAACTCGCGAGCTTTGGCTCTGTGCTGCTGCGGCGCGGAGTATCGCATAAGTAGGCGCTTTGTTCGCCTGCTGTTTATCGACAGGCACAAACTCTTTCAATGAATCTGCTCAAATCGTTGGCCGCCGTCAGCTCTATCACGATGCTTTCCCGGATTCTGGGGTTCGTTCGTGACACTCTCATTGCGCGCACATTTGGCGCCGGGATGGCGACTGACGCCTTCTTTATCGCCTTCAAATTGCCCAATCTGCTGCGGCGGATCTTTGCCGAGGGGGCATTTTCCCAAGCGTTCGTGCCGATTCTTGCCGAATACAAAAGCCAGAAGGGCGAGGAGGCGACGCGAACCTTCATTGCCTACGTCTCGGGTCTGCTGACGCTGGTGCTGGCGTTGGTCACCGCGTTGGGCATGATTGCTGCGCCGTGGGTCATCTGGGCGACCGCGCCGGGTTTCACCGATACGCCGGAAAAATTCGAGCTGACGGCCAGCCTGTTGCGCGTGACCTTTCCTTATATATTGCTGATCTCCCTGTCTTCATTGGCCGGGGCGATCCTCAACACGTATAACCGCTTCTCGGTGCCGGCCTTCGTGCCGACCCTGCTCAACGTCAGCATGATCATCTTTTCGGTGTTCCTGACGCCGTACTTCGATCCGCCGGTCATGGCGCTGGGCTGGGCAGTACTGGTGGGTGGTCTGGCGCAATTGCTCTATCAGCTGCCGCACCTGAAAAAGATCGGCATGCTGGTGTTGCCGCGACTGAACCTGCGTGACAGCGGCGTCTGGCGGGTCATGAAACAAATGCTGCCGGCCATTCTCGGTGTGTCCGTGAGCCAGATTTCGCTGATCATCAATACCATTTTCGCCTCGTTCCTGGTCGCCGGTTCCGTGTCATGGATGTACTACGCCGACCGTTTGATGGAATTGCCGTCCGGTGTTCTGGGTGTGGCGCTGGGTACGATTCTCCTGCCGACCCTGGCCAAGACCTACGCCAGCAAGGATCGCCAGGAATACTCGCGGATCCTCGATTGGGGGCTGCGCCTGTGTTTCATGCTGGTGTTGCCGTGCTCCCTGGCGCTGGGGATTCTCGCCGAGCCGCTGACGGTTTCTTTATTCCAGTACGGCCAGTTCAGCGCATTTGACGCCTCCATGACCCAACGGGCGCTGATCGCTTATTCTGTCGGTTTGCTCGGAATTATCGTGATCAAAGTGCTGGCGCCGGGCTTTTATGCGCAACAAAACATCCGCACGCCGGTAAAAATCGCGATTTTTACCCTGATCGTTACCCAATTGTTCAACCTGGTGTTGATCGGCCCGCTGGCCCACGCCGGTCTGGCGCTGGCCATCAGCATCGGCGCGTGCATTAACGCCGGCCTACTGTTCTATCAACTGCGCAAGCAGCAGATGTATGAGCCGCAACCGGGTTGGGCGAAGTTCGGCTTCAAGCTAGTGATTGCAGTGTTGGTGATGTCTGCTGTGTTAATGGGCGGGATGCATTTCATGCCTGCCTGGGATCAGGGGCATATGCTGGAGAGGTTCCTGCGTCTGGGCGCATTGGTCGTTGCCGGCGTGGTGGCTTATTTCGGCATGTTGCTGTTGATGGGCTTCCGTTTGCGCGACTTCAATCGCAAAGCGCTGAGCTGAGGTCACGACCTCGATAAACACGGGCGAATCGACGGTTTTGTCGGCTCGATCACTTTGGGTTACGGTGTTGCCTGTCGTCGGCCGCCGGGTGTGGTTATAATCGACCACTTTATGAGCAAGAAGCGCGTTATGCAGCTGGTTCGAGGCCTCCACAACCTGCGCCCCCAGCATCGGGGCTGTGTCGCCACTATTGGCAACTTTGACGGTGTTCACCGTGGCCACCAGGCTATCCTGGCGAGGCTCCGTGAGCGTGCGCTCGAGTTGGGCGTGCCAAGCTGCGTGGTGATTTTTGAGCCGCAGCCGCGAGAGTTTTTCGCCCCTGATACGGCGCCGGCCCGTCTGGCCCGGCTGCGGGATAAACTGCAGATGCTGGCCGAGGAAGGTGTCGACCGGGTCCTGTGCCTGGCCTTCAACCACCGCCTGAGCAAGCTCAGCGCCAGCGAATTCGTCGACACCATTCTGGTGGACGGCCTCGGTGTTCAACATCTTGAGGTCGGTGACGATTTCCGTTTCGGCTGCGACCGGGTAGGGGATTTCGATTTCCTGCAACAGGCCGGCGTTCTGCAGGGCTTTACCGTGGAAGCGGCGCAAACCGTCGAGCTGGACGGTATTCGCGTCAGCAGCACCCAGGTCCGCAATGCCTTGGCCGCTGCCGATTTTGCCTTGGCCGAGCGACTGCTCGGTCGTCCGTTCCGGATTGCCGGGCGGGTCCTGCACGGCCAGAAGCTGGCGCGCCAGTTGGGTACGCCCACGGCCAACATACAACTCAAGCGCCGTCGCGTGCCGTTGACCGGGGTTTACCTGGTCAACGTCGACATCGACGGCAAGACCTGGCCAGGCGTCGCCAATATCGGCGTGCGGCCAACGGTCCAAGGGGATGGCAAAGCCCACCTCGAAGTGCATCTTTTAGATTTTGCCGGCGATCTGTATGACCGGCGTTTGACGGTGGTTTTCCACCACAAGCTGCGTGAAGAGCAGCGTTTCGCCTCTCTGGAGGCGCTTAAGACGGCGATCAATGCGGATGTTGCCGCCGCCCGTGCCCTGTCGCACCTAGCGCCAATCGCTAATGAAGAGCCTTAAATGACCGACTATAAAGCCACGCTAAACCTTCCGGACACCGCCTTCCCAATGAAGGCCGGCCTGCCTCAGCGCGAACCGCAGATTCTGCAGCGCTGGGACAGCATTGGCCTGTACGGTAAGTTGCGCGAGATTGGCAAGGATCGTCCGAAGTTCGTTCTGCACGACGGTCCTCCCTACGCCAACGGCACGATTCACATCGGTCATGCGCTGAACAAGATTCTCAAGGACATGATCATCCGCTCGAAAACCCTGTCGGGTTTCGACGCGCCTTATGTTCCGGGCTGGGACTGCCACGGTCTGCCGATCGAGCACAAAGTCGAAGTGACCCACGGTAAAAACCTGGGCGCGGACAAGACCCGCGAACTGTGCCGTGCCTATGCCACCGAGCAGATCGAAGGCCAGAAGTCCGAATTCATCCGTCTGGGCGTGTTGGGCGACTTTGCCAACCCGTACAAGACCATGGACTTCAAAAACGAGGCCGGTGAAATCCGCGCCCTGGCCGAAATCGTCAAGGGCGGTTTCGTGTTCAAGGGCCTGAAGCCTGTGAACTGGTGCTTCGACTGCGGTTCGGCATTGGCTGAAGCGGAAGTCGAGTACGAGAACAAAAAGTCCTCGACCATCGACGTGGCGTTCCCGATTGCCGACGAAGCCAAGCTGGCTGCCGCTTTTGGCCTGCCGTCGCTGGGCAAACCCGCTTCGATCGTGATCTGGACCACTACCCCGTGGACCATCCCGGCCAACCAGGCGTTGAACGTTCACCCGGAATTCAACTACGCCCTGGTCGATGTCGGCGACAAACTGCTGGTGCTGGCTGAAGAGCTGGTCGAGTCGTGCCTGGCCCGTTACAGCCTGGAAGGCTCGGTCATCGCGACCACCACCGGTAAAGAGCTGGAACTGATCAACTTCCGTCACCCGTTCTACGACCGTCTGTCGCCGGTTTACCTGGCCGAGTACGTTGAACTGGGCGCTGGCACCGGCGTGGTTCACTCCTCGCCGGCCTATGGCGTAGACGACTTCGTGACCTGCAAGAAGTACGGCATGGTCAACGACGACATCCTCAACCCGGTACAGAGCAACGGCGTTTACGCAACGTCGCTGGAGTTCTTCGGCGGCCAGTTCATCTGGAAGGCCAACCCGGCCATCGTCGACAAGTTGACCGAAGTGGGTGCGCTGCTGCACACCAGCATCATCGAACACAGCTACATGCACTGCTGGCGTCACAAGACCCCGCTGATCTACCGCGCCACCGCGCAATGGTTCATCGGCATGGACAAAGAACCTGTGACCGGCGACACCCTGCGCAAGCGGGCGATCAAAGCCATCGAAGAGACCAAGTTCGTTCCGGCCTGGGGTCAGGCGCGCCTGCACTCGATGATCGCCAATCGTCCGGACTGGTGCATCTCCCGTCAGCGCAACTGGGGCGTGCCGATCCCGTTCTTCCTGAACAAGGAAAGCGGCGAGCTGCACCCACGTACTGCCGAACTGATGGAAGAAGTCGCCAAGCGCGTCGAAGTCGAAGGCATCGAAGCCTGGTTCAAGATGGACGCCGCCGAGCTGCTCGGTGACGAAGCGCCGCAGTACGACAAGATCAGCGACACCCTGGACGTCTGGTTCGATTCGGGCACCACGCACTGGCACGTTCTGCGCGGTTCGCACCCGATGGGCCACGAGACCGGTCCACGTGCCGACCTGTACCTGGAAGGTTCGGACCAACACCGTGGCTGGTTCCACTCGTCGTTGCTGACCGGTTGCGCCATCGACAACCACGCGCCATACCGCGAACTGCTGACTCACGGCTTCACCGTTGATGAGTCCGGTCGCAAGATGTCCAAGTCCCTGGGCAACGTGATCGCGCCGCAAAAGGTCAACGACACCCTGGGCGCCGACATCATGCGTCTGTGGGTTGCATCTACGGATTACTCGGGTGAAATGGCGGTTTCCGAGCAGATCCTGCAGCGCAGTGCGGACGCCTACCGGCGGATCCGTAACACCGCGCGCTTCCTGCTCTCGAACCTGACCGGTTTCAACCCGGCCACCGACATCCTGCCGGCCGAAGAAATGCTGGCACTGGACCGTTGGGCTGTGGACCGTACCCTGCTGCTGCAACGCGAGCTGCAAGAGCACTACGGTGAATACCGCTTCTGGAACGTCTACTCCAAAATCCACAACTTCTGCGTGCAGGAGCTGGGCGGTTTCTACCTCGACATCATCAAGGACCGTCAGTACACCACTGGCGCCAACAGCAAGGCCCGCCGTTCGGCGCAAACCGCGCTGTACCACATCTCCGAAGCGCTGGTGCGCTGGATCGCGCCGATCCTGGCATTCACCGCCGATGAACTGTGGGAATACCTGCCGGGCGAGCGTAACGAATCGGTAATGCTCAACACCTGGTACGAAGGCCTGACCGAGCTGCCGGAAAACGTCGAGCTGGACCGCGCCTACTGGGAGCGGATCATGGCGGTGAAGGTCGCGGTCAACAAGGAAATGGAAATCCAGCGCGCGGCCAAGGCCGTCGGTGGCAACCTGCAAGCCGAAGTGACGCTGTACGCCGAAGAGGCTTTGAGCGCCGACCTGGCCAAGCTGAGCAACGAACTGCGCTTCGTATTGATCACCTCGACCGCCACCGTTGCACCGTTCGTTCAGGCGCCGGCCGATGCCGTGGTCACCGAAGTCAGCGGTTTGAAACTGCAAGTGGTCAAGTCGAGCCACGCCAAGTGCGCCCGTTGCTGGCACTGCCGTGAAGACGTCGGCGTGAACCCGGAGCATCCGGAAATCTGCGGTCGTTGCGTCGACAACATCAGCGGCGCTGGCGAGGTTCGTCACTATGCCTAATGCGGCTGGCCGTTTCGGACGGCTGAGCTGGCTCTGGTTGAGTTTGCTGGTCCTGGTCATCGACCAGGCCAGCAAGTTCTACTTCGAAGGCAAGCTCGAGATGTACCAGCAGATCGTGGTGATCCCCGATTTGTTCAGCTGGACCCTGGCCTACAACACGGGCGCGGCGTTCAGCTTCCTGGCCGACAGCTCCGGCTGGCAGCGCTGGCTGTTTGCCCTGATCGCGGTCGTGGTCAGTGCGGTGCTGGTAGTGTGGCTCAAGCGTCTGGGGCGCAACGAAACCTGGCTGGCCGTCGCTTTGGCGCTGGTGCTGGGTGGCGCGCTGGGTAATCTGTATGACCGCATTGCCCTGGGTCATGTGATCGATTTCATTCTGGTGCATTGGCAGAATCGCTGGTATTTCCCGGCGTTCAACTTTGCCGACAGTGCAATCACTGTCGGTGCCGTAATGCTTGCGCTGGATATGTTCAAAAGCAAAAAGACCGGAGAAGCCGTCCATGACTGAACAGGTATTGGCTGAGCAACGCATCCGCCAGAACACGGAAGTCACTTTGCACTTTGCACTGCGCCTGGAGAACGGCGACACCGTCGACAGCACCTTCGACAAAGCCCCGGCGACCTTCAAGGTCGGTGACGGCAACCTGTTGCCAGGTTTCGAAGCTGCGCTGTTCGGCTTCAAGGCTGGTGACAAGCGTACGCTGACGATTCAGCCGGAAAACGCTTTTGGCCAACCCAATCCGCAGAACGTACAGATCATCCCGCGCTCGCAGTTCAAGGACATGGAGCTGTCGCCTGGCTTGCTGGTGATCTTTAACGATGCGGCCAATACTGAGTTGCCCGGCGTGGTGAAGACATTCGATGACGAGCAAGTGACCATCGACTTCAACCACCCGTTGGCCGGCAAGACATTGATCTTTGACGTCGAGATCATCAACGTCGTAGCGCTGTAACTGACCGAATGCGGTCCAATGTAGGAGCAAGCTCTGCTCCTACAGGGTTGTAACGATCTAACTTCTTGCGCGCAAGACACGAGGCACAGCATGCAAATCAAACTCGCCAACCCCCGTGGCTTCTGCGCCGGTGTGGACCGGGCGATCGAAATCGTCAACCGCGCCCTGGAAGTCTTCGGGCCGCCGATCTACGTGCGCCACGAAGTGGTCCACAACAAATTCGTCGTCGAAGACCTGCGTGCTCGCGGGGCTATCTTCGTCGAAGAACTGGATCAGGTGCCGGACGACGTCATCGTGATCTTCAGTGCCCACGGTGTTTCCCAGGCCGTGCGTACCGAAGCCGCCGGTCGTGGCCTGAAGGTGTTCGACGCCACTTGCCCGCTGGTGACCAAGGTACACATCGAAGTTGCACGCTACAGCCGCGACGGCCGTGAATGCATTCTCATCGGCCACGCCGGTCACCCGGAAGTCGAAGGCACCATGGGCCAGTACGATGGCAGCAATGGTGGCGCGATCTACCTGGTCGAAGACGAGAAAGACGTCGCCGCCTTGCAGGTGAGCAACCCTGAAAAACTGGCGTTCGTGACCCAGACTACCCTGTCCATGGACGATACCAGCCGCGTCATCGACGCCCTGCGTACACGCTTCCCTGCGATCGGTGGCCCGCGCAAGGACGACATCTGCTACGCCACGCAAAACCGTCAGGATGCGGTCAAGCAACTGGCCGACGAGTGCGACGTGGTACTGGTGGTCGGCAGCCCGAACAGCTCCAACTCCAATCGCTTGCGTGAACTGGCCGAGCGCATGGCCACCCCGGCCTACCTGATCGACGGCGCCGAGGACCTGCAAAAGAGCTGGTTCGACGGTGTCGAGCGTATCGGCATCACCGCTGGCGCTTCAGCACCGGAAGTCCTGGTGCGTGGCGTGATCCAGCAGTTGCAGGCGTGGGGCGCTACCGGCGCCGATGAACTGGCCGGTCGCGAGGAGAACATTACCTTCTCCATGCCTAAAGAGTTGCGCGTCCGCTCCCTGCTTTAACGCTTTTGCCTCCGGGGCACAGCGCCTGCTCAGCCTTATGGCTGCGCAGGCTGACGCGGCCGGTCGCGGCCAGTACCACTTGGAGCTGAGTGACCGGTTCGCGGGTTGCGCAAATGTGCAATGTCCCCGCTTGAAAGGCCCGTCCGGGCATCTGTGGCTCGCCAATACTGTTGAAACGGATGTATCGCCTGACCGGCCAATTGCCGACAATCGGCACCCGAGTGCCACTCGCGCGCTCAACCAGCAGCGGATTGCTGTTGTCCTCCGCCCCTTTGCCACTGATATCCAGAATGATCCGCCAGCCCTGACTCCAGTCGCCGTTGATGGCGTGAATCACGACGTTCTGGTTGCGTGTGATGGCAACGGTTCTGGCGTTGCGTATACCGCTGATAAGCGACTCTGCCACCTGCTCGCGATGGTTCGATTCAGTCAGTGCAGCAAACGCCGGACTGACCAATAGCAGAACAATCCCGACAATTGTCAGTCCCATGAGCAGTTCGATCAGGCTGAAACCTCGCTGATGCATGTCATCTCCCTCCCTGGAGTGCTGCGGCCCGCGCGATCCCTGCGCGAGTAATGGCAAAACAACCGAACACCTGCCGGTCGAATGTTCTAGCGTGTAGAAGCAGGTATAGCCGACGGCAACGGAGGGCACCGATGGATCATCGTACAAAAGGTTTCACGCTGATCGAGTTGCTGATCGCGCTCGCGGTGTTTCTGGTCCTGATCACTCTGGCCGTACCGGCGTTTACTCGTTCGGTGCAAATCACCAAGGCCGACACCGAAATCGGCGATCTGCAACGGGGTCTGAATTTCGCCCGACTTGAGGCCATCGACCGTGGTGTCACCACCCGGCTGCGCCCGACGGCCGGCGGCAGCGTCTGGACCGGAGAATTAACGGTCTTTGACGGTACTGGCAATCCGGCCAATGTATTGCGGGTTGTTCCAGCGATGAGCAGCGGCGCGACTCTGGCGCTAACCTCAGGAGTGACCGCCATCGATTTCAACAACCTTGGCGGGTTGTCGGCACCGTCCACGGCGGTGGTGATCAGCTACGTACGGGGGGCACAAAGCAGAACGCTGAATGTGTGTTTGAACGGACGAATTCTATTGGGTGGAAGTTGCGGATGAGGGGATGGAGCAAGCGTGCACAGGAGGGCATGACGCTGATCGAAGTCTTGGTTGCGTTGTTGATTCTGAGCGTGGGGCTGCTGGGGGCGGCAGCGATTCAGCTTAATGCGCTGAAGTACACTGACAGCGCCCGGATGACCAGCCAGGCGAGTTTTATCGCCTACGACATGATGGACCGCATTCGCGCCAACTCCGGTGCCGACTACACCGTCACGCCACCGACCTCCGGCAACCTGAGCGTCGCCCGGGATCAGGACCTCTACGACTTCACCACCAACATTGTCAATTTCGGCGGCGCCACTGCCACCGGAAGCGTTACGCTCAATCAGCGGGTGTACACCATCACCATCACCTGGGATGACTCGCGGGCTGCGAACATCGCCAATTCGCGACGCAGTTTCGTCCTGACCAGTCGCGCCACCGTCGATCCGGTGTCGACGCCATGAACCAGACCAACAGAGGTTTCGGCCTGATCGAGTTACTGATCGCCCTGGCGTTGAGTTTGGTCGTGGTTCTGGGTGTGGCGCAGATTTTCATCGCGGCCAAGAACACCTATGTCAGCCAGAACGCCGCTGCCGCCATGCAGGAAGATGCGCGGTTCGTGCTGAGCAAGATGATTCAGGAAATTCGCATGGTCGGCATGTTCGGATGTCTGGGGGCGGTCACCGATTCAAGCTCGGCGGGTGACTTCAATGCCAGCCAGTCAACGCCCATCAGTTGGGATAACGCCAACCTCAAACTGACCCTGGTGACAGCGGATGTCGGCGGCAGTGGTGGGGTGCCGTCCTGGACGGTGGTTTCCGATTGTCGGAACAATGCAACGGCCTACACCAGCGTCCGAGTTCCGGGGGCGGGAGAGCTGGCGTTTCCGATCCGGCGCTTGATCTACAGCTTCAGCAACAATCAACTGCTGATGGGTGTCGGCACCGGCACGCCGGCTCAAGCGGTGCTGGTGAACAACGTCAGTGCCTTCAACGTGAGCTTCGGCCTCGCCAGTTCCGCCACTGACGTGGCCGCCTCCAGTTACAGCAACAACCCCACTGATCCGGCGCGCATCCGTAGTGTTCGCCTGACGTTGACCCTCACCGACCCGATCAACCGGGTAGGCAATCAAACCTTCAACGTGGTTGCCGCGCTGCGCAACCGCTTGCCATGAGGGGAGGGCCGATGAGTATTTCTCCCGTGACCCCTCACGCCCAGCGGGGCATGGCGCTGCTGGTCAGCCTGGTGTTTCTTCTGTTGCTGACACTGATCGGCCTTTCATCGATGCAAAACGCCACCCTGCAGGAAAAAATGGCCGCCAGCGTGACCTTGCGCAATCAGTCGTTCCAGGGCGCCGAGTCGGCGTTGCGCGTAGGTGAAAGCGCGGTGCAACTGGAGACCTTTTCGTTGCCGGTCTGCAGCGGCACCGCCCAATGCGCGCCACCCGCCGAGTCGTCGACAGTCACCGGCGCCGGCTTCCATTCCACCTCGGGGGTAACCTGGATCGCCTCCGGCAGCGGTTTTTACGGGGTGCAGAACATCGGCACCACCCTGACCGCCGTGAATGTGCCGAGCAACACCTCGACAACGCTGTACCGGGTGACCGCAGTCGGCATCGCGGGCAACTCGCGCAGTGTGGTGGAGAGTATTTATGCGAAGTTCTGAGGCCCGCACAGGCTGGCGCCGTTGGTTGTTGCAGCTGCTCTACGGCGCGGCGTTGAGTCTTCTTCTGGCAGTGCCGACTTACGCCTTCACGCCCTCGGATTCGCCGCTGTTGAGCGCCGCCGCCGTCGCACCCAATGTGATGCTGTTACTCGACGACTCGGGGAGTATGAACAACATTATCTGGGCGGCAGGCTTTGACCCGACGGTCGCGCGCACCCCGGTGACTATTTGCCTCTCCAATGGTACGTGCAAGAAAGGCCGCGAGCTTGATATGACCGATACCAATATTGCTTTGTCGAGTTTAACTCGAGGAACATGTTTGAAAGATTGGTACGGTTTTTATAACAACAGTTCTTCCGGTCCGGATTCGCTTTGCCTCAAGCTTCCCGATCCGGTGGGGAGCGAGGACACGCGGTATACGGCAAATTACTTGTCCTATCTGATAAGTCTGGCCAACAATTCAGATCGGGATTTCACTGATGGCTCGATCCCCAATGATTACCGGATGAACGTGGCGCGCAACGTTTCCAAGATGTTGGTGGCCAGCAACCGCGCGTTGCGCATCGGCCTGTCGACGTTCAATCTGGCGGTCGGCAACCACAAGAATGACGGCGGTTACATTGCCCGTTCGGTCAGTGATATGTCGGCGGTCAGCGGCACCGTGACCCAAGCTCAGGCCAATACCAACTACAACGCACTGATCGACGCGATCAATGAACTGAGCGCGAAAGCCAATACACCGCTGGCAGAAGCCTATTACGAAATCACCCGCTATTTCCGTGGCATGGCGCCATACAACAACTCGACGCCCGCCACCTATACCAGTCCGATTCAGTACCGTTGCCAGAAAAATTACGGGGTGGTGATTACCGATGGCCTGCCCACCTATGACCGGACCTTCCCGACTACCGATCCCTTGGGCGATACCCGGCTACCCAATTGGGACGGTGTAAACAACGACGGTCCCGGTGGCGACGATGAGGGCGACACCCTTTATCTGGATGACATCGCCAAGTTCGCCTTCGACATCGACATGCGCACGACCGGCACTGATGCTGCGGGCAAAAACTGGGACGCAGTGGATTTTCCCAAACAGAAGATGAACACCTACACCGTGGGGTTCGCCATCGCGAACCAGATGTTGTCGGACGCTGCGACTTACGGGCAGGGCAAGTATTACCAAGCGACCGACAGTGCAGGACTCAACAGTGCACTGTCGTCGGCGCTGGGCGACATCACCTCCAAGGCCGGCTCCGGTGGGGGTGGCGTCACCAGCGGGACCATTCTGGCCAGCGGTTCGAGTTACTTTCAGACCAGTTACGATCCCAAGGATTGGCGCGGTACGATCAAGTCCTATGGATTTACCTCCGCTGGCGCGGTCAACACCACCTCGGTGTTATGGACCACCGATACCGCCATCGTGCCCGGTGCCACCGCGCCGACCTATCAATCCTGGAACACCCTGACCAACGCGGCCGTGACGCTGGCTTACGCCAGTTTTTCCCCTGCCCAGCAAACATCCCTCAGCCAGAGTTTGCCCATCGGCATCACCGGCAGCGATCTGGTGGACTGGAGCAAGGGCACCAACAAGGTTGGCCTGAAAGTGCGCAGTGTGCTGCTTGGCGACATCATCAATTCGCCGTTGGCCCTGGCATCGCCCACGGATAAAACCGCGTCCGATCTGTCGTCCGACTCCACCTACAGCACCTATTTGGCAACCAAATCGGCCAGCATGAACGCCAGCCTGGTGGTGAATGCCAACGACGGTTTTGTAAATGTCATCAGCGCGGCCAATGGCGCCAGGCGTTATGCCTACATGCCTTCCAGTGTGTTGCCTTCGCTGCGTTTGATCGCCGACACCAATTACATCAACGGTGTCAGCCACAAGTTTCTGGTTGACGGTCAGGTCGCGGTATTCGATGCCCAATTCAACAGCGCCTGGAAGACCTTGGCATTGGGTGGAACAGGGGCGGGGGGCAGGACCTTCTACGCGTTGCAGTTGTTCGACGCCTCGGCCGGTAACGTGACCAAGGCGTTGTGGGAAATCAGCGCACCGGCCGCAGCAAACACGGTGAACGTTTTCAATGATCTGGGTTATGCCTACGCACGACCGGAAGTGGCACGCTTGGCGGACGGTCGATGGGCGGCATTCATCTCCAACGGTTATGGCAGCAACTCCGGGGTGGCAGCGTTGTACGTGGTCGACATTCGTGACGGCTCGCTGATCAAGAAAATAGTGGTCGACAGCGCCGAAACTACCAACGGCTTGTCATCGGTAAAACTTCGGGTCAACTCGCAGAATGTAGTGCAGGCTGCCTATGGTGGCGACCTGAAAGGACGGTTGTGGAAGTTCGATTTGAGTAGCGCCGCCACTGACACCTGGGGTGTGGCGTTTTCCGGCAAGCCGTTATTCACCACGGCGGGCGGCGCGACCCAGCCGATCACCGTACAACCATTGCTCGCCGATCACGCATTGGGCGGCAAGGAAGTGTTTTTCGGCACCGGCAAATTCAATGAGGTCGCCGACAAGACCAACAAGGATCTACAGGCGTTCTACGCGGTATGGGATGCGGAGGGTGGCACGGGGCAAATCACCACTTCCAGCTTGCAGGCGCAGGCGGTGACCGGCGTTTTCTCGGGCAGCACCGGGCAATTCATCACCACCAGCCAGAACGACGTGACCTATCCGGCGAAAAAAGGCTGGTACCTGCCGCTGGTGTACAACAACGTGCTAACTGGTGAGCGGGTGATCAATCAGGCCAGTCTGGTGGCCGGCCGGATCGTGTTCACCACGGCCAGCGTGGACACCACCGACCCTTGCGCCAGTTTCGGTACCGGCAAACTGGTCGAACTCGATGCATTCAGCGGTAAGATGCTCAACTACGCGGTGCTCGACACCAATGGCGACGGTCTGGTCGACATCAAGGATTCGATTTCCAGCGGGGTGATTTTCACCGGTGGTATTCCGACGCTGAACGCGATCGTCAACAATGCGTCCCGCAAGATTGTGAACGACTCCAGCGGTGGCATCAGCTCCCTGGTGGAAAAGCCCGGCAGCGGCGGCAGCCGTCGCATCATGTGGCGACAAATACAGTAAGTGAGAGTTGAGGCATGCGCAGATCCAACCGAGGTTTTACCCTGATCGAGATCATGATCGTGATTGCGATCATCGGGATCGTCATCACCATTGGCTACCCGAGCCTCACCGAGTACGTAAAAAAGGGCCGTCGAACTGAAGTGGCCGGGCTGCTCTCGGAGCAGGCGCAGATCCTCGAGCGTTTTTATTCGCAGAACAATGTTTACACCAACGCCGCCGGCCTGAGCCCAGGCAATGACTTTTACACCATTACCCAGACACTGACCGATCAGACCTTCCTGCTGACGGCCGTGCGCAAGTCTGGCAAAGCCATGGCAACTGACAAGTGTGGGGATTTCACTATCACAAACACCGGTGTCAGAAGCATGGTCAATGCGCAGTCCGGGCTCGTCACTAAAGATTGCTGGGGTCGCTGAGTTCCTTTTTCGGGCGCCTTTTGTGCCCTCTGTCTATTTAACGGTTGGATCAGAACATGACCAGGCAACAGCAAGTGGTGATTGTCGGCGGCGGCGTGATTGGCCTGCTGACAGCGTTCAATCTCGCGTCCGAAGTGCAAAACGTTGTGCTGCTGGATCGCTCGAACGTCGGTCGGGAGTCGTCCTGGGCGGGCGGCGGCATCGTCTCGCCGCTCTACCCATGGCGCTACAGCCCGGCGGTCACCGCGTTGGCGCATTGGTCCCAGGATTTTTATCCACAGCTGGGCGAGCGACTATTTGCCGCCACCGGTGTCGATCCCGAAGTGCATACCACCGGGTTGTACTGGCTGGATCTGGATGATGAGGCCGAGGCGCTGGCATGGGCCGAGCGGGAAAACCGTCCCTTGCGGGCTGTGGATATCTCGGCGGCTCACGACGCGGTGCCGGTGCTGGGGAGCGGTTTTTCCCGGGCGATCTACATGGCCGATGTGGCCAATGTGCGTAATCCGCGGCTGGTGAAGTCCCTCAAGGCTGCGTTGCTGGCGCTGCCGAACGTGACGATTCATGAGCAGTGTGAAGTCAGCGGGTTTATCCGTGAAGGCGCTACGGTGGTCGGGGTGCAGACCTCGGCGGGAGCGATTCATGGCGATCAGGTGGTGCTGACCGCGGGTGCCTGGAGCGGTGATTTACTTAAACTCCTGGGCTTGGACCTGCCGGTAGAGCCGGTGAAAGGGCAGATGATTCTCTACAAATGCGCATCGGATTTCCTGCCGAGCATGGTTCTGGCCAAGGGGCGTTATGCGATTCCTCGGCGCGATGGGCACATTCTGATCGGCAGTACGCTGGAGCATCAAGGCTTCGACAAGACGCCGACCGAATCTGCCCTGGAGAGCCTGAAGGCGTCAGCGGTGGAGTTGATTCCTGCACTGGCGGATGCCGAGGTCGTCGGCCACTGGGCCGGGTTGCGACCGGGCTCACCGGAAGGCATTCCCTACATCGGTCGGGTGCCAGGGTTCGAAGGGCTTTGGCTCAATTGCGGGCATTACCGTAATGGCTTGGTGCTGGCGCCAGCGTCGTGTCAGTTGTTTGCGGATGTGATGCTGGGGCGTGAGCCGATCATTGATCCGGCGCCGTATGCACCGGCTGGACGTATTTAACCGTTAGATATTGATTGCTTGCCCGATCGCCATCGTCGGAACGCCGCCCGGAGCAAGCTCGCTTGTATGTTTAGACTTGAAGGGGTGGGCGGGACTAAAAGCTCGATTCTGACTCTGACCAGTACAGACCGTGGGAGACTTCTCATCCCGCCCCTTCTACCCAAAGCGCCGATAAGGAATTCATCGGTAAAACCGACGATAGAGGCAAGCCAGCGCAACGGTAGACCCCGACAAGCTCTTAAACCCTAGCTCCGAGGATTCGTCATGACAATCCTTACTTCGCAGACGGTGGTTGGCGTCGATATCGCCAAGGCCGAAATAGTTGTCTATCGCTCCGACCGGCTAACCACTGACACCATCAAGAACGATCGAACAGCCCTCAAACGCTGGCTTAAAACATTGCCCGCCCAAAGCGCTATCGCCGTTGAAGCCACCAACATCTACCACCTGGACACCGTCGAGCTGGCCCATGCGATGGGGCACCAGGTCTATGTCGTGGATGCTTATCGGGTGAGCAACTATCGCCGCGGCATCGGCCAACGAGCCAAGAACGATCCCTGCGATGCCCGTCTGCTGGCGCGTTATTTGACGAACGAACAAGACGGACTGCGGATCTGGAGCCCACCACCCAAGGCCTACACCTCGCTGAAAAGCCTGCTCCACAGACGTGCAACGCTGATCCAGAACCATGCCGGTCTGATGCTGAGCTGGGCCAATGAACCCTTGTTGAAGAAAGTACAGAGCGCCCAGCAAAAGGCCTTCAAGCAAGCGGATCAGGCCATTCAGAAACTGCTGCGCAAGGTCAGCAAAGAGGCGGGTATTGAAGAGAATATCGACCGCTGCAAAGCCATCGAAGGGGTTGGCGAACTGACTGCAACCGGGTTGGCGACGACCTTTATGCGCGGTGATTTTGCCAATAGTGATGCGTTCATCGCGTTTCTAGGGATGGACCTTACGGTCGATGACTCCGGGAAGAAGAACGGCCCCCGGCACCTGACAAAAAAAGGGGATCCGGAAGTCCGCCGGTTGGCTTACAACGCCGCAATGGCAGCCTGTCGCTCAGCTAAATGGAAACCGTTTTACGAGTCGTATTTGGCAAGAGGCTTCTCGAAAACCCAGGCCTTGGTGGCCCTTGCCCGGAAACTCTGCCGGGTGGCATTTGCCCTGATGAAAAATCAGAGCGAATACCACCCGGCCTGAGGTTGCGGGGTTGCCCTGCAACATAGAATCTCCCACAATTGATCTGAGGTGTGTTCAGATTATGTCCACACCACTGAACCCTGTGGGAGCGAGCTTGCTCCGGGCGGCGTTCCGACGAAGGGGTCCTCAATCCAACCCGAATTTCTTCAGCCTGTAGCGCATCGACCGAAACGATAAATTCAACCGCTGAGCCGCCGCAGTGCGGTTCCAGCGGGTTTCTTCCAGGGCCTGGAGGATAAGGTTGCGTTCGACGTTTTCCAGGTAGTCTTCCAGGTTGTCGATCTGTGTCAGGTCCGGCACACCACCTTCCGGGTTGCAGTTGCCTTCGGCCAGTCGCAGGTCGCTGGCTTCAATCTGTTTGTTTTCGCACAACGTGTGCGCCCGTTCGAGCATGTTCTCCAGTTCCCGCACGTTGCCGGGGAAGCGGTAGCTTTTCAGCGCGTCGAGGGCTTGGGGGTGGAGTTTTGCGGCGGGTTGGCCAGTGCTGATGGCCAAGCGTTTGAGCACATGGCTGGCGAGGGATTCGATGTCGTCACGGCGTTCGCGCAAGGGCGGCACCCGTAGTTCAATCACGTTCAACCGGTAGTACAAATCCTGGCGAAAGCGTTCGGCGGCGACTTCGGCGTCGAGGTCTTTGTGGGTGGCGCAAAGGATACGCACGTCGACCACGGTTTCCTGTTGCTCGCCGACACCGCGAACGGCTTTTTCCTGTATTGCCCGTAGCAGTTTGACCTGCATCGCCAGCGGCAAATCTGCCACTTCGTCTAGGAACAGGGTGCCGCCATGGGCAGCCTGGAACAGTCCGGGTTTGTCTTCGATGGCACCGCTGAAGCTGCCTTTGCGATGCCCGAAAAATTCGCTCTCCATCAATTCCGACGGAATCGCCCCGCAATTGACCGGGACAAACGGTTGGCTGGCGCGCGGTCCTTGCTCATGGATCAGTCGCGCAACCAATTCCTTGCCGCTGCCGGATTCGCCGCTGATGTACACCGGCGCCTGGCTGCGGGCCAGTTTGTCGATGTGTTTGCGCAAGGCGCGCATCGGCGGTGAATCGCCCAGCAGCCGGCGATCGATGGCGATGCCGGTGCCGCCCGGCGCAGGCAACCGAAGTGCGCTGCTGACCAGTTCCCGCAGGCGAGTGAGGTCCACCGGTTTGGTCAGGAAGTCGAACGCGCCGGCCTTGAGGGCGTTGATCGCCGTTTCCAGGCTGCCGTAAGCGGTGATCATTGCCACCGGTACGTTTGGGTGGCGTTGCTGGATGTGTTGCACCAGCTCAAGGCCGGTGCCGTCCGGCAAGCGCATGTCGGTCAGGCACAAATCGAACGTCTCTCGCGACAGCAGGGCCTGGGCTTCGCCGAGGTTGCGGGCACTGAAGGTGTCGAGTTTCATCCGTCCCAGGGTGATTTCCAGGAGTTCGCGGATATCCGGTTCGTCGTCGACGATCAGGACTTTTTGCCGTGGGCTCATGTTCAACTTTGTTTCCGTCCGTGAGCAAAAGTGATGCGAAAGCAGCCGCCGCCTTGGCGTGGTTTGAAGTCTAGGCGGGCCTGGTTGCTTTCGCACAGCTCACGGGACAGATAAAGCCCCAGGCCGGTGCCTTGGGGGCTGGTGGTGAAGAACGGTTCGAACAAGTGCACATGATGCTCCGGTGCCACGCCGGGGCCATCGTCCAGGATCTCGAGGATCGGTAGCTGGCTGTCCGGGTCGACGAACAACTCGAGCCAGACCTGCGCCAGTTCGTGATTCAAGGCGCTATGGCGCCAGGCATTGCGCAACAGATTGTCGAGAATCTGGGTCAGCTGGTCTGGATCCATCAGGGTTTTGAAGTCCCCTGAGCCAATGCGCAGATGAATCTGCTGATGCTCGGTCGCCCCCTCGCGGGTTTCGTTGACGAACTGCTCCAGCCACGGCTTCAGATCAAGCCGTAGCGCTACGGTTTGCTGGCGGCGGGACAGTTGCAGGACGTTTTCGATTACCCGATTCATTCGCTGAGATTGGTCTTGAATAATCTGTGTCAGACGTCGATCCGCGCGGTTCAGTTCCTCTGATTCCTGCAATAGCTGCGCGGCATGACTAACGGCGCCCAGTGGATTGCGGATTTCATGGGCGATACCGGCGGTCAGGCGACCGAGGGCGGCGAGCTTCAATTGCTGGGCTTGTTGAGCGATTTGCGCGAGGTCTTCGAGAAAAACCAGGGTCTGGTGGTGAGGGCTTTGGTCCAGGGCAATGAAGCTCGGTTGCAGCTCCAGACCACTACTGGCGACTTTCAGGCTCTGGGGGCGCAGCGTCGGATTGTTGAGCCACAGTTGCAGGCGTTCGACCAGGCTGGGTAAGTAGTCGTCGATCAGCTGGCCTGCAAGATTTTCCCTGCCTAACAGGTTCAAGGCGCTGTGGTTGGCCAGTTGAACCCGCCGCTTGTCGTCGAGTACCAGGATGCCGGTACGCATGCGTTGCAGAATCAGGGCGTTGAGGGCTTCGAGGCCGACGACTTCGCTGGCCCGTTGTTCGGCGAGGGTTTCGCTGACCTCCAGGCGTCGGATCAGCCCTTGCACCAGCAATGCCGCAGCAAAACACAAGGCGCCGAGCGTGCCGACTTGCAGGTAATCGTTGGGGGTGGCGGGATGGCTGAAACTCAGGAGGAAGCTCAGCCCGACGATGCCAAGCGCGCCAACGGCGGCAATCAGCAGGCCGATGCGCCCGCGCAACAAGGTGTTACTGATGGCTACCGATACGATCAGCAAGTTGCCGATGGCGCTGGCCACACCGCCGGCGGCGTAGAACAGACCGCACAGCAGCAGGACGTCGGACAGCGCCAGGCTGAACAGTTGCGCCGGGCGCCGGGTGTTCCCGAGGAATACCACCAGCAGGATATTCAGCACCAGGTAAAACCAGCTGCCACTGCGCAGCAGGTCGTCATTGCTGAACGTCAGCAGCTGATTGTCCATGTTGCTGGAGATCAACAGCACCAGGGTGATGCCGATGCTCAAACGGTAAAGGTGATAGAGGCGCAGCAGTCGCTGGGCCTGTTTGCTGCCGGGACTGGAGGTCTCAGCGATCACTGGAGCCCGGGCCTTGCTCAAGATGAGCCTGGCTGCAATACCACTGTTGTTGAAGGCTCAGCGCGCGGTCGCGTGGCAGGTGTACGCCGCAATGGGCGCAGCGGACCATGGGGGCCGCTTCCAGCTCGGCAGAGGACTTGGGCACAGAAGCCTGGCCCTTGAACTTGCGCCAGAACCATACCGCAGCGGCAATCAGGGCGATCCAGAACAGTAAACGAAGCATGATGAGCAGCTATTCGACGAGTGATGAGCCAGTTTAGCCAAGGACATGACCAGCGCACAGCGTAATAATCGAGCCCATAAAAAAGGAGCCTCGAAAGGCTAATGCCAGTCAGTTAAGCTGACTGGCATTTTTCTTTCTGATCGGATATTTCGGTGATTTGAGCCTTATGGCGCGGGGATAAATGCGCTCTTCCCGTCGATGCGGCAGAACATAATGCGGGGCAGAGGCGTGCAGCTCGGCCAGATATTTGGGGATGTTCCCGGAACGGTCGGCCGAAACGCTGTTGATAAACCCTAAAATTGCCCAAGTACACGCGGCAAAGCTCATTTCGCACGGGTAAATACCTGGACAGTGGCGGCTCATTTCCACCATCTGGTAGCGCAGCAGGTTGTAGCCCAGCAACACACCCCACAGTTCCTGCTCGATCATCTCGGGCGTCTTGCTACGCAATGTATAGCTGCTGTTGAGCAGCGTCTGTTTCATCTCGCGAAACCCTAATTCGATCTCCCATCGCTGGCTGTACAGGTCGACGATTTCGTCGGACGGGAAGCGTAGCGGATCGGCCATCGACGTCAGGATCTGACAAACCTTGCCCTTGACGGTTTTGCTCAGCAATCGCGCGGTCAGGCGCTCCGGCAGCCCCGGCCATTGCGTGCGGGCCTGCGGCGAAGTGCTCAACGAGACCACAGCGTCCTGGCGCCCCAAGCGCTGAATCACTTCGTACTGCGCACCTTTGCGCAGAGGCATCAGCCAATGTCGCTCGATGCCTGCTTGCTGCCACTGATGCAGCAAACCCAAGGAGTAAAAACCGCGATCGAACAGCGTCAGCGAGTGATCGGGCGTGGTTTCGATCAGTTGCTCCGCCAGTTTCATTTCGTTGCTGCGATAGCCATCCAACGCGCTGCCGATCAGCATGTGGCTGGTCAACTCCATTTGGCAGACCATGCGCACCTGGGGGAAACCGGTGTCGCCATGCTGGTTGCTGGCGGAATCGTAGCGCGCCCGATTTTCGGGTGTATCGGGCGTTCGCCATACGACACCGTCGACCCCCAGCAAACGCAAGCCTGCCCAAGTTGGGTGATCCACGGCCTCATGCCAACTTTTCTGAGTCAGATGGAAGACTTGTCGTACAGCCTCGCAGCCCAATCTCTGACGGGCTTGAACCACAGCGCTGGGTGCCACCAATGGACGTTGGCCCGGCAGCATGATGTTCATGCGGCTGACCACATCCCACGCCGACATGCGGCGAAAGAAGGCCATGGAGATCACGCACCAGAGCATCATTTCCAGTGGCAAACGCCGCTTGCGCAGGGTCGCCACGCCGGCCTGTTCAAGTGCCTGCTCGACCAAAGATGGATCGAGTAAAGAATCCAGTCCCTCGATTGAGTTAGGGGTGGAGGCGATATTGTGGGTCAGTTCCAGGGCCCGAGCGAGACGCATAAAAAAATCCGATGCCAGTACAGGCATCGGATTTTGATTTCTTGCGGCCAAAGGTCAAGCGAGAGGGCTTAACTGATCGGCATTAGCCTCGAAAGGCTCCTTATTGTACAACCCGATGTGTCAGTCAAACACGCCGAAGGTCATGTAGCTGAACCATGAGCGGTCGCTGTTATTGGCTTCGGACTCGTGTTCCTCTTCTTCGATCACGTCGCCATTTTCATCTTTAGGCTTGAGATCGTTCGGAATCGCGTCCTTGGCGTCCTGGAACTGCTTCTGCACGTCCTGGTTGGCGCGGGTTTCGCCCGGCGGCAACGGTGGACGGGATTCGATAAGGCCCAGGGTCGCCTTGCTCAACCACGAACGGTTGTCGGCTTCGGCCACCGAAGGCTTGAACTGACCGTCGACCAGGCTTGGATGGTTCGGGTAGTTGAGCTTCAGGGTTTCGAGGCTGGTGGCAGCCAGGTCGTCCAGGTGCAGACGCTGGTAAGCCTCTGTCATCACCGCCAGGCCGTCACCGACCGCAGGGGTTTCCTGGAAGTTTTCCACCACGTAGCGACCACGGTTCGCGGCGGCGACATAGGCCTGACGGGTCAGGTAATAGTCGGCAACGTGAATCTCGTAGGCCGCCAGCAGGTTGCGCAGGTAGATCATGCGCTGCTTGGCGTCCGGCGAGTAGCGGCTGTTGGGGAAGCGGCTGGTCAGCTGGGCGAACTCGTTGTAGGAGTCGCGAGCGGCGCCCGGGTCACGCTTGGTCATGTCCAACGGCAGGAAGCGCGACAACAGGCCAACGTCCTGGTCGAAAGAAGTCAGACCCTTGAGGTAATACGCGTAATCCACGTTCGGGTGCTGCGGGTGCAGGCGAATGAAGCGCTCGGCGGCGGACTTCGCAGCTTCAGGCTCGGTGTTCTTGTAGTTGGCATAGATGAGCTCGAGTTGAGCCTGATCGGCGTAGCGACCGAACGGATAACGCGACTCCAGCGCCTTCAGCTTGGCTGTGGCGGCGGTGTAGCTATTGTTGTCCAGATCGTGCTGAGCCTGCTGGTACAGCTCGACTTCGCTCAGGTTTTCGTCTACGACTTCCTTCGATGAGCAAGCAGCGGTCAATGCGAGGATGGCGATCAGCAGCAGGTGTTTCACTTGCATGGCGGCTTGCGTCCCTATGACGGCCGCTGTCTTGGGCGGGGCCGTCCTGTTATGATGAGCGCCCCGTTGAATAGCCTCGGGGCAAAAGACGCCGTATTTAACCACAAGCGCGCAGCCGAAACCAAAGGCTGTGCCGACGCCTAGTCTGAGCATGTCCGATAAAATTGAACTTCGCGCAGAGGTGCCGTCCGAATTGGGCGGCCAACGCCTCGATCAAGTCGCCGCACAATTATTCGCTGAGCACTCGCGCTCGCGCCTTTCCGCCTGGATCAAAGACGGCCGCCTGACTGTGGATGGGGCGGTTATCCGCCCGCGAGACATCGTTCATGGTGGTGCCATTCTTGAACTCACTGCCGAGCAGGAAGCTCAGGGCGAATGGATCGCTCAGGACATCGAGCTGGACATCGTCTATGAAGACGACGACATCCTGGTGATCAACAAACCCGCGGGTCTGGTGGTGCATCCGGCCGCCGGTCACGCTGATGGCACCTTGCTCAACGCCCTGCTACACCACGTGCCGGACATCATCAATGTGCCCCGCGCCGGTATCGTGCATCGCCTGGACAAGGACACCACCGGTCTGATGGTGGTGGCCAAGACCATTCAGGCGCAGACACAGCTTGTCACGCAATTGCAGAGTCGCAGCGTAAGCCGGATCTACGAGTGCATTGTGATCGGTGTGGTGACTGCCGGCGGCAAGATCAACGCGCCGATCGGTCGTCACGGTCAGCAACGCCAGCGCATGGCCGTGATGGAAGGTGGCAAGCAAGCCGTCAGCCATTACCGGGTGCTCGAGCGTTTCCGCTCCCACACTCACGTGCGGGTGAAGCTGGAAACCGGTCGTACGCACCAGATTCGTGTGCATATGGCTCACATCAACTTCCCGTTGGTCGGAGATCCTGCCTACGGCGGTCGTTTCCGTATTCCGCCGGCAGCCAGTGTGACCATGATCGAATCGTTGAAGGCGTTCCCGCGTCAGGCGCTGCATGCGCGGTTCCTGGAGCTGGATCACCCGACCACCGGTAAACGCATGAGCTGGGAATCGCCACTGCCGGACGATTTCGTCTGGTTGCTGACGCTGCTCAAGCAAGACCGCGAGGCGTTCATCGGATGAGTGACTGGCTGATTCCCGACTGGCCTGCGCCTGCCGGGGTGAAAGCCTGCGTTACCACCCGTGCGGGCGGCGTCAGTCTGGCGCCGTTCGACAGCCTCAACCTCGGCGATCACGTCGATGACAGCCCCGAAGCTGTTGTCGAAAACCGCCGTCGCCTCACCGATCATTTCTCTATTCAACCGGCCTGGTTAAAGCAGGTTCACGGCATCGCCGTGGCCCACGCAGACCCAAGCCTTACGGCCACTGCCGATGCCAGCTGGACGTCAACGCCCGGTATTGCCTGCACGGCGATGACCGCGGATTGCCTGCCGGCATTGTTTTGCGACCGTGCCGGCACTCGCGTAGCGGCGGCCCATGCCGGTTGGCGCGGGTTGGCGGCGGGTGTGCTGGAAGCAACTCTGGACACGCTAGCCGTGCCACCAGAAGAAGTGCTCGTCTGGTTGGGCCCGGCCATTGGTCCGCAAGCCTTTGAAGTCGGCCCTGAAGTGCGCGAAACCTTCGTCGAGCAATTGCCCGAAGCCGCTACAGCCTTTGAGCCGAGTGCCAATGCTGGCAAATTCATGGCCGACATTTACGAGCTGGCGCGCTTACGTCTGGCGGCTCACGGTGTCACCGCTGTTTATGGTGGCGGTTTCTGCACCGTGACCGATCCTCGCTTCTTTTCTTACCGCCGCAGTCCACGCACCGGTCGGTTTGCCTCCTTGGTCTGGCTCGAACGCTAGACTTAGCTGACCTGCATCAACGTCACGACGCTTGAAACTCCCAGAATCGACCGCATCTATAACGGTATCTGGCAGGTTTCTTCATTCAGGATGTTTTATAGGTCCGGCCTGCTCAAAAGGAAGGTGACCCATGCGTATAGACCGTTTAACCAGCAAGTTGCAATTAGCCTTGTCCGACGCCCAATCCCTGGCCGTCGGCCTCGATCATCCGGGCATTGAACCGGCGCACTTGATGCAAGCCATGCTTGAACAGCAGGGTGGTTCGATCAAACCCCTGTTGATGCAGGTTGGCTTCGACGTCAACAGCCTGCGTAAAGAGCTGACCAAAGAGCTCGACCAGCTGCCAAAAATCCAGAACCCGACCGGCGACGTCAACATGTCGCAGGATTTGGCGCGCCTGCTCAATCAGGCCGATCGTCTGGCCCAGCAAAAGGGCGACCAGTTCATCTCTAGCGAACTGGTGTTACTCGCCGCCATGGACGAGAACAGCAAGCTCGGCAAATTGTTGCTCGGCCAGGGTGTGAGCAAGAAAGCCCTGGAAAACGCGATCAATAACCTGCGTGGTGGTGAGGCCGTCAATGACGCCAACCACGAAGAGTCGCGCCAGGCACTGGATAAATACACCGTCGACCTGACCAAGCGCGCTGAAGAAGGCAAACTCGATCCGGTGATCGGCCGTGACGACGAAATTCGCCGGACCATTCAGGTCCTTCAGCGCCGCACCAAGAACAACCCGGTGCTGATCGGTGAGCCTGGCGTGGGTAAAACCGCCATCGCCGAAGGCCTGGCCCAGCGCATCATCAACGGTGAAGTGCCGGATGGACTGAAAGGCAAACGCCTGCTGTCCCTGGACATGGGGTCGCTGATTGCCGGTGCCAAGTACCGTGGCGAGTTCGAAGAGCGCCTCAAATCCCTGCTCAACGAACTGTCGAAGCAGGAAGGGCAGATCATTCTGTTCATCGACGAACTGCACACCATGGTCGGCGCCGGTAAAGGCGAAGGTTCGATGGACGCGGGCAACATGCTCAAGCCAGCTTTGGCACGCGGTGAGCTGCACTGCGTCGGCGCGACCACGCTCAACGAGTACCGCCAATATATAGAGAAGGATGCGGCCCTCGAGCGGCGCTTCCAGAAAGTGCTGGTGGACGAGCCGAGCGAAGAAGACACCATCGCGATTCTGCGTGGCCTGAAAGAGCGCTACGAGGTTCACCACAAAGTGGCGATCACTGACGGTGCGATCATCGCTGCGGCCAAGCTCAGTCATCGCTACATCACTGATCGTCAGCTGCCGGACAAAGCCATCGACCTGATCGACGAAGCGGCTAGCCGCATCCGCATGGAGATCGACTCCAAACCCGAAGTTCTCGATCGTCTGGAGCGTCGTCTGATTCAACTGAAGGTGGAATCCCAGGCGCTGAAGAAAGAAAGCGACGAAGCCGCGATAAAACGTCTGGAAAAACTCCAGGAAGAAATCGTCCGCCTCGAACGTGAGTACTCGGACCTGGAGGAAATCTGGAACGCGGAAAAAGCCGAAGTTCAGGGTTCTGCGCAGATACAGCAGAAAATCGAACAGTCCCGTCAGGAACTGGAAGCTGCCCGCCGCAAAGGCGACTTGAACCGCATGGCCGAGTTGCAGTACGGGATCATCCCGGACCTGGAGCGCAGCCTGCAAATGGTCGACCAGCACGGCAAAACTGAAAACCAGTTGCTGCGCAGCAAGGTGACCGAAGAAGAGATTGCTGAAGTCGTTTCGAAGTGGACCGGTATTCCAGTGTCGAAAATGCTCGAAGGCGAGCGCGACAAGCTGATGAAGATGGAAAGCCTGTTGCACCAACGTGTGATCGGCCAGGACGAAGCGGTGATTGCCGTTTCCAACGCCGTGCGGCGTTCCCGTGCCGGGTTGTCCGATCCGAATCGGCCGAGCGGCTCGTTCATGTTCCTCGGCCCGACCGGTGTCGGTAAAACCGAGCTGTGCAAGGCGCTGGCCGAGTTCCTCTTTGATACGGAAGAGGCGATGGTGCGGATCGACATGTCCGAGTTCATGGAAAAACATTCCGTGGCTCGTCTGATCGGCGCGCCACCAGGCTACGTAGGCTATGAAGAGGGCGGTTACCTGACCGAGGCGGTGCGTCGCAAACCTTATTCGGTGATCCTCCTGGACGAGGTCGAGAAGGCCCACCCGGACGTCTTCAACATCTTGCTGCAGGTGCTGGAAGATGGCCGACTGACCGACAGCCATGGCCGCACGGTGGATTTCAAAAATACTGTGATTGTCATGACCTCCAACCTCGGTTCGGTGCAGATCCAGGAACTGGTCGGTGATCGTGAAGCGCAGCGTGCGGCGGTGATGGATGCGATTTCCACGCACTTCCGGCCGGAGTTCATCAACCGGGTCGATGAAGTGGTGATCTTCGAGCCGTTGGCTCGGGATCAGATCGCGGGCATTACCGAGATCCAGTTGGGTCGCCTGCGCAGTCGCCTGACCGAGCGCGAGCTGAAGCTTGATCTCAGCCCTGAGGCCATGGATAAGCTGATCGCGGTGGGTTACGACCCGGTTTACGGCGCACGGCCGCTCAAACGAGCGATCCAGCGCTGGATCGAGAACCCGCTGGCGCAGCTGATCCTGTCCGGTCGTTTCATGCCCGGCGATACCGCCAAGGGTGTCGTGGAAAACGACGAAATCGTCTTCGTCTGATCCACGGCGGCAGCAAAACCTGTGAGGCCTCGCATTGCGAGGCCTTTTTTTCGCCAGGCTGTTGAACTGAAAGGAAAAGGCTTGTAAAGTGCGCCCCGCAGTAAGTCGCCCTGAAGGGTTCCAGCTCCCCAAGCAGGAATCTGAAATAAGTTGCAAATCATTAACTTGAAAGCAATTTAGGGGGTTGACAGAGGTGCTTAAGATTGTAGAATAGCGCGCCTCAGACACACGAACGCAGCGATGCGAACGGGTCGAAGAGGTGAAGCAAGCTTCACAGTTGTAAATTGAAATATGTAGTTCCGTGATAGCTCAGTCGGTAGAGCAAATGACTGTTAATCATTGGGTCCCAGGTTCGAGTCCTGGTCACGGAGCCAATTTCAAACCGGGGTATAGCGCAGTCCGGTAGCGCGCCTGCTTTGGGAGCAGGATGTCAGGAGTTCGAATCCCCTTACCCCGACCATTTTTGGGTCGTTAGCTCAGTTGGTAGAGCAGTTGGCTTTTAACCAATTGGTCGTAGGTTCGAATCCCACACGACCCACCATTTTTGAAACCAGTTAATGCTGGGATCAGATCTTAAGGTCAGAGGCCAAAAGCACTGATCGAAGAAGGCGACTTTTTAAAGGTCGCCTTTTTATTACCGGGGTATAGCGCAGTCCGGTAGCGCGCCTGCTTTGGGAGCAGGATGTCAGGAGTTCGAATCCCCTTACCCCGACCATATTAAAAATCCTCGTATCGAAAGATACGGGGATTTTTTTTGTCTGCTCGAAATGCGATTCCCTTCAAGTCATGAGCTATCAAAACTGGCAAATGCCTTGCAGGGCATGGTGCAGCGCTTTGAGGTGTAAAACCTCCAAACGGAAAAAAGCCGCGCTTCTCGATGGAAAAGCGCGGCTTGGATCTCAGAAACTTAAGCTCCGTCTTGATCTTTCAAGTGCTCGAACAAGCCTTTTGGCATTTTTTTGCCATTGGCTTCGAAGTTGGCTTTCACGTTGTCGTAAGCCTCTTGCTCGTCGATGAAGCCGTCATGGTTGGTGTCGATCTTGTCGAAATTGGACTTTGGCGCGACTTTCTGGAATTCGGCACGGGATACCTTGCCGTCGCCATCCGTGTCGGTTTTTGCCATCGACGCATCGCCACACTTGCCTTCGCCGCATTTACCTTCAGGCGTCTTCACGACCTGTTCGGCCGAGGCCAGCAGGTAGCCCTGAGTCAGAGGTTGCGCGGCGAACACAGAGCCGGTCAATATCATGCCACCGGCCAAAACAGCGCCGAGCAAACCAATAGTGTTTTTGGTGGTACGGGACATTTCAATACTCCTGGGTTGCACGACACAACCGTTCGATAAAGGACGCCACGTAAGTGCGGCGATAACCGTAGCTGGCGGGGTGCCTTGCTCGGGTGTGGCCATTTAGCGGGCGGGGTGTATCGCTACTGTGTCGCGCAAGGGGGGAGTTTGTAAGCGAAGGGGGTGAAACGACAGGGGAGATACAGTGAGACACAGATCTGTAGGGCAATGATTAAAAAATGTGGGAGCAAGCTCGCTCCCACAGGTTTTTGTATCAGTGCAGCTTCAGCCGCGGCTCAGTCCCGCGCCCGATCTTGCTGCCCAACATCAACATCGCCGTACGAAACGCGCCATAAAGCGCCATCTGGTGCATGCGGTACAGCGACACGTAAAACATCCGCGCCAGCCAGCCTTCAAGCATCACGCTGCCGGTGAGGTTGCCCATCAAGTTACCCACAGCCGAAAAACGCGACAGCGAGATCAGCGAGCCGTAGTCGGTGTATTTGTACACAGGCAGGGGTTTGCCTTCGATCCGCAACTTCAGCGATTTGGCCAGCAACGAAGCCTGCTGATGAGCAGCCTGGGCGCGCGGCGGTACATTGCGATCGGTGCCCGGCTGTGGGCAGGCCGCGCAGTCACCGAAGGCGAAGATGTTCTCGTCGCGGGTGGTTTGCAGGGTCGGCAGTACTTGCAGCTGATTGATCCGGTTGGTCTCCAGGCCATCGATGTCCTTGAGGAAGCCCGGTGCACGAATCCCGGCCGCCCAGACTTTCAGGCTGGCGTTGATGACTTTGCCATCGGCGGTAATCAGGCTGTCGGCTGTCACTTCGCTGACGGCGGCATTGGTCATGACGTTGACCCCGAGTTTCTCCAGGGTTTTATGCACCGGCCCGCCGATACGTTCCGGCAGGGCCGGGAGCACCCGTGGCCCGGCTTCGATCAGCGTGATGTGCATGTTCTCCGGTTTGATCCGGTCCAGGCCGTAAGCCGCGAGTTCATGGGCGGCGTTGTGCAGTTCGGCAGCCAGTTCGACACCGGTGGCGCCGGCACCGACGATGGCCACGCTGATCTGCTCGACCTTGTCGGTCTGCCCGGCATGGGCGCGCAGGTAGTGGTTGAGCAGTTGCTGGTGGAAGCGCTCGGCCTGTTTGCGGGTGTCGAGGAACAGGCAGTGTTGCGCCGCGCCTTGCGTGCCGAAATCGTTGGTGGTGCTGCCGACCGCGATCACCAGCGAGTCATAACCCACTTCGCGCGCCGGGACCAGTTCAATGCCGGCTTCGTCGTAGGTGGCGGCCAGCTGGATTTTCTTCTGTGGGCGATCAAGCCCGCTCATGCGCCCCAGCTGGAACTCGAAGTGGTTCCATTTCGCCTGGGCAACATAGTTGAGTTCGTCTTCGGAAGAGTTCAGCGACCCGGCCGCCACTTCATGCAACAGCGGTTTCCAGATGTGGGTCAGGTTCGCGTCGACCAGCATCACACTGGCCGTGCCGCGCTTGCCCAGAGTCTTACCCAGACGGGTAGCCAACTCCAGACCGCCGGCGCCGCCGCCAACGATGACAATACGATGAGTCATGGGGATATCTCGCAAGGCTAAAAGAAATCGGTGCAATTACCCGAGCGAGCGCGATGCTGCTCATAGCGTCAGGTAACTGATAAATCGGCTCAACAGGCCTAAACCAATGGTCACTGCCAATACCACCACCAGGAGCATCCACGGCCGGAAGGGCCGGCGCTCGACTTGGTGCTGGGACAGTTGCAGGTACTCTTCGACATGCTTTTGGTCGTCGGGGTTCAGGCGGCTGGTCATATTGGGCCTCGTCAGGGGTAGACGTTGCTAAATGTGTAGAAGCTACAAGCAGGCTGCTGTGCAACATGTCAGCCCACATTGAACGGAGCATAGCCGCTGGCAGGAATGGGCTCGACGCTCACCGTATCGTCCAGGCGAATGATTCCACTTTGTAACACCCGGGCGGTGATTCCGCCATGTCCGCGAACGGCCTGAAAGGTCCCGGGGCCGAGGTTGTTCTCGAGGCGGGCGCAGGGTTGGCACCAGCCGGTGGTTTCGAAAATCGCCTGGCCAATCCTGAAGCGCCGGCCCTTGAGACTGAAGAGATTGATGCCGCTGACGACGATGTTGCGCCGCAAGTCCTGCGCTAACACCGGCTGATTAGCCGGCCGGCCCATCAGCGAATTGATCACCGCCAGATGCTCCCATTGAATCAGCGTGACCTGCCGCGCATTGCGTATGCCGGGACGCGTGTGATCACCGGTCAAACCGGCTTCAAGCCGCGCCTCCACGGCATCGAGTTCGATCATCTGAGAACGTGACTGCGGCCGCACGCCGATCCAGCGAACGCGACCCGTTTGCGGCACTTCGGCAATCAGCTCCTGCAATGGACTCACAGGCTGATCCCGACGTCGAAAACAATGCTGCGACCCAGGTTGCTGCGCAGGAAATCCGGCGCATCCGGGTGCGCGAACAGCACACGGGCGAAGGTCGGACCGACCAGCGACAACGAGCGCCAGCCCTGACGCAGGTATTCGGTCGGCGGAGGGAAGTGGCTGTTGAGGTCCAGCACTTCGCGCTTGAGGCTGGCGAAGGCGATGATGTCCAGTTCGCCCAGGTCCATGCCGCGTTCTTTGTAGTTGTGCGCTTTTTTGCGCAAGGTCGGCGCCAGCCTCAGCAGAAACTCATTGGCCGGGATGCGCCGGGGTTTGGCCTCGCGGCGCACCAGCGAACTCAGGGAAAACGCGCTGCGCCGGCGTTGCAGCTCATCGCGCCATTCGTCGTTGAGGCGTCGGCCTTCATCGAGCACGAAAAACACTTCGAAACTGGCGTCACGAAACAGCACGTCCGGCGGCTCCCCGGCCGGGGCAAATTCGTCGGCGCGATAGGGAATGTTCAGGCCTTGCAGCAGGCGCTGACAGACCCAACGCTCACGCTCCCATTTGCGGGCATTGGACAGGAACGCGTTGGCTTGCTCGGCCGCGATGGTCAGCAGGCGTAAATAATCTGAGTCATCCATAGGCCCAAGCTTAGCGTTCAAATGCGATCGCAAAAAAGACAATTTGTCGGAGAGGGTCAAAGTCTGCCCGATCTTCATAGCGCCACGCCCGCCACAATCCTCATTCAGCGCCCGGTTCAGGGCATTGCACAAAACGGATAGCGATCTGCGCAAAGCGGATATTTCCTCGTGCCCGGCCTCTCTACCCTCGGCTGTACGGACGTAAGTCGCTTTACCGACGCTCTAAAAACAACAACAAGAGATAGATGCCATGCGCAAGATCGACGTACATGAGGTTATCGACAACGCACGATTCAACCGCTTCCACTGGATGGTGCTGTTCTGGTGTGCCCTGATCATCATCTTCGACGGTTACGATTTGGTGATCTACGGCGTGGTGTTGCCGATGCTGATGAAAGAGTGGGGGCTCAGTCCCCTGCAAGCGGGCGCACTGGGCAGTTATGCACTGTTCGGGATGATGTTCGGCGCGCTGTTCTTCGGCCCGCTGTCGGACAAGATCGGCCGCAAAAAAGCCATCACGATCTGCGTGATGCTCTTCAGCGGTTTTACCGTGCTCAATGGTTTTGCCCGCAACCCCACCGAGTTCGGCCTGTGCCGGTTCATTGCCGGGCTTGGCATTGGCGGGGTGATGCCCAACGTCGTGGCGCTGATGAACGAGTACGCGCCGAAGAAAATCCGCAGCACGCTGGTGGCGATCATGTTTAGCGGCTACTCGGTGGGCGGCATGCTCTCGGCGGGGCTCGGTATCGTGCTGATCCCAAGTTTTGGCTGGCAATCGGTGTTTTACGTGGCGGTGCTGCCGTTGCTGTTATTGCCGTTGATCATGTACTTCCTGCCCGAGTCGGTGGGTTTCATGCTGCGTCAGGGGCGCAATGAAGAGGCGCGCAACATCCTGCAGCGGGTTGACCCGGCTTACGTCGCGCAAACCGGCGATCAGCTGCACATGAGCGAAGTGAAGGGCACTGGCACCCCGGTGTTGCAACTGTTTCGCGAAGGTCGTGCGTTGCGCACGCTGATGTTGTGGCTGGCGTTTTTCTGCTGCTTGCTGATGGTTTACGCCTTGAGTTCCTGGCTGCCAAAACTGATGGCCAACGCCGGTTATAGCCTGGGCTCGAGTCTGTCGTTCCTGCTGGTGCTCAACTTCGGTGCCATTTTCGGCGCGGTCGGCGGCGGTGTGCTGGGAGACAAACTCAACCTGCCGCGGGTGTTGGCGGTGTTCTTCGCCGTGGCTGCGGTGTCGATCACCTTGCTGGGATTCAACAGCCCGATGCCGCTGTTGTACCTGCTGATCGCCATTGCCGGCGCCACCACCATTGGCTCGCAGATTCTGTTGTACGCCTGCGCCGCGCAGTTCTACTCCATGACCATTCGCTCAACCGGTTTGGGCTGGGCCTCGGGCATCGGGCGCAACGGTGCCATCGTCGGACCGCTGCTGGGCGGTGCCTTGCTCGGGATCAGCCTGCCGCTGCAACTGAACTTCATGGCCTTTGCCTTGCCCGGTGCGGTGGCCGCGATTGCCATGACCGTGTTCGCCGTTAGCAGTCGGCGCAGTGCTAAACAAGCGCTGTCGGGCCTGCGCCATGGTTCGCTCGACGGGTCTGTTGGCGACGTTTCATGAGAGCGTTAGTCCGGGACTTTTCCCTGTCTGCGGCAGTCGCCGGATTTATCGCCACGGTGATTTCCTACGCAGGCCCCTTGGTGATTATCTTTCAGGCTGCCGAGACCGCGCACCTTTCGCGGGAGGTGCTGTCTTCCTGGGTCTGGGCGATTTCCATCGGCAGCGCGGTGCTCGGCATCGGTCTGAGCCTGCGTTACCGCGTCCCGGTGATCATCGCGTGGTCGGCGCCGGGTTCGGCGTTGCTGGTGGCACTGTTGCCGGGAATCTCCATGTCGGAGGCGGTGGGTGCTTACTTGGTCAGCAGCCTGATTATTTTTCTGGTCGGGGTGTCGGGAGCGTTTGACCGGATCATCGGCAAACTGCCGGCGGCGATTGCGGCCGCGATGCTGGCGGGGATTCTGTTCAGCTTCGGTACCGGGTTATTCGTCTCGTTGCAGGGCAAGCCGCTGCTGGTGCTGGCGATGTTCCTCACGTACCTGATCTGCAAACGGCTGATGCCGCGTTATGCGGTGTTGATGGTGCTGCTGGTGGGCTGCTCGATGGCTTTTCTCGCCGGTGATTTGCACAGCGAGGCATTGGTGATCGGGTTGGCCACGCCGGTGTGGATCACGCCCGCGTTCAGTCTGAGCGCGACCCTGAATATCGCCTTGCCGCTGGTGATGGTGGCGCTGACCGGCCAGTTCGTTCCCGGCATGGCGGTGCTGCGCGCCAGCGGTTACGCAACACCGGCCGGCCCGATCATCGCCAGCAGTGCGGTGGGCACGGCGCTGTTGGCGCCGTTCGGTTGCCATGGGCTGAATCTGGCAGCCATCACCGCGGCGATTTGTACCGGGCGCGAGGCCCATGAAGATCCCGGCAAGCGCTATGTGGCCGGGGTTGTGGGCGGGCTGTGTTACCTGGTGCTGGGGATCTTCGGCGCCACTCTGGTTTCACTGTTTTCGGCGTTCCCCAAAGAACTGATCGCAGCCTTGGCCGGGCTGGCGCTGTTTGCCGCGATTGCCGGGGCGTTGGCCGGCGCAATGGCCGTGCCGGGTGATCGCGAAGCCGCGTTGGTGACCTTTCTGACCACCGCGTCGGGCATGTCGTTGTTGGGTTTGTCCGCCGCCTTTTGGGCGCTGATTTTCGGCATGGTCACCCACGTGTTGTTAAACGTCCGTCGTCCCGTTCCCCGCCGCGAGTCCGCTGCGGCTGAAGCACTTCAACCTGTCGATCAATAAAAATAAGAGAAAAACGATGAAACAGATTCTTCCAACAACCGGTTCAGTGTTGTCCATGGCTGTCGTCTCGAGTTTCTCCGCCGGTGCGATGGCGGCCGAGGGCGGGTTCATCGAAGACACCACCGCCACCTTGCAAGCGCGCAATTACTATTTCAGCCGGGACTTTTCCGACATCGTCGGGGCCAACCAACAATCGAAGGCTGAAGAGTGGGCGCAGGGCTTCATCCTCAACGTCAAATCCGGTTATACCCAAGGCCCCGTCGGTTTTGGTGTGGATGTCATTGGCCTGCTCGGCCTCAAACTCGACAGCAGCCCGGACCGGGTCAATACCGGTTTACTGCCGGTGCAGGATGACGGGCGCGCGGCGAATGATTACAGCCGACTGGAAGGCGCGTTGAAGGTGCGTTACTCCAAAACCGAACTGAAAGTGGGTGAGCTGCAACCCAATCTGCCGGTGCTGGCTTTCAGCGATATCCGTTTGCTGCCGCCCAGCTACCAGGGCGCGAGCATCAGCTCGAACGAGATCAATGGCCTGACGTTGCAAGGTGGTCACTTGAACTCGACCAGCCTGCGCAATGAGGCTGGCGACGAAAAGATGCAAGCCATGCTCGGTCATGTACCGCAGCGTCAGGTCAGCAGTGATGGCTTCAACTTTGCCGGCGCCGATTACGCTTTCAACGATAAACGCAGCTCGGTCAGCACCTGGTTCGGGCAACTGGAAGATATCTACAACCAGCGTTTTCTCGGCCTCAAGCACAGCGAGCCACTCGGTAACTGGATCCTGGGCGCCAACCTTGGTTATTACGATTCGCGCGAAGACGGCAAAAAACTGCTGGGCAACATCGACAACCAGGCGTTCTTCTCCTTGCTGTCGGCCAAGCGTGGCGGCCACACGTTCTATGTCGGCTATCAGGGCATGTTCGGCGACAGCGCCTTCCCGCGAGTGTTTGCCAACATCAGCCCACTGGGTAACGAGGTGCCGACCTACGAGTTCGCCTTCACCGATGAGCGCTCCTGGCAGGCGCGTTACGACTACGATTTCGCCGCCCTCGGCGTGCCGGGGCTGACCAGCACCGTGCGCTACATCACCGGCAACAATGTCGATACCGGGAAAGGGTTCGAGGGCAAGGACCGCGAGCGTGATCTCGATCTCGGCTATGTGCTGCAGAGCGGCAGCCTCAAAGGCCTTGGGATCCGTGTGCGCAACGTGATGGCGCGCTCCAACTATCGCAGTGATATCGACGAGAACCGTCTGATCCTCAGCTATACGTGGACGTTGCTATGAAGCAGCGATCACAGATTGGGCCTGAAGTCGAAGGGCGCTCGAGGGGCGGTGTAGACTGAGGGCCTGTTCTCTTTCGGCAAGACAAAGGAGTGTGCCCAGCCATGATCGGCGCCGAGTTACTTTCACCCGAAACCCTCACAGCGGGGTGGTTGATCTATGTGCCGGTGCTGATCTGGGCCGTAGCGCGAGCACCGTGGGTCGAACTGTTCAGCGACAGTCGCCGGCAGCATCTGTTGTTCGGCACGGTGTTCGCGCTGTTCATGCTCTGGCTGGTGCGACAAGACTTCGACACCGGCGTGTCCTACCACTTTATCGGCATGACCGCCGTGACCCTGTTGCTCGACTGGCCGCTGGCGATTGTCGGCGGGTTGGTCGCGCAAACGGGACTAGTGCTGCTCGGGCGGCAGGATCTGGCGGCGATGGGGGTCAACGGCGCGCTGCTGATTCTGCTGCCGGTGCTGGTCACGGAGTGCTGCGCGATCCTGGTGGAGCGAGCGCAACCGCGTAATCCCTTTGTGTATATCTTCGTTTCCGGTTTCTTTGCCGCAGCGCTATCGGCGTTGCTGTGCCTGCTGCTGGCGCTGTGGTTGCTGTGGTTCAACGAACGTTTCGCCATGCCGTACTGGCTGGAAGATTTTGTCGGTTATCTGTGGCTGCTGATTTTTCCGGAAGCGTTCATCAACGGCATGGTGGTCAGCGCGCTGGTGGTGTTTTGCCCCGAGTGGCTGGAGACGTTCAATCGCACGCGCTACCTTTCGGCACCCTGGAAAGACGACGATCCCAAATCTTGATCCACATCAAAGGCAAAAATCGCTCACGAATCCATGCTCTGGAAAACCTTCAGGAGCATCGAAATGAGTGTCTACGAATGGGCAAGGCAGGAGTTGCGTCAAAGTCTGGATGGGGCGCAGGAAGTGGGTTTTGATCCGGGGTTGAGCCTGCGCGCCTTGCTCAGTGCAGTGGTGCAACAGAGCAAGGCGGTGCGCAGCGCCGAAGACCTGGCCGATGAGTTGCGTTTTCTCGCGGAAAACCTCGATGACAGCCAGGACTACGGTTTTATGCGGCCTTGAAGATCAGTGACGCGGCTCGAAGTCTTCGCTGAACAGGTCGTCTTCGGCATCGGGGCTGACCGGAATCTTGTGTTCTTCCGAGGCCCATGCCCCGAGGTCGATCAATTTGCAGCGATCCGAGCAGAACGGCCGGTTGACGTTGCTGGCGACCCATTCGACAGGGGCGCCACAGGTTGGGCAATTGACGGTTGGGGTCTGGCTCATGACTGGCCTCCACGCAAAGTAAGGTAAAAGTGATGCAGGCGTTCGACCTCGCTGTGCAGCCAGGCGAGGTCGCGGTCGTTGACCACCACATCGTCGGCGTGGCTCACACGGTCCTGTCGGCTGGATTGGGCCTTGAGGATCGCCTGGACCTGTTGCTCGCTGGTCTGGTCACGCTGCAGGGTGCGCTCGATCTGTAGTTGTTCCGGGGCATCGATCACCAGGATTCGTTGGGTCATGGCGTACTGCCCGGACTCGATCAGCAGCGGTGAAACCAGAATCGCGTAAGACGATTGTGCCTTGGCCAGATGATCGGCGATTTCCTTGGCGATCAGCGGATGCAGCAACGCTTCGAGCCAGCGGCGTTCCTCTGGTACTTCGAAGATCAGTTTGCGCAACGCCGCGCGATCCAGTTGCCCGTCGGCTTGCAATACGCCGGGGCCGAAGTGTTCGGCGATCCTGGCCAGCGCCGGGCGACCCGGTTCCACCACCCAACGCGCCGCATGATCAGCGTCCACCACGTGCACGCCAAAGTCGATGAAGTGCTGGGCAGCCGCGCTTTTGCCGCTGCCGATGCCGCCGGTCAGGCCGAGAATCCAGGGTTTTTCCACAGGGGTATTCATTTCAAACCGACAAACTGCCAATAGAAGTCGGTTATTTGACCACCCCAGAGCAAGGCAATCCAGCCGGCAATTGCCAGAAAGGGTCCGAAGGGGATCGGCGTGGAGGTTTTCGCGTTGCGCAAACGCAGCAATATCACGCCGGCAACGGCGCCCACCATCGACGATAACAGGATGGTCAGAGGCAAGATCTGCCAGCCCCCCCAGGCGCCGAACATCGCTAACAGCTTGAAATCACCGTGGCCCATGCCGTCCTTGCCGGTGATCAGCTTGAACAGCCAGAACACTGACCACAGCGCCATGTAGCCGGCCACCGCACCCCACAACGCTTCATGCAAGGACACGAAAAGCCCAAAGCTGTTGACGATCAGCCCCAGCCAGATCAGCGGCAGCACCAGCACATCCGGCAGCAGTTGGTGCTCGGCGTCGATCAGGCTCATCGTCAGCAACCCCCAGCTCAGGAGCAGCGCCATGCAGGCCTGCCAGCCGAAACCGAAATGCCAGGCGATGAACGCCGAGAGCAGACCGCAGGCCAGTTCGGTCAGCGGGTAGCGTTTGCTGATGGCTGCCGTGCAGTTCGAGCATCGACCCCGTAAGAACAGATAGCTGAGTACCGGAATGTTTTCCCAGGCACGGATTCGATGGCCGCAATGTGGGCACTGGGAATGGGGCAGTAGCAGATTGAAAGTCGGCAGTGGTGTTTCGCTTGGCAAGCCCAACACGTCACGGGCCTCCTCACGCCATTCGCGGTCAAGCATTTTTGGCAGGCGCCAGACCACCACGTTGAGAAAGCTGCCGATCAGCAGGCCGACCAACATGGCTGCGATCACGAAGGTCAGCGGGTGGAGGGTCAGAATGTCGTTCAAGGGCATGTCAGATCGCTGTGCCGAGTTGGAAGATGGGCAGGTACATCGCAACCACCAGGCCACCGACGATAACACCCAGCACCACCATGATGAACGGCTCCATCAGGCTGGTGAGGTTATCGACCATGTTGTCCACTTCGTCCTCATAGAAGCTCGCGACCTTGTCGAGCATATCGTCCAGCGCGCCGGACTCTTCGCCAATCGCGGTCATCTGGATCGCCATATTCGGAAAGATACCGGAGGCGCGCATGGAAAAATTCAGCTGCATACCGGTCGACACGTCCTGCTTGATGCGCAGCACCGCACGCTTGAACACGATGTTGCCGGTAGCGCCAGCCACCGAATCCAGGGCTTCCACCAGTGGCACACCTGCCGCAAAGGTAGTCGACAGCGTGCGGGCGTAACGGGCCACGGCGGACTTGTACATCAGCGTGCCAATCAGCGGCAATTTCAGCAGCCAGGTGTCCATTCGGTCCCGAAAGCCTTGCGACGTTTTAAAGGCGTGGCGCACGCCGAAGATGGCCGCGATCAGCACGCCGAGCATCGCCCACCACCAGTCCTGCATGAATTCCGAGAGACCGATGACCATCACCGTGAAGGCTGGCAATTCGGCACCAAACCCTTTGAACACCGATTCGAACTGCGGCACCACTTTGACCAGCAGAATCCCGGACACAATGATCGCGACGAACACCACTGCCAGTGGGTAGGTCATGGCTTTTTTGATCTTGGCTTTGAGGCTTTCGCTTTTTTCCTTATAGGTCGCCACTCTCTCCAGCAGGGTATCGAGGGCACCGGCCTGCTCGCCGGCATCGACCAGGTTGCAGTAGAGCTCATCGAAATACTGAGGCTTTTTGCGCAGGGAAGCGGCGAAGCTGTTACCCGCCGCGACTTCCTGTTTCACCTCGTCAACCAGTGTGCGCATGGCCGGGTTATCAAAGCCTTCACCGATGATGTCGAAGGACTGCAACAGCGGTACGCCGGCCTTCATCATGGTAGCCATCTGCCGGGTGAACAGAGCGATGTCCTGGGCCTTGATGCGCTTGCCCAGGTTGAAAATCGAGGTGGACTTCTTGCGTACCTTGCCGGGGTTGATGCCCTGCTTGCGCAATTGGGCCTTGATCAACGCCGGATTTTGACCGCTCAATTCGCCCGTCATTTTGGTGCCTTTGCGGTCTGTGCCTTCCCAGGCGTAGACGCTGATTTTTGCTGCTTTGACCGCCATATTCAGTCCTTGGTGACCCGGTTGATTTCTTCAAGGCTGGTGATGCCTTGCATGGCCTTGAGCAAGCCCGACGTCCGCAGGTCGTTGAAGCCGTCTTTACGCATCTGACTGTCGATTTCCAGTGAATTGCCTTCGGCCATGATCAGCCGTTGCAGGTCCTGTGTGTTCTTCACCACTTCATAAATCCCGACTCGTCCTTTGTAACCGCCGTTGCACTGATCGCAACCGACCGGTTCATAGATCGTGAATGAGCCGATGCGTTCCTCGGGGAAGCCTTCCCTGAGCAGCGCCTCCCGGGGAATCTCTATGGGTTTCTTGCAATGGCTGCACAGCTTGCGTGCCAGGCGCTGGGCAATGATCAGGCTGATCGAGGTGGCAATGTTGAAACCCGGAATGCCCATGTTGTGCAGGCGAGTCAGGGTTTCGGCGGCGCTGTTGGTGTGCAGGGTCGACAGCACCAGGTGTCCGGTCTGGGCGGCTTTGATGGCGATTTCGGCGGTTTCAAGGTCGCGGATCTCGCCGACCATGATCACGTCCGGGTCCTGTCGCAGAAATGAGCGCAGCGCTTGGGCGAAGTCCATTCCCTGCTTGGGATTGACGTTGACCTGGTTGATGCCTTCCATGTTGATCTCCACCGGGTCTTCGGCGGTGGAGATGTTGATGTCCACGGTGTTGAGAATGTTCAGCCCGGTGTAGAGCGATACGGTCTTGCCCGAGCCGGTCGGCCCGGTCACCAGAATCATCCCCTGCGGCTGCTTGAGGGCGGCCATGTACAGTTCTTTCTGGTCGGGCTCGTAGCCGAGGGCGTCGATGCCCATTTGAGCGCTGGACGGATCGAGGATCCGGATCACCACTTTCTCGCCCCACAGAGTTGGCAGCGTATTGACCCGAAAGTCGATGGATTTGCTCTTGGACAGGCGCATCTTGATCCGCCCGTCCTGGGGCCGGCGCCGTTCCGAGATGTCGAGGCTGGCCATGACTTTCAGCCGCGCGGCGATGCGATTGGCCAAGTGAATCGGTGGCTTGGCGACTTCACGCAAAATACCGTCGGTGCGCATCCGCACGCGGTAGGTTTTTTCGTAGGGCTCGAAATGCAGGTCGGAAGAGCCGCTTTTGATCGCGTCCAGCAACATCTTGTGAACGAAGCGCACCACGGGCGCGTCATCGGCATCCTGGCCGGCGATGGTGTCTTGTTTGTTGTCATCGATCGACTCGATGTCCACGCCATCGAGGTCAACGTCGGCCATGTCTTCCAGGCCGGTGCCTTGGGTATCGAAGAATTTTTCGATGGCGTCGCTGAGCTTGTCGTCCTCCACCAGAATGGCTTCGGTATTCAGCCCGGTGCTGAACTGGATGTCATTGATGGCTTGCTGATTGGTCGGGTCGGAAACGCCCACGAACAACTTGTTGCCGCGCCGCCAGAGGGGCAGGGCGTGGTGCTGACGGACCAGTTTTTCGCTGACCAGCCCTTTAGGTTGTGTTTCCTTATCCAGGCAACTGAGATCAAGCAGCGTCATGCCGAAATGTTCCGAGGCAATCTCGGCAACCTGCCGACTCTTCACCAGTTTGTTCTGCACCAGGTAAGTGACCAGGGAGATTTTGTTGCGCTGGGCTTGCTGATACGCCTGTTGCGCGCTTTTGTCAGTGAGCAACTCGGCCAGGACCAATTGCTTGGCCAGACCGCTAAGGGCGATGTCATTCATTGGGATACCGGACGCAGACAGTTCATGACTTATAGCCTAGTCAAGCGGAGGAACCAAACCAGCACCGCTCAGGTGACAAAAAGTGTCAGATAGTGCGGATTCTGGGGGTAGGAAAGCGCTTTGTGTTGGCCTCGTGCCCCTATAACAGGGGGCGAAGGGCTTGGCATGGGCTGTGCTGTGGCTAGTTCAGATCATGAGATTTCGACTCATGCATGGAGCTTGTCTATGAATACTCAAAAAGGTTTTACCCTGATCGAACTGCTGATCGTGGTGGCGATCATCGGGATTCTGGCGACGTTTGCCTTGCCACAATATTCAAAGTACCAGGCCCGGGCCAAAGTCACGGCGGGGCTGGCTGAGATCAGCGCGTTGAAAGTGCCTTTCGAGGACACCATCAACCAAGGCACCGACCCTACATTGCTCTTGGTTGCGGGTAACGCGGCGGCGACGACCTCCAATTGCACGTTGGCGGCTTCAGGCACAGCTTCGACAGGTGCGGGCACGATCACTTGCACGCTGGTTAATGCCCCAGGACCGGTGTTGGGCAAAACCATCACACTGACTCGCTCGTCAGGAAACACGGCGGGCGCCTGGACGTGTGCCAGCAATGTTAACGCTGACTTCGCACCAAAAGGCTGTCCCGGCAGCGGCGCGTAATCTGGCTGCTTGATCTGATGCCTCGTCTGTTTGACGGGGCATTTTTTTGTTCGCTGCTCGGGGCAAATTGGAGTAATTGAGAAAACTTCCAACAATTCATGGCCTTAGGCCTGCGGTAAAACCCGCAACTTGCATGTACATAATTTCGAAGTCATGCAATTTGCATGATTCCGAAAATCAGGTGTTTCTGTAAGCTGTTGATTTATATGTATTTATTGACTGTCTCAAAGTTGGCACAACGTTCGCAATATCTCCAGTAACCCTGCTGACAAGACACGCAGCAGACTTTATGAAAAACAGGAGTTACTCGTATGAAGAAGTTCGCTATCGCTGCCGCTACTGCTACCGCGCTGACCCTGACCATGGCCAACGCTGCATTTGCTCAAACCCAGGCTACCCAGGCACCCATGGTTCTGGCCGCCGGTGAAGTGACCGAAGCTAAAGAAGCTACTTCCGATACCTGGATCACTACCAAAGTCAAAGCAGACCTGGTGACTGAAAAAGGCATTCCTGGTACTGACATCAAGGTTGAAACCAACAAAGGTGTAGTTTCCCTGTCTTCGACCACTGCAGTGACTGATTCTCAGAAAGACGTCGCAGTGGCCATCGCCAAGAAAATCAAAGGCGTCAAAGCGGTCTCCGCTGACGGCCTGAAAGCCGAGTAAGGCAAGACTTCTCGCCTGGACTGGGAGAAGGCGCGACAGACGGGCCGAGCAATACGTCTGCCGCCTCAGGAGAGTTCATGCGAAAGGCCACAAGGATGTGGCCATTACAGGCCCCGGCATTCGTGTCGGGGCCTGTTCTATTTGATCTTCAGTTACCGCGCTTGCTGGTGATCTGCTTCAAACGATTACCTTCAAAACGCAGGTACTGATACATCCCGCCGTTGGGCCCGTAGGTCCATTCCTCGACCTGAAACTCTTCCCGTCGGTTGGCGCTGCGCTTGTAGCCCAACAGATCACGGCTGACCGGTTCACCGCATTTCTGCAGTACTTCGCTGGACCTGTCCCCGACACTGACCAGTTGACTGCCGCAGCGCAGGGTATCGGCTGCCGAAGCCTGACTGGCGGCTATCGCCAGAGTCAGGCTCATCAGCCATTTCGCGCCCATCACTCGGCGTCCAGATGCAGCGGCGTAACCACCCGACCGTCACTTTGCGCTTCGCCGAGGTTAGCGTCGATGAAGTACACGCGGTCATCGGCCAACTGACCCTTGTCGACCAGATAGTCCTTGATGTTGCTGGCGCGTTCCTGACCCAACTGACGCAACAGCACGTCGCTGGAACTCCAGAACTTGATCACGCCTTCGTGCATTTTTACCGTGCGTTCTTCCTTGCCAAGATCCTTCCACTCGGCGGGTGGCTGAGTCTTCAGGCGCGTGCGATAGATCCCTTCCAGCAGCGGACCTTTCTCGTTATCCGGTACTTCCAGCAATGAAGCCTGAGCCGGCACCTTGTCACCGCGACGCTGGAGCATTTTGTAGTAGTTGTACTGGTATTCCCGCTCCAGACGTTGCTCGGCGATCAGCGGGCCATCGCTGCTTGCAGCTGCCGTGCCTTCGATTTCCAGGCGCAGGGCCGGACGTTCCTTGAGGGCCTGGGACAGTTTGACCAGCGAGCCCTCGGCCTCCTTGCTCAGGTCGCTTGAACCCGGGGCAAACGACACAATGCCCAAATCTTCCGAACCACCACCACTGACCAGTCCGCCAATCATTTTGAATGGCGCCGCGGCGGCTTTGACGATCAGGTTGCGCAAGGTCTGCCAGACAATCGGCATGATGCTGAACTGCGGGTTGTTCAGGTCGCCGGTCACCGGCAGTTCAATGGAAATCTTGCCGTCGACGTCCTTGAGCAACGCAATGGCCAGTTTCAGCGGCAGGCCCACGGCGTCCGGACTGTCGACTTTCTCACCCAGTTGCAGCTGCTCGACCACCACTTTGTTTTCGGCCTTGAGCTGGCCCTTGGTGATCAGGTAATGCAGGTCGAGGTTGAGCCGGCCCTTGCGGATGCGGTAACCGGCGAACTTGCCGGAGTAGGGCGTGAGCGTGGTCAGTTCAACACGTTTGAAACTGGTGGCGATGTCGAGGCTGGCCATCGGATCGAACGGGTTGACCGAGCCCTTGATGGTGACGGGTGCATAGCGGTCGACCTTGCCTTTGATATCGACGCTGGCCGGTTTCGCCTGACGGCTGTCGATGGTGCCAATTTGTCCATTGAGCTGTTGAACGGCCGTGGCGAAATTCGGGGTCAGGCTGAAGTCGGCGAAGTTGGCCGAGCCGTCATTGATGGCAATGCCGCCAATGTGAATGCCCAGCGGTTTTTCCTTGCTGACAGGTTTGGCTGCAGCTGTTTTGGCGCCTGAGTCGGCCGGTTGCGGGATCAGCAAGTCATCGATGTTGGTGGTGCGGTCATCGTTGATCATGAAGCGCGCATAAGGCTGGAACAGGTTGACCTTGTCGATCGACAGGCTGTCGCCGTGTTGATAATTCAGGCCTTCGAGCACCAACTGCTGCCACTTGAGGAAGTCGCGGGTTTTGAGGGTGTCGAGGGTATGCAGTTGATCGACCTGAGCACGGCCGGTGACGCTGAATGCCAGCGGCTCGGTGTTTTTCAGATCGACCGCCAGATCACTGCCGAGCATGCCGCTGCGCAGTTCCAGGCGAATGAACGGGTTGATATAGGACTGGGCAACGCGCAGGTCGATGTCCTTGGTTTGTACTTTTAACCTGGCGCTGACCGGGGCGAGATTGACGATACCGTCTGCCGTGATCTTGCCTTGCTTGCCCACGCCCGTATCGAGCTTGAGGTTAAAAGGCGAGCCATTGAGGCTGTCGAAATTCTGCAGGTCCAGGTTCAGCGGGCCGACGTCCAACGCGACGGCGGGTTGCGCCTTGCGGTCAGCCAGATGCACCTGGTAATTGCGCAGTTGCACGTCTTTGAGCAGCACCTGCCATGGCTTGCTCGGTGGTGCCGGGTCGGGTTTCGGTGAATCGGCGGCTGCCGGGGTACTGGCCGGTTCGGCCTTGGCTTTGACGGCTGCTTTGGACGGTTGGCTGGCGAACAGTTTCTGCCAATCGAGTTGCCCGTCGGCTTCGAGAGCGGCCCAGGTTTCCAGTTTCTGGCTGCGGATCTTGCCGACGACCACTTGCTGCTTGGCCAGGTCGACGGTGGTTTCGCTAATGTCCAGACGCTCGAGTTTCGCCAGCGGTCGACCGTCTGGTGCCTTGATCGCGAACGGCGCGATGCTGACGGCGACGTTGCTCAACAGCAGTTCAGTTTCCTTGGACAGGTTCAGTTTGTAGTCAGTGCTGAGGCTCATGATGCCGTCTTCGAGTACCAGTGGCACCGAGTCACGCACGTAGGGCCAAAAGGATTTCATCTTGCCGTTGGTGATCTTCAGCTTACCTTCGGAGGCGATCGGGATCAGGCTGAAATTGCCGGTCCAGTCGATCTGTCCACCTGCCGGGCCGATGGCCACCAAGGTCATGTCGGCACTGTCTTCAGGCAGGGTACTGAGGTTTTTCAGTTCGAAGTCGAGTTTGTCGTAGAGGAATTCGATGGGTTCGCTGGGGCGTTGATCCTGGAAGTGCACGACACCGCCGGCCAGTTTGATCCGCTCGATGCGCAACGGGAACGGTTTGGCGTTCGGGTCGGCTGGCGTCGGTTCACTGGCGGGGATTTTGAACAGGCCAAGCAGATTGAGCTTGCCGTCCTTGCCGAAGAGGATTTCGGTCTTGGGTTTGTCTATTTCTATATCGGACAGGTGCAGCGCTTTGGTCCAGAGGCTGTCGATCTGCAGGTTGGCGTACAGGCGCTCGAAGCCGACCTGTTCCTTGCCCGGCTCGCCGATGATCAGGCCCCACAGGGTCACTTCAAGGCTGAATGGGTTGAGTTCGATCCGCGAAATCGTCGCGGGCGTCGTCGCGTAGTTGGCCAATTGTTGGTTGGCCACTCGTAACGCGATGCCCGGCAAAATCAGAAACCCCAGCAGGCTGTAGAGGGCTAGAGCGGTCAACAGAGCGCCAATAGCGCGAATCAATCCTTTGGGCATGTGTGGCTTCATCTGTCTGAATCGGAGTGCGTTGGAGTATGGCACGCGTTTCCGGTTCCGAAGTGATCATGCTTTATAGGATTTATCTGATTTTCCGGACGAATCTCAGAGCTGCAGAATCAGGGTTTTCAGCGGCGGCTGCTCATCCATTGACGGAAAATCGCCGCCCGGTTTCATCACTGTCCACTCGCGCACCGGCCGGCCGGCTTTCTCTGCACAACGCAAAACTTGCTCGCGCCAGTCGTCCATGCTGACTTTTGCCAGGTTGTTGCAGCAGATCAGCACGCCATTGTCGGCGGTGGTCAGCAGTGCCGGCTTCAGCAGGCTCTGATAGTCGCGCAGCAGGTCGACGGTGCCGAAAGCACTCTTGGCCCAGGCTGGCGGATCCAACAGCACCAGGTCGTACTGACGCTGTTCCAGACGTTGATAGCTCGGCAGTTTCTGCCCGCGGCGCTGGCTGATCGGCAGGCCGGCCAACTGGCGGATCGCCGGGAAATAGTCGGACTGGATGAAGTCCATGGTCGGCAGCTGCGGATTGAGCAGGCCGTTCTCACGGCCGACAGCCAGGTTGCCCTCAGCGAAGTCGAGGTTGCAGACTTCGCTCGCGCCACCGGCCGCAGCACTCAGGCCGACGCCACAGGTGTAGGCGAACAGGTTCAGCACGCTTTTGTTTTTGCTGTGCTGCTTGACCCAGCCGCGCGTGTTGCGCAGGTCGAGGAACAGCAGCGGATCCTGGCCGGCGTGGCGGCCGCGAACCCGGTAATTCAAGCCCCATTCGTGACCGATCAAGTCTTGCAGGGCGGCCTCGTCGGCGCGGTAGACGGTGTCTTCACGGTCGATACGCGAATTACCACGGGAGCGATCGTTGTAGACCAGCAGCGTTTCGAGGCCCAGGTGCTGATTGATGGTGTCGTGCAGTTGCAGCAGCGCATCGCGTTCCAGCGACTGGTGAAAGCTTTGCACCAGCAATTGCGGGCCGTAGCGGTCGATCGTCAGGCCGCCGGCGCCTTCCTGGCTGCCATGGAACAGGCGATAGCAATCGGTGCCTTGCTGATGCAGTTCGGCCAGCAGGTCCTGACGACGATCGAGGGCGGCGCGCAGCGCCTGATTCAAGGAAGACATGCTGGGCGCCTTGCAGGAGGGAATTTGGCGCGGGAGTTTAACAGCTTGGCACGGGACCGCGGTGCTGCCATCGCGAGCAGGCTCGCTCCCACACTAGATTTGTGTCGAACTCAAAATGTGCACCGAAAATCCCCTGTGGGAGCGAGCCTGCTCGCGAAGCTTTTAAGCGGTTTTCAGGTCAGCAAACCCATTCGTCGTTTGGCCCGGTGCACCGAGCCATTACGCACCGCCCAGCGCATCATCGGCACGCTGCGATTGACGCTGGCGCGGATCAGCTTGCGTTGCAGCGGGCTCTGGCTGACGCCAAGCATCTCACTGGCCCAGTCCGGCAGCAGGTCGATCCCGGCCTTCATCATCAAACCGCCGAAAGGTCTGGCCAAACGGCTGGGGGACGGGGCGTTCAACAACAGCCGTAACACCTCTCGACTGCGCTCATCGCACAGTAGCTGTGGGCGAATGCGCTCAAGGTAATCGGCAATTTCCTGCCGCGAATGCGGCACGTCACGGGCGCCGAGCCGTTCGGCGACCAGCGCGATTTCCGCGTAGTAACGGTCCTGATCAGCAAGGGAAAGGTTCGGATTGCGGTAACGCAAATGGGCCGCGAGGAAGTTGCTGACTTCGGCCACGTGCACCCAGGTCAACAGATCGGGATCGCTGGCGGCGTAGGGCCGGCCATCCGGTGCTGTGCCGGTCACTTGCAGGTGGATGGTGCGGACTGTCTCGATCAGCCAGTCGGCGTCCTTTCGCGAACCGAAGGTGGTGCCGGCAATGAACTGCCCGGTGCGACGCAGTCGGCCGATCATGTCCTCGCGAAAATTCGAATGGTCCCAGACCCCGGCCAGGGCCAGTGGATGCAGAGCTTGCAGCATCAGGGCGCTGATGCCGCCGATCAGCATGCTGCTGAAGTCGCCATGCACTTGCCAACTCACCGAATCGGGGCCGAACAGGCCGGGATCGCCCTTGGGGTTTTCCAGGTCGAGCTTGCCCAGAGACAGACCGGTCAGGCTCATGATCTGGGTTTCGATGCGGGTTCGAATGAATTCCATGGCGACTCAGTGGCGACAAAAAGGCGCGGCCGTGATGGGCCGCGCCGGGAAGTTTAAAGCATGAACTTACTGATTCAGGCGTTTATCGACCAACTCCTGGACCACGCTCGGGTCAGCCAGGGTCGAGGTGTCGCCCAGGCTGTCCAGTTCGTTGCAGGCGATCTTGCGCAAAATGCGCCGCATGATCTTGCCCGAACGGGTTTTCGGCAAGGCCGGCGCCCACTGGATCAGGTCCGGTTTGGCGAAGCTGCCGATTTCCTCGCTGACGTGAGCGAGCAGTGCTTTCTTCAGTTCGTCACTGGGCTCGGTGCCGTTCATGGGGGTGACGAAGGCGTAGATGCCCTGACCCTTGACGTCGTGCGGGTAGCCGACCACCGCCGCTTCGGCGATGCTGTCGTGCAGCACGAGCGCGCTTTCCACTTCCGCGGTGCCGATGCGGTGTCCGGAGACGTTGATCACGTCGTCGATGCGCCCGGTGATCCAGTAATCACCATCCTCATCGCGCCGGGCACCGTCGCCGGTGAAGTAGTAACCGGGGTAGGGCTTGAAGTAGGTGTCGACCATTCGTTGCGGGTCGCCATAGACGCTGCGGATCTGCGCCGGCCAGCTGGATTTGATCGCCAGCACGCCGCTGCCGGCGCCTTTGATTTCCTTGCCCACTTCATCGAGCAACACCGGTTGCACGCCGAACATCGGTTGCGTGGCGCAGCCGGGTTTGATCCGTTGAGCGCTGACCAAAGGGCTGAGCATGATGCCGCCGGTTTCGGTCTGCCACCAGGTATCGACGATCGGACAACGCTGTTCGCCGACAGCATTGAAGTACCACTCCCACGCTTCCGGGTTGATGGGCTCACCGACACTGCCGAGTAATCTGAGGCTCGCGCGGGAAGTTTCCTTCAGCGGTTCGGGGCCTTCACGCATCAGGGAGCGCAGCGCGGTCGGGGCGGTATAGAAAATGTTCACATGGTGCTTGTCGATCACCTGCCAGAAGCGCGAGCTGCTCGGGTAGCTCGGCACGCCTTCGAAGATCAGCGTGGTCGCGCCGTTGGCTAGCGGACCATAGACGATGTAGCTGTGGCCGGTGACCCAGCCGACATCGGCGGTGCACCAGAAGACTTCGTCGTCGCGGTAGTCGAGCACGTACTTGAAGGTCATCGCCGCTTGCAGCAGGTAGCCGCCGGTGGTGTGCAGTACGCCTTTGGGTTTGCCGGTGCTACCGGAGGTGTAGAGGATAAACAGCGGGTCTTCGGCGTCCATCGGTTCCGGCGGGCAATGGTCGCTGACGTCGCGCAGCGCCTGGTGATACCAGATGTCCCGGCCCTCGACCCAGTCCACTTCGCCCTGAGTGCGCTCGACCACGATGACGGTGCTGACGTTCGGGCAACTGTGCAGCGCCTTGTCGACCTTCTGCTTGAGCGGCACGACTTTACCGCCGCGCACGCCTTCATCGGCGGTGATCACGGTGCGGCAGTCGGCATCGAGAATCCGGTCACGCACAGAGTCCGGAGAGAAACCTCCGAACACCACCGAATGCACCGCACCAATGCGCGTGCAGGCGAGCATGGCGTAGGCGGCTTCGGGGATCATCGGCATGTAGATGCACACGCGGTCACCTTTCTTCACGCCACGGCTTTTGAGCACGTTGGCCAGGCGACAGACGTTGTGATGAAGTTTTTTGTAGCTGATCTGCGCGGATTCGGCAGGGTCGTCGCCTTCCCAGATGATCGCGATTTGATCGCCGCGCTTTTCCAGGTGACGGTCAATGCAGTTGTAACTGACATTTAACTTTCCGCCGGCGAACCAGCTCGCCTCACCGGTTTTCAGGTTATAGCGCTGGACGGTATCCCACGGCTTACTCCAGTCGAGAAAGCGTGTGGCCTGTTCGGCCCAGAAGGTGCTGGGGTGCTCGATGGATTGGCGGTACAGGCGCTTGTAGTCGTCTTGACTTAATTGTGCAGCCCGGCGGACGGCATCGGCTTGGGGGAACGTGCTGATATCGAACATGACGGTTCCTTATTCTTGTTTTGCGACAAGTAATAAAGATGCGCCGAGTGGGAGGCGGGTTCAATACCCGAAAACAAACACAACCCTGTAGGAGCGAAGCTTGCTCGCGAAGAAGGCGGCTCGGTGTATCAGGTACACCGAGTTATCGTTCTTCGCGAGCAAGTCGGATCGCCGCACCGTTCGCTCCTACAGGGATGGCGTTAGCCGCGGTGACGACCGCGGAAGTAGTTGATCAGGCCTTGGGTCGAGGCATCGTCAGCCGGGGTTTCTTCGCTGCCGACCAGGCGGTTGTAGACGCCTTTGCCCAGTTCTTTACCCAGCTCCACGCCCCATTGGTCGAAGGCGTTGATGCCCCAGATCACGCTTTGCACGAAGACTTTGTGTTCGTACATCGCCACCAATGCGCCGAGACGACGCGGGCTGATGCGTTCGACCACCAACGTATTGCTCGGACGGTTGCCCGGGATCACCTTGTGAGGCGCGAGTTTTTGCACCTCTTCTTCGCTCATGCCTTTGTCGCGCAACTCGGCTTCGGCCTCGGCAAGGGTCTTGCCCAGCATCAGCGCCTGGCTTTGCGACAGGCAGTTGGCGTACAGCCACTGGTGGTGGTCGGACACCGGGTTGAAGCTGACGATCGGCACGATGAAGTCGGCCGGGATCAGTTGAGTGCCCTGGTGCAGCAACTGGTGATACGCATGCTGACCGTTGCAGCCCACGCCACCCCAGATCACCGGGCCCGTGTCGGTGGACACTGGAGTGCCGTCCTGACGCACGCTCTTGCCGTTGGATTCCATGTCCAGCTGTTGCAAATGCTTGGTGATGTTACGCAGGTAGTGGTCGTACGGCAGGATCGCGTGGCTCTGTGCACCCCAGAAGTTGCCGTACCAGACGCCGAGCAACGCCAGCAGCACCGGCATGTTCTGGTCGAACGGTGCGCTCTGGAAATGCTGGTCCATGGTGTAGGCACCGGACAGCAGTTCCTTGAAGTTCGACATGCCGATGGCCAGGGCAATCGGCAAACCGATGGCCGACCACAGCGAGTAACGACCGCCGACCCAGTCCCACATCGGGAAGATGTTTTCTTCGCGGATCCCGAAGGCCACAGCCGCTGCATTGTTGCTGGAGACGGCGATGAAGTGACGATACAGCTCGGCTTCCGAACCACCCTGAGCCAGGTACCAGGCACGTGCGGCCTGAGCATTTTTCAGGGTTTCGAGGGTGTTGAAGGATTTCGACGAAACGATGAACAGCGTGGTTTCGGCACGCAGCTTCATGGTCAGTTCGTGGAATTCACTGCCGTCGATGTTCGCCAGGTAATGGCAGCGCACGCCTTTCTGGGCGTAGGACAGCAGCGCTTCGGAGACCAGCTCCGGGCCGAGGAACGAGCCACCGATGCCGATGTTCACCACGTCAGTGATCGGCTTCTCGGAGTAGCCGCGCCACAAACCGTCGTGGATACGGCCCACGAGGTCGGTGATCTGGTTCAGGACCTTGTGCACTTCCGGCATCACGTTGACGCCGTTGACCTTCAGCTTGTCGCCGACCGGACGGCGCAGGGCGGTGTGCAAGGCCGGACGACCTTCGGAGGAGTTGACGATTTCGCCTTCGAACAGCGCTTTGATCGCGCCCTGAAGGTCGACTTCGTTGGCCAGGCCCACCAGCAGATCGCGGGTCTGAGCGTTGATCAGGTTCTTCGAGTAGTCGAGAAACAGGCCGCAGCTGCTGAGGGTGAATTGGGTAAAGCGCTGCGGATCGGCATTAAAGGCTTCGCGCATGCTGAAATCTTGCATGGCTTGGCGGTGGTCATTCAACGCTTGCCAGGCGGGCAGAGCGGTAACGTCTTGAGGGGTGCGGTAATACGCCATCGCTGCGGGTTTCCTTTTTACTTGAACGGCCTTTTGAACACTAAAAATACCGGAGCGCTGTGGGTGGGCGTCCGGTCAACTGCGTCGACACGATTTCATGACACAGGGCGAATACAGTAAACCTCGCGCTGCGATCTGTCTTGACTTTGTCTGACCCGTTCCCGGTACTTTTTTATACATCAAGCAGTGAGCGGTCCGACAAACGGAAGGGGGAGGGGCTAAGACGGGATCAGGCGACCTGAACCGGAATGGCATTGCTGGTATGGCTCAGTTCATTACCCTTCGCCATGTAGAGCATGCGTGGCTTGAAGTTGAGCAACTCGGCTTCGCTGTAGTGGGCGTATGCGCAGATGATCACGCGATCACCGACCTTGGCCTTGTGTGCGGCGGCACCGTTGACCGAGATCATGCGCGAGCCTTCTTCGCCACGAATCGCGTAGGTGGTGAAGCGTTCACCATTGTCGACGTTGTAGATCTGGATCTGTTCGTACTCACGGATGCCGGACAGGTCCAGCCATTCGCCGTCGATGGCGCAAGAACCTTCGTAATCGAGTACAGCGTGGGTGACTTCGGCGCGATGCAGCTTGGCCTTGAGCATGATGGCGTGCATGAGTGTTTCCCCAGGTCGGAATCGAACGGCGGGCATTGTGCCCAAAGGCTTAAAGGGCGGCAATAAGGGGGCGAGGCAGCGCAGGACCCTGTAGGAGCGGAGCTTGCTCGCGAAAGCGGTGGATCAGTCGATATCAATGCTGAATGACACACCGCTTTCGCGAGCAAGCTCGGCTCCTACAGGGGGATTGTGGTGTTCAGGCAGTAGCGTCGAGGTTCAGATGCAGGTTATCGATCAACCGCGTAGTGCCCAGGAACGCTGCCACCAGAATCACCAGATCCTGATCTTGCGCAGTTGCCGGGCGCAAGGTCAGCGCATGACGAATCTCCAGATAGTCAGGGCGCAAGCCCGCCGCTTCAAGCTGCTTGATCTGCGCACCGATCAACGCCGGGAAATCCCGTTCACCCTGTTTGATCGCGTCGGCAATCTGGTTCAAACCGCGATACACAACCGGCGCAACGGCCCGCTGTTCTTCGCTGAGGAAACCATTGCGCGACGACAGCGCCAGGCCATCGGCTGCACGTACGGTCGGTTCGCCGATGATCTGGATCGGCATGTTCAGGTCATGCACCAGGGCGCGGATCACCGCCAGTTGCTGGAAGTCTTTCTGGCCGAAGATCGCCAGGTCCGGCTGGACCATGTTGAACAGCTTGGTGACTACCGTCGCCACACCTTCGAAATGCCCGGGACGGCTGGCGCCGCAGAGGCCTTCGGAGAGTTGCGGAACGCTGACGCGGGTCTGGCCGACCATGCCGTCGGGATACATTTCTTCAACGGTTGGCGCGAACAGCAAGTGGCAACCGGCCTGGAGCAGTTTCTCCTGATCGGCCGCGAGGGTGCGCGGGTACTTGTCGAGGTCTTCGCCGGCGCCGAACTGCAGCGGGTTGACGAAAATGCTCGCGACCACGAAATCCACCCGTTGGGTGGCTTTGGTCACCAGTGCAACATGACCACTGTGCAGGTTGCCCATGGTCGGCACGAAGCCGATTCGCTTGCCTTCGCCACGGGCACGGGCCACGGCGGCCCGCAATTCGCGTACGGTTTTTACGGTGTTCATGCAGAGAATCCGTGTTCGATACCTGGGAAAGTCGCCGCTTTGACTTCAGTGACGTAAGCGCCAATCGCCGCTTGAATGTTTTGTTGCCCGGCCATGAAGTTCTTCACGAACTTCGGCACACGGCCAGTGATCGACAGGCCGAGCATGTCGTGCAGAACCAATACCTGGCCGTCGGTGCCGCTGCCGGCACCGATGCCGATTACCGGAATGCCCACAGCCTGGGTGATTTCCTGAGCCAGTTCGCTCGGTACGCACTCGAGCAGCAACATGGATGCACCGGCCTGCTCCAGTGCGATGGCGTCGGCACGCATTTGCCGCGCCTGGTTCTCGCTGCGACCCTGGACTTTGTAACCGCCCAGAATGTTCACCGATTGCGGTGTCAGCCCCATGTGCGCGCACACCGGGATACCGCGTTCGGCCAGCAGACGGATCGAGTCCGCCAGCCACAGCGCACCTTCAACCTTGACCATGTGCGCACCCGCTTGCATCAACAGGGCACTGTTGCTCATGGCTTGTTCGGTGGTGGCGTAGGCCATGAAGGGCAGGTCGGCGAGGATCAACGCATCGGTGTTACCGCGTTTGACGGACGCCACGTGGTAAGCCATTTCAGCGGTGGTGACCGGCAGGGTGCTGTCGTGACCTTGCAACACCATGCCAAGGGAGTCGCCCACCAGCAACACTTCGACGCCCGCTTCATTGCAGGCGTGGGCGAAGGTCGCGTCATAGCAGGTCAGCATGGTGATTTTTTCACCTTTTTGCTTGAGACCTTGCAGAGTGGTCAGGGTGATGGCTGGCATGAAAAGTTCCTCATTCAGGCGCTGTGGAAACTACTGCGAGTAACGCGCGTGATTCGTCGTTAAATACAGGCGCACGGTCTGTTGTCGTGCTTTTAAGGCCTGGATTGCGCCCTTCAGCGCCGTGTTGGCGGCAGCGGGACGCCTATAGTCGTGAGGAGAACTCGGGAAGTCAATTGCGTGTGTTACCGCATTGTTACGCGTGGGGTGTTACCGGGGTAACTGATGCGATTCAGCAACTGTAGATCTTGTGTTCGACACAAAACCAATGTGGGAGCGGGTTGTCAATTGTGGGAGAGGCGCTCCAACCCGATGAACGGGCAGGCTGCGAGCAATTCGCTGAGGCAGCGACCATCAGCCAGACGCAAATCCGCAGGCGCCAGTTCGGCCAGAGGATAGAGAACGAAAGCTCGTTCTTGCATATGGTAGTGAGGCACCTTGAGGCGAGGTTCGTCGATCAGTCGATTACCGAACAGCACGATGTCGAGATCAAGTGTGCGTGGTCCCCAGCGTTCAATACGCTCGCGGCCTTGTTCGTTTTCGATGGCTTGCAGCGCATCAAGCAGCTCCAGCGGCGGGAGTGTGCTGTCGAGGGCGGCAACGGCGTTGGTGTAACGCGGTTGGCCGGGCAGCAGCGAGTCGCTCTGATAAAACGCGGAAACCCCGATCAGTTCGGTCTGCGGCAACTGCGCCAGCGCCTCGACGGCGCTGCGCAATTGTTCGGCGGGGTCAGCCAGATTGCTGCCCATGCCGATGTAGATGCGTTCCATGGATTACTCGCCCGTGGCGCTCGGTGCGCCGGCGGTGCGTTTGCGCTTGGCGCCACCGCTGCGGCGACGTTTGCGTGGAGCGCCGGTGCCGTCATCCTTGCCGCTGAGGTCGCGGATCATGTCGCGACGTTCGCTGTCGTTGGCGTCCTGATAATCCGTCCACCATTCGCCCAGGTCATCGGTCTGCTCGCCGGCGCTTTCGCGCAGCAGCAGGAAGTCGTAACCGGCACGGAACCGTGGGTTGTCCAGCAACAGGTCGGCGCGCTTGCCGCTGCGGCGTGGCAGACGCTCCTGCATGTCCCAGATCTCGCGGATCGGCATGGTGAAGCGTTTCGGAATCGCGATGCGCTGGCACTGTTCGGCGATCAGTTCATGAGCCGCTTCCTGCATCGCCGGAATCGGCGGCATGCCACGTTCTTGCAGGCGCAATACGCGGGCCGGCAGGGCAGGCCAAAGCAGCGCCGCAAACAGGAACGCCGGGGTCACCGGTTTGTTCTGTTTGATCCGCAGATCGGTGTTGATCAACGCTTCGCTGATCAGCGTGTGAGCGTACGTCGGGTTGTATTCCAGGGCCTCTGCACTGGCCGGGAACAGCGGATCGAACAGCTGCAGGTCGACCAGCATCTCAAAGGTGTCCGCGGCATGGCCGGAGAGGAACAGCTTGAGCACTTCTTCGAACAGGCGGGCCGATGGAATCTCGCGCAGCATCGGCGCCAGCTCGCGGATTGGCGCGGCGCTGTGTTTTTCGATGCCGAAATTCAGCTTGGCGGCGAAACGCACGGCTCGCAGCATCCGTACCGGATCTTCCTGGTAGCGTTGCTTCGGATCGCCGATCAGGCGGATCAGGTGATTGCGGATGTCGTGTACGCCGTTGGCGTAATCAAGGATGCGCTCGCTGACCGGATCGTAATACAAGGCGTTGATGGTGAAGTCGCGGCGTTGCGCGTCTTCTTCCAGCGTGCCATAGACGTTATCGCGCAGGATGCGCCCGCTCTCGTTTCGCGAGGACTGGTTGCTGTCTTCCTCTTCATCGTTTTGCGGGTGATTGGCGCGGAAGGTCGCGACTTCAATGATTTCGCGGCCAAAGTGGATGTGCACCAGCTTGAAGCGACGACCGATGATCCGCGCGTTGCGGAATTCGGCCCGAACCTGTTCAGGCGTTGCACTGGTGGCGACGTCGAAGTCTTTTGGCGTGATGCCGAGCAGCATGTCACGCACGCAGCCGCCGACCAGGTATGCCTGGTAACCGGCGTTCTGCAGGCGTTCGACGATGTTCACCGCGTAGCGACTGAATTGGGCCTTTTGCAGCGAATGTTGGCCGCTGTTGAGCACTTCAGGCGTACTGCGAATGTGTTGCGTATGACGCTTGGGAGAACGGAATGACTGGAACAGCTTCTTCAGCATGGGATGCACTGTTTGAAGGAATGTTCGGCCAAAACGAAGAATGACCGCATGATGGGCGGGGATTCTAGCATTTAGTCGGGGGATGGTGTAGGAAGCTGCGCAAGCGCTTGAAGCAGGGGCTTGTTGGTGCGGATTGGCTTTGTGTAGCAGCTGCCGAGCCTGCGAGGCTGCGTTCGACTACGCAGTAGTCGTAAAACCAGAGATTGCGGTGTGTCAGAAGAAACCGGGTGCCTGTATTGCGACTGCTTCGCAATCGAACGCAGCCTCGCGCTGCTCGGCAGCTGCTACAGGGGCAGCGTGAAAGCCGAATTGCAGAAACTACAAGGGGAGCCGAAGCTCCCCAAGAAAGTAGTTGCGTGCTCTATTTTTATTTTTGATTCGGGCTTCTTGTTTTTGTTGAGTGCCCTCGCCATGAAGTTTTTCCTTCATGACCCTCCCAATCGGGAGCCAAGAGCAAACGGATTGCTTTGGTCGCTGTGTTGCAGTGATCTTGCGATCCAACCAGTTCAGGCTCTGTCTTGTGACAGTTTTTTGTTGTTCTCGGCCTGGTCGTGGGGCAAGCCCCAAATACAACGCCTCTCCAAAAGAATCAGTTAGCTGCGCCTCTCGCCGTCTTGTTTTTGTTGTGCGTGAGTCGATACGTCTTATTTTTATTGTCTTGTGCATTGCTTGTTATTGTTCTTGTATCAAACATATAGCAGGGTGCGTGCCAACTTTTGCGAGGCCCAGTAAAACAAGGGGTTAGGCCGGCTGATGAGGTTTTCAGAGGCCAAAAAAAACCGGGGCTTCGTTACCGTAAGCCCCGGCTTCTGTTACGTGAAAAAGCTGAGGTAACAGTTTTTTCACAAGGTCACGTGTTACCCGCGCATCAGACAGGCGAGGTTCAGCTCTCGCTGGCCACCCCGGTCTTGCGCCGCGGAATGCCCAGGCGCTGACGGCGTTCCCACAGGCATTTGCGACTGACACCGAGTTTGCGCGCCAACTCGGTTTCGGTCATGTGGTCCTGATGCTCGAGAACGAAGTGTTGGAAGTAGTCTTCCAGTGACAGGTCTTCGGTCGGCTCATGGCTATTGTTACCGGCGGCGCTACCCTGTTGTGGAGGCAGGCCGATGAAATCGTCATCGTCCAGATCGCTCAGTTCGATGTCGATCCCCAGCAGCTCGGCGGAAATCTCCGGGCTCTCGCACAGGATGACGGCACGTTCTACGGCGTTTTCCAGCTCCCGAACGTTACCCGGCCAGGAGTAATGACGAATCGCCTGCTCGGCATCCGGGGCGAACTTCAGGTCGGTGCGGTTGACCCGCGCGCTCTGTCGCGCCAGGAACGCATTGGCAATTTCGTTGACGTCGGCGCCACGCTCGCGCAGGGCTGGCAGTTTCAGGGCGATCACGTGAAGGCGGTAATACAAGTCTTCACGGAACTGGCCGATCTTCGCCAGGCTCTTGAGGTCCCGGTGAGTCGCAGCAATCAGGCGCACATCGACTTTCTGTGACTGCACCGAACCCACACGACGAATTTCGCCTTCCTGCAGCACGCGCAGCAGGCGGGCCTGGGCTTCCAGTGGCAGTTCGCCGATTTCGTCGAGGAACAAGGTGCCGCCGTCGGCCGCTTCGACCAGGCCGGCACGCCCGGCGCTGGCGCCAGTGAACGCGCCTTTTTCGTGGCCGAACAGTTCGGACTCGATCAGGCTTTCTGGAATGGCCGCGCAGTTCACCGAAATCATCGGCGCCTTGGCACGTTTGGACAGGTTGTGCAGGGCGCGCGCCACCAGTTCTTTACCGGTGCCGGATTCGCCCTGAATCAAGACATTGGAGTCGGTTGGCGCGACTTTGCGGATCTTGCTGTACAGATCCTGCATAGGCGGGCAGGAACCGATGATGCCGATTTCGCCGTTGTTGTTGCTGGCACCCGGTTTCGCGGCGCCATTACCGGCTTTACCGGCGACCGGCTCACCGCTGGCCTGTACAGCTTGACGGTCACGCAGGATTCGCGCGACGGCCTGGAGCATTTCGTCATGATCGAAAGGCTTGGCGATGTAATCCACCGCGCCCATCTTCATCGAGTCGACCGCCGAACGCAGGCTGGCGTAGCTGGTCATGATCAGCACCGGAGTGCCCTGGCCGAGTTTGATCAACTCGGTGCCAGGCGCGCCAGGCAGACGCAGGTCGCTGACGATCAGGTCGAACGTGGGAATGGTGAAGCGTTCTTGTGCTTCCTGCACTGAACCGGCTTCGCTGACCTGGTACTGGTTACGTTCCAGCAGGCGGCGCAAGGCGGAGCGGATAATTGTTTCGTCTTCGACGATCAAAATGTGCGGCATTGATTCGATACTCTCGACGGTCTCAGTTCACAGCGGACGTCGCTTCGACATGACGCGGCAAGGTCACCCGGATACGGGTGCCGCGTTGGCTTTGAACATCAGCCGGGCTGTCGATGGTGATTTGTCCATAATGCTCTTCAACGATGGAATAGACCAGTGCAAGGCCCAGACCGGTGCCTTCGCCAGGATCCTTGGTGGTGAAGAAAGGTTCGAACAATCTATCCATGATGTTCTTCGGAATACCGCTGCCTTCGTCCTCCACGATCAAATCGACCGTGTGTTCGCCGGCTTCGCTTTTGACCCGCACCGCGCTGCCGGGAGGCGAGGCGTCGCGGGCGTTTGAGAGCAAGTTGATCAGTACTTGTGCAAGCCGCTGCGGGTCGCCTTCGACCCAGTGATCGGGATCGCACAGGTTGTAGAACTGCACTTCGAAATTACGTCGGTTCAGGGCCAGCAAACCGATGGCATCCTGGGCCACTTCGGCCAGACAGACGGGCTCGTCGCTGTGCTGATGACTGCCAGCGTGGGCGAAGCTCATCAGCGACTGAACGATGCGCGACACGCGTTTGGTCTGCTCCAGGATCTGCCCGCTGATTTCCTTCAGTTCGCTGTCTTCTTCGCGCTCTTCGCGCAGGTTCTGCGCCAGGCAGGCAATGCCGGTGATCGGGTTGCCGATTTCATGGGCCACGCCGGCGGCGAGTCGGCCAATGCTTGCCAGGCGCTCGGAGTGCACCAGTTTGTCTTCGAGCATCTGGGTTTCGGTCAGGTCTTCCACCAGTAGAACCAGGCCGCTGTTACCCGGGGCCAGCGGTTCATCGATCGCCGCTTTGTGCAGGTTCAGCCAGCGGGTCTGGCCGTCGAGGGCCAGGTGCTGTTTGTGCAAATGCTCGTCCGGCAGATTGATGAAGCCTTGCAGCAGCTCTTTCCAGGGATCGGCAATAGTACTCAACCGCGAACCGACCACACGCTGCGCGGCAATCCCGGTCAGCTCCTCCATGGCCTTGTTCCACATGAGGATTTCCTGATCCTTGGCCAGCGAGCAAACGCCCATCGGCAACTCCTGCAAGGTCTGGCGGTGATAGCGGCGCAGGGCATCGAGTTCGGCGGCAAGCCCGGTCAGGCGCGAGTGGTAATCCTCGAGGCGACTTTCGATGAAGTGGATGTCTTCGGTGACGTAGTTTTCGCCGCCGGCCTTATAAGGCAGGAATGTCTCGACCATGTCCTGAGCCACACTCGGCCCCATCAGGCCGGAGAGGTTGGCTTCGATACGGTCGCGCAAGCGGCGCAAGGCGTAAGGCCGGCGCTCATCGAAAGGCAGATAGAGGTCACGCAGAGCCTGTTCGACTTCTTTCTGCGCAGCCTTGGCGCCCAAGGGTTTTGCCAGCTGCGTGGCGAATTCCTGAGGCGATGCGGCGTGCAATTCGCGGCGTTGCGGGCGACGCACGTTGTCCACGGCGCAGGCTTCGGCGGCGCTGGCTTCTTCCGGGCTGGCGTTGGTGAACAGCGAAATCAGGGTGAACATCAGCACGTTGGCCGCCAGCGAGGCGATCGCCGCCATGTGCCAACTGGTGTCGTCCAGCACGTAGATCATGTTCAGCAGCGGTATGTAGAAACCCTGCAGATTGCCGACCAGCGGCAGCAGCATGGTCACCAGCCACACCAGAATCCCCGCGAGCAAGCCGGCGATGAAACCGCGGCGGTTGGCGGTCGGCCAGTACAGTACCGACAGCACACCTGGCAGGAATTGCAGGGTGGCGACGAAGGCGACGATGCCCAGATTCGCCAGATCCTGTTCCGCGCCCAGCAGCAGGTAGAAACCGTAACCGGCCATGATGATCGCGACGATCAGCCCCCGGCGGGTCCATTTCAGCCAGCGGTAGATATTGCCTTCGGCCGGCGGCTGATAGAGCGGCAGTACCAAATGGTTCAGCGCCATCCCGGACAGGGCCAGGGTGGTGACGATGATCAAACCGCTGGCCGCCGACAATCCACCGATATAGGCCAATAGCGCCAAAGCCTTGCTGTTGGCCGCGATACCAATGCCCAGCGTGAAGTATTCCGGGTTGGTGGTGGCGCCGAGTTTGAGTCCGGCCCAGAGAATCAGCGGTACCGCCAGGCTCATCAACAGCAGGAACAGCGGCAAGCCCCAGCTCGCACTGACCAGCGAGCGCGGGTTGAGGTTTTCGGTAAACGTCATGTGGTACATGTGCGGCATCACGATCGCCGAAGCGAAGAACACCAATAGCAGCGTACGCCACGGGCCTTCCTGCAATGGCGTGTGCAAAGCGGCGAGCGCGGTCTGGTTTTGCAGCAGCCACAGTTCCAGCTGTTGCGGGCCGTCGAACACGCCGTACAGCGCATAGAGACCAACGCCGCCGATGGCGATCAGTTTGATCACCGACTCGAAGGCAATCGCGAACACCAGGCCTTCGTGTTTCTCGCGGGTGGCAATGTGGCGCGAGCCGAAGAAAATCGTGAACAGCGTAATCAGTGCGCAGAAGCTCAGGGCCACGCGATGTTGCACCGGCTCGCGGGTGAGGATGCCGATGGAGTCGGCCACCGCCTGAATTTGCAACGCCAGCAACGGCAGCACGCCGATCAGCATGAAGATTGTGGTCAGTGCGCCGGCCCAGGTGCTGCGGAAGCGGAAGGCGAACAGATCGGCCAGGGACGACAGCTGATACGTGCGGGTGATTTTCAGGATCGGATACAAAAGCACCGGTGCCAGCAGAAACGCGCCGGAGACGCCTAGATAGCTGGACAAAAATCCGTAGCCGTATTGATAGGCCAGGCCCACCGTGCCGTAAAACGCCCACGCACTGGCGTAAACGCCCAACGACAGGGTGTACGTCAGCGGGTGGCGAATGATCGCCCGGGGGATCATGCCCCGTTCGCTGACCCAGGCTACGCCGAACAGCACCGCCAGGTATGCGGCGCTGATCAGGATCATCTGGGTCAGGCTAAAGCTCATCGGCATCTTTTTGGCTCTGCAGGATGAAGGTCACGACGATCAGAATCAGCCAGAGCAGATAAGGGCGATACCAGGCGCCAGTGGCGTCGATCCACCAATCCATGATGGCCGGGGAGAACAGATAAATCCCCACTACCAGGAGCAGGACCAAGCGATAGATGTACATCCCGGCCTCTCTTTTTTATGCGCGTGCCCGAAAACGTGCGGCGATGGTAACGGATGGGCGCGCCACTGCAAGTGTGATCACTGTAGTTGTGCTTCGGGCAGGTTGAGTGTGCGCGGGATCAACACTGCATCCCAGTGGGCGATGCCCCAGTTCAACACTTCCCGTGGGGTGGCGTAAGCCAGTTCGGCACCGGGATTGTGCCCCAGTGCGCGCAACGCACGCAGCAACAAGGGGGTTGCCTGATCTTCGGTCAACGGCGGCGAACGATAGGACTTCCCGAGCTTGTTGCCATCGGGCTGGGTGATCAGCGGGATATGCAGATAACGCGGTTGCGGCAGGCCAAGCAGTTCTTGCAGGTAGAGCTGGCGCGGTGTGGAGTCGAGCAGGTCGGCACCACGGACGATATCGGTAATGCCTTGCCAGGCGTCGTCCAGCACCACCGCCAGTTGATAGGCGTAGAGCCCGTCGCGGCGACGAATCACGAAATCACCGACCTCCCGGCCCAGGTGTTGGCGGTATTCGCCTTGCACCCGGTCGATGAAGTAATATTCCAGCTCGGGGACACGCAGGCGAATCGCAGCATCTTCAGTGTCATGACCGGCGTTGCGGCACAGCCCTGGATAAATCCCGTGATAGGGCGCAAGTGTTTTGCGTGAGCAGGTGCAAGCGTAGGCCAGGCCGTGATTGAACAGTCGATTGAGGACTTCGGCGTAGGCATCGTGCCGGTCACTCTGTCGGACCATTTCGCCATCCCACTCGAAGCCGTAGCTTTCCAGCGCCTTGAGAATGGCCGCTTGAGCGCCGGGCTCCTCCCGTGGTGGATCGAGATCCTCCATGCGCATCAGCCAACGGCCACCCACCGAGCGCGCGTCGAGGTACGAGGCCAGCGCTGCGACCAGCGAACCGAAATGCAGATGCCCGCTGGGCGTGGGGGCGAAGCGCCCGATGTAGGTGGGGGAAACGATGGCGGTCATGGGGCAAGTTTACTTTGTCTGGTCATGCGCAAGTCCCTTTGGGAGCCAGCCTGCTCGCGAAAGCGGTGTGTCAGGCAACATTATTGTTGAAACTGATGGCCCCCTTCGCGAGCAGGCTCGCTCCCACAGGTTTGTTGCCGAGGCAAATATCAGAAACAAAAACGGAGCGTTCGCACGCTCCGTTTTTCGTTCAAGTCGAGATTACTTGCCGACTTGCTTTTCCTTGATTTCCGCCAGGGTCTTGCAGTCAACGCACATATCGGCGGTAGGGCGGGCTTCCAGTCGCTTGACGCCAATTTCGACGCCGCAGGACTCGCACCAGCCATACTCTTCGTCTTCGATCAGTTGCAGCGTCTTGTCGATCTTTTTGATCAACTTGCGCTCGCGGTCGCGGGCACGCAGCTCGAGGCTGAATTCTTCTTCCTGGCTGGCACGGTCTGCCGGGTCCGGGAAGTTGGCCGCTTCGTCTTTCATGTGATCAACCGTACGGTCGACTTCCTGCATCAAGTCCTGTTTCCACTTATTCAGGATCTTGGTGAAGTGAGCGCGCATGGGCTTGCCCATGTATTCCTCGCCCTTTACTTCTTTGTAGGGTTCGAAGCCGCTGATCGACTGGTTTTGCTGCTTTGCTTGGGTGGGCATGAAATGGACCGCCTCTACTCTTGTAATCCATTGCGCAGGATTGCTCCATCACCGACACCTGCCGGCCCTGCGGCTGCAAGCGGGCGAACTTACCAGATCAAATCGGGCCGCGCTACTCCCGGATGTCGAGGTAGTGGCCCGCTGTGCTTGCAAATGATTGCAAAGCCTTGTCTGGTGGCGCTGGAGACCTGATCAATTATTGATTTTAGTCAAACCTGGGGCACACGCTTGAGTCGTTTGAGACCAGCGTTATAACGGTCTGACCGCTTTAGGTTCTCGCTCGTTCCTGCGCTTGGGTAGAATCAGTTTTTTTCCCCGTAGAAGGAAGGCTAATGGCTCAGTCCTACAGTGCCCGCAGTCGCGCGATCGAACCTTTCCATGTCATGGCGCTGCTGGCGCGGGCCAATGAACTGCAAGCCGCTGGCCACGACGTGATCCACCTGGAAATCGGCGAACCTGACTTCACCACCGCCGAGCCGATCATTCAGGCCGGCCAGGCCGCATTGACGGCGGGGAAGACCCGTTACACCGCCGCGCGCGGCATTCCCGAGTTGCGTGAGGCCATTTCCGGCTTTTATCAGCAGCGTTACGGTTTGAACATCGACCCGCAGCGAATCCTCATCACGCCTGGCGGTTCTGGTGCGCTGCTGCTGGCCAGCGCCTTGTTGGTGGATCCGGGCAAGCACTGGCTGCTGGCGGACCCGGGATACCCGTGCAACCGGCACTTTTTGCGGCTGGTGGAAGGCGCGGCGCAGCTTGTTCCTGTAGGTCCGGACGTGCGCTATCAACTGACGCCGGACCTGATTGCGCGCCATTGGGATCACGACAGCGTCGGTGCCCTCGTGGCTTCGCCAGCCAATCCGACCGGGACGATCCTGACCCGCGATGAGCTGGCGGGTCTGTCGGCCGCGATCAAGGAGCGTCACGGTCATCTGGTGGTGGATGAGATCTATCACGGTCTGACCTACGGCACTGATGCGGCCAGCGTGCTGGAAGTCGATGACAGTGCCTTTGTACTGAATAGTTTTTCCAAGTATTTCGGCATGACGGGATGGCGACTTGGTTGGCTGGTGGCGCCTGAAGCGGCGGTCGGTGAGCTGGAAAAGCTCGCGCAGAACCTCTACATCAGCGCCCCGAGCATGGCTCAGCACGCCGCTCTGGCCTGCTTCGAACCGGCCACGATCAGCATTCTGGAAGAGCGTCGCGCCGAATTCGGCCGTCGTCGGGATTTCCTGCTGCCAGCCCTGCGAGAGTTGGGCTTTGGTATCGCCGTTGAGCCTGAAGGCGCGTTCTACTTGTATGCCGATATCAGCAAGTTCGGCGGCGATGCCTTCGCATTCTGCCGACATTTCCTCGAAACCGAACACGTTGCGATTACTCCGGGTCTGGACTTCGGTCGTTATCAGGCCGGTCACCATGTGCGGTTTGCCTACACCCAAAGTCTTCCGCGCCTACAGGAAGCGGTCGAGCGGATTGCGCGCGGCTTGAAGAGCTGGCAAAGCTGATGCGTTTTCATCCTCCACTCGAAGAAGGCCGTTTGATTCGTCGTTACAAGCGCTTTCTCGCCGATATCGAAACCGTTAGCGGCGAGTTGCTGACCATTCACTGCCCGAACACCGGCTCGATGCTCAATTGCCAAGTTGAGGGCGGGCAGGTCTGGTTCAGCCGTTCCAACGACCCCAAGCGCAAGTTGCCCGGTACCTGGGAAATCGGCGAAACGCCGCAGGGGCGCTTGTTCTGTGTGAACACCGGGCGGGCCAACGGCTTGATCGACGAGGCACTGCGAGCCGGTGTCATCACCGAGTTGAACGGCTTTACCGAGCTGAAGCGCGAAGTGGCCTACGGTCAGGAAAGCAGCCGCATCGATTTTCGCCTCGATTACCCGAGCGGGCCGGCTTATGTGGAAGTCAAAAGCGTCACTTTGGGCTTCGATGGTTCTTCGGTGGCAGCGTTTCCCGATGCGGTGACCCAGCGCGGGGCCAAGCATTTGCGCGAATTGGCGCATCTGGCCCGGGACGGAATTCGTGCGGTGCAGTTGTATTGCGTCAATCTCACCGGCATCGACGCCGTGCGTCCTGCAGAAGAAATCGATTCGGCCTACGCCGCCGCCTTGCGTGAGGCGGTGTCGTGCGGGGTCGAGGTGCTGGCCTATGGCGTGCACTTGACCCACGAAGAAATGGTGGTGGATCGGCGTCTGGATGTGTTGCTGAACGGCTAAAGATTGACCCAGATCCCTTGCTCGTCTTCGCGGCAGACGACCGTGGTCAGGGACTGTCCAGCGCAAGGGCCGGCAACGCATTCCCCGTCTTCGATCAGAAACAGTGCGCCGTGGGTCGCGCACTGGATCAGGCTGTTGCTGGGGTCGAGAAACTGGTCGGGCTTCCATTCCAGCCCGACGCCACGGTGCGGGCAGCGATTGATGTAGACGTAAACCTGGTCGCCACGACGCACGGCAAAGAGCTTCTGGCCGTCGATGTCGAAGCCGCGACTACTGGCATCGGCCAGCTCAACGCCTGCACAAAGAAACTTCATGTCTATCCTCAAGTCCTGCGGCTCGTGACTGGATATGTCCGAGCTTGACGTTCAAATGCAAACAATTATCAAATGGCCGCCTTGCCCTTCGGCAACAGATGCCAGGCGCCAAGGATACGTGGCCTGTCATTTCAATGCCCGGGAAAACCCTTAAAGGAAGCTGTTTATGCGCCTGAGTACCCGCGTTGCTGCGCTCTGTGTCGGACTCCTCGTCAGCCACCACGCCGCAGCGGCCGAGTTGCCACAACGTTGGGTCAGTGCCGGTGGAGCTTTATCGGAATGGATCAGCGCGCTGGGCGGTGAATCGAAACTGGTCGGTGTCGACACCACCAGTCAGCACCCGGAATCGCTCAAGGCATTGCCGAGCATCGGGTATCAGCGGCAATTGTCGGCGGAGGGTATTTTGAGCTTACGCCCGCAGATACTGGTCGGCACCGAGGAAATGGGACCGCCACCGGTACTTTCGCAGGTTCGCAGTGCAGGCGTGCAGGTCGAACTGTTCTCGGCCCAGCCGGATCTGCCGACCTTGCAGGGCAATTTGCAGCGTCTGGGCAAGTTGCTTGGCGCTGACGATCAGGCCTCACACTTGTTCCAGGCTTATCAACAGCAACTCGATCAGCAAAAGATCCGGGTCACTCGGGCGCAGTTGAAAGAAAAATCGCCGGGTGTGCTGTTGTTGCTTGGCCACGCGGGCGGCAAACCGCTCATCGCCGGCAAGGACACCGCCGCCGATTGGTTGCTGCAACAGGCCGGTGGGCACAATCTGGCCACGCATACCGGCTACAAACCTTTTTCTGTCGAATCCCTGGTCAGCCTGGATCCCGAGGTGCTGGTGTTTGCCGATCGTGCACTGACCGGCGATGCGGCACGTGCGGCGTTGTTCAAGGAGAACCCGATGCTGTCCTCGACCCGCGCAGCCAAGTACGGGCGAGTCATGGAGCTTGATCCGACGTTGTTGGTCGGGGGCTTGGGGCCGCGGCTACCCGATGCGTTGAAAATACTGTCTGACGCCTTTTACCCCGGCACGGCCGGCCAATGATCATCCTGGTTAAACCACGTGCTTTATTTATTGGTCTGATCCTGCTGTGTGTGGTGGCCATCTGGCTGTCGTTGGCGCTTGGACCGGTAAGCTTGCCGTTGTTCGACACCTTGCGTGCAGCCCTGCGCCTGGTGGGTGTACCGATCGCGCCCGACGGGCTGGAGCAGGCCGAGCTGATCCTCGGGCAGATTCGCTTGCCGCGAACCTTGTTGGGTTTGGCCGTGGGGGGTGTATTGGCACTGTCCGGCGTGGCGATGCAGGGGTTGTTTCGAAATCCTCTGGCTGATCCGGGGCTGGTCGGCGTCTCCAGCGGTGCGGCATTGGGCGCGGCAATTGCGATCGTCGGTGGTTCTGTGTTCGGCGGACTGCCCGAATCCTTCGGGCCTTATCTGTTATCGCTGTGCGCGTTTCTCGGCGGGCTCGGCGTGACCGCGTTGGTGTATCGACTGGGCCGACGCAACGGGCAGACCAATGTCGCGACCATGCTGCTGGCCGGTATTGCGTTGACTGCGCTGGCCGGTTCCGCCGTGGGGCTGTTCACCTATCTGGCGGATGACGAGACGCTGCGTACCCTGACGTTCTGGAACCTGGGCAGCCTCAATGGCGCCAGCTATTCCCGGCTCTGGCCGTTGCTGCTGATCAGTGCCAGCGTGGCGTTGTGGCTGCCGCGCCGGGCCAAAGCCTTGAATGCGTTGTTGCTGGGTGAGTCGGAGGCTGGACACCTGGGCATCGACGTCGAAGGGCTCAAGCGCGAATTGGTGTTTTGCACGGCGTTGGGTGTCGGTGCTGCGGTGGCCGCGGCGGGGATGATCGGGTTTGTGGGTCTGGTGGTGCCGCATCTGGTGCGTCTATTGGCCGGTCCCGATCATCGTGTGCTATTGCCAGCGTCAGTATTGGCGGGTGCCAGTCTTTTGTTGTTTGCCGATCTGGTGGCGCGACTGGCCCTGGCGCCGGCCGAATTGCCGATCGGGATCGTCACGGCTTTCATCGGTGCGCCGTTCTTTCTGTATTTATTGGTCAGGGGGCGTGCCTGATGTTGCGAACGCAAAATCTGCAAATCCGGCGGGGCCGAAAGATTGTCCTGACGGACATCACGCTTGAGCTCAAACCGGGCGAGGTTCTCGGCGTGCTGGGGCCGAACGGCGCCGGCAAAAGCACTTTGCTCGGCGCCTTGTGCGGCGAGTTGCAGGCTCATCATGGCGGCGTCTGGCTCGATGAGCGCGAGTTGAGCGATTGGGCGGGGACGGCGCGAGCGCAGCGTTTGGCGGTATTGCCGCAGGTGTCGACCCTGGACTTCGCCTTTCGTGTCGAAGAAGTGGTCGGCATGGGCCGCTTGCCGCATCAAAGCGGTCGGGCCCGCGATGACGAGATCGTCGCCGCCGCATTGCACGCTGCCGATGCCGGGCATTTGAGTGGCCGCAGCTATCTGGCCTTGTCCGGTGGTGAACGTCAGCGGGTGCATCTGGCGCGGGTTCTGGCGCAGCTCTGGCCGGGCGAAGCGGGGCAAACGTTGTTGCTCGATGAGCCAACGTCGATGCTCGACCCGCTTCATCAGCACACCACGTTGCAAGCCGTACGCGAGTTTGCCAATCGCGGCGCGGCGGTGCTGGTGATCCTGCATGATCTGAACCTGGCAGCGCGCTATTGTGATCGCCTGTTACTGCTCGAAGGCGGGCGCCCTGTGGCGCTCGATACACCGGAGCAGGTGTTGCGCCCGGAACCACTGAAGGCCGTGTTCGGGCTGGAAGTGCTGGTGCAGCAGCACCCGGAGCGTGGGCATCCGCTGATCATCGCCCGCTGAGTTTTTTATGGAGTGAAAACATGCGTGGGATTTTGATGCTGGCCTTGCTGATGCTGAGTGCCTGTCAGCATGTTTCGACTCCGCCACCGGTTGTCGGCGAGATCCGGGACTTGCGCAGCGGTCAGACCCTCACGGCAGAGGAACTGGTTGCGCGGTTGGAGACGCCTTCGCGGCTGATCGTAGGCGAGCAACATGACAATCGCGATCACCATCAACTGCAGTTGTGGTTATTGAAGTCGCTGGGTGAGCGGCGACCTCAAGGCAGTCTGCTGCTGGAAATGCTCACGCCGGATCAACAGCTGCGGGTCGACGACGTCCGTCACGCCTCGACACCACCGGCGGATTTGCCCAATGCATTGGCCTGGCAGTCTGGTTGGGACTGGAATCTGTACGGGCCGATCGTTCGTTTCTCCCTGACCCAGCAATACCCGCTGCTGGCAGCCAATCTGGATACGCTTGAAGTCCGTGCCGTTTACGCCAATCCCCCGACATTGAGTGGTTCGCGCTCCAACGCTGCTTCAGTCAAAGACGAGTTGCTGAAGCAAGTCAGCGACTCCCACTGTGGCTTGCTGCCAAAGTCGCAGATGCCTGCGATGCTGGCGGTCCAGCAGCAACGTGACCGACGGATGGCCGAGCGCTTGCTGGCTGCTCCTACGCCTTCACTGCTGTTTGCCGGCGCTTACCATGCGCGCAAGGATGTCAGCGTGCCGATTCATGTGCTTGATCTGGGAGAGCCCCAGGCGCCTGTGGTGTTGATCCTGGCGGAGCAGGGTAGCGAAGTCACACCGGCCATGGCTGATTACGTCTGGTACACGCCTGCCAAGCCACCGCAGGATTACTGCGCGCAAATGCGTAAGCAATTTGGCAAGTGATCGAACGACTTTTCTTCAGGCAAAAAAAGACCCGGCAAGAGCCGGGTCAAATAACCGTGATTAGCCTGATGAGGAGATATCTGAGAGTCCGAACCAAGGGCTTTTCAAATATCGACCAGTCTCGCGACCAGTTGTGGTAATCATAGCGATTCTCATTACCAAGTCAATCGCTGATTTCTCAATTCTTTGAAATGTGCTGCCCGGTCGCTTGAAACGCCCGTAATCATTGAGTTTTAGCCTATGCGGTTGAGTGAACTCAGCTGAATGATCTGCTTGTTCAGCAGATCAATGCGTCGGGCCATGCTCTCGATCAGGCTGTGGGCGATCTTCGGATTGTTTTGGGTCAGGCTGAGAAACTGGTCCTTGGGGATCAGCATGACAGTGCTGGGTTCGCTGGTGATCACGCTGGCGTTACGTTTCTCGCCGGTGAACACCGCCATGGCGCCAAAAATTTCGTCCTTGGGTACATCGCCGACTTTATGCCCGTCGACAAAGGCTTCGGCGTGGCCATCGATGATGACGAATACGTGATCCGCGTCTTCGCCCTGACGGATCAACATTTCGCCACTGGCTACGCGCTGAAAACCATTGGTGCTTCGAAACTCAGGTTGTTTCAGGCGGGCGAGTGCGTCGGACAGCAGAGCGGACTGACCGGCCATGTATTGAAGGAACAACTCCGACCGCTCCGGGTCGGCATAGATATGCTGAAAAACCTCGGATCGCAGATAAGGCGTCAGTGCTAACGGGCTATCGCTGCGAAAGCGGCAACGCGGCAGCTCTGTGCCCTGGCGCAAGCCGATCAGGTCTCCCTCGTGCAAATAGAACAATGCCCGATCGTCGATGCATCCATGCAGCAGGCCATTGTCCAGCACAAACAGTTGATCGCCGGGTAACAGGACGGCCAGATCATCGACGGCCGAAAATTCCAGGCTCGGTCCGCAGGGCATCAAACCTTCCAGCAGCCGGACGGGAATATGTTGAAGCCGGTTGATCAGCGCGTCGGCGTAAGCCGGTTGTTCCCCAAGTAGGTACATGGCTGCTGCGTCCGTTCAGTTCTTGTGACGTGACGAGATAGCTTCCAGCTGTTTGTTCAAGGCGTCCTTGCGCTCGGCGGGAATGTCATTCCAGTGCACATCCATCAGGGCACCTTCGATGGCATACAACAACACTTTGGACGCCCGAAACCCGCGCGTGCGTACGGCCCGATAAGCATCCACCGCCCCCAGGCGACGCAAGTCCGAGGCGCTATGGATGCCCACGGCATGCAGCCACTGCGCCGACGTCTTGCCAAGATTCTTCAGGTGCTGCAGTTCATCATTCATCAAGCCTCCTTGCGACGGCCGAACGGTGCGTGGGCGAGCTTCTCAGGAGTGTAGCCATCAGTAGGAAAAGCGTGATTGTTTGGTCGGTTTCGACGCAAAAGCTTCTAAGAGGCGAAGTCTTAAAGCTGTGTGAAAGTCTGCGAACGCGGTAGGACGAGAGGGCAGTGGAGTCAGGTTTCCGGGCAAACCATGCCCAGCGTTCAGCGCAAAGCGGGGGCGCCGAACGGGTCAGTTAACGGTCGCATTTAGCGGGTGCGATAACGCAGGCGTGTACCGAAATTCATCGACATCAGGATCTCGTCAGCACTCAGCTCTGGCGGGAAGTAGGCGCCGGAGATCTGTGCGTGAGCAAGGCTCGCGCCTTCCAGGGAGGCGTTGCGAAAGTCGATGCCGCGCAAGTCGGCGGAGCGGAAATAGGCATCGGTAAAGTCGACGCCGTCGGCGTTCAGTTCACGCAGGTCCAGACCCCGGAAATCGCCACCGACCATGTCGATAGGTCCGTCTTTGGGGCGCTCGTTGTTGAAACCTGTGATGTCGTCTTTGTGCAGCAAAGCATAAAGCGGGGTGTCGAGAAGTTTCGGCTGGCTCATGTCACATCACCTGTTGGTTTTATGACGCCAGTATAGTGCCACTATTTGGCAGTCGTGAAGCCGGCGAAGGCTTCACGGCTGAAATAGTTTCTTACAGACCCGGCAGGCGCTGGCGAATCTGTGCAACGACTGTGTCGAGGGTTCCACTTTCATTGGTCTGAACGCGTTTGCTGCAGAGAATCTCTTCGGGCGTCAGGGCCTCACGAGTAGCTTGCTGGGCTTCGATTACGGCCAGGTTAGCGTCGGACGGGTCCTTTTTGTCTGCCTGGCGCAGGGCCAGCCAGCTCTCGATCACTGCTTGCGGCGCATTGCAATCGAGGATCAGGAATGGCGCGCCGGTGGCTTCGGCGATTTTCGCTGCGCCGTCACGCTGATCGCGCTTGAGGTAAGTTGCATCGATCACCACCGGGAAACCAGCATGCAGGATCGTTGCGGCAATTTCATGCAGGTGGGTGTAAGTGGCGGCGCTGGCGTCGGCGCTATAGATGCCGGCCTGAGGGTCGTTTGGCACGGTTTGCTCGCCGAACAGACGTTTGCGCTCTACATCGGAACGCAAGCGAATGGCGCCCAACGCTTCCACCAGGCGCATGGCCACGTGGCTCTTGCCGACAGCAGAAACACCGTGGGTGATGGCCATGAAGCGCGAAGGAATGGTGCTGTAGCTTTCCGCCAGGTTGGCGTAATTGCGGTACTGACGCAGGGTGGTGGCTCGCTGAACCGGGTCGGCCTCGGCCGGCATGCTGAACAGGCTGACCTTGGCGCGAACCAGTGCGCGGTAGGCTTTATAGAAGTTCAGCAACTCAAGGCCCTGGTAATCGCCGGTCAGTTCCAGGTACTGGCTGATGAAGCGGCGCGCCAGACTCTTCAGGCCACGGTCTTCCAGGTCCATCGCCAGGAAGCCAGTGTCGGCATAAACGTCGGTGAAGCGGAACGGTTCGTTGAACTCGATGCAGTCGAAGATCACGACCTTGCCGTCGATCACGGTGGCGTTGCCCAGGTGGATATCACCGTGGCATTCACGGATAAAACCGTCGGCCTTGCGCTGAGCGAACAGTGGCTTGAGGCGTTCGAAGCTGCTTTCGGCCCAGGCTTGCAGCGCATCCAGTTGCAGCAGGTCGGCCTTGTCGCTGAGGAACGGGCGGATTTGTTCGAAGTTCTGGCGTACCGGCGCCATCACGCTGTCCGGCGTGCCGGCTTCGTGTTCGGCAGGCACTTTCGGTGCGCTGAGGTGGAATTGGGCAATCTGCGCGGCCATCTCGTCGATGTGCAAGGGGGTCAATTCGCCGTTGGCTTGCAGCGTGCTGAGCAGCTGGCTCTGTGGGAATTGACGCATTTTCAGTGCGTAATCGACGGCCGGACCCTCGCCACCCAGTTGTGGGGCATCGGCGCTGCCGGTGATTGGCAACACTTCGAGATACAAATCGTTGGTCAGGCGCTGGTTAAGACGCAGCTCTTCCCCGCAAAAATGCTTGCGGGCGTCGAGGTTGGTGAAATCCAGAAAGCCGAAATTCACTGGCTTCTTCACTTTATAAGCAAAGGGGCCGGTGAGGATTACCCAGGAAATATGGGTTTCGATGACCTGGAACCCATCTACGGGATGCGGGTAGAGGGCCGGGTTTTGCAGGGCAGCGATCAGGGACTGGCTCACAGGCGATCCTTCAGAGTCTGGGGAAAATTCACGGCCGTCATTATGGCCGCAAGTCCGTCTGACGCAAACCTCGGAGGGCTCCTGTTGAGTATGAATAAAGTGCGTATAATCCGCCGCCATGACTCGTACTCGATCCTCCCGCACCCCAAAAAAACCACCTTCCAAGGGCCTGCGCCCCTGGCTGGGCTGGGCCCTTAAACTCAGTCTGGTCGGCCTTGTGGTGCTGGCCGGGTTCGCGGTTTACCTCGACGCGATCGTCCAGGAGAAGTTCTCCGGCAAGCGCTGGACCATCCCTGCCAAGGTGTACGCGCGCCCGCTGGAGCTGTTCGTCGGACAAAAGCTTAGCAAGGACGATTTTCTGACCGAGCTCGATGCCTTGGGCTATCGACGTGAAAGCGTGGCCAACGGCCCCGGTGCCGCCTCGGTCAACGGCAATACCGTCGATCTGAATACTCGTGGCTTTCAGTTCTACGAAGGCATGGAGCAGGCGCAACCGGTACGCGTGCGATTCTCCGGTGACTACGTGGCCGAACTTTCGGCGACCAACGGTTCGAAGCTTTCGGTCGTGCGCCTTGAGCCACTGCTGATCGGTGGCCTGTACCCGAAAAACCTCGAAGACCGGATCCTGATCAAGATCGATCAGGTGCCGCCGTACTTGCTCGAGACCCTGGTGGCTGTTGAGGACCGCGACTTCTATCACCACTTTGGCGTCTCGCCGAAGTCGATTGCTCGGGCGATCTGGGTCAACGGTTCGTCCGGCCGCATGCGCCAGGGTGGCAGTACGCTGACTCAACAGTTGGTCAAAAACTTCTACCTGACCAACGAACGCAGCCTGAGCCGCAAGCTCACCGAAGCCATGATGGCGCTGCTGCTTGAGCTGCATTACGACAAACCGGAAATCCTTGAGGCTTACCTCAACGAAGTGTTTATCGGTCAGGACGGTCAGCGTGCAGTGCACGGTTTCGGTCTGGCCAGCCAGTTCTTCTTCAGCCAGCCGCTGGCCGAACTGAAGCTGCATCAAGTGGCGTTGCTGGTGGGCATGGTCAAAGGGCCGTCTTCTTATAATCCGCGCCGTTATCCGGAGCGTGCCCTTGAGCGACGCAACCTGGTACTCGACGTGTTGCAGGAGCAGGGCGTCGCCACTGCCGAGCAAGTCGAAGCCGCGAAGAAGATGCCGTTGGGCGTGACCAAGCGCGGAAGCCTGGCGGATAGCTCGTTCCCGGGCTTCCTCGATCTGGTCAAGCGTCAGCTGCGCGAAGACTATCGCGACGAAGACTTGACCGAGGAAGGTCTGCGGATCTTCACCAGTTTCGACCCGATCCTGCAGATGAAAGCCGAGGCGTCGGTCAACGACACCTTCAAGAGACTCTCCGGGCGCAAGGGTTCCGATGAGGTTGAAGCGGCCATGGTCGTGACCAACCCGGAAACCGGTGAAGTCCAGGCCATGATTGGCAGTCGTCAGGCAGGTTTTGCCGGCTTCAACCGTGCGCTGGATGCTGTGCGACCAATCGGTTCTTTGATCAAACCGGCGGTTTATCTGACAGCCCTTGAGAAGCCGAGCCAGTACACATTGACCAGTTGGCTGTCGGACGATTCCTTCTCGGTCAAAGGCGCGGACGGTCAAGTCTGGAAGCCGCAGAACTACGATCGCCGTTCCCATGGCACCGTATTCCTGTATCAGGGGCTGGCACATTCCTACAACCTGTCGACCGCGCGTCTCGGGTTGGCGGTGGGCGTACCGAATGTCCTGAAGACCCTGGCGCGTCTCGGTGTGAGTCGCGAATTCCCGGCGTTCCCGTCGATGTTGCTGGGCGCTGGCGGTCTGACCCCGATCGAAGTGGCGACGATGTACCAGACCCTGGCCAACGGTGGTTTCAATACGCCGATGCGCGGGATCCGTAGCGTATTGACCGCTGAAGGCGAACCGCTCAAGCGTTATCCGTTCCAGATTCAGCAGCGTTTCGATCCGGCCTCCATTTACCTGATCCAGAGCGCCATGCAGCGGGTCATGCGTGAAGGTACCGGTAGTTCGGTTTACAACGTGTTGCCGAAAACCCTGACCCTGGCCGGCAAGACCGGCACCAGTAACGATTCGCGGGACAGCTGGTTTGCCGGTTTCAGCCAGGACCTGCTGGCAGTGGTCTGGCTGGGTCGCGATGACAACGGCAAGACTCCGTTCACCGGCGCCACCGGTGCGTTGCAGGTCTGGACCAGTTTCATGCGCAAGGCCGATCCGTTGCCGCTGGACATGCCGCAGCCAGACAACATTGTTCAGGCCTGGGTCGATTCGCGTACCGGACAAGGCTCTGATGCCAACTGCCCAGGTGCCGTGCAGATGCCGTATATTCGCGGCAGTGAACCGCCTCCCGGTGCCGCTTGCGGTGGCGAAAGCCCTGTTTCCGGCGAAACGGTGATGGATTGGGTCAAGGGCTGGATGAATTAAGCAAAGAGGGTTTCAAGTGAATAAGTGGTTGATTCCAGCGGTTACCGCCGTGGCTTTGCTCAGCGGTTGCTCCTCCGTTCAACGCGGGTCGATTCCGGTTGTGGATTCCGGTAGCGCCGTTTCGAACAGTGAACGGGTTTCGGCGAATGGCGGTTTCCGTCAGACGACGACTAAACGTCCTGCACAAGCCCAGACCCAGGCAATCCCGCAAGGTGATACCGGCGTCGTCGTGATGGTGCCAGGTGGTGGCGCAGTGACGTCGGCACCGATCAGCACTGCGCCGATCACACCAGGCCCGATCACCCCGGGGCCGATCGATACTTCGCCGGTCCAGTCGGCACCGGTCAATCAGGGCAGCTACAGCATGCCGTCGACGCCGAGCGGGATTCCTTCGGCGAACTCCGGTGGCTTGTCTGCCGACGAGCAATTGGACGGTCCGGTTCTGGCCTTGCTGACTACCGCTCAGCAGCAACAGGCGAGCGGTGATCTCAACGGTGCTTCTTCCAGCCTCGAGCGCGCCCAGCGTGTTGCGCCGCGTGAGCCGCAAGTGCTTTATCGTCTGGCTCAGGTGCGCATGGCTCAAGGCGATGCGCCACAAGCCGAGCAGTTTGCTCGTCGTGGCCTGACCTTCGCCAACGGTCGTCCGGCACTTCAGGCCAGTCTGTGGGAGTTGATCTCTCAGGCGCGTGAGAAACAGGGTGATTCCGCTGGCGCAGCATTGGCCCGTCAAAAGGCAAAGGTTTCGCTGTGATGGATGCACGCTTTCCGAAGATTGCTGAACAGTTGCTATTGATCGAGCGCGAGCTGCGGGTTCAGGGTTGGTGGGACGAGGTCTCGCCCTCCGCCGAAGCGCTTTCCAGTGTCGAACCATTCTCGGTCGATACGCTGGATTTCGAGCAGTGGCTGCAATGGATCTTCCTTCCGCGGATGAAGGTGATCCTCGAGCAGGATATGCCCTTGCCAAACGCTTCGGGAATTCAGGAGATGGCCGAAATGGTCTTCGCCGCCCGTAATGTTCAGGGCAAGGACCGGCAGTTGCAGGTGCTGCTCAAAGAGTTTGATCTACTGATCACCGCCTACCGCTAACTCGGCTCCTACAGGTGTCTACTGGCAGTTATCCGCAATCTGCTTCTGTGCTTCGGTGATGCGCTCCTGACGTTGCTGGTCAGTCAGGCGGCGCATCTCACCGTCGACATCCTCCCGTATTCGCGGATTGTTCTGCAGTTGAGCCAGGTTCGTCCGCGCCTGTTCGCAGAATGCCTTTAGCTGGGCTTGCTGCTCGGTGACCTGCTTTTTAACTTTATTGTCGATGGCCTGTTGATCACCAATGGCACCGCTGCGTGGCGGCGGGGGCTGGTTACTGGCGGGCAGCGAGGGCGTGACCACGGTGGTGGCTTCCCGGCCTTGGGGCGGCTGGGCGTCGAAGTGGGTAACGCCCTGAGCGTCGACCCATTTGTAGATCTGAGCGGCCATGCACAAAGGGCTGATGCCAATAAGCAGGCTGACGGTCAGGAAAAACGTTCGCATGCCATTTCCTTGTATTGGGTTGCGCAATTGAAGCTAACACAGTTGCTGTTTAGCGGTTTTTTCTTGCTTTCTCATGTGCTTAGTTCAATAAAGCACATAGACGACTTGACTTGGAGAGGACGAAACAGAAGAATCCAAAGTCCGCTGTAGAGGGACTGCCAGAAGCAGGCCCGCTCAGCAGATCATGAGGCGCACATCCGCGCCGACCTGTTACACCCGCAACGCGTTACCTCGCGCTGGGTGGGAAAGGCCCGCAACACTTGGGACGATCCCAATACTTGCTCAGTCAGTGCTGACGTAGTCGGCGACCACCGTCGCTCATGCTCTGCTGAGAAGTAAACCTATTAAGACCCGTCCTCTTTTATGTGGGCGGTATTCTGGCGTTTTAGAGGTGAACAACGTGGAGCTTTTATCTGGCGGTGAGATGCTCGTCCGCTTTTTGCGTGACGAAGGCGTCAAATATATCTACGGGTACCCGGGTGGTGCTCTTCTTCATGTCTACGATGCCCTGTTCAAAGAACCGGAAGTGACCCACATCCTGGTTCGTCACGAACAAGCGGCTACCCATATGGCTGACGGCTATGCCCGTGCCACCGGTAAAGCCGGCGTGGTACTGGTGACTTCCGGTCCTGGCGCAACCAATGCCATCACCGGTATTGCCACCGCCTACATGGACTCCATTCCGATGGTGGTCATTTCCGGCCAGGTACCTAGCAACATGGTGGGCACCGATGCATTCCAGGAAACCGACATGATCGGTATCTCCCGGCCGATCGTGAAGCACAGCTTCATGATCAAGCACGCGTCGGAAATCCCGGAAGTCATGAAGAAAGCGTTCTACCTGGCGCAATCCGGTCGTCCGGGCCCGGTCGTTGTCGATATCCCGAAAGACATGACCAACCCTGCCGAGAAGTTCGAATACATCTTCCCGAAAAAAGCCAAGCTGCGTTCCTACAGCCCGGCCGTTCGCGGTCACTCCGGGCAGATCCGCAAGGCGGCAGAAATGCTCCTGGCGGCCAAGCGTCCTGTGATGTACGCAGGCGGCGGCGTGATTCTCGGTGGCGGCGCCGCGCCGCTGACCGAGCTGGCGAAGATGCTCAACCTGCCAGTGACCAATACCCTGATGGGTCTGGGTGCCTACCCTGGCACCGACCGTCAGTTCATCGGCATGCTCGGCATGCACGGCAGCTACACCGCTAACCTGGCGATGCACCATGCCGATGTGATCCTTGCAGTCGGCGCTCGTTTCGACGACCGCGTGATCAACGGCCCGGCCAAGTTCTGCCCGAATGCCAAGATCATTCACATCGACATCGACCCGGCTTCGATTTCCAAGACCATCAAGGCGGACGTGCCTATTGTCGGTCCGGTCGAGAGTGTCCTGACCGAGATGGTCGCGATCCTCAAGGAAATCGGCGAGACCCCGAACAAGGAGTCCGTTGCCAGCTGGTGGAAACAAGTTGATGAGTGGCGCGGTGACCGCGGCCTGTTCCCTTACGACAAGGGCGACGGCAGCGTCATCAAGCCGCAGACCGTGATCGAAACCCTGTGCGAAGTCACCAAGGGCGATGCCTTTGTGGCCTCCGACGTGGGTCAGCATCAAATGTTTGCGGCGCAGTACTACACGTTCAACAAGCCGAACCGCTGGATCAACTCCGGTGGCTTGGGCACCATGGGCTTCGGTTTTCCGGCGGCCATGGGCATCAAGCTGAGCTTCCCGGATAACGACGTCGTCTGCGTGACGGGCGAGGGCAGTATCCAGATGAACATTCAGGAACTGTCCACCTGTCTGCAATATGGCTTGCCGGTGAAAATCGTCATCCTGAACAACGGCGTTTTGGGTATGGTTCGCCAGTGGCAAGACATGAGTTACGGAAGCCGTCACTCGCACTCCTACATGGAGTCGTTGCCTGATTTCGTCAAGTTGGCGGAGGCCTATGGTCACGTCGGCGTTCGCATCACCGAATCGAAAGATTTGAAGACGAAGATGGAAGAGGCGTTCGCCATGAAAGATCGCCTGGTGATCATTGATGTTTCGGTCGACACCAGCGAGCACGTCTACCCGATGCAGATCAAAGACGGCTCCATGCGCGATATGTGGCTGAGCAAGACGGAGCGTACATAATCATGCGGCACATTATTTCCTTGCTTCTGGAAAACGAACCGGGCGCTCTGTCTCGTGTAGTCGGCCTGTTCTCGCAGCGCAACTACAACATCGAAAGCCTGACCGTGGCACCTACCGAAGACCCGACCCTGTCGCGTCTGACGCTGACCACGGTTGGCCACGATGAAGTTATCGAGCAGATCACCAAGAACCTGAACAAGCTGATCGAAGTGGTCAAGCTGGTCGACCTGTCGGAGAGTGCTCACATCGAGCGCGAACTGATGCTGGTCAAGGTCAAGGCCACCGGTGCCCAGCGCGCCGAGATCAAACGCACTACCGATATTTATCGTGGGCAGATCGTTGACGTCAGCGCTAGCGTGTATACCGTTCAATTGACCGGTACCAGCGACAAGCTCGACAGCTTCATTCAGTCCATTGGCACCGCCTCGATTCTGGAAACCGTCCGCAGCGGCGTAACCGGTATTGCCCGCGGCGACAAAGTACTCAGCATCTAAACCAAATTAGCGAATGGCCTGAACGGCCTGGATATATAGGGGAATTTCATGAAAGTTTATTACGAAAAAGACTGCGACCTGTCGATCATCCAGGGCAAGAAAGTTGCCATCATCGGTTACGGTTCCCAGGGCCACGCACAAGCGTGCAACCTGAAAGACTCCGGCGTTGACGTTACTGTTGGCCTGCGTAAAGGTTCGGCGACTGTTGCCAAAGCCGAAGCTCACGGCCTGAAAGTGACCGACGTTGCTTCCGCTGTTGCAGCTGCCGACCTGGTCATGATCCTGACCCCGGACGAGTTCCAGTCTGCTCTGTACAAAAACGAAATCGAGCCGAACATCAAGAAAGGCGCCACCCTGGCCTTCTCCCACGGCTTCGCGATTCATTACAACCAGGTTGTTCCTCGCGCTGACCTCGACGTGATCATGATCGCGCCGAAAGCACCGGGCCACACCGTGCGTTCCGAATTCGTGAAGGGCGGCGGTATTCCTGATCTGATCGCTATCTATCAGGACGCCTCGGGCAACGCCAAGAACGTTGCACTGTCCTACGCCGCTGGCGTTGGTGGCGGTCGTACCGGCATCATCGAAACCACCTTCAAGGACGAGACCGAAACCGACCTGTTCGGCGAACAAGCCGTTCTGTGCGGCGGTACCGTTGAACTGGTCAAAGCTGGTTTCGAAACCCTGGTTGAAGCTGGCTACGCGCCAGAAATGGCCTACTTCGAGTGCCTGCACGAACTGAAGCTGATCGTTGACCTCATGTACGAAGGCGGTATCGCCAACATGAACTACTCGATCTCCAACAACGCTGAATACGGCGAGTACGTGACCGGTCCGGAAGTGATCAACGCCGAATCCCGTCAGGCCATGCGCAACGCCCTGAAACGTATTCAGGACGGCGAATACGCCAAGATGTTCATCAGCGAAGGCGCTACCGGCTATCCTTCGATGACCGCCAAGCGTCGTAACAACGCCGCTCACGGTATCGAAATCATCGGCGAGCAACTGCGCTCCATGATGCCGTGGATCGGTGCCAACAAGATCGTCGACAAAGCTAAAAACTAAGTCGCGCACTTGTACGAAAAACGCGGCCTAGGCCGCGTTTTTTCGTTTGGGTGGCTGGTTCTGGTATAAAGCTGCATCGTTTGCGGCCGAACCGTCGTCCCAGACACCTGTCCAAACTTTCCACCCCGTTGCAAGGTAATGTCCATGAGCGAACGTCCCGAAGAGCCAAACCAGGCTTCTGACGCCGAAAGCCTGCTGCCCATCGATGAACACATCGAGGAAGGGCATGACGCTGAAGGTCGTAAAGTCCGGCATCGTGGTATCTATCTTCTGCCGAATCTGTTCACCACTGCGAACCTGTTCGCAGGGTTTTATTCCATCATCAACTCGATGAGCGCCCAGAGCGCCCTGAGTGCCGGTGATTCGATTGGTGCGAGCAAGTATTTTGCTTTTGCAGCGATCGCGATTTTTGTCGCGATGGTGCTCGACGGCCTCGATGGTCGCGTTGCCCGTATGACCAATACCCAGAGCGCCTTCGGTGCCGAGTACGACTCGCTGTCCGACATGGTCGCCTTTGGTGTTGCGCCAGCATTGTTGGCATTCGGTTGGGCCTTGGGCGACATGGGTAAGGTCGGCTGGATGGTTGCCTTCATTTATGTGGCCGGTGCGGCGTTGCGTCTGGCACGTTTCAATACCCAGGTTGGTACCGCGGACAAGCGCTACTTCATCGGTCTGGCCAGTCCGGCTGCTGCTGGTGTGGTTGCAGGCATTGTCTGGGCGTTCAGTGATTACGGCATTCAGGGCTCGAAGATGTCCTTCCTGGTTGCGCTGATGGTCGCTGCCGCCGGCATGCTGATGGTCAGCAACATCAAGTACAACAGCTTCAAGGAGCTGGATTTGAAGGGGCGTGTACCTTTCGTGGCCATCCTCGCGGTGGTGTTGGTGTTTGCCGTAGTGTTCAGTGATCCGCCGCGCATCCTTCTGCTGGTTTTCCTCGCTTATGCAGCCTCTGGCCCGGTTCAATATCTGTTACGTCTTCGTCGGCACAAAAAGGCTTAGCTTCCCTCATACTCCGCAGTCTATTGGTGCATCTGTTCTCCAACGCTGCGGAGTTGCCATGCTGATCAAAGTCTCCAAAGCGTCTGACTGCCATGAGTCGGACGTCACGCCTGAATCCTTCTACCTATCTCGTCGCAACGTACTGGGTGCTGCCGTTGCCGGTTTGGCTGTTAGCGGCTTGCCGCGTTGGGTCAGTGCTGCCGTTGCTGCGCGTTATGCGGATGTCGAGCCTGGTAAGGCGCCTTCCTGGTTTGCCGAAAAACTGCCCGCTACCAAATGGGGGGCGGTCAACGTCAAGGATGAGGCGATCACGCCATTCAAGGACGCGACCCATTACAACAACTTCTACGAGTTCGGCACCGATAAAGGTGATCCAGCCGCCAACGCCGGGGCGCTGAAAACCGAACCTTGGAGTGTGGTGGTGGACGGGGAGGTGGGCAAGCCGGGACGGTACGCACTGGAAGACTTCATGAAGCCTTATCAGTTGGAGGAGCGCATCTACCGTCTTCGCTGTGTAGAGGCTTGGTCGATGGTCATTCCATGGATCGGATTTCCCATCTCGGCGTTGCTCAAGGAAGTTGAGCCGACGTCCAATGCCAAATTCATTCGCTTCGAAACCCTGGAAGATCCCAAGAGCATGCCCGGGCAACGTTCCGGTTTTGCCTTGATTGACTGGCCGTATGTGGAAGGGCTCCGCCTGGATGAGGCGATGAACCCGTTGGCGATTCTTGTCGTGGGTATGTACGGGCGGGAGTTGCCGAATCAGAACGGCGCGCCTCTGCGTTTGGTGGTCCCGTGGAAGTACGGCTTCAAGAGCATCAAATCCATCGTGCGGATCAGTCTGGTTAGAGAGCAGCCGAAAACCACCTGGCAGAGCATTGCCTCGGATGAGTATGGTTTTTATGCGAACGTAAATCCTGCGGTCGACCATCCGCGTTGGACTCAGGCGCGTGAGCGGCGTTTACCGAGCGGGCTGTTCAAGCCCAATGTGCGGGACACGCAAATGTTCAATGGCTACTCGGATGAAGTCGCCTCTCTATATACAGGGCTCGATTTGCGGAAGAACTACTGATGCGATTTCCGTTTTGGCGAATTGGCGTCTTTATAGCTTCTGCGGTCTGGCCGCTGCTTTGGTTGTATCAGGCCTGGGAGGATGTGCTGGGGCCTGATCCGGGCAAGGTGCTGGTTGACCGGTTGGGGCTGGGGACGCTTGTCCTGCTACTCATTACTTTAAGCATGACACCTCTGCAGAAGCTCACCGGTTGGGCGGGGTGGGTTGCTGTCCGGCGGCAACTGGGGTTGTGGTGCTTCGCTTATGTGGTTTTGCATTTGAGTGGGTATACGGCATTCATCCTCGGCTTTGATTGGTCGCAGTTGGGTGTCGAGTTGCGCAAACGGCCGTACATTGTTGTCGGGACGCTTGGGTTTCTGTGTTTGTTGGCCTTGGCGGTGACCTCAAATCGCTATAGTCAGCGGCGTTTGGGTTCTCGCTGGAAGAAGCTGCATCGCCTCGTCTATGTGGTTCTCGGGCTTGGATTGCTGCATATGTTGTGGATCGTGCGTGCTGATCTAAAGGAATGGGCGGTCTACGCCTCTATAGGTGCATTGCTATTAGTATTGCGACTGCCGCCCGTAACCCGCCGAATTCCCCGTTTAATTGCTAAAAAGGCACCTTCTGCACGAAAAGCATAATTAAGGGTTGACGGCAGATTCTGGAAGTCTATAATTCGCCCCACTTCCGGCGCAGTCGAAACGAAAAACTCCTTGGTAAACAATGAGTTACGCAGTTTTCGACAGCGAGTTGCTTCAGGTCATCGAAGCCCAGAAGGAGTTGAAGGAGTGGTGTTGTTTGGCTCTTTTAACGGTTCGATCTTCTCGGTCGAAAGCGGAACAAAAGAGGTGTTGACAGCAGCGAGTAACGCTGTAGAATTCGCCTCCCGCTAACGAGAGATCGCAAGCGCAAGTGGTTGAAGTTGCAAAGGAAACTTTGAAAACTTCGGAAAATAACCGCTTGACAGCAACAGAGGCTGCTGTAGAATGCGCGCCTCGGTTGAGACGAAAGATCTTAACCAACCGCTCTTTAACAACTGAATCAAGCAATTCGTGTGGGTGCTTGTGGAGTCAGACTGATAGTCAACAAGATTATCAGCATCACAAGTTACTCCGCGAGAAATCAAAGATGTAACCAACGATTGCTGAGCCAAGTTTAGGGTTTCTTAAAAACCCAAAGATGTTTGAACTGAAGAGTTTGATCATGGCTCAGATTGAACGCTGGCGGCAGGCCTAACACATGCAAGTCGAGCGGCAGCACGGGTACTTGTACCTGGTGGCGAGCGGCGGACGGGTGAGTAATGCCTAGGAATCTGCCTGGTAGTGGGGGATAACGCTCGGAAACGGACGCTAATACCGCATACGTCCTACGGGAGAAAGCAGGGGACCTTCGGGCCTTGCGCTATCAGATGAGCCTAGGTCGGATTAGCTAGTTGGTGAGGTAATGGCTCACCAAGGCGACGATCCGTAACTGGTCTGAGAGGATGATCAGTCACACTGGAACTGAGACACGGTCCAGACTCCTACGGGAGGCAGCAGTGGGGAATATTGGACAATGGGCGAAAGCCTGATCCAGCCATGCCGCGTGTGTGAAGAAGGTCTTCGGATTGTAAAGCACTTTAAGTTGGGAGGAAGGGCATTTACCTAATACGTAAGTGTTTTGACGTTACCGACAGAATAAGCACCGGCTAACTCTGTGCCAGCAGCCGCGGTAATACAGAGGGTGCAAGCGTTAATCGGAATTACTGGGCGTAAAGCGCGCGTAGGTGGTTTGTTAAGTTGGATGTGAAATCCCCGGGCTCAACCTGGGAACTGCATTCAAAACTGACAAGCTAGAGTATGGTAGAGGGTGGTGGAATTTCCTGTGTAGCGGTGAAATGCGTAGATATAGGAAGGAACACCAGTGGCGAAGGCGACCACCTGGACTGATACTGACACTGAGGTGCGAAAGCGTGGGGAGCAAACAGGATTAGATACCCTGGTAGTCCACGCCGTAAACGATGTCAACTAGCCGTTGGGAGCCTTGAGCTCTTAGTGGCGCAGCTAACGCATTAAGTTGACCGCCTGGGGAGTACGGCCGCAAGGTTAAAACTCAAATGAATTGACGGGGGCCCGCACAAGCGGTGGAGCATGTGGTTTAATTCGAAGCAACGCGAAGAACCTTACCAGGCCTTGACATCCAATGAACTTTCCAGAGATGGATGGGTGCCTTCGGGAACATTGAGACAGGTGCTGCATGGCTGTCGTCAGCTCGTGTCGTGAGATGTTGGGTTAAGTCCCGTAACGAGCGCAACCCTTGTCCTTAGTTACCAGCACGTAATGGTGGGCACTCTAAGGAGACTGCCGGTGACAAACCGGAGGAAGGTGGGGATGACGTCAAGTCATCATGGCCCTTACGGCCTGGGCTACACACGTGCTACAATGGTCGGTACAGAGGGTTGCCAAGCCGCGAGGTGGAGCTAATCCCAGAAAACCGATCGTAGTCCGGATCGCAGTCTGCAACTCGACTGCGTGAAGTCGGAATCGCTAGTAATCGCGAATCAGAATGTCGCGGTGAATACGTTCCCGGGCCTTGTACACACCGCCCGTCACACCATGGGAGTGGGTTGCACCAGAAGTAGCTAGTCTAACCTTCGGGAGGACGGTTACCACGGTGTGATTCATGACTGGGGTGAAGTCGTAACAAGGTAGCCGTAGGGGAACCTGCGGCTGGATCACCTCCTTAATCGACGACATCAGCTGCTCCATAAGTTCCCACACGAATTGCTTGATTCATTGAAGAAGACGATAAGAAGCAGCCCTAACAGGTTGTAGCTTAGTTGGTCGGAACGCACCCATGCTCTGTGGTAGAGAGCAGGGTGAGGTCGGCCTTAAAGCTCGAAATTGGGTCTGTAGCTCAGTTGGTTAGAGCGCACCCCTGATAAGGGTGAGGTCGGCAGTTCGAATCTGCCCAGACCCACCAATTTTGTGTGGGAACCTGTAGAAATACGGGGCCATAGCTCAGCTGGGAGAGCGCCTGCCTTGCACGCAGGAGGTCAACGGTTCGATCCCGTTTGGCTCCACCACTACTGCTTCTGTTTGTTGAAAGCTTAGAAATGAGCATTCCATCGTAGGATGGTGAATGTTGATTTCTAGTCTTTGGCTAGATCGTTCTTTAAAAATTTGGGTATGTGATAGAAAGATAGACTGAACGTTACTTTCACTGGTAACGGCTCAGGCTAAGGTAAAATTTGTGAGTTAAATTGCGAATTTTCGGCGAATGTCGTCTTCACAGTATAACCAGATTGCTTGGGGTTATATGGTCAAGTGAAGAAGCGCATACGGTGGATGCCTTGGCAGTCAGAGGCGATGAAAGACGTGGTAGCCTGCGAAAAGCTTCGGGGAGTCGGCAAACAGACTTTGATCCGGAGATGTCTGAATGGGGGAACCCAGCCATCATAAGATGGTTATCTTAAGCTGAATACATAGGCTTAAGAGGCGAACCAGGGGAACTGAAACATCTAAGTACCCTGAGGAAAAGAAATCAACCGAGATTCCCTTAGTAGTGGCGAGCGAACGGGGACTAGCCCTTAAGTGGCTTTGAGATTAGCGGAACGCTCTGGAAAGTGCGGCCATAGTGGGTGATAGCCCTGTACGCGAAAATCTCTTGGCCATGAAATCGAGTAGGACGGAGCACGAGAAACTTTGTCTGAATATGGGGGGACCATCCTCCAAGGCTAAATACTACTGACTGACCGATAGTGAACTAGTACCGTGAGGGAAAGGCGAAAAGAACCCCGGAGAGGGGAGTGAAATAGATCCTGAAACCGTATGCGTACAAGCAGTGGGAGCCCACTTTGTTGGGTGACTGCGTACCTTTTGTATAATGGGTCAGCGACTTATTTTCAGTGGCGAGCTTAACCGAATAGGGGAGGCGTAGCGAAAGCGAGTCTTAATAGGGCGTCTAGTCGCTGGGAATAGACCCGAAACCGGGCGATCTATCCATGGGCAGGTTGAAGGTTGGGTAACACTAACTGGAGGACCGAACCGACTACCGTTGAAAAGTTAGCGGATGACCTGTGGATCGGAGTGAAAGGCTAATCAAGCTCGGAGATAGCTGGTTCTCCTCGAAAGCTATTTAGGTAGCGCCTCATGTATCACTGTAGGGGGTAGAGCACTGTTTCGGCTAGGGGGTCATCCCGACTTACCAAACCGATGCAAACTCCGAATACCTACAAGTGCCGAGCATGGGAGACACACGGCGGGTGCTAACGTCCGTCGTGAAAAGGGAAACAACCCAGACCGTCAGCTAAGGTCCCAAAGTTATGGTTAAGTGGGAAACGATGTGGGAAGGCTTAGACAGCTAGGAGGTTGGCTTAGAAGCAGCCACCCTTTAAAGAAAGCGTAATAGCTCACTAGTCGAGTCGGCCTGCGCGGAAGATGTAACGGGGCTCAAACCATACACCGAAGCTACGGGTATCACTTAGGTGATGCGGTAGAGGAGCGTTCTGTAAGCCTGTGAAGGTGAGTTGAGAAGCTTGCTGGAGGTATCAGAAGTGCGAATGCTGACATGAGTAACGACAATGGGTGTGAAAAACACCCACGCCGAAAGACCAAGGTTTCCTGCGCAACGTTAATCGACGCAGGGTTAGTCGGTCCCTAAGGCGAGGCTGAAAAGCGTAGTCGATGGAAAACAGGTTAATATTCCTGTACTTCTGGTTATTGCGATGGAGGGACGGAGAAGGCTAGGCCAGCTTGGCGTTGGTTGTCCAAGTTTAAGGTGGTAGGCTGGAATCTTAGGTAAATCCGGGATTCTAAGGCCGAGAGCTGATGACGAGTTACCCTTTGGGTGACGAAGTGGTTGATGCCATGCTTCCAAGAAAAGCTTCTAAGCTTCAGGTAACCAGGAACCGTACCCCAAACCGACACAGGTGGTTGGGTAGAGAATACCAAGGCGCTTGAGAGAACTCGGGTGAAGGAACTAGGCAAAATGGCACCGTAACTTCGGGAGAAGGTGCGCCGGTGAGGGTGAAGCATTTACTGCGTAAGCCCATGCCGGTCGAAGATACCAGGCCGCTGCGACTGTTTATTAAAAACACAGCACTCTGCAAACACGAAAGTGGACGTATAGGGTGTGACGCCTGCCCGGTGCCGGAAGGTTAATTGATGGGGTTAGCTAACGCGAAGCTCTTGATCGAAGCCCCGGTAAACGGCGGCCGTAACTATAACGGTCCTAAGGTAGCGAAATTCCTTGTCGGGTAAGTTCCGACCTGCACGAATGGCGTAACGATGGCGGCGCTGTCTCCACCCGAGACTCAGTGAAATTGAAATCGCTGTGAAGATGCAGTGTATCCGCGGCTAGACGGAAAGACCCCGTGAACCTTTACTATAGCTTTGCACTGGACTTTGAATTTGCTTGTGTAGGATAGGTGGGAGGCTTTGAAGCGTGGACGCCAGTTCGCGTGGAGCCAACCTTGAAATACCACCCTGGCAACTTTGAGGTTCTAACTCAGGTCCGTTATCCGGATCGAGGACAGTGTATGGTGGGTAGTTTGACTGGGGCGGTCTCCTCCTAAAGAGTAACGGAGGAGTACGAAGGTGCGCTCAGACCGGTCGGAAATCGGTCGTAGAGTATAAAGGCAAAAGCGCGCTTGACTGCGAGACAGACACGTCGAGCAGGTACGAAAGTAGGTCTTAGTGATCCGGTGGTTCTGTATGGAAGGGCCATCGCTCAACGGATAAAAGGTACTCCGGGGATAACAGGCTGATACCGCCCAAGAGTTCATATCGACGGCGGTGTTTGGCACCTCGATGTCGGCTCATCACATCCTGGGGCTGAAGCCGGTCCCAAGGGTATGGCTGTTCGCCATTTAAAGTGGTACGCGAGCTGGGTTTAGAACGTCGTGAGACAGTTCGGTCCCTATCTGCCGTGGACGTTTGAGATTTGAGAGGGGCTGCTCCTAGTACGAGAGGACCGGAGTGGACGAACCTCTGGTGTTCCGGTTGTCACGCCAGTGGCATTGCCGGGTAGCTATGTTCGGAATAGATAACCGCTGAAAGCATCTAAGCGGGAAACTAGCCTCAAGATGAGATCTCACTGGGACCTTGAGTCCCCTGAAGGGCCGTCGAAGACTACGACGTTGATAGGTTGGGTGTGTAAGCGCTGTGAGGCGTTGAGCTAACCAATACTAATTGCCCGTGAGGCTTGACCATATAACACCCAAGCAATTTGCTGACCTGAAGAGGCACCAGATTGCGGTGTGTGAAGACGACACAAGTCGAAAATTTGCAACGCAACACACAAATCTATCACCTGCCCATTCGCTGGAGCGTGAACCGCAAGGTAAACGACCTGGCTACCGAATTTCTTGACGACCATAGAGCATTGGAACCACCTGATCCCATCCCGAACTCAGCAGTGAAACGATGCATCGCCGATGGTAGTGTGGGGTTTCCCCATGTGAGAGTAGGTCATCGTCAAGATTAAATTCCGAAACCCCTATCTGCGTATGCAGGTAGGGGTTTTGTTTTGTCCGCAGGAAAGTGGCTTTCAGTTAAAGCACAAATTTGCACAGTTATTTTCGATCCATGACACTAGAATAGGTCCAACTTTTTCGGAGTCAGAGCCTTTTATGCCAGATCCGGTTGACGCCCCAGGGCTGTCAGAATTACCGCTGGACGACTTGGTAGCGTGTCATGAGTGCGACTTGCTGATGCGCAAGCCCGAACTCGCCCATGGCGAGAAAGCGCTCTGTCCGCGCTGCGGTTACGAGCTCTACACCCATCGGCATAACGTCGTACAGCGCAGTCTCGCCCTGGTTATCGCCGCTCTGTTGTTGTACATCCCGGCGAACTTTTTACCGATCATGCAGCTCCATCTACTCGGGCAGTCATCGCACGACACCGTCTGGAGCGGCGTTGTCGGCCTGTTCGATACCGGAATGCAGGGCGTTGCAGTTGTGGTGTTTCTCTGCAGTATGGGAATCCCGCTGCTCAAGTTGCTTTGCCAACTGGTTGTACTGCTGAGTATTCGTTTTGATATCGGACGCAGTTACGGCCTGTTGCTCTACCGCATTTATCACCATTTACGCGATTGGGGGATGCTCGAGGTCTACCTCATGGGCGTACTGGTGGCGATCGTCAAACTGGCAGATATGGCAGCAATTACCGTCGGGCTTGGCCTGGCGTGCTTTATCGGTTTGTTGTTGGTTCAGGTCTGGTTGGAGGTTGTGATGTCGCCCCATCAGATCTGGCAGGCTTTATCAGGAGAGGATGCCCATGCGGGCGATTGATGCAGGCATTCTGATTTGCGCCGAATGCCATGAATTGAACAAGCAGGAAGCCGACACCGACAAGCAGGTCTGCACCCGTTGCGGTGCGCTGGTTCACGCCCGTCGTCCGAACAGTGTGATGCGTACCTGGGCGTTGCTGGTGACCGCCGCGGTGCTCTACATCCCGGCCAACGTGTTGCCGATCATGACCGTCAGTTCACTGGGGCAGGGCGATCCCAGCACGATCATGTCCGGTGTGATCCAACTGGTTCAACACGGCATGATTCCAATCGCCGCCGTGGTTTTTATCGCCAGTATTCTGGTACCAACGTTCAAATTGGTGGGCATCGCACTGCTGCTGTTTTCCGTGCAGCGCCGCCAGCCACTGTCGGCTCGCCAACGCATTTGGATGTACCGCTTTATTGAGTTCATTGGCCGCTGGTCAATGCTCGATATTTTTGTGATCGCCATCCTGGTGGCGGTTGTGAATTTCGGACGGCTTGCCAGCGTCGAAGCCAATCTTGGCGCCATCGCTTTCGCCAGTGTGGTGATTCTGACGATGCTTGCCGCAGTAACTTTCGATCCCCGACTGATTTGGGATAACACGGAGTCGGACGACGACCATGACTGATTTGCCTACAGCAAAAACCCGACCGGCCTCGAACTGGTCAGCTATTTGGGTGTTGCCCCTGATCGCCCTGATCATCGGCGGCTGGCTCGGCTGGCGTGCCTACAACGAGACCGGCATCGAGATTCAGGTGCGTTTCGAAAGTGGTGAAGGCATTCAGGCCAACAAGACCGAAGTCGTCTACAAAGGCATGTCGGTGGGTAAGGTGAAGACCCTCAAACTCGATGACGAAGGCAACTCTAAAGGCGTGATCGCCACCGTCGAGATGAATAAGGACGTGGAGCCATACCTGCGGACCAGCACCCGTTTCTGGCTGGTCAAGCCGAGCGTGACGCTGGCCGGCATCACTGGCCTGGAGACGCTGGTCTCGGGTAACTACGTGGCGATAAGCCCTGGCGAGGGTGAGCCGACTCGCAAGTTCAAAGCCTTGGCCGAAGAGCCGCCGCTGTCAGACGCCCAGCCCGGTCTACACCTGACCATCAAGGCTGATCGTCTCGGTTCACTCAATCGCGGTAGCCCGGTTTTCTATAAGCAGATCAGGGTCGGCCAGATCAAAAGTTACTTGCTGTCCGAAGACCAAAGCACCGTCGAACTCAAAGTTTTCATCGAACCCACCTACGCCAAGCTGGTGCGCAAACACACACGTTTCTGGAACGCCAGCGGCATTAGCATCGACGCCAACCTGTCGGGTGTGAAAGTGCGCAGCGAGTCGCTGGCGAGCATCGTCGCCGGCGGTATCGCGTTCGCCACGCCGGAGAACCGCAAGGACAGTCCGCCCACCGATCCGAGTCTGCCGTTCCGTCTCTACGAAGATTTCGATGCAGCCGCCGCCGGTATTCGGGTCAAGGTCAAACTCAGCGACTTCGAAGGAATGCAGGCTGGTCGCACACCGGTTATGTACAAAGGCATCCAGGTCGGCAATCTGAAAGCGCTCAAGATCGATCCAGATCTATCCAGTGCCACCGCCGAATTGACCCTCGATCCTCTGGCTGAAGATTACCTGGTCGAAGGCACCCAGTTTTGGGTGGTCAAACCGTCGATCTCGCTTGCCGGTATCACCGGTCTCGAAGCGTTGGTCAAAGGTAACTACATCGCCGTGCGTCCTGGCGACAAAGGCGCCGCGCCGCAACGCGAATTCGTGGCACGCCCCAAGGCGCCGCCGCTGGATCTGCGTTCTCCGGGTTTGCACCTGGTGCTGTTCACCGAGAATCTGGGTTCCCTGGAAGTCGGCAGTCCGATTCTCTACAAACAGGTCAAGGTCGGTTCGGTCCAAAGCTATCAGTTCTCGCGCACCAAAAAACAGTTGGTGATTGGTGTACACATCGAGAAGGAATACGAAGGCTTGGTCAATGCCTCGACACGCTTCTGGAATGCCAGCGGCATTACGCTGACGGGTGGGCTGACCGGTGGAATCCAAGTCAAAAGTGAGTCGCTGCAAAGCCTGATGGCTGGCGGTATCGCCTTCGAAACCCCGCAAGCGAAAGCACCGTTGCAGAAGCGGATTCCGCGTTTCCGTCTGTTCGCCAGCCATGACGAGGCCAACCAGAAAGGCACTGTGGTCACGATCAAGGTTGATCGCGCCGATGGCTTACGCAACGGCACACCTGTGAGATTCAAAGGCCTGGATGTCGGCAAGATTGAAGACATCGACCTCAGCGATGACCTGCAATCGGTGTTGCTGACTGCTCGAATCACCGAAGTGCCGGAGCGTATCGCTCGGGTCGGCAGTCAGTTCTGGGTGGTCAAACCTGAACTGGGTCTGATCAAGACGTCCAACCTCGAAACGCTGGTTACTGGCCAATACATCGAAGTGCAACCGGCCGCCAAAAACCTCGGCCCGCAGAAGAACTTCGTGGCCCTGGCCAATCCGCCGGAAACCGCTAAGCAAGAAGCCGGTTTGAGTCTGGTGTTGAGCGCTGCCCGCCGTGGTTCGCTGAAAACAGGTGTGCCGGTCACTTATCGCGAAATCACCGTGGGCAAGGTGACAGGCTATGAACTCGGCCAGACGGCGGATCGTGTGTTGGTGCACATCCTGATCGAGCCGAAGTACGCGCCGTTAGTGCGCAGCGGCACGCGTTTCTGGAACACCAGTGGTTTTGGCTTTGATTACGGCTTGTTCAAAGGGGCGACGATGCGTACCGAATCGCTGGAGACGCTGATTCAGGGCGGCATCGCTTTCGCCACGCCGGACGGCGAGCGCATGGGCAGTCCGGCGCGAGCTGAGCAAACGTTCCCGCTGTTCGATAAGTTTGAAGACGAATGGCTGACCTGGGCGCCGAAGATTTCAATCGGCAAGTAAGCCCCAAACAGCAGGCATGAAAAAGGCCGCGATCCATTGGATCGCGGCCTTTTTATTGCCTTCGATTAATGCAAATCAGACTGCATCCAGCTCCGGCTCGTCCTCTTCAACATTAACGGCAGCCTTCACTTCGTCGTGACGACGGATGTACTTCCAGTCCGCCTCGTCGATGTAGATCCCGTTCGGCCCGCTGCCGCCTTCCAGGTCGATGGCGACACTGGCACAGACCTGCGGTTTCACACTCGCCAGGATCGGTACGAAGCCCAGTTGCAGACTGGTTTCCAACAGCGCTGCCTGGTTCTTCTCGTCGATGTCCGCTGCCTCGTCGAGGTAGTACGGCAGGCGCACGCGACCGGCCTGGTCGCGGTCCATCAAGTGCAGCAACAAGTACATGTTGGTCAGCGCTTTGATGGTCATGGTCGTACCGTTGGACGCGGCGCCATCGATGTCGGTGTGGATGACCGGCTGACCGTTGACCTTGGTGATCTCGAACGCCAGCTCGAACAAGTCCTTGAGGCCGAGCTGGTTGTGGTTCGCCGCCACCAGCCGCGCCAGATATTCCTTGGCTTCTTCGTTCTTGTTGTCCTGATCGGCGCTTTGGCTCAGGTCGAACACGGAAAGGGTTTCGCCCTCTTCGTACTGACCGGCACTGTGGATGATCTGGTCGATGTGCTTGAGTGCTTCCTTGTTCGGCGCGAGCACGATGCGGAAGCTCTGCAGGTTGGACACCTGACGTTTGTTGATCTCGCGGTTGAACAGCGCCAATTGATGCTCAAGGCTGTCGTAGTCGCTGCGGATGTTGCGCAGGGTCCGGGCGATGTCGGTAACGGCCGCACGACGCGCCTTGCCGAGGGTCAGCGCTTCGTCGGTGCGGTGTGCGTAAGCGTTGATCAACAGTTGCAGGCGGCGCTCCATGTCGTCTTCGCTGTCGAACTTGGCCACACCCTTGAGGCGGACCTGAGCGTACAGCGCCTCGATCTGACCATCGCTGCGCTGCAAGCCCTGCCAGCTGTCCTGATAGTCGTTGAGCAGCGGCAACAGGTTGTCCATGGAATCGTCGATCGGGTCCATGAACGGCGTGCCGAACGGCAGGTCTGCCGGCAACAACTGACGGCGGCGCAGGGCGTCGTCGAGGGTGCGTTGCTTGGCTTCCATGTCGCCGATCTGCCGGCCGACCAGTTGCAGTTTGGCCGACAGTTGCTGGACGCGTTCGGTGAAGGCGTCGCTGGAACGCTTCAACTCGTCCTGAGCGGCTTCCATCTGCGCCAGCTGTTCCAGCTTGTCGCCTTCCTCCGCGCTCAGGGTTTGCGCGCGGCGGAAATCTTCCAGCGCTTTCTGCGCGTCCAGCACTTGCTGGTACAGCGCTTCGGTCTGGGTCTTGCTCGCGGCCCGGTCGGCGGCCACGGCTTGCTGGGTTTTCAGTTGCTTGAGTTCTTTATCCAGACGCTCTTTCTGATCGCGCAACGCGGCGCGGTCAGCCAAGGCTTGCAGCGCTGGCGGTTCGATGTGCGAGATGTCGATGGACAGGCCCGGCACTTCGAAGCGCTCGCCTTTGAAGCCATCGAGGATCAGCTCCATGGATTTGACCCACTGGCCGTCCTCGTCCAGCGTAATGCCGTGCTCACCCAACGGCAGGCTGAACAACGCGCTGTTGAACAAACGCATCAGACGCTCGACGTCCTGTTGCGAAAACTCCTCGCGCAGACGGGCGTAGCTGTTGTTATCGGCGTGATCGAGTTGCTGCTTCACCGACTTCAGGCGTTTTTCCAGATCCCGCAGACGCTCTTCCAAATCTTCGGCGCTGAACTGCCGCGACTGCGCCAGCGCACCGGCCAGTTCATCGTGCGCATCCTTGGCCGCGAGCAGTTGCTGCTCAAGGACTTTGACGTCAGTGACCAAGGCGAAGCGATGCTTGAGCACCGACAACTCGCCAAGCCAGCGCTGGATGCCGGTGATTTCCCGCTCCAGGCGCATCAGCTCTTGAGTGCCGCCACGCTGATCGTTTTGCAGCGCGTCCTGTTCGTTGCGGTAGTGCTCGGCCTGAATCGTCAGCTCTTCCTTGCGCGCACTGGCATAGTCCGACCAGGTGCCAAGCAGGGAATCGAGCAGCGGCGAGATCCGGTGCAATTTGCCGCGCAGGATGTTGCGCTGGGTCACGCCTGCCGCAAGGGCTTCGACCAATGGGCCAGCAGTGACCAGCGAGTTGTAGTCCTGCTCCATGCGTCGTACATCGCGGAACGCTTCTTCGCACGCGGCGATGTAATCAACGCTACCGGAACGCAGGCTGTGTTCGAACGCATCGAGAAACAGCTGCTTGAGCTTGGCCGCGGTGATTTCGCGCATGTGCAGCAGGTTGATGAACAGTGCGCGGAAGGTCTTCAGGCTCTGCTCGCTGGTGGAGCGCAGCGGGATTAGCGTCAGGTCCAGCGGGATCGAGGTGTGACCGCCCACCAGCAATCGACGCAGTTCATCCGGCTTGAGCTCGTAGGCTTTCAGTCCTTCGCGCTCAAGGTTGGTGAACAATTCTTTCTGGCGCAGGCAGGTGTCGTTTTTCTGGTAATGCGCCAGATCCAGTTTGCCGGCGTAGGCAAAGAACTGGTGACCGAAACCACCGCCCGGGCCGCGACCGACCACGCCAATGACGTGAGGACCGTGGGGCAGGGACACTTCGACCAGGATGTAGCTGGTGTCCGACGCGAAGTAGAAGCGTCGGGATTGTTCCAGGCTGTATTTGCCGAAACTCATGTCCGACATGCGCGCCAGGATCGGGAACTGCAAGGCGTTGATCGAGGCGGATTTGCCGAGGTTGTTCGCGCCGTAAACCGACAACGGTTCTTCCAGCGGGAACAGGCCGAGGCTGTAACCGGCGGTGTTCAAAAGGGCAAAGCGGCGAATGCCGTAGCGTTCCTTGCTCATGCGTCGGTCTCCTGTTCTTCGGCAATGGCGCGGGCCATGGCGTCTTCTTCGCTTTCTTCAGCGAAGTCGCTCAGATCGAGCGGGTCATCGGTTTCCAAAAGTTTTTCGTCGCTGTCGTCATCGATCAGCACTGGCACCGGCAATGGCAAAACACTGTGCAGACTGGCAGCCAGGTCGCGATCCTGCTGGACCGACAGGCAGACATCGAGGAAGCGGTGCATCGGCGGCAGGAAACGGTAGATGCCGTTTTCTTCGCCGGCGAAACCGAGCTGAGTCATGCGGCGCATGATTTTTTCTTCGAGCTCTTCAACCGTCTGCACTTCGGCCTGGATAAACAGGTCGCGGTATTTCTCCAGCAGCGATGGCAACTCGTCGCGGCCGAGGCTGCCACCGTCGAGCACGGCGACCGGGTCACGGCCCTGATCGGCCAGGTGCTCGACAAGAATGAAGGTGAACAGCGCCAGACGTTGCGCGGTCTTGTTCACTGCTGCGGCGGCGAGGTCCGGCACAAAATAGTAGAAACCCCGGGTGTCGCAGACCAGTTCAAAGCCCAGCGCCTTGAACAGCGTGCGGTACTGATCCTGGAAGTTCGACAGTTGCGCATACAACTCCGGATCGCGGCGGCTGACGTGGTAGCCCTTGAACAGCTCGCGAAAAATCGGCGCCAGCTGGGACAGTTCGTTTAGATCAAGTTGCATGTGGAGTACTTGCATAGAGGGTGCTCGCAGAATCCTCGGCGGCGTCGCGGGCCGAGAGCAGGGCGAAGGAGCGCAGGCTGACCTGGTGCTCGTGAGTGTGGTAATCGCGGCGTTCCAGACGCTCGCGTGTGAAGCGCTTTTCCCGCGACAGGCGCGAGAACCAATAAAGCAATTCGTCGGTAGCGCCGTCCGGCTCCTGCTCCAGCAGCCAGGTCATCAGGTCAGGCATCGGCAGGGCGTCTTCGCAACGTTCGAGCATTTCCCGAACCGTGCGTGGCGCGCGCGGCGCTTCGCCTTTCTGCGTCTTGTGGGCCTTGGGGAAGCGCGCCGGTTTTGGCTCGAAACGGGCCAGGGCGTAAACGTAGGCTTCGACCTGACTGGCGCTGCCGAGGAAGGTGCTTTGCGGGCGGGTGAACATCGGCATCGCCGCTTGTGGCACCGCATCGATACCTTTGCGACGAATGGCCGACAAGGCCAGCGCCGCGCCACGGGTCACGGCGTTGTGCCGACGGGCTTCTTCACGCAGCGGCAGCAGCAGTTCGCGGGCATGACGCAGGGTCAGCTGGGCGCTGGTCTGCATCTCGAGGATGCGCGCGTGGGTGCGCAGCAGCATGTCGTCATCGACCAGGTGGCCGAGGCGCTGCTGTTCGGTGAGCATCTTCAGCAGCACGTTCTCGACCTTGCGCACGCCTTGTTCGAAGGCGCCGTCGGCGTTCACCAACTGAATCATCGGCTCGACGTATTCGTCCCAGGTCGCCAGTACTTCAGCGTAACGCTGGCGCAGGGGAATCTGCCGGTCGCTGGTCTTGGCCCGCTCGGCGACGGCCACCAGGGCCTGTTCGTCGTTGGCGAGTTTTTTCAATACATCCCGTACGCGCATGTCGAGCAGGCGCAACTGGCGCGCCAGGTCGTGGCCGTCGCGGATGTCGAAGGCGTCCTGGATATAACCGGCCAGGCGCTCGAGATGGCGCAGATAGGCTTCGATCTCCAGGCACAGGCCCAGACGGTGCTCACGGCGCAGGTAAGCGAGGAAGTCGTGGATCTGCGCATTGAGCTCGAAACGGTTCGGGCTTTTCGCCACGGGAACCAGAATGTCGAGGCGGATCCATACGTCCAGCAGGCTGGTGATGTCCTGCGGCGTACTGTCCAGTTGCTGGGCGGCCAACTGTGAACGCAATTCGTTGAGGCTCAAGGTGCCTTGGTCGAAGTGCTCGCACAGTGGCTCCAGAAGTGCCCAGTGTTCAGCGAGGGCGCGCAAGACGCGCTTGGGTTCGATCATCGGAATGGCCGGCTGGTTGGCAATTAAAAGCAGCGATTGTACTGCATCACGCCCGTTGCGATTCACTCTCGGGACGGACAGTTGGCTTTCTATCGATCAAGCGTGGGCGATCTTGAGCGAAGGGCGGTAGAATCACCGCACTTTAGTTATCCACAAGTGGCCGACCTTTGCTTATCGAGTCCCGTCGCCGCGCTTATTTGACCGCCATGCAGGTGGTCAACTGGCTGCCGCGCACCGAATTGCCCTTTGCTGCGCCCTCACGCCCCGAACTGCTGGAGATGCCCGAGCCGTTGGTCGTCGCCCCGGTTGCTCCGGTTGCGCCCGTGCCTGTGGCTGATTCACCCGTGGAACCGCTGGTCAAACCGGCCGAACGGGTGAAAATCGAGGTGCCACGGCCATCGTTGGCCAGCACGCGCACGAACGCCAAAGTCGAAGAAGAGGCCGCTCCGGTTGTGGCCAAGGCGCCAGTCGTGCCGCCACCGCGTTTCGCTCTGCAATTGCTGCGGGCCGGGCGTTGCCTGCTGCTGGTGGAGTTACCCACAGGCGAATCGTTCCAGACCCGCGACCCTGCCTATCTGTTACTCAAAGACATGCTGCGCGCCGCCGGTCTGCCGGACAGCCCGCAAATCGTCGGCGAACCGGTGCGTTGGCCGCTGTTGTCTCGGGGCACCATGGATCAAGGCCCGGAAGCGGCTCGCGACTTCGTGCAAGGTTTTCTCTCGGCCCGGCTGGAAGACGCACCGTGCGTCTGCGTGTGGCTGATCGGCTTGCCGGCGGTGCGTTTCGCCGGTGAGGCGAACGCCGAATCCTTCAACCGTGAACTCCAGGTCGAAGGCCTGGGCTCGGTCTGGGCCCTGCCGGGTCTGGAATTATTAATGGAAGAGCCACAGCGTAAGGCTGATGTCTGGCAAGCCATGCGTCGGCTGATGGCGCGCTGGAAAGAATCGAATGAGTGACGCTGTATCGTTCCGCCCGATGATCGAGGCGGACCTGGACGCTGTACTGAAAATCGAATACGCGGCTTACAGCCATCCCTGGACTCGCGGGATTTTTCTCGATGGGCTGGGTAAATATCAGATATGGCTGATGTTTGAAGGCCAGCAGCAGGTCGGCCACGGGGTGGTGCAGATCATCCTTGATGAAGCGCATCTGCTGAACATCACCGTCAAACCGGAGAACCAGGGCCGCGGCCTGGGCTTGACGTTGCTGGAACATTTGATGTCCCGGGCGTATGACGCCAAGGCGCGGGAGTGTTTCCTTGAGGTGCGCGACAGCAACCGTGGTGCGTTTAAGTTGTATGAGCGTTATGGGTTTAACGAGATTGGCCGTCGACGCGATTACTACCCGGCAGTTGGCGGGCGGGAAGATGCTGTCGTCATGGCCTGCACCCTCGTCGATTGAGTTACAGCTATTGTGGCGAGGGAGAAAGCTCCCTCGCCACAGATCAACGATTACCGTCCATCGGATCCCGTCGCGCCAGTTCCTCTTCATCCAGCCCATTGCCCCCTCCGATGTCGTCTTCATCGACAATGCTCAAATCCCAATCGGCCTGGCCGCCTTCACCCGCTTCGTGGGCGTCCCGTGCGCCGTCTTCATGGATCAGGGTTTCCGGGCTCATGTCGTCGTCGGTGGACTCATGGTCATCGGTCGAGGCCCCGGTTATGCCGGCTTCACGTACGCGTTCCCGAGGCATCAGGCGTTCACGCTCAGTTTGCGTCAGCTCGTCGCCGATTTTGGCGCTGGGTTCTTCCTCGTCGAAATCCAGCTCATGCATCGAGCCCATGCGGTCTTCGTTGTCATCGATGGGCTCGGGTTGCACCGCATCGTACGGACGTCGTGATTCAGTCATGGCAATTCCTCATACTGTAGGCCTTACTAGGGTGGACCCCCTGGGCTGCTGAGAATTCCTCCGGCATGGAAAACCGGATATCTGCATCTGTCGCGTGACCCCGACAGATGGTTGTCTGTCATAGAAGCGCATCATTCTCGAGGTTTCATTGCATGAACGAATTACAAGATCTGATTGATAACAACGAGCGCTGGGCTGACGCGATCACCAAAGAAGATCCTGATTTCTTCGCCAAGCTGGCCCGTCAGCAAACCCCGGAATACCTGTGGATCGGTTGCTCCGACGCCCGGGTGCCGGCGAACGAGATCGTCGGCATGCTGCCCGGCGATCTGTTTGTACACCGCAACGTGGCCAACGTGGTGCTGCACACCGACCTCAACTGCCTGTCGGTGATTCAGTACGCGGTCGACGTGCTGAAGGTCAAACACATCCTCGTTACCGGTCACTATGGCTGCGGCGGCGTGCGCGCCTCAATGCAGGACCGTCAGCTGGGCCTGATCGACGGCTGGCTGCGCTCGATTCGCGATCTCTATTATGAAAAACGCGAAGAACTCGCCAAATTGCCCACTGAAGAAGAGCGGGTCGACCGCCTCTGCGAATACAACGTGATCCAGCAAGTGGCCAACGTCGGGCACACCAGCATTGTGCAAAACGCCTGGCACCGCGGGCAGAGCCTGTCTGTTCACGGCTGCATCTATGGCATCAAGGACGGTCGCTGGAAAAGCTTGAACGCCACCATCAGCGGTTTCGAGCAATTGCCGCCGCAATACCGTCTGCGTCCGGTCGAGGCGTTGTAACGACCTTCAGCATAGACTTCGCCGACGCCAGTGCTGCAGAAACAACTGGCCGTCGGCGTTCGGCGATTCATCGTAGCCGGTGATCCAGCCACGGCAGTCGAACGAGCCGCACTGGCAGGCGAACTGACGCAAGAGTTTGTCTTCGGTGGTGGCGTAGTCCATCGTCAGTCGGTCGCCTTTTTTGATGTCCTTTAGCGCCCATAGCCACAGCTCGCTCATGTCGAGAAATACGTTTGGGTCGCAGGAGTGTCGCAGCAGCCCGCAGAAGCGCGGGTCGTAGACATGGATGCCGCGGGCCAGTTGCCGGGTATGCCGACACCGATAAGGCAGCAGATGCCCCGAAGCCCGACAAATTCGGCTGATGCGTGGAAAGTCCCGAAGTGCTGCGACGGCTGCCGCCGATCCGTTGGTGTTGTCGATAATCTCGAAGTCGGCTCTGGAGGGGAATCCAAGGCGAACGGGCAACTCCGTAAATGGATAAATCCCATCGGGTGATTGCGCAAGCGTCCCGTGCGGGGTCTGGGTTTTCATAACAGTCCTTGTCGGCTGGGTGCTGCGACCTCCATCAGCTGACGATCCTGTCAGCTCTGCAACACATGGGTACGACTCAAGCCTCTCGCAAATGAAACGGCGGGTCTACTGTCAGTTATGACAGTAGACCCGCCGTTCATCGTTTTACAGAGGCGGGACAGGGATCGCAGTCGCGGGTACCGGGGCTTTCAGCTGTTTGAGCTGAGATTTGATCGGTGCCGTCGCGCACTTGGCCACGGCTTTTTCGGGCGTCAGGTTACGGATCGAGGTATAGAACAGCTCGCAGGTTTTTTCTGACTGGGCCACTTGCCAGGTTTGGGTGCAACTTCTCAGTTCAATGTCGGGATTACTGTCCGGTTGGCGGCCCATGGCGGCCTGCCAGCACGCGGCACTCAAATCCTGACCCATGACTTTAAGGCCAGCGGCATCGGCCTTGGCCTGGGCATCGCTGCCGGTATAGCTTTCCGGGTCGGCGGCGTACCAAATGTAGCTTGGGTGGTTGGAACCCAGCACTGGCACTTTCACCCCGTCGCTCGGACTGATGCTGACCAGGCCCAGCACGTTCACGGTCGGCCCGTATTGCTGCTTGATCCAGTTACGCACTGGCGCGCCGAAGGCGACCATCGGCAACGCTGCACCACTGGCGTTCTGGCTGAGTAGCTTGACCATCGTGGTCTGGTAGTCCTTGAAGTAGTCGTAGACGCCTTCCAGATCCTTGCCGGCGTTGGACGGTGCGGCAATCGGTGCGATGTCGATGATGGTCTGGTAGCCCGGAGTCTGGTCGGCCGGGATTCCGTTGACAGTCAGCAGTGTCGCCCAGCGATCGGTGGTGGCGGATCGCAGGTAATCCTGAGCCTGGGTCAACGAATAGTCGGGTGGGAAGTGCAACAGTTCAACGCTTTTGCGGTTTTCCAGAGCCATGCCCAGTGGCAGGTACAGATACCAGCTGTAAGCCCACTTGCCATCGGCATTCAGCTTGCTGGCGCCGGTATAGGCCAGATCACCGGCATCGAGTAACGCCGCCAACGGTTTTTCATAGCCACGGGGTACGCCGCTGATTTCGGCGTAGAGCTGATCGTTATCGGTTTTGACCAGCACTTTCGCCGCGCTGTAACCATCGCGCTGCACGCTTTGGGTCAGGTAATGCTCGACCGTTTGCTCCAGTGTCCAGTTGCGAAAGCAGATCACATTGCAGTTGTTGGGATAGGCGAACAGGCGGGTGACACGTTCGGTACTGCCCAGCTTCAGGTCGACATCGGCATGGGCGGCGGCACTCAGGGTGAGGGCCGCGAGAGTGAGTCCTGCGAATTTGAACATGCTCAGATCCTTTTCAGCGTGGTCCCGTTGATTGGGGTACGCGCCATACTGGATCAGCGGCGTTACACAGAACAGTGTGTGCGTGTAGTTTTTTTTGCGTAGAGCCTGCGGTGTGTATGCCAGGAACTCTCGGTTATGGGGTCCGGCCCGGGCTTAATGTCTATGGGCCGGACGGAGGTTGAAGCGTTACAACAGCTTTAGTGCCAGATGAGTACCGGCGCGCAAGTACTCGACCTGTGCAAATACGGCATCCTTGACGATGGCCTCTCCTGTATCGGTCAGTTTGGCTTTTTTGGCATCAATGATGGACGTTTGCGTTAATTGCATCACTACATCCATCGCTTTTTGAAGGGCGGTCAAATTGTTGTGCTGGCCGAACTCGCGGACGACAGCGTCCATACGGCGATCTGCATCATCACGCAGCTTTTTATATTCAACGACTGAAACCCTACCGTCCTGGTAAATCTCGTTAATCATCTCTTCCAGCGTTTTCGATATTAAAGACATGTGTTTGTTCTTCCTTGGTCAGTGCTGTCTTGCTTTAAAAAGTTTGTGAGCTGTCGGAGTTTACTCAGCGATTTATAGGTTGGAGATAAGAACTCTCCGGGTTTCATGTCAGGCGCAATCGAGCCTGTATGTAGGATAAATCTAGGCGTTGTTTCATGCTCAAGCCGAGTGAACTGATTGCACCTGCCCGCAGCAGGTGCAATCACTTACGTGCTACGGCATCACCGGCGCCGTATACGTCAGCGTCGTCCCCAGCGCCCAAAGCAGAAACAGCACCAGCGGCGTGTGCACCAGCAGTTGTACGAACGAAAACCCGATCAAGTCCCGCGCCTTCAACCCGAGCACACCCAGCAGCGGCAGCATGTAGAACGGGTTGATCAGGTTCGGCAGGGCTTCGGCGGCGTTGTAGATCTGCACGGCCCAGCCCAGATGGTAGTTCAGGTCGGTGGCCACTTGCATGACGTACGGCGCTTCGATGATCCATTTGCCGCCGCCGGACGGGATGAAGAAACCGAGGATCGCCGAGTACACGCCCATCAGCAGCGCATAGGTGTCGTGGGACGCGATTTGTACGAAAAAGGTCGAGATGTGGTGAGCCAGTGTCTGAGCGTCAGTCCCTTTAACGGTGGTCATCAGCGCGGCGATCGAGCCGTACAACGGGAACTGGATCAGTACGCCCGTGGTGGTCGGCACCGCACGGCTCACCGCGTCAAGGAAGCTGCGCGGGCGCCAGTGCAGCAGGGCACCGAGCATGATGAACAGGAAGTTGTAGGTGTTCAGCCCGGAAATCGCGCTGATCGCCGGTTTGGTCGAGAACTCATGGAACAGCCACCCGGCCGCCAGCAGCACCAGCAAAATCGTCAGCAGTGGGCTGTGCTCCAGCCATTCGCCGGGGCGGGTGCGCGGTTGCAATGGCGGCATATTAAAGCTCGGATCGATTCCGCAGGCTTCGGCGTCACGGGCAGAATTCGGGCCGGGTGCAGTGGCGTAGGCAATGATCAGCGAGATCACGATCAGCGCCAGCAACATCACACCGGATTGCCAGAGAAAGATCGTTTGCGTGAAAGGAATCACCCCGGTGATCGACAGAATCGATGGCGGCAGGCTGGCCGGGTTGGCCTGCAATTGCGCGGCGGACGAGGACAGGCCCAGGGCCCACACCGCGCCGAGACCCAGATAGGCGGCGGCACCGGCGGCACGGTAATCCATTTTCAGATCGGTACGGCGGGCGAGGGCGCGCACCAGCAAACCGCCAAACACCAGCGACAGCCCCCAGTTCAGCAACGAAGCGACCATGGAGATCAACGCAACCCAGGCCACGGCCGAGCGGCCGTTTTTCGGGATCCGCGCCAGCCGGTCGATCAGTTTCACCGCCGGTGGCGAGCTGGCAACCACATAACCGCCGATCACCACGAAAGCCATCTGCATGGTGAACGGGATCAGGCTCCAGAAGCCGTCACCGAAGGCCATGGCGGCGTCGGTGGGTTTGGCGCCCATGAACAGGGTGGCCACGGCGACGATAATCACCGCCAGTGCGGCAAACACCCAGGAGTCAGGAAACCAGCGTTCGGCAAAACTTGAGCAGCGCAGGGCAAAGCGGGCGGAGCGGGTATCTTCGATATCAGCGGCCACGGGTGTACCTCGAATTTTTATGTTTGTTGTGGTCTTCAGGACCGCGAAGGCCCGTCTAGACAGGTGCCAACAGTAAAACAATCGGCTCTTTTTTGTGACGAGGTTTTACGCGTCTAGGACTTTGGTCTAACGGGTTGTCCGTTGGCGCGTTTGCGTAGACCATGGGCGCCTCGGTTTTTTGCCTATGCCAGAGTTCTTTTCATGACCGCCAACACCCATTCGTGCCCGGCGCCGTTCACCCGCTCGGATTACAAGACCCTCGGCCTTGCGGCCCTTGGCGGCGCGCTGGAAATCTACGATTTCATCATTTTCGTATTTTTCGCCCTGACCCTCAGCCAGCTGTTCTTCCCACCGGAAATGCCGGAGTGGCTGCGGCTGCTGCAAAGCTTCGGGATCTTCGCTACCGGGTATTTGGCGCGGCCGTTGGGCGGGATTCTGATGGCGCATTTCGCCGACCGACTGGGCCGCAAGAAGGTCTTCAGCCTGAGCATCCTGATGATGGCGCTGCCGTGTCTGCTGATCGGCATCATGCCGACCTACGCCCAAATCGGTTATTTCGCACCGCTGCTGCTGTTGGCCCTGCGAATCCTCCAGGGCGCGGCGGTGGGCGGCGAAGTGCCGAGCGCCTGGGTGTTCGTCGCCGAACATGCACCGGCCGGGCATCGCGGTTATGCCCTCGGTTTCCTGCAGGCCGGGCTGACCTTTGGTTACCTGATCGGTGCCCTGACGGCGACTTTTCTCGCACAGGCATTCACCCCGGCAGAAATCCTTGATTACGCCTGGCGTTACCCGTTCCTGCTGGGCGGCGTGTTTGGCGTAATCGGCGTCTGGCTACGCCGCTGGCTCAGCGAGACCCCGGTGTTTATGGCCATGCAGGCGCAACGTGATGCAGCCGTCGAGCTGCCGCTGCGCACGGTCTTGCGTGAGCATCGTCTGGCCATGTTGCCAGCGATGATCCTCACTTGCGTGCTGACCTCGGCGGTGGTGGTGTTCGTGGTGATCACCCCGACCATGATGCAGAAAACCTTCGGTATGACCGCCAGCCACACCTTCGCCCTGAGTGCCTTGGGCATTGTCTTTCTGAATATCGGCTGTGTACTCGCCGGGCTGCTGGTCGACCGCATTGGCGCCTGGCGCACGGTGATGCTCTATAGCCTGCTGCTACCACTGGGCATCGGCGTTCTCTATACCTGCCTGATCATCGGTGGCAACTGGATCGGCCTGGCGTACGCGGTGGCCGGTCTCGGTTGCGGGGTGGTCGGCGCGGTGCCGTCGGTGATGGTCAGCCTGTTCCCTGCGCGGATTCGTGTCTCGGGGATTTCCTTCACCTACAACATTGCCTATGCCGTCTGGGCGAGCATCACACCGTTGTTGCTGATCGGTCTGATGCCGTGGAGCCCATGGATCTGCGTGATCTTCTGCGCGGTGATGGGGGCTGTGGGTGTGAGCAGCGCGGCGTATTTCGGGACGCGGATGCCAAGAGTTGGCAGCTGCTCGACTGCTGGCGCGATGTAATCGAAGGCAGCACCGTACGTGTAGCAACTATTTTTGTAGGACAACCCTAAACACTCTTCAGAAAATATCCCTGAGGCCGATGGTTAGGCTGCATACCGCTTTCTATCCCTGTCCATCGGTGTATCCCCATGTTCAACAAACGCTTGAAGCAGGAGCTGTCGGCTCTTCGCGAAGAACTCTCCAGCCTCCAGCAAGTGAAGGAAAGTCTGGAAAGCGAGATGCTGGTCCTGACCCTCGATGTCGATGGGCGGATTCAATCGGTCAACCAGAACTTCATCGGTGAGATGCTCTACAAAAGCAGCGACCTGATAGGGCGACACATCGAAGACATCGTCCCGGCCCATGTGAAGTCGGACGAATTCCACCAGCGCTTCAAGGTCGCGTTGACCCGTGGCGAGCACTTTGCCGGCACGGTGCGTTTGTTGCGCGGCAATGGCCAGGAAGCCTGGCTGCGCTCGATCGTGCAGCCGGTTCGGTCCGCGGACGGCCGGATCAAGCACTTCTCGATTTACTCCAGTGACCTGACCCGCACCATCGAGGCGTCTCGTGAGCATGAGAACCTGATCGGCGCGCTCGTGCGCTCCACGGCGGTGATCGAGTTCGACCTCAATGGCAACGTACTGGCAGCCAACGACCGGTTTCTCAGCGGCATGGGCTACAGCCTGGCGCAGATCAAGGGCAAACATCACCGCACCTTCTGCCAACCGGAGGATTACAACAGCGCCGCGTACCAGGACTTCTGGCGCCGCTTGAATGCAGGCGAGTTCGTCGCCGACCGTTTCAAGCGCGTCGACAGCCACGGTCGCGCGGTCTGGCTGGAGGCTTCCTACAACCCGGTGGTCGATGCCAACAATAAGCTCTACAAAGTGGTGAAGTTCGCCACGGTGATTACCGATCAAGTCAATCAGGAGCAAGCCGTCGCCGAAGCGGCGAACATTGCCTACAGCACCTCGCAGCAAACCGACAGCAGCGCGCAGCGCGGTAACGCTGTGGTGACTCAGGCGGTCAACGTGATGCGTGACCTTGCCAGGCACATGCAGGCCGCTGGCGAAGGCATCGAAGCGTTGAACGAGCAGTCACTGGTGATCGGCACCATCGTCAAAACCATCAGCGGGATTGCCGAACAGACCAACCTGCTGGCGCTCAACGCGGCCATCGAGGCGGCTCGGGCCGGGGAACAGGGGCGTGGTTTCGCGGTGGTGGCGGATGAGGTCCGGCAATTGGCTTCGCGCACCAGCCAGGCAACCGATGAGATTGTCGGCGTGGTGCGTCAGAACCAGGACATGGCGCGCAACGCCGTGGCGCTGATGACCGAGGGCAAACTCCAGGCTGAACAGGGGCTGGCGCTGGCGGCAGAGGCGGGGACGGTGATTGTCGAGATTCAGGACGGTGCACAGAAAGTAGTGAACGCGGTCGGGCAGTTTGCCAATCAGTTAGCGACTTGATGCCTGCCATCGCAGCGTAAATCGCTACAATCGGCGTTTTCCCCAGGAGCAGCCATCATGAGCGTTTCTCACCGCCGTCCGGTTCCCTTGGCCAAGGCGTATCGTCTGCTCAATCACGGCCCGACCGTGTTGGTCAGCGCGGCCCATGACGGCCAGCGCAACATCATGGCGGCGGCCTGGGCCATGCCGCTGGATTTCGAGCCGCCGAAAATTGCCGTGGTGCTGGACAAGTCCACCTGGACACGGCAATTGCTGGAGGCTTCGGGCACATTTGTGCTGAATGTTCCCTGCGCCGCCCAGGCCGATATCGTCCAGACCGTGGGTTCGACGTCCGGCCTGGAATTGACCCGGGACCAAGGCCGGGACAAGTTCCAGGTCTATGGCTTGGCGACCTTCAGCGCTGAATTGATCGATGTGCCGATGCTCGAAGGCTGCGTCGCCTGGCTGGAATGCCGACTGCTGCCGGAGCCCGGCAATCACCAGCAGTACGATCTGTTCCTGGCCGAAGTGATTGCCGCTCAGGCAGACGAGCGGGTGTTCAGTGACGGTCGCTGGCATTTCGAAGGGCAAGACGCGCTGCGCACCTTGCATCATGTGGCGGGCGGGCATTTCCTGAAAATCGGCGATCCAGTGGACGGCAAAACCTTGCAGTCATAAGCAGCCAGCCTTCACACCCAGACGTCATTCTGCGCCGTACGCTCGCCACCTTCGTTACCCGTGTTCAGCACACCCTTGGGCTCGATCAGCAGGAGTTTCACCTCCTGCTCGGCGAACGGTTTGTGTTCGACACCTTTTGACACCACATACATTTCGCCAGCGTTCACCAGCACGTGGCCATCGCGAAAGTCGATGCGCAATTGCCCTTCGAGCACGATGAAGGTTTCGTCGGTATCAAGGTGATCGTGCCAGATGAAGTCCCCCAGCAGTTTCACTACCTTGAACTGGTAGTTGTTCATTTCGGCGATGACCCTGGGCGTCCAGTACGGGTCGATCCTGGCGATTTTTTCAGCGAAGTTCAGGCTTTCGTAAGCTTTCATGAAGCAGCTCTCGTGGTTGATCGTAAATCCACGATAGCCCGCGCATCGGTGTGCTTCTTGAACGATTGTGCGTGGCTCAGCGGCGATGCATTTTCATCCAGCGGGCCGGCGACAGGCCGTAGGTTTTGCTGAACTGCCGGGTCATGTGGCTCTGATCGGTGAAGCCGGCGATCAGCGCGGCACTGACCAATGGCTGGCCCTGGATCAGCAGCGAGCGGACCAGGTCGAGGCGGCGCATGGTCAGGTATCGATAAGGGCTGGTGCCGAACAACAGGCGAAAATCCCGCGACAGACTCCAGCGATCACGACCGCTGTGTTGCGCCAGTTCTTCCAGCGTCACGGTGCGATCCAGGGCGCTGTGGATGAATTCCCGCGCGCGTTCGGCGGCCACGTAGTCGAAGCGCTGGCGGGTGGCAGGCACTCCGGAAACGCTGTTCAAGGCTTGGGCCAGGTCGAACAGCGCATCCTGCTCTTCCAGAGGCTCGAGGGGGCAATCGAGGCTTCGCAGCAGCACGGCGGTGGCGGCGAACAAACGAGGGTCGTTCGACAGGCCGGTCTTGATAAATGGCAACGGCTGCCCACCGAGCATCTGCTGGATCAGTGCCGGTTCGATGTACATCATTCGGTACTGGAACCCAGTCTCGGTGCCGGCTTCGCCATCGTGAACTTCGTCCGGGTGCAGCACCATGGTCCCGCCCGGCAGACTGTGGCGCCAGCCACCGCGGTACTGAAAACTCTGCACACCGGCCAGCGTGTGGCCGATGGCATAGGTGTCGTGGCGGTGAAGGTCATAGCCGTGGCCTGCAAAAAACGCCTCGAAACGCTGAAGCCCGCCGACGTCGGGCGCGCGGTGGAACCAGTCGATGGGGGGCGTGTGCTTGGCCATGGTGGTGTTGCCTTGAACTCGATGCTGATCACGTTACCCCACTGACCAACCGCCTGTCTGCTGCCGTTCGAATCACCCGGCTGGTAGAAAATCCCGGACTAATGTTGCAAGGTGTTGCATATTTTCTAAGCCACGAAGGCGCCCCACATCATGGAAATATCCCACCTGAGCTACGCCGCTCCGTTGTTGTCGTTGGCGCTGTTGTGGACGGTTGCGGTGGTGACGCCGGGGCCGAACTTCTTCAACACCGCACAATTGGCTGCCAGTTGCTCCCGGCGCCACGGGGTTGTCGCCGCACTCGGCGTGGCCACGGGCACGGTGCTGTGGGGGTTGGCGGGTGGCCTGGGCATCAAGTCGCTGTTCAGCGCTGCGCCGACGCTCTATCTGAGCTTCAAGATCGCCGGCGGTTGTTACCTGATCTATCTGGGATTGAAGCAGTTCAAGCGCAAACCACCGAGTGTGCCGGGCGATAGCGGCTCGCTGAATGGAGCCGGCCGCACGCTGCTATCGGCTTATGGCCGGGGCTTTGTGGGCAACATGACCAATCCCAAGGCAGCGTTATTTGTCGCAACGATTTTCGCCACTGCCATGCCAGCTTCACCGCCACCGATGTTGCTGGCGCTGGCCGTGCTGACCATGGCGACCTTGTCATTCAGTTGGTATGGCAGCGTGGCGCTGCTGTTCGCCAGCCGTCGGGTCGCGGGTGCTTATGATCGTTCGCGTAAATGGCTGGATCGCTTCGCCGGCAGTTGCTACCTACTGTTCGGCACGCATCTGGTGGCCAATCGTTGAGGAGTTCTGAATGAGCAAACTGCGGGTAGGCATTATTTTTGGCGGCCGTTCGGCTGAACACGAAGTGTCGCTGCAATCGGCGAAAAACATCGTCGATGCGCTGGATCGTTCGCGTTTTGAACCGGTGCTGATCGGCATTGACAAGCAAGGTCACTGGCATCTGAACGACCCTTCGAACTTCCTGCTCAACCAGGAAAACCCGGCGCTGATTGCCCTCAACCAGTCCAACCGTGAACTGGCCGTCGTGCCGGGAAAGGCCAGTCAGCAATTGGTGGAAACCTCCAGTCAGGAACTGCTAGGCCACGTCGATGTGATCTTTCCGATCGTCCACGGCACTCTGGGCGAAGACGGTTGCCTGCAAGGCTTGCTGCGCATGGCCGATCTGCCGTTTGTCGGCTCCGATGTGCTCGGTTCGGCCGTCTGCATGGACAAGGACATCAGCAAGCGTCTGCTGCGTGACGCCGGGTTGGCGGTCACGCCGTTTGTCACCCTGACCCGCGCCACCGCAACGCGCACCGGGTTCTCCGAGGTGCAAGGCAAACTTGGCTTGCCGCTGTTCGTCAAACCGGCTAACCAGGGATCCTCCGTCGGCGTCAGCAAGGTGAATGACGAAGCCGAGTACGCGGCAGCAGTAGAACTGGCCCTGGGTTTCGATGAAAAAGTCCTGGTCGAGTCCGCCGTCCGTGGCCGCGAGATTGAATGCGCGGTGCTCGGCAACGAAGACGCCATCGCCAGCGGTTGCGGCGAGATCGTGGTGCGCAGCGGGTTCTATTCCTACGACAGTAAATACATCGACGCTCAAGCAGCGGAAGTGGTGGTGCCGGCTAACATCAGCATCGAGGCCAGTGAACGCATCCGTGCCCTGGCCGTCGAGGCGTTCAAGGTGTTGGGCTGTTCCGGGCTGGCTCGGGTCGACGTGTTCCTGACCGAGACTGGCGAAGTGCTGATCAATGAGATCAATTCGTTGCCCGGATTCACCCGCATCAGCATGTACCCCAAGCTATGGCAGGCCACTGGTATGACTTACAGCGAGCTGGTCAGCCGTTTGATCGAACTGGCGCTGGAGAAACATCAGGCGCGACAGGCGCTGAAGATCTCTCGCTAGGCTGAATACAACAATAATTGTTCGAGAAGATACGTCATGAAAGTCAGCGCACGTAACGTCATGTTGATGACCGAATCCAGCGACATTCGCCTGTCGGCGCGCAACAGCCTGGAAGGCAAGGTCACCAGTGTCATCGACGGTGCCGTGAACTCCGAAGTGGTCATCCAGCTCGACGGCGGCACCGAAGTCTATTCGATCGTGACACGCCAGGCTGTGGCAGAACTGGGCCTGGCGCCGGGTGTGAGCGCGACGGCGGCGATCAAGGCGTCGCATATCATTTTGGGTGTGCCTGCCTGATTTCAGGAGTCTACTGACACCTGATCAAGCCTGCTTTATCGGCTTGATCAGGCTTTGCGCGGGTATCCCGAACAAATCGTGAAGTTTCCAGATCATCGGAAGCGTCAACGCACGTTTGCCATTGAGCACTTCATACACTCGGTTTGTGCGGCCAATGGCCGGTGCGAGGTCAGCAGCAGACAGGCCGGACTGTTCCATACGAAACTTGATTGCATCGATCGGGTTGGGCAGATCCACCGGAAACTGCTTCGATTCATAGGCTTCAATAAGCGTGATCATAATGTCGAAATAATCACCCTCAGGGGTGCCAGGCTCTGGTTCGTTGTCGAACAGCGCTGACACGTTCTTGAGGGCTGCACGATAGTCCTCGTCGGTGTGAATGGGGCGAATATTCATGGGTTACTCCATCTCGACGGTATCAGCGTCGATTGCGTCGTACTGTTTGTGAGTGCCGACAAATTTTATGTAGACGGCGCCGAAGCGATAGGCCACAGCGACTACCAACCGAAAATCATTGCCCTTGATGTTGAACACGACTCTGCGGCTTTTGAGAATACTGGCGGTAGCAAAGTGCGCCTTTATGTCCGGTGGCGTTTTCCACTCAGCATTTTTTGCCTCATCAATCCAAGCCAGAAAGGATTGCTCCGAATCCGGGTGTTTCTCCCAAAATCTTTTCAGCTGACTGATAGCGATGATTCTCATGGAGTGATCCTAGTCCCGCGGTGGGACTGATGCAAGTCTGTGGAGGCGCATCCGATGTGCGGAGGGGCAAGTTCGACTTCTGTAATCAAGCACTGCCGACAGCTGATTTGATGAGCTGAGGCAGACGCGGAATTGGGGAAAACTGATCTTCAAACTCTATCCAAGAAGCAGTCATTTGTGGGTAGGAAAAGGCTCCGCGAGATGGCCGATCTGTATTCGTTAGCTATAAAAAAGGGCCTACCTCCCGGTAAGCCCTTACTCATTCCTGCGTAAGACTCAATCCCCCAACGCCGCCCCCTCACGCCGCGGATCAGCCCCTCCCGCCAGCGACGTTTTACCCTGCGCATCCTTGACCCGGACAATCGCCTGAGTCCCGCTGGTCATGTCGATCTCGTTCACGCTGTGCCCTTTGTCTTTCAGCGCCTGAATCAGTGCCGGGCTGAACTGCCCCTGTTCCAGTTCGGTCGGGCCGTTGCGGCTGCCGAAGTTGGGCAGGCTGATGGCGGCTTGTGGGTCGAGGTTCCAGTCGAGCAGGCCGATGGTGGATTTGGCGACGTATTCGATGATCTGCGAGCCGCCGGGGGAGCCGATGGTGGCGAGGAATTCGCCGCTCTGGCGGTCGAAAATCAGGGTCGGTGCCATGGACGAGCGTGGGCGTTTGCCGGGTTCGACCCGGTTGGCAACCTTCTGGCCATTCTCTTCGGGGATGAACGAGAAGTCGGTCATCTGGTTGTTGAGCAGGAAGCCCTGGACCATCAGGTGCGAGCCAAATGCGGATTCCACGGTGGTGGTCATGGACACGGCGCCGCCTTCGTCATCCACCGCCACCACTTGCGAGGTGGAGATGCGCAGCGGCGAACGGTCCGGGGCGTAGGCGACCTGAATGCCCGGCGGGGTGCCGGGTTTGGCCGTGCCCATGCTGCGATCGCCGATCAGGGCGGCGCGGTTGGCCAGATAGGCAGGGTCCACCAGACCTTTGACGGGGACGGGCACGAAATCTGCGTCGGCCACGTACAGCGCACGGTCGGCGTAAGCCAGGCGTTCGGCTTCGGAGATCAGGTGCACGGCTTCAGGCGCCGGCTCAACGCCCGCAGGTTGGGGGGTCTTGACCGGTTTGAGCGGCGCCAGGGCAAAGCGTGGGTCACGGGTTTCCAGAGCCTGCAAGGTGCCGAGGATCTGCGCCACGGCGATCCCGCCTGACGACGGTGGTGGCATGCCGCAGACCTGCCAGCGTTTGTAGTCGGTGCACAGCGGCGCGCGCTCCTTGGCGCTGTAGCCGTTGAGGTCGTTCAGCGACAGGCTGCCCGGGTTGGCGTGGCCCTGAACCTTGGCGACGATCTCTTGTGCGATAGGGCCTTTGTACAATGCATCCGGTCCTTCTTTGGCGATGCGTTTGAACACCGCGGCCAGTGCCGGGTTTTTCAATTGCGTGCCTGCGGCTTTCGGGCTGCCATCGGCATTCATGAAGTAGGCCACCATGTCCGGTGAGCTTCGCATGGACGAGTCTGAGGCGATCAACCGGTGAAGGCGTGGCGAGATGGCGAAACCTTGCTCCGCGAGTTTGATCGCCGGTTCGAACAGCTGCGCCCACGGCAGATGACCGTGTTTCTGATGGGCCAACTCAAGCGCTCGCAACACGCCCGGTGTCCCCACCGAACGACCGCCAATCTGCGCCTGGGTGAACGGCATCGGTTTGCCGTCGGCTTGCAGGAAAAGCTTCTCGGTGGCGCCGGCCGGAGCGGTTTCGCGACCGTCATAAGTGCGCACAGACTTGCCATCCCACAACACGATCAGTGCGCCACCGCCAATGCCCGAGGATTGCGGTTCGACCAGGGTCAGCACGGCCTGCATCGCAATCGCGGCATCGATTGCCGAACCACCCTGGCGCAACATCTCCCGCCCGGCCTCGGCCGCCAGCGGATTGGCCGCGGCCGCCATGTATTTCGAGGCGTGTTGGGTCTGTAGGTCAGCGCGATAACCCGACGCGACTTCCGGCGCAACAGGCAACGTCGAAGAGGTCGGGGCACTACAGGCGGCGAGGGTTAAAGCAGCAGCGATCAGCGAAAAGGCTGACAGGCGATAGTGGCTCAAGTGGAAGGCTGAGAACACGTGGGGGGCACTCCGTCCGTGGGAAAGATCAGGGGACTTTATCGGCCGAAAGGAAGTGACGCAAACCAAGGCCTACAGCAAAGATGCTTTTGCCCTTCATGACTCCACGGATTTTCTGTAGGGTCGAGGGCAACAGACTGGCCAGAAAATCAACAAGAGGCAGACATGCAGACCGAGTTCCCCTCCCAGCCAAGTTACCGCACCCAGCGTGATCAATTCCTGGCCGTCGCGACCGCGGCCGGCGCGACGCTGACCGAGTACCCGCATCCACTCAAAGGGCCGTTCGGTGAGCCGTTGAGCACCGATGTGGCCGTGCTGGGTGATCCGCGTGCGAAGCGTTTGCTGATTGCGCTGAGTGGCACTCACGGCGTCGAAGGCTTCTATGGTTCGGGATGCCAGATCAAGTGGTTGCAAGAGTTGGGCAAGCGTTCGCTGCCGGCCGATGTCGCGGTGGTGATGATCCACCTGATCAATCCGTGGGGCACTGCGTGGCTGCGTCGGGTCAACGAAGACAACATCGACCTGAACCGCAATCACCTGAACTTCGACCACGCATTGCCAGATAATCGGGCCTACGCAGCGCTGCATGAAATCTATGCCTGCACGCAGTTGCAGGGCCCGGAGCGTGATCGCGCCGATGCTTTGCTCGACGAACAGATACGCGAACACGGCTGGCCAGCGGTGATGTCGATTGTCGAGGGCGGCCAGCACCGTCATCCCGATGGTTTGTTTTACGGCGGACTGGCGCCGAGCTGGTCGAACCGCACGTTGCATCGAATCATTCAAAAGCATGTCTCGCATGCCGAAGTGGCTATGTGTTTCGACTTGCACACGGGGGCCGGGGAGTACGGGCATCCGATGTTGCTGACCATTACCGAAGCGGCGTATCCAGCGCTTGCGGATGCGCAGGCGATTTATGGTCCCTGGCTCTTTACCTTGCACACGGGCGCCGACACGCTGAGCGAAACCGGCGTTGCCGCCACCGCCACCGGCTACACCTCGCAGGCGTTGATCAATGCGTTGCCGCACGTGCGGTTGATGCCGTTTGTGATCGAGTGCGGGACGTATCCCGGCGCCGAGGTTCATCGTCATCTGCGCGATGATCACTGGCTGCACTTGCACGGTAATCCGAGTGATGGCGTGGGGCGCGGGATCAAACTGAATCTGGTTGAGCAGTTCTATCCCGCCGACAGCGACTGGCAGGCGATGGTCTGGCTGCGCACCTGGCAGATTTGGGAACGGGCGTTGTCAGCATTGCCGGCCATTCGTTCCTGACGTGATTTGCGGGGACGTGGCCTCTCGTTGCCCGAACTCATGTGGTTCAAATCCTCCTGCAACCGCAGCATGCTTTCTTCGCCGACGCGGATAAAGCCGCTGCGGGGCTGATCCAGGTCGAGGATGATGGTGAAGACCATGGCAATCAGGATCGCGAAGATAACCGTCGAACCGTGCCGTCGACGGTGGCCCAGGCCATAACTGTAAGCGATGAAACCCAACGCACCGATGGCCACGACGAACAGCAGATTGATGACGGTTGCCGGGACATGATTGTCCTGCGCGGCGCGGCGTTTTTCATTGACGTTGTAGACGTCGGTCAACGACTGGATCACCAGGTTCATGGCGGCTGTTGCTTCGCCCTGGGCCTCGGCGGCGGCAGCCAGATTCCATAATTGGTCCTCGATCGTCCGGGACGATTCGCTGGCCGCCTTCAGCAGTTTCTCGTCCGTGCCGGCGCGCATGAATTCAATCCGCGCCGAGACATAATCCTTGAGCAGCGCCGACACCTTTCCGCGCAGTTCAGACGGCAGTAACTTCGCTCGCAGATAGGTCGCGCCGATCACCGTGACTTCATCTTGAATCAGTGTTTTGCGCGCTTCGAAACGTGAGGTGGCCATGGCGAAGTTGAAAGCCAGCAACAACGCGAGCAGACCGAGGAGGGCGGTTTGCAAAACGCTGAGGTGGGATCGGTTCGAATCATTGCTGCGGGTTCGGTGATGACGGCCGAGACGAAAAGCGAGTTCCAGCACCACGCAGAAGATGGCGACCACGATGAAAAACACAATGATCTCGTCCAGGCCCCAGTGCATAGGGTGGTCTCTCTGCGTTCAAGCTTTGGCATTAACTGTAGGAGATAACCGCAAAGAGCGGGCATTAACCGCCCTGTGGGCCGGGAGCACTTTTCTTGAGGCATAAAAAAACGGCCTACCTTTCGGTAAGCCGTTTTTAGTACTTGGTGGCTACACAGGGACTTGAACCCCGGACCCCAGCATTATGAATGCTATGCTCTAACCAACTGAGCTATGTAGCCAAGTGGCGCGCATTATTGGCTCGTAACAGAGATGTGTCAAGCGTAAATCTAAAATATTTCTCTACGCTTTCAACCGCTTATCCGCCTGACCCGAAAAAACCGGCCCGGGGAGGGCGTCAACTGAGCTGAAATCTCCCGGTATTGGCGCTCAAGGCCTTGCTGCCCTGGCTCAAGGTGTCCGCTGCCAAGTTCACCGCCCGCGCGCCTTCGAGCAAGCGTACCGCCGCCTGATCGACTTGCTGGATGTTGCCGCTGACCTCGTCGGCGGTGGTCGCTTGCTCGTCGACCGCTGTGGCGATCTGCGCCAGGGTGTCAGTGACGCTTTGCACGGCACAGGCAATTTCCCCCAGGCGTTCGCCGAGGCCAGTGACGGCTTGGGCGTCGGACTGAGCCTGGCCGCAAGCGGCTTCCATCAGGCTCACCGCTTCGTTCACGGTGCTACGCAGGCTGTCGACAGTGCCGGCAATCTGCGCGGTGGAGGATTGGGTGCGTTGCGACAGGCTGCGCACTTCATCGGCCACCACCGCAAAGCCACGACCTTGCTCACCCGCGCGAGCGGCCTCGATGGCGGCGTTAAGTGCCAATAGATTCGTCTGCTCGGCAACTCCGCGAATGGTGTCCACCACCAACTGAATCTGCTGCCCTTGTTCACTGACCCGGCCCAGTGCCGCAGCGGTGTCGTTCAAACGCTGATTGAGTTGCTGAATGCTCGCCGTCGTGCGCTGGCTGTCACGGCTGCTGTCGGCGGCGATGCGCTGGGTGTGCTGAGCGCTGCCGGAGGCCTGCTCGCAACTCTGGGCGACCCCTTGAGAGGTGGCGGCCAATTGCGTGGCCGCCGCCGCGATCTGGCTGATCTGCAACTGCTGGGCTTCGACTTCCCCAAGGGCGCCGCTGGAGTGATGGTTGAGGGTGCGCACCGCGTTGCTCAGCTGCAAGGTTTCATGATCGACCCCCAGCAAGCTGTTGCGCAGTTGCACCACCGCGACGTTGAGGGCGGTGCTGATGGCGGCCAGTTCGTCGCGGCCTTCCACCGGTACTTGCAGGCTCAGATTGCCGTCGCGCAAGGCTTCGGCCAGCAGGGTGATGCCGCTGGCGCTGCGACGGATCGAGGCCTGCAAGCAGATAAACAGGTACAGCGCGGCCAGCAGCAGGCAGCCAAAAATGGTCGCGACCAGGATGAACTGGCGGATGGCAGAACCGTGGTAATAGTCCAGGCGCTGATCCAGCGACACCAACGACTGCTGACGCAGCGAAGCGAGGTCGGAGAGGAGGCCGTCGAGACTGCGTTCAAATTCTTCCGGCTTGAGCTTGATGCTGCCGCCGAACACGCCGTCATCGAGGACTTTCAACTCGGCGTCCAGGTGCTTGAGGCTGTCATGGTATTGCCCGGCCCAGGCTTGCAACGCGCTGGGCAGTCGCGCTTCCAGCAGGCTTGCGGTTTTGACCAACTGCTCCCGGGCATCGCCGATGCGGCTGCGCAAGTCCCGCAGTTGCAGACGGCTTTGCAGGGTGAACTGCCCGGACACTACAGAGGCCTGGCCGACGCTGGCGAGACGGCCGACTCGTTCAATCAGGTCTGGCGCGTGCTGCGTGGAGATCTGCGTCAGCAGATAGGTTTCCAGCCACGGCGCCAGCGTCAGGCGATTGTCCATGGCGATCTGCTCGCGCAAGGCTTGCAGAGCACTCAAAGCATTGGTGAAACGATCGTAACCGTCCGGCCACCAACCGACGCTGCTCAGGCTTTTCGAGTCGAGGCCGTTGAGGGTGGTTTGCAGGGCTTGAAAACGGGCCAGGGTTTCGCCCTCGGCGCCTTCGGTTTGCAGTGCGTTGCCGAGGTCCGAGGTGGCTTGGGCGACGGCAGGCTGAACGGTATCGAAAGCAGCCATCGCCGCGATCGTCGCGGGTGTCGGCTGACGATTGGTTTCCGTGGCGCGCCAGCGAGCCGCGCGGTCACGCTGAGCGGCGAGCAGATTATCCAGAGCATCGAGGGCGAGCAGTTGCCGAACCCCGGCACGTTCGCCGGAGATCAGGTTCAGTTTGTCGCGATAGTCCTGACCGATCATCCACAGACTGCCCGTCAACGGCAGGATAAACAGTAGAAATAACAGCTGAAATTTGCGTGCGAAGCCAAAACGCCCCAGCAGCCCGATCCCCGGTGATAAAAAAGCCTGCATGCCCCAAAACTCCTCTGGACACCACGCGCCATTGGCGTGCGTCGCAACCGTTGCGGTCGCGACCTGTGCCCTTTTAAAAGGCCTCGAAAGTTCACCCTCGCCAGCTCTGTAGGCCGGCTCTGTAGCGAAACTTCCCATTCTCGGTCCCCTTTGTAAGGGGCCGCGTTGAAGCAGATTACCAAGGCAAGATTCAGACCATGGCGTTGAGCTATCACCTTTTCAGTGATGAAAATCGAAGTCGTTAGCAGGCTAAGGGGATGGCGCTGCTGCACCGAAAAATGGCACATTGACGCACCTGCCCGTGTGCACCCATCTGTTGTACGGAAACTCTTATGGCTATCAGCAATGTCCAGACCGGCGCGCAGCCGGCATCCGCGACTTCACAAAGCAGCCCTTTGGTCATGCGCATCATCGGCGCCGTGGCGCTGGCGCATTTGATCAACGACTTGATCCAGTCGGTGCTGCCGTCGATCTATCCGATGCTCAAGGCCAACTATGGCCTGACCTTCACCCAGGTTGGCCTGATCACTTTGACGTTCCAGCTGACGGCTTCGCTGTTGCAGCCATGGGTCGGTTACTACACCGATCGGCACCCCAAACCCTGGCTGCTACCGGCCGGGACGGTTTGCACATTGATCGGCATTTTAATGATGTCGGTGGTCGGCAGTTTCCCGATGATTTTGCTGGCGGCAGGGTTGATCGGTATCGGCTCCTCGACCTTTCACCCGGAAGCTTCTCGCGTGGCGCGATTAGCGTCTGGCGGGCGGTTTGGTTTGGCGCAGTCGACGTTTCAGGTCGGCGGCAATGCAGGCTCAGCCTTCGGTCCGTTGCTGGCTGCGGCGATCATCATTCCGCTCGGTCAGGGCCATGTGGCCTGGTTCGGATTGTTCGCGGTGTTTGCGCTGTTCGTGCTCTATCGGATCAGCCGCTGGTACGCCAACCACCTGAGCCTGTTCAAACTCAAGCAAGGCCAGGCGGCGACGCATGGCTTGTCGAAGAACCGCGTGATCAGTGCACTGGTGGTACTCGGGCTGCTGGTGTTCTCCAAGTATTTCTACATGGCCAGCTTCACCAGTTACTTCACCTTTTACCTGATCGAGAAATTCGACCTGTCGGTGGCCAGTTCACAGTTGCACCTGTTTCTGTTTCTCGGTGCGGTAGCGGCGGGGACCTTCTTCGGTGGGCCGATCGGCGACAAGATCGGGCGTAAGGCGGTGATCTGGTTCTCGATCCTTGGCGTCGCGCCGTTCACCCTGATCTTGCCTCATGTCGACCTGTTCTGGACCAGCATCCTTAGCGTCGTGATCGGCTTCATCCTGGCGTCAGCATTTTCGGCGATCGTGGTGTATGCGCAAGAACTGGTGCCGGGCAATGTCGGAATGATCGCCGGGGTGTTCTTCGGATTGATGTTCGGCTTTGGCGGGATTGGTGCGGCGTTGCTCGGGCATCTGGCGGATGTTCACGGTATCGAATACGTGTACTTCCTGTGTTCGTTCCTGCCGTTGTTTGGTGTGCTGGCGATCTTCCTGCCAAGAACCAAAAAGGCCTGATCCAACACGCTCCCACAGGTGTTCGGTGGTGTGGCGGATGATTATTTCAGGCACAAAAAAGCCGCGTCTAGACGCGGCTTTTTCTTGGGCGGGTGCTTCGTACTGAATAACTTAGACGTTGAAACGGAAATGCATCACGTCGCCGTCTTTAACGATGTAGTCCTTGCCTTCCAGGCGCCATTTACCGGCTTCTTTGGTGCCGGCTTCGCCCTTGTACTGGATGAAGTCGTCATAGGCGATGACTTCGGCGCGGATGAAGCCTTTTTCGAAGTCGGTATGGATCACGCCAGCGGCTTGTGGTGCGGTGGCACCCACGCGGACGGTCCAGGCGCGGACTTCTTCGACACCGGCGGTGAAGTAGGTCTGCAGGTGCAGCATTTCGTAGCCGGCGCGAATTACACGGTTCAGGCCAGGTTCTTCGAGGCCCAGAGCTTCGAGGAACATGTCTTTCTCTTCGCCGTCGTCCAGCTCGGCGATTTCGGCTTCGATCTTGTTACAGACCGGAACCACCATGGCGCCTTCTTCTTCGGCAATGGCTTTAACGATGTCCAGCAGCGGGTTGTTCTCGAAACCGTCTTCAGCGACGTTGGCGATGTACATGACCGGCTTGGTGGTCAGCAGGTGGAAACCACGAATCACCGCTTTGTCGTCGGCGCCCATGGTCTTCATCAGCGTACGCGCAGGCTTGCCGAGGGTGAAGTGAGCGATCAATTGCTCCAGCAGGCCTTTCTGGACTACTGCGTCCTTGTCACCGCCCTTGGCGTTGCGAGCGACTTTCTGCAGTTGCTTCTCGCAGCTGTCGAGATCGGCGAAGATCAGTTCCAGGTCGATGATTTCGATGTCGCGTTTCGGGTCGACGCTGTTGGAAACGTGAATCACGTTCTCATCTTCGAAGCAGCGGACCACGTGCGCGATGGCATCGGTTTCACGGATGTTGGCGAGGAACTTGTTGCCCAGACCTTCACCTTTCGAGGCGCCGGCTACCAGGCCTGCGATGTCGACGAATTCCATGGTGGTCGGCAAGATGCGTTTTGGATTGACGATGGCCGCCAGGGCTTCCAGACGCGAATCCGGCATCGGCACGATACCGGTGTTCGGTTCGATGGTGCAGAAGGGGAAGTTCTCGGCCGCGATCCCGGATTTGGTCAGGGCGTTGAACAGGGTGGACTTGCCGACGTTAGGCAGGCCGACGATGCCGCAATTGAATCCCATGGTGTTTTCCCCGAGGAGTAGAGTCAGGCCTTCTGGCTGTGCAGGTTTTTCATCGCGCGGTTCCATTCACCGGCGAGGATATCCGGCAGCACGCCGAGGGCAAAGTCGATGCTGGCATCGAGTTTTTCCTGTTCGGCGCGTGGCGCACGACCCAGGACGAAATTTGAAACCATACTGGCAACGCCCGGGTGGCCAATGCCAAGCCGCAAGCGGTGAAAGGTATTCTGATTGCCCAGTTGCGCGATGATGTCGCGCAACCCGTTGTGACCGCCATGGCCGCCGCCCTGTTTGAGCTTGGCTACGCCCGGTGGCAGGTCGAGTTCGTCATGCGCCACCAGGATTTCTTCAGGCGTAATGCGGAAGAAGCCGGCAAGTGCCGCGACGGCTTGGCCGCTGCGGTTCATGTAGGTGGTGGGAATCAGCAGACGAACATCCTGACCCTGATGCGAATAGCGCCCGGTCAGGCCGAAATATTTGCGATCCGCCACAAGGTTTACGCCTTGTGCGTTCGCGATGCGCTCAACAAAAAGGGCCCCTGCGTTATGCCGGGTCTGTTCGTATTCAGCGCCTGGATTTCCCAGGCCAACGATCAGTTTGATGGCAGTCACGATAGGGGCCCTTCCTTGGAGTGGTGGATAACATCGCCGCCTCCAGGGAGTGCGGCGAAAGTGGACGACAAGTGCTCATTTACCATTATGTAAACTCCGCGTTCTCGCCCGCTTTCTCGCTACGCTCTAGTCCGCGATGTTTCCGGTCACTCCGGCGAACAGAGTGAAATTACTCTGCTGCGCCTTCTTCAGTAGTAGCTTCTGGAGCAACACGTGGAGCGTGGACGTTGGCAACAGCCTTGTCATCACCGTGTGCCAGAGCAACAAACTCAACGCCTTTAGGGGCTTTGAGGTCAGACAGGTGAATGATCGAACCGATTTCGGCGTTAGCCAGGTCGACTTCGATGAATTCAGGCAGGTCTTTCGGCAGGCAGGTCACTTCGATGTCCGAAACAACGTGCGAAATTTCGCCGCCTTTCTTGATCGGAGCTTCTTCACCAACAAAGTGTACAGGCACGATAGCGGTCAGTTTCTGGCCAGCTACAACGCGTACGAAGTCAGCGTGCATCACGTGGCCTTTGGCCGGGTGACGCTGCAGCGCTTTGATGATTACGTTTTGCTTGGTGCCGCCAACGTTCAGCTCGATGATGTGGCTGTAAGCCGCTTCGTTTTCGAGCAGTTTGGCAACTTCTTTAGCCAGCATGCTGATGGATTCAGGGGCTTTTTCGCCACCGTAAACTACAGCAGGTACCAGGCTTGCGAGACGACGCAGGCGGCGGCTCGCACCTTTCCCCAGGTCGGAACGCACTTCAGCATTCAGAGTAAAATCGTTCATGTTGTATCTCCAAAATAACCACATTCGCCCCAGCGTTTGCGACCAGCGCTAAAGGCGATATGGGCAAAAAAGCCCCGCCCCGACAGGAATGCCAGGGCGGGGCGCTTTTCGTCAACGAAATGTTCGAGAAGGGCAGGGCCCTTAACGGAACATCGCGCTGATCGATTCTTCGTTGCTGATGCGGCGAACCGCTTCGGCAACTACCGGCGCGATATCCAGTTGACGGATACGCGAGCAGGCTTGAGCAGCAGCGGACAACGGGATGGTGTTAGTCACCACCAGCTCGTCCAGCATGGAATTTTCGATGTTTTCGATCGCCCGACCGGACAGCACAGGGTGTGTGCAGTAGGCGAAAACCTTGGCAGCGCCATGCTCTTTCAGGGCCTTGGCCGCGTGGCACAGAGTGCCGGCGGTATCGACCATGTCATCGACCAGAATACAGGTACGCCCTTCGACATCACCGATGATATGCATCACTTCAGAGTGATTGGCTTTCTCACGGCGTTTGTCGATGATCCCGAGATCCACGCCCAGGGATTTGGCAACAGCACGTGCACGCACGACGCCGCCAATGTCCGGGGACACGATCATCAGGTTTTCGAAGCGCTGATCTTCAATGTCATCCACCAATACCGGGGAGCCGTAGATGTTATCTACCGGAATATCGAAGAAACCCTGGATTTGGTCAGCATGCAGATCAACCGTGAGAACACGGTCGATGCCGACTACGGTAAGCATGTCAGCAACGACTTTCGCGCTGATAGCCACACGTGCGGAACGCGGACGGCGATCCTGACGGGCATAACCAAAGTAAGGAATAACAGCAGTGATACGAGTAGCCGAGGAGCGGCGGAAGGCATCAGCCATCACTACCAGTTCCATCAGGTTATCGTTGGTCGGAGCGCAAGTCGGCTGAATAATGAAGACATCTTTACCGCGGACGTTTTCATTGATCTCGGCAGTAATTTCGCCGTCGGAGAACTTTCCGACAGAGATGTCACCGAGAGGGATATGCAGCTGACGTACAACACGCCGAGCCAGATCGGGGTTAGCGTTCCCCGTAAAGACCATCATCTTGGACACGCGCAGTACCTAGAGGCTGAGGGTAACCTGGATGAGTATAGAAAATGGCAGGGGCGGCTGGATTCGAACCAACGCATGGCAGGATCAAAACCTGCTGCCTTACCGCTTGGCGACGCCCCTGTATCTGTTGCAACGAGTACCCAGTACTCGATTCCTTTTAGAGCAGACTTTGCAGCTTGCGATGCAACATCGAAATGTTGCTTCCCTTTGCTACAAACCCTGTAAGGGTCTCTGTAAGAAGGGCCGAGACTTTATCAGCTTCAGCTTTGCTTGGGAAGCCCCCAAACACACAACTTCCAGTTCCGGTGAGTTTTGCTTCGGTAAATTTACCTAACAAATTCAATGCGTTACGTACATCTGGATAACGCCTTGCTACCACCGGTAAGCAGTCATTTCGACTGTTTCCCTTGGGAACGGGGCGCACTTTAATGGGAGAAGAGTTACGTGTCAACAACGGATCTGAAAAAATTTCTGCTGTACTTACAGAGACTTGCGGCACAAGCACGAGATACCACGGTTCTTCGGGGTCTACAGGGGTCAGTTTCTCCCCCACGCCTTCGGCAAAAGCCGCGTGCCCACGTACGAAAACCGGGACGTCCGCGCCAAGCGTCAGGCCCAAAGTGGCCAGCCGATCCTCATCCCAACCCAGTTGCCAAAGATGATTGAGGCCGAGCAAAGTCGTCGCGGCATTTGAACTGCCGCCACCGATTCCACCGCCCATGGGCAGAATTTTTTCGATCCAGATGTCGATACCGAGCGAACAACCGGATTGCTCCTGAAGTTTTTTTGCAGCTCGAACAATCAGATTGCTGTCGTGAGGAACGCCATCGAATTCGGTGTGCAGTCGAATCACACCGTCATCACGAACGGCGAACGTGATTTCATCGCCATAATCGAGAAACTGAAAAATAGTCTGCAACTCGTGATAACCGTCTTCACGGCGACCGAGGATGTGCAGCATCAGATTGAGTTTGGCCGGGGAGGGCAGCGTCAAGCGCGGAGCGGTCATGTTCACTGCCCCAGTTTGCGAGGTTGCCATTCCTTGATCACCAGCGTGACGTCAAGGTCGGTGCCGTGCAGTTTGATCCGCTCGGGCAGCCAAATGCCATTTTGCTCGGCATAGCTGAGGTATTCGACTTGCCAGCCATCCTGCTCAAGATTGGCCAGGCGGCTGTCGGCATCCAGCGTCAGACGGCTTTTACTGTCCGGGGCCGGGAGCCCGCGAACCCACCAGGCCAGATTGGACACCGGTAACTTCCAGCCCAGCTGTTCTTCGACCAACACTTCAGGTGTCGGCGCTTCATAGCGGCCCTGGTTGGCAACTTCCAGCGAGACCTTGCCGGGGCGGCCGGTCAGGCGTGCGGCGCCACGACCCAAGGGGCCGGAGAGGCGAATGTCGTAGTAATCCTGTCGCTGCAGCCAGAACAACGTGCCGCTGCCCGAGTCTTTCGGGGCGCGAATGCCGATCTTGCCGTTGATCTGCCAGCCGTCGAGGCTGGTCAGTTGCTGTTTGTACTCGCGCCATTGGGCCGTGTTGCCTTGACCCTGGACTGATTCGCGGGCACCGAAGCCCGCGCAACCGGCGAGCAGGGCGATGAAACTGAAAACAATGAGGTGGCGCAAAAACATAATCTTAAAGAGTCTCTGATCCGGTCAGGCGCTTGATGGTGCTGCGCAGGATGGGGCTGTCGGGCTGCTCCTTAAGGAACTTGCTCCAGATTTGTTTGGCTTCCCGTTGCTTGCCATTGGCCCACAGGACTTCACCCAGGTGCGCGGCGACTTCCTGATCGGGGAAGCGCTCCAGCGCCTGGCGCAGCAGGCGTTCGGCTTCGTCGAGATTGCCGATGCGGAAATTCACCCAGCCGAGACTGTCGAGTACCGCCGGGTCTTCCGGATTGATTCGGTGCGCCTGTTCGATCAAGGTCTTGGCTTCGGCGTAGCGCGTCGTACGGTCGGACAGGGTGTAACCGAGGGCGTTCAATGCCATCGCGTTGTCCGGATCGCGCTTGATGATCAGGCGCAGGTCTTTTTCCATCTGCGCCAGGTCATTGCGTTTTTCCGCTTGCATGGCGCGGGTGTACAGCAGATTCAGATCGTCCGGGTATTGCTGCAAGGCTTGCTTCAATACATTCCAGGCCTTGTCGGGCTGTTTATTGGCGGACAAGGTTTCGGCTTCGATCAAATACAACTGAATCGCGTAATCGGGCTGCTCATCGCGCTCCGCAGCCAGACGGCTTTGGGCTTCGGCGGTCTTGCCGTTGTTCATCAGGATATCGGCCTGACGCAATTGCGCTGGCAGGTAATCGTTGCCCGGGCCGACCTGGGCGTACTCGATCAACGCGGCTTGAGGGTCGTTGCGCTCTTCAGCGATACGACCGAGGTTCAAGTGAGCCGAATCGACGTGGCTTTCCCGGGCAATCAGGTCTTCCAGATAGCCCTTGGCCTCATCCCAGGCCTTGGCCTCCAGGCAGACCAGCGCCAGGGAATAACGCAGTTCATCGTCTTCGGGGTACTGCTGAACCAGGCTCGAAAACTCGGCTTTGGCGTCGTCCATGCGGTCCTGTTCAACCAGCATGCGCGCGTAAGTCAGGCGCAGGCGTTTGTCGTCCGGGTACTTCTTGATACTTTTTTGCAGCAGCGGCAACGCTTCATCGCCACGATTGAGGGTTTGCAGCAGGCGCGCGCGCAGCAGGATTGGCGCTATTTCGCCGTCGTCCGGTGGATTGTCTTCCAGCAGGCCCAGCGCACCCTTGGCGTCACCGTCCTGTTGCAGGAGCAAGGCTTTGCCGAAAATCAGCTGACTGTTGTTCGGATGGCGCTGCAACAAACGGTCAAAACTTTTCATCAAGCCGTTGCGCGTGTCCTGGTCGGTATCGGCCGCAGACAGGGCGAGGAAGTCGAAATGCGTGTCGCCCTTGCCTTGCAGGACTTTCTCCATATAGACCATGGAGTCGTCATAACGCCCGGCACGAGCCAGTTGCACGGCAGCGGCCCGTTGCGCCTCGAGGTCGTCCGGGGCGTTTTTCGCCCAGATCAACGCGGTGTCCAGGGCAGCCTGATCGGCGCCCAGGTATTCGGCGATACGGAATGCCCGCTCGGAGATGCCCGGATCCTGAGTATTGATCGCCTGGGTGACGTAGTTGTCCAGGGCAATGTCGAAACGATTGCGTTGGCCAGCCAGTTCGGCGCTCAACAGACTGAAGACGGTTTCTTCACTGAATGAGCTGTAAACCTTGGGCTTTTCAGGGGCCGGAGTGCTGTCTTCGACCGGCGGCGTACCGTCCGACGAAACGGGTGCCAAGGCCTGGCAGCCGCTGAGGAAGACAAAAGCGAGGAGCAACGCGGAAGATCTATTCATATAGGAAGAGGACGACTAACCTGCGGTCGGATCATCATGACACAAGCCTTCAGCCAAACATAACCGAGTCTCAATCGGTGCCTTTATAGAGGCAGGTCATTGGGACAATAGTCAGCGGTAGTTGTTCTGGCTCTGTCGAAGTAGGACAATTGCCGGCTTCACGTCACCATCAGCGACTTTGAATGGCCTTCCTTGCACTCGGTATTAACCACAAGACTGCTTCAGTAGACGTCCGCGAGCGCGTGGCCTTTACCCCTGAGCAACTGGTGGAGGCCTTGCAGCAGCTCTGCCGACTCACCGACAGCCGCGAAGCTGCGATCCTTTCCACCTGCAATCGCAGTGAACTCTATATAGAACAGGATCACCTTTCGGCTGACATCATATTGCGCTGGCTGGCCGATTATCACCATTTGAGCCTCGAAGAGCTGCGCGCGAGTGCTTATGTGCATGAAGATGATGCGGCAGTTCGTCACATGATGCGGGTGGCCTCCGGGCTTGATTCGCTGGTGTTGGGCGAACCGCAGATTCTCGGTCAGATGAAATCGGCCTACGCCGTGGCCCGCGAGGCCGGCACCATCGGTCCGTTGCTCGGGCGGCTGTTCCAAGCGACGTTCAATGCGGCCAAACAGGTGCGCACCGACACCGCCATCGGCGAGAACCCGGTGTCCGTGGCGTTTGCCGCGGTCAGTCTGGCGAAACAGATTTTCAGCGACCTGCAACGCAGCCAGGCCTTGCTGATCGGCGCCGGCGAGACCATCACCCTGGTCGCCCGTCATCTGCACGAACTGGGTGTAAAGCGCATCGTCGTTGCCAACCGCACCCTGGAGCGCGCGAGCATTCTGGCCGAGCAGTTCGGCGCCCACGCGGTGTTGCTTTCGGACATCCCGGCGGAACTGGTGCGCAGTGACATCGTTATCAGTTCCACCGCCAGCCAGTTGCCGATTCTCGGTAAAGGCGCGGTGGAAAGCGCCCTGAAGCTGCGCAAACACAAACCGATCTTCATGGTAGACATCGCCGTTCCCCGGGATATCGAGCCGGAAGTCGGCGAACTGGACGACGTCTACCTTTATAGCGTCGACGATCTCCATGAAGTGGTCGCCGAGAACCTCAAGAGTCGCCAGGGCGCAGCCCAAGCGGCGGAAGAGATGGTCTCGATCGGTGCCGAAGATTTCATGGTCCGCCTGCGTGAGCTGGCGGCGGTGGATGTGCTTAAGGCCTATCGCCAACAAAGTGAGCGCATGCGCGACGAAGAATTGCAGAAGGCCCAACGCATGCTGGCCAACGGCAGCAGCGCCGAAGACGTGCTGGTGCAACTGGCGCGGGGCCTGACCAACAAACTCTTGCACGCACCGAGCGTACAGTTGAAAAAGCTTTCTGCCGAAGGCCGCCTCGATGCGCTGGCCATGGCCCAGGAACTCTTTGCCCTCAATGAGGGCTCATCGGATAGCTTTTCGGATAAAAAACCGCAATGAAAGCGTCACTGCTCAATAAGCTGGACATCCTCCAGGACCGTTTCGAGGAATTGACCGCCTTGCTTGGCGACGGCGAAGTCATTTCCGATCAGAACAAATTCCGCATCTATTCCAAGGAATACGCGGAAGTCGAACCGATTGTCGAAACCTATAAACAGTTGCTCAAGGTGCAAAGCGATCTCGAGGGGGCTCAGGCGCTGCTCAAGGACAGCGACCCGGACATGCGCGAAATGGCCGTGGAAGAAGTCCGCGAAGCCAAAGAGCAATTGATCGAAATCGAAGCCAGCCTGCAACGCATGCTGCTGCCCAAGGATCCGAACGATGGGCGTAACGTGTTCCTCGAAATCCGCGCCGGCACCGGCGGTGACGAGGCGGCGATTTTCTCTGGTGACCTGTTCCGCATGTATTCGCGTTACGCCGAGCGTCGCGGCTGGCGGGTGGAAATCCTCTCGGAGAACATCGGTGAGCACGGCGGCTTTAAAGAAGTCATCGCTCGCGTCGAAGGCGACAATGTCTACGGCAAGCTGAAATTCGAATCCGGTGCGCACCGCGTGCAGCGGGTTCCGGCCACCGAATCCCAGGGTCGCATCCACACCTCGGCCTGCACCGTAGCCGTGTTGCCCGAGCCGGACGAACAGGAAGCGATCGAGATCAACCCCTCGGATTTGCGCATCGATACCTACAAATCCTCCGGTGCCGGTGGTCAGCACGTTAACAAAACGGACTCGGCGATCCGCATCACGCACTTGCCGTCCGGTATTGTCGTCGAGTGCCAGGAAGAACGTTCCCAGCACAAGAACCGCGCCCGGGCGATGTCCTGGCTGTCGGCCAAGCTCAACGATCAGCAGACCAGCGCCGCCGCGAACGCTATCGCTAGCGAGCGTAAATTGCTGGTGGGTTCGGGCGATCGCTCGGAGCGGATCCGCACCTACAACTTTGCCCAGGGTCGGGTCACCGACCATCGGGTCAACCTGACGCTGTATTCCCTCGACGAAATCCTCGCGGGTGGCGTCGATGCGGTGATCGAGCCGTTGCTGGCCGAATACCAGGCCGACCAATTGGCAGCGATAGGTGAGTAAATGACGATCATTGCCAGTTTGTTACGCGCAGCCGACCTGCCCGATTCGCCCACCGCGCGCCTGGATGCCGAATTGTTGCTGGCCGCTGCACTGGGCAAGTCCCGCAGTTTTCTGCACACCTGGCCCGAGCGCATCGTCCCGAGCGAGGCGGCGCTTAAATTTGCCGAGTATTTGCAGCGCCGCCGTGGCGGTGAGCCAGTGGCCTACATCCTCGGTCAGCAAGGTTTCTGGAAGCTTGATCTGGAAGTGGCGCCGCATACGCTGATCCCGCGCCCGGACACCGAGCTGTTAGTGGAGGCGGCGCTAGAACTCCTGCCAGCCACACCTGCCAAGGTCCTCGATCTCGGCACCGGCAGCGGCGCCATTGCGTTGGCCCTGGCCAGCGAGCGTCCGGCCTGGAAGGTGACCGCCGTGGATCGCGTGCTCGAAGCCGTGGCCCTGGCCGAGCGCAATCGCCAGCGCTTGCACCTGAACAACGCCATCGTGCTGAGCAGTCATTGGTTCAGCGCGCTGGAAGGTCAGCGCTTTCAACTGATCATCAGCAACCCGCCTTACATCGCCTCCGCCGACCCCCATCTGGTGGAAGGTGATGTGCGCTTCGAACCGGCCAGTGCCTTGGTGGCCGGCGTCGACGGGCTCGACGATCTGCGTCTGATCGTCGCCCAGGCGCCGGATTACCTTGAAACGGGCGGTTGGTTGATGCTCGAACACGGTTACGATCAAGCCACTGCGGTACGCGATTTGCTGCTGAGCCGCGGTTTTGAAGAAGTCCACAGCCGCACCGATCTGGGCGGTCACGAACGTATCAGCCTGGGGCGCCTGCCGTGCTGAATGATCAGGAATTGTTGCGCTACAGTCGGCAGATTCTGTTGCAACACGTCGACATCGACGGCCAGTTGCGACTGAAAGAAAGCCGCGTGTTGATCGTCGGTCTCGGCGGTCTCGGCTCGCCGGTTGCGCTGTATCTGGCAGCGGCCGGCGTCGGTGAGTTGCATCTGGCGGACTTCGACACCGTCGACCTGACCAACTTGCAGCGCCAGATCGTTCACGACACCGACAGCATCGGCCTGAGCAAGGTCGATTCGGCTATTCGCCGACTGACTGCAATCAATCCCGAGATTCAGTTGATCGCCCATCGCACCGCGCTGGACGAAGACTCCCTGGCCGCCGCCGTGGCTGCAGTGGATCTGGTGCTGGACTGTTCCGACAATTTTTCCACCCGCGAAGCGGTCAACGCTGCGTGTGTCGCCGCCGGCAAACCTCTGGTCAGCGGCGCAGCGATTCGGCTCGAAGGTCAGTTGTCAGTGTTTGACCCGCGCCGTCCGGAAAGCCCGTGCTACCACTGTTTATATGGTCACGGCAGCGAAGCCGAACTGACGTGCAGCGAAGCCGGCGTCGTAGGACCTTTGGTTGGCCTGGTGGGCAGCCTTCAGGCGCTGGAAGCCATGAAGTTGCTGGTGGGTTTCGGCGATCCGCTGGTGGGGCGCCTGTTGTTGATCGATGCCTTGGGCTCGCGCTTTCGCGAATTGCGGGTCAAGCGTGATCCGGGCTGCAGCGTCTGTGGTTCGAAGCATGCGTGAAGCGCCGATTGGCGTGTTCGACTCCGGTGTCGGTGGGCTTTCGGTGCTGGCCGAGATCCGGCGTTTGCTGCCCAACGAGTCACTGTTGTACGTCGCCGATTGCGGGAATATTCCCTACGGCGAGAAAACCCCGGAATTCATCCGTCATCGCTGCAGTGTGATGGCTGGTTTTTTTCAGCAGCAGGGCGCCAAGGCCCTGGTGTTGGCCTGCAACACAGCGACTGTCGCTGGGGTTGCAGACTTGCGGCGCGATTATCCCGAGTGGCCCATTGTCGGTATGGAGCCTGCGGTCAAACCGGCCGCTGCCGCCACCCGCAGCGGTGTGGTCGGTGTGCTCGCCACCACCGGCACCTTACAGAGTGCCAAGTTCGCCGCTTTGCTCGACCGATTCGCCACCGATGTGCAAGTCATCACTCAGCCGTGCCCCGGCCTGGTGGAGCTGATTGAAAACGGCGATCTGCACAGTGAGGCATTGCGCCAGTTGCTTGCCAGGTATGTCGAACCGCTGCTCGGCGCCGGGTGCGACACGATAATTCTTGGCTGCACGCATTACCCCTTCCTAAAGCCGTTGCTTAGGCAGATGATCCCCGATGACATCAGCTTGATCGACACCGGCGCCGCTGTAGCGCGGCAACTTCAGCGTCTGTTGGCCGAGCGTGAATTGCTCGCCGAGGAGCCTGCTCGTGCTGCACAGTTCTGGACGAGTGCCGATCCGGAGCATTTCAGAAATATCTTGCCGATACTGTGGAATACCGCTGGCGTTGTGCGAAGCTTCAAGGAGTAAACAAAACTCGGGGCAAGCGAGTAATTGGGGTGAACTTCTGATTAAGCGTCGACTTCTATAGCGTCAAGCAACAAAAAAACCATACGAAATCGTTCGGAAAAGGATGTTTCTAATGAAGCGACTATTCTGCTTGGCCGCGATTGCGGCCGCACTGATGGGGCACAGTTTTACCGTACAGGCGGCAGGCGTGGAGTTCGCGGTCGGCCAGACTAGCGAGTCGACCATGACCTATCGACTGGGCATGCAATTCGATTGGGACAAGAGCTGGTTGCAGAGTGATATCGGTCGTTTAACTGGTTACTGGAGCGGTGCCTACACCTATTGGGAGGGCGACAAGACCTCCAGCAACCACAGCCTGTCGTTCTCCCCGGTGTTGGTTTACGAGTTTGCCGGGCAGACCGTTAAACCCTACCTGGAGTTGGGCGTTGGCGTTGCGGTGTTCGCCAATACCGAAGTCGAAAACAACAATCTCGGCAATGCCTTTCAGTTTGAAGACCGGTTCGGTTTTGGGCTGCGCTTTACGGGCGGACATGAAGTCGGGATTCGTGCGACGCACTATTCAAATGCCGGGCTGAGCAGCCCGAACGATGGTGTAGAAAGCTACGCGCTGCATTACACGATGCCGCTCTAAGCACACTGCCCAATCAATGGGGGTGGGTTTGAGTTCAGCGATACGCCGTGGTAATCCCCTGGCGTTCGTCGATGCATTCAGGCGCTCCCATCTCGAACTCCCTGCAGATCAGCGGGCGTTTTTCATAGATGGTGCACATCATGCTGTTGCGATCCAGCGCAGCACACCAACCGTCATCCAGACGCAACATGACTTCCCCACCCCAGTCATCAGTATCGATAAAACGTTCGGGCACGCCTGTGTCGGTGATCAGCATGACTTCGAGCTGGCAGCAGCAAGCGGCGCAGGTCGAGCAGGTGACCACCGGTTCGGCGATTTGTGTGTGGGGAATGGTTTTCATGGCTCGCAGTGTAAGGCAGTGGGCCGGGGCTGTGTGAAAGGCCTGACGGACGCTCAGCTGTGAGTATTGGACGCCAGCCGCTGAGCCATGTAATGCAGCGTGGGAAACAGCAGCGCCCACAGTAATCCGATGCCGATCAGTGTCGGCCATTGTCCATAGGGAAATTGTACCCCGGCCAATTGTCCACCCGCGTAATACGACAACGGTCCACCGACGGCGCCTAGTAGGCTGCCGAGCCACCAGGGATTGGCGGTCCATTGCAGGCAATGTCGCAAAGTGGTTGCCAGCAACGCCCACAACAGCATCAGCCACATCGGAATCAGCGGCGCGACATCGTTGAAGTCGAACACCCCCAGCCAGCGCAACGAACTGTCGACCGTCGTTCCCAGCAGCACCACGCTGAGGATCAGTCGGCCTTCATCAGCCCAGCGACTTATCCACAATAGATGAATCACCAACACCGCCAACGCCACCAGCAACCACAGACCACTGCCTCCGATCACGCAGGCAAACCAGCCGACCTGAAACAGCGCGGCATTTGCCCATCGTTCAAGCATCGAATCGGCCGAGCAGCGGCGCCGGCATCGCGGCGGGTTTGGCCAGCAGCAATTGCGCCGTGCCGATGGTGCGTTCCAGGAAACCACCTTCGCAGTAGCACAGATAAAATTCCCACAGCCGCAGGAAATAGTCGTCGTAGCCCATTTCGCTCAAGCGACCGTGGGCGCGGCGAAAATTCTCATGCCACAGGCGCAAGGTTCGGGCGTAGTGCAGGCCGAAATCCTCCATGTGCAGTAGGTTCATGTCGGTGTCACGGCTGACAATCTCCAGCATTTTCTGCACGCAGGGCAGGGCGCCGCCGGGGAAGATGTAACGCTGAATGAAATCGACATTGCTCTTGGCTTGTTCGTAGCGCTGCTCGCGGATGGTGATCGCTTGCAACAGCATCAAGCCGTTGCTCTTGAGCAGCTGCGCGCATTGCTTGAAGTAGGTCGGCAGGAAGCGATGACCAACCGCTTCGATCATCTCGATCGACACCAGTTTGTCGTACTGCCCGGTCAGGTCGCGATAATCGGACAGCAGCAGTGTGACCTGGTCTTGCAAACCCAGGGCTTCGATCCGTTGCGCGGTAAAGGCGTACTGCTCTTTCGACAGCGTGGTGGTGGTGACTTTGCAGCCGTAATTCTGGGCGGCGTAAAGCGCCATGCTGCCCCAGCCGGTGCCGATTTCCAGCAGGTGATCGCTGGGTTGCAGCGCGAGTTTCTGGCAGATACGTTCGAGCTTGTTCAGTTGCGCCTGTTCCAGGGTGTCTTCAGGGGTGAGGAACTGCGCGGCGGAATACATCATGGTCGGGTCGAGAAACTGCTCGAACAAGTCATTGCCGAGGTCGTAATGTGCCGCGATGTTTTTCTGCGAGCCCTTGCGTGTGTTGCGATTGAGCCAGTGCAGGCTCTGCACGAACGGGCGGCTCAGTTTTGCCAGTCCACCTTCCAGCGCATCCAGCACGTCAAGGTTGCTGACGAAGACACGCACCACTGCCGTCAAATCCGGCGAACTCCAGTAGCCGTGGATAAACGCTTCGCCTGCGCCAATCGAGCCGTTACTCGCCACCAGTCCCCAGGCCGCGGCGTCGAGGATATGGATTTCGCCCACGGGATGGCTACCGGCGGTACCGAAGACGTGCCGTTCGCCGTCTTCGAAGACCACCAGTTGCCCGTGTTTGAGCTGCGCCATCTGCCGCAACACACCACGGCGCAGCAACGATCCGGTCAGGCCGTTGGTACTTAACAGGTTGGTTTTGGCCGAGACACTAGAGGGTTTCATGGCGGCGATCCTTGGGGGGAACAATGGTGGTCTGAAATCTGCCATCGGCAGCCGGATGAGCAAATATCGGCGCGCGTTTCAGTAGCAAGCGCACGGCTTGCCAATAAATCGCCAGACAGGTTTTCGCGGTCATCCACGGAAAGCGCCGCAAGTAACGGTGCAGGCTGCCGCGGGTGAGGGCTTCGCGGTGCAGGTTGAGTGTGGCGTCGAACAGTTTCAGTTCGCCTTGCCAATCCGCCATGTGCACGCCGAGTTTTTGCGCTGCGGGGCTGAAGCTCATGCGGTATTCAATGTCGCGCGGCAGAAACGGCGACACATGAAACGCCTTTGCCACGGCGAAATGCTGGTGGAAGTCCTGCACGTTCGTCGGTGCCTTGGCCGGTAACACGTAGTGGTAACGCTCGCGCCAGGGCGTATTGGTGACTTCGCAGAGAATCGCCGCCAGTTGGCCGTCGGCCTCATGGCAGTAGAAAAAACTCACTGGGTTGAACGACAGGCCCCAACTGCGGGCTTGGGTCAGGAGGCAGATCGAGCCGTGTGGCACATGGCCGATTACCTCGGCGACTTGCTGGCGTACCGCGTCGATCAAGCGCGTGCCACTGCCAGTGAAGGCTTTCAAGTAATCGGTTTCGCGAAACGAGAACGGCGCGAAACGGCTGGTGCCCGACAGCGGCGACAAGCCAAGCACCGCGTCCTGTTCGTCGAGGTCCAGGTACAGCAGACCGATCCGGTAACGGAATTCATGGCGCCGCGGGGCAAACCGCCGATGGGCGATCCAGCCGCTGTAAAGGGCGCTGTTCACAACTCTTCTCCCAGCGAGCGAGCAACCCGCAGCGCACTGACCACACCGTCTTCATGGAAACCACTGGCCCAATAAGCGCCGCAAAACCAAGTGTGCTGCGCGCCGTCCAATTCATCCCAGCGTGCCTGCGCGGCGACGGCAGCCAAGCTGTATTGCGGATGGGCGTAGGTGAATTTGGCGAGCACTTTGTTCGGGCTGATGCCTGCACTCTGATTGAGGCTGACGCAAAACGTGGTGTCGCTCTGAATGCCTTGCAGAATGTTCATGTCGTAAGTGACGGCGGCCAGCGTGTGACCGGGACCACCGAGGCGATAATTCCAACTGGCCCAGGCAAGCTTTCGCACCGGCAGCAAGCGCGTGTCGGTGTGCAACACCACTTCGTTGTCGGCGTAGGGCAGGGCGCCAAGGATCGACTGTTCGGCGCTGCTCGGTTTGGCCAGCAGTTTGAGGGCCTGATCGCTGTGGCAGGCGAACACCACTTTGTCAAAGCGCTCGCTGCCGGCGGCGCTGTGGATAACGACGCCGTCTTCATCGCGTTCAACGCGGGTCACTGGGCAATTGAGGCGGATCTTGTCTTTAAAAGACGCGGTCAGAGGTGCGACATAAGCGCTTGAACCACCCTCGATCACACTCCATTGCGGACGATTGCTGACGGACAGCAAGCCGTGATTCTTGAAAAACCGGATGAAGAACTGCAACGGGAAACCGAGCATGTCGGCCATGGACATCGACCAGATCGCCGCGCCCATCGGCACGATGTAATGCAGGATAAAGCGCTCGCCGTAGCCGCCGGCCTTGAGGTATTGATCGAGGGTGGTGTCGGCGGCGATCCGTTGTTCTTCGAGGTCGCGCTGGGCTTCTTTGTTGAACCGCAGGATGTCGCGCAACATGCCCCAGAACCCTGGCGACATCAGGTTGCGACGTTGGGCGAACAGGCTGTTGAGGTTGTTGCCGTTGTACTCGAGGCCCGAGTCCGGGTCGGTGACCGAGAAGCTCATCTCGGTGGGTTTGAAGCCCACGCCGAGCTGGCCCAGTAGGCGAATGAAATTGGGGTAGGTCCAGTCGTTGAACACAATAAAACCGGTGTCCACTGCATAGCGCTGGCCATCGACAGTCACGTCCACCGTGTGGGTGTGACCACCGACCCAGTCGCTGACCTCGAACAGGGTGATCTCGTGCCTGCGATTGAGCAGGTAGGCGCTGGTCAGCCCCGAGATCCCGCTGCCGATGATGGCGATGTTCAAGGGACATCCTTGATCGGCGGACTGCTGCGTACCATGCGCTTGCCGATGGCCAGTTTCACGCTGTTGGGCATTTTTGACAGCGGCCAGAGCGCGGCCATGAACAGTCCGGGAAACGCGATCTCCAGTGGGCGGTTTTTGAGTTTGGCGAAGATGTGCTTCGCAGCTTTATCCACAGGCCAACTGAGCGGCATCGGGAAATCGTTCTTCGCCGTCAACGGTGTCTCGACAAACCCCGGGCTGACCACGGTGACTTCAATGCCTTCCGGCGCCAGATCAATGCGCAACGATTCGAACAAGTAGCGCAGCCCGGCCTTTGACGCGCCATAGGCTTCGGCGCGGGGTAGCGGCAAGTACGTCACCGAACTGGCGACGCCCACCAAGTGTGGCGCGGTACCCTTGCGCAGCAACGGTAAGGCCGCCTCGATGCAGTACGCGCTGGCGAGCAAATTGGTGCGCACCACATGCTCGACAATCGACGAATCGAATTGGTGAACGTCAACGTATTCGCAGGTGCCTGCGTTGAGAATCACCGTGTCCAGGGATCCCCAGTCTTCGGCAATTTGCGCGCCGATTTCGCGGACTGTCTGGCTGTTGGTCAAGTCACCGGGCACCACCAGCACTTGCCCCGGATAACGCAGGGACAAGACTTTCAGCACCGCCGCCGAGCGTGAGCTGACGGCGACGTGGGCGCCGGTTTTCAGTATTTCTTCGGCTAGCGAGGCGCCAATGCCGCTGCTGGCGCCGGTTAACCAATATCGCCGTGGAGGTGTAAAACTCATCCCATTCTCCTTTTCAGCCAGGCAATCGCCCGACCCAATACGGGTACATGTTCGTAAAGCAGCGCCCCGGCATCGAAGTAATCCCGGTGGCGATAAACCTTATCGCGCCAGAGCAGGTGCGAGCAGCCATCGACCCGAATCAACTGACCGCTGGCCAGGCGCGGATGGCGATAACTCATGACCCAGCGCAAATAGCCCTCGCCTTCACTGATCTGGTCGAAGCCATGAAAGTCGAAGTGCAGATCGCTGACGTTGGCGTAGAGCTCGTTGAAGTAGCTGCGCATTTGCACTAGGCCCTGAACTTCGTGCAGAGGATCAGTGAAGTGCACGTCGTGGGTGTAGAGCTGATTGAGGTGTTGCAGGCAGTCTTTGTCCAAGGCTGCAAACTGTTGGGCAAAACGGCGCAGGAAATCACTCATCGTGTCCTCCGGCCTGTTGTCGTGTTGGCAGGTTCTTGAACGCGGCCAGTGCTCGTTGGCGCGAGGTGCTTAGGTTGACGATTGGCGACGGATAATCTGCCACGCCGAACAACCCACCAAGGTTGGCCGGGTTGTGCACTTCCTTTTTGTTCAACCCGGCCAGTTCCGGCAGCCAGTGCTTGATGAATACGCCTTCGCTGTCGAATTTTTCAGATTGGCTCAACGGATTGAAAATCCGGAAGTAGGGCGCCGAGTCGGTGCCGGTGGACGAGCTCCACTGCCAGCCACCGTTGTTCGCCGCGAGGTCGCCGTCGATCAGGTGCCGCATGAAAAAGCGCTCGCCTTCACGCCAGTCAATCAGCAGGTTTTTGGTCAGAAACATCGCCACGACCATGCGCAGTCGGTTGTGCATCCAACCGGTTTCGAGCAATTGGCGCATGGCCGCGTCGATGATCGGCAGGCCGGTGCGGGCTTCTTGCCACGCCAGCAGTTCTTCCGGGGCGTCGCGCCAGGCCAGGGCTTCGGTTTCCGGGCGGAAAGCACGGTGACGCGAGACCCGTGGGTAGCCCACCAGAATGTGTTTGTAAAACTCGCGCCACAGCAGTTCGTTAATCCAGGTCACCGCGCCGACCTTACCGCTTTCGAATTCCCCTTGATTGCTTTGCAGGGCGGCGTGCAGGCATTGGCGAGGGGAAATCACCCCGGCGGCGAGATAAGCCGAGAGCTGACTGGTGCCCGGTTTGGCCGGGAAGTCTCGCTCGTTTTTGTAATAGTCGATCTGGGCGTCGGCGAAGGTGTCGAGACGGCGCCGGGCTTCGGCTTCACCGGCCGGCCAGAGTGTGCGCAAACTGTGGAACGGCGTTTTGAAACCTTCAACGCTTGATGGGATTTTGTCGCTGCGCATAGTAAGTGGCGCCTGAACCGCGGGTGCGACGACCAGCCCTGGTAACGACGCACGCAGACGGTCGTAGCAGACTTTGCGGAACTGGCTGAAGACTTGAAAGTAAGTGCCGGTCTTGGTCAGCACGCTGCCCGGTTTGAACAGCAGTTGATCGAGGTAGCTATAGACGTCGATGCCATGGGCCTTGAGCGACTCGGCCACGGCGTCATCACGACGGCTTTCATGAACGCCGTACTCTTCGTTGAGGTGCACCGCGCCAATCTTCAATAGCTGACACAGTTCGAGCAGCACCTTCGGCGCTTCATCCCAGCGTGATGCCGTGCGGATCAGCAAAGGAATATTCAGTTCGCCCAGCGTACGGCTCAACTCGCCAAGATTGCGCAACCAGAAATCCACTTTGCACGGCGCGTCATCGTGCTCCAGCCATTGCTCCGGGCTCAGCAGATACACCGCCACAGTCGGGCCGCGAGCAGCGGCGGCCGAAAGGGCGGTGTTGTCATGTAGGCGCAAGTCGCTGCGCAACCAGATCAATTGCATGGTGGTGTCCGTACGTTTCATTAAATTAGTCCACGCTGAACCAGGTCTTGATGGGCCGTTAACGGGTCTTCGGCCAAGAACAAATCAGCGATCTCAGTAGTTTTTACGGGCAACTCGGCGTGGTGGATGCATACCGTTGGTCCGGCAATCATTTTTGGGCAACTGACGCCATTCAAAAGTTTCGGCAGCTGTGAAAGGTTCATGGCTTTGCTGGAATACAGCAGTACGCCGCGGGCTTGCAGGTGATCGACCGCCAGCGCGAGTTCGCCGGCGGGAAGTGGCCAGTCGAACACTTCCACCGGGCAATCGGCGCTGCTGATCAGCCAGGCGGTCAGCCACAGGTGTGGTTCCAGTGGCACGTCCGATTGATTGATCAACAACAGTGGCGCGGTGCGTAACTGACGGTTGTTATGGTAGATGCGTGCGCCAAATTTGCTGCGTAACCAGGAGTAAAAAAACACCCGCTCCATCTGCGCGCCGAACTGGCCTTGCCAGCGTTGCTCCAATTCAGCCAGCAATGGCATCAGCAGTTGTGCGCACAAGGTCCGTGGTGGATACAACGCCATGGCCTGATTGACGGTGTCATCGAGGGTGCGTTCGTTCAGTTGAGTGACCGCTTGCAGCAGCGTATGACGCATCACTTGCCAATCGTTTTCGACGGATTCGGTAAAGGCTTGCGGGGTGTCGAGCAGTTGCTTGACCTGGCTGACGGCCACGCCGCGGTTGAGCCAGGTGAGGATCGTCAGGATGCGTTGAACGTGTTCGGCAGAGAACAGCCGATGCCCCTTGGGCGTGCGTTGCGGAACGATCAGGCCATAACGCCGTTCCCAGGCCCGCAGGGTGACGGCGTTGACGCCGGTCTGGCGCGCGACCTCACGGATCGGCAGCCAGCCTTCGTCGAGGGCTTTCTTGAAGTCGGCGCCGAGGTCTTCGCTGGCGCTGGTGTCGAGTGGGCTTTTCATTGGATTGTCATTAGATCGCGTTTCGCAGGCTGAGATTTTCCGGATGCGGTTGCAGGTAAACCTGTTGCGCAATGTATGGATCCGGGTGTTGACGGAAGTAGTGTTTGAGCAGCGTCAACGGCACCACCAGCGGCACGATGCCGTGGCGGTATTGACCGATGACGTGCTGCACTTCCTGTTTGTCTTCAGGGCTGATGGCCTGTTTGAGATAGCCACTGATGTGTTGCAGGACGTTGGTGTGGCTGCGGCGTGTGGCGCATTTTTTCAAGGCCGTCATCAGCTCGCTGAAATAGCGTGGGCCGAGTTCATTCGGATCGATCTGGCCCATGTTGCCCAGCAGATTGCCCAGGGTTTTGTATTGCATCGGGTTGTGGGCCATCAGCAGGTATTTGTAGCGCGAGTGAAAGTCCGTGAGGCCACGACGAGTCAGGCCGTCGCGCAGCAACTGCTGCCAGGCGCTATAGGCGAACACGCGGGTGAGGAAGTTTTCGCGCAGCACCGGGTCGTTGAGGCGGCCGTCTTCTTCAACTGGTAAATCCGGATGCCGCGCGCAGAACGCCTGGGCGTAGATGCCACGGCCACCACCGTCCACCGGCGCACCGTTGGCGTGGTAGACCTTGACCCGATCCAGGCCGCATGACGGGGATTTCTGCATGAAGATGTAGCCGCAGAGATCGCCCAGTTCCGCGGCCATTTTCTGTCCGTACTCGGCGAGCGGCCGGGTGACATTGAGCTCAGGGTTGACGGAGCCGACAGCCTCGGGATGTTCGGGATCGCCAACCAGGCGGATCGGCTCCCGAGGAATACCGAGGCCGATGGCGACTTCGGGGCAAACCGGGACAAAATCGAAATAGTCAGTGAGGGTGTGACAGCACAGCCGCGACGCCTTGTGCCCGCCGTTGTAACGCACTTCTGCGCCCATCAGGCAGGCGCTGATGGCGATCTTCGGTTTCACGGTGACGTGGGGCATCGGAGCACCTCGAATCTAAACCTGTACAGAGCGTTAATTCTGTACAACATGGTTTCATCATAGATTCAAAGGTGTACAAGTCAAATTATTTGTATAGGTTTTTGCCGTCGCTCCCTTAGGAGCTGCGATTCACTGCAGATGCGCATGCAAACGGCGGGCGGCTTCCTGGCCGCTGAGCCAGGCGCCTTCGACACGACCGGACAAGCACCAGTCGCCACACACATAGAGGCCCAGATCGGCATCGGCCAGGGCTCCCCATTCATGGCTGCTGGCGGGGCGGGCGTAGAGCCAGCGGTGAGCTAGGCTAAAGGTCGGGGCAGGCATGGCGCTGTGCAGCAGCTCGGCAAATGCGCCGTGTAATTGCTCGATCACTGCTTCTTTGGGCAGGTCGATATGTTGCCGGCTCCAGGCACTGGTGGCGTGCAGGACCCAGGTGTCGAGGGTGTTGTCACGTCCAGGTTTGCTGCGGTTGCGAGCCAGCCAGTCGAGCGGGCTGTCCTGTACGAAGCAGCCTTCCATGGGCGTATCCAGCGGTGTCTCGAACGCCAGCGCGACAGCCCAGGTCGGGTCCATTTTCACCCCGGCGGCGGCACCGGCGAGTTTCGGCGCGGAGGCCAGCAGTGCAGTCGCCTGAGGCGCTGGCGTGGCGATAATCACATGACTGAACGGGCCGTGGGTGAAGCCTTCGGCGTCCTGCAGATGCCAGTGCTCCTCGCCGCGATAGACCTCGGTAATGCGGCAGGCGAAATGCACTTCCAGGTCGCCGAGCAGGCCGCGGGTGATGGCGCTCATGCGCGGCGTGCCGACCCAGCGCGTCTGTTCGTCCGGCGACAGGCTGAGCTGGCCGCCATGGTAGGTGTAGAGCTGCGGCATCCATTCAGCGACCCAGCCGTTGCCTTGCCAGCGCTGGACTTCAGTGACGAAGCGGCGATCGCGGGCAGTGAAATATTGCGCGCCCATGTCCAGAGCACCCGCATCGCTGCGCTTGCTTGACATGCGTCCGCCACTGCCGCGGCTTTTATCGAAAAGTTGAACGACATGCCCGACCTCTGTCAGGGCCTGGGCGGCGGAGAGCCCGGCGATGCCGGTGCCGATGATTGCGATAGGTACAGTCATAGGGGCCTCGTTTACCTTTCTGTACAGACTACGCCGTGGTTTAAACCTGTACAATATTGTTTTTTGGTATAACTTTTAGCGTTCTCGTTCTGACAGCTTGGCCTATTGTTAATCACAGAGCCTGCCCGATACCAAAGATCCCTGCTTATAAAAATAGACTAGTGATCAGAGTAAAACGCTACGCGAGGAAGTAGTCATGCACATATTGCTGACCGGCGGTACTGGTTTGATAGGACGTCAACTCTGCCGCCTCTGGTTGAGTCAGGGTCATCGCCTGACGGTCTGGAGTCGCCAGCCTGAAAAAGTCGCGAAAACCTGCGGTGCCCAAGTGCGCGGAGTGGCCCGCCTCGAGGACATCGGCCAGGAGTCGGTGGATGCGATTATCAACCTCGCGGGTGCACCGATTGCCGATCGCCCCTGGACAACCAGACGCAAAGCGCTGTTGTGGAGCAGTCGCATCACCCTGACCGAAACCCTGCTGGCCTGGCTCGAAACCCGTGAACAAAAACCGCAGGTGTTGATTTCGGGGTCTGCGGTCGGTTGGTACGGTGACGGGGGCGAGCGGGAATTGACCGAGAAGTCTCCACCGGTCATCGATGATTTCGCCAGCCAGTTGTGCATCGCCTGGGAAGAAACCGCCCAGCGTGCCGAAGGCTTGGGCATTCGCGTGATCTTCATTCGTACCGGGCTGGTGTTGTCGGCCGAGGGCGGCTTTTTGTCGCGGCTGTTGCTGCCCTTCAAAGTGGGGCTGGGCGGGCCTATCGGCAGTGGCCGGCAGTGGATGCCGTGGATCCATATCAACGATCAAATCGCCCTGATTGATTTTCTTCTGCATCAGGAAGACACCAGTGGTCCTTATAATGCCTGCGCGCCCAAGCCGGTGCGCAACCGCGAGTTTGCCAAGACATTGGGCAGCGTGCTGCACCGCCCGACGTTCATGCCGATGCCGGCCCTGGCGTTAAAGGTGTGTCTGGGCGAATTGTCATTGCTGTTGCTGGGCGGCCAGAAGGCCGTACCGGCTCGCTTGCTGGAAGCGGGTTTCACTTTCCAGTTCACCGATTTGCGCGCGGCTCTGGACGACCTTTCCAGCCGCCTTTGAAATAGGACGTTGCATGACTGATCACGCATTGCTTCTGGTCAATCTGGGCTCACCGGCCTCCACCTCGGTGGCGGATGTGCGCAGTTACCTCAATCAATTTCTGATGGACCCGTATGTGATCGACCTGCCATGGCCGGTGCGACGTTTGCTGGTGTCGCTGATCCTGTTCAAGCGCCCGGAGCAGTCTGCCCACGCCTACGCCTCGATCTGGTGGGAGGAGGGCTCGCCGTTGGTGGTGCTCAGCCGTCGCCTGCAACAGGCCATGACAGCCCAGTGGACCCACGGACCGGTGGAGCTGGCGATGCGTTACGGTGAACCGTCGATTGAGTCGAAATTGGTGCAGCTGGCCGCCCAGGGCTACAAAAAAATCACTCTCGCGCCGCTTTATCCACAGTTCGCTGACAGCACCGTGACTACGGTAATCGAAGAAGCCAAACGAGTGGTGCGCGAGAAGAAGCTCGACGTACAGTTCTCGATTCTCCAGCCGTTCTACGATCAGCCGGAATACCTCGATGCGCTGGTCGCCAGTGCCAAGCCCTATTTGGAACAGCATCACGATCACCTGCTGCTGAGTTTTCACGGTTTGCCGGAGCGGCACCTGACCAAGCTCGATCCGACCGGGCAGCATTGCTTCAAGAATGAAGACTGCTGCAAGAACGCATCCCCCGAAGTGTTGGCCACCTGTTACCGCGCCCAATGCCTTCGCACCGCCTCCGAGTTTGCCAAGCGCATGGGCTTGGCGGACGGCAAGTGGTCGGTGTCGTTCCAGTCGCGTCTGGGCCGGGCGAAGTGGATTGAGCCCTACACCGAAGCACGCCTCGATGAGTTGGCTGGAATGGGCGTGAAGAAAGTGCTGGTGATGTGCCCTGCATTCGTCGCCGATTGCATTGAGACGCTGGAAGAGATCGGTGATCGCGGCAAAGAGCAGTTCCACGAGGCGGGAGGGGAGGAGTTGGTGCTGGTGCCGTGTCTCAACGACGATCCGCAGTGGGCGCGGGCGTTGAGCACGTTGTGCGAGCGAGCGCCGCTGGCGCTTTAAAAGCTTCGCGAGCAGGCTCGCTCCCACATTGGATCGGCGTCGATCACAAAACCTGTGGGAGCGAGCCTGCTCGCGAAAGCAATCTAACTGGCAGCAAAGATCTCAAGCCGTTACAGCAACGATTCATTCGCCTTCTTGTGCTTCCAGCTGTCATTACCTGGCAGCAACAGGTTCAGCGCAATCGCCGTCACCGCGCACAGCGCGATGCCTTTAAGGCCGAAGTCGTCCGGCCCTGTGCCGGTGCCGACCAGGACGCCGCCAATCCCGAACACCAGGGTTACCGAGACAATCACCAGATTGCGCGCTTCGCCCAGGTCGATCTTGTGGCGAATCAGCGTGTTCATGCCCACCGCCGCGATCGAACCGAACAACAGGCACAGAATTCCGCCCATCACCGGCACTGGAATGCTTTGCAGCAGCGCGCCGAATTTGCCGACGAACGCCAGGCTGATGGCGAATATTGCCGCCCAGGTCATGATCTTCGGGTTGTAGTTCTTGGTCAGCATCACCGCGCCCGTCACTTCGGCATAGGTGGTGTTGGGTGGACCGCCAAACAGGCCGGCTGCGGTGGTGGCAATGCCATCGCCGAGCAGGGTGCGGTGCAGGCCGGGTTTCTTCAGGTAATCGCGACCGGTCACGCTACCGACAGCGATCACGCCGCCGATGTGCTCGATGGCGGGAGCCAGGGCCACCGGCACGATGAACAGAATCGCCTGCCAGTTGAATTCCGGCGCGGTGAAGTGCGGGATCGCAAACCACGGTGCAGCGGCAATTTTCGCCGTATCAACGACGCCAAAATAGAACGCCATCGCAAAACCCACCAGCACGCCGGAGATGATCGGTACCAGGCGGAAGATGCCTTTACCGAATACCGCGACGATCAGGGTGGTCAGCAGCGCTGGCATCGAGATCAGCATTGCCGTCTGATAATGAATCAGTTCGGTGCCGTCGCCAGCCTTGCCCATCGCCATGTTGGCGGCGATTGGCGCCATGGCCAGGCCGATGGAGATAATCACCGGACCAATCACCACTGGTGGCAGCAGACGGTCAATGAAACCGGTGCCTTTGATCTTCACCGCAAGGCCGAGGAAGGTGTAGACGAAACCGGCCGCCATCACACCGCCCATGGTCGCCGCGAGACCGAACTGGCCCTTGGCGAGAATGATCGGGGTGATGAAGGCAAAGCTTGACGCCAGGAACACCGGCACCTGACGCCCGGTGACGATCTGGAACAGAATCGTCCCCAGGCCTGCGGTGAACAGCGCCACGTTCGGGTCGAGGCCGGTAATCAGCGGCATCAACACCAGGGCGCCGAAGGCCACGAACAGCATCTGCGCACCCGACAGCACCGTGCGCCAGAGCGGATCGTTGAACTCTTGCTGCATGCTCAAGCGTCCTTCTGCTTGGTGCCGAAGATCTTGTCACCGGCATCGCCCAGGCCTGGGATGATGTAACCGTGTTCGTTCAGTCTCTCGTCAATGGAAGCGGTGTAGATGGTCACGTCCGGGTGAGCCTTTTCTACGGCGGCAATGCCTTCAGGGGCAGCCACCAGCACCATCGCGCGGATATCCCGGCAACCGGCTTTTTTCAGCAGGTCGATGGTCGCGACCATGGAGCTGCCGGTAGCGAGCATCGGGTCGATGATCATCGCCAGGCGCTCGTTGATTTCCGGAACCAGTTTTTCCAGGTAGGTGTGGGCCTGCAAGGTTTGTTCGTTGCGAGCCACACCCACGGCGCTGACTTTGGCGCCCGGGATCAGGCTCAGCACGCCTTCGAGCATGCCGATACCGGCGCGCAGGATCGGCACCACGGTAATTTTCTTGCCGGCGATTTTCTCGACCGACACCGTGCCGCACCAGCCTTCGATGTCGTAGCTTTCCAGCGGCAGGTCTTTGGTGGCTTCATAAGTCAGCAGGGCACCGACTTCCTGAGCGAGCTCACGGAAATTCTTCGTGCTGATGTCGGCGCGGCGCATAAGGCCGAGTTTATGGCGGATCAGCGGATGGCGGATCTCGAGGATGGGCATGGGAAAGGCTCCGGCGGCGGGCAAAAAAACCGGCCTAGATTAATCTATCCGAGGGTGTTGTCCTATAGACATAGAGTACGTTAGTCCATAAACGCTTGATCTGGCCGTGAGGGATGCGTACCTTTGCCCGCTTTTCCTCAGTCCGTCACCCCCCCTGGAGAGCGCCATGTCTGCTGATCTCGAGCATATCCGTCAAATCATGCGAGAGGCTGACTGCCTGTACACCGAAGCTGAAGTCGAGGCGGCCATCGCCCGTGTCGGTGCACAAATCAACGATCAGATGGCTGAAAGCAATCCGGTGGTGTTCTGCGTGATGAACGGCGGGCTGATTTTTTCCGGCAAGCTGCTGACCTATCTGAACTTCCCGCTGGAAGCGTCCTACCTGCACGCCACTCGTTATCGCAACGAAACCAGCGGCGGCGATCTGTTCTGGAAAGCCAAGCCGGAAGTGTCGTTCATCGACCGTGACGTGCTGATCATCGACGACATCCTCGACGAAGGTCACACCCTGGGCGCGATCATCGACTTCTGCAAACACGCCGGCGCCCGTGCTGTGCACACCGCCGTGCTGATCGACAAGGACCACGACCGCAAGGCTCGCCCGGACCTGAAAGCCGACTTCGTCGGCCTGCCATGCATCGACCGTTACATCTTCGGTTACGGCATGGATTACAAAGGCTACTGGCGTAACGCCAACGGGATTTTTGCTGTTAAAGGAATGTAAGAACATGACCGCTCCGAGCTTTCTCGATCAAACCCTGTTCGCTGAATTGGCCGAGAAAGCCGCAGCCAATCCTCGCGGACGTCAGCATCACAACTTCCATCAGATGGAAGACGCTTGTCATCGCATGGCCGTAGGGTTGCAGCCGAACACCTACATCCCGCCTCACCGCCATCTGGGCGATAACAAAGCCGAAACCTTGCTGGTCCTCAAGGGGCGGCTTGGCCTGTTGATTTTCGATGAGTCGGGCGCCGTGCTGAAAAAACAGATTCTGCAGGCCGGTGGCGATTGTGTTGGCGTGGATCTGCCGACCGGTGTGTTCCATGGTCTGGTGGTACTGGAAGCCGACAGCCTGATGTTCGAATGCAAGGCTGGCCCTTATCGCCCGGTCGGTGAGGGTGAGCTTGCGCACTGGGCACCGCGCGAAGGCGAGCCGGGTGTGGCCGAGTATCACGCGTGGATGCGCGCGCAGTTCGATTGATAATCAGATTTCTGTAGCAGCTGGCGCAGCCTGCGTCCGGCTGCGCAGAAGCCGTAGAATCTGAACCCACGGTTTAACTGAAAAAACGCATTGCCTGTTTTACGACTGCTGCGCAGCCGGACGCAGCCTTCGGCAGCTGCTACAGTGCTCGGCCTCGTCTTGGGAGCCTGTCATGAGCCTTTTGATCCGCAGCTGCGTCGCCCTGTTGCTGACCGTCAGCCTGCCTCTGGCTGCCGCCCCGGCGCCGATGCACGCGCAGTTCCTGCCCCCCGATGACTTGACCCTGCGTGACGCGGAGCCCGAGCAGCAACAGCTGTTGCAGGTCACCGAGTACTCGGTGGTGGTCGGCAGTCAACGCCAGTCAAACCAGCAGCCGATTCCGGTGACCTCACCGTTGCTGATCCGTCTCAAGGGCAAATCCTTGAACAAGGGCGCGACCATCAACCAGGTGCTGGTCAATTTCGATGGCGAAAGCAAAAGCCTGAAAAAGCCGATCTACGACGACAAAAGCAAAACCTTGACGCTGTTTTACCCGATGGCCCAGTACCGGGTGGTGATCGACTTGTTGCGCAATGACACGGTGTATTGCCAGTTCCTCAGCTACGCCAACGGCCATGTCTGGGCCGATCTGCACACAGGCAGCGTTCGTCCGCGTTGAGCCCTATGCCCGCGGAGGGGTAAACTGCCCGTCCCGTGAAATGTCTGCGAGCTGGAGTCGGCAATGCGTAAAGATAAGAAGCAAGTGATTGGTGACGAGATCGGCGATGAGCAGATCAAGCTGTTCCTCGATTTCGAACCGGTCGACGCCACGTCGCCGTCGCTGCACAAACTGATCAAGGCCTACCGCGGCCTGCGCATCGATGACTTCGGGCGTTTTCTGACGTTTTTCGTCGAAGCCGGTCTGGATCTGGACGGCAAGGATGAGCACGGCAACGACTTCGTCGCCCTGATCAAGGATCAGCGCAACGCGGCCGAGTACATCGAACTGATCGAAAAGGCTCGCGGTTAAGATCTTTTAAAGGCACAAAAAAACGCCCCGCTCTCAATAAGAACGGGGCGTTTTTTATGCGGCCGAATCAAGCGTAGCTTTCGGTCTCGTTGCTGGCTTCAACCAGTTCCAGCGCGACGTTGTTCTGCACATTGATCTTGCGATACAGCGCAGCGTCGGTTTCCAGAACTTTTTCCCGAGCCGGGAAGATTTCCGCGAGCTTGGCAGCCCATTCACCAGAAGTTTTGTTCGGGAAGCATTTCTCGATCAGCTCAAGCATGATCGAAACGGTCACCGACGCACCTGGCGAAGCGCCGAGCAGGGCAGCAAGCGTACCGTCCTTGGCCGCGACCAGTTCGGTACCGAACTGCAGAACGCCGCCCTTTTTCGGGTCTTTCTTGATGATCTGCACCCGTTGGCCGGCCACTTCCAGGCGCCAGTCTTCGGCTTTCGCTTCAGGGTAGAAGCGACGCAGGGAATCCAGACGCTGTTCCATCGACTGCATCACTTCGCTGACCAGGTACTTGGTCAGGTCCATGTTGTTTTTCGCCACGGCCAGCATCGGGCCGATGTTGCCGGCGCGAACCGACATCGGCAGGTCCATGAAGGAGCCGTGCTTGAGGAACTTGGTGGTGAAACCGGCGTAAGGTCCGAACAGCAGGGACTTCTTGCCATCGACGACGCGGGTGTCCAGGTGCGGCACCGACATCGGTGGCGAACCCACGGCCGCCTGGCTGTAAACCTTGGCCTGGTGGTGTTTGACCACTTCCGGGTTGTCGCAACGCAGCCACTGGCCGCTGATCGGGAAGCCGCCGAAGCCTTTGCTTTCTTCGATGCCCGAAGCTTGCAGCAGCGGCAGTGCCGCGCCGCCAGCACCGAGGAACACGAATTTCGCGTCGACGTCACGGGAATTGCCGCTGTTGACGTCCTTGATGCTGACGGTCCAGCCACTGCCGTTACGCTTGAGGCCGGTCACGCGCTTGCAGTACTTGACCTGGGCATCGGGTGCGCTGGTCAGGTGCTTGAGCAGTTGATTGGTCAGGGCGCCGAAGTTGACGTCGGTGCCGTTCATGACGCGGGTGGCGGCGACGACTTCGTCGGCCGGCCGGCCAGGCATCATCAGCGGCATCCACTCGGCCATGGTGGCCTTGTCTTCGGTGTATTCCATGTCCGAGAAGGCGTGGTGCTTGCTCAGCGTCTTGAAGCGTTCCTTGAGGAAGGAAACGCCATCGTCACTCTGGACGAAGCTCAGGTGCGGCACCGGGCTGATGAACGTCTTGCACGAGCCGAAGGTGCTTTTCCTGGTCAGGTAGGACCAGAACTGCTTCGACACCTCGAACTGGGTGTTGATGTGCACGGCTTTCTTGATGTCGACGGTGCCGTCGGCGGCCTGCGGCGTGTAGTTGAGCTCACACAGCCCGGCGTGACCGGTACCGGCGTTGTTCCACGGGTTCGAACTCTCCGCGGCACCGGAATCCATCAGCTCGACGACTTCCAGCTTGATCGCGGGGTCGAGCTCTTTGAGCAGTACAGCGAGGGTGGCACTCATGATGCCGGCCCCAACCAGTACTACGTCGACTGCTTCGTTATGCGCCATTTAACGCGTCTCCAAAATCTGCAGCACCAAATTGTCGGCATGGCTGCCAGGCGTTCAGGGGCGTGTCAGTGATGCCCCAGGTACCCATGGCAGTATCGCCATGTCCGAATCTTCGCAATTTTTCGCAACTTCGACGGACGCTACCGGCCGGGTCTAAAAGAGTTACATGAACTCACTTCAACGCGCGGCTGGCAATTCGACTTATGGTCGATACATCCGTTTGTGCAACCAAATCCGTAGAGGACAGGCTTCAGGATCCGGTGTTCGAGGCGTACTCGGTCCTGTGTCGTTGGGCTGTTTCAGACGCTAATGGTGCATATTCAGACGCAAAACTATTCATTTGCTCGCCACACTCTTGTGAAGTTGTGAAAACCCGTTTTTTTCACGCTCTTTTGAAGACGTGAACCTCAAAAAAGGGCTGCCCCAGCCTGGCACCGTGCCCGGATGGATTGCCGCCATGGGATACATGACAGGCAAAACGGGCAAACAGCTCAGTAACCGAGCGTAATGACAGCTCTGCAGATTCGCGAAAAGTGGGGGTTTTGCTCAAGGAACAGCAAGCGCGCCAGCTTCACTCGATCTGTGTGGGCGGCTCTCTGTGGGCGGTGCGGGGTGTCAATACAAGCGCATTGACGATGCTGCGAGGCCCGATCAGGAGACGTCCTTATAATCGGGGGGAGATTGTAGCGAAGAAACGTAGGGAAATGGTCGTGTTTAATGACTTTTATTAGGTGTTCGGTCAGGTGGTCAACAGATGTTGAGCCCGCGCACGTGGCTGGCGCTGGCTGACACGGGCGCTAGGGGGCAGGGGATGGTGTAACCAGTTGAGACGGATTTCTTCGATTTCGACCCAGTCATCACCCATCGGCTGGAGGCTGCACTGTTTGAATGCCTGGCAGTGGCCGTTACGGTCGAGCAGGGCGAAGCAGCGATGCAGAGGACGTGGGTTGAACAGCGAGATGAGATAGCGCATGGCGAAGTACCTTGTGGGGTGACTGCTGTGAAGGTTGCCAGCGAGCCGTGACGTGAAAGTGTATGGGCGATGACATCTGTGTGACAGGAACCGGCTTCCCAAGGGTTTGTCAGACATTTCAGTATTCACTGTGGGGTGCTGGTTAGCCGCAGTGGCGCACCGCTATACTGCCGGCCTGTTTGTGCCTGATTCTGGAGAAAAGAGCATGTTGCAACGCCTGTTGTTCGGTTTGATCACTGTGACCAGTTTGACGCTGGTCGGCTGCGCCCACAGCCCGCAACAACTGAATCCGGAACCCAAGCTGACGACTCAGCTGGCACCGGTCGGTCATGGTCAACCGGTGGTGGTGCGTGTGGTGGACGGTCGTCCGTCGCCGACTTTGGGCACCCGTGGTGGCCTGTACCCTGAGACCAGCGCGATCACCGTGCAGGGCGCGCAAATTCTGCCGAAGTTGCAGGCTCAGGCCGAAGCGGCCGTGCGGTTGCTGGGTTTTACGCCAACCAACAATGCACCGAATGCACCGCAAATAACCGTGACCCTGGCCGAGCTGAAGTATCAGTCGCCTAAAGAAGGCATGTACGTGACTGAGGCCACCATCGGCGCGACGTTCCGCTCCGATGTGCAGAATGCCAATCGTCGTTACAGCGGGCGTTACGGTGCGTCCCTGGATCAACGTTTTGGTATGGCGCCGAATCAGGAAACCAATACCAAGCTGGTCAGTGATGTGCTGAGCGATGCGTTGACGCGTCTGTTCAAGGATCCGACGATTGGTCAGATTCTCGGCGAATAAACATTCGCTGGGTTCAAAAAAGCCCGGTTGCCAGCAATGGCCCCGGGCTTTTTCATGCTTGCTGATTTTTGGTGGGACTACTCCCACAGGGGGGCAGCGGTGTCATGCTGCTTCGGAGTAAAAATCCAGAACACTCACGCCTGTCAGTAAATCCGTCTCTGGCAAATCCGAATGCTGATGCCCACCCAATGCGCAATACACCAGCCAGTGGCGGTCCTGGACGTTGAAGGCGAGGCTGCCAACGAGGTTTTGTTGTTCGTCGCTTTGAGCAATGAGGTAGAGGCGATCCTGGTTTTCGGCGTGCAACATGACGGTTTCCGTGTCGGTTTCGAGGGGCGCCAGACTGGCGTATTCAGATGACGGCGCCGTGACACAGGACAGGAATCGGTCAAATGGTTCGTTACTTGTCGGAAAGCAAGGGCACGAGGCGAGGCTTTCAGTAGAATTCGCGCCGCGGTCGTCGGTTCGGCGTCTGCCACACCTGTTTTGCTGAGGTCCGTGATGTCGTTGCATTTGATTTCGCTGTTTACCAACCATCCCGCCAAGTTGATCAACCTGTTGGCCTTGTTGTTTGCCTTTCCGGGCGGCTGGTTGCTGCATGCCACTCGCCGCCGCGAACAGCGCGCGTTGGCCATTCTCGAAGCGCAAGGCCAGAGCCGTCGTATCGATGAACCGACGTTGATGCTGGATGGGGCGACCTTGCGCATGAACCGGTTTTTTTATCGATTCGGTTTTGCCTGCCTGGGATTGGCGCTGCTGGTGTCGTGGATCAGTACACGCTTCTGACAGCAAAATACGCAGCAATGAAAACGGCGCCCGAGGGCGCCGTTGTCGTATCCCGCCAAAAACGTTACAGCGGCAATCCTGCTTTCACACGGTACTGATTGCGCACCGGCGTCGCGTATTGCAGGACCATGAACGGACGATGCTCCTCAGGGCAAGCGTCCAGACGCTGTTGCCATTGCTCCTGAGCCTTGGCCAGTTCGTCGGCCGCAAACACCTCAGCGGCTTTCGGCACCTGCAATTGCGGGTCTGCATCTTTCCACTGGGCGTAGGCCAGGTAGTGCACCGGGAACAGGCGGTAGCCGCCGAGGATCTGCCGGTCCATCTCGATCGCCAATTGCTTGGTGTCATCGAACAGCTCGGTGATCGGCGAAGCGAAGTTCACATGCACGCGGCCCTTGTAGCCGGTGATGCCCTTGGCAATGCTCACATCGTCCTCGCCCGGCACTTTGGTGTAGCTGCCGGTGGTGGCGCGGATAAACAGCTCGCGAGCCTTGGCTTGATCGCACGGGTCGTATTCGTAGCTGATCGACACCGGGGTGAGGTTCAACGACTGAATGACTTCGCCGAATGGTTCGTCCTTGCGGCTCATGTGGAACATCTTGAGGATGGCCGACTCGGTGCGGTCGTCGCCGTCTTTGGCCCGGCCTTCGGCCTGGGCGATCCAGATCGAGGCGCAATCCTTGCGGATCGAGTGGTTGATGTAAGCCGACAGCAGCTGATACGCCGCCATCTTCTCGCGTCGACCGGCGATCGAACGGTGCACGATGAAGCTCTTGTTCAGGCGCATCAGATCGCTGACGAAGGGCTTTTGCAGCAGGTTGTCGCCGATCGCGATGCGCGGTGTCGGCAGGCCGGCGTGGTACACGGCGTAGTTGACGAAGGCCGGGTCCATTACGATATCGCGATGGTTGGCGATGAACAGGTAGGCGCTGCCGGACCTGAACTGCTCGACGCCGGTGTACGTCACACCGTCCGTGGCTCGCTCGATGGTGTGGTCGACGTACATCTCGACTTTGTCCTGCAACGTGGCCACCGATGTAACGCCGGCGAACTCACGGCGCAGCCGATGAGCTATAAGAGGTTTGAGCATCCAGCCGAAAGCACCGGCAAAACGCGGGAAGCGGAAGTGGATGAGGATATCTAGAAACGCCTTGTCGCCGAGCAGCCGGTCCAGCACTGCCGGGACTTCGCTGTCATTGTAAGGTCGGATGGCATCGAATTCGCCCATCATGCTCTCTTGTTAGAAACGGCTAGGGTAAGTAAAGGTTTTGATCGAAAACCAACGGGGCACGGTCTGAAAAGTCAGCCAGACGAAAATAGCCCTGCAAATAGACCGGCGATTATACGCACAAGTCACCTGGGAGACCGCGATGCTGGAAACTGCGCAGTATGAATGTCCGTATTGTGGTGAGGAGGTTGAGACGTCTGTGGATCTGTCCGGGGGCGATCAGACCTATATCGAGGACTGTCAGGTGTGCTGTCGGCCGATAACGTTTGTGTTGCAGGTTCACGGAGAGGAATGGCATCTCGAAGTGTTCAGCGAAAATGAGTGAGGGGCGTCTATGCAGCGAATCTACGAGCCTGAAAACCTGATGGAAGGTGAGTTGCTGCAAGGCATGCTGGCCAGCGAGGGTATCGAAGCGCATCTGGTGGGGCGTGATTTGCTCGGTGGAAGCGGCGAACTGCCGATTTACGGCTTGCTGGGCTTGTCGGTGGATAACGACCAGGCCGAATACGCCCGGGAGCTGATCACCGCGTACAATGCCGCGCTTCCACTGCCCGGCGATGAACCGGAAAGTTTTCCCGGCACGCTGGTCTGTTAGGCTGGTGTCCGTTTTATCAAGAGTCGTGTTGCCCCATGTGTGGACGTTATGCCCTGTTTCGCTGGAACCCCGCCTTCGCGGCCCTGCCCGGCTTCCCCACCGATCAGCAGGCCCAGTGGAATATTTCTCCCAACGATTCGGTGTTGATGCTGCGCGCGGGTGTTGACGGTCAGCGTGAGTTGGCCCGAGCGCGTTGGGGGTTGACGCCGCCGTGGCTGACCGATTTGTCCCGTACGCCAGCCCATGCCCGGGCCGAAACCGTTGCCGAACAACCGATGTTTCGCCAGGCCCTGCGCGAACGCCGTTGCCTGCTGCCGGCCAACGGTTTTTACGAATGGCGCGGCACGACGCGCAAGCGTCCGTATTGGCTGACACCGGGGGAGGGTTCGGCGCTGTTTTTTGCTGCGATCTGGGAAGCGTATCCGGTGCAAGAGCAGGTGTGGCTGAGCACGGCGGTGATCACGCAGCCGGCGGCGAGTCAGCGCCGGCCGTTGATACTCGATGCGGCGGGGCAGGAAGCGTGGCTCAATCCAGAGACTCCGTTGCATGCCTTGCAGGCATTGCTCGCCAGTGAACCCGCGGGGTTGCGCGAGCGGGTGTTGGCGAATCTGGTGAATGATCCGAAGCTGAATGGGCCGGAGTGCCTTACCCCCGGCTAACTGATGTGGCGCCTGTGCGGACGCCTTCGCGGGCAAGTCGGATCGCCGCACCGCTCGCTCCTACGGGTTATGTGATCCCCTGTAGGAGCGAGGCTTGCCCGCGAAGAGGCCTTTGGATCAGACCTTGAACTGATTGATCAACCGCCGCTGCTGTTCAGCCAACTTGGTCAGATCCGCACTCGCCGCACTCGACTCATCCGCTCCGCCCGCCACTTCATTGGCCACTTGCCCGATGTTGATCACGTTCCGATTGATGTCGTCAGCCACCGCACTCTGTTCCTCTGCCGCACTGGCAATCTGGGTGTTCATGTCGTTGATCACCGACACCGCCTGAGTAATCGTCTCCAGCGCCTCGGCCGCTTTCGCCGCGTGCTGCACGCTTTCGTCGGTACGGTTCTGACTGTCCTCCATCACACGCACCACATCGCGCGTGCCTTGTTGCAGTTGCTGAATCATGGTCTGAATTTCTTCAGTAGCTTTCTGAGTCTTCTGCGCCAGGTTGCGCACTTCATCGGCTACCACCGCAAAACCGCGTCCCTGTTCGCCAGCGCGGGCCGCTTCGATGGCCGCGTTCAAGGCCAGCAGGTTGGTCTGTTCGGCAATCCCGCGAATCGCCGTCAGGATCGCGTTGATGTTCTCGCTGTCCTTGGCCAAGGTTTGCACCACGCCGACAGCCTTGCCGATTTCTATCGCCAGTACGCCAATCGAGTTCGACGTATCGCGCACGATTTGCATGCCTTGCGCCGCTGCCTGATCCGCATGACTGGCGGCTTGCGCAGCCTGGGTCGCGTTGCGCGCCACGTCCTGGGCGGTGGCGGTCATTTCATGCACCGCCGTGGCCACCTGATCGATCTCGGCCATTTGCTTGTGCACACCGATGTTGGTGCGGATGGCGATGTCGGCGGTGTGTTCCGACGAATCACTGACGCTCTGCACCGAAGTCACCACCTGGGTGATCATCGCCTGCAACTTGGCCAGGAAGGTATTGAAGCCTTTCGCAATCGCGCCCAGTTCGTCGGCGCGATCGCTGGTCAGGCGGCGAGTCAGGTCGCCTTCGCCCTGAGCGATGTCGTCGAGCATGGCAACCATCTGCTTCAGCGGCCGGGCAATGCCGTGGCCCACCAGCCAGATCACCAGCAAACCGATACCGGCGATCAACAATCCGACCATGGCCATGCCAAAGGTGTCGGACTTGCGCTGAGCGTCCAGATCGGTCTGAAGTTTTTGCAGGTCGGCCATCACCGCGTTCAACGGCAGTTGCAGCATGAGGGTCCAGCGAGCGTCGGTCTGGCCGATGCCGAATGGCAGGTACAACTCGATCCGGCCCTGGGCCTTGTCGACGGTGTAGGTGACTTCACCGCGCTTGAGATTGGCCATGTTGGCGATCTGCTGGCTGTCGAGGATGTCGCTGACTTTCTCACCGAATTTGCTCGGGTCCTTGGTGTAGGCAACGATCCGGCTGTTGCCGCCAATCAGGGCCATTTCACCAGCGCCGCTGTACAACTTCTGATTCGCGCCGAGGAGCATTTCCTGGATGAAGTTCACCGAGAGGTCGGCGCCGACGATGCCCTGGAAGGCCCCGTTGAGCATGATCGGTTCAATAAAGGAGGCGAGCATGACGATCTTGTCGCCGACCTTGTAAGGCGCCGGATCGATCACGCAGGATTTTTTGGTTTCTTTCGAGCACAGGTAGTACTCGCTGGCTCGCACGCCGGTGGACAGGGTTTTCTGGTCGTCGACGTCCACCAGTTTATCCAGGCCAAGGCTGCCGTCTTCGTTGCGGAACCACCACGGCAGGAAGCGGCCGTTGCTGGCGTCGATGCCGACAATCTTGGTGTCGACGTAGGCCGCATCGTTGTGATCGAGGGCGTTTTTTTCCCAACCGACGTAGGTGCCGAGAATTTTCGGGTTCTTGGTGACGTTTTCCTTGATCAGGCTGATCAATTGCTCACGGCTCAGGCTCAACTGTGGCTGGCCATCGGCGCCCGGGGTACCGATCAATGCATTGACTCGCACCAGTCCGCCGGCAATCAGCAGTGGCGCTTCGAGCTCGCGCTGGATCTGGCTGACCTGGGTTTGCGCCAGTGACGTCAGGCGTTGTTCGATGACTTGCTCGAATTGTGCCTGGGTCCGCTGCTGGACCATGTCTTGTGTCCGTGCGCCGGAAAACAACGCGTACAGCACCAGAGCTGCCACGACACTAAGAACGATGGCGCCGGCGAGGGCCGCCACGGAAAACTGGATCGACTTGAATTTCATGGGTGCTCCGCACGCAAGAGGACGTCTGCGGTGCTGTATCGGCAGGGGTGTCGATGGCCATGAGCGGGGTTTGGCGAATTGGCTGTTTTGTAGGCGTTAATGTCGCAAATGAATCATTACGGGCCGTTATCGACCGCGGTGGGCGCTGTTAGGTGAATTTTTTCCTACGGTCATGAGAGCTTTGTCTGAAATGTGCGTCTACACCTCTGTTGTATCTGGCGCCAATACAATTCACCGCCTAGGATAACCGGCATGTTTTCAGGGAAATTTTTGATGAATAAGACATTGGTTGTGTGTGCGCTGAGCGCAGGTCTGCTGCTCGCGGGTTGTCAGTCGGTCAACACCACCAGCGGTGGCGCGGTGGGCGTTGAGCGCAAACAGTACATGTTCAGCATGCTGTCGACCGATCAGGTTAATCAGATGTACGCCCAGTCTTATCAAAAGACAGTTGGCGAGGCGAGCAGTAAAGGCGTGCTGGACAAGACCAGTAGCGAGGCCAAACGTGTCCAGGCCATTGCCGACCGGCTGATTGCCCAGGCGCCGATTTTTCGACCAGATTCGGCCCAGTGGAAGTGGGAGGTCAACCTGATCAAGAGCGACGAACTCAATGCCAACTGTGGGCCTGGCGGCAAGATCATTTTCTACACCGGCCTGATCGACAGCCTAAAACTCACCGACGATGAAATCGCCGCGATCATGGGCCACGAAATCGCCCACGCCCTGCGCGAGCATGGTCGTGAAGCGATGTCCAAGGCTTACGGCATCGAAATGGCCAAGCAGGGCGCCGGTGCCTTGTTCGGTCTGGGTCAGGACAGCCTGGCGCTGGCGGATACCGTGGCCAACTACGGCATGACCTTGCCCAACAGTCGCTCCAATGAAAACGAGGCGGACCTGATCGGCCTGGAACTGGCTGCTCGCGCCGGCTACAACCCGAACGCGGCGATCACCTTGTGGAACAAGATGAGCAAGGCTTCGCAAGGTTCGCCGCCAGAGTTCATGAGCACGCACCCGGCGTCGGCCAGTCGGGTTGCTTCGTTGCAAGCGGCGATTCCGAAAGTCATGCCGCTGTACGAGAAAGCCAAGAAATCCTGATGTTCATGCGGTGCTGCCACTGACGCTATCGCGAGCAGGCTCGCTCCCACATTGGAACGCGATCACCTGTGGGAGCGAGCCTGCTCGCGAAGAACGATAACGCGGTCTGACGGCCTACCGCATCAAGCCCAACCGCTGCTCTGCATCGCCTTGTACACCGCGACAATGGCGAGGATGAAGAACGCCGACGCCGCCAGGCGACGGATCAGGGTCAACGGCAATTTATCCGCGGCAAAGTTACCCGCCAAAACCACCGGCACGTTGGCAATCAACATCCCGACGGTGGTGCCGATGATCACCAGCCACAGCTCCGGGTATTGCGCAGCGAGCATCACCGTGGCGACTTGAGTCTTGTCGCCCATCTCCGCAAGGAAAAACGCGATCAACGTGGTCAGGAACGGTCCGAACTTGCGGGCGGTGCTGGCTTCGTCGTCATCCATCTTGTCCGGCACCAGGGTCCACAATGCGGTCGCGGTGAAGCTCGCGGCGAGGATCCAGTGCAGCGTCGCATTCGAGAAGAAACTACCGACCCAGGCACCTACCGCGCCGGCGGCCGCGTGGTTGGCCAGGGTTGCAGCGACGATGCCGGCGATGATCGGCCAGGGTTTGCGAAAGCGAGCGGCGAGAATGAGCGCGAGCAGTTGCGTCTTGTCGCCGATTTCGGCCAAGGCAACGATTGCGGTGGGAACGAGAAATGAGTCCAGCATCAGGGTTTTCCTAAGGGGCGGGTCGACACGGCTATGACACGTACAGCCTTCCCGCCCCGGGTAAGGTGTTCGTGTCATAGGTCTTGTCAAACCCTGCGATCCGTCTGATGCGGACGCTTGGTCGCATACGCCATGGTCTGTTGACCAAGTATGTTGACGTATGCCGGACGAGCATGGCGCTCGTGGGAGACTACTCCCCTAGGACGGAGCGGATTCTGCCTAGACAAATCCGATTGGGCAAGCCTCTTTTTTAAAAAGAAGACCTAGCCGCGTTTGGCCCGATAGATTCTGAAACCCTGTCCTTCAGCCTTGATCGCACACACGCCCAGATGCTCTTCGATCAGCGGCTGATACTTCAGGAAGCTGTTGGCTACCAAGCGCAGTTCTCCACCATTTTTCAGATGTTTAGCAGCTTTTCGCAGCAAGTTCTCGGTAGCGAAGTAGTCGGTGTGAACCCCGACATGGAAGGGTGGGTTGCTCAGAATTGCACTCAAGCCCATCGGTGCTGCGTCGATACCGTCACCGGTAATCACGTCAGCTTCCAGACCGTTGGCAGCCAATGTCAGGCGACTGCTGGCGGCGGCAAAGGCATCCACATCAAGCAAGGTGACCTGGTTGTGTGGATAGCGACGTTTCACCGCTGCTCCCAACACACCGGCACCGCAACCGAAGTCCAGCAAATGGCCGCTCGGCAATTTGTCCAAATGTTCCAGCAACAGCGCGCTGCCGCGATCCAGCCGACCGTGGCTGAACACGCCCGGCAGGCTGATGACTTTTAGCGGACCTTCGGCCAGCGGCAACTCATAAGTCTGGGCCAGGCTTTCCAGCGACTTGGCTTCTGGCGCAGTGGCCACGGTAACCTGCCACAGCTGGCAATGCCGCGCGCTGTCGAGCTTGCGCGGCTTGCCGAAGGGGTTCAGTTGCTTGGCCGCACCTTCGATGCCGCTGCGTTTTTCACCCACCAGATACAGTTCACGACCGGCCAGCTTGGAGGCGAGAGCGTTGAGGATGTAGTCGGTCAGGTCCTTGGACTTGGGCAGAAACACCACGGCGGTGTCGAACGCGCGCTCCGTTACAGTCACACCGAAATGACTGCGCTCGGCGAAGCGGGCATCCAGCGCTGCTTGATCGCCGGCATGCCAGCACCAGCCATGAGCGTCGGGCAGACGGCCCAGCAGGTCGTCGGCGGGCAAACCGGCCAGCAGCACCGAACCCTGGAATAATTCAGCCTGACGAAGCAGTACTTCACTGCGCGGATCCATACTCTGCTCCTGTAAAAAAGTGCCGCAGTCTATCAACTGACGACCCGCAGCGCTTTACCACTGAAGTATCCCTGAGCGTTTTCGGTCAACTGGCCCACGATTCGCTGGCGTGCCTCGCGACTGCCCCAAGCATTGTGCGGGGTGACAATCAACCGTGGAATGTCTTGGGCCAGCAGCGGATTGCCGGCGGTCGGTGGCTCGACGCTCAACACGTCGGTGGCCGCGCCGCCCAGGTGACCGTTGCGCAAGGCATCGGCCAGGGCCTGTTCGTCGATCAGGCCGCCGCGTGCGGTGTTGACCACGAATGCACCGGGTTTCATCGAGGCCAGCTCACGGGCTCCGATGAAGTGGCGGGTGTGTTCGTTGAGCGGGCAGTGCAGGGTCAGCGCGTCGATCTGCGGCAGCAGCTCCTCCAGTGGCAAACGATCCGGTCGGGCAGGGCGCCCGGGAATCTGGCCGAGCAGTACACGCATGCCAAAGGCTTCGGCCAGTCGTGCGACCGCGCCGCCAAGTTCGCCGTGACCGAGCAGGCCGAGGGTTTTGCCTTCCAGTTCGACAATCGGGTAATCCAGCAGACAGAACTGTTTCGCCTGCTGCCAGCGACCTTCGCCGACAGCCTTTTGATAATCGGCCAGGCGCGTCGCCAGATTGAGCAGCAACATGATCGTGTGCTGCGCCACCGAGGGCGTGCCGTAACCCTGGCAGTTGCAGACGGTAATTCCGTTGGCGCGGGCGGCGGCGAGGTCAACGTTGTTGGTGCCGGTGGCCGTGATCAGGATCAGCTTCAGCTCGGGGCTGGCTGCGATGGCGGCGGCGTCGATCAGGATTTTGTTGCTGATGGCAACGGTGGCGCCCTTGAGGCGTTCGATCACCTGGTCCGGCGTGGTCTGGGCGAAAAGCTGTAAGTCGCTGAAACACTCTTGCAGCGGGCTGAGGTCGAGGTCACCCAGGTCCAGGGACGGGTGGTCGAGGAAAACGGCGCGGTGAGTGTTCGTCATCAACTGTACCTTTTGTGCAATGAACTGAAGGCGTAATCTGCCGAGCCTACCAGATGAAACAAACAGTTACGCTTGGCCAAAAGGATCCCCCATGTACTGGACAGAGTTTTTGACCGTTGCCCTGATTCACTTGCTGGCCGTGGCCAGCCCCGGCCCGGACTTTGCCGTGGTGGTGCGTGAGAGCGTGACCCATGGTCGTCGCGCTGGCACCTGGACGGCGCTGGGTGTCGGCACGGCCATTTTCCTGCACGTCGGCTATTCGTTGCTCGGCATTGGCCTGATCGTGTCCCAGTCGATCGTGTTGTTTAATGCCCTGAAATGGGCCGCCGCCGCGTACCTGCTGTACATCGGCTTCAAGGCCTTGCGAGCACAGCCGGCCCAACCTGCGGCTGACGATCTGCACAAGGAAGCGGGCGAGCGCACTGCTCGCGGCGCCTTCACGTCGGGTTTCGTGACCAACGGTCTGAACCCGAAAGCGACGCTGTTCTTCCTTTCGCTGTTCACCGTGGTGATCAATCCGCACACGCCGCTGGCGGTACAGGCGGGCTACGGCATTTACCTCGCGGTGGCCACCGCTGTGTGGTTTTGCCTGGTGGCGATGCTGTTCAGCCAGCAGCGCGTGCGCGCAGGTTTTGCCCGGATGGGCCACTGGTTCGATCGGACGATGGGCGCGGTACTGATCGCCATCGGTGTGAAACTCGCGTTTACCGAGATGCATTGATCGCGCTATGAGTCATGGATAAGAAATACCAGCAGGTGCTGGCGCAACGCTAGCATTTGCACGACTTTGCAAATCATTCCTTTGGCTGATTTGGCTGGCGTCCAAGACCACTAAAGTGCTTACTTTCAGCCACGACCGTGCAGTCAGAAAAGGGACTCTTATGTTGCAGACTCGCGTTATCCCTCCAGCCGAAGGCGCTTACCAGTATCCGCTGCTGATTAAACGGCTGCTGATGTCCGGCGCTCGTTATGAAAAAACCCGCGAGATCATTTACCGTGACCAGTTGCGCTACAGCTATCCGACCCTGATCGAACGGGTCGCCAGGCTGGCCAACGTGCTGACGGCGGCCGGCGTCAAGGCCGGGGATACCGTGGCGGTGATGGACTGGGACAGCCATCGTTATCTGGAATGCATGTTCGCCATCCCGATGATCGGCGCGGTGATCCACACCATTAACGTGCGGCTGTCTCCGGAACAAATCCTCTACACCATGAACCACGCCGAGGACCGCTTTGTGCTGGTCAACAGCGAGTTCGTCGGGTTGTATCAGGCGATTGCCGGGCACCTGACCACGGTGGAGAAAACCCTGCTGCTGACTGACCTGCCTTCGAGTCCCGCCGACCTGCCGAACCTCATCGGCGAGTACGAGCAGTTGCTGGCGGCGGCGAGCACGCAGTACGACTTTCAGGATTTCGACGAAAATTCGGTCGCGACCACGTTCTACACCACCGGCACCACCGGTAATCCCAAAGGTGTGTACTTCACCCATCGGCAACTGGTGCTGCACACCATGGGCGTGTCGACCATCATGGGCGCCATCGACAGCGTGCGTTTGCTGGGCACCAACGATGTCTACATGCCGATCACCCCGATGTTCCACGTGCACGCTTGGGGCCTGCCGTATGTAGCGACCATGCTCGGGCTCAAGCAGGTCTATCCCGGTCGTTATGACCCGGAATACCTGGTGGAGCTGTGGCGCAAGGAGAAGGTCACTTTTTCCCATTGCGTACCAACCATTCTGCAAATGCTCCTTAATTCCAAGGCCGCGCAAGGCACCGACTTTGGTGGCTGGAAAATTGTCATCGGCGGCAGTGCGTTGAACCGCACGTTGTACGAAGCCGCCAAGGCCAATGGCATTCAGCTGACCGCCGCTTACGGCATGTCGGAAACCGGACCGCTGATCTCGTGCGCGCACCTCAACGACGAGCTGATGGCCGGCACCGAAGACGAACGCACCACGTACCGGATCAAGGCCGGTGTGCCGGGGCCATTGGTGGAGGCGGCGATCGTCGACACCGACGGCAACTTCCTGCCCGCCGATGGCGAGACCCAAGGCGAACTGGTGCTGCGTGCACCGTGGCTCACCGAGGGCTATTTCAACGAACCGCAAAAGGGCGCCGAGCTCTGGGCCGGGGGCTGGCTGCACACCGGTGACGTAGCGACCCTGGACAGCATGGGGGTGATCGACATTCGCGACCGGATCAAGGATGTGATCAAGACCGGCGGCGAGTGGATCTCCTCCCTGGACCTTGAAGACTTGATCAGCCGTCACCCTGCGGTACGCGAAGTAGCAGTTGTGGGCATCGCCGATCCGCAGTGGGGCGAACGTCCGTTCGCACTGCTGGTGGTCCGCGAAGGCCATGAGATCGGGGCCAAAGAACTGAAGGAACACCTCAAGCCGTTCGTGGAACTGGGGCACCTGAGCAAGTGGGCCATCCCGAGCCAGATCGCCCTTGTTACTGAAATTCCCAAGACCAGTGTCGGCAAACTCGACAAGAAGCGTATTCGCGTCGACATCACCGAATGGCAAGCCAACAACAGCACCTTCCTCTCGACGCTTTGAACGTCACCTGGCGTGCCCAAAAGGGCGCGCCAGCCCCACCAAGCAAGCGCTTGGCTTGTCAAATCTGAAATTTCAGCCATCCTTGGCGTGCCGACGGGCGTCGGCTTGGCAAAGGACTGTTCCAGAGTGGTTGGCAGCTGCAAATCACACTTTAGAGGGATCAAGCAGTACTACCTGCTGGCTATAGTCCGCTCAAGGATTTTTAAGAACGGAGCAAACGCACACACCGGGGCGATGCAACTTTGGCATGACTTAGGGATACCTTGGCTCCCAGTCATCCACAGCGTTTTTAGAAGTGCTCACTGCCATAACAATAATGCACATGGAGTAGCGTCGATGACATCAGTAAACCAGTTCTGGCGCCGGGCAAAACTGCCCCTGGCGGTCAGTCTTGCCTCTACGCTCGCCGGGCCAGCATTCGGCGTCAGTTTCAACGTTGGTGAAATCGAAGGTCAGTTCGACTCGTCCCTGTCGATCGGTGCCAGTTGGTCTACTGAAAGTGCCAACAAGAACCTCATCGGCGTCAACAACGGCGGCCGCGGCCTGTCCCAGACTTCCGACGACGGTCACCTGAACTTCAAGAGCGGCGAAACGTTCTCCAAGATCTTCAAGGGCATCCATGACCTCGAATTGAAATATGGCGATACCGGCGTTTTCGTCCGTGGCAAATACTGGTACGACTTTGAACTCAAGGACGAAAGCCGTCCGTTCAAGGACATCAGCGACAGCAACCGCAAGGAAGGCGCCAAGTCCTCCGGGGGCCAGATCCTCGACGCCTTCGTCTACCACAACTACTCCGTTGCCGATCAGCCGGGCTCCGTGCGTCTGGGCAAGCAAGTAGTGAGTTGGGGTGAAAGTACCTTCATCGGCGGCGGCATCAACTCGATCAACCCGATCGACGTGTCCGCGTTCCGTCGTCCAGGTGCCGAGATCAAGGAAGGCCTGATCCCGGTCAACATGTTCTACGTGTCCCAGAGCCTCACCGAGAACCTCTCGACCGAAGCCTTCTACCAGCTCGAATGGGACCAGACCGTTACCGACAACTGCGGCACCTTCTTCTCGCAACCGGACGTGATTTCGGATGGCTGCGACAACAACCTGGCCGTACTGCGCACCCGTAACGGGCTCAACAGCGCACTGACGGCTGCGAGGCTGCCGGCTTCGTTGCGTAATGCCAGCATCAACACCCTGGCTGCCAGGGGCGTGACCTGGGGTGACCCGGATGAAGGTGTCATCGTTCGTCGCGGTCCGGATCGCGATGCCCGTGACAGCGGTCAATTTGGCGTGTCCTTCAAATACATGTTCGATCCGCTGGACACCGAGTTCGGCGCCTACTTCATGAACTACCACAGCCGTGCGCCGATTTTCAGCGGCAAAGGTGCTCCGGCGAGCGCTTACAGCGCGGCGGGCCTGGTGGGCTCGCTGGTGGCCAGGGGTGTTCCTCTCGCTGTCGCGCGTAACTTGGCACCGACCTTGTTGCCATTGAATGTGGCCGGTAACTCCAGCTACTACGTCGAGTACCCTGAAGATATTCGCCTGTATGGCTTGAGCTTCTCGACCACATTACCTACAGGTACTGCGTGGAGTGGTGAAGTCAGCTACCGGCCGAATGCTCCGGTTCAGCTCAACACCACCGACATTCTCTTTTCCGGTCTGACACCTCTGAACCCTAACGTTTCCGTACTCCAAGGTACGCCAGGGGCGGATCAAAAAGGCTATCGCCGCAAGGAAGTCACCCAACTGCAGACGACCCTTACTCACTTCTTCGACCAGGTGATGGGTGCTGAGCGGCTGACTCTGGTGGGCGAGGTCGGCTTTACTCACGTTGGTGGTCTGGAAAGCACTAACAAAGCGCGTTACGGCCGTGACCCGAGCTACGGCCCTGGTCCATTGCCAGGTGGTCAGTGCCAGACATTGAACACCGGCACCCTGGCAGGCGGACCGCAAAACAATGTGAGCCGCTACTGTGAAAACGACGGATTCACCACCGCAAACTCCTGGGGTTACCGCGGTCGTGCCATCTGGGAATACAACAGCGTATTCGCCGGCGTGAACCTCAAGCCGAACGTGGCCTGGTCCCATGACGTGGAAGGCTACTCGCCTGGCCCTGGCGGCAACTTCGAGGAAGGTCGTAAAGCGGTGAGCCTGGGCGTCGATGCCGAGTACCAGAACACCTACACCGCGAGCCTGGCTTACACCAACTTCTTTGATGGCAAGTACACCACCGTCGATGACCGCGATTTCGTTGCGCTCAGCTTCGGCGTGAACTTCTAAGCACTGTATTTTCAGGACGAACACACCTATGAAAACGACAAAGAGTCTGTTCCACGCTGGATTTCTGGGGCTTACGCTGCTGGCGACCAGCGTCATGGCTGCGGTCCCTGCGGCTGAAGCCGACAAACTGGGCAAGAGCCTGACCCCGATGGGCGCCGAAATGGCCGGCAATGCTGACGGTTCGATTCCGGCCTGGAAACCATTGCCGAAAAACGCCGGCGCTGTCGACGGCAAAGGCTTCCTGTCCGACCCGTTTGCCAGTGAAAAACCACTGTTCACCATCACTGCGCAAAACGTCGACCAGTACAAGGACAAGCTCGCACCGGGCCAGTACGCGATGTTCAAGCGCTACCCGGAAACCTTCAAGATGCCGGTCTACCCGTCCCATCGCGGCGCCACCGTGCCGGATGCCGTGTTTGCCTCCATCAAGAAAAACGCCACCAGCACCAACCTGGTGTCCGGCGGCAACGGTCTGGAGAACTTCGAAACCGCAATCCCATTCCCGATCCCGAAGACCGGCGTTGAAGTCATCTGGAACCACATCACCCGCTATCGCGGTGGCAGCGTGACCCGTCTGGTGACCCAGGCCACGCCACAACCGAATGGCTCGTACAGCCTGGTGTACTTCCAGGACCAGTTCGTGTTCCGCGACAAGATGAAGGATTACGATCCGGCGAACCCGGGCAACATCCTGTTCTACTTCAAGCAGAAAGTGACCGCGCCGGCACGTTTGGCCGGTGGTGTGCTGCTGGTGCACGAAACCCTCGACCAGGTGAAAGAGCCTCGTTCGGCGTGGGTCTACAACGCCGGTCAGCGTCGTGTGCGTCGCGCACCGCAAGTGTCCTATGACGGGCCGGGTACCGCAGCCGATGGCCTGCGGACCTCCGACAACCTGGACATGTACAACGGCGCGCCGGATCGTTACGACTGGAAGCTCGAAGGCAAGAAAGAGATGTACATCGCCTCCGACGCCTACAAACTCGACTCGCCGCAACTCAAGTACGACGACATCATCAAGGCCGGTCACATCAACCAGGACCTGACTCGTTACGAGCTGCGCCGGGTCTGGCATGTGGTGGCTACCTTGAAGGAAGGTCAGCGCCACATCTACGCCAAGCGTGACTTCTACATCGACGAAGACACCTGGCAGGCGGCCGTGATCGACCACTACGACGGTCGTAATCAACTGTGGCGTGTGGCGGAAGCTCACTCCCAGAACTACTACAACGTTCAGGTGCCGTGGTACACCCTGGAAACCTTGTACGACCTGCAATCGGGCCGCTACCTGGCACTGGGCATGAAGAACGAAGAGAAATCGGCGTATGACTTCGGCTTCACCGCCACTACCAGCGACTTCACTCCGGCTGCGCTGCGCCAAGAGGGTGTTCGCTAAGCGGTACTGAACAGAGGCCGCATCCTCGAGAAACGCCCCGACTGGTTCGGGGCGTTTTTTTTTCAGTTCACAAAGATCGTTGTAGCAGCTGTCGAGCTTGCGAGGCTGCGTTCGAGCCGGGGTCGCGCCCGACCGAAGTCCTCGCAAATTCGGTGCACGCGGTTTGTCTGACAGACCGCGTTGCATGGTTTTACGACTGCTTCGCAGCCGAACGCAGCCTCGCAAGCTCGACAGCTGCTACGAGGGCGGTGTGGCTGTCGGGTTTGCTCGGCACTCCTGCTTGTATTCTTTTTGTAGCCATTTGTAGCAATAACCTTCATTCCCTCTTCGTTTACCGCTAGGCTGCGGACATCTGCAACGCCGCCAACCGCCATTCAAACAAGAGCCGGCCATGACTGATCTGTCCCCACACCCGGGCCCTGCAAGCGTTGTCGTCGCGGCACTGGACGGGCGCTTTTTTCGGCCTCCGTTGCCCGACGGCCATGTGCTGCGGCCTCGTCTGTGCGAGCGCCTGAGTGTGGGGCTTGGTGGCAGGCTGTTGCTGGTCAGCGCACCGGCGGGGTTTGGCAAAAGTTCGTTGGCCGTGGAGTTCTGTCAGGGCTTGCCGGCTCACTGGCAAAGTCTGTGGCTGGGGTTGAGTCCGCGAGACAGCGATCCCGGACGTTTTCTCGAGCGGTTGCTCGAAGGCCTCCAGGACTTTTTTCCGCAACTGGGCAGCAAGTCCCTGGGCCTGCTGAAAATGCGCCAGCGGCATCAACCGTTTGCCTTTGAAGAATGGCTGGACGGTTTGCTCGATGAGTTGGCCGTGCACCTGTCTTCGAGTACGCCCCTGCTGTTGGTGCTTGATGACTACCATCTGGCGCAGGGCCCGGTGCTCGATCGCTGCCTGCAATTTTTCCTCAATCATCTGCCCGACGGCTTGCTGGTCATGGTCACCAGTCGGCAGCGGCCGGACTGGCATCTGGCACGCCTGCGGCTGTCACGGCAACTGCTCGAGTTGAATGAACAGGACTTGCGCCTGACTCACGATGAAGCCTTGACCCTGCTTGATCGTCATAGCAGTTCCTTGCGCGGCGAAGCGCTGGAGAGCCTCATCCAGCGCAGCGAAGGTTGGGTCGCCGGACTGCGTTTCTGGCTACTGGCGGCGTCCGAAGCGGGCACCCAGGGTGCTTTGCCGCAGACGCTGCATGGCGGGGAAGGGCTGATCCGCGATTATCTGCTGGAAGAAGTCATCGATTGTCTGCCCGCCGAGGTGCAGTCATTCCTTTACGACACAGCACCTCAGGAACGCTTTTGCAGCGAACTGTGCGACGCCGTTCGCGAAGCCCATGACAGTGCCGAGATCCTGCGTTTTCTGCTGGCCCATCAGGTGTTCCTGGTGCCATTGGATGAAAACGGTCACTGGTACCGCTACCACCACTTGTTTTCCGACCTGTTGCGCACCCGGCCTACCGCGCAAGCGATGGTGCCGGCGGCCAGCCTGCACCTGCGCGCCTGTCGCTGGTTCAATGCCCAGGGGCTGCTCGATGAAGCGGTGGAGCAGGCATTGCGCGCCGGGCATCTGGACGTCGCGGCGAACCTGGTGCAGAACCTCTCCGAAGAACAACTGCTGGCCGAACAGAACGTCGGCATGTTGCTGCGCTGGAAAATGGACTTGCCCGACAGCCTGCTGATCAGCACGCCACGGCTGATCGTGCTGTACAGCTGGGCGTTGGGGCTGGCCTGTCAGCTGGACGCCGCCGAGGAACTGGCCAGTCATTTGAGCCGCTTCCTGCCGGCCCCGTCCGCCACTGCGCAGAAATCCATGCTGGCGCAATGGCTGGCCCTGAGCGGGATCATCGCTCGCGGGCGCGGCAATCGTGAGCTGACGCTGCTCTACTGCACCGAAGCGCAGGAGAGCCTGCCCGCCAAACGCTACGGGCAGCGCCTGATGTGCCTCTCGACCCTGTCCAACCTGGCCATTGCCGACGGCGACTTGTGGCGTGCCCGCGGGTTGAACCGTGAGTCTCTGGAGTTGGCGCAACGGGTCGGCAACCCGCTGTTCGAAGCGCTGGCCCATTACGACCGCGCTCGCGTGCTGCAAGCACGAGGGGAAATCCTTCGTGCGCTGGATGAAGTGCGCCAGGGGCAGCAACGCCTGCAACGGTTATCCCCGCAACGGCTCTATGCCGTACGCGCCCGACTGACTTTGTACGAAGGCTTTTTGTTAGCCCTGCGCTTGCAGCCCCAAGCCGCGCGGGCACGCTTGCAAGCCGGTTTGAATGAAGCACGCGCCTGTCGTGATATCAGCGTATTGATCGGCCACTGCGTGATCGCCAGGCTGGAGGGCAGCAGCGGCGAATTCGCCAAAGCCTTCGCTGAACTTGCCGAAGCCGAGCGCCTGATGCACATCTGGGACGTGCCACCGATCTACTACCTGGCGATGATCACCCTGGTCAAATGCGAACTCTGGCTGGCGCAGGGGCGTACCGATCTGGCCGAAGCCTGGCTCGCTCGCTTGGGCCAGACCTATAACGGTGAACACGCGGCAGCCCCTCCGGAGTTTCATCCGCAACTGCCGCTGCATATCGAGTTGCAACAGGCCTTGCTGGAGGTCATTCAGGGGCAGCCGATGCTGGCCGAAGGACGATTGAATGCGTTGCTAGAGCATGGGCAGCAAACGGGCAGGCAACTGCTCAGCGTGATGGCACTGACTCAGAAAGTGACGTTGTTGCTGGGGGGCGGGCGCGAACCCGAAGCCCGTAAGGCCTTTAGTCAGGCACTGGAAGCGGCGGCCGGAGGAGTGCTGCAACCGTTTGACAGGTTGTTGGCTGAACATCCGGACTGGCTGCGTGGACAACTTCAACTCAGTGCGCCGACACCCGTTTCACAGAGCCTTTCAGAACAGCTTCCGACAGTGGCAGCCCGTCCCGCGGAGTCATCCACTGCGGCGGAACAACTCAGTACGCGGGAAATGGCTGTCCTGCGACTGATCGCCCAAGGCTGTTCGAATCAGGAGATCAGCGACCAGCTGTTCATTTCGCTGCACACGGTGAAAACCCATGCCAGCCATATCAACAGCAAGCTTGGGGTTGAACGGCGCACGCAAGCGGTCGCCAGGGCAAAAGAGTTGGGTGTATTGCAGTAATCGCCGTTTGAAGACCTCCGAAACAAGTTGGGCCTTGCGATCAGAAGTTTTCGGTCATTTCTCCTCTGAGACAGTCACTCCGGATGACTGCCCCACGTCGACGGAGTGCTTCAGGATCGACAGTAAGCCTATGGAGCAGTCATCTCCGGTTTTACTGGCAATGGACTGTTGCAAATTATCACCCAACACTTCCTTCATTTTTTTTCTGGGCAACGTTGCATTCCATTCCAGCAGCTTTTGGATCGCCGGGGCGGGGACGCCGCTGGATTTGTCATAGAGGCTTTCTGTGGTGCCGTCGCTCATGATCGCGAAGCCAGTCGTGGCTTCGATTTGCCCACGGTACAACCTGAGCCGCGACGCCGCTTTATGGTCAGTCAGCAACGGGGCGGTATTGGCCGACTCGCCATTTTCTGGATGAGAAAGGACCAGAAGTTGTCCGTCCGCATCAACGCTTGCGATGACGCCATCGCCCAAGTGACCTGCCAGGTAGCGGCCTCGTGAGTAAGCGACGAACGACAAGGTAGAAGCCAGGTCGTTGATATCGCCGCCAAGCTTTGCAGATTTGCGTCTGAACGCGTCCAGGCAGCGATTAACCAGTCGCTGGGCTGCCTTCGCGTTGTGTTTGTCCATGTTTTGCCAGAGGCTTTCAAAGTTTTTGCAGACAAAGGCCAGGGTAGCCGTGACCGCTACTTGAGCGCCGATTTCGGATTTGGCTCTGGAGCCAGCCCCATCGGCCAATGAAATGCAGGTCACCTCGTTGGACTCTCTGGCCGCGACATAGTCCTGGCAAGGCGTTTGAGTCTTGAGGTGCGAGCGTCCTGCCACAAACGCGCAGGTCGTTTTACAGCTGAAGTCTACCGGGATCTCAGGCATGGTTCAGACCTGTGCCCAGGCTTCGATACCTTTAATGTCCTGACGAAGGAGATAGTCTTCTTGCATGGGATTATCCTTTTTGGGCTGAGCGTTAAAAAACGCTTCTAGAGTCGTTTGAACCGGGCATTGGCTTCCTGCCGTCTTGTTTCAAAATAGGCGCGGCGCGAGGATAACCTATCAATTTTGCGGATCACAACCGCAGTACCCAGCCTTGGCACCAGGATTAAACCCATGCAAACCCCGAATACAGCCCTCATCCGCGAAACCTTCCCCGTCGGCCCTTTGCAGTGCAACTGCACGATCATCGGCGACCCGATCACCAAAAAGGCCATCGTGGTCGATCCGGGCGGTAATCACGAACTGATCCTCGCGCGGCTCGACGCTCTAGGCCTGAAAGTGGTCAGCATCATTCATACCCATGCGCACCTCGATCACTTCCTGGCTTCCGGTCAGTTGAAGGAGAAAACCGGCGCAACCCTGCATTTGCATAAAGAAGATCAATTTCTCTGGGACAACCTGGAGATGCAGTGCCAGATGTTCGGTGTGCCTTACACGCCGGTGCCGTCGCCGGATCGCTGGTTGGCCGATGATGAAGAACTGGCGTGCGGTTGCGGCGTAGCGTTGCACACGCCAGGTCATACGCCGGGCTCCATGAGCTTTTGGTTTTCAGAGGCTAAGCTGCTGATTGCCGGTGACACGTTGTTTCGTCGCGGGGTAGGGCGCACGGATTTGTGGGGTGGCGATCAGGCGACCATCGTGCGGTCGATCAAGCAGCGGCTGTATACCCTCGACGAAGAGGCGACGGTGGTAACCGGGCATGGTCCCGACACGCGTCTGGGCGATGAAATGCGCGAGAACCCTTTTGTGCGGGCGTGATTTCTAACGTTGTGAGGGGCGTGGCGGAATTATTTTCATCTGCAATGATCCAACGCCCGCGAAGGTTTAATGCCTTAGTCCGTTGCACCACAGAATGCAAAAAGTAGGAGCTCTTCATGTTCACCAAGCAGCGTTTGATTATTGTCGCTACGGCTGTGGCCTTGCTGTCTGGCTGCGCCTCACCTAACCCTTACGACAACCAGGGCCAGGCCGACGGTGGTTCCACGGGCATGAGTAAAACCGCCAAATACGGCGGCCTCGGCGCTCTGGCCGGTGCGTTGGCCGGTGCCGCCATCGGTCACGACAACCGTGGCAAGGGCGCGCTGATTGGCGCTGCCGTTGTCGGTGCTTCCGCCGCTGGTTACGGGTATTACGCCGACCAGCAGGAGAAGAAGCTGCGCGCCAGCATGGCCAACACCGGGGTGGAAGTGCAGCGCCAGGGGGATCAGATCAAACTGATCATGCCGGGCAACATCACCTTCGCTACCGATTCGGCGAACATCGCGTCGAGTTTCTACCAGCCGCTGAACAATCTGGCAGGCTCGCTCAAGGAGTTCAGTCAGAACCAGATCGAGATCGTCGGTTTCACCGACAGCACCGGCAGCCGCCAGCACAACATGGACCTGTCCCAGCGTCGCGCCCAGAGCGTGGCCACTTACCTGACGTCTCAGGGCGTGAGCGGTGCCAACCTGTCGGCTCGCGGTGCCGGCCCGGATAACCCGATTGCCAGCAACGGTGACGTCAATGGTCGGGCGCAGAACCGCCGGGTCGAGGTCAACCTGAAGGCGATTCCGGGTCAGCAGTATCAGCAACCGACTCAGCAGTACCAGTAACAGCCTGACTGAACCCCAGGCGTAAAAAAGCCCGCCCGATCCTTAACAGATCGGGCGGGCTTTTTTGTATCGCGCGAAACCTGATTACTTCTTCAGGCCGTAATGCTCATCGAGCATGCCCGGCGCGTTCGGGGCTTTGGGGGCGTAATCACGAGGCGGCTCCTGATTGCGCGGCGGCGTCAGGCGTTCCCGTGGGGCCACTGCCGCGTCGGCGTGCAGGGAGGCCAGCAGGCGTTGGCGGGTTTGCTCGTCCAGGGCCAGGCGGTTAGCACCCTCGGCGAGGTGATCCTGCACCTCCTGATAGCTCTGAGTCAGCTTCTTGACCAGTGTTGCAGTGCTGTTGAAGTGGGTGACCACCTCGTTCTGATAACTGTCGAAACGTTCCTGAACGTCATCCAGCTGACGTTGTGTGCTGCTAGGAGCGGCATTCGGCACCAGGCGAGCGATCAGGAAACCAATGGCGACACCCACAACCAGGGCAAGAGTCGGCAACAACCAAACTAAGAGCGAGTGTTCCACGAGTCCTTCCTCTATAAACGGCTTTGCTTTACGTTAACGGCTCGAACCTGCGCTGTATACCGCGATTCACTCGCAATAGATTGGCACAGACAATTTGCTAGACGAGTCGACCCGATTCGAGGTCACGGAGTTCCTTCCTTGCTTATGCGCGAAACCCCTGTAGTGATTGATGGCCCGGTCGGTCAACTGGAAGCTTTGTATCTGGATAATGAGCAGCCGCGCGGCGTTGCGCTGATCTGCCACCCGAACCCGGTGCAGGGCGGCACCATGCTCAACAAAGTCGTCTCGACCTTGCAGCGCACCGCGCGCGATGCCGGTTTGATTACTTTGCGTTTCAATTATCGCGGCGTGGGTGCCAGTGAAGGCACCCACGATATGGGCACGGGCGAAGTCGATGATGCCCAGGCGGTGGCCGAATGGCTACGAGCCAAACACCCCGAGTTGCCGCTGACGCTGTTCGGATTCTCCTTCGGCGGTTTTGTTGCAGCAAGTCTCGGCGGACGACTGGAAGCCAAGGGCGAACAGCTCAAGCATTTGTTCATGGTTGCGCCAGCGGTCATGCGCCTGGGCGATCAGGATCAACTGCCGCAGCAAGGCGAGCTGACCCTGATCCAGCCGGAAACCGACGAAGTCATCGATCCGCAAGCCGTCTACGACTGGTCCTCGAAACTCGAGCGCCCCCATGAGCTGCTGAAAGTGGCAGAATGCGGACACTTTTTTCATGGCAAGCTGACCGATCTCAAGGATCTGATCCTGCCGCGTCTTTCGAATTGATTGCAGTCTGACAAGCGATTACCCATGACGACTCGTACCCGTATCCTCACCGGCATCACCACCACCGGCACGCCGCACCTGGGCAACTACGCCGGCGCTATCCGTCCGGCGATCATCGCCAGCCGTGACAGCAATGCCGATTCGTTCTACTTCCTGGCCGACTACCACGCCCTGATCAAATGCGATGACCCGCTGCGCATCCAGCGCTCGCGTCTGGAAATCGCCGCGACCTGGCTGGCCGGTGGCCTGGATGTGGACCGCGTAACCTTCTATCGCCAGTCCGACATCCCGGAAATTCCCGAGCTGACCTGGCTACTGACCTGTGTTGCCGCCAAGGGCCTGCTCAACCGCGCCCACGCCTACAAGGCTTCGGTGGACAAGAACGTTGAAACCGGCGAAGACCCGGACGCTGGCATCACCATGGGCTTGTACAGCTACCCGGTGCTGATGGCCGCGGACATTCTGATGTTCAACGCTCACAAGGTGCCGGTCGGTCGTGACCAGATCCAGCACGTGGAAATGGCCCGTGACATCGGCCAGCGTTTCAACCATCTGTTCGGTCAGGGCAAAGAATTCTTCACCATGCCTGAGGCGCTGATCGAAGAAAGCGTCGCCACGCTGCCAGGCCTCGACGGTCGCAAGATGTCGAAGAGCTACGACAACACCATTCCGTTGTTCAGCAGCGCCAAGGAAATGAAGGACGCGATTTCGCGGATCGTCACCGATTCCCGCGCGCCGGGCGAAGCCAAAGATCCGGACAACTCGCACCTGTTCACTTTGTTCCAGGCCTTCGCCACCCCAGCGCAGGCCGACGAATTCCGCAGCGAATTGTTGCAGGGCCTGGGTTGGGGCGAGGCGAAAAATCGTCTGTTCCAACTGCTCGACAGCGAACTGGGCGAGTCCCGCGAGCGCTATCACCGGTTGATCGAACGCCCGGCAGACCTGGAAGATATCTTGCAGATCGGCGCGAAAAAGGCCCGCTCCGTTGCGACGCCGTTCCTTCACGAACTGCGTGAAGCGGTCGGCCTGCGCTCTTTCGTTGCCCAGACCCAAGTCGCGGCCACCACCAAGAAGAAAGCCGCGAAAGCCGCGCGTTTCGTCAGTTTTCGTGAAGACGATGGCAGCTTCCGCTTCCGTCTGCTGGCGGCCGATGGCGAGCAATTGTTGCTGTCGCGCAACTTTGGCGACGGTAAAACCGCCGGTCAGGTGACCAAGCAGTTGCAAGCCGGCCAGCCTCTGGACGTGCGCAGCGAAGACCTGAGCTTCAGCGTCTGGCTGGAAGGCGAGTGCGTCGGCGACAGCCCGGCCTTCGCCGACAGCGCTGCTCGCGACGTCGCCATCGACGCCTTGCGTGTGGCCTTGACGCCGGTCCAGGAATAAATCAGCGGCTCGGCCCGACCAAGGGCCGATTGCCATTCCCACGGGCCGTCGCTACAGTGACGGCCCGTTTTTGTTGCCTTGCTAACGAATTATGACGCCCCTAGAACGATATCAAGCTGATCTGAAACGCCCGGAATTCTTCCATGACGCTTCGCAGGAAACTGCGGTGCGCCATTTGCAGCGCCTGTACGACGATCTGGTCGCGGCCTCGCACAGCAAACCGGGCCTGTTCGGCAAACTGTTTGGCAAGAAAGACGCGGCACCGGTCAAGGGTCTGTACTTCTGGGGCGGCGTCGGTCGCGGCAAGACTTATCTGGTCGACACCTTCTTCGAAGCGCTGCCGTTCAAGGAAAAGGTCCGCACTCACTTCCACCGCTTCATGAAGCGTGTGCACGAAGAGATGAAGACCCTTGGCGGCGAGAAAAACCCGCTGACCATCATCGCCAAGCGCTTCTCCGACGAAGCCCGGGTGATTTGTTTCGATGAATTCTTCGTGTCCGACATCACCGACGCGATGATCCTCGGCACGCTGATGGAAGAGCTGTTCAAGAACGGCGTGACCCTGGTCGCGACTTCGAACATCGTGCCGGACGGTCTGTACAAGGACGGCCTGCAACGTGCGCGCTTCCTGCCGGCGATTGCGCTGATCAAGCAGAATACCGACATCGTCAACGTCGACAGCGGCGTCGATTATCGTCTGCGTCACCTTGAGCAAGCGGAGCTGTTCCACTTTCCGCTGGATGATGCGTCCCACGAAAGCCTGCGCAAGAGCTTCCGCGCCTTGACGCCGGAATGCACGGCAGCCATCGAGAACGATGTGCTGATGATCGAGAACCGCGAAATCCGTGCCTTGCGCACTTGCGATGACGTGGCCTGGTTCGACTTCCGCGAACTCTGCGACGGCCCGCGCAGCCAGAACGATTACATCGAACTTGGCAAGATCTTCCACGCTGTGTTGCTCAGCGGTGTCGAGCAGATGAGCGTCACCACCGACGACATCGCCCGACGCTTTATCAACATGGTCGACGAGTTCTACGATCGCAACGTGAAGCTGATCATTTCCGCTGAAGTCGAGCTCAAAGACCTCTACACCGGTGGTCGCCTGAACTTCGAGTTCCAGCGCACGCTCAGCCGTCTGCTGGAAATGCAGTCTCACGAATTCCTGTCCCGGGCGCATAAGCCGTAGGACATTTCGGAAATCGGCATAGGGGGCAGCCTTCATAGGCCGCTCCCCTGCCACACCACCCGGCATGCGGGTCCGCACCGGGCGGTTCGAGAGATTGAGGTTATGAGAGTCGCACCAGTCCCAGCCTGTCGAACCACGCTATATTCAACACTCGATTCAGCTCAAATCGGCTGTTACGCCACCAGCTATACGAGTTGGCCGCCACTTTCCGGGCCGATTGGCTGCTGGCTCCCAGCGCCCTCAGTTCGCGGTAGATCGTCGGTCCACGCCTCCACTGCTTAAGCTGGATCGCTCGCAATCGGTGTCGTATCCATTCGTCCAGCTCTCGCCAGATTTTCGGTGTTTGTGACAACCCAAAGTAAGTTTTCCAGCCCAAGAGATAAGGGCGTAGATTTTCGACGACTTGTCGCAGACTGCGACCGCCTGAGCGACGAGTAAGCTCGCGTATCCGTTGCTTGAACTGCTTGCGCGCCTTGACCGCCACTGCTCTTTTGACGCCTTGTGCAGATGCCCAGAAGGCGTATCCCAGAAACTTGCGACCCAATGCGCTCGTCACTGCACTCTTGCTCTCGTTGACGCTCAAGTGCAGCTTTTCGTACAACCGTCTCAGCAGGGCCATTACCCGCTGCCCAGCCCTGCGGCTGCGAACATACACATTCGCATCGTCGGCATAGCGCACAAAGCAATGGCCTCGGCGTTCAAGCTCCCGATCCACTTCGTCCAGCAGCACGTTCGCCAGCAACGGCGATAACGGGCCACCTTGCGGCGCCCCGCAGCGGCTTTTCTCGACCACGCCATTGATCAGCGCTCCCGCATCCAGATACGCCCGAACCAGTCGAATAACCGCCTGATCCGCGATCCGTTTGCGTAGACGGTCAATCAAAATGTCGTGATCGACCCGGTCGAAGAACTTCTCCAGATCAACATCCACTACCACTTTTCGACCCGAGGACACGTAGCGCTGAGCCGCCAACACGGCGTCCTGCGCACAACGTCCCGGACGAAAACCGTAGCTGTGTTCACTGAAGGTTGGATCAAGCAACGGCTGCAAGACTTGCAGCAACGCCTGTTGGATCAAACGGTCGGTGACCGTCGGAATACCCAACTCACGTTGACCGCCGTCAGGCTTGGGAATCACCACTCGCCGCACCGGACTGGGCCGGTAGGCACCTGAAAGAAGCTGTTCGCGAATCGCAGGCCAACGGGTCAGCAAATGTTCGGCCGTCTGTTCAATGTCCAGACCGTCGACTCCCGCAGCACCCTTGTTGGCCTTGACTCGCTTCCATGCCCGTTTCAGGTTTTCTCTCGCAAAGGCCCGTTCCAGCAGCCCTTGCCCTGCGTTGTCGGATTCATCTTGCGGGCGATTGACCTCGTCGCTGACGGAGCTTCTCACGGCTTCACCGTTCGCAGTCTCCATCCGCCCCGCGTTTGGCAGGCATCTGACTTCCGGTCGTTCGCATCAACATGGCCTATAACGCTTTCTCTCGTTCGGCCCTTCGTCAAAAAAAAAAAGATGACTACTACGGCCTCTGCTGACTTCTCGCTCCGGCTTGCACCGTCGCCCTTTCAGGCACGAGGCGAGATCTCCCCAGGTAAGAACGCAATCCTTCCCCGCACAACCGCCGGATTTACGCAGCCTGATCTTTGACCACAAGAGCTTCGCGGTTTATGGCCCGCTCGCCCTGATCGGCTTCGCCTTATATCCGGTTCTTGTCCATCGGCTCGCGGTTTCGATTCACGCTTCCTCCCCACACTCGGTCACCCTCATGCAGTTGCGCTTCACTTCGTTCGCTGTGGTCAGCTTACGGCGGGACTTTCACCCACAAGATTGCGCCCATGCTGGGCGCACAATAAAAAAGGGCCTGCAAATGCAGGCCCTTTTTTGTGCGCTGAAGATCCTTGTGCCCGAATCCTGAGGCTCACCACAAGCCCGCTCCCACATTGGTTTGTGTTGTGTCAGCTGCCTACGCAGCTTGCTGGAACTGCTGTCGATACTGGTTTGGCGACAACTCCGTGTGCTGGCGGAACAACCGAGCGAAGAAGCTTGCATCGTCGTAACCGACTTCATAGCTGATGGTCTTGATGCTCTTGCGGCTGCCGGACAGCAAGCCCTTGGCGGTTTCGATGCGCAGTCGTTGCAGGTAATGCAGCGGCTTGTCGCCGGTGGCGGTCTGGAAGCGCCGCATGAAATTGCGGATGCTCATGCCGTGTTCGCGAGCCACGTCTTCGAAACGGAATTTGTCGGCGAAGTGTTCTTCGAGCCAGTGCTGGATCTGCAGGATGATCACATCCTGGTGCAGCTTCTGACCGCCGAAACCGATTCGTCCTGGCGAGTAGCTGCGCTGCACTTCATAGAGAATGTCCCGCGCCACGGCCTGAGACACGTTGGCGCCGCAGAAGCGTTCGATCAGGTAAATGTAAAGGTCGCAGGCCGAGGTGGTTCCTCCAGCGCAATACAGGTTGTCGGCATCGGTCAGGTGCTTGTCCTGATTGAGCTGAACCCGTGGGAAGCGTTCGGCAAATGCATTGAAGAAGCGCCAGTAAGTGGTCGCTTCCTTGCCGTCGAGCAGTCCGGCCTCGGCCAGCCAGAACACCCCGGTGGCCTCGCCGCAGAGCACTGCGCCGCGAGCATGTTGCTGACGCAGCCAGGGCAGGACCTGTGGATAACGTTGGCAAAGGGTGTCGAAATCGTCCCAGAAGGCTGGAAGGACAATGATGTCGGCGTTTTCCAGGCCGCCGTCCACCGGCATGATCACGTCACTGAAGCTGTTCACCGGTTTGCCGTCGGGGCTGACCAGACGGGTTTCGAACGCTGGAGTCAGGCCTTGGCCCAGTTGTTTGCCGTAACGCAGGCTGGCCAGATGGAAGAAATCCTTGGCTTGCATGAGGGTGGAAGCGAAAACCCGGTCGATAGCCAGGATGCTGACGCGCCGCAAGGGCGTGGAGACTTGGTTAGACATAATTCAACTTTATTCTTATAGGGGAAAGTGGTCACCAGACGGCTGGATCGTCTTATTTTTTGTCGGATGTGTCCAGTGTCCTGTATCGGATGCGAGGCATAGTCTCTGAAGGTCAATTCCGGCTAACAATAACGACAGGTGCCGCATGATCCCCAGAACCTTGTTCAGCTCCGAGCACGAACTTTTTCGCGACAGCGTGCGAACGTTCCTCGAAAAAGAGGCCGTGCCGTTCCATGGGCAGTGGGAAAAACAAGGCTATATCGACCGCAAACTCTGGAACAAGGCAGGGGAGGCGGGGATGTTGTGCTCGCATCTGCCGGAAGAATACGGCGGCCTGGGGGCGGACTTTCTCTACAGTGCGGTGGTGATCGAAGAGGTCGGTCGTCTCGGCCTGACCGGTATCGGTTTTTCCCTGCATTCGGACATCGTCGCGCCTTACATCCTGCATTACGGAAGTGAAGCGCTGAAACACAAATACCTGCCGAAACTGGTGTCTGGCGAGATGGTCACGGCGATTGCCATGACCGAGCCGGGTGCCGGTTCCGACCTGCAAGGGGTGAAAACCACCGCGGTGCTCGATGGCGACGAGTATGTGATCAACGGTTCGAAGACCTTCATCACCAACGGCTTTCTCGCTGACCTGGTGATTGTCGTGGCCAAGACCGATCCAAAGGCCGGCGCGAAAGGCACCAGCCTGTTTCTGGTGGAGGCCAACACCCCAGGCTTCGCCAAGGGCAAACGCCTGGAAAAAGTCGGCATGAAAGCACAGGACACCTCGGAGCTGTTCTTCCAGGACGTGCGTGTGCCAAAGGAAAACCTGTTGGGGCAGGCCGGGATGGGCTTCGCGTACCTGATGCAGGAATTGCCACAAGAGCGTCTTACCGTTGCCGTCGGCGGGCTGGCTTCGGCTGAAGCAGCGCTGCAATGGACGCTGGAATACACCCGCGAGCGCAAGGCATTTGGCAAGGCGATCGCCGACTTCCAGAACACCCGCTTCAAACTGGCGGAGATGGCGACCGAGATTCAGATCGGTCGGGTCTTTGTCGATCGTTGTCTGGAGCTGCACCTGCAAGGCAAGCTCGACGTGCCGACCGCGGCGATGGCCAAGTATTGGGGCACTGACCTGCAATGCAAGGTGCTCGACGAGTGCGTGCAGTTGCATGGCGGTTACGGTTTTATGTGGGAATACCCGATCGCCCGGGCGTGGGCGGATGCGCGGGTGCAGCGGATTTATGCGGGGACCAATGAAATCATGAAGGAGATTATTGCGCGGTCGCTTTGATTTTGCAGTGATTGGACTGACGCCTTCGCGAGCAGGCTCGCTCCCACAGGGATTGCGCTGTACCTGTGGGAGCGAGCTTGCTCGCGATGGGGCCTATGAATCAATCAAGGTGCCGGGTTCGGGTGATCCTTGTGAATCGCCTCAATCCCCTCCAGTACTTCATCCGACAGCTTCAACTCGAAGCTGGCTAAATTGCTTTCAAGCTGCTCCATCGTCGTCGCGCCAATGATGTTGCTGGTCACAAACGGCTGCTGCGTAACGAACGCCAACGCCATTTGTGCCGGATCCAGGCCGTGTTCACGCGCCAGTGCCACATAACGACTGCACGCTGCTTCCGACTGCGGGTTGAAATAGCGGCTGAAGCGGCTGTAGAGGCTCAGGCGGCCTTTAGGTGGACGCGCGCCACCTTCGTACTTGCCCGACAGGAAACCGAACGCCAGCGGCGAATAGGCGAGCAGGCCGCACTGTTCGCGGATGGCGATTTCCGCGAGGCCGACTTCGAAGCTGCGGTTGAGCAGGTTGTACGGGTTCTGGATCGACACAGCGCGCGGCCAGCCACGGGCTTCCGCCAGGGCGAGGAAACGCATGGTGCCCCATGGCGTTTCGTTGGACAGGCCGATGTGGCGGATCTTGCCGGCCTTGACCTGTTCGTCCAGCGCTTCGAGGGTTTCCTCCAGCGGCGTGAGGTTGGCTTCGGTCGTGTGTTTGTAACCGAGCTGACCGAAGAAATTGGTGCTGCGCTCCGGCCAATGCAGCTGGTAGAGGTCGATGTAGTCGGTCTGCAAGCGCTTGAGGCTGGCGTCCACGGCTTCGGTGATGTGCTGGCGGTTGTGTCGCAGGTTTTTGTCGCGGATGTAGTCGATGGTGTTGCCGGGGCCGGCGATCTTGCTGGCCAGGATCCAGTCGGCGCGATCACCCCGGCTTTTGAAGTAATTGCCGATGTAGCGCTCGGTGGAGGCGTAGGTTTCGGCCTTGGGCGGCACCGGGTATATCTCGGCGGTATCGATGAAATTGATCCCGGCACTCTTGGCTCGTTCAATCTGGGCGAAGGCTTCAGCCTCGCTGTTTTGCTCGCCCCAGGTCATGGTTCCGAGGCAGATGGCGCTCACGTTCAGATTGGTTCGGCCTAGCTGTCGATAGTCCATCGGGTGCTCCTTGGGCAAAACAATCATAAAAGCAGGTTGAATTATTTTTCGCAATCTGCATAATTGCGCACCTCTTTCTGCAGTGGAAGTGATGCGCCGCCGCCGAAGAATCTTGCCGTTGAACGGACGCGCCGACCCGAGCCCCCGAAAGCGTCTGTATCCGGCTGCCTTTGACTTGTCAAAGTACGCACTATTCAGTAAGATCCGCCGTCTAATTTACAGGGCGGCCCCTGAGGCTATAAAGAATGAAAACTTTTACTGCTAAACCGGAAACAGTACAGCGCGACTGGTTTGTCGTCGACGCTGCAGGTCAGACCCTGGGTCGTCTGGCCACCGAAATCGCGAGCCGTCTGCGTGGCAAGCATAAAGCTGAGTACACTCCTCACGTTGACACCGGCGATTACATCGTTGTTATCAATGCCGAGCAGATTCGTGTAACCGGTGCTAAAACCACCGACAAAATCTACTACTCCCACTCCGGTTTCCCGGGCGGCATCAAGTCGATCAACTTCGAAAAGCTGATTGCTAAAGCCCCTGAGCGCGTGATCGAGACCGCGGTCAAAGGCATGCTGCCTAAGAACCCGCTGGGTCGCGACATGTATCGTAAGCTGAAAGTCTATGCGGGCGCTGTACACCCTCATACTGCTCAGCAGCCCCAAGAACTGAAGTTTTAACGGAATAGTTCATTATGTCGGCGACTCAAAATTACGGCACTGGCCGTCGCAAGACCGCAACCGCACGCGTTTTCCTGCGTCCGGGTACTGGTAACATCTCCATCAACAACCGCACCCTGGAAAATTTCTTCGGCCGCGAAACTGCCCGCATGGTAGTTCGTCAGCCGCTGGAACTGACTGAGACTGTCGAGAAATTCGACATCTACGTCACCGTGATCGGTGGTGGTGTAAGTGGTCAAGCTGGCGCAATCCGCCACGGTATCACTCGCGCACTGATGCAGTACGACGAAACCCTGCGTGGCGCTCTGCGCAAAGCTGGCTTCGTTACTCGCGATGCACGTGAAGTTGAACGTAAGAAAGTTGGTCTGCGTAAAGCGCGTAAGCGTCCGCAGTACTCGAAGCGTTAATTCGCTTTTACGTTCAAAAAGAACGCCCAGCTTCCTCGCGAAGCTGGGCGTTTTTTTATGGGCGTGAGTTATCGAAGAATTGCTCTGTGACAACTTGCCACAGCCGTAGAAGCCCTATACTGCAAGGCTTGGCAGTGGAGCCCCTCGGTAATTACCTTGTCAGAATTGGGGCTTTTCATTACCATTCGGCAAAATTTTTATAAGTTCAGATTTTTACTTAGTAGACGCCTGATTTAACAGGCCACAAAGCTGATGGGAGAGGACTGAATGAGCAATGACGGCGTGAATGCAGGCCGGCGTCGCTTCTTGGTAGCAGCCACATCCGTGGTGGGTGCTGCAGGAGCGGTGGGGGCTGCGGTCCCGTTCGTGGGGTCATGGTTTCCCAGTGCCAAGGCGAAAGCCGCAGGTGCACCGGTGAAGGTGAATGTCAGCAAAATCGAGCCAGGCCAGCAGATGATTGCTGAGTGGCGCGGTCAGCCGGTGTTCATTGTCCGCCGTACCGAGGAAATCCTGGGGAATCTGAAAAAGATCGAGGGCCAGCTGTCTGACCCGACCTCCAAGAACTCGACACAACCGACCTATGTCGACCCGGAAACGCGTTCGATCAAGCCAGAGGTTCTGCTGCTGATCGGTATCTGCACGCACCTGGGTTGCTCGCCGACCTTCCGTCCAGAAGTGGCGCCTGCGGATCTGGGCAAGGACTGGGTAGGTGGTTATTTCTGCCCTTGCCACGGTTCCCACTACGATCTGGCTGGCCGCGTCTACAAGTCGCAACCTGCGCCTTTGAACCTGCCAGTTCCCCCGCATTCCTATGAGACCGATGACATCATTGTCATTGGCGTCGATACGGAGAAAGCGTGATGAGCAAGTTCATGGATTGGGTTGATGCGCGCTTTCCCGCGACCAAAATGTGGGAAGACCATCTCAGCAAGTACTACGCCCCGAAGAACTTCAACTTCTTCTACTTCTTTGGTTCCCTCGCACTGCTCGTTCTGGTCAACCAGATCGTTACCGGTGTCTGGCTGACCATGAGCTACACCCCATCGGCGGAAGAGGCGTTTGCATCCGTCGAATACATCATGCGCGACGTCGAGTACGGCTCGATCCTGCGTCTGCTGCACTCCACCGGCGCTTCGGCGTTCTTCATCGTGGTCTATCTGCACATGTTCCGTGGCTTGCTCTACGGTTCGTACCAGAAGCCGCGTGAGCTGGTGTGGGTCTTCGGCATGCTGATCTATCTGGCGCTGATGGCTGAAGCCTTCATGGGTTACCTGCTGCCGTGGGGTCAGATGTCCTACTGGGGGGCCCAGGTGATCATCTCGCTGTTCGGTGCGATCCCGGTCATCGGCAACGATCTGACTCAGTGGATCCGTGGTGACTACCTGATTTCCGGTATCACCCTGAACCGCTTTTTCGCCCTGCACGTTGTTGCCTTGCCGATCGTGATCCTCGGTCTGGTGGTGCTGCACGTTCTGGCGCTGCACGAAGTCGGTTCGAACAACCCGGACGGCGTGGACATCAAGAAATTCAAAGACGAAAACGGCGTACCGCTGGACGGCATTGCCTTCCACCCGTATTACACCGTGAAAGATATCGTCGGCGTGGTGGTGTTCCTGTTCATCTTCTGCTCGATCGTGTTCTTCTTCCCGGAAATGGGCGGCTACTTCCTCGAGAAGCCGAACTTTGAAGTGGCGAACGCCTTCAAGACGCCAGAGCACATCGCTCCGGTCTGGTACTTCACCCCGTTCTACGCGATTCTGCGAGCGATTCCGGACAAGCTCCTGGGCGTTATCGCCATGGGTGCGGCCATCGCTGTGCTGTTCGTCCTGCCATGGCTCGATCGTAGCCCCGTCAAGTCGATGCGCTACAAAGGCTGGATGAGCAAGATCTGGCTCTGGGTGTTCTGCATTTCGTTCGTGATCCTGGGCGTGCTGGGCGTATTGGCTCCAACTCCAGGCCGTACGTTGCTGTCGCAGGTATGTACCTTCCTGTACTTCGCCTACTTCATTCTGATGCCGTTCTACACCAGGCTCGAGAAGACCAAACCGGTTCCGGAAAGGGTGACTGGCTGATGAAAAAGCTATTTGCTGTACTGATTCTTGCTGCCATGCCAGTGTTCTCGTTCGCGTCGACAGCGGGTGCTCCCGAGCTGGAAAAAGTCGATATCGACGTTTCCGACCAGGCTGCCATGCAGGATGGCGCACGTACGTTTGCCAACTATTGCATGGGTTGCCATAGCGCCAAGTTCCAGCGCTACGAACGTGTAGCCGATGATCTGGGCATTCCTCACGATCTCATGCTGTCGAAGCTGGTGTTAACTGGCGCCAAGATCGGTGACCACATGAACATCGGCATGCAGCCGGCTGATGCCAAGACCTGGTTCGGTGCCGCGCCACCGGATCTGACATTGGTCGCTCGTGTTCGTGGCACTGACTGGCTCTACGGTTACCTGAAATCTTTCTACGAAGACCCATCGCGTCCTTGGGGCGTGAACAACAAGGTGTTCCCGAACGTCGGGATGCCTAACGTTCTGGTCGGCCTGCAGGGTCGTCAGGTGGTAGGCTGTAAACAAGTTCAAATCGTCGAAGGCGACAAAAAGCAATACGATCCATTGACCGGCACCGCTTTGACGCATGAAGCCTGCGATCAACTGACTGTATTGCCGAAAACCGGCACGCTGAACGAAGAGCAGTTCGACGAGAAGGTCAAGAATCTGGTGACCTTCCTGGCCTACTCGGCCAACCCGGTGAAGCTGCAGCATCAGCGCATCGGTACCTATGTGTTGCTGTACCTGGCGTTCTTCTTCGTATTCGCTTACTTGCTCAAGCGTGAATACTGGAAAGACGTCCATTGATATTGCTGTAAAATTGCTGTCAATCGCGCGCGCCCAAGGGCGTCTCTGAAGGTGTAACGAGCCTGGTGATCCAGGCGTTACGGGAGGCGCCCTCTGGGCGCGCGCGTTTTTCCGTTTCCGATAATTTCAACAAGCGAGGAGGACCGCCATGGGCGTGACCAATCGGTTGGCCTGTTACTCCGACCCCGCCGACCACTATTCCCACCGAGTGCGTATCGTACTTGCAGAGAAGGGTGTCAGCGCCGAGATCATTTACGTGGAAGCTGGTCGCCAGCCGCCTAAACTGATTGAAGTGAACCCTTACGGCAGCTTGCCCACCCTGGTCGATCGTGACCTGGCGTTGTGGGAGTCGACCGTGGTGATGGAATATCTGGATGAGCGTTACCCGCACCCGCCTTTACTGCCGGTTTATCCAGTGGCGCGTGCCAACAGCCGTCTGCTGATTCATCGTATTCAGCGTGACTGGTGTGGTCTGGTGGATCTGATCCTGGATTCCCGGTCCAAGGAAGCAGCCCGTGTCGTGGCTCGTAAAGAGCTGCGCGAAAGCCTGACCGGCGTGTCGCCGTTGTTCGCCGACAAGCCGTTTTTCCTCAGTGAGGAACAAAGCCTGGTGGATTGCTGCCTATTGCCAATACTCTGGCGATTGCCGATTCTGGGTATTGAACTGCCGCGGCCTGCCAAGCCGCTGCTTGATTACATGGAGCGCTCGTTTGCGCGTGAGGCTTTCCAGGCGAGTCTGTCTGGTGTCGAACGCGATATGCGCTAAGGCTTAAGGAGCCGCTATGAACTCCAGTCGACCTTATCTGGTCCGCGCGCTCTACGAGTGGATTGTGGACAACGATTGCACCCCGCACATGCTGGTCAATTCCGAGTATCCGTCGGTGCAGGTGCCTCAGGGTTTTGCCAGTGACGGACAGATTGTCCTGAACGTATCGCCGGCAGCCGTGCGTCATCTGCACATGGACAACGAAGCGGTCAGCTTCGAAGGGCGTTTCGGTGGCGTGCCGCACACCCTGTACGTGCCTATCGCATCGATCCTGGGTATTTACGCCCGGGAGAACGGTCAGGGCATGGTGTTCGATCTGGAATCGCCTATGGAAGACGAGGAAGAGATCGAGCCGGATGATGATATTCCGCCACCCGACAGCGAGCCGCCGCGTCCCAGCGGTCGACCGAGTTTGAAGGTGGTGAAGTAACAAAAAAGGCGATCCGGATGGATCGCCTTTTTTGTTACTTCACCACCTTCAAACGTGTAGGAGCTGTCGAGTGAAACGAGGCTGCATCTTTTGATCTTTAAAAGCAACATCAAAAGATGCAGCCTCGTTTCACTCGACAGCTCCTACGGGTCAATGGCGATCCAGGGACGCCATCGCAGGTGAGTAGGTGTCAGTCGATGTACTCGAACAACTTCACAATCTTCTGCACCCCGGAAACGCCTTGCACCAGGTTGGTGGCCTGAGCGGCTTCCTGTTTGGTCAGCAGGCCCAGCAGGTAGACGATGCCGTTCTCGGTAACAACCTTGATGCGCGAGCCCGGGATGTTCGGGTCGGTGAGCATCTGAGTCTTGATCTTGGAAGTCAGCCAGGTGTCATTCTGGCGGGCAAGGAAACCGGAGGGTGGCAGAACCTGCAGTTCGTTGTGAACCGTCTTCACCCGCTGAACAGCCGCCGCAGCCTGTTCGGCTTTGGCCTTGAGGTCTGCGCGCGGGGTTTGCCCGGCAAGCAGCACGATGCCATTGAAGCTGGTGACGACGATGTGCGAGTCGTTATCCAGGGCTGGATCGGCCTTGGCAATGTTCACGCCGACCTTGGTGTCGATCAGAGAGTCGTCGATCTTACTGCCGAAGGTGCGGGTGCCGCGGTCATCTTCAATCGGTGCTTCACGGCTGGCGTTAACCACCGAGGTGCAGCCGCTGATGCCGAGGCACAGGGTCAAGGCCAGAAGGCCTAGGCGATTAGGGGTCATTCTTCACTCCCGAACAGTTGGCTGTCGATCAAATCGCAAAGGCAATGGATCGCCAGCAGGTGGACTTCCTGAATACGTGCGGTGACGTTGGCCGGTACGCGAATCTCGACGTCCTCGGGCAATAGCAGCGATGCCATGCCGCCGCCATCGCGACCGGTCAATGCTACGACAATCATTTCGCGATCATGTGCGGCCTGGATCGCTTGAATAATGTTTGCCGAGTTGCCACTGGTGGAAATCGCCAGCAATACGTCACCCGGCTGGCCGAGGGCGCGGATCTGTTTGGAGAAGATTTCGTTGTAGCTGTAGTCGTTGGCGATCGAGGTGATCGTCGAACTGTCGGTGGTCAGCGCAATCGCTGGCAGGCTCGGACGCTCGCGCTCGAAACGGTTGAGCAGCTCGGACGAGAAGTGCTGGGCATCACCGGCAGAGCCGCCGTTGCCGCAGGACAGCATTTTGCCTTCGTTGAGCAGGGCGTTGACCATCACTTGGCTGGCTTGCTCGATGTGCGGTGCAAGTACGTCCATCGCCATTTGCTTGGTATCGATACTGGCCTGAAAAAGCTGGCGAATTCGGGATTGCATGTCCATCTGTGTGACCTTAATTAGCGCGGCTACTCGGCACATGAATGTGCAGCCCGCAAAGCAAAGAGCAAAAGTGTTGGGTGAAAGTGTCCGGTTCGGGGTGCTTGCGATCAGCTGTCGAAGGCATTCTGCAACCAGTTCAACTGATCAAGGTTGCTGTCGATGGCAACCACGTCGAAACGGCAAGGGGAATTGGCCCAACGCGACTCGCGCTGAAGAAAATACTGCGCGGCAACTATCAGCTTCTGCCGTTTGCGCTCATCGATGCTACCGAGCGCGCCACCCCATTGAGTGTTTTTTCTGTAGCGGACTTCAACGAATACTACTGTATCGCCATCAAGCATGACCAGATCAAGCTCGCCGCGTTTACACAACCAGTTCTGCGCCAGCAGGCGCAGACCTTGTTGTTGAAGATGTTCGAGCGCATGGCGCTCGGCATCTTTACCGCTTTGCTGGCGTGATCCGTCGGGCATCAGCGCGGGGTGTCCGGCAGGCGTTGAACCTGGCCGCTGACGAACTGTGCCCATGGCAACTGACGCACGACTCGCTGGGTTGCAGTCATGCCCAAGCTGCCCGATTGACCTTCGATGCGGCTGTCCGGCAGAGCCTTGAGTTGACCCAGGCGTGGTGCCAGGCGATAGGCGTCAACGCCCATCGCGTACAGACGGCCCAGGCTGCCAGCAGCTTGTGGCCATTGAGCGGTAACCTGTTTGCGCAGTGGATCGTTGGCCTCCAGCAACCATGGGGTTTCGCAGAAGCGAATGCCGTTCATGTCGTTGTACTGATTCACGTCGCCGCTGGCGCTGAACACGTGGGAGGTGGCATAAACCGGCACATCACCGGCGTACTGGAAGTTCAGGGTGGGCTTGATCTGCTGGGCTTGCTGAGGCGTTGCAGCCAGGAAGATGAACTCGATGTCCTGACGGCGCGAAGGCTGGGCGGCTACCTGCCCGCCAACGGTGCTTTGCAGGCTCTTTGCACGACCTTCGCTCTGACGCAGCTGGAACATGTCGGCGATCTGCTGGGCCAGTTGAACCGGTTGGTCGACACGTTCGGTAGCGACGATGCTGCCACCGTTAGCCTGCCAATCCTGGCTGAACGCTTTCAAGACGCGATCGCCCCATTCGCCTTTCGGCACCATGATGGCTGCGCGATGCAGGCCATCGGCGCGAGCGCGGCGGGACACTTCACGGGCTTCGTCTTCAGCCGCAAGACCGAACTGGAACAGCTGGGCCGGACCTTGTGCGCCTTCGCTGTAATTCAGCGCCAGGGTGGTGATCGGCAGTTGCGGGCGAGCGCTGAGCTGTTTGACCAGAGGTTTCTCCAGCGGGCCGACGACCAGTTGCACGCCGTCGGCCTGAGCCTTGCGATAGAACTCGTCGAGGGACGTCAGGCGCGAGCTGTCATAGAGCTCGATGGCTGGCGGCTTCTGCCCGGCTTGTTGGGCCTGGTAGTGAGCTGCCATGAAACCTTCGCGCAGTGCTTTGCCGACCGACGCCAGCGGGCCGTCCTGTGGCAGCAGCAGGGCGATTTTGCTCAGGGGCTGGCTGGCCAGTTCCTTGAGCTTGGTCAGTGGCAGCGGCAACTGGATGGCGGCCGGGTGCTTTGGATTCTGTGCGCGCCAGTTGTCGATCGCGGCTTGCTGCTGTTCCAGGGTGCCGGCAGTTTTCACCGCCAGTGCCAGGCCCATCCAGCCGCCGAGGTCGTCGGTGGCGCTCGGCTGCAATTGATCGGTCGGCAGCGAGGCGATCAGGGTCCAGATCGCTTCGTGGTTTTTGCTTGCCGCGTCACCTTCGAGCATTGGCGCGATGAAGATGCGCTCCCGTGCGGCGGCCAGCGTCTGGCCATCGGCTTCAAGGGCGCGGGCATGGACGGTGCCGGTGCGAACCTGTTGCTCAACCGGCAGTTCACTCAGGCGTTGCAGGCTCGGATGACTCAAGGCTGTCAGCGCCGCTTTGGGCTGATTGCGAACCATGGCCAGTTCAGCCGCCAGGGTACTGGCGAAAACCTGTTGGCCAGGCTTGAGTGTTTCGACGGGGACTTGTTGCAGGATTTGCGCGGACTGGCCGGCATTCCCCTGACGATAGGCCAGGTCTGCCGCGCTCAGGCGCAACAGGGAGGCTTTTTCCGGGTCTTTGCTTTGAGCGGCCTGTGCGAGCAATTGCTCGATACTGGCATCCGGGGTCCGTGGAAGTTCGCCAAGGCTGGAGGAGGGCGAGCTGGCGCAAGCCGCCAGCAAGGCAGCGAGGCAGAGGGCAGTGAGCAGCCGCAGGCAAGCGATCATGTAAGTGTTCCTGATACTCGATCAAATTAGCGTGGAATTGTACCCAAGCACTGGCCGGGGCGCGATGTTACTGGTGTGAATCGATCAATTTAGCACGTGCAAATGTTGCGGCACTGCACAAAAGGCTGCAAAACCGAGGGTTGCTTGCGCGTATCGCGAGCGTCGCGACGCGCTACAATGGCGGCTTTTACCGATCATGAGGTGTGCGCTTTGACTGCTCCAGGTGCTTTGAATTCCGCTGCTGGCTCGCTTTATGTGGTGGCGACGCCCATCGGCAACCTGGACGATATCAGTGCGCGTGCACTGAAAATCCTGCGCGAGGTCGCCCTGATCGCCGCCGAAGATACCCGTCACTCACAGCGATTGATGCAGCATTTCGGTATTCCTACGCCGCTGGCGGCCTGCCATGAACACAATGAGCGGGATGAAGGTAGCCGCTTTATCACTCGCTTGCTTGCCGGCGACGATGTGGCGCTGATTTCAGATGCCGGCACGCCGTTGATTTCCGATCCGGGTTATCACCTTGTGCGTCAGGCTCGTGCTGCGGGTATCAATGTGGTGCCGGTTCCGGGCGCCTGCGCGTTGATCGCAGCGTTGTCGGCGGCGGGGTTGCCGTCGGACCGTTTCATCTTCGAAGGTTTCCTACCGGCCAAGGCTGTCGGTCGGCGTGCCCGTCTTGAGTTGGTAAAGGAAGAACCGCGTACGCTGATTTTTTATGAAGCCCCGCACCGGATCCTTGAGTGCCTTCAAGACATGGAGTTGGTGTTTGGTGGTGAACGTCCTGCGTTGCTGGCGCGCGAGCTGACCAAGACTTTCGAAACCCTTAAAGGCTTGCCGCTGGCCGAGTTACGCGAGTTCGTCGAGTCAGACAGCAATCAGCAGCGCGGTGAGTGCGTGGTGTTGGTGGCGGGTTGGTCTGCCCCCGAGACCGAGGACGCCGTCAGCAGTGAAGCGATGCGCATTCTGAATCTGTTGCTTGAAGAAATGCCGCTCAAGCGAGCCGCAGCGTTGGCGGCGCAAATTACCGGCGAGCGCAAGAATGTGCTCTATCAGGTCGCGCTGGATAAACAGAAGGGCGAGTAAAAACCGACGTGCAGGCGTAGCCCAAGGCGTTTAGCGCTTGTCCTTCGGCTGCTCTGCCGTTAATCTTCGCGGCGGAGAGTCGATCGGACAGTCGCTGCCCTCTATGAAAATTAGGGGGGGGAGGAAAGTCCGGGCTCCATAGGGCGAAGTGCCAGGTAATGCCTGGGAGGCGTGAGCCTACGGAAAGTGCCACAGAAAATAACCGCCTAAGCGCTTCGGCGCCGGTAAGGGTGAAAAGGTGCGGTAAGAGCGCACCGCACGTCTGGCAACAGTTCGTGGCTAGGTAAACCCCACTTGGAGCAAGACCAAATAGGGTCCCAAGGCGTGGCCCGCGCTGGGACCGGGTAGGTTGCTAAAGATGTCCAGTGATGGCCATCGTAGACGAATGACTGTTCAAGACAGAACCCGGCTTACAGATCGACTCTCCACCTTTTTCCCCCTACCTGCTTTAATCATTGAGCAGGGCGCCTGTAGTAGCAATTTCCCTCCTTACAGAATCAACAGCAGAAGCACTTTCCTAATACCGAAAAAATCTTACTCTTAACAAATTACTTTAACTTTCGAGCGCAGCCATCAGTGCTGGTTCAAGTTATTGAGCGGGATTACACGTCTGATTCTCCTTACCCCTCCTAATACGGTCCTAAATCTCAGTTCTGTAAGGCTTTTCCTTTAATCCGCGCCTTGACGGTGCGGTGGCCGCATTCCTATAGTGTGCACAAGTGGCGGAAAGTGGCATGAAGTGGGTTTTTTGAGCTCAAAACGCTAATATTTGGAGAAACGCTGTCGTGTTTCGCGGAGCTAACGCTATCAGTCTCGATGCAAAGGGCCGTCTCGCTATGCCGAGCCGGTACCGTGACGAGCTCGTTTCGCGTAGTTCCGGTCAGTTAATCGTCACAATTGATGCCGTTGATCCGTGTTTGTGTGTTTACCCCCTCGATGAGTGGGAAATTATTGAAACCAAACTGCGCGCACTGCCTTCGCTTCGCGAAGAGAACCGCCGCCTGCAACGTTTACTGATTGGTAATGCCGTCGACCTCGAGCTCGATGGCAGTGGTCGTTTTCTGGTTCCGCCGCGTCTTCGTGAGTATGCCAAGTTGGATAAGCGCGCGATGTTGGTAGGCCAACTCAACAAGTTCCAATTGTGGGACGAGGATGCCTGGGATGCGGTTTCTGCCGCTGACCTGGCTGCCATTCAACAACCGGGCGCCATGCCTGATGAACTGCGTGATTTGATCCTGTGACTATTGATAGCGGCTTTAACCACATCACCGTACTGCTTGACGAAGCCGTGGAGGCTCTCGCCGTACGTCCTGATGGCTGCTATCTGGACGGTACGTTCGGGCGCGGCGGACACAGCAGGTTGATCCTCAGCCAGCTCGGTCCCGAGGGTCGGGTGCTCGGATTCGATAAAGATCCTCAAGCGATTGCCACCGGGCAAACGCTAGCGGCCGAAGACGGCCGCTTTGTCGTTGTACAGCGCAGCTTTGCCGAGCTCGGTTCGGAAGTTGCCGAACGTGGTCTGGACGGCAAGGTCAGCGGCGTTTTGCTCGACCTCGGCGTGTCCTCGCCGCAGCTCGACGACCCTGAGCGCGGCTTCAGTTTCCTCAATGATGGCCCGCTGGACATGCGCATGGATCCGTCCCGCGGGATCAGCGCTGCCGAATTCGTCAACACCGCCCCGGTGGAAGAAATCGCCCGAGTGTTCAAGCAATACGGCGAAGAACGTTTCTCCGGCCGCATGGCCCGTGCCGTGGCCGAGCGTCGCGACATCAAGCCGTTCGAGCGCACTGCCGATCTGGCTGAAGTCCTGAAAGTCGCCAACCCGGCCTGGGAAAAGGGCAAAAACCCGGCGACCCGTGCGTTCCAGGGCTTGCGTATTCACGTCAACAACGAACTGGGTGATCTGGAAGCCGGCCTCGAAGCCGCGCTGGAATGCCTGGAAGTCGGCGGCCGTCTGGTGGTCATCAGCTTCCACTCGCTGGAAGACCGCATCGTCAAACTGTTCATGCGCAAGCTGGTGAAAGGCGAAGCCGACAACCTGCCGCGCAACCTGCCAGTACGTCACGTCGCCTTCGAACCAATAATCAAAATCCATGGCAAAGCGCAGTCCGCCTCCGAAGCCGAACTCAAAGCCAACCCACGTTCCCGTAGCGCCGTCATGCGCGTCGCGGAGAAGCTGCGGTGAGCAAGCTTTTCGCCAAGCCACTTCCCGGCGGAAGCTTTTTCATGTTTCTGCTGTTTATTGGCGTGCTCGTGTCGGCCATCGGCGTTTCCTACAGCGCCCACTGGAACCGTCAACTGCTGAACTCGCTGTACAACGAGTTGAGCGTGCGCGACAAGGCGCAAGCGGAGTGGGGCCGTTTGATTCTCGAACAGAGCACCTGGACCGCCCACAGCCGTATCGAAGTCCTGGCGACCGAGCAACTGAAGATGCGCATTCCTGGCGCAGCTGAAGTGCAGATGGTGGCGCCATGATGAAACTCGAGGGCGCACTCTTTCCATGGCGGTTCCGCCTGGTGCTGGGTTTGCTCGGCGTCATGGTCGCGGCGATTGCCTGGCGCATTATCGATCTGCAAGTAGTCGACCGTGCCTTTCTTAAAGGTCAGGGCGACGCGCGCAGTGTTCGTCATATTCCGATTCCGGCTCACCGTGGTCTGATCACCGACCGTAACGGCGAGCCTTTGGCCGTGAGTACCCCAGTCACCACCCTTTGGGCCAATGCCAAGGAAATGCAAACGGCCAAAGAAAAGTGGCCTGCACTGGCGGCTGCCTTGGGGCAGGACCCGAAAGCCCTGGCCGAACGTCTCGAGGCCCAGGCCAACAAAGAATTCATTTATCTGGTGCGCGGGCTGACCCCCGAACAGGGCCAGTCCGTGCTCGATCTGAAAGTGCCGGGCGTTTATGGCATCGAAGAATTCCGGCGTTTCTACCCGGCCGGTGAAGTCACTGCCCATATGGTTGGTTTTACCGACATCGATGACCACGGTCGTGAAGGCGTCGAGCTGGCCTACGACGAATGGCTGGCCGGGGTCCCCGGCAAGCGACAGGTGATCAAGGATCGGCGCGGTCGACTTATCAAAGATGTTCAGGTGACCAAAAACGCCAAGGCCGGTAAGCCCTTGGCGTTGTCCATTGACCTGCGTCTGCAATATTTGGCCAACCGCGAACTGCGTAACGCGATCATCGAGAACGGCGCCAAGGCCGGCAGCCTGGTGATCATGGACGTGAAGACCGGCGAGATCCTCGCCATGGTCAACCAGCCGACCTACAACCCGAACAACCGTCGCAACCTGCAACCGGCGATGATGCGTAACCGCGCGATGATCGACGTGTTCGAACCGGGTTCGACCATGAAAGCGATTTCCATGAGCGCCGCGATTGAAACCGGGCGCTGGAAGCCAACCGATACCGTTGAGGTGTACCCGGGCACCTTGCAGATTGGTAAATACACCATCAAGGACGTATCCAAGAGTGAAGGTCCGGTACTCGACCTAACTGGCATTCTGATCAACTCCAGTAACGTCGGCATGAGTAAGGTCGCCTTCGATATCGGCGGCGAAACGATTTTCCGTCTGGCGCAAAAAGTCGGCCTCGGCCAGGACACGGGCCTGGGCTTCCCGGGCGAGCGCGTCGGCAACCTGCCGAACTACCGCGAATGGCGCAAGGCTGAAACCGCCACGCTGTCTTACGGCTACGGTATCTCGGTGACCGCGATCCAGTTGGTCCACGCTTTCTCGGCCCTGGCCAACAATGGTCGCCTCGCGCCGCTGACCCTGATCAAATCCGACAAGGCGCCGCAAACCACACAGGTATTGCCGGAAGCTGTCGCGAAAACCATGCAAACCATGCTGCAACAAGTGATCGAAGCCCCGCGCGGTGTATTCCGTGCGCAAGTGCCGGCGTATCACGTGGGCGGCAAGTCAGGTACCGCGCGTAAAACGTCGGTCGGCACCAAAGGCTACGCCGAGAATTCCTACCGCTCGCTGTTCGCCGGCTTCGGCCCGATGAGCGATCCGCGTTACGCCATTGTGGTGGTGATCGATGAACCGACCAAAGCCGGTTACTACGGTGGTCTGGTATCGGCGCCCGTGTTCAGCAAAGTGATGTCCGGGACCTTGCGCCTGATGAACATCACCCCGGACAACCTGCCACCTACTCAACAAGCGAACGCAGCACCGGTCGTTCCGCTGAAAGCCAATGGAGGGCGAGGCTGATGTCTCTGAGTCTGAACAAGATTTTTGCCCACGCCGGCCGCGATCTGTTGATCCGCGAACTGACCCTGGACAGCCGCAACGTGCGGGCTGGCGATCTGTTTCTCGCCGTCCCTGGCGGCAAACTCGACGGTCGCGCGCACATCGCCGACGCCCTGCAACGCGGCGCTGCCGCTGTGGCGTATGAAGTCGAAGGCGCGACTGTATTGCCGATTACCGATGTGCCGCTGATTCCGGTCAAAGGCCTGGCGGCGCAGTTGTCGGACATTGCCGGGCGTTTTTACGGTGACCCTAGTCGTCACCTGAACCTGATCGGTGTGACCGGCACCAACGGCAAAACCAGCGTGACGCAGTTGGTTGCGCAAGCATTGGATTTGCTCGGCCAGCACTGCGGCATCGTCGGCACGTTGGGCACCGGTTTTTACGGGGCACTCGAAAGCGGCTTGCACACCACGCCGAACCCGATCGCCGTGCAGGCGACCCTCGCCGACCTGAAAAAGGCCGGCGCCAAAGCCGTAGCCATGGAAGTTTCTTCCCACGGTCTGGATCAGGGCCGCGTGACCGCACTGGCGTTCGATGTGGCGGTGATGACCAACCTGTCCCGCGATCACCTGGATTACCACGGCACCATGCAAGCCTACGGCGAAGCCAAGGCCAAGCTGTTCGCCTGGAATGATTTGAAGTGCCGGGTGGTTAACCTTGACGACGAATTCGGCCGCCAACTGGCAGCCGATAAACGCGAGTCGCGCCTGATCACCTACAGCCTGGAAGATGCCAGCGCCTACCTGTATTGCCGTGAAGCACAGTTCGATGACGAAGGCGTGCGCGCCACGCTGGTCACGCCGCAGGGCGAGCATCATCTGCGCAGCACTTTGCTCGGTCGCTTCAACCTGAGCAACGTGCTGGCTGCGGTCGGCGCCTTGCTGGGGCTGGACTACGCGCTGGACGAAATCCTCAACGTGCTGCCGAAACTCGAAGGCCCGGCCGGACGCATGCAGCGCCTCGGCGGCGGTACTCAGCCGCTGGTGGTGGTCGATTACGCCCACACGCCGGATGCGCTGGAAAAAGTCTTGATGGCCCTGCGTCCTCACGCCAAAGGCCGTTTGCTGTGCCTGTTCGGTTGCGGTGGTGATCGCGATCGCGGCAAACGCCCGCTCATGGCTGAAGTGGTCGAGCGTCTGGCTGACGGCGTGCTGGTGACCGATGACAACCCGCGCACTGAAGACCCTGCAGTGATCTTCGACGACATCCGCGCCGGTTTTACCGCTGTGGATAAAGTCACCTTCGTCGCTGGCCGTGGCCAGGCGATTGCCCAATTGATCGCCAGCGCTTCGGCGGATGACGTGATTGTCCTGGCCGGTAAAGGTCACGAGGACTATCAGGAAGTCAACGGCCAGCGTCACGCGTTCTCCGATCTGGTCGAGGCCGATCACGCCTTGACCGCGTGGGAGGTGGTCCATGCTTAAAGCCTTGAAACTGAGCGAACTGACCGGCGCGCTGAATGCCCGCTTGGTCACTGCCGATGCCAGCTTCGACGGCGTCAGCATCGACAGCCGCGCGATCAAACCAGGCCAGCTCTTTATTGCCCTGACCGGCCCGCGTTTTGATGGTCATGACTATCTCAATGACGTCGCCGCAAAAGGTGCCGTAGCGGCGCTGGTCGAGCGTGAAGTCGCCGACAGCACACTGCCGCAATTGCTGGTGAAAGATACTCGTCAGGCGCTGGGGCAACTCGGTGCGTTGAACCGTGCGGCTTACACCCATCCTGTCGCAGCGATTACCGGTTCCAGCGGCAAGACCACGGTCAAGGAAATGCTCGCCAGCATCCTGCGCACGCGCGGTCCGGTGTTGGCGACCCGTGGCAACCTGAACAACGACCTCGGCGTTCCACTGACCCTGCTCGAACTCGTACCGGAACATACCGCTGCGGTGATCGAACTGGGTGCTTCGCGTCTCGGCGAAATTGCCTACACCGTCGGCATGACCAAACCTCATGTGGCCGTGCTCAACAACGCCGGGACCGCCCATGTTGGCGAGTTCGGCGGGCCGGAAAAAATCGTCGAAGCCAAGGGCGAGATTATCGAAGGGCTGGATGCCGATGGCGTCGCCGTTCTCAATCTTGACGACAAGGCGTTCGACATCTGGAAGACCCGCGCTGCCGGTCGCAAAGTGCTGACCTTCGCCTTGAGCAATGTCAGTGCCGATTTCTACGCCAGCGATCTGGACCGTGACGCTCGCGGTTGCCCGGCGTTCAACCTGCACACTCCTGAAGGTATGGAGCGCGTTCAACTGAACCTGCTCGGCACCCATAACGTCGCCAATGCCATGGCCGCCGCCGCCGCCGCCCATGCGCTGGGCGTGTCGCTGTTCGGTATCGCCACCGGCCTCGGCGCGGTGCAGCCGGTCAAGGGTCGCACCGTCGCGCAACTGGCCAGCAATGGCATGCGCGTGATTGATGACACCTACAACGCGAACCCCACCTCCATGTGTGCCGCCGTTGATATACTCGCCGGCTTTTCCGGCCGCACCGTTCTGGTGCTCGGGGATATCGGCGAGTTGGGCGATTGGGCGGAGCAGGGGCACCGCGACGTGGGCGAGTACGCCCGTGGCAAGGTTTCCGCGCTTTACGCTGTCGGGCCAATGATGGCTCACGCCGTGAACGCTTTCGGCGAGCAGGCCTTTCACTTCAGCACTCAGGCTGAACTGATCAAGGCCCTGGGCGCCGAGCAAGACACAAACACCACCATTTTGATCAAGGGCTCGCGCAGCGCTGCGATGGAAAACATCGTCGTCGCTTTGTGCGGGACCAGCCTGGAGAAACATTAATGCTGCTGCTGCTAGCGGAGTATCTGCAACAGTTCTACAAAGGCTTCGCGGTCTTTCAGTACCTGACCCTGCGCGGGATTCTCGGTGTGCTGACCGCGTTGGTTTTGTCGCTGTGCTTTGGCCCGTGGATGATCCGCACTTTGCAGAACCGTCAGATCGGTCAATCCGTTCGTAACGACGGTCCACAATCGCACTTGTCCAAGTCGGGCACCCCGACCATGGGCGGCGCGCTGATTCTTTCGTCCATCGGCGTCAGCACGTTGCTTTGGGCTGACCTGTCCAATCGTTACGTGTGGACCGTGCTGCTGGTGACCTTGTTGTTCGGCGCGATCGGCTGGGTCGACGATTACCGCAAAGTGATCGAGAAGAACTCCCGTGGCTTGCCGAGCCGCTGGAAGTACTTCTGGCAATCGGTGTTCGGCCTGGGCGCGGCGATCTTCCTTTATATGACCGCAGCGACGCCGGTGGAAACCACCCTGATCCTGCCGATGCTCAAGGACCACAGCATTCCGCTGGGCATAGGCTTCGTCGTCCTGACCTACTTCGTGATCGTCGGCTCGAGCAACGCGGTCAACCTGACCGACGGCCTCGACGGTCTGGCGATCATGCCCACCGTAATGGTCGGCGGCGGGTTGGGGATCTTCTGCTACCTGTCGGGTAACGTGAAATTCGCTGAATACCTGCTGATTCCGTATGTGCCGGGCGCAGGTGAGTTGATTGTGTTCTGCGGCGCCTTGATCGGCGCGGGCCTCGGGTTTCTCTGGTTCAACACGTATCCGGCTCAGGTGTTCATGGGCGACGTCGGCGCACTGGCGCTGGGCGCGGCACTGGGCACCATCGCGGTGATCGTCCGTCAGGAAATCGTCCTGTTCATCATGGGCGGCGTGTTCGTGATGGAGACCCTGTCAGTCGTCATTCAGGTCGCTTCCTTTAAGCTCACCGGTCGCCGTGTGTTCCGCATGGCACCGATTCACCACCACTTTGAACTCAAGGGCTGGCCCGAGCCGCGCGTGATCGTCCGCTTCTGGATCATCACCGTGATTCTCGTGCTGGTTGGCCTTGCCACCCTGAAGCTGAGGTAGAACGAGTGTCTCTGATCGCTTCTGACCACTTCCGCATCGTTGTCGGCCTCGGCAAGAGCGGCATGTCCCTGGTTCGCTTCCTCGCGAACCGGGGCACGTCGTTTGCTGTCGCCGACACGCGGGAAAATCCACCGGAACTGGCCACGCTCAAGCGTGACTATCCGCACGTGGAAGTGCGTTGTGGCGAGCTGGACGTCGAATTCCTGTGCCGCGCCGACGAGCTCTACGTGAGCCCCGGCCTGGCCCTGGCGACCCCGGCCCTGCAGGCTGCCGCCGCCCGTGGCGTGAAATTGTCCGGTGACATCGAGCTGTTCGCGCGTAACGCGAAGGCGCCGATCGTTGCCATCAGCGGTTCCAACGCAAAAAGCACCGTCACCACACTGGTCGGCGAAATGGCTGCGGCGGCCGGCAAGCGCGTCGCCGTCGGTGGCAACCTCGGTACGCCGGCGCTGGACCTGCTCAGCGACGACGTCGAGCTGTACGTGATGGAACTGTCGAGCTTCCAGCTCGAAACCACCGATCAGCTCAACGCCGAAGTGGCGACCGTGCTCAACGTCAGCGAAGACCACATGGACCGCTACAGCGGTCTGCCGGCCTATCACCTGGCCAAGCACCGGATCTTCCGGGGAGCCAAACAGTTTGTGGTCAACCGTCAGGATGCCCTGAGCCGTCCGCTGATGGGCGAAGGTCAGCCGTGCTGGACTTTCGGCTTGAGCAAACCTGATTTCAAGGCATTCGGTATTCGCGAAGAAGACGGCGAGAAGTACCTGGCCTTCGAATTCCAGAACCTGATGCCGGTGCGCGAGTTGAAAATTCGCGGCGCCCACAACCAGTCCAATGCCTTGGCGGCATTGGCGCTGGGGCACGCGGTCGGCTTGCCGTTCGACGCCATGCTCTCGAGCCTGCGTACCTTTGCCGGGCTTGAGCATCGCTGCCAGTGGGTCCGTGACCTGAATGGCGTGAGCTACTACAACGATTCCAAAGCCACCAACGTCGGCGCCGCACTGGCTGCCATCGAAGGCCTGGGCGCGGACATCGACGGCAAGCTCGTGCTGATCGCCGGTGGCGACGGCAAGGGTGCCGAGTTCAAGGACCTGCGTGATCCGGTGGCGGCTAACTGCCGCGCCGTGGTGCTGATGGGTCGCGACTCCGAGCTGATCGCTCAGGCCATCGGCGATGCCGTGCCACTGATTCGCGTTAACTCGCTGATCGAAGCGGTCGAGCAATGCCGCGCCATCGCAGAGACGGGCGACGCCGTGTTGTTGTCGCCGGCCTGCGCCAGTTTCGACATGTTCAAGAATTACGAAGACCGTGGTCACCAGTTCGTCCGCGCAGTGGAGGATCTGGCATGAGCCTGATGAACATCATCAAGCCGTATCCGTCGCCGATCATCACCGGGCGCGGCATCGACCTCGACTTCCCGATGCTCGCCGGCTGCCTGGCATTGATCGGCCTCGGGCTGGTCATGATTGCATCGGCCTCGACCGAAGTGGCGGCTGTGCAGTCGGGCAGCGCCCTGTATTACATGATTCGCCACCTTATCTACATCGTGCTGGGCCTGGGTGCCTGCATCGTCACCATGATGATTCCGATCGCCACTTGGCAACGCCTGGGCTGGCTGATGCTGATTGGTGCGTTCGGTTTGCTGGTGATGGTGATCATCCCGGGGATCGGCCGTGAAGTGAACGGTTCGATGCGCTGGATCGGCTTCAGTTTCTTCAACGTTCAGCCTTCCGAGATCGCCAAGGTGTTCGTGGTGATCTACCTCGCCGGTTACCTGGTGCGTCGTCAGAAGGAAGTGCGTGAAAGTTGGATGGGCTTCTTCAAGCCGTTCATCGTTCTGCTGCCAATGGCGGGTCTGTTGCTGATGGAACCGGACTTCGGCGCCACCGTCGTGATGATGGGGGCTGCTGCTGCGATGCTGTTCCTTGGCGGGGTCGGGCTGTTCCGTTTTTCCTTGATGGTTGTCCTGGCGGTCGCGGCGGTGGTGTTGTTGATTCAAGTGCAGCCGTATCGAATGGCGCGCCTGACCAACTTTGCGGATCCGTGGGCCGACCAGTTCGGTGCTGGCTATCAGTTGTCTCAAGCGTTGATCGCTTTTGGTCGCGGCGAATGGCTGGGCGTTGGCCTGGGCAACAGCGTGCAGAAACAGTTCTACCTGCCGGAAGCCCACACCGACTTCGTGTTCTCGGTCCTGGCCGAAGAGTTGGGTGCTGTGGGTTCTTTGTGCACGGTGGCGCTGTTCGTCTTTGTCTGTATTCGTGGCATGTACATCGGTTATTGGGCCGAGAAGGCCAAGCAATTTTTCGCCGCCTACATCGCGTACGGCTTGTCGTTCCTGTGGATTGGTCAGTTCCTGATCAACATCGGGGTGAACGTCGGGTTGTTGCCAACCAAAGGTCTGACCCTGCCGTTCCTCAGTTATGGCGGCAGTTCGTTGGTGATCTGCTGTGCCTGTCTCGGCTTGTTGCTGCGCATTGAATGGGAAAGTCGAACCCACTTGGGCAGCGAAGAGATGGAGTTCCATGAGAGCGACTTCGCCGAGGAGCCGACCCATGGGCGCTAACGTATTGATCATGGCCGGCGGCACCGGTGGCCACGTGTTCCCGGCGCTGGCCTGTGCTCGCGAATTCCAGGCCCGTGGTTACACCGTGCATTGGCTCGGGACCCCGCGCGGCATTGAGAACGATCTGGTTCCAGTGGCCGGCATCGAACTGCATCGAATCAATGCCAGCGGTCTGCGCGGCAAGGGCAAATTGTCCCTGCTCAAGGCGCCGTTCATGTTGCTCAAATCCATCTGGCAGGCGCGGGCGATCATTCGTCAGCTGCGGCCGGTGTGTGTCGTCGGCTTTGGTGGTTATGTGACCGGTCCTGGTGGCGTTGCAGCCAAACTGGCCGGCGTGCCGGTGATCGTTCATGAGCAGAACGCCGTGGCCGGTACCGCCAATCGGTTGCTGGTGCCGTTGGCCGCCCGAGTCTGTGAAGCGTTCCCCGACACCTTTACCCTGTCGGGCAGCCGTCGGACCACCGGTAACCCGGTGCGCACCGAGCTGTTCCTCGAAACACCGCGACAGGCGCTGGCCGGTCGCAAGGCGCGTTTGCTGATCCTGGGTGGAAGCCTGGGCGCAGAACCGTTGAACAAGTTGCTGCCTGAAGCCCTGTCGCAAGTCGCCCCCGACCTGCGCCCGGAAGTGTTTCATCAGGCCGGCAAAAACCACGATGAAGTGACTGCAGAGCGCTATCGCGCGGCTGGCGTCGAGGCGCAAGTGCAGCCTTTCATCAAAGACATGGCCCAAGCCTATGGCTGGGCCGACCTGGTGGTGTGCCGTGCAGGCGCGCTGACCATCAGTGAACTGGCTGCCGCCGGTCTGCCCTCGATGCTGGTGCCTTTGCCCCATGCGATCGACGATCACCAGACCCGCAACGCCGATTATTTGGCCCGTGAAGGCGCTGCCTTCCTGATGCCGCAAAGAACGACTGGCGCAGCGGATCTTGCCGCACGCCTGACAGAGGTCTTGATGCAACCACAACGACTGACCGACATGGCCACCGCGGCACGCCGCCTGGCCAAACCCGATGCAACCCGTAACGTGGTCGATACCTGCCTGGAGGTGGCCCATGGTTGAGAATCAGAAAGCCATGCCGCAACCGGAAATGCGCCGCATCCGTCGCATCCACTTCGTCGGAATCGGCGGCGTGGGCATGTGCGGTATCGCCGAAGTGTTGTTGAACCTGGGCTATGAAGTGTCCGGTTCCGACCTGAAAGCTTCGCCGGTGACAGAGCGTCTCGAGTCCTTCGGCGCCCAGATCTTTATCGGCCACCGCGCCGAGAACGCCGCGAACGCCGATGTGCTGGTTACCTCCAGTGCCGTGAACACGTCCAACCCGGAAGTCGCCACCGCCCTGGAACGCCGCATTCCGGTGGTGCCTCGCGCTGAAATGCTGGCTGAGCTGATGCGCTACCGCCACGGCATCGCCGTCGCCGGTACCCATGGCAAAACCACCACCACCAGCCTGATCGCTTCGGTGTTTGCCGCCGGTGGCCTGGACCCGACATTCGTGATCGGTGGCCGTCTGAATGCCGCGGGCACTAATGCTCAACTTGGCACCAGCCGTTACCTGATCGCTGAAGCTGACGAAAGCGACGCCAGCTTCCTGCACTTGCAGCCGCTGGTGGCCGTGGTCACCAACATCGACGCCGACCACATGGCGACCTACGACGGTGACTTCAATAAACTGAAGAAAACCTTCGTCGAATTCCTGCACAACCTGCCGTTCTACGGTCTGGCGGTGGTGTGCCTGGACGATCCGGTGGTGCGTGAAATCCTGCCGCAGGTGAAACGTCCGACGGTCACTTACGGCTTCGGCGACGACTGCGATGTACGCGCAATCAATGTGCGCCAGCAGGGCATGCAGACCTTCTTCACCGTGCTGCGTCCTGATCGCGATCCGCTGGATGTCTCGGTGAACATGCCGGGCAACCACAACGTGTTGAACGCACTGGCAACCATCTGCATCGCCACCGACGAGGGCGTCAGCGATGAAGCCATCGTCCAGGGCCTGTCCGGGTTCCAGGGTGTCGGCCGACGCTTCCAGGTCTACGGCGAACTGCCGGTAGAAGGTGGCAGCGTGATGCTGGTCGACGACTACGGTCACCACCCGACCGAAGTCGCCGCGGTCATCAAAGCCGTGCGCGGTGGCTGGCCGGAACGCCGTCTGGTGATGGTCTACCAGCCGCACCGTTACAGCCGGACCCGCGACCTGTACGACGATTTCGTCAATGTATTGGCCGACGCCAACGTCCTGCTGCTGATGGAAGTCTACCCGGCCGGTGAAGAACCGATCCCTGGCGCGGACAGCCGCAAGCTGTGCAACAGCATTCGTCAGCGCGGTCAACTCGACCCGATCTACATCGAGCGCGGTGTTGACCTCGCGCCCATCGTCAAGCCGCTGCTGCGTGCCGGCGACATTCTGTTGTGCCAAGGCGCCGGTGACATCGGTGGTCTCGCGCCGAAACTGTTGAAAAGTCCGTTGTTCGCAGGCGCCGTTGCTGCGCCGAGTGTGGGGAAGTTGAAATGACTGCTGCTTACGCCAACCTCGTCTCCACCATTGCGCCGAAAGACTTCGGCCGCGTCGCCGTGCTTTTCGGCGGCAAGAGTGCCGAGCGTGAGGTTTCTCTCAAGTCGGGTAACGCGGTTCTCGACGCGCTGCTAAGCGCCGGTGTGGACGCGTTTGGTCTCGACGTGGGCGATGATCTTTTGCAGCGTCTGCTGAACGAAAAAATCGATCGCGCCTTCATCATTCTCCACGGTCGTGGCGGTGAAGACGGCAGCATGCAGGGCCTGCTGGAATGCCTGGGTATTCCGTACACCGGCAGCGGCATTCTGGCCTCGGCACTGGCCATGGACAAGCTGCGGACCAAACAGGTCTGGCACAGCCTCGGTATTCCGACGCCACGCCATGCCGTACTGAGCTCCGAGGCCGATTGTATTTCGGCGGCGACGGAACTGGGCTTCCCTTTGATCGTCAAACCGGCCCATGAAGGTTCAAGTATCGGGATGGCCAAAGTGACCTCCGCGTCGGAGTTGATCGACGCGTGGAAAGCGGCCAGTACCTACGATTCGCAAGTGTTGGTCGAGCAATGGATTCAAGGTCCGGAGTTCACCATCGCCACCCTGCGTGACCAGGTGTTGCCACCGATCGCCCTGGGCACGACGCACAGTTTCTACGACTACGACGCCAAGTACGTGGCTTCCGATACTCAGTACCGGATTCCGTGTGGCCTGGACAGCAGCAAAGAAAAAGAACTGATGGACCTCACGGCGAAAGCCTGTGAGGCGCTGGGTATCGCCGGTTGGGGCAGGGCTGACGTGATGCAGGACGCCGACGGGCAGTTCTGGTTCCTGGAAGTCAACACCGCACCGGGCATGACCGATCACAGTCTGGTGCCGATGGCGGCTCGTGCTGCCGGTCTGGATTTCCAGCAACTGGTTCTGGCGATTTTGGCCGCCAGCATTGCCGGCAATAACGAGCCGCGAGGTTAAGACCATGCAAGGCGCACAGCTGAGACATCAGCCCTCCGCACCACCCGGCCGCAAGCCGGTGCCGCGGGGTGCCAGCCGAATGGTGGCCAAAGAGCCGATGTCTGCGCGCCTGCCGAAAGCCAATTTTGGTTTTCTGAAATCCTTGTTCTGGCCGGTGCTGTTGGTCGCACTGGGTTTCGGCACTTACGAAGGCGCGCAGCGTTTGTTGCCGTACGCCGACCGGCCGATCACCAAGATCAACGTGCAGGGCGACTTGAGTTACATCAGCCAGCAAGCGGTGCAGCAGCGGATCGCTCCATACGTGGCGTCGAGCTTCTTCACCATCGACCTGGCGAGCATGCGCACCGAGCTTGAAACGATGCCGTGGATTGCCCACGCCGAAGTGCGTCGGGTGTGGCCGGATCAAGTGGTGATCCGCCTGGAAGAACAACTGCCGGTGGCCCGTTGGGGCGATGAATCGCTGTTGAACAACCAGGGGCAGGCGTTCACCCCGCGAGAGCTGGCGAACTACGAACACTTGCCACAGCTGTTCGGCCCACAACGGGCCCAACAGCAAGTGATGCAGCAATACCAGGTGCTGAGCCAGATGCTCAGGCCGTTGGGCTTCTCGATTGCACGCCTGGAATTGCGTGATCGAGGCAGCTGGTTCCTGACCACCGGCGCCGGCAGCGCAGGCCCGGGAATCGAACTGTTGCTGGGACGCGGCAACCTGCTGGAAAAGATGCGCCGCTTCATTGCCATCTATGACAAGACGCTTAAAGAACAGATTACGAACATTGCGCGCATCGATCTGCGCTACGCCAACGGCCTCGCTGTTGGCTGGCGGGAACCTGTAGCGCCCACGACAGCCCAACCCGCTGTCGCGAAGAATTAAGAAGAGGCAGGACCCATGGCAAACGTGCAAAGCGGCAAAATGATCGTCGGTCTCGATATCGGCACCTCCAAGGTGGTGGCGCTGGTCGGCGAGGTCTCGGACGACGGCACGCTGGAAATCGTCGGGATCGGTACCCATCCGTCTCGTGGCCTGAAAAAAGGCGTGGTGGTGAACATTGAGTCCACCGTGCAATCGATCCAGCGCGCGATCGAAGAGGCGCAGCTGATGGCTGGTTGCCGCATTCACTCGGCGTTCGTCGGCGTGGCTGGCAATCATATCCGCAGCCTGAACTCTCACGGCATCGTGGCGATTCGTGATCGCGAAGTCAGCTCCGCCGACCTCGAGCGCGTTCTCGACGCCGCCCAGGCCGTGGCAATCCCGGCTGACCAGCGCGTGCTGCACACCCTGCCGCAGGATTACGTGATCGATAACCAGGAAGGTGTTCGTGAGCCTCTGGGCATGTCGGGCGTACGTCTGGAAGCCAAGGTTCACGTAGTCACCTGCGCCGTCAACGCCGCACAGAACATTGAAAAATGCGTGCGTCGCTGCGGCCTGGAAATCGACGACATCATTCTCGAGCAACTGGCTTCGGCCTACTCGGTTCTGACCGACGACGAGAAAGAACTGGGCGTGTGCCTGGTGGACATTGGTGGCGGCACCACCGACATTGCGATTTTCACCGAAGGCGCGATCCGTCACACCGCGGTCATCCCGATTGCGGGCGATCAGGTGACCAACGACATCGCCATGGCGTTGCGCACTCCGACCCAGTACGCCGAAGAAATCAAGATTCGCTACGCCTGCGCCCTGGCCAAACTGGCCGGTGCCGGTGAAACCATCAAGGTTCCAAGCGTCGGCGACCGTCCACCGCGCGAGCTGTCCCGTCAGGCCCTGGCCGAAGTGGTCGAGCCGCGTTACGACGAGCTGTTCACGCTGATCCAGGCCGAGCTGCGTCGCAGTGGCTACGAAGACCTGATCCCGGCCGGCATCGTGCTGACCGGTGGTACGTCGAAGATGGAAGGCGCAGTCGAACTGGCCGAAGAAATCTTCCACATGCCGGTCCGCCTGGGCGTGCCGCATGGCGTCAAGGGCCTGGACGATGTGGTCCGCAACCCGATTTATTCCACCGGCGTTGGCCTGTTGATGTACGGCCTGCAGAAGCAGTCCGACGGGATTTCGTTCTCGGGCATCAGCAGCCGCGACAGCTACAGCAATGAAGAACCGAAAGTCGCCTTGCTCGATCGCTTCAAGAGCTGGGTACAAGGCAACTTCTAAAGATTTACCGCAGCACCGTTGTAGATACAGGCAGTAGGCGAAAAAACTAGAGAAATGAAAGGAGAGGGAAAATGTTCGAACTCGTAGACAACATCCCCGCAAGCCCGGTAATTAAAGTTATCGGTGTTGGCGGAGGCGGCGGCAACGCCGTCAACCACATGGTCAAGAGCAACATTGAAGGCGTTGAATTCATCTGCGCCAACACTGATGCCCAGGCGCTGAAATCCATCGGCGCGCGGACCATCCTGCAACTGGGCACCGGCGTGACCAAAGGTCTCGGCGCTGGCGCCAACCCTGAAGTAGGTCGTCAGGCCGCTCTCGAAGATCGTGAGCGCATTGCCGAAGTCCTGCAGGGCACCAATATGGTGTTCATCACCACTGGCATGGGCGGTGGTACCGGTACCGGTGCTGCGCCGATCATTGCCGAAGTGGCCAAGGAAATGGGGATTCTCACCGTTGCGGTGGTGACTCGTCCGTTCCCGTTCGAAGGCCGCAAGCGCATGCAGATCGCCGATGAAGGCATCCGTCTGCTGTCTGAAAGCGTCGACTCGTTGATCACCATTCCCAACGAGAAGCTGCTGACCATCCTTGGCAAGGACGCGAGCCTGCTGTCCGCATTCGCCAAGGCCGACGATGTACTGGCCGGTGCCGTTCGCGGTATCTCCGACATCATCAAGCGTCCGGGCATGATCAACGTCGACTTTGCCGACGTACGGACCGTGATGAGCGAAATGGGCATGGCGATGATGGGCACTGGCTGCGCCAGCGGTCCGAACCGTGCACGTGAGGCCACCGAAGCGGCCATTCGCAACCCGTTGCTGGAAGACGTGAACCTGCAAGGTGCACGCGGCATCCTGGTGAACATCACCGCCGGTCCTGACCTGTCTCTGGGTGAGTACTCCGACGTGGGTAGCATCATCGAAGCCTTTGCTTCCGAACACGCAATGGTCAAGGTCGGTACCGTTATCGATCCGGACATGCGCGACGAGCTGCACGTGACCGTGGTTGCTACTGGTCTGGGCGCGAAAATCGAGAAGCCTGTAAAGGTCATCGACAACACCATGCACACGTCCGTGGCATCGCAACCGCAACAGCAAGCGCCTTCGCGTCAGGAAGCGCCTGCGGTAAACTACCGTGACCTGGACCGTCCGACCGTCATGCGCAACCAGGCTCAAGCCGGTGCTGCGACTGCCGCGAAGATGAATCCGCAAGATGATCTGGACTACCTGGACATTCCGGCTTTCCTGCGTCGTCAGGCCGATTAATGGAATGTATCAGGGCTATGAAGGTGATTGGTGTTCAGCAAAGGTCTGGTCTGCTATCATCGCCAGCCTTTGTTGATACCAGTTCGCAATTTGCGCTGAAGCGGCCCAAGCCATGATTAAACAACGCACACTGAAAAATATTATCCGTGCTACAGGTGTAGGCCTGCACTCCGGGGAGAAGGTATACCTGACCCTCAAGCCCGCACCTATCGACACCGGCATTGTGTTTGTTCGTGCCGATCTCGACCCTGTGGTGCAGATTCCTGCCCGCGCGGAAAACGTTGGTGAAACCACGATGTCGACCACATTGGTCAGTGGTGACACCAAAGTGGATACGGTGGAGCACTTGCTCTCGGCCATGGCTGGCCTGGGCATCGATAACGCCTACGTCGAGCTCTCCGCGTCTGAAGTTCCGATCATGGATGGTAGCGCTGGACCTTTCGTATTCCTGATCCAATCGGCCGGCCTGGAAGAACAGGACGCTGCCAAGAAGTTCATCCGGATCCTGCGGGAAGTGACAGTGGAAGACGGCGACAAGCGCGCCACTTTCGTCCCTTTCGAAGGTTTCAAAGTGAGCTTCGAGATCGATTTCGATCACCCGGTTTTCCGTGACCGCACACAAAGTGCAAGCGTGGATTTTTCCAGCACTTCGTTTGTAAAAGAAGTCAGCCGCGCCCGTACCTTTGGTTTCATGAGTGATATCGAGTACCTGCGCAAGCACAACCTCGCACTCGGCGGCAGCGTTGAAAACGCTATTGTGGTCGACGCGGATGGTGTACTGAACGAAGATGGCCTTCGCTATGAAGACGAATTCGTGAAGCACAAGATCCTCGATGCAATTGGTGACCTCTACCTGCTGGGCAATAGCCTGATTGGTGAGTTCAAGGGCTTCAAGTCCGGACATGCATTGAACAACCAGCTGCTGCGCAAGTTGATTGAGCAGACAGATGCTTGGGAAGTCGTGACTTTCGATGACGCCAGCACTGCACCGATCTCTTACATGCGTCCAGTTGCGGCCGTGTAAGTAAAAAACCTCTCTAGTTTTTTAAAGGCTGCCTTCGGGTGGCCTTTTTTTATACCTGATCGGTCCCACGCAGAGCGTGGAAACGATCAAATCCTCAGTCAGCAGCAACCACCCGGTTACGCCCACGTTCCTTGGCCTGATACAACGCCTTGTCCGCTGCGAACAGCAGTTGTTCCAAGCTGATCTCGGCAGCTGTGGTCCAGGTACTGATACCGATACTGACAGTAATCGGCGACTCGGCACCTGCCACCAGCGGTAATTGCTCGACTGTCGCTCGGATGTGTTCGGCAATCTGTTGCGCACCCTGGCTGTCGGTTTCCGCGAGAATCACCGAAAACTCTTCGCCGCCGTAACGGGCGACCAGATCCGCTGGTCGCCTCACATTGTCGGAGATCACCTTGGCCACCGAGCGCAACGCATCATCGCCACCCTGATGACCATGACGATCGTTGAAGGCCTTGAAGTGGTCGGCATCAATCATCAGCAGCGACAATGGCTGGCCGGAACGTTGAGCGCGGAACCACTCATGACGCAGGACCTGATCCAGCGTTCGGCGGTTGGCTAGGCCGGTCAAGGCATCGGTGGCGGCCAGTTGCGCCAGTTCCTGTTCGGCGTTGTGGCGCAGGCGCAGTTCCCGGCTGAGCAGCCAAGTCAGCCAGAGCAAGCTGATGCACAGCGCAATAGTCGCAACGCTAACCACCACCGCCGTGCGCTTCCACGAGGCAAACACTTCATCACTGGACAGTGCAACGATGACGATCAACGGCAAGTTGCCTACCTTGGAGAACGTGTACAGGCGTTTGTCCTTATAGCGGCTTGAAACACCGGTGAAGCTGCCGTTGCCTTCTTTGACGATGCGCTGGAAGTTGGGGCGGCTGCTGAAGTCCTTGCCAATCAGCTCTTCGGCCAGGCGGGGTTCCTGAGCCAGAAGAATCCCGTCCGAGCTGATCAGGTTGACCGAGCTGTCACGACCGATGCTCAAGCTGTTGAACAGCTGATCGAAATAACTCAAGCGCATGGCGGCTTCGGCCACGCCAAGAAATTCACCCTGTGAGCCGCTGATCCGGCGACTGAAGCTGATTCGCCATTCATGTTCAGCCTGCCTGGACCGGAAGGGACGGCTGATGAGCATGCTCGGATCACGATTGTTTACGTGCGACTGGAAGTATTCGCGGTCAGCAAAATTGCCCTTTCTGGGCTCTACCGAGGCCGAGTCGGCGATCACGTCGCCCTTGTTGTCCAGCAACAAAATGTCGCCCTTGTACGGCGCGGCAGTGGCACGGTCAAACAAGGCCAGATGGCGGATGGCAGGGGAAACGCTCTTGAGGTCTTCACGCTGCGAGGCTGCGATCAAGCCGAGCAAGGACAGGTCATAGAGTTCGACGTTGCGTAACACGTCTGCGTCGATCAATTGCACGATATTGGTTGCTGCGCGAGTGGCAGACTGTTCAGCATCGGCGCGTTCGCGAATGAGCAGGAACGCCACGATGCTTAGTATCGCAATCACCAGCAGCAAACTGCCAAGAACCAGAAGCCGCTCCGATCGCGTCGACCGGATCGGATGGTGAGATGTTGCACTGCTCACACTCATGGTTCTGACTTCTGCTAATGAGGCGTTATGAAAGTGTTTTGCAAGACTCAGGCAGAATCCCAGAAACCGTTTGCGTTCGGAGCGCCTGTATAAATCCCGGATAAAAAAAAGGCCAGCAAAACATGCTGGCCTTTTACTTATTGAAGCTTAGAAGACATTGAGCGGGTAGTCGACGATCACCCGGTATTCGTCGCTGTCCTGATCCAGCGCGCCGTAGCCGTTGCCGCCACGGTTGGTCGCCCATTGAAGGCGCAGCGCCAGGTTTTTGGCCTTGCCGCCCTGAACCACATACTTGAGATCAATGTCGCGTTCCCAGTGCTTGGCGTTTTTGCCATCAGCGCTGTACCACGAGGCATAACCGGGGCTGTCCGGATCGACCTTGGTCAGGTCCAGTTCACCTCGGGAGTAAGAGACCGCCGAGGTCAGGCCGGGCAGGCCGAGCCCGACAAAGTCGTAGGCGTACTTGAGTTTCCAGGAGCGTTCGTTCGGGCCGTTGAAGTCCGAATACTGCTGGGAATTGTCGAGATAGACGCTGTCGCCCTGGCTGATGTAGTCGAACGGCGTGTCGCCGTTGACCCGCTGATACGCGGCGGTGACGCTGTGATTGCCCACGCCGACGGTGAAGCAGGCTGTACGTGTTGTTGTCGATGTTACCCAGCAGCGCATTGCCGGTGTCTTGCGTGTGATAGGCGTGCAGACCCGGGTTGAGGCTGACCAGATCATTCAGCGCGTAGGTGTAGTCCAGATCGTAGTAATACTGGTTCCAGATGTCCTTGAGCTCGGAAGCATAAAGACTGCTGGTCAACCCCGGCAGACCGCTCCAGGCGACACCGGCCCAGTTCAGGTGCCGGCTTTCGTCACCGTCGGCCAGGCTGCCGTAGGACGTGCCGATTCGGGTGTGTCCGCTCTGGTTGTAAGGCTTGGTGAAACTTGCCTGGCCACCTTCAATCATCCAGCCGTCGAAACTGTGGTTGGTCAGGCTGACGCCGCGAAAGGTCTGGGGCAACATGCGGGTTTCGCCGCCGGCGATCACCGGGTTGGTGAGAAACAAGTCACCGGCCTTCAGTTCGGTATCGAAGGCACGCACTTTCAGCGTAACGCCCGCCGTCGAGAAAGAGCCCGGCGCTTTACCGTTGCCATCGCTGACCGGCAGGATGCTCGAATTATCAGTGCCGCCACCGCCGTCGAGCTTGAGCCCGAGCATGGCGTGGGCATCAACGCCGAAACCGACGGTGCCTTGGGTGTAGCCCGATTCGAAGAGGCCTAGGAAACCCTGGCCCCATTCAATGTTGTCGTCCGTCTGCTGCAGGCGGTTGCGGTTCATGTAGTAGTTACGGGCGTTGAGGTTGAGGCTCGAGCCTTCAACGAAACCTTCGGCGTTTGAGTCGTCTGCGGCGTGAGCAGCAGGAACCACCGTTGCAGCGATTGCAATGAATAACGGGCTGAATCTAAGAGGGAAACGCACTAGCAGTAAAGCTCCTTGGGTCAACTAAGAGCCTCATTGTTTTGAGACTCAGGATGTTTCTTGTTAGGGAAGACGAACTGACGCTGTTTAAAACCACAACGAAAAAAAGCCGCTGATAGCAGCGGCTTTGTCTACAACTTTTCAAAGGGAAGAGCCGATGAAAAGTGTCGAGGGAACAGAGTGATACTTGGCAATCAGCTGTCTTTCTCAATCCGTGACTGGGCTTGAGTGGTCGACGCTTGAGGGGTTTGCGCAGCTTCCTGAGCCTTGGCCGTCATTTCGCTCTGATTCTGTTTGAATGCAGCAGCGCGTGCGGAATTTTGCGCGACGAACGTCTGCGACTCTTCAGCCATGGCGAACGGAGACAGAAACAAAGAGGACAAAACGAAAGCGCTGGCAATACCCATAGTGTTGGACATCTTTAAAACCTTCTTGCTTGGCAAGTGCTGTTTGGTGCGGCAAAGATAAGGGGGATTGGAGAGGGGAAAAAGAGCGGATTCATGAAAGGACTGTTGCGTGGGAGGTAAGAGTTGTGCAGCACCTGTGCCGACGTAAGTAGCGTTCAGTCAGGTTGACCGCGTTATCGTTCTTCGCTTGGACCGTAGGAGCGAGCGATGCGGCGACCCGACTTGCCCGCGAAGGCGTCAGGCCGTCAATACAAAACCCGACGGACTCGCTTGCGGCTTGAAGCTTGCTGCTTCCGACACAGGTATACTGCCGCCTTTCGCGGCTCGCTGACCGGGCCCGACTCTATGGCATCACCCGGAGCTTTCATGACTTCCCCGACACAACCGCCGGTTGCCGACGCTTTGAGCGACGACCAGGCAGACCTGCCAGACAGCGTCGACTCCAGCGCAGACAGCGAAACCAAAGCCGAGATCCCTGCGTTCAAATTCCCGTTCAAGCCGGGCGACCTGGCTGCCGCAAAGAACGCCAGCCAGCCTTGGTACAAGAACGGCGCCAAGAACGGCCATACCAAGACCCCGGGCGCAGCGCCACCCGGCACTCGTCGCTCAATGGGTAAACGCTGACTGTCAGGCGTTTTGTTGACCGGTAATTGTTCCTCCTGTCATTGAGATTATTCCCACAAGGATGAGCGATTCGCCCTCTGGGAAAGTCGGCGGCCACTCGTCAAAGATTCATACCCCTGAATTTTTGATGAAGGCCGCCAAAATGTCTCTTGTAAAAACCCTCTCTCTACTGTCGCTGGTGGTCCTGACCACTGGCTGCATGTCGTCTGCGCCCGATCCGCAGATCCGTTTCGGTGTCGAAGCCCTGGTTCCACCGTTCGAGAGTCGTAACGACAAGGGTGAGCTGGTCGGATTGAATATCGAGTTGGGCGATGCACTGTGTGCCGAACTCAAATCCCGCTGTGTCTGGGTTGATCAGGATTACGCGACCAACATTCACGCCCTCGAATCCAACCTTTTCGACGTGATCATGCCGATGACGGCAACATCGGCGCGTCGAGAGCGGGTCGATTTCACCGATAATCTTTACCCCCTGAGTAGCCGTCTGGTGGCGCGCAAAGGGGCGAATCTTCAACCGGATGTGCAATCGCTCAAGGGCAAGCGTGTCGGCGTCCTGACAGGCACCAGCCGCGAAGCGTTCGCCAAGTCCCGTTGGGCCCCGGCCGGAGTGACGATTCGCAGTTTCGCTCTCAACAATCAACTGGTCGACAGCCTGCTGGTGGGTGATATCGATGCAACCCTGCAAGACTCCATTGAAATTACCCAAGCGTTATTAAGCCTGCCCCAAGGGCAAGCTTTCGAGTTTGCCGGTGCCCCTCTCAAGGACCCCATGCTGGGCAGTGGCGTGGCCATGGCTGTGCGAAAAACCGACACCCTGCTGCGCGATAACTTGAATGCGGCGCTTGAGCGTCTTAAGCAAAATGGCCAGTACCAGGCGATTACCCAGCGTTATTTGCCACCCGCAGCACCAGACTCACCACGCTACTTTCCGAATGAGGAAGGTCTGCCATTCTCCGATGCGGTGCAGGTCGGCGAGACCCTTTACTTTTCCGGGGTGATCGGCCTCGGGGCTGATGGTGAACTGGTGAAGGGCGGCATCGGCCCGCAGACGACCCAGGCCATGGAGAACTTGCGTACCGCGCTGCAACGCAACGGTTCGTCCCTGGCTCAAGTGGCCAAATGCACGGTCATCCTTGCCGACATAAGGGATTTTTCCGCCATGAGTGCTGTGTATCGCAGTTTCTTTCCGGCGGATCGTTTGCCCGCACGTACGACGTTTGCTGGCAAGTTGGTCGAGAACGCGCGGGTAGAAGTGGAATGTCTGGCGGTGACGGCCAGCTAACCCTCTTGACGACGAATCACTGCGCAACGGGATTGCGCAGTGGTTCCGAAGTCTTGCGTCTTAGGCTGCCCGCAACGAAATGAACGCGTAATTCTCGGGAGCATCAGTCGCCACGTGCGCCCCGGCCGCCTGCACTTGCCCGGCGATGTCCTCGCCCGACACATGAAACAACCAGTCAGCGCCTGACCCGGCCACAGGCTGCGTCGCAACTTGGTCGATGACCCTCGCAAACGCCGTCATGTCTGGCAGATAAGCAGTAAAGCCATCGCCCTTCAGTGCTGTAGTCCGAATCCCCAACAACGCGCAAATCGCATCCTTGGTCCGAATGTCATCGCGATCCGCCTGACGGGAGCGCTGGATTAATCCCACCAGTTCCTGATCCACCAATTCACCACCCACAATCAGATCCGGTCCCTTTTCCCACGACTCGGGAGGACATTCCTTCACGGCAATGTTCAGGGGGATGTGTGGATTGATTTCCATCGGGTAGATGCGGCACACCAGCGGCCGGCGTTCGTAGATGCGGCAGAGGTTGTCTTCGTCAAGATTCCGGCAAGGACCGACGTTGTAGGCGGCAAAGGTAATGGCTATGTGCGCCTCGGATGCGCCGCTTCGAACCCTCACCGAACGGCGTTCGGCGTGTTCGCGTTGCTGCACTGGCAGGCCCAGGCCATTGTCCAGGAAACCTTCCACCAGCACGATCACCTGACCGCCATCGGCCGCCCACATTCGGGCTTCGGGCAGGGTCAGGGGCACGTGGTGGTCATTGCAGCATTTGCCACAGCCTACGCAGGAAAACGTCGTATTCATTGAACGGCCAGTCGCATAAAAGGACATGAAACGGCGACAGAATGCCGCCGCAAAGGCCGCTATCGAAGCAAGTTATGCGCCAGTCACTGCGCCTTGGTGGTGGGGCGGATGGAGTCCCATTCGGTGACGTAAGCGGTTTTGCTTTTCTTGTTGTAGAGACACAGTTCGGTGCCTTGCTGGCCTTTCATGTGTTTTTGCGGGTATTGGCCTTGCAACAGCAGTGCGGTGTAGCCAACCCGGTCATCGAACTGCGCGGCGTTGCCGACGGGTTTGGCATTCTTCAAGCCGCTGGCCTTGGTGCAACTGGCGAGCACCGCTTTGTCGTAGGCGGCCCAGGCGTCGGGGCTGGAGGCATGGGCCTGGGTAGCGAGGGCGGCGAGACAGAGGAGGGTAAGGGTCGAGGCTTTCATGTGCTGGCATCCTTGGGCGGGTATTGACCAAGGTCTGAGTATGTCAGGCCGGAACCGGTTCCCGGCGGATCACACGCATTCCGGCGTTTTCATACAAACGCTGCGCCCGAAGGTTGTCTTCCAGCACCTTCAAATCCACAAAACCTTCGTGTCGTTGCTGAAATATCTTGAAAGCATGTAGCAGCAACGCGCGTCCTAATCCTTGCCCTTGAGCCCGTGGATGCACCACCAGGTTTTTGATATAGGCGCTGGTCCAGCACTGGCAGACGCCGACGATACCTTCGGTATCCAGAGCAATAAAGCACAGACTCGGATCATATTCAGGATCGGTTTCAAAACGCTGTTGCCAGACGTCGAGTGCCGGCACGCGACCGCCACCTTGCTGATAGCCCAGTTCCATTAAACGATGAACGGCTTCAGCCAGAACGGGGCGGTAGTCGCTGAGGACGATTCCCTGAGGCCAAGTGATCGCAGGCACAACGTCAGCGAGGTTGCGCCGCATCAAAAAGCAGAAGTCCTTGCTCAAGCCTCAATGACCTTGTTCAGCGACAGCCTTGGCTGCTTCGATCAGGCACTTGGTCAGTTCTGGCGACGAGAACTTGGTCAGCACCGCGTTCGCGCCGGCAAGACGGGCCTTTTCGCTATTCATCGCGCTGTCCAAAGAGGTGTGCAGCAGCACATAGAGGTGCGAGAAGTCCGGGGTTTCGCGCAGGGTTCGGGTAAATGCGTAACCGTCCATCTCCGACATTTCGATGTCCGAGACGATCAGGTTGATCTGCTGGGCCGTGCCTTGCAGGTCCAGCAGGCAGTCGATCGCTTCCTTGGCACTGCGGGCGGTGTGGCATTGCAGACCGAGGTTGCGCAGGGTGTGCACCGATTGCTGCAGCGCCACCTGGCTGTCATCGACCACCAGAATCCGTGCGTTGCCGAGTACTTCGGCGTCTTCCATGCTCAGTTCGGTCGGGGCCGTTTCGATCTGCGCGGGGGCGATGCCATGAATCACTTTTTCGATGTCCAGCACCTGTACCAACGTGCCGTCGACCGAGGTCACGCCAGTAATGTACGAGCGCACGCCGCCAGAGCCAAAGGGCGGCGGACGGATGTCGGTGGTCAGGCAGTGGACGATCTTGCTCACGGCTTGAACGTGCAAACCCTGCTTGGAGCGGCTGACATCGGTGACGATCAGGCAGCCACCGTTCGGGTCTTCCAGCGGTCGTTCGCCGATGGCACGGCTGAGGTCGATCACCGACAACGAGGCACCGCGCAGGGTGGCGATGCCTTTGACGTGGGGATGTGACTCCGGCAGCTTGGTCAGCGGCGGGCAGGGAATGATTTCACTGACTTTCAGCAGGTTGATCGCCATCAGCTTGCCGCTGCGCAAGGTAAACAGCAGAAGCGAAAGTGAGTCTGCGCGGGCTTTGTTTGAAGACATAAAAACCTTCTGTGGAAAAAGGTGATGGGCGACCGCGAGGATCGCCAACAGCTATCGATGCCGGGTTATCGACTTGTTGCGGGCAGGCTTTAGGGGTATTCCGTCGCCAGACCATTGAGTGCGATCCCTGTAATTGGATGGACTCGCCCAAGCCGAGGCGTCAATGCGCCACGGTGGCAGTCTAAACAGCCAACGACAGCGAGGGCGAGTCCATGAAAAAGCATACTTCGATTGATCAATTCCTGTCTTCTTCCGATTTGTCGGCCTGCACAACCGTGGCGGTCGATCTGGCCAAGCAGGTCTTTCAGGTCGCCGGTGAAGACGTCCTCGGCCAGGTGCACTACGAGCAACGGATCAAGTCGCGCGAGGCGTTTTATGAGTTTCTACGCCAGTTGCCGCCTCATGTCGTGGTTCTGATGGAGACCGGCCCGGGTGCTCAAGCCTGGGCCCGGCAGCTGCAAGACCAAGGCAATCTGGCGCGGATTCTTCCAGCCGGCTTGGTGGCCACACATCGCAGCGGGCCTAAAAATGATCGCAACGATGCGCTGGCGATCCTGCGGGCTGGTCGCGATGAAAAGATCTGCGCAGTGCCGGTCAAAAGCGTTGCGGCGCTGGCCATGCAGGCACTGCATCGCGCTCGTCAAGGTTACGTGCGTCGCCGCACCGCCGTGAGTAATCAGATGCGCGGCCTGCTGCTCGAGCATGGCGTGGCCTTGGCGCAGGGCGATGTTGCGATCAGCCAGAAAATTCCGCGGGTACTGGAAGATGCCACCCAGCCGGTGCCGGGTCTGCTGCGTGAACTGATCGACGAACTGTTGGCCGAGTGGCGCCATTTGGGCGAACGCATCAGCGTGCTGACGGGGCGCCTCGAAGTGGCCGCCAACGCCGACATGACGGCGAAGCGACTGATGACTGTGCGCGGCATCGGCCCAGTCACTGCCACGGCACTGGTGGCCAAGGAAACCAAGCCTGAGCGATTTCCCAATGCCCGCAAGTTTGCCGCGTACTTTGGCATGGTGCCTGACCAGCACAGCAGCGGGCAGACGGTCCGGCTGGGGGACATGACCAAGCGAGGCGATGTTTATTTACGCAGCCTGATGATCCAGGGAGCCCATGCGGTACTGCAACAACTACGACCTGATTCCCAGCAACCCGATGACCGCCGCTTGTTGCGCTGGATGAGCCGACTGGGCCGTAAGGAGGCTGCGGTCAGGTTAGCCAACCGCAACCTGCGAATCGTCTGGGTGCTTCTACAGAATGACCAGACTTATCGTCGCCAGGCTGGTGATGGCCGGCAAGCGACGATGAGCCACTGAGCGACAGAGTTCTGCCACCGAGGTACTAACTGTCCGGCCCTTTGCTGAAAAAAAATTGACCCCAGGTAAGACCGGCGTGGATTGATGCCTTAGCTGCTACTGGCCTTCGAGGCCTGACTGTAATCGGCATACCACGAGCTCTTCCAATTTTGGCCAGAAGCCGAAGACGGCTTCCTCGAATAGGCCTAATACATAGATGCAACGGGGCGGCGGTTTTTCAAAAGCGGGTAGACAGTGGGGGCGAGTCCATACATAGCAGCTGCCGAAGGCTGCGTCCGGCTGCGAAGCAGTCGTAAATCCCGAGCCCTCGGTGCTCCAGATACAGCGCGGTGAATGGTTTGGCGAGGGCTGCGGTCGAGCGCGACCCCGGCTTGAACGCAGCCTTCGGCAGCTGCTACAGGGGATCGTGTTACTTCATGCCCAGGCGTTTGGCCATTCGCCCAAGATTCGCCCGATCCAAGCCTAGCTCACGCGCTGCACTCGCCCAATTGTTATGGTGCCGTTCCAGACAGGCGTTGATCAGTCGACGCTGATAATCCTCGGTCGCTGCCCGCAAGTCTCCCGAGACCAAAGCAGCAGGGCTGACAGGGGCTGGCTCGGTTGCAAGCTCAACGCTGCCAGTGGGCAGATCCAGATCCGCCGCGCTCAAACTCAGAATCTTCGGCCGTTCCTTGCAATTACCCAGCGCCTTCAAGGCACTTCGGCCAATCAAATGCTCCAGCTCCCGCACATTTCCCGGCCATGTATACGCCAGCAATGCAACCTGCGCATCGCTGTTCAGGCGCAGGCTGTTGAGGCCCATGCGTGAACGGTTTTGCTCCAGAAAATAGCCGCTGAGCAGCAGCACATCCCGCCCACGGTCACGCAGCGCTGGCACCAGCAACGGATAAACGCTCAGGCGGTGATAGAAGTCGGCACGGTAACGGCCGCTGCGCACTTCCTCCGCCAGGTCGCGATTGGTCGCGGCGATCAGCCGTACGTCCACCTGATGTTCTTTATCCGACCCCAATCGCTGCAGCTGACCGCTTTGCAGGACTCGCAGCAATTTGGCCTGGACGGTCAGGGACAGCTCACCGACCTCATCGAGAAACAGCGTGCCGCCATTGGCCAGTTCAAACTTGCCGCGCCGATCGTTCATCGCGCCGGTGAAGGCACCGCGGACGTGGCCGAACAATTCGCTCTCCACCAGCGTATCCGGCAGCGCGGCACAGTTGAGGCTGATGATCGGCTTGTCGGCCCGGGGCGATGCGGCGTGGATGGCTTGGGCGACCAGTTCCTTGCCGACCCCGGTTTCGCCGGTGATCAGCACGGTAAGATCGCTGCCGCCCACCAGATTGATTTCTTCCACCAGCCGTTTGTGGGCCTTGCTCTGGCCAATCATCTCGCGGTTCTGCTGGCCGCTGGCTTGTCGGTAAACCTCGGCGCGCTGATGTTCGTCTTCGACACGATTGGCCAGGCGTTCGATGCGCTCGGCGGCGTTGACGGTGGCGGCGGCGAGGCTGGCGAAGGCTTCCAGGGCGTCCAGTTCGATCGGTTCGAAGCGCTCCGGATCGAGTGCGTCGAGGGTCAGCAAACCCCACGGACGCTCGTCGATAAACAGCGGGCAGCCCATGCAGTCGTGGACTTCCAGATGATCGTCAAGGCCATCGACCAGTCCGTCGTAAGGGTCGGGCAAGTCGCTGTCGGCGGCGAAACGGGTCGGGCCGGGGCTGCTGAGCAGCGCTTCGAAGCGCGGGTGTTCGCTGACTTTGAAGCGTCGGCCTAGGGTGTCGGTGCTCAACCCGTCGACGGCCAGCGGCACCAGCCATTCGCCATCAAGGCGCAGCAGGGCAGCAGCATCGCACGGGAGCAAGGCGCGCATGGCTTCGAGCAAGCGCCGATAACGCTCGCCTTCGGGGAGTTCGCGGGACAGGTCGGCGACCAGTGGAAGCAGGGTGGTTAGCAAGGCTTTTGCAGTCATAGTGACTCCATGTAGTCGGTATGACTATAAGTCAGTGTGTGTCGATATGACTATAAAGAACTTAACTGATTGATTTATAAGGTTTTATTTTCTGGCATGAAAACTGATAAGTACAAGGCAGTCAGTTAGAAAATCAAGCAGATCAGGAGTCGCCTTATGCTTAGCGTTCAAGACCGTGCAATCGTCAAATCCACTGTGCCCTTGCTGGAAAGCGGTGGCGAAGCATTGATCACTCATTTCTACCGCATGATGCTGTCCGAGTATCCGGAAGTTCGCCCGCTGTTCAACCAGGCCCACCAGGCTAGCGGTGATCAGCCGCGCGCTTTGGCCAATGGTGTCTTGATGTATGCGCGGCACATCGACCAGCTCGACCAGTTGGGCGACTTGGTGGCCAAGATCATCAACAAGCACGTCGCCCTGCAAATCCTCCCGGAACATTATCCGATTGTCGGCGCCTGCCTGCTGCGAGCCATCTCCGAAGTGCTGGGCGACGAGATCGCCACACCTGAAGTGATGGCCGCCTGGGGGGCTGCTTACGGTCAACTGGCCGACATCCTGATCGGCGCCGAAACCAGCATCTACGACCAGAAGGAACAGGCACCGGGTGGCTGGCGCGGGGCGCGGGAATTCATCGTGGTGGCTAAGGTCGAAGAAAGCGCGGAAATCATCTCGTTCTACTTCGAACCGGCTGACAAAGGCCCGATTCTGGCAGCAGAGCCGGGCCAGTACATTGGCATGAAACTGATCCTCGATGGTGAAGAGATTCGTCGTAACTATTCACTGTCGGCCTTGGCCAACAAGGGCCAGTACCGGATCAGCGTCAAACGTGAAACCGGTGGCCGCGCCTCCAACCATCTTCACGATCAATTACATGTGGGCTCCAGCATCCAGCTGTTCCCGCCATCGGGCGAATTCACTCTGACCGACAGCGACAAACCGTTAGTGCTGATCAGCGGCGGCGTTGGCATCACACCGACGCTGGCGATGCTCGAAGCGGCGCTGGCGACCGAACGGCCGGTGCACTTTATCCACTGCGCGCGTAACGGTAGCGTTCATGCTTTCCGCGACTGGATCGATGGCTTGGCCGAGCGTCACCCGCAACTCAAACGCTTCTATTGCTACGACGAAGATGATGGCGTGAGCCCGGCGGCGCACAAGGTTGGCCTGTTGAGCCAGGAGCAACTGGGCGAGTGGTTGCCGCAGCAGCGCGATCTGGACGCGTACTTCCTCGGTCCTAAAGGCTTCATGGCGGCGGTCAAGCGCCACCTCAAAGCCTTGGGTGTGCCGGAGAAGCAAAGCCGTTACGAGTTCTTCGGGCCGGCTTCGGCGCTGGAGTAACCGCTTATCTTGTAGGGGCACGGCTTGCCGGCGAAGGCGATCTTAAGGATGCCTTCGCCGGCAAGCCGTGCTCCTACGAGTGCGTGTCGGTCTTTCAGCCCTTCAGTTCTTTCAAATGTTTGTACACCGTTGCCCGCCCCATGTTCAGCACGTTCGCCACATAGTTGGAGGCGCTTTTGCCTTTGAAGGCGCCTTCGGCGTGCAGTGCCAGCACCAGTTCGCGCTTATGGTCACGGGTCAGCAGGTTCAGGCTCAGCTGACGTTCGCGAAGCCAGGCGTGGAGGAAGGTGTTGATCCGCTCCTGCCAGTCATCGCGAAACAGCGAGTCCGGTTGCGGAATCAACTTGCTCGGTGACAGGAACAGATCCAGAGCGGCTTTGGCATTTTCGAACAACGAAATATTCAGATTAATGCACAGCACCGCCAGCGGATGACCTTCGCCGTCGCGCAGCACACTGCTCAGGCTGCGAATCTTCTGGCCATCCCAATTGAGCTTTTCGTACGGCCCGATGTTTCGTTCGCTGATCTCTTCGCTGAGCATGTCCCCCAGCGCCGAGTCGTCACCGATTTCCCGTTTGGACAGGTTGTTGGCAATGTAGTCGACCTTCTGTGTGTGCAGATCGTGCAGCACCACCTCGGCGTGAGGAAAGAACAACGTGGCGATGGCATCGGCGATCGCGCGGAAATTGTCCAGCGGCGAGCTCTTCAATGCTGAGTCATCGCGGGCCGGTTCTTGTTCTTGGGCGTTCATAAAGTGGAGCTCCAGACAGCATCAGCGCCCCGTCAAAAAGGGGCGTTGGAAGTTTGCCGCAATCGTGTCGACACGTCACCTGACGTCTGAACGTCAGCCCAGTCGAGCGGGGGAGAGCATCCCGGGGTTCAGACCGAAGCGAGTCAGTTGCTCGGGCAAGGCTTCGCCGCGCACCAGTGCAGCGCTGGCCTGGCCCATGGCCGGCGAGGTCTGGATGCCATAACCGCCTTGTGCCGCTACCCAGAATAGCCCCGGCACCTGCGGATCGAAACCGGACAGCAAATCACCGTCGCTCACGAAGCTGCGCAAGCCGGCCCAGGTGCGGGTCGGACGGCGGATGGTCAGGGTGGTGGCTTCTTCGATCTGGTAGATGCCCATCGCAATGTCCAACTCTTCGGGCTGAACGTCGTGCGGTTCCACCGGGTCGGCGTTGGCTGGCGAGCCGAGGAACATTCCGGCGTCGGGCTTCATGTAGAAGGATTCGTCGAGGCTGACCAGCATTGGCCAATGGTGGATGTCCACGCCCTCGGGGCCGGCGAAGATGAACGCCGCACGGCGCTTGGGTTGCAGGCCCAGTGGTTTGGCGCCGGCGAGCTCGCCGATCTTGTCGGCCCAGGCACCTGCCGCGTTGATGATGACCGGGGCGCTGAAGGTCTGACCGTTGGTTTGTACTTGCCATTCACCTTCGGCGTCACGGGTCAGGCTCAGGACTTCGCTGTCGGTATGAACTTCGCCTTTGTTGCGTCGGATACCGCGCAGGTAGCCCTGGTGCAAGGCATCGGTGTCGATGTCGCTGGCGGTCGGGTCGTAAATCGCACCATGGACTTTTTCCCGGCGCAGAATCGGCAGGCGCACGCAGGCCTCGTCGGCGCTGAGCAGCTGCATCTCCGGCACCGTGGCTTTGGCACTCAGGTATTGATTGTTCAGTTCGGCCGGGTCACCGGTGAAGTCCACGGTCATCTCGCCACGCGGGGTCAGCAGCGGGTGTTCGCAGAAACCGGCCGGAGGCGCGTCGAAGAAGTCGCGGCTGGCTTGGGTCAGGGCCCGAACTTGAGGCGTGCCGTAGGCGGCGGTGAACAGTGCAGCTGAACGTCCGGTGGAGTGGTAAGCCGGATGGGACTCGCGTTCGAGCACGATCACTCGGGCGTGCTGCGACAGCCAGAAACCGGTGGAAGCGCCGGCAATCCCGCCGCCGATGATGATGAAGTCTGCCTGGCTCATGAACATCTCCTGATGGGGCGTAAATGCGGATTTTGTGGAGGCCTCTGTAGGAGCGAGGCTTGCCCGCGAAGAACGATGACTCGGTCTGATTGACAGTCCGAGGCGCTCCTTTCGCGGGCAAGCCTCGCTCCTACAAGGGTTCGTGGTGTTAGTGCTGTAGGCGGTAGATGGCATTGGCCAGCGCGATGTCTTCCAGACCCAGGCCAATGGAGCGGAAGAACACATGACGGTCGTAGTCGGGGCGCCGCACTTTTTCGCTGAGCAGATCGGGCAGGTCGCCGATGATCGCATTTTTGTCCCAGCCATGTTGTTCACCGGCAATCAACATCTCGCCGGCCGAGCCCGGGGTGGTCAGACGATAGTCGCAGAACACTTGCATGTCGTTGAGGCTCTGCGGCGGCACTTCATGGGCACGCGGCGCGTTGGTGCTGATGGAGGTGATCAGCGCCGGTTTGCTCAAGCTTGACGGGTCGATCACCGGGCCTGCAGACGAGGTGCAGAGCATGATGACATCGGCGTCTCGCACGGCCGCTTCACGACTGTCGACGATGGTCAGCCGAGGATCGAGACTTAGGAGCTGTGCCAATACTTCGGAATTCTTGTCGCTCAGGCTCGGCGAGTAGAGGCTGATGCTCTGCCAGTCGCGCAGACCTTTGACGTAATGCAGGTGGGCCTGGGCGACCTTGCCGCTGCCGATGATCGCCAGGTGTCGGGCCTTGAGCGGGGCGAGGGCGTCGACCGCCACTGCGGTTGTTGCGGCGGTGCGTGCCGTGGTCAGTTCACCGGCATCGCAGAGCAGCAACGGCTGGCCGGTCTGCATCGACATCAGTAGCGTCCAGGCGGTCACCAGCGGGCCTTGTTCACGCACGATGTACGGCGAGGTCTTGACCCCGTAAACACCGTCTTCGGCCAATACGCCCATGTAGTTGATGAAGTCGCCAGCGCCCTGTGGAAACTCCACTAGCTGCTGCGCCGGTTGCACAGCTTGCCCGGCGGCCAGGTCGCGGAACAGTTTGCGCAGGATCTGCGGTACGTCGAACTGCGCCAGCAGCTCGCGGGCCTGAGGTTGGGTGATCACGTAAGGCGTACTGGACATGGTCGGCTCCGGGAGCTGGAAGTAAACTAATTTGTCCATTATGGACTTTTAGTTATCGCGAGCAAGCTCCTGTTGAAAAAAACCGGACGAAAAAAAAGCGCAGTCCGTTTCCGGCTGCGCCTCTTTTAATGCGACCCGCGTTACGGGCGCTTGCGCTCAACCGCCCGCAGCAGATGCGTCGGTGGCGTTTCGCAGCTGATCTTGCGACCCAGCAGCGCCTCGATGGACGGTAGCTGGTAGGAGTCGTCTTCACCGGCAAAACTGATGGACACGCCATCGGCGCCGGCACGACCGGTACGACCGATGCGGTGCACGTAGTCGTCCGGGACTTCCGGCAGGGTGAAGTTGATCACGTGGCTGATGCCGTCGATGTGAATGCCGCGACCGGCCACATCGGTGGCGACCAGGACACGGATCTTGCCTTCGCGGAAACCTTCGAGGGTCTTGATGCGCTTGTGCTGCGGCACGTCGCCAGACAGTTGCGCGGCATTGACGCCATCACGGACCAGGCGTTCTTCGATGCGCCGCACTTCGTCCTTGCGGTTGGCAAACACCATCACCCGCTCCCAACCGTTGTCGTTGACCAGGTTGTAGAGCAGTTTGTATTTGTCGGCGCCGGCCACAGCGTAAATGTGCTGCTCGACGTTTTCGCTGGCCACGTTCTGCGACTCGATCTCGACGATCGACGGGTCGGTGGTCCATTGCTTGGCCAGGTTCATCACGTCTTCGGTGAAGGTCGCGGAGAACAGCAGCGTCTGACGCTCGTCCTTCGGCGGAGTCTGGCGAATGATCTGACGCACTTGTGGGATGAAACCCATGTCGAGCATCCGGTCGGCTTCGTCCAGGACCATGACTTCGACCATGTCCAGGTGCACGTCGCCGCGCTGGTTGAAGTCCAGCAGACGGCCCGGAGTGGCCACGAGGATGTCGCAATGACGGGCTTCGAGGTGCTTGAGCTGCTTGTCGAAGTCCATGCCGCCGACAAACGTCATGACGTTGAGGCCGGTGTACTTGGTCAGATCGGCCGCGTCCTTGGCGATCTGCACCACCAGTTCACGGGTCGGCGCAATGATCAGTGCCCGCGGCTCGCCCATATAACGCTCTTTCGGCGGCGGGGTTTCCAGCAACTGGGTGATGATCGAAATCAGGAACGCAGCGGTTTTGCCGGTGCCAGTCTGGGCGCGGCCAATGGCATCTTTGCCGGCCAGGGTGAAGCCCAGGACTTGTGCCTGGATCGGCGTGCAATACGGGAAGCCCAGGTCCTGTATGGCGTGCATCAGTTCGGGGGCGAGTTTGAAATCGTGAAAACGGGTTTTGCCTTCCTGGGGTTCGACGGCGAAGTCTTCGAGTTTCCAGGGGGTAACCGGCGCTTTTGGCTTCGGTTCGCGACGCGGTTTGGCAGGTTTCGCAGCTTCGCTGCTCGGTTCTTCAGAGGCTTGAGCCTCAACGGGTTGGACGGTCGGTGTGGCCATCGGTTCGTGCTTCGGTACCGCTACGGTTGCGGTCCGGCCAGACTGATTACCGTCGGTGCGGTGGCTGGGATGGTGAGACGGAGCGCTGGAGACTGGCGCGAGCTGCTCAGTCTCGCTTTTACCGAACATTTTTTTGAGTGCTTTGAGCACGGTCATCTCATCAATTGATTAAGGAATATACGCCGGCCAGTGTAATGCAAGAATCGGGCGCGGCGTAGTGGGATGGATCAATGGGCTGTTTTTACATAAGCGGTTAACGCAAGCGCTCGGCGAGCCAGACGCCAATATCGCGAATTTCCTCGGGTAACACTTCGTGGGCCATTGGGTATTCCTGCCATGTCGCGGTGACACCATGCTGCTTTAGATACTCGTAAGCGGTGCGGCCCATGGAGTTTTGAACGACATCATCGTATTGGCCGTGTAAAGACAGTACGGGAATGCGCTGCTGGCTGGCGGAAAGCTCCAGTTCTTCGCTGAAGGTCGGTGCATAGGTCGAGAGGGCAATTACGCCACCCAGCGGTCCCTGCCATTTCAGAAACGCGGCGTGTAACGCCACCGCGCCACCTTGGGAAAAACCTGCAAGAAATATCCGCGAGGCGTCTATTCCGATGGCGCGCTCCACTTCGATCAAATTAATGATCCTTTGTGCCGACTCTTCCAGCTGCTCGCGGTTGATCGCGCGCGCGGGGCTCATGGCCAATATGTCGTACCAGCTTGGCATCTCGTAACCACCATTGATGGTCACGGCGCAGGTCGGTGCCTGAGGGAGAACGAAGCGGGTGGTCAGCAGGCTTTCCTGCAACGCCTCGGCCACCGGCAAGAAGTCGTAGCGATCGGCGCCCAGGCCGTGCAGCCAGATAACGCAGGCGTCTGCGGGCTTGACGGGCTGAAGAATCAAGGGCTCGGTCATGGTTGCTCCAATGTTGTGCAGGTGCTCTCTTTGAGTGCGAGGTCTGAGGGAGTGCCTGATTGATCAGTTAAGAAGATGTCGCAAGGCTACAAGTTTTGCTATTGACCTGTCGCGCAATCGCTTCGGCGAGCGGTCTGGTACGGGCTTTGCTATGGGGAAGCGGTGCAACCCATCTCGCGCCTTGCGGTAACACTATCAGTGTACTGCTGGCGGTGGGATAGCAAAGAATCCGGTGATGGATGTTCGCCAGTGGCCGCTACGGGCTTCGCGAACGTGAAAGGGCTACAGCCCGTTCGGCCGATTGGTGAGAAGTGAGTTGTCCATGATGTGGATTTTCTCCTACTAGACTCATAGCGCAGGTCTTACGTCGGTTGACCCCAAAAAAAGCCAACACGGGTCAACAACGCCTCATAAGGGTGCGACTGGACTCAAGCTCCGACACAACAAGAGCAAAACTGGAGGTTTGAATGAAGATGTTGAAATCCACCCTGGCTATCGTGACTGCAGCCGCAGTACTCGGTGTCAGTGGGTTCGCTCAGGCGGGTGCAACCCTGGATGCAGTGCAGAAGAAAGGTTTCGTACAGTGCGGCGTCAGTGACGGTTTGCCGGGCTTCTCGGTTCCGGATTCGACTGGCAAGATCATCGGCATCGATGCTGACGTCTGCCGCGCTGTGGCCGCTGCCGTTTTCGGCGATGCGACCAAGGTCAAATTCAGCCAGTTGAACGCCAAAGAGCGCTTCACCGCGCTGCAGTCCGGTGAAATCGACGTGCTGTCGCGTAACACCACCTGGACCAGTTCGCGCGATTCGGGCATGGGTCTGGTGTTTGCCGGCGTGACGTACTACGACGGCATCGGCTTCCTGGTGAACAACAAACTGGGTGTGAAGAGCGCTAAAGAGCTCGATGGCGCCACCATCTGCATTCAAGCCGGTACCACGACCGAGCTGAACGTTTCCGACTACTTCCGCGGCAACGGTCTGAAATACACCCCGATCACCTTCGACACCTCCGATGAAAGCGCCAAGTCGCTGGAATCCGGTCGTTGCGACGTGCTGACCTCCGACAAATCCCAGCTCTACGCACAACGCAGCAAGCTGGCGACCCCGACCGACTACGTCGTTCTGCCGGAAACCATCTCCAAGGAGCCTCTGGGCCCGGTCGTGCGTAAAGGCGACGAAGAGTGGTTCAGCATCGTCAAGTGGACCCTGTTCGCGATGCTCAACGCTGAAGAAATGGGCATCACCCAGACAAACGTTGAAGCTGAAGCCAAAGCCACCAAGAACCCGGACGTTGCTCGTCTGCTGGGCGCTGACGGTGAATACGGCAAAGACCTGAAAGTGAAGAAAGACTGGGTCGTTCAGATCGTCAAGCAAGTGGGTAACTACGGTGAAGTGTTCGAGAAAAACCTCGGCAAGGGCACTCCACTGGCCATTGACCGCGGGCTGAACGCTCTGTGGAACAACGGCGGCATTCAATACGCACCACCAGTGCGCTGATGGTTCTATCACCCGGTGGGCCAACCGCCGGGTGATGTTCTGTTCCATTCTTTGCGGGGCACTTCATGCAAAATTCAATCGGCGCACCAAAGCAGAGGCTCAGCCTCAGCGATCCAAAAGTGCGTGCGTGGCTATTTCAGATCATCACCATTGTGGCGGTGGTCTCGATGGGCTGGTATCTGTTCGACAACACGCAGACCAACCTTGAACACCGGGGCATTACCTCCGGCTTCAGCTTTCTGGAGCGCAGTGCCGGTTTCGGCATCGCTCAACACCTGATCGACTACACCGAATCGGACAGCTATGCCCGGGTGTTTGTCATCGGCTTGCTCAACACCCTGCTGGTGACCTTCATCGGCGTGATCCTGGCGACGATCCTCGGGTTCATCGTCGGCGTATCACGGCTGTCGAAGAACTGGATCATTGCCAAGCTGGCGACTGTTTATGTGGAAGTCTTCCGCAACATTCCGCCGCTGCTGCAAATCCTGTTCTGGTACTTCGCGGTGTTCCTGACCATGCCAGGGCCACGCAACAGCCATAACTTCGGCGACACCTTCTTCGTCAGCAGCCGCGGCCTGAATATGCCCGCAGCGTTGGCGGCGGACGGTTTCTGGCCGTTTGTGGTCAGCGTCGTCGTGGCCATCGTCGCCATCGTGCTGATGTGCCGCTGGGCCAACAAACGCTTCGAAGCCACCGGCGTTCCGTTCCGCAAGTTCTGGACCGGCCTGGCGCTGTTGCTGGTGATCCCGGCGCTGTGTGCGCTGATCTTCGGCGCCCCCGTGCATTGGGAAATGCCGGAGCTCAAGGGCTTCAACTTCGTCGGTGGCTGGGTGCTGATCCCTGAACTGCTGGCGCTGACCCTGGCCCTGACGGTGTACACCGCGGCGTTTATCGCCGAGATCGTGCGTTCGGGCATCAAGTCGGTCAGCCACGGCCAGACCGAAGCGGCGCACTCGTTGGGTTTGCGCAACGGTCCGACGCTGCGCAAGGTGATCATCCCGCAAGCCCTGCGCGTGATCATTCCACCGCTGACCAGCCAATACCTGAACCTGGCGAAGAACTCCTCGCTGGCGGCCGGTATCGGTTATCCGGAAATGGTCTCGTTGTTTGCCGGTACGGTGCTGAACCAGACCGGGCAGGCGATCGAGGTGATTGCCATCACCATGAGCGTGTACCTGGCGATCAGTATCAGCATTTCCCTGCTGATGAACTGGTACAACAAGCGCATTGCGCTGATCGAGCGGTAAGGAAAAGCGCATGAGTACTCATACTTTCAAACCTGACATGCCACCCCCGAGCCGCAGCATCGGTGTCGTGGCGTGGATGCGCGCCAACATGTTCTCCAGCTGGCTCAACACCCTGCTGACCCTGTTCGCGTTCTACCTGATCTACCTGGTGGTGCCGCCAATCCTGAGCTGGGCGATCCTCGATGCCAACTGGGTCGGCACCACCCAGGCTGACTGCACCAAGGAGGGCGCCTGCTGGGTGTTCATCCAGCAGCGCTTCGGCCAGTTCATGTACGGCTACTACCCGGTGGACCTGCGCTGGCGCGTGGACCTGACCGTGTGGCTGGCGGTCATCGGCGTGGCACCGTTGTTCATCTCGCGTTTTCACCATAAAGCGGTGTATGGCCTGAGCTTCCTGGTGCTGTACCCGATCATTGCCTGGTGCCTGCTGCACGGCGGCGTGTTCGGCCTGAGCGCCGTGGCGACCAGCCAATGGGGCGGCCTGATGCTGACCCTGGTGATCGCCACCGTCGGTATTGCCGGTGCTCTGCCGCTGGGTATCGTCCTGGCGCTGGGCCGTCGTTCGAACATGCCGGCGATTCGGGTGGTCTGCGTGACCTTCATCGAATTTTGGCGCGGCGTGCCGTTGATCACGGTGCTGTTCATGTCCTCGGTGATGCTGCCGTTGTTCCTGCCTGAAGGCATGAACTTCGACAAACTGCTGCGGGCACTGATCGGTGTGATCCTGTTCCAGTCGGCCTACGTCGCCGAAGTGGTGCGTGGCGGTCTACAGGCGATTCCCAAAGGTCAGTACGAAGCGGCTGCAGCGATGGGCCTCGGTTACTGGCGCAGCATGGGCCTGGTGATTCTGCCGCAAGCCTTGAAGATGGTGATCCCCGGCATCGTCAACACCTTCATTGCGCTGTTCAAGGACACGAGCCTGGTGATCATCATCGGCCTGTTCGACTTGCTCAACAGCGTGAAACAAGCCGCCGCCGACCCGAAATGGTTGGGCATGGCCACCGAAGGCTATGTGTTCGCGGCCTTGGTGTTCTGGATTTTCTGTTTTGGTATGTCCCGCTACTCCATGCATTTGGAACGTAAGCTGGACACTGGCCACAAGCGTTAGGAGCGTAGTTTATGAGTGAAGCGATCAAACAGCCTGTGAGCCCTGAAGGCATTATTCAGATGCAGGGCGTGAACAAGTGGTACGGCCAGTTCCACGTGTTGAAAGACATCAACCTGAACGTTAAACAGGGCGAGCGTATCGTCCTGTGCGGCCCGTCGGGTTCCGGCAAGTCCACCACCATTCGTTGCCTCAATCGTCTGGAAGAGCACCAGCAAGGTCGCATCGTAGTCGATGGCGTGGAGCTGACCAACGACCTCAAGCAGATCGAATCGGTTCGCCGTGAAGTCGGCATGGTGTTCCAGCACTTCAACCTGTTTCCGCACCTGACCATCCTGCAGAACTGCACGCTGGCGCCGATGTGGGTGCGCAAGATGCCCAAGCGCCAGGCCGAAGAAATCGCCATGCATTACCTGGAACGCGTCCGCATTCCGGAGCAGGCACATAAATTCCCGGGGCAATTGTCCGGCGGTCAGCAGCAGCGTGTGGCGATTGCTCGTGCCTTGTGCATGAAACCGAAAATCATGCTGTTCGATGAACCGACCTCGGCGCTCGACCCGGAAATGGTGAAAGAGGTGTTGGACACCATGATCGGCCTGGCTGAAGACGGCATGACCATGCTCTGCGTAACCCACGAAATGGGCTTCGCCCGCACCGTGGCTAACCGCGTGATCTTTATGGACAAAGGTGAAATCGTCGAACAGGCCGCGCCGAACGACTTCTTCGATAATCCGCAGAATGAGCGTACGAAGCTGTTCTTGAGCCAGATTCTGCATTGATGTCAGGCTGAATCGCAGAACAAACCCGGCCTCGCGCCGGGTTTGTTTTTTGCTCAGGAAACCGTCAGCGTTTCGTGCTCTTTGTGCACGGTCTCTTTAAAGCCCCTTAAATCCGCTCCTTCACCCAGAATTTTCGCGTCGATGAGCAAATGCGGATGGCGGTCAAGCAGACGCATCAGCAGCATCAACGCCTTCGGTGGCAGTATTTCGCCGCGCTCGTAGCGGGAAAATGCGTTATGTCCGCCACCGGACAACAACAGCACCGCTTCTTTTTGGGACAGATGCAGTTTGCGGCGGATGCGCTTCATCTCGGCGCCGATCATCTGTCTGCCGGCGATGACCAGTTCATCACCTGCGTCAGAATATCGCTGTGAACAGATGTCGTCGAACTCGACTTCCGCGCACATTTGGCATTCCCAGCCGGATAGATCATCTACCCGACGTTCCATCCCCTTTACGCTCAAGGTTTCACCGCGCCCCTCGAAATGTCTCATTCCTTCAAGGGCGCCGCAGCTGAAACACTGTTTGGTTTTCATGAGTCCTTCTCCTTGAAAGAGATTACCGGAGGGCCTCCACCAGGGCGGTAGGTCACCTTGATATAAGTCTCCCGACCGTGCGAACGGGTGTAGTAAACGTCTTGCCAGACGCGATGATCGTCATAGGTGGTCATCGATTTGTACAGCATGCTTGCGTGCAGCCCGAAAATGACTTCTTGCACCTCTTCGAAACTCAGGCCCAGCTCTCTGCCGCCCTTTTGCGCGCTGCGGGTAAACGCTTTCTTCCCAAGTCGGATGACGTCTTGCTTAATCACAACCAGGTTGTAATGGGGTGTGTTCTTTTCCATAAGAAGCCGCTAACCCGTCCATGAAATTACCCTTAAAGGGTAATTTTGACTAATCGATAATCCCGCTCCATTTCCCTCTCCCTGACCGTAGGCGGTTGCCGTCCTACGTGGATCTGACTAACATGTCAGAAAATTCATCCTATGATTGGATGAAAGGGCGAATCCTATGTCAGACATTTCTCCGCTAGTTAAACGGTCCCTGGTCGACCAGGCCTTGGACCAATTGCGCCTGCGCATCAATCAAGGCGTTTGGGTGGTCGGTCAGCGCTTGCCCACAGAACCTGAACTGTCCGCAGAACTGGGCATCAGCCGTAACACCGTGCGCGAAGCCATGCGCGTGTTGGCGTTTTCCGGGTTGATCGAAATCCGTCAGGGCGATGGCAGCTACCTGCGGGCGGTGGTTGATCCGCTCGACACCCTGAAGGCGTTGTCCCGCTGCTCCCACGAGCAAGCCCGGGAGACTCGGCACATTCTGGAAGTCGAGGCCATCGGTCTGGCCGCACTGCGGCGTACCGACGAAGACCTTGTGGCGTTGCGTGAAGCATTGGGCGTCAGCGGCAGCCACTATCACGGCGATCTCGACACGTATATCGCCTGCGACTTGGTGTTCCACCGCCGTCTGGTGGACGCCGCGCACAACCCGACGCTCAGCGAGCTGTATCGCTACTTCTCCAGCATCGTCGGTGCGCATTTGCGCGAAACCCTGAACATCAGCCCTCGACGCCAGGAGGTGTTCGACCTTCATATCGCACTGCTTGATGCCGTCGAGCAACGCGACCCGGAGCGGGCCAAAGCCCTTTCGAGGGAGTTGATCAATGAACCTTGAAACCGAGAATTCCATGTCTGCCAATAACAGCAACATCACGCAACCCAAGCGCACGGCGGAACTCGAAGAACTGCTGATCGACGCCGAGGCCAATGACGAAGAAGTCCAGCAAAGCCACCCGATCCTGCGTCGTCCATGGCTGTTGTTGCTGGGCTTGATCCTGGTGGCGCTGAACCTGCGCCCGGCGCTGTCGAGCATGGCGCCGATGCTCAGCGAGATCTCGAAGACCCTCGGTTTGTCGTCAGCTCAGGCCGGTTTGCTGACGACGTTGCCGGTGCTGTGCCTCGGCTTGTTTGCACCGCTGGCGCCCGTGCTGGCACGACGTTTCGGCGCCGAACGGGTGGTATTGGGGATTCTTTTGATGTTGGCCGGCGGGATCATCCTGCGCAGTTCGTTCGGCACAATCGGCCTGTTTGCCGGCAGCGTGCTGGCCGGTGCGAGCATCGGCGTGATCGGCGTTTTGTTGCCGGGTATCGTCAAGCGCGACTTCGCTAAACACGCCGGGACCATGACCGGCGTCTACACAATGGCGCTGTGTCTGGGCGCGGCGATGGCGGCGGGCGCGACCGTGCCGTTGAGCGAGCATTTCGACAAGAACTGGGCGCTGGGCCTCGGCTTCTGGGTGGTGCCGGCATTGGTCGCGGCGATTTTCTGGTTGCCGCAAGTCGGTCAGAAACACGGCGCGCACAACGTCGCCTATCGGGTTCGCGGTCTGTTGCGTGATCCGCTGGCCTGGCAAGTGACGCTCTACATGGGCCTGCAATCTTCTCTGGCTTACATCGTGTTCGGCTGGTTGCCATCGATCCTGATTGGCCGCGGCCTGACCCCGACCCAGGCCGGCCTGGTGCTCTCGGGTTCTGTCATTGTCCAGTTGGCCAGTTCACTGGCCGCGCCGTGGCTGGCGACCCGCGGCAAGGATCAGCGTCTGGCGATCGTCATCGTCATGCTGCTGACCCTTGGCGGTTTATTCGGTTGCCTCTACGCACCGATCGAAGGCTTGTGGGGCTGGGCGATCCTGCTCGGTCTGGGGCAGGGCGGTGCGTTCAGTCTGGCGCTGACGCTGATCGTGCTGCGCTCGCGGGACTCGCATGTCGCGGCGAACCTGTCGAGCATGGCTCAGGGCTTTGGTTACACCCTGGCGTCCATGGGGCCGTTCGCGGTGGGTATCGTGCATGACTGGACCGGCGGCTGGAACGCCCTGGGCTGGATCTTCGCCATCATTGGCCTCGGGGCGATCATTGCCGGTCTCGGCGCCGGACGTTCGCTGTACGTCCAGGTCGAAAGCGAAAAGGTCTGACACCCGCACACTGTTGGTATTCGGCCCACGAATGCCGATAGTGTTCCGCGCGTTTGTTGACTATCGTGAGGCAGTCTTTTGAAGCCACTTTGCACATCAGGGAACTTGCCCATGAGTGATGCCCACAGCGCATTGATCACCCAGTTCTACCAAGCCTTCCAGCGGCTGGATGTCGAGGCCATGAGTGCCTGCTATACCGACGACGTGGTGTTCAGTGATCCAGCATTCGGCGAGCTGCGTGGCCGCGATGCCGGCGACATGTGGCGCATGCTCACCACCCGGGCCAAGGACTTTTCCCTGACGTTCGATAACGTGCGCAGCGATGAGCGCACGGGTGGCGCCCATTGGGTGGCAACGTACCTGTTCAGCCAGACCGGCAACACGGTGGTCAACGATATTCAGGCCCGCTTCGTTTTTCGCGATGGCAAGATCTGCGAGCATCACGACAGCTTCGACATGTGGACCTGGTCCCGGCAGGCGCTGGGGTTCAAAGGGCTGCTATTGGGCTGGACGCCAGCGGTGAGAAACGCCGTTCGCGCTCAAGCCTTGAAGGGGCTGAAGGCATTCCAGGCCAGTCGCTGATAAGATCGCGGCTTGTTTCCTACAAGCCTTGATCGTCACGTGAACACCCTCAGCGAAATCTCCGTCGATGCCGATACGCCGGTGAGCAAACCCTGGTTCGTCTACCTCGTTCGCGCGGCCAATGGTTCGCTCTACTGCGGGATCAGCGATGATCCCGTGCGCCGATTCGCTACTCACCAGAGCGGCAAGGGTGCGCGATTCTTCCTCTCCAGCCCAGCCGTGGCCTTGGTTTACACCGAAGTCTGCCGCGATAAAAGCGAAGCGCTGCGTCAGGAACGGCTGATCAAAAAACTCAAGAAAAGCGCCAAGGAATGTCTGGTGACGACCTTTTCTGCGGGCTTATCAATCTGAATGATCAGTACCCATCAGGCAGATCTGTAGGCTGCTGGCGGATTGCGCGCTAAGCTGCGGATTCCTTTCCCAGCGGCGGAGCCGAGCATGTCCGAGTTGATTCTTCATCACTACCCGACGTCCCCTTTCGCCGAAAAGGCCCGCCTGTTGCTGGGTTTCAAGGGGTTGTCCTGGCGCTCGGTGAAGGTTTCGCCCGTGATGCCAAAACCTGATCTGACGGCGTTGACCGGCGGCTACCGCAAGACACCGGTGTTGCAGATTGGCGCAGATATCTATTGCGACACGTCGCTGATCGCCCGCCGTCTGGAACAGGAAAAAGCCTTGCCGGCGTTCTTCCCGGAAGGTCAGGAAATGATCGCCGCGACCTTCGCCGCGTGGGCGGATTCTGTGGTGTTTCAGCATGCGGTGAGCCTGGTGTTTCAGCCGGAATCGGTGGCCGTGCGCTTTGGCGCATTACCGCCAGAAGCGATCAAGGCATTCATGGCCGATCGCGCCGGGCTGTTCAGTGGAGGCAGCGCTACACGTTTGTCCGCAGAGCAGGCCAAGCATCAATGGCCGACGATCATGGGACGTCTGGAGCAGCAGCTTCAGCGCGAACAGGGCGACTTCCTGTTCGGCGAGCCGTCGATTGCCGACTTTGCCCTGGCCCATCCGCTGTGGTTCCTCAAAGCCACACCGGTAACTTCACCGTTGGTTGATGCCTATCCCGCGGTCAGCGCATGGTTCGGGCGCGTGATGGGCTTCGGTCATGGCGCGTTCAGCGAGATGACGTCCGAGGAGGCGCTGGAGGTCGCGCGTAATGCCACACCGGCCGCATTGCCGGATGAGCAGTTCGATGAGCCGAACGGGTTTGAGGTGGGCCAATTGGTGGTGATTGCGGCCACTGACTACGGCGTTGATTCGGTGGCCGGTGAGCTGCTGTTTGCGGGGCGTGAGGAATTGATTTTGCGCCGTGAAGACGAGCGTGGCGGGTTGGTGCATGTGCATTTTCCGCGGTTCGGGTTCCGCATCGAGGCACGCTGACACAAGTATTAATTACCCCGATCGAATTATTTTAGGGCCGCGAGAATCGCATCCGGGTCATACCCGCGAATCAACGTCCCGTTCACATCGATGATCGGAATCCCGCCGCCACCCAGCGCCTCATAAGCCTTGCGCGCCTCGGCATCTTTCTCGATATCGAATTCCTTGTACGGAATGCCTTTCTGGTCGAGAAAGCGCCGGGTCAATTTGCAGTATCCGCACCATTCGGTGGCGTAGAGCACGACGTTGGCCTTGGCCTGAGTCTGCTCGGACACCACCTGCGTCGGATGGAACACCCGCTCGATCTTGCCCCAGTTCTGATAGACCACAACCACCAGCAGGATCAGCAGGAATTTCTTCAGCACGCCACCGAGCATCAGTTACGTCGCTTGAGCTGGTCGGTGAGTTGGGTCGGCAGGCCTTTGATGATCAGCGTGCCGGCTTCTTCGTCGTATTCGATCTTCGAGCCCAACAGGTGCGCTTCGAAGCTGATCGACAGGCCTTCGGCGCGACCGGTGAAGCGGCGGAACTGATTGAGGGTACGTTTATCTGCCGGGATTTCCGGGGACAGGCCGTAGTCTTTGTTGCGAATGTGGTCGTAGAAGGCTTTCGGGCGCTCTTCGTCGATCAGTTCCGAGAGTTCTTCCAGGCCCATGGGCTCGCCCAATTTTGCCTGGCTGCTGGCGTAATCCACCAGGGTCTTGGTTTTCTCGCGGGCGGATTCTTCCGGCAGGTCTTCGCTTTCGACGAAGTCGCTGAAAGCCTTGAGCAGGGTGCGGGTTTCGCCTGGGCCGTCGACGCCTTCCTGGCAGCCGATGAAGTCGCGGAAATACTCCGAAACCTTTTTGCCGTTCTTGCCTTTGATGAACGAAATGTACTGCTTGGACTGCTTGTTGTTCTGCCATTCCGAGACGTTGATTCGCGCCGCCAGATGCAGTTGGCCCAAATCCAGATGCCGGGACGGGGTCACGTCCAGCTGATCGGTCACTGCAACGCCTTCACTGTGGTGCAGCAGGGCGATCGCCAGGTAGTCGGTCATGCCTTGCTGATAATGCGCAAACAGCACGTGGCCGCCCACAGAGAGGTTCGACTCTTCCATCAGCTTTTGCAGATGTTCCACCGCCACCCGACTGAACGCAGTGAAATCCTTGCCGCCCTCGAGGTATTCCTTCAGCCAGCCGCTGAACGGATGCGCCCCGGACTCAGCATGGAAGAAACCCCAGGCCTTGCCTTGTTTGGCGTTGTAGCTCTCATTGAGGTCGGCAAGCATGTACTCGATGGCGCTCGACTCGGCCAGTTCGGAATCGCGAGCGTGGAGAACTGCGGGCGTGCCGTCGGGTTTTTTGTCGATCAGGTGGACGATGCAATGGCGGATCGGCATGGGCTTCTCGGCTGATTGAAGAGAGGAGGGCGTGCTCCCCCAAAAAGTGCCAAGTGTACCGCAACCACTGGTTTTGGCGCGGCACGAAGGGCAATTCGCAGGTGTCCGATAGCGCTTATGCTGTTTTTTACAGTTTTAGAGTAATAAAGCTGACCAAATGGGTAGCTAGAGGCGGATATTTCCCCGTCCCTGTGCTAGTTTTGCCCGGTCTTACGCGAAGTCACAGCGTTAAGCGTGCATTCAGCATTTGTCAGGTCGAACCAAACCCTGATTTCGGTATCTATAACCCCGATCCAGTGGTTATTGGCCGAGGGTGCCAGATCCAGAAGATCGGGCTCGATGGCTGACACTGCACTCTGCAATCCATATGAATTTGATAGGGAAGGAACACTACATGGCTCTTACTAAAGACCAACTGATCGCCGACATCGCTGAAGCTATCGACGCGCCAAAAACCACCGCGCGTAACGCTCTGGACCAACTGGGCCAAATCGTTGCCGATCAGCTGGAAAACGGCGGCGAAATCACTCTGCCAGGTATCGGCAAACTGAAAGTGACTGAGCGTCCTGCCCGTACCGGCCGCAACCCTTCGACTGGCGCTGCCATCGAAATCGCTGCCAAGAAAGTTATCAAGCTGGTTGTGGCCAAAGGCCTGACCGACGCTGTTAACAAGTAAGACGCAGTAAAAAAAGCCGTGCTCCGGAGTGATCCGGGCACGGCTTTTTTGTGTCTGCGATTCAGCGATTCAGCGACTGACCAAGGGCCAATTGCTGTTTAAGCCGCTACTCAGCTTTTGCGAGCCCAACGTTCGCGCCAGACCTGCTGCTCGGATTTGGTCTGGAAGGTCCAGGCGACGAAGCGGCTTTGCTTCTGCCCCTGAGACATTTCCACAACCTGGCTTTCCAGTACGCCGGCCTTTTTCAGCGCCGTCTGGATCGCCGGCAGGTTTGAGGCTTTCGACACCAAGGTGCTGAACCAAAGCACTTTGTGTTGGAAATGCGCGCTCTCGGCGATCAGTTGCGTCACAAACCGTGCTTCGCCACCTTCACACCACAATTCTGCCGATTGACCGCCAAAGTTCAGCACCGGCAGTTTGCGTTTTGGGTCGGCGCGACCCAGGGCGCGCCATTTACGCTCGCTGCCTTTGGTCGCTTCGTCCATCGAGGCGTGGAACGGCGGGTTGCACATGGTCAGGTCAAAGCGTTCGCCGGGTTCGAGCAGGCCCAACAGAATGTGCTTGGGGTTGCTTTGCTGGCGCAGCTGGATGGCTTTGTTCAACCCGTTGGACTGCACGATGGCTTTGGCAGCGGCCACGGCCGTCGGGTCGATTTCCGAGCCGAGGAAGTGCCAGCGGTAGTCGCTGTAGCCGATCAACGGATAGACGCAGTTGGCGCCCATGCCGATATCGAGCACCTTGACCGGCGCGCCGCGCGGGATCTCACCGTCGTTGACGCTCGCCAGCAGGTCGGCCAGGAAGTGCACGTAATCGGCACGGCCCGGAACCGGAGGGCAGAGGTAATCGGCCGGGATGTCCCAATGGGCGACGCCGTAGAACGACTTGAGCAACGCCCGGTTGAACACCCGCACCGCGTCCGGGCTGGCGAAGTCGATGCTTTCCTTGCCGTATGGATTGATGATCACGAACTTCGCCAGTTCCGGCGTGGTTTTGATCAGCGCCGGGAAGTCGTAACGACCCTGATGGCGGTTGCGCGGGTGCAGGCTGGCCTTTTCACGCGGTTCCACGGCTTTGGCCGGGGTGGCGGAGTCAGGCTTCTTGCGCGCAGGTCTTGGTGTGCGGGGGGCGTTCATGGGCGTGGTCGATTCGGGTATGGCTAAAAGTGGCGGGTATTGTCCCACATCCAGCCGCTGCGAACCCAATTGTGACAAACACTGCAGTCCCCCTTGTGGGAGCGAGCCTGCTCGCGATGGCTGCGTGTCAGTTAACGCAGATGTTGACTGATGCACCGTCATCGCGAGCAGGCTCGCTCCCACAGGGGATTTTTGGTGGATTAAGGAAAGCGGCAGGCATAAAAAAGGGAGGCCGTTGCGGGCCTCCCGTTTTCATTGCGATTTGCCGTTACAGGCTGGCAATCCGCGCATGCTGCTCGGCCAGCTTGCCCAAAGCTTGTTCAGCTTCAGCCAGTTTGGCGCGCTCCTTCTCGATGACTTCGGCCGGGGCCTTGTCGACGAAACCGGCGTTAGACAGCTTGCCGCCCACGCGCTGAACTTCGCCCTGCAGACGCAGGATTTCTTTGTCCAGACGTGCCAGTTCGGCGTCTTTGTCGATCAGGCCAGCCATCGGCACCAGCACTTCCATCTCACCGACCAGAGCCGTGGCGGACAGCGGCGCTTCTTCGCCGGCGGCCAACACGGTGATCGATTCGAGGCGAGCCAGCTTTTTCAGCAGGGCTTCGTTCTCGGTCAGACGACGCTGATCTTCAGCGCTGATGTTTTTCAGGAACAGGTTCAGCGGCTTGCCCGGTCCGATGTTCATTTCGCCACGGATGTTGCGCGTACCGAGCATCAGTTCCTTGAGCCACTCGATATCGTTCTCGGCCGCCGGATCGATGCGCTCTTCATTGGCCACTGGCCACGGTTGCAGCATGATCGTCTTGCCTTCGATACCGGCCAGCGGCGCGATGCGCTGCCAGATTTCTTCGGTGATGAACGGCATGAACGGATGTGCCAGACGCAGCGCGACTTCCAACACCCGAACCAGCGTGCGGCGGGTGCCGCGCTGACGTTCGACCGGCGCGTTTTCGTCCCACAGCACAGGCTTGGAGAGTTCCAGGTACCAGTCGCAATACTGGTTCCAGATGAACTCGTACAAGGCTTGTGCGGCCAGGTCGAAACGGAACTGATCGAGTTGGCGGGTCACTTCGGCTTCGGTGCGTTGCAGCTGCGAAATGATCCAGCGATCCGCCAGCGACAGCTCGTAAGCTTCGCCGTTCTGACCGCAGTCCTCGCCCTTGTCCAGCACGTAGCGCGCGGCGTTCCAGATCTTGTTGCAGAAGTTGCGATAGCCTTCGACGCGGCCCATGTCGAACTTGATGTCGCGACCGGTGGACGCCAGCGAGCAGAAGGTGAAACGCAGGGCGTCGGTGCCGTAGCTGGCAATGCCGTCGGCGAACTCGTCGCGGGTCTGCTTCTCGATCTTCTTCGCCAGTTTCGGCTGCATCATGCCCGAGGTACGTTTCTGAACCAGGTCTTCGAGCTCGATACCGTCGATGATGTCCAGCGGGTCCAGAACGTTGCCCTTGGACTTGGACATCTTCTGGCCCTGACCATCACGCACCAGGCCATGAACATAAACGGTCTTGAACGGAACCTGCGGCGTGCCGTCTTCGTTTTTCACCAAGTGCATGGTGAGCATGATCATCCGGGCAACCCAGAAGAAAATGATGTCGAAACCGGTCACCAGCACGTCGGTGGAGTGGAATTTCTTCAGGAATTCGGTCTGCTCAGGCCAGCCGAGCGTCGAGAACGTCCACAGACCCGAGCTGAACCAGGTGTCGAGAACGTCGTTGTCCTGTTGCAGCGCAACGTCCGGGCCGAGGTTGTGCTTGGCACGTACTTCGGCTTCGTCGCGACCGACATAGACTTTGCCCGACTCGTCGTACCAGGCCGGAATCCGGTGGCCCCACCACAACTGACGGCTGATGCACCAGTCCTGGATGTCGCGCATCCACGAGAAGTACATGTTTTCGTACTGTTTCGGCACGAACGCGATGCGGCCGTCTTCAACGGCGGCGATGGCAGGCTCAGCCAAAGGCTTGGTCGACACGTACCACTGGTCGGTCAGCCACGGCTCGATGATAGTGCCGGAGCGGTCGCCTTTCGGCACTTTCAGCGCGTGGTCGTTGACGCTGACCAACAGGCCGGCAGCATCGAACGCAGCAACGATCTGCTTGCGCGCTTCGAAGCGGTCAAGGCCGGCGTAGTCAGCCGGAATCTTGCCGTCGATGCTTTCGTTTAGCGTGCCGTCGAGGTTGAACACCTGACAGGCCGGCAATACAGCAGCGTTTTTGTCGAAGATGTTCAGCAGCGGCAGGTTGTGGCGCTTGCCGACTTCGTAGTCGTTGAAATCGTGGGCCGGGGTGATTTTCACGCAACCGGTGCCGAATTCAGGGTCGCAGTAATCATCGGCGATGATCGGAATGCGGCGGCCGACCAGCGGCAGCTCGACGAATTTTCCGATCAGGGCCTGGTAGCGTTCATCGTTCGGGTTAACCGCTACGGCGGCGTCGCCGAGCATGGTTTCCGGGCGAGTGGTCGCGACGATCAGGTAATCCTGGCCTTCAGCAGTCTTGGCGCCGTCGGCCAGCGGGTATTTCAGGTTCCACAGGAAACCTTTCTCGTCGTGGTTTTCCACTTCGAGGTCGGAAATTGCCGTGTGCAACTTGGTGTCCCAGTTGACCAGACGCTTGCCGCGGTAGATCAGGCCGTCTTCGTGCAGGCGAACAAAGGCTTCTTTAACGGCTTCCGAGAGGCCGTCGTCCATGGTGAAGCGCTCGCGGCCCCAGTCCACGGACGAGCCGAGACGGCGGATCTGACGGCTGATGTTGCCGCCGGACTGATCCTTCCATTCCCAGACTTTTTCGAGGAATTTCTCACGGCCCAGATCGTGACGATTCTGGCCCTGGGCTTCGAGTTGGCGCTCCACCAGCATTTGCGTGGCGATACCGGCGTGGTCGGTACCCGGCTGCCACAGGGTGTTACGACCCTGCATGCGACGGAAACGGATCAGGGCGTCCATGATCGCGTTGTTGAAGCCGTGACCCATGTGCAGGCTGCCGGTGACGTTCGGCGGCGGGATCATGATGGTGTAGGACTCGCCCGCGCCTTGCGGGGCGAAGTAATTCTCTGACTCCCAGGTGTTGTACCAGGAAGTTTCAATGGCGTGCGGCTGGTAGGTCTTATCCATGCGCGGCGGGACCCTATTGGCATTTATTCAGGAAAAGCCGGCAAGTATAGCGGGGCATGGGGCGTTGGGCGAGTGAGTGCAGACAGGGCGCGTTATCAAAGGCGCCGCAGATCCAGTGTGGGGGGCTTGCTCGCGAAGGCGTTGTGTCAGTCAGCATAATTGTTGAATGTCAGACCGCATTCGCGAGCAAGCCCGCTCCCACAGGGATTTGTGTTCGGTTCAGTCGTTGTACTGGCTGAGGAGCCGTTCCATCCGCGCGCTGAGGCGGCGTTTGATTTCGGTTTCGATGTGCGGGGCGAAGTCGTCGATCACGTCTTGCATGATCAATTGCGCGGCGGCGCGCAGTTCGCTATCCAGGTGCAGCAGGTCGTCGGGACCCCTGCTGGCGGCGGGCGCCGGTTGGGCGGCAGGGGTAGCAGGGGCGGGTGGCGCCGGTTCGAGGGTTGGCGAGCTGGCGCCGACTGTATCGAACAGCATCGGAATCTGTTCCTGATCACCTTCCTCGACCGTATCGGTAAGCAAGGGTGGTTGCAGGTTGTCATCGCCGAGCAGTTGGCGGATCGACTCAAGGTCATCCAGCAGGTGCGCGGACTTTTGCTGCGGTTTTGGAGTGTCCATCGGAATGCTCAGAGTCGCTGTAAACGGTGATCTTGCAGAGGATAGCCCTGTTCGCGGTAGAAACGGAAACTCTCCCGCGCGGCCTGTCGAATCGTCGGATCTTCCACCACCACTTCCGCCACACGGGCGAACTTGTTGGCGAATGCCGGGACTTTCAGGGCGAGATTGACCAACAGGTCCTGATGCGGACCGCAGTCATCGCCAAAGCCCAACACAATCAAACCGTCCGGCTCATTTTCAGCGGGGCCATGAGGCACGAAGCTTTCGCCCTTGAAGGCCCACAGACGCGCATCGAGATCGTCGCGCTGTGCAGCATCGCTGCAATGCAGATAGATGCGGTGGCCCATGCGCCAGGCTTTTTCGGTGAGCTTGCAGGCGAAATCCAGCCGTGCCGAAGGATCGGCGCTGGGCAGGATATAGAAGTCGACTTTGGTCATTGCGGTTCCTGAGCCAAGAGCGGCGTCACCCGGAAGTGACGCCGCCCGAGGTCATCGGTTTCAGGCTTTGGCGCGATCCAGCAGGTATTGGGTCAGCAATGGAACCGGACGGCCAGTGGCGCCCTTGTCCTTGCCGCCGCTGGTCCAGGCCGTGCCGGCGATGTCCAGGTGCGCCCAGTTGAGGTTCTTGGTGAAGCGCGACAGGAAGCAGGCAGCGGTGATGGTGCCGGCTTTCGGGCCGCCAATGTTGGCGATGTCGGCGAACGGGCTGTCCAGCTGCTCTTGATATTCATCGAACAGCGGCAGTTGCCAGGCGCGATCGTCAGCCGATTGGCCGGCGCTCAGCAGTTGGCCGATCAGTTCGTCGTTGTTGCCCAGCAGGCCCGACGTGTGGGAACCCAGCGCAACGACGCAAGCGCCGGTCAGGGTCGCGATGTCGATCACTGCTTGCGGCTTGAAGCGCTCGGAGTAGGTCAGGGCGTCGCACAGCACCAGACGGCCTTCGGCGTCGGTGTTGAGGATTTCCACGGTCTGGCCGCTCATGGTGGTGACAATGTCGCCAGGACGCGAAGCGTTGCCGCTCGGCATGTTCTCGGCGCAGGCCAGGATGCACACCAGGTTGATCGGCAGTTTCAGCTCGAGCACGGCACGCAGGGTGCCGAACACGCTGGCAGCGCCGCCCATGTCGTACTTCATTTCATCCATGCCGGCGCCCGGTTTCAGGCTGATACCACCCGTGTCAAAGGTGATGCCTTTGCCGACCAGTGCATACGGCTTCTCGGATTTCTTGCCGCCGTTGTATTGCATGACGATCAGGCGCGGTGGCTGGGCGCTGCCCTGGCCCACGGCGTAGAACGAGCCCATGCCCAGGTCCTTGATCTTCTTCTCATCAAGGACTTCGACTTTCAGGCTTTTGAATTCTTTGCCCAGGTTCTTCGCCTGCTCACCGAGGAACGTCGGGTGGCAGATGTTCGGCGGCAGGTTGCCCAGGTCGCGGGTGAACGCCATGCCGTTGGCGATGGCGGTGGCGTGGGCCACGGCGCGCTCGACTTCAGCCTGTGCAGCCTTGATGGTCACCAAAGTGATTTTCTTCAGGGCGCGAGGTTCGGCTTTCTGGCTCTTGAACTGGTCGAACGTGTATTCGCCGTCCACCAGGGTTTCGGCCAGCAGGCGGGTCTTGCCGTAGCTGTCGCGGCCTTTGACCGCGACTTCGTCCAGGGCCAGCACCGCATCGCTGCCGCCCAGGCCTTTGAGGGTATTGAGGATGCCGGCAATGATCTTACGGAACGGGCGGTCGCCCAACTCTTCGTCCTTGCCAACGCCGACCAGCAGCACACGCTCAGCCTTGAGGTTCGGCAAGCTGTGCAGCAACAGACTCTGACCGACTTTGCCAGCCAGGTCGCCGCGCTTGAGCACAGCGCTGATGGCGCCACCGCTCAGTTCGTCGAGTTGTTTGGCGACGGCGCCGAGCTTGCGGCCTTCGCTGACGGCGACCACCAGAGTGGCGGTTTTCAACGTTTCTGGGCTAACGCTTTTTACAACCAGTTCCATGTCCGGGTCCCTGAATTAATGGTCAACACGCAAGAGCTCGACGGCATCATTCGAGCTTGCTTATAAATAGAAAGGCGCAGGTCACGGCCCGCGACAAAGGCCGCAGTTTGAACCTCGTGCCCCGAGCCTGACAACCCTCGGTCGTACGATCTTCAGCGCTTTACCCGCCTGCTTGAGCATGCGCAGTGACAGGCGCACCCAATCACAGGATAATGCGCCAACTTTTTTCGGCGGCTCTGTCTTGCGGGCTGCCCGATACGTTTGCTTGTTTGGCCGCCTTAGCCTGACAACCCTGGAGTGTCTGGTTTGATCGTCTTCCGTTATCTATCCCGCGAAGTCCTGTTGACCTTGAGCGCCGTCAGCGCTGTGCTGCTGGTCATCATCATGAGCGGTCGCTTCATCAAATACCTCGCCCAGGCGGCCTCTGGCCTCCTGGATCCGGGCTCGTTATTCCTGATCATGGGCTTTCGTCTGCCGGGTTTCCTGCAGTTGATTTTGCCTTTGGGCCTGTTTCTCGGAATCCTGCTGGCCTACGGTCGCCTGTACCTTGAAAGCGAAATGACCGTGCTGTCGGCCACCGGCATGAGCCAGCAGCGTCTGTTTGCCATGACCCTTTTTCCAGCCACCCTGGTCGCACTGGTGGTGGCATGGCTGAGCCTGAGCCTGGCGCCACAAGGTGCCAATCAGTTCCAGTTGCTGTTGAACAAGCAGGATGCCCTGACCGAGTTCGACACCCTCGAGCCGGGTCGCTTCCAGGCGCTGCGCGACGGAACACGGGTGACCTACACCGAAACGCTGTCGGATGACCGCATCAATCTCGGCGGCGTATTCATTTCGCAGAAGAATGTCTCGTCCGATAAGAAGGATCGCGGGATCTCCGTGCTGGTGGCCGAGAAGGGCCGTCAGGAAATCCGCCCCGACGGTAACCGTTACCTGATTCTCGACAACGGCTATCGCTATGACGGCAATCCGGGGCAGGCCGACTACCGGGCGATCAAGTACGAGGAGTACGGCGTATTGCTGCCCAAACCGGACGTCAGCGACGAAGTGACCGACCGCGACGCGATGACCACCCGTTCCCTGATCGGCAGCGATGACATTCGCTCCCGCACCGAACTGCAATGGCGTCTGTCCCTGCCATTGCTGGTCTTCATCGTGACCCTGATGGCGGTGCCGCTGTCGCGGGTCAATCCGCGTCAGGGCCGTTTCCTCAAGCTGTTGCCGGCGATTCTTCTTTATATGGCTTACCTGTCCATCCTGATTGCCGCCCGCGGCGCCCTTGAAAAGGGCAAAATCCCGCCAGCTCTGGGGTTGTGGTGGGTGCACGCAATCTTCCTGGCCATCGGCCTGGGCTTGCTCTATTGGGAACCCTTGCAGTTGAAGCTGGCGAGTCGCCGCAGCGCGCTGGAGGTGGCTCGTGGATAAGCTCGATCGCTACATTGGTAGCAGCGTGTTCGTGGCAATTCTGGCGGTACTGGGGATCATTCTCGGTCTGGCCACACTGTTTGCGTTCATCGATGAGATGGGGGATGCCAGCGATACCTACACCCTGGTCGACGTGTTGAGTTATGTCCTGCTGACCGCGCCGCGTCGTCTTTACGATATGTTGCCGATGGCGGCGTTGATCGGTTGCCTGATAGGCCTCGGCAGTCTGGCCAGTCACAGCGAGCTGACCATCATGCGCGCTGCGGGCGTGTCGATCGGACGAATCGTCTGGGCGGTCATGAAGCCAATGCTGATCCTGATGGTGGTGGGTGTGCTGATCGGCGAATACGTTGCGCCGGCCACCGAAGTCACCGCTCAGGCCAATCGCTCCCTGGCTCAGGGTGGCGGTGATGCGCAGAGCGCCAAGCATGGTTTGTGGCACCGCCAGGGCGATGAGTTTATTCACGTCAACTCGGTGCAACCCAACGGTTTGCTGTACGGCGTCACCCGTTATCGTTTCGACAATGAGCGTCATATGCTGTCTTCCAGCTTCGCCAAGCGGGCGAAGTTCGATCAGGATCACTGGCAATTGAGCGACGTCACCACCACGCTGTTCCATGAAAAGAGCACCGAAGTGGTCACCACCCCGGACGAGCGCTGGAATGTCGCCTTGAGTCCGCAGCTGTTGAGTACGGTGGTCATGTCGCCTGACACGCTGTCGATCAGCGGTCTGTGGGGTTACATCCACTACCTGGCTGATCAGGGCCTGAACAATGGTCGTTACTGGCTGGCATTTTGGGTCAAGGTGTTGCAGCCGCTGGTCACCGCCGCTCTGGTACTGATGGCGATTTCCTTCATCTTCGGTCCATTGCGCTCGGTGACCCTCGGTCAGCGAGTGTTCACTGGCGTGCTGGTGGGTTTCACCTTCCGTATCGTTCAGGATTTGCTCGGCCCGTCGAGCCTGGTCTTCGGTTTCTCGCCACTGTTTGCGGTGCTTGTTCCGGCGGGTGTTTGTGCCTTGGCCGGGGTCTGGTTGTTGCGCCGGGCCGGTTGATCAAGGGTTTCTTCTGACTTTGCAGGTCACTCAAAACGCCCCTGTCGCAAGACCGGGGCGTTTTTGTAGGCGCCGTCTGACCTGCGAACGTGACGCTTGCGCCGTGGATCAGGTACAATTCCCGGCTATTTTTCGGCGGGCTATGCCTGCAGCCTTTTTGAGTGTTGATCCGTGAGTGATTTGAGTCATATCCGCAATTTCTCCATCATCGCCCACATTGACCATGGCAAGTCGACGCTGGCCGATCGCTTCATCCAGATGTGTGGCGGCCTTGCCGAGCGCGAAATGGAAGCCCAGGTTCTGGACTCCATGGACCTGGAACGTGAACGCGGGATCACCATCAAGGCCCACAGCGTCACCCTGTATTACACCGCTCGCGATGGCATCAAGTACCAGCTGAACTTCATTGATACCCCGGGCCACGTCGACTTCACCTATGAAGTCAGCCGGTCGCTGGCGGCCTGTGAAGGCGCGTTGCTGGTGGTCGATGCCGGTCAGGGCGTTGAAGCGCAGTCGGTAGCCAACTGCTACACCGCGATTGAGCAGGGCCTGGAAGTGATGCCGGTCCTGAACAAGATCGACCTGCCTCAGGCCGATCCAGACCGCGTGAAAGAAGAAATCGAAAAAATCATCGGCATCGATGCCACCGATGCGGTCGAGTGCAGTGCCAAGACCGGTCTGGGCGTCGACGAAGTGCTGGAGCGTCTGGTCAAGACCATTCCTGCGCCGACCGGCAACTATGAAGATCCGCTGCAAGCGTTGATCATCGACTCCTGGTTCGACAACTACCTGGGCGTTGTTTCCCTGGTTCGCGTGCGCCACGGTCGTGTGAAGAAGGGCGACAAAATCCTGGTCAAGTCCACCGGCAAGATCCACCTCGTGGACAGCGTCGGTGTCTTCAACCCGAAACACACCGCCACCGTTGACCTGAAAGCCGGCGAAGTGGGCTTCATCATCGCCGGCATCAAGGACATTCACGGTGCACCGGTCGGTGACACCCTGACCTTGAGCTCCACGCCGGACGTCGACGTGCTGCCAGGCTTCAAACGCATTCAGCCGCAGGTATACGCCGGCCTGTTCCCGGTCAGTTCCGACGACTTCGAAGATTTCCGTGAAGCCCTGCAAAAGCTCACACTCAACGACTCGTCCCTGCAATACACCCCGGAAAGCTCCGACGCCCTGGGCTTCGGCTTCCGTTGCGGGTTCCTCGGCATGCTGCACATGGAAATCATCCAGGAGCGCCTGGAGCGCGAGTACGACCTGGATCTGATCACCACGGCACCGACGGTAATTTTCGAGCTGCTGCTGAAAACCGGCGAAACGATTTACGTCGACAACCCGTCGAAGCTGCCAGACCTGTCCTCGATCGAAGACATGCGCGAACCGATCGTGCGGGCCAATATTCTTGTGCCGCAAGAGCACCTGGGCAACGTCATTACCCTGTGCATCGAGAAGCGTGGCGTACAGCACGACATGCTGTTCCTCGGTACCCAGGTTCAAGTGACCTACGATTTGCCGATGAACGAAGTGGTCCTGGACTTCTTCGACCGTCTGAAATCCACCAGCCGTGGCTATGCTTCGCTGGATTACCATTTCGATCGTTATCAATCGGCTAATCTGGTGAAACTGGATGTGCTGATCAACGGTGACAAGGTCGACGCCCTGGCGTTGATCGTGCACAAGGATAACGCGCACTACAAAGGTCGCCAGTTGACCGAGAAGATGAAAGAACTGATTCCACGTCAGATGTTCGACGTCGCGATCCAGGCCGCCATTGGCGGGCAGATTATTGCGCGGACCTCTGTCAAGGCGCTCAGAAAGAACGTATTGGCCAAATGCTACGGCGGTGACGTTAGCCGTAAGAAGAAACTGCTTGAGAAGCAAAAGGCCGGTAAGAAACGCATGAAGCAAGTCGGCAACGTGGAAATTCCACAAGAAGCCTTCCTTGCAGTGCTCAGGTTGGATAGTTAGGTCCTATGTCACTAAATTTCCCGCTGTTGCTGGTCATCGCCGTGTTCGTCTGCGGCCTGTTGGCGTTGCTCGATCTGGTTTTCCTGGCGCCGCGTCGGCGTGCCGCCATTGCCTCCTATCAGGGCAGCGTCAGCCAGCCTGATGGGGTGGTGGTCGAGAAACTGAACAAAGAGCCGCTGCTGGTCGAATACGGCAAGTCGTTCTTCCCGGTGTTGTTCATCGTGTTGGTACTGCGTTCGTTCCTGGTGGAACCGTTCCAGATTCCTTCCGGCTCGATGAAACCGACGCTGGACGTTGGCGACTTCATTCTGGTGAACAAGTTTTCTTACGGGATCCGCTTGCCGGTGATCGACAAGAAGGTCATCGAAGTCGGTGATCCACAGCGCGGCGATGTGATGGTGTTCCGCTTCCCGAGCGATCCGAACGTCAACTACATTAAACGTGTGGTGGGCCTGCCGGGTGACCAGATTCGTTACACCGCTGACAAGCGTCTGTTCGTCAACGGTGAGTCGATTGCCGAACAACTGGTCGGCTCCGAGCCGGGCACGTTGGGCAGCGCTGAGCTCTACAAGGAAAAACTCGGCGTCGCCGAGCACCTGATCCGCAAGGAAATGAGCCGTTACCGCGCAACGCCGGACCGTTCGTGGACCGTGCCTGTCGGGTACTATTTCATGATGGGCGACAACCGCGACAACTCGAACGACAGTCGCTACTGGGATGATCCGAGCATTCCCAAGGATCTGCTGGGCATGGTTCCCGACAAGAATATCGTCGGCAAGGCTTTCGCAGTCTGGATGAGCTGGCCGGAACCCAAACTCAGTCACCTGCCGAATTTCTCGCGGGTTGGCCTGATCAAGTAATCACACACGGCGCTGTTGAACACAGCGCCGAATGCATTTCTGGAGCCGGCACAATCGGCATCAGAAGCATGAAAACAACGATATTCAGGACGTTATTTTTGAACACAGCGTTAATTGTCCCAAGCCTGCGCCGCATCACGGCGATGGCGGTGGAATCCAACCACGAACTCAGCGTGGGTAAACCGTGAGCGTCTCCTTAAGCCGTCTCGAGCGTCAGCTCGGTTACACCTTCAAGGATCAGGAACTGATGGTCCTGGCCCTGACTCACCGCAGCTTTGCCGGGCGTAACAACGAACGCCTGGAATTCCTCGGTGATGCCATCCTTAACTTCGTTGCTGGCGAGGCGCTGTTCGATCGCTTCCCGCTGGCTCGCGAAGGTCAGTTGTCGCGCTTGCGCGCACGCCTGGTGAAAGGCGAGACCCTGGCCGTACTGGCTCGCGGTTTCGATCTGGGCGAATACCTGCGCCTGGGTTCCGGTGAGTTGAAAAGCGGCGGTTTCCGTCGCGAGTCGATTCTGGCCGATGCCCTTGAAGCGCTGATCGGTGCGATCTACCTGGACGCCGGCATGGACATGGCGCGCGAGCGTGTGCTGGCCTGGCTGGCCGGGGAGTTCGAAGGCCTGACACTGGTCGACACCAACAAAGATCCAAAAACCCGTCTGCAGGAATTCCTGCAGTCGCGGGGTTGTGAGCTGCCACGTTACGAAGTGGTGCATATCCAGGGTGAGCCGCATTGCCGGACGTTCTTCGTCGAATGTGAAATCACCTTACTGAATGAAAAAAGCCGAGGTCAGGGTGTGAGTCGTCGTATTGCCGAACAGGTAGCGGCCGCCGCAGCACTGATTGCCCTGGGTGTGGAGAATGGCAATGACTGATTCAACTGCAACTCGCTGTGGCTATGTTGCCATCGTCGGCCGTCCCAACGTGGGCAAGTCCACGCTGCTGAACCACATCCTGGGTCAGAAACTGGCGATCACCTCGCGCAAACCGCAAACCACCCGCCACAACATGCTGGGCATCAAGACCGAAGGCGCCGTGCAGGCGATCTACGTCGACACCCCCGGCATGCACAAAGGGGGCGAGAAAGCCCTGAACCGCTACATGAACAAGACCGCTTCGGCGGCGTTGAAAGACGTCGACGTGGTGATCTTCGTGGTTGACCGCACCAAGTGGACCGACGAAGACCAGATGGTGCTCGAGCGCGTTCAATACGTGACCGGCCCGCTGATCGTGGCGCTGAACAAGACTGATCGCATCGAAGACAAAGCCGAACTGATGCCGCACCTGACCTGGTTGCAGGAACAGTTGCCGAACGCGCAGATCATGCCGATCTCGGCCCAGCACGGGCATAACCTCGAAACGCTGGAGCGCGTGATTGCCGGTTACCTGCCGGAAAACGATCACTTCTTCCCGGAAGACCAGATCACCGACCGCAGCAGCCGCTTCCTCGCCGCTGAACTGGTACGCGAGAAAATCATGCGCCAGATGGGCGCCGAGCTGCCGTACCAGATCACCGTCGAAATCGAAGAGTTCAAGCAGCAGGGCAAAACCCTGCACATCCATGCCTTGATCCTCGTCGAGCGCGATGGCCAGAAGAAAATCATCATTGGCGACAAGGGCGAGCGGATCAAACGCATCGGCACCGAGGCGCGCAAGGACATGGAGTTGCTGTTCGATTCCAAGATCATGCTCAACCTCTGGGTCAAGGTGAAAGGCGGCTGGTCCGACGACGAACGCGCCTTGCGTTCGCTGGGTTACGGCGACCTGTAACGCCGGTTCCTGATACACCGAAGAACCCCTGTGGGAGCGAGCTTGCTCGCGATAGCGGTCTGCCAGTCAACATCAATGTTGAATGTCAGGTCCTCATCGCGAGCAAGCTCGCTCCCACATTGGTTTTGGGTAGTTTATAAATCTGTGCTGACTCATTGAGAACGCTGACTTCCATGTCCCAAACCCCACCCATTGGCCAACCCGCCTTCGTGCTCCACAGCCGCGCCTACCGCGAAAACAGCGCGCTGGTGGATTTCCTCACGCCGCAAGGTCGGCTGCGGGCGGTGTTGCGCAGTGCGCGGGGCAAGGCCGGAACGCTGGCGCGGCCATTCGTGCCGCTGGAGGTCGAGTTCCGTGGGCGTGGTGAATTGAAGAACGTCGGTCGCATGGAAAGCGCTGGCGTCTCCACCTGGCTCAATGGTGAGGCGCTGTTCAGCGGTCTCTACCTCAATGAGCTGTTGATTCGGCTGTTGCCGTCCGAAGATCCCCATCCCGCTGTGTTTGATCACTACGCCGCGACCCTGCTTGCGCTTGCCGAAGGTCGTCCGCTGGAGCCTTTGTTGCGATCCTTCGAATGGCGACTGCTGGATGACTTGGGTTATGGCTTCGCCCTGACTGCCGACATCCATGGCGATCCCATCGCGCCGGACGGTCTCTACCGTCTGCAAGTGGATGCGGGGCTCGAACGGGTCTACCTGCTGCAACCCGGTCTGTTCAACGGCACCGAGCTGCTGGCGATGGCCGATGCAGATTGGTCTGCCCCTGGCGCGCTATCAGCAGCCAAGCGATTGATGCGTCAGGCACTGGCCGTTCATCTGGGCGGTCGTCCCTTGGTGAGTCGCGAGTTGTTTCGCAAGCCATAGGGTCTGTTGATGCTTGGTAGCGGCCGCGCCGGGCGCCCACTTGGCGCAGGGCTGCGTTGCTCGGAACTTATTTGGAACAACCAAACTACGTTCCTCGCGCCTTGCCCTGCACCAAGTGGTCATCCGTCGCGGCCGCTGCCAAACATCAACAGACCCTATCTCCCCGTGTATGCTGTGCGCCGAACTTTTCCATTTTCAGGAGCGCTTCCGTGACCACCAGCAATCGCATTCTTCTTGGCGTGAACATCGACCACGTTGCCACCCTGCGTCAGGCCCGGGGCACGCGCTATCCGGATCCGGTCAAGGCAGCACTGGACGCGGAAGAGGCGGGCGCTGACGGCATCACTGTGCACCTGCGCGAAGACCGTCGGCACATTCAGGAACGCGACGTGTTGCTGCTCAAGGATGTGCTGCAAACCCGCATGAACTTCGAAATGGGCGTCACTGAAGAGATGATGGCGTTCGCCGAACGCATTCGTCCGGCGCACATTTGCCTGGTGCCGGAAACCCGTCAGGAGCTGACGACCGAAGGTGGTCTGGACGTGGCGGGGCAGGAAGCACGGATTAAAGCGGCGGTGGATCGCCTGGCGAAAATCGGCTGTGAAGTGTCGCTGTTCATTGATGCTGACGAGCGGCAGATCGAAGCGTCTCGTCGTGTTGGCGCGCCGGCTATTGAGCTGCATACCGGTCGTTACGCCGATGCCGAGACGCCGACCGATGTGGCTGAAGAGCTCAAGCGTGTGGCGGATGGCGTGGCGTTTGGTCTGGCTCAAGGCCTGATCGTCAATGCCGGCCACGGTCTGCATTACCACAACGTTGAAGCTGTAGCGGCGATCAAAGGCATCAACGAACTGAACATCGGCCACGCGCTGGTGGCTCATGCGTTGTTCGTTGGGTTCAAGTCGGCTGTTTCGGAGATGAAGGCGCTGATTCTGGCCGCCGCAAAAGCCTAAGCCGAACACAAAGCCAATGTGGGAGCGAGCCTGCTCGCGATAGCGGTTTTACAGGCAACATCTTTGTTGAATGTTAAGACGCCATCGCGAGCAGGCTCGCTCCCACATTTGATTGGTGGTGGCTGTTAAAGCTGTGGGGTTTCCTGATTCGGCTTGGTCTTGTCGACCCCCGGCACATGCAGGTTGCCCTCGGCGACCTGATTGCCTTCAAGCTGCGGCTGGGTCACCCACGTCAGGATGTCGTAGTAGCGGCGGATGTTCGCCACGAAGTGAACGGGTTCGCCGCCACGGGCATAACCGTAACGGGTTTTGCTGAACCACTTCTTCTCGGACAGGCGCGGCAGGATCTTTTTCACGTCCAGCCACTTGTCCGGGTTCAGTCCTTCCTTGGCCGCCAGTTTGCGCGCGTCATCCAGGTGACCGCTGCCAACGTTGTAGGCCGCCAGTGCAAACCATGTGCGATCCGGTTCCTGGATCGACTTATCCAGCTGTTCCTTCACATAAGCCAGGTACTTGGCGCCGCCCATGATGCTTTGTTTGGGGTCCAGTCGGTTGGACACACCCATGGCCTGCGCAGTGTTCTGGGTCAGCATCATCAGGCCGCGCACGCCGGTCTTCGACGTGACGGCCGCTTGCCACAGGGATTCCTGATAGCCGACCGCGGCCAGCAGGCGCCAATCGACTTTCTCTTTCTTGGCGTACGCTTTGAAGTGCTGTTCGTATTTGGGCAGCCGTTGCTGCAAGTGTTGGGCGAAGGTATAGGCGCCCACGTAGCCGAGCACATCGACGTGCCCGTAATAGCGGTCTTTCAGACGTTGCAGGGTGCCGTTTTTCTTCACCTTGTCGAGGTAGGCGTTGATCTCGTTGAGCAAGCTGTTGTCGTCGCCGGCGGCCACCGCCCAGCTCTGGTTGCTGGCGTCACCGAGGTCGAAGGCTACCCGCACCTTGGGGAAGTAGACCTGGTTCATCGCGACTTCGTTTGAATCGACCAGGGTCAGATCAATCTGATCTTCATCGACCATCCGCAGCAAGTCGACGACTTCAACGGCGTCGGACTCTTCGTATTCAATGCCGGGATATTTCTTTTTCAGCTCCGCCAATTGCTCGGCGTGGGTGCTGCCCTTGAGCACCATGATCTTCTTGCCCACCAGATCCTTCGCGTCGGTCGGCCGCGATTGGCCGTTGCGATAGATGATCTGCGGGGTGACTTCGAGGTAAGAGTGGGAAAACCGCACCTGTTGTTTGCGTTTGTCGCTGCTGACCAGGCCGGCAGCAGCGATCACCGGGCCGTTGGGTTTGCCCACCTGATTGAACAGGTCGTCGAGGTTGTCGGCGGTTTCGATTTTGAGTTCTACCCCCAGATCGTCGGCGAAGCGCTTCACCAGCTCGTATTCGAAGCCGGTTTCACCGTTGCGATCCTGAAAGTAGGTGGCGGGGCTGTTACGGGTAACCACCCGCAGCACGCCATCCTCCTTTACGCGCTCCAGCGTGTTGGGTTTATCAACACAGCCACTGAGCACCAGGAAGAGTCCGGTTGCGATCAGCCATTTGGCGTACCGCGGACGCAAAGCCGTTGGGGAAAACATTTGCGCAGTATACGCAAAGGACCACGAGCGCCATATCTCGACAGCGAAGGGCTTGTCTGCTAGAGAGCGATAAACCCGCGTGAAGCCCGCAGGAATGGGCTCGGACGCTAATGTGTGACGGCAAAAATAACCCCAGGCACCCCCTGGTTTCAGGCCCAAACACCCGGCCCGACGCCCGGGTGCAGCCGCCCGTACCGTTTCGGGTGATGTCGCGGCCTGTTTAGGCTAGAATGCACGGCCTCAAAGCACACCCCTTCCCGAGGCTGTCCCGAAGATGTTGATCCTGCGCGGCGCTCCTGCCCTTTCTGCCTTTCGCCACAGCAAACTCCTTGAGCAACTGAGCCAGAAGGTCCCGGCTGTCAGCGGCTTGTATGCTGAATTCGCTCACTTCGCCGAAGTAACCGGCGTCCTGACCGGCGACGAACAGCAGGTGCTCGCGCGCCTTCTGAAGTACGGCCCAAGTGTTCCGGTACAAGAGCCGACCGGTCGTCTGTTCCTGGTGTTGCCGCGGTTCGGCACCATCTCGCCGTGGTCCAGTAAAGCCAGCGACATCGCTCGCAACTGCGGCCTGACGAAAATCCAGCGCCTGGAGCGTGGCATCGCGTTCTACGTCGCCGGCCAGTTCAGCGACGCCGAAGCGCAGCTGATCGCAGGCGTGCTGCATGACCGCATGACCCAGATCGTCCTCGGTAACCTTGAACAAGCCGCCGGCCTGTTCAGTCATGCCGAGCCGAAACCGCTGACCGCGATCGACGTGCTGGGTGGCGGCCGCTCCGCGCTGGAAAAAGCCAACACCGAGCTGGGCCTGGCCCTGGCCGAAGACGAGATCGACTACCTGGTCAATGCCTTTGTCGGCTTGAAGCGCAACCCGCACGACATCGAACTGATGATGTTCGCCCAGGCGAACTCCGAGCACTGCCGTCACAAGATCTTCAACGCCAGTTGGGACATCGACGGTCAGAGCCAGGAAAAAAGCCTGTTCGGCATGATCAAGAACACCTACGTGATGCACAGCGAAGGCGTTCTGTCGGCTTATAAGGACAACGCTTCGGTGATCGTCGGCAACGTCGCCGGTCGTTTCTTCCCGGACCCTGAAACCCGTCAGTACGGCGCGGTGCAGGAACCGGTGCACATCTTGATGAAAGTCGAAACTCACAACCACCCGACCGCGATTGCCCCGTTCCCGGGCGCGTCCACCGGTTCCGGTGGCGAGATTCGCGACGAAGGTGCCACCGGTCGCGGTGCCAAGCCAAAGGCTGGCCTGACCGGTTTCACCGTGTCCAACCTGCAAATCCCGGGCTTCGAACAGCCGTGGGAAGTGCCGTACGGCAAGCCTGAGCGCATCGTCACTGCGCTGGACATCATGATCGAAGGTCCACTGGGTGGCGCCGCGTTCAACAACGAATTCGGTCGTCCGGCCCTGACTGGTTACTTCCGTACCTTCGAGCAGTCGATCACCACCCCGCGTGGCGACGAAGTTCGCGGCTACCACAAGCCGATCATGCTGGCCGGCGGTATGGGTAACATCCGTGCCGAACACGTGCAGAAAGGCGAGATCATCGTTGGCTCCAAGCTGATCGTCCTCGGCGGTCCAGCCATGTTGATCGGTCTGGGCGGCGGCGCGGCTTCTTCCATGGCCACCGGTACCAGCTCGGCAGACCTGGACTTCGCTTCCGTACAGCGCGAAAACCCGGAAATGGAACGTCGCTGCCAGGAAGTCATCGACCGTTGCTGGCAGTTGGGTGAGCACAACCCGATCAGCTTCATCCACGACGTCGGCGCGGGCGGTCTGTCCAACGCCTTCCCGGAACTGGTCAACGATGGCAACCGTGGCGGTCGCTTCGAACTGCGCAACATTCCAAACGACGAGCCGGGCATGGCCCCGCACGAAATCTGGAGTAACGAATCCCAGGAACGCTACGTTCTGGCGGTCGGGCCGGCTGACTTCGAACGCTTCCAGGCGATTTGCGAACGCGAGCGTTGCCCGTTTGCCGTCGTCGGCGAAGCCACTGCCGAGCCGCAACTGACGGTCACCGACAGTCACTTCGGCAACAGCCCGGTGGACATGCCACTGGAAGTGCTGCTGGGCAAAGCCCCGCGCATGCACCGTTCGGCCGTTCGTGAAAACGAACTGGGCGACGATTTCGATCCGTCGACCCTCGAGATCGCAGACTGCGTCGAACGCGTTCTGCATCACCCGGCCGTGGCGAGCAAAAGCTTCCTGATCACCATCGGCGACCGCACCATCACCGGCCTCGTGGCCCGTGATCAAATGGTCGGCCCGTGGCAGGTTCCGGTAGCCGACGTTGCCGTCACCGCCACCAGCTTCGACGTGTACACCGGTGAAGCCATGGCCATGGGCGAGCGTACTCCGCTGGCTCTGCTGGATGCTCCGGCGTCGGGCCGTATGGCCATTGGCGAAACCCTGACCAACATCGCGGCTTCGCGCATCAACAAGATCTCTGACATCAAACTGTCGGCCAACTGGATGTCCGCTGCCGGTCACCCAGGCGAAGACGCGCGGCTGTACGACACGGTGAAAGCAGTCGGCATGGAACTGTGCCCTGAGCTGGGCATTACCATTCCGGTGGGCAAGGACTCCATGTCCATGGCCACGCGCTGGAACGACGAAGGCGTCGACAAGACCGTCACCTCGCCGATGTCCCTGATCGTGACCGGTTTTGCGCCTGTGGCTGACATCCGTCAGACCCTGACGCCGGAACTGCGCATGGACAAGGGCACCACTGACCTGATCCTGATCGATCTGGGCCGCGGCCAAAACCGCATGGGCGCCTCGATCCTGGCCCAGGTTCACGGCAAGCTCGGCTCGCAAGCACCGGATGTCGACGACGCCGAAGACCTCAAAGCCTTCTTCGCCGTGATCCAAGGCCTCAACGCCGACGGTCACCTGCTGGCTTACCACGACCGTTCCGACGGTGGTCTGTTGACCAGCACCGTGGAAATGGCCTTCGCCGGCCATTGCGGTCTGAGCCTGAACCTCGACGGTCTGGCAGAAACTTCCGCCGACATCGCCGCAATCCTGTTCAACGAAGAACTGGGCGCCGTGATCCAGGTTCGCCAGGACGCTACTCCAGACATCCTCGCGCAGTTCAGCGCTGCTGGTTTGGGTGACTGCGTTTCGGTGGTCGGTCAGCCGATGAACAACGGCCAGATCAACATCACCTTCAACGGCGAAACCGTATTCGAAGGGCAGCGCCGTCTGCTGCAACGTCAGTGGGCTGAAACCAGCTACCAGATCCAGCGTCTGCGTGATAACGCCGACTGCGCCGAGCAAGAGTTCGACGTGCTGCTGGAAGAAGACAATCCGGGCTTGAGCGTCAAGCTGAGCTACGACGTCAACCAGGACGTCGCCGCGCCTTACATCAAGAAAGGCATCCGCCCACAGGTTGCCGTGCTGCGTGAGCAGGGCGTCAACGGTCAGGTGGAAATGGCGGCCGCGTTCGACCGCGCCGGTTTCAACGCGATCGACGTGCACATGAGCGACATTCTGGCCGGCCGTGTCGACCTGAACGAGTTCAAAGGTCTGGTCGCTTGCGGTGGTTTCTCCTACGGCGACGTACTGGGTGCCGGCGAAGGCTGGGCCAAGTCCGCGCTGTTCAACAGCCGTGCACGCGATGCGTTCCAGGGCTTCTTCGAACGTAACGACAGCTTCACCCTCGGCGTGTGCAACGGTTGCCAGATGATGTCCAACCTGCACGAGCTGATCCCGGGCAGCGAGTTCTGGCCGCACTTTGTGCGTAACCGTTCCGAGCAGTTCGAAGCCCGTGTGGCGATGGTTCAGGTTCAGGAATCGAACTCGATCTTCCTGCAAGGCATGGCCGGTTCGCGTATGCCGATCGCTATTGCTCACGGTGAAGGTCATGCCGAGTTCGCCAGCGAAGAAGCGTTGCTGGAAGCTGATCTGTCGGGTTGCGTGGCGATGCGTTTCGTCGACAACCACGGCAAGGTCACCGAAAACTACCCGGCCAACCCGAACGGCTCGCCGCGCGGGATCACCGGTTTGACCAGCCGCGACGGTCGCGTGACCATCATGATGCCGCACCCGGAGCGTGTGTTCCGCGCGGTGCAGAACTCGTGGCGTTCGGAAGACTGGAACGAAGACGCACCCTGGATGCGTATGTTCCGTAATGCGCGCGTCTGGGTTAACTAAGCGCTATGTACAAGCTTTCCTTTTTTGTTCCGGCCAGCCATGTGCAACAGGTCAAGAGTGCCGTATTCGCTGCCGGTGGCGGACGGATCGGCGCTTATGACCATTGCGCCTGGCAAGTGCTCGGCCTCGGCCAGTTTCGTCCATTGGATGGCAGTCAGCCGTTTATTGGGGAAGCGGGGCAGGTCGAGCAGGTTGAGGAATGGAAGGTTGAGCTTGTCGTTGCGGATGAGTTGATTCGTTCTGTGGTGTTGGCTCTGAAGCAAAGTCATCCCTACGAGACGCCGGCTTATGAGGTATGGCGGTTGGAGGATTTTTGATCTGCCTGCCGCTGAAATGAGAAACCCGCTGAATTAGCGTTCAGCGGGTTTTTTATTGGCCGGCATTTGATGGCGGTGTGGAGATCAAAACTGTGGGAGCGGGCTTGCTCGCACCCGGACGCTATATCCAGCGTCCCCTCGCCACAGAGGTTGAGTCGCCTTAAAGGTTTGAACTAGAGCCATCGCCGTGCGAATGCTGGCTGGATAGGGATATGACGATGCACCATTACCGTGCAATACTCCGCGCCGTTTCATTGTTGAATAATCCTACGTAAGGCAGGTAATGCCCCTCCGTAAACCCGGCTTTTCCCGAGAGTTCTCGCTGAATGTTGTGGTTTATAGAGTGAAAAACCCTGTAGGAAGCTTTTTATACTGCACGCCCCGCTGATCTTGCAGGTTTTGTCCTGCAAGACGGGTTTGCCCACGAAGCAGGCCCGGTTTCAGAAAAGCATTGGCTTACCGGTCAGCGCTTCGACACTCGGTGGTCATATCCAATAACAAGACGAGGTTGTACCCCTATGCCAGGCAATCACCTGCCCAATGGCGAGACCGCTCAAGGCGGCCCGCTCAAACGCGAACTCGGCGAACGGCATATTCGCTTGATGGCGCTCGGTGCCTGTATCGGCGTCGGTCTGTTCCTCGGTTCGGCCAAGGCCATCGAGATGGCCGGTCCGGCAATCATGCTGTCCTACATCATCGGTGGTCTGGCGATCCTGGTGATCATGCGCGCCCTCGGCGAGATGGCGGTGCACAACCCGGTCGCCGGCTCCTTCAGCCGTTATGCTCAAGACTACCTCGGCCCATTGGCGGGCTTCCTGACCGGCTGGAACTACTGGTTCCTGTGGCTGGTGACCTGCGTTGCGGAAATCACCGCGGTGGCGGTGTACATGGGCGTCTGGTTCCCCGATGTGCCGCGCTGGATCTGGGCACTCGCCGCATTGATCAGCATGGGCTCGATCAACCTGATCGCGGTGAAAGCCTTCGGTGAATTCGAGTTCTGGTTCGCCCTGATCAAGATCGTCACCATCATTGCGATGGTGATCGGCGGTATCGGCGTGATCGCGTTCGGCTTCGGCAACGACGGCGTGGCGCTGGGGATTTCCAATCTCTGGGCGCACGGCGGCTTCATGCCCAACGGCGTGCAAGGCGTGTTGATGTCCCTGCAAATGGTGATGTTCGCCTACCTCGGCGTCGAGATGATCGGCCTGACCGCCGGTGAAGCGAAGAACCCGCAGAAGACCATTCCCAATGCGATCGGCTCGGTGTTCTGGCGGATTCTGCTGTTCTACGTCGGCGCGCTGTTCGTGATTCTGTCGATCTACCCGTGGAACGAAATCGGCACCCAAGGCAGTCCGTTCGTGATGACCTTCGAGCGTCTGGGCATCAAGACTGCCGCCGGCATCATCAACTTCGTGGTGATCACTGCGGCACTCTCGTCCTGCAACGGCGGCATCTTCAGCACCGGGCGCATGCTCTACAGCCTGGCGCAGAATGGTCAGGCCCCGGCCGGCTTCGCCAAGACCTCGAACAACGGCGTGCCGCGTCGCGCCTTGCTGCTGTCGATCGGTGCCTTGTTGCTGGGCGTGCTGCTCAACTACCTGGTGCCTGAAAAAGTCTTCGTCTGGGTGACGGCGATTGCCACCTTCGGCGCGATCTGGACCTGGGCCATGATCCTGCTGGCCCAGCTCAAGTTCCGCCAAGGCCTGAGCGCCAGCGAACGTGCCGGCCTGAAATACAAGATGTGGTTGTACCCGGTCAGTTCGTATCTGGCGCTGGCGTTTCTGGTGCTGGTGGTCGGCCTCATGGCGTACTTCCCGGATACTCGCGTGGCGCTCTATGTGGGCCCGGCGTTCCTGGTCCTGCTGACGGTGTTGTTCTACGTGTTCAAGCTGCAACCGACCAATGTGTCGCAGGGTGCGGTGCGTTCGGCTTCGTAAGGTGTAACGCCTGTATATATCCGTTCCTGCGGTTATGGCGGCTTAGGGTTCCGCCCTTACGGCGGGTCACTTGGAAAAGCTCCAAGTAACCAAGGGCTTTTGCCCCGCCATTCGGTGCCTCGCCTAGGCTCGGCATGCCCTCACTCCGGCATTGCTCCGGGGGTCCGCCATCGGCCATCCATGGCCGGGGGCGGCTACCGCGGCATCCTTGCCGCGGTGCCCCCTGCGCAACGCCTGCGTTCGGCCTCTGGGAAAGGGGCGGCAGATCTGAAGCCAAAGCAAAGCAATGGCAAGATCAAAAGATCGCAGCCTCGCTTCGCTCGACAGTTCCTACAGGGAAATGCGTTCACTTGAAGCCAGGCCGGCCGGTTGGCCGCCTCGCTTTTGCTTTTGCGGTGCACGCCCCCTCGAGAGGCCGAGTGGAGGTACTGCGCAGGGGGCAACCCGGCATGGATGCCGGGTTAGCCGCCCCGGGCCATGGATGGCCGATGGCGGCGGGCCCACGGAGCAGGACCGGAGCGAGGGCACCCTGAGCCTAGGCGAAGGGCTGAACGAAAGGGGCAAGAGCCCTTGGTTACTTGGGGCTTTTCCAAGTGACCCGCCGTAAGGGCGGAACCCTAAGTAGCCGTGACCACAGAAATGGATATATACACGATCAAAACCCGGCCGGCTTTCAGGCCGCCATCCATTTTCTTAAGCGAACAGCATGCATTGGCCGGGGCTTTTGCATTTCAGGCTGTCGCGGTTTGCACTGATCGATTCAGGCGTTTATTGAAGTCCAGCCACGCGCCCAGCAACGCCATCACCCCGGCACCCACCAACGCTGTAAAAATCTGCATGGCAAACGCATCGTCGGTCAGGGCGTTGAGCATGTCCGCCAAGGGCGCCAACAGCACACCGAGGCAGAACACTTCCAGTGAGTAGCGCCCCATGCGACAGCATTGCTGCGCCAGCCAGTTTTGCGTCCAGCCGTTGCCGGGCAAGAGCCTGGCGGTGACATAAGCCAGCGCCAGGAAGTGCAGCAGACGGACCGGCGACAGATCGGTCTTGCTGATCGGGTACAGCAGGTTGCTCAGGCTGGCTGGCATCAGGGCATCGTGAATTTCCGGCCAGCGCCAGGAGACAGTAATCACGCCGGTCACCACCACGTACACCACTGCGCTGACAAACAAGGGCTGGCGCAACAGCGGGCGAGTGTCGGGCAACCGTGGCCGCAGCCCGTGGATCGCCGCAAAGCCGCCGAGGATAAACAGCAGTTGCCAGGTGACGGGGTTGAAGTACCACACACCGTCCTTGATTGCCGCAAGGTTCCAGCCAAACCGCGGTGCCAGCAAGTACACCGCCAATGACACCGCTACGACCGCCCACGGCTTGCGCACCAGCAACGGCAGGACCAGTGGCAATCCCGCCAGCAGCACGATGTACAGCGGCAGCGGGTCCATCAGGTTCGGCTTGAAGCGCAGCAGTAACTCATCCGTCAACGCTTGCTGGGGGTTGGTGATGAAGTGATGCAGGCCCATTTCTTCCACCAGATCGCGGGTTTCCACATGACTGTTGGCGAAGAACACGATGCCCATCAGCATGGCCAGCAGGAAAATATGGACCACGTAGAGCACCCAGGCGCGCCGCAGAATCTTCACGCAGGCGATCAGGTAACCATCGCGCGCAAGGATTTTGCCGTAGGCCAGAACGGCCGCGTAGCCGGCGAGAAACACGAATATTTCTGCGGCATCGCTGAAACCGACATTGCGCAGGGTGATTTGGCCAAGGGGGTTATGAGGCACGTGATCCCAAAAAATGAAGATCAGTGCCAGGCCGCGAAAAAAGTCGATTCGGTGATCGCGCTCAAACGTCATGACGGCGGGCTCGTGAACGGGTGTTGAGATAAGGAGTCGCCGAAGGCGCCAAAGATTGCGCGCCGCACATCGGCGGCGCGGCAGGGTGGCGTGATTTGCTGGTAATTGCAAAACCGGGATATTACGGGATGTCTCCTGGCATTGAGGCAAACCCTGACCGTTGGTCTGAAAGGCCGTCAGACCTGTGATTTCTGACAGTAGACAGGTTCAAAGTTTTATGACTTGAAACAGGAGAGTCAGCATGAGGCTCTTGTGGAAAGGATTTTCCAGCTACACGGTGGTCGGGGTCGCCAACACGCTGATCCACTGGCAAATTTTTTTCCTGCTGAGCGTGGGGGCCGGCTTCAGTCAGGCTGTCAGTAACCTGGCTGCCTTCTGCGTGGCCGCCTCGTTTTCCTTCTATATGAACGCGCTGTATACCTTCGATACCAAGGCGTCGGTCGGCGGCTATCTTCTATTCTTGGGAACCATGGGGACGCTGAGTCTGGGCGTCGGCCATGCAGGCGACGTGTGGAGACTTCACGGCCTGCTGACGGTGGCTATCTTTTCGGCATTGAGCCTGGTGCTTGGCTTTCTGTTTTCAAAGTACGTGGTCTTTCGCGGGCGTAACGCATGAAAGTCTCGTTGATCGTTCCGGTATTCAATGAAGAACAGGCGATCAGTCTGTTTTATCAGGCAGTGCGTCGCGAGTTGAGGCTTGACCAGGCTGAGGTCGAAATCGTGTTCATCAACGATGGCAGTTCCGACCGGACGGCTGAAGAGGTCAAGGCCTTGGCGCAGGCCGATGAACAGGTATTGCTGATCAACTTCTCGCGCAACTTCGGCAAGGAACCGGCGTTGTTCGCCGGCCTGGAATATGCCACCGGCGATGCGGTGATTCCCATGGATGTCGATTTGCAGGACCCGATCAGCGTCATCCCGCGGTTGATTGGCGAGTGGCAAAAAGGCGCAGATGTGGTGCTCGCCAAACGCCGGGATCGCACCGCCGACAGTTACCTGAAACGCCACAGCGCGTCGCTGTTCTACCGTGTGCTGAACCGTATCGCTTACACCCGTATCGAAGAAAACGTCGGGGATTTTCGTCTGATGGACCGCAAGGTGGTCGACGTGATTCGCGCGCTTCCCGAGCACCAGTTGTTCATGAAAGGCGTGCTGTCGTGGGCCGGGTTCACCACCGTGGTGGTGGAATACGAGCGAGCCGAGCGAGTGGCGGGCACCAGCAAGTTCAATGGCTGGAAGCTCTGGAACCTGGCGCTGGAAGGCGTGACTTCGTTCAGTACGGTGCCGTTGCGTTTATGGACTTACGTCGGTGGCGGTATTTCGATCTTCGCGGTGTTCTACGCGGTGTACATGGTGCTGGACAAGATTTTCTTCGGCAACAGCGTCCCGGGTTACCCGTCGTTGATGACCGCGATCCTGTTTCTCGGCGGCGTACAGCTGATCGGCATCGGCATTCTCGGTGAGTACGTCGGCCGCATCTACATCGAAGCCAAACATCGGCCGCGCTATATCGTCAAAGACGTCGTCGGCGGCAAAGACCGGCTCGGGTTTTAGCATGGGCAGGTTCAGCGATTTTTTCAGCAAGGAACTCGGACATCGGCAGGTCTGGCTGTTTTTTCTGTTGGCGACCTTTGTGTATGTGGTGCCGCTGATCCTTGCGGACTATCCGTATATCGATGACAACTGGCGATCCCTGTCGGCCGCGGCTGGTACGGCCTGGGCGGAACAGGGACGGTTATTCACCGAACTGTTCTACAACCTGCTGACCTTCAGCAATGCCGCGCCGAACATCTTTCCGCTGCCGCTATTGATCGCGGTGCTGGCCATGGCCTCGGCTTTGACCAGCCTGACGTTTCATTACTACCCGCAACCGACGATTGCTTGCTGCCTCGTGCCGTTGCCGCTCTGGTTCAACCCATTCTTTCTGCAAAACCTGTCCTATCAATACGACGGCCCCGCCATGGCGTTGAGCGTGGTGGCGGTCATCTACGCGATCACCTTTCGTCATCCCTCGCGCATTGTTCATTGGTTGGTGCCCTCGTTCCTGATTGCCCTGGCGCTGGGGCTCTATCAGGTGAGCCTCAATGTGTTTCTGGGCCTGTGTTGCCTGGAACTGCTCAGGAACGCGAATGACAAGCTGGCCTGGCCGCAGTGGTGCGAGTTGATCGGCTGGAAAATATCGCAGGCCATCCTGGGCTGGTTGATTTACAGCGTCAGTGCTTATCCGTTCATGAGTGGTAATCGCACCTTGTTGTTGAACTGGACGGCGCAGCCCCTACTACAAATTCAAATCAATATCGCCCGGGTGCTGGAAAAAGTCGTGCTGCTGTTTCACGGCGGATTTGCCTGGGTGTTCGCCGCACTGCTGCTGCTGTGTGCCATTGCCGGCAGTGTCCGGCTGGGGCTGAACGTGCTGGAACGTCAGGACACAGGGCTGAAGAAGTTCCTGATCGGCCTGGTGTGTTTCCTGACATTGCCGGTCGTGGCGCTGCTGGTGTCGGGTGTCGCGCTGTTTTTCCGGGACTTCAATGAAGGCGCCAGGACCCTGATGGGCTTCGCGGTTCTGTTGGTGCTGTTGTTCTATTTGAGCCATCTGGCGCTGGCACGAATCCACCAGCGGTTGCCGCTGTTGTTGGTGGTTCCATTGTTGGCGATGCTTTCGATTTCGTATGCCTATGGGCGGGTGCTGACGGTGCAGAAAGCCTTCGCGTCCAGCGCGCTATTGAGTCTTGAACACGACATCGCGTCGAATCGACAGCTGCTCGAAGCCAAGCGCATTTACATGTCAGTGACCTATTCCGATCACTGGCTGCTGGGGGCGGCGGGCTCGTTCAAGCAGATGCCGGTGTTGCACTATCTGCTGAACATCGACTTTTTCATGCTGGCCGAGAACCTGCCGAAAGTGGGCATCACCAACGTCGTTGCGGAGAAGGAGCGACGTAACGCGACCCGGGTGGGTTATCAGGGTTATCCACCGGTGCTGGAGAGCCAGTACTACCGGATTTATCTGCTCGGCGATTACGGTTTTATTGTCATGAAAGAGCCCGCGCCGATTAAGGCGCTTCACTGGTGAAATGTGAGGGGGATACAGTTCGCGACGATATCGTCAGCATGACCGTTGGTCAGAAATCCTCACCTACCTGTTATTTCTGACAGTAGACCGTTACAGGGTTGTCACTTAGTTTGAAAAGCACCTCAAACAGGGATATTGGCAGGTGGCGGAATGAAAGTGTTATGGAAAGGATTCTGTAGCTACATGGTCATTGGCGTGGTCAATGCGCTCATCCATTGGCAGTTTTTTTTCGTACTCACCGTCGCCGCCGAACTCAGTCAGGCCGCCAGCAACCTGGCAGCGTTTTGCGTCGCGGCCAGCTTTTCCTTCTATGTGCATTCGCTTTACACCTTTGAGAACAAGGCGACCGTGCTTGGCTATCTGTTGTTCAGCGCTGTCATGGGCGTCGTGAGCTACGGCGTCGGGCGTATTGCCGATCTGTGGCGGCTTCATGGTTTGGTGACGGTGACATCGTTTTGTCTATTGAGCCTGATTGGCGGGTTCTTCTTTTCCAGGTTTGTGGTGTTTCGCGGACGTGAGTCGTGAAGGTTTCTCAGCGTGTGGCGCGACGGAAAATACAGCTGAACGTCACGTCCAGACCGTTTGTGGTCGATCTGGATGGAACGCTCCTCAGGTCCGATCTTCTTTTCGAAAGCGCCATGGCTTTTGTACGTAGCCAGCCGTCAGGGTGGCTCAAGCCTTTGGGTTGGCTCAGTCGCGGCAAGGCTTTTTTGAAAGAACAGTTGGCCATGGCGACGGATATCGATGTCACAAGGTGTTTGATGACGTCCTGGCCACGAGCCTGGAGTGCAATCTGTCGGGCACGCACAAGCGTGATTTGCTGGTCGCGTTGTACGGTGAGAGCGGTTTTGATTGCGTCGGTCATTCTCTTGACGATCTGTCGATATGGCGTTCGGCCGAACGGGCCTATGTCGTCAATCCTCTGCCAGGCGTCGAACTCGCTATTAAAAGCCTGGACAATGTCGTGCAAGTAGTTCGTTCAGGAACGACGAAATTCAGGGATTTGTACAAGGCGTTTCGCATCCATCAATGGGCGAAAAATGCCCTGATTTTTGTGCCGTTGCTGGCCGCGCATCAGATGAGCAATCCGCTCCTGCTCTGGCACGGTCTGTTGGCTTTTGTGTTTTTCGGGTTATGCGCCTCCGGTGTTTATGTTCTTAATGACCTGCTGGACCTGGAGGATGATCGAAGGCATCCGAGCAAACGCAATCGACCCTTTGCCAGTGGGCGGTTGTCGATCAAGTCCGGCCTGACAGCGTTCCCCTGTTTATTGTTTGTCTCCTTTGCTGGCGCCTGGTGGTGGTTGCCCTGACAGTTTGCCGCCGTGTTGGCCACTTACTACATGTTGACGCTGATCTATTCGCTGGTGCTGAAACGGATCATGGCGTTGGATGTGATTGCTCCTGGATGCTGGCGTTTTCGATGTTCATGTTTTTGAGCCTGGCACTGGTCAAGCGTTATGCCGAACTCCAGGCGGCACTGCGCAATGGCATTACCGGGAAAACCGGTGGCCGTGATTACTATCCTGCCGACCTAGCGATGCTTTCCTCATTAGGGGCTGCGTCCGGATACCTGTCGGTGATGGTCCTTGCGTTGTACATCCATGACAACGCCACGATCGCGCTCTATGCCTACCCCCGGATGATCTGGCTCGCCTGCCCGTTGTTGCTGTTCTGGATCACCCGTATCTGGATGCTGACCCATCGCGGCAGGATGAATGACGACCCTGTGATCTTTGCGCTTCGGGATCGCCTGAGCCTGGCGATGGGCGCGATGTTTGGCCTGATTTTTTGGTTGGCGGCATGAAACGTCGCGGCCGCGCGGATGCGAGCGCCCTGGGTGGCAGTTTCAATTTTCAATGGGGTCGGTTCGAACGATGAATCATCAATTGAGCTCATGGGGGCATTACCCCTCGGCACCGCAAACAGGCCATTCATGCGCATGGCGAAATGATCTGGAGCAACATCTGCAACGATTGATCTATATCCACGGCACGACGTTGCCGTTCGGCAACGGCCGCAGTTACGGAGACAGTTGCCTGGCCAGCAGTGATCATGTGCTGCACCTGCGTCCCTTAAACCGGTTTATCGAAGCAGAAACCTGGCAGGTATGCGCACTCAACATAACCTTGCTGTCGATTCCGGGGTTTATCGCTGTGTTTGGGCGCTACGCGGTCTCGCACCAACCAACCTGACGCTGTCAGGAGCCTGCGGCGGACTACTCGCCAGTGCAATGGCGACGATTGCAAATTCCCTACACTGCCCCGAGACGCAAGTACCATTTTTGGGGGGGGGTACTTGCTGGGCATGCTGGTGCCGACTGTACTAGGCGCATTACTCGGGCGACGCTGGCTGCGCTGGTAGCAGATCGTGCGCATTGTCTATGACTACTGCTCAAAAGCTCACTGACTTGTCCGCTTTCTTTTGAGGTCGAAGCTTAGTAATGAGCTTTTCTAGGTCAGTCTGCACTTCGGATTCATGGAGCAGCGTGAGGTACCCACGGACACAGTAGCAGAGCCACACGACCCTCGCGGAGCGGGGCAGGCTATCGGCGTTTCTTTTTCTGGCTGACGGCCAGTTCAAATAGCAATGTCGAACGCCCAGCGACTTGATAGCTGTCGCCAAACTTGAACACTTCCTCCGCTATCAGCTCCGGCTCGTTGGTATCTAATTGCAATTTCCAATATTGCCCTTGCGGCACTTCGGGCAAGATGAAGTCGACTATGTCGAAATGTGAGTTGACGATAATCAAGAGCGAATTTTCTCCACCCGCTTTGCGAATGCCGGTAGGTTGCGCACGGCCATCAAGCAAAATGCCTAAGCATCGGTTGCTAGCATCATTCCATTGCTCGTTGCCCATGTCCTCGCCATTGGGCTGTAGCCAGCTGACATCCTTGATATCCAGATGCGCGTTGTAGACGCCGGTAAAGAACCGGTTGCGACGCAGTAATGGGTAGCGCTTGCGTAGGTCGATCAGGTATCGCGTGAAGTCCTGCAGCTCGACGCTTTTTTCACTGATGTCCCAGTTGATCCAGCCGATCTCGCTGTCCTGACAGTAAGCGTTGTTACTGCCGCCCTGAGTTCTTGCAAACTCGTCGCCGGCTAGCAGCATGGGTGTACCTTGAGCCAGGAACAGCGTGGCGAGTAAGTTGCGCATCTGTCGGTAGCGCAACTCGATAATCTGCGGGTCATCGGTTGTACCTTCGACGCCGCAGTTCCAGGAACGGTTGTCCGAGTGGCCATCGCGGTTATCTTCGCCGTTGGCTTCGTTGTGTTTATCGTTGTAAGAGACCAGGTCGTTGAGCGTGAAACCGTCGTGAGCGGTAATGAAGTTTACGGAGGAGGCTGGCTCGCGACCGCGTCGGTTGAATTGATCGCCAGACGCCAGGAAGATCTTGGCGAAATCACCGAGGCGATTATCGTCGCCTTTCCAGAAGGCTCGGGAGATGTCGCGAAACTTGTCGTTCCACTCCATCCAGCCAGGAGGGAAATTGCCGACCTGATACCCGCCAGGGCCGCAATCCCATGGTTCTGCAATCAATTTGACGTGGTTCAGGGTAGGGTCTTGGCGGCACGCGTCGAGAAAGCCACCGCCTTCATCGAAGCCGTGGGGTTCGCGGCCCAAGATGGTTGCCAAGTCGAAGCGGAAGCCGTCGACGCCCATCTCGTTGCTCCAATAACGCAACGAGTCGGTGACCATCTGCAGTACACAAGGGTGGCTCATGTTCAGGGTGTTACCAGTACCGGTGTCGTTGATGTAGTAGCGCGCATCGTTCGGCATCAGGCGGTAATAGTTGGCGTTGTCGATGCCCTTGAGCGAAAGAGTAGGGCCCAACTCGTTGCCTTCGGCAGTATGGTTGTAGACAACGTCGAGAATGACCTCCAAGCCTGCCTTGTGGAGTCTTGAGACCATGATTTTGAATTCACCAATCGAACTCCCAGCCATGTAGCGTGCATGCGGCGCGAAGAACGCCAACGTGTTGTAGCCCCAATAATTTCGCAAGCCTTTCTCAAGCAGGTGGTTGTCATTCAGGAAGTAGTGGATGGGCATCAGTTCAATCGAAGTAACGCCCAGCGACTTAATGTATTCCACCACATCACTTTCGTGAAATGCGGCAAACGTACCTCGCGCGGCCTCTGGCACACTGGGATGTTGTTTGGTGAAACCGCGCACGTGGGCTTCATAGAAGACGGTACGGGCCCATGGAACATTTGGCTTGGGCGTGTTGCCCCAGGTAAACGCTGGATCAATCACCCGGCAGCGCGGCATGAACGGCGCGCTGTCGCGCTCATCGAACGACAGGTCAGCATCGGGATGGCCTATGGTGTAACCAAACAGCGCATCGTCCCACTCCAGCTCGCCCACGATCTGCTTGGCGTACGGGTCGATTAGCAGCTTGTGATGGTTGAAGCGATGGCCGTTTTGCGGCTCATAACGCCCGTGCACTCGATAGCCATATAAAGTGCCAGGCCGTGCGTCGGGTAGGTAACCGTGCCAAGTTTCGTTAGTAAACTCTGGCAACTCAATCCGCTCCATTTCTTCTTTCCCGTCGGCGTCGAACAGGCAAAGTTCGACCTTAGTAGCGTGGGCCGAGAAAATTGCAAAATTGACCCCAGAGCCGTCCCATGTAGCTCCGAGTGGATAAGGCTGGCCTTCCTGAACACGTGAATGCATTTGGCTTTGGAAATCGTTACAGGCGGCGCTCTGGGCTCCGCAGTCAGGCGTCTTCGAGGTCATACTTATTCATGGCCCATGTGTGATTCTGCACCGAAGCTAGAATGGTGCGGGAGCAGGCGGACGGTGTGATCGGTGGAGTCGTGGTTATGCCCACCGTCCAGAAATTGATGCAAATGCTGTCAAGTCAACGCTCGAATCCCAGTGGCGCGAAGTCGGTGTGTTTACTCGTGATCAGCCAAGTTAGAACTCATTGCACTATTTAGACCATGATAATTTATTGTTTTTATTGAAATTTTATGCGGGAGAGGGGAAACCTAACTACAACTTGATGCGCGATTCAATACTCTATCTGGCTGTTTATCCAAGGTATTGAGAGCATCACTATGAAGCAGCATGTCACGCGTATTTTGGGCCTTGATGGTTGTCTCGTTGCGGTTGAAACTTCGAACCACACCGGCAGGTTTTTGAGCATGTACGGTGGTGTTGCAGCCCTGCTGGCGGTCACCAGTGTTTCCGCTGCGCCGCTGTCTTCACCCAGCCTTTCCAGCTCGTTACAGCCCAATGAAAACCCTTTCGCCATTGATGCTGGCCCGCTGGGGAAAGTCTACGTAAGCGGGCAACTGACGGGGATCGCCCTGTGGCAAAACCATGTAGTGGATGCACCCGACACCGGCAATTCCGAGTCACTGTCCGACATCAGCAACGCCCAAGTGGAAATACAGACGATCGAGGGGCCGCTGCAGTTCTACATACAGGCCGGATCGTATGCGCTGCCCTCTCTTGGTTCGGCCTATCTCAAGTCGGACAAAACCGTGGACAGGCTTTACGGTGATGTTCCAGTCGGTTACTTGAAGGCAGTGCTCAGCCCTGAAATTTCCCTGATGGCCGGCTCGCTGCCCACATTGATCGGAGCTGAGTCGACCTTCACTTTCCAGAACATCAACATCCAGCGTGGGCTGCTTTGGAACCAGGAGCCTGCCGTCAGCCGTGGTGTGCAGGTCAACTACTCCGGTGGCAAGACGAATGCAGCGATATCGTTGAACGACGGTTTCTATTCCGGCAAGTACAACTGGGTCACAGGCTCGTTCTCATACGCCTTTGATGCCGCCAACACTTTAAGCGTGATCGGGGGCACAAACTTCTCCAGCAACTCGGAATCCTCTGTGGCGACACCCACAGCGCAGAACAATAGCCAGATTTACAATTTGATCTTCACCCACACCGATGGGGCATTGACGCTCACGCCTTACCTGCAATACACCCGGGTCGATAAGGACTCGAAAGCGGATATAGATCGCGCAGCGCAAACCTACGGGGCAGCGATCCTTGCCAAGTACAGCTTCTCCAGTCACTGGTCTATCGGTGCCCGCGCCGAATACCTGGACAGCAACGGCGGCGAATGCGGAGCCGACGAGGACTGCTCACCCACCAATCTGCTTTATGGGACAGGCTCCAACGCCTGGTCGCTGACCGCTACGCCGACCTATCAAGACGGTCGCTTCTTCGTGCGAGGCGAACTCGCCTACGTGCGCACTGAGGACGCCACCTCGGGCTCAACCTTTGGAGACAACGGTACCCAGCGCGATCAGGCTCGCGTGCTTGCTGAGGCAGGCGTTCTTTTCTAATTGGCGCTCACTGCTTGTTCGGTCGTAACCTGCAAAAAGTGCAGAGATACGGAACGTTGTTATTAGGCATGAGAGGACTCCGTGAGAAAATTAAGTTCACTGAAGCAATTGGCGTAACCGACCGGCCAGTACCCACTGCTGAGAGCCTCAAAAATTAGCAAAAATAGTGTCCATCATTTTTTGGTGGACACTGTCTTGGATATCATTGCCCCAGCCCGTCGACCCGCTCGCCGCCCCAACTTCCCGCCAGAATTCAAACGCAAAGTTGTCGAAGCCACGTTCCAGTCTGGCACCTCCGTGTCGTTGATCGCTCGCGAACATGACGTTAATGCCAACCCGGTCTTTCGCTGGCGGCATCAATATCAGGAAGGGTTATTCGGCCCCGTCAACCGAGTGCAACGTTTTTGCCAGTCCAGGTGATCGAGGGCGGCAGTTTGTGAGGTGTTGATCTGGGTTTGGTTATTTTTGATGGGGGAGGGGCGTGGAGGGCAGGAATGCCGGTGACGACGGTGATCGGCCAGAGCCCGTCGTGCTCCAGGAAGGGCAGGCTGGCGAGGGTAAGCATCACACAGACGGCAAAGAAGGCTTAGCGGCTCAGGAGTGACAGGCTCATACGGTTTCCTTGGGTTCGGACTCGGTGGGGCAGTCAGGCATTTTGTGCCTGGAGAAAAATCGAAAACAGCTCTGACTGGGATTTGATCCCCAGTTTGCTGTACATGTGTTTCTTATGGACTTTCACGGTTTCGACAGAGATTTCCAGCTTACGGGCGATTTCTTTACTGGAGCAACCGCTGAGCATCAAGCGCCCGACATCCAGTTCCCGGGCGGTCAATTGCGCGCCTTTGAGTTGCTGCACCGACGCTTCCAGCTGCACGCGCCAGTCAACTTGCGGCGGTGCTGGTGCGAGGGCCACGACTTCGTTGATTTCGTAAGGCAGGCGCTGGCGCAACAGGCCGAGCACCCAGGGCTGGATCAGCGACAGCAAGGCAATCTGCTGGCCGCTGAAACGTTGCTTGCTGCCCAGTGACAGGCACAGCGTGCGGTCGCCTTCGAGCTGGCAATTGAACTGGATTTCATCGGCCACCACATTCAGACGAAAGTAGCGCTGGTAATACTCGGTCAGCTCGAAATGCTCCGGCGCCACTTCCGACAGGCGATAGAGCCCGGTGCGCGACTGCTCGCGACAGGCGATATAGAACGGATCGAGCAGGTACAAACCGCGCAGATAGTCCTGGAACAACTGATCGGGACTGCCGTCCGCGCCCGGGCATTCGGCGAACACTTGCGGATGCTGATCGGCGCTGAAAAGCAGCGCCACCCAGCTGTCGAAGGTCACGTACTGATCCAGCAACCGTACCAGCTGCGTCCAGAAATTGGGCTTGTCCAGGGCGTCGATCAGTTGCCCGACCGAGCGGTGCCACGCGATGTCGTCTAACGAGAGTGTCATGCCTCTACCCCTATCGGGTTACCCCAGCGGCGTGATTTCCCGGCCGGTGGCTTGCTGCGCATACTGGCGCACAGACACCGACCGGGCAATCTTTCTGCCAGCCTGGTTAAGAACAAGGAATGACCATGAAAGTCGAACTCGCCCAGTTGGCGGGCCGTGACAACGACACGGCTTACAACCTCGAACGCGCTCTGCAGGCGATGGCTGCCTGTGCTGCCGATACACAGCTGATCGTGTTTCCCGAAACCCACCTGATGGGCTTTCCGTCCCTCGAGGCCTTGGCCGAAACCGCTGAACCGCTGGACGGTCCGACCGTCAGCGCGGTGCTGGCTGCGGCCCGTGAATACAACATCGCCGTGGTGATCGGCATGGCCGAGACCGACAACGGCCGCTTCTACAACACCACGCTGCTGATCACCCCTGAAGGTATCGCGCTGAAATACCGCAAGACGCACCTCTGGGCGTCGGATCGCGGGGTGTTCGAGGCCGGCGACCGTTACGCCACGTGTGAGTGGAACGGTGTGCGGGTCGGCCTGCTGATTTGCTACGACATCGAATTCCCGGAAACCGCCCGGGCCCTGGCGCAATTGGGGGCCGAACTGCTGATCGTCACCAACGGCAACATGGACCCGTACGGCCCGACGCACCGCACCGCGATCATGGCCCGCGCCCAGGAAAACCAGGCGTTTGCGCTGATGGTCAACCGGGTGGAAGAGGGCGATGGCGGGTTGGTCTTTGCGGGCGGCAGTGCGCTGGTGGATCCGCTGGGGACTTTGTTATTCGAGGCCGGACGCGAGGAAGGACAATTTGCGGTTGAACTGGATCTGAATCAGCTGACGGCGGCGCGACAGGATTATCGGTATCTGGATGATCAGCGGCTGCGGTTGCCTGGGGAAGTGGTGGAGCAGATCGGCGGTGTTCGGGAGTTATTGATTCCTGAGCGTTGAACCAGCCCTCACCCTAACCCTCCCGAAACGTCGGACCGCCCGGAGGGAGAGGGGACTGACCGTAGAGTCCTCAAGAAATATTGCGACCTGAAACACCCGGTCGAACTCAGGATTTGAAAAGCATGGAAATCTGCCCCCTTTCCCCTTCTCCCCCCTGGGGAGAGGGCCGGGGTGAGGGGTGGCTTTTGCAGTAGACGTAAATTTTTGCCGAACTCGGCTCTGCCATAAATCTAATAAATTCGGAGTAGTCGCTCATGGCTCGTTTGCAACGCACCCTGTCATTGGGTTCGGTGGTGCTGTTCGGCATCGCCTACATGACGCCGATCATTGTGCTCGGCACCTTCGGCATCCTCGCTCAATCCACCGCCGGCATGGTCCCGGCTGCTTATCTGGCGGCGCTGGTGGCGATGTTTTTCACCGCCATGAGTTACGGCCGAATGGCTTCGGCGTTCCCCGTCGCTGGCTCGGCCTATAGCTATGTCCGCAAGGCGATCAGCCCGAAACTCGGTTTCATCGCCGGTTGGGCCGTGCTGCTCGACTACCTGTTCCTGCCGATGGCGATCTGGCTGATCGGCGCGGCCTACCTCAACTTCGCCTTCCCGGCCGTACCGCAGTGGATCTGGGTATTGGCGTTCATCGGCATCACCAGCGCGATCAACATCGTCGGTCTGAAACTGGCCAACGGCATCAACGCGTTACTGATGCTGGTGCAGTTCCTGGTGCTGATCGCCTTCGTTGCGCTGTGCGTTCATTACGTCGGTGGTGATGCGAGCACGCCGTTGTGGTCGATCAAACCGTTCTTCAACGGTGACATGCAGATGCCGCTGATCATGAGCGGTGCAGCCATCGCCTGTTATTCATTCCTCGGGTTTGACGCGGTCAGCACCCTGACCGAAGAAACCCGCGACCCGCGCCGCACCATCCCGCGAGCGATCATGCTGATCACCCTGATCGGCGGCCTGATCTTTGTCGGTGTGTCGTATTTCGTGCAGATCGCGCATCCGTCGTTCCAGTTCGACAGCGTCGACTCGGCGGCCTATGAAATTGCCCGCAACATCGGTGGTGATCTGTTCGTGTCGATCTTCCTGATCGGCCTGATCGTCGGCCAGTTTGCGTCGGGCCTGTCGGCGCAGGCCAGCGGCTCGAGGCTGTTGTTCGCCATGGGCCGTGACGGCGTGCTGCCAAAATCGTTCTTCGGCACCTTGCACGAACGCTTTGGCACGCCGATCAACAGCATCCTGCTGTGCGCCGTGGTCGCTTTGCTGGCGCTGAAACTGGACGTCACCACCTCGACCTCGTTCATCAACTTCGGCGCGTTCCTGGCGTTCAGTCTGGTGAACCTGTCGGTGATCTTTCACTACTGGATTGGCGGTGAGAACAAAGGGCTGCGTGAATTCGTGTTGTTTCTGCTGTTCCCGTTTATCGGTCTGGCGGCGGATTTGTGGCTGATGGTCAGCCTCGATCACCTGGCGATCTATCTGGGCCTGAGCTGGCTGGCGATTGGCGTGGTGTACTTGGCGGTACTGACCGACGGCTTCCGTCGCCAGCCACCGGAGATGGATTTCCAGGAGGCTACATAGGCGGGAACGGTTTGGATTGGTGAATCGGCAACTGGACCCGAAACGTGGTTCCCACGCCAACTTCACTGCGCACCGTAATATCCCCCCGATGTTTTTTCACGATGCCATAGGACAGGGACAACCCTAGCCCTGTCCCCTGGCCCACCGGTTTGGTGGTGAAGAACGGGTCGAAGATTTTTTGCAGGCAGTCCGGCGCAATGCCGGCGCCGGTGTCTGCGACCTCGATCCACACCGTTTCCGCTTCAAGCCCGGTGCGCAAGGTGATGGTGCCGCGCTCCGGGCCGATGGCCTGAGAGGCGTTGACGATCAGGTTCATGATCACCTGATTGATTTGCGAAGGCAGGCATTCGATGTCGGGCAGGTCCTGATATTCCTTGAGCACATCGGCCTTGTACTTGAGTTCGTTGGCGACAATGTTCAAGGTCGATTCGATGCCCTGTTGCAGATTGGCCCACTGCCATTCCTGATTGGAGTCCACCCGGGAGAAGTCCTTCAAGTCCTTGACGATCTGCCCGACCCGGTTGATGCCGTCCTTGGACTCCTTGATCAGGAGCGGAATGTCCTCGCGCAGGAACTCCAGCTCGACCCGTTCGCGCAGTTGGTTCAAACGCTCGACGAGCTCGCTGGAGCCGATCGCCTCTTCCGCATCCCGATAGGCGTCGAGCATTTCCTGCAGCTGTCTGAAGTAGCCATCCAGGGTGCCGAGGTTGGAGGAAATGAAGCCGATAGGGTTGTTGATTTCATGAGCGACGCCGGCCGCGAGTTGCCCCAATGAAGCGAGTTTTTCCGATTGCACCAATTGGGTTTCAAGCTGTTTGCGCTCGTCGATTTCCCGCTGCAACTCAACGCTGGCCTCTGTGAACTGCCGGGTTCGGCGCTCGACCATTTGCCCTAAATGGTCCATCTGCACGCTGGCCCGTTCGGTCATGTCCCATTTGGTCAGCAGGGTGTTGGCCATCTGCTGGACTTCAATGTTGTCGAACGGCTTTTTCAGAATCAGCAGCCGGTCATGCGCCTGCAATCGATCGAGCAATTCATCCCACGAATAGTCGGAATAGGCGGTGCACACCACCACTTGCAGGCGCGGGTCGGCCTGCCACAAATGTTCGATGGTCTGCGCACCGTCCCAGCCCTCGGGCATGCGCATGTCGACAAAGGCCAGGGCGTAGGGGCGATGTTCTTGCAAGGCTTCGTTCAGTTTGCCCAGGCCTTCCTGGCCGCCATAGGCCGAGTCCAGCTCGAACAGCGCACTGGTTGATTTCACTTCGCTACCAAACAGCGCGACCTCCATCTCGTCCAGTTCGACGGTCTGCTCCGGCATGGGCATGAGAATCTTGCGGAAATCCACGTGAATGGACAGGGTGTCATCGATCAGCAGAATGCGTCGGTTCGAAAGCTCGCTCATGCTTCCTCCGGTACGGTTTTCAGCGGGATCTGCAACGTGAACATCGCCCCTTTGCCCGGTCCGTCGCTATGGGCGGTGAGGTGGCCATTCATTTCGATGGCAGCCAGGGCGCAGCTGTGCAGGCCGAAGCCATGGCCTTCCTTGCGGGTAGTAAACCCGTGGGCAAAGATGCGCGTCATGTTTTCCTCGGCGATGCCTTCGCCGTCGTCCTTGACGCTGACTTGCAGGGTCTTGTCTTCGACGATTTTGACCCCCAGGGTCATTTGCCGCGGGCGGTTGCTGAGGTCGGACATGGCGTATTTGGCGTTGCTGATCAGGTTGATCAGGATCAGCAACAACCGGTGCTTGTCACCCATGACTTGCGGCACATTGCTGTACTCCTTGACCACCGTGACGTGGTGTCGGGTCAGGGCGCCGGAGTTCATGCGCAGGGCGTCTTCCAGCAGTTCGCTGATGTGCAGCGGTTCCATCAGGCTGTTGGCGCCTGCGTAGGATTGCTGGGTGGCGACGATGTCCTTGATGTGGTCCACGCTTTTGGTCAACTGGGCCAGTTCGTCGGTCATGCCTTGTTGTTCCAGGGCTATCGCGTCCACCAGTTGATTCAGGTAACCCGGTAGCAACTTGCCTTTTGCGTCCTCGGTCAGAAAGGTGCCGAGGTCGCCTGGATGTTCGTTGATCAGCTGCATGGCCTTGCCCAGGCCCTGCGCTTTGCTGGCGCGCAGTTTGCGGGTCACCAGGTCGGCTGAAATGTTCACGCTGTTGAGCACGTTGCCGACGTTGTGCAGCACATTGGTGGCGATCTCGGCCATGCCGGCCTGACGCGCGGTGTCGAGCAGTTCACTCTGGGTATCCCTGAGCTCGCGGGTGCGCTCTTCAACCCGCAGTTCCAGGTCGTCATTGGCGGTTTGCAGGGCTTTATTGACGCGATTGATCACGGTGAAACTGCGCATCAGGTGAATCGCCAGGTACACCAGCAGCAACACCAGCAGCACCGAAAACAACAGCATGTAGAAGTGATAGCGCTGGTCGACCGCATCGGTCCGCTGCTGATCGGTGTTGAGCAGGTTGGTAATATCGTCCAGGCGTTCGGCCACGGGAACGGCTTCGATGTTTTCCAGCAACCGATTGACCACGGGTTGTTCGCGCAGGATCAGCGCAATGTGACTGCTCAAAATATCGATCGGGCTGTGGAACGGTTCCGGTAGTCGCAGTTTGTTCACCCCCAGTTTGTTCAGCCCGAGCAGGATGTCGGCGGCCTTGTCGTCGGAGGTGACCTGAGCGAACTCCAGGCTGCTGAGCAGCAAGTCATACGTGTCGGTGGTGATGTTATGAAGTTGCAGTTGGTCCTCATCCACCAACCGGCCCAGCTGTTCCTGAATGTCGTCCTCGGCGGTGGGCAGGAACGCCAACGAATTGCGCAGCACGGCGTTGTGAGATTTGAACTGCTCCACCAACCGGGTCTTTTCCTGAATGGCGGTCAGGTACGCATCATGGCTGGCGCGCCAGACAGGCGATTCGGTGCGACCGTGGTTCGACTCCATCGTGTCGAGCCGCTCCCACAGGTTCGTCATCTCGGTCAGCGGTGCGACCAACGGATCGTAGTTGTGACTGATGGCGATCCTGGCCTTGAGGATCTCGGTTTCCCATTGTGCGTTCAACTGCTTGATCCGGCCGATCACGTCCCGGGATTCGGCGTAGGTCGTCGTCTGGTTCGAGTTGGATTTGAGGTACAGGAACAGCAGCACCGAAGCCAGCATCACGGCCACGACGCTGAGCAACGCCAGGTTGCGGCGGTTAGTCGTCTTCATAAGGGCTTGCCTCCCCATTCACCGGTCAGGGTCTTGAGGAATTTGATGATCAGGGTCTTGTCGTCGTCAGAGGGATTGCGACCGAGCTGGAACTTGAACATCACATCCACCGCCTCTTCGAGGGTCTTGGCCGAACCATCGTGAAAATACGGCGCGGTCACGGCGACGTTGCGCAAGCTCGGGACCTTGAACACGTTGCGGTCCTCTTCGTCCTTGGTCACCAGATAGCGGCCCAGGTCGGCTTCGGCGGGGTTGCCCCGAATCTTGAAGTAGTCGCCCATGACCCCGAACTTCTGGAACATGTTGCCGCCGATGTTCACCCCTTGATGGCAAGCGATGCAGCCGTAGTCCTTGAAGCGTTGATAACCGTATTTTTCCTCCCGGGTGAGAATGTCGGTATCGCCCATCAGGTATTGGTCGAAGCGCGAGTTGGCGCTGATCAGCGTGCGTTCGTAGGTGGCCAGGGCATTCTGCACATTGTTCATGGTCACGCCGTCGGGGTAGGCCTTGCTGAACGAGGTCCGATAAGCCGGGTCAGCGGATAGCACTTCCACCACGTGTACCCAGTCACTGCCCATTTCACTGGGGCTCTGCACCACTCCGTGGATCTGGGTTTCCAAGGTGTCGGCGCGACCGTTCCAGAATTGCCGGAAATTCAGACTGGAGTTGAATACGCTGGGGGTGTTGATCGTCACTGGAACGCCGTTGAACCCGATGGAAAACGCCTTGTTGTCGGCCCCGCCGTTTTCCAGTCGATGGCAACTGGCACAGGACAGACTGCCGTTGACCGACAAGCGTTTCTCGTTGAATAACTGGCGGCCGAGTTCGACCCGCAGCGGGTTCTGTTGGGGCACCGCCGGCAGCGGTTTGAGCGGTTCATCCAGCGGCGCGGCGCCAGCGTTCAGGCAGAGCCCGAACAACGGCGCCAATAGCAGACGGTGAAAAGAAGGCGACATCTGATGATTCCTTGGCTTGGGGCCTGCGCATCGTTCACGTGGCTGCGGATGAAGAGGGCTGCACCGACCCCAGATACCGGACGAAGGCGTCCGGCTCCACGGCCTTGCTGAAGTAGTAACCCTGGCCTTCCTCGCATTGATGGGCCTTGAGGAAATCCAGTTGTTCGAGGGTTTCCACCCCTTCGGCAATGATGGTCAGCTTGAGGCTCCGGCCCAGGCTGATGATGGCGCTGACGAGGGCAGCGTCGTTGCTGTCGCTGCTTAAGCCGCGAATGAACGACTGGTCGATTTTCAGCACATCGATGGGAAAACGCTGCAAGTAACTCAGACTGGAATAACCTGTACCGAAGTCATCGATGGCCAGTCGCACGCCCATGGCCTTGAGCCGGGTCAGCGCGGTCACCGTGGTTTCGACGTTCTGCATCAACACGCCTTCGGTGATTTCAAGCTCCAGCAAGGCCGGTTCCAGACCTGTTTGTTTGAGTGTCTGTTCGATGCCGTCGACAAAGTCCCGCTGACGGAAATCGATGGCCGAGATATTCACCGACATATAGATTTTCGGCAGCCCCGCGGCCTGCCAGGCGCAGGTTTGTCGGCAAGCCTCGGCGAGCACCCATTTGCTTAACGGCACGATCAAACCGCTGTCTTCGGCCACACCGATAAATTTGGACGGGTAGACCAGACCGTGCCCCGGTTTTTGCCAGCGGATCAGCGCCTCGGCACCGACCACCTGGCCGCTGCTCAGGTCCAGCTTGGGCTGGTAATGCAGGACAAATTCGTTGCGCTCCAGCGCCAGGCGAATGCCAGACTCGATGCTTTGCTGATCCCGGGCGCGCTGGTTCATGTCGTCGATAAAAAAACTGTAATCGTTCGGGCCGCTTTCCTTGACGTTGCGCATCGCTGTTTCGGCTTTCTTGATCAGCGAGATGGCATCGAGGCCGTCCTCGGGGTAGATGCTGATCCCCAGGCTGGCGGTCACGCTCAGGTCGTGGCCGGCAATGTGCTGGGGCGCGCGGATGGCGTTCAAGAGTTTTTCGGCGATGCCCTTGGTCTGCTGGGGATGGCGGACGTCGGCGAGGATCACCACGAATTCATCGGAACCGTAGCGAAACACCGAGTCGGACTCGCGCACCGTCGCCACCAGATTACGGCCGACCTGTTTGAGCATCTCGTCCCCGGCCGGATGTCCCAGGGCATTGTTGATGCGCTTGAAGCGATCGAGGCCCATAAACATCACGGCCAGTTGCTTGTCATGGCGCCGGGACAGGGCCAGGGACTGGTTCAGCCGGTCACCGAGCAACGTGCTGTTGGGCAGCTCGGTCAGCACGTCGTACTGCAACAGGTGCGATACCTTGAGCAATTCGTGGACCCGCGCCTCGATGGTTTGCTCCAGGCTCAGGACCTTCATCGCCGCGTCCTGTGCCATCTGCCATTTCCAGGTCAGGGCACTGGCCATCTGACGGATTTCCAGGCTGTCGAAGGGTTTTTTCAGCACCAGCAACTGGTCGCCGAACTCCAGCCGTTCGGCCATGTCTTCCCAGGTGTAATCGGAATAGGCCGTGCACAACGCGATTTGCAGGTGAGGGTCGGCCTTCCACAGTTGTTCGATGGTTTCCAGGCCGTCCCAGCCAGGAGGCATGCGCATGTCGGTGAACGCCATGGCATAGGGGTGACCTTCGGCCAGTGCGCGCGTGACCAGTTCGAGGGCTTCCTGGCCCTGGTAGGCCGAGTCGAGCTGGAACGTCAGCCGATCAAGCTGTACGGTGCCGAACAGGGCTTCTTCAGCACCAGCCAGGGTCTGTTCGCCTTCGGTCTCTGGGCCAAGAATCTTGCGAAAATCCTCATGAATCGAGGGCGTGTCGTCGATGATCAGGATGCGCCGGTTAGTCCGCACGAAAGGCGTTTTCATCCTTTGTCCTCCGTGGAGCGTGGCGGGTTGTCCAGAATCGGCCCGATGTCATGGTTCGGGGGCACGATGCTGCCGGCCTTCAGCAGCTCGGCGGCCTGCTGGCTGCTGACCGCTTTGCTGAAGAAGTAACCCTGGGCGTTCATCGGTGAACCGGTGGCCATCAGCGAGCTGCGCTGCTCCTGGGTTTCGACGCCCTCGGCAATGATGCCGATCCCGACTTCACGGGCGAAGTTGATGATGGCGCGCAGGGTGTTTGCGCTGGCCGGATCGCGGGCGGCGGTGTCGATGAAGGCCTGAGCGAGTTTCAGGTGATTGACCTGGTAGGTCTTGAGGTAGTCGAACGAGGAGTACTCGGTGCCGAAGTCGTCGATGGCGATCTTCACCCCCAGCTCACGCAGGCGCGGCAGCACATCGTTGTGGGTCCATTTGGTCTGGGCCAGCGTCGCTTCGGTGACGTCGAAGCGCAGGTCCCAGGGGCAGAGTTCCCAGCGCGCGGTGGTGCGCAGCACGTCATAGATCAGTTCGGGACCACTCTTGAGTTGGGCCAGGGACAGCTTGATCGCAATCACCGGCGGCGCCATGCCTTCATCGCGCCATTGACGCATTTGCTGGCAGGCGCGATCCAGCACCCAGTGACCGAGCGCGACGATGGTGCCGGTCTTTTCCGCCGCAGGCAGGAACGCCGGGGCTTCCAGTAAACCGCGTTCAGGGTGGTTCCAGCGGACCTGCGCTTCCATGCCGAGGATTTTGCCGCTGCTCAGGTCCACTTCCGGCCAGTAATGCAGTTCGAGTTCTTGGTGTTCGATGGCCGCTCTCAAGTCGCTGGCGATGGTCATGCGTTCGACCACCTCCTGATTGATCTCCTCGGAATGGAAGTGGTACTGGTTGCGGCCCTTTTCCTTGGAGCGATACAGCGCCATGTCGGCCTGAGTCAGCAGGCCGTCGGCGCTGGTGCTTTCCGGGGTGCAGCTGCTGATGCCGATACTCACCGAGACCCGCACGTCATTGCCGTCCAGGGAATAGGGCAGTACCAACGTATCGCGGATCTTGGCGGCCAGGGCTGCGGATTGGGTCGGGTCACCGACGTCCAGTTGCAAGATCGCGAACTCGTCACCGCCGAGGCGGGCAACCACATCGTTTTCGCGCACGCAGGCTTTGATCCGGCGTGCAACCTCTTGCAGCAACAGGTCGCCCACCGGATGGCCGAGGGTGTCGTTGATGCGTTTGAAGTGATCCAGGTCCAGGTAAAACATGGCGAACGGTGCCGCCCCCCGACGCGCAGAGGCGAATGCCTGGTGCAACCGCTCGATCAGCGTCGCACGGTTGGCCAGCCCGGTCAGCCCGTCAGTGCGGGCCAGCAGGGCGATTTTCTCTTCGGCCAGTTTGCGTTCGGTGATGTCGATGATGATGCCTTCGACTTCCAGCAAACGGCCTTCATCGTCGCGCACCGGGATGTAGCGGTTTTCGACCCAACGCCAGGCTCCTTCGCCAGTGCGCATCCGAAACTCGATGGAAGCGCCCGCCGCATGACGGTCCAGCACCCGGGCCATGGCGGTGTCGACCTTCGATTGATCATCTGGATGGATCAGTTCCTGAGCCCAGTTGGCCGAGGCGACCAGTTTCGCCGCGACATGACCGTATTTGGTGATGTTGTGCGAGATATACATCAACGGAAACGACGGCTCGCCGCGCAACCGATACAGAATGGTGGGGCTGTTCTGCACGATGATGTTGGCGTCGGACAGCTCTCGGGTGCGTTCTTCTACCGCCTGTTCGAGCAGCGACATCTTCAGCTCTGCGTCTTCGGTCATTTGCCACTTGGCCGTCAATGCGCTGGCCATCTGGCGGATTTCGATGGCATCGAAGGGCTTTTTGAGAATCAGCAGGCGATCGCCCAGTTCCAGGCGCTCGTCGATGTCTTCCCAGGAATAGTCGGAATAAGCGGTGCAGAGCGCCACTTGCAGCTTGGGATCGACCTGCCACAGCCGTTCGATGGTTTCCAGCCCGTCCCAGCCCGGCGGCATGCGCATGTCGATGAAGGCCATCGCATAGGGCATGTCGTTGGCCAGCGCCGTCTCGACCTTATCCAGGGCTTCGAACCCCTGAAACGCCGAGTCGAGCACAAAGCTCTGCAGCGATAGCGCCGCAGGGGTGCCGAACAGGGCATTTTCGGCGCTGATCAGGCTGTCGTCATCGATCGATGGCGGACTGAGGATCTTGGCGAAGTCCGCATGAATCGAGGCGGTGTCGTCGACGATAAGAACTCGCCGGTTGGTCCGCGCCAGCAGCGTATTTATCGACATACGCCAGTACCGGCAGCAGTTTGATGCGGTGTACTCATAGAGGGGCTTCCTTTCCCTGATCACCTGGCCGAACGTACAGATTATGGATCCGAGTCAGCTGAGCATAGTCGTCAGTCCAGCACTTCGCGCAACTCAATGAGCTGAATCATTTCCTTTGGCGGGCTGAAAATCATCTAGCCTGTAGGTCAGGCTCCGGCAATAGGGGATGTTTGCCTCGGGGCCTGCCACAACGATGTGCCCGTTTCACTTGAGGTGACGCCATGGAAGAGCAACTCCCCACGACTTTGAACGATAAACCCAAGGTGCTGCTGGTCGATGACGAGGAGTCAATCCTCAACAGCCTGCGTCGCCTGTTACGCGGCCAGCCCTACGAGTTGCTGCTGGCCACCAGCGGTGCCCAGGCGCTGGAGATCATGGAGCAACACTCCATTGACCTGGTGATGACCGACGCACGCATGCCCAACATGGACGGCGCCACGCTGCTGGCGCGCATCCATCAGCTTTACCCGACGACCACCCGGATTCTGCTCACCGGCTACGCGGACATGCCGACGATCATCAAAGCGATCAACGAAGGGAAGATTCACCGCTACATCAGCAAACCCTGGAACGACGAGGAAATGCTCCTGACCTTGCGCCAGGCTTTGGCTCATCAATATTCCGAGCGCGAACGCCAGCGTCTGGAGCAGTTGACCCGGCTGCAGAACGACCAGTTGAAGTCGCTCAACATCACCCTGGAAAAACACGTCGCCGCCCGCACCGCCGAACTCCAGCAGACCGCCGACATGCTCGACCTGGCCTACGAAGAGCTCAAGCACAGCTATGTCACCGGCACCGAGGTGTTCTCGCTGCTGGCTAACCTGCGCCTGCCGCCGGCCAAACAGACCAACCGCCAGATCATCGAACTGGTGCGGGTCTACTGCAAACTTCATGGCCTGGACGAGGGCACCAGTCGCGACCTGACCATGGCCGCGGCGCTCTACAACATCGGCAAGCTGAGCTGGACCGACAGCATGATGACCGCGCCCGCGGACCTGCTGCACCACAGCGATCGGGAGCGCTATCGCGGTTATCCCAAGCAGAGTGAATCGCTGTTGATGACGCTCGACCCGATGAAGGACGCCGCCCGTCTGATTCTTCATCATCAGGAGCGCTGGGATGGCAGCGGCTTCCCTGACCGGCTCAAGGGCGAGGCGATTCCGTTCGGTTCACGCCTGCTGAAACTGGCGGTGGATTTCATCGAGTTGCAGCGCGGGCTGATCCTCGAGCGGCAGATGAATAGCGATGAAGCACTGATCTACATCCGCAGCTATGCCGGGCGGCTTTACGATCCCGAACTGGTGGAAGATTTCATCCAGGTCTGTGCCGCGTACCTGAGCGACATCTCGCTGGCCGATCCGTCGGTCAAGGTGCTGACCACACGGGAAGTGGCGGCAGGCATGATCCTGGCGCGCAACCTCAATGCCGACAACGGCATGCTGCTGCTCAATGCCGGCAAGGTGTTGAATGGGCCGCTGGTGGAGAAGTTGATCGCCTTCGAAGCCATGGAAGGCGCGAAATACAGCATTTTCGTGAAGGTGCCGGAGGAAGTTGCGATTCTCGAGGCCAGTGGGGTCTAGGAACTGTACTAGTCCAATGTGGGAGCGAGCCTGCTCGCGATGAACGATGATGCGGTGTTCCTGAAAAACCGCGTCGTCTTCATCGCGAGCAGGCTCGCTCCCACAGAGGGCTTGGTAGATGCTGTTTTCGGGGTGACGAAGCGGCAGCGGCCATGTGATCCTTGCGCTTTTTTCCAAGGACGATCCTGATCCATGACGCTTTCATCCGCTGCTTCGCCCCGCCTCATCCGCATCGCCGCCGCCCTGTTGATCGGCCCGGACGGTCGCACGCTGTTGGTTCGCAAGCGCGGCACCGAAGCGTTCATGCAGCCGGGGGGCAAGATCGAAGCCCATGAGCAACCGGTCCACGCGCTGGCCCGTGAACTGGAAGAAGAATTGGGGCTGGTCATCGATCCGGCACACGCCACTTATCTCGGGCAATTCTCGGCACCGGCCGTCAATGAGCCGGGTTTTACCGTCCAGGCCGAACTCTTTCAGCTGACCATCGATTCAGACGTTTCGCCTGCGGCGGAGATCGAAGAGGTGCGCTGGATCGACTTGGCCACCGACGGCAATGTCACGCTGGCGCCATTGACACGGGACCTGATCCTGCCGTTTTATCGTGCCTTGTTAACCGAAACTGCCTGATTATTGCCCGGGCAAAGGACTGCCCATGATCCCGCTTCAAGACTTGCTGATTTTCGCCGCTGCCGCATTGCTGATGGTACTGACGCCGGGGCCGAACATGATTTACCTGATCTCCCGTTCGATCTGCCAGGGGCGCAAGGCCGGTGTGACCTCGTTGCTCGGTGTGGTCGCGGGTTTTTTCGTGCACCTGTTCGCGGCTGCTGCCGGTTTGACCGCGGTGTTTCTGGCGGTGCCGATGGCCTACGAAGTGCTGAAGTGGGCTGGCGCGCTGTACCTGATGTGGTTGGCCTGGCAAGCCGTCAAACCGGGTGCGCGTTCACCGTTCGAGGCGCAGCAGTTGCCGCCGGACTCGTCGCGCAAACTGATCACCATGGGCTTTCTGACCAGCGCCCTGAACCCGAAGATCGCCGTGTTTTATCTGTCGGTGTTTCCGCAGTTCATTACGCCTGAGCATGGCTCGGTGTTCACTCAAAGCATCACGCTGGGTCTGACTCAGATCAGCGTCAGTTTCAGCGTCAATCTGCTGATCGCGCTGTTCGCCGCGGGCATCGCCTCCTGGTTCGTCAACAACCCGTCCTGGTTGGCGGTGCAGCGCTATTTCATGGGGTTCGTGCTGTCGGCGCTGGCGGTGCGACTGATGCTGGAACAACGACGGATGGCTTGAACATGTGGATTGAACGGCTTGATGCCAGTCATGCCCTGGATTATCGGGCGCTGATGCTCGAAGCCTATGACCTGCATCCCCAGGCGTTTACTTCCAGCGTGCGCGAACGCGCCGTGATGCCGTTGAGTTGGTGGGAATCACGCCTGAGCAGCAAGCTGGACGTGGTGTTCGGCGCGTTCGAAGGCGGTGAGTTGGCGGGCATCGTCGGCCTGGCCTTCGAACCACGGGAAAAGGCCCGGCACAAGGCGACATTGTTTGGCATGTACGTGTCGGGCAAGGTCCGGCAACGCGGGTTCGGTTATCACCTGGTGCAGGCCGCCCTGGCTGAAGCGCAGGACCATAAAGGTCTGAGGTTGATCCAGCTGACCGTTACCGCCGGCAATGACGCCGCGTTCAACCTGTACCAGCGTTGCGGCTTCATCCAGTTTGGTCTTGAACCGCTGGCGGTGCGGGTGGGCGAAGACTACTTCGACAAAATCCACATGTGGCGCGAGCTCTAAAGATCACCGAAATCCCTGTGGGAGCGAGCCTGCTCGCGAATGCGATCTGTCTGCTACATCAATGCTGACTGACACTCCGCCATCGCGAGCAGGCTCGCTCCCACAGGGGTATGTGGTGTGTCAGCGAACGGCGCTGACGCCGTCGAGTGTCGAGAACGACGTGTCCTTGGCCGTCAGCAAAAAGTCGCGCATATACGGCGCATCCAGCATGTCGGCGCGAATCCCGGCGTACAGCGTCGCAAACAAACCTTTCTCGCCCAGCCGCTTGGCCTTCACATAACCCCGTGAGCTGTATTCATGCAGCGCCCAATGGGGCATGCCGCACACGCCGCGACCGCTGGCCACCAATTGCATCATCATCACTGTCAGTTCCGACGTGCGGACCTGAGCCGGTTCGATATCGGCCGGTTCCAGGAAACGGGTGAAGATGTCCAGTCGATCACGCTCCACCGGGTAGGTGATCAGCGTTTCGGTGAGCAAATCTTCCGGGACGATGTAGGCCTTGCTCGCCAAACGGTGCTGGTTGGCGACCGCGAGCATCGCTTCATAGGTGAACAACGGCACGTAAGTGATTCCGGCCAGTTCCAGCGGGTCGGAGGTCACCACCAAATCCAGATCGCCACGGGCCAGCGCCGGCAGCGGGGCGAAGGAGAACCCTGAGGCCAGGTCCAGTTCGACTTCCGGCCAGGCATCGCGGAACTGGTCGATGGTCGGCATCAGCCACTGAAAGCAACTGTGACACTCGATCGCCATGTGCAAACGCCCGGCAGTGCCACCGGCCAGCCGCGCGATATCGCGCTCGGCACCGCGCAGTAATGGCAAGGTCGCGTCGGCCAGTTGCAGCAGACGCAAACCGGCGCTGGTGAAACGCACCGGTTTGGTCTTGCGCACGAACAACGGCATGCCCATGCGCTCCTCCAGTTCCTTGAACTGGTGGGACAGGGCCGACTGCGTCAGGTGCAAGCGGTCGGCCGCATCCACCAGGCTATCGGCTTCGCGCAAGGCGTGCAGGGTCTTCAGGTGACGGATTTCAAGCACTGGGGGCTCCATGAGGAAAACTTGTGATCAACACGAAAAGGTTGAGTTTGTCTCATGTTGGGTTGGCTGTCGACAATAGCGCCATCTTTTACAGGGAGAAGTTCACCATGGCTCTGGCCCATACACTTGGTTTCCCACGCATCGGCGCGGACCGCGAACTGAAAAAAGCCCTCGAATCCTACTGGAAGGGCGATCTGGATCAGGACGCGCTGAAAAGCGTCGGCCGCCAATTGCGCGCCACCCACTGGCAATTGCAGAAAGACGCCGGCATCGACCTGCTGCCCGTGGGCGATTTCGCCTGGTACGACCAGGTCCTGACCCATTCCCTGACCTTCGGTGTGATCCCCGAGCGTTTCGACAGCGCCAAGGACTCACGCGGCCTGCCGACCCTCGACACCCTGTTCGCCATGGCCCGTGGCGCCACGGCTGCCTGCTGCGGCGGCGAACACAGCAAAGCGCAATACGCCCAGGAACTGACCAAGTGGTTCGACACCAACTACCACTACCTTGTCCCGGAGTTCACCGCTGACCAGCAGTTCAAGCTGAGCTGGGAACAGTTGTTCGACGAAGTCGACGAAGCCAAGGCGCTGGGCCACAACGTCAAACCGGTGATCATCGGTCCACTGACTTACCTGTGGCTGGGCAAAGCCAAAGGCGACGACTTCGACAAGCTCGACCTGCTGGAACGCCTGCTGCCGATCTACGGCGAAATCCTCGGTCGCCTCGCCGCTCAAGGCGTTGAGTGGGTGCAGATCGACGAGCCGATCCTGACCCTTGACCTGCCACAGGCCTGGAAAAACGCTTTCGAACGCGCCTATCACATCCTTCAATACTCGCCGCTGAAAAAACTGGTGGCGACCTACTTCAGTGGACTGGAAGACAACCTCGGCCTGGCGGTCAGCCTGCCGGTGCAAGGCTTGCACATCGACGCCGTGCGCGCCCCGGATCAGCTCGGCCAAGTGCTGGACCGTCTGCCGACCTACAAGATTCTCTCGGTGGGCCTGGTCAACGGCCGCAACGTCTGGCGCTGCGAACTGGAGCAAGTGCTGGCGCAACTGCAGCCGGCCCAGGAACGCTTCGGCGACAACCTGTGGGTCAGCAGTTCCTGCTCGCTGCTGCACAGCCCGGTGGATCTGGATCGCGAAGACAAACTCGATCCGGAACTGAAAAGCTGGCTGGCGTTTGCCGTGCAGAAGTGCGGCGAAATCGCCGTGCTGCGCGATGCCCTGAACGACCCGCAATCTACCAAGGTGCAAGCCGCCCTCGCTGAGAGCCGTGCGATTCAAGCCAGCCGTGCCGAGTCACCGCGTATCCATAAAGCCGAGGTGCAGGCACGGATAAACGCCATCAGCGACAAGGACAGCCAACGCCACTCGCCGTTCACCAAACGCATCGAGCAGCAGCGTGCGCAGTTGAAACTGCCGGCATTCCCGACCACCACCATCGGTTCGTTCCCGCAGACCGGTTCGATCCGTCTGGCACGCCAGGCGTTCAAGCAAGGCAAACTGTCGGCCAACGACTACACCGACGCCATGCACAGCGAAATCCGCCACGCCGTGCAAGTCCAGGAACGCCTGGGGCTGGACGTGCTGGTACACGGTGAAGCCGAACGCAACGACATGGTCGAGTACTTCGCCGAGCAGCTGGACGGCTATCTGTTCACCCGGTTTGGTTGGGTGCAGAGCTACGGTTCGCGCTGCGTGAAACCGGCGATCATCTATGGCGACCTGAGCCGTCCGAACGCCATGACCGTCGACTGGATCACCTATGCCCAGAGCCTGACCGACAAGGTCATGAAAGGCATGCTCACCGGCCCCGTGACCATGCTGATGTGGTCGTTCCCGCGTGAAGACGTCTCGCGCAAAATTCAGGCGCAGCAACTCGCCCTGGCTTTGCGTGACGAAGTGGTGGACCTGGAAAGCGCCGGCATCAAGATCGTGCAGATCGACGAAGCCGCCTTCCGTGAAGGCTTGCCGCTGCGTCGGGCGCAATGGCAGGAATATCTGGATTGGGCGGTAGAAGCTTTCCGTTTGAGCGCCTCCGGTGTACGTGACGAAACCCAGATCCACACCCACATGTGCTACAGCGAATTCAACGATGTGATCGAGTCCATCGCGGCGATGGACGCCGATGTGATCACCATCGAAACCTCGCGTTCGGACATGGAATTGCTGGAGGCTTTCGAAGCGTTCGACTATCCGAACGACATCGGCCCGGGCGTCTACGACATCCACTCGCCACGGGTGCCGGACACGGCCGAAATGGTCAAGTTGATGAGCAAAGCCGTGAAGCGCATTCCAGCCGAGCGGTTGTGGGTCAATCCGGATTGCGGGTTGAAGACTCGGGCGTGGCCTGAGACTGAGGCGGCGTTGGTCAACATGGTGGCGGCGGCGCGGCAGTTGAGAAGCCAATTGGCATAAGGTAGCCAAAACGGGAGCGGACAAACCGCTCCCGTTTTGCGTTCTAAACCTGCTCGAAATGCTTGAGTGCCGCTGACTTCTTGCCGATATCGGCATAGGGAAGCGCGGCGTTATCGGCGTGGGTCAGAAATCGGTGTTCCGGCAGTTTCAGATGGGCCTTCTCGAACACATCGAAGGTGGGTGCTGCCTTGGCATAGTGGAAATGGGCATACCACAGCACCTTGGGAGGCGTTGCAGTCAAATCCCATACTTCGTATTCCTGCAGGTAATCGATTCGACCGTCAGGACGTTTGCCCAGGTTTTTCATTGGGCTCGTTTTGCGTATCTCCAATGCGTTGTGGCGGACCAGGTCATCGAGCATTCCATCGGTAGGTTTTTTAGTACTCAACGACTGCCGTGTGCGCATTTCACGTCCGGTGGTGGTGAGTTCGGTGGCCTTGTCGCGCAGTTGCTGGATGATGGCGTTCTGCGGAGCAATCTCTTCGATGTTGAGCGCGCGGCGGGTCAGCTCGCTGGCCTCGCTGACCATCATGTGTTCCAGATCGACCGGGAGCATGTCTTGAGCTGCGTAGGATTGAACCTTGGCCTTGTAAGACTGCTGTGATTGCAGTCGGCTCTGAGCATCCTCGACCAAAGATCCAAGGTCCCTTTGCACAGGGCGAATTGCCTGTTCCGGCGGGTTCAGCAGGCGAAACTTGCCATTTGAACCTTGTTCCCAAACCTCCTCAAATCCGCCCTGGCCTGTCAGGGAGTACTGGTGCTTTTGGGTCGTCGGTTCCCAGCGCTCCACCCCAATCAGCAATTGATCGTCTTCGGTGGTGAACACTTTTTTGCTGCGTTGCCCGGCAGGGGAAGGGGGAGTCGGCTGATCGATGGCCTTGCGCGCCCGTTCGGCCATTTTCTCGATACCCTCCAACAGTGGCGCCACGGCGTCCAGATGGAAGTGCTGTGGGTAGCTGGTGGTCCAGGCATTCATGTTGCGTCGAAACTCGCTGTAAAGATCGAGGCACTCCTGCAATATCCGGTTGCGCTGGGCTCTGGTGGCGGTGACTTCCGGCAGGCTGTATTGAGTGAACAAGGCGCGATCGACTTTGGCCCGCAGATTCTCTGCCTGTGCTTGCAGATAGAGCCAGGAGATATCTCGGGTTGTGTCAAAGCGTTTGACGATTTCCAGCAGGTGGCCGGTTCTCAAGTAGAGCAGATTGGCCTCGCTGAGCCTCCCGTTCAACATCATGACTTCGGAGGTCAGATGCGCCTTGTGGGTGCTGACTGTTATGCGCTCGTACCACACGTTGAGGTCGCGCATCGCAGCATCGATTTGCTCCAGTTCGCGCAGAAAGTCCACACGCACCAATCGGGTTTCTCGCAGCAGACGAAAGCGTTCGCTGAGCGCAGTGTTCGGCAGTGCGTCCAGGCGGTCGATAAGGTCGTCGATCCTGTCGATCAACGGATCGGCTCGGTGATTGGAAAAGAACACCCGACGCTTGTACCGATCGGCAATCAACAACGCGTCATGGCTTTGCGCGTCTCGCAGCACACGCCGTTTGTTGCCGTGGGTCAAGGGCAACAGGTCAACCAGTGTCTGGTAGTGTCTGCTGGCCAGTTCAATGTCGCCGATACACGCAGCTTCGGTAGCCGGCATCAGTGTCGGACGGTGTTCTACGGGGCTGGCATCGTACTGTTCAATGGCGGCGTTGGTACGCGCAACCCGGGTATCGAGTTGCGGGGCAAAGTCGTCTGCCGCTTCGGTCAATGCGTTCTGCCGGCGGAAAGCCTCATCGACCCACCATCGCGGCAGGCGTTCGCGAATGGCGGCCGGCCAGAGCGGATCAAGCGTATCTGCCAGATGCCCGAGCACACCGCCACCGCCGAGCCCACCCCCCTCGAAGGTCACCCCGTAGACACCGAAGTAAGTGTCCCAATGGCCTGCTTCATCAAGGCCGATGGGTTGTTTGTAGGTTTTTTGACGAGTGCCAGTCAGTCGCCAGTTTCGTGAGTCCGTGCTGCGTTCAACCTGAAAGATGCGTCCCTGGCGAACGATAAAGTCGCCGTCTGCGTGACGGTAGATATTGCGGTAGACCCCGTGGGTCGCCGGTTGCAGACCGGTCAGGGAGATCGGTTTTTCGTAATCGTAACCGGCGAAGCGATTGAAACCATGCCGCGCTTGCCGCCTTGTCCTCCCTGACAACGCACCCACGCTTTTGCCCAATGCTTCAGTTTGACGAATACGCGTCAGTGATCGAGCGCCCTTGGCTGACCTGGACCCCACGGAAGCGCCGGGAAGTATGTCCATGGCGGCATCGATCAGTGACAGCAGCACCGATTCAATCTCCGTCAGTCCATCGCCAATGTCGCCGCGCAACAGGGCCGCAACGGCTCGGTTGGCACTGGTCCAGGCATCGTAGAGGGCGATGGCCGAGCCGACAAAGGGCACCACGCCCAACGCCATCTTCATGTAATTGAACGCCCTCGGACCACTGAGCGCGTAGCGCTCCAGATACAAGGCATCGTTGGAACGGGAGGTTCCGCGATGCGCTTCGATCAGGCGTCCCATATGGGCATTGAGCAGATGGGCCGCCAGTGATGTTGTTTTCGGCCAAGGCACCCCGACGCCGATCATGGCGTCGAAGTGTTTAAGCACGGCCTGGTTGATACGGCTGATATGGGCCTGCACCTTGCCGTGCAAGGCTCGTCCTGCCAGGTAGCTGACCATCTCGCTGCGCAGGCACAGATTGAACAAGGCCCTGCGAGCGGCTTCCAGAGTGTCGTAGCGCCGCAAAAACTGACCGTCGGGGCTATCAGGTAGATAAAGCAGGGTCACCTTGCTGACTTGCTCTTCAATGAAGGTCACGCCAGACAAGGTGGTTGGCCCCTCGTTTTGCGTGTCCTTGCCCCCGGCGCTCAGGTACGCCGCCAGGAGCACGATGCGTTTGCCGTCCACGTTCCAGGCTTCAGGGGTATTGGCCTCAATGGCGATGTTCAATACCTGCCATTCGTTTTGATTGATCTGTTTTTGCAGGCGCGCGCATTTCCCCAGCAACTTGAGCATCAGGCGCCAGGGCTCGATCAGGCATTCGCGGCGATGCTCTTTCACGAACGCAGTCTCGCTGGCCGACCCCATGAATGCGCCGCGGATCAGTGTTTCGTACGCCTGGGGTAGATCAAGCTCGGGCAGGACCTTGCGCAGCCAGGGCAGGGTGATGCCGCTTGCCAATGTCCGGCGTTCGGTGGGGATCGCGGCTGTAACTTGCACCCGCATAAAGCCCAGTCGCAGCGAAAGAGGCTCCCGCTGCATCGATGGGGTGTTGTCGATGTTGAGCTGGGCGAGGTCTTCGAGTGACATTTTGTTGCGGGTCGTACTGGGAACCGCGACGAGTTTCTGCGGGGTTCCCGGGGCTGCGCCATCAACCAGTTGTTTTTGCAGAGTGACCGAGTCGGGCAGATCAAGGTGTACGTCAAAATGCCCCAGGAGCGAGAAGTCTTTTCGCAGGTGGGCATGCAAATGTTGACGGGTGAATTCGTCACGGGGCGCCAGGGCGATCTCCAGCTGTTCGTGGCTACGGCGCATCGCCAGGATGTAAGTCTCAACCAAAGTCTTGAGTTCAACGCGGTCGAACGCCGATAAATTGGCCAGCCACTCGGGCAGCAAGGAGAAGAGGGCAACGCTGCGGCTTTGTTCCAACAGGTGCGAAAAGGCAAGACTTCTAGCGGCCGGCACCGGGACTTGTAAGGTGGCCAACGTTTGTTTGCGTAGCTTTTCCAGTTCGCCTGCACGCTGTAGAGCCTGGGCTGCATCGGGATATTGCTGGCGTATTTGCGCTGCCTTTTCTTCGAAATGGGTCGTTTGTTTATTGAGGCTGTATTGCAGCGGGTCGGTATGAATGTTTTTCAGCTGCAACGCCAGAATCTTATCCTGGTCCTGAATCTTGAACACGTGCCGCTCAAGTTCTGTGCGGTTGGCGAACCGTTGCAAGCCGCCGCCGGTACCGGGCCAGTACAGCAAAAGGCTGTGTGGCGATGCGGCGTCGAGCGGCGCTCGGGTGATGACGAAGGGTCCGTTGAGCTCCTGGGTCAAGACGCCGACATTCGGTTCGGTCAGCGACAGTGTCAGGCTGGCCGCGGTGATGGTGGCATCGCGATCGGCAGCGAGCGGCGTGTCCAACGCCGCTTTGAGCAGGCTTGATTCATCGCTGTTGACCTGTCTAAGGGCCAGTTGAAGCTGGGCCTCGGCACCCAGGCCATCCTTGTGCGCCTGATAGAGCGCGCTGAACTCGCGGTTGAGGGTCACAAAGTCGAAAGTGCGCGACCTGTAAAGCAGCGCGGATGCAGCTGTATCGGCGGCTTGCTCTGCCGTCTCGAGCGCCTTCAGTGCCTCTTTGAATTTCTGTTGGCGGTCGCTTTCGAGCTCATCTCCCAACAGCGTTTCGAGCGCATCGCGCTGCTTGTTCAGCGAGGCCTGCCGCTGGGGCCAGGGAATATCGGCAAACAGATTGTCGAATAACGGTTGCTCTTCATCATCAATGCCGTTGTCTGACGGCGGTTCCCCAAGGTCTGGTGGTGAGGCGAAAACGACTGCGTTTGCGTGCCGCGGGTGTAAAAGCAGTTCAGTGATGCCTGCCGTTAGCGGCTGGGAGTTCGCTGTGTATTCGAAGCGCAAGTCATCGTCGGGCAGGCCCGGCGGGATGAGCGCTTGTCGAGACAGCCAGTGCTCCATGTCGCTGCGCTGATTGAAGATCTGGATGGAAACAGGCCGGCAGGGCAGATACAGAAACTGCGCGACGGGCGCCCGATTCCCCACGCTGATGACCCAGGCGGCGGGGAGTTTTAGTGTGCCGCTGTCACTCAGGATCAGGGTCAACTGCTCGGTATGGATGGGTTGATTGTCCAGGCTCAACCCTTCGACGGGAGGGTCGATGATCAACAGCAGCGGCTTCAACTGTTCGGCGCTCAGGGTTCTGCGAGCAAACGCCACTTGAGCGGTTGCCTCGAAATGGTTGCGGTACAACTGACCCGCCCGCTCGCGCCGCGACACCGGCGTGCCGGGGGCTCGAGCGTCCCAGTAGGCATTCCAGCGTTGGTTGAGCGATTGTTCAGTGCGGTGGTTTCTCTGCGGCGCGGCGGCGAATAACGCGTGCAATGCCTGGCTACTGTCGCGCCAGCGGGTCGAGGCGCTCAGCAACAGGCTTTCATCGGGGTTGTTCTTCAGGGGCGGATGGGCCGCCATCACGACCGGCGGGGAGACGGGCAGGGCGCTGAACGCTCTTTCATTCATGGCAACGTGGCTCTTGTGCAGGGGAGCGGCGTATCCGCTCTTGACGAGCGCCATTAAAAGAAACTCGCCACCGTCCATGGCACTACATAGTTATCGCATCGACCATTGGGCGATATTCACGAAACTGTCACGTAACTGTGGCAGCGCGCTTGAACAAACTTCATCAGACTCGCGCTCTACTGGAGTTCTGCGTTTCGGTGTTTTTCATGCGTGTTTTCTTTTTCCTGGCCGCGCTGTTGTTCGGCCTGCCGTCCTTGGCGGCGTCTCGTTGCGATATCAATGTTCCGACCGAACGGGTCGATCTGGCACAGGTGAGCCTGGCGTACCAGAGCATCGGCCGTGCCTCGGACCCAGCGTTGTTGCTGGTAATGGGCCTTGGCGGGCAGCTGATTCACTGGCCGGACGAGGTGGTGGTCGCGCTGTGTCAGCAGGGTTTTCGGGTGATTCGTTATGACAATCGCGATGTCGGCCTGTCGACCTGGCGGCAAGCGCCCGTCGATGCCAACCTGACGTTCGAAGTGCTGCGTTACAAACTCGGTTTGCCGGTGTCGGCGCCGTACACCCTGACCGATATGGCTGACGATGCTTTTGGATTGATGGATGCGTTGCACGTCGAGCAATTCCACGTGTTGGGCGCGAGCATGGGCGGGATGATCGCCCAGCACATGGCAGCGATGGCGCCGCAACGGGTCGAGAGCCTGACCCTGATCATGACCAGTTCCGGGGCCGAAGGCTTGCCGGCACCGAGTGCGGCGTTGGTACAACTGTTGTCGCGCCGTGGGGCGCCCAATCGCGAAGTAGCACTGGAGCAGCAAGCCGATTTGCTGGCGGCGCTGGGCAGCCCGACGGTGAGCGATGATCGGCAAGCACTACTGCATCAGGCGGCGCAGTCCTATGACAGGGCGTTCAATCCCGAGGGCGTGAAGCGCCAGATCATGGCGATCCTTGCCGAGCGCAGTCGTGTGTCACTGCTCAATCAACTGCGCGTTCCGACGCTGGTGGTTCACGGCACTGCTGATCCATTGCTGCCGGTGATGCACGGTGTGCACCTGGCGGCGCATATCCGCGGCAGTCAGTTGAAGCTGATTCCGGGGTTGGCCCATCGTTTCCAGGAGGCGTTCAAGGTGCCATTGCTGGCGGCGGTGTTGCCGTACTTGCAGGCCCACCGCGAAGACACCTCGCATTGGGCGCAGATTGATCCGGTGGCGAAACCAAATCTCCTGTAACCCCCAAATCCAAATGTGGGATCAATGGAGTGGCTGCCACCTCGGCCTCGTCGGGTGTATCGTTCGAGCTTTCCGGCGCGTTCCAGTCTGCGAGGTGTGTGATGAGTACCCCCCTGAAAATCGATTTCGTCAGCGACGTGTCCTGCCCCTGGTGCGTCGTCGGCCTCTACGGCCTGACCCGGGCTCTGGATTTGCTGGGCGACGAGGTACAGGCCGAGATCCGTTTCCAGCCGTTCGAACTGAACCCGAAGATGGGCCCGGAAGGACAGAACATCACTGAACACATCACCGAGAAGTACGGCTCGACGCCCGAGCAATCCCAGAAGAATCGCGAGATGATCCGCGCGCGCGGCGCCGAGGTCGGGTTTGCGTTTCGCACGGACGGCAACAGTCGCATCTACAACACCTTCGACGCCCACCGCTTGCTGTTCTGGGCGGGACTGGAAGGGTTGCAGTTCAATCTGAAAGAGGCGCTGTTCAAGGCGTATTTCACCGAGGGCGGCAATCCGTCCGACCATGGGCAGTTGGCGCAGATCGCCGAAAGCGTGGGGCTGGATCGGTCCCGAGCCGAGGCGATTTTGGCGTCGGACGAGTTCGCCAAAGAGGTTCTCGAAGAAGAGCAGTTGTGGCTGTCGCGAGGCGTCAGTTCGGTGCCGACCGTGGTGTTCAACGGACAATACGCCGTCACTGGCGGGCAGCCAGTGGAGACGTTTGTCGGGGCGATTCGGCAGATCATGAGTGAGGCGAAGGGTGGGACGGTTAACGGGTGAGGTTCTGTGGGATCGAACTCAGGCTTAGAAGCATGAAGATCGGCTCCCTTTCCCCCTCTCCCCCGTGGGGAGAGGGCTGGGGTGAGGGGTGGTACTAAAAGCGATCACATCAGTCAGCCGTGAAGACGAACCCAAACCGAAACCAACACCGTAGCCGCCATCAACCAAGCCACCGCCGCTACAGCGAGCGAAGCCTCCAACCGCATCCGGTCCACCATCACATACAACGTCGCCAGGTAGATGAAGTAAGGAATGATCGACCACATCCCAAACACGATGGTGGTCTTCAAGTCTTCCAGCGAACGGCTCTTGCCGACGATGTAATGAGCAATCAGCGCAAAGGTCGGAAACAGCGGCACCAATCCTGCGATGTAATAGTTTTTGGTCCGGGCCAACGCGGCGAGGATCACCACCACGGCCGCGCCCAGGGTTGCTTTGAGGATCAGGTCCATCAGTGGCTCAGCCCGTACTTCTTCACTTTGTCGAACAGCGTGGTCTTGGCCATCCCGAGTTCCAGACTGGCCTGGGTCAGATTGCCGCCACTGCGCTGCAAAGCGTCGCTCAGCAGGTTACGTTCAAAAGCTTCTACCGCTTCGGCGAAGGCCAGGCCCTGATTGCTACCGCTGGCGCCGGATTTCTTGAAGGCCGGCAGCCCGAGGGCAAAACGCTCGGCGACGTTGCGCAGTTCGCGCACGTTGCCCGGCCAGTCGTGGCTCATGAGATTCGACAGGGTCTGGTTGTCCAGGTCCGGCACCGCGCGGTCGAAGCGCAGGGACGACTGCTGCAGAAAGTGTTCGAACAGTTGCAGGATGTCTTCACGGCGTTCGCGCAGCGGCGGTAATTCAAGGGTCACCACGTTCAAGCGGTAATACAGGTCGCTGCGAAACTCGCCAGCCTTGCTCGACTCATCCAGATCAGACTTGGTCGCCGCGATCACCCGGCAATCCACCGCCACGCTCTGGTTCGACCCGAGGCGTTCGAGGGTGCGTTCCTGCAACACCCGCAGCAGTTTGATTTGCAGTGGCAGCGGCATGCTTTCCACTTCGTCGAGGAACAGCGTGCCGCCGTCGGCATGTTCGATCTTGCCGATTCGCCGCTTGCCGGCGCCGGTGAAGGCGTTGGCTTCATGGCCAAAAATTTCGCTTTCGAACAGGTTCTCCGGCAGACCACCGCAGTTCAGCGCGACGAACTGCTTGGTGTGCCGTCGACTGAAGTCGTGCAGGCAACGCGCAACCAGCTCTTTACCGGTGCCGGTCTCGCCTTCGATCAGCACGTTGGCCGAGGTATCGGCAACGTTGGCGATCAATTCCCGCAGGTTCTGCATGGCTGGCGAGCGGCCGATGATCCGGCCTTCGAGGGAATCCCGTTCCGCCAGTTGCCGACGTAACGAAGAGACTTCCCGCGCGAGGCTGCGTTGCTCCAGCGCACGGCGCGCCACATCGACCAGACGTTCGGGGGAGAAAGGTTTCTCCATGAAGTCATAGGCGCCTTTCTGCATCGCGCCGACGGCCATGGAGATGTCGCCGTGGCCGGTAATCAGCACCACCGGCAGGCTGCGATCGCGGGCCTTGAGTCGGGTCAGCAATTCCAGGCCGTCGATGCCCGGCAGGCGGATGTCGCTGATGACGATGCCGGCGAAGTTGTCACCGACCCGCTCCAGCGCCTCTTCGGCGCTGCCGACGCCCACGCAGGGAATGTCTTCCAGGGTCAGCGCCTGTTGGCAGCCGAGCAGCACATGGGGGTCGTCTTCGACGATCAGCACACTAAGGTCATTGTTCATATTGGCTCGGCGTGAGTGGGGCTTACCAACGGTAAACTGAGGACGAAGGTGGTACCACCGCTGGCCGGGTGTTCGACACCCAGATGACCGCCGGTGGCGGCGGCCAGGCTGGCGGAAAGGGTCAGGCCGAGGCCCAGGCCCTGTTCACCAGGTTTGGTGGTGAAAAACGGTTCGAATAGATGTTTGCGTGCTTCGGCGTCGATGCCATGGCCGTTGTCGCGTACGCGAAGGCGATATTTACCATCGTACTCTTCGCCTTCGAGCCACAATTCCGGCAGCGGCTGTGCCTGCATGGCGTCGAGGGCGTTGCCGATCAGGTTGACCAGAATCTGCTCCAGGCGCGTCTGGTCGATCTGCACCTGCAGATCGGCGAAGTCTCGGTGCAGCTGCAAATGAGCGCTTTCCACGCGACCACCGAGCAGCTGCAAGGCTGCATCCACCGCTTTGCCGAGGCTGCCCTGACCTTTGTCATCACCGCGGCGAGCGAACGAACGCAGGCTGGCGGTGATCCGGCCCATGCGGTCGATGAGTTCGTTGATGGTCTTGAGGTTGGTGCTGGCAACGTCCAGCTGACCGCGTTCCAGAAACCGCACGGTGTTGCCGGACAAGGTCCGCAGCGCCGCCAGTGGTTGGTTCAATTCGTGGGCGATGCTGGTGGACATCTGGCCGATGGCCGCGAGTTTACCGGCCTGCACCAGTTCATCCTGGGCGCGGCGTAGCGTCTCTTCGGCCAGACGCCGTTCGCGGATCTGTCCCTTGAGCCGTTCGTTGCTGGCGCGCAGATCAGTGGTGCGTTCGGTAATCCGACGCTCCAGTTGATTGTTGGCCTCCTGCAAGGCTTCCCGGGCGGCGAGGCGCGTTGCAATGACCTTGCGCCGCTCGTTCCAGGCGATCAGCAGGAACGCCACCAGGGCAAACGCCACCGCCACCAGAATCCCCTGATTGATCGCTTCGCGCCGCAAATCCTGCAGGGGGGTGAGCAGGGTGAAATTCCACGGGGTATCGCTCAATGGGCGGGTTTGCGACAGGTAGCTGATGTCCTCTTCATCTGATTCCACTTCGCTGTTGGCGGGGAAGGTGAGTTTTTCCTCGCCTTCGGCCAGTTTTTCCCGGGCCAGCGGTTGCAGTTCGTTCAGTGGGAACCAGTAGTACTGAAGGCTGCGGGCCAGTTTTTCCTTGGTCTCGTCGCTCAGGGGTACAACCGATTTCAGGCGCCGTGCCGGATCGCTGGAAAGAATGATGATGCCGTTTTCATCGCTGACGAAAGCTTCCAGCCGCGCGCGCTGCCAGCGTTCTTCCATGGCTTCGAGGCGGACCTTGACCACCGCGACGCCGATGATCTTGCCGTGCTCTTCCAGGCCATGAGCCAGGTAGTAACCGGGTTCGCCGCTGGTGCTGCCGATGCCATAGAAGCGCCCCGACTGACCGCGAACGGCATTCTGGAAATAGGCGCGGAAGGACAGGTCTTCGCCCAGGTAACTGTCGACATCGCGCCAGTTACTGGTGGCCATGACACGGCCTGTGGTGTCCATCACATAGATAGCCCGACTGCGGCTGCGCCGGTTCAGGCCTTCGAGGTATTCATTGACCGTCTGCCGGTGTTCTGGCGACGGGTCGGCCAACAGCTTCGAAACGCTGGACTCGAGTTCCAGCAGGCTGGGCAGGTAGGTGTACTTGCTGATCTCGCTCTCGACAGCGCGGGCGTGCAGTTCCAGCTGACGCTGGCCGTTCTCGCTGAGGCTGCGAATCCCGTAGTGTTCACTGACCCAGAAACCGAGGTAACCCAATCCGATCATCAGGGCGATGACCAGCGGCGGCAGGAACAGATGGCGAATCAGACGGGGTTTCACGGCGAGTGATGGCGGCGCGGCGCGATAGAGAGTGGGGTCGCATTTCATCACAGATGCCTTGGGTCAACCACAACACTTACTTGTGAATCGCCGCCGGCCCATTGTGGGAGCGAGCCTGCTCGCGAAAGCGGTGGGTCAGTCAATGTCGATGTTGACTGTTAAGCCGTCTTCGCGAGCAGGCTCGCTCCCACAGGGGTGGAAGCGGTGGCAGGACTTAGTGCTGCAGAATCTTGGCGAGGAAATGCTGCGTACGCTCGGCGCGGGCGTTGATGTCGCCGAAGAACTCCTCTTTCATGCAGTCTTCGATGATCTTGCCCTGGTCCATGAAAATCACCCGGTCCGCCACTTTACGGGCGAAGCCCATTTCGTGGGTCACACACATCATGGTCATGCCTTCGTGGGCCAGTTGCACCATCACGTCGAGTACTTCGTTGACCATTTCAGGGTCCAGCGCCGAAGTCGGTTCGTCGAACAGCATGACGATCGGGTCCATCGCCAGCGCACGGGCAATCGCCACACGCTGTTGCTGACCACCGGAGAGCTGGCCCGGATGCTTATGCGCATGGGCAGACAGCCCGACGCGCTCAAGCAGTTGCAGGCCTTTCTTCGTGGCTTCTTCCTTGCTGCGGCCCAACACCTTGATCTGCGCGATGGTCAGGTTTTCGGTGATGGTCAGGTGCGGGAACAGTTCGAAATGCTGGAACACCATGCCAACGCGCGAACGCAGTTTCGGCAGGTTGGTCTTCGGATCGGCGATGGAGGTGCCATCGACCACCACGTCGCCTTTCTGGAACGGTTCCAGGGCGTTGACGCATTTGATCAGGGTGGATTTGCCGGAGCCGGACGGCCCGCACACCACAATCACTTCGCCTTTTTTGACCTCGGTGCTGCAGTCAGTCAGTACCTGGAAGTCGCCATACCACTTGTTGACATTCTTGATAGAGATCATACGGCAAACCTTTTTTGCAGACGCTTGACCAGCAGCGAGGCGGCAAAGCTGATTGTGAAGTACGTGAGACCTGCAAAGATCAGGAACTCGTTGGAGCGACCGATGATGTCGCCACTGGCACGCGAGGCATTGAGGAAGTCCACCAGACCGACCGCGTAGACCAGCGAGGTGTCCTGAAACAGGATAATGCTCTGTTGCAGCAGCAGCGGGGTCATCTTGCGGAACGCTTGCGGCAGGATGATTAACCGCATCATCTGGCTATACGTCATGCCCAAGGCTTGGGCAGCACCCATCTGACCCTTGGAGATCGACTGGACACCGGCCCGGACGATTTCGCAGAAGTACGCCGCTTCGAACATCATGAACGCCACGATGCAGGAGGCGAACGCGCCGATCGGGGTGTCTTCGCCGGTGATCCAGCGCAGTACGAACGGCACCGCCAGGTAGAACCAGGTGATGACCAGCAGCAGCGGAATCGAGCGGAAGTAGTTAACGTAGGCGCCGGCAATGTTCGACAGCAGTTTGCTGTGAGACAGGCGCATCAGCGCCAGGATCGTGCCGAGTATGATCCCGCCGACGACGCCCAGCGCCATCAGTTGCAGGGTCATGACCATGCCGTTCCACAATCCCGGCAGGGACGGGATGATGCCCGAGAAGTCGAATTCCATCATTTACCCCCTACGGAGATCAGGCCCGGTACGGCCACTTTCTTCTCGACCATGCGCATCAGCAGCATCAGGCCCATGTTCAGCGTGAAGTAGATCAGCGTTGCCAGGGTGAAGGCTTCGAACAGGTTGGCGGAGAACTCGGCGGTCTGTTTGGTCTGCGCGAGCAACTCCATCAGGCCGATCAGCGACGCGACGGAAGAGTTCTTGAACACGTTCAGGAATTCCGAGGTGAGCGGCGGAATGATGATCCGATAGGCTTGGGGCAGCAGCACGTTCCAGTAGATCTGCGGCAGCTTGAAGCCCATGGCGCGAGCGGCGGCTTCCTGGCCACGCGGTAGCGCCTGGATGCCGGTACGCACTTGTTCGCAAACGCGGGCGGCGGTAAACAGGCCCAGGCACACGACAACGCTCAGGTACGCCGAGGTGGTCGGATTGAGATCCTGCTTGTACCAGTCTTGCAGGTTCTGAGGCAGCAGATCGGGCACCAGGAAGTACCAGATGAACAGCTGAACCAGCAGCGGCACGTTACGGAAGAGTTCGACGTAACAGGTCGCAATGCCCGATACGATGCGGTTCGGTACGGTGCGCATGACACCCAGAATCGAGCCCAGCAACAGAGCAATGATCCAGGCCACGACGGCGATGGCGATGGTCCAGCCCAAACCGGAGACGTACCAGTCGAGATACGTCTCGCTGCCCACGCCGGTGGACTTGAAGAACACGCCCCAGTCCCAGTTGTAATTCATTAGGGTCTCCCCTCAGATCGTTCGATGTACAAATGCCCGCCTGGGGAAGCTCCGTTCCCGCCTGACCTAGGTGGTCTGTGTGGTCAGTTCTGTCAGCTCAACTCCGGCCCCGGAAGTCCATCTCCTGCGTTGCTGTTCCTCGCCATAGCGGGCTATGACTCGTCACAGCGCCTTGGATATGAACTTCCGGCACCGAATTTGAGCTAACGAACTGACCGTACAGACCACTACGATCAGGCACACACGAGCGGCTCGACAGCCACCGGTTCGAGTGTTTCCAAAAATGCCAGCAGGGAATGACTATCCCCTGAAAGGGCAGCGCCCTGTCAGGAGATAAGGTTAGTCAGAAATCAGGATTTCTTGTCGTCAGCCGCTTTATCGGTCGGATTGGCGATCAGGGCCTTGAGCTCGTCGCTCATCGGGAACATCAGGTTCAGGCCTTTTGGCGGGATTGGCGCCATGAACCATTTTTCGTAGATCTTGTTGATCTCGCCGGACTTGTAGGTCGCAACGATCGCGTCATCCACAGCCTTCTTGAACGGTGCGTCACCCTTGCGGACCATGCAACCGTAGATTTCGTAGGACTGTGCAGTACCGGTTACGGCCCAGTCAGTCGGCTTCTTGGCCTTGGCCATTTCACCGGCCAGCAGGGCGTCGTCCATCATGAAAGCAACGGCACGGCCCGATTCCAGCATGTTGAAGGACTCGCCGTGGTCTTTGGCGGAGATCACGTTCATGCCCATCTGCTTGTCGGCGTTCATCGACTTGAGGATGCGCTCGGACGTGGTGCCGGCGGTGGTCACGACGTTCTTGCCTTTAAGGTCGGCGAAGTCTTTGTAGGGCGAATCTTTCTTGGCCAGCAGCTTGGTGCCGATTTCGAAGATGCCGACGGAGAAGTCAACTTGTTGCTGACGCTCGACGTTGTTGGTGGTGGAGCCGCACTCGACGTCCACGGTGCCGTTCTGCACCAGCGGGATACGGGTTTGCGAGGTCACCAGGTTGTACTTGACCTGGAGGTTCGGCATGTCCAGGTCTTTTTTGATGGCTTCAACGATTTTCAGCTGGATATCGTGGGAGTAGCCAACCGGTTTGCCAGAAGCGTCCGCGATGTAGGAAAACGGAATGGAAGCGTCACGATGCCCGAGGGTGATAACGCCGGACTCTTTGATCTTCTTCAGGGTGCCGGTGAGCTCGGCGGCGAAAACTGGAGTGCTGATCAGAGCGGCAGCAATGGCTGCGCCCAGGAGATGGGGAACGATGCGCATCAAATTTTCCTCGACATTGTTTTTATATGGAGCCAGTTCATCGGCCCTTTTCGTGCTTCGAATGCTTGCCGGCTCCTGAAGGGTTGGCACAGCGGTCATTCGTCCAAGAGTGTAGAGCATGACTCGTGCCAGGCTAGGCTGAATAGATCAAACTATTGATTTATAAGGGGATTAAATATTTATGGCGAGATTTTTGATGCTGGAGAATCCGGTTAACCGAATCGACCGACAGGTCGCGTTCGGAAAACCGAATGGAGTTTGCGGCCAATAACGCCCTATTGGCCAGATAAGAGTCAGTGATCGTGCCGTTCATACGAGAATCAGCTTTCCCGGCTTAGCGGCGTTTCATGCAGGTAGGTCCATTGGGCGTTGTGGTGATGCATGCCAATGATCGCCACCGAAACCCGTGAGCTTTCGCGCTGGTTGAGGCGATGGGTTTCCTGGTAGCGGATCGCCACGCTGGCGCCTTCTTGCCATACCGTCTGCAGGTCGCTGATGACGATTTCCAGACCTGGCTTGGCGCCGACCGCACCCTTGAACATCTGTTCAACCATCGCCCGGCTGACGATGGCGGCCGAAGTGGTAACCATGGTGAAGTGCTCGGCGAATGCCGACATCAGCGGCTCGAAAGCGGCCTGCCCCTTACCGTTTGAATCGGTGAACAGGGTGTGGATCAACGCGTGCACGTGATGAATGCTGTGGTGCGCCTGTTCAACTATTTTGTTGTGCATGACAGTCCTTTTGAGTGTTCAACTGACTCAGTTGAAAGAGTGGAAACAGGCCCACCAGCGCGGCGATGGCGAAGGTCACGTGGTACGCCTGGGTGGTATCGAAATGCTTCAAGAGCAGGTTGAAAACCATCAGGAAGAGGGCAGCGCCGATGCTGAATGACATCTGTCGGTTGATGTTCCAGATGACACTGGCCTTGTGGGTGTCACTGCCCTCAAAGTCCATCAATGACGTGGTTTGTGCTGTGTTGGCACCGATGCCGCCGCCGATCCCCATCAAGCTGTAGGCGATGACAATCATCCAAAGGTCTGAGGGATTGTTCACCAGTAACAGGGTGGCAATGCCGGCGCTGTGTAACAGCATGCCCAGGGCAAACAGCCGCTTTGCGCCCATCCGGTTATAGACCCGGCCACAGATCAACATCGCGATGAACGCGCCGATGGCATACAGGATCATGAACATCCCTGTCAGTCGGGCGCTGAAGTGCAGGGTGTTTTGCAGGAAGAAGATGTTCATCAAGTTGACTCCGGTGAACACACCTGGAATCGCGTAATAGATAAAAATGGAGGTGCTGAGTTTTTTGCTTTTGAGCAGGCTCAGTTCAATGATCGGGTTTTTGCAGGTGCGGTAGTGCAGCCCGTACAGCACGACGAAAGAAACGCCGGCCATGACGAAGAGGGCGGCCACCCCTGCCGGAGCGTCGCCGCCATACAACGACATTCCCATCAGCAGGCTGCCGAGCGCCGCGCTAACCAGCAGCAAGCCCTTGATGTCGGGTCTGGGCAAACTCGTCGGGCGCGCTTCGTTGATCCAGAACCAGGACAACAATGCAGCGATCAGCGAGAACGGAATGTTGCTGTAGAAGACCCAGCGCCAGGAGCTGCTGTCGACGATGACGCCGCCGATGGTAGGTGAAATGGCGGGCGCTATCAGGGCAACGGCCATGACCAATGTGGATATTTTCGCCCGCTGCTCACCCTTGAACAGGTTGAACGTCAGCGCCTGGCCGACAGGAATCAACAGTCCGCCGCCAACGCCCTGGACGAAGCGCCAGATCACCAGTTCGTTGAAACTGTTGGCCAGCCCACACATCCACACGGAGCCTGTGAATACGATCATCGAGGCGGTGAGGATTTCCCGGCTGCCAAAACGACCGGCCAGCCAGGTGCTGACCGGGATGATCAGTGTCAGCCCCAGAATATAAGCGTTAGCCACCCAGGCAACGTCTGAAGTACTAACGTGCAGCGCCGTCGATATACTCGGTAATGCAACCGCCGACATAAAGATGTTAATGCAGTCTATAAAAAAACCGATCAGGAATATTAGTGCAACTTTGTAGCGATAGGTCATGTTGTTTCCCCTTTGCCGCAAAGCATAGGGGCGGTGGACTTGAACTGTCGATACGACTATCCTTGAAACAGTGTTTGACGGGATTTAACAGTGAGCCATATTGCTATGCACACTCATCTTAATCGGGTCCAGACATTCCTGGCCGTGGTCGATTTTGGTTCTTACACCAAGGCTGCCAATTACCTGAGCATCAGCAAAGCCATGGCCAGCCTGCATGTCAAGGCGCTAGAGGACGTGCTGTCAGCGACGTTGTTGATTCGAAATACCCGAAATATATCCCTCACCGAAATCGGTCAGGATTTTTATGAAGAGTTCAAAGGTATTGTCGCGGATATCGATAATGCTTTTGGTAATGTATTGAAAGGACATAATAGGGTGTCCGGTAAGTTGCGGTTGAGTTCCACCAGTGAATACGGTGAAGCGTATATTCTCCCGCTGATCCCGCAATTTATAGAGCGCTACCCGGAAATAAAACTCAGTTATAACTTTAATTCGTCACTCAATGATCTGGTGGCAGAAAAGTTAGACCTGGTTATCCGTCTTGGAAACTTGGCGGACTCGGCTTTCAAGAGCCGTAAACTGGCGGATTATGAAATTGTCCTGGTAGCTACCGAGACGTTTCTTGCTCGTCACCCGGTGCAGAATCCTCAGGACCTGAATGCGGTGCCGTGGATTGCCAATAGCAACCTGCAGGCGCCCACTCAGTGGACGCTGCGCCATCCGCAATTGGGTGATGTCGAGATCAATGGGATCAATCAGTTTGAATCCAATTCTTCCACGGCCATCCGTTCCATGACGTTGTCGTCGCTAGGTGTTTCGGTGCTGCCCTCCTGGGTGGTCAAGGACGACATCGCCAGCGAGCGGCTGATCCGGTTGTTGCCCGACTATTCGCTGCCCTCGCAGTCCGTCAACGTGGTGTTTCCCAACAGCCCGCATTTGCCCCACAAATCGAGGGCGTTCATTGATTTCCTGTTGCTGCATCTGGCGCAGTAAGCGCCTACAAAAAAGCCCCTGAATCGTGAGATTCAGGGGCTTGGCTTTAACCGGATTGCCGATCAGGCCGCTTCGATCTTGCTGCGGTTCTGTTCGACCTTGTTCAAGTAATCCTTGAGCTTTTCCTGTTCCGCCGGAGTAGTGAACAGCCCCAGCTTGCTGCGACGCCACAGAATGTCGTGCGCGGTGGTCGCCCACTCTTCGCTGCACAGGTAATCGACTTCACGGGTGTAGAGCCCGCCGCCGATGTGTTCGCCCATATCGCCGAGATTCTGCACGCCTTCCAGCATGCGCCAGGTGCGGCTGCCGTAGGTGGTGGCCCAGCGGCGGGCAATTTCGGTCGGCACCCAGTCGAATTTGTCACGGATCAAGGCGCACAAGGCTTGCGGGGTGGTCATGTCTTCACCGCCCGGCAGGGTAGCGCTGGCGGTCCAGCTCGGCTTGATGTCCTTGAAGTACGGAGCCAGTTGCGCCAGCGCTGACTCGGCCAGTTTGCGGTAGGTGGTCAGCTTGCCGCCGAACACCGATAACAGCGGCGCTTCTTCGCCGGTGCCCGACAGCGCCAGGGTGTAGTCGCGAGTGACGGCCGACGGGTTGTCGGATTCGTCGTTGCACAGTGGGCGAACGCCGGAATAGCTGTGCAGGATGTCGTCGCGGCTGATGCGTTTCTTGAAATGGGAGTTGACCACTTTCAACAGGTAATCGGTTTCGCCTTCAGTGATCGCAACTGCAGCCGGATCGCCGGTGTACTCGCGGTCGGTGGTGCCGATCAGGGTGAAGTGGTTCAGGTACGGAATGGTGAACACGATGCGTTGATCTTCGTTTTGCAGAATGTGCGCGTGTTCGCCTTCGTACAGCTTCGGAACGATCAGATGACTGCCCTGAATCAGGCGGATGCCGTACGGCGATTCCATCTTCAGGTCGTCACGAATGAACTTGGCGACCCATGGGCCTGCGGCGTTTACCAGCGCCTTGGCGCGGATCGAAAACAGACTGCCATCGGCGCGCTCCAGATGCAGGTGCCACATGCCCTTGGTGCGACGGGCGCTGACGCAGCGAGTCTGGGTGTGAACGTGGGCACCTTTTTCGCGGGCGGCCATGGCGTTCAGCACCACCAGACGAGCATCGTCGACCCAGCAATCCGAGTATTCGAAGCCTTTGGTGATTTCGCTTTTAAGCGGGCTGTCCGGGCCGAACTTCAGGCTTTTCGAGCCTTCGAGTTTTTCCCGTTTACCGAGGTTGTCATAAAGGAACAGACCGGCGCGGATCATCCAGGCCGGACGCAGGTGTGGGCGATGCGGCAGCACGAAGCGCATCTGCTTGACGATGTGCGGGGCCTTGGCCAGCAGCACTTCGCGTTCGGCCAGGGCTTCGCGCACCAAGCGGAATTCGTAATGTTCAAGGTAGCGCAAGCCGCCGTGGATCAGCTTGCTGCTGGCTGACGAGGTGTGGCTGGCCAGGTCATCCTTTTCGCAAAGAAACACCGAAAGACCGCGACCGGCGGCATCCGCTGCGATCCCCACGCCATTGATCCCGCCACCGATGACGGCGATATCGTAGATCTCAGCGAGAGGGGGCGTAGGCAAGGTAGAAGTGGGCATCGGCTAGCCTCGGGCTTTTATGATTTTCTGTATTGGAATTCGAACATTAATGTTCATTTGCGAAAATGGTAGCCCATAAAGTCGCCCACAGCCAGTTAACTTCGATTGAAAATACTGATCGAAGGGCTGTTAAAGGAAAATTTTCGAACATTTAGATGTGCGGTAAGCCGCAGAAGGTGTGTTGCATGGGCGATCGTATTCGCGAGCAAGCCCGCTCCCACAAGGATTGCGCTGAACCTGTGGGAGCGGGCTTGCTCGCGAAGGCGCCAGTACAGGCACCAAATATGTCGGGGGGGTTAGACGACTTCCAACCGAATCTTGTGCTGACTCAACAACTGCGCCAACGCCGGCACAGGCTGCTGATCGGTCACCAGGCAATCAATCAAGCTGATCGGCCCTAGACGAATCATGGCGTTGCGCCCGAATTTGCTGGAGTCAGCCGCGAGGATGACCTGTCGGGCATTGGCGATGATCGCCTGCGACACCCGAACTTCCTGATAGTCGAAGTCCAGCAGACTGCCGTCTTCATCGATACCGCTGATGCCGACCAGGGCGAAATCAACCTTGAACTGGTTAATGAAGTCGACACTGGCCTGACCGACCACGCCACCGTCACGCCGCACGTTGCCACCAGTCAGCAGAACGTCGAAGTCGTCCTTGGCGCTGAGCATCGAGGCTACATGCAGGTTATTGGTGATGATCTTCAGGTGATTGTGATTGAGCAACGCCCGGGCGATGGATTCGGTGGTGGTGCCGATATTGATGAACAGCGAGGCGTGATCGGGGATTTGAGCCGCAATGGCTTCACCGATACGCTGCTTTTCATCGCGCATCTGATCGGCACGCATGGCGTAGGCGGTGTTTTCGACGCTGGAATCGTAGGCTGCGCCGCCGTGGTAGCGACGCAACAAATTAGCTTCCGCGAGCTGATTGATATCGCGGCGGATGGTTTGCGGTGTAACGACGAACAGCGTAGCCATTTCCTCGATGCTGACATAGCCGCGTTCGCGGACCAGTTCGAGGATTTGCTGCTGACGGGGAGGCAGATTCATGGGGCTTCCTTTGGGCTGCCGTGCAAAATTCGCCCATGATGACGCAGGAATCTGCTCCCGACCAGTTTCCAAACAACGTGAAAACTACTGCGCTCGGAAATACTGCGTTAAAAACAGGCTCGGACGCTCATTTACAACCTCGTAAAGTCGGGGGCGACCCCAGCCGGTCCTCGCCTGTTTTTTCCTTGTCTTTCCTTCGCTCGCTACGTTTTCACGCTGTTTGGACGAACCCTATCTGGATCTTGTACTTGGCTTATTCAGCGCCTTCGTGTGGTTCCCAATCGCGGGTGCGGCTGACGGCTTTTTTCCAGCCGGCGTAGAGTTTTTCCTTCGTGGTTTCGTCCAGGGTCGGTTCGAATTCGCGCTCGATCACAGCCTTGCCGCGCAACTCGTCCAGGCTGCCCCAGAAGCCACACGCCAGGCCGGCCAGGTACGCCGCGCCCAGTGCGGTGGTTTCGCGCATTTGCGGACGCTCGACCTGAGTGCCGAGGATGTCGGCCTGGAATTGCATCAGGAAGTTGTTCGCGACTGCGCCGCCGTCTACGCGCAGGGACTTGAGGCGTTCGCCGGAGTCCTGTTGCATGGCGTCGAGAACGTCGCGGGTCTGGTAGGCAATTGACTCCAGGGCTGCACGAATAATGTGATCCACGCGTACGCCGCGAGTCAGGCCGAACAATGCACCACGGGCATACGGGTCCCAGTACGGAGCGCCCAGACCGGTGAAGGCGGGTACCAGGTACACGCCGTTGCTGTCCTTGACCTTGTTGGCGAAGTATTCGGTGTCGTGGGCGTCGTTGATGATCTTCAGTTCGTCACGCAGCCACTGAACAGTCGAACCGCCGTTGAACACGGCGCCTTCCAGCGCGTAAGCCACTTCGCCGCGCGGGCCGCACGCGATGGTGGTGAGCATGCCGTGCTTGGACTTCACGGCTTTGTCGCCGGTGTTCATCAGCAGGAAGCAGCCGGTGCCATAGGTGTTTTTCGCCTGGCCTGGCTCGACGCACATCTGGCCGAACAGGGCTGCTTGCTGGTCGCCAGCGATACCGCCGATGGCGATGCCGCTTTTGGTGTGGCCGTAGATTTCCGACGAGGATTTAACTTCCGGCAGCATCTCGCGCGGAATATCCAGCACCTCCAGCATCTTCGCGTCCCACTCCAGCGTGTGGATGTTGAAGAGCATGGTGCGCGAGGCGTTGGTGTAGTCGGTGACGTGCACCTTGCCGCCGGTAAATTTCCAGATCAGCCAGCTGTCGATGGTGCCGAACAACAATTCGCCTTTGCGCGCACGTTCGCGGCTGCCTTCTACGTTGTCGAGGATCCACTTGAGCTTGGTGCCGGAGAAGTACGGGTCGGTCACCAGGCCGGTGGTGTCGCTGATGTATTGCTCGTGACCGTCGCGCTTGAGTTGCTGGCAGATCTCGGTGCTGCGGCGGCACTGCCAGACGATTGCGTTGTAGATCGGGCGGCCGGTGGTCTTGTCCCAGACCACGGTGGTTTCGCGCTGGTTGGTGATGCCGATGGCGGCGACCTGGTCGTGATGCAGGCCGGCTTGAGCCAGGGCCTCGACCATCACGGCGCTTTGGGTGGCGAAGATTTCCATCGGGTCATGTTCAACCCAGCCGGCTTGCGGGTAATGCTGTGCGAATTCGCGCTGGGCGGTGCAAACCACGTTCGCGTCGCGGTCGAAAATGATCGCGCGCGAGCTGGTCGTACCCTGATCGAGGGCAATGATGTAGTTCTTATTCTGAGTGTCGGTCATGTCGATTGCCTTGGACGAAAAAAGGGAGTGAGGTCCGGCGCGTGATCTGATGGGCAGGATCACACGCCAACGGTATCAAGAAGTTCTTGGTTTGCCGTCTATGGCCGGTGCTGCGTCCTTTGTAGCAGGTAGGGCGCTGGGCAGATGACGGGCAATCAGCCCGCGATACGCTGCAGCACCGAGGCAGGCACCGACAATCGGTGCAAAAATCGGAATCAGGAAATACGGGATATCGCGCCCGCCAGTGAAGGAAATTTCACCCCAGCCAGCGAAGAAAGTCATCAGTTTAGGACCGAAGTCGCGCGCCGGGTTCATCGCAAAACCGGTTAGCGGCCCCATCGAACTACCAATCACGGCAATCAGCAGGCCGATCAGCAGCGGAGCGAGCGGACCCTTTGGCAAGCCATTGTTGTCGTCGGTCAGGGACATGATCACGCCCATCAGGATGGCGGTGATGATCACTTCAACCAGGAAGGCTTGTGCCGTGGACAAGACCGGGTTGGGGAAGGTGGAAAACACCGACGCCAATTCGAGGCTGGCCTGAGTACCACGAACCATATGGTGAGTTTGTTCGTAATCGAAGAATAAATTGCTGTACAGCGTGTAAACCAACAACGCTCCACAGAAGGCCCCAGCGATCTGGGCGAGAATATAGAAAGGCAGTTTGCGCTTTTCGAAGTCAGCGAAAATGCTCAGGGCAATGCTGACGGCGGGATTGAGATGAGCCCCGGAAACGCCGGCGGTCAGGTAGATCGCCATGCTCACGCCGACACCCCAGATGATGCTGATTTCCCAAAGGCCGAAGCTGGCACCCGCGACTTTGAGAGCGGCAACACAGCCTGTACCAAAAAAGATCAGCAGCGCAGTACCCAAGAATTCGGCCATGCATTGGCTTGAGAGTGACGGTTGTTGTAAAGCAGTTGTCATTGAAAACCTCGTTTTTGTTGTTGTCTGGCGCTTTTGCATCATGGTCAAAAGCGCGATTTTCACCGAGGCAGGATCCCCATCCTGTTCTCGGCCTACTGCAGGGTGCTGCGATAGGAACATTCGTACAGTATTCAGAATCGAAAAAATATAGACAAGAAACGCTGCTGTCAAAGGTCGAAAGTGAACCGTCAGTCACAATCGAACTATTAGTCACATGAATGACCGCATCGTTCACGCGACAGGCCGAAGGTGGACGAACGGCATAAGGCGCCGCCAAGCCTTTGAAATAGCGCCGCAATAGAGCCTTTTATTGATCGATGACCTAGAATCCAGCGCAGTATTTTTCTACCGCCGCCCAGTCTGGAGCTGTCATGACCCCTGCATTGGATTTGTTGAAAAAAGTTCGTGCCGAACATCGCGTGCACAGTTACGAACATGATCCGAAGGCAGCGTCCTACGGGCTGGAGGCCGCGGAGAAGCTGGGACTGGATCCGGCGCAGGTGTTCAAGACCTTGCTGGCGGCCAGCGAGAAAGGTGAGTTGCTGGTGGCCGTGGTGCCGGTCGTCGGAAGTCTGGACTTAAAGGGCCTGGCGCATGCAGCGGGCGTGAAAAAAGTCGAAATGGCCGATCCTGCCGCAGCGCAACGATCCACCGGTTACCTCTTGGGCGGCATTAGTCCGCTGGGACAGAAAAAGCGCTTGCGCACCTTTATCGATAATTCAGCTCAGCCCTTCGCCAGCATTTTTGTCAGTGCGGGGCGACGAGGGCTGGAAGTCGAATTGGCACCCGCGGTGTTGGCCGAACATACCCAGGCGAAGTTCGCTGATATCGGCCGTGCCTGACGCGGACTATCAGCCCGGCGCTGTATGGTGCAAATTGACGGGCTCTGTCACTGGTGCCGCATTGTCGGCAGCTTCATGCTCGGTGGCCTGACAAAGGGAGAATGTTATGCAGCTTGAGTTTCATCAGGTCGATGCGTTCAGTGATCGGCCGTTCAGTGGCAACCCGGCGATGGTCTATCGCCTCGATGCCTGGCTTGCCGATGAGTTGATGCAGAAGATCGCCGCCGAGCACAACCTCGCCGAAACCGCCTTCGTGGTACGCGAAGGGCAGGGCTGGCGCATCCGCTGGTTTACTCCAACCACCGAGGTGCCGTTGTGCGGTCATGCAACTCTGGCCAGCGCTTATATTCTGTTTGAAATCTACAAAGAGCCGGTCGAGCGACTGGACTTCGTCTGCAAGTCCGGCCCGCTAAGCGTGAGCCGTGAGGGTGAGCGCTTGTGGCTGGATTTTCCGGCGCTCATTCCGTCGGAAGTGGGCGTGACCCTGGATGTCGAGCGCGCGCTGGGTGTGGAAGCGGTTGATGTGCTGGGGTCGAACGAGTTGTTCGTGGTGCTGGAGTCCGAGCAGGCGGTGCTCGAATGTCAGCCGGACATGGCTGCGCTGGCGAAGCTGCCGTGGCCAGGAGCAATTGTCACGGCCAGGGGCAGCCAGCATGATTTTGTTTCCCGCTACTTCGCACCGGCGATCGGCATCAACGAAGACCCCGTGACGGGTTCGACTCATTGCAGCCTGATTCCGTACTGGTCGAAACGTTTGGGTAAGTCGAGCCTGACGGCTTATCAGTGTTCGGCGCGGGGCGGAGAGTTGTTCTGTCGACTGGAAGGGGATCGGGTGAAAATCGGCGGGAATGCGACGCTCGTTGCAAGCGGAACGCTAATGCTGGGTTGATGCTGACCTTTGTAGGAGCAAAGCTCGCTCGCGATGAACGATGTCGCGGTGCATCAGCTAAACCGTGGCGATGCTATCGCGAGCACGCTTTGCTCCTACAGAAACGGGGTGTCAGTGGGCGCTGCTGTAGCGGCGGACGCCGGACTCTACGACCGGAATCTGCGCCGCCGTACTGCCCGATGCCTGAAACAACACCAAGTGTTCAGCCGCGACACGAATGCCGACCTCTGAACCCACCAGATGATCGGCATGGCTCGGGAAAATCGATTCCAGCTGCGCGCCGGTCGGCAACTGCAAGCGATACAAGGTCGACGCACCCTGGAAAGACTTGCCGACAATCCGGGCCTTCAACGTGCTGTCCGGTGCATAAACGATATCGTCCGGACGCAGCAATACATCCACCGCTCCGCCAACCGGCCAGGTGTAGGCACGATTACCGCGTAACTCACCTAGTTCGGTCTGCACCGACTCGGGGCTGCTCAGCTGACCGCGAATGAAATAACCCTGGCCAATGAAACTGGCGACAAACGGCGTCAGCGGTTCGTGATACAGGTTGTAGGGCGTGTCCCACTGTTCCAAACGACCTTCCTTGAAAACCCCCACATGATCGCTCACTGCGAAGGCCTCTTCCTGGTCGTGGGTCACCAGAATCGCGCTGGTACCACGGGCCTTGAGGATATCGCGCACCTCATGGCTGAGCTTGCGCCGAAGCTCGCCATCAAGGTTGGAGAAGGGTTCGTCGAGCAGCAGCAATTGCGGTTCCGGCGCCAGGGCGCGGGCGAGAGCGACGCGCTGCTGTTGACCACCGGACAGCTCATGCGGGAAGCGCTTGCCGAGGTTTTTCAGGTTGACCAGTTCCAGCAATTCTTCGGTGACGCGATCCTTTTGCGGGTGCTTGCGAATCCCGAAGGCGATGTTCTCGGCCACGCTCAAATGCGGAAACAGTGCGTAATCCTGAAACACCATGCCGATCCGGCGTTTCTCCGGGGCAAGGGTGAACCCGGCGCGGGAGATCGTCTCGCCCGCCAACTGGATTTCACCTTCGTGTACCGGTTCGAAACCGGCAATGGCTCGCAGGGTGGTGGTCTTGCCGCAACCCGATGAGCCCAGCAGGCAACCGATGTCGCCGGCATTCAAATGCAGGTTGAGGTTCTGCACGACTCGCTGGTCTTGATAGCCGCAGGCGAGATTACGCAGGTTCAGCAGTAATGGATGGCTCATGCGTGGTGATACGCCGGCTCGACGAGAAACTCGAGCAGGGCCTTTTGTGCGTGAAGACGGTTTTCGGCTTGATCCCACGCGACGGAGCGCTGGTCATCGAGCAAGTCGACGCTGATCTCTTCGCCACGGTGGGCCGGCAGGCAGTGCATGAACAGCACATCCGGGGCGGCCAGGTCGAGCAGGGCGCGGTTGACCTGGAACGGCGCGAACAGCTTCAGGCGCTTGGCGGTTTCCTCTTCCTGGCCCATGGAGGTCCAGACGTCGGTGCTGACCAGGTGGGCGCCGCGTACGGCATCCTTCGGATCGCGGACGATGGTGACCCGATCACCGGCCTTGGCCACGAATTCAGGGTTGGGTTCAAAGCCTTCCGGGCAAGCGACGCGCAACTGGAAGTCGAACTGGATCGCCGCTTCTATATAGCTGTTGCACATGTTGTTGCCGTCGCCGATCCAGGCCACGGTTTTGCCCTGAATCGAGCCGCGGTGCTCTAGGAAGGTCTGCATGTCGGCCAGCAACTGGCACGGGTGCAGGTCATCGGACAGGCCGTTGATCACTGACACGCGCGAGTTGGCGGCGAATTCGGTCAGGGTGCTGTGGGCAAAGGTACGGATCATCACCGCGTCGAGCATGCTCGACATGACGATGGCGCAGTCGCCGATCGGCTCGCCACGGCCCAGTTGGGTGTCGCGCGGCGACAGGAAGATCGCCTGGCCACCGAGCTGGATCATGCCGGCTTCGAACGAAATTCGGGTGCGGGTCGACGATTTCTCGAAAATCATCCCGAGCACGCGGTTTTTCAGGGGCTCGAACAGTACGCCGCGGTTACGCAGGTCTTTGAGCTCAACGCCTCGACGGATCACGCTGACCAGCTCTTCGGGCGTGCAATCCATCAGGGAGAGAAAGTGCCTTGCGCTCATCATTGACTACCTTTTTGCAACAGACCGCAGATACTCAAAGCCTTGTTTAACTGAAAAACGGGCGAGACCTGCGGCGTAAGCCGCACGGGGCGACGAAATAGGGGAAGGCGCGATCTTATAATTAAATGTCGCGTCTTACCAATAGGGCTACGGTTTTTAGGGGATTTCAGAGGGGCTACGGGATGACCGCAGTAGCGCTTTTGAAGCCTGTTTCCTGACAGCAGCCCGTCATTTGTACACTGGGGGTGCGGGGCTTTGCAATCAAACGGGGCGGGGAAGGCGTAGCAACGGTCGGTTTCTGACCTGTCATTCGAAACATTTGTACTCAGGATTGAGGGATGTGTCTGGTCTGAAACATTTGCTAATGCAAAGCGGCGGGTTATAACTAACGCACGAACGACGCAGGAAGCCTTCGGAATGGAATCGAAAGAACGACAGTTAATGGAATTACTCGGCCTCACGGCTCGCTCGCTGACCCACCTCACCGCGTCCATGACCTCGATGTCCTTCGAGTTGATGCGCAGTGAAGACGAAGTGACCAAGGCTGCCGGCCGGCGGATGATCGACCGCATGGCAACCATCAGCACCGGGCTCGACGAGCACTGGCGGCTGATCGGCGAACTCACCGGTGTTCATGTCGCTCAAGAGCAGATCGAAACCATCCAGGAGATCCAGTTGCAGGCGCCGCCGAGGCTGCCGCCGAACTGATCCCCAGCGGTCATCGGCTGGCCTGATGGCCGCCGATTCACAAGACGAACGTCGCTGGCGCAGCAGTGGATCAGGCGCCATAGTTTTGTTCCCGCGGCCGATATCGCCCGCCCATAACAAGACAGAGACTGGCCATGACCAAGACTCTCCATCACCGTGCGTGCCACTTGTGTGAAGCCATCTGCGGCCTGACCATCGAAACCACCGAGGTCGAAGGCGCGGTGCAGATCACTTCGATCAAGGGTGACGCTCAGGATACATTCAGCCGCGGGCACATCTGCCCCAAGGCCGTCGCCTTGCAAGATATTCAGAGTGATCCGGATCGTTTGCGTCAGCCGATGTTACGTGTCGGCAGTGAATGGCAACCCATCCAGTGGGAAGTCGCCTTCAACCTTGTAGCCGAACGTCTGGCGGCGATTCAGGAGCGTCACGGACAGAACGCGGTGGCGGTCTATCAAGGCAACCCCAGCGTGCACAACTATGGGCTGATGACCCACAGCAATTACTTTCTCGGCCTGTTGAAAACCCGCAACCGGTTTTCCGCGACCTCAGTCGACCAGTTGCCCCATCACCTGACCAGCCATTTGATGTACGGCCACGGTTTGCTGTTGCCGATCCCGGACATCGATCACACCGATTTCATGCTGATCCTCGGCGGCAATCCGCTGGCCTCCAACGGCAGCATCATGACCGTGCCGGATGTGGAGAAGCGCTTGAAGGCCATTCAGGCCCGCGGCGGCAAAGTGGTGGTGGTCGATCCGCGCCGTAGCGAAACGGCGGCGATTGCCGATCAGCATCTGTTTGTGCGCCCCGGTGGCGATGCGGCGTTGTTGTTCGGGCTGCTCAACACTTTGTTCGCTGAAGGCCTGACCCGCGACAGTCATTTGCCGGTGGACGGTCTGGATGAGGTGCGTGAGGCGGTCGCGAATTTCACCGCCGAGGACATGAGCCCGCTGTGCGCAGTGCCCGCCGAACAGATCCGCCAACTGGCGCGGGACTTTGCGGCGGCGCCGACAGCGGTCTGTTACGGCCGCATGGGTGTCTCGACCCAGGCGTTCGGCACCTTGTGTCATTGGGTTGTGCAGTTGATCAACCTGGTCACCGGTAATCTCGATCGCGTGGGAGGTGCGTTGTGCACCGAACCGGCGGTGGATTTGGTGGCGTCCACCTCCGGTGGGCATTTCAATCTGTGGCAGAGCCGGGTCTCCGGGCGTCCTGAATACGGTGGAGAACTGCCGGTGTCGGCGCTGGCCGAAGAGATGCTCACCGAAGGGGAAGGGCAGGTCCGCGCGCTGATTACCGTGGCGGGTAATCCGGTGCTGTCGACGCCCAATGGCCGACAACTGGAGCAGGCTCTGGACGGTTTGGAGTTCATGGTCAGCATCGACCTGTACATCAATGAAACCACGCGTTATGCCGACCTGATTCTGCCGTCCACCTCGGCCCTGGAAAACGATCATTACGACACGACTTTCAATATGTTTGCGGTGCGTAACGTCAGTCGGTTCAATCGCGCGATTCTGGCCAAACCTGAAGGTGCGTTGCATGACTGGGAGATTTTCGTGGGGCTGGCCAAGGCGTTTGCTGCGAAGACTGGCAAGGAACTGAAACCGACGATCCCGCCAGCGCAGATGATCGACCGTGGCTTGCGGATGGGGCTGTATGGCGACGCTTCGGAGCACAAGCTATCGCTGGCGACGTTGTTTGATCACCCTCACGGTGTCGATCTTGGGGCATTGAAATCCAATCTGGCTCCACGTCTGAAAACAGCTGATCAGCGAGTCCAGGCAGCGCCTGCCGCGATCCTTGCTGACCTCGTGCGCTTTGCGGCATTGAAAGCGCCGGCCGTTGATGAGTTGCTGATGATTGGCCGCCGTCATGTGCGCAGCAACAACTCGTGGATGCACAACTATCACCGCCTGGTGAAGGGTAAACCGCGCCATCAATTGCTGATGCACCCGGATGACCTGGCCAGCCGTGGGCTCAACGACGGACAGCGAGTGCGGGTCAGTTCGCGGGTCGGTGTGATTGAAGTTGAAGTGCTCGGCAGTCTGGATATGATGAAAGGCGTGGTCAGCCTTCCGCACGGTTGGGGCCATGCGCGGCCGGGTGTGCAGATGACCATTGCCAGTGGTCAGCCGGGTTCCAGCGCCAATGACCTGACCGACGAGTGTCAGCTCGATGAGTTGTCGGGCAATGCGGCGTTGAACGGTGTGCCAGTGACCGTGGCGGCGGCTTGATCAAGTCTGTCGGGGAGACCGAGCAGGGTGCTCGGGTTTCCGTTACAATGCGCCACCGTGCCGACCCCTGAGTCGGAAAGTTCAGCCGAGGTGCTCCATGGATATCATCGAAACGATTAAAGAGCAGATTGCTAACAACACCATTCTGCTTTACATGAAAGGCTCGCCGAATGCCCCGCAGTGCGGCTTCTCTGCGAAAGCCGCGCAGGCCGTGATGGCGTGTGGTGAAAAATTTGCTTACGTGGACATCCTGCAGAACCCGGAAATCCGCGCCAACCTGCCAAAATACGCCAACTGGCCAACCTTCCCGCAACTGTGGGTTGGCGGTGAGCTGGTCGGCGGTAGCGACATCATGACCGAGATGGCTGCAGACGGTTCGCTGCAAACCACCATCAAGGCTGCTGTCGAAGCTGCTGCTGCCAACAAGACCGAAGCCTGATTGGTATCTGTAGGAGCAAAGCTTGCTCGCGATGCAGGCGCCGCGGTTTAGCAAGAACACCGCGTCATCGTTCATCGCTGGCAAGCCATGCTCCTACAGGGTCATTAAAAAAGCCCCGCCTCTTTAAAAGAGCGCGGGGCTTTTTATTGTCTCGAGTTTAGCGGGCGCTAACTTACTCTTCGCCCATCTGCGATTGCAGATAGTTCTCAAGACCGACTTTATCGATCAGGCCCAGTTGGGTTTCCAGCCAGTCGATATGTTCTTCTTCGGATTCAAGAATATCTTCAAGCAGTTCACGGCTACCAAAGTCGCCAACGGTTTCGCAATGAGCGATGGCCACTTTGAGATCCGCATGACCGGTGCGTTCGATACGCAGGTCGCACTCAATCATTTCCTGGGTGTGTTCGCCGATCTGCAGCTTGCCCAGGTCCTGGACGTTCGGCAGGCCTTCAAGGAACAGGATGCGCTTGATCAGCTTGTCCGCGTGCTTCATCTCGTCGATGGATTCGTGGTACTCGTGCTTGCCGAGCTTGTTCAGGCCCCAATCTTCGTACATGCGTGCATGCAGGAAGTATTGATTGATCGCGACCAGCTCATTGGCAAGGATCTTGTTGAGATGCTGGATGACTGTAACGTCGCCTTTCATGATGGGGTCCTGCCCTAAGTAACTGTCTATAAGGCAGAGTTTGAGCCGCGTAATTAAGAGTGTCAAACCTAAGTTATTGAAACTTAAGTGAAAATTAATCGGAATAAGAATGTTTGTGTTCCGCGTCTAGAGCGTAAGCGGTTGATTTTCAGACATAAAAAAACCGGACATCAAGTCCGGTTCTTTGAAATACGTTATTTACGCGGCAGTAAATTCTACAGGGAAGGGAATCGCGGCCTGGGCCGATTGCAATTTGGTCAGGGTTTCGCGGACCACTTCCTTGGCAAGGCAGGCACATTTGCCGCATTGGCTAGCTACGCCGGTGGCCTGACGGACTTCCTTATAGCTGCAGCAACCTTCATAGATCGCTTCGCGGATTTGACCGTCGGTGACGCCAGTGCAGAGGCAAACATACATAAGTGAAAACCGTCGCTGGTTGTGACTCAATTGCGATGGATCTTAATGTTAACGAGAATGATTGTCAAAGTGGTTTCTGAAAGCTTTGATCAGGGCTGACGAACGGTTTCCTCTCGGCATCGATCACGAGGAAAACCCGTCGACTGCATTTCCCCTGACAAAAAAACCGTTAAGGACAGGTCAAAAACGCAGTGTATGATGGCCGGTCCTATGAAGCGGGTTCGTGTCACAGGGCTGTCGCCTGAAGGTGGCAGGCTGATGCGAGCCCAGTTTTTCACGTTATTAGACCAGGAGATATCCAATGAGCGTACTCGTAGGCAAACAAGCCCCTGACTTCACCGTACCGGCCGTACTCGGCAATGGCGAAATCGTAGACAGCTTCACCCTGTCGTCGGCCATCAAAGGCAAATACGGCCTGGTGTTCTTCTACCCACTGGACTTCACCTTCGTTTGCCCGTCCGAGCTGATCGCTCTGGACAACCGCATGTCTGACTTCAAGGCACGCAACGTTGAAGTGATCGCCGTTTCGATCGACTCGCACTTCACCCACAACGCCTGGCGCAACACCCCGGTCAACAATGGTGGTATCGGCGAAGTTCGCTACACCATGGCTGCCGACCTGAAGCACGAAATCGCCAAGGCCTACGACGTTGAGTCCGAAGGCGGCGTGGCTTTCCGTGGCGCGTTCCTGATCGACGACAAAGGCGTTGTCCGTTCGCAGATCATCAACGACCTGCCGCTGGGTCGTAACATTGAAGAGCTGATCCGTCTGGTCGACGCTCTGCAATTCCACGAAGAGCACGGCGAAGTTTGCCCTGCCAACTGGAAAAAAGGCGACAAAGGCATGACCGCTTCGACCGAAGGCGTCGCGGCTTACCTGACCGAGAACGCTGCTGCGCTGTAAGGCACGTTTGAGGCATAAAAAAACAGGCCGTTGAGGCTAATGCCGATCAGTTAAGCCCTCTTGCTTGACCTTTGGCCGCAAGAAATCAAAATCCGATGCCTGTACTGGCATCGGATTTTTTTATGCGTCTCGCTCGGGCCCTGGAACTGACCCACAATATCGCCTCCACCCCTAACTCAATCGAGGGACTGGATTCTTTACTCGATCCATCTTTGGTCGAGCAGGCACTTGAACAGGCCGGCGTGGCGCCCCTGCGCAAGCGGCGTTTGCCACTGGAAATGATGCTCTGGTGCGTGATCTCCATGGCCTTCTTTCGCCGCATGTCGGCGTGGGATGTGGTCAGCCGCATGAACATCATGCTGCCGGGCCAACGTCCATTGGTGGCACCCAGCGCTGTGGTTCAAGCCCGTCAGAGATTGGGCTGCGAGGCTGTACGACAAGTCTTCCATCTGACTCAGAAAAGTTGGCATGAGACCGTGGATCACCCAACTTGGGCAGGCTTGCGTTTGCTGGGGGTCGACGGCGTCGTCTGGCGAACACCCGATACACCCGAAAATCGGGCGCGCTACGATTCCGCCAGCAACCAGCATGGCGACACCGGTTTCCCCCAGGTGCGCATGGTCTGCCAAATGGAGTTGACCAGCCACATGCTGATCGGCAGCGCGTTGGATGGCTATCGCAGCAACGAAATGAAACTGGCGGAGCAACTGATCGAAACCACGCCCGATCACTCGCTGACGCTGTTCGATCGCGGTTTTTACTCCTCGGGTTTGCTGCATCAGTGGCAGCAAGCAGGCATCGAGCGACATTGGCTGATGCCTCTGCGCAAAGGTGCGCAGTACGAAGTGATTCAGCGCTTGGGGCGCCAGGACGCTGTGGTCTCGTTGAGCACTTCGCCGCAGGCCCGCACGCAATGGCCGGGGCTGCCGGAGCGCCTGACCGCGCGATTGCTGAGCAAAACCGTCAAGGGCAAGGTTTGTCAGATCCTGACGTCGATGGCCGATCCGCTACGCTTCCCGTCCGACGAAATCGTCGACCTGTACAGCCAGCGATGGGAGATCGAATTAGGGTTTCGCGAGATGAAACAGACGCTGCTCAACAGCAGCTATACATTGCGTAGCAAGACGCCCGAGATGATCGAGCAGGAACTGTGGGGTGTGTTGCTGGGCTACAACCTGCTGCGCTACCAGATGGTGGAAATGAGCCGCCACTGTCCAGGTATTTACCCGTGCGAAATGAGCTTTACCGCGTGTACTTGGGCAATTTTAGGGTTTATCAACAGCGTTTCGGCCGACCGTTCCGGGAACATCCCCAAATATCTGGCCGAGCTGCACGCCTCTGCCCCGCATTATGTTCTGCCGCATCGACGGGAAGAGCGCATTTATCCCCGCGCCATAAGGCTCAAATCACCGAAATATCCGATCAGAAAGAAAAATGCCAGTCAGCTTAACTGACTGGCATTAGCCGTTGAGGCCGGTTTTTTTATGGGCGGGATAAACCCAACGATCAGTCGTTGTAGTCTTCCCAGCCGCCCATTTGTTTCCAGCGATTGACGATGCCGCAAAACAGCTCGGCCGTCTTCTCGGTGTCGTAGCGAGCCGAGTGGGCCTCACGACCGTCGAAGTCGATGTCGGCTGCCGAACAGGCCTTGGCCAGTACGGTTTGGCCGTAAGCCAGACCGGCCAGGGTCGCGGTATCGAAGCTCGAGAACGGATGAAACGGATTGCGCTTCATATCCAGGCGTGCGACAGCGGCGTTGAGGAAACCCAGATCGAAGCTGCTGTTGTGCCCGACCAGAATCGCCCGTTTGCAACCGTTGGCTTTCAGAGCCTTGCGGATGCCGCGGAAGATGTCGGTCAGCGCTGCTTCTTCACTCACTGCCATGCGCAGCGGGTGATCGAGTTTGATCCCGGTAAATTCCAGAGCGGCCGCTTCGATGTTCGCGCCTTCAAAAGGCTCTACGCGAAAGAAGTAGGTGTGGTCGGGGTACACAAACCCTTTTTCGTCCATGCCAATGGTGGTTGCGGCAATTTCCAGCAAGGCGTCAGTGGCAGAGTTGAAACCACCGGTTTCAACGTCGACAACGACTGGCAGGTATCCACGGAAGCGCTCAGCCATCGGGTGGCGCGAACCACCTCCGCCGCCTTGACCGTCCTGTTCGTCGTCGAAATGGTCTTCACTCACGCGTGTTCCTCCAGCAGGCGCCAGCGCAGTTTTTCACCGGCGCGCAGCGGGATTACGGTCAGCTCGCCAAATGGCAGGCTGGTTGGGGCGGTCCACTCTTCGCGGACCAGGGTAATGCGATCGGTGTTCACCGGCAGGCCGTAGAAACGAGGGCCGTTCAGGCTGGCGAAGGCTTCGAGCTTATCCAGCGCGTTGCGCTGTTCGAAGGCTTCGGCATACATCTCGATCGCTGCATAAGCTGTGTAGCAGCCGGCACAGCCGCAAGCGGCTTCTTTGGCGTGCTGGGCATGGGGCGCCGAGTCGGTGCCGAGGAAGAACTTGTCGCTGCCGCTGGTGGCGGCGTCGAGCAGGGCTTCCTGATGGGTGTTGCGCTTGAGGATCGGCAGGCAATAGAAGTGCGGCCGAATCCCGCCCACCAGCATGTGGTTGCGGTTGTACAGCAGGTGATGCGCGGTGATGGTCGCGCCAACATTGGCCGAAGCCTCGTTGACGAACTGCACGGCGTCGGCGGTAGTGATGTGTTCGAACACCACTTTGAGGCTCGGGAAGCGCTCGACCACACGACGCATGTGCTCATCGATAAAGAATTTTTCGCGATCGAACACGTCGACATCGCCACGGGTGACTTCACCGTGAACCAGCAAGGGCATCCCGACTTCGGCCATGGCCTCAAGTGCAGGGAAAATCTTGTCGATGCTGGTGACACCAGAGTCCGAGTTGGTGGTCGCGCCGGCCGGGTACAGCTTGGCGGCGTGAATGAAGCCGCTGGCCTTGGCCTCGCGAATTTCTTCGGGCTGGGTGCGGTCGGTCAGGTACAGCACCATCAACGGTTCGAAGCGGCTGCCAGCCGGGCGTGCAGCGAGAATCCGCTGGCGATAGCCGTCGGCTTCAGCGGTGTTACGCACCGGAGGTACCAGGTTGGGCATGATGATGGCGCGACCAAAGGTGCGCGCGACATCCGCGACTGTATTGGGCAACACAGCACCATCGCGAAGATGAATATGCCAGTCGTCGGGACGCAGCAGGGTCAGGCGGTCGGACATGAGGGGATTCCAGGCGGGTCAAACTGAGGGGAATGCTACCGGAAAAGACTCTTCCAGGCACTCGCTATCAAGTTTTGCAGGAAGCTTCCGATATCCAACAGGTATGCCGTAAACATCTGTGTGTCGGTCTTTTTGTTGTAGAAGCCAGTGGAGCCTCCCGTGCGCCAGCGTTATTTAGCCTTGCTCAGCGTGTTTGCCAGCCTTCCTGCGATGGCGCTCACTTTCCAGACCCGTCTGGAGAGCATCGAGTGGACGGTCGAAGGAGACAAGTTCGAGTGCCGCCTGACTCAGCCGATCAGCGATTTCGGTTCGGGCGAGTTCGTGCGTCGCGCTGGCGAGCAAGCGACGTTTCGTCTGAAGGCCTATAACTCGATGATCGGCGGCGGTTCGGCCACCTTGCTGGCGGCGGCTGCACCCTGGCAGCCGGGGCGTGGCGACATCAACCTCGGTTCTGTACGAATCGGCAGCGGCAATGTGTTGTTTAACAGTTCGCAAGTTCAGGCTGGCCGCTTGATCAGTGGCCTGATGGACGGCCGCAGTCCGGTCGTTCGACATTACTCGGGCGATGGCCGGGTGTCGGAAGTGCGCCTGTTGCCGGTCAAGTTCAGCAAGGCCTTCAACGACTACCAGAGCTGCGTGGCGAAGCTGCTGCCGAAGAATTTCGAGCAGGTTAAACAATCGCAGATCGGCTTCCCCGGTGAAGGCATCGATCTCGACGCGCAGGCCAAGGCGCAATTACAAGTGATGCTGGAGTTCATGAAGGCTGATCCGACGGTCAACCACGTCGAGCTCGATGGCCACTCGGACAACAGCGGCAACCGCCTGACCAATCGTGACCTGTCGCGGCGTCGGGCCCTGGCAGTCATGGAGTTCTTCAAGGCCAACGGCATTCAGGAATCGCAGATCACCGTGCGCTTTCACGGCGAGCGTTATCCATTGGCGCCCAATACCAATTCCGCCAACCGGGCGAAGAACCGTCGGGTCAATGTGCACCTCGCGCGCGTTACGCCCACCGAAAAGTCGGCCCCTCAGGCCACCGCATCGGCGAGCGCTGCATCGACCTCCTGAACCCGCTGTAATCGTCGCTCACTCGACATAATCTGTCGCTTCGTCGTCATAAGCTGTCGCGCCTCTGTAAATTATCCTGCATGACCGGTAGACTTGACGGCTTTCCGTAGAACCCCGTGGAGTGATGGCATGGCGGACGTAAACAAGGTCGTTCTGGCGTATTCCGGCGGCCTGGACACTTCGGTGATCCTCAAGTGGCTGCAGGATACTTATAACTGTGAAGTCGTGACCTTCACCGCTGACCTGGGTCAGGGCGAAGAGGTCGAACCTGCACGCGCCAAGGCACAGGCCATGGGCGTGAAAGAGATCTACATCGACGACTTGCGCGAAGAATTCGTGCGCGATTTCGTTTTCCCGATGTTCCGCGCCAACACCGTTTATGAAGGCGAGTACCTGCTGGGTACTTCCATCGCTCGTCCGTTGATCGCCAAGCGCTTGATCGAAATCGCCAACGAAACCGGTGCTGACGCCATTTCCCACGGCGCCACCGGCAAGGGCAACGACCAGGTTCGTTTCGAGCTGGGCGCCTACGCCTTGAAGCCAGGCGTGAAAGTGATTGCTCCGTGGCGCGAATGGGACCTGCTCTCCCGTGAAAAGCTGATGGATTATGCTGAAAAGCACAACATCCCGATCGAGCGTCACGGCAAGAAAAAATCCCCGTACTCGATGGATGCCAACCTGCTGCACATCTCCTATGAAGGCGGCGTGCTGGAAGACACCTGGACCGAGCACGAAGAAGACATGTGGAAATGGACCGTCTCCCCGGAGAAGGCTCCTGACAAAGCTCAATACCTGGAACTGACCTACCGCAACGGCGATATCGTCGCACTGGACGGCGTCGAAATGACCCCGGCTACCGTGCTGGCGACCCTGAACCGTATCGGTGGCGAACACGGTATCGGCCGTCTCGACATCGTTGAGAACCGTTACGTGGGCATGAAGTCCCGTGGCTGCTACGAAACCCCAGGCGGCACCATCATGCTGCGCGCCCACCGTGCGATCGAATCGATCACCCTTGACCGCGAAGTGGCTCACCTCAAAGACGAGCTGATGCCTAAATACGCCAGCCTGATCTACACCGGTTACTGGTGGAGCCCTGAGCGTCTGATGCTGCAACAGATGATCGACGCGTCCCAGGCCCACGTGAACGGCGTTGTGCGCCTGAAGCTGTACAAGGGCAACGTGATCGTCACCGGTCGCAAGTCCGACGAATCGTTGTTCGATGCCAACATCGCGACCTTCGAAGAAGATGGCGGCGCCTACAACCAGGCCGACGCGGCGGGCTTCATCAAACTCAACGCCTTGCGCATGCGAATTGCGGCGAACAAAGGCCGGAAGCTTTTCTGAGATCTTTGAAACCGTAGTGGAACGACGGTAATAGAGTTGTGGCCTTGTCGGTGACAAGGCCACAATTTTGAATAGGGGGAGTTTTCCTACCGGTCATCGTGTTATCAGCGCTCTATTTGTATCTGTAATACCTTCCTTCTGTTTCCTCTCTCTGAATGCTCTTCAAGCGTTACCTGCTGCGTGTCAGGTAAAAAGAGTGATCAAGAATCGTCAGACCGTGTGAATTCAAATTGTAAGCAATGCAAAGCGTTGGGCCGCTGCGATTCTTTGCCTGTTTTGATTGCTTGCTTGCGCTTTCCTTCAGTAATGCCTCCGAATCGGTACAGGTGAGAAATACGATCACTTGTGCAGGGCTTCCCTGTGGGCGTCGGTATTTTTCAATCCAGGCACCGAATTCCATTTTCTTGTTTAGCCACCGCGCATCGATGATGTGCAGGTTCTTTAGCTGCTCGGCCATGCAAACGTACTGTAGAGCCGAGAGGCCCGTCTGAATATCGATCCGGGCGGGAGGGTCCTTCAGGTTATCGGGTCGCTGACCGCGTTCAGCGTTGTCCATCACTTTTATAAAGTGCTTTCCCTTGCCGTAATCGGATGGCGCGTACAGCGACCGATAGTTGAAGTTGAGTGTGGCGAAGAAAAGAAAAAGCAAATAAAAAGGGAAACTGATCAGGAACCAGATATAGAACTCCCGTTCCTTATTGTCGAGAAAGGGCAGTGATACGGCGGCCGATGTTTCAGAAATAGCGGCAAATATTGCAATAACTGTCATGGGGTTGATGATTTTTTTCTTTGATTTGATCATGTGTTTTGCTCGTTGAAATATTATTTTTTCTCGGTTGATTAATGTTTTGGTTTGATTTTAATAACTAAGTGGTCGGTGATTGTATTGGTGCGGTGGCTCCTTTTAAGTTTTAGATTTAGAGGGTTTGATAGTAGCGGTATTGAGTGTGCGGCGGGTGCCTCTGTTGTAGGGTTTTAGGTGGTATTGGATTGAGTTTGTTGTTGAAGTGTTGCCTGGTGTGATTTTTACTACATTCTTGATGTGCGGTGTTTGTGGTGTGGGGTTTCAAGTGGTAAATATCAGTTACTTTTAAGGGTAGCTCAATAGTCAGTATTCGTTGGACCTCTTGCGGCGAACCCTGTTATTTGGTTTTCTGGTTGTAAACTGAAACAAAAAAACTGCGGATAATCGAAATATTTTCTGGTTGATAAAACGTTTACCCCCACCGTATTTTTGGGAATTTTGTAAGATTATTCTTCAATGTCTGTAGGGAATGTCTCTCGGTGTGGGTGGCCGAGGGGGGCGGCATGCCATGGGTGAAACGACTAGGCTATCGTGCGGGCTCTAAAAATTCGAACAGCGAAAATTGGACTTGCCCATGAATAAAGTGCTGATCGTGGATGATCACCCCGTCATTCGTCTTGCGGTACGTATGCTAATGGAGCGTCACGGCTACGAGGTTATTGCAGAGACAGATAATGGCGTGGATGCGTTGCAACTTGCCCGTGAGCATATGCCGGATATTGTCATCCTGGATATTGGAATACCGAAACTTGATGGGCTGGAAGTCATTGCGCGTCTGACATCGACAGCGATGCCCATGAAAGTGCTGATATTAACTTCCCAGGCACCTGGGCATTTTTCCATGCGTTGCATGCAATCCGGTGCCGCAGGGTATGTCTGCAAACAACAGGATCTCACTGAGTTGCTCAGTGCAATAAAGGCAGTATTGTCGGGCTACAGTTACTTTCCGAATCAAGCCTTGCATACCGTACGTTCCAGTTTGGGGAACGCCAGTGAGGCCGATATGGTGGATCGACTGTCGGGACGGGAAATGATGGTCTTGCAACAATTGGCCCGAGGCAAGACCAACAAGGAGATCGCCGACGGAATGTTCCTCAGCAATAAGACCGTCAGTACTTACAAGACTCGTCTGTTGTTGAAGCTCAATGCTCGCTCCTTGGTCGACCTGATCGAATTGGCTCAACGCAATGGTCTGGTGTGACTGCCTCAGCGTTTGACGAGGCGCGATGAACGGGGGGGGATCAGGGGTCGGGACTTAGTAAAAAGCCTCCGTTTCGGGAGGCTTTTAGGTGTCATAGATCAAAATCGTAATCGGCCAATTGCTTTTGCAGTCGGCGCTCCTCCAACAGATTGTCGATGGTACGGCGTTTGCTCAGGTTGGTCTTCGCCACTTCAACCACCGGCTCAGCATCATCAGTCTCAACAGGGGTGAAGTCGTCTTCTACGTCCAATTGCTCTTTGCCAGTGCTCATAGTGTTACTCCAGGCTAAGGCTGCCTTTGGCGCTCCTTATATCGATAAACTCCCGGCGGGTAAAAAAGATTTTTTCAATCGATAAATCAAAAAACCTAATAGCGCCTCAATCGTCCGAAGTCTTTTGCTTGTATTCGCACAAGTCTTCGATCCGGCAACTGCCGCAGCGAGGCTTGCGAGCCAAGCAAACATAGCGTCCGTGGAGGATCAGCCAGTGATGGGAATCCAGCAGATATTCCTTCGGCACGAACTTCATCAGTTTTTGCTCAACCTCGACCACATTTTTGCCTGGAGCTATGCCGGTACGATTGCTGACCCGGAAAATATGCGTGTCCACGGCCATGGTCAGCTGACGGAATGCGGTATTGAGCACCACGTTGGCAGTCTTGCGGCCGACGCCGGGTAACGCTTCCAGCTCTTCACGGGTTTGCGGCACTTCGCCTCCATGACGTTCCATCAGTAAGCGACAGGTCTCGATCACGTTTTTCGCTTTGCTGTTGAACAGGCCGATGGTCTTGATGTATTCCGACAGTCCCTCGACACCCAAGGCATAAATCGCCGCCGGTGTATTGGCCACCGGATAGAGTTTGGCGGTGGCCTTGTTGACGCCGACATCGGTCGACTGCGCCGAGAGAATCACTGATATCAGTAATTCGAACGGCGAGGAGTAGGCTAGTTCGGTCTTCGGTTCCGGGTTGTCTTCGTGAAATCGGCGAAAAATTTCCAGACGTTTTGCGGCATTCATGGGCAGTGCGTTTCCTCGAAGGCGGTCAGTGAGAGGGCGTCGAGCGGGTCCAGGCCTGACGTGCGGCGAGCAGCAGTCCCAGCAGAATGAATCCACCAGGGGCCAGGGTGGCCAGGCGCAAGCCACCGTCGGCGGTCAGTACCCAGCCTTGCCAGTCCGTTTGCGCAGTGCCGGCCAACCATGGCAGATGGCTGCCGAATGTTCCGTTGCCGATGAATTCGCGCAGCAAGCCAAGGCCCGCCATCAACGCGCCGAAAAGGCCACATCGGCGCAGGCGATCACGCCAGGCGCTCTGGAGAAAACCGGTGTGTTCCAGCACAACGCATTGCAAGGCAATCAATCCTGCATAGAGCCCTACATGTTGGTGCCATTGCAGCGACCAGACTTGCGCGGCGAGTTCCGCGCAGCTGGTCAGCGTGGCCGCCAGCAGGACGCTGGCAAGCAAACGTGTCTCCGGGACAAGTCGGGATCGCAACGCGCCCATGCTCACCCCAAAGGCACTGATCACCACGATGAACATCAGCCACAAGCCCAGAGCGGTCACCAATGAATCTGTGGCGCCGATCAGCGGCGCAAGCATCAGTGAATTCTGCAGCGTCGATGACTTATTCATGAGCGCTGCTCCCGATCAACTGTTGCTGATGTTCGTCGAAATAGCGCAACGCGTCATGGATGGCGTTGATGACCGCTCTCGAAGTAATGGTTGCCCCCGCCATTTGATCGAATTGCCCCTGATCCTTTTTCAAGGCCCAGCCATTGTCGGCAGGTTCGGTTTGGGACTTTCCGGAAAATCCCTGAAGCCAGGCATTGGGCCAGTCGGCGAGTCGGCCGCCCAGGCCCGGAGTTTCCGATTGCTTGAGCGTTTTCACGCCTAACACCTTGCCGTTTGCGCCGATGGCGATCAGCAATTCGATGGAACCCTCGTAGCCCAGGGTCTGGCTGCGCAGCAACACGGCGCTGGGTTGGCCAGTCTTGGTCGCCAGGTAGCCACCTAGCAGCGTGCTGTTGGCCAGCTCAGTATTTTCGAGGGCGAGTGTCTGTTCCAGCGGCTGATTGTCGTAGCCTCCAGCAGGGAGCAAGTCCAGCAGGTTACGACTGTCGATCAGGCGCTGTTCGGCCGCAATGCGCGGCGCGCTGGTGTGCTGCACGAGGTAAGTCGCGCCAATCCCCAAGCCTGCCAGCACCACCAGGATCACAACGCTCGACGCTCGGCTCATGGCGCACCCCGTTCCAGTCTGGAGGTGGCAAACCGCTCCAGCGCCGGCACACAGAGGTTCATCAACAGCACGGCAAAGGCTACGCCGTCCGGATAACCACCCCAGGTACGAATCAGGTACGTCAGCAGCCCGACGCCCGCGCCGAACAGCAGTCGCGCGCCGGGGCTTTTTGCACCGGACACCGGTTCCGTGACGATGAAGAATGCACCCAGCATGCTCGCGCCAGTGAGCAGATGAAACAGCGGCGAACCATGGGAGTCGGAGCCCGAGCCGTTCCAGCACAGCAGGCTGATGATGAACAGGCTGGCGAGCATGCCGACCGGCGCATGCCAGCTGAACACCCGTCGTTGCAGCAGAAACGCGCCACCTGCCAGAAAGGCCAGGTTGACCCATTCCATGCCTCGGCCGCCGAAATGACCGAACGCCGGGTTAGCGGCAAACAGTTCGTCCATGGTCAGGCTTTTGTTGATCCGCAGGCTGTCCAGCGCCGTGGCTTGGACCCAGGCGTCTGGCGTCTGCCCGAGGCTGAACCCGAACACCTGCTGCAAGCCGCCGATCAGGTCCAGCCCATGGGATGACGGCCAGAGGGTCATCTGTTGGGGAAAGGTCACCAGCACCAGGGCGAAGCCCAGCATTGCCGGGTTGAACGGGTTCTTGCCAACGCCGCCATACAGGTGTTTGCCGAACACCATCGCGAACGCCGCGGCACAGACCGTCAGCCACCACGGGCAATAAGGCGGCAAGGCCAGAGCCAACAGCGTCGCGCTGACCAGCGCACTGCCGTCGCTCAGGGCCGGCTTGACCGCAAGCTTGCGCAAGCGCAATACGGTCGCTTCAACGGCCAGTGCGGTAACACCGGTCAGAATCAGGTTGATCAACACGCCCCAGCCATACAGCCAGAAAAACACCAGCATTCCCGGCACGGTGGCCAGCAATACCAGCTTCATGGTCTGCTGAAGGCGCTCGTCGACCGATTCAAGGGGCTGCATAGGCATCCACCTGACGCTCGGCTTCACTCACCGCGCGTTCCAGGGCTTCGATCTGCTCAGCTGGCGCTTCGCTGGCTTGGCCTTTCTTGAGTTCGGCGCGGCGCATGGCCAGCTGGATCTTTGCCCGATTCAGCTGCGCATTTTTCGCCGGAACGACGGGTGCCGCGGCTGGCGGTGCAGTACTTTCCAGTTTCGCTAACGCCTGTTCGGCTGCCTCGAACTGCTGTTGCAGGACGATCAGTTGCGACTGCTGTTCGAAGGTCGGCGGATGCCCGAACGCCTTGAGTGACTTGTTCAGTTGCGCCCGACTCATCGCCAGATCGATCTTGGCCTTTTTCAGCGCCGTATCCGCATTGGCTGCCTTCTGTGCGCGGACTCGCTCAAGAGCGGCCTGAACCGGATTGAGCGTCGCCACCTCACTGTGCTGGATGGCGCGTTGGGCTCGGGCCTGACGTTCGGCGATTTTCTGTTCTTCTTCGCGACGCAGGCGAGCATTGCGCTGTTCGAATCGGCGCCGTGCGTGATTGCGCTTGACCGTCCGGGCGCGTTGCTCCTCAAAGCTGAACGCCAGGCCACCGACAATCGGCAGCACTGTGGCCAGCGGCAACGGCCGCATCTCGATGCAATCCACCGGGCAGGGCGCTACGCACAGATCGCAACCGGTGCATTCATCGACGATCACCGTGTGCATCAATTTCGCCGCGCCGACAATGGCATCCACCGGGCAGGCCTGGATGCACTTGGTGCAACCAATACACTCCGCTTCACGAATATAGGCGATCTGCGCCGGGGCCGAACCGCGACTGACGTCCAGTTCCAGCACCGGCACTTTCAACAGCTCGGCCAGGGCGGCGATGGTTTCGCTGCCGCCCGGCGGGCACTTGTTGATCGGTTCGCCGCTGGCAATGCCTTCGGCGTACGGTTTGCATCCGGGGTGGCCGCACTTGCCGCATTGGGTCTGCGGCAAGAGGGCGTCGATGCGTTGAATCAGACTCATGTTTTGATCAGTCCGCTGAATCCGAGAAAGGCCACTGCAATCAATCCGGCGCCGATCAGGTCGATGGGCAGGCCGCGAAAGGGCAGGGGGATATCATTTTCGATTGTGCGTTGGCGCAAGTCGCTGAACAGGCTCAGTACCAGCCAGAAGCCCAGGCCGGCACCCAGGCTCAGGGCCATGGCGTGGAAGAAGCCTTTGTCGTCCTGAGCATTGAGCAGCGTCAGGCCGAGTACGCCAGCATTGCCCAGCAGCAGGGGCCAGAGGCCATCGAACGCAAGCTTTGGAAGTAACCGGGAAAGCACTTTCAGCAGCGGGCCAATCAGCAGAACGCTTAATGGAAGGAAGACGAAAAGGCGCAGCGACGTCAGCTCCAGCGGGACCAGCAACCAACGGTAGGCCGAGTAACCCAGCGTGCCGACGATCAGCATCAAACACGTCGTCGCAAGGCCCAACGCATGGACCTGTCGATGCTCGTTGCCCAGCAGCGGATCGACGCCCAGCGGCCAGTGCAACACGAGGTTGTTGATCAGGGCAGTGCTGATAAGCGTAAGAACAATTTCGGTCATGATCGTGCCGGCAAGAACGGGGCTTTTTAACGGAGCGGTCTAAAAAGCTTAGGCATTATCCGGCAAGGACGGAGGGTGGGCCAGACATGAAAATCCCACAGTCGCGTCAGGCACGACTGTGGGATCGGTTTACAGCAGAAGCTTACTTGATGCGCTGACCAGGCTTGGCGCCGCTGTCAGGGCTGAGCAGGTAGATTTCTTCACCGCCAGGGCCGGCCGCCATCACCATGCCTTCGGAGATGCCGAACTTCATTTTCCGTGGCTTGAGGTTGGCGATCATCATGGTCAGACGACCATTGAGCTTGGACGGATCCGGATAAGCGCTCTTGATTCCGGAGAACACGTTGCGTTGCTCGTCACCGATGTCGAGGGTCAGGCGCAGCAGTTTGTCGGCACCTTCCACGTGTTCGGCCTTGAGGATCAGGGCGACGCGCAGGTCGACAGCGGCAAAGGCATCGAACTCGATTTCCGGCGACAGCGGATCCTTGGCCAGTTCGCCATTGCCGGCAGGTGCAGTTTCACCGGTGTCGGTCTGGCTGGCGGTCAGGTCTTCTTTCGAGGCGTCGCTCATGGCTTGCACTTTTACCGGGTCGATACGGGTCATCAACGGTTTGAACTCGTTCAGCTGATGGTTGCTGAGCAAGGTAGCGTGGTCGTTCCAGGTCAGCGGCGCGACGTTCAGGAACGCCTCGGCGTCGGCGGCCAGCAACGGCAACACCGGCTTGAGGAAAATCACCAGCTGGCGGAACAGGTTCACGCCCAAGGCGCAGATGGCCTGGACTTCGTCCTGCTTGCCTTCCTGTTTGTTCAGCGACCACGGCGCCTTCTCGGCGATCCAGGCGTTGGCACGGTCGGCCAGGCCCATGATCTCGCGCATGGCACGGGCGAAGTCGCGAGCCTCGTAGGCCTCGGCAATGCTTGGCGCTGCGGCCAGGAACGCTTCGGTCAATTCTGGCGCGGCGTTGCCGGCCACCAGCAAACCGCCGTTACCCTTTTGGATGAAACCGGCGCAACGGCTGGCGATGTTGACGACTTTACCGACCAGGTCGGAGTTGACCTTCTGCACGAAGTCTTCGAGGTTCAGGTCCAGGTCATCGACGCCACGGCTCAGCTTCGCCGCGTAGTAGTAGCGCAGGTATTCCGGCGACAGGTGGTCGAGATAGGTCCGGGCCTTGATGAAGGTGCCGCGGGATTTGGACATTTTCTGACCGTTGACGGTCAGGTAACCGTGCACGTTAATGCCGGTCGGTTTACGGAAACCGGCACCTTCGAGCATGGCTGGCCAGAACAGGGCGTGGAAGTTGACGATGTCCTTGCCGATGAAATGGTACAGCTCGGCGGTGGAATCCTTGCCCCAGAACGCGTCGAAATCCAGTTCCGGCGTGCGGTCGCAGAGGTTCTTGAAGCTGGCCATGTAGCCGATCGGCGCGTCCAGCCAGACGTAAAAGTATTTGCCTGGCTCGTCAGGGATTTCAAAACCGAAGTACGGCGCATCGCGGGAGATGTCCCACTGTTGCAGACCGGCGTCCAGCCATTCGGCGATCTTGTTCGCCACAGCCTCTTGCAGGGTGCCGCTGCGGGTCCAGGCTTGCAGCATTTCCTGGAAGTCCGGCAGCTTGAAGAAGAAGTGCTGGGAATCCTTGAGCACCGGAGTAGCGCCAGAGATCGCCGACTTCGGATCCTTCAGGTCCGTCGGCGCGTAGGTCGCACCGCATTTTTCGCAGTTGTCTCCGTACTGGTCTTCGGTGCCGCATTTCGGGCAGGTGCCCTTGATGAAGCGGTCGGCCAGGAACATTTTCTTTTCCGGGTCGAAGTACTGAGTGATCGAACGCTGGGCGATGTGCCCGGCGTCGCGCAGCTTCAGGTAGATCTGGCTCGACAGCTCACGGTTTTCTTCGGCGTGAGTGGAGTGGAAGTTGTCGAAGTCCACCAGGAACTCGGCAAAGTCGGCGCTGTGTTCAGCCTGGACGTTGGCGATCAGTTGTTCCGGGGTGATGCCTTCCTTTTCCGCGCGCAGCATGATGGCCGAACCGTGGGCGTCGTCGGCGCAGACATAAATGCATTGATTGCCGCGGTGCTTCTGGAAGCGCACCCACATATCGGTCTGGATGTATTCCAGCATGTGGCCAAGATGGATCGAACCATTGGCATAGGGCAGGGCGCTGGTGACGAGGATCTTGCGTGGCTCGGACATGGGGCTCGGCTACTTGATGAAACGGAGGTCGGCCACTATAAAGCGCCGGCGTATATTTTTCACCCCGTGAGCCTGTTTCGATCGACGACAACCGCCAACCTGCGTCGGGCTCCCTCGCCACAAATGTGTGTCCGGCGTAGGATACCCGCCTGATTTTCCAGTCTTGCTATCGGAGTTGCCCATGAGCGCCGTCAATCGCGCAGCGGTGGAAGCCGTCCTTCGCCAATACACCGACCCTTACCTGAACCAGGACCCGGTCAGCGCCGGGTGCGTGCGTGGCATCGACATTCAGGGTGATCGCGTCAGCGTCCAGCTGGAGCTGGGCTACGCCGCCGGCCTGTTCAAGAGTGGCTGGGCGCAGTTGCTGCAAATGGCCATTGAAGGGCTGGACGGCGTGACCATCGCCCGCGTCGAGATCACCAGTGTCATTGCCGCGCACAAGGCTCAAGCGCAGATCCCGGGTCTGGCCAACGTCAAGAACGTGGTGGCCGTGGCGTCCGGCAAGGGCGGTGTGGGTAAATCCACCACCGCCGCCAACCTGGCCCTGGCCCTGGCCCGCGAAGGCGCCAAGGTCGGGATCCTCGACGCGGATATTTACGGACCGAGCCAGGGCATCATGTTCGGCATCCCCGAAGGCACCCGACCTAAGGTCAAGGATCAGAAGTGGTTTATTCCGATCGAGTCCCACGGTGTTGAAGTCATGTCCATGGCGTTCCTGACCGATGACAACACGCCGATGGTCTGGCGCGGGCCGATGGTTTCCGGCGCCTTGTTGCAACTGGTCACTCAAACCGCCTGGGGCGACCTGGATTACCTGGTCATCGACATGCCGCCAGGCACCGGCGACATCCAGCTGACTCTGGCGCAGAAAGTCCCGGTGGCCGGCGCGGTGATCGTTACCACGCCACAAGATTTGGCATTGCTGGACGCGCGCAAGGGTGTGGAAATGTTCCGCAAGGTCAACATCCCGGTGCTGGGCGTGGTGGAAAACATGGCCGTGCACATCTGCTCCAATTGCGGGCATGCCGAGCATCTGTTCGGTGAGGGCGGTGGTGTGAAGCTGGCCAACCAGTACGGCGTCGAGCTGCTGGCTTCGTTGCCCTTGGCGATGGCCATCCGCGAACAGGCCGACGGCGGCAAGCCAACGGTGATCGCCGAGCCTGACAGCCCGATTGCGATGGTTTACCAGGAACTGGCCCGCCATGTCGGCGCGCGGATCGTGTTGCAGGAAGCGGCGACACCGGCCATGCCGAACATCACCATCAGCGACGATTGATTCGCTGAAGAAATGCGATCCCCTGTGGGAGCGAGCCTGCTCGCGAAGGCGGTATGTCATTCAACAGATAAGTTGATTGATCTATCGCATTCGCGAGCAAGCCCGCTCCCACATTTGTTTTGTGTAGGCCCTAAATCCGCAACCCGCCATCCAATTCAAGAATCCGACCGGTGTAATAGTCGTTCTCGAAAATGTACGCCGCCGAATGGGCGATCTCTTCAATCTTGCCCATGCGCTTGAGCGGAATCGCGGACGTTATCTTCTCCAGCGCCTCAGGCTTCATGCTCAGCGTCATTTCGGTTTCGATAAAACCCGGTGCAATGCCTGCCACACGAATACCGTAGCGTGCCAGTTCCTTGGCCCAGGTCACGGTCGCCGCAGCGACACCGGCCTTGGCGGCGGAGTAGTTGGTCTGGCCGACGTTGCCAGCGCGGGAGATCGACGAGATATTAATGATCGTGCCGCTGTTGTTCAGCTCGATCATTTTGGCCGCGACCTCACGGGTGCACAGGAATACGCCGGTCAGATTGACGTCGATGACCGACTGCCACTGGGCCAGGCTCATCTTGGTCATCTCGCCGTCCTTGACCTTGATAAGCAAGCCATCGCGCAGGATCCCGGCGTTGTTGATCAGGCCGTGGATCGCGCCAAAGTCTTCGGCCACCTGGGCGACCATGTGGGTCACTTGCTCTTCATTGGCGACATTGCACAGATAAGCGCGAGCATCGACGCCTTTAGCCTTGCAAACGGCTACGGTGTCGTCGAGCTTTTCCTGGTTCAGGTCCACCAGCGCCAGCTTCGCGCCTTTATCGGCGAAATACTCGGCCATGGAACGGCCTAAACCCTGGCAACCGCCCGTGATAATGATTACTTTGTCAGTGAGTTGCATTCGCATGCCCCAATAGCAGGTCAGAGGAGTGGTTTCCTTTTAGAGAGTAGCCTCTCGATCTGCACCTGATGCGGCCTGGCTGCACATGAGAACTGCCCCGATGGCGTACTGGAGCTTATCCCCAGGCGCCTGTCCGTTTTTTTGACGGATTCTATATAAGGAGTCATAAATTGAGCGTTGAAGCGGCCAAGAATGCCCGAGAATTGCTTCTCAAGGAATACCGTGGGGTGCTCTCGACACACTCCAAGGCGATGCCCGGTTTCCCGTTTGGCTCCGTGGTTCCGTACTGTCTGGACGAACAGGGCCGGCCGCTGATCCTTATCAGCCGCATCGCTCAGCACACTCACAACCTGCAGAAAGATCCAAAATGCTCACTGTTTGTGGGTGAGCGCGGGGCCGAAGACGTGCAAGCCGTTGGTCGTCTGACTTACCTCGCCGAAGCAGAAAAGCTCGAGGACGAGTCAGCCATCGAAGCGGCGGCTGAGCGTTACTACCGCTATTTCCCGGATTCGCAGAGCTACCACAAGGCCCACGATTTCGATTTCTGGGTGCTCAAACCGGTACGTCACCGTTACATCGGCGGCTTCGGTGCGATTCACTGGGTCGATCAACTGACCTTGGCCAACCCGTTCGCCGGTAAGGCCGAAGCGAGCATGGTCGAGCACATGAATGCCGATCACGCCAAAGCCATCGTCCACTACGTCGAACTGGCGGGCCTGCCGAAAACCGAGCCGGCGCAACTGGCGGGTATCGACACCGAAGGCATGCACCTGCGCATTGGCCAGGGGCTCTATTGGTTGCCGTTTCAAGCACCGTGTAATACGCCGACACAAGTGCGCGAAGCCTTGGTTTTCCTGGCTCACGCCGAACATTGGCCGAAAAATGAAGTGGCCGACGCTTGAATTCACGAAACGGCGACGTCATCTAGGGATTACTGGCAAGGCATTCTTGCGTTGAGGAACCATTTGATGCGCCCTTTTTTATTGCTCTTTGTACTGTTCCCGGTGTTGGAGCTGTTCATATTCGTCAAGGTCAGCGGGGCGATCGGGTTTTTCCCGGCCCTGCTGCTGGTCATTCTCGGCTCGATGCTCGGCGTGTTCGTGCTGCGTATCGCTGGTCTGGCAACCGCATTGCGTGCTCGTGAAAGCCTGAACCGCGGCGAGTTGCCGGCCCAGACCATGCTCGAAGGTTTGATGCTGGCACTGGCGGGTGGTCTGTTGATCCTGCCGGGCTTCGTCACTGATGTGCTGGGTCTGATCATGTTGCTGCCGATCTCTCGTCGACTGTTGGCCAATAAAATGCGCCAGCGTGCCGAAGAGGCGGCAATCCGTCAGCGTGCATTCGCCGACGACCTTCAGCCACGTGGCGGCGGCCCTGCGACCCGCGAGCCGCTAGGCCGTGAGCCGAACGTGATCGAAGGCGAATTCGAACACCGCGATACCAAGTAATCCGCTATACCGGCACGGCACCTTCGGGTGCCGTGTTCGTTTGTGGGGCAGCAACCTGAAAAAATTTGCTTCCTCGCCCTTGTAATAAGCTTATGCGCCCTTATGTAACGGTCACCGCAAGGTTTCTGGCGATTACGCCAGACAGACTTCCGCGGTTCGCTCGACGAACCGCACCCGGCACCGCCGGATTTGTTAAACCCGCCGGGAATACACCGGCCGATGAAAACCACAATTAGGAGAGATCGACAATGAAGCTTCGTCCTCTGCATGACCGCGTCGTCATCCGTCGCAGCGAAGAAGAAAAGAAAACCGCTGGCGGTATCGTCCTGCCAGGTTCGGCTGCTGAAAAAGCCAACAGCGGCGAGATCCTCGCTGTCGGTACCGGCCGCGTGCTGGACAACGGTGAAGTGCGTGCACTGGCCGTTAAAGTGGGTGACAAGGTTGTGTTCGGCCCGTACTCCGGCAGCAACACCGTGAAAGTCGACGGCGAAGACCTGTTGGTAATGAGCGAGAACGAAATCCTCGCTGTTATCGAAGGCTGATTCCCCGCTCATTTTCCCGCTACTACAAAGTATTTAAGGAATATCGATCATGGCTGCTAAAGAAGTTAAATTCGGCGATTCCGCCCGCAAGAAAATGCTCGCCGGTGTCAACGTCCTGGCTGACGCAGTAAAAGCGACCCTGGGCCCTAAAGGCCGTAACGTGATCATCGAGAAGAGCTTCGGCGCTCCGACCATCACCAAGGACGGCGTGTCCGTTGCCAAAGAAATCGAGCTGAAAGATCGCTTCGAAAACATGGGCGCGCAGCTGGTCAAAGACGTTGCCTCCCGTGCCAACGATGACGCAGGCGACGGCACCACCACCGCTACCGTTCTGGCTCAATCGATCGTCAACGAAGGCCTGAAAGCCGTCGCTGCCGGCATGAACCCGATGGACCTGAAGCGCGGCATCGACAAAGCGACCATCGCAATCGTCAAAGAGCTGAAAGCCCTGTCCAAGCCGTGCGCTGACACCAAAGCCATCGCTCAGGTCGGCACCATCTCGGCCAACTCCGACAACTCCATCGGCGACATCATTGCCGAAGCCATGGAAAAAGTCGGTAAAGAAGGCGTGATCACCGTTGAAGAAGGCTCGGGCCTGGAAAACGAACTGTCGGTTGTTGAAGGCATGCAGTTCGACCGTGGCTACCTGTCCCCGTACTTCGTCAACAAGCCAGAGACCATGACTGCCGAGCTCGACGGTCCGCTGATCCTGCTGGTCGACAAGAAAATCTCGAACATCCGTGAACTGCTGCCAGTACTGGAAGCCGTTGCCAAAGCAGGTCGTCCGCTGCTGATCGTGAGCGAAGACGTTGAAGGCGAAGCCCTGGCGACTCTGGTTGTGAACAACATGCGCGGTATCGTCAAAGTGGTTGCCGTCAAGGCTCCAGGCTTTGGTGACCGTCGCAAGGCCATGCTGCAGGACATCGCTGTCCTGACCGGCGGTACCGTTATCTCCGAAGAGATCGGTCTGAGCCTGGAAAGCGCTACCCTGGAACACCTGGGTAATGCCAAGCGCGTAGCCGTAACCAAGGAAAACACCACCGTCATCGACGGCGCCGGCGTTGAAGCTGATATCCAGGCTCGCGTTCTGCAAATCCGTCAGCAAGTGGCCGACACTTCGTCCGACTACGACCGTGAAAAACTGCAAGAGCGCCTGGCCAAACTGTCCGGCGGCGTTGCAGTGATCAAGGTTGGCGCTGGTTCCGAAGTTGAAATGAAAGAGAAGAAAGCCCGCGTTGAAGACGCCCTGCACGCTACCCGTGCAGCCGTTGAAGAAGGCGTGGTACCTGGCGGTGGCGTAGCGCTGATTCGCGCTCTGCAAGCCATCAGCGAACTGAAAGGCGACAACGCTGATCAGAACGTCGGTATTGCTGTACTGCGTCGCGCTATCGAATCGCCACTGCGTCAGATCGTTGCCAACTCCGGCGACGAGCCAAGCGTAGTAGTCGACAAGGTCAAGCAAGGTTCGGGTAACTTCGGTTACAACGCTGCTACCGGCGAATACGGCGACATGATCGAAATGGGCATCCTCGACCCTACCAAAGTGACTCGTTCTGCTCTGCAGGCTGCGGCGTCCATTGGTGGCTTGATGCTGACCACCGAAGCCATGATCGCTGATGCTCCGGACGACAAACCAGCTGGCGGCGGTATGCCAGACATGGGCGGTATGGGTGGCATGGGCGGCATGATGTAAGCCAGCCTTACCCCGTACTAAAAAACCCCGCCTGCGATAAGCAGGCGGGGTTTTTTATTGCCCGGATTTCGAGGGTCACCTCGGGCCAAGCTCGCTCCCACATTTTTGATCTGTGTTTCAGGCGTTGACCGGTTGTGCTTCGGACTCTCGCTCAGCCTTCGAGGCTGGCCGATAAAGAATGTAGTAATACGCCCCCAGGCAAATCAGCCAGCAGAAAATCGCCGTCCACACGTTGTGCGAAAAGAAGTGCGCCCCCTGCATCATCCGGCTGATGGAAAACACCGTGCCCAACGCGAAAGCGAACACAAACGCCTTGCGCGCCAGACGCGGACGACGGTCGCGCAGGACAAAGAACAGCGCAAACAGTGTGAAACCGGTCGCCGCATGGCCGCCGGGCCAGCAACGGCCAGGTTTATCGGTGTGCGGGCGAGGGCTGAGCAACTCGCTATAGGTCTCGTGACCACCGAACTGCTCAAGGCTCCACGGGCATTGAACCGCTGTCACCGCTTTGACTGGCGTGACAAAGGAGGTCGCTAGCGCCAGAGACAGCACCAGACAGCCCAGTTCCCGTTTGATCGGTTTGAGCCTGTCCATGAAAAAAGAGGCGATGAAACCGAAGATGGCCAACACCGAGAAGGCGATGACCACCTGCTTGGCGCGGTCATGCAGGATCTCTTCCAGGAAGTAACTGTGCCGGCCGATGAAATCCCCCGCGACCGGGTCATAGAACAGCTTGGCAAGGTCCATGTCCAGGGACGTCAGTTCGAGCAGCACCAGAACGATCGCCGCGATGGCGGGAACGCCCAGGCACACCCAGAAATTCAGCGGGCGGGAGGCGGGGCGGACAGCAGTCGAAACCATGGCAGTTCCTTGGTCGGTGAAATGTTCTGAAAACGCAGCCGCGCGGAGTTTGAGCCTGATTCTGTCGTCGGCGTGTGAATCGATAGTGAAAAAGTCGTTATAGCCATCCCGGGTTTATGGGGGTGGATTTACAACTGCACACAGTCCTAGCCCTCAGCCACACTTGGCCTTAAGCTGCGCGGGCCAAGACGGCCGTTACTGTGTACGCAGGAGACACCCATGCGAATTCTATTGGTTGAAGACAACCGCGATATCCTGGCCAATCTGGCCGATTACCTGGGGCTCAAAGGTTATACCGTGGATTGCGCGCAGGACGGTTTGTCAGGCTTGCACTTGGCGGCCACCGAGCATTACGACTTGATCGTGCTCGACATCATGTTGCCGGGCATCGACGGTTACACCCTGTGCAAACGTCTGCGTGAAGACGCGCGCCGCGACACGCCGGTGATCATGCTCACCGCTCGCGATCAATTGGACGACCGGCTGCAAGGCTTCAAATCCGGCGCCGATGACTACCTGATCAAACCCTTTGCGCTGTCTGAATTGGCGGCGCGCATCGAGGCGGTCATGCGTCGCGCCCAGGGTGGCGGTCGCCGCACCCTGCAGGTCGGCGATCTGATCTACGACCTCGATACCCTGGAAGTCACCCGCGAAGGTCGTCTGCTCAAACTCAACCCGGTGGGGCTGAAATTGCTGGCCGTGTTGATGCAAAAAAGTCCTCACGTACTGCGCCGCGAAATTCTCGAAGAGGCGCTGTGGGGTGATGACTGCCCGGACAGCGACAGCCTGCGCAGCCACGTCCATCAATTGCGCCAAGTGATCGACAAGCCGTTCGCCAAACCGTTGCTGCAAACCGTGCACGGTGTGGGTTATCGCTTGGCCGAGGGCCGAGATGGAGTTTAAACAGAGCCTTGCTCAACGGATCATCATCGCCTTTGCGCTGATGAGCGCATTGGTGGCAGGGGCCTTCGCCATGGGCATTGTGGCGACCGTGCACCTGGTCGAAGAGAAACTGATTTCGGCAGGTCTGGGCGGCGATTTGCAACGTCTGTTGCTGATGGACAGCGTGTCGGACTGGAGCCACCGTCCCGAGCCGGACCAGATGTTCTATTTCAGCGGCGGGCCGGGGGATTTCGAGCTGCCCAAGGACCTGCGGCACCTGGACCCGGGCTTTCACGAAGTGTTTCGCGAACAGCTGTCGTATCACGCGATGGTCGAAGTCGTCGACGGCCGGCATTATGTGCTGTTGCAGGATCAGAGCGATTTCGAAGAGCGTGAACGGGTGCTGTTTGCCGTGGTGCTGGTGGGCTTCGTCCTGAGTCTGGCGTTGGCGGTGTTTCTTGGCTGGGTACTGGCGCGCAAAGTGATGGCGCCCGTGGTGCGGCTGGCCCGTCAGGTCCGTCACCGTGATCAATTATTAGGTCTTGCGCCACCGCTGGCGCCGGATTACGCGGCTGATGAGGTGGGCGAGTTGGCCGTGGCCTTCGACGCCACCCTCGGGCGCTTGCGCCAGGCGTTGACCCGCGAACGGTTGTTCACCAGTGACGTCAGTCACGAGCTGCGCACGCCATTGATGGTGCTCGCCAGTTCCTGCGAGCTGCTGCTGGAAAACCCCGGCATCGATCAGCGTGGACGTGCACAGGTCCAGCGAATCGCCCGTGCTTGTGAGGAGATGCGCGAGCTGGTGCAAACCTTCCTGATGTTGGCCCGCGCACAACGTGAAGACGCCAGCATGTCGCCCCAGCAGACCCTGAGCCAGATAGCCGATGGACTGCTCAATCAGTGGCGCGAGCCGATCGAGGCCAAGGGGCTGGCACTGAACTTTGAACCGGGTAATCCGACTAACACTTGCTACAACGCAACCCTTCTGCACGCGGTCATGGGCAACCTGCTGCGTAACGCGCTGCATTACACCGAGTGCGGGTTCATCCGCCTGACCTTGACGGCCACGGGTTTCATGGTCGAGGACAGTGGCGTGGGCATTCCCGAGGAAAAGCGCGAGGCGATGTTCGAGCCGTTCGTGCGGGGCAACGAGAAGCGCGGTGAGGGCTTGGGGCTTGGGCTGTCGCTGGTGCAGCGGATCTGTGAAAACCAGGGTTGGAACGTCAGCCTGACGAACATGGAGCCTCATGGTTGTCGTTTTGAGGTGGAGTTGTGTTCGTCGGATGTGAGCTGATCGGTCGCAACGGCCCAGAGCCATCGTTGCCGCCCTGCAAAACCTCGAAATAATTTGTGGTTTTACATGACGTTTTTTTCACAAAGGAATGACCTGTCGCTGACACGGCGCTACCTATCGTGGGTGCCATCAGCAGTTAAGGAAACCTTGGTGATGGCCGGCCCGATCAAACTTGATTTTTCCGAAAAATACGATGATCAACACGCTCAACGATACCTGCGCAAACACCAGGATGGCCTTGGCCGCCGCCTGTCTCACTGGCGTGACGAGCAACTGGCGCGCAAGGCGCTGGCACTGGTCGGTGAGCCGGGGCTGATCCTCGATTTGCCCTGCGGTGCGGGGCGCTTTTGGCCATTGCTGGCGGAAAAAACCAATCGTGCGATCATTGGGGCCGACAACTCCGAATCCATGCTGAAGATTGCCATGCAGGCGCAACCTGCCGAGGTGGTGAAACGGGTACGGCCCTTGCACACTTCTGCATTTGACATCGCCTTGCCTGATAACGCCGTCGACAGCATTTTCTGCATGCGTTTGCTCCATCACATCGGTGAAGCCGAGCATCGACTGGCTATTTTGCGTGAATTCGAGCGCGTCACCCGCGACAGCGTGATCCTTTCTTTGTGGGTGGACGGCAATTTCAAAGCGTGGAAACGCAAGCGCCTCGAGAAAACCCGTGGGCAGGAAGGTTACCAAAATCGATTTGTGTTACCGGCGGCTACGGTTGAAAAGGAATTCGAGCAGGTGGGTTTCCGTATTCAGGAACAACTGGACTTTTTACCGCTCTATGCCATGTGGCGGGTCTACGTATTACGCAAGAGGTAACAGAATGGCAGTGCAATGTGCAGCAGAAACGGACGTCGCTCCTCAGGACCGCTTCGACTATTTCTGGAATCAGCGCGGTGAGTGGGTAGAAGAACCCAACGTCCGTCGCGGTGGAGAAAGTGGCGTGCAGCGCGTCGTGAGCAGCAATGGACAGTTGCTTTACGTTAAACGTCAGACCGGTCATATCCATCGCAGCTTGCTGCACCCGTTCGGTCGGCCGACGGTGTTGCGCGAGCGCGATGCGCTCATCGGCCTGAACCTGCTCGACGTTCGCGTTCCGGAAATCGTTTTTTGCGGTGCACAGCGCGATCCGGTGCATAAATGGCGCGCATTGCTGATCACCAAGGCGCTGGACGGCTTCGAGGAAATCGAACACTGGTACGCTGGCGGTGGTCGCGAACGTCACGGTGAGGCTGTGCATGATCGAGTGTTGAAGGAACTGGCCGAGAACCTGGCCCGGATGCACAAGGGTCGCTGGCAGCACAGCTGCCTCTACGTCAAGCACGTATTCGTGCGCGTCACAGGTGAAGACGAGGCTGCCAAGGTTGAAGTGGCCTTGATCGATCTGGAGAAATGTCGGCAGCGTTTGACCGCCCGGCAAGCGGCTACGCATGACATGAAACAACTGCGTCGCCACTCGTCGTTCAGCACGACGGACTGGCAGAAACTCGTCTATTTTTATAAGACGGCGTTTGGCAGCGCTATCAAGGGTTTATAGCAATGAAACTCGAAATTGCACGAGGTGTATTTTTAATAGGAGCCTTGGCAGTTGCTTCACTGGCGGTGGCGGCATGGGAGCAGCCCCGCCCGCAGGTCCTCAGTTCAGTGAGCGGCGACGCGCATTGTCCAATGCCACGAGTTGCGAAGGCATCCGTGGCATCCCAACCCGATCATGATTTATTGCTGTTCATGTTCGGACTTTCTCAAGGATTGAGGCCACAGAGTTGAACAGATTGAAGCCCAAATAAAAGGCCTCGCTAATGCGAGGCCTTTTTTATTCCCGACGCTCAGGTCGTGATGCCGAACCAATGTGGGAGTGAGCCTGCTCGCGATTGCGGTGTGTCAGTCAACATCAAGGCTGAATGACACACCGCAATCGTCGGAACGCCGCCCGGAGCAGGCTCACTCCCACAGGGTTGTGCTGCGTTCCCCTAGGGTTTATCGGGTTTAGCCAGCAACGTGTAAACACACGGCAGCACAAACAACGTAAACAACGTTCCGATCGACATCCCCGTGGCGATCACCATGCCGATGTCGAACCGGCTGACGGCGCCCGCCCCCGTGGCGATGATCAACGGCACCATGCCGAACACCATCGCAGCGGTGGTCATCAACACCGGACGCAGACGAATGGCCGCCGCTTCCTCCACAGCCTCGCGCGGCGTCAGGCCTTTGTCCTTGCGTAACTGGTTGGCAAATTCGACGATCAGGATTCCGTGTTTGCTGATCAGCCCGATCAACGTCACCAGGCCGACCTGGGTGTAGATGTTCATGCTCGACCAGCCCAGGAACAGCGGGATCAGCGCACCACAGATCGACAAAGGTACGGTCACCAGAATCACCAGCGGATCGCGGAAGCTTTCGAACTGGGCGGCCAGTACCAGGAAAATGATCGCCAGCGCCAGGGCGAAGGTGACCCACAGCGCACTGCCTTCCTGGACGTATTGCCGTGATGCGCCGGCATAATCGAAGGCATAACCCACCGGCGCCTCTTCCCGAGCGATCTGGCGCACGGTGTCGATGGCTTCACCCATGCTGACCAGCGGAACCCCGGACAGGATGCCCGAGTTGAGTTGCTGGAACTGGTTCAACTGCCGTGGACGCGCCCGGTCGGTCACGGTGATCAGGGTCGACAGGGCCAGCAGTTGGCCTTGGGTGTTCTTGACGTAATAATTGTTCAGCCAGTCGGGGTTATCCCGGAAGGGCCGTTCGACCTGCGCGATGACTTTGTAGCTGCGACCTTCAATGGTGAAACGGTTGATCTCCGCCTCACCCAGCAACGTCGCGAGTGTCCCGCCAAGATCCTGCATGGAAACACCCATCTGTGCGGCCTTGGCGCGATCGATATCCACCACCACTTCGGGCTTGTCGAACGCCAGGTCGAGGTCGACGAAGGCGAACTTGCCGGATTCCATTGCCCGTTTTTTCACCCGGTCGGCCACTTGCAGCAGTGACTCGTAATCGTTGGCGGAACTGATGACGAACTGAAACGGCAGCCCCTCGCCGGTGCCGGGCAGGGAAGGCAGGTTGAAGCCGAAGATTTGCAGGCCGGAAATGCTCTCCAGTTTGGCCTGTACCTCGGGCAGGATCTGCATTTGCGTGCGGCTGCGTTCGTTCCACGGCTTGAGCAGGAAGCCGCCGATTCCCGATTGCACGCCGTTGAAGCCATTGATCTGGAACGACGAGTAGTACTCGGGAAACGTCTTGAAGATCGTGACGAACTCGTCGGTGTAGGTGCTCAGATAGTCGAGGTTGGCCGGTTGCGGGGCGTTGGCAATCATGAAAATGATGCCCTGGTCTTCGTCCGGCGCCAGTTCCGACTTGGTAAACGTGAGCAGCACCGGAATCAGGCACAGCACGATCACCGCGAACACCAGCACCACCGGCCGGGTGTTGAGGGTACCGTGGAGCATGCTTTGGTAACGGCGCTTGAGGCCTTCGAAAATCAGGTCCAGGCGATGGGCCAGACCGCTGGGATTTTCGTCGTGACGCAGCAGGAAGGCACACATCATCGGCGACAGGGTCAGGGCGACGATGCCGGAGATCACCACCGCGCCGGCCAGGGTCAAGGCGAACTCCTTGAACAGCGCCCCTGTGAGCCCCGTCAGGAAGCCGATCGGCGCATAGACCGCCGCCAGGGTGATGGTCATCGAGACCACCGGCATGGCGATTTCCCGGGCGCCTTCGATGGCCGCATCCAGCGGCGTCTTGCCTTCTTCGATGTGCCGGTGGATGTTTTCCACCACCACAATGGCGTCGTCCACCACCAGGCCGATGGCCAATACCATCGCCAGCAACGTCAGTAGGTTGATCGAGTAGCCCATCATCTGCATGAAGAACATCACGCCGATCATCGACAGCGGGATGGTGACCACCGGGATCACCACTGAACGCAGCGCGCCGAGAAACAGGAACACCACCACAATGACGATCAGAACCGCTTCGAACAGGGTTTTCACCACTTCGTCGATCGAGGCCTGGATAAACAGCGTGGCGTCGTAAGCGATTTCACCTTTGAGGTTCGGCGGCAGTTGGGCTTCCAGGTCCGGCATGATCTTGCGCACTTCCCTGATCACGTCCAGCGGGTTGGCGCCGGGCGTGGCCTTGATGCCGATGTACACCGAAGGCGTACCGCCGAAAGAACTGATCGAGTCGTAGTTTTCCGCACCCATTTCAACCCGCGCCACATCGCTGAGCAGCACGCGACTGTCGCCCTCGACCTTGAGCGGAATCGCGGCAAAGGCTTCGGCGGATTTGAGTTCGGTGTTGGCATTGATGCTGGTGACGACGTACTCGCCTTTCACTTCGCCGGCGGCGGAGAGGAAGTTGTATTTGCGCACGGCATCGGTCACGTCGCTGGCACTCAGGCCGAAACCGGCCAGCTTGACCGGGTCCAGCCACAGACGCATGGCAAATACCTGGTTGCCGAGAATCTCGGCTTCAGCCATGCCCGGCAGGGTCGCCAGTTTCGGCTGGATGACCCGCGACAGGTAGTCGGTAATTTGCGGGTTGCTCAGTTCCTTGCTGAAGAAACTGATGTACATCAGTGCCGAGGCGTCGGCGGCTTCCTTGCTCAGCACCGGATCTTCGGCGTCCTGGGGCAGCTGGTTCTTCACCTCGTTGGCTTTGGCCAGCAGTTCGGTGAACAAGCGGTCGCTGTTGGAGCCGATGCGCGCGTAGATCGAGATCACCGAGAAGTTCTGGCGACTGACCGAGGTCATGTAATCGATGCCTTCGGCACTGGCCAGACTTTGCTGCATCGGTTGGGTGATGTAGCCCTGAATGGTTTCGGCATTGGCCCCGGGATAAGCGGTGGTCACCGTGATCAGGGCGTTTTCCATTTGTGGATATTGGCGCAGCGGCAACTTGCTCCAGGCCTGGAAGCCCAGCAGCACAATTAACAGGCTGACCACGGTGGCGAGCACCGGGCGGCGGATGAACGGGTCGGTAAAAGCCATGGGGATTCCTTGATCAGTCCGCGCGCGGCGGGCTGTTCTTCTCGGCTAAGGTCTTGTCGTCGCTGATCGCAATGTGTGCGCCGTTGTCCAGTTTGATCTGGCCGGCCGTGACCACTTTTTCGCCGTTCTGCACACCTTTGGTGATCATCACTTGCCCATCGCGGCGCTCGCCGGTTTCGATGAAACGCCGTTCGGCGATCAGGATCGGTTGGCCCTTGTCGTCTTTTTCCAAGCTGCCGTCTTCGGCTTTTTTCTGCGCGACGACATAGAGCGAGTTGCCGTACAGCGTGTAAGTGATCGCGCTTTCCGGCACGACGATGCGCGGCTGCGGGTCGGGCAACAACACTTGCAGGCTGGCGAACATCCCCGGCAGCAGTTTGCCGTCGGGGTTGGCCAGGGTCGCGCGGACCTGGACGTTGCGCGTGCTATTTTCGACTTTCGGGTTGATCGCGCTGATGGTGCCGGGGAAAGTTTGTGTCGGGTAGGCCGCGACAACGATCTGTACCCGTTGGCCGATGGCGATCTTCGGTACCGACTGCTCGGGCACGAAGAAGTCAACATAGAGGCTGCTGAGGTCTTGCAGGGTGGCAATCATGGTGCCGCTGGCGAGATAGTCACCGATGTCCACCTGACGAATGCCAATGGTCCCGCTGAAGGGCGCGACGATGCTCTTTTTGCCGAGTGCAGCCTTGAGTTGATTGACCGTGGCCTTGCTCTTTTTCTGCACCGCCGAAAGTCGGTCGAATTCGCCTTTGGAAATGGCTTGGCTGCCTACCAGTTGGCTACCGCGACCGTAATCGAGTTGGGCTAGCCCGAGGTCGGCCAGAGCCGTTTCCAGCAAGGCACTTTCCACGGCGCTGTCGAGCCGCAGGAGTGGTTGACCGGCCTTGACCTTCTGCCCTGACTCGAACTGCAAATCGATGACGGTGCCATCGGTCTCCAGGCTCAGGTCCACGCCTTGCAGCGCCTTGAGCGTGCCGACGGTGGGCAGGCGGGCTTGCCACGGCCGTTCGGTGGCCGTGGCCACGGCGACACTGATCGCCGGTTTCGGCACAGCAAAGCCCTGAATCATCGTATAGATGGAGAAGGCTTTGTAACCGGCCAGGATCAGCACGATCAGCAAAACAACACCCAACATGATCAGCATGCGGCGACGCAGCATATTTCCACTTCCTTGGAGAAAACCAGGTGAGACAGTCGGGCACATTACTCCGAGTGGGAGGTTGATTCCAACTGGCAGAACTTACAGGGAGGCGTCACCCCGACCTGTAGCAGCTGGCGCAGCCTGCGTTCGGCTGCGCAGCAGTCGCAAATCCAGACACCTCGGTTTGCATGAAACATCGCGGCGCCTGATTTCACGACTGCTGCGCAGCCGAACGCAGGCTGCGCCAGCTGCTACAAAGGGCTGTGTTTAGATGAGGTGAAGGTGGTTGTCCCAGAGCCCTGCGGGTAGATCGAGGGGTTTTGCAACAAGGCTTGTCTGGCGGCAGTTGTAGAACCGGCAGCGCCCCTGACCCGAGGTCACGACAAAGCCATCGGCTACCGCGCCGACCCCGGCGCAATCTGGAAGCGGCGCGTCCAGGCGCACTTCACCGCTGTCCAGGTCCCAGATGAAAAAGCGGTTGCCCCGTGGCGCGGTCAACGCCACCAGGCGCAGTTCGCTGTGCACCGCGACGCTGGCGGTGTAATGCCCCATGACCTGCAACTGATGCTCAGGCACCGGGAAAGCCACGAACGGCTGGCCGGGCCGCTTGATCGCCAGCAGCTCCGAAGACTCGTGAGACGGCCCCATGAACTGCTGGCCGGCGACGATGGTGCCGTCACTGGCGATCCCCAAATGACGCACGCTGTTCATCTGCTGGGCCAGGGTTTCCTTGCTCAGCAGGGTGCCGTCGCGTTGCATCAGGACCAGGCTCGGTTCCATGGCGTTGAGGTTCATTTCGACGCGGCTTTCGGCCTCGGTGCGAATGCCGCCGTTGGCGACCACCAGAGTTTCACCATCGGGCATCCACGACACCTGGTGCGGGCCGACGCCGTGGGTGGGGATCTCGCCGCTGTGGATAAGTCGCTCGCCTTCGAACTTATACACACCCAGCAAGCCACGACCCGGATCAGAGGTGTCGTTCTCGGTGGTGTACAGCCAATCGCCGCTCTTGTGAATCACAGCGTGACCGTAGAAGTGCCGGTTCGGCTGTGAGACCACGGTTTGCAGCAGCGTGCCGTCGCGCAGGTCGATCAGGTAACTCTCGGTGCCTGGTCGACGGGCGACGAACAGCGCGATCGGCAGCGTCGGGTGGTTGATGATGTCGTGACAACGCTGGCCAACCTGGGTGGCAAACACCCGGGTGCCGTCCAGCCGGTAACCGACGGCGTAGTGCTTGCCGTCGGTATCGTCCCGCGCCGAGAGCAGCAGCGGGCTTTTGTCCTTCTGCTTGAACAGCGTCCAGCCGCCCAGTGTCACCGCACCCAGCAGCAAACTACCTAACGTCAAAGCCTGGCGTCGCAGCATGGAACTTGCCCTCATCAGTCACCGTCGTTGGCGTTGAAGCCCAGTTGGATGCCCAGCGCCTTGGCCAGTTCGCCTTCGTGCAGGCGGTGGACGACGTTGAGGCTGTCGTAGATTTCGTTGAGTTGCTGGCGACCGGCGTCATCGCCGAGCATTTCGGTCAGCGAGCGCTGGTTGCTGGCGAACAGTTTCAGGGACGCGGCGTAAGCGGCGTCGATCTTGTCGGCCAAAGGTTTTTGCTCGCTCGGCAACAGGCCGCGCAGGCCTTTGTTGTCGACGCCTTCCCATACCGTTTTGGCGGCGGCGAGGCTGGCTTCGAGACCGGTCAGGGACGACTGGCTGCGCCATGCATCGGCCTGGAACGGTTGCGGCAAACCCTTCGTCTGACGGCCCATCGGCGTGCCGAGTTTTTTCTTCAGGCTGTCGAGGGCGGTGACTTGCACGCGCAACAGATCGGCGATGGCTTCGTGGGAATCGGCGTAGCGTTGGTTCGGGAATTTGCTCATCTGCGCGAGCATGCCGTCGGTGTTGTTCCAGCTTTTCAGAATTTCTTCGGCCAGTTGTTTCTGACGCTCGCCAATCGCGATCAGCAGCGGGCAGTACTTGGTTTTCTGTTCAGCGTTGGCCACATCAGGCTTGCTGTCGAACAGGATGTATTCGTAGGCGGAGAGGCCTTGAACCACAACGCTGGACTTGGCCAATGCAGCGGCATCGATCTGCGGCTGTGCGGTGACCAGTTGCTCGACTTGACGGCCGACGAGGTTTTTCTTGTCCGGCCAGAACTGCACCTGCCAGGCGCGATTGCCCTCGGCCAGCGGCCCGATCAGCAGTGGCTGCAACTCGGCCCAGGCTTTCTGCGCGTGCAGGAAGTCGGCGCGGGCGGTGTCGAGGTTTTCCTTGCCTTCGCAGTAGGCGAGGGCGCTGACGGCCAGTTGGCGGTCGGCTTCAACCCAGCGCGTGTAGGTCGGCAGGATTACCGACTTGGCGATCGCCGCCGACGTGACGGCCTGCGGATCCTGAGGCGAACAGGCGCCCAGGGCGAGTGCGGCAAGGCTGGTGAACAACAATTTGGGACGGAACATGTCGGGCTCCCGCTATGGAATACGTATTAAAGAGAATTCAAGAACGCCAGCAACGCAGCGCGCTGCTCGGCATTGAAAGACAAAACCTGTCGCTGCGCCGCTGTTGCTTCGCCGCCATGCCAGAGCACGGCTTCGAGCAGATTGCGGGCGCGGCCATCGTGCAAAAACTGGGTGTGGCCACTGACTGCTTGCGTCAGGCCGATGCCCCACAACGGCGGAGTACGCCAGTCGCGGCCACTGGCCTGGAATTCGGTACGGTTGTCGGCCAGACCGTCGCCCATGTCATGCAGCAGCAGATCGCTGTAAGGGCGAATCACTTGATTGGCCAGTTCAGGTTCTGCGGCGTTGGCGGCGGTGGTGTATTTCGGGGTGTGGCAGGACTGGCATCCGGCCTGGAAAAACAGATTCTTGCCGGCCAGCACCTCGGGGGCGCTGACATCGCGGCGGGCCGGTACGGCGAGGTTACGGCTGTAGAACAGCACCAGACGCAGGATGTTATCGCTGACTTCCGGCTCGCCATCCGGGCCATTACCGTTGGGCGCTTGCTTGCAAGCGGTTTGCGCGGCGGTGCAGTCATCAACGGGTCTCAGACTGGTGGTCAGGCCCATGTCCCCGGAAAACGCATGAACATTTTGCTGATTGAGGTTTGGTTGGCCGGCCTTCCAGCCAAATCGCCCGAGAACGGATTTTTGCTGCGCGTCATCCCAGACCCGGTTCGGGCGTCCGGCGATACCGTTTTTGTCTTTTGCCTGAGCCTCGGCATTGGCCAGGATCGCCTCGTCGGGAATTGCTTCGAGCAGGCCCAGGCCAATCATTGGCGGTGCAACCCTGGCTGAGAAGCGCGTGTCAGGGTGCATCGGGCCATAGCCGAGCTGGGTGATTTGCAACGTCGGCTTGCGCAACTCGACTTCGGTGCCGTCCTTGAAGCGAATCGGAACGGGTGTGTAATCGACGCGCACTTTGCCTTCCGGCACGACACCCGGTACGGACATGTCCTGGAACTGGCCGCCGTAGACCGGCTCCGGGACGACACCGAGCTGCTCGATGACCTTGGCATACGCTGGCGTATCGGGAATCGACAGACGTACCAGCATCGACACGGCGTTCTGCGCATCAGGCGTGGGCGGATGACCGCGTCCGTCCTTGATGTGGCAGTTCTGGCACGCGTTGGTGTTGAACAGCGGGCCGAGGCCATCCCGGGCGGTGGTGGTCGACGGGGCGATCACCCAGGGATTACGGAAAAAGCTGTTGCCGACACTGAAGTCCACGCGCCGTGACGGCGGCAGGTTGGCGGACGGCAGGGAAAATGCGTTCTGATCGGTCTTGCGCACGGTTGCGCTGCCACCGGACCGGGCTTCACCGGGTTCGGCTTGGGTAAAGCGCGGGGCGTCATCGCAGGCACTCAGGCCCAGGGCCAGCAACAGTGCGGACAAGCGAAGAGGCAGCGAGGGCATCAGACATCCTGCAAGACGAGCAAAACAAGGGCGCAAAGTCTAACAGGGCAGGGGGGATTGAATAAGAGGAATTATCGTTTGGTTGATGTGGGGCAACTGATCGGCGACCGGCAGCAAAAAGGCGACCCGAAGGTCGCCTTTTTATTCAGACAGCGTTGATCAGAACTCGTGATCAGCGTTGTCCGGGTTCAGGTCGCTGATGCCCAGTTTGCCAGCGGCTGCTTCGATCGAACCGGTCTGCTTGACCAGGGAAGCGATAGCGTCGCGCACGATCTGGTTGCCAGCAGTGTTGCCGGCAGCGATCAGCTGGTCGTAGTGCTCACCCTTGTTGGCGTGATCGACGATAACCTGCATCTTCGCTTCGGTCGCAGCCAGGTCGGCTTTCAGCGCGGTGTCGGCAGCCGGGTCAGCCTTGGCCACCAGGGACGACAGGCTGGCGCCGGTCATTTTGGTGCCGTCGACGCGGGTGTATTCACCCAGGTACACGTTACGAACGCCTTTGGCATCGTAGAACTGCGAATTGTGGGTGTTGTCGCTGAAGCAGTCGTGTTCGTCTTCCGGCGAGTTGGCTTCCAGGGAAACCTTCATGCGCTCGCCCGCCAGTTCGCCCAGGGACAGGCTGCCCATGCCGAACAGCATTTTGCGCAGGCCGGATTCAGCTGGCTCGGCTTCGAGGGTGGCGCGGTAGTTGTCGGCCACGTTCGGCTTCCAGTTACCGACCATTTCTTCCAGGTCGCTGACCAGCAGTTGGGTCACGGACTTCAGGTAAGCGCGACGACGATCGTTATGACCGCCGGTTGCACCTTTGCCTTCCAGGTAGTCGGAAGCTGGGCGTTTGCCAGCGCCAGGGCCGGTGCCGTTCAGGTCCTGGCCCCAGAGCAGGAATTCGATGGCGTGGTAGCCGGTGGCAACGTTGGCCTCGGAACCACCCAGCTCGTTCAGGCTGGCGAGTTTTGCCGGGGTGATGTCTTTCACGTCGATCTTGTCTTCGCCGACCTGAACCTGGGTGTTGGCGATGATGTTGGCCGTGGCGCCCGGGTTACCCAGTGCGTGCTCGTAGGATTTGTCGACGTAGTCGATCAGGCCTTCGTCCAGTGGCCAGGCGTTCACCTGACCTTCCCAATCGTCGATGATGGTGTTGCCGAAGCGGAACACTTCGCTCTGCAGGTAAGGAACGCGGGCAGCGATCCAGGCAGCCTTGGCAGCTTTCAGGGTGTCGGCGTTCGGCTTGGCGAGGAAGGCGTCGACGGCGGTTTGCAGGGTCTTCGCGGTGGATTCGGCATCGCTGTAAACGGCGAAGACGATGTCGGCGTAATGCGCGACAACGGCTTTGGCGGCGGCTTCGTCGATTTTACCAACAGCGGCAGGCGCAGCAACCGGGGCCGTGGTGCTGGCGGCCGGATTCGGTGCTTGCGCAGCGACAGCTTTGTCTTTGCCTTCGCCACAACCGGCGAGGGAAATAGCGATGGCCAACAGACTGGCGGTAGCCAGAGGCATACGAATCATGGCGAACATCCTGCTTCGAGAGGGGGTGGAATGGCGCAGCAAGCGCGCAAAACTGCGACATAATGCAAATCTTTCGCATTATGTGTAAAGGGTTGTGCTTGTAAATATTTCTTATTCACGGAGACACGTGAGGTAGATCAAAAGATCGCAGCCTCGTTTCACTCGACAGCTGCTACAGAGTGAAACGAGGCTGCGATCCTTTGATCTTCTACAAAATAGCCGCGTTACTGCGCTGAGCCTGTTTCAGATACGCGCTCAATTCCCGCGCCGGCAGCGGCTTGCTGTAGAGATAGCCCTGACCTTCGTGACAGCCTTCAGAGATGATGTAGGCCTCTTGCTCGGCGGTTTCCACGCCTTCGGCAATCACCTGCATGCCCAGGCTCTTGCCCAACTGGATGATGGCCCGAACGATGGTCGCATCGTCGTCGTCATCGAGCAGGTCCTGAACGAAGCTCTTGTCGATCTTGATCTTGTCCAGCGGCAGGCTTTTCAGATAGCTCAATGATGAGTATCCGGTGCCGAAGTCGTCGATCGCGATCAGCGCGCCGGAGCGACGCAGGCTCAGCAGGTGCTGGGCAGCCGTGCTGATGTCTTCCATCAGGCCGGTTTCGGTGACTTCCAGCTCCAGGCTGCGCGGTGGCAGGCGATACATCTGCAGCAAATTGTTGACCACCCGTGGCAACTCGGCGTGGTGCAGCTGCACCGTGGACAGATTCACCGCCATGCGCAGGTCGACGAAACCCTGGTCATGCCAGTCGCGCAATTGTTTGCACGCCTGATCCAGCACCCATTCGCCGATGGCGATGATGGTGCCGTTCTGCTCGGCCAGGGGGATGAACAAGTCCGGCGGAACCAGCCCGTGCTCGGGATGCTGCCAACGAATCAGCGCCTCGACACCCACCACCCGGTGATCGCGATAGCTGATCTGCGGCTGGTAGACGAGGTAGAACTGGCCACGGGCCAAGGCGTCGCGCAGGTCTTTTTCCAGCTCGCGACGGCGGCGCATTTCGGTGTCGACACTGGCGATATAGAACTGATAACGGTTGCGCGAGCGAGTCTTGGCCAGGGTCATGGTCTGCTCGGCTTTTTGCAGCAGTTTCTCGGTGCTGTCACCGTCTTCGGGGAACAGGGTGATGCCGATGGTCGCGCGCAGACGAATCTCTTGATGATCGAGGGCAAATGCCGCTTCCAGGTCATCAAGAATGCTTTGGGCCAGTTCGGCCGCTTCGTAGGGTTGTTCGATGTCGGCCTGAACCAGGGCGAACTGGTCGCCGCCGAGGCGGGCGAGGGCACCAAGGCGTCCGCTGTGAGCGCGCAGGCGATCGGCCAGGGCCAGCAGCAGTTGGTCGCCGGTCTGGTAGCTGAATTGTTCGTTGATGCCCTTGAAGTCGTCCAGGCCGACGACCAATACCGCGACCCGACGTTGCAACCTGCCGGCGTCTACCAGGATTTTGTCCAGTTGCTGCTGCAATTGCTGGCGGTTCGGCAGGCCGGTGAGGAAGTCGTACTGGGCCATGCGTAGCAGGCTGTTTTCCGCTTCGTGGCGCAAATGGGTGTTGCGCTCGATGGACTCGAGCAACTGGTTGGCGGTGTTGATCCAGATTCCCAGTTCGTTCTTTTCATGCCCCTTGAGCAGCGGGATTTTGTGTTCGCTGGGGCGATCCGGATTGATTTCCGTGAGGTGTTCGATGATCCGCGACAGCGGCTTGGTCAGCAGCCAGTGATAGACCAGGTACAGCACCAGCCCCATGGCCATCGCACGCAACACGCCGGAGATGAAGATGATCACCGAACTGACGATGAAACCCTGGCCGTAGGTGGCGGTGTCGAGGGTGATGCTCAAGTCGCCGTAATACTCGCTGTAAGGGCCGCGACCCACCAGCTGGGTGGTGAAGGTGCGTTCCTTGCCGAGGATCAGGTCGGTCAGCCAGCGACTGTCGGAATGCTGCAGCTCGCGAGACTTTTGCGCGAGCATGGCTTCGTTGGGATGGCCAATGGAGGCCTTGCGCACAGCGTCGTCCTGAAACAGGCCTTCGATAACCTGCATACCCATTTCCCGGTCCAGGCTGTAGACGGCCTGGGTCGAGGGGTCGCGGAACATGTCGAGGATGCGTTGGGCATCGCTGGCCACGGCCTGGCGTGTTTTATAGGCATCGAAAACGATCTGCGCGCAGCTCAAGACCACGCCGACGATCAATGCCGACAGGAGCACTACCCGAAGCAACTTCACCGACAAGCTGTTCTTGAGTTCCAGCTTCAAAGAGTCATTCCTTGTTCCGTGCGGGTAGCGTCAAGTTGCCATGAGTATTGGCAATCCGGTGATGGCAGTCAAAGGGACAATCAATCACATTGGGTTTTGCCTGTAGCTTGGCCGAAATGCTGTCGTTGGAGTGTTTGTCCTATTCGTACTGTGTCGGTTGTTGGGTCCTTCAACTTGAGGGGGATTGGGACATATTTTCCGTTTGGTTGATGTTAGACGGCTGTGGCGTTGGGGCAAGGGGCTGAATGCTGGTTTCATCGTGGGAAATTGCTCTGGTTTCTGCTGATGTACACGTTTTGAATGTGGGAGCGAGCTTGCTCGCGATAGCGGCCGCACAGGCAACGGATGCGTCCGTTTAAACAGGGGTAAAAAAACCAGACCTTTCCCACGAGGTTTTCAGGTTGCCCGTAGGAAGCGGGTTCAATAACCTTTTGGGTGTCGCTGAAAACTCAGCGATCGGGTGTGAGAACCCGGCAAGTCATAGTCATCCATCGCCAGTATCCGCATAATTGCCGCCAGCTTATCTGCTGCATATGCGTTATGGCGGCTGTGTGCGGGCAGACTTCGGTCTGGCCGGGTGTCTATGACCGGTTTCTCACCTCGCACATAGCTGCCACCTCTTCGTCGCGTGAGAAACGGCGAGGGAATGGCACCCAACGTCATAGGCATTCCCTTGGATAAATTAATCCCCGATCCCCCCTTCAACAGCTCCAAACCCTACAACCCCAGCCCCATGTTCCTGATCTCCCCGGACATGAACACCGAAACCCTCCTGGCCCACGCCTGTGAGTCATTGGCCTCGGCAAGTGTTCTGGCCAGCGATTTCGCCACCTACCTGAGCGGCTCCCAGCGCAGTACGGCGTTGGCCATTGCGCAGATCGTCATGCTGGCGGACCTTGCTGTGAACAGGGCTTTGGATATCGTCGACACACAGGACTAGGCATTCCGTCAGGTTGACCGTGTCATCGTTCTTCGCGAGCAAGCCCGCTCCCACAGGGGAACGCATTCCAAATGTGGGAGCGAGTCTGCTCGCGAAGGCGTCCGAACAGACAACACATTTCCAGCGCCCATAAAAAAACCCGGCAAAAGCCGGGTTTTTTTGACTGGCGTCGATCTTAAGCGGTGAAGGTTTTGCCTTCGAACTGCTCAGCCACGAATTTCCAGTTGACCAGGTTCCAGAACGCTTCGACGTATTTTGGACGAAGGTTGCGGTAGTCGATGTAGTAAGCGTGTTCCCAGACGTCGCAGGTCAGCAGCGGGGTGTCGCCGTTGGTCAGCGGGTTGCCGGCGCCGATGGTGCTGGCCAGGGCCAGGGAACCGTCAGCCTTTTTCACCAGCCAGCCCCAACCGGAACCGAAGGTGCCGATGGAAGTCTTGCTGAATTCTTCCTTGAACTTGTCGAACGAACCGAAGGCTGCGTTGATTGCGTCAGCCAGTGCGCCGGTTGGTTGACCGCCGGCGTTTGGCGCCAGGCAGTTCCAGTAGAAAGTGTGGTTCCAGACCTGAGCGGCGTTGTTGAAGATGCCGCCCGAGGAAGATTTGACGATTTCTTCCAGAGTCTTGCCTTCGAACTCGGTGCCTGGCACCAGGTTGTTCAGGTTCACGACATAGGTGTTGTGGTGCTTGTCGTGGTGGTATTCCAGAGTTTCCTTGGAAATGTGCGGCTGCAGGGCATCGTGTGCGTAAGGCAGCGGCGGCAATTCGAAAGCCATGATGATTCTCCTAATCAGGTCAGTTGCGGTGAGCGCAAGGCCGATCACGGGCGGCCAGACAAGCGCCGGGGAGTTTGTACTCTTTGCGGCGCATCGGATCGGATCATAGCACCGGGGGTGCGGCATAACCACGCAACAACTGTGTGGAATAGAGGTTCCAGAGCCTTTTGGAATAATCAGCTGGCGACGATTAATTGAAACGCCACTGTGAACATCATGACCGCCACCAACAGATCAAGGATTCGCCAGGTGCTTGGCCGCGCCAACCATGGCGCCAACCACGCCGCGCCGAGCGCCAGGGTGAAAAACCAAAGCAACGACGCACTGGCCGCGCCCACGACATAAGCGCCGGGCTCGGTTTGTTGGGCACCGAGAGAGCCAATCAGCAACACGGTATCCAGATAAACGTGCGGGTTAAGCAGCGTTACGGCCAAAGCACTGAGCATCACCGCGCGCAGTGAACGCACGGTCTGGCTTTCGCCCTGCTGCAGGCTCTGTTTCGAGCAGGCCCGACGCAACGCCAGGCTGCCATACCAAATCAAAAACGCCGCGCCACCCCAACGGGCGACCGCCAGCAACGTCGGGTTCTGCGCCAGCACCGTCGCCAGGCCAAACACCCCGGCGGCCACCAGCAAGGCATCGCAGGTTACACAAAGTGCCGCCACGGGCAGGTGATGTTCGCGCCGAAGGCTCTGAGCCAACACGAACGCATTCTGAGTACCGATCGCCATGATCAGCCCCGCGGCCACCAACAGGCCGTTCACATAGCTTTGCCACATAAGATGTTTACTCCGCGTTGGCCGCCAGATCCCGCAGCACGTGCAGGGCGCGTTCGGCATCGGCCTGGCCGACGAATAAATGGTCGTGGTAATAGCCGGCAATCACGTTGCAACTGATGCCGGCCTGGCCTAATGCCGTGGCGAACGCGGCGGTCAGGCCGACGGCTTCGAGGGCCGAGTGCACGTTCAAGGTGATCCAGGCCGCGACATAATCGAAACTGAAACCCGCCTTCTCGGCGTGGGAGCGTTCCAGAATCACCGTCAGACCTTCCTGCTCGCGGAAGCTGCCGACAATCTCAAGGCCTGCCGGCAACTTGCCGTCGCGCAGGGTGCAGAACACGTATTCGCCGAGGTTAAGTTGCGGGCTCATGCTGCGCAGCAGGGTTGCCAATGAAGTTTCGCCAGCCATGTCGATGATCCTTGTTCAAGAGTTCTTGCTGGCCATTCTCCGGTGCAACGCTGTATAAGAAAAACCAATCATGCTGATCGCTCATTAGGAAAACTGATGTTCGACTATAAATTGCTGTCTGCCCTGGCTGCGGTGGTTGAGCAGGCCGGGTTCGAACGTGCTGCGCAGGTGCTGGGTTTATCTCAGTCGGCGATCTCTCAGCGCATCAAATTGCTCGAGGCGCGGGTCGGTCAACCGGTACTGGTGCGGGTTACACCGCCGGCGCCAACCGAAATCGGCCGACGATTGCTCAACCATGTGCAGCAGGTGCGTTTGCTTGAACGGGACTTGCAAACCCTGGTGCCGGCACTCGACGAAGAAGGCCAGCCGGAACGTCTGCGCATCGCTTTGAATGCCGACAGCCTCGCCACCTGGTGGGCCGTGGCGGTCGGGGATTTTTGTGCGCAGCAGCATCTGCTGCTTGATCTGGTGGTCGAAGACCAGACGGTCGGCCTCAAACGCATGCGCGCCGGTGAAGTCGCGGCGTGCGTCTGCGCCAGCGAGCGACCGGTGGCCGGCGCGCGCAGCGTTTTGCTGGGGGCCATGCGCTACCGTGCGTTGGCCAGCCCGGCATTTATTGCTCGGCATTTTCCTGAAGGTGTGCGCGCCGATCTGTTGTCGAAAACGCCCGCATTGGTGTTTGGCCCGGACGATTTCCTACAGCATCGCTACCTCGCGTCCCTCGGCGTCGATGGCGGATTCGAACACCATCTATGCCCCTCGTCCGAAGGCTTCATCCGCCTCACCGAAGCGGGACTCGGTTGGGGCCTGGTGCCTGAACTGCAGGTGCGCGAGCAACTGGAGCGCGGTGTATTGGTAGAGCTTTTGCTAGATAAGCCGATCGATGTGCCGCTGTACTGGCATCATTGGCGCAATGGCGGTCAGTTGCTGGGGCTACTGACCGATCAGTTGGTGCGCTCATCAAAGCAATGGCTGGTGCCGTTGGACTGATGGGCAGCGTCAAGTCCTCACGCCCTACGCAATATGCAAAACGCAAAACGAAATATTCGGAGCAATTCATGAAGATTCTGGTTACCGGCGCAAGCGGCTTCATCGGCGGGCGCTTTGCGCGTTTTGCCCTGGAGCAGGGCCTGGACGTGCGGGTCAACGGTCGCCGGGCCGAAAGTGTGGAGCATCTGGTGCGCCGTGGCGCCGAGTTCATCCAGGGGGACTTGAGCGACCCGGAATTGGCACGCGATCTGTGCTCAGACGTCGAAGCCGTGGTGCATTGCGCCGGTGCGGTCGGTTTGTGGGGGCGTTATCAGGACTTTCATCAAGGCAACGTGCAGGTCACCGAAAACGTGGTCGAGGCCTGCCTGAAACAGCGGGTTCGGCGTCTGGTGCACTTGTCGTCGCCGTCGATCTACTTTGATGGCCGCGATCATCTGGGGCTGACCGAAGAACAGGTGCCCAAGCGTTTCAAACATCCCTACGCCGCCACCAAATACCTGGCGGAGCAAAAGGTTTTCGGCGCTCAGGAGTTCGGCCTCGAAACCCTGGCCCTGCGCCCGCGTTTCGTGACGGGGGCTGGTGACATGAGCATCTTCCCGAGATTGCTGAAAATGCAGCGCAAGGGACGGCTCGCGATCATCGGCAACGGCCTGAACAAGGTTGATTTCACCAGCGTGCAAAACCTCAATGAAGCGTTGCTAAGCAGTCTGCTGGCCAGTGGTTCGGCGTTGGGCAAGGCCTACAACATCAGCAACGGCACGCCGGTGCCGTTGTGGGACGTGGTCAATTACGTGATGCGCAAGATGGATGTCCCACAGGTCACGCGCTACCGTTCCTACGGCTTGGCCTACAGCGTAGCGGCGCTCAACGAGGGCGTGTGCAAGTTGTGGCCGGGTCGTCCCGAACCGACCCTGTCGCGCCTGGGCATGCAGGTGATGAACAAAAATTTCACCCTGGACATCAGCCGCGCCCGGCATTATCTGGACTACGATCCCAAAGTCAGTCTCTGGACCGCCCTCGATGAATTCTGCGGCTGGTGGAAGGCCCAGGACATTCGTTGACGCACGGGTTAGCGCCGCCACACTGAACCGAGTTCGGGGTTGAGGGTCAATCGATGCGGCAGTGGGGGTTATACTGCGCCGCATCAAGCCATCACCGCGTTCCACAAAGGTTGACTCAATGTCCATGCGTAACGATGCCAACGACGACTTCGACGATGTACCGAGCCTGCGTGCCGACAGCCTCGACGACGATGTTTTTCCGACCACGGCTCGCAACTCCGTACATTCGCGGACCGCGCCAGTCGTCAAAGTCAAAAGCCCGAGCACCGGCCCGCTATGGGCGCTGGTTGGCGCCTTGTTCTTTGCTTTTGCAGGCCTTGCCTGGTGGAGCTTCCAGCAGCTCTCGCTGATGGAACAGCAATTGGTGGCGACCCAGGAAAGTTTCGCGCGTATCAGTGAAGATGCGGCGGGGCGCTTGCAGGACATTTCCGGCAAGGTTGTGGCCAGTCAGACCAACGTCAGCAGCGACAGCGAAGCCTTGAAGCTGCAAATCAAACAGCTGGAAAGCAAACTCCAGGATCAAAGCAAACAACAGCAAGGTGTTGTCGGCCAGACCACCGATCTGGACAAGCGCCTGGCACTGATGAGCGCACAAACCACTGATCTGGATAAGCGCCTGGCGCAGATGACCGCTCAGACCACTGAGCAACAGAGCGCCACCATTCAATTGCAGGCTCAGGTCAAAGTCTTGAACAGCGATGTAGCCGTGCTGAAAAGCACCCCGGTGGACACAGACAAATTCGACGCACAGCTAAAAAGCCTTGGCGCCGACATCGTTGCACTGAAGAAACAAGGCAACCCGAGCGCCGCCATCGAGCGTCTGGAGCAGGAAGTCATTGTGCTCAAAAGCGAACAGGACAATCGCCCGGCCGCGACACCAGGCGGGACCAATACCGCCGAATTCGACGCCTTCCGTAGCCAGGTCACCCGCAACATCAACACCCTTCAGGCGCAGATCCAGAATCTGCAACAGCAGCTGCGCGCAAGGCCTTGAGCCATGAATCATTCCCGGATTCCCCGGGAATGATCTCCTTACACACTGCCATTCGCTGAATATCCATACATACCCCATTGCCGTCTACGGCGGTGCCTGACACACCGTAATCGCGAGCAGGCTCGCTCCCACAGTAGATCTCCAGTGATCACAGCATTTGTGTACGACGGAGATCCAATGTGGGAGCGAGCCTGCTCGCGAATGCAGGCGCTTCGGTCTATCTACCGAACCTTATCCTCGCGCCCACGCAACACCATGTTCGGCATGGCAATCGCCGCCGCCAGCCCTAGCAGCGACACCGCCGCGCTGACCATCAACAAATTCTGGAAGGTCAGCAGCAGTTCGGCACGCAAGGCGTTCTGCGCATCCCCCGGCGCGGCGTTCAAACCATCGAGTAAGACATTTCCGGAACTGCCCTCGGCAATCATCGAAGAGCCGGCCAGGTGGGCAAAACTTGAGTCCTGTAACAACGCCAGCAGCAGGGCTGACATCAAGGCCACACCCACCGCACCGCCCAGTGAGCGGAACAGGTTGGTAGTGCTGGTGGCGACACCAATGTCCCGTTGAGCCACCGCGTTCTGCGTTCCGACCAGGGAAGTCGGGAACTGCATGCCGCTAGCGATCCCGCTGAGCAACATAAACAGACTACTGAGCACAAAGGCCTGGGGAGGACTGAACGCCATACCGAGTATCGAAATCGGCATGAGCACGGCGCCCGTCAGGATCATGGGTTTGTAGCGCCCGGTCACTGAAGTCCGGCGGCCGGCGAAATACGCGCCGACCGGCAAGCCCATCGCTAGCGGCAACAGGTGCAGCGCGGCGCTGTCGGCCCCAGCGCCGGTAACGCTCTGGAAGCGCAGCGGCATCAACACAATCAGCGAGATCGCCTGGAAACTGGTGAAGAAGATCGTGCACCAGCACAGGATCGCATTGCGATTGGCGAACAAATGCATTGGCAGCAGCGGCTCCCGCGTCCGGCGTTCATGCCAGACCAACAGCGCCAGTACCAACACCGCACAACCGAGCAGGCCCAGCACGTCGGCGCTACGCCACGAATGGCCCTGGCCGACCTGGGTGATGCCCAGCAGCAAGGCGGTCAAGCCGATGATCATCAGCAACGTGCCGAGGTAATCGATGATCGGTTTGCGTTGCGGCACTGGCAGACCCACCAACGTTCGATTGGCCACCAGCCAGGCACCGAGGCCCAACGGCAGGTTGATCAAAAATACCCAGCGCCATGACAGGTACTCGGTCATGTAACCGCCGAGTACGGGGCCGGCCACGCTGGCCACTGCGTACATGCTGCTGAAATAGCCTTGATAGCGGCCGCGCTCCCGGGGCGGCACGATGTCGCCGATGATCGCCTGGCTGACCGAAATCATTCCGCCGGCGCCGATGCCCTGAAGAATTCGCGCCAGCACCAGTTGCTCCATGCTCTGGGCCATGCCGCAGAAAAACGAAGCAACCGTGAACAACCCCATGCCAAACAGCATCAACTTGCATCGACCGTAGAGATCGCCCAGTTTGCCGTAGATCGGCACGGCCACCGTCATCGCCACCATGTAGCCGGAAATCACCCAGGCCAGCAGGCTGACGTCCTTGAATTGTGCGGAAATGGCCGGCATCGACACGGCGACGATGGTCTGGTCCAGCGCGCCAAGAAAAATCGCCAGCATCAGGGCGATCAACACGCTGCGAATGGCCGGTTTTGGCGTTTCGGGCTGGTTGAGATTGGTCACGGGTTAGAACCTGCGGACAGTGATTGACCCGCAAGGAGCAAGGCGAGCGGGGATGCTCGCCAGTGTAAGTCGATAGCAGGCTATTCGATAGCCTCGTATGGAAGACCGACGTAATTTTCTGCAATGGTTTTTCGACCGGCCTCGGAGTCGACGAAGTACCCCAGTTCCGACTCGGCAATCCGCTGACTGAAGGCGTCGTTATCGTCAAAGCGGTGCAGCATCGAGGTCATCCACCAGGAAAACCGTTCGGCTTTCCACACCCGACGCAGGCAGACCTCGGAGTATTTCTCCAGCAAATCCACACGGCCTTCTCGATAAACCTTCAGCAGAATGTTGAACAGCGTACTGACGTCGCTGGCCGCCAGGTTCAGGCCCTTGGCGCCGGTAGGCGGGACGATGTGCGCGGCGTCGCCGACCAAAAACATCCGTCCGTACTGCATCGGTTCGACGACAAAGCTGCGTAACGGCGCGATGCTTTTTTCGATGGAAGGCCCGGTGATCAACGACGCTGCCAACGCGCAAGGCAGACGGGATTTGAGTTCATCCCAGAAGCGCTGATCAGACCAGTTCTCGATGTGCTCGTCGGCCGGCACCTGGAGGTAATAGCGAGTGCGGGTGGCCGAACGCATGCTGCACAGGGCAAAACCGCGCTCATGCCGGGCGTAAACCAGCTCTTCGTGCACTGGCGGGGTATCGGCAAGAATTCCCAGCCAGCCAAACGGATAGACTCGCTCGAACACGTTCAGGCACTCGGCAGGAATCGACTGCCGGGCCACGCCATGGAAACCGTCGCACCCGGCGATGTAGTCGCAATCGAGTCGATACAGTTCGCCGTCCTTCTCAAAAGTCACGAACGGCTCTTCGGTTTTCATCCCGTGAGGAACGACGTTGCCTGCCTCGTAAATCGTCTGCGCACCGGCCTCCCGACGAGCGGCCATCAGGTCGCGGGTGACCTCGGTCTGGCCATAAATCATCACCGTTTTGCCATCGGTCAGGGCTTGCAGATCGATGTGTACGCGGCGTGCGTCGAGGGCCAGTTCGAAGCCTGTGTGGACCAGCCCTTCGGCGTCCATGCGCTGCCCCACCCCGGCCTGGCGCAACAGCTCTACCATGCCTTGTTCGAGGACACCGGCACGGATTCGTCCGAGCACATAGTCCGGCGTCTGGCGTTCGAGAATGAGGGTGTCGATGCCGGCATTGTGCAGCAACTGGCCGAGCAATAAACCGGACGGACCGGCGCCGATGATGGCGATTTGCGTTTTCAGCGCTTTCATTGTTTTTATGACTCGCAAGCTTCACGCGACCAAGGCCGGTGAATAATTTTTATGGATCGAGTGCTTGCATTTTTCTCTCGCGAGTCTGTCAATTGAAGGGGAAAACTGAGCCGATACCTGTACATTCTGCCAATCGGTGCGATTATCGCCCGCCTACCCCCGAGGCCTGGATTGAAGTGATGAACAAGCCTGACCTACCTTCGATTCCAGTGTTCAAGCTCTACGGTGAAAGCCTGGATTGGCCGACCCCGGACTTGCTGCACTGTGAAACCATTTCCAAACGCAGCCGCGAACACCAATGGGAAATCAAACCCCACCGCCACGCCGATTTGTGTCAGCTGCTCTTCGTATTCAAAGGTCAGGCAGAGCTTGAAATCGAAGGCAAGCGTACGCAATTGATCGAGCCGGCGATCCAGATCCTGCCACCGCTGTCCGTTCACGGTTTCCGGTTTTCCGAGGACGTCGAAGGGTTTGTGGTTACTCTTGCCGCGCCGCTGGTCGCCCATCTTCAGGCGCAACTGGGCAACTCGGTGAACGCCCTGGCCCAGGCCGAAAGTTATCCGGCGGGCAAGGAAGGCGACTACCTAAATAGCCTGTTTTCAGCGCTGCAAGACGAATACACCGGCCACCAGCCGGCTCGCGAAATGCTCATGCATTCGCTGGTCAGCGTGATCATGGTGTGGGTCAGCCGCCAGGTAATTTCCCGCCGCAACGCCAGCCAGCGTCCGCAGCGTGCCCGGGAATATCTGAACGGTTTTATCCAACTGGTGGAAGAGACCTATCGCCAACACGTCAAGGTCGAAGACCTGGCCCATCGGCTGGGGATTTCCGTGTCCCACCTCAACGGCACCTGCCGTGAGCTGGCGGGACAACCGGCGTTGCAGATCATGCACGAACGTCAATTGCTGGAGGCCAAGCGCTTGCTGACCTACACCAGCATGACCATTTATGAGATGTCCGACGTGTTGGGGTTCTCTGATCCGACCAACTTCACGCGCCTGTTCCGGCGTCGAGTGGGGATCTCGCCCAAGGCATTTCGTGACCGTTTGAAGGCCGATCAGGACAACGAGGCCTGATCCCCTTCGTTACTTGAGGGCGTTGAGGGTCGCATTGTGGGGAATGCAGCGCTCGAAGTTGCAGCTCGCGTATTCACGGGGCATTTGTCGCAATTGCTCGACGCGCCAGGCCGCGGTGCCATACAGCGCGAGCGTGGCCGCGCAGGTGATGAAAATCGCGAGGTATCTTCTTGTTTTGATGTTCATGGCGTTGACCTCTGAACGAATACCCTTCGGTACTAGTTTCAGCATAGGTCAGTGCCAGTGAGTTGCCAGCAACGCGGCTTACGCATGTACCCCGACATTCAGAACACTGATGAACCCCTGTGGGAGCGAGCCTGCTCGCGAATGCGGTGGGTCAGTCGAAATCATTGTTGGATGATCGACCGCTTTCGCGAGCAGGCTCGCTCCCACATTTTTTTGATTCGGTTACAGGCCGATATCCCACTCCGGCTCTTCCGGAAATCTGAGCACCAGAAAATCCAGCATGCTGCGCAACGCCGCCGGCATGTGTTTGCGTGAGGCATACACCGCGTAAATGTTCATTTGTCGGGGTTCAGCGTGGGGCAGCAGGCGGATCAGTTCGCCGCTGTGGACATGCACGCCGGCCTGATAACTGGGGAGCATCGCCACCCCGGCGCCGGCCATCGCCGCGCGCAATAACGTGCTGGCTTCGTTGGCGCTGATGTTGCCCTGCACCGGCACTGACACCTGCTCGCCGTCCTCCTCGAAATGCCAGAGGCTTTTGCCGAAGTAGGAGTGGGTCAGGCAATTGTGCTGGCTCAGATCCTCGACCCGCAGCGGCGTCGGGTGTTCGAGCAGATAAGCGGGGGAGGCGCAGATCACCGAGCGGCAGACCGTCAGCCGTCGCGCGATCAGGTTCGGGTCCAGGTCGTTGCTGGTGCGGATCGCCAGATCGATGCGTTCATCCACCAGGTTCACCGTGCGGTCGAGCATCTGCAGGTCGATGCTGACGCCGGGATAACGTTTGACGTAAGCAGCCATGGCATCCGCCAGTTGTGCCTGACCAAACGAGGTGCTGACGCTGATGCGCAACACGCCGCGCGGTGCCTCGTCCGGTTCGCTGACGGCGGCTTGCATGTCCGTGGAGAGGTCGAGCATCTGCCGGCATCGAGGCAGGATTTCACTGCCGGCGGCGGTCAGGCTCAGCTTGCGCGTGGTGCGGTGCATCAGGCGTGCGCCGACCCAATCCTCCAGCTCCGCCAGATAGCGCGAAACCACTGGCCGTGACAGGTCCAGGTGATCGGCGGCGGCCGACTGGCTGCCGAGGTCAACCACCGTGACGAACACCCGCATTGCTTGTAGACGATCCATGATTTGCCCGCTTTCAGAAACAAACTATGTCCCAGCATCGCATTTTTTGTACTGAGTCATGCAACTAAGCTCTGTCCCATCGCCAAGCACGGCATTCGGACAACGGAGCAACAGATGATCGGCTTCACCTCGCTTAAACGTATTTTGCTGGCCACCGCCACCCTCGGTTTCGCCGCCCATGCCGCGGCAGCATCGAGCCTGACCCTGGATGTCTACAACCCGGGCGACAAGGCGATCTTCCCGGTGACCTCGGTGTTGGTCAGCGGCCAGAAAGACGCGATTTTGGTGGATGCACAATTTGGCAAATCCCAGGCCGAGCAAGTGGTCGAAAAGATCCGCGCCAGCGGCAAGCAATTGACCACCATCTACATCAGCCACGGTGATCCGGATTACTACTTCGGCCTCGACACCCTGACCGCCGCATTCCCCAATGCCAAAGTGCTCGCCTCGCAGCCGACCGTGGATCACATCCAGAAAACCGTCGACGGCAAACTGGCGTTCTGGGGGCCGAAAATGGGCGCCGACGTGCCAGCCAAAACCATCGTGCCGGATGTACTCAAGGGCGACAGCTTGATGCTCGAAGGGCAGAAACTGCAGGTGGTGGGGCTGGACGGCAAGCAACCGGATCGCACCTTTGTCTGGATTCCGTCAATCAAGGCCGTGGTCGGTGGCGTCGTCGTCGCGGAAAACATCCACGTGTGGATGGCCGACACCCAGACGCCGCAGTCCCACGCCGATTGGCTGACCACGCTGCATGCCATCGAAACCCTGAAACCGAAAACCATCGTGCCGGGTCATTACCTCGGTGAGAGCGCTCGCTCCCTGGCCGCCGTGCAGTTCACCGCCGATTACATCAAGGCCTTCGACGAAGAAACCGCCAAGGCAAAGGACGCTGCCGCGCTGATCGCCGCGATGAAAAAACGCTACCCGAAGCTGGGTGAAGAAAGCTCCCTGGAACTGAGCGCCAAAGTCGCCAAGGGCGAGATGAAGTGGTAACCCGATTCGCCCACTCACACTGATCCACACTGGAGAACGTCATGAGCAAGATCGCAATCATTGGTGCCACCGGTCGTGCCGGTAGCCAACTGTTGGAAGAAGCCCTGCGCCGTGGTCACAGCGTCACTGCCATCGCCCGCGACACCTCGAAGATCGGCCAGCGTGCCGGTGTGGTCAGCAAAAATGTTGATGCCCTCGACGCCGAGGCCTTGCAAGCGGCAGTCGCGGGTCATGACGTGGTGATCAGTGCTGCGCACTTCGCGACCCTTCCTGCCAGCGCCGTCATCGAGCCGGTTCAGAAGGCCGGCGTAAAACGTCTGTTGGTGGTGGGCGGTGCGGGTTCGTTGTTGTTGCCGGACGGCACTCAGGTGATCGACAGCAAGGGCTTCCCGGAGGAATACAAAGCCGAGGCGGGTGCCGGCGCTTTGTTTCTTGGGAACCTGCGTGAGGAAAGCGATCTGGACTGGACCTTTCTTTCGCCGTCGGCAGAGTTTGTCGAAGGTGAGCGCACGGGGACGTTTCGGATCGGCAAAGATGATTTGCTGGTGAGTAGCGAAGGGCGTAGCTGGATCACTTTTGCCGATTATGCGATTGCGATGCTGGATGAAGTGGAAGTGCCGAAGTATTCTCGGCAGCGGTTTACTGTCGGCTACTGATCCTCGTAACACCACAAACCTGTAGCAGCTGGCGCAGCCTGCGTTCGGCTGCGCAGCAGTCGTAAACCGATATCCACAGTTTTTCTGACACACCGCGGTGGATGGTTTTACGACTGCTGCGCAGCCGAACGCAGGCTGCGCCAGCTGCTATGGGTGCAATTCAGCGCAAGGGTACGATCAGTTAGCGCGCCTGAGCCTGCTCCACCAACCACCCCATCAACTCACGCAACTTCGGCGAAGGCCCGGGTTTTTCCGGGAAAACCAGGTAATACGCCAACCCCGTCTTCACCTTCAAGTCAAATGGCATGACCAGCCGCCCGGCACTCAAATCATCGCCAATCAACGACCAATCCCCGATCGCCACGCCTGTCCCTTGGGACGCCATCGACATCGCCAGGTCCAGCGTTTCGAAATGCTGACCCTTGCCGACATTGCTCAAGCGAATATCCGCGGTGGCCAGCCAGGCCTTCCAGTCCCGTTCATCCCGGGTCGGGTGCAGCAGCATGTGCTGCTCCAGATCCTCCGGCCTCAGCAGCGGCACCGGACCTTCGAGCAACGGCTTGGAACAGACCGGCGTCAGTTGTTCATCAAACAGATGTTGAGACACCAATGAACTGTCCGGCGGTGCGCCGTACATCACCGCTGCATCGAACTGCTCGCGATGAAAATCCACACCGTGCTTGACCGTGGTGGTCAATTCCACCGGCACATCCGGGCGCTCCCGTTGCCAGTGCAACAGCCGTGGCAACAGCCAGCGCATGACACACGTCGGGGCCTTGAGTTGCAGGGTTTCGCGCTTCTCGCCGATCTGTTCCACGGCTTCGTCGATCAAGCCGAAAATCTGCTGGACCCGTGGCAGCCATTCCCGTCCTTCGGCCGTCAAACCAAGGCCTCGGGCCTGGCGAATGAACAGTTCATAACCCAGATGTTCTTCCAGCCCGGCGATCTGCCGACTCACCGCACCTTGGGTGATGTACAGCTGTTCGGCAGCACGGGTGAAGTTGCAGCACTGCGCGGTAATCAGAAAAGTGTGCAGCGCCGGCAGGGGAGGCAATCGTTTCATTGGGATCCAAGGTATGACGTGAGGACATGGCTAGTATGACTTTTTATCCATTGTTGCGGCTACGTGTCGCCCGTTCCAATGAGGCCATCCCTGGACTGCCAACGCATCATAAACACTGCGCAGGTCCGGCGTCTCAAACGAACAAGAAGGGCAAAGACATGGCGACGTGCGGCGAAGTATTGGTCAAGTTACTCGAAGATTACGGGGTTGAGCAGGTGTTCGGCATTCCCGGGGTTCACACCGTGGAGCTGTATCGCGGGCTGGCCCGTTCGAGCATCAACCACGTCACTCCGCGTCACGAACAGGGCGCCGGTTTCATGGCCGACGGTTACGCTCGCACCAGCGGCAAACCGGGTGTGTGCTTCATCATCACCGGCCCTGGCATGACCAACATCACCACCGCCATGGGCCAGGCCTACGCCGACTCGATCCCGATGCTGGTGATCTCCAGCGTGCAATCGCGCAGCCAGTTGGGCGGCGGTCGCGGCAAGCTGCACGAGTTGCCGAACCAGAGCGCATTGGTCGGTGGTGTGGCGGCGTTCTCCCACACCTTGATGTCGGCGGCTGAATTGCCGGGCGTCCTGGCGCGTGCCTTTGCGCTGTTCCAGGCCGGCCGTCCGCGTCCGGTGCATATCGAAATTCCGTTGGACGTATTGGTCGAAGAGGCCGATGACCTGCTCGCCAGCGTCCCGGTGAACATCGACCGCGCCGGTGCCTCGCCGAGTGCAATCAGCCGCATGACCGCGCTGCTGGCCGGTGCCAAGCGCCCGTTGATTCTCGCCGGTGGCGGTGCGATCGAAGCCGCCGCCGAGTTGACTGAACTGGCCGAGCTGCTGGACGCCCCGGTGGCCCTGACCATCAATGCCAAAGGCATGCTCGAATCCAACCATCCGTTGCTGATCGGCTCGACCCAAAGCCTGGTCGCGACTCGTGCTTTGGTGGCTGAAGCTGACGTGGTGTTGGCGATCGGCACCGAACTGGCCGAGACCGATTACGACGTCACCTTCGCTGGCGGCTTCGAGATTTCTGGCGTGCTGCTACGTGTGGACATCGACCCCGACCAGACCGTGCGCAACTACCCGCCGAAGGTCGCGTTGGTGGCCGACTCGCGCAACGCCGCCCAGGCCTTGCTGAGTGCGCTGTCGCACAAGTCGCTCGCCGAGCGCCGTAACGATTGGGGCCAAGTGCGTGCCGCACGCTTGCGCGACGAACTGGCCGCCACCTGGGACGCTCCGACCTTGGCCCAGACTCGTTTCCTGGAAACCGTCTTGCACGAACTGCCAAACGCAGTCTTCGTCGGCGATTCGACCCAACCGGTGTACACCGGCAACCTGACGTTCAACCCGGAACGCCCGCGTCGCTGGTTCAACTCGTCCACCGGTTACGGCACCCTCGGTTACGCCTTGCCGGCAGCCATCGGCGCCTGGCTCGGCGGCACCGTTGAAAATGGTGCCCGGCCGCCAGTGGTGTGCCTGATCGGCGACGGCGGCCTGCAATTTACCTTGCCGGAACTGGCCAGCGCCGTTGAAGCGCGCACCCCGGTGATCGTCCTGCTGTGGAATAACCAGGGCTACGAAGAGATCAAGAAGTACATGGTCAACCGCGCCATCGAGCCGGTTGGCGTAGACATCTACACCCCGGACTTCATCGGTGTCGCCAAGGCGCTGGGCTGTGCAGCCGAAGCCATCAACGGTGTCGAGCAACTGCGCAACGCACTGCGCGCCGCCGCCGATCGCCAGGGCCCGACCCTGATTGAAATCGATCAGACGCAGTGGATGAAGGCGGTGTCGAAATGACTTTCCGCATGACTTTCCCAACGACACTGGACGGCCTGTTCATTGATGGCCAATGGTCGGCCGGCACCGAACATTTACGCGTGATCAACCCGGCGACCGAAGCCCTGTTGACCACCGTGAATGGCTGCGATGAACGTGCTGTCGATCAAGCCGTCACTGCGGCGACCGACGCCTTCAAGGATTGGTCGAAAACCACCGGCGCCGAGCGCGGCGCGATCCTGCGCCGAATCGCTGCGGGTGTGCAGGCCGGTCGCGAACAGTTGATGCACTTGCAGTCGAGCAACAACGGCAAGCCGCTGTTTGAAGCGGCCATCGACGTCGACGACGTGATCGCCACCTTCGAGTACTACGCCGGTCTGGCCGAAGGGCTCGATGCCAAGCAAGACAGCAATGTGGAGCTGCCAACCGACGACTTCAGCGCTCGTCTGCGTCGTGAACCCGCAGGTGTTGTCGGCCTGATCGTGCCGTGGAACTTCCCGATGGTCACCACCGCCTGGAAACTCGCCCCGGCTTTGGCCGCGGGTTGCTGCGTGGTGCTCAAGCCTTCCGAAGTGACACCGCTGCCGGAACTGGAACTGGCAGCGATCATCGCCGAGGCCGGCCTGCCCAAGGGCGTGTTCAACCTGGTCTGCGGCACTGGCCTGGCAGTCGGCGCGCCGCTGTCGGCCGACCCGCGCATCGCCAAGATTTCCTTCACCGGTAGCAACGCGGTCGGCGTCCAGGTGATGCAACGTGCAGCTGAAACCGTGAAGGGCGTGAGCCTGGAACTGGGCGGTAAATCCTCGCTGTTGGTGCTCAAAGACGCCGACATTGAACTGGCCGTGGAAGTGGCCTGTGGCGGTGGTTTCTTCAATGCCGGGCAGATGTGTTCCGCCACCAGCCGTGTGCTGGTCGCTGATGAACTGGCCGATGAATTCCTCATCCGTTTGAAGGCCCGCGCCGAAGCCATTCGTGTAGCCGACCCGTTCGACCCGAACGTGGAAATGGGCGCACTGGTCAATCAGGCGCAGTACCAGCGCGTGCTCGGTCACATCGATCGTGGTTTGAGTGCTGGCGCCAAGCTGGTTTGCGGCGGCAATCGTCCAGCAGACCTGTCGCGCGGCTATTTTTTGCAGCCGACGATTTTCACTGAAGTGCCCCTCGACAGTGCGCTGTGGTGTGAAGAGATCTTCGGACCAGTGATCTGCGTGCGCAGTTTTGCCTGCGAAGCCGAGGCGATTGCCCTGGCCAACGACACCCAGTTCGGTCTGGTGGCCAGCGTCGTCACTCGCGACGCTGAAGTTGCAGATCGGGTCGCCAACGCCTTGCAGGCGGGGCTTGTGTGGATCAACGCGCCGCAAGTGATCTTCCCGCAGGCCGCTTGGGGTGGCTACAAACAGAGCAGCATCGGCCGCGAATTGGGGCCGTGGGGCTTGCAGGCTTTCCAGGAAATAAAACACGTGATTCGAGCGGTCTGACGGCTCGAAAAGGGTCAGCGCATGCCTCGCGATGAGGCATGCGCTGGCGTCATGGCTTCAATGAGTTTTTATCGATAGTCAGGTGTTTTGCACGACCTCAGGATGAAGCGGTCGGCTCAACTCAAACCCTTTGAAACCGGGGGTTTGGTGCTGATCTTGGCGCGCGGATGCAACGGTTGCGACCAACCTCATACTTACAAAAACAAAGGGAGTCCTTCATGGGCGAGCATGATTTAAACAGACGTCAATTCATTAAAACCGTGGGCGTGGCGTCCGTAGCCGCGGCGGCCATGAGTTTGCCCTTCGTCAAGGCCAATGCCAGCGACACACGCTTCCAGGGCAAGACCCTGCGTTTGCTGACCTGGTCGGATGACACCGGTCTCGCCGCACTGCGCAACATCGCGGCAACCTTCGAAGACAAGTACGGCTGCAAGGTCATCGCTGACCGCACTGGCAGCACCTCGGAAATGGTCGCCAAACTCAAGGCCGCTGGTGATCGTCCGCAGTACGACATCATCACCCTGGCCGGCGTCGGCGCCGAAGGTCTGGCCGCGGCCAACCTGCTGGAAAAACCCGACCTCAACCGCATTCCCAACCTGGTCGATGTACCGGAGAAATACCGCACCGGCGCCAACGGTCACGGCATCGGTTACCTGCTGTGGTGCAACAGCCTCGTCTACAGCACCCGCACCATCAAGGAAGCGCCGGACAGTTACGCGGCCCTGTGGGACGCCGAGCTGTCGCCGAACATCTTCCTGCCGCCGCCGAACTGGACCGAAGCGATGGACCTGATCATCATCGCCGCCAAACTGGCCGGTGGTGACGAACACAACATCGAACCGGGCTTCAAGAAGCTCGCCGAGCTGAAAGATCGCGTAGTGACCCTGGGCGAAAACCCGAACCAGATCGCCGAACTGTTCCGTACCGGCTCGCTGGACATGGGTGGCTTGTACGCACCGGCATTCTTCCCGAAACAGATCCGCGATCCGGCTTACGGTCTGGGCGCCACCTTCGGCATGAAGGAAGGTTTCTACACCGACCTGATGCTCTCTGTGATGCCGAAGAATCGTCCGGGCGACACCGACCTGGTCTACGCCTTCATCAACCACTCTCTGGACCCACTGGTGCAGGGCAAGATGGCTGAGGACATCTACAACGGTCCGGTCAACGCCAAGGCGATCATCTCCGCCGAAGCGCGCAAGAGCCCGTACATCCTCACGCCTGAGCAGATTGCCGAGAAGGCGATCATGCACGACAACGCCTTCCTGGCCTCCGTGCATGACCAATGGATTCGTCGTTACACGGAAATCTTTTCTTCCTGATCGAGTGACGAACACAGGTCCTGAAAACTCTATAGATCCCCTGTGGGAGGGAGCCTGCTCGCGATTGCGGACTGACATTCAGCATTGATGTCGACTGACAAATCGCTATTGCGAGCAGGCTCGCTCCCACAAGGGCCAATGTGATTTCGAGGCCTGTGCTCGCTCAGCTGCTTTCCATTGACGAGACCCTTGCTATGGAACACCAACCTCTGACTCATCCGGTCGCCGCCGCTCCAGTGCGCGTCAATCGGGGTGTTTCGCCGACGACGCGTGCCTGGATTTTCCTCTCACCGTCGATGCTGTTTCTGGGCGTATTGATTGCCGCCAGCCTCTTGGTACTGCGCATGAGCGTGGGCACCAAGGGCGCGGAATGGACCGGGTTCAGCCTGGCCAGTTACGCCCAACTGCTGGAACCGTATTACCTCAAATCCTTGCTGCTAACCCTGCGTCTGGCGCTGATCAGCGCGGTGATTGCGGTCGTGCTGGCGATCCCGGTGGCCTACACCATGTCGCGGCTGACCTCACCGTTTGTGCGCCGGATCTTCCTCGCCGCGGTGCTGTTGCCATTGCTGGTCAACCTGTTGCTGCAAAGCTACGGCTGGCTGGTGATTCTGGGACCTGGCGGGATGCTCAACCAGGCGCTGATGGGCCTGGGCCTGATCAAGCGACCAATCATGTTTCTGTACAACCAGAACGGCGTACTGATGGGCTTGGTACAAACCGCATTCCCGTTGGCCGTGCTGCCGATTGCCAGCGCCATGCGTGGCGTCGCCCGTACCTACGAAGAAGCTGCCGCAACGCTGGGCGCCAGTCGTTTGCAGGTTTTCCGTCAGGTGGTGCTGCCGATGAGCATGCCGGGGATCATCACGGGTGCGACGTTGGTATTCGCTTACAACGCCAGCAGCTTCGTGGTGCCATTGCTGCTCGGTGGCCGACGCGTGCCGATGCTGGCCGTGATGGTGCATGACCAGATCGCCCCGCTGATGAACTGGCCCGCAGCGTCTGCTGCCGGTGTGGTGTTGATTGTCACCACGCTCGCGATCATGACCTTGTCCGAATACATCACTGGCCGTCGTCGGCGCATGCTGGAGGCTTCGCAATGAGCTCTGTGATCAAGAAACGTTATGGGCTGCTGCCCGGCGAGACCGGCAAGTTTGCCGGCATCCTGTCGGGCTTCATCCTGCTGCTGGCGGTGTTGCCGATCCTGACCATGATTGTGATGTCGTTCAGCGGTGCGTCGAACCTCGACTTCCCGCCGAGCAGCTACAGCCTGCAATGGTACAAGGCTGCCTGGAACACCTTCGTGTCGCCGGATTCCAGCGATGTGCTGAGCCTCGGCAAAGCCATGACCACCAGCTTGATGGTGGCGTGCCTGACCATGGTGTTTGCGACGATTGTCGCGGTGCCGGCGGCTTATGCCCTGACCCGTTGTGAGTTCCGCGGCAAAGCCGTGGCGCTGCAACTGATGTCGTTGCCGTTGGTGTTTCCGATGGTGGTGTTGGGGCTGGCGTTATTGCTGGTGTTTGACAGCCTGCCCTTTCAAATCACTACGTCGCGGCTGGTGATTGCCCACGTGATCCTGGCGTTACCGTTCGTGGTGAAAAACTGCACCGCCGCGATGCTCTCCATCGGCAGCGAAGTCGAAGAAGCCGCGCAGATGCTTGGCGCTTCACCGACCCGGGCGATTATCGATGTGGTGGTGCCGCTGATGAAGTCGGGGATTCTGGCGGGGATGCTGCTGGCGTTCATCGTCTCGTTCAACGAATTCACCGTGACCTACTTCCTCTACACCATCGACGTCATGACCGTGCCGATCTGGATGTACAGCCGCACCGTGTCATCGCTCGACCCAACCGTTTTCTCGTTTGCCGTGCTGATCGTGCTGATCGACTTCGTCCTGATCTGGGCGTTGGAGAAGTTAGTCGGTGAAGGTGGCGTTTCGTTCTGATTCTTGAGGTGCAACATGACTGGTCTGATTCTGGAAAACGTCGAGAAACATTACGGCTCGGCCTGCGCGGTAAAAGATGTAAACCTGCATTTGCCTGAGGGCAAACTGGTGTGTTTTCTCGGCCCTTCGGGCTGCGGCAAAACCACGTTGCTGCGAATGATCGCTGGGCTTGAAACCCTGAGCGGCGGAGAGATTCGCCTGGACGGTGAAGACATCGGCCATACGCCTGCGCATTTGCGTAACTTCGGCATGGTGTTTCAGTCGCTGGCGCTGTTTCCGCACATGACGGTGGGGGAGAACATCGCCTATCCGCTGAAACTGCGTGGGGTCAGCAAGGCTGATCAGCAGGCGCGGGTGGTGGAGTTGTTGCAACTGATTCAGTTGCAGGAAATGATCGACCGTCCGGTGTCGAAACTCTCTGGTGGCCAACGTCAGCGCGTGGCGATTGCCCGGGCGATTGCCAATCACCCGAAAATTCTGCTGCTCGACGAACCGCTGTCGGCGCTGGACGCCAAGCTGCGTGAATCGATGCAGGTGGAAATCCGTCAGCTGCAACAACGCTTGAACATCACCACCATCATGGTGACCCACGACCAGCGTGAAGCCATGACCATGGCGGATATCGTCGTGGTATTGGGTGAGCATCGCGTGCAGCAGGTGGGCACGCCGATTGAGATTTATCGTCACCCGGCCAATGAATTTGTCGCGGACTTTATCGGCTCGGGCAACATCTTCCCGGCCACGGCACTGGGCAACGGCAAGATCGGGCTGCCGGGTGGCGATGCGCTGGAAGTGCCGATCTGCAGCAGCATCGTGGTGGGTGAGAAAGTCAAAATGCTGATTCGCCCTGAGGACCTGCAACTGTCGCATCCACAGGCGACGGCGGGGAATCGGTTGCTCGGTAAGGTGACGTTTGTGCGTGATATTGGCGCGACGATTGAGACGACTGTGGAGTGTTCCGGGGTGTCGTTTACAGCGTTGAGTACGCCGTGTCAGGGGTTTGGGTTGAGCATTGGCAACCCGGTGTCGGTGACCCTTCCGGCTGAGGCGTGCCGCGTACTCGGCGCCTAAATTGGGTTTCTGCCGTTGGATCGGCCCCTCACCCCAGCCCTCTCCCCAAGGGGCAGAGGGGGTCGACCGAGGTGTTCTTTCGAGTGACATCGACCTGAAATTTCGAGTCGAACTCAGGCTTTGAAAAGTATGAAGATCGGCTCCCTTTCCCCCTCTCCCCCGTGGGGAGAGGGCTGGGGTGAGGGGTGGCTCTTGAGATCAACACACAACCTCAAACCGTCAACCGCAACCGCGCCAAATCCCGCAACGGCGGCGCCCCGAACAACCGGCTGTACTCTCGGCTGAATTGCGAAGGGCTTTCATACCCCACTCGATACCCCGCTGCCGAAGCTTCCAGCCCTTCCGCCAGCATCAACCGCCGCGCTTCTTGCAGACGCAGTTGCTTCTGATACTGCAGCGGACTCATCGCCGTCATCGCCTTGAACCGGTGATGCAACGTCGACACACTCAAGTTCACTTCCTTCGCGAGATCATCGATGCGCAGCGGCTGTTCATAGTTGCCGTTGAGCCATTTGATCGCCTGGCTGATGCGATGGCTCTGGCTGTTGGCGATAGCGATTTCGTACAGCCGATGCCCCTGCTGGCTGCGCAACAACCGATAAAGAATCTCCCGGCGAATCAGCGGTGCGAGCATGGCGATGTCTTTCGGCGCATCCAGCAAACGTGCCAGACGCAACACCGCGTCAAGCATCGCGGTGTCGATCCGTTCAACATACAAGCCGCGTCCCGTCGGCCGGGTGGGCACACCGAGAGGGCCAGCGTCGGCAATCAGCGCAGTGATTTCTGCCGGATCAATGTCCAGCCGCACCGCGAGGATCGGTTCTTCAGACGTGACGTTCACCACGCGTCCGCTCAATGGCATCGAGACGGAGACCACCAGGTAATTCAGCGGATCGTAGTTGAAGTATTCATCGGCCAGCCTGACCTCTTTACGGCCCTGCGCCATGATGCACAGCGCGGGTTGCGCCAGTACCGGGGCAAACTCATGGGACTTGCTATGGCGAGACATGAAGAGCGAGCCGACGGCAGTCGCATAAGTGCCATCCTCCGCCGTGTTATGGCGAATGATAGCGGCCAGTTCCGCGCGCTGTTTCTCCATGTCGGCGTCCAGCGGGGCTTCAAAGTGATCGAGCGACGACATGCAAGGCATCCTCGGTGGGGCGTCAATAATGAGGTGAGCTTAAGTTTGTGCAAGACGAGGCGGTAGACACATCCTGCCTCAACCTTGCCTGATTCTGCACGGAGTGAATTAACGGCACCTCTATGTCAGGGCAACCCAAGGAAAACTTGCTTGAAAGCCCTGTTTCATTGGCACGAAAGCTTTAACAGGTTGTTATAGGTTTTTCGAGAAGCCGCGCAGGATTGTGCAACAAGCCGGCAGGAATCGACTAGCCGCGCTTCTACTTGCGCGCTTAACCTTTGATCCTGTCGCAGCCCGTCCCACGGCTGCCACTCGAGTACCTGGGAGGGTTAACCATGTCTACGCAGATCCCCGTCAGTCATATGGCCTTTGTCCGCGCCCGCGCCGGGCGTTCGGCGGAACTCGGTGCGCGCCTCAGCGCTTTGATCGAACCGTCTCGTAGCGCACCGGGTTGCTTGAGCTTTGCGCTGCAGCATTCGCAATGCGATCCCGAGTTGTGGCTGGTGTCCGGTTTCTGGATGAACCAGCAGGCCATGACCGCTTATTTCAGCACCCCGGCCATGCAGATTTTTGCCGAGTTGGTGCAAGACCTGGTGGTCAACAGCCTGGATTTTCATACCTTCAAGGACGTGTCGGCTGCCCAGGCGCTGGGGCAGTCCCAGTCGTGGGTACACAAAATGGCGGGTTGAGGGTTTAATGGCTCAACTCTCAATCAGCCAGGATCCGCGACATGGCACGCAAAGCCTTTGAAACCTTCGAAGCCGTATCTGCCGTAGTACCCCGTGAAGGCGGCTATCACGCCGCAATCGCCACCAAGGCCATCGGTGGTTCGGGTGCACCGCGCTTTCACAAGCTGCTCGAAGAACAGACCTTCAAAACTGCCCATGAGGCCGATGAAGCCGCCGCGCTGCAGTTGACACACCTCAAAGGCGTCAGCGAAGACGGCGACCTGATCTGGTAATTACTTGACCGCCCCCGGGCGATACATCTTGAACAACGCCTCAGGCCCCAGCTGGAAATAATCCGCTGGCCCGCCGCCGCGCAGGATCGGTTCTGCCGCGGCGGTGTCGTACACCCCATCCTTCAACAGCCACTTGGCGATATGCACGGCGACCACTTCGCCGAGTATCAGCCAGCTCGGCACCACTTCGCCGTCCGCCCGCTGCAACTGAATGATCTGCGTGACCTTGCACTCGAAGGACACCGGACTTTCGGCGACGCGCGGCACCTGAATGATTTTCGACGCTGCCGGGGTTAGCCCGGACAGCTCGAACTCGTTGACCTCAGGCGGGACCATGGCAGAGCACCGGTTCATCTGCTCGGCCAGCGGACGGGTCGCCAGGTTCCAAGCGAACTCGCCGGTTCGCTCGATGTTATTCAGGCTGTCTTTGCGCCCGACACTGGAAAACCCAATGATCGGCGGAATGTAGTTGAACGCGTTGAAGAAACTGTAAGGCGCCAGGTTCAGGCGGCCATCGGCATCCTGAGAGGAAATCCAGCCAATGGGGCGCGGGCCGACGATGGCATTGAACGGGTCATGCGGCAGGCCGTGGCCGTTGGCGGGTTCGTAGAAATGGATGTCGTCAGCCATGGCATGGGGTTCCTGAATTCGGTTCGTAGCGAAGACGGCCATAGTGCAAGGGCTGACGGGTAATTTCCAGCGTGAGATCAGTTGGTACGGGCTGCGTCGGTGTGATCGGCGCTGTCGGAAGCGACCTTCGCCGAGTCAGTGCGATCGTTTCCAGCGGAGGCGACTGCAGCGCCACTTCCGGAGGTGAAAGCGGCAGAGCCGGTGCGATCGTAACCGTCAGCGGCGAAGGTACTGGCGGCCAGTACAGAGAGGGTCAGGGCGAGGATCAGTTGGGTTTTCATGGTGTGTACTCCAGGTTCGCTTGCACAATGTAATGAATCGGCGAGGAGAGTCTGTGGAGGGCATTAACCGCTGATTAATTCGCTCTTTTGCTTATGTGACAAATTGTTCATGGCGCACTTATTTGTCTTGACCGCACTCTTTTCAGCGTCAATGAAAAAGGGGCAGACCTTTGCCAGGTCTGCCCCTTTTTTTGTGTCGCTTACGGACTCAGTCCGTCTCGATCCGCGAATGTTTGCGGGTGTCTTTCATGGTCACGTAGACCAGCAACGACACGGCAATACACGCGGTGACATACCAGTAGTAACCGGTTTCCATGCCGATGCTCTTGAACCACAGCGCGATGTATTCAGCGGTGCCGCCGAAGATCGACACGGTCAGCGCGTACGGCAGGCCGACGCCCAGCGCACGGATTTCGGTCGGGAACAGTTCGGCTTTGACCACCGCGTTGATCGAGGTGTAGCCGCTGACGATGATCAGCGCCGCCATGATCAGGAAGAACGCGCCCCACCAGGTCTGAACGGTGTGCAGGGTGGTCAGGATCGGCACGGTGAACAGCGTTCCGAGAACACCGAAGGCAATCAGGATTGGCCGGCGACCGACTTTATCCGAGAGCCCGCCAATGATCGGTTGCAGGCACATGAACAGGAACAGCGTGGCGGCCGAAATAGTGGTGGAGTCGGAGATGCTCATGCCGACGGTGTTCACCAGGTATTTCTGCATGTACGTGGTGTAGGTGTAGAACGCCAGCGTACCGCCCATGGTCAGGCCGACCACGGTCATCAGTTCCTTCGGATGGCGCATCAAGGTGCGCATCGCGCTTTCCTTGGCCTTCTCTTTCTTGGTGAAAGACTCGGTTTCTTCCATGCCACGACGCAGGTAGAGCGCGACCACGGCACACAGCGCGCCGATGGCGAACGGAATGCGCCAGCCCCAGGCGTACAGCTCTTCAGTGGTCAGGGTCTGTTGCAGCACGATCAACACCGCCAGGGCGATGAGCTGGCCGGAGATCAGGGTCACGTACTGGAAGCTGGAGTAAAAGCCGCGACGTTCCTTGGTCGCCATCTCGCTGAGGTACGTCGCCGAGGTCCCGTACTCGCCACCGACCGACAGACCTTGCAGCAAACGGGCGAAAATCAGCAGGATCGGTGCGCCGATGCCAATGGTTTCATAACCCGGGCTCAGGGCGATCAGCAGCGAGCCGAAACACATCAGGTACACCGAAGCCATCAGCGCTTTCTTGCGACCGGCCTTGTCGGCGTAGAGGCCCATCAACCAGCCACCGATCGGGCGCATCAGGAAGCCCACGGCGAAGATCGCGGCGGTGTTCAGCAGTTGTGCGGTGGTGTCGCCTTTGGGGAAAAAGGCTTTGGCAAAGTACAGGGAGAAGGCGGCGTAGACGTACCAGTCGTACCACTCGACCATGTTGCCGACAGAGCCGCTGAAGATCGATTTGATGCGACTGGCAGTGGTTCTTTCTTTGGCAGGCGAAGCTGCCGACCCAAGAGGCAGGGTTTGTGAGTTATCCATGACGGATCCTTCATTTAATTGTTTTTGTGGAGCGCGTTGAAACGCAGCCTGCTTGGGCTATAGCAGGAGGTGTGCCAACGGGAGGAGGGCCGGTTTAGAGGGGGTGACGGGGTTTTATGAGCGGATGTTTGCTTATGAGTGATGGGGGTGTGAGCGGAAATCCGCTTATTCAGGGAGAAACACCCCTCACCCTAACCCTCTCCCCATGTTTGTACCGGACACATGGTGGACAGGTGTTCGGAGACATGGTGGACACTTTTAAATAGACACATTGCTCATCTGAAAGGAGATGGTTTGTGTCTTGGGAAGAGGTGTCCACCATGCAGCTTCGTTCCGAATTTGTACTGTTAGCTCGGCAAGAAGGGGCCAATATCCGACAACTCTGCCGACGCTTTCATATCAGCCCAAGCACCGGATACAAATGGCTTGGCCGGTTCGAAACCTCTGGTGCAGACGGCTTGCACGACCAGTCTCGGCGCCCAAAACATTCACCCAAACGCTGCGCTGATACGGTTGAAAAGCAGATTCTGGCCTTGGGGGTGGAGCACACGGCCTGGGGCGCCCGCAAGCTCAAACGCAATCTGGAGGATGAGGGGTATTTGATGCCCGCCGTCAGCACGGTGCATGCGATTTTGCAGCGTAATTCGCGAATCGACCCGCAGGCGGCAAATACCAAACCCTTTATCCGATTTGAGCATGAAGCCCCCAACGATCTTTGGCAGATGGACTTCAAGGGACATGTCGGCATGCGCCATGGTCGCTGCCATCCCTTGACGGTATTGGACGACCATTCGCGGTTCTCGCTGTGCATCGCGGCCTGTGGCAACGAGCAGCGTCAGACCGTGCAGGAGCAGCTTATCCACGTGTTTCGGCGCTACGGCTTGCCGATGCGCATGACCATGGATAACGGTGCACCGTGGGGCGATCAGAGCGGGGTTTATACCGCGTTAGAGGTCTGGCTGATGAGCCAGGGCATCCGAGTGGGCCACTCCAGGCCTTATCACCCGCAGACTCAGGGCAAGCTTGAGCGTTTTCACCGCAGCCTCAAGGCTGAAGTTTTGCAAGGTCAGTGCTTCATCGACCTGCTTGGGGCACAGAACGCCTTCGATATCTGGCGCGATATCTACAACCAGAAACGCCCCCATCAAGCATTGGAAATGGAGGTTCCAGCGACTCGCTACAGCTGTAGTCCTCGTGAATACCAGGAGCATCGGCAAGCACTGGAGTACGCCGAAGGGGATTTGATCAGAAAGGTTCAGGCCAATGGCGAGATGTACTGGAAAAGCCGCAAGTATGCGATTGGAAAGGCCTTCATCGGCGAGCACATAGCCATCAGAGAAACGACCGAGGATGGCATCTACGACATCTATTGGAGCAGACATCGCATTGCCAAAATTGACTTGAGCTTGCAGACCGTTGTATCAGGAAAGCGGCTTTGAAGACGTCCACCATGTCCCCGAACATGTGTCCACCATGTGTCCACCATGTGTCCGGTACAAACACCCCACAGGGGCGAGGGGACTGACCGAGGTGTTCTTGGAGCTACTGCAGTGGTCTAATTTCCCCGGACACCCCGATAGGTGGAAAATGCACCTATTGAGGAGTTCTCCATGACCGACAAACGTAAAGTATTCGACGACAGCTTCAAGCTGGAAGTTGTAAAGATGATCAAGGACCAGGGCCTGAGTGTTTCACAGGTTTGTCGTGATCTTGATATTGGTGATACGGCCGTTCGACGCTGGGTACAACAGTATGAGGCCGAGAAGTTGGGACAAGCCGGGATCGGCAAGCCGCTGACCTCTGAGCAACAGCGTATTCGTCAGTTGGAGCAAGAAAACCGTCAACTCAAGATGGATAACGATGTATTAAAAAAAGCCACCGCCTTCTTTGCCCGCGAGCTGAAGTAACGTACCGCTTGGTTCGGCAGCTGCAACAGAAGGCTTATTCGGTGGCGTATGTGTGTCGTTTGTTGGGGGTTAGTCGATCCGGCTTCTACGAGGCAAACAAGCGCGCTGAGGCTCCTGCATCGATCTGCCCCGTTGCTCTGCAACTCAAGGCGTCGTTTGCTGAAAGTGGCGGCTGCTATGGCAGTCGCCCATTGCGTAAAGCGTTACGTGCAAAGGGTATGGAAGTAGGCATTTACAAGATTCGCCGCATGATGCGCGTCAACGGCCTGCGTTCGGCCTGGAAGCGTAAATTTGTGCACACCACCGACAGCAAACATGACCTGCCGATTGCTGAAAATGTATTGAACCGCCAATTTGAACCCGAGGCGGCGAACAAGGCCTGGGTAGCAGACATTACCTACATCCGAACCCGCAGTGGCTGGCTGTATCTGGCTGTGGTGCTGGACTTGTTCTCACGCAAGGTAGTGGGCTGGTCAATGGCGCCGAACATGCCCGCTGAACTGGTGTGCAGTGCAATGCAGCTGGCGGTTGCTCAACGTCAACCGCCACCCGGCTTGATCGCCCACTCGGATCGCGGCAGCCAGTACGCGAGTGCGAGCTACAGAGCGCTGCTGGCAAGAAGTGACATGCAGCAAAGCATGAGCCGTAAAGGTAACTGCTGGGATAACGCAGTGATGGAGCGCTTCTTCCTGAGCTTGAAAATGGAGCGGGTATGGCGACGTGATTACGCCAACCATGGCGAGGCGATACGCGACATCACTGAGTACATCGTTGGGTTTTACAACAACGAACGGCTGCACTCGAAACTGGGATATCTGCCACCGACAGTTTATGAACGGGCGATGGCATCAAAATCACCTATCGAGGTGTCCGGAATTAGTTGACCACGACATACATCGACCTGAAAGACCGAGCCGAACGCAGCTTTGAAAACAACACAAATCTGCTCCCTTTCCCCCTCTCCCCGTTGGGGAGAGGGTTGGGGTGAGGGGATGGATTTCAGCATCACTGAAAATCCCGCGTGAAAACTCACTCCCCCAAAAACATCTCCCGACTCAACCCATGCCGCTGCATCTTTTCATTAAAGGTCCGGCGCGGCAGTTGCAGCTCTTCAAGCACCGCTTTCACATCGCCCTTATGCCGGGTCAACGCCGCGCGCAAACAATGCGCTTCAAACGCTTCCTGCTGCGCCGCCAGCGATTGCCCAGGATCGATCCCCACCGGTTCCGGCTCGCCCAGCCCCAACACTTGCCGCTCAGCAACGTTCGCCAATTCGCGCACATTGCCTGGCCAGTCGTGGCTCAGCAGGTGGCTCAACTGCGGGCCACTCAGCGGTGGAAAAGTCCGCCCCAAACGCTCGGCGGCATTGTGCGCAAACGTCTCGAACAACAACGGAATGTCTTCACGCCGCTCGCGCAACGGTGGCAGCCGCAACTCGGCCACGTTCAACCGATAGGCCAGGTCCTCGCGAAAGCGTCCGGCCCGGGCTTCGTCGAGCAAGTCGGGTTTGGTCGCGGCGATGATTCGCAAATCCACGCGGATGCTCTGATTGGAGCCCAACCGCTCCAGCTTCTGCTCCTGCAACACCCGCAGCAATTTCACCTGCTGAGCCAGCGGCATGCTTTCGATTTCATCGAGAAACAGCGTGCCGCCATCGGCGTATTCGAGCTTGCCGATGCGTTTGCCCGAGGCGCCGGTGAACGCGCCGCTCTCGTGGCCGAACAGCTCGGCCTCGAACAACTGCTCGGGGATCGCCGCACAGTTCAATGCCACAAACGGTTTGTCGGCCCGCGGGCCGAAGTCGTGCAGGCAACGGGCAACCAACTCCTTGCCGCTGCCGGTTTCACCACGTATCAACACATTGACCGGCAGCGTCGCCAGGTCCAGCACTTGCCGACGCAGCGTCTGCAAACCACGGGACACGCCCAGCAACGTCGCATCGAGTTTGGCGCGGTTGTCCGCCTGCTCATGCAGGGCGCGGTTTTCCAGCACCAGCCGCCGCTTGTCCAGCGCACGGCGCAGGCTGCCGAGCAGGGTTTCGGGGCTGAAGGGTTTTTCAAGGAAGTCGTAGGCGCCATCGCGCATCGCTTCGACCGCCATCGGCACATCGCCGTGACCGGTCAGCAGAATCACCGGCAAGTCGGCATCGCGCCGCTGAACTTCGGCCAGCAGTTCCAGGCCGGTCATGCCCGGCATGCGCACGTCGCTGAGGATCACCCCGGGGAAATGCTTCGGCAGCTGCGCCAGGCACTCATCGGCGCGGCTGAACAACTGCACCTCGAACCCCGACAGGCTCAGCCATTGTTCGACGGCACTGCGAATACTGCTTTCGTCGTCGACCACCATCACTGAGTTCAGCATGAGCCAGGTGCCTCCAGGTCGATGGGCAAGGTCACGGTAAACACCGCGCCGTTTGCATGATTGTCGGCGCTCAGGCGTCCACCCGATTCATGAACGATGGCAAAGGATACGGCCAGCCCGAGGCCCAGGCCATCACCCACCGGTTTGGTGGTGAAGAACGGATCAAACACGTTGGCCAAGTGCTCTTCGGCAATGCCGCCACCGTTGTCAGTAACGGTCAGGCGCCAGAGTTGTTCGTCGGCTTCGAGACGGATTTCCAGGCGTTTGCAGGGCTTGTCCTGCATGGCGTCCAGGGCATTGCGCAGCAAATTGATAAGCACCTGTTCCAGACGAATCGCATCGCCACGCACCCAGGCCGGGCGCGTCAGGTGCAGCACCGTGCTGACCTGTTCATCGCGCAACCGTGTGTCGAGCAGAAGCAACGATTGGTCGACCACCGCCGCCAGGTCCAGGCGTTCGCGTAAACCGCTGGGGCTTTTACGGGCGAAGGTTTTCAGGTGGCCGGTGAGGGCGGCCATGCGCGTCAGCATGTCATCCACCGGTTTGAGCGCCTTGTAAGCGTCGTCAACCCTGCCGTGATCGAGCAGCAGCCTCAGAGTAGCAAGCTGCATGCGCTGGGCGGTCAATGGCTGATTGATTTCATGGGCCAGCGCGGCAGACATCTGGCCGAGAGCGGCGAGTTTGGCCGATTGCACCAGACCGTCCTGAGCGGTGCGCAGGTCGCGGGTGCGTTCTTCCACCAGTTGTTCGAGCTCTTCGCGACTGCGCTGGCGCAGCTTGGCCAGACGCCAGCGCTGATTGAGGAACAGCAACAGAAACACCACCGCCAGCCACAACCCGGCGGCGGCGAGCCCGGCGTTGCGGCTGTCTTCGAACGCGATTTGCGGGCGGCGCAGCAGGTGCAACGTCCAGCCTTCAGTGCTCAGTGGCAGCGATTCCCACAGGTAATTCGCCGTCCCGTCAGGACCCACGACCCGCGTCAGGTCACTGTTGTCGTCGAAGCGCCGCACCGATTGATACTCGAGCGGTGTCAGCGGTTGTTTATCGTATTGACGGGTGACCTTGAGTTCGGCGTGATCGCTGTCACTCAGCGGTTTCAACAGGCGATAGCGCCAGCCCGGCTGGTTGGCGATGAAGATAATCCCGCGTGCATCGCTGACCAGCAGCGTGTCGCTGCCCTGGCGCCACTCGCGCTCCAGTTCCGGGAATTCGAGTTTCACCACCATGGCGCCGAGGAACTGGCCGTCGTCACCGGTGACCGCGCTGGACAGGAAGTAACCGGGAATGCCGCTGGTCACGCCCACCGCGTAAAAACGCCCGGTGCCTTGGGTGCGCGTCTGGCTGAAATAGGGGCGAAAACCGTAGTTGTGGCCGACGTAACTACTGGGCAAACGCCAATTGCTGGCGGCCACGGCGAGGCCGGTGTGGTCGAGCAGTTCCAGGGTCGATGAGTGGGCTGCGCCGTTGATTTTTTCCAGTTTGCGGTTCAGTGCGTCCTGCTGTTCAGCGGATACCGAACCCTTGAGGGCTGCACGCAATTGCGGATCCAGCGCGAGCACGGCAGGCAGGGCGCGGTAGCGGTCGATCAGGGTGTGCAGGGAGTTGGCGTAGAGCGCCAATTGCTGATTGGCGCGGGCGGCGTCTTCGACCAGCGCCTGGCGCTCGGCATGACGCACGGCAAAACCTGCAGCCAGCGCGGCACCGGCCAGGATCAGCAAGGTATAGAGCGTCAACCTGGCTGCGCGGGCATTCAAAGGCATGTGGACGGCAACGGGTCAGTCATCGGGACCGGCAAGATAGCATGCCTGTGTAGAGTCTCTGTAATAGTCCTGCGCACGCTTCAGGCTGACGGTGACGTTCACTTGCTCGGCCAGTCTTGTCGCTGTCTGTACCTTGCAATATTTCCCTGCGCTCTTTGTAATTTCGCCTTGAATATCATCATGTCTGCTTTTATGGTTTTGAGCTCTATCAACTCTGCAGGACCTGTCGCCCCACCGGTCGAGTACAGCGTTGGGGTACCTAATGCGATAAAGTTTTCCATTGCGAGGTTGAAATCTGCGGCGACATCGTTGCCCAGTTTCGTGTAAGCGGCTTCCAGTCCATTGACCTTCATGGGGCTCAAGCCGTCTACCAGATCATTTGATTCTTCAGAGAGTTTTCCCAACGCGATCAGTTCTTTTGCACCCTTCTTTATGAGCCCCCCCATTGCGAACGTTACTGTCTCCTTGAAATATGTTTTTTGGCCTTTCGATGTAAGCGGGTTGTATTCATTGCGCAGGCCTTTAGCGTATTCGACAGAAAGAATCGAGGCACTATCCTTCTTGATTGTTTCCCAGGAAAGAGCAGCAGCCTTAGGTGTAATCGAAGGCTCAAGATTCGTTGCGATGCCTAATTTCTCCATGCCTTTACTGGCCGCTTTTCTTGCGCCGAAAGCACCGACGGTCGCGCCCGTGACAGTACCCACTCCGGGAAGAATACTCGTTCCCACCAGTCCACCTGTGAAGCCTCCGACCACTCCTGAACCGTAGGCAACAACACCGGTTACAACAGCGAATACGTTAGTTTTAGCGATCGTACGGTTTATGTCCTTTTCCTCAAAAGCATGCTCCAGCAATGTATTTTGTTTATCTACGGCCTTCGTTGCTGAGGACAGGATTTTGATGAACCCTTTTATTTCTGTGCGTCGTTCGGTTTCTGTCTTGCTGAACCCTGCATTATCGATGTACCGCATAGGGTTGTTCCCCACAAACCCGTACAGATTCAACCCATCCACATCCCCCGCCGGGTCGGCACTGACCCAACGTTGTAACCACGGCGCGTAATAGCGCGCGCCGTAGTAATACAGCCCGCTGTCATCCATTTCCTTGCCCGAATAGCGGATGGTTTTGTAGTCGACGTCCACCTCGCTTCCCCGCGCATACCAGGCCGTGGCGCCGAACGGGTAATAACCTTCCTCGCTGATCACCTGCGCCTGTTGATCGAGCTCCAGCGCGCAGGAACCCAAATGATCGTCGAGGCTGTAGCGCAATTGATCGGCGGCGATGTTGGCGGGTTTGCCGCTGACCCAGTGCAGGCAACGCACGCTGCCGCGTCCGCCGGGTAGGGTGATCACATGCAATTTTTCGCCGCTGTCGCGGGTGCGGATTTCCAGCCCCGGCAGGTAGATCACGTCCTGGACATGAGTGAGCGAGGACGTGTGGGTTTTATGCCGTTTGTACACGCGTACGCCCTGGCTGTAGCGGTAGAACTCTTCGTCATTGGGGCCGTTGGCGCGTTTGACCAGCGTCACCGATTCCAGCTGGTCCAGGTTGTTCCACTGCAGGGCGTTGCCCGGTTGCAAGTCCTGGAGATTGCCGTGGCGGTCGAACAACTCGGAAAAAACGGGTACAGGATCTCCCTCTTTCCAGCGCACACCGCGGTTGCTGGCAGGGTCGATGAACATCTCGCGGGTCTGTGAGGCGCCTGCCCGCAAGTGACGCAGTTTGATCAGGTTACCGCCGTGATCGTGTTCATAGTGTTGCGTGTAGTTGAGCCGATTGTTCGGATCCCCGGGCAGGGGCCGACCCGGAACATCCGACGGCGGCGCATCGTCGTAACCGGTGGCGCTGGTCAGCCGGTACAGCGAGTCATAGGTGAAATCGCGATGACCGTCGATGAGCTGGTTGGCGAAGTAAATCGGTTTGAGCGCGTGGTCTTCGATGCGCGTGATGTTGCCAACGCGGTCGTAGAAATATTCGAAATCTTGCAGCGCTGGCACGGCGTTTTTTTGCGCTCGCTGCATGGACAGGCGCCCATCGGCCGGGTCGTAGGTCCAGGTGCTGAGCACGTCATTGCCGGCCCGTTGTTCGGTGATCTGGCCAGCGGCGTTGTACTGCGCGTCTTTGAGAACCGGCTGCCAGTTCGGGCTGCCTTTTAGTAGCAGCTCAACCTGTTTGAGCTGCCCGGCGATGTCGTAACGCGACTGTTGCTGGTGGTCACCGGCATCGGTCTGGCTTAACAGCGTACCGAGCGGGCTGTAAATCCGGCTGCTTTGGTAGGGCTTGCCCTCGGTCAGGGTTCGGGTTTCGCGCAGGGGCTGCCCCAGCAGGCCATAGCTGTCGAGACTCAAGGTGCCAGAGCGGTCGAGCTGCTGGGTCAGCTGGCCGCGCAGGTTGAAAGCAGGATCGGCGGAGGCATCGGCATAGGTAAAGGTTTCGACGTTGGGCTCGCCGTTTTCCTCGATGCTGAGCGGGCGCAACAGAGCGTCGTAGGTGGTGCGCCAATGACTGCCACGTTGGTCCCAGCGCTGCAGCGTTTCCCCGGCCAGTCCGGCCAGGCTCAAGCGCCAGCCAGCGTCGACGGAATCTACCTTCAACCGCTCGCCGGATAAGCGGTATACGGTGATCAGGTTGGGGACGACACCGAACAGTCGCGGGTCTGATTGCTCAAGCAATCTCCCGGCGGCGTCGTAGTGCTGGCGGGTGATCAGTGTTTCCACGGGGCCGGCAGCGACCTTGCGCAAGTACTCGATCTGGCGAATCGGTAAACCTCTGCCGTCATGGGTGGTGATGTCAGGCGTGCGTCGATGCACAGACTCGCTAATAGTCATCGATCAACCTCCGGCCGCTTTTTTCGCTGCTTTTTGTGTGAGGTGATTGCCGTATCTTTTTAACGTGGCTTTCGTATCGTTAATGTCACTCAGAGCTCGTTCCTTAAAGGGATGAAGCTTCGCCTGCCTGACCATTTTTGATTTTTCGGTGCCCACTCGTCCAAGTCCAAGGTCAATCAGGAAGTCCAGACCGTGATGGCTTTCGTCATAAAACTCTCTAATACCCAGCTCTGCATAGTTCGCATTGATCATGGCGGCAACGGTGAGGGTCGCTTCGCTTAACTGCTCCAGCGTCGACTCGATCTCATTAAGTTCCTGTGTGAACAGGCCTTCTTCGGCCCTGCTTCCATCCTCGGCTACTTTTGCCATTGCAATGGCTTCTCCCACCCCCGGTATATAAGCACCGGCCGTTCTGGACACCAACGCGATAGAGTTTTCTAACAGTTCTTCGCCTGTCGGTTCATGAAAAAACGGGGTGCTCGTCTGTGTTAAACCGGCTTTTTCTTTGAGGGCGTCAGCGCTGAAAGCAGAAGGATCCGGTACCACCGGCGTATTGAGATTCAAGGGGCTCATCTGGGTTGCATACAACCCGGTGCTTGCATCGGCGACCTGGTTGCCTAACAACATTCCGGACAGGGCGCCAGACATATGCGGATTGGCGTTGCTGAAGTTGGGAAACGCACCAGATGCTTCGCCGGCAGCATTGAATGACGTGAACCAGCCGACAGGAATACTGCCGACTTGATAGATAAAATTCTTCAGAATGTTCAATCGGAATGCAGCCGGATGGGAAAGATCACCGAGCTGCTTGTCCAGGGTGTTCATTTCATGGTGAACACTGGATAGAAATTTGAAGCCACTGATGATTTCACTCTTCAACTCGCTGGGTTTTTTGCTTTCACCACTGTCATCGAAGTAATTCAGGGGATTGTTCCCGACAAACCCATACAAATTCAGCCCGTCCACATCCCCCGCCGGGTCGGCACTGACCCAGCGCTGCAACCACGGCGCGTAATAGCGCGCACCGTAGTAATACAGCCCGCTGTCATCCATTTCCTTGCCCGAATAGCGGATGGTTTTGTAGTCGACGCCCACCTCACTGCCGCGCGCGAACCAGGCCGTGGCGCCGAACGGGTAATAACCTTCCTGGCTGATCACTTGCGCATCATGATCGAGTTCCAGCGCGCAGGACCCCAAGTGGTCATCGAGGCTGTAGCGCAATTGATCGGCGGCGATGTTGGCGGGTTTGCCGCTGACCCAGTGCAGGCAACGCACGCTGCCGCGTCCGCCGGGTAGGGTGATCACATGCAATTTTTCGCCGCTGTCGCGGGTGCGGATTTCCAGCCCCGGCAGGTAGATCACGTCCTGGAAATGGCTGAGCGATGACGTGTGGGTTTCATGGCGTTTGTACACACGCACGCCTTGGCTGTAGCGGTAAAACTCCTGGTCATCGGGGCCATTGTCGCGTTGGACCAGCGTGACCGCTTCCAACTGGTCCAGGCTGTTCCACTGCAAGGCTTTGCCCGGTTGCAAGTCCTTGAGGTTGCCGTGAAGGTCGAACAACTCGGAAAAAACCGGAGCAGGATCTCCCTCTGTCCAGCGCACGCCACGATTGCTGCCGGGGTCGATGAATATCTGGCGAGTCTGCGAAGCGCCCGCACGCACGTGACGCAGTTCGATCAGGTTACCGCCGTGATCGTAATCATAGTGTTGCGTGTAGTTGAGCCGATTGTTCGGATCCCCGGGCAGGGGCCGACCCGGAACATCCGACGGCGGCGCATCGTCGTAACCGCTGGCGCTGATCAGTCGGTACAGCGAGTCATAGGTAAAGTCGCGATGGCCGTCGATCAGCTGGTTGGCGAAAAATGTCGGTTGGAAGGCGTGGTCTTCGAGGCGGATGATGTTGCCAACGCGGTCGTAGAAATATTCGAAATCTTGCAGAGCTGGCTCGGCTTTTTTTTGCGCTCGCTGCATGGACAGGCGCCCATCGGCCGGGTCGTAGGTCCAGGTGCTGAGCACGTCATTACCGGCCCGTTGTTCGGTGATCTGGCAAGCGGCGTTGTACTGCGCGTCTTTGAGAACCGGCTGCCAGTTCGGGCTGCCTTTTAGTAGCAGCTCAACCTGTTTGAGCTGCCCGGCGATGTCGTAACGCGACTGTTGCTGGTGGTCACCGGCATCGGTCTGGGTTAACAGCGTACCGAGCGGGCTGTAAATCCGGCAGCTTTGGTAGGGCTTGCCCTCGGCCAGGGTTCGGGTTTCTCGCAGTGGCTGTCCCAGCAAGCTGTAGCTGTCGAGGCTCAAGGGACCGGAGCGGTCGAGCTGCTCGGTCAACTGACCGCGCAGGTTGTGGGCGGGGTCGGCGGATGCATCGGCATAGGTAAAGGTTTCGACGTTCGGTGTATCAATTACCTCAACGACCAGCGGGCGTAATTGAGGGTCGTAGGTGGTGCGCCAATGACTGCCACGTTGGTCCCAACGCACCAGCACTTCCCCGGCCAAGCCTGGCAGGCTCAAACGCCAGCCGGCGTCGACGCTGTCGACTTTCAGCGGTTCACCGGACAGGCGGTAGACCGTGGTCAGGTTCGGGACGAGCCCAAACAGACGCGGATCCCATTGCTCGAGCAGTCGCCCGGCGGCGTCGTAGTGCTGGCGGGTGATCAGGGGGGCCACTGGGCCGGCAGCGATCTTGCGCAAGTAGGCGATCTGGCGAATCGGTAAGCCCCGGCTATCAATGGCCGTCACATTCGGGGTCCGCCAATGGACGGTGGTTGTCATGGCTTGCCTGCCTTCAGCTCACCATCAATCGGCGCAACATAGGTGTCATTAAAGTCCAGGCTGGTGGAGTACCAGGGATGGATGATCTCGAGCGCGACATCTCCTTTGGCGTTGATGACTTTGTTCAGGCGACCCAGCACGTCGTAAAAGTTCTGATCGTGATGGCCGAACTCACGAAAAGAGTGGTCATTGATATAGCGGTGCCCATTGGCGAAGTAAGGGCGAAACGCCCGAACGGCCAACCCCTTGTTGTTGTATTCCACACGTTCGCTGACGCGCCAGCGCGGATCGGCGTGCGCAATTTTTGGCTTGCCGTCTTCAATCACCAGCTCACCGTTTTCCACCACAAAAGCCTGTCCCGGCTCGACCAACTGTTTGGTCTGCAGTGGCCGGCCGAAACCATCCACGAAAGCTTTGACGATCTGGATTTGTTGCAGCTCATCATCCCAATAGCGGTCAGCGGTGAGGACGACGCTGTGCACCGGTTCGCGAGGAACCGTGTGGATCAGGTCGAGCAGCGCTTGTTCAGGCCCGGTCAGGGACTTGAGCCGGGACAGGCGACGGCGGGCGCTGGCGCAAATGTGTAGACTTGGCAGCACGTAGCCTTGTGCGACCCAGGTGGTCAGCCAGTCAGGTGTCTGCCTGACGGAATGGGGAAGTTCGCCCATCCAGCTGAACAGGTCCTTGCTCAATACGCTGGCCGCTTTTTTCAGGGCGCCTTTCGGATCTTCGATGGCAGGGTCCGGACGATGGTCCACGGGACGTACGTGTTCATCGAGGGGGCGAAAACCAACTTCTTTGTCGTCTTCAGTTCCATAAAAACTGATGGCAAGGGGTTGTCCGGACGGCTCGTAAAGGGCTTCTTCGACATTGTCATTGGCATCGATGCTGCGCATGAGTTGCAGCGCGTGATAGTCATATTCGAAACGGGCTTCGCACCCGTCCGGCTGCGTGATGCTTTTCGGCAGCAGACAGTAGGCGTCGTAGCGGGCTGTCGTGATGCCGTAACTGGGCGTTTCGTTGTACGCCATCACTTTGTAAAAACTATCGAACTCGCCGTACTTGGCAAAACCATACCGGGACGACCATAGATTTCTCTCCTTGTCCTCTTCCTTGTCTGCCTCCTCGTCTATCCCCAGCACCAGAGGCATGGCCGAATAGCCGATTTTTTCCAGTTCGTCCCGAATAACGAGCGACGGCACCGTGTCGTAGGCTTGCAGTGCTGTCTTGTCCAGTTGGGCAATTTCCAGCGGTGCCCGCAGTGCCTCGAAATCGGCTTTGCCATCGGCAAGTATGGTTCGATCGTCAGTCTTGAGGTAGCGATGTACCGACTGCGTGGTCAGTAGCCGCTGAGCGGCCCATTCGGGCGAGGCGTACAGCTCGATAAACCGTTCATGGGAGATATCTGCCGGGGTAAGTCCTGCGGGTGCCGTTTCCTTGGGCAAGACCATTGCGTTGCCCCGTTGCAGATAGGGCAGACCCAGTCGCCAGCCTTGCAGGTCCTCCTTCAAGTGAATGAACTCGGCGCGGGTTTCGCTCAGGTAATAAGACTGCTGTGCCGGATCGTGGGCATCAAGCCACCATTTCTGTTCATCGACATCGTCAAAGGGCGGTTCATCGCTGGCGGTTCTACGCCGTGCATAACTGACCGTGATGGCATGCACAGGCAGACCGAACTCGTCATGGCCCAAGGTGATTTCATGTCGGCACAGAGGGTCGTTCATGAAGCGCTCGTACTGGTAGCTGATCTTCTCCAGTTGCAAGGGCAGCATAATCGGGTAAGCGTCATGGTCTCCTTTTTTGCGCAGTTCGCGGACCTTGTAACGACTTTCCTCCACCGCGAACGGCACCGCCGTGGACAGGTCATCGTCGCCAGCGTAGGTCTCCACGCGCAACACTGAACCTGCAAGGGCTCGGGCGATTTCGTGGGCGGTGGCTTCATCGGGCGGCGGGATCGGGTCATCGAAAGCGTCGTTGCGGTGATACTGGCAGAACAGCGTGGGTTTCAAATCACACGCTTCGGAGTCACGGTTGAAATAGCCATCGCGTGGCAGGTCGATCTGCCGTCCGGTGTGAAACCAGGTGCAGACCAGCGCCGGGGCGGTAAAGCCGATGTCGTCTTCACTGGCGCTTGTTTCGCTGTCGGTCTGGCTTAGCAGGCCAAAGCCGCGAAACTCGCGGTTCCGGCCATCGTAGTAACCGTGCAAATACTGGAAAAACTGGTTCAGGCGATTGCCGGTGATTTCATCGAGCTGGCTTTGTTGCTTGACCACGGGCACCGGGAACGGCAAGTAGGAAATCGGGAAACGTTTGAGCTTGAGTATCCGATGCTTTTCATCCAGCCATTCCTGCGCCGAACTGCGATACACCACCTGGGTACTGCAACCCATGTTGTTGTTACTGGCGACCAGCATGTAAGGCTTGGTGCTGACGAAATCGTAGCGCCAGTGCCGTGGTTTCATGTGCGGCACGGTCAAAATCAGGCTCGCGCAACCCAGGCCTTGCAGGTCGGCGAGGGTGACCTGGCACAGGTTGTCGTAACGGATGCCGTCGGGCCAACGGACCGTGACGGGGATCTGCTCCAGACCATTGCCACCGTGATTCAAATAGATCTCGAAACAGTCGGACTTCAGATAAATCAGTGCCGGTGCGCCGGAGCCGTCGAGGTCGGCAATCCGCACCCGCGCCGCGTCGAATGTCGCGTAATCGAAGGGCAGGGCACTCATGACAAAACCTTTGCCGAACAGACCGTGACCGAGGTTCGGCCAGCATCTGATTTCGTCGTGCCGGATGCGGCACAGCTCGGTCATGTCACTGCCCAGCAAGTTACCCAGCATCACCAGTTCGCTGCGTGAATTGCTGAACAGCGGCAGGCGATCGGTCTCCGGTTTGTGCTCGACGTCCTGGCCCTGGGCGAAACCGCCTTCACGCCGATTGGCGTACAGGCGCACGCTTCGCGGGCCGATCAGCGCCATCGAGCTGAGCCCGTCACCCATCAAGTCGCCAGACTGTGAAAGCGTGTGGAAAAACTCCACCGGGAACGCCGTAAAGGGAATGAACCCTGACCAGCTGCGATCGGGGTTGAGGGTGTGGAAACCGCTCATGCCGGGTGAGGCGAGGATCCAGTCGAGCCGACCGTCGCCGGTCAGATCGGTCAACGCCTGATAGGTCGGTTGATTGCGATTGGCCACGGGAATTCGGGACAGTTCTGTCCATGGGCCGTAGTGGATGTCATCCGCCCCCGTCAGCGCGCGCAAGGGTTCGCGGTAATACCAGCTCTGGTCATAACGACAGATAAACCCCGGCACGCCTTCACCGAACAGATCGACGCATTGGTGGTGCGCGCCGTCCTCGATGCCGGGCATGTTTTCGAAGGGGAAGAACGGGCTCGACTGCTGATTGAGTTCGAAGCCTGAATAGTCGAATTCCACCGGTGGCATATTTTCCACGGCGCCGCCGGCGTCGTACGCCTGATAGTGCGCCGCCACCAGTTGGGTGTACGCCAAGGGAGTCGTTTGGTACTGCAGTAGCAATCGTCGAATCAGCGCCGGCTTTTGATCCGGTTTTGCGGGGAAATGGTGAAACATCAAAACCTGATGGCACAGGCGTCGGGTGCCCAGTTCGAAACCATAGGTGTAGCTATGGAAGGGATCGTCGCGCAACTGCCACTCACCATAACCCTCGCCGGGAGTATCGAACGGAGGGCCGTAGAGCGGTTTCTTTTCCAGATCTCGGGTCCGTTCGCCGTAGTCGAACACCAGGTGGAAATGCCAGCCCAGGTTTGCCGGGTTTTCTACCGTCCAGGCGTACAAGTCTTTGCTGGCCAGGGCATTGCCGTAATACACCCGGTGCAGAAAACGCTGGGCACGATAGTCGTGCGGGTCATCCGGGGAGTGAGTCTGATCTTCGGGCTTGTAGTCGAAACAGATGTGTTCGCCATGGGGGGTCATGCTTTCGAGCAGCAACCACACACCGATACGCGGTGGCGCGTCAGGGGTGGCCGGGTCGACAGGCTCGGCACGGCGCGAAGCGTCGGTTTTACCGTACACATGCAGGCTGCCATTGGCTCCGTGTACCAGCCAGAAGGGCGGTTTTTCATCCGGTTGCCAGAGCTCGATCAGGTCGAACGAACTCTCGATCCGCGGCCAGTAGCGCACTACGCTGTGCTCGCCAATGGGGAGCTCGCGGTATTGAGTCTCGATTCTGGACTTGGGCTTGCCCTTGTCATCCAGCTCGGGCATCAACTCCTCGCCGCCGGGGCCGACCATGATGTCGGCGGCGAGGTAATCGGGCACACCCTTGCTGGTCCGGCGAGTGATAGCGCTGGTGCCCAAACGCCAGCCAATACCGAACGGACCGTTACCGCCCTGGCTGTCATAGCTCAGCGTCATGGCGGGATCGAAACCGCGCCCTGCTGAAAGGGGCAGCGGCAACTCGAACGAGGCACTGCCCGTCACGCCGACCGATCCCCAGCTTTTGCCAATCGTGGCAATGGAAGCACTCTTGGCGATGGAGGGCTCGGTGATGCTCAGGGAGGCTTGCTCTTCCATGGGGCTGATCCTGTGTCGACTTTGCGCTCTCCCGTGGTATCGGAATTGCGTGATGAAGCAACGCTAACAAGATCAAGGTGCTGCGTGACCTGTCAGATGTGACAGGTAAGGCCTGTATTTTTAGACCGAATAAGATGGACGACACGACGCTTTATCGCGAATGGTAAAAGCGGTGCCAAAAAAAACGGCCGGATCATCTAAAAGACGACCCGGCCGTATTGGCAAGCTGAAGCGTTTACTGCACTTCTACCGCCAGGCTTTCACTGATCTTTTTCTGCCAGATGGCAGGACCGGTGATGTGTACCGACTCACCCTTGCTGTCGACCGCAACAGTCACTGGCATGTCTTTGACGTCGAACTCGTAGATCGCTTCCATGCCCAGTTCGGCGAAAGCCACCACGCGGGATTTCTTGATGGCTTGTGCCACCAGGTAAGCCGCGCCGCCCACTGCCATCAGGTAAACGGCTTTGTGGTCCTTGATCGCTTCGATCGCGGTCGGGCCGCGCTCGGATTTGCCGATCATGCCCAACAGGCCGGTTTGCTCGAGGATCTGACGGGTGAACTTGTCCATCCGCGTCGCGGTGGTCGGGCCGGCAGGGCCAACCACTTCTTCGCGCACCGGATCAACCGGGCCGACGTAGTAGATGAAGCGACCCTTGAGGTCCACCGGCAGGGTTTCACCCTTGTTCAGCATCTCGACCATGCGCTTGTGCGCGGCGTCGCGACCGGTGAGCATTTTGCCGTTGAGCAGGACGGTTTCGCCCGGCTTCCAGCTCTGCACGTCTTCCGGGGTCAGGGTGTCGAGGTTGACGCGACGGGCCGACGGGCCGGCTTCCCAGACGATTTCCGGGTAGGCGTCCAGCGGTGGCGCTTCCAGCGAGGCCGGGCCGGAACCGTCGAGCACAAAGTGCGCGTGACGGGTGGCGGCGCAGTTCGGAATCATGCACACCGGCAACGAAGCGGCGTGGGTCGGGTAATCCATGATCTTCACGTCGAGCACGGTGGTCAGGCCACCCAGGCCCTGGGCGCCGATGCCCAGTTGGTTGACCTTCTCGAACAGCTCCAGGCGCATCTCTTCGATACGGTTGGACGGGCCGCGCTTTTTCAGCTCGTGGATGTCGATGGATTCCATCAACACTTCCTTGGCCATCACGGCGGCTTTCTCGGCGGTGCCGCCGATGCCGATGCCGAGCATGCCCGGTGGGCACCAGCCAGCGCCCATTTCCGGAACGGTTTTCAACACCCAGTCGACGATCGAGTCGGACGGGTTGAGCATGGCCATTTTCGACTTGTTCTCGGAACCGCCGCCCTTGGCCGCCACGTCCACTTCCACGGTGTTACCCGGAACGATGGAGTAGTGAATAACGGCCGGGGTGTTGTCCTTGGTGTTTTTACGAGCGCCCGCCGGGTCGGCGAGGATCGAGGCACGCAGGACGTTTTCCGGCAGGTTGTAAGCCCGGCGCACGCCTTCGTTGATCATGTCGTCCAGGCCCATGGTGGCGCCATCCCAACGTACGTCCATGCCCACGCGAACGAAGACGGTAACGATGCCGGTGTCCTGGCAAATCGGGCGGTGGCCGGTGGCGCACATCCGCGAGTTGATCAGGATTTGCGCCATGGAGTCACGGGCCGCTGGGGATTCTTCGCGCAGGTAGGCTTCGTGCATCGCCTGGATGAAGTCAACGGGGTGGTAATAGGAAATGAACTGCAGGGCGTCGGCAACGCTCTGAATCAGGTCGTCTTGCTTGATCACGGTCATGAGTCGCGCTCCTCTAAAAGACGGGAACATTCAATAAGGTGCTTGCAGCTTGGGTGCATCGGTCGGTTGCAAGCACCTTTACAAGGCACGCCGGGGCTGCTGGCGCGACGCTAAAAAGGCGCGGCAGTATACCGCTCCTCGGTTCCGGGCACACCCGCCGGTAGTCAATCGTTGGTCGCATATCGAACACGATCCCTGTAGCAAGGATCAGGAAATCAGTCAGCGTTCTGACGCCAGTTTTCCGCCCTTAAAATTGAATGGTCATTTATCAGGCACGCTACTAAAGTGGCATTCGGTCTGTAGAGTAGGACACTCAAGCAGCCTCCCTTCGCACGGTGAGTCAACGATTGACCCATAACGCCATCCAGCGCTTGTTGCTCAAACGCTTTGCCCTCGCAGCCGGCACCTACGCCCTGGCTTTGCTGCTGTTGTGGCTGGCGTTTTTCACCGGTCATTACGATGAATCCCTGCCCAGCGTTGCCATCGGCAGTGCGCTGGTGGTCATCAGTCAGGCGGCGTTGTTTGCGGTGTTTTACAGCGGCTGCAACCTGCGTTTTTCCGACCCCAGCCTGACCGAAGCGCAAGTGTTGCTGGGGCTGGGTTGGCAAACCTGGCTGATCGCCCATCTGGACGAGGCACGCGGCGCGTTCCTGGTGTTCTACGTGCTGATTCTGCTGTTCGGGTTGTTTCATCTTTCGCGCCTTGCCTTCTTGCGGTGCGCGCTGTTGGTGTTCGTAAGTTTCAGCGCGATCACGCTGTGGGAGGGTTACCACTTCCAGTTACCCGACCCGGCGCTGGCCGCATTGCAGGTGTGCGTGCTGCTCATCGTGTTGGTCTGGCTGGAACTTTATGCCCGTCACGTCCAGGCCTCCCGTCTACGCATGCGTCAGCGCCGATTTGCCTTGCAGGCGCATCAGGACACCCTGCGCGGGATGATGCGCCAGCTCGAAGACCTGGTGGCCACCGACGAACTGACCGGGCTGTTCAATCGCCGGCATTTCCTGCGCCTGGCCTCCCGTGAGCTGAAGGCCATGGACGCCGGTGTCATGCATGGCCTGGCGCTGATCGACCTCGACCATTTCAAACGGATCAACGACGTGCACGGCCATGCCGCCGGTGATCAGGTGCTGCAAGCCTTTGCCGCCGTGGCCACCGCCTGCTTGCGCGATGGCGATGTTCTGGCCCGTTACGGTGGCGAAGAATTCGTCGTGCTGTTGCCCGATTGCAACGCCGAGCGCTTGACCTCCTGTTGCGAGCGGCTGCGCATTGCGTTCACCGATGTAGAACTGATCGGACTCAACGTCGCCCATCTCAGCTTGTCGGCGGGCATGACGTTGCTCGAACTGGGCGACGATCTCGATGAAGCCTTGCAGCGCGCCGATCAGGCGCTCTATCGCGCCAAGCGTGACGGCCGCAATCGTTGCGCGGCGGCGTGGGAGAACGTCGATGCCTGAGTTACGGGTCGGCGAACGCCAATGGTCGGTGGCGGCGGGCAGCAACCTGCTCGATGCGTTGAATCAGAACGGCGTGTCTGTGCCCTACAGCTGTCGCGCCGGCAGTTGCCACGCCTGTCTGGTGCAATGTGTCCAAGGGTTGCCGAGTGACAGCCGCCCCGACGCCCTGAGCGCAGACCAGCGTCAGCAAGGCTGGCGCCTTGCGTGCCAGTGTCAGGTGGTCGAGGACTTGCAGGTGCACACCTTCGATCCTCAGCAGGATGGCCGCCCGGCCGAGGTGGCGGCTGTCGATTGGTTAAGCGCCAGCGTGTTGCGTTTGCGCCTGACCCCCGAGCGTCCGTTGCGCTACAGCGCCGGGCAGCATCTGGTGTTGTGGGCGGGCAACGTGGCGCGGCCGTATTCATTGGCCAGCCTGCCGGAAGAAGACCGCTTTCTGGAGTTCCATCTCGATTGTCGCCAGCCGGGGGAATTCAGCGACGCGGCCAGTCAGTTGAAAATCGGCGATTCGATCCACCTCGGCGAGTTGCGCGGCGGGGCCTTGCATTACGACCCTGACTGGAACACCCGAGCGCTTTGGCTGTTGGCCGCCGGAACGGGTTTGGGGCCGTTGTTCGGTATCTTGCGTGAAGCGCTACGGCAAGATCACCAAGGTGCCATTCGTGTCATTCATCTGGCCCATGATGCCGAGGAGCATTACCTGGCCAAACCCCTGCAGGCCATGGCCGCCAGCCACCCGAACCTGAGCATTGAGCTGTGGACCGCGGCCGAGTTGCCAGAGGCTTTGGCGCAACTGCGGCTTGTCTCCCGGCAAACCCTGGCCTTACTCTGCGGGGCCCCTGACAGCGTCGACGCCTTTGCCCGGCGCTTGTATCTGGCGGGATTGCCGCGCAATCAACTGCTGGCGGACGTCTTTGTTCTCCGCGGTTGAGCGCTGATTTTCGATGCGAGACCGACCATGAGCGATGCCATCCAATTTGAACGTGAGCGCGGCCTGCTGACCCTGCGCCTCAACCGCCCCGACAAGAAAAACGCCCTGACCCGCGCCATGTACAGCCACTTGGCCGAAGCGCTGAAACAGGCGGATTCCGACCCTGAAATCAACGCCGTGCTGATCACCGGTTCTACCGAGTGCTTCACCGCTGGCAACGACATCGCCGACTTCATCCAGCAACCACCGAGCAACCTCGACAGCCCGGTGTTTCAGTTCATGCTCACCCTGCTCGAATGCCGCAAACCGGTGATCGCCGCCGTGGCCGGCGCAGCGGTGGGCATTGGCACGACGATGCTGCTGCATTGCGATCTGGTGTATGTCAGTCGCGATGCGCGCCTTCGCATGCCGTTCGTTAATCTCGGGTTATGCCCGGAGTTTGGTTCCAGCCTGATCCTGCCGCGTTTGCTCGGACATGCCAAAGCCGCCGAGTTGTTGCTGCTCGGTGAAGGTTTTAGTGGTGAGCAGGCTGCGCAGTGGGGGATTGCGACTGAAGCCTTGGGCAGTGGCGAAGCGGCGCTGGCCAAGGCGCGGGAGATGGCATTGCGTTTTGAATCGCTGCCGCCGGAGGCGGTGCGCATCAGCAAGCAATTGATGAAAGCCCCGGACCGCGAGCAGCTGCGCAAGGCAATAGAAGAAGAGGGCGCATTGTTCACTCAACGGCTGCGCTCGCCGGAGGCGATTGCGGCGTTGACCGGGTTTATTCGCAGGCATTGAAAAGCCCTCACCCCAGCCCTCTCCCAGAGGGAGAGGGAGCTGACCGAGTTGTTCTGGCGAAGTACATCGACCTGCAATATCGAGCCGAACTCAGGACCTGAAGCGCCCCCCGATCTGCTCCCTTTCCCCTCGCCCCCTTGGGGGCGGTCCGACGTTTCGGGAGGGCTGGGGTGAGGGGGGTGGATCTGCAAACCGACACAAAACTCCAGCCAAACACCTCCACACAAAAACCAAAAAAGCCCCGCCATTCACATGGCGGGGCTTTTGTTTTTCAGCGGTCGATTACTCAGACCATCGGGTCGCCAACGTGCAGGATTTTCATCCCGTTGGTGCCGCCGATGGTGTGGTAGCTGTCGCCCTTGGTCAGGATGACCCAGTCGCCTTTCTCCACTACGCCGCGCTTGAGCAACTCGTCGATCGCGGCCTGGCTGACTTGCTCAGGCGGCAGCGATGCCGGGTCGAACGGTACGGTGTAGACGCCACGGAACATCGCCGCGCGGGCCTGGGTTTCGCGGTGCGGGGAGAACGCGTAGATCGGTATCGAGGAACGGATGCGCGACATGATCAACGGCGTGTAGCCACTTTCGGTCAACGCGATGATCGCCTTCACGCCCGGGAAGTGGTTGGCGGTGTACATGGCCGCCAACGCGATGCTCTGGTCGCAGCTTTCGAAGACCTTTCCGATGCGGTGGCTGGAGGTCTTGCTGGTCGGGTGCTTTTCAGCGCCGATGCAGATGCGCGCCATGGCTTGCACGGCTTCCAGCGGGTACAAACCAGCGGCACTTTCCGCCGAAAGCATCACGGCGTCGGTGTAGTCGAGCACGGCGTTGGCCACGTCGGAAACTTCGGCGCGGGTCGGCATCGGGTTCTGGATCATCGACTCCATCATCTGGGTCGCCACGATCACAGCCTTGTTGTGGCGACGTGCGTGCAGAATGATTTTCTTCTGAATGCCTACCAGCTCGGCGTCGCCGATTTCCACACCCAGGTCACCACGAGCCACCATGACGGCGTCGGATGCATTGATCAGCGCATCGAGGGTTTCGTCGTCGGCCACGGCTTCGGCGCGTTCGATCTTCGCCACCAGCCAGGCCGTACCGCCGGCTTCGTCGCGCAGTTGACGGGCGTATTCCATGTCGGCGGCGTCACGCGGGAAGGACACCGCGAGGTAGTCGACCTGCATCTCGGCAGCGAGCTTGATGTCGGCCTTGTCTTTTTCAGTCAGGGCCGGAGCGGTCAGGCCGCCACCGCGACGGTTGATGCCTTTGTGGTCGGACAGCGGGCCGCCGATCAGCACGGTGCAATTCAGCTCGGTGGCATTGGCGGTATCAACGCGCATCACCACGCGACCGTCGTCGAGCAGCAGCTCGTCGCCCACGCCGCAGTCCTTGACCAGGTCCGGGTAGTCGATGCCGACGACGGTCTGGGTGCCTTCGGTCAGAGGATGGCTGGTGGAGAAGGTGAATTGATCACCGATCTTCAGCTCGATCTTCTTGTTGGTGAATTTGGCGATACGGATTTTCGGGCCTTGCAGGTCACCCAGCAGGGCGACGAAGCGGCCGTGCTTGGCAGCGAGGTCACGCACCAGCTTCGCGCGAGCCTTGTGCTCGTCGGGGGTGCCGTGGGAGAAGTTCAGGCGGGCGACGTCCAGGCCAGCCAGAATCAGCTGTTCGAGAACTTCCGGCGAGTTACTGGCCGGGCCAAGGGTAGCGACGATTTTGGTGCGACGGACGGACATGCATAGACTCCTGAGTTCAAGCGCTGAGTGAGGCTACTATGCTCTAGGGGTGTAGTCATTGTTCATATGCACTACTTTTTGTGAAGAGCTTTGTTATTCGCTTGTTTCTTTAAACGAACATTCCTGAAGATTTTGCACCACGGGTCGATACAGAGCTCAAGACAGGAGAACCCCCATGCGATTCGTGCTCATTGCCGCCCTTGCCATCAGTGCCCTCAGCGTCACGGGCTGCACCCGTTGGTCAATGAACCATCATTTGAATAACGCCTACAGGGCCTACGACCGCGGCAACTGCGAGCAGGTCATGCTTGAACTGTCCAAAGTCGAACGCGCCAGCCGAGCTCGGCCTTACGTGTGGCCGGAAGCATCGATGATGCGCGGCTTGTGCCTGGAACGGCAGAAACTGTTTGTCGATGCCGCGCAAACCTACCAGTTCATCATCGCCTCGTACCCGCAAAGTGAATACGCCTACCGCGCCCGCGCCCGCCTGGAAACCTTGCAGTCGCTGGGCCACTATCCGCTGCGCAGCGCTGCTGCGGTCGTGCGCCCGACGCGGTTCTGATTGTCGTCGTTGTTCAAAGGCTGGCTCACCGGCAGTGGTGAGCTATAGTCGAATAGATCGGTTTAGAGCCTTGCCTCTAATCGAGGTAACACCTGTGATCGGCAGGAGTAAGCGACAGCGGCTTTATGGACTGTCGCACCGGGATCGGGGAGAGCGCGCCCATGCTTCTATATAAAAGAAGCCGGCCCGTTCCGAAGCATTAGTGCGGCTCTGCTTAAGAGCCTTGCTGGGCCAATTGCGTATGTTCACTGACCGCCGGATCGAGCGGCATCAACTGCCGTATTTTCTAAGAGTGTTCAACAGCGTCACCGACAAACCCATCGGCTTTCTGGGCAACGTGTCCGAAGACGGGCTGATGCTGATCAGCCAGTTGCCGATGATGATCGGCGCCGATTTCGATTTGCGCCTGAAAATCCCCGCCAGCAATGGCTGCCTGCAGGTCATTGACCTTCAGGCGAGTTGTTTGTGGTGCCATGAAGACACGACCCCTCACCACTATGACGCCGGGTTCAGCCTGCAACGGGCACCGCCGGAGTATGGGCAACTGGTCAGCGCCTTGAAGCGATACTTCAGTTTTCAGCCGTTGCCTGCTTCTGCCTGAAAAGCAAAAGATCGCAGCCTTCGGCAGCTCCTACCGGGTGCACACCAACCCAATGTAGGAGCTGCCGAAGGCTGCGATCTTTTGATCTTGATGTTACGTCGTCTTGATCGCCATCTCGTTCTCCAGCGACCTCTCCACCAGCAACAACCCCAATTCACTCAACTGATAAATCGCCATCGCCAGATGTCGCGGCTTGTCGTCCAGGCTTTCGGCCAGGTCCAGCAGCAGAATGCTGACCGTCGAAAAGGTCTCGTAGGTCTCGATGGTCAAGGCTTCGGGGTTGGCATCGGACACAACGGTGAACATTTTCATGGTGCGGTCCTGGGAAGAGCGAAGGGAGGTGATGTCGGGTTTGAGGTAGTGGTCGAGCGCCTTGTCGGCGGCGGCGTGGAGCTTTTTTGAATCGAGGGTGGCGTAGGGGGAAACCGGGTCGGTTTCGGGGGGTGGATTAGGTGTTGGTTTGAACATATTTTCGTACTCGATTGGGGCTGCCACGACCTTGCGACTAAACGAGGGGTGGCGGCTGTAAGCAGGTTAGTCGACCGGCGAGTACGAAAACCGGCGCGCCCGAGAGCGCCCTGCGAACAGCCACCATCAAGTGCGGGGGATAGGGAAAACCCGACTGGATGACGCTTATGCACATTCGTACAACACCGGGCGACTAAACCCGATCGCTGATTGGCAGCGACGCGGATCAAGTTACGGGGCAAGACCAAGGCGCACAAGCCGGCGGATTCTGGCGGATCTGTAGGCAAAGGCGCAAGACGTTGTAGCCGCGGACTGAGGCGTTGAAAACATTGGAGAAAGTGGCGGAGTGTAGCGTGGCCGTTCGTCGGGACTGTCAGTTTTTACAGGTAGGCAGTGCTGAGGGATGAAGATAAGAATCTCTCAGCGCCAACCCACTGGCTGCCTACCACAGCTGAGGAGCTGATTTCATGTCTGATGATCGGGAAGAACTCATAACGCAGGGGCAGGAGTCGCCAGAGGCTGAAGATAATCACGAGGTCGACGATCCCACCGTGCTACCACTAGCAGCAAAGCCGACGCTGACTTCCGCCCATTTCGTGCTTCGGTGGACGACCCTCTCAGGCACCAAAGACCCAAGCGAGCAGTACGTCTATATAGGAATTGATACGGTCGAAAGATTCGCAAGGACTGAGTCCGAATCACCTAGCTCCTGGTCCTATGAAGTGAGAAATCTGGCCCTGGGTCCCCATACGGTCAATCTCAGGTACGTAGGTATTGGCAGTCCAACGAGCTACCCCATTACTGTTGTCGGGGCTACTGTTACCTATCCAACTTTCTTTATGGTAGTCCCTAGCTCCCAGCTCATCTTCAAGGGCAAAGGCAACGCAGGGGCAATTGTCCACGTGGTCAGCGCGACAAATCATAGGAAAGCGCTCAGCGAGGCAGTTGCCGTTCAACAAAATGGCGAATGGGAAGCACCGCTGACGGACATAGGGCTAAGTGGTCACGTCAGTGTACAAGTTCAATACATATTGGCTGGCGTCCCCCTCGGCTATTCGGACGCCTTCCCCTTACACATACTCGGCGGCCCTGCCATTACTTCTCCTGCTCCCGCTAGTGAGCAAGAGCAGGTATTTACCATTAGTGGAGGCGATGGGATAGCCCTCGCCAAGGTCGAAATATACCAGGACACGCAGATCGTCAAACTCGGTGAAGGTTTTGTATCAGCGGAGGGAGCCTGGGCCGTTCCGCTCAATCTGGAGCCAGGTTATAGACATCTTGTTGCGCTACAACGTTATAACGGGCAAGTGTCACGGCGAGGTGCTCTCCGCTCCTTCAAAATCCGCCCCCCTAAGTTACCGCTAGTCGTTGTCGCGAGCATCAGCGACACCATCATTAGGGTGTACGGTCGCGCCTATAACGCCACGGATACTCAGGTTCACATTCACTACAGTGATACCCCCACTCCTTTCCTGACCGTTCCTGCCACAAACGGAGGCTGGTCAGCGGACATCCCAGATCTTCTACCGTCCAACAATCCATACGGATTTAGTTTGCTGCAAAGCGTTTCCGATTCGGTCGGCGGGCGTATTTACAGCACCGAATATCGCACGTTTACAGTAGAGATCATTACACCCAAGCCGACCCTCAATACTCCCACGCTGAGCGGACAGATCCCTACGTTCACCGGGCGAGGCAACGTCTGGACGGGGCAGGCCGCTGCCAGGATCGAAGTCCGGCTCAACGGCAGCACTCATGCCCTTCTTGGGCAAGCAAATGTGGTCGCTGGCGGTACGTGGACCGTCAGGGCTACTGACAAGTTGGCCCCCGGTACTTACGTGGTCACTGCCTTGCAGTTGATGAACAACGTCTGGTCCCCTGCGACAACAGCGCCCAATCTGATCATCAAGCCCGACCTGCCGCTCGTCACCAAACCCGGCAGCGCGCCCGTGGCGCTGACGACAGAATTCGTGGGCGCCACCTGGCGGAATGCCGATGTCGTCGTGCGCTATAAGGATGGCGCACCGATCCGTGAGTTCAAGTCCAACCCCACGACAGGGGCGTGGAGTTTTAACGCCACGCTGAAGTCTCCCGGCCGGATCACCGTTCAGGTACAAGCGACGTTTGGCGGGCAGGCATCCGGTTGGAAGGATCACACCTTCACGGTCAAAACCCCGGTGCCGGGCATAACTTACCCGCAGAACAATGGCGAGGTGGGTTTCAAACTCATCGTCCGGGGCACGAACGCATTCCCGGCCAGCACGATCAAAGTGTTCGACGCTACGGTCAACAACAAGGTGCTGGGGCAAACGACCGTACAGACCTTGGGTGACTGGGCGGTTGAACTCGACAAGGAGTTCGAGAAAGAGGGGCCGCAGGTCATCTATGCCGTGCAAGAGTACGGGACGTACGCATCCGAACGCAGTGCCCAGATAACCTTCAACGTCAAGGTGGGGGTGCCGGTCATCACCACGCCCGCTGCCAATGGCCGGTTTGCTCGCAGCAGCGAGGTGGTGGGCACCGGTATACCCGCAGCGTTGGTCACGCTGAAGATCGGCAACACGGTGATTGCATCCGGCATTGTGGTGGACGCGCAGGGCAATTGGCGCCGGACTGTCAACCTGCCGACTGTGGGCTCGACAACAATGGTGGCCGAGCAGAATTACAAGGGCGGGAAGCGGTCCAGTATCAACCGTGTGTTCACCGTCGTGCCGAATGCGCCGGTGATCGAAAGCCCGAGCGGGGGCGAATTCGTCACGCCAGCGTGGGTGGTGGCATCCGGGGCGGGTTATCCCGGCGATACGGTGAGCGTGACGCGGGATGGTTACACGGAGGTCATCGGTAGTTTTGTGGTGGATCCGCAGGGTTACTGGTCTGGCAAATTGACCCATGGGCTGGGAGGGGCAGATCCTTACTTGTATCGTGCACGCAGTACCCTTAATGCCGTGGCGTCGGACTGGAGTGTCGCCAGCGTGACGTTGCTCGCTGCCGGGCCGACCCTTTACGAACCGGCCGCCGGTGACTGGGTGGGCGCCCAACCGTTTTACCGGGGGCTGGCCACGCCGGGGGCGGCGATCACCGTTGCCTCCTGCTTCGACCCTGCGCTGGTGCTGGCGTTCACGACTGCCGATGCCAACGGGCGATGGGAAATACAGAGCCCGGCGATGTTGCCGGAGGGGGCTTGCCGGGTCGTGGTGCGACAAATCTCTGGGGGCGTCGTGTCGGAGTGGGTCGAAAGCGGGCGCTTTATGGTGGAGAAAATGGCCAAGGACTTCACGGCACCGACGGTCGATTACCCAAAGCCAGGTGACAGCGTAGGGCGCAAGCCGGTGATGTCGGGCAGTGGTGTGCCAGGGGCTTATGTTCAGATTTTCAAAGCAGGCCTCCTCAACGAATTGGCCGGTGGTTTCGTGGACCGCGAGGGTCGTTGGACGGCCAGCTTCAAGGAAGCGTTGCCGGTAGGCGCGTTTACCTGTTCTGTTCGTCAGAACCGGGATGCTGTGTTGTCTGCCTTGCGGCTGTCGAATCAGGCGTTGAATGTGGTTCAGGTAGCCGCCAATTTTCCAGGCCCCGTCATTACCGGGCCGCAGATGAACGAACAAGTCGAAGTGCAGCCACTGATCAGCGGTACTGGCATACCGGGTGCCCGTGTTGATGTGCACAAGCACAACAACCCGACGCAGGTCGAAGCCTACGCCATCGTGAATGCACAGGGCGTATGGTCGCTTCGTCTGCCTGTGCTGGCTGTTGGACCGTATCAGATTGTGGCGCGACAGTTTATCGACGGCCAGCTCTCAGTCTTTTGCGGCCCGATCAGCGTCGTTGTGACAAACACAATCAGACCCCTGGTCATACTCAGCCCACAGAGCAACGCTCAAGTCCCCCCTCGCCCATTGATCCGCGGCATCGCATTGCCGGGGGCGACCGTGAACCTGCGCAAGGACGGTGACGGTAATACCGGTTACGGCACGGGTGTGGCGGACGCTCAGGGGCATTGGGCGATCGTCGTCACACGTACGTTGCCAATTGGCCCGTTTGTCATTACCGGGAATGTAACCAAAGCAGGGACAACGTCTGGCTGGATGCCGGTGCCCGTCCGGCTGTGGGTGGTTAACGCGGGTTGAATGAGCGTGTCATGCCGATGCGTGAATCCTCAGGCAAACGGTCGCGTCTACTGTCATTTATGACAGTAGACGCGGGTCCGGTGCAGGTATTGAATCTCCCCCACAGTGTTCGCCTTTCAAGCGCCCAGGCCGATGCACGGCGCTATCGGTCAATCAAGGAGCATGACAATGACAGGTTCCAGTCTTCGTCCCAGCCAGCAACTGCTGGTTAATCTCTTCAGTGAGGCGCGCATTGCCCGGTTGGGCACGTTGCAGACGTTCATGAACAAGGGCGGTAACGTGTTCGATCTGGTGCAGCGACGCCACGCCGATCTGTGCAAGGAGTTCAAACTCACCGCGCACGAGGGGCGTCTGTTGCTGCAACGCAGTTACAGCCTGGCCCGGTACCTGGCGCGTGAGTTCCGCGAGCAGCGTTTAACGCGCCACGAGGATGCCGGCCGCGGGCCGCGTATCGGCGTGCGAGCGCTGGTGGACGGGCCGACGTTCGCCGATCTGTTCAAGCCGGATTTGGCCAACAGCAGCCCCGCCGGGGCTATTGAATCGAGCGTTTCCCCGGTGGCGTACCTGATGTCGATCATTCAATGGGCGTTGCTCAATATTGAGCCCAGCGGCGCGTCAGCGAGCAGCATTGGTCTGAAAGTGCGACGTCCCGATCTGTGGGCTCTTTTGATCGACGAGGGCGCGGTCAATCGTGTGGAACCGGTGATCGGTATCGTGACCGAGGTGTTGATGGCCAACATCGAGGCCAACAAGCAGGTTCAGTTGGACATCGACGGTTTGTTGATCACCACGCGCTACCCCAACACATTACCTTTCGACCGCTCCTGGCAAACCATTGAACATTCCGTCAAGGCTCGCCGGAACTCCAACCTGCTGGGCGATATCGTGCGCCTGACTGACTTGCAGTATCCGTACTTCAAGGAAACGGGGGCCCGTGGTGCCAATTCCGATATTGCCTTGCGCATGACGTCAGGCCTGGCACCCGGACAGCAGGCGCTGTTGACCGAGCCTGGGCACACGCCCGCCTCGTCCTCCCTCGGTGATAAAAGACCGACGCTGCCTTGGGTCAACCCGCGAACCCGGCATGTCGTTGAGCCCTCGGATACCCCGCTCAAGGACTTTTACCGGGATAACTTCGACCGTGAGGGCTATGGGGAATTGCTGGACCTCGATGCATTCAGCCGGGCCACGCAGCTTGATCAGACCGGGGTGGAGGCGCTGTTTTCCATTGGGGAGTTTGCCCCTGTGTTGTCTCCCAATGTTCCGGCCCTGCTCAGGGGGCGAGACCCGCTCAAGCCGATCGACGAAACCAATTCTGCCGCGCCGGCCACCTCGGTCGATTTCGGATCGGTGTATGTCCATGGTGGCCTGGGGGAGGCGATCTGTCTGCAAAGGGTGAGCAGCGGCAACGCAGTGAGTTTCACGCTCCGGAATCTTGACAGCAGCAACCAGCATCGTTTTGACCGCATCAATCGCAAGGTGCGTCTGGATCGCTGGCTGGGTCTGGCGGCCTACGAGACTGACCAATTGATCATTGCGTCAATCAACGCCGAAAACCGTGGAGGATCGACTCGCGTCAAGGTCATCTGGATCACTGATGACACGATGCGCTCTATTGGTCTGTTTCAAGAGTTGCGAGGCGATTACGGCTGTACGGCGGAAGAGTGTGCGGCCTTTCTGGACGTTGTTTCGGTGTATGGGCGGGGCAAGGAGCTCTCGCAGTTCGACCGTATTTACAACGCGCAATCGTTGTTTCTCAAGCCACTGCAGATCGATGACGTCGAGTTCTCCGTGGTCCCGCAAAACAACGAAGATCAACGTACCGCCGATCACATTTGTGCGGCCCTGGGCATTACCTTCAGCACTTACCGGTATCTGGCCGTGTTGATTGCCATTGCCCATGACCCGGGGGCCGGCATGTCGGCCATGAAGCTCAAGCGCAGCCTCTCGGTGCTGTCGAGTTTTTATCGACTGGTGCGGTTGCCTCGCTTGTTTGGGATCAGCCCGCTGGAAGGGGTGGCGCTGCTGAATTTTCTGGATACTGAAAACGATGGTTGGCTCGCCCGGTTGGCGGGGCCTACGCAGGTTGCCCTGCACAAATTCACGACGCAGACCGATACGTTGAGTGTTATCCATGCAGCGCTTACGGCAGTGTTTTGGAGCCGGCACGAACAGTTGAGCGCAATGTGGCTGATGCAGCATGTGCAGCCGGTGCCGGTGCCGGTGGCGGCGGCCGATGCGGAACTCAAGTTGCTGGAGCAATTGAATACCCAGCTGCAACCGGTACGCATGAGCGAAGCGCTACTGCTGGACGCAGGGGTACCACCCGACAAGGCCCTTCGAGGCTGGATGCACCTGCTCGCAGAGTTGGTGGACGATGCCGGGCTGATTATCGCCCGGAGCGGGGAATCCGAAAACAGCTACCGGGACCGCGCTAGTGTGGAAATCAACGCGGCAGTGAAGGCCGCCGGCGTTCCGTTAGAGAGCATGCCCTGGGTAGAAGGCACCATCCTGACGGCGGTGTTGAAGACCCGGACGGGACAGCGCTCGGTGGTTCAGGAAAGTTTTGCGGTGTATCTGGAGTTGTCTTCGGACCTGGTACTGCCGGTTATCGACTGGTCGGGCGGTAATGTCTATCAACTCCTTGGCCAGGCGATCAAGGCCATTCCCGCAGGCCTGCCGGCGGAAGCCGCCGAGGAGCCGGTTGAGCCCCCTGATCCTGAGGAGTCCGAGCAACGGGAATTTTTGCGGCTGCTGGTCGAATTGCGCCGGCGCAGTAGTGTGGCCCGCGAGATCAAGCTCAGTTCAGCGATGTTGGTGCAGTACCTGGAAGGTGGGCAATCGACCTGGTTCGGCGTGGAGGACAGAAGCGAGCTGTCACTCAGAACCATCTTCTATCTGACCCTGTACGGTCGGGCCGTGAAACTGGCCAGGCAACCGGCTGAGAAACTGCTCGACTACTTGAAAATGGTCAATCAACTGCCCGAGGACCTCTCCGACGATGCCCTGAGCCTGGTACGTGATGCGGCGGCCGGGAAGTTGGCCGACTTTTTCGGCTGTGGCATCAGAGACGTTCTGGAGTGCGCCGTCCATGTCAACCCGCCTGCGCAGGACGGATCCGGGGCACCCAAACCGCTGATCCGCAATCTGCCGCAACTGGCGTTGCTGCTGCGGTTACTGGAAGGCGAGGAGCTGACAGGCATGGGGTTCACAACGTTGCTGACGTTGGGCCGTTTGACGCCTAAAAGCAGCGACGAAGCCTATCGCGAGGCTGCAGAAAGTGCGCTGGAAAGCCTGTCGCGCGCGTCTGTGGGCGGACAGGACGAGCCCCTTGGCGAGTTCGGCCAAAGCGTCGATGTACGTTGCCAGGTGGACAACAAAAAACTGGTGGCCAATGTGCCGGGTGAAATGGCGACCTTCACTCTGGTCCTGCGCAACTTCGCCGGCGAGTTGATGAAGTATGTCGATGTGTACTGGAGCCACAGCGGAGTCGGGGTGCTGTTGGACTACGCCACCCGTACCGACCATGAGGGCAAGACGTCGACCCGATTGCTGGCCGGCAGTGAAATGGGCGCTGCTCATGTGTCGTACAGGCTGGACATGCGTGAAGAGGTCCATGCGGGCACCGTAGTGATCGATTGCGGTGATGCTCTGAGCTTTAAGACGTCAAGCAAAGAGGTGGTGCCGGATCGCGCCTTGCTGGCCGATGGGAAAGACACCGCCAGGGTTTCGGTGCAGGTCATCGATGATTATGGAAACCTGGCCATCGGCAAGCCGATTTCCTGGTCCTCGAAGTTGGGCACGATCAGTCCGGAAGAAACCTTTACCAACAACGAGGGTATCGCCAGGGTGTACTTGACTAGTCGGCAGCCGGGGAAAGAGAGAGTCACTGCCCGGCATGTGCTCAGCGGGGAGGCCACAGTGTTCACCGACATCGAATATGTCGATGAGCCCCGCATCAAAGCCTTTTATATCGACTCGGCAGTCGTGGTTGGCCGGTTGTTACGGTTGGTATGTGATGTGATTGGGTCAGACGGTGACGCGTATCTGGGCTACAAGGTTCGATGGAGTGTGGGAGCCGAAGAGGGAACCGCGACGACCGATGTGCACGGTCGTGCTGTCTGGACGTCCCGGTTGGACAGCGCGGGTGAATCGGAGGTGACAGCGGAAGTCGGCACGCTCGGTCTGCAGAAGTGTATCGAGATCTTCGTGGCTGAGGATGTGTTGATTACGGACTGGTCCACCGACTATAGGGTCCCTGTCGCGGGGGCGCGTGAGCCGAGCATGCTCTGGATCGAGCTCAAGGACAGCCTCTCGGACGGCGCTCGTCCGATCACGAATTACCCGGTCACATGGCGTAGTGCGTTGATCTCGAAAGAAGGGTCCGTCACCGAAAGCATTACGATCGAAACCGATTCGGCCGGGCGCTCGACGTTTCCATTCAAGGTCAGTACCAAAGGGGTGTACAGGGTAGCGGCTCGACCGGAAAACATGGACTCCGAGCAGGTTTTCGACCTGAACGTCGAGGCGGCTTTCCTATGGGACGTCAAGCTCTTCAAGCTGGAGAACGACGTTGAACACTTCGTCGAAGGGGTGAACGACACGCTGCCCTTGCTGAGAAACAGTAGCTACCGGCTGAAGATCGAGCCGGTGAGTGCGCTGCCCGAAAGGGAAAAGGCGACCGCCGTTGTCGGCTGGAGTGCCGTCCATAGCGCCGTCGCAATGGGTATAACGTTCACGCCAAGGCTTGCCGCTACCGAAGCGTTTAAACCGGACGAACCGTTGTCCTGGCTCATCGATTGCGCCGATGTGCGCGATGGCGATTTCCAGTTAGCGCTCAATTGCTCGCAAGTGAGCGAGATTTTTCTGTTGCCGGGCACGTTGAGAAAGCCCGCCGCGAGCTGAATGTCGCGCCGGGGCCATGAGGCCCTGGCGTTCGGTACACCACGGTTGCCCTTGCGCCCGTTGTCGGGCTGAGGCATTGAGTTATCAGGATGGGAGTCCAACATGTCGATGTCCAACCAGGGCCCAATGGCTCAGTCATTGCTCGACGCCGTCGCCAGCCTCGCGCGTAATAAACGACTGATTAAACAACCGGGTGAGGTAATACCGGTGACCCGGGACGATTTGTACGAGCTGTTGTTCGTCGACCCGCAGGTCAGTGCCGAGCCTCGGACCACCCATGTGGCGCAGGCGATCGCCAGCGTCCAGCAGTACATCAACAGCGTATACAACGGCATGGAACCGGGTTATTCCGAGGCGCGTTTCGACCCTGAAGATGTGGAGTACTGGCAGAACATCGAAAGTCGCTTTGATATCTGGGCCGCCAATCAAATGGTGGAGGATTACCCGGAAAATTTTATCGATCCCTCGTTGCGGATCAAACGAACGAGTTTATTCAAAACCCTTGAAAGCAACCTGAGCCAGACGCGGCTCACCGAAGATTCGGTGCACAGCGCGATCAAGGAGTATTTGCGTGCCTTCCAGGAAACCTGTGACCTGGAGGTGCTCAGCGGTTATATCGACCGCAGCGACTTCAAGGACGCCACGTATTATTTCATCGGCAGGGAGCGCACTCCGCCTTACCGGTATTTCTGGCGTAAGGCGCGGATCGATGTCACTGACAACCCGAGCTATGTCAACCCGACGGCCTGGGGCGAGTGGCAAGCGATCGATATTCCGTTGACTGGAACGATGCTGGATATTCGTCCGGTGTTCTGGAGGGGACGTCTGTCCGTGGTCTGGGCCACCTGGGCCGAGGCGCTGACTAACAATGAAGGTCATCAGGTGGAGCCGGCGCGGCTGGACGTGCTGGCGTCTTTCGTGACGATCAGCGGGCAATGGTCCGCTCCGGTGACTTTGCACCAGTTGAAGTACGACAAGGACTTTGAACCGTCAACGGGACGTCTGGTAGCGGTGGTGTTTGCCGAGAAACGCGGCGCGGATGACAAACTGGCGGTGTGTTTCACCGGCGTCTCGTCGATGGGCGAGGATGACGAAGGTAAGCCTTCCATCTACGAGATCCGTGACACGCTGTTTCGCAAGCAGCCGAACGAGATGGCCGCCCTGTTGGAGTTGGCGCACGTACGGTTCAAGGACCGCGATACGTTGCAGTACACCGTCATGCCGCAGGAGCGCATTGTGTTGACGGTGGACAGTAGAAACCAAGAGCAGGGAGACCTGAATGAGCACCTTAAGCTGGAGGTGACCGTTGCGCGCGAGTTGGTAGCCGGCACGCTGAAGGACGTCCTGCGGGTGCGGGGGACCTGCGACAAGAACCTTGGCGACGTGGAGGCGACGTTCAAACTTGAATTCACCGCCGCGACAGTGGGAGATCCGCCGCCATGGACAGGCAAGCTCAAGATCAACGGAAATCTGCGCACACCGTGGATGGAAATCAAACGCGATGTTGGTTCATTACCCATCGGAGAGGCGATTCCTTTTGTTTTTGGGGCCGAGGTGCACGGCCGCAACGCTTTCGATGTGAAACTGTCCTCATCACCGCAAACGTATGTGGTGCCAAAACTCCATCGAAGCCCCGACTCGGCGGCGCAGTTTCTGGACTTCAATGGTGCGATCACCGGGCTAGAACTCCGTTACACCCGTCTGAATACGCTGATCGGCCCGCAACTGGTGGCCCGGGCGGATATTTCCGTGGCGGCGGTACTGGACTGGACGACCCAGCATTTGCCAGAACCCGCGCTGCCCGATGGTGCCGTGGAAATCAATGGCCCCTTCGACGGCAGCAATGGGCTGTACTTCTGGGAGTTGTTTTTTCACCTGGTGCACCTGGTCACCCATCGCCTGCGCGATGAAGGGCGTTTTCTTGAGGCTCAGCGCTGGAGTCATTACCTGTTCGATCCGCAATTGAAGGCGCAGTCTTTTGCGGACATCGAACCCGGTGTGCCGGACGCCCCCGACTATTGGCGCTGCCGGCCGCTCAACCTGCCTGGCGACATTGCCCATGAACTGGCCTTGCCCAATGACCCGGACGCCATTGCCTATGCCAGGCCCAGGCACTACCAGATTGCCTTGTTCATGGGGTATGTGCGCACGCTGATCGAATGGGGCGACTGGTTGTACCGGCAGTTGACCCGCGACAGTCTGGCGGCGGCGCAATTGCATTACTTGCGTGCGCAGTCGCTGATGGGCGAAGCCCCTGAGTTTGGTACGGCCAACGATTGGGAGCCCAAATCCATCGAAGATCTGATTCGCGAAGTGGACGAACGTCAGACATTGAGGGCGTTCGAGAAAACATTCGTACTGTCGGCGGACGCCTGGCCCCAGGGCACGACCACCCGACCCCGACTGGAGATGCTGGGGGTCAAAGTCTTTCGGGCACCGCTTAATCAGGAGTGGCTGAATACTTACCGTGAAATCAGTCAACGAATGTTCAACCTGCGTCATTACCTGACGCTGGATGGCAAACCGTTGTCCCTGCCCCTTTACGCGCCGCCAGCAGACCCTCGGGAATTGTTACGGGCACAAGCGGCCGGCACCGATGGTCTGGCGCGGCGGATGGGGGGGCAACTGGTGGTGCCGCCGTATCGGTTCCGCACGATGCTGGAAATGGCCTTGCGTGCCGTGGAAACCCATGCGCGTTTTGGCGAGCAATTGCGCCTTCATATGGAGCAGCGTGATCGCGGTCAGCAGGAGGAATTGCAACAGAGCCATTTGATCGAGTTGGGTGCCTTTGCCGAAAATGTTCAGAAGGAAACCATCAGCCAGTTGCAAGAGGCCAGGAATGCGTTGTTGCAAACCCGGGGGCAGGTGCAGGCACGCATGGATCACTACGAGCAGTTATCCAGCGAGAATGTGTCGGTGGCCGAATACCAGGTCATGGATCAAATACTGGCTGGCAAAATATTTGCTGCCACGGGTTCCGGGTATATGGGCGTGGGCGCCATTTTCGATACATTTCCCAATGTCTTCGGTGTGGCCAATGGCGGTCATCAGATTGGCAGCCCCTTTCGTGCTGTAGGTTACGGGATGCAGGTGATCTCGGAAGGCTTGCTCATGGACGCCGACCGCATGGCCAGCTCCGAACACTACCGGCGTCGCCAGCAAGACTGGAACTTCAACAGCCAGCAGGCCAGGCTTGAACTGCAGGCGATGGATCAGCAACTGCTGGCTCATGACCACTCTATCAGCGCGGCCACGGCCAGCCTGCGCCAGACCGAAACCGCGAGTGCCCAGGCTCAGGCGCTTTACACGTTTTACAAACAGGAGCGCTTGACCACGGTCGAACTCAGCTCCTGGATGCTGGGCCAGATGAAGAACCTCTATTTTCCGGCCCATGATGCGGTGATCTCACTGTGTCAGACCGTTGAAACCTGCATGCGCTACGAAACCGGCGACTATGACACCAAGTCCTTCATTCGCCCGGAAGTGTGGATGGAGAAGTACCACGGCCTGACGGCGGCCGAGTCGCTGAAACTGGACTTGCTGTTGCTGGAAAGCGAGTACCTCAAACGGCACGAACGGCGGTTGGAGCTGGTCAAGACGGTGTCGTTGCGACAGCTGTTCGACAATCCGGCTCATGCGCCGGATCAGGACTATGACTGTTGGCAGGAGGCCCTGGCGGTGTTTCACCCCAGCAACGGGTCGGGCAGCCTGAACTTCAACCTCCCCCAAAAGCTGTTCGACCTCGATTACCCCGGGCATTACTGCCGGCAGATCATTTCGGTCAGCGTTTCGCTGCCGGTACTGGTGGGGCCTTACCAGGACGTGCGAGCGATTCTGGTGCAGCGTGGAAGCCATACGTTGACCAAACCACTGTTTTCAGCCGTGCAGTTCATGCACGGGGTGAAGGACAGCGCGGCGGGGCCGGATATCAAGATCAATGTGCGCAACAGCCAACAGATTTGCGTTTCCACCGGCCTGGACGATAACGGCATGGTCGTCATGGCGACCGACGACCGTTACCTGCCCTTCGAAGGTACCGGTGCGGTGTCGACGTGGACGTTGAGCTTTCCCCGGCATGGCAAGGAAGAACAAGCGTCAATGCTTGCGTCTCTGAACGACATCATTGTGACCGTCCGCTATCTGGCCAGGGATGGCGGACCGGAGCTGGCACGCGAGGTGGAAACGCTGCTCGCCCCCCCGGAGACGACGCCGTGAGTTCCAGAGGGGTTTTCGGTGGGGTGCGCAGTCGGCGACTTTGGTTGAACACAAGGACTTGATCATCATGAATAAGAAATCCGTAAGGAAAGGCGAGAGCCTGATAGTCAATGGCAGTTTTGACAAAGATGTTTGGTTTGAAGGGTGGAAAAAGGGGGACCCCCCCCACCACGCTGCCAGCCTGGAGGAACCCGATTATGACGGGGGACGGATCTACGTCGCGCGCCTGGTCGTTCAGGCAACTCTCGAACAAGCGTTCACATTGCCGCCGCTGCGCGGCGAGGGTGTGAAACATGTATTGAGCTTTCTGTATCAAAGTTCGCTAAAAAACGGCTTTTTCCGAATCGCCCGCGACGGTAAATGGGGAGATAACATTGAACTGCCGGTCGGGAGCGTGGTGGCGTCAGACGACCCGCCGTACGAGATCCTGCCGATAGAGGATCCTCTGGATTTCAATCCCGCGCTTCGCGAATACGTAGTTGACCTTCAGCCCAATGACCGCAACGAGTCACTTGCTGTGCTTTTTGGTTTTCCGGACGTACACGAGCCCGCCGGAATGAGCTTTACCCGTGTGCACTTCGGGATTGTACTAAAGCCTTTGAAGCTGCTTCATGTGCAGGTCGATGAGCAGAGGCACGCCGATGGAACCGTTTATGTGTGCCGGGGAGCCGAGGGCATCAAGGTGACGTTCCAGGAGGCGGATGGCGGGGCGTGGCAAGGCTCCGAAGTTGCCTTGTTGATGGCTGACGAAAACGAGGACCTTGACCCAAATGTGGTCATGACCCCCAAACTGGATACATTGCAGATGCTGGAAAACCCTTGGTTGTTCAGTATCTCGGGCACTGCATCTGTGCGTGTACTTGAACTGATGATTGTCAGCAGGTGGGATGCTGAACCCTGTCCTTTGACACTGTCGATCGGCGATCACCGCGTCGCATTGGCAGACCCCAAAAACGGTGATTTCGATCCGATCGTCAATAAGCAGTCGGTCCGTCTGACAGGCACGGTGAAATCGTTTTACACCGACCTCCCCCTTATGGAACGCCAGGTTGTCTGGATGCTGGAAGGTGAGTCGAAAGTCACCTATACCGATAGCGTCGGTGTTGTCGGCGTTGATTACTCGCCTGCGGTCGCCGGCCTGAAAAAGGTCGAAATTGCGATCGATAGCCCTTACTACACGTCCGGCGTGTTGAATGAAACGCTGGAAGTCAAAGTGCTGGCGGCTGATCCGTTTGACTCTGCACAGGTGACTTTTGAGGGCGGAACACAATCGCTTTGGGGTACCAGGGCCGGCTATCCCCACCGTGGGGGTATGTTCACCGTCCGCGTGAGTGCTTCGCCGGGCAGCGAGCTGCCTGACTATCCGTTGAAGTTGATCTGGAAAGGTGAATCGGCCGAGTCGCTCGGGATCACCGTGACTCCGTCACTGAATACGCCTGTTGATTGGAAAAGTGGGGAGGTCGTCTGGACACTCGATTGCACCCATGCAACGAAGGACGGCGAGTTTGAGTTGCTGTTGGCGGCAGAACGGTTGCAAGACACGTCCAAATCCAATCGGATGTCGCTGGGGCTCAACCGGTACATTGTCGGTGATACGCGCCAGGCCAATCGCTCCCCGGTGATCGATCAAGTTGAGCGCGTGCAGGTGCTGTTGCAGCTTGTGGAACCTGAGACCCGGGTGGGTGTGGAGAACGTGGAAGTCGAATGGCAGACGCCTGGCGGTTCTGTCACGACGCTCACCGGCAAAGGGGGCTGGACGGAGTTGTCCTATCAGCCGACTGCAGCTGGCCCTCAGGATCTTGTCGCCACAATCCAGGTTCGCGGCGGGGAGGGCGAAACGCTTGAAGAGACATTCCCGTTCACGGCCTGGGCGACGAACCCCTGGAAGACCGAGGTTGAGTGGACGATCGGCAACCCGCTCGTACCCGCAGCGCTCGGTTTTGTCTGCTGGCGAGGCGAGACCGTTACCCTGACACTTACGCCCAAGCCTGGCAGCCAGTTGCTCGACAAGGATGTAACGCTGGACTGGCGGGATGGTGATCCGGGCCTGGGGCTGACGTTTGACCGAGCCATTGGTGTGCCAGAGAAGCTCACCGCTGCCGGACTGCAATGGAAAATCACGGGGGGTGCAACGAAGAGCGGCAGGTTCGAGTTGAAGCTGAGCGCTCTCGGGGTAATCAGTCAGGACTGGGAGCTGTCTGGCCGATTGATCTCCAGAAATCTCGCCGATGAGGGCCGCGTCTCGCTGGATACAACCCCGGTGCTTTCCGCTGTATCGTCGTACCCGTGCCTGGGGGCGAAGCATGCATTCTCATTCCTGCCCAATCCATTGGGGCCGCTGTCCGGTTTATCGATGGTGCTCGACTGGAACGGCATACCGGCTGAGCAACTGAACGTGATCGTCGAGCCTGCTGTGGGCTCTGGTGTCGAGATCGTATCGGGCGGGGCACGATGGTCGCTCGATTGCCGTAACAGCCAGCATGCAGGCGACTTCTCACTGCAGTTGACGTTGCTGCCTCAACTGGCTATGTCCTCGACATCGATGGCCATGTCGCTGGGGCACAACCGGCTGGAAATCATCGGCCGGCGCGAGGCGACGATCAGACCCGTGCTGACAGGGAATGAAAGTGCCAGGGTGTGGGTTCAAGTGGGCTCGTTTTACACGAAAGCCCCCGTGGCGAATGTTCCCGTGAGCTGGAAAGGAAAGGAAGATGCGCAAGCGTTGATCGTGCCCACTCAGGGGGACGGCTGGTCATCCTATGCCTATCAACCGAAGACCACAGGCCCGGCTGAGGTCAAGGCTGAGGTCAAGGCTGAGGTAAACAGCCCTTACACGGGGCAATTATCATCGGCTTCCCTGGAGGTTGACGCGTTGCCGACAAGCCCGTGGCTGGGCGTGGTCTTTTACCGAGACCTCGAATCGGGCCAAAAACTGGGGGAAAAAACAGCGTTTCCACGTCGCGCCAACGGCTATTCGTACAGCATTGCCCCCACAATGACCGACAATCCACTCATGGGTATCCCTGTGAGGTTGGGCTGGGCGGGGACATTGCCGAACGACCTGAGCGTAATCGTGAGACCGGCGCTGGGCGAAAAACGGTCGATGGGCATGGCAGGGCTGATATGGGGCGCTGAATGTGGCGATAAAAAGGACGGAAGTTTTCGTTGGTTTGCCGAGGCTGCCAATCTGCTTGGACTGTCACCACCGCAGCCGTTTTCATTAGGCATCCGATATAACCCGACCCATGCCCTCGATTCTTCAGGCTGATGACAATTGCCTGAACCTTGCGTTGTACGCCGGTAATCCAGTTATCAATATAGGTATCTGGGACGGTAATGAAACAGGGCAAAAGTGCGGGTTGAGTTTTAGATGCACACGCGCAGGCATTTTTAGTAAAGAGCCTAGAATGCTCCCGCTTTTTTCCAGGCCAGATAGCGCGTCACAATTTGGCTACCCAGCTCCCTGGGCCGAGCATCCACCACCGACACTCCATGAGCACTCAACCGCTCATGGAGTTCGGCTCGTTCATTCAAATAATCCACCGTCCCGCAATAAGCCAGCGCCTCCGACAAGGTTTGTACCGGCGTGTGCCGCAGCGTGTCGAGCAAGTCTTCGCGCAGACTCGCCACTAGCACCCGATGCTGTTTTCTCAGGCGTTTGACGGCGGTGAGCAGTTCTTCATCGTCTTCATCCCGCAGGTTAGTCACCAGCACCACCAGCGCCCGGCGTTTTTGCCGGGCCAGCAGTTGGCTGGCGGCGGCCTGGTAATCGGCGGGGCGTTGGGTGCTGTTGAGGTCGTAGACGGTGTTGAGCAGGACCTTGAGTTGATCGGTGCCTTTGACCGGGGCGAGGTAATGCGGTCGGTCACAGGCGAACGTACTCAGGCCTACCGCATCGCCTTGGCGCAGGGCGATGTAGCTGAGCAACAGGCAGGCATTCAGTGCGTGATCGAAATGCGCCAGTTCACCGTCCTGGCTGCGCATACGGCGGCCGCAGTCGAGCATGAAAATGATCTGCTGATCGCGCTCGTCCTGGTACTCGCGAGCAATCGGCGTGCGTTGTCGGGCGGTGGCTTTCCAGTCGATCTGCCGCAAGCTGTCGCCTTCGCGAAATTCACGCAGCTGATGAAACTCCATACCCAACCCGCGACGCTGGCGTTGGCGCACGCCAAGTTGGCTGAGCCAGTTGTCGACGGCCAGCAGTTGGCCGCCGTAGAGACGGGCGAAGTCCGGGTAAACGCGGGTGTTGTCGGCCACGTTGAGCAGGCGTTTGTCGGACCATAGACCCAATGGGCTCGGCAGGCTGAATTCGCAGTGTTCAAAGGTGAAATGACCGCGTTTGAGCGGGCGCAGGCGGTAGCCGATCAGGCTGTGCTGACCGGGTTGCAGCTCGATCGACAGTGGCAGGTTTTCGAAGCTCAGGCCTTCCGGCACGTGGTCGAAGATCTGGATGTTTAGTGGTTGATCAAAGTCATGCTCGACTTCCAGTCGCACTTCACCCCATCGACCGAGTGCAAGGCTGCCGGGCATCTGCCGTTGTACGCGGGGCGAGGGCAGTCGTTTGAGACGGAAGCCGTCGAGTATCGCCAAGGCCAGCAGCGCCAGCAGCAATCCCCAGTTGATCGACAAAAGGCTCGAAGGAACCGCGAACTCCAATGCCTGCAACGCGCCCAGCACGATACCGATGGCCAGCAATAAGGCGAGCCAGATCAGTAACAGGCGCGAGGGTTTCACAGGCGTGGCGCCGGCACTTGATCGAGCAGTTGCTTGAGCACTTGATCGACGTCCAGCCCTTCGATGTCCAGCTCCGGCGCAATCCGCACACGATGACGCAACACCGCGAGGGCGCAGCCTTTGATGTCATCCGGAATCACGAACTCGCCACCACGCAACAAGGCTCGCGCTCGAGCGCAACGCACCAGGGCAATGGAGGCCCGAGGCCCGGCGCCGAGGATCAGGCCCGGCCAGTTGCGGGTGGTGCGGGCCAGGCGCACGGCGTAATCGAGGACCTGATCGTCCAGCGGCAGATCGCTGGCAATGCGCTGCAAGGCCAGCACGTCCTTGGCTTGCAACACCGTGCGCAGCGGTTGCACGTCGAGCATGTCGGCCCGGGTCGAGCGGCTGACCTGGCGCACCATGTTCAATTCCTGCTCGGCATCGGGGTAATCCATGCGCACCTTGAGCATGAAGCGGTCGAGCTCGGCTTCCGGCAGTGGATAAGTGCCTTCCTGTTCGATAGGGTTTTGCGTGGCGAGCACCATGAACGGTTGCACGATGGGCAGGGCGCGGCCTTCGAGGGTGACTTGCCGTTCCTGCATGGCTTCGAGCAGCGCGGCCTGGGTTTTCGCCGGGGCGCGGTTTATCTCGTCGGCGAGCAAAAGGTTGGTGAACAACGGACCTTTGCGCAGTTTGAATTGCTCGGTCTGCATGTCGTACACCGCGTGCCCGGTGACGTCGCTGGGCATCAGGTCCGGGGTGAACTGGATACGTGCGAACTCACCGCCGAAGCAGCGGGCGAGGGCGCGCACCAGCAACGTCTTGCCCAGCCCCGGCACGCCTTCGAGCAGTACGTGGCCGCCGGCAATCAACGCGGTGAGGACGTCGTCGATCACGGTGTTCTGGCCGATCACGGCTTTCTGTAATTCGGTCCGTACCGCTTGGGCCAGTTGGCTGGCGCGTTGGCGTTGCTGCGCAGCGTGGCTCAGTGTGCCGGGCTCGATCTGTTCACTCATAAGGCGTTCCTCAAGGTTTGCAGGTGGGCGACCTGACGGCTGAATTCAGCGCTGGACTGCCGCTGCTTCGGTCGCGGGCTCATGGCCTGGCTGATTGCGCGTGTGGGTTGCCCGGTCAGGCGTGCGAGCACCAGCCATTGTTCGGCAACGCCGAGTTGTTCGAAACCGGGATGACGGCGCCGCACACGACGCAAGATGTCGTGCTGCAAGGCTTGCACCAAGTGCTGTTGACCGTTTCGGCGCAACATGAAATCGGCGCTGGCGCGCAGGTGTTCCTGAAGTTGGCGGCGCGCCCTTGGGGCCGGTTCCAGCAGCGGACCCTGGCGCACGCCGACGTGCCAGAAGCCAAGACCGATCAGGGCAAAAAGGGCGACCAATGCTTGGGGGAAATAGCGCAGGAGCAAGGTCAGAAGACTGTCGTGATCGGTATTGAACAGCAGGGTCACGTTCGTGTCCGCGGTCAGGTACCAGAGCAGCCAGGCGTTGTCGTATTGGTCGATGGCCGGGGTTTTCCACAGGTCGGCGTCGGTGACCACGGTGATCGAACCGAGCCCGTGATTGAGCTGCATCATGTGCGTGGCCTTGCCGCTGTTGGCCCAGGCCTGGGCGAGGTTTTTCGGGTCTTCGAGATGGAATGCGGTATCAAAACCAGCGTAGGCCGGCGCGTTTTCGTCTTCCAGATACAGCTTGGTCAGCTTGGGGTAAGGATCGTCGTCGATAGCGGGCGGCGGGTCCTTGAGGTCTTTGCTCAGCGACTGGTGCAACTGCACCCGGTCGAGCAGCAGATCATTGCTTTGGCCGGTCTTTTCATCCCACAGCGACTGGGCAACAAACAAAAGACGCCCGCCGGCCCGGGTCCAGTTCAATAGCTGATCGATCTGGCGCGGGGTCATGTTGTACCGGTCCCCGAGCAACAACAGACTGTGCTGAAGCGGCTCCAGGGTGGGCAGGATGTCGAGGCTATTGGCGTGGCTGACGGTCAGGTTCTGTTGGCGCAGGAAATGCTCGGCAGCGAGGTAAGGATTGGCCTGGGCTTCGGGTGAGGGGCCGTGATCGATGTCTGTCTGATAGGGCGTTGCCTTGACGTACAGATAAACACTCAGCGCGATCAATAGCACGGCAATGAACACGCCGACCGCCAGCCAGCGTTGCCGGTTCAACGCAACGCTCCCGGGCCGAACAAGGCTCGCCAGCCGTCACAGAGTTCCTGTTGCACATGCGCGGGAGGCAGGCGATGCCCGTAGGCCATGTTCTGCCAGTGCCCGGTCAGGTTTTTACTGAAGGCCAGCAAGGCAGGTTGTTGCAGGTGTTCGATGCGCTCCAGGACCTGGCCTTCGGTGTCGGCGGGTTTCAGCGCCATGTTGAAGTCGTGCAGCAAGTGGCTGAGCAGACCGCGATAGAGCAATCCGAGGGCTTCGCGAGGGTGGGTTTGCCAGAGGCGTTCGGCGCTGGCGGCGATGTCGGCAGGCAGGGTTTCGCGGTTGAGGTCCAGGCCGAAAGCCTGTTGCGGTAACGGCCGCGCGACCTTGCTGTTCAAGGCCGGTCGACGGCTGACGAAGGCTTGCAACCAGTCACGGTAATGCCAGATCAATAAACCAATGGCACCGATCACGACACCCCACAACACGACTTCAATCAGCGTGGCCGCTGCGCCGAAGTGTTGGTTGTCCAGAAGCTTGAGCAGCGCCTCCAGCCATTCGGTGGCGTTGTCATCGTCCGCCTTATCGACGGCGGGTTGGTCCTCGCCAAACCGATAGCGCGTGACCGTTTCCTTGTTCTTGAACGGAGGCTGATCGAGGATCGCCTTGATGCTGTCCCGGGATGCCTGACTGGTCAGTGGCTGGTCCAGCAGGCGTGGGCTGTCGGGTGAAATGACTGGCTCGGCGGCCCACACGGTTTGTGCTGTCGGCATCAACAGAAACGCCGCCAGCAGCAGGGTGACGGCGGCGCTGGTCAAGCGTTGGCGCATGCGGCGGAACACCAGCTCGATATCCCAGGCCTCCAGCACCGTGCGCCGATTCAGATAGAGGCTGAAGCCGCAGGCGACATAAACCGGTTCCCAGACAATGAGCACCAGTGCGTAAAAGGCGTTGGTCAGGTGTTCCAGCCATCGCCAGTCCTGTGAGGCGGCGGTGATCAAGGTCTGCCAGCTCCAGTCGAGTTCGACCTGTTGCGGCAAGAACATGTAGAACAGCACCATCAGGCCGATCCAAAGCGCGGTTTCCAGATGTACGCCGATGATGGTCAGCCACCGTGCGGCACCGGCGTTGCGCTGCAACAGCACCTGCAAGCGCTGTTGTCGTGGCTGCCCACTCAGCCCTTCGAGTTGCACCACCGGCATCAGGAAACTGCGACTCAGGCTCAGTCGTCGCCAGGTCAGACTCGCCAGCAGTTGCGGTTTGAGCAGCTGCGGCCATTGGTACAGCGCCTGTTTCAGGGTGGGCGTTTCGCCAAACATGGCTTTGGACAGTATGTACAGCGGCAGGCGGTCGAACGCCGGTTTCAGCCACCAGAAAATGAACACGGCGAGGGAGGGCGAATCCCACAGCACCCAACTGAGCAGCGCGAAAACCGGCAAGGTCACGATGGCCCAACTGGTCATCAGCAGGCGTCGGTGTCGCTGGCTCAGCAGGATGCCCAGGTCCATGGCTTCCCAGGTGGTGCGCGGGCGGATGACAACCGTGGCGTCACTCAGGCGCATGGCGGGTCCGTCCGGCAAACAGCAGATAAACCGCCACCAACAACCAGAGCGCTGCGCCGACCAGGTATTTGGTCATTGGCGCGACCCCGATCGTGGACGACCAGTAAGCTTCGATAAACGCCGCAATCAGCAGAAACAGCATGACCCCGCAAATCAGCAATACGCTTTTGCGCGCCGCCAACCGCAGGGCTTCGGAGCGGGGCAGGCGTCCCGGCGCGATCAATGCCCAACCCAATTGCAGGCCGGCGGCACCGGCCAGGGCGATAGCACTCAGTTCGAAGGCGCCGTGGCCAACCACGAATGACCAGAAGGTTTGCCCGTAGCCAATGTGCGTCAGGTGCCCGGCCACCGCGCCGATCATCAAACCGTTGAAGAACAGGAAATACGCGCTGCCCAAGCCAAACAACAAACCGCTGGCGAAGGCCTGAAAGGCGATGCCGATGTTGTGCATGATGTAGTAACCGAACATCACCCAGTCTTCACTGGCCGCCCGTTCCGCCGAACGCCCCAGGTGACCGGCCTCGGGGTCGTACATGCCTTGCATCTCGCTGACCTGCTCGGCCGGGATCAGGTTGTAGACCAGGTCGGGGAACAGGTACACCAGCAGTGCGATGCCGATCAGGCTGCCAAAAAACATCAGGCTGGCGGCGAGCACGAAGCGCCACTGTTCGCGCACCAGTCGCGGGAAGTCAGCCAGGATGAAGCCCAGCACGTTGGCACCCAGTCGACTGCGATGCCGATAGAGCTGTTGATGCCCACGCAAGACTTGTTGCTGTAACGAGTCGATTAGAAAGCTGCTGTAACCACGTTCCTGGGCCAGCGCCAGATGCTGGCAGAGACGACGATAATCGCTGGGGAAACCGGCGACTCGTTCTGCTTCCTTGCCTTGCTCCAGCTGTTCAAGCACGAGAGCAAATTGCTCCCATTCGGCCTTGTGGCGACTTTCGAAAAGGCTTTGCTTCATGTGGGGCCCAACAAGCCGCGGGCGATGCCATTGAGTTCGTCCACGGCCCCTGGCGCCGACACCTGCAACGGTTGCGCGAGTATGGCCGCCAGCTCTTTGACCCGTGCTTCAGAGAGTTCACCCTGGCGCTCGGCAAACCCGAGGATGGCGCGTTGTTCGGTCAGTGTCAGCGTAAAGGCCGGACGCCGGGGCTGGACGGCGGGCAGTTGTGGTCGAGCGAGCGGTTGTTCGCGGTAGATCACCAGCGTGCCGGCGGCCAGATCGCCAAGGCGCTTGAAGGTGGGATGTTGCAGGCAACTGATGGCCCCGAGGAAATAGCCGAACGGCAGCATGTCGACAAATCGCAGCAGGTTGCGCAGCAGCGAAGCAGACCAGCCGATCGGCGTGCCATCGTCCTGCACCACCCGCAGGCCCATCCATTGCTTGCCTGGCGAACGACCCTGATTGAGCACTTCGAACAGCACCATGTACCACCAGCTCACCACGAACAATAGAATCGAGCCGAGCCCTGCACCGAGTTTTCCGAGGAACGCCAGGACAATGAACAGCAGGCCGACGATCAACCCGCGCAGTCCGAGATCGATGGAGAACGCCAGCGCACGAACCATCAACCCGGCCGGGCGCAGTGGCAAGTCGATGCCTTCCGGCGTTTCGACTTGATACCGCGTATCCAGTGGCGGGGACAGCGTCGCTTTCCTTGGCAGTGCTGTGGTCTCGAGCATGGGCAACCTTGATGTGGCCTGTTCGCGATTCGATGTCCGGCCGATGCTAGCAGCCTCTAGGGGGAAAACGACATAACTATGTATTGCACGGTAAGAGGCCGGAGGTGATTGAATGACGAGATTACTGGCCGGAGCGGGATGTGAACGCCTAGACTTCGCCGATCTTCAGTTCAGGAATAGCCCGTGACCTCTATCTTCTGGTACGACTATGAAACCACTGGCATCAACCCCCGTTGCGACCGCCCGCTGCAAATGGCGGGGATTCGCACTGACTTCGATCTCAATGAAATAGACGAGCCGGTCAACCTTTACTGCCAGCCCAGTGAAGACATCCTGCCCCATCCGGCGGCCTGTGCGATCACGGGTATCACCCCCGGCCGACTGGCCGAGCAAGGCTTGAGCGAAGCCGATTTCATGACCCGGGTGCATGCCCAACTCGCTGCGCCCGGAACGTGCGGGGCGGGGTACAACACGTTGCGTTTCGATGACGAGATGACCCGTCACAGTCTTTACCGAAACTTTTTCGACCCTTATGCGCGCGAGTGGCAGGGCGGTAATAGCCGCTGGGACCTGATCGATGTGGTGCGTGCAGCCTATGCCTTGCGCCCTGACGGCATCGTTTGGCCGACAGACGACGAGGGGCGGATAACGCTCAAACTCGAACGCCTGACCGCCGCCAATGGCATTGATCACGGAAATGCTCACGAAGCGCTTTCGGACGTTCGCGCCACTATCGCCCTGGCGCGTCTGATCCGGGAAAAGCAGCCGAAGTTGTATGACTGGTTGTTTCAGTTGCGCGGTAAACAAAAGGTGATGGATCAGATTCGTCTGTTGCAGCCGATGGTGCACATCTCGGGGCGCTTTTCAGCGGCGCGCAATTATGTCGGTGTGGTGCTGCCTTTGGCCTGGCACCCGCGAAACAAGAACGCCTTGATTGTCTGTGACCTGCACCTGGATCCTCAGGGCTTGCTCGATCTTGATGCCGACACCTTGCGCCAACGGCTGTATACCCGCCGCGATGACTTGGCCGAGGGCGAGTTGCCGGTGCCGCTCAAACTTATCCACATCAATAAATGCCCGGTGGTGGCGCCGTTGTCGGTACTTCGCTCTGAAGATCAGCAACGTTTGGGGCTGGATATGTCGCTCTACCAAGAGCGCGCGCTGCGGCTAAGTGACGCACAAACAGTTTGGCGAGATAAAGTTCAGGCGATTTACGCCAGCGAAGATTTCACCCCGAGCCAAGACCCTGAGCAACAGTTATACGATGGTTTTATCGGTGATCGGGATCGGCGCCTATGTGAGCAAGTCAGGTCTGCCGATCCTGCTCAATTAGCGCAACAACAATGGCCTTTCGATGATGAACGCTTGCCGGAATTATTGTTTCGATATCGCGCACGCAACTTCCCCGATACGTTGAGTTTCGAAGAGCAAGAACGCTGGCGAATATTCTGTCAGCAACGTTTGTCAGCCCCCGAGTGGGGGGCGCCAAATACGCTGGAAACTTTTGTAGACGCCGCAGCCCAATGGAGTATTGCGGCTACATCGTTTCAGCGAGAGGTGCTGAATGAATGGCAGAATTATGTCGAAGGATTACGCAAACGTTTGAATCTTTGAAATCGAAAATGTCCGGGGTTGAATTCCGGGCATAAAAAAACGCCAGCAGATGCTGGCGTTCTTTTTTGTCGCGGATGAGTTCGCGACAAGCGCTGCGGCTTAACCCAGCAGGGTAGCCCAGCCTTCAACCACGTCACCGCCCCACTTGGCTTTCCACTCTTTCAGAGTTTTGTGGTTGCCACCTTTGGTTTCGATGACTTCACCGTTGTGCGGGTTTTTGTATTGTTTAACTTTGCGAGCACGCTTGGTACCAGTAGTTTTTACTGCGCCGCCGCGTGGTGCTTTGGTTTTGGACTCTGGATCCAATAGCGCAATGATGTCACGCAGAGACTTGGAGTACTCGCCCATCAGGGTGCGCAGTTTGCCTTCGAATTCCAGCTCGGTTTGCAGTTTGTCGTCTTGGGACAGGTTCTTCAAACGGGCTTGCAGCTCTTTGATAGCTTCTTCGGTGGCGCGATATTCGTTGATCAAGGACATGAGGACTACCTTATGTTGGGGCGCTGGATGGCAGGTGACAGTGCGGCAATAATAGTCAGGGTGTTTCACCAAGTAAACATTTAACCGGAGTTTTATTTAAATTAGTTACGGTGAATAGGGCATAAATTGCCGGTGTAGTTAAATAGTGTGATGCAGTCTTCACGAATATTCACAATTGGGCACTTGAAGATTGGCAACAGGAACACCATCGCGCGGGTTGCAGCTGCTGCCAGAACCTGTGCCGCTTACCTTTGTGTCGGGTAAAACGTCATCAATACTGCAGTTTTGCTGCGCAATCGCTAGAATGGCCGCCTTTGCGAAGTTCTGGAGTTTGACCCTCATGCGCACTTTTCGGCTGGTGATTGCTTGCCCGGACCGCGTCGGCATCGTTGCTAAAGTCAGTAACTTTCTGGCGTCACATAACGGCTGGATCACTGAAGCGAGCCATCACTCGGACAATCTCAGTGGCTGGTTCTTCATGCGTCACGAAATTCGTGCCGATTCGCTGCCCTTCGGTATCGATGCCTTTCGCGAAGCGTTTGCACCGATTGCCGAAGAGTTCGCGATGAACTGGCGCATCACCGATACCGAGCAGAAAAAGCGCGTGGTACTGATGGCCAGTCGCGAGTCTCACTGCCTCGCCGACTTGTTGCACCGCTGGCACAGTGATGAGTTGGATTGCGAAATTTCCTGCGTGATTTCCAACCATGACGACTTGCGCAGCATGGTCGAGTGGCACGGGATTCCGTATTACCACGTACCGGTCAATCCGCAGGATAAAGAGCCGGCATTCGCCGAAGTCTCGCGCCTGGTCAAACAGCACGATGCCGAAGTGGTCGTACTTGCCCGCTACATGCAAATCCTGCCGCCCGAGTTGTGCCGTGAATATGCTCACAAGGTCATCAACATTCACCACAGCTTCCTGCCGTCGTTCGTCGGTGCCAAGCCGTATCACCAGGCATCGATGCGTGGCGTGAAGTTGATCGGCGCTACTTGCCACTACGTGACCGAAGAGCTGGATGCCGGTCCGATCATCGAACAGGACGTCGTTCGCGTCAGCCACAGTGACAGCATCGACGACATGGTGCGTTTCGGTCGGGACGTCGAAAAGATGGTGCTGGCCCGTGGTCTGCGTTATCACCTGGAAGATCGGGTGCTGGTGCACGGCAACAAAACCGTCGTGTTCTGATAGCCATACAACACAATTGAAATTCGAAGGGCCTGGGCGTTCAATCGCTTCAGGCCCTTCGCCGTTTCTGCACTGAGGACATGACCATGGCCGATCCACTCGACAAAGCGACATCCAAGGCTCCTGCCACGTTGGGCGAAGGGTGTCTGAGTCGTTACGACCCGGATGACATGAGCCGCGAAGACGGCACGGAGTTTCCCGGTGCTGCCGAGTTGTGGGAACAGTTGCAGAAAGAGCCCGACGATAAAACTAAGCCTGTTTGAACTTCATCAACTTCTTCAGCAGCGGCCGCCCAAGCATCAGCAAAAATACCGGCCCGCCGACGACCAGATAAAAGTAATAGGTCACCGCCCGCCAGATCAGAATCGCCGCCGCGGCGGTGGATTTCCCCACCATCGGCGCCAGCAGCGCCGCCGACGTCAACTCCGCCGCCCCGGCACCGCCCGGCAACAGGCTGAACTGCCCCGCACTTAGCGAAAGCATCTGGATCAGAAAGCTCCAGGCCCACTGCAAATCCGCCCCGAGCCCACGCAACGCCAGATACAGCACGCTATAGCGCAAGATCCAATGCAGGCACGTCAGGGCAAACACCGTGATGAGCGTCTGAAAGGGCAGCTTCAGTGTGTCCGTGAACGCCGCCAGAAAGTGCAGGAGTTTTCGCGCCCAGCGTACGCGCGTGGTGGCTTTGACATTCAGGCGGGCGAGCAATCGACCGCTCAGACGAATCAGCATTCGATGGTAGCGGGCGACCACCACGCAACTGAACAACCCGCCGAACATCGAAATGGCGCTGACGGTCAGCAGCCATTCCATGCGTTGGCTGAGGTGCTGGAACAACGCGTAAATCAGGATCCCGCTCAGCGCGCAGAGAAAAAACAGCAAATCGCTCAGCTGATCCATGGCAAACACGGCGCTGCCCCTGGCTGGACGCACGCCATTGCGCGCCAACAACGCCATGATCGTCAGTGGGCCGCCGCTGCCGCCGGGGGTAGCGCAATAAGCGAACTCGGCGGCCATCACTACCCCGAGGCTTCTGAGCGGGCCCACCTTGTCGCGCTGATCCCCGAGCAACAGGCGCAAGCGCATCGTGTTCAGCACCCAGCACAGCAGGATCATGCCGAACATGATCAGCAGCCATTGCAGTGGAAAGCTTCGCAGCCGATACCAGGTTTCGTTACCACCCAACAGCGACGGAATCAGCACCGCAGCGAGCAGCGCGACGAGCAGCAGTATCCCGCGACTCATGCGGCGCGACCCATACGGTCGCTTTGCAGCGCCAGCCAGCGTGCCTTGGTCATCGGCACACGTCCCTCGTCGAGCAAGCGCTTGAGGGTTTGCAGCCAGTAAGTGCGCGAGAACCCATGGCGCATATCCACCGGGTGCAAGCCAAGACGAATCACCGGTGCTTGCTGCCAGCGTTGTTCGCGTTGATCGTTGACGAGCTTCGACAGCCCTCGGCGCCAGGCACTGCGCGCACTCCAGACCAGGCCTGGCGCATCAACGGCGGTAAAGTCCGGTAGACGATACAGATGCTGCGGATCGCTGGTGTAACTCAGGGGTAACTGACGCAAGGCCTGGCGCGTCCCTTCGCTCATCAACCAGGCCGGAGAAACGAAGCCCTCCAGCGGCCAGTGATAACGGTGGAACACTTCGATGCCGGCGCGCAGGCGGGCAAGAGCGGCTTCTTGAGACAGGCTGTAAAACTCGCCTTCGTGGGTGTAAATCCGGCGCATGAACCAGTCTCGTGGAGTAGTGGGAGTGGGCTCTTCATCGCAATGAAAGTAACCGTGCAATGCCAGTTCGTCACCTCGGGCGATACGACGGGTGAGCAAACGTCGAAATCCCGGATGCTCCTCCAGATCGTTGTGCTTGTGGAAATTGGGCACCACCAACCAGGTCATCGGCACCTCGCCCAGGGCGTCGACGGCTTCGATAAAGGGTTGGTAATCGGCCCAGGTTTGCGGTGCGACGTCGTGCAGGACGAGTATCAGACTGGGCGGGTTCATGGGCTCAACCACTGGCGGTCAGCGGCAAGTGGCTGCCAAGTACGGCGCGATAATGCCCCAGCAGGCTGTTGACCACCGTGTCCCAAGAGTAATGCCGCTCGACATGGCTGCGGGCCTGTTTGCCCAACACGACGCTGCCCGAGCTGAACAGTTCGCGAACGGCGTCGGCCATCGCCAATGGATTATTCGGCGGGCAGAGCAGGCCGCATTGCTCGGTGATGATTTCCTGAAAGGCCCCGGCCGCCACGGCCACCACCGGAATGCCACTGGCCATGGCTTCAAGAACCACCAGGCCAAAGGTTTCCTGATCACCGGCGTGCAGCAGCGCATCGGCGCTGGCCATCAATCGCGCCACGTGTGCCGCCGGACAGAACTCACCGATCACGGTAACGTTGTCGGGCACTGCGGCCGGCATCGACGAACCTACCAGCAGGAGGTGATAGCGTGGGCCAAGGCGTTTCATGCAGTCGAGCAGCACCGGCAGGTTTTTTTCCTTGGAGCCGCGCCCGGCGAAGATCAGCAAATGAGTGTTTTCATCTATGCCCAGTTCGGCCCGCAGGCCCGTGTCTCGTGCCGTGGGATTGAAGGTTTGCAAGTCGACGCCCAGCGGTTGCACGAAAACGTTCTTCACCCCGAGCCCGATCAGTTTGTCGGCCATGACCTGGCTGGGTGCCAGAACCCGATCGAAGTTGCCATAGAGCTTGCTGACATAGGCTTCGACGTTGGTGGTGACCCAGTTGCCCATGCGATTGCTGACCAGCAGCGGCAGGTCCGAATGGTAAAAGCCGATCACCGGGACATCGAGTTGCCGCCGGGCGTCGAGGGCCGCCCATGCGGTGAGGTAGGGGTCGCCGACTTCGATCAGATCGGGCTGTAAATCCTGCAGAACATTGCGCCAAGGCGCGAGACGGAGGGGGAAACGATAACCTTTGCCGAAGGGCAGGGCGGGGGCCGGAACCGTGTAAACGCCATCCTGTTCACTCAAGTAAGCCCCAGGAATCAGCAGACTGTGGCGAATGCCCGGCTTGATGCTCAGGCGACGGTGCTTTGCATCCAGATAAGTGCGCACGCCACCGCTGGCAGGGGCGTAGAACATGGTTATGTCAGCGATATGCACGATGAACATCCCTCCGGTCCGTTGGGCTCCCTAGGTTGACCTTTATGAAGGATAGATGTTCGGTTGGGGTTTTGTGGTGGGGTGTCGCGCCCCCTCACCCTAACCCTCTCCCCAGGGGGCGAGGGGACTGACCGAGTTGTTCTTGGAGCTACATCGACAGACCTGAAAGTCCAAGTCGAACTCAGGTTTTGAAAAGCTTGCGATCGGCTCCCTTTCCCCTCTCCCCGCTGGGGAGAGGGCTGGGGTGAGGGGTGGTTCTGCGCTTCAACGCCTATCCACCATCGAACCCTCAGATCCGGAAACTGCCTACCAACTGTTTCAACCGCGCCGCCTGCTGCTCAAGATCCGAACACGCCCGCAACGTCGACTGCAGGTTTTCCACCCCTTCCTGATTCAGTGTGTTGATCTCGGTAATGTCGACGTTGATCGACTCCACCACCGCCGTCTGTTCCTCGGTCGCCGTCGCCACCGACTGATTCATCCCGTCAATCTCGCCAATACGCAACGTCACGCTGTTCAAACGCTCACCGGCCAGGTTGGCGATTTCGACGCTGTCCTGACTGTGGCGCTGGCTCTCGCTCATGGTGCTGACGGATTCGCGAGCGCCGATTTGCAGCTCCTCGATCATGGTCTGCACTTGTTGCGCCGATTCCTGAGTGCGGTGCGCCAGGTTGCGCACTTCATCGGCCACCACGGCAAAACCACGTCCGGCTTCACCGGCGCGCGCCGCTTCGATGGCCGCGTTGAGCGCCAGCAAGTTGGTTTGCTGGGAGATGCTGGTGATCACTTCGAGAATCTGCCCGATGTTCACGGTTTTGCTGTTCAGCGATTCAATGTTGGTGCTCGAGGCGCTGAGCATGCTCGACAGTTGATTCATCGCGGCAATGCTGCGATCCACCACTTGCTGACCATCTTCGGCCAGGCTGCGGGCATCGCTGGCCTGACTCGATGCTTGCGCTGCGTTACGGGCGATTTCCTGAGCGGCGGCGCCGAGCTGGTTGATCGCCGCGGCCACGCTGCTGGTGCGCGAAGCCTGTTGGTCGGAGTTGAACATCGACGAGTTCGAGGCGGCCACGACACGCAGAGCCACTTCGTTGACTTGCCCGGTGGCCGACGACACTTCGCGGATCGAACCGTGAATGCGTTCCACGAAGCGGTTGAACGCGGTACCGAGGACACCGAATTCATCGTTGTTCTGGATGGTCAGGCGTTTGGTCAGGTCGCCTTCGCCGTCGGCGATGTCCGCCATGGCGCGGGTCATGACGTGCAGCGGCTGGATCAGGATGCGGATCAGCATGCCCAGCAGAGCGATGATGATGGCCACGGCAATGATCGTCGCAACGACCGCCGAGGCGCGGAATTCGGTGAGCATCGAGAAGGCTTTGTCTTTGTCCACCGACAGACCGATGTACCAGTTGACCGATGGCAGGCCTTTGATCGGGGTGAAGGTGACGATGCGGGTTTTGCCGTCGACTTCCACTTCACTGAAGTCGCTGCTCAGGCGCGGGGTATTTTTCGGGTACGCCTCGCTCAGGGACTTCATCACCAGCGCTTTGTCCGGGTGGACCAGGATTTTGCCGTCGGCGCTGACCAGAAACGCATAGCCCATGCCGTTGAAGTCGCGGGCGCTGAGGGTGTCGATCAGGGTTTGCAGGCTCAAGTCGCCGCCCACCACACCCACGCTTTGCCCGGCCTTTTTCGAGGCGGTGGCGATCGAGATGATGGTCTGGCCGGTGGCTGCGTCGATGTAGGGTTCGGTGAGGGTGGCGGTGCTGCTGCTTTCGGCGCCTTTGTACCAAGGGCGAACCCGTGGGTCGAAGCCATCGGGCATCTTCGCATCCGGGCGGATGGTGAAGTGGCCGGTGGCGTCGCCCAGGTAGGACGCCATGAAGGTCGACGTCAGGGCTTTCTGCTCAAGCAGGCTGGAGACGGTGGCCTGTTCGGGGTTGATGGCGATGTTCTGGGCGAGGTTGTCGATCAGCAGGATACGACCGGCAAGCCAGGTCTGGATGTTGTTGGCGGTGACGTCTCCCATCTCATTGAGGTAGTTATCCAGGTCTTCGCGAATGGCGTTGCGCTGCAAATAATCGTTGTACAGCGTGAACGAGGCGAAGGCGGCAATGACGATGAGGGCGGCGGCAAGCAGGATTTTATGGCTGAAGCGCAGATTTTTATTCATGGCTCGGGGTGTCCGCTAAGGTCTTATTGTTCGGGGCGCGTTGCTGTTAATGCGCGCAAAATGAGTGCGCAATGGAGCGAGTCGGTAATTCCTGCTCTCCATAGGGGAATGTCGGACCTTGCTTTCAATTGGGTCTCTCGCTTATTTCTATCGGCCGTGAAGGATCAAAGATTAACCATGGGGGACAAAATGCCTGACTCATTGCAACTCGTTATCGGTGCCGACCTCGCCGGGCAGCCCATTGCCCAGGCCATGCGTCTGGCGAACCGTCATGGTTTGGTCGCGGGCGCTACCGGGACGGGCAAAACCGTCACCTTGCAACGGATGGCCGAAGCATTCAGCGATGCCGGCGTGGCGGTGTTCGCCGCCGATATCAAGGGTGACCTGTGTGGTCTGGGCGCCGCCGGCAACCCTCAAGGCAAAGTCGCCGAGCGGATCGCCGGGATGCCCTGGCTGAATCACACGCCTCAAGCGTATCCGGTGACCCTGTGGGACATTCACGGTCAGTCCGGTCATCCGTTGCGCACAACCTTGAGCGAAATGGGGCCGTTATTGATTGGCAGCCTGCTGGAGCTGACTGACAGTCAACAGTCAGCGCTGTACGCCGCGTTCAAGGTGGCGGACCGTGAAGGGCTGTTGCTGCTGGACCTCAAGGATCTGAAGGCGCTGCTCAATCACTTGCGTGACAACCCCGAATTACTGGGTGACGACGCCGCGCTGCTGACCACCGGCTCCAGTCAGGCGCTGTTGCGGCGTCTGGCGACCCTGGAACAGCAGGGCGCCGAAGCGCTGTTCGGTGAGCCGGCGCTGCAACTCGAAGATATTCTGCAGCCGACCGCCGAGGGCCGCGGGCGCATTCATTTGCTCGATGCCAGCCGTCTGGTTCACGAAGCGCCGAAGGTCTACGCAACGTTCCTGTTGTGGCTGCTGGCCGAACTGTTCGAGCAATTGCCGGAGCGCGGCGATTCGGACAAACCGCTGCTGGCGCTTTTTTTCGACGAAGCGCATTTATTGTTCGCCGGTACGCCAAAGGCTTTGCAGGATCGTCTTGAGCAAGTGGTGCGGCTGATACGCTCAAAAGGCGTTGGCGTGTATTTCGTTACCCAATCGCCGGGCGACTTGCCGGATGACGTGCTGGCTCAGCTCGGTTTGCGCATTCAGCATGGCTTGCGCGCGTTCACCGCCAAGGAACAGAAATCCCTGCGAGCGGTGGCCGAAGGCTTCCGGCCGAACCCGGCGTTCGATGCCTTGTCGGTGCTGACCGAGCTTGGGATTGGCGAGGCGCTGGTCGGTACGTTGCAGGACAAGGGCACGCCGGAGATGGTCCAGCGGGTGTTGGTGGCACCGCCGCAATCGCGGATCGGGCCACTGAGCGATACTGAACGCACAGTGCTGATCTCGGGGTCGCCATTCAAGGGGCGGTATGACAAACCCGTTGATCGCGAATCGGCTTATGAAGTGTTGATGGGGCGCAAAGGGTTGGCGCCAGAGCCTGACGCTGTTCCGGGAAAAACGGCAGTCGAAGAGCCAAGCTTCACCGACAAGGCCGGGGAATTCCTCGGCACCGCGGCGGGGCAGGCACTGAAATCAGCGATGCGCCAGGCGGCCAATCAATTGGGCCGACAGTTGGTACGCGGCTTGATGGGCTCGCTGCTCGGAGGCAACAAACGCCGCTGAACATCTGGCTGGGTGCAATCAATGTGGGAGCGAGCCTGCTCGCGAAAGCGGTAGATCAGACAACATCTATGTTGAATGTCAGGCCGCCTTCGCGAGCAGGCTCGCTCCCACATTGGGTTCTATGTCATGCCTTGGGTTTGGCGTGCGCCGCCAACCGCTCCAGCGCCGCCCGCAGATTCGGATCGCTAATGCCATCGGCCGTGGCCTGAATGGTCGCGCCTGCGTCCGTCGACAAGCTGATGGTATGGCCGGCGGCCCCTTGCTGAACCGTGGGCGGTTGAACCTTGAACAGAATCCGCGTCAGGCTGGCGAATTCGTCGAACATCTGTAGTTGCCGTTGCAGACGCTTTTGCTGATAACGCAGGCGGGTTGCCCAATGACCGTCGGTCACTATCAGCAACAAACTGCCTTCGCGCCACGACGCCACATGGCAATGCTCGCGGGCGGCGGGCTGCAATTGGCTTTCCAGCAGGCGTTGTAAATGACCCAGGCGTTGAGCGTGGCCGAAGATGGCTTTCAGCGGTTTGGCTTCGCGAAGCAGGACGGCGGGTGCTCTGGCCGTAAGAGGGCGAAATGCCATGATCAGACACCTGAAGTAACAGAGCCGCCATGGTAGCAGAAAGCACCGGATGCACCCGAGCCATTGCTTTGCGAGCGCTTTACCCATTAAATCAACAAGTAACTTGTGCCGTGAATGGCTTGAAGTTCAGCAAAAAGCCCTTATTTTAAGTGAGCCCCGTCACAACGCTGTGCCAGCATCGTGGAACAACGCCACTTTCCTCACCATCGTTTCCGGGTAGAATGCTCGTTCGCATGCGGCCATGAGGGCTGCTCGGGCGACTCACGGGGCCGCCCTCCATCCCTTTAGTGTGGAAGATCCTGCCGATATGTTTGCGCCTTTGTTAAAGAAACTTTTTGGAAGCAAGAACGAGCGTGAAGTCAAACGCATGCTCAAGACGGTGCAACTCGTCAATGCCTTCGAAGAGCAAATGGTGGCCCTTTCGGACGATCAATTGCGTGCCAAGACAGATGAGTTCAAGGCCCGCATCGCCAAAGGGGAAACCCTCGACAAGCTGCTGCCAGAAGCCTTTGCGGTCGCCCGCGAAGCCGGCAAGCGCGTCATGGGTATGCGCCACTTCGACGTCCAGTTGATCGGCGGCATGACCTTGCATGAAGGCCAGATCGCGGAAATGCGTACCGGTGAAGGCAAGACCCTGGTGGCAACACTGGGCGTTTACCTCAACGCACTGTCCGGCAAGGGCGTGCACGTTGTGACGGTGAACGACTACCTGGCCCGTCGTGACGCCAACTGGATGCGTCCGCTCTACGAATTCCTCGGGATGACGGTCGGCGTGGTGACGCCATTCCAGCCGCCGGAAGAGAAGCGTGCGGCCTATGCTGCCGACATCACCTACGGCACCAACAACGAATACGGTTTCGACTACCTGCGCGACAACATGGCGTTCAGCATGGAAGAAAAATTCCAGCGCGAACTCAATTTTGCCGTGATCGACGAAGTCGACTCCATCCTCATCGACGAAGCCCGTACCCCGCTGATCATTTCCGGTCAGGCCGAGGACAGCTCCAAGCTGTACATCGAGATCAACAAACTGATCCCGCAGCTGGAATTGCACATCGAAGAAGTTGAAGGCGAAGTCACCAAGGCCGGCCACTACACCGTCGACGAGAAGACCCGTCAGGTTGAGCTCAACGAAGCCGGTCACCAGTTCATCGAAGACATGCTGACCCGCGTTGGCCTGCTGGCTGAAGGCGAGAGCCTGTACTCTTCGCATAACCTGGGCCTGCTGACCCACGTTTATGCCGGTCTGCGTGCGCACAAGCTGTTCAATCGCAACGTCGAATACATCGTGCAGGATGGCCAGGTCGTTCTGGTCGACGAACACACCGGTCGTACCATGCCGGGTCGCCGTCTGTCCGAAGGCCTGCACCAGGCCATCGAAGCCAAGGAAAACCTGAACATTCAGGCCGAAAGCCAGACCTTGGCCTCGACCACGTTCCAGAACTACTTCCGTCTGTACAACAAGCTGTCCGGCATGACCGGTACCGCCGACACCGAAGCGTTCGAGTTCCACCAGATCTACGGTCTGTCGGTGATGGTTATCCCGCCGAACAAACCGCTGGCGCGTAAAGACTACAACGACCTGGTGTTCCTGACCGCCGAAGAGAAATACGCGGCGATCATCACCGACATCAAGGAATGCATGACCCAGGGCCGTCCGGTGCTGGTGGGTACTGCAACCATCGAAACTTCCGAGCACATGTCCAGTCTGCTCGAGAAGGAAGGCATCGAACACAAGGTCCTCAACGCCAAGTTCCACGAAAAAGAAGCCGAGATCATTGCCCAGGCCGGTCGCCCAGGCGCACTGACCATCGCCACCAACATGGCCGGTCGTGGTACCGACATTCTGTTGGGCGGTAACTGGGAAGTAGAAGTGGCAACCCTGGAAGACCCGACCCCTGAGCAGATTGCCCAGATCAAGGCCGACTGGCAGAAACGTCACCAGCAAGTGCTCGAATCGGGCGGTTTGCAGGTGATTGCTTCCGAGCGTCACGAATCGCGCCGTATCGACAACCAGCTGCGTGGTCGTGCCGGTCGTCAGGGTGACGCTGGTTCCAGCCGTTTCTACCTGTCGCTGGAAGACAGCCTGATGCGCATCTTCGCCTCTGATCGGGTGAAGAACTTCATGAAGGCCCTGGGCATGCAGCCTGGCGAGGCGATCGAGCACCGCATGGTGACCAACGCCATCGAGAAGGCTCAGCGCAAGGTTGAAGGCCGCAACTTCGACATTCGTAAGCAACTGCTCGAGTTCGACGACGTCAACAACGAACAACGTAAAGTGATTTATCACATGCGTAACAGTTTGTTGGCCGCCGACAACATCGGTGAAACCATCGCCGACTTCCGTCAGGACGTGCTCAACGCAACCGTCAGCGCACACATTCCACCGCAATCGCTGCCTGAGCAGTGGGACGTTGCCGGTCTGGAAGCGGCGTTGCAGAGCGACTTCGGTGTGGCGCTGCCGATCCAGAAATGGCTCGACGAAGACGACCACCTGTACGAAGAAACCCTGCGCGAGAAGCTCATGACCGAGCTGCTGGCCGCGTACAACGAGAAAGAAGAGCAGGCAAGCGCCGAAGCGCTGCGCACCTTCGAGAAGCAAATCGTTCTGCGTGTGCTCGACGACCTGTGGAAAGATCACCTGTCGACCATGGATCACCTGCGTCATGGTATCCACTTGCGTGGTTATGCACAGAAGAACCCGAAGCAAGAGTACAAGCGCGAGTCCTTCACACTGTTCTCCGAGCTGCTGGATTCGATCAAGCGCGACTCGATCCGTGTGCTGTCCCACGTTCAGGTTCGCCGCGAAGATCCGATCGAAGAAGAACAACGCCTGCGTCAGGAAGCCGAAGCACTGGCTGCGCGCATGCAGTTCCAGCACGACGAAGCACCGGGGCTTGAGCAACCGGAACTGCTGGGTGAAGAGGTCGATGTCGCCCTTGCCACCGCGCCGGTACGCAATGAACAGAAGCTGGGCCGTAACGAACTTTGCTACTGCGGTTCGGGCAAGAAGTTCAAGCATTGCCACGGGCAGATCCAGTAAAACCCGTTTCATACGCTGAAATACCCGCGCCGCGACCGGCTTATGCCGTCGCGGCGTTTTGCCATTTAAACCACCGTTCTTCCTGAAAGCGGTGCTGACATCATTTATTAAGGAGCGCATTCATGGCTGTTGGTCTTGGTCCTTTGCCAACGTTGCACCCGGTTGCCGGTTTTGAACTCGGTATCGCCTCGGCTGGCATCAAGCGCCCGGGGCGCAAGGATGTTGTGGTCATGCGCTGTGCCGAAGGCTCCACGGTCGCTGGCGTGTTCACCCTGAACGCTTTTTGCGCGGCTCCCGTGATCCTGGCCAAGCAGCGTGTGCAAGGTCCGGTGCGTTACCTGTTGACCAATACCGGTAATGCGAACGCCGGCACTGGCGAACCAGGCCTTGCCGCCGCCGAGCGTACCTGCGCCAAACTGGCTGAGCTGACCGGCGTCGACGCCAGCCTGGTGCTGCCGTACTCCACCGGTGTGATCGGCGAGCCGCTGCCGGTCGAGAAAATCGAAGGGGCTCTACAAGCCGCCCTCGACGACCTGTCGGTCAACAACTGGGAAGCTGCCGCCACCGGCATCATGACCACCGATACCCTGCCAAAAGGTGCCAGCCGCCAGTTCCAGCATGACGGCGTGACCATCACCGTCACCGGTATCAGCAAAGGCGCGGGCATGATCCGCCCGAACATGGCGACCATGCTCGGTTACATCGCCACCGACGCCAAAGTCTCCCGCGATGTGCTGCAAAACCTGCTGCTGGACGGTGCCAACAAGTCGTTCAACCGCATCACCATCGACGGCGACACCTCGACCAATGACTGCTGCATGCTGATCGCCACCGGTCAGGCAGCACTGCCGGAAATCACTGAAGCCAGCGGTGATTTGTTCGCCAAGCTGAAACAGGCCGTGTTCGAAGTGTGCATGGACGTGGCTCAGGCCATCGTTCGTGACGGCGAAGGCGCGACCAAGTTCGTGACCGTTGAAGTCAACGGCGGCGGCAATCACCAGGAATGCCTGGACGTCGGTTACACCGTGGCTCACTCGCCGCTGATCAAGACCGCACTGTTCGCCTCCGACCCGAACTGGGGCCGCATTCTGGCCGCCGTCGGCCGTGCTGGCGTACCGAACCTGGACGTGAGCAAGATCGACGTGTTCCTCGGTGAAGTGTGCATCGCCAGCCGTGGCGCTCGCGCATCGACCTACACCGAAGCCCAGGGTGCGGCCGTGATGCAGCAGGAAGAAATCACGATCCGTATCGAGCTGGGGCGCGGTGATTGCAGCGAAACCATCTGGACCACTGACCTGTCCCACGAATACGTGAAAATCAACGCCGAGTACCGTACTTAAGACCGAGTCGCTCCATTCGCGAGCAGGCTCGCTCCCACAGGGTATTGAGGTGTACACAAACCCAATGTGGGAGCGAGCCTGCTCGCGAAAGCGGTCTGTCAGTCACTATACAGACTGGCTTGTTCCCTCCATCAAAAGGTCCCGAACATGAGCCTCCACCTGATCATCGGCGACAAACTGCATTCCTCCTGGTCCCTGCGCGGCGCGTTGGCCCTCGACCTGGCCGGCGTTCCTTACACCGAAGAACTGATCAAGCTGAACCAGCCGGATACGCGTGAGCGTCTGCTCAAGCACTCGCCGACCGGCAAAGTCCCGCTGTTGAAAACCGAACACGGCACCATCGCCGACTCCTTGGCGATTGCCGAGTATCTGGCAGAGCAGTTCCCCGACGCCGGCCTCTGGCCCAAAGACACCGCCGCCCGCGCCCAGGCCCGTTCGGCCTGCGCGCAGATGCACAGCGGTTTCTTCGCCATGCGCGGCAACATGCCATTCGACTTGAGCCACGACGCTGCGCTGTCGCCGACACCGGCTGACGTCCAGGCCGACATTGAGCGTATGTTGGCGTTGTGGGCCGAGTGCCGCGCCGCCGCCACCGAAACCGGTCCGTTCCTGTTTGGCGGCGCGACCCTGGCGGATGCCTTCTTCGCGCCGATCGCCGTGCGCCTGCGCACCTATCAGGTGAGGTTGCCTGCGACGGACGCGGCCTACGTTGAAACCATCTACCAATGGCCGGCCTTCAAGGCTTGGCAGAAGGCGGGTCTGGAGGAGGTCGGGCAGTGAAGCGAGTCCACGTAGCTGCCGCTGTTATCCGTGATGGCAGTGGCAAGATCCTCATTGCCCGCCGTGCCGACACCCAGCATCAGGGTGGCCTGTGGGAATTCCCCGGTGGCAAGGTCGAGGCCGACGAATCCGTCGAAACCGCTCTGGCTCGCGAGCTCCTTGAAGAGTTGGGCATCGTGGTCAACGCGGCTCGCCCGCTGATCAAGGTCCGGCACGATTACCCGGACAAGCAAGTGTTGCTGGATGTCTGGGAAGTGTCGGCCTTTAGCGGCGTACCGCACGGCGCCGAAGGCCAGCCGTTGGAGTGGGTCGCGCCCCGCGATCTGCTGAACTACGAGTTCCCGGCCGCCAACCAGCCGATTGTCGCGGCTGCGCGGTTACCCGCGCAGTATTTGATTACCCCGCAAGACCTGGAAACCCCGGCCTTGCTACGCGGTATTCAAAAAGCCATTGCTGGCGGCATCAAGCTGATCCAGTTGCGGGCACCCAACGGTTACGATCCGAAGTACCGCGATCTGGCGGTGGACGCGGCGGGGCTGTGTGCGGGCAAGGCGCAGTTGATGATCAAGGGGCCGTTCGAGTGGCTGGGAGATTTCCCGTCCGCCGGTTGGCACATCACCTCCGCGCAACTGCGCAAGTACGCGGCGGCTGGCCGCCCGTTGCCGGCGTCGCGCTGGCTGGCGGCGTCCTGTCATAACGCTGAAGAGCTGGCGTTGGCCGAGCAGATGGGGGTGGATTTTGTGACCCTGTCACCGGTGCAACCGACCCTGACTCATCCGGGGGCTCAGCCGCTGGGCTGGGAGCAGGCTTGCGCGTTGATCGAAGGTTTCAGCAAACCGGTGTTCTTGCTCGGTGGTGTTGGCCCGGCGGATCTTCAGAAAGCCTGGGAGGCGGGCGCACAGGGTGCGGCGGGGATTCGGGCGTTTTGGCCTGATTCTTTGGTGTAGCGGCTGGCCTCTTCGCGAGCAGGCTCGCTCCCACACGGGATTGTGGCGCACACAGATCCAATGTGGGAGCGAGCCTGCTCTCGAAGACGGCGTGACAGGCGCCGATTAAACCTCTGGTTTGGTCGCCGGTTGCCACAATATTTCGGCAATCCCTTGCCGCTTGGCAATCAACCGCGCCACCACAAACAACAAGTCCGACAACCGATTGATATACGCCAACCCAACCCCAGCCAACGGTTCGACGGCATTCAATTGCTGACACCGTCGCTCGGCACTGCGCGCCAGGCTTCTGCACACATGAGCCTGGGCAATCAACGCCGAGCCACCCGGTAGAATGAAATTCTCAAGCGGCCCCAGTTCTTCATTCCACACATCAATCGCCGCTTCCAGACGTTCGACTTCTGCCGTGTTCAGTGCCTGATACACCGGCATCGCCAACTCGCCACCCAGATCAAACAACCGATGCTGGCAAGGCGCCAAAACCTCGATCACCTCGTTCAATCCTGGATAGGTGCCACTTTCCGCCGCCAACCCGGCCAATAGCACACCCACCTGACTGTTCAGCGTATCGACCTCGCCAATGGCTTCGATCCGCGGATGGTCCTTGGGCACGCGGCGGCCGTCGCCCAGCCCGGTTTCGCCTTTGTCGCCGGTGCGGGTGTAAATCTTCGACAAGCGAAAGCCCATGGTTACCTCGATAGCTGATTGAGTTCTTGAGAGACGAGCGGGGTGCCCGCCAAGGGCAGGCGCAAGGTGAAACACGTGCCTTGGCCCAGGGTCGATTGCACTTCCATCTGACCCTTGTGGTTGTTGGTAATGATGAAATACGAGACCGACAGGCCAAGGCCGGTGCCCTGACCGATCTCCTTGGTGGTGAAGAACGGTTCGAAGGTGCGTTTACGCACACTCTCGCTCATGCCGATGCCGTTGTCCTCCACCTGGATTTCCGCCCAGGGTGGATTCAGCTTGGTGCGCAGAATGATCCGTCCCGGCTCGCGGTCGTCTTCACGTTGGTGAATCGCCTGCGCGGCGTTTTTCAGCAAATTGAGCAGCACTTGCTCCAGTTCGTTCGCGGTCCCGGGCACCGGCCCCAATGCTGGATCGAACTGGCGAATGATTGCCTGGCCCTTGAAGTCGAAACCGATCGCCAGGTCGAAGTCGTTGCCGGCGATTTCCACCGCCTGATCGATCAGCGCCGGCAGGTCGCACGGGGCCATTTGCCGGGTGCTGCGGCGACTGAAGCTGAGCATGTGCGTGACAATCTTTGCCGCCCGGGCGCCAGCCTGTTGAATGCCGTCGAGCAACTGCGGCACTTCGCGCGCTTGCAGGTATTTGTTGACCGTATCCAGCGAGATCCCGGTTTGCTCGGCTTGTTCGAGATTCTTCGGCAGATCAGGCGAAAGGCGTCGGCGAATGTTCTGCACGTTGTGCAGGATCGCGCCTAACGGGTTGTTGATCTCGTGGGCCATGCCCGCGGCGAGGCCACCGACCGAGAGCATTTTTTCCGACTGCACCATCATTTCTTCCAGCGACAGGCGCTGGGTGATGTCGTCGATCCGGATCACCACACCGCGACCGGCGCCGCCCATCAGCGGGTAGAACGTCAGCGCGTAGTGCTTGGGTTCGTCGTCCTTGAACCAGGTGACACGCTCGATCTTGGCGACCGTGTGCTGTTCGACGGTTTGCTTGAGTTGCGGCAGAAACGGTTTGAGCGGTTCGAAGGCAAGGAAGATCGGCTGGTTCAAGGCTTCGTCGAGGCGTGTACCAGACAGGGCGCTGGCCTCCTGATTCCACTGCGTCACGTAGAGCTGTTCATCAAGGGCGATCAGTGCCGAGGGCATGGAGTCGATGATGCTGTTGAGGTAATTCTGGAAACCGGTGAGCTTCTTCTCGATCTTGCTGCGCACCTGGACTTCGAGTTCCAGCTTGCGATTGGTATGACGGGTTTCTTCGGCCAGGCCCTGGGCCTGGTCATACGCGGCCTGGGAATCATCTCGTGCTCGCTTGAGTTGCTGCTCACGGGCCTCGATCCGCGAGAGCATGGTGTTGAACGCCTCGGCGAGGCTGCCGATTTCGTCATGGTTGCCGCGGGAGGCGCGCAGGGCGTAGTTCTCTTCCCGGGTCACTTGCCGGGACAGCTCTTCGAGCTGATGGATCGGCCGGGTAATCAGGCGTTTGATCTGCCGGGCGATCACCAGCCACAACAGCACACTGAAGATCAGAATCCCGAGGCTGGCGGTGAGGGTGCCGGTGTAGAACGCCATCGGCAGTTCGCTGCTGGCGACCAGTAACAGGTGGCCGGGCGCGGTGCCGGGGCGGGGCAGGGTGATCACTTGATTGCTGCGAAACTCGGTGGCTTGCCAGGATTCGATGTGCCGGTAGCGCTCCGGCAGGCTCAGATTTTCGCCATGCTGCAACTGCGCCAGACGCTCGCCCTTGCCGTTATAAAGGGCCGCCGCGCGCAGCGGTGAATAGCTGTTGAGTTCATTGAGCAGGCGTTCGGCGCTTTGCGGTGACTGCAAGGCTTCGGACACCAGGCTGGGGTTGGACACCAGGCGGCCGATGGTCTGCAAGGCCTGAGGGGCCATGCTTTCCTGGGAGATGTAGTACGCGGCGCTGATAAAAGTCAGGTTGGCGACCAGCAGGACGGTGGTCAACAGCACCAGCAGGGCGGCCAGCAATTTCTGGCCGACCGGAAGGTTTTCAAGGCGCTGGCGCAATGGCATCAGGTTCATCGCTGAAAAGGAACAAGTGGCCAGCGTAGCCGCTGCTCAGTCGCTGGGCAATCCAAGGCTGTGCAGATGGGTGATCAACCGTTGCTCAAGTTGATTGAGGTGCGGCAGGTTCAACTGATGCCTCGCGGCGACTTTGCAGGCATGACCCAATAGATAGCTGATCTCGGTGCGGCGCTGGTTCGCGACGTCCTGGTACATCGAAGAGTAATTGGCGGCGGTCGCGTGAATCACCCGTTCGACTTCCTGTTGAAGGTCCTCGGCCGCTGCTGGTTGACCGCACCGCTCAAGCAACTCGGTCAATTCGACGCAAAGGGTGGCGACTTCGCAGTGGTGTTCCTGTAAACCGCCATTACGGCAATCGTGCAGCACGGTCAGCGGATTGATCGCACAGTTGAGCGCCAGTTTTCGCCACAGCCGGGTCAGAATGTCGGTGCTCCACTCGTGGGGAATACCGGCGGCGCTCACGTCATCCAGCCAGATCGGCGCCATGGGATGCCCGGCATCCCCCAGCCAGGTGTAACCGTGGCCGGCGAATACCACGCGCCAGTCGCCATCGCGAAAGGCGCCTTCGGTGCTTGACGCGCAAATGCAGCGTGCCTGCGGTAACTGCGTGGCGACGGCGTCCTGGCTGCCAAGACCGTTCTGCAACAGAATCAGCTCGGCGTCGGGGGCCAGGCGCGATGCCAGTTGGGCCACGGCTTTCTCGGCATCGTAGGCTTTACAGGCCACCAGCAAGCGGCTGATCGGTTCACTGTTGTCGGGTGTCTCGGCGGGCACCGGATAGCACTTCGCTTCACCGTGTTCGACCAGCGTCAGCCCACCCGCCGCTTCATACGCCTCTAAGCGTGCAGCGTCCCGCACGATCAGCTTGACCGGCACGCCGGCCCGCGCCAGTCGAGTGGCCCATAAGGTGCCAAGGCTGCCGGCGCCCAGAACATGCCAGGTGGTGGACATCAGCTTTTTGCTCTGTTTATCGCGCGCATGGGAGGCTCGCAGTGAATGATGGGAAAGACCCGTTATAATCAGCGCGGATTTTAACCGCAAGCCAGGCGTGCTCCATCGTGATCGAGCATGCCCTTTTATTGGAGAGATTACATGCCGTCGTTCGACGTGGTATCCGAACTGGACAAACACGAAGTCACCAACGCGGTCGAGAACGCCGTCAAGGAACTCGATCGTCGTTATGACCTGAAAGGCAAAGGCACCTTCGAGTTCAAGGAAAAGGACCTGACCGTCAACCTGACCGCTGAAGCCGATTTCCAGCTCGAAGCGATGATTGAGATCCTCAAGCTGGCCCTGGTCAAGCGCAAAATCGACGTGCAGTGCCTTGAAGTCAAGGATGCCTATGCGTCGGGCAAACTGATGAAGCAGGAAGCGGTCCTCAAGGAAGGCATCGACAAAGAGCTGGCGAAGAAAATCGTCGCTCATGTCAAAGACGCCAAACTCAAGGTTCAGGCTGCCATTCAAGGCGAGCAAGTGCGGATCACCGGCAAGAAGCGTGATGACTTGCAGGAAGCCATCGCGGCCCTGCGCGCCAAGACGTTCGATATGCCGCTGCAGTTCAACAACTTCCGCGACTGACCTTTCAGACGGGAACCTTGTGGGAGCGGCGGTGCGACGATTCGACTTGCTCGCGAAGAGGGCGTATCAGTCGACATCACTGTTGAATGACACCCCGCTTTCGCGAGCAAGTCGAATCGTCGCACCGCCGCTCCCACCCGGATTATGCTTAACCCAGGAGAATGTAGATGGATTTGAATGCTGAAGTAGACAACCTGGTCAAGGCGTCTCAAGCCTGGCTTCCAATGATCATGGAATACGGCAGCCGCGTGCTGCTGGCGGTCATCACTCTGGCCGTCGGCTGGTGGCTGATCAACAAGGTGACGCAAAAGCTCGGCGGCCTGTTGGCGCTGCGTAACGCCGACCTGGCGTTGCAAGGCTTCATCAGCAGCCTGGCAAACATCATTCTCAAGGTTCTGCTGATCGTCAGCGTCGCCTCGATGATCGGCGTGGAAACCACTTCGTTCGTTGCGGCCATCGGTGCGGCCGGTCTGGCCATCGGCCTGGCCTTGCAGGGCAGCCTGGCGAACTTCGCGGGTGGTGTGCTGATTCTGTTGTTCCGCCCGTTCCGCATTGGTGACTGGATCGAAGCCCAAGGTGTTGCTGGCACTGTCGACAGCATTCAGATCTTCCACACCGTGCTGCGTACCGGCGATAACAAAACCATCATCGTGCCGAACGGTAATCTGTCGAACGGCATCATTACCAATACCAACCGTCAGTCGACACGCAAAGTAGTGTTTGATGTAGGTGTGGATTGCCACGCGGATCTGCAAAAGGCCCGTGAAGTGTTGCTGGAACTGGCTAGGGATGAGCGGGTGTTGACTGACCCGGCACCGGAAGCGGTCATTTCTATGCTGGGCGAAAGCTCGATCACTGTTTCGCTACGGGTCTGGGTCAAGACCGCTGACTACTGGAATGTGCTGTTCATGTTTAACGAACAAGCCCGTGATCGTTTGAAGGCAGCGGGTATTGATATTCCGTTTCCACAACGGGTGATTCGAGTGGTTCAGGAATCGGCAACGGTGTAATGATCGGTCTTTCGATTTATTTTTGAGAAGCCAATAAAAAAGGCCCATCCGAAGATGGGCCTTTTGTTTGTTACCGCAAACTACAAACTAGTTGTTCGCGATTACAAGATCGACAGCGGGTAGTCAACGATCAGACGGAATTCGTTGATATCGCCTTCAGCCTGGTCGGTATTGGCGCGGTGCCATGCCTGACGCATGCGGAAGGACAGGTCCTTCGCTGGACCGGTTTGAACTACGTACTTGGCTTCAACGTTGGTTTCGTGGTGCTTACCATCTGCACCATATCCGTACGAGTTGTATGGGCTGTCGGCGTCCATTTTGGTACCGTCGATATCCCAACCTTTAACGTAACGGGTCATGAAGCTCAGGCCCGGTACGCCGTACTCAGCCATTTTCAGGTCATAACGAACTTGTGCAGACTTTTCGTTTGGACCGTTGAAGTCGGAGTACTGGATGGAGTTGGCGAGGAAGATCGAGTCGCCACCACGGTTGTTGTCACCCACACCGACGTAGTCGAATGGAGTATCGCCGTTAACTTTCTGGTAACCAACGGTGATGGTGTGAGCCTTCAGGAACGAATAAGCGGCTGCCAGCGAGTACGTGGTGTTGCTGATGTCGCCCGCTTTGGAACTACCAGTATCGGTAGTGCGGTAGATGTTACCGTCCAGATTGATCGACTGATCGCTACCCATTGGGATGGTGTAGTTCACGTTGCTGTAGTACTGGTTCCAGATGTCTTCGAAATGGGAGCCGTACAGCGAAACACTCAGATTGTCGGAGATGCCGTATTTGCCACCGGCATAGTCCATGGTGCGGCCAGTAACCGGATCGTCGGAGGTGCTCGAGTATTGCGAATGCAACTCACCGTCGCTGTTCATCTCATCTTGGCTGGAGGCCGAGTAGAAGTGACCCGCTTCCAGGTCCAGGTCTTTGACTTCGCTGCTCTGCAGTTGGAAGCCGGTAGCGGTTTGAGGCAACAGACGGGAACCGCCGACAGCGAACACTGGAGAAGTGCTTGGCTGCATCTGACCGAACTTCAGTTCAGTCTTGGAAATGCGAACTTTGACGGCTCCACCGGCTTTGCCGAAGCTGTCGCTGTTTTCGCCTTCGCTGTTGGTTGACAGGTTGCCCGAGCCGGAAAACTTGTCGCGGGCGTCCAGCTTGATACCCAGGTAACCGAACGCGTCAACACCTACACCAACAGTACCTTGGGTGTAACCGGAACTGAATACACCGTGGAAACCCTGGGTCCAGTCTTTGTCATCGACTGAACGGTCTTTCTTGTCACGGTTAAAATAGTAGTTGCGAAGCAGCAAGTCGAACTTGGCGTCTTCAACAAAACCTTTGGCTTCAGCCTGGTCACTTACAAAAGGTGCGGCCGTAGCCATTTGAGTACTGGCTGCTGCTGCAACTGCCAGTGCGATCATGCTCCACTTCATCACGCGCATCGTGATTTGCTCCTTTGGTTTTTAGAAGAGTACTGCCGTCCCACCTGATTTATTATCTGGGCGGCTCTTTCTTTTTGTGTCGGCGCAAACTTATATCACGCCGACCATGTTGGCGATACTTGGGCATCTAACCTTTCAGCTTCTTTGCGACCCTGTCGCAAACGGCTTGGTAGATGTCGCAAATTTACAGCCCCGACGCAAGCGGACTGACAACTTTTAGCGTTGTTTTCCAGGGCCTGAGCATCGGTAAAAAGAGTCCCTGGTGAAACGCTTGAATCTCCATAGGGCAACCCTGCCACTGTTTTTATTTGCCTTGAGGCTTCCACTTCCAGCGGACGCTTTAGAGGCGATGTGGGTGTGAATGCAACAAGCGTGCACAAATCAGAATCTTGCTGGTTTTTTTTCTGAATGCTTGCCTGTCGCTGTAAAAACCTCATAAAACCGGGGTGTTCAAGCACGTTTTGTTCGGGCTTGACGCCATGGTTTGCATCGTGTTGTACGCTCATGGCCGACGGCGTGACAACCAAAAATGTTACCGGTTCACCCCACCAGTGAGTAGATGGCGGATACCTGACCGATTCAGCGTAGACGCACTGTGCGGTTTTGGTGCAAAACATTTTAGTCGCTGTACTGAATTCATACAGTGCGGCCGCTTGGCAAATTCGAACGCGTCGTTGTTTATCAGTCAGTTCAGCGTTTTTTGTGTGGCTGCTGGTTCTGTAATGGTGCGTCCTGCACGAAAATGACTCATGTCGGGGCGCGTGACCGGTCGTTTATAGTTTCTCGGGTTGGCTTCGACCATGGTTCGTCGTGAAGCCAGCGGCGTTCGCAGGTATGCTGCCGTCCTGTCGCTTGGTGCGCCGTCTCTCGGGATGGGCGCTAAGCTGAAAAATGATGACCAGGCGGGAGTGCGCGCAGTGTTCGCTTTAGATCCACGGCTTCAACAAGACACGTTACCGATCGGGGATTTCCCACTGTGCCGGTTACTGCTGTCCAATGATTCGAACTACCCCTGGTTCATTCTGGTGCCACGTCGCGACGATATCAGTGAGATATTTCAGTTGGATGTCGCAGATCAACAGCAGCTGTGGCAGGAAACGACCGCACTGGCGGAAATGCTCAAGGACTCGTTTGACGCGGACAAGTTGAATGTCGCGGCCTTGGGTAACGTCGTCAGTCAGTTGCACATGCATGTGATTGTGCGCAAGCGTGAGGACGCCGCCTGGCCAGCGCCGGTCTGGGGTCAACACCCGGCCAAGCCTTATGGCTCAGAGCAGATCGAGTTGATTCGCGAGCGGTTGCGCCTGGTATTGACCGATAATTTTACGTTTCTGGAGGGTTGAATCATGAGCCTGGAAGATCGCGTTACCGATCTGGAGAGCCAGCTGGCGTTTCAGGATGACACCATCCAGGCATTGAGTGATGTGCTGGCGACGCAGCAGCGTGCAGTTGAGCGCCTGCAACTGCAGATGGCGGCATTGCTCAAGCGGCAAGAGGAAATGGCCGGCCAGTTCGAGACGTTTGAAGAGGAAGCGCCACCGCCGCATTACTGAGTGTGACCAACAGGCGGGCAATAAAAAACCGCGAACAGCCAGGCTGTTCGCGGTTTTTTTTAGCCTTGGATCAGCGGCGCGGCAGTGCGGCGATCACATCTTCGGCTTGCAGGCCTTTGTCACGATTCATGACAGAGAACTCCACGCGCTGGCCTTCGACCAGAACACGATGACCTTCGCCACGAATGGCCCGGAAATGCACGAAAATATCATCGCCGGAATCACGGGAAATAAAGCCGAAGCCTTTGGAGGTGTTGAACCACTTTACGGTGCCGGTATCGCGGTTGCTCATGTCATAGCTTGGCGAGGCGGCGGCCGGTGAAGATTTGTAGAAGCTGATGGCCAGGTGCAGAAAAACGGCAATCAGGGCTGCGACCAGGCTGAACAGAACAGCAGGTTGACCGGCAATGACAGGCATTGGCGCGATCAGCGTCAGTGTTTGCAGGACGACGGTCAGAACCAGCAAGGCGCTGACCAGGTTTTGCAGTTGATGACGCGGGCCTTTGTTCCAGTAAGGGATAACAGGAGCGAGGGTGAGGTTGAGCAGGCCGAAAAAGGCCAGGTACAGCGCATCAGGTTGTTGCAGGTAAGGTACGGCTTCGGATCGCAGGCTAGGGATGAAGGACAACAGCAAGGCTGCTGCGCCCATTAGCAGGTGGACAATTTTCAACATTTTGAGTAACTCACGTTAAGACGGATCACAAGGAAGAGCTGATTGAGTACGGTTCGCTTCAGAACAATAAGAGGCGTTGGACACGTACCCGGTACCAGCCTATGCGCAGCCCCGGGAAAATAGGCGGTAGCGACACACTGCCTATTTAACAGCAAAGCCTGCAGCTACTCAAATCAGGCAGTCCAGCGGTGCCCTGAGGGTCGATTTGTCGCAGGTAAGCAGAGAACCCGGGGCTGCGGGGGGCCGGTAGGCTTGCTAGAGTGGTCCTGCACCTGCTGGATGAATTCCATCACCTTTAGGGGAAACGCATGGCAATCGATATCGGTATCAGTGAAGAGGATCGCAAGTCCATCGTTGACGGACTTTCGCGTCTGCTGTCGGACACCTATGTGCTGTATTTGAAAACCCATAACTTCCATTGGAATGTCACCGGTCCGATGTTCCGGACCCTGCACTTGATGTTCGAGGAGCAATATAACGAGTTGGCCCTGGCCGTCGATTCGATTGCCGAGCGAATTCGTGCCCTCGGATTTCCTGCTCCGGGTGCCTATTCTATTTATGCGCGCCTTTCTTCCATTAAGGAGGAGGTGGGTGTGCCCAGCGCTGAAGACATGATCAAGCAACTTGTCGAAGGCCAGGAGGCGGTCACGCGTACTGCACGCGGGATTTTTCCATTGCTCGACAAGGTCAGTGACGAGCCAACGGCTGACCTTCTGACCCAGCGTATGCAAGTCCACGAGAAAACCGCGTGGATGCTGCGCTCCCTGCTGGATCAGTAACAATATTGGTGCGCGGATGGCGCCCTTGGGGTGTTGTTCGCGCCCTGTCTTCTCGTGACTTTAAATGTCTTTCTGTTGAATGAAATTACGCCCAAGCATGTAGGAAATTATCTGGAGTAGGACGGTCTCCATGATCGCCCTTCAGTTGTTGGCTTATCCTACGTTGATGGTCATAAAGTCATCTGGATATAACTTTGCGCCTGCGCTTTTATAGAGAAACAGCTTGTTGCTCTTATAAAAAAGCAAGGATGACAAAGGAGTGTCAACGATATGGATTACGAAGACAGGCGAAGCGAGGGGAGTGGCGGTCCGGTCAAGGAGATAAGGATCGATCCATTTGTCAGTGAATTTGATATGGGCCTGGCCCAGCCTTTATCCCGATCAGTGCGGTTGAATGGCTTTGCAACCTGTTTGCGGCTTGAACAGGTCTATTGGGATATTTTGGGCGACATGGCCAAGGTCAACTGCTGTACGGTCAGTGCGCTGTTGTCCCATGTGGACCGTGAGGTGCATTTGCGTCACGGCGGGGTCAAGAACTTCACCGGGCTGGTGCGGGTTGTGTGCGTCGTGCACAGCCTGAAGGAAGGCGGCTGCGTCGCCATGCCTTAGCCACAGGGGTGGAATGGGTAGAGTGTCGGTCTGTGCAGTCTTACGGCTGCACAGGCTGCATTTAATGGATATAATCCCGCTCTTTGCCGCAAAACCCAGCGTGTGCGGTAGCAATCTGATCGCCGAGACAACCCCCATGCCGATGTACGACTATCAATGTGCTTCCTGTGGTCATCAGTTGGAAGCCATTCAAAAGATCAGCGCAGCACCGCTGGTTGACTGCCCTGCCTGCCAGGCGCCAGAGCTTAAGAAGATGCTGTCCATGCCGGGCTTCCGCCTTAGCGGCACCGGCTGGTACGAAACCGATTTCAAGACCGGTTCCAAGAAGAATCTGGCCGGCGGCGACAAAGCTGACTAGGGTCTTGAACCTGAGTTGAACGACACGTGCGAGCTCTTGCATCATCTGGCGCCTTTCAAAAGGGCAGGATATGAGCAAGGTCTCCAACCGAATTTCGAATTACGAGAAGCGAAACCACTACCATGATGCGCAGCCATTATTGCGGCCAACTGAACGAAAGCCTGGAAGGCCAGGAAATTACCCTTTGCGGATGGGTTCACCGTCGCCGTGACCACGGTGGGGTGATTTTCCTCGATATCCGTGATCGTGACGGTCTGGCCCAGGTGGTGTTCGACCCGGACCGCGCTGAAACCTTCGCCGCCGCCGATCGCGTGCGCAGCGAATACGTGGTCAAGGTCACCGGCAAGGTTCGCCTGCGTCCGACCGGTGCCGGCAACGCCAACATGGCGTCGGGCATGATCGAAGTGCTGGGCTACGAGCTGGAAGTATTGAACGAAGCGGAAACCCCGCCGTTCCCGCTCAACGAGTTCTCCGACGTCGGCGAAGAAACCCGCCTGCGTTATCGCTTCATCGACCTGCGTCGTCCGGAAATGCTCGAGAAGCTGCGTCTGCGTTCGCGCATGACCACCAGCATCCGTCGCTTCCTGGACGAGAACGGCTTCCTCGATGTCGAGACGCCGATTCTGACCCGCGCCACGCCAGAAGGCGCTCGCGACTACCTGGTGCCGAGCCGTACTCACGCAGGTAGCTTCTTCGCCTTGCCGCAATCGCCTCAGCTGTTCAAGCAACTGCTGATGGTCGCCGGCTTCGACCGTTACTACCAGATCGCCAAGTGCTTTCGCGACGAAGATCTGCGCGCCGACCGTCAGCCGGAATTCACCCAGATCGACATCGAGACCAGCTTCCTCGATGAAAAAGAGATCATGGGCATCACCGAAAAAATGATCCGCAACCTGTTCAAGGAAGTGCTGGATCTGGAATTCGGCGACTTCCCGCACATGACCTTCGAAGAGGCCATGCGCCGTTACGGTTCCGACAAGCCGGACCTGCGTAACCCGCTGGAACTGGTTGACGTTGCCGATCAACTGAAAGAAGTCGACTTCAAGGTGTTCAGCGGCCCTGCCAACGACCCGAAATGCCGCGTTGCCGCTCTGCGCGTTCCAGGCGCGGCAAGCATGCCGCGCAAGCAGATCGACGACTACACCAAGTTCGTCGGCATCTACGGTGCCAAGGGCCTGGCGTACATCAAGGTCAACGAGCGCGCCAAAGGCGTTGAAGGTCTGCAATCGCCGATCGTCAAGAACATCCCTGAAGCCAACCTCAATGTGATCCTTGATCGCGTTGGCGCGGTTGACGGCGACATCGTGTTCTTCGGTGCCGACAAAGCCAAGATCGTCAGCGAAGCCCTGGGCGCGCTGCGGATCAAGGTCGGTAACGATCTGAACCTGCTGACCTGCGAGTGGGCGCCGATGTGGGTTGTCGACTTCCCGATGTTCGAAGAGAACGACGACGGCAGCTTCACTGCCTTGCACCACCCGTTCACCGCGCCGAAGTGCACCCCGGAAGAACTGGAAGCCAACCCGGCGACCGCTCTGTCCCGTGCCTACGACATGGTCCTGAACGGCACCGAGCTGGGTGGCGGTTCGATCCGTATCCACCGCAAGGAAATGCAGCAGTCGGTATTCCGTCTGCTGGGTATCAGTGAAGCGGAACAGGAAGAGAAATTCGGCTTCCTGCTCGACGCCCTGAAATACGGCGCGCCGCCGCACGGTGGTCTGGCCTTCGGTCTGGACCGTCTGGTGATGCTGATGACCGGCGCCCAGTCGATCCGTGAAGTGATTGCCTTCCCGAAAACCCAGAGCGCCGCTTGCGTCATGACTCAGGCTCCGGGTGTGGTAGATGCCAAGGCACTGCGCGAACTGCATATTCGTCTGCGCGAAACGCCTAAAGCTGAGTAAGGCTGACCAGAAGGGCGCATCTTCGGATGCGCCCTTTCTTTATAGATTGGTCGAGATTTTTATTTGCTGGCTGGCGCGTCATGGCGTGGCGGGCAATGTTTCAAAGAGAATTCGGAGCGAGATATGGCGGGTCATTCCAAGTGGGCGAACATCAAGCACCGCAAAGAACGTCAGGATGCCAAGAAGGGCAAGATTTTCACCAAGTGGATTCGTGAACTGACCGTTGCTGCCCGTCAGGGCGGTAGTGATCCGGGTTCCAACCCGCGTTTGCGTCTGGCGCTGGACAAGGCCCTCGGCGCGAACATGAGCCGCGACATCATTGATCGCGCGGTCGCCCGCGGCGCCGGTGCTGCCGACACCGACGACATGGTCGAGCTGAGCTACGAAGGCTACGGCCCGGGCGGCGTGGCGGTGATGGTCGAGTGCATGACCGACAACCGCAATCGCACCGCGGCCGCTGTTCGCCACGCGTTCAGCAAGTGCGGCGGCAACCTCGGTACGGACGGTTCGGTGGCCTATTTGTTCGAGCGCAAGGGGCAGATTTCCTTCGCGCCGGGCGTCGATGAAGATGCGCTGATGGAAGCGGCGATGGAGGCCGATGCCGATGACGTGGTGACCCACGAAGACGGCTCCATCGACGTATTCACCTCGTTCGCCGGTTTCTACTCGGTGCGTAACGCGTTGGAAGCGGCCGGTTTCAAAGGTGATGACGCGGAAATCGTGATGCTGCCGACCACCAGTGCCGAACTGGACCTGGAAGGCGCCGAGAAGGTTCTCAAGCTGATCGACATGCTTGAAGACCTGGATGACGTGCAGAACGTCTATTCCAACGCGGACATTCCTGAGTCGGTAGCCGCACAGCTCGGTTAAGGGCGACTAAGATTCAATGTGGGAGCGAGCCTGCTCGCGAATGCGGAATTTCAGGCAACATTGTTGCTGAATATGAAACCGCTTTCGCGAGCAGGCTCGCTCCCACAGTTTTTTCGCTGTAATGAATATCGTGCTTTTACTGAAGCTGCAGGCGTTATGACTTTAATTCTTGGTATCGACCCCGGTTCGCGCATTACCGGTTATGGCGTGGTGCGTGATACCGGGCGTGGTTGCGTGTACGTGGCGTCGGGCTGCATTCGCACAGGTTCCGGCGAGCTGCATGAACGCCTGCAAATCGTCTATCGCGGTGTTCGCGAAGTCATCCAGACCTACGGCCCGGTGACCATGGGCATCGAAAAGGTCTTCATGGCGCGCAACGCCGACTCTGCGCTGAAACTTGGCCAGGCCCGCGGCGCAGCCATCGTTGCCGGGGCGGAAGAAAGCCTGGAAATCGCCGAGTACACGGCGACCCAGGTCAAGCAGGCGGTGACCGGGACCGGCGCGGCGAATAAAGAGCAGGTGCAAATGATGGTCATGCATATGTTGAAACTGACCAGCAAACCGCAGATCGATGCCTCGGACGCCCTGGCCATTGCCATTTGCCATGCTCACACCCGTTCCAGCCTGTTGCCCCATGGCTTGGGTACGGCACGCAGTCGTGGCGGGCGCCTGCGTCTCTGATAGCATCAGCAATCATTTTTTATAGAACGAGGGTTTGCGCCTGTGTCGTCGGCGCAAAACCCTTGTTCTGTCAGTCGCCAGCACTGATCTGGCCAACGCTCAAGGATCTGAAACGTGATTGGACGCTTGCGCGGCACACTGGCTGAGAAACAGCCGCCGCACCTGATTCTGGATGTAAACGGTCTGGGGTATGAGCTGGAAGTGCCCATGACCACGCTTTATCGCTTGCCGTCGGTCGGTGAACCGCTGACCTTGCACACCCATTTGGTCGTACGCGAAGACGCGCAGTTACTCTATGGCTTCTTCGGCAAGCGCGAGCGAGACTTTTTTCGCGAGTTGATCCGTCTCAATGGTGTAGGGCCGAAACTGGCCCTGGCCCTGATGTCGAGCCTGGAAGTCGATGAGCTGGTCCGCTGCGTGCAGTCCCAGGACACCTCGGCACTGACCAAGGTGCCGGGCGTGGGCAAGAAGACTGCCGAGCGTTTGTTGGTGGAACTCAAGGATCGCTTCAAGGCCTGGGAAACCGTACCGGCGATGTTCGCTTTGGTACCAAACCAGCCGGGTGGGCCAGATGCGCCAGCTCCGGTCGCCACCGCCGAAAATGACGCGGTCAGCGCGCTGATCTCCCTGGGCTACAAGCCGCAGGAAGCCAGCAAGGCGATTTCTGCGATCAAGGAGAAAGGATTGAGCAGTGAAGACATGATTCGTCGTGCCCTGAAGGGAATGATCTAAGTGATTGAAGCTGATCGTCTGATTACCGCCACACCTGGCCCTCGTGACCGCGAAGAAGTCCAGGACCGGGCAATTCGTCCTGTCAGCCTGGCCGAGTACATTGGCCAGCCGACCGTTCGCGAGCAAATGGAGTTGTTCATCCAGGCTGCCCGTGGGCGCAATGAATCCCTGGACCACACGCTGATTTTCGGCCCGCCGGGTCTGGGTAAAACCACCCTGGCCAACATCATCGCCCAGGAAATGGGCGTCTCGATCAAGAGCACTTCGGGCCCTGTGCTTGAGCGCCCGGGTGATCTGGCTGCGCTGCTGACCAATCTTGAGCCGCACGACGTGCTGTTCATCGACGAAATCCATCGGCTCTCGCCGATCGTCGAAGAAGTGCTGTACCCAGCCATGGAAGATTTCCAGCTCGACATCATGATTGGTGAAGGGCCGGCCGCGCGCTCGATCAAGCTTGATCTGCCGCCGTTCACCCTGATCGGTGCAACGACCCGTGCCGGCATGCTGACCAATCCGCTGCGCGACCGTTTCGGCATCGTCCAGCGCCTGGAGTTCTACAACACTGCCGACCTGGCAACGATTGTCAGTCGTTCGGCTAACATCCTCGGCTTGCCGCTGGATCCGGAAGGCGCCTTCGAAATCGCCCGCCGTGCCCGTGGTACGCCGCGGATCGCCAACCGCTTGCTGCGCCGGGTTCGGGATTTCGCCGAAGTTCGCGCCAAAGGCCACATCACCAAACCGATCGCCGACCTGGCCTTGAACCTGCTGGATGTCGACGAGCGTGGTTTCGATCACCAGGATCGACGCCTGTTGTTGACCATGATCGAGAAGTTCGACGGTGGGCCGGTCGGGGTCGATAGCCTCGCCGCAGCCATCAGTGAAGAGCGACACACTATTGAAGACGTGCTGGAGCCGTACCTGATCCAGCAGGGCTACATCATGCGTACGCCGCGGGGGCGAGTGGTGACTCGGCATGCGTACCTGCACTTCGGTTTAAACATCCCGTCACGATTGGGCGAGATGCCCGTGGTAGACGAGTTCCTCGATGCCGTGGACGATAAATAACCTTTGCGCGCTGATTTATTCGGGGTTTGTGCGGTCCTAGGACCGTACTTTCGCCAGAAAGCCGTGAATCAATGAAAAACAGTTGCCTGGCCGGATTGGCAACCTGAGGAGTAAGCACTAGAGTATGCGCGCGCAAAACGGGCTTGAGCCTTTCGCACTTCGTTGTCGCGTTTATTACGAGGACACCGATGCGGGCGGCATCGTGTATTACGTTAATTACCTCAAGTTTATGGAACGGGCTCGAACCGAGCGGCTCCGGGAGCTGGGCTTTGCCCAATCCCAGCTTGCAGGTGAGGACCTGTTGTTCGTCGTGCATTCCAGCGAAGCGCGCTACCACGCGCCGGCGCGACTGGACGACGAGCTGCTGGTAAGCGCTGAAGTAATCGAATTGAACCGTGTCAGCCTGCGCTTCAAACAGCAGGTCAGGCGAGCCACGGATAATGCGCTGCTCTGCGAAGGGCAGTTTTTGGTGGCCTGTGTGCGCACTAACAGTTTGAAACCCCGGGCCATTCCCGAAGCTCTACGTGCGGCCTTTGCCGACGTGAGCGGCGCGGGTACACACTCAAAGCAGGAGATAAAGCGTGGAAGCTAACGTCGTCGACCATTCCTCCATGTGGAGCCTGGTCAGCAATGCCAGTATCGTGGTGCAACTGGTAATGCTGATCCTGGTAGCCGCATCGGTGACCTCATGGATCATGATCTTTCAGCGCAGCAACCTGCTGCGCGCCGGTCGACGTGCCCTGGAGAGCTTTGAAGAGCGCTTCTGGTCGGGTATCGACCTGTCCAAACTCTACCGTCAGGCCGGCAGCAACCCTGATCCGGATTCAGGTGTAGAGCAGATCTTCCGTGCCGGTTTCAAGGAATTCTCCCGTCTGCGCCAGCAGCCAGGCGTTGATCCGGAAGCGGTCATGGAAGGCGTGGCCCGTGCCATGCGCGTCGCCATTTCCCGCGAAGAAGAAAAGCTCGAGCAGAGCCTGCCGTTCCTCGCGACCGTAGGTTCCGTCAGCCCGTACATCGGTCTGTTCGGTACCGTCTGGGGGATCATGAACTCCTTCCGTGGTCTGGCCACTGCCCAGCAAGCAACCCTGGCCACTGTGGCTCCAGGTATCGCCGAGGCACTGATTGCAACCGCGATCGGTCTGTTCGCCGCCATCCCGGCCGTTATCGCTTACAACCGTTTTGCTGCTCGCAGCGAAACGCTGATCAGCCGCTACTACACCTTCGCCGATGAATTCCAGGCGATCCTGCACCGCAAAGTGCACACCAGCGAAGAATAAGCAGGTAATTTCCAATGGCTTTAATCGCTCGAGCTCGCAAAAAGCGCAAGCCGGTTGCCGAGATGAACGTGGTGCCTTACATCGACGTGATGCTGGTACTGCTGGTCATCTTCATGGTGACCGCACCGATGCTCAATCAGGGCGTGAAAGTTGATCTGCCCAAGGTTTCCAGCGAAGCCTTGCCGCAGGACAACAACACTCAGGTCCTGACCATTTCGATCAAGGCTGACAAGACCTATTACTGGAACCTTGGCAGCGAAGTCGACACTGAAAAGCAACAGGACAAGGCCATGACCTTGCCGCAGATGACTGACGCCGTGACCAAGATCATTCGCGCCGGTACTGAAGGCGGCAAGCGTACCCAAGTGTTCATCCGCGGCGACAAGACCGTTGATTACGGTTCCGTCATGGGCGCCATGGGCGGGTTGCAGAAAGCCGGGGTCGGTAACGTTGGCTTGATTACCGAGGCACCCTGATGCAGCAAATGCGAGAGCCGTCCGCCTCGGAAAGCTACTTCTGGCCTAGTGTCCTGGCGATTGTCTTGCACGTGCTGGTGTTCGGCATGCTGTTCGTCAGTTTTGCCTTCACACCAGAACTGCCGCCGGCCAAGCCGATTGTCCAGGCGACCCTGTATCAACTGAAATCGAAAAGTCAGGCGACCACCCAGACCAATCAGAAGATTGCGGGTGAGGCGAAGAAATCTGCCGCGCGTCAGACCGAAGTCGAACAGATGGAACAGAAAAAGATCGAACAGGAAGCGATCAAGGCCGCGGAACAAAAGAAGGAAGATGCGGCTCAAAAAGCTGAAGAATCCAAAAAGGCCGACGAGACGAAGAAAGCGGAAGAGGCTAAAAAGGCTGATGAAGCCAAGAAAGCCGATGAAGCGAAGAAGACCGCCGAAGCTAAAAAGGCCGAAGAGAAACAATTGGCTGATATAGCCAAGAAGAAGTCTGAAGAAGAAGCCAAGAAAGCAGCTGAAGAAGAGGCCAAGAAAGCAGCCGCTGAAGAAGCGAAGAAAAAGATCGTCGAAGACGCGAAGAAGAAAGCCGCGGAAGACGCCAAGAAAAAATCTGAAGCTGAAGACGCGAAGAAGAAAGTCGCGGAAGACGCGAAGAAGAAAGCTGCTGCCGATGCGGCGAAGAAAAAATCGCAGGAAGCGGCACGTAAATCCGCCGAAGACAAAAAGGCTCAGGCCTTGGCAGATTTGCTTTCCGACACGCCGGAGCGTCAGCAGGCCTTGGCGGATGAGCAGGGTGACGAAGTCGCCGGCAGTTTCGATGATCTGATCCGTGCTCGTGCAGCGGAAGGTTGGGCTCGTCCACCTTCGGCCCGCAAAGGCATGACAGTCGTGTTGCAAATCGGCATGTTGCCGGACGGTACGTTGACTTCGGTCAGCGTGGCCAAGTCCAGTGGCGATGGTCCGTTTGACGCTTCGGCTGTAGCAGCGGTGAAGAACATTGGACGTTTGACAGAAATGCAGGGAATGAAGCCGAGCGATTTCGCTCCGTATCGTTCATTCAAGATGACATTCACACCTGAGGATCTAGCCTTGTGAGAAACCTTCTTCGAGGAATGCTTGTCGTTATCTGCTGCATGGCAGGGATAGCGGCAGCAGATGAAAAAAACATTCTGGTCACCAGCGGCAGTGATCGGGCCACCCCGATTGCAGTCGTTCCGTTCGGCAACCAGGGCGGCAGCGTGCTGCCGGACGACATGGCCGAAATCATCGGTAACGACCTGCGCAACTCGGGTTACTACTCGCCGATTCCAAAACAGAACATGATCAGCCAGCCAAGCCAGGCCAGCGAAATCATCTTCCGTGACTTCAAGGCGCTGGGCGCCCAGTACGTCATGGTCGGCAGCATTGCTCCTGCGGGCGGTCGTCTGCAGGTCCAATACGCACTGTTCAACGTCGCCACCGAGCAGCAAGTGCTGACCGGCAGCGTATCGGGCAGCGTCGATCAACTGCGCGACATGTCGCACTACATCGCGGACCAGTCGTTCGAAAAACTCACCGGTATTAAAGGTGCGTTCTCGACTCGCCTGTTGTACGTGACGGCAGAGCGTTTCTCCGAGAAGAACACTCGCTACACGCTGCAGCGTTCGGACTATGACGGTGCCCGTGCCGTGACCCTGCTGCAATCGCGCGAGCCGATCCTGTCGCCGCGCTTCGCACCGGACGGCAAGCGCATCGCTTATGTCTCGTTCGAGCAGAAGCGTCCGCGTATCTTCATGCAGAACATCGACACCGGTCGCCGTGAGCAGATCACCAACTTCGAAGGCCTGAATGGCGCGCCAGCCTGGTCGCCGGATGGCAATCGTCTGGCATTCGTACTGTCGAAAGATGGCAACCCGGACATCTACGTGATGAACCTGGGTTCGCGTCAGATCACGCGTGTCACTAACGGTCCTGGCATCAACACCGAACCGTTCTGGGGTAAAGATGGTTCGACCATCTACTTCACCTCGGACCGTGGCGGCAAGCCACAGATTTACAAAACCAGCGCAGGCGGTGGTGGTGCGGAACGTGTGACCTTTATCGGTAACTACAACGCCAACCCTAAACTTTCGGCTGACGAAAAGACCCTGGTGATGATCCATCGTCAGGAAGGTTTCACCAATTTCAAGGTGGCGGCCCAGGATTTGCAGCGCGGAAGCGTAAAAATCCTCACTGATAGCACTCTGGACGAGTCGCCTACTGTTGCGCCCAACGGCACCATGGTAATCTACGCCACCCGCCAGCAGGGCCGGGGAGTCTTGATGCTCGTGTCCATTAATGGACGCGTAAGGCTCCCGCTTCCTACCGCACAAGGCGAAGTCAGAGAACCTTCCTGGTCCCCTTACCTGAACTGACGCGGCGCTACACGTTGTACTTAACACATTGGGGTTCATTAGGAGTTTTACGATGGAAATGCTGAAGTTTGGTAAATTTGCTGCGCTGGCTCTGGCCATGGCTGTAGCTGTAGGTTGCTCGTCCAAAGGCGGCGACAATGCCGGTGAAGGCGCTGTAGATCCAAACGCTGGTTACGGCGCAAACACTGGTGCAGTTGACGGCTCCCTGAGCGAAGAAGCTGCTCTGCGCGCAATCACCACTTTCTACTTCGAATACGACAGCTCGGACCTGAAGCCAGAAGCCATGCGCTCCCTGGACATTCACGCCAAAGACCTGAAAGCAAACGGCGCTCGCGTTGTTCTGGAAGGCAACACCGACGAACGTGGTACTCGTGAGTACAACATGGCACTGGGCGAGCGTCGTGCGAAAGCCGTTCAGCGTTACCTGGTACTGCAAGGTGTTTCCCCAGCTCAGCTGGAACTGGTTTCCTACGGCGAAGAGCGTGCAGTTGCTACCGGCAACGACGAGCAGTCCTGGGCTCAAAACCGTCGCGTCGAACTGCGTAAGTAATTCGTCATGCGAACGTGCCGTCGTGCTGTAACTGTTTTGGCTCTCAGCCTCGCACCGCTTGCGGTGTGGGCTGCGGTTCCTGTGGTCGATAACGACTCCGGCTATAACAATAGCGGGACTAGTAATCCGCCTGCGGGTTACGGTACGAACGGCGCCTATGCCGGGGGAGGGGTTTCGGCCCCTGTCTCGGCACAGGGCGAGCTGTTCAACCAACTGCAATCAATGCAGGAGCAGATCTCGCGCCAACAAGGCATCATCGAAGTTCTGCAAAATGATGTAGGGCGCATGAAGCAAGAGAACCTGGAGCGATATCAGGATCTTGATCGGCGCATAGGAACCGGCGTTGCACCAGCCGCGACTCCTGATAATTCTTCCACCGGTGGCAGTTTGAATGCCCCCGGTGCAGCAGCGGGCGCAGCCGCAGGAGCGGCAGGAGCGGCAGCCGCTCAGGCACCTGCCGCGGGTAGTGAGCCGGCTGATCCGGCGAAGGAAAAACTGTATTACGATGCAGCCTTCGACCTGATCAAAGCCAAGGATTTCGACAAGGCCAGCCAGGCTTTTGCCGCATTCCTGCGCAAGTACCCGAACAGCCAGTACGCGGGTAATGCTCAGTACTGGTTGGGCGAAGTGAACCTGGCCAAAGGCGATCTGCAAGGTGCAGGTCAGGCTTTTGCCAAGGTTTCACAGCTGTACCCCAAGCATCCAAAAGTGCCTGATTCGCTGTACAAGCTGGCTGATGTAGAGCGCCGCCTTGGTCATCCCGACAAGGTCAAAGGCATTCTGCAACAGGTCGTGTCGCAATACCCGGGCACTTCCGCCGCTCAGCTGGCCCAGCGTGATCTGCAAAAAATGTAAGGGCTGCTTGACCCGTTTTGAAGAAACCCGCGCTTGTCGCGGGTTTTTTCGTTAGAATTCACGCCCTTTTTATGAAACACGCTTTTTGGGATCTGCGCGGTGGCGGGGTTCCTTGAAGTGCCTGACGGAGGCGGACAGCCTGTTTAGCTGTTATGCCCGTGGCGACTATGCAAGACACATTGAGAATTACCGAAGTTTTCTACTCGTTGCAGGGTGAAACGCGGACTGCCGGGCTGCCTACTGTTTTTGTGCGCCTGACCGGTTGCCCATTGCGTTGCCAATACTGCGACAGCGCTTATGCATTCACTGGCGGCACCATTCGCACGCTCGACGACATTCTTGAGCAAGTGGCCGGTTTTCGTCCGCGTTACGTCTGTGTCACCGGCGGTGAGCCGCTGGCACAACCCAACGCCATCCCATTGCTCAAGCAGTTGTGTGACGCCGGTTACGAGGTCTCGCTGGAAACCAGCGGTGCCCTGGATATCTCGGCGGTCGATCCACGGGTCAGTCGCGTCGTCGACCTGAAAACCCCAGGTTCTAAAGAAGCCCATCGCAACCGCTACGAGAACATCGAACTGCTCACGCCCAACGATCAGGTGAAGTTTGTCATCTGCTCGCGGGAAGACTACGACTGGGCCGTGTCCAAGCTGATCCAGTACGGTCTGGATCAGCGTGCCGGCGAAGTCCTGTTCTCGCCAAGTCACCATGACCTGAATGCTCGGGACCTGGCTGACTGGGTGGTGGCGGACAACCTGCCAGTGCGTCTGCAATTGCAGTTGCATAAATATCTTTGGAATGACGAGCCGGGGCGCTGAAATGACTGAACAACTGAACACTACCGAAAAACGTGCAGTCATCCTGCTGTCCGGCGGCCTCGACTCCGCGACCGTTGTGGCCATGGCTCGCGCTGAAGGCTACAGCTGCTACACCATGAGCTTCGACTACGGTCAGCGGTCCCATGCCGAACTGCACGCCGCCGAACGTGTTGCGCGCGACCTGGGTGTGGTCGAACACAAGGTGATCGGTCTGAACCTGAATGGCATCGGCGGTTCGGCACTGACCGATAGCAGCATCGATGTGCCGGAAGTGGCGGGCGAGGGTATCCCGGTAACTTACGTGCCGGCGCGCAACACCGTGTTTCTCTCCTTGGCGCTAGGCTGGGCCGAAGTGTTGGGCGCGCGTGACATCTTTATTGGTGTGAACGCCGTGGATTACTCCGGTTACCCGGACTGCCGTCCTGAGTTCATCGAGTCCTTCGAGCGCATGGCCAATCTGGCGACGAAGGCCGGTGTAGAGGGGAATGGTTTCCGCATTCAGGCGCCGCTGCAGAACCTGAGCAAGGCGCAGATCGTCCAGGCAGGCGTGAAGCTGGGTGTTGATTACGGGCTGACTGTTTCCTGCTATCAGGCCGACGATAACGGCCGTGCATGCGGCAAATGCGACAGCTGCCGACTGCGTGCAGAAGGCTTTGCAGCGGCCGGTGTTAGCGACCCAACACCCTATTTTTGATTTATTTCAAATTAGGTGTTGAATAGTCCTTAAAAATCAGTATTATACGCGCCACCACACAGCGGGTCGTTAGCTCAGTTGGTAGAGCAGTTGGCTTTTAACCAATTGGTCGTAGGTTCGAATCCCACACGACCCACCATTTTTGTAGCAGTTTTAAAAGTCTGGAAGGCCCACGCAAGTGAGGATTTCCGGATTTTTTTTTGCCCGCGATTTGAGCTCGCCCAGTTCCGGGCTGCGACCCGTGACGCAGGTCAGAATCATCTTTTGCATCAACGGGATATTCTGTAGCCTTGCGCAGCTTCAACGTTGTCCGTGCCTGATGATACTCACTTTCCCGGCGGTACCCTGAAGGGTCCGGAGCCGGGTGTATACTCGACTTTCGCGCGAAAGCGCCTGCAGGTCTTGCGAACATGACGCAGATTTCCGAACGCCTTCTGGTTCAAGCCCACCTCGACGCCAAGCAGCCCAAGCCGCTGACTGTCGAGGAAGAGGCCTATTACCGTGCCGCCATCGCTGCCGAGCTCAAGGCTCAGGATGCGGTGCTGGTTGCTCACTTCTATTGCGATCCGGTCATTCAGGCCCTGGCCGAAGAAACCGGTGGTTGCGTCTCCGACTCGCTGGAGATGGCTCGCTTTGGCAATGCTCACCCGGCCAAGACCGTGGTGGTCGCCGGTGTGAAGTTCATGGGCGAGACCGCCAAAATCCTCAACCCTGAAAAACGCATCCTGATGCCGACCCTGGAAGCGACCTGCTCGCTGGACCTGGGTTGCCCGGTTGACGAGTTCTCGGCGTTCTGTGATCAGCACCCGGAGCGTACCGTGGTGGTGTATGCCAACACGTCGGCGGCGGTCAAAGCCCGGGCGGATTGGGTGGTGACTTCAAGCTGCGCGCTGGAGATCGTCGAAAGCCTGATGGATAACGGCGAAACCATCATCTGGGGCCCGGACAAACACCTGGGCACCTACATCCAGCGCCAGACCGGCGCGGACATGCTGCTGTGGGACGGTGCCTGCATCGTTCACGAAGAGTTCAAGTCCAAGCAACTCGAAGACATGAAGGCGCTGTACCCGGACGCAGCGATTCTGGTGCATCCGGAGTCGCCGACGTCGGTGATCGAGTTGGCGGATGCCGTCGGCTCCACCAGTCAGTTGATTGCGGCAGCGCAAAGTCTGCCAAACAAGACCTTTATCGTCGCCACTGATCGCGGCATCTTCTATAAGATGCAGCAGCTGTGCCCGGACAAGGTCTTCATCGAAGCGCCAACGGCCGGTAACGGCGCAGCCTGCCGCAGTTGCGCACATTGCCCGTGGATGGCGATGAATACCCTTGAGCGCACGCTGAAGAGCTTGAAAGAGGGGACTAACGAGATCTTTGTCGATCCCGCGCTGATTCCACAAGCGATTCGGCCGCTCAAGCGCATGCTCGACTTCACACAGGCAGCGCGGATGAAATTGGCCGGTAACGCCTGAGATCTTTCAGATAAGTCACAGAACCTGTGGGAGCGAGCCTGCTCGCGATGGCGATGTGTCAGTCATATCAATGTTGACTGATACACCGCCATCGCGAGCAGGCTCGCTCCCACAGTGGTTTTCGTATGGCTGAACTACTTGGTTTTCTTTGGAATCCGCACGAGCTGGGTATTGGAGTAGATGTCGTGCCAGCTGCGTTTCTGTTTGTCGAACAGCGACCAGAAGAAACCCAGCCCGACGCACAGCAAGGACGCGATCGACACCACAAAGCGCAGCAACGCCTGCCACAGGCTGATGGATGAACCGTCGGCGTTTTGCACGCGTATGCACCAGACCTGCATGCCCAGGGTCTGACCGGACCAGGTCCAGAATTTGGCGAAGAAGCCGAACAGCACAAACAGCAGCACCGTTGAGAGCAATGGATCGCCATCCAGCGCGCCGGCTTCGGTCAGGGTGCGCATTTTGTCTTCGCCGATGATCGCCATCTGGATCATCTTGTAAATGCCGCTGGTGACGATCAGCAGGGCGGCACACAACAAGAAGTCGTAGAACATCGCTGCCAGGCGACGACCCAGGGTGACGGCAGGAAAGTCGCCCTGGGGTTTGAGAAGATGTTTCGACATGGCAGCCTCTGGACGGAAAAAAGAAGCCATTTTACGGATTTACGCGCACAAAAAAGCCCCTGATGTCAGCATCAGGGGCTTTTTCGTTACAGAAGATCAGGCTTCTGCTTGTACTTCGTCAGCCTGCATGCCTTTCTGGCCTTGCACAGCAACGAAAGTCACTTTCTGGCCTTCTTTTAGGCTCTTGAAGCCGTTGCCCTGAATAGCGCGGAAATGCACGAACAGATCCGGACCGCTTTCTGGAGTGATAAAACCAAAACCTTTCTCGTCGTTAAACCACTTGACGGTACCGCTCTGACGTTGGGACATTTCTTATTTCCTTTGACGCAAAAATTAATGACAGCCTCCTTCTTGTGAAAGAGTACTGGGGCTGGTTGCAGGAGAGTAAGAAGACGTCGAACGGGATGTAGCTAACTTGTAGGCTACTGCCCAGGTCACGATTCCAAGCGACCCATGCAAACACAGTGGACAAACTCTACGCCAACTACGGGAGAAAAAACAAGCCCTGTGGAGGGCCCGGATTTGCTCGCGCTGGGGCGTTTATGCCGCAACTAGTGTTGGCTTATGCAATCGCCGTGTTCAATTGTTTTCGATCCTTATAAGCAACGTTCATAAACGAAGCTTACAGGTAAAGTGATGCACTGTTTTATGGCGGTTGCGTTACACATTAGTGCGCTGTTAACGCAACCGCGTTACTTATAGAAACAGTCAATCAGCCGCGGTAGTAGCGTTGTGGAACAAATGGCATTTTGCTTACAAGCAAAGGCACTTTTTTCCCACGAACAATCGCCCATACCGGCGTATCGAGAGCGATATAAGCACTGTCGACGTAACCCATCGCCAAAGGGCCGCCCAGGGTCGGACCGAAGCCGCCACTGCAAACCACACCTATGATGTCGCCTGCTTCATTGACGATCTCCGCACCTTCGCGCACCGGCGTGCGTTCCTGAGGCAACAGACCAACGCGTTTGCGGCTGACACCGGCTTGTTGCTGTCCGAACACGGTTTCTGCGCCGGGGAAGCCGCCGGCACGTGCGCCATCAGCGCGACGAGGCTTGGAGATGGCCCACAGGAGGCTTGCTTCAATCGGGGTGGTCTCGGTGTTCATGTCGTGGCCATAGAGGCACAGGCCGGCTTCCAGGCGCAGGGAGTCGCGAGCGCCAAGGCCGATGGCCGCCACTTCAGGTTCGGCCAGCAGGGCGCGAGCCAGGGCTTCGGCGTTGGCGGCCGGCACGGAGATTTCGTAACCGTCTTCACCGGTATAGCCCGAACGGCTGACAAAGCAGTCCACACCCAGCAGTTTTACGCGGGCGAATTGCATGAAGGTCATCTTCGCCACTTCAGATGCCAGGCGTGCGAGCACGGTGACGGCGGCCGGACCTTGCAGCGCCAACAAGGCGCGTTCTTCGAACAGCGGCTCGATGGTGCACTGGTCGCCGATGTGCTTGCGCAGATGCGCCAGGTCTTGGTCCTTGCAGGCCGCGTTGACCACCAGGAACAGTTCGTCGTTACCCAGGTTGGCGACCATCAGGTCGTCGAGGATGCCCCCCGTTTCGTTGGTGAACATCGCGTAGCGCTGCGTGCCCACTGGCAGGTCGATGATGTCTACCGGTACCAGGCTTTCCAGCGCCTTGGCGGCATTGGCGCCGGTCAGACGGATCTGGCCCATGTGCGAGACATCGAACAGCCCGGCCTGATCACGGGTGTGCTGGTGTTCTTTCATCACGCCGAGCGGGTATTGCACCGGCATGTCGTAGCCAGCAAACGGCACCATGCGGGCGCCGAGTTCGATGTGCAGTGCGTGCAGTGGGGTTTTCGACAGTTGTTCGGTGGACATATTCAGCTCCTGAAAAAGTGTGCAGATGCGCGTAAACATCAGCACTCGATAATGTTGACCGCCAAACCGCCACGGGCGGTTTCCTTGTATTTGCTTTTCATGTCTGCGCCGGTCTGGCGCATGGTGCGGATGACCTTGTCGAGGGAGACGAAGTGTTGACCGTCGCCACGCAGGGCCATGCGTACCGCGTTGATGGCTTTCACCGAGCCCATGGCGTTGCGCTCGATGCAAGGCACTTGCACCAGCCCGCCAATCGGGTCGCAGGTCAGGCCGAGGTTGTGTTCCATGCCGATTTCGGCGGCGTTTTCCACTTGCTGCACGGTGCCGCCGAGGACTTCACACAGGGCGCCGGCGGCCATGGAACAGGCCACGCCGACTTCACCCTGACAGCCGACTTCAGCGCCGGAGATCGAGGCGTTTTCTTTATAGAGAATGCCGATCGCGGCCGCCGTCAGCAGAAACCGCACGACGCCGTCTTCGTTGGCGCCGGGGATGAAGCGCATGTAGTAATGCAAAACAGCGGGGACGATCCCTGCCGCACCGTTAGTGGGAGCCGTCACCACGCGCCCGCCGTTGGCGTTTTCTTCATTGACGGCCAGTGCGTAGAGGTTGACCCAGTCCAGCACCGACAGCGGATCGCGCAGTGAAGACTCCGGGTTTTTGCACAGTTGCCGATGCAGGGCGGCCGCCCGACGTTTGACCTTCAAGCCACCCGGCAGGATGCCCTCGTTACGACAACCGGCGTCGACGCAGTCCTGCATCACTTGCCAGATTTTCAACAGGCCGGCGCGGGTTTCCGCTTCCGGGCGCCAGGCACTTTCGTTGGTCAGCATCACCTGGCTGATGGACAAGCCGTAGGTGGCGCAGTGACCGAGCAAGTCCTTGGCGCTTTTGAACGGGAAGGTCAGTGGCGTGGCGTCTTCGACGATACGGTCGGCGCCGGCGGCGTCTTCATCGACCACAAAACCGCCACCGACCGAGTAGTACTCGCGGCTGCGGATTTGTATGCCCGCGGCATCGAAGGCGCGAAAGATCATGCCGTTAGGGTGATAGGCCAACGGTTTGCGGATCATCGCCAAATGTTCTTTCTCATTGAACGCAATGCTGTGTTCGCCGAGCAGGTTCAAGCGACCATTGCCACGAATCTCTTGCAGACGGGCGGCGACGGTTTCGGTGTTCACGGTGTCCGGGTGTTCGCCTTCCAGACCGAGCAACACAGCCTTGTCGCTGCCATGGCCTTTACCGGTGGCGCCGAGTGATCCGTAGAGCTCGACTTTGACGCGGGTGGTCGCTGCCAGCAGCCCTTCACGGCGCAAACCTTCGGCGAAACGTGCCGCAGCACGCATCGGGCCGACGGTGTGTGAGCTGGAGGGGCCGATGCCAATCTTGAACAGGTCGAACACGCTTAACGACATGGTTGTTCTCCGGTTTCTTGTTATAGATGCAGCGCGAACCCGTAGGAGCAAAGCTTGCTCGCGATGAGCGATGACGCGGTTCATCAGATAGACCGTGTAACGGCTATCGCGAGCAAGCTTTGCTCCTACAGGGGGCGAGTGAACCCGCCCCCCTTTGGTTTAAGCGTAGCTTTCGATCGACGGGCAGGCGCAGATCAGGTTGCGGTCGCCAAACACGTTGTCGACGCGACCGACCGGTGGCCAGTACTTGCCTTCGATCAGCGACGCAACCGGATACACCGCTTGCTCACGGCTGTACGGATGCGTCCACTCGCCGACGATTTCCGCGGCGGTGTGCGGCGCGTTCTTCAGCGGGTTGTCGTCCTTGTCCAGGGTGCCGTTTTCCACTGCGCGGATTTCTTCGCGGATGCGGATCATGGCGTCGCAGAAGCGGTCCAGTTCTTCCTTGGATTCGCTTTCGGTCGGCTCGATCATCAGCGTGCCGGCGACCGGGAACGACATGGTCGGGGCGTGGAAGCCGAAGTCGATCAGGCGCTTGGCGACGTCATCGACGCTGATGCCGCTGCTGTCTTTCAGTGGGCGCAAATCGAGGATGCATTCGTGCGCCACCAGGCCGTTGCTGCCGGTGTACAGCACCGGGTAGTGCTCTTCGAGGCGACGGGAAATGTAGTTGGCATTGAGGATCGCCAGTTGCGAGGCACGCTTGAGACCGGCGCCACCCATCATCCGAATGTACATCCAGGTGATCGGCAAAATGCTCGCGCTGCCGAACGGTGCGGCGCAGACCGCGCCTTCCTTGCGTGCCATCTGCGCGTGACCCGGCAGGAACGGGGTCAGGTGCGACTTCACGCCAATCGGGCCAACGCCCGGGCCGCCACCGCCGTGCGGGATGCAGAAGGTTTTGTGCAGGTTCAGGTGCGAGACGTCGCCGCCGAACTTGCCCGGGGCGCAGAGGCCGACCATCGCGTTCATGTTGGCGCCGTCGATGTACACCTGGCCGCCGTGGTCATGAATGATGCCGCAGATTTCGCGGATGCCTTCTTCGAACACGCCGTGGGTCGACGGGTAGGTGATCATCAATGCCGCGAGATGCTCGCGGTGCTCGATGGCCTTGGCGCGCAGGTCTTCGATGTCGACGTTGCCACGGGCATCGCAGGCGGTGACGACCACGCGCATGCCGGCCATGTTGGCGGTGGCCGGGTTGGTGCCGTGGGCGGACGAGGGGATCAGGCAGATGTCGCGACGGTCTTCGCCACGGCTCTGGTGATAGGCGCGAATCGCCAGCAGGCCGGCGTATTCACCTTGCGAACCGGCGTTCGGTTGCAGCGAGATCGCGTCGTAACCGGTGGCGGCGCAGAGCATGGCTTCCAGTTCGTCGGTCAGCTGCTGGTAGCCGGCGCTTTGCTCGGCCGGGGCGAACGGGTGCAGGGCGCCGAATTCGGCCCAGGTCACCGGGATCATTTCGCTGGCGGCGTTGAGTTTCATGGTGCAGGAACCCAGCGGGATCATGGTGCGATCCAGGGCCAGGTCCTTGTCGGCGAGCTTGCGCAGGTAGCGCATCAGCTCGGTTTCCGAGTGGTAACGGTTGAACACCGGGTGGCTGAGGATTGGTGACTGGCGCAGCAGCGTGGCCGGGATCGTGCTTTGGACGGTTGCAGCCAATGCCGCGAAGTCTGGCAGGGTTTTGCCGTCGCCCAGCAGGGCCCACAGGGTTTCCACGTCAGCTTGCGAAGTGGTTTCGTCGAGGGACAGGCCCAGACGTTCACCATCGACCACGCGCAGGTTGATCTGCTGAGCACGCGCCTGGTCGTGCAGCTTGGCGGTGTTAGCGCCGGTGTTCAGGGTCAGGGTGTCGAAGAAGCTGGTTTGTTCAACTTGCAAACCAAGGGCGCTCAAGCCTTGGGCCAGGATCGCGGTCAGGTGATGCACGCGATTGGCAATCTGCGTCAGGCCTTTCGGGCCGTGGTACACGGCGTACATGCTGGCGATGTTGGCCAGCAGCACTTGCGCGGTGCAGATGTTGCTGGTGGCCTTCTCGCGGCGGATATGTTGCTCGCGGGTCTGCATCGCCAGGCGCAGGGCCGGCTTGCCGAAACGGTCCACCGAGACGCCGACCAGACGGCCCGGCATGTCACGCTTGAACGCATCCTTGGTGGAGAAATACGCCGCGTGCGGACCACCGAAGCCCAGCGGCACGCCGAAGCGTTGCGCGCTGCCGATGGCCACGTCGGCACCGAACTCGCCCGGCGGGGTCAACACGGTCAGGGCCAGCAGGTCGGCGGCGACCGCTACCAAAGCGTTGGCGGCGTGGAAGCGTTCGGTCAGTTCGCGGTAATCGAAGACGTCACCGTTGCTCGCCGGGTATTGCAGCAGGGCGCCGAAGAACGGCGACACGTCGCTCAGTTCACGCTCGTCGCCAACCACCACGTCGATGCCCAGCGGCTCTGCCCGGGTGCGCAGCACGTCGAGGGTTTGCGGGTGGCAATGCACGGAAGCGAAGAACGCGTGGCTGCCCTTGTTCTTGCTCAGGCGTTTGCAGAAGGTCATGGCTTCGGCGGCGGCGGTGGCTTCATCCAGCAGCGAGGCGTTGGCGATCGGCAGGCCGGTCAGGTCGCTGATCAGGGTCTGGAAGTTCAGCAGCGCCTCGAGACGGCCCTGGGAAATTTCCGGTTGGTACGGGGTGTACGCGGTGTACCAGGCCGGATTTTCTAGCAGGTTGCGCAGGATCGGCGACGGCGTGTGGGTGCCGTAGTAGCCCTGGCCGATGTAGGTCTTGAACAGTTGGTTTTTGCCTGCGATGGACTTGATCAAGGCCAGGGCGTCGGCTTCGCTCAGGCCGTCTTCCAGACCGAGGACGCTGGTGCCCTTGATGCTGTCGGGGATGACGCTGGCGCTCAGGGCTTCCAGCGAGTCGAAGCCGAGGCTATTGAGCATGGCTTGCTCGTCGCCGGCACGCGGGCCGATGTGGCGGGCGATGAATTCGTTGGCAGTGGTCAGGCTTACTTGAGTCATGTCAGCGCTCCTCAGGCTTCGGCGTTGGCTTTGATCAGACGGTCGTAAGCGTCTTGATCCAGCAGTTTGGCGACAGCCGATGCATCGGTTGGCTGGAAGCGGAAGAACCAGCCTTCGCCCAGCGGATCTTCGTTGACCAGTTCAGGGCTGCTGTCCAGCGCCGGGTTCACTTCCAGCACTTCACCGTCCAGCGGCATGTACACGCCGCTGGCGGCTTTTACCGATTCCACGGTGGCGGCTTCAGCGCCTTTGTCGTAGGACTGCAGCTCAGGCAGTTGTACGAAAACCACGTCGCCCAGGGCGTTCTGTGCGAAAGCGGTGATGCCGACTGTGACAGTGCCGTCAGCTTCGGTGCGCAGCCATTCGTGATCTTCAGTAAAACGCAACTCGCTCATGGAAACTCCTAAGGGGCCAGACTCGTCTGGTGGACGCGATTGAATGCTGGGCAAAGCCCTGCTTTATGCGTGGTTACTAAGCAAAATCTCGGCCAATGTTAATAAGTTCTTATAAATCAGTATGTTGTGAGTTTTTGAGGCGCGAGCGAATTGAATGCCTGTAGCGAAATCGCTACAGCCGGAAGCAAAGAAAAAAGCGTAGTGGGATCAAAGCCTTGCACAGCGGTGATCGAATGAGAGTGTATCGATATCGTTCCGCTGTAGCGCTTTCAGTACAGATGGAGGTCGTTTTTAAGCAGATTTTCAGGCTGGGCACAAAACCTGTGGGGTTGATGAAATCGGCGCGTTACGGCTTGCCGGGAATGCCGTACTTGCGCAATCGATGGGCAATCGCCGTGTGAGAGGTTTGCAGGCGGCTGGCCAGTTGGCGGGTCGAGGGGTAGCTGACGTAGAGCTTTTCCAGCAGGGTTTTTTCGAACTCTTCCATGGCCTGTTCGAGGCTGTCGACGTCGCTGTCGCTCTGACGCGCCACGGAGGTGCCGGCGATATCGAGGTCGCCAATGTCGACCAGGCTGCTTTCGCAAATGGCGGCGGCGCGGAAGATCACGTTCTGCAATTGCCGCACGTTGCCCGGCCAGCGATTGCCCAGCAGGGCCGGATAGGTGCCGGGCGCCAGGCGACAGACCGGGCGCTGGATCTGCGCGCAAGCCTGCTGCATGAAGTAGCGGGCCAGCAGCAGGATGTCCTGGCCGCGTTCGCGCAGCGGCGGGACTTCCACGTTGAGGACGTTGAGGCGATAGAAGAGGTCTTCGCGGAACGAACCCTCGCTGACCATTTTTTCCAGGTCGCGGTGCGTGGCGCTCAGGATCCGCACGTTGACCTTCACCTCACGATCCCCACCCACCCGGCGGAAGCTGCCATCGTTCAAGAAGCGCAGCAATTTCGCCTGCAAATACGGCGACATCTCGCCGATCTCATCGAGAAACACCGTGCCCTGGTTGGCCAGTTCCATCAGCCCGGGTTTGCCACCACGCTGGGCGCCGGTGAAGGCGCCGGGGGCGTAGCCGAACAGTTCGCTTTCGGCGAGGTTCTCCGGCAATGCCGCGCAGTTCAGCGCCAAAAATGGCGAACTGTGCCGAGCGCTGATGGCGTGGCAGGCACGCGCCACCAGTTCTTTGCCGGTGCCGGTTTCGCCCTGGATCAGCAAGGGCGCATCGAGGGCCGCAACGCGCTGGGCGCGGGCCTTGAGGGTCCGAATCGCCGGGGACTCACCGAGCAGCGCATCGAAACCTTCGGCATGGTCGTGGTGCAGCGCCGAGAGGCGTTCGCCGATGCGGTTCGGTTGATACAGGGTCAGCAGGGCGCCGGCGTCGGTAATCGGTGTGGCGTCCAGCAGCAACGTCTGGCCGTTGACGGTGACTTCCCGCAACGGCAGGCGGAAGCCGTTTTCCAGCAGGGCTTCGAGCAGTGCCGGGTCGGCGAACAGGTCGGCGATGCTTTCGCCGTCAGGCTCGCGACCGTACAACGCAATCAATGCCGGGTTGGCCAGCAGTACCTTGCCGGCACTGTCCAGCGCCAGGACCGGATCGGTCATGGCCGCGAGCAACGCATCAAGCTGCAGATGCCGACGCTGACCAGGAAGAATGTCGACCACCGTCACCGCTTGCACGCCGCGCACACTGAACAGCGCATCGCGCAGCTCTTCGAGGACTTCCGGGCTCAGCGTCGGGGCATCGATATAGACGTTGGGCGGGACCATTTCCACCGCATCCAGATTGAGATTGCGCCCACCGAGCAAGGCCAGGACTTCCTGGGTAATGCCGACGCGGTCGATGAAGCTGACGTGGATACGCATGGGGCGGTTTTCAATCTGACGTGCGGAGGGTGGCAAGTATGCCTTGGAGCAGGGTGGTTGGTGAAATCCAGTGATGGAAGCGTCACCTGTAGGAGCCGGCAAGCCGGCTCCTACAGAGGTGAGTGAGTTATTCCAGGTGTTCGGGCTTGACCGGATCGCCGGATTTCATGTCCAGTTGCACCCGTACGTCCTCAAACATCAGGTCGTAGAATTTATGATTTGAACCGAGGCTGCTGTGCGTTTTGGGAATGCCGTTCTTTTCAAGAATTTTTGTGATGTTGCTAGCAAAGTTGTAGGCCTGGTCCTTGGGGAGGAAGAACGTTTCCTTCACGTCTTTACCCTCGATCGAACCATGCAATATGAACTGCATCCCTTTGCCCTCTTTGGGGTCCTGGACGACTTCATAGTCGAGAAGCAGGTCGTAGCTGACATCATCCTTGTTCAGCGCGTGGCGCTCGATGTGCAAGTGACCGGGCTCGAACGTTGCCATTGACTTCTCTCCTTATAAATAAGTTATGCCAGGTGTCGCCGTGCTGATCCGCGTGCCGGCCTTGCCCTGGATGATCGCTTCGATGTCCGAGAGTGAACCGATCACCGCGACTTTTCCAGTGTGGCGCGCGAACTCGCAGGCGGCTTGAACCTTCGGCCCCATGGAGCCGGCGGCGAAGCCGAGTTTTTCCATATCGTCCGGGTGAGCCTGGGCGATGGCTTTCTGGGTCGGTTTGCCGAAATCGATGAAGGCCGCGCGGACGTCGGTGGCAATCACCAGCAGATCGCTCTCGAGCTGTTCGGCCAGCAGCGCTGAGCACAGGTCTTTGTCGATCACCGCTTCCACGCCTTGCAGCTTGCCGTGGGCGCCATACACCGTCGGGATGCCGCCACCGCCGGCGCAAATCACGATGCTGCCTTTTTCCAGCAGCCACTTGATCGGGCGGATTTCGAAGATGCGTTTCGGTCTCGGGCTGGCCACTACGCGGCGGAATTTGTCACCGTCCGGGGCAATCGCCCAGCCTTTTTCGGCGGCGAGTTTTTCCGCTTCGGCCTTGGCGTAGACCGGGCCGATGGGTTTGGTCGGATTCTGGAACGCCGGGTCATTGGCGTCGACTTCGACCTGGGTCAGGAGTGTGGCGAAGGGCACCTCGAAGTCCAGCAGATTGCCCAGTTCCTGTTCGATGATGTAGCCGATCATGCCTTCAGTTTCGGCACCAAGCACGTCCAGCGGGTAAGGCGAAACCGAAGTGTACGCCGCCGCTTGCAGTGACAGCAGGCCAACCTGGGGGCCATTACCGTGGGCGATCACCAGTTCATTGCCGGCATAAATTTTGGCGATTTGTTCGGTGGCGATCCGGATGTTGGCCCGCTGGTTGTCCGCGGTCATCGGTTCACCACGGCGGAGCAGGGCGTTACCGCCCAGAGCAACGACGATACGCATAATGCAGTCCTTCTAAGCAGAGAAATTACGGATGGCCCGGGGCGGCACCTACAGGGGGCCGCCGGGTGAGCCTTTAGATATCCGCCAACGCCGACACCAGGATCGCCTTGATGGTGTGCATGCGGTTTTCCGCTTGCTCGAAGGCGATGTTGGCCGGCGATTCGAAGACTTCTTCAGTCACTTCGACGCCATTGGCCAGGTGCGGATACCGCGCGGCGATGTCCTTGCCGACCTTGGTTTCGCTGTTGTGGAACGCCGGCAGGCAGTGCATGAACTTCACCCGCGGGTTGCCCGAGGCTTTCATCATTTTCGCGTTGACCTGGTACGGCAGCAGTTGCTCGATGCGCTCGTCCCACGCTTCCACCGGTTCACCCATCGACACCCAGATATCGGTGTGGATGAAGTCCACGCCCTTGACCGCTTCTTTCGGGTCTTCAGTGATGGTGATACGTGCGCCGCTTTCTTCGGCGAAGCCCTTGCACTGATCAATGAAATCCTGATGCGGCCACAACGCTTTCGGTGCGGCGATGCGCACGTCCATGCCCAGTTTGGCGCCAATCATCAGCAGCGAGTTGCCCATGTTGTAGCGGGCGTCGCCGAGGTAGGCGTAGCTGATGTCATGCAGCGGTTTGTCGCTGTGTTCGCGCATGGTCAGCACATCGGCGATCATTTGCGTAGGGTGGAATTCAGCGGTCAGGCCGTTGAACACCGGCACGCCGGCGAACTTGGCCAGCTCTTCGACGATCTCCTGTTCGAAGCCACGGTACTCGATAGCGTCGAACATCCGCCCGAGCACGCGGGCGGTGTCTTTCATGCTTTCCTTGTGGCCGATCTGCGACGACACCGGGTCGATATAGGTGACATGGGCGCCCTGGTCATGAGCCGCCACTTCGAACGCGCAACGGGTGCGGGTCGAGGTCTTTTCGAAAATCAGCGCGATATTTTTGCCTTGCAGGTGCGCACGCTCGGTGCCGGTGTATTTGGCGCGCTTGAGGTCGCGGGACAGGTCCAGCAGGTAATTCAGCTCGCGAGTGGTGTGGTGCATCAGCGAGAGCAGGCTGCGGTTACGCATGTTGAAAGCCATGATGTGGATCTCCTTAAGTTTCGGTTATCCGCCTGCTTCACGCGTTGTAAGCGTGAAGCCGGGCACCAGAATTAATAGTCGATAGGGTCGCGAATGATCGGGCAGGTCATGCAGTGGCCGCCGCCACGCCCGCGTCCCAGTTCACCGGCGCTGATGGTGATGACTTCCACGCCGGCCTTGCGCAGCAGGGTGTTGGTGTAGGTGTTGCGGTCATAACCGATCACCACGCCGGGCTCCACGGCGACCACGTTGTTGCCGTCGTCCCACTGCTCGCGTTCGGCGGCGAAGCTGTTGCCGCCGGTTTCCACCACGCGCAAGGCTTTGAGGTTGAGTGCCTGGGCCACGGTGTCGAGGAGGTTGGTTTCCTCGCGGCGGATGTCGATGCCGCCCGGTTTGCCTTCGTCAGGGCGCAGGGTGAAGGCGACGATCTGGTTCACCACTTCGGGGAAGATGGTGACCAGGTCGCGGTCGCAGAAGCTGAACACGGTGTCCAGGTGCATCGCCGCGCGGGACTTCGGCAGGCCTGCGACGATAATTTTTTCCACGGCTTTGTTCTTGAACAGGTTCAGCGCCAGTTGGCCGATGGCCTGACGGGACGAGCGTTCGCCCATACCGATCAACACCACGCCATTACCGATTGGCATCACGTCGCCGCCTTCGAGGGTGGCGCTGCCGTGTTCCTGATCCGGGTCGCCGTACCAGATTTCAAAGTCGGCGTTGGTGAACTGCGGATGGAATTTGTAAATGGCGCTGGCCAGCAAGGTTTCCTGGCGGCGCGCCGGCCAGTACATCGGGTTCAGCGTCACGCCACCGTAGATCCAAGAGGTGGTGTCGCGGGTGAACTGGGTGTTGGGCAGCGGCGGCAGAATGAAGCTGGAGTGGCCGAGGAAGTCGCGGAACATCTGGATGGTCTTGCCACCGAAGCTGTCCGGCAGGTCATCGGCAGAGACACCGCCAATCAGGAACTCGGCAATCTTGCGCGGCTCCAGGCTGCGCAGCCACGAACCGACTTCATTGATCAGGCCGAGGCCGACCGAATTGGCGGTGACCTTGCGTTCCAGAATCCAGTCCAGCGCTTCGGGGATCGCGACGATGTCGGTCAGCAGGTTGTGCATTTCCAGCACGTCGATGTTGCGTTCACGCATTTTGTTGACGAAGTCGAAATGGTCACGCTTGGCCTGGGCAACCCACAGCACATCATCGAAAAGCAGTTCATCGCAGTTGTTCGGGGTCAGCCGCTGGTGGGCCAGACCGGGGGAGCAAACCATGACTTTGCGCAGTTTGCCGGCTTCGGAATGTACGCCGTACTTAACTTTTTCCGTGGTCATTACAGTGATCCTCCAGATGACAAAACAATCAGGTGTTACAGGGTCAGAAAGCCGTCATACAGCCCGTAGGCCGCCACCAGGGCGCCTGCGACGACTGCGGCGAAAATCAGCTTCTCGACGTTGGTGAAAACCGGTTTGTTGACTTCAAGCTTGGCCTTGGCGAACAAGATCGCGCCGGGGGCATAGAGCAGGGCGGAGAGCAGCAGGTATTTGACGCCACCGGCATAGATCAGCCAGACCGCGTAAATCAAGGCAACGGCGCCGATGAACAGGTCCTTGCTGCGTTCGGCGGCAGCGTTTTCATAGCTCTCTCCGCGCACCGCCAGCAGCAGCGCGTAGGCCGCCGACCACAGATATGGCACCAGAATCATCGAGGTGGCGAGGTAGATCAGCGACAGGTAAGTGCTGGCGGAAAACAGTGTGATGATGAGGAACAGCTGGACCATTGCGTTGGTCAGCCACAGCGCATTGACCGGCACATGGTTGGCGTTTTCTTTGCGCAGGAAGGCCGGCATGGTGTGGTCCTTGGCGGCGGCGAACATGATCTCTGCGCACAGCAACACCCACGACAGCAACGCGCCGAGCAGCGAGATGATCAGGCCAACGCTGATCAGCACCGCGCCCCAATGACCGACCACGTGCTCCAGCACCGCGGCCATCGAAGGGTTTTGCAGTTTGGCCAGTTCCGGTTGAGTCATGATGCCCAGCGACAGCACATTCACCAGCACCAGAAACAGCAGCACGGTGATGAAGCCGATCACCGTGGCTTTACCGACGTCGCTGCGTTTTTCCGCACGGGCCGAGAAAATGCTCGCGCCTTCGATGCCGATGAACACCCAGACGGTGACCAGCATCATGTTGCGCACCTGGTTCATCACGCTACCCAGGTCCGGGTTTTTCACGCCCCAGATGTCAGCGGTGAAGATGTCCAGCTTGAAGGCGAAAATCGCGATCAGCACAAACAGGACCAGCGGCACGATCTTGGCGACGGTGGTCACCAGGTTGATGAACGCCGCTTCCTTGATCCCGCGCAGCACCAGGAAATGCACGGCCCAGAGCAGCACCGAAGCGCCAATAACGGCGGCGACAGTATTGCCCTCGCCAAAAATAGGGAAAAAGTAACCGAGGGTGCTGAAGAGCAAAACGAAGTAACCGACGTTGCCCAGCCAGGCACTGATCCAGTAACCCCAGGCGGACGAGAAACCCATGTAGTCGCCGAAACCGGCTTTGGCGTAGGCGTAGACCCCGCCGTCCAGATCAGGCTTGCGATTGGCCAGGGTTTGGAACACGAAGGCCAGCGTCAGCATGCCTATGGCGGTGATCGCCCAACCGATCAACACCGCGCCGACGTCGGCACTGGCGGCCATGTTCTGCGGCAAAGAGAAGATCCCGCCACCAATCATTGAACCGACCACCAGCGCAACAAGTGCACCGAGTTTCAGTTTTCCGGGGGATTCAGACATTGCATGACTCCAATGCAGGAGAAGAGAGACAACAGAATAATTCTGTTAGTTATTCACTCATCTGACATGGATCAATGCATAGGCACATTCCATTGTTAATGAAAGACTTATGAACTTTTACCGGACATAACGGTACTGCTCGAAAGCCCTATCCAAAGGCCTCGGCCAGATCAAACAGAAATAATGCCTATCGCATGGAGTTTTGAAGCTAGTTTGTTTTTGAGTTTTCGCAAATTTTCTTGTTTGCGTGTAGTTGAGAATTGAATTATTAAGTTAGACACACAAAACTGCTATTGAGAACGCGTGTGATAGAAGCACGGGCTATAAATAAAATTACGTTAATGGCCCATTAATCAATAAACATTATTACCGTTTGACTATTTAGTTAAAGGGTTGGGCGATCACCGTCGTCGGCATGCTGACCCTGGCGTTCGTCTTTTATGGGCAGCCTTTGGCGCTCGATGTGTTCGGCACCACTCATGTGTTCCCCGAGGCGCGGGCAGAGGCGTGGCGGCCTTGTCGAGGGCATGCGGCGCAGTTGCTGTGGACTTCGTTGAGTCGGCCAGACTGAGCTGATCCGATATTTTTGCTGACTTTCGGGCCTCTTCGCGGGCAAGCCCGCTCCCACAGTTTTTGTGTCGGATGCCGGTAATGAGCACGACGCTAAACCTGTGCGGGCTTGCCCGCGAAGGCGTCCGAAAAGTCACCACCACTGTGCGCGATGGGAACCCAATTCCCCGGCAGGAAGTGCCCACTGCATCGGAGTTCCGGTGATTTTCAGTGGCACATGAAGTCGATGCGCCGGTCCCCAGGTTGTCTGCTCAACCAACATGCCCTGATCGTTTTCATCCTCTGCCCGTAGCGGTTCGTGTGAACCTGCGCCCTGTTCAATCAACAACTTCGCCGTCCGCGCCAGCGACAACCGGGCCGACCCGCCACGCCCCAGCAACGTGATCGCCGCAGCCGCCATCAAATACCCGGTCGCATGATCCAGCGCCTGCACCGGCAGTGGCGTCGGCTTATCCGCGTTCTTCCATCGCATGCCGGCGTCGGCGATTCCGCTGCTCATTTGCACCAGGCTGTCGAAGCCGCGGCGGTTCTGCCACGGGCCGCTCCAACCGTAGGCATTGAGGTTGACGTCGATCAGGCCGGGCGCCAGTTTCTGGCGTTCGGCGACACCGTAACCCAGGCGTTCCAGTGCGTCGGCGCGGTAGCCGTGGAGCAGAATGTCAGCGTCCTTGAGCAGGCTTTCGAACACCGCGCGATCAGTCTTGTCGTGCAGGTCCAGGCGCGCGCAGCGTTTGCCCAGGGTGACTTCCGGCACCACGCCCGGTTCGTTCCAGGTTGGTGAGTCGATTCGCAAAACGTCGGCGCCAAGCCCTGCGAGGAAGCGGCTGGCGACAGGTCCGGCGAGTACGCGGGTCAAATCCAGTACCTTGATCCCGGCCAGCGGTTGCGCCACCGAGCCTTGCCACGGTTTGGCGTTCTGGCTGCTGTTGGCGGCGAACTGAATCAGCGGCTCGGCGTTCACGGCCTGACCTTGGGGATGGGCCTGCCATTGCGCCCAGGTACGCATCTCGGCGGCGCAGCCACCGGCATCGACTACGGCCTGCTCCAGATCACTTTTGACCCATTGAGCAACCTTGCTCGCCATCGCTGCACGGTCGGCACAGGAGCCCAGAACAGTTTCGGCAGCGGCGCGGTGATGGGGCGCGTTGGTGTGCAGGCGGATCCATCCATCTTTGGCCGCGTAGTCACCGGCGACCGGATCCCACAGCGGCGGGACGCTCCAGCCTATCGGGCGGATCGAAGTGGCAAACCAGAAAGAGGCCAGGCGGCGGTCGATCTCAAGGCTGGGTAAGCGACCGGTTTGTTGCTGCAGCCATTCGCTGGCAGCCTGGCCGGCGGCGGCAATGCTGGCGCACGCCAGGTCGGTGACAGCAAACGCCGAGGGCAGGGCGCCGTTCGAGGTGAACTTGACCTGGGTGTGAGGCAAGCCGAGTGCGGCTTGAATGGACGTGAGTAAATCAGTCATCGAAGGCCCTCCGGAACGAGAGCCCGAGCATAGATCAAATTAGATGACAGGCCGGATGAAACCTGTGGGAGCGGGCTTGCTCGTGAAGGCGGTTTTACATTCAACATTGATGTTGGCTGATGTACCGCTTTCGCGAGCAAGCCTGCTCCCACATTGTTCGGTGGCGCCTGTTTAAACCCGAAACTGATCCATCAATTTCATCTGGTGGGTGGTCAGCGAGTTGAGATGGCTGCTGATCTGTGCCGATTCGGTGGCCTGGCCGGTCAGGGTTTCGGTGACGGTGCGGATCGCCGAGACGTTGCGGTTGACCTCTTCGGCCACGGCGCTTTGCTGTTCGGCGGCGCTGGCGATTTGCAGGTTCATGTCGCTGATGACCGTCACCGCGTCGCTGATTTTGCTCAAGGCCTGCACCGCTTGCTGGATCTGCCCGGCGTTGCTATGAGCCTGGGTTTGGCTCGAATGCATGGTGGCCACCACGCCGCGAGTGCCAGTCTGGATGCGCTCGATGACGATGCGGATTTCTTCCACCGAGTCCTGGGTGCGTTTGGCCAGGTTGCGCACTTCATCGGCGACCACCGCAAACCCGCGACCGCTCTCGCCGGCACGCGCCGCTTCAATCGCCGCGTTGAGCGCCAGCAGGTTGGTTTGTTCGGCGATGCTACGGATCACTTCCAGCACCGAACCGATCTGCTCGCTGTTGACCGCCAATGCTTCGACTTCGGTCACGGCCTTGCTGACTTCGTCGGCCAGTTGATTGATGTCGCGGGTGCTGCGTTCGATGATCTGCATGCCGTCGCGGGCCGACTGGTCGGCACCCTTGGCCGCGTTCGCCGCGTTCGAGGCACTGTTGGCGACGTCGTGGGCGGTGGCGCTCATTTCGTTGGACGCGGTGGCGACCTGGTCGATTTCGCGGAATTGCACCTGCATGCCTTCGCTGGTCTGACGGGCGATTTCAGAAGACTGGTCGGCGGTACCGCGCGCATCGGTGATGCTTTGTTTGATCTGCGCGATGGTCGGTTGCAACTTGTCGAGGAAACGGTTGAACCAGCTCACCAGTTCGCCCAGTTCGTCTTTCTTGCTGTAGTGCAGACGCTGCGTCAGATCGCCGTCGCCGCTGGCAATCGCCTTGAGCATTTCGGCCACGCTGTTGATCGGCCGGGTCACGCCGGACGCCGTCAGCCAGATCAGCAACAGTCCGACCAGACCGGCAATGACAGCGACTAGCACCGCTTTGATCGTGCCGCTTTGCTGGGCGTCGTCGAGTACGGCTTGCAACTTTACCGAGTCGGCCAGCAACACTTGTTTCGGCAGGTCGATCACCACGCCCCAGGCCTTGGACTCGGCAATCGGACTGACCGGGTACACCGCACGGATCAGGTCGCCCTGTTCGATAATTTTCGGCGTGCCAGCGCTGAGCAATTGCAGAACGTCCTTGCCGTCTGCACCCAGGGTGTCCCCGATGCTTTTGCCGACCTTGCTCGCGTCGACGCTGTAACCGGCGAGTACGCCGCTGCCCGAGACGATCAGCATGTGCCCGGCGCTGTTGAACAGATCGCGTTGGGAGTCGACAGCCGCCGCTTGCAGCGCGTCGAGGGCAATGTCCACACCCACCACACCGATGGATTTACCATCTACCAGCAGCGGTACGGAAATGGTGGTCATCAGCATTTCCTTGCCGGCGACGGTGTCGGCATAGGGGTCGAGCAGGCAGGTACGCTTGCTGTCGCGAGGGCAGGTGTACCAGCTGTTATAGGGTGTGCCGCTGAGGCTCAAGGTGGTTTTGGTCATGTCGTCTTCGAGCATGATCGTGTTGATCCCGACACCGCCGGCACGGCTCCAGTAGCTGGCGAAACGACCGGCTTCGTTGGACTGGCGAGCCGCATCGTTGGCGAATTCGCTGTCCTTGCCGTCGAGGCCATTGGGCTCGAACGCCAGCCAGATGCCGAGCACTTTGCTGTTGCGCTCGAAGGCGGTTTTCAGGCTCTGGTTCAACTCTTCACGCAGGGTGCCGGCGTCAAGGGAGCGCTTGCTCGCCATGTTGCGCATGTCCTCGATCTGATCGGCCAGGGCGGTCACCACCAGCAGGCTTTCACCGAAGGTCTTCTGCACCCGTACCGCTTGCTCGGCGGCCTTGGCCTGGAGCAGGTTCTGCACGCTGGCGGTGAGCATCTTGCTGCTGGAGGCGCTAACCAGTTCATCGTTCTGATCGGTCTGGTAGATGTTCATGCCGACGATCAGGACGACCACGCCCAGCAGGCACAGACCGGACAGCAGGACGATTTTCAGGCGGATGGAGAGAGAGTCGAACATAGGACGAGCTCGCGAATGGATGAGGTGTTGGCTGTGAGTCGGGATCGACCCGGTTCGCCAAGTCCATTCAGCGCCATTTAATGCACATCGGCGTGGGCGGAGGTTACATGAACGCAAAACCGACGAACGGTAATGGTTGAACGTTTGCGCAGGAAAATGCCCTGAAAATGACAGAAATTCAGGAGATTGTCGGCAACGTTTCCGGCCGTGACCAGATCCACACATTACCCAGGCTCATGCCGGCGATGGCCAGGTAAATCGGCCATCCATGATCGAGCATCACCAGCATCAACCCGGCGCACAGCAGCATGCTGGCGGTGGCGCTGACCTTGGCTCGGCGGGCGATGATTTTGCCGTTTCGCCAGTTACGCAGGATGGAACCGAACAGCCGATGGTTTTCCAGCCAGGCACTCAGGCGCGGCGAACTTTTGGTCGCGGCCCAGGCGGCCAGCAGGATGAACTCGGTGGTCGGCAGGCCGGGTACGACGATGGCGATCAGGCCGATGCCGAGGCTGATGTAGGCGAGTAAACCAAACAGCTGACGGGCGAGTTTCGAGGCGGAAAGGTGAGGCATAGGGCTCACGGATGGTAATTGAGGTTAGATCAGGATCTAGCAGACTTACTCAATTCCTTGTGGGAGCGAGCCTGCTCGCGAAGGCGATGTCACATCCAATCAAGATGTTGACTGGTACTCCGCCTTCGCGAGCAGGCTCGCTCCCACAGGGGGATGTATTTCTTCAGGCGAGTTCGGGGGTGGAGGCGTAGGCCTGTTCCAGTAATACGGTGAAGCGGTTGAACGCGTCGATAGCGCCTTTATCCAACTCGGCTTCTTCTTGTGCGCTGAGTTCCAGCCCGTCGAGGGTTTTGACGAAGCTCTTCCAGCCCTCAGCGCGGCCACCGGCCGGTTCAGCGAGATGACGAGCACCGAAGGTTTCGCTTAACCCAAGACCTACGGCACGCTTGATCAGGAACGCCGCGCCAAGTTTTGAACCTTCTGACACGAACAGCCAACCCAGCGCCTCGGCTTTGGTTGGGTTCTTCACCGCACCGGCGACTGGCGCTGGAACTTCAGTTTCCAGGTCCGCCAGATCCGCCTTGGCTGCTTCAGCACGGCAGCGAGCTGGCAGGTTCGGGACGATGGCGGTCAATTCGGCATCGTTGTACAGCGACACCAGTTCCGACTGAAACAAATACTGAGCCACCATGAAACGCGCGAAGTTGGCCTGGGTTTCAAACGGTGCGTGGGCTTTGACCAAGGCATCAAGCTTGGTGTGAGGCTCGTTTGTGATCTGGTTCAAACGTTGCGAACGCAGAGCAGGGCGTTGAGCAGTGTCCTGAGTGGTCATGAGAAGTCCTTGAGAAGAAGAGGCGCTTGGTAACGAGACGAATAAGCAGGCGCCTGACAGTAAAAAAAACCTCACTGCGCCACTTCTAAAAGCAGCGCAGTGAGGTGGCAGGGTCAGATATCCCAGACCAGATTGATCGCGAAGTTGCGACCCGGTTGAGTCAGGCGGTCGAGGTTGGCCGGTTGAGTGACCGAGGCTTCGCCGACGCTGTCGTAACCGCGCACGTCGTCCCACTGCCAGTACTTCTTGTTGGTCAGGTTGTACAAACCGGCGTTGACGGTTACGTCGTCGGTCACCTTGTAGAAGCCGGCCAGGTCAAGCACGCCATAGCCCGGGGTCTTGAACTGGGTGCTGGTGCCGTCCGGGGTTTTGAAGCTGGTGCTGTCGACGCGGGTCTTGCGCTTGACCAGTGTCCAGCTCAACAGGGCGCCGTAGTTGTCCTGGTCGTAACCCAGGCCGAACACGCCAGTCAGCGGGTTGATGCTGTTCAGCGGCTGGCCGCTGTCATCGTTACGGCCATACAGGTACGCCACCGAGCCTTGGGTGTAGAGACCGGTCGGGGCGCCGAAGCTGTCCAGGTTCAAGCGACCCTTGAGCTCCACGCCTTTGATGCTGGCGTGCGCGATGTTGTTGCTCTGGAAGGTGGTCTCGGTGTAGCCGGGCGTGATGGCGTTTTCGTCGATGAAGTCGCGGTATTTGTTGTAGAACACCGCCACATCGAAAGTGCCTGCCTCGAACTGGCCGCGCAGGCCGGTTTCATAGCTCTTGCTCTTTTCCGGTTCCAGGTCGGGATTGGGTGCGACCTGATAGCCGCCGGCCAGGTTTTCAAAGCGACCGTACAGCGCCTTGGCGGTCGGTGTGCGGAAGCCTTCGGCGTACTGGCCATACCAGGTGTAGTTGTCGTTGAAGCTATAGGTGGTGCCGAATTTTGGCGACAGACGATGCCAGGTCTTCGTCTTGTCACTCACCACGCCGTTGCCGCTCTGGTCGGCGGTGACCAGGAATTCGTCCGTGATGTGCGGCTTGAGTTCGGTGTAGTCGTAGCGTGCTCCGGGCAGGAACGTCCAGTTGCCCCAGCTGATCTGATCCTGGGCGAACAGGCTGTAGCTGTTGATGGTCGGGTCCGGGAAGTCGCTGGCCGGTTTCAGGGTGTCGGCGGCGCTGGCAGCACCGATGACCCGGCAAGCGCCGGCCACGGTCAGGCAGGTGCCGCTACCGGTGCGCAGGCCGGTGACTTTGTCCTGTTTGATGGTCGTGCCATAGGTGACGCGGTGGTCGGTATCGGCGATGGCGAACGACTTGTCAGCCTGGGCATCGAACACCCATTGGCGATCCTTGTAGGTGGTTTCGCGGTTGCGCAGCACCGTGCGCGACGGCGCGTAGATTTCTTCGGTGCTCTGGTCAGTCTTGGCGATCTGGTAGTTCAGCGTCCACTTGATGTTGTCAGCCAGGACGCTGTCCAGGCCGAAGCTGTGTTCCAGACCGAAGCGTTCGCGGGTGACGGTGTCGTTGCCGGTACGGGATTTATAGAAGCCGAAACCGCGTCCTGCGTTAAATGGGCCGCCCACTGCGCTCAGTTGATTGGTGTCGCGGTCATCCTTGTAGTGCTCGTAAGTCAGGCCGAAGCGCGCATCGTCGGCGTAGTCCCAGCCCAGTTTGGCCAGCACGTTGGTGGTGCGCACGTCCTCAGGGTTGGCCTCGGTGCGGTTCAGGCCGGTTCCGCCGGTTTCGCCGTAGGACTCTGTTTCATGACCATTGCGCTGACTCAAGTGCAACAGGCCGTCGAAGTCGCCGGTGCGACCGGCCACGGTACCGGAGGTCAACCAGCTGTCATCGGCCGAGCTGTAGCCGGTTTTCAGGCGCGCGCCGACATCCTTGCCCGGTTTGATGATGTCGTCCGGGTCCAGGGTGTAGTAGCTGACCGCGCCGCCAATGGCGTTGCTGCCGTAGAGCACGGACGCCGGGCCGCGCAGAATCTCCACGCGCTTGACGATCTCGGGGTCGACGTAGTTGCGGTTGGTCTGCGCGTAAGGGCCGTTGAAGAAGCTGTCGGGCACCTGCACACCGTCGACCTGGGTCAGTACGCGGTCGCCGTCGATACCGCGGATGTTGTAGCCAGTGAGGCCGGCGCGTTGACCGGCACCGCCCACCGAAACACCGGGCTCGTAGCGCACCAGATCTTTGATGTTATTCACGTTGTTGCGGTCCAGCGCTTCGCGGGTGTGGACGGTGACGGTGCTCGGCACGCTGTTCACGTCCTGTTCCTGGCGGGTGGCGCTGATGGTCACCTGGTCCAGGTTGAGCGCGCTGCTGTTGCTGCGTTTCTCCAGCACGATGTTGTTGGTGCCCAGTTTGCGATAGCTCAGGTTGGTCCCCACCAACAGGCGATCGAGGGCTTTTTCCGGTGGCAACGAACCCCGTACGCCCGGCGAGGCCACGCCTTCAGCCAGTTCTGCCGGCAAGCCGACCTGCCAACCGGTCACGGCGGTAAAGGCATTGAGTGCCGAGACCAGCGACTGCTGAGGGATGGCGAACGCGTAATCGCCCATGTTGCGAGTCGGTTGCTCTGCAGCGGTGGCGGCGCAGAGCTGCGCGCTGCCGGCCATCAGGATGGCGGCGGTCAGCAGCGACAGCACGCGAGAAGGTGAAGAAGGTTGGCGGGTAAGGCGAGAGGACATCGATAGCGCTCCGTGTCGCACGAATCTTTATAGGTGCTGATCGGCATCCGCAGATGCGAATCAATTGCATTGGCTATAACGAGACGTACGGGGCTTGGCTATCGAGTAAAAATAATTCTCATTTAGTTCAAAATCACCAGCGCCGGGAATTCCTGGAGTCGCGCCGAGGTGATGTGGGCCAGCGAGCGGACCACGTCCAACGGCTGGTCGAGGCGGTAATTGCCGGTGACGGCGATGTCGGCCAACTGTTCGTTGTTATTGATGATCCAGCCTGGGTAGTAACGACGCAACTCCGCCAGCACCTGGCTCAGCGGGCAGTTTTCGAACACCAGTCGGCCCTGGACCCACGCCAGGTCGGTCGCGGCATCGAGTTTGGCGGGGCGATCGAAACCGTTGGGGCCGATGCGAATGCTTTCTCCGGCGGACAATCGAATTCGCGCGTCGTCGCGGGTCGCTCGCAAGTCGACATCCCCACGCTGCACTCGAACCTGTGCCACGCCGTCCAGATAACGCACCGCAAAGGCGGTGTCCCGAACACTGGCCTTGACCGGCCCGGCGTCGATTTCCAGCGGCTGGCCGCGATTGGCCGCCACCTCGAAAAATGCCTCGCCCTGATACAAACGGGCAACGCGCTGTTGATCGTTGATGGTGCTGGAGAAGGCCGAGTTGGTATTGAGCAGGACCTTCGAGCCGTCCTCCAGTTGCAGCCGCTGGCGTTCACCGACCACGGTCAGGTGATCAGCCTGCAGGCGAATCGGCAGATTGCTGAAACTGAACAAACCGAGGATCAGCACGGCGGCGGTGGCCAAGGGTTTCCAGTGCGGGCGCAGGCGCGACAGGACGGTCACTTTCGGCGGCCGGGCGGCCAGGCTTTGCGCGCATTGCACGACCTGCGGGCCTTCCCAGATCGCCTGAGCCTTGGCGAACGCCTCGGCATGCAACGGATGGGCGGCCAGCCATTCGTGAAACTGTCGGGTTTGTTCCTCGCTCGGACTGTCCAGCACGATCAGCCAGTCCAGGGCCTGGTCCATCGCACTTGCGGGGTCCCGCGCCGCGGAGGGCGCAGGGGGGGCGGGGGGAGGCACTGGAAGCGTGTCCGTCACGGTGTTTCCTCGGCAGTGTCTTGGCACGGCTGTTTTTTTAGTGAAGCTTGAAAGTGGGGCAAGGGTAGCAAAGCCCGATAGTCAGTGCAGGTCATCCTCACACATAGAGAATTAACCTACAGATTCAGTCGCCGTTTAACCGTTCGGCCACGCCTACACAGATCGCCATGATCAGTTTCAGCTCCTTTTGCACGGTGCTCAATGACACGCCGAGCTTCTCGGCGATCTCCAGATAGCTGTGCCCGTGCAGACGGCTGAGGATGAAAATCTGCTGCTGGCGGGCGCTGAGCTCATTGAGGCTCACGTTCAAACGCTCAAGCAATTGTTCGGCATGGGCGGCGTCTTCGGCACTGCTGGCAGGGGCGGCGACGCTTTCCACCACGTCCAGCGGCACGTCGTCGAGCATCGTGCGGGACTGGATGCGCCGCGCACGCAAATGGTCCAGCGCCAGGTTGCGGGCGGTCTGGAAAACGAACGGTTCAAGGTGATCGATGGCCCGCTCACTGAGCGCCCGGGTCACTCGCAGGTAGGTCTCCTGCAGGAGGTCTTCGGCGGTACTGTGATTGTTGACCATCCGCTCCAATGTGCGCAGCAGAGAAACTCGCTGGGCGATGAAGACGTGATTGAAGCGAGATTGACTCACGGGAGGACCTGATCCATTTCGAGCGAATGATAATGCTTATCATCCGCTCGAGTGGTCAAGTATTGATTTGTGAAGCTGATTTTCGAAAGGCTACGCGCGGCCCAGCAGGTAGGTCGCGTAATCGGGGATCCGATGTTCGTGCGCCTGCTCCATCATCGGGCTGCTGAGCAGGTAGTCGGCGCTGCATTCGTTGCAGGCCACCGGAATGTTCCAGACCGCCGCGACTCGCAGTAACGCCTTGATGTCCGGGTCGTGCGGCTGTGGTTCGAACGGGTCCCAGAAGAACACCAGCATGTCGACCCGCTGCTCGGCGATTCGCGCGCCGAGTTGCTGGTCGCCGCCCAACGGACCGCTGATCATGCTCTCTACAGGCAAATCCAGGCGTTGTTGCAACAACAACCCGGTGGTGCCGGTGGCGACCAGTTCATGCTGTGCGAGCCTGTCTTTCTGCCGCTCCGCCCAGTCCAGCAAAAACACTTTGCAGTGGTCATGGGCGACCAAGGCAATACGCTTGCGCGCTGCCATGGTCTTTTGCGTAAAGCTGATACCGATCATCGGTGCTGCTCCTGCTTTTTCACGGCGGGCTATTCAGCGTTGCACAGCGCCAGGCAGTTATCGAGCATGCGGTTGGAGAAGCCCCATTCGTTGTCGTACCAGGCCAGCACCTTGAGCAGCTTGCCGCTGGACTTGGTGTGGTTGGCGTCAAAGATCGACGACAGCGGGTTGTGGTTGAAGTCGCTGGAGACCAGCGGCAGGGTGTTGTAACCGAGAATCTTCGAGTGCTGGCTGGCTTCTTTCAGCAGCGCGTTCACTTCATCGGCCGACGCTTCGCGTTTGAGTTGCACGGTCAGGTCCACCAGCGATACGTTGATCACCGGCACGCGTACCGACATGCCGGTCAGTTTGCCCGCCAGTTCCGGCAGCACCAGACCGACCGCTTCAGCCGCGCCGGTTTTGCTCGGGATCATGTTCTGGGTGGCCGAACGCGCACGATACGGATCGACATGATAGACGTCGGTCAGGTGCTGATCGTTGGTGTAGGCGTGGATCGTGGTCATCAGACCGCTTTCGATACCCAGCTCGCGGTGCAACACCTGGGCCACCGGGGCCAGGCAGTTGGTGGTGCACGAAGCATTGGAAATGATCTGGTGCGATTGGCGCAGAATGTCGTGGTTAACGCCATACACCACCGTGGCGTCGGCGCCTTTGGCCGGGGCCGAGATGATCACTTTGCGTGCGCCGGCCGTAATATGCGCGGCGGCTTTGGCGCGGTCGGTGAACAAACCGGTGCATTCGAATACGACGTCGATCTGCTCGGCAGCCCACGGCAGCTCGGCCGGGTTGCGAATGGCGCTGACTGAAATACGGTCGCCGTTGACGGTCAGGCTTTCCTGATCGTGCTGCACATCGGCATCGAACGTGCCGTGAACAGTGTCGTACTTGAGCAGATGAGCGTTCATCGCGCTGTCGCCAAGGTCATTGATGGCAACGATCTGCAGATCCTGGCGATAACCTTGGGTATACAGTGCGCGCAGGACGTTACGGCCAATTCGGCCAAAACCATTGATTGCGATTCGAAGAGTCATTTAACAGGGCCGCCGTCGTTTTGTTGTTGGAATTACAAGATTATTCGCATAAAAATAGAAAACAAGCCTTTTTAATGGCAATATTTTGTTCAATCTACAACGAGTGACCTGAATCAACTGGTCCGACCGATCAAGAAAACCGTCTGTCATCCCAATCACAGCGGTCCTTGTTCAGCATAGACAATCAGGTCGCCACATCCGTTAGCCTGGAGTTCTAAACATGCATCCCCGCGTCCTTGAGGTCACCGAACGGCTTATCGCCCGCAGCCGCGCCACGCGTGAGGCTTACCTTGCACTGATTCGTGGTGCTGCCAGCGACGGTCCCATGCGCGGCAAGCTGCAATGCGCCAACTTCGCCCATGGCGTGGCCGGTTGCGGCACCGACGACAAGAACAGTCTGCGGATGATGAACTCCGCGAACATTGCGATTGTTTCGTCCTATAACGACATGCTCTCGGCGCACCAGCCGTACGAAGTCTTTCCTGAACAGATCAAAAAGGCCCTGCGCGAAATCGGCTCCGTCGGCCAGTTCGCCGGTGGCACCCCGGCCATGTGCGATGGCGTGACCCAGGGCGAACCGGGCATGGAACTGAGCCTGCCGAGCCGCGAAGTGATTGCGCTGTCCACCGCCGTGGCGCTGTCCCACAACATGTTCGACGGCGCGCTGATGCTCGGCATCTGCGACAAGATCGTGCCGGGCCTGATGATGGGCGCGTTGCGTTTCGGTCATCTGCCGACGATCTTCGTGCCGGGCGGGCCGATGGTCTCGGGCATTTCCAACAAGCAGAAAGCCGACGTGCGCCAACGCTATGCCGAAGGCAAGGCCAGCCGCGAAGAGCTGCTGGAATCGGAGATGAAGTCCTACCACAGCCCGGGCACCTGCACCTTTTACGGCACCGCCAACACCAATCAGTTGCTGATGGAAGTCATGGGTCTGCACTTGCCGGGCGCCTCTTTCGTCAACCCGAACACCCCGTTGCGTGATGCCCTGACCCGCGAAGCGGCGCATCAGGTCACGCGTCTGACCAAGCAGAGCGGCGACTTCATGCCGATCGGCGAAATCGTCGACGAACGTTCGCTGGTCAACTCCATCGTGGCCTTGCACGCCACCGGCGGTTCGACCAACCACACCTTGCACATGCCGGCGATTGCCATGGCGGCGGGCATTCAACTGACCTGGCAAGACATGGCCGACCTCTCCGAGGTGGTGCCGACCCTGAGCCACGTCTACCCGAACGGCAAAGCTGACATCAACCACTTCCAGGCCGCGGGCGGCATGTCGTTCCTGATCCGTGAACTGCTGGAAGCCGGGCTACTGCACGAAAACGTCAACACGGTGCTGGGCCATGGCCTGAGCCGCTACACCATGGAACCGTTCCTCGAAAACGGCGAACTGGTCTGGCGCGAAGGCCCGATCGAAAGCCTCGACGAAACCATCCTGCGTCCAGTCGCGCGTGCGTTCTCACCAGAGGGCGGCTTGCGGGTGATGGAAGGCAACCTCGGCCGCGGTGTCATGAAAGTGTCCGCCGTTGCGTTGGAAAACCAGGTCGTCGAAGCACCGGCCATGGTGTTCCAGGATCAGCAGGATCTGGCCGATGCGTTCAAGGCCGGTTTGTTGGAGAAGGATTTTGTCGCCGTGATGCGCTTCCAGGGCCCGCGTTCCAACGGCATGCCGGAGCTGCACAAGATGACGCCGTTCCTCGGCGTTCTGCAAGATCGCGGTTTCAAAGTGGCGCTGGTCACCGACGGGCGCATGTCCGGCGCCTCGGGGAAAATTCCGGCGGCGATTCACGTCAGCCCCGAAGCCTATGTGGGCGGCGCTTTGGCGCGGGTGCAAGAGGGCGATATCATCCGCGTCGATGGCGTCAAAGGCACTCTGGAGCTTAAGGTGGACGCCGAAGAATTCGCAGCGCGCGAACCTGCCAAAGGCCTGTTGGGCAATAACATCGGCAGCGGTCGCGAACTGTTTGGTTTCATGCGCATGGCCTTCAGCTCCGCAGAGCAGGGCGCCAGCGCCTTTACTTCTGCCCTGGAGACGCTTAATTGAAACTGGCTTTGGTCGGTGACATCGGTGGGACCAACGCACGTTTCGCGTTGTGGAAAAACCAGCAACTGGAATCGGTCCAGGTGCTGGCAACGGCCGACCACGCCAGCCCGGAAGAGGCGATTGCCCTCTACCTGAGCGGGCTTGGCCTGGAATCGGGTTCGATCGGTTCGGTGTGCCTGTCGGTGGCCGGCCCGGTGAGCGGCGATGAATTCAAGTTCACCAACAATCACTGGCGACTCAGCCGCAAGGGTTTCTGCAAGAGCTTGCAGGTGGATCAACTGCTGCTGGTCAACGACTTCTCGGCGATGGCGCTGGGCATGACCCGTTTGCAGCCGGACGAGTTTCGGGTGGTCTGCGAAGGCACGCCGGAACCGTTGCGGCCGGCGGTGGTGATTGGTCCAGGCACTGGCCTCGGTGTCGGCACGTTGCTCGATCTCGGTGAAGGGCGGTTTGCCGCGTTGCCGGGGGAGGGCGGTCACGTCGATTTGCCACTGAGCAGTCCGCGGGAAACTCAACTGTGGCAGCACATCTTCAATGAGATCGGTCATGTCAGCGCTGAAACAGCGTTGAGTGGCAGCGGCTTGCCACGAGTCTATCGGGCGATTTGTGCGGTGGACGGTCATGAACCCGTGCTGGACTCCCCCGAGTCGATTACTGCAGCCGGTCTGGCCGGTGATCCGATTGCCCTGGAAGTGCTTGAGCAGTTCTGCTGCTGGCTGGGTCGTGTGGCCGGCAACAACGTGCTGACCACGGGCGGACGGGGTGGCGTGTACATCGTGGGCGGGGTGATTCCGCGGTTCGCCGATTTCTTCATCGAAAGCGGCTTTGCCCGGTGCTTTGCCGACAAGGGCTGCATGAGTGATTACTTCAAAGGCATCCCTGTGTGGCTGGTGACGGCGCCGTACTCCGGATTGATGGGGGCGGGTGTGGCATTGGAACAATCCAACCCGACTTGAAATGCAATCAACCTGTAGGAGTGAGCCTGCTCGCGATAGCGGTGTGTCAGTCAACCAATGTGTTGAATGTAAAAACGCTATCGCGAGCAGGCTCACTCCTACAGTAGTTTTGTGGTGTTTGTAAAAATGGTGCATCAGGCATAATCCGCCCAATTCAAACAACAAGGACGCCGCCCCGTGAGCTCAGTCAACAAGTCGATTTTGTTGGTCGATGACGATCAAGAGATACGCGAGTTGCTGGACACCTACCTGACCCGCGCCGGTTTCCAGGTTCGTACCACGCCGGACGGTGCAGGCTTTCGTCAGGCGATGAACGAGGCGCCGAGCGATCTGGTGATCCTCGATGTGATGCTGCCGGACGAAGACGGCTTCAGCCTCTGCCGCTGGATCCGTCAGCACCCGCGTCAGGCGCAGGTGCCGATCATCATGCTCACCGCCAGTTCCGACGAGGCCGACCGCGTCATCGGTCTGGAATTGGGCGCCGACGATTACCTCGGCAAACCCTTCAGCCCGCGTGAATTGCAGGCGCGCATCAAAGCCTTGTTACGCCGCGCGCAGTTCGGTCAGGAGCGTTCCGGCGGCGAAGTGTTGGCCTTCGATGACTGGCGGCTGGACATGGTCAGCCATCGCCTGTTCCACATCGATGGCGAAGAAGTGATTCTCTCCGGCGCCGATTTCGCGCTGCTGAAACTGTTCCTCGATCACCCTCAGGAAATCCTCGACCGCGACACCATCGGCAACGCCACCCGTGGCCGCGATTTGATGCCGCTGGATCGCATCGTCGACATGGCCGTCAGCCGTTTGCGTCATCGCCTGCGCGACACCGAAAAACCACCGCGGCTGATCCGTACCGTGCGCGGCAGCGGCTACCAACTGGCCGCCAATGTGGTTGCCAGCAATGGCCACTGAGTTTTTCCGCAAGCTCGCCGCACGGATTCCCGTGCCGCGTTCGCTGCTCGGGCGGATGTTGCTGCTGACGCTGCTGGCGGTGCTGTTCGCCCAGACGCTGTCGAGCGTGATCTGGGTCTCGCAACTGCGCGCCACCCAACTTGAAGGCCTGGTCACCAGCGCCCGTAGCCTCGCTCATTCGATGACCGCCAGTGTCAGTTACTTTCGCTCTCTGCCGGTAGCGTTTCGGCCATTGGTACTCGACCAGTTGCGCAGCATGGGCGGCACCCGTTTTGTGGTGACGCTCAACGACAAACCCTTGGGCATGGAAGTGCTGCCGATCACCCCGCGCAAGGAAGCGGTACTCAAAGCGGTGGACGAAGTGCTGCGCCAATCCCTGGGCCAGGACACGGATATCTCGGTGACATTTGTCAGCCCCGAAGACCTGCGGATCTTCAACGGCGGCCTGAAACTCGATGAATTGCCGCGCTCCTGGGCGCATTACGCGCTGACGCTGGAGCCGGTGAACCCGCCGGTATTGGTCACCCAAATCCAGATGGCGCCGGGCGAGTGGCTGTACATCGCCTCACTGTTGCCCGAGCCCTACACCAGTCTTGAAGAACAAGGCCTGCCGGCGCAGCAGGTCTGGTTCATCGTGCTCACCAGCGGCTTTTTGCTGTTGTTCATTGGCCTGCTGGTGCACTGGCAGAGCCGGCCGCTCAAGCGCTTGGCGCGGGCTGCACGGGACATGTCCCTCGGCGCGGAAGTCGAACCCGTGGCCGAGGGGGGCGGCAGCGAAGTGGTTGAGGTCGGCCGCGCCTTCAATGCGATGCGCGAACGCATCAGCCGTTATCTGACCGAGCGCAGCCAGTTGTTCAGCGCGATTTCCCATGACTTGCGCACGCCGATTACCCGCTTGCGGTTACGCGTTGAATTGCTCGAAGACGAAACGCTGCAAGCCAAGTTCGGCCGTGATCTGGATGAGCTGGAGCTGCTGGTCAAAGGCGCGCTGCAATGCGTGAAAGACACCGACATCCACGAAAACATTGAACCGGTGGACCTCAACCATGTACTTGATTGTCTGGTGGAGCCGTATCTGGCGCCCAACGGCAATGGTCGCGTCACTCAGCAAGGGCGTGCGCTGGCGGCGTATCCGGGGAAGCCGCTGGCGCTCAAGCGTTGCATCGGCAACCTGATCGACAATGCCTTGAAGTATGGGCAGAAAGCGCATTTGCACATTGATGACGACCAGAGTGCGTTCATCCTGCATGTGGACGATGAAGGCCCAGGCGTGCCGGAACAGCGGATGGAGCAGGTGTTCGAGCCGCACTTCCGCCTGGCCGGGCAGCAGCAGGGTTATGGGTTGGGGTTGGGGATTGCGCGAAATATTGCGCATAGCCATGGCGGGGAAGTCAGCCTGCAAAACCTGCGTGAGGGTGGGTTGAGGGTGACGTTGCAGCTGCCTCGTAGTGTTGATTAGTTAGACCGCGTCGCGCCCATCGCGAGCAGGCTCGCTCCCACATTGGATTTGTGTACGACGCATCTCCCCTGTGGGAGCGAGCCTGCTCGCGAAGGCGTCAGACCATTCAACACATTCCTCAAGGCGAATGTCACAAAGCGGTGACATAACTCGCCCCCTTCGTTACAAGCCCGCCTCCGCCCGTTGTTTAGACTGCCCCCAGTCATAACAACAAAAAAGGCACCCCATGGACACCTTCCAACCCGCTTTCAGCAGTTGGCTGAACGCTCCCGCCCATCAGCAATGGCTCGCCGACGAAGGCCTGCGCCTGCTGGCGTTTGCCAAGGCCTCGAAGCTTGCCGAAGGCTTCGGCAATCTTGATGAAAAGGGCTGCCTGCCGGCCAACGCCCACGCCGAAACCATGAACACCGCGCGCATGACCCACAGTTTCGCCATGGCTCACATTCAGGGCTTGCCGGGTTTCGCCGAGCTGGTGGATCACGGCATCAAAACCCTCAGCGGCCCATTGCGCGACGCCGAACACGGTGGCTGGTTCCCTGCCCCCGAGCATCGCGACGGCAACACCGACAAAGCAGCTTACCTGCACGCCTTCGTCGCGCTGGCCGCCAGTTCTGCGGTCGTCGCTCGGCGTCCCGGCGCACAGGCCTTGCTCGACGATGCCATCCACATCATTGACGCGCATTTCTGGAGCGAGGAGGAGGGCGCGATGCGCGAATCCTTCAACCGCGACTGGAGCGTCGAGGAAGCCTATCGCGGCGCCAACAGCAACATGCACGCCACCGAAGCCTTTCTCGCGTTGGCTGATGTCACCGAAGAGAACCGCTGGCTGTGCCGCGCCCAGCGCATCGTCGAGCGCGTCATCCACGGTCACGCGGCCGCTAACGATTACCTGGTGGTCGAGCATTTCGACCGCGACTGGCAACCCTTGCGCGAATACAACCACGACAACCCGGCTGATGGTTTTCGCCCCTACGGCACCACGCCGGGTCACGGTTTCGAATGGGCCCGGCTGATGCTGCACCTCGAAGCGGCGCGGGTTAAGGCCGGGATGCTCACGCCGGGCTGGCTCGCCAGCGACGCGCAGAAACTCTTCGACCACAACTGCCGTCACGGCTGGGATGTCGACGGGGCACCGGGGATTGTTTACACCCTCGACTGGGACAATCGCGCCGTGGTGCGCCATCGTCTGCACTGGACCCATTGCGAAGCCAGCGCCGCCGCCAGTGCGCTGCTTAAACGCACAGGCGATGCGCAATACGAAAGTTGGTACCGACTTTTTTGGGAATTCTGCGACAGCCATTTCATCGACCGCGAAAGTGGCAGCTGGCATCACGAACTCGATCCGCAGAACCGCCCGAGCGCCGATATCTGGGCCGGTAAACCCGACCTTTATCACGCCTGGCAAGCCGTACTGATCCCGCGATTGCCTCTGGCTCCGAGTATGGCGACTGCCTTGGCACAGTTATCCCAGAGCGCTCCTGTGTAACCATGTGGTGACATTCGAACGTCCCTTCGTTACCTGCGAAGGGGTCACTCCTGTTTAAAATCCTATGCAGCGCAAGCACCAGACTTGCATGCATAACAACAAGAAAGGTACTACTAGATGAATGCGATTTCTCGCCTCGCTACTGTCATTTCTCTCGCCTCACTGCTTCCCCTGTCTGCATTTCCGCTGAGTACGCTTGCTGCCGATTCCAAAGGTTCGGTGGAAGTCGTTCACTGGTGGACCTCCGGTGGTGAAAAGGCCGCGGTCGATGTTCTGAAGGCCCAAGTCGAAAAAGACGGCTTTACCTGGAAGGACGGCGCAGTCGCCGGTGGCGGCGGTTCCACTGCCATGACCGTACTCAAAAGCCGCGCCGTCGCCGGTAACCCGCCGGGCGTTGCACAAATCAAAGGTCCGGACATCCAGGAGTGGGGCAGCACTGGCCTGCTCAGCACCGATACCCTGAAAGACGTTGCCAAGTCCGAAGGCTGGGATGGCCTGCTGTCGAAGAAAGTCTCCGACACCGTCAAGTACGAAGGTGACTATGTCGCCGTGCCGGTGAACATTCACCGCGTCAACTGGCTGTGGATCAACCCGGAAGTCTTCAAGAAAGCCGGGATCGAAAAAACCCCGACCACCCTCGAAGAATTTTATGCCGCCGGCGACAAGCTCAAAGCCGCCGGCTTCATCGCGCTTGCCCACGGTGGCCAGCCTTGGCAGGACAGCACCGTGTTTGAAGACGTGGTGCTCTCGGTCATGGGCGCTGACGGTTACAAGAAAGCCCTGGTAGACCTGGATCAGAAAACCCTCTCGGGTGCCGAGATGACCAAGTCGTTCACCGAGCTTAAAAAACTCACGGGCTACATGGACCCGAACCGCGCCGGTCGTGACTGGAACATCGCGGCGGCCGACGTCATCAACGGCAAGGCCGGTATGCAGATGATGGGCGACTGGGCCAAGAGCGAATGGACCGCTGCCAAGAAAGTAGCCGGCAAGGACTACCAGTGCGTGCCGTTCCCGGGCACCGAAAAAGCCTTCACCTACAACATCGATTCCCTGGCGGTGTTCAAGCTCAAGGCTGATCGCAAAGGCGACATCGCCGCTCAGCAGGACCTGGCCAAGGTCGCGCTGGGTAAAGACTTCCAGAAAGTCTTCAGCATCAACAAAGGTTCGATCCCGGTGCGTACCGACATGCTTAACGACATGAGCGGTCTGGGCTTCGATTCCTGCGCTCAAGCGGCTGCCAAGGATTTCCTTGCAGACGAGAAGACTGGCGGCCTGCAACCGAGCATGGCGCACAACATGGCCACTTCCCTGGCCGTGCAGGGCGCGATTTTCGATGTGGTGACCAACTTCATGAACGACAAGAACGCTGACCCGGCCAAGGCCAGCGCCCAACTGGCATCGGCCGTCAAAGCCGCCCAGTAATCTCCGGCACTCAGTAATCCCTGTGGGAGCGAGACCGGCTTGCTCGCGAAAGCGGTCTGACATTCAGAAATGATGTCGGCTGAGAAATCGCCTTCGCGAGCAGGCTCGCTCCCACAAGGGATCCCTGCCGATATCAATTCCTCTTCACCTGGATTATCCCGATGAGCTCTGTGGCGGTTTTCAGCAAAGCCTCACCGTTCGACGCACTGCAGCGCTGGCTCCCCAAACTGGTTTTGGCGCCAAGCATGCTGATCGTCCTGGTTGGTTTTTACGGTTACATCCTCTGGACATTCGTTCTGTCCTTCACCAATTCCAGCTTCATGCCGAGCTACAAATGGGTCGGCCTGCAGCAATACATCCGCCTGATGGACAACGATCGCTGGTGGGTCGCGAGCAAAAACCTCGCGGTCTTCGGTGGCATGTTCATCGGCATCAGCCTGGTGCTGGGGGTGTTCCTGGCGGTGCTGCTGGATCAGCGCATTCGCAAGGAAGGCTTCATTCGCACCGTTTACCTGTACCCGATGGCGCTCTCGATGATCGTCACCGGTACCGCGTGGAAATGGCTGCTCAACCCAGGCCTGGGCCTGGACAAAATGCTGCGTGACTGGGGCTGGGAAGGCTTCCGTCTCGACTGGCTGGTGGATCAGGATCGCGTGGTTTACTGCCTGGTGATCGCCGCCGTGTGGCAAGCCTCCGGGTTTGTGATGGCGATGTTCCTGGCCGGCCTTCGTGGTGTCGATCAATCGATTATCCGTGCGGCGCAAGTCGACGGTGCGAGCCTGCCGACCATCTACCTGAAGATCGTGTTGCCGAGCCTGCGCCCGGTGTTCTTCAGCGCCTTCATGATCCTCGCGCACATCGCGATCAAGAGCTTCGACCTGGTGGCGGCAATGACCGCTGGCGGCCCGGGCTACTCGTCCGACCTGCCCGCGATGTTCATGTATTCCTTCACCTTCAGCCGTGGCCAGATGGGCATTGGTTCAGCCAGCGCCATGATGATGCTCGGCGCGATCCTGGCGATTCTGGTGCCGTATCTGTACTCCGAATTGCGAGGCAAACGCCATGAGTAATCAACTCGGAAAACCGGCGATCAGTTTCAGCCGCATCGCAATCTACGCCACGCTGTTGCTGGCCGCCGCAATCTACCTGATCCCGCTGGTGGTGATGCTGCTGACCAGTTTCAAATCCCCGGAAGACATCCGCACCGGCAACCTGCTGAGCTGGCCTCAAGTGATTGACGGCATCGGCTGGATCAAGGCCTGGGACAGCGTGGGCAGCTACTTCTGGAACTCGGTGAAAATCACCGTGCCGGCGGTGCTGATCTCCACCTTCATCGGTGCAATGAATGGCTACGTGCTGTCGATGTGGCGCTTCCGCGGTTCGCAACTGTTCTTCGGCCTGCTGCTTTTCGGCTGCTTCCTGCCGTTCCAGACCGTGCTGCTTCCAGCCTCGTTTACCCTCGGCAAGATCGGCCTGGCGAACACCACCACCGGTCTGGTGCTGGTGCACGTGGTCTACGGCCTGGCGTTCACCACGCTGTTCTTCCGCAACTACTACGTGAGCATTCCAGATGCGCTGGTCAAGGCTGCACGGCTTGATGGCGCGGGCTTCTTCACGATTTTCTGGAAGATCCTGCTGCCGATGTCGATCCCGATCGTGATGGTCTGCCTGATCTGGCAGTTCACCCAAATCTGGAATGACTTCCTGTTCGGCGTGGTCTTCGCCAGTGGCGATGCCCAGCCGATTACCGTGGCCCTGAACAACCTGGTCAACACCAGCACCGGGGCCAAGGAATACAACGTTGATATGGCCGCCGCGATGATCGCCGGGCTGCCGACACTGCTGGTCTACATATTCGCTGGCAAGTATTTCCTGCGTGGGCTGACGTCCGGCGCGGTCAAGGGGTAGAACAATGGCAACTCTCGAATTACGCAACGTCAACAAGACCTACGGCGCCGGTTTGCCGGACACTCTGAAAAACATCGAACTGAAGATCGATGACGGTGAGTTCCTGATTCTGGTTGGCCCGTCGGGCTGCGGTAAATCCACGCTGATGAACTGCATCGCCGGTCTCGAAAACATCAGCGGCGGCGCGATCCTGGTGGACGACGCCGACATCAGCGGCATGAGCCCGAAAGATCGCGACATCGCCATGGTGTTCCAGTCCTACGCGCTGTACCCGACGATGAGCGTGCGCGACAACATCGCGTTCGGCCTGAAGATTCGCAAAATGCCCGCCGCCGAAATCGACGAAGAAGTCGCTCGCGTGGCCAAGCTGTTGCAGATCGAACATTTGCTCGGCCGCAAACCTGGCCAGCTCTCCGGTGGTCAGCAACAGCGCGTGGCGATGGGCCGTGCCCTGGCACGGCGGCCGAAGATTTACCTGTTCGACGAGCCGCTGTCCAACCTCGACGCCAAGCTGCGCGTCGAGATGCGCACCGAAATGAAACTGATGCACCAGCGCCTGAAAACCACCACGGTCTACGTGACCCACGACCAGATCGAAGCCATGACCCTGGGCGACAAAGTGGCGGTGATGAAGGACGGGATCATCCAGCAGTTCGGCACGCCGAAAGACATCTACAACAACCCGGCCAACCTGTTCGTGGCGAGCTTCATCGGTTCGCCGCCGATGAACTTCATCCCGCTGCGGTTGCAGCGCAAGGACGGTCGTCTGGTAGCGCTGCTCGACAGTGGTCAGGCACGTTGCGAATTGCCGTTGGGTATGCAAGACGCCGGTCTTGAAGACCGCGAAGTGATCCTCGGCATGCGCCCGGAGCAGATCGTGCTGGCGGGCAGCGAGCCGAATGGTTTGCCGATCATTCGCGCCGAAGTCCAGGTCACCGAGCCGACCGGTCCCGACACCCTGGTGTTCGTCAATCTCAACGAAACCAAAGTCTGCTGCCGTCTAGCGCCGGACGTTGCACCGGCCGTGGGCGAGACCCTGACCCTGCAATTCGATCCATCGAAAGTGCTGCTGTTCGATGCCAAGACTGGTGAGCGCCTGGGGGTGGCCGGTCAGCCACAAGCCGAAACACGAGCTGCCAACGTCACCCAATTCAAAGGCCGCTGAAGATCAAAAATGTGGGAGCGGGCTTGCTCGCGAAGGCGGTGTATCAGTCGACATCCCTTTTTAATGTCAGACCGCATTCGCGAGCAAGCCCGCTCCCACAGGGGGAATACGCGGTGGATGGCCTGTTATCCGCCGCAACCGATGTCACCGCGTTAAATAAAAACAGTTAATAACAATAAAACGAGGATGTAGGGATGAAGAAGAACAACAACGCTCAGCTTATCTGCCAGTTGTCAGCCATTGCGGCAATGATGCTGGCCGGTAGTGTGCACGCGGCTGACGCGTTCAGCGCCGACTCCGAATGGATGACCGGTGATTGGGGTGGCGAGCGGACCAGGCTGATCGAGCAGGGTATCGACATCAAGATGGACTATGTCGGTGAAGTGGGCGGCAACCTCCACGGCGGGTTTAATGATGACAAGACTGCGCGTTACGCCGACCAGTTTGGTCTGGGCGTGGCGCTGGACCTGCAAAAACTGTGGGGCTGGGATAACACCCAGGCCAAGATCCAGCTCACTAACCGTAACGGTGAGAACATTTCCAATGACCGTGTCGGCGACCCGCGTGCCGGCACCTTGAGTTCGTCACAGGAAGTCTACGGCCGTGGCCATATGGTCCGTCTGACCCAATTGTGGATCAAGCACCAGTTCCTCGACGGTAAACTGGACGTCAAAGCCGGTTACTTCGGCGAAGGCGAGGACTTCAACACCTTCCCTTGCGAGTTCCAGAACCTGGCGTTCTGCGGTTCCCAAGCGGGTAACTGGGCCACCAACATCTGGTACAACTGGCCGGTCATGCAGGCTGCGGTCCGCGTGAAGTACAACATCTCGCCTGAGTTCTATGCGCAGATCGGCGCGTACAACCAGAACCCGTCGCAACTGGAGCACGGTAACGGCTTCAAGCTCAGCGGCAGTGGTACCGAGGGCACCGTCCTGCCGGTCGAACTGGTCTGGTTGCCGAACCCTGGCAACCTGCCGGGCGAATACCGTGTCGGTTACTACAAAAGCACAGCCAATGCCGATGACGTCCGTAAGGATGCCGACGGCAATGATGCAGCCACCAGCGGTAACGCCTATCGCAGCCACGATAGCAAACACGGTTACTGGTTCGTTGCGCAGCAACAACTCACCCGCCACAACGGTGACGCGTCCCGCGGTCTGAACATCGCAGCCAACGCTACTTTCCACGACAAGGACACCAACTTCGTCGACAACTACCAGTCGCTGATGTTTGTGTATAAGGGCCCGTTCGATGCACGTCCAAAAGATGACATGGGTATCGGTTTTGCCCGTATCCATGTCAACGATGACGTGAAGAAAAACGCCGAGTTGGTCAACGCCTCCAATGGTGTCACCGAGTACGAGGATCCACTGTTCTCGCCGCTGCGTAGCACAGAGTACAACTACGAGATCAACTACGGCTTCCACGTTACCAACTGGCTGACCGTGCGTCCTAACCTGCAATACATCACTCACCCGGGTGGTGTTGATGAAGTCGACAACGCGCTGGTCGCCGGCCTGAAAATTCAGTCGGTGTTCTAACGCTGTTGCGATAAGCTCCTCTCCATGTGCGCATTTTTGCGGACAGCCCAGGCTGTCCGCTTTTTTTTGGGGGCTGCACACCCCGGGTGATTTTCAGGACCGTGGCACATGCATGAGCATCCGCTACAACGCTTCTTCAAATCCTTGCGCGAACGTCCGGTGTTTGCGTGGGAGCGCTATCAGAAGCGCGACGTGCTGGTGATCGACCATCCGCTGTGTCAGGCGGTGTTCAGTCGGCAGGGTGCGCAGTTGCTGCACTTCCAGCCAAAGGGTCAGAAACCCTGGCTCTGGTGCGCGGCGAAGTGGCCGCAGGTCGGCGCGATTCGTGGTGGCGTTCCGGTGTGCTGGCCGTGGTATGGCCGTCATCCGAGCGAAAACGCGTGGCCGTCCCATGGCTGGGCACGGCTGATCGACTGGAAGCTGCTGGACAGCAGCACTGATGGCGATGGCGTGCGCTTGCACTGGCAACTTCAGTTGTGCGACTGGCAAGTGGACCTGCGCGCGCACTTGGGCGAACGCATGGATTTGCGTCTGAGCACCGAGCATCAGGACAGCCTGCCGTGCCAATTGAGTCAGGCGTTGCACGCTTATTGGCGTATTGGTGACGTCGGTGAGGTAGCGCTGTCTGGGCTCGACGGGGCGCAGGGTTACGACCAGTTGAACCGTCAGATTTGTCATCAGGAAGGCGAATTGCGGGTAGAGGGTGGCTGTCAGCGGGTGTTCCAGCATGACGGCGAATTACAGATCAAGGATCACGCCTGGCAGCGTGAGTTGTGCATCGATACCGGTGACCATGCAGACACCGTGGTCTGGCATCCGGGCTCGCGACCGTTGCTGGGGGTGAGCTGGAACGAGATTTCGGAGTTTGTGTGTGTTGAGGCCGCGAGTGGCGGGACCGATAGCCTGAGCCTGGCGCCGGGGGAGAGGGCGCATTTGAGTTTGCAGGCGCGGGTGGGGGTTTAGCTCAAGAGTTGCGGTGTTGCAGCTGGCCCTTTCGCGAGCAGGCTCGCTCCCACATTTGGAATGCATTCCCTTGTGGGAGTGAGCCTGCTCGCGATGAGGCCAGATCAGGCAATGAAGAAGTTGGCCTAGTTGAACTCATCCCCAATCGGATACCGACTGGCATTCAGACTTTCCTTGATCTTGCGCAAATGCGGTTGGAAATCCACGCCTCGACGCAAGGTCATGCCGGTGGCGAGCACATCCAGCACGGTCAGTTGAATGATCCGCGACGTCATCGGCATATAGATGTCGGTGTCTTCCGGCAGCGGAATGTTCAGGCTCAACGTGCTGGCCTTGGCCAGTGGCGAACCCTCGGCCGTCAGGCCCAGTACCGAAGCACCGTTTTCCCGGGCAATACGCGCCACTTCCACCAGTTCGCGGGTACGGCCAGTGTAGGAAATAATCACGAACAACTCGCCGGTGTGCGCCACCGACGCAATCATGCGCTGCATCAGCACGTCGGCATGCGCGGTGACCGCCAGGTTGAAGCGGAAAAACTTGTGCTGCGCATCCAGCGCCACCGGGGCCGAGGCGCCGAGGCCGAAGAAGTGGATCTGCCGGGCCTGGATCAACAGGTCGACGGCGCGGCTGATCAGGTTCGGGTCGAGCGCCTGCAACGCACTGTCCAAAGAGGCGATGGCGCTGCCGAAAATCTTTTTGGTATAGGCTTCCGGATTGTCGTCGGCCTCGACCGCACGGCTGACATACGCCGCGCCGCTGGCCAGGCTCTGCGCCAATTGAAGCTTGAGTTCCGGGTAGCCGCTGACGCCGAACGAACGGCAGAAACGGTTGACCGTCGGCTCGCTGACCTTTGAGGCCTGGGCGAGGGCGGCAATGCTGAACCGGGTGGCCTGCTGTGGGTTGAGCAGGATCACTTCGGCGACTTTGCGTTCTGCCTTGTTCAGGTCTTCAAGGCGATTCTGGATCTGTTCCAGTAAATTTCGCACGCGGTCCATATGGTTTCCTTGGTTCGCCTACAAGAGTGCATCTGCGATGCAAACAAGCGTGTTGCTATGCAAATTGGGCCTTTGATGCGGCCCCAAACGGTGGCCTATCCTACTGATGGCTCCGACCGTCCACCACTCGGAATCTGTATTTTGCGAAAATGTTGTGGTTATTACTACATTTTCGCTTGAGTGATGCCTTGAAAAAAGGTATTTGTAGCTTAACTTGATAAAAGAACAAACATCATGCCTTCGATTACGGTTGAACCGTGCACCTTTGCCTTGTTCGGCGCCCTCGGCGATCTGGCCCTGCGCAAGCTGTTTCCTGCCCTTTATCAGCTCGATGGCGCAGGCCTGTTGCACGAGGACACGCGAATTATCGCGCTGGCCCGTGAGCCTGGCAGCGAGCAGCAGCATTTGGCGTTCATCGCCTCCGAGCTGCGCCGCTACGTCGTCGCCAAAGAGCTGGACGAAGCCGTGGTCGAACGCTTTCTGGCCCGCCTGAGTTACCTGCACGTCGACTTCCTCAAGGCTGACGATTACGTCGCCCTGGCCGAAATGGCCGGCAGCGCCCAGCGGGTGATTGCCTACTTCGCGACACCGGCCGCCGTTTACGGCGCGATCTGCGAGAACCTGGCGAAAGTCGGTCTGACCGAAAACACTCGCGTGGTGCTGGAAAAACCCATTGGTTCGGACCTGGAATCCTCGCGCAAGGTGAACGACGCCGTGGCGCAGTTCTTCCCGGAGAACCGCACCTACCGCATCGACCACTACCTGGGCAAAGAAACCGTCCAGAACCTGATCGCCCTGCGTTTCGCCAACAGCCTGTTCGAAACCCAGTGGAACCAGAATTATATCTCCCACGTGGAAATCACCGTGGCCGAGAAGGTCGGGATCGAAGGTCGCTGGGGTTACTTCGACAAGGCCGGACAGCTGCGGGACATGATCCAGAATCACCTCCTGCAACTGCTCTGCCTGATCGCCATGGACCCGCCGGCCGACCTGTCCGCCGACAGCATTCGTGACGAGAAAGTCAAAGTGCTCAAGGCGCTGGCGCCGATCAGCCCGGAAGGCCTGACCACTCAGGTGGTGCGCGGTCAGTACATCGCCGGTTACAGCGAAGGCAAATCGGTCCCCGGTTACCTGGAAGAGCCAAATTCCAACACCCAGAGCGACACCGAAACCTTCGTTGCGCTGCGTGCCGATATCCGCAACTGGCGTTGGGCCGGCGTGCCGTTTTACCTGCGTACCGGCAAGCGCATGCCGCAGAAGCTGTCGCAGATCGTCATCCACTTCAAGGAACCGTCCCACTACATCTTCGCCCCCGAGCAGCGCCTGCAAATCAGCAACAAGCTGATTATCCGCCTGCAACCGGACGAAGGCATTTCCTTGCGCGTGATGACCAAAGAACAAGGCCTGGACAAGGGCATGCAGCTGCGCAGCGGTCCGTTGCAGCTGAATTTTTCCGACACTTATCGCAGCGCACGGATTCCCGATGCCTACGAGCGGTTGTTGCTGGAAGTGATGCGCGGCAATCAGAACCTGTTTGTCCGTAAAGATGAAATCGAAGCCGCGTGGAAGTGGTGTGACCAGTTGATCGCCGGGTGGAAAAAATCCGGTGATGCGCCCAAGCCGTACGCGGCCGGGTCCTGGGGGCCGATGAGCTCCATTGCATTGATCACGCGGGATGGGAGGTCGTGGTATGGCGATATCTGAATTGAAACTGCCTCAGGGCGTCAGCGCCCATGCGTTCAAAAGCCCGGTGCTGCTGGCCGAAGGCCTGGCGCTGAATGTGGCCAAGCAACTGAGTGACGCGATCGACGCGCGCAGCACCGCGACCTTGGTGGTTTCCGGTGGACGCAGCCCGGTGGCGTTTTTCCAGCACCTGGCCAAGCAGACGCTGGACTGGTCCAAGGTTGTCGTCACCCTGGCCGACGAGCGCTGGGTGCCGGTAGAGCATGTCGACAGCAATGCCGGTCTGCTAAAGCGTTACCTGTTGCAAGGTCCGGCGGCCAAGGCTCAGTTCCTGAGTCTGTACAGCGCCACTGCCAACCTTGATCTGGCGGCCGAACAGGCCGATCGCCTGCTTGCGGAATTACCGTCGATCGACGTGTTGATACTCGGCATGGGCGACGACGGTCACACCGCCTCGCTGTTCCCCAACAGCCCGAACCTGGCCGATGCCTTGAAAATCGACGGCAGCCGTCGCTGCTGGCCGATGCTGGCGCCGACCGTGCCGCATCAGCGCCTGACCATGAGTCGCGCGCTTCTGGCCTCAGCCAAGACCACCGTTCTATCGATTTCCGGTCAGTCCAAGCTGACCACCCTGAGTGCCGCATTGGCCGGTGACGATGTCGCCGCCATGCCGATTCGCGCGTTTCTGCAACCTACGTTAGAGATTTACTGGTGCCCATGAGCCTAGGAACAGCCGCTATGACAACCCCATCCCCGACCGTTTCCATGGCGGACAAAGTTGCCCTGATCGACAGCCTTTGCGCCAAGGCGCGGATCCTGCCGGTGATCACCATCGCTCGCGAGCAGGACATCCTGCCGCTGGCCGACGCCCTCGCGGCCGGTGGCCTGACAGCCCTGGAAGTGACCCTGCGTTCACAGTTCGGCCTCAAGGCTATCCAGATTCTGCGCGAGCAACGCCCGGAACTGGTGACCGGTGCCGGTACTGTGCTGGATCGCAACATGCTGGCGGCTGCCGAAGCAGCCGGTTCGCAGTTCATCGTCACGCCGGGCATCACCCGTGACCTGCTGGAAGCCAGCGTCAACAGCCCGATTCCGCTGTTGCCAGGCATCAGCAACGCCTCCGGCATCATGGAAGGCTATGGCCTGGGATATCGCCGCTTCAAGCTGTTCCCGGCGGAAGTCAGCGGCGGCGTTGCGGCCATCAAGGCCCTCGGCGGCCCGTTCGGCGAAGTGAAATTCTGCCCGACTGGCGGCGTCAGCCCGGCCAATATCAAGAGCTACATGGCGTTGAAAAACGTGATGTGCGTGGGCGGTAGCTGGATGCTTGATCCCGAGTGGATCAAGAACGGCGACTGGGCCCGCATTCAGGAATGCACTGCCGAGGCATTGGCGCTGCTGGACTGATCGGCTTTTTACCAAACACTTCGTTGGGTGTTCTACGGCTTTACGGTGCGCTTGGTCGGTGCACCGTTTTTTTTTGCCCAAAGAAAATCCGACTGCCGACGCACCTTTGTAGCAGCCTTCGGCAGCTGCTACAGATCGACATCATGCGATACATAGTTACCGCATCTCGCTACTCGGCCAGCGTTAACCTGCGTTCATCTTATGGAAGAGAGAACGTTATGGACGACAACACTCCGGTTTCACCCGCACCAGCGGTTTACCTGCTTTCACCCGAACAGATCGCCGGTCCTTATTTCCGAAATCCGAAATTGATCAGACGAAACATCAGCGAAGGGATGGATGGCATCCCTTTGGTGCTGAGGCTGACGATCGTCGATGCCATGACCGGGCAACCGGTGACTGACGCGTTAGTGGATATCTGGCATTGCAACGCACGCGGGGCGTATTCGGGTTGGAGCAAGGTCAATCCGGACAAGGAAGTCGAAGTCGATGACATCGGTTCGATCCCGCGAACCGACGACGACACTTACCTGCGTGGCGGGCAATTTACGGACAAGAACGGCATCGTGCGGTTTACCACGATCTATCCGGGATTCTACGCCGGCCGTGCCCTGCACATTCACGTCGTGGTACGCATTATGGAAGGCAACAACTACCTGGAAGAGCGGCATGTTGCCTGGGTCGGTCAGCTCTATTTTCCTGAGGTGGCCTCGCGCTCGGTACTCAACGCCAGGGAGTACCGCGGTCGATCCGTTTCGCCCCTGACCAACGATCAAGATTTTTTCTATGAAAACATGGGCGGCGAAGCTTCGACCTTGAACGTTCACACCCTGAGTCGAGACTCGAATAAAGACGGCTACTTCGGGCACACGACCATCGGCATCGACACCTTCGCGGTATCGACGCAGATCAAGCCCGAGGACTTCGACAAACACACCGTGTGACGTCAGCGCAGTTCGGTCAACGCCCGTGCCAGCAAATCCATGTCTGCACCCGTCGTGGTAAGCCCCGGGGTTATGCGAATGCACGGACCACTCGCGGCACCACTGCGCGCCACGGTAAACAGGTTGTAGTCCTTGAGCAGCCGCTCGACCATCGCCTGTTGATCGGCATGCCGGGTAAAGCGCATCGAAGTGATGCCGCAATACAGTCGCGGGTCGTCCGGAGTCATGACTTCAATCCCCGGCAACTCGCGTACCGCGCTCACCCAGCGGTTGCGCAGGTAATTGAGCCGAGCGCCCTTGGCGGCGGAGCCACCCATGGCCCGATGTTCCTCGAACACCAGCGGCAGGGTCAGCAGCGCCGGGATGTTGGGCGTGCTGTACGGCGTGCGGGCGCGAATGTCGGTGACCGGGAAATGCATCTCGTCCATGTCCGGGTCGATGTCGGCCAGGCGCTCGGGGGCGATGTAAATGAAGCCCAGAGTCAGCGGTGCACCGATCCATTTGTGCAGGTTATAGCCAGCAAAGGCGATGCCCAGTTTATCGAGATTGAACTCGAGCTGGCCGAGCGCGTGGGCACCATCAAGGATCACGTCGATGCCATGTTCCCTGGCGTCTGCAGCAATGGCCTGCACCGGCATTACCAGCCCGGAGCGGTGGGTGACGTGGGTCAGGGCCATCAATTTGAGTCGCGGATAACGCACGAAGGCTTCGCGGTAAGTGGCCAGCAAACTGTCGAAACTGGCGGGGTGCGAGTGTTCGATCTCGATCACCTCGACGCCGCGATGACGTGCCAGCCAGCGCATGGCACCTTTGACCGTGTCGTACTCCAGATCACACATCAGCACCTGATCGCCCGACCTCAGACGGTTGTAGTTGCGAATCAGCGATTGCAGACCGTCCGAAGCGTTGCGGGTGAGGGCGACAGTGTCAGCGGCTACGCCCATCAGCTCGGCGAGCTGTTTGCGAATCTCCAGGCTTTCGCCCTGTTCGAAGCGTTGCCGCACGTGCACCGAGTTGCTGCGATTGATCAGTTCGATGTTGCGCTGATACTCCTCGACCACCGTGCGCGACATGCGCCCGAAGTACCCGTTTTCAAGGTTGACCGGGCCGGGTTCAACCGCGTATCGGTCGGCAAAGGTTCGCCAGAAGGCTTCGTCACGGGCGCGGCGGGTGTTATCGGGCATGGTTTACTCAATCAGGGGCCAGGTCTGGGTGTCGGGTCAATGGCGAGGGGCGGGTTTGCCATGTTTGGCGCGCAGGGGTTCGAGCAGCTCCGACAGGCCGTTGTGATCGATTTCCTGCATCAAAGCCAACAAGCCGCCGAGTTCGCCATGGGGGAAACCTTCCCGAGCGAACCAGTTCAGGTATTGGCCGGGGAGGTCGGCAATGATCCGACCCTTGTATTTGCCAAAGGGCATTTCACGGGTAATCAACAGTTCGAGCTTTTCAGGGTTCATCAATCAGTCGTCTTGATTCAAACAGTCTGGAAAATACAGGCATTCTGCATGCAGGCCAAATGACAGATCATGCAAATAAAGCGGATACAGTTTTCTTGTTAATCGATAAGTAATTGAAATATAAGGAATAACTCATCAGTTCAAAGCTGGCATGCAGGATGCAACACCTATTGCATCTTTCATCAACCCGCGAGGAATTGAAAATGACCGACATGAATAAAGAAGCCATCTCTGTACTCAACGACCTGATTGAAACCAGTAAAGACGGTCAGGAAGGGTTCAAGACTTGCGCTGAAGACATCAAACACCCGGAACTCAAAGCCATTTTCGTACAGCGCTCGGCTGACTGCGCCAAGGCTGCTTCTGAATTGCAGGCCGCTGTACGTTCCATGGGTGGCGATCCGGAAACCTCTACCAGTGTCAGCGGTGACCTGCACCGTCGCTGGGTCGACGTGAAAGCGATGTTCACCGGCAAGGATGAAGAGGCCGTACTGAACGAAGCAGAACGGGGTGAAGACCATGCACTCAAGGCTTATAAAGAAGCCATCGAAAAAATCAACAAATACAACCTGGTGGGCATTCGTGACCTGGTTGAACGTCAGTACCACGGCGTGCAACGCAATCACGATCAGGTAAAAGCCCTGCGTAACCAGGCTCGCGCACGCTCGTAAGCGTTCGTTGTCTGTCAAAAACGCCAGCCAGTCTGGCGTTTTTTTGTGTCCGGGAATTAGCACTGGACGGATGTTAGTTAGCTAGCTAATAATTTGTTTATCAAGTGACTGAACCGATCCCGACTATCGTTAAATCGTCTTTCCAAGAGTCCATTACGTGCCTATCACCCTGCAGGCTTTGTTTGCGCCTGACCGCCGCGCCTTACAGTTCGCAATCAAGACCTTGATCGGTGGCGGCCTGGCGCTGTGGCTGGCATTACGCTGGGGCCTGGAGCAACCGGCATGGGCGCTGATGACGGCGTTCATCGTCGCCCAGCCCTTGTCGGGGATGGTGGTGCAGAAGGGCCTGGCGCGGCTGTTGGGGACTTTGGTCGGGACGATCATGTCAGTGGTGTTCATGGGGTTGTTTGCCCAGACGCCTTGGCTGTTTTTGTTGGCCTTGGCGTTGTGGCTGGGGTTGTGTACGGCGAGTTCGACCTTGCTGCGCAGCGCCTGGTCCTATTCGTTCGTGCTGGCGGGTTATACGGTGGCGATCATCGCGCTGCCGGCCATCACCCATCCTTTGACCGTGTTCGATCAAGCCGTGGCTCGCTGCACGGAAATCTCCCTGGGCATTCTTTGCGCCACCGCCGCCAGTGCGCTGCTCTGGCCGATGCGGGTTGAACGGCAATTGGCGGATCAGGCGCGAGCAGCGTGGCAAAGCGGCATGAACGCCGCGCGTGCGACCCTGGCCGGTGATGGTCAAGCGCGTAAAGGCTTGCTGGAAATCCTCGGGAAAATCGTCGCCGTCGATGCCCAGCGCGAGCATGCCTGGTTTGAAGGAAGCCTGGGGCGCCAACGAGCACGCGCGATCAGCGGCTTGAGCCAGAAGCTGTTGATGCTGCTGCGCATCGCCCGTTCGGTACGCCGCCAGTGGAAGCAATTGGAACCCCAGGAAGCCGAGCAGCTGTTGCCCTGGATGACCGAGGTTCAAGAGGCGCTCAACAGCCCGGATACCGCGACCCTGCAAGCGCTGCGTCCAAGGTTGCTCGACGCTTCCCACGACCCGCACATCAGCTCCGCACAGAGTTACTGCCTGGCCCGTTTCACCTTGTTGCTCGATACCGCCATGGCGGCCAGCGCCGCGTTGAACGCCGTTGAGGAGGGCAAGGAAACGGTCGATCCACCGAGAACCCTGACACCACACCGTGACCTGTCATTGGCGCTGATGTTCGGTACCCGCAGTGCCCTGGCGTTTCTGGTGGTCTCGTGCTTCTGGTTGGCGACCGCCTGGCCCGCTGCCTCCGGCGCGCTGCTGTTGACGTGCGTGGTGTGTAGTTTGTTCGCCAGCCGCGAGAACGGCGCTCAGATCGGCATGAGTTTTATGCGCGGGATCTTCCTGGCAATTCCGGCTGCGTTTATCGTCGGGCAGATTCTGCTGCCACAATGGAGTGGTTTTGCATTGCTGTGCATGGGCATGGGCGTGCCGTTGTTCCTCGGCGCACTAGGCATGGCCAAACCGCAGATCGGTGCGACGGCCACCTCATTTTGTCTGCACTTCATCGTGCTGGTCTCGCCGCTCAATGTGATGAAATTTGATGTCGCGGCGTTCTTCAACAGCGCTCAATCCATCGTGGTCGGTGTCGGCGCCGCAGTGCTGGCGTTCCATTTGTTGATCCTGCGCAACCCGACGTGGCATGGCCGACGTTTGCTGGCGGCGACCCTCGACGATCTGGTGCGCCTGACCCGGCGCAATCTGCGCGGTGCCGAAAGCTGGTTTGGCGGGCGCATGGCCGACCGCTTGCTGCAATTGGCGCGACACTACCCCGAGTTGCCGGAACCGGCGCGCAGTCGCTGGGACGATGGTTTGCTCGGCCTGGACATCGGCGACGAATTGCTGCATTTGCGTTTGAGTCTGGCGGTGGCGCAGGCACCGGTCAGTGCGCCTCAGCGGCGTTATCTCGAACAGCTGGAAAAAATCCTCGAGCAAGGCCCGACCGGCAATCGCGCCGAGGCGTTGGCGCAGCCGAGCGAAGAATTCTTGAAGACCTTGTACGCATTGCCCCCCAGCGATGCGGTGAAACTGGCTCAAGGTGCGGTGCTGCAATTGCAAAGCAGCTGGCGCGCCTGGTGCCGTCAACAGGAGCAAAGCCATGGGCTTGCGTGAGTGGTCGGTGGGTGGCGTGCTGCTCAGTCCGTTTCTGATTTATGTGCTGCTGGCGCTGCTCGTCACTGGTGCCTTGCGCATGCTTTTGCGCCTGACGCCGGTGGGCCGCTGGATCTGGCACGAAGCATTGTTTGATTGCGCCTTGTACGTCTGTGTATTGACCTTGATCACCGTCGTCCTCGGACCTTTATAAGGAGTTGAAAATGCGTACATCGATACGTGTCGCGGTGACCTTGTGCCTGGTGGCGGCGGCGATATTTGCCGGCTTCCATTTGTGGCAGTACTACATGCTCACGCCTTGGACTCGGGACGCGCGGATCCGCGCTGACGTGGTGGTGATCGCGCCGGACGTCTCGGGTTGGGTGCGTGAGCTCAAGGCTTTTGATAACCAGCAGGTCAAGGCTGGCGATTTATTGCTGAGCATTGATCGTGACCGTTTCGTAGCGGCGCTGGAGAAAGCCCAGGCGGTGGTGCAGACCCGTCAGCAGCAGCTCAATCTGCGTGAACATGAAGCCAGCCGCCGCGCTGCCCTCGGTCCGCAGGCCATCAGCGCCGAACTGCGGGAGAATGCGCAAATCAACGCCGGAGTCGCCCGTGGCGAACTGCGTGAAGCCCAGGCCGAAGCCAAGGTTGCGGAACTCAACCTCGCGCGCAGTCAGGTCCATGCGCCGCGCAATGGTCACATCACCAACCTGCGCCTGGCTGAAGGCAACTACGTGAATGCCGGGCAATCGGTGATGGCGTTGATCGACGATTCGACTTTCTATGTGCAGGCGTATTTCGAGGAAACCAAGCTGCCACGGATTCGTGTTGGCGATCCGGTGAAGATCTGGTTGATGAGCGCGGGGGAGGCGTTGCAGGGGCATGTGGAAAGCATCAGTCGCGGGATTACCGATCGCAATACCACGCCGGATGGGCAGTTGCTGGCGGAGGTGGAGCCGACGTTTAACTGGGTGAGGTTGGCGCAGCGGATTCCGGTAAGGATCAAGATTGATCAGTTGCCGGAAGGGATGAATTTGAGTTCGGGGATGACGGCGAGTGTGCAGGTGCAGGAGGGTTCACAATGATCGTTCCCACGCGGACGGTTCGACGCCTCGACGTGGGAACGATCAGTGTCAGGTATCAGCCGATGCTGATTGCCGGCAGCTTAGGCAACGTCACGGTCTGTTGCTTGCGCGGCGCCAGAATCTCCGCCTCGCCATCGACCACCAATTCATCGCGCTGGTTAAACACGCGAGTGGCAATCCGCACACGAAACTTCGGCAGCTTCTCGAGAATCTCCAGACGCACGGTCAGCGTGTCGCCAATTTTCACCGGCTTCTGAAAGCTCATTTGCTGACCGATATAAATAGTCCCCGGCCCAGGTAACTCGCAGGCAACGGCAGCGCTGATCAGCGCACCGCTGAACATGCCGTGAGCAATGCGCTCCTTGAACATGGTGCCAGCGGCGAATTCAGCGTCCAGGTGCACCGGGTTGTGGTCGCCGGACATCGCGGCAAACAACTGAATGTCGCGCTCTTCGACCGTCTTGCTGTAGCTGGCGGTCTGGCCGACTTCAAGGGCCTCGTAAGGGGTGTTGGTAACCTGGGTCATCTGTTTCAATTCCTGTCACGAATAAATAAATTCAAAAAAAACTATTCCGATCTGGGTGGCCGACGGTGGCTCAGCGCCTGGGCGATCCAGCTCAACACGTCATTGATCACTTCATCGCGGTTGCTCTCGTTGAACAGTTCATGCCGTGCCTGCGGGTAAACGGTTAGTTGCAGGCTTTGGCTGCCGGCAGCGCGCAGCGCATGGGCCAGATCTTTCAGACGCTTGCCTTCGCTCACCGGATCACATTCACCGCCAATGATCAGCAACGGCAGGCCCGGATCAATCTGAGCGAGATTGGACGCTTTGCTGATTTGCTGCAACCCACCGAGTAAATCGATCCACAGCTGATTGGTGCAGCGAAAGCCGCAGAGCGGGTCGTTGGCGTACAGGTCGACCTCCGCCGGGTCGCGGCTGAGCCAGTCGAACCGCGTGCGTACCGGTTTGAATTTCTTGTTGAACGAACCGAACGACAGCCATTCGATCAGCGCGCTGCGACCCTTCGGGCCCTGGCGCAAACGTTCTAACCGCGCAATCTGCCGCGCCGCGCGATAGAGCGCCACCGGTTGGAAGTTCGACCCGCTGAGAACGGCCCCGTGCAGGCTGGCGCTGTGGTGCAGCAGATAAGCCTGGGCGATGTAGCTGCCCATGCTGTGACCGAGCAACACAATCGGCATTCCCGGATGTTGTTGGCCGATGTGCTGGTTGAGGCTCGCCAGGTCGCCGACCACCTTGCACCAACCGTCATCGTCGGAGAAATGGCCCAGTGTCCCGTTTTCGGCAGTTTTGCCATGTCCACGCAGGTCCGGCGCATACACACCGTAGCCCTGATCACAGAGTTTTTCCGCCAGACGGGCGTAGCGGCCACTGTGTTCCGCCATGCCATGGGCCAGCAGAATCACTGCTTTTAAAGGCGCGGCGGGCAGCCACTGGTTGACGAAGAGGCGGCTGCGGTCACTCGCGTTCAGCCAGAAAGTGTCGTGGATCATGGCGGTTCCTTTGCGCTTGGTCGTTGCATTGTATAGCGCATCCATGGCGTGCCGTCTGATCAGGTCACGCCGCTGCTGCAAGATTCACACGGTCAATGACGCCTGTTGGCATATTTGCCTGATTCGCCATAGCTGCTAGTGTCCGTAGAGCCCCGCTTTTTCGCTCTTTGTTTTGAAGAAGGACAGAAAAGCGGCCCCGGATAGGTTCAGGTAAAGAGGACAAGAACAATGCAACCTGATTTCTGGAATGACAAACGCCCGGCCGGCGTGCCCCTGGACATCGATCAAGGGGCCTATAAGTCGGTAATCGAGGTGTTCGAGCGTTCCTGCAAGAAATTTGCTGACCGCCCGGCATTCAGCAACATGGGCGTAACCCTGACCTACGCCGAACTGGAACGCCACAGCGCAGCGTTCGCCGGTTACCTGCAAGCCCACACCGACCTGGTGCCCGGGGATCGCATTGCGGTGCAGATGCCCAACGTCCTGCAGTACCCGATTGCCGTGTTCGGTGCCCTGCGCGCCGGGCTGATTGTGGTCAACACCAACCCGCTGTACACCGCGCGGGAGATGCGTCATCAGTTCAAGGACTCCGGTGCCCGGGCGCTGGTGTACCTGAACATGTTCGGGCAGAAAGTCCAGGAAGTGCTGCCCGACACCGACATCCAGTACCTGATCGAAGCGAAAATGGGCGACCTGATGCCCACCGCCAAAGGCTGGCTGGTCAATACCCTGGTGAGCAAGGTCAAGAAGATGGTCCCGGCGTACTCCTTGCCGCAGGCGACTTCCTTCAAGAGCGCGCTGCGTCTGGGCCGGGGCCTGGGCATCAAGCCGCTGAACGCCAGTCTCGACGACATCGCCGTGCTGCAATACACCGGCGGCACTACCGGCCTGGCCAAAGGCGCGATGCTGACCCACGGCAATCTGGTGGCCAATATGCAGCAAGTGCGGGCATGCCTGGAGCAGTTCGGCAATGACGGCCAGCCGCTGTTGCGCGAGGGGCAAGAGGTCATGGTCGCGCCGCTGCCGCTGTACCACATCTATGCGTTCACCGCGAATTGCATGTGCATGATGGTGTCGGGCAACCACAACGTGCTGATTACCAATCCGCGGGACATCGGCGGTTTCATCAAGGAGCTGAAGAATTGGCGGTTCTCGGCCCTTTTGGGACTCAACACGCTTTTCGTCGCGCTGATGGATCACCCTGATTTCAAGACCCTGGATTTCTCCAGCCTGAAACTCACCAACTCTGGCGGCACCGCGCTGGTCAAGGCCACGGCCGAGCGTTGGGAACAGCTCACCGGTTGTCGCATCACCGAAGGTTACGGCCTGACCGAAACCTCGCCGGTGGCCTGCACCAACCCGTACGGCGACAAGTCGCGGCTCGGCACGGTCGGCCTGCCGGTGCCGGGCACCACGCTGAAGGTCATCAACGATGAAGGCGTCGAGCAACCTCTGGGCGAGCGCGGCGAACTGTGCATCAAGGGCCCGCAGATCATGAAGGGCTACTGGCAGAAACCCGAAGCCACCGCCGAAGTGCTGGATGCCGAAGGCTGGTTCAAGTCCGGTGACATCGCGGTGATCGACCCGGACGGTTTTGTGCGCATCGTCGATCGCAAGAAAGACATGATCATCGTCTCGGGTTTCAACGTGTACCCGAACGAGATCGAAGATGTGGTCATGGCTCACCCGAAAGTCGCCAACTGTGCGGTGATCGGTGTGCCGGACGAGCGTTCGGGGGAAGCGGTGAAGCTGTTTGTGGTGGCCCGTGAAACGGGTGTCAGCCTTGAAGAGCTGAAGGCCTACTGCAAGGAAAACTTCACGGCGTACAAAGTGCCCAAGCACATTGTCTTGCGTGAGTCGTTGCCGATGACGCCGGTGGGCAAGATATTGCGGCGGGAGTTGCGTGATATCGCGTAATGAATTGTTAGCGACGCAGCATCAAAAAGGGGCGGTCAATTATGGGCGCCCCTTTTTTTGTCTTCGAGGTTTGGCTGTAAGGCCTGTTCTAGAGCGTTTAATGTCTGTATAGAATTTTTGCTCTAAAAAAGACCATTGCTTGGTCTTGAGTCACGAATGTGACTGTAGAGGCTGTTTTTGGCTCTAGTCGGCCTCTGGCAAAGCTGCTACTCTCGGCGCGCTTTGTGACTTCTCGGCCTATATAAAAAGCCAGACTCACCAACAAACAGATACCAATAAAAAACATACACCAATAATAATCGCATCAAATGCGGTGATGAATTCGCGTTGCTGAGGAGTGGGCTTCCATGATCGAAGACTTTTGGAAGGATAAGTACCCTGCCGGGATTGCTGCCGACATCAATCCAGACGAGTATCCGAATATTCAGGCAGTGTTGAAGCAGTCCTGCCAACGCTTTGCCGACAAACCGGCATTCAGCAACCTGGGCAAGACAATCACCTACGGTGAACTGTACGAATTGTCCGGTGCCTTTGCCGCTTACCTGCAACAGCATACCGACTTGCAGCCGGGCGATCGAATCGCCGTGCAGCTGCCCAACGTGTTGCAGTACCCGGTCGCCGTCTTCGGTGCCATCCGCGCCGGGCTGATCGTGGTCAACACCAACCCGCTGTACACCGCGCGGGAAATGGAACACCAATTCAACGACTCCGGTGCCAAAGCCCTGGTCTGCCTGGCCAACATGGCGCACCTGGCCCAGCTCGTCGTGCCGAAAACCGGCGTCAAGCACGTGATCGTCACCGAAGTGGCCGACCTGCTGCCGCCGCTCAAGCGCCTGTTGGTCAACAGCGTCATCAAGTACGTGAAGAAGATGGTCCCGGCGTATCACTTGCCCAAGGCCATCAAGTTCAACGACGTACTGAGCAAGGGCCACGGCCAGCCAGTCGCTGAAGCCAACCCGGCCAGCGGCGACGTTGCCGTGCTGCAATACACCGGCGGCACCACCGGCGTGGCCAAGGGCGCGATGCTGACCCATCGCAACCTGGTGGCGAACATGCTGCAGTGCAAGGCACTGATGGGTTCTAACCTCAATGAAGGTTGCGAGGTCCTGATCACGCCGCTGCCGCTGTACCACATCTATGCCTTCACCTTTCATTGCATGGCGATGATGCTGATCGGCAACCACAACATCCTGATCAGCAACCCGCGCGATTTGACGGCGATGGTCAAGGAACTGTCGAAGTGGAAGTTCAGCGGTTTTGTTGGGCTGAACACGCTGTTTGTCGCCCTGTGCAACAACGAAGGCTTCCGCAAACTGGACTTCTCGGCGCTGAAAGTCACCCTGTCCGGTGGCATGGCCCTGCAACTGGCCGCGGCCGAGCGCTGGAAAGCGGTCACCGGTTGCGCCATCTGTGAAGGTTACGGCATGACCGAAACCAGTCCGGTGGCCACTGTGAACCCGATTCAGCACATCCAGATCGGCACCATCGGTATTCCGGTTCCGTCGACCCTGTGCAAAGTCATCGACGATGCCGGCGTTGAACAGCCGTTAGGCGAAATCGGCGAGCTGTGTGTGAAAGGTCCGCAAGTGATGAAGGGCTACTGGCAGCGTCAGGACGCCACCGATGAAATCCTCGACAGCGAAGGCTGGTTGAAGACCGGTGACATCGCGCTGATCCAGCCTGACGGTTACATGCGCATCGTCGATCGCAAGAAAGACATGATTCTGGTCTCCGGTTTCAACGTGTACCCGAACGAACTGGAAGACGTGCTCGCGACCCTGCCGGGCGTGCTGCAATGCGCAGCCATCGGCGTGCCGGACGAGAAGTCGGGCGAGGCGATCAAGATCTTCATCGTCGCCAAACCGGGCGTGACACTGACCAAGGAACAGGTGATGGAGCACATGCGCGCCAACGTCACCGGATACAAAGTGCCGAAAGCCGTGGAATTCCGCGATGCGCTGCCGACCACCAACGTCGGCAAGATCCTGCGCCGCGAGTTGCGCGACGAAGAGCTGAAGAAGCTCGGCGTCAAAAAGGTAAGCGCGTAACAAACAAAAGCCCCGCAGATGCGGGGCTTTGTTTGCCTGACCGATCGTTCCCACGCTCTATTCAGAGGCGGAACTGCGCGAAATTGACGTTGGTACCCGCCGGTCGCATGTCCTGAAGGTACGAGTCCTTGTCGGCGCTCAGTTCCAGGCTCAAGGCTGCTTTACGCTTGCCTTCGTTGCGCACCACCAGGCCTTCGAGCTTCTCCCGAAGGAATACCGTCGGCACTTTCAGGTGCAGCAGTTCGTCGGTATCCGGGGTGTGCATCAACAGGTGAACCCACTCGTACTGACCAATGGCCAGGCGCGCGACCGGAATATCGAACCACCAGATGTTGCGGTTGCGGTTCAATTCAGTGAAATGGCAGTTGTTGACGCCAAGCACAGCACCGCCAAGTTCCTGGTTTCTGCGGGCAATGGCCTGCTTTTTATCGAGTTTCATAACATTCCTACGGGATTGGATCTTCAGCGCCATGGCCTGAATACGTTGCGCATTCTCGGGGGTTGGTCGGCAAACATAAAGCCCAACCTGCACTGAACGATGAAATGTTGCGGTGAAAATAAATGAAACTCCGCGCAAACGCCTCCGGTCAATCTTTGTGTAACAACTTTCCCCGTTGAATTGTTCACAGGAGAAACACCATGAGCAGCACTGGCGATAAAGTAAAAGGCATGGCCAACGAAGCCGCCGGCAACGTCAAGCAAGGCGTCGGCAAGGCCACCGGTAGCGACAAAATGCGTGCCGAAGGGGTCGTGCAGGAAAAGAAAGGCGAAGCCCAGCAAGCGGTCGGCAAGGCCAAGGACGCGATCAAGAAAGGCGTCGACAAGGCTTGATTCGGCCTTTGATGAGCAACATGAACGGCCATCCACGGATGGCCGTTTTTGTGTCAGCCTGAACTTGCGCACGGAAATTGTTTCAAACTCGCCAAGTAGGCTACTTTGATGTAGAAAACGGCCCCTGAGTCGCCAGACTTCGAGCAAATTTGCGGCGAAAGGAGACGCTAATGTTTTTCCCACACATGAAAGGTCTGCGCCTGCACCGTGTGATGGTGCGCACGATCACCGAGTTCGTCGACGACGAGATGTCTACCTATGCCTCGGCGTTGGCCTATCAGATGCTGTTCTCGCTTTTCCCCTTCATTCTGTTCCTGATCGCCCTGATCGGTTTCCTGCACCTGCCGGACTTCTTCTCCTGGCTGCGCCTGCAATCGGAACTGGTCCTGCCGCCCCAGGCGCTGGAACAGGTGAACCCGGTCATCGACCAGCTCCAGCAATCCAAGGGTGGCTTGCTGTCGGTCGGTATCGTGATTGCCCTGTGGACCGCGTCCGCCGGTGTGCGGCTGATGATGAGCGCGATGAACGCCGCCTACGACGTAGTCGAAGGTCGGCCGGCGTGGAAGCGTTTTCCGCTGTCGATTATCTACACCGTTGGCATCGCCGGCATGCTGCTGGTCGCCGCCGCGCTGATGGTGCTCGGGCCGCAGGTGATGGGCTGGATCGCCTCGCAAGTCGGCCTTGAGGACTTCATCGTGACCCTCTGGACCATCGTGCGCTGGCCGGTGGTCGTGATTCTGTTGATGATGGCGGTGGCGCTGATTTATTACGTCATGCCCGACGTCAAACAAGAGTTTCGCTTCATCACCCCGGGCTCGGTGCTGGCGGTGGTGGTGTGGATCATTGCGTCGCTGGGTTTCGGCCTGTACGTCAAGATGTTCGCCAACTACAACGCCATGTATGGCAGTATCGGCGCGATCATCGTGCTGTTGCTGTACTTCTACATTTCCGCCGCAGTGCTGTTGCTCGGCGCAGAGATGAATGCGGTGATCGAGCACATGTCGACCGAAGGCAAGAATGATGGCGAAAAAGTCCCCGGCGAGCTCGATCACGAACCCAAACAACACGTTTCCGGGCTGGGTCGGGATCACTCGATCAAGCCGACCACTGACGAAGTCATCAAATGATCCGTGAAATTCTGAAAATGGGCGACGAGCGCCTGCTGCGCATCGCCCCGCCGGTGCCCGCCGAAATGTTCGACAGCCCCGAGCTGTGGCAACTGATCGACGACATGTTCCAGACCATGGAAAGCGTCGGCGGGGTCGGCCTGGCCGCACCGCAGATCGGCATCGACCTGCAACTGGTGATCTTCGGTTTCGAGCACAGCGAACGCTACCCGGACGCCGAAGCCGTGCCGCAGACGATTCTGATCAACCCGCTGATCACGCCGTTGAGCCCGACGCTGGAAGAGGGTTTCGAAGGCTGCCTGTCGGTGCCCGGTCTGCGCGGCGCGGTGGATCGCTATCAGCACATTCGGTACGAAGGTTTCGACCCCAAGGGCAATCCGATCGTGCGCGTTGCCGAAGGCTTCCATGCGCGGGTTGTGCAGCATGAATGCGATCACCTGATCGGCCGGTTATACCCCTCGCGCATCAGTGACTTCAGCAAATTCGGGTTTACCGAAGTAATGTTCCCGGATCTCGATCCGAACGCCGACGACTGACGCCTTCCTGAATCATCCAGAGGCTTCCAAACCCATGGCGATCATCGGTTTGCTCCGCGCATAACGGCTCAGGCGTTCGGCCATGGAGTAGGGCAGTGGCGGGTCGAAGGTAAAACCACGACGTTCATAAAACCCGCGCAAGTCTGGATGACAAAACAGCCACACCGGGCCTTCAAGATCCTTGAGCGCCTTGGCGATCAACGCCGCAGCGATGCCCTGTTCACGGCAGGCCGGATCGACAAACAAACCCGTCAGCCAATGCCCGTCCGCCACCGGTCGCAAACACAGCGCGCCAATGATCTCCTCGCGCCTGGCCACCCAGAGTTGAGCGTCGCGGACGGCTTTCATCGACGATTGGTGAGCGCGATAAAACTTGTTCATCAAGGGCCACAAAGGCTCGGCGAGCAAGGTGTACTGGGTGTTGGGCATGGTCTTCGACTGTCGGTGCGCAAAGCGGGCGATTATAAAAGAACGCGAGCGCGGGGATAGGTGTATACCTGAGCTCACATCCCGTATGAGTGGAGTACGTATCATGGCCAAAGGCATGGATTCAAAAAAAGCGGCAAAGAAAAAACCGGCAAAAACCGCCGATGAAAAGCGCGCGGACAAGAAGGCCAAGAAGGTGGATGTGTTCGGGCATTGATCCCGCCGCTGGTAAATGATCGTTCCCACGCAGACGGTTCGACGCCTCGACGTGGGAACGATCCTTAAAATAATCTGCAAGATTTCCCTGCGCCATTGCACAGAAGGGGATTGGTCCCCGATCTGAGCAACGCCATGCCCCATTACTTCGATACCGCCCACCGTGAAGAAATCGAAACCCTGCGCCAACGCCTGACCGCTCGCACCGAGTGGCCGACCTGGATGTTGCTGGTCGGCGTGTACGCTGGTTGGTTCAGCATTGTTTTGGGGAGCTATCGGCTGGGGCTCTGGTGGAGCACATTGTTGCTGATTCCGCTGGTGGTGCTCTGGTTGTCGGTGCAGCACGAATTGCTACACGGTCACCCCACCCGCTGGGCATCGCTGAACAAGATTCTCGGCTACGCGCCGTTCGCCGTCTGGTATCCCTACACCCTGTATCGCGACAGCCATTTGCTGCATCACCGCGACGAAGACCTGACTCTACCGGGGCGCGATCCGGAAAGCCGTTACCTGAGCGCCGAGCAGTGGCAGGGCAGTTCACTGTTCAAACAGAGTCTGCACTGGCTGAACAAAACCGTACTCGGACGCTTCGTCCTCGGCGCACCGCTGGCCTTGCTGGCGCTGGCCCGGGAAGAGCTGCAACGTCTAAAAGCAGGTGAGCGGCAGGCCTGGTTTATATGGCTGACCCACGGCACGTTGACCCTGCTGATGTTGCTGTTTATGGCCCACTACAGCGTGCTGCCGGTGTGGCATTACCTGTTGCTGATCAGCGTGCCGGCGCTATCGATTGCGATGATTCGCTCCTACTATGAACACCGTCCCCGCGCCGAGCCCGAGCAAAGGACGGTCATCAATGAAGCCGCCTGGCCGTGGCGCTGGCTGTTTCTCAACCTCAATCTGCATTTGGTGCATCACGATTTGCCAGGGCTGCCCTGGTACGACTTGCCCCGCGCCTACCGCGCGCGTCGCGAGCAATGGCTGACGCGAATGCTCGAGCGACTGGGTGCCACCCGCCGCAACGCCGAGGGCCTTTCGCTGATGGACCTCTGGCTGTCCCCGTACTTGCTGCTGACGGCGCAGCTTGCCGGCCTTTCGCGACAGTCCCGGGGTGATCAATGGCGAAGACTCCAACAGCGGCATGAACCTGTTGCGTCACCGACTGGCGCTGTTGCAGCGAGAGGGGCAGTTCTTCGCCAGTGTCGGTATCAGCGGCAGCCACCGCGAAAGCCTGCGCGGGTTGCGTGAAGAAACAGCGAACCTGGCGGCCATCGACAGCGTCACCTTTGCCTATCTGGCGCGGCACGCCGAAGAAGAAGTGGCCGGCCTGCGGGTCATCGCGCGAAGTGCATTCAGTCCGACCTTACCGTTTATCACCGCCGCGACCGTCACCGATGAACAGGCCGAGGCGCTGCGGCAGGTGATGAACACGACGTTGCAGGAATTGCCCGAAGTCAGCGAAATCCTCGGTCTGCAAGAGGTATTGCCGGCCAGCGAAAGCGACTATCAAATCATTCTCGACTATCAGCAAGAGGCTGAGGCGTTGGGGTTTGGGCGATTACGGTAGGCGGTGTGAAAAGATCGCAGCCTCGTTTCACTCGACAGCTGCTACAGGAAATCGGTGTAAATCTGTAGCAGCTGTCGAGCGAAGCGAGGCTGCGATCTTTTGATGTTTAATTCTAAAATTGAATATAAAAATGCTTTTTGAATTTTATTAAAGAATAAGGCTCCTTGCTAGGATCGCGTCACCGGATCACCGGACATTCAGCGACCCCTAACCCTTGGAGCCTTCAATCTGCTGAACCAGACGCTCGGCCAACTGAGGGAAAAGCGCCTGCAACCGCGTCAGGTGGCAGAAGCGTTTTTGCGCGATGAGCCGCAGGTGTGGAAGGCGTGGGTGCCGGGGGAAGTGGCGACCAAGGTCAGTGGGAGTTTGTGATTTCTGTCTGATGTTTTGTAGCGATCAATAGATTGCTATCGCGGGCAAGCTTTGCTCCTACAGAGCGAACGACCTGAATCCTGTAGGAGCAAGGCTTGCCCGCGATTGATCTAATGCCCTACGCCATCTCCGCCGCCAACGCTGCCTTCACGGCTGGCCGCTGATCAACCCGCGCCTGAAACCGCGCCAACGCCGGCCACTCATTCAAATTGATGGCAAACAGGTGCGACCAGCGCAACACCGTAAACAAATACGCATCGGCAATGCTGAACCCGTCAGCCATCAAATAGTCCTGGCGCTCCAGCGTCTGACACAACACCGCAAACCGCTTGAACAGTTTCTCCTTGATCAGCGCTTTGACCTCATCCGGGAACTGCGAACTGAACAGCCAGCCCAGCCCGCCATGAATCTCGGTCGAAACGAAATTCAGCCATTCCTGCAACCGCACCCGCTCGAATGTCCCGCTCAAGGGTGCCAGGTTCGCTTCGGGGCGCAGGTCTGCCAGGTATTGCAGGATCGCCGGGCCTTCGGTCAGCACTTGGCCATTGTCCAGTTGCAATGCCGCGACGTAACCCTTGGGGTTGATGGCGAGGAAGTCCTTGCCGCTGGCGGTTCGCTTGGTGGTGTTGTCGACGCGGATCAATTCGAACGGCAGATCCAGTTCACGCAGGACGATATGCGGCGCCAGCGAGCAGGCGTGTGGTGCGTAATACAACTTCATCGGCAGGGCTCTGGCTGGGGATTTGCGCCAGTGTCATAGTGCGCGGCACCCTCGGTAAAATTAATCTTTCAGAAAACCGCCATAAGGAAAGCTACTGCCATGATGAATCTGATGCACTGGCGAATGGTGGTGGCGGTGGCTGACACGGGCAACATTACCCGGGCTGCCGAGCGGGTCGGCATGACCCAGTCCGGTGCCAGCCAGGCCTTGGCGTTGATTGAAGAAACCCTGGGCGTTCAACTGTTCAGTCGAGAGAATCGCCAGACTTTGCCGACGGCAATCGGCCTGTCTGTGATCGAACACGCGAGAACCATGCTCGGTGCTCTGGAAACCATTCGCAGTACTGTCGATTCCACCAAAGACATTCAGCGCGGGACGATTCGCCTGGCCAGTTTTCCCATGGTGTTGGCGACTTTCCTGCCGCCGCTGCTGCGTCAGTTCAATCGGCTTTATCCCGGCATTCAGGTGGTCGCGCTGGAGGTCAGCGACGATGAAGTGGAAACACTACTCGGCGCCGGGCTGGTGGATGTCGGCGTGGTGTTGAACCCGGCAACTGAGCGCAATGCCGGTCGCTTGGGACGTGATGCCTGGATGGCGGTGGTGCCTGGCGGCCATCCCTTGGCTCGTCGTTCGCATGAAGAGGGCGTCTCCCTGGCTGAGTTGGCGGAGCAACCTTTTGTACTGGCCACGGGCGGTTGTTCGACCAACGCTCGCAGCCTGGCGGGGGATGCCGGACTGCAACTGCTTGATGTGCGGGTCGAGGTCCGTGAATGGAGCAGTGCGTTCACCCTGGTGCGGGAAAACATCGGCGTGACGCTGGTGCCGGAGATGACACTGCCGAGCCAACTTCAGGGGCTGCGCGTGGTGCCGGTCAAACCGCGTATCGATCGAGAGTTTGCCTTGGTGGCCGCTGCGAACAAGCCGCCCTCGGCGGCGGTGCAGGCGCTGATGAGTCTGCTTGCCGAGAAATGACTCATACCGATGCTGAACCGATTTTGTCCTCAATACTGGCCGACTAGTGGCCTTGCTTACCTGCCTCGCCTGTCTATGCTGACTCCTAACTAACTATGTCGACCGCCATGAGAAGGCCGTCATACAGGTTAAAAGTGTGCGCAACCCAAGGCACCGACGCTGAACAACACGGAGCTGTCCGGTCAATGGAATGTCTTATCAGAACGTTAGGGTTGGCCCGATTCCGGGCTATCAAGAGAAGGATGTCTTGATAAGAGCGTTGCGGCATGGACTCTCCGATTAAACATCATTGATCACCTGATCAAGTCCTTCCTGTGGAGGGATGCGTGTGCCTGTTCCTTGGAACGTAGTGGTGGAGCTGTTGAAAGACCAAAGTACTTTCATCAAACAAAAGACCGCGCTGAAGGTGATACGACTATGTTTAACCGACGTCACAAGACCGACCTGCTGGAAATCGAACGATTCAGTTGCGCGCTGACCGAGGCTAACGCGAAGTTGGCCGCGGTCAGTCGCTCGATGGCAATGATTGAGTTCACCCCCGAAGGGATCGTGCTCGATGCCAACGACAACTTTTGCAGTGCCATGGGTTACAGCGCTGAAGAAGTGCGCGGTAAGCATCACCGGATCTTTTGCGAAGAAGCGTTTTATCGAAGCGAAGCCTACGCCAAGTTGTGGCGTGACCTGGCCCGTGGCGAACCGATTAGCGGGACCTTTTTACGCTTGAACAGGAGCGGCAAGGAGATCTGGCTCGAAGCCAGCTATATGCCGGTGTTCGGCGCTGATCGTCAGGTTCGGAGTGTGATCAAAGTCGCCACTGACATCTCAGCCAGGACCTACAAGGAACACGAAAACGAGAGCATGCTCGCGGCGATCGGTCGCTCCATGGCCGTGATCGAATTCACCCCGGATGGCAAGGTCATCACCGCCAACGACAACTTCTTGAAGACGATGCATTACTCGCTCAACGAAGTGGTTGGCCAGCACCATAGCCTGTTCTGTCATCGTGCCGACGCTGAATCTCAGGCCTACAAAGCGTTTTGGGCCTCGCTCAATCGCGGCGAATATCACACGCACCGTTTCGAGCGCAAAGATAAGCACGGTCATACGGTTTTCCTGGAGGCCTCCTACAACCCGCTGTTCGACACCAAGGGGCGGTTGTACAAAGTGGTCAAGTTCGCCAGCGACATCACCCAGCAAGTCACCACCCTGCAAACCGCCGCGGAATCGGCCCACAGCACTTCGGTACAAAACGACGCCTGCGCGCAGAAAGGCTCCCAGGTGGTGCAGCAAACGGTGCAGATCATCCAGGACATTTCCAAAGACTTGAACGAAGCGGCGCTGAGCATTGATGCCGTCAGCAAACAGTCCGACATCATCGGCACCATCGTCCAGACCATTCGTGGCATTGCCGATCAAACCAACCTGCTGGCACTCAACGCCGCCATCGAAGCGGCCCGGGCCGGGGAGCATGGACGCGGGTTTGCGGTGGTCGCCGACGAGGTTCGCAGCCTGGCTGCACGCACCAGTCAGGCGACGCTGGAGATTGTCGAAGTGGTGCGCAGGAACCATGACTTGTCGTTGAGCGCGGTGTCGAGCATGCAATCGAGTTTGAGTCGCACCGGGTTAGGCGTGGAACTGGCGAACGAAGCGGGGGAGGTGATCCTGGAGATTCAGCAAGGGTCGCGGCATGTCGTGGATGCGATCAGTCAGTTTAATTCGACGTTGCAAATTAACTGACTGCCCGTGAGATTTGCCCCTCGGCCTCGGGAAGCTCACGCTTTAGAGGGGCAGTCTAAGGCGAATCAAATATCTATGATTTCGAATCTCCCTTCTACAATATTCAAAGTTTCATCGCCGCCCCCGCTTGGGTTGCCAGTAACCGTGAGGCTAAATGTGCCGCTGCAATTGCCGTTGTCGACGTTAATAATTATTTCTCCCTCATCGACATTGAAACCTACGTAATAACGGAAGTTAGTATTGCTATTGGTCAGGGGGATTGGATAAGTACCATCTCCGCGCGCAGGGCTGATGTCGAAAACAAAACCGCGGCCGGTATCGATGGTGTCGTCGATGTAAATGTGTTTGATCGTTTTCGGAAAGAACGAGCCGTAATCAAGTTGAAAGCGCGAGCCATCAAAGGCTGGCGCCACTTCGTTACCATCCTTCATGAATTTTGCGGTGCAGGTTCCGCGAAAATTTTGTGGTGACTGGGTTGACGTCACAGTCGCTGATTCGCATTGACTGGTTGCGTTGTCGTCCAGTGAAAGTGTGGTCGTAGCGGGTGCATTTATAGACATATCAGTCTCCATTCTCTTGATCGTTAGTGCGAGTAATGATTGCCGCAACACGTTCATGATTTACCCGTCCCTCACGACTGTCTACTGTCACAATTGACAGGTAAGAGGCTTTAGTCAGGTAAAGCCGATGAGCGGTCATCGAACCAAAAAAGAAAAGGGTCCCGAGAAGGCTAATGCCGATCAGTTAAGCCCTCTCGCTTGACCTTTGGCCGCAAGAAATCAAAATCCGATGCCTGTACTGGCATCGGATTTTTTTATGCGTCTCGCTCGGGCCCTGGAACTGACCCACAATATCGCCTCCACCCCTAACTCAATCGAGGGACTGGATTCTTTACTCGATCCATCTTTGGTCGAGCAGGCACTTGAACAGGCCGGCGTGGCGACCCTGCGCAAGCGGCGTTTGCCACTGGAAATGATGCTCTGGTGCGTGATCTCCATGGCCTTCTTTCGACGCATGTCGGCCTGGGATGTGGTCAGTCGCATGAACATCATGCTGCCGGGCCAACGTCCATTGGTGGCACCCAGCGCTGTGGTTCAAGCCCGTCAGAGATTGGGCTGCGAGGCTGTACGACAAGTCTTCCATCTGACTCAGAAAAGTTGGCATGAGGCCGTGGATCACCCAACTTGGGCAGGCTTGCGTTTGCTGGGGGTCGACGGTGTCGTATGGCGAACGCCCGATACACCCGAAAATCGGGCGCGCTACGATTCCGCCAGCAACCAGCATGGCGACACCGGTTTCCCCCAGGTGCGCATGGTCTGCCAAATGGAGTTGACCAGCCACATGCTGATCGGCAGCGCGTTGGATGGCTATCGCAGCAACGAAATGAAACTGGCGGAGCAACTGATCGAAACCACGCCCGATCACTCGCTGACGCTGTTCGATCGCGGTTTTTACTCCTTGGGTTTGCTGCATCAGTGGCAGCAAGCAGGCATCGAGCGACATTGGCTGATGCCTCTGCGCAAAGGTGCGCAGTACGAAGTGATTCAGCGCTTGGGGCGCCAGGACGCTGTGGTCTCGTTGAGCACTTCGCCGCAGGCCCGCACGCAATGGCCGGGGCTGCCGGAGCGCCTGACCGCGCGATTGCTGAGCAAAACCGTCAAGGGCAAGGTTTGTCAGATCCTGACGTCGATGGCCGATCCGCTACGCTTCCCGTCCGACGAAATCGTCGACCTGTACAGCCAGCGATGGGAGATCGAATTAGGGTTTCGCGAGATGAAACAGACGCTGCTCAACAGCAGCTATACATTGCGTAGCAAGACGCCCGAGATGATCGAGCAGGAACTGTGGGGTGTGTTGCTGGGCTACAACCTGCTGCGCTACCAGATGGTGGAAATGAGCCGCCACTGTCCAGGTATTTACCCGTGCGAAATGAGCTTTGCCGCGTGTACTTGGGCAATTTTAGGGTTTATCAACAGCGTTTCGGCCGACCGTTCCGGGAACATCCCCAAATATCTGGCCGAGCTGCACGCCTCTGCCCCGCATTATGTTCTGCCGCATCGACGGGAAGAGCGCATTTATCCCCGCGCCATAAGGCTCAAATCACCGAAATATCCGATCAGAAAGAAAAATGCCAGTCAGCTTAACTGACTGGCATTATCCCGAGAAGGGACCCTTTTTTGGGTGTATCGGTCGCGTTAAAGCGAAGCGAGAAACTTATCGACCACTTGCGGGTCATTAGCCTTTTCAGTGGCGCCGTTTTCTTTGTCGGCCTGCGCCATCTTCATCTTGTCCTGGATGCGCTCGGCGATCTGTTTGCCAATGGCCAGTTGTTGCTCCGGCGGCATGGCTTTCAATTGATCTTCGGTAATGCCCAGCTCTTTCAGGATGCTGTCGCGCAGCCGCTGTTCCGGCGTTTTGCTCATGTAGTCCTTGAAGTCGGTCATGGCCGCGCTGTCGGTGGACTTGGTTTTGCTATCGTCCGGGACAGAGGCTTGCAGGGCCACGCGGGTTTTGGCGAACGCCTCATCGACGTTGTCGCTGATCCGGGTCGCTTCGCTGACCTGTTGCGTGGCGATTTGGGTGGCGGAGTCCTGGACCTGCTTAGTGGTCTGCGCGGTTTGCGCCTGCACATTGTTTTGCAGGGCTTGCGTCATGGCGGCTTGCAGGCCGCCCTGAAGTCCGGCGGCGGCGTCCGAGTTCGGTTCGTCGCCGGGACGCTTGGGGAGGGGCGCCACCAGGTTTTGTTTTGCACTGACCAACATGATGAATAGACCTTGTAGGTATTTGCGGTGCAGTGCTTTCAGCAAATAGTGTGCCTGGTGAAAAAATATTAATAAAAACAACTAGTTGAATATTTGCAGCTCAGCAAGTGACGAGGAATTGAGGTCAATCTTTGCCGCCGGGCGGCAGAGGTCGACCGCACGGTGGGTCAGCGATGGGCGATGTTTTCCAGTATCAGGTTGCGGGTTCTCTCGCGCCAAGGAACAACCTGAGAAACGTCGCCGAGGCGAAGGCGGCCTGATCGGAGGGTTTATGGCGCAATCGAGATATCGAAGGTCTGAAACGCATCATCCACCGGCCGGTAACCCAACACCCGCATGGTTTCACTGAGGTCCAGGCGCTTGAAGCGGTTGTTGGAAATGCCGTGGGCGATCAGGTGTTGCACGCCTTCGACCTCCACCGAACGCTGCAGCAACTGCACCGCATCGCGTGGGCTCAGCCAGGCGCTCAGGTCTCGGGCGTTGGTCAGTTCATGACGGTCCGGGAATTCGAAAGCGCCGATCCGTATCGCGATGGTCGAGAGGTTGCGTTTGGCAGCATAGAACGCACACAACGCTTCGCCGTAACACTTGCTGACGCCATACAGATTGGCCGGCATGACCTGCATGCCCGGGGTGATCTGCCGGTCCACCGGATAGCCTTCGATGGTTTGCGCACTGCTGGCGAACACCAGTCGCTTGCAGCCAGCCGCCGCCGCGGCTTCGAACAGGTAAGTGGTGGCCAAAATGTTATTGGGCAGCAACTCATTGAAAGTGGCAGTGGCGTGAGGAATACCGGCCAGGTGCACGATGACGTCGATCCCTTTCAATACTTCGCCCATGGTCGCGGGGTCGGACAGCTCCAGGCTGACGAAACGGTGAGGCGCATCGACCGCAAAGTCGGGCTCGATGCGATCCGTCAGGACGAAGGTGTAGCGGTCTTTTGAGGCTTCGAAGAAGGTTTTGCCGATTCTGCCGCAGGCACCGGTCAGCAGTACGTTGAGTCCGTTCATGAGTCTCTCTTTTCAGGGTAGGAGCGTTGCGGGTTTGGCGTTATGGCAGGCCGTTGCAGCCATGTTTCAGGAATCCCGGGCGTTGTGCCAACCGTTGGAAATACTCGTCGATGGCGGGGTAGTCAGGGCGCTCCATCGGTGTCATCAGCCAGCGGTTGACTGACAGTCCGATGACGATGTCCGCCAGTGTGAAGTGCGGCCCGGCGACATACGCTTTGGTGGCCGCGAGCTGATGCTCGAGGATGCCCATTTTCTGATTCCAGCCGTGTACACCGGCGGCAATGTGATGCGGGTCCCGGAATTCCGGATCTTTGCGTACCAATGCCGTGAACGCATAGCTCCAGGAGGCATTGAGTTCGGTGGCTTGCCAATCCATCCACTGCTCTACCCGAGCGCGGGCCGCCGGTTCGTGGGGTAGCAGATCGGTGTTGTGGTGTTTACCGGCCAGATAGCGGCAGATGGTGTTGGACTCCCACAGCACGCCGGCCTCATCGATGATCACGGGCACCAGTGCGTTGGGATTGAGCCTGAGAAACTCCGGCGTGTGGGTCGACGCATAACCGCCGCCCCAGTCTTCACGTTCGTAGGCAACACCCAGTTCCTCACAGGTCCACAGGACTTTTCTGACGTTGATGGACGAGGCTTTTCCCAGAATCTTCAGTGCATGTTCCATTGAGCTACTCCGTTAGCGATTTGACGCTTCAGGAATCTAACAGACATTCAGCGTTTTCAAACCGGATCTGGCAGCGCCGAAGTTGGCAAACCAAACGTGCGATCAAACAACCAGTTGAAGGCGAAGGTGTAGCACGGGATGAAAATGATCAGCGCCGCGTCCAGCAGAAAGGCTTGCACCAGGCTGATGTTCATCCACCAGGCGATCAACGGGATGAGGAACACTATCAAGGTTAGTTGAAAACCCACGGCATGGGCGATGCGCCGTTTAACGGTGCGGGTTCGCGAAGGCTGGCGGCTTTCCCAGCGCTCGAACAGCGTGGTGTAGATGAAATTCCAGGTCACCGCGATGGTGGTAATGATCACTGCCAACGGGCCAGTGCTGCCGGGCGAGGTGCCGGACAACAACGCCAGACCCAGGGCCGAGAAGGTCATGCCGATGACCTCGTAAAGCGACACGTAGAGCAGTTTTCGTTTAACGCCTTGCATGGGAATTTGCCTCTTTCTGCGAACTTGAAGCCAGGAGCACTGGCGAAGGCGGCGAAAGATAGCTTCAATAGGCGTGACAGAAAAAGTCGGTAGCTTTCAGTTTTATTGATAGGAAGAGGAATGAATTTCAACAGTGACAGCATCGAGTTGTTCCTCGCGGTGATCGAGCGCGGCTCGTTTTCCGCTGCCGCTCGGGCGCTGGGTAAAGTGCCGTCGGCGGTGAGCATGGGCATCGCCAACCTGGAAGCCGAACTCGGTTATCCCCTGTTTGATCGCAGCCATCGCGAGCCGGTGCCGACGGCGATGGCCAGCGCATTGGTGCCGCATGCGCGACTGATTGCCGAGCAGCTCAAACAGCTGCAAGTGCATGCGGTCGAGTTGTCGCTGGGGCTTGAAAGCAAGTTGTCAATCGGGGTCGTGGCGGACATCGACAAGGGCCGCGTGATGGCGGCGATCAAGGTCATCGCCGAGCGTCATCCTCTACTGGACATCGAAATGCTCAGCGCGCCGCAGGATGATGTGCTGGCGATGCTCCACAGCGGCCGGGTCAGCGTTTGCCTGGCGTTCGCCGGGCTGAGCATGAACGTGCTGGAGCGGTTCCAGTTCGTCGGCACCGAACGGATGATCGCCACACTGGCGGCGGACAATCCGCTGTTTCAAGGCCAGGATGTGTATCTCGAAGATTTGGTCCACGTACGGCAAATCATCGTCGCCAGCCGCGACCTGCCGATCAGTGAAACCCGGCCGCTGGTGGCCGAGTCTTACTGGCGCACCGACACCTTGGCCATGGCGCTGGAAATGGTCGAGGCCGGATTGGGCTGGGGCAATTTTCCGCTGTCGGTGGTCCAGCCGTTGCTCGACGTCGGAAGGCTCAAACGCCTGAGCTTCCGCAACATTGAGAACGGACTGGTGCTGCCGGTGCATGCGGTGTGGCTCAAGAGCCAGCCGTTGCAGAAAGGGGCGTTGGCGTTTGTGGAGTTGATGGGGCGTTGATGCTCGGACAGGGTGACTTTTGTTCGAATAGTCACTAAGTTGCTGGCCACTTGTCTGTTTTGGACAGGGCTATCAAAGGAGTGACGGCGCGTGAACAAGGGAATGTTCAAATGGGGTTATGTGGCGGGTTTGTTGGCGCCGATTTGGCTGCTGGTCGGTGTAGTGACTACCGGCAGGCTTTATCCCGGTTACAGCCATCTCAATCAGGCCATGAGTGAGCTGGGTGCAATCGGGGCACCGACTCATGGGGTGTCGCCGCTGATCAATAATTTTCCGTTGGGTGTGTTGTTTATCGTCTTCGGTCTGGCCGCGTTCGCGACCCTCCATACCTCGAAACTCGCTCGACTGAGCGCCGTGCTGATCGTGCTGCACGGTGTTGCCAGTTTCGGTACCGGGTATTTTTCCTGCGATATCGGCTGTGGTCTGGCAAATCCCTCCGACAGTCAGAAGCTGCATAACCTTTCGGGTCTGGTGATGTTTCTGACGCTGTTGATCGCCAGTGCGCTATGGATCTATCTAGCGTCGCGAGTACTGGGCTTGAAGTGGTTCGCCTGGTTCTCCCTGGTGTGCACCCTTGGAGCGTTGTCGGTGCTGCCTTTGATGGGACAGGCCGTTGAGGCGGGGCAGGGGTTCGGTTTGTATCAGCGGATCAACTATGGCGTGTCGATCCTTTGGGTTGGCGTGTTTGCCGGGGTGCTGATAAGCCGTCGCGCTTAGTAACCGATCGTTCCCACGCAGCGTGGGAACGATCAAAGCGTCAGGTACTCTCGCGCACCTTCAACTCAAACCCCATGTCCTGCACCGGTTTTGCAACCGTATTACCAGCCATCAACGTCAACATCTGCTCCGCCGCGCGCCGGCCGATGGCTTCTCGCGGGGTGCTGATGCTGCTCAGGCGCGGCACCATGTGCGCCGAGGCCGGCAGGTCGTTGAAGCCGAGGATCGCCACTTGTTCGGGGATCTTGATCCCGCAGCGCATGGCTTCGAGCAGTGCGCCCTGGGCCAGGTCGTCGTTGCCGAAGAAGATCGCATCGACATCGGGATGACTGGCGAGCAGTTGCAGGAACAGTTCGCCACCGAGACCGACGGAGGAGGCGCGCGGGGTCAGCACTTCCAGATCCGGGTCATATAAACCGGCCTTTTGCAGGGCTTTGCGGAAACCTTCGCCGCGCAGCAAGGTGCGTTGATCGAGTTGCGCGCCGATGTAGGCCAGACGCTTACGACCGCGTGACAGCAAATGCCCGGCCGCTGTATCGCCGGCCGCGAGTTGCGAAAAGCCCACGCAATTGAGCCCGGCGGCGCTGTCCAGTTCCATCATGTACACGCACGGAATGTTGCTGGCCTCGATCATCCGGCGCGAGCTTTCGGTGCGGTCGAAACCGGTCAGCAGCAAACCGCGAGGCTGATACGCCATGTAGTTGCGCAGCAGGTTTTCTTCTTCATCACGTGAGTAATGGAAGTTCCCGATCAGCACTTCGAAGCCTTTTGGGCGCAAAACCTGATGAATGGCTTCCAGCGTATCAATGAACAATAAGTTGGACAGCGACGGCACCAAAACCACCACCGAATGGCTCTGGGCCGAGGCTAACGCGCGGGCGGCGGGGTTGACCACGTAGTTGAGTTCAAGCGCCGCTTTCTGCACTTTTTCCACCAGTTCGGTGGCCACCGTGCTGACCCCGCGCAGGGCGCGAGAGGCGGTGATCGGGCTGACACCGGCCAGGCGTGCGACTTCGTTCAAAGTGGGGCGGCCAGTGGTGCGCGTATTTTTATCGTTTTTAGGGGAGATCATCGGACGGCTTGCCAAACAAAATTCGAGGCACTAAGGTAGCGCTGTCTCGACGCCGCTGCAAATGCGTGAGCGGGGTTTGCCTGATCCCCGTTTTTTGGCGTTGGGAACGAACATGCTGCAACCCACAAAAATGACAAGAAGGCGTCGGCAACTTCTGCTTTTTCTAGTGTCATAACTGGCAAAGGTAGCGCTGTCTGCGCGCTGAGGTGTTACATGAATCATCCCATCACCGCCCTGGTCATCATGGGCGTTGCCGGTTGCGGCAAGACTTGCGTCAGCGAGGCCTTGTGCCAACTCAGCGGCGCGACCGCCATTGAAGGCGACACTTTCCACCCTGCCGCCAATATCGAAAAGATGAGCGCGGGTATCCCCCTGAACGACGAAGACCGTGCTGGCTGGCTCGACAGCCTGTGCGATGAATTGCGCCGCATTGACGCCAAGGGCGAACGTCCGGTGCTGACCTGCTCGGCCCTCAAACACATATACCGCGAACGTCTGCGCAGTGCCTTGCCAGGCCTGGGCTTCGTGTTCCTTGAGCTGACCCCTGAAGTTGCCGCCGATCGTGTCTCCCATCGACCGGGCCACTTTATGCCGTCAACGCTGATCGACAGCCAGTTCGCCACCCTTGAATCACCCGTTGGCGAGCCCCTGACCCTGGCTCTGGACGCTTCGAACCACAGCGTCGACCAATTGGCGAAGCAAGCTCATGACTGGTGGCAGGCTCATGGCCTGAAACACGCCGTATGAGTTTTGCCAGAAGAGATAGCGCTGTCCTGATGGCTTGTGAATTCCCCGCTTTAATAACAACAACAACCAGGAGACACCCCTAATGTTTGGCATGTCCCACGAGACGTTCCTGCTGCTCGATGCAGTGGTCACGGTGATCGGGCTTATCGTCCTGATCACCAAGTTCAAGTTTCACCCGTTCATTGCCCTGATCATCGCCGCAGCCTTTCTCGGGCTGACCTCCGGCATGCCGATCGGCACCATCATCAAGGCGTTCCAGGACGGCTTCGGTGGGGTGCTCGGGTTCGTCGGGATCATCCTCGCGCTGGGCACGATGCTCGGCAAAATGATGGCCGAGTCGGGCGGGGCGGATCAGATTGCCCAAACCCTGATTCGCGCGTTCGGCAAGGACAAGGTGCAGTGGGCGATGATGTTCGCGGCCTTTCTGGTCGGTATTCCGCTGTTCTTCGAAATCGGCTTCGTGCTACTGATTCCGCTGGTGTTCATCGTGGCCCGGCGTACCGGCGTGTCGATCATCAAGATCGGTATCCCGCTGCTGGCCGGTCTGTCCGCCGTGCACGGTCTGGTTCCTCCGCACCCGGGCCCGTTGCTGGCCATCGGCGTGTTCGGTGCCGACATTGGTAAAACCATTCTCTACGGCCTGATCGTTGCGCTGCCGACGGCCATCATCGCCGGCCCGATCTACGGCACGTTCATTGCCAAGTACATTCCGGGTCATCCTAACCAGGAACTGGTCGATCAACTGGCGCGTGATAACGATTCTGCCGATCTCCCGAGCTTCGCCATCACCTTGATCACCGTGCTGTCGCCGGTGTTCCTGATGCTGCTTAAGACCTTTGCCGATGTGGTGCTGCCGGACGGCAACTTCTTCCGCACTTTCATGGACCTGATCGGTCATCCGATCTCGGCACTGCTGCTGGCGTTGCTGCTGTCGCTGTACACCTTCGGTTACAAGCAGGGCATTGGCTCCAACCAGATACTCAAATGGCTGGATGCCAGCCTTGCGCCAACCGCCGCAATCATCCTGATCATCGGTGCCGGTGGTGGCTTCAAGCAGATGCTGGTGACCAGCGGCGTTGGTAATGTCATCGGCAACATGGCGGTGGAAGCGCAGATCTCGCCAATTCTTCTGGCGTGGCTGGTGGCGGCGGTGATCCGTATCGCGACCGGTTCAGCCACCGTGGCGACCATTACCGGCGCCGGCATTGTGGTGCCGGTGGTGGGGATGATTCCGGGTGTGAACCGTGAGTTGCTGGTGCTGGCCACCGGTGCCGGTTCGCTGATCCTGTCTCACGTCAACGACGCCGGTTTCTGGCTGGTGAAGCAATACTTCAACATGACCGTGGCGGAAACCTTCAAGACCTGGACGGCGATGGAAACCATCCTGTCCATCGTTGCGCTGGGCTTTATCCTGCTGTTGTCGCTGTTCGTTTAAACACCGCAAAACCAAATGTGGGAGCGAGCCTACTCGCGAATGCGGTGTGTCAATCAACATCAACGTTGACTGACACGCCCCCTTCGCGAGCAGGCTCGCTCCCACAGTGTTATGTGTCAGGCGTCAAGATTTGTTGACCAACCCATCCGCCCGGAACATCCCGCGAATCCCGCGTATGGCCTGGCGAATCCGGTCCTGGTTTTCGATCAGCGCGAAGCGCACGTGATCATCCCCATACTCCCCAAACCCTACGCCCGGCGAGACGCAAACCTTGGCCTCGGCCAGCAGTTTCTTGGCGAACTCCAGCGAGCCCATGTGCGCATAAGCCTCGGGAATCTTCGCCCAGACATACATCGACGCTTTCGGATTCTCGACCATCCAGCCCAGTTCATGCAGGCCTTTGACCAGCACGTTGCGACGCTGACGATACTGCTCGGCAATGTCTTTGACGCACTGCTGATCACCTTCCAGCGCCGCAATCGCCGCGACTTGCAGCGGGGTGAACGTGCCGTAGTCGTGATAACTCTTGATCCGCGCCAGGGCATTGACCAGTTCGGCATTACCGACCATGAAACCGATGCGCCAGCCCGCCATGTTGTAGCTCTTGGACAGGGTGAAAAACTCCACCGCGATGTCCTTGGCGCCTGGCACTTGCATGATCGACGGGGCTTTCCAGCCGTCGTAGACGATGTCGGCGTAGGCCAGGTCATGCACCACCAAAACGTCGTACTGCTTGGCGAGGGCGATCACCCGCTCGAAGAAATCCAGCTCCACGCACTGGGCGGTGGGGTTGGACGGGAAGCCGAGGATCATCATTTTCGGTTTTGGAATCGAGCCGCGAATGGCGCTTTCCAGTTCGGCGAAGAAGTCCACGCCCGGAATCAACGGCACCGAACGCACCTGAGCGCCGGCAATCACCGCGCCGTAGATGTGAATCGGGTAACTCGGGTTCGGCACCAAAACGGTGTCGCCCTGGTCGAGGGTGGCCAGCATCAAATGCGCCAGGCCTTCCTTGGAACCGATGGTGACGATGGCTTCGCTTTCCGGGTCGATGTCGACCTCGTAGCGATCCTTGTACCAATTGGAAATCGCCCGGCGCAGACGCGGAATGCCCTTGGACGTCGAGTAGCCGTGAGTGTCTTCGCGCTGGGCGACGGTGACGAGTTTTTCGACGATGTGCGGCGGTGTCGGGCCGTCGGGGTTGCCCATGCTGAAGTCGATGATGTCTTCGCCACGACGACGGGCGGCCATCTTCAGCTCGGCAGTGATGTTGAATACGTAAGGGGGGAGTCGATCTATGCGCGCAAAGCGGCGCGGCGAACCTTGGTTAGCCATTGTTGCCTCGGGTAACGTGAGCGCCCGGAACCGTCCGAGCGACGCTGGTCACTGCGGTGACCTGTGGCGGAATGTAAGTGCTGATGTGGCAAACTGTCCAGCGACTATGTAAACAAATTTGTCCGAAGGAAATCGGTTGATGGAATTTACCAGTGGCTTCTTGCTGAGCCTTTCGTTGTGCCTGGACATCGGCGTGGCCAACATCGCGATGATCACGTTGGCGATGCAGCGTGGCTATTTTCAAGGCTTCGCGCTGGGTTTGGGGACGTGTGTCGGCGACCTGATCTACGCCGTGCTGGCCTTGGCCGGGATGACCGTTTTGCTGCAATACGAAACCGTGCGCTGGGTGCTGTGGATCGGAGGGTCGGCGCTGTTGTTGTACTTCGCGGCGAAGATGATCTATTCGGCGATTCACCATGAGGCGGTATTGGCGCAGGCCGAAGACGTGGGTCAGAACTCTCATCGGCGCGAGTTTTTCCGCGGGATCTTCCTCGCCATGTCGTCTCCCAGCGCCATTCTCTGGTTCGCGGCGGTGGGCGGCACATTGATCGCTCGTTCCGGTGGCGGTGGCACGCTCAGTTCGGCGTTGTTTCTCGGCGGATTTCTGTGCGCCGGGTTGCTCTGGTGTGTCGCCTTGTGCTTCGCAGCGAGTCACGGCGGCAAGTTACTGGGTGACAAACTGCTGCGTTATTCCTATTTGGCATCGGCAGCGATCTTCTGCTATTTCGCGGTCTACGTGATCCTATCGGGGTATAACGAGTTCGTCGGCTCGGGTGCCGTCGAACAGTTGCATGCACTGTAACTGGGCGAATTCGGTTTGGGTTCTATACTCCCAGCCGAACCCACTTTTTTGTTCCAGGAGTTGAGTCATGGATGAGCAAACAGGCGTCGAAGCCGCCAAGCCACGCTTCGAGCACGGGCACTTCCTGCTCATTGCAGGGCTTGGTGGACGATTTACCGCAGACACGACTAAAGGCATTCCCGATCTCTGGGAGAAATTCATTCCCGAGATGGGCAAAATTCCCGGTCAAAAAAACGAAGTGACCTACGGCATTTGTTGCAATCCGGATGGCAAGGGCGGCTTCGAATACATCGCCGGCGTTGAAATCAGCAAGCTCGACGACCTGCCCGAGAAATACCGTTGGGTTGAGGTCCTGCCTCAGCACTATGCGGTGTTCGAGCACAAAGGCTCTCTCGATCAGTTGCCCCAGACCTTCCAGTACATCTGGAAAACCTGGCTGCCGCAGTCCGGTTATCAGGCGGCGGACGCGCCGGAATTCGAACGCTACAGCGAAGACTTCAACCCGACGCTCAACACCGGTGTGCTGGAAATCTGGCTGCCGCTCAAATCGTAATGAGCCTAGCCCGGGACGGGCACTTCAAAGTGCCCGTCCAAGGCTGTCGTTGACTCCTGGCATCACCCCTCGCACACCGTCCGTTTCGCTCGTTCTATACGCCGTCTTAATACCGCTGCCCCCAATCAGTGTCCGTCCTTGATACCCCCTCACTTACCCTGCAAGGCGCAGATGAGAGCGTGAATTCAGTGCGTTTTTTGTACTGACGCTCTCAGCCGGTACCCGATTGCGGGTGTCCTTTCGTTTTGTCAGGGGGAGCTGTCTTGTTAACACTCGAGTTCATTTACATCGCCAGCGGCCTGTGTGCCGCCTTGTTGTTTGCCTACCTGGGTTACGCCCTTATCCGTGCAGAGAAGTTTTGATGGCCGCAGTCATTGCGGCACAGGCTTTTTTATCAGCCCGTCAGGGCGGTCTTGAGAAAGGAAATCGGCAATGTACGACCTGATTTTTATGGGGGTTAGCGTGGTTTTTTTTGCTGCGACAGCCATGGTCATCGTCGCCATGGGCAAGATTTGAACGGAGCATCGACATGTTGAGCACTATGCTGGAATTTGCGGTGATTCTCGGGTTGATGACCGGACTCGCCGTGTTGATGGGTAAGTGGCTGACGCTGGTATTTACCGGGCGTAAACATGCCTTGGCGGAGCGCGCTACTTATCGTCTGCTGGGGATCGATACGGCCGAAACGATGGGCTGGGCACGTTATGGCTCGGCCCTGCTGCTATCTAATGCGGCGATGATGTTGCTGGGATACATCGTGTTGCGCCTGCAAGTTTTCATGCCGCTCAACCCCTTGGGGCTGAACGCGCAAACCCCTGATCTTGCGTTCAACACCGCAGCGTCTTTTATCACCAACACCAACTGGCAGGCTTATTCAGGTGAAACCAGCCTGTCCAACTTCAGCCAGATGGCGGTCATCACCTTCCTGATGTTCGTCGGCGCAACGTCCGGCGTTGTGGCAGCGGCGGGTTTCATTCGCGGCCTTAGTCGGTCGAACTCCGCTGATATCGGCAACTACTGGGTGGACTTCACTCGCACGCTGTACCGGGTGATGCTGCCACTGTGTTTTGGCATGGCGCTGGTTTATGTCTGGCAAGGCATGCCGCAAACCCTGAATTCCCAGGCACTGGCCACCACTCTGGAAGGTGCACAGCAGCAATTGATCGTCGGCGCGGTGGCGAGTTTCGAGTCGATCAAACACATCGGCACCAACGGCGGCGGCTTCTTCAGCATGAACGCCGCACACCCGTTCGAGAACCCGACTCCGCTGACCAACATGCTGCATATCCTCAGCATGCTGTTGATTCCGTCGGCGCTGACGTACACCTTCGGCAGCATGCTGATGCGTCGGCGTCAGGGGTGGGTGTTCTTTGGCACGTTCCTGGTGATGTTCGTCGGCTTTCTGAGCATCGTTTACACGGCTGAACAAAGTGGCAACCCGCTGCTGACCCGGGTGGGCGCGGACCAGGTGCTGTCGGCCACCCAGAGTGGCGGCAACATGGAAGGCAAGGAACTGCGCTTCGGGATTGCCGACACCAGCCTGTTCGTGACCACCACCACTGGCGCAACCACCGGTTCGGTGAACGCCATGCATGACTCGCTGACGCCCATGGGCGGCTTCGTACCGTTGGCGCAGATGATGCTCAATTGCGTGTTCGGTGGCGACGGAGTTGGGTTTATCAACCTGATCCAGTACGCGTTGCTGACGGTGTTTCTGGTGGGGATGATGATCGGTCGCAGCCCCGAGTTCCTCGGCAAGAAGATCGAGGCGCGGGAGATCAAGCTGGTGATGCTGTCAGTGCTGGCGCACCCCATTTGTATTCTTGGCTTCACGGCCCTGGCGGCACTCTGGCCAGACACCATGAACAGCCTCAACAACCAGGGGCCCCATGGCTTCAGTGAGGTGCTTTATGCCTACACCTCGGGCACTGCCAACAACGGTTCGGCGTTCGCCGGATTGAACGCCAATACGCCGTTCTTCAACACCACAATCGGTCTTGCCATGTTGCTCGGACGCTTCTTCACCATGCTGCCGATGCTCGCGGTCGCAGGTTCCTTGGCGATGAAAAAGAACATCCCGGCCGGTGCCGGCACCATTCCGACCGCCACACCGCTGTTCATGTTCCTGGTGGTGTTCGTGGTGCTGGTGGTGGGCGGCCTGACTTTCCTGCCGGCGCTCGCGCTCGGCCCACTGGTCGAGCAACTGCAGTTGCTGTCTGGCCAGACCTACAAGTAAGGGGGCTGTGATGACTCAAGTACAAACACAAACCAAGATGCAATTTCTGTTTGTCGGCCTGTTGCGCCCGGTGCTGATTTCGGCGGCGTTTTTCATGCTGCTGACCGGGCTGGCGTATCCGTTGTTCACCACACTGGTGGCCAACGTGCTGTTCCCGTTTCAGGCCCAGGGCAGCCTGGTTGAACGGGACGGGTTGGTGATCGGTTCGGCGGTGATCGGCCAGCATTTCACCCGCCCCGAGTATTTCCAGGGACGTGCGAGCATGACCCTCGGCGCAGATCCACTGGACCCGAGCAAAAGCGTGGCGCAGCCGTATAACGCAGGTTCCAGTGGCGCCAGCAACCTTGGCCCTACCAGCCAGAAGTTGATCGATGCTGTGGCCGTGCGGGTCGAAGCCTACCGCCGGCAGAACGGCCTGGCGGCAGATGCGCAGGTGCCGGTGGATGCGGTCACCTCGTCGGCTTCAGGCTTGGATCCGCACATTTCGGTGGCCAACGCACAAATTCAGGCGGCGCGCGTCGCACGTCTGCGCCACCTGCCGCCCGCCGATCTGTTGAAGCTGGTGAATACCCACACCGAACAACGCACCTTCGGCCTGCTCGGCGAACCCCGAGTCAATGTGCTGCAACTCAACCTCGCGCTGGATGCTCTGGCGCCTGCGCATCAGCCACCCCTTGCGGCCAGTGAGTAAGAGAAACAACCATGAGTAAGCAAGCTCGTTTGCCTTTGTTCGACCGTGGGTTGTTGCTCACGGCGTGCCTGGATGCCTTCAAGAAGTTGCTGCCCCAGGCGCAGTGGAAGAACCCGGTGATGTTTGTGGTGTACCTGGGCAGCATTCTCACCACGCTGTTGTGGTTTCAATCACTGGGCGGCAAGGGTGAAGCCTCCAGTGGCTTCATTCTCAGCATCACGTTGTGGCTGTGGTTCACTGTGCTGTTCGCCAACTTCGCCGAAGCACTGGCCGAGGGGCGCAGTCGGGCCCAGGCCGCCAGCTTGCGCGGGATGAAGCGCCAGACCCTGGCCAAGCTGTTGAAGCAACCCCGGCATGGCTCCGCCTGGATGCCGATGCCTTCCGGCGAACTGCTCAAGGACAATGTGGTGTTGATTGAGGCTGGCGATCTGGTGCCCCTCGATGGCGTGGTGATCGAAGGCGTGGCGTCGGTTGATGAAAGCGCGATTACCGGAGAATCGGCACCGGTGATTCGCGAGGCGGGCGGCGACTTTTCATCGGTAACCGGTGGGACAAAAGTGCTGTCGGACTGGCTGGTGGTGCGCATCAGTGTCAACCCGGGCGAGTCATTTCTGGATCGCATGATTTCCATGGTCGAATCCGCGAAACGCCAGAAGACTCCCAACGAGGTGGCGCTGAACATTCTGCTGGTGGGCCTGACATTTTTGTTTCTGCTGGTGATCGTGACCCTGGGCCCGTACTCGATGTTCGCGGTGGGCATGAGCGGAGGTGACGTGGTCAGCGCAACGGTACTGGTGGCGCTGCTGGTTTGCCTGATCCCCACGACCATTGGCGGTCTGTTGTCGGCGATCGGTGTGGCGGGCATGAGCCGGATGATGTCGGCCAACGTCATTGCCACCTCCGGGCGAGCCGTGGAAGCGGCTGGCGACATTGACGTCCTGCTGCTGGACAAGACCGGTACCATCACACTGGGTAACCGCCAGGCCAGCAGTTTCCTGCCGGCGCCCGGGGTTAAGGAGTCGGAACTGGCCGACGCTGCGCAACTGGCCTCGCTGGCCGACGAAACGCCGGAGGGGCGCAGTATCGTGGTGCTTGCCAAGCAGAAGTTCGACCTGCGGGCGCGGGACCTCAATGCCCTGGGTGCAAGCTTCGTGCATTTCACCGCGCAAACCCGCATGAGCGGCGTCGATCTGGCCGGTGGCCGGAGCATCCGCAAGGGTGCGGCAGATGCCATTCGCCTGCACATCGAGGCGCTGGGCGGCAGCTTTCCGTCCGCGTTGCAGGCCAGGGTCGATGAAGTCTCGCGTCGTGGCAGCACACCGCTGGTGGTGTGTGATGGCCAACAGGCATTGGGCGTGGTGGAACTCAAGGACGTGGTCAAGGGGGGGATCAAGGAGCGCTTTGCCGAACTGCGGCGCATGGGGATCAAGACAGTCATGATCACCGGCGACAACCGCCTGACGGCGGCAGCGATTGCCGTGGAAGCCGGGGTTGACGATTTTCTCGCCGAGGCTCGGCCGGAAGACAAGCTGCAACTGATCCGCGACTACCAGGCCCAGGGCAAGCTGGTGGCCATGACCGGAGACGGCACCAACGATGCGCCGGCACTGGCTCAGGCAGACGTGGCGGTGGCCATGAACAGTGGTACTCAGGCCGCCAAGGAAGCGGGCAACATGGTCGATCTGGACAGCAACCCGACCAAGCTGATCGAGGTGGTGGAAGTCGGCAAACAGATGCTAATGACGCGCGGCGCGTTGACCACCTTCAGCGTGGCCAACGATGTGGCCAAGTATTTTGCTATCGTACCGGCCGCATTCGTCGCGACCTACCCGCAACTGGGCGCACTGAACGTGATGCAACTGAGCAGCCCGAACTCGGCGATTCTCAGCGCGGTGATCTTCAATGCCCTGATCATCGTGTTTCTGATCCCGCTGGCGCTCAAGGGCGTGACTTACCGAGCCATCGGCGCGGCGGCGTTGCTCAATCGCAACCTGCTGATCTATGGCCTGGGTGGCGTGCTGGTACCGTTCGCGGGGATCAAGGTGATCGACATGCTGTTGACCGGGCTCGGCCTGGTTTGAAAGGACTGACTGCACGGCGCCGTGTATGGCGCCGTGCAGTTCAAAAGGATTGCCATGCCCGTTATTGATACGTTCACCGCTTCACGAGACGGCCGCCCTGATCCCGACACGCTGTTGGAGAAGCTGAAACAGGACGAACAGGCCGCCCTGCGTGGGAAACTGCGCATCTATTTCGGTTCCAACGCCGGGGTGGGGAAAACCTGCGCGATGCTCACCGCGGCCCAACGCGAAGTGACCCAGGGCCGTGACCTGGTGGCTGGCGTGATAGAAACCCATGGCCGCCGGGAAACCGCCGAACTGCTCGCTGGCCTGGAATTGCTGCCGCGTTATAACGTGATGCATCGCGAGTGTGCCCTCAGCGAGTTCGATCTGGATGCCGCGCTGGCGCGGCGTCCGGCGGTGCTGCTGGTGGATGAACTGGCCCACAGCAATGTTCCCGGTTCGCGTCACCCCAAGCGCTGGCAGGATGTCGAAGAACTGCTGCGCGCCGGCATCGACGTCTGGACCACCCTCAATGTCCAGCACCTGGAAAGTCTCAACGATATCGTCAGCGGGATCATCGGCATCCGGGTGCGCGAGACCGTGCCCGACCATCTGTTCGACGGTGCCCATGAAGTGGTGGTGATCGACCTGCCACCCGATGACCTGCTGCGCCGTCTCAAGGAAGGCAAGGTCTACCTGCCGCCCCAGGCCGAGCGCGCGTCCCGGCATTTCTTTCGCAAGGGCAACCTGCTGGCCTTGCGCGAGCTGGCGTTGCGGCGTACCGCTGATCGCGTCGATGCACAGATGCGCGACTATCGCCGCGAGCGATCCATCAATTCCCTTTGGCCCGCGCGCGAGCGTTTACTGGTTGGCGTGGCAGGGCACCCTTCGGATGAACGTCTGGTTCGTGAAGCGGCGCGTCTGGCACAAAAACTTGAGGCGGACTGGATTGTCGTTCATGTGCCTTCGGTGCAGCGACGTGGCGCGGGTGCGCACCGCTATGCCGCCGCCATGAAGACCTTGGCACTGGCCGCCGAATTCGGTGCCGACACGGCCACGCTCTCGGGCATGGACGTGGCCGAGGCTTTGGTGGCGTTTGCTCGTGAGCACAACGCCAACCGGCTGGTGCTCGGGCATTACCCGCGCAAGGTCTGGCAGTTTTGGCACCAGTCGGTCAGTGACCGCATCAGCCGTCGCCATCCCGAGATCGATCAGATTGTCATCGCCCATGGCCCACTGCCTATCGTGGTTGCGGTGGCGGTGAATACAGATACAGCGCTTCCGCCCAGCAGGGTTCCGGCTTATCTGTGGGCCAGCCTGGCCTGTTTTGCCGCCACGGCGGTGGCCGCGTTGCTGTTGCAGGTGTTTGACCTGGCCAACGTGGTCATGCTGTTTTTGCTCACGGTGGTGCTGGTCGCCCTGCGCTTTGGGCGAGGGCCGGGTGTCTGGGCGGCGATGCTGGCGGTGCTGTGTTTTGATTTCTTCTTCGTCCAGCCACGCTGGTCGTTTACGGTCAACGACACCCAGTACTTCTTTACCTTCGCCCTGATGCTGGGTATTGCGTTGATCACCGGGCAGCTCACGGCACGCTTGCGTCACGAAGCCCGCACCGCTGCCAGCCGTGAACGGCGCGCGACTTCGTTGGCCAGGTTGGCTCGCGACTTGTCGGCGGCACTGACGGTGGAGCAGATCACGGAGGTGGCGCTGCGCACCTTCAGCGGCGTATTTGAAGCGCGGGTCGGGCTGACACTGCCGGACGCCGCCGACAGTGTCCACGCTTGTGGCGCGGGTGCATTTGCGATCGATGAAAACATTGCTCAATGGGTTTACGACCATGGCCAACCCGCCGGCCAGGGCACCGATACGCTGGCCGCCGCTCAGGGCCGGTATTTGCCGTTGAAGGCGCCAATGCGCGTGCGCGGAGTGTTGGTGCTCGCGCTGGCTGAGCCCGAGCGGTTGAACGGGCCTGAAGAGCAGCGCTTGCTCGAGGCCTGCATGAGCCAACTGGCGATAGCGCTGGAACGGGTGCATTTCGTCGAAGTGGCGCAAAGCACCCTGGTGCAGATGGAGGGCGAGCGCATGCGCAATACCCTGCTGGCTGCGATCTCTCATGACCTGCGCACGCCGCTGACCACCATAATCGGCGCGGCAGACGCAGCAGCGCCCCATGCGCCGCCCGGACCGCTGACCCAGTTGCTGGGCGGTATTCGCGATCAGGCCAGCTCCATGCAGCGGTTGATCGAAAACCTGTTGGACATGGCCCGAATGCAGGAACGCGGTGTGCGCCTCAACCGGCAATGGCACTCACTGGAGGAAATTGTCGGCAGTGCTTTGCGTCAACTGCGCGAGCCATTGGCGCGGCATGTGGTGCGCACCGCCCTGTCGCCACTGTTGCCGTTGGTGGAAGTCGATGCGCTGTTGATCGAGCGCGTGCTGGTCAACCTGCTGGACAACGCCGCCAAGTACACCCCGGCCGGAACGCTGGTACAGGTTGTGGCCCGGCAAGAGGAGGACAGCATTGTGTTGGAGGTGATCGACGCCGGTCCCGGTTGTCCTCAGGGCAGCACGCCTCAGAGTTTGTTCGAACCGTTCACCCGGGGTCAGCAGGAGTCGGCCGTTGCCGGCATCGGCCTTGGGCTGGCGTTGGCAAAACGGATTGTCCAGGCCCATGGCGCAACGATCGAGGCTCAGCCTCAGGCCATCTCGGGCATCCGCTTTGTCATCACTTTACCGGCGGGTCATCCGCCTTCCATGGAATCGCTATGACCAGTGCACGCATCCTCATTGTCGAGGACGAGGCCAACATCCGCCGTTTCATCGGTATCGCGCTGCAGGACGAAGGTTTTCAGGTGTTCGAGGCCGACAACGTCAAACGCGCCCTGATCCACGCCGCCAGCCGTCAACCGGATCTGGTGATTGTCGATCTGGGTTTGCCCGACGGTGACGGCAAACAATTGATCAGTGAGTTGCGGGGCTGGATGACGGTGCCGATTCTGGTGCTGTCGGCCCGTGATCGTGAAGAGGAAAAAGTGGCGGCACTGGATGCGGGGGCGGACGATTATCTGGTCAAGCCCTTCGGCGTGCCCGAGTTACTCGCGCGTATCCGCGCCCAGTTGCGTCGGCATGTGCAAAACGGCACCGCCGCGGTCACCAGCAAGGTGACATTCGGCATGATCGAGGTGGACATGGCCACGCACGAGGTCCGGCGCGAAAACCAACCGGTCCATCTAACGCCCATCGAGTATCGCTTGCTGTGCGCGCTGATTCGCGGACAAAGCCGGGTCATGACCCATCGCCAGCTACTGTTGGAAGTGTGGGGCCTGGATTACGTCGATCGTGCTCACTATCTGCGGGTGCACATGGCGCACTTGCGGCAAAAACTGGAGGCCGATGCGGCCCAGCCGCAGCATTTCATCACCGAATTGCAGGTGGGATATCGCTTGGTGGGGCTGTAAAGCACGGCGGACGCTGGTCGCAGCGCCTGGCCGTGTGTCGCTCACTTGTCTTTCTTGATCCGGCGTTCGTGCAGGAAATCGATGTACAGCGTGATGAAACCGAACGAGGTAATGCTGAACAACACGAGTAGGCCGATTTGAGTCGAGCTCATGATCAAAGTCCTGGGGGTGGGGCGAGGAGCGCTCAACCTGCCGTGGCTGGGCGTCATCAATCGTCGAGACACAGATAGATAATACGAACCCGGGGCCTTGGGTAGCGGTTATATGAAAGCTTTACGGCGCCGTCCTTGAACCCTATGCACTTCATACGAGGGGTGGGTATCGGGCGTTCGAGGGCAAGCAAGTATTGCTAGAATCGGCGAGCGTTATCCTGTCATCTCACTTGCCCCAAGGTCTGCGCTGCGCCATGAACTCGTCGAACCCTGTCATCCGAAACGCCCTGCCTACTGATCTGGACAGCTGTTACGCCATCGAAACCGTTGCCTACGAAGGCGACGAAGCCGCCACCCGCGAAAAAATCGCCACGCGCATTGCCACTTGGCCCGAAGGTTTCATCGTGGCCGAAGTCGATGGCGTTGTAGCCGGTTTCATCAATTCCGGTGCGGCGTTTCAGGTAGAAATGTCGGACGAGGCGTTCAAAGAACTGATCGGCCACGACCCGGCCGGCCCACACGTGGTCATCATGTCGGTGGTGGTGCACCCGGATTTTCAGGGGCAGGGGCTGGCGAAACGGTTGATGGGCGAATTCATCGAGCGGATGCGCGCGTTGGGCAAGACCAGCATCCATCTGATGTGCAAGGAGCGGCACATTCCGCTGTATGCCGGGTTCGGGTTTGCCTACATCAAGCCTTCAGCGTCTGACCATGGCGGGATGGAGTGGCATGAGATGATTCTGGAGCTGTAAACACGAGCCCTGTAGGAGCTGTCGAGTGCAACGAGGCTGCGATCTTTTGATCTTGCTCTTCAGCCGCTTCAAAACCGCCAAAATCAAAAGATCGCAGCCTCGTTGCACTCGACAGCTCCTACAAGGGGGGGCGTTGTATCAGTAGAGACTGTCCCGCACCCTGACCGGCGCTTCCCGGTCATACGTCTCGGCATCGAACTGCCCATCGTTCAAGCGCTTGTGAAAGGCACCCGCCGTTGGCAGGGCAGAGCGTTCGAGGTGCTTCTCAGGGTTCCATAAGTCCGAACGAACGATGGCCTTGGAGCAGTGGAAGTACGCCGCTTCGACCGTCACCAGCATCACCGTGCGCGCTGGTTTGCCGTTCACCGCAAAGCTCTCCAGCAACCCAGGTTCGGCGCTGATCTTTGCCGTGCCGTTAACCCGCAACGTTTCGCCAATCCCGGGAATTATGAACAGCAGCGACACCCGCGAATCGAGTACGACGTTACGCAGGGTGTCGATTCGGTTGTTGCCCGGCCGATCCGGGATCGCCAGGGTGCGTTCATCAATGACCCGCACGAAACCCGGCGTGTCGCCCCGTGGCGAACCGTCCATCCCGTCAGGCCCCACCGAGCTGACAATTACCAGCGGCGAGGCGCGGACCATCGCCTGATAGTCCTCGTTCAGAAAGGGGATTTGCTTGCGCACGGCGCGGTCGTGGGGCTGGCCGTAGAGGGCTTCCAGTTCTTCGATGCTGTTGAGCATAACCACCTCAGAAAATCAGACCCATGCGCCGTTCGTAACCGATCCGACCCCTGTAGGCTTCGCCGCTGTCGACCCAGCCGAATTTTGCGTAAAGCGCGATGGCCGATGCGTTATCCGCATCCACTGACAATTCCAGCCCCTTTATCTCCGGAAACGCCTGACGGGCCACGTCGGGCAGGGCTTGCAGACAGGCCTTGCCATAGCCTTTGCCCTGAGCCCGTTGATCGACTTGCAGTGCGTGAAGGGTCGCGCTGTGTTCATTGGCCCACGCCGGCAGCACTGGCGGGCGCTTGAGCAGCAGAAAGGCCACGGGAACCTCCTCGACCAGTAGCGCAAATCCTTTGACGCCGGGGCCGGGTTTGGACAGCAAGGTGTGCAACGCACCGTGAATGTCGCCGGAGAACCTGATTTGTTCTTTGTGAACTTCAATGGCCTCGACCTGCTGGCGCTGGAGCGCGTTCAGGCTGTCGTAAGGCACGAGTAGGGCTGTCACTGGAGTGTCCTTTTTCCAACAAAATGTGTTTCGAATTCTAACGAGTTTGCGTTCATGGATTATTTTTATTTCTACTGTCGATTTGGCTTTTCGCCAGACGACTAAGGGTGTCTTCACAACAAAAACCACGGAGAACCACCATGAACGCTACCCACGAAATCCAGACCCTGATCGACACCTATCGTCAGGCGGTCATCGCCAAGGATGTCGAGAAACTCATGCCCTTGTATGCCGAGGACATCGTCTCCTACGACGCGGTCAAGGCCCTGCAATTTCGGGGCACGGCGGCCTACCGCGCGCATTGGCAGGAATGCATGGAAATGTGCCAGGGCGCGCACAAGTTCGACTTCGACCATATGAACATCGTGGCAGACGAGCACATCGCCTTCGCCCATTGGCTGGCCCATTGCGGCGGCACCAACGAGAAGGGCGAGACCCAGGCCTGCTGGATGCGCGTGACCGCCTGCTATCGGCGCGACGATGGGCAATGGCGCATTGTCCACGAACACTGGTCGGCCCCGTTCGACATGATGAGCGGTACGACGCTGTTCAACCTGGAGCCCTGAGCGTCAGGCCGATTCGTCGGGAATGTCGCGAAAGCGTCAATCAGCAGCCATAGTTGATCCGTTCGATTCAGGAGAGCCCCATGAAGTATTTATGCTTGGTCTACAGCAACGAGCACGAGTTGCACTCGCTGCCCGAAAGCCCGAATGACGCTGAATGCATGGCCTACGCCGAGGCGATCCAGGGCAGTGGCCGAATGGTTGCCGCCGAGGCGCTGGAATCGGTGCAGACCGCGACCACCGTGCGGATGCGCAACGGGAAGATGTCGATCACCGACGGCCCGTTCGCCGAAACCAAGGAGCAGTTGGCCGGCTTCTACCTGATCGATGCCAAGGACCTCAATGAAGCCATCCAGGTCGCCGGCAACATCCCGGCGGCCCGGGTCGGCTGCGTCGAGGTGCGTCCCGTTCGCCAGTTGAATTCCGGCGCCTGATGTCTGTCGAGTCGGTACGGGCGCAGGTCGAGCAGGTTTATCGCGAAGAGTCACGGCGGATTCTGGCGACCCTGATCCGTTTGCTCGGCGATTTTGATCTCGCCGAAGAAGCCTTGCACGAGGCGTTTTTCGTCGCGGTCGAGCGCTGGCAGCGTGACGGCGTGCCGGACAATCCGCGTACCTGGCTCGTGTCCACGGGGCGCTTCAAGGCCATTGATGTGTTGCGGCGGCGCGCACGCTTCATCGCGTCGCAACCGATGTTGATCGCTCAACTGGAGTCGCTGGAGCAGGCCGACTGGAGTGATGAAGACGTGGAAGACGATCGCCTGCGCCTGATCTTCACCTGTTGCCACCCGGCACTTGCGGCGGACGCCCAGGTGCCGTTGACGCTGCGCGAAGTCTGCGACCTGACCACGGAAGAAATCGCCCGGGCGTTCCTGTCGGCGCCAGCGACTATCGCCCAGCGCATCGTACGTGCGAAGGCGAAAATCCGTGACGCGAAAATTCCTTATCAAGTGCCGACCCTGGCGGAATTGCCCGAGCGCCTGGACAGCGTGCTGCGAGTAATTTACCTAGTGTTCAACGAAGGCTATTCCGCGTCCATGGGCGCGGAACTGACCCGTGAGGATTTGACCCGCGAGGCGATTCGGCTCGGTCGTTTGTTGATGGAGCTGCTGCCGGAACCCGAGGTGATGGGGCTGCTGGCGCTGATGCTGCTGCACGAGTCCCGACGCCCGGCCCGGACGTCGGCGAGCGGGGAGTTGATCGTGCTGGATGAGCAGGACCGTTCGTTGTGGGACGCCGAGATGATTGCTGAAGGTTGCGCACTGGTGGAGCGTGCACTGACAACCCGGCGCTTCGGGCCTTACTGCCTGCAAGCGGCGATTGCGGCGTCGCATGCCGAAGCGCCCACGGCGGCGGAAACGGACTGGCTGGAGATTGTGGGTCTGTATGACGTGCTGTTGCGGGCGGCGCCTTCGCCAGTGATCGAACTGAACCGTGCGGCGGCGATCTCCAAGCGGGATGGACCGCTGGCGGGGCTGACGTTGATTGAAGGGATTCTGGCGCGGGGTGATTTGCTGGATTACCACTTGGCGCACGCGGCGCGGGCGGAGTTTTGTCGGCAGTTGGGAAGGGTTGAGGAGGCGCGGACGGCTTATGAGCGGGCGTTGGAGTTGACGCAGCAAGTGCCGGAGCGGCGGTTTATTGAGGCCCGGTTGCGGGAGCTGAAGTGATGTGATCTTGCGGGCGCCTTCGCGGGCAAGCCTCGCTCCTACAGGTTCCTCACACCTTCCGTAGGCGCGAGGCTTGCCCGCGAGTGGCCGCGCCGCTATTCCAGCATTTTGCCTAACAACCAACTCCCCGCCGGCCCTGGCGGATGCAGCCGCGACCACAGTGCATCGACGAACACCGGTTTTGGCCAGCCGCGCACGTCCAGTTCCTGCAACGTCCCTGGGCCAAACCGCTCCACCAGCCACCGGGGCAATGGCGCCCAGCCGAATCCGCCCTGAGCCATTTCCAGCAGCATCAGATAACTCGGCGCCGACCAGACGCGCCCCTTTGCCCGGCTTTCATACGGATTGACGATCGTCGCCAGACGCAGCTCTCGGTGTTGTTGCAACACGTCCTGATCGATGTGGCTCAGGGCCGCCAACGGATGCTCGCGGGACACGAACAGGGCAATCTCGGTCCGTTCTTCTACGGTCGAACTGACCAAGTCCGGCGGGTAACTGTCTTGTTTTTCGGCGAAGGCCACATGCGCCCGACCCCGTTGTACCAATGCCACCAAGTCATCGCATTCGGCGATCAGGCATTCAAGTTCCAGGTCCGGATAACGCTGCTCGAAGGCGCTGAGCGCCGCTTCGAATCGGTCGGACTGATACGTGTCGGAAATCGCCACGGTCAGTTTTGGCTCGACCCCTTGGGACAGTTGGCTGGCGGTCATTTCCAGTCGGCTGGTGGCGGCCAGGATTTCCTCGGCCCGTTGCAGCATCACGTGCCCGGCCGGGGTCAGGCTCGGTTTGCGGCTGCTGCGGTCGAACAGTGTCAGGTTCAAGTCGATTTCAAGGCTGGCCACGGCGGCGCTGATGGTCGACTGACTGCGGCCCAATTTGCGCGCCGCGGCGGAAAACGAGCCTTGAGTCGCTGCCTGAACGAAGGCCTGCAACACTTCTTGAGAGGCCATGAACTATCGCCTTGATCGATGGTTATTGGTTATGAAGTATCGGTGTGAAGAAGGATCATGGCAACCACAGTCACTCAGAGGAGTCTGGCCATGAGCGCCAACAAATCCATCACTGAACGTATTTTCCAGGCCGTCGGTTTCGAATTGCTGGCCATCCTGATCTGTACCCCGTTGCTGGCCTGGATCATGGACAAGCCGATGCTCGATATGGGCGTCGTGACCATGGCTATCGCGGCACTTGCCCTGGCCTGGAACGTGGTCTTCAACGGATTGTTCGACCGTGCGCTCAAACACTACAACCTCGTGCACAACGCGTGGGTACGTGTTGTCCATGCGCTGTTGTTCGAAGGCGGTCTGGTCGCGGTGGGTGTGCCGTTGATTGCCTGGTGGCTGAAGGTCAGCCTGTGGCAAGCGTTCGTGCTGGATATCGGCGTGTTGCTGTTTTTCCTGCCGTACACCTACGTCTACCACTGGGCGTATGACGTGGTACGGGAGCGGTTTGTCATGCGTCAGTCTTACGAAGCTTAAAAGCAAAGATCGCAGCCTCGTTTCACTCGACAGCTCCTACAGGGATCGCATTCCAATGTAGGAGCTGTCGAGTGAAACGAGGTTGCGATCTTTTGATCTTAATAATCCTGGCGCTTGCGAAACGCCCAACGCCCGGCGATCACGGTAAACGTCGCGACCAATGCCACCAGAATCCAGAACCCCTCCGGATCACCGGAAAGCGGCACCCCACCGACGTTCATGCCAAAGAACCCGGCGATGATGTTGATCGGCAGCGCCAGCACCGTCACCACGGTCAGGGTGAACAGTGTGCGGTTGCTCTGTTCGTTGAGGTTGGCGGCGATTTCTTCCTGCAACAGTTTGATCCGTTCGCCCAAAGCTGTGAGGTCGTTGATGATCAGCGCGAACTCCTCGGTGGACTTGCGCAGCTCCTTGACGTCTTCCTTCTGTAACCACTGCGGTGGGCGATTGAGCAGGCGCAGCAATGAGCCCGGTTCCAGCGCCAACAAGCGTTGCAGGCGCACCAGCACTCGACGATTGGCACCCAGCTCAGCCCGGTTGGTCGACAACCTTGAGGACAGCAACTCATCTTCGATCTGATCGACGCTGAGGCTGGTCTTGCGCACGATCTGGGTCAGTACTTCACCTTGATCGCGCAGCAAATGCACCAGCAATTCCAGCGGCGAACGAAAGCACTCACCGGCCTTCACCGAGGAGCGCAGCTTGTCTACCGAGTGCAGCGGTTGCAGGCGTGCGCTGATGATCAGCCGACTGCGGGCGCAGACCCACAGCGTCGAGACATCCGAGGAAACCATGCTGCTGAGGTTGAACACCACGTCGTTGACCACCGCCAGCAACGCCGAATCCACATGCTCGATGCGCGTCGAACGTGAACCCTCATGCAGCGCTTCGAAAAACTCGTCCGGCAACTCCAGATGGCTCTTCATCCAGCGCTCGCAGGCGGCGTGGGCGAGGTTCAGGTGCAACCAGAGAAATTCGTCGCTGTCGCCGGGCTGTTGCAGGCATTGCAACGCCTTGGCCGAATCGAGCTCGCGGCCGCGCTCGCCGGGGCGAAAACTGAAACCGTACAGCAGACCGAACAGGTCCGTGTCGCGATGACTTTGGTCGATGCTGTGGTTCATGAGGTCTCACTGTGAGGAGGCGCCTGTCGCGGGTTTCACAGGTTCACTTGAGCCGCATCATTGCAAGGATTTTTGACCGCCTTGTGACAGTCTAGTGGCGCTGAAAATTCACTCTACCGGTGGTCGGAAGCGTTAAAGAAAGGCTCTGGCACGCCGATGATGTTGATGTTGAACTTCGCGGTGCGGTCTTGGGCCAGCGTCGCTGACAGGGATGTCCGGACACCTTGCACGCCTGCCGGGCGTGCCTTATCCCTGTCATGAGATCACTCGATGTTTTTGCAAAAATCCCTGAGAGCACAAATCCTTGCCTTGTTGAGCGGCAGCCTGTTGGCCATGTTGCTGATTGCCCTGGCCTGCTTTCACTTTCTGTCCAGCGGTGTTCAGAACTACGCGAATCTGATCGAAGGCCCGCTGCATACCTCGCAATTGATCGATGAAGCCAACCTGCAATTCAAGGTTCAGGTTCAGGAGTGGAAAAACGTCCTGCTACGCGGCAAGCAGCCTGCGGATCTGGACAAATACTGGAAGCAATTCGAAGACCGTCAGCGCGATGTGCAGGGCATCCTCGGTGAACTGGCCGGGCAGAAGGGTATCCAGCCGTCACTCAAGACTCGCATCGAACGCCTGAGGGACGAACATCGCCTGTTGGGCGCGGCCTATCAGAAGGGCCGTGACGCCTACGTGGCGGCAGGCGCCAACCCAACGGTTGGCGACACGGCGGTCAAAGGTGTGGACCGCGCGACCAGCGATCAGATGAGTGAGTTGGTCAGCGAATTGCGCAAGCAGGGTGCCGAGCAATCGAGGCTGATCAGCGCCGACGCTGACCGCACCGTGTTGCTGGGGATCATTGTGATGCTCGCCTCGGGTCTATTGATCGGGTTATTTAGCCTGTGGCTGGTCAACCGCAACCTGGTGGAACCGATTCGCAAACTGATCGAGTACGTGGCGCAACTCAGTCAGGGTCGTTTCGCCGAACGCGTGGCCAGTTCCCGTCAGGACGAACTGGGCAAACTGGCGATGGCCGCCAATACCCTGCGCGATTTTCTTGCCGAAACCTTCAACCGTTTGCAGCGCAGCGCCTCGGATCTGGACAGCGCCAGCGGTGAGCTGAATTCCATCGCCACCCTGATGGCCAGCGGCACTAACGAGCAGTTCAACCGCACCGATCAGGTGGCCACGGCGATGAACGAAATGTCCGCTACCGCGCAAGAAGTCGCACGCCACGCTGCCGATGCGGCACGTGCCGCCGACGATGCCGACCAGTCCGCCCAGCAGGGCGAAAAGGTCATGCAGGGCACCATTCACACCATCACCCAAATGCGCAGCGAAATTGCCAATACCGCCACGGTCATCCGTCGTCTGGAAACCGACAGCGGGCGCATCGGCAAGGTGCTGGAAGTGATTCGCGGCATCGCCGAGCAGACCAATCTGCTGGCGCTCAACGCAGCCATTGAAGCGGCCCGTGCCGGCGAAGCAGGGCGCGGTTTCGCCGTGGTGGCCGATGAAGTCCGCAGCCTGGCTCAGCGCACGGCGGCGTCGATCATCGAGATCAACCAGATCATTCAAACGGTGCAGACCGGTGCGGTGGACGCCGCTCAGGCAATTGAAAGCGGTCAGTCGCGCAGTGAGGAAAGTGTCGAGCAAGTGACTCAGGCCGGCGCCATGCTGGAGCGCATCACCCTTGCCGTGGAAGCCATCCGCGACATGAACCGCCAGATCGCCACCGCCGCCGAAGAGCAGACCTCGGTGGCCGAAGACATCTCGCGCAACCTCACCGAAATCACCAGCATCGCCAGCACCAATCTGGACAATGTGCAGCGCACGGAAGCGGCCAGCCACAACCTGCACGGGTTGTCGGGGCAGTTGAATGAAGTGACGGCGCGCTTAAGCGCGTAACGGGAAGGGCTGTGTACCGGTTTGCTTACCGAGTCGGTACACAGTCGATCTCAAGTCCGCAGTGTCGATGTCGATGACCACGGTAATCTACTTTCGGTTCCTTGGTCAGTACGACCGCTTAACTCCGTGCTGGAAGACTGAAGGTAAACGTCGTGCCCTGTTGCTCGGTCGATACCACGTCCAGTTTCCCCCCATGGGACTGCGCAATCTGACTGGCAATGTACAACCCCAACCCGAGGCCGGCCTGCGGTGTTCCGCTGGCCGGTCGCGAGTAGGGCCGGAACAGATGGGGCAGCGCATCCTCGGCAATCAGCCCCTGATTTTTCACGCTCAGCACAAACTGTCCTTCATTGATCTGCGCGCTGATATCGATCGAGCCGTCGGGATCGCCATGAGCAACCGCGTTCGCCACCAGATTGGAGAGTAACTGCGCGACCCGCTCGCGATCGCAATGAACGCTGCGCAGGTCACCGATGGACGATTGAATGGTGCGGTCGGGATGGACGCTCTGAACCTCTGAAATCACATGCCGCAATGCATCCTCGAGATCCGGGCACGGTTCAATGTTCACGGGAATGCCACGGCCCAAAGAGCCGCGAGCGAAATCCAGAACGTCATCGACCAGTTTGGTCGCACGACCGGCGCTGGTGAGGATGTGCCGGGCCCGTTGCTGATTCGCCGGATCGGGTAGTTTGCGCAGGAGCATTTCGGCGCCGGCGCTAATGGCGAACAAGGGGTTGCGCAGATCATGTCCGAGCACGGCAATGAACTGCTCGCGTAGTTTGGCGGTTTCCCGTTCCTGCCTCAGCGCTGCTTCGGTCTTTTGCAGATTTTCTTCGGCCTCGATCTGCAGCGCCAGCATCCGGGCGAAGGATTCCATGGTGCTCTGGATCGTGCTGGATTTGAGGGGGGCAGGATTGGGGTCAAGGGCGCAGATGGTGCCGAAAAAGCGTCCGTCGGTGCGGAAAATCGGCACGGCGATATAGCTTTCGAACTGATAGAGGCGAGGGGTGTGGTGATCGCGGTAAAGCGGGTCTTCACTGGCCTTGTCGATGACCACCGAATGATGCGCCTGACGAATTTCGTGGCACAGGGTCGTGACAAGGTCCAGCTCACCGCCGACCTGCAAACCGAAATTCAGCTGGTCGAGCACCGCACACGCTGTCCACGACTCTTCGGTGACCCGAGCTACGGCGGCAAAGCGCAGGCCTGTCAGTTCACGGATCACTTGAAGAATCGCCGGCACCGCACTGATCCGAGCGATCGTGGCGATGTCTGCTGCCGCTGCTTGCCCCATTTCAATCCATCTCTGCATGAACAGTGTGGTGGGATTCTAGCGGGCTGATGCTGCGTTGGTGCGATTTGATTGCTTGAATTTGACGTGCAAAAAAGCCGCACGATCCGAAGATCGTGCGGCTTGGTGTTTGTGCATCAGGTGTCTTGCTTGTCGCTCAGGACTTTACCGGTGGCGGCATCAAAATCCACGTCCCACTCTTTTCCGTCAGCGGTTTTCAGTTCGACTTCGTATTCATAGTTGTTGAAATGGTTATCCAGATCCGTGTCGGTGATGGTCGCACCTGGATGCAACTTCAGAGCAGCCTGGTTCATTTCTTCCAATGGCTTGATCTTGCCGCTTTTGACCAGCTCAGGGATCTGGTCGACGCGAACATCGGCCTGGGCCAGGCCAGCGGTGAGGGTCAGGGCAGCGGCAGTGAACAGGGCAGTCAGGGTTTTCATGAGGTTCTATCCTTGGGTGATCTGTTTAAGTGGGATCAGGTTAACCGGCGCAACTTAATCCACCCTTAATTCTCCGAACGCGACTGAGTGAAGATCGTTCCCTCGTTCATCAGTACCCGTTGTTCTGCAACAACTGCGCAACACTGGCCGCCGCCGGGCGCTTGTAGAACTTGAGCAGTTCGCTGGCGCGGTTGGTGAAGATGCCGTCGACGCCGGCGTCCATGACTTTCTGGTAATCCACGGCATCGTCGATGGTGTACACGTGCACCAACAAGCCCTGATCGTGGGTGTATTGGTTCATCCAGGGTTGCACCAGGTCCGAGTAACTCTGATCACCACCCTTGGTCAGCGCGGCAGAAGGGCCGGTGCCGATCGCGCCCTGGGCTTTGGCGTACTCGACCCATTGCTGGAATTCGGCTTTGTCTTTCGGTTGCTGTTTGGCGTAGTAAGTGGCTTTGTCCTTGTCGCCGGACTCGGCAAACGTCACCTTGGATTTCGGTTCAATACTGCCTTCACCGACCCACAGCAGGAGGATTTTCGGCACTTTCGGCATTTCCTTCTCGAGCAGTTCGAGGCTGCTCTTCTCGAAGGTTTGCAGCACGACTTTACCTTTGCCCTGGCCAACCGCCAGATCGCTCTTCGCCAGTTTCGAGCCGGCCGGGCTCAACCAACCGCGATCCTGGAGTTTTTCCTTGAGGTCGCGCTCGATCCCGGGAAACTGCTTCGGTTCTTTGGTTTCGATGTACAGACCGGGCTTGTGCAGCGGATTGCCTTGGGCAATGTCGATGATTTCGTCGAGGGTCAGAACTTTCAGACCGACGTACGCAGGACGCGCGCGATCCGGGTAGGCAGCGTTGAACCAGCTCCCGGCATCGAGGGTTTTCAGCTCGGCGATAGTGAACTCGTTGGCCGGGCGGTCCTTGCGCTCAGGGAATTTACTGGCGACGTCGGTGGTGCGTTGCAGGTTGTCATCGTGCAGGGCGAACAGCACGCCATCCTTGCTGCGTTGCACGTCCATTTCCAGGTAGTCGGCACCCAGATCGCGGGCCAGTTTGTAGGCGGCGGCGGTGGATTCCGGTGCATCGAACGACGCGCCACGGTGGGCGATCACGGCCGGATGCGGGATGCCCGTGCGGGTTGCCAGTGCGGTGGGGCTTGGCTCGCTGGCGGCCTGTGCCTGGCCGAGGCCCAGCATCAGACTCAGCAACAGGGCGCTCTTGGTGAAGGTAACAGGCATGGTCGAGGTCCTTTCGCAGATTTTCAAAGACGTATCTTTTAACAACTGAGCGCCGCTTGCGCTATCGCCAGACCGACATAAACGTGTTTAAAGCAGATTTTTTCAGCGCTTTTGTGCGCTTCTTTGCAGTACTCTTGGCCCCGGCAGTTACCCCGACAGAGGGAACGCCCATTCGCTTGCCCTGCGTGTAAACCATCGATCACCGGTCCTTTGCGACCTTCTGTGAGGTTTATCATGCGCATCACTTCCGAGCTCATCTGCCAGGCCGCCGACCAACTCAAAGGCTTCGTCGGCCTCAATCGCAAGACCGGCCAGTACATTGTTCGTTTCAGCGAAGACTCTTTCGGCATGGACGTGGCTGACGACGGCATTATTCCCACCAGCGAATTCGTCTGGGCCTCAGGTACCGCGCAGGCCATGACGCTCAAGCGTGAGTTGATTCAGTTGCTGCTGGATCAGAACATCGATGATCGGATCAACATCACCGAGCCGTTGCGGGTGTACATGAATCGGCGGGAAGTGCCGGAGATTTCGGCGGTTCGCAGTCTCGTGCAGAGCTGAGTTTTGCGGTGACTGCGTCGGCGTTCTTCAGAGCGCCAAATGGTCACTGATCAAACCGATACGCCCGCTCAACCTTGCACACCCGCGTATGAAAAGACGAATACCAGGTCGAGCGCCCGCGTTCGCGAATCTCACTGTGCTCGGGATGATGTTTCCACGCCAGAATCGCCGCTTCGCTGGCCCAGTAGGAGACCGTAATCCCGAGCCCGTCCTCACCCCGAGCCGATTCCACACCCAGGAAACCGGGTTGCTCACGGGCCAGTTCGACCATGCGCGTGGCGGCCTGCTCGTAACCGTGATCACCGTCAGTGCGCAGGGAGGTAAAAATCACCGCGTAGTAAGGCGCTGGCGGAGTCTTGACGATCATGACGTCTGCCTCTTGCAGGCTGCGATCAACGCACGGACCAGCGGCGGCAGCTTGCCCTTGAGTGCTGCGCGTTCAGGTTGGAACAGCGTCGCGACGAAGAACGGATGACCTTTGAGTTCCACCGCCCGCAAGTCGCCGGTTGAATCGTGTCCAACGGCGCACAGCTGTTGGGTCAATAACTCACGTTCGAATGCTGGATTAACGCCGTAGCGGCAGCGATATCCCTCGACAATCTCAGTGCTTTCGTACGCCTGCGCGATCAACGAGCCTTCAACCAGATGAATGATGTCGACGGCCTCCACCAGCGAACAGGTCAGTGGCGTGATCAGCGCTCGCGCCGCATCCGGCGATGTTTCACCATGTTCGGCATCGTCCCAGCCCAGAACATTTCGGGCGTATTCGAGTACGGCGTGTTGAAAACCGCCACAGGTGCCAAGGAAGGGTCGCTGCTGTTCACGGGCAAAACGAATCGTCCGCAACGCACCGTCCCTATTGCGGTAAGGGCTGGCGGGCACGCACCAGAAACCGTCGAAATCAGTCAATGGCGCATCGGCGCTGATGCGGTCGGTGGCCAACCATTGGAACTGCACGTCTGTGTTCGCATGTTCAGCGGCCATGCCGAGAGCGATGGGGATGGCCTGGTGAGCGGTGACTTGCGGATCGTAATCGCCGATCAGGGCGATGCGGATTGGGCGGGTTTCCATGAGTGCGCTCCACGCTTGTTGATTCCTGGCACCCACTATAGATTGGCGTTCACGCACTCAATATTGGCGTTATCCCAATTGATCAATGCATCAACGCACTATCGACTGGACTACCCCGACCTGTCCCTGATCCTCGCACTGGTGCGCGGCGGCTCTCTGGCCCGGGCGTCGACGCTGTTGAAGGTCGACGTCTCGACCGTATTTCGCGCCGTGCGCCGACTGGAAGCCGCGCTGGGCCAGCAGCTGTTTGAAAAGAGCCGCGCTGGTTACTTGCCTACTACCCTGGCGCAAACCCTGTCCGAGCAGGCTGAGCGGGCCGAACAGGCGCTAGAGGCGGCGCGCATTGGCGTGGAGCAGGGCGGTGAAGTCATCAGCGGTACGGTGCGCCTGACCTGCACCGATTCGGTCTTGCAAGGCTTGCTGCTGCCGGCGTTGGCGAAGTTCATGCCCGGTTACCCGGCGCTGACCATCGAGTTGAGTACCTCCAACGACTTCGCCAACCTCAGCCGCCGGGATGCGGATATCGCCTTGCGCCTGACCCGCACACCGCCCGAGCACTTGGTTGGCCGGCGATTGGCGGAGGTGTCGTATCGAGTTTGTGCCAGTGAGGCATATCTGAAATCGGTCGACTCCGAAGACTTGGCTTCGCTGACCTGGATTGCGCCGGACGATTTCCTCCCCGATCACCCCACCGTCGTGTGGCGCCGTCAGCAGTTGCCCGGCGTCACACCGGGTTATCGCTGCAACAGCATGTTGTCGGTGACTGAACTGGTACGGGCCGGGCTCGGTGTCGCGGCATTACCGGACTTCCTCATCGGTGAAGGGCTGCAACCGTTGAGCGAGCCGCTACACGGTTACGACACGGCGCTCTGGTTGCTGACCCGCCCGGACTGCCGCGCCTTGCGCTCGGTGGTGACGTTATTCGATGAGTTGGGGCGGGCGCTTCGATTGCCGTGAGCGAGCGCTAAACCTTCGGCTGATCTTGCGCACGAAGTGCTGATGCATTTCCGAGGTCAGGCTTTCGATGCGTTCGGTGGGCCTTGGTCATTTTCCGCGCTACCGATCACTGATAAAGCGGCGGACATTGTCATTTATTGCAGCTGATAGCAGGCCAGAAACATGTCCAGCGCCGACTCCACCACCGTGGTCTGCATCTCGGCTGACAGGCCGGGCAGGCCCATGGAAATCTGTGGCCAGAACGCAAAGGATTTGAGCATTCCCTGAATCTGTTGTGCAGCGAATTCGGGGGCGACCGGTTTCAATCGGCCATCGGCCTGAGCGGCGCGGATCCACACGGTCAGGCCTTCTTCGCGCTCACCCATTCGGGCGACCATATTCTGGGCGCGCTCGGGGGAATGGATGGTGGCGGCGATGGCCACTCGCGCCAGGTCGAGAAAATTGTCATCGCCCAGCATCTGCAATTTCGCCATCAGCATCCGGCGCATCTGATCGCGCAGCGGCAGGTCAGGGTGGTAGGGCGTTTCCTGTTCTGATGTCACCCGCGCCCATAATTGATTGAGGATTTCGGCGAACAATTCTTCCTTGCTGGGGAAGTGGTTGTACACCGTGCGCTTCGATACGCCGGCGATGGCAGCGATCTTGTCCATGCTGGTGATGTCGAACCCGTTGGCACGGAATTCGGCAATCGCCGCTTGAATGATGGCTTCGCGTTTTCGGTCGGTGAGGCGCTGTGGAGCTGTCATAAGTACGCTTCGGCAGGAAGAAGTGAGAACTACACTTGGCAGTTTACTTGTGATCGGGTTTGATGCAACCTAGAAACTACACTGTGCAGTGTAATGTTTTGTGAATCCTGCGCAGTGAACAATAGAATCTGCGGCTGATGCGTGCGTGCCTTGGCCATTGTCGTCCCAAGCGGAGAACCGCGAATCATGTGGTTTTCCTGGAGTCATTCAGTCATGGCCACATCAACTTCCCCATCGGATAACGCCTCTACTCCTGAAGCTTCCCGTCAGGTAGAAGGGCTCTTTCGAAACCATGCGCAGGTAAAGCGCGAAGGCTTTCGCAAAACCTTGCGCATCATGTGGAACATGATCTTCCACAAACCGCGTAACACCCGCCCGACCGCATCCGTCCCGGTGCAAACCCTGACTCAGGCAGCGTTGATCGCCGCACCCAACCACAGCGTTTACCGCCTCGGTCATTCCACGGTACTGCTGAAACTGCGGGACAAATTCTGGATCACTGACCCGGTCTTCGCCGAGCGCGCCTCACCGGTGCAATGGGCCGGCCCCAAGCGCTTCCACCAGCCGCCGATCAGCCTCGAAGAGTTGCCGCCGATCGAAGCGGTGATCCTGTCCCACGATCACTACGACCACCTCGATTATCAAGCCGTGCTCAAACTGGCGGACAAGGCCAAGTACTTTCTGACGCCGCTGGGTGTGGGCGACACCCTGATCAAGTGGGGCGTCGACGCCAGCAAAGTGCGCCAACTGGACTGGTGGCAGGGCACAGAAGTTGACGGCATCCAGTTCATCGCCACGCCATCGCAACACTTTTCCGGTCGCGGTCTGTTCGATAGCAACAGCACATTGTGGGCCTCGTGGGTGATGATCGACGGCGACACGCGGATCTTCTTCAGCGGCGACAGCGGCTACTTCGACGGCTTCAAACGCATCGGCGAACAGTACGGCCCTTTCGACCTCACGCTCATGGAAACCGGTGCCTACAACGTCGAATGGCCGCATGTTCACATGCAGCCGGAGCAAACCCTGCAAGCGCACATTGACCTCAAAGGTCGCTGGTTACTGCCGATTCACAACGGCACCTTCGATTTGTCGATGCACGCCTGGTACGAACCTTTCGACCGGATTCTGGCATTGGCCTGGGAGCGCAATATGTCGATTACCACACCGCAAATGGGCGAGGCGTTCAACGTCATGTATCCGCAGCGTGGTAGTGCTTGGTGGGTAGGGTTGGAAAATGTAGGCGATCAGGTCGCGACTCAGAACGCTTGATGATGTGTTGCCGGGCCGACTCACGTGAGCGGCCCGAGTTTCACCACTAAACTACCTGCGTTCATCCTCTAGCAGGTTTAGATATTCCGAGATCTTTGCCACGGTCAAATCGCGAAATTCTCCACGGAGCATTTCATTCCACTCCTCCTGAGACAGCCCGAGCTTTTGCGCCGCCTCCGTCTTACTTAGCCGACCGGTTTCGAGGAGTATGCCAATCTTCATAACGTACTCAGATTTGGCCCGCATCTGACCCGCATGGGGATAGTTCAGCGCCTCGTAAAAACAGCTGTCGTTTCCATCGACTTCACTCATTCGCTGACACCTCACTCAACCATCGCATAATCCCCTCGCCCCACCGGATTCGGCGTAGACCCCTTCACATTCATCCCTCTCCCCGGCGCGAACCCCGGAAAGAAAACCAAACCCTCCGATTCAAACCGGTAAGCCAACGCAAGCCGGGTCACATCCCGCACATCACGCTCCGCCTCGAAACGCTGAATAGCGTCAACCGAAACCCCGGATTCCCGAGACAGCTCCTCCACACTCCAACCCAGCATCGCTCGGGCCTGAGCGCAATGCGCGGGGGTGAATTGGAAAAGGGCGATACGTTCCAGGGTGATTTTCATCGCAAGAGAGGCCATGGTGTTCTCCGGGCTCGAGAGTGCTGATTCAAAATATACTGTGTTTTTGTACAGTTGTTTTGCGCCCGGATCAAACTCATTTTTTGATCGGTTATGTTTTTTCTCTCTGGCAGGAGCGTCGGAGCGACTACGCTATTTCTATGCGGGATCCTGAAAACTCAGTGGCTTTCAGCCCCCGTCAGCAGCAATGTTTGAACGTCAGCTTCTGATTTTCAACACAAGGAAAGGTGGCGTTTCAAAAGCAAGCAGGTGGTATGCGTCACAGGGAAGGCAATCATGAAAAGATTACGTCTGCTGTGTGCCCTGATCGGTTTTACAAGTCTGCCGGTCCTGGCCGATATGGAATCGTCTAACAAAGATGCCTTTGTCACCCACCTGATAAATCAGATGACCCAGGAGGAAAAGATCGGCCAACTGCGGCTGATCGCTATTGATGAAAAGATGACTCCCGAAAGGATGCGCCAAGAGATCACCGCCGGGCGAATCGGAGGTACGTACGGCTCTGTGAGCCGTTCCGTAAACAGACCCATGCAGGACGCGGCTCAACAAAGCCGCCTGAAAATACCGATGTTTTTCGGCTGGGACGTGATACACGGCCATCGAACCATTTTTCCCATTGGCCTGGCGCTGGCCTCCAGCTGGGACATGGACGCCATTGAGTTGAGCGGTCGAACGGCGGCGAAAGAAGCCAGTGCGGACGGTATCGATTTGACCTTTGCACCGATGATAGATGTCGCCCGTGATCCTCGCTGGGGGCGTACATCCGAAGGCTTCGGTGAAGACACCTATCTGGTTTCGCGCATTGCCAAAGTGATGGTTCAGGCCTACCAGGGCAAAAGCCTGAAAGCACCCGACAGCATCATGGCCAGCGCCAAACACTTCGCGTTGTATGGTGCTGTCGAGGGTGGACGCGACTACAACAGCGTCGACATGGGCCTGGCCAGAATGCACCAGGACTACCTGCCACCTTATCGTTCGGCGATTGAGGGTGGCGCGGGAGCGGTGATGGTGGCGCTTAACTCGATAAATGGCGTGCCAGCCGCTTCCAATGCATGGTTGATGCAAGACCTGCTTCGCAAAGCATGGGGCTTCAAGGGGTTGGTCATCAGCGACCACAATGGGATAAACGATCTGGTTCAGCATGGTGTTGCGAAGAATCACCGCGAAGCGGCCAGGCTCGCGATCAGGGCCGGTGTTGATATGAGCATGAACGACTTCTCCTATGGTCCGGAGCTACCCGGGCTGCTTGAGTCTGGCGCTGTTTCCCAGAGCAATATCGATAACGCAGTGCGGGAAGTCCTGGGGGCCAAGTATGACATGGGGCTGTTCGAAGACCCTTACCGGCGCATCGGCGTTGCCAGTGAAGACCCCGCTGATAACAATGCCGAAAACCGTCTGCACAGAGCGCCGGCTCGTGAGGTGGCACGCAAGACATTGGTGCTGCTGAAGAATGAAAACGGGCTCTTGCCGCTAAAAAAAGAGGGTGTGATCGCGCTCATAGGCCCGTTGGCAAAAAGTACCGTCGACATCATGGGCAGTTGGTCCGCAAGCGGCGTGCCCTCGCAATCGGTGACGATCTACGACGGGTTGAAAAGCGCTATGGATAAGGGCTCGCTGATCTATGCCCGAGGCGTCAATCTCACGGAGGATCAAGAGGTTATTAAATACCTGGGAGCGTCTGAAATCGAGAACGACGCTCGTCCGGCAGCAGAAATGATTGACGAAGCGGTCAAGGCTGCACAACAAGCCGATGTTGTGATTGCAGTAGTGGGTGAGCCCCGCAGTATGTCTCATGAAGCGGCCAGTCGAACCAGCCTCGATCTGCCAGGACGCCAGAGTGAATTGATCACCGCCCTGAAAGCCACCGGCAAGCCGCTGGTACTGGTATTGATGAACGGCCGGCCCCTTTCCATCGGCAAGGAGCACAAACAGGCCGATGCGATTCTGGAAACCTGGTACAGCGGCTCTGAGGGAGGCAACGCCGTTGCCGATGTATTGTTCGGTGACTACAACCCCTCCGGCAAGTTACCCATCACCTTTCCACGCTCCGTGGGGCAGATCCCGAATTACTACAGCCATTTGAACACCGGCCGCCCCTACCTGCCGGGTGGGCCTCGCAACTACACCTCTCAATATTTCGATCAATCCCATGGTCCGCTTTATCCCTTCGGCTATGGGCTGAGTTATACCGATTTCAGCTTGACCGACATGGCCCTGTCTTCGACCACACTGAACAAGACCGACAAGCTCGTCGCCAGCGTCATGGTGAAGAATATCGGCCAGCGCGACGGCGAAACAGTGGTTCAGCTGTATATCCGCGATGTCGTTGGCTCCCTCAGCCGTCCGGTCAAAGAACTGAAGAACTTTAAAAAAATCATGCTCAAGGCCGGAGAAGAGACAGCGGTCCACTTCAGCATTGATGAGAACGACTTGAAGTTCTTCAACGCTCAGTTGGAGTACGCCGCCGAGCCGGGCGAGTTCCAGGTGCAGATCGGTCTGGATTCTCAGGATGTGAAGGCGCAGAGTTTTGAGTTGCTGTAAGAGTGAAGGCGCGTCAGACACAAGACCTGTGGCGAGGGGGCTTGCCCTAATTCCAGTCAGTCAAGCGCAATCCATGTGGGAGCGGCGGTGCGGCGATCCGACTTGCTCGCGAAGACGGCGGCACAGTCAACATTGATGTCGCCTGACACACCGCTTTCGCGAGCCCGCTCCCACAGGTTTCGCAAACTGACTGGCAATTAGCGGCAATGGCCTCTCTATTTCGCCCCCTCCAACCAAACGGTCGGCGCCTGCCCCAGTATGCGGCGGAACATTGTCGAGAACGCCGCCGGGCTGTCATAGCCAAAATCCAGGGCAATGCGCGTTACCGGTTCGCCCACCACCAGCCGCGCCAGAGCCAGCACCACGCAGGCCCGCTGCCGCCATTGGCTGAAACTCAGGCCAGTCTGATGGCGGAACAGGCGATTGAAAGTACGCAGGCTTACGTGCAAATGAACGGCCCATTGCTGGGGCGACTGATGAGCGTCGGGCCGCTGCACAAAGCCCTGGCACAACGCGAGCAGCCGCGCATCGACGGGCAGCGGAATGTGCAACGGCAGGTGAGTGCTGCGCCCAAGTTCATGCAGCAGTAAGCCGATCAACGTACCGTCGCGCCCGCGCTCGTCATACTCCAGCGGGATTTCTACCGCCTCCATCAGCAAATGCCGCGTCAACGGCGAAACGCTGATCACCTGACAGCGATCCCCCAGATCCACCACCGCCGGTTCGATATACACACTGCGCGTGCTCACCCCCAGCATCAGCACCTCATGCGCCACCCCCGGCGGAATCCACACCGCCCGTTGTGGCGGCACCACCCAGCTGCCGTCGTGCGTGCTGACCTGCATCAACCCGGTGGCGCCGTACAACAATTGCGCCCGCCGATGCGTATGACGAGGTAACAAATGCCCGTGAGAATAATCCGTGCCGATGGCCACCACTGGCCGTGGCGTGTGGTCCAGCAGATCAATCGAAACATTGCGCATCGAACAGCCTCAGCGGTTGGCGTAAACGAAAACATTATTGGCTAACTTGCTGAAGCAGGCCAAGGCGCATTGCCCTAACGTCGACCGCTCTCACCAATGGACGACACGCAATGCTCTATCTCCTGCTGGCACTCTTCGGCTGCATGACCGGCATCACCGCGGTGCTGTTCGGCTTCGGCGGCGGCTTCGTCGTCGTGCCATTGCTGTACCGCATGCTCATGGCCAGCCACGGCACAGACGACCCCGTCGGCCAATCGGCAATTCACATTGCTGTGGCAACCTCGACCTGCGTCATGATCGTCAACGCAACGATCGCCACCGGAAAACACCGTCGCGCCGGAAACCTCATTCGCCATTACATGTGGCCGTTAGGCGGGTTCATCGGCTTGGGCGCGATCGTCGGTGCCGTCTCGGCGATGTGGGTGAGTGGCGAAGTGATTCGCTATGCCTTCATCGCGTACCTGGGAGTGACCATCGCGGATTGCCTGTTACGACGCGGCTTTCTTACAGCGTCCGACACCGCAGTCCCACGGCGATTGGGAAGGGCAGAAGTGTCTGGCGGGGGCGTAGGAATCGGCACCATCGCCACGTTTCTCGGCGTAGGCGGCAGCGTCATGACCGTGCCGTTGTTGCGGCGTTGCGGGCTGAGCATGTCCCAGGCGACGTCCATGGCCAATCCGCTCAGTTTGCCCGTGGCGCTGGCCGGGACGCTGACTTACATGGCGATGGCTGGGTTCACCAAGTTTGATCTGGGGCCGTGGTTTATCGGTTATGTGGATGTGCTGGCGTTTGCGATTTTGACGGTCGGGTCGCTGGTTGGGATTCGGTTGGCTGCGCCGTGGATTGGGCGGATACCGGATCGAACCCATGCGCGGGTCTATATCGGTTTGCTGATGTTTGTGATGCTGAGTATGTGGGCCAACTAAATCACCCCTCTATTTAGGGGTTGGTATTGGTAGGTTTTTTCGCAAGAATGAGTCTTTGCGCTGAGCACAATTCTTCGCGGGAGGATGTCATGTCCATCATCGAAAGTGACTGGAAGAAATTCAAGGAACTGCACAAGCTTGCGCTCGATCGTTTCTGCCAGGGTGTGCTGGCTGATGCCAAGACAATTGCCCAGCATGACGCGCTCTCGGCTCATGCCAGGTATCGAATGCTTTATCGCCTGATGCATGATCGGGACAAGGACATCGTCCGAACTTTCGACCCCTACAGTCGTTCCAGTGCACCCATAGCTTTGCGATGGATGGTCAAGCACGACTTGCTGACCGATGCAGAGCTGTCGGCTCTTAGCGAAGCAATGTTAGAAGAGGTCGCTGACGTTGTTCGTCAACCCTATAAGCTTGAATGGGCTGAAGAGATCGTGCGAGAGGACTGAAAACGGTTATCAACCAGCCCTTTATAAGAGAACGATGGATGTGGATCTTCAATTGTACCGACGCTGCAAGTAACTTCTTCAGCCGCGTGCACAAGGGTAAAAAAATCAGCCCGGTGCACAAACCGCCAACGTCCGTCATTGAAGATGACGTGTCTGATGAGTCAACCGAACAGTGGCTGGTTCACGCCGTCACTGTTCAACGCAAGCATGTGTTGTACGTCATTCACGTAAAAACTCGTTATTGCATGATTTTTGCGGACGCGAAAAAAGCGGATGTCGAAGGTTTCGTTCAACGTTTTTCCGAGCGTTGGATAAACGGCGTGATTCAGCATGCGGGGCAACACGACATACTTCGTTGGTTCAACGACGAACTGATAGCGGAGCGATTCCAAGAGAGTTGTCGCGAGTACGTGTTTTACAAACGCGGACATCGCGGTGCGCAGAAACACATCAATGACATCGCCTGGGTGTTTGAGGGATGTGCTGCCGAACGAGGTTCTTTACCCCCTGACGAGTTCTCGGCAGGCCGCTTCGATACCGACATGAACAACTACCTGAGAGGCGGTAAAGAACACAAGGATTACTTCTACCCGGATGAGGAAATGATCGTTCACTGGTTAAGCCGTTACGGCGGCCTTGATGAGCCTGGCATTCAAGCAGCACGTGAGCGGCACAAGGAAGCGAAACGGGAGATTAGGGAGGCCGTAAGGCAGCTTAATCTCGAAGCGCAATGAGTCGTCGTAATAACGCCGTGACCCGGTTCTTTAACCTTTGAGCCCCGGCGCCTCACGAATAATGAAGTGATCCAGGTTCTCAATATTCGCACTGAACACCCCGAACATTTGCTCGGGGTTTTTCTTGCTCGGCACCTGCTTCAACTCCGGCGTCACACCATAGAAAAAGCAAAACAACTCTTTTTCACTCTCGATTGCGTGCTTGATCTCTTCCAGAAACGCTTTGCGCTTGCGGTAGTTGTCGATCAGCTTTTTGCTCAGGTAAACATTGACTGAATAAGGCTTCTTCTTCGCCTCGTCCGGTTGCTTGAACCAGACCTTCTGTTCGAAGTCGATGCGAAAACTTGCGCTGTGGTAATCCTCGATCTTCTTGATCTTGCCCCAGTAAATCAGCCCCTTGTGGTCCTGCAGATACTCGATCTTCTTGAAGAACGACCCATAAGGCGCCGTGTGCTCGCCAATCTTCAGCGGCATGCGCTTGAGCAACTCCTTGTCCTCGAAGTTCGACACAAAACACTCCACCGGGTGGGCGAAGACACTGGTCTTGTCTGGTGCTGATTCGCGGCTTGGGTGATCGACGTCACTGGCCGCTGAAGAGGGTTTCGGATCGTCCCGCATCACGTCAGCCGCCACCGCCGGGTTCGACGGTTTACGCACATACTCACGCCGCGTCAGCAACAACTCCGACGGGAAATGCTCCTCGCGACTGTCATCCGTTTCCGCACCGTCCGCGTCCACACCTGACGCCGACGTCTTGAGACTGACATAAGGACAATCCGCAACATGCCGAGTGCTGGGCGTGTTCTTGAAGTGCGGGGTGCGCACGTAATTCACGTTTTTGGCGTTGAACGTCGTCAACACATTCGCCGCATCAAACGCCGCCCGGCAGGCATCGTTGGGGCACTGGAAGTGTTCCTTGGCGGAATCGAAATCCATCGTCTCGTCGAAATTCAAATCGCGCACGTCATAGATCGACAGCTTGTCGTCGAGGCTGAGGCAGTAGGCGAGGTCGAATTTCATGGTGGGCTCGGGTCCTTGCAGGCGCGAGCTTGCTCGCGATGGTTGCTAACGATAACGCATAAAACCTGATACCTCGCGGCGTTCTCAGGCTTTCGTCGCAACGCCGCCCGGAGCAAGCTCGCACCTACACCCATCAGCGCAATCCAATCCTGCCCACCGGTGCTCAACCCTGGCGGATATCCACCAACCGGGGCTTGGCAATCGACAGGTAATCCTGCGTATCGAGCACCATTGATGCATCCAGCCGACCGGCGTTGAAGGCGATTTCGCCGTAGCCCGTGATCAGGGACGGGTCGACGATCAATTGAATCCTCTCATCGAAGGTAAACGGAGGGATGGCGCCGATCCTGCACCCGGTCAGTTGCATGGCAGTTTGCGCGTTCACCAGCTCGGCTTTTTTTCCTCCCAGGGCCGCTCCGACTTTCTTCATGTCGAGCCTCTGGTCCCCTGGCAGTATCACCAGGGCATAGGGTTCGGCCTGACCCTTTAGCGCGCAGAGCATGGCTTTCGCGCCTTGGCCGGGTTCGGTGCCACGGAGTTCGGCGACCCGCGCCGACTGGCCCTCGGCATCGTGCATCAACACCCGATAGGCGGCGGCGTGGGCATCGAGTAGCGTCACCAGGCGATCAAACATGGGCTGCATGGGCTTTCCTCAGGTTTTCAGCAACAGGTCGTAGGACAGTTTGCTGATCAGAATCACCAGCAACACCAGAAACAGCGCCCGGACAAAGGGCACGCCTTTACGCACCGCCAGCCAGGTGCCGGTCAACGCGCCCAGGATGTTGAAGGCCGCCATGGGGAGGGCGATCAGGTACAGCACGTTACCTGTCGGGATGAAGAATATCAGCGCCGCCACGTTGGTCGCGATGTTCACCAGCTTGGCCGACGCCGAGGCGTGCAGGAAGTCGAAGGCGAAGCAGCGGATAAACAGGAAGATCAGGAAGGAACCGGTGCCAGGGCCGAACAGCCCGTCGTAGAAACCGATGGCGCCGCCGATGACGACCGCCAGCCACTTCTGCCGGATACCGATGTGCGTGGGGGCGTGCAGGGCGCCGAAGTCCTTTTTCCAGAAGGTGTAGATCGCCATGAGCACGATCAATACCAGCACCGCCGGGCGCATGACTGACTGGGGCACGAACGATACCGTGGCCGCGCCGAAGAAGGCCATGACAAAGGCGGCGTAGGCGGCTGGAATCACCAGGCCCCAGTCGATCACCACCTTGCGCACGAAGGACCGGGCCGCGAACGCGGTGCCGAACGCGGCCGCGACCTTGTTGGTCCCCAGCAGTGCTGCCGGTGGTGCGGCGGGTAGCACGTTGAACAACGCGGGTATCTGGATCAGGCCGCCGCCGCCCACCGCCGCATCGATCAGGCCGGCGGCGAAGGCGAACACACAAAGAATGACAATATCGACCATGAACATCAGGCTCTTGCGATGAAGGGTTGTTGGGGGTTCAGCGCCAGCACGCGGGCCGGGTCGTTGACCCCGAAAACGCGCAGCAGCCAGCGGTCGCGCCCGTCGTAGCGCGGGGTAAAACCTTCCCTGGCATGCAGGGTTTGCTGGTTCTTGAAGATCAGCATGTCCCCCGGTTGCAGCAGGATGGGGCGTGCGACATCGGGGTGATTGGCGGCGGCTTCAAACAGTTGCAGGGCCAACTTCGCGATGGCGCAGGTGGCTGTGACACTGGCCTTGTTGTAACGGCAAAACAGTTCGCCGGTTGCGCTTTTGTACAGCAGGGGCACGTGTTCCAGCACATTGCCTGGCTTGCCGAAGGACACCGGACGGTGAATGGCGAACTGCGGTTGTGACAAGGCTGTTTCAACCCAGGCAGGCAACATGGCCAGCACCTCGCTAATGGCAACGATGCGGGTCGGCACATCCGGCTCGCAGCGCAGACCGGTCAGGCACAGGTACTCCGGACAGGCCGACAACGTTGAGACAGGTTCGCAGGTCAAGGGCAGGTGCGGGTTGTCGACGTGCATGCACAGGTCCATGCGCGACCCATAGGAGCTTTTTTCGGCTTCACGCTGGTGCTTGGGCGACACGTGGCGGAACACCGTGTCGTCGTTTTCACCCTCGTAGGCCACCGGATTAGTTTGCAGGGTCTGCAGCACCGCAAGGATAGCGCCGGCCACTACCGGCAGTTGCTCGATACCCGGCGTCATATCGTAGGGGGTGGCGGGCAGGTGCGAGTCCAGGGGCAGCCCCCTGACGATCATTGCCGTCTCGGGAGCCTTGGGGAAGTTGCGCAAGCGATCGATTTTTTCACCGCGCAGGATGCTCTCAAGCAGTTGCCCCAAGGCCGGCATGCGACGGATACCCGAGGCGCTGTCGGTCACGGCCAGGGAAGCCAGGCCGGCGTGAAGCGCGTGCTGCTCTTCGAACGAGACATGAATCTGCGGTATCGCCTGTCGGGTTGAACTCGCTGAGTGACTGCGCTGCCAGTCACGAATATGTTCACCCTCAGTGGGCGTTGATGTCCCGATTATTTCTTCCAGCTTTGCCACGTCCATTTGCTCCGGTTTGCCTACATCCCTGTAAATTGAGCGCGAAGGTTAACGGAAGGGCCTTTTTTGTGTTGCAATGCCACGTTGCGATAAATGCAATGAGGTGTTCAATGGCTCTGGATAAGTTATGGGCGCTTGAAGCCTTCGCGACCGTAGCGCGCAAGCGCAGCTTCGTCGCGGCGGCACGCACGCTGGGGCGCTCTCCCAGTGCGTTGACCCGCGCCGTTCAAGGCCTGGAGGAAAGTGCCGGGGTCAAGTTGTTTAATCGCTCCTCCAGCGCCGTAAGCTTGACGGAGGCGGGTGAACGCTTGCTGCCCCACGCCTGCAAAATGCTGGAATTGCAACGTGAGGCGGATGAAGACCTGGCCGGTCTCAGCGGCATGGCGAGCGGCTGGGTGCGTTTTTCCGCCCCCGAGTCCCTCGCTCACGGTGTTTTGCCGCAATTGATCGCGCAGTACGCCGAGGGTTATCCAGACGTGAACGTCGACGTGATCTTCACCGATGAGACCCTCGACCCGGTCAAGAGCAAGCTGGACTTCTCGATTCGCGGCGCGTTTGCGCAATCCAGTGACCTGATCGGCTATCCACTCTGGAGTTACTCGCGTCATCTGTACGCCAGCCCCGGCTACCTGCAGCGGCGCGGGACGCCTGAGGCCATTGAAGCGCTGGGGGACCACTCGCTGATCCTGCACACGGCGCCGCGCATCCTCAAGGAATGGAATTTCCGCAGTGAGCAGCAGGCCATCAGCGTTCGGGTCCATCCAGGGTTTCGGTTCAGCTCGGGTGTGGCGGTGTTCCAGGCCGCCCTGGCGGGCATCGGCATCGCCCGCCTGGCGGACTGGCTGGCGGAGCCCGAAGTGCAAGCGGGGCGCCTGCACCGGGTCTGCCCCGATTACCGGCTCACCTCCAGCAACGGCGACAGCCCGCAGATGCACGCGGTGTACCCGGCCGGGAACTTGCCGCTGCGGGTGAAGGCACTGCTGGAGGTGATTCGCGGGTTTGGTCACAGCCTTGAGCGCAAGCACGGACCTTAAACCGCGAATTTTGAAGGAGCACAATCGGGTCCTTGAATGGGGAAGAGTATTAATAGCGGGAGGCGGGGCGGGTTGCACTGACTGTTTTCAATACACCGCAAAATCTGCGGCAACACACCAAACCTGTGGGAGCGAGCCTGCTCGCGATTCCCAACATCCCCGCAGCCATCAAGCCGACCACCACCCTGTGGCGAGGGAGCTTGCTCCCGCTGGGCTGCGCAGCAGCCCTGAAATCAGCACACGCGGTGAATCAGACATACCAAGTTGTTTGCTTGGCGACTGCTCTCAAGATGCAACATAAACAAAATCCGCTGCCTGAAACCCAAGCAGCGGATTTTTTTGTGGGCGAACAATCAGAATCCGCGCATCACCCGTGATGCTTTTCGCCACCAAGACTCTCGCCGATTAAATGGATCATCCGCCAACACGCACGGCATATCCCGCAACCGAATCCATGGCTCATCCTGCCAATGCAACATGCAGAGCGACATTTGTGGCCAATCAAGCATGCTCAATGTTGGACGCTCGACCGTCCGCGATGACCGCGCATCACGCAACGCGGGTACTACCTGATGCGTCAGCCACTCACGCAGCAATCGATTCTCCGGGCAGTAGTGATAGACCAACAACGCATACACACCCGACTCGCTTACCATCAAGCGTTCTTCCGCAACGTTATGGGCGTAGACATACATCATTTGCCGCTGATCAGCATCGAGCTTGCGCGTCGTGCGCTCATCAAGGTACTTGCCCATCAAACGCCCCAGGTCATGAGCAGAAAACCACGCCTGGTTCTCCACCAGAAGGGCAGGAAGATAAATGTTATGACGGATGAACAGGGTCGATACGAGTGGTTCAGGCATGGAGCACCTCCTGAAGCGGAGGCACGAAATCGAGTCGGTGGGTACGGCAATTCACCTTCATCATGAAGGATGGGGATTCAGGCATTTCCATTACCTCTGGCTGCTTTCTTAGGGCATTCGTTATGGGTGTCGGGAGCTAAGAAACCCACCAGAGACGGGCCGGACATATTCCCCTTTCGGGTCTTGTATTCGCCCACTCCCGACATAACGGGGATTTTCTCGCAGGCGTAGAGAAACCGCATACGAAAAAAAGCCGCATGACTGTCGGGTGCGGACGACCGCTCTGGTTTGTAGAGTTTCTTAGGCTCAGCTAGGAGGTTAGGGTTCAAAGTTCTTTAAGTCAAGACTGTAATGAAGCGGGAAGTGAGGCATGGAAATTCGGACATCAAAACGTTGTAATAGATGCAACAAGGCTCGATATGCTGGTAGAGACAGCCACACATAGAATATGTGTGGCTGTTGCTTTTTATAAACCTAGCTTTTTCTTAGTTGTTGATCGTCTTTTCCTACATAAGCACATTGAACACGTCGTAATTTTCCGTCCGCCTTAAGTAGAGCGTCTCCTTTACCGTTCAAATTTTCAGCTCCTGCTTCATCTAATATTACCCTGCTTTCTGTTCCGCTTTTAACTCGCAACGCGAGCTGCGCAGGCAAGTTTGAGCGTAAGTTAGTGCTGATTACGTCTGCGCTAGGTTTTTGAGTGGCAATAATCAAGTGAATACCGGCCGCACGAGCTTTTTGAGCAAGTCGTTTGAGTTCCTGTTCAATTTCTTTTTTGTTTTGTGAATCATGTGTTAGGTCGGCATATTCATCAAGGACGATGAGCCACCAAGGCAGTCTTTCTGAAAAGGAGACTTTTGAGTTAAATTCGCCTAGACTCCTGCATCCCGATGTTCGAAACAAGGTGTAGCGCCGCTGCATTTCCTCAACAGCTTCTTTCAGTAGAACAATTGCATCTGAATCTTCCCAGCCAATTTGACCATGAAGGTAATCACACCCTTCAAAGGCACGCATTTCAGTACCTTTAGGGTCCACAAGTAGAAGTTTAAGTTCGCTAGGGTTAAAAAAATTCGTTAATCCAAATAGTATGGCATTTAATGCTTCAGATTTACCACTGCCTGTGGTTCCTGCTACAAGAAGATGCGGAGAGTTGGCCGACGAGAAATTTATACTGACGACTTCCCCTAGTTGATCTTCCCCTATAGGAGCGCTCAATGCATCTTTTTCTACTGTCCAATTTTTCCAAAGGTCAACAGCGTTAACAAAATATCGTAACTCAGCAGCTTTTGGCACATCAATAGTGACAAAGCCTTTGTCGATGTCGAAAGTTATGTTTTGCTCTTGATCTAGCTCTAGTTTTAGTTTTAATGCTTGAGATTTTTCGAAAAGCTTTTTTGGGTCTACTCCCGCTCCAGTCCTTACTTTGAAAAGAATTGAAGCCGGCCCTTCAATGTAAGGGGTTTCTGAGTGTGAAGCGGCAATGACATTTATGTTATGGGCAGAAAAACATGCCAGAATTTCGTTGTAGATGTGACGAAGAGCAGCCTCATCCATTCGCAGCCTTTTGCTAGAGGATGCTAGTTGGGGAATAGGTGCAGACTCTAATAAGATTCCAATATTCTCGGCTTCTGAATTCTGCAACATAGCTATTGTGTCGAATTTGTTTGTAGTGTCTTGACTATATATAATGGCAGGACCTTCTTCTGGTTCTAGCGAGCCAGTCGCGCCTATTTCAGGTGTGTTGAAGTTTTCAGGTCTACTAATTAATTCAAGAATAAGGCTGCGAGTTGTTTTCACAACTAGGACACCATCTCTCTCTTCTGTTGTAATATCGCCTTCAACATTTTCCCATAGGCAAGAGGAATAGAGTCCTTTTACGCTGTTAAGGCTGTACTTACCGTCACGAAACAACTGTCTAATGTCGTTCGGGATAGTGTCAGTCACTAGATTTATTTTTGAAGATGTGACGTTAACTGAACGTATAGCTTCTTTGGCAACGGACTCAATGGCTGCCATAATCCGTTCGCGCCACAAATCCCCATCAATTTTCGTGCCTCCATCCATGTTGTTTTCTAGTATGGAAGCAAAAAACTCGCAAGTTCGTTTTACCTGTACAATTCCGTGCGGATCAAACAGTTGTCGTAGTTTACCTTCTAAGATCAGTACATCAATATGAAGCGCATCAGGATCGACTCTTCTAAAGGTAATGCGTGCCATATCAGCTCTGACTTGGAATCCGCGTAGCCACTCCGAATGTTCATCAAGGCTAATCCATACAGAGATTCCGTCTTTCAGTTCTACAGGGAATAACTGTTCTGCAACTCGTCGAGCCACACTTAGGCCAAGTATCTCTTCTGTTACCCTGGCAATCCCCATCGCTTTTAGTGCTAAATGAGGAGATAGTTGACGAGTCTCTTCGTAAATGCGTTGAGCTAAATACTTTACAATGTCATTAGCTATTTCAGTGTCTTCGATGTCTGGTATTAATCTATGTAATTTTCGTGAAAGCCTTGACTCAATTAGAGTTCGTCCTGAGCGTGAGGAGACGATGATGGTATTAAGACCATTGCCGCCGATGCCTGTCTCCATGCTAAGAATATCTGGGGCGCCAGCTTCTACGGACTCGATTTGTTCGCGAGAGATGTGTCTTTCTAATGTAATAACCCAGTGGCAAGAGGTGTGTAATATTTGGAAAATACGCGCGGAGTCTTGAAAATTGACGCGAAGTTCTACGAAGTCAGTATTTTCAGGTTGGGTAGGGGAAACAGGCCTACATCTATCCGAGCGAACGACAATGGTCCCCCAGGTTTCTAAAAGCAAATCTGGGTCACGCGGGCGCATAGCAATCGAAATAGAACCACCATCATTAGACGGATCAAGACGGACAGGTCTATCAAATAAAGGGTGAAATCTACCTTTGCGTTCTATCGGAGGCTCAGTATTTGTTTGGCTCGTAATGTGCTCTTGTAAAATGTGCGTGACTAGAGCAATGTCGTATAATTGGTCGCCTAATAGTTCTGGCAGATTATCACCTAGTGTGTAATCTATAAACGCTAAATCTCTTGCTGGAAAAAATAGACCTTTATGAGATGCCCTTTCTTCCATGGGAAGCTTTTCAATATCTTTAGTTATTTGCTCCCATCGACTTCTTGGGGCTGCAACTGTTATAGATACTCTTAGGCCGGACAATGAGCCGCGTGAGATCTTGCGAACAAGTTCTGCGACCATATCGTCAGATGGAGGAAGAATAGCAAGCAGTGATAGGCCTTCTCGCTTGTATGGGTGTGCATCCAAATAAGATGTAATTCTAGATGCTATTGAATCTAGTGCCGAAGTGTCAATAGAAACGTCAGAGGTTACTTTCCTTAGTGGGGAGAAGTCTTCAAACCAAGCAAGTTCAGATCTGGCAAAGAGAATTTCGCCAGCTAGACCCGAGGTAGTAGGTGGAGACTCATGTGGAGTGAGAGCTTCCAGCCAGCTTAGATACTGTTCTCCATCCGCAGTAGCGAATTTTGCATTTCCTTGGAGGCAGGAAGTCGCGAGTCTCCTGCATTTGTCTAAGTATTCTGCAATCCATCGCAGCCGAATTGGCTGCAGTGGGAGCATAAACCGACGATCCTGCTCCTTTACTATAAGGGTATCATTTCCTAAAAATGCTTGTAGTGTAGAAGATCTACTGCCATCGGGTACATAGTCGGTACTAATGGATACTAGTATCCGCTCCCATTCGTCTAGAAAAGAATATATATGCTCTACAGCAAGGCCATCACTATTTAAGTTGGTTTGGAGGGTTTTTCTTAAGGTAAGCAGGTTGTCTAGTACCTGGTCCGTTCCGTTATGAACAGAGTTTTCTGTAGGGGCAATTTTATCTAAGGATGTTAAGCGTTGAATAAAAGGTAATACCCAGTGGCCATCTTCTTGTACTTCGTTCAGGGCTAGTTCCCCAATCGATTCCCAAATCCGGGAGTCTGGTGCCGAAACTAACAGCCACATAAATGCAAAGTATTGTATCTGTTCCGGATACCATACAGCGCCATCAAACTCTTCGAGAATTCCTCCATTACAGTCCTTGATTCTAAAGCCAATAGAAAAGGGCTCCCAGCCAATCGAATCGCGATCATCCTCAAGGTCAAGGATTTCCTCGTCTCCTTCAAGATCTGGGACTAGGTGTTGTGAAGTCAAAAAAGAAGGGAGTACTAGTTCGCATCCACCAGGTACGTCAGCCAAAGATTCCGATATGGATATAAGTGTGGGCGCAAACAGAAATGCAAAAAGCCCATATGAAGCGTTAGATGATTGTTCTTCATAGTCAGAAAATATCTCTATGATGGCGGGTTTTATTTGCTCATCTTGACTTATGAAACGTTGGTATATGCTTACTAATTCAATTGCTGGATTGAAAAAGGTCTTTTTTGCAGGGGCGGCTAGTCGTTCCACCGCTTTGCGGGTTTTAGTTGAAAGCAAGTCTGCTATTAGTTTTTGTTCTCCTGTGCCGAGTAGACCGAGAAGGCGTTCCGCATCGAGTTGTGAGCGTGCGTTGAGCCCTGGAATTACGTCGGATTGTTTTAGCGTATTTAACTGTGATGGGTGATTAGATTCAATTTCCGCATAAACCTTGTCCCCCAGCTTTAATCCTTTTGTATCCCGTTTAAATAGTTGTTCAAATATAAAGTATGGGATGGATCTCTGTGTAAGACTTTCAGGTTTGTGGATGTAGCTGATGCACAAATCTCGAAATGTTAGAAGTTCTAGTTTCGGGATTGATTCTCCGTGCTTTCCTACAAATAAAGTATTTGAAACCAGCTTTTCTAGATCTTCAGGGATGAGCTCTACACCGGCGGACGTAAGCTCTGAATGGTTAAAGTTAAGCTCAAGGCGACGTTTTATTTTTGAGTCATTATCGCCAAATCGCCATTTGATATCGGGGAAAAGATCTAAGCGCCATAGACATACCCCGACTAGTATGTCTGCAATTTCAGAGCTGATTGGTTCTTTATGGTTGTACCATTCTAAGCTGAGTTCTTTTGTGAATTTTATGAGCTTTCTAACAGGTAAAGGGGCTATGTCTGGATGGATAATATTAATTAGCTTTGTTGCGCGCTCTAGAAGCAGTGATGGAGTTGGTGTGCTTGAACTCGCAACGGTTTTCCACGAGTTACTTATAATAAGGCTAATGACCGAGCCGTGCTTTCCTGAGTACTCATCAAAGCTGTTGTCAAGAAAGTTGATATCTCGTAGCGTGAAAAGATTTTGCAAGCCTTGTTCATCGCTTTGGACGTGTGTTTCTAAATACACAAGACCATTGAGGTTGTTGTTTCGATAATAGGTTATTGAGTGCCCGTTTTTTGCTACGAATTCGCTTGGAATTGTGTTTTCGAGATCGTCGGCAACAATGAGTTGTACGTTTGTTAGGGGGGAGGTTGTTGGTTTGTCTCTCCATATTGAGATTAACGAGGTGATTTCATTCGGTTGAAGATTTTTTATGCGAAAACATTTTTGATTTGTGTCTGGATTTTTACGAAACGCTTCACTGATGATTTCAAAAACTGTAAGGGCAAGTACTTCTGTTGTCATTGCGTTATCTCCGCAGATACCATTCGAGTAGCATCGGAGTACACACGAAGCATCCCGGTTGCTTTCATTTGCTCAGCAAACTGCCTTTCGTTTTCTTCAAAAATCGTAGCGTCGAACGCATTCAACATTCCGTGTCCAGACGCACTGTTCCGACCTAATACTAACCCGCAGCGCTCCCCGAGCCATTTAGAGACAAAGTCTTCAAAAGTTTGCTCTGTCTGCGTTTCGGCAGACGCTAGTACAAGCGCCTCAACGATGTGAAGCTTTAGCGTGAAGTGTCGACGGCCTTTAGCCGCGTTGAGTAAACCGCAGGTTCCGGCAGTGTTGCTAAAAAAACCTTTTATTCTATTTATTTGCTGTTTTGATATTTCGCCGGTTTGAATTTTAGCTTCTAGGTTTGCAGCATCTTCAATATTTGAAAGTTGAACCTTTAAACACTTTTGCGATGCTCGGCGTAGTTGCGGGTGAACCCCTGCACAATCAACAATCAAACCCTGCCAACTCTTGTTTAAGTGTTCTGCTGCTCGAGTAGCTTCTAGAATCACGAGCCAGAATCCAGTCCAATTCATAACGGCCTTAACTCGTTGGACTGAGGATAAGTTATCATGACTAAGAACGTTTTTTATACCGTCTCGATACAGGTTCTCTAATTTGTCGTTCCTGATTCTAGTTTGCGGCTCTACCAAGTCTATCACTGCGTCTTTATCAATTTCGCCGTGTTTGAGTAGCGCCGCTGACAATGTTTCTAAGGGAGTGTTGGTCTCTGATGGATACAATGATCTAAATCCATCCCTTATCGAGTTTAAACGATCTTGATCTGGGTCGTGTCGTAAGACGGAAAACGCAAAAGCGCCCCCTCCCCTCAAGTAACGTCTTTCCTGATTTACTTTAATTGTTCCTTTTTCACCTTTTGCTGAACTACGACTTCGTGCATCCCAATGGACAAGAGAACGTGTGTATGGAAAAAAATGCGTACGCTCCCAGCTTTTTGTTTTTGTTATATTTGGTGCTTCTAATTCAAGACAGTGTAGGAGGTGCGCAACTGCATTTTCAGAGTGTTCATTAAGAAGAACTTTGGATTTCAGGTCAGGAGGTAGTCTGCCGGCAACAAGTCTTCTAGCGAAATCATGTGAGCGGCGTATTAGCTTAATTTCCTTTACCTCAGGCCCAGGCAAGATTTCGCCTGATCCGCAGACGATGAAGTTAATGAGCTCTAATCCGGGAAAGTGGCCAGCGCCGTCAGAGTCGAAAATCCCGCCAAATAATTCCTTGGTTATGTCAGGTCCTTTTAGATTCGGCACCTTAGACACCTCCTACTTGTATAACATCCATATCAATTGACACGTTATGCACACGTCCCTTCATAAACAGTGATATTTCACCGCCTTCGCTTTTACCGAGAGCCGCAAGTCTTCCGAGAAAGGATCTAATTCTTCGAATTTCGTGAGAATAGAATTCTTCTGACACATAACCGGATGCTGAGCGTGTTACGCATTCGAACGCAAGCAAGTCCAACGCGATATCAATTGACTGCTGCCCGCTTTCTTGAACGCGAATAACAATGGTCCTATCTATCCAATCTACAGACTCATTGAGGTTCCAGTTTTTTACATCAACGCTCCATGCTTTAGATGCTGGAAGCATTTGTAAGTGGTTTGTAGGGATGCGGCGAGCAATTATCGCCGCGTCTGCACTTGCTTTTCCGAAAGCCGGATCCACTAAGTGTAATGTTGTCTCGGACTTAGACATACGAAGGCCTTGAATCGCATGCAATCCTGAAATTATCATGTTCTTTAGTTTTACAAGCTCGGTGGGTGTAAGGCGGCCTTTTATCATTCCAAGAAATGAATCGCCATGACGAAAACCCAGTCTTGACATCAACGTCCCTTTTTCTTCCGCATCGTCAAATAGAGCTCTTCGGCGTAGCGCTCGCACGGCGATTGCTGTGGTTTCATTTTCTTTTAATTGTTCGGCTTTATTTTGAGGGTTTCCCATAAAGTCATCGATACCCTGAGACGCATCAACGATTTTGATTTTGTTGGACGATTTTAGACTGAACTGGAGGTCAAGTTCATTAATAGGAAACACTTCGCCTATGTTTAGGATTTTCTCATCAACTGCTCTTGAAGCGATTGATCCAGGATCTAGCTTCCTAAATATCGATAAAATAGGTATCCCTTTGTAAATTCGATCTGAGAATTCCGGAATAGGCGGATGAAAAAGAATGTTATAGAATGCCCAAGTATGCTGCCAGCCAGTTTTCTCAGGCTCACTTATGCATTTATTTTGTATATCCGCGCAGGTCATGCCACCGGTTATCAGGAAGGACACAAGCATCAACATTTCTCTGATAGTAATCACATGACCAAGCCGCTCGACTACTTCACATAGCTCTTCAATCTTCGATATGCGTTGTTTTGATAGCTCGTCACTTTCTGCTAACAGATATCGATTGTGTTTAATCGAGCAGTGAGTAGAAAGCGAGCATGTATTGCAAGTTATCCATCTTCTCCCGTCATTTACCCAGCTTTGAAAGGTCCTGCTTAATAAGCTATCCCCCGACTGCTCTAGTTTAGCTGCTACTGACTGATAATTAAGATTAACTATGTGTGTTTTTCCGTCAATAGAACTTAATCCTGTATTAAAGGACTGTTTGAAAAGCTCAGCGATTGCTTTGCATTCGGGATTCGAAGTTGATGAGTTTACTACGGCTCTCAATCTACCTTCATTGGCACATATTATTAATACTTCATCTGTGCGAGATGGAGCCCTTTCAATAAGGTCAACTGCAGACTCTAGATTTAACTCAGAGTAATCTTTATGTATGCGGAGCTTTATTGTGGGTAGGCCATGTTTTGACTCAATTGTATGCTGGCCATTGCATTGTGTTACCAAAATGTTTCTTGATTCTTGGCTTGAATAGCCCAAATACTCTTCGATAAGCCTGCGGCAAAGATGAGTTTTTCCATGCCCAGCGTCGCCTGTTAATACGATGCATCTTGCTCCACCATCGAGAGCTTTCTGTGTGTACTTCAGTGCTATTGTTGGTAGATCTAAAGCGTCGTCACCAGTTTGATATTCTTCGTAGATCTGATCGTGTGCGGCACTAAACGGTAAGAAACGATTCAGTCTTGCCACATGGCCGTTAATTTTTGGGGATTGATCACTAGGCATGTCGTCCCTCTGCCTCAATTCATGGTCGGCTGAATTGCCACTATTGACCATATTGAGTGACAGTACAGCAAATCGTAGGGCCTTTGGAATGGCTGTATGGCATCACCAAAAATAGCTCTCGTGTGATAAAATTCTCAACGATCAAAGGTCGCATGTAGATCTCAATTTGCAATTTTTTTTCGCATGCTCATTTGATCAAGATTGATGGAGAATTTACTTTGCGCTTGGGAGTTGCAACTGATTTTTTTCACGAGTTCTGAAAGCTTGATGCTTGCAATCTTCAGCTCACATTCCCACACGACCAAGACTTGCCATCCTGCTTTTTCAAGCTTTTCGCGTACCATCAGATCCCTATTGACATTTTTCGCCAGCTTCTCTGTCCAGAAATCGACCCTGGATTTTGGTATGGTTGAATATTTGCAGCCAGCGTGACGATGCCAGAAGCACCCATGTACAAATATACAGGTAGCAAATTTGGGCAGTACAATGTCCGGACTTCCCGGTAGATCCTTCTTATGAAGGCGGAAGCGGAAACCATTTGCGTGAAGAAATTTTCTTACCAAGATCTCCGGTTTGGTATTTTTACCCCTGATTCCTCCCATCATCCTGGATCGGGTCGCGGCATCCACCACGTCCATACCGTGCTCTCCTATTGACTGAATCTAGATATGAAAAATACTACACCTTTTCAAATAGTCGACCTTTTCGCCGGGCCTGGTGGCCTAGGTGAAGGATTCTCTTCCTTGGGAGGGGGACATACCTTTGATATTTTGGTCTCTGCAGAAATGGATCCGGCGGCGCGCGAGACCCTTCGGCTGAGAGCATTTTATCGAGCATTACGGAAGAATAATCCTGCGGCGCTGGATGATTATTACGGGTTCTGCGAATCTGGAGGTACCAAGGAACCTTGGAGCCTCAGAAGCAAGAAAGAATGGGATGATGCCGATCAGGAAGCTAGGAAAATTCGATTGGGAAGCGACGAAGGAAACACTGAGCTTGATAACATTCTAAAGGAAAAACTCGATACAACCAGACCTTGGGTGTTAATCGGAGGTCCACCGTGCCAAGCATACTCCTTAGTAGGCAGAGCCCGTAATCGTGGAAACTCCGAGTATAAAGCGGAGGAGGATCATCGCCATTTCCTCTATAAGGAATATCTAAGGATAATACAAAAACATAGGCCGGCAGTATTTGTCATGGAGAATGTAAAGGGTATACTTTCTTCGAAGGTTGGAGGAATGAATATTTTCCCTCAGATACTTCAAGACTTGGCGGACCCTGATGCAGCTCTTGGTAAGTGTGATTCTGGAAAGACAAAGTACAAAATTTACTCCTTGGCAACTGACGATTTTTTTCAAAGTGGTGATGATCCTTTAGCAATTGACTCCAAGAATTTTGTAATTCGTGCGGAGCACTATGGCGTCCCGCAGGCTAGACACAGAGTAATATTACTCGGGGTTTCTGAAGATTTTACCTTCGACTCCGAAGTTAATAGTTTGCCCAAAACTGAGCGGGCAAATATTGAGTCTGTCATCGGCCGGTTACCACCACTTAGAAGTACTTTAACCAAGCTAAAAGATACCCAAGACGGGTGGTGTAAAGAGGTCTTAGGGCATCTTGATGATTTAATTCGTGGGTTGTCGTCTTCTGGAAGAACGGATCCGCTTCTTGAAACTGCACTTAACATAACTAGAAGTTCATTTTCTGGGGGGCGTCTATCAAATGGGGCGCTCCGTCTGCGTAAAGATGGAGTCTGGAACGGGGTTGTGGCGAATCTCGAGCTGGATAGCTGGTATCAAGACCCGTGTTTAGGCGTTTGGCTTAATCATGAGGCGAGAGGGCATATGACCTCTGATTTACGCCGATATGTTTATGCAGCGGTATTTGCTTCGGCTCATAAGTGGTCTCCAAAAGGCCATAAAGAGTTCAATCTTCCAGGGTTGGCGCCAGAGCATAAAAATTGGGAAAGTGGAAAATTTTGTGATCGATTTAAAGTACAGATAAAAGGTTCGCCTTCATCGACGATAACTAGTCACATCTCGAAAGATGGGCATCACTTTATTCACTATGACCCTAACCAATGTCGAAGTCTTACGGTTAGAGAGGCTGCAAGGCTGCAAACGTTTCCCGATAATTATTTCTTTTGTGGGAATAGAACGCAGCAGTATCATCAAGTTGGAAATGCTGTTCCTCCATTGCTAGCTCATAAAATCGCAGCAGTTGTTGAAGAAATACTGGTGGGGAGGAAGAGCGCGTCAACGGTTTATAAATGGGAGCAGCTGGCTCTGGGGTAGCGCTGCTTGTTTTTTTTGCACGTGCGATTGTTGTTAAGTTAATAGTTGTGATGATTTCGCGTGGTTTGGAGGAAGAAGTTGTCACACTACTTTTTATAGTTATTTGAGCGCGTGTCTCGTTAGTATTGTTCGATAATAGCGGGTCTTTGAATTACAGTTCGGTTGTTAAAAAAAAGCCCTGAGCATGCTCAGGGCTTTCTGCTAATTTGACTCGCAAATTTCAATTCAAAACTGGCGAATCCAGCTCCGCTGGAAATCAATCCCAGCTCAACGCCCCACCAGTCTGATACTCAATAACCCGAGTCTCAAAGAAGTTCTTCTCTTTCTTCAAGTCCATAATCTCGCTCATCCAAGGGAACGGGTTAGTCGTCCCTGGATACTCTTCCTTCAAACCAATCTGGCTCAAACGACGGTTAGCGATGAACTTCAGGTAGTCCTCCATCATCGCCGCGTTCATGCCCAACACGCCGCGAGGCATGGTATCCCGCGCATATTCGATCTCAAGCTGAGTCCCCTGCAGAATCATCTGGCTCGCTTCTTCCTTCATTTCAGCGTCCCACAAGTGCGGGTTTTCGATTTTGATCTGGTTGATCACGTCGATGCCGAAGTTCAGGTGCATGGATTCGTCGCGCAGGATGTATTGGAACTGCTCGGCGACGCCGGTCATTTTGTTGCGGCGGCCCATGGAGAGGATCTGGGTGAAGCCGCAGTAGAAGAAGATGCCTTCCAGAACGCAGTAGTAGGCGATCAGGTTGCGCAGCAACTCTTTGTCGGTGTCGACGGTGCCGGTTTCGAACTTCGGATCGGAGATCGAACGGGTGTATTTCAGGCCCCAAGTGGCTTTTTTCGCGACCGATGGGATCTCGTGGTACATGTTGAAGATCTCGCCTTCATCCATGGCCAACGATTCGATGCAGTACTGGTAGGCGTGGGTGTGGATCGCCTCTTCGAACGCCTGGCGCAGGATGTACTGGCGGCATTCCGGGTTGGTGATCAGGCGGTACACGGCCAGCACCAGGTTGTTGGCAACCAGGGAGTCGGCGGTGGAGAAGAAGCCGAGGTTGCGCATGACGATGCGGCGTTCGTCGTCGGTCAGACCTTCCGGGTCTTTCCAGAGGGCGATGTCGGCGGTCATGTTGACTTCTTGCGGCATCCAGTGGTTTGCGCAGCCGTCCAGGTACTTCTGCCAGGCCCAGTCGTACTTGAACGGGACGAGTTGGTTGAGGTCGGCGCGGCAGTTGATCATGCGCTTTTCGTCGACAGCTACGCGGGCGGAGGCACCTTCGAGTTCGGCGAGGCCTTCGGCGATGTCGAGGTTGTCCAGGGCAGCTTTTGCACGGGCGATTGCGGCGGAGTCGGACGCGGTTACAGCGCGGGCTTCTTGCGCAGCGACGCCGCCAGCGGTGTCGAGGCGGTCCATGTTGGCTTCAGTGGCGTGGCCAGCGTTGGCGCCTTTTACAACGGTTTCGCCGCTGTCTTCTTTGTCGAATTCGTCCCAGCTCAGCATGACGTGTCGTCTCCTGCGTGAGGGCCAGATGCCCGTGTGAAAACTGATAGGTTGGTTTTTCACACGGCCGTACTGGCCGCATTGGATCTAAAGGAAATCGTTTTTTGCAGCAGTACAACGCAGGCAATAAACAGAATTTTGTACGGGTGTTCTGAGGCCACTGACGGGCGCAGAAAATGTGAACAGCTTCTGCGTGGGCTTCAGACTGGCGTGTTCCCTGTAAGGGAATATTGCAGGCCCGATTTACGCCGCATTATAGGGAAATTTTCGGCCGCGTGGTGCGACGAAGTGGCACTGCGAGGGGGCGGCAGGACATGTTTTTAGGTCGGAGCGAGGGTTTACAGGGCTTTGGCTGGATGTCGCGAGTGAAGATTTTTTTTCATAAATTTTGGCCAGCCATTTTTTTGTTCAAAAAACAGCCAGAAAATCGCCTTTTTCACTACATGTTGTGTTTTGAGTCACTTTTTGATGCCCCCAGACACAACTAAGCCCGACCGTAATCGGGCTATAACGTCACGCTTGATGATCAGCTGAGGCGGGCGGCACCCACGTGATCTGCACCATCGGCAGCCACTTTGGCAGCGCCGGTGCGATCAAAACCGTCAGAAGCGAGTTTGGCAGCGCCAGTGTGATCGGAGCCATCGGAGGCGAAAGACGCCGAGCCGGTATGGTCGTAACCGTCAGAAGCGAAAGCCGCTTGCGTGGTGTAAGCAGCCGAGCCAGTGCGGTCGTAGCCGTCAGCGGCGAAGGTGTTAGCGGCCAGGACGGAGAGGGTCAGGGCGAGGATCAGTTTGGTTTTCATGGTAGCGGCTCCAGGTTCGTTGGCGTTTTGTGCCTTGGGTGTGGAATTGATACTACGCCAGATAATTTGATTAAAAGGCGCAATTAAACGCTTATATCAATCGTATAAATCGATATATAAGGTTCGGCGCTTCATCTGCCTTATGTAGCGGGCGAGTGGGTCGAACCTTGGAGGGGTGAGAGCGGGTGATTAGCCGTTAGAACAGCCGTTACCCATGACGCTGTAACGAAGAATGTGGCGTTGGCCTTTGGAGTCGTCGTATTCCATTTTCGCCGGAACAACTTCACACACATTCGGGATTTCGCTCATGGAGACAACTTTGGCGATGTCCAAGTGAGTGGAGTAAGTGTATTCCTCAACGGCGGGTTGCTGCTGTGCGACATCAGTCGGGACCTCGTCTGCCATGGCGGTTGCGCACAGGCTGCTGAGGGCCAGAACTAATAAAGCTTTCATTTCAGATTTACCTTTTGGAGGTCGAATGGGGTCACGCAACCTTTTTGAGGTTGCGTGTAGAACTTAAGTACTGGTTTTGGATTAACTGCCTTCGTGGGGGCTGCAACTTGGTTAATCGCCTGGTTGGCGAGGCCGATTTTAGGCGTGGGGTTTACATTCATATAGGCGTGCTTTTGATAAACACTATTGGCAGATCCTGTAACAATCCTCGAAAAGCGACCTTTGGCTCGCTGATTAAGCCAATTTCATAAATGCCCAAAGCCCCTGAAATCACCGCTCTTGAGCGCCTTGACGAGGTATAGCCACATTTTGTAGGGGCTTGTTACTACCATCGTCGAATGGTTCTATAGGCCCGGCCCGGCTACAACTGGGTCATACAAAAACAACTATTCCACCGAGGTAACAAAGATGAGTGCGGCTTCTCTGTATCCCGTTCGTCCCGAGGTTGCGGCCAACACGCTGACTGATGAGGCGACCTACAAGGCCATGTACCAGCAGTCCGTCGTCAACCCGGACGGCTTCTGGCGCGAGCAAGCCAAGCGCCTCGACTGGATCAAGCCTTTCACCACGGTGAAACAGACTTCCTTCGACGATCACCATGTCGACATAAAATGGTTCGCCGACGGCACCCTGAACGTTTCCTACAACTGCCTCGACCGTCATCTGGCCGAGCGCGGCGATCAAATCGCGATCATTTGGGAAGGGGATGACCCTGCCGAAAGCCGCAACATCACTTACCGCGAGCTGCACGAACAAGTCTGCAAATTCGCCAACGCCCTGCGTGGCCAGGATGTGCACCGCGGCGACGTGGTGACTATCTATATGCCGATGATCCCCGAAGCCGTGGTCGCCATGCTGGCGTGTACCCGGATCGGCGCGATTCACTCGGTGGTGTTCGGTGGTTTCTCGCCGGAAGCCCTGGCCGGCCGGATCATCGACTGCAAATCCAAAGTGGTGATCACTGCTGATGAAGGCATTCGTGCCGGTAAGAAGATCCCGCTCAAGTCCAACGTCGACGACGCGCTGACCAACCCGGAAACCAGCAGCATTCAGAAAGTTATCGTGTGCAAGCGCACCGGTGGCGACATCAAGTGGAACCAGCATCGCGACATCTGGTACGAAGACCTGATGAAAGTGGCAGGCACTGTGTGCGCGCCGAAAGAAATGGGCGCTGAAGAAGCGCTGTTCATCCTTTATACCTCCGGTTCGACCGGTAAGCCGAAGGGCGTGCAACACACCACTGGCGGCTATCTGTTGTACGCGGCGATGACCCACGAGCGCGTGTTCGACTACCGTCCGGGCGAAGTCTACTGGTGCACCGCCGACGTCGGTTGGGTCACTGGCCACACCTATATTGTCTATGGCCCGTTGGCCAATGGCGCGACCACCTTGCTGTTCGAAGGCGTACCGAACTACCCGGACATCACCCGTGTGGCGAAAATCGTCGACAAGCATAAGGTCAACATTCTCTACACCGCCCCCACCGCTATCCGCGCAATGATGGCGTCCGGCAAAGCTGCCGTTGAAGGTGCCGATGGCAGCAGCCTGCGTCTATTGGGTTCGGTCGGTGAGCCGATCAACCCGGAAGCGTGGGATTGGTACTACAAGAACGTCGGTCAATCCCGTTGCCCGATCGTCGACACTTGGTGGCAGACCGAAACCGGCGCGACCCTGATGAGCCCGCTGCCGGGTGCTCACGCGCTCAAGCCGGGTTCTGCTGCACGACCATTCTTCGGCGTGGTACCCGCGTTGGTGGATAACCTGGGTAACATCATCGAAGGCGTCGCCGAGGGCAACCTAGTGATTCTCGATTCGTGGCCAGGCCAGGCGCGCACGCTGTATGGCGACCATGACCGCTTCGTCGATACCTACTTCAAGACGTTCCGCGGCATGTACTTCACCGGTGACGGTGCGCGTCGTGACGAAGACGGTTACTACTGGATCACCGGTCGCGTGGATGACGTGCTCAACGTGTCCGGTCACCGCATGGGCACCGCCGAGATCGAAAGCGCGATGGTCGCCCACCCGAAAGTCGCCGAAGCGGCCGTGGTCGGTGTGCCGCACGACATCAAAGGGCAGGGCATTTATGTCTATGTCACGTTGATCGGAGGCGAAGAGCCGAGCGAGCAACTGCGACTTGAGCTGAAAAACTGGGTCCGTAAAGAGATCGGCCCGATTGCCTCGCCGGATGTCATCCAGTGGGCGCCGGGCCTGCCGAAAACCCGTTCGGGCAAAATCATGCGCCGTATTCTGCGCAAGATTGCTACGGCCGAATACGATGGGTTGGGGGATATCTCGACCCTGGCGGATCCGGGTGTGGTGCAGCATTTGATTGATACGCACAAGACCATGAACGTCGCCTAACCCGCCGCTCCTGAGTCATCGAAGCCCCGCCGGCATTGCGCCGAGCGGGGCTTTTTACTGCCTGATGTTTTTGTGTCGGCGGTCCGGGCCTCTTCGCGAGCAAGCCCCACTCACCGCTCTCACCCTCAGTCTAATTCCTGCCCAAGACACAAGCGGGCTTGCTCGCGAAGGCGTCCTGTCAGACACCACATCAACAACGGCCAATAATTATCGGCTTCACCTGTAGGTGATTTCCCACTGTTACCCGCCACTATTCAAGTTACTGAATGTGTAACCGCGCGCACGGATGCGGGGCATTGGGAAACGCAAAGCCCCATCATCGGGCTTCTCCAGCCCCCATAAAAAATAAGACACAACGCTGCGCTTGCCGGATTAGAAGGGTTTGCCAATAATAGGCCCGCAATTTGCAGTATAAATCGGTTCACTGTCTTTTGCTCTTGCATGAATTTGCAAGGCTGTCAACGCGCCCAAGCGGCTTTCTCGGTGCTTCTGTAATTAGTTGTCGCATTGAAGAAATATCGGCTTCGGGCCTGTCGTTAGAATGCCGATCACTTGCTCGTTGTTGCTCGCGCTGAAAAAAGCGCGCGATTCCTACAACGCAGCACCGCTTTGCGGTTCCACTCATTCGCATATTGGGCTGTCGCTCACTTTGCCGTTTTAGCCCTTTACCGATGGAGTCCCAAGATGAAGAAACTCGTGCTGCTTGGCGCCCTGGCACTGTCCGTGCTGTCCCTGCCGACTTTCGCCGATGAAAAGCCTCTGAAAATTGGTATCGAAGCGGCTTACCCTCCGTTCGCTTCCAAAGCGCCGGACGGCAGCATCGTTGGTTTCGACTACGACATCGGCAACGCTCTGTGCGAAGAGATGAAGGTCAAGTGCGTTTGGGTCGAGCAAGAGTTCGACGGTCTGATCCCGGCACTCAAAGTGCGCAAGATCGACGCGATCCTGTCGTCCATGTCGATCACTGAAGACCGCAAGAAGTCCGTGGACTTCACCAACAAGTATTACAACACTCCGGCTCGCCTGGTCATGAAGGCCGGCACTCCAGTCAGCGACAGCCTGGCTGAGCTCAAGGGCAAGAACATCGGCGTGCAACGTGGTTCGATCCACGAGCGTTTCGCCCGCGAAGTGCTGGCCCCGCTGGGTGCCGAGATCAAGCCTTACGGTTCGCAGAACGAAATTTACCTCGACGTGGCCGCTGGCCGCCTCGACGGCACCGTGGCAGACGCTACGCTGCTGGATGACGGTTTCCTGAAAACCGACGCTGGCAAAGGTTTCGCCTTCGTTGGCCCGGCCTTCACCGACGTCAAATACTTCGGCGACGGCGTGGGTATCGCGGTTCGCAAGGGTGACGCGCTGAAAGACAAGATCAACACCGCGATCACCGCCATTCGCGAGAACGGCAAGTACAAGCAAATCCAGGACAAATACTTCGCCTTCGATATCTACGGCAAGTAACACGTCCCGGCGACAAGTCTGAAATGGCGCAAGCAACAGAATCTCTGAGGTTTGCGCCATTTTTTCATCCCAACTTTCGAGGACCTGAATCATGTTGAAAGGCTACGGGGCTGTCATCCTCGATGGCGCATGGCTGACGCTTCAGCTCGCCTTGTCGTCCATGGTCTTGGCCGTTGTTCTGGGTCTGATCGGCGTTGCGCTGCGTCTGTCCCCGATTCGCTGGCTGGCCTGGCTGGGCGACCTGTATTCCACGGTGATCCGCGGTATTCCCGATCTGGTGCTGATCCTGCTGATTTTCTACGGTGGTCAGGACCTGCTCAACCGCGTCGCGCCGATGCTCGGTTTTGACGACTACATCGACCTGAACCCGTTGGCCGCCGGTATCGGCACCCTGGGCTTCATCTTCGGTGCGTACCTGTCGGAAACCTTCCGTGGTGCCTTCATGGCGATCCCGAAGGGTCAGGCAGAAGCTGGCATGGCGTACGGTATGAGCAGTTTTCAGGTGTTCTTCCGGGTGTTGGTGCCGCAAATGATTCGCCTGGCAATTCCGGGTTTCACCAACAACTGGCTGGTCCTGACCAAGGCCACCGCGCTGATTTCGGTGGTAGGTCTGCAAGACATGATGTTCAAGGCCAAGCAGGCGGCAGATGCCACCCGCGAGCCTTTCACCTTCTTCCTCGCAGTGGCGGCGATGTACCTGGTAATCACCAGTGTCTCGTTGCTGGCATTGCGTCACCTTGAGAAGCGCTACTCGGTAGGCGTAAGGGCGGCTGATCTATGATCTTCGACTACAACGTCATTTGGGAGGCCCTGCCGCTGTACTTCGGCGGCCTGGTGACCACCCTGAAATTGCTCGCGCTGTCGCTGTTTTTCGGCCTGCTGGCGGCCTTGCCGCTGGGGCTGATGCGCGTCTCGAAGAATGCCGTCGTCAACATGTCGGCCTGGCTGTTCACCTACGTGATCCGCGGCACGCCGATGCTGGTGCAGCTGTTTTTGATCTACTACGGTTTGGCGCAGTTCGAAGCCGTACGTGAAAGCTTCCTCTGGCCGTGGCTGTCCAGCGCCACGTTCTGTGCTTGCCTGGCGTTCGCGATCAACACTAGTGCCTACACCGCTGAAATCATCGCCGGCAGCCTGCGGGCCACGCCGAATGGTGAGATCGAAGCGGCCAAGGCGATGGGCATGTCGCGCTACAAAATGTACAAGCGGATCCTGCTGCCGTCGGCCCTGCGCCGGGCGCTGCCGCAGTACAGCAACGAAGTGATCATGATGCTGCAGACCACCAGTCTGGCGTCCATCGTGACCTTGATCGACATCACCGGTGCCGCGCGCACGGTCAACGCTCAGTTCTACTTGCCGTTCGAGGCATACATCACGGCGGGTGTGTTCTACCTGTGCCTGACCTTCATTCTGGTGAAGCTGTTCAAACTGGCCGAGCGCCGCTGGCTGGGCTATCTGGCCCCGCGGAAGCACTGATATGGAACGCATCGATCATGCATTGCCGTGGAACCACCTGGGTAGCGAACGCCAGATTTCGGTGTTCTGTTTCGGTAATGGGGAGCGCAGTGGCGGGCGCAAGGCCTACATTCAGGCCAGCCTGCACGCCGATGAATTGCCGGGCATGCGTACGGCTTGGGAGCTGAAAAAGCGCCTGACCGAACTTGAAGCTCAAGGCTTGCTCAACGGTGTGATCGAACTGGTGCCGGTGGCCAATCCACTGGGCCTCGGCCAACTGCTTCAGGGCAATCATCAAGGGCGTTTTGAGGCGGGCAGCGGCAAGAACTTCAACCGGGATTTCGTCGAGCTGAGCGCGCCAGTGGCCGCCGAGCTGGAAGGGCACCTGGGCGATGATCCGCACGCCAATATTCAGCTGATCCGTCAGGCCATGAGCGATGTGCTCGCCGCATTGCCGCCAGCCGCTAGTCAGTTGCAAGGCATGCAACGCATTTTGCTCAGCCATGCCTGCACCGCTGACGTGGTGCTGGATCTGCATTGCGATGCCGAAGCGGCGCTGCACATGTACGCCTTGCCGCAACACTGGCCGCAATGGCGTTCGCTGGCCGCGCACCTGGACGTGAAGGTGGGTTTGTTGGCGGAAGATTCCGGCGGCAGCTCCTTTGACGAAGCCTGTTCGCTGCCGTGGTTGCGTCTGTCGCGTCTGTTTCCTGATGCGCAGATTCCCCTGGCCTGCCTGGCGACTACCATTGAATTAGGTGGTCAGGCCGATACCGGTCGCGCTGAAGCCTGCGCTTACGCTGAAGGCATTCTGGCGTTTCTGGCCGAACAAGGCCTGATCAGCGGCGAATGGCCAAAACCTGCGCAAGACGCTTGCGAAGGCATGCCGTTCGAAGGCACTGAATTACTGTTTGCGCCACACCCTGGCGTGATCAGTTTCTTGCGTAAACCCGGTGAGTGGATTGAAGCCGGCGATGAGATTTTCGAAGTGATCGATCCGTTATCGGATCGGGTCAGCACGGTGTGTGCTGGTACGTCCGGGGTGCTGTTTGCCATTGAACGGCTGCGTTATGCCCAACCCGGTTTCTGGCTGGCCAAGGTGGCGGGGCGCGAAGCGCTGCGTCACGGGCGCTTGCTCAACGACTGACTGACTGTTTTTGTGAGAACCGACCGCATGTACAAACTTGAAGTCCAAGACCTGCATAAACGCTATGGCAGTCACGAAGTGCTCAAGGGCGTGTCCCTGAAAGCGGCGGCTGGCGATGTGATCAGCATCATCGGCTCCAGTGGCTCCGGCAAAAGTACCTTCCTGCGCTGCATCAACCTGCTGGAGCAGCCGCACGCGGGCAAGATTCTGCTCAACAACGAAGAGCTGAAACTGGTCGCCAACAAGGACGGCGCGCTGAAAGCCGCCGACCCGAAACAGCTGCAACGCATGCGTTCGCGCCTGTCGATGGTGTTCCAGCATTTCAACCTGTGGTCGCACATGACCGCGCTGGAAAACATCATGGAAGCGCCGGTCCACGTGCTCGGCATGTCCAAGGCCGAAGCCCGCGAGAAGGCCGAGCACTACCTGAACAAGGTCGGTGTCGCCCATCGCAAAGACGCTTACCCGGGTCACATGTCCGGCGGCGAGCAGCAGCGTGTGGCGATTGCCCGTGCGCTGGCGATGGAGCCTGAGGTGATGCTGTTCGACGAACCGACGTCAGCGCTCGACCCGGAACTGGTCGGCGACGTGCTGAAAGTCATGCAGGCCCTGGCGCTGGAAGGCCGGACCATGGTGGTGGTGACGCACGAAATGGGCTTCGCCCGTGAAGTGTCGAACCAGCTGGTGTTCCTGCACAAAGGTGTCGTCGAAGAAAGCGGCAACCCGCGTGAGGTGCTGGTCAATCCACAGTCCGAACGTTTGCAACAATTCCTCTCGGGCAGCCTCAAGTAATCGCTCCCGTTACGCACCAAATTAGGTCATGCTGCGCACCGCGCACCAGATGGTCTAATTTGGTTGCAGCCGCTTTCGGCTTCTAACAGTGTTTTCGTTTCGGATTGCCCGCCATGACTGCCCATCGAATTGGTTTCCTGATTTGGCCCAGCACTAAAGCACTGACGCTTGCGCTGGCTGAGGAGGCCTTGCGTGTTGCCCAGCGTGTGCATCCGGACGTTGTCTACGAACTGTCGTTTTTGCAGGCCGAACCGCCGACCGAAGGCGCCTGGCAATTGCCGGGTGAGCCGTGGGCCGGGAAGCTCGAAAACTTCCAGAAATTGTTTCTGCTCGCCGATGAGCCACCGACCTCACTCGCGCCGGCACTCAGCAGTGCGCTGAAACAACTGGTGCGTGCTGGCTGTGTGATTGGCGGTTTGTCCGCCGGTGTTTACCCGCTGGCCCAACTGGGTTTGCTCGACGGTTATCGCGCTGCCGTGCATTGGCGCTGGCAGGACGATTTCACCGAACGTTTCCCGAAAGTCATCGCCACCAGTCATCTGTTCGACTGGGATCGCGATCGTCTGACCGCGTGCGGCGGCCTGTCGGTACTCGACTTGTTGCTGGCCGTGCTGGCCCGTGATCACGGCGCAGAACTGGCTGGTGCGGTGTCGGAAGAATTGGTGGTGGAGCGCATCCGCGAGGGTGGCGAGCGTCAGCGCATTCCGCTGCAGAACCGTCTCGGTTCCAGCCATCCGAAGCTCACCCAAGCGGTGTTGCTGATGGAAGCCAACATCGAAGAGCCGCTGACCACCGACGAAATCGCCCAGCATGTGTGCGTGTCCCGTCGGCAGCTGGAGCGGATCTTCAAGCAATACCTCAACCGTGTGCCGAGCCAGTACTACCTGGAACTGCGCCTGAACAAGGCCCGGCAGATGTTGATGCAAACCAGCAAGTCGATCATCCAGATCGGCCTGTCGTGTGGCTTCTCCTCGGGGCCGCATTTCTCCAGCGCCTACCGCAACTTCTTCGGTGCCACGCCGCGGGAAGATCGCAACCAGCGGCGCAGCAGCAGCCCGTTCGAATTGTCGTCGGTGCCCTCGGAGCGTGGGTGACAGAGCAACCACGCCACCTGCTGAAGGCTGATTTACTCCTCCATGTCGGAGCCTTCAGAAGTCGAGATATCCATCTCTCCTCGATTGATCAACTCGTCCACGCCAAAGTCCATGCCCGTCCGTTCGAAGTAACCGATCAGTCGTAGCAGGCTCTCCCCGGAAAACCGATTACCTCGAAAACTGATGTTTTCAGCGATTTCCACCGGTAGTTCCAGCACGTCGCTGGGGACTTCGGTGATGGCGTTGCCACTGAGGTCGGCCCAGTCCAGCTCTGTCATTTGCAGCAGGCCGTGCGGTATTTCGGTGATACCGGTGTCATTCAGCAGTACGGTAGCGAGCTCCATCATCTGACTCAGGTCAGGCGTTTGCCCCAGGGGGTTGTGGGCCAGATCGAGATAATCGAGCTGTTCCATTCCCGCCAGCGCACTTGCCGATTCCGCTGACAGTCTGACGCGGCATTCAGGGAGCGACAGCGACCGCAGTTGACCCATCTTGAACACAGCATCGGGAATGTTGCCCAGATTACAGTCGCGCAGTCTGAGGCTTTTGAGGTTGGGGAAAGACTCCAGAAAACGCCCGGCGCGGGTCACTCCGTCGGCGCTGCGTAACTCCAGCGATGTCACATGACTGAAGTCGGCGTTCAGGGTAGGCAGGTCGCCGTTGATGTAGGGATCGAAAACGAGTTCATAGGTGGGCTCCAGCGCCTCATTGAAATCATCCTGTTCGCTTTCATGCCGCCAGCACTGCTCCAGTGTCTGTTTGAACTGGTCGCGGTTCATGTGCTCGACAAGCTGTTGTTGGGCGGTGAACGGTTCGCCCGTCAACGGGTGTTGGGCCGGAAGGTCGGCGGTCCATACCGCCAGGTCGTTGCTCAGCTGTGCCAGCTCCGCTTCAAGGTTTGTCAGCTCGATCCGGCCGTCTGCCAGTGTGCCTGCCAGTTCGTATACAAATCCGCTCGCCTGTTCAACCTCCAGGTTCGGGTACAGCGCCCTGACTCGGTTGATGTCCGCCTCTGGGGCATAGACACCCAAATCGTATGAGCTGTCGAAGTAATGATGCTTGATCAGTTGCCGGGCGTTATCCGAAAGCGGGTTGTGCGTCAGGTGTATTGCTTGTTTGGTGTACACCGGGCTTTCGAATAATTGCGAAGGCAGCTCACTGATTTTGTTGTGCAGCAGCTTGGTGGTATCAAGTTTGGGGTGGCGAACTACGCTGTCAGGAATGTCGGTCAGGCCGGTACGGCTCAGGTCCAAGTGAACAAGCTCAGGCATAGATTCAACACTGGGCACCATAGTGAACGGGTTCTGGTACAGATCCAGCATGACCAGTTTGTTCAATGAAGACAGTTCCGCCCAGTTGGCTGCATCGAACCTGATTCCGCAATCGCTTAACACCAGCGCATCAAGGTCCGTCATTCGAGGAATGGCCTCGGGGAGGGACGTCAGGGAAAAGCGTTTTAAATCGAGGCGGCGCAAGCTGGTGAAGCGCTGAAGAAACTCGGGAACACCTTGCACAGCATGACTCCCTTCAAGGGACAGCAATGACACATGGGGGAAATCGGCCGTCAGCGTCGGTAGATCGCCAAGAATCGGCTCGGCAAATCTGAGTGCGTAGCGCGGTGTGTCATCCGGGCCATCGAAGTCCCGCTCTGATTGTCGGCGCCAGCTGCGCTGGATTTCCTGGGCCAGCAGCCTGCGATTGTGTTGAGCAGCCTGTCGTTCCAATTCGTTCAAGGGGGCTCGGGTTTGCGGATGAACAGTGGGCGAGTCATTTATCCAGGTGTTCAGGTCCTGATGAAGTCGCGAGAGCTCGCTGGACAGGCGTGAGAGCTCCATGCGCGCGCCATCGGGATGCGTTTGTAACTGGAGAACAACAGACTGGAGTTCCTCCTCGGAAAGGCTGGGGTAAACCTCGCGAACACGGTCGTTGAGGGATGGCGTCGGGGAGGGGCTGCGCTGGTATCCATTTGAGCCGCCAGGCAAGCGCATGGTCGTCGGATCGTAGAACGGTTTTCGATTGGGATTTTTTGCGAACAGCTTGCGTAGTGCCGGTTGGTCCAGTGCATGTTCGGTGATGCGTAGTTTGAGTGTCTGAGCATCAGTGATCGATGGGCTCAATGCATTACGCTGTGCTTGCGGCAACGCTTGAAAGAGTCCCTGATAAAAATCACCGGGCACCGATTCGCTGTCTTGATAAACCTGGTAAGTGCCGTCTTCGGCGCGCACCAGTGTTTTCAGGATTGGCGCATCGGCCTGGCCAATGCTGTCGCGCACAAGTCCGTCATGGGTGTAATCCCTCACTTCAATACGCAGTTCGGCGGGAAAGCCGGGCAGCGAACTCAGGCTATGCAAGGCCAATCGGTGGGTGTTGGTGTTGTCCAAAATGTCGGCATAAAGGCCTTCACAGGCTCGGGTTGCGCGTACGGCCTCCATGGCTTTTAGTGCTGCTTCCTTGAGCCGTTGGGGCGCGCGACCGTTGTGCAGCTGGCGTAACTCGGTCCCGGTTGCATTGCTCACCAGCTCTTGCGCGACATCGGTCGGCAATCCATGCACGTCGTCGAGCAGCCGCTGGACCTGCACGTTGTCGGTTTTCTCCTGCGCGCGATAGCGTGTCTCGAACAGCGATTTTTGATGCTTCAGGGCAAGTTCGGCCGTTTGTTTTCTGAAGGCTTGTGTTTGGGTTTCCGGTGCCGGCATTGGCGTGTCGACAGGCCAATCGTCGTAGCTGGTCAGTAATTGATGTTGCAGGATCAGATCAGCCTTGCGATAGCGCTCGGGCTGGTCGCTGCCGATCTGTTCGATAAAAGTTTCAATGTCCCGGTTGATCCTGAAGCGCTTGATCGTGTCTGTCAGCAGCGAAGGCGGACGATAATGTTCGACATGCATTTCGCGCACTACGTTGTCGTGGTAACCGCTGACCCGCAGGATCTGTTCGCGCTCGGCGTTGGTGAACGACTCGACGCTATGGCCGAGGCGGCGCATGACCTTTTCCCGGTCCCAGTTCAGCGGTTGCTCCAGCTCTGTGTGCCAGGCGCCGTGGTTGTTATGCAGCAGAGGCGGCTGATAGGCATCAGTTCGTTTCGGATGCTCAATCTGAAATGTGCCTGGCACACGGTCGGGCTTCACGGCATACAGTTTTCCCTCCAATGGCAGCAGCGTCTTGCCCTCGTTTTGATAGAGACCGAGATGATCCGGTTTTACTCCTTCCGGCAAAATGAGTGCCTGTTCGTAAGGCTTGAGATTCGGCTTCCAGTAGCGGGTTTTTCCTTTGGGCGTTGTGACGGGTTTGAGTGGGTCGACAAGCGCAATAGCTTCACGAGAGAGCAGACGGCTGAGGGTTCGGGCTGCGATGGCGCCGCCCACCGCAAATGTTCCCACCTGAACCACCGTTTCGACGAACGTCATCAGATGCCTGAACGCTTCTGTTTTCAGCCCTTCAGCCAGGTCCACTATGCCTTCGAAGGTTTCGTCGAGTAACTGGTAGGCCATGTAGCCGAGCATCAATTCGCCGAGAAACGGGACGAAAGGCAGCGCAACGAACGTCGCGATTTCAAGGATTGTCGAGGCCACTTTGCTGAAGGCATTCCACAATACCCATCGCGCGTTGCTGTCGGCAGTGGCGGTGGAGACGGCGAGCGTGCTTGCATCGTTGAGGATCTTGTTCAGCTGTCGCTGATAGAGATGGTTCCACAGGTCCGCTCTGAACGGGATCGCCGAAAACCGCAAATCAGGCTTGTCGATGGGCGTTTCGCGCCAGCTCGGCAGTGGGTCGCCATGTCGGTGTTGATGCCAGGTCACGCGCTGGAGGCGACGATTGAGGTCAGCGAAAAAATGTCCTCTTTCCTTGTGGTCGACGAAGCGACTGAAGAACGTTTGATAAGCGGGCGAGCGCAGTTTGCGGGTCAGCTCGGCCATGAACGCCAATGTGTTCGGGTATTCCTTGAGAGGATGCTCTGGATCATCGGGAATGTAAGCAATGATCCGTGTTGCCGTGCGTGCGCGCTCCAGGCTCGCCGCGAAAATAACAATGCCGGTCAGCGAGGAGGACATCATTGTCAGGTCGTGACCCTGCAGCGGCTGCCCATCCAGTCGAGCACCCCAACGCCCTTCCAGAATGCGCTGGATCGAGAGATGGGCATCCGCTGAAATATCCTTTCGGACTTGCGCCATCTGCAGCGCAGATTGGAGTGCTGTTTTGTGCGAGGCGATCGCCTTCGGTTTCAACACCGCACTGGCCACCGGGTTGGACAGCCCCAGATTGTCTTTGAGGTAAGCGTTGTACCGGGTGCCGATATCCAGTTCCCGGCATAACCGGACAAAGGCCGGGATGGTGAGCTTTTGCTTGACCGCCGGCAGCGTATCGAACTGCCCTGTGGGCGAAGGTTTGGTGATGAACGTCGAGGCTGACTCGTAAGCCCCTGCCGCTGTTTCCGATTCCTGAAAGTTATGCAGGACGGCGTCGAGCATCGACACGGTCCAGGTGCGCGCGGCGCCAGTCTTGATTCCGAAAAGCGGCACGGTTTGAGGGATGTACAGGCGCAGGAAGGTGGTTTTGACGTCCAGATCCAGGTTGAACCGGGTTTTCAGGGCGTCGCTCAGCAGCGGTTCGGCAAAGGCTTGCGCGCTTCGCAGCTTCGACAGCATTGAGTCCAGACGATTTCGATGGGTCCAGTGTTCCTGACTGATCTTTTTCAGCGACTGGTGCTGCTGCGGTGTTGCGGTGCCATGCCAGTCCGGCGTCATAAGCGTGGCGTTCTTGAGAGCTCGGTGTGTACTGGACGATGCTTCTAATACCCAGACGGGCAGATTGTTGAACAGATGATGGTAGTGATCGTCCGGTTGCGTAGCGGATTGACTGCCTCCAGTAGTGGAAAGGCGATCGTTCTCGTATCTGCTCATGCGCTATTCCCTTAGCGTTTTGAATGAGCCGCCAGCAAAACAGACGATGATCGGTTCCGTGCGGTACATATTTACCGCACCGCTCGACAACCCTGCCTATAACCTGTGTCGGCAGTTTAAACTGCGCCTTTGCGACGCTATATGTCGCATTGCCGTAAACCCGGCTGAAACCGGGGTTTGCGCTATAAGAAGTTGTCGCTTGGCGGCAAGGCCGGGCTGAAAACTGTCCTTACAATCCCCCCATCGCTCGCCAGTTTCAGGCGAGTGTTCCTCATCAGGAGACTCCGATGTCCGTTGAGCACGCTGCGGTACAACGCGCCGATTTCGACCAGGTAATGGTTCCCAACTACGCGCCTGCCGCATTCATCCCTGTGCGTGGCGCCGGTTCCCGCGTCTGGGACCAGTCTGGCCGCGAGCTGATCGACTTCGCCGGCGGGATTGCCGTTAACGTATTGGGCCATGCGCACCCGGCGCTGGTCAGTGCCTTGACCGAGCAGGCGAACAAACTGTGGCACGTGTCCAACGTCTTCACCAATGAGCCGGCCTTGCGCCTGGCGCATAAGCTGATCGACGCTACGTTTGCCGATCGCGCGTTCTTCTGCAACTCCGGCGCCGAAGCCAACGAGGCCGCCTTCAAGCTGGCCCGTCGCGTCGGTTTCGATCGTTTCGGCAGCGAGAAGTACGAAATCATCGCCGCGCTCAACAGCTTCCACGGCCGTACCCTGTTCACCGTGAACGTCGGTGGTCAGTCGAAGTATTCCGATGGCTTCGGTCCGAAGATCACCGGCATCACCCACGTGCCGTTCAACGATCTGGCTGCGCTGAAAGCCGCCATCTCTGACAAGACTTGCGCTGTGGTCCTGGAACCAATCCAGGGCGAGAGCGGTGTGATCCCGGCCGAACTCGAGTACCTGCAAGGCGCCCGTGAACTGTGCACCGCGCACAACGCGCTGCTGATTTTCGACGAAGTGCAAACCGGCATGGGCCGCAGCGGCAAGCTGTTCGCCTACCAGCATTACGGCGTGACGCCGGACATCCTGACCAGCGCCAAGAGCCTGGGCGGTGGTTTCCCGATCGCCGCGATGCTGACCACTGAAGACCTGGCCAAACACCTGGTCGTCGGCACTCACGGCACCACCTACGGCGGTAATCCGCTGGCATGCGCTGTCGCTGAAGCTGTGATCGACGTGGTTAATACCCCTGAAGTGCTGGCCGGCGTCAACGCCAAGCACGACAAGTTCAAGGCTCGCCTGGAGCAGATCGGCGAGAAATACGGCCTGTTTACCCAGGTCCGTGGTATGGGCCTGTTGATCGGTTGCGTGCTGAACGATGCCTGGAAAGGCAAGGCCAAGGACATCTTCAACGCCGCTGAAAAAGAAGGCCTGATGATTCTGCAAGCCGGCCCGGACGTGGTTCGTTTCGCGCCAAGCCTGGTGGTTGAAGACGCCGATATCGATGCCGGTCTGGATCGTTTCGAGCGCGCCGCGGCGAAACTGACTCAAGCCTGATAGTTATTTCGACGCCTGACATTTCAGGCGTCGAACCCATTTTTATGCCGTACCCGCTCTCTGTAGGAGCGAAGCTTGCTCGCGAATGGGTCGTGTCAGCCACCGTCATCAACGGCTGACACACCGCCTTCGCGAGCAAGCTTCGCTCCTACAAGGGTTCGGCTTATTTCCCCCAAAAGAGTTTTTCGAGAAAGGAGTGACACCATGCTGGTGATGCGCCCCGCGCAAATGGCTGATCTGGGCGAGGTACAGCGTCTGGCTGCGGACAGCCCGATTGGTGTCACTTCCTTGCCGGATGACGTTGAACGCCTGAGCGACAAGATCGCAGCAAGCGAAGCCTCGTTCGCCGCCGAAGTCAGCTTCAACGGTGAAGAGAGCTATTTCTTCGTCCTCGAAGACACCGCCACCGGCAAACTGGTGGGTTGCTCGGCCATTGTTGCGTCGGCCGGCTATTCCGAGCCGTTCTACAGCTTCCGTAATGAAACCTTTGTGCACGCCTCTCGCGAGCTGAAGATTCACAACAAGATCCACGTGCTCTCCCAGTGCCACGACCTGACCGGCAACAGTTTGCTGACCAGTTTCTACGTGCTGCCGGAGCTGGTGGGGTCGGCTTGGTCGGAACTCAACTCCCGGGGTCGCTTGCTGTTCGTGGCCAGCCATCCGGAGCGTTTCGCCGATTCTGTGGTGACCGAGATCGTCGGTTATAGCGATGAAAACGGTGATTCGCCGTTCTGGGATGCAATTGGCCGTAATTTCTTCGACCTCAACTACGCCGCTGCCGAGCGTCTGTGCGGTCTGAAGAGCCGGACGTTCCTGGCCGAGTTGATGCCGCATTACCCGATCTATGTGCCGTTGCTGCCGGACTCCGCTCAAGAGGCGATGGGTCAGGTGCACCCGCGCGCGCAGATCACCTTCGACATACTGATGCGCGAAGGCTTCGAGACCGATCACTACATCGACATTTTCGACGGCGGCCCGACCCTGCATGCCCGTGTCTCGGGGATCCGTTCGATCGCTCAGAGCCGTGTAGTCCCGGTGAAAATCGGCGAGCCGGTCAAAGGCGCCGGTCGTCAGTACCTGGTGGCCAACGCTCAGTTGCAGGATTACCGCGCCGTTTTGCTTGAGCTCGATTACGCGCCGGGCAAACCCGTGACCCTGGATCTTGAAGCGGCCGAAGCCTTGGGCGTAGGCGAAGGTGCCAGCGTGCGCCTGGTGGCGGTTTAACACCTGCTGCTACGCCTGGAAAGATTGCTTGGAAAGAATGCCTAAAAAGCAGCGAGTTTCACGGGTGGCGCAAGCGGCCCGTTTGAGGAGATAGCATGATCGTTCGTCCCGTACGCAGCAGCGATTTACCCGCTCTGATCGACCTGGCCCGCAGCACCGGCACCGGCCTGACCACCTTGCCGGCCAACGAAGAACGTCTGGCCCATCGGGTCGGCTGGGCCGAGAAGACCTTCCGCGGCGAAGCCGGGCGGGGCGATGCGGACTACCTGTTCGTGCTCGAAGACGATGACGGCCGTGTGGTGGGTATTTCCGCCATTGCCGGTGCCGTCGGTCTGCGTGAGCCTTGGTACAACTTCCGGGTTGGCTTGACCGTCAGCGCTTCGCAAGAGTTGAACATCTATCGCGAAATTCCAACGCTGTTCCTGGCCAATGACCTGACCGGTAACTCCGAGCTGTGCTCGCTGTTCCTGCACGCCGACTATCGCACCGGCCTCAACGGTCGCATGCTGGCCAAGGCGCGGATGCTGTTCATCGCCGAGTTCCCGCAGCTGTTCGGCAACAAGATCATCGCCGAGATGCGCGGCATGTCCGACGAAGCCGGGCGTTCGCCGTTCTGGGAAAGTCTGGGGCGTCACTTCTTCAAGATGGAATTCAGCCAGGCTGACTACCTGACAGGCGTGGGCAACAAGGCGTTCATCGCCGAACTGATGCCGAAATTCCCGTTGTACACCTGCTTCCTGTCGGAAGATGCACGCAACGTGATCGGCCAGGTTCATCCGGACACCGAGCCGGCGCTGGCCATGCTTAAAAGCGAAGGCTTCAGCTATCAGGGCTACGTCGACATCTTCGACGCCGGTCCTGCGGTGGAGTGCGAAACCGGCAAGATCCGCGCAATTCGCGACAGCCAGGCGCTGGTGCTGGCCATCGGCACGCCGGGTGACGACGCCACACCGTTCCTGATTCATAACCGCAAACGCGATGACTGCCGGATCACTGCTGCTCCTGCACGTTTCGCCGCCGGCACGCTGGTGGTCGATCCGCTGACCGCCAAACGTCTTCAACTCAACGCCGGCGATCAAGTGCGCGCCGTTCCGTTGTCCGCTGCCAGGGAGTCGAAATAATGAATTCGCTATACATCGCAGGTGAATGGTTGGCCGGCCAGGGTGAAGCCTTTCAGTCGCTGAACCCGGTAACCCAGCAAGTGCTGTGGGCCGGCGAAGGCGCTACCCCTGCTCAGGTTGAATCGGCCGTGCAAGCCGCGCGCCAGGCATTCCCGAGCTGGGCCCGACGTACCCTGGAAGAGCGCATCACCGTGCTGGAGGCCTTTGCCGCCGCGCTGAAGAACAATGCTGACGAACTGGCTCGCACTATCGGTGAGGAAACCGGCAAACCTTTGTGGGAAGCGGCGACCGAAGTCACCAGCATGGTCAACAAGATTGCGATCTCGGTGCAGAGCTACCGCGAACGTACCGGCGAGAAGAGCGGCCCGTTGGGCGACGCCACCGCCGTGTTGCGCCATAAGCCACACGGTGTGGTCGCGGTGTTCGGGCCTTACAACTTCCCTGGTCACTTGCCGAACGGTCACATCGTGCCGGCGCTGCTGGCCGGTAATAGCGTGCTGTTCAAACCCAGCGAGCTGACGCCGAAAGTCGCCGAGCTGACGGTCAAGTGCTGGATCGAAGCCGGTCTGCCGGCAGGCGTGTTGAACCTGCTGCAGGGCGCTCGCGAAACCGGTATCGCCCTGGCGGCGAATCCGGGGATCGATGGCTTGTTCTTCACCGGCTCCAGCCGCACCGGCAATCACCTGCATCAACAGTTTGCCGGTCGTCCGGACAAGATCCTCGCGCTGGAAATGGGCGGTAACAACCCGCTGGTCGTTGATCAGGTCGCAGACCTCGATGCTGCCGTTTACACCATCATCCAGTCTGCGTTCATTTCCGCTGGTCAGCGTTGCACCTGTGCCCGCCGCTTGCTGGTGCCGCAGGGCGCCTGGGGCGACACACTGCTGGCGCGTCTGGTGGCGGTCAGCCGTACGATTGAAGTCGGCGCGTTTGATCAGCAACCGGCACCGTTCATGGGCTCGGTGATTTCTCTCGGCGCTGCGAAAGCACTGATGGATGCGCAAGAGCATCTGCTCGGCAACGGCGCAGTCGCGCTGCTGGAAATGACTCAGCCACAAGCTCAAGCTGCCTTGCTGACCCCAGGCATTCTGGACGTAACGGCAGTGGCTGATCGCCCTGATGAAGAGCTGTTCGGCCCGCTGCTGCAAGTGATCCGCTACGCTGATTTTGAGGCGGCGATCGCTGAAGCCAACGACACCGACTATGGCCTGGCGGCCGGTCTGCTGTCGGATTCCGAAGCGCGTTATCAGCAGTTCTGGCTGGAAAGCCGTGCTGGCATCGTCAACTGGAACAAACAGCTGACCGGTGCTGCAAGCAGCGCGCCATTCGGCGGTGTCGGCGCCTCGGGCAACCACCGCGCCAGCGCCTACTACGCGGCAGATTACTGCGCGTACCCGGTCGCTTCGCTGGAAACCCCGAGCCTGACCTTGCCTGCCGCGCTAACCCCGGGCGTGAAGCTTTCGTAGGGATTATGTAGCAGCTGCCGAAGGCTGCGTTCGGCTGCGTAGCAGTCGTAAATCGGTATACCGGTGTTTCTGAATCAGAATCGTGGATACCGCAATCGCGACTGCTTCGCAGCCGAACGCAGCCTGCGGCAGCTGCTACACAGTTCGCATTCCAGTCATTTTTACTGATGCCTATAAAAAACAGATTCGTGGAGCCTCGCTGATGAAATCCTATGAAGTCAATTTTGACGGTCTAGTGGGGCCGACCCATAACTACGGCGGTTTGTCCTACGGCAACGTCGCGTCCCAGAGCAACAGCCAGCAGTCTTCGAACCCGAAGGAAGCCGCGCTGCAAGGCCTGGCGAAAATGAAATCGCTGATGGAAATGGGCTTTCAACAGGGCGTGCTGGCACCACAGGAACGCCCGGACGTGGCAGCCCTGCGTCGTTTGGGTTTCAGCGGCACCGACGCTCAGGTGATTGAGCAGGCGGCTAAAGATGCAATGCCGTTGCTGGTGGCCAGTTGCTCGGCGTCGAGCATGTGGGTGGCCAACGCCGCCACCGTCAGCCCGAGCGCCGACACCGCGGATGGCCGTGTGCATTTCACCGCGGCCAACCTGAACTGCAAGTATCACCGCAGCATCGAACACCCGACCACCAGTCGCGTGCTGGGGGCAATGTTCGCTGACCAGAAACACTTCGCTCACCACGCTGCATTGCCAGCCGTGGCGCAGTTCGGGGACGAGGGCGCAGCCAACCACACCCGTTTCTGCCGTGAATACGGCGAAGCAGGCGTCGAGTTCTTCGTGTTCGGTCGCAGCGCGTTCGACACCCGTTACCCTGCACCGCAGAAATACCCGGCCCGCCAGACCCTCGAAGCCTCCCAGGCGGTTGCCCGCCTGCACGGCTTGAGCGATGACGGCGTGGTCTACGCTCAGCAGAACCCTTCGGTGATCGATCAGGGCGTGTTCCACAACGATGTGATCGCGGTGGGTAACGGCGAAGTTTTGTTCTATCACGAGGACGCGTTCCTCGACACCGACAAAATGCTGGCTGAATTGCAAAGCAAACTCGCCAAAGTCGGTGGCAAATTTCAGTCGATCTGCGTACCTCGTTCAGCGGTAACCGTGGAAGACGCCGTTCGTTCCTACCTGTTCAATAGCCAACTGCTGTCGCGTCCTGACGGCTCGATGCTGTTGATCGTGCCGGAAGAATGCCGTGGCAACGCGCGTGTCTGGCAGTACCTGCAAGGTTTGACCAGCTCCGGCGGCCTGATCCGCGAAGTGAAAGTGTTCGATTTGAAGCAGAGCATGCAGAACGGCGGCGGCCCGGCTTGCCTGCGACTGCGCGTCGCGCTCAACGAAACCGAACTGGCGGCCGTCAACCCAGGGGTTATCATGACGGCACCGTTGTACGGCACGCTGACCGAATGGGTCGACAAGCACTACCGCGACCGCATGACCGAAAACGATCTCGCGGACCCGCAATTGCTGCTTGAGTGCCGGACGGCACTGGATGAACTGACGCAAATCCTTAAACTGGGCGCGGTTTATCCATTCCAGATCAATTGAACGTCGAGAGCGTAAAAAACATGAGCGATACCCTGCAGCTGATCCTTGAAGACACCGACGGCACGCAACTGGAAACTTCCTGCACCCGCGTCGCGGTCATGTGGCAAGGCAAAGAGCTGTGGATCCAGCAGGACGGCCGCGGCCAATTGCTGATCGGCGTGGACGTCGAGGAAGGTGACGCTGAATACGCAAACCTGCTGCTGCGCCCATTGGCGACTAATCTGGTAAGTCTGCAACTGGAAATGGAACCGGCTGAAGTCGGTGACGAAGACCACGTGCACGGCCCGGATTGCGCACACGACCACTAAGGAAACCGCTCTATGCTCGCCCTCGGCAAACTGCTTGAACTGACCCTCGCCGGCCGCGAACCGGCGGAGAAGACTCAACTGACTGTCGAAGGCGTGCGCATGCGCTGGTTGAGCGAAGGTGCGCTGGAAGTCCGGCCACCTGAAGCTCGCGACAACGGCCTGGACCTGCTGCTATCGGCCGGCATCCATGGCAACGAAACAGCGCCGATCGAGTTGCTTGATCGCCTGTTGCATGACCTCGCCCGCGGTGATTTGAAACCGCGCGCACGTATCCTGTTCCTGTTCGGCAACCCGGAAGCGATTCGCAAAGGCGAGCGTTTCATCGAGCAGGACGTCAACCGGCTGTTCAACGGCCGTCACGAACAAAGCAGTGGCTCCGAAGCCCTGCGCGCCTGTGAACTGGAGCGGCTGGCGGCGAGTTTCTTCAGCCTGCCGGATCGCAACCGTCTGCACTACGACCTGCACACGGCCATTCGCGGTTCGAAAATCGAGCAGTTCGCGCTGTATCCCTGGAAAGAAGGCCGTCAGCATTCACGCCTGGAACTGGCGCGTCTGCGTGCCGCCGGCATGGAAGCGGTGCTGCTGCAAAACAAGCCGTCCATCGTTTTCAGCTCCTATACCTACGACAAGCTCGGTGCGGAGTCCTTTACCCTCGAGTTGGGCAAGGCGCGGCCATTCGGGCAGAACGATGGGGTCAACGTCGATCTGCTGGAAACTCGCCTCAAACAGATCATCGAAGGCAACGAGCCGGCCCAGACCGAAGAGGCGCTGGACGGTTTGCAGCTGTATAGCGTGGCGCGAGAAATCATCAAGCACAGCGATAGCTTCCGCCTGAACCTGCCAGCGGACATCGAGAACTTTTCGGAGTTGGAAGTGGGTTACTTGCTGGCCGAAGACATCGCCCAGACCCGGTGGATCATTGAGGAGGAGGGTGCCCGGATCATCTTCCCGAACCCCAAGGTCAAGAACGGCCTGCGCGCCGGCATCCTGATTGTGCCGACTACCGACGAAAACCTCGCTTAACTGATCGTTCCCACGCAGAGCGTGGGAACGATCATTCAACTAGACGGCTACCGCGCGAGGCTCGCTACGACGCAGCGCTCGCATCTTGTGCAACGTATCCGCGCACGTCTTCGCCGCTTCCTGGCCTTTATGCACAAAGTGCTCGAAGAAGAACTTCTGATGTTCTTCGCCTGCATGGAAGTGGTGCGGGGTCAGGACCACCGAGAACACCGGCACTTCGGTTTCCAGCTGAACCTGCATCAAGCCGCTGATCACCGACTGGGCGACGAATTCGTGGCGGTAGATCCCGCCGTCGACCACCAGGCCCGCCGCGACAATACCGGCATAACGACCGGACTTGGCCAGCAGCTTGGCGTGCAGCGGTATTTCAAAGGCACCGCCGACTTCGAAGAAATCGATCTCCGATTCCTGATAACCCTGAGCAATCATTTCGGCCACAAAGCCCTTACGGCTCTGATCGACGATTTCCTTGTGCCAGCAGGCCTGGATGAACGCAACGCGCTCGCCTTGATGGTTTTTGCTTTTGCTATCGATTGCGGTGGGTTGCATGTTCTGACTCCTGTTTATGTAAAAAACAGGGCATATGAATCGAATGGGATTTAAGGGTACGCACGCTCGCACGAATGCCTGCGGACGGCCCTTTGGCGCCAATCCCGTTCTCTCTTCATCCGGACTATGACCGTCGGCCCCGGGATCACACCGGGTCTGCTGACCTTGCCGCCATCACAGCCATTGCCGTGCCTGTCGCCAAGCGCTCGCGGGCTATGCGCATTGCGCGCAATTACCGCCGGTGGGGAGTTGCACCCCGCCCTGAGAACGTTTTGCCGCCAGATTGTTTGGCGGCGAAGCGTTTTTAACACATATTTCTCACCTGTGCATTGCTGCTATCTGATGATTGCTATCGACTTTTTCGTCGTTTCAGGAAGCCTTTTCCTGCCCAAGGGTTGATTATTCGTCTGCATGACCGCAGTAACTCCTGACTGAAAGGGATTTTCCCTGCTTACCGAGGCCAGATTCATGAGCGTTATTGATCTTCGCAGCGACACCGTCACCCAACCGACCGCAGGGATGCTCGACGCGATGGCCAGCGCGGCCACGGGTGACGACGTTTACGGCGAAGATCCGACGGTCAATCGTCTGGAAGCCGAACTGGCAAAACGGTTGGGTTTTGCTGCGGCGCTGTTTGTCCCTACGGGCACCATGAGCAATCTGCTGGGCTTGATGGCCCACTGTGAGCGCGGTGACGAGTACATCGTTGGCCAGCAGGCTCACACCTATAAGTACGAAGGCGGCGGTGCGGCGGTGCTGGGTTCGATCCAGCCACAACCGCTGGAAGTGCAGGCCGACGGCTCGCTGGACCTGGCGCACGCCGCGGCCGCGATTAAACCGGATGACTTCCACTTCGCCCGCACCCGTTTGCTCGCGCTGGAAAACACCATGCAGGGCAAGGTTTTGCCGCTGGAGTATCTGGCGCAGGCTCGAAGCTTTACCCGTGAACATGGGTTGCAGCTGCACCTGGACGGCGCGCGGCTGTACAACGCGGCGGTCAAATTGGGTGTCGATGCCCGTGAAATTACTCAGCACTTTGATTCCGTCTCGGTCTGCCTGTCCAAAGGCCTGGGCGCGCCGATCGGTTCGGTGCTGTGCGGCTCGGTCGAGTTGATCGGAAAGGCGCGGCGTCTGCGCAAGATGGTCGGCGGCGGCATGCGCCAAGCCGGGATCCTGGCGGCGGCGGGTTTGTACGCGCTGGATAATAATGTTCAGCGTCTGGCTGACGACCACGCCAATGCGCAGTTGCTGGCCGAAGGCTTGCGAGCCGCGGGTTACGAGGTCGAGCCGGTGCAGACCAATATGGTTTACGTGCAGATGGGCGACAAGGCCGAGGCCATCAAGGCGTTTGCCGCCGAACGCGGGATCAAGCTGAGCGCTGCCGGACGTCTGCGCATGGTCACGCACATGGACGTCAGTCGCGCTCAAATCGAGCAGGTCGTCGCGACATTCGTCGAGTTTTCGCGCAACTGATAGCGTTAGCGGTCCAATTGACCGTTTCTATCGTATAAACACGCTGTACCCCGCGCGCAGGGCCGATATAATGCGGCCCTTTGCCGTCGCTTCGTCTGTTGACGTTTCGCACAGGCCTTTGGCCGCAGCCTCCGTGGAAGAACCTAATGAAAAGCGCAGAAATCCGTGAAGCCTTCCTTCGCTTCTTCGAAGAGCAAGGCCACACCCGTGTAGCCTCCAGCTCTTTGATTCCGGGCAACGACCCAACCCTGCTGTTCACTAACGCGGGGATGAACCAGTTCAAGGACTGCTTCCTGGGCCAGGAAAAGCGCGCGTACACCCGCGCGGTCAGCAGCCAGAAATGCGTGCGCGCGGGCGGCAAGCACAACGACCTGGAAAACGTCGGTTATACCGCCCGTCACCACACGTTCTTCGAAATGCTGGGTAACTTCAGCTTCGGTGATTATTTCAAGCGTGACGCCATCACCTACGCCTGGAACTTCCTGACGTCCGACAAGTGGCTGAACCTGCCGAAAGAAAAGCTCTGGGTCACCGTCTACGCCAGCGATGACGAGGCGTACGACATCTGGACCAAAGAAATCGGCGTTCCGGCCGAACGCATGGTTCGTATCGGCGACAACAAAGGCGCGCCGTACGCGTCCGATAACTTCTGGACCATGGGCGATACCGGCCCGTGCGGTCCTTGCACCGAGATTTTCTACGATCACGGCGCCGACATCTGGGGCGGCCCTCCGGGCTCGCCGGAAGAAGATGGCGACCGTTACATTGAAATCTGGAACAACGTGTTCATGCAGTTCAACCGCACCGCCGATGGCGTGTTGCACCCGCTGCCAGCGCCGTCGGTCGATACCGGCATGGGCCTGGAGCGGATCAGTGCCGTGCTGCAGCACGTTCACTCGAACTATGAAGTCGACCTGTTCCAGAGCCTGCTGATTGCATCGGCCAAGGCCATCGGCTGCACCAACGACAATCAGGCGTCCCTGAAAGTCGTCGCCGACCACATTCGCTCGTGCGGTTTCCTGATTGCCGACGGCGTGCTGCCGTCCAACGAAGGCCGCGGCTACGTGCTGCGCCGGATCATTCGTCGCGCCTGTCGTCACGGCAACAAGCTGGGCGCCAAGGGCAGCTTCTTCTACCAGATCGTTGCGGCACTGGTCGCCGAGATGGGCGAAGCCTTCCCAGAGCTGAAATCCCAGCAAGCGCACATCGAGCGCGTACTGAAAGCTGAAGAAGAGCAATTCGCCAAGACCCTGGAGCAGGGCCTGAAAATCCTCGAGCAGGATCTGGCGGAACTCAAAGGCGACGTGGTGCCGGGCGACGTAGTGTTCAAACTCTACGACACCTACGGTTTCCCGATGGACCTGACCGGCGACATCGCTCGCGAACGCAGCCTGACCATCGACGAAGAAGGCTTCGAGCGCGAGATGGAAGCCCAGCGCGTCCGTGCCCGTTCCGCCAGCTCCTTCGGCATGGACTACAACAGCCTGGTCAAGGTTGATGTGGCCACCGAATTCACCGGCTATGAAGCGACTAAAGGTTCGGCGAAAGTCGTTGGTCTGTATAAAGATGGCCAGTCGGTGGACGTACTCAGCGAAGGCGAAGAGGGTGTGGTCGTACTGAACCAGACGCCGTTTTACGCTGAATCCGGCGGTCAGATTGGCGACTGCGGTTTCCTTCAGGTCGGCAATGCGCGCTTTGACGTACGCGACACCACCAAAACCGGTGGCGCCTTCTTGCATCACGGCGTGCTGGCCTCGGGCAGCCTGACCATTGGTGCGCCGGTAGAGACTCATGTTGATGCCGAAGTGCGTCACGCGACTTCGTTGAACCACTCGGCGACTCACTTGCTGCACGCGGCATTGCGTCAGGTGCTGGGCGATCACGTGCAGCAGAAAGGTTCGTTGGTCGACAGTCAGCGCCTGCGCTTTGACTTCAGCCACTTCGAAGCCATCAAACCTGAGCAGTTGAAGGCGCTGGAAGACATCGTCAACGCCGAGATTCGCAAGAACTCCGAAGTTGAAACCGAAGAAACCGATATCGAAACCGCCAAGCAGAAGGGCGCCATGGCGCTGTTCGGCGAGAAGTACGGCGACAATGTGCGCGTACTGAGCATGGGCGGTGATTTCTCCGTCGAGCTGTGCGGTGGTATCCACGCCAACCGGACTGGCGACATCGGCCTGCTGAAGATTATCAGCGAAGGCGGTGTGGCTTCCGGCGTGCGTCGTATCGAAGCGGTCACCGGCGCCGCGGCGCTGGCATACTTGAACGCTGCTGAAGAACAACTCAAGGAAGCGGCCAACCTGGTCAAGGGTAGCCGCGACAACCTGATCGACAAGCTGTCGGCTGTGCTGGAGCGCAACCGTCTGCTGGAGAAGCAACTCGAGCAGTTGCAGGCCAAGGCTGCCAGCGCGGCGGGCGACGATCTGTCGGCTTCTGCCCTGGATGTCAAAGGCGTGAAAGTGTTGGCCGTGCGTCTGGACGGTCAGGACGGCAAGGCGCTGCTGGCGCTGGTCGATCAACTGAAAAACAAACTCGGCCGCGCAGTGATCCTGCTCGGCAGTGTCCATGAGGAAAAGGTCGTTCTGGTTGCAGGCGTAACCAAAGACCTGACTGGCCAACTCAAAGCCGGTGATTTGATGAAGCAAGCCGCTGCAGCAGTGGGCGGGAAGGGCGGTGGTCGTCCAGACATGGCGCAGGGCGGTGGTACTGACGCTGGCGCACTGGATGCGGCATTGGCCCTGACTGTTCCATTTGTAGAGCAGGGTTTATAAGGCAGTGTGTCCGGCCCGCAGTCTAGTGGCGGACCCGAACGCTGTTTGAGTGATTATTTGGGCGCCCTTCATGGGCAGAGGCGGCTTTGAAATGGCTTTGATCGTACAGAAATTTGGAGGCACCTCGGTCGGCACTGTCGAGAGAATCGAGCAGGTCGCCGACAAGGTTAAGAAATTCCGCGATGCCGGCGATGACCTGGTAGTTGTGCTGTCTGCAATGAGCGGCGAAACCAACCGTCTGATCGATCTGGCCAAGCAAATCAGTGGCGACGGCCAACCGGTTCCTCGTGAGCTGGACGTGATCGTCTCCACCGGTGAGCAGGTGACGATTGCACTGTTGGCCATGGCGCTGATCAAGCGCGGCGTGCCAGCAGTGTCCTACACCGGCAATCAGGTGCGGATTCTGACGGACAGTGCGCACAATAAAGCGCGTATCTTGCAGATTGATGACCAGAAGATTCGTGGCGATCTGAAGGCTGGTCGTGTGGTCGTTGTCGCCGGCTTCCAGGGCGTCGACGAGCACGGCAACATCACCACCCTCGGTCGTGGTGGTTCCGACACCACCGGCGTGGCGCTGGCGGCAGCCTTGAAGGCTGACGAATGCCAGATCTACACCGACGTCGACGGCGTCTATACCACCGACCCGCGTGTGGTGTCCGTGGCTCAGCGCCTGGACAAGATTACCTTCGAAGAGATGCTGGAAATGGCCAGTCTCGGTTCCAAGGTATTGCAGATCCGTGCGGTGGAATTCGCCGGCAAGTACAACGTTCCGCTGCGCGTACTGCACAGCTTCAAGGAGGGTCCGGGCACCCTCATTACTATTGATGAAGAGGAAACCATGGAACAGCCGATCATTTCCGGCATCGCTTTCAACCGCGATGAAGCCAAGCTGACTATCCGTGGCGTGCCAGACACCCCGGGCGTTGCATTCAAGATTCTCGGCCCTATCAGCGCCGCGAACATCGAAGTCGACATGATCGTGCAGAACGTTGCGCACGATAACACCACCGACTTCACCTTCACCGTGCACCGCAATGATTTCCAGGCCGCGCAAACCGTGCTGGAAAACACCGCTCGCGAGATAGGTGCCCGTGAAGTCGTTGGCGATATCAAGATTGCCAAGGTGTCGATCGTCGGTGTCGGCATGCGTTCCCACGCAGGCGTGGCCAGCCGCATGTTCGAATCCCTGGCCAAGGAAAGCATCAACATCCAGATGATCTCGACCTCGGAAATCAAAGTCTCCGTAGTGATCGAAGAGAAGTACCTGGAACTGGCTGTGCGCGCGCTGCACACAGCTTTCGAACTGGACGCACCGGCCCGACAGGGCGAGTGATGCGTTTGCCGAAGGGCGCGGTCTGACCGCGCCCTTTGTTTTTTTGAATGGTGCGACCTGAGGCTGTTCTTTTGCTCGCGCTAGTCAATACTCAGGCATGTAGGGCTGCGATCGCTCCGGTTGTAGGTCGAGTGCCTTTTTTTTGCAGACTGTTGTCCCTGAAATGAAATGCGTGAGGAGAAAGGTATGCTGATTCTGACTCGTCGGTGCGCAGAAAGCCTGATTATTGGTGATGGCGAAATCACCGTGACCGTGCTCGGCGTCAAAGGAAATCAAGTGCGTATCGGTGTCAACGCCCCGAAAGAGGTTGCGGTCCACCGTGAGGAAATTTACCTGCGTATAAAGAAAGAGAAGGACGAAGAACCAAGCCATTAATTTTTATCGTTTTTATGTTTGCAAACGGGGAAGAAGCTGGTTAATATACGCCCCGTGTTGCGGAGAGCTGGCCGAGTGGCCGAAGGCGCTCCCCTGCTAAGGGAGTACACCTCAAAAGGGTGTCGGGGGTTCGAATCCCCCGTTCTCCGCCATTATTTGCGTAGTACGTTGTAATCTAGCTTCTTCGGTAAGTGTTTGAAATTACTAGAAAAAGTGCTTTACATAGAGATTAAACGGCCTATAATGCGCGGCAACAAATGCACTCGTAGCTCAGCTGGATAGAGTACTCGGCTACGAACCGAGCGGTCACAGGTTCGAATCCTGTCGAGTGCACCATTTAAGAGTTGTTTGCAGTAATGTGAATGACTTAGCTTCAACCAGTTGTGATCTGGTATAAAAACACAAATGCACTCGTAGCTCAGCTGGATAGAGTACTCGGCTACGAACCGAGCGGTCACAGGTTCGAATCCTGTCGAGTGCACCAAACACCAAAAAGCCCGCGTTTAACGCGGGCTTTTTGCCGTCTGGGATTTGGCTTTTCCTTTGGTGCATCCTCTCTCATCGAACTCGACGTGGGCGCTACGACCTCGCTGGGTGTCGTAACGGTAGCTCGTGGCTGAATTGCGAATACTGATCTTGTCTGGTTTGCCAAGGGCGCTCTCGACGTCCTGCTGACTCATGCCGGCGACAATCCGCTGATTGATGATGGCTTCGCGGCGCTCTTTGGCGCTGATGAGGTTTCCACATTTGTCCTCGGTCTTGCCGACGACAGTTGGATCTCTCCTTTTGATTTTCATACCTGATGTTTCGCGATTCTCGGCTTCTGGCATGAGAGCGGTTGTGCTGCCCGGTGTGAAGGTGCGGACATCCTGTAGCGAAAGGCTGTCTCCGGCCGTACAGCTCAACGTAGTGAAGGTAATGCGCCCGTCGGCCGCCTCGCAGCGGTGAACGGTCGTGGCAAGCGCCCAGGGCGACGGGCAGAGCAGGGTAATCAATAAAAAATAATGTGCATTCGATTGCATTAAACGTCCTCCATGACGGTCCATCTCAAGGGTAGTCGTTACATTTTTCGGCTGTGGTGTGTTTTCTTTTCAGGATGAGTCGTCGCAGTTTCATGGATCAGGACGGTGCTCAGGTTTGTCTTGCAAGCGCTTGTTTCAGCCACGATTTTTTAACGTTTAAAACCGTCGGGCGGTGTATCATTGCGCCCGTCAGCCCCGCCGGGGCTTGTGGAATACCTCCATGGACTTACCCAGTAGTTACTCAGTACCCCATTTTTCCAATCATGAATTGACTGATTGATCCTTCCGGCGTGCCCCGCTGCTGGGAGTGGAGTTCGCCTATGTCTGAAGTTGAAGTAAAGAAAACGCAGGAAAGCTTGCAGGACCGCCTCGCTCAAGTTGTTGAGCTGCTGCAGCGTCAGCGGGTGGTCGAAGACCTGACTCATCGTCAGGAAGGTCCGCATCACGACCGGGTCGAGAACCTGGTTCACCGGCAAAACCTCGTCGAGCTGCAACGCAAGCTCGATGATCTGCACTCCGCCGACGTCGCCTACATCCTTGAAGCCTTGCCGCTGGGCGATCGTCTGACGCTCTGGCAATTGGTCAAGGCCGATCGCGACGGCGACATTCTGCTCGAAGTATCTGATTCGGTTCGTGAAACGCTGATCGCCGACATGGACGATCACGAGCTGCTGGCTGCGGCCAAGGATATGGACGCCGACGAACTTGCCGACCTGGCCTCCGAGCTGCCGCGAGACGTCGTCCACGAGCTGATGGAAACCCTCGATGGTCAGCAGCGTGAGCGCGTTCGCTCCGCGTTGTCCTATGACGAGGAGCAGGTCGGTGCGCTGATGGACTTCGAGATGGTGACGATCCGTGAGGACGTCAGTCTCGAAGTGGTGTTGCGTTACCTGCGTCGGCTCAAGGAGCTACCGGGTCATACCGACAAACTGTTTGTGGTCGATTACGACGGCGTGCTCAAGGGCGTGCTGCCGATCAAGCGTTTGCTGGTCAACGATCCGGAAAAACAGGTTTCGGAAGTCATGGCCAGCGACCCGGTGAGTTTTCACCCGGACGAAGACGCCTATGACGCTGCTCAGGCGTTCGAACGTTACGACTTGATCTCGGCGCCCGTGGTCGACAAGAACGGCAAGCTGATCGGCCGTCTGACCATCGATGAAATGGTCGACCTGATTCGTGAAGAGAGCGAAAACGAAGTTCTCAACATGGCGGGTCTGCGTGAAGAGGAAGATATTTTTGCGTCAGTCTGGAAGTCCCTGCGTAACCGTTGGGCCTGGCTGGCGGTGAACCTGATTACGGCATTCATTGCTTCTCGCGTGATTGGCCTGTTCGAAGGTTCGATCGAGAAGCTGGTGGCGCTCGCGGCATTGATGCCGATCGTGGCGGGCATCGGTGGCAACTCGGGTAACCAGACCATCACCATGATCGTTCGCGCCATGGCGCTGGACCAGGTGAGTACCGGTAATACCTCACGTCTGATGCGCAAGGAGCTGGCCGTCGGTTTGATCAACGGTTTGGTGTGGGGTGGGGTGATTGGTGCGGTGGCCTACCTGCTTTACGGTAGTTGGTCCCTTGGCGTGGTGATGACCGCCGCCATGACGCTCAATCTGTTGCTCGCGGCGTTGATGGGCGTGCTGATCCCCATGACGCTGGCGCGCCTCGGACGCGATCCGGCGATGGGCGCCAGTGTAATGATCACCGCCATGACGGACAGCGGCGGGTTTTTCATCTTTCTCGGGTTGGCGACGATCTTCCTGCTCTGACTTATCGACATTAGAAACCCGCCAATCAATCGGCGGGTTTTTTTTTGCCCGAATTTCAGGCAAAAAAAAGCCAGCGATTAAGCTGGCTTGAGCTTTCGGATGAAATCAGGAAGCGTCTGCGGCCATTTCGGCATCATGCGCAATCAGCGAAACAAGAGCGTTCTGCTGACGGTGGGAGAGTTGACGGAAGCGTTGCAGCAGTTCACGTTCGTGCAATGACAGCTCCGGGCTGTCCAGGCGCATGCTCAATTCTTCGCCCAACGCGCCTTCCTGAATAAGGCTCTGTTCAAGGCGCGCGATGATTTCGGAGTTCATGCTGCGATGATGATTGCGAGCCACCTCGGCAATGCGTTCACGCATTCCGTCTGGCAGACGTACGACGAACTTGTCAGCCGTACGGCTGGAATAAATTGCCTGTTTCAATGGGCGCATATATTTAACCGGTTAGTTCAGGGGAGCGGTTCTCGGGATTGGCCGCAGGATGTCTGATAGGACAAGCGGTCTGGCCAAATGTTCAACCTGAATTGATAGAGGCTCGCATCATGCCTCAAAGTAGCCAGTTCATTGGCGTCAATTCTGTGACAAATATTGAACTGGATAAAGGCGTTATGCCAGCACCAATTATCAGAAATGCGGACTGGTTTGAAAAGTTTGCCCTGGTCCGTATTACTGACCGCCTCCTCTTGCCCGACAGGTGATGTCCTGGGACGCCTGAAGGCGCATGCTGTGCAGATTCGATCAGTGTTCCTTACTTGTACAGGATAGTGGCAATTGGCCGATTTACTAGGGGAAGACGTGCAGTGGGAGGTGATTTCAGGATGGATGGCAGGCTGATTTACTTGATGGGACCTTCTGGGTCCGGCAAGGACAGCCTCATCGAAGCCGCTCGAGAGCCGTTGCAGGCGCTCAATTGTGAAGTGGTGCGTCGGGTCATCACGCGTTCGGCCGAATCAGTGGGCGAGGATGCGATTGGCGTTTCCCGGGAAGAGTTCGAGCAACACAGGGTCGAGGGCGATTTCGCGCTGTGCTGGAACGCCAATGGTCTGGATTACGGTATTTCGATCGAAATAGATCATTGGCTCAATGAAGGTCGACATGTCTTGGTCAACGGCTCTCGTGGCCATCTGGCTGAAGCGCTGCACCGGTATCCAACGCTGTTGCCGGTTCTTTTGACGGTCAATGATGAAGTCCTGCGAGAGCGTCTGCTGCGCCGTGGTCGCGAGAGTTTTACGGAAATTGAAGCAAGGCTGCATCGCAATGGGTTATTCACGGCAGAGGGTTCAATCGGTGACACGCAGATTCATCGACTCGACAATTCAGGCGAACTGTCCACTACAGTTGCCAATCTGCTGGATCTGTTGAAGATTAACGCAGTACCGGATCGAACTTGATTTTGCGTCCGGCAATCAGCGCCAGCACAAACAGCGCACCGAACACGACGCTGGCAATCAAAGGCAGGGTGAGGGCCGTATCCTGGACCACTGACAGATGAAGAATGCCGCTCAGTAAAGCGAGGATGAAAAACCCTGCGGCGGATTTGGACATGCGGTGCTCCTGATGGGGTGATTCAAAATACCAAACGTTCTGAAGACTGAGCCGGCAGCAGAATGCCCTCTTGGCTCACCTCTTGGCTGACAAAGCTGCGCTGGTCGCTCATAACCGCCAGTTGAGGCGCTCTTTGCACCTGAAGGTAATGAGGCATGCGTTGAGTAACCGGCTCAGCACCGCTCTCGGGGATAAAATGAAAGCCCAGCAGAACCGTCAGAGCGATCGCGTTCGAGAGTAAAAGGGTGCTGTTCATGAGGCTGGCCTCCGTTGTTCTTCGAGAACAGCTAAAGCAGCCCGCATGCCAAGAGTTTAACGGTAATTAAATCCTTTAAAAACAATGAATTAAGATATTTACCCGAAGTGCCTGCATTGCATTTTGCAATGATGGCTTTTTGCGGTGATGCAATTTGCACGGTAAACAAAGCCACGCTCCTGCGAGGCGACTGCCTACACTTAAAAAGCCCAACGGACGACATGACAAAAGCAGGCCTGCCCGTTAACATGCACGCCGTCCATCGCATCGCGTTTCTTCGTGGTCGATCTGTGTCTCAGTAGCTCAATTGGATAGAGCATCCCCCTCCTAAGGGGAAGGTTGGCAGTTCGAACCTGCCCTGGGACACCATATAATTCAATGCCTCTAGAAATTCATGACCCCTCCGATAAACCCTTATGGGGCAGGGTGGGTGCAAGCGGATTGCTTCAGTCATAAAAAAGCCTCGCTCAGATAAATATCTGGCGGGGCTTTTTCATAACCGTTCCGTTCTATTAAGGAGAGGTATGGATACGCTGATGAGTTCGCTCTGGCCGCAATTGCGTCTGCCGGGGGCAGTGCTGTTCTATTGGTCGCCCTTGGAAAACACTAAACTACGAAGCGCCTGCTGAGCGATTTAGCCACTCAGTCGCATCGACCGGTTGAATCCACAACCCAAAGCTGGCGCTCGCCAAGGTCTGAACTCGGCCAAAAACGAAAAAAGGGGTGCTTCAGTGACGATGTGGTCTGGGTTTCTGCTGCCCTGATGCTTTGTACGGGGCTTGGAAGTTTTCATAGTGGTAACCCAGGCTCATTGGTAAGGAAAAGAATTTTTAGACTGGGGTTGACCGCGTATTTTAATCCTGTATTATTTGCCTCCCGCTAACGAGCAGCTTGATGTTGTTCTTGGCCTAAGCAATTGATTTTATTAATAAAATCAGCTGTTTTTAAGGGTGCTACTTGAGGGCGTATGCTGTAGAGTGCGCGCCTCGGTTGAGACGAAAGATCTTAACCAACCGCTCTTTAACAACTGAATCAAGCAATTCGTGTGGGTGCTTGTGGAGTCAGACTGATAGTCAACAAGATTATCAGCATCACAAGTTACTCCGCGAGAAATCAAAGATGTAACCAACGATTGCTGAGCCAAGTTTAGGGTTTCTTAAAAACCCATAGATGTTTGAACTGAAGAGTTTGATCATGGCTCAGATTGAACGCTGGCGGCAGGCCTAACACATGCAAGTCGAGCGGCAGCACGGGTACTTGTACCTGGTGGCGAGCGGCGGACGGGTGAGTAATGCCTAGGAATCTGCCTGGTAGTGGGGGATAACGCTCGGAAACGGACGCTAATACCGCATACGTCCTACGGGAGAAAGCAGGGGACCTTCGGGCCTTGCGCTATCAGATGAGCCTAGGTCGGATTAGCTAGTTGGTGAGGTAATGGCTCACCAAGGCGACGATCCGTAACTGGTCTGAGAGGATGATCAGTCACACTGGAACTGAGACACGGTCCAGACTCCTACGGGAGGCAGCAGTGGGGAATATTGGACAATGGGCGAAAGCCTGATCCAGCCATGCCGCGTGTGTGAAGAAGGTCTTCGGATTGTAAAGCACTTTAAGTTGGGAGGAAGGGCATTTACCTAATACGTAAGTGTTTTGACGTTACCGACAGAATAAGCACCGGCTAACTCTGTGCCAGCAGCCGCGGTAATACAGAGGGTGCAAGCGTTAATCGGAATTACTGGGCGTAAAGCGCGCGTAGGTGGTTTGTTAAGTTGGATGTGAAATCCCCGGGCTCAACCTGGGAACTGCATTCAAAACTGACAAGCTAGAGTATGGTAGAGGGTGGTGGAATTTCCTGTGTAGCGGTGAAATGCGTAGATATAGGAAGG
>NZ_CP125618.1:2407500-4887500 GCF_030053095.1 Pseudomonas sp. PMCC200344 | reverse complement strand
ACAGGTTAATATTCCTGTACTTCTGGTTATTGCGATGGAGGGACGGAGAAGGCTAGGCCAGCTTGGCGTTGGTTGTCCAAGTTTAAGGTGGTAGGCTGGAATCTTAGGTAAATCCGGGATTCTAAGGCCGAGAGCTGATGACGAGTTACCCTTTGGGTGACGAAGTGGTTGATGCCATGCTTCCAAGAAAAGCTTCTAAGCTTCAGGTAACCAGGAACCGTACCCCAAACCGACACAGGTGGTTGGGTAGAGAATACCAAGGCGCTTGAGAGAACTCGGGTGAAGGAACTAGGCAAAATGGCACCGTAACTTCGGGAGAAGGTGCGCCGGTGAGGGTGAAGCATTTACTGCGTAAGCCCATGCCGGTCGAAGATACCAGGCCGCTGCGACTGTTTATTAAAAACACAGCACTCTGCAAACACGAAAGTGGACGTATAGGGTGTGACGCCTGCCCGGTGCCGGAAGGTTAATTGATGGGGTTAGCTAACGCGAAGCTCTTGATCGAAGCCCCGGTAAACGGCGGCCGTAACTATAACGGTCCTAAGGTAGCGAAATTCCTTGTCGGGTAAGTTCCGACCTGCACGAATGGCGTAACGATGGCGGCGCTGTCTCCACCCGAGACTCAGTGAAATTGAAATCGCTGTGAAGATGCAGTGTATCCGCGGCTAGACGGAAAGACCCCGTGAACCTTTACTATAGCTTTGCACTGGACTTTGAATTTGCTTGTGTAGGATAGGTGGGAGGCTTTGAAGCGTGGACGCCAGTTCGCGTGGAGCCAACCTTGAAATACCACCCTGGCAACTTTGAGGTTCTAACTCAGGTCCGTTATCCGGATCGAGGACAGTGTATGGTGGGTAGTTTGACTGGGGCGGTCTCCTCCTAAAGAGTAACGGAGGAGTACGAAGGTGCGCTCAGACCGGTCGGAAATCGGTCGTAGAGTATAAAGGCAAAAGCGCGCTTGACTGCGAGACAGACACGTCGAGCAGGTACGAAAGTAGGTCTTAGTGATCCGGTGGTTCTGTATGGAAGGGCCATCGCTCAACGGATAAAAGGTACTCCGGGGATAACAGGCTGATACCGCCCAAGAGTTCATATCGACGGCGGTGTTTGGCACCTCGATGTCGGCTCATCACATCCTGGGGCTGAAGCCGGTCCCAAGGGTATGGCTGTTCGCCATTTAAAGTGGTACGCGAGCTGGGTTTAGAACGTCGTGAGACAGTTCGGTCCCTATCTGCCGTGGACGTTTGAGATTTGAGAGGGGCTGCTCCTAGTACGAGAGGACCGGAGTGGACGAACCTCTGGTGTTCCGGTTGTCACGCCAGTGGCATTGCCGGGTAGCTATGTTCGGAATAGATAACCGCTGAAAGCATCTAAGCGGGAAACTAGCCTCAAGATGAGATCTCACTGGGACCTTGAGTCCCCTGAAGGGCCGTCGAAGACTACGACGTTGATAGGTTGGGTGTGTAAGCGCTGTGAGGCGTTGAGCTAACCAATACTAATTGCCCGTGAGGCTTGACCATATAACACCCAAGCAATTTGCTGACCTGAAGAGGCACCAGATTGCGGTGTGTGAAGACGACACAAGTCGAAAATTCGCAACGCAACACACAAATCTATCACCTGCCCATTCGCTGGAGCGTGATCCGCAAGGAGAACGACCTGGCTACCGAATTTCTTGACGACCATAGAGCATTGGAACCACCTGATCCCATCCCGAACTCAGCAGTGAAACGATGCATCGCCGATGGTAGTGTGGGGTTTCCCCATGTGAGAGTAGGTCATCGTCAAGATTGAATTCCGAAACCCCTATCTGCGTATGCAGGTAGGGGTTTTGTTTTGTCCTCAGGAAAGTAACCGTCCGGTAAGGGGCCGGCGAACACACCTTCCGAGCCAGACCGATAAGGCCTTCGCCGGTGGATACCGCTTCACCGCGATCAGCAAGCAGTCGCGCTGCCAGCTTTCATTCCTCTGAAAGTAGAACCAAAAAAATAGAGGCCGAAGCGTTGGTGATCATTGAATGTTTGTAGTGGGGCGCTCAGCGGGCGAGGGAGATTGTCGCGGATACCCAGGAGTTCGTCGCGCCGCATCGGGTGCAGTTGGCCTTGAGTCCAGTGATTACCGATGAGCCGGAACTGGCCCTGCGGCGGATGGAAATGACCGAGCGCGAGTCTTTGAAACTCAGGTCCGACGATGCCTGGTCGGAGTACCTGGGTGCCAAGGCAGCCATGCTGGTGCTGATGCGCTCAACCAAAGTCGAACCCAGGGTCTGGGCTGATCACAAGGAGCGGCTCAGGCAGGCCATCGATCGACGAGCCTGCGTACAGCGTGCCTACCTGCGCTGACTCTGTATCAGATCTGGGAGCGTCGCAGATTTCCAATGGTTTCGATCAAATCATCGTAGGACACCGGTTTTCCAATGTGCTGGTCAAAACCCGATTGCCGTGATTTTTGAATGTCGCTGTGGGCGCCATAGCCCGTCAGTGCAATGGCCGGCACATCCTTGACCAGCGGCAACTGACGCAATGCGCTCATCAGCTCGTGGCCGTTCATGACCGGCATGCCCAAGTCAGAAATGATCAGGTCGAAGCGCGTGCTTTTTGCGGCATCCAAAGCCGCCACCGGACGGTCGAACGCAATCACTTGCGCGTCTTCCATTTCCAGCAACATTTTCAAGGTTTCCAGTACATCGGCATCGGCGTAGTCGTCGACCAGCAGGATCGTCAAACCACTCAGCCTGCCAGAGGATTCTTCGACCTGAGTCGGGGATTGCGGCTCACCTTTGGTGTGGGCCAAGGGCAGGTAAACCGTGAAGGTACAACCTGTTCCCGCCCCGGCAGAGTTCACCTCAACCGTTCCCCGTTGGGCCTCGGTCAACTGGCGGGCCAGGGACAAACCGATCCCCAGGCCTTCACGGTTGTGGCTGACGTGCTGCTTTTCAGACTGGTCGAACAGGTCGAACACGTGATCGAGGTTCTCGGGAGCGATGCCGGCACCGTTGTCTTTGGCGTCCAGCCGCGCCATGTTTCCAACCTGGCTGGCGATCAATTGCACGTGGCCGTTGGAGGGCGTGAATTTCAGCGCGTTATTCACCAGGTTCCAGATAATTTGCTCCAGGCGCGTCGGGTCGGCATGGACCATCAATGCGCCTGAAGGCACGTGCAGCTCTTCGTTGATCGCCTGCATTTCTTCGTTGGAAGCCTTGAGCTCTGCGCTGGAGACTTCCGAGTGTTCGATGGAGTCCTCCAGGTGCAACTTGGTGCGTTGCAGTTCGCGCTCAAAGTTCGACAGCACCTGACTTTCGGTCTGAAGCACGGTGGTGGCCGCTCGTTCGGCAGGGTCGACCTCGACTTCCTCGAAAATCACCAGGACGTATTCGCCGTCCGATTCTTCATCCTTGTAGCTTCGAAAGCCTCCCTGTCACGGGAGAAATTGGTCACGCCGATCAACATGTCGCCCAGCAGTGCCTTGGTTTCTTCGGGGTTGTTCTGCAGATACTGGTAATAGGCACTCAGGTCCGGCTGGCCGGTGACCTGCATCCGGCGTTCGATCCGGCGCAACACGGTGGCGCATATTTAGCGCGTACTAAACGGTATGACTTCTCAAGGGAACGCCCCTACTGGCCGATAACCCGAACAGTCATGGTCTTCTTCTTAAATTGCCTGGAAATCTTCGATGCTGTCGTATCACCAAAAGCGTTTTTTGATCGTCGATGATTTCTCGGATTTCCGCAGTTCCGTCAGGTCCATGCTGCGCGAGCTGGGTGTGAAGGATGTCGACACCGCCGACTCCGGTGAACAGGCGCTGCGTATGTGTTCGCAGAAGGCCTACGATTTCATCCTGCAGGACTTTCACCTGGGCGATGGCAAGAAGAACGGTCAGCAGGTGCTTGAAGACCTGATGATCGAAAAGCTGATCAGCCATGAGGCCGTGTTCGTCATGGTCACCGCCGAGACCAGTCAGGCGATGGTGCTCAGTGCGTTGGAGCACGAACCTGATGCGTACCTGACCAAACCGTTCAACCGTTCCGGCCTGTCTCAACGCCTGGAGCGGCTGGAGCAACGCAAGACCTTGCTCAAGCCGATTCTGCAGGCCCTTGACCGGGGCAAACCGGTTGAAGTGCTCAATGCCTGCATCGCCTTGTGCAAACAAGACATCCGCTACTCGCCGTTGTGCCTGCGCTACCGCGCTGATGCCTTGCGCGACCTGAATCAGAACGAGGCGCTGGAGCGTCTCTATGACAGCATCATTGCTGATCGGCCTTTGCCGTGGGCGTTCGCCGGGTTGGGCAAGTTGCTGTTCAAACGTGGCCAGGTCGGTCAGGCCAAAGGCGTGTATGAAAAAGCCCTGAAAGTGTTCCCGATGATGCCGGCGCTCTACGACGGCATGGCTGATGTGCTGGTCGCCGAAGGCGACACCAAGGCGGCCCAGAATGTGCTGGAAGAGGCGATCCGTTTGTCGCCGCTGGCGGTGCGCCGGCAAGCGCTGCTCGGCAAGTTGGCGATGGCCAACGAAGATTTTGAAACCGCCTCCAAAGCCTATCGTCAGGCCGTGGCGCAGGGCGCGCAGTCACGTTTCAAGGATGCGGAGAGCAACCTTGGCCTGGCCCATGCCTTGATCAGTAAAGGCAGCGAAAAAGGTCTGGATACCCGGACTCGACTGGAAATCAACACGACGCTGAGTGCGGTGGCCAAGGAAAACCCTTCCGACCCGGGTTTGCAGATTCGTGCGCGATTGATGAAAGCCACCAGTCTGCTGCTCAACGATGCCGAAACCGCCGAGAAGCTCACCGAGCAGGCGATGATGCGCCTCGATGGCATGGAACAGTTCATGAGCGCCGAAGCGGCGCTGCTGGTGGCCAAGCAACTGCAGATGCTCGGCCAGGCCAGCGCCAGTGCCTCGATGTTGAAAAACTGCGCGGAAATCTACGGCGACGACCCGACGGTGATGAAGGGCATCGCCAAGTTGACCGACGATCCGACCATTCTCAACTCCGGCAACGCCGCTGCGGACCTCAACCGTCAGGGCGTGCGGGTGTACAAGACCGGCAACCTGGTGGAGGCGCGGCAGGTGTTTCGCAAAGCCCTGGCGCTGCAACCCAAGAACATCAGTATCGCGCTGAACATGGCGCAGTCGCTGCTGCACGGCACCGACACCAGTGTGCCTTCGGCGGAGCTGGAGGAATGTCGGGCCTGCCTGAAAATGGTCGGCCTGATGCCTGACACCGATGCGCGTTATTCCCGTTATCAGAAGCTGCGAAGCAAGGCGTTTGGCGAATGAACGACAGCGAACAGGCACTCGATTTTTCCACGGTGATTGCCTCCACCGTGCACGACATGAAGAACTCCCTGGCCATGTTGATGCAGGCCCACAGCCAATGGCTGACGCGCTTGCCGGATCCGCAGCAGCACACCCCGGAGCAGGGCGTCATCGACTTCGAGTTCGCGCATCTCAATGGCATGCTGGTGCAGTTGCTGGGGCTGTACAAACTCGGCGTCAACCAGATGCCATTGCAGCCGGCCTACCATGAGCTGGATGACTTCATCGAAGCGCAATTGGCAGCGCACCAAGAAGTGTTCACCAGTCGCGGCATTATGGCGACCTATGAAGTGGACCCGTTGAGCCCGCTGGGCTTCTTCGACCGGGAGCTGATTGCGTCGGTGCTGGCCAACAGCATCAACAACGCCATTCGTTACGCCCGCCACGCGGTGTTGATCAGCGTCAGCGATGAAGCCGGGCAATTGGTGCTGACCGTCAACGACGATGGCGAGGGTTATCCTCCCGAGATGATCGAGCGTCAGGCCGATTACGTGCAGGGCATCAACCACAGCAGCGGAAGCACTGGCCTGGGCCTGTACTTTGCCGGGCGGATTGCCGCACTTCATCAGCGCAATGGCGTGGGCGGGCGCACCGAAATCAGCAATGGCGGCCCGCTGGGTGGCGCAGTGTTTAACCTCTATCTGCCCTGACCGGTTCTTTTTGTTGGCCGCTGCTTGATATTCCGAACACGCGGAGCCTATTTTGTACGGGTCGCCGTTCGCGGCTTGCATAACAAAAAGGATTGCGTCATGACAACCGATGGCCATTGTTCACTCGCGGAGCGATTGACGGGCATTGATGAGATTGAATGTGTCACGCCGGACTTGAATGGCATACCGCGCGGCAAGGTAATGACCGCCGAAGGCTTTCTCGAAGGGCGGCGTTTGCAGATGGCACGGGGGGTGCTGCTGCAGTGCATCATGGGCGGATATCCGCCAGCGCGCTTTTATGGAAGCGATGATGGCGACCTGGCGCTGGTGCCCGATCCCGCACAGATCCATCGCTTACCCTGGAGCACACAGCCGCGAGCTTTCGCTATTTGCGATGCGGACGAGTTGACTGGCGAAAGCTCGTCTCTGTCCACCCGTGGTCAACTCAAGGCCGTGATCGCGCGTTACGCGGCCCTCGGCCTGGCGCCGGTAGTAGCGACCGAGCTGGAATTCTTTGTGTTTGCGCCCAACACCGACCCCACTCAACCGTTCCAGCCGCCGCTGGGCCTGGACGGTCGTCGCGAGGACGGTCAATCGGCGTTCAGTATCAGTTCCAATAATGGTTTGCGGCCGTTCTTCAGTGAAGTCTATGTATGCATGGCGGCCCTGGGCTTGCCGCGCGATACCTTCATGCATGAAATGGGCGTCAGCCAGTTTGAGATCAACCTGCTGCACGGCGACCCGCTGCTGCTGGCCGACCAGACACTCCTGTTCAAACATCTGCTTAAAGAAGTCGCGCTCAAGCATGGCCTGACCGTGGTTTGCATGGCCAAGCCGCTGGCGCACACGGCGGGCAGTTCGATGCATATTCACCAGAGCATCATCGAGATCGGCAGCGGGCGTAACGTGTTCAGTGACAAGGCCGGTGAGCCGACCGCGACCTTCCGTCATTTCATCGCGGGTCAGCAGGCCGGCATGGCGGATTTCACGGCGTTGTTCGCACCGAACGTGAACTCGTATCAGCGCTTGTGCCATCCCTTCGCATCACCGAATAATGCCTGCTGGTCCCACGACAACCGTGCGGCCGGATTGCGTATTCCTGCGAGTTCGCCCGCCGCTCGTCGGGTCGAGAACCGCTTGCCGGGGGCTGATGCAAATCCTTACCTGGCGATCGCCGCCAGCCTTGCCGCAGGGTTGTATGGCATTGAACACAAACTGGAGCCGAGCGAGCCGATCCAGGGTGAATTCGAAGTGCCGGACAATCTTTCGTTGCCGTGTACCTTGCATGCTGCTCTTGAGCGTCTGAAACGTAGCCAATTGGCGAAGGAACTGTTTGGCAAGGAATTCATCGAAGGCTACATCGCCTCGAAGACCATGGAGTTGACCAGCTTCTTTGATGAAATTACTCCCTGGGAGCGCCGTGTCCTGGCAGCCCAGGCCTGACGATCCATCGTCTTCGGGCTATCTTTTCGGGTAGCCCGATTCTCACTGCAAGGAGCCGCTCGGAACGCCGATGCGCCAAATCTGGAAACCCTTTCGAGCGCTTTATTTTGCCTCGCTGATGATGTTGATCGGCTCTGGCCTGTTGAGTACTTACCTGGCCTTGCGCCTGGCCGCCGACCACGTCGACAGCCTGTGGGTCGGTGCGTTGATGGCGGCCAACTATTTCGGCCTGGTGCTGGGTGGCAAGATCGGCCATCGGCTGATTGCCCGGGTCGGGCATATTCGCGCCTATTCAGCCTGCGCCGGGATTGTCGGCGCGGCGGTGCTGGGCCATGGCCTGGTGGACTGGTTGCCTGCCTGGATCTTCCTGCGGGTCATCGTCGGCCTCGGCATGATGTGCCAGTACATGGTCATCGAAAGCTGGCTCAATGAGCAGGCCGAAGCCTCGCAGCGCGGAACGGTGTTCAGCGGCTACATGATCGCCTCGTACCTGGGGTTGGTGCTGGGTCAGTTGATTCTGGTCATGCACCCGAGCCTGGGCCTTGAACTGCTGATGCTGGTCGCCTTGTGCTTCGCGCTGTGCCTGGTGCCGGTAGCCCTGACCCGGCGGATTCACCCGGCACCGTTGCACCCGGCACCGATGGAGCCGCGGTTCTTCATCAAGCGCGTGCCGCAGTCGTTGAGCACGGTGCTGGGGGCGGGGCTGATCATCGGTTCGTTCTACGGTCTGGCACCGCTGTATGCCTCGCAGCAGGGGTTGTCCACGGAGCAGGTCGGTCTGTTCATGGGTAGCTGTATTTTTGCGGGCTTGCTGGTGCAATGGCCGTTAGGCTGGCTGTCCGACCGTTATGACCGGGCGCTGTTGATCCGCTGTTTTGCGCTGGCCCTGGCGCTTACCGCGTTGCCGCTGGCAATCATGCAACAGGTACCGCTGGAGATTTTGTTTATCACCGGGTTCTGCTGTTCGCTGGTGATGTTCTGCCTGTATCCGCTGGCGGTGGCATTCTCCAACGACCACGTCGAGGGTGATCGCCGGGTGTCCCTGACAGCGATGCTGTTGGTGACCTACGGTGTCGGCGCCAGTATCGGGCCGCTGGTGGCGGGGGTGCTCATGAAGCTGTTCGGCAGCCACATGCTCTATGCCTTCTTCAGTTTCTTCGCGTTGGTGCTGGTGTGGCGGATTCGCCCGAAAGCGGTGACCAACCTGCATCAGGTCGACGATGCGCCGCTGCATCACGTCGCCATGCCGGACAGTATGTCGAGTTCGCCGTTGGTCGCTTGCCTTGACCCGCGTGTCGATGAGCAGGTGGTGCAAGACCAGATGCAGAACCCGATCAACCCTGAGCCGGAACCTGAATCAGAGCCCGAAACCGATCCGCCGCCCGAAGACCCTGATGCACCTCGCGAGCAAAGTTTTACCGAGGCCAGGCCTTAAATTCCATGCATAAAAAAACGGGCAGTCACCGCAAGGGACTGCCCGTTTTCTATTGAAGCGTCGTATTACATGTCGTCTTTGTCGAAGCGCCGCGCTTCGCGCTGAAGCTGATAGACGAACCGCTCGACCTGTCGCTGCACCAGCCCGCTCATGTTGTGAAAGCGTACGCCGGCGAAGGTGGTGGAGATCCTTTCTTCGAAGTGCAGGTAACGCAGCTCAACGGGTGCCGTCATATTGCCAAAGGGCAGGGCGGCGATGAAGCGGTCATAGACCTGGCCCAGTTGCAGGCTGCCCGTGATGTCGCCTTCGAAGCGCAACTTGCAGCCGGTGGCGGAGATGTCCAATAGCTTGCCGCTGATCGGCGACTTGAGTTTTTCACCACCCAGATCGACATTGACCAGTTGTGCCAGCTTCAATGCTGCGCGGAATGCATTACGACGCTGGTGGTAAACCACCTCGGCGGGCAGGGCGCCACGGTAGCAGCGACCGTCACCGGATTCGTCGATGGTCAACGGGCCGTTGCTTTCCCAGGCAATACGCACGCCGTCATGAAAGCCTTCGACCTTGAACGGTTCGCCGGCGAGCAGGAAGCGTTCACCATCGCGGGGAATCATTTCGTCCAGGGCCATCATGTTGCTGTCACGGTCAATGTCCACCAGATAACTCTGGAAGCGCTGGCTGCGCTCATGGAACGTGATGATCAGCGGATCATGGCTGTCTTGCAGCTGGCGCAGGTTGCCGGAGATCTCCAACGGCGTGGTGAGCACCTTGGGTGGCTGCGGAGCATCTTCCGCGCTTAAGGCATTGAACACGGTTCATCAATCTCCAGACAAAATATGACTACGACTGGCCAGCATATTGCCAGCATGTTACGCGTCTTGATAGTGCGCGCTTTTCAGCAGGCTCAAGCCTGACTGAGCGGGCGTGGCTTCGCAAGCATGGAGGTTGATCCGCGTGCATCATAGAGCGCTGGCGGCTCGCCGCCGTTGAGGATTTTCAGCTGATTGGCCGTCGCGGCCTGTTGCACCAGGATCGACTGGCCATTCTTGACGTTGGCCGCCTGGCACTGAGCCAGAAGATCGGTCAATACATCGCTCTGTTCCAACAGCTGGTCGCCAATGCTCGAATGGCTGGCAAGTTGCTCCAGACCGTTGCGATTGGTCGGCAGGTTGAGGCTGGCGAGGATTTCACTGCGCTTGCGGCCATGCTGATCGAGCAAAATGATCAATGCCTGTTTCTGCGCCAGAATCTCTTCGAGCAGTGGCATGTCGCGACCGTGCAAGGCGAGGGACTCGGTTTGCAGTAACTCCAGCAAGTGCTGTGCTGGAGCGAAATCGTCGGTGATCAGTTGCAGTAAATTAGTGTCGTGCATGGCTGGCCTTGGGTTTTAAGCGTCCAAAAGCCTGGCGCAGGCCTTGGCCTAGCGCTGGGCTTCGAAGTTGAGCAGTTTGCTGGCTACACGGTTGCTGTCGACTTTGTAGCTGCCATCGGCAATCGCTGCTTTCAACTCGGCCACGCGGGCGTTGTCGACGGCAGGCTGATCGCGCAGCTTGTCAGTGACCTTCTGCAACTGTTGAGCCTCATTGCTGAGATGTACCGATTCCCCGCTTTTGACGGTACTGGCCTGTTCGGCCGGGGTATTCAGCGGCGCGGATTTGCCGGTTTCGGCGGTTTCCTTCGCGGTGCTGGTACGTGTGCTACCGGTAAGTGACGAGGAACTGTTCAAACGGCTGAAATCGATGACCATGACAAAAAACCTCTGGGTATTTGGACGCTTGCCATGTTTTCGGCCATACCCGGAAAAACTTTAGGCCCATTTATCAATGAGCTTGCGCGCGTCAGCGCTTGCCCTGCATAGGGCACAGTCTAGGGAACAGTCGAGCGGCGCGCCAGTGTTCTACATGGCCACTTCCACCTGGCCGGGCGCGGTGACTTGCGCCTTGATGACCCGCTGGGAGTTGAGGTTTTTCACCCGAATCTGTTCGCGCAAGCCGCCGTTGGACAGCGCTTCACCCGGCATGCGCACGCTGAGCGTTCCACTGCGGGCGGTAATCACCACCTGGTCGCCCTTGCTGATGACTTCTGCCTGTTCCATGTGCACCAGGGTCATGACCTGGTCGGCGACCATTGGTCGGGTAAGTTTCTGCCCGATCGCCTGGTCGACGGAAGTCAGGTAACCCTGGTTGATCAGACTGATGTCACGCTCGCGCAGGGTCACATCCTGGGGCTCGACGATACCGGCGCGTCGCAGCGGGCGGGTGGTGGTTACAATGTCGCGAAACAGCCGCACTTGAGCGGGTACGAAGACCGTCCAGGGCGACGCGCCCTCGCAGCGCACCTTGACCGTAACGCGCCCCAGCGGCGTGGCCGGGCTCTCCAGGGACGCTGTCAATTCCTTGTCGCACATGGGCATGCGCAGCCGCGGATCGAGCTGCTTGACCTCGATCTCGTAGCGGCCTTCCGTTTGACTGGTCGCCAGATAGTCTTCTACGGTGAATTCAAGAAAGCCCTGGGTGACGCCGATAAGCATGTCAGGCAAGGTAACCGCGTCAGCAAGGGCAGGGCAGCCAGCGTTGAACAGGCAGACGGCCGACACCGCGCAAAGCAATTTGCGGGCGTTTGATGTCAGGCGTCGGAAAAATGTCGGTTCTGTGTTCATAAGAGTTAAAAAGCAAGCGCCGTGCCGTTTAGTGATGAATGCGCGTCGCAACACACTTAAGCGTTGGTGTAGGAGTCTATGCATGGCTGGTGTAATGGATGCGGTAAACCAGCGCACGCAACTGGTAGGGCAGAATCGCCTTGAGCTGTTGTTGTTCCGTCTCGACGGCCAGCAGCTGTATGGGATCAACGTGTTCAAGGTTCGGGAGGTGCTGCAATGCCCCAAACTGACGCTGATGCCAAAATCCAGTCCTGTCGTGTGCGGTGTGGCGAGTATTCGGGGGGCGACCATTCCGATTCTTGATCTGGCGATGGCGACCGGCTCCGGTGCGTTGAAAGATCAAAGCAATCCCTTCGTGATCATCACGGAGTACAACACCAAGACCCAGGGTTTCCTGGTGCGGTCAGTGGAACGCATCGTCAACATGAACTGGGAGGAGATTCATCCGCCACCCAAGGGCACGGGACGCGATCATTACCTGACGGCTGTGACTCGGGTCGACAATCAGTTAGTCGAAATCATCGACGTCGAGAAAGTGCTGGCAGAAGTGGCGCCGACCCCGGAAGCGATTTCCGTTGGCGTGGTGGATGTTGAAACCCAGCACAAGGCGCTGTCTTTGCGAGTACTGACGGTCGATGACTCGTCGGTGGCGCGCAAGCAGGTGACCCGTTGCCTGCAGACGGTCGGTGTCGAAGTGGTGGCGTTGAACGACGGTCGGCAAGCGCTGGATTACCTGCGCAAGCTGGTCGACGAGGGCAAGAAGCCGGAAGAAGAGTTCCTGATGATGATTTCCGACATCGAGATGCCGGAGATGGACGGGTACACCCTCACGGCCGCGATCCGCAGCGACCCTCGCATGCAAAAGCTTCACATCATCCTGCATACTTCGTTGTCGGGTGTATTCAATCAGGCGATGGTCAAGAAAGTCGGTGCCGATGACTTCCTTGCCAAATTCCGTCCTGATGACCTGGCATCCCGGGTAGTCAACCGGATCAAAGCAGCAGACATCAGCTAGGGGCCTTTTGCCCCTAACGGTTAATACGATTTAAGAGGCGGCATCTTTGTCTACGGGTAATTTGGATTTCGAACAGTTCCGGGTCTTCCTGGAAAAAGCCTGTGGCATTTTGCTCGGTGAAAACAAGCAATACCTGGTCTCGAGCCGTCTCAACAAACTGATGGAACAGCAAGGCATCAAGTCCCTGGGTGAGCTGGTCCAGCGCATCCAGACCCAGCCGCGCAGCGGTTTGCGCGAGATGGTGGTGGATGCCATGACCACCAACGAAACCCTGTGGTTTCGTGATACCTATCCGTTTGAAGTCTTGAAGAACAAGGTGCTGCCAGCAGCGATCAAGGCCGCTCCTGGCCAGCGTCTGCGGATCTGGTCGGCGGCCTGTTCGTCGGGTCAGGAACCGTATTCGCTGTCGATGTCGATCGATGAGTTCGAGCGCGTGAACATGGGCCAGCTGAAGATGGGCGTGCAGATCGTTGCCACCGACCTGTCCGGTACCATGCTGACCAACTGCAAGACCGGGGAGTACGACAGCCTGGCCATCGGCCGTGGCCTGTCGCCCGAGCGCCTTCAACGTTACTTCGACCCGAAAGGGCCGGGGCGCTGGGCAATCAAGGCACCGATCAAGAGCCGGGTGGAGTTTCGCTCGTTCAACCTGCTGGACAGCTACGCGAGCCTCGGCAAGTTTGACATCGTGTTCTGCCGCAACGTGCTGATCTACTTCTCCGCCGAGGTGAAGAAGGACATCCTGTTGCGCATTCACAGCACGTTGAAGCCAGGCGGTTATCTGTTCCTCGGTGCTTCCGAGGCGCTGAACGGTTTGCCGGACCATTACCAGATGGTCCAGTGCAGCCCGGGGATCATCTACCAGGCGAAGTGATTCGTTGGCGTCATCAAAAAAACGGGAGTCCTCAGGGGCTCCCGTTTTTTTTGCCTGCTCATTCCTCATGGACGCTGCAACACCTGTAGGAGCATGGCTTGCCCGCGATGGCGGTGTGTCAGTCAATGATGATGTTGTCTGACACACCGCCTTCGCGGGCAAGCCATGCTCCTACAGGGGATAGGTGTTGCCCATGGGAAAGCGGCAGAAAAGCGGCAGGCGGCGGAAATCGGTTGCCGCTTTTCTGGCATTGCCACGTTGCCACTGCCCGCAAAGCCCCGGTTTACGGGCTTTTTTCGATTGGCACGACGCTTGCTTTGTCCATGTTACGAAAAATCAGGTCACCCGAAGGTTTCCGACATGAGCATCAGCTTCGATAAAGCGCTCGGTATTCACGAACAAGCTTTGGGCTTCCGCGCTCAGCGTGCCGAAGTCCTGGCCAACAACATCGCCAACGCCGACACCCCGAACTACAAGGCTCGGGATCTGGACTTCTCGAAAGTGCTCGCCGAGCAGAACGAGAAGAGCAAGAGCGGCACTTTCGCCCTGAACAAGACCAACAGCCGTCATATCGAAGCCGAAGGCCTGGGCAATGGCGACGAGTCACTGCTGTATCGCACGCCGATGCAACCATCGATCGACCAGAACACCGTGGACGCCCAACTGGAACAGTCGAACTACGCGGAAAACGCGGTCAACTTCCAGGCCAGCTTCACCCTGCTCAACAGCAAATTCAAAGGGCTGGTGTCAGCCCTTCGTGGAGAGTAAGTCATGTCTCTAGCCAGTGTTTTCAACATCGCCGGTAGCGGCATGAGTGCCCAGACCACTCGCTTGAACACCGTCGCCAGTAACATCGCCAACGCCGAGACCGTCTCGTCGAGCATCGACCAGACCTACCGTGCACGGCACCCGGTGTTCGCCACCATGTTCCAGGGCGGCCAGAGCGGCGGCAGCGACTCGCTGTTCCAGAACCAGGATGCCGCCGGTCAAGGCGTGCAAGTGCTGGGCGTGGTCGAAGACCAGAGCAACCTTGACGCGCGCTACGAGCCGAACCATCCGGCGGCCGACGGCAAGGGCTACGTCTACTACCCAAATGTCAACGTGGTGGAAGAAATGGCTGACATGATTTCCGCGAGCCGCTCGTTCCAGACCAACGCCGAAATGATGAACACCGCCAAAACCATGATGCAGAAGGTTCTGACCCTCGGTCAGTGATAAGGGGCGACTCAGATGAGTGTTACCGATACCACCAGTGGCATTAGCCTCAAGGACATCCTGGCCAACTCCTCGGTCAAGACCAACACCAGCGCCGATGGCCTGGCGTCCGCGACGAACAGCGCCACCGGCAAAAAGGCCCTGGGCAAGGACGCGTTCCTGCAGTTGCTGGTAACGCAACTGAAAAACCAGAACCCGCTGGAACCGCAGGACAACGGCGAGTTCGTCGCCCAGTTGGCCCAGTTCAGTAGCCTGGAAGGCATCACCACGCTCAACACCACCGTGAGTGGCCTGGCGAGCAATTACAACTCGTCCCAGGCGTTGCAGGCGTCGTCGCTGGTCGGGCGTTCGGTTATTGCACCGGCCGACAAGGCTGTGGTCGATACCTCCAAGAGTTTTAGCGGCACCATTGCCGTACCGGCGTCAGTGGACCCGGTCAAGGTCAAGATCACCGATGCCGATGGCAAGGTTGTCCGCACCATCGACCTGGGCAGCCAGAAAGCCGGTACTGCCAGTTTCATCTGGGATGGCAAAAACGACGCAGGCGAAGTGGCCAAGGCGGGTACCTATACCTTCGGCGCTACGGCGACCTACGACGGCAAGGCGACCTCGCTGGTCACGTACCTGCCGGCCACCGTCAACAGCGTGACCATCAGCCAGACCGGCGGTGAGTTGATGCTCAACCTGGCCGGGGCGGGCAGCATCGCCCTGTCCAAAGTACAAACCATTGGTATGTAGAGCCGACTAACACGGCACAAAGGAGTGGAATATGTCTTTCAATATCGGCCTTAGCGGTCTCTATGCAGCCAACAAACAACTGGACGTGACCGGCAACAACATCGCCAACGTCGCGACCACCGGTTTCAAATCGTCCCGTGCGGAATTCGAAGACGTGTACTCGGCTACCAAGCTGGGTTCCGGCAGCAAAACCATCGGTAACGGCGTGCGCCTGGCCAACGTTTCCCAGCAGTTCACCCAGGGCGACGTCAACAACACCGGCAACGTGCTGGACATGGGCATCAACGGTTCCGGCTTCTTCGTGCTGAGCGAGAATGGTTCGATGTCCTACACCCGTGCCGGTACGTTCAAGGTCGACAAGGACGGTTACGTCACCAATAGCGATGGCTCTGCGCGTCTGCAGGGTTATGGCGTGGATGCCAATGGCAAGATCCTCAATGGCGTGTTGACTGACCTGCGCGTCGATACTTCGAACCTGGCGCCAAAAAACACCTCCACGGTTTCGTCGACGATCAACCTGAACTCCACAGCTCCCATCATCAACCAGACTACCAATCCGTTTGACCCGTCCAAGGAAGCGTCCTTCACCAAGCAGTTCAGTACCCCCATTTACGATACCCAGGGTAACAAGCACGTCATGGACCAATACATGGTCAAGACGGGTGACAACACCTGGAAGACCTACACCCTGATCGAGGGTCGCAACCCGGATGGCAGCGATCCTACTCTTGCCGCTTCTCTTCCGGTCGCTTCGACCATGGCGTTCGATTCGTCAGGCAAACTGGTTTCCGTCACCACTCCTGCCACCCCTACGCCGATTGTCAGTCCTGACCTGAAGGTTACGGGCTGGATTCCGGGTACCGTGACCAATGGCGTGTGGACAGCCAACGGCGCTGCCTCCGGCGTCGTTACGGTCTCCATGGACAAAACCACGCAGTACAACGCTGACACCGCGCGTTCGATTCCTTCGCAGAACGGCTACGCCACCGGCCAGATCACCAACCTGACCATCGACACCAGCGGTATCATGCTGGCCAACTTCAGCAACAGCCAGACCAAGGCCATCGGCCAGATCTCGCTCGCCAGCTTCACCAACGAACAAGGTTTGCAACCGGTAGGCGGCACCAGTTGGAAAGAAACCTATTCGTCGGGTATCCCGGGCTACGATGCGCCGAACACCGGTACCTTGGGCGAGATCCACTCCAACTCTCTGGAAGAGTCCAACGTCAACCTGACCAATGAACTGGTCGACCTGATCAAGGCGCAGAGCAACTACCAGGCGAACGCCAAGACCATTTCCACCCAGAGCACCATCATGCAGACCATCATTCAGATGACCTGATGCTGGTGGGTTGATAGCGCGTCACAAAGAGCCCCTCAATCGAGGGGCTTTTTTGTGGGCGGGATAAAGATCAAAAGATCGCTGCCTCGTTTCACTCGACAGCTCCTACAGGTGAACGCGGTTTTATGTAGGAGCTGTCGAGTGAAACGAGGCTGCGATCTTTTGACCTTAAAGGCAGGCAAAAGAAAACCCCCGACAAACCAGAGGCCTGTCGGGGGTTTTGAGTAAGCGCCTTGCGGCGCCTACCGGCTCAGCTTATTGGCAAGCTTCGCAATCCGGCTCGTCGATGGCGCAAGCCTTCGGCACTGGAGCAGGGCCGGCAGGTGCTGCCAGGACCGAATCTTCACCGTGGTTGCCGCCGCTGGAAACAGCGTTCAGCTTGCCGGTGTTGATGGTCGACTTCTCGGTGCTGGTCGCGGCCAGGGCACGGAGGTAGTAAGTGGTTTTCAGGCCACGGTACCAGGCCATGCGGTAGGTCACGTCCAGCTTCTTGCCCGATGCGCCAGCAATGTACAGGTTCAGCGACTGAGCTTGGTCGATCCACTTTTGACGACGGCTTGCCGCGTCAACGATCCACTTGGTGTCCACTTCGAAGGCAGTCGCGTAGAGCTCTTTGAGTTCTTGCGGGATGCGCTCGATCTGTTGCACCGAACCGTCGTAGTACTTCAGGTCGTTGATCATGACCGAGTCCCACAGACCGCGAGCCTTCAGGTCGCGAACCAGGTACGGGTTGATCACGGTGAATTCGCCCGACAGGTTCGATTTCACGTAGAGGTTCTGGTAGGTCGGTTCGATCGACTGCGATACGCCAGTGATGTTGGCGATGGTCGCGGTCGGTGCGATGGCCATGATGTTGGAGTTACGAATGCCTTTCTGAACGCGGGCACGAACCGGTGCCCAGTCCAGGGATTCGTTCAGGTCAACGTCGATGTACTTCTGGCCACGTTGCTCGATCAGGATCTGTTGCGAATCCAGCGGCAGGATGCCTTTGGACCACAGCGAACCCTGGAACGTCTCGTAGGCGCCGCGCTCGTCGGCCAGGTCGCAGGAAGCCTGGATCGCGTAGTAGCTGACCGCTTCCATCGACTTGTCGGCGAACTCGACGGCAGCGTCGGAACCGTAAGGAATGTGCTGCAGGTACAAAGCGTCCTGGAAGCCCATGATGCCCAGGCCGACCGGACGATGCTTGAAGTTGGAGTTCTTCGCTTGTGGCACCGAGTAGTAGTTGATGTCGATAACGTTATCGAGCATGCGAACGGCGGTGTTCACGGTGCGTTCCAGCTTGGCGGTATCGAGCTTGCCGTTGGTGATGTGGTTCGGCAGGTTGATCGAGCCCAGGTTGCAAACGGCGATCTCGTCCTTGTTGGTGTTCAAGGTGATCTCGGTGCACAGGTTCGAGCTGTGAACCACGCCGACGTGCTGCTGCGGGCTGCGCAGGTTGCACGGGTCTTTGAAGGTCAGCCATGGGTGGCCGGTTTCAAACAGCATGGACAGCATTTTGCGCCACAGGTCTTTGGCCTGGATGGTCTTGAACAGCTTGATCTTGCCCGGGTACTCGGACAGGGCTTCGTAGTACTCGTAACGCTCTTCGAAGGCCTTGCCGGTCAGGTCGTGCAGGTCCGGCACTTCGGACGGCGAGAACAGGGTCCACTTGCCGTCATCGAAGACGCGCTTCATGAACAGGTCAGGGATCCAGTTGGCCGTGTTCATGTCGTGGGTACGACGACGATCATCACCGGTGTTCTTGCGCAGCTCGATGAACTCTTCGATGTCCATGTGCCAGGTTTCCAGGTAGGCACAGACAGCGCCTTTGCGCTTGCCACCCTGGTTAACGGCAACGGCGGTGTCGTTCACTACTTTCAGGAACGGAACAACGCCCTGGGATTTACCGTTGGTGCCCTTGATGTACGAACCCAGTGCACGAACCGGGGTCCAGTCGTTGCCCAGGCCGCCCGCAAATTTCGACAACATGGCGTTGTCGTGGATCGCGTGGTAGATGCCCGACAGGTCATCCGGCACGGTGGTCAGGTAGCAGCTCGACAGCTGTGGACGCAGAGTACCGGCGTTGAACAGGGTCGGGGTCGACGACATGTAGTCGAAGGACGACAGCAGGTTGTAGAACTCGATCGCACGGTCTTCTTTGTTCTTTTCTTCGATTGCCAAGCCCATGGCCACGCGCATGAAGAAGATTTGCGGCAGTTCGAAGCGGATACCGTCCTTGTGGATGAAGTAACGGTCGTACAGGGTTTGCAGGCCCAGGTACGTGAACTGCTGATCGCGCTCGTGGTTGATCGCCTTGCCGAGTTTTTCCAGGTCGAAGGTGGCCAGGATCGGGTTCAGCAATTCGAATTCGATACCTTTCGCGATATAGGCTGGAAGGGCCTTGGCGTACAGGTCGACCATTTCGTGGTGAGTGGCGCTTTCGGCGACTTCCAGGAAGCTCAGGCCTTCGGCACGCAGGGTGTCCATCAGCAGGCGGGCGGTCACGAACGAGTAGTTCGGCTCACGCTCGACCAGCGTACGGGCGGTCATCACCAACGCGGTGTTGACGTCGGTCAGGGCCACGCCGTCGTACAGGTTTTTCAGGGTTTCGCGCTGGATGAGGTCGCCGTCGACTTCTGCAAGGCCTTCGCACGCTTCGGTAACGATGGTGTTCAGGCGACCCATGTCCAGAGGAGCAAAGGTGCCATCGGCGCGCGTGATGCGGATCGACGGGTGAGCGTTGACTGCTTCTTCGGCCGGTGCGTGGGCGGCGCGTTCTTTCGAACGACCGTCACGGTAGATCACGTAGTCGCGCGCCACTTTCTGCTCGCCGGCACGCATCAGGGCCAGTTCGACCTGGTCCTGGATTTCTTCGATGTGGATCGTGCCGCCCGAGGGCATGCGACGCTTGAAGGTCGCGGTGACTTGTTCGGTCAGACGGGCAACGGTGTCGTGGATTCGCGACGAAGCGGCAGCGGTGCCGCCCTCAACTGCGAGAAACGCTTTGGTGATAGCGACGGTGATTTTGTCATCGGTATAAGGAACGACGGTGCCGTTACGCTTGATCACGCGCAGTTGGCCAGGCGCGGTGGCGGACAGATCCGAAGTCGAATCTGCGGCCTGCGGCAAGGTGCCCTGCGGGTTCTCGCGAGTTGTGTCGGTTTGCATGGGGGGGTGTCTCCACATTCTCTATGTTTGTTTGGGCACCATCACGGTGCCCACCGTTCCGTCCTGAAGCACTACAACCGGCGAGGGGCCGGGCATACCAACTTCGGGACAGATCAGGAAGGGGCAATTGGGGCGCCGCTTCCATGCCGAAGTCTTTGGTCCCAGGCCTTGAACCTGAAACCGGGATCCTTTTGGGTGACAGTAATTGACTGCAACACCCGTACCGTTAACGCCGTTTTCGGCTCAAAAACAGTAGCCATCCGCACGCGCGGTTTGGTCTTTCAAAAATACGTTTGGTTCAACCGGAAAGAGGCAATAAAAGCGCTTGAAATCGGTGTCCGGTTTGTGTTTGGTTTTTGGCGTAAAACCCTACATGTAGGGTTTTTTTCGCGACGAGGTACAAGATAATGCGTTTTGGAGGGTGTTGCAACGTACTACCTGTGGATAAACCTGTGCGTAAATTGTGTGTGAAAGGTGGAACGGGCGTGTAGGCCGCGACCTAGCTGGAGCGGACCGTTTTTCACTGATTTTCAATGATTGAAAACGGTCATTTGGATTTTTAAGGGCGCGAACCCTATCACAAAAAACCGCGTTGTCCGAACGCATTTACCGGCTTGTGTTCTTGGCGAGCGGCGTTTATACAATCGGCCAGTGCGTACGCATTCTTATCCTCCCCAATCATTACAAAAAGACGGGCGGATCCTTCCTTATTAAGTGTTGTTGGCAAGCAGAGGTCATCGTGGAGCAAGAAGCCTGGCAGGTATTGATTGTCGAGGACGACCAGCGTCTGGCCGAACTGACCCGCGACTACCTGGAAGCCAATGGTCTGCGCGTATCGATCGAGGGCAACGGCGCCTTGGCCGCGGCACGGATCATCAAGGAGAAACCGGACCTGGTGATCCTCGACCTGATGTTGCCGGGCGAAGATGGCCTGAGCATCTGCCGCAAGGTCCGCGACAAGTATGACGGCCCGATCCTGATGCTCACCGCCCGCACCGACGACACCGATCAGATTCTTGGCCTGGACCTGGGTGCTGACGACTACGTGTGCAAACCGGTTCGCCCACGTCTGCTGCTGGCGCGTATCCAGGCCTTGTTGCGACGCAGTGAAACGCCTGAAGTGGCGCCGGAAAAACAACGGCGTCTGCAGTTCGGTCCCTTGGTGGTCGACAACGCATTGCGCGAAGCCTGGCTGAACGACAACGGCATCGAGTTGACCAGCGCCGAGTTCGACCTGCTCTGGCTGCTGGTGGCCAACGCCGGGCGCATCCTGTCCCGAGAAGAGATCTTCACCGCGCTGCGCGGCATCGGCTATGACGGCCAGGACCGCTCCATCGACGTGCGCATCTCGCGCATTCGCCCGAAAATCGGCGATGACCCGGAGCATCCGCGGCTGATCAAGACCATCCGCAGCAAAGGTTATCTGTTCGTTCCGGAAGCCTGCACGCTGTGAACTCGATCTTCCTGCGCATCTATGGCGGCATGTGCGCGGCGCTGATTCTGGTGGCGGTACTCGGCGTGCTGGCCTTGCACCTGCTTAACCAGGTGCGCGGCGAGCAATACCGCGAACGCCTGGCCCACGGCACGTTCTCGCTGATGGCCGACAACCTGAACCCGATGAACGAGACCGAGCGCCACCGAGCCTTGCTGGTGTGGGAGCGGTTGCTGGGGATTCCTCTGGCGCTGAAAACCTTCACTCAAACCGACCTCGACCTCACCCAGCGCACCCGCGTGCTGCGCGGTCAGGCGCTGGTCGAACAGACCGGTCCGCATGCGGCGAGGGTTTACCGGTTGGTCAGCGACAAGGAACAGCTGGTGCTGACCGGCGAAGTCCAGCAGATCAGCGAACAACTGGCCCGGGCGACTATTTACCTGCTGGCCGATGAACTGGTGCGCTACCCGGTGGCCGAGCAACCCGAGCGCCTGGCGCAGTTGAAGCGCGATAAAGGGTTTGGTTTCGACTTGCGGCTGGTGACGATCGAACAGGCGGACATGGACGAGGACCAGCGTCGCCGGGTGTCCGAGGGCGACACCGTGATGGCGCTGGGCAAGGGCGGCGATTCGATCCGGGTGTTTGCCGGCATGGTCGGTACACCGTGGGTGCTTGAAATTGGCCCGTTGTATCAGATGAATCCTTATCCGCCGGAGTGGCTGGTGCTGATCGCCGCCCTTGGTTTGAGCCTGATCGGTTTGATCGTCTATCTGCTGGTGCGGCAACTTGAGCGCCGTTTGCGTGGCCTTGAAGCGGCCGCCACGCGCATCGCCAAGGGCAGCCTGGAAACCCGCGTGCCGGCACGCGGCGCGGATTCGGTGGGACGGCTGGCTTCGGCGTTCAACGGCATGGCCGAGCACTTGCAGCAACTGTTGGCGATTCAGCGTGAGCTGGTGCGCGCCGTGTCTCATGAGCTGCGTACACCCGTGGCGCGGTTGCGTTTTGGTCTGGAAATGATCGGCTCGGCCACCACGCCGCAGGCGTTGGAAAAATACTGTGAAGGCATGGACCACGACATCGAGGATCTCGATCGCCTGGTGGACGAGATGCTCACCTACGCACGACTGGAGCAGGGTTCACCGGCGCTGAATTTTCAGCGGATCGATCTGGATGCGTTGGTCAATCAGGTGATCGAAGAACTGGCGCCGTTACGCGCCGAGGTCACGGTGCAGCGCGGTTTGTGTCTGTCTGCCGCTGACAACGACGACGCGTGGGTCGAGGCCGAGCCGCGTTACCTGCACCGGGCGTTGCAGAACCTGGTGAGCAACGCCATGCGCCACGCTCAATCACGGGTGACCGTCAGCTATCAGGTCGGGCAGCAGCGCTGTCGAGTGGATGTCGAGGATGACGGGCCGGGCGTGCCGGAAACGGCCTGGGAGAAGATTTTTACACCATTCCTGCGCCTCGATGACAGTCGCACCCGCGCCTCCGGTGGGCATGGGTTGGGGTTGTCCATCGTGCGGCGAATCATCCATTGGCATGATGGCCGGGCGTTGATCAGCAAGAGCAAAAGCCTGGGCGGGGCGTGTTTTAGCCTGAGCTGGCCGAGGAATCAGGAGAAGCGTTGAGATTGGCGCAGGACCTGTAGCAGCTGGCGAAGCCTGCGTTCGGCTGCGCAGCAGTCGTTAAACATACAACTCGGTGCTTCAGATAAACCGCGTGCGCATGCATTTACGACTGCTGCGTCCGATCGCGGCCCGAGCCGAACGCAGGCTTCGCCGGCTGCTACAGGATCGCGTTCTCAGGCCTTGATGCTGACCAGACTCAACAACTGCCCATCCACCACCCCGAACTGCGCATCCAGCTCAGTGCCATTGCGCCACTCGCTGGACAGATCTGTCAGCAACCGCAGCCGCACTTCACCGCTCTCGGCCCACTCCAGAACTTCGGCATGTTCAAAATAAAAGCGCTGCTGAACGATCGGATACAGCGCTTTGAACAGGCTTTCCTTCACCGAAAACGTCAGGGTCACCAGCATCGCCAACTGATCGCAAGGGCCAGCGGTCATGCGTTGCAACTCGGGCGGGGTGAGGATTTCCCCGGCCAGTCGCTCGGCCCGTTCAGGGTTGAGCAGGTTTTCCAGGTCCATCCCCAAGCCGCGCCAGTGGGTTTTCTTCGCGACAATCGCCGAGGCCCGGCCGGTGCTGTGGGTGATCGAGCCCGTGATGTGCGTCGGCCACACCGGAGCCCGGTCCTCGCCGATGGCCGGGATAAAGTTCAGCCCTTCCAACTGTTGCAACGCCGCCCGAGCGCAAACTCGCCCGGCGAGGAACTCAGCCTGACGCTTGGCGACCGAACGCTGGATGGTGGGCGGCGGCTCGATGGCGCTGCGCTGGAAATCATCGCTGGCCAGTTGCGAGGTATCGAAGTGAGTGCTCAACAGCACCGTATCGGGCAGCGCAAACGGCAGCGGCCAATGGGCATCGAGTGGAGTGCAGCAGACGGGTAGGGCGGGTGCGCGATTCATGTGGGGCATTTTGCCGGGTTGCTCTCAGGCTGGGTAGCCCCACAGTGATCGTTCCCACAGGGACCGTGGGAACGATCACTGTGTCAGGCAAAGATTTTTTTGAAGAACGCCTGCATGTCCGCCCAGTGATTCAGCTCAGGTTCAGAGTGCGTTCAGGGGGAGTTCAGGGCCGGGTGAGTAACCTTGCCCCGTACCCAAATAGCACATAGCGCATAAGGAACTCCCCTATGATTGGCTTCAAAAAACTGCTTCTGGCTTTCACTGTCCTGAGCGCGAGTACCGCGGCTTTCGCTTCCGACGACAATTTCGCCAGCCTTACTTTTGGACAGACCAGCGACAAGGTCAAAAAGTCCCACGCCCTCAACGACAACCTCAACAGCCCGAACGCCGACGGCGTGATCGGCAAGGACAACACCTGGGGTGTGCGTCTGGGCCAGCAAAACAGTCAGGGCCGCTACTACGCCACTTACGACAACGTGTCGGGCTCGCACAATGGCATTAAATTGCGTCAGGAAAACCTCTTGGGCAGTTACGATCTGTTCTACCCGGTGGGCGGCAGCACCAAATTGTTCGGCGGCGCCACGGCCGGTTTGACCAAAATGACTCAGGATTCCCCAGGCTTCAGCCGCGACAGCGACATCGGTTACGCCATCGGCGGCCAGGTGGGTGTCCTGCAACAGGTTTCGCAAAACACCTCGGTGGAACTGGGTTACCGTTATCTGCGCAGCAACGCCAGCACCGAGATGAGCGAACGCGGTGGCAGCAAACAGGGTTCGCTGGACCTGACCAGCAGCGCCCAGACCTACCTGTCGGCGAACTACGCTTTCTAAACTGGTCGCGGGCAAGTGGCAATGCCCGTCAGGTAAGCAAAAAAAACCTGTGGGAGCGAGACCGGCTTGCCGGCGAAGACGGAGTATCAGTCGACATCATCGTTGCCTGAAACACCGCTTTCGCGAGCAGGCTCGCTCCCACAGGGATCTCGCTTGACTGACGGGCGTCGCCCTGTCAGGCATCGCGGTTCGAAACGGTGCTGCTGGAGATAACGATTTGCGTAGGAGAGCGTTATGAAACTGCTGGTCGTCGAAGATGAAGCGCTGTTGCGCCATCACCTGCAAACCCGCCTGACGGACAGCGGCCATGTGGTCGAGTCCGTGGCCAATGCCGAAGAGGCGCTGTACCAGACCGAGCAGTACAACCATGACCTTGCGGTGATCGACCTCGGCCTGCCGGGCATGGGCGGGCTCGACCTGATTCGTCAACTGCGCTCGCGCGGCAAGACTTTCCCGATCCTGATCCTCACCGCTCGCGGCAACTGGCAGGACAAGGTCGAAGGCCTCGCCGCCGGCGGCGACGATTACGTGGTCAAGCCGTTCCAGTTCGAAGAACTTGATGCCCGGCTGAACGCGTTGTTGCGCCGCTCCAGCGGTTTCACCCAATCGACCATCGTCGCCGGGCCGTTGCTGCTGGACCTCAATCGCAAACAGGCGTCCCTCGATGAACAACCGCTGGCGCTGACGGCGTACGAGTACCGGATTCTTGAGTACCTGATGCGACATCACCAGCAAGTGGTGGCCAAGGACCGCTTGATGGAACAGCTCTACCCGGACGACGACGAGCGCGATCCGAACGTGATCGAAGTGCTGGTCGGCCGTCTGCGCCGCAAGCTGGAAGGCCCGGCCGGCTTCAAACCGATCGATACCGTGCGTGGCCTCGGCTACCTGTTCAATGAGCGCTGCACTTGATTCGTTCCCTTCGCGTCCGTTTGATGCTCGCTGCCACGATCCTGGCGGTGTTGTTCATGCTGGCGTTGCTGCCGGCGATGCAGGGCGCGTTCAGCCTGGCGTTGCAAGACTCGATTGAACAGCGCCTGGCGTCAGACGTCACCACGCTGATCTCCGCCGCCCGGGTGGAGAACAACCGCTTGCAGATGCCGGCGCAGTTGCCCGATGAGCGTTTCAACCTGACTGACGGCCGTTTGCTCGGCTACATCTATGACCGCGAAGGGCATCTGGTCTGGCGCTCGAAGGGCACCCACGAAGAGCACATCAACTACAAACCGCGTTACGACGGACGCGGTAACGAGTTCGCGAGAATCAGCGAAGCCAACGGCCAGGAATTCTTCGTCTATGACGTCGAGGTCAAACTGCTAGGCGGCAAGAGCGCGGCGTTCAGCATCGTCGCGCTGCAACCGGTGCGTGAGTACGAAGACACCCTCGAAGGCTTGCGCGAAAACCTCTACCTCGGATTCGGTGCCGCCTTGCTGGTGTTGCTCGCGCTGCTGTGGATCGGCCTGACCTGGGGCTTGCAGGCGTTGCGCCGGCTCAGCCAGGAACTGGACGAGATCGAAAGCGGCACCCGCGAAAGCCTCAGCGAACAACACCCGCGCGAACTGCTGCGCCTGACCGGCTCACTCAACCGCTTGCTGCACAGCGAGCGCGAACAACGCAGCCGCTATCGCGATTCCCTCGACGACCTGGCCCACAGCCTGAAAACCCCGCTGACCGTGCTGCAAGGCGTCAGCGAAGACATGGCCCAGCGCCCGGCCGATCGCGATCAGGCCTGGGTGCTGCAAACCCAGATCGAACGCATGAGCCAACAGATCAGCTATCAACTGCAACGCGCCAGCCTGCGCAAAAGCGGTCTGGTGCGCCATCAAGTGCGTCTGCGGCCGGTGCTGCAAAGCCTCTGCGACACCCTGGACAAGGTCTACCGCGACAAACGCGTGCGGGTCGCCTTCGATCTGCCGGAGCAGTGTTACGTGCCGATCGAGGAGGGCGCCCTGCTGGAAATGATGGGCAACCTGCTGGAAAACGCCTATCGCCTGTGCCTCGGTGAAGTACGCATTAGCGTGCGCGAAAGCCTTGGCGGGATTGAATTGTGTGTTGAGGATGACGGGCCGGGCGTGCCACGGGATCAGCGAGCGCGGATTCTGCAAAGGGGAGAGCGGCTGGATCGGCAGCATCCGGGACAGGGGATTGGGCTCGCGGTGGTGAAGGACATTATTGAAAGCTACAACGCGAAGCTGACGCTGGGGGATTCGCCGATGGGCGGGGCGGCGTTTCGGATTCATTTTTCGGGGGTTTAGTGATTGGCTGGGCTGGCCTCATCGCGAGCAGGCTCGCTCCCACGTTGGATTTGTGGCGTTCACAAATACCCTATTCACAGCCAATCCCTGTGGGAGCGAGCCTGCTCGCGATGAGGCAGGTTCAGCCACCACAAGGCTCATGTCAGACCGCTAAACAAGCACTGTTTAAACGACACTTCCAGATACTCTCCCAGGCTACACATCCTTGCGCCGCTGCCTACGACTACGCCAGAATCCGCCGGCTTGTGCGCCTTGGGTCTGGGGCTCTATCGTTTCCCTGTCGCTGACCATCAGCGATCGGGTTTAGCAGCTCGGGTCATCTCTAGACGTACAGCGTCCGCCGTTGATGTTATGGCGGCTTTGCGTGGGGCACTTCGGTGCGCCGGGTTCTAGAGTCCTGGTCTGCTAACCCGCGTACGGCCGCCACCCCTTTTTCGTTTAGCAGCGATGCGTAGCGGCTCCATCACTCTAGGAGCTTCAGATGTTCAAGATCACCCCAAATCCGCCAGAAACCGACGACGTTTCCCCGCACGAACCCCCCGATTCCAAAAAACTCAACGAAGCCGCCGACCGCGCCCTCGATCATTACCTCAACCCGGCCGTCCACATCAAAGCCACCCCGCGCACACCCGGCACCATGTTCATCGTCAACCCGGAACTCGATACCGAAACCCTGCTGGCCCACGCGTGTGAGTCGCTGGCCTCGGCGAATGTCATGACCATGGACCTGGCGGATCAGATGGAGGGGTCGAGTCGCAATTCGCTGTTGGGGATTGCGCAGATCATCATGCTGGGGGAGCTGGCGGTGAATCGGGCGCTGGATAACATCGATCCGCAAGACTAGCGAAGGTCTGGTGGTGAGTGGGTAAGTGTGGTGCCTGACAAGAGTCGCCTGGTTTGAGATCCAGCCCTCACCCTAACCCTCTCCCGGAGGGAGAGGGAACTGATCGGGGGATGTCCAGCCTATCCTGCGACCTGAAAGTCCTGCATCGAATCCATAATCAACGGGGTCTTTCAGGTCGCAGAATTTCTTAAAACAACTCGGTCAGTCCCCTCTCCCTCCGGGAGAGGGTTAGGGTGAGGGCTGCTCCTGCGCCCGATAAGCCCCCGGCGTCAACCCGGTCCACTTCTTGAACGCCCGGTGAAACGCCGAAGGCTCTGAAAACCCCAGTTGCTCGGCAATCTGTTGCAACGACAGGTCCGCACGCCCCAGGTGATAAATCGCAATGTCCCGCCGCAGCTGATCCTTCAACTCCTGAAAACTCGACCCTTCCTCCCGCAAATGCCGACGCAAGGTTTGCGGACTGATGTGCAGGTGTGCGGCCACCGATTCCAGATCTGGCCAGTGTGAACTGTCGCGGCTGAGCAATCGGCGCAACTGGCTGCTCAAACTGTCGCCATCATCCGGGCGCGACAACAGGTCGGCGGGGGAGCGTTCGAGGAAATGTTTGAGTGTCCGTTCGTCCTGCAACAGCGGCATGTTCAGGTAGCGACTGTGAAACAGCAGGCTGCTCTGCTCGGTGGAAAACTCCATCGGGCAGGGGAACAGCAAATCGTATTCGGCGCCGTGCTCGGGTTTCGGGTAGCTGAATGTCGCCTGTTCCAGCCGAATGCGCTGGCCGATCAGCCAGCTGCCGAGTCGATGCCACACCATCAGCTGGCTCTCGGTGAGGAAGTGGTCCGGGTCGCGGAACTGCGAATCGTCGAGGCTGAGGCGGATCATGTCGTCTTCGCGGGTCAGGGTCAGACGCGGGCTGTCGGGGAATAAGCTGTAAAACAATAGGCCGCGGTGGAGTGCTTTCTCCAGATTGCGGCAGTGGATCACCGCATGGCACATCATCGCGAAGCTGCCGGGTTTGCTCGGCGCCTGTCCGAAGCCCAGGTATTCGTCGTCCAGGACCAGCCACAGCCCCTGGATCAATCGAGCGAACTGCTCGGGTGCGATTCGGGCGCGCGGCTCCTCAAGCAACTCGGGGCTGATCCCCAGTTGCTGCAACAGACTTGAATAGTCGTAGCCACGCCGACGCGCGCCACCGAGGGCGGCGCGGGCGAAATGGCTGGCGATGGTGCGTTCGCGCATAGAGGGCAGGTCCGTCCACTGAGCAATGGATGGTAGCGGTGCCCGTCGAGGATGAACAAGGCGGATATCCGCCAAATTGCAGGACGAGGTTTGGCGGGTGGGCGGAAATCCGCCACATCGTTGTAGCGGGTGAGTGACCCAAAAAAACCTGTAGCCCTTGATGCCACAAGGCTGGCAGGTTTTTTTTCGAAGGTGGCACGGGGCTTGCGATACAAGCCGCAGAGGTCTGCCATCGTGCAGCTCGACAAAACAAATCCCTCCAGTGCAGGAGGGTTCGCAATTGAGGTGTCAGGGACAACAGATGGATGTTGTTACTGGGGCACTCTTGAGGAACTTTGCAATGACGACTCGTCAGCCACTGTATAAATCCCTGTACTTCCAGGTGATCGTTGCCATCGCTATCGGCATCCTGCTCGGTCACTTCTACCCGCAGACCGGTGTAGCCCTCAAGCCGCTGGGTGACGGGTTCATCAAACTGATCAAAATGGTCATCGCGCCGATCATCTTCTGTACCGTCGTCAGTGGAATCGCCGGCATGCAGAACATGAAATCGGTCGGCAAGACCGGCGGCTATGCGCTGCTGTACTTCGAAATCGTTTCCACCATTGCCTTGCTGATCGGTCTGGTCGTGGTCAACGTCGTGCAACCGGGCGCCGGCATGCACATCGACGTAACCACTCTGGATACCAGCAAAATCGCTGGCTTCATCTCGGCCGGTAAAGACCAGAGCATCATCGCTTTTGTCCTCAACGTGATCCCGAACACCATCGTCGGCGCCTTCGCCAACGGCGACATCCTGCAAGTGCTGATGTTCTCGGTGATCTTCGGCTTCGCCCTGCATCGCCTGGGTGCCTACGGCAAACCGGTGCTGGACTTCATCGATCGCTTTGCTCACGTGATGTTCAACATCATCAACATGATCATGAAGCTCGCTCCAGTCGGCGCGTTCGGTGCGATGGCCTTCACCATCGGTGCCTACGGTGTCGGTTCGCTGGTGCAACTCGGTCAGCTGATGATCTGCTTCTACATCACCTGCATCCTGTTTGTGGTTCTGGTACTGGGCGCCATCTGCCGCGCGCACGGTTTCAGCGTACTCAAGCTGATCCGCTACATCCGTGAAGAACTGCTGATCGTGCTGGGCACTTCCTCTTCGGAATCCGCGCTGCCACGCATGCTGATCAAGATGGAACGCCTGGGTGCGGATAAATCGGTAGTGGGTCTGGTGATCCCTACTGGCTACTCGTTCAACCTCGACGGTACTTCGATCTACCTGACCATGGCGGCTGTGTTTATCGCTCAGGCGACTGATACGCCGATGGACCTCACTCACCAGATCACCTTGCTGCTGGTGCTGCTGTTGTCCTCCAAAGGTGCGGCAGGTGTGACCGGTAGTGGTTTCATCGTGCTGGCAGCCACTCTGTCGGCCGTGGGTACTCTGCCGGTGGCCGGCCTGGCGCTGATCCTCGGTATCGACCGCTTCATGTCCGAAGCCCGTGCGCTGACCAACCTTGTTGGTAATGCTGTTGCGACCCTGGTCGTGGCCAAGTGGGTGAAAGAGCTGGACGAAGACAAGCTGCAAGTCGAGCTGGCTTCCGGCGGTCGCGGTATCTCCGACGAGCGTGAAGTAGACGACCTGGGCGTGGCTGAAGGCCCAACCCCGGCCAGCGTCAAGTAAGTACTCTGGCAGCATGAGAAACCCGCTTCGGCGGGTTTTTTCATGCTTGCGATTTGAGCGCAACGGTCAGCGCATCTGACGCATAAGGTGATTGCTGCAAGGGCGTTGGCTGCCTAGTCTGGAGGCATCGTTTACGGAGAACGCCCATGCTCGGTCCACTGGCATCACTCAAGGTTCTGGATTTCTCGACACTGCTGCCGGGGCCATTCGCCTCGTTGTTGTTGGCAGACATGGGCGCCGAGGTGCTGCGCATCGAATCGCCAACGCGCATGGACCTGCTGCGGGCCTTGCCGCCTCACGATCAGGGCGTCTCCGCCAGTCACGCTTACCTCAATCGCAACAAGCGCAGCCTGGCGCTGGACCTCAAGCAGCCTGAGGCGCTGGAGGTGATCAAGCAGTTGCTGCAGGACTACGACATCGTGCTGGAGCAGTTCCGCCCCGGCGTGATGGAACGATTGGGCCTGGGTTATGAAGCCTTGAAGGCGATCAATCCGAAACTGATCTACGTGTCGATCACCGGTTACGGCCAGACCGGCCCCTACAAGGACCGCGCCGGCCACGACATCAACTACCTGGCGCTGGCGGGGCTGGCGAGCTACACCGGCCGCGCCGACAGCGGGCCGCTGCCGTTGGGCATGCAAGTGGCGGATATTGCCGGTGGCTCGTTGCACGGTGTGATCGGGCTGCTGGCGGCGGTCATCGCCCGGCAACAAACCGGGCAGGGGCAGCATCTGGATGTGAGCATGACCGACTGTGTGTTCAGCCTGAACGCCATGGCCGGCGCCGGGTATCTGGCCTGTGGCGTGGAGCCGGGAAGGGAGGATCAGATGCTCAACGGTGGCAGTTTCTACGACTATTACCGTTCCCGCGATGGGCGCTGGTTCTCGGTGGGCAGTCTGGAGCCCGCGTTCATGAAACAACTGTGTGCGGCACTGGGGCTGGAGGCGCTGGAAACCTTGGGGTTGTCGCCGGAACCGGCCTTGCAAAAGGCGCTGAAGAACGCGCTGAGGATTGAGTTCGAGACCCACGATTTTGCCGAGTTGTGCGCGTTGTTTGCCTCGTTGGATGCGTGTGTCGAGCCGGTGTTGAGCCTGGGCGAAGCGGTGCGGCATCCGCAGTTGAAGGCGCGGGCGCTGGTGACCGAAGTGCCGCGTGGGGACGGGACGACTCAGGCGCAGATGGCATGTCCGTTGAAGTTTTCGCAAGGGTTGCCTGAGCCGCGGCATATCGGCGCGGCCATAGGGCAGCATACGGATCAGGTGTTGGGGGAGTTGGGGTTTAGTGCTGAGCGGATTGAAGAGCTGCGGCGCATCAAGGTGATTTTGTAGCGCCTGGTTAGACGCCATCGTCGGAACGCACACCACAAATCCCGCTATTCGACCCGCATCTCCCCACTAAACACCAACGTGCTCCGGCACCGCCGACACAAATAACGCCGCCCTTGCCGCACCAAACCATGGCGCTGGGCGGAAAACGGAAAGTCACTGTCCGCACACGGGCATTTGTAGATGTAGCGGGTCACGCTGCGGCGTTTGACGTCGTAGGTGTGGCATCGATTGGGCGGCAGCTCGTACACGCCGCGCATGATCAGTTGCCATTCTTCGCCATGGGGCTGGATGCGGTCGCCGAACAGTTGATGGGCGATCAGGTGCGCAACCTCGTGGGCCACGGTTTGTTTGAGGAAGTCTTCGCTGTTTTCCCGGTACAACTGAGGATTGAAGCGCAGCAGGTTCTCGTGCAAATGCGCGACACCGGCTTTTTGCCCGCGCAGCTTGAGGCTCACCACGGGGCGTTTGAAAGGTCGTTTGAAAAAGGATTCGGCTAGTTGGTAACAGTCTTCGACGCGGGTATTGAGTTGCTCGGGCATGCTTGATGGATCTCCAGAGGCGTCGAGTATGCCGCAACCCTCGGGACTTGCGAATCGCCGAGGCGCCGAATGGTCGTCACCGTTTTCCATCCTTGAGCATTAGAAGGCCGCCTTGCGGCGGCCTGTGTTGGCAGATCTTGTTTTTGGGTGATGTGTTGCTAATTGGTGTAGACCGGCCCCACGCCGAGTCCCCAGACAATTACAGTGAACGCCATGATGGCCACCAGCACCACCAGGCCTACCGCAAGCACCGAACTTGAAAACAGAAATCCCTCGTCTGATGGAATGTTCATAAAAGTGGGTAGCCCCACATACAGCAGGTACACCGTGTAGCAGATGGCCGCGGTGCCGACGATCATCCCAAGCCACATGTGTGGGTACAGCGCCGCCAGACCGCCGATAAACAGCGGTGTCGCGGTGTAGGTCGCAAATGCAACGCAGCGTGCCAGACTCGGATTGGCGTCATAGGTGCGAGCCATCCAGTGGATGAACGCGCCCATTACCGCCACACCGCCAAGCATCGCCAGGTACGACATGACCGTCATCCATATCGCGCTTTCCACCGTCAGCATCACCGGTGCGCGACTGCCAATGACCCAGCCGACCTGAGTGGTGCCAATAAACGCCGACACCGCGGGGATCGCCGCCAGAATCAGGGTATGAGTGAGATACATGTGGCTGATGCTTTCCTCCTGGTCGCCACGGATCTCTTTCCATTCTTGGTCAGGGTGGGTGAAGAGCCCCACTACGTGATGGATCATGCCAGTCACTCCTCTTGTATTTACCGTCGCCCCCCAGTGGAGCGCCTACGGGCCAAAGTGGCCGAGTAAGGAAAGGTCTGGATATGTGTGCGACCTTATGTCGCAGTATAGAAAGGTCTTAACGGTGCAGGTTGCAGCGCTTTAGAGCAAATTGCGCTGTAAACGGTCCTGTTAATCGCCGTAGGGTCTGTCATCAACCCAATCCCTTGTGGACTCTTCGCCGACGACGCGTTTTTGCGTAAAATGCCGGCCTTTCGTCACACCTCACGGATTTCGCGTCATGGGCACTCTTACGGTCAACCAGAACAAACTGCAAAAGCGCCTTCGCCGCCAGGCCGGTGAGGCTGTTGCCGATTTCAACATGATTGAAGACGGCGACAAGGTCATGGTCTGCCTGTCCGGTGGCAAGGACAGCTACACCATGCTCGACGTGCTGTTGCACTTGCAGAAGGTCGCCCCGATCAAGTTCGAGATCGTGGCCGTGAACATGGACCAGAAGCAGCCGGGTTTTCCTGAGCATGTGCTGCCGGCCTACCTCAAAGAACTGGGCATCGAGTACCACATCGTCGAGAAAGACACCTATTCGGTGGTCAAGGAGTTGATCCCGGAAGGCAAGACCACCTGTTCGCTGTGCTCACGCCTGCGTCGCGGCACGCTCTACACCTTCGCCGACGAAATCGGCGCGACCAAGATGGCCCTCGGTCATCACCGCGACGATATCGTCGAGACCTTTTTCCTGAACATGTTCTTCAACGGTTCGCTCAAAGCCATGCCGCCGAAGCTGCGCGCCGACGATGGCCGCAACGTGGTGATCCGTCCGCTGGCCTACTGCAACGAAAAAGACATTCAGGCCTACTCGGACTTCAAGCAATTTCCGATCATCCCGTGCAACCTCTGCGGTTCCCAGGAAAACCTGCAACGCCAGGTGGTCAAGGACATGCTTCAGGAATGGGAACGCAAGACGCCAGGCCGCACCGAAAGCATTTTTCGCAGCTTGCAGAACGTGATCCCGTCGCAGCTGGCGGACCGCAACCTGTTCGACTTCACCAACCTGCGTATCGATGAAACCGCCGCGTCGCGGTTCGTCAACGTAGTAAACCTCTGACACAAATTGTGTGGGAGCGGGCTTGCTCGCGAAGGCGGTGTTTCAGGCAACTAAGTTGTCGACTGACACTCCCTCTTCGCGAGCAAGCCCGCTCCCACAGGTTTTTCGATTACCTCAGGAGAGGGCATGCGCGATTACAAGTGGCTGCACGAATACTGTCTGAACCGCTTCGGTTCGGCAGCTGAACTGGAAGCCCATCTGCCCATTCCGAAAACCCCGGCGCAATTGCGCAAGATCAGCGACGACCGCTACCTCTCGACCATGGCGCTGCGCGTCTTCCGCGCCGGGCTCAAGCACAGTTTGGTGGACGCCAAATGGCCGACGTTCGAAGAGGTGTTCTTCAGGTTTGACCCGGAAAAAGTCGTGCTGATGAGCGCCGAACACCTTGAGCGTTTGATGCAGGACGCGCGGATCATTCGTCACCTGGGAAAACTCAAGAGCGTGCCGCGCAACGCGCAGTTCATTCTGGATGTGGCGCATGAGAAGGGCAGCTTCGGCGCGTTGATCGCCGATTGGCCGGTCACGGATATCGTTGGGTTGTGGACCTACCTGAAAAAGCGCGGTCATCAATTGGGCGGGTTGTCGGCACCGCGGTTCTTGCGGATGGTGGGCAAGGATACGTTTGTGCCGAGCTACGACGTGGTCGCGGCGTTGAATGCGCAGAAGATCGTCGACAAGGTGCCGACCAGTCTGCGGGATCTGGCCACGGTGCAGGGCGTGTTCAACCAGTGGCATGAAGAAAGTGGTGGGCGGCCGATGAGCCAGATATCGATGATGCTCGCCTACACCGTCAATCATTGAGACCGAGTCGATCCCTTCGCGAGCAGGCTCGCTCCCACAGGGTTCACGCTGCCTTGTGGGAGCGAGCCTGCTCGCGAAAGCGGTGTATCAATTGGCGCTAATCTCGCCTTCGCCTGCAAGCTTGCGGTTCAACTGAAACCGCCACCGCACATACAACAGCGCCGAGCAGAACACCGCCAGGCTCGCGCCCATTTCCAGCAAACCAAACAGCTGCCGGTTCGGGTCATATGCCGCCAGTGCGCCCTTGATGAAATACAGGTTCACCACAAAACACATCCATGAATGCCCGCGCGCGCTGCCGATAATCATCCCCGGCGCCAGCAACAGCAGCGGCACCAGTTCGATCAGCAGAATCACCCACGGCCGTGCGCCGTGCAGGTCGGCGACCACCAGGTAGTAGGCGCACAGCAAACCCACCAAACCGAAGTAGCACAGCAGGCTGATGACGCGCATCGCCCGAACCCGCGGTTCGAGCCATTCGATGGAGGGCAAAATTTTCGGCTTTTTGGCCACGTCAGTTCCCCAGTTTCTGTGCAGTCTTCGCCAAGCGCAGGCCCAAGGCCCGACACAGCGCGACTTCATGTTCATTCAAGCCGCTTTTGCCATCGGCCCCGGCGTGATGGCTGGCGCCGTAAGGCGTGCCGCCACCACGGGTTTCCAGCAAGGCAGATTCGCTGTACGGCAGGCCGGTGATCAGCATGCCGTGGTGCAGCAACGGCAACATCATCGACAGCAGCGTGGTTTCCTGGCCGCCGTGCAGGCTCGCGGTGGAGGTGAAAACGCCAGCCGGTTTGCCCACCAGCGCACCGGTCAGCCAAAGGTTGCTGGTGCCGTCGAGGAAGTACTTGAGCGGCGCCGCCATGTTGCCGAACCGGGTCGGGCTGCCCATGGCCAGGCCCGCGCAGTTCTTCAAATCGTCGAGGCTGGCGTACAGCGCGCCTTCGTCCGGGATGTCCGGCGACACGGCTTCGCACTCGGTGGAAATCGGCGGCACCGTGCGCAGGCGCGCTTCCATCCCGGACTGCTCGACACCCCGGGCGATCTGCCGGGCCATTTCATTGGTCGAGCCGCTGCGGCTGTAATACAGGACCAGAATGTACGGCGCACTCACGGCAGCAACTCCAGCACATTCTCCGGCGGACGGCCGATGATGGCTTTGTCGCCGACTTCGAGAATCGGTCGCTCCATGAGTTTCGGGTTGGCGGCGATGGCGGCGATCAATTGCGCCTCGCTGAGGCTGTTGTCGGCCAGGTTGAGGGTTTTGTATTCGTCCTCACCGGTGCGCAGCAGTTGCCGGGCGCTGATGCGGAGCTTGGTCAGCAGACTCTGGATTTGCGCAGCGTTCAGCGGGGTGTCCAGGTAGCGGACCACCGTCGGGGTCAGGCCACGGGCTTCGAGCAGTTCGAGCGCACCGCGGGATTTCGAGCAGCGCGGGTTGTGATAAAGCGTCAGATCGGTCATGTGCGGTTCGCATCTTGCGTAAGGTGACGGCTATTCTAACTGTGCAGCGCGTAATCCAGAACCTTGGGAGGCGATGGGTCGCAGGCGCATTCAATTTTGAACAAGGAATACGACATGACTAGGCGACTGGCAGCGGCATTGGCGATCATCGGTACGTTATTGCTGGGGGGCTGTGGTAACGACTATGGCATCGACCAGAGCGGCCAGAAAGTTGCCGCCGAACGTCTGGACAAACAATGGCTGGTGCTCAATTACTGGGCTGAATGGTGCGGGCCTTGCCGGACCGAGATCCCGGAATTGAACACCTTGGCCGATCAGCTCAAGGACAAGAAGATTGGTGTGTTCGGGGTCAACTTCGACAATGTGCAGGGTGAAGAGCTGAAAAGCGCCAGCGAGAAACTGGGCATCAAGTTCACCGTGCTGGCCGCGGATCCGGCTGAGCTTTTTGAATTGCCGCGCAGTGAGGCGTTGCCGGTGACCTACATCATCGATAACAAAGGCAAGGTAAGGGAGCAGCTGATGGGTGAGCAGACGGCGGCGGGGGTGATGGCTAAGCTGGAGGCGTTGCAGGCGAAGAATTGAAGGTGGGGAGGGGATCTGAATTCTGTGTTGGGCTTTAGAACCATCCCTCACCCCAGCCCTCTCCTCAATGGGGAGAGGGGGCCAGGGGGCCGATCGGGGCTTTTCAGTATCTGAGTTCGACTCGATTTTCCCGGTCGCAGAATATTTGAAAGCCAACTCGATCAGTCCCCTCTACCTCTGGGAGAGGGTTAGGGTGAGGGCTGGCGATCTAACTGCTCAACCCTCTTCAAGCCACCAACGCAACGGCTTCCCTTGCGCCGGCCAGAAACGCATCTGCGCCATCGGCGAGACGTCCCAACGCTGAACGTTTTCCAACGCCTGGAGGAAACGCTTTTCCTGCTCCATCAACGCCGGCGCACACAGTTTGCGGGTGCTGCCAACCTTGCCGAAGCTCAGCTTGTCGTCTTCCAGGGTGTACGGCGCGAACCAGTGGTTGCAGCCGCCGTTGCCGTAGGCTCGACCGTCTTCACCGAGGGTGACGGTCAGGTGGCTGTAGTCCATCAACGGACGTTCGCCGATCCACTCCAGAATGTAGCTGCGGTTCTGTTGCAATTGCACCGGCTCGGCGGCGCAGCCCAGCAGGCTGGCGCCAACCATAGCGGTCAGAGCGAAGCGTTTCATCACGCGGGCTCCTGGCATTTCGGGCACAGGTGCTTCTCGCCGACCGTGGTCCAGCCCAGCTCGGCAATCCGTGCAGTGGCAGCAGGCTTTTCAGCCTTGTTGCCCAGCTTGGCGTCGACCGCGAACTCGAAGTTCAGCTCTTTGGCGCAGCTGTCGCAGTTGACTTTCCAGGTGTGGATCGCCAGTTCGCCGAACACCGGACCACTGGCCACCGCGACCCATTGGCCTGGCGGATTGATCAAGTGGCGAACCGTTTCGACGGTCAGGCGCATGGACAAGTCCTTGGCGCCTTTGAGGGTCACTACCAGCACGTCGTTGTTACGAATCGAGCCGCCGTTGCCGGTGACTTGATAACGCCCCGGCACAAGGGCGCGGCATTCGGTGAGGGTGTGTTGCGGGTTCATCAGGCTATAGCGGAAATCGTGTTCGACCATGGGTCCTCCAAATATGCGCGGCATGCTAGCACGGACATCAGCGCAGCATGGCGCGGGCGTATGACCTTCGATCTGGTTCAGTCACCCTTTACCAGATTCGCAGGCGCGCCCGCCGCCCAGGCGGCGATGTTCAGCAAGGTGGTCGCGGCAATCGCGCCCAGGGCTTCGCGGGTCAGGAAGGCCTGGTGAGCGGTGATGATCACGTTCGGAAAGGTCAGCAGCCGCGCCAGCACATCGTCCTGCAGCGGCAGGTCGGAACGGTCCTCGAAGAACAGCTGTGCCTCCTCTTCATAAACATCCAGCCCCAGATAACCCAGTTGACCGTCCTTTAACGCGTCGATCAGCGCCGGTGTGTCCACCAGACCACCGCGGCCGGTGTTGATCAGCATCGCACCCGCTTGCATGTGCGACAGTGACTCGCGATTGATCAAGTGTTTGCTTTGTTCGTTGAGCGGGCAGTGCAGGCTGATGATCTGCGACTCGGCCAGCAGTTGCGGCAGGCTCAGGTAACGGGCGCCGAGGGCTTCGACTTGCGGGTTGGGGAAGGGGTCATACGCCAGCAATTGGCAGCCAAAGCCGTTCATGATTTTCGCGAAGGTCGCGCCGATCTGCCCGGTGCCGACCACGCCGACGGTCTTGCCCACCAGGTCGAAGCCGGTCAGCCCGTGCAGGCTGAAATCCCCTTCGCGCGTACGGTTGTAAGCCCGGTGCAGGCGTCGGTTGAGCGCCAGGATCAGCGCCACCGCATGTTCCGCCACCGCGTGGGGCGAGTAGGCCGGGACGCGCGCAATCGCCAGCCCCAGACGCTTTGCCACTGCCAGATCGACATGGTTGTAACCGGCCGAGCGCAGGGCGATCAGGCGTGTGCCGCCCGCGGCCAGGCGTTCGAGCACTGGCGCGCTGAGGTCATCATTAATGAAGGCACAGACCACCTCGTGATGCTCGGCCAGCGCCACCGTATCAAGGCTCAGTCGCGCCGATTGAAAGTGCAGTTCAATGCCGGCCGGTAGCTCGGCACTGAGAAAACTGTCGCGGTCGTAGGTCTGGTTGCTGAAAAGAATCGTGCGCATGTGCTCCTCCTGGAACGTGCATCAAGCGTTTATACGGGCATGAGCGGCCAGGCGATTGATGGCTCGGTCGAGGTCTTCCAGCGCGCTGGGGGCTTTGGGGTCCTGTTGCTTGAGCAGGGTTTCGCTGCGCTGGCAGGCAGCGCGCAGTTGCGGGACGCCGCAATAGCGTGTCGCACCGTGCAGGCGATGGACGCGCTCGATCAGGGCGTTCTGGTCGTTGGTTTCCCGGGCGAAGCGAATCGCCTCGCGGTCGGCTTCCAGAGATGCCAGCAGCATTGCCAGCATGTCCGCCGCCAGATCAGCCTTGCCAGCGGCCAGACGCAAACCTTCTTCGTGATCGAGCACCTGCAACTCATGACTGCCACCGTGGCTTTCGCTGGAGCGCTCCGGCCCATGATTGCGCAGCGCCAGGCCAGTCCACTTCAGAACCACTTGGGCCAGTTGCCGTTCGCTGATCGGTTTGGTCAGGTAGTCGTCCATGCCGCTTTGCAGCAGCGCGCGCTTTTCGTTGGCCATGGCGTGAGCGGTGAGGGCAACGATCGGCAGCGGCGTGCAATGCCGTTCACTTTCCCACTGGCGAATCGCTTCAGTGCTTTGCCGCCCATCCATGCCGGGCATCTGAACGTCCATCAGCACCAGGTCGAAGGTTTCGGTCTGCACCGCCTTGACCGCCGCGTAACCGCTTTCCACCGCGAGGACTTTGGCGCCCATGTCTTCGAGCAGGGTTTGCACCAGCAGCAGGTTGGCCGGGTTGTCGTCGACGCAAAGCACTTTTGGCGCACGGCTGGACACCGGTTCGCCGGGTTCGCTGCGTTGCTGACGCGGATTGACCAGGTCGGACAAGGCCCGCCGCAGCTTGCGGGTGCAGGCCGGTTTGGCCTGGAGCTGGCTGTGCGGATTGGGCACCGAGAGGTGGAACAGCGTCTGTTCGGTGGTCGGGCACAACACCAGCACCTTGCAGCCCAGGTGTTCTAGGTCCCAGATGTGCTGGTTGAGGCGCTCTGGTGGCATGTCGTTGCTGGTGATGCCGAGCACCGCCAGGTCGATCGCCTGATCGGTCTGATGCGCGCCGGTCACGCCATTGGTCAGGCTTTCCAATGTATTGAACGGGGTGACTTCGAGGCCACAGTCTTCCAGTTGATGCTGCAATGCCTGACGGGCCAGTTCGTGGTTTTCCAGCACTGCCACCCGACGTCCGAGCAACGGCGGACCGGGCAGGTCTTCGGCATCGTCGCGGGTTTTGGGCAGGCTCAGGCTGATCCAGAATTCCGAGCCTTCGCCGGGGGTACTGTCGACACCGATCTCGCCACCCATCTGTTCGATTAGTCGTTTGGAAATCACCAGCCCCAGACCGGTGCCGCCCGGTTGCCGGGACAGCGAATTGTCAGCCTGGCTGAAAGCCTGGAACAAGGCGCGCACGTCCTGGTTCGACAGCCCGATGCCGGTGTCCTGAATGCTGATGCGCAGTTGCACGCTGTCTTCGTGCTCTTCCTCGAGCATGGCCCGGGCGACGATGGTGCCTTCGCGGGTGAACTTGATCGCATTGCTGACCAGGTTGGTGAGAATCTGCTTGAGCCGCAGCGGGTCACCCACCAGCGACAGCGGCGTATCGCGATAAACCAGGCTCACCAGCTCCAGCTGCTTGGCGTGGGCGGCCGGAGCGAGGATGGTCAACGTGTCCTGGAGCAGGTCGCGCAAGTTGAACGGAATATTGTCGAGCACCAGTTTGCCGGCCTCGATTTTCGAGAAGTCGAGAATCTCGTTGATGATCCCCAGCAGGCTGTCGGCGGACTTTTCGATGGTGCCCAGATAGTCGAGCTGGCGCGGGGTCAGCTCGCTTTTTTGCAGCAGATGCGTGAAGCCGAGAATGCCGTTGAGCGGCGTGCGGATTTCATGGCTCATGTTGGCCAGGAACTCGGATTTGATCCGGCTGGCTTCAAGGGCTTCCTTGCGCGCCAGGTCCAGTTCGATGTTCTGGATTTCGATGGTTTCCAGGTTCTGGCGCACGTCTTCGGTGGCCTGGTCGATGCTGTGTTGCAATTCCTCCTGCGCGTTCTGCAGGGTGCCGGCCATACGGTTAATGCCGGACGCCAGCGTGTCCAGCTCCTGGCTGCCAAGGGGCGGCAGACGGGTTTCCAGATGACCGTCCTTGAGTTGCGCCACCGCTTGCTTGATCTGACTCAGCGGCCGATTGATGCTCCGACCCATGCGCAACGCCAGCAACGCCGCACCGGCCAGGCCTGCGCCGATCAGCAGCAGGCTGGCGAACAAGCTGCGATAACCGCGCAGCAGCATGCCGTTGTGGGACAGTTCAAGTTCGACCCAGCCCAACAGGCGGTCGGCTTCGTCGGGAATCAAGTCACCGGCCAGATTGCGGTGCTTGCCGAACACCGGCAGCAAGTAACGCGTCGCGTCATTACCGCTGCGGCGCAGCATCTGCGAACTGTTGCCGATCGGGGCCTGATTGAGCATGGTCGGGCCGGCATGGGCCAACAGGGAGCGGTCGGGCGCGAGGAACGTTACGGCGCGCACGTCCGGTTGTTCGAGGGATTGGGTGGCAATGCGTTCCAGCAGCTCGGTGTTCTTGTGGCCCATGGCCGGGGCCACCAAGGGCGCCAGTTGTTCGGCGATCATCTCGCCACGCTGCATGAGCTGGGTTTGCAGGTCGGATTGCTGCATCCAGGTGAAATAGCCGCCCAGAACCAAGGCCATCAGGCTGGTCGGCAACAGGGTCAGCAATAGCACGCGGCCTTTAATTCCCAGTTTCTTGAGCACGCATCTCTCCTGCATCCAGCGATTTAATGACCTGCACGTACGTCCAGCACGCGCCACCTGCGCAGTGTAGCGATTTGCAGGCGGGCAATCTTCGTAAAATTGATGTCGGCATTCGTCGGCTGGATCGCCACTTTTACCTCACGGGCAAACCTTGTGTTGCCCGCAGCGAGGCAATCTTGAATAATCTCCAACTGAGAATTATTTGCAGATAGTCATGACTCCCATCACCGCTGGCCATCCTCGTATCCTGTCTATAGAAGACGACCTCGTGCTCGGTGCTTATGTTCATGAGCACCTGGGGCGCTGCGGTTTTCAGGTGACCTGGTGCCAGAATGGTCTGGAAGGCTTGACCATCGCCCGCCAGCAAGCCTTCGATGTGGTGCTGATGGATATTCTGCTGCCGGGCCTGGACGGGCTGAACGTACTGACGCAATTACGCCAGAGCCATTCCACCCCGGTGGTGCTGATGTCGGCGCTCGGTGCCGAGGCGGATCGCATCAGTGGTTTTCGGCTGGGCGCCGATGATTACCTGCCCAAACCCTTCAGCATGGTCGAGTTGCGGGTGCGCATCGAAGCGATCCTGCGACGGGTCGCGCTCGACCGCCGGCCAGCGCCGGCACCGATTGCCCCTTCGGCGGACAGCCTGCGTTTCGACGATGAATGCTGTGATGTCTTTTATGGCGAACACGCTGCCGGCCTGACCCGCAGTGAGTACCGGTTGCTGGAAACGTTGAATCGCAATGACGATGAAGTCCTGAGCAAAGCCTTCCTTTACCAGCATGTGCTGCAGCGCGGTTACGCGCCCCATGACCGCAGCCTCGACATGCATATCAGTCAGATCCGCCGCAAGCTCAAGGCCATCGGTTACCTCGAGCGCGAAGTGCGCACGGTGTGGGGCAAGGGCTACGTATTGAGTGCTGTCGATGAAGTGGAGTGACCTGCCGGGCAGGCATTCGCTGTTCTGGAAACTGGCGTGTTTGTTGGTGGCGTTCTGTCTGCTGATGATCTGGCTCAGTTGGTCCTGGGGGCGCTACATGGAAAAGAAAAACCTGTTCCTGTCCGACGAGGCACGGGGCACGCTGATGCGCTACGCCGCCGAGGCCGAGCAGGCGTGGAATAAGCGCCAGAGTGCAGGCGTCGATGCCTGGTTGCAGAGCGTCGGCCATCGCGAGTCGACATGGGTCGGCGTGATTGGCGGCGATTTGCAGTCATTGAGCAGTTACCCGCTGACGGAAAAAGAAACCCATCGCCTGACCTTTTTACGCAGTCTGGATTCGCCGACGAGTCGCCATACCAAAGGCCTGCCGTGGTTGAGGGTGCCTTTTCCCAACGATCCGTCCGCCGGCAGTCTGGTGATCGAACTGCCCCGGCGTTTCGTGCCCGGGCACTACCGGGTGTTCTGGCGGGTGATCACCAACGAGGTGATTCCCGGACTGTTCACCTTGCTGCTGTGCGTCGGTCTCTATCGGTTGCTGGTCGTGCCTTTGAACAGTCTGCGCGAACAGGCCAATGCCTGGCGTGCCGACCAATTGAACGTGCGGTTGTCGAGCCGCATCACCAACCGCCCGGATGAGCTGGGTGAACTGGGCCGGGCCTTCGATCACATGTCCGAGCGCCTGCAAAGCGCGGTGGCCCTGCAACAACAACTGTTGCGCGACCTGTCCCACGAATTGCGCACGCCACTGAGTCGCCTGCGCGTGGCCAGCGAAAGCGAGCAGGGGTTGACGCAATTGCGCGAGCGCATTGGCCGAGAGGTCGATGGTATGCAGCGTCTGGTGGAAGACACCCTGCAACTGGCCTGGCTCGATACCGAACGCGCACCGCTGCCCGATGAATCGATCCAGGTTCAGGCGTTGTGGGAAATGCTCACGGAAAATGCCTGCTATGAAAGTGGCTGGCCGGCGAGCCAGTTACAGTGTGCGGTGGATTCGTCCTGCTGGGTGCGCGGCCATCTCAATACATTGGCTCAAGCGCTGGAAAACATCCTGCGCAATGCCATTCGTCATTCACCGCAGGGCGGCGTTGTACGTCTGGGTGGGCAGCGCGATGGCGACTTCTGGCATGTGTGGCTGGAGGATGAGGGTGGCGGGGTGGCTGAGGTGGATCTTGAGCGGATCTTCTGTCCGTTCATTCGGCTCGATGGCTCGCGGCCGGGGGATGGTGGGTTCGGGTTGGGGTTGAGCATTGCGAGGAATGCGGTGCAGCGTCAGGGCGGGAGTCTTTGGGCTGAGAACACCGGGGCGGGTTTGCGGTTGAATATGCGGTTGGTGGCAAATGTTGGTGGCGCCAGTGCTGACGCCATGGCGAGCAAGCTCGCTCCCACAGTGGTTCTCTGCCGGCCACAAATCGTGTGATCAACTCCGCACCCTGTGGGAGCGGGCTTGCCCGCGAAGAGGCCCGTCGGGTCACCATTACGAAAAAGTCTCACCGCTGGTGAGACAGTTTTCTTGGGCCCAACAACCATCGGATCTACAAGGGCTGTCACGCTGAGGTGAAAGTCGCACCACCGGTGCGACAATTCTCTGGTCGAACAACCTGATCATTTTCTCCCAGTGCAAACCTTGTTTAAAGCTGCACTGTGCGTACGCAGCGACGTCCAGCCGGCAAAAGTGTCAGCGCTGCTGACACAAACCCGCCCCTCGGTGTGTGAGGGTTGTTCAGTTTTTGAGCAGCTGCCCAGGTCTATTCCGCGCAAACAGCTTAATACGGAAACTGCCCCTTATTCCCATAAACCATAAGCACCGTACTTTGCGTGATATGGCCTGCGAAGGTTTGTCGGTATGATAGGCGCCCCCGCAGTCTGGATTGCGAATACGCCATGACCTTGCAGTACCCAACCATCGCCGATTGCGTCGGCAACACTCCGCTGGTCCGTTTGCAGCGCCTGCCTGGCGCCACCAGCAATACCCTTTTGCTCAAGCTCGAAGGGAATAACCCGGCGGGTTCGGTCAAGGACCGTCCGGCGCTGTCGATGATCACCCGCGCCGAGTTGCGCGGGCAGATCCACGTCGGCGATACGCTGATCGAAGCGACCTCGGGTAACACCGGGATCGCCCTGGCGATGGCCGCCGCGATCAAGGGTTACAAGATGATCCTGATCATGCCGGACAACTCCAGTGCCGAACGCAAAGCCGCCATGACGGCGTATGGTGCCGAGCTGATTCTGGTCACTCAGGAAGAGGGCATGGAAGGCGCTCGCGACCTCGCCCAGCGAATGGAAGCCGAAGGCCGCGGCAAGGTGCTGGATCAGTTCGCCAACGGGGACAACCCCGAAGCGCACTACACCACCACCGGCCCGGAAATCTGGCGCCAGACCGAAGGCACCATCACCCATTTCGTCAGCTCCATGGGCACCACCGGTACCATCATGGGCGTCTCGCGCTACTTGAAAGAGCAGAACGAGAGCGTGCAGATCATCGGTCTGCAACCGATGGAAGGCTCGGCGATTCCGGGCATCCGTCGCTGGCCGCAGGAATACCTGCCGAAGATCTACCAGGCCGAGCGCGTGGACCGGATCGTCGACATGGCACAAAGCGAAGCCGAAGACGTGACCCGTCGTCTGGCCCGCGAAGAAGGCATCTTCTGCGGCGTGTCCTCGGGCGGTGCGGTGGCAGCGATGCTGCGTCTGTCCAAAGAAGTTGAAAACGCGGTGATCGTCGCGATCATCTGCGACCGTGGCGACCGTTACTTGTCGACCGGCATTTTCGACGCGCCTAACTGATGGCCAAGCAAGAGAGAGGCCTGCGCTTCCAGCCCACCGGCGGCAGCAAGGCCCCGCAAATTCCGACCGGCAAAAAGCAGCGTTTGAGTATTGAGCGCCTGGCCAATGACGGTCGCGGTATCGCGTTTTTTGAAGGTCGCACCTGGTTCGTCCTCGGCGCATTGGCCGGTGAAGAAGTCGAAGCGCGCGTGTTGGGCGCCCACGGCAAAGTGGTCGAGGCGCGCACCGAACGGGTGTTCCAGGCCAGCGAACTGCGCCGCCCTGCACCGTGTCCGCATGCCGGTCGCTGTGGCGGTTGCAGCGTGCAACATCTGCCGCACAACGAACAACTCGCCCTGAAACAGCGCATGCTCGCCGAGCAATTGTCGAAGGTCGCCGGTGTCGAACCCGAAGAATGGGCCGCGCCGCTGAGCGGTCCGGAATTCGGTTACCGGCGTCGCGCCCGAGTGGCGGTGCGCTGGGACATGAAGGCGAAAAAACTCGAAGTCGGTTTCCGCGCCGCTGGCAGTCAGGACATCGTTGCGATCAACGAATGCACGGTGCTGGTACAACCCTTGCAGCCGATCATGACCCGCTTGCCGGAAATGCTTCGGCGCTTGAGCAAACCTCAGGCTCTGGGGCATGTGGAATTGTTCAGCGGTTCGTCGTTGGCGGTGTTGCTGCGGCACATGGCGCCGCTGTCCGACGCCGACATGACGATCCTCAAGGATTTCTGCGCCTTCCATGAAGCCCAATTGTGGCTGCACGGTGACGGCGAACCGCAACCGGTCGAGGCTGACCAGTCGTTGGGTTATCGGCTTGAGCAGTGGGATTTGAACCTGGCGTACCGTCCGGGGGATTTCATCCAGGTCAACGCCGGGGTCAACGAAGCGATGATCGCCCAGGCGTTGGACTGGCTGAAGCCGACGGCGGAGGAACGAGTTCTCGATCTATTCTGTGGTTTGGGTAACTTTGCCTTGCCGTTGGCCAAGGTCGTTCGCGAAGTGGTGGCGGTGGAGGGTGTGCAGGCGATGGTCGAGCGGGCAGCTGCAAACGCTGCTAGCAATAATCTTCATAATGCGAAGTTTTTTCAGGCCGATTTATCCCAGCCTTTGGCCGATGCCGAATGGGCGCGCGAAGGCTTTTGTGCGGTACTCTTGGACCCACCGCGTGACGGTGCTTTCGAAGCAGTGCGCAAGCTGGCGTCTCTGGGCGCCAAACGGTTGGTGTATGTATCGTGCAATCCGGCAACGCTGGCGCGCGATACGGTCGAATTGATCAAGCAGGGCTACCGGTTAAAACGTGCCGGGATTCTCGATATGTTTCCTCAGACGGCACATGTCGAGGCCATGGCGTTATTTGAAGCGAGCTAGGACGGCTCGTCTGGTCCGACTGGCCTGCCCGTGCCGCGCTCGCATTAGCCCCGCGAGCGTTCACGGGTAACGAAAGGTCAGCGATTTGACGCATTGAATCTGCGTCGTAGGGAAGGTAAGCAAGATGGTACAGGTGAGAGCACACCAGCCGATCAACACCGACGGCAGTATCAATCTCGAGGCTTGGCTCGATCACGCGGCCAGTGTCGATCCGGCACTGGATCGCGAAGCCTTGAAGGAAGCGTGCGAGTTCGCTCGTGCGTCTGAACAACAGGCCAATGCAGCGAAAAATCTATGGTCCGAAGGGACCTCGAGTTTCCGCACGGGCCTTGAGATCGCCGAGATTCTCGCCGACCTCAAACTCGATCAGGATTCGTTGGTTGCCGCGATCCTGTATCGCGGCGTGCGCGAAGGCCAGATTGAGTTGCCGGCGGTCAGCCAGCGCTTCGGTCCGGTGGTCGCCAAACTCATCGACGGCGTGTTGCGCATGGCGGCGATCAGCGCCAGCCTCAGCCCCCGTCAATCCCTGGTGTTGGGCACGCAGGGCCAGGTCGAAAACCTGCGCAAAATGCTGGTCGCCATGGTCGACGACGTTCGCGTCGCGCTGATCAAACTGGCCGAACGCACCTGCGCGATCCGTGCGGTGAAAACCGCCGATGACGAAAAACGCAACCGCGTCGCCCGTGAAGTCTTCGACATCTACGCGCCTTTGGCTCACCGTCTCGGTATCGGTCACATCAAGTGGGAGCTGGAGGACTTGTCCTTCCGTTACCTTGAGCCCGACCAGTACAAGCAGATCGCCAAGTTGCTGCATGAGCGGCGACTGGACCGCGAGCGCTTCATCGCCGATGTGATGAGCCAGCTCAAGAACGAATTGCAGGCCACCGGCGTCGATGCCGACATCAGCGGCCGGGCCAAACACATCTATTCGATCTGGCGCAAAATGCAGCGCAAGGGTCTGGAATTCAGCCAGATCTACGACGTGCGCGCGGTTCGCGTGCTGGTGCCGGAAATGCGCGACTGCTACACCGCGCTCGGTATCGTCCACACCCTGTGGCGGCACATCCCGAAAGAATTCGACGACTACATCGCCAACCCTAAAGAGAACGGCTACCGCTCGCTGCACACCGCGGTGATCGGCCCCGAGGGCAAGGTGCTGGAAGTGCAGATCCGCACCCACGCCATGCACGAAGAAGCCGAGCTGGGCGTTTGCGCACACTGGCGCTACAAGGGCACCGACGTCAAATCCGGCTCCAACCACTACGAAGAGAAAATTTCCTGGCTGCGTCAGGTCCTCGAGTGGCATGAAGAGCTGGGTGACATCGGCGGCCTGGCTGAGCAACTGCGGGTCGATATCGAACCGGACCGGGTCTACATCTTCACCCCGGACGGTCATGCCATCGACTTGCCGAAGGGCGCGACGCCGCTGGACTTCGCCTACCGAGTGCACACCGAAATCGGTCACAACTGCCGTGGCGCGAAGATCAACGGGCGCATCGTGCCGCTCAACTACAGCCTGCAAACCGGTGAGCAAGTCGAGATCATCACCAGCAAGCACGGCACCCCGAGCCGCGACTGGCTGAACCCGAACCTGGGTTACATCACCACCTCGCGGGCACGGGCGAAGATCGTTCACTGGTTCAAATTGCAGGCGCGCGATCAGAACGTCGCCGCCGGTAAAACCTTGCTGGAGCGCGAACTCAACCGCCTCGGTCTGCCAGCGGTAGATTTCGACAAGCTGGCCGAAAAGGCCAACATGAAAATGGCCGAAGACATGTTCGCCGCGTTGGGCGCAGGCGATTTGCGTCTGGCACAACTGGTGAACCTGGCGCAGCAACTGGTCGAACCGGAGCGCGGCAACGAACAGCTGGAACTGATTCCACGCAAGGCCACCGGTTACAAACCGGGCAAGCGCGGCGACATCCAGATCCAGGGCGTCGGCAACCTGATGACCCAGATGGCCGGCTGCTGCCAGCCGCTGCCGGGGGATGCGATCGTCGGTTACATCACCGTGGGCCGCGGCGTGAGTATTCACCGTCAGGACTGCGCCTCGGTGCTGCAACTGGGTGGGCGCGAGCCCGAGCGGATCATCCAGGTCAGCTGGGGCCCGGTGCCGGTGCTCACCTATCCGGTGGACATCATCATCCGTGCCTACGACCGGTCCGGTCTGCTGCGTGACGTTTCGCAAGTACTGCTCAACGAGCGGATCAACGTGCTGGCGGTCAACACCCGCTCGAACAAAGAGGACAACACGGCGTTGATGTCCCTGACCATCGAGATTCCGGGGCTGGATGCACTGGGTCGGTTGCTGGGGCGGATTTCCCAGTTGCCAAACATCATCGAAACCCGCCGTAACCGGACTCCGTGAAATTGATGTACAGCCTTGAAGACTTGCTGCACCTGATGAGCCGTCTGCGCGACCCGCAGTTCGGCTGCCCGTGGGACATCAAGCAAACCTACGAAACCATCGTCCCGCACACCCTTGAGGAAGCCTACGAAGTCGCCGACGCCATCGAGCGCGGTGACTTCGATCACTTGCAGGGAGAGTTGGGGGATTTGCTGTTCCAGGTGGTTTATTACAGCCAGTTGGCCCGGGAAGAAGGGCGCTTCGAATTCGCCGGCGTCATCGACAGCATCACCCGCAAATTGATTCGCCGTCATCCGCATGTGTTTCCTACCGGTGATCTGTATGCGCCGCTGGATGTTCCGCGTCTTAATGAAGATCAGGTCAAACAGCGCTGGGAAGAGATCAAGGCTGAAGAACGGGCGGAGAAATCTTCGGCGCCCGAACAACTGTCCTTGCTCGACGACGTACCCGCAGCACTGCCGGCATTGTCCCGTTCGGCGAAGTTGCAGAAGCGCGCGGGGCAGGTCGGTTTCGACTGGCCTGACGCCTTGCCGGTGCTCGACAAAGTGCGCGAAGAGCTCGATGAAGTGCTCGAAGCCATGGCCGACAATGACTCGGCAGCGATTGCCGATGAGGTCGGTGATCTGTTGTTTTCCGTGGTCAATCTGGCGCGTCATCTCAAGGTCGATCCCGAAACTGCACTGCGTGGAGCCAACAGCAAGTTCGAAAGACGCTTCCGTTTTATCGAACAGGCATTGCGCGACACCCACCGTCCCATAGAAGATTGCACCCTCGAAGAGTTGGACGCCTTGTGGGGCGAAGCCAAACGTCAGGAAAAGAATTTGCCCAGCTGCGGTTGAGCAGTTGCCTAAGTGAGTAATAAGCACCATGAGCATTTCCCTTCGCGACCAGTTGCTCAAAGCAGGGCTGGTCAACCAGAAGCAGGCCAAACAGGTCGGCAAAGAGAAGCAGAAACAGCAGCGTCTGGCCCACAAAGGTCAGATCGAACTTGATGACTCGCAGCAGCGGGCGGCTCAGGAAGCCATGGCCGAGAAGGCCAAGCGCGACCAGGAGCTGAACCGTCAGCAGCAGGAGAAGGCCGAGGCCAAGGCTCGCGCTGCTCAGGTCAAACAGTTGATCGAAGTCTCGCGTCTGCCGAAGCTGACGACCGAGGACTACTACAACTTCGTCGACGACAAGAAGGTCAAGCGCATCTGCGTCAACACGCTGATGCGCAACAAGCTCAGCAGCGGTTCGCTGGCTATCGTGCACCACGCCGGCGGTTATGAAGTGATCCCCCGTGAGGCGGCCCTGAAGATCCAGGAGCGCGATCCACAGCGTATCGTGCAGATGAACGTGAAGACCGAAGAAGTCGCTGCTGAAGACGATCCGTACGCCGCCTATCAGATCCCGGACGATCTGATGTGGTAAGCCGTTAAAGACTGCAACAACGACAAACCCCGCTCATGGCGGGGTTTGTCGTTTTCAATGCTGTCATTGCTTAGGCGGATTGGAGCTCTCGTTGCTGCTCCAGTTTTTCCAGTTCGGCCTTGTAGCTGTGGGCATCGGTTTCGGAGTGGAACATCCCCACCAGCATGTCTTGTTGGTGCACGTCCCAGATCCGGATACCGGCGGCTACGCCTTCGTGGGACTTATGTGAATCGTCGCGTTCAGTTACTTTTACAGTCATCTGCTAGCTCCAATCTCTGTTATCTGCAGCAAGGCGTGTGCAGGACTCCGTTATATGTTTGGTTAGCCTGCTAAGTAAACGACTGAGTTTGGTAACGGACTTTTGCAAAATCAGAGAAAATCCTGCAGCCCTTGAAACACGCGGCATTTGGTCGCAAGCCGCTGAGTTTCATGACAAAAGCTTCATGTTTGCGACGATGAAAACGGCGGATTCAAACCGGTACCTGTAGGAGCCAGGCTTGCCGGCGAAGGCGTCCTTGGGTGCGCCTTCGCCGGCAAGCCTGGCTCCTACAAAAGCAAAAGCAAAGGCACAAAAAAAACGCCCCGAACCAGTCGGGGCGTTTTTATGTGCGGCGTACGCGGGGTATTACTTACCCTGCCAGCGCTTCAGTACCAGCGTGGCATTGGTGCCACCGAAGCCGAAGCTGTTGCTCATCACGGTGTTGATGGTGGCGTCTTCACGAGTCTTGGTCAGGATCGGCATGTCAGCTACTTCCGGGTCCAGTTCGTCGATGTTGGCGGAACCCGCCATGAAGTTGCCTTCCATCATCAGCATGCAGTAGATCGCTTCGTGAACGCCGGCGGCGCCCAGGGAGTGACCCGACAGGCTCTTGGTGGAGCTGATGGCCGGAGCCTTGTCGCCGAACACTTCACGCACACCTTTCATTTCCATGACGTCGCCGACCGGAGTCGACGTGCCGTGGGTATTCAGGTAGTCGATCGGAGCGTCAACGGTGGACATGGCCATCTGCATGCAGCGGATGGCGCCTTCGCCGCTTGGGGCGACCATGTCGTAGCCGTCGGAGGTCGCGCCGTAGCCAACGATTTCCGCGTAGATCTTCGCGCCGCGGGCCAGAGCATGTTCCAGCTCTTCGACCACGACCATGCCGCCACCGCCGGCGATGACGAAACCGTCACGCTTGGCGTCGTAGGCACGGGAAGCTTTTTCCGGGGTTTCGTTGTACTGGCTGGACAGTGCGCCCATGGCGTCGAACAGGAACGATTGGCTCCAGTGTTCTTCTTCACCGCCGCCGGCGAACACGATGTCCTGCTTGCCCATCTGGATCTGTTCCATGGCGGTACCGATGCAGTGAGCACTGGTGGCGCAGGCAGACGCGATGGAGTAGTTCAGGCCCTTGATCTTGAACGGCGTGGCCAGGCAAGCGGAAACGGTGCTGCTCATGGTCCGCGTGACGCGGTATGGGCCAACGCGTTTCACGCCTTTCTCGCGCAGGATGTCCAGCGCTTCCATCTGGTTCAGCGTGGAGGCGCCACCGGAGCCGGCGATCAAACCGGTACGCGGGTTGGAGACTTGCTCATCGGTCAGACCGGAGTCGGCGATGGCGTCTTTCATGGCCAGGTAGGCGTAAGCCGCCGCGTGGCCGACGAAGCGAAAGATCTTGCGATCGATCAGCTCTTCGAGGGGAAGGTCAATGGAGCCGGAAACCTGGCTACGCAGACCCATTTCGGCATATTCCGGGTTGAACCGGATGCCAGGGCGGCTTGCACGCAGGTTAGCGGAGACGGTCTCTTTGTCATTGCCCAGGCACGAAACGATGCCCAGACCAGTGATAACGACGCGGCGCATGCGGATAACCCTTAGAAGTTGTCAGTGGAGGTGAAAACGCCGACCCGAAGGCCTTCGGCGGTGTAGATCTCGCGGCCGTCGACGCTGACCGAACCATCGGCGATGGCCAGGTTCAGCTTGCCCTTCAGTACGCGCTTGATCTGAATGTTATAGGTTACTTTCTTGGCGGTCGGCAGAACCTGACCGAAGAATTTCACTTCGCCCGAACCCAGGGCGCGACCACGGCCCGGCAGACCTTGCCAGCCGAGGAAGAAGCCGACCAGTTGCCACATGGCGTCGAGGCCCAAGCAGCCTGGCATCACCGGATCACCTTCGAAGTGGCAGGCGAAGAACCACAGGTCCGGAGTGATATCCAGCTCGGCGACCAATTCACCCTTGCCGTACTTGCCACCCTCGGCGCTGATATGGGTGATGCGATCCACCATCAACATGTTCGGGGCGGGCAGTTGTGCGTTACCTGGGCCGAACAGCTCACCGCGACTGCAGCGCAGCAGGTCTTCCCGAGTAAAGGCGTTTTGTTGGGTCATGCGAGCTCCTCAATAGTCCCATGCGGCAGGTGGGGCAAATCTTCCCGGCCGATCGAAGCGTTTATGCCTCGAGTCAGCAGCCTACTCATAGACTATTGCGTTGTGGTGAAAGTCACAGCACCAAGGACATGAATGTACACTTGTGCACTGAAATTATTATTCAAGCCCCTTTTCGGGCCTGTTCGGGTGCCTAAGACTGCCGCACTTTCGCCTTTCACGCCAGTCGCAGATAGCCGAAAGGCCTGCACTACTGCACCCAGCGCTGCAGAATTTGCTGCAAATCTGTGCGTTTGAAGGGCTTGGCCAGGTAATCGTTCATTCCCGCCGATAAACAGGCTTCGCGGTCACCCTGCAAGGCGTTGGCAGTCAGTGCGATGATCGGCAAGTCTGTGCAGCCGGGTAATTGGCGAATCTGTCGGGTGGCCTCGTAGCCGTCGATGATCGGTAGCCGGCAGTCCATCAAAATGGCTTCAAAAATCAGACTCTCCGCACTGCGCACTGCCTGGGCGCCATCGGTGACGACGCTGACAGTAAAGCCCAGACTGCGCAACATTGCTTCGATGACCGTCTGATTGACCGGATTGTCTTCCACCAGCAACACGTTGCGCCCTTCGCCATCACCGCTGCCGGTCGGTATGCGCGGCGCCAGCACGGGCAGCGTCTGTTTATAGAGCGCCAGCGGGATTTCCAGGGTGAACACCGAGCCGCGACCTTCCTCGCTCTGGGCGCGCAACGTGCCGCCCATGCGTTCAGCCAGTGTGCGAGCAATCGGCAGGCCCAGCCCGGTGCCACCGTATCGCCTCGAAATAGAACTGTCGGCCTGCTGGAAGGCGTTGAACATTAATTCCAGGCGTTCAGCCGAGATACCAATCCCGCTGTCGCGCACGGTGCAGGTGAACCACAGCAATTCGTGATCCAGCGACTGCCATTGCGGTTCGATGCTGACGCGGCCCTGTTCGGTGAATTTCAGCGCATTGCCGATCAGGTTGACCAGGATCTGCCGGATTCGCGTCGGGTCGCCCTGCACCTGCAACGCGCGCATGTCGTCCGGAATCGACAGCGCCAGGTCGAGCCCGCGTTGCACGGCGCTGTGCGAGAACGACTGGGCGCAACTGCCGATCAGGTCTGCGAGGTTGAATGGAATGTGCTCCAGCTCCAGTTCCGAACGCTCGATGCGCGAGAAATCGAGAATGTCGTTGATGACTTTGAGCAGGTGTTCCGTGGACTCCGAGGCAAGCGCCGCGTATTCGATCTGCTCCTCGGTCATCTCAGTGGTTTCCAACAGTTGCAGCATGCCCAGCACGCCATTCATCGGCGTGCGCAATTCGTGGCTCATCATTGCAAGGAAATCGGATTTGGCGTTGTTGGCCTTTTCCGCTTCCTCGCGAGTCTGAATCAACTGCGCCATCGCTTGATGCTGTTCGCGACTGGCTTGTTCGAGCCCGTTGGCGAGGTTGTTGATGTGTTGCGACAGCGCGCCCAGTTCAGTGTCGTCGACGATCGGCAGCGGGGTTTTGTAGTCGCCGTCCTGAATGGCCTTGACCGCGTTGCCGATGTCGCGAATCGGTTGCGAAAGGCTGCCGGCCAGGCGCCGGGCGACCAGAAAAGTAAACAGCAGGGCGAACAGCGCCAGGATCCCGGCCTTGAGCAGGATTTCCTGCTGACGCTGGCTGAAGGCGTCATTGGACAGGCCGACGATCACCCGACCCAGATAATCCTCGGAGGACGCCGTGTTGGCGACGCGGCTTCCCTGCAGGAAATCATTGTGCAGCTGGATGCGTTGCAGCCGCACCGGGGCCTGGAACACTTCGACCTGGTGCGAGCGGTTGTGGGTTTCCGACGGTTGCTCGACGTACACCAGAATCCGGTTGGCACTGTCCTGGACTTCCAGAAAGCGCACATTGGGCGTGGCCAGGGTGGCCTTGAGCAAACTGTCTAGCACCTCGTTGTTGCCCGAGATCACCCCGTATTCGGTGGCCGGTGCCAGTTGGTTGGCGATCAGCTGCCCAGTGTGATTGAGCTCCTGACGCAGGTCCTGGATCCGCACGAAGGTAAAGAAACTGATCAACAGCAACGTCAGCAACAGGGCAGGGCCGAGGCTGATAATCTGCGTGCGGGTGTTGATGTCCCAACGGCGACGAAAGGTCATGGGCGGCTTTCTCCTTCGGCCAACTGTGTTGCGACAGACGCTTCATTCATCTGTTCAATCCCTAATGAACGAGCCACTTGCGGGTTGCTTAAGACTTTGAAGCGTTGCGGGTAGTGCGTGCGTGGCCACGTGGCCGGTGGCCGGTCGAGCAGTTCGTCGAGTATCGCCAGCCAATCGCTCTGATCGCTGTAGGTGCTGGCCAGGCTCCCGGCCCTGACGAACCCGGCGTTAGGGCCGATCAGCGCCAATTGCCGTGCATAGCTGCTGAGCAACAGGTTTTTAGCGGTTTTCGGGTTGTACAGATCGGGGTCGTCGAGGCCCAGCAACACGTCGCTGTTTTTCAGTAACGCCTGCAACGGCCGGCTGTCGTTCGTGTTATCCCAGCGCTCGGTGACTACTTCAAGGCCCAAGGAGTGGGCGGCCTGATGCAGTTCTTTCAAGAGGAATTCGCTGTGGCTGTCGAAGAGCACGCCGACCCGTTTGGCCTGAGGCAGCAGCAATCGGGTCAGGCGCAATTGTCGGTCCAGGGGCGGGTCGCTCCAGAGCAGGCTGAGACGCGGGGGCAGGGTGGCCCCCAGATGCTGACGGGCTTGCAGGCGGCTGATGCGCAGCACCAGCGTCGCCGGGCCCTGGGTGTCTTGCAGGCGCCAGTCGAGGCTCGGCAGGTCGAGCAGAATCAAACGGGTGCCGGCGGGCAGTTTGCCTGGCGCCGGCAGACTGGCCAGCGGCTGGAAGTGCACGTTATCGGCAGGCCGCAAAGCGCTCAAGGCCTGAGTGAAGGATTGCATGCCCGGGCTGTCCTCGGCGCCGGTCAGCAAAATGTCCGCGGCGGTGGCCGCCAGGCTGCTCAGCAGTCCGGCAAACACCAGGCACAACCCGGCCAGCAGGCGGCCAAGGATTGGCGTCTTGCGTGACGGGCTATAGAGCATCTTAGAACGCCAGCTCTGCGCTGAAGTAAAGCACCCGGCGCTCGTCGTAGTTGTTGTCGACGAAGGTAGTGGGCTGGCTGTCGAGGCGTTGCTGGAGCACACCGGCCAACTCCAGGCTGGCCTTGCCCAGGCCGATGCGTTTGGCGATGCGCGTATCGACCCGTTCGAAGCGATAGCCGTTCAGGGCATCGTCACCATAGTAGAAGAGCGCGCTGTTCCAGCCGTGGCCCCAGTTGCGCAGCCAACCGACGGACCCGCTGTTTCGAGCCGTCTGTTGTGCATCCTGCGGGTTGCTCGCCTCGGCATCGACGTAGGCATAGATCAGACGCAGGCGATCGGCGCTGCTGATTCTCCAGTCGAGCTGGGTTTCTGCCCCGGAGAAGCGCGCGCTGTTTGAGTTGCTGGCGATGTACTGATTGTTGCGCAGCGGTTCGCTGATCATCCCGGTGATTTCGTCGTAGAACAGCTTCACATCGACCGCCAGCCCCACTTTGGCAAAGTAGCCGTTGTAGCCCAGTTCCCGGGAACGCATGTGTTCCTGTTCGAGGTCGCCGGGGCCACGGGTCTTGACGAAATAACGGGCACTGGACTGGCCATAGGCACTGGGTCGCAGGTTCTTTACCTGATAACTCCAGTTGACGTTGTTCTCAAACATGTCCGGCGAGCGGATGGCTTCCGAGTACACCGCCCGCAGGCCATGGCGCGGGTTGATCAGGTAGTTGACCGCCACCCGCGGGGTGAGCGAACTGCCAATCAAGTGCGTGTCTTCGAACATCGCACCGCCCTGCAGCAACCAATGCTCGGTGGCGCGCCACTCGAGTTGGCCGAACGCCCGCCAGGTGGTGTCGTCGAGGGTGCCATTGAAGTAGGTCTTGGAATCTGCCCGGTCGTAACGATAGTTCATGCCGCTGACCAGCCGCAGACTGTCGGACAGGCTGAGGGTGTCCTGCACTTCGAGGTCGTAGCGCGACTCCCGGGCGCTTTGGTCGATATCACCGCAGAGGGTTTGTCGGGCGCCGTTTCGCCATTGGTCCAGCACTTGATTGGCCAGTGCGCGCTGGGTCGGGTCACCTGCGGGCGCGCCGGGGCCGGTGTAGCGCTCCATGTTGCGCGCCAGGCGTTCGGTGTAATTCGGGTTGAGCTGCCAGAGCTCGGTCAGCTGCGGGCTGAACGAAACCTCGGCATCGCAGGCACGCCAGGTCTGCTGACGATCCCAGTGTTGCGCCGAGCCCTGGATGTAAAGGCTGTGATCGGGATTGATGTCGAGGTTCCAGCGCAGCGAGCCGGCGTAGTCCTTGGCGATGACGTCGGAATTGTTCCCGGCAGCGGTAATCCCCGAGAAGACCGGGCGGTAGGTATACGGACGCTGGTTGCTCCCGTCCTTGGCATTCAATTGCCAGTCGATGCTCTGGTTTTCAGTGAGCGTTTGGCTGACGGCGAGGTTGAAACGGTTCAAGCGGCGGCTGTCGCGGTAGTCGGCGCCGTTACGGTCCGAATCGAAGCCGTCGTCTTGCTGGCCGGACAGTGACAGGCGCAGGCCGCCGCCGTCCCAGCCCACGCCCTGGCTGGCGTAAAAGTCGTCGATGCCGCGCTGCCCACGGGTGACTTTCAGCCGCGTGCCGTGGCTGTCGGCCGGGTTGCGCGTGATGATGTTGACCACCGCCATCAGCGCATTGGCGCCATAGCTGACAGTGTTCGGGCCGCGGAAAACTTCGATGCGTTCGATGTCTTCCAGGGCCACCGGAATGTCACTCCAGTCCACGGTGGCCAGGCCTGCGCGATACACCGAGCGGCCATCGATCAACACTTGCATGCGTCGCGCTTCGGTCGCGTTGGTGCCGTGATAGTTCACCGCCGCCTGGTTACCGCTGATGTTGCCGACCATCATCCCCGGCACCAGTCGCAGCAACTCACTGATGTCCCGGGCGCCACTGGCGTTGATCAGTTCGCTGTCGATCACCGTCATGCTCCCCGGTACCGCGGCCGGCGACTGCTTGAGCCGCGTCGCGGTCAATACTTGCGGCAGCGGCTCGCTGTCGAGGAACAAGTCGTCGGCAAGCAATGGCGAGCTGAAAATCAGCGCCAGTACCAGTGGCGAGCGAGGTGATGGAGAGCCAAACGACACAACACATCCTTGATAGCGAACAATTGGCGCGCATGTTAACCGAGCGCAACGACTTTTCCAGTCACGTTGTGGGCATTTTCGTCGGTTTTCTTGGTCTTCTTCCTACAAGTGCCGGTAATTGATACGGGGACTGGCCGCCACTGGGCCGCTCCGTATAATGCCGTCATCGCCACTGGTATGGATTAACGGATTGCATATGACTGAACAGCGCCCAATTGCGGTCCTGGGAGGCGGAAGTTTTGGTACCGCCGTGGCTAATCTGCTGGCCGAGAACGGGCATCAGGTCCGGCTGTGGATGCGTGACCCCGAGCAGGCCGAGGCCATTCGGGTCAATCGCGAGAACCCGCGTTACCTCAAAGGCATCAAGATTCTGCCGGCCGTGGAAGCGGTCACCGACCTGCTGGCCACTCTGCAAGCCTGCGACTTGTGCTTCGTCGCACTGCCGTCCAGCGCGCTGCGCTCGGTATTGATGCCGCACGCCGAACGTTTGAGCGGCAAATTGCTGGTGAGCCTGACCAAAGGCATCGAAGCCCACACCTTCAAACTGATGAGCGAAATCCTCGAAGAGATCGCCCCGCAAGCGCGCATCGGCGTGCTGTCCGGGCCGAACCTGGCCCGTGAAATCGCCGAACACGCGCTGACTGCCACGGTGGTCGCCAGCGAAGACGAAGAACTCTGCCAGCGGGTCCAGGAAGCGTTGCATGGCCGGACCTTTCGCGTGTACGCCAGCGCCGACCGCTTCGGCGTGGAGCTGGGCGGCGCGTTGAAAAACGTTTACGCGATCATCGCCGGCATGGCGGTGGCGCTGGGCATGGGCGAAAACACCAAGAGCATGCTGATCACCCGGGCGCTGGCAGAAATGACCCGCTTTGCGGTGAATCAGGGCGCCAACCCGATGACCTTCCTCGGTTTGGCGGGCGTCGGCGATTTGATCGTCACCTGCTCGTCGCCGAAAAGCCGTAATTACCAGGTCGGATTCGCCCTAGGCCAGGGCTTGAGCCTGGAAGATGCAGTGACGCGCCTGGGCGAAGTCGCTGAAGGCGTGAACACCCTCAAGGTGCTCAAGGCCAAGGCTCAGGAGGTGGGCGTGTACATGCCGCTGGTCGCCGGGCTGCATGCCATTCTGTTCGAAGGGCGCACGCTGGAGCAGGTGATCGGTCTATTGATGCGTGCCGAGCCGAAAACCGACGTCGACTTTATTTCCACCAGTGGTTTCAACTGAGCACTCAATTGACAGGGGCAGGGAGCGAGACATGAACGATCCGAAAACAGAAGCCAAGTACGAATCCATCCTGCTGCGCGTGTTGTGGATGATCGTCTACGTGCTGGTATGGCAAGTGGCGCAATTCATCCTCGGCGCCGTGGTGTTGGTTCAACTGATCTATCGTTTGATCTATGGCGCCCCAAGCGCCAGCCTGATGAACTTCGGCGACAGCCTGAGCCAGTTCCTGGCGCAGATCGGTCGATTCGGCAGTTTCCACAGTGACCAGAAGCCCTGGCCGTTCGCCGACTGGCCGACGCCGCGTACACCGGAAGGTGAAGCGCCGCACGCTGTGGCGCCGGCACCACACCCGGTCCGAGATGAGGAGCCCAAGCTATGAAACTCTGGATACTGCGTCATGGTGAAGCCGAGCCACACGGCAAGCGTCCTGATTCGGAACGGGCACTGACTGCCCATGGTCGTGAAGAAGTGCTGCGCACTGCCGCCGAACTGGCCGGCAAGCCGCTGACCGCGATCTATGCCAGTCCTTACCTGCGAGCGCAGGAGACCGCAGAAATTGTGCGTACCGCGCTGAATTTCGCGCCGGAGATTCGCACCGTCGACTGGCTGACCCCCGACAACCGCCCGCAAGCGGTGGCGGAACAGTTGGTGTCTGTGGATCATGCGCTACTGGTCAGCCATAACCCACTGGTGGGTAACCTGTTGGGTTACTTGCAGCACGGCCATGTGCAGGCCCCGGAGGCGGTGAAAACTGCCGGCCTTGCAGAACTTGAAGGCGAAGGCCCGCTGGCCGGAGCGATGAAGCTCACCGGCATTAAGCACCCGTAAAATAGTCAACCGAGCAACTGCTTGGTTGACTACGCTTGCTCCAGACCAAAAATAAAGGAGCGAGTCGCATGCCTGCTGCTTTCCGTTTGCCGCTGGACGTTTTCTACGAGCGTGAAGCGCGCCATCCCCACCAGCGCTTTTTGGTCCAGCCCATCGGCGGCGGACAGGTCGAGACCCTGACTTGGGCCGACGTCGGTCATCAGGCGCGTTGCGCCGCGCATTGGTTGCGCGCGCGCGAATTGCCCCAAGGCAGCCACGTCGCCCTGATCTCGAAAAACTGCGCGCACTGGATCATCGCCGACCTGGCGATCTGGATGGCCGGTCATGTGTCGGTGCCGCTCTACCCGAACCTCACCGCCGAGACCGTGGCCCAGGTCCTTGAACATTCCGAAGCGGCGCTGGTGTTCATCGGCAAACTCGATGACTGGCCAGGCATGTCTCGCGGGATCAGCCCCGATCTGCCGACGATCAGCCTGCCGTTGCATCCAACCGGCACGTTCGATTTCAGCTGGGTCGACCTGCAAAAGAGTTCACCGATCCAGGACGATCCCAAGCCGTCCGCCGACCAGTTGGCGACCATCATTTACACCTCCGGCACCACCGGCATGCCCAAAGGCGTGATGCACAGTTTCGCCAATCTGGGGTTTGCCACCACACGCGGCACGCAGTTATTCGGCCTGAATGAGTCAGATCGGTTGCTGTCCTACCTGCCGCTGTGCCATGTCGCCGAGCGGATGTTCGTCGAGCTGGCGTCGATCTACACCGGGCAAACGGTATTTTTTGCCGAGAGCCTCGACACCTTCCTGACCGATTTGCGCCGCGCACGTCCTACCGCGTTGTTCGGCGTGCCAAGGATCTGGACCAAATTCCAGATGGGCGTGTACAGCAAGATCCCGGCAAAACGCCTCGACTTCCTGCTGGGTCTGCCGATCATCGGCAAGCGGGTCGGCCACAAAGTCCTTGCCGGGCTCGGGCTGGATGCCTTGCGCATCGCCTTGTCCGGCGCCGCGCCAGTGCCGCAGACCTTGCTGCTGTGGTACCGCAAACTGGGGCTGGATGTGCTGGAGGTCTACGGCATGACCGAAAGCTGCGGCTATTCGCACGTTTGCCGGCCGGGCCAGAACAAACCCGGCTGGATCGGCAAGCCCTGCCCGGAGGTCGAGGTGCGGATCGCCGAGTCGGGCGAGGTCATGGTGCGCAGCGGCGCGACCATGCTCGGGTATTTCAAGGAGCCTGAGAAAACCGCCGAAACCATCACCGAGGACGGCTTCCTGCGCACCGGCGACAAGGGCGAGGAGGACGCCGAAGGCAACTTGCGCCTGACCGGGCGACTGAAGGAAATATTCAAGACCAGCAAAGGCAAATACGTCGCCCCGGCACCGATCGAAAATCGTCTGGCGGAGCATTCGCGCATCGAGCAGGTGTGCGTGGTGGGCGATGGCCTGAGTGCGCCGCTGGGGTTGTGCGTGCTCTCGGCGGTCGGTCAGCAGGACGCCAGCGGAACGGCGAGGGCGGGCCTGCATTCAAGCCTCGAAAAACTTCTGGAGGAGGTCAACGGCGTCCTCGATAAACATGAGCGCCTGCATCGATTGGTGGTGGTCAAGGACAGTTGGGCGGTGGAAAACGGCTTCCTGACGCCGACCCTGAAGATCAAACGCAACGTGATAGAAGCCACCTACGGTGCCCGTTTCGAAGAATGGAGCGAGCGCAGCGAAGCGGTGCTGTGGCAGGATTGAGTCACGAATAAAACCAACAAAGGATGTCAGCAATGAGCTTGTGGCGTACCCATCCCAACATTGAACAGTTGAACGCAATCCAGAAAAACACCATCGGCGACGTGCTGGATATTCGCTTCGAAGCCTTCGACGACGAGTCCCTGACTGCGAGCATGGTCATCGACCATCGCACTCACCAGCCTTACGGCTTGCTGCACGGCGGCGCCTCGGTGGTGCTGGCCGAAACGGTCGGCTCGATGGCCAGTTACCTGTGCATCGACGCCAGCAAGTTTTACTGCGTGGGCCTGGAAATCAACGCCAACCATTTGCGCGGCTTGCGCAGTGGGCGGGTCACGGCGGTAGCCAAGCCGATTCACATTGGCCGCACGACACATGTTTGGGATATCCGGTTGAGCAGCGATGAGGGGAAGGCTAGCTGTGTGTCGCGGTTGACCATGGCGGTAGTGCCATTGGGTGAGAATCCACCGGCGCGTTGAGAGTGTGTTTCTTCAATTGAGGCCGCCCCTCACCCTAACCCTCTCCCGGAGGGAGAGGGGACTGACCGAGGTGTGCTTTCGAGTTACATCGACCTGAGATATTGAGTCGAACTCAGGTCTAGAAGCCAGTGCAGATCTGCTCCCTTTACCCCTCTCCCCCTTGGGGAGAGGGCTGGGGTGAGGGGTGGATTCATCTGACACGCCATTCCCATGACCGGACTGTCATCATTCCTGGCACTTACGGTCATTGCTGCAGGACGTCGTCTTACGGACAATCAACCCTTGTTTTCGTTGATGGATCACCGGTATGTCGCAACAGATATTTTTCGCCCACGCCAACGGCTTCCCCTCGGGCACCTACGGCAAGTTGTTCGCGGCGCTGGCGCCCGAGTATCAGGTGACGCATCTGCAGCAGCACGCCCACGACCCGCGTTTTCCGGCGGACGACAACTGGTACAACCTGGTCGATGAGCTGATCCATCACCTCAAACAGCAACCGGAACCGGTGTGGGGCGTCGGCCATTCCTTCGGTGGCGTGCTGCATCTGCACGCAGCGTTGCGGTGTCCCGAGCTCTATCGCGGCGTGGTGATGCTTGATTCGCCGGTGCTGACCCGCGCTGATCAATGGGTGATTCGCGCCGCCAAACGTTTCGGTTTCATCGATCGCCTGACCCCGGCCGGCCGTACATTGGGACGGCGCGAAGAGTTCGCTGATCTGGAAGCGGCCCGACTCTACTTCGCTGGCAAAACCCTGTTTCGCAGTTTCGACCCGGAGTGCTTCGACGCTTACCTGCAACACGGCTTGCACAAGGTGGGCGACAAGCTGCGCCTGCGCTTCGACCCGGCCACGGAAATCAGTATCTACCGTGGCGTGCCGCACACCAGTCCCGGCCGCACACGGCAACTGAAAGTGCCGCTGGCGGTGGTTCGCGGGCACAAGAGTCGGGTGGTGATGCGCCATCACGCAAGCCTCGTGGGGCGCTTGCCGCTGGGCGAGTCCCTGACCATGCCGGGCGGCCACATGTTTCCCCTCGAACGTCCCCAGGACACGGCCACGCTGTTGAAGAACCTGTTCAGCCGTTGGGACGGTCGCCGCCAACAGGATTACGCATGAGCAACGTCGTTGAAGAAGTTCGCCTGAGCCTGCCGCACATCGAGTTGGCAGCGCACTTGTTCGGCCCCGAAGACGGCATGCCGGTGATCGCCTTGCATGGTTGGCTGGACAACGCCAACAGCTTCGCCCGGCTGGCGCCGAAGCTCAAAGGCTTGCGCATTATCGCGCTGGACATGGCCGGTCACGGTCATTCCGGGCATCGGCCGACCGGTGCCGGTTACGCACTGTGGGACTACGCCCATGACGTGCTGCAAGTGGCCGAGCAATTGGGCTGGAAGCGCTTTGGCCTGCTGGGGCATTCCATGGGCGCGATCGTTTCGCTGGTGCTGGCCGGTTCGTTGCCGGAGCGCGTGACCCATCTGGCGTTGATCGACGGCATCATTCCTCCTACAGACAAAGGCGAAAACGCTGCCGAACGGATGGGCATGGCCCTGCAAGCGCAGCTGGATTTGCGGGAGAAGCGCAAACCGGTCTACAACACCCTCGACCGGGCCATCGAGGCGCGCATGAAAGGCTTGGTCGCTGTCAGTCGCGAAGCCGCAGAACTGCTGGCCCAACGTGGATTGATGCCGGTGCCGGGCGGTTATACCTGGCGCACCGATAACCGCCTGACGTTACCGTCGCCGCTGCGTCTGACTCCTGAACAGGCGATGGCCTTCGTCCAGCGGGTCAGTTGTCCTGCAAAACTGGTGGTGGCTGCCGACGGCATGCTCGCCAAACATCCCGAGTTGCTGGAACGTCTACCCTTTAGCCGTGAACAGCTGCCTGGCGGTCATCATTTGCACCTGAATGACGAACCCGGCGCCGACCTTGTCGCAGACTGTTTCAATCGGTTTTTCGCCGTTCCTTGACTTGCGCCGGGCAACTGTCGAGGCTGGGCGGGTTGAAATGGGAGACAACCATGATAGATCTCTACACCGCTGCGACCCCGAATGGCCACAAGGTCTCTATCGTGCTCGAGGAACTCGGCCTGCCCTACACGGTGCACGCCTTGAGTTTCGACAAAAAGGAACAGAAGTCCGAGGGCTTCCTCAAGATCAATCCCAATGGCCGGATTCCGGCGATTGTCGACCGCGCCAACGGCGATTTCGCCGTGTTTGAATCCGGCGCGATCCTGATTTACCTGGCTGAACTGAGCGGCAAACTGCTGCCAAAAGACCCCAAGGGGCGTTCAGTGGTCCTGCAATGGCTGATGTTCCAGATGGGTGGAATCGGCCCGATGCAGGGTCAGGCCAACGTGTTTTTCCGTTATTTCCCGGAGAAGCTCCAGGGCGCCATCGACCGCTATCAACATGAAACCCGCCGCCTCTATGAAGTGCTCGACACGCGCCTGCAAGCCGTGGAGTTTCTGGCCGGTGAATACAGCATTGCCGACATCGCCACTTATCCGTGGGTCCGTGGCCATGAGTGGTCGGGTGTCGAGGTCGACGGTTTGCCGGCCCTGCAGCGCTGGATGGCAACCATGGAGGCGCGTCCGGCGGTACAGCGCGGTTTGCTGGTGCCTGAGCGCATCGATGACGCCAGTATCATCAAGGGTGCCCAGGCCATGCTGATCCGATGAGTCTATCCATGCGTTCACTCAGTCTGCTGGCGCTGTGTTGCTTCAGTCCGTTGTTATTTGCCGCCGATATTCCGGGCAGTCAGGACCTACCGATCGTGCCGCGTATGGCCGATGCGCAGATCGTTGACTATCGTCCGGTCGCCGAACTTGAGCGGATCTATCCACTGGGCTCGATCCGCAAAATCAGCGGCCAGTTGCGCTTTGACGGCCAGGTCGCTGCCCGAGGGCAAACCACTTCGGTGACCTACGAGTTGCCACCGGAGCATTCCTCCACCGAGGCCTTCACCGCCGCTCGTGAAGCCTTGCAGAAGCAGGACGCCCAGTTGCTGTTCTGGTGCCAGGCCCGTGATTGCGGCGAAAGCAGCCTGTGGGCCAATGATGTCTTTGGCAATGCCAAGCTTTATGGCGCTGATGATCAGCAAGCGTACTTGCTGTTGCGCCTGGCGGCCCCACAGGACAACACGCTGGTGGCGCTTTACAGCATCACGCGCGGCAATCGCAAAGCGTATCTGCACGTCGAACAGTTCAACGCCGCTGCGCCGCTGGGTGATTTGCTGCCGACTTCCGCAACCTTGCTTCGAGAGCTCAAAAGTACCGGTGAACTCGATTTCCCCAAATTGACCGGCGATCCTGACGAAACCTGGCTGCGCCTGATCTCTCGTGGGCTGAATCTGGACACCACGTTGCGGGTCAGTGTTTCGGGGCCGAAGGCCGAAGCCTGGCGTCAGGCACTGATCGGGCAGGGTGTGCGTACCGCCAGGATGGAAGCCGGCAGTGTCGACGGCGCTGGCTTGCACATCGAACTGTTGCGGTAAGCTTTATCAGGCGAACGCAGACACTGCGTTCGCCTACTCTTTGGCGGACTGACTTTTTTCGAGATTTAGATGATCAATAACGATCGGCTATTGGTGCAGATCCTGCTCCTGGTGCTGTTTGGCGCGAGCTTCTGGGTGATGGCGCCGTTCTGGTCGGCGCTGTTCTGGGGCGCGGTGCTGGCGTTTGCCAGCTGGCCGCTGATGCGTTTGCTGACGCGTTTGCTTAATGGTCGCGAATCTCTGGCGGCCGCAGTGCTGACGCTGGGCTGGATGTTGCTGGTGGCGTTGCCGTTGGTTTGGCTGGGGTTCAACCTCGCGGACCATGTGCGCGATGCCACGGCGTTCATCAAGGATGTGCAGGTCGACGGGCTGCCGGAAGCGCCGACCTGGCTGGGCAGTATTCCCTTGGTGGGCGAGCGGTTGGTCGGGGTCTGGAACAGCATCGATCAGCAGGGCGCAGCGATGATGCTGGCGGTCAAACCTTACCTGGGCCAGGTCGGCAATTGGCTGCTGGCGCGCAGCGCGCAGATTGGCGGCGGGATACTTGAGCTGACGTTGAGTATCGTCTTCGTGTTCTTTTTCTACCGTGACGGGCCGCGTCTGGCGGCGTTTGTTCACGGGTTGCTGGAACGTCTGATTGGTGACCGTGCCGGGTATTACATTGAATTGGTGGCGGGCACGGTGCAGCGGGTGGTGAACGGCGTGATAGGGACGGCGGCGGCCCAGGCGGTTCTGGCGTTGATCGGGTTTTTGATTGCCGGGGTGCCCGGGGCGCTGGTGCTGGGGATCGTCACGTTTTTGTTGAGCCTGATTCCGATGGGGCCGCCGCTGGTGTGGATTCCGGCCACGGCCTGGCTGGCCTGGAAGGGTGAGTACGGGATGGCGGTGTTCCTCGGAATTTGGGGGATGTTCATCATCAGTGGCGTCGACAACGTGCTCAAACCGTACCTGATCAGCCGGGGCGGGAACTTGCCGTTGGTGATTGTCCTGCTCGGGGTGTTTGGCGGGCTGATTGCCTTCGGGTTTATTGGCTTGTTTATCGGCCCGACGTTGTTGGCGGTGGCTTACAGCCTGCTGAACGACTGGAGCAAGAGTCAGGCTCGGGTTGAGGATCGCCGGCCCTGAGATTTTTGGTTGAAGCTTAGGGCCCCTTCGTCGGAACGCCGCCCGGAGCAGGCTCGCTCCCACATTGATTTTGTATCGATAACAAATTATGTGATCAATGCAGATCAACAGTGGGAGCGAGCCTGCTCGCGATGCTTTTGACTCAGGTTGCGACGTTCAGGTACTTACCCACGGTCGCCACGTTGTCGAGCGAATACTGCTTGCTCAGGTTGGCGATCATTTTGTTCAGGGCTTCGGTCACGTTCGACTGATCGGTGGAGCTGTCGGTGTTTCGCTCGTGGCCGGCTTGCAACGCCGCGTTCAACTCGTCGCTGCTAACGCCGCCACTGCTGTCGCTATCCAGCACTTTGAGCAACGCGGCGCTGGTGTCGGTGCTGGTCGATGAGGTGCTGCTGGTCTGCAACGCGCTGGTCAGTTCGGTGGCGCTGACACTGCCGTCGCTGTCCGCATCGAGCTGGCTGAACAGTTCTTCGCTGGACACTTGTTGAGGGGGCGGCGGAGGCGGGGCGAGGCTGGCGGCGAGTTCGTCCTGGCTGACAGTGCCGTCTTCGTTCTTGTCCAGAGACGAGAAGATTTCTGTGCTGTTGGCGCTGCTGCCGGCGTTTGCCAGGCCGTTGCTCAGTTCATCGCTGCTGATGGCGCCGTCACCGTCGGCGTCCAGGGCGCTGATCAGCGCGTCAGCCAGTTCGGTGTTCGGTGCCTGGTCCCGTGGCGGTGGCGGCGGAGGGGCCATCGCGGCCATCTCTTTACTGCTCAGGCTGCCGCTGTCGTCGCTGTCCAGGTCGGCGAAATTCTTGCTCAGGCTGACCAGCAGACCGTCGTCGGTTTTCTGCGACAGGGCGCTCTTGAGTTCATCCTGATCCACCGCGCCGTCGCTGTTGCTGTCGAGTTTGGCGAGCAATTCTTTCTGAAATTGCTGGTTGCGGGCGGTGCTGGTCGTGGTGCTGCTGGTGCTGGTATAGCTCGTGTAACTGCTGACGCTACCGATCATTGCGCTCACTCCTTGGAATGGATAGCCGGTGGGTGCACCGGCTTATGCAGCCTCAAGGGGCAAGATGTCGTGGGTATGTGAGGTTTGTACCAAGCGGTACACAGAGCACGACAGATCCGTGTAGCAGCTGGCGAAGCCTGCGTTCGGCTGCGCAGCAGTCGCCAGACGATCCATCGCGGTGTTTCAGGATGATTGATGTGGCACGATTTACGACTGCTTTGCAGCCGAACGCAGGCTTCGCCAGCTGCTACACGGATCGAGGCAGGCAAATCACTGCTGTCAGGCCACCACCGGACGTTTCTTCCAGGCTCAACTGCCCACCCAGGCGTTCGGCCGCTTCGCGGGCGATGGTCATGCCCAGTCCGACGCCACCGGAGTTGCGGTTGCGCGATCCTTCCAGACGAAAGAACGGCTCGAACACGGCTTCACGTTTATCCGCCGCAATACCCGGCCCATGGTCGATGACCCGGATCACCAGGGTTTCGCGCGTGTCTTCAAGCGTAATCATGGCCTGCCCGGCATAACGCAGGGCATTGTCCAGCAGGTTGTTGATGCACGAACGCAAGGCCATCGGCTGCACTTGCAGCGGCGCGCAGTGGCCGCTGGTCAGAACATCGGCGCCCTGGTCCTGGGCGTTTTCACTCAGGGATTCAACCAGCGCCTGCACATCCATCCATTGCACAATTTCACTGGTCCGCTGTTCATGCAGGTAAGTGAGGGTGGCGTCGAGCATGCCAATCATGTCGTCCAGATCCTGGCGCATCTGGCCTTGCAGTTTGTTGTCGTCGATCTGCTCCAGTCGCAGCTTGAGCCGCGACAGCGGCGTGCGCAGGTCGTGGGAGACGGCGCCAAGCATCCGCGAGCGTTGCTGTACCTGTTCCCGAATGCGTTGCTGCATCTTGTTGAAGGTGTGCGCCGCTTGCCGTGCTTCCCGTGGGCCGGACTCATCCAGCGGCGGGCTGTCGAGGTTTTCGCTCAGTCGCTCGGCGGCATCGCTCAGGCGCTGGATCGGTCGGCTCAGCAGTTTGGCTCCGTACCAGGCGGCGATGATCAGCGAGACCAGTTGAAAGGTCAGCGGTACCAACGGGCCGCCGAACCACGGCCGCGGTGGCCGATTTCCGAAGCGCGGGTCCATTGGCGGGCGCTGTCCGTCGAAGTTTTCGGAAAACCCCGGCGGCGGAGGGGGGGGCGGCGGGCCGTAATAGTGAAACCAGAAAAACGCCAACAAGTGCGCCAGGATGATCGCCACCAGCAGCATGCCAAACAGGCGGCCGAAGAGCGTATCGAAGCGCACACGCATCAGCCGATGTCTCGGGCGTCGAACAGGTAACCCTCACCGCGAACGGTTTTGATCAGTTGCGGGGCTTTCGGGTCATCACCGAGTTTCTGGCGCAGGCGCGAGACCAGCAAGTCGATGCTGCGATCAAAGGCTTCGATCGAGCGACCGCGAGCGGCATCCAGCAGTTGTTCGCGGCTGAGTACCCGGCGCGGACGTTCGATGAACACCCAGAGCAAACGGAACTCGGCGTTGGACAGCGGCACCACCAGGCCATCAGCGGCGATCAATTGGCGCAGCACGCTGTTCAGGCGCCAGTTGTCGAAACGGATGTTGGCCCGTTGCTCAGTGCGATCGTCGCGTACCCGGCGCAGGATCGTCTGGATGCGCGCCACCAACTCTCGCGGTTCGAACGGCTTGGCCATGTAGTCGTCGGCACCCAGCTCCAGGCCGATGATCCGGTCGGTGGGTTCGCAGCGGGCGGTGAGCATCAGAATCGGGATGTCCGATTCGGCGCGTAGCCAGCGGCACAGCGACAAACCGTCTTCGCCGGGCAGCATCAAGTCGAGCACCACCACGTCGAAATGCTCTGCTTGCAGCGCCAGGCGCATCGCGGCGCCTTCGGTGACGCCGCTGGCGTGAATGTTGAACCGGGCCAGATAGTCGATCATCAGTTCGCGGATCGGGACGTCATCGTCGACGATCAGGGCGCGAATGCTCCAGCGTTTGTCATCGCCGGGCGCTTTTTGATCGTCGTTCACAGGTGCGTGGAGGTTGTGCATGTGTGCGTTCATCTGCCAGGTAGGCTGCCAACCACAAAGATGGGCTGCGAGGTTGTGGTTTCAGCATAGGCGTCCGGCCCGGAGGCGGGAAGTGCTGTAAGGACGTGTTGCGGCTGCCGAAGGTAACGTTGAAGGGTGTTGCAGGCGTGTCATGTGTGTATCTGACTCGACACAATGGGTGCAAGGGCTAGTCTTGCTTGAGCCGCCTCGACGAATTACCGATCATCGGGTCCCGCAGAGGCGCTGGTTCCGCTACAATGCGCGCCGATTTCGACCTGCCTGAGAGCCCACTCATGTCCGCCTGCCAGACTCCTATCATCGTCGCCCTGGATTTCCCCACCCGTGACGCCGCACTGAAGCTGGCCGATCAGTTGGACCCGAAGCTGTGCCGGGTCAAAGTCGGTAAAGAATTGTTCACCAGCTGCGCTTCGGAAATCGTTGGCACCCTGCGTGACAAGGGTTTCGAAGTGTTCCTGGACCTCAAGTTCCATGACATCCCGAACACCACCGCCATGGCCGTCAAGGCGGCTGCGGAAATGGGCGTGTGGATGGTCAATGTGCACTGCTCCGGTGGTTTGCGCATGATGGCCGCGTGCCGCGAAGTGCTCGACCAGCGCACCGGTCCGAAACCACTGCTGATCGGCGTGACCGTGCTGACCAGCATGGAGCGTGAAGACCTGGCGGGTATCGGTCTGGATATCGAGCCGCAGGAGCAAGTGTTGCGCCTGGCCGCGTTGGCGGAAAAAGCCGGGATGGACGGTCTGGTTTGTTCGGCTATGGAAGCTCAGGCCCTGAAGTCGGCGCACCCGTCGTTGCAACTGGTGACCCCGGGGATTCGTCCGGCGGGCAGCGCCCAGGACGATCAGCGCCGCATTCTGACCCCGCGTCAGGCGCTGGATGCCGGTTCGGATTATCTGGTGATCGGCCGTCCGATCAGCCAGGCCGCGGATCCGGCCAAGGCGCTCGCCGCTGTGGTAGCCGAACTGGCCTAAACGCCGCTAAACCTGTGGAAGCGAGCCTGCTCGCGAAAGCGGTGTATCAGTCAACATTGATGTCGACTGACACTCCGCTTTCGCGAGCAGGCTCGCTCCCACATTGGTTTTGTGGCGACTATAAATGTCGGGTTAAACCTTCAGAACCAACTTCCCGAAATTCTCGCCGCTGAACAACTTCATCAGCGTCTCCGGGAACGTCTCCAGTCCTTCAACAATATCTTCCTTGCTCTTGAGTTGCCCCTTGGCCATCCAGCCGGCCATTTCCTGTCCGGCGGCGGCGAACTGCGTGGCATAGTCCATCACCACAAAACCTTCCATCCGCGCGCGGTTGACCAGCAGCGACAGGTAGTTGGCCGGACCTTTGACCGCTTCCTTGTTGTTGTACTGGCTGATGGCGCCACAGATCACCACCCGCGCCTTCATGTTCAGACGACTCAACACCGCGTCGAGAATGTCGCCGCCGACGTTATCGAAATACACATCGACGCCTTTCGGACATTCGCGCTTGAGGCCGGCGTGGACGTCTTCGTTTTTGTAATCGATGGCGCCGTCAAAACCCAGTTCGTCGATCAGGAACTGGCACTTGTCCGCGCCCCCGGCAATGCCGACTACCCTGCAACCTTTGATCTTGGCGATCTGCCCGGCAATGCTGCCCACCGCACCGGCCGCGCCCGACAGCACCACGGTGTCGCCAGCCTTTGGCGCGCCGACATCGAGCAGGGCGAAATATGCGGTCATCCCGGTCATGCCCAGTGCAGACAGATAGCGCGGCAGAGGCGCCAGTTTCGGATCGACCTTGTAGAAACCTCGTGGCTCGCCGAGGAAGTAATCCTGCACGCCCAAGGCACCGTTGACGTAGTCCCCGACCGCGAAGCCCGGATTATTCGAGGCAACGACTTTACCTACGCCCAATGCGCGCATCACTTCGCCGATACCGACCGGCGGGATGTAGGACTTGCCCTCGTTCATCCAGCCTCGCATGGCCGGGTCCAGGGACAGGTATTCGTTTTTGACCAGGATCTGACCCGCAACCGGTTCGCCGACCGGTACTTCTTGATAGGTGAAGGTCTCGCGGGTCGCCGCGCCCACCGGACGTTTGGCGAGCAGGAACTGGCGATTGGTCTGGGTAGTCATGACAGGCACTCAAGATGAATGAAGACTTGTTGATAGACCTTCATGAACGATGCCGCAAGTTTGGCTGATGCGGCGAATGCACATCGATCCAGTGCAGTGATAGTCGAGCGGGCGGTTTTATCACTATCACTCATGGGTACCCAACCGGCCTTCTGATAGTGCTGCCGCGCCGCAGGCCCTTGTGGCTAGATTGAGAACACGCGATCCCCTGCATCTTCTCTTCGAGGACATAACAATGAGCATGACGTTTTCTGGCCAGGTCGCCGTTGTAACGGGCGCCGCCAATGGCATTGGCCGCGCGACCGCCCAGGCGTTCGCCGCTGAAGGCTTGAAAGTGGTAGTGGCCGACCTAGACGTGGCAGGTGGTGAGGGCACGGTGGCGCTGATTCGTACCGCTGGCGGCGAAGCCACCTTCGTGCGCTGCAACGTCACACTGGAAAGCGATGTAAAAAATCTGATGGACGAAGTGGTCAGTACCTACGGCCGTCTCGACTATGCCTTCAACAACGCGGGCATCGAGATCGAGAAAGGCAAGTTGGCCGAAGGCACGGTCGATGAGTTCGACGCGATCATGGGCGTCAACGTCAAAGGCGTCTGGTTGTGCATGAAGTATCAGTTGCCATTACTGTTGGCCCAGGGCGGCGGTGCAATCGTCAACACCGCATCGGTAGCCGGCCTCGGAGCGGCGCCGAAGATGAGTATTTACGCGGCGTCGAAACATGCGGTGATCGGCTTGACCAAATCGGCGGCCATCGAATACGCCAAGAAAAAGATTCGCGTGAACGCGGTGTGTCCGGCAGTGATCGACACCGACATGTTCCGCCGTGCCTATGAAGCCGACCCGAAGAAAGGTGAATTCGCCAATGCCATGCACCCCGTCGGGCGCATCGGTAAGGTCGAGGAAATCGCCAGTGCGGTGTTGTACCTGTGCAGCGACGGCGCAGCGTTCACCACGGGGCACTCGCTGGCGGTAGACGGTGGCGTCACGGCATTCTGACCAAGCACTGCAGCGTAGGAAAAAACCCGCATTTGTGCGGGTTTTTTTTCGGTTCCTTAACGGGGCTGGGCAATGTGTTTCAAATGGTTAGAACCGACGGTTTTAGCGGCGTTGTCGCACAGCTGATCGACCAATCCTGTGATTAACTGTTTCCCGCAAAACGGACAGGAGTTTGCTTGCTCATGGAGTTGAGAATCGATCGACAGGCAATGGTGCCGGTCGTACAGCAAATCGTCGACGCACTAGCCTGCTGGCTTCGCCGTGGCGAGGTGCCGCCGGGGACGCGTTTGCCTTCCGTGCGGCAAATCGCCCGGATCAATTTGCTCAGTCAGTCCAGCGTCGTTGAGGCCTGTGAGCGTCTGGTGGCTCAAGGAGTGCTGGCGTCGCGTCATGGCGCCGGTTTCATTGTCGCCATGCCAGCGCCGGCCGCTCAAGGGCAACAGGACTGCCCCTGGTTCGAGGGGGTAGAAACGAAGCAGGGCGGCACTTCGGGCGAACTCAAACTGGGGTGTGGCGGACTGCCCGAGAGCTGGCGCGAAACTGACGACTTGAGCTACGCGATCCGTCAGGTCAGTCGCACCGACATGGCCGGCCTGTTCAGCTACAGCACGCCGCTGGGCCTGCCAGCCTTGCGCCAGCAGATCCACAAACGCCTGAAACAGCTGGATATCGTGGTGGAGGAAAGCCGGATCCTGACAACGGCGGGGGCCAGTCAGGGGCTGGACCTGATCGTGCGGACCTTGTTCAAGCCGGGTGATTGCGTGGTGGTGGAGAGTCCCGGTTATTCCTTGCTGTTCGATTTGCTCAGGCTGCACGGTGTCAGCATGATCGAGGTGCCACGAACCCCGCACGGACCGGACATTGAAGTGCTTGAGGCACTGCTGGTTAAGTACAGGCCCTGCGGGATCTTTATCAATAGCTTCTATCACAATCCCACTGGCAGCAGCCTGGCGCCGGCGGTGGCGCAGCGGGTTCTGCAATTAGCCAAAACTTATGGCCTTCTGGTGATCGAAGACGACGTCTATGCGGATTTGCACAGCGGCCCCGGTACGCGCCTCGCTGCGTTGGGTATCGATGACAACGTGATCTACGTCGGCAGCTACTCCAAAACCCTCAGCAGTTCGTTGCGGGTCGGTTTTGTAGTGGCCGGCGCCGGGGTTATTTCGCGGCTGGCCGAGGTCAAGATGATCAGCAGCATGGGCGCTTCACGGTTTTGCGAGTCGGTGCTGGCAAGCCTTTTAGCCAGCGGTGCCTACCGCAAATTGGTCCAGCGCCAGCGCCAGCGTTTGAGCAATGACAGGGAGGCTGCGTTGCAAGTGCTTGAAGACGCCGAATGGGAGGTTTTCGGCAAGCCGGTTGGAGGCCTGTTCATCTGGGCGCGATCGCGGATGTCCGACTACGCTCAGGTGCGCAAACAAGCCCAGCGCTTCGGTGTCCTGTTGTCTTCAGCGACGGCATTCAGTCCCACCGCAGAGGCCAGTGGCTGGCAGCGTATCAATGTGGCCTATGCCTGTGATCCGCGAGCCCGGGCGTTTTTTCAGGCCACCGCTCGGGATCGACCTCAAGCGTTCTGAAAACGACGTGGGCGTAGCTATTTGCCATTATTCCGACGCCGGAGACTTGTGTTGATACAGGCCCGTTGCGAATCTGCGTCAACAGACTATGTCAGGGGACTAAGTGCAATGATTTCGGCCGTGCAAGGACGTTTTGCCAACCTCGGTATGGCGAAAAAACTGGGTGTCGGGTTTGTACTGGTGCTGCTGTTGACCGCCTTGGTGGCGGCCATCGGCGTATGGTCCTTGCAAACCATCAGCCAGCGCTTCGATGGGCTCAAGCAGATGTCGTCGCTCAACAGCGGTTTGCTCAAGGTGAGACTGCTCGAGCAGGAATACGCCTTGCACGGCAACCCGAAAACCGCCGATGCGCTGCGCGAGGGCGTTGACGGCCTGATCGCCCTGGCGACCCAACTGAAAGCGGCGTCTGCGGCCAACGTGCCGGTGATGAATGACGTCGAGCAGTCTTTGGGGGCTTACCGAAAGGCCTTTGACGAGTTCGTCTCGCTCAGCCAGGCCAAGGACCTAGCACTGGAGATGGCCAGTTGGTCGGTGTCCAGCGTGGCCAATAACCTCGACGTGTTGCAGGCCGGGTTGGCCGATGACGGCGCTTATACCTTGAAGGAATCCGAAGGCAAGGACGGTGGGCAGTTTATCGAACAGGCCAATCAGGTCAGCCAGGTGTCGCGGTTGATGTTGCAAGCCATGAACGAAGCGCGTGTGCGCCTGGACCTGAGCCGAAAGGGCGACGACAGCGCAGGGCAGGGCAAGATCGAGCAGGCCGACCAGGCACTGACGCAGGCCGAGCAGCTGAAAACCACGGTCAAGGATGAGGGTTACCAGACGGTCCTCAATGAAGTGGTCGGGCACATTGGCGGATTCAGCGAAAAACTCGCCGAGTACACCGGCCTGCTGGCGCAGGAAAAAACCGTTTATCAACAGCTGCATCAGCGCGCCGCTCAGGTGGTGGAGCGGGTGGACCAGGCCTATGTCGCCGAAGACCAGTCGATGCAGGCGGAGCTGAAAAAGAACTCGCTGCTGATCATCGGTTCCTCGGCGCTGGCGTTGCTGGTCGGGCTGATTGCGGCCTGGGTGATTACCCGGTTGATCGTGGCACCGCTGCGCAGCGTGATCCGTGTTGCTCAACAGATTGCCTCTGGCGATTTGAGTGCGACGGTTGAAGTGACCCGTCGTGATGAGATCGGGCAGCTGATGCAGGCCATGCAGCAGATGGGCGCGGGGCTTAGCAGTATTGTCAGCGGTTTGCAGGCGGGTATCGAACAGTTGGCCAGTTCAGCGCAGTCACTATCGGCGGTGACCGAGCAGACCAATCTTGAAGTCAGCAGCCAGAAGGAAGAAACCGAACAGGTCGCTACCGCGATGAATCAGATGACCGCCACCGTGCACGACGTTGCGCGCAACGCGGAGGAGGCCGCTCAGGCGGCGCAGACAGCTGACGGCAAGGTTGAAAGTGGTCAGCAGGTGGTGCGCCAGAGCATGGCGCGGATCGAACAGTTGGCAGATTCCGCCACCTCGGCCAGTTCGAGCATCGAAAGTTTGAGTGCGGAAATCCAGAACATCGGCACAGTGCTGAGCGTCATCAAGAGTGTGGCCGAGCAGACCAATCTGTTGGCTCTCAACGCCGCGATCGAGGCGGCTCGAGCCGGCGAGCAGGGCAGGGGCTTTGCGGTGGTGGCCGATGAAGTGCGGGCACTGGCCAAGCGTACTCAGCAGTCTACCGAGGAGATTGAGCGACTGGTGAGTGCCTTGCGTTCGGCGGCTCAGTCTTCTGTTCAGCAGATTCAGAACAGTGGCGAGCTGGTGAAGCTGGCGGTGAGTGATGCGTTGCAGACTGAGAGTGCGCTGGGGAGTATCGCAGCGGCAGTGTCTTTGATTCAGCAGATGAACCAGCAGATTGCAGCGGCTGCCGAGGAGCAGAGTTCAGTGGCTGAGGAGATTAATCGCAGTGTCACGAGTATCCGGGCGAGTGCAGATCAGTCTTCGTTGGCGATGCAGGGGAATGCGGCTTCCAGTATTGAGTTGGCGCAGTTGGGGGTTGAGTTGAAGGGGATGGTGGGGCACTTTCGGCTCTGAGGCGTATACCTATCAACTGTGGGAGCCGGGCTTGTCGGGTCGCCGCATCGCCGCGATGGCGGCCTGACGGCCGACCTGTTTTTTTAGGGGGGGGGGCACGCCAAACTCAACGCAAAAAAAAAGCCACCTGTTGGTGGCTTCTCTGTTTTTTGTGATCAGTCGTAGATCACTTTTTTCTTCCAGTCCGCATCGGCCTCGACGTCTTTGAGGCCTTCGGTCAGCTGGTTCACTTCGCCTTCTGCCGGGGCGATGTTGTCCATGACTTGTGCGTTGGCGCGAGCCAGGAGTTTTTCCAGGTATTCCAGCTGTTCGGCGTAGACCTGGGGTTCCTGTTGTTTGCGCAGGTATTGCACGCCGCGCTCGAATGCCAGGCGGGCCTGGCCGGGCTGGTTCTGTTGCAGGGCGTGCTGGCCGAGGTTGTTGAAGAATTCGATGTGCAGCAGGACCAGGAGGTGGCGAACTTCGCGGATCCAGCGTTTGGCTTCGTTGGTTGGCAGGAAGCCGTCCTGTGCGGCGCGGGTGATTTGGCCGTGCATGGCTTCGAGCAGGAAGCGTACGTCTTTAGCTTTGGCTTCGGTCTGGATCGGTGCCGGCGGGTTGTTGACCGGGATCGATTCGCCCTGGCCGACCAAGGCGCTCAGTTCGCCAATCCGTGCCTTGAGGTTGGAGCTGGTTTTTTCCAGATTGAGCAGGCGTTGGCAGACGTTCAATTCCAGACGGGTCAACAGCAGCTTGAGTGCCGGTGTCATCAATTGGCCGGGAAAGGTCTCGGTGATTTCGCCGCAACGACGCAGACGATCGTTGAGCTCAACCTTGGCGCGGGCCTTTTCCAGCTTATTGTTTTCCACCACATGGTTCATGTAGCCAATGGCGATCAATAGTGCGATCCCGGCTATGACTAGCAGGGTGATCATGAGTGGTGTCACCGGTAAGACCTCTTTATGGGGTTCGCGTGCGAGTGTAGTGGCTTGGCATTGGGACGCATAGCGCCACTCAGCGAGTTGAATCGGCTACTGCACTGCCTGTATCGGCCGCGTTCCTGCTTATATAAGTAATAGCGTGCGAGGTGCACAATGCCATCATCTTTGGCGTAGGTGGACTATAACGTCTTGGCGGGTGTCAGAATATAGGCGTCAAACCCCGGGCGACGGAAAAGCCCGATTAGTGTCTCAAAGCAGGGCGAAGTCATTGATTTAAATAAATTTATATCTGGGGGTTGACGACCCCTCAATCCATCCATAGAATGCGCGCCACTTACAGCGTAAAGCACACAGCGAAACGCGGTAGGGAGTGAATGTTGTACGTGTGTCCCCTTCGTCTAGTGGCCTAGGACACCGCCCTTTCACGGCGGTAACAGGGGTTCGAGTCCCCTAGGGGACGCCATATGCGGGAATAGCTCAGTTGGTAGAGCACGACCTTGCCAAGGTCGGGGTCGCGAGTTCGAGTCTCGTTTCCCGCTCCAATTTTAAACAGCGTTGCTTTCGGGCAGGGCTGAGTGAAACCAGAACCAGCATCTTCGGATGCGGATTTGGGCACTGAAATACACACCATGTGTTTCAGTTAGCGTGTCCCCTTCGTCTAGTGGCCTAGGACACCGCCCTTTCACGGCGGTAACAGGGGTTCGAGTCCCCTAGGGGACGCCATTTGCGGGAATAGCTCAGTTGGTAGAGCACGACCTTGCCAAGGTCGGGGTCGCGAGTTCGAGTCTCGTTTCCCGCTCCATATTTAACGAAAACGCCGCTCAGCAATGAGCGGCGTTTTTGTTTGCGCGTCTTTTATGGCGCAACAGAAAACAACCTTCTTCGGGAAATGCCGATCAGGTAAGCCAAGTCGCACCTTGTAGCAGCTGGCGAAGCCTGCGTTCGGCTGCGCAGCAGTCGTAAAACTGAGCGCGAGGTAGTCCTGAAGGACCGCATTGCCTGATTTCACGACTGCTGCGCAGCCGAACGCAGGCTTCGCCAGCAGCTACAGGGTATGCGTTGCTACGATCAAAGCAGTGGACCCGCCAAAATAGCGGGTCCGAAAGGGAATCAGAGCTTCGGCAACTGCCCAATACGCCCCATCATCTCGGTCACGATCTGCAGGTCCAGCAAGAACTGGTCGACGGTCTTGAACTCGTTGTCAGTGTGGCCGGTGTACTTGATCTCGGGCCTGGCCAGGCCGAATTGCACGCCATTGGGCAGTTCATGGACCGAGGTGGCGCCGGCGGAAGTACCGAACGTGTGTTCCATGCCAAGGTTTTCGCTGGCCACAGCCAGCAGGGCCTTGACCCATTCACCCTCGGGGTTGCGGTACATCGGCTCGGCGATCGAATAGTCGAAGGCCACCGCAACGTGGGTCTTCTTGCTCCAGGCGCCAAGCTTTTCGGCGATTTCGGCTTTGAGCACTTCGGGGGATTTGCCCTTCGGCACCCGCAGGTTGACCGCGAGCTTGAAGGCTTTCTCATCCATCCCGACATAGGTCAGGGAAGTGGTCAACGGTCCCATGAAGGCATCGGAAAAGCCGACCGCCAATTTGCCACCCAGGTAATCCAGCCCCCAGTTGTCGGCGGCGTAGCGAGCAGCATCGGTAATGTGGTTGTGCTTGAGCGCGACTTTTCCGTCAAGGCTGTTGATGAAATCCAGCATCCTGGCCACCGGGTTAACACCTGACTCGGGCTCGGAGGAGTGGGCCGAAACGCCGGTGACCGTCAGCTTGACGTCCTTGCCGACGACCTTGGCGGTTACCTCGAAGTTGCCGACATTGCGCTTGGCATAATCGCTACCGGCCTTCTGCAGGCTGGCGGCCAATTCAGCAGGCTTGTCACTCAAAAGGGTGGAGACCGATGTCGACGGAATCTGGTTGGTGGCCATGCCGCCCGTCATCGAGATGATTTCAGCGCCCTTGCCCTCGGCCTTGCGCTTGGCAAAGTTCGCCATGACGGTGCCGTAGCCTTTCTCGGCAATCACCACCGGGTAGCCGCCATCCAGCGCCAGGTTGTAGTTGGGTGTCGGGTTGTTTTCGAAGTAATAAGGGATGGCGTCGCCGGTAGTTTCTTCGGTGGTGTCGACCAGCAGCTTGAAATTCCTGGCCAGCGGCAGCTTCTCTTCCTTGATGACCTTCATGGCATAGAGCGACACCACGATGCCGTTCTTGTCATCCTCGGTGCCCCGGCCATACAGGCGGTCGCCGATCAAAGTGACCTTGAACGGATCAAGTTGGGTGCCGTCTTTCAGGACCCAGTTCTCCGGCGTCACGGGCACCACGTCGGCATGCGCGTGAATGCCCACGACTTCATCCCCACTGCCTTCCAGGGAGATCTCATAGACGCGATTGTCGATGTTGCGAAAGTTCAGGTTGAAGGCCTGGGCAAGGCTTTTGATCTTGTCGGCGATCTTGATGAATTCGGGATTGTCGTGCTGGGCAACGCCATCCACACGGAAGGTCGGGATGGCCACCAACTCGCGCAGGGTCTCAGTGGCGGCGCTGCCGTACTTCACGCGTGCATAGAGGCCGAGCAGGCGATGGATCTCGTTCTGCTGTTCTGAAGAAAGGGTCTTGTTGTCGAGAAAGGCACTGATGGCCGGGCCGAGGTCGTCGGTTTTGCCAAGGTCGCTTTTGGCCAGGCCTCCCAGGAACTGCCTGAAATCCGTTACCGATGCGTCGCTGAAGGTCTTGAGGATAGCCGCGCTCTGTTGCGGGGTGATGTTAGCGTGCGCTGTCAGGGTGAACGACGAAAGGCTGACCAGTATCAGAGTCGACGCGGCCAGGTGCTTGAGTGAGAAATTCATTGCTGGGGGCATTCCTTTGCAGGCGTTTGTGAGAAGTTGCTGATCGATGGGACAAGAAAACGTTCCCAAACTAACACCACGAGTGAGCAGTCCGGGAGTCCCTGAAGTGAGATCTGTCGCACAGAAATGCAAAAGCGACGCAGAAACGGAAAAGGCCCGCCAGTCGACTGAGCGGGCCTTTTGCATGGCCGCAGATTTTACATCGACAGAATCAGGCGCCCGGCGAACAGGATCAGAATCACCCCCATGGTGCGTTCGAACCAGTGCCCCATGCGCATAAACAGCAGCCGTACCCGGGCACTGGAAAAGAACAGCGCGACGATCACAAACCACAGCGCATTCACAAAACACATCCAGATTCCGTAAAGCGCCTGGATCTTCAGTGGCGTTGTGGTGCTGATGATGGTGGTGAAGATCGCCAGGAAAAACAGTGTGGCTTTCGGGTTGGTCGCGTTGGTCAGGAAGCCGGTGGTAAATGCCTTCAGCAAAGTTTGTTCTGCGACCGGTTCGTCAGGTTTGTCGCCTTCCAGTACGGTCTTGGGCTTGCTGCGCAGCAGGCTGACACCGAGGTACAAAATGTAAGCGCCACCCACAACCTTGGCCACCGTCAGCAGCCAAGGCGTCGTGTGCATCAGCGCGCCGACCCCGAGCAAGGTGTAAAGCACGTGCACGGAAATGCCCGCACCGATGCCCAGCGCCGTGCAAATCCCGACCAGTCGACCGAAGCGCACGCTCTGGCGGATGGTCACTGCGAAGTCCGGTCCGGGTGCAACCACGGCCAGAAAGTGGATAGTTGCCAGCGCCAGAAACTCGCCCAGGTAATTCGAAAGCATTTCAACTCCAGAAAGTAAGGGGTGAAGCATTGCCGCGATAGCCGACAAAGAACGAAAGGCTCAAGCGCGGATCAGCCACACCCGGTGTCACCGAGTGCATGCAGCGCGAATTGAACATGATGAAATCACCCGGCTCGGGAAGAATCTCCAGGGTCGGAGTCCCGAGCAGAGCCGGATCGATTCCGTAACTGTCGCCACGCATTTCGTCAAACTGGTCCGGGGAGATGTCGTGGTCCCACATCTGCAGTGCACCGCCCTCGGCGGGCATGTTCAGGTAAACATTGCAGGCGAACTGCGCTTCCAGGCTTTTAGCCTGGTAACTGTCCGGGGCGTCCTTGGCGAAAATGTCGTGGTGGGCCAGAAAACAGATCCCGGGTTTTACCACCCGGGACAGCCCGACATACATCTTGCGACCGTACAGATTTTCCAGGTGCGCACCCGCCGGCCAGGACTCGTCGAGCATGCAGCGCAGTGTGTCGACGGGGGACGAATAGGGCGCACACCGGTTGCGTAACTCCGCAATGTTGCGGGTGGCGCGTTCGAAATAATCTTCGATCAGCAGCGGCTGGTTTTCCGCTTCATAAAACGCCATGCCGATGCGACCGATGCTCGGCGCATTGATATAGCCTTCAAAGCCCGGGGCGAGGATCTTGTCGCCAATCTGAATCGCCAGCGGCTTGGGCAACAAGCCTTTGACGCGGACGGCGAGGACTTCTTCGTTGGCCAGTTTTTTTATGCACGTCTCATCGAGACGCTCGACGTCAAGCATCATGTCTTAGGTCCATCTATCAGATAGTCAACAGAACCCGCGACCGCAGGTTCCCCCGGCGTCAGGCGATGACAGGAACGGTATCGCCCAAATGCTCAATCCACGCTGTAGTGGACTGATAGCGTTCCCTTCTTCAGTGAAAGGGAAGTGATCGTGACCGTGCCCAAATCCTTCAGGCTGCGTACATGGGTGCCGCCGCAGCCGTAGGCGGGCAGTTCACCGAAACCGATTTCCCGGGCGCCTTCACGCATCGATGTCAGGCGCGGAAAATCATGGGCGATCCACTGCTCGATGCCGTGCTGAACCATCTCGGCATCAACCTCTTTTGCCGACTCTGCCGGTTTGAATTGCACGCGTCCTTCGCCCGGCCAGTGATGAGCCTTGATCGGCATCCAGCCCATGGCCTGGACGAAGTGGCCGATCAGGTGGCCGGCGGAATGCATGCGTGAGTTGAACTGGCGGCGTTGTTCGTCGACCCGAATCTGAGTCATGCCCGGTTTTACCGGATGGTCGACGAAATGAATGATCCGCTCTGGATCCTGAACAACCCGCAGGACCCGGCTTTCGCCGATCCAACCGGTGTCAAAGGGCTGTCCACCGCCTTGGGGATGAAACAACGTGGCGCGCAGCACCACGGCAAATTCGTTCTCATGGGGCGTGCAATCCAGGACTTCCACATTGGCCTTGAGGTCATCACTATGGAAAAAGAGGCGAAGCGTCATATTCCATGCCCTTATTAACAATTCTATTTTTTATTATATGGAGCGTGGAATTGCGTGATAATCCGTTCAAACATCAAAGGACTGTTGCGCTGTGAGCATAAATCTTCCACTGCCATTGCTCGGTGAAATGGCGATCTTCGTCAAGGTTGTCGAGACTGGCAGCTTCTCCGAGGCTGCTCGACAGTTGGGTTCTTCACCCTCGGCGGTCAGTCGCAGCATTTCGCGCCTGGAGAAGGCGCTTGCCACCCGTTTGCTGCAGAGAACCACGCGCAAGTTGCGCTTGAGCGACGGAGGGGAAGAGGTGTTCAAGCGCTGCCAGGAGATGGTCAGCGCAGCCAAATCGGTGATGGAAATCAGCGGCCAGTTCACCCATGAAGCGGAAGGACTGGTGCGCGTCAGTGTGCCGAAGGCGGTGGGGCGTTTCGTGATTCATCCGCATATGCCGGAATTTTTGCGTCGCTATCCCAAAGTGGACGTGGAGCTGTTGCTCGAGGACCGCCAGGTGGATTTGATCGACGACAACGTTGATCTGGCGATTCGTATTACAGATCGGCCACCTGCTGGACTGGTCGGGCGGCAATTGCTGACCATCGATCATATGCTCTGTGCAACGCCGCAATACCTGGCTGAACACGGCACACCGACCCATCCCCACGACTTGCTCAACCACAGCTGCATCTATCTGGGCGAAACGCCGAGCGATGCACGCTGGAAATTCAAGAAAGGCACCAAGGCTGTAACCGTTGGCGTGCGCGGACGTTATGCGGCCAATCACACCGGCGTGCGGTTGGGCGCAGTGTTGCAGCACATCGGGATTGGCAGCCTGCCGTATTTCACCGCACGTTATGCGCTGGAGCAGGGACTGATCGTGCAGGTGTTGCCGGACTGGACCTTTCTGGCGTCTTACCACGGCGGTGCCTGGCTGCTGCATTCGCCGACCCGTTATCTGCCACCGAAGTTACGGGTGCTGATCGACTATCTGGTGGAGTGCCTGGAAAAGGAACCGACCCTGAGCAAGCCTGGCAAGTTGAGTGGCTCGGGTAAGGTCGCGGTAGAGTATGAGTTGCCGGAGAGTGATGGATTGCTCTGAAGCGAAGATCAAAAAAAGGCCCGCATGTTCAACCATGCGGGCCTTTTGTATTTCTGACCGGGGATCAGTGTTTGCTGTCGTCTTTCGACATCGCCAGCAGCTGTTTTTCCTGGTTCCAGTCGAACGGTTCGTCGTTTTGTTCGGCTTCGAAACGACGTTCTTCCAGCGCCTGGTACAAGTCGATTTCATCGTCGGGCATGTAATGCAGGCAGTCACCGGCGAAGTACCACAGCAGGTCGCGCGGGACCAGGTGAGCGATTTGCGGGTAGCGGGTGATCACCTGGCACAGAATGTCCTGGCCCAGGTATTGGCTTTCGATCGGGTCGACCGGCAGCAAAGCACGCAGTTCGTCGAAGCGCTCCAGGAACAAGGCATGGCTTTCTTCGGGAACCTGTTCGGCCTCACCTACGGCGACCAGGATGCTGCGCAGGTGGTCGAGCAAGACAAGATGATCGGCAACGACATTGGACACGAGATAAGTCCTCAAGAGCAAAACGGGCGCGGGAGTATAAAGCCCCTGCGCCCGTTTTTACATGGTGGAGAGTACAACATGGATCAGCGGACCTTTCCGTCTGCCAGCGCCAGCTCCTCTTTGTCGAAATCATCGACATCAATCACCTTGCGCCGCGCCGCTTCGGCGTCACGCAAGGTCTGCGCTTCCCCGGGCTGCAACACGCCAGCCTCAAGCGCTGCATCGATGACGTGTTCCCCGGCGACCGGTTTGACCTGGCCGCTTTTGAGCGCGACATGAAGTTTTTTGCGCAGCGGTTGCGCGGCACTCAGCAGGTTACATGCATGTTGCAGGGCGCCGACCGGGTCATCAGTGGATTGCGGCCGGTAGCAACCGCCGAGCAACTCTTCCAGGGTCGGATCGCCCTTGGCGCGACCGATCACCGCCGCCACTTCGGCGCCGAGTTTGTCCGATGGCCCTTTGTGACGACGCCCGAACGGGAACACGATCACCCGCAACAGGCAACCCAACACCTTATTCGGGAAGTTGCTCAGCAGTTCATCCAGCGCTCGTTCCGACTGACCCAGGCTTTCTTCCATGGCCCAGGTAAACAGTGGCGCCATGTGCTCCGGTGAATCGAGGTCGTGGTAACGCTTGAGTGCGGCGGAGGCGAGGTACATGTTGCTGAGTACATCCCCCAGACGCGCCGACAGGCGTTCACGACGTTTCAGTTCGCCGCCCAGCAACATCATGCTCAGGTCAGCCAGCATGGCGAACGCGGCAGCCTGACGGTTGAGCGCACGGAAATAACTCTGGCTGAGCTTGTCTCCCGGAGCGTGTTCGAAGTGACCGAAGCCGAGGTTCAGCACCAGCGTGCTGGCAGCATTGCTCACGGCAAAACCGATGTGTTTGAGTAGCAAGCCGTCGAATTCTATGAGTGCCTGATCCTTGTCTTCACGGCCGGCGAGGGCCATTTCTTTCAGTACGAAGGGATGGCAGCGAATTGCTCCCTGACCGAAGATCATCAGGTTGCGCGATAGAATGTTCGCGCCTTCCACGGTGATGAAAATCGGCGCGCCATTCCAGCTGCGACCGAGGTAGTTGTTCGGCCCCATGATGATTGCCTTGCCGCCATGAACATCCATGGCGTGGCTGATGCACTCGCGGCCGCGTTCAGTGAGGTGGTACTTGAGAATCGCCGACAGCACCGATGGCTTCTCGCCCAAATCCACTGCATTGGCGGTGAGCATCCGCGCGGCGTCCATCATCCAGGCGTTGCCGCCGATACGGGCCATTGCTTCCTGAATACCTTCGAAGGCCGACAGTGGAACATTGAATTGTTCACGGACCTGAGCGTACTGGCCGGTCACCAGACTGGTGAACTTGGCGGCGCCGGTGCCGACCGCTGGCAACGAAATCGAACGCCCGACCGACAGGCAGTTCATCAGCATCATCCAGCCTTTGCCGAGCATTTCCTGGCCGCCGATGAGGAACTCCAACGGTACGAAGACATCTTTGCCGGAGTTCGGGCCGTTCATGAATGACGCGCCCAACGGCAAGTGACGGCGGCCGATGTCAACACCGGCGGTATCGGTCGGGATCAACGCCAGACTGATGCCCAGGTCCTCCTCCTCACCCAGCAGGTGATCCGGGTCGTAGGCCTTGAAGGCCAGGCCGAGGAGTGTGGCGACCGGGCCCAGCGTGATGTAACGCTTTTCCCAGTTCAGGCGCAGGCCCAAGGTTTCCTTGCCTTCCCATTCACCTTTGCAGATCACCCCGGTGTCGGGCATGGAGCCGGCATCAGAGCCGGCCAGTGGGCCGGTCAGTGCGAAGCACGGGATGTCATCGCCGCGCGCCAGTCGTGGCAGGTAGTGGTTGCGTTGCTCGTCGGTGCCGTAATGCAGCAGCAGTTCGGCCGGACCGAGGGAGTTGGGGACCATCACGGTAGAGGCAAGGTCGCCGCTGCGGGTCGCCAGTTTCATCGCCACCTGGGAGTGGGCATAAGCGGAGAAACCTTTGCCGCCAAACTCCTTGGGAATGATCAGGGCGAAGAAGCCGTTTTCCTTGATGTAGGCCCAGGCTTCGGGAGGCAGGTCCATGGTTTGACCGATCTGCCAGTCGCTGACCATGGCGCAGAGTTCTTCGGTCGGGCCGTCGATAAAGGCCTGTTCCTCTTCGCTCAGCTGTGCTTTTGGATAGGCCAGGAGTGTGTTCCAGTCCGGGCGACCGCTGAACAGTTCGCCGTCCCACCACACGGTGCCGGCTTCAATGGCGTCTCGTTCGGTTTCCGACATCGGCGGCAGGGTTTTCTGGAACCAGCTGAACAGCGGCGCGCTGAAGTATTTGCGGCGCAGGTCGGGCAACAACAATGGTGCAGCCACAGCCGCGATCAACACCCAGAAAATCAGCAACAGCCAGCTTGGCGCGTGGCTGAAAACACCCATCGCCACCAGGTAGACGGCGACGATACCCAAGGCCGGCAGTGGAGCGATGCGTCGGTGGGCTAAATAAGCAAACCCGACAACCAGAACCAGTATCCACAACAGCAGCATATTTAATCCTCCGTGAAACCAGGGCAAAACCAACGTTCAGAGCTTAGACGGCATCCGCAAAACAGGGTGGTCAGAGCGATGTGATTGAATTCGTGGGAAACCATGGATGAGTTTTGTAGGCCCGGTGGGCAGGCCGCGGAAATCGTTCGTTGGACGGGCGGCAAAGCGTCCATGTTTGGCCGAAACGTCGTTATCTCTGTGCTGAACGTGTCGCTAGACTCGTGGCTTTCCCAGGAGATTGTTCTCATGCACGAGTATCTGAGTCCCGGCCGCTTCATAGATAGTGACCACCCGTCGGTGGTGGAGTTCGCCGAAAAACATCGCGGCAGCCGTCGTGACCCGCTCGAGCAGGCGATCAATCTCTATTACGCCGTGCGCGAAACTGTGCGTTACAACCCTTACACCTTCAGTCGCGACCCAGACACCTTGCGCGGCAGTTATGCGTTGGCAGCGGGGGAGAGTTATTGCGTGCCTAAAGCCACGCTGCTGGCCGGGTGCGCCCGACATTGCGCGATCCCTGCGCGTATCGGCCTGGCGGACGTGCGCAATCATTTATCGACGCCGCGGTTGCTCGAGTTGCTCAAGAGCGATGTGTTCGCCATGCACGGCTATACGGAGCTGTATCTGAACGGCCGCTGGGTAAAAGCCACGCCAGCGTTCAACCAAGGCTTGTGCGAACTGTTCAATGTCGCACCACTTGAATTCGACGGCATCAACGACAGCGTTTTCCATCCGTTCAATCGCGACGGCGAGCAATTGATGGAATACCTGATCGACCACGGGCAGTTCACCGACGTGCCTGAATCGTTCTTTTTCGAGCACCTCGAGAAGTGCTATCCGCATCTGTTCAGCGACACTCTGCCCACGCTGCTGGGTGACATGCAGAGCGATTTGAGTCGCGCCTGATCCGGCGTATGCTGCCTGCGCATTCATCCATAAAGAGGCGGTCATGCTGAAGATCTGGGGTCGGAAAAACTCGTCGAATGTCAGAAAACCTTTGTGGGCCGCCGAGGAGCTTGGTCTGGCCTATGAGGCCATCGACGCCGGCGGCGCCTTTGGTGTAGTCGATACGCCGCAGTACCGCGCGATGAACCCCAATGGTCGCGTGCCGGTGATTGAAGACGAGGGTTTCGTGCTGTGGGAATCCAACGCCATCGTGCGTTACCTGATGGCTCGCCACGCCAACGGCACGGCCTGGTATCCAGAGGATCTGCAGGCCCGGGCTTCGGCCGACAAGTGGATGGACTGGACCACTTCAAGTTTTGCCGGCCCGTTCCGCACGGTGTTCTGGGGTGTGTTACGTACACCGGAAAGTCAACAGGACTGGCCCGCAATCAACGCCGCGATCAAGGAGTGCGATGGCCTGCTGTCGATGGCTGATCAGGCGCTGGCGACCCAACCATACCTGTCCGGCGATGAGATTGGCATGGGCGACATTCCTCTGGGCAGTTTCATTTATGCCTGGTTCGAGATGCCGATCGAGCGCGCGCCGCAGCCTCATTTGCAAGCCTGGTATGCACGGCTGAAACAGCGTCCGGCGTATCAGAAAGCCGTTATGACCGCGTTGACTTAATACTCACTATCGACACACTTGACTGTACTTGTGTGGCGGCGACAAGCACCATTGCGCTCGTGCGCCGCGGTTGTATCAGTCGCCGCCCGCCCTTATTTGTCCCTTTCTTCCCTTCTTGGTGCGTAAATCCGATATGAGTTCCGCTCTGTCCATCCGGCAGCTAACCAAAACCTACGGCAACGGTTTCCAGGCCCTGAGTGGTATCGATCTGGACGTCGCCGAAGGTGACTTTTTCGCATTGCTCGGCCCTAACGGCGCCGGAAAATCCACCACCATCGGCATCCTCTCGACCCTGGTGAACAAGACCAGCGGGACGGTGAATATCTTCGGTCACGACCTGGACAAGAATCCTGCGCAGCTCAAGCGCTCCATCGGCGTAGTACCTCAGGAATTCAACTTCAACCAGTTCGAAAAAACCTTCGATATCGTCGTGACCCAGGCCGGTTATTACGGCATCCCGCCGAAAATCGCCAAGGAACGCGCCGAGCAGTACCTGACCCAACTGGGCCTGTGGGACAAGCGCGATACGCCGTCGCGTTCACTGTCTGGCGGCATGAAGCGTCGACTGATGATCGCCCGTGCGCTGGTTCACGAACCGCGCTTGCTGATCCTCGACGAACCGACGGCGGGTGTGGACATCGAACTGCGTCGCTCGATGTGGACGTTCCTCACCGAGCTAAACAAGAAAGGCATCACCATCATCCTCACCACCCACTACCTGGAAGAGGCTGAGCAGTTGTGCCGCAACATCGGCATCATCGACCACGGCACCATCGTCGAGAACACCAGCATGAAACAGTTGCTCGGCCAACTGCATGTGGAAACGTTCCTGCTCGACCTCAAAAACACTTTGCAAACCGCGCCGCAGTTGCTCGGTTACCCGACCAAGCTGCTCGACAGCCACACCCTTGAAGTTCAGGTCGACAAGGCCATGGGCATCACCGCGCTGTTCACCCAATTGGCGCAGCAGAACATCGAAGTGTTGAGCCTGCGTAACAAAACCAATCGCCTCGAGGAGTTGTTCGTGTCCCTGGTGGAGAAAAATCTGTCGAAGGTGGCGGTATGAGTTCCGAGCTGCAACCCAACCTCGTTGCCCTCAACACCATCGTTTACCGAGAGGTCAAACGCTTTACCCGGATCTGGCCGCAGACGCTGCTGCCGCCGGCCATCACCATGGTTCTGTACTTCGTGATCTTCGGCAATCTGATCGGCCGGCAGATCGGTGACATGGGTGGCTTCACCTACATGGAGTACATCGTGCCGGGGCTGATCATGATGTCGGTGATCACCAACTCCTACGGCAACGTGGTCTCGAGTTTCTTCGGCAGCAAGTTCCAGCGTTCCATCGAAGAATTGATGGTGTCGCCCGTGTCGCCGCATACGATTCTGATCGGCTACACCCTGGGCGGCGTGCTGCGCGGCTTGATGGTCGGGCTCATCGTGACCCTGCTGTCGCTGTTCTTCACCGACTTGCAGGTGCATCACCTGGGCGTGACCATTCTGGTGGTGGTGCTGACGGCGACGATTTTCTCGCTGCTGGGCTTCATCAACGCCGTGTTTGCGCGCAACTTCGATGACATCTCGATCATCCCGACGTTTGTGCTGACACCGCTGACCTACCTGGGCGGGGTGTTCTACTCGATCTCCTTGCTGCCACCGTTCTGGCAGACCGTGTCCCTGGCCAACCCGGTGCTGCACATGGTCAACGCCTTCCGTTACGGCATTCTTGGCGTTTCGGACATTAGGATCAGCGTGGCGATCACCTTCATGCTGGTGGCGACCGTGGTGTTGTACATCGGTTGCGCACGGCTGCTGGTCAGTGGACGCGGGATGCGTACCTAAAAGGACGACCGCATCGCCTTCTTCGCGAGCAGGCTCGCTCCCACACTGGATCCCCTGTGGGAGCGAGCCTGCTCGCGATGGCGTCAGTCCAGACACCACAAAAAACAACGGCCTCCCACTGTGGAGGCCGTTTTGCGTTTACTGCATTCGCTTTTTCTTGCGCCGCCGCCACTGCCGCCCCACCCACCAGCGCCAGTACATCATGGTCAGGCAATAGGCGAGCGCGCCGAGCACCAGTCCCGTCACCACCGAGCCGAGTAAAAACGGCTGCCAAAGAGTCGAGAGTTCGCCGCTGATCCATTCCCAGGTCAGCTCGTCCGGCAAATGGCGGGTGGGAACGTCCATCAGCCAGGCCCCCGTCTGGTAAGTGCAGAAGAACACCGCCGGCATGGTGATCGGGTTGGTCAGCCAGACCAGGCTGACCGCAATCGGCATGTTGCCGCGCACCATGATGGCGAGAATGGCGGCGAGCAGCATCTGCAATGGAATTGGCAGGAACGCCGCGAACAGACCCACAGCCATGGCCCGTGCGACGGAATGGCGGTTGAGGTGCCAGAGGTTCGGGTCATGCAGCAGGGTGCCGAGAAAGCGTAACGACTTGTGTTCCCTGATGATGATCGGGTCTGGCATGTAACGTTTGAATAAGCGCCGGGGCATAAGGCTTCTCGGTCGGTTAAGGCGGCAAGTATGTCTGGATTCTATGAACCGCCCATTCAGACTTTGTGACAATTAATAACGATGCCTGTGCGATTAGCCGGCTATGCCTAAGAGGGGACTCTCAAGGACGGGCGTATGCGCACAGGGATGATGGCGCTGGCGTTGGGTCTGTTGATCTTGCGTTTTTTACCGATACTACCGCCGGTCTGGTTGTGGCTGTTGTTGCCAGTCATGGGATTGATGGCGCTGCCGTTCAGGACTTATCCGTTGGCGTTTTTCCTGTTCGGCTTCAGTTGGGCGTGCGCGAATGCACAGTGGGCGCTGGATGATCGGCTGCCGATGAGCCTCGATAGCGAAACCCGTTGGGTCGAAGGTCGGGTGACGGGATTGCCGCAGATCAATGAGGCCGTCGTGCGTTTCGAGTTGGCGGACGCCCGGTCGCGACATGGGAAGGTGCCGAAACTTCTGCGCCTGGCCTGGTATGACGGGCCGCCGGTCAACAGCGGCGAACATTGGCGACTGGCGGTCAAGTTGAAGCGTCCTGCGGGGCTGCTCAATCCCCATGCCTTCGATTACGACGCCTGGCTGTTGGCGCAACGCATCGGCGCTACCGGGGCGGTCAAGGCTGGCGAGCGGCTCAAGGAAGCCCAATGGGCCTGGCGCGACGGCATCCGTCAGCGCTTGCAGTCCGTGGATGCCCAGGGACGAACGGGAGCGCTGACGGCGTTGGTGCTGGGGGATGGCGCCGGACTGAGTCGCGAAGACTGGCAGGTGCTGCAAGACACCGGCACCGTCCATCTGTTGGTGATTTCCGGACAACACATCGGGTTGTTGGCAGGGCTGGTGTATCTGTTGATTGCCGGGCTGGCCCGTTATGGCCTGTGGCCGAAACGCTTGCCTTGGCTGCCGTGGGCCTGTGGACTCGCGTTCGCGGCCGCTCTCGGTTATGGGCTGCTGGCCGGTTTCGAGGTGCCGGTGCGGCGGGCCTGCGTGATGATCGGTCTGGTGCTGTTGTGGCGCCTGCGATTTCGTCACCTCGGCGCCTGGTGGCCGTTGTTGCTGGCGCTCGACGGTGTTTTGCTGCTGGATCCGCTGGCGAGTCTGCAACCGGGTTTCTGGCTGTCGTTCGCGGCGGTGGCGGTGTTGATCTTCACCTTCGGTGGTCGGCTGGGCCCATGGCGTTGGTGGCAAACGTGGACCCGTGCCCAATGGCTGATCGCGATTGGTCTGTGCCCGTTGCTGCTGGTGCTCGGGTTGCCGATCAGTCTCAGCGGGCCGGTGGCCAATTTGCTCGCGGTGCCGTGGATCAGCCTGGTCGTGCTGCCTCCGGCATTGCTGGGTACGTTGTTTTTACCCCTTCCTTACGTGGGCGAAGGGTTGCTGTGGTTGGCAGGAGGTTTGATCGACCTCTTGTTCAAGGGCCTGACGCTGATGGCCGGGTATTTACCCGCGTGGGTCCCGGTGGCCATCCCGTTGTGGATATGGGCACTCGGCACAGTCGGTGCCTTTCTACTATTGATGCCTCGGGGTGTGCCGTTTCGCTCGTTGGGTTGGCCGATGCTGTTGTTGCTGGTTTTTCCACCCCGGCAGGTCTTGCCTGAAGGCATCGCCGAAGTTTGGCAGCTGGATGTCGGCCAGGGTTTGGCCATCCTGGTGCGCACCCGTCATCACACACTGTTGTATGACACCGGGCCACGTTTCGGCGATTTCGACCTGGGCGAGCGGGTGGTGCTGCCGACTTTACGCAAACTGGGCGTGAATGGACTCGATTTGATGTTGATCAGCCATGCTGACGCCGATCATGCGGGCGGCGCCCGGGCCGTTGCCAATGGCCTGCCGGTGAAACGGGTGGTCAGTGGCGATCCCCTGGCGCTGCCGGCCGAATTGCAGGCAGAAGGCTGCGAGAGCGGCAAGCAATGGGTCTGGGATGATGTGAGGTTCCAGCTCTGGCAGTGGTCTTCGGCCAGCGACAGCAATCAAAAATCCTGCGTCCTGCAGATAGAAGCCAACGGTGAGCGTCTGTTATTGACCGGTGATATAGACACCGTAGCCGAGCGGGCACTGCTCGACAGTCCACTCGCCGTCACCACCGATTGGTTGCAGGCACCGCACCACGGCAGTCGCAGCTCATCTTCCATGGCGCTGCTTACCGGGCTGCAACCCAAAGCAGTGCTGATCTCCCGCGGCCAGGGCAATTCATTCGGTCATCCCCATCCCACGATCATGGCGCGCTATCGAAAGCGTGGCATGTCGATCCATGACAGCGCCGAACAGGGTGCCATCCGTCTGCAACTGGGACGCTTCAAGCCGCCATGGACGATGCGTCAAGAACGGCGTTTCTGGCGCTCTGTGCAATAACCGGAGTGATTAAAGCCCGACCGGATGCGACATCGCGGTTTTCGGTGCGCCGACCCCCTATGTTAGAGTGGCGCACTTTTTCGAGGGGACTGTCACTGTGTGGGAATTGGTCAAATCCGGCGGATGGATGATGATACCGATCATTCTGAGTTCCATCGCAGCCATGGCGATCGTCGCCGAACGTCTCTGGACCCTGCGAGCCAGCCGTGTGACCCCGGAGCATTTGCTCGGGCAGGTCTGGGTCTGGATCAAGGACAAACAACTCAATAAGGACAAACTCAAGGAACTGCGCGCCAACTCGCCGCTGGGCGAAATCCTGGCTGCCGGCCTGGCCAACTCCAGGCATGGTCGCGAGATCATGAAAGAGTGCATAGAAGAAGCCGCCGCGCGAGTGGTTCACGAGCTCGAACGCTACATCAATGCGCTGGGCACCATCGCCGCCATGGCCCCGTTGCTGGGTCTGTTGGGGACGGTGTTGGGCATGATCGATATCTTCAGCGCATTCATGGGTTCGGGCATGACCACTAACGCTGCCGTGTTGGCCGGTGGTATCTCCAAGGCCCTGATTACTACGGCCGCAGGCCTGATGGTCGGCATCCCGGCGGTATTCTTCCACCGGTTCCTGCAACGCCGGATCGATGAACTGGTGGTGGGCATGGAGCAGGAAGCGATCAAGCTTGTCGAGGTGGTGCAGGGCGACCGTGATGTTGACCTGAATGGGAGCAAAGCGTGAAATTCCGCCGCAAGCAACGGGAGAATGTGGACATCAACCTCGCGTCGCTGATCGACGTGGTGTTTATCCTGCTGCTGTTTTTCGTTGTCACGACCACGTTTACCCGTGAAACCCAGTTGCGCGTCGATCTGCCGGAAGCGGTCAGCGGTTCGCCTGCCGAAGATCAGCAGGTCAAGCATTTGGACGTTGCAATCAGTGCCGAAGGCGCGTTCTCGGTGAATAATCAGGTATTGCCAAAGAACGACCTGGTGACGCTGATGGACGCGCTGCAGAAAGAATCCAATGGCGACACCAAACTGCCGCTGTCCATCAGCGCTGATGGCAAGACCCAGCATCAGTCCGTCATCACCGCTATGGACGCCGCCGGTAAACTCGGTTTCAGTCACCTGCGCATGACCACTGTCGAGGCGGCGCCGCCCGCGCCCTGATGGCCATGTCCGATCGCTTGCTCGCCGCATGGTACCAAGGTCATCCGGCCCTGAAGCTGTTGCAGCCGTTGGAGTGGCTGTATCGGCGCGTGGTCATGAACAAGCGCAAGCGTTTTCTGGCGGGTGAGGGCGAGATCTATCAACCGCCGGTGCCGCTGATCGTGGTCGGCAACATCACCGTCGGCGGCACCGGCAAGACGCCACTGATTCTATGGATGATCCAGCACTGCCAGCGCAGCGGTTTGCGGGTTGGCGTGGTCAGCCGAGGTTACGGCGCCAAACCGCCGCAACTGCCTTGGCGAGTCGAGGCGGATCAAAGCGCCGATATCGCAGGCGACGAACCGCTCTTGATCGTCCAGCGCACCGGCGTTCCGTTGATGATCGACCCGGACCGCAGCAGCGCCGTCAAAGCCCTGCTGGCGAGTGAACCGCTGGACCTGATCCTGTCCGACGACGGCATGCAGCATTACCGTCTGGCCCGCGACCTGGAGCTGGTACTGATCGACGCCGCCCGAGGTTTGGGCAACCAGCGCTGTCTGCCCGCCGGGCCGTTGCGTGAGCCGGCCGAGCGCCTGCAAAGCGTCGACGCGGTGCTGTACAACGGCGCCGATGACGATCGCGAAGGCGGTTTTGCCTTCCAGCTTCAACCCACCGAACTGGTCAATCTGCGAAGCGGCGAGCGGCGTCCCCTCGATCACTTTCCCGCAGGCCAGGCGCTGCACGCCGTGGCCGGGATCGGCAACCCGCAGCGTTTCTTCACAACCCTCGAAACGCTACACTGGCAACCAGTCCCGCATGCGTTTGCCGACCACGCCGAATACAGCGTGCAGGCCTTGAATTTCACACCGTCATTGCCGTTGGTGATGACCGAAAAGGACGCGGTGAAGTGCCGTGCCTTCGCCGCCGCCGATTGGTGGTACCTGGCGGTCGATGCTGCGCCATCGCCGGCCTTCGTGGCCTGGTTCGATACGCAGCTGATGCGCCTGTTGCCGGCTCGTCTTTTGCCTTAAATCCGTTTTTATCCAGGGAATGCTCATGGACACCAAATTGCTCGATATCCTCGCTTGCCCGGTCTGCAAAGGCCCGCTCAAGCTCAGTGCCGACAAAACCGAGCTGATCAGCAAGGGCGCAGGCCTGGCTTACCCGATTCGCGACGGCATCCCGGTGATGCTCGAAACCGAAGCCCGCACCCTGACCACCGACGAGCGTCTGGATAAATGACCACAGCCTTTACCGTTGTCATTCCATCGCGTTATGCCTCCACTCGTTTGCCGGGCAAACCGCTGCTCCTGATCGCCGGCAAGCCGATGATCCAGCACGTCTGGGAACAGGCGAGCAAAAGCAGTGCTCAGCGCGTGGTGGTTGCCACTGACGATGCGCGCATCGTCGAGGCCTGCAACGGGTTTGGCGCTGAAGTGGTGCTGACCCGCGAAGATCACAATTCCGGCACCGACCGTTTGGCCGAAGTCGCCGCGAAGCTGGGCCTGGCGCCCGACGCTATTGTGGTCAACGTCCAGGGTGACGAACCGTTGATCCCGCCGAGCGTGATCGATCAGGTTGCCGCCAACCTGGCCGCCCACACCGAAGCGCGCATGGCCACGTTGGCTGAGCCGATCGAAGACGTGGAAACCCTGTTTAACCCCAACGTGGTCAAGGTTGTCAGCGACCTTAATGGCCTGGCGCTGACCTTCAGTCGTGCCACGTTGCCGTGGGCCCGGGACGCGTTTGCCAAAAGCCGCGAGCAATTGCCGGAAGGCGTGCCGTATCGCCGGCACATTGGCATCTATGCCTACCGCGCCGGTTTCCTGCATGACTTCGTCAGCTGGGGCCCATGCTGGCTGGAAAATACCGAATCCCTGGAACAGCTGCGTGCCCTGTGGCACGGCGTGCGGATTCACGTCGCCGACGCGCTGATCGCACCGCCCACCGGCGTCGATACCGTTGAAGACCTTGAGCGCGTTCGTCGCCTGCTGGAGGCCTGATGCGGGTTTTGTTTGTCTGCCTGGGCAACATCTGCCGTTCCCCCACGGCTGAAGGCGTGTTGCGACACAAACTGCGCGAAGCGGGGCTGGCCGATCAAATCGAAGTCGCTTCCGCTGGAACCGGTGACTGGCACGTCGGCAAGTCCCCGGACAAGCGCAGCCAGGCTGCGGCGAAACTGCGTGGTTATGACCTGTCCGCCCAGCGCGCCCAGCAAGTGTCCCGCGCCGATTTCGCCACCTACGACCTGATTCTGGCGATGGACCACAGCAACCTGCGCAACCTCAAGGCCTTGCAACCGGCCAAGGGCAAGGCCGAACTGGATCTGTTCCTGCGTCGCTACCAGTCAGAAATCGATGAAGTGCCGGATCCGTACTACGACGGCGACCAAGGCTTCGAGCAGGTGCTGGACCTGATCGAGCGCGCCAGTGATTTGCTGGTGATCGAATTGAAGGGACGGTTATGAGTTTGCAGGTGCACGCCCAGGTTTCGCTCAAACCGTTCAACAGCTTTGGTGTCGACGTTAAGGCCAGGCTGTTTGCCGAAGCCCACAGCGATGCCGACGTGCGTGAAGCCCTGGCCTATGCGGTGGAGCATGACGTGCCGCTGCTGGTGATTGGCGGTGGCAGCAATTTGCTGCTGACGGCCGATATCCAGTCGCTGGTGCTGCGTATGGCCACCCGCGGGATTCGCATCTTGAGCGATGACGGCAGCAAGGTCGTGATCGAAGCCGAGGCCGGCGAGCCTTGGCATCCGTTCGTGCAGCACACCTTGGCGCAGGGTTTGTCGGGCCTGGAAAACCTCAGTCTGATCCCCGGCACTGTCGGCGCGGCACCGATGCAGAACATCGGTGCTTATGGCGTGGAGATCAAGGACGTGTTCGCCGGCCTGACCGCGCTGGATCGGCAGACCGGCGACTTGCGGGATTTCACCCTGGAAGAATGCAACTTCGCCTACCGCGACAGCCTGTTCAAGCAGGAACCGGGGCGTTGGTTGATCCTGCGGGTTCGTTTCATCCTGGACCGCGCCGCGCACCTGCATCTGGAGTACGGCCCGGTGCGCCAGCGCCTGACCGAGCACGGTATCGATCATCCGACAGCCACTGATGTCAGTCAGGCGATTTGCAGCATCCGCAATGAAAAGCTCCCGGACCCGGCGGTGCTTGGCAATGCCGGCAGCTTCTTCAAGAATCCTTTGGTGCCAGCGGCGCTTGTCGCGCAACTCAAAGGTGAATATCCGGATCTGGTGGCCTACGCGCAACCCGACGGGCAAATGAAACTGGCAGCGGGGTGGCTGATCGAGCGGGCCGGCTGGAAAGGTTTCCGTGACGCCGATGTCGGCGTGCATAAATTGCAGGCGTTGGTGCTGGTCAACTACGGCAACGCGACAGGTCTGCAATTGCTGAACCTGGCGCAACGCATTCAGAAAGACATTTCGGAACGTTTCCATGTCGACCTGGAAATGGAGCCCAATCGGTATTGAAGCTACGCTTTCAAGACTGATTTCAAAGCCCTGCACACGTTTAACGGTGCAGGGCTTTTTTGTTAATGCTGGGTTAACTTAGCCACCTAACGATGCAAACGTTTGCTCCATCAAAGGCCCGATGCAGACGCTATCGTCCGCATAAGAGAGCCTCATTAGCCTGAGCCGATCTGCGTGACGCCAACCGCCAACACCAGGCGGCAGATTGCTCGACCCCATAACCAATAACTATGCGGGCGTGCCCATGAATACCCTGAAGCTTAACGGTCAATACTACAAAATGGATGTGTCGGACGAGATGCCGCTGCTGTGGGCTATTCGCGATGTAGCGGGCGGCCATCCAGGCACGAAATTCGGCTGCGGCATGGGGCTGTGCGGTGCCTGTACGATTCATATCGACGGTCAGCCTGCGCGGGCGTGCATCACGCCGATCAGTTCCGTGAACGGGCAGAATGTCACCACCATCGACGAATTGCACAACGACCCGATCGGGCAAGTCGTCCAGCAAGCCTGGCTCGACACCGCCGTGGCCCAGTGCGGTTTCTGTCAGGGCGGGCAGATCATGTCCGCCACGGCGCTGCTCAAGACCAACCCGAACCCCAGCGACGAACAGATCGAAGAGGCGATGGTCGGCAATATTTGCCGCTGCGGCACTTACAATCGCATCAAGACCGCCATCCGCCAGGCATCCACTCACCTGAAGGAGGCCAAGGCATGAGCCAGCTACCGAATGATTTCGCGCTGAGCAACCTCAGTCGTCGCGGTTTCCTCAAAGGCGTTAGCGCCACCAGTGCGCTGGTACTGGTTGCGAGCTGGGGCTGGCAAGACGCTTTCGCTGCCGAGAAAGAGAAGACATTCGGCGCCGATGGCATGCCCAACGGCTGGATCGACGATCCCAAGGTATACGTCAGCATCGCCGCTGATGGCACGGTGACCGTGGTCTGCAACCGTTCGGAAATGGGCCAGGGTGTGCGCACCAGCCTGACGATGGTGGTGGCCGATGAACTGGAAGCCGATTGGGCGATGATGAAGGTGCAACAGGCGCCGGGCGACGAAGTGCGCTTCGGCAACCAGGACACCGATGGCTCGCGCAGCATGCGCCACTGGTACGAGCCGATGCGTCGCTGCGGTGCTGCCGCGCGGACCATGCTTGAACAAGCGGCAGCCGAACAGTGGAAGGTGCCGGTCAGCGAATGCCGAGCGCAACTGCATAAAGTCATTCACCAACCGACCGGTCGTGAGCTGGGTTACGGCGCTTTGGCCGCCGCGGCCGGTGCGCTGGCGGTACCGGCGCGTGACAGCCTGCGGCTCAAGCAGCCGTCGGAATTCCGCTATATCGGAAAGGAAGGCACCAAGGCTATCGACGGTGCCGACATCGTCAATGGCCGCGCTATTTACGGTGCAGACGTGCATTTCGACGGCATGCTCTACGCCACCATTGCACGTCCTGCGGTGTACGGCGGCAAGGTTAAGTCCGTCGACTCCAGCACCGCGATGAAAGTCCCGGGCGTGATCAAGGTCATTCAGATCGAAGATCGTCCACTGCCGTTGGAGTTTCAACCGCTGGGCGGCGTGGCCGTGGTCGCCAGCAATACCTGGGCGGCGATCAAGGGCCGCGAAGCGCTGAAAATCGAGTGGGACGATGGCCCCAACGCCAGTTACGACTCGATCGCCTACCGCAAGGAAATTGAGGCTGCATCCCTCAAATCCGGCAAAGTGGTGCGCAATACCGGCAACATCGATGACGCGATGGGCAGCGCCGACAGCACACTCGAAGCATCCTATTACCTGCCGCACCTGACGCAGGCGCCAATGGAACCGATGGTCGCCATCGCCCGCTTCAAGGACGGTGTGTGCGAAGCCTGGGCTCCAAGCCAGGCACCCCAAGTCACTCGCGAACGAATTGGCGAGCGCCTCGGCATTCCGTTCGATAACGTCACCTTCAACGTCACCTTGCTCGGTGGTGGTTTCGGTCGTAAATCCAAACCGGACTTCATCATTGAAGCCGCAATCCTTGCCAAGGAATTCCCCGGCAAGGCACTGCGGGTGCAATGGACCCGTGAAGACGACATCCACTGCTCCTATTTCCACACGGTGTCGGCCGAGTACCTGAAAGCCAGCCTGAACAAGGACGGCCTGCCGTCCGGCTGGTTGCACCGCACCGTGGCGCCAAGCATCACTGCGTTGTTTGCGCCGGGCATGAACCATGAGGCGGCCTTCGAGCTGGGCATGGGCTTTACCAACATGGCTTACGCGATTCCTAACGTGCGCCTGGAAAACCCGGAAGCGACGGTCCATACCCGCGTCGGCTGGTATCGCTCGGTGTCGAACATTCCTCACGGTTTTGCGATTCAGAGCTTTGTCGATGAACTGGCGCACAAGGCCGGCCAGGATCCGCTCAAGTACCAGATCAAATTGCTCGGCCCGGACCGGCAGATCGATCCGCGCACCTTGAGTGAAGAGTGGAACTACGGCGAATCGCCCGAGCGTTATCCGATCGACACCGCACGTCTGCGCACGGTACTGGAAACCGCCGCCAAAGCTTCCGGTTGGGGCCGCGAGTTGCCCAAGGGCCGAGGTCTGGGTCTGGCGGTGCATTACAGTTTCGTGACCTATGTGGCAGCGGTGATTGAGGTTGAAGTCAAAGACGACGGCACGCTGATCGTGCACAAGGCCGACATCGCGGTGGATTGCGGACCGCAGATCAACCCCGAGCGGATTCGTGCGCAGTTCGAAGGCGCCTGTGTCATGGGCCTGGGCAACGCGGTGCTGGGGGAAATCAGCTTCAAGGACGGCAAGGTCCAGCAGGACAACTTCCACATGTATGAAGTGGCGCGCATGTCCCTGGCGCCGAAGGAAGTCGCGGTTCATCTGGTCACGCCGCCAGGCAACGTGCCATTGGGCGGTGTCGGTGAACCGGGCGTGCCACCGATTGCGCCAGCGCTGTGCAACGCAATCTTTGCCGCCACCGGCAAACGCATCCGCAACTTGCCGGTTCGCTATCAGCTGCAAGGTTGGCAGAAGGCGCAGGCCTGATGGACAGCGTCGATCTGAATGTCCTGCGCAGCGTGCTCGAATGGCGCCGCGCCGGTCAGCGGGTGGTGTTGTACAGCGTGGTCCAGACCTGGGGCACTGCGCCGCGAGCACCTGGCGCCATGCTGGCCTTGCGTGAAGATGGCGTGGTGATTGGCTCGGTGTCCGGTGGTTGTGTCGAAGACGATTTGATTGCCCGGCTGCACGACGGTCGTATTCCCGCCGATGGGCCGCCGGTGCAATTGATCACTTACGGCGTCACCCGTGAAGAGGCGGCACGCTTCGGTTTGCCGTGCGGCGGCACCTTGCGCCTGACCGAGGAGCGGGTCGGCGATCCGGCTTGGGTCGCCGAGTTGCTGGCGCGCTGCGAGGCGCATGAAATCGTGGCTCGCTCACTCAGTGTCGAGACGGGTGAAGTCATGCTGCAACCGGCTGACAAGACGGATGTGCTGATGTTCGATGGCAAGACATTGCGCGCCATCTACGGCCCGCGTTGGCGGCTTTTGCTGATCGGCGCCGGGCAGTTGTCCCGTTATGTCGCCGAGATGGCGCGGCTGCTGGATTTCGAAGTGCTGATCTGCGATCCACGTACCGAGTTCGTTTACGGCTGGGAAGAGCAGCACGGGCGATTTGTTTCGGGCATGCCCGATGACGCGGTGCTCAGCATCCAGACTGACGAGCGTACGGCCATCGTCGCGCTGACCCACGATCCTCGACTCGATGACATGGCGCTGCTCACGGCCCTGGATTCCAGGGCGTTTTATGTCGGTGCGCTGGGCTCCCGGGTCAACAGCCTCAAACGCCGGGACAACCTCGCTCAGCTAGGCTTGTCACAAGAGGCTATCTCTCGGCTGCACGGCCCGATCGGTTTGCACATTGGCAGCCACACACCGGCGGAAATCGCCTTGTCGCTGCTGGCCGAAATCGTGGCGATCAAGAACGGCGTCGAACTGAAGCAGAAGAAGCTGTTGCAGGAGGTGGTATGAGCGAGCCCATCGGCGTCATTGTGCTGGCAGCGGGGCAGGGCAGTCGGTTTCGACAGGAGGCCGGTGCCGAAAAGGACAAGCTGGTGGCGGATTGTACGGCGCGCGAGGGTGCTGTTCATTCGATGATCGAGCAAGTGCTGCTGAATTTGCCGGCCTCCCTTGAGAATCGCGTCCTGGTGACCACTGTGGATCGACCACAAGTGATCCGCATGGCCAAGGCCTATGGCTGCGAGATTGTGCTGATCGAATCGACCGGCATGGGCGACAGCATCGCGGCCGGGGTGGCGGCGTGTCCGCAGCTCAGTGGCTGGCTGATTGTGCTGGGGGATATGCCGTTTATCCTTTCGTCGAGTATTGAATGTGTGGTGGCGGAGATTGCTGATGACGCCATCAGTGTTCCGGTGCATCAAGGTGAGTTGGGGCATCCGGTGGGTTTTGGGCGCAGCTTTGGTCCAGCGTTGATGTCGTTGTCCGGTGATCGAGGTGCCAAGGCGCTGTTTGCGCAGGCGAGGGTGGTCGAGGTGGCGGTGGACGATCCCGGGGTGTTGTGGGATGTGGATGTGCCAGAGAAATTGATCTACCCGCAATGACAGAACCGCAGACATAAAAAAGCCCCGCCTGGATCACCAGGCGGGGCTTTTTAGTGGCCGATGGAATCAGACGAGAGGTTTAGGCTCGTGTTCTTTTTCCAGGGCTTGCTCGTGTTGCTCTACCGCTTCCTGAACGGAGCGCGGTGCTTCGTCGATCACCGATTCAGCGGGTTCGGCAGCAGCGACTTCAGCAGCCGGGGCAGGTGCTGCCTCGACGACTTCAGCGGCAACCGTTGCTGGTTCGACAGCAGCCGGAGCAGCAGTGGCAGCCAGTTCGGCTTCCTTCTGCAGACGCTCGGCTTCACACTTGCGGCGACGCACTTCACGTGGGTCGTTCGGCGCACGGCCACTTGGCGTCAGGGCGCTGACAGGGGCGGCTTCGACTTCCGGTGCGGCCACTTCGGCAACAACCGGCGCTTCAACCACCGGAGCAGGCTCGGCAGCAGCAACCACTGGCTCGGACACCATGGCCTCGGCTTCTGGCGCTTCGGCGGCGGTTGGCTCGGCAACCCAGTTGAACGCGGTTTGCTCTTCGCGAACTTCACGGACAGCTTCAGTCACTGTTTCGCTGGCTGTTTCGAAAACCGGTTCTGCGGCAACCACTGGCTCAGCGGCAGCTTCAAATACAGGCTGTGCTTCACGAACCGAGGCCACTTCGATTTCCGGAGCAGCGGTGGCTTCGACCGGAGTCGTTGCTTCAACCACTGGCGCTTCCACTGGAGCAGTTTCCAGGGTAGCGGCAGTCGCGCGTTCGGCTTGCTCGTTAGCCTGTGCTTCGGCTGGAGCGCTGATCACGGTGCTGGCAACGGCTGCGGTAACAGCCAGGCCGGCGGCCAGATCGGCAGCGCTTGGCGCTTCGTTGGTTTCGGCAGCTTCGTTACCTTCGGCGGACTCGGATTCTTCCGAACCTTCGATCACATTACCGTTGGCATCGCGCTGACGCTCACGACGGTTGCTGCGACGACGCTGGCCACGGGAGCGGCGGCGTGGACGATCGCCTTCGGCGCCTTCCTGACCGTCTTCCTGCAATTCTTCGTTGGTAACCAGCTCTTCTTCAGCTACTGCGGCAGCGGCTTGCTCTACACGTGGCTGACGATCTTCACGCGGTGGGCGTGGAGCACGTTCTTCGCGTGGCTGGCGAGTTGGACGCTCTTCAGCAGTAGCAGTAGCAGCAGCGGCCGGAGCAGCATCAAGAGGCTCGCGCAGTTCACGAACCGGACGCTCTTCACGATCGCCACGTGGCTTGCGATCTTCGCGAGGAGCGCGCGGTGCACGTTCTTCACGAGGGGCGCGTGGTGCGCGCTCTTCACGTGGAGCGCGTTCTTCGCGGGCGACTGCCGGAGTTTCTTCGCGGGCTTCGCGTGGCTCACGTGGTGCGCGCTCTTCACGCGGTGCACGTTCCTCACGAGGCTTGCGTTCTTCATCGCGGCGACCGTTACGGTTGCGGCTCTGCTGACGACCGTTGCGACGCTCTTCGTTGCGGGCTGGACGCTCGGCGGCCGGTTTTTCAACCACAACCGGAGTTGCAGGCTCTTCCTTGGTCGCGAACAGGCTGACCAGCGACTTCACCAGGCCTTTGAACAGGCTTGGCTCTGGCGCGGCGGCCGGTGCGGCAACAGGTGCGGCAGCGACGACTTCGGTTGGAACCGGCGCATTGGCGCGGGCCGGAGCAGTCTTGACCGCGGCTTCCTGGCGAACCAGGGTGCGGGTCGCAGCGGCTGGCTGGACTTCTTCGACTTCGGCAGCGGCAGCAGCGATTTCGTAGCTGGACTGGTTGATGCTGGCTTCCGGGCTGTCATCACGCAGACGCTGAACTTCGAAGTGCGGCGTTTCGAGGTGATCGTTCGGCAGAATGACGATGCGGGCACGGGTGCGCAGTTCGATCTTGGTGATCGAGTTGCGTTTTTCGTTGAGCAGGAACGCAGCGACCGGGATCGGCACTTGTGCGCGAACTTCGGCAGTGCGGTCTTTCAGGGCTTCTTCTTCGATCAGGCGCAGGATCGCCAGCGACAGTGATTCAACGTCACGGATGATGCCGGTGCCGTTGCAACGCGGGCAAACGATGCCGCTGCTTTCGCCCAGTGATGGACGCAGGCGCTGACGGGACATTTCCAGCAGGCCGAAGCGCGAGATGCGACCGACTTGCACGCGAGCGCGGTCGGCTTCCAGGCATTCGCGGACTTTCTCTTCCACGGCGCGCTGGTTCTTGGCAGGGGTCATGTCGATGAAGTCGATGACGATCAGGCCGCCGATGTCGCGCAGGCGCAACTGACGGGCGATTTCTTCGGCGGCTTCAAGGTTGGTCTGCAGAGCGGTTTCTTCGATGTCGCTGCCTTTGGTGGCGCGCGCCGAGTTGATGTCGATGGACACCAGGGCTTCGGTCGGATCGATCACGATGGAGCCGCCGGAAGGCAGTTCAACGACGCGCTGGAAAGCGGTCTCGATCTGGCTTTCGATCTGGAAACGGTTGAACAGCGGAACGCTGTCTTCGTACAGCTTGATCTTGCTGGCGTACTGCGGCATCACCTGGCGGATGAAGGTCAGGGCTTCGTCCTGGGCTTCAACGCTATCGATCAGCACTTCGCCGATGTCCTGGCGCAGGTAATCACGGATGGCGCGGATGATCACGTTGCTTTCCTGGTAGATCAGGAACGGCGCGGAGCGATCCAGCGAGGCTTCTTTGATGGCGGTCCAGAGTTGCAGCAGGTAGTCGAGGTCCCACTGCATTTCTTCGCTGCTGCGGCCCAGGCCGGCAGTGCGAACAATCAGACCCATGTCGGCTGGGGCAACCAAGCCGTTCAGGGCTTCACGCAGTTCGTTGCGCTCTTCACCTTCGATGCGACGGGAAATACCGCCGGCACGCGGGTTGTTCGGCATCAGAACCAGGTAACGACCGGCCAGGCTGATGAAGGTGGTCAGGGCTGCGCCCTTGTTGCCACGTTCTTCTTTTTCGACCTGAACGATGACTTCCTGGCCTTCGCTCAGGACGTCCTTGATGTTGACGCGGCCTTCGGGGGCTTTCTTGAAGTATTCGCGGGAGATTTCTTTGAGGGGCAGGAAGCCGTGGCGCTCAGAGCCGAAATCGACAAAGGCAGCCTCAAGGCTTGGTTCGATGCGAGTAATCCGGCCTTTATAGATGTTGGCCTTTTTCTGCTCGCGTGCACCGGATTCGATGTCCAGGTCGTAGAGGCGTTGGCCATCTACCAGTGCAACACGCAACTCTTCGGGTTGAGTTGCGTTAATCAGCATTCTTTTCATGTAGTACCGTCGGTTTCCGGGCTGCCGGAAACGGCGTTCGGCACACACGACTTCTCATGGTCGGTGTCAGGTGCGTCAGGAGTGGTTGGACACTCCAGTGTCTAGCGAACCCCGACCAATTGGGCCGGCGTCGCGACGTACGCGTCCTGCTTGCTGTGGCTACTTAAGCACTCAGTCAGGAGGAGGAATCAACCAGCGGCTGTGGACGAGATGAAGCGTCTTGATAAAGCCTATTGCTACACAGTCCAGCGGTTGTGCATCTCCACCCTACACGTATCCCTGATAATTCGGGTGCTGCCGCGCGCAGAATCCGCAGCGGGTTGGCATTTACCGTGAGCTCCGAAAGGGGAGGTCACGCATCATGGCTAATTTAGGCGTTGTTTCCGAAGCGTTCGCTCGGGGTTGTTCGTAGCTGACTGCACTTTGTGAACTGGCCGTGAATATTTGCTCGCAAGGCGAGTGAAAACTCTGCTTTGCGGCATGCTTCAGGCCTCATGTCACCTGCGCTCGTTACAACTGCAAACTCTACCGTTTCGTAGCGAAAGCCCCGTAGGACGGCCTCTCGTCCTCGTGAATTGCGTTGGTCAGGGCCGGTTTTTGACCGTTAGTCCGCTGTCCAGGCCACTTTTGGCGGCGTTCGCGACTATAGCAGCAATGATTAAGTGCTTCAATTCCATAAAAAATTGTTATCATCCGCGCCATGACGACTACTGCCCCTTCGACCCCAGCCGTACAACTGCTGGAGGTCTCGCCGGAATATGCCGGCCAACGTATTGATAACTTCCTTCTCGCTCGGCTCAAAGGCGTGCCCAAGACTTTGATTTACCGCATTTTGCGCAAAGGCGAAGTGCGAGTGAACAAAGGTCGGATCAAGCCCGAATACAAGCTGCAGGCGGGCGATATCGTGCGCGTGCCGCCGGTTCGCGTGCCTGAGCGCGACGAGCCGGTGCCGCTGGCCCAAGGCCTGCTCCAGCGCCTCGAAGCCTCGATTGTCTTCGAGGACAAGGCGTTGATCGTGATCAACAAGCCTTGCGGCATCGCGGTTCACGGTGGCAGCGGCCTGACTTACGGGGTGATCGAAGCCTTTCGTCAGTTGCGTCCCGATTGCAAGGAGCTCGAACTGGTTCACCGTCTCGACCGTGACACCTCCGGCCTGCTGATGATCGCCAAGAAGCGCAGCATGCTGCGTCACTTGCACACGGCATTGCGCGGCGATGGCGTCGATAAGCGCTACATGGCGCTGGTTCGCGGCAACTGGGCGGCCTCGATCAAGCAAGTCCGAGCGTCGCTCGGCAAGAGCAATCTGCGCTCCGGCGAGCGTATGGTCGAGGTCGACGAGGATGAGGGGAAGGAGTCCGTGACCGTGTTCAAGGTCCTGCGTCGTTTTGGCGACTTTGCCACCCTGATCGAAGCCAAACCGATCACCGGCCGGACTCACCAGATCCGCGTCCACACCCTGCACGCCGGACATTGCATTGCCGGTGACACCAAGTACGGCGATGAAGGCTTCAGCAAAGAGATTCGTGACCTGGGCGGAAAGCGCCTGTTCCTGCACGCCTACATGCTGACCGTACCGCTGCCGGATGGTGGTGAGCTGAAGTTGCAGGCACCGGTCGACGAGATGTGGGCCAAAACCGTGGAGCGCCTGAGTGCACCCATCTGATTACAAGCTGCTGATTTTCGATTGGGACGGCACGCTGGCTGATTCCATTGGTCGGATTGTCGAGTCGATGCATGTCGCGGCCGAGCGATCCGGATTCCAGTTGCGCGATGATTTTGCCGTCAAGGGCATCATCGGTCTGGGCTTGCCGGAAGCGATTCGCACGTTGTATCCGGAAATCGGCGACGAAGAATTGGTAGCCTTCCGTCAGCACTATGCTGATCACTACATCGCCTCGGAAGCTGTGCCTTCTCCGTTGTTCGAAGGTGTGGTCGAGTCGATGGAAGCGTTTCGTGCCGAGGGTTATCACTTGGCGGTTGCGACCGGCAAGGCTCGTCGCGGGCTGGATCGGGTGCTGAAGTCTCACGGCTGGGAAGATTATTTCGATATCACCCGCGCGGCCGACGAAACCGCCAGCAAGCCCCATCCGCTGATGCTCGAGCAGATCCTCGCTCACTGCGAGGTTCGCCCGGAGCAGGCGCTGATGGTGGGCGATTCGTCCTTTGATTTGCAGATGGCGCGCAACGCCGGCATGGATTCGGTGGCCGTCAGCTATGGCGCGCAATCGATCGAAGCGTTGAAGTTGTTCGAGCCGGCACTGGCCATTGATTGTTTTTCAGAATTGCATGCCTGGCTGAGTCAGCGGGCTTAATAGGTTTTTGCTGGGGTAGATGTCATGACCGACGAATGGAAAGCGCCCGCCAAGGCAAGCGCAGAGAGCGGTGACGAGAAAAGCTGGAAGCTGCTGGAAAAGACCCTGCTGGCCAGCGTGCAGGAGCAGCGCCGGTCCCGTCGCTGGGGGATTTTCTTCAAGCTGCTGACCTTTGTGTACCTGTTTGGCGCGTTGATCCTGTTCACGCCGCTGATGGACATGGAAAAAGCTGCCACCCTTAGTGGTAACTACACCGCGCTGATCGACGTGACCGGCATGATCGCCGACAAGGAGCCAGCCAGCGCTGACAATATCGTCGGCAGCCTGCGTGCAGCGTTCGAGGACAAGAAGGTCAAAGGTGTCATCCTGCGAATCAACAGTCCGGGCGGCAGTCCGGTGCAGTCGGGTTACGTCTATGACGAGATCCGCCGTTTGCGCGGCCTGCATCCGGACACCAAGCTTTACGCGGTGATCTCTGATTTGGGCGCTTCCGGTGCTTATTACATCGCCAGTGCGGCGGATCAGATCTACGCCGACAAGGCGAGCCTGGTGGGTTCCATTGGTGTGACGGCGGCCGGTTATGGCTTTGTCGGGACGATGGAGAAGTTGGGTGTCGAGCGTCGCACTTACACCTCCGGCGAGCACAAATCGTTCCTCGATCCGTTCCAGCCGCAAAAACCTGAGGAGACTCAGTTCTGGCAGGGCGTGCTCGATACCACTCATCAGCAATTCATCAGCAGCGTCAAGAAAGGTCGTGGCGACCGCCTCAAGGACAAGGAGCATCCGGAGTTGTTCTCCGGGTTGGTCTGGTCTGGCGAGCAGGCGCTGCCGCTGGGCCTGATCGATGGTCTGGGGAATGCCAGTTCGGTGGCGCGGGACGTGATCGGCGAGAAAGAGCTGGTGGACTTCACTGTTCAGGAATCGCCGTTCGATCGCTTCTCGAAAAAACTCGGTGCCAGCGTGGCTGAGCATCTGGCGATGTGGATGGGCTTCCAGGGGCCTTCGTTGCGCTGATCTCCTTCGGCATAAAAAAACCGGCCCAAGTGGCTAATGCCGATCAGTTAAGCCCTCTCGCTTGACCTTTGGCCGCAAGAAATCAAAATCCGATGCCTGTACTGGCATCGGATTTTTTTATGCGTCTCGCTCGGGTCCTGGAACTGGCCCACAACATCGCCTCCACTCCGAATTCAATCGAGGGATTGGATTCCTTGCTCGATCCTTCTTTGGTCGAACAGGCACTGGAGCAGGCAGGCGTAGCGACCCTGCGCAAGCGGCGTTTGCCGCTGGAAATGATGCTTTGGTGCGTGATCTCCATGGCGTTCTTTCGACGCATGTCGGCCTGGGATGTGGTCAGCCGCATGAACATCATGCTGCCGGGCCAACGTCCGCTGGTGGCGCCCAGCGCCGTAGTCCAGGCCCGTCAGCGATTAGGCAGCTAAGCTGTACGACAGGTCTTCGATCTGACTCAGAAAAGTTGGCATGAGGCGGCCGGTCATCCGACTTGGGCCGGTTTGCGCTTACTGGGTGTCGACGGCGTCGTCTGGCGAACACCCGATACCCCCGAAAACCGTGCGCGTTATGACTCCGCCAGCAACCAGCATGGCGACACTGGTTTTCCTCAGGTGCGCATGGTCTGCCAAATGGAGTGACCAGCCACTTGCTGATCGGCAGTGCGTTTGACGGCTACCGCAGCAGCGAAATGAAGCTGGCGGAACAACTGATCGAAACCACGCCCGATCACTCGTTGACCTTGTTCGATCGCGGCTTTTATTCCCTGGGTTTGCTGCACCAATGGCAGCAAGCCGGCACCGAGCGCCATTGGCTGATGCCACTGCGCAAAGGTGCGCAGTACGAAGTGGTTCAGCGCTTGGGTCGCCAGGATGCGATGGTTTCGTTAAGCACTTCGCCACAGGCTCGCAAGCAATGGCCGGGGCTGCCGGAGCGTCTGACCGCGCGACTCCTGAGCCAAACCGTCAAAGGCAAGGTGTGTCAGATCCTGACGTCGATGGCCGACCCGCTGCGCTTTCCATCCGACGAGATCGTCGAGCTGTACAGCCAGCGATGGGAGATCGAACCAGGGTTTCGGGAGATGAAACAGGCGCTGCTCAACAGCAGTTATACGCTGCGCAGCAAGACGCCCGAGATGATCGAGCAAGAGTTGTGGGGCGTGTTGCTGGGCTACAACTTGTTGCGCTATCAGATGGTGGAAATGAGCCGTCATTGTCCGGATATTAACCCATGTGAAATGAGTTTTACCGCATGTACCTGGGCGATCCTCGGGTTTATCAACAGCGTCTCGGCCGACCGTTCCGGGAACATCCCCAAATACCTGGCCGAGCTTCATGCTTCAGCCATGCATTATGTCCTGCCTCATCGACGGGAGGAGCGCGTTTACCCCCGGGCCATCAGGCTTAAATCCCCGTAGTATCCGATCAAAAATAAAAATGCCAGTCAGCTTAACTGACTGGCATTAGCCCAAGTGGCCGGTTTTTTAATGTCTGCGCGGTCTCTGCAGCTGGCGAAGCCTGCGTTCGAGTGCGCAGCGCTCGCAAATCCGGATTGCGCGGTTTATCTGAAAGGTTGCGGCGTATGGTTTGGCGAGCGCTGCGCACTCGAACGCAGGCTTCGCCAGCTACTACAGGACTGTGGTGTTCAGGGGATTTCAATCCCTTCAACCAGCAACATGTCCACCAGGCGAATCAATGGCAGGCCGATCAGGCTGGTGGCGTCAGGGCCTTCGGTGCTTTGAAACAGGCTCACCCCCAAGCCTTCGGCTTTGAAGCTGCCAGCGCAGTCGTAGGGCTGTTCGGCGCGCAGGTAGCGTTCGATGCGCGCCGGATCGAGGGTGCGCATGTGTACGGTGAAGGGCACGCAATCGACCTGGCAGTCGCCAGTCTGGCTGTTGAGCAGCGCCAGGCCGGTGAGGAAGGTCACGCTGGCACCGCTCGAAGCCAGCAATTGTTCGCGGGCCTTTTCGACGGTGTGGGGTTTGCCGATGATCCGATCGCCAAGTACGGCGACCTGATCGGAGCCGATGATCAGGTGAGCGCGGTGGCTGCTGGCTAGCGTGCGTGCTTTTTCCTCGGCGAGGCGCTTGACCAGCTCGATTGCGGATTCGCCCGGACGATGGCTTTCGTCGATATCTGGCGAGCTGCAGGTAAACGGCAGCTGCAAGCGGGCCAGCAGTTCCCGGCGATAAACCGAGCTTGAAGCGAGTAATAAAGGCAGCATGCGCATCTCCAGAAGACAGGCGCGAATTCTAGCGGAGGCTTGCAAGTGACGGACAGGGCTGAATTTCCTTTGACATGGCTGGGGGCATCCCTATAATGCTGCGCCTATGTTGAATGACCCGATTCCACCTCACGTTGACCCGCGCAAATTGGCTGATCGTGGCACCACCCTTCAAGGTGAACTGCTGCTGGCCGATTTGGAGAGACTCTGCGACCCGCTTTCCGACACTGTCGGTACGGTGCAGGCTAAATTCGTTTTTGAACGAGATGAACGTAAGTCTGTGGTAATCCACAGCTTTATCGACACCGAAGTCAAAATGGTTTGCCAGCGTTGTCTTGAGCTGGTCACCCTGCCGATCCATAGCGAATGCAGTTATGCTGTGGTGAAGGAGGGTGCGAATACCCAGTCGTTGCCGAAAGGTTATGACGTGCTGGAACTGGGCGAAGATCCTTTGGATCTGCAGTCACTGATCGAGGAGGAGCTTCTGCTCGCCTTGCCCATTGTGCCTGCTCATCATCCGGAAGAATGCCAGCAGCCGGCGGGTCTCGATGAGCCCGAACCGAGCGAGGACGAGGTAACGCGGTCCAACCCGTTCAGTGTATTGGCGCAGTTAAAGCGTGACCCAAACGTTTAGGAGTTAATCAATTATGGCTGTTCAGCAGAACAAAAAATCCCGCTCTGCCCGTGACATGCGTCGTTCGCACGACGCCCTGACGGCAAGCACTCTGTCTGTAGAAAAAACCACTGGTGAAATTCACCTGCGTCACCACGTATCGCCAGAAGGCGTATACCGTGGCCGTAAAGTGATCGACAAGGGCGCTGACGAGTAATCACTTGTCTGCTCAAGTCATCGCGATTGACGCAATGGGCGGGGACTTCGGTCCCCGCAGCATTGTTCAGGCCAGCCTTGCTTGTCTGTCTGCTACGCCCTCGCTGCACCTGACCCTCGTCGGTCAACCCTCCCTTCTTGAAGAATTGCTCTCTGGCCAATCGGCTGTGGATCGCTCGCGTCTGTCGATTGCTCCGGCGTCCGAAGTCATCACCATGGACGAAAAACCTGCACAGGCCCTGCGCGGCAAGCCCGACTCGTCGATGCGCGTGGCGCTGGAGTTGCTGCGCGATGGCAAGGTCCAGGCCTGCGTCAGTGCCGGTAATACCGGTGCGCTAATGGCGTTGTCGCGGTTTGTGCTCAAGACCTTGCCGGGCATTGATCGGCCGGCGATGGTGGCGGCGATTCCGACGCAGAAGGGTTATTGCCAGTTGCTCGACCTGGGCGCCAATGTCGATTGCAGTGCCGAGCATCTGTTGCAGTTTGCGGTGATGGGGTCGGTGGCAGCGGAAACCCTGGGCATCGTTCGTCCGCGAGTGGCGCTGCTGAACATCGGTACTGAAGACATCAAGGGCAATCAGCAGGTCAAGCTCGCTGCAACATTGTTGCAAAGTGCCCGTGGTATCAACTACATCGGTTTTGTCGAAGGTGACGGTGTGTACCGTGGCGAGGCGGATGTAGTGGTCTGTGACGGATTTGTCGGCAATATCCTGCTCAAATCCAGCGAAGGCCTGGCGACCATGATTGCCGGGCGCATCGAAGCCTTGTTCAAGAAAAACCTTGCGTCGAAAGTGGTCGGTGCTTTGGCATTGCCGCTGATGAAGCGCTTGCAAGCCGATCTGGCGCCTGCGCGGCATAACGGTGCAAGCTTCCTTGGGTTGCAGGGGATTGTGGTGAAAAGCCATGGTTCGGCGGGGGTTCAGGGCTTCCAGAGTGCGATTCAATGCGCCTTGATCGAGATCCAGGAAAACCTGCCGGAACGCATTCACGGTCGCCTGGAGGATTTGTTGCTTTAGGCGTTTTCGTCGGACAATGCTTAAATGTGACCGCTCAGTTCAATTTGCCATCCAACTGTCAGTTTCTTGCGTCCCCCAAGCGGGACGTCAATTCTCCGACGACAAGATCATTAGGGGCTTGTTACATGTCTGCTTCCCTCGCATTCGTCTTTCCGGGACAGGGTTCGCAGTCCCTCGGCATGCTGGCCGAGTTGGGCGCACAACATCCGGTTGTCCTCGAAACATTCAAAGAAGCTTCCGATGCTCTGGGTTACGACCTGTGGGCACTGACCCAGCAAGGGCCGGAAGAACAACTCAATCAAACCGATAAAACCCAGCCGGCCATTCTGACCGCCTCGATTGCCTTGTGGCGTCTGTGGCTGGCTGAAGGCGGCGCGCGTCCGGCTTATGTTGCCGGTCACAGCCTGGGCGAATACAGCGCTCTGGTTGCTGCGGGCAGTCTTAGCCTGGGTGACGCGGTGAAGCTGGTTGAACGCCGTGGTCAGTTGATGCAGGAAGCCGTTCCGGCCGGGCAAGGTGGCATGGCCGCCATTCTCGGTCTGGACGATGCTGATGTGCTGGCAGCCTGTGCCGAAGCGGCGCAAGGCGAAGTGGTCAGTGCGGTCAACTTCAACTCCCCTGGCCAGGTTGTCATCGCCGGTGCCAAGGCTGCGGTCGAGCGTGCCATCGAAGGCTGCAAGGCTCGTGGTGCCAAACGCGCCATGCCGTTGCCGGTCAGCGTGCCGTCCCATTGCGCGCTGATGCGTCCGGCGGCCGAGCGTTTCGCCGAGTCGATCGCAGCGATCGACTGGCAGGCGCCGCAGATTCCGGTGGTGCAGAACGTCAGCGCCACTGTGCCGGCCGATCTGGAAACCCTCAAGCGCGATCTGCTTGAGCAGCTTTACAAGCCTGTACGCTGGGTCGAATCGGTTCAGGCGCTGGCCGCCAAAGGTGCTACCCAGTTGGTCGAATGCGGCCCGGGTAAAGTGCTGGCTGGCCTGAACAAGCGTTGCGCCGAAGGCGTGTCGACATCCAACCTCAATACCCCCGACGCCTTCGCTGCCGCTCGCGCAGCGTTGGCCTGAATCAGGAGAAGCCTGCATGAGTCTGCAAGGTAAAGTTGCACTGGTCACTGGCGCGAGCCGCGGTATCGGCCAGGCTATCGCCCTGGAACTGGGTCGTCAGGGCGCCATCGTTATTGGCACCGCGACGTCTGCCTCGGGTGCCGAGCGCATTGCCGCAACCCTGAAGGAAAACGGTATTCAAGGCACGGGCCTGGAGCTCAATGTCACCAGCGACGAATCCGTTGCGGCAGTGCTGGCGAGCATTCAGGAGCAGTTCGGTGCGCCGGCGATCCTGGTCAACAATGCCGGTATCACCCGCGATAATCTGATGATGCGCATGAAAAATGACGAATGGCATGACGTCGTCGATACCAACCTGAACAGTCTGTTCCGCCTGTCCAAGGGCGTTTTGCGCGGTATGACCAAAGCCCGTTGGGGACGAATTATCAGTATTGGCTCGGTTGTGGGTGCCATGGGCAACGCAGGCCAAGTAAACTACGCAGCCGCCAAGGCCGGTCTGGAAGGTTTCAGCCGTTCACTGGCGCGTGAAGTCGGTTCGCGTTCGATTACGGTAAACTCGGTGGCCCCTGGGTTCATCGACACCGATATGACCCGCGAACTGCCGGAGGCACAGCGTGAAGCCTTGCAGACGCAGATTCCGCTGGGCCGTCTGGGGCAAGCTCAAGAGATCGCGTCTGTGGTCGCTTTTCTTGCATCCGACGGTGCGGCTTACGTTACTGGGGCTACAATCCCGGTGAACGGCGGGATGTACATGAGTTAAATGTGACGGATTGCTTCAAAAAAATGTCATACGAGCTGTCTAAAATCCGTTATAAAGCTGCAATCTATTTATAGGCAGAGGGTCGTCGGGTTTGAGGAGTGAAGCTTTCAGTTGAAAAACTGAAAAGTCTTTCTATACACTTACCCACTGGCCAGCTGCCTGAATTTGTCCATTAGGAGTGAAAACAAGGTATGAGCACCATCGAAGAGCGCGTCAAGAAAATCGTTGCTGAGCAACTGGGCGTTAAAGAAGAAGAAGTGGTCAACACTGCTTCCTTCGTTGAAGACCTGGGTGCCGACTCCCTTGACACCGTTGAGCTGGTGATGGCTCTGGAAGAGGAATTCGAGACCGAAATCCCTGACGAAGAAGCTGAGAAGATCACTACTGTACAAGCCGCAATCGATTACGTTACTAACCACCAGGCTTAATAGCTTGTAATCGTTGCTTGCTGTCATGGAAAAACCGCACTGCCATCACGGCGTGCGGTTTTTTCTTTAGGCCTGATGCAAAGTCGTCATTTGAAAAAGGAGAGTGCTGTGTCGCGTAGACGCGTCGTAGTCACCGGTATGGGTATGTTGTCGCCACTGGGCACGGATGTGCCGAGCAGTTGGCAGGGCATTCTGGCTGGCCGCAGTGGCATTGGTCTGATCGAACACACCGACCTTTCTGCCTATTCCACCCGTTTTGGCGGCTCGGTAAAGGGCTTCAATGTCGAGGAATACCTGTCGGTCAAGGAAGCTCGCAAGCTCGACCTGTTCATTCAATACGGTCTGGCCGCAGGTTTTCAGGCAGTTCGTAACGCCGGTCTGGAAGTCACCGACGCCAACCGTGAGCGCATCGGCGTGGCCATGGGGTCGGGTATTGGCGGATTGACCAATATCGAAGAAACCAGCCGCACGCTGCATGATTCCGGCCCACGACGGATCTCTCCGTTTTTCGTGCCTGGCTCGATCATCAATATGATTTCCGGTTTCCTGTCCATCCATCTGGGCGCACAGGGACCTAACTACGCCATCGCCACTGCGTGTACCACCGGTACGCACTGCATCGGCATGGCGGCACGCAACATCATGTACGACGAAGCCGACGTGATGATTGCCGGCGGCGCTGAAATGGCAGCTTGCGGTCTGGGCATGGGCGGCTTCGGTGCCTCCCGCGCACTGTCGACCCGCAACGACGAACCGACCCGCGCCAGCCGTCCATGGGACAAGGGCCGTGATGGCTTCGTGCTGTCCGACGGTGCCGGCGCTCTGGTTCTGGAAGAACTGGAGCACGCCAAGGCCCGCGGCGCGACGATCTACGCCGAGCTGATCGGCTTCGGCACCAGTGGCGATGCCTACCACATGACTTCGCCACCGGCTGATGGTGCAGGTGCTGCACGTTGCATCACCAATGCGCTGCGCGATGCCAAGATCAATGGCGATCAAGTTCAGTACGTCAACGCCCACGGCACCTCGACGTCGGCGGGCGACCTTGCCGAAGCCTGTGCGATCAAGTCGGTATTCGGCGATCACGCTTACAAGCTGGCGGTCAGTTCGACCAAGTCCATGACCGGTCACCTGTTGGGTGCGGCGGGCGCGGTCGAGGCGATCTTCAGTGTGCTGGCGATCAACAGCCAGGTAGCGCCGCCGACCATCAACCTTGATGAGCCGGACGAAGGTTGCGACCTCGATTTCGTACCGCATACCGCGCGCAACATGGAAATCGATGTGGTGTTGTCCAACTCCTTCGGGTTTGGCGGTACCAACGGCTCGCTGGTGTTCCGCCGGTTCGCTGACTGATGGACAGCTGGGTCGACGGTCAGCCGGCTGACGCTTTGTCGCTGAAGGATCGCGGCCTGGCTTACGGTGATGGTTTGTTCGAGACCATTGCCGTGCGTGGCGGGCAACCGTTGCTGCTGGACCGACATCTGGCGCGTCTGGCCGATGGTTGTTCACGCCTGGCGATCACTGCCGATCATAAGTTGATCCGCAGTGAGCTGCTGGCCTATGCCAGCACATTGGGTGAGGGCGTGCTCAAGCTCATCATCACCCGCGGCGACAGTCTGCGCGGTTATGCCCCCGATCCCTCGGCTCAGGCCCGACGTATTCTGCAAGGCAATCCACCCGCTGCTTATCCTGCCGTTCATGGCGAGCAGGGCGTTCGCCTGTTCCCTTGTGCGACACGACTGTCCAGGCAGCCACTGCTTGCCGGCCTCAAACACCTTAACCGTCTGGAACAAGTGATCGCCCGCGCCGAATGGCAAGATACGGAGCACGCCGAAGGCTTGATGCTCGATCAGGCGGGTCGCGTGATCGAAGGCGTGTTCAGCAATCTGTTCCTGATTCGCGATGGTGTGCTGATCACGGCTGATTTGAAGCGCTGTGGCGTGGCCGGCGTGATGCGTGCCGAATTATTGTTTCAAGCCGAGTCATTGGGGATCCCCACGCAAATCACCGACATCACCCTGGATCAGCTGCAATGGGCTGATGAAGTCTTTGTCTGCAACAGCGTGTATGGCGTTTGGCCGGTGCGCGCCTATGCCGCACTGAGCTGGCCGGTTGGTCCGCTCACCCGTAAACTCCAAACCATTGCCCGCGCGCTACTGGATGTTTGATACGTGAGACGTAAATTCTTGCTGCTGCTGGAAACCGGATTGGTTCTGGCAGGGCTGTGTCTGGGCGCTTCCGCCTGGAAAATCCATTCGGCGCTGGAACAGCCGCTGAACATCACTCAGGAAGAGCTGCTGGAAGTGCCCAAAGGCACGACACCGACCCGCACCTTCTATCGACTCGAAGCCGATGGCGTTATCAAGGACGCTTTCTGGCTGCGGGTGTATTGGCGCTTCAATCTCGCCAAACAACCGTTGCACAAGGGCGAGTACCGCATGCAGCCGGGCATGACCGTCGAAGGACTGATTGACCTGTGGAAACGCGGGGAAATGGTTCAGTACAGCCTGACGCTGGTCGAGGGCTGGAATTTCCATCAGGTCCGCGCTGCTCTGGCCAAGGATGAAAAACTCGAAAAGACCCTCGACGGTTTGAGTGATAGCGAGGTTATGGACAAACTCGGCCACACCGGGATTTTTCCGGAAGGGCGGTTCTTCCCTGACACCTATCGCTTCGTGCGCGGCATGACCGATGTCGAGCTGCTGAAAAAAGCCTACGACCGCCTCGACGAAGTCCTGGCCAAGGAATGGAGCCAGCGCGCCGCTGACGTGCCGTACACCGAACCCTATCAGGCGCTGATCATGGCCTCGCTGGTGGAGAAGGAAACCGGCGTGCCGCAGGAGCGCGGGCAAATCGCTGGCGTGTTTGTACGGCGCATGGAAATGGGCATGTTGTTGCAGACGGATCCGACCGTGATCTACGGCCTCGGTGATCGTTACAACGGCAAATTGACTCGCGCCCATCTCAAGGAAGCGACGCCGTACAACACCTACATGATTTCGGGACTGCCGCCGACCCCGATCGCCATGGTCGGCCGCGAAGCGATTCATGCAGCGCTGAACCCGGTGGCTGGCAATAGCCTCTATTTCGTGGCTCGTGGTGATGGCAGCCACGTGTTCTCCGATGATCTGGACGCGCACAATAATGCTGTGCGTGAGTTCCAGATCAAGCGCCGTGCCGACTACCGCTCCAGCCCCGCGCCGACCACGGCGCCAGAGGTGACGGATGAGCAGGCACCGATTCCGGCTGCATCGCCTGACACAGCCCCCGAGGCTTTGCCGCAAGTGCCGCCGCAAGAGCCTGCTCAGGCGGCGCCACCAGAGCCGCAAGCGCCTGACCCGTCGCCTTCACCGGAGCCGGCGCAAGAACCCGCTCAAGAACCCGCAGCCGCACCCGCGCCCGAACCGGATGCAACCGCGCCGCAAAGCCCGCAATGACTCTGACTAAGGACTGCCTGTGACTGGCTTGTTTATTACCCTGGAAGGCCCGGAAGGGGCCGGCAAGAGCACCAATCGCGAATACCTGGCCGAGCGCCTGCGCGCCGCGGGTATCGAGGTCGTGCTGACTCGCGAACCAGGCGGCACGCCGTTGGCCGAGCGGATCCGCGAAGTGTTGCTGGCGCCGGTTGACGAAGTCATGAACCCCGACACCGAGTTGCTGTTGGTGTTCGCTGCACGAGCCCAGCATCTGGCCGAGGTGATTCGCCCGGCACTGGCCCGCGGTGCGGTGGTCCTGTGTGATCGTTTTACCATTGAGTTAACCCTTAAGATCTATATATGTAACACTATAGATCTCTATAAGGAAAACTCGATTTTCAGCAAAAAATACCAGTATTTACAAGATTTTATTACTGCCTAACAATATCTATCGCCCGTCAAAATCCCCGCAAAACCAAAAAAATGTAACGCTTACTCATTTCTCCCTTCGATTTACGCGGAATGTAACGTTTTCCCTGATTCTCTCCCCAAAACCCCCTGTCGCTTTTTAAGCCAAATGTAACGCTACCCTCCGCTGTGGCAAGAAGGCACCTCAGAAGCTCTCAGTTGAATTTCGTGCGAATTAACAATCTTAGGTGTGCCTATCTACTTTCTCGGGCTCCAGGTGGATCTCAGAAGCTCAGGCGAATCTATGGCCATTAGCCAGAATTTGAGTAGGATGGCGATCGACCCCCGACAATTCGAAACCACCTCCTCGGACCGATCGCACGATGGCAATCAAATTAGAGATCCACGCTACCGACCCGGAAGTCATCTCGCTGGTCCAGCGCTATTGGGCGATGAACGAGGAGGGTGACTTCCTGGAAAAGGTCGGTGCGCTGTTGCCATTTCGTGAGGTCAAAAACGCCGCCGGTATTGCGAGCTTCGTTAAGACTCAGTGCCTGGTGATTGACCAGAACCAGTCGTGTTCGATCTGCGGTGGCGCCGTAGCGATCACAACTCGGTCCCAGGTCAACAAAGACCCCCAGCATTCGAGCAGTAGTCCTTGCCCCTCATGCAAGGCGGTACAGGACGATGAGCGTCGGGTTGCTGAGGCAGAAGCGAATGCCAAGTTGCAGAGCTATTTAGCGAAGCACATCGAAAGAGTGGACGCGCTTACCACTCGCTACGACGAAATCCCTGATGACCTTTCCCTGATTGCTCTCGCCCTCGATAGAGCTGTCGCATCTGGTCTCGTAGGGAGAAGCTTCAGCTACCGCGAGAGTCGCTCCCTGGCACCTATGGGAGCAGAAGATTTCGTCGATCGACTATGGAGCGCGCAGGTGTTAACGGACGCCCCACGCGCGACCGGAGCATCCGCCTATTCAGCAAATGACAATGGCCTAAGCTACTACAAGGATCGCATCAAGCTTGCCCTAGTCCCGGACGAGAAGCTGGGTGCAGGCGTGGAGGCATTTCAAAAGATCGCGGCTCGTTCGTTTGACGATAAGCCGAGGCTGTTAAACCTGTGGTTCGACTATGCCGTAGCCGAGTGCATGTCCTATCTGTATGAACAATCCCACAAGGAGAAATTGGACGTTCCTCGAAATCAGGTTGAGGAAATCAAGAACGCCATTCGCACTGCCGTCCAGTTCTACAGTATTTCGCAGGTGTGGTGCCTGCTGTGGAAAGCTGTGAAAGAAGTCTCCGGGCAAGCTGAAGATCGCAACTACAAGCGCGACGACGCCGGAACGACAATTTCGCAAAGGCTGCTACATCATTATGAAAAAACCCGTAAGGGTAACAAAGAAGCAAAAAGATGGGGTCGCATCGAATTCCTGTCGGCTGGCACGCTGGGCAAGATCTTCAAAGAACGATTTGGAATTGACCATGATTCTTCAGGCGTAGCCGTAGCTAGGCTGTTTTCCGAAGGGCCTTCAGTTCGAGAAGAAATCGAGGCAAGCATCGACGCTAAGGTTAAGCAGTTGATGGCCTGCGCACTGGCCGCTGGTTCAGGAGCGGCAGCAATTTATGATTTCGCAGAGTTGATTCGTAATGGCGCCGCTACTTCTGAAGCGGTTGAGCTGATTGCCAAGATCTACGCTTTTAGCCCGACTAATGAAGTATCTGTCACCTAAAATTTTTGCTTATAACAGACTGGGATGATCACCCGGGCGTGCCGGAATCACCCCGGGGGGTTTAAGTTTTGTGGTGCAGGCGTGTGGCGAGTTAGGTTGGGTGGTTGTTTCGGCGCAAGTGTAGAGCATAAGTATCTACGTTGTTTGATATAGTTATAATAGTGAAGTTAACCGTATGATGGTATGGCGAATAAAATGAGCGAATCTGTTAAGAGAAAAAACAAGAAGGTGGGTTTCTGCTTAGTAAGTTATGAAGAAGAAAAAGTTAACATCCCGCTTTTTGATGAAAACATCAAAGGTGGTAGCACGAACGTAACTGTTCTGATTGGTCCCAATGGTTCGGGAAAAAGCAGATACATAAGTCGCATAGTAGATGAGGTTTGCTATTTGCATACCCTGCGAACGGATGGCGATAAAGCTGCGTTTAGAAGTAGGGGGCTAGCAGATCAGGCAATTCTAAAATATCGATTCGACGGCAAAATGTGCGTGATTGAGCGCAACATTCTTGATGAAACTCGTTGCTCTATAAACGGTAAAAGTACAACGCTCAAAGATATACCATTTCCAAGCCAGGTAGCGACGGTTTCTCACCTTCCAAATGACAAATTTAGGTTCACTACGGAAAGCGAAAATTCATTCTATAAGTACTTAGGACTACGGCAGTCTTCAAATTTGACAACGACTGGTGCACTAGAGAAAAAAGTAATTCAAAGCCTCATCACAGGTTTTTCTACTCCGGGTTTCAAAGATAGGCTGAAGAACTGGCTCCGGCTCGCGGGATTCAAAGAAGATATTCGTATTTTGTTGGAGTTGCAATCACTTAAATTGCTTTCGGGGGACTGGCGTGAAGTTTACGAGGAGCTAATTCGTATACAGTCGGCAAGAGCGATGTCACCTGCAAGAGAGTCAAGTCTTAGACCGAGACTAGATAGAGAATTCGACGATATTTGGTATTTTTTAAGATTGCTTAGTGTTTGGCCAGTCCAGCAGGGGGTAGATGGTACTACGATGTATTATGAGCTTTCAGAAGTTTTGGAGAGTACAGAAGCCGCAGAGATATGGAAAAAAGGATTTGATGCCGCTAGGCGGTGGCGAGCATTTAAAAAATCTTCTCTTATCTTCGGAAAATCTAATGTAGGAAGCGAGTTTTCTGACCTGAGTTCAGGCGAGCAGCAGCTGATTGGTACGAACTCTCGCCTGCTCGCAGAGCTAAATGATCATTCTCTGGTTGTGATCGATGAACCTGAGATAAGCTTGCATCCACAGTGGCAGATCAAGTACATACCGACACTGCTGGATAGCCTTAGAAACATCGACGCTACGCATGTTTTGATCGCTACGCACTCTCATTTTATGGTTTCTGATTTGGGTCATGATAACTCGGTTTTGGTCACTGCCCGATACGAGGAAGGGCCAAAATTTGAATTGTTTGAAGGTGACGTGTACGGACGTTCTCCTGAAAACATCCTATACCGAGTTTTTGGTGTGGCTACTACAGGCAACATGTACGTTGAAAATGACCTCCGTAAAGCACTGCAAATGATTGCTGGGACCGAAACTCTGAATATCAGAGAGCTGAATTCGACCTACGCTCGCTTAGAAAAAGTGGCCGGCCCGGACAACCCTGCCATGAACATCATTCTAGAGCGCATTGGCAGCTTCATAGAAGGTCTTAAATGATCAACCTGCCGCGGTGTGCTGCCATTGACCCTGGCGTTCAAAAAAAGCTTGATGCCATAAAGGTTGAGTTAAGGCCGAAGCGTTGGTATGGAAAAGCTAAAGCAGTGACTACATTTAAAGGCGAGGTACTTACGCAAGGGCGTTTGATCCAACGAGAGCGCTGCGCATGGTGCACTCTGCCCTTGGGAGCAGAAGGTAGGCGAACAATCCATCGGGATCATATCGCTCCGTCATCGATTTACCCGCAGTGGACCTTCGTTGCAAAAAATCTTGTTATATCTTGCGAGTATTGCAACGGCCTAGCGGTCAAGTCCGACATAGACACAATCAAAGAACTCAAAGATACGTACGACGATTGTGAGTTCCACATCGTTCATCCTTACGATGACGAGATCGAATTGCATATTCAGTTTGACAGTGATCAAGACCAGCTACCGGTTGTTATTAAAGGGGTATCGGCGAAGGGGCGCTGGACTGTCAAGAACATGAAGCTTGATGACGTGGGGTTGACCCGGGAGAGAGCGAAGGAGGTCTTCTATGAGCGAAGGGGGTCGATGCTTCCTGCCCCAGAAGAAGATCTCATTGAAAGAGCGCTCGATGCGATGAATATTGCTGGATGAGCTACTAAGTGCACCAACTGGGAGGGCGGGAATACGATTCGCTGAACTCCCTTGCAGTGCTGGTTACTACTTTGGCTGACCGATGATTAGGTGCTGTCACCTATGAAGCCGATGAGCAGTACAAAGGAATTGAATCCCTAATTTTGAAGGTGTATCCCCGGCTATGCCGGAATTTCGCCAGCGGGGTTAAGGCTGGTTTGGGGGGGGCAGGGAGGAGATGGTGGTGGTGAGACAAGTCTGGAGCTAAATGCTGGCTTTTGAATTTAGCGCCGGGTGTTGTCGGGCGTTGGACCGTTCGATTTAGGTCAGCGCGGTGCGTAGAGGCTGATTGCATCGATTGAGTACCTCAAGACATTTTCTCTACTGCCGATACAAACGATGAATAACGACCCCGTAACCTGAATCCAAAAAAAACGCCTAGGGAAAGACGCTTAATGAAAAATTTAGTTGTGGCTGCATTTTTTGTATCACTGTCCATATCCGCCCACTCTAGCGCTGAAGAACAGTACGACATTAAATGTACCTTGGATAGTGGAGAGGTAATGACGCTCAGCCACAGCAATAGTACTGCTTATATAGAGTTTTTGGCGGCGAACGACGATCCGGATGATGGCGGGAGCGTGGTTAAACTGGATATCCCGTCCGGTGGAGCACAGCAATTTTTGAATAATGTTGGCGGAGTTAGTAAGTCCTTCGTTCTCCGAGGAACTGATGACGACATTGAGGGTGCCGTTGCGGTTGGTTATGAAAATCATGACGGAAAGGTGGGCGCGTATTTTAGCTCCATGGACACCATGGGAAAGGAAACCGCAAGACATACCTGTAAGCCCGAGACAATACAGGCAGCTAAAACATTATTAGTAAGTGGTATCGGTATCAAGGTGCCGGGCCAGAAAGATGAGTCTGGTGGTGCTGGCAGCAGGACAGCGAGCGCCGCCACAGATACTCCCTTCAAAATAAGCATTGGCGAGAAAATGTTCAAATATGGAACTGTTCAGACTCCTTACAGAACAGTAAACATCGTAAGCACATCAGATGATCTAACGATCAATAGCGTTATAGTTAATCGAAATCAATGCTCAGAAAGCGTGGGGAATCCGAAGAAGGCAGTGAAGGTGCCTTTCGGTTCGACTATTACGTATGACTATAATATTCAATATAAGCGCTGCGATGTAGTTGAGGTTGTAGTTAAAACGAATAAAAATGACTGGACCTTCCGGCCTTAAGGGATTTGCTACTCTAAAGTAATTGGCCATATTATTTTTCTGCCACGGTTTGCGTGGCAGGATTTAAAAAGGGTTGTCTAAGTGGGAATGATTTATATCTGCGTAATTGTCCGCTGTTTTGGCCTATTCCATCAATCTATGCTCATAGCCGAAAGCGGCCGTTTAGGCCCGTTGGTTTAATCATAAGGATCGACACTTGGCGTCCCACGTTTACATTCTGTTAGACCTGAAACACCCTCGATTCAAAATCGGCAAAGCGAACAACATCCTCGCTAGGGCGCGGAGTTTTCAGTGGCAGTCGATTGATTTTCCACAATCGCTTGGCCTTCGCCTGGCATCTGAAGCTGATGCATACACCCTAGAAAAAATCCTACACCGCACATTTCGCTTTGCTAGCGTGGATCCTCTTGAGGTGGTCGCCAGCGGTGGGAGCGCAGATGGTGCAAGCGAATGGTTCAGCGTCAGTTGCTGGCCGCGGTTGCTGCGATACCTTGAGGATAACCAAGACCTTCATCCACACGAGACAGTCAGTGGTGGTGAGCTAGCTGCGCTGCTCGAAAGGCAACTTCAGCCTTCGCAAGCTGTTATTGCTCGTGAGCAGCTCAAGAAGGAAAAGGAGGCACGCCGTGTTGAGCGCGAGCTGGCACGTATAGCCTACCGACGCGCGCAGTTGGAAGGCCTCCGAGCCAGCCTGGAGATAGTTCAGCCGAAGGTAGCTCAAGAACTGGAGCGCCTTAAACTGAACGGCAACATCATCGGAGTCTGCGACACAAGCATGGGATCGTACTTGGTGCTTGCCGATGCAATGCCACTGCCATCAGGCGCTTCGCTGTGGGTGGTTGCGCCACTATCTACGCACTACGACTACCCAGGTGGTGGCGGTTCGATAATGAGTAGCTACAGCCAAATAACTTGCCCTGAGGGGACGATCTCAAAAGTGGGATTGCCCCGTGCGTACCTTTTTGACGATTCAGCCTCGGAGGAGGATGAAATCATCCTTGAGGTATTCCGGGATGAATTCGGCTGGCTCAAACAGCTTCAAAGCATTCCTGAAGAGTGGATCAGCGTAATTTTTCCTCCGGGCTGGCTCTTCTCCCCATCATCTGATGGTCCAGAGCACGAGTTTGCGATAAAGAAAGTAATGAATGCCCTGTCAACGTCTGGTTATCGCTAAAGCAGTCATTCGTATGTGGTTCGATCAAGCATGTAGTTCCCCGGTCAGAATGCTTCACACTTCGGAGGGAGGGTTTGATATACACACGCAGCAGTATTCAAAAGCACATAGCTCAGACGGGTGAGAAGGTCAGCAGGTGGCGCACCTGGGCAGAGGCAAAGGAGAGGCAGGCAACGCCTTTGCTACGAGAAAGTCTTCCTTCTGGATATTCAAATTGGTTTGCTGTGGTGAAGGATCAGTCGATCTGGTGGGTCTACACCGACACATCTGACGGTGGTGTCTGGAGCAGCGAGGGGATGGCTGTTACTGGCTACAGAATCGCCTACGATGAATTTCTTGCACAGAAAATCTATGAACTCTTTAACGAGCGCCTAAGGAGAGAAGGCGGCTAGTGAGGATTATTTACATGAGTTTGGTTCTGGTAGGGGTTAACGCGTATTGGTGAGGGGCGCTTGAAGTCGGTGTGAAATGCTCAAAGTGATGCTGGTCCTGACACAGGCTGATTCCGAGGCTTGCATAAGGAATTTGAGGCGACAGGAATAAGCTGCGCCACGGAGCCGTCCTCATGGCACTCTAAATCAGAACCGACATGGGCCGCTTTTGGGGGCGCCGATACTTTTTCAAACTGGTGGCAGTTCGTTTTTTAACTGGACATACATACCGCTAAAAAAATGCAAAGGCACAGGGTATCTATAATGTCGACAAGCGATAACGATAAGTGGCCAGTGTTGTAATTCTACGGCGCTTAGCGAATTGAAGCTCTTAGACTCGTCACATTCCTTGAATATCATATCTAGGAATCCCCAAATCCCACCATCAGTTTCCATGGAAACATGTGAAAGCGTGGCACCATGACTTGAATTGTTATCATAGAAATTTTCTTCCGAGGAGGCATCTGGGAACCAAAATTGGAAGTTGCAATGTTTCAGAAATTCTTTCTTAATGTAGCGAATCTTGTTATAGCCTTCTTCATCGCCCATCAACGCTACCAAGAGTGCCAGATAAGGATAAAGTATTGACCCAGCCGTAACCTCTTCAAAGTAGCTCTCGCCTTTCTGAGGGTGCTCGATCAGCTTGTAATACTCGCCCAAATTGCAGGGATATTTGTTTTTTATCGCAAGCTGGTACTCCGCAGCATTAATCACTTGGTTCAACCAATCATCAACGGCAATATCGATCCCGAAATCAAAAGATAAAAACCAAGCTGCCAAAATGATATCAATTCCTTGATCGTCTTTGCACGGCGTTTTCAATACTGGGTTGTTTACAATCATCCCGGCCATGGATGATTGTAAATACCTAATAGATTTAACTACTGACAGTCCTAGCTCAGAAGAGCGATCCTCTTCCGTTAGTTTTTCAAAAGCCCATATGTTCCACATTCCTAAAGTTGCCAATCGGCCAAGCACATCAAACATCTTTAGGTTTACGTCCGTCGAACACGAAGAAAAAACAGCAGTAGACAGTGCGTGAAGATTATTTGTGTGAGGTAGTATTGATGTTGACATGTAATGAGTTGTAATCTGTATGTGCAGTTGTTGAATGGCAGCAAACGTATTCTGGATCGATACATGCAATTTGTTCGTGCCTGTCAACAGCTTCTTACTCCTCTCCCAGGAGTGCAAAACACAAAGCTCACTTGCAACATAAGAACTCTCTACGTTATTTTGGTCGCGCGACCAAGTAAATAGGATCCAGAGGCAAAGATAAACTTGACGCAGTGATGTCAATAGTTCTTCTGTTGATGAAGTTTTATCGGAAAGTAATAAGTGCACTAATTGCTTGAAGTTTAAGTACGATGCATCAGGCTCGTCAAGTATTGCAATTGATTTTCGAAGCAACTGTCGGCAGTGCTCCGGCAATAGATCCTCCCGTAAAAAATAGCGTTCTATCAAATTTGCCAGCTTCTCGCCATTCCACTCGCCAAAACTTACATTGCCTCTAGTATTGTTATTAATATAGCTGCTCACATCCAATCTGACTGTTTCTTTTATATTTCCACCGAAACAAAGACATATCTCAATTGGCTTGTTTCGATAAGGGGCAGGTAAATGAGAGCCAATGTATATATCAATAATCGAGTTCAATGAGGGCCTCAGAGACTGGGGGGATGCCCCATCCCAATCAGTTCTGCCTAGATCACCGGATTTCACAGAAAAAAGATAGACCGTTTCAGGTCCTCCATCAATACTCCCGATCGCTGCTACGTCGACTCCATACTGACGACCGCCAACTGCCGGTTTAGAAAATACATCAAGCCCCATCTGCGATAACAGGTCAGGCAGCAATGCATCTAATTCATCACGTTCTCTCAGACCAGCCAAATACTCTCTAATTATTAACTTCATAGCCTAATCCCACCAACTTTAAAAGCGCGGAGCATATATTCCAGTCCTTGAGAATCTATGTTGTCAAGTGTAGGAAACTCTATTGAGGTGCTGACACTGTGCATGGGACTTTCTTGGCGAGTCTTTTCGCCATCCGGACCGTGATATACATAATGGATAGAGCTATTTCCATACAGGATCACTGATGGCTTACCCATGAGAGCTGTCATTAGAGAATCCTTTTTAGCCGACTTAAAGGATTCCGCCATCTGTCGACTGAACTGACGTTGATAAGCCTGTCGCTGAGATTGAGGTGGCTCTAGTTCTTTCACGCCAGAAACGGACTGAAGGCCACTGTGATATGACTCCAATCTAGCCAATAGCCGGTCGATCATTTGACTTGTTTCTTGGGGCAGCTCACTACGGGCAGACTCTAAATACCTACCAACGCTTCCGCTATAACTAATCAGCAAGGGATTAAAAAGAATTTCCTCTATCTCATTTTGCTCAGCGTCGGAGGCGGATTCGATCGTCGAAACTATAAGACTGGCAGCGCTTACCTGGCTCGCAAACAACCAGCCACACGCTCTCATAGCCAACAACAAACTAGCGTTGGGCGGAGTTTTATTTAACAAATTCAGATCCGCAGACAACATTATATTTGATCCGCGACTTTCTGATACTAACTTGCCGGCAGACGAACAAAGTTTGTTTTTACCAGACAATAGCCAGCGAGTGATTATTTGCTGACGCAAATTGGCATTTTCAGCTTTTTCAAGGCACCACATCAAATGATCGAAGTCGGACACGGATAAATCAGCAGAATTTCGTTCCAGCAAATACTCGATGAGGCCAAGAGTTTCTAACGTGTTGCCTCCGACTAAAAAGGCTTCTAGTCCCAGATCAAGGAATTTGATTGCCTCTTTATCGACTGGGGAGATTTCTCTAAATTTCTCTAGTAAAACCGAAACGATAGATTCAGGTATATTAAATTTTTCCATCATGAATAATCGAGCGGCGGTACGAATGACTAGATCATTTTGGTGTTCAAGAATTTTGTTAACTAGCTCCAAGCGTTCTTCTACAAAAATTGACCCTGCACTGTTTAGAGCAAATACTGTGGTTAGGGCCGCTGAGAAGAATAGTTCGTCGTATTTATGTATTCCGACACTTATTGAGTCCAATGTAGCTCTCGATCGGATTACATCCTTCCCATATTGAAATCGAGAAAGGGCGTGCATTGCTGAAACTCGTAAGCGTGGTTCTTTCGAGGCAATTAACTCAAAAGCCTTAAGCTGAAATGTTTCAAAATCAAATTTAGAGCCGGCTATTAAAATTGCGGATAGCAGGTTGGTCTCAGGATATACATCTTTCGCTAATTGAAAAGCCTCATTTAGCCTTGTTGGATCTGACAAGCAAAACTTTTCAAAAGAAGATAAAAGAAGGGAGTCAGCACCGCCCGCGCCCTCAAGCTGTTTTATACGAAACATTACATCAGCCACAGGCGCATCAATCAGCTCTATGACACCGGCCAAAACTTCTACGATTGTATATAGTTTAAAACCAAGTACTTTTTGATCGATTGACGCGTACTCCGCCAAAACATCAATAGAATAAATTTTGTGCAAGTCCGCGATAAGACGAATCAACTCTTCTTTTTGGTTATCTCTCACTGCTAGATCAAAAATACCAGGGAATAGTAGGTGATTGGTAATAGGATCAAGAATCTGGTCAACGTTAATAGTCATACAGTAGGCCTCATGTCCATTGTCCCTAGTTGTACTCGTGTATCGTTACTCCTGAGGGACCTCCTGTGGAAGCTTCAGGATTTGCAGCAAACCCCCCTGCGTGTCCTAGCTGGCACCGTACTCTCAAGACTCATAATCCTCAATCGACGTAATAAAGTTCAGAATGATGTAACCACCCGAAAACAAGAATGGCTTAACGATTTGAACGCTTTCGATGAGATGCGGCTTACCTGTCCGCTGCCTCTAGCGTTGGATGATGAGCGAGTCATTCGTGGAGCGACGAAGAGCTATATCATATGAGGTCAGGCGTACCTCTGGCGAGAAGGGCCAGGTTGGCGGGCGACTGGTAGCGAGGGCAGCTACCCATCGAGACTCTTTAGCTTGCCCGAGCACAGCCCTACAAGATGACTACCCAGATACCCTCGAACCTCATCGCTCACGACACCGTTGAAACGAGGCTTGGAACCTTAAAGTTCACCGATGGCTATCCCGATGGGCAACGGTGCAGAAGGTGTACGACAATCTCGATTTTCAGCGGGGTGTCGATGTATTTCTCAATGCACAATCGGCGCCTTCTTTCCTGATGAACATCCAAGGGATGCGCAGCATTGGCATCGATGATCATACGGACGGTATTTTCGAAGGGCGGGTTGACTCAAAAAAACCTCGCATTAACCTCAACACTCAACACTCAACACTCAACACTCAACACTCAACACTCAACACTCAACACTCAACACTCAACACTCAAACCGTCAGCCTCGCCGCTCAGCCCGATATGCGCAACGGCCCGGTGGTCGTAGTGATTCCGCCTAAAGTCCAAGGATTGGCCGATGACGCTTGGATGCGCTGCATCGTCGATATGGGCATGGTCGGTCCGGACAAGGGGCAACAAACCGCTTTCTACAACACCACGACTGGGGTTACGCCCGCGATGGCACACGATGGTTGGGCCAGGGTTCGCGGTACGCTGTGAATGCCGTGGATGCCAAAGGTGAATTACTGATGGGTGACACCAACCACCGTTTGCATCTGCCGCCGAATATTCCGGCCAAAACGTTCTGGTCAGTCATAATTTACGATCCTCAGACCCGCTCATTGCTGCAAACTGATCAACAGTGCAAGGCATCAGCAGTGAACAGAAAACGGTAAAGGCCAATCCAGATGGCTCGGTCGATGCCTACTTCGCCGCCAAACCGGTCGAAGGAAAAGAAGGCAACTGGATTCAGACGATGCCTGGCAAGGGCTGGTTTGCGTTCCTGAGACTTTACGGGCCTGAACAAGCCTGGCTGGATAAAACTTGGCGGCCGAGTGAAATCACTTTGGCACTATGAGTCTGCCCTGGATCGTTTTGGCTATCGCGACCGACTCTAAAACGACCCAAAGCAGACGCAGACTAACGCCTGAGTTCAACGGAATTTGAGGCGACAGCGTTTTTTTTGGCAGCAAAAATGGGTGGCGGGTCAAATGCCCGCGTTGACGATTATTGGGCGGCCAATACCCCCAGCATCATCATTCTTACTCCAAAAATTCGTCCAAGGGACCCTTGACATTTATCGTTCGAATTTCATAGGTGAAAGTAACTTCGTTTCGATCGTCCCCGCGGTCAAGAGAAAGCACCTGCTCGACTTTCACAATGGCATATACGTTCTCTCTGGGACCACGAAAGATGATGATATTGCCGTCGTTTGCGGTGACAGATTGCTTATCCAGATTGAAATCCATCGCCGAGGGGTCGTCAATTTCGTCTAGCGACTCCGCGTACCGTGCTAAGGCTATGTGGCCAGCCTCCGCATACGCGTGTATCACTCCCGATGCTCCGTGCGACCATTTCGTATCAATGGCAACAGAAGGTTCCCCAATAGTAAAAATGGGAGAGTGCACATAGTCGAAGGTCGCTGACCCGATGGCGTTTCCATTTGATCGATACTGGCTGAGAAACGCGGCATTCATTTCCCGTAGCTCGTTGCGGAGGTCCGTAGGAAAATCGCGCAACGAGATACCAGCATCTCGCAGCATCTTCCAGCCCTCTCTAAAAATTTTGGGATTGGGGTCGTAAAGGCCGATGTAGACAGTACCTACACCCTGATCGATCAATCGCTGAGCGCACGCAATCTTTGGAGCGTTTCTCCGGCTGCATGGCTCAAGAGTTGTGTAAACCACGGCGCCTACAAGGTCTTTTCCTCCGGCAGATTCAATGGCGCATTTTTCTGCATGATTTCCGGCGGCGCACTGACCTCGAAAGGCGGACGCCACCTCGGTACCATTCTTGACAATTACCGCCGCTACTGCTGGCGGAGGGTCGACACGGCCTTGCTCCGAAATTGACTGAGCTGCAAGATCAACTGCCTTTCTCATCCACTTGTAATGCTCGTCCGTCATTTGACACCGATCCTTAATTTTTTTGCGCGCAACGCTTGGTTAAGGGGCGGGCTATAGACCGTCCCTGGTGAGGAAAATGACCGATTAAAACTAGTTTGTAGCAGTCCAATGGTTTTTAGCTGGGCTAGATAATTTCGTAATTTAGGTGTTCTGGGTTGTCACCAACGTTCTAGGCAGCTTACATGAACATGGTCCCCTTTTTTACCTTCTGCTGCCTGTAGCGACGGTTAGAAATCGTCCTGTCACAGATGCTCGCAAAAGGCCAAAATAAAGCCAACTGCTATTTCATCGAACGCAGGTGGAGCTGTCATGAGAGAGCCTCGTCAAGCGTCAACCTGTACAAACCCACGGGGGTTAATTTGACTGACCCTGTCGATCGCCTACGAAAGAATCGGCCAGCCTTCCTTCATTGAGGTTGGGACAGATACAGGGATTCCGTCCATTTCAGCAACGGCTTAAGGCGTTGCACTATGCGTCCGATCTAGCCTGGGCGAGTGACACGAGGCGTTAGCGTTATTTGGACTTATCCGCGATATCTCCGATGCACATCGCGGCGATGGAATTACCATCAGTGTCCGGTACTCACATTGTCCTAATGTCATTGGTTAAGTTGATATACGTAGCCATACAAAGCGACCCCTCTATGGGGTAGAACACTCGACTCATTTATCTGGAAATTCAGACTAAAGAATCCACTAGGGCTGCCGACAGATGTTTAACGGAAATCTGACAAACCCTCGATATGAACCCGCAACGGAGGCGACATGGCGCAAAGTGAATTCAAGGTTTCATCCCACGACGAGACCCGAGTCAAAAAAACGCGCTGCAAAATACCGTTCACTTTCTAAAATTCGCATATCCCTGATACTTTTAGGAGTTGCGTACTTGGTGTTGTTTACTTTTGTCTTAAACCCTCGGACCACAGACAGAAGCCTGATCAATCGTGAGCAGATACTATTCTTAATGGCCCTAACTGCTTGGCTGATACCGCATGTTGAAATGGTTTGGATTCGATATCTAATAAGTAAAGAGTGCCCTGCGTGTCACAGCACGGCAATTCGATTGACTAGCTCTCAGGAAACAATACATGCCGTTCGGTCGGTGGAAAAAATTGTCGCGAATAAGATGACCGGCGCGAATGAGTCTAGGCAGGTTTCAGTAACAGACCATGAAGTAACTGAGGGCTTCATTTGTAGACAGTGCTCACACAATTGGAAGAGAAGATCTATTCATAAGGGATGGTAGGATTGTTAGAGTAGTGTCTTAAGCATACTGAACAAAGGGCTTTTCGACCCTGATTTACTTGCACGTCACGCCCTGCGGATTGGCCCACCATCACCACCTGGCTTTTTTCTGCAAGGAAGGTCATGAGGAGGTGGCTCACGGTGTGACGGGCAATTCGAACACGTTTATAGGGGATTATAGAGCGGTTATAGAGACGCATCCTGAGACCTACCTCATCTGCCTCCACAGCCCGGTTAGCGTCTGTATTCACGTCTAAAAGCTGACTATCCCCATAGACTGCGATCGGCCATGCGTGGGCGTTTTCGCTTATATCGCAGGCGTTAAATAGGCCTCTATCAACCCGAGGCCAATCAACAAGCATACGCACTCAATCATTAATTTTTAGCTTTGTGCCGCCATTCGCTCAGATTGCTGGATAGCTGGCTTAGGCAATGCCATGCGCAGGCTTTCGCGATACTGTTCGGCCGGCGCCTCGTGGGTGACCTCGACGACAGCATCGTAGTTTTCTCGAATGACCGACTCGATTTCAGCAATGTCCGCACGGAAGAATTCCTTGCGTCCGTTGACCTTGTTGAGGCGACCTACGGCGAAACGTTCGTGCAATTTTGCTTCCAATGCGGGAGCGTTATTCGAGAAGACCATTGCATGCACGTCAAACCAAAACGGTACCGACGCGTCACCCAGCTCATCAACGCGATCCATGGGCTCCAGGCGGCGGGTCATACCGATCTTGTAAATCCCTTCCCCGAACGCCCCTAGATTGGAGATCACATACACATAGCCGGCTTTGGCATTCTGTTCGCGATAGTCAATGAGTTTTTCTTCGCTCTCCAGTTCGGCTCGGCCCGCTTCAACCTCGGCTAGCTTCGCCAGCAGGGCGGCACGCTCTTCTTCAGATTCTACTTTGTCCAGGCGAGCCTGGAGGTCACGCATGGCGGTCGTAAAGTGTTTGCGCTCTGCGCGAATCTCCTGCTCCAGCTTCTGTTGTTCCCGAAGCTCTTCTCGGGCGCGCTTAGCTTCTTCCTTTTCCTCTTGTTTCTTGATTTGAAACTCGTAAGCAAGGTGCAGCTCATCGAGCTTCAGACACAGGTAAGTGCGCGATATTTCTACGCTCATGATCTTGCCAAGGCGATTGCAGGTTTCGAACGATTTGAGAATTCGTTTCTCGCCCAGTTCGACGTTGTCGAATTTCACGTTGTCCACGCAGGCATCGGCTTCGTTGTTGAACGAGCGAATCACCAGCTTGATCATGTCGTTTACGAGCTTGCGACCTTGGGCCTTACTGTCGTTGACAGTCCAGTCCATATTTCCGGTCGCCGCCTCTCCACTCTTAATCAATGCCTTCTGACGGTCGCGGACACTGTCCAAGCGGGACTTGTATTCTTGGCTGGTGATTAACTTGAACTTGGGTTCATAGAGCGCAAAGCTTTCTAGGAGTAACGTCTCTTCCCACACGAGTATCTGCCCTTGCAAATCAGAGGAGCTTTGCGCTAGCGCTGCCACCTCTCGCTCAGCGCGCTGAGTTTCTAGGCGGACGGCGGCAAGCTTCTCTTTCTCTTGTTCGATCAGCCTCTGAACGTCCAAGACGTCCATGGCGCCGATCTTCGTGGTGAGCGCTTGTAGCTGCGCGTATTGCACTTGAAGTTCCGTAAGCTGTGCTTCCAAACCCTCCGCACGTTGCCGGTGGGCGGGGCCTTTCCAGTAGTCACTAAGGGACATAGGTTCCTTCCTCGTTTCTGAATCGAATCGTTGGTCAGCTCTAAACCAACCTAGACGCCTTATAGCGCAAAGCATACGGTTGGACTGTTTAGTAATCCGATGGCGGCCTTTGTAATGACCATAGCAGTGATGGCACTATAGTATGATCACGACCGCAGGTGGCAGCTCTAATAAGGGGCTATGGGTATGAAAGGTATGTTTTGGGTCATCGTGGTTGTCGTGGTTGCCATTGGCCTCTGGTGGGCGAGGGCTACCGAAAAGGGGAAAGCTGAAGCTCTTGAGGCGTATCGGATATCCCTCGCCAGACTTAAAGCTGACCCTCGAAATGCAGATCTGCGTAAACATACGCTCGCGTTGGGGCGTATCTACTCAAACCTCATGCGCGACAATAAAGGACAAACCGTTTTCGACGAAGTGGCGCTTATGAACGACATCAGCGCAGCTTGCGCTGGTGCATCAGAGGTTCAGGTTAAGAAGCCAGCTATCACAGCTCTCCCGACAATGTCGAAGCGCGCCTGGAGAAGCTCGTGTCCCTCAAAGACTGCAACCTCGTTAACGAGAGCGAGTACGCAGCGCGCCGCAAGGAAATCCTTCAGTCCATCTGAGCCTTGCCAGTCGGCAGAAGCAACCCGCCATCAAGGAGTTAGGGGCTAACATGGAAGAACGGCATCCAGATACTTGTGCGGTAATCATCGATCAAGCAAATAGGCGCATCATTGAGATTCGCAAATCGATGCTCGTGAACCAGATAACACGCGATGCTGACAGGATCGCAAAATCCTTCGATGCGTTGCACGCTGGTGACCTTGAGAAGGTAAGCAGCCAATTTGCGCACTGTTTCGGAGTTCTTACATCGGGGATGCTTAAGGCGACAGAAGAGGGAGATGACCTTCGGATCGCTTGCGGGGAGCTTCTATCAAATTCACTCAACTCAATAGCTGCCGCAGCCTATATGCTTCGTGGCGGATTTGTTTTACAGCCTGGGCCTGTCATTCGTTCCGCCATAGAGTCAATGGCCGTCGCTCTACACCTTATGCAATTTCAAAAAGACCTTACGAAGCATCGAGAGCACAAGTTCGATTCCACACGGGCTATTGCCAGTGCTAAGCGCGTGTTCCCACCATTTGGCCAATTCTATGGTCTTCTCAGTAAAGAGTTTACTCACATAGGTCAGCTTTATAAGCAGTTCACGCCAATCTGCGAGTACACCAGCTCCTACGAGCCGCTAGGCCTGAACCTACAGTTTATAATGTCGGGTGTGTGGATGTGCTATGTGGCGTGTGAACTGGTTTTTTTTGATGTAGTTGCGCAGCCCAGATATTGGAGTGAAGTTCCCTCAGATGCGCAGGATCAGACACCATACTGTTACGATCCATCCGCGAATGAAAAATCTTGGATGGCGGAGTTTTTCGGCATAGACAGCTCTGGTCTTGACGGGGCTGGCGTGATGCACGCTCCGATGTAAGTGGTTTATTACTGAACGTGGGAAAGCTCACTATTGTCTGCGATTCCTGCGTCGTGCCGCAGGAATCACCTTGATTGACAAAATCCAGTAGGGCTTAGGACACGTCTTCGTTACGAATGATCGCGTATTTATATATTTACTTGTTGTTAAGCCAGATGCTTAGGCTTCGCACCTTGCTAACTAGCTGGTGTGGGGATTTAGATTTAGAAACTATCAGTGTGTTTGATGTTCCAAATAAGCGTTTTATTTTTCCTAAAAAACAAGCATGCCAGAAATTAATTAGATTTTTAGCTGCAATATGACTTCCCTTGATGCCATGGCTTGGATCATTATAATGTGGATTCAATATTATATTAAAATTTGAGGAGTTACTAAAAATGCCTTTTTTCTGGCTGTTCAGGAGAAATAATTCGAGATTTTCTATTGACTCCAAATCATATGGCAATATTGTAAGGCCTACGTCTTCCGGAAGCTCGGAAAGTGTGTTGGGGAAAGTTAGTAGTGACGTAACCTGATCGGTATGTGTGTCGCGGATCTCCACTATGTACTTTGTGCGATTGCCTACTATAGTTCCTCGGTGAGCTACCACAAATGGAGTGATAAGTGATACTTCAGGTTTCTGGAAGAAAGCTTCGCGCGCATGCCAATGCTTGATTTTCTTTTTGATGTGAAACTTTCCTGAGCCGGTAGCTAATACAATTTCCTTGCTGATAGAGTCGTCCAATAATGCTCTGGAAATGTTAACAAATATTGCCTTGCTGGTATAGCCGGCGATTAGATCTAGTTCGGAGCGGTAACTTTCAAATGCTTTTAATATGAGAGGGTTGTCTTCATGATTCTGCAACTCTAGATATATATTGTTTCCTATCTTAAGAAAGATAAAGTATATAGTAATGGCTTTATCTTTTCGATTTTCCAATCTTAGTTCTTTGATGTATGGTTGGTCGGTGCGAAAGTCAACTTCCCATCGGTAAGATCCGGCGATATCTATGCCAGACTTCCGTCTGTAGTTACTGTTGGCTACTGCTAGCGCCAGCAATGCTATTACCGTTGTGATGGGCGATGGAATCCAGTTTTTTGGCTCAGCTAACCAGTTCAATAAAATCTCTAGCATTTTTTCTCAATCTCTACTGTGTTTTTCACTTGAAGCAATCCTGGATTTTAATTTCAGTTTTTTGATTTTTGGTTGTCGCTGAATTGCGGGACCTAGAAAATCGCACTAGTCATGATTGGCGAGAGTTGTTTTTTTCGAAATTTAATATCACCGAAAGCCGATCTTTATGTGTGTCGGGAAAGTAAATTTTTCCTGATGCCCTTGTGATTGCCGTGTACAAAAATGCTAGCTGCTTCGACAGTGCTGTTCTTCCGCGCAAATCTGAAAAATAGTAAAGGTCCTCTGAGATTGCCATCCGTTTGAATTCAAAGTTCTTCGCTGTAAATACTGTAGCCACCAGAGTACGCGATGGCACCTCGTGGCTCAATTCGCTACGAGGAGCGTGTTGGTAGAGTTCCATCACCCCATATTTGACCCCAACCGTTTCCAGCCAATGCTCAACTCTGTTGAAAGATTCGTTCCAGCTCATTACTTTGCGCAAATCTTCCCAAGTTCGGAATTGAGAAATTGCATTGTGCTCAGGGCGATCGTTATGTTGAAACAACCCGAGGCATCCATTTAAGAACAATTCAAAGTTTTTCATCCAGTCGACGACCGCGGCCCCTTGCTGCATTTCGCGGTTACGAATCAACCAGTCGAACTGCCCCCACTCGTCAGCGACCAAGATTATTGTGGGCTCAGGAGGGAAGGAGTCAGATGGGTACTCTGCGACTACCGTTTCTTTCGATTTGTCAGCGACAAAGGGTAAAGCACTCGCTTCGGGGAACGCAGCTATTAGCGGATTTACAAAGTCTGCCAGGGCAGGTCCAGCTCTTAGTGAAATAGCCATATCGTTATGGCGAATGGTAGCTTTGTGACGAACGTAGTGACCCTGTAAATTTTGAAATCTGTCACCTAACGATATTACTGTGTGCCCCGATTCATCCAGCAACTGAACCACTGGACCGGTTAGATCCTGCGCTTCATCGACAATGATCGTATCCGCGTATTCAGGTATTGAAAGTCCTGCCAGAGCCACCTGCTTGATTCGGTGATACCCGCGAACGGGAAGCGGCTCCGAGTCGATCTCAAGGCATGTCATTCTCAACCATAGCTTGGCCGCTGCCGCTGCGACTGCCTCTTGCTCAATCGACGATAGCCATTGGATCTGGTTGCGAGGGATGTGTGTTTTTGTAATGTACGGGTCAGGGGATGAGCAAAACTTTGTGAGCACCGCCCAGCACAGCGCCGCGACTTGATAAGCATTGCGCTTACCGATCGAGCCAAGTCCTACCTGCTCCGCGAGCATTGAGTATGGGATTTGGATCCTCGACGCCGCAGTCATTTTACTCTGGAGTTCTCTGTTTCCCCGAGCCAACAACTCAACCGCCAGGTCTTTGAAGGTATTTGTTTTTATTTGATCTTTTGAAAATCTATTTTCTATTGGCTGAAGCTTGGGCCTTGTGTCGGCGAGAAGCATGAATCGTCGTTCTGGCATCAGCTCCAAAATCTCGCCAATAACGAAAGTCTTTCCTGTTCCCGCGTGAGCCTGCGCTTCGATAGAGTCCTCTTGGTTAGCTCGGATGGTATGGATCATACGAAGCTGGTGATCGCTCACCCTTATGATCTTGCCGTTAGGACGCACATGCTCATGGCTTAACGCTCCTACGACAATGTGCTGCCGTTTGGCGTAGTCAAAATCCCATGAGCCGTCATGGCGAACGTATTTGCGACTACCAATTGCTTCTTGGCTCATTAGGCCAATGCCTAATTCTGGTGCGAGCATGAGGCCAGCAGTAAATGCACTTCGATCGAAATGGCTGGTCAACGCCGATTTCAGCAATTCTATGTCCCGAGGCAAAAGGTTGGCGAACGACCGTTCCATCTCCAGCGGAAAGCGCACCGGCAGCCTGGGTAGCTGGTGCAGATACAATATCGCCGCGATTTCGTAGCGCGATAGCAGCGCGATATCCGGACTGTTGCCCCGAGAAAGCGCGGCGCTCAGGTCTTCACTGATCGGTAGATACCAGCTTGGTTTTGTCATCGAATTTGATCATCAAAGGCAAAATATGCTTTGCATAATGCCATGCTTTGGCCATCACCAAGTGTCCTGATGTTCTGTTATCGAATTGCGATTGGTGGTGAGAGCTAAGAGGGGGAGACAGTGCCCGAGTGCTGTGGTCCTTCCCGAAACTTGCCATACCCGGCTCTGCCGTAATTCAGCCAAGGGTTGTGTTTCGTGGAGAGGGAGGGGCCTGCGTTTTTCTATTTGCAAGAAGGCGGTCCAGGGCTGATTGCCAAAGATTACTAGGCAGAGATCGGACCTCGGGGGTAGCAGTTCATCGAGACTCACGGCCAGCAGGCGGTATATTTTCCCAATTGAAGTCAATGCTTTGCTCAGGCGTTTCAGCTAAGAGCGTCATGAGGTCGAGCTTCACTCTGCGCGAAGCTTGTCGGGAATTTTCGGGCGTAGAGATTTCAGGACTGGAGGGGAGGGATATCCCTTTGATCTTCCAGTTTTGCTGTGCAAAACGCTCCATTGCCTTTTCCAATACGGATTGCATCTATAGGACCTCTTTGGTCACGGTTGTATAACGCGACTTTAGGGACAAAGTCCTCGGCAATAACCCCATCGACGGTTCGGACGTCTAGAACTTCAATTCGTAATGAGCATCGTACAGCGGTTACGGCCACATGTTGGCGCCGTCTATTCGCTGGCCGACATTCCGCTCGCCCATGCCCGGCTGGAGAGTCCCAACAACGGTATCCAGGGAAAAATCGCGATTGCAGTCGAGCCATAGGCTCATCGCATAGGTGCGTATTTTTTAACCGTTAAACTCATTTTAAAGGAACGCCATGATTTATGAGATCGCTCTGCTCCCTGTTCACAAAGAACACATTGAAAAGTTCAGACGTGCATTTGCCGAAGTATCTCCTTTGCTCAGCCGCGCAAAGGGTTATGGCGGTCACTTGCTCGCGCAAGGGATTGAAACCCCCCATCTATTTAACCTGATAGTGCGATGGCAATCACTCGAAGATCACACGCCGGGCTTTGAAGAGAGTGAAGACCATCGGATGTTCATGATGGGCTTAGAGGAACATTTTTCGGGGGAACCGAAGGTCTACCATATTGAGGGGGCAGCTTTTGCTACAGGCGAACATGATGAACCGAACAGCGCCGTTGGCATGGGTAATGCTGGTGCTTTAAAAAATTTGTGGCTTTAAAGCAATTGGGCCGTTGTTGGAAATTTGTAATCTAGTTACCGCCCAATTTGTAGTGATTGCGATTTGAACTGACAGTTATAGAGCACACCGCATAAAGTCACTAGCTTCAATGTGTCGGTACGCATGGAGCCTCGTCAATACTGACGCAAGAACCGTTTTTCCTGTACACGTTGGGGTTGAATTAACGAGTATGCATCGGCCTCGATCTACTTTCAGTGTGTTCTGGTCTTCTCCTCGGCGCTTACGAGCCGGCACATTTCCTTGCCATTTTTAGTTAAGACAAAGGTATGACCTTGGACGACCAGTACGATCAGACGACGCAGTCGACGGCGAGCTTGGCTAACACTGAGGGTTGTGGTCATGGCTAATGCACCTCGTAAATTGATCTAGGTCGCGGTCTCATCCATCCTGCACCAGCGCCGGCTCACAAGCACTTGCTTTCGGCTCTTGCTGTCATACACATGAGCCAAAGATCACTGCCGTCAGGTAGCTACAGCGCACCAGCTCCCTCCCGCTTAAGCCGCGCTACCTTCCGTTTTCGCCAACGCGCTTCGTGGTCATGACCGGCAGAGAGCGGCTGAAGCGGACATTCAGAGGTAGAGAACACAGACCTTTTCCATTCTTTCAGACAGAGTCTCGGCGCGGACTACCCAGAGGGAGTTGCTCCAAAACCCAATCAATCTTCGGTCGGTGGAATACGATACCGTCGTTATGGGGAAAGTCTTGGGCCAGATTTGGACATTCATCGAAGTCCCACACTCGAAGCGTTTCGGCACACAACAACCCAAATTCCGTTACTGAACGGATAGAAAGCAACCAAGATATTTCATCGCGTGTGAAGCCAGCGAGTGGAAATTCACGAGCAGCGTCTCGATGTATCGCCCAACCAGCGGGTGCAGACAGGAACAACCAACCATCCCGGGCTTCAGGTTCCGATCTTTGGATCACGTCCGCCATGTGGTCGAAGGAGTTCTTCACCCGCAATGCCAACCAAGCAACAGAGGCAATCAAGTCCTCCTTTTGCTTTCGTATCCGCATCTGTTCGTGCTGATAAGGAATTAGCCAAGCAGCAATAATCGCGGCGATAGAGCCGACAGCCTGAACCCAAGCTGGAGCGTTCGGGCTGTCCCATGGTAAGTAAAGCAAGAGGCAGACGGGGACCACCACTATAGGTGAGAGAAAGAGAGCCTTCACCACGCTTATTCCGGTGAACCTGATGATGATCTCTCTCTCCAGCATGCCTTGCTCCCAACATTCAAAATCAGTGAGCGTGCACGATACCGCTTCGGTCGTCCACGAAAGTCCCCCAGCGGTGGCACGCATCTACGGCTTTGTTTACCCCTGACCAAAACTCGTGTTATTTGCTAAGACACAGAGCTGGATCGAGTCCTGCGGGCAATTGGAAAGCATAGACGCGCACTGTGGACCGATTTATACCGTAGCGTCGTGCCTACATATCGAGTGCTCAGGAGTGAAGCGACGGAAACCGGGTACCTCTCAGCTTCTAGCTAAAAGGGATCTCGTAAGGCATTATCGCTCGGGCGAGGTGGTTTCTCATCAAAGCCAAAATGCTTATTTAAGAAATTGATTGGCCCAATTTGTCTAAGTACACATAGGATGTGAAATGACATTAGCGGTAGCTCATCTTACTTGGCTCAAGCAAATCAATACGTATACTTCAGCGTGTGGTCGGTCTATCCCAGTTTACAAGTTGGAGCATGATGCATTAGATAACAAAGTTATGTCAGTATGGGCGAGGCACTTCAGAAACCACTACTGTCAAGATGAAGAACTTCAGTTTCTTAAAAACCCGTTAAAAACAAATTCCGAGTATTTGCTGACTGAAAAATTTCCACACCAGTCAGTTGCTCCCGGTCCGAGCACGCGAGCAGGTGATTTTGCCGAAATATTGATAGCAGATTATCTCCAATATCTTCGAAGCTATCATGTTCCTCGAACACGGTATGATCGCAAGGGTATAGCCAATGAATCAACCAAAGGCTCTGATGTAATTGCTTTTAAAAAAACACCAGGCGTAATTAGCGATAATGATGAACTGTTGATTTTTGAAGTTAAAGCCAAGGCGAGTGAAAAGTCCAGGCATAATGTGCTTCAGGATGCCATTGATCATTCTGTCAAAGATGAGATGCGCCTAGCAGAATCCTTGAATGCAATGCGACAAAAATTGTTCGATAGAAAAGATTTCGACGGATTGCAAATAGTCGATCGTTTTCAAAGAGAGCCGGACCATCCCTGTAAACGTAGATACGGGGCGGCAGCGGTATATACAGAGTCATCAATGCACGAAACCGTGGTGGCGACTTCTACTACTAGCCAGCACCCAAATTCGGAAAAATTGGAACTGCTTATCATAAGCGGAAGCCAATTGATGGCCCTTATTCACGAGCTTTACCGGAGAGCCGCAGATGAAGCTTGAGGTTAAAGCGCGTGTTATTCTTGACGTGACTCGTGCCAAAGCGAAGCAGTACGAGTTTGGTGTCGAGGAAAAATATCATATTGAACTCCCGCAAGATCCAAAGCGGTTACTTGTATCTACCGTTGGCATTCTTGGTGAGTTAACTGCCCTTGAGTCCAGAGAGGGCGATGATCGACACGACCTCGGTCAATCACTCAAAGAGCAGTTAGTACTAGCAGGGCAGTATTTTGAGTCGATGAGTACGGCAAGGCTGACTCCTGAAATAGACGAATATCTAAGAATTCTAAGCTCCGCATCCTATTATCTTGCAGATATGCCGGGCAGCTCACTAATATTGGCCCGTTCGGTATCAGACACCCCTGAAGACTTAACTAATAGCAAGTTGGAGCGCCTCCTGACTTGGTTGTTGAAGTCGGACGTGAGCAGTAACTTCAGCCTGGCTCCGACTGGCGCCTATAACAATCAGATACGAAGCACTGCCTTAACTTATCGAGCTTTTACTAACTTGGACGCTGATTTGGCCGATGTGGAAGATGAACTTTCAAACATTCGAAGGTTGGTTTACTCCAGCGGAACAGATCGCGAACTATTGCTCGCTGATACCATCGTAGCATTGATTAAAAGGAAGATAGATAACTCCTCCCTTGTATGTCTCCCGAAATACACCGGACTTCAGATAGATCGTTGGAAGCAAACACTTGCAAATGATCGCTTCATGAAAGAGTTCTGGCCAGGGCAGCGCCTCGTTGGAGAGTTAGGAGTATTGAAAGGCGCTTCAGCAGTCATGCAGATGCCTACTAGCGCTGGAAAGACTAAATCAGCGGAACTGATTATTCGAAGCGCCTTCCTTTCAGGACGAGCGAAACTCGCAATTGTAGTGGCCCCATTCCGAGCGCTGTGCCGTGAAATAACTCAGGGGTTCGTGCACACCTTTGAATATGACTCAGTCAACGTCAACGAGCTTAGAGATATCACCAACGTTGATGACGACGAGCAGGAGTTTCTTAAATTTCTCTTGGGCGAAGCTTATAGAGGAAAGCATGACCACACCATAATCGTATCCACACCTGAGAAGTTAGTCTATTTGCTTCGCCATGAGCCATCTCTAGCTGATAAAATCGATCTTCTTATATTCGACGAAGGTCACCAGTTTGACAGCGGTAAACGTGGGGTAACCTACGAACTACTTATCGCTTCCCTTAAAGAGACTATTCCATCAAACGCTCAAAAAGTACTAATCTCTGCCGTTATGTCTAACGCAGAAACTATTGGCGAGTGGCTTAATGGCGAATCTGGTGTAAACATTCAAGGCAGCAACTGGCTCCCATCCATTAAGAGTGTGGCGTTCCTCAGTTGGATCACGGACATGGGGCAACTCAGCTATCTCGGGCGAGATAACAAATACGACAGCGGACTCTATGTTCCGAAAATTATTCAGCAGATAAACCTCGGTCGGCGTGGACGCGAGAAAAAGGATTTTATATTTCCAGTCAGAGAGAAAACCCAAACCATTTCTTGTTACCTAGGTTTAAAACTTTGCCATCAAGGGCCTGTAGCTATTTTCTGTGGTGACAAAAGGTCAATTGTCACTCTTTGCAAAACGGTAGTGAAAGTTTTTGACCGTGGGTTGCCGACTCCAAAGCCCAGCGAAATATCCGACGTGAATGAACTAGCGAAAATCGCGTTTCTGTCAAAACTTCACTTTTCTGATAAGCATATTTTTTCAGAAGCGATCCCCCTAGGAGTTCTGCCGCACAGTTCCGCCGTGCCTAATGGTCTGAAAATTGCTATCGAATGGGCAATGGATAAAAAATGTGCCCACCTTGTCATATGTACTTCAACCCTGGCGCAAGGTGTAAATCTTCCAATTAAATACTTGCTTGTATCAAGCGTGATGCAGGCAGGGCGGCGGATCTCCACGAGAGAGTTTCAAAATTTAATCGGGAGGGCAGGGCGATCTGGGTATCACACAGAGGGAGGGATAATTTTTACCGATCCGAAAATTTACGATGGTCGCCATAGTTGGAAAGGTAAGTTTAAGTGGGACAACACTCTAAAATTGTTAGATTTCAACAATTCGGAGGCTTGCCTAAGTAGCTTAATTGATATTATAAAGCCTTTTACGTTTGAACGAGCCAAGGATGATCTTCTAGAGTTTATTAAAAGGCCTGCCGCTCGGCGAGCTGAATGGTGGCAGTGGGGGCTCGACAGTAATAATGATGTCGTTGACCTCATGAAGGAAATGGATCTAAAAGCACAGACGCTTAATGCAATCGAAAGCTATTTCCTGTCAATGCTCAAGGACGACGACTCTCTTCTTCAGCTGGATACATTCTTAGGTCTGGCCCAAGAAACGCTTGCTTATTACCTCGCTGAAGACGATGAGAAAGAGCGCTTGCTAGCAATATTCGAAATAATTCATGCACGACTACAATCCGTGCCGCCTGATAAATTCCAATATTATGGAAAAACTTTATTAGGTCTCGATCAACTTAGGTTTATTGAGGGCTGGATTGATGAAAATCTATGGGATCTTGAGTTAAGTGAATCACCGCAAGAGTTGCTCGAAGTGTGCTGGCCACTAATCGAAAAATTCGCCATCAGTAAAATTATTTCTAATATACGTCCAGAAAATCATGCTGTAGAAATTGCGAAGCGTTGGTGCAGCGGCGATAGCTATCACAGCCTATTGGCCTATGCGAAAAAAAGCGCCGTCAAGGTGCAGGCAAAAACAAAAATTCGCGCTATCACTCAAGAGCATGTTGTAGATTTCTGCTCTGCCCTTTCCTATGACGGGATGATGCTAGTGGGTGGTTTAGCCGATATAGTCGAAGGTAAATCCATCAACGACCTAATCCTAACTAATGCTAGATCGCTTCAAAATCAGCTAAAAATCGGTCTATCGGACGAATTTCATATGTGGTTGCATGGTCAAGGCTACTCGGATAGAGAAGTATCTAAATACATAGCAGAAAGTCTGAGAAAGGTTATGAGCGGAAACAATATTATTGATCATAAACTACTGAGAAATAATCAAGGACTTCTGGCTGATGCGCTATCTCACCTGCCTACTGTTTTTTCCGAGGTAAAGGTTCGATAAGACTCAACCGTGCTTTCTAGGTGAAAGTGCGCTTTTGGCCGATTTCTGCCTGTGACCAAGGGCGACAACCAACCCATAGCTGCCGGTGGCGACAGACAGCAGCCAATTGTTGCAACTAATCGACCTGCGTCGCGTCCGCCACATTGGCCACCGTGCCCACGCAACGTATGATGTACGCCCGATGCACATCTGACGTGGCACACCCTGGAGCTTGCTGTGACGCCACCGGGCATAAGCAGCACTTGTTCACATATAGACGGACTGAAAAGGTACAAATTAAATGGAGTTTCTGATCGGAGCCGTAGTCGCTGGACTTGTCATTTTTTTCGTCATGGTGAAATCCAAGACTGACAAATTCAATAAGCTTTCACGTATGCATTTTCCCAACTGGTTCGTCTTGTATGCCAATTGCCAAATGCCTGAAAACATCGGCATGGCGCGTGCGCTGATTCTCCAAACCTTCCATCTAGCGGCAGAGTTCGGCGCGATCACCGCACTGGAAAAGCAAGAACTTGATGCAGGCTCGATGAAGGAAAATCCTATAGAGCTGCTTAACGGCTGGCTTGAACACGCCTTGCCAGTCGTAAGACGCGAATTTGGTGATGCAGAGATCGCAAAATCAGAAGCTCGAATGATTGGAGTGTTGATGCTCGTATCCATGAAGGGCATGAGTCCAGAACGTGACCTTCACGACTTCCTACAACGCTTCAACGGTTAGGCTTCGCTCCATCACACGATCTATACAAAGAGATTTGAAATGCGTACCAGCCGCTTCGCCTTGGCTCTGATGATATGTCTCGCAACACCCTCTTTCGTTTTTGCAGCCGCGAAGAAGGACACCAAGAAGCGGGAGCTACCAGACTGTGAAAAGTTACAAGTCGATGGCTCCAGTCTATCCGCAGAAGAAAACGAGTTCCTTTTCTCCATCCAGAAGTCCCTGATGACTGCCGAGACGCTAGGGTTCGCCCTTGGTAACGACACAGTTCTTGGCGACTTCTACGCTCAGCGCAAGGGCAAAGAGTTCAATACTGACGTGATGAAACTCAAGGACTACGCAAAGCAGCAATCCATGAACCGCCTGATGGATCATGACTTCGATGAAGCCAATGCTGCATTGGGTCAAGCACTCAAGGAACGCAAGCTTGCCCAGGATGGTTACGACATCCTCTCCTGTCGCGTAGGTGCCATTGGTAGCAACTCCACAAATGCTTACAACATGTACGCCACCAGCTACCTCAAAGGGCTTCAAGAAAAGCGGGACAGCATGCGTGGTCAGGTCGGGTATTTCGACGTGACAGTCAATGACTGCACCATCAGCAAATCTATCGACACCGGGAACCGATACACGACTGTGAAACCAGATCCTGACGCCCGTTACCTCACTGTGAACGCTACATTCAAAAACACTGACAATGAGGGACGGCTACCACTCGAAGGAAGCCTTTTCATCTCGGAAGATGGCAAAGACTATAAATTCGATACCACCGAATCAGTCATGAGTGAGGGGTATGGCATCCGTTTACGGTCACTGAACCCTCTCATCAAGCTCACTACCAAGATCGTTTACAAGGTGCCAAATGAGCTTAGTGGCGACGTGTATTGGAAGCCAGGCAGGAACGCCGAAGACAAGAAGCTTTGGTGTACCCACCTACCGGCAGCATAGGCCGATAAATTTGTATTCGGTTGTGGCCAAGCCAGGCAGAATCTCACTGTCTCCGTTTTTGACCGATTTACTGCCGGTCGCGAAGGGCTCGATCCGACCCAAAGCAGACAGTGAAGTACACCCTCCACTAGTACGTATAAGGCCTTTTGTGACACGTTATCGACCATGAGTGGAAGGTCTGGGTCATTGTCTTTAAGCTTGGATGCCAGTGCTTTTTTTGAGAATTTGAAAAACTGGCCAATCAACGAACGTGCAACGAGGCACCTCAATGAAAGAAAATCTTAGCGAGGAAGAAATGCGCCAGGCGCTTTTTGGCTTGGGCAGCAATGAGACAATTCCAACAGTTCAGGATTCGCTCATCACCGCAGACTCGCAACACGTGTCAAAACCTCGCAAGGTTGCCACCTCTCGGTCACCCAAGCTGAGGGTGACACTGCGTGTTACGACAGAGTTCGAGGGCAAAGCTGACACGTTCGTCTACGAGGCGAACACGCTTAGTAGCCTTATCGCGGAACAGGAAGCAAAGGCTGAAGCAAAGAAGAAAAAATTTAAGTATTTTGAGCTGATATCGATCGAAACAATCTAGTGATTCTCTTGTCCGGAATCCCATCCACATCTAAATTTTGCAGAGTTGAATGCACCTCAACGAGGGACCCTGATCTGTTCGCCTTGAGTGGCTAGTCGACTTATACCGATACCTTTGCTCTAGACGCGGAGTCATTGCGGTTCGAAAGACGGCAGAAAAACAGATACTTGCTTCCTATTATTTTGTCTTTCGTATTTTTGAACAGCGAAGCAAAGAATCCAGGCTTTTTTTTCCTTGGTTTGGCAATCAGGCGGTCCGCAGCATGAATGAGTTGCAGCTTCAGGAGTTTTACGAGGCCTCAAACGAGACCGTCATCCTTTTGCTAGTCGATGACCAACAAATGATTGTTGAGGCTGTACGCCGCCAATTGACCAGTGAAAGTGATCTTGAATTTCACTACTGCACAGATTCGGACCAAGCGGTAATTGAAGCTCTGAGGGTAAAACCTACGGTGATTCTTCAGGATCTGGTCATGCCTGGGTCGGACGGGCTATCGCTTATAAAGGAATATCGAAAAAACGCGCTCACTAGCGGCATACCGATAATCGCGCTTTCAATTAAAGAAGATGCGAGCGTGAAAAGTCGGGCCTTTGAAGCGGGGGCAGACGACTATTTGGTAAAGCTGCCCGATCCCATCGAGCTGATAGCTCGGATTCGCTATCACTCACGCTCCTTCGTTACTGCCAGGAAATTAGATCACGCATACCGAGCATTGAGGACGAGCCAGCAGCAGTTACTCGATTCCAATCTGACGTTGCAGCGAGCATTGGGTGAATTGAAGCGACTCGTTAATTCTGATGGGCTGACAGATTTAGCAAACCGCAGACATTTTGACGAATTTCTACAAGCCGAATGGCAGAGCGCTAACGAAGCAGGCTCCGAGATCTCGTTACTGATGGTCGATGTCGATTTCTTCAAGCTCTTCAACGATAGCTTCGGGCATTTAGCGGGCGACGACACGCTAAAGAAGGTTGCTGGTGCAATGCGTGATGCGGTGACAGATGAAGCTTTTTTACCGGCGCGATACGGCGGAGAGGAATTCGCAGTGATCTTGCCAGCTACGTCATCAGCAGACGCCATGGTGATTGCGGAAAGTCTGCGCGAAAAAGTAGAGGCACTGAAAATCCCTCATGATTCGCCTGAGCCAACATCTGTAGTAACAGTGAGTATCGGGCTCGCAACCCTGTCTCCCAAGCGGTCCGACGATTGCAAAATGCTGATCGAGTTGGCTGACAAAGGGCTGTATTTAGCGAAGAGAGGCGGACGTAACCAGGTTGCAGTTCATCTCGTAGACGGTGAATAGCTTGGGATTTTTCAACGGTGCCAAAAGCATTTTTGTAATGCCTATTGCAGGCAGTTTTTCACGTACCGCAGTCTACTTTGACGTCGCTAATCACAGTGCTGTCTGTCATAGGAGTTGATTCGCCCGCGCCATGCGTTCCGGGATTCTGAGATGTAATATCTCAAGACGCTCACAAAATAAAACCAACAGAATCTGCTAATGTAACTTGATGCTAGATGTTGGGAATGGAGCAAGTTATTTAAATTCACCATAGGTATGGTTGCCCGTTCCCCCCTCAACCTTAGGAGAGATCGATGTCTAAACTTGCCGAATTTCGTCAGTTGGAAAAGCATTTAGCAGAGCAGTTGCAGGCGCTTGAGGCGCTGAAAGGTGATGCTGGGCTCAAGAAAGAAATCGAATTCGAAACCAAGCTGAGAGCGTTGCTCGAAGAATACAGCTACAGCCTTAAAGACGTCGTCAATCTTCTAGACCCTAAGCACGGCCGTAGCGGCGCAGCTACCGAACCTAAAGGTGTTTCGCGTAGAGCACGCCAAGTGAAGGTTTACACAAACCCTCACAATGGGGAAACGGTCGAAACCAAAGGTGGCAACCATAAAGTCCTGAAAGAGTGGAAGACGAAATACGGCGCTGCGACTGTTGAGTCTTGGCTCAAATAATAAGCTTTTTTGTAGTGATGAAGGCCCTGCGGGGCCTTTTTCATTTGCTGTAATTCCCATCAGCGTCCCCGGTAATACTCCCAACTTGGTTGAAGCTAGCCTTGAGAAAGGTGCTAGCCGCGACTGTCGGTTGGGTCCTGGGCGTTAGCTGTTTTCGAGCTATCCAATAACGATTTTTCGCTCTCACATTTGAATGGCCGGCTCCTGCCAAATTGCGCCGCGATTATTTGAGCCGCCTCTCGAAATTTCTCATCGACGAGAATTTTTTCCTCTGGGCTCAACGCTTCGTACGCAGCTTGCGATCCCGCTCTCTGCAACGCCAGGCGCTCATTCTTCAATGCCTTGATTTTCATTAAGCGCTCGAATCCGTATTGATCTTCTTCTGGGGTATCGGAATCGGTAGTGATTTTTCCCATTGCGGTACCGCCCGTATCGTCGAGAATCGCACCGCCCCATCCTACCACCCGCCCACCGCCAGGCTGCATTCGCGTAAGCGGTCATCTCCCTTCTATCGAAGGAAGGAGACCAAGAGGTGAAGAGCCCATTCTGTCAGCGTAGATAACTGGGTCATTTTGCTACCGCGGTCGAGCACTGAGGACATACCGGCGCTGCCCTGCGAAGAAAATTATCAGTAGCGTTCACAATCCACAAAGAAGCCGACGTCTTCCAAAATGTCATTCAGCGCACCAACGATTCTGGGCTCTGCGTATAGCTCTAATCGTGTGTAGGAAAGCGCGATTGCAAGCCTCGCCTGGTGCTCGTCGAGCAAGCAGGGATCGAAGGCCCAAACCTGGATATTTATGACGCTGTTGTCGTTGTGAGGGTAGTCGTCCACCATCTCAAATTGCGGCTTCAGTACCTCCCAATCACCTAAGAAAATCCCATAAGTTTTTTGGGGCGCGTCAGCCAACATTGTTCGCTGATCTAAAAACGTATCCCCAACGACCGCAAATTTTTCAGTCGGAAAATTTCGTACGCTGAAATCCATCAGCCGAGGGGACGACACATAGCTACGAAGGGTTTCGATGTCGATGAGCTTTTTGTCGGTTGCTAGATGTTTGCGCAATGCGTTTAGCAATCCAGGTTGATTCGCCATGGCGAATTTCATGGTCAATCCTCGTAATGCAAATCGCAGCGCGGATGGTGGTAGTGCATACGTCTATTCCCAACACGTGAGCCACAGATAGCGCAAATGTTCACCGACATCACTTCCGCCAAATTGAAGACGCCGCACACATAATCGTCGCCACCGCGGTAGTAAATTCTCAAGCCACCGAATTTTTCTTTCACCTCCAGGACGGTAACCGGTTCGCAATCGGGGGCAATCTCACACCGAGCAGAAACCAGTGAAAGAGCGTTGTTCAGAAGGTCATACCAGCCGTCTAGACATTCGAACCCCCAAAAGAATCTTCCGTTAACGAATGTTGCGTCTGGGAACAAATTCAAATTTGGTTTGCAAAGCATCTCTTCGTGTTCAGGGCTCATGGGGAACTCCTCATGCATGAATGGGGATTACCACTGCGCACGTTTCTTGTCCGCGAGGGCTTTCGTTCCGATGACGAAACCCTCATCGATCGCCAAAGCCCGGCGCCCAGATCATTGTGATCGTCGTGCTCGAATGCATGCTTTCCTGCATCACGATGAAACTTGGGTTGCGACATTTCTCTAAAGCTCTCTGCGTCAATCGTACTGACAGTCGTTCGGTGGCTGAATGGCCGCGATAGTTTTTGCATTATTATATTGAGTGATTTTAACTAGACCCTACTATTGTAGGGCGCTAAAAAACTGACTTTATGGCTTTATCATTCCCTTTGCAAGGGGTGATCAATGGAGCTGAATGATGCTTTCGCGGCGGCATTAAAGGGGATGCGGACGCTCCGCCACATGCCACAGCAGAGGTTTTTCGGAAGAACGAGCCGTGCTTATATGACGCATTTGGAGCAAGGGCGCAGATGCCCGGGGCTGGCGAAAATCGAAGATTTAGCCGCCGTTTTGGATGTGCATCCTGCGAGCATGGTCGTTGAGTGCTATCTGCAAAAAAATCCAGAAATGGACCTCGACAGCCTTTTGGAAAAAATAAAACAGGACCTGACTTACGAATATTCCGAGCCGGTTCCGGCCGCGGTTACCGAGCAAGAGTCTGAGTAAGCTGCCCTTTAGCCCAGCGAACTGCTTGTCGGTGCTGACCTGTGGCTGAAGGGTAAAGTGTGGAATGAACCTATACGAGACGTGGCCAGGTAACGGACATCGAAACCGTTGCGAGCCCTGTTTTCGGACGATCACAACTGGAACAATGAGTGATTGTATTTTCTTGCAGGGCGGAATGTCAGGATGATGTCGACGCTTTTATTGAGGCTGCGAAAGCCGCCGAGGTCGAAATGCTGGTCCGAGCATTCGCTGACAAAGTTTTCCCTGATATTGAAATCGAGATCACGTCGGAGGCATCGAAGGACGTCTTGAGGGATCTCATGCGAAGTTCTGAGGACGCACACATGATGCGTCAAACCCTGCGAGCAGTTCCCTTATGGAGAACTCCATGGAGCCTGATGATCGAGTGAAGTGAGAGCCTCATACGGTCTTCTCCTGGTCACCTGAGGAGCACGAGGGTGAGGCGTGAGAACCTGTCATAGGTACACGCCGTTCTCAATTTTCCATATCAGCGACTCGACGGTGCTCATCCCTACGAATGTAGAGAGCAGGCTTGCCGGCGTTGCTCTGCCCAACGCGATGGTCGGCTGGGTTAGCCAGTCCACCGCTGCTTCGCTATCGCCCTCGAACAGCCCCAAGGCGTCTTGTATGACTAGCGCCTGGCGAAAAGCGTAATCGCTCTCGCTGATGGTCAGCTGCTGCGCCTTTTTCCATCGACGTTGAACCGCGAGAGAAACGCCGAGCAAGGAAAAGAGCCCTTTGGGTGATAGGCGCAAGAGCAGCGCCAAATCGTCATAGAAGCCCACATCGAGCCGGCCCCGAATGAGACCTGCGCAGGCGTGCAAGTCAGGTCGCAAGGCGAGGGCATCAATAAATTTTCTAGATGGGGGCCGAGGGGACGGGGCATTTCCGGTGGTTTTGTGCATGGTACATCTCCCATCCTCAACATTTTGAACAGGTCGACAGCCCCGCGGTTGCGCTGCCGCATAACTCCAAGGAAAAAGGGTTGAAGCATTCGGGATCCAAAATATATAGTGGATGCGCTGTAGGAAGGAATACAGCATTTTTCATAGGAACCGAGCACCATGAACCGCCCTGAACCCATCATGACAATCAGCAAGGAGGACACTTCTAGTGTCGCCGAGGCTGAGTCCTGGGGCGAGAAAGAGGTATCTCGCGAAATCGCGCTTCTCGAAGCGAGTGTTCACCGGGACACCATTACCCGTACCGTCGAAGCACTTGAATCTTTAGACCGAGCAGGAGCCACTGGAGAGCTGGCAGGAAACATACTTCCCGTAAACATAGAGGACGAACTCAAACAGCAATATCTCGATTACGCGATGTCCGTAATAGTCGGGCGAGCCCTCTCACCGCACGAAGCCGTAGGATTTCTCCGTGACGCCTCTCAGCGCGAGATGGGACTATATTCGCATCGGAGCCACCTATTCGCATTATGTAATGGGCTAAAGGCTGCTCTTGCTATCGGCCTTCTCGAAAAGGCTGCACGATCAGCAGCAAACCTGCTTCTTAAACTTAAAAAAGCTTCTGATTCCGCCTGCTTCAGAATACCTCTCTTCGCCTACGGCCCCGAGCTAAGCGCGTTCCGCCACCGACTCCGCTAATCCCCCTCAAACAAAAAAACGCCATTACGTCATCTTTTTTTGAGGAAGGGCCATCATGCCTATCATTTCCATTACGGCTGACCTGGATTCAGCCGGAGCTGTCCGCTGTGAGCATTGCCGGGATCTAAACGCGACACATATCGAGCTTTCCCGTGATCGTGAACACGACCCGGATGAGCACGTTGTCGTCTGCGGCCCCTGCGCCTATCTGGCCGGCCTGAAGTACTGCAACTGCGGAAACAACAAGGTCCGCGTACTGGTAGATGCCGGTATCTGTCGCGTCGAATTCATTCCCGTCTATGCTCCAGACCATCTACCAGGAGGCGGGGGCGATGATTGCAACTGCGACTATCTCCGCCTTCGTCTTCAGCCCGCGATAATCGAAGTGGTCGCACAGCCAGCGCTCCGCGCGGGGTAATCTTGGTCAAATCTAGCAAGGTGGCCCAATGGGCCACCCTGTTGTTGTAGCGGCACCAAGACTTAACAAATTCATGCAATCGCCTGAAAGAATCTAGGAGATGACCAGCATTGCAGGAAAGGGAGGTTCGTAAGAATTTCCTTTAGAAATCTCATCTGTTGGACAGTTCTATCCCTTCATATTGAATCAATACCTCAGACATTTCTCCTACGACCCTATCACCTGAATTAAAAGATTTTTCACAATAATCGGGTATTCCATATTCTCGAAAATGGCTATCCGGCATCAGGAGCGGTGCAAATACGCGTATTTTGTTTTTGCCGTTTTCCTCGGGAAGAGGAATGACTAGCTGATACTGAAAATTACCGTATCTTAAAATCAGCTGAAATTTGAATGTGGATTTTTCGTAAGATTTTTTAGCTTTGGCGAGTATGCATGTAATTTGATTAGGATCTACGGGACCACTAATCATCCATTCAATTATGGGAGCAGACCCACTGAACGCTGGCGAGTGATCCTTACGAAGAAGCCATTTTTTCAGGGGCTCAAACAATGCATGATCTTGAGCAGGCATCATGGCTAAAGCTATTTTAACCAAGGATTTATGAATAGCCGTAGGGTAGTAAGGTTGTCGAGTAAGCGGGAACCTTAGCTGGTTTTTGCCCTCGACTTCAAACGCCTCCAACCCTCGTTCTCCCAATGCGCAAATTTCTAAATTTGATTGGTCAGACGCTGTTATGCGGAACTCTTGGTCTTTATATTTTGGGATGCCATTCCTTCCTCTGATTCTCTGGAATGGTCGGTGAGGGAGAGTGTAAGCAGCAAAGCTGTTTTCAAAATGATCACCGAAGTGGTGATTGCAACGATCGCACTCTAACAAGTCAGTAACAGTTTTATTTCCAAGAAAGATTGGTATTGCATGAGACTCTTCTTTGAATGTGGTCGCTGACTCGTCATCTCCGCAATATCGACAGACCTTTGACTCACCGAACCCTAATTGATGTTTTTTTTGGGTCGCAGATCCAATCTCAATCCTCCGAATATAATACCTTTCAGCGAAAGCCTCATGCCTGTTCATATTGGCTGCGAGAAACTTATCAAGCATTTAGGGCTCCTGAAAGTGTGATGAGGGTTGGTATCTTATCTGAGGTAGACCCTTTGTGTTTCAAACATCGAATTTATTAGCGAGCGTCCAGTGCCTCAGGAGTGGCGATTGGATGGCGAACCTGGCTGCTGGGCTGAGTGCGTTTCGATGGGCTCAGGGTGAGCTGGCTTGGGGTAGCAAGAAGCAATAGGACAGCTTAGAAACGATCAAGGGCCAGCTTCGGATTGAGCGAGTGAACCCTTATTTCAGATCCTGGAGAAACTTCATCAGTCGCGCCTTCCCAGCATCGCTCAGCCTGAAATACCGCTCCAGCAGCTCAGCTTCATCATGCCTGTACGCATAGAAATAAGCCGCAGGCAATTCAAGCTCGGCGGCGACACGTTCAATTAGTTCAGGGGCCGGAATGCGCTTCCCCAACTCGTATCTATTCATGCGGGTACTGGCAGACGCCGGCTCAAGACCTATTCGGATCCCTAGCTCTTCCTGAGATAGCCCAGCAGCTAATCGAGCGTGCTTGAGCCTTATGGATAGCGTGCTACTCGTCATGACGTCTTCTAATAAATCGATGGCGTCATGTTGCGATTTGCCGCTTGTCGAAATACTACCGATTCGGTAGTTTTGCCAAGGAATGGCAAATGAATGGCTCAACACCACTTCAGGCGACGTCAATCAGACAGAAAACTCATAGGGATATTTTTCATGGTTGTGGGGCAAAAATTGGTGCTGGGGCGACTGATGCTGGCACTCGCGGTCCCTGTAGGCAGCTTGTTACTGGCAGGTTGTGGTGCAGAAAGCGGTACCTCAAGTGCCAAGGATCCGCAGGCAAAACAGGTTTCGGATAAATCAGGATCGGCAGATACAAAAGTCGCGGATGAAGCGGTGATGCAGCAGTTGGCACAAGAAAACGCGCCTCGAACAGTTTCTTTCAAGAACCCTGGAATGTCAGATCTCGGTGCTTATTTAGATGCTAAGCAACCAATGACGACGTTCAATCTCTACAACAGTAAGCGTGACTGGGACGAGTCGGGAGAGGACATTGCCGAGTCCCTTGCTGATCCATTTAAGATTCGGGAAGCCAGTCCGGAGCTGTATCGCTTGGCCTCCGAAAGACAATCCACGCAGGACTCATTTAAGAAAAAAGAGTTGGCTACAGCACTGAGTGCTTTGGTAGCCGAGGAAGCAGGAAAAGCGAACCCACATAACTTGGTGAAATTGAGTTCGGATCAATGGACGCCGATCTCGCTCGGATCGTACGACCAGCAAGCAAAGGGCTTTCGCATCGATAACTGCCTGTTCTCCGATAAGTTGGAGTACACCGACGCAGAGAAGCGCAACGCTACGACCATGGATGCGGCGCCAAAGCTGCGCTGCTATTTGAACCCAGGCCCCACAACCTACTTCATCGGTTTCCAGGGTGGCTCGGAGGTATTGCTCGACGTCCCGGATCAAGCGCTCGCACGTGAGATTGAGGCGCATCGCGACACCATCCGGATGGATATCTACGGCTTTGTGAAGTCAGTTGAGCGCGAACGCTTCGCTGGTGAATTCGGCCCTCAGCGATTTGTCCTGATTGCTCCACAACGTATCGATCTAAAAGACGGTACGACGGGGAAAATCATCTACACAAAAAATATTTAATATTGACCATTTAATATCTTCCTTGAAGGCGGTACGGATATGGCTCTCGTAATTCTGGATGGCGTCATTCAAGAAATAGGTTTTGGTTCGTACGTCGACGGGCAGCGAGTGATTTCATTCGTAAAAATAAACGGCGTACGAGTAAAAGACGTCATTTGTGATGACTACATGCGGTCGTTCCTTGTTGTGGGGAGAAAAGTAAAGCTAGCCTTGGTGCGGCGCTTGTTAGGGCACAACATTTTATACTCGGCACAGCTTGAGGATGGTGAAGTTGTTTACAAAGACAAAGCCGTTCCAGTCGTATGGGTCCTGATGCTTGGGTTCGCATTTTCGCTACTATTGAGCCCAGTGTTTATTGGTGTTTTGAAGGTGACACACTCAATCCTAGTTTCCCTAATAATATTGGTAGGAACGGGGATGGGGATTTCTTACTTTGTCATGAAGGATCATTTCAGGGCTCGAAAAATTTTCACAAAAAAAATAGTATCTCAGTGCTAGATACACTCTTCTTGGAAAATCGTGCGGTTCAAATGGCTCAGTGATATTAGCGATATAGCTTTGCCACTCTATTTGGGGCCGTATCCTTACAGGCAGTGATGAACTCCCTCTAGAAAACCCGTCACCTCCAAAACCTCTGGTAGCGCGACCCATGTCGCGCTACCAGAAGCCAGCAAAGCTGAGAAGCGGGGCATCAGAAAAACATAAGAAGCAAAGCGCAGCCTCGTCAGAAAACTCATCCATACTCGGCAATCTGGGCGTGAATGTTGAAGTCCTCAGTGATGATCTCATTCACACGCCCGTCCTTCGCCATGATGAGCACCCGCGCCAGGTCCAAGTAATGCTTGTAGGTTGTGGTAATGCTTGAATGCCCGAGCTGGTTCGTGAGCACCTGCGCAAATGCCGCATCAAGAACATCCGCTGCGGGCGATAGCAGCTGGGACCCTCGGTGCTGGATCATCATCATCGTCGGCCACCAATGACGGGACTGATAGAAATTGTTGTTGATTCGGAATTCTGGATCTTTTTTATGGGCCAACTTGCAGGCATAACCGCAAGCGTTAGAAATCATTTTCTCCGTAACCGGCTCGCCTTCTGAGTTTAAAAATAAAATCGAAGGAGGGCAGGGCCTTCCATATCTATCTTTGTATTTCTTTTTTCGTGCCGCATATTCCGTCCTTATGTAGTTTTCCTCCAAATCCTTCAGTGCGTACGCAGGGATTACGATATCGCGGTACTTGTTGCCTTTTCCGAACACGTTATAGGTGAACTTCGTCTGGTCCTGGGGCATTGAGGAATAGTTGAGAATATGCCTGTTCTTCCCCTCGCCATATAGTGGGAATTTGCATAGCTCCATCGGACGCATGGCCGTCGCCAGCGCAAAAAGAAAAATCACGGAGTAAACCTTGTCTGGAAAAACGCTCAGAAGGGTTTTTATCTCCTCATTGAAGATCAACTCGTGAGGCCTTTTCTGGCTCGCTTCCCGGTCCAATACCAAAATAGGGTCAGAGCTAACTCTTGTTCCAGCCGCTTTTTTGACATAATTGAGCATTGTGTTGCTTTTGAAATTGGCTGCCCAGTCCTCTAAGTCAATTCTGACGTTAGTGGTAAAACCGGATTTTGAAAGCCACGCGAAGAACATTTGTAGAATTTTGGCATCACGGAAAATCGTTTCCGACGTAGGGCTGATCGAATTGGCTGTTACCCTTGCCACCTGCCGTGAGACCTGCCATCTCCGAATGTCTTGGTTCGTTACAACCGCGTGATAATCGCCTGGATCGACATCTTTATATTTTTTTTGAGTTTCAATATAACGGTAGAACATCGAAATGATTGTCGCGTACCTTCTAGACGTTTGCAGTGACGAGCGAGTCCGCTCGTAGAGATAAAGGTTGGGTACCGAAAGCAATACATACTTTTGCTTGTAGTTAGCAATGAGCGAATAGTGTTCTACCTTCACTTCTAGTGCAGTTGATACGTAGGAGATGCTTTTGAGTTCGATATTAAGCATGATTCCTCCTACCTCGTCCCAAATAGTCTGATTTCATCGAAGCCCCAAGTTATTTGTGGGGTTTTGGCCTTTGCGGCGTCAATGAACTCTTCCTCGGGAACGTCTCTGAAGAGAAATTTTTTGTTAGCCGCAACGATTGCTCCTGAAGTATTGAACGGAATATGAATTGCTACCTTGCTGATGAGTTTCAGTTGAGAGAGTAACTGCCCCAGCTCTTCCTGCGAAAATACGGGAAGCTGGATCGCTATGACAACCTTGCCCGGCTTCGCGGGTAGTTCCTCAACGAAATCATCAAAAGTGGAAATATAGCGTTCTTGAAATAGATGGACTTCAATATTTGATGGGTTAGGAAATTTCTTTACATTGTCTACTACCGATTGGATCGCTAGATCCTTAGCATTTTCATAGTTGTCGAAATTTTGGTCTTTCTTGTACGCCAGATTTGCTTTCGTCATGTCCAGCGCAAAGACTAAGAAATTTTTTGCGTTCTTAATGGCGTGCGCGTCGCCGTTTCCAGTCGATAGGTCGGCCGCTGCCGATGCCATCTGCGAACGTGTTTGTTTCAGCTCCATCTCCGTGAGCTTGCGTTTGAGCATTTCATTATTCTGACTCTGGTTGATCAATAATGAGTTCACCTCGTTCGCTTCGAACGCAAGAATGTCGCTGTTCATCAGCGAGGTGACGCGATTAGTGATCGCCTGCTCCAGCTCCTTCTTGTGCTTCTTCTTGAGTGCCTCGATTTCGCTTTGCAAGGCTGCGACTTCTTCCTCGCGTTTAGCCAGGAAATCCCGAGTCGACTCGGCATCGTCGCCAAGCAGACTCGTGATGGACTGCCCGAGGCAGTAAGGCTTCAGGTCGGCGTAAGAGCGGAAAAAAGTCTGGCGAGAGATTCCCGCCATCTCGGAGATTTTGCCAATCGCAAGCTTGGTGAGCCCGTGTTCGAGTTGATGCTCCTTGATCAACTCGATTAGGCGGTCGCGTGTTTCTTGTTTCGTCATGCCGTGACCTGCTTGACTGGGATTCGTTGGTCAATGTTTTCGAGCTTGTTGGTCTCAAGGTTGCTCAGGTGCTCGTTGTTGCTGGCGATCTTCTTGAGAATCATCTTCTTCGCCCGTTCGCTCAGGGTGTCCGCCGCCTTTTCCAGCATGTTGCTGTAGAACTTCACGTTGTCCTGGATCGCATGTTTTGCCTTCTCCACCACGACGGCATGCTTGCAACTGATGTCGCAGCGCGTCGGATTGGGCAGCATATTGATGACGGTGCCAGTCATGTGCTCCAGGCACGGCGGGAGGTCTGGTGACGAGTAGGTTTCGGTGCTGATGCAGTAGCTGCCCATCGCGGTGCGATGGATAAACAGAGGCTCCCCCGAGGACAGCAGGTGCGAGATGTAAACGAAGATCGTGACCTTCAGCTGCTTGCCGCTGAACGCGTCCGGACGAGCTTTGATGCGGTCCAGCAACCTTGCGGCATTGGGGCCAGACGAAGCACCGCTCTTGACGGCACTGACCAGCTCCGTGAATTCAGCCGTGTAATTCTGCTCGATGGACTGCGCCACGCTGCGCACTAGGTACGGGTTGCGTCCGATGTACCGCAATGTCATGTCGAAGCTCTTGTGCCCGAACAAATGCCTGATGAGATCGATGTTCCTTTCGTTGCGGTTAATCAGGATCTCCGCAATCGTTTTACGGAATCGGTGCGTATGGATCCTATCGACGTTGGTGTCTTTTGAGATCTCCCGGCAAATTTTCCTGACGATTGCGTAAGAAGGCTTCGTAAGTGCCTTGCGTCCCTTCGAAGCCTGAAAGATAAAGCCTTGTGCCGCCAGCGTGTAGATAGAGCGCAGCTGTTTCAGTTCTTCAATTTTTTGACCGATGAATTTTGGGATCGGGAGATAGTCAATTTCACCTTTAACGTTTGGGTCGTCGGCAGTTTTATAGCGGATGACTCGAAGAACGTAATCGCCATCTGCCTGCTTGATGAGATCGTCGAATTTCAGGCTGATAAGCTCGCCTACACGTAAGCCAGTGATCAGCGCAAGCAGGATATAGATGCTGTTGCGCACCTTGTCGACGCTGACGGTGTATGAGCGCAGCCAGCTATACATATACTTTTCGCCGGTCGCATATTCGTACCCTTGATCTATCCGTGTAGCTTTAACAAGCATTTTTCCATCAACTTCGACGTTGAGGTTTGCCTCAATTTCTTGGTCTACAAAATACCGAGTTATCCCGGGCTTTGGCGACTGCTCTAGCTGCTGCTCTTTGACGTAAGAAACGACTTCTAAAAGTCGTGGCGTTGCTTTCTCCGTCCAGAAAAGCGCGTAGTCAACCAATTCTCCTAGATCTTCCTCAGAGTACGGTTGCCAAGTGCTCATGCTCCCGGTGAAATGTTGAATCACGTCTCTACGCCGTTCAATGCTGTCGACTTTGCGGATGTCGATGTTCAAGCCAAAGCCCGGCGGCATGAGGCCTTGCGTGCTAAGTGAGTTCCAGAGTCGCACCATGTAGAAGAGGGAGTGATAGTGGCGAGCAACCCCTCCGCCGTTTTTTGCCTCATCCAGAGCTTTGTTGATCATTCTGTGGTTGATCAATGCGATCGACTCTGGACTGCCGTCGAGGAAATTAGGCCCTAGTAGATATTTCTCCATTAACCAGAAAAGGCTCGCGAGTGAGTAGCTGGTCACATAGCTTCGGATCGTTCCAAAGGGGGCGAAATCAGGAAGAACATAGTAAGAAATGGCCTTTTTCAACTCTTTCAAGGGCTGAGTCATTCCCTCGAAGTAGATTGTCTTGGCCGACCCATATCGGTTTTTGAACAGCGTCCAAGTGTCCTGTACGTACAGCGAGTGCGGGGAAATCGGGAATGATCCATCGGGGTAAAGTTCGAGCTTTGTCGTCAGGTTGCCGACGCGTTGCTTGACGTGCCCACCTGTCTCTTGCAGCAACGCCTCCAACTCGGCTTCCGCCGCCTCCTCTACATCGCTCTGAAATTCAGATTCCATCTCATCGGCGAAATCCTCGTCGTTATCGTCCTCATCATCGGCGTCCAAGCCATCCTCCCGCCCACTCCGGTCACCTTCGCGATCAGCGGTGCGTTCGGCGTCAAGGAAATCAAGCTCAGCTTGTTCATCGTCGTTGGATGCTTTTCGAGGCTTCTTATTGGTGCTCATTTCATGTCCTCTTCTTCTAAAATCAGTTGTAGGAAATCCAGGTCGTGCGGGAGAAGTGAGTCGTTCCGGCGTTGATAGCGAACCGCTTCCTTGAGAGCGTCAGGGTCCTCCCAGTTATCCAAAATGGAATTCAGGATGGTGAGTTCCGATTCAAGCGAACTGCTGTAATCCGACTCGTTTTCAGGCTGCTCTTCGACCAGTTCCACCACGTGAATCCGGCGCTGGATGAGATACGGCAGGGAGTCCTCGTACAAATTGCACTGCTCGCAGAAGAGACAATTTTTGATCGAGTAGCAGCGCTCGCCCTGTTTGACGTAGGTCCGAGCGCCGTACCATGTTGGCTTGAGCTGGTTCGAGCAGCCCCACAAAGGCTTCTCCATCCCCGGGATGTGAAAGATCTTCAACGGAAGCTCGACCTGGCGCTCCTCGCGTTTGCCGAGAAGGCCCTTGTATTCGCGCCGGCGCAGAAGATCCATGATCGCCTCAAGCTCAGAGCGCAGGCGGTTGTAACGATCTTGTACTGCTGCTCCCGAGCTGTCGTAGTGCACATCCGTGACAATGCTACCAACGTGGCTCATCAGCATTGAAAGCAGACCCAGGCCCGACCCATGCTTTTCCCTTTGAACGAGCATCCAAGTCGGGCGCAGACGTTTCGTGATGTGTTTTGCTGTGGTCAGCCGGGCGCCGTTTTCATAAACCGGATACGCAGTAAGGAAGTCTTTGACGCCTCGCAGGAACGCTTTCAGATTTGTCGCCGACGTGTGACGGCCGCCTTTACTGGCCCAGGAACCGTAATACCTGAGGCACAAAAACAATGGGTTGTAGACGAGGTTTTCTTGCCCAAAAGGAACAACATCGAATGCGTATCCTTTAAGCGGCTCGGCAAGCTGATCAGCAAGCTGGATGAGGTTGTAGCTCGAGTACCGATCCGTCTTACTGCTGACAGCGACGATCGCCTTTGGCGCGTAGTAGGGCTTGTCGTTACCCTGTGAACGATTCTTCTCCGACTGGATGATGACCTGGGCTTCCGACATCGCACCTGTCAGCGGATGCTCGAAGTTGTCCTCATCAACGGTGAGGACAGTCTCTTTGTTCCAGTTGCTTTGGAGCATGATGAACATGATGATGCACGACATATCCACCATGGTCGGGAAGTACTGGCCCAGAAGGTCATCCCATGGCCTCACCGGGTACTTGATCAACTTCGCATCGCCCAACCGATTCCAGCGAAACAGCATCAACTGGACAATGGTTTTGCAGTCTTTTTTGGAGATCAAGGGTTTTGAGGCGTTCGTCGTCCCCAAAGTCTCAAAGGGAACATCCATCGGATAGCCGTTCACAAGCAACGTTTTTATCGCGCGAGCTTCATCCGGATCCCAGTACCACAAGCTGAGCAGGAACGGGTCCCTAGGTTTCTCAGATCTATAACAGTCAGGCCGATCGTTGTAGATCTGCTTGAACCGCAGGTAGTAGTCGGGATAGTCGAGCAGGGCAAGCAGCTCGGGATCAGTCGAGTGCTTGAGCTTGAACTCTAAGTTTTTAGAGTGAACCTTCTGCTTGTTATCAATGCGGTTCTGAGCCCATTCAAAGATGTTAGAGCGCGTGTACTCCGCCGCGTATTTCTCCAACACCTCTTCCATAGTGTAGGGCTCGGCCTCCATCACCTTCTTTCTAAACTCAAGCTTGCCGTACATTATGTCGGCATGGGCTGTAAGAGCCCCAACGAGATCAGTGTATGTTTGGCCGATTAGAGGTTCAGTCTTCTTTTGTATAGGGGCAGAAATCCCAGGAAGGGATATGTCCGGAATGACGTCAGTAAGCTTGGAAATCTGGGCGATCGCTCCCTTCAGTTTGGCAGCGTTACCCTTCCTCTCATTTTTGTTTAGAAGCCAGGTCTGAAAGTTGTTGAAAGTTTCAGCTGTAATGTCCGTCAACTTATGCAGTTGCAACTGCTCGGGGTGGCGAGCATTGTGCTCAACAGCAAAGTCGAAGAAAAGAATAATGGCTTGTCTCAGGGCATACCCCCGAGATTCGGCGGTGCGTTGCCGCGTACTTCAAGAAAATAACGTGGAGTGACAGACACAGATGTGAATCCCTTTTCCAGAATTCATGACCCTGGTATTCGCAAGGAACTGGTTGCGAGTCTGTAGTGCTGGCGAGTTCGTATGGGCTCTCGATAGCGGTCACGAATAAAGTCAAAGTCGTCTTCCTGTTGTTGTAGTTACATATGTGTAAATTTTTAGCTTTAGTAATTTATTGGTATTCGACTTTGCTTGGTTTGGATATGTGTTGTGGCGCTGTCGTGTCGATTTGTTGCTAATTTTTTTGCTATTTTAAGTTGGGTGTTTTTTTATCGCGCTGTTAGCTTTTCTTTCAAGTTTGAATATGCACTGTGAACAGAGTTTTTATATTCTTTTAGCGTACCATTGTTTTCGATGAGAATATCACCGGTTTGAAATTTTATTCCGGCTTCTGAAGAGTGTTTTTTAACTTGCTCGGTATTGTCGCGAACAATGTGCCAGATCTCGCCGCCTAAGTTTCTAATGTACTCGGCTTCATTTTCAAAGCGGATGTCTTTGATAATGGTGATGTCTTTATTTTTCAGATCGATTTTTGGCTTTATGAATTGGTTGTTTGGCGCTGCGTTGGTGCTTTGAAGGTGGGCTTTACGTTGATTCTGGAAATCTAGGAAGTCGCGCATAGTCATACTTTTGACCAGCTGGATCATCGAGTCCGGTGACAGATTCCAGAATTCATCGTCCCGATCTCGACCTTCGTCCGTCCAGATTTGGTCGTCGGTCAGGCCAAAAAAAGATTGGGCGGCGAGAGCGAAGGGGGTCTCAGGGTTCGCAGCTTCTTGGGGAGTCAGCTGCCGAGGGGAGGGCAGTGGGCTGTTGATTTCACGATCGGCTCGCTTCAACCAATGCAGAGGATCGTAGTCGCGGAACCACTCCGTTCCAACGTGCTGGAAGAATTCGCGAGGCGACATTCCCCAAGCATCCAGCTGCTTCTCTTTCGCGGTATCATCCCACGCTTGAGAATCGGTGAGGCCGAAGAGAGCCTTGCAACCAGCCTTCAGAGGGTCGGCCAACGCGAAGGCGACAACCTCTGGATGAGCCAATAAAATGGCTGCTGCGGTGTCTTTTCCTGATCGAGCCTTTGCAGCTAGGCCAATTATTTTTTTCATCAAGCGGCGCTCGGTCATTGATTTGTAAGGTCTTTTTGTGAATTTTCTAGCGTTACATTTCTTACTCTTAAGAAGTATACCATGAGCGTAACATTTTCAAGTCTTCAGCAACAAGATTCGACCTACGCCTATCAGGGGGGCGGTCGCGGCCTGTCGCTGGAGCGCATCGCGACCCTGGAAGCCTTCGTCCAGGGCGATCTGCGCCCGGACCTGACGTTAATTTTCGATCTGCCGGTGGAAGTGGGCCTGGCCCGCGCCAGCGCTCGCGGTCGTCTGGATCGCTTCGAACTCGAAGGCCGAACCTTTTTTGATGCGGTGCGCAGTGCTTTCCTCAAGCGTGCCGAAGCGGATCCTGCGCGTTATGTCCTGGTTGATGCCGCCCAGCCGTTGGCGCAGGTTCAGCAGTCACTGGATGCCTTGTTGCCGCGCCTGCTGGAGTTGACCCGTGGCTGAAGCCTATCCGTGGCAGGACAGTCTCTGGCAGCAGTTGGCCGGTCGCAAGCAACATGCTCACGCCTATCTGTTGCATGGCCCGGCCGGAATCGGCAAGCGTGCACTGGCCGAGCGCTTGATGGCCAGTTTGTTGTGTCAGCGTCCGAGCGCCGCCCACGATGCTTGCGGCGAATGCAAATCCTGTTTGTTGCTCAAGGCCGGCAGTCACCCTGACAACTACATTCTGGAACCGGAAGAAGCCGATAAGGCGATCAAGGTTGATCAGGTTCGTGATCTGGTCAGCTTCGTGGTTCAGACCGCTCAGATGGGCGGTCGCAAAGTGGTGCTGATCGAGCCGGTCGAGTCGATGAACATCAACGCCGCCAACGCTTTGCTCAAAAGCCTTGAAGAACCTTCCGGCGATACCGTTTTGCTGTTGGTCAGCCACCAGACCAGTCGTTTGTTGCCGACCATCAAGAGCCGCTGTGTGCAGCAGGCCTGTCCACTACCGAGCGAAGCCATGAGTCTTGCGTGGCTGGCGAAGGCTTTGCCGGACTGCTTGGAAGAAGAGCGCATCGAGTTACTGACCCTGGCCGCCGGTTCGCCACTGGCCGCCGTCAACTTGCAGGCCCAGGGCGTGCGCGAGCAGCGGGCGCTGGTGGTCGATGGCGTGAAGAAGTTGCTCAAGCAGCAACAGTCACCGACACAACTGGCCGAAGGCTGGAATGCGATTCCGCTGTTGCTGTTGTTCGACTGGTTCTGCGACTGGTCGAGCCTGATCCTGCGCTATCAGCTGACTCAGGACGAAGAAGGCCTGGGACTGACGGACATGCGCAAGGTGATTCAGTATCTGGCGCAGAAAGCTGGCCAGGACAAAGTCCTGAATATTCAGGACTGGATCCTCGCCCAGCGCCAGAAAGTGATGAGCAAAGCCAACCTCAATCGGGTGTTGTTGCTGGAGGCGCTGTTGGTGCAATGGGTGGGTTTGCCTACCCAGAAGTGATCGTCTGTGCTTAGTATCCTGTGTCGCAAATACTGTTTGTGAGACGGGACACTAGACTCTGAGCATCAGCAACGGAGGTCAGCATGAATGAACTCGTCAATCCGGGGCCGCGCAACGGCATTTTGTCCCTGACGATCAAGGACAAGTCCGTGCTTTACGCGGCCTACATGCCGTTTATCAAGAACGGTGGCCTGTTTATCCCGACCAACAAGAGTTACAAGTTGGGCGATGAGGTATTCATGCTGTTGAACCTGATGGACGAGCCGGAGAAGATTCCGGTCGCCGGCAAGGTCACCTGGATCACCCCCAAAGGTGCGCAGGGCAACCGGGCCGCCGGGGTCGGCGTACAATTCAACGATGGCGACAATACCGCGCGCAGTCGAATCGAAACCCATCTGGCCGGAGCCCTGAAGTCCGACCGTCCCACTCATACGATGTAAGTTGCAGCCCTTTTATGCTCGTAGATTCCCATTGCCACCTTGATCGCCTCGACCTCACCGCCCACGACGGCTCCCTGGATGCCGCACTTGATGCGGCCCGTCTGCGCGGGGTAGGGCACTTTCTGTGTATTGGCGTCAGCGTCGAGAATGCCGCCGACGTCAAAGCCCTGGCCGAACGTTACGACGACGTCGACTGTTCGGTGGGCGTGCATCCGCTGGACGTGCAGCCGGGCGCCGCGCCAGCACTTGATTGGCTGTTGCGTGAGCTCAACCACCCGCGTGTGGTGGCGATCGGTGAAACCGGTCTGGATTACCACTACGAGCCGGAAGCAGCGGAGTTGCAGCAGGAGTCGTTTCGCCTGCATCTGCAAGCGGCACAGCAGACGGGCAAACCGGTGATCATCCACACCCGTGGTGCCCGCGCCGATACGTTGAACCTCCTGCGTGAAGCGGCGCTGCCCCAGGCAGGCGTGCTGCACTGCTTCACCGAAGACTGGGACATGGCCAAAGCAGCATTGGACATGGGGTATTACATTTCCTTGTCCGGGATTGTCACTTTCCGCAATGCCGACGCTCTGCGTGACGTGGCCAGTAAAGTGCCGGCTGATCGATTGCTGGTGGAAACCGACTCGCCTTACCTGGCGCCGATCCCTCATCGCGGTAAGCCGAACCTGCCGCAGTACGTGCGCGACGTAGCGGAATTTCTGGCAATGTTGCGAGGTGAACCTTACGAGCGGTTTGCCGAGCAAACCACCGAGAATTTCAAGCGACTGTTTCCGCTGGCGCATGTGAAAGGTTAAATCGCAGGCAAAAAAAACCCGGGTTCTGGGGGGTGAATCCGGGTTAAGACCATTAGGAGTAAAACAAAGGCACGCGGTCCGTTGGTACCTATATCGGCGCAACACTTGGGGGAGATGTCCCGCCGACAGTTGAAGTATTGATCAGTATTGCGCCGAGTCCAGTTTGCCGGCCCCGGTTTTTAAACAAATTTGGAATACGGGCGCTTCGGTTGAGTTCTCACTAATCTGCGAGACTGCCGGAATTCATCAAGAAACACATATATGGTCGGATGATCCGTGCATTTTTGCGCAAGTTAGGCATAATACGCGGCTTCGAATTTTGACCCCTACAGACCTTTTCTTATGCATAAAGAACCTCGTAAGGTCCGTGAGTTTCGTCGCCGCGAGCAAGAAATTCTCGATACCGCGCTCAAGCTGTTCCTCGATCAAGGTGAAGACAGTGTCACCGTCGAGATGATTGCTGATGCCGTCGGTATCGGCAAAGGCACGATCTACAAGCACTTCAAATCCAAGGCCGAGATCTATCTGCGCCTGATGCTCGATTACGAGCGCGATTTGAACGAGCTGTTGCATTCGGCCGATGTCGACAAGGACAAGGAAGCCCTGTCCCGGGCCTACTTCGAATTCCGCATGCGCGATCCTCAACGCTATCGGTTGTTCGATCGCCTGGAGGAAAAGGTGGTCAAGGGCAATCAGGTGCCGGAGATGGTCGAGGAGCTGCACAAGATCCGTGCCTCGAACTTCGAACGCCTGACCCTGCTGATCAAGGGCCGGATCAGCGAAGGCAAACTTGAAGACGTACCGCCTTATTTCCATTACTGCGCATCCTGGGCGCTGGTGCACGGCGCCGTGGCGCTGTATCACTCGCCGTTCTGGAGCAATGTGCTGGAAGATCAGGAAGGCTTCTTCCAGTTCCTGATGGACATCGGCGTGCGCATGGGCAACAAACGCAAGCGTGATACCGACACCCCGAGCAGCTGAGTCCATACAGTTCGCCTTATTGCGCCATGATATTCACACCATGACGCAGTACCGCAGGAATATACTCAGGCATAGGACTTGCTAAAACTTGATTTGTGAGTCAAGTTTTAGCGGTCCGAATATTCTTCCGCCGGAGTAGTCCATGATCGTTGACCGTCAAGGCAGGCGTTTTCGCAATTTACGAATCAGTCTGACTTCAGCCTGCAATTACGCTTGTACCTACTGCGTGCCCAACGGCAAGCGGTTGGTGGCTGCGCAGGATGAGTTGTCGGCCGAGGCCATGGCGCGTGGCGTGGCCTATCTGATTGAAGCGGCGGGCATTGAGCGTTTGCGCATCACCGGCGGCGAACCTCTGGTCAGCCCCAAACTCGAAACTTTTATGGCTGCCGTCGGGCAGATGGGCCTGGCGGACATCAGCCTCACCACCAACGGTCAGCTGCTGGCGAAGAAGCTGCCACTGTTGGTGGATGCCGGCATTCGTCGCATTAACGTTTCCCTCGATACCCTGGATGCCAGCGCCTTTCGCAGTATTGCCCGTGGCGGCGATCTGGCGACTGTGCTCGACGGTATGGATCAGGCCAGCGCCGCCGGCCTGAAGATCAAGGTCAATATGGTGCCGCTGCGTGGGCAGAACCTCGATCAGGTGATGCCGCTACTTGATTACTGTCTGGAGCGCGGCTATGAGCTTCGCTTCATCGAGTTGATGCGCATGGGTCACCTGGCCAGCGACTCCAATGCTTTCCTGCAACAGTTTGTCAGCCTCCAGCAGTTGCTCAGTCTGATCGGCGAGCGCTACGAATACCTTCAGGCCGATGCGCCGGTAGACGCCACCGCCGTGCGTTACGAGATTCCGGGGCAGGGCTATTTCGGCGTTATCGCCAACGAAAGCGTTCCTTTCTGCCGCACTTGTTCGCGGCTGCGTCTGTCCTCCACGGGCTGGCTGCACGGCTGCCTGTCGTCGAGCAACCGCCACTATGTCGGCGACCTGCTGGACAAGCCCCGTCATCAAGCTTTGCCCGCCTTGCAGAGACTCTTGGTGAAAGCCTTGGGCGATAAGCAGGAAGTGGCATTTTCCGGTGGCGCGACCGTGATGAAAATCATCGGCGGCTAAACTCTGTTCCTGCCACACCGAGCTGGCGCGGAAGCTGCATTCCATGGCCATTCGCCGGTTTTCCGTCACCGGCCTCTGGAGGATAGGATGCGTAGCCTGGTTTTGCTGCTGGCCGTTTTGGCGCTTGGTGGCTGCATGAATGTCAGCGATCTGGCTGAAGGGACTCGCTACCACATGAGCGACGCGGGGTTGCTCGACCATAGCGACAGCCGTCGTGTGAATAACCTGCGCATTCAACCGGACTCATTCGTCTATATCGCCCAGGGCGCCTTTGTGCCGCCAGGCAGTACTGTCTACCCACGACCTAACGTGATAGCCGAAGTCGCCTTCGATGGCTTTGTCGAATACTTCCCTATGGTCCGCCGCGCCCGTGCCCCGGAAGGCCTTGATCAAGCCATGGGCGAAGCCCGTGCCGCCGGTGCCCATTACCTGCTATATACCCGATTCGCCAAATCTGACGACCGTATCGGCAACTCGGACGAGTGGCTCGATCAGGAAGCCCTGGATCGCCTCGGTATCGACGGCGGCGTGATTCAAATCATGTTGATCGAGACCAGCACCCAGTATTTGATTGATACTGCACGCATCAAGAGTCGTGGCGGTTTACTGACGTTCCACGACAAAAAGCCAGAAGACCTGATGGGCCCGCCGCTGGAACAATACGCGCGCAGTCTGCTGGGGCTCAGCGACCAGTAATTCAAAAGGAGAACGCCATGAGTGGTCCGCAAAAAGCCAACGATCTGTTGGGGCAAATCCCCAAAACCAAAGGCTTACCGCCGGTCCACCTGTGGAACCCCGACTTCTGCGGCGACATCGACATGCGTATCGCCCGTGACGGCACCTGGTATTACCTGGGCACACCGATCGGGCGCAAGCCGATGGTCAAGCTGTTCTCCACCATCATTCGCCGCGATGGTGACGATTACTTCCTCATTACCCCGGTCGAGAAGGTTGGCATCAAGGTTGACGATGCGCCCTTCGTCGCGATTGCCGTGGATGTCGAAGGCGAAGGTGAAACCCAGGTCTTGCGCTTCACCACCAATGTTGACGAGACCGCCGAGGTCGGCACCGAACACCCCATGCGCGTGGAGATCGACCCGGTCACGCAGGAGCCTGCGCCCTACGTGCATGTGCGCACCAACCTCGAAGCCCTGATCCACCGCAACGTGTTCTACCAACTGGTGGAGCTGGCCGTCACCCGCGAGATCGACGGGCAACGTTGGTTAGGCGTGTGGAGCGGTGGCGAGTTCTTCCCCATTGGACTTGAGCCGTAACGCGCCGAGTTGCTGTGTTCTGGAAAATGGCCCGCTATCAAGTAGGCCATTTTTTTGCCTACAAACCTTTGTCCTTTAGCCGAGCAGCATGTTCAAGATAGAGGTGGACCGGGCTTACGTTCCAACTCGTGATCCCGGCCATTTGATTGACTGCGTCGAAATGGTCCATCGGGTAATCCGAACGAATGACTTTGCCCAGGTGCGAGCTGTACTGTCCGACTAGCCCATCGTTGGCGTGTTTCTCTTTATAAAATAACTTCGACAGCACGATACAGTTCAAGTGGGACGGATCGAGGGGTTGCAGACTTTGAAAGTTTTGCAGGATCCCGCTCCAGGAGTAGTAGTGCACGCCGTTTTCAATTTCGTTACCTTCCCCACCCCAATGCTCCGGTAGCCCTTGCGGGTACTTGAGATTGAAAGCGGCCATTCCTGCGCTGGTCAGAGATTCGAAAGCCGCTTGAGGGTCCTGAGGGTTTTCCGGATGGTCGCTGATCAACGAAATGAAGGTGCCGACTGCTTTGAATAGGGCGAGTACGAGCGTTTCGGGCAACTCCCCAGGCGTCAGCGCCTTATGCAGCTGGTCGGCAATCTCGGAGCCATGATTGGGGCAGCTGACAGACGTGACTGATGCGACCTTTTCCGGGTGTAGCGCCGCTACGTAGCGCGCAGCCAATGGACCTTGGCTGTGGCCGATCAGGTTGACCTTGGCAGCTCCCGTTTCCCGCAATATGCGATTGACGTGTTCGAGCAGTTTTTTACCGCGCTCCTCGTTTCCGTTCACGGCTGGAATGTTAACGGCAAACACCTTGGCCCCGGCGCGCTCCAGAGCTTCCTTGATCTCGAAGAAGTAGGGATAACCGGCAATTTTATCGAAGCCAAAAAGGCCGTGGACCAAAACAATCGGGTATTGCGTAGACGCATCCATGTTCATGCTTATACCTGTCGATAGCGGACTTTAGTGGAACAGATGCTATGGACTGCTTGATCTGTCGCGGCTAACCGTAGGTCACAAAGCGAGTTCGTTCAAATCGCCCCATCTGCCGTCAGACAGAAAAAAATCAAATTGACACTCAATCATATGATGATTAGCGTAGGCACCCATCGCAAACGGCTTTGTGCCGTCCCTGTATCGAGGTGTCCATGTCCAGCAGTTTTCATGCGTCGACGGTCGATTGGCTGGGTTGCTGGATCGCTACGGGGCAGGTCAAACCGGGTGAGACGCTCAAGGTCGAAGCCGACCTGGGCGAGCAACTCGGTGTCAGCCGCACCGTTATCCGCGAAGCCATCAAAACCCTGGTCGCCAAGGGCATGCTCGAAGTCGGTCCCAAGGTCGGCACGCGGGTGTTGCCGGTGCGCCGCTGGAACCTCTTCGATCCGCAAGTCGTAGGCTGGCTGTCGCGCAGTGGCTTGCCGGAAAACTTCGTCGACGACTTGCTCGACCTGCGCCGCACCATCGAACCAATGGCCGTGCGCTGGGCTTGCGAGCGCGCTACCGGCGAGCAGGTTCACGCCATCCTTCAGGCTTACAACGCATTGGAGCGGGCAGTGGACAGCGGCGTCGATTACAACCGCGCCGACCAGTTCTTCCACGAGTGCATTCTCGCTGCCAGCCACAATCAATTCATCGAACAAATGGTTCCGGCCCTCGGCGCGCTGCTGGCGGTGTCGTTCGAAGTGTCCGCCGCCGACCCGGACGAACTGCGCCGCACGCTACCGATTCACAAAGAAATGGCCGAGGCCATCGCCGCCCGGGATGCCGCGCGGGGTGTCTGGGCCTGCATGACCCTGATCGATAACGCCGACCTGGCCATCAAGCGCTTTTACCCGCAAGTCATGGCCGACAAGAAGGCCAACTGACAACCATAAAAAGCAGGAGGTTTCATGACGTGGACTGCGGTTACCGAACACCGGGCACGGCTGGGTGAAGGTCCGTTCTGGGACGCGCCGACCCAGGCGCTGTACTGGGTTGATATCGCCGGTCAACAGGCACTGCGGCTGATTGGCGCCAACGTGCAGATCTGGCAGATGCCCGAGCACGTGTCTGCCTTCATCCCCTGCGAAAGCGGCGATGCGCTGGTGACGTTGAACAGCGGCGTGTATCGACTCGATCTGGATTCCCCGGGCCTGGAACCTCGACTGACTTTGCTCTGCGTCGCCGATCCGCAACCCGGCAATCGCGCCAATGAAGCCCGCTGCGATGCTCAGGGTCGGCTCTGGCTCGGCACCATGCAGAACAACATCGGCGAGCAGGGCGAAGACGTGCCCGTTGTGCGGCGTTCCGGTGGCCTGTTTCGCATTGATCGCGATGCTCGGGTCACGCCGTTGCTTCGCGGGTTGGGCATCCCGAACACGTTGCTGTGGAGCGACGACGCGACCACCGTGTATTTCGCCGACACCCTCGACAACACGCTCTACCAGCATTTCATCCGCACCGACGGCAATCTCGACCCGGCCCACGTCTGGTTTGGCCCCCATGAACGCGGCGGGCCTGATGGTTCGGCGATGGATGCCGAAGGTTACATCTGGAACGCCCGTTGGAATGGCAGCTGTCTGCTCAGGCTGACCCCGGACGGGCAGGTTGATCGCGCGATCGAGCTGCCAATCAGCCGCCCCACCAGTTGCGTATTCGGCGGTGAAGACCTCCAAACGCTTTACATCACCAGCGCTGCGAGCCCACTCGACCATCCGCTGGACGGTGCGTTGCTGTCGATTCGAGTCGATGTGCCCGGAAAAACCTGTACTCGGTTTGCGGGATAAATCCCAAAATATGGGATGTAAAATTATATATTGAGATTATTTGGCGGTCGGGTTTATAGTCGACTCCATCAGTTACACACACTCACACTTAAAAAAACAAAACAGGTGAAGTGATGCAGCGATTTTCCAAAAAGCCTTTTGACCGGACATCGACAGATGCCCGGTTTTTGTCGTGCCTTCGAAAAGGAGTCTTGATCCATGGCTGAACCTCTTTCCTTGCCACCGGTGCCCGAACCGCCGAAGGGTGAGCGCCTGAAAAACAAGGTCGTGCTGCTGACCGGTGCCGCGCAGGGTATTGGCGAGGCGATTGTCGCAACGTTCGCTTCCCAGCAGGCCAAGCTGGTCATCAGCGATATCCAGGGGGAGAAAGTCGAAAAAGTCGCGGCGTACTGGCGGGACAAAGGCTTCGACGTTCAGGCAATCAAGGCTGACGTTTCCAACCAACAAGACCTGCACGGCATGGCCAGACTGGCGATCGAGCTTCACGGACGGATCGACGTGCTGGTCAATTGCGCCGGGGTCAATGTGTTCCGCGATCCGCTGGAAATGACCGAGGAAGACTGGCGTCGCTGTTTCGCCATCGACCTGGACGGTGCCTGGTATGGCTGCAAAGCGGTGCTGCCGCAGATGATCGAGCAGGGCATCGGCAGCATCATCAACATCGCCTCGACCCATTCCACTCACATCATTCCCGGCTGCTTCCCGTACCCGGTGGCCAAACATGGCCTGCTCGGACTGACCCGCGCTTTGGGCATCGAATATGCACCGAAGGGCATTCGCGTCAACGCCATCGCGCCGGGTTACATCGAAACCCAGCTGAACGTCGATTACTGGAACGGTTTTGCCGACCCGCATGCCGAGCGTCAGCGCGCTTTCGATCTGCATCCGCCACGTCGCATCGGCCAGCCGATTGAAGTGGCCATGACCGCTGTTTTCCTGGCCAGCGATGAAGCGCCGTTCATCAATGCCTCGTGCATCACCATCGATGGCGGTCGCTCGGTCATGTACCACGACTGAGCCAAGCGGGTTTCAGGCGCGGAATTACGCCTGAAATCCAATCATCATACGATATGACTATTAGCTGCACAGTTTGATTGGCTTTCAAATAACGCTCAAAAAAAATAACAAGGAGTCAGCTTATGAATCGTCGTCGTGGGATCCGTTCCCTGTGCTGTGCCGCTTTGGCGGTCACCGCGGTCAGCCTGAGCAGTTCGTTGCTGGCGGCCGAGGAAGTGAAGATCGGTTTTCTGGTCAAGCAGGCGGAAGAGCCCTGGTTCCAGACCGAATGGGCATTTGCCGAAAAGGCCGGGAAAGAGAAGGGTTTCACCGTCATCAAGATCGCCGTGCCGGACGGCGAGAAAACCCTCTCGGCCATCGACAGCCTCGCCGCCAACGGTGCCAAGGGCTTTGTGATCTGCCCGCCAGACGTATCCCTGGGACCTGCGATCATGGCCAAGGCCAAGCTCAACGGTTTGAAAGTCATCGCCGTCGATGACCGCTTCGTCGATGCCAGCGGCAAGTTCATGGAAGACGTTCCTTACCTCGGCATGGCCGCGTTCGAAGTCGGCCAGAAACAAGGCAGCGCCATGGCCACCGAAGCGAAGAAACGTGGCTGGGACTGGAAAGACACCTACGCGGTGATCAACACCTTCAACGAACTCGACACTGGCAAGAAACGCACCGACGGTTCGGTCAAAGCGCTGGAAGACGCCGGCCTGCCGAAAGACCACATTTTGTTCTCGGCGCTGAAAACCCTCGACGTACCCGGCAGCATGGACGCCACCAACTCGGCGCTGGTGAAACTGCCGAGTGCAGCGAAAAACCTGATCATCGGCGGTATGAACGACAACACCGTGCTGGGCGGCGTGCGCGCCACCGAGAGCGCCGGTTTTGCCGCAGCCAATGTGATCGGCATCGGCATCAACGGCACCGACGCCATCGGCGAATTGAAAAAGGCCAACAGCGGCTTCTTCGGCTCGATGCTGCCGAGCCCGCACATCGAGGGCTACAACACCGCCAGCATGATGTACGAGTGGGTCACCACCGGCAAAGAACCGCCGAAGTACACCGCGATGGACGACGTAACGCTGATCACTCGCGAGAACTTCAAGCAGGAACTGGAAAAGATCGGCCTCTGGAACTGAGGCACGGTTGATTTCATCGGGGCCCTGGCGACGGGGCTGCCTGATCTGTGTGAAGAGGTGGGTTATGCACGCGCAATCAAAAACACAACAACACAATGCCGGCGGCAGCTTGCGCTTCAACGGGATCGGCAAGACCTTTCCCGGGGTGAAGGCGCTGGATAGCATCAGCTTCGTCGCCCACCCGGGGCAGGTTCACGCCTTGATGGGCGAGAACGGCGCCGGCAAATCGACCCTGCTGAAAATCCTCGGCGGGGCTTACACCCCGAGCAGCGGCGACCTGCAGATCGGCGAGCAGAAGAGGGTCTTCAAGTCCACCGCCGACAGCATCGGCAGTGGCGTCGCCGTGATCCATCAAGAGCTGCACTTGGTCCCCGAAATGACCGTGGCAGAGAACCTGTTCCTCGGTCATCTGCCGGCCAGTTTCGGCCTGATCAATCGCAGCGCGTTGCGACAACAGGCATTGGCCTGCCTCAAGGGGCTGGCCGATGAAATCGATCCGCAAGAGAAAGTAGGGCGTCTGTCCCTCGGTCAGCGGCAACTGGTGGAAATCGCCAAGGCCTTGTCCCGTGGGGCGCATGTGATCGCGTTTGACGAACCGACCAGCAGCCTGTCGGCACGGGAGATTGATCGTTTGATGGCGATCATCGGTCGCCTGCGGGACGAAGGCAAAGTGGTGCTTTATGTCTCCCATCGCATGGAAGAAGTGTTCCGCATTTGCAACGCGGTGACGGTGTTCAAGGACGGTCGCTTTGTGCGCACGTTCGAGGACATGAGCGAGCTGACTCATGATCAGTTGGTGACCTGCATGGTCGGTCGCGACATTCAGGACATCTACGATTACCGCCACCGTCAGCGTGGCGCGGTGGCGCTCAAGGTCGACGGTTTGCTGGGGCCGGGTTTGCGTGAGCCGGTGAGTTTCGAGGTGCACAAAGGTGAAATTCTCGGGCTGTTCGGCTTGGTTGGCGCGGGGCGTACCGAGCTGTTCCGCATGCTCAGTGGCCTTGAGCGCAACACCGCTGGACGCCTGGAATTACGCGGTCATGAACTGAAGTTGCGTTCACCCCGCGATGCGATTGCCGCCGGGATTCTGCTGTGCCCCGAGGACCGCAAGAAAGAGGGCATCCTGCCGCTCGCCAGCGTCGCCGAGAACATCAACATCAGCGCCCGCGGCGCCCACTCGACCTTCGGCTGCCTGTTGCGTGGCCTGTGGGAAAAGGACAACGCCGACAAGCAGATCAAAGCGCTGAAAGTGAAGACGCCCAACGCGGCGCAGAAAATCATGTACCTGTCCGGCGGCAATCAACAGAAGGCCATTCTCGGCCGCTGGCTGTCGATGCCGATGAAAGTCCTGCTGCTCGACGAACCGACTCGCGGCATCGACATCGGCGCCAAAGCCGAGATCTACCAGATCATCCACAACCTGGCGGCCAGCGGCATCGCGGTGATCGTGGTCTCTAGCGACCTGATGGAAGTGATGGGGATTTCCGACCGCATCCTGGTGCTCTGCGAAGGCGCCATGCGCGGCGAGTTGTCTCGCGCAGAGGCCAATGAATCCAACCTGCTGCAACTGGCTTTGCCGCGCCAACGCGCTGACGGCGTAGCGAACTGAGAGGTGACTATGACAATCCAAAACAACGCTTTGCCCACCCAGCGCAAACCTCTGGACCTGCGGCGCTTTCTCGATGACTGGGTGATGTTGCTGGCGGCTGTCGGGATCTTCGTGCTCTGCACCGTGCTGATCGATAACTTCCTTTCGCCATTGAACATGCGCGGCCTGGGCCTGGCGATTTCGACGACGGGGATTGCCGCTTGCACCATGTTGTATTGCTTGGCGTCCGGGCACTTCGATTTGTCGGTGGGTTCGGTGATTGCCTGCGCCGGCGTGGTCGCCGCGGTGGTGATGCGCGACACCGACAGCGTGTTTCTCGGTGTGGTGGCGGCGCTGTTCATGGGGCTGATCGTCGGGTTGATCAACGGCATCGTGATCGCCAAGCTGCGGGTCAATGCGTTGATTACCACACTGGCGACCATGCAGATCGTTCGCGGCCTGGCTTACATCTTCGCCAACGGCAAAGCGGTCGGCGTGTCGCAAGAGCAGTTCTTCGTCTTCGGTAACGGCCAGTTGTTGGGTGTGCCGGTGCCGATTCTGATCACCATCGTTTGCTTCCTGTTTTTCGGCTGGCTGCTGAATTACACCACCTACGGGCGCAACACCATGGCCATTGGCGGTAATCAGGAAGCGGCATTGCTGGCCGGAGTGAACGTTGACCGGACCAAGATCATCATCTTCGCCGTGCACGGCGTGATCGGGGCGTTGGCCGGGGTGATTCTGGCGTCGCGCATGACCTCCGGTCAGCCGATGATTGGCCAGGGTTTTGAGCTGACGGTGATTTCTGCCTGCGTGTTGGGCGGGGTGTCGTTGAGCGGCGGGATCGGCATGATCCGGCATGTGATTGCCGGGGTTTTGATTCTGGCGATCATTGAGAATGCTATGAACCTGAAGAATATCGATACGTTTTACCAGTATGTGATTCGGGGTTCGATTTTGCTGTTGGCCGTTGTCATCGACCGACTAAAACAGCGTTGAGATTTGGGGGGATTCAAGAACCACCCCTCACCCCAGCCCTCTCCCCAGTGGGGAGAGGGGGAAAGGGGGCAGATCTTCAAGCCTTTCAAAACCTGAGTTCGACTTGGACTTCCAGGTCGCAATAAATTCAAAATTCCCCACGGTCAGCCCCCTCTACCCCTTGGGGCGGTCCGACGTTTCGGGAGGGTTGGGGTGAGGGGTGGATTCACCTGACACCACACACCTCCGAACATCCCACCTCCCGTCACTTCCCCTAAATATCCCTTGCCCGCCCAACCCCGTTTCGGTTATCACGTTGTACATGATTAGACAGGTACGATTTGACAAGAAACAACGGGTGGTCGACGAACTCATCCGGCGCATCGAAAGCGGCCTCATGGAGGACGGCTTACTGTTGCCGGGCGAGCATCAATTGGCTCAAGAATTCAAAGTCAGCCGCGGCACGCTGCGCGAAGCCCTGGCTGAGTTGAAACGGCGCAATTACATCGCGACGCAAAGCGGGGTGGGTTCCATCGTCACCTTCGACGGTGTGGTGCTCGATCAACGCAGCGGCTGGGCCCAGGCCCTGGCCGACAGCGGGGCGCTGATCAATACCGAAGTGCTGCGGCTGGAGGCGGTCACCCGTCCTGACCTGTTGCCGCGTTTCGGCACCGACCAATTCATCACCCTCGACCGTCGCCGCCGTTCCAACGAAGGCAAGCTGGTCTCCCTTGAACGCTCATTGATGCCCGCCACCGGAGGCCTGGAAAGCCTGCCGCGGGTCGGCCTTATCGACAATTCCCTGACCATCACCCTGGCCGCTTACGGCTATATCGGCGAGCGCGGCGATCAATGGATCGGCGCCGAACCGTTGAACGCCGAAGACGCCGAACTGCTCGGTCGTCCGCAAGGCACGGTTTTCCTCAAGGCCTTGCGCACCACCTACGACCGGCAAAACCGATTCATGGAGCAGGTCGAAAGCTTGCTCGACCCGGTGCATTTTCGCCTGCACCTGCAGTTTGGAGAGTCAAAATGACCGCGCTCAACCGTGCCCTCGGCGCGTTCTACGGACTGGCCCTGGGCGACGCGCTGGGCATGCCGACCCAATCCTTGAGTCGTGCCGAGATCAAGGTGCGCTTCGGCGAGATTACTGATCTGGAGGACGCCGGCCCGGATCAACCGATCGCCGCGAACATGCCCAAAGGCTCGATCACCGATGACACCGAACAGGCGATTCTGGTCGGACAATTGTTGGTTGAAGGCGAGGGCCGGATCGAACCGGCGATGCTCGCCCAGCGGCTGATCGAATGGGAATCCGAGATGCAGGCCAAGGGCTCGCAAGACTTGCTGGGCCCTTCGACCAAACGTGCCATCGAGATGATCCTCGCCGGCCACTCGCCGGAAGAAGCGGGGCGCTACGGCACCACCAATGGCGCGGCGATGCGCATCACGCCGGTGGGGATTGCGGCGGATGTCGCCAACCCTGAGCGTTTCATCAACGCTGTCGTGCAGGCTTGCCAGGTTACCCACAACACCACGCTGGGCATCTCCAGCGCGGCGGCGGTGGCGGCGGTGGTCTCGGCCGGTATCAACGGCATGGACCTGGGCGAAGCGTTGAACCTCGGCCAGCAAATCGCTCAACAAGCTGAAAGCCACGGTTACTGGGTGGCTGGCGGACGCATCGCCTCGCGCATCAGCTGGGCGCGGACCATCAGTGTCGACAGCGACAAGGCATTGCTGGCGGACTTGATGTACGACGTGATCGGCACTTCGGTGGCTTCACAGGAATCGGTGGTGGTCTCGTTTGCCCTGGCCCAGCAAGTGGCCATTGGTGAAATGAACGCGTTCGAAGCGCTGTGCATGGCGGCGAGCCTTGGCGGCGACACTGACACCATCGCGGCGATTCTCGGCGCCATGCTCGGGGCCTGCCTGGGCCTTGAGAGTTGGCCGACGGCGATGATCGACAAGGTCAAAACCGTTAACGATCTGGAGCTGGAACCGTTGGTGCAAGGGCTGTTGGCCTTGCGCTGACAGTACTGACGTCTTCGCGAGCTTGCTCGCGATAGGCGCGCCGCCTACTTGAATTTTTCATCCGCAATGGATCGCACTGACTTGGCCAGGACAGCCGGGATGTCGTTTTGTCTTCCGTCATTGCCCACAACCACAACAAAGGCAACAGGAGCATTTCACATGAGTTCATCGAACGCCGGGCCAAGCGCCGGGCAACTGGAAACCCGTGGCATCGAGCCCGTGCCGGAAGCGGAGTGCAACGGTCATCCGCTGCAGCTGTTCTGGGTCTGGTTTGCTGCCAACATCTCCATTCTCGGCCTGCCGCTGGGTGCGACCCTTGTAGCCTTTCGCGGCTTGGCGATCTGGCAGGCGATCATCGTCGCGATCCTGGGTGCCGCCGGTTCCTTCGCAGTGGTCGGGATCATCTCCATTGCCGGTCGCCGTGGTCGCGCACCGAGCCTGACGTTGTCGCGAGCGATCTTCGGTGTACGCGGCAACATCGGTCCGACCCTGGTCTCGCTGATGTCGCGTCTGGGCTGGGAAACCGTCAACACCACCACCGCCGCGTTCGTGCTGTTGTCGCTGTGCTCGATCCTGTTCGGCTCGCCGGTGGAAGCCAAAAGCGCACCCGTGCTGACGTTGATTTTCATTGCGATTTTCGTGCTGCTGACCCTGTCGGTGTCGGGCCTCGGTCACGCCACCTTGCTGGTGATCCAGAAGTGGGCAACCTACGTGTTCGGTGCGCTGAACATTCTGGTCGGCGGTTTCCTCTGCGCCACCATCGACTGGAGCGCGGTGTTCAATGCCACACCGGCACCGCTTAGCGCGATGATCATCGGCGTCGGCACCATGGCTGCCGGCACCGGGATTGGTTGGGCCAATGCCGGTGCCGACATGTCGCGCTACCAGCACCGCAGCGTCAAAGCCGCACGCCTGGTGGCGTCGGCAGCGTTCGGTGCGGGGATTCCGCTGGTGTTGCTGATCACCCTCGGCGGCCTGCTTTCAGTGGGCAACAATGACCTGGCCTCCGCCACCGACCCGATCATCGCGATCCGCGACATGCTGCCGACCTGGATGGCCGTGCCGTACCTGATCACCGCGTTCGGCGGGCTGCTGCTGTCGAACAACCTGTCGGTGTACTCCGCCGGTTTGACCACGCTGACCCTCGGTTTGAAGGTCAAACGCGTCTACGCGGTGGTGGTGGACATCGTCGCGATCTTCGCCGGTTCGATTTATTTCATGCTGATCGCCGACAGTTTCTATGGCCCGTTCATTACCTTCATTTCGCTGCTGGCAGTGCCGATCACCGCATGGGTCGGGATCTTCGTCGTCGACCTGATCCATCGTCATTACTACAGCCCTAAAGACCTACTGGACGTCAGCCCGAGCAGCGCTTACTGGTACAGCGGCGGTCTCGAGTGGCGCGCCTTCGGTGCGTGGGCGTTGGCGATCGTGCTGGGCTTCAGCTTCACTACCATCGGTACGACCGAACAAACCGTGTGGTTCCGAGGTTTCCTGTCCGACTCCTGGCTGGGCCATAACGGCCTCGGCTGGATCGTGACGTTCCTGGTGGCCGGCGGGATTTACTTTGTACTGGGTGGCGCCAGGGATCGCCGTGCCGCGTTGACCGAGAACGCTCATGCCTAGATTGCTGCACACCGGCCAAGTCATGATCGACCTGGTCATGGCCGTGGATAAACTGCCGCATTCGGGCGGCGACGTGCTGGCGCAATCCGCCAGTTTTGAGGCTGGCGGCGGCTTCAATGTGATGGCTGCCGCCCAGCGCAATGGCTTGCCGGTGGTTTACCTCGGGCGCCACGGCACCGGGCGTTTCGGTGATCTTGCCCGTGAAGCGATGAAGGCTGAAGGCATTCGGATCGGCATCACTCACCGCGCCGAACGGGATACGGGATTGTGCGTCGCGTTGACCGAAGCCTCGGCCGAGCGCAGTTTCATTTCCTATATCGGTGCCGAAGGTGAGCTGACGGCCGAGGATTTGGCCAGCGTGCCGGCCGAGGCGGGTGATTATGTCTACGTCAGCGGCTACAGCCTGCTGCATGGCGGCAAAGCCCAGGCGCTGGTGGATTGGGTGCTGGATTTACCGCGAGGAATCAACGTGGTTTTCGATCCGGGCCCGCTGGTGGATTCGCCGGATGAGCCGTTGATGCAAGCCTTGCTGGCGCGCATCGATCTGTGGACCAGCAACAGCGTCGAGGCGTTGACGTTTACCGGTGCGGCGGACATTGCCGAGGCCTTGAACCGGTTGGCCGATCATCTGCCAGCCGACGTCTTGATGGTGGTTCGTGACGGCCCGCAAGGGTGCTGGATCAGCCAGCGTGGAGACCGCCAGCATGTGCCGGGTTTCAAGGTTGAGGCGGTGGACAGCAACGGCGCGGGGGATGCGCATGCCGGGGTATTTGTGGCCGGGTTGGCGCAAGGATTGTCGGCGAGTGAGGCGGCGCGGCGGGCTAATGCGGCGGCTGCGTTGGCGGTCACTCGGTGGGGGCCGGCGACTTCGCCGGGGACTGCTGAGGTGGATGCGTTAATCCGCAAGACCTTTGGTGGCTGATCTGACGTCTTCGCGAGCAGGCTCGCTCCCACATTGAATCTGCAGCGTACGCAGATCCCTGTGGGAGCGAGCCCTGCTCGCGAAAGGGTCCTCAGCTGTTTAAATATCCAGCTTGCGCGCCGCCTCCACCCCTGCGGCACTGAGTTTGATCGGCAAGTTCAACGAGTGCTCACCGGCCTCGTTGCAGATCACATGACCGTGCTGGATCAATCCACGATCCTGCAGCGTGGCGAGGGTGCTGGCCACGACTCTCTCCCCCCGGTAATTGTCCAGGACCTCTTTACCCAAACCGGTTGGGTGGGCATGCAGCAGACGGGTCAGGACTTCTTTCTCAAGGTTTTTATCGACGTTCATGGTTACCTCTTCATGGATGTGGATAGGTCCATTTAATTAGAATCCTTACCTGATGTTGGTCCGCCCCCGATTTGGATTGGTGCCTGATGAACGACGAACGGTCTAGGCCTGCTGCAGCGCTTTGCTGGTAACGCTTCGGCGCCAGACCAGCCGGCCGACGCTGATCAGCCAATTCAATACAGCAACCGCCAACACCGTGAGCAACAACGACGCCATCCCCTGTTTCACGATGATTTTTCCGGCCAGCAACGGAAAACCAAACACACCGATAAAGTAGGACAGGCTGAACAGCAGCAAGGATTGCGCGGTGGTGCCGTTCGGCGCCTCGTTGGCCGCCAGGCCATTGATCACCGAATAGGTCAGCCCGTAACCGACCCCGAGCATCACCGCCGCCAGCACGTAGCTGAACCCGTCATTGACCACAAAAGCGAACATCAGGATTGAGCCCATCATCAAGCCCGACAACAGGCAGGACGCCCGGAACGGGTCGCGCTTGACCACGAAACCGGCGATCAGCATGCGGCTGCTGATCGCTGCGCTCATGAAGCCGAGGAAGAACAATGAATAGTCGAGTGAACGCGCCGCCGCGTAGCTGGTTTGAAAACTCGACAGACCGCCGAAAACGCACCCGCCAAGCCCGACCATGATGATCGGAAACACCGCTCTGGACGACAGCACTTGCGCCGCTGCACGCCAGGAAATTCGCGACACCGCTGCCGAGTGGGCCGACGCTTTTTTCAGCTGCGAATCCAACCGCCAGAACAGCAATACGCCGATCAGGCTGGCCAGCGCCGCGAGGTAAAACGCCGCGGTGATCGGATAGCCGAGTGCACTGGCAGCGCGGCCTAACAAGGGACCGCTGCCGATCCCGGTCATCATGCTGCCCGACAACAGCGCAAAATATTTCGCGCGTTGGGCAGGCGTTACCAGACTCGCCACAATGATCGGGCCGAGGGTATAGAATACGCCCCAACCCAGCCCCAGCAAGAGTCCGAAAAACAACAGCAGATTGCCGAAGCCTGGCACCAGGGCGAAGCCCAGGCTGGCGGCCACCAGCAGAATGCCGAACAGCGCAATCGAGCGCGCCGCGCCGAGCAAATCGGACAAGTGCCCGGAGACGATTACCGCTGCAAACGTACTGAGCATCGCCGCCGAAATCACACTGCCGGCATCGTGCTCGTTGCCGCCGCGGGAACCGATCAACAACGACAGCAAAAAGGTCGAGCCATAGGACATCGACAGCAAATAGCTGGCCAGGCAAAACAGGCCGAACAACCTGCTTGAGACTGGGGGTGTTGCGCTAGACATGACGCGGTTCCTTGACCCGATAGAAGAGAGCTTTATCTATCTATCACGCAAGGTGTCGATGTCAGGTATGTGGTTATCGATTTCAGGGTTAGCGCTGGCCGGAGTAATGCGTTTAGCAGACGCCTATTTCTTCCTTGAACAACACCATGAACCCCTTCAACCGTTCGTGGCGAGTCTGCGCCAGACGCTGGCCGGTGGTCGTCTGGAATCCATCCGCCAGGTGCAGCAGTTTGGTCTGGAAATGGTCGAGGCAAAAACGTTTGTCATCGTAGTCCCGGTCCTTCGCCTCGGGATCCTCTGGGTCGTACAACGCGCTGCCCATACGTCCGGCGATGTAAAAGGTGCGCGCCACGCCGAGCATGCCAAGGGAGTCGAGGCGGTCGGCGTCCTGCATGATTTTCGCTTCGAGCGTGGTCGGCGTGATGTTGGCGGAAAAACTGTGCGCTTCGATGGCGTGGGCAACCGCACTGACTTTTGCGTCTGGCCAGGCCATGTCCACCAACAATTTCGATGCCTTCTCGGCGGCCAACCGCGACGCCTGAGAACGCAGCGGCGAGTTCTTCTCTACCGCCACGCAATCGTGCAACAGCACTGCCGCGAGCAACACTTCAAGATCACCATCTTCTTGCGCATGGAGTGTTTGCACGTTGTGCCAGACCCGCTGCAAGTGCGACAGATCGTGAGCGCCGTCCTCTGAGGGTTCCAGCGCGTGGGGCAGCAGTTGCGCAGCGAGGAGTTGCAGTGGTGCGAAAGCATCAGTGTTCATAAACATCCTGTTAAGTGAAAACGTCTTTTGCAGCGACATAGTCCTGTAGCAGCAGGCTTCGCCAGCGGCTACACATGCTCCATGGATCAGCTTTGAATTTCCAGTGTGACGAGCGTCGCTCGCCGACTTAGTATGGCGTTTTCAACTTTTGACGAAGGCACGTCCATGACGATCGAGATCCGCCCGGCGACCCCGAGCGATGCACCGCAAATCCTCGGGTTCATCACCGAACTGGCCGACTACGAACGTGCCCGCCACGAAGTCATCGCCAGCGTCGCCGACATCGAGCGCAGCCTGTTCAGCGAAGGCGCCACCGCCCACGGTCTGATCTGCCTGCGCGACGGCTCGCCGATCGGCTTCGCGGTGTTTTTCTTCAGCTATTCCACGTGGCTCGGCAGCAACTGCCTGTACCTCGAAGACCTCTACATCACCCCCGAACAACGCGGTGGCGGCGCGGGTAAAACCTTGCTGCGTCACTTGGCGAAAATCGCCTGCGCCAATGATTGCGGTCGATTTGAGTGGAGCGTGCTGGACTGGAACAAACCCGCGATCGAGTTCTACAAGTCATTGGGTGCGCAGCCGCAGGAAGAGTGGGTGCGGTATCGGATGGACGGGGCGGTGTTGCGGGAGTTTGCCGAGGGGCGGTGATCGCTGATGGCAATGGGCTGCTGAATCAGTTGTCGCCACCGCTCTAGTCCGGCATTCTGTTCGCCTTTGCGCGCTCACGGATGACACCTGCAATGCCTTTGGCATCTTCATCTCTCGACATTCGTCACGATCGCCATCGACTGTCCGATTTGGTTGAACGCTGTTGGTGCTTTTCTTTTGCACCGTAGATGTTTGCCACATCGCTTTAAAACTCAAAAGCAAGGAGCTTTGACTTGAGTGGAAAACCTGCTGCGCGCGTTACCGACCCTACGTCGTGCCCGTGACCAGGACATGGCACCAATCCGATTATTTCTGGATCGCCAGATGTTTTCTTCGATGGTCTGGCCGCTGCTCGCATGACGGACAAATCTGCCTGTGGCAGCCCAATTACCGGTGCTGTTTCGGGTACGGTATTCATCAATGGTCTCAACGCTGCAACCCTCGATAGCACGGGCGGGCACGGCAACGTAGTCATCGGCGGTTCCGGGACCGTTATCATCGGACAAAGCGGAGGCGGAGCAGCCTTTAGTGGGTTGCTTCCGATGCCGGTGCATTTTACCGACAGATTACAAGTGGTGAATGACGCGACCGGTGAGCCGATTCCTTATCACCCATACACCATTCAGCGTGGTGACGGCAGCGAAGAGCATGGCGTTACGGATGCGTCCGGTTTTACTCACACCGTCAGTTCTCATTTGGCCGAGACCATTAAATTGTTTGTGGAGTGATTGGCATGGCTGGTGAAGCTGCAGCGGTGAAACAAGAGTTGCCTAAAAGAGATGTAAAAACCCATACGTTGACCTGTAAAACGGACCAGTCTGTTAAACAGGTACCTGTTATTTTGCGAGACTTGGTTATATTTTTTATTGGTGGTGCAGGCGATCAGGAAAGTTATTACGGTACTGGACCCAATAATAATATCGATTATGTGCGCCGGGTTGCTGTTGATGACGCAAAGCAGTTGGAGATTTTGAAGCGCTGTCCGTCGTGGGCGCTCAGTTATAATTCGTTTATTAGTAATGATGATCTTGAACGCAATGTGTTGAGTCGAATACCTAATTGCTCCACCGCGATTTACATCGTCGGCCACAGTCTCGGTGGTTGGAACGGTGCCCACCTTTCCAGTGTGCTGACAGACAAAGGCTTCAAAGTAAAAATGCTGATTACACTGGATCCAGTAGGAGAAGGGAAAATCGTCTACGGCATCTCAAGTATCTATAGACGGGAGCCAATACCCAAGGCTGAATACTGGGTTAATATTCGGGCTGCAGCGGTCGACTGGAATGTGTCGGACCTGGTCGCGGACTTTGGTGAACAGTGGCAAGTAACACAGGGACCTAATGTCATGGGGCGGGTGGACGTTAACCATGCCGATGCCGACAGGATGTTTGTGCAGACATTGCCTGGTGGCAAGTCTGCTCGGCAAATATTCAACGAGTCGATTTTGAGCTACTTTAGGGAGTGACTCTGGATGCATAAGGTTTTTTTGTTTTTAACAATCTTGATGAGTGCATCTTGTTCTCTCAATCATGGAAGACCTATCGCAACGCTTGAATACTCCAGTGTAAAGGAACTTCGTAATACTGGGCTTTACCAGATTTATTTCACTTCCGATGTGGAGCTTCTTCAGTTATTCAAGTCGCGAATAGGTGAGGGGCTTGTCTGTTCTTTAGAAGATGATCTGGATTTTACCGAAGCACACCATATAAAGCGTTCCGGTTTTGGCTTGGTAGGAAAAGTGATTGAGCCGGCGTCATTGCTCTATCGAGCGAATGTCATTTTTAGTGAGTCAGAAAGCGGAAAAGGAGGAGAGGATTATTTGGAAGGAGAGGCCCTGATTCTGCTATTGAAGAAACGTGATTTTATTTCGTGCGTGTTTCGAGTTCATACCACCACATACAATACGTACTTCTCCAAGGTCATGCACGTGCCGACCGCGGAACTGTTGAAGGCTATTTCTAAACAGTAAAACAAGCCTAGGTGATGCGAGGTTGTTTACCGGGAAAAAGCAGCCTCTCACTCAGTCACTGGCTTCCCAATTACTATTGATCAATCCGTCGAGGACTTGTCGAACGGTAATCTTGAAAGCCCCGGCCTTCCCTTCGTCAAACGCCGCTTTCCACGCCGTATAACCCTGACTGAAATCCGGAACATCTGCGGTTTCCCCCACCCGGTGCGTGATGCTGCGTTCCAGGGCTTTTGCCTGGAAGGGCAGGTGAGGCATGTCGTTGAACTCATTGCCTGTCACCGGATTGATCATCCGAAAACCGTCCACCCTGATGTGAATGACCTTGCCCAGTTTCGGATAATTTTCGATTTTCAGGATCGTGAGTGTCGATCCATCCTCGCCCGGCCGGTTTTTGTAGGCCCAGATATCACCGACCTTCAAGTCTTTCGATGCGCTGAAGGCCGCCATGGACCAGAGCACGCCGCATAACAGCAGAGCCTTTGAAGCAATCTTCATTTTTCTTCCTTGATTGGGTGTACGGCTGCAATGGCCCGGCATTTTAAAGCGTCGTCGTAGAAAAACTTGTCACACTTGTAAATCCCATAATATGGGAGTTATATTTATATATTGAGATTTTTGTGCGTCCGGGTTTATAGTCCAGCTCACTCACTGCCAATAAACAAAACAGGTGAAGCGATGCTGGCGCAATTGATCGCGCTCGATTGGGGGACAACCTCATTACGTGCTTACAAACTCACCGCCGGTGGCCAGGTGCTCGAACAGCGTTCGCTGTCATCGGGGATCATGCAGCTGCCCAGGACGCCGCGAATGATTGCGGGTCAGGAATGTACCGACGGTTTTGAACTGGCCTTCGATGAGGCCTGCGGTGACTGGCTCGACGCGCAGCCCGATTTGCCGGTGATTGCTTGCGGCATGGTCGGCAGCGCACAAGGCTGGCGTGAAGCGGCTTACCGCGATACGCCGGCGAACGTCGCCAATCTCGGAATCTCCCTACAAACGGTTCGTAGTGTTCGCGGTGTCGACGTGCACATTGTGCCGGGCGTGATTCAGCGTTCTCGTTTGCCAAACGTGATGCGTGGCGAAGAAACCCAAGTGCTCGGCGTGTTGCAGAATCTACCGGCCGAGGCGGGTGATGATCTGTTGATCGGCCTGCCGGGCAGTCATTCGAAATGGGTGGAAGTGGCCGACGGCTGCATCGTGCATTTCGATACCTTCATGACCGGCGAAGTCTTCGCCGTGCTTAGCGAGCACAGCATTCTCGGGCGCACTCAGCAAAAGGGTGCGTCCTTCGATGGCCAAGCCTTTGATCGTGGTGTGCAGGTGGCGCTGTCGGCGGATGGCGAGATCGGGCCGTTGTCGACATTGTTCAGTGCCCGCAGCCTTGGGTTGACTGGCGAACTCAGCGCCACCGCCCAACCGGATTACTTGTCCGGCTTGTTGATCGGCCATGAGCTGTCGGCGCTGGCCAGCGTCCAGCGGCGCCGACGCAACAGCGTTCATCTGCCTTCGATCATCCTCATCGGTAATTCCCAACTCTGTGCCCGCTACAGCCGGGCGCTCGACGCCTGTGGTTTTGCCCGGGTGACCCTGGCCGAACAAGCCACCGAACGCGGCTTGTGGCAGTTGGCGGTTGCCGCCGGACTGATCACACCCAACCCATCCCGTTAAACCTGACTGGAGGTCTGACATGCTCAAGCAAGCATTGGCGCAAAACGGTCTGATCGCGATTTTGCGTGGCCTGCGCCCGCAAGAAGCGGCAGCCATCGGCGAAGTCCTTTACGCCGCCGGATTTCGCGTCATCGAAGTGCCGCTCAATTCCCCTGAGCCGTACGAAAGTATCCGCATCCTGCGCAGTACCTTGCCCGCCGATTGCCTGATCGGTGCTGGCACGGTGTTGACGCCGGAGCAAGTCGAGCAAGTGAAAGCGGCGGGCGGTCAGGTGATCGTCATGCCGCACAGCGATGCCAAGGTGTTGCGCGCAGCGAAAGCGGCGGGGTTGTTCCTGTCGCCGGGTGTGGCGACGCCGACTGAAGCCTTTGCGGCATTGGCTGAAGGGGCGGACGTGTTGAAGATGTTTCCGGCCGAGCAGATGGGCCCGGCAGTCGTTAAAGCCTGGCTCGCGGTGCTGCCTGCGGGAACGATTCTGGCGCCGGTCGGCGGGATCACGCCGGACAACATGCAGGTATTTATCGACGCGGGCGTCAAAGGTTTCGGCCTCGGTTCCGGGTTGTTCAAACCGGGCATGACGCCAGATGAAGTGGCGGCCAATGCCAAGGCATATGTCGCTGCATGGAACGCTCTGCGTTAAGACTTTTTGGCGCCGAGCGCGCTGCATCTAACAAGAGAGACAACAAGATGAAAATCACCAAACTGACCACCTTCATCGTTCCGCCGCGCTGGTGCTTCCTCAAGGTCGAAACCGACGAGGGCGTGACCGGCTGGGGCGAACCCGTGGTCGAAGGCCGCGCTCACACTGTCGCCGCTGCCGTTGAAGAATTGTCCGACTACCTGATTGGCAAAGACCCACGCAATATTGAAGACATCTGGACCGTGCTTTACCGCGGCGGCTTCTACCGGGGCGGCGCGATCCACATGAGCGCGCTGGCCGGTATCGATCAGGCGCTGTGGGACATCAAAGGCAAAGCCCTGGGTGTGTCGGTCAGCGATCTGCTGGGCGGCCAGGTGCGGGATAAGATTCGCGTCTATTCGTGGATCGGCGGCGACCGGCCGGCGGACACCGCTCGCGCCGCGAAAGAGGCCGTCGAACGTGGTTTCACCGCGGTGAAAATGAACGGCACTGAAGAGCTGCAATTCCTCGATTCCTTCGAAAAAGTCGACCTGGCCCTGGCCAACGTCGCCGCCGTGCGCGATGCGGTGGGGCCGAACGTTGGCATCGGCGTCGATTTCCATGGCCGGGTGCACAAGCCCATGGCCAAGGTGCTGATGAAGGAACTCGATCCGTACAAACTGATGTTCATCGAAGAGCCGGTGCTCAGCGAAAACTACGAAGCGCTGAAAGAATTGGCGCCGATGACCAGCACCCCGATTGCCCTAGGTGAGCGGCTGTTCTCGCGCTGGGATTTCAAGCGTGTGCTCAGTGAAGGTTATGTCGACATCATTCAGCCGGACGCGTCTCACGCCGGCGGTATCACCGAAACCCGCAAGATTGCCAACATGGCTGAAGCCTACGACGTGGCGCTGGCGCTGCACTGCCCGCTGGGCCCGATTGCACTGGCGGCGTGCTTGCAGCTGGATGCGGTTTGCTACAACGCGTTCATCCAGGAACAAAGCCTGGGCATCCACTACAACGAGAGCAATGACCTGCTGGATTACGTCAAGGATCCACGGGTGTTCGACTACGACAAAGGCTTCGTGAAGATCCCGAATGGCCCGGGCCTGGGGATCGAGATCAACGAGGAATACGTCATCGAACGCGCGGCCGTCGGTCACCGCTGGCGCAACCCGATCTGGCGCCATGCCGATGGCAGTTTTGCTGAGTGGTGAGTGATCACTGACCCACCGCAAATCCCTGTGGGAGCCAGCCTGCTGGCGATTTGGTCGGCACATCCAGCATTTTTGGTGACTGACCCACCGCGATCGCCAGCAGGCTGGCTCCCACAATTAGATCTCCATGGACAGGATGATTTACGGCAACCCCCCGATTTCACATCGACCTCAACAAACATAAGAAGAGGCATTCCCCATGCACCCGCAAACCCTCACCGGGCAGGCGTCGTTGGTGACGCCCAGTCGCAAGCGTTTTTTCATCATGGTGCTGCTGTTTATCACCGTGGTGATCAACTACCTGGACCGTAGCAACCTGTCCATCGCCGCCCCGGCACTCACCAGTGAACTGGGCATCGATCCGATCCACGTCGGGCTGATTTTCTCGGCATTCGGCTGGACCTACGCCGCGATGCAAATCCCCGGCGGCTGGCTGGTGGATCGGGTTCCGCCGCGGATTCTTTACAGCGTCGCATTGCTGCTGTGGTCGATCGCCACGGTGATGCTCGGCTTCGCCGCCAGCTTCATCGCACTGTTCGTATTGCGCATGGCAGTCGGTGCACTGGAAGCCCCGGCGTACCCGATCAACAGCCGTGTGGTCACCACCTGGTTTCCTGAGCGTGAACGCGCCACAGCCATCGGTTTCTACACGTCCGGGCAATTCGTCGGTCTGGCGTTCCTGACGCCGGTATTGGCCTGGCTGCAGCATCAATATGGCTGGCACATGGTGTTTGTCAGCACCGGTGCGGTGGGCATTCTCTGGGCGGTGATCTGGTACGCGGTGTACCGCGAGCCTCGGGATTTCAAAGGCGCCAATGACGCCGAAATCGAGCTGATCCGCGAAGGTGGCGGGCTGGTGGATATCCAGGCTGAACAAGCCAAAGTCAAAGCCAAATTCAGCTGGATCGACCTCGGCATCGTTCTGACCAAACGTAAATTGTGGGGTATCTACCTCGGCCAGTTCTGCCTCAACTCGACGTTGTGGTTTTTTCTGACGTGGTTCCCGACCTACCTGGTGAAATATCGCGGCATGGACTTCATCAAGTCCGGCCTGTTGGCGTCGCTGCCGTTTCTCGCCGCCTTCGTCGGTGTGCTCTGTTCGGGGTTCTTCTCCGACTGGCTGATCCGCCGCGGCTACACCGTGGGTTTCGCTCGCAAGTTGCCGATCATTGGCGGCCTGCTGATTTCCACTTCGATCATTGGCGCCAACTTCGTCGAGTCGACACCGCTGGTGATTGCCTTCCTCGCGTTGGCGTTCTTCGGTAACGGGCTGGCTTCGATCACCTGGTCGCTGGTTTCGACGTTGGCCCCGGCGCGATTGCTCGGGTTGACCGGTGGGGTGTTCAACTTCATCGGCAACCTGTCGGCGATTACCACGCCGATCGTCATCGGTTTCCTCGCGACCGGTGATTCGTTCGCTCCCGCGATCACCTATATCTCGGTTCTGGCGTTGATTGGCGCACTTTCCTACATCTTGCTGGTCGGCAAAGTCGAGCGTATCAAGTTGTAGTTGCGGCATTCGGGCGACCATAATGCCGCCCGTTCACTCGCTCAACGGTAAAGGCTGGATATGCAGGAAGACGCCCCAAAAATCGCCAAGGACGCCGCACCGACTGGCACCCAGACACTGCTTCGTGGATTGGGTGTGGTTCAGGCCGTGGCCAGTGGTGCCCGCGATCTCAAGGAGATCGCCCGGCTGATCGGTACCACGCGCAGCACCACCCATCGTCTGGCCAGTTGCCTGGTGGACGAGCGTTATCTGCGTGTGGTGCCGCAAGTCGGTTATCTGTTGGGGCCGAAGCTGATCGAACTGGGCTTCCAGGCGCGTGAAGAATTGCCGCTGGTCACATTGGCCGGGCCGTATCTGGATGAGTTGTCGGCGTTGACCGGCGACACCATTCATCTGGCGATTCGTGAAGGCGATGAGGTGCTGTACCTGCACAAGAATCCGGGGCGCAATGGTCCGGAAATGCGTTCGCGGGTCGGCCATCGCATGCCGTTGGCGCGTACCGGGATCGGCAAGGCACTGATGCTCGATGACACGCAGGAAGAGTGGCAACGGCTTTACGAAGTCAGCTTGCCGGCGGGTGGGAAAAACCAGTTCTGGCCGCAGCACCCGGAGCAGTCCTGGGAGCAGTTTCAGCAGCGCATGGTCGAGTATGTGGCGGGCGGTTATGCGTTCGATCTGGAAGACAACGAGCCGTCGATCCGCTGTGTGGCGGCGCCGATCCGCGATGCCAGCAAGCGCATCGTTGCCGGCATCAGCATCGCCAGCACCGTGCCGTATATGCCGCTGGAGAAAATGGCCGAGCTGATTCCCCTGATCAAAGGGGTCACAGCCCGGCTTTCGGCGGAGCTTGGCGCCAAGGTCTGATTAGACCTTCAGCGTGGCCATATCGATGACGAAGCGGTACTTCACGTCACCCGCGATCATGCGGGCGTAAGCCTCGTTGATCTGGCGGATGTCGAGCATTTCGATGTCGCAGGTGATGTTGTGCTCGGCGCAGAAATCCAGCACCTCCTGGGTTTCGGCGATGCCACCGATCAGCGAGCCGGCCAGCACACGACGGCCCAATACCAGTTTGGCGGCGTGGACCGGTGGATCGACCGGTTCGATCAAGCCCACCAGAATGTGCACGCCGTCGAAACGTAGCGTATCGAGGTAGGGATTGAGGTCGTGCTGCACCGGAATGGTGTCCAGCAGGAAGTCGAAATGTCCTGCGGCGGCCTTCATCTGTTCGGCATCGGTGGACACGATCACGTGGTCCGCACCCTGGCGACGACCTTCTTCAGCCTTGCTCGCCGAGCGAGTGAACAGCGTCACTTCAGCGCCCATTGCCTTGGCGAACTTGATGCCCATGTGGCCGAGGCCGCCCATGCCGAGAATCCCGACCTTGTCGCCCGCTTTCACCCCGTAGTGCTTGAGCGGCGAATAGGTGGTGATGCCGGCACACAGGATCGGCGCGGCGCTGGCCGGGTCGAGTTTTTCCGGGATGCGCACCACGAAGTGTTCGCTGACCACGATGCTGTCGGAATAGCCGCCCATGGTGTTGCTGCCGTCGACGCGGTCCGGGGTGGCGTAGGTCATGGTCGGACCTTCGAGGCAGTATTGCTCGAGGTTCGACTGGCAGGCTTCGCAACTGCGGCAGGAATCAACCATGCAGCCGACGCCAACCAGGTCGCCGACTTTGTGCTGGGTGACGTTCGCACCGATGGCGGTAACTTTGCCTACGATCTCGTGGCCAGGCATCAGCGGATAAACGGCAATGCCCCACTCGTTGCGTGCCTGATGGATGTCGGAATGGCAGACGCCGCAGTAGAGAATGTCGATCGCAACGTCGTCGGCCCGTGGGCTGCGGCGCTCGAACTTCACGGGGGCGAGGGGAGTGGTGGCCGACTGGGCGGCGTATCCGATGGCGGTGTACATGATGAACCTCGCAAAAGCTGTGACGGGTGAGGTGGCGCATTCTGGGCGCCGCACCGGCCACCGACCATGGCGATTCCTCCGGGTGTCATGCCTAATCCTCCGGCATCAGCCTTCAATGGGTCGCATTGGCCATCAGACCTGCGATGATGCTTTCATCCCTATTTTCGCGACTTTTTTGTGAAGAGCCCTCATGTTGTTGACCCGTCATCTGGATGCCAATGCCACCCTGGTTTCATTGATACAGCCGCTGACCACCCGCGACGGTTTTGCTCCCACGGCGTTGCCGGGTGTGCAGGTTTTGCGGGCCAGTTGTGATGTGGCTCGCGGCCCGCAGATTTACGAGCCGAGTCTGGTGATCATCGCCCAGGGCAGCAAGCTGGCGTATCTGGGGCCGCGTACGCTGGAGTACGGCGCCGGGCATTATCTGATTCAGGCACTGCCGGTGCCGTTCGAGTGCGAAACGTTTTCGGCGCCGGATGGGCCGATGCTCGGGGTGTCCATCGCCATCGACCGGGTGTTGCTCGGTGAGTTGGTCTTGGCCATGGGCCTAGCGCCGGGGCGTAGTATTGCGGCGCAAACGCCAGAGTCCATGACCTCGGCGGTGCTCGACGATGCGATGCGTGGTTGTGTTGAGCGGCTGCTGCGTTGCCTGCACGATCCGCTGGAATGCCAGGTGATGGGGCAGGCGCGGTTGCGCGAGTTGTTGTTCGTCGCCTTGCGCGGGCCGCAAGCCGATGTGTTGCGGGCGCTGGTCGAGCAACAGGGGCAATTCGCCCGGATCGCGGCATCGCTCAGCCATCTGCATGCGCATTACACCGAGCCGCTGAACGTCGAAACCCTAGCCAGTTGCGCGAACATGAGTGCGTCGACCTTTCACGAGCATTTCAAACGCAGCACGTTGTTGTCGCCAGTGCAGTACTTGAAGCGTTTGCGTTTGCTCAGGGCCCAGCAGTTACTGCTGGGCGAGGGGTTGGGCGTGGCTCAGGTGGCGCATCGGGTCGGGTATCAAAGCACGTCGCAGTTCAGTCGCGAGTACAAGCGCTACTTCGAGCGTAATCCTGGTGATGAGCGTGCTGCCTAACAGGAATCGCGGGCAACAAAAAGGCCCCCGTTCGGGAGCCTTGATGTTCAGGCGTTCGACTTACATGTTCGGGTAAGTCGGGCCGCCAGAGCCTTCCGGCGCCACCCAGGTGATGTTCTGTGCAGGATCCTTGATGTCGCAGGTCTTGCAGTGAACGCAGTTCTGGGCGTTGATCTGGAAGCGCTTCTCGCCGTCTTCCTGGGTCACCACTTCGTACACGCCGGCCGGGCAGTAACGCTGGGCAGGCTCATCGTAGAGCGGCAGGTTCTTGGCGATCGGGATGCTCGGATCGGCCAGTTTCAGGTGGCACGGCTGCTCTTCTTCGTGGTTGGTACCGGAGATGAACACCGAGCTGAGTTTGTCGAAGCTGATCTTGACGTCCGGTTTCGGGTAGTCGATTTTCTTGCAGTCGGCCGCAAGCTTGAGGCAAGCGTAATCCGGCTTGGTGTCGTGCAAGGTGAACGGCAGTTTGCCGCCGAAGATGTTCTGGTCGAGCCAGTTGAAACCGCCGCCGACGATGGCGCCGAACTTGTGGATCGCCGGGCCGAAGTTGCGGCTGGCGAACAGTTCGTCGTAGAGCCAGCTCTTCTTGAACGCGTCGACGTAAGTGGTCAGCTCTTCGGTGCCGTCCTTTTCAGCGAACAGCGCCTCGGCCACGGATTCAGCGGCGAGCATGCCGGACTTCATGGCGGTGTGGCTGCCTTTGATCTTGGCGAAGTTCAGGGTGCCGAGGTCGCAACCGATCAGCGCGCCGCCCTTGAAGACCATTTTCGGCAGGGAGTTCAGGCCACCTTTGCTGATGGCGCGAGCGCCGTAGCTGATGCGCTTGCCGCCTTCCAGGTACTGCTTGAGCACTGGGTGATGCTTGAGGCGCTGGAACTCGTCGAATGGCGACAGGTAGGTGTTGCTGTAGGAAAGATCGACGATCAGACCGACTACAACTTGGTTGTTTTCCAGGTGATAGAGGAACGAGCCCCCGGTGTTCTCGGTGCCCATGATGTCCAGCGGCCAGCCGGCGGTGTGGACCACCAGACCTGGTTGATGCTTGGTCGGGTCGATTTCCCAGATTTCTTTCAGGCCGATGCCGTAGTGCTGGGCGTCGGCATCGCTGTCGAGGTTGAAGCGCTTGATCAGTTGCTTGCCGATATGGCCACGGCAACCTTCGGCGAACAGCGTGTACTTGCCACGCAGTTCCATGCCCGGGGTGTACAGGCCTTCTTTCGGATGGCCTTCGCGGTCAACGCCCAGATCACCGGTGATAATCCCGCGAACCACGCCGTTTTCGTCGAACAGCGCCTCCTGAGCGGCGAAGCCTGGGTAGATTTCCACGCCCAGGTTTTCGGCCTGCTGAGCCAGCCAGCGGCACAGGTTGCCCAGGGAGATGATGTAGTTACCTTCGTTGTGCATGGTCTTGGGCACAAAGATGTCGGGAATCTTTTGCGCGCTGTCGGCGTTCTTGAGAACGAAGATGTCATCGCGGGTGACTGGCGTATTCAGCGGGGCGCCGAGTTCTTTCCAGTCAGGGAACAATTCGTTCAGGGCGCGTGGTTCGAACACGGCGCCGGACAGGATGTGAGCACCGACTTCGGAGCCTTTTTCGACCACGCAGACGCTGATTTCCTTACCGGCTTCGGCGGCCTTCTGCTTCAATCGGCAGGCGGCGGAAAGACCAGCGGGGCCGGCACCGACGATGACCACGTCGAATTCCATGTATTCGCGTTCCACAGGTTATCTCCTACTCAAGGCTCAACAGTTTTTTTTCTAATTGGAGGTTTGGTGTCGCATCCATGAATTCCTGCGTAATGCAGGAAGAGGACAATCGATGAGCCACCTTTCTCTCTAAGGTGGCGCATTATATCTACACCACTCCTAGCGTCCAATACAAACGTTTGTTTGAATCAGCTCAAAGCCAGAGAAATCAAAGTCACGCGGCTTATGACTGGCCATTTTGCCGTATTGACCGGAATAGGCGTTCCGGTCAAGATACGGTCGGTTTTGCGCTCGCCGTAGGCTGACTGTTGGTTTCAAGAGCACCTCTAAAGACAGGGCGATGGCAGTACAAGGTGTGCGCAGCGCAGGTTCTGGCGCGCAGTTTACACGCCGCGATAATGAATGACTCGTGAGTCACCACTGACCAACGGTCATCTTCATCGTGAGCGCTTGTCACTTGACACCTTTGCCAGCGTTTTTAGAGGTGCCCTTGCGCCGATGAGCATCAAACCGCCAGGTTCGCCTAGGCGACTTTCTTTTCACCGGAGAGTAACGAGGAATCCATGAAGGTTCTTGTAGCTGTCAAACGCGTTGTGGATTACAACGTCAAGGTTCGCGTCAAGGCGGACAATTCCGGCGTCGACCTCGCCAACGTCAAGATGTCGATGAACCCGTTCTGCGAAATCGCAGTGGAAGAAGCCGTACGCCTGAAAGAGAAAGGTGTTGCGACTGAAATCGTCGTCGTCTCCATCGGCCCGTCCACCGCTCAAGAGCAACTGCGCACCGCGCTGGCTCTGGGTGCCGACCGCGCCATCCTCGTCGAATCCGCTGAAGACCTGACTTCGCTGGCCGTTGCCAAGCTGCTCAAGGCTGTTGTCGACAAGGAACAGCCTCAGCTGGTGATCCTTGGCAAACAAGCCATCGACAGCGACAACAACCAGACCGGCCAGATGCTCGCGGCATTGAGCGGCTACGGTCAGGGCACGTTCGCGTCCAAAGTCGAAATCAGCGGCGACACGGTTGCCGTGACTCGCGAAGTCGACGGCGGCGCGCAGACGGTTTCCCTGAAACTGCCGGCCATCGTCACCACCGACCTGCGTTTGAACGAGCCGCGCTACGCGTCCCTGCCAAACATCATGAAAGCCAAGAAGAAGCCTCTCGAAGTGCTGACTCCGGACGCTTTGGGCGTTTCCACCGCCTCCACCAACAAGACCGTGAAAGTCGAAGCGCCAGCTGCACGCAGCGCGGGTATCAAGGTCAAGTCGGTGGCTGAACTGGTCGAGAAACTGAAAAACGAAGCGAAGGTGCTTTGAGTTAAGGAGCCGAATCATGACTATCTTGGTAATTGCAGAACACGACAACAAGGTTGTGGCTCCTGCCACCCTGAACACCGTTGCTGCTGCCGCCAAAATTGGTGGCGACATTCACGTTCTGGTCGCTGGCCAGAATGTGGGTGCTGTTGCTGAAGCCGCTGCGAAAATCGCTGGCGTGGCTAAAGTGCTGGTGGCCGACAACGCCGCCTACGCTCATCAACTGCCGGAAAACGTTGCGCCGCTGGTGGCCGAATTGGGCAAGGGCTACAGCCACATCCTGGCTGCCGCGACTTCCAACGGCAAAAACATCCTGCCGCGCGTTGCCGCTCAGCTGGACGTTGACCAGATCTCCGAGATCATCTCGGTCGAAAGCGCTGACACTTTCAAGCGCCCGATCTACGCCGGTAACGCCATTGCTACCGTTCAATCGAACGCCGCAGTAAAAGTGATCACCGTGCGTGCTACCGGTTTCGACCCGGTCGCTGCTGAAGGTGGTTCGGCGGCTGTTGAAGCCGTTGCGGCTGCTCACGATGCTGGTATTTCCAGCTTCGTCGGCGAAGAACTGGCCAAGTCCGATCGTCCGGAACTGACCGCTGCCAAGATCGTCGTTTCCGGCGGTCGCGGCATGCAGAACGGCGACAACTTCAAACACCTGTACGCCCTGGCCGACAAGCTGGGCGCTGCTGTCGGTGCTTCCCGCGCCGCGGTCGACGCCGGTTTCGTACCCAACGACATGCAGGTCGGTCAGACCGGCAAGATCGTTGCTCCACAGCTGTACATCGCCGTCGGTATCTCCGGCGCGATCCAGCACCTGGCCGGCATGAAAGACTCCAAAGTGATCGTTGCGATCAACAAGGACGAAGAAGCGCCGATCTTCCAGGTGGCCGATTACGGCCTGGTAGCGGACCTGTTCGAAGCCATCCCTGAGTTCGAGAAGCTGGTCTAATCCAGCGGCCTGACTTATAAAGAGCCCGACCTTTTGGTCGGGCTTTTTTTTTTTTTGTTCCGGATTTTAGTGGGAGAGTGTTGTCATGGATCTGCGCCGCGTTTACGGCTGGTCATTGCTGCTGGGTCTGACGTTGTTGCCGGCGCTGTCCGTCGCCGCGGGCAAGTGCGAGCGCCTGGTGGTGACCGGCAGCCCGGACGCGCCGCCGTACCTGTGGCAAGACCCGCAAAACCCCAAGCACCTGATCGGCACCAGCGCTGACCTGTTGCAGCAAGTGGCGGGGGAGCTGGGAATCAAGGTCGAACTGCTTTACGCCGGCAAACGCTCTCAGGCTCTGGACGAAGTGCGCAGTGGACGAATGGACATGCTGGCGGATGCGTCATTGACGGTCAGCGAACTGGGCACTCTGGATTACATTCATCCGCCGTTACTGGAAAACGATTACCTGGTCTGGACCCGCAAAGACTCGACGCTGGTCTACAACGAAGCGCAGGACCTTCACGGTCATCCCGGCGCGTTGTCGGAAAAGTCTCGTATGACCCCGGCATTTGGCGTGTTCGCCGAGCAGCAATTGACCCTCGCACGCACGCCTAACCTGACCCAGGCCTTTCAGAAGTTGCTGCTGGGCGAGGTGGAATTTGTCCTGGCCGGACGCTACTCGGGCATGGCGGCCGCGCAGACACTTAACCTGGCCAACGACCTGATCGCCCGTCCTCAACCGATCGACAAACCCGGCCTGTTCCTCGCGGTTTCCCACAACTCCGCCTGCAACGATCCGTGGTTGCGCGGACAGCTGGCCAAAAAGATGACAGAATTGCCCGCGTCCGGACTGACGGAAGCCGTGCTGCAACGCAATATCGAGCGCTGGAAGGCGCAGCTCTCACAACCGCAGCAACCACCTGTCAGTACCCCAAAACAGTAGGGATTTTTAGTGAGTATTCGACCTCTTTTCGCTGCCCTGGCCGTTCTGGCTCTGGCGGGTTGTGCAGCCGATCCGGCGCCGAATGAACAAATGCGCCTGACCGAACAGGCACTCGAACAGGCCAAGGCTGTAGGCGCCACCGCCGCCGACGTGCCGGAAATGAAACTGGCTGAAGACAAGTTCAACCGCGCCAAGGGCAGCATGAACGACCAATCCTTCAAGAACGCGCGCATGCGGGCCGAGCAGGCCGAACTGGACGCGCGTCTGGCCGAAGCCCGGGTTCTGACCCTCAAGAGCGAGGAGCAGTTGAACGTGCTTAATACCCGCATCACTCGTGTGCGCAAGCAACTGGGAGATGCCCAATGAGCCTCAAGACCAAAGCCCTGGGCGGTTTGATCCTGGCAGGCTGCGCCAGCCTCTATGGTTGTGCCGGTCAGCACAGCGAGGCCGCGTTGCAGCAGGCCAGTACTGACTTCCAGAAGGTCAAGGAAGATTCCAACGTGCTGCGAATCGCGCCCAAGGACGTGATTCGTGCTGGTGAGTCGCTGGCCCGCGCCGATCGTCTGTCCAGTTACTGGGGCAGTGGATCGGACGTGCTGCATTACGCTTACCTGAGTGAGCGCTATAGCGAAATCGCGCGCGAACACACCAATCAGGTGCTCAACGAAGAACGTGCGGCGAAGCTCGAACTGGAGCGTCAGCGCCTGCAGCTAGCCTTGCGCGAATCCAAACTGCTCAGCGTGCAGCAGCAGGGCAAGTGGCTCGAAGAACAGATTGTCGCGCTGGCGACCACCCAGACCGACCGTGGCCTGGTGATGACCTTGGGCGACGTGCTGTTCGACACGGGCGAAGCGGAGTTGAAAAACTCGGCGAACCGCGTGGTGTTGAAGATCGTGCAGTTCCTGCAGCTCAACCCCAAGCGCGTAGTGCGCATCGAAGGTTATGCCGACAGTACCGGCGGCAAGCAGGAAAACCTCAAGCTGTCCCGTGACCGTGCACAATCGGTGGCGGACGTGCTGATGGATTTGGGCATCGATGATAAACGTATTCAGGTCGAAGGTTACGGTGATGAATATCCGGTCGACGTGAACGCCTCCGAACGGGGACGTGCACAGAACCGTCGGGTAGAAATTGTGTTCTCTGACGAAAAAGGCCAGCTCGGCGCTGCCCGCTAAGGGCTGCGTCACTGGAAAACCCGGCCTGCACGTCAGCGCCGGGTTTTTTTACGCCTGCTAATCAACTCACAAAACAGTACAGTTTTTGCTGACACTGCACTGTACGGTCGACTATTGTGGCAACTGTCCCAGTACACTTCTAAACTGTTCCGGTATTGTTTCACACAAGAATAAAATGCCCGTGAAATCGAGTGCTGCGTCATGACCAATCTCTTGCTCTACCAACGTATTGCTCAACAACTGGCCGAAGACATCCGCCGTGGCGTCTATCAACCGGGGGAGCGCGTGCCTTCGGTGCGCAAGATGAGCTCGCAGCTCAACGTCAGCCATGCGACGGTGTTGCAGGCTTACGCCAACCTCGAGGATCAGGGGCTGATCCGCGCCCGGCCGCAGTCCGGTTACTACGTGCACCAGACCCCGGCCCTGACCGCGCCGACACCGGACATCGCCCGGGTCGAGCGTCCAGGTCTGGTCACTCGCAGCAGCATCATCCAACAAGTTCTGGTCGAATCCCGCCGCGAGGGTGTGTTTCCCTTGGGCGCGGCGGTACCGAGCGTTGATTATCTGCCGGTGCGGGCGCTGCATCAGCAACTGGCCAAAGTCACCCGTTTCCATAGCCCGCGGGCGTTCAGCTACATGTTCAGCCCGGGTTTCGAGCCGTTGCGCCGACAAGTGGCGATCCGCATGCGCGATGCCGGCGTGGTGGTCGATCCGTCGGAAGTGGTGATTACCCACGGCTGCGTTGATGCATTGCAGATGTCTTTGCGAGTGCTGACACGCCCGGGCGACCTGATCGCTGCCGAGTCGCCGACCTACTACGGTTTACTGCAATTGGCTGACCTGCTGGGCCTCAAGGTCATCGAGATCCCGAGCGATCCTTCCACCGGCATGAGCCTCGAAGCTTTGCAGCTGGCGGCCAACCAGTGGTCGATCAAGGCGCTGGTGCTGACCACTCGTCTGAGCAATCCATTGGGCGGCACCATGCCCGAAGAGCGGCAAAAGCAACTGCTACGCCTGGCCTCGGATTTCGATATCCAGATTGTCGAAGACGATATCTACGGCGAACTGATGTTCGAGCAGGGGCGCACCAAATCACTTAAAGCCTATGATCGGCTGGACCGGGTGATCTATTGCTCAAGCTTCTCCAAAACCCTGTCGCCGGGCGTGCGGATCGGCTGGATGATTGCCGGCAAGTACCAGCAGGAAATCCAGCGTTTGCAGACCTTCAGCACCCATTCGGCCTGCAGCGTCACGCAGATGGGCATTGCGGCGTACCTGGAGAACGGTGGTTACGACCGGCATTTGCGCTACATCCGTCAGGAGTACCGCAAGAACCTCAGCGCTTTCCAGCTGGCGGTGCAGCAATACTTCCCGGAAGGCACGCAGATGACCCGGCCGACTGGCGGCTTCATTCTGTGGGTCAGTCTGCCGGGGCGGGTCAACACGCAGGAGCTGCACGTTCGTGCGTTGCAGCAAGGCATCAGCATCGCGCCGGGGCTGATTTTCAGTAACACCGAGCAGTTCAACCACTGCATTCGGCTGAACTGCGGCACACCCTGGAACCGTGAAGCCGAACGTGCATTGATGACCTTGGGCATGCTCGCCACTCAGCTCTGTCAGGAGATGGTCGGCGGCTTTTGAGGGGGCGGGCAGGATATTCCTGCCCGAGCTTGTCATGTCGCGTGCAACAGGCGAGCATAGGACTCCTGCCGTTTGTACCGTTGGTTCCATGAAGCCGATTTTTCCCGCCGTCTGGCTATCGATCTGCCTGCTGATGACCTTCCAGGCCGAAGGCGTATTGGCGGCTTCCGTTCAAGAAAAACCGGCAGCAAGCGCCACCGCGAAAAAACCGGCACCGGTCAAGAAAGCTGCGCCGGTCAAAAAGAAAGCGGCCAAGGTGAAAAAGCGACCGCCGATTGCCTCCAAGTCCAAATCCGCCAGTGAGATCGCGAAAACCGAGCTTCCTTCGGCCGACCTGGATTTAAGCCTGCCCCAAGACATGGCCGAGGAGCTGAAACCGCTCGGTACGGTAGCGTTGCCACGGCACGATGCACTATTGCCGCAAATGTTTGGTGACAAGGCTGGTCCGTTTCAGCTCAACGGGAGGCTGATCAGCAACGAAATGCAGTTGCAACTGCGCAACGAAGAGCGTCATGAAGTCGAAGGCGCAGCCCTGGAATTCGAGTTCAAACGATAATTTCTTCCCGTCCGTGACCCGCTGGCCAGACGCTTTGTCGGAGACTGGTCAGTCACGCTCGTTTAAGCGAAAAACCCGGGTCCAGACAATTTTAAACAAGCGTTTTAGCGGTTACTCTGTGCCACGTCCTTTAACACATCGCCCGTCGAGGAGCTCGTCGTCATGAAATGCCGTGAAGGCTGTGGCGCCTGTTGCATTGCCCCTTCCATCAGTTCACCGATTCCTGGCATGCCCAATGGCAAGCCCGCCGGAGAACGTTGCGTACAACTCTCTGTCGATAACCTGTGCGGCATTTTCGGCCAACCGGAACGTCCTGCAGTGTGTTTGGCGTTCGAAGCCGACATCGAAGTCTGCGGAAGCAGCAGTGACGAAGCGATCAAATTGTTGGGTTGGTGGGAGCAAATGACGGCGGCGTGATGTGTTCAACGAACGGATCTTCAACAATAAGGAATAAGACTATGGGTTCGCTGCAACGTATGGCTGTGCTGTGTGGTTTGACGGTAATGCTCGCCACCACGGCTGCTCAGGCCGAAGACTGGAAAGTCGCCAAGGAACAGGACGGCATCAAGATCTCCTTGAGCGAGGTGGCCGGCTCCGATTACAAGGCCTACCGTGGTGTCACGCTGATGAAGACCACCGTGGCCAAACTGCGAGCTTTGCAGGAAGACGTGCCGGGGGCCTGCGCCTGGATTCACGAATGCAAGACTCAGAAATTGCTCAAACATGAAGGTGATCAGAGCTGGACCTACACTCAGTTCAATACTCCTTGGCCGGTTACCGCGCGTGATTCGGTGCTGCATGTGACCACTGTCGAGGGGGCTGATGGCAGCCTGACCCGCAAACTCGAAGGTGTGCCGAAGTACATTCCTGAAGAAAAAGGCTTTGTGCGGGTTACCAAGGTCGACGGTTTCTGGAAGTTCGTGCCCAAGGGCGATCAGATCGAAGTGACCTATCAGGTGCACACCGAGCCGGGCGGTAGCATACCGTCGATGGTCGCCAACAAGTTTGTGGTTGATGCGCCGTTCAATACCTTGAAAGCCCTGAAAGAACGCGCCGAGAAGTAACTGCGGCGCTCTTTTGATTGGGGTACATATCCGTTTCTGCGGTAACGGCTGCTTAGGGTTCCGCCCTTACGGCAGGTCACTTTGGAAAAGAACCCCAAAGTAACCAAAGGGTTCCTGCCCCTTTCGTTCGGTGCCTCGCCTAGGCTCGGCATGCCCTCACTCCGGTCCTGCTCCGTGGGCCCGCCGCCATCGGCCATCCATGGCCGGGGGCGGCTAACCCGGCATCCATGCCGGGTTGCCCACTGCGCAGAACCTGCGCTCGGCCTCCCGAGGGGGCGTGCACCGCAAACGCCTAAGCGAGGCGGCCTACCGGCCGGCCTGGCTTCAAGTGAACGCATTTCCCTGTAAATACCGTCTTGAACCTCACCGAGCAAGCGCAAGTTTGGCCCGACTTGAGCCGCCATCACCACAGAACCGAACATCCCCCCGAACTAAAGGACATCAGGAGCAGGGGCCTTTATTTTGTTTCCGGATATCGCGTTGCACGAAATTTTCACAAAGCCTCCAAGACAATTCGCCCGCGCCAAACATGCCGGGCAGTAATCAATGGCAATGCCGCGGGTGATCGTGCAACATTTGCGCACCGCGCAAGTCCCGGGGCCGAGTACTGGCCAACAGAGGGCAAGGCGCCGCTGTATTTTTGAAACTTCAACTTCCAATGGGTCCTAAAACGACATGGCAAACCCGGACGCCCTGAGTCAGCAGCGAGCTTCTAGTCGCCTGCTGCAACCGACCGTCAAATCGCATCTGGCCTACACACTGCTGTGTGCCCTGGTCATGATGGTCATGTTCAGCCTGCTGCGCGTTGCGCTGCTGGTTTACAACCGCGAGATGATCCTCGACACCCCGGCCTCGACCTTTCTCGAAGCGTTCGCCAACGGTCTGCGTTTCGACCTGCGCCTGGTGGTATACCTCTGCATTCCATTGCTGCTGGCGCTGTTCAGCGCCCGAGCCATGGCCGCACGCGGATTCTTCCGTTTCTGGCTGACCATTGCCTCGAGCATCGCGCTGTTCCTGGGCCTGATGGAGATGGACTTCTACCGCGAGTTCCACCAGCGCCTCAACGGCCTGGTCTTCCAATATGTAAAGGAAGACCCGAAAACCGTGATGAGCATGCTCTGGTACGGTTTCCCGGTGGTTCGCTACCTGCTGGCCTGGGCCGTGGGCACGTTGATCCTGACTCTGGCGTTCAAGGGCGCCGACCGCGCCACCCGGCCTCGTGGCCCCTTCAGCGGCGGCAGCATCGGCACGCGCCAGGTCGCCCCGTGGTACTCACGCATCGCGGTGTTTGTCGTCTGCCTGCTGGTCTGCGTGGTCGCCGCTCGTGGCACTCTGCGTCAGGGCCCGCCAATGCGCTGGGGTGACGTCTACACCACCGACTCGAACTTCGCCAACCAGTTGGGCCTCAACGGCACTTTGTCGCTGGTCGCCGCGGCCAAGAGCCGGATGTCCGAAAATCGCGACAACATATGGAAGGCCACCCTGCCACAGCCTGAAGCGCAGAAAATCGTGCGTGACATGCTGGTGATGGCGGACGACAAACTGGTGGATGCCGAAACCGCAGCCGTGCGTCGCGACTACACGCCGCCGGCTGACAAGACCCTGCCGATCAAGAACGTCGTCGTGATCCTAATGGAAAGCATGGCCGGTCACTCGGTGGGCGCCTTGGGTGCACCGGGTAACATCACGCCGTACCTCGACAAACTGTCGAAGGAAGGCCTGATGTTCGACCGCTTCTTCTCCAACGGGACCCATACCCACCAGGGTATGTTCGCCACCATGGCGTGCTTCCCGAACCTGCCAGGTTTCGAATACCTGATGCAGACGCCGGAAGGCAGCCACAAGTTGTCCGGCCTGCCGCAATTGCTCAGTGCCCGTGACTATGACGACGTGTACGTCTACAACGGCGACTTCGCTTGGGATAACCAGTCGGGTTTCTTCAGCAACCAGGGCATGACCAACTTCATTGGTCGTAACGACTTCGTGAACCCGGTGTTCTCCGATCCGACCTGGGGCGTGTCCGACCAGGACATGTTCGACCGTGGTCTGGTAGAGCTCAAGGCGCGGGAAAACGGCAAGCCGTTCTATGCGTTGCTGCAAACCCTGTCCAACCACACGCCATACGCCTTGCCGACACCATTGCCGGTTGAGCGCGTGACCGATCGCGGTAGTCTGAACGAGCATTTGACTGCCATGCGCTATGCGGACTGGGCGCTGGGCCAGTTCTTTGAAAAGGCCCGCAAGGAGCCGTATTTCAAGGAAACCCTGTTTGTGATCGTCGGCGACCACGGTTTTGGCAACGAGCGTCAGATCACCGAAATGGACCTGGGCCGCTTCAACGTGCCGATGCTGATGATCGCACCGGGCATCCAGGAAAAGTTCGGCGAGCGTGACCATACCGTGGGCACGCAGATCGACATAGTGCCGACCATCATGGGCCGTATTGGTGGCGAAGTGCGTCATCAGTGCTGGGGCCGCGATTTGCTCAACCTGCCTGAAGGCGACACCGGTTTTGGCGTGATCAAACCGTCGGGTAGCGAGCAGACCACCGCCATCATCACGGCTGATCAGATTCTGGTGCTGCCGAAGGAAAAGGAAATGGCGCCGAAGATGTACCAGTACGAACTGGGCGCGACACCTCACGCCGAGATCGTTGCGGATGCACCGCGTACCGCTGAGCTGAAGCTCAAGCTCGAAGCGTTCCTGCAAACGGCGACCAAGGGCCTGATCGACAACACCGCCGGTGTGGTTGACGGCAAGCCTGACTAAGTCTTGATGCAATAAAAAAGAGGCCCTTGAAAAGGGTAATGCCGATCAGTTAAGCCCTCTCGCTTGACCTTTGGCCGCAAGAAATCAAAATCCGATGCCTGTACTGGCATCGGATTTTTTTATGCGTCTCGCTCGGGCCCTGGAACTGACCCACAATATCGCCTCCACCCCTAACTCAATCGAGGGACTGGATTCTTTACTCGATCCATCTTTGGTCGAGCAGGCACTTGAACAGGCCGGCGTGGCGACCCTGCGCAAGCGGCGTTTGCCGCTGGAAATGATGCTTTGGTGCGTGATCTCCATGGCGTTCTTTCGACGCATGTCGGCCTGGGATGTGGTCAGCCGCATGAACATCATGCTGCCGGGACAACGTCCGCTGGTGGCGCCCAGCGCCGTAGTCCAGGCCCGTCAGCGATTAGGCAGCGAAGCTGTACGACAAGTCTTCCATCTGACTCAGAAAAGTTGGCATGAGGCCGTGGATCACCCAACTTGGGCAGGCTTGCGTTTGCTGGGGGTCGACGGTGTCGTATGGCGAACGCCCGATACACCCGAAAATCGGGCGCGCTACGATTCCGCCAGCAACCAGCATGGCGACACCGGTTTCCCCCAGGTGCGCATGGTCTGCCAAATGGAGTTGACCAGCCACATGCTGATCGGCAGCGCGTTGGATGGCTATCGCAGCAACGAAATGAAACTGGCGGAGCAACTGATCGAAACCACGCCCGATCACTCGCTGACGCTGTTCGATCGCGGTTTTTACTCCTTGGGTTTGCTGCATCAGTGGCAGCAAGCAGGCATCGAGCGACATTGGCTGATGCCTCTGCGCAAAGGTGCGCAGTACGAAGTGATTCAGCGCTTGGGGCGCCAGGACGCTGTGGTCTCGTTGAGCACTTCGCCGCAGGCCCGCACGCAATGGCCGGGGCTGCCGGAGCGCCTGACCGCGCGATTGCTGAGCAAAACCGTCAAGGGCAAGGTTTGTCAGATCCTGACGTCGATGGCCGATCCGCTACGCTTCCCGTCCGACGAAATCGTCGACCTGTACAGCCAGCGATGGGAGATCGAATTAGGGTTTCGCGAGATGAAACAGACGCTGCTCAACAGCAGCTATACATTGCGTAGCAAGACGCCCGAGATGATCGAGCAGGAACTGTGGGGTGTGTTGCTGGGCTACAACCTGCTGCGCTACCAGATGGTGGAAATGAGCCGCCACTGTCCAGGTATTTACCCGTGCGAAATGAGCTTTACCGCGTGTACTTGGGCAATTTTAGGGTTTATCAACAGCGTTTCGGCCGACCGTTCCGGGAACATCCCCAAATATCTGGCCGAGCTGCACGCCTCTGCCCCGCATTATGTTCTGCCGCATCGACGGGAAGAGCGCATTTATCCCCGCGCCATAAGGCTCAAATCACCGAAATATCCGATCAGAAAGAAAAATGCCAGTCAGCTTAACTGACTGGCATTAACCTTGAAAAGGGCCTCTTTTTTTTGCCTGTTAAACCTTTAAATCTTGCCGAGCAACAGCAGTATCAACAGCACCACCAACACGACGCCGATGATCCCCGACGGGCCATAACCCCAACTTCTGGAGTGCGGGAACACTGGCAAACCACCCACCAGTAACAGGATCAGGATTACGATAAGAATTGTGCCCATGTCTATTTCCTTGTTGGAAGTGTTCTGGAATTACCTGGCGTTTAATTGTCAGCCGGGAGGCTATAAAGCCGGGCTGCTTACAAAATCCGACTGTCGCGCATGAAAGAAAATTCCAAGTTTTTTTAATGTTTTTCGAAGAAAGGCTTATTTCGTTTTTAATGAGTCTAGTTGGTTCAGGCGCTGCCACGGTTTGCTCGGGCCATTCAGCAATCTGATGGAGCGTGGGTCGGGCATTGTCCTTCGCTACACTCGATGCATCTTCCCCGGAACAACAAGGCTGTTTGCTATGCAAAATCGCATGATGATCACTGGTGCGGGCTCGGGCTTAGGTCGCGAAATCGCGCTGCGCTGGGCGCGTGAAGGCTGGCAGCTGGCCTTGTCGGATGTCAGCGAACCCGGTCTGCAGGAAACCCTGAAACTGGTTCGCGAAGCCGGCGGCGACGGTTTTATCCAGCGTTGCGACGTGCGCGATTACAGTCAGCTGACCGCTTTCGCCCAAGCTTGCGGCGAGAAACTCGGTGGCATCGATGTCATCGTCAACAACGCCGGCGTTGCCTCGGGCGGGTTCTTCAGTGAACTGTCCCTGGAAGACTGGGACTGGCAGATCGCGATCAACCTGATGGGCGTGGTCAAGGGCTGCAAGGCCTTCCTGCCGCTGCTGGAAAAAAGCAAAGGCAAAATCATCAACATCGCGTCGATGGCCGCCCTGATGCAAGGTCCGGCCATGAGCAACTACAACGTGGCCAAGGCTGGCGTGGTGGCGTTGTCCGAAAGCTTGCTGGTCGAACTGGCGCAGCAGGAAATCGGCGTGCATGTGGTATGCCCATCGTTCTTCCAGACCAACCTGCTGGACTCCTTCCGTGGACCGACGCCGGCCATGAAAGCCCAGGTCGGCAAGTTGCTGGAAAGCTCGCCGATCACCGCAGCCGACATTGCCGACTACATCTATCAGCACGTCGCCGCCGGCGAATTCATGATCCTGCCGCACGAACAGGGCCGCATGGCCTGGGCGCTCAAGCAGAAGAACCCGCAATTGCTCTACGACGAAATGACCGCCATGGCCGACAAAATGCGCGCCAAGGCCAAACAAACCGCAGGCTGAACTTGCCCGTACGCAACACCGTCGTTAGGGTGGCCGCCATCGGCCATCCTCGTGAGACGTTTGCATGCTCAATTACCTGTGGTTTTTCCTCGCCGCGCTGTTTGAAATCGCCGGCTGCTTTGCCTTCTGGATGTGGCTGCGCCAAGGTAAAAGCGCCTGGTGGGTCGTGCCGGCTCTGCTCAGTCTGACCTTGTTCGCGCTGCTGCTGACCCGCATCGAAGCGACTTACGCCGGCCGCGCCTATGCCGCGTACGGTGGCATCTACATCATCGCGTCGATCGGCTGGCTGGCGGTGGTCGAGCGGATTCGTCCGCTGGGTTCGGACTGGATCGGCGTGGCGTTGTGTGTGATCGGGGCGAGCGTCATCCTTTTCGGGCCGCGTTTCTCCGCCTCCTGAAGGATCGGTCCTTCAATCAATGGTTTTGTCAGACGTTTCCTTAGGAAGCGTTCGTCCTGTGCTGTAGGGATGGACTGATTGTCTGTCAGCGCATTGAAGAGCTGCTGCATGCGAGGCATCTTCAGGGTCCGATAACCCTGAAGGATGAATGTCATGCTTGTACTCAGTCGCGTTGTGGGCGAATTGATTTCCATCGGTGACGACATTTCCGTGCGCATTGTCGCGGTCAACGGCAACACTGTGCGCTTCGGTGTCGAAGCGCCGCAAAACGTCAGCGTGCACCGGGCGGAGGTCTACGACCGCATCCAGGCCAAACGGGCAAAAAACAAAGGGCGCTGAAGGCCTCAGTCGAACAGATGCTTGGGCACATCATGCTTGAGCATCAACTGGCATTGCTCGCTGTCCGGATCGAAGACAATCAGCGCCTGGCCCTTGGTCAATGCCTGGCGAACCCGCAGAACACGGGTTTCCAGCGGCGTGTCATCACCGTTGTCCGTACCGTCACGGGTTACGAAATCCTCGATCAGGCGGGTGAGGGTGTCGACTTCAAGTTGTTCGTGGGGAATCAGCATGGGCACCTCGGCTAAACAATGGCGCGATGCTACGGCGAATGACCAACGACGGCTAGCCTGGGGTTCTGTGTTGTCTGATCTGGCGTATTCGCGAGCAGGCTCGCTCCCACAGGTGACCGCGTACTCCTGTGGGAGCGAGCCTGCTCGCGATGGCAATCTTTCAATCACAGCCTATCTCAAGCCAGACTCAGCTTTCAGACCGCTGACCCACCAGGCTATCCACCGACGGCACCCGCGTATCGCTTTCCATCTGCGTCTCATGTTCGATCTGATGACTGAACCGGTCCAGCGACCCCTTGGCAGGTTGTGCATCGCTGGCAAACACCGGCGCACTCAGAATATAGGCGCCGAGCAGGCGGCTGAGGGCGGCGAGGCTGTCGATGTGGGTGCGTTCGTAGCCGTGAGTGGCATCGCAGCCGAAGGCGAGCAGGGCGGTGCGAATGTCATGCCCGGCAGTGACCGCCGAATGGGCATCGCTGAAGTAATAGCGGAACAGGTCGCGACGCACCGGTAACTCGTTGTCACTGGCCAGGCGCAGCAGATGCCGCGACAGGTGATAGTCGTAAGGTCCGCCGGAATCCTGCATTGCCACGCTCACCGCGTGTTCGCTGGAATGCTGACCCGGCGCGACCGGGGCGATGTCGATGCCGACGAATTCGCTGACGTCCCACGGTAACGCCGCCGCCGCGCCACTGCCGGTTTCCTCGGTGATGGTGAACAGCGGATGACAGTCGATCATCAGCTCTTCGCCGCTGTCGACGATCGCTTTCAGCGCCGCCAGCAATGCGGCAACGCCGGCCTTGTCATCGAGATGACGGGCGCTGATGTGGCCGCTTTCGGTGAACTCCGGCAAAGGGTCGAAGGCGACAAAATCACCGACGCTGATCCCCAGCGAGTCGCAATCGGCACGGGTGGCGCAATAGGCGTCCAGGCGCAATTCGACGTGATCCCAACTGATTGGCATTTCATCCACGGCGGTATTGAACGCATGCCCGGAAGCCATCAGCGGCAGCACGCTGCCACGGATTACGCCGTTGTCGGTAAACAGGCTGACCCGACTGCCCTCGGCAAAACGGCTGGACCAGCAACCGACAGGCGCCAGGGTCAAACGACCGTTGTCCTTGATCGCGCGAACCGCCGCGCCGATGGTGTCGAGGTGAGCGGAGACCGCGCGGTCGGGACTGTTCTTCTTGCCCTTGAGGGTGGCGCGGATGGTGCCGCGGCGGGTCATCTCAAAGGGAATGCCCAGCTCTTCAAGCCGCTCGGCGACATAACGCACGATGGTGTCGGTGAACCCGGTCGGGCTGGGAATGGCGAGCATTTCCAGCAGGACTTTTTGCAGGTAGATCAGATCCGGTTCCGGAATGTTGCTGGTCATGGAAACTCCTGATGGGTTGAGAGCATCGATGGTTTCGATGAGGAAAAGAGAGTGTGTGATCTGTCAGGGCCCCATCGCGAGCAGGCTCGCTCCCACAGGGGAATGCGGTCAAATGTGCGAGCGAGCCTGCTCGCGATGGCGATGGAACAGGCGACAAATCAATGTCCGGCCGCCGGCTGACTGTGCGGAAACAACAAATCCACAAACCGCTCGGCCGTCGGCTGCGGTTCATGGTTGGCCAGGCCGGCGCGCTCATTGGCTTCGATAAACACGTACTCCGGTTGATCGGCAGCGGGCACCATCAGGTCGAGCCCGACCATCGGAATGTCCAGCGCCCGCGCCGCTCGCACAGCCGCATCCACCAGGGTCGGATGCAGAATCGCAGTGACATCCTCAAGAATGCCGCCGGTATGAAGATTCGCTGTACGCCGTACGAACAGATGCTCACCGGCCGGCAGAATGCTGCTGTAGTCATAACCCGCCGCGTGCAAGGTGCGCTCGGTCTCATGATCCAGCGGGATTTTGCTTTCACCGCTGGTCGCCGCCTGACGACGCCGGCTCTGGGCTTCGATTAACGCACCGATGGAATGCTGTCCATCACCGACCACTTCTGCCGGTCGGCGAATGGCCGCGGCGACCACCTCAAAACCGATCACCACAATCCGCAAGTCGAGGCCTTCGTGGAAGCTCTCCAGCAGCACGCGACTGTCGAACTGACGGGCGGATTCGATGGCCTGCTGGACCTCTTCGATGCACCGTAAATCCACCGCGACGCCTTGGCCCTGTTCGCCATCCAGCGGTTTGACCACCACCCGTTCGTGCTCGTCGAGAAACGCCAGATTGTCATCGGCGTTGCCGGCCAGTTGCTGCGACGGCAGGTTCAAACCGGCGGCTTTGAGCACTTTGTGCGTCAGGCTTTTGTCCTGGCACAACGTCATGCTGATGGCGCTTGTCAGATCGCTGAGGGATTCACGGCAACGTACGCGGCGACTGCCATGGATCAAGGTGAACAGGCCGGCATCGGCGTCATCGACTTGTACTTCGATGCCACGGCGGTGAGCTTCCTCGACGATGATCCGCGCATAAGGATTGAACTCCGCTTCAGGACCCGGGCCCAGAAACAACGGCTGATTGATGCAGTTTTTACGCTTGATGGCGAAGGTCGACAGGTTGCGAAACCCGAGCTTGGCGTAAAGACTTTTCGCCTGCCGGTTGTCGTGCAGCACTGACAGGTCCAGATAACTCAGCCCACGGCTCATGAAGTGCTCGATCAAATGCCGCACCAGCACTTCACCGACACCCGGTCGCGAACATTGTGGGTCGACCGCCAGGCACCACAGGCTGCTGCCGTTCTCTGGGTCGTTGAACGCCTTGTGGTGATTGAGGCCCATGACGCTGCCGATGATTGCGCCGCTGTCCTCATCTTCGGCCAGCCAATACACCGGGCCACCCTGATGGCGTGGGGTCAGCAAGTTGGCGTCGATCGGCAACATGCCACGCAAATGATACAGCTGATTGATCGCCTGCCAGTCCACGTCGCTCTGGGCCCGGCGGATGCGAAAGCCGCGAAACACCCGAGTGGATTGGCGGTAATCGCTGAACCACAGGCGCAGGGTGTCGGACGGGTCGAGAAACAACTGGGCGGGCTCCAGCCCCAGTACTTGCTGAGGCGCAGCCACGTACAGGGCGATGTCGCGTTCACCGGTGTGCTCATTGAGCAGCTCTTGGGCCAGGCTCGCCGCATCTGGAAAGGTGTGGCCGATCAGCAACCGGCCCCAGCCGCAGTGCACGGCAATCGGTGCGGCGCCCAATTCACTGCCGTCTTCGGCCAGGCGTGCCTGCAAGCGTTCGTAAGAGGGCGCCTGACCGCGCAACAAGCGTTGGCTGTAGGCCGTGGCGTGGGGTTTCATCGATCAGATTCCTTGTTCACTGAGCCACAGGTTCAGGGCCGCCAATTGCCACAGCTTGGAGCCGCGCAACGGGGTCAGCTGGCCTTGCGGATCGGTCAGCAGGCGATCGAGCATCTCTGGCTTGAACAGTCCGCGATCCTGACTCGGATCGAGCAGCAGTTCGCGCACCCAGTTCAGCGTATCGCCCTGCAAATGCTTCAGACCGGGGACCGGGAAATAACCTTTCTTGCGATCGATCACTTCACTCGGAATGACCAGGCGCGCGGCTTCTTTCAGGACTTGCTTGCCACCGTCCGGCAGTTTGAATTTACCCGGCACGCGCGCCGACAATTCCACCAGGCGGTAGTCGAGAAACGGTGTGCGCGCTTCCAGGCCCCAGGCCATGGTCATGTTGTCGACGCGTTTGACCGGGTCGTCCACCAGCATGATCGTGCTGTCCAGACGCAAGGCTTTGTCTACCGCTGCATCGGCGCCGGGCTGTGCGAAATGTTCTTTGACGAAGTCACCGGCCGCGTCATTGGCCGTCAGCCATTTCGGCTGCACGGTGGCGGCGTAGTCGTCGTAGCTGCGGTCGAAAAATGCATCGCGGTAGGCGGCGTACGGATCTTCGGCACCGTCGACTTGTGGGTACCAGTGATAACCGGCGAACAGTTCGTCGGCACCCTGGCCGCTCTGCACCACTTTGCAATGCTTGGCCACTTCGCGGGACAGCAGATAGAAGGCAATGCAGTCATGGCTGACCATCGGCTCGCTCATGGCGCGGAACGCTGCGGGCAATTGCTCGATGATCTCTTTTTCGTCGATGCGCAATTGGTGATGCTGGGTACCGTAGTGTTTGGCGATCAGGTCCGAATACTGGAACTCGTCGCCGCGCTCGCCGCCGGCATCCTGGAAACCGATGGAGAAGGTCGACAGGTTTTCAACACCGACTTCACGCAATAGACCGACCAGCAGGCTCGAATCGACACCGCCCGAAAGCAGCACACCCACATCGACCGCCGCACGTTGACGGATCGCCACCGCGTCGCGGGTGCTGTCGAGTACACGGTCGCGCCAGTCTTCGAGTGTCAGATTCATCTCGTCGGCGTGTGGGCCGTAGGGCAAGGTCCACCAGGTTTTCTGCTCGGTGGTGCCGTCTGCTTCGATGCGCATCCAGGTCGCCGGTGGCAGTTTTTCGATGCCGGCCAGCAAGGTGCGCGGTGCCGGGACCACGGCGTGGAAATTCAGATAATGATTGAGCGCCACCGGATCGAGGATCGGGTTGATGTCGCCGCCCTTGAGCAGCGCCGGCAACGCCGAGGCAAAGCGCAGGCGCTGGCCGGTGCGCGACAGGTACAGCGGCTTCACGCCGAGACGGTCGCGAGCGATGAACAGGCGTTTAGCGTCGCGCTCCCAAATGGCGAAGGCGAACATGCCGTTGAGCTTGGGCAGCAGCGCTTCGCCCCAGGCGTGATAGCCCTTGAGCAGCACTTCGGTGTCACCACCGGAATAGAAGGCATAACCGAGGCTTTCAAGCTCGGTGCGCAGTTCCGGGAAGTTGTAGATCGCGCCGTTGAAAGCCAGGGACAAGCCCAGCTGGTTGTCGACCATCGGCTGCGCCGAGCCGTCCGACAGGTCCATGATTTTCAGGCGACGATGGCCCAGGGCAATCGGCCCTTGGGCATGAAAGCCCCACGCGTCGGGGCCGCGAGGGGCCAGGTGATGGGTGATTCGTTCAACAGCCGCGAGGTCCGCAGGTTGATGATCGAAGCGTAACTCGCCAGCTAATCCGCACATAAATTCCTTACCGGTTTTTCCGTTGGGGAGGGTCAATCAATACCGCGCCAAAAACGGCGGGTACTCAGAAACTGACCCGGCTAAATCCCCGGAGTTTTAGACCGATAAGTTATAAGGCGCGCCGTCAGACTTTTCCGCGGATCAATTGGCGCACGGCGAAACGGTTGGGATGGCAGGCCTCGGCGACTGCTCTGGGCAGGGGCAGCGGTTCGTTTTCGATCCATGCCGCGAGCAATTCACCCGACAATGGCGCGGTGATCAGGCCGCGAGAACCGTGGCCGCTGTTGACGTAAAAACCCTCAAGCCAGGGGCAGGGAATGTCCGGCACTTGCCGGGCGTCCTTGCTCAGTACGGCGTAGGCGTCGACGAACGCTGCTTGCTCGGCCAACGGGCCAACGATCGGCAGGTAGTCCGGGCTGGTGCAGCGGAACGCGGCGCGTCCTTCAAGCTGTTGGGGGTCCAGTGCCTGTGCATGCAGTCGCGTGGCCAGGTCGGGGGAGATTTCCTCGAGCAAGGCCAGGTTGCCGAGGTGTTCGGCGAGGGTCGGGGTCAGGTCATCGCTCTTGAAGTCGAAGCTGGCGCCGAGGGTGTGTTCGCCCAGTCGAGCCGGCGCCACATAGCCTTCGGCGCAGACGACGGTGGCCAGGTTCTGGCTTTCAGGGGTTTGCGCGAGTCGGGTGATCTGGCCACGAATGCGTTTGAGGGGCAGCTCGGCGCTGTGTGGAAAACGCTTGATCTCGGCCGCGCCGGCCAGGATCACCACGGGGGCACTGGCCAGCAAATCATCACCGTCCCAGGCCTGCCACTGATCATCAACCTTGCGCAGTTCCAGGACATCGCGATGGGGCAGCCACTGGATGTTCGCCGAGGACGCCTGCCAATGGCACAGCGCTGGCGGATGAACCCAGCCACCTTCCGGGAAGAATAATCCGCCGTGTTCCAGGGCGATGCCGGCCTGAGCCTGGGCTTGCGGTTGATCGAGCAAGTGCACCAGATCTGACGAAAAGGCGGCGGCCAATTGCGCCTGACGTTCGGCTTCCTTGGCGTTGAAGGCCAGTTGCAAGACCCCGCAATCGTCCCAGTCGACGCCCCGTTGCAAATGTTCGAGCAAACGCCGGGTGTGACCGAAACCACTGACGATCAACTGCGACAGCGCGGTGCCATGGGCCGAAAGCTTGAGGTACAGCACGCCCTGAGGATTGCCCGAGGCTTCCTGCGCCAGTGCATTGTGACGCTCCAGTAGACTGACTTGCCAGCCCCGCGCAGCCAGGCTGGCGGCGCTGGCGCAACCGGCCAGGCCGGCGCCGATCACCATGGCACGCCGCTCGCCGTTCAGTGGCTTCGGCCGCGCAAACCACGGTTTAGCCACGGCGGGCACCGGGACTTCTTCAGACCAGCCGAGAAACACGCCCCGCAGGATTTCCCATTTGTGGCCAATGCCTGGCGTGCGCTTCATCTTGAAGCCCGCCGCATTCAGCAGACGGCGCACCCAACCGGTGCTGGTGAAGGTGCTGATGGTCGAGCCGGGGGCCGCCAGACGCGCCAGTTCGGCGAACAGTTCGGCGGTCCACATGTCAGGGTTTTTCGCCGGGGCAAAACCGTCGAGAAACCAGGCATCGATCTGCGCGTCCAGTTGCGGCAATTGCTCCAGCGCATCGCCGATCAGCAGGGTCAGGGTCACGCGGCCGTTGTCCAGCACCAGGCGCTGGAAGCCTTGGTGGATTGCGATGTATTGCGTCAGCAGTTGATCGGCAAACGGTTTGAGCTCCGGCCACAAGGCCAAGGCACGCTGCAGATCGGGCAGGCTCAGCGGGTACTTTTCGACACTGACAAAATGCAGCCGCGCCCCGGCCACCGCGTGCTGTTCGAACAACTGCCAGGCGCAAAGGAAATTCAGCCCGGTGCCGAAACCGGTCTCGCCAATCACCAGTCGACCGCCGGCTGGCAACGCAGCGAAGCGTTCACGCAAAGCGTTTTGTTCGAGGAACACGTAGCGGGTTTCGTCCAGCCCCGACAGATCGGAAAAATACACATCATTGAACACCCGCGAACGCGGGAGACCTTGGTCATCCCAGTCGAGCTGGGCGTGGGGCAATACAGGTTTCATGGCAGGCTCGGCAACGGCAAGGCGGCCATTCTAGCCGATCGCCGGAGCGGTGCTTGATCCATGGCAACGCGTGCGTTCGCAGATTCGCTGAAAATCTGTAGCAGCCTTCGGCCGCTGCTACACGAAACGATCGTTGCTGCGAAGTAAGGGATTTCTCCCGCGGAAAACAACTCAATCCGCTAGTCTTGCTCAATCTGGAAAGGGAGCCATCCATGTTCGAATCCGCCGAAATCGGTCACGCCATCGACAAAGAAACCTACGACGCCGAAGAACCGGCCCTGCGTGAAGCCTTGCTCGAAGCACAGTTCGAACTTCACCAGCAGCGCCGCTTTCCGGTGATCATTCTGATCAATGGCATCGAAGGCGCCGGCAAGGGCGAGACGGTCAAGTTGCTTAACGAATGGATGGACCCACGCTTGATCGAGGTCCGCACGTTCGATCAGCAGACCGACGAAGAGCTGGCGCGGCCGCCGGCCTGGCGCTACTGGCGGATGCTCCCGGCCAAGGGCCGCATGGGGATTTTCTTCGGCAACTGGTACAGCCAGATGCTGCAAGGCCGGGTTCATGGCTTGTTCAAGGACCCGGTGCTGGATCAGGCGATCAACCAGTCCGAGCGCTTTGAAAAAATGCTCTGCGACGAAGGCGCGCTGATCTTCAAGTTCTGGTTCCACCTCTCCAAAAAGCAAATGAAGGCGCGGCTCAAGGCCCTGGCGGATGACCCGCTGCACAGTTGGCGCATCAGTCCGCTGGACTGGCAACAATCGCAAACCTACGACAAGTTCGTGAAATACGGTGAACACGTGTTGCGCCGTACCAGTCGCGACTACGCGCCTTGGCACGTGATCGAAGGGGTGGACCCTCATTACCGCAGCCTGGCGGTGGGCAAGATCCTGCTCGAAGGCCTGCAAAGTGCCCTGAAGCGACACAAGGTCCATCCTTCCAAGGTTAATGCCGCGCCGTTGCCCATTCATGTCGATCAGTTGAATCTGCTCGACAGCCTGGATTTGACCCAGCGCCTGGACAAGGACGATTACGAAGAACAATTGATTACCGAACAGGCACGATTCTCCGGCCTGATGCGCGACAAACGCATGCGTCGGCACGCCTTGATGGCGGTGTTCGAGGGCAATGATGCGGCAGGCAAGGGCGGGGCGATCCGCCGGGTCGCGGCGGCCCTTGATCCGCGGCAGTACAGCATCGTGCCGATTGCCGCGCCCACCGAAGAGGAACGTGCGCAGCCTTATCTGTGGCGGTTCTGGCGGCACATCCCGGCCAAGGGCACGTTCACGGTGTTCGATCGTTCGTGGTACGGGCGGGTGCTGGTGGAGCGCGTCGAAGGCTTCTGCCCGCCGGCGGACTGGTTGCGGGCCTACAGTGAAATCAATGATTTTGAAGAGCTGATCGCCGAGGCCGGGGTGATCGTGGTCAAGTTCTGGCTGGCCATCGACAAGCAGACGCAACTGGAGCGCTTCCAGGCGCGGGAAGAAATTCCCTTCAAGCGTTTCAAGATCACCGAAGATGACTGGCGCAATCGTGATAAATGGGAGGACTACCGCGCGGCGGTCGGTGACATGGTTGATCGCACCAGCACCGAGATATCGCCTTGGACGCTGGTGGAAGCCAATGACAAGCGCTGGGCGCGGGTCAAAGTCCTGCGCACCATCAATCTGGCGCTGGAAGAGGCTTTCGAAAAGTCCGACAAACACAACAGGAAAGTGAAACAGCACAAGAAGTGATCGATGTTTACGCATACGCGGGGTGAATGATTGTCGCGGTCGGTAATGCAGTGGATTTATGCTCGGTCCACTCTCAACCGACAACAACAATGAGGTATGCCATGCGTGAAGTGGTGATCGTCGACAGCGTGCGGACCGGCCTGGCCAAATCCTTTCGCGGCAAGTTCAACATGACCCGTCCGGACGACATGGCGGCGCATTGTGTCGACGCATTGTTGGCGCGCTCGGGCATCGGTCCGGCCAGCGTCGAAGACTGCATCGTCGGTGCCGGTTCCAACGAAGGTGGCCAGGGCTTCAACATCGGTCGCAACATCGCGGTGCTGTCGCGCCTGGGCACCGGCACTGCCGGCATGACCCTCAACCGGTTTTGCTCGTCGGGCCTGCAGGCGATCGCCATTGCCGCCAACCAGATCGCTTCGGGTTGCAGTGACATCATCGTCGCCGGTGGCGTCGAGTCCATCAGCCTGACCATGAAAAGCATCAACACCGACAACCTGATCAATCCGCTGCTTAAAGAGCAGGTGCCCGGTATCTATTTCCCGATGGGCCAGACGGCCGAAATCGTCGCTCGTCGTTACAACGTCAGCCGCGAAGAACAGGATCTGTACGCGCTGCAAAGTCAGCAACGTACCGCTCAGGCTCAGGCCGCAGGATTGTTTGACGATGAAATCGTGCCGATGGCGGTGAAGTATCGGGTTGAAGACAAGGCCACCGGTCAGGTGCAGATCCTTGACGGTATCGTCGATCACGATGACTGCAATCGCCCGGATACCACCCTGGAAAGCCTGGCGGGATTGAAACCGGTGTTTGCCGAGGACGGTTCGGTGACGGCGGGCAATTCTTCGCAGCTGTCCGATGGTGCGTCGATGACGCTGGTGATGAGCCTGGAAAAAGCACTGCAACTGGGGTTGAAGCCCAAGGCGTTCTTCCGTGGTTTCACCGTGGCCGGTTGCGAGCCGGATGAAATGGGCATCGGCCCGGTCTTCTCGGTGCCGAAGCTGCTCAAGGCCAAGGGTTTGCAGATTGCCGACATTGATCTGTGGGAACTCAACGAAGCGTTCGCCTCGCAATGCCTATACAGCCGCATTCGGTTGGAGATCGATAACGCCAAGTACAACGTCAATGGCGGCTCGATTTCCATCGGCCATCCGTTCGGCATGACCGGTTCGCGTCAGGTCGGGCATCTCGTGCGTGAATTACAGCGCCGCAACGTGCGTTACGGCATCGTCACCATGTGTGTGGGTGGCGGGATGGGGGCGACCGGGTTGTTTGAAGCGGTGCGTTAAGACTGCAAGATTTGTATTGTCTGATTAACCGCTATCGCGAGCAGGCTCGCTCCCACATGGATCTGGAGTGCGACATAGATCTAATGTGGGAGCGAGCCTGCTCGCGAATGGAGGCGCCGCGGTTTACAGGTTCATACGCAAAAGCAGCATCCGCTCAATGTAAGCCTGTACCTCCCGCGCCAACTTCTCCGGGTTTTCAAACGGCCCCTCCAGGGTGTTTTCCCGGGTGCTGAAATACAACTCCCCATTCACGCGACACACCCGGTCACAGCGAAAGTGAGTGGCGGGGGCATTGTCCTGGGCGCGTTTGCCGTACATGGCGATCTCCTGAGGAATGTTCCTGTTGGCGAATCCCATGAGCTTATGCATGAACCACTTGCAACGCCTGGCCAACCGATCGACGGCATAGCGCCAATTTAATGGTGCGACCTGCACAGTTTCATTCGCGGCCAACGCCCAACTGTCCCTGTGTGCCGAACGGCGCTAAGCCTAGAATGACCTTTCTCGCCAATGGGCTTCGGGGTTCGCAATGCACATTTCATCGGGTCGCTGGGTTTACGGTCTGTTCCTGGCCTTGGTGACCGCGCTGCTGTGGGGAATCCTGCCGATCAAACTCAAGCAAGTGCTGCTGGTGATGGACCCGGTGACGGTGACGTGGTTTCGCCTGATCGTATCCGGCGGGTGCCTGTTCATTTATCTGGCGGCGACCAAACGCCTGCCGAGCCGCAAGGTGCTCGGGCCGCGTGGTGGCTGGTTGGTGTTGATGGCGGTGCTCGGCCTGGTGGGCAACTACGTGCTGTACCTGATGGGCCTGAACCTGCTTAGCCCCGGCACCGCGCAACTGGTGGTGCAGATGGGGCCGATCATGTTGCTGATCGCCAGTCTGTTTGTGTTCAAGGAACGGTTCAGCGTGGGGCAGGGGATTGGCCTGCTGGTGCTGTTGATCGGTTTTGCCCTGTTTTTCAATCAGCGGCTGGCCGAGTTGCTGACCTCGCTGACCGATTACACCGCCGGGGTGCTGTTGGTGTTGTTGGCGTCCACGGTCTGGACGTTCTACGCCTTGGGCCAGAAGCAATTGCTCACGGTGTGGAATTCGTTGCAGGTGATGATGGTGATCTACCTGTTCTGCGCGCTGTTGCTGACGCCGTGGGTGCATCCGCTGGAAGCGCTGCAACTGAGTCCGCTGCAAGGCTGGCTGTTGCTGGCGTGCTGTATGAATACGCTGATTGCTTATGGCGCGTTTGCCGAGGCACTGGCCCATTGGGAGGCATCGCGGGTCAGTGCGACGCTGGCGATTACGCCGTTGGTGACGTTTGCTGCGGTGGCAGTGGCTGCGTGGTTGTGGCCGGACTATGTGCATGCCGAGACGATCAATGGTTTGGGTTATGGCGGGGCGGTGCTGGTGGTGCTGGGGTCGGCGCTGGTGGCGTTGGGGCCGTCGTTGATTGCCGGGCTCAGGGCCCGAAAGGTGCGGATGGCCGCCAGTTAGACCGCGTCATCGTTCTTCGCGAGCAGGCTCGCTCCCACAGGAGAAATGCGATTACCTGTGGGAGCGAGCCTGCTCGCGAAAGCTGAGTGTCAGGCGCTACAAAACTCAGCCCTTGGCGCCAGCCTCCAGCATATTCTCCGGCTTTACCCACGCATCAAACTCTTCATCCGTCAGATACCCAAGTTGCAACGCCGCCTCACGCAAGGTCAGCCCTTCTGCGTAAGCCTTTTTGGCGATTTCCGCCGATTTGTCATAACCAATGTGCGGATTCAGCGCCGTCACCAACATCAATCCACGCTCCAGATGTTCAGCCATTTTATCTGCATCCGGTTCCAGACCGGCGATGCAATGCTGCTGGAAGTTGCTGCAGCCATCGCCGAGCAGGCGGATCGATTGCAGCAGGTTGTGGATGATCACCGGTTTGAACACGTTCAGCTGCAGGTGCCCCTGGCTCGCGGCAAACCCGATGGCGACGTCGTTGCCCAATACCTGACAAGCAAGCATCGATAGCGCTTCGCACTGAGTCGGATTGACCTTGCCCGGCATGATCGAGCTGCCCGGTTCGTTGGCCGGCAGTTTCACTTCGGCGAAGCCTGCTCGCGGCCCGGAGCCCAGCAGGCGCAGGTCGTTGGCGATTTTCATCAGGGTCACGGCGAGGGTTTTCAACGCGCCGGACAGTGTCGTCAGCGGTTCATGGCCAGCCAGGGCGGCGAATTTGTTCGGTGCGGTGACGAACGGCAGGCCGGAGAGGGCGGCCAGTTCGGCAGCGATGGCTTCGCCAAAACCGTGGGGCGAGTTCAGCCCGGTGCCGACCGCGGTGCCGCCCTGGGCCAGTTCACAGACGGCCGGCAGCGAGCTGCGGATCGCTCGTTCGGCGTAATCCAGTTGCGCGATGAACGCCGACAGTTCCTGACCGAAGGTAATCGGCGTTGCGTCCATCATATGGGTGCGACCGGTCTTGACCAGTTTCATGTGCCGCGCGGACAGTTCGGCCAATCCGCCCGACAGTTCGCTGATCGCCGGCAGCAATTGCTGTTGCACCGCCTGGGCTGCTGCGATGTGCATGGCAGTCGGGAAGCAGTCGTTGGAGCTCTGGGAGCGGTTGACGTGATCGTTAGGGTGAACTGGCGACTTGCCGCCGCGAGCATTACCGGCCAGTTCGTTGGCCCGACCGGCGATCACTTCGTTGACGTTCATGTTGCTCTGGGTGCCGCTGCCGGTCTGCCAGACCACCAGCGGGAACTGGTCGTCATGGCTGCCGTCGAGCACTTCGTCGGCGGCCTGTTCGATCAGCCGGGCGATGTCGGCGGGCAGGTCACCGTTGCGGTCATTGACCCGCGCCGCGGCTTTCTTGATCAGCGTCAGGGCGTGCAGCACCGCCAGTGGCATGCGTTCGTTGCCAATCGCGAAGTTAATCAGCGAGCGTTGCGTCTGAGCGCCCCAGTAGGCTTCATCCGGGACTTCCACCTGGCCGAGGCTGTCGGTTTCGATACGGCTCATCATGCACACTCCTGTAGGTCTGATAGCGCAGTTTAGGCCGTGATCGCCGGCCGTGGTTCCATCAGTCTGGAATTTGACCGTTCAACCCCTCTAAATCAGGCCCGACATGGCTTGGGGTTGAGCCACACAGTTTTTTAGGCGCAGAATGGTCGCCCTTGGGGTTTTACCTCGCCTGCTAGAAAAGGAAACTCGATGACTCGTCTTCGTGCCATCTGTACCGCGGTTGCACTGGTTTGCGCCAGCGGCCCTGTTTTTGCCGATACCGCCAGCCACAACGCCAGTGCCGAAGCTTTCCTGACCCTGGCGCACGCTGACAAATTGGGCACTCCGGTGTACATGCAAGTGCAGCAAATGTTCGCTCAGCGCTTTGAACAGACCAAGGCCCCTGAATCGAAAAAAGCCTTGCTGGAAACCTACCAGGCCAAAGCCAACGCCGCGCTGGACCAAGCCATTGGCTGGAACAAGCTGAAGCCGGACATGGTCAAGCTCTACACCACCAACTTCAGCGAATCCGAGCTGAAAGACCTGGTTGCGTTCTACAAGTCGCCACTGGGCAAGAAAGTCCTGGAAAAAATGCCGCAGCTGACTCAGCAATCGGCCCAGATGACTCAAGCCAAGCTGGAAAGCGCCGTGCCTGTGGTCAACAAACTGCTGGCTGACATGACGGCCGAGCTGGAGCCTAAAGGCGCCGCTGCTCCAGCCAAGAAAAAGCCTTAAGCGGAGTTCGGTATGACCATGCAACAACGCATCGAATCGACGCTGGGCCTGTTGCAGCCGCAGCATCTGCAAGTGCTGGATGAAAGCCACATGCACAGCCGTGGGTTGCAGACCCACTTCAAGGCCGTGGTGGTCAGCCAGCAGTTCGAAGGGCTCAACCGGGTCAAGCGCCACCAGAAAGTCTACGGCACGCTCGGCGAGCTGATGGGCGAGTTCCATGCGTTGGCGCTGCATACCTACACGCCAGAGGAATGGGCACAGATCGACGCGGCTCCGGCCTCGCCGACCTGTGCTGGCGGCAGCAAGCATTAAGCATCGGTTTTTTGCTAGAATCCGCAACGCGCCGCTCACCCGGCGCGTTTTTTTTCGCATCCGGTTCACCCCTTACGAGGGTAGCCACCTGGAGAATCACCCATGACACAACAGATTGTCGTGGCGGCACTGTATAAGTTCGTCACTCTGGAAGATTACGTTGCCCTGCGCGAGCCACTGCTGCAAGCGATGGTCGACAACGGCATCAAAGGTACGCTGCTGATCGCCGAAGAAGGCATCAACGGCACCGTGTCCGGCAGCCGCGAAGGCATTGACGGGCTGATGGCCTGGCTCAAGAACGACCCACGCATGGACGACATCGACCACAAAGAGTCGTACTGCGACGACCAGCCGTTCTATCGCACCAAAGTCAAACTCAAGAAAGAAATCGTCACCCTCGGCGTCGAAGGCGTGGACCCGAACAAGAAGGTCGGCACCTACGTCGACCCAGAGAACTGGAACGCGTTGATCAGCGATCCGGAAGTGCTGTTGATCGACACCCGCAACGACTACGAAGTCTCGATCGGCACCTTCGAAGGCGCCATCGACCCGAAGACCACCAGTTTTCGCGAGTTCCCCGACTACATCAAAGCCAATTTCGACCCGGCCGTGCACAAGAAAGTCGCGATGTTCTGCACCGGCGGCATTCGTTGTGAAAAGGCGTCGAGCTATATGCTCAGCCAGGGCTTCGACGAGGTCTATCACCTCAAGGGCGGCATTCTGAAGTACCTCGAAGAGGTGCCGCAGGAAGAAACCAAATGGCAGGGCGACTGCTTCGTGTTCGATAACCGCGTGACCGTTCGTCACGACCTCAGCGAAGGCGACTACGATCAATGTCATGCCTGTCGTACACCGATCAGCGTCGAAGACCGCACATCCGAGCACTACGTGGCCGGCATCAGTTGCCCGCATTGCTGGGATAAGCTGAGCGAGAAGACCCGTCGCAGTGCCATCGACCGGCAAAAGCAGATCGAACTGGCCAAGGCTCGCAACCTGCCTCACCCGATCGGCTACAACTACAAGCAAACTCCTCCCGAGGCTTGAACCATGTCTGCGCAACGCCTGCTCTATGTGATGGACCCGATGTGTTCCTGGTGCTGGGGCTTTGCGCCAATCGCCAACGCGCTGGTCGAGCAGGCGCAAGCAGCGGGTGTGGACGTGCACCTGGTGGTGGGCGGTTTGCGTACCGGCAGCGGCTCCGCGCTGGAGCCGACCACCCGGCGCTACATCCTTGAGCATTGGCAGGCGGTCAACGAGGCGACTGGCCAACCGTTCAAGCTGGAAGGCGCGTTGCCCGACGGGTTTGTCTACGACACCGAACCTGCCTGTCGGGCGCTGGTGACCGCGCGCAGCCTGGCGCCGGATTGCGCGTGGAAACTGCTCGGGCTGATTCAGCATGCGTTTTACGCCGAAGGGCGCGACGTCACTCATGCCAGCGTTCTGGTGGAGTTGGCGGAACAGGCCGGTCTGCCGCGCATCGAGTTCGCCGCTGCGTTCGACCGTGCCGATATGCACGCCGCGACGGCTGCCGATTTCACCTGGGTCCAGGACCTGGGCATTGCCGGTTTCCCTACCTTACTGGCTGAGCGTGATGGTCAATTGGCGCTGTTGACCAATGGCTATCAGCCTCTCAGCGTATTGTCTCCGTTGCTCGGCCGCTGGCTGGAGCGCGCTGCCTGTGCATGATCTGCCCGACGACGCCCCAACCGCTACACGTGTCGACCGTCTGAGCTGGGCGGAAATCCGCCGCCTGGCCCTGCATCACAAGAAATCCCTGTGGATTGCCAACGGCGTGGCGGTGCTGGCAACCCTGTGCAGCGTGCCAATCCCCTTGCTCTTGCCGTTACTGGTCGACGAAGTGTTGCTGGGCCACGGTGACGCCGCGCTGAAGATCATGAACCACGCGTTGCCCGAAAACTGGCAGAAAGCCGCGGGTTACATCGGCCTTATGCTGCTGGTGACGCTGGGACTGCGTTGCGCTGCATTGCTGTTCAACGTGGTGCAGGCGCGGCTGTTCGCCGCGCTGGCCAAGGACATCGTCTACCGCATTCGCGTGCGGCTGATCGAACGGCTCAAGCGCATTTCGCTGGGTGAATACGAAAGCCTGGGCAGCGGCACGGTCACCACCCACCTGGTGACCGACCTGGACACGCTGGACAAATTCGTTGGCGAAACCCTCAGTCGTTTCCTTGTGGCCATGCTGACCCTGGTCGGCACCGCCTCCATCCTGATGTGGATGCACTGGAAGCTGGCGTTGCTGATCCTGCTGTTCAACCCGTTGGTGATCTATGCCACGGTGCAGTTGGGCAAGCGGGTCAAGCACCTGAAGAAACTCGAGAACGACAGCACCTCGCGCTTTACCCAGGCGCTGACCGAAACCCTCGATTCCATTCAGGAAGTGCGTGCCGGCAACCGTCAGGGCTTTTTCCTTGGGCGCCTGGGTCATCGCGCCCGGGAAGTGCGCGATTACGCGGTGAACTCGCAGTGGAAAACCGATGCCTCGAACCGTGCCAGCGGCTTGCTGTTCCAGTTCGGCATCGATATTTTCCGTGCGGCAGCGATGCTCACTGTGCTGTTTTCCGACCTGTCCATCGGCCAGATGCTCGCGGTGTTCAGCTACCTGTGGTTCATGATCGGTCCGGTGGAACAGCTGCTGAATCTGCAGTACGCCTATTACGCGGCCGGCGGCGCGCTGTCGCGGATCAACGAGTTGCTGGCCCGGGCCGATGAGCCTGAGTACCCGGGCGGTGTCGACCCGTTCAACGGTCGCGAAACCGTGGGCATCGAAGTCCAGGGATTGAGTTTCGGTTACGGCGACGAGCTGGTGTTGAACCAGATGAACCTGTCGATCGCCCCCGGCGAAAAAGTCGCGATTGTCGGCGCCAGCGGTGGCGGCAAAAGTACCTTGGTGCAGTTGCTGCTGGGCCTGTACACGCCGCTCGCTGGGACGATCCGCTTCGGCGGCTCGACCCAGCAAGAGATCGGCCTGGAAACCGTGCGGGAAAATGTCGCCGTGGTCCTGCAACATCCGGCGCTGTTCAACGACACCGTCCGCGCCAACCTGACGATGGGTCGTGAACGCAGTGACGAAGCCTGCTGGCAAGCGCTGGAAATCGCGCAATTGCACCAGACCGTTCGAGAGCTGCCCAACGGCCTGGACAGCATCGTCGGACGTTCCGGTGTGCGCTTGTCCGGCGGCCAGCGTCAACGCCTGGCGATTGCGCGGATGGTGTTGGCCGAGCCCAAGGTGGTGATCCTCGACGAAGCCACCTCAGCGCTGGATGCCGCCACCGAATACAACCTGCACCAGGCACTGGCGCGGTTCTTGAGCAACCGCACCACGCTGATCATTGCGCACCGGTTGTCCGCGGTGAAGCAGGCTGATCGGGTGCTGGTGTTTGATGGCGGGCAAATCGCCGAGGATGGCGACCACCAGCAGCTGATTGCCGAGGGTGGTTTGTACGCCAAGCTTTATGGGCATTTGCAGCAACATTAGATCAGTGCCACAGGACGTTCAGCGCATTTTCACTACCGTCGAAACCGAATTCCTTGATAGCAACCTAACAGGATTCGCAGGGTGGCATGGTGGTGGCGACGTTAACCGTTTCGATCGATCTGGGATCGGGGTATTTTTCGCGAATCACGCTGATCAACTTGCTTTCGCTGTCCAGTGACGTGGGCTTGAGAGTCAGTGCCGGGCGATAGCTTTCAATATCTTTTATTGTCGCTGGCACAGCGAGTAATTTGCAGCGGTTGCAATCGATCAAGGCCGAGAGTTCATCTCTGAAAAGGTTTCGTACTACAGGTGACCCACAATCATGAAATCACCTATTACGAACTGATCCCGAGTGCTGGCGTCATTCGTTGCCGACCCCACTTGAGGTTTTCAACAGTCAACGGGGTTCGCACCACGTTTCCCTTGCACGCTTCAATTCCCGGACAAACATATACTGCTGAAATCGGCACTTCTCTGCTTCTCGATTGGTCAGCGCACTTAGAGGGCAAGCGGCCTGCTGACACGTACTGCATAGCGATCCTCGGCGTGGTAGGTGACGTGCCCGCAGCTGTATCGCCAAGCGCAGCCGTTAGCCATAGCGAAGGAACGGCGCGGGTATCCCCCCGTTTGAATGCAGTCGCCCACTGCTCTTTTGCTTTGTCCGTGTTCAGCATTCGCTGGAGGAATACAGAGGGCGTCGCGCGCAGCTGAACCATGGATGCGGAAGCCAGTACAGAGGCGCCGAGATGACCGATTAACGAACGCTTGCCGTTCAGGAAAGCCTCCACGATGTCGGTGATTTGAACATTGATGCGTTTTGACTTGTAACTGTCATGGTCATGTGTCGCGCGAGGTCGGTGGCCGCGCCTCCTTTGAAAGGGTTCCCGCAACGGATAGGGGGAGCCCGAAGTGCCCAGTAAACAGATCTCCAAACCGGCTTTGGCGGTATATATCTATATGGGGGGCACGTGTATGGCATTGAGCCCGATCCTCCGCTTGCCGGAACCGGGAACGCACCCTAGTCTAGCTGTAGCGATCACGTCGGGATGCTGATCTGGCAGTGCTAAAACAAGGGACCTCATGAATCAAGCGCGGACTCTCGGAACGCCACGGTTGTTGGGCATCGTCTGGCCATTTATTGCCGTCGTGTTATTTCAAGCCTTGCTGGGCGGTGTCAGCCTGTATGTTCTGTCGGCGGTTCGCGGCTACGTTGCCGGTGAAAGCCTGTGGTCCAAAGGCCAAAAAGACGCCATCTATTACCTCAATCTCTACGCCGACAGCCGCGACGAGACAATTTTCCTCAAATACCAGAACGCCACTGCCGTACCTCAGGGTGGCCACGAGTTGCGTGTGGCGCTGGATCATCGGCCACCTAATATCGAAGCGGCACGGGTGGCGATCCTCAAGGGGGGTAACCACCCGGATGACGTCTCCAGTGTGATCTGGCTTTACCTCAATTTCCGGCACTTCAGTTATCTCGAAAAAGCTATCGACCTTTGGACGGTGGGCGACGCGTACCTGGTGCAACTCGATGACGTTGCGAAGGAAATGCATCAGCTCATTCCTGTCAATCAGGCCGCCCAGGCTGACATCAAGCGCTGGAAAGACCAGATATTCACCATCAATGAGGGTGTGACACCGGCGGCGAAAGCGTTCAGCGATGCCTTGGGCGAAGGTTCACGGGTGATCCTGCGGCTGCTGCTGGTGACCAACCTCGCCACCGCCCTGGGCTTGATTGCGCTGGCCTTGATGCGCACCCACAAACTGCTCAAGCACCGCAATGCGTTCGCCGAGGCGCTGCAGTTGGAGAAGGACCGAGCGCAGATCACCCTGCAATCGATTGGCGATGGCGTGATCACCACGAATGTCGAAGGCGCAATCGCCTACATGAACCCGGCCGCCGAGGCGTTGACTCACTGGAAGGCCGAGCAGGCGACGGGTTTGCCGCTGGCGGCGCTGTTCAATCTGCTGGACGAGAACGCTCAGGCCGATGGCTTCACGTTGATCGAGCACATTTTGAGCGGACAGCTGAGCGGTGGCAGCGAACACTCAAAACTGATCCAGCGCCTGGATGGCAGCACGGTTTCGGTCACCTTGGTCGGTGCGCCGATCCGCAACGCCGGGAAGGTCAGCGGTACCGTGCTGGTATTGCACGACATGACCCAGGAGCGACAGTACATTGCCAATCTGTCCTGGCAGGCGACCCATGACGCCTTGACCGGGCTCGCCAACCGCCGCGAATTCGAATATCGCCTGGAACAGGCGCTGCACAACCTGACACGGCAGTCGGGGCGCCATGTCTTGATGTTCCTCGATCTGGATCAGTTCAAACTGGTCAACGATACCTGCGGCCATGCGGCGGGTGACGAGTTGCTGCGGCATATCTGCGCTCTGTTGCAATCCGGTTTGCGCGAAGGCGATACCCTGGCCCGCCTGGGTGGTGACGAGTTTGGCATCCTGCTGGAGAACTGCGCCCCGGAAGCCGCCGAAAAAATCGCCGAGGGCCTGCGTCAGACCGTGCAGAACCTGCACTTCGTCTGGAAAGGTCGACCATTCGTGACCACTGTGAGCATCGGACTGGTTCACGTCGCTCAGAATCCGACCACTCTTGAAGCTTCGCTGCGCGCTGCCGACATGGCCTGCTACATGGCCAAGGAAAAGGGCCGCAATCGGGTTCAGGTCTATCACGCGGACGATTCGGAACTGTCACTGCGCTTCGGTGAAATGGCTTGGGTGCAACGCTTGCACATGGCGCTGGAAGAAGACCGCTTCTGTCTATATGCACAGGAAATCGTCCCCCTTGGTCATGTCGAGAAGGGCGGTGGACATATCGAAATTCTGTTGCGCCTGCACGATGAAGCCGGACGCATGATTTTGCCCGACAGTTTTATTCCGGCTGCTGAACGGTATGGTCTGATGACGTCCCTAGACCGCTGGGTAGTGCAGAACGTTTTCAAGATCATTGCCCAATGCATAGCCGAACAGCACAAAGGACCATTGGCCATGTGTGCGATTAATCTGTCAGGCACAACTATCGGAGATGAGGCGTTTCTGCACTTCCTGCGTGAACAGTTTGTTACTTACTCCATACCGCCTGAAATGATTTGTTTTGAAATCACTGAAACCAGTGCTATTTCCAATCTCGGAAGTGCAATCAGATTTATTAATGAACTCAAAGGTTTAGGTTGCCACTTTTCACTGGATGACTTTTGTGCCGGAATGTCCTCATTCGCATACTTGAAACATTTACCTGTAGACTTCTTGAAGATCGACGGGAGTTTCGTAAAGGATATGCTGGACGACCCGATTAACCGCGCCATGGTCGAAGTGATCAATCACATCGGTCATGTTATGGGTAAGCGTACGATTGCCGAGTTTGTTGAAACACCCCAGATCGAGCAGGCATTGCTGGAGATCGGGGTGGATTACGCTCAAGGGTATGTTATTGAACGCCCGCATTTGTTTACCTGCGACAGTTTACAAAGTCGTCCAGCCAGGCCTCAGCCTTTGTTGTTCAAGGCGCCTGGCACGTTCCGTTGAAATCTCTTGCTGATCCTTATAATCACAATCAAAAGGAGCTCGACAGTGATCGACACATTCAACCGAACCGGACCACTCATGGACGCTGCAAGTTATCCCGCCTGGGCTCAACGCCTGATCCAGGATTGCAGCGAGAGCAAACATCGGGTTGTCGAACACGAACTGTATAAGCGTCTGCGTGATAACAAACTCAGTGCAAAGACCATGCGTCAGTACCTGATTGGTGGCTGGCCGGTAGTCGAACAGTTCGCGTTATATATGGCACAGAACCTGACCAAGACTCGCTTTGCCCGCCATCCAGGTGAAGACATGGCGCGTCGCTGGCTAATGCGTAACATACGCGTCGAATTGAACCATGCCGATTACTGGGTGCACTGGAGCCGTGCTCACGGTGTCAGCCTGGAAGATCTGCAAGCGCAACAAGTTGCTCCCGAACTTCACGCCTTGAGCCACTGGTGCTGGCACACCAGTTCGTCGGATTCGCTGATCGTTGCCATTGCCGCCACCAACTACGCCATTGAAGGTGCGACCGGGGAGTGGTCGGCGCTGGTCTGTTCCAGTGGCGTCTACGCGGCATCATTCCCCGAGGAAGATCGCAAGCGGGCCATGAAGTGGTTAAAAATGCATGCCCAGTACGACGATGCCCATCCGTGGGAAGCCTTGGAAATCATCTGCACGCTGGCAGGAATGAACCCAAGCAAATCCCTGCAAGTGGAATTGCGTCAGGCGGTCTGCAAGAGCTACGACTACATGTTCCTGTTCCTGGAACGCTGCATGCAACTTGAGCATGCGGGAAAGGCTTCTGTCGCGCGTGGACGCATGGAACTGGCCGAGAGCTGATCGGTTAATACACGCCATTGAAAAAGCCCGCTCCCCCTGTCTGTATCGAAAGGGGGGCGGGCTTTTTTGTAATGGCAGCAAACAGTCAGGCGCTGATCTTCAGCCCAATCAGCCCGGAAATGATCAGCGCCACACTGGCGAGCCTGAACAACGCCATGGATTCACCGAACAGAACGATCCCGGCAATTACCGTCCCGACCGCACCGACACCCGTCCAGATCGCGTAGGCCGTGCCCAGCGGCAATTCCTTCATGGCAAGGCCCAGCAAGCCAAGGCTGATGACCATGGCGGCAACGGTCAATGCGGTGGGGAGAGGGCGGCTGAAGCCATCGGTATATTTCAGGCCGACGGCCCAGCCAACTTCGAACAGGCCGGCGAAAAACAGAATGATCCAGGACATGAGAGACCTCCATCGATTGACGGGGTCGTCCCCAGATTAATGACTCGATCGAGCCGCGAGGTCGTCCTCGCGTTGTGCAATAGAGTGCCCATCATTAACCCGGGGATCAAGTTTGCGGATCAGTCGGTGGCTGGTTGAGCCGCCACCTCCCGATCTTCTTTCTCGCTCATCCGGCGGAAATACGTCGAGAGCAGCGCCCCGGAGATGTTGTGCCAGACGCTGAACAACGCACTCGGCACCGCCGCCAGCGGTGAGAAGTGCGCACTGGCCAGGGCCGCACCCAGCCCGGAGTTCTGCATGCCGACTTCCAGCGCCAGGGATTTACGCTGGGCCAGTGGCAACTTGAACAGCCTCCCGGTGAAGTAACCCAGTAGATAGCCGAGGCTGTTGTGCAGCATCACTACGGCCATGATCAGCAGGCCGGATTCGGCAATCTTCGCCTGGCTGGCGGCCACTACCGCTGTGACGATAATGACGATGCTCACCACCGAGATCAGCGGCAGAACCTCCACCGCGTGGCGAACCCGATCACCCAGCAGGCGCTGGGCAACCACGCCACACCGGGCATGATCACGAAATGCGCAACCACGCCCAGGGCCACGCGCCATGGATGGCGAGCGACTTCGGCGAAGTCTTCGAGTTTGAGGGTCAGGCCCATGCCGAACATCACCAGGCCCAACAGCGGCACGATCGCGCCTTTCAGGCCGATGAACCAGGTCGGCTGCAGGAACGCCACGACGGCGAAATCAGTACCCAGTAAGCGAAGGTGTTGCCGATAAAACGACTCAATTCAGCCAGTGCACGCATGGCCTGATCCTTGTTATCAAGTAACGCCATAAAACCAATGTGGGAGCGAGCCTGCTCGCGAAAGCGGTCTGTCATTCAACAATGATGCTGACTGATATGACGCCTTCGCGAGCAGGCTCGCTCCCACAGTGGGATATCACAAGCCTTTAGATCCCCTGCGGAGTCTCTTCGCCGCCCAACGCTTCAACCAGCGCCGGCAGGAAGTCGCCGAAGGTCAGCATCATCAGGGTGAAGCTGGCGTCCAGTTGGCCGAGGGCTTCTTCGCCACCGTCCTGTTCCGCCTGGTCTTGCAGCAGGTCTTCGAACTTCAGGCGCTTGACCACCATCTTGTCGTCAAGCACGAAAGACAGCTTGTCTTGCCAGGCCAGCGACAGCTGAGTGACCACTTTGCCGGTGCTCAGGTGCAGCTGGATTTCTTCGCTGGTCAGGTCCTGGCGCTTGCAACGCACGATGCCACCGTCTTCGTGGGTATCACGCAGCTCGCACTCGTCCAGCACGAAGAAATCGTCCGCGGCTTTCTGGGTGGTGACCCATTCAGTCATGGTCGCGGTCGGCGACATTTTCACGGTCAGCGGACGTACCGGCAAAGTGCCGATGACTTCACGCAGGGTGGACAACAGGTCTTCGGCACGTTTCGGGCTGGCCGAGTTGACCAGGATCAAGCCCTGTTTCGGCGCGATGGCAGCGAAAGTCGACGAACGACGAATAAAGGCGCGCGGCAGGAAGGCCTGGATGATTTCATCCTTGATCTGATCGCGTTCCTTTTTGTAGACCTTGCGCATTTGTTCGGCTTCGATCTCTTCGACCTTTTCCTTCACCGCGTCACGCACGACGCTGCCCGGCAGAATGCGTTCTTCTTTACGGGCGGCGATCAGCAGGAAGTCGCCACTGATGTGCGCCAGCGGAGCATCTTCGCCCTTGCCGAATGGCGCGACGAAACCGTAGGTGGTCAACTCCTGGCTTGCACATGGACGCGCCAGTTTGGTGGCCAGTGCGGTTTCCAACGCCTCGGCATCAAAAGGCAGATCTTGGGTCAGGCGATAGATAAGCAGGTTTTTGAACCACATGGGGCGAGTCTCTCCTTTATACAAAGGGGGGCATTATTCTCTTCGCGGCGCCATAGGCCAACCCTTCTCTAAGCCTTTGGAAGGCCTGAAAAAATTAATTAAAAAAGTGCTTGCCAGAGATGTGGTCGCTCCGTAGAATGCGCGCCACACCGAAAGTGAAGGGTGATTAGCTCAGCTGGGAGAGCGTCTGCCTTACAAGCAGAATGTCGGCGGTTCGATCCCGTCATCACCCACCATTCGCTTCCAGTGTTACGCGCAGCGGTAGTTCAGTCGGTTAGAATACCGGCCTGTCACGCCGGGGGTCGCGGGTTCGAGTCCCGTCCGCTGCGCCATATTCGGTTATCTGGAAAGCTGAACGCCAGGTCACCACGGAAAAACCCGCTTAACGCGGGTTTTTTTCTGTCCAAAGTTTGTAAGTTGTTCCTGCAGGTCGCGTCGTTTATGGGTTTTCAGATTTTTTTGAAAATTTATTCAATTAAATCAACACTTTATGAAAATCTGTGGCACAATGCGCCCCGCAACGAAGGTAAAGGGTGATTAGCTCAGCTGGGAGAGCGTCTGCCTTACAAGCAGAATGTCGGCGGTTCGATCCCGTCATCACCCACCACTTACTTTCAACGCTACGCGCAGCGGTAGTTCAGTCGGTTAGAATACCGGCCTGTCACGCCGGGGGTCGCGGGTTCGAGTCCCGTCCGCTGCGCCATATTCGGTCACCTGGAACGCTGAACGCCAGGTCACCACAGAAAGCCCGCTTAATGCGGGCTTTCTGCTGTCTGGGGTTTGGCTTCTGCCGAGGCTCCACCGAGAAAGCGACCTTCGGGTCGCTTTCTCGGTGGAGCCTTCTTATTGTTCGGCGTTGCGGCTGTGTCGGTAGTCGCTCACGGCTTCATACACGGCTTTGCGCAACCGGTTGATGCCGCCAATGGGGCGGTGAGCCTCAAGGCCAAACCACGGGTTGAACGACTGGTTATCGCATTGCACGTTCAGCGCAGGCGTATCGAAGTCCTGGGCGGGTACGTTGATCCTCGCCACGGTCTCGAACAGGGCATCGCTTTGCTGCCACTCAATACTCGTGTCTTCGATCGGCATGTACTTGGTCGGGTCCTGGCGCTGTATCTGCAGGACGAAGCAGGCCGGCATCCGGTCGGTTGACAGTTGCTGGTTCAGCGCATTGCGCAGGAAGTTCGGCAACTTCTGGTTTTGCGCTGGCAAGATATAGGTCGGGCAGCTTGTCGGATCGGGCATGACACGGAACTTGGCATTGGCTTCGCCGAATTTGTAGGGCGAAACCGAAAAATAAGTCGTCTGGGTCGGGCTTTCCGGGGCGGGTGAAAGTGTCGCCAGCGCGATAAACAGATGGCGAACCTGCCAGGTCCGTGGGTCCCAACCTGGAAAGAACGCCATCAGCTTCTTGCCGTCAGCCTGTGCAGCTACATTCTGACGGTACTCGGCGACATCGCTGACGAAGAAATTCGGATGGCTGAACATCACGAAGTCCTGTTCACCACGACTCTGTTGATCATGCAGCAGTTGTTTACCGGGCACATCGAGCAACTTGATTGCCATGCCTCGTGCATCGCGGATGCTGTCGAACTGCGGGTAGGCATTGCCGTTGGACAGCCGCATCGTCGCTTGCCAGGTTTTGCCGGGCTCGCTGAACACACCCTGACGCAGTTCACTCGTCAGATCCGGCAGCACCTGAATCTCGGCTTTCACACAGCCATGGGCCTTGGCATGGGCGTCGCGCAGGTAGCGGGTGCTTTCACGGTGCTGATCGACGATACGCACGGCCGTCTGGATGATGTCTTGGGTCATCGCTGATTCGCCATCCGGAATCAGTTCTTCTGCCGAAACCGGGACGCTGTGCTGCCAGGCAAACCAAGCAGTGGCCAGCGCCCAGCCGAGCAATCCAAGACCCAACGACCACAACAGGGTTTTGCCGAGAAAGGCGCCAAAGCGCATCCAGAGTCTACTCATGGCAATTGTGTCTCTAGCGGGCCGCCCAACACTTTCAGATACTCCAGCAGCGCCCAGCGCTCTTCTGGTTGCAGCAGGCGACCGATGACGCCGTTGCCGCGCTTGCCTGCCCGGAATTCGTGGCCGCTGTTGTGATTGCCGGTTATGCGTGTGTCGAACATAAAGCCATTGGTGAAGGCCTCGGTGCGATAACCCAGGTGCCTGGGGTCGTACTCGAAAGTGCCTTTGTAGAAGGTGCTTGCGCGTTCATCCTGGGGTGAGAGCAACTGATAAATGCTCGGCACAGAACCGTTATGCAGAAATGGTCCGGTGGCCCAGACTCCCGCCAATGGTCGCGCCTTGTAGGCGCGCAATTCGCGCACGCCAATCGGCAGGCCGAAGCCATCCATGTCCGGTCGTTCGGCCGCAGGAATGTTTGCTTCACGGAAGGCCCGGTTTCCGACGAAAGCGGTGACGTAGGCCAACCCTTTAGCCGATGAGAGCTTGCTCAAATCCAGCGATTCAGTGGGCGTCGGCTGCAATTGCACATCCAGTTGCGTCAGCTCTGCCGGGTCCCATTGCAAGGCTGTGAGGTCGAAGCGATGGTCGGCGATGTTATTGGCCGCGCCCGGGTCTGTGCCGATGAACTCCACGGGCAGCATTTTCAAATGTTGCACCCAGCGCCCGTCGCTCTGCACCGATCGAGGTACATGGCAGCCGGCGCAGTTCTCGGTGAATAATTCGCGACCTTTTGCTGCCTGGGTTTTGTCGATGGTGCCCAGCAGTTCCTCCGGCCAGGCTGGCGGTTTGAGCCGTTGCAGGGTTTGTTCGATCAGGTGCAGATCGCGCAAGCGGACACTGGACGGATAACGGGCGTCTCCTTTAAGCGGTTGGCCGTTAGCGTCGAAGAAATTCAGCGTCGCACCCACACCCAAGGCCTCACCGATGTTGCGGGCCATCGGTTGCTGCGCCGAACCGTTCCACTGCACCCAGTCGAAGGTCCACATGTCCCACAGTTGCGGATAGTCGACCGGGGCGTTGGCCACGCGGTAGTTGGCGGGGGAAATCGCATCGCCGAAACTGGCGTTGGCAATGCGCCCGAAAGCGTCGGTGCGGCCGGGGCCTTCTTCGGTGGGGTAGAGCCCGCGATGGGTGTCGTTCCAGGCCACCTTCAAGAAGATATCGAGAGAGACTTTGACGTCTTTGCGCAGTTGTTGATGCCGGGCATCGTAGTCCTGGCCCAATACGTTGCGTGCGAAACGTTCGAATTTCCACGGGTTGTAGTAAGTCGACGTCAGACTCGCTACCAGCGCTTGCCCGAAACTGCCGCCGCGCAACGTAGGAACGCTGGATGGCAGAACGTGCTGCGCCGAACCGCCATCGATGCGCACGGCCTGGCCGTTAAAACGCAGTTCGCCGGTGTGGCAGGCGGCGCAGGTGATGTCGAGGAACTCGTCCTGGCTTCCAGGGTTTTGATGACGGGCAAAACCCACGGGCAGATTGCCGGGGTTGTTCGGCGTGGGTTTCTGGCTGGGGTCGATCAGAAAACCGAAGCGGGCGAGGTATTCGGGAGCGGCGAATCGCTGTTGCGAGAGCGGTAATTCGAGGGCCTTGAACCAGTCATAGCGCAAGCCTTTGACCTGGGTGCCCTGGGGTGTGAAGTAGTAAGTCTCGCGGTCGGCGACGCTCCATTGCTCCAGGTAATGCACCTGCTGCACGGGTGACCAGGCCGGTAGTTTCGGGTTGGCGGCGTAGTACAGAACCACGGCGAGGCCCAGCCCCAGCAGGACTGCGAACAGAACCAGCAAGCGAAAGAGGAGGCGCAAGATAAACATCCTTGTCGATTTGAAGCTCCCTTATGCCTCAACACCTGAGGTGCGGCAAGTGGCCATTACGCCAGATGCTGGGGTTCTGCTATCGGTCTCTGTGAGCACAAGATGACAGAAGCTTCATCAGCCCATTCCCGAAATGCGTTAAAACACCTGAACTTATCAGAGGTTTCCTGCTCTCATGCCGGTAGCCATTGGTCGTGGCCGCCTGATAAGCTCGCGGCTTTATTCGATTGCCCTTTAGGCGCATGAACAAGGAAATAGCATGAAACAGCATCGGTTGGCGGCGGCGGTGGCCCTGGTTAGCCTGGTACTTGCGGGTTGTGATTCGCAGACCAGCGTAGAGCTGAAAACCCCGGCGCAAAAAGCTTCCTACGGGATTGGCCTGAACATGGGCAAGAGCCTGGCTCAGGAAGGCATGGATGATCTGGACTCCAAAGCCGTAGCCCAAGGCATCGAAGATGCCGTCGGCAAGAAAGAACAGAAGCTGAAGGATGACGAACTGGTCGAAGCCTTCGCAGCACTGCAAAAGCGTGCTGAAGAGCGTATGGCCAAAATGAGCGAAGAGTCGGCAGCTGCTGGCAAAAAATTCCTCGAAGACAACGCCAAGAAAGCCGGTGTAACCACCACCGCTTCGGGCCTGCAGTATGAAGTGGTCAAGAAAGCCGATGGCGCACAGCCTAAGCCGACCGACGTAGTGACCGTTCACTACACCGGCACCCTGACCAACGGCACCGTTTTCGACAGTTCCGTCGAGCGTGGCAGCCCGATCGATCTGCCGGTCAGCGGTGTGATTCCGGGTTGGGTCGAAGGCCTGCAACTGATGCACATTGGCGAGAAGTACAAACTGTACATCCCTAGCGAACTGGCTTACGGCGCCCAAAGCCCAAGCCCGGCGATTCCAGCCAACTCGGTGCTGGTATTCGACCTGGAACTGCTCGCAATCAAAGATCCAGCAAAACAAGACGCCGTTACCAAGTAATCAGCGTCTGCTCTAAAAACAACGCCTCGCTTATGCGGGGCGTTGTTGCATCTGGCGTTCAGCAAAGGTAAACAAAGCGAACGGATGCTGTAGGCTGGAGTCATAGCCATTGAGGACGCCCGTGCTAGCCGCGCCAGAGCGCCAAGTCAATGAAATCTTGGGTTTTTTTATGTGAGTAAAAAACGCCCGATCTGAGTGAGGCCCTTATGAAACGGGGCTTTCAGCCGTGAAAAGCAGCTCTGTTCACAAGGTTATCCACAATTTGTGTGGATAACATTTCAGTGGGAGGAAATGATGAAAACACCTTGGAATTTCGCACGTTTCCTGCCTCTGGCCGGACGCCTGCTCGCGCGTGGACGTTTGCCGACCTTGATCTTCGCGGTGGCCAGCAAAGGTGCCAGTCAGGGTAACCGGCTGGGCAAGCTCAAGGATGATCTACGCCTGTTGCAGGCACTCTGCCTGGCTTACTGGCGCGGTGAGTACCGGGCCATCAGCCCCAAAGCGTTGATATCGGTGGTGGCAGGCCTGATGTACTTCCTCAGTCCGCTGGATGCCATTCCGGACTTCATTCCAGTGTTCGGCATGCTCGATGACATCGCGGTGCTGGCTTGGCTGATGAAAGTTCTCGACGATGAGCTCAACGCCTTCCGCGCCTGGCGCAAGCGTCAGTTGCCGGAAAAGCTTGCGGTGGTCGAACGCCTGCCCGATACCCCGGAACAACTTCAACTTCAGGGACCAAAAAAAAACTGAACTAATTCAATCTCATCCACAGATTGATACCCCCGCGACCTTGGCCGCTGTTAGGATTACACTTCTAGGGAAAAGTGCCGACTCGCTAAGTGTTGTTGTCCTACGGGGTAGTCATGGATATTCAGATAATTACACGCGAAGGAGAGCCCGAGTATGCGGTTCTGCCATGGGCTCAGTATCAGGCTCTACTAAAAGCAGCAGGCATCAATGAACAACCGCCGCGTGTCGCCCCAGAGCGTCACGCGGCAACACCAGACCAGATTCTTCCGGGGCTGGATCAACTACGCAGTTTGCGCGAAGGGAAGGGCATCGCCATCGAGGCGCTGGCCCGCACGGTAGGCATCAGCCCGTCTTATCTGGCCTTGATCGAAAGTGGCGAGCGTCTACCCGACGCTGCGATTCGCCGCAGCCTGGCCTGGGAATTGACGGTGCCAGGGTGGAGGGATGAATCGTGAGCGTACGCATCAGTCGTCAACATTGGGACGGGTTGCTGGGCGAACTGGATCAGGCGCGCCGCCAGCGTCATCTTCTGACATACCGGGCGTTGCTTGAACGTTTGCAACTGCCCACACCGGCCATGCAAACCTTGACCGCCGCCCTTGAACATCTGGCCGCGCTGGACGCCAAGGCCGAGCAGCCACTGCGCAGTTCGCTGGTGATCAGCCAGGGCGCCAGTCGCCTGCCGCGTACCGGGTTCTTTGAGTGTGTCGAGCGTCTGGGGCGTTTCTCCGGGCCGTCCGATGGGGTGGCCGCAGCGTCCTGGCATGCCTCGGAAGTGGTGCGGGTGTTCGAATACGAGTACCCGGAATCGGCGGAGGCCTGAGTGTTTCTACGACTCAAGGCGAAGGCCAGTTACTGGCTGGCGCGTAGGCTGTTTCACTGGTCGTGGTTTGTGCGTCAGCCCCGTGGCTGGAGCTGGCTCGAAGGCCAGTTCGCACGCATGGCGAACCTGGGTGATGTTGGCGCCCAGAGCTTCTATGGCCACATCCTGACCTTTCGCGGCGTCGGCCTTGGCGCTCGCGAAGAGGGAGTGCGATTGTTGCGCCTGGCGGCGTTGGCAGGGGATGGCAAAGCGGCGTATCAGGTGGGCGTGATTAGTCTGGCGGGGACGCCGAGCAAGGCGCCGGATCCGAACGAAGCAGCTCGCTGGTGGGGTATGGCCGCGAAGGCCGGGCATCCACTGGCTGAGCTCAAATTGAAAGAGTTGGCGACCGGTCGCTCTTCGCAGTAATCCAATGATTGTCAGATAAACAAACGTGGCGTGAGGGAAACCTCCCGCCACGTTTGCGTTTCTGCCTGCTTGTCATTCGGTGATCGTTAATTAGGGATTAGTCCTACATCCATATCCTACTTCCCTGACTTCTTTCTTGATTGATCCCCCGCACAGTCTCGCGCGCCCATTTCTGCGCGAGGGATTGCTCATGTTTGACCCGATTTTTCACTCTACTTCATGCCGAATGGTGCGTTGATGGCGCACATCGCCAGCATCGAGCAGGAGCTCGACAGTTTTAAAGACACCCTGAGTGTGTATCGCCAACAACTCGGCGGCTTCCTGAGCAGGAATGCGGACAAGGTCAGCCGAGCTACGGACATGCCATCGCTGATGGGCATGGAGCGGCGGATCACACTGGGCAATACCAGCACGGCGGTGAGCAGTCGTGATGAGGACTTTTTCTCCAGTGTTGCGCAGTGTCCGAAGAGCGGGATTCTGGAGGTCGAGAGCAAGTTCGAGTCGGTCTATGACATTCCGTTGGGGAATATTCAGGTCGATGTGATTGCTAAAGATGGTGGTGAAAAGACGTCGGTCACGCTCGATGAACATGGCAAAGGAAAGTTTAAGGGCATTCCCGGCAAGTTCTACCGCGTTCATGTCCAGAATGAAGTCACCCCGAAACAAATCGATGATCTTTTCTCCTCTTACGACGGCCTGACCAAAGAGTTGGAAGGCTGGCTGCGCAGTGAGTGGGAAGGATTCAAACCGCAGTGGTCGCAGCAGTCGGCATCCGCTTCGTTGGCGGCGGTGGGCAATGGCATGCTCGCGGGAAGTTGGGCGGCGGTCGAGGCTGTTTGGGATGGCATCGGTGAACTCGCCGACATCCTGAAGAACCCCAAGGCCTTTGCCGAGAAGCTGGGTGAAAGTGCCGGGCAGCTTGCCGAACTGGCGGTTTCCGCCCCCGACCTGATGGAAAAAGCCATGTTGCTGGCCAGCGACGAGGCAGCGCTGTGTTTGCTGATGCGCACCGCAGTGCTATGGCTGGATGCATTGCCACCTTCGCAGCTGGCCGGGTCCTCGGCTGAAGCCATTTCCAAAGTCGTGGTTGGTCTGGTTATCGATTTGTTGATTGGCCTGGTGCTGAGCGTGGTCGGGGTCGGAATTGCCTGGCTCACGGTGCGCTTGATGAAGTACAGCGCACAGATTTATGAGGCCGCGATGGGCTTCGTGAAGTCGATGGTCACGATCATCAACAACTTCATGACCTACGTCGATCGCTACAAAACAGTCGCTGCGCGCGGCGTCGCAGCCGGTCTGAAACAGGGTCGGATGCAGTTGCGCTGGAATGGCCGCAAGAACACCACGCTGAAAAAAGACGAACACCACGACGACGTCCCGGATCAAGCGAAAAACCCCAACGGCGACAGCGCCGACTCCGTCGATAAAACCGCCACCAACAAATGCCCGGTGTCGATGGTCACCGGCGAAGAACTGCTGACCCTCACCGACGGTTCGCTGGACGGCATCCTGCCGTTCGACTTCACCCGTCTCTATCGCACCAGCGCCGCCGAAATCGACGGCGGCCTCGGTTTCGGCTGGAGTCACAGCCTCGCGCATCGACTGGAAATCGACGGCGACCACGTCATCTGGATCGACCACGAAAACCGTCGCGCCCCCTTCCCGCTGCCCAACCGCGAACGCCCGGCGATCCACAACAGCCTGTCGCGCGCGGCGATTTATCTCGGTGATCAACCCGAAGAACTGATCCTCGCCCAGGCGGGTGACGACACGCGGTTCTATCACTTTCAAAACGGCCGACTGACAACCATCAGCGACGCTTACGACAACCGCCTGCGCATCACCCGCGACCGACAAGACCGGATCAAACGCCTCGACAACGGCGCCGGCCGCGCCTTGCTGTTGCGCTATGACCGCAGCCATTTGGTCGCCGTCGACTACCAGCATTTTGTTCCGGCCCAGACCCTCGATGAGGCCTGGCGCACCGAGCAAACGCTGGTCAGCTATCGCTACGACGAGCGCGCTCAACTCATCGAAGCCACCAACGCCGCCAACGAAAGCGAGCGCTACGACTACGACGATCAGCACGTCATCCTGCAGCGCCAGCTGGCCGGTGGGGCGAGTTTCTTCTGGGCGTGGGAAAGGTCCGGCAAGGCGGCCCGATGCATCCGCCACTGGGCGTCGTTTTCGCAGATGGACGCGCGGTATGTCTGGGATGAGCAGGGCAGTGTCACCGTTCAGAACATCGACGGCAGCGAAGAAGTTTACGTCCATGACGACCGCGCGCGGCTGGTGCGCAAGGTCGAACTGGATGGTGGCGAACACCTCAAGGCCTACGACGATAAAGGTCGGTTGATTGCCGAGCAGGATCCGCTCGGCGCCGTCACCGAATACCGTTACGACGAAGTCGGACGGCTTATTGCGCTGATTCCGCCGGAAGACGAACCGACGGCCTAAGAGTACCGCAACGGTTTCCTGCACGCGCGGTACCGCGGTAAAGCGGTCTGGACTTATCAGCGCAATGCTCAGGGCGCTATCACCGAAGCGACCGATCCCGACGGCCATGTCAGCCACTATCACTACGACGACAAAGGTCAGCTGCTGTCGATCCGTTACCCGGACAACAGCCGGCATGTGTTCGTCTGGAGCGCCTTAGGGCAACTGCTCGAAGAGACCTTGCCGGACGGTGGCCAGCGGCGGTATTCCTACGATGCGATGGGGCGGCAGCTTACCCGTCAGGATGAACACGGCGCCGTCACCCAGTACCAATGGGATGCCGTCGGCCGATTGATCCTGACGACGCTGCCCACCGGTGCCAGCCGCGCGTTCAGCTACAACGCCTACGGCAAGATCACCGCCGAACGCGACGAACTGGGGCGTTTCACCCGTTACGAATACGTCGACGATCTGCACCTGGTCAGCCGCAGGATCAATCCCGACGGCACCCAGCTGAAGTATCGCTACGACAACGCGCAGCTGTTGCTCACCGAAATTGAAAACCAATCCGGCGAAAAATATCAGCTGGACTACACGGCCAACGGCCTGATCCGACAAGAAACAGGGTTCGACGGCCAGCGCACGGCGTACACCTACGACCTCAACGGCCAGTTGCTGGAGAAAACCGAGTTCGGCGAGGACGACTCGCAGCTGGTGACGGCTTATCAGCGGGACGCGGCAGGGCGGTTGCTGGTCAAAACCCTGCCCGACGGCATCAAGGTTCAATACCGCTACGACAGCCTCGGTCGCCTGATCAGCGTCGATGACGGCCACGACCATCCGCTGGAGTTCGAGTACGACCAGCAGGACCGCCTGATCACCGAACATCAAGGCTGGGGCACCTTGCGCTATGGCTACGACGCCTGCGGCCAGCTCAATCGCCTGCGCCTGCCGGACGGCAGCAAACTCGATTACCACCACGCCAAGGGCGGTGCGCTGACCGCCATCGACCTCAACGGTGCGCGACTCACCAGCCACCAATTCGCCTTCGGCCGCGAACAGCAACGCCAGCAAGGCCTGTTGCTCAGCGAATATGCCTACGACGATCAGGGACGCCTGAAGGCTCACGCCGTCAGCCAACAGCAACAAGCGCAGTACCGCCGCGACTATGCCTACAGCCCCAACGGCAATCTCGACAGCATCGCCGACACCCGTCACGGCCAGCGCAGCTACCAATACGACCCACTCAACCGCCTGACCCGCGTCCGCCACACCCGCGACGACCCACCGGAAAACTTCGCCCACGACCCGGCGGGCAACCTGCTGATGCAGGACCGCCCCGGCGCCGCGACCGTCAAAGGCAATCGCCTGCTCATGCAAGGCGATCGCCACTACGACTACGACGCCTTCGGCAACCTGATCCGCGAACGCCGCGGCACCGCGCAAAAACTCGTCACCGAGTACCGCTACGACTGCCAACACCGCTTGGTCGGCGTCACCACCCCGGACGGTCGTTGCTCAAGCTACCGCTACGACGCCTTCGGCCGCCGCATCGCCAAAACTGTCGACGGCCACACCACCGAGTTCTTCTGGCAGGGCGACAACCTCGTCGCCGAAAGCAGCCGCGAACATTACCGCAGCTACGTCTACGAACCGGGCAGCTTCCGCCCACTGGCCATGCTCGACGGCAAAGGCCCGCGCCAGGCATGCCCGTTTTACTACCAGCTCGATCACCTGGGTACGCCGCAGGAACTGACCGATTTTGGCGGCGAGATTGTTTGGTCGGCGAAATACAACGCCTACGGCAAGGTCACGCGCCTCGCGTTCGGTGGGGGAGAACAGCTCGATCAGCCGTTGCGGTTTCAGGGGCAATACTTCGATGCTGAGAGTGGTCTGCACTACAACCGGCATCGGTACTATGATCCAGAGGTTGGACGGTACCTGACGCCGGACCCGATCAAGTTGGCGGGTGGGCTGAACCAGTATCAGTACACGCCGAATCCGACGGGGTGGGTTGATCCGTTGGGGTTGGCTTGTAACCCGTGCCCTGGCGATATAGATGCCGATGGGCCGTATAGCGAAATTGTCCCTGGTGGGGGCTTGGCAACGCATGAAGCTCAGGGAGGGCATCTCATTAAGAAGCACGTGGGTAGAACGGATGTGCAGTTAGCGGAAAGATTAAAAGCTGAGCCAAACATTCCTGCTGCTTCAACGTTCCCTGATCGAGCCACTGCTGAGTCAGCTTCCGCTAGAGCATTGTATGCAAATAAAGTAAAAGTCGAAAAATTCCTTAATAGTAAGAAAGGGAAGACGACAATTACTCATGTATTTCCCTACCCGGTGGGGGTCAGCTTGCCGAACGGACGTACCGACTATGTGCCAGCATCGAAGGTATTGTTGGTATTGATTAAGGATGCTCGGCGGCCTGAGGGATACTTTTTATTAACAGGATTTCCAGAGATATGAGTAGAGAGTTTCCTGAGTTACACGATTTTTTTGGAGCGTATTTTCATCAAGATTGGACAGTCGAACATGATACGGCTGAGTTGGTGATTGATGCTTTTTTAGATGAATCCGACCCTGAGGATTTAATGGTGGTCCGGGCAGAGCTCAATGCACTGCTTGATCAGCGGAAAGACGAGGTTGAGTTGCGTGAGTACTTGTTGAAAGAGCTGAGCTGTTACTACTGCTACTGGAACGCGTGGGAATCAGGCGAGTCCTGGCTGCGGCATATTGCTATCAGATTAGCCTGTAAACTTGATCGTCCCTAAAGAGAAGTGACAGCGAAATTTATGGGCAAGGTCGTCGGAAGTTTCCTTCAAACCGCGGCGGCTTTCATGAACTGGTGTGAAATGTTTTCCATCGATAGTCTCTAGTGGTCACTGAAGATTCAGTGGTGGGGTGTAGGAACCCTTCAAGACTAGAGAGGACGCCTTGGCGTCGACACCTGAATTGCGGCCATCAACGTGCGTCCGTAAGATCAGTTGCGGCGGCTGTGCGCGGGCACGCTTCGGCGTGGTCGAGTTTGCTCTGGTCTCGATATTCCTACCCCGCGCATAGCTGCCACCCAAGCCTGTAGGAAGGCCGATGGTAGCGCCCATTTACTACCAGAGGTTTCAAAAATGAATAGTATTCACCCCGACCCACCCTACAAAAAACCAACCCCCCACCCCGAAAACCGCTTCATGGCGCTCACCAGCAACTGCGACGACATGCCCACACTGTTCGTTGATACCCAAGCGCCGCTTGATGTTTTGTATGACGCTGCCAGCTACCGAATCCGCGCCGTCACTCAAGTGATGGAGAACCTGTCCATGCGCGGTTCGATCGAGTGTCAGTCCTTCATTCTCAGTGACTTTGCCTTGCTCTGCGCCATTCCGTTGCGGGATGGGTGTGATGTGCTGGACGTGCTTGGCCGGCGGTTGCGGGCGCGGCTTTCGGAGTAGCACCGAGCGGCTTTTGTGGCGAGGTGGGGTGTCGGAACGCCGCATCGCCTGTTCGACTGCCAGCAGTCGCAAGACCGAGCCCTGCGGTGTACCTGACAAAACCGGATTGCAGGTTTTGGGGCTGCTCCGCAGCCCAACGGGGGCAAGTCCCCTCGCCATAGGGTTGATGATCGTTCCCACGCTCCACTCTGCGTGGGAATGCAGCCCGTGACGCTCTGCGGCACATCAGTGTCAGGCTGGACACCAGCGGTGGGGCTGGAACGCGGAGCGTCCCTGGAGGCATTCCCAGAGCGTGGGAACGATCAGATCACCGATGCCCGGCAACCAACGCTTCCTCAGCTTCTGGCACCGCCAAACTATCAATCACATGCACGCTATACCCCGGCACATTCTTCGCGTGATGCTTGGCCTGCGATGCCATCTCCGCCAACTGGCTTGCATCGAGTTGTCCACAGGCCTGTGGATGTAAATGCACCACGCCAATGGATAGTGACAGCAACGCAAATTCCTGGCGCACACCCTGACGGTTTGGGGCGATGAAGCAGCCAGCTTCCAGGTGTTCGCTGCGATAAAAGCGGCGGCACTGGCTCTGGAAGTCGTCCAGCAACTGGTTCAAGCGTTTGCGCCAGTCTTCCGGGCCGAGTACCAGCAGGAAGTCATCGCCGCCGATATGGCCGACAAAGTCGCGGGAAGGGTCGACGCGATCATTCAGGCATTGCGCCAGGCACAGCAGGACTTCGTCCCCACGGCCGTAGCCGTAGATGTCGTTGAAGGGTTTGAAACTGTCGATGTCGACGTAGCAGATCACCGATTCCCGTTGCTGTTGCAGCAGTCGCGTCAGGCATTGCTGGATCGGCACGTTGCCCGGCAGCAGGGTCAGCGGGTTGGCGTAACGGGCTTGTTGGATCTTCAGTTCGGTAATCAATTTAAGTACGTCGATCACTCGGCCCAGTCCCAGGTAACCACCGTTGAGGGTGATGATGAAGTCTTCTTCGATGCGCTGCCGCGCGCGGCTGGTGATCAGGCGACTCACTTGTTGCAACGACTGGCTCATCTCAACGGCGAGGAAGTCATCACTCATTAAACGGCTGATCGGCTTGCGGGCGAACAGGTCGGTGGCAAAAGGCTTGAGCAGTGCATCGGAGAGCGAATGCCGGTGGACGATGCCGCAGGGCTGACCTTGCTCGTCGAGTACCGCCAGGGAGTTAAGGTTGGCCTGGCGGCGAAAGGCTTCCAGCACCGTGGCGGTCGGTGTATCGCGACCCACTGCCGGTTGGTCGTTAAGCAAAGCGCTAAGGTCGCTGACTTCATCATTTAACGCCACTGCCGTGCTTTCCCGTTTGGGCATCAGGGCTCGGGCATCACGAGGTGGATGTTCCTGGGGGCGGCAGAGCAGATAACCCTGAACCAGATCCACGCCCATCTCGGTCAGCACCGCGAGTTCTTCCGGCAGCTCGATACCTTCGGCGATCACTTGTGCCCGCGAGGCCTTGGCAATTTGCAGGATCGAGCCGACGAATTCGCGCTTGAGGGCATCTTGGTGAATGCCATCGATGAAGTGTCGATCAATCTTCACGTAGTCCGGACGCAATTCGGACCAGAGCCGCAAGCTCGAGTAGCCTGCACCCAGATCATCCAGAGCAATGGAAAACCCCATCGCTCGATAGTGATGCAGCGCGGTTTGCAGCAGCTCGAAATCGTCGGTCGGGGTTTGTTCAGTCAGTTCGATCACCACCTGACTCGGCGGTATGCCGAAATCCTGCAGCAGTTGTAGGGTGCGACCGGGTTGGTGGGCGGCTTCGAGCAGGGATTCAGGGGAAACGTTGAGGAACAGCTTGCCGGGGAGTTGCTGATCATTGAAGCGTCGGCAGGCGCTTTGACGGCAAGCGATTTCCAGCTCGCTCAGGCGGCCGGCCTGACGGGCCACGGCAAACAGTGCGAGGGGGGAGTGCAGCGGACTGTTGGAGGGCCCGCGACTGAGGGCTTCGTAACCGACAATGCGTCGCTCAGAGAGGGAAATGATCGGCTGGAACAAGCTGTGCAAACCGCTTTGAGCCAGTATGGAACTCAAGGCACTCAGCTGTTCGGTAGTGGTCATGGCGATCTCTGGCGATAAAAAAAGGACTGGGAGCACACTCTTGGTTTAAAGAGGGCTCCCAGTCCTGTATTTCACGACAGAATGATGACTGTTTGATGACGCTCCGGGGTGCGTAAGTATTAAATTGCCATCATCTTGCTTGTAACAACTTAGTGCTTGGCTACCGCGGTATTGAGTTTCAGGTAGTCCAACAGAATCCGCCCTGTCTCGCTCAGGTAGGCATCGTCTTCTGGTTTGGTCTTGTCTGGCTCGGCCGCGATCGCGTCTTCGTCTTCTTTCTTCAGCTCTTTGAGCGGCTCTTCACCCTTGGCCTTACGACGGATATTTTCCATTACAAGTTGCTTGGCTTCGATATCGGCGTGTTGTGCACGACGATCAGCTTCATTGAGGCTGACGGTTTTTTCTGCCATCAGTTTCTGCGCCAAGGCCAGCTTGTCGCGAATGAACACGAACTCCGCGTCTTTGGCCGAGCGTACCTCGTGCTCGGATTTAAGCTGCGAGATGTACGGCTTGAAGGGATCGACCGCAGGCTTGATGGCCGCTCGGATGGTGTCCCACGGCATGGCTTCAGGCAGTGCGCTTTCGCCGATTTCCTTGGTGTCGATGATCGACGGGTAATTGATGTCCGGCAGTACGCCCTGATGCTGGGTGCTCTGGCCGGAAACCCGGTAGAACTTGGCCAGGGTCAGTTTCAGTTCGCCATGGTTCAGCGGCTGAATGGTCTGTACGGTGCCTTTACCGAAGGTCTGGCCGCCGATGATCAACGCGCGGTGGTAGTCCTGCATGGCGCCGGCAAAAATCTCCGAAGCCGAGGCGGACAAGCGGTTGACCAGCAACGCCATCGGGCCTTTGTAGAACGCACCCGGGTTTTCATCTTCCAGCACATCGACCCGGCCATCGGCATTACGCACGAGAACGGTCGGACCTTTGTCGATGAACAGACTGGTCAGCTCGGTGGCTTCCTGCAGGGAACCACCGCCGTTGTTGCGCAGGTCGATGACTACGCCGTCAACTTTGTCTTTCTGCAACTCGGTCAGCAGTTTCTTGACGTCGCGAGTGGTGCTCTTGTAGTCCGGATCGCCAGCACGGAAGGCCTTGAAATCCAGGTAGAAGGCCGGGATCTCGATGACGCCGAGCTTGTAGTCCTTGCCGTCTTGTTTCAGGTTGAGGACCGACTTCTTCACAGCCTGGTCTTCAAGCTTCACTGCTTCGCGGGTGATCGGGACGATCTTGGTGGTCTGGTCGTTCGGCGCGTTGCTGGCCGGGATCACTTCCAGGCGCACCACGGTGCCCTTCGGCCCACGGATCAGCTTGACCACTTCGTCCAGACGCCAGCCGACCACATCGACCATTTCTTTGTTGCCCTGGGCAACGCCGATGATCTTGTCAGCCGGTGCGACTTGCTTGGTCTTGTCGGCCGGGCCTGCCGGCACCAGACGCACGACTTTCACCTGGTCGTTGTCACTCTGCAACACGGCGCCGATGCCCTCGAGGGACAGGCTCATGTTGATGTCGAAGTTCTCCGCGTTATCCGGCGACAGATAGTTGGTGTGCGGGTCGTAGGACATGGCGAAGGTATTGATGTACGCCTGGAAGATGTCTTCCGGACGGGTTTGGTCCAGGCGCGACAATTGATTCTTGTAACGCTTGGTCAGGGTTTCCTGAATCTGCTTGGGCTCTTTGCCAGCAATCCTCATCCGCAGCACTTCGTCCTTGACGCGTTTGCGCCACAGGTCGTCGAGTTCTGCTGTGGACTTGAGCCAAGGGGCGTCCTTACGATCGATCAGCAAGGATTCCTTGGTCGTGAAGTCGATCTTGTCGACGCCTTTGTTCAGCTCGGCAAGGGCGAAGTCCAGACGCGCTTTGACGCGGTCCAGGTAGCGCTTGTAGATGGTGAACCCGGCGTTCAGGTCGCCGCTTTTGAGGAAGTCGTCAAACTGGGTTTTCCATTTGTCGAATTCGGCAATGTCGCTGGCCATGAAGTAGCTGCGCGACGGGTCCAGCAGCTTGAGGTAGCTGTCATAGATGATCACCGAGCGCGCATCATCGAGAGGCGGTTTGCTGTAGTGATGGCGCTTTAGCAACTCGACGACATTCAGGCTGGCGATCACTTCGTCACGATCAGGCTGAAGCTTGTCCCAGCTATTGGCTGCAAACGAATTGGTCGACATCGGCAACAGGCCGATACCAATGAACAGGGCTAGGGCGGTGCTGGGGAAAAAATGCTTCATGCTGATTCGACGCGGGGACAATTGATCACGCATATTAGGCCGTCTTTGAAGTCGCCGGTTCCACAAAGGGCCGGTCAAAAATGCAAGAAAGCCCGGCGCTACAGCTACGGGCTCAGTCCAGACTCACTATGGAGGCACTGTGAAAGCATTGCAAGGCGTTGAAGGTCAAGTGGAGTGGGTGGAAGAGCCCAGTCCTACATGTGATGTAGGACAAGTTCGGATTCGAGTGGCGGCTGCGGGTCTCAATCGCGCCGATTTGTTACAGAAGGCGGGTCTTTATCCGCCACCGCCGGGAGCCAGTCAGGTACTGGGTCTTGAGTGTTCGGGGGTGATCAGCGAGGTGGGGCCGGGCTCGTCCTGGCAAGTCGGGGATCGAGTCTGCGCCTTGCTGGCCGGGGGCGGGATGGCCGAGGAGGTAGTTGTCGACGGACGGCACGTGTTGCCGGTTCCCGAAGGTTTGTCTCTGGCTGAGGCAGCAGCGCTGCCGGAAGTGTATGCGACCGTTTGGCTGAATTTGTTTCAACTGGCTGCGCTCAAGCCGGGTGAGAAAGTTCTGCTGCACGCCGGAGCAAGTGGAATCGGTTCAGCTGCCATTCAGCTGTGCAAGGCGTTTGGTAACCCGTGTTGGGTCAGTGTCGGCTCTGCCGAGCGTTTGGCTTACTGCGAAGCGCTGGGGGCCCAAGGTGGGGTCGTGCGCAACGGGGATCTGGGCAGCTTGAGCGACCTGGGCCCGTTCGATGTGATTCTCGACCCGGTGGGCGGCAACTACGCCGCGCTGAATCTGAAACTGATGGCGCGCGATGGTCGCTGGGTGCTGATCGGCCTGATGGGCGGTCGTGAGGCACAGCTGGATCTGGCGCAGGTACTGGCCAAGCGGGTGCAACTGTTGGGTTCGACTTTGCGCAGTCGCGACGAGCAGTTCAAGGCGGATCTGTTCAGTGATCTCAGCCAACATGTCTGGCCGCTGTTTGCCGAAGGGCGTTTGAGCCCGCAATTGGCCAAGACCTTTCCGATCAAGGACGCCGAAGCGGCGTTTGCGGAGTTGGCGACTAACAAGGTGTCGGGAAAGTTGGTGTTGATGATCGACGAAAGCCTGGTTTGACGACAGTGAACCTGTGGGAGCGAGCCTGCTCGCGATTCAGGCGACGCGGTTTACCTGCAAGACCGCGTTATCGTTCATCGCGAGCAGGCTCGCTCCCACAGGGGCCAAATTACTTCCAGATATGGATTGGCCAGCCGGCCTTTTCGGCGTGCTCAAGTAACACCGGATCCGGGTTCACCACATGCGGAAAATCAACCTTCAGCAACAGCGGCAAATCATTGCGTGAGTCGGAGTAGAAACTGGCGCCCTCAAGGTTTTCCTCTTCCGCATCCAGCCACTCCAGCAAACGCGTGATCTTGCCTTCGCGGTAGGTCAGCGTGCCAACGGTGTTGCCGCTATACACCCCATGTGCAACTTCCAGCTCGATGCCGAGAATCTCGTCAATGCCCAAGCGATCGGCAATCGGCCGCACCAGATGCGTGCCCGACGCCGAAATCACCAAAATCCGATCGCCGGCCTTGCGATGGGCCGCAATCGCTTTGGTGGCGTCACTGAAAATGATCGGCTCGATGAAGTCTTCCACCCAAGGCCCTACCAGATGGTCGACCTCTTCCGGTGTGCGCCCGATCATCGGCTCCAGGCTGAAGGTCATGTACTCCTCCATCCTTAGTTTGCCGTGGCTGTAGGCGTCCATCAGTTCATTGTTCTGACGCATGAACGACTCGGGATCGACCCAACCCAGGCGGCCCATTTGCTCGCTCCAGAGGGTGGCGCAGTCGCCGTGGATCAGGGTTTCGTCCAAATCAAAAATTGCCAGGGCCATCAGTGCGGTTCTCTCTTCAACATCAGCAAAGGCATCAGGCTACCTCACACAGGGCCGTCGGATCGATGGAAAGCGCCAGACGCTGACCATCGGGATGCAAATCGGCCGCCGAGCGGTTCAGCACATCCACCACCAATTCCACGCCCCGGGCTTCGACCCGGTAGCGAATCACGTTGCCCAACAGGCTGTGGCTGCGGATTTGTGCGTCGAGTTCGCCGTTCAGGCTCAGCTCGATGGCTTCCGGGCGAATCGCGATGCGGTGGGTAATCGGTCGCTGCAGCAGTTTTGTGGCGCTGTCGGCGTCCAGCAGGTTGTAGTTGCCGATGAAACCTGCGGCAAAGAAATCGATGGGTGCGGTGTAAAGGGTCTGGGCGTCGCCGCTTTGTACGATCTTTCCCTGATTCATCAAGAAAATTCGGTCGGACATCGTCAGGGCTTCTTCCTGATCGTGAGTGACGAAGATCGTGGTCAAGCCGAGTTCACGCTGGATCTGACGGATCTGTTCGCGCAAGTGCTTGCGAATCCGTGCATCGAGGGCCGACAGCGGTTCGTCCAGCAACAACAGACGAGGCCGGGTCACCAACGACCGGGCGAGAGCGACTCGCTGGCATTGGCCGCCGGACAGTTGATGCGGATAACGCGCGGCGAAATCGTTGAGCTCCACCAGTTTCAGCACTTCGGTAACACGCCTATGGCTATCGTCGGCGTTGACCTTCTGCATGCGTAGACCGAAGGCGACGTTCTGCTCCACGGTCATGTTGGGGAACAGCGCGTAGCTCTGGAACACCATGCCGATCCCGCGTTTCTGTGGGCTCAACGGAACGAGGTCCTGGCCATCGAGCAGGATTTTGCCGCCATCCACCGAGGTCAGCCCGGCGATGCAGCGTAGCAGTGTGGACTTGCCGCAACCGGACGGGCCGAGGAGGGTGACGAACTCACCCTTCTGGATTTCACAGTTGATGTCGCTGAACACCGTGGTGCCCGCGTAGCTTTTCAGTAGGTGTTGGACGCTGACGAAGCTCATTGGCTTTTGTCCTTGTTCAATATATTGGCAGCCCAGGTCAGAACCAGCACAAAGAAGAAATAGGAAATCACCAGCGCACTGGTGAAGTGGCCGCTGCTGTTGCGCATGTTATTGAGGTAGACCTGCAGGGTTTCGTAGCGGGTCCCGACGAGGATGTTGGCGAACACGAACTCACCGAACAGGAACGAGAACGACAGCAGCAACGCCACCATCAAACCTTTGCGCAAGTTTGGCAGCACTACCAGGAACGCCGCTTGCCAGGTGCTGGCACCGAGCAGTTGGGCGGAGTCCATCAGGTCTCGCAGGTTGATCGCTTGCAGGTTGTTGGTGATTGCCCGGTACATGAACGGCAGCGCCACGGTGAAATAGCAACCGATCAGAATCCACGGCGTCCCGACCATCGCAAACGGCCCGGAACCGTAGAGTTGCAGCAACCCCACCGACGACACCACCGGCGGCACCGCGAAGGGCAGCAGGATCAAGATGTTCATCAGCGCATCGAGTTTCGGGAAGTGGTAATGCACCACAAACAGCAGCGGCAGAATCAGCACCACGGACAGAATCAGCGAGCCGACGCAGACCAGCAGCGATTGGCCGAACGAATGGAGAAACCGCGGATCGCTCCACAGCTCCACGTACCATTTGACGGTGAAGCCGCTGGGCAGAATGGTCGCCGACCAACTGCTGGAGATCGAGTAGATCAGCGTCCCGAGCAACGGCAGCAAGAGTATGGCAAAGAGCAAATACACCACCACCCGGTGATAGACACCGACGGGACCCAGTTCAGCGCGAGACATGGTAGCTCCTCTTCAACAGCAGCTGATGCACGATGGTCACCAGAGTCATCAACGCCACCAGCACCACCGCCAGGGCACTGGCCAGGTTCGGGTCTAGCGAAATGTCGCCGGAAACCATCGCCGCGATGCGGATCGGTAGCACGTTGAAGTTACCGGTGGTCAGGGCATACACCGTGGCGTAGGCGCCCAGGGCGTTGGCCAGCAGGATCACAAACGTACCGAGCAGCGCCGGGGTCAGCACTGGCAAACCGATGTGCCGCCAGAACTGCCAGCCATTGGCGCCAAGCAGCGCGGCGGATTCACGCCAGTCTTCGCGCAGGGCATCAAAGGCCGGGTAGAGCAGCAACACGCCGAGCGGAATCTGGAAGTAGGTGTAGAGAATGATCAGCCCGGTTTTCGAATACAGGTTGAAGTCCTGAATGATCCCGGCCTGCTTGAGCATGATGGTGAAGCTGCCGTTGAAGCCCAGCAGAATGATGAACGCGAAGGCCAAAGGCACGCCGGCAAAGTTGCTGGTCATGTTGGCGAAGGCGTTGACGAAGTTGCGCAGCTTCGAGTCGACCCGGCGCAAGGAGTAGGCGCCGAGTACGGCGATGATGATGCCGAACACGCTGGACCAGAAACTGATCTCGAGGCTGTACTGGATCGCTTGCAAATAGAACTTCGAATTGAAGATCTTGCTGAAGTTCGCCACGCCCCAACCGAACTCTTCCGATTGCAGGCTATTGATCATCACCCAGGACAGCGGCGCGATCTGGAACACGATAAAGAACAGTGCAAAAGGCACCAGACACAAGGCTGCCAGCCATTTTCCGCGCGTCATGGTGTTCACTTGAGCAGCTCCCGGCACACAGGTTTGTCGTGGGCCACACCCAGCAGTTCGCAGACGGTGCCGCAGATTTCAGTCTGTTTCGGTGCGGCGTTGGCATTGAAGCTGAAAGCGTCTCCGAGGACGAACAGCGGTATTTCGCGTTCTTCCGGCAGCAGGCCGTTGTGGGAGCGGTCGTTGTTCATGCCATGGTCGGCGGTCACCAGCACCTGATAGCCGGCGTCGAGCCAGGTTTGCAGATAGTCGGCCAGAATAATGTCAGCCGAGCGGGCGCTATTACGGTATTGGGGGGTGTCGAGGCCGTGCTTGTGCCCGGCATCGTCGATGTTCATGGGGTGGACCAGTAAAAAGTTCGGCGCATGACGCAGGCGCAGGTTTTCGGCGTCGGCGAACAGGTGCGAGTCCGGGTAGTGATCGCTCCAGTAGAAATGACCGTGCTGGATTGGCAGGTCCGGGTCGTCGGTGTGACGATCCCGCGCGGCAATAAACGGCGAACGGTTATACAGCTCACTGACCCAGTGATAGGCCGCGGCGGCGGTTACAAGGCTGGCATCGCTGGCGTAGTGATAGATGCTGCGCTGGTTGGACAGGCGCGAGACATTGTTGTGAACAATGCCGCTGTCGATCGGAGTGACGCCGGTCAGGATGCACTCGTAAAGCGGACGGGACAGCGCCGGCAATTCGCATTCCAGTTTGTAGAGCGTTGCGCGTCCTGCGCCAACGTGAGCCTGCAGGTGCCCCATGGCGTGGCGCGCGACTTCGTAATTGAGGCCGTCGAGCACCACAAGGATGACGTTGTGCTTCATAGGGGCAAAACTCCGCGAAACAGTTAATTCAAGTACGCAACCAATCCCCCTGTGGGAGCGAGCCTGCTCGCGAAAGCGGTATGACATTCAACATCTTCGTCGAATGTTCAGCCGCATTCGCGAGCAGGCTCGCTCCCACATTGGATCTCCATTAGGTGTCCAATGTGGGATCTACAGCATTACTGCATGTTGATGATGACTTCTTCCTGCCACTTCTGAGGCAGCGCCTTGGAGGTCTTTTCCCACGCATCCGCGTCTTTGATCGGCGTGACCTTTTTGTACTGCTCGTTAGGCAGCAGTTGGGCCTTGACGTCATCCGGCAATTTGACGTGGTCGGCGCGGATCGGACGGGCGTTGCCGCGCGCCAGGTTGATCTGACCGGCATCGCTGAAGATGTATTCGCGGGTCAGCTTGGCGGCGTTCGGGTTTTTCGCGTATTTGTTGATGATGGTGGTGTAACCGGAAATCACCGAGCCATCGGATGGAATCAGCACCACGTAATCATCCGGATTCGCCATCTTGGCCTTGTAGCTCAGGCCGTTGAAGTCCCAGACCACGCCGACTTCGATTTCACCCTTTTCCATCGTGGCGATGGTCGGGTTGGCCATGGACAGGCGTCCTTGTTTGGCGATATCTGCGAACAGCAACAGCGCTGGTTGCAGGTTCTTTTCGTCGCCACCGTTGGCCAGTGCTGCGGCCAGTACACCGTTGGCGGCCTGGGCGGCGGTGCTCACGTCACCGATGGAAACCTTGTATTTACCGGTTTTCAGATCAGCCCACTTGGTCGGGGCTTCGGAACCGTGCAGCAGCTTCTTGTTGACGATAAACGCGATGGTGCCGGTATAGGCCAGCGCCCAGTTGCCGTCCTTGTCCTTGGCCCAATCTGGAATCTGATCCCAGGTAGAGGGTTTGTAAGGTTGCACCACATCTTGCTTGACCGCGATCGGGCCGAAGGCTGCACCGACGTCACCGATGTCAGCCGTGGCGTTGTCTTTTTCAGCTTTGAACTTGGCGATTTCCTGAGCCGAGCTCATGTCGGTGTCGATGTGTTTCAGGCCGTAGTTTTTGGCCAGGTCATCCCAGGTGCCTTTCCAGTTGGCCCAGTTGTCGGGCATGCCGACACTGTTGACCTCACCTTCCGCTTTCGCCGCGGCTTCCAGGGTTTTCAAATCGCTATCAGCCGCCATCGCGGCGGTGCACATGGCAATGGTCGAGCCTAACAGTGAGGCCAGGAAAAGCTGTTTCATCCGAAGCTCCTTTGGGCGTTTTCAACGCTGCGATTGCGGTTGTGTTGGTCTAGGTCAGCAATACCTGAGCCAATTTAGGCGCCTCTGATGACATTTTGATGTCGACGACCGGTCGGCCTATATTTTTTGAGCTGCAATGCTCAGGCTTCGGAGTAAGCGTAGACCATGGCTAATAGGCTGATATAAAAGGACTTGGCCGTGAAATTGCAGGCGTCTGGATCAACCGTTCGACGGCTTTGTCATCTGTCAGTCATGTGCAGTGCCTAGGCTTGTCGGGAGTTGAGGGAACCAATTTGAATCGCGGTTCCGCCCCGAAACAGTGCTGGTCTAGTCCAGATAGGTAACGTTGATGCGCATCGAGACAACCAAAGCGGTGACAGCCATCGGGCAGGTTCTGCAGGAACAGCTCGACCATGGCCTGTTGGCGCCCGGGAGCAAACTGCCGGCCGAGCGCAAGCTCAGTGAGTTGTTCGGTACCACCCGGATCACCGTGCGTGAAGCGTTGTTGCAGCTGGAAGCCCAGGGGCAGATTTATCGGGAGGAGCGCCGTGGCTGGTTCGTGTCGCCACCGCGCCTGGCCTACAACCTGATGCAGCGCAGTCACTTTCACGCAATGGTCAGTGCACAGGGGCGGGTGCCATCCACCGAGGTGATTTCCGCGCGGTTGCAACCGGCGTCGGCGGCGGTCTGTGCCTGGTTGCAGTTACCGGCGTTGTCCAGCGTGATTCAGATCTGCCGGGCGCGGCGGATTGATGAGCGGCTGGTGTTGTATGTGGAGCACTATTTGAATCCGCAGTTTTTCCCGGGGATTCTGGATTTCGATTTGAATCAGTCAATTACCGAGCTGTATGCGCGACATTACGACTTGCACTATGGGCGGGTGCGTTTCGAGATTGTGCCGACGGCGTTGTCGGTGGATGCGGCGGCGGCTTTACGGGTGTCGGTGGGGAGTCCGGGGTTGCGCATCGCTCGGGTCAATTACGATCAGCATGAGCGGTTGATTGATTGTGATCTGGAGTTTTGGCGGCACGACGCGATTCATGTCGGGGTCGATGTGGTCTGAGCCTGGCCGCCACAGGTTGAGCGCTTGTACTGCGACATTATCCGAAGCGGTAAATGTCCATGCCCAAGGCCCCCATGGTGAATCCCTTGTGAGTCACGCTGAAGTTTCCTCCGGCACCGCGGGCAAAATACAAAGGCAACAAATGTTCATCACTTGGATGGTTGCGCACGGCATTCGGTGCTTGCTGACGGTAATCGTGCAACGCGGTTTCGTCGTTGGCAGCGAGTTTTTCGATCATCCAGTCACGAAATGCCTGGGCCCAGGGTTCGACGCTTTCCGGGCCGGCGTGCCAGTCCAGTTCGCGCAGGTTGTGGGTGATGCTCCCGGAACCGATCAGCAGCACGCCGTGTTCGCGCAGACTGGACAGGGCATGACCGACGCGGGTCTGCAGGGCCGGGCCGCCGCGGGTGGGCAGCGAGACTTGCACCACGGGGATGTCGGCTTGTGGATACATCAATGACAGCGGCACCCAAACCCCGTGGTCGAACGGCCGTTCGGCTTCGATGCGTGCGGGCAGGCCATCGCTCTTCAGCAGTTCGACAACCTCTGCGGCCAATTGTGGATTGCCGGGCGCCGGGTATTGCACGTCGAATAACGCCTGCGGAAACCCGCCGAAGTCATGCCAGGTTTCAGGCTGGGGATTGCCGCTGACGAGCAACTCGTTGCTTTCCCAGTGCGCAGAAACAATTACGATAGCTTTGGGTTTCGGCAATTCTGCGGCCAGGCGAGCGAGGGCGGGCCCGCTGGCGCCCGGTTCCAGTGCCAACATGGGCGAGCCATGGGATATGTACAGGCTGGGGAACATGAATGAGCTCCTGAGGGGTAAGATGGCATCATCTTCAGTCAGATCATTGATCTAAATCTAATATAAGTTTTAGGGTCTTTTGATCGAATTTTCGGGATTAATTATGCAGCCGGAGTTTTGGCACAAGCGGTGGACGTCGAATCAGATCGGCTTCCACCTGCCGGAAGTGAATCCATATCTGCAACGGTACTGGCCGCAGCTGGGCCTGGAGGAGGGTGCGCGCGTACTGGTGCCGCTATGTGGCAAAAGCCTGGATCTGCTGTGGCTGGCGAAATGCGGTCACGAGGTGCTGGGCGTCGAGTTGTCGGAAAAAGCGGTGGAAGACTTTTTCCACGAGCATCAATTTGACCCGGACGTCAGCGACCAAGGCCCCTTCACCGTCTATCGAGCGGGCTCGATCGAGATCTGGTGTGGTGATTTCTTCGCGTTGACGGCCGGCGATGTCGCCGATTGCAGTGCGCTGTACGACCGCGCTGCGTTGATCGCCTTGCCACCGAAGATGCGGGAGCAATACGCCGAGCATCTGAAGCGGATTGTGCCGAAAGATTCGCTGGGGCTGCTGATTACCCTGGATTACGACCAGGCACAAATGGAGGGGCCGCCCTTTGCAGTGCTGGATGACGAAGTGCAACGGTTGTTCGGGGTTTCGTGGGAGTTGAAGATTCTGGAGGACCAGGACGTTCTGGGCGAGAGCTGGAAGTTCCTGGAAAGCGGTGTTACGCGGCTTGAAGAGCGGATTTATCGCTTGATGAGTTGATGGAACAGCAAGGCACAAAAAAGGGGCGATCAGATGATCGCCCCTTTTTGCATCACCGCAGAGCTATCAGCCCCGACGACGCAACGCGTCGATGCGCTCTTCCAGCGGCGGGTGGCTCATGAACATGCGGGCGAACCCCTGTTTGATGCCACCGTTAATGCCGAAAGCCGTCAGGGTGTCCGGCATGTGCACCGGCAGCCCCTGTTCGGCACGCAGGCGTTGCAGGGCGCCGATCATTGCGGCGGTACCGGCCAGACGTGCACCGGCTTCGTCTGCACGGAATTCGCGTTTACGCGAGAACCACATGACGATGGCGCTGGCCAGAATGCCCAGAACCAGTTCGGCGAAGATGGTTGCCACGTAGTAGGCGATGCCCTGGCCTTCTTCGTTCTTGAAGATCACCTTGTCGACAAAGTTGCCGATGATCCGTGCGAAGAACATCACGAAGGTGTTCACCACGCCCTGGACCAATGCCAGGGTGACCATGTCGCCATTGGCTACGTGGCCGATTTCGTGGGCCAGAACGGCCTTCACTTCATCTGGCGAGAAACGCTCGAGCAGCCCTTGGCTGACCGCGACCAACGCGTCGTTCTTGTTCCAGCCGGTGGCAAAGGCGTTCGCCTCGTAGGCCGGGAAAATACCGACTTCGGGCATCTTGATCCCGGCTTCCCGGGACAATTGCTCGACGGTTTGCAGCAGCCATTGCTCGTGACGTGTGCGCGGCTGGCTGATGATTTGGGTACTGGTGCTCATCTTCGCCATCCACTTGGAGATGAACAGCGAGAACAGCGAACCGGCGAAACCAAAGACCGCACAGAAAATCAGCAGCTGATTGAGGTTGAGATCAACCCCGTTGGCCGCCATGAACCCGTTGAAGCCGAAAAGGCTCAGGGTGATGCTGGCAATCAGCACGACCGCCAGGTTAGTGGCCAAAAACAGCAGGATGCGCATCATGGTTGTAGAAATCTCCTCATGCTAAAGATGTAGCGTACTGCGGGGTATATAAGGTGCTGACCCAGGCTATTCAACCAAGTGACTATTTCAAACTGTGTCCTACGGCAACAGTCTAGCTGTTTGAAGGGCATTTCCGACGTCGATGCGGGAAGCGTTTGTCAGGCAATTAGCGTCATAAGCCCCGCCGTTGTTAGACGCGAGCACTCAACGGTCATCAGTTAGCGCTTGAAGCAGCGATGTTCGGCAGGGCGCAAAGAAATGTTGCTGAATCAATCACCGTGCGACTTGCGCAAGCGTCGCACGGTGACAGGCAGGTTACTGGCGATAGGACTTGAGGAAGTTGCCGATACGTCCGATGGCCATGTCCAGGTCGTCCACGCGCGGCAGGGTCACCACACGGAAGTGGTCCGGCCATGGCCAGTTGAAGGCGGTGCCTTGAACCACCAGCAGCTTCTCCGACAGTAGCAGGTCGAGCACGAATTTCTCGTCGTTATGGATCGGGCAGACTTTCGGGTCGATCCGTGGGAACGCATACAGCGCGCCCATTGGCTTGACGCAGCTCACGCCGGGAATGTCGTTGAGCAGTTCCCAGGTGCGATTGCGCTGTTCCAACAATCGTCCGTTGGGCAATACCAGATCATTGATGCTCTGGTAGCCGCCGAGGGCGGTCTGGATCGCATGCTGGCTCGGCACGTTGGCACACAGACGCATGTTGGCCAGCATGTCGATGCCTTCGATGTAGCTCTGGGCGTGGTGTTTCGGGCCTGAAATGGCGATCCAGCCGGAACGAAAACCCGCCACGCGATATGACTTTGACAGACCGTTGAACGTCAGGCACAGCAGATCTGGCGCCAGGGAAGCCGTGCAGATGTGCACGGCATCGTCGTACAGAATCTTGTCGTAGATCTCGTCGGAAAAAACCACCAGGTTGTGCTGACGGGCCAGTTCCAGCATGCCCAGCAGGACTTCTTTCGAATACACCGCGCCCGTCGGGTTGTTCGGGTTGATGATCACCAGTGCTTTGGTGTTCGGGGTGATCTTGGCCTTGATGTCGGCCAGATCCGGCCACCAGTTGGCTTGCTCGTCGCACAGGTAATGCACCGGGTTGCCGCCCGACAGGCTCACCGCGGCGGTCCACAGCGGGTAGTCCGGGGCCGGCACCAGCACTTCGTCGCCGTTGTTGAGCAGGGCCTGCATCGACATCACGATCAGCTCGGAAACGCCGTTACCCAAATAGATGTCTTCGATGCCGACGCCTTCTACCTGCTTTTGCTGGTAGTACTGCATCACGGCCTTGCGGGCGCTGAACAGACCTTTGGAATCGCTGTAGCCCTGAGCAGTCGGCAGGTTGCGGATGACGTCCTGAAGGATTTCATCCGGCGCTTCGAAACCAAAAGGCGCCGGGTTGCCGATGTTCAGCTTGAGGATGCGATGGCCTTCCTCTTCCAGGCGTTTGGCGTGCTTGAGCACTGGGCCGCGAATGTCGTAGCAGACGTTGGCGAGCTTGTTCGATTTGCTGACCTGCATGGCGATGTGTTCCCGAAAATGAACGATCCAGGCGGCGTATGAACGACCGTGCTGGGAATCCTGCGTATTCACACAGGCCTGGCGCCTTGAGAGGCAGCACCCATAAATCCGTTTGAATGCGCGTGGTCTGGCTGCCAGACTGGCGTTTGACGAGGCGCAATCATACGTGCCGCCCGATCCGTGGAAAAGGTACAGATCGGGCTTTTTCAGCTGCTGAGGTGTGATGATGGAAAAGTTGGAAAAAACCCTGGAAGAATGGCGGGCTATGCTCGATCCGGAGCAGTACAACGTGTGCCGCCTCAAAGGCACCGAACGACCGTTCTCCGGCAAATACAACGACAGCAAGGTCGCCGGCATTTACCACTGCATCTGCTGCAACGAGCCGCTGTTCGACTCCAAAACCAAATTCGACTCCGGCTGCGGCTGGCCGAGCTTCTATGCTCCGATCGGTGACAGCGCCATGGTCGAGATCCGTGACGTCAGCCACGGCATGATCCGCACCGAAGTGGTCTGCGCCAAATGCGATGCGCACTTGGGCCACGTGTTCCCGGACGGCCCGCCGCCGACCGGCCTGCGTTATTGCATCAACTCGGTGTGTCTGGACCTGGTACCCCGCGGGTAATAAGCCAATGGGCGATCCGATGATCGCCCTTCGGATATTTAAATTGCACGCAATTCAATTGCTCGCTATGTTTGTCTCATCTTCCCTCATTTAGAGTCAGAACCATGAGCGACAACCTGCTGAGCATCCCTTGCACCACCATCACGGGTGAGCAAAAGACCCTGGCGGATTTCGCCGGCAAGGCCGTGTTGGTGGTCAATACCGCGAGCAAATGCGGCTTCACTCCGCAGTACAAAGGCCTTGAAGAGTTGTGGCAGACCTACAAGGATCAAGGTCTGGTGGTGCTGGGCTTTCCGTGCAATCAGTTCGGCAAGCAAGAGCCAGGCAACGAAGGGGCGATTTCCGAGTTCTGCGAGTTGAACTTCGGCGTCAGTTTTCCGCTGTTCAAAAAGATTGAAGTCAATGGCGCCGGCGCCCATCCGCTGTTCGTTCAACTGAAAAAGCGCGCGCCGGGTGTGCTGGGTTCCCAAGGCATCAAGTGGAACTTCACCAAGTTTCTGATCGGCAAGGATGGCCAGTTGGTCAAGCGCTTCGCCCCCGCGACCAAGCCGCAGGACCTGACCCGCGAGATCGAAGCCCTGCTCAAATGAACACCTTGTCAGTCGATTCCCTGAAGCTTGACAGTCAACTGTGCTTCAAGCTGTACGCCGCTTCCCGGGCGGTGATCCGCGCCTACAAGCCGATGCTCGATCAGCTCGGCCTGACCTACCCGCAATACCTGGCGATGCTGGTGTTGTGGGAATGGCAGGAGGCAGCCCCGGAGCAGCCGACGGTCAAGGCGTTGGGTGAACGCCTGGCACTGGATTCCGGCACGCTGACGCCGTTGCTCAAGCGTCTTGAGCAACTGCAACTGGTTCAGCGTCAGCGCTCGGCGCGGGACGAGCGTGAAGTGCACTTGAGCCTGTCGCCAACCGGCAAGGCTTTGCGCGATCAGGTCGGGCCGCTCAAGGCCCGTCTGTTATGCGACAGCGGTGTGGATCTGGATCGCCTGAACGATCTGCGCGATGGTCTTGATCACCTTTTGGGGCAAATCAAAGCACTGTCGTAGTAGGCACCCACAAGTCCAGCAGGGCAGCCAACTCTTCCCGGCGGAAGGGTTTTGCCAGGTAATCGCTCATGCCTGCCGCACGACAACGTTCGCGCTCTTCGGACATGGCGTTGGCGGTCAGGGCGACGATGGGCAGCTGTGGCCAGCGTCCGCTGCGACGGATTTGCCGACTGGCCTCGTAGCCGTCCATCACCGGCATGTTGCAGTCCATCAGCACCAGATCGAATTCGCTCTGCTCCAGCTGATCCAGCGCCTCGCCACCGTGACCGGCGACAATCACCTCGCAACCGAGTTTTCCGAGCATCCCCTTGGCCACTAATTGGTTGACCGGATTGTCCTCCACCAGCAGCACGCGTCCGCGTCGTTGTGGGGAGAGGGTGTCGAGCCGGGCACCGTTGATCGTGTTGAGTTCCGGCTGCAGGGTTCGCCGCAGTGTCTGGTACAGCGCGTTGCGCGCCAGAGGCCGCGCCTGTTGTTGCAAAGGGGCGAGGGCGAGGGCTTCTTCGCTGGGCATGAAACTGCCATAAGCGGTGACCAGCAGAATGGGCGCTGTACACGAAGGACGCAGGCCAAACAGGCATTCGGGGCAATCGGTAATCAGTACATCGGGGTTCAGGCCCAGCAACGAGTCATCGAGGGAACGCTGCTCATAGTCGAGCCCCCAGCCGGGCAACACACTGTTCAACAGTTCTGCCAGACCACTGCTGGCGGCGGTGATTGCGATGACCTTGCCCTGTAAAGAGGCCGGGGGAAGGGCGCGGGTGTGGCTGGGCAGCGGCAGATCCGCACAGAACTGGCTCCCGAAGCCTGCTTCCGAGCTGATGGTGAGGCGCCCTTGCATGGCTTCGCAGAGGTTGTAGGTCAGTGCCAGGCCCAATCCGGTCCCGCCGAATTGCCGAGTAATGCCGGCACCCGCCTGCGTGAAGGGCTGGAAGATCTTGACCTGGGCGTCCTGGGCGATACCGATGCCGGTGTCGCAGACTTCGATTCTGACGCCGTCCCCGAACGTCGACAGGCGCACATCGACCCGACCGAAACGGGTGAACTTGAGGGCGTTGGACAACAGGTTGCTGACGATCTGTCGGACCCGGGTCGGATCCCCGAGCACCAGGGCCGGAAAGTGCGGGTCGATCAGGCAGCTCAGCTCGACACTCGGCGCGGCGTTTTGCGATAGCAGGTTGGCGGTGTCTTCGATCAGCGAGCCGAGGTCGAACGGAATATGTTCAAGCTCCAGTTGGCCGGCATCGAACTTCGATAAATCGAGAATATCGTTGAGCAGTTCCACCAGTACTTTGCCCGAGTCATGGGCGATGGACAGCTGTTGCTGTTGCTCGGCATTGAGCGGGCCGTCCAGGGAAAGCGCGATCATCCCCAGCAGGCCATTGAGCGGCGTGCGGATCTCGTGGCTCATGTTGGCCAGGAACACCGAGCGCGCTTCGGCCATGTCCAGGGCGGTGCCGCGGGCGACTTCCAGTTCCTGATTGGATTGACTGAGCCGCGAATTGATTGCCTTGAGTTCCGCAGTGCGGGCCGAGACGATGTTCTCCAGTTGCCCGAGGTAGTCGGTCAGGCGGTTTTCGGCGTTGCGTCGCTGCTGGATTTCGGTGGCGATGTTTTCGAATTGTTGATTGGCAACTTTGACCAGTACACCGATTTCATCGTTTTCATGGGCCGTCGGACACTCCAGCGACGTTGACTCCGTGCTGCGCGGGTCGCGACTGCTGAGTTCACGGATGACCCGCACCAACGGCTTGGTCAGCATTACATAGAACAGCGCCAGCAGGATGCCAGTCAGCAGCAGGCTGCGAGCGAAGCCATTGAGCAGGGTCACCTCGGCCCGGCGCAGGAACCGGTTGCCGAATGAATAGGTGTCGACGTCCAGGCTCAGGGTGCCGAGGGATTCGGTCGGCAAGTGATCCAGGTAGAGACGGTCTTCGAACTGCCGGTTGGCGCCGAACAGGAAGTCGCTGATCACCCGATAACCGCTTTGCACGCCCGGGCGTTTGACGCTGGCCAGCACGGTATTGTTGTTGTCGGTCAATTGCGCACCGATGATCGCCGGCGAGCGCAACAGGCCCAGGGTCAGTTCCTGAGCGAGTTCGGCGTCGATGTTGTAGGCGATACGGGACGCGGGGTTGTGGCTGATTTCCAGCAAAGACAGGATTTCGCGGTTGATGGAGGCGTCTTCGCTGGCATAATCGATGCCTATTTGCAGCAGACTGAGCAGCGTGCCCAGAATGAAACCGACCAGCACAGTAAGCCTGGCTTGCTTGTAGGACAGCCGGTTGGTGAACTTGATATCCATGGGGTGTCGAACCACTTCCGTTTCCCTTCGCTGCTCAAGCATAGTCGATCATGCATGGATACCGATGTTCTCGCGAGCCCTTGTGCAAAGGGATGAACCGGACACCGAACGCTGTGTTTCGTCGCTGTATCGCCATCATTACTGTGAACGTGCCCGAGGAGAAGACGTGGATTCCCGATTAAATGCTTTTCTTGAACGCGCCGATGCCGTTTTGGCCCGTATCGAACCGCTGCTGCCCGCCCCTCGGCAAGTTATCGACTGGAATCATTGCCTTGCCGCGCGCTGGCAGCGCGAGGGGCGCAGCGGGTTTCTGTTGCCGCTGGAAGTCAGCCTCGACATGCGTTTGTCCGACCTGATCGGTGTCGACCGGCAACTGGAGCAACTGGGGCGAAATACCCAGCAGTTCCTCGATGGCATGCCGGCCAACCACGCATTGCTCTGGGGCGCGCGCGGCACCGGTAAATCGTCGCTGGTGCGCGCCTTGCTGGCCGAACACGCCAAGGCCGGTCTGCGGCTGATCGAGATCGAACGCGATCACCTGGCGGACTTGCCGCGAGTGGTCGAACAGATCGCCAGGCTGCCCCAGCGTTTCGTGCTGTTCTGCGATGACCTGTCGTTCGAGTCGGGAGAAGGCGATTACCGGGTGCTCAAGAGCGTGCTCGACGGCTCTCTCGAACAGGCGCCGGATAACGTTTTGCTGTACGCCACGTCCAACCGTCGCCACCTGGTGCCGGAAAAGGAAAGCGATAACGAAAACTGGAAACGCGTTGACGGCGAACTCCATCCCAGCGAGGCGGTGGAAGACAAGATTGCGCTGTCGGATCGGTTTGGATTGTGGCTGTCGTTCTATCCGTTTACCCAGGAGCACTTCCTCAACGTCGTCGAACACTGGATCGGTCAACTGGCCGACAAGGCGGGCCTTAAGTGGCAGCGAGACGAAGAACTGGACATCCTCGCGGTGCGCTGGGCCACGGGCCGGGGCAATCGCAACGGACGTTGCGCGTATCAATTTGCCCGCTATTGGGTCGGGCTGAAGCTGTTGGAGCACAAGGCATGATCGATTTACAAAAGAGCGGCCAGGGCCTCGAAGGCTACGGCATGCTGTGGGCGCAATTGGAGTCATTGCTGGCGGACGAGCGGGATTTCATCGCTAACGCCGCGCAGTTCTCGGCGTTCCTGATCAACCAGCTCGATGACCTGAACTGGGCCGGTTTCTACCTCAATCGCAACGAAGAACTGGTACTTGGCCCTTTTCAAGGGCAGATCGCCTGCGTGCGGATTCCATTCGGTCGGGGCGTGTGCGGGGCTGCGGCGGCGACCTTGCAGACCCAGTTGGTCGAGGACGTGCACGCGTTCCCCGGGCACATCGCTTGCGACAGCGCGTCGAACAGCGAGCTGGTCGTGCCCCTGGTCAAGGGCGGTCGCCTGATCGGCGTGCTGGACCTCGATAGCCCGAAACTGGCGCGTTTTACCGCTGAAGATCAGGCCGGTATCGAGCAATTGGCGGCGATTTTCCTGCGCCTGACCGACTGCTGATCATGCCCGCAAGCCTGCCTTGACCAGCAGGCTTGTCGGATCAACCGCATCGATCTGTTGGGGGGCGAGGAATCGATCGGCGTACTGCAAGTAGATTTGCGCTTTGATGAACAGCCCGAACACCTCAGGATCGATGTGGGCGTCCCGGCACATGGTGGCCATGATGCCCAGCGCTTCGCTCAACGACTTGGCTTTCTTGTAGGGGCGATCGGCGGCGGTCAGCGCTTCGAAAATATCGGCAATCGCCATCATCCGCGCCGGCAGGCTCATTTCTTCGCGCTTCAACTGTTTGGGATACCCGGTGCCGTCCATCTTCTCGTGGTGGCCGCCGGCGATCTCCGCGACGTTGGTGAGGTGGCCGGGGAAGGGCAGGTGGCTGAGCATCAGAATCGTCTGCACCATGTGGTGATTGATGATGTAACGCTCCTCGCGGGTCAGGGTGCCTCGGGCAACGCTCAGGTTGTAGAGTTCGCCCCGGTTGTACTTGTAGCGCGGCACATCGAGTTTGAACCCCCAGGGATTATCCTCCGGAATCAGTTCGGCTTCGGGCCGTTCGAACAGGTGCTCGGGTTTGTCCGCCAGTAATGGCTCGCTGACCGGCAGTGTCGGTGCTGGGGTTCGCGCCTGGCGTCGGTTCTCTTCCCAGGAAACGCCCAGCCGGTCATCCAGTGTTCGGGTCCAGGTGCGCTGGGCCATGCTGTGCAGGCGTTGCAGGTCGGATTCGGCCATCGCCTCGCTACCCAGGTTGCATCGGGCAACGAACGCGAAGTCATCGTCCAGTCCCGCCAGAGTGGCGTTGCGCAGTTCGGCCAGGTGCTGCTCGTCACCGCCCAGGGCCATGGCTTGCCAATAGTTGATCCAGACATCGCGCTTGAGCACTTCGAAACGGGTGCGGATTTCGTGGATGCGGTCGTTAAGCGTTTCCAGTTTCGTGGCTTTATCGACCACGTATTCCGGAGTGGTGACCTTGCCGCAATCGTGCAGCCAGGCGGCGATGTGCAGCGCTTCCCATTCATCTTCGGTGGGTTGATAGCCACTGAAGGCCGGGTCCTGGCTGGCAGCGGCGGCTTGGGCGAGCATCAGGGTCAGCGCCGGCACTCGCTGGCAGTGACCGCCGGTGTAGGGGCTTTTGGCGTCAATCGCACCCGCCAGCAGTTGAATGAAGGAATCCAGCAGTTGTTTTTGTTTGGCTTGCAGACGCTGACTTTCGATACTCACGGCGGCCGCGCCGGACACGGCCTGGAGGAACGCGATACGGTCCGGGCGAAGTTTTTCCAGATCGCTCTGGTTGCCGGTATCAGCCAACAGCAGGACCAGCAGGCCCACGGTTTCGTTATGACGATTGTGCAGCCGAATGCCGATCAGGTGAACGCGGGGACACTCCAGCGCAAGCAACACCTTCTGCAAATCCCCGGCCTGTTCAAAACCAAGCGTGGTGACGATGTTGTCCGCATTTGACAGCTGTTGTAGCCATGCAGGGCTTTGCGGAGCCTGGAGTTCGTGTCCTCGAAGATCAAATGACGGCAATGCCCGTGAGGTGCCGTTGACGACCAGACCATGGGGCTCCATGCGATCGCCATCACTTTCGCGCAGGTAGATCAGACCGGCCTGGGCCTGGCCGATTTTCACGGTTTCAAACAACACCCGTTCGAGCAAGGGGGCGAAGCGAGTCTCGGCGCTCAGGCTGTCGGTGATCTGGAAAAAACTCGCCAGGGTGTCTTTCATGCGCGTCATCGACACGCTCAGTTGGTCGACTTCGAGCACGGGAGAGCGACGTGAGGCCGGAAAGTTGAAGTCGAAACTGCGAACCGCATCGGCCTCCCGTACCAGCGCGCGCAGGGGTTTAACCAGAATCCGCGAGGTCAGCCAGCCCAGCGGCAGGCACAGCAACAGCGTGGCCAGGGTAATCAGTGCGCCTTGCCAGCGCATGCGGTAGGCATCGACGAGTAATTCATCTTCCGGCACCAGCAGCGCCAGTTGCAGTCCTTGGGGGCCGCCTTCTTGCATGCGGCTGCGGGCAACGATCCATTGACGACCGGCGACATCCAGGCGATTACCTGCGGGGGGATTGTTGAGCAATGCGCCGAGGCTGGGGCTCAGGTCGGTGGCTTTGATCAGGCGGGCAGTCTGATCGTCGATGATCAGTTTGCTGCTGTCGGGATACGCGATGGCGTTCCCTTCAGCATCGAACAGCACTATTTCGGTACTGGGGGTCACAACATGTTTGGCCAGGGTCGCGGAGAGTTCCTCCAGGGTCAGATCGGCACCCATGATGGCCTGTTCGCCGCTGCGCCGGGCCAGGGTAGTGCCGACATTGTGGGTGGAGAAAAAGAGGTAGGGTTCGGTGGTGATCTGATCGTTGTCGCTGCGGGCGCTGGCATACCAGGCGCGGGTTCGCGGATCGTAGGTTTCGTCGGGATTGTCCTGGCGGCTGATGAGGGCCAGATCCTGATCGAAAAACAATGATTGGGAGCGGACCTGACCGCTGTTGCCTGTTCGCTCAATGCTCCACACCTGATAAGCCGCAGTATCCGGTGCCTTGAGGAGCGTTTTCAGGTTGGGGGTTCGCAAGGGCCGAACCATGAAGAAATCACCGTTGCCATAGCCCAGATACAACGAGGCCAGGTCGGGGTTGTCCTTGAGCGACTGGCTGAAGGGTTTGAGCAGCGCCAGGCGTTGCGCAAGGTCAGGTGCCTGGGTCGCCGGGTATTCCGCCAGCAGGGTCAGCAGATGGCGAATCGGCTCATAGGTAGAGTGCAGGTCGAGACGGACGTCCTGCTCGATACGGTTGAAGAGCTTTTCACTGCTGGAAAGAATGATCTGCGTGGTTTGCTGGTAGTTGAAAACGCCCAGCACCACGCCAGTCAGCAACAGCAGGAAAGTGAACATCACGCTGATATGGACGTGCAGGGGAAACCGCCGTTGATCCGGGCGCAGTGGGCTGGGCATTGCGGGTCTCTCCATGATGGTTAACACACTGCTCAGCGTCCAAGCATAGTTAAGGCTCTGTCATTCTGCTTTTGTCGTTTTGGCCGATCTGTTGCTGCAATGCTTGCTCCAATTCGAGCATGGCGCGCTCTATAGCCTTGCTGCAATCGGCCACTTCGTCGTGATGAAACACTTCATGGCAGGCCTTTTCCAGCGCCTCGCAGCTGTCGATCACCCGGGACGCCTGGACGATTCGGGCGGCGCCCTTGATTTTGTGGGCGACGTCGAGAAATGGCTGAGGCTCTTTGGAGGGGGACAGCGCCAGCAGTTCTTGTCGGTCCAGACGGTTGCTGTTCAACAGTTCAGTTAACAATCGTTGGTCCAATACCGGATCGCCCCCGGTTAAAAGACGCAGTCCTTGCAGGCTGAACGCGGGATCGCGGACGGTTGGCCTGATACCTTCAAACCACTGACTCAAGGCTGTCAGGGTAAGGGGCTTGAAGAGGCAATCGTCCATCCCGGCTTGTTTGCAGCGTTGTATTTCTTCCGGTTGTGCGTTGGCGGTAAAACCCAGCACGGTACAGGGCGGGCGGTGCGTTTTTTGTTCATGTCGGCGAATGGCGCGGGCCAGTTCGTATCCGTTCATGATCGGCATGTTGCAATCGACAATCACCAGATCGAACGGCTCGGCTTCCCATGCCTGAAATCCCGCCTGGCCGTCCGGTGCGACGCTGAATCGGTGGCCCAGAAACTCCAGTTGCTGGCACATGAGCAAGCGATTGGCGGGGTGATCGTCGACCACCAGAACATTCAAGGGGGGCGTCGTGGTGCGGATTTGCGCTTCAACAGTCTCTGGCTTCTGCTTGAGCGGCAGTGTTGCCAGGTGCAACGACACCTCGACTTGAGTGCCGACACCCGGCTGGCTGCTCAATTGCAGGCTGCCGCCCATCATTTCGCACAGGCTGCGGCTGATCACCAGTCCAAGCCCCGCACCGCCTCTGGCTGACTGCCCGGAGTGATCGGCCTGGGCGAAAGGTTCGAACAGCCGCCGCTGATCCTGTTCGTTGATCCCTATGCCGCTGTCGTGAACCTGCAACAGCATCCGGACCCGCTCAGGCCCGGCGGTCGGGTGCAAGTCGACAATGATCCTGACTTGGCCTTGCTCCGTAAACTTGATGGCATTGCTGACCAGATTGGACAAGACCTGCTTGAAGCGCATCGGGTCCAACAGGACATCAAACCCCGGATTGGCAGGGCGAAATTCCAGCAGCAGCCGGAGACTTTTCTGGCGCGCCAGTCCATCGAAGACCCGCACCACCGAGGCCACGATTTCACTTGGATTGACCCGTTCAGGGCTCAGGCTCAGCCGTCCGGATTCAATCCGTGCAATGTCGAGAATGTCCCCGATCAGCTCCAGCAGGTCCTTAGCCGAGTTGTACGCCACATCGATGGCCGGGCGATCCGGGTGCTCATGATCGATGCGTTTCAGCGTGAGTTCGAGCATGCCAATGACCGCATTCATCGGGGTGCGGATCTCATGGCTCATGGTCGCCAGAAAAGTGGTTTTGGCTCGGTTGGCTTCATCGGCACGCTCTTTGGCATAGCGCAGATCATCGAACAGTTGCCGCCGTTCGCTGATGTCGATCCAGCCGCCAATGATGCCTTGTACTTCACCGCTCGAATCACGGTAGGGAAGAATCCAGTGGTAAATCGTCAGTCTGCGGTCGCCGATATGCAGCGCGCGATCGAGAATCAGCGATTTGCCCTCGGCCACGACGCGCTGGTAATCGGCCTGATATTCCCGGGCTTCGAACGCATTGCTCATGTTGGCTTGCATGACGCCTTTGCCGATGACGTCTTCACGTCTCGTGCAGAAAGCTTCCAGGTAACTGTCGTTGCAGCTTTGCAGCAGTCCCTGGCGATCGCGGACGTAGATGGGATGAGGCGTCCCGTTGACCAGTGATCGCATGAATTCGAATTGATCGTTCAACGCGCGCTCGGCCGCCTGACGCTGCTTTATCTGGCGACGCATGTAAGCGTTCCAGGCAACGGATATCAGCAATAACACTCCGGCACCGATAACGACCTGATAGAACACTCGGTAAACGTTGCGCCAGGTACTTTGCGAGGACGCCGAATAGCCGCGCCAGCGGCTGTTGATGATGCCCAGTTCTTCCGGCGCAATGCTCAGCAGTGCCTTGTTGAGGATGGCGTTCAGTTCTTTGGAATCTCGGCCTGTGGCCAGGGAGAACGCGGCCTGTTGGGTACCGATGGTGGTACTGATTTGAAGTGTTTGCTCGAAGAGCTGCGATGAGATGAAGTAGTTGGCAATCACCAGTGAATTCACCGCACCTTCTGCCTTGCCCTCGGCCAGCAACTCCACGGCGCTGAACGTGTCAGGCGTTTCAATCAGCCTGATCCGCGGGAACTCGCTGCGCAGGTAATCCACCAGGGGATTGCCTTGGGCGATTGCCAGGCGTTTGTCCTGCAACTGCGCAAGGCTTGTCGGGCTGTCGGCGGCTTTGCGAGTCAACAGGACAAAGGAGTTTTGCAGATAGGGGCGGGTGAAGTTCAGCGTCGATTCACGTTGGGCGCTGGGGAGCAGGGCGGCGATCAAGTCGGCCTTATTGTCCCTGATCTGCTCGATCATCTCGTCATCACTGCGGCTGCGACGGACGTCGAAGCGCAAACCGGTGCGCAATCTGATCAGCTCGAGCAAGTCGGCGGTAACCCCACGAAAGTTGCCATCACTGTCGAAAAATGTCAGCGGCGCAAAAGCCTCATTGACCACCACCCGCACTACCGGGTGTTGTGCCAGCCAGCGTTCTTCGTTGTCGGTGAGTTGCAGTTTTTGATCGGTGAGAAGCATGTCACTGCCGGCACTCCAGCGTTTGGCGATGTTGTCTCGTTCGTTGGTGGGGATGGCCATGAGTATTGCGTTGATGATCCCGAGCAGTTGCGGGTTGGCCTTGTGCACCGCAAAGCTGAAACCGTGGGCTTCGTGTTTACCGAAGTTGGCCATGCGGATGTTGTTGAGATACCCCTTGTTGATCATGTAATGGGTGGAAATGGTGTCACCCAGAAAAACGTCGGCTTGATCGAAGGCAACGGCATTGATCGCATTCTGGTAGGACGGAAAGGACGTGATGATCGCCCCCGGATACATGGCCTTGACCTCCTTCAGCGGCAAATAGTGATACACCATGCTCAGCCGGAGACCGGACAGGCCATCGGTCAAGGATCTGGTTTCTCCTTCGCGTGTCACCAGAACCGGCTGGTCCACGGCGTAGGGGGTGGAAAGTACGATGTCAGCGTTGTGAGCTTCGAATCCATTGGCGGTCCCCAGCAAATCGATCTCGCCGTTTTCGAGTGCCTCGATCGCGTCCTCCCGGGACGCAAAGCGCAGAACCTTGATTGGCAAACCGGTGGTTTTGCCAAGGATACCTGCGTAATCGGCGGTAAAACCTTCGTAGTCGTGACCACTGATGGTCAGGTCGAAAGGGGGGTAGTCCGGGGCTGACGTGCCAAGGATCAGTTCTCGTTTACTCTCAATCCATTGTCGTTGTGATTTATCCAGTTGGACTTCCTGGTATCCGGCCATCGAGCGACTCATCAGGGTGTAGTTCTCGCTGACGGTCTGCGCAGCGGCCACTGAGGTGTTCAGGCATAAACCTGCGGCCATGAGTGTCAGATAATCCTTTATACGACTGGGCATCCTGTCTCTCACACTAACGCGTTACGTTTTGCCATATCGATGAGTTCAACCAGGGATTTGGCTTTGAGTTTCTGCATGAGGCGTTTTTTATAAGTGCTGACAGTCTTGTTGCTCAGAAACATGCCTTTGGCAATTTCCTTGTTGGTGCGGCCTTGGGCAAAGAGTTGCAATACCATCAGTTCCCGGTCATTGACTGACTTGAACAGTTCCAGGTCGGCGAACCGCGCGTCATCACAGCGAACAGGATTCAAGGCCTGACTTGGGAAATAGTTGTAACCTGACAATACGGCCTTTATAGCACTGACCAGTTCACTCAGGTCTTCCTGTTTACACACATATCCCGATGCGCCGGATTGCATGCAACGAATACCAAAAAGTGTCGGGCATTGTGCTGTTAATACCAATGTTTTCAGGCGGGTACTCATTGCGTTGAAACGGGCGAGAACCTCCAGTCCATCCAGTTTGGGAATGCTGATGTCGAGAATGACCAGATCAGGCATGCATTCGCGAACCATCTGCATGGCGTCGACCCCATTATCAGTTTCGCCGACGACTTTGTAACCTTCATGTTCAAGCAACATTCTGACGGCAAGGCGGATGACCGGGTGATCGTCGACAATAAAAACGGAGTTCATAATCAAATCCCATACGAGCTCTAATAAAGCGCGCACCTTAGCTCAGATAGTTGAGGCGACGCATGAGCTGACGGACCTGCAGCGGCAATATAGGAACAATCCTACAGCTGAAGAAGAATGGGACTACGTATCAACTAGGTTTTTTATGAAGAAGGGTAAAGGTTGTTGATCGTTAGTCGAGAGGTTGGAAGTATTTAATTGTAAGTTCTGAGTTGTGTTTGACCTGGATTTTTTAGTGCGTTTGGTGTGCGTTTTTTTACAATGAAGCCAAGGTCAACAAGTTTCTAAATTCGGATTGTTTCAGCGGTTTGATCAAGTACCCCAATAAGGGCAGTCCGTGTTCGTTGGCCTTTTTTTCAAGTTCATCCAGTTCAGCGGATGTCAGGCTACTTAACAGTATTGCCTGTCTAATCATCCCCCGGTGGCTGGCGAATTCGACCAGATCAAGACCGGAGAGGTCGGGCAGACATTGATCGCACAAAAGAATATCAAATGGCTGCACCGCCTTGAGCATTTGTTGCAAGGCGCCATCGGCACTGTCGGTGGTGGTCAATTGGGTGAAACCGTAACTCTCAAGCAGATATTGAGTCGCCCGGAGTTGGAAGGGATGATCTTCCACCAGCAAGATGCGCAGATCGTCTTTGAACATAGGAGTATTCACGCTTCTTCTGTCGAACTGAAGGAAGCGAGATTATTTCGCGAGGTTACCGAATAATCGATCAGTTAGCTCAGCGCGTGTTGTAGGGGGATTCGGCGAACGTTGAGTGCACTTGGGGTTTGAGAGGCAAATCAACCATTGCAGGCGGCGTAATGGCTGATCACCCAGGTCTCATCAGTGGCTCGAACGACCGGTCATCTCCAGCGCCATTTCGCTTGCATAGCTGTCGGTCATGCCGGCGATGAAATCAATCATCCGTAGAAACGAGGCGTGCAATGAGCCGTGAGGATCGGGCGCATTGTTACCCAGCAGGTCGAGGACTCGGCGACTCTTGAAGGACGGCGTTCGACCGTTATGCTGTTCCAGTGCCGCGCCGCAGAAGGCGTTGAGCAGGATTTCCAGCGTGGTGTAGGCGCCGATTTCATGCAGGGTCTTGCGCTTGTCCTGGAAGATTTTTTTCCGCGCCATGTCCTTCGCATTCAGGACGCAACGCTTGGCAGGGCCGTGCATGTGCTCCACCAGATCACCGGGCAGCGTGCCGGCCAGCAACGCGTCCTGTTGCTCGACAAAGGCCCGGGCTGCGGCGTTGGTCAGGTGTTCAATGGCTTTGCCTCGCAGGATCGCCAGTTTGCGCCGGCGCGAATCCTGCGGGCCGAGCTGGCGATAGGTTTCCGGCAGATCGTCACCCACAAGGTCCAGCAACAGGGACTCGACTTCGGTGTATTCCAGCAACTCCATTTCCAGACCGTCTTCCAGATCGATCAGCGCGTAGCAGATGTCATCGGCAGCCTCCATCAGATACACCAGCGGATGGCGCGCCCAACGCTGTTCCTCGAGTTGCGGCAGGCCGAGTTTATGGGCGATTTGTTCCAGAAGCGGCAATTCGCTCTGATAGCAGCCGAACTTGTGTTTTTTGTAGCCCAGAGAATCCGCGTGTTTTGCCGTCCATGGGTACTTCAGATAAGTACCCAGCGTGGCGTAGGTCAACCGGGTGCCGCCGTCGAACTGGTGATATTCCAGCTGGGTGAGTACCCGGAAGCCTTGGGCATTGCCTTCGAAATTGAGGAAGTCATTGCGTTCGACTTCGCTCATTGCATCCAGCCAGCCACGGCCGGCGGCTTGTTGGAACCAGTGGCGAATCGCGTCTTCGCCGGAATGGCCGAAGGGCGGATTGCCGATGTCATGAGCCAGGCAAGCCGATTGCACCACCATGCCCAGGTCGCTGGGCTCGCACCAGTCAGGGAGGGCGCTACGGATGGTTTCGCCAACGCGCATGCCCAGCGAACGGCCGACGCAGCTGACTTCCAGCGAGTGGGTCAGGCGCGTGTGGATATGATCGTTGCTGGTGACTGGATGGACCTGGGTCTTGCGACCGAGGCGGCGAAACGCGCCCGAGAAAATGATCCGGTCGTGGTCTTTATGGAAAGGACTGCGGCCGAGTTCTTCCGGGCTGTGCAGAGGCTTTCCGAGGCGTTCGCGGGTAAGCAGGGTTTGCCAATCCAAGGCGGGTTCTCTCCGTCAGGTGTTTGATTGCTTAAGCTTCCGGGTTCGCGTCCGGACCTGCAAGCGGAACTACAGCCCGGCGGCGTCGATATCGATGAGCAGCAGTCGCTCGCCGTGGTCGAAAAATTGCCCGGCGGTGAGGCAGTACTGATTGCTGGTGGCATCGCGGTAAGTATTGGAGAGCGTCAGTCTTCGCTCATCCCAACCCTCTGCCAGCAGGTGATAGAAGTAGGGGCGCCATGACCAGTTGTGGCCCAGGTAGCGATTGTCGGCCTCCCAGCCGTTGTTGCGCCATTCAAGGTTGGGCGTCAGCTGCGTGCCGTGGCGGTCGCATTGGTAGAAGCGCAGCAGGCAGGGAAATGCATCCAGTTGTGGCAAGGCGCTGAGCGGCGCGTGGGCCTGAGCCCATGCTTGCAGGATGGTCATCAGCTCGCTGAGTTGCTGGCGCATGATCATCAGGCGACCGCGCTCATCCAGCTTCTGCTGAACATAGCGCTGACGCAGTTGCGCGAAGCGCTCGACAAAGGCGTCCGTGGCAAAGAAACCGGCTTGTGCCCGGGCAAACAGAAAACCTTGAACGTAGCGCGAACCGCACTCCAGGGCAAAACTCAGTTGAGTTTCGGTTTCCACCCCTTCGGCGATGATCCAGCAACCGGTTTTCTCCGCCATTTGCGCCAGAGCCTTGACCACTTCGCTGCTCGGTCCACCTAGCGCAGCGGCCTGGAACAAGCGCATGTCGAGTTTGAGAATGTCCGGTTGCAGCGCGAGTACGCGATCAAGTTGAGAGTATCCGGCACCGAAATCATCGATGGCGATCCTCGCGCCGGCCTGTCGGTAGCGTGCCACGACGTCGGTCAGGCGCTGGATATCGCCTCCCAGTTCGGTGATCTCGAAGACAATGCGTTTCGGGTCGACGTTGTGCCTGCTCAATTGCTTGAGGCTCGGTAGAGCCTGGCCCTGCCGCAAGCGGTTGATCCAGCGTGGCGATATGTTCAGGCTCAGAAACCAGTCCGAGGGCGCTTCATGCAGGCGGCTAAGCGCGTTATCGCGGATCTGGCGATCCAGACGACGCAGCGCGATGGCGGGCGTTCGCGGGTCGGCGAACAGCGGCCCCACCGAGGCCAGTTGACCGTCGGCCTGGCGCAATCTTCCCAGTGCCTCGACACCAGCGATACGGCCGGTGGCGGTATCGATGAATGGTTGAAAACAGGCGAGCGGTTGCCCGTCGATCACGAGGCCTCCTTGGTCAGGTCTTGTTATTGGATAAAACCTGTTCACCGGGTAGGCACGCAGGATTGAACCCCTCGATAAAGAGGTCCAATCCCGATGTTGCAAGAATGCAGCCAGATAACGGCCTTAGTGGTTACGCGAAGAGCCTTGCATGACCAGCTTGATCAATGGCCCCAGCGTGGCGCCCAGACGAACCAGTCGAGTGAGGCTGCTGACGCCACCGCTCTTGGCGCCCTTACCCGTCAGAAAGCCCAGCAAGGTAACGGCTGCCACGCCCCAGAGTGGAGCGTGCTTGATGCCGAAGCCATCCTGCAGGTTTTGCGTCATCCCGCGCACGCGCTGCAAGGGTTGCAGCAGTTGCGCGGATTCGTGGCGGATTTCCTGGCGATGCATTTCCATGCGCAGGCGAATCAGCGCCTTGCGCATTTCGGTGCGTGAGCTGTTGTGAGGCAGTTCAGGCAGGCTCATGGCAGCAGGCGCTCCCGATCGTTGGCCAACTCTTCCAAGGTGCCGTGGAAGGGCGAGGATTCATCGAAAATCGCCGCTCTCAAGCGCATCGCACAGAAAATGGCCGCGAGTGTGTAGAAAACACAGAGCCCGATGATGGCCGCCAGGCGATAGGTGTCCCAAAACAGGATCAACACCAGCGTCGACAACCCCACCAGCAACAGCAAGGCAAAAACCAGCGCCAGGCCTGCGAATAGCAACAGGCTTACCGTGCGGGCTTTTTGTTCCTGCAATTCGATGCCGAACAGTTCGACATGGCTGTGCAACAGTCCAAGAAAAGCGGCACCCAGGCGCCGCGGTGAGGAGCTTGGGCCCGTCGCGGACGAGCCGGATTCGCCGATCGCCATATCAGCGCCGAGTGGCCAGCAAGCCAAGCAGGAAACCCACGCCGGCCGCGATCCCGACCGATTGCCATGGGTTGGCCTGGACGTAGTCTTCGGTGGCGGTAACGGCGGCCTTGCTGCGTTCGCGCAGGGAGTCTTCGGTCAATTTCAAGGTTTCGCGGGCACGCAGCAGACTGTGGTGGATTTGCTCGCGCAACTCATCAGCCTGATCGCCGGCCAGCGTTGCGGTGTGTTCGAGCAAGCGTTCGGTGTCGCTGACCAGAGTCTGAAAATCGTTCATCAGAATTTCTTGAGCAGTCTTTGCCTTGATACTGGCCATGGGTGGATCTCCGTAAGTGGCTTCTGAAACGTTCGAGTATGAGCCTTGCGCGAAGGTTCAGTACAAATGACTGGTACAACTTTTGCTACGTCGTGGTGCGCCTGCCTGCGCCGTTGCGCTGTTGCTGGGCAGGATTCGAGCAAAACCTTATCTCAAATAATGAAAACTCGCGCAAAGGTTCCAACCTTGTGCGCCAAAGCGGCTCACCGGGATCAATCTGCGGATCCCGGCAAGTCGCAACTTGGTGCATGAATTGTCTGCGCGAACTGCTTTGGTGCTTTTTTAGCCTTCAGGTCTGCCAACCCCATGGATAATCTGCAAAGCGCTGTGGACAGTCTGGTCCATAGCTCCAATACGTTGTTCATTTTGATCGGCGCGGTCATGGTGCTGGCGATGCACGCCGGTTTCGCCTTTCTTGAAGTCGGCACGGTTCGACAAAAGAACCAGGTCAATGCCTTGTCGAAGATCCTCAGCGATTTCGCCATTTCGACCCTGGCCTACTTCTTTATTGGCTATTGGATTTCCTATGGGGTGACCTTCATGCAACCGGCGGCCGTGATCAATGCGGATCATGGCTATGGGCTGGTGAAGTTTTTCTTCCTGCTGACGTTTGCTGCGGCGATACCCGCGATCATTTCCGGTGGCATCGCCGAGCGTGCCCGCTTCGCCCCGCAGTTGTGTGCAACGGCACTGATCGTGGCGTTCATCTATCCGTTCTTCGAGGGCATGATCTGGAACGGCAACTTTGGCCTGCAAGCCTGGTTGCTTGAGCGCTTTGGCGCCAGCTTCCATGATTTCGCCGGCTCGGTAGTGGTTCACGCCATGGGCGGTTGGCTGGCCCTGGGGGCGGTGTTGTTGCTCGGGCCGCGCAATGGTCGTTATCGCGAAGGGCGACTGGTGGCGTTCGCGCCCTCGAGTATTCCCTTTTTGGCGCTGGGGTCGTGGATCCTTATCGTTGGCTGGTTCGGTTTCAACGTGATGAGCGCGCAAACCCTGCAAGGTGTCAGCGGACTGGTGGCGGTGAACTCGCTGATGGCCATGGTCGGCGGTACCGTGTCGGCGCTGATCGTCGGGCGTAATGACCCGGGCTTTCTGCATAACGGCCCGCTGGCCGGACTGGTGGCGATCTGTGCCGGTTCCGATCTGATGCACCCGGTGGGTGCGCTGATCACTGGCGTCATCGCCGGCGCATTGTTTGTCTGGTGCTTCACTGCGGCTCAAGTCAAATGGCGCATCGACGATGTGCTGGGGGTTTGGCCGTTGCATGGTTTGTGTGGCGTCTGGGGCGGAATCGCCTGCGGCATTTTCGGCCAAAGCGCGTTGGGTGGGCTGGGCGGCGTGAGTCTGATCAGCCAGTTGATCGGCACTGCGTTGGGGGTGGTTGTGGCGCTGGCTGGTGGCTTTGCCGTGTATGGCACGATCAAGGCGTTCCATGGTCTGCGTCTGAGTCAGGAAGAAGAGTATTACGGCGCTGACTTGTCGGTGCACAAGATTGGGGCTGTGAGCCACGACTAGGTCTCTTCGTCGTCAGCGCCTGGATAGAAACCGTGCAGCAGACGATAGCGGTCGTGCCGTATCTGGTCAGCCCGCTCCTGCACTTGATGCGCAGGTAATCCCAGCATGATCAGCGCATGGGAGGCGAGCATCAGGCTCGACTCCAGCAGTTCAGGCACGACTTCGCTGGCGCCGGCTGCCTTCAACTCGGCCAACTGGCTGTCGTCGCGAGTGCGCACCAGAATCGGCACGGCCGCGTTGAGTCGCCGCGCTTCCCTGAGGATCAGCAACGCGATGTCGGCCTGATCCACGGCGATCACCAACAGCCTGGCGCGCTCCAGCCCTATCGCGACCAGCAGTTCACCGCGACGTGAGTCGCCATAATGCACACAGGTTTCACCAGCGGCGGCTTCGTGCACACGCACTGGATCAGTATCCAGTGCGATGTAGGGTTGCTGCGCGTTGCGTAGTGCGCGTCCGATTGACTGACCTACACGACCGTAGCCACATATAACGACATGGTTGTGTAACCCGGCATTGAGCGCGCTGATTTCTTCAAGTTTTGCTTCTTCGTTGGGTTTGCGATGCAGGCGTGTAGCGATGTGGGGGGCGGCGCGCAGCAACAACGGCGTGACGAGCATCGAACAAAAGGTCGCCGCCAGCAACAGGCCGCCAAAATCCGCGGGCATCAGTTTGTTCTGCTGCATCTGTGCCATCAGCGCAAAGCAGAACTCGCCGCCCTGGGCCAATGCCAGGCCGCTGCGCCAGGCGGTTTCGCCATCGCTGCCACGCCATTTGACCAGCAGCGCAACGACGCTGCCCTTGAGCAGCAGCAACCCCAGGGTCAGGCCGAGAATCAGCAGGCCGTGGCTGACGAACAACTGCAAGTCGATCAGCATGCCGATACTGACGAAGAACAGCCCGAGCAGGATGTCGCGGAACGGGCGGATGTCGGCCTCGATCTGGTGCCGGTAATGGCTTTCCCCCAGCAGCATGCCGGCGAGAAACGCACCCAGGGCAGGGGAGAGACCGAGCAGGTGCGTCAGCCACGCCGTCAGCAGAACAATGACCAGCGCCAGTAGCACGAATAGTTCCGGGGAACGGGCAGCCGCCACTTCATGGAACAGCCGCGGCAGCAACCAGCGACTGGCCAGCAGCAGGCCGACGAACAATACGACGGTTTTACCCAGCGTCAGTGGCAGCGCCCAATACCAGGCCTGGTCGCTGCTGCCAGCGAACACCGGCACCAGGGTCAGCAGCAATACCGCCACGACGTCCTGGAACAGCAACACGGCGATGGCATTCTGGCCGTGGCTGCTGAAAATCTCGCCGAGACTGCTCAGCTCTTTACTGACAATGGCCGTGGAAGACAGCGACAGGCCGGCGCCGAGTAACAGCGCAGGCGTGATCGGCATGCCGAGCAGTATCAGCAAACCACCTAGCAGCATCCCGGAGCACAGCACCTGCAGACTGCCAAGCCCAAACACCACTCGGCGCAACACGAGCATTTTCGACAGGGAAAACTCCAGTCCAAGGGAGAACAGCAGAAACACCACGCCCAACTCGGCGAGGTCCGGCAGCTCTTCGCTTTCATCCACCCAGTTGAATGCTGTCGGCCCGATCATCAGTCCCACGCACAAGTAACCCAGCACCGGTGGCAATCGCAGGCGCTGGAACAGTGCAATCATCACCAGGGAGGAGGCGAGGATGATCAGCAGGTTGGCGAACACAAAAAAACTCCGGTGATGGGCGCGGGCAATTCAAGCGTAGAGGCAAATAATCCGTGAGCATCGCGCAATGGGTATTGAAGACGAATGATGTGCGTCAGCGTATTGCCGCGATCCGTTGCCGTTATGGCTCAAGGGTAGAGTATTCAATGGCTCGACGGCTTTTCGGGGCAGGCCTAGAATGATGACTTAATTTTTTCGGTTGAGCGCTCATGCTTCCTGAATGTCAGCTGTTCGGCACCCTTGGGTGTCATCTCTGTGAAGTCGCCGAAGCCATGCTGATGGAATTTGTCGAGCGCGGTCTGCTGGTGGAACTGGTGGATATCGCGGACGACGAAACATGGTTCGAAGCTTACAGTCTGCGTATTCCGGTATTGCGGCGGGTCGATACTGGTGCTGAGCTGGGCTGGCCGTTCAGTGCCGATCAGGTAGTAGCGTTCCTGCGTTAAGCGGTTGTTGCGGTGGCGATGTTCCGCCTGTCGAACTTTGCGATGGATCCCCTTGGCTTTACCGGTGCTGATCGGATACTGTATGCGTATACAGTTATTCGTGATGCCTGCCTTGCTCCTCTGGTTCTCGGGTTTGGGCAGGCGGTCCGGGCGTGAGAGGGATGAATCGTGGTCAATGTCGAACAATTGAAGAACAGCGTGAACCGGATGTCGGCCGACGTGGTACGCGAGGCTGTCCTCGAATTGCGTCTGGATGGTCTGGTGACAGAAGGAAAAACTCCCTTCAATAAACTGCATTTCAATACCTGTTTCGCCGAAATCGAAGCCTTGTTCCAGCGTGCGGGCTATCACCGGCAGCTAGATGTCGTGGGCTATCAGGGTTTGTTGTATGCGCTTTATGACCCTGGTCGCTGGGAGGCAGTCGATGTGCTGCGCTGGCTCAAGGAGTTCACCGAAGCGGCAGCGCGCACGCAGATACCGGCTTGAGGATTCTCTTCTAGGTTCGTTCCGGCCGCTGTTGGATAATGCTGCCCTGTATTGAGGGTTAGAGCTTTCGTATGTCCACTTCATCTTTTTCTGCTGCACACAACCAGGCCAGCACGCTCTACTTGCCGCCTGGTCCGTGGCAGACCGTACTCGATTGTCTGTGCGAACACTTCAGCGCCATCGGTCGTGAACAATGGCTGGACAGAATCGCTCGCGGTCGTGTCCTCGACGGTCACGGCATGCCGATCGCCCTTGATCTGCCTTATAAGGAAGGCTTGCGGATTCATTATTTCCGTGAGGTGCCGGACGAAAAGCCGATCCCGGTGGTTGAGTCGATTCTGTACGCGGATGAGCATTTGGTCGTGGCGGATAAGCCGCATTTTCTGCCAGTGACTCCGGCGGGTGAATACGTGGAGCAGACCCTGTTGCGACGGCTGATCCGTCGACTCGATAACCCGCATCTGGTGCCTTTGCATCGCATTGACCGGCACACAGCGGGGCTGGTGCTGTTTTCCGCCAACCCTCAGAGCCGTTCTGCCTATCAGTCGTTGTTTCCTACGCGGCAGATCGAAAAGCGCTACGAAGCAATTGCCCGAGCGTTGCCTGAACTCTCTTTTCCATTGGTCCATAAGAGCCGGCTCATTGATGGTGAGCCTTTCTTCCGCATGCAGGAAGGTCCGGGCGTCAGCAATACCGAGACGGCAGTCGAGGTCAGGGAGAAGAACTGTGACCTCTGGCGTTATGCGCTTTACCCAGTGACGGGCAAGAAACATCAGTTGCGGGTGCACATGACCGCCTTGGGCGCCAGTATCTGCAACGATCCGTTTTATCCGCAGGTACTCAAGGATGTTGAGGATGACTACGCCAACCCTTTGAAACTGCTCGCTCAGGGGCTACGGTTTGTGGATCCGGTCACCGGCCAGGAAAGAGTATTCGAAAGTACCATTACTCTGCAGTGGTGATCTCGAGTTCAGCAAATCTGCTGATCTTCAGCCACGAAAAAGCCCGCATAAAGCGGGCTTTTCCATATCCGGTTGTCACCGCAAAAATTACAGCTCTTTAACGGTACGAACCTGATCCTTGTTGATGCGGGTCTGCTTGCCATCCAGTTGTTCGAATTCGTAGAAACCCGAATCTTTATCGAACTGTGGTGCGTCGACAGCCTGGATTTCTCGACCGTCATTCAAGGTGATCACTGTAGGCGATGCGCAACCGGCGAGGGTAGCGAGGCCCAGTGCGAGCATGAAAGTGGCGAGGGTCCGTTGAGTCATGAGTGTGTCTCCGAATATGAATTCTTTTGGTTACTGAGCTTGAGACGTGTGCAGCGCGCGCAAGTTCCTTCTCCTGTCAGTCTGACACAGTGTTGTGTGCACTTAATAGTTCTGGTGTGTTGAGGTTGGCCAGGCGCGGGTCATTGTCGGGGCATTGCAGGGCAGTAGCGCCCAGTTTGCGCATGAGGCGACCCGGGCTGCGTTCGCCTTCGTTCCAGGCACTGTCGAAATCTGCCAAGAGTGCCACGGGGATAATGCACAACAAGGGTTCCCAGTGTTGACCATGGCGCAGTATCAACGGTAGGTCTGGGTGCTGGCTGGCTGCTTCGCGCATGTTATCGAGCAGCGCGGCATCGATGCGCGGTACATCACAAGGCAGCACCAGCAGATGCGTATGGCGGGCGGCTTTCAGGCCTGCGCGAATACCGGCCAGGGGGCCAGGAAAGTCGCCTTCATCGTCATGAACCAGCTGGTCGGCGTAGGGCGCGTATTTTTCCAGGTTTCTGTTGCAGGAGATGATCAGGTCATCGCTCAGTGAACGGGTCTTGCGGTGCAAGTGGGCAATCAATGGCTCGCCGTGCCATTCCAGCAGCCCTTTGTCCTGACCGCCCATGCGTTGGCCACGACCACCTGCCAGGAGCAGAATGGAGCAGGGCGGAAAATGTGTATTCGAGGTCATGGCAGGTCTCCATGGGGGCGGCGAAAAAATGAGGCGCTGTGATATAACACCGGGCTGTTTCTCCTACAACTGGATGAGCCTATGAAAGCCAAGGCTGATGTACCTTTCGCACCGCTCAACATCGCGGTGCTGACGGTCAGCGACACCCGTACCCTGGAAACCGATACCTCAGGCCAGGTCTTCGTCGACCGTTTGAGCGCTGCCGGCCATAACCTGGCGGCCCGGGTTCTGCTCAAAGATGATCTCTACAAAATTCGCGCGCAAGTCGCCAACTGGATTGCCGACGATGTCGTGCAGGTGGTGCTGATCACTGGCGGTACCGGTTTCACGGGACGCGACAGCACTCCGGAAGCGGTGAGTTGCCTGCTGGATAAACAGGTCGACGGTTTTGGTGAGCTGTTCAGGCAGATATCGGTGGCGGATATTGGCACTTCTACTGTTCAGTCCCGTGCCCTGGCCGGCTTGTCCAATAGCACGCTGGTCTGCTGTTTACCGGGTTCGACCAACGCCGTGCGCACCGGTTGGGATGGCATTCTTGCCGAGCAACTGGATTCGCGGCACCGCCCGTGCAACTTCGTCGCTCATCTCAAACAGGCGGCACCCTGTGAATCCCGCGGGTAAGCCAGGCAAGACTGGCAGTCTGATGGCTGTCGAAGTGGCACTGGCACGCTTGCTGGCAATGGCCGAAGCCTCACCGATTCGTGAGCGTGAACGCTTGTCATTGGGGCAGGTTCATGGCCGGGTGCTGGCCGATGATCTGATCTCGACGCTTGATCTGCCACCTTGGCCCAACAGTGCCATGGATGGTTATGCCTTGCACGTGGCCGACTGGACTGGAGAGCCACTGGTGGTCAGCCAGAAGATTTTTGCCGGTCAGGCTCCAGAGCCCTTGAAGCCTGGCACCTGTGCACGAATCTTCACCGGTGCGCCAGTGCCCGCTGGTGCAGATTGCGTCGAGATGCAGGAAAACACCGAGGTTCAGGCGGATGAGCGAGTACGTTTCACCGAAACCATGGCCCCAGGACAAAACATTCGTCCTCAAGGCCAGGAAGCTACTGTTGGTGAATTGATTCTGCCAGCCGGCACGCGCCTCGGGCCGATCGAACAGGGGCTGGCCGCATCGCTGGGATGTGCAGAGCTGGACGTGATTCGCAAGGTTCGTGTTGCTGTTCTGTCCACCGGGGATGAACTGATTGAACCAGGTCAGCCTCTGGGGCCGGGACAGATCTACAACAGCAATCGAGTGTTGCTGTGCAGTTGGTTGCAGCGCCTGGGCTGTGAGGTGATCGATGCCGGAATTCTTCCGGATGATTTAGCGACCACCCGCACTCGCCTTAGTGAATTGAAAGATGTCGACCTGATCCTTTCCACCGGTGGTGTCTCGGTGGGAGAGGCTGACTTTCTGGGCATTGCCTTGCGTGAAGAGGGCGAGTTGACGTTGTGGAAACTCGCCATCAAACCCGGCAAACCGCTGACATTTGGGCATTTTCGCGGCGTACCTGTGATTGGTTTGCCTGGCAATCCGGCTTCAACGCTGGTGACCTTCGCTTTGTTGGCAAGGCCCTATCTCCTGCGCCGACAGGGTGTAAAAGAGGTTGAGCCCCTGAAGTTTCAGGTGCCTGCAGGGTTTGCATGGCCAAAAGCAGGCAATCGACGCGAGTACTTGCGCGGTCGTCTGGAGAATGGCCGGGCAATTATCTACAGGAATCAGAGCTCGGGTGTACTGCGTAGCGCTGCCTGGGCTGATGGTCTGGTTGAGGTGATGGAGGATCGCACGCTGATCGAAGGTGACTACGTGGGCTTCATCCCGCTGAGCGAAGTCCTGAGCTGACTCCTGTCGCTGGCTTACTGCGCAAACCCGGTTGATCGAACCGGGTTTTGCGTTCATGGCTTACCCTTAGTGAGCCAGGAGTGTTACGACCTGGTCGAAACGGCTATTGGCGATCCAGGCCAGAACCCCGATGACGACGGCTGTTCCGATAGCCGAATAGGCAAGCCTGTGTTTTATGGATTTGACGTCACTACGGACTTCATCCATGTCTCGTCGGATGTATTTGAGGTGTGTCTCCAATTCAACGACGCGAGATTCCATAGCAGCTTCTCCAATGGGCTTTGCGCTGTTTTTGAATTCAGCTTGATGATTGGCGCGTTTTTCTGCGAACGGTACAACCGGAATGACCGGTGACCTGATCTCTTGGCTTTGCATGGCACGTCCCTGTGTAGTTCCTGCTGATGTTTGGTAACTGCAGGCGCCAAGGTGTACCAATCGCATGGGTCGGTCAATTGAGCCGATTCCTCACATCTTGTAAGAAAAAGTCCCGCCTTGTAGGACGCCATGCTGCTCGACTTCAAATAATTCAAATTTTTGCGACTTTTATGTGGCGAGATGAGGTCAACATCTCCCATACGGAATTCAATCATGGGAGTGACAACTAATGAGCGAACGCAAAGCGCTGTTGATTCTGCATGGCAAGCAAGCGCTCAATGAGGCGGTTCGTTCTGCCGTTGCGGACAAGCGCAAACAGGGGTGGGAGCTGGCCGTTCGAGTGACCTGGGAAGCGGGTGACGCACAGCGGCTGGTAGATGAAGCACTGGCGGCAGGCTACATGCAGATCATCGCCGGTGGCGGTGACGGTACTTTGCGCGATATTGCCGAAGCCATGGCGGCGCATTCGACGCAGGCCAGTCTGGTACTGCTGCCGTTGGGGACCGCCAATGATTTTGCGCGTGCCGCCGGCGTGCCTCTGGAGCCCGCGCAGGCGCTGGAGCTTCTCGACATTGCACCGTGCGCCATTGATCTGGGGGAGGTCGGCGGGCAGGTGTTCCTGAATATGGCCACGGGCGGTTTTGGCAGTCAGGTCACGGCAAACACCTCGGAGGACTTGAAAAAAATCCTTGGGGGCGCGGCTTACCTGTTCACCGGTTTATCACGCTTCAGTGAATTGCACGCAGCCTATGGCGAGTTGCAGGGGCCTGATTTCCAGTGGAGTGGCGAGCTGTTGGCATTGGGCATCGGCAATGGCCGGCAGGCAGGCGGTGGACATGTGTTGTGTCCAGAAGCGCTGGCTGACGACGGTCTGCTGGATATCAGTATTCTGCCTGCGCCGCAGGAAGTCGTCGGCACCTTGAAAACCCTGCTCGCCGATGGCTTCGGCATCGACAATATGTTTGTGCGAGTCCGGTTGCCATGGGTCGAAATCAAGGTCTCGGAAGGCCTCTACATCAACCTCGATGGCGAACCTCTGGAAGGTGACAACATGCGTTTCTCGACACGTCCAGCGGCACTGCGCGTGCATTTACCTGAAAACTCGCCGCTGCTGGGGTCATCGCAATTGATCAATCATCCAGGCTGATGATCTGCTCGCGCACGGCGAACAGCACCAGACCCGCCACATCGTAAATCTGCAAGCGCTTCATGATCTGCGAGCGGTGGGTTTCAACGGTCTTGATGCTGAGGCCCAGGCCATTGGCAATTTCCCGGGTGGATTTTCCGCGAACGATCAGCCGAAGGATTTCCAGCTGACGCGCTGTCAGGTTGTGCGATTCTGCAGGTTCCGGTTGGTTTTTCTGAGTTCGGGTCAGCGCCTGGTTGATGACGGTGTGGGCGATGGCCGGGCTCAGGTAGCGTTCGTTGTTACGCAAGGCATCCAGGGCATGTTCGAGCTCGGTAGCCGTGGTGTCCTTGAGCAGGTAGCCATGTGCACCGGATTCCAGTGCTTGCATGATGAGTGCTGGATCGGTGTGCATAGACAGGATCAGCACCTTGCTCTGCGGGCGTACTCGCTTGAGTCGCTGCAATGCGTCAAGGCCACTGGTTTCCTTCATGGAAATATCCAGCAGGATAATGTCGGGGGACAGCTGCTCGACCATCTCGAGCAACTGCGAGCCGTCATTGGCCTCACCGATTACCGCGTAGCCGGGAATATCCAGCACCAGAGCGCGCACGCCTGCCCTGATAAGCGAGTGGTCATCCACCAGAAGTAAGTTACAAGTCAACGCATAACCTTATTCGTACTGGCCCGTTCGAGCGCACGAGGCGCCCAGGGGAAGAGTGCTTCGATTTGAGTGCCTTTGCCCGGCTCGCTGGTCACGCTCAGTGTGCCGCCCAACTGATTGATCCGTTCCGACATCCCCGCCATTCCGCGTTGCCCCTCACGACCTGGATCGGTCGCTGGCGCGAATCCCTGGCCATCGTCACTGATCAACAGTGTCAGGCCCTGAGGCAGACGTTGCAGGCGGACCAACAGATTTTTCGCTTCGGCATGGCGCAACATATTGGTCACCGCTTCCTGGGTGATTCGAAAGGCGGCCAGCGTCATTTCCTCCGGTATACCGGCCAAACGCTGCTGGCATTCCAGGCTCCAGTGCACTGGCGTGTTGGCCAGCGTCTTGAGTAAATGGGCCCGCAGACTGGCTTCCAGCCCGAGACTGGTCAGTTGCCTCGGATTGAGAATGGCCGATACGTCTCGCACTTTGGCCAGGGTTTCTTCCAGCGTGTCGCAGAGCACCGCACACTGGCCCTGAAGTTCTTCGGGCATTCGGCGTTTGAGCCAGTCGCTTTGAAGTTTTGCCGCGGTCAGCAATTGGCCTATGTCGTCATGCAGTTCCCGACTGAGCCGGCGACGTTCGTTTTCCTGAACCTCCAGCAGCCGGTCAGCCAACTCCTGTGGTTGAAATTTTATCGACGTGCGCGAAAGACAATACTGCACCCAGACGCAGGTCAATGCCGCAGTATTGAGTACCAGAAGACTCAGCGGCAGGGGAGTGGACAGGCTATAAATCAGCAGGCAGCCAAGCGCCGAACAGGTACACAACACAAGCGTGACCAGACGCGCGTTTTTTCGGGAGGGTGGCTTTAGGGTGATCGACTTGAGGCTGGCGTACATAGCGGATGGAGCCAATGGATGTTCGCTGCGGGAAGACCGGGCATCGTGGATGACGGGTCTCTGTCTGGAGTCACTCTGCCATTAATTGACGTCAACTAATGGGCGGCATAATACCACTTAAGATACCGTTGGTCGCAATTGGTATATAGGTCTGCCGAGTCAGCAAATAAGTGTTTATGGACAGCAGTTCCATAATGGAAAAAGTTGGGTGGCAAGAGTGGTTTATTTGTTTTGAGTTGTCGTAAGCAGGTATGGAATATTCAAATGCGACATGAACCCGCTAAAGTTAGAAGGGCAGTCATGGCAATAAAAATTCCCAGCACGGCATAGGGGCCCGATAATTCAGGCTTGCCGACCTGCAAAGGAAACGAGTGTGAGCGGTTTGGAATTAGCGGGGGGCTGAAACTGACTTTGTCCGACCTGAAAGGCGAAGGCTTCGATCAGGGATGTCTGTTCGCTGTCATCAAGGCTGAGTTGGCCGGTCTTCTGATCGATAAGCTCGAGTTGCCAGGCGATCAACGTCAGGCAGTCTTTCAGCGCGCTCAGGGCGTGGTCGTGTAAATCCATGTGATTCTGAGCATGGCTCAGCAAACCATGAATGTGCAACGAAAACTCCGAAACGGCTGCCAGAGCGAGGGCATCAGCCTTGTTGGCCAGTTTGAGCAGGGTGCTCAGCATGCAGTCGATGGCATCCTTGTCATTGCTGATCAGTTGCAAATGACTCAGGCATTCCTCGGTTTTAACCAGGAGTGTCTCTGCTTCGACGAGAAACTCCGGGAGCCGTTGAGCCCACTCTTTACGATCGTTCGGCATGCTTATCTCCAAAACGTCATGTCAAATGCGGGAATGTCGTGTGTGTCGACGGGGACGATCAGAGTCCCCGCATTGCCATGCTGTCGTGAGATCGCGCGCCGGCCTGTCTGGCTGCAGGCTGGGGAACTCGATAGGGTGGATGGCCACTTACCTGCGATCGCACACAAAAGCCTGACTCCGTTCATGCAATGAGAATGGCGTCACATTAATGGCTATTGGATATTGCGAATATCAGGTTGGGCCTGATTGCTACTAGGGGAATCCCTTACACGGGGGAGCCAACCGAACGAAACGAGGTCTCGCGGCAGGCAATGATGCAGATGAAATCACCTGGCCAGTAAAGCATGATGTTAATGTGACATCAATGTTTGGTCATGGCATTTTACAGGGGGTCAAGGTCCGGCGAAAACAGCCGATAACCCCCTTTAGTGAATTCATCAGAACAAGCCCAGGAGTCATTGATGGCCGGCATTCTCGACACGGTAGACCAACGCACGCAACTGGTGGGTGAGAATCGCCTGGAAATTCTCATGTTCCGGCTGGCCGGACGGCAATTGTTCGCGATCAACGTCTTCAAAGTGCAGGAAGTGCTGCAACTGCCGAAGCTGACCCTGATGCCCCAGCGTCATCCGTTTGTCTGCGGTGTGGTTAATTTGCGTGGCCAGACCCTGCCGGTGATCGACCTGTCCCAGGCCATCGGTATGCGTCCGCTGGTGCCAAGCCCGACCAGTACGATCATCGTTACCGAGTACAACCGTTCGGTGCAGGCGTTCCTGGTCGGTGGTGTGGACCGTATTGTCAACATGAACTGGGAAGCCATTCTGCCGCCACCGGCCAGCGCCGGTCGTCAGCATTACCTGACGGCCATCAGCAAGGTCGACGACCAGTTGGTGGAAATTATCGACGTCGAAAAAGTCCTCGCGGAAATCGTCCCGTACAACGCCAAGGTCTCGCGCGACAAACTCGACGATCCGGTTCTGGAACGTGCCCGTGGCCGTGAAGTGCTGCTGGTGGACGACTCGAATGTGGCGCTGTCGCAATTGCGTGACACCCTGGGTCAGCTGGGCGTGAAGATGCACATCGCCAGCGATGGCTTGAAGGCACTGAATATGCTCAAGGCCTGGGCCGATACCGGTGTGAACATGACCGACAAACTGCTGATGATCTTCACCGACGCGGAAATGCCGGAAATGGACGGCTATCGCCTGACCACCGAAATCCGTAACGACCCGCGTCTGCGTGGCCTTTATGTGGTTCTGCATACCTCGTTGTCCGGCAGCTTCAACGACTCGATGGTGAAGAAGGTCGGCTGCGACAACTTCCTCTCCAAATTCCAGCCGGACAAACTCGTCGATGTGGTGCGCCAGCGCCTGATGCTCGATGAAGTGCCTGCCTGACACCCCACGCAGAGGCTGGCCTGAAGTCAGCCTTTGATTCGGCGATCAAGCTCGTATAGGGTGGCGTTTTTTGCCCACCAGGGAGCTGGCCATGTTGCGTCTGAGCGCGCTTTATCGTTATCCGTTGAAATCCGGCAAGGGCGAGATCCTGCAGCAGGTCAGCCTCGACAAGCTGGGCCTGGACGGTGATCGACGCTGGATGCTGGTGGACGAGGCCAGCGGGCGCTTTCTGACTCAACGTGCAGTGGCGCAGATGAGTCAGCTGTCGGCGTTGTGGAATGCCGACGGTGCCTTGACCCTCAGTGCGCCGGGCCGCTCACCAATCGATATCGCCTTGCCCGCCAGCGACGCGGAACTGCGTGGCGTGACCATCTGGCGCGACACACTGCGTGTGCCGGATGCCGGCGACGAGGCGGGTGCCTGGGTCAGTGAATTCATGGGCAAACCGACTCGCCTGGTGCAAGTCCCTCTTGATCGTGCACGCACCACCCAGGCCGGCTACGGCAAGGACGACGATCAGGTGGCCTTCGCCGATGGCTTTCCGCTGTTGCTGATCGGACAGGCCTCACTGGAGGACTTGTCGCAAAAAGTCGGCCGCCCGCTGGAAATGCTGCGCTTTCGGCCGAATCTGGTGATCGAGGGAAGCGAAGCGTATGCCGAAGATGGCTGGAAGCGTATCCGCATCGGCGATGTCGAGTTCCGCGTGGTCAAGTCGTGCTCACGCTGCATTCTGACCACTATCGAACCGCAAACCGGTGAGCGCAGCGAAGATCGCGAACCTCTGGCTACGTTGCAGAAATACCGTACCGAGGCCGATGGTGCGATGTTCGGACAGAACCTGGTCAACGACAGCAATGGCCAGCTTGAAGTCGGTATGCCGGTGACGGTTCTGGAATAAGGCAATCTGAATGACTGCCCTTGAACAAAAAGTGCCCGTGTCCAAGGACGCGGGCAATTTTTTGTCGCTGTGAAAACCCAGGGTTTTAGCCGCGGTATTCGCACAGGTAAGCGGTGTCGACGGCCACTTTCAGCTGGAACTTGCTGTTGGCGGGCACGTTGAACTGGCTGCCGGCGGCGAAGGTTTCCCAGTCGCCGCTGTCCGGCAGTTTGACGGTCAGGGCGCCGGACACCACGTGCATGATTTCACGCTGGCTGGTGCCGAATTCGTATTCGCCCGGTGCCATGACGCCGATGGTCGCAGGACCTTCAGCGGTGCCAAAGGCGATCGACTTGACGGTGCCGTCGAAGTACTCGTTGACTTTAAACATGGGCGATTCCTCGAAAAGGGCTAAAAAGGGCTCGCCAGTATGCACAAGGCCCTTGGCGCCGTCACCTCTCTAGACGGGGAGAACCAGTGGTAACAGACGCGCTGTATTGCGCGCGTCTTCCAGCGCCCGGTGTTGCTGCCCGGTAAACTGCATGCCCGCAAGTTGCAGAGCGCCATTGAGCCCCAGCGGGCGTTCCAGCCGACGAGCCTTGGCAAAGCGCTGCTTGAGGTTCATGTGCGGCACTCGGCTCAGGGCGCTGTCGAGTTGCAGTTTCTGCCATTCCTGAAGCAGCTGTTTACGATCGTAATCGCCCCAACTGGCCCAGCCTTCGAGGCGCGAGTGATGCTGGCCGAGCCAGCATTCGAACGATGCCCAGACCTCGCTCAGAGGCTGCGCAGTATCGATGTTGGCCTGGGTGATGTGGGTCAGTTCCCGGCAAAACGGCGTCAGCAAAGGTCGACGCGTCGGGCGCACGAAGCACTGATAGCTATCCAGTTCTCGACCTTTTCGGTCCACCAGGGTGGCGCCGATTTCGATAATTTCCATTTCAGTTACTGGCCAACCACCTTCATCGGTGGTGGCTTCGAGATCAATGACCAGCCAGTGAGGCATCGCAGGGTTCCTGGTATCCGCGTCCTGATAGGGCTTGAGCGTAGCCAAAGCCAGCGGATCCGCCTAGCGGCTTATTCGACCTCCAACAAAATCTGACGATTTTTCACCTGATCACCGACCCTGACCTGCAAGCGTTTGAGCACGCCGTCGATGCCCGACTTGAGCGGATGCTCCATTTTCATGGCCTCCAGCACGACCAACAACTGGCCTTTGCTGACCGGACTGCCCTCAGTGACCAGCACGTCGACGATCGCCCCGTCCATCGGAGCCTTGAGGGTGCCGGTACTGACGCTGACCTGGCTGCCGACCAAGGCCTGGGTCCGATCCACTAGCTGTAAACTGCCAGGCCGGGTGAACAGCCAGAGTTGTCCCGCCTCAAGACGGTAGGCATGGCGTCGCCGGATACCGTTGATTTCCAGGCTGGCCCAGTGTCCGTCGCACTGGATGATCGTTAATTCAACGTTTTGCTCAGCGACTTGAATCCGATACGGTTCCCCCGGCACAGCGTTCAATTCCACTGACCAATCCTGATCATCAAGGCCGATTCGATAGTGCAACGGCACGCTGGCGTTGTTGCGCCAACCGGCGAGTGGCGCGGGATGAACCTGCGCCGAGGCCTGATAGAACAACGCTGCGGCGATTGCCAGTTCTTCGGCGTCGGGTACTCGGGTGTGCAGGCAGGCATGGTCGGAAAAATACGTCGGGATGAACCCGGTGTTGAACTCGCCACTGATGAACTGCGGATGTTCCAGCAGACTGGCGAGCAAGCGCTGATTGCTTTGCACGCCAAGCAGCACACTGTCCTGCACCGCCCGCAGCAACTTACGCCGGGCTTCTTCGCGGGTGGCGCCGTGGGCGATGATCTTGCCCAGCATCGGGTCATAAAACGGGCCGACTGTCTGGCCTTCGATCAAGCCATGATCGATCCGCACGCCGCGCTGCAACGCAGGCTCCCAGGCGGTGATGCGGCCGGTTTGTGGGAGAAAACCGTGTGCCGGATCTTCGGCGTACAAACGGACTTCCATGGCATGGCCGCTGAGCTGAACCTGCTCCTGTCGCAACGGCAAAGGCAGTCCTTCGGCGACGTGCAACTGCCAGGCCACCAGATCGAGGCCAGTGATCAATTCGGTCACCGGGTGCTCCACCTGGAGTCGGGTGTTCATCTCCAGAAAGTAAAACTGCCCGCGCGCATCCAGCAGGAACTCGACGGTGCCAGCGCCGACGTAATTCACTGCGCGACCCGCCTTGAGCGCCGCTTCGCCCATGGCCTGACGCAACTCGGCGGTCATCACCGGGCAGGGCGCTTCTTCGATGACTTTTTGATGGCGACGCTGGATCGAGCAGTCGCGCTCGCCAAGGTAGATCAGGTTGCCATGCTGGTCGCCAAACAATTGAACTTCGACGTGACGCGGGTCGATCAGCGCTTGCTCGAGAATCAGTTCGTCGCAGCCAAACCCATGCAGCGCTTCGGAGCGGGCGGTGCGCAGTTGTTCGAGCAAATCATTGGCCTCGTTCACCAGGCGCATGCCACGCCCTCCACCGCCGGCGCTGGCCTTGATCATCAGCGGATAGCCGATGCGTGCGGCTTCGCGGCTCAGGGTTGCGTCGTCCTGTTCTTTGCCCTGATAACCCTTGATGCACGGCACACCGGCATCGAGCATGGCGAGTTTCGACAGGCGTTTGCTGCCCATCAGTTCGATGGCTTCGGGACTGGGGCCGATGAAGGTGATGCCGGCATCCTGGCAGGCGCGGGCGAAGCCGGCGTTTTCCGAGAGGAAGCCGTAGCCCGGATGGATTGCGTCAGCGCCCGTGCGCCGGGCGGCGTCGAGGATTGCCGGGATATTCAGATACGACTGCTGCACCGGGGCCGGGCCGACGTTCAAGGCTTCGTCGGCCATCTGCACATGCAGCGCATCGGCGTCGGCATCACTGAACACTGCGACCGTGCGATAGCCCAGGGCCTGGGCGGTGCGCTGGATGCGGCAGGCGATTTCACCGCGGTTGGCGATCAGGATTTTGCTGAAGGCGGGCATTGTTTCTTCCCTTGGTTTTTGCGGTGAATGTGACGGCCTCTTCGCGGGCAAGCCTCGCTCCTACAGGTTCAGCGTCCATCAAACCTGTAGGAGCGAGGCTTGCCCGCGAAGCTTTTAAGAGGCCCAACCCGGTTTGCGTTTCTGCACGAAGGCCATGGTCCCCTCAATACCTTCAGCCCCGGTCACCGCCTCGCTGAACCAGTCGGCCGCTTCATCCAGCAACGCACTCGATGGCTGGCCGGCACTCGCGAGCAAGAGTCTTTTGGTCGTCGCATTCGCCTCCGGCGCGCAGCACAACACATGGGCCAGAATTTCATCGAGACGCTCGGCCAACGCTTGCGCGTCATGCTCGACAAAATGCACCAACCCCATACGCCGTGCCTGCGTGCCGTCGAAACGTGCCGCGGTCAGCGCCAGTCGGCGAGTCTGGGTCAGGCCGATGCGCTGCACCACGAACGGCGCGATTTGCGCTGGTAGCAGACCGAGGCTGGTTTCCGGCAGACCAAATTGCGCCTGGTGATCGGCCAAGGCGACGTCGCTGACGCAGGCCAGACCAAAACCACCGCCGAGCACCGCGCCTTGCAGCACAGTGATCACCACTTGTGGTGCGTGTTGCACCTCTTGCAGCAGCGCACCGAACGCGCGATTCAAGTCGCGATAGGCACCCGGGCCTTGAGCGCGTGCGTTGGCCATGTCCTTGATGTCGCCTCCGGCGCAAAAATGCCCGCCCGCACCCCCGATCACCAGCGCGCGAATGGCTCGGTCGTCACGCACCGCCGCCAGTACCGCACGCAGTTCGGCGACCATCTGCAAGCTCATGGCGTTGCGGCTTTCGGGGCGGTTGAGGGTTATGTGCAGGACACCGTTATGCGGTTCGAGCAGCAAGGTCTGGCAAACCGGTACGGTGCTCATTTCTTTTTCCCCGGCAGGATGCCCATGAGTTTGCAGATGATCCCCAGCATGATTTCGTCGGCGCCGCCGCCGATCGACACCAGCCGCACGTCACGGTAAGCGCGGGCCACCGGATTGTCCCACATGAAGCCCATGCCTCCCCAATATTGCAGGCAGCTGTCGCTGACTTCCCGGCCCAGACGCCCGGCCTTGAGTTTGGCCATCGACGCCAGACGCGTGACGTCCTGGCCTTTGATGTATTGCTCGGTAGCCTGATAGACCAGTGCCCGCAGGCATTCGATTTCGGTTTGCAGTTCGGCCAGGCGGAAGTGGATGACCTGGTTATCGATCAGCGCACTGCCGAAGGTTTTGCGCTCCTTGCAGTACTCGATGGTGCTGTCGACGCAGTACTCCAGGCCCTTGATCATGTTCGCCGCGCCGAACAGTCGTTCCTCCTGGAACTGCAGCATCTGCATCATGAACCCCGCGCCTTCATGGCCGATGCGGTTGCGTTGCGGCACGCGCACGTTGTCGAAAAACACCTGAGCGGTTTCCGAGCTGCGCATGCCGAGCTTGTCCAGGTGCGAGCTGAGGCTGATGCCTGGCGTGTTCATCGGCACCATGATCAGCGACTTGTTGATGTGCGGTTTGTCGTCCGAGGTGTTGGCCAGCAGGCAGATGAAATCGGCGCTCGGCGAGTTGGTGATCCACATCTTGCTGCCGTTGATCACGTAGTCGTCGCCGTCCTTGCGGGCGGTGGTTTTCAAGCCGGCCACGTCGGAACCGGCACCGACTTCGGAAACACCGATGCAGCCGACCTGCTCGCCAGTGATCGCCGGTCGCAGGAATTCTTCACGCAGTTCATCGGAGCCGAAACGCGCCAACGCCGGGGTGCACATGTCGGTCTGCACACCGATGGACATCGGAATCCCGCCGCAGTGGATGGTGCCGAACTCTTCAGCCGCGACGATCGAATAGCTGTAATCGAGCCCCATCCCGCCAAACTTTTCCGGTTTGGAAATCCCCAGCAAGCCGAGGGCGCCGGCCTTGCGGAAGATCTCGTGGATCGGAAAGCGTCCAGCCTTTTCCCATGCCTCGACGTGAGGATTGATCTCGTGATCGACGAATTGGCGGACGGTGCGGCGCAGTGCTTCGTGTTCCTGGGTGAAGATCATTTTTATTGTTCTCCTTAGCGCCCTTAGAAACGGGCTACGCCAAAACTGTTGGTTTGCAGCGGCCGCACTTCAGCCTCATGACAGATATCCAGCAAGTACCCGAGCAAGGTCCGGGTATCCCGCGGATCAATCAACCCGTCGTCCCACAAACTGGCGCTGCCATAGAGCGCGGTGGACTGGCTGTCGAGTTTCTGCGCGGTGACCTGTTCCAGCATGTCGAGCATTTTCGGGTCGGGCACCAGACCGTCCTTGGCCTGTTTGGCCTCGGTGACGATCCGCAGCACTTTGCCGGCCTGGGCGCCGCCCATTACCGCCGTGCGGCTGTTGGGCCAGGCGAAAATGAAGCGCGGGTCGAGGCCGCGGCCGCACATCGCGTAGTTGCCGGCGCCGTAGGAGCCACCGACGACAATGGTCAGTTTAGGCACCCGGGCGTTGGCCACTGCTTGAATCATTTTCGCGCCGTGTTTGATCACGCCTTGCTGCTCCGACTCGGTGCCGACCATGAACCCGGTGGTGTTGTGAAAAAACAGCAGCGGCGTCTGGCTCTGGTCACAGAGCTGAATGAACTGCGCAGCCTTGCTCGCACCCTTCGGCGTGATCGGCCCATTGTTGCCAATGAACCCGCAGGCACGGCCTTGAATCTGCAAATGGCCGCAGACGGTTTGCTGATCGAACTCGCCCTTGAATTCGAGAAAGTTCGAGCCGTCGGCAATCCGCGCGATGATTTCGTGCACGTCGTAAGGTTTTTTCGCGTCGTCAGGAATCAGCCCGAGCAACTCGTCGATGGGGTAGAGCGGCTCTTCCCACCGACGTTCGGGTACCCATGGCAGCTGATCATTCCACGGTAACAGGCTGACAATCTCGCGCACCTGCCGCACGCCATCGGCATCGTTCTCGGCCAGGTATTCAGCAGTGCCGGCGATTTGCGCATGCATCTCGGCGCCGCCCAGTGCTTCATCGGTGGCGACTTCGCCGGTGGCAGCCTTGAGCAGCGGCGGGCCGGCCAGAAACAATTTGGCCTTGCCACGCACCACCACCACGTAATCCGACAACCCTGGCTGATAGGCGCCGCCCGCCGTGGCCGAGCCATGGACCACGGTGATTTGCGGCAGGCCCATGGCCGACATCCGCGCCTGATTGGCAAAACTGCGGGCGCCTTCGACGAAAATCTCCGCCGCGTAATTGAGGTTGGCGCCACCGCTTTCGGCCAGGGTAATGACCGGCAGTTTGTTCTCCATGGCGATCTGTTGCAGGCGCAGGGATTTTTTCAAACCGCTGGGGGAAATGGTCCCGCCCTTGATCGCACTGTTGTTTGCCACCACCAGCATCCGCACGCCGGACACATAACCGATCCCGGCGATCAATCCGCCGCCTGCGGAGCTGCCATCCTTGTCGTCATGCAATTTGTAGCCGGCCAGGCTGGCCAGTTCGAGGAACGGGGCGCCAGGGTCCAGCAGCAGATTGAGGCGTTCGCGGGGCAACAATTGGCCGCGCTTGTCGAACCTGGGTTTGGCTTCGGCCGCCTTGTTCAGCAAGTTCTGTTCGAGCTGGCGGACGTGCTCGATGCCGACCAGCATCGCTGCGCGATTGCGGGCGAACTGTTCGCTGAACGGGTCCACTTGCGACTGAATCACCGGCATGGCTTATTCCTTATCCTTGAGGACGTCTGGACTGAGCACGTCTGGTAAGTACGCGCGGTGAAAACCGTTATACGACGTACTGATCTGCGCCTTGTGTATCGGCCAGGCGCGCCCGCCCAGGCTGGCAGCGCCGTCGATGCGCAAGGTGCTGCCACTGACAAATGCCGCGGCCGGGCTGAGCAGGAAAACGATCGCCGCGCTGACTTCCGATTCGGTGCCAATGCGTTTCAGCGGTACGTGCTCGCGCAACGTCGGGATCACCGCTTTGAACGCGCCTTCGTAGGTGTCCATGCCACTGGACGCGATCCAGCCCGGCGCCACGGCGTTGACCCGCACCCCGGCATAACCCCATTCGAACGCGGCGGTCTTGGTGAGGTTGTCCATGCCTGAACGCGCCGCGCCCGAGTGGCCCATGCCGGGCATGCCGCCCCACATGTCGGCGAGCATGTTGACGATGGCGCCGCCGTGCGTGCTCATGGACTGGTTGAACACTTCACGGGCCATCAGGAAGCCGCCCATCAGATTGGTGCGCAACACCGTGTCGAAGCCTTTTTGATTGATCGACGCCAGCGGCGACGGGTACTGCCCGCCGGCGTTGTTGACCAGACCGTGAATCGGTCCGTGCTTGCGGATCAACTCGCTGACCACATGCTTGACCGCTTCTTCCTCACGAATATCGCAGACCATCCAATCCGCCTTGCCGCCATCCTCGGCAATCTCGGCGGCGACGTTTTTCAGCTTGTCTGCCGTGCGCCCGAGCAGCAGGACATGGGCGCCGAGGGCCGCCAGTTCGTGAGCGGTGCAACGGCCGATGCCGCTGCCGCCACCGGTGACGATGATGTTTTGGCCTGCAAACAAATCGGCTTTGAAAATCGAATCGTAAGCCATGGCGACAGTCCTCTAGTTGACCTGGTCGGCGATGCGCTGAGGCACCGGTATCTGGATTTCCAGCAGTTGCTGGGCGAAGGCTTTGCCTTGCGGATCGATCCGCAGGCTGGCCACGCCACCGCCTCCCAGGGCGTTCTCCAGCAGAAAATTAAGGCTGTGGGTGCCCGGCAGGTACCAGCGTTCGACACGTCCGTGGATCGGGTCGAGGACGTGACTCATCCAGTCGACGATCACTTCCGGCGTCAAGGCTTCGGCAATCCACGGCAGGTACTCCGGCTCGCGAGCCATGACGCCGATGTTGCTGTGATTGCCCTTGTCACCGGAGCGCGCCACCGCAAGTTTGACCAGGGTCACGCTGGCATCGGCCCGGCCTGAGGGTTTCGGTGGGGCGCATGCCACAGGCAAGTCGGCGGTGTCGAGCACATCAACGGCGGGCAGGGCGCAGGGGTGGCGCTGGCCCTTGAGATCAATTTCCAGCGTGCAGGCGGTTTTGTCGATAAGGAACGAGAACAGCCGGATCAGCGGATACACCGTCGGCCGTCCACCGACAATCCCGGTCAGTCCCGGCGCCATGCCGGTGGCGGCCTGGGCGATTTCCCGGGAGAACACAATCAATGCCTGTTTACCGGGATGGCGCACCGCGAGTTTGATCACCACTTCGCGGCTGTCCTGACGCTGACCGTGGGGGCCGTAAGTGGCCTCGCTGCCGAGCAGTTCGATGTTCACTTCGCTGTAGGGTGGCCAACCGTGCTGACTGAAGATTTCCGAGGTCTTGTTGATGATGGCTTCGCTGACTCGACGCGCCTTGTCGACCGCATCGATCCCGGCGATCAGGCAACTGGCGGTGCAGCGGAAACCGTCCGGGTACGTCGCGCTGACCTTGTACTGATCGGTCGGCGGCAAGCCTTTTGCGCCGTGCACCCGAACCGCGTTTTTGCCTTGTTGCACGAGTTTGACTTCAGTGAAGTCGCAGACCACGTCCGGCAGCAGATACGCCTGCGGGTTACCGATTTCATACAGCATCTGCTCGCCGACCGTCAGCGATGTGACCAGCCCGCCGGAGCCTTCGGGTTTACTGACAATGAACTGGCTGTCGGCGCTGACTTCGACGATGGGGAAGCCGATGTGTTCGTAGTCGGGCACCTCGCGCCAATCGGTGAAGTTGCCGCCGGTGCATTGGGCGCCGCATTCGATGATGTGCCCGGCCAATGCGGCCTGGGCGAGTTTGTCGTAGTCGTGCCACGACCAGCCGAACTCATGCACCAGCGCGGCACTGACCACGGCGCTGTCGACCACGCGTCCGGTGATGACGATGTCGGCGCCCAGACGCAGGGCTTCGACGATGCCCGGTGCGCCGAGGTAGGCGTTGGTCGAGACACACATCGGCGGCAAGGGCGCGCCGCTGAACATTTCATGGATACCGCTCAGCTGTTTGAGTTGCGGCTGCAGGTCATCGCCCAGCAGCACGGCGATTTTCAGTGTTACCCCGGCCTTGTCGCAGGCCGCTTGCAGGGCGGCGGCGCAAGCTTGCGGGTTGACCCCGCCGGCGTTGCTGATGACGCGGATATTCTGTTCGGCGAGTTGAACCAACAGCGGGCTGAGGACTTCGATGAAGTCGCTGGCGTAACCGGCCTGGGGATCTTTCATCCGCGCGCCGGCCATGATCGACATCGTAATCTCGGCCAGATAATCGAAGACCAGATAGTCCAGACGCCCACCTTCCACCAGTTGCGCGGCGGCGGTCGAGGTGTCGCCCCAGAAGGCACTGGCGCAACCGATGCGGATTGTTTTTGGCACAGTCAACTCCATAGCCACCTCCGATAGAAGTGCATCGAGACTACCAAGCAAGCGCTTGGTTTGTAAACGGCATAAATATCTTCTGCCCGAGCGCTTGCTTGGTCGCTCCGGCCAGCTTAAATTGCCCGCGCAACCCCGCAGTTTTAGCGGCGAGCGGCGTATTTGATTGATCGACTGTAGGAGAGAACGGGTGGACGAGCAAAAAGCCCTGAGGGTGATGCGCGAATTGGTCGACAGCGGCCAATTGACCGACCCGGACAGCGCCCGCGGCAAACTGCTGCAAGTGGCGGCTCACCTGTTCCGCAACAAAGGTTACGAACGCACCACCGTGCGCGATCTGGCCGGCGCCGTGGGGATTCAGTCAGGCAGCATTTTTCATCACTTCAAAAGCAAGGACGAGATCCTGCGGGCGGTGATGGAAGAAACCATTCGCTACAACACCGCGTTGATGCGTGCAGCCCTGGCAGAAGCCGGCAGTGTGCGCGAGCGGGTACTGGCACTGATTCGTTGTGAGTTGCAGTCGATCATGGGCGGCAGCGGCGAGGCCATGGCGGTGTTGGTGTATGAATGGCGCTCGCTGTCCGCAGACGGGCAGGCGCAGGTGCTGGCGCTGCGCGATATTTATGAAGAGCTCTGGCTTCAGGTGCTGGGCGAGGCCAAGGAGGCCGGTTTTATTCGCGGGGATGTGTTCATTACACGTCGTTTCCTGACCGGTGCGTTGTCCTGGACCACCACCTGGTTTCGCGCCGGCGGCAGCATGAGCCTCGATCAATTGGCCGATGAGGCATTGATTCTCGTGCTGGAAGAAAAGCAGTAGTTTTGTTTTGAATCAGAAGGAAACTGGCTAAGTGGCCGAAACCGCCTAGCTTGAATGCATTGATGCGTATTTTTTTGGGGAGTGGGTAGTTTTGATGTCTTCGCCAATCAGGATGGCCTCGCGGCTTTTGCTGGCATCGCTCGCGGCATTATGGGTATTGCCGTCCCAGGCTGCGCAATTGGTGCGGATCGGTGCCGCACACTTTCCGCCTTATACCGTGCGTCCGGAATCCGGTGCCGACACGGGCTTGCTGCCGCAACTGGCCGAGGCACTCAACGCCTTGCAAAGCGACTATCAGTTTGAGTTGGTGCCCACTTCCATTCCCCGGCGCTTCGGTGACTTCAAGCAAAATCGGGTGGATATGGCGATCTTCGAAAACCCCGACTGGGGCTGGAAGGACATCCCGCACACCACTGTCGACATGGGGCTGGAAGACGCCGAGATTTTTGTCGCACAACGCCAGGCAGGGCGGCAGCAAAGCTACTTTACCGACCTCACCGGCAAGCGTCTGGCGCTGTACAGTGGCTACCACTACGAATTCGCCAACTTCAACGCCGAGCCCGCATACCTCGCCAAGGAATACAACGCCACGTTGACCTATTCCCATGACAGCAACTTGCTGATGGTGCTGCGTGACCGCGCCGACATCGCGCTGGTCACGCGCTCTTACCTGAGCGACTACTTTTTGCGCAACGAGAAAGTCGCCAGTCAATTGCTGGTCTCCGAACGCATCGATCAGGTCTATCACCATTACGCCATTCTCCGGCCGACCGCCCCTATCAGCGGCGAGGCATTCGCCAAGTTGCTACAAGGGTTGCGGGACAACGGGCAGATGCTGAAGATTTTCGAACCGTACAAGATTGCGATCGTGCCGGTTGCGCGCAACTGAGATTGCACCGCAGGTCGCGTATCGACTGACTTCTCTTAAATTTCCCGCCTCGGCTCACGTCCCATCGTTGAACTGTCGACGATTATCGTGAGCCCGACCCATGCCCAATCTGAATGTCCTGACTGCCCTGGCCTTGCCGACGCGCAGCCGTCTTGTAGCTGATGAAACCGAAAGCCGTCTGAGTCTCAGCCTGGAAACGCAGCCACTGATCACGCTGCGCCTGAAGCGCGAGCCGGAATTGCTGGTGCAGGTAGAGGAGCGCTTCGATCACGCCGATGATCAGTCCATCCGTGCAGCCTGTTATTGGTTGTTTGCCCGTGACCCGGCCTGCCAGCGCCTGACCTGGCATCTCGATGAAGCCCCCACCGAAGCATTGCTCAGCGGGTTGCTGATCCCTGACGAAATCGGCGGCCAGTATCGTTGCGAACGCACGCTGTTCTGGCAGTTGCCTCAGCCTTGGCTGGGTGCGTCACTGACATCGAGTTATCCGCAGCAAATGGTCATCAGTGGCGGCAAGCGTCATCCGCTGCGCCCGGTGAAACCGCGTGGTGAAGTCTATCGGCGTTTTGATGCGCGCCTCGGTGCCTGGATTTCCCTGCGCACGGTGGACATCGACCTGGACCTGGCGCGTTTCAATCGTTGGCAGAACAGCCCGCGCGTGGCGAGTTTCTGGCAGGAGGAGGGCAGCCTCGAGCAGCATCACGAGTACCTGAGCAAGCTTGAAGCCGATCCCCATACCCTGACGCTGATCGGTTGTTTCGATGATCAGCCGTTCGCCTACTTTGAAGCCTATTGGGCCAAGGAAGATCGCATCGCGCCGTTCTATGACGCCGGCGATTACGACCGCGGTATTCACATGTTGGTGGGTGAGGAAAATCACCGTGGCCCGCACAAGGTGGCGAGCTGGTTATCGGCGTTGACGCATTACCTGTTTCTCGACGATCCACGCACTCAGCGAGTGGTTGCCGAACCTCGCGCCGACAACGCGAAGATGATCGGGCATATGCAGAGCCAGGGTTTCCACTGCGAAAAAGCGTTCGACTTCCCGCACAAGCGCGCGGCGCTGATGGTGCTGGGGCGTGAGCGGTTTTTTGATCGGTGTGCGTTGGCTTGATGCATACGGCTCAAGGTCTGTTTCGGTCTTGAGTCAGCCTTCGCGAGCAGGCTCGCTCCCACATTTGATCTGTGTTCACAGGACCAATGTGGGAGCGAGCCTGCTCGCGAAGGGGGCGACGCAGATTTCAGATCTTAGCGACGGGCAAAGGTATCCACACGACTGCCCGACACCTTGCGGCAGTGCACCAGCGCATCGCGAATCATGAAGTTCACCAGGGTCGGCGAGACGCCAAGCTCCTTGGCGATGTCCTTTTGCGGCACGCCGTGCAGGCGATACATCTCGAAAGCGTAGCGGGTGCGGCTAGGCAGCTCGGTCAGCGCGTCGGCAATGTTTTCCAGCGTCGAGAAGTTGATGTGCGAGGTTTCCGGCGAAGCACCTTGAATCACCACATTCAGGCCTTCCTCTTCAGGGCCCGAATACTTCTGCTCCAGCGCCTGTTTGCGGTAGTGATCGATCGCCAGGTTGCGCACGATCTGGAACAGGTAGCTGAGCTGAGCCTTGAATGAGGACGTGATCTGCGGCGCTGATTGCAGCCGGAAGAACGCATCCTGGACCACGTCTTCAGCACGCGACCGGCAGCCGGTAATGCGGGCTGCGATCTTGACCAGAATCAGTCGATTGTCGACGAATGCCTGAAGTAGCGGTGAATCGCACCTGCCTGTGGACATTTGTTCCGTCATGGAAATCACCTTGCTGCAAATAGGTTAGTGGGACGGCAAGCGGGGCTGAGCTGTCCTACACATCGAGCGACAAATTATTCTTAATGATAATGATTGTCAAATGAGAAATAGAACTAATGCTAGGCAAAGGTGCAGAGTGAGAACTGCGACACGCTGACGCGCCCGCTTGCGGCGCCCGCTTGCGGCACCGCAGCCCCATTGGCGATCTGGCCTTCCGACTAATTATTTCAAGACGTCAACCGTTCTCATTGGTGAATGGTTCCGGGTAGCGGCTGCGGCCAAAACAGCATTCCCAAGCCTTGCGCGGTCGGCGAAGACCGCGTCCTGCACGCCCTCGAAGGGGCGTGACGTCAGAAAACCGATTTCACTTGCAAGCCGAATTCAGGCAGGAAACCTCATGACCGACGCGTTCGAACTCCCCAGCACACTGGTCCAAGCCCTTCAGCGCCGAGCGGCCCTGACGCCGGACCGGGTGGCCTTGCGTTTTCTCGCCGAAACCCAGGATCAGGCTGTGGTGCTCAGTTATCGCGAGCTGGATCAGCGGGCGCGGACCATTGCTGGCGCGTTGCAGGCCGAGGCTGCGTTTGGCGATCGCGCGGTGCTGCTGTTTCCCAGCGGCCCGGATTACGTCGCGGCGTTCTTCGGCTGCCTGTACGCCGGAGTGATCGCGGTGCCGGCCTATCCGCCGGAGTCGGCGCGTCGTCATCATCAGGAGCGTTTGCTGTCGATCATCAGCGATGCCGAACCGCGTCTGCTGCTGAGCAGCGCCGGTCTGCGCGATGCGTTGCAGCAAATAGAGGGCGCGCCACCGTTGCTGTGTGTTGACACGCTCGACAGCGCCCTGGCTGAACGTTGGGTGACGCCGAACCTTGCAGACGACCACATCGCGTTCCTGCAATACACCTCCGGCTCCACCGCGTTGCCGAAAGGGGTGCAAGTCAGCCACGGCAACCTGGTGGCTAACGAACTGCTGATTCGCCACGGCTTCGGCATCGATCTGAATCCTGACGACGTGATCGTCAGTTGGCTGCCGCTTTACCACGACATGGGCCTGATTGGCGGTCTGTTGCAGCCGATTTTCAGCGGTGTGCCGTGCGTGTTGATGTCGCCGGCGTATTTCCTCGGCCGGCCGTTGCGCTGGCTGGAAGCGATCAGCGAGTACGGCGGCACCATCAGCGGCGGGCCGGACTTTGCCTATCGGTTGTGCAGTGAGCGGGTCAGTGAATCGGCCCTGGAGCGCCTCGACCTGAGTGGCTGGCGCGTGGCGTATTCCGGTTCCGAACCGATTCGCCTCGATACGCTGGAACGCTTCGCCGAGAAGTTCGCGGCCTGCGGTTTCACCCAAGACAGTTTCATGGCGTCCTACGGGTTGGCCGAAGCGACACTGTTCGTGGCCGGCAGCCCTCGCGGCCAGGGCATTGGCAACCTGCGCGTGGACGATCAAGCCCTGGCACAAAACCGTGCGGAGCCAGGCGAGGGCAGCGCGATCATGAGTTGCGGTATCAGTCAGCCGGATCACGCGGCGCTGATTGTCGATCCAACAGCTCTTAACGAGTTGACTGACAACACGGTCGGCGAAGTCTGGGCCGCCGGGCCGAGCATCGCCCACGGCTATTGGCGCAACCCCGAGGCCAGCGCCAAAACCTTCGTTCAGCACGCTGGCCGTACCTGGCTGCGTACCGGCGACCTGGGTTTTATGCGCGGCGGTGAACTGTTCATCACCGGTCGCCTGAAAGACATGTTGATCGTCCGTGGTCACAACCTTTATCCACAGGACATTGAGCAAACCATCGAACGCGAAGTGGAGGTGGTGCGCAAAGGTCGTGTCGCCGCTTTTGCCGTGAACATCGAGGGTCAGGAAGGCATCGGCATTGCGGCGGAAATCAGCCGCAGCGTGCAAAAGATCCTCCCGCCCGACGCCCTGATCAAAGCCATCCGCCAAGCTGTGGCCGAGGCGTATCAGGAAGCGCCAAACGTAGTGGTGCTGCTCAATCCGGGCGCGTTGCCCAAGACCTCCAGCGGCAAATTGCAACGCTCGGCATGCCGCAATCGTCTGGCGGACGGCAGCCTCGACAGCTATGCGCTGTTCCCGTCGGCAGACATCGAAAGTAAATCCGCGACTGAATCAGGTTCCGAACTGCAAACCCTGATCGGCCAAATCTGGTGCGAGCAGCTGAGCGTCAAACAGGTCAGCGCCGACGATCACTTCTTCCTGCTGGGCGGCAACTCCATCGCCGCCACTCAGGTGGTCGCGCGTCTGCGCGAAGCACTCGGTCTGGAGCTGAACCTGCGCCTGCTGTTTGAAGCGCCGACCCTTGGCGCGTTTGCTGTCGCGGTGGCTCAGCAACAGCAGGACGGCGGACTCGCCCAAGGCGCGATCATCCCGCTGTCGCGCACCGAAGCCATACCGCAATCGCTGGCGCAAAACCGTCTGTGGATCACCTGGCAACTCGCCCTGCAAAGCAGCGCCTACAACATTCCCGGCGCCTTGCGCCTGCGCGGCGAACTGGATGAAGACGCCTTGCGCGCCAGTTTCCAACAGCTGATCGAGCGTCACGAATCCCTGCGTACGCGGTTCTTCGAACGTGATGGTGTGGCGCTGCAACAGGTCGATGCAGCGAGCGAATTTAACCTGCAACTCATCGATATCAGTGACCTGCCGGTTGCCGAGCGTGAAGTCCGTGCGCAACAAATCCGAGAAGACGAAGCCCGTACTCAATTCGATCTGGAGAAAGGCCCACTGCTGTGGGTGACTCTGGTGCGCCTCGATGAAGAGGACCATCAACTGTTGGTGACGATGCACCACATCATCGCCGACGGTTGGTCGCTGAACGTGCTGATCGACGAGTTCTCGCGTCTGTACGCCGCTGCGTCCCAAGGGCAACAAGCAACGCTCGCGGCATTGCCCACGCAATACGCCGATTACGGCAGCTGGCAGCGTCAATGGCTGGCGCAAGGGGAGGGCGAGCGTCAGCTGGCTTACTGGAAAGCGCAATTGGGCGATGAGCATCCAACCCTGAGCCTGGCGACCGACCATCCGCGTTCGGCGCACCCCATTCACACGGCTGCCCGCCATTCTGTGAAGCTGGGCGCGACCCTGAGCGATGCCATTCGCCAGACCGCCCAGGCCCATGAATCCACTTCGTTCATGCTGTTGCTCGCCGCGTTCCAGAGCCTGCTGCACCGCTACAGCGGCCAACGCGACATCCGCATCGGCGTACCTAACGCCAACCGTCCACGTCTGGAAACCCAAGGGCTGATCGGCTTCTTCATCAACACCCAGGTGCTGCGCGCCGAGTTGGATTCGCAGCTGCCATTCGCTGAGCTGCTGGTACAAACCCGTCGGGCAGCGTTGGACGCACAAGCGCATCAGGATCTGCCGTTCGAACAATTGCTCGAAGCCTTCCCGCAAGCCCGCGAACAAGGTTTGTTCCAGGTCATGTTCAACCACCAGCAACGGGATTTGAGCGCACTGCGTCGCCTGCCTGGGTTGCTGGCCGAAGAGCTGCCATGGCACAGCCGCGAAGCCAAGTTCGACCTGCAATTGCACAGCGAGGAAGACCAAAAGGGTCGCCTCAGTCTGTCCTTCGACTACGCCAGCGAACTGTTCGACGTGGCGACCATCGAGCGTCTGGCCGAGCATTTCAGCAACCTGCTGCGAGCCGTTTGCGAGCAACCGAAAACTGCGATCGGCGACCTTCCACTGCTGACCCCGAGTGAGCACGATCAGCAAACATCGTGGAGCGCCGCACCGTGTACGTCGGCCAGCGTTTGGCTGCCGGAACTGCTAAACGAACAGGCTCGCCTGACCCCTGAGCGCACTGCGCTGATGTGGGACGGTGGCGCCATGGATTTTGCTGAACTGCACACCCAAGCCAACCGCCTGGCCCATTACCTGCGGGACAAAGGCGTCGGCCCGGACGTCTGCGTGGCCATCGCCGCCGAGCGTTCGCCGCAGTTACTGATCGGCCTGCTGGCGATCATCAAGGCCGGTGGCGCCTACGTGCCGCTGGACCCGGATTACCCGGCCGAACGCCTGGCCTACATGCTCAGCGACAGCGGCGTCGAACTGCTGCTGACCCAAACCCAATTGCTCGACGGCTTGCCGGCCACCGATGGCGTCAGCGTGATCGCCATGGACGCCTTGCATCTGGAGAGCTGGCCGAGCCACACACCGGGCCTGCATTTGCACGGCGACAACCTGGCGTACGTGATTTACACCTCTGGTTCCACCGGCCAGCCGAAGGGTGTCGGCAACACCCACGCAGCCCTCGCCGAGCGCCTGCAATGGATGCAGAACACCTATCGTTTGAACGACACCGACGTGCTGATGCAAAAGGCGCCGATCAGTTTCGACGTGTCGGTGTGGGAGTGCTTCTGGCCGCTGATTACAGGTGCGCGTTTGCTGATTGTCGGCCCCGGCGAACACCGCGATCCGCACCGCATCGCGCAACGGGTTCAGCAATTCGGCGTGACCACGCTGCACTTTGTGCCGCCGTTGCTGGCGCTGTTCATCGACGAACCACTGACCACCGAATGCACCAGCCTGCGCCGCGTATTCTCCGGCGGCGAAGCCTTGCCCGCCGAACTGCGCAACCGCGTGCTGGAACACCTGCCGGCCGTGCAACTGCACAACCGCTACGGCCCGACCGAAACCGCGATCAACGTCACTCATTGGCACTGCACAACGGCCGATGGCGAACGCTCGCCGATTGGTCGTCCGTTGGGCAATGTGCTGTGCCGCGTGCTCGATGAGGCACTCAATCCCGTTCCGGCCGGTGTGCCGGGTGAACTGTGCATCAGCGGTATCGGTCTGGCCCGTGGCTATTTGGGTCGTCCGGGTCTGACCGCCGAACGTTTTGTCGTCGATCCATTGGGCGAGCAGGGCGCACGTCTGTACCGTACCGGCGACCGCGCGCGCTGGACAGCCAACGGCGTGATCGAATACCTCGGCCGTCTCGATCAGCAGGTCAAACTGCGTGGCTTCCGTGTCGAGCCGGAAGAAATCGAAGCGCGTCTGCTGGCTCAGGAGGGCGTCGCTCAAGCCGTGGTGCTGGTGCGCGAAACGGCGGCCGGTGGGCAGTTGATCGGTTACTACACCGCAACCGATTCCACAGAAGATGTTGATGCTCAAACCGCTCGCCTGAAAGCTGCGCTGGCCGCCGAGTTGCCGGAATACATGGTTCCAGCGCAACTCATGCGTCTGGACGAAATGCCCCTGAGTCCCAGTGGCAAACTCGATCGTCGCGCCTTGCCGGAACCCCAGAGGCAAGTCCGCGAGCACGTCGAACCGGTCACTGCCCTCGAGCAACAAATCGCCGGCATCTGGCGCGAAGTGCTGGGCCAGACAAAGATCGGCATGCGCGACGACTTCTTCGCCCTCGGCGGCCATTCCTTGCTGGCCACGCAAATCATTTCCCGTACCCGTCAGGCCTGCGACGTCGAGCTGCCGCTGCGCGCGCTGTTCGAAAACAGTGAACTGGGCGCGTTTGCCGAACAGGTTCAACTGATCCAGGCCAGCGGCAAAACCAACCGGCAACCGTCGATCGAGAAAGTCGACCGCAGCCAACCGGTGCCGCTGTCCTATTCCCAGCAGCGCATGTGGTTCCTCTGGCAGATGGAGCCGGACAGCCCGGCCTACAACGTTGGCGGCATGGCGCGGTTGCGCGGGGTGCTCGATGTCGGGCGCTTCGAAGCCGCATTGCAAGCACTGATCATGCGTCATGAAACCCTGCGCACCACGTTCCCGAGTATCGATGGCGTGGCCCGGCAGCAGGTTCACCCGCAAACCGGGATGCGCATGGACTGGAGGGATTTCACCGCGCTGGATGCCGATGGCCGCGAGTGGGCGGTGCAGCAACTGGCCGACGACGAAGCCCATACATCGTTCGATCTGGAAACCGGACCCCTGCTGCGCGCCTGCATGGTCAAGACCGCCGAGCACGAACACTACCTGGTGCTGACCCTGCACCACATCGTCACCGAAGGTTGGGCGATGGACATCTTCGCCCGAGAGCTGAGCGCGCTTTACGAAGCCTTTGTCGATGACCGTGAATCGCCGCTGCAACCGCTGCCGGTGCAATACCTGGATTACAGCGTCTGGCAGCGACAGTGGCTGGAATCCGGCGAACGTCAGCGCCAACTCGACTACTGGACCGCGCAACTGGGTCGCGAACATCCATTGCTGGAACTGCCGGGCGACCGTCCGCGCCCTCCCGTGCAAAGCCATCAGGGCGAATTGTTCCGTTTCGACCTGAGCGATGAGCTTGCCGCGCGCGTTCGTTCCTTCAATGCACAAAACGGTCTGACCCTGTTCATGACCATGACTGCTGCGCTTGCGGTGCTGCTTTACCGCTACAGCGGCCAGACCGACCTGCGCATCGGCGCGCCCGTGGCCAACCGGATTCGTCCGGAAAGTGAAGGGCTGATCGGTGCGTTCCTCAACACCCAAGTGCTGCGTTGCCAGCTCGACGGGCAAATGTCCGTGGGTGAGTTGTTCGAGCAGGTTCGCCATACCGTGATTGAAGGCCAGTCCCATCAGGACCTGCCGTTCGATCACTTGGTGGAAGCCTTGCAGCCACCGCGCAGCGCGGCTTACAACCCGTTGTTCCAGGTGATGTGCAACGTGCAGCGCTGGGAATTCCAGCAGAGCCGCACGCTCGCCGGCATGACCGTCGAATACCTGGCCAACGATGCGCGAGCGACCAAGTTCGACCTCAACCTGGAAGTCACCGACCTCGACCATCGCCTGGGTTGCTGCCTGACCTACAGCACCGATCTGTTCGATGAACCGCGCATTGCACGGATGGCTGGACATTGGCGCAACCTGCTGGAAGCTCTGCTGGCCAATCCGAAGCAGCGCCTCAGTGAGCTGCCGCTGCTGGAAGCCACCGAACAGCAAAAGCTGCTCGACAGCCTCGGCGTCGAGCCGGGCGAACATCGCCTCGACCAGTGCATTCATCACCTGTTCAGCGAGCAGGCGCTGGCGCGCAAAGATGCGCCAGCATTGACCTTCGCCGGGCAAACCCTGAGCTACGCCGAGCTCGACAGCCGCGCCAATCGCCTGGCCTGGATGCTTCGTGAACGTGGCGTTGGGCCGCAGGTTCGGGTGGGTCTGGCACTGGAGCGTTCGCTGGACATGGTCGTCGGCCTGTTGGCGATCCTCAAGGCCGGCGGCGCCTACGTGCCGCTGGACCCGGAATACCCGCTGGATCGTTTGCACTACATGATCGAAGACAGCGGCATCGGTCTGCTGCTCAGCGATGCGGCAACGTTCGACGCGCTCGGCGAACTGCCGGCAACTGTCGCTCGTTGGTGCCTGGAGGAGGACGCAGTAGAACTGGCCAATTACCCGGCCACCGAGCTGCCGTTTATCAGCCTGCCGCAGCATCAGGCGTACCTGATTTACACCTCGGGCTCTACCGGAAAACCGAAAGGCGTGGTGGTGTCCCACGGTGAAATCGCCATGCATTGCCAAGCGGTCATTGAGCGTTTCGGCATGCGCCCGGACGATTGCGAACTGCATTTTTACTCCATCAACTTCGATGCGGCCACCGAGCGTTTGCTGGTGCCTCTGTTGAGTGGTGCTCAGGTTGTGTTGCGAGCACAGGGCCAGTGGGACGCGGAAGAAATCTGCGGACTGATTCGCCGTCACAACATCAACATCCTTGGCTTCACCCCGAGCTACGGCAGCCAATTGGCGCAGTGGCTGGCGACTCAGGGAGAAATCTTGCCGGTGCGCATGTGCATTACCGGTGGTGAAGCACTGACCGGCGAACACCTGGCGCGAATTCGTGCGGCGTTCAAGCCGAGCCTGTTTTTCAACGCCTACGGCCCGACCGAAACCGTGGTCATGCCGCTTGCCAGTCTGGCGCCCGAGCAATTGGAAGAAGGCTTGGGCAGCGTGCCGATCGGCAGTGTGATTGGCGCGCGCGTTGCCTACATCCTCGACGCTGATCTGGCGTTGGTGCCGCAAGGCGCGACCGGCGAGTTGTACGTCGGCGGCGCCGGTCTGGCGCAGGGTTATCACCAGCGTCCGGGTATGACGGCCGAGCGGTTTGTCGCCGATCCTTTTGCGCCCAACGGTGGGCGTCTGTACCGCACCGGCGATCTGGTGCGCCAGCGCGCCGACGGTCTGGTGGAATACCTCGGACGTATTGACCATCAGGTGAAGATTCGTGGTTTCCGCATCGAGTTGGGCGAAATCGAAACCCGTCTGCTGGAACATGAATCGATCCGTGAAGCCGTGGTGCTGGCGCTGGATGCCCCGAGCGGTAAACAACTGGTCGGCTATCTGGTGACTGAAGTCGCCGAGCAGGATGAAGCGCAACAACACACTCTGCGTGAAGCGTTGAAGGCGCATCTCAAATCCCAGCTGCCGGATTACATGGTGCCAACGCATTTGATCCTGCTGGCCAGCATGCCGCTGACCGCCAACGGCAAACTCGACCGCCGCGCATTGCCGGCGCCGGATCCAGAGCTGAACCGTCAGCAGTACGTGGCGCCGAGCAACGAGCTTGAACTGACGCTGGCCGGCATCTGGTGCGAAGTGCTGAACGTTCTGCAAGTCGGCCTCAACGACAACTTCTTTGAACTGGGCGGCGATTCTATTCTGTCGATTCAGGTGGTCAGCCGTGCGCGCCAACAGGGCATTCACTTTAGCCCCCGTGATCTGTTCCAGCACCAGACCGTGCAGACCCTGGCTGCCGTGGCGACCCGCACCGAGCAGGTCACCGCCGAACAAGGTTTGCTGACCGGCGAATCGCGTCTGACGCCGATCCAGCACTGGTTCTTCGACACCGACATCCCCCAGCGCCAACACTGGAACCAGGCGTTGCTGCTGGAACCGACCGTGGCGCTGGAACCTCATCGTCTGGAGCAAGCGCTGCTGGCAGTGATCGAACAGCACGACGCCTTGCGTTTGCGTTTCACCGAAGTCGCTGGTCAATGGCAGGCCGAGCACCAAGCGGTTTCCGACGCGCCGGTATTGTGGCAAGTGCGCGTTTCGTCCATGGACAAATGTGCGGCACTGTTCGCCGATGCCCAGCGCAGCCTCGACCTCGAAGCGGGGCCGTTGATGCGGGCGCTGCTGGTCGACGGTCCCGAGGGCCAACAGCGGCTGTTCATCGCCATTCACCACCTGGTGGTGGACGGCGTTTCGTGGCGGGTGCTGCTGGACGATTTGCAAACGGTGTATCGCCAACTGGACGCGGGGCAGTCGGCAAAACTGCCGGCAAAAACCAGTGCTTTCAAGGACTGGGCGGCACATTTGCAAGCGTATGCCGGCAGCGAATCCCTGCGTGAAGAACTGAGTTGGTGGCAGTCGCAACTGGCCGGTGAAAGCGCCGAATTGCCGTGTGATCGCCCCGAGGGTGGCCGGCAGAATCGTCATGCGCAAACTGTCAGCGTGCGCCTTGATATCGAGCGCACTCGCCAACTGCTGCAACAGGCACCGAGCGCCTATCGCACCCAGGTCAACGACTTGCTGCTGACCGCATTGGCCCGCGTGCTGTGCCGCTGGAGCGGTCGCGAATCGGCGCTGATTCAACTCGAAGGCCACGGCCGTGAAACGCTGTTCGACGAGATCGACCTGACCAGAACCGTCGGCTGGTTCACCAGCGCGTATCCGCTGCGGCTGATGCCAGCGGATGGGCAGGGCGCCTCGATCAAGGCGATCAAGGAACAACTGCGCGCGGTGCCGCACAAAGGTCTGGGTTATGGCGTGCTGCGTTATCTCGCCGATGACTCGACCCGGCAGACCATGGCTGCCTTGCCGGTGGCGCCAATCACCTTCAACTACCTCGGTCAATTCGACCAGAGCTTCGGCGCGGACGCCTTGTTCCGTCCTCTCGATGAAGCGGTCGGCGCGGCCCATGATCCTCGCGCGCCGCTGCCCAACGAGCTGAGCGTTGACAGTCAGGTCTATGGCGGTGAGTTGGTGCTGCGTTGGACCTTCAGCGCCGAACGTCACGACTCGCAGACCATCACCGACCTGGCGGACGCCTATCTCGGCGAATTGCAGAGCCTGATCGAGCATTGCCTGAGCGACGATGCGGGAGGCCTGATGCCGTCGGACTTTCCGTTGGCGAAACTGACCCAGCCACAACTCGACGCGTTGCCCATCCCGGCCGCTGCCATCGAAGACGTCTACCCGCTGACCCCGATGCAGGAAGGCATGCTGCTGCACACTTTGCTGGAACCGGGCACCGGCCTCTACTACATGCAGGATCGCTACCGCATCAACAGCGAGCTCGACCCGCAGCGCTTCGCCCAGGCCTGGCAAGCGGTGATCGCCCGTCACGAAGCCCTGCGCGCGTCGTTCTGCTGGAACGTCGGCGAAGACATGCTGCAAGTTATCCACAAGCCGGGCAGCACGCCAATCGAGTATCTGGACTGGACGGCAATCGCCGAAGCCGAACAGGAGCCGAAGTTGCAGGCGTTGCTCAAAAGCGAGCGCGAGGCCGGGTTCGATCTGCTCAATCAGGCACCGTTCCACCTGCGCCTGATCCGGGTGGGCGCGGCGCGCTACTGGTTCATGATGAGCAACCACCACATCCTCATCGATGCCTGGTGCCGTTCGCTGCTGATGAACGATTTCTTCGAAATCTACACCGCCCTCGGCGAAGGCCGGGACGCGCAGCTTGGGCTTGTGTCGCGTTATCGCGACTACATCGGCTGGCTGCAACGCCAGAGCCTGGCCGAGGCGCGGCAATGGTGGAAAACCAACCTGCAAGGCTTCGAGCGGACCACGCCGATCCCGAGCGACCGGCCATTCCTGCGTGAACATGCCGGCGAAAGCGGCGGCATGATCGTCGGCGACCGCTACACACGGCTCGATTCTCGTGACGGTGCGCAACTGCGCGAACTGGCTCAGGCCCATCAACTGACCATCAACACCTTTGTCCAAGCGGCGTGGGCGTTGGTGCTGCGCCGTTTGAGCGGCGATCGCGACGTGCTGTTTGGTGTCACGGTGGCCGGGCGTCCGGTGGACATGCCGGAGATGCAGCGCACCGTCGGGCTGTTCATCAACAGCATCGCGCTGCGAGTGAAAATGCCGGAAGACGATCAGCGTTGCAGTGTTCGTCAATGGCTCAGCGGTTTGCTCGACAGCAACATGCAACTGCGCGAGTACGAATACCTGCCGCTGGTGAGCATTCAGGAAAACAGCGAACTGCCCAAGGGCCAGCCGTTGTTCGACAGCCTGTTCGTGTTCGAAAACGCCCCGGTGGAAGTCTCGGTGCTGGACCGTGCGCAGAGCCTCAACGCGACCTCGGATTCGGGCCGCACCCACACCAACTTTCCGCTGACGGCGGTCTGCTATCCGGGCGATGACCTGGGCCTGCACCTGTCTTACGACCAGCGCTATTTCGATGACTCGACCATCGAGCGCATGCTCGGCGAGTTCAAGCGGTTACTGCTGGCGCTGGTCGAAGGTTTCCACGGCGACATGGCCGATCTGCCGCTGCTGGGCTTTGATGAGCAAGACTTCCTGCTCCACGGCTGCAACCAGAGCGAGCACGATTACCCGCTGGAGCAGAGTTATGTCTCATTGTTTGAAGCGCAGGTTGCCAAGCATCCACAGCGCATTGCCGCCAGCTGCCTCGATCAGCAGCACAGCTACCTTGAGCTGAATGAGCGCAGTAACCGTCTCGGTCACGCCTTGATCGCCGCTGGCGTGAGGCTGGATCAACCGGTGGCGTTGCTGGCTGAACGTAACCTCGATCTGCTGGGCATGATCATCGGCAGCTTCAAGGCTGGCGCGGGTTATTTGCCGCTGGATCCGGGGCTGCCGAGTCAGCGTCTGAGTCGGATTATCGACCTGAGCCGCACGCCGTTGCTGGTGTGTTCTCAGGCCTGCCGCGAGCAAGCGCTGGCGCTGCTGGATGAGTTCGGTTGCGCCAGCCGGCCCACGTTGTTGGTCTGGGAAGAGGTGCAAGCGAGCGATGTTTCGGTTGCGAATCCGGGCATCTACAGCGGCCCGGACAACCTCGCCTACGTGATCTACACCTCGGGTTCGACCGGCCTGCCGAAAGGCGTGATGGTCGAACAGCGCGGCATGCTCAACAACCAGTTGAGCAAGGTGCCTTACCTGAACTTGAGCGATGCCGATGTGATCGCCCAGACCGCCTCGCAAAGTTTCGATATTTCGGTCTGGCAGTTCCTCGCCGCACCGCTGTTCGGTGCTCGGGTGGACATCGTGCCAAACACCATCGCCCATGATCCGCAAGGGTTGCTGGCGCATGTGTCGACCCAGGGCATTACCGTGCTGGAAAGCGTGCCGTCGTTGATTCAGGGCATGCTCGCTCAGGAACGCATGAGCCTCGACGGTCTGCGCTGGATGCTGCCGACCGGTGAGGCAATGCCGCCGGAACTCGCCCATCAATGGCTGCTGCGTTATCCGGAGATCGGGTTGGTGAATGCTTATGGTCCGGCGGAATGCTCGGATGACGTGGCGTTCTTTCGCGTCGACATGGCGTCGACGCGTGGCAGCTATTTGCCGATCGGTACGCCGACCGACAACAACCGCTTGTACCTGCTCGATGGCGCGCTGGAACTGGTGCCGCTGGGTGCGGTGGGCGAGTTATGCGTCGCGGGTACCGGTGTCGGCCGTGGCTACGTCAGTGATCCGTTGCGCACCGCTCAAGTGTTTGTCCCGAACCCGTTTGGTGAACCGGGGGATCGTCTGTATCGCACCGGCGATCTGGCCCGTCGTCGCAGTGACGGCGTGCTGGAATACGTCGGGCGGATCGACTATCAAGTGAAGATCCGCGGCTACCGCATCGAACTGGGTGAAATCGAAGCGCGTCTGCATGAGCAACCGCAAGTGCGCGAAGCGGCGGTCGGTGTACAGGAAGGCGTCAACGGTAAGCACCTGGTCGGCTATTTGGTAGCGGCTGATTCCTTGATCAATCCAACCGAGCGACTGGAACGCATCAAGCAACGCCTGCGCGCTGAACTGCCGGAATACATGGTTCCGCTGCACTGGCTATGGCTGGATCGCATGCCGCTCAACGCCAACGGCAAGCTTGATCGCAAGGCTTTGCCGGCGCTGGAAATCGGCCAGTTGCAGAGTCAGGACTATCAGGCGCCGCGCAATGAACTGGAGCAGACGCTGGCGGATATCTGGGCCGAGGTGCTGAAGGTCGAGAAGGTCGGTGTTCGCGACAACTTCTTCGAGCTGGGCGGGCATTCATTGCTGGCGACGCAGATCGCTTCGCGGGTGCAGAAAGCCCTGCAACGTGATGTGCCGCTGCGGGCGATGTTCGAATGCAGCACGGTGGCGGAATTGGCCGAATACATCGACGGATTGGCGGCGAGCGACATCACCGAGGAGAAGGTGGATCGTCTTAATGATCTGATGGCGGAGCTGGAGGGGCTTTGATTCTCTAGCGTCTGTCATGGCACCATCGCGAGCAGGCTCGCTCCCACAATGAACCTGTGTACGCAGGACTAATGTGGGAGCGAGCCTGCTCGCGATGAAGCCAGTGCAGACAACTACAAGGTTGACTGTGGAACGACACCGGCACAGTCTGCCTGCTCCATTTTTTGCGAGAGGAGACAGTCAATGCCCTTCGTTACGGTTGATGGACAACCCCTTCACTACATTGATCAAGGCGCCGGCCCTGCCGTTCTGCTGGCCGGCAGTTATCTGTGGGACCAGGCCATGTGGGCGCCGCAGATTGCCGCTCTGTCGCAACACTACCGGGTAATTGCTCTGGACCTGTGGGGCCATGGTGAATCCGGGCGGATGCCCGAGTCCACACACTCGCTGGATGACATTGCGCGCCAGGCACTGGCGCTGCTCGATCATCTGGACATCGACCGTGTCACGCTGGTCGGTCTCTCGGTCGGCGGCATGTGGGGCGTGCGTCTGGCGCTATCAGCGCCGCAGCGGATCAATGGTCTGGTGCTGATGGACACCTACGTCGGTGTCGAGCCGGAATCGACCCGCCAGTACTATTTCTCGCTGTTCAAACAGATCGAAGAGACCGGCGTGATTGCGCCGCCGCTGCTCGATATCGTTGTGCCGATCTTCTTCCGTCCGGGCATCGATCCGCAGTCGGCGTTGTATCAGGACTTCCGCGCCAAACTGGCCGCGCTGCCGCCGGAGCGTCTGCGTGAGAGCATCGTGCCGATGGGGCAGATTACGTTTGGGCGTGATGATCTGTTGCCGCGCCTGGGCGAGTTGAATCCTGACACCACGCTGCTGATGTGTGGCGATCAGGACAAACCGCGGCCGCCGTCGGAGACAAGAGAGATGGCCGAGCTGATCGGCTGCCCATCTGTGCTGGTGCCGGAGGCGGGGCATATCTCCAATCTGGAGAATCCGCAGTTCGTGACAACGGCTTTGCTGAAGTTTTTGGCTGAGAGAGCTTAGTCGGTTCTGCTGACGCCTTCGCGAGCAGGTCGAATCGTCGCACCGTCGCTCCCACATTGGAATGCATTTCCCTGTGGGAGCGAGCCTGCTCGCGAAGGGGCCGGTGAATTCACTTCGGCCCGAGAATTTGCACCAGCTTGTCCGGCGACGGCGCGCCTTGCTGTTGTTGCAGCTCGCCCTTGTCGTCCATGTAGAAAATCGCCGGGGTGGCCTGCAGCTCCAGGTCTTCCATCAACTGCATGTTGGCCGCCAGCTTCGCCTGAATCGCCGGGGGCACGTTTTTCAGGGCTTTTAGCGAGCTTTTCTTGCCTGACTTCTCATGGTCTTCCAGCGCTTTCTGCGGATCCTTGGCGGCCAGCAGCGCAGCCGATTTCCCCGGACTGTCTTCGCGAATGATGCCGACCATGATGTGCCGCAGCTGCACCTTGCCCGCCTTGACCCATGGCCGCGCCTGTTCCCAGAACATGTTGCAATAAGGGCAGTTCGGATCGCTGAACAGGTACACGATCCGCGGCGCATCTTTCTTCCCGTCGCCGATCCAGTTGCTGGCTTCCATCTTGCCCCAGACTTCCTTGGACATCGGTGCGTAAACCAGCTTCTGCAACGGCGCGCTGGTCAGGTCGTTGCCGTCGGCGTCGTACAGATTGCCGAGCAGTACATGCTTGCCATCCGGGGTCAGGTACAGCGCCATGCCACGGTTCTGGTACTGCGCCGCATAACCGCGCAAGCCGTCGGGTGCGTCGAATTGGCCGACGATTTTCGCGCCCTTGGCTTCGATTTTCTTGATCGCTTCGGGCAATTCTTCGGCGGCCTGCACCGACGGTAGATGCAGCAGGGCGGCGCCCAAGGTCAACGTCAGCAGGTGGCGGAGGCGGGGCATGGCAATTTCCTTGAAGAGGTGGCCGGTACGGCAGGATTCGGGGTGTCGAAGTTTTCCAGGGCGCGGGCCAGGCTGGCTTCCGACAGCTCACCCAGATGGCTGCCCAGCAGGCGACCGTCGGGACTATAGAACAGCGTAGTCGGCAACGCCATGGAGCCGACGGCCTGGCCCAATCGGCCACTGCCGTCGAACAGCACGTTGGACAGGCTCAGGCCCTGGGTTTCCAGAAAAGTACTGACGCTTTGCATGCTTTCAGCCTGATTGACGAACAGGAACGTCAGGTCCGGGCGGTGTTGCTGGGCGTTTTCCAGCACCGGCATTTCTCGACGGCACGGCGGACACCAGGTGGCCCAGAGATTGATCACCAACGGGCCGCCCTTGTAGTCCGCCAGTTGCACGGTTTCACCGGCGGCATTGCGCAGGGTAATTTCCGGCAGGCGTGTGCCTTGTTCGTAAATAGTCAGGGAGAAGGTCGCCAGCAGCCAGAACGCCAGGCCGCTGGCCACGCCAAAGCCCAACGGCCGGCGCAAGCCCGGACGACGCCAACCTCGATACAGCGCGGCAAGCAGCAGCACGATCACACCAGGCCAGGCGAGGAAACCGCCGTCGCGCAGGTCGATGATCTGCCAAAGGTCATCGCGATAATGGGCCCAGTAAACGGCCACAAAACCGACCCGGGCGGCCAGCATGCCCAGCAGGAACAGGCTGAACAGCACCGACTCCGGGTTCTCGCCGCCACGCTTGGCCACCCGCCAGCCGATGAAGGTTGCCAGCGCCAGGGCACTGATCAGCAGCAGGTGATTAAGCGCGATGGCAAAAGTGCCGAGGGTAAAGGTCAGCATTAACGGGCGTCTCGGGTGGTGGTCCAGCGTTGCAGGAAGGTGTCGGCATCGACCTGACCGGTGATGCGCTGGCTGCGACGCTCGATGCCGTCGGTGCCGATCCACAGCAGGCTCGGTGGCCCCGGCACTTTATAACGGCCGAGCAGTTCACGGCTGGCGGCATTGTCGGCGGTGACGTCCAGCCGTAGCAAGCGCACATCGCTCAAGGCTTGCAGTACGTGAGGTTTGCCGAACACCTGTTTTTCCATGACCTTGCACGACACGCACCAGTCGGCGTAGTAGTCCAGCAGCACCCACTGGCCTTGAGCCTGTGCCGCGTCGAGTTCCCGTTGCAGAGCTGCCGGGTCCTTGATCGTGGTGAATGCGTCGTGGCCGACCGGGTTTGCGGTGCTGCTCGAGTTTGAAGCGCTGTAGACCTGCAATGGCTTCAACAAGTCGTCGCCGCCGCCGGCGGCACCGATCATCAGCAGGCTGCCCCACACACCCAGCAAGAGTGAGCTGGCGCCGAACACAGGGGCGACGCGACCGAAACCTTCCGACTGCTTCCAGGCGCTGTACGCGGCAATCAGCAGCAACGCACCGCACAAACCAATCCACAGTGATTCATCCAGCACCGGACGCAGCATCAGCAACGCGGTGGCGAGGAACAGGAAGCCGAACACACCTTTGAGCAGGTTCATCCACGCGCCGGGTTTGGGCATGAAGCGATTGCCGACGGTGACCAACAACAGCAGCGGCACACCGATGCCGATGCCCATGGCGAACAGAATCAATCCGCCATGCAGCGCATTGCCGCTTTGCGCGATGTAGAGCAAGGCGCCCGCCAGCGGGGCGGTCATGCACGGACCCACCAGCAAACCGGACAAGGCTCCCAACACACCGGCACCGAACAGGCTGCCGCCGCGTTGATTACGCGAAACATTTTCCAATCGATCACGCACGGCCACCGGCAGTTGCAACTCGAAGAAGCCGAACATCGGCAACGCCAGCAACACAAACACAGCCGCGAAGCTGCTCAGCAACCAAGGGTTCTGCAACAACGCCTGGAGATTCGCCCCGAGCAGCGCGGCCAGAACGCCCATCGCCGCATACACCAGCGCCATGCTCACGACGTAACTAGTGGCCAAGGCGAAACCGCGCTTGGGCGTGGCGCCACTGCCGACGATCAAACCGGCCAGAATCGGCAGCATCGGCAGTGAGCAAGGCGTGAAGGCCAGCAACAGCCCCAGACCGAAGAACACCAGCAAGCTCCAACCCAGCGCCCGCTGTTGCAGGTCGCTGGCCAAGGCTTGGTCCGGCGCTTCGTTTATCGCCGCGGTAGTCGATTTGCCGCCCAGATCCACCACCTGAGTTTGCGGCGGATAACACAAACCGGCATCGGCACAGCCCTGGAAACCCACTTTGATTTGACCCGTGGCACCTGCCGGGATCTTCAGTTCCAGACCTTGACGATAGACCTGTTGTTCGCCGAAGAACTCATCGCTGTGCGCTTCGCCTTCAGGTAAAGCGGGATGGTGCTCAGCGGGCAAGCCATCGAATTTCAGGCGTTTCTGATAAAGGTAATAACCGTCAGCGATCTGCCAATAGAGCTGGGTTTCACCGGACTCAAGACGTTCGGAGGTGAAGATGAACGCCTTGCCGACGGGAAGAAAGTCGGGTTTTGTCGCGAACGGATCAGTTCCTGCCTGGGCCGCACCCGAGATCAAGAGAACCAAAAATAGAAACAGTCGACGCATGGGTAAGCCTTATCCCTGTACAAGTGAGGTGCAGAATGGGAGGCGGCGATTAACCGATGATTAACCACAGTGGCCTTGTGGCAATGGCGCTTGCGGCATAATGTCCGCTTAATCGGCCACCGGCCTAATCACCTTTTTTCAACAGGTCTCACCATGCACGTACTGGTTTGCGAAGACGACGAGTTGATCGCCAGCGGCATTGTCGCCGGCCTCACCGCTCAGGGCCTGACGGTAGAGCATGTCGCCACCGCATCGTCTGCCCGGGCGATGCTCAAGGTCGCCGAGTTCGATGTGATGGTGCTCGACCTCGGTCTGCCCGATGAAGACGGTTTGAAGCTGCTGCAGCAGTTAAGACACAACGGTCTGGAAATCCCGGTGTTGATCCTCACCGCCCGGGATTCAGTCACCGACCGCGTTGATGGCTTGCAGGCCGGCGCCGACGATTACCTGCTCAAGCCTTTCGACCTGCGCGAACTTGCCGCGCGTCTGCACACGCTGCTACGACGAGTGGCGGGGCGCAGCGTCAACCTGATCGAGCACGGTCGCCTGACCTACGACCCGAGCAGCCGCGAAACCATGCTCGGCGGCCAGCCGGTGGACCTTTCCCGTCGTGAGCAGTCGCTGTTGCAGGCCTTGCTGCATAACCGGGGCCGGGTGCTGTCGACCGAGCAACTGAAAGACAGCGTTTATGGTTTTAACGATGAGCTGGAAAGCAACGCTCTCAATGTGCATATCCATCACCTGCGGCGCAAACTCGGCAATGGCATTGTCGAGACGGTGCGCGGCCTGGGCTATCGCCTGGGGCCGGCCGATGGCGCAGAGGAATTGAAAAAGTGATGAGCCTGCGTTTGCGCCTGAGCCTGACACTCGGCGCCGCTTTTACCCTGATCTGGGCCTTGGCGGCGGCCTGGATGCTCAGCGACCTGCGCAATCAGATGATGTTTTCCCTCGACCAGCGCCTGGTGGCGTCGGCACGGATGGTCGCTGGCCTGATGGAGCAGTTGCCGCCATTGCCGAGCAAGGGCGAGGGCACCCATTTCAGCGCTGAACAACTGAACCTCCCCGGCGGCATGGCCTGCCAGGTCAGTTCATTGCGCGGCGAAATCCTCGCCCGCAGTCACACCGATCCGCAACAAACCCTGGAGGCCGAAAAAATGGGCTTCCACGACCAGATGATCGACGGTGCACCGTGGCGCAGTTTCACCCTGGCACGCGGTGACGTGCGCATCACCACCGCCGACCGGCAGATCGAGCGTGAGGCCTTGAACATGTCGATCCTGCTGGCGGCTTCGGTGCCGGTGGGCGTGGCCTTGCTCGGTTGCCTGTGCCTGCTATGGCTGGGGATCGGTCAGGGGCTGGCGCCGCTCAACCGCATGCGCGATGCCTTGATGCGCCGCAGCGCCGATTCTCTCGAACCCTTGCAAATCCAGCCGCTGCCCAGCGAACTGCAACCGTTGCTGGACACCCAGAATCAGCTGTTCCAACGGATCGGCAAGACCATCGAACGGGAACGCCGCCTGACCGGTGATGCCGCCCATGAATTGCGCAGCCCGCTGACGGCGATCAAGACCCACCTGCAAGTGGCGCGCATGACCGACGGCGCGGCTCGGGATCAATCCCTGGCCCGGGCCGAAGAGGGCGCCGATCGCCTGCACCGGACCCTTGAACAATTGCTGTTGCTGGCGCGGGTCGAGGGCAGCCTGTCGTTCGATGACGGCGTGCAATGCAGCGCCGAGCAAGTGGCGAAACTGGCGATTCAGGACGCCGCCAGCGGTGATCGTCAGCGGATCAAATTTCAGATGCCGCCGAAGATCTCTCACGCCCCGGTGCAAATGCCCGCCGTGCTGTCGATTGCCGCGCTGCGCAACCTGCTGGACAACGCGCTGCGCCACACCCCGGGCGACGGCGCGGTGGAGCTGAGCCTGCAAACCACCGGCAACCGCGTGCAGTTTGTGGTACGCGACCATGGGCCCGGCATTGCCGAAGACGATCTGCAACACCTGACCCAACGCTTCTGGCGCAACGGCCAGAGCACTGGCTGCGGCCTGGGTCTGGCGATTGTTCAGGCAATCGTCCAGCGCTGCGGCTGTACGTTGCATTTCGACAGTCGGCCGGATGGGTTGCGGGTTGAGTTGACCATGCCTTTGCAACCCATCTGACAAACACCACAAATCTCCTGTGGGAGCGAGCCTGCTCGCGAAAGCGATCTGTCAGTCACATCAATGCTGGATGTGCTGCCGCCTTCGCGAGCAGGCTCGCTCCCACATTGGTTCTGTGTCGCACATCAAATGTAACTTCTCTCCATTGGCATTCGAGCCACCACCAGCGCTATCGTCCCTGGCAGCTTTTTCTCAATGGATTGAGGTAACAGCGCCATGGATGCACCCCTACACATTTGCAAGGCAACCCCCGCCGACGCCGGCATCATCAGCCGGATCGTCGAGCGATCCATCCGCGTCGGTTGCGCGCTCGACCATCGCAACGATCCGCTAACCGTCGCCACCTGGACCCACAACAAAACCATCGAACACGTGCAGCCCTGGCTGACCGACCCGCGGTTTTACTTGAACATCGCCCTGTTGCAGGACAAACCGGTCGGCGTCGCGATGGCTGCGATCAGCGGCAAGGTCGCGTTCTGTTACGTGCAACCGGAATGGTTTCGTCGCGGGGCCGGGCAAGCGCTGGTGCACGACCTTGAAGGCTGGTTGACCGATCAGGGTTTGCGCCAGGCACGACTCAACAGCACCCGCACCAGTGAAGCGTTTTACCGTCATCTGGGTTACCAGCCTTGCGCCGAAACCTTCGCCGTAGCCGGGCTCCACGTGATTCCCATGCACAAAGTGCTGCCACCACCTTCATAGAAAGCTGATCGAGGGTCTAAATCCTCGGCGCCCTGATGCGTTTCCAGAACAGGAAAACCTTATTGAGGGGTCGAGAGATGTCAGTCGCTACCAGCCTTATGGAAGATCAGTCGGCCCGGATCACTCCGGCACCGACCGAGACGCTTTATCAGTTCAACGAATCGCCGCTGCTGGCCCGTCAAAATCAGCAGGAATCGAATGCCCGCAGCTATCCGCGACGCATTCCCCTGGCCCTCAAACGTGCCAAGGGCATTTATGTCGAAGACGTCGAAGGCCGCCGTTTCATCGACTGCCTGGCCGGTGCCGGGACGTTGGCCCTTGGGCACAACCATCCGGTGGTGATCGAAGCGATCCAGCAAGTGCTGACCGATGAACTGCCGCTGCACACCCTCGACCTGACCACCCCGGTCAAGGATCAATTTGTCCAGGACCTGTTCGGTCTGCTGCCGCCGGCTTTGGCCGCTGAAGCCAAGATCCAGTTCTGTGGCCCGACCGGCACCGACGCGGTGGAAGCCGCGCTGAAACTGGTGCGCACCGCCACCGGACGCAGCACCGTGCTGTCCTTCCAGGGGGGTTATCACGGCATGAGCCAGGGCGCGCTGAGCCTGATGGGCAGTCTGGGGCCGAAAAAACCTTTGGGCGCCTTACTCAGCAGCGGCGTGCAGTTCATGCCGTATCCCTATGATTATCGCTGCCCGTTCGGGCTCGGTGGCGCGCAAGGTGTGAAGGTCAATCTCAACTACCTGGAAAACCTGCTCAATGATCCAGAAGCCGGCGTGCAATTACCCGCAGCGGTGATCGTCGAAGTGGTGCAGGGCGAGGGCGGGGTGATCCCGGCCGATCTCGACTGGCTGCGAGGCCTGCGGCGGATAACCGAAAAGGCCGGTGTCGCGCTGATCGTCGACGAGATTCAGAGCGGTTTTGCCCGCACCGGGAAGATGTTCGCCTTCGAACACGCCGGGATCATCCCGGACGTGGTGGTCATGTCCAAAGCCATCGGCGGCAGTTTGCCGCTGGCGGTGGTGGTCTATCGCGACTGGCTCGACACCTGGCTGCCGGGCGCCCATGCCGGAACCTTCCGCGGCAATCAGATGGCCATGGCCGCAGGTTCTGCGGTGATGCGTTACCTGGCCGAACACAAGGTCTGCGAGCACGCTGCCGCCATGGGCGAACGCTTGAGCGAACACCTGCGCATCCTGCAACGGGACTTCCCGCAACTGGGCGATATTCGCGGTCGCGGCTTGATGCTTGGCGTCGAATTGGTCGATCCGACGGGCGCGCCGGATGCCTTGGGTCATCCACCGATCTTCGGTCGTCTGGCGCCGCTGGTGCAGCGTGAATGCCTCAAGCGCGGTTTGATTCTCGAACTGGGCGGGCGTCATGGCGCTGTGGTGCGTTTCCTGCCGCCGCTGGTGATCACTGCCGCGGAAATCGATCGGGTAGCCGAGATTTTCGGCAGGGCCATGGCTGCTGCCACCGCCAGCCTCTAAATTTTTCAGCCTCTGACACGTTCCTTCTACATAACGGCTGCGCACGCAGTGCAGCCCACCCTACAGCGATGGAGAAACACCATGACTTCAGTATTCGACCGCGAGGACATCCTCTTTCAGGTCGTGGTCAACCACGAAGAGCAGTACTCGATCTGGCCCGACTACAAAGCCGTGCCTGCAGGCTGGCGCACCGTGGGCAAGAGCGGCTTGAAGAAGGAATGCCTGGCTTACATCGAAGAAACCTGGACTGACATGCGTCCGCTGAGCCTGCGTCAGAAGATGGAAGAACAGGCGGCTGTGGCGAATTAAGTCACCGTTCATGAAAAAGCCCGCTGAACCGGTAACGGTCAGCGGGCTTTTTCAGATCTGGTCCTTGTGTCGTTTGTCGGGCCGCTTTCGCGAGCAAGCCCGCTCCCACACTTGACCGAGTTGTCCGGGCGGATGCGGTCAAATGTGGGGCTTGCTCGCGAAGAACGATAACGCGGACCAACTGACGTTTAAGCCCCGCTCAACCCCTTGATCAGCAAATCCACATTCCCTTCCAGCTCGGCCACCGGATCCGCCGCATCCACACTCAACACCACCAACCGACTCCCAGCCTCAGCAATCTTCGCTTTCACCGCCTCCGACGGTTGTCGATGATGCAACACCACCGCCACCTCATTGTCCTTGAGCGTCGCACCCAATTGCTTGAGCGCTTCAGGTGTCCACTCGGCATCGGGGCGTGCATCGAGGCCGATCAGCTCCAGGTTAAGGCCACCAATCAGATAGCCAAAGTGATCACTCAGGCTCATCAAGCTGAGGTTGTCGGCACTGGCCAGCCGCGCTTCGCTGTCGGCGCTGAACTTGAGCAAGCGCTGTTTGAGCGCCGCCAGGTTCGCCTCGATCTTCGGCTTGGCCTCGGGCGCCAGACGCACCAGGTCCGCCGCCATGACGTCCGCCATCCGCCCCATATTGTTGCTGGAAAACCACGGCTGACTGTTCAACCCATCAACTTTGTTGGCAGGCTGCACGGCGATGCCGGGCAGGGCGCCGTCCACCGGGCGCGCGGCGTCGACCTCGACGATGCGGATGTTGCTACGCCGGGAGATCGGGTAAAGCGGATCATCCGCCCACAGCGAACGCAGACCAATCACTGCATCGGCGTCGGTCGCCAGTTTGGCCAGCGCCGGAGCGCCACGACCTGTGAAGTACGCGGTCTGACGGCTACCGGGCAGGTTCGCCGGCGCGGCACGTTCAAGGTTGACGTCGGTGCCTTTGAGCAAGACTTCGCCCAGACCATAAGTGATCGGCAAGGACGCTAGCACGCGCAGCGGTTTGACGCTGTCGGCCGCGAACAACGGGGTATTGACCAGCCCGCACAGGGCCACAGCCAGGGTCAATTGACGCAGAGAAAAAGACATTTATCCGAGATTCCCTTTCAGACTGGGGACAACGCCACGCGCAATGGCGGCGAGAGCGAAGGCGATACCGGCTACTAGAATGATCGCGGCGCCGGACGGGATAGGCAGGTCGAAGACAATCGGCGCAAGGATCCCGCACAGCGTGCTGACCGTGGCGATCAGCACTGAACACCAGAAGAAGCCTTTCAGCGACTGACTCAGCAATCGCGCCGCCGCTGCTGGAATCACCAGCAGAGCGCCGACCAGAATCGCGCCGATGACTTTCACCGCCGCCACGGTGATCAGGGTCACCAGAATCACAAACAGATAATCCAGCGTCTTCACTGCCACGCCACGGACCGCCGCCAGTTGCGGATTGAAACTGGCCAGCATGATGCGGTTGTACAGCGGCAAGGCCAGGGCCATGACCAGCGAACCGACGATGGCCAATACCAACAGGTCATTGCCGTTGACGGTCAGCACCGAACCGAACAACACGTTTTCGAGGATGTGCACGTTGATCTTGCCCGCCAGAATCAGCAGCAGACTGGCACCCAGCGCCAGCGACACCGACAGAAACACGCCGATCAACGTATCCGGCGCCAGACCCGTGCGATTGCGCAGGTAGTTCAGCAATATGCCAAACAACAAGCAGTAGCCGAACAGACTGCCGTAAGGCCCGGTGTACGGTTCGCCCAGCAGAATGCCGATGGCCACGCCGGTCAGCGCCGCGTGGCCCACCGCTTCAGAGAAAAAAGCGAAACGCTTGACCACCACCAATGTCCCCAAACCGCCCAGCACCGGGCCGATCAGCAAGCCGGCGAGCAGCGCGTTGACCACAAATCCATAGGCCAGCGCCTCGGGCAGATAACCCGACGAGGCCCAACCCTGGACCATCAAACGAAAGGTTTCGTAACTCATCAGGCAGCGCTCCGTGGATGGGTCGAGAACAGGGTCAGCAATCGTTCCGGAGTGAGTGCCTGTTTCGGCGTGGAATCGAACAGCACCCGGCGATTAAGCCCGGTGACCCGGTCCGCCAGCCGTCCAACTGCTTCCAGATCATGCTCGATCCATAGCACGGTGATCCCGCTCTGGCGCCAGTCACCGAGCAGGCGTTCGAACACCTGAATACCGGCCTCATCAAGCGCCGACATCGGTTCGTCGAGCACCAGCAACTGCGGCACTGGAATCAGTCCCTGAGCCAGCAACACCCGCTGGCGCTCGCCGCCGGACAACGCACCCATGCGCCGCTTGCGTTTGTCCTGCATGCCGACCCTTTCCAGGGCTTCGCCAATCGCGGCGGCGTAATGCTTGCTCAACCCGAGAAACGCCGGACGCCGCTGGCACATCGCGGCCATGAAATCGTCGACGGTCATCGGCAAACCCCGATCGAATTCCAGGGCTTGAGGCACGTAGCCGATGGTTCCAGGTGTGCCGGGCCATTGCAGGCTCAAGCGACCCTGATGCGGCATCTGCCCGAGCAGGGTCTTGATCAGCGAACTCTTGCCGCCGCCGTTGGGGCCGACCAGCGCATGCACGCTGCCGGGCTGGACCTGAAAAGTGACGTTGTCGAGGATCGTCGTGCGGCCCAGCGTCAGGCTGACTTCCGCGAAATCCAAGGTCGGCCCCGAAACCTGTGGGAGTGACGGTGCGACGATTCGACCTGCTCGCGAATGCGGTGTGTCATTTAACGATGATGTTGACTGACTGGACGCCTTCGCGAGCAGGCTCGCTCCCACAGGGGATTCGCTGATGGTTTCTTTCGCAGTCATTTACCGGACTCCTGAATCGCCCGGACCACGGTGTTGAGGTTGCCGGTCATTTCCTTTTCATACTTGTCGGCGGTGTATTCGCCATAGGAAATGTGCGACAGCGGGTACAGCTTCACGCCGGACTCACGCTGGATGGTGTCGACGTAGGTGGACGGAAAATCCATCTCCGAGAAGATCACTTTCACGTCCAGTTCACGCAGTTGATCGATGGTTTTTTTCAACTGGCTCGGGCTCGGCTCGATGCCGTGGGCTGGTTCGACCACGGCGGTCACTTCCAGGCCGAATTCGCGCAGCAAATAGTCGTAAGCCGCATGAACCGTGGCCACTCGCAGTTCGGCGTTCGGCGCCTGGGTCAGTTTCGCCAGGGCGTCGGCGCGCATCTGCCGCAGGCGTTTGCCGTAGGCGCGGGCGTTCTGGGTGTAGGTTTTGGCGTTGGCCGGGTCGAGCTTACTCAGTTCCCGGGCGATGTTGTTGACCTGGGCAATCGAGGCACTGATCGACAGGAAGGTGTGCGGGTTTACGACCTTGCCGGCGCCGCGAGCGGCAACGCCGGTGGCGGCCAGCAACGGCACGTTTTCGTTGGCTTCGATCACCGGGACGTTCGGCGTTTCGCAGGCGGCGATCATGCGGTCGGCAAAGTCGTCATGGCCGACTCCGTTCAGCACGACCACGTCCAGACCGCTGATGCGCTTGATGTCTTCGGCGCGCGGCTCGTAGGCATGCGGGTTGAAACCGGCCGGAATCAGCGGCACCACCTCGGCCTTGTCACCGACGATGTTCGCCACGTAGCTGTAATAAGGGTGCAGGGTGATGCCGATGCGCAGGCGCTTGGCCTCGTCGGCACTGGCCAGCGGGGTCAGCAGACAAGCCAGTAAGCCGACCAACATCAGGCGCAAGAAAGAACGTTGAGATGAAATAGGCATGGGAAAGCGGTCTTCTCTCGGGTGAAGGCGAGGGTTCAGTGCCGGTGCTGGCGGGTCACGCCGGCATCGAATTGCGCGACGATCTGCTGCCAGCCGGCGCTCTCCAGCGCAGCGTCGGTGAGGTCGGTCGGGGCAGCGAGGGCGTTGCCGCGGTTGAGCCAGACGTCCGGTGCATCGTCGTCAGCGGCCAAGCGCATCAGAAACGAACCCGCCACGGTGGGCGTCTGGCTCTGGCCGAAGTAAGCCTTGGCGTCGAGTAATTGCCAGGCATGGCCGCCGCGGCTGACGGAACTGGCGTCCTGGGCGAACGGCGCAAAACCTTCATCGGCGAGGGCTGCGGGGGCGGGTAGCGCTTGTTGCTCCTGACGCAGCAGATGAATTTCGTCGAGCGTCACCCGCAGGTCGGCGTAGATGCCTTGCTCGGAGGCGCTCAAGTCACGACGGGCATCCAGTTGATGGCTGGCAACGCTGCTGACTTCCTGAGACTCGCCGCGCCAGGCGACTACCGAGCCGGCAACCGCGAGGATCATCAGGCACAACAACAGCACATAGAGGGTTTCATGGCCGGCACCGGCCGGGCGGACGACTTGCGTGGTTGGCGTACTCATGGGGCTTCGATGTCCGCTTGGTCGATCTCGACGACGTGGCCGGGGCCGGCATCGAACAGTACGTAGAACTCGGCGCCGGGCTTCTTGAAAGTCAGGGTCGAATCGGCACCGAGCTTGCCCGGCACCAGGATGGTTTCGTCATAGCCGATCACGTCCAGGGTCACCCCCGGCGCGCCGCTGCCGTCGGAGAAACCGCCGGTGCATTTGATCTGCTCGGCGTCGATGGCTTTGCATTCGCACATCGGGTTGTGGGCCAGGGCGCTGGCGCTGAAACCGGCGCACAGCACCAGCAGCGTGGCGCTTAGAGGACGTATTACGTTGATCATGGTTTGCCTCCTTGTTGGTTCAGCCAGGCGAGGGTGGCCGGGGATGCCTGGCTCAGGGGGACGGAGGCCTGATGCATGGCGCCATCCCAGCCTTCCATGGTGATCCACAGCTCGGCGTCGGCTTTGGTCTTTTCGGGAATCGGCAACATCGCGCCCATGCGGTACGGCGTGCCGAAGAAAATCACCCCGGCAGCGCGCAGGCTGCGCGGTTTGCCAATACGCAGGTACGTCGCCTTGACCTGATCCCGGCAGCTGTCGCACAGCGCCGCGTTGAAGCTCTTCATGTAGCCGGCCGGACCATCGAGGGTCGGTGCTTCGTTGCGCAACTCGGCCAGGCGCAGGCTCCAGGGGCCCACCTGAACCTCTCCGATTTCCCGCTCACCCAGACCGGTGTCACCGCGAAACAGCGCGGCGTCGGCGAAGTACTTGGGCATGAACCCCAGCGGCACCAGCAACAGCAGAACGTTGATGTGGAAGCGCCATTTGTGCCAGAAACGGCTCAGTTTCGAAGTCGGTTTTTCCGCAGCGAACAGGCTCATTGGCTGACCTCCGTGGTTTCACGGCTGTTGGCCGGAACGGTCTGACTGCGCGGGCGTTTATGGCTGCGCTTGAGGGCATTGGCCGTGGCCAAGGCAGTGCGTTTGGTCCAGATCAACAGGCCGCTGAGAACCATCATGCTGAGGATCAGGCCGAAGAAGAACCAGATCAGCTTGATCCAGATGCCGCCAAAATCCCCGGTGTGCAGAGGACGCATGGACTCGGTCACCAGCTCCAGGCCGGAACGGTCCGACAACAGGCGGGTGGCGGCGATGTCGCCGGTATATGGGTTGATGTCGGCGGTCTGGAACATCAGCGGATACCAACTGCGCCCGCCCACCGAAAGGTAGCTGTAGGCGTTGGCGGGCATACTGACAAAGCTGTCGTCCAGGCCGGGAATACGTTCCTTGGCTTCGCTGATCGCCGTCTCCAGGCTGATCATCGGCGCTGGCGAACCGTCGGCAGTCAACGGGACACTTTCACGCGGGACCACGGCAGCGACCGGCGCGGTGGAAATCGAAATCTGGTTATCGAACATGAACGCTTGAATCAGAAACCAGGTGCTGGTGATGGAGATCACCGCGATAAACCAGATCGACCAGATGCCGCTGAGGCGGTGAAAGTCGCCCCAGAAAATTCGCGCACCGTGACGAATGCGCAACGTCGGGCGCAAGAAACCTTTCCAGAAACGCTTGTAGACCACCAGCCCGGTGACCAACGACGCCAGCAGCGGCAAGCTCAGGAATGACACCAGGTACCAGCCCCAGCTGTAACCGTTGGTGAACGGCACCAGCCACCAGCCATGCAGTGCGCGGGTAAACGCCTTGAAATTGAATTGTGGGGCAGTGCCCTGAATCACGCCGCTGTAGGGATTGACGTAAACCGTCACCGAGCGACCGTCGGGATAGCTGACGTCCACGTCGAGGGCGAAGTGCGATTCATCGGGCCGACTGATGCCTTCGACCAGTGTGTTCGGCTCCGCTTTTTTGATCGCGGCGATGATCTGGTCATAACTGAGCAGCGGCGCATCGTCCGAAGGTTGGCTGGCGCGCATTTGCGGGTTGGCCAGCCAGACGATTTCCTGGCTGACCACCGCCAGAGTGCCGGTCACGCAGACGATCAGTACGAAAAACCAGATCGGCAATGCCAGCCAGCTATGGACCAGAAACCAGAGTTTTGAACGGGATTTCTTCGACATGATTAAAGGTCTTGTTTCGATGAGAGGGCCTCTGCTGCGGGCTTCCCAGCAATGAGGTCCATGAAAGGCCAGGCCGTGGCTTTTGCCTACGCGGGCCGACTGCATCTAAATAAGACGGATGAGCATCGAAAATCCCGAAGGGGGATATGAAAGAAAATGTTTCGTATTGCAATGAAGCCTGCCCTTTGTGGGAGCGAGCCTGCTCGCGAAGGCGTCATATCAGTCAATTTCAACGTTGACTGACACACCGCTTTCGCGAGCAGGCTCGCTCCCACAAGGGATGTTCATTCACTTCGCGGGATCATTGTGTCAACTCTGGCTGAACATCTCCTTCGCCCGCTGCTCAATCTGCTCCTGAGTCAGATCTTCCTTGCGCGTGGCCAGAAACCACAGATGTCCATAGGGATCCTTCAGGGTCCCCGAGCGGTCGCCATAAAACTGATCCTTGACCTCGGACACCACTGTGCCGCCAGCGGCAATCGCCTGTTTATAAGACTTGTCCACATCGTTCACATACAGATGCAACCCCACGGACGGCGACGTGTCCGGATTGCTCAATGGCCCCTGATCGCACGGCGTGCCAAGCATGATCGGGCAATCGCCGATGCGCAGCTCAGCGTGGCCGATGCCGCCATCGGGCATGGACAGGCGCATGACTTCGGTGGCGCCAAAGGCTTTCTTGTAGAACTCGATGGCTTCCGCCGCTTTTTGAATGCCCAGATACGGGGTGATGCTGTGATAACCCTCTGGTATGGGTTTGACGCTCATGGCTGTTCTCCCTGTTTTTGTTGTCAGTCGAGAAAGATCCTGTGCCGTTTTCCGGCCGGATAACTATAGGTCAGCCTCTTTTCTGCAACTGAGTGTCCGACGAGCAGCACCTCTGTTCAGCCATCAACAGCGAAGCAGCAGATTGCTCTTGCTCGTTATCTTGATATCGCGAAAATACCGCTGAACTCCCCGTAAACATTGGCTCGGACGGTCAGGCACAGAAGCTGCAATGCCCTCTGGTAAACATTGGTGCCGAGAGACTTGTATGCCTGAATCTGCCGCTTATCCGATCAACCCACCGGCCGCCCATCGGATCGCCAACGAAGCCGAAGCCTTGAGCGTCGCCGAACAGGTCGCCGCGATCCTGCTGCAGAAACTGGCCAAGGCGCTGAATTCCGATGAGGTTCGGCAGTTCATTTTGACCCGCTACAAGGGACAGATTGCACCGGGGTTCTAGATCTTCGCTGACCATTAGGACGCCATCGTCGGAACGCCGCCCGGAGCAAGCTCGCTCCCACATTTGATCGGAGTCGGATGCAAGTTTTGCAGCCAATAGAGATCCCTGTGGGAGCGAGCTTGCTCCGGGCGGCGTTCCGACGATGGCCGCGCCGCTATTTAGGATCATTCCCGGATTCCAACAGCTGCGCCCCCGGCCCTCGCTCCCCAAGCACATCGCCAGAGTTGCGCAACGGGCACGCCTCCATCGACAGACACCCACAGCCAATGCAGCCATTGAGCCGGTCCCGCAGCAAGGTCAGCTGATTGATCCGCTCATCCAGATCCCGACTCCACTGCGCCGACAACACCTTCCAGTCCGCTGCCGTCGGCGCCCGATTGTTTGGCAGCGATTTCAATGCCTCGCCAATCTCCGCCAACGGAATACCCAATCGCTGCGCCACTTTGATCAACGCCACCCGCCGCAACACTTCCCGGGGATAACGCCGCTGGTTGCCCTGGTTGCGATTACTTTTGATCAAACCCTTGGATTCGTAAAAGTGCAGCGCCGTGACCGCGACGCCGCTGCGCGCAGCCACTTGGCCGACGGTGAGTTCCTTATGCAGATTCTCCGAGGTGATCATTTAAAAAATGCCCCTTGACCTCAAGTTAACTCGAGGTTTTACCCTGCAGGCCTTCGGATCGCAAGATCCGGCTTACAAGTCAGTGGGGACTCTTCATGCAACTGTCAGAGAAAAATCGCAGCTTCACCCAATTGATCGAATTCGAGATCGAACCCCATCAACAGCCCGCACTGGTGTCGGCGCTGTCGAAGCAGACCGAACGCCTGGCCCAGGACTTCACAGGTTTTCTGAGTGCCAGCATTCAGGCCAGCGACGATGGCCGGCGGGTGCTCAACTACCTGCAATGGCAAACACGCGAGGCGGGAGAAGCCGCGTTTCGAAGCTTTGAAAGCGGCGAGCAGGATTTCTGGCAACTGATCCGCGCCCATCAGGCGAAAACCGTGACCTTCGGCTCGTTCCAGGTGCTGCATAGCCTGGAACGTAGCCACGACAACGCGCTGCACTGCAATTTGGTGAGTTAAATCGACAGCTGCATGATGCGCTCGCCTTGAAGGTTTTCCGTGGGCCGGCGTTTGTTTACCGCCAGTTCGCCGATCTTGATCAGTCGCGTGCGGGTTACGTTGCGGCTCAGCCCCAGTAAGGCTGCAGTGTGCACTTGGTTGTAATGACTGAAACGATAGGCGGCTCGCAGCAACGCGTCTTCGACTTTCTCGTGCAGCGCCCCGGCCTGTTCTTCGAAGAGCTTTTGAAAGGCCCGATCGAGCAGGGCTTCGGGTGAATCGTCGACGGTGCTGTGGTAATCGTCCTGTCGCTCGATGCGCATGTTCGACAGCCGCAGGTCGTCGCGTTCGATCACGTCGTTACGGCAGATCAGCAGGGTGTGGTGAATGACGTTTTCCAGTTCGCGGATGTTGCCCGGCCAGCTGTAGCTGCGCAGTTTCAGCTCGGCCTCTTTGCTGATGGTGATGGTGCCGTAGCCGAGGCGCTGGCTGTAGGCTTCGACGAAGTGTCGTGTCAGCGGCAGGATGTCGCCGGGGCGGTCGCGCAGCGGGCTCAGTTCTAGGCTGACCACGTCGAGGCGGTAGTACAAATCCTCGCGGAAATGCCCGGCGTTGATGGCTTTCTCCAATTGCACGTTGGTCGCCGCCAGCACGCGCACATTGATGGGAATGCTCTTGCGCGAACCCAGTCGCACCACTTCGCGCTCCTGCAACACCCGCAACAACTTGACCTGAATCGCCATCGGCAAATCGCCGATTTCATCGAGGAATAACGTGCCGCCATCGGCCTCCTCGAACCAGCCGGCCTTGGCGCTCAACGCACCGGTGAAGGCACCTTTTTCATGGCCGAACAACTCGGCCTCCACCAGGGATTCGGAGAACGCGCCGCAGTTCACCGCCACAAATGGTCGGTTGCGCCGGGCGCTGAGGTTGTGGATATGCCGCGCCACCAGTTCCTTTCCGGTGCCGGTTTCACCGATGATCAGCACGCTGGCTTCACTCGGTGCGACTTGTTGAATGTGGGCGAGCAAGGCCTGGGATTTCGGGTCTTCGAACACCTGCGCCGTGGCGCGGATCGAGGTGGCCAGAGCGGGCGAAGGCGGTAAGGTCAGCAGTTGCATGGGCAGGCTCCATGAATAGAAGGCTATGAATAGAAAGTCGGAATCGGCAGGGACTGGTTGAGCGCCCAGTCACCCAGTTCATGGAGTTTGTAATCCACCGGGTCGTGCAGGGTTTGCGTGCGCAGGTTGCGCCAATGGCGGTCCAGTCGCAGTGAGGCATGAGTTGAACGGGCGCCGGTCACTTCGAACAATCGACTACAGAGTTCCAGACCGTTGCGGGTGGCCGCGACCTTGGCCGTGGCGATGGCGTTAGCGAGGTGTCCACGCTCTTCGGCGCTGAGGTTCGGGCCTTTGGCCCAGGCCTTGTCGAGCAGCCCGGCAGCGCGCTCCACCAGCAGTCGAACACTTTCGAGGGCGACCCAGAATTCGCCGTAGTGGCCGAGTACATAAGGATCCTGACGCACATCCTGAGCACTGGATTTGTGCCACGGACGGGTCTCGGTGAGGGTGTATTGCCGCGCCTCTTCGAAGGCACCTTCGGCGATGCCGAGAAACATGTGGGTGAAGGTCAGCTGGGCAATCAACGGCCGCAGGCAGGCGAATGGTGTACTCAGCGGACCCGGATCGAGCAGCAATTCCGACTCCTCGACCCGTACCCGTTCGAACGTAGCGCTGCCGCTGTCGGTCTGGCGCTGGCCCATGTTGTTCCAGTCGTTGTGCAAGGTGATGCCGCTGCGACCGCTGGGAATCGCGGCGATCAACAGCTTGCCGCCAGCGCTTTCGTCCACCGCCGAGGCGATCAGCATTTGCGAATCGCTGGCGCCGGAGCAGAAGCTTTTCTTGCCGGAAAACTCACGCCAGCCACCGAGGTTTTTCACCACGGTGCGGGTGTCCAGCGGGTTCAGGGCGTTGCCCCAGAACCAGTTTTTGCGCGCGGTCTGTTCGTACCATGGCTGCCACTGCTCGGGCCGGGCGAACAGGCGCACGGTGGCGAGCATCAGGTGATGGAAGCCGAAGACATGGGCAATCGAACTGTCGACCTTGGCGAACTCGCGCACGATGGTCAGGGTTTCACTCCAGCTGGCGCCGTGGCCGCCGTACTGGGTGGGAATGCTTAACGCGAGCAGACCGCTGTGGCGCAAGGCATCACGTTCGGCTTTGGGCGTACCGCCACGTTCATCGCGCTCGACAGCGGTCAGGGCAAACTCGGCGGCCAATCGGCGGGCGGTCTGCAAGGGGGACAACAGGGCGCTTTGTGGTTTGGCCGTCACGCAGATAATCCTTATTAAAATCGACACAGATCCCCTGTGGGAGCGGGCTTGCTCGCGAAGGCGTCCGAACCGTCAACATTGATGTTGAATGTTATGGCCTCTTCGCGAGCAAGCCCGCTTGTGTCTTGGGCAGGAATTAGACTGAGGGTGAGAGCGGTGAGTGGCAAGCTGAATGCCCGGAGTGCTTAAAGCACGTGTGGGAGCCCATGCTGCCATTCACCTCTCCGCTCTGGTTATTGAGCCCGAACAGTTGAACGAGCCGACCTCGAACATTACAAGCGTGGTGCCCAGCCAGAGTGCTCTCACCTTTGAGTGTAAGAGGGATCGGCTATGTTTTCCTGCGCAGGCATCGATGTTTCCAAAGATACCCTTGAAGTTCGGATTAACCCGCAAGACGTTGGCGCGAGTCACCTCAATACCGCCAGTGATTTCCTTGCGCTGATTGACTGGTTAAAGCGCTATCAGGTCAGCCGCGTATTGCTGGAAGCCACCGGCGGCTATGAGCGAGAGGTCATGAAAGCGCTTCAGGCTGCCGGCTTCGAAGTCTTGCGGATCAACCCTCGCCGAGCCAGGGATTTTGCCAAGGCCATGGGGCAGCGCGCTAAAACCGACCCGATAGATGCGCGGCTGCTCGCGCAGTTTGCCGAAGTCATAAAGTCGCCAAGCAACCGAATCACCAGCCCTGAACAGGACAATTTGCGTGCGCTGGTACAGCAGCGCGAAAATTTTGTTCAGCAGCAAGGCGACGATATACGGCGCCTTAAAACAGCCTCTGCTGACACGGTAAAACCCTGTCTGCGAAGTCATATCGACTATTTATGCCAAGCCATAAAGTCGATAGAAAAGCTGATCCGTCAAACTGCTAAAGACCTGGACAGTGATAAAACGGCCCGTTTGTGCTCGGTCAAGGGTATAGGGCTCGTGACGGCAGCCAGCTTGATGGCCTACTTACCCGAGCTGGGCGAGGTTGGACGGCACGAGATTGCAGCGCTGGCAGGCATAGCCCCCTACAACGACGACAGTGGCAAGCATGAAGGCCCCCGCCACATTAGCGGCGGCAGGTTTGCTGCGCGTCGGGCAATGTACATGGCGTGCTGGGTGGTGATTCAGCGACAGCCTGAGTTCAAAGCGCGGTATGACGCACTGCGTCATAAGGGTAAATGCGCAAAAGTAGCGCTCATCGCCTGTATGCGTGTGTTGTTGATACGGCTGAACGCCATGATCCGAGACCGAACCGAGTGGAAAGAACCCTTGGCCTAAACGGGTCGCGGTGTTCCTGTAGGGCATCGCATGGCCTAAAGCTGTGGGAGTTCAGCTGTCTATCAATATGCTTTCAAAATAAAGGTCATCAAGACAGTTGCTCCCACAGGGATTGCCTGGTCAGGCTTTGGCGTTGGCGGCAGCACATCATTGGCGATCATTTCGCCAAACGGCCCGGTGAGGTTAGTAACGCCGCGCCCGGCCAGGCTGGCGTACGGCTCAGGCAACAACGGGAACACCAGCTCGGCAAAGCGATAAGCCTCTTCGAGGTGCGGATAGCCAGAGAAGATGAAACTCTCGATCCCCAGGTCCGCGTACTCCTTGATTCGCGCCGCCACTTGCTGCGGATCGCCCACCAACGCCGTCCCGGCACCGCCACGCACCAGACCGACACCGGCCCAGAGGTTGGGGGATATTTCCAGGTTGTCACGACGCCCGTCATGCAATGCGGCCATGCGCCGCTGACCTTCGGAATCGAAACGCGAGAACGACTTCTGCGCGGCCGCGATGGTCTCGTCGCTGATCTGCTCGATAAGTTTATCCGCAGCTTTCCAAGCCTCATCGGCGGTCTCGCGGACGATCACGTGCAAGCGAATCCCGAACTTCACCGTGCGACCGTTTCGCGCGGCACGCTCACGCACATCGGCCAGTTTTTCCGCCACGGCGGCGGGTGGTTCGCCCCAGGTCAGGTAGACATCAACCTGCTCGGCGGCCAGTTCATGCGCTGCCTCGGAAGAGCCGCCGAAGTACAGCGGCGGATAGGGTTTCTGCACCGGCGGATACAGCGCCTTGGCGTTCTGTACTTGCAGGTGTTTGCCTTCGAAATCCACCGACTCGCCTTGCAGCACCCGGCGCCAGATTTTCAGGAATTCATCGGTCACTTCGTAGCGTTCGCTGTGATCGAGGAAGATGCCGTCGCCACGGTTTTCATCCGGGTCACCGCCCGTGACCACGTTGATCAGTAAGCGGCCATTGGACAGTCGATCCAGTGTCGCGGCCATGCGCGCCGAGACCGTCGGTGAGATGATCCCCGGCCGAATCGCCACCAGATAACGCAGGCGTTCGGTCAGCGGCACCAGCGCGGAAGCAATCACCCACGAATCCTCGCAGGAGCGCCCGGTGGGAATCAGTACACCGTGGTAGCCGAGGCTGTCGGCCGCCTGAGCCACTTGTTTCAGGTAGTTGAGTGTCACCGGGCGAGCGCCCTGAGTGGTGCCCAGGTAATGGCCGTCGCCGTGAGTCGGCAGAAACCAGAAAACATCCATGAAGAAATCCTTAAGCGATTTTCAGCAGATTTTTGGGGTGCACGCCAAACAACGGTGCGGCGCGTTCTGCAGCCAGTTGTATGCGGGCCTTGAGAAGTTCACTGGTTATTTGGTAATTGGAGAAATCGGCTTCGGTGGCATAGACGCCAATCGGCAAGGTCAATGCCTGGAAGAAACTGAACAGCGGCCGCAACTGGTGATCGAGCACCAGCGCATGGCGTTCGCTGCCACCGGTGGCGGCCAGCAATACCGGCGTGTCGATCAATGCATTGAGGTCGATCAGGTCGAACAGATGCTTGAGCAGTCCAGGGTAGGAACCGCGATAAACCGGCGCGGCGACGATCAGCAGGTCGGCATTCTCGATCGCTTGCAGCTCGGCTTCGATCTCGGCGCTCAACTCCTGACGGGACAGCGCGGCACCTAACGGTCGGGCGATGTCACCCAGTTCAATCAGTTTGCTTTCAATCGGCAATTGCTCGGCCAGTTGCGCCAACAGCGCCTGGGTCAGCACCAACGTGCGGGACGGACGCCAAGTACCGCCGGAGAGCGCAACGACTTTCAATGGACGCGACATGATCAGTTCCTTTTTAAACAGTTGCTCAGGGAGCAGTGAGTAGTCACTGACAGTGAGCAAGAGCTGTACCAATCCATCGGAGCCCCTATTAACGGGGTTTTCAGCGTGTTGACCGGTAGACACTGTTCGAATGGCAGAGCTGTTTGTTGAATGACTGTTGCCTGGCTAACAGTTGCTTGGGCAACAGTGCTTGAAGCGATGACAGTTGTTATAAAGGCTCGGTGTTATTCCGTAAAAGACCTTAAATAAATATTTATAGATCTTTTGGAGATATAAGGCGGTCTACCTGAGCGGCATTAGGCAAAGTCGATAGCCACTATCGAGAGCGTTGATTTCTGCTGATCGGATGCCTGGCGTAGCTTGTGTTCATTGCTCGAACCCAGTTGTCAGGACGCTCACCATGAAACCTCTAATCGCTACTTTCTTGCTGCTTGCGGTCTCCGTGCTCGCCGGATGTGCCAGCCATGTTTCCCCGGAATTACGGCCGTACACCGCGGAAGAAACCAGAGAATTGGCACTTGAGGAGTTGAATCGTCGAGGTTTGTCCTTCGACGAATACCACGCGAAAAAAGCCGAATTGCTCGGCCAACCGCAAAAATCGTTCAGTTTCGACAAACAAGGCGAGATGAACGCCGAACGTGCTGTACAGCTTCACGGTCGTCCTAGCTGAGGGGAAACTGTACCGCTTGAAGTTTCACGCAACTGTCCATGGGTTTCCCTGAAGGCCTGCGATAGGGTCAACACCTGACTGACCCCAATGGACTGCAACCCATGACGCTCTCGCTCGATTTGCTACTGGGCTTTGCCCTGTTTGCGCTTGTCACCTCGATTACTCCCGGCCCCAACAACACGATGTTGCTGGCATCTGGCGTGAACTTCGGTTTTAACCGCACCATCCCCCACATGCTTGGCATCACCTGCGGCTTCTTCGTGCTGGTGGTGGCGGTAGGTTTCGGCTTGGGCGCAGTGTTTCAAACCTATCCTTTGCTCTACAGCGTGCTGCGTTACGTCGGCGCGGCGTATTTGTTGTATCTGGCGTGGAAAATCGCCCATTCAGGACCGGTTTCCGAGAGTGAAAAGGGCGAGAGCAAGCCGATCAGCTATTTGGGCGCCGCAGCGTTTCAGTGGGTCAATCCCAAGGCGTGGATCATGGCCATCGGAGCCATCAGCACCTACACGCCAATGCAGGGTTATTTCACCAACGTGATCGTGATTGCGGCGGTGTTTGCCTTGATCAACCTGCCGAGCGTCAGTGTCTGGGCAGGCTGCGGCACGTTGTTGCGCAACGTGCTGAAAGATCGCCGCTGGTTGCGGCTGTTCAACTGGGGCATGGCCTTGCTGCTGGTGGCTTCGCTGTATCCGTTGTTGCTCGAAAGCTTTAGCTGACGCATTGCTTCAACCGGTTGCCCGATGCCTGTTAAGCTCGACTTCAGGAGCGTTCCTACGCACTTTTAAATGAAGTTGTTCTTCTTTAACGGCCTCCGATCAGGTATTTCTAACGCTCTGAACGATCGGCGCTGCTCACGAGGCTGCGCTTTGACGTTTCAGTGACGAGCCTCCTGATCCCGGAACATGCTCTGCGAGTCTTCTATGAATAAACGTCCTCTGTATTTCGACTACGCCGCCACCACGCCGGTGGATGAGCGAGTCATCAAGGTCATGGTCGAGTGTCTGGGTTTTACCGGCAACTTCGGCAACCCGGCGTCCAGCTCCCATGCGTTCGGTCAACAGGCCCGGCAATCGGTCGAGCAGGCGCGGCGTCAGGTCGCCGAACTGGTCGGCGCCCAGGCGGAGCAGATCGTCTGGACCTCCGGCGCCACCGAATCGAACAACCTTGCCCTCAAGGGCGTGGCCCAGGCTCGCGGTGTTTCTGGCGGCCACATCATCACCAGCCAGATCGAACACAAAGCGATTCTCGACACGGCAAAGCAGTTGCAGGACGCCGGTGTTGCGGTGACCTATCTGGTGCCTGACGCCGAGGGTCTGATTACCCCGCAGGCGGTCAGCGAAGCAATGCGCGAAGACACCTTTCTGGTGTCGCTGATGCTGGTCAACAACGAGCTGGGCACCGTCAACGACATCTCGGCCATCGGTGAAGTCGTGCGTGCTCGCGACGCGTTGTTCCATGTCGACGCGGCTCAAGGTGCAGGCAAAGTGGTGATCGATCTGGCCCGGTTGCCAGTGGATCTGATGTCATTTTCCGCCCACAAGATTTACGGCCCAAAAGGCATTGGCGCGCTGTACGTCGGGCCGCGCGCGCAGCAGCGTTTGCAGGCGCAGATTCACGGCGGTGGTCACGAGGGCGGTTTGCGTTCCGGCACCCTGGCGACTCACCAAATCGCTGCCATGGGGGTGGCGTTCGCGTTGGCGGCCTCTTCGTTCGATGAAGAGAAAGCCACGATCGTCCGGTTGCGCGAGCGCTTGCTCGAACAGCTGCTGAGTATTCCCGGCGTTCGCCTCAATGGCAGTCCGACCCAGCGCATCCCTCATACCTTGAGCCTGACCTTTAGCGAAGGCGAGTTCAATTCCGCGGCGTTGAGCACCTCGATCGCGTTTTCCGCGACCTCGGCCTGCAACTCCGCCAGCAATGCGCCCTCCCATGTGCTGCTGGCCCTGGGGCATGACGCCCGCTCGGCGAGTCGCACCATTCGCTTGAGTCTCGGCCGGTTCACCAAAGAGCAAGACATCGACCAAGCGGTACACCTGATTAAAGCGGCCTGCGCCAGTGCTCCGGCATTTTGGCAATAAGAGCTGAAAGTGCCGGCGTTGATCGGCACTCAACAATAATGATGAAGTGATTAGCAGGAGACATGATGAGTACGCAGCCTTCGATCAATGGATCGGTGCCTCAACGCCTGGCGCAAACCCGCGAACTGATGAGCCGGGAGGGCATCCATGCTCTGCTGGTGCCGTCGGCCGACCCGCACCTGTCGGAATACCTGCCGGGTTATTGGCAAGGGCGGCAATGGTTGTCGGGCTTCCATGGCTCGGTCGGCACGCTGATCGTTACGCCGGACTTTGCCGGCGTCTGGGCCGACAGCCGTTACTGGGAACAGGCGACCAAGGAACTCAAGGGCAGCGGCATCGAACTGGTCAAGCTGCAACCGGGTCAGCCCGGCCCGCTGGACTGGCTGGCCGAGCAAACCCCTGAAGGTGGCGTCGTCGCGGTAGATGGTGCGGTAATGGCCGTGGCTTCGGCGCGTACGTTGGGTGGCAAGCTCGAAGAACGCGGCGCTCGTCTGCGCACTGACTTCGATGTGTTGAGCGAAGTCTGGAGCGACCGTCCGACGCTGCCAAATGAACCGATCTATCAACACCTGCCGCCTCAGGCGACGGTCAGTCGCAGCGAGAAACTGGCCAAGCTGCGTGAGGTTTTGAAAGATCGCGGTGCTGACTGGCACTTCATCGCCACCCTCGATGACATCGCCTGGCTGTTCAACTTGCGCGGCGGTGACGTGTCGTTCAACCCAGTGTTCGTTTCCTTCGCGTTGATCAGTCAAGAGCAGGCAACCCTGTTCGTAGCCCTGAGTAAGGTCAATGCCGAACTGCGCGCAGTCCTCGAACAGGACGGCGTAACCCTGCGCGACTACAGCGAAGTGGCCGCCGCCTTGCGCGCCGTACCGAGCGGGGCGAGTCTGCAAGTCGATCCGACGCGCGTCACCGCCGGCCTGCTGGGTAACCTGGATAGCGGTGTGAAGCTGATCGAAGGCCTGAACCCGACCACGTTAGCCAAGTCGCAGAAAAGCCTGGCCGATGCCGAGCACATTCGTCAGGCCATGGAGCAGGACGGCGCAGCGCTGTGCGAATTCTTCACCTGGCTGGACACTGCGTTGGGTCGTGAGCGCATCACCGAACTGACCATCGACGAACACCTGACGGCCGCGCGTATCAGACGCCCGGGTTATGTGTCGCTGAGCTTCAACACCATTGCCGCGTTCAACGCCAATGGCGCGATGCCGCACTACCACGCCACCGAAGAAGAACACGCGGTGATCGAAGGCGACGGTCTGTTGTTGATCGACTCCGGCGGCCAGTACCTGGGCGGCACCACCGATATCACTCGGATGGTGCCGGTCGGTACGCCGACCGATGAGCAGAAGCGCGATTGCACGCGGGTGCTCAAAGGCGTGATTGCGTTGTCCCGTGCGCAATTCCCTCGTGGCATTCTCTCGCCGTTGCTCGATTCGATTGCCCGCGCGCCGATCTGGGCTGAAAGCGTTGATTACGGTCACGGCACCGGTCATGGCGTTGGCTACTTCCTCAATGTGCACGAAGGCCCGCAGGTCATCGCCTATCAGGCCGCCGCAGCACCGCAAACCGCGATGCAGCCGGGCATGATCACGTCCATCGAACCGGGCACTTACCGTCCGGGCCGCTGGGGTGTGCGGATCGAGAACCTGGTGTTGAACCGTGAGGCGGGCAAAAGCGAATTCGGAGAGTTCCTGAAGTTCGAAACCCTGACCTTGTGCCCGATCGACACTCGATGCCTGGAACCGTCGCTGCTGACCGATGACGAAAAACAGTGGTTCAACGCCTATCATGCCGAGGTGCGCGAGCGCTTGAGCCCGTTGCTCGACGGCGCAGCCCTTGAGTGGTTGAACACCCGGACTGCGGCTATTTGATCGGTTGGAGTTCAGGCGCTTCTTCGAGCGCCTGGCTCATGTGGTCGTCGAGATTTAACTCAGGGCTTCAAGGACGAAGTCCAGGCGATCCTGACCGAAGAACAGCTGATTATCGACAAACATGCTCGGGGCACCAAATACGCCTCGTTGCACGGCTGTCTCTGTGTTGTCCTTGAGAGTGGCTTTGACTTCCTCATCGGCAGTCAGGGCCAGCACCTCATTTGGATCGAAACCGTTCTGTGTCAGAACTGCCGCGACAGTAGCCGGATCAACAAGGTCGCGGCCTTCAACCCAAAGGGCGTGAAACAGGCAATCGATGAACGCCTGAAAGCGTTCGGGATGGCGCAACTGCATGCCGGTGATGGCGCGCATCAGCATCAAGGTGTTGATAGGAAAGTGCGGATTGAACTTCAACGGCACGCCGTAGCGTTTCGCATAGCGGTCCAGGTCCTGAAACATGTAACGGCCCTTGGCCGGGATGGTTGCCGGTGAAGCGTTGCCGGTGGCTTTGAAGACCCCGCCCAGCAACATCGGCTTGTAGATCAGCTGGCTGTCGGTCTGCTCGCAGATCTTCGGCAGTTGGGTGTAAGCCAGGTAGGTGGCGGGGCTGCCGAGGTCGAAATAGAACTCTACGGTTTTGCTCATGGTCGATGCGCTCTGTTTATTGTTGTGGGGGAGGGCTTACCAGCGTTCGCTCCAGGGGCGAAGGTCCAGCTCGAAGGTCCATGCGTCACGTGGCTGGCTGTGGAGGTACCAATAGTTCTCGGCAATGTGCTCTGGATTGAGAATGCCGTCCTGGTCTTTGGTCGCGTACTTTTCGGGGAAACTCTCGCGGATAAAATCGGTATCGATGGCACCGTCGACTACAACATGGGCGACGTGAATGTTCATCGGCCCCAGTTCACGCGCCATGCTTTGCGCCAGGGCACGAATCCCGTGCTTGGCGCCGGCGAACGCCGCAAATCCTGAGGCTCCACGCAGGCCGGCGGTAGCACCGGTAAACAAAATAGTCCCGCGTTGACGCTTGGCCATGCGCTTGGCCACTTCACGAGCGTTGAGAAATCCTGAGAAGCAGGCCATTTCCCAGATCTTGAAATATTTGCGCGCGGTTTCTTCGAGAATGCTGCAAGGCACATTGGCGCCGATGTTGAAGACGAACGCTTCGATTGGGCCAATCTGGCTTTCGATCTGCTCAACTAACGCAATCACGTCCTCTTCCTTGCGCGCATCGCAGGCAAACCCGTGGGCTTCACCGCCGTCGGCCTTGATGGCGTCCACCAATGGCTGGAGTTTGTCCGCGCTGCGGCGGGTGACACAAGCCACAAATCCTTCCCGCGCAAAGCGTTTCGCAATTGCGCCGCCGGTGGCATCCCCTGCACCTACAACCAGTACGACCTTCTTGTTATTCATGGGTAGTCTCCTTTGCTAAACGATCGTTAACTAAACGAACGTTATGCTACGATTCGGCAAGCGTCAAGGCGATCAATCCTGAGGGCAAGGCAATGCGTTACTCGGTCAATCACAAACTGGAAACCAAAGAGAAGCTACTTGAAAGCAGTGCGGTGTCGGCCAAGAAGTCTGGTTTTTCAACAGTTGGTGTCGACGGTTTGATGAAGGCAATCGGCTTGAGTGGCGGGGCTTTCTACAGTCATTTTTCATCGAAGGATGAGCTGTTCGCTTCAATCGTCGAGCGTGAGCTGTCTCAAAGCCTGGAGCGTTTAGGGGCGGACCAGAATCGTGACAGGCTCAAGCGCTGCCTGAAACACTATCTGAGCATGGCTCATGTCGAGCACCCGGAATCCGGATGTGCTTTGCCGGCATTGGGGGCTGAGATTGCACGTTCAGACGTGATGATTCGCCAGAAGGCAGAGAACTGGATTTGTCGGCTTCAGAAGAGTTGGGCGCAAGTTCTGGAAAGCGACAGCCTGGCATGGGCGATTCTGTCGCAATGTATCGGTGCGTTGGTCATTGCGCGAATGCTGGCCACGCCAGACATCCAGTGCGCGGTATTGAAGTCCAGTTACGATGAGATTGGCCGCCAGATCGCAGGTCCACGAACCTGACAAGGCAGCATCAACCTATTTGCAGATGACGATCATGCTGCGGCTGGTATAGCCGGCAGGGTTGAGGCCGAACGGGTAATCGCCTGGTTCTTCCACAGCGTCCCCTGACTTGGCGATGACCTTGTAACCTTTGGGAGCGCACGAGTTGGCAGCGCTGGTGTAGCACTTGTCCCAGGATGACGACAGCCCGGAACAGTTGATATGCAGCCCTCTCTTGCCGTGTTTTACCTGGGTTTTCGATGTCGCCGCGCAGCCCGCAACCGCAAGTACGGCGATCAGTATCAAAATTCGTTTCATTACTGTCCTTATAGCGTCCCCGAATCTTTGCGCCCGGGTCTGGCTGCATTCGCTTTCGCTTGAAGCGTTCTGATATCCCTATCTGAAAAATCCATGTCTGACACTGGGTTACGGGTCTAAACATGGCCTAATTGCGCGGCAAATACCAGACCCTCGTCAAATCCTGTCTCAATCTGCAGCGACAGCAGGCTTGGCCGCACTCCCCATCGTCATGGTCGCGCCTATGGAAGCCAGAATGATGCACATGATGGCTATCCATTGTGACAGTGAGAGGTATTCATGGAGAAACAACAGACCTGACAGTGCGCCGATCGCAGGTTCAATGCTCATCAACGTGCCGAAGGTCCGGGTCGGGATTCGGGTGAGGGCGACCATCTCCAGCGTGTAGGGCACGGCGGTGGACAGAATGGCGACAGCGATGGCCACGGGGATCAGTGAGGGAGTGAGCAGCGCGGCGCCAGCATGGACGATGCCGATAGGGGCTACAAAAAGTGCCGCAATCATCACCCCCAGTGCCGCGGTCTGCACGCCGTTGTCGGCGCCGGCCTTTTGGCCGAACAGAATGTACAGCGCCCAGCAGACACCTGCGCCCAATGCATAACCAGCGCCTACCAGATCGATTCCAGCGGTCGTTTCGCCCATAGGTATTAACAGCAGCAAGCCGACGGCTGCCAGGGCGATCCACAAAAAGTCGATCGCGCGACGCGAGGCGTAGATGGCTACTGTCAGTGGGCCGGTGAATTCCAGCGCAACCGCGATACCGAGGGGGACGGTTTGCAAGGACATATAGAAGAGGAAGTTCATGCCGCCCAACGCCATTCCGTAGACGATGACGGTGCGCAGGGATTTTGCGGTGAGCTTCGCTCGCCAGGGACGCAGTATCAACATCATGATCACACTGGCGAAGATCAGCCGCAGGGTGGTGGTCCCTTGCGCGCCGATAATGGGGAACATGCTTTTAGCCAGGGAGGCTCCCGACTGGATTGATGCCATGGCTATCAATAGCAGGCCAACCGAGAACAGGGTCGAGGCAAGGCTGCGAGGCTGGTCATTCATGGCGTGGCATCGTCCGAAGTAGGAAGCGAGATTGTTATTGGGCAATATACTGCGCATTCATGGCGGGCGCGTCTATATATAAGCAGCGATTTTGAGCATCCTTATAGAAAAGCATAATTAAGGGTTGACGGCAGATTCTGGAAGTCTATAATTCGCCCCACTTCCGGCGCAGTCGAAACGGAAAACTCCTTGGTAAACAATGAGTTACGCAGTTTTCGACAGCGAGTTGCTTCAGGTCATCGAAGCCCAGAAGGAGTTGAAAGAGTGGTGTTGTTTGGCTCTTTTAACGGTTCGATCTTCTCGGTCGAAAGCGGTGTAAAAGAGGTGTTGACAGCAGCGAGTAACGCTGTAGAATTCGCCTCCCGCTAACGAGAGATCGCAAGCGCAAGTGGTTGAAGTTGCAAAGGAAACTTTGAAAGCTTCGAAAAATAACCGCTTGACAGCAACAGAGGCTGCTGTAGAATGCGCGCCTCGGTTGAGACGAAAGATCTTAACCAACCGCTCTTTAACAACTGAATCAAGCAATTCGTGTGGGTGCTTGTGGAGTCAGACTGATAGTCAACAAGATTATCAGCATCACAAGTTACTCCGCGAGAAATCAAAGATGTAACCAACGATTGCTGAGCCAAGTTTAGGGTTTCTTAAAAACCCAAAGATGTTTGAACTGAAGAGTTTGATCATGGCTCAGATTGAACGCTGGCGGCAGGCCTAACACATGCAAGTCGAGCGGCAGCACGGGTACTTGTACCTGGTGGCGAGCGGCGGACGGGTGAGTAATGCCTAGGAATCTGCCTGGTAGTGGGGGATAACGCTCGGAAACGGACGCTAATACCGCATACGTCCTACGGGAGAAAGCAGGGGACCTTCGGGCCTTGCGCTATCAGATGAGCCTAGGTCGGATTAGCTAGTTGGTGAGGTAATGGCTCACCAAGGCGACGATCCGTAACTGGTCTGAGAGGATGATCAGTCACACTGGAACTGAGACACGGTCCAGACTCCTACGGGAGGCAGCAGTGGGGAATATTGGACAATGGGCGAAAGCCTGATCCAGCCATGCCGCGTGTGTGAAGAAGGTCTTCGGATTGTAAAGCACTTTAAGTTGGGAGGAAGGGCATTTACCTAATACGTAAGTGTTTTGACGTTACCGACAGAATAAGCACCGGCTAACTCTGTGCCAGCAGCCGCGGTAATACAGAGGGTGCAAGCGTTAATCGGAATTACTGGGCGTAAAGCGCGCGTAGGTGGTTTGTTAAGTTGGATGTGAAATCCCCGGGCTCAACCTGGGAACTGCATTCAAAACTGACAAGCTAGAGTATGGTAGAGGGTGGTGGAATTTCCTGTGTAGCGGTGAAATGCGTAGATATAGGAAGGAACACCAGTGGCGAAGGCGACCACCTGGACTGATACTGACACTGAGGTGCGAAAGCGTGGGGAGCAAACAGGATTAGATACCCTGGTAGTCCACGCCGTAAACGATGTCAACTAGCCGTTGGGAGCCTTGAGCTCTTAGTGGCGCAGCTAACGCATTAAGTTGACCGCCTGGGGAGTACGGCCGCAAGGTTAAAACTCAAATGAATTGACGGGGGCCCGCACAAGCGGTGGAGCATGTGGTTTAATTCGAAGCAACGCGAAGAACCTTACCAGGCCTTGACATCCAATGAACTTTCCAGAGATGGATGGGTGCCTTCGGGAACATTGAGACAGGTGCTGCATGGCTGTCGTCAGCTCGTGTCGTGAGATGTTGGGTTAAGTCCCGTAACGAGCGCAACCCTTGTCCTTAGTTACCAGCACGTAATGGTGGGCACTCTAAGGAGACTGCCGGTGACAAACCGGAGGAAGGTGGGGATGACGTCAAGTCATCATGGCCCTTACGGCCTGGGCTACACACGTGCTACAATGGTCGGTACAGAGGGTTGCCAAGCCGCGAGGTGGAGCTAATCCCAGAAAACCGATCGTAGTCCGGATCGCAGTCTGCAACTCGACTGCGTGAAGTCGGAATCGCTAGTAATCGCGAATCAGAATGTCGCGGTGAATACGTTCCCGGGCCTTGTACACACCGCCCGTCACACCATGGGAGTGGGTTGCACCAGAAGTAGCTAGTCTAACCTTCGGGAGGACGGTTACCACGGTGTGATTCATGACTGGGGTGAAGTCGTAACAAGGTAGCCGTAGGGGAACCTGCGGCTGGATCACCTCCTTAATCGACGACATCAGCTGCTCCATAAGTTCCCACACGAATTGCTTGATTCACTGTAGAGGCGATAGACATCCATAAGGTTGTCTTTTTCGTTAGAGTTTAAAAATGAATATTCCATTGTGAATATTGATTTCTAATCTTTGATTAGATCGTTCTTTAAAAATTTGGGTATGTGATAGAAAGATAGACTGAACGTTACTTTCACTGGTAACGGCTCAGGCTAAGGTAAAATTTGTGAGTTAAATTGCGAATTTTCGGCGAATGTCGTCTTCACAGTATAACCAGATTGCTTGGGGTTATATGGTCAAGTGAAGAAGCGCATACGGTGGATGCCTTGGCAGTCAGAGGCGATGAAAGACGTGGTAGCCTGCGAAAAGCTTCGGGGAGTCGGCAAACAGACTTTGATCCGGAGATGTCTGAATGGGGGAACCCAGCCATCATAAGATGGTTATCTTAAGCTGAATACATAGGCTTAAGAGGCGAACCAGGGGAACTGAAACATCTAAGTACCCTGAGGAAAAGAAATCAACCGAGATTCCCTTAGTAGTGGCGAGCGAACGGGGACTAGCCCTTAAGTGGCTTTGAGATTAGCGGAACGCTCTGGAAAGTGCGGCCATAGTGGGTGATAGCCCTGTACGCGAAAATCTCTTGGCCATGAAATCGAGTAGGACGGAGCACGAGAAACTTTGTCTGAATATGGGGGGACCATCCTCCAAGGCTAAATACTACTGACTGACCGATAGTGAACTAGTACCGTGAGGGAAAGGCGAAAAGAACCCCGGAGAGGGGAGTGAAATAGATCCTGAAACCGTATGCGTACAAGCAGTGGGAGCCCACTTTGTTGGGTGACTGCGTACCTTTTGTATAATGGGTCAGCGACTTATTTTCAGTGGCGAGCTTAACCGAATAGGGGAGGCGTAGCGAAAGCGAGTCTTAATAGGGCGTCTAGTCGCTGGGAATAGACCCGAAACCGGGCGATCTATCCATGGGCAGGTTGAAGGTTGGGTAACACTAACTGGAGGACCGAACCGACTACCGTTGAAAAGTTAGCGGATGACCTGTGGATCGGAGTGAAAGGCTAATCAAGCTCGGAGATAGCTGGTTCTCCTCGAAAGCTATTTAGGTAGCGCCTCATGTATCACTGTAGGGGGTAGAGCACTGTTTCGGCTAGGGGGTCATCCCGACTTACCAAACCGATGCAAACTCCGAATACCTACAAGTGCCGAGCATGGGAGACACACGGCGGGTGCTAACGTCCGTCGTGAAAAGGGAAACAACCCAGACCGTCAGCTAAGGTCCCAAAGTTATGGTTAAGTGGGAAACGATGTGGGAAGGCTTAGACAGCTAGGAGGTTGGCTTAGAAGCAGCCACCCTTTAAAGAAAGCGTAATAGCTCACTAGTCGAGTCGGCCTGCGCGGAAGATGTAACGGGGCTCAAACCATACACCGAAGCTACGGGTATCACTTAGGTGATGCGGTAGAGGAGCGTTCTGTAAGCCTGTGAAGGTGAGTTGAGAAGCTTGCTGGAGGTATCAGAAGTGCGAATGCTGACATGAGTAACGACAATGGGTGTGAAAAACACCCACGCCGAAAGACCAAGGTTTCCTGCGCAACGTTAATCGACGCAGGGTTAGTCGGTCCCTAAGGCGAGGCTGAAAAGCGTAGTCGATGGAAAACAGGTTAATATTCCTGTACTTCTGGTTATTGCGATGGAGGGACGGAGAAGGCTAGGCCAGCTTGGCGTTGGTTGTCCAAGTTTAAGGTGGTAGGCTGGAATCTTAGGTAAATCCGGGATTCTAAGGCCGAGAGCTGATGACGAGTTACCCTTTGGGTGACGAAGTGGTTGATGCCATGCTTCCAAGAAAAGCTTCTAAGCTTCAGGTAACCAGGAACCGTACCCCAAACCGACACAGGTGGTTGGGTAGAGAATACCAAGGCGCTTGAGAGAACTCGGGTGAAGGAACTAGGCAAAATGGCACCGTAACTTCGGGAGAAGGTGCGCCGGTGAGGGTGAAGCATTTACTGCGTAAGCCCATGCCGGTCGAAGATACCAGGCCGCTGCGACTGTTTATTAAAAACACAGCACTCTGCAAACACGAAAGTGGACGTATAGGGTGTGACGCCTGCCCGGTGCCGGAAGGTTAATTGATGGGGTTAGCTAACGCGAAGCTCTTGATCGAAGCCCCGGTAAACGGCGGCCGTAACTATAACGGTCCTAAGGTAGCGAAATTCCTTGTCGGGTAAGTTCCGACCTGCACGAATGGCGTAACGATGGCGGCGCTGTCTCCACCCGAGACTCAGTGAAATTGAAATCGCTGTGAAGATGCAGTGTATCCGCGGCTAGACGGAAAGACCCCGTGAACCTTTACTATAGCTTTGCACTGGACTTTGAATTTGCTTGTGTAGGATAGGTGGGAGGCTTTGAAGCGTGGACGCCAGTTCGCGTGGAGCCAACCTTGAAATACCACCCTGGCAACTTTGAGGTTCTAACTCAGGTCCGTTATCCGGATCGAGGACAGTGTATGGTGGGTAGTTTGACTGGGGCGGTCTCCTCCTAAAGAGTAACGGAGGAGTACGAAGGTGCGCTCAGACCGGTCGGAAATCGGTCGTAGAGTATAAAGGCAAAAGCGCGCTTGACTGCGAGACAGACACGTCGAGCAGGTACGAAAGTAGGTCTTAGTGATCCGGTGGTTCTGTATGGAAGGGCCATCGCTCAACGGATAAAAGGTACTCCGGGGATAACAGGCTGATACCGCCCAAGAGTTCATATCGACGGCGGTGTTTGGCACCTCGATGTCGGCTCATCACATCCTGGGGCTGAAGCCGGTCCCAAGGGTATGGCTGTTCGCCATTTAAAGTGGTACGCGAGCTGGGTTTAGAACGTCGTGAGACAGTTCGGTCCCTATCTGCCGTGGACGTTTGAGATTTGAGAGGGGCTGCTCCTAGTACGAGAGGACCGGAGTGGACGAACCTCTGGTGTTCCGGTTGTCACGCCAGTGGCATTGCCGGGTAGCTATGTTCGGAATAGATAACCGCTGAAAGCATCTAAGCGGGAAACTAGCCTCAAGATGAGATCTCACTGGGACCTTGAGTCCCCTGAAGGGCCGTCGAAGACTACGACGTTGATAGGTTGGGTGTGTAAGCGCTGTGAGGCGTTGAGCTAACCAATACTAATTGCCCGTGAGGCTTGACCATATAACACCCAAGCAATTTGCAGGCTTCGAGCTAAAAAGCGAAAGAGCACCAGATTGCGGTGTGTGAAGACGACACAAGTCGAAAATTCGCAACGCAACACACAAATCTATCACCTGCCCATTCGCTGGAGCGTGATCCGCAAGGAGAACGACCTGGCTACCGAATTTCTTGACGACCATAGAGCATTGGAACCACCTGATCCCATCCCGAACTCAGTAGTGAAACGATGCATCGCCGATGGTAGTGTGGGGTTTCCCCATGTGAGAGTAGGTCATCGTCAAGATTGAATTCCGAAACCCCTATCTGCGTATGCAGGTAGGGGTTTTGTTTTAGTAGAAGTCACCCATTTTGCTGGCACGTTGCGCTGTAACGGGCTGGTCACAGAATTTCTTGACGACCATAGAGCATTGGAACCACCTGATCCCATCCCGAACTCAGTAGTGAAACGATGCATCGCCGATGGTAGTGTGGGGTTTCCCCATGTGAGAGTAGGTCATCGTCAAGATTGAATTCCGAAACCCCTGTCTGCTCACGCAGACAGGGGTTTTGTCGTTCTGGGCTCGCTAAACGCTCAGAAAAACGCCATCGCCAAACCACTACAGTGTTCCCACAGAAACGACAAAGCCAGCCCCCGAATTCAGGCGTCGGCTTTGTTGGCATGACGAGTGATTAGAACTGGTAGCTCACTGTCGCGGCGACATTCCGTTCTTCGCCCAAGTAGCAGAAGTTCAGGCTGGCACAGGAGGCCACGTAGGACTCATTCGTCAGGTTGTTCGCATTCAGGCGAACATCCAGCCCTTCAACCGAAGGCCGGTCTTCGGCAATCCGCAGCCGCTGCCCATCGCTGGACCAATCGTTATCCAGCGGCAGTTCCAACCCAATGGAAAATCAATATCAATCTTGAGAAAAATGCACGAGCCATAAAAAAACCGACCGTCGATTTAGTCTTTAAGGACAACCGTTAGAGGAAATCGCACAAAAGTGACCGCACGGTTTTTGGTATGGTGCAGCTCGTTTTTTAACGGACTGATTTCAAGCCTACGGATTGGCGCCCCTTTTACAGTCAAAGAGCTGCTGCAGAAATGCCCCAACCGATACCGATCAAGGACCACGAAAAAGAGACACGCCTGGTCAACAAAAGACTGATGGCATGCGCCCTGTTCGTTGTCGCCATTACCTGTGCGCTGGTCGTGCGCATGTATGTCCTGCAGGTGGTCGAATTTGACTATCACTCGACGATCTCCGAAAACAACCGCGTCCACGTCCTGCCGATCACCCCCACCCGCGGATTGATCTATGACCGCAACGGCGTAGTTCTGGCGGATAACCGGCCCAGCTTTAACCTGACCATCACCCGCGAACGCGCCTCCGATGTCAAAGAGGAACTGGATGAGGTGGTCAGCCTCCTGCACTTGCCGACCGAAGACCGCTCGTTGTTTGACAAGGCGATGAAGCAGGCGCGCCATCCATTCGTGCCGGTCACCTTGTTCTACGAGCTCAGCGAAGAACAGATCGCCGTGTTGGCGGTCAACGAGTTCCGTCTGCCTGGGATCGACGTAGAGCCACAATTCGTTCGTCACTACCCGATGGGTGCGCACTTTGCGCATTCGATCGGCTACGTCGGCCGCATCAACGAGAAAGAGTCCAAAGCTCTGGACACGGTGGAATACCGTGGCACTCAATCTATCGGCAAGACCGGCATCGAAAAATTCTACGAGTCGCAGTTGCATGGCCAAGTGGGTTACGAAGAAGTCGAAACCAACGCTCAGGGCCGGGTCCTGCGAGTGCTCAAGCACACCGATCCAATTCCAGGCAAAAACATCGTACTGAGCCTCGACGTCAAACTTCAGGAAGCCGCCGAGGAAGCCTTGGGCGATCGTCGCGGTTCGGTGGTTGCTCTCGATCCATCGACCGGCGAAGTACTCGCGATGGTCAGCAAGCCGAGTTTCGACCCGAACCTGTTCGTCACCGGAATCAGCTTCAAGGAATACGCGGCACTACACGACTCTATCGACCGACCTCTGTTCAACCGCGTACTGCGCGGCCTGTACGCACCGGGTTCGACCATCAAGCCGGAAGTGGCCATTGCCGGCCTCGACGCCGGAGTCGTTACCCCGCAGACCCGCGTCTTCGACCCCGGTTATTACCAACTCCCGGACTTCGATCACAAATACCGTAACTGGAACCACAGCGGCGATGGCTGGGTGGACATGGACGCGGCGATCATGCGCTCCAACGACACCTATTTCTACGACCTGGCCCACAAGCTGGGCATCGACCGACTGCATGACTACATGGCCATGTTCGGCCTCGGCGAGAAAGTCTCGCTGGACATGTTCGAAGAGTCTGCCGGTTTGATGCCATCGCAAGCCTGGAAGCGTGCCTCGCGCCGTCAGGCATGGTTCCCGGGTGAGACCGTGATCCTCGGCATCGGCCAGGGTTCCATGCAGGTCACGCCTCTGCAGCTGGCCCAGGCCACTGCACTGATCGCCAACAAAGGTGTCTGGAATCGGCCGCACCTGGCCAAGACCATAGACGGTGTTGCGCCAGTGGATGAGCATCCAATGCCAAACATCCTGTTGAAAGACCCGCGTGACTGGGAGCAGGTCAACCACGGCATGCAAATGGTCATGCACGACGCTCGCGGGATTGCACGGGCGGCAGCGGCGGGCGCTCAGTACCGTATCGCGGGCAAGAGTGGTACCGCGCAAGTGGTGGCGATCAAGCAGGGCGAACGTTACAACCGGGCGAAAACCCTGGAGCGTAACCGCGACAACGCCTTGTTCGTCGGTTTTGCCCCGGCCGAACATCCGAAAATTGTCATCTCGGTGATGATCGAAAACGGCGAGGCCGGCGGTCGAGTCGCAGGTCCTGTGGTGCGGCAGATCATGGACGCCTGGCTACTCGATCAGGACGGTCACTTGAAGCCGCAATACGCCACACCTAGCAAAGCACCGGGTGATCCTCACGTCTAAGCGATCAAGGCTTCACAGCACAGGCTCACGAATACTGAGCATGTGCTGGAAGCTTTCGAGGAACACGGTTTCGGCCTGACTCATCTTCTGCTCGCGATTCCACAGCCTGAACAGATCAAGCGATAAATCTCTTCGAAACTCGTCGATGAAGCGACGAGCCCCGCTGGTTTGCTGCTCGCGTTGATCGCCTTTCGTCTGGTCACCTCCCTTGAGCCAGAGGACTTCCTCGCCTGGGGCTGGCGTCTACCGTTTCTCGCCAGTGGTGTGTTGATGATGGTCGGTCTGATGATCCGTTCCGGTGTCCACGAGTCGCCGGAGTTCGCCAAGCCCGGGACAACAACGAGACGTCCAAGTACCCGGTGAAGGACGTGATCCGCACCTGCTGGCGGCAGATCCTGTTTGCCGCCGCCGCGGTGACCATCGGTTCGGCCGGGTTCTTCTTTACCAACACCTTCATGATCACCTACGTCACCCAGTACCAGGGCATCGCGCGGACCTCGGCATCCAGACCCGCAAACCACTGGAAGTGGCGGTCTGGACCAACGAAGAAGGGGCACGCTTCACCCCGGCGATGTTCGGCTCGGCGGTGTTCACCGGGATCATACAACTGGACGCACCGGTTACGCCGGCGACCGCCCGTTTGGCGGCGCGGTGGATGCGTACTTTGAAGCGCACATCGAACAAGGTCCGATCCTCGAAGACAACGCCAAATGCATCGGCGTGGTCAGCGGTGGCCAGGCGATTAGCTGGCTCGACGTGCGGGTCGAAGGCATGGCTGCCCACGCCGGTACTACGCCGATGCCGCTGCGCAAAGACGCCCTGTATGGCGTGGCGCGGATGATCCAGGCCATCGAAAGTCTGGCCACCGATTTCGCGCCGGAAGGGCTGACCACTGTCGGTGAGTTGAGCATCAACAAGTCCTCGCGCAACACCATTCCGGGGCTGGTGAATTTCACCGTCGACCTGCGTCATCACCGCGACGAAGCGATTGAGGCCATGGAGCAGCAAGTCCGCGAGCGGCTTCAGGCGATTGCCGATAGCCGAGGCTTGAACTTGACGATTTCGCCTCACTGGATCAGCCCGGCAACACCGTTCGATGCCGATTGCGTGGCGGCCGTGCAGCAGGCGGTGGACGCGCTGGGCTACGCTCAGCAATCGATTGTCAGCGGTGCCGGGCATGATGCAATTCATCTGGCGCGGTACTGCCCGACGGCCTTGGTGTTCATTCCTTGCGTCGGCGGCTTGAGCCATAACGAAGCCGAAGACGTGTTGCCCGAAGACGTGCGTCAGGGCACTGATGTGCTGCTCAACGCTGTGCTGGCCCGTGCCCGAAGAGCTGCATAAACGCAATCCCTGTAGGAGCGAGGCTTGCCCGCGAAGGCGTCAGCACATTCAACATCGATGTTGACTGACACACCGCCTTCGCGGGCAAGCCTCGCTTCTACAGAAGGACGTACCCGGTTTCAAGATCTAGGTTAACTGACAGGTATTCATCCCATGCGCAGTTTTTTCCACCCCGAACAATTGCTTCACCACCCACGCAGTTGTTACTCCCGTGGGCAGATGCGCACACCGCAGGAAGTACCCGAGCGCGCTCAGCGGTTGGTCCAGGCGTCGCACTCGCTGGGCTTTTAAGTCGAGCAACCGGTCGATGCCGGGCTCGATCCGCTGCTGGCGGTCCACGGCGCGCCGTACCTGACGTTTCTGCAGGAAGCGCATCAGCGCTGGAAGGAGATCCCCGAGGATTGGGGCGACGAGGTGATGTCGAACATCTTCGTCCGCTAGCCCAATGCCTTGCGCGGGATTCTCGCCCAGGCCGCCCGCTATCTGGTTGGCCTATTGGTCGGCGCAAAGCGCGATCGCTGGCGCCCAAGCCTTGCTCGACGGCGAGCCGGCGGCTTACGCCTTGTGCCGTCATGGCATTGGCGGCGGTGAAAGACTTCGGCGCCGAGGTGCTGGTGCTGTCCCTGGGGTTCGATATTTTCGAGCTGGATCCGCAGAGCAAAGTGGCCCCGTCGGGCTTCGAAGCAACCCTAAAATCAGCGACCGCATGTCTTCAGAAGCACTACGTTTGTCGGTTTACGACTGCTGCGCAGCCGAACGGGGGCAAGCCCCCTCGCCACAGGACTTGCCATCGCCCTGACGTTAACGTAAAGATTGCGGCAGGGCGCTGATCTTAAAAAAGCGCAGGGCGGACCGATCCGGAGCGCTTGATGACGCTAATAAAAACAACTCCTCCCAAACTTCACCGTGAAGCCCGGCTGGCCCGGGAAAAACTCCATCTCGAGGGCGAAGTCCCGGATGGCGTGTTGCGGGCGGAAATCGATGCGTCGTGGCGGCGTAGCCTCAGCCATGGCGTGCATTTCAATGCCAAGCACGAGCTGGCGCTGGAATCGAGCGCGAGCCTTGACGTGCTGTTGGCGAGCAATCGGCTGCTGATCGACGCGGCGTTGCCGGCCATCGATTACCTGGCTGAACGTCAGGGCAAGGAAGGACTGATCATCCTCGCCAATTCCGACGCCACCATCCTCGCTGTCGAAGGACGCGCCGATCGCCTCAAGGGCAGCGGCCTGCAAGACATCACCCTCGGCGCCTGCTGGAGCGAAGCCGCTCGCGGCACCAACGCGCTGGGCACCGCACTGGTGGAAGCCCGGCCGACGATGATCGATTGCGGCGAACATTACCTCGATCGCCTGACCGATTTCTCTTGCACCTCGGTGCCGATCTATTGCCCGCAGGGCGACATCCTTGGCGTACTCGACCTGACGCGCGAAGGCCCGCTGGGCCGCGTTCACGACAGCACCGCGTTGCTGGCCATGGCTGTCAGCCAGATCGAAAGCCGGGTGTTCAACGCCAGTTATCCGGACGAGATCGTCCTGGCCTTCCACAGCCGTCGGCAGTACCTCGAATCCCCTTGGCAAGGCCTGTTGGCGGTGAGCCTTGGCGGGCAGATTCTCGCGGTTAGCGCCCAGGCCTGTCAGTTGCTCCACGCCGAACGCTCGGCGCTGGTCGGTCGACGCTGTGAAGAGTTTCTGGGCGTCGATGGCCTGAAACTTCTGTCGCGTCTGCATCAGGGCGGAGTCGGCAGTTTGCAAACGGCTAAAGGCGAGTTCTTCTACAAAACCCTGCGTGCGCCGCAGCGTTCAATCAATGTCAGCACGCCGCCGCGCAGCACAGCGAAAACCGCCAAAGCACAACCGGATCTCGAATCCCTGGCCGGCAGCAATGTCCGTTATGCCCGAGCCTTGCGTATGGCCCGTCAAGGCCTGGCCAATGAGCTGCCGGTGTTGCTGCTGGGCGAAACCGGCACCGGTAAGGAAGTCATCGCCCGCGCCCTGCACATGGCAGGCACCCGCTGCGATAAACCCTTCGTCGCGGTGAACTGCGCGGCAATCCCCGAAGGCTTGATCGAGTCGGAATTGTTCGGTTACCGCGAAGGCGCGTTCACCGGCTCCCGCCGCGGTGGCATGATCGGTCGTCTGCAACAGGCCCATGGCGGCACCTTGTTTCTCGATGAAATCGGCGATATGCCGCTGGCCTTGCAGGCCCGTCTGTTGCGGGTGTTGCAGGACCGTAAAGTGGCACCGTTGGGCGCCGGTGAAGAGCAAGACATCGACGTTGCATTGATCTGCGCCACGCACCGCGACCTCAAGCGACTGGTCGAAGAAAAACACTTCCGCGAGGACCTGTTCTACCGCGTCAACGGTATCAGCGTGATGCTCCCGGCGTTGCGCGAGCGTGAGGATTTCAGCGGTCTGGTCGCTCGCCTGCTGGCCAAACTGGATGCGCCGAAGATGGTCCTGCATGACGATTTGAACCGCTTGCTCAGCGGCTATCACTGGCCGGGCAACATCCGCCAACTGGAAATGGTTTTACGCACGGCGCTGGCCATGCGCGAGCCGGGGGACACCGTACTCACCCTCGACCACTTGCCCGACAGCATGCTCGACGAGTTGAGCGCCAGCGAACGTCCTCAGGCCGGCAGCATTCGCGAGAATGAACTGGAGCTGATTCGCCAGTCCCTGGACACTCACCAGGGCAACGTCTCGGCCGCCGCCGACGCCTTGGGCATCAGCCGCGCGACCCTGTATCGCAAGCTCAAACAGTTGCGCTCGTGATGCAGCGCTTGATCGTTCGGCTGATCGACAGCCAGAACCCCGAAGCCCTGCAAGCGGCGTTGCGCTGGCTCTACAGCTTCGTGCGACCCCATCGTCTGGCGATTGCCGGGCTGCTCGGGTTATCGGTCTGCGCCTCGTTGCTGGTGTTGGTGCAGCCTTGGCTGACCAAGCTGCTGATCGACGATGGCCTGCTGGCGCGCAACTTTCCGATGCTGGTGCTGATCGCCGGGCTGATGATCGTGGCCGGGCTGCTCGGAACGGGGTTGTCGGGATTAAACCGTTACCTGCACACGCGGCTGTCCGGGCGGATTCTGTTCGCCCTGCGCGATGACCTTTATCGGCATTTGCAAACACTCTCGCCGAGTTTTTACGGACAGCGCCGAATCGGTGACTTGATGTCACGCCTCGATGGCGACGTCGCAGAGATCCAGCGCTTTGCCGTGGACTCCTTGTTCTCCGCGGTGTCGAGTGTGATCGGTCTGGTCTGCGCCGTGGCGATGCTGCTGACCCTGTCGTGGAAACTCTCGTTGCTGGCGCTGGTGCTGATACCCCTCGACGTGCTCTGGTTGCGCTGGATGCGACGCAAGGTCGAACGGGATGTGCGGCAATTGCGCGAGCGCTCGGCGGACATGTCCTCGTTCATGGTCGAGACCTTGCCGGTGATGAAGTTCATCCAGTCTGCCGGACAGCAACAGCGTGAATCGCGGCGTCTGGAGACGTTGGGTCAAGGCTATATGAGCCAGTTGCTGCGCCTGCAAGTCACCGAGTTTTTCACTCAGGCGGTGCCGGGCACACTGACTTCTCTGTCCCGTGCTTGCGCGTTCCTGATCGGCGGATATTGGGTGGTGCAGGGGACCTGGCAACTGGGCGCGCTGATCGCGTTTTCCACCTACCTGGGCATGGCCGTCGGACCGGTACAGAGCCTGCTCGGGCTCTATGTCGCGGTCCAACGAATGACCGTCAGCCTCGGGCGCGTGATGGAATTGCGCGGCGAAGAGCCGACCGTTCTCACACCCGTCACGCCGCAGCCGATGCCGACTTCCGGCGAACTGCGTTTCGACAACGTGCACTTCAGCCATCCCGGTCGCCCGACGACCCTGCGCGGCATCCAAGCGCAAATTCCCTACGGTTTGAAAGTCGCCCTGAGCGGCGGCTCCGGGGTCGGCAAATCGACCCTGATCGACCTGCTGCAACGGCACCACGATCCGCAGTCGGGTCGGGTGTTGCTGGGGGAGGTCGATCTGCGCGAACTGGACCTGTTCCAGCTGCGTCGGCGGATTGCGGTGGTCAGTCAGGACATCGTGCTGTTTCGCGGCAGCCTCGCCGACAACCTCGCCTACGCGGTGCCGGACGCCAGCCGTGAAGCGATTGCCGAAGTCGCACGGCTGGCGCAACTCGACAGCCTGATCGAGTCGTTGCCCGAAGGCCTCGACAGCCCGTTGGGCGAACGCGGTCAGCAGTTGTCCGGCGGGCAGAAACAGCGCATCGCCATCGCCCGGGCGCTGTTGCAGGATCCGTTGATTCTGGTGCTGGACGAAGCGACTTCGGCGGTGGATGAAGCCACCGAACGTGAAGTCATTGAAGCCATCGATCGACTGTTTGCCGGGCGTACGCGGATCCTCATCAGCCACCGTCCTTCAACCTTGGCCGATGCCGATTTGCGCTTTGAATTGCTCGACGGCGTACTCACTTCAAAAACGGTGCTGCATGAAGCCTGAGCTGCGGATTGGCGTGGTGGACAGCGGTCACTCGGCGGCGCAGCGGGTGCAAGTGGTCGCCGGGCGGCGCTTCTCGTTGCTGGCGGATGGATTGGCCGAAAGCGACTTGCGCGACGATCCTCTGGGCCACGGCAGTGCGGTGGTCGAGGCCATCGGTCGGCGGGCGCCTTCGGCGGTATTTTGCATAGCTCAGGTGTTCGACCAGCGTGGGGTCACCAGCGCCTTGCAGATCGCCACGGCGATTGACTGGCTGGTGGCGCAGGACGTTCGGCTGATCAATTTGAGCCTTGGTCTGCGTCAGGATCGCAGCCTGTTGCGTGAAGCCTGTGCCGCGGCGGTGGCGCGAGGTGTTTTGCTCTGTGCGTCCAGCCCGGCGCAGGGCGAGGGCGTGTTTCCGGCGAATTATCCACAGGTGCTGCGAGTCACTGGCGATGCACGTTGCGCCGAACAGGAATGGTCGTGGCTCAACAGTGCTCAGGCGGACTTCGCCGCGTGTGTGCATGGAACCTATCCGGGGCAGTCTGGCGCCAGTCTCGGCTGTGCAGCGTTGAGCGGGCACATTGCGGGTTTTTTGGTTGCACATCCCGAGGCGAGCAACGAACACGTCATTGAGTGGCTGCGGGAGAATGCCCGTTATCGCGGCCCTGAACGGCGCTTCGGACCATGATTTTGATTCTTGGCGCAGGGCCAGCGGGCGCGGCGGTTGCCTTGGGTTTGCGTCGGCTCGGTTATCCCGTGACGCTGGTTAGCGAATGGCGGCGGTTTGCGGCGTTGGAAGGCGTTTCCATTCGGGTGCTGGAGGCCTTGCGTGGCGCGGGGCTTCATCAGGCACTGGCGCATGCAGCGCTGCCGTCGCAAAGACAGGTGTCATGGAACGGTCAGCAACATGCGCAGAACATCGAATTTTTACTGGATCGCCCGAGCTTTGATCGAGGCTTGCGCGAAGATCTGCGCCTGGCTGGCGTTGAGCTGATCGAAGGCCGAGTGCTGACGGTGCAGTCATCGGTTTCGGGGCATAGGATCGAGGTCGAAGGGCGCGAGGCGCTGCTGGCGGATTTTCTGGTTGAGGCGCGTGGGCGTCAGGCACCGGCACTGGGCAAAGGCCTGCGCGGGCCGGAGACGGTCAGCCTGCTCAACCGCTGGCAAGGCACGCCAGGCAACACCGCCAGCGCCGTGGAAAGCCTTGAGGACGGCTGGGCCTGGATGGCCCGGCGAGCCGACGGTCAGTGTTACTGGCAATGGACGGTGGACGTGGCCAGTGCTGAATTGCCGGGCAAGGCGATGTTGCTCGACTACTGTCGTGAGCGACGTCAGGGTTCGGCGTTGGCGCGGGCGTTTTTCGGTATCGAGCCTGAGATCGACCTACAGCTGCATGCCCGCAGCAGCACCGCGATTTTGTGCCCGCAGGTGTGTGGCGATCACTGGATTCGGGTCGGCGATGCGGCGATGGCGGTGGATCCGCTGTCGGGCAACGGGATCTTTCAGTCCTTGTCCTCGGCGTTACAGGCGCCGACGGTGATCAACACGTTGTTGCGTAAACCCGAGCGAGCGGCGCTGACTCAGCGCTTTCATCAGCAACGGGTGGAGCAGTTGTTTTTGCGTTTTGCGCGGATCGGGCGGGATTTTTATGCCGATGAGCAGCGTTGGTTGGATCAACCTTTTTGGCAGACGCGGCGGCAGTGGCCGGATGCTGAAGTGGCGCATGCCGAGGCGGATTTTTCCTCGTTGAGAATCGAGCGCGCGCCGGTGTTGAAAGAGGGTTTTGTGGATGAGGCCGAGGTGGTGATCACGGCGGATCAGCCGCTGGGGATCTGGCATGTGCAAGGGGTTGAGTTGGCGCCGTTGGTGCGGCGGTTGGGCAGTGAGCCTGCGGATCAGGTTTTGGCGGGGTTGACGGTGGAGCAGGGACGGGTGATCAGGAGTTGGTTGTTGGCTCAGGGGTTCAAACCCTGATTTGTAGTGACCGGTCTGGCCTCTTCGCGAGCAGGCTCGCTCCCACAGTAGTTGTGCGTCGATTACAAATCCCCCTGTGGGAGCGAGCCTGCTCGCGAAGGCGCCCGTGAGGGCACCACAGATCAGAGCTTGATCAACACCGACTTCAACTCCGTGTAATGCTCAATCGCCGCATACCCCATCTCCCGCCCAACCCCCGACATCTTATACCCACCAAACGGCAACGCCGGGTCCAGGGCGCTGTGGCAGTTGACCCACACCGAACCTGACTTGATCCGCGGAATCATCCGGTGCACCGCCGCCAGATCGTTCGACCAGATACTCGCCCCAAGCCCATAAGGACTGTCATTGGCCATGCGCAATGCATCGGCTTCATCATCGAACGGAATCGCCACCAGCACCGGCCCGAAAATCTCTTCCTGCACCAATGAGTGCTTCTGATCGACATCCACAATCACTGTCGGTTTAACGAAGAACCCCGGCCCGAACTGCTCGCCACCGCAAGCGATGGTCGCGCCGCTTTCCCGACCCTTTTCGATGTACCCGTAAACCCGCTCCTGCTGACGCGCCGAGATCAGCGGCCCCATTTCCACACTTGGGTCCAGGCCATTGCCCAGCTTCATGGCATTGGCGATGTCGGCGATGTCGGCCACCACATTGTCGAAATGCTTACGCTGCACATACAGCCTGGAGCCTGCGCAGCACACCTGGCCCTGATTAAAGAAAATCGCGCTGGCGGCGCCGGCTGCGGCGCTCTTCAGGTCGGCGTCGGCCATGACGATGGTCGGCGATTTACCACCCAGTTCCAGGGTCACCCGGGTCATGGAATCCATGGCGATCTTGCCGATCTGTTTGCCCACGGCGGTGGAGCCGGTGAAGGTCAGCTTGTCCACCAGCGGATTGTGGGTCAGGGCGGAACCTGCGGTGATGCCGGTGCCTGTGACCACGTTGAACACGCCTTCGGGGTAACCGGCTTCCAGCACCAACTCGGCGAGTTTCAGCGCGGTCAGCGGGGTTTCGTCGGCGGGTTTGAGCACCACGGTGCAACCGGTGGCCAGAGCCGGTCCGAGTTTCCAGCAGGCCAGCAGCAGCGGGAAGTTCCAGGCGACGATGGCACCGACCACGCCCACCGCTTCGCGGCGGATGAAACTGTGGAATTGATCGTTGGGCATCAACGGCAACGACACTTCAACGCTGGAGCCTTCGATCTTGGTCGCCCAACCGGCCATGTAGCGCAGGAAGTCGATGGACAGTTGCACATCCATCACCTGGGCCACCGCCGCACTTTTGCCGTTGTTCAGGCATTCCAGTTGCGCCAGCAGTTCTGCGTCGCGCTCCATCAGGTCGGCAAGTTTCCACAACAGGTTCTGCCGTTCCCGAGGTCGGGTGCGGGTCCAGGCGGAATCATCGAAGGCCTGACGCGCAGCGAGCACGGCGCGGTCGACATCCTCAGGCGTAGCCCGTGGCACTACGCACAGCACTTCGCCGGTGGCCGGGTTGTGCAGGGGCATGGTCTGGCCATCGGCGGCCTCGATCCAGTCGCCGCCGATGAGCATGCGCGGCGCGCGCTGGATGAACGCCGAGGTGGCGGGAAGCAAATAAGGGAGGGGCATTTGTCGAGACCTCTTGTTGTTCGTGAGAACAAGGCTTTCGCAATGGCTGTGCCAAGTGCCCGAAAAGGCAGAACCGCCCTTGGCCGGCGGGGTTTTGGGGTACTCACGGGAATCGCGGGCGCTGTGAGATTGTTGCAAATTGCGACAGCTATGAGACGACGAGCAACCGGGTTGCGACCTTGAGGTACTCATTATTGAGGACTAGAATTTTCAGGATCGGTGGGTGAAGTGACGGACCGCTCATCCGGCAATACATCTGGCGTGAGGGAGGTAACGATGTTCCTTTCAACCCTGGAAATTCAAAACATCATTGAGCACAGTTTTCTGCCGTCCGTGTGCACCTGCACCATGGCGGCGGACCAGTCCCTGACGATTCGGGTCTGCGACTGCATGACCGGCAAAGTGGATATTGTGGCCACCCACGTTCCCCTGTGGACACTGGACAGTCCCCATGCGATCGCGTCGCTGGTGGCGGACATGCAGCACGAGATCGACGTACACAAAAGCGTTCCCCCCACCTATGACATCTGAACCGGCGTCACGCCGCACCGTGGGAAAGCGGTGCGGCCCGCGTCGATTTTTCAGGCTGCAAACGTTCGGGAAATTTCTTCGAACGTGTTGCCATCCACGGCAGCCAGCAGCTTCCTGTCGTCCTTGAGCGTCGCCAGAAACGTCACTTCGGTTTCCTTGCCGGCCAGCATGAACCCGGCGATTGCGCCGATGGGCCCCAACAGCATGGCTCCGGCCACGCCAAAGCCGATGGCATCCTTGATGTTGTTGATCGAATCCTCGTTGGCCACTTCCACGCACTTGAACGATGAGAGCGGGAGGGTAATGCCAGGCCATGGATGAAGCGACGTTCTGAGGGTGAAAACGCCGTCTCAGTACTCTCCATCACCCTGCAGAAAGTCCCCCGCCAGGACAGTGATGCTTGCCATTTTTTTATCCCCTGGTGGCAATCGGTGAACAACCAGTTCGCGCTTGCAGGGGATCGGCGTCAATCGCCGGCCGATGAGCTGTTCCGGTCAGGCCATCTATGCTGTCTCAGACTGCAACAACTGTCGCGATATTAGACGCAGGCGATCTCGTTCAGCGATGGCGAGAAGCTGTCATCTTCACACAATGTCTTGATTTAAAAGGTAATCGCCAAGCTGGCACGCTCCGTGTATTGCTCATTGCAGACGTTTCTCTTGCCTCCGTCAGCGGTGCGCCGCCGACGGCAGAAACCATAAAAACGATATGCCACAAAAATAAGAAAGCACCGTGCGAGGTTCGACGTTGATGAAGAGAAAACTCCGATCAGGCCTGAGTGCCAGTCTGCTGGCCGTGGCCGCTTGTGTGGCGCTGCATTCGCCTTACAGCCTGGCAGCCCGCGACGCCCAGACCATCCTCAAGGAAACCTGTCAGGGCTGTCATACCCCCGAAGCCGATAATGCCCTGAGCCGCATCAGTCACCAGCGCAAAACCCCTGAAGGCTGGCTGATGAGCATCGCCCGCATGCAAATCATGCACGGTTTGCAGATCAGCGATGACGACCGCCGAACCCTGGTCAAATACCTGGCCGACACCCAAGGCCTGGCCCCAAGCGAGACCGACGGCGTACGTTATGCGCTGGAGCGTCGACTCAATACCGTCGAGAAATTCGACGACCAGACCAGCCAGATGTGCGGCCGCTGCCATTCCGGTGCGCGGGTCGCCCTGCAACGGCGTCCGGCTCTGGAATGGGAGCGTCTGGTGAACTTCCACCTCGGCCAATGGCCGTCGCTGGAGTACCAGGCTCTGTCTCGCGACCGTGATTGGTTCGACCTGGCCCGCAAAGACATGGTGCCGCTGTTGGCCAAGCGTTATCCGCTGGACAACCCGGCCTGGAAAAAATGGCAGAGCACCGCGCCAAAAGCCGAAGCGTTGGTGGGCGACTGGAGCTTCAGCGGCCACTTGCCGGGCAAGGGTGAACTGGCCGGCGTGATGAGCGTCACGGCCGATGGCAGCGACACGTTCAAGGTCAGCGTCAAAGGCCAATACGCCGACGGCAGTCCGTTCAACGGCGATGGCAGCGCGATTCTTTACACCGGTTACGAATGGCGCGGCAACGTGACCATCGACGGCGTGACCATGCGCCAGGTGTTCGCCGCCCAAGGCAACGCGATGCAGGGGCGGATGTTCGAGGCGGAGCACGATGAGCGAGGCCTGGACTTCGTCGCCGCCAAGCAGGGCAGCAGCCGTTTGCTGGCGGTGCAGCCGGGTTACCTGAAGGCTGGCGCCGAAACTGAAGTGACCCTTGTCGGCAGCGGTCTCACCGGCAAACCGAACTTCGGCAAAGGCGTGGAAGTGGTCGAAGTCATCGAGCAGAGCCCGGGTCGGATCAAGGTCAAACTCAAGGCCGCCGCCAATGCCCAACCGGGTCTGCGCACCGTCACCGTCGGCACGCTGAAAGGCCCGACCCTGTCGGTCTACAGCAAGATCGCCGAAGTCAAAGTCGTGCCCGAGTTCTCGGTGGCGCGGATCGGCGAAGGCGGTGGTTCAACACCGAAAGTCCAGGGCCGTTTTGATGCCGAAGCCTGGGGCAAGGGCGCCGATGGCAAGCCGTATCGCATCGGCGTATTCCCGGCGCAGTGGTCGGTCGAAGCCTTCGACGACCGCGCCAAGGAAGACGAGGACGTCAAGTTCGCCGGCACCATGCAGGCTCACAGCGGCGTGTTCACACCGGGCGATGCCGGGCCGAACCCGCAGCGCAAAATGTCCACCAACAATGCCGGCAACCTCAAGGTGATCGCTGCCGTCGACGACGCAGGAAAATCCCTGACCGGCGAAGGCCACATGATCGTCACCGTGCAACGCTGGAACAATCCACCCATTCCATGAGTTAGCTGATCCCAAAAGATTCAGACACTTTTTCGGAATGACCGCAGGCCTCGTAAAACGGGGTTTGCACAGGAGGTTGCAATGGGCGCTGTTTTGAATCTGGTCGAGCGGAACCTGCACGAAGTACACGTCGATGCCGACCGCATGCTGTTTCACATCCCCAGCAGTTCGCTGTTCGCCAGCGATGAGCTGACGGGCACCATTATCGATACCTTGCGCGGTCCCGGCTGTTCATCGGACGACCTGATCCAGCGCTTGTCTTCACGCTTCAACGGCGAAGAAATCACCGAGACCTTGCGTGAGTTGATGTCCTTGGAGTTGGTCAGCGACGGTTCGCCGTTGACCCCGGACATCGGCACCAAACGGGTCGAGCGCACGGCGATCAATACCGTGGTGCTCAACGTCAACACCGGCTGCAATCTGAGCTGCACCTACTGCTACAAGGAAGACCTGGACAAGCCGTCGGCCGGCAAGAAAATGGACGTCGAAACGGCGGTCGCTTCAGTGGAAATGCTGCTGCGTGAATCGCCGGACGAAGAGCGTTTCACCGTGGTGTTTTTCGGTGGTGAGCCACTGAGCAATCGCAAGCTGATCGAGTACATGGTCGATTATTGCGAGAAGCGTTTCCGCGAGGCGGGCAAGTTCGTCGAGTTCGTCATGACCACCAACGCGACGCTGCTCACCGAAGAAACCGTCGACTACCTCAACGCCCACCGTTTCGGCCTGTCAGTCAGTATCGACGGACCGAAAACCGTGCACGACCGCAACCGCATCACCGTGGGCGGGCAGGGCACGTACGACGTGGTGCGGCGCAAGGCTGAAATGCTGCTGTCGCGCTACAACAGTCGTCCGGTGGGCGCGCGGGTGACGCTGACCACCGGCGTCACCGACGTCGAAACCATCTGGGATCACCTGTTCAACGAACTGGGTTTTGCCGAAGTCGGGTTTGCCCCGGTGACCTCCGGCGACATCAGCACCTTTAACCTGTCCAGCGACGAGCTGATCGAAGTCTTCGCCAACATGAAGAAGCTCGGTCGGCGTTATCTGGAAGCGGCGCTGGAGCACCGCAACATCGGGTTCTCCAACCTGCACCAGTTGATTACCGACATCCACGAAGGCCACAAAAAAGCCCTGCCCTGTGGCGCGGGCCTGAAGATGCTGGCGGTGGATCACAAGGGCGAATTGAACCTGTGCCACCGCTTTACCGGCTCATCGTTGCCGACTTTCGGCAACGTCCACAGCGGTGTGAAGCAAGTGGAGTTGAACGACTTCCTGTCCCAGCGCCTCGACCGTACCAACACCGGTTGTGAGGACTGCCAGATCCGCAACCTCTGTTCCGGCGGCTGCTACCACGAGAGCTATGCACGTTACGGCGATCCGACCCACCCGACCTATCACTACTGCGAACTGATGCGTGACTGGGTCGACTTCGGCATCGAGGTCTACACCCGGATCATGGCCCACAACCCTGCGTTTATCAGCAGCTACATCACTCCGCGCAAGGCTCACTGATATGAAACATCTCAAGGCAATCAATAATAAAGCGCTGAAACTGGATGAGGCTGCGGCAGAAAACCGCATCGAAGAAGTGGTGGCGATGAGTTCCGTCGCCGGCTGCGCCTCGACCACCGACCCGGGTTGGGAAATCGACGCCTTTGGCGGTGTGTCGTCGCTGTGCCAGCCGATGGAAGCCGACCTTTACGGCTGCTCCGACCCTTGCTGGTGGCCGGCCCAGGTGCCCGACATGATGAGCACCTACCCGGACTGGAACAAGGACGCCCAGGCGTCCAACGACAACTGGCGCAACCTTGGCACTGTCTTTCCAAAAGACAAGTAATCGGTCAGATATAAGGATTCCAGCATGCCTAGCATCAAAGCCTGCGGCCTGGCCGCATTCGCCGTCCTGAGCGCCTGTTCGCTCACTGTTCTGGCCGATGAAAACACCGCACTACAAGATGGTCACGAGTACATGGTGACCACCAATTACCCGAACAACCTGCACCTCATCGACCTGGCCACCGATACCCTGTTCAAGACCTGCAAGATGCCGGATGCCTTCGGTCCCGGCACCGTTCAGTTGTCGCCGGATCGCAAGACCGCTTACGTGTTGAACAACCACTACGCGGATGTCTACGGCGTTGAACTCGACAGCTGCAAGCAGGTGTTCCACGCCAGCATCACCCAGAAACCGGGGGAGAAAGCGAAGTCGATGTTCGCCTTCACCCTCAGCCACGACGGCAAGGAACTGTTCACCATTGCCAACCCGACGTTGATGCTAAACGACCGCTACGAAGTGCAGCAACCGCGGCTTGATGTGTACGCCACCGACGCCGGCATGGACGCCAAACCCGTGCGCAGTTTCCCGGCGCCACGGCAGTTGACCATCATGCAGAGTGGTGACGACGGCACGCTGTATGTGGCGGGGGCGGACGTCTACAAGGTCGATGTGAAAACCGGCAAGTTCGACGTGCTGATCCCCAGTCGCCACTGGAAGCGCCCGAACTACAGCGCGCCGGACGTGCTTTACGTGTGGAACCAGCAGACTTATCGCCATGACTTTTCGCTGCTCTACACCGCGGCGAAATTCAAGGACAAGAAGCAGGATCCCGCGACCGCCGAGTACCTTTACGGGCTGTTCAGCATCGACCTGAAAACCGGCAAGACCGAAACCACCGACTTCGGTCCTCTGACGGAAATCTATTTCAGCGGCATGCGCTCGCCGAAGGATCCGAACCTGATGTTCGGCGTGCTCAATCGTCTGGCGAAGTACGACATCAAGGAAAAGAAAATGCTCCAGGCCGCAACGCTGGATCATTCCTACTACTGCATTTCGTTCAACAAGGACGGCAGCAAGATCTACCTGGCGGGGACGTTTAATGACGTGGCGATCTTTGATCCCGAGAGCATGAAGCAGATCGGCAGCATCAAGTTGCCGGGTGGGGATATGGCGATCACGACTGCGCAGATATTTGTCCGGTAATTGCGGCGACCGAACTGACGCTTTCGCGAGCAGGCTCGCTCCCACAGTGGTTTTCGGTTGTACACAAAATATGTGTTCACCGAAAATCCAAATGTGGGAGCGAGCCTGCTCGCGAAGAGGCCCTCACAGGCACCCAAGTATCAAGCCCCAGGCACCGGGCAACTCAAATCCCCCTCCTGACACTTCAAATAATTCTTGAAAGTCTCAACCCGCGCCTTGGTCAATTCAGTCACACAGTTGCTGTAGATCAGCGGATACACACTCCCGCCTTCCACCCCGGCGCTCGAGAACTTGCACTCGGCATCCCGAAACGCAATCCACGAACGCTGCGCCCCGATCAGCAGCTTTTTGCTGTCGGGGTTGCTCTGCAAACGCTCGTTGATCTGCTGGTAAAGCGCATTCAACTCCTTATCCGCCGCCTTGTGCTGCTGCGCCGCGCACTGATTCATCGTCGCCTGATCGGTGGCGTTGTCGCAGTCCACCGCATAAGCGGCAGTAGTGAACAGCAGAGGCGTCAGCGCCAGGAGAAAGCGTGGGTGCATTGGGATTCTCGCTGTGACAGGAAAGTTGGGATGCAGTTTAGTGCCGTATTCGACCCTTTATGTTTGCCATTCAAGGCATTTTTTAATCGATTCATAGCCAAGCCACGGCACGTCATGTGACGTCCATTTATGCGCCTGAGGCGTCATTCTCGGGTCATCATCCAGTGTCGCCACACGAACGATAACGTGGGGTTGGGCCAAGCGCTCAGCCATCAAATGTGAACCGCAGGCCGAACAGAAATGCCGAAGCTTGCCCGGTGACGATTCGTAGCTGCTCAGGCGGTCCTGACCTTTGGTCCAGCGAAAATGTTCGCGCATGACCCCGGCTGTCGAGGCGAATGCCGCCGCGTGTGCTTTGCGACAGGTTTGGCAGTGGCAATGACTGATGGGCATGTCGAGGCTATCGACTTGGTACTCGACGGCTTTGCACAAGCAGCTGCCATGCAGGCTATTCATCGCGTGCTCCTGATTACGTGAGGGTGGCTGCCACCAGCAAAGCGTCAGCCGTGGCTTCGATGTCTTCACGCCAATGTAACTTTTCCAGCCAACGGTCGGGAATGCCCTGCACACCGTAATGAGCCCCGGCCAACTGGCCAACGATGGCGGCAGTGGTATCGGCGTCGTCGCCCAGGTTGGCGGCTTTCAGGATGGCGGCTTCAAAGCTGTCAGTCTGATGAAAGCACCACAGGGCCGCTTCCAGTGAAGCAACGCAGTAGCCGCTGCCATGGATTTCGCGTTCAGGTTTACCCAGATAATCGCCTCGTGCGATGGCGGTAACTTTGGGTTCCAGGCATGTCGTTTCTGACACGCCGAGCACTTCTGCCTTGGACGCGCCTTGTAACGCTCGGTGGATCAGCTCGGCGAACAACTGACAGCATTCAACCGCTTCCGGTGCGGCGTGGGTGGTTCGCGAGCTGTTGGCGGAAAACGCCAGGATCCGGTCGCGATCGGGAAAGTAATACAACACCACCGGCACCAGGCGCATCAGCGAGCCGTTGCCTGCCGTGCGGGGATCGGTGGAGCCGGCGAACGGTTCCCCGGTTTTCTGAAAACGCGACAGGGCGTCGCGTACGGTCATGCCAATGTCGAAACATTCACCCGTTGAACTCAGATAACCCCATTGCCACCAATTCAAGTAACGACCCATCTGGTCGGTCGCCTCGAAGCCGTTTTTGCTCAGCAGGCTTTCTGCCAGGCACAGCGCCATCGAGGTGTAATCGGTCCATTGCCCGGCTTTCAGATTGAAAGGGCCGCCACCCACCATGTCGGTCAGGGGCTTGAACGAGCCGCGTGGCTGGAACTCGACGCTGGTGCCAACCGCATCACCGCAAGCCAGGCCCAGCAGGGCTCCGCGATAACGTTCCGTAAGTGAAAGCTGCATGAATCGTCCTTGTCTGAGTCAATTTCGCTTTTTTAACGTTAGCAGTTTCGGTCTACTCGTTTTGTTTTCAAACCAGCAGTTACACTTGGAAATGCAGCTGAATATTTCGTACAGGGTTGATTGCGATACCCTATTGATACAACTTTAGGGTTGGTCTTGTGGTCTTACAGGCCTACTGTTCAGTACAGGAGGTGACTTATGAATCCAGCATCAGATCGCATCGAAAGGAAGATCCTGCTCAAAACGCCGCGCTCGCAGGTCTGGCGCGTGCTGGCCAATGCCGAAGCCTTCGGACAGTGGTTTGGCGTGGCGCTGGAGGGCAAGCGTTTTGTCGCCGGTGAATGGACCCAGGGGCAGATTACGTACCCGGGTTATGAGCACTTGCTGTGGAACGTACTGGTGGAGCGGGTCGAGCCGGAACGGGTGTTTTCGTTTCGCTGGCACCCGTATGCCGTGGAGCCTGATCTCGATTACTCCCAGGAACCCACCACGCTGGTGAAGTTCGAGCTCGAAGACATGGATGAAGGCACGTTACTCAAGGTCACCGAGTCCGGTTTCGATCACATCCCTCAGACGCGTCGACTCAAGGCGTTCCGCATGGACAGCCGCGGTTGGGATGAACAAATGAACAACATCGAAGAGTTTCTCAAAGTCAGTGCCAAGGCGCGCGAGCGTCAGGAAGAGTGATGGCGGCATGTTCGAACCTTGGCTGAAACGCTGGGCGCTGGTGCCGGACGGTGAACCGATCACCACGCCCGGCAGTCGTTTGTTGCCGGTGCGCATGGGTGATGTGCCGGCGATGTTGAAGATCGCTGTCGATGCCGAAGAAAAGTTCGGCAATCTGTTGATGACCTGGTGGGGCGGCGAGGGCGCTGCCCGCGTCTATGCCCATGACGGAGACGGGTTGTTGATCGAGCGTGCCGTGGGCCAGCGATCGCTGATGCACATGGCGCTCAACGGTCAGGACGACGAAGCCAGCCAGATACTGTGTGCGACATTGGCGCGGCTGCACGCGCCGCGGCCGTCGCCACCACCGCTCCTGGTTCCATTGGCGCCATGGTTCAAGTCGCTTCGTTTGGCGGCTGAACGGTTTGGCGGCCCTTATTCCCTCTGTCTCGCCACTGCCGAAGCCTTGTTGGCCGAACCGCAGGACGTCGTGGTGCTGCACGGCGACATGCATCACGACAATGTTCTGGACTTCGGCCCGCGGGGTTGGCTGGCCATCGATCCCAAGCGGGTGATCGGTGAGCGCGGATTCGACTACGCCAACCTGATCTGTAATCCCGACTTGCCGACGGCGACTGATCCGCAGCGTTTCCACAGGCAGATAGCGGTGGTGGCGGACGCCGCCGCTCTCGAGCGTCGACGGTTACTGCAATGGGTGTTGGCGTTTGCCGGATTGTCGGCAGCCTGGTTTCTCGAAGATGACGACGCCCTGGCGGCCGAAGGTCAGCTACAGGCCGCTAAACTCGCGGCTTCAATGCTCGATACCTGAGCCGTCTAAGGGTTTTCGGAAGGGTGGCTATAGCGAATGTCCTACACGCAATGGTAGCTATGTCGTCTATTGCACATTGGATCCGAAGCGTAATCTAGCTTCATCAACCGAAGCACAGGAAGTGCTCGGGATCACGGATGATCGACCATAAGCAAGGAATCGCTGCCGACAGGGAGTCGTAATGGTCTTGGGAAAAACCCGCTTCGGCGGGTTTTTTTTGGTCTGTTGAAATCTGCTTCAAGGGTCGAATGGTCAAAGGCTTACACCCGCTAACGGGTATGTCGTCTTTTGATGCTTCACCGATGTGTTTAATCTGGATCTATCAACTGAGTCGCAGGAAGCGCTCAGGATCACGGATGATCGACCATTGGCCAGGATGGCTGCCGACAGGATGTCGAAATGGTCTTGAGAAACCCGCTTAGGCGGGTTTTTTTGTGGGCGATGGAAAATCCTCGGCGCATCATTTTGGCCGGGGAAACGGCAGCCTGGCACTGGCTGCCGGTCGGGATGGATCAGCGTGCTGATAACTGATCGAGTTTCGCTGCAACACGTTCAGTGATTTCCGAGCGCAGTTTCAATGACCCGGCAGCACGTTTGCGGGCCTCCTCCAGCACGCTGACCGGAGCCGTCTCAGGACTGCCCGACGCAAACGGCGGTGCCGGGGCATATTCCAGCTGCAACTGCACCAACTCTGCCGTGTCCTTATCGAACAGCTCCGCGGCCAGGGTCAGGGCAAAATCGATGCCCGCCGTGATCCCGCCACCGGTCAGCAGATTGCCATCGCGCACCACCCGATCCTTCACCGGGATCGCCCCCCAAGGCGCCAGCAATTCGTGATAGGCCCAGTGAGTGGTGGCGCGTTTGCCCTTCAGCAGACCCGCCGCACCGAGCACCAGCGCGCCGGTACACACCGACGTGACGTAACGCGCGGTGGCGGCCTGCGCCTTGATGAAGGCCAGTGCCTCTTCATCTTCCATCAGCGGCCCGACGCCACTGCCGCCGGGAATGCAGATGACATCCAGCTGCGGGCAATCGTCGAACGTGGTGGTCGGTTTCAGCACCAGGCCTGTGCTCGCGGTGACCGGCACCAGATCCTTCCAGATCAAATGCACCTTCACGTCCGGCAGCGAGGCCAGTACGTCGTAAGGGCCGGTGAGGTCCAGTTGCTGAACCTGTGGAAACAACAGAAAACCGATCTGCAACGTCATGGCATTTTTCTCATGAAGTGGGTGGACGACTTCACTTTAGGCTCGTAGGATTTGGCGTATACGCCAATAACCCCACGAATTACGCCAATCATGCCGAAAACCATTCACGTGCTCGCCTTTGCCAATGTGCAACTGCTTGACGTCACCGGGCCGTTGCAGGTGTTCGCCTCGGCCAACGATATTTCCCGCCAGCAAGGCTTGCCGGCGCCTTACGCGCCGGCGGTGATTGCCTGCGGCGGCGGGGCGGTGATGTCGTCGGCGGGGCTGGCGCTGTTGGCCGAGCCGTTGCCTGAAGAGGGTAGTGACACATTGATCATTGCCGGTGGCTGGGGCGTTTACGACGCGGCGCAAGACGAACCGCTGGTGGCGTGGGTACGTGAACACGCGACGGGATGTCGGCGGGTATCGTCGGTGTGCACCGGGGCATTTTTGCTGGCGGCCAGCGGCTGGCTCGATGGCCGGCGGGTGGTCACTCACTGGACCCGTTGCGAGCAGTTGGCGCAGCAGCATCCGCGGCTTCAGGTAGAACCCAATCCGATTTTCATCAATGACGGTCCGGTCTGGACCTCGGCCGGGGTCACCGCTGGCATCGACCTTGCGCTGGCCATGGTCGAAGAAGATCTTGGCCGCACGATGGCCCTGGAAGTCGCCCGGCAACTGGTGGTGTTCCTGAAACGCCCCGGCGGCCAGTCGCAGTTCAGCGTGACCCTCTCTTTGCAAAAGGAAGGCAACCGTTTCGACGAACTTCATGCCTGGATCAGTGAAAACCTCACCAAGGATTTGGGCATCCCGACCCTGGCCTTGCAGGCCGGCATGAGCGAACGCAGTTTCGTGCGCCACTACCGCGTCGACACCGGCCAGACGCCGGCCCGGGCCATCGAACTGATTCGGGTCGAGACCGCCCGACGTGTGCTCAGCGATACCGGCGTGCCAATCAAACGTGTGGCGGTGCAATGCGGTTTCGGCAGCGAAGAGACGCTTCGACGCAGTTTTCTGCGGGCCATGGGCGTGACCCCGCAGGCCTATCGCGAGCGTTTCAGCGTCAGCCCTCCAGCAGATCCAGTAACGCTCTGAGCGTTGCCTCGGGCGCTTCTTCGGGAATGTTATGCCCGACGCCCGCCAGCACCCGCCGCTCATAACACCCGGTGAAATGGGCGATGTCTTCGTCTGTCTCCGGTGCTGGTCCGACGCCATCGTCGGCCCCGCAAAGGGAAATCGTCGGTACGCTGATTGGCGGCTGTCGGGTCAGCGCTTCTTCGATCCACTCCAGCGCTGGGTCGCCGGGCGCGTACATGAACCGGTGGCGGTAGGAGTGAATCACCACCTCGACGAAATCCGGATTATCGAAGGCCGGTGCGCTAAGGGGATACAGTTCAGGGCCCTTGGTCCAGGTCGGTGACCACAACATCCAGAGCAATTCGCACAAAACCCGGCGATTTTTCGTCAGGCCTTCGACGCCGCGTGGCGTGTGGAAGTAGTACTGATACCAGAGGCGGTGCTCGGTTTCCGGGTCCAACGGTTCAGTGGAATGGGGAATGTCCTGAAGGTTGTAACCGTCGCCGGTCACCAGGCAACGAACCCGCTCGGGCCATAGCGCCGCCACGATGCACGCCGCCCGACCGCCCCAGTCGTAGCCGCACAGGGCGGCTTGTTTAATGGCCAACGCATCCATCAGATCCAGCAAATCCTGAGCGAGGGCGGCTTGTTGTCCGGAGCGCAGGGTGTCGGGGTGGTTGAAACGGGTCGGGCCGTAACCGCGCAGGTACGGGACGATGACGCGGTAGCCCTTGGCGGCAAGGGGCGGGGCGATTTCGTCGTAAGCGCGGGGGGAGTAGGGGAAGCCGTGGAGGAGGATGATCGGGTCGCCGGTGGTGGGGCCTTGTTCTTCGTAGGCGAGCGACAGACTTGGAGTTTTGGTGAAGTGGATCAGCGCTTCATTGTTCATTCGACACTCCAGAAAGGGTTGTTTTTAGCCTGTTTCCTAGGCTTCGATTTCCGCCACTTGATTGAAGTATTTCGACCGATCCGGCGTAAACGTCACCACCATGTTGGTCCGCGAACAGGTCAACGCCCGTTCTTCACCCAAATCAATATCCAGATCTTCCCCGCGTAACCCTTGCCACTGAGCGAGGTACTTGAGGGATCCGTATTTTTCGAGTTTTTTCAGGCTGCGGCTGACGCCACCTTTCCAGCCCAGCACCGGCAGTTCGCCGGCAAGGCAGCGTTGGACGAGTTCAGGGAAACGGGCGGCGCGTTGGCGGCCGATTTCCCAGCATTTGATCAGGCCCTTGTCGTGGCATTCCCACAATTCATCCCGGTTCAGGCCTGACCGGAGTGGGGCGTCGATGCTGCGGTGGATGCGCTGGGTCATTCTGGTTCCTTGAATTCGGGTTTTGTTGGACAGCTCCGCTGTACCCGTTGACGGTGGATGGTAGGTGGGGATGTAACGGCTGGCAACAAAGGATTTTCTGATAGTGAACGCGGGTTTTGTTTAAGCAATGCAGGACTTCGGACTACACAAACCTGTGGCGAGGGTAATCTCAAGGCTGCCAGAAACTCTTCTCGCCACTCAATTTCCGATCCAGAAAACACGCCGCACTGATCAGTGCCAAATGCGTCAGCGCTTGCGGCGTATTGCCCAGATGCCGCGCATGGCTGTCGAACTCTTCGGCGTACAACCCCAACGGGTTCGCATACCTCAGCAACTGTTCAAATTCCAGATGCGCCTTTTCCACGCGGCCGGCGCGGGCCAGGCATTCGACGTACCAGAATGAGCACGCGGCGAATGCGCCTTCGGTGCCGCCGAGGCCGTCGATTCGGGTGTCTTCATTGCGATAGCGGTAAACCATTCCATCGCGCACCAGATTCTTTTCGATGGCATCGAGGGTCGCAAGCCAGCGCGGGTCTTTGGCGCTGACGAAGCGCACCAGTGGCATCAGCAGCATCGAGCCATCAAGCGCGGTGCCGCCGATGTGCTGGACGAAGTGCCCGCGCTCTTCGTTCCAGAAGTTTTCCCAGATGTCAGCGTGGATCGCCTGTCGGGTCTGGTCCCAGCGGGCGAACGGGGCGGGCAGGGAGCGTTTTGAGGCGAGGCGAATGGCTCGATCCAGTGCCACCCAGCACATCAGCCGCGAGTGCAGAAAGTGATGCTGTTCGCCGCGCATTTCCCAGATGCCGACGTCCTTTTGCTCCCAGGTTTCGCAGACCTGATCGACCACTTCCACCGCGTGTTTCCAGCCTTCATGGGAGATGGCGTCGCCGTATTTGTTGACCAGGTACACCGCGTCCATCAGCTCGCCGAAGATGTCGAGCTGGACCTGGTCGTAAGCCTGATTGCCGATCCGTACCGGTGTTGCGCCGCCATGACCGGAGAGGTGCGAGAGTTCGGTTTCCGGCAGTTCCTGGCGGCCATCGATGGCATAGAGGATGTTGAGTTTCATCGGTTTGCCGTGGCAATCACTGACCCGCCCGCGCAGCCAGCGCATGTAATCATTGGCTTCCTGAACGAAGCCCAGGCGCATGAACGCGTAGACGGTGAACGAGGCGTCGCGGATCCAGGTGTAGCGGTAGTCCCAGTTGCGCTCGCCGCCAGGTGTTTCCGGCAGGCCGAAGGTCGCTGCGGCGAGGATTGCGCCATGCCTGCGTGAGGTCAGCAGCTTCAGCGCCAGGGCCGAGCGATTGACCATCTCCCGCCAGCGGCCGCGGTAGTTGGATTGGCCGATCCAGTCGCGCCAGAACTTCAGGGTCCGTTCCAAGCAGATCGCGGCGGCGCCTTCCTTGAACCGCGGGTCGTCGATACCGCCTAGCATGAATTCGGCGCTCTGGTCCTGTTCGAGGGTGAATTCGGCGACTGCCGCATGGCCGTCTATATGCAAAACCTGATCCGAAGACAGGCGCATGGACGGCTGATTGGCTGCCTCGAAGGTCACGTCCTCTTCATCCATGCGTGCGCGGGTCTTGGCGCGAGCGTAGTCATGGCGCACGGCGCAACGCATATGAAACGTCGCCTGGCCGCTGACCACACGAACCCGGCGCATCAGCACCGACGTGTCATCTTCGCTGTCGCCGATGGGCAGCAGGTCGGTGACTTCGACGACTGCGCGGTCGCTGAGCCAACGGGTTTGCAGCACATTGGTGTCGGGCAGGTAAATCTGTTCGCGGCGAGCGTCGGGTAGATCCGGGGACAGTTGGAAAATCCCGGCCTCAGGGGTGTCCAGCAGCGAACAGAAGATCGACGGGCTGTCGAATTCCGGCCAGCAGAAAAAGTCCACGCTGCCTTTGTCATTGACCAGTGCCGCACTGCGCATATCGCCGATGATGCCGTGGGCGTCGATGGCGCTTTGTCGTTCGGGATGATGATCAGCCATTGCCGCGAAACTCCGGATAAAGGCTCATGCCGCCGTCGATGAACAGGGTGGTGCCAACGATGTAGTCGGACGCATCGGAGGCGAGGAAGACCACCGCGTTGGCGATGTCCTCGACATCGCCGACCCGGCCGTAAGGAATGAGTTTGAGCAGTTCCTGCTCGTGATCGCCGTCGGTGGCGGCGCTATTGATCGGCGTGCGAATGGCGCCCGGTGCGATGCCGTTGATGCGGATCCGCTGGTGACTGACTTCCTGGGCGAGGGTTTGCATCAGCATGTCCACGCCGCCCTTGGACGCGGCGTAATTGACGTGACCGGCCCAGGGAATGCGCTGGTGCACCGAACTCATGTGGATGATTTTGCCGGCGGCCCGGGACACGCCTTCGCGAACACCTTGCTGGTTGAAAATCCGCAGGGCGGCGCGGGCGCAGAGGAACTGGCCGGTGAGGTTGACGCCGATCACCTGGTTCCAGTCATCGAGGCTCATGTCCACGGCTGGCGCGTCTTTTTGCAGGCCGGAATTGGCGACCAGAATGTCCAGGAAACCGAAGGCTTCGAGGGTTTGCGCAAACAACCGTTCAACGTCTGCTTCTTTCGAAACGTCGGCACCGATGGCGATGGCCCGACCGCCTTCAGCATTGATCTGCCGGGCCAGTTCCTCAGCGGGAGCGGCCTGGGAGTTGTAGTTGATCACCACGGCGGCACCGGCGGCGGCCAGGGCCTTGGCAGCACCGGCGCCGATGCCGGAACTGGCACCGGTGACCAGTGCCACCTGTTGGTCGAGAGAAATCTGCATGAAGGATGAAGCCTTGAATAGAGGGCTTAACTAGCTGACTGGCACGCGGTGGCGAGAGTTCAGATCCTGACATGAAAAGATCTTCATCTGCGACCACAGGCCATATCCCCTAGGGCAGACAGTCATGTATTCATAGCTTAGGTCCGGTAGCGGCCACTGTGGCGATGCCACTCCAGACTTCCTGCCACCCAACTTTTTACGCCTGCCAGAAAACGCTTGAGCAAGGGTGAAGCATCCACGAGCAGCTCCTTTTCGGCGGCTTCATACAGGCGCATGACGTCGTCATGAATGGTCGCGCTCAGCTTCATGGCTTGTTCGATAGAGCATTGCCTCTCATTCGCCAGCAGCAACGGCAGATTGAAGTCACCGACTTGGGCAAGGTTTTCCTTGGGCGCCGAATACAGGTCGTTGGCGATGATTGTCGCACTGGCCGCCAATGTAGTGACGCGGCGCACCGCGGGAGAGGAATAGACATGGGCCGGCAGCTCATAGCCGCCGATGACGTCAATCAGCGACATGCAGGGCAGAAAACTATTGGTCTGGCGCTGGGCCAGATATTCCCAGAGGGCAGGTGTGACGCCACTGAAGCGCCAGGCCGCTTCGGCGGTCATGGTAACGAACATGGCGATGATTTCATGACGGACCCTGGCGATCTGGGTGAACGTGGCGAACTCGGCGACGCGTGCCATGTACGCGCGCAGGCCTACCAGCACTGGGTCGCTTTCCAGGGCAGTTTCAAGTTTCAGGCGATAGTCCTCGGTCAAATGCACAGGTTCCAGCGCGGCGAGCGCGACGGACAGGCGAGGGCCGACCAGTGCCGGTATGGATCCGGTACGTTCATCGTCGCAGTAGTAGTCGTCCACGGCGAATAACGCGGCGATGCATTGAGCGGATAAAAGCAGGCGATCAGGATTGTCGGTATCCGTGTGGCACAACATGGCGAACCGGCCAAATCCCGATGCACGAATTTTTTGCTGTTGACCAGCGAAAATGCCGGTTTTTTCAATCCAGTGCATGAGCCGGTCATCGACTTCTGACGCGAGTGTTTCATTGATTCGCAAAGGCGCCACGCAATGCAGTGGCGGTACCTGCCAGTTCGAGACTGCCTGGCTGCGCGGTGCGCCGCTCCGTGCGAGCTCATGCCATTGACGTATGCCGTTCAGGCCGAATTGTTCGAATATCTTGCGAAACCATGCGGTGAACGCCTGTGGTGCCGCATCGATGGCGGCAGGGATTTTCGAGAGATCCAGCCATTGCCAGTTTTCGGCCTCTTCGGCGTTGGCAATGGGATCGATATCGCAGACGCCAGCAAATACATGATCGTATTCGTGCTCGATAAGTTGGTTCGAGACGGGCTCGTGATAGAGAAGTGTCGTGACTTTGAACAATTTGCAGGTAATGCCCATTTCTTCGCGCAACCGCCGTTGCGCCGCGGCGAGCGTTCGCTCACCCAAGCGAGGATGACCACAACAGGTATTGGTCCACAGCCCCGCCGAATGGTATTTGCCAAGTGCGCGTTGTTGCAGCAGCAGGTGACCGTTACGATCGAAAACGAAAATGGAAAATGCGCGGTGTCGCAGGCCTTGTTGATGGACCTGCAACTTGGGGGCGAAGCCGGTCTGGCGATCTTTCGGGCTGACCAGAATCAGTAACTCTTCCATAGCAAGACTCCTGCGTGCCTTCGCTACTGGACATTACTTCGGACCAGACTTCGTAGTGAACTTCAGACTAGTTTTCGGGAATAGAAAATCTAGTTCAGTTCCGATAGCGCCGCAAGGCGTTGCAGACTTTTACGCCCGGGTACTTTTTACTGCCAGTCGGGTTTGTGGCACCGTGCATCCGCAAAGGATGAGAGGATCCCATGGCAAACCCCTACCGCGAACTATTCAACGCCCCAGGCGCTCGAGCTTTTGTACTGGCCGGCATGATCGCGCGCATGCCGATTTCCATGACCGGCATCGGCCTGATCACCATGCTCTCGCAACTGCAGGGCGGGTATGGATTGGCTGGCGCAGTGGCGGCCACGTTTGCCTTGGCCACGGCATTTTGTGCACCGCAGGTTTCGCGGTTGGTGGACCGCTTCGGGCAGCGTCGGATCTTGCCGGTGTCGGCGTTGATCGGGGGCGGGGCGTTGTTGCTGGTGTTGCTTTGCACTCGTTTGCAGGCGCCGCAGTGGACGTTGTTTGTGTTCGCCGCGCTGGCCGGTTGCATGCCAAGCATGTCGGCGATGGTGCGGGCGCGCTGGACCGAGGTGTATCGCGGCCAGCCTGAACTGCACACTGCTTATGCGCTGGAGTCGGTGCTGGACGAGGTCTGTTTTATTGTCGGTCCGCCACTGTCGGTGGGGTTGTGCGTTGTGGCGTTCCCCGAGGCGGGGCCGTTGGCGGCGTTGCTGATGCTGGCGATCGGGGTGACGGCGTTTGTGCTGCAACGTGACACCGAGCCGGCGATTCATCCTCATGAAGACCATCATCAGGCCTCGATCATTCGTTCCAGCGAGATTCAGTTGCTGATGCTGTTGATGGTCGCCATGGGCACCATCGTCGGTGTGGTGGATGTGGTCAGCGTGGCCTTCGCCCAGCAGCAGGGCCAGCCAGCGGCGGCGAGCATTGTGTTGTCGGTGTACGCCATCGGCTCGTGCCTGGCCGGGCTGGCGTTCGGGGCGTTGCGCTCGAAACTGCCGTTGCCGCAACTGTTTCTGTACGGCGGGGTGGCGACAGCGGTGACCACGTTGCCGTTGCTGCTGGCTACGAACATTCTCGGGCTGTCGCTGGCGGTGTTTGTCGCCGGGCTGTTTTTTGCGCCGACCCTGATTGTTGCGATGGCGTTGGTGGAGCGCATCGTGCCGCCGGCCAAACTCACTGAAGGCCTGACCTGGCTGGTGACCGGGTTGAGCATTGGCGTGGCGATTGGCGCGGCCAGTTCGGGTTGGCTTATCGATGCATTTGGAGCCCGGAGCGGATTCTGGGTCGCCGTCGCCGCCGTCGCCGCTGGCGCCGTGGTCCTCGGTTCCGCAGTGCAAAGCTTCCGCCACTTGAAATAGATCTTCGACTAATTCAGGTACTGGCTCATCCGTTCTCTTAACAGACAACTTTTCGAGGTAAACCCGGTGACCCAGCTGACATTGCTCTGCCTGCCTTATTCGGGCGCGAGTGCCATGGTCTACAGCCGCTGGCGACGCAAACTGCCGGAGTGGCTCAAGCTGCAACCCGTGGAATTACCGGGGCGTGGCGCCCGGTTTGGCGAACCCTTGCACACCGACATGCGGCGCTTGGCGCTGCAACTCGCGCAGGAACAAAAAGCCACGCTCAAGGCGCCGTATGCGCTGTTCGGTCATAGCCTTGGCGCGATGCTGGCCTGTGAGATGGCCCATGCGTTTCGCTCGCTTGGCTGCGCGGAACCGGTGGCGCTGTTCGCCTCGGGCACCGCCGCACCGACCCTGCGTGCCGACTACGATCGCGGTTTCGCCGAGCCTAAAACCGATGCCGAACTGATCGAGCAATTGCGCACCCTCAACGGCACTAGCGAGGAAGTGTTGGCCAACGAAGAGCTGATGAGCCTGACGCTGCCAGTGTTGCGCGCGGACTTTCTATTGTGCGGACGTTTCGAGCCGCAACAGCGTGCGTTGCTCAAGTGCCCGATTCATGTGCTCGGCGGCAAGGCTGATCGCGCTACCACCGAACAGTTGATCGGCTGGAGCAAGGAAACCCACGGCAGTTTCTCGGTGGACATGCTCGCTGGCGGTCACTTCTTTATCCACGAGCACGAAGCCAAGGTGTTGCGGGTGATCAAGGATCAGCTGGAGGTTCACCATCGGCGGCATGCCATGGCAGTCAGCGCCTGACCCAATCTCAACATCACCTCAATCCTGTGGGAGCGAGCCGGCTCCGGGCGGCGTTCCGACGAAGGCGGAGTATCAGTCGACATCAAGGGTGGCTGATACATCGCCTTCGCGAGCAAGCTCGCTTGTATGTTTAGACTTGAAGGGGTGGGCGGGACTAAAAGCTCGATTCTGACTCTGACCAGTACAGACCGTGGGAGACTTCTCATCCCGCCCCTTCTACCCAAAGCGCCGATAAGGAATTCATCGGTAAAACCGACGATAGAGGCAAGCCAGCGCAACGGTAGACCCCGACAAGCTCTTAAACCCTAGCTCCGAGGATTCGTCATGACAATCCTTACTTCGCAGACGGTGGTTGGCGTCGATATCGCCAAGGCCGAAATAGTTGTCTATCGCTCCGACCGGCTAACCACTGACACCATCAAGAACGATCGAACAGCCCTCAAACGCTGGCTTAAAACATTGCCCGCCCAAAGCGCTATCGCCGTTGAAGCCACCAACATCTACCACCTGGACACCGTCGAGCTGGCCCATGCGATGGGGCACCAGGTCTATGTCGTGGATGCTTATCGGGTGAGCAACTATCGCCGCGGCATCGGCCAACGAGCCAAGAACGATCCCTGCGATGCCCGTCTGCTGGCGCGTTATTTGACGAACGAACAAGACGGACTGCGGATCTGGAGCCCACCACCCAAGGCCTACACCTCGCTGAAAAGCCTGCTCCACAGACGTGCAACGCTGATCCAGAACCATGCCGGTCTGATGCTGAGCTGGGCCAATGAACCCTTGTTGAAGAAAGTACAGAGCGCCCAGCAAAAGGCCTTCAAGCAAGCGGATCAGGCCATTCAGAAACTGCTGCGCAAGGTCAGCAAAGAGGCGGGTATTGAAGAGAATATCGACCGCTGCAAAGCCATCGAAGGGGTTGGCGAACTGACTGCAACCGGGTTGGCGACGACCTTTATGCGCGGTGATTTTGCCAATAGTGATGCGTTCATCGCGTTTCTAGGGATGGACCTTACGGTCGATGACTCCGGGAAGAAGAACGGCCCCCGGCACCTGACAAAAAAAGGGGATCCGGAAGTCCGCCGGTTGGCTTACAACGCCGCAATGGCAGCCTGTCGCTCAGCTAAATGGAAACCGTTTTACGAGTCGTATTTGGCAAGAGGCTTCTCGAAAACCCAGGCCTTGGTGGCCCTTGCCCGGAAACTCTGCCGGGTGGCATTTGCCCTGATGAAAAATCAGAGCGAATACCACCCGGCCTGAGGTTGCGGGGTTGCCCTGCAACATAGAATCTCCCACAATGACTTTTGACACCCTGACACTCCGCGTTCTACCTCCTTCCTGATACTTGTTCTCATTCGCTAATTTTTCCGGTCTGCATTCGTTTTATAGGGACGACGTGCCTTTGTGCTTCCCGCCACTGATCCGGATGCTAAGAAATGAATGCTGAAGACTCCTTGAAACTTGCTCGCCGGTTTATCGGGTTGCCCCTGGAAAAGCGCCAGATGTTCCTCGCGGCCTTGCAAAAGGAAGGCGTTGATTTCGCCCGGTTTCCGATTCCTGCCGGCGTCGAAGCCGAAGATCGCCAGGCGTTGTCGTACGCCCAGCAACGCATGTGGTTTCTCTGGCAGCTGGACCCGCAAAGCGGCGCGTACAACCTGCCGGGCGCGGTGCGCCTGACCGGACAGTTGAACCTGCCCGCGCTGGAGCAAGCCTTCGCCAGCCTCGTTGAACGTCATGAAACCCTGCGCACCGTGTTCCAGCGCCAGGCCGACGGCGACCTGCTGCAAGTGCCGGCCAGCGGGCCGCTTGTGATCGATCAGGTGGATTTCAGCGCATTACCGGCCATGGAGCGCGAAAGGTCCGTTGCCCAAGCGGCCGAGCAGCAATCCGTGCTGCCGTTTGATCTGGCAACCGGCCCATTACTGCGCGTCACCTTGCTCAAACTCGCCGAGCAGGAACACGTCCTGCTGCTGACCCTGCACCACATCGTTTCCGACGGCTGGTCGATGAACGTGCTGATCGACGAATTCATCCGCTGCTACGACGCCTTCGAAGCGGGCGCACAACCGCAACTCGCGCCATTGCCGATCCAGTACAGCGACTACGCGTTGTGGCAACGCCGCTGGCTGGAGGCGGGCGAACAGGCGCGTCAACTCGACTATTGGCAGGCGCAACTGGGCGACGAGCACCCGGTGCTGGAACTGCCCACCGATCATCCGCGCCCGGCGATGCCGAGCTATCGCGGCACCCGTTACGAGTTCGCCGTCGACGGTCAGTTGGCCGAGCAGTTGCGGGCCACGGCGCAGAAACACAACATCACTCTGTTCATGCTGTTGCTTGGCGCCTTCAACGCGCTGCTGCATCGCTACACCGGGCAAACCGACATCCGCGTCGGCGTGCCGATCGCCAACCGTAACCGCGCCGAAATCGAAGGCCTGATCGGCTTCTTCGTCAACACCCAGGTGCTCCGGACCCAGCTCGACGGCCAGACCCGCGTCGACGATTTGCTACGTGCCATCAAGGAAACCGCCCTCGGTGCCCAGGCCCATCAGGACTTGCCGTTCGAGCGTCTGGTCGAGGCGCTGAAACTGGAACGCAGCCTCAGCCACACGCCGCTGTTCCAGGTGATGTACAACCACCAGCCGCAGGTCGCGGACATTTCTACGGTCAGCACCGCATCCGGTCTGGCGCTGGGCGTGATCGAGTGGGAAGGGCGCACCACCCAGTTTGATCTGACCCTCGACACCTATGAAAAGGGCGGCAAGCTGCACGCCGCGCTGACCTATGCCAACGACCTGTTCGACGCTGCGACCATCGCGCGCATGGCGCAGCACTGGACGCATTTGTTGCAGGGCATGGTCAGTGATTCGCAGCAGCGCATCAGTGATTTGCCGCTGCTGGAGAACGCCGAATATCAACGCATAGTGCATGACTGGAATCGCGCAGACGAAAGCTTCCCGCTGGACCTGTGCATTCATGAGCTGATCGGTCAGCAAGTCGCCGCGAACCCGACGGCATTGGCGGTGACCTTTGCCACGAAGCAGCTGACATATGCCGAGCTCGACAATCAGGCCAATCGCCTGGCTAACAAGCTGATCGAGCTGGGTGTTGGCCCGGAAGTCCGGGTTGGCGTGGCGATGCAACGTTCCGACAACCTGCTGGTAGCGCTGCTGGCGGTACTCAAGGCCGGTGGCGCTTACGTGCCGCTGGACCCGGATTACCCGTCCGAACGCGTTGCCTACATGCTCCAAGACAGCTGCGCGCTAGTGCTGCTGACCGAGCAATTTGTCGCTGCGACATTGACCGTGACAGCTGAAACGCAAGTGTTGCTGATGGACGATACGGAGTGGGCCGCTTACCCAAGTAGTGCGCCGATGACTCGCGTCACGCCGGACAACCTCGCCTACGTGATCTACACCTCCGGCTCCACCGGCAAACCCAAAGGCGTGGCCATCGCCCATCGCAACGTACTGGCGCTGATCGACTGGTCGAAATCGGTCTACAGCCGCGAAGACATCCAAGGCGTGTTGGCCTCGACATCGGTGTGCTTCGACCTGTCGGTGTGGGAGCTGTTTGTCACGCTGGCCAACGGTGGCTCGGTGATCATCGCCCGCAATGCCCTGGAATTGCCGAATCTGCCGGCCCCTGATCAGGTGCGCCTGATCAACACCGTGCCGTCGGCGATCAATGCGTTGCAGCGCGACGGGCAGATCCCGCCGAGCGTGCGCATCATCAACCTCGCCGGTGAGCCGTTGAAGCAGAGCCTGGTGGACGCGTTGTATCAGCAGTCGACCGTCGAGCATGTCTACGATTTGTACGGTCCGTCCGAAGACACCACCTATTCGACCTGGACCCGTCGCGAGGCGGGTGGCCGCGCGAACATCGGCCGACCGCTCAAACACACCGCGAGCTATTTGCTGGACGCCGATCTGCAACCGGTGCCGCAAGGCGTGTCCGCCGAGCTGTTCCTGGCCGGCGCCGGCATCACCCGCGGTTACCTGGCACGTCCAGGCATGACCGCCGAAAAATACGTGCCGAACCCGTTCGCCAGCAACGGCGAACGCCTGTACCGCACCGGCGACCTGGCCCGATATCAGGCCGACGGTACGCTGCAATACGTCGGTCGCATCGACCATCAGGTCAAGGTCCGCGGTTTCCGCATCGAACTCGGTGAAATCGAAGCGCGACTATTGCAGCAGGACGCCGTGCGTGAATTGGCGGTGCTGGCGCAGGACGGCATCAACGGTCAACAACTGGTCGCCTATATCGTGCCGGCCGATCCAGCGTTACTGGACGACATCGACGCTCAAGCGACCCAGCGTGAAACCTTGAAAGCCGCGCTGCGCCAGCACCTGCCGGACTACATGGTCCCGGCGTTTCTGCTGTTCCTTGAACAGCTGCCACTGACCCCCAACGGCAAGCTCGACCGCAAGGCCTTGCCGGCCATCGACGGCACTGAGCAACAACGCGAACACGTCGCGCCGCAGACGGCGATGGAAAAATCCCTCGCCGCGATTTGGCAGGATGTGTTGGCCATCGAAAATGTGGGTCTTGAAGACAACTTCTTCGAACTCGGCGGCGACTCCATCGTTTCCATGCAAGTGGTCAGCCGTGCACGTCAGGCCGGCATCGTGTTGAGCCCCAAAGACCTGTTCCAGCACCAGACCGTCCGTAGCCTGGCCCAGGCCGCCCGCAACGGTGAGCAACCGTTGATCGATCAAGGCCTGGCGGTTGGTGCGGTGGCGCTGGCGCCGGTGCAACAGTGGTTCTTCGAACAAGCGATCCCTGAGCGTCAGCACTGGAACCAGTCGCTGCTGCTGGTGCCGCGTGAAGCGTTGAACGTCGAGACGCTGGATCGCGCGTTTGAGCAATTGCTGACCCATCACGACAGCTTGCGCCTGCGCTACCAACAGACCGCCGAAGGTTGGCAACAAACCTATGCCGCGCCGACTACGGAGTCGGTGTTGTGGCAGCGTCAGACGCAATCGGTCGCGGAACTCAACGCCTTGTGCGACGAAGCCCAACGCAGTCTCGATTTGCAAAATGGCCCGCTGATGCGCGCGCTGCTGGTTGCGATGGCCGACGGTACCGAGCGTTTACTGCTGGTGATTCATCACCTGGCGGTGGACGGTGTTTCCTGGCGCGTGTTGCTCGAAGACCTTCAGCAGTTCTATAGCGGCGGTAATGTGTCGCTGGCGAAAACCAGCACCTTTCAGCGCTGGGTCGCTCGCTTGCAGGATCATCTGCCAGTCTTTGAAAACAGCCTCGGTCACTGGCAAACCCAACTGCGCGACGCACCGAGTGATCTGCCGTGCGACCGTCCGAACGGTGCGCTGGAAAACCGCTTCGAACACAAACTCGAACTCAAACTCGACACCGAACAAACCCGCAAACTGCTGCAACAGGCCCCGGCGGCGTATCGCACCCAGGTCAACGACCTGCTGCTGACCGCGCTGGCGCGGGCGGTTTGCCGCTGGAGCGGGCAGGGCAGCACGCTGATTCAGCTCGAAGGCCATGGTCGCGAAGATCTGTTTGATGACATCGACCTGACCCGCACTGTCGGCTGGTTCACCAGCCTGTTCCCGGTCAATCTGATGCCGTGCGCCGATCTCTCGGCTTCGATCAAAACCATTAAAGAACAGCTGCGCGCCGTGCCGGACAAAGGCCTCGGCTACGGCGCACTGCGTTACCTCGGCACCCCGGCGATTCGCGCCGAATTGGCGGCGTTGCCGCAACCGCGCATTACCTTCAACTATCTGGGGCAGTTCGACCGTCAGTTCGACGATGCCGCGATGTTTGTCCCGTCCACCGAAGGCAACGGCGTGGCGCAGGATCCATCGGCCCCATTGGGCAACTGGCTGACGGTCGAAGGCCAGGTCTACGGCGGTGAGTTGTCGCTGAGCTGGGGTTTCAGCCGCGAGATGTTCGACGCCGCGACCATCCAGCGTTTGGCCGACGATTACGCGCTGGAACTCAACGCGTTGATCGATCACTGCTGTGCCGTTGAAGCGCCGCAAGCCACACCGTCGGACTTCCCGTTGGCGCGCATCAGTCAGGTGCAACTCGATGCACTGCCGGTTGCTGTTTCGACCCTTGAAGACCTTTATCCACTGTCGCCGATGCAGCAGGGCATGCTGTTCCACACCCTGTACGAACCCGAAGTCGGCGCCTACATCAGTCAGTTGCGCCTGGACATTCAGGGCCTCGATCCGCAGCGATTCGCTCAGGCCTGGCAAACCGCGCTGGAGCGTCACGACATCCTGCGCAGCAGCTTTCACTGGCAAGGCCTCGACACCGCGCACCAGGCGATTGTCCGCCACGTCGCGTTGCCGCTTGAAGTGCTTGAAACGACCGACACCGATGCGCTGGCCGACGCTGAACGTGCCCAGGGTTTCGAACTGGGCAGCGCGCCGCTGTTCCGTTTGAAACTGGTCCGCACGGGCGCCAATGACTGGCATCTGATCTATACCAGCCACCACATTTTGATGGACGGCTGGAGCAACGCGCAGTTGCTGGCCGAAGTGATTCAGCACTACGCCGCCGGGCAATTGTTGCCGGCACCAACTGGGCAATACCGCGATTATCTGGGCTGGTTGCAGCAGCAATCGGCTGCCGCGGGCGAGCAGTTCTGGAAAGCGGTATTGGCGCCGCTGGAGGCGCCGACGTTACTGGCCGAAGCCTTGCGACCTCCGGTGGGTACTGAGGGAAGTGAGGAATACCGCGTCGCCCTCGACAGCCGCGCGACCCAGCGTCTGGCCGAGTTCGCCCGTCAGCAGAAGGTCACCCTCAACACCTTGCTGCAAGCAGCGTGGAGTCTTTTGCTGCAGCGTTACACCGGCCAGGATTGCGTGGTCTTCGGTGCCACGGTAGCCGGCCGATCCGCGCCGCTGCCGGGGATCGAAGAGCAGCTCGGCCTGTTCATCAACACGCTGCCGCTGGTCTGTGCGATCAAGCCGGATCAAACCGTCAGCCAATGGCTGGGCGAGCTGCAAGGGCTGAACCTGGCCATGCGCGATTTCGAGCATGTGCCGCTTTACGACATTCAGGGTTGGGCGGGGCAGCAGGGTTCGGCGCTGTTCGACAGCCTGCTGGTGTTCGAAAACTTCCCGGTGGCCGAGGCGTTGAAACAGGGCGCGCCGGCCGGGCTGTCGTTCGGCAACCTGCACAACCACGAGCGCACGCACTATCCGCTGACGCTGGGCATCGAACTGGGCGAAGGCCTTAGCCTGGACTTCAGCTACGACGCGGCGAGGTTCAGTGCGGCGCAGGTCGTTGAGTTGTCGGCCAATCTGCAGCATCTGCTGACGCAATTGGTTGCGCTGCCGGACGCGGCACTCGGCGCGCTGGAATTGCTCGATGTCGATGGCAAAGCCGTTGTGCTCGCTGTCAGCCAACCGGCCACGGTTCAGTTATCCACAACGCTTTTGGTCCACGAACAAATCGCCGATCAGGCCGCCACCACCCCAGACGCGATGGCGTTGCAGGTCGACGGTCAATCCTTGAGCTACTCCCAGTTGAACACTCAAGCCAACCGACTGGCCCATCGCCTGATCGACAACGGCGTCGGTCCAGGCTCGCGTGTCGGTCTGGCGCTGAACCGTGGTCCGCAACTGATCGTCAGCCTGCTGGCGGTGCTCAAAACCGGCGCGGCCTATGTGCCGCTGGACCCGAAATACCCGGCTGAACGCCTGGCCTACATGATCGACGACAGCCGCCTCGACGTGCTGCTGTGCGAGTCCGGTCTGCTGGAAAATGTGCCAGGCGTGCGACGTCTCGGCCTTGACGACAGCGCCGACTATCCCGACAGCGATCCGCAAAACCACGCGCTCGCCGACAATCTGGCCTACATCATCTACACCTCCGGTTCCACCGGCCAACCCAAAGGCGTGGCCATCGCCCATGCCGCGCTGCGCGAGTTCTGCCAGACCGCCGCCGACTATTCGCTGCTGTCAGCGTCGGACCGTGTGTTGCAGTTTGCGACTTTCAGTTTCGATGGCTTCGTCGAGCAATGCTTCCCGGCGCTGTGCGTCGGCGCGACGTTGATCATGCGCGGTGACGACCTGTGGGACGCCGACCGCCTCGCCGCCGAAATCGTCCAGCAGGGCGTGACCGTGGCGGACTTGCCGGCGGCTTATTGGTACTTGCTGGCCCGTGAGTGCGCGAGCGGTGTGGTGCGCAATCTCGGTGAGTTGCGCCAGGTTCACGTCGGCGGCGAAGCGATGTCGGTTGAAGGTCTGCGTTTGTGGCATCAGGCCTGTTTGAGCCACGTGCGTTTGCTCAACACCTACGGCCCGACCGAGGCGACTGTGGTGTCCAGTGTTCATGAATGCCATCTCGAGGATGCCAGCGATGCGTTCGGCATCCCGATTGGTCGAGCTATCGCCGGTCGAGCACTGTATGTGCTGGACGCTGCCGGTCAATTGTTGCCAAACGGTGGCGTCGGTGAACTGTGCATCGGCGCCCCGGCCAGCCTGGCTCAAAGCTACTTTGACCGCCCGGCGCTGACCGCCGAGCGCTTCCTGCCGGACCCGTTCGCCCGTGAACCGGGCGCGCGGCTGTACCGCAGCGGCGATCTGGCGCGCTACAACGCTGACGGGAATCTGGAATACGTCGGCCGCATCGACCATCAAGTGAAGATTCGCGGTTTCCGCATTGAAATGGGCGAGATCGAAGCCTGTCTGCAAGCCCGTGAGGACGTGCGCGAAGCGGCGGTCATCGCTCAGGACGGTACGCAATTGGTGGCGTATGTCGTGGCCAACGGCGCGGTGGTTTCAGAGACGGAATATCTGGAAGGCCTCAAAGTCGTCTTGCGTCAGTCGTTGCCGGAATACATGGTGCCGAATCACCTGATCCTGCTGGCCAAACTGCCGCTCAACAACAATGGCAAACTCGACCGCAAAGCACTACCGCGCGCTGAAGCTGGCGATGCACAACGTGACTTCGTGGCCCCGACCGAAGGGCTTGAAACGCAACTCGCGCTGATCTGGCAGGAAGTGTTGCAGGTCGAACGCGTGGGCCGCGACGACAACTTCTTCGAGTTGGGCGGACACTCGTTGCTGGTGCTTCAGGTGATCTCTCGCGTGCGTCAGCAATTGCAGCTCGAACTGTCGGTGAGCAGCCTGTTCTCCGCCGCCAACCTGGCGGAATTTGCCGAGCGTGCCGCGCTGGCGAACATCAGCGGCCAACCTGTTCTGCTACGTGCAACGGTCGATCAGCCACAAATTCTGTCCTACGCCCAACAGCGCCAGTGGATTCTCTGGCAACTTGACCCACAAAGCTCGGCCTACAACATTCCCGCCGCGCTGCGCCTCAAGGGATCGCTGAACCGCGAAGCCCTGCGCGAAGCTTTCGCCCACTTGCAGGCCCGTCACCAAACCCTGCGCACGACCTTTGAGCAGGACGGTCAACAGGCGCGTCCGGTGCTGCACGACAATCTGGCGCTGCAACTGGATGAACGCACGCTCGATCAGTCGTCGATCGACAATGCCGTAGCCGAAGAAATCTCCCGTCCGTTCGACCTGCGCAACGGCCCGCTATGGCGCGTGTTGCTGCTGCAAGTGAACACCGACGAACACGTGTTGGTGCTCACCGTGCATCACATCGCTGCCGATGGCTGGTCGATGCAGGTCATGGTCGATGAGTTCAGCGCGCTGTATCAGGCGGCCGTCGAAGGCAAAGCTGCGAACCTGTCGAGCCTGCCGGTGAACTACAGCGACTACGCCCGTTGGCAGCGCGACTGGCTGGAGGCCGGGGAGGGCGCACGCCAACTGGCGTGGTGGCGCGAGCAACTGGATGGCAGCCAGGCACCGCTTGAATTGCCGAGCGAACTGACCCGTCCGGCCCGTCGTACCGAGCGCGGCGCCAGTCTGGTATTGAACGTTGATCGCGGGTTGCTGGCCGGTTTGCGTCAACGCGCCCAGGAACAGCAGGTGACGTTGTTCATGCTGTTGCTGGCGAGTTTCCAGACCTTGCTGCATCGCCAGAGCGGGCAGTCGAGCATCAGCGTCGGCGTGCCGAGTGCCGGGCGTTCGCGCCTGGAAACCGAAGGCCTGATCGGCTTCTTCATCAACACCCAGGTGCTGCGTGCCGAGATCGACGGGCAGCAGTCCTTCAGCTCCTTGCTGCAACAGGTCAAACAGGTTGCCTTGGGCGCTCAAGCCAATCAGGACTTGCCGTTCGAGCAGTTGGTCGACGTCTTGCAGCCGGACCGCAGCCTCAATCACAGCCCATTGTTCCAGGTGCTCTACAACCACCAGCAACAACTGGGCGCGAGCGTTGAGCGCAGCGTCGCCGACTTGCAGGTCGAGCGTTTGCACTGGCAGCAACACACCACGCAATTCGATCTGGTGCTCGACACTCAGGAACAGGGCGAAGCGCTGGATGCCAGCCTGACCTACGCCACTGATTTGTACGACGAGGCGTCGATGAACCGCCTCGCCGAGCAGTGGCTGAACCTGCTGCGAGCGGTGGTCAAAGACCCACAGCAACGGGTCGCCGAACTGCCGTTGCTGCAAGCGCCGCAATTCGATGCGCTGATCCAGCACTGGAACCCGACGTTCCAGGCGCAACCGCCGTCGCCAACCTTGCACCACTTGTTCGAAGCCCAGGTGGCCGAACGGCCGAACGCAATCGCGCTGGTCTACGAAGGCGAGCAACTGACCTACGCCGCGCTCAACGCTCAGGCCAATCGACTCGCGCGCAAACTGCGTGAACAGGGCGTCGGCCCAGAGGTGCGCGTCGGCATCGCCACCGAACGGGCAATGCCGCTGGTGGTCGGCTTGCTGGCGATTCTCAAGGCCGGCGGCGCCTATGTGCCACTCGACCCGCAATACCCGGCCGAGCGTTCGAGCTACATGATCGAAGACAGCGGCATCACGCTGTTGCTGACCCAACACCACCTGATCGACGGTTTGCCGGCCCGCGACGACGTGCAAGTGCTGAGCCTGGAGTCGTTGCAACTGGATGCCTTCAGCGACGACAACCTGCCAGCGCTGGCGACCCCGGACAACCTCGCCTACGTGATCTACACCTCCGGTTCCACCGGCCGGCCGAAGGGCGCATTGCTCAGCCATGGCAACGTCGGGCGTTTGCTCACAGCCACCGCTGACGAGTTCAACTTCAGCCCGGACGATGTCTGGACACTGTTCCATTCCTACGCGTTCGATTTCTCGGTGTGGGAGCTGTTTGGCTCGCTGTGCACCGGTGGGCGTCTGGTGATCGTGCCGTATTACATCAGCCGCGAGCCGCAGGAGTTTCACCGTTTGCTGTGTGATGAAGGCGTGACGGTGTTGAACCAGACTCCGACCGCGTTCCGCCAATTGCTGCCGATTGCCTGCGCCAGCTCGCGGAGCATGGCCCTGCGCCAGGTGATTTTCGGCGGAGAAGCCCTGGAAGTCGCGAGCCTGCGCCCATGGTTCGAGCGCTTCGGCGATCAGCAACCCACCCTGGTCAACATGTACGGCATCACCGAAACCACGGTGCACGTGACCTACCGCGCCATCCGCCTGGCCGACCTCGACGGCAAGGCCCAGAGCCCGATTGGCCTGCCGATCCGCGACCTGCGCTGGTACCTGCTCGACAGCCAGTTGCAACCGGTGCCCGTTGGCGTGGCGGGTGAGTTGTACATTGCCGGCGCTGGTCTGGCGCGTGGTTATCACGGGCGTTTCGGCCTCACCGCCGAGCGTTTCGTACCGAGTCCGTTCGACGCATCCCAGCGTCTCTATCGCAGTGGCGACCTGGCGCGTCAGCGCGCTGACGGCAGCATCGATTACCTCGGCCGGATCGACCAGCAAGTGAAGATCCGTGGCTTCCGCATCGAACTGGGTGAAATCGAAGCCGCGCTGCTGGCCCAACCGGGCGTGCGCCAAGCGGTGTTGAGCGTGCATACCGGCGACAGCGGCCCGCAATTGTGCGCCTACGTGGTAGCCGAGCACACCCCGCATGACCCGATCGCCTGGCGCGACAACCTGCGCGCCGCGCTCAAGGTTGATCTGCCGGACTACATGGTGCCGAGCCACTGGTTGCTGCTCGACGCCCTGCCGCTGACCGGCAACGGCAAGCTCGACCGCAAGGCCTTGCCGGTGCCCGATGCGCAGGAATGGCAGCGCCCGTTCGAAACCCCCGAAGGCGAGCTTGAACAGCACCTGGCCGCGATCTGGGCCGGCGTGCTGGGCGTGGCGCAGATCGGTCGGCGCGACAACTTCTTTGAACTGGGCGGGCATTCGTTGCTCGCCGCCCAGGCCAGTGCCCGTGTGGAACTGGAGCTGGGCATCGAGCTGCCGCTGCGTGCGCTGTTCGAATCCACCGACCTTCAGGCTTATGCCGCCATGGCCGGGCAACACGCCCCGGCTGACAACGATGCACGTCTTGATGCGCTTGAGTCGCTACTCGACGAGATGGAGATCAACTGATGGAACACACCACTGCCCAGCGTATCGCCACTCGCTTCGCCGGCCTGCCGGCTGACAAGCGCCGCGAGTTTCTGCAACGCATGCAAGAGCAGGGCGTGAGCTTTGGTCAACTGCCGATTCCGCCCGCTGCCGAGCCGCTAACGACGTTCGAACTGTCGTATGCGCAGCAGCGCCAATGGTTCCTCTGGCAGCTTGATCCGCAAAGCTCGGCGTACAACATTCCGGCCGCCTTGCGTTTGCACGGGCCGCTGAATGTCGCGGCGTTGCAGCAGAGTTTCGACGTGCTGCTGGAGCGTCATCAGAGTTTGCGCAGCCGATTCGTCGAGGATGACGGTCAGGTGGTGCAGACACTGGCCGGGTTCACCTCGCTGCCGATCGAACAGATCGACCTGCGCGCCGAACCTCAGGAACAGCGTCTCGATCTGGCCATGAAAGCGGTCGAGCAGGACATCGCCCGGCCGTTCGATCTGCAGCACGGTCCGCTGCTGCGGGTCAGCCTGTTGCAGCTCGACGCCGAAGACCATGTGCTGTTGCTGACCCTGCACCACATCGTCACCGATGGCTGGTCGATGGGTGTGTTGGTGGAGGAGTTTTCCCGGCTCTACGCCGCGCATTGCCAAGGGCAGAATTCAGCGCTGGAACCACTGCCGATTCAGTATTCCGACTACGCAATGTGGCAACGCCGCTGGATGGAAGCGGGCGAGCTGGAGCGTCAACTCAACTGGTGGCGCAAAACACTGGGCAGCGAACAACCGCTGCTGGAATTGCCCACCGACCGCCCACGTCCGGCGCAACCGAGCCAGCGCGGTGCGCGTCTGGATTTCGCCCTCGACGCGACCCTGGCCAGCGGCCTGATGACCTTGGCCAAACAGCGCGGCGTTACGCCGTTCATGCTGTTGCTGGCGAGCTTCCAGGCCTTGCTCTATCGCTACAGCGGTCAGTCCGACCTGCGCGTTGGCGTGCCGATTGCCCACCGTAATCGCGCGGAAACCCGTGGTCTGATCGGCTTCTTCGTTAACACCCAAGTGATGCGTGCTGAACTGGACGGACGTCTGCCATTCAGCCAATTGCTCGACCAGACCCGCGCTGCTTCGCTGGATGCTCAGGATTATCAGGACTTGCCGTTCGAGCGTCTGGTGCAGGCGCTGCAAGGTGAACGCAGCCTCAGCCACAGCCCGCTGTTCCAAGTGATATTCAACCACCAGCAAGCCAAACCGGCGGCAGTCAGCGGCTTGCTCGCGGGACTGCGCGTCGAAGCGCTGAACGCCACGGCGCACACCACGCAATTCGATTTGCAACTGGACACGCAGGAGGAGGGTGACAAGCTGTTCGCCAGCCTGACGTATGCCACCGATCTGTTCGACGCCGAGCGCATCGAGCATTTAGCGCGTCACTGGCGCAATTTGTTGGCCGGTGTGCTGGCGAACCCGCAATGCCCGCTCGCCGAGTTGCCATTGCTGGATGCCGACGAGCGTCTGCGCATCCTTGACGACCTCAACGACACCGCTCAGGCCTATCCGGGCGAAGTCTGCGTGCAGCGGCATTTCGAAGCACGCGTGGCTGAAAACGGCGAGGCGACAGCGCTGGTGTTCCAGGGCCAGTCCCTGAGTTACGCCGAACTGAACCTGCGCACCAACCGTCTGGCCCATCACTTGCGCGCCCAGGGTGTCGGCCCGGAAGTGCTGGTGGGGATTGCCTGCGACCGCTCGTTTGAAATGGTCGTTGGCCTGTTGGCGATTCTCAAGGCCGGTGGCGCGTATGTGCCGCTGGACCCGGAATACCCGATTGATCGCCTGAGCTACATGATCGAAGACAGCGGTATTTCGCTGTTGCTGACTCAGGAACATCTGCTGGCGCAACTCCCGACCCCGGACAACGTGCGCACCTTGTGCCTGCACGCCGAGGCCGATTGGCTGAGCGACTTGCCGGGTACCGATTTACCCAACCTGGCAATCGCCGAAAACCTCGCCTATGTGATTTACACCTCCGGTTCCACCGGCAAACCCAAGGGCGCGGGCAACCGCCATGTGGCATTGCATAACCGTCTGGAGTGGATGCAGCAAGCCTACAACCTGTTGCCGAGCGACCGCGTGCTGCAAAAAACGCCGTTCAGTTTTGACGTGTCGGTGTGGGAGTTTTTCTGGCCGCTGATGAAGGGCGCCACGTTGGTCATCGCCGCCCCCGGCGAGCACCGCGACCCGCAACGCCTTGCTGCGTTGATCGTCGAGCAGGAGATCACCACGCTGCACTTCGTGCCGTCGATGCTCTCCGCATTCATCGGTGCCGACGAGGCGCTGGCCTGCACGTCGTTGCAACGGATCATTTGCAGCGGTGAAGCGCTGCCGATGGAACTGCAACGCCATACGCTGCGCCGTCTGCCGCAAGCCAATCTCTACAACCTCTATGGCCCGACCGAAGCGGCCATCGACGTGACCCACTGGACCTGCGTGGAAGAGGGCCGCGACAGCGTGCCGATCGGCCGGCCAATCGCCAACCTGCGCACCTGCATCCTCGACAGCGAACTGCAACCGTTGCCGCTGGGCGCGGTGGGCGAGTTGTACCTGGGCGGCGTCGGTCTGGCTCGCGGTTATCACCGCCGTGGCGCGCTGACTGCGGAACGTTTCGTGGTTGACCCGTTCGGCAGTGGCGAGCGCCTGTACCGCACCGGTGACCTGGCGCGCTACCGCGCCGACGGCGCCATCGACTACTGCGGCCGTATCGACCATCAAGTGAAGATTCGCGGTTTGCGCATCGAGCTGGGCGAAATCGAAGCGCGCCTGCAAGAACATGCGGACGTGCAGGAAGCCGTGGTGCTGGCCCTCGATGGCCCGAGCGGCAAGCAATTGGTCGCTTACATCGTGCCGCAAGCTCGCGCCTTGGTCAGCTCCGATGCCGAGCAGCAAGGCGCGTGGCGTGAAACCCTGAAAAGCCATCTGCTGGCGAGCCTGCCGGATTACATGGTGCCGGCGCAGACCGTGCTGATCGAACAAATGCCCCTGAGCCCCAACGGCAAGCTCGACCGTAAACGCCTGCCGGCGCCGACCGCACAGGTCAGCCAGCGCGCCTTTGAAGCGCCGCGCAGCGAACACGAACAGGTGCTGGCGCAGATCTGGCAAGACGTGTTGGGCGTGGAGCAGGTCGGGCGTCAGGACAACTTCTTTGAACTGGGCGGCGACTCGATCATTTCGATTCAAGTGGTCAGCCGTGCCCGTCGTGCAGGCCTGAGCCTGCAACCGCGCGATCTGTTCCGGCAACAGACGTTGCAAGCGCTGGCCGCCGTGGTCAAAGAGCAGGCTGCACCGCTGGCGCAACAAGGGCCGGTGGACGGTGTGCAAACACTCACGCCGATCCAGCGCTGGTTCTTCGAAGAGCCGATCCCGCAACGTGCGCACTGGAACCAGGCCGTGCTGCTGGTGCCGCGCGAAACCCTCGAATTGCCGCGTCTGCAAGCGGCGCTGCAACGTCTGCTCAAACAGCACGATGCCCTGCGTTTACGCTTCAGTCAGGTCGATGGCCAATGGTCGGCGCGTTATGTCGGGGCCGACAGCGCCGATGTGATCGACATGCTCTGGACCGCTCGCGTGGCCAGCGATGCCTCGCTCGAATCGGTGTGCGACGAAGCCCAGCGCAGCCTCAGTCTGCAAGACGGTCCGCTGCTGCGCGTAGCGTTGATCGCCCAGGCTGATGGTTCCCAGCGGTTGCTGTTGGTCATCCACCATTTGGCGGTGGACGGTGTGTCCTGGCGGGTGTTGCTGGAAGATTTGCAGGCCGCCTATCAAGGGCAAGAGCTGCCACCGAAGACCAGCGCCTTCCAGGCCTGGGCCGACAAGCTTGACGCGTACGCACGTTCCGAAACCGCTGCCGGCGAACTGAACTGGTGGCAGGCGCAACTGAGCGTCGCCAATGATTCGTTGCCAGCCGCCAACGCCCAAGCCAGTCAGGCCGGGCATCTGCGCCAAGGCGTCAGCATCGGCCTGGACTGCGAACAGACCCGCCAGTTGCTGCAACAGGCGCCAGCGATCTACCGCACTCAAGTCAACGACCTGCTGCTGACCGCACTGGCCCGCACCCTCAGCCGCTGGACCGGCGATGCATCGGCGCTGATTCAGCTCGAAGGCCATGGCCGCGAAGAGCTGTTCGACGACATCGACCTGACCCGCACCGTCGGCTGGTTCTCCAGCCTGTTCCCGGTACGCCTGACGCCGACCGCCGACCTCTCGGGTTCGATCAAGGCGATCAAGCAGCAACTGCGCGAAATCCCCGGCAAAGGCATGGGCTACGGCCTGTTGCGCTACATGGGCGATGCCGCGGCCCAAGCGGCGCTGGCCGCGTTGCCGCAAGCACGCGTGACGTTCAACTACCTCGGCCAGTTCGACCAGAGCTTTGCCGACGACGCACTGTTCACCCCGGCTCGCGAATCCAGCGGTGCCGCGCAATCGGCGGACGCACCGTTGCCGAACTGGTTGTCGGTGGATGGCCAGGTGTATGGCGGCGAACTGAAACTCGACTGGACCTTCAGCCGCGAATGTTTCGACCAGCGCGAGATCGAAGCGCTGGCGGCGGATTTTCGCGCTGAGTTGCTGGCGCTGATCGCTCATTGCCTGAGCGATGGCGCAGGCGGCGTGACCCCGGCGGACTTCCCGTTGACGCGTCTGACCCAGGCGCAACTCGACGGCCTGCCAGTACCTCCGGCGCAGATCGAGGACCTGTATCCGCTGTCGCCGATGCAGGCCGGTTTGTTGTTCCACAGCTTGTACGAATCCGATTCCGGCGCCTACGTGAACCAGCTCAGTGTCGAAGCCCGTGGGCTCGATGCCGAACGGCTGGGCCGCGCGTGGCAAGCGGTGCTCGACACTCATCCGATCCTGCGCAGCAGTTTCCACTTCCCCGACGGTTTCGAAGCGCCGGTGCAGTTGGTGCATCGTCATCTGCAATTGCCGATGGCCTGCCTCGACTGGCGCGGCCGCAATGATCAGGCCGAAGCGCTGGGGCAGTTGATCGACATCGAACGCTTGCAACTCGATTCGACTCGGGCGCCGTTGATGCGTTTGACCCTGGTGCGACTCGACGATGAGCGTCAGCAACTGATCTACACGCACCATCACTTGTTGCTCGATGGCTGGAGTAACTCGCTGCTGTTGAGCGAAGTCCTGCAGCGTTATGCCGGGCAAGACGTGCAGGCGCCGATTGGGCGTTTTGCCGATTACATTGGCTGGCTGCAACGTCAGGATGCGCAGGCTGACGAACTGTTCTGGCGCGAGCAACTGGCGACCTTGGACAACCCCACCTTGCTGGCGCAGAGCCTGGCCCATGGCGACAGTAAAAACCTGTCGACGGCGGAATTTGCCGACCATCGTCAGACCTTCGACGTCGCCACCAGCAAACGCTTCAGCGAGTTTGCCCGTCAGCAAAAGGTCACCCTCAACACCTTGGTCCAAGGTGCCTGGGCACTCTTGCTGCAACGCTATAGCGGTCAACGCAGCGTCGCGTTTGGCGCCACGGTGGCGGGGCGGCCGGTGGACTTGCCGGGTGCTGAAAGTCAGCTCGGCCTGTTCATCAACACCTTGCCGGTGATCAGCAGCCCGGACGCGGTTGAAAGCGTCGGCCAGTGGCTGACCCGCTTGCAGGCGCAGAACCTGGAATTGCGTGAGCATGAATTCACGGCGTTGGGTGACATTCAGCGTTGGGCCGGCCGTGCCGGTGAACCGCTGTTCGACAGCCTGCTGGTGTTCGAAAACTTCCCGGTCGCCGAGGCGCTGCAACAGGGCGCGCCGGCCGGTCTGAGCTTCTCGATTCCACAGAACCATGAGCGCACCAACTTCCCGCTGACGCTGGCGGCCACTGCCGAAAGCCAGCTCAGCCTGAACTGGAGCTACCAGTGCGCCCACTTCAGCGGCGAGGCGATTGCCCGCATGAGCGAGCATCTGGCCGCGTTGCTGGCGGCGATGGTCGCCGCGCCACAGGCTGCCTTGAGTGAACTGGACCTGCTGAGTGCGCCGGAACGCGAGCAACAATTGGTCGAGTGGAATCCCGCATTCACCGCAACGGAAAACCCGCTCTGCGTGCATCAATTGATCGAGGCCCAGGCCGTCGCCCGACCGGACGCAACGGCGTTGATCTTCAACGAACTGGAATTGAGCTTCGACCAACTCAACCGCCGCGCCAACCAATTGGCCCATCGCCTGCGCGCACTGGGCATCGGCCCGGAAGTGCGGGTCGGCCTCGCGATGCAGCGGTCGCCGGAGATGATCATTGGCCTGCTGGCGATCCTCAAGGCCGGCGGCGCGTACGTGCCGCTGGACCCGGCGTACCCGGCCGAACGCCTGCGCTATCTGATGGAAGACAGCGGCATTTCGCTGCTGATCAGCCAATCGTGGCTGCGGGAAAAACTGCCCTTGCCGGAAGGCCTGTCGGTCCTGGAGATCGACCGCGAGCCGCTGGAGCAAATGCCGGAAACCAACCCGGTCAACCTGACCTGCGGTGAAAACCTCGCCTACCTGATTTACACATCAGGCTCCACCGGCCGGCCCAAAGGCGTGAGCGTGGCCCACGGTCCGCTGGCCATGCATTGCCTGTCGATCGGCGAGTTGTACGGCATGACCCCGGATGATCGCGAACTGCAATTCGCCTCGATCAGCTTCGACGGCGCCCACGAGCGCTGGCTGACGCCGCTGGTGTTCGGTTCGGCGGTGATGCCGCGCGACGACGAGTTGTGGAGCGTGGAGCGCACCTGCGCCGAGATCGAAAAGCACGGCATCACCATCGCCTGCTTCACCCCGACCTATCTGGGGCAGATCGCCGAATTCATGGGCGAAGCGGGGCGCGATTTGCCGATCCGCTCCTACACCCCGTGCGGTGAAGGCATGGCCAAACATGCGTTCGATGAAGTCCAGCAGGTGCTGCAACCGAAGCGCCTGATCAACGGCTACGGCCCGACCGAAACGGTGATCACGCCGCTGATCTGGCTGGCGTATCCGGATACCGAATTCGACTCGGCGTTCATGCCGATTGGTCGGCCGGTCGGCAACCGCAGCGCCTATATCCTGGACGGCGGCTTGCAGCCGTTGCCGGTTGGCGTGGCGGGCGAGTTGTACCTGGGCGGCGAGGGCGTTGCGCGTGGTTACCATCAACGTCCGGACCTCACGGCTGAACGCTTCGTGCCGGATCCGTTCGTGCCGGGCGCGCGTTTGTATCGCAGCGGCGACCTCGCGCGGTTCCGTGCTGACGGTGTCGTCGAGTATCTCGGCCGCATTGACCAGCAAGTGAAGATTCGCGGGTTCCGTATCGAACTCGGCGAAATCGAAGCCTGCCTGGTTGAACACGAGAGCGTGCGTGAAGCGTTCGTGATCGATCGCGAAGGCCCGGTGAGCCGCCAGTTGGTTGGCTACGTAGTGCCGCGCGATCCACTCGCCGACGAGCACGATTTGCGTGAAGCGCTGACCCTGCACCTGCGCAGCCGTCTGCCGGCGCACATGCTGCCGGCGCATTTGATGTGCCTGGCCGCGTTGCCGCTGACGCCGAACGGCAAGCTTGATCGCCAAGGCCTGCCAGCGCCCGAAGCGTCACGTCAGAACCACGGTCAAGTCGCCGCCGTGTCGCCGGCCGAAGCGTTGCTGGTGGAGATCTGGCAGGAACTGCTGGGGCTCGAGTCGGTGGGCGTCACCGAGAACTTCTTCGAGCTGGGCGGTGACTCGATCATCTCGCTGCAAGCGGTGAGTCGTGCCGCGCAACGCGGGTTGGTGTTCAGTCCGAAGCAACTGTTCGAACAGCAAACCATTCGTGCACTCGCTGCGGTGGCGACCCGTCGTGAAGCGGCGTTGGTTGAAGCGTCGAAAGTCCCTGCTTTTGCGTTGGTGCCGCACATCGACATCGCCGCCCGTGAAGGGCTTCAAGACTTGTATCCGCTGTCGCCGATGCAGCAAGGCATGCTCTTCCATTGCCTCGATTCACCGGAGCTGAACCCCTACGTCAACCAGTTGAGCGTAGCGGTGGACGGTTTGCAGGTGCCGCGTTTCCGCGCCGCCTGGCAAACCCTGGTGGAACGTCATGAAGTGCTGCGCGCGGCGTTCCGCTGGCGCGATGGCTTGGCCGATCCGTTGCAAGCGGTGTTTACCGACGTCGAGTTGCCGATCGAAGAACTCGACTGGCGCGAGCTTACCGACACCGAGCAGGCGCTGAGTGAACTGGCGGCTGCGGAACAGGCCAAAGGCTTCGACCTGAGTTGCCCGCCATTGATGCGTTTCATCCTGGTTCGCCTGGGTGATGACCGTTACCAGATGATCTGGATCTACCATCACCTGTTGCTGGACGGCTGGAGCGCCTCACGTCTGCTGGGCGACATGTTGCGCCTGTACCACAACGACAGTCTGCCGGCCCTGACCGGTCGCTACGCCGACTACATCGCCTGGCTGCAACGCCAGGACGGTGCGCAGGCGGAAGGCTTCTGGCGCGAACGACTGGCGTTGCTCGAAGAACCGACCATTCTGGCCAAGGCTTCCGGTGCCGCAGGTTCCGGCCACGGCGTGATGTACAGCAACCTCGACGCTGAAGCGACGCGCAAACTGCACAGCTTCGCCAAGCGTCAGCGCGTGACGTTGAACACGCTGGTGCAAGGCGCGTGGCTGTTGCTGTTGCAACGCCACAGCGGCCAGCGCAGCGTCGCGTTCGGCGCCACGGTGGCGGGGCGTCCGACCGGGTTGGCCGGCGCGCAGGACATGCTCGGCCTGTTCATCAACACCTTGCCGGTGATCCAGACCCTCGATCCGCAACAGCCGTTGGGCGAGTGGTTGTGTGCCTTGCAGGATTACAACCTGATGGTGCGCGACTACGAGCACACGCCGTTGTCCGACATTCAGCGCTGGGCCGGGCAGGGTGGTCAGGGCTTGTTCGACAGCATCATCGTGTTCGAAAACCACCCGGTGGACCGCGCCTTGAAAGGGGGCGAGGAAGGTGAATTGCGCTTTGCCGAAGTCGGCAGCGGCGGTGTCACTAACTTCCCGATGGACTTGATGGTCAGCGCCAACGAAGAAGGTCTGGAAGTCGAATACCTGTTCCTGCGTGATCGCTTCAGTGAAGTGGAAGTTGAGCGGATTCGTGCGCAGTTTGAAGGTTTGCTGCGTGCGTTGCCGGAGGATGCCACGTGTCTGCTTGGCAACATTGGTTTGCCTGAAGCGCTGATCAGCCTGCCGCAAGTTTCTGACGACAACGCGGATTTGCTGCACGCGTTCAATCAGCACGTGCGCACTCAACCACAGAAAATCGCCTTGATCTGCGAAGATCGGGAAGTCAGTTATGCACAGCTTGAGGCGCAGGCTAATGGGTTGGCGCAGCAACTGATCGGTCGCGGCATCGGGCCGGAAAGTCTGGTGGCGGTGGCGCTGCCTCGTTCCGAGCGCACCATCGTTGCGTTCCTCGCAGTACTTAAAGCAGGGGCGGCTTATCTGCCGCTGGACTTGGCGTACCCGGCCGAGCGACTGGCTTACATGCTCAGCGATTCGGCGGCCAGCCTGTTGCTCTGCGACAGCGATTTGGGTGAACGGTTGACGCTGGCTGATAGCCCGCCACGGCTGTTGCTCGATCAGCTGAGCGTTGCCGACAACGCCGAGTGCCCGGTTTCCCGACCGCTGCCGGGACACCTCGCGTACCTGATTTACACCTCCGGTTCCACCGGCCAGCCGAAAGGTGTGGCGGTAGCGCGGGGTCCGATTGCCCGGCATTGCCGCGGCATCATCGAACTCTACGAACTGGCCCCGCGCAGCCGCGAACTGCATTTCATGTCGTTCGCTTTCGACGGTGCTCAGGAGCGTTGGCTGAGTGTGCTGTTGGCCGGCGGCAGTCTGGTGATCCGCGATGACAGTGTGTGGACGCCGGAGCAAACCCTGGAAGTGCTGCAGCGTCATGGCGTCACGGTTGCCTGCTTCCCGCCGGCGTACCTGCAACAGATGGCCGAGGTGGCTGAACGTTTGGGCAATCCACCGGCGGTCGAGGTGTATTGCTTTGGTGGTGACGCGGTGCCGGAGGCCAGTTTCGAGCAGGTCAAACGGGCTCTGCGTCCGCAGCGTCTGGTCAACGGTTACGGCCCGACCGAAACCGTGGTCACGCCGCTGTTGTGGCGTGCCGAGGTCAGCGAAACCTGCGACGCGGCGTATGCGCCGATTGGCCGTGGTGTGGCCGGGCGTGGTTTGTACGTGCTCGACGTCGACCTCAATCCGTTGCCGGTCGGTGTCAGCGGCGAGTTGTACCTGGGCGGCGAATGCCTGGCGCGCGGTTATCACCAGCGTCCCGGCATGAGTGCCGAACGTTTCATTCCGGACCCGTTCGAGGCCGGTGGCCGCATGTACCGCACCGGCGACCTGGTGCGCCAGCGCGAGTGCGGGTTGATCGACTACCTGGGGCGTCTCGACCAGCAAGTGAAGATCCGTGGTTTCCGTATTGAACTGGGCGAAATCGCAGCCCGCCTGCGTGATTGCGCCGGGGTGCAGGATGCCGCCGTGGTGGTGCACGACACGCCGACCGGCAAGCAATTGGTGGGTTATGTGGTGGCGGCCGGTGCTGTTGGGCTGGATCGTCGCTTGAAGTCTGAACTGCAAGCGCAACTGCCGGACTACATGGTGCCGGCGCGAATCCTGGTGCTGGAGCGCTTCCCGCTGTCGGCCAACGGCAAGCTCGACCGTCGCGCACTGCCTACGCCTGAATGGGCGCTCGGCGGTTATCGCGCGCCGCGCAACGCACTGGAAACGGCGCTGACCGCGATCTGGCAAGAGGTGCTGGGCGTGCCGCAAGTGGGCATCGACGACAACTTCTTCGAACTCGGCGGCGACTCGTTGCAGGTGCTCAAAGTCATTTCGCGGGTGCGCAGTCAGCCGCAACTGGGCTTCGAATTGAAACTGCGAGACTTGATGCAGAAGCCGTGCATCGCCGAACTTAGTGGCTATCAGGCGGCCGAGCCAGTTGCAGCGGCGCCGGATCCGTTGTTGGCGCTGAATGCGCGGATCCCGAACGTGCCGGCGCTGTTCTGCCTGCACGCTGGTTTCGGCACGGTGTTCGACTACGAACCGCTGGCCCGTCGACTGGAAGGCCGGCGCACGGTGTACGGCGTGCAATGCCGGATGCTGCTTGATCCGCTGTGGCAGGACGAGTCGCTGCTCGCCATGGCTCAAGCCTATGCGCAACGGATTCGCAGTCAGCAGGCCAAGGGGCCGTATTACTTGCTGGGTTGGTCGTTGGGCGGAGCGTTGACGCAACTGGTTGCTCACGAACTGGAAAGCCAAGGTGAGACGGTCGCGTTTGCCGGGCTGGTCGACAGCTACGTGGCGGGCACCGCAGAAGCGGGGGACTGGCGCCAGGACCTGGGCGACTTCCTGAAGTTTGTGCTCGGTCTGCCGGCCGATGAGGCTCAAGCGCTGATTGCGCTGAAAGCCGCTGACTTGAATGAGCGCGAGGGTTCCACGGCAGTGATCGAGGCGGCCATGCACGGCTCCAATGAGCAAGCCGCGTTGGGCGCGGGGGAACTCACGCAGATCTTCGCCACCGGCTCACGCCTCAAGCAACTGGCGTTGGCGCATCGGCAACTGCCGGCGATTCAGATTATGGCGCATCGCTGGTGGGTGGCCGAACGCGACGATGAACGTCGGGTGTTCGAGGCCCAAGTCGGCAGCCACGGCGTTGATCGCTTGTTGGCGGGCGGGCACTACGAGTTGCTGCGCGGTGAAGAGTTGCTCGACGAGCTTGAAGACCTGTTGGAACGCAGGCCGGCTATCGCATAACCCCCTGTGGGAGCGAGCCTGCTCGCGAAGAGGGAGTGTCAGACGGCATTCATGTTACTGACACGCCGCCTTCGCGAGCAGGCTCGCTCCCACAGGATCCTTGCTTGATTCGGATTTTTTGTACCGTCCGGTTATTGACCTATTTGTGTGAAGGATTCGTCCCATGGCTGTGTTGCCAGAACTTGAAGCATTTCTAGAACTCGCCGAGTTCGGCCGGATGACCGGCAAAAGTAGCGCGATGCATGAGCAGTCGCCGCAACAGGCGCGGATCGATTTCGAAGCGTCGTCGGGGTTTCTCGATGTGCCGCTGGACAGCGTTGCCTGCGAGGACTTCACCATCGCCGCGCGAGATGGGCACAGCCTGTCGGCAAGGGTGTATCGCGACGGACAATCGGTCGACGGGTTGCAGCCGGTGGTGGTGTATTTCCATGGTGGCGGCTACGTGGTCGGCAGTCTCGATTCCCATGATGCGCTGTGCCGGCGGCTGGCCTCCCAAGGTGGTTTTGCCTTGTTGACGGTGGATTATCGCCTGGCGCCGGAATGGCGATTCCCGACGCCGGTACAAGATGCCTGCGATGCGGGGAACTGGCTGGTGCGTGAAGGCGCGGCACATGGCCTGGACGCAACGCGGGTGGCCGTGGCCGGTGACAGCGTAGGCGCGACGCTGGCGACGGTGTTGTCGATCATGGCGGTGCGTGAACCTGAGGAACTGGCGTTGAAACCCAAGGCGCAATTGTTGGTGTACCCGGTGACGGATGCGACGACCAAGCGCGCGTCGCATCGGGATTTCGCCGAGGGTTATTTGCTGGAGACGCCGACGCTGGATTGGTTCTATGCGCATTACGGGCGTACGCCGGAAGACCTGGCAGATTGGCGCTGCTCGCCGTTGCTGGCGGAGGATCTGTCGGGCGTGGCGCCGGCGCTGGTGTATTTGGCCGGGCATGATCCGTTGCATGACGAAGGGCTGGCGTATGCGGATCGGCTGCGAGCTGCCGGGAATGAGGTGACGTTGCTGGAACAGCCTGGGATGACCCATGACTTTTTGCGCATGGCGGGGTTGTTGGGGGAGGTTGAGGGGATTCACTCGGAAGTGGCGGGGTGGGTGCGTTCGCGGCTTTGAATGATCGTTCCCACTCTGTGGTCTGCACCCCAGCAGTTGTGTCCAACTTTTTGGGGTCAGTCCACCGCGTGGGAACGAAATGTGGGAGCGAGCCTGCTCGCGAAGAGGGAGTGTCAGTCGACATCGCCGTTGCCTGGCACACCGCTTTCGCGAGCAGGCTCGCTCCCACAGTTAACCGATGTGAACAAAAATTCTGTGGCCACTGAAGATCCCCTGTGGGAGCGAGTCTGCTCGCTAAGACGGCATCACAGTCACCACACATCCATCAGCCATAAAAAATGCCCGTATCTCGCGATACGGGCATTTTTCATTTCAGCTCTGCCACTCAGAAATCATACTTTGCGGTGATCTGCAGGTTACGCGGCTCGCCGTAGAACGTGGTGCCGAAGTTGCCCAGACCCGACATGTACTTCTTGTCGAAGACGTTGTAGGCATTGGCGGTGAAGCTCAGGTGTTCGTCGTACTGATAACGGGTCATCAGGTCCACAAGGGTGTAGCCGCCTTGTTTGAGCATGGTGCTGCCGCCTTCGCCGTTACCCACGTTCGGGCTGTAGCTCTGGCCGTAGAAAGCGCTCTGCCAGCTGATACCACCACCGACGGTGAACTGGTTCAGCGCACCAGGCAGACGGTAAGTGGTGAACGTACGCACTACGTGTTCCGGTTTGCTGGAGGCCAGCGGGAAACCGAAGATGCGTTGTTCGTCGTCGTCACGGGTACGGGCATAGGTGTAGCCGGCAGTTACGTTCCAGTCCTGCGCCAGTTCGCCGGCCAGTTCCAGTTCCACACCCTTGGTGGTGGCGCCGGAGATGGCTTTGTAAACGTCTTGGCCGGTGCCGACGTCGGTGGTGACGTATTGCGCGACGTTGTCCTGCTCGATCTGGAACAAGGCGAAGCTGGCATTCAGCTTGCCTTCGAAATAAGCCGCTTTGATGCCGGTTTCGTAGCTGTCGCCTTCAACTGGCTTGAGGGTCGAACCGGTCACGTCCTTGTAGATTTGTGGCTGGTAGATCTTGGTGTAGCTGGCGTAGACCGAGTACGTATCGTTCAGGTCATAGACCACACCGGCGTAAGGCGTGACGACGCCATGTTCCTTGTAGCTGGCGTGAGTGTCGGTGAGGGTGCCGCCCGGAGTGTAGGAGTAATCTTCGTTGTACTTGAAGGTGCTCAGACGGCTGCCGAGGATGAACGACAGGTCGTCGGTCGGGCGCAGGCGCGTGGCCAGGTAAAGGCCGTTCTGGCTCTGGGTGCGTTCGTACTTGCCGTTTTTCGGGAAGTCCTGTTTCGCCAGGCTACCGTTCCAGTCATAGATGCTGCCCGGCACCAGTGCGAAGGCGCTGGTGTCGTACGTTGCCCCGGTCTGGCGCGAGTGGGACGCCATGAAACCGGCCACCAGTTCGTGCTCGCGACCGCCCAGGGTGAACGGTCCGGAGACGTTTACGTCAGCCGTGTTCTGCACGCGATGACCTTCCCAGCGACCCCAGTAAAGGAAATTGCCTTCGCCCGTGGCGCGGTCCGCGTAACCACCGCTGGCCGAGGCCAATTGGGTATCGTGATCGGTGGTTTTCTGGTCGAAGCTGGCCTTGAATTTCCAGTCATTGGCCAGTGCTTGTTCCAGCGACGAGAAGTAGGTGACGCTGTCGAAATCACGACGGCTCCAGTCTGCACCGGGGTTGAAACTGCGAGAAAAGTCGGTACGGCCGCCGTCGCTGAAGTACGGCGAGTTACCGGTCCAGGAGCTGCCGCGCGGGGTGGCACTGGACTTGTCGACGCCCAGGGTCAGCAGGGTGTCGTCCGTCAGGTCGGCTTCAAGGATGCCGTAGTAGATGTCTTTTTTCTGGCTGTAGTGGTCGATGTACGAACCTTTGTCCTGGTAGGCGCCAACGAAGCGACCGCGCACGTTGCCCGAGTCGGTCAGCGAACCGGAGATGTCGCCTTCGGTGCGGTAGTTGTCCCAGGAACCTGCGGTAGCGCTGACCGAGGCCTTGAAATCCTTGGTCGGCTTCTTGCGGATCAGGTTGACCGTGGCGGACGGGTCACCCGAGCCGGTCATCAGGCCGGTAGCACCCTTGGTGACTTCGATGTGGTCGAGGCTGGCGGCGTCGTCGCTGTTGTTCGGGTTCTCACCGTAAACGCCGTCGTAAGGAATGTTGACGCCATCGTACTGGAAGTTGGTGATGGCAAAACCACGAGCAGAAAACTCAGTACGGTCACTGTCGTACTTCTGCGACGTGACGCCAGGGGTGTTGCGCAATGCGTCGGCGACGCTGGTGACACCGCGATCGTCCATCTGCTGACGGGTGACCACGGTGACTGATTGCGGGGTTTCGCGAATGGACAGCGGCAGCTTGGTCGCGGTGGTGGTGGCGCCGGTGGTGTAGGAACCGGTGTCTTCTGTGGTCAGGCCCAGGGCCCGGCCGGAAATGGTGGTCGCGCCCAGTTGCAGGCTCGAGCCGCCGCCGGACACCAGGGTGACGCTGTTGCCGTTAATCTGGAACGAGATGCCGGTGCCTTTCAGCAGGGCGGCAAGGGCGTCGGACGGTTCCAGTGAACCGGACACCGCGCGAGACTTGATCCCTGCAACCTGATCCGGGCTGTAGAGGATTTGCAGATTGGTCTGCATGCCCAGTTCGGTCAGCGCGTTGGAAAGCGATTGACCTGCAATGTTCACTTTTACAGGTGCAGCATTGGCCATCGAGCTCCCCAGCAAGGTGGCGGTCAGCAGTACGCTTGTGAACAGGGTGCGATGCAAAGTCGGGCGCTGTACGGCCAGCGCGAGAGGTGTGCGGCGTGTTTGAGGTCGCATTACTTACCTGAGCTCCTGAAAAAGTGTTGTGCAGAGTTTTTGTTAATAGGAATGATTATTAGACGCAGCACGAGCGTAAAACCGGAAAGAAACCGGGAAAAAAAATTTACAAGGGGCGGAATCGGAGAAAAATGCCGGCCAGTTAAGCTGCAACTCGGTCTGCTGCTGGCGAAGCCTGCGTTCGGCTGCGCAGCAGTCGTCAACTCGGCTCGCGAGGTCTACCTGATGCACCGTGAGTTCTGATTTCACGACTGCTGCGCAGCCGAACGCAGGCTTCGCCAGCTGCTACGAAGACCGCGTTCCTCTCGAAGTTGCCTAACTTGGCTGGCATTACCTTTCAGGCGGTGGCCAGCTCGGTGACAACCCGTCCGCTTTGCATGCGCACCAGTTGGTCCGCCACGTCGAAATAACGGTCATCGTGGGAGATCACGATGATGGTCTTGCCCAGACGTTTGAGGTCCGGTAGCAGCTCGGTGTAAAAAATCCGCCGGAAGGTCGGGTCCTGATCTGCAGCCCATTCATCGAACACCAGCACCGGACGCTCCTCCAGCCAGGCATTGACCAGGGCCAGGCGTTTGCGCTGGCCGGTGGAGAGGTCGGTGGTGGTGAAGTTGCCGTCCTTGACGCTGACCTTGTGCGCGATCTCCAGCCGTTGCAGGTATTTGTTGGCGTCTTCGGGGATGTGCGTATCGCCCTGGACCACATCATCGAACAGGTAATAGTCGGCAAAAATGGTGGTGAACAACTGGCGATAGTCATCGCGGTTGGCGGCGTCGATCACTTCGCCATTGACGTGGATTGCACCCTGCTGCGGCGTGTACAGGCCCAGCAGCAGTTTGATCAGCGTGGTCTTGCCGCAACCGTTCTCGCCGACAATAAAGGTGATGTCGCCTTGCTTGATCGTCAGGTTGACCGGCCCTAGCTGGAAAGGTGAAGCACCTTCGGCCGCCGGGAAGCTGAAACGTACATCGGCCAGTTTCAGTTCGTGCACCGCTTGCTTGACGTTGCCTTTGTCGCTGAGCAGCAGATGAGGTTCCGGGGTGGAAAACTGCTCCGACAATTCGGCGATGCGGCGGAAGGCGATCTGCGCGCGGCTGACGATCGGCAAGGTGCTGATCAAATGCTCCAGCGGACCTTTCATATAAAGCAGCACCAGCACGAAGCCGCTCATCGCGGTTTTATCGGCACTCGGCCAAAAGGTTTGCAGTGCGAGGGCCAGGCCGATGACCACGAAAAACAGCATCGAGCCGAAGGTCTTGGCAATGACGAATGTATTGATCGAACGCACCTGGGTGTTGCAGATGAATTCGGCCGTAGCCTTGATGCCCGAGACGAACATGCGTTGGCGGCGTGGGCGATGAATGCGCAGTTCCTTGGCGCCTTCGGCAATCGCGTTGTAGTGCTTTTGCAGTTCATCTTCGGCCTCTCGGGCGGCCATGAAACCCTGAACACCTTTGCTCTGGGCGTAGGCCTGAATCGCCGTGCCGATCAGGATCGCGGCGACCATGATCAGGAACATCGGCCACGACAGAATGGCCAGGTAGCCCATGCAACCCAGGGTCACGGTGACGGAAATGGCCAGTGGTGCGAAGGCGAAGGCGAAGTCGCTGATGGTGTCGACGTCGTGGGTCAGCACCGGGATCAATCGGTGGCTGCGATAGCGTTCGATCTGTTCGATCGGTGCCGACAGGACCTTTTCACCCAACTGTTTGCGCAGCTTGGCGATGATGTGCTGGCCGACATAGTTGGTGCCGATGTCCGAGCAGATCGAACTGGCCAGCGCCAGCAGGCACAGGCCGGCGAACAGGGCGACCACACCCTGGGTCAGGCCGGTGTCCGAATGCAGGGCGTTGTTGATGGTTGCCAGCAATACCGTGACGCTCAGGCCGCCGACCATGCCCAGGAAGATGGACGCGGCGACGATGAGCCGAAAGGGTTTCAACAGGGCGAACAATTCGCCGATGGCGCCACGGGTAGGCTGGGTCATGGAAGACAGTTCCTTGGGTCGTGAAGGCAGATACCCAGTAGAACGTCTGGTGGAAGGCTTAATTTAGAAGGGCGCCGACTGGCGGGGCTTGCTGTCACTACACAGTCCCGTAGGAGCCAGGCTTGCCGGCGAAGGCGTCCTTGAGATCGCCTTCGCCGGCAAGCCTGGCTCCTACAGAGGGGCGGTGGGCTTAGAGGTCGCGCACGATGCGGAACCCCATCCAGTCGCCGCGCTCTTGCGGGTACTGGCTGTTGCGGTTACCGGAGCGCGAGAACACCGGTGCTTCACCCCAGTCGTTGCCGCGAATCCGTACGGCTTCGCATTTGGGCTCGACCCAGGCGCTGCCATCGGTGGGCGCACCGACGTAGTCCGGGTGTTCGCAGTCTTCGACCCATTCGTAAACGTTGCCATGCATGTCGTACATGCCGAAGGCGTTCGGCGGGTAGCTGCCTACTGGCGAGCTGAAGCTGTAACCGTCAGCCGGGCCATAGGTGTTGGCGTGCTTGGCGATGCTGTATTCCTTGCCCTCATCGAACGGGAAGGGGAACGGCCCTTTGCTGCCGCCACGCGCGGCATATTCGCGTTGGGCTTCGCTGACCATGCGGTACGTCTGCCCGGTTTTTTTCGACAGCCAGGCGACGTAGTTTTTCACGTCGTCGAAGTTCATGCACACCGCTGGCTGGCGCGGGTTTTGCGGATAGCGCGGCTTGCTGGCGACGCACTCGCGACCCGGCCGGCTGTCGCCGTTGGCGATGGTCACGCCACTCTCGCGCACGTAGCTGTCCCATTCACCAGCGGTGACCTGGAACCGGCTCATGGCGAACGGTTTGGCGAAGGTCACGTCATGCATCGGACCTTCATCGGGTTCGCGACCGACTTCGTCATCGGGGGTGCCCATGGCGAAGGTGCCGGCGGGCAGCACGACCATTTCCGGGCAGTCCCGGCAGTCCTTGAACACTTTGCCCGGTTGCGGGGTGGCGGCCGCTTGGGCGGTGGTCGGCAAAAGTCCGACCATGAGTGCGGTCAGGGCCAGGGCCTTGAGTGACAAGGTCAATTGATCTCGGTTCATGAATCATCTCGATATAAAAAACGGGTGTCACGCCAGGCCCAATGTGGGAGTGAGCCTGCTCGCGATTGGGCCATCAAATTCAACATTGATGGTGACTGATCCACCGCTATCGCGAGCAGGCTCGCTCCCACAGGGTTCTGCATTAGGCGGTTTTGTTCAGCAGGGCCATGAAACGGTCGATATCGTTTTCGGTGTTGAGCAGGCCGGGGGCGATGCGGATCACCGGGCCGACGTCGCGGTCCACCGAGTCGCAGACCACGCGGTTTTCCATCAGCTGGAGGGCGACTTTTTCGCAGTCGCGATCCTTGATCCGGAAGAAGGTAAAACCGGCCGACAGGTCCACGCTTTTTGGCGTCACCAGTTCGATCTGCGGGTGCTCCAGCAAGCGGTTTTTCGCATAGGTATTGAGCGCGTGGATGCGCGCCTGCACCTCGGCCTTGCCCAGGTCCAGGTGCAACTTGAAGGCTTCGTTCAGGGCCCAGCGATGCTCAAAGCTGTGATAGCCGCCGGGGGTCATGATGGTCGAGAAGGTGGTGGCTTCGGAGAACGTCGGGATGGTCGGCGTCACGTCCTTGAGCTCGCTCGAACGGGCGCAGATGATCCCGGTACCGCGCGGGCCGAACATCCATTTGTGCGTGCCGGCGATGAAGAAATCGCAGTGCATGTCGGGGAAGTCGAGGTCCTCGACGCCGAAGCCATGGACGCCGTCGACCACATACAGGATGCGGTCCTTTTCTTCGCGGTGGCGGTTCTGGTCCTCCACCAGTTTGCCGATCTCGCCGATCGGCAGTTTCACGCCGCTGCCCGATTGCACCCACGTCATGCCGAGCACTCGGGTTTCGGGGCGAATGCCTTTAGCAATCGAGCCCAGCACCTCATCCACGGAAATGCCGTAACTGTTCTCGAACAGTTTGAGCTTGCGAACCTTGACCCCGTCCTTTTGCTGGCGATACCCCAGCGCATAGTTCGTTGCGTAATGTTCGTGTTCGCTGGTGAGGATTTCCTGGTCGGGGCGCACATGAATGCCGCCGTAGATCAGTGAAAGGCCTTCGGTGGTGCTGCCGGTGAGGGCGATCTGCTCAGGCTTGGCCTTGAGGTAACGACCGGCCCAGACGCGCACTTCCTGCTCGCGCTTTTCAGTTTCCCCCAGGTCCCAGTCCATGGCCCGGCCGGGGTTGCGGTCGAGGTTGGCGCGGTGCATGTCGATCGCTTCACGCACCGGTCTTGGGTGTGAGGTCACCAGAAAGTTGGCGAAGTGCAGGTAGTCCGGGTCCTGATTGAACATCTGGCGTAGTTGCGCCCATTTATCCTTCGGCAGCGGCGCCGGATTGGCGGCCAGCGCTGGTAGGTTCACGGCAGCGCCCAGGGGCAGGCCGGCCGCGAGAATACCGGCCTGCTTGAGGAATGAACGACGGTTGGTCATGTGCTCGGTTCGCTTTTGCAAAAGAGGGGGTCAATTTTTCGCCACAGGCTTGGAAGACTTCTGCACCTGGTCCCAGACCCTCAGGAAGTTGCCGCCCCAGAGCTTGGCGATATCGGCTTCGCCGTAGCCGCGACTGATCAGCTCGGCCGTCACGTTGCGTGCCTCGCTGACGTCTTTCCAGCCGTTCAGACCGCCGCCATCGTTGAAGTCGGAACTGATGCCGACGTGGTCGATGCCGATTTTCTTCACCGCGTAGTCGATCGCGTCGCCGTAGTCCTTGAGCGTGGCCTTGGGCTCCTCGTCGACGATGGCGTAGAGCTGACTGGCGTACTCGCCGAAACGTTGCTCGGACCAGACTGTGATCACCGGGTCCCCCGGCATCAGCGCCATCTCCAGGCCTTGCAACGGTTGCAGGTCGAAGCGTGCGCGCAGGGCGTTGAGTTTGTCCTGGGTGGCCTGGCTGAGCGGGCGGATGTAAGTCGGGAAACCGACAATCTGCACCACGCCGCCGCTGTTCTTGATCAGCTGCATTTCCTGATCACTGAGGTTGCGTGGGATGTCTACCAACCCTCGCGGTGCCGAGTGGGAAGCGACCATTGGCGCACGGCTCAGCTGGGCAACTTGCTCCAACGCCTTGGTCGACATCTGTGAAACGTCGATGATCACGCCGAGGTCGTTGAGGCGGTGCACGGCCTGCTTGCCGATCTCCGAGAGGCCGCCGAGGGCGTCGCGGGAATCGTTGAAAAACGGCAACGGCCGGGATGAGTCAGCCCAGGCGTTGTTGCCCACGTAACTGAAACCGAACATGCGCATGCCGCGGGCAGCCCACTTGTCCAGGGCGTTCAGGTCGTTGCCCAGCGGATAGGCGTTGAGCATGCTCATGAAGATCGCGAACTTGCCTTCGCCATGCAGGCGTCGGAAGTCGTCGGGGGTGTAGGCGATGGCAACCTGATTGGGGAAGTCGCGAACCAGTGTGCTGATGATTTTGTAGCGGGTTTCCTGCTCGAACCGTGCTTCGTCGACGAAACCGGCGGTTGGGCGGTGCGGGGCGTTGGCGCCGTTCCAGATTTCCGGCCAGCCGAAAATCGTCAGGGCTGCACCGGACAGGCGTCCGCGCCCGGTCTTGACCAGGTCGAACTGCCCGGTGCCGTCCTTGTCCGCTTCATTGCCGGCGGTGCCGAAGTCCAGCGGGACGGTGACGTGGCTGTCAAAGGAGAGGATTCGCTCGTGCAGCTCATCCGCCTGTTTCATCACCTTGACCGGGTAGCCGGGATTGTCCTTGAACCCGTAATCCCAGGCCGCAAAGCCTGCACTGGCGCTGATCGCCAGGGCCAGCGGCAGGCCGATGTAAAGAGCCTTTTTCGAACGTGGTTTTGTCATTGCCGTCTCAGTCAGGTTCGCCGTTGGGTGCAGGCGCAGGGGCCTTTGCTATCTGGGAAGAACGAGTGGCTGGCCAAGGAATTTAGTGTTTGTGCCGGCCTCTTCGCGAGCAGGCTCGCTCCCACAGTTGATCTGTGTACGCCTCGGTCCAATGTGGGAGCAGGCTTGCTCCGGGCGGCGTTCCGACGAAGCTTTTAAATTTTTGGAGGCAACAAACGTTCTAGCTTGGATAAAGCCTGCTTCATGGCTGACACAGGTAGGGCAATGACGATTTCTCGACGATGGTTCATGGCAGGCCTGGCGCTGACCGGCGCCGCCGTGCCTGCGGCCTTTTATGGGCATCGTGAATGGACGAAGGCGGATCCGACGATCACCCCCGGCGAAGCTTCGTTCGATGTCGCGGATGTCGCTGGCCAGCACTTGGCGAACACCTTGCGCGGTGTTTGGCAGATCCGTTTCGAAGGTCATGACGCCGGTATCGAAGGCCTGCCAAGGGACGGGCTGGAGGTGTTTCTCGACATCGGCCACAAAGGTCGCGGCTTGAGCGGGTTCCTCGACACCGCCGAGCGTTTGCGCTCGAACGAAATGCCGCGTTACCGGGTACTCGGCGATCTGGCCGGCACCAAACCGGCGCAATTGAGCTGGCGACTGCTCAGCGCCAGCGGCGCAGCGGATTATGAATTCAGCCTGTTGCTGGACGAAGTCTGGGCCGGTTTCGGCAACGCTGGCAGCGGCACTCTCAGTGGTCGCGTGTTGAATCTGGATCGTCCGTTAATGTTGACGGCCCAGGACAATCGCTTCATTGCCGTCAAACGCGTGTTCCCCGAAGCCCGCGAGCGCACCGGTCTCAACCCGACGCTGCTGGCCTGGCTGGTGTCCCCGGAGCATCGGCTGTTTCACCAGCTCTGGCATGCCTCCCGGGACAAATGGCACACCCTGTCCGAAGACAAGCGCGGCGCCCTGCGCGGCATTGGCTGGCAGCCTGGCCCGCGAGACAAGGAGCGTGATGCCCGTGGCGCGCGCAAGGATCGTAACGGCTCGGGTGTGGATTTCTTTTTCATGCACCGGCACATGCTCGGCAAGGCGCGCTCCCTGCAAGACTTGCCGTCCTGGTCGCACTTCCCGCTGCCGCAGCCGGAACTGGCGCGTGATCGCGTTGGGTTCGCCCGTTATTTCGACAACCACGACGGTACTGCGCTGCCGCCGACCTGGCTGGCCGACGACGATGCCGAGTACTCGCAATGGGTCAGCGACATCAAGACCGCCGAGACCTACCACAGCAATTTCCAGGTCTGGGAATCGCAGTACCGCGATCCGCGTTACCTGTCGAAATTGACCTTGGGTCAGTTCGGTTCGGAGGTGGAGTTGGGGCTGCACGACTGGCTGCATATGCGTTGGGCCTCGGTGCCGCGTGATCTGTCCAACGGTCAACCCGTGCCGTTTGCCCGGGATCCGTCGGACTTTTCCGCGCGCTGGTATGCGCCGGAAAACGACTTTCTCGGCGATCCGTTTTCGTCCCACGTGAACCCGGTGTTCTGGCATTTCCATGGCTGGATCGATGATCGACTGGAAGACTGGTTCCGTGCGCACGAGCGCTTTCATCCGGGGGAGGTCAGTCGGCTCGAGGTCAATGGCGTGGCGTGGTTTGCGCCTGGGCGTTGGGTCGAGATCGACGACCCGTGGCTCGGCCCGAGCACCCATGGTTGCAGTACTACGCCGGGGTTGCAGACCGACAAGTCGGTGGAGATGGACCCGGAAACCATGAAGCTGGCGTTGCGGATTACCTTTGGTGATGACGAGAAGAAATTGGCGGACTTATTCCGCAAGGTGCCGCAACGGCCTTGGTATGCACGGCATTTGAAGGCCAAGCCGATTACCAGTTAATCAATAAGACCGCGTTATCGTTCTTCGCGAGCAGGCTCGCTCCCACATTAGTCCTGCGAACAAAGGTCCAGTGTGGGAGCGAGCTTGCTCGCGAAGGCGGCCGAATAGACACAGAAATTACAACGCCTGCCACCCGCCACCCAGCGCTTTGTACAACGCAATACTCGCCTGCAATCTCGACAACCGCAGTTGCACATTCAAGTCCTGCGCCGCATACAGCGTGCGCTGTGTCTCCAGCACCGTCAGCAAATCCTCGGCACCGGCCTGATAGCGGCTTTGCGCAATGTTGAACGCGGTCTGCGCCTGGTTCAGTTCTTCACCTTGCCACTGCCGCTGCTCGTCCAGACCGCGAATGCTGTTGAGGGCTTTTTCCACATCGGCAAAACCATTGATGATCGCCCCGCGGTACGTCTCCAGCAGTTCTTCCTGACGGGCTGTGGCCTTGTCGCGCTCGGCGCTCAGGCGACCATTGTTGAAGACCGGTGCGAGCAGTCCGGTGGTGAGGTTGTAGAAGGGGTTGCGCAGGATGTCGGCGGCGCGGTCGGCACCGGAGCCGATTTCTGCACTCAGGGTCACAGCCGGCAACATGGCGGCGCGGGCGACGGTGATGTCGGCTTGTGCGGCGGCTAATTGCGCTTCGGCGCGGGCAATGTCCGGGCGACGGCTGAGCAGCTCGCTGGGCAGCCCAGCGCCAATGGTTGGCCATGACAGTTGATCAAAGCGTTCCTGACCCAAAGACAACTCCTGCACCGGCCGGCCGAGCAGGGCGGCAAGGCTGATCTGTGCGTCCTGAGCCTGTTGCTGCACCAGCGGCAATTGTCGTTGTTGCGCGGCGACCAGGCTCTTCTGCTGCGCCAGTTCCAGCGCGGTTGCCGAGCCTGAGTCAAAACGCGTCTGCGCCAGCTTCAATACAGTTTGCGCGTTCGCCAGATTCAACTCGGCGATGCGACTTTGCTCACGCAGCGACAAGGTCTGCGCGTAGGTACTGGCGACACCACTGAGCAGCGTCAATTCCACGGTCGCCTGATCGAACTCACTCGCCTGCAAACCGAATTGCGCGCTTTCACGGGAAGCGCTTTGACCGCCCCAGAAATCGATTTCGTAACTGGCGCTGAGGCTGGCGTTGAAGTAATCGACGGCCTTGTTGTCGCTGTCGGCATCGAGCTGGCTGTAGCCGTTGCCCCGCAATAGTTTTTGCCGATTGGCGTTCAGGGCACCCTTGACCTCGGGTAGCAGCGAACCACCAGCAACGACCGTTTCAGCCTGCGCCTGACGCACCCGGGCGATGGCGGCGGCCAGGTCGTAACTGCCGACCCGCGCCTGTTCGATCAGGCGATCAAGCTCCGGGCTGCCGAACTGCGTCCACCATTGCAGGTGGCTGCGAGTAGCGCTTTGAGTGTGTGGCGATTGCCAGGCGGCGGGCGGCTGGAGCCCACTGTCCGGGCGTTGGGGGGGACTGCCGCAGGCGCCGAGCAACAGGCAGAGGGTCAGCAGGCTGAGTGTCGGCTTCATGGAGAGATCATTCACTGGTAAGGGCCGTGACCGGGTCGAGTCGGGCAGCTTTGCGGGCCGGCATGAAGCCGAAGACAACACCGGTGACCAGGGCGCAGCCGAAGGCGCCGAGCACCGCTATCAAGGAGAACGCCACGGCGACTTCGCTGAGGATCAGTACGCCGCCAACGATCAGCGCCAGGGCGATCCCGGCGAGCCCGCCAACTACCGAGAGCATCACCGCTTCGGTGAGGAACTGGCGCAGGATGTCGCGTTGGCGGGCGCCGGTGGCCATGCGGATGCCGATCTCACGGGTACGCTCGCGCACGGTCATGAGCATGATGTTCATCACACCGATGCCGCCCACCAGCAACGAAATCGCGGCAATCGAGCCGAGCATCAGCGACAGCGTATTTTGCGTGCGTGCCTCGGCCTGAATCATCGCCGCGTTGTTGGTCAGTTCGAAATCCTTTTTGCCGTTGTGCAGGCGCAGCATCAACTGCTCGATGGCTTTTTCCGTCTCTTTGACCTTGCGCGCATCGGCGGCGGCGATGGCCACGTATTCGGGGTTGTGAGTGCCGAACAGTCGGACACTGGCGGCGGAGTAGGGGATGGCGATGCGGTCGTCGCTGTCGGAGTCACCGGAGCTGGCGCCTTTTTCCGCGAGCACCCCGACCACCTGGAATGGCACGTTCTCAATCAGGATGTACTGGCCGATCGGGTTGGCGACGTCCTTGAGCAACTTGGTCCGCACCTTGTGGCCGATGACTGCGACGGCCGCCGCGTTGCGTTCATCGTCCTGGGTGAAGTAGCTACCTTCCACCACCGGCCAGTTGAAGATCGCCGGGAAATTGGTGTCGTTGCCGCCGACGTAGCTCAAGTGGTCGAGGTTGCCAAAACGCACCCCGGCCTCCTGGCCGTTGACCGGCATGATCCGTGTCACTTGCGGCAGGCTTCCCACCGCCGCGACGTCATCCAGGGTGACGATGCCCAGCGGCGTTCGCGGGTTCGGTGACGAGCCACTGAGGTAAATGATGTTGGAGCCGAACGCGCCCATTTGCGCCATCACCTGACGCTTGCTGCCTTCACCGACGGCCAGCATGACCACCACCGACGCCACGCCGATGATGATCCCGAGCAAGGTCAGTGCGGTGCGAAAGCGGTTGATCCACATCACCCGCCACGCAGCTTGCACCGCATCGACCAGTTCACCTTTCCAGGCGCCAGTGGCTTCGGCGCCTTCGGTCAGGCGCTTGCGTAAGTCCACCGCTTGCAGCGCGCCATGGCTGGCTGAGGTTTGTGCTTCGGGGTTGTCCCGGGCGCTGTCGCTGATGATCAGCCCGTCGCGAATTTCGATGATGCGTTTGGCCCGGGCCGCGACTTCGCGGTCGTGGGTAATGAGGATCACCACGTGACCCTGGCTCGCCAGTTCGTCGAGCAGGGTCATGACCTCGGCGCCGCTGTGGCTATCGAGGGCACCGGTGGGTTCGTCGGCGAGGATGATGTGGCCGCCGTTCATCAAGGCGCGGGCGATGGACACCCGTTGTTGCTGGCCGCCGGAGAGTTGGTGCGGACGGTTACCGGTGCGCGAGGCCAGGCCGAGGCGGTCGAGCAGGGCGGCTGCGCGGGCGTGGCGTTCGGCGGCCGGCAAGCCTGCGTAGATGGCCGGCATCTCGACGTTTTCCTGGGCCGAGCCGGACGGGATCAGGTGATAACCCTGGAACACAAAGCCGAAGGCTTCGCGGCGCAACCAGGCCAGTTCGTCGCTGTCGAGTGCGGCGACGTTTTCCCCGGCGAAGCGATATTCACCCGAGGTCGGGCGGTCGAGGCAGCCGAGGATGTTCATCAGCGTCGACTTGCCGGAGCCGGAGGCACCGACGATCGCCACGAATTCCCCGGCATGGATCGACAGGTCGATGCCGCGCAGTACGTGAACTTCCGGTGAATCGCCGCCGCCGTAGGCTTTGCGGATGTCGTGCAGGTCGATCAGGGGCGTCAGCATTCAGCCGCCACTCCCGTCGGCCGGACCGATCAGCAGGTGATCACCTTCCTGCAAGCCGTCGAGGATCTGCACCCGCAGGCGATCGCTGATGCCGGTGCGCACGTCGCGCTGCTCGATGCGGCCGTTTTTGGCGACGACTTGTGCCGTCTGGTTGTCCGCTCCAGTGCCGGCTTGCAGGGCCGCGATGGGCGCGGTGAGGACGTTTTTTGCCTGCTCGGCGACGAAGAAGACTTGCGTGGTCATTTCCGCCATCAGCGCGTTGTCGGCGTTGTCGACGTCGAGCAATACGGTGTAGAGCACCACGCGAGCGCTGCCACTTTTGCTCGAACTGGACGGGTTGCCGCCGCCCTGGCTGGTCTGGTCCAGCGGCTTGGGCGGCACCGGCAGAATTTGCCGCACGGTGCTGTTCCAGCGACGGTTGCCGCCGCTGAGGGTGGTGAACCAGGCCGTCATACCGGGTTTGACGTGACCGATATCGGCTTCCGACACCTCGGCCCAGACGGTCATCGGCGACAATTTGGCAATGCGCAGAATCAACGGTGTTTGTTGCTGAGCATTGAGGGTCTGGCCTTCACGAGCGTCGAGCGCGACGACGGTTCCGCTCATGGGTGCATAGATTCGCGTGTAGCCGAGTTCCGCCTGATCACTGCGCAGGCTGGCCTGGGCTTGGCGGATCTGCGCCTGGAACATGTCGATGCGGGCCTGGGTGGCGCGCAGTTCGGCCTCGGCGGTCTGCACGTCTTCTTCGCGGGTGGCGCCACCGGCCTTGAGGTTCTGCTGACGCTGGAATTTCTGCCGGGCGAGGTCGTGCTGCGCCCGTTGTTCCTGCAGCTGCGCCTTGAGGTTTTCGATGGAGAAACGCCCGGCGTCGAGTTTGGCCTGTTGCGTGGACGGATCGATTTCAACCAGCAACTGGCCTTCCTTCACCACATCGCCGACTTCCACGTGGATCTTGTGGATCTGCCCGGACGCCTGGGCACCGACGTCGACATAACGTCGAGGTTGCAGGGTGCCCAAGGCCGTGACGCTGCTTTCGATGTCGGCGCGGGTGACCTGAACGGTGGCGAACTGGTCTCGACCGGGCGGGATGATCTGCCAGGCGGCGACGGCGATAACGGGGATCAGACAAAGTGCTACAAGCAGGGCGCGTCGGGTCTGTCGGGGACGTTTCATGCAGGGTTCCGGCCAATGAATATCGGCCCGTCGTTCAATCTGTGCGCAAAAACGGGCGACAGAGACGGGGAGCTGTCTTGTAAACGAGGAAGGTACCGGGGAATTTAGCTGTCGACACAATCAAACTGTGGGAGCGGGCTTGCTCGCGAAGAGGGCGTGTCAGTCGACATAAAAGTTGAATGGCACACCGCTTTCGCGAGCAAGCCCGCTCCCACAGGTTCAAGACTATTTGTCGGGCAAGGTGAAGCAATACTTTAAATCTATATGAGAATTACTATAAATTACGCACCTCGAACTGCCACTATCGTGCCACTGCCCATTTCGGCGGTCGACGATCTGGCTCAAGGATAGAAACCGCACCCCTGCGGCCGGGAGTCATGTTGGAAAACTACTATCGCGAGCTGGTGTGCTTTTTGAACGCCAAGCTGGGCAACCGTCAGGTGGCCGAAGATGTGGTGCATGACGCTTATCTGCGGGTATTGGAGCGGTCCAGCGACACGCCGATCGAGCAGCCTCGGGCGTTTCTGTATCGCACCGCGCTCAACCTGGTGATCGACGACCATCGGCGCAATGCCCTGCGTCAGGTCGAATCGCTGGAAGTGCTCGACAACGAAGAGCGCTACTTCACCCCATCCCCTCATCACAGCCTCGATCACGGTCAACGCCTGGAGATGCTCCAGCGTGCATTGGCGGAATTGCCACGGTTGTGCCGCGAGAGTTTCCTGCTGCGCAAGATCGATGGCCTGTCGCACCCGGAGATCGCCCAACACCTGGGCATTTCCCGGGCTCTGGTGGAGAAACACATCGTCAATGCGATGAAGCATTGCCGGGTGCGGATGCGCCAGTGGGACGCCCATTGATCCCTCCTCGCTAAATTTTTTTTCATTGTCCTCGTTCCTACTCAACAGACGACCTGCTGTCCTGCATCAGGTCACTTAGGCTTATTCCCCTTGTTGAGGGGTTCATCCAGAGGACACTGGAAATGACACAGGCAATTGCATCGCCCATCGTTCACGACCTGATCGGCGTCGGTTTCGGCCCTTCGAACCTGGCGCTGGCCATCGCTCTGCAAGAGCGCGGGCCGAGCCAGGGCGAGCTGGATGTGCTGTTTCTCGACAAGCAGGCCGACTACCGCTGGCACGGCAACACCCTGGTGACCCAGAGCGAGTTGCAGATCTCCTTCCTCAAGGACCTGGTGACCCTGCGCAACCCGACCAGCCCGTACTCGTTCGTCAATTACCTCAAGCACCACGGCCGTCTGGTGGACTTCATCAACCTGGGCACCTTTTATCCGTGCCGCATGGAGTACAACGATTACCTGCGCTGGGTCGCCGGGCAATTTGAAGCGCAGAGCCGCTACGGCGAAGAAGTGCTGACCATCGAGCCGGTGCTGCACAACCAGCAGGTCGAAGCACTGCGGGTGATCTCGCGCGATACCCAAGGTCAGCAGCACGTTCGCACCGCCCGTTCGGTGGTGGTCAGTGCCGGCGGAACACCGCGCATTCCCGAAGCCTTCAAGGCGCTCAAGGGTGACAGCCGGGTGTTCCACCACTCCCAGTACCTGGTGCAGATGGCCAAGCAGCCGTGCGTGAACAACCAGCCGATGAGCATTGCGATCATCGGCGGCGGGCAGAGCGCGGCGGAAGCGTTCATCGATCTGAACGACAGCTTCCCGTCGGTGCAGGTGGACATGATCCTGCGTGGCTCGGCCCTGAAGCCGGCGGACGATAGCCCGTTTGTCAACGAAGTGTTCTCGCCAGAGTTCACTGATCTGGTGTTCCAGCAGGCGAGCAGCGAGCGCGAGCGTCTGGTCAACGAGTACCACAACACCAACTATTCGGTGGTGGACATCGACCTGATCGAACGCATCTACGGCATCTTCTATCGCCAGAAAGTCTCGGGCATCGCGCGCCATGCGTTCCGTACCCTGACCACCATCGAAAAAGCCACCGCCACCGAGCGCGGAATCGAGTTGGCCGTGCGCAACAACGCCACCGGCGAAGTCACGGCCCGTCATTACGACGCCGTGGTGCTTGCCACCGGTTATGAGCGCCAGATGCACCGCAAACTGCTGGCGCCGCTGGAGCAATACCTGGGGGATTTCGAAGTCGATCGCAACTACAAACTGATCACTGACGAGCGCTGCAAGGCTGGCATTTATATGCAGGGCTTCTGTCAGGCCAGCCACGGTTTGAGCGACACCTTGCTGTCGATCCTGCCGATTCGCGCCGATGAGATTGCCGGTTCGTTGTATGACCATGGCAAGGCACGTGGGCATGGCCGGTCGGTGATGGATTTACTGTTGGCGACTGCCAGCTAAGATTTTCGGCGCCTGTAATGGCGCCTTCGCGAGCAGGCTCGCTCCCACAAGGAACGCATCGTGCGTTTGTTCAAGGGCAACGGTCATGTGGTCGGTTTCATGGGCGACGGCATCCGCCAACATGCTCAAGTACATCAAAATGACCGCCAGCTCGAACTTCGACATCACCACGTTTGCCTTGATGTGGTACGTCTTCGACGCCAATACCCCGGACGATCAAACCCTGTTCCAGTCCGGCTGGTTCGTGGTCGGGCTGCTGACCCAGACGCTGATCGTGCACATGATCCGCACACCGAAAATCCCGTTCCTGCAAAGTCGCGCAGCGATGCCACTGATGGTGATGACTGGAATCATCATGGTCGTTGGCATCTACCTGCCGATGGGAGCGCTTGCGCACTACTTCAAATTACAGGCGCTGCCGTCGCTGTACTTCGTGTTCCTGCCGGTGATTTTGCTGGCGTACATGGGCCTGACGCAGGCGGTGAAAGGATTTTTTATTTGCCGGTTTGGCTGGCAGTAATGCTGCCAAATGTAAGAAGAACTGTGTTCGGACGGTTTTTGGACTTTAACTTCCCAAGTTACCGGACAAGAGCGCGGTTTTTAGGAAAAGTCCTACAGAAAGCTCGACGGGTCTTCCGTAGCCTTGCGCCCTCACGAATCTGACACTCTCCTGGGGGCCCACGTTGTCGAACAAAGCCTTACGTATCCTGATCGCCGACGAGTTGCATTTTCACCGCATGAAGGTCGAGCGACTGTTCAATCAACTCGACTACTACCGGATAGCACCGGTACACAGCCTTGAAGAGCTGTTGACCCTGGTCGAATACGGTTGCGAGCCATTTGATCTGGTGGTCATGAATGCCTCGCTGGCAAGCGGGGCGTTAAACCTGTTCGATTTTTTTCTTGATAACCAACAGGTTCATCACGCCTTGATCTATGACGTTCAGCAGGCGCAACTGCCTCCCATTCCTGCCTGCGTTCAACAGATGGTTGAGGTGAGCCACGCAATGCTGCCTGATCTGGCATCCATTCAGCGGCTGATGGCGATCATCGATCCTAGTCTACCGTTTGTCGGCACTGTCATTTCTGTCAGGTAGTTGCGCCCGGGTTTCCATGCAAAGGTCTTTGCGCAGCCAGTACGTTCAACCGGGCCGGGCCGAGCTTATGGGCATTGGTTGCTCAATCGTCGTTTTTGTTGCACAGGGAGTTGCCATGAAGTCAGTGCTGATTGTGGACGATCATCCGGTGGTTCGCGCCGCAGTCAAAATCATACTGGTGCAGGAGGGTTTCAAGCAGATATACGAAGCGGCGAGTGGTAATGAGGTCTTGCCGAAGATCCGCGAACACAAGCCTGATCTGGTGGTACTGGATCTGCTGATGCCCTCGCTCGACGGGCTGGATGTACTGGCGCGGATCAAGACCAGTGGGGTGCCCTGCCGAGTACTGGTCTTCACGTCCCAGGAACCTATGTTTTATCAGGATCGTTGCATACACGCCGGCGCAGCTTCCTATGTCGCCAAGACCAATGATTTGCAGCATTTGCACAAAGCCGTGCAAGCCGTGATGGCCGGTTACACCTATTTCGCCCAGCTACCCTCGGCGTCGGTGTCGCTGAACTCGATACAACTGAGTGAAAAACAGTTGATCGATAAACTCTCCGACCGGGAACTGACGATCTTTCAGCATCTGGCCCGGGGCATCAGTAACAAGGCGATCGCTGAAATCATGCACTTGAGTCACAAGACCGTCAGCACCTACAAGACCCGTCTGGTTGGAAAACTCAACGTGGAATCGGCGGTGTATCTGAGGGATTTTGCCAAGCGTAATCACCTGATCTGAGTGAGCCCGATCATGCGCGATTATTTGTGGGCTCTGTTGCTGTTCTGTGGACTGGGGGCCCCGGTGACGGCGGCCGATGAGCCAACGCTTTTGCATGTGCTGGGGCGTTCCGCGGTGGAGGGGTATCAGGTCCAGCTGGATGAAAAAGACTGGCAGTGGTTGCGTGGCAAACGAGTCTTGCGCCTCGGGGTGTCGGGGCCGGACTACCCGCCGTTCGAGATCACGCGTAACGTTGATGAGCTGGAAGGCATCACCGCAGACTATGCCGCACTGTTGGGGCAGCTGTTGCACGTAAAAATCGACGTGCTTCGTTATCGCACGCGCGAGGCGGCCATGGATGCGCTCAAACGCGATGATCTGGATCTGCTCGGCACGTCCAACAACTTCGAGGTGGCTGACCCCGAGCTGACCCGATCCAGTGCCTATGCCGAAGATCAGCCGATGCTGGTTACCCGCCTGGACGACTGGATGCCCGTCGACCTCGCGGGCAAACGCATCGCCATGGTCGATGACTATCTGCAGGCGCAGACTGTCGAAGCCTTCTATCCCGATGCGAGCTTGCAACGCTACCCCTCGGCACTCGACGCGATCGGGGCGGTGGCGTTCGGGCTCGATGATGTGTACCTCGGGGACTTCATCAGCGCCAATTACCTCATCAATAACAACTACCTCAGTAACGTACGCCTGGTGGGACCTTCCGGCCTGGACGCCAATCCGTTCGGCTTTGCCTTCAGCCGGGGTAACCCACGTCTGAAAAGCATTGTCGATAAGGCTCTGGCGACGATTCCCATGGATCAGCGCACGGACATCGAACAGCGCTGGAGTGCCGGCAGAGCCAACATGGCGGGTCAAGAGCGAGTACGTTTGAGCGCCAGTGAACAACGTTGGCTGGATCAACATCCGACGGTGGAAGTCGGTGCCATCGAGAATTTTGCACCGCTGACTTTTTACGATGCCCAGGGACAACTCAGCGGGTTGACTGCGCAATTGCTGACGCTGATCAGCCAGCGCAGCGGCTTGACCTTCAAGGTGCAGCGGGGTAACTCCCTCGATCAGCAGATCCAGCAACTCAAGGACGGCAAGATCGACGTGTTACCTGTGGTCACGCCCAGTATCGAACGCGAAGTCGAACTGCGTTTCACTCGGGCCTACTTGAACAATCCGTTTGTACTGGTCAGTGCGACCCCCCCGGGAAGCCCAAGGACCCTCGATGACATGGCTGGTAAACGCCTGGCGATTTATCGCGGTCATCCGTTGCTCGGGTTCATCCGCGCTCGGGCGCCCAATGTACGTCTGGTCGAAGTGCAGAGTCCGGCGCAGGGTATGGAATGGGTGATCAAGGGCCAGGCCGACGGGGCAGTCAGCTCATTGATCGTGGCTCGGTATCTGATCACCCGGCAATACCGCGAGCGTCTGCGGATCAGCAGCACCGTGGGTGATGAACCGGCGCGTATCGCTCTGGCCACCAACCGAGGTGCGCTGGAGTTGCACTCGATTCTGAACAAGGCACTGCTGAGCATTTCGCCCCAGGAGATGGATGAGCTGTTAGCCCGCTGGAGCAATGATGTGGTGATCGATGACAGCTACTGGCTGCGTCATCGCCAAGGCATTCTTCAGGCGTTTGCCGCTGCGGGCGCTTTGCTGTTGCTCGCACTGGCCTGGATTGCCTGGCAGCGTCGGCAGATCACTCAACGCCAACAACTGCTCGGGCAATTGCAGGATGCCAAGAACGCCGCCGACGATGCCAACCGCGCCAAAACCACCTTTCTGGCGACCATGAGTCATGAAATCCGCACACCGATGAATGCCCTGATCGGCATGCTCGAACTGGCGCTGAAGCGAGCGGAAGAGGGCTTCACTGATCGCTCCGCCATCGAAGTGGCATCCAATGCCGCGCAGCAATTGCTGGCGTTGATCGGCGACATCCTGGACATCGCCCGCATCGAGTCCGGGCATTTGTCGCTGACCCCTGAGCGGGCCAATCTACGCACGCTGGTGGAGTCGGTGTGCCGGGTATTCGAAGGCCTGGCACGGCAGAAGAACTTGCAGTGGCGGGTCGAATTGGCCGAACACAGCGATCGTGACGTGTTAGTCGACCCCACGCGCTTCAAGCAGGTGCTGTCCAATCTGCTGAGCAACGCGATCAAGTTCACCCGTGAAGGTGAGGTGAGTCTGACACTGCGAGTAGAGCCCGGGGTGTCGGGGCATCTGGCAGTCAGTGTGCGTATTGAGGACAGCGGCATCGGTGTCAGTGTGGTCGATCAGCAACGACTGTTCAGCCCGTTCGTGCAGGCCGGTAACGGCCAGCAGTCAGGCCACAATGGCTCCGGCCTGGGACTGGTGATCAGCCGCACTCTGTGCGAAATGATGGGCGGCCGATTGCAGCTCGACAGCGTCCTTGGGCTGGGTACGCAGGTCGACATCAGCCTTGATCTGATTGCGTTGCAACCGTTGGCCTGCTGCGAGCGGGCCGATAGCGGATTGCAGGTGGCCACTCGGCTGCTGAGGATTCTGGTGGTCGACGACTACCCGGCCAATCGATTGTTGCTCTCACGGCAGTTGAGCTACCTGGGGCATCAAGTGCTGGAGGTTGAGGATGGCGAGCGTGGTCTTGTGACGTGGCGCGAGCATGAGCTCGATTTGGTCATCACCGATTGCAACATGCCGGTGGTCAATGGTTATGAACTGGCGGGTGCGATACGCGATGAAGAGCGCGCTAATGGCTTGCCACCCACGCTGATTCTTGGGTTTAGCGCCAATGCGCAGCCGGAGGAAAAGATCCGTTGCCTTGAAGCCGGCATGGACGACTGCCTGTTCAAACCGATCCGGCTGGCCGATTTGAGTGCCTGGCTGGCGTCCCGATTTGTGAATGAGCCGCCAGCGCCGGTTGAAGAGCAAGCAACGTCCGAGATCGACTTGACCGGCCTGGAGCTCTACGTCGGTGAAGACCGGACGCTGATCAATCAGTTGTTGCGCGAACTGGCCGCAACCAACCTCTACGATCGCGATGATCTGCTTTCAGCGCACGTCAGTGGCAATCGTCACCGCCTGCAAGACCTGGCGCACCGCATCAAAGGCGGTGCGCGGATGGTTCGTGCAAAACGTTTGATCGAGTGCTGCGAACATCTGGAACGTGCCTGCGCCGAAGGGCGCGCGACGTTGATCGACGAGGCCGTCGATCAATTGCAACACGCCATGGCACGCCTGGATCAGAGCCTCAAGCGAGACTGACGCTTAATCCCAGTGGGGCGCGATGCCTTTGGGAATGGACACGAGTATCCCCGGCTGCACTGGGGGATACACCCCAACCTTAGCTGTACTGGAAAAAACCCGAAATCTGTATCTCTCCCCGCGTAGGAAAATTCGCCAGTATTTCTACAAGCCTTGGCGAGCCGATGAATGGCTCTACTTTGCGCCCCGCAACACTCTCGACGCTTACAGTCGGCAGAGCGTAATACCTGATTTTTTGAATAGATCGGCGTCCACCGCAAGGTCACTTCCTGTCCAGCTAAAAAATCTAAAAACAAACCCAGCAGGCGAACTGCATTTACTGCTTTTCAAACATTCCAGGATGAATGCTGGCGCCCCCGTGCGCCCGGCATAAGAGACGAAACGGACGACGTATGATCAAGCAACTTATCAATGAAGATAGTTATGTGCAGATTGGGGATCTTTGCAGCGCAACGATCCAACTGAAAATCGAAGGACTGAATCCTGCCGGATCAATAAAACTCAAAACCGCCCACGCCCTCGTTACGGATCTGGAAAACCAGGGCCGGATTACCCATAAAACTCGGCTGGTCGAATCTTCGTCGGGGAATCTGGGGGTCGCGCTGGCCATGGTCTGCGCCGCCAAGGGTTACAAGTTTGTCTGTGTGATCGACCCCAATATTTCTGCGCCGAACAGAAAGCTCATGCAGGCACTGGGTGCCGAGATGATCATGGTTGATCAGCGTGACGAGAACGGCGGCTACCTTAATTCGCGCATTCGTTTGATCGAGCAAATGGTCGCGCAAAACCCGGACTACATCTGGCTCAATCAATACAAGAATCCGACCAACCCCTTCGCCCACTATCAAGCGACGTCCAGGTCCATTGCCCATAAGTTTCCACACGTGGATTACTTGTTTGTCGGCGCTGGTACGACCGGCACGCTGATGGGCTGCAAGAACTACTTCGCCGAACATCATCCGCACACCAAAGTCATCGCCGTCGATACCGTCGGCTCGGTCACGTTTGGTCTACCGGGGGGTACGCGCCATATTCCGGGGCTCGGCACCAGCCGCCTGCCGGAGATATTCGAGCCGTCCGGTATTCACGACTTCCTGTCGATTCCCGAGGAACAGACGATCAAGGTCTGCCGCTGGCTGGCGCAACGCTACGGTCTGCTCTTCGGCGGCTCCACCGGCACTGTCCTCGCGGGTATCCAGCAATGGGCGCCGAACATTCGTCCCGACGATGTCGTTGTGGCGATCTCCCCGGACATGGGTGAGCGCTACCTCGAAACCATCTATTCCGACGACTGGGTTTCCCAGCGCATCGGCGCAGCAGCGCTGCATCCACTTTTCCCAGAAATCGCTCTGGCACTTTCGGCGTAATTCCCAATGACCACTCAGACTTCGATTCAACCGTTCCACGTCATTCCCGGCGCAGTCGTCAAGGACATACTCAACGGACTTCGTCAGGAAGCCATCGAGATCGTCGCGCAGACTTACCTGACCCATGAACGCGGCGAAACCGTTAATCCCGACAGTTACTTTCTGCGTTTTCCGGCGGAACCGGCGAACCGGATCATTGCCTTGCCGGCGGCGATCGTCGACAGCGAGGGCGATCAATCGGTCTCCGGGATCAAGTGGATTGCCAGTTATCCCGATAACATCAAGTCGGGCATTCCGCGCGCGTCGGCGGTGCTGATCCTCAACGAACCGGACACTGGCTATCCCTATGCCCTTCTGGAAGGCGCGCTGATCAGCGCGGTGCGCACGGCGGCGTCGGCGGTGCTCGGCGCCTGGTGGCTCAATGGCCAACGCCGCAGCGCGCCAAGGCTGTCGATCATTGGTGGCGGGGTGATTTCCCGTAACATCCTTGAGACGTTCATCGCCGACGATTGGTCTTTCGACAGTGTCGGCATTCATGACCTCAACCTCGAATCCGCTCAAGCACTGGCCACATTCGGCGAACAACTCGGCCTGCCGGATGTGCGGCTGTTGTCGCTTGCAGACGCACTGACCGCCGACATCGTGGTGTTCGCGACCAGTGCCGGCGAGCCTTATGTCAAAGGCAGAGGGACATTCCGCCCGGGGCAGATCGTGCTGAACATCTCGCTGCGTGATATCGGCGCAGAAATCATCGAGGAAAGTTACAACTACTTCGACGACGTCACCCATTGCCTGAAAGCCAATACCTCGCCGCACCTGGCCGAGCAGAAGTATGGTCATCGCAAGTTCGTCACCGGCACCGTGGCGCAGCTGATTCGCGGCGATCTGCAAGTCGCCACGGACAAACCGCTGATCTATTCGCCGTTCGGCATGGGCATTCTCGATCTGGCGATTGGCCGAATGATCCACGACATCGCGGTCAAGGACGGTTCGGCTGTCGCCATTCCATCCTTCTTCGGGGAGGAGCGCAGATGGTGAAGGCGCCTCTGCACATCGGCCTGGTCGGCTGCGGATCGCGCGGGCTGTCGATTTTCGAACGCCTGTTGAGCCTTGCTGAAGAGCGCCCGGAGCAACCCGTCGTCATCGACATTTTCGATCCCAATGTGCTCGGTAGCGGCGCGCATTGGCCGGACCAACCGGACTACCTGCTGCTCAACACCGTTGCCGGCCAGCTCGGGGTATTCCCGGATGCGGCAGCATTCGGGAACCTTGCGGATGCGCGGGAACGATCGGGGCCGGATTTCCTGACGTGGTGCCGCGCGCAGCGGCTCAAGGTCGATCCGGACAGCGGCTTGCTCGCCGCCAATGGACGCGATGTCGAGCCGCAGGACTTCCTGCCGCGTCATTTGCTTGGTGCTTACCTGGCTGACGCCTTTGCGCAATTCTTCGCCACGGCCCCTCAGTGGGTGAGCGTGAATCTGCATCAACAAGCCGTCACGGCTGTCGAGCGCAACGAGGATCATCAGTACCTTCTGAAAAGCGCTTCAGGGGCTGCGGTGACGGTGGATCAGCTGATCCTGACGGTCGGCCACACCGGTCGCCTGCAAACTGCTGATCACAAACGCGTCGAGAACATCTATCCGCTGCCTCGCAGCCTCGATGCCATTGAGCCCGGCGAAACCGTGCTGATCGAAGGTCTGGGACTGGGAGCGATGGACACCTTGGCGGCGCTCACCTCTGGACGGGGCGGACACTACAAGCGGATGGCCGACGCCAGTCACGCCTATGAACCGTCAGGTCGCGAGCCGGTGATCTTTATTCAGTCGCGGGACGGGCTGCCGTTTCGAACCCATCCCAATGGCCTGATAGAAAATCCCCGCCACCAAGCCGTGCTGCTGACGAGTGCGCGCATCGAAGCCTTGCGCGCGAATGCACAAAACCGACAACTGGATTTCGAGCAGGACATCCTGCCGCTCATGCTGCTGGAGATGCGGGCTGCAGCCGTCGCCGTCCTGCACGGCCAATCAGGGCCGGAGCAGGTGCTGGCACAACTCAGGGCCGTCAGTGTTGCGGGCAGTCCCGGGGTTGTCGCTTGCGAAGCGTTGCTGCGCGATTACGAAGCTACCTGCGGCTCGATCAATCCGCAGGCGCTGATCTGGCACGCACTGCCCGACGACGTGACGCCTTACAACTATCACGCCTGGATCTACGACACGATCGAAGCTGACCTGTACGAATCGCGGCTTGGGCGTGGGGAATCAGCGATCAAAGCGGCCATCGAGGTCTGGCGCGATCTGCGTGACCGACTGCGCGAAGCCGTGGATTTCGACGGGCTGACCGACGCCTCGCATCGCCAGTTCTACGGCCGTTGGCACAAGGCGATCAACCGCCTCGTCGCCGGCCCGCAGAAAGAGCGCCACGCCGACCTGCTCGCCCTGTGTGACGCGGGCCTGCTGACGTTCCTCAAGCCCGGCTCACGACCTGCGATAGACAACTTCCGGCGTGTTGCCGGCTATGTCCAGGGCAGTGGCGTGACCAACAGCGACAGCGCGCCGGTGCGCGATCTCGCGCGACTGGGCCTGATCCGTCCGAGGAGCAACGAGCCGGGTATCGACGGCATCGATGTCGATGCGGCGTGTCATCCCAAGTCGATTTCGGGCGAACCGGTACGCAACATCTGGGTACTCGGCCCGCTCGCCGAAGGCTCTTGCTACTACAACCACTACGTCACCTCGGCGGGTGCGCCCTCGCGTCTGTTCATGGACGCCCATCGCGCGGCCACTGCAATCCTCCAGGCAGGTACTCCAGCATGAAACTTTTCTACCAGACGCATTCGCCCTACGCCCGCAAAGTACTGGTGCTGGCTCACGAACTCGGGATTGCTTCTAACCTGGAAGTCATCCACCACGAGACCAGCCCGACGTCGCCTAATGAGGTCATCTACAAGGCCAACCCGTTGGGCAAAGTACCGGTGCTGATGCTGCCCGACGACACGGCGCTGTTCGACTCCATCGTGATTTGTGAATACCTCGACGACCTGAGCGACGGGCCGAAACTCATCCCGGCAAGCGGCCCCGAGCGCTATAAGGCGCTGCGCCTTCAGGCCTTGGCGCAGGGCATGTGCGATGTCGGCATCAAGCTGCGTTGGGAAGTCGAGCGTCGCCCGGAGGCCTTGCGCTATCCGGCCTACGCCGACGGTCAAGCCTTCAAACTCAAAGAGGCTTACCGCTTCATCGAAGAACACGTCGACCTCAACGGCCCGATCACCATCGGCCACATTGCCCTGGCGACTGCGCTCGACTGGATTGCCTTTCGCCAACTATCGGACTTTTCCGCTCAAGCACGCCTGACCGAGTGGTATCAGACTTTTTGTGAGCGCGCGTCCATGCGGGCGACCGAGTACAGCGGGCAGACTCACGATTAAGTTAAGGAAAACTGTGTATGAGCTCTCTCTTGTTGCAAATGTCGCCGATCGCTCTGGTGATCGCATTGATCCTGATCGTCCGTCGGCCACCGGTACAAGCCGCGCTGGCGGGTGTGGTGCTGGTGCTCGTGCTGTGGGCATTGGGCGCGGCCGGGCCTGTGTCCACGACGATCACCGCGGCGATCTTTCAGGACACCACGATCCTGTTTCTCAGCACCGCGTGCGTGATCGTACCGGGGCTGGCCTTCGTCATCCTGGTCGAGCGCGGTGGTGCGCCGCAGGCCATCGGCGCCTGGGTCAAGGAGCTCGGCTGGACACCACCGGCACAAGTCATCTTCATCGTGCTGGGCCTGGCGCCGCTGCTGGAAGCGATGACCGGTTTCGGTGTCTCGCTGATCGCTACCGTGCCCTTGCTCATGGGCCTGTTCACGCGTCAGTCGGGGATGAAAATTGCCCTGGCCGGCATGGTCATCATGCCATGGGGCACCTTGGGTCTGGCCACGGTGATCGGCGCGTTGCTAGCGCACTTGCCGGCGGAAACCCTTGGCAGCCATTCAGCGCTGATCAGTGCGCCGGTGTTCCTCTGCCTGGCCGCCATCGCCATGTGGCAGGGCGGCATCCGCACCGTCTCGCCGTGGCTCGGGCTGATTGTGGTGACGGCGCTGTTCGTCGCCGTGCTGTTTTCCATCAACCTGTGGATGGGCCCGGAAGTCTCCGGTGTGCTGGCCGGTCTTGCCGTGGCCTGCGTAGGTCTGGGCATCTCGTATGCGCAACGCAAGAAACTGGTGCGTTGGCCGAGCGCGGCATGGCCTTATCTGGCCTTGCTGGGGGTGATCGTGGCGTCGCGCGGGTTGTTTGTTATGTCGGGCTGGGATGCGCTGTGGATCGTCAAGGGCGAGCACGTTTCGTGGAAGCCATTGGCATCCCCAGGCCTGGCGCTGCTGATTGTTACCCTGCTGATGGCGATCAAACAAAGCGCCGCAGCGGGTTTCCCATGGCGCGCGCTGTTCAATCGGGCGAAGTTTCCGGTCACGACGATTTTCCTGTTCCTGCTGCTTTCTCAGGTGATGGTCAACGCCGGTTTCCTCGTCGAGGCACAGCGCACACTGCAATCGTTGTCGGGGATTTCCCTGGCGCCGACGATCGCCTTGCTGGCGGGTATCGCCGGTTACGTCACCGGTTCCAACGTCGGCGGCAACACCCTCGTCATGCCGTCCATCGCCGCGCTGACCAGCGAACACGGGGCGTGGCTGGCCGCGATGGTCAACAGTGCCGCCGGGCATGGTGCACTGGGGTCGCTGTCGATTCTGTCGCTGATCACCGGGCTGGCGGGCGCCAATCGGCATGAAGAAAACAACCTGATTCGATTCGCCTTCGGACTGGTCGCCCTCAACATCGTCATAGTTGCTGCAACGGGAGTCGTTTTGCTCTACTTTCTCTGAATTGTTTCGAGAAATAACAGAGAACTTATGGACAGGTTTGATTTACCGGACAAACGCTGGCGGATAGTCAAGGACTGGATTATTCGTCAGATCGAAAGTGGTGATTGGGCAGCCGAAACAAAACTGCCCTCGATCCGCACCCTGGCGCGAATGTTTGAAACCAGCATCACTACCGTTCAGCGTGCCTTGGCTGATCTAGAAGCCGATGCCTATGTGTCGACCGTCCCCCGTGTAGGCTATTTCGTCTCGGCCTCCGGGCAGGCCAAACCCGCCAGCGGGTTTGATTTCTCCAGTGTCACGGTCAACATCAATCATGCGGTGGTCGCAATGCTCTCCCAAGCGGCCTCGCGGACCACCGCGTCGTTGAACTCGGCCGTCCTGCACAGCGACCTCACACCGAATGTGCTCCTCAACAAATGCCTTTCAGTGCTGGCCGGCAAGGCTGACAACTCGCTGACCGGACTGGTCGCGCCGCCGGGCCTGCCGGCGCTGCGACGGCGCATCGCCGGGCTGATGCTGACTCGCGGCGTGGTCTGCGGGCCGGACGATATCCTCGTGACCTCGGGTGACACCATTGCCCTGGAACTGGCCCTCGAAGCCGTCGCGCCAAGAGGCGCTACGGTCGCCATCGAAACGCCGACCTATTACGGCATCTTGCAGACCATCGAACGCTTGGGCATGCGCGCCCTGCCGATCCGCACTCACGGCAAACTGGGCCTGGACGTCGATCACCTCGAAGAAGCGTTGAAACTGAAAAAGGTCGCGGTGATCTTTCTCAACCCAACCCTGCAGAATCCCCGTGGTTTCATCATGCCCGATGAAACGCGCGCACGACTTTCACAGATCGCGCGCGAAGCGGACGTGCCGATTATCGAGGACGACATTTTCTTCGACCTGGTGCCGGAAACAGAGCGCCCGCGCGCCATCAAGAGCTACGACACCAGCGGGCAGACGATTTACTGTTCGTCATTCTCCAAAACCATCGCACCCGGTTATCGCGTCGGTTGGTGCCTGGCCGGCAAGTACCGCAATGCCATTCTTGCGCAAATGTTTTCGCGCAACCTGGCGGTTTCCAGCCTTGCGCAAAATGTTCTCAACGAATTTATCGGGCGCGGCTACATGGAAGAACACTGCGCCAGGCTCAGGTCGCAACTGTCATCGCTGGCGAGCTTTGTCGAAGCGCTGGTGCGCACAGATTTCCCTTCGGGAACCGTGTACGTGCCACCGCGCGGAGGCTTCATCCACTGGATCGAAATGCCTGGGCACACCGACATGCCCGCACTGCAACAGTTGGCCACCGAACGCGGATGCCACGTGGCCGGCAGCGGGATCTTTTTCGCCGATGGCCATGCAACCACAGGCGTGCGCATCTGCCTTGGCACAGCGCTGACCCCTGGCGTGATCGAGATTCTGAAGGTGATTGCCGAGTGTGCGCACCTCGCCGGGCGACCGTCGAATGTGCGACAACCACTGATTGAGCAACAGGAAGAACCGGCGCTCTCCTGAACGCCAAAGCCGCGTGACGTTTTGGCTGACCGTGCTGGTTGGCGTGCTGATTGCCTTCGCCATCGGTGCCTCGATCTACATGCTGATCGACAGCTGGATCAGCGGCTCCATCACCACCAACAACCGCGGCCCGCGCGACACCTATGCGCTGGCCTTGCATCCACGACGGTTCTGGGTCGAGTTCGTGTCGCAATGCATAGGAACCGTGTTTATTTTGCTTATTGGCGTGTTCGGGGTGTGGGTTTATCGCAAAGTGCAGGAGCCCGCGCAGAAACCGAAGGCCAAACGCCCTCGACGATAAACGGAGGGCCGACTTCAGAGGGTGTTGACGTAGTCGACTGGCAGCAGAACGGTGTCGAGTGCGGCGTCTACCGGCAGGGACACGACGGTGATCAGCGGACAGACAATCATGATGTAACAGATGATCGCCGCGGGTTTGCTTTCCTTTCCTGTCACGCCGAGGAGCTGCAAACCGCCGTCGACGCCTTTGTAGTAAGCCACGTCCGACATGCCATTGCTGACGCGCCCGATCATGGTTCCACAACCGGCCATCATGACGACAAGGCCCGCCAGACAGCCAACACGCAAAATCCCTTTCAAACCCGCACTTCCTTTGCCACTCACTATGAGGCGTGGGATTGTACCCGCGCCATCCCATGAGAAAAACCGCTGGATCGGCAAAGCAATGTTTACCGCAAGTCATGAATCGGGGTGGCAGAAGGCTTTGTGGTGTTTGATCTGGCGCCTTCGTCGGAACGCCGCCCGGAGCAAGCTCGCACACAGGGGATCTGTGGTGTACGCAAATCCAATGTGGGAGCGAGGTTGCTCGCGAAGGCCGCGACTCGGTTTAAAGCCTTACCCCCGCGCCTCAAGAATCATGCAGGTGGTCGACCCCGTCGCGTACAACCGCCCATCCACGTCATAAATCCGCCCCTCGGCCAGCTACATGGAGTGTGTACGGGCTTCTAAGCAATATCGCTGTGGCTGAATTCCTCGCCCAGAAAGTCGATCAATGCACGCACCGACGGCAGCAGCCCACGGCGTGAAGGGAAGATGGCGTGCACGATCCCGCATTTGGGTGCCCAGCCCGGCACCAGTTCCACCAGACGGCCCGCGGCAATGTCATCGCGCACCACCACGCTGGGCAGGTGAGCGATACCGATCCCGGCCACCACGGCGTGACGCAACGCCAACAGGTCATCGGTGACCATTCGTGGCGCATGCCGAATCACCGCACTGGCGCCATCGGCCCCAAACAATTCCCACTGATATTCACGCTGCGCCGCGCCCCAGTGCAGGCTCGGCAACCCACTGAGGTCAGCTGGGGAGGCCGGTGAAGACAGGCGCGACACAAAGGCCGGACTGCCCACCAGGCACTGGGTGCTGTTGCCCAGCACCTTCATCACCATGTCGGTATTTTCCAGCGGCGGAAAGCGCACCCGCAGGGCGATGTCGAACCCCTCGTGGATCAGGTCGACCCGGCGGTTGGTGCTCTCGATGAACAACTCCACCAGCGGGTACTTGAGCATGTAGCGGGTCAACATCGGCCCGACCCAGGAGTTGAGCAGCGCAGTCGGGCAACTGATGCGCACCAGGCCCTGGGGTTCGGAGCGGTTGCGTTCGATCAGTTCGGCAGCGCTTTCGGCCTCCACGCGCATCGCCAGGCAACGCTGGTAATAGGCCTGACCGATTTCCGTCAGTGAACAATGCCGGCTGGTGCGGTGCAGCAGGCGCACACCGAGGCGCTCTTCGAGCTCGGCAATGCGCCGGCTCAGCTTCGACTTGGGCATGTCCAGCGCCCGACCGGCCGGGGCGAAACCGTGGTGCTCCACCACTTGGGTGAAGTAGTAGAGGGTGTTGAGGTCTTCCACCATCGTTCTCCATATAGAACGCTAAGGCTGATTTTTGCAGTCTAGTGCATCAAAGGGTTCAGTTTTAAGCTTTGTCCATCGCGTCACACACCAGATTCGGAGGCGGAATGAAAAACATCATCGGTATCTACACCAGCCCACGGACCCATTGGGTCGGCGACGGTTTTCCGGTTCGCACGCTGTTTTCCTACGACAACCTGGGCAAGCACATCAGCCCGTTTTTGCTGCTCGATCATGCCGGTCCCGCTGAATTCACCCCGACCACCGAGCGTCGTGGCGTTGGCCAGCATCCACACCGCGGTTTCGAAACCGTGACTATCGTTTACAAGGGCGAACTGGAACACCGCGACTCCACCGGCAGCGGCGGCAAGATCGGCCCAGGCGACGTGCAATGGATGACCGCAGCCTCCGGGATTCTCCACGAAGAGTTCCACTCAGAAGGTTTCGCCAAAACCGGCGGTACCCTGGAAATGGTTCAGCTGTGGGTCAACCTGCCGGCCAAGGACAAAATGGCCGACGCCGGTTACCAGACGATTCTCGATGGCGACATCCCGAGCATCCCGCTCAAGGACCAGGCCGGCAGCCTGCGCTTGATCGCCGGTGAGTTCGATGGCCACACCGGCCCCGCGCACACGTATACCCCGATTGACGTATGGGACCTGCGCCTCAACGGCGGCAAGTTGCTGACCCTGGACCTGCACGAAGGTCGTAACACGGCACTGGTCGTGTTGCGTGGCACGGTTCAGGTCAACGGTGTGGAACTGGTGCGCGAAGGGCAGTTGGCGTTGTTCGAACGCAATGGCCAGCAGCTCAGCCTGGAAGCCAATAACGATGCCGTCGTGTTGCTGCTCAGTGGCGAGCCGATCGACGAGCCGATCGTCGGCCATGGCCCGTTCGTGATGAACAGCGAGCAGGAAATCCACCAGGCCTTTGCTGACTTCCAGTCAGGCCGGTTCGGTCGGATGAGCGGTTGAACTCATAGTTGTAACGCTGTGGCGTGCCGGGCGAGGGTGACTACCCTTGCTTGGCCGCGTTTTAACGAACTATCAGGTTTCTCTCACGCCGGCCCATTCGGCATCGATAAAAAGCGAGGATTACTCCCATGACGACCTCTTACAAACGTCTCGACAAGGATAACGCCGTCGTTCTGTTGGTTGATCACCAGGCGGGTCTGCTTTCACTGGTGCGCGACATCGACCCGGACCGTTTCAAGAACAACGTGTTGGCCCTGGCTGACCTGGCCAAGTACTTCAAGTTGCCGACCATTCTCACCACCAGTTTCGAAACCGGCCCCAATGGCCCGCTGGTGCCCGAGCTCAAGGCGCTGTTCCCGGACGCGCCGTACATCGCCCGTCCTGGCCAGATCAATGCCTGGGACAACGAAGACTTCGTCAAGGCGATCAAGGCGACCGGCAAGAAACAACTGATCATCGCCGGCGTGGTGACCGAAGTGTGCGTGGCGTTCCCGGCGCTGTCGGCACTGGCTGAAGGCTTCGAGGTGTTCGTGGTGACTGACGCTTCAGGCACCTTCAACGAACTGACCCGTCAATCGGCCTGGGACCGCATGTCGGCCTCCGGCGCACAGTTGATGACCTGGTTCGGCCTGGCCTGTGAGCTGCATCGCGACTGGCGCAACGACGTGGAAGGCTTGGGCACCTTGTTCTCCAACCACATCCCGGACTACCGCAACCTGTTTACCAGCTACAACGCGCTGACCAACAGCAAGTAATGTTGGATCGATGAATAGAAAAGGGTCTCATTCGAGGCCCTTTTTTGTTTTTCAAAGCTATAACTCCACAAGGGAAATGTGTGCGATCTTCCGTTCATTGGCCTTCGCTGGAGTTGCTTGATGCTGTCACTGCTTACCGATCACCCGTTGATCTGCGCGATGATTTTGATCCTTATAGATCTTGGGCTATGGCGCCTGCTCAGTGCCAATGGCAGCAACTGGAAACTGGTGGTGCGGCTGGTGATTTTTTTGTTGTTCAGTGTCCTGTTGTTCAACGAAGGTTTGAACCCCATGGAACCGGCGCCCTGGGCCGACAACGTCCCTCTGCACCTGGCGGCCACCGGATTGCAGATCGGCTGGTGGCTGTTCGGCGCGCGCACCCTGACGGTGCTGATCGGCGCGGTGATGATGCAACGGGTCGGGCACACCGGGCGCTTGCTGCAGGATTTGCTCGGCGCGGTGATTTTCCTGATCGCGATTATCGCGGCTTTGGCGTACGTACTCGATCTGCCGGTCAAGGGCGTTCTGGCGACCTCCGGCGCGTTGGCGATCATCGTCGGCCTGGCCTTGCAAAGTACCCTCAGCGACGTGTTCTCCGGGATCGTCCTGAACACCACCAAACCCTATCAACTGGATGACTGGATCTCGATCGACGGAACCGAAGGTCGGGTCACCGATATCGACTGGCGCGCGACGCGCCTGCAAACGGCCCAGGGCAGCATGGCGGTGATCCCCAACTCCCTGGCGGCCAAGGCCAAGATCATTAATTTCAGCCGGCCCAGTGACATTTTTGGCGTCTCCATCGGCTTGCAATTGAGCCCGCACGCGCGTCCGCAAACCGTCATTGAAGCGCTGGAGCGGGCGATGGAGGGGTGCCGTTATCTATTGAACAAACCGGCGCCGTGTGTAGCGTTGAAAGGCTCCAGCGCCACCGGCGTGGAATACGAAATCAGTGGTTTCGTGGTCTCCATGGACCAGAAGCGCATGGTCCGTAATCAACTGTTCGACCTGGCATTCCGGCACTTGCAGGCCAGCGGCGTCAGCCTGTTGTCGAACGTAGAACCCAATGCACCTGCCAACCTGTCACGGCCACGGGCATTGCTGGACGCCTCGAACATTTTCTCGACCCTGCGTCAGGAAGAGAAAGAAACCTTCAGCCAGAACATGACCCTGCAAAACTTCCGCGCCGGTGAAATGATCCTGCCGGCGGGGGAGGTCAGCGATCATTTGTTCATCATCGAATCCGGCGTCGTGTCGGTGGAGCTGAGCCGTGGTGGGGTCAAGTTCGAGTCCGGGCGCATGGGGCCGGGTGAGGTGATCGGCGAGGGCGGGATTTTGTCCGATACGGCGCTACCGGCGGACTTCAGCGCCAAGACGTTCTGCAGCTTGTACCGGATCGAGAAGGAGTACCTCAAACCGTGTCTGGATGCGCGACATGACATCGGCGAAGCGATGAAGGCGTTGCTGGATTTCCGCTTGAACAAGGCTCAGACGTTGACTCAGGAAGCGCCTAGGGTTGTGCAGAAGAAGGGATTTTTGCAGTGGCTGCGCAATCGAGCGTAGGGGCTTGAAGGTCATGGGCGTGGGTGCAATCGAGTGAGTCGGCAGCCGGCGCCTGGCCAACAAGTTGTGTGCCGACCAGGGTACGGTCATGACTGTTCCAGTACTCGAACGGCGCATGTTGCCAAATCATGCCGACGGGGCCGGCGATCAACAGCAAGGCTAGATAAGCCAGGGTTTGTCGACGGGTTATCGGTTTTTTATGCGCCGACTGCCGTGCTGCGATCCGGGCGCGGCCATGTCCATGAATCTGGGCGAGCAAAAAGGCTTCGCGTGCCTGTTCCGGCATTTCCCACAATAAGGTTTCCAGGTGCCAACGCGATTCGGAATTCGGCGAAGTAGCCGCTGGCACAGGCATTTCGGATGAGGACGACATGGGCAGGAGGCACTCGTTTCCGGCATCCTGGCCGCGCTATCAAGAATGAATCGCATTCTAGTGGTGTCAGTGCGGTGATGGCAATTACCCCTATAGATTATTTTCAAGCCCGCCCATTGGCATCCTCATCTTCCCAATAATTGGCTATTTGCTGCAGGTCAGTGCGGGATTAACGTAGCTCCCCACCCTTTTGACTGGAACCCCCCATGCAACCGCGTATTGATTTCTACACTGCTTCCCCAGAAGCACTCAAAGCCATGATTGCGCTGGAAACCGCTGTCTCGAAGCTGCCACTGGAAAAATCGTTGATTGAACTGGTCAAGCTGCGTGCTTCCCAGATCAATGGCTGCGCCTTCTGCGTCGACATGCACACCGCCGATGCCCGCAAGGGTGGCGAAACCGAGCGTCGGCTGTATGGGGTGTCGGTCTGGCGTGAAACGCCGTTCTTCACACCGCGCGAACGTGCTGCGCTGGCCTGGACCGAATCCTTGACGCTGCTGAGCCAGACCCATGCCCCTGACGAAGATTACGAACTGGCCACTGCGCAGTTCACGCCCAAGGAAATGGTCGACCTGACCATGGCGATTTCCACCATCAACAGCTGGAACCGTCTGGCGGTAGGCTTCCGCAAAATGCCTCAGGCCTGATTTTTTTGGGAGCAGCCCAAGACTCAATGAGCATCCGCACTCGGGCGGCCGGTGGTTGCACCTTGCGCATTAAAGGCACCTTCGCCGTGGCAAGGATGAAGCAGACCATGATCATCAGGAATGCGTCGCCGTAGGTTTGTGTCTGCGCTTCGCGGTAGGTCAGCAGCCAAAGCTGATGCAGGCTGGCGCTGACGCCCGCGTCACCGCTTTGGCCGAGGGCGGCGAAGTTGTTACCGACTTGGGACAGCCACTGATTCAGTGCTTCATTGGTGCTGTTGAGGTTTTCCGCCAACCGGGTGAAGTGCAGGTTGGTGCGGTCATTGAGAATGGTCGCGCACGCGGCAATGCCGATGGCACCCCCAAGGTTTCGCATCAAGTTGAACAATCCCGACGCGTGTTTGAGCCGCGCCGGTGCCAGACCACCCAAGGTCAACGTCACCGCCGGCGGCACCGCCAGTTGCTGGGCAATCCCGCGTAGCGCTTGCGGCAACATCAATTCCTTGGCCCCCCAGTCATGGGTGATCGGGCTGAAATCCCACATCGACAACGCGAACAACCCAAGGCCGATCATCATGATCCAGCGCAGATCGATGCGGTTGGCCAGAAAGACGTACAGCGGAATCGCCATGATCTGGAACACCCCGGTGGAGAAAACCGCCAGACCAATGTCCAGTGCGCCATAGCCACGCACCCGGCCGAGAAACAGCGGCGTCAGGTAAATGGTGGCGAACAGGCCGATCCCGGTGACAAACGAAAAGAAGCAGCCAAGGGCGAAGTTACGGTCTTTCAAGGCGCGTAAATCGACGATCGGGTTGGCGACGTGCAGGGTTCTACCGATGAACGCCAGGCCGGCCAGTCCGCTGATCCATGCCGTGGTCAGAATCGTGCTGTCGCTGAACCAGTTCCAGCGCGGGCCTTCTTCGAGGGTGTATTCCAGGCAACCGAGAAACAGCGCCATGAACACCATGCTCACGTAGTCGGCACCTTTGAGCAGCGACAATTCCGGCTGGTCGATTTTCACCAGCATCGGCACCGCCCCCGCGACGAAAATCCCCGGCACCAGATTGATATAGAACAGCCAGTGCCAGGATGAAATGTCGGTAATTCAGCCGCCGATTACCGGCCCAGGGTCGGAGCCAATGAGGCCTCCGCGCCAATGGTTGCAGCCGCGATCACCCGTTGCTTGCCAGTGAAGAAAAAGAACGCGGTGGTGAACACCAGCGGGATCATCGAACCGCCGAGAAACCCTTGCAGGGCGCGAAAGGCGATCATGCTCTGAATGTTCCAGGCCGCTCCGCAGAGCAGGCTGGCCAGGGTGAAACCCACCGCTGAAGCGCAGAACAGCCAACGCGTCGAGAACACTCGGGACAGCCACCCGGACAGCGGGATCACGATGATTTCGGTCAGGTAACTGGTTTGCACCCACGCCGTTTCGTCGGTACCGGCCGAGAGCCCGCCGCCAATATCACGCAGCGAGGCCGAGACGATCTGAATGTCCAGCAGCGCAATGAACATGCCGATGCACAGGGTGGCAAAGGCGAAAACCTTGGTCGCCGTTGCCATGTCGGCGGCATTGAACGGCTGTGCGGGGGCGGCGAGAGCGCGGCTCATGGCGCGCTGGCCACGGCCGGGGGTTGCAGGTTCCTTGCGAGTGTCCACTTCAGCGGTGACCGACAGGCCCGGACGCAGATGGCCGAGCACGCCATCGGCTGGATCAAGCACGATGCGCACCGGCACCCGCTGAACGATTTTGGTGAAGTTGCCAGTGGCGTTTTCCGGCGGCAGCACGCTGAACTGCGAACCACTGGCCGGCGCGAGGCTGTCCAGATGACCGTGAAATTCCTGCCCCGAGAGCACGTCGGCATGAATGATTACCCGTTGCCCCGGTGTCATTCGCGATAGCTGATCTTCCTTGAAGTTGGCATCGACCGACAGCCCACTGGCCGGTACCACCGACAGCAGTTGCGAACCGGTCTGTGCATAAGCGCCGACCCGCGCCCGGCGATTGCCGATCACGCCGTCCACCGGGGCCTTCAGTTCGGTGTAACCCACGTCCAACTGTGCCAGATCACGTTCGGCAAGAGCCTGCATCAGCGCGGCGCGGGCTTGTTGTTTCTGGGTTGCGATCACGTTCAGCTGACGTTGCGCGGCGAGCAATTCAGCCTGGGCCCGGGCGCTGAGGGCCTGGGCGGTCTTGAAGGTGGCGTTGGCGCGTTGGGCGCTTTCCACCGAGACGGCATTGCTGCCGACCAGTTTTTTGTAGCGAGCATCATCATCCCGGGAACGGGCGGTTTCGGCGCCGGCGGCATCGATCCCGGCGCGGGCCTGGCCGATCACCGCGTGTTGCAATTGTTCGGTGGCATCGAGATTGGCGAGCAGCGCTTCTTCGGCAGCCACTGCGCCTTCGGCCTTGGCCAGGTTGGCGCGGTAATCGCGGGAGTCGAGACGAATCAACACATCGCCGGCCTTGAGCTTCTGGTTGTCGGTCACCAGCACCTCTTCGATGTAACCCGCCACCTTCGGCCCGATCACCGTCACATCGCCGCCGATATAGGCGTCGTCGGTTTCTTCGATGAAACGGCCGGCGGTCCACCAGTTAGTCGCGTACAGCCCGGCGAACACCAGGGCAGCAATGACCGCCGTCAGCAAGATCAACCGTTTGAGAAGGGGAGGCTTGGGTGTGCTCACCGGGACAGCAAGGTCGGGTTCAAGGCTGGGTATGGAGACTATCTGTGGGAAACGGGTCTTTATTACGCACGCAATATGGCGCAGGCAATATTTGGTGGCGATTGATTTTTGCTCCCGGCCGTCAGGTGGTTGTTCGATAAAGATGCAGCCTGACGCACAGCAATCGCGGGCAGTTTCGCTCCCGCGTTGCTCGCGAAGAATGACGACGTGTATTAGCGGGAAGCTTGCGCGGTGTGACTCGGCGGGGTTCTCAGCCCTGCTGTCTCGCCACCGTCCACCGTCAACACCGTACCGTTGACATAGCTGGACGCCGACGACAGTAACCAGCAAATCGCCTGGGCCACCTCTTCGGGCGCGGCCAGACGACCGGCGGGGATCCGTGCAGTCAGGGCGGCAAGACGAGGTGCGTCCTGCATAATCGCGCCCATCATGCGGGTGGCAATCTGGCCGGGACAAACCGCGTTAAAACGCACGCTTGCGCCATATTCGAGAGCCAGTGCCTGAGTCAGGCCGATCAATGCGGCCTTGCTGGCGCAGTAAGTCGCCAGTCCCTCTTCGCCGGCCTTGCCAGCGATCGACGACACATTCACCACCGCTCCATTACCTGCCTGCAAGCCGGGCAAGGCATGCTTGATAAAGAAAAATGCCGAGCGGGTGTTGACCTCAAACATGGTGTCCCATTCCAGCTGCGAGGTCTGCGTGAGCGCCTTGCGTCCGGCCATGCCGGCGTTGTTGACCAGACCTTGCAACAAGCCGTTGCCCAGTTCCAGTGCACGATCGACCACTCGCTGACAATCGGCCTCTTGCCGCACATCACCCGCCACGAACGTGCTGCCCGGCAGGCGTTGGACGAGCCGTTCCCCCGCATCGACATCTCGTCCAGTGAACACAACCGACAAGCCTTGGCCGATCAACTGCTCCACGGTGGCGGCGCCGATGCCCTGGGTGCCGCCGGTCACGATATACATGCTCATCCGTTATTGCTCCTTGAGTTGGCGAGCGGTGCGTTGTGCACGCAAGGTCAGCCAGGTAGTGGTCATAAGCCCGACGATGCCCACCAGTAACAACAATGTCGACATGGCGAGAATCGAGGGGTCGATGGTGTCGCGTATGCCATCGAACATTTGGCGAGGCAAGGTCCTTTGGCTGGGGCCTCCGATGAACAGCACCACGACGATTTCATCGAACGATGTCATGAAGGCGAAGAGTGCGCCCGATATCACGCCGGGCGCGATGATTGGCAAAGCGATGCCTGTGAAGGCCCGCGCCGGCGAGGCGCCGGACATGGCGGCGGCCTTGAGCAGGGTCATGTCGAAACCCTGAAGGCTGGCGGCTACGCTGATCAGGACGAAAGGCGTGGCCAGTACCGTGTGGGCCAGAATCAGACCGAACAGGGTTCCGGTCAGGCCCAGTTTGCCGAAGAGGAAATACATGCCCAGCCCGGAGATCACCGGAGGGAAAATCATCGGTGAAATCAGCAGACCGAGCATTCCGCTGGCGGCCGGCAGGTTGTGTCGTGCAAAGGCAAGCGCGGCCAGCGTGCCCAGCAGCGTCGCCAACAGCGTCGAGGCGATGCCGACCCACAGGCTGTTGCTCAGCGCCTGCATCCAGGGGCCGCTGGTGAATACCCGTTCATACCATTGCAGCGACAGTCCTGGCAGCGGATAGGAGAGGAACGTGCCACTGCTGAATGAAATCGGGACCACCGCCAACAAGGGCGCGATCATGAAAATGCTCATCAATAGGCCGAACAATAGGTGAGCCTTGCGGGCGAGGTAAGCCTGTATGAAATGGTTCATGAGAGCTCCTTCAGCGCAGGCCGGCAATCTGGCGAATACCTACCAGGCGCGCGGCCAGCAGGTAAATGACCATCACGCAGGAAATCAGCACCAGCCCCAGTGCCGAGGCCATGCCCCAATTCACCGTGGTATTGGTATAGAACGCAATGAAATAGCCGAGCATCTGTTCGCGTGCACTGCCCACGAGGGTCGGTGTCACGTAGTAACCCGCTGCGACGATGAACGTGAGCAGGGTGCCGGAACCGATTCCCGTCAAGGTCATGGGCAAGTAAACACGAATGAACCCGCGTACAGGATGAGCGCCGAGCGAGGCCGAGGCGCGCATGAAATGTGGCGGGATGTTTTTCATCACGTTGTACAGGGGCAGCACGCTGAACGGCAGAAGGATGTGCACCATCACGATGTACACGCCGGGCAGATTGAAAATCATCGGCAGCGGGTTATCGATCAGGCCCAGGCGCAGCAGTAACGTGTTGACGATGCCTTTGTCCTGCAGGACCACGATCCAGGCCGTGGTTCGTGCCAGCAACGAGGTCCAGAACGGCAGCATGACCGCCAGGAACAGCAGGACTTGCAGGGCCGGTGAAGCCTTGACCATCAACGCGGCAAACGGAAAGCCCAGCAAGAGACACAACAGTGAGACGATCAGGGCGATTTTCAGGGTCTTGAAGGTCAGGTCCAGGTACACCCGCTGGCTTTCTTCGACCGGCGCGATGCCTTGATCCGTTTGCTTCAAGTCCAGGGCGGCCAGCAGGTAATACGGTGTGTAGGCCGGGGAAGCGCGGCGAAAGTCCTCCCATAACTGGGGTGAAATCCAACGTTCATCAATGGCGGCCAAACGCTCGCGGGCGCTCTGGCTGCCCGGGGTCCCCAGCGGTTTTCTGTAGGTGCGGGCGGTGTTCATGACCAGGAAGCGATAACCGCTGTTTTCATAGTTGAGACGTCGTGCCGCCTCACCCATGACCGCGTTGCTCGGGGCGTTGATGAAGTCTTGCTCGAGCGAATCGAACACCCGGTCGCCCGGCAGCGCGGTTGAATCGTTTGCCTGCTCGTCGGCCATCGCGGAGATGGCCTGGGGGAAGGCTTGCAACAGTTCGGGGTTGCTGACGGCCCGATAGAACATCATGCCGATCGGCAGAGCGAAAAAAACACAGGTGTAAGCCAGCAGCGGCAAGAGCAGCAGGATCGAAACCCAGCGCTTGCGGCGACTGGATTGATGATGAGCGATGGCTAGCGTGTCGACGCGAGCCGGTGCATCTATCGAGGAAACGGACATAGTCAAACCCACCTTGAAAAAAACATACTCGAACCGCGCCGTCGTCATCGGCGACGCGGTCTTGAGGCCTGTTTACTGGGCGACCCAGCGGGTAAACCGGTTCATCAGGTCTTCCTCGTAGTTGACCCAGAACGGCGTATCGAGCAGCAGGGCATCTTTCATGTTGGCCGGCGCGTTGGGCAATGCGCTGGCTGTCTTCTCATCCATGGCCGCGATGGCCTTGCTGTTGACGATGCCGTAGGGAATCGCGTGGGCGAAATCACTTTGGGCCTTGGCACCGAGGATGTAGTCGAGGAGCTGATAACTGGCCGCTTTGTTGGGCGTGTTCTTGATGATGGTCCAGTAGTCCATGCTGTACAGCTGTTGCTGCCAGATCAGCGGGAAATGGTTGCCCTGTTGATTGGCGATGGCGATCCGGCCGTTGTAGGCGGCACTTACGGCGATATTGCCGGCGGCCAGCCATTCCAGCGGCTGAGCGCCGGTTTCCCACCATTGGATGTAGGGTTTGATTTCGTCCAGTTTGGCAAATGCACGGTTCTGTCCTGCCGGGGTCGCCAGTAATTTGTAGACATCGGCCGGTGCGACGCCGTCGGCCATCAGGGCAATTTCCAGGGTCATGCGGGCTTGTTTGCGCAAGCCGCGTTTACCTGGCCATTTCTGCACGTTCCAGAAATCAGCCCAGCTTTTCGGGCCGTCGGCACCGAATTTTTTCGGGTCGTAGGTCATCACTTCGGACCAGACGAAGGCGCCCACACCACACTCGGAAAAGGCCTCGGGATTGACCTCGGCCGCATTCTTCAATTGTTTGTGGTCGAGGTCTTCGAGCAGGCCCTGTTCGCAGGCCAGCTCCATTTCGTTCTGGTCCATCTGCACCAGGTCCCATGTCGGATTGCCCGACTCGACCATCGCTTTCTGTTTGGCCAGACCGCCGCCGTAGCTGTCTTGAACGATTGGTTTGGCGCTTTGGGCGGCAAACGGTTTGAACCAGGCCTTGTCGAAGGCTTCCTGCGTGGCGCCACCGAAACCGACCACCGTCAGGTCGCGGGCCTGGGCGAGGGGGCCGGTCAGCGCGAGCGCGAGTACAAGGGCCAAGCGTGTTGAATGTGAGTGCATGGTGCATCTCTCCTGCTGAGGGAATAGCGAATAAGGATTGGCGGGTGTAGCGGCAGGAAAGCGACTCAGGTCGAGTGATCGAAGCTTTGCATGGTGATGACCTTCTTATTGTTGTGGGTGTGGGTGTTTCGGTGGTTACAGGGGCGGGTCTCAACCCAGCGGGAAAACCCGCGCGTCTTCGGGTCGCCAGGTAAAGCCGATGTGCTGACCGTTGTTGAGGCCCTTGATGGCCTCGTCGTTGGCGGTTTTCACAATCAGCGTGTCGCCGTTACCCAGTTTCAAGTGAATGCGCAGGTGGTCGCCCAGGTAGACGCGGTCGGCGAGGGTGGCCTGATAGCTGTTCTGATTGATTGGGCACAGCCGGATGTTTTCCGGACGGATCAGCAACTCGACTTTTTTCGAGGCGCCGATTGGCACCGTAACGCCCATGCCACGGGCCCCGAAGCCAGCCTCCAGCGCCACCTCCAGTTCATGCCCGTGGCGAGCAACGAGATGGCCGCGCAGCACATTGTTTTCGCCGATAAACGTGGCCACGTAAGCGTTTTCAGGGTGTTCGTACAGTGAAACCGGATCACCGATCTGGGCGATATCACCTTGATGAAACACGGCCACCCGGTCGGACATGGTCAAGGCTTCGCCCTGATCGTGGGTCACGTACACCACCGTGACACCCAGTCTTCGATGCAACTGCTTGATCTCGTACTGCATGTGCTCGCGCAGGTTCTTGTCGAGGGCGCCAAGTGGCTCGTCCATCAGGATGACCTGCGGTTCGAACACCATGGCGCGGGCAAGGGCGACGCGTTGCTGCTGGCCACCGGACAACTCCGTGGGGCGCCGCTGCTGCATGTCATGCAACTGGACCATCTCGATGGCGCGCTTGACCTTGTGCTGCACATCGAGGCGATTGAGCCCGCGCATCTTCAACGGGTAGGCCAGGTTCTCGGCCACGGTCATGTGCGGAAACAGCGCGTAGTTCTGGAACACCATGCCCATGCCGCGTCGGTGCGCCGGGACGTTCTGAATCGGTTTGCCCGCCATGCGGATTTCGCCACGGGTCGGGGTTTCGAAGCCGGCGAGCATCATCAGCGTGGTGGTCTTGCCCGACCCGGACGCACCGAGTAGGGTCAGGAATTCGCCTTGCGCGATGGAGAGGTTCAAATCCTTGATGATCAGCGTCTTGCCGTCGTAACTCTTTTGCACATGAGTGAGGTCGATCAAGGCGCCGGAGGCGTCGTGGGAATGGGCGAGGCTATTCATGAGCAGTGTCCCGTGGCGAGATTGACGTCGTTCAGCGCGTCCGTCAGGCGGCCGACCATTTCGTGGATTTGCTCCGGTTCAATGATGAAAGGCGGCGCCAGGGCGATCGAATCGCCCATGTTGCGCACGATCAGGCCGTGCTTGCGGGCGGCCAGTTCGACCTGCGCCCCAATCGCCACCGGCGCGGTAAATGAGCGTCGCGACGCCTTGTCGGCCACCAGTTCCAGCCCCGCAACCAGACCGATACCGCGGATTTCACCGACCAGGGGATGGTCGAGCAGAGACGCAAGTTCACTGTGCAGAACCTCGCCCAACTGGCGGGTACGGGCCGGGATGTCCAGTTCCTGGTAGATGGAAAGCGTTTCGAGGGCGACGGCGGCGGCCACCGGGTGCCCAGAGTAGGTGAAGCCATGCCCGAAGCCGTTCAGTTGCTGGCTCTGTTCTTCGAGCACCTGGTAAACCGTCCCGCTGACCACGGTGCAGGAAATCGGCTGATAGCCCGCTGAAAGGCTTTTGGCACACGCCATCATGTCGGGTGCAAAGCCCATCGTCTGATGGCCGAACCACTGACCGGTGCGCCCAAAACCACAAATGATCTCGTCGGCCAGCATCAGAATGTCGTGCCGCGCCAGCAGCGCCTGTACCGCGGAAAAGTAGCCGGGCGGCGGGACGATCACGCCGCCGGCACCCATGATCGGTTCACTGATGAAGGCGGCGATGGTGTCTGCCCCTTCAGCCTCAATGCGCTGTTGCAAGTCGGCGACCAGGCGTTCGCAGAAGGCGGCCTCCGTCTCGCCGGGCAAGCCATTTCGGTAGTAATGAGGGCACTCGACATGAATCACTTGGTCCAGTGGCAAGCCGAACGCGGCATGCATGTTGGGCAATCCGGACAGCGTCGCCCCCATGACCGTGGAGCCATGAAAACCTTTCTGGTGGGCGATGATTTTGCGCTTGTGTGTATTGCCTCGAGCCCGGTGCCAGGCCCAGGACATTTTGATCATCGAGTCGTTGGCTTCCGAGCCCGAGCAGGCAAAAAACACTTTCGCATCCGGTAGGGGCGCTAGGGCTGCGATGCGTTCGGCCAGGCGTACCGTCACCGATGGAACCCGATGATTGAAGGTGTGGTAGTAGGGCAGGACATCGAACTGGCGTTGTGCGGCTTCGGCCAGTCGACGATTGGAAAATCCCAGGCTGGCGCACCACAGGCCAGACATTCCTTCAATGTATCTCTGTCCGTGTTCGTCGATGACGTGGATGCCATCTCCGCGTTCGATGACCATCGGGCCCTGTTGTTGATGGCGCCGCAGATTGGTCTGCGAGTGCAGGTGAAAGCGCTGATCTGCCTGGGCCAGAACGCTGGCTGCGGGGGTGTTTTCGTGCGACACGAGTGGCATCTCCGAGAGCTGAAATCCATATAACTTATAAGATCAGAAAATTTGGCCTAGTCTGGCCGGGTCATTTCTGCCTGTTGGAAAAAATAACGCCAATGGCTTGTCGTTGCAATATATATCTTATAAGTTGTAAGAAGGAGGCCGCGAGAGCGGTCGCCTCTCTAACAATCATTCAGGAAATGCAGCCATGTCGATTGCCGCCCCACCCCCCATTCCCGTTCTGGTCGAGGACCTGAGTGCCGAGCACATCGCCCACCTCAAAGAGCGCGCCTTGTTTGTTCGTCTGGAAACCGTGCGCCTGATTTCCATCGCCAAGGTGGGGCACTACACCTCCGTATTTTCGTGCGCGGAAATTTTCTCGGCGCTGTATTACGACGTCATGCGCTTGCGCCACGGAGAGCCAAAATGGCCAGGTCGTGATCGCTTCTTGATGGGCAAGGGACATGCTGCAGTCGGGCTGTATCCGTTACTGGCGGACTGGGGCTTTTTCGACAAGGCGCTGCTCGACGGTTACACCCGCCTGGGTAATCCATTGGGCGATCACCCGGACATGCGCAAGGTCGCGGGAGTGGATTTCAGTTCCGGTTCCATTGGTCATGCGTTGTCCGGCGGCCTGGGCATGGCACTGGGCGGACGTCTGCAGAACAACCCGTTCGATGTGTATGTGCTGCTGGGCGACGGCGAAATGCATGAAGGCCAGGTGTGGGAAGCGGCAATGGCAGCCGCGCATTACAAGACCTCGAACCTGATCGCGATCATCGATCGAAACGGTTACCAGCTCGACGGCAAGGTCGACGACATCATTGGCATCGAGCCACTGGGCGACAAATGGCGCGCTTTCGGCTGGGACGTGCATGAAGTCGACGGTCATGACGTTGCGGCGGTGGCGCGCCTGCTGCGCCAGCTAAAAGCCGATACGCAACGCGAAAAACCAGTCTGCGTGATCGCCTTGACCGTCAAGGGCAAGGGCGTCGAGTACATGGAAACCGAGCCCGGCTGGCACCTTGGCTGGTTGGCCGAGGAAGACGAATTGCTCGCTATCGAAGAAATCAAATCCAAAGGAGGTGTGCGATGAGCTCGCCCGTCAGCGCCGATACCTGGCAATACCGGCAAATCAACGCTCGCGCCCCGGGCCTGAGCTACTTGTCCGATGCGTTGATCGACCTGGTCGAGGCCGGTCACAAGATCGCCGTCGGCACCGCCGACCTGCAGTACTCCAATGGCTTGAGTCGCTTCGCTCAGCGCTACCCCGAACTGTTTATCCAGTTCGGTATCTCCGAGCAAAACATGGTCACCGCGGCGGCGGGCATTGCCACCACCGGGAGCATGCCGTTTGTGGCGACATTCGCTTCATTCCTGGCCTTGCTCTGCTGTGAGCAAATTCGCATGGACGTGGCCTATAGCGCGCTGCCGGTGCGGTTGATCGGGCACCATTCGGGTATCAGCCTTGGCTTCTATGGCACCTCGCATCACGCCACCGAAGACCTGGCAATCACCCGCAGCATCGCCGATCTGACTGTCGTTGCGCCGGCCGATGGCCCACAGCTGGCGGCGGCGATCCGTGCCTCGATCGATCATCCACAACCGATTTATTTCCGTATCGGCCGCGGCCAGGAACCCAACGTTTACCCCGATGACGTGGTGTTCGAATTTGGCAAAGCCATCGTTCATGAGCGGGGCAGCGACCTGACGCTGATCGCGACCGGCAGCATGCTTCACCCCACGCTGGAAGCCGCACAGGCCTTGCGCGCCAGCGGTTTATCGGTGGGTGTGATCGATATGCACACTATCAAGCCGCTGGATCGTGATGCGGTATTACGTGCGGCGGGTGAAAGCGGGTTGTTGATGACCGTTGAAGAACACAACGTGCTGGGAGGCCTGGGCGGTGCGGTAGCGGAAGTGCTGGCCGATACGGGGCAGGGGACGCGTCTGCGGCGTCACGGGATCGAAGATGAATACAGCCTGATAGCACCGCCAACCCATCTCTATCGCCATTACCGCCTGGACGCCGTCGGGATCGAAACCGTTGCCCGCGAGGCGCTTGCCCAAGGAGTCGATCATGCTGCTTGATGCCAATCAATCCTTGCATGAACGGGCCCGGCAGGTATTGCCGGGGGGCCATCTGAGTCCGAGCCGCAAGCTCGGGCAGCCTTACGCGTTTGTCCGCGCAGAAGGCCCGTATCTGTACGACGCCAATGGCGAGCGTCATACCGATTTCCACTGCGGTTTCGGGGCGCATGTACTCGGGCACGGCAACCAGGCGATTCGTCAACGCGTGGCGCAGGTCAGCGAACGCCTTGATCTGATCGGTGCCGGCATTACCGATCTGGAAGTCGAGACGGCGGAAGCCCTGGTCGAGTGCATTCCCTGTGCCGAGCAGGTCGCGTTTTGCAACAGTGGCTCTGAAGCGACTTACCACGCCTTGCGCCTGGCACGGGCCGTTACCGGCGCCAAACGGATCATCAAGTTCCAGGGCGGATATCACGGCTGGCACGACTATGTGGCGATGAACGGCCAGACATCCCGTGAGCGCATGGACAGCTTCGACCCGATGTCCGACGGTATCCTGCTGGATGCGGCGCAGTACACGATCATCCTGCCGTATAACGATGCCGAGGCGGTGGAACGTTACCTCAAAGCCAATCCGGGGCTGGTCGCGGCAATCATCGTCGAGCCGATTGCCCACAACATGGGCTCGGTGGCGGCATCGACGGAATTTCTGCGGGCGCTTCGGCAATTGACCCTCGAGCACGGCGTGATTCTGATTTTCGACGAGGTCATCACCGGGTTTCGTCATGCGCTGGGTGGCTACCAGTCCATCGTCGGCGTGACACCGGACCTGGCGACTTTCGGCAAGGCAGCTTCATCGGGTTATCCCGTGGGCCTGGTCGCCGGTCGCCGGGATCTGTTGGAGCGGGTAGGGCAGTCGGGTGACCGTGGTGTGTTCATGGGCGGAACGTTCAATGGTACGCCGTCGACGCTGGCCGCGGTGCTGGCGACCATCGAGGGGCTTTCTCGTGAAGGGGTCTACGAGCGTCTGTTTGCCATGGGCGATTACTTGCGCGGGCAGCTCGACGGCATCATTCAGCGGCTGGGCATTCCCGCTCAAAGTGCCGGATATGGGTCGGTCTGGCTGATGTACTTCTTCGAGGGACCCTACAGTCAGTACCGCGATTTGTTGCGCAACGACGATGCACTGGACCTGGCGTTTCGCAAGCGCTTGATCGAGCAGCGGATGATTTTTCAGCCATTGCCCCTCAAGCGCCTGTACTTGTCGACCTTGCATACCACGAAGATTCTCGATGAAAGCCTCGACGTCATCGAACACACCCTCAAGGTGTTGATTCGCTAGGCAGGCCAATAGAGAGCGGCACGCGCAGTGCCGCTCTTTCTGCAACTGATTCCCGAACCGCTGTAATGCAAGGTTGAGTGTTACTTATAGGATATAAGACAATGTATTTCAGATTCTTGGCGCAACCCCGACAGGTTGCGCAATAAAGAGCATTACCCAGGAGTTCGACCGTGCAGATTCAACCGCTGGAACAAGGCAACCTGTCCGCCCGCGCCTACTACGCCATCCGCGAAGGGTTGATCGCCGGCAACTTCAAGCCCGGCGAGCGGCTGGTCATGCAAGACCTGGCCGACAAGCTCGGCACCAGCGTCACCCCTGTCCGCGAAGCCTGCCTGAGGCTGGTCAGCGAACGTGGCCTTGAGTTGCGTTCAGGCCGTTTTGCCATGGTCCCGGAACTGACCATGAGCCGTTATCTGGAAGTGCGCACCATCCGTATCGCACTGGAAGGCCTGGCTGCGGAACTCGCCACGCGCAACGTGACGCCCGAGGACCTGACGCGGCTGGAAGAGCTGCATGCCAGTTTTCAACAAGCCGACCAGGCCAATGATGGCCCACAAGCGATGCACTTCAACCGCGAATTCCACTTCACGGTCTACCGGTTGGCAGCCATGGACATGCTGACTGCGCAAATCGAAGGACTTTGGGTGTCCATGGGGCCGATCCTCAATCTGTTCTACACCAAGGGGCACAACACCTACATCGGTGCCGACGAGCATTTGGTGCTGATCGAAGCCCTGCGCGAGAAAAAACCGGCCAAGGCGCGCAAGGCCATCGCCGAAGACATCATGCGAGGGGGCGTCAGCATCATCGGCTTCATTACCGAAAGCGAAGGCAAGTAGTCTTTTCCATCAAGCGGTGCCCGCCGAGTGTTCGGCGGGACCGAAGCCATTCCTTTCAGGGGGCCGCCGGTCAGTGATGACTGGTTGGAAAATCCCTCGGGAATCCAGCATAGAAATGACACAAACGGAAATCGGAGACGGTCATTTCGGAAACCTCCCACACCCAGAGTTTGAGCTTCCCGGTAGGGTCAACGGCCCCGGCACCCTGCCGAGACACCCCAAGGAAGAACGAACCATGACCAGAAAGGCCGTTATCGTTTTCAGCGGCGGACAAGACTCAACCACCTGCTTGATCCATGCATTGCCGATGTACGATGAAATTCATTGCATCACGTTTGATTATGGCCAGCGTCATCGTGCGGAAATCGAAGTGGCGCAACAGCTTTCGAAACAGCTTGGCGTGAAGGTGCACAAAGTATTAGACACTTCATTGTTGAGCGAACTGGCCATTAGCAGCTTGACGCGCGACCACATTCCAATTGCAAGGAGTACGGGGAACGGCGTGCCTGATACGTTCGTGCCTGGCAGGAATATTCTGTTTTTAACGTTGGCTTCTATTTATGCCTATCAAGTGGGGGCTGAGGCTGTCATCACAGGTGTGTGTGAAACAGAGAGCTCTGGCTACCCGGATTGTGGCGATGAGTTTGTTAAGGTGTTGAACAGCGCCATCCACTTGGGCATGGACTATAAGATACGACTCGAGACGCCGCTTATGCGGCTGAATAAGGCAGAGACTTGGGCCTTGGCTGATTACCATAAGCAGCTGGATTTGATTCGTTACCATACATTGACTTGCTACAACGGGATAATGGGAAGCGGGTGCGGCGACTGTGATGCGTGTGCTCTTCGTGCAAAAGGACTGAGTGAGTTTTTGGAAAATAGAGCAGAGGTTATTCATAGTCTAAAAATTAAATTAGAACTATAGGGAGCAATGCACGACGGGGGAGGGTCGATTAGCAGATAACTCACACTCCCCTAGGTCTTATGCGGTTTTGGCTTCAGATATGTATCTTTTAAATAATGATCTTGCCCCATAGGCCGGCAGAATATTAAAAACAGCGAAGCACATTTTTATGGCTATTTGTACATAAACTATATTAAGGATGTCGCTGTTTTGCATGGTTCCATAAAACGCAATAAAGCAAAAGATGAAGCTGTCTATTATTACGGCAAAAAAAGTGCTGAACAATACTCGCAAGAATAAAAATCTTGAGTTTGTAAGTTTTTTTATTTTGCATAGAAGATAAGAGTTGACGTATTCAGAAAAAAGGAACGAAATGCAGGATGCTGCTAATGCAGATGTTACATGTGTAATCACCTCTCTGTAGGGTTCGTCGAGTTTCCAACCAGTTAAGCCTGGAAGATAGCTGGTGGTGCTCAGCAAAATGATAATAAATGCATTGCTTGCAAAAGCGAATAATATGGCCCGTCTCGCGAGTCTGAGTCCGTAAGATTCATTCAGAATGTCAACAACTAAAAAGGTTAGTGGGTATAGAAAAACACCCGGGGTAACAACAATGTCAAATAGTTTTATGTATATCAGTTTCGTCGAGGCAACATTTGTGAAGATGTAAAGTGCGAAAAGAAGCAGGTTGAGGGCAACGTAAGTCATCCACGACCGTTCATTGCGGTCATTCATTTCGTAGGTGGTTGGCGCGGTTCCGCCAGAGTAATATTTGCGGTATATGTCCTTGATTTCCAGCTTGCTTAGGTTGTCTATTATTTCGCTTTTTAATACCTCGCCTATCTTTATTTTTATAACTTTTCCTGTGGAGATCACCATAATGACGACCAGGTTTTTATTTTTCTCAAAACCCAATAATTTGTATTTGCTATTTTCCGCCTCATTGTTAATTACCATTAAATCTTTCCTCGATCACTTCTCCAATAATGTAGCTAGTGTCAGTGTCAAAACCGTCAATGGTAATACGCAGTTTTTTTGTTGTTTTATCGTACGCCAATTTTTCTCCATCGCCACTTGACGGACCCTTCTTGACTATCAAAATATCTCCAGGTTCATTCATTCCACTAATTTCATTCTCCAGAAGCACGCCTATTAAGTTGCAGGCCGTGCCGAAGTAATATGTCAGCGGATGCGTGATGGCCAACTCGCCAATTCTTTTGTCCAGGCTCTCAATCAACAAGCACTCTCTAATGACCGGGACTGCAGCAGGATTCATATTCCCTTGTGGTGAGACACTACTCTCTATTGTTTCTTTCTCTTCAAAATCTAGTGTCTCTATCTCTTTATAAGACACACCAAAAAAATCCGATATTTTTCGAATCGTAGATTGTTGTACATGGACAACCCTTCCTTCCAAAATGTTATAGATGGTCGTTCTGGTCAATCCGCTAGCATTGCACAAGGAAAGCCGAGTTTCTCCACGGCTCTTTATCAGATACTTGATGTTGTTTTTTAACTTTTCCGTTCTGTCTTTCTTGTGCATTAAATATTTACCATTTGCTTGTCGTAGCAATAGATCACACGTAGGAAGGTGATTCGCTTGGAGTGCAGCATCCTACACGCCTAGTCCTTGGACAAAAAAGATAATTTTTCACGCGGGTTAAACAGCTGTGGAATATTTTCTATTGCTGCGAGTGAGTTCTGACATTGCATGTAAGACGCTGCCTACTTAGGATGTAGAAGTTTCTTACAGTAACTAGGAAGAGCCAGAAAATATTAATCTGGCGAGAATCATTTAATTACACAGATGTTCATTTATTTGATTAATTAAATGGAATTTTCTGGTAATAAATCTACCGGTCCGCCGTGTATAGCCGTCACCCAATCCTGGTTGAGGGCAAGAGACGGGCGCTTTCTTACCCTTGCAAGGAGCTCCGGCATGAAAAAGATCACCTCAATCGCAATCGAACCGTCAGGCCTTCCGGCCGACGACACCGTCGATTCATCCAGTCCCGCCAAAGTCACCGAACAACTCGTCAGCGTGCCCCTGCGCAATCACACACTTCCCAAATCCGCCAACTATTTCTTCGCCGTCGTTCCGGATGTCGACACGGAATCCCTGCTCTGTCACGCCTCTGAAACCCTCGCCTCCCTCAGTGTCATGGCCACCGATCTCGCCCGTGAACTGGAAGGCCCTCGACGCCATGTCATTGTGGGTATTCAGCAACTGTCCGCGCTGGGCGAATTGCTGGTCAATCGAGCGCTGGACAACCTGGAGCCGCCCCGGGGATCGTCTGAAGGTCGTCCAACTGCCAACGCTGAATAATCGTGTGCCTTTACCCAATGGAGGTTTTTCATCATGGATCGATACATGCCTATCACTGGCATCGACTGCAACATCCCATCATTGCTGATCGACACCGAAGCACCACTGGACGTGTTGCATGAAACCGCGGCCTACCGCATTCGTACCGCAACGCAACTGCTGGAGAGCATTGCGTTTGGGGAGGGTGTCCACAGTGAGCTGGCGCGGGTGTTGGTGACGTCACTGCGCGATGGCTGTGATTTGATGGATGTGGTCGGACGACGATTGCAGGGGCAGGTTTCAGTGCAGGAAAACAGGTAGTGCCGATAGGTTAAGCCGTAAAACGATCTGTAGCAGCTGGCGAAGCCTGCGTTCGGCTGCACAGCAGTCGTGAAACCGGAGCGCGAGGTCTTCCTGAAAACCGCGTCGCCTGATTTCACGACTGCTGTGCAGCCGAACGCAGGCTTCGCCAGCTGCTACGGTCCGTGTTGTTCCTTAACGGGTTGGCTCCTTATAGGGCTTCAAAAAAGATGATTATTTGTTATTAATAAAATCAATGTGTTACGCATTTTTATTGAAGGATCAGCACCGTAGATTTTCAGATTTACTGATAAAAACATATGGAACTTTCGAAATAAATGAACCGCTCGGGCCGGGTCTGTTTCCATCCCGAGAATCACTTGTTCGTCCCATTTTTGCCGGCCATGTAGACCGGGCTGCGGACCACGGCGAGGGGGCCGTTCCAGGTTTTCAGTTCACCGTCGACGAGGTATTCGCGTTGCTCGGTCTCCCCGTCGAAGCGGTATTTTTCCGGGATGTCGCGAGCGTGAGAGAACAGGTTGCCAAGGATGTTTTGGGTGATGCGGATAAGGGTGTTATCGCCACTGCCGTGAGGTCAAGGCGTGCGAGCAGGGCTTTTTCGAGATGATGGCTATTGGCTACAGTTCGGTCTTGTTGCTGCCTTGGGCTCGGCGTAGGATGCTCGCCCTGATCAGCATGGCTGAATCGTTTTACCAGAACGCGACATGGATTGTTATGACTCACCCCACCCGCTTTTTTACACCGCTGCTCATTCTTACGATAGTGACGATCCCGGTTATTGCCGATGCAAGTCCCGATCGCGCCGATTTGTTGGGGGTTTACCGTCAGGCGGTCGAGCACGATGCTCAGCTTTCTGCGGCGCGCCATGATTACCAGGCTCAACGCGAAAGTGTTCCGCAAGCCCGGGCCGGGTTACTGCCCACGCTCAATGCGGGGAGCACGGTGGAGTCGGTGCGCCTGCAACGTGATGAGCCCGGACTGACCCGCACCCGCAGCACCACGGTATTTCAGGCCAATCTCAACCAGCCACTGTTTCGTGCTGATCGCTGGTTTCAGCTCGAAGCCGCTCATGCCAGTACCGCACAGGCCGAACTTGAATTGAGTGCCAAAGAACAGGGGCTGGTGCTGACAACGGCCCAGGCCTACTTCGAAACCTTGCGTGCACTGGATTTATTGGCAGCCTCCAAAGCCGAGGAAGCGGCGCTCAAGCGCCAACAGCAACAGGCCCAGGCGCGTCTGGAGAATGGGGCATCGAGCATCACCGATGTGCTCGACGCCCAGGCCGCTTATGACAATGCCGGCGCCAATCGAAAGCTCGCCGAGCGCAAGGTCGATGATGCGTTTGAGGCGCTGTCTCGTTTGACGCGCCAGCAGTATTCGGCAATCGAGGGCATTCAACATCAACTGCCCGTGGAGCTTCCGGTCCCCAACGATGCCAACGAATGGGTTAGCCGCGCGGTACGTCAGAACCTTGCGTTGCAGGCCAGCAGCTACGCGGTGATTGCTGCCGAGCAAACCAATCGCCAGCGCAAGGCCGGCTATGCACCGACCGTCGATGCGGTGGCGTCCTGGCGCAAGGGCGAAAACGACAGCTTCGGTTACAGCAACCCCACCGACTTCGGGCGCAACGGCTATCGAGGAAATGTCGCGCAAGGCAGCATCGGCCTGGAGCTGAACATTCCGTTGTACGCCGGTGGCATGACTCGCTCGCAAGTGCGCGAAGCGACCGAACGTTTGGCCCAGAGCGAAGACGAGCGCGAAGACCGGCGCCGCGAAGTGGTGCAGAACACCCGCAATTTCTACCGCGCCGTCAATTCCGATATCGAGCAGGTGATTGCCCGCCGACAGACGATTCGCTCCGGCGAGGCTTCGGTCAAGGCCAATCAGGTGGGTCGTGATCTGGGCTCGCGTAATACCGCTGATGTGCTCAATGCCCAGCGCCAACTGTATAGCGCTGTACGTGAATACAACAACGCTCGTTACGACTACATCATCGATACGCTCAAACTCAAGCAAGCGGCGGGGACGTTGAGTCCAACAGACCTGACCGATTTGGCGATGTACCTGACAAAGGACTACGACGCGGATCGGGATTTTCTGCCGCCTCAGGAGCGCAAGGCACTCTGATCATCGATTCATACGCCTGAGTGAAATAAATCTCAGACGATGATGTCGTATTGATACTAATTGTTTCGGGTTTGATATAACCTCTTGAAAGATTTGTGAATTTATTGCCGCTATGCGGCACGCATGGAAGCTTATGAGTGATCAAGGAAGGGGCGCCGAGTCGCCCACGGCAGACACCGGTCTCGTGTGTCTGGTGATGCTGGCCCGGTTTCATTCGGTGGTGGCATCCGCCGAGCAACTGGCTCACGAATTCGCTCCGGCGAATCAGCCGTTCACACAACGTGAACTGCTGCTCGCCGCACGCAAGCTGGGACTCAAGGCCAAATCGGTCAACACCACCATCCCCCGTCTGGACCGTACGCCGTTACCGGCGATTGCGGCGAATGTCGACGGCACGTTTTTCATCATTGCCAAGCTGGACCAAGGGAAGGCGCTGATTCAGGACCCGCGATCGGAGCGTCCTGAAGTCATCACCTTCGAAGCCCTGGCGGCACGCTGGACCGGTGAACTGCTGCTGGTGCGGTCCGAGGCCGGGTTGCCGGGTGAAACCTCGCGGTTCGACTTCACCTGGTTCATTCCTGCCATCGTCAAATACCGCAAGTTGCTGGGCGAAGTGCTGCTGGTGTCCTTCGCCTTGCAGCTGTTTGCGTTGGTCACGCCATTGTTTTTCCAGGTGGTCATGGACAAAGTGCTGGTGCATCACGGGCTGACCACCCTCGATGTCATTGCAGCAGGGTTGTTGGGCATCATGGTGTTCGAGTCCGCTTTAAGCGGTCTGCGCAGCTATGTGTTTTCCCATACCGCGAGCCGTATCGACGTGGAGCTGGGGTCGCGATTGTTCCGACATCTGATCAACCTGCCACTGGCGTACTTTCAGGCGCGGCGGGTCGGTGATTCGGTCGCCCGAGTGCGCGAACTGGAGAACATTCGCAGCTTCCTGACCGGCAACGCCATCACCTTGTTGCTGGACGTACTGTTCTCCGTGGTGTTCGTCCTGGTGATGTTTTACTACAGCGGTTGGCTGACTCTGATCGTGCTGCTGTCGTTGCCGTTGTACGTGTTGGTCTCGTTGCTCATCACGCCACTGTTGCGTGCCCGGTTGCAGGACAGTTTCACCCGTGGCGCCGAGAACCAGGCGTTTCTGGTAGAGACCGTGAATGGCATCGACACGGTGAAATCCATGGCTGTCGAGCCCCAGGCAATCCGTAAGTGGGATAACCAGATGGCGGCTTATGTCGCTGCCGGTTTCAAGACCCAGACCTTGTCCACCATCGCCAACGAAAGTGTGTCGTTGATCGGCAAACTGGTCACGGTAGCGACCCTCTGGCTGGGGGCTCGATTGGTGATTGACGGTCAGCTGTCGGTGGGCGAGCTGATTGCCTTCAACATGCTCGCCGGTCGCGTCAGCGGCCCGATCATGCGCCTGGCGCAGTTGTGGACCAGCTTCCAGCAAACCGGGGTTTCGGTGCAGCGTCTGGGCGACATTCTCAACACCCGCACCGAGCTGTCCCAGGCCACTCGTAGTGCGTTGCCGCCACTGAGGGGGCAGATCGAGTTCGACCAGGTGCATTTCCGTTATCGTGCCGACGGCTCGGAAGTCTTGCGCGGGGTCAGTCTGCAGATCGCGGCCGGTGAGGTCATTGGTGTCGTGGGGCGTTCCGGCTCCGGCAAAAGCACTCTGACGCGACTGCTTCAGCGCCTGTACGTGCCCGAGCGCGGACGGGTGCTGGTCGATGGCATGGACCTGGCACTGGCCGACGTTTCCTCCCTGCGCCGGCAGATCGGCGTGGTGTTGCAGGACAACATGCTGTTCAACCGCAGCATCCGCGAAAACATCGCCCTGAGCGATCCGGGCGCACCGCTCGAAGCGGTGATGCATGCCGCCACCATGGCTGGCGCTCATGAATTCATTCTGGAGCTGCCCGAGGGCTACGACACCATGGTCGGCGAGCACGGCACCTCGCTCTCCGGCGGTCAGCGGCAACGGGTCGCCATCGCTCGCGCCTTGATCGGCAACCCGCGGATTCTCATCTTCGATGAGGCCACCAGCGCCCTGGACTACGAGTCCGAGCGGATTATCCAGCAGAACATGCAAAGCATCTGCGCCGGCCGCACGGTGATCATCATCGCCCACCGATTGTCGGCGGTTCGCGATGCCAATCGCATTCTGGTGGTCGATCGCGGGCAAATCGTCGAGCAGGGCAGCCATGCCGAATTGCTGGCGCACCAGGCCGGCCACTATTCGCGTCTGCACCGTATGCAACAGGGCTGAGCAGCCCTTCACTCACTCGTCATTGGTTTGTTGACCGCGCCTGATATCGGGCGTGGCGGCACTCACTGTATTCCGGATTCAAGGACCGATTTCCCATGAGCGCAACGCCTTCGTTATTGCAGCGCTACCGCCACGCCTGGCGAGACTCCTGGCGCCAGCGCAAACAGATGGACAGCGTGCAGCGCCTGCCACATGAAGCGCAGTTTCTTCCCGCCGCGCTGGAGTTGCAGGACACCCCCGTGCATCCGGCACCGAGAATTTTTGTCTGGAGCATCATGGGGTTCGCCGTGTTGGCGCTGCTGTGGGCTTGCATCGGCAAGATCGAAGTGGTGGCGGTCGCGCCGGGCAAGATCGTTCCGAATGGCAAAACCAAGCTGATTCAATCCAGCGAAACGGCGGTGGTCAGAGCGATCCATGTCAGTGACGGTCAAGCGGTGAAAGTCGGCGAGTTGCTGGTCGAGCTCGACCCGACGGCAGCGGACGCCGACGTCAGACGGATTCAGAGTGACCTGCTGGCTGCACGCATCGACAGCGCCCGTAGTGCAGCAATGCTCGACGCGATCAATCAGCAAAAACCACCGGCATCGCTGATCGGAGCTATTGCCAACGCCAACCCGGAGCAGGTGCTCAGCGCTCAACGCTGGTTGCAAGGTCAGTATCAGGAGTACCGCAGCAATCTGGAGTTGGTAGACGCGGAAATCCTTCAGCGCAGCGCCGAAATCCAGTCTGCCCAGGCCCAGGTGGCCAGTCTGCGACAAACCGTGCCGATCGCCACGCAACTGGCCGAGGACTACCAGCGGCTATTGGCGCAACAGTACGTGGCGCGTCATGAATACCTGGAAAAGGAACAGGCCCGACTGGACCTGCAACGTCAGTTGAGTGTGCAGCAAGCCAGCGTGTTGCAATCCACCGCTGCCCAGGGCGAGGCGAGGCGTCGGCGCGAGGGGGTCGTCGCGCAGAATCGCCGTGCCATGCTCGACCTGCAACAAGAGGCCAACCAAAAAGCCGCGAGCCTGGTTCAGGAACTGGCCAAGGCCCGCTACCAGGAAACCCTGACCAGCCTCAAAGCCCCGGTGGACGGCACCGTCCAGCAATTGGCCATCCACACCGTCGGCGGCGTGGTCACACCGGCCCAGCCGTTGATGGTCATCGTCCCGCTTGATCAGCCGGTCGAAGTGGAAGCAATGCTGGAAAACAAGGACGTCGGTTTCGTCCGAGCCGGCCAACCGGTCACGGTCAAAGTGGAAACCTTCACCTTCACCAAATACGGCACCGTCGCCGGCGAAGTGCTCAGCGTCTCGAACGACGCCATCGAAGATGAAAAACGCGGGCCGATCTACAGCAGCCGCATTCGTCTGAAAACTGACCATTTGATGATCAACGGCCAACGCGTTGCGCTGTCGCCGGGGATGTCGGTGACGGCGGAAGTGAAGACCGATCAGCGACGGGTGATCGAGTACTTTTTGAGTCCGTTGCAACAGCATATGGATGAGAGTTTGAGGGAACGGTAATTGGGGGATCTCCGATACGCAAAAAAGGGAGAAGCTAAAAGGGATAGATGTATTTTAAGTCTGGATCAACTCCAGAAAAATAAATCTGTCCCCTTTGAAGTTTCTTTGAAGTTAAATTTGTTAAGGGTCAATAATGAATGGTTATGTAAAGCGATTGCTGTTTTGGTTGGGGGTTGGAGCAGCTAGCGTGCTGTTTTTGTATTGCTTGATACCGGAGCCTAAAGACAATCCATATATGGAAATCTATTCGGCATCGAATGGCGATGATTTTTCCGGTTGTGGGTTTTCAGATAGCGAAAAGTTAGGAAGAGTATTTCGATTTTATATGACTCCTGAAGATTGTCGGTTGATTGATTATGGTGGTGATGTTTTTACCATTTCCATTGAGTATCCCAGCATGAAAGTGGTAAAGCCGCGGGTGGATAACTCGGTTGTCACGATTCGAATGTTTCCTATTTTACGTTCTTCTTTTCAAGAAGGTGCATTTTTAGAAGGCGAGATACCTTCGAAAATAATTGAAGGTGTCAAGTTTTACGACTATGGGGGGCTTACTACTCGAACTTTTGACGGAGGTGAAGGCGAAACTGTATTCGCTACACATCATAAGCGTTTCTGGCTGGCAAAGCGTTTGTTTAAAGATTTACGGGTGTCTTATCAGTATGCGCGTAAGTATGAAGGCATAAGGTCGATGGATAGGTTTGTTATGAGCTTTCTTAAGCAGGTAATAGTTAACTAAGGGTTCATGGATGAATGGGAAAGAGGACAGATTTATTTTCAGGGCCAGATTTAGCTCCAGAAAATAAATCTGTCCCCTTTAGTGGTCTCTTTAGGGTCGGTTTAGAAAATAAATCTGCCCGCATTTATTTTTTTATTATGAATTTAGTGAAGGATGAGTTATGAGCAGCCCGATGAGGAGATTTTTGTATTGGCTAGGCGCTGGAATGGCTTTTTTATTATTCCTGTTTTTCTTGATTCCGAAGCCGAGGGATAATCCATATATGAAGATTTATTCGTTGTTGGATGGCGATGATTTTTCAGGTTGTGAATTCTCAGGTGACAAACGATCAGGAGTGAAATTTCGGTTTGATCTCACTCCTGAAGAGTGCCGGTTTGTAATTTATAAAGGCAGAAGCAGTGTTCAATTTTCTATCGATTATCCATATCTGAAGGTTGTCCGTGATGGTGGGGATGGAAATAAATTTCCTGTTTATTTTTATATGGAACATGTTTCCAGTGATAATTTCGATGCAGATAGGCATTTGAGGGGGAAAAGACCAGTTTTGGTGGAGGACGGGATTGAGACTTATGAATTTGGCGGTTTTAAAGAAAGAAAATTTACTGGAAAAGATGGTGTTTCGGTATATGTTTCGGACTATGTGAATACGGTTCGGGCAAATCGATTGTACAGGTCGGGATTGTGGGTTTTTTATCAGTATCCAAAGGAACTTACGGATGTTGAGGCGGTGGATAGCTTCGCTCTTAATGTCCTCGGTAAGATAGTGGTCGAATAAGGAGATTGCTTGAGCAAAGAAAAGGGGACAGATTTGAATGGCACTTACTTAGCTGCTAACCACTTGAGCTGAAAGCAAAAAATGAAGAAGGGCTGGTCTTGGTCTACGGTGATAGTTGCGAACACACCCCGACGAACCAAGGACACAGCCCCAAATGAATCGTAGACGTGAAATTCTCCAGCATCAACAGCAACGTTTTCATCGACACGCTTCGGACTGTGATGCCTATGCGTTTTTCAATCTCCTCACGTCTCCCGAGCTCTTACAGCGCGTCGAGTCTGCACTGCCGGAATATCGGGAGCGTCTGTTTCCGCCGACTGAAACGCTGTCCATGTTTCTGGCTCAAGCAATGAGTGCCGACCGTTCCTGCCAGAACGCCGTCAACGACTTGTCGATTAAACGGTCATGTGGCGGCATGAAGCCCAGTAGCACTCGCACGGGCGCCTACTGCAAAGCCAGAAAACGCCTACCTGTGGAAATGGTTTCTACGCTGGTCAGGCACACCGGTGCTTCGATAAGTGATAACGCACCCTCGTCGTGGCGCTGGATGGGACGGCCTGTACGGTTGGTGGACGGCACGACGGTCAGCATGCCCGACACTGCGGCCAATCAGGGTGCCTATCCGCAGTCACGCGGCCAGAAAGTCGGTCTTGGTTTTCCCCTGTGTCGCGTGGTTGGCATCGTTTGCCTTTCCAGCGGCGCCGTCTTGGATGCCGCCCTTGGGCGCTTCCGAGGCAAAGGCGGCGATGAGCAAACGCTGCTCAGATCAATGCTCGACACGCTGAAAACAGGCGACATTTTATTGGGCGACGCTTACTACGCTACCTACTTCTTGCTGTGTGAGTTGCAACGAAGAGGTGTCGATGGCGTGTTCGAACAATACGGTGCTCGACGGCGCAGCACGGACTTTCGCCTAGGGCAAAGTCTGGGTTCGGAAGATCACCTGATCGAATTGAAAAAGCCTGCAAGAAGACCGCCGTGGATGAGTCAAACGCATTACGAACAGGCGCCTGAAAGACTGACAGTGCGAGAGCTGAAGGCGGGTGGAAAGACTTTGGTCACCACGTTGCATTGCCCGAAGCAGACACCCAAAACAGCTCTCAAATCGCTGTACAAGGGTCGATGGCATGTCGAGTTGGATCTGCGCAATCTCAAAGCTACGCTAGGACTTGGAAAGTTAAGCTGCAAAACCCCAGGCATGGCAGTCAAGGAGTTATGGGTCTATCTGTTGGCACACAATCTGATCCGAATGCTCATGGCGCAATCGGCTCTGTTAGCGGATTGCTTGCCTCGCGAACTGAGCTTCAAACACAGCCTTCAGCTATGGCTGGCTTTGCGACAATATGGCAGCCCCGAAGACGAGGATGGCCTGTCGAATTTATTGATGTTGATTGCTCAGAGGCGCGTCGGGAATCGGCCTGGTCGTATCGAGCCGCGAGCCATAAAACGAAGACCTCAAGCCTACCCCTTACTGACCAAACCGCGTCGGTCAGCAAGGGCAGATGTCAGGAAAAATGGGCACGCAAAACATGTTAAGTAAGTGCCATTCGGGACAGATTTATTTTTCAGAATGGTGCTGGTTCTAGAGAATAAATCTGCCCCCTTTTGTGTGGTCCCCTTTAGTGTGCGAGAAAAGGATTTGGTTATGCATGGTGTGATAAGTGTTCTGCGCAATTGGGTTGTAGGTGGCATGTTTGTTTTGTTAGCAGCCTGTACGGTACCTATAACAATCGTTAAACCATTGGACGTCTCCCGAGCTAACCAGTCCGCCAGTGCGCAGTTCGTGGTCAGAAAAACCGGTGACTATAGATTTGCCTTGTTGTTTGTCAAGAGGCAAGGGCTTGAGGAGATACTGAAGCAGATTGATGTGTGGGGTGATCCTAATAATGATGGTGTCGCTATTCCAATACATCTTCGAGTTGTGAAGAACGGAACTATCTTTTTTGATGAGAAGTTAGTAACCACCAAGGTTCAATGGGGGCAGGGTTTTGATTATGAAGGGCGGCGTTTGAATACGGCGGTGCGGTTGATCAGGACTTTGGAGTTGCTGCCTGGAAGTTACTCGGTAGAAGTCAGCACGTTCGAGGAGGTGGAGGCGTTCCAAGAGATAGAAAGTTTTGTAGAGTTTTCTTATTACAGTCCAAAGCATTGAAGCGTTTTTTGTAAGTTTTCGAAGGAGCTGAAAGTTGGAAAAGAAATACAGTGTGACTTATAAGGTTGCAAAGGCGGGCGCGGAATACGTATATCAGCAAGATAAGGGTGATCACAAGGCTGGTGATAGCCACTCTTCGTCCGGAGGGCATATGTGGTATGCCTTGAGTGACGGGGAGGGCAGTGTCAGTTATGGATTTGAATCAAAGTTTAACGAAATGCGGGGGCCAGGGCAAGTAGGAAGTCATGACAACGCCGGCTACAAGGAGACTGTATATGAAGTTAGTGTTGTATTGACTAAGGAGCAATACGAAAAACTAAAAAATTTCTCCCAGGATCCAGCGTCAGGCGGGTTTGATAATACTCGCTACCGACTACTTACCAATAGCTGTGTGGACTTTGTATACGCGTCTTTGAAATCTATCGGGTATAACGACAAAGGATTCGAAGGTGCTTTGTTTCCAGCTGATAATGTCAGTCATGTCAATGATTTATTGCATACTTATGGCGGTCAAATCATCCGTGACGATTTAACACGGCACGGTGAATACTATGAAGCAAAAGATGGCCAACAATGCTTGTGGCTTGGCGTGGGTGACATTACTACGGCCACTCAGACATCCAACCTAATCAACATCGACATCAACCCATCCCCCCAGCCCCAACAACACATCCAGGGCGAAAGCAAAGCCCAGCAAGACGTCGCCAACGGCTTCATTCAGAACTCGGCGACGCACAACATCTTCGCTGTCGGCGGCATGCTCAATAAAACCGATTTCACCTCCACCCAGATGGCCAGTCTTGCCTCTGGCGGTGTCCGCCCAGGTGAGATGCAGCTGGACCCCAACGCTCGCCCCAACACTTACCTGTCGCAGTTCTACCCGACCCCGAGCGCGACCAAGCCGGATTTCAGCCTGCGCAGTGCGGTCACCCTGAACGGTTTGTCGGCAATGTCGACGTTCAACACCTACGTCGACCCGCTGCTGCTGGACCTGACCGGCAATGGCGTGCACATGACCGATATTCGCGACGGTGTGCTGTTTGATACCGACCACAGTGGCACGCTCAAGCGCAGCGGCTGGGCGGATCGCACCACGGGCATGCTGGTGATTGACGATGGCAGTGGCCAGGTCAAAGACGTTAGTCAGATGTTCTCCGAGTATTACGGCGGCAAGGTCGGCGTCAACGGCGCCGCGGGCGAGGCGAAGTTCAAGGACGGTTTCGCGGCATTGGCCAGTGAAGACGCGAACAAGGATGGCGTGATCGATCAGCGCGATCCGATCTGGAGCAAGTTGCGCGTCTGGGTTGACGGCACGCATGACGCCAAAGTCGATGGCGGTGAACTCAAGACGCTGGCCGAACTGGGAATCACCCAGATCAACGTCCGTGCAGTGGCATCTCCTCAAGCTGAGATGCGCGACGGTAACAAGGTGCTCGCCACCGGTTCGTTCACGATGAATGGCAAAAGCCAGGAAGCGTTGGCGGTGGATTTTCTGGGGGATCCGGTCAGCAATGTCGTGACCAGCCAAGGCACCGGTACGCGGGTGACCTCGACCACCAGCGGCAGCAACAGTCGCACCACCAGCGCTTATGCCAGCCAGAGCACCACCGGTGAAACCCTGGATGCGGCGCAACTGGGCGTGAACAACCTGTATGGCGGCAGCGGCGACGACACGTTGATCGCGGCACCAGCCGGCGGTTGGCTGGTGGGCGGGGCGGGCAGCAACACCTACAACGGCGGCGTGGGCGATGACGTGTTTGTCATCAGCGCCTCGGACAACCCGACCAACATCCATGGCAATGGCGGTCACGACACGGCGATTATCGTCGGTGACAAAGGCGTGTTGCTGAACATGGCCCGCGCCGGTCTGACCATCGCCGAGGGTGGTGGCGGCAATGATACGATCATGAGCGGCGGCACCGGCAGCGCCTTCATCAAGGGTGGTTCGGGCAATTCGACGCTGGTGGGTGGGGCAGGCAACGACGTATTGGTCGGCGGCACCGGGCATAACACGATCATTGGCGGCAGCGGCAAGGCGGTGATTTATGCCGGCCCTCAGGGCGACACCATTTACGCCTCCGAAGCCGGCAGCATCATCCATGCCGGTGGCGGCGCCGATAAAATTTACGGCGGCGTCGGCAACGACATCATCGAAGTCGGTCACGGTAACGCGACCATCGACGGTGATGGCGGGATCAACCTGGTCACGCTGCACGGTACCCATGGCGACTACCGTATCACCCGCACCGCGACCGGTTATGAAGTGGCCGACAAGGTCGCCGGGCGTGACGGCACGGTGACGCTGAGCAACATCCAGAAGCTCAACTTCTCGGACATTTCCGCCGTTGACCTGCTGACCCCCAACGCGATGCCAGTGGCGGATGTGCTCACGCTCGACAAGGCCGGCAAGGCGTTCGATCGCACGCAGGCGCATCTGATCAGTGCTGAAAGCCTGTTGGCCAACGATCAGCGCCTTAACAGTCAGGGCGCGCTGCATATTGCCAACGTCGGTGACGCGGTCGGCGGCACGGTCAGCCTCACCGCCCAGGGCGATGTGTTGTTCACCCCGGACGCGCGTTACACCGGTCTGATCAGCTTCAAGTACGGTGTGGCCGATGCGGCGGGTAATCTGTCGGCGTCGGTGGTGGACCTCGGCAGCGGCCAGACGGCGCCGATGCGTGCCGGTGTGACCCTGCTGACGCCAGAGGTGCCGCTTGATCCTTTGGCGGCTCAGCAATGGTACTTGAGCGACACCCATGTGCTGCCGGTCTGGAAGGACTACACCGGCAAAGGCGTGCGCATCGGTCAATTCGAGCCGGGTGGCCAGTTCGCCACCGCGCCGGAAATCTTTGATGTCGCGCACCCTGACCTGGCACCGAATATCGATCAGGCCTGGCTGCAAACGCAAAAGACCAACGGCACCTTGCCGGGGCTGGTGTCCAACCACGCCACGATGGTGGCGGGCGTGATGGTCGGGGCGAAGAACGGCGTCGGCGGCGTGGGCGTGGCCTACGACGCGAAACTCGGTGGTTATTACCTGGCCGGCAAGGGCGACGACCTGGCGGGTCTGGGGCACATGGTCAGCTTCGACATTGCCAACAACAGCTGGGGCTTCAGCAATGACTTCGCCCTCAGCAGTTATCAGGACGGCCACTTCACCACCGCCACTGCGCTGAGCATGAATGCGCAGTACGCGGCGAGTAACGGTCGTGGCGGCCTGGGTACGATCATCGTTGCAGCGGGCGGCAACAGCCGTGCTACCGGTGGCAATGCCCAGGGTTCGCTGACCAACAACAATCGCTTCTCGGTAGAAGTGGGGGCGATCAACGCACAGGGCGATCTGTCGACCTTGCAGATTGGCTCCTCGCCATTTTCCAACCCGGGTGCGAGCCTTCTGGTGTCGGCACCGGGCAGCAATGTCGTGTCCACCAGCCACATGCTGGAAACCGAACGCGGCTCCACGTTCGGCAACGATTACTCCAGCATGCAAGGCACCAGTTTTGCCGCGCCGATTGTCTCCGGCATTGTTGCGTTGATGCTCGAAGCCAACCCGAACCTGGGTTATCGCGATGTGCAGCAGATCCTCGCGTTGTCGGCGCGCAAGATCAACGACCCGTCCACCCAATGGAGCGATAACGCTGCCCACGGCTGGAACGGTGGCGGCATGCACACCAGCAACGACTACGGTTTTGGTGAAGTCGATGCACGGGCCGCCGTGCGCTTGTCCGAAGCCTGGATGACCCAGAGCACCAGCGCCAACGAGTTCGTCTACAGTGCCTCCAGCGGTGCGCTCGGCAAGCCGTTGGCCGCGGGCGCGACGCTGACATCGTCCATCGCGATGCAGGCCGGTTTGAATGTCGAGCACGTCGAAATCGACTTTGATGCCCAGGTCGGGCGTCTGGGCGATCTGACGCTCAAGCTGATCTCCCCCGATGGAACCCAAAGCGTGTTGCTCAATCGTCAGGGCAAAGTCCCGGATGGCATGCCGGGCGCCAGTGCCTCCGACGTCGGCAGCACGCAGTCCGGGTCGTTCAAGTACACCTTCATGTCGACCCATGACTTCGGTGAGCGTTCGGCGGGTAACTGGACGCTGCAAGTAACCGATTCGGCATCCGGTCTGCCGGTGACGCTCAACGCCTGGTCGCTGCGTTTGTACGGCCGCAAAACCACGGCGGACGACACCTATTTCTACACCGATGAATACCTCAAGTCGGTGGTCGGGCAGGCTGATCGCGCGGTGCTGGATGACGCGGTCAATGGTCTGGCGGGCGGGCGCAATACCCTCAATGCGGCGGCTGTTTCGGGGGATACCTCGGTCAACTTGCTGACCGGTGTCGCCAGCATCGGCGGCGCGGCGTTGACGGTGAAAAATCCGTCGGGCATTCAGAACATCGTCACTGGCGATGGCAACGACACACTGGTGGCCGGCAATTCCGATGCCTTGCTCGACGGCGGGCGTGGCAACAACACGCTGACGGGCGGTGCGGGCAAGGACTTCTTTGTGGTCCATCGCCGTGAGGCGGGCAGCGATACCCTCGGCAACTTCGAGGCCGCTCGCGGTGAAATCGTCGATCTGGTGGGCTTTGCAGGGAAGACGTCCGCGGATCTGGTGCTGACGCAGCAGGGCGCGGACGTCAAGGTGGACCTGGGCAAGGGCCAGAGCCTCATCCTGAAGAACCAGGCGCTTGCCGGCCTCAGTGCAGCGAACTTCAAGTTCCAGGACACCTTTGTCGCGCCGACAGCTTACGTCAACAGCGACGCTTCGGCGGTCAAGCCGCAAGAGGGGCTGGGCACCGTGGTGCTTAACGGTGGCAGCAAAGGCGTGATGTACAGCAGCGATGCCCAGGGCAAACCGTTGGCTTCGCTCAACGGTACGATCTACAGCCATGACAGCGCGACTTCGGATGTGTTCGTGGTGGCGGCCCAGTCTGGCGTCAAGGATTACAACAACGCCTTGCGCGGGTTCCGTCACGGCATCGACAAGATCGACTTGCGCCAGACCGGCGTCACCGATTTCAGTCAGTTGATCATCGAGCACAAGAACCGCGCGACCTTCAATGGCCTGACGCAGATTCACGGGGTGTATGTGACGCGCATCGGTGCCCAGGGCAGCGATTCGAATACCAACCTGCTGTATCTGGATGCGCTGGATGTGGCGCAGATCAGTGCGACGGATTTCCTCTTTGCCGACCCTGCACCGGCTGTGGTGCCAACGGTCGGACCAGTGCCACCGGTGATCGAGCAGCCGACGGTCACCGTACCAGGAACGCTGACGCCGATTGTCGAGCGCCCTGGCGTCGACAAACCTTCGGTAGTCGCGCCGCTGCCTCCCATTGACCTGCACCCGACCATCAGCGTCCCGACCATTGATCCGGTGCTGCGACCTTCGGTCACGATTCCGGATTTCAAGCTTCCGGAAACCAAGACGATTGAGCAGATCCTGGCAGAGCGCGGTGTCAACCTGAACCCGACAGTGCCGGAGCATAAAACCATCGAGCAGATCCTTGCCGAACGTGATGCGAATCGCGGAGCGACCACGGTCCCCGTCCCGGAACGCAAAACCATCGAGCAGATTCTCGCCGAGCGCGGTGTCGGTTCGCTGGTGCCGTCGAAGCTGCCGGACATCGGTCCGGTCGGGCGGGATGTGGGCGGGCGTGAGCCGGTTGATATTCCGAGACCACGGCCGATAGTCATTCCGGATATCCCGACGATCGATATCGCTCATCGCGACCTTGATATCCCGACGCGTCGACCAGTCACCGTTCCAGACCTCGTGAGTTTGCAAGATCCGCGCCTGAAGATCGATGACATCTGGGGCGCCGGGCAAACGGCGGACACCACGTTTGCGTCAATCCGGGACAGAATCCGTGGCGGTTCAACACCTTCGACAGCGGACCCTCTGCCGGTCGCCACCGACCCCAACGTCATGACGGTCAAAGGATTCTTCGCCAATGTCACCGTGGGGGACGAGAGCAAGACCATCAACGTGGAGGCGTCCAGTGCCAAGGTGGTTGCCGGCAACGGTGACAATAAGGTGAATGTGACGGGCGGTCGGGCTGAGATCACGCTGGGTAATGGCAACAACGTGATTGCAGGCGACGTCAGCAAACTCACGGTCGGCGATGGCAACAACACCATTACCAACACCGGGTCCTTCACGGCGGTGAAACTGGGGGATGGCAATAACAAGGTCCTGGTGAGCGGCAACATGCCGACGGTGGAAGTCGGGCACGGGGTCAACGACCTTGAGTTCAGCGGGGGGATGGGGCAGTTGGTGTTCGGTAAGGACATCAGCCCCGATCGTCTGTGGTTCCAGCACGAAGGGCGGGACCTGCAGATCTCGGTCATTGGCAGCAAGCAGGAGGTCACGCTGCATAACTGGTATGCCGATACCCCAGAACGTCCACGCGACATCATGACTGGAGATCGCCATCGGTTGTTGGTCAGTGATGTCGAGCACCTGGTCCAGGCCATGGCGTCGTTCGCGCCGGCGGCACCTGCAACCATGACTTTCGGTGCTGCCGCACAACAGGTATTGCAGCCTGTGCTGGCGGCCAACTGGACGTAGCTTCACGTTAACCCGGTAACACGGCCCGCGATGGTTATCGCGGGCCTTCGACCGTCTCGTTCGAGACCGGTCATGGCCTCATGAGTCCCCCTTTGTGGCCCCGGAGCCCTCAATGCCAGACCCGGTGAATCATCTATTTGCAGGATTCGTCATTTCTTCTGAAGGACGACAGTGGCGCCGATCTGGAATCCATTGCTTCCGGTTAATAGGAAGCATTACTATTCACGCCCCGTCTTCACAGCACACCGCAATGACCCCCAAGCTGCCCCGCAGACACGGCTTTTTCGAGCATTACGAAGAGTTGGTCGGGACCTGGACCCGTCGCCTGAGAAATCGTCAGCAGGCCGAGGACCTGGCCCACGACACCTTCGTGAGGGTGCTTGAGTCCGATTCGGCGACGGTGGAGCAACCACGGGCGTATTTGCACCAGACCGCGCGCAACATTGCGGTGGATGGTTATCGGCGGGAGGATCGGCGGGGCGCCATGGAGTCGGAGGCGGTTGATCACAGTGTGTCGTCGTCCGGCGACCCGGAGCATTTTATGCGTGCGATCCAGTTGGCTGACTCCATCGAACGGGCGCTCACCGAGTTGCCGGTCAACTGCCGCAAAGTGTTTGTCTGGCAGAAGATCGAAGGCCTGACCCAGGCCGAAATCGCCGAACGCCTGGGACTGTCCAAGAACATGGTGGAAAAGTATATGATCCGCACGCTGCGGCATCTGCGCGACCGCCTTGACGGATTGCAGCCATGATCTGCGGTGCCTTCTCATCCCCAGCCAAACAGGAATTTCCATGATGGATACTCGTGATTGTGCGTGCGGGCAAACAACGGTTCGCGACGAGGCGGCGCGGTGGTTTGTGCGTTTGCAGGAACCTGCGGTGAATGTCGAAGAGTATCGGCACTTCGAAGCCTGGCTGGACGAACACCCTCAGCATCGTGATGAATTCCAGTTGCTCCAGGGCTTGTGGTCGGCGGCGGATTTGCTGCCGGCGGCGCGTCTGCAAGCCTTGTGTGAAACCCCGCCAGTACGCAGCAAGCGCCGCCCGCTGGTGCGTTATGCAGTGGCCGCCAGTGTGTTGGCCGTCGCGCTCGGTTTGGGGTTGTTCAGCGGTTTGAATCACTCGGCAATCTACACCGCCGAATTTTCTACGACCTTGGGTGAGCGACGTCATGTGGCGTTGCCGGACGGTTCGGTGATCGACCTGAACAGCCGCAGCCGCGTTCAGGTGCGTTATGAAAACGACCGCCGCAGCATCGAGCTGACGCAGGGCGAAGCGATGTTCAGCGTCGAGCACGATACCCGTCGGCCCTTTGTGGTCGAGGCGGGCAGCGGCAAGGTCACGGTCACCGGCACCCGTTTTGATGTGCGCCGCGACGCCGCCCAAACCCGGGTCGTGGTGGTGCAGGGCACCGTTAAGGTTCAGGGCCACACGGCAGCGGACAGCGATTTCATCAGCCTCACCGCCGGCCTCGGTACGCACATCGATGGCCAAGGCAAAGTGGCCGCTGCTTACGCGGTCAACCCTGCCGAGCTGACCGTCTGGCGCAGCGGCAAACTGGTGTTCAACAACGCCAGACTCAGCGACGTCGCCGAGGAAGTCTCGCGCTATCGGGCGAAACCGCTCACCGTCGACAACGACAAAGTGGGCAATTTGCGCCTGACCAGCGTGTTCAAATCCGACAACACCGACGCGCTGCTCAAGGCCTTGCCGAGCATTCTGCCGGTGGCCGTACGCACCCTCGATGACGGCAGTCAGGAAATAATTTCAAAATAAATTCAGGTTTTTTTCGACTTGATCGTCTTCCTGTCCAACTGCAACTGGTTTGCATTAACAAGCGCACACTCTTGCGATCCACAGGACTACGTTCGACGTGAAAAAATCCACCGCTAAAAACAACAAATCACCTTGGTTGCGCCTCGCTCTCGCCCTGGCTGTCACCGCGGCGCTGCCCCAGGCTTTTGCCGCCGACGCGATTCATATTTCGGCGCAACCCCTGGGTCAGGCCCTGAGTGAACTGGGCCAGCAAACCTCGCTGCAGGTGTTCTTCAGCCCTGAGCTGGTCGCCGGCAAACAGGCCCCGGCGGTGGACGGCAACCTTTCGCCAGAAGACGCGCTGCGCCAATTGCTGCAAGGCAGCGGTCTGCAATACCAGATCGATGAAGGTTCGGTCACGTTGATGCCTGCACCGGCGTCTGCTGCCAACGGCCCGCTGGAGCTGGGCGTGACCGACATCAAAGTGGTTGGTAACTGGCTCGGTGACGCCGATGCCGCCGTGGTGCAGAACCACCCCGGCGCGCGTACGGTGATTCGCCGTGAGGCGATGGTCGAGCAGGGCGCAATGAACGTCGGCGACGTGCTGAAGCGCGTGCCCGGTGTGCAAGTGCAGGACGCCAACGGCACCGGCGGCAGCGACATCTCCCTGAACGTCGGCGTGCGCGGCCTGACTTCGCGCCTGTCGCCACGCTCCACTGTGCTGATTGACGGCGTGCCGGCAGCGTTCGCCCCGTACGGCCAACCGCAATTGTCCATGGCACCGATTTCCTCCGGCAACCTAGACAGCATCGACGTGGTTCGTGGCGCCGGCTCCGTGCGTTACGGGCCGCAGAACGTCGGTGGCGTGATCAACTTCGTCACTCGCGCGATTCCGGAAAAAGCCACGGGTGAAATCGGCTCGACCCTGGAAACCTCCCAGCACGGTGGCTGGAAGCACATCGACACGGCGTTTCTCGGCGGCACCGCGGACAACGGCATCGGCATGGCGTTGTTGTATTCCGGCGTGAACGGCAACGGTTACCGTGAACGCAACAACGGCAACGACATCGACGACGTGATCCTCAAGACCCACTGGGCACCCACCGATGTGGACGATTTCAGCCTCAACTTTCACTACTACGACGCCAGCGCCGACATGCCCGGGGGCCTGACCCAGGCGCAGTACGACGCCGATCCGTTCCAGTCCGACCGCAACAACGACAACTTCAGCGGCCGCCGCAAGGACGTCTCGTTCAAGTGGGCACGGCAGATCGACGACCGCACCCAGGCCGAAGTGCTGACCTACTATTCCGACAGCTTCCGTGGCAGCAACATCGCCGCTCGCGATCAGAAAACCCTCGGCTCGTTCCCGCGTACTTACTACACCTTCGGGATTGAACCGCGTGTGTCCCGTGTGTTTGATGTCGGCCCGACCACCCAGGAAGTCAGTGTCGGTTATCGCTACCTCAAGGAAGGCATGCACGAAGAGGCGAGCCGCCTAGCGCTGGTCAACAACGAGCCGGTCGCGACCAAGAGCTCCGACGGCCATGTCTATCAGGACCGCACCGGTGGCACTGAAGCCAACTCGGTGTACGTCGATAACAAAATCGACGTCGGCAACTGGACCATCACCCCCGGCATCCGCTTTGAACACATCAGCACCGATTGGCACGACCGCCCGGTGCTCGACACCGCCGGCAAACCGGTGCTGGAAAAGAACCGCAGCATCGAAAGCAACGAGCCGCTGCCGGCCCTGAGCGTGATGTATCACGTGTCGGAGGAGTGGAAACTGTTCGCCAACTACGAAACCTCGTTCGGCAGCCTGCAGTATTTCCAGCTCGGCCAGGGTGGCGCGGGTGACGAACCGGCCAATGGCCTGGAACCGGAAAAGGCCAAGACCTACGAGGTCGGCACGCGCTACAACAATGATGTGTGGGGCGGTGAAGTGACGCTGTTCTACATCGACTTCGATAAAGAGCTGCAATACATCAGCAACGATGCGGGCTGGACCAACCTTGGCGCGACCATGCACCAGGGCCTCGAAGCCTCGGTGCACTACGACATGGCGGCGCTGGACCCACGGCTCGACGGCCTGACCGCCAACGCTGGTTTCACCTACACGCGCGCCGTTTATGAAGGCGAGATCCCGGGCTTCAAGGGCCGTGACCTGCCGTTTTATTCGCGTCAGGTGGCGACTGCCGGTTTGCGTTACGACATCAACCGCTGGACCTACAACCTCGATGCCTTTGCTCAGTCCAAGCAGCGTTCGCCGGGCGTTGCCGTGAACGCCAACGGCAGCTTCACCAACAACTACATCACCGAAGGCACCGCGGACGGCCAGTACGGCGACATCCCGGGCTACGTCACCTGGAACGTGCGCGGCGGTTATGACTTCGGTGCGACGCTTTCGAACCTGAAAGTCGGCGCCGGGGTGAAGAACATTTTCGACAAGCAGTACTTCACCCGCTCCAGCGACAACAACTCGGGGATGTACGTCGGTGCACCGCGCACGTTCTTTGTGCAGGCCAGCGTCGGGTTCTGATAGACCGAGGTGGCTTCTTCGCGAGCAGGCTCGCTCCCACAGGGATCACACGAAATCTTGTGGGAGCGAGCCTGCTCCGGGCGGCGTTCCGACGAAGCTTCTAAACCTTCAACACCTTGCCGCCAATGGCCACCGCCACCAGCAACACCGCCATCAACCCGAAGGCAAAACTCAAACTGCTGCCATGGGCGATAAACCCGATCAACGCAGGCCCCGCAAGAATGCCCGCGTAACCCAGTGTGGTAATGGCCGGCACGGCGACGCTTTCGGGCATCACCGTCTGTTTACCCACTGCGGTGTACAACACCGGCACAATGTTCGAACAACCCGCCCCCAACAATGCATAACCCACCAGTGCCGCTTCCCAACTTGGGGCGAAGGTCGCCACAAACAGGCCCGCTGCGGCCGTCAACCCACCGAACACAATCACCCGGGTAGAGCCGAGACGACGCACGATCGAATCACCGGTCAATCGTCCGACGGTCATGGTCAACGCAAACGCCGCGTAACCCAGTCCCGCATAAGCGGTGTCGATTCCGCGCTCCTGCGCCAGGAACACCGCGCTCCAGTCGAGTGCCGCGCCTTCGGCGAGGAACACGATGAAACACATCCCGCCGATGAACAGCACGATGCCATGGGGAACAGCAAACGCCGGCCCCGAACTTTCGCTGCCGTAGGGCAATAGGTGTGGCGCGGCCTTGGCCAGGGCGATCAGCAGCATCACGATCACCACCAGCGTTGCCCCCAGTGGTGAAACCCCGAAGCCGAGCAGGGCGCTGACACCCGCCGCACCGACAATCCCGCCCAGGCTGAACAGCCCATGGAAACCCGACATCATGGTTTTGCCGCTGGCCCGTTCGACGATCACTGCTTGCAGGTTCACCGTCGAATCCACCGTTCCAAGGCCCGCGCCGAACATGAACAACGCAGCAATCAACGCCGGAATCGACGTCACCGTCGCCAACAGCGGCAGGGCCGCACAGATCAGCAGCACCCCGGCGCTCACCACCCGGCGACAGCCGAAACGCGTGGCCAGAAGCCCCGCCATCGGCATCGCCAGAATCGACCCTACCCCCAGGCACAACAGCAGCAAACCGAGCGTCCCTTCATCCAGCCCGGCCCGAGCCTTGGCGTAGGGCACCAGCGGCGCCCACGCAGCGATACCGAAGCCGGCAATGAAAAAGGCGATGCGCGTGGACATCTGTTCCAGGCGTCCGGGAACAAATGCGGTTTGAGTGTTGAGGTTGGTCATATAAATCCTTGGCAAAAAACGTCGCGTACCCAAGGGACAGTGACTCACCGGTGAGGGTTCGATCAGCGTCCGCCCAGGTTCGCGGTCAGGCAGGGTGACATCCTTGCACAGCCTGACCCTCCATCGCGAGCGCGGCTGTCAGTGCCCTTCGCACAATCCACGCAGGTGTTCGTCAGCGAAACCGGCTTCACCTTCAGCCAATGGCGCCAGGGGAGGCGGTGACGACCATTGCGCTGGAATTGGGTTATGAAAACGTCAGCGTGTTTATTGCGATGTTTCGACGCACGTTCGGGGTGACGCCGGGGCGGAATTTTTCTGAGTCTTGAAGGTTATTCGGCGTTATCTTTGGGCCAGCAAATCGCAACCACGCCACCGGCCAAGCTCAAGAAAAAGAGCACTTTGGCCGCCATGAACGCGACATCCACGTCACCGGAGACCCTTCCACCGCTGGAGGCTGCGCCAGCGATACCGCCCAGTCCTATCAGGGCGCTGAAAAGTGACATGGCCAGCAATATGGCGGCGAGTATTCCGAGTGTTTTACGCATGATGTAACTCCTTAATTGATGGGTCTTCCATGGGGGGGATTCGGGTTATAGCGCTGGGCGCTGATCCGAGTGTTCGGCGTCGAAGCCTTGTTTGGGGTGGGCGGGTAGTGGGTGGTCTTTCATGAGGTTTGGAAACGTAGCTGAGGGTTTACATCAAGTTGCTGCCATAGATCGGAGTAAAAGTTGTAGAGCTTTTCATCTGGTTGGTATCCGAAGTTATACATTGGCTCAGGTTGATCCTCGAATGCTCCTTTCAGATTGCTCAAGGCAGTAGAACTGCCCAATGAAGCTGCTCGTTGATAGTAGAACAGTGCGCGAGGTTTGTTTTTTTTGGCGATCTCATAAAAACTTGCGGTTTTCGCTACGGCGTCAGGATTGTCCTGAGCGCCTGCGCATCGGTAGTAACGTTCAGCCATATCATCATCCTGCTTATCCCTTGGGAGTCCAAAAGCGAAGTATTGACCGATTTGAACCTGTGCTAAAGGACTGCCCAATTGTGCCGCTTGGAACATATAGGAACTCGCCATACGATCCGACTTAAAAACACCTCTTCCGTTCTCGACCACCACTGCCCAATTGAAATAACCCAATGGCACTTTGAGCTTTACCATGCGCTCGTAGAGGTCAAGCATTTTTCTGGTGTCTTGTTCAACGCCCGGTTGCCCTGGCCAGCCGGTGCGATAGAGCGCCGCCATATTGTGCATCGCCTTCCAGTGGTTTTTAGCGATGGCTTTGTCGTAAAGACCAACAATTGCGCCCCAGTCTTTGACTCCTCGTACTTTCTCCAAAACGCGTGCCTGTTGAAACCACCGCTCGGCATCTGCATCCAGCGGTGGGTTGTGGTCTTTTTCATAGGCGCAGGTAAAGGTTGGATAGGCCATGGCTGGCGTTCCGCTCAGCAAGCTATAAAGAGCGATGCATAAAGCAGCAGATTTTGCGGTAGCCACAGGTCCCTTCCAGTGTCGATGTGTCAAGAATTAAGGGTGCTGAATGACAAGCAAGTCATATTTCCGGTCTACGGTCTGGATGCTCTGCGTCAAAACCTTGTTTGGGGTGCGCGGGAAGTGGGTGCTCTTTCATGAGGTTAGGGAAGCGTAGTTGAGGGTTGGCATTAAGTTGCTCCCGTAGATCGGAGTAAAACTTGTAGAGTTTCTCATCTGGCTGGTAGCCGTAGTTATATATTGGCTGAGGGTTTTCCTTAAATACGCCTTGTAGGTTATTTGCTCCGATCGTGCTGCCTAGTTCCGCGGCCCGTTGATAATAGAATAGAGCGCGTGGTTTGTTTTCCTTCGCTGTATCATAAAAGCTCGCTGTTTTTTCTATGGCGTCGGGATTGTCCTGAGCGCCTGCGCATCGATAGTAACGCTCAGCCATGTCGTCGTCCTGCTTGTCTCTAGGGAGCCCAAAAGCAAAGTACTGACCCAGCTGTACCTGTGCCATTGGATTACCTAGTTGTGCCGCCTGATACATATAGGAACTGGCCATCCTGTCCGACTTCATAACGCCTCGTCCGTTCTCAACAACTACGGCCCAGTTGTAATAACCCAGTGGCACCTTGAGCTTTACCATACGTTCGTAGAGATCTAGCATCTTGTTAGTGTCTTGTTCTACACCTGGCTGACCAGGCCACCCAGTACGATATAGCGCCGCCATGTTGTGCATGGCCTTCCAATGGTCTTTGGCGATGGCTTTATCATATAGAGCAACGATCGCTCCCCAGTCTTTGACGCCCCGTACTTTCTCTAAAACACGAGCTTGTTGAAACCAGCGCTCGGCTTCTGCATCCAGTGGAGGGTTGTGGTCTTTTTCATAGGCACAGGTAAAGGTTGGATAAGCCATGGCTGGAGCTCCGCTCAACAAAATAGAAAGAATGAGGGCACAAAAAGAAATGGCTTTAGTCAACGGCTTTGGCATAAGGCGTCTCCACATCCCAAAAGCGAGTTAAATGAGCAGTTAAAGGTTTGTTTCTGCCTTTGTTTTCCCAGTTCTTGTCCATGATTTCATTCCATTTATTAAAGTTGGCTGCCGCATCACATCGCCCCTTAGCATCATTAACTGACTGACCCGCATGCAATTTCCACAACTCCTCCCGCCAATGCTTCGCCAACTCAGGATCCGGCATAGCAACCCCCAGCTCCGAGTCGGTATGCAGACTTCGCGTGTTGATATTCGCTGAGCTCAGCAAGCTGAAAACATCGTCCACCACCAGCAGTTTTGAGTGCACGTAGATGTCCCGAAAATAGGCCTGATCGCCTTTGGCTAGCGTACCCCCAGGCTCTGGCGTGCAGGCAGTGAGGGTTGCGATGGCGACTTTAAGGCCTGGTAAATCCTTGAGGGTATAGGGTTTTGCATCATCCCCATCGTCCGATTTCGGTTTGCTGAGTTCGGGGATGTCTTTTTGTTTGAGGCCGCCCATGCGTTCTTCGACTTCAGGGGTGACGCCCTTTTTTTCGAGCTCGGTGATCTCGCGTTTCAGCACTTCGGCGCGATTGAGCTGAGCCCGTTGCACGTAGGCGTCGTTGTGTGGGTGGGTTTCGAGCCAGGCCAACTGGCTGCATTTACGCAGCATGGCTTCCGCCAGGCTTCGCTGGGCTTGGGGCATCAGTTGTTCCTGTCCCAGTTCCTGCAGGCTCGCATAGGTGGTGCTGGAAAAGTCTTTGGAGTTCGGGTTGTTGGTCACCACGAACACGTACAAGTCTTTGTCCCGGCCTTTGGCAATGTAAGCCGCTGCCAGTTCGCGCAACTGTCGGGAGAACGGCGGGTAGCGGAAGTACTGGTTTTCAAAGTAGACGTAGTCACGCACGTTGCCCAACGCCTTGTGGTAAAGCTCCAGAATCGAAGTCTCAGCCCCTTCTTGCGGTTGTGTCCGGCAAATCTGCGCCATGCTCGTTCCGGCGGCTTTGAAGTTGTCCGGTTTAATGGCTTGGCGCTGCGCCTGCATACCATCGTCAAACCATTTTTTGACCCAGGAGGTTTCACGATCCCAGGCGGTCGTGAAGTTGTGGTTCAAGTCATGCAGGGCCGGGCCTTGTACCTTGGTGGACAAGTCCTGCCACGGCCCGAAACCCGGACTGCGCTGTGCGGCCTTGTCGTTGTACAAGTGCGCACTGGTGTCCCAGTAGTTGCGATGCATGTTGTGGCCCATGACGAAGCCAACTGCGGCCGCGGTATCTTCATAGTCCACCAACACCATCTTCTGGTGGTGACTGGCGAATAGGGTCAACGCCAGCATGTGCGCGAAGTTAGTGTCTGGCGCTTCGCCTTGCATCAGGCGATATAGGGTCGCCAGGCGTCCTTTTTCCTTGGCCATCTGCGGACCACGAATGGCGGCATTCAGTGGTATTTCGGTGGAGAAGTCACGGGTACGAAACTCGACGTTCTGCATACGTCCACCGTGGAGGCGGCTGAACCATTCCTGGGTGTATTCCTCATCTTCAGGTGAATACCCTGGGGCTCCGGAGCCTCTGAGTTTGTTGTAACCACCTTGCCCGTTCAGTTGGTTTTCCGTATCGAGCAGAATGGCCTGCAGTTCCTTTTCGCGCTGCTCGTAGCGATAACCACTGGTGCCGTAGGCGGGGATCTCACCGGCGCGAAGTTTGGTCAATTCATGTTGGTGAATCGTGCGGCGATACTCCAGGCGCTGGCGATCTTCGAGTGTCCGCTTGGAGCCGGCGCTTCCCTTGGCCAGGCCGGAGCCCATGGCAGTGCCACCGGAGCCTGCCAGGCCATCGCCAATGATGGTGTTTTCCACAAAGTTGGCCCGCGGGTTTTTCCAGATCAGCACGCGGGTTTTTACGCCGCTGCGACCTCGAACATCCAGCAGCTCACCGATGCGGTCGCCACCGGGCTTGAAACGCATCGCCGGGTCGAATCCCCAGCTGATGATTTCGACACTCTTCTGTGCTGACTGAATAGCATCGTAAACAGCACCGAACGCCTTTTCACCGTTGATCAACGGGGTGACCTTGATGCCGGCTCGCGGTGGGTACATCGCTTTGGTCGCGAACCAGTCCATGGTCAAGGCGGTGGAGTTGTGCTCTTTAGGCGTCAGCTGGATCACTTCTTTGCTGTAATCAGTCGTCATTCGATTGCTTCCTGCACTCAAAGGCTCTTCGGCTTGTTTGCCGGGTTCAAGGCAGCGGAACGGTAGTCATCCGTTGAGCCCAAGGGTTCAAGTTGATCCGTTTGCGCGTGGTAATCGCGATAGCCCTGGCGCGCCAATTGCTGGTTCTGTGAGGCTGCTTCGCTGCTTTCTTCCTTGGGTTCGATCTCGAAGCGATGACCGTTCACCAGTTCCACCGCGTAGGCCTGAGTGCCGGGGACGTGATCAAACTTGATCATGCCGTCTTCGCCGGTAAGGCCTTCCTGAATCACTGCGCCATCGGCAAATAGCGTATAGGGTTCGTCCTCGTAGCCAGGATGACCAGGAACCGCGCTGATCACTGCGCTGAGTTTGTGAATGACTTCTGGCGCCGGTTGCGACTCGCCACGTTCGGGTACTTCACCAGCCTTGTCAGAGGCGGCCGGCAACGGCACCAATGGCAGGAGCGCGGCATTGCCAGTTCCTACACCAGGTGCTCCGCCGGCATTCAGTTTGATGACTGGCCCCACCACGGTTATGCCACCCGCATCCAGCTTGATGAAACTCCCTCCGGCTTTCACGGTGAGTTCCATGCCCGCTTCGATGACCATCTTTTGCCCAGCCTTGAGATGGGTTTCATTACCGGCCTTCATCAATTGCGCGGTACCCAATTTGATGTGCTGGTTTTGGCCAATCACCAAGTGATCGCTCGCTTTGACCTCAACCTTACGATCAGCAATCGTGGTCCGATGCTCTTCCGCCTTCAGCTCGGTGTAGGTGTTCTTCTCCACGGTATCGTGGCGTTCATTGCCAACCCGAATCTTCTGATCATGCTCAACGTTTTCATCCCAATCCCGCTGGGCATGGATGAAGATCTGCTCGGCCCCTTTCTTGTCCTCAATCCGCAGTTCATTAAACCCCCGCCACCCGGTGAGCTGAGGGTTTTGAACACGCTGCGAGTCTTGTTCGCCGGCAGGTCGTAGGGAACCTGGTTTTCCTTGTGGTACAGGCAGCCGGTGACCACGGGCTGGTCAGGATCGCCTTCAAGGAAGGTCACCAACACTTCCATGCCGATGCGCGGGATGGCGATGGCGCCGTAGCGGTCGCCGGCCCAACTCGATGAGACGCGCATCCAGCAACTGGTTTTGTCATCAGCCAAACCTTCGCGGTCCCAGTGGAATTGCACCTTGATGCGGCCGTATTGGTCGCAGTGAATTTCTTCACCTTTGGGGCCGGTGACCATGGCGGTCTGGCTGCCGAGCACGCGGGGTTTCGGGTGTTGCAGCGCCGGGCGGTAGAACACGTCCCACGGCGTGGCGAGGAAGCGGTTGCGGTAGCCCTGGTGGAAGTCGTCCTTGTGGTCGGTGGTGTCGCTGGTCACCGACTCTTCCAGCACTTGCGGTTGTTTGCCTTCGTGGAAGATTTCGGTGAGCAGCCAGAGGTCGTTCCACTCGGTTCGCGGGTGGTCGGACATTTCCAGGAAGTGGCCGCTGATCAGTCGGGTTTGGTCGCCGTGGCCTTCGGCCTGACGGTAGTCGGCGCGGTGGCGTTCGAGGGCGCGCTGGCTGAGGAATTTGCCGCGCGCGCGGTCGATGAAGTGGCCGGGGTAGTCGTAGTTTTCGAGGTCCGGCGCGTCGCTTTGCGCCTCGGGTTTGTAGGCGGATTCGAGTTGCAGGCGTGGTTTTTCGAAGTCGTAGTCGCGACGGGTGACGCGGCCGGTGCGGGTTTCCAGGCGCAGCTTGAAGCCTTTGATCACCGGCTCGTCGGCGACCATGCCGCTGCCTTGCACATACGCCGTTGGCTGGCCGAGTTTCGGGAACACGGTCTGGTCATCGCCGAATACCAAAAGATGACCTTTGGAACTGTGCTGGAAGTGGTAGTGAATGCCTTCTTCTTCGCACAGGCGCTGGACGAAATGCAGGTCGGTTTCGTCGTATTGCACGCAGTAGTTGCGGTCCGGGCACGGTTGGCTGAGCTGGAAGTTGTAGGCGTTGCCTTTGATGCCGTGTTCATCGAGGATCAGCGCGATGATTTTTGGCGCGGACATCTGCTGGTAGATGCGCTGGTTGGTGCGGTGGTGCAGGTATTGCAGTTGCGGCACCAGGGAGATTTTGTAGCGGGTCAGGCGTTTGCCGGCATCGCCTTGGGCTATGCGGTAGATCTGGCCGTGGATGCCGCTGCCTTTATCGTCCATCGCGAGAAACGCCTGTTTGTGCAGCAGGGTTTCCAGGTCGAGGTCGGGGTTTTCGCTGACCAGTTCCAGGTCGAAGCGATACGGCTGGCTGATGCCTTCGGTGCCGGTGAACGACAGCACTTGCAGGTCGTCTACATAGTCTTCGACGGTCAGGCTGAAATGGGTCTGGTTGGCAGGGCTGAACATCTCGGACTCCTTGAGGTGTTGCTGACGTTCCATGAAGTACTGCGTCCACGCGAAGGCGTGAACCAGAACCGTGCGGGATCATAAAGGTTAAAAGTTGCGCAAAAAGTTGCGCACATGGGCTGAGAGGACCGGCCTGCCTGCTCATACTGATTTTGATGCAAGATGTTTCTTGGCGAAGTGCTATCACTTTCTCCCTGAGAAGGGTGCTTTTTCAGGTTTGAAGCGTGATTGCAGGCCTGCTGAAGCATTAGAGTGGGCACCGCCCCAAGAGATAAAAAAGGACCGGTACATGGCGCAGTTCTACGATGCACGCGGCAATATTTATGGCGTGGTATCCCCCGCAGCGGTGCGTCGCGCCGGTGTCGACTTACCGACAACGGCTGGCCACGCCGCATCGTCCCGGGCAGCCTGGAGCCGGCAAGCGGTGGATGCATTCTGCGAATGGCCGTCGCATTCGCGTCCGCCCAATGCCAAGTCGCATCGCTGCGATGGCTTGCTGATCGGGCCGTTTCAAGACTCGCCACCGTTTGACCTGCTGATCGTCAATACCGATGGCACCCTGGCCGAGCGCAGTGGCAACGGGTTGACGATTTTCTCTCAGGCCCTGAGTGAGCAAGGGCTGCTGGCGAGGGACGAGGTTTGTTTGCTCAGGGTTCATCACGACAAGGCTGATGCGGTTTCACCGGTGGACACTTCGGTGAAACCGGCAGAGGTCGAGGGTGTGAAAGGGTTCTGGCTGGATTTGGGCAAATCCTCGTTCGGGCCGGACGCGGTGGGGGCTAAAGGGGTTGAAGGTGTGTTGTTGAACGGTCGCGATGTCAGTCATGTACAGTCGTTGTCGGCGCTTGATCCTGCCTGGTCTCGAAGCCAGTTCGTGCGCATCGGCAATCCACATTGTGTGACGCTTTTAGAGAACGCCGATGCATTGCCGGGCAATGAGCAGATGCGCGAACCGCGGCTGTCCGAAGGGCTTACGCGTATCGCTTACGCCATGCCGACCGGGGCTGGGGAGCCGTGTGCTGCTGGCGTGAATCTGCAATGGGCGATGCTTGAATCCGAGGGGCGAGTGGTTGCGCGGGTGTTTGAGCGTGGAGAAGGGCCGACGGCGTCGTCGGGCACCAGCGCCAGTGCGGTGGCTTGCGCGGCGTGGCGGGTGGGTTGGGTCAGTGCCGGGGAGGTCAAAGTGGTCATGCCCGGGGGGACGGCGCCGATTTTGCTGGAGGAAGAGTCGGGGGAGTTGAGTCGGGTCAGTCTGTTTGGTACGGCTCGGTTAATGGATTGATCATTCGATTGCCTTCGCGAGCAGGCTCGCTCCCACAGGGAATTTGTGAACGACACAGATCCAATGTGGGAGCGAGCCTGCTCGCGAAGGCGTCAGCCCAATCAACGCAAATCTCAGCTCTGATCGCCGAAGAACTCCACCACCGGCATCTGCCGCTTCATCAACACTTTGCCATCGCGCACCGAATACAGCGGCAGGCCCTGGCTGCGGATCACCTCGTAATCGCTGTCCGCCGACAGAATCAGCAAATTCGCCGGCCGCCCGCGTTCCAGTCCATATCGATCCCCCAAATTCATGGCCTTGGCGCTGTTGTCGGTGACCAGGTCCAGCGCGCTTTGCAGGTTGCGGTAACCGAGCATGTGGCAGATGTGCAGGCCGGCTTCGAGCACCCGCAAGATATTGCCGTTGCCCAGCGGATACCACGGGTCGACGATCGAATCCTGGCCGAAACACACGTTCATCCCGGCTTCGAGTAGCTCGTTGACACGGGTCACGCCACGACGTTTCGGAAAGTTGTCGAAGCGCCCTTGCAGGTGAATGCTTTCGGTGGGGCAGGAGACAAAACTGATCCCCGAATGCCCGAGCAAGCGAAACAGTTTGGCGCAGTAAGCGTTGTCGTAAGAGCCCATGGCCGTGGTGTGGCTGGCGGTCACCCGCGAGCCCATGTCGCGACTGCGGGCTTCTTCGGCCAGCACCTCCAGAAAGCGTGAGTGCGGGTCGTCGGTTTCATCGCAATGCACGTCCACCAGGCAACCGGTGCGCTCGGCCAGGTCCATCAGGAATTTCACTGAACTCACGCCTTGATCGCGGGTGTACTCGAAATGCGGAATGCCGCCGACCACATCGGCCCCCATGCGGATCGCTTCTTCCATCAGCTCGCGACCGTTGCGGTACGACTCGATGCCTTCCTGCGGGAACGCAACGATCTGCATGTCGATCAGGTGACGGCTTTCTTCGCGCACTTCGAGCATCGCCTTGAGCGCGGTGAGCTGCGGGTCGGTGACGTCGACGTGGGTGCGCACGTGCTGGATGCCGTGGGCGGCGAGGGTCTGGATGGTTTTCTTGGCGCGTGTTTTGGTGTCTTCTTCGGTGATCGTCACCTTGCGCTCGCCCCAGCACTCGATGCCTTCGAACAGCGTGCCGCTCATGTTCCAGCGCGGCTCGCCGGCGGTGAGCGTGGCGTCGAGGTGAATGTGCGGCTCGACGAAGGGTGGCACCACCAGGTTGCCGCCGGCGTCCAGATCATCGGGGCCCAGGGTTGGCGCTTCGGTCTGTCGGGCGATGTTGCTGATCAGGCCGTTTTCCAGGTGCAACTCATGCAGGCCATCTTGGTTGCGCAGGCGGGCGTTGATGATGTGCATCAGGCGAATCCTTTTATAGATCTTGTAATGGTGCGTTGGCAGTACGGGCACCCAGCACGCCGGTCAGTAACACATACGTTAGCGCGGCAGCGGCAATCCCTACCAGCGGCGCGACCCACGGTGAACTGAACGCAGCGACAGTGCCGACTGCGTAGGCGGCCAAACCGGACCAGTTGAACGCTGGCAACCGGGCATCGGCCAGACGTGGATATTGACCACGATAGCGGTAGAAGAAGTCCGCCATGATCACGCCGCCAATCGGCGGAATCACAGTGCCCAGCAGAATCAGGTAGGGCACCAGCATGTCGTACATGCCGAGTAGCGCCAGCAACGTGCCGATCACTGCGCCAGCCAGGGTTACGGTTTTGCGACGGCCGGTGCGCAGCAGGTTGCAACCGGCGACGGCGAAGTTGTAGATGGTGTTGTCCTGGGTGCTCCAGATATTGAGCAGCAGCATCGCCATTGCCGCCATGGCGAAGCCTTGCAGCAGCAACACTTCGACCACGTCCGGTTGCTGGTAAACGATTGCACCGTAAGCACCGATCAACACCATCAGGCCGTTGCCGATGAAGAAACCGATCAGGCTCGCCAGCACCGCGACGCGTGCTGAACGGGAGAAACGCGTCCAGTTGGTTGCCTGGGTCGCACCACTGACGAAGGTGCCGAACACCAGGGTAATCGCTGTCGACCAGTCCAGTGTTCCCGTCGGGACTACCGCGAGCAAACCCTCGAGCCCGCCGACCTTCACCGTGGCCACCCACATCGACAGCATCAGCAGCAACATCATCGCCGGTACGGCGATGTACGACAGAATCTCCAGGCCGCGATAGCCGACATACGCGGTCGCGCAAAACAGCAGGCCGAACAACACCATCAGCCCGAGAACGGTGCCCTCGCTCAATTCGAAATACTTGCCCAGCACCACGGCGGCAGTGGCCGTGCCCCAGGCGTACCAGCCGATCTGGGTAAAACCGAGGATCAGGTCGCTGAGCTTGCTGCCCACTTCACCGAAGCAAAAGCGTCCCATCAATACCGAGTTGAGTCCGCTCTTGAAGGCGATGTAGCCAAGGCCTGCGGCGTAGATCCCCAGCAGCAGATTGCCGACGATAGTCACCGCCATCATCTCGCCGAAACTGAACGCCACACCGAGCTTGCCGCCGGCAAACATGGTCGCGGTAAAAAAGGTGAAACCCAGCAGCACCATGGCCGTTGAGGCCAGGCCTTTGCGGGCATGCATCGGGACTTCGCTGAGGGGGTAATCGTTACCGGGATCGTTCTGCGTCATGGGGCGTTCCTTGCTGAATGAGTGACGCGGGAGCGTGTTGCAGTGGTCGTGCCAAGCGTGGGGTGGTGTAGTTATTTATAGCCGAGCACGGAGATTTGGCCCGGGGAGGGGCACGAAAGAGGTGCACCTGAAGGAACACAGAACCGATGTGGGAGCGAGCCGGCTCCGGGCGGCGTTCCGACGATAGCGGTGGGTCAGTCGACATCAATGTCGGATGTGACTCAGTCATCGCGAGCAAGCTCGCTCCCACAGTGGATTTGGTTTCGTCATGAGGATTTGTGTTGCGGCAAAAACTTCAGCAACGCTGCGACAATCGCTTCCGGCGCATCCTCCTGAACCAGATGCCCGGCATTCGGAATCGCCTGAAACCGCGACCCCGGAATCATCTGATGCAACGCCTGCCCGCGCTCAATGGGAATCCACTGATCGTCTTCCCCCCACAGAATCTGCACCGGACAACGAATCGTCGGGTACAGCCCTTCGGCCTCGCGGGTATAACGCTCGTCCATCTGCGCAATCTGCCGGTAGAACGCCGCTTGCCCCGGATCGCCGAGCCACGGCTGCACGTAAGGCGCGAGTTCGTCGTCCGGAATTTCGCGCTTGATCGCCCCGCGAATATAGGTCGGCACGATTGCTTGTTGAATGTAATCGGGCAGGCCACTGAATGCCGCCTCATGCTGACGCACGTGCTGCACAAACGGCGAACCCCAGGGCGTCAGCGCCACTGGATCAATCAGCGTCAGGCTGCGGTAGTCCTTGCCGTTCAGCAGGTGAGCACGCAGAGCGGTGGCGCCGCCGAAGTCGTGAGCAACCACGTCTGGTCGCTCCAGACCCCAGTGATCCAGCAAGTGAGCCAACAGGTCGTTCTGCACACCCAGTGACACATCGCCCTCGATTTTCTCTGATAGCCCATAACCCAGCAGGTCAAAGTAATGCACCCGATGCGTGGTGATGAAGTGCGGCGCAATCCGGTGCCAAACGTAAGAAGAGAAGGGCGTGCCATGCACGAACACCAACGGCGGACCGTCGCCCCGTACGGCGTAGCGAACGGAGTGCCCGTTGAAGCGATAGGTCTGAGGCAGCGGCCAGTCCGTCATTGGGGGTGTCCTCTTGGCGTGGGGGGGCCAAAAAGCATAGGCATAAAAAAACAGCCATTGAAGGCTGTTTTTGTATTCACTGACGAAACGCAGTTCTCTGTGGGAATCTCCCACAAGGGATTTTCGTTGTCTTTAGATCGGTTTACTCGCCGCGATAGATGCAGCCGCTGGTGCACGTCTCGTGAATGCGGATCGCGCTGAGTTCCGGCAGCAGAGGCTTCAATTCCTTCCAGATGAATTTGGCCAGGACTTCACTGGTCGGGTTTTCCAGACCGGGAATGTCGTTCAGGTAGTTATGGTCCAGGCGCTCATAGAGCGGCTTGAAGATCGCCTTGATTTCCGAGAAATCGCGGATCCAGCCAGTGTGCGGATCGAGGTCGCCGCTCAGGTGGACCGCCACTTTGAACGAGTGACCGTGCAGGCGGCCGCACTTGTGGCCTTCCGGTACGTGGGGCAGGCGGTGGGCGGATTCGAAGGTAAATTCTTTGAAGATTTCCACAGTTGTTTGAGCTCTGTCAGGTGGCGATCGCCGCGGCGATGTGGGCAGGCGGCGAGTTTAACAGTTTGCGTTTGGCGTTGCGGGAAAACACTGACTAAAGGGTCAGCAAGCGCTCCCCGAGGCGACCGCTGGCAGCCAGTTCGAGGAACTCATCGCCCATACGACGGCTTTCATCCATCGTCGTGCGCCAGTATTTCTGCCGGCTCGGGGCATCGCCCATGAAGCGTTTGAAGTCGTTGCGGTCCGGGAGTTTGCCGTAGGGCAGACGCGCCAGGTAATCCTTCGATGGCGCCAGCAACAGGACATCCTGCAAACGCGCAGGACACGCGCGGCGCCACGGCAGGGTCTTGTCGAACCAGCCGGGAATGACCCGGTCGGTGAAGTGCGGATAGAGCACGATGTCGTTGCCGCTGTAGGGCAGGTCGAGGTGATAGTCCAGCAGACCGCCATCGCGAAAAGTCCCGGCACCGGCACCCGGCAGATCACGCACGCCTTCCATCACCATCGGGATCGAGCCTGACGCGAGCAAGGCCTGGCGCAGGTTACCGGCATTCAGCGCAACGAAGCGCGAGGGGAAATCGTTGAGTGCATTGACCGGCGGTGCCAGGCGCGGATCGTGAATGATCAGCCGCTCGAAATGCCGCGACAGCCGCGCGCGACCGCGCAGGTTGTCGGCGATCACCGATGACAGGCCCAGCCCCAGTCGGCCGCGATGATCGTCCGCCAGCAGGCCGTGGCTTTTGACCACCATGATGTTCAGTCGGTAATGAGCGTTGTCCAGAATCGAGGCATCGCGGCCGTCGAGCAGGTCATCGAGCATGCGCCGGGAGCTCTGGCTGATCTGCGCCATGGTCACGCCCTTGGCGAAGTTCTGCTCGGTGTAGAGGTGACCGAGACGGCGGATACCTTCGGCGGCATCCGGCAGACACGCGCTGGCGAAGCGCCAGGAACCCACCGACGCTCCGATCAACGAGCGCTCCCGTGGTGCCGCTGGCAGCCATTCACCGAACAACGCCAGGTCCAGACCTTGAATCCCCAACGCCTTGGGACCACCGGCAGCACCCGGCAGTGTGCCGACATCGGCGGCGCTCAAACCGTTTTCACGGATGCGCGCCAAGGCGCGAGGGCCGGCCTTGAGCGTCAGCGAGGGGAACTTGATGTGGATAGCGGTCATACCGGTCTCGAATGCAGGCAAGCGGGGGATTATGTGGGAGCGGGCTTGCTCGCGAAAGCGGTCTGTCTGTCACATCAATATTGGATGTGCCGCCCCTTCGCGAGCAGGCTCGCTCCCACAGGTTTTGTGTATGTCTGTGATGTCGTGTTGCCATCTCGATGATGGCAATTCAGTTTCAGTTAAGTTCGGATCGCTAAGGTGGCTCCCGTAGGCAACACATAAAAAAATACGGAGACACCCCATGAGAACCCTGACTGCCCTGTTCACCGCGTCCATCATCGGCATGACCGCCAGCATCGCCCACGCTCGCGACCTCGGTCCCGACGAAGCCCTGAGACTGCGCGACGCTGGTACCATTGTGTCTTTCGAGAAGCTCAACGCTACTGCTCTGACCAAACACCCGGGTGCCACCATCACCGAAACCGAGCTGGAAGAAGAGTACGGCAAGTACATCTATCAGGTGGAGTTGCGCGACCCTCAGGGCATTGAGTGGGACCTGGAATTGGACGCTGTCAGCGGGCAGATTCTCAAGGATCATCAGGATACGTAATGAAGGTGTTTTCTTTTTCACAGCGGTGCACGAGAGGTCGAATGGCTCTGGCGCTTCTGGCTTTTTGCTCGGTGGTCATGGCCCGCGACCTGGATCAGGACGAAGCCCTGCGCCTGCGACAACAGGGGGTGATCCTGCCGCTGGAGCAGCTGTTGCAGCAAGCGCTGGACCGCTACCCCGGGGCCAAACTGCTGGAAGCCGAGCTCGAAGAGAAACACGACGTCTACGTTTATGAAGTCGAGTTGCTGACCGCCGAAGGCGTGGTCCGCGAACTTGACCTCGACGCCACCACCGGCCAGTTACTGAAAGACAAGGAAGATTGATCGATGCGTTTGCTTCTGGTGGAAGACCATGTGCCGCTGGCCGACGAACTGATGGCCGGCCTCAACCGTCAGGGTTACGCCGTGGACTGGCTGGCCGACGGTCGCGACGCGGTGTATCAGGGCAGCAGCGAGCCTTATGACCTGATCATTCTCGACCTCGGCCTGCCGGGTTTGCCAGGGCTCGACGTGCTGACGCAATGGCGGGCCGGTGGCCTGGCCACGCCAGTGCTGATTCTCACCGCCCGTGATTCCTGGGCGGAACGGATCGAAGGTCTCAAGGCCGGCGCCGACGATTACCTGACCAAACCCTTCCACCCCGAAGAGCTGCACTTGCGAGTCCAGGCACTGTTGCGCCGTTCCCATGGCCATGCCAACCAGCCGACGCTCAAGGCTGCCGGACTGCACCTGGACGAAGGCCGCCAATGCGTGACCCGCGACGGCGCCGACATCCAGCTCACCGCCGCTGAATTCCGCCTGCTGCGTTATTTCATGCTGCACCCCGAGCAGATTCTTTCCAAAAGCCACCTCGCCGAACACCTCTACGACGGTGAAACCGAGCGCGATTCCAACGTGCTCGAAGTCCACGTCAACCACCTGCGGCGCAAACTCGGGCGCAGCGTCATCGAAACCCGTCGCGGCCAGGGTTACCTGTTCGGCGGGCAAGCCCAGTGAGGTCGATCCAGCGCCGCTTGAGCCTGGGTTTGATCAGCGTGATGGTGATCGTCGGCCTGGTGCTGGCGCAGACCAGCCTGTGGCTGTTCGAAATGGGTTTGCAGCGCTACCTCGAAGCCGGGCTGCGCAACGACAGCGAAAACCTGCTGGTGGCGCTGGTTCGTGGGCCGCAGGGTTTGCAGCTGGATGAGCGGCACCTGTCGCCGGCCTATCAGCGACCGTTTTCCGGGCATTACTTTCGCATCGACTTTGCCGACAGCCATTGGCGCTCCCGTTCGCTGTGGGATCAGGACATGCCGCGCCTCGACCATGCCGGCCTGCACAGCAACCTGCAATTGGGGCCGGAAGGGCAGCAATTACTGGTGCTGCGTTCAGACTATCGACGGCTCGGCCAATCGATTTCCATCAGCGTGGCCCAGGATTACACGCCGGTGCGCGAGAGTTTCCTGCGTATGCAACAGGTTGGTCTCGGCCTGGGATTGGGGGGGTTGTTGCTGATTCTGCTGCTGCAACGCATCACCGTGCGCCGCGCCTTGCGCCCGCTGGAGAAGGCGCGAGAGCAGATCGCCCAGTTGCAGCAGGGCCAGCGCTCGCAACTCGATGATCAGGTGCCGGTAGAGCTTGAACCGTTGGTGGCGCAGATCAACCATTTGCTGGCGCACACCGAAGACAGCCTCAAGCGCTCGCGCAATGCGCTGGGCAACCTCGGCCACGCCTTGAAAACCCCGCTGGCGGTGTTGTTGAGCCTGGCTTCAAGCGAGAAGCTCGATGCGCAGCCGGAACTGCGCAAGGTCATTAGGGCGCAGCTGGAACAGGTCCAGCAGCGACTCAATCGCGAACTCAATCGCGCACGGTTATCCGGCGATTCGTTGCCGGGGGCATTGTTTGATTGCGATGCTGAATTGCCTGGGTTACTGGCGACGTTGAACATGATTCATGGTGAGCATCTTGAGCTCAGTTACCGCGCACCGGCCGGTTTGCAACTGCCTTGGGATCGCGAGGATTTGCTCGAACTGCTCGGTAACCTGCTGGACAACGCCTGCAAATGGGCGGACGCCGAGGTTCGGTTGAGCGTGGTCGAGACGGTAGAAGGGTTTGAGTTAAGCGTGGAAGACGATGGGCCTGGGATTCCCGAAGACCAGCGCGATCAGGTGTTCAGCCGGGGTACTCGGCTTGATGAACAAACGGATGGGCATGGGTTGGGCTTGGGGATTGTGCGGGACATCGTCGATACGTGGGGCGGGGTGTTGCGGCTGGAGGAGAGTGAGTGGGGCGGGTTGCGGGTGGTGATTGAGTTGCCCAAGCGTTCAGGCTGAAAACCACCCCTCACCCCAGCCCTCGCCCCATGTTTGTACCGGACACATGGTGGACACATGTTCGGGGACATGGTGGACGTCTTCAAAGCCGCTTTCCTGATACAACGGTCTGCAAGCTCAAGTCAATTTTGGCAATGCGATGTCTGCTCCAATAGATGTCGTAGATGCCATCCTCGGTCGTTTCTCTGATGGCTATGTGCTCGCCGATGAAGGCCTTTCCAATCGCATACTTGCGGCTTTTCCAGTACATCTCGCCATTGGCCTGAACCTTTCTGATCAAATCCCCTTCGGCGTACTCCAGTGCTTGCCGATGCTCCTGGTATTCACGAGGACTACAGCTGTAGCGAGTCGCTGGAACCTCCATTTCCAATGCTTGATGGGGGCGTTTCTGGTTGTAGATATCGCGCCAGATATCGAAGGCGTTCTGTGCCCCAAGCAGGTCGATGAAGCACTGACCTTGCAAAACTTCAGCCTTGAGGCTGCGGTGAAAACGCTCAAGCTTGCCCTGAGTCTGCGGGTGATAAGGCCTGGAGTGGCCCACTCGGATGCCCTGGCTCATCAGCCAGACCTCTAACGCGGTATAAACCCCGCTCTGATCGCCCCACGGTGCACCGTTATCCATGGTCATGCGCATCGGCAAGCCGTAGCGCCGAAACACGTGGATAAGCTGCTCCTGCACGGTCTGACGCTGCTCGTTGCCACAGGCCGCGATGCACAGCGAGAACCGCGAATGGTCGTCCAATACCGTCAAGGGATGGCAGCGACCATGGCGCATGCCGACATGTCCCTTGAAGTCCATCTGCCAAAGATCGTTGGGGGCTTCATGCTCAAATCGGATAAAGGGTTTGGTATTTGCCGCCTGCGGGTCGATTCGCGAATTACGCTGCAAAATCGCATGCACCGTGCTGACGGCGGGCATCAAATACCCCTCATCCTCCAGATTGCGTTTGAGCTTGCGGGCGCCCCAGGCCGTGTGCTCCACCCCCAAGGCCAGAATCTGCTTTTCAACCGTATCAGCGCAGCGTTTGGGTGAATGTTTTGGGCGCCGAGACTGGTCGTGCAAGCCGTCTGCACCAGAGGTTTCGAACCGGCCAAGCCATTTGTATCCGGTGCTTGGGCTGATATGAAAGCGTCGGCAGAGTTGTCGGATATTGGCCCCTTCTTGCCGAGCTAACAGTACAAATTCGGAACGAAGCTGCATGGTGGACACCTCTTCCCAAGACACAAACCATCTCCTTTCAGATGAGCAATGTGTCTATTTAAAAGTGTCCACCATGTCTCCGAACACCTGTCCACCATGTGTCCGGTACAAACACCCCAGAGGGGAGAGGGGGAAAGGGAGCCGATCTCCAGCGCTTTCAGATCCTGAGTTCGACTCTATATTTCAGGTCGATGTAGCTCTAAGAACAACTCGGTCAGTCCCCTCTACCTTTGGGAGAGGGTTAGGGTGAGGGCTTCTCAGACCCGAAACTGATCCATCAAACTCTGCTGCTGATTCGCCAGGCTATTGAGCGACTGACTCACCCGCGCCGATTCATTGGCCTGCCCCGACAGCGACTCCGTAACATCTCGAATCGTCGCCACGTTGTTGTTGATCTCCTCGGCCACGGCGCTTTGCTCTTCAGCGGCACTGGCAATCTGCAAGTTCATGTCGCTGATCACCGTCACCGCCTCACCAATCTGGCGCAGCGCCGTCACCGCCTGACCCACCTGTTCGACACTGCCCTGAGCCTGACGATGGCTGTTGTTCATCGAACCGACCACGTCCTGAGTGCCGCTCTGCAGCTGCTCGATCACCAGGCGGGTTTCTTCGACAGACTCCTGGGTCCGGCGTGCCAGGTTGCGCACTTCATCGGCCACGACGGCAAAACCGCGTCCGGCTTCACCGGCACGTGCGGCCTCGATGGCGGCGTTGAGCGCCAGCAGATTGGTCTGTTCGGCGATGGCCCGAATGACTTCCAGCACCGAACCGATCTTCTCGCTGTTGGCCGCCAGGCCTTCGACTTGAACCATCGCCGCGCTCATGTCGGCCGCGAGGTTGTCGATGCTGGCGGTGGTGCGGTCGATCACGGTCAAACCGCGACGGGTGGCCTGATCCGCATCCCGCGCTGCCTGTGCCGCTTGCGCTGCACTGCGAGCGACGTCTTGAGCGGTGGCGCTCATTTCGTGGGAAGCGGTAGCGACCTGATCCACCTGACGGAATTGCTGTTCCATGCCAGCGCTGGTCTGGGTGGCGATGGCGGACGACTGATCCGCCGTGCTGCGCGCGTCCTGCACCGAGCGTTTGACCTCGGCGATGATCGGTTGCAGCTTGTCGAGGAAGCGGTTGAACCAGCCGGCCAATTGGCCGAGTTCGTCCTTTTTGTCGTAGGCCAGGCGGCGGGTCAGATCGCCTTCGCCGCTGGCAATGTCTTCGAGCATGTGCGCCACACCCAGGATCGGCCTGGTCACGCTGCGGGCCATCAGCCACACCAGCAACAGGCCAATCAACGCGGCCAGCACACCCAGGCCGAGTTCGACCAGGGTGCCGGCGGTGTTGCTTTCATCGAGTTGTTTTTTCAACGCTTCGGCGGGGCCGACCAGGACTTTCTCCGGCACCTCAAGCAACACACCCCAGGACTTGCCACCGGGAATCGGCTGGAACGGCGACAGCACTTTGAGCTGTTGATTGTTGTGCAGGCTTTCGGTCTTGCTGCTGGTGGCGAGCATGCGGATCAGCTCGGCACCGTTGGCCTTGTCCACGGTATCCAGGCGCTGGCTGAGCTTGCTGGCGTCCGGGCTGTAACCGGCCAGCAAACCGACCGGGCTGATGATGCTGACGTTGGTCTGGCCGTCATAGAGTTTCTTGCTCGCGCCTTGGCTGACGGCTTGCAGGCTATTGAGGTTGATGTCCACCGACAGCGAAGCGATGACCTTGCCGTTGACCATCAGCGGGAAAACGATGCTGGTCATCAACACGTTCTGGCCGTCGATCACATAGAAGTAGGGTTCGATCACGCAGGGCTTGAGCGTCGTGCGCGGGCAGGTGAACCAGGCGTTGGCCGGTTCGCCGCTAGGGCCGGTGCTGGTGTCGGCCATGTCGCTTTCCGGTAGCGCCATCGACGTCACCTTGCCAGGCACAGGTTGCGACCAGTACAGGGCGAAACGGCCCTTGTCGTTGCTGCCCAGCTCGGCCTGGCCGGCGAACAGATCGTCCTTGCCGTCCAGCGCGTTGGCTTCGAACACCAGCGAGAGGCCGAGCAATTCCGGGTTGGCTTGCAGGGCTGACTTGACCTGACGCGTCAGGTCTTCACGCAGGTCAAAGGCATCGAGAAAGCGTTTCTCGGCCTGGTCGCGCAGGAACAGCACCTGACGCGAAAAGCCATGGCCATATTGATAGGCGTCCATGAACTGCTGGCGAATCCCCAGCGCCTGGTTTTCACCCTGGGATTCGATCCGGGCCTGGGCAGCTTCGGTGAGCATCTCCATGCTGGATGCTTTCACCATCTCGGAACTGTGCTCCATGCGATACAGCGAAAGACCCACCAGCAGGGTCACGATGCCGGCCAGGCACAGCCCGGCCAGCAGTGTGATTTTCCATTGAATGGAAAGTTGTCTGAGCGACATGGAGACGTCCTTTATTCGATAAATATCTGAGACTTTGCACTGTAACGGCCGCCATTCGGCTTTCTTTATGCCGCTCGACGAATATCGAGGCACACAAACCTGTAGCAGCTTGCGCAGCCTGCGTTCGGCTGCGCAGCAGTCGTAAAACCTGCTTGCACGTTCATCCAGATACACCGCGCCAGTTGGATTACGACTGCTGCGCAGCCGAACGCGGGCTTCGCCAGCTGCTACAGGGGCGGTGTTCGCTTTGACAAGGCGTGGATGCTGCGGCACAGTGCGCGCCCTCTAATAAAACCCTCTCATTTAATCCGCTGGCGGCTCTTTGCAGACTGCCGGCCGGACTCTTTCCGTTTGCCTTGAGGTACCGATGATTAATGCTGTAATTGCCGCGGTCGGCGTCATGCTGATCCTCAGCCTGTCCCGCGTGCACGTCGTAATCGCGCTGATCGTGGGCGCCCTGGTGGGTGGTTTGACCGGTGGCTTGGGCATCGACGCGACACTCAAAGCCTTCAACAGTGGTCTCGGTGGCGGCGCGACGGTCGCGTTGTCCTACGCATTGCTTGGCGCTTTCGCCGTGGCCATTGCCAAGTCCGGCCTGGCACACGCCCTGGCCGACAAAGCCTTGCTGATGGTCGATCGCCAGCACGCCAGCGGCGGCCGTCAGGTCAAATGGCTGTTGATCGGTTTGCTGTGGGTGGTGGCCATCGCGTCCCAGAACATCTTGCCGATACATATCGCCTTCATTCCGCTGCTGGTGCCGCCGCTTTTATATGTGCTGACCAAGCTGCAACTGGATCGCCGACTGATTGCCTGCGTCATGACCTTCGGCCTGATTACGCCGTACATGTTCCTGCCCGTGGGCTTCGGCAACATCTTCCTTAATGAAATCCTGCTGGCCAACGTCGCCCGTAGCGGGGTGGACATCAGCGGCATCAACGTCACCCATGCCATGGGGATTCCGGCACTGGGCATGGTCGTCGGGCTCGCGGCAGCGTTTGTCAGCTACCGCAAGAAGCGCGTCTACGATCTGGAAAAGATCGAGCAAGTCGAACAGGTCGCGGTGCAGTACAACCCGCTGAGCCTGATGGTCGCCGGTCTGGCCATAGCAGCAGCGTTCATCATTCAGCTGCTGCTGGACTCGATGATCATCGGCGCGCTGGCGGGTTTCCTGATCTTCTCGGTCTCGGGCATTGTGAAATGGCGCGACACCGATGACCTGTTCACCGAAGGCATGAAAATGATGGCGATGATCGGCTTCATCATGATCGCCGCGTCCGGGTTTGGCGAAGTGATTAAAGCCACCGGGCAAGTGCAAACGCTGGTCGAAACCTCGGCTTCATGGATCGGCCACAGCAAAGCCATTGGCGCGTTGCTGATGTTGTTGGTGGGCCTGTTAGTGACCATGGGCATCGGCTCGTCGTTTTCCACCGTACCGATTCTGGCGGTGATTTTCGTGCCGTTGTGCGTACAGTTGGGTTTCAGCCCGATCGCGATCGTGTGCATCGTCGGCACTGCTGGCGCCTTGGGTGACGCCGGTTCGCCAGCCTCAGACTCGACCCTCGGCCCGACCTCGGGTCTGAACATCGACGGCCAGCATCACCACATCTGGGACACCGTGGTCCCGACCTTCTTGCACTACAACATCCCGTTGCTGGCGTTCGGCTGGGCGGCGGCGATGGTCCTCTAAACACATTTCCCCTGTGGGAGCGAGCCTGCTCGCGAAGGCGGCACATTCAACACCTCGGTGACTGACAAACCGCTTTCGCGAGCAGGCTCGCTCCCACAAGGGCCGCACTCAACTTTTGATCCGGCGTGCCGTTAAAGCCTTTAACCACGCCAATAAAATCAAAAGAGTGAACCGTCATGCGCATGAGCCTGAAGGCTAAAGTCCTGTCCCTTGCCGTCCTCCCGGTGTTGCTCTTTGCGCTGGTCATCAGCTTGACTACGCTGTTCATTCTGCAGGAGCAGGCCCGCAAGGAAGTCGAGGAAACTCGCCAGCGCCTGCTCAGCGATGCCAAGGCGACGCTGCAAAGCTACGTCGCCGTGGCCATGACCACGATCAAACCTCTTTACGATGCGGCCGCCCCCGGTGATGACGCGGCGCGGGCCCAAGTGGTCAAGTTGCTGTCGAGCATCACCTACGGCAAGGACGGCTACTTCTTCGGCTACGACTCCAACACCGTGCGTCTGTTCAAGGCCAACAGCCCTGAAGGCGTGGGCCAAAGCTTCAAGGACAACCGCGATCCGAACGGCGTTTACGTCAACCGCGACCTGGTGAAAGTCGCCAAGGACGGCACCCACTATCTGCAATACAGCTCGACGCTGCCCGGCAACACCCAAGTGCTGGTGCCCAAGCTCGGCTACACCGAATACTTGCCGAAGTGGGACATGGCGGTCGGTACGTCGGTCAACCTCGACGGTATCGAAGCGCAAGTCGCGCTGGTTCAAGCCAAGGTTCAGGAGCGCATGCAAGGCGTGGTGCTGAGCATCGTCGGGATTGCCGCCGTGGTGCTGTTGGTGATTGCCGCCGCCGGGATGCTGCTGGCCAACACCATCCTGCGTCCGCTGAACCTGATGAAAGCCAACCTCGATGACATCGCGGCGGGCGAGGGTGACCTGACGCGTCGCCTGACCATCACCAGCCAGGATGAACTAGGCGAACTGGCCGGCTCGTTCAACCGTTTCGTCGACAAGATTCACGGCCTGGTGCGCCAGATCACCGAAATGACCTCGCAACTGACCGGGCTGGTGAATCAGGTCTCCGACCAGGCCCAGCGTTCGGATCAGGCCATGGAGCGTCAGCGTCACGAGACCGATCAGGTCGCCACGGCGATCAACCAAATGTCCGCCGCCGCTCAGGAAGTGGCGAAAAGCGCGCAAAACGCCGCGGTGGCCGCCCAGCAGACCGACGAAGAAGGCCAGGCTGCCAAGCGTGTGGTGGCCGGCAGCATCGTGAAGATTCATGCGTTGGTGGACGATATTCGCAGCAGCGGCGTGTCCCTCGACAGTCTGCAAAAAGACGTGTCGTCGATTGTCAGTGTGCTTGGGGTGATCCGTTCGATTGCCGAGCAGACCAACCTGTTGGCGCTCAATGCCGCCATCGAAGCCGCCCGTGCCGGTGAGGCCGGGCGTGGTTTTGCCGTAGTGGCCGACGAGGTTCGAGCGCTGGCCAGTCGTACGCAAATCAGCACCCAGGAAATCCAGGGCATGATCGATCGCTTGCAGGCCGGCACCCAATCGGCCGTGGAAGCGATGCGCCGTTCCAGCGAGGCCGGCGACGGCACGTCGGCTCAGGCCAACGAGGCCGGCGCTTCGCTCGATACCATGGCTCAGCTGATCGGCACCATCAACTCGATGAACGCGCAGATCGCCAGCGCTGCCGAAGAGCAGACCGCCGTGGCCGAAGAGATCAACCGCAGCGTGCATCAGATCGCCGTGGCCGTGGACAGCGTTGCCGACGAAACCCAACTCGGCGCCCAGACTTCCCGCAGCCTGGCCGACCTCGGTCAGCGCCTGGGCAAACTGGTGGGTCAGTTCCGTATCTGACACCACCCCAAAACTGTAGGAGCACGGCTTGCCGGCGATGGCGATCTCGAGAACGCTATCGCGAGCAAGCTCAGCTCCTACAAGGGCGGGTGGTTACGGCCTGTCCCAGTAGGGCACCGTGCCGAAGCATTCCACGAAGAAATCAATCACCGTCCGAACCTTCACCGACAACCGCCGGCTCCCAGGCCACAGCACCGCAATCTGCTGCGGCTCAAGGCTGTTGGACACCTGATACGCCCCCAGCACCGGCACCAGCGTGCCGTTGCGCACCGCCTCACCAATCAGCCACGACGGAAACATCACCAGCCCCAAGCCTTGTTCGGCGGCTTGCGTCAGGGTGTCGGCGTGGTTGCCGGTGATCGGCCCCTTTACCGACCAGTGCGTCCATTCCTGCTGATCCTTGCGGAAAAACCAGCGTTGCTGACCAGTCACGCCCTTATAGGCCAGGCACTGATGCGCGGTCAGTTCTTCGGGATGTTGCGGCGTGCCGTGACGTTCTAAATAGGCTGGGCTTGCGGCGACTTGAAAACGATGGGGCGCCAGAATGCGCGCCTGCATGCTCGAATCGTGCAGCGGCCCGATGCGGAACAGCAGGTCAGCACCTTCCTGCAGCGGGTCGACGTAGCTGTCGGTTTGCTGGATATCCAGTTGCAGTTTCGGGTAGCGCTCGCAGAGCCGTCCCAGCCAGGGCGTCAGGTGCCGCTGACCGAACACCACTGGCGCATTGATCCGCACCAGTCCGCTCGGTTCGCTTTGCTGTTCCTGCAGAGCCTGTTCGGCCTCTTCGAGTTGCACCAGCACCAACCGCGCGTGATGACCGAGCATGCGCCCGGCTTCAGTGGGCGAGACGGCGCGGGTGTGGCGATAGAGCAATTGCTGGCTCAGGGCTTGTTCCATCAATTGGATCTGCCGGGAAATCGAAGAGGGTGCCAGGCCCTCGCGGCGGGCGACTTCGGAAAAACTGCCGTGGTCCAGCACCGCTACAAACAGCCGAAGGGCCTTGAAACCCAGTTCGTTGAGGCCATGCATGACGAATCCTGCTGTGCGAGTTGCGCAAAAGTGTTGTCAGGATGCTCCCATTTATCGCAAAGGATCGCCAGCCGATAATTGTGGGAGCAAGCCCGCTCCTACATGGGTCCGTGTTTTATCTGATGACTGGCAGGTGCTTCTCTATGCAATCTTCTTCGATCGACGACGTTGGCGTTGTCGCCACCCAGCCGGGGCTACGACTGTTGCTGCTGCCACTGGTGATTCTGGCCGGCATGGGCCTGTCCGTGGAGGCCGGTTTGCTCGGGCCGCTTGGGGTTCAGGTCGGGCACTTGTGGGCGACCTTGAGCATCTTCGGTGTCGGCTCGGCGATTCTGTTTTTGCTGTTGCTGTTCAGCGGTCCGCAACAGGGGCCGGCCTTGAATGAGCTGCCTCGCTGGCAGTTGATCGGCGGGTTCCTGGGGCCGATGTACGTGATCGTGCTGACCTTGGCCACGCCGCACATCGGCATTGCCATGACGATGATCGCGATCCTCTCCGGGCAGGTCGGAAAAAGCGTGTTGATCGACCACTTCGGCTGGTTCGGCGCTACCCGCAAAAAGGTCAACGGTGAACGTTGGCTGGCCTTGTTGCTGATTGTCGCGGCACTAGTTCTGATCGCTCGGGGTTGATGATGAATCTGATTATTTTGTTGGCGGTGGTAGTGGCGGCCGGTGCGGTGTTGAGTGTTCAGGCGGCGATCAATGGGCGGCTGGGTGAAACGGTTGGCGTGTTGCGCAGCAGTTTGTTGACCTTCGTGGTCGGTGCCGTGACCACCGGGCTGCTGATCCTGTTTTTCGAACCGGCCCATGCCGTGAGTTTGCTGGACGTGCCGAAATGGCAGCTCAGCGGCGCGTTGTTCGGGGTGGTCTACATGATGGTGATGGTCGGCGCGGTGCCGCGGGTCGGCACGGCGGTGGCTACGGTGGCGGTGATCGTCGGGCAACTGGGGATGGGGATGTTGATCGATAACTTCGGCTGGCTGGGCAACCCGGCGATCGAGTTGTCCAGCAGCCGGATACTGGCGATGGTGTGTCTCGCGTTGGCGTTGCTGTTCATGTATCGCAGCAGTACGCGGCAAGGCTGACGCAAGCTCCTACACTGGTTATACGGGCCGCGTTCGCGGATACCGGACGACCACAACCATGGAGTCAGACACATGATCAGCAGTGACAGTAAATGCGACTGCCCCAAATGTTCCTGCAAACTGGGCGAACATCCGATCGCGCGCCACGGCAAGCACTATTGCTGTGAGGCGTGTGCCAAGCACCACGAACATGGCGAAGAATGTGCAAGCAAGGGCTGTAAGTGCGCCAAAGGCTGACATCAGCCACGCACAGAATGTGGGGCCTATTCGGGCTCCACTTCCAGTTTCAGGCTTTGATCTTCCAGCCGTTCGGTATGGCGGATGATCCCATTGAGTCGTCGTCCATCCACCTTCACCAACACCGTTTTTGCCTGTTCCAGATCTTGCGGTATAGGTGGCTGGACGCGTAGTGCGAAGCGGGTCGGGTCATGCTCGACTTGTTCAAGACCGACCTGACACTCGGCGCTTTTGGTGATTCGACCGAACAGCGTATCGAGGCCGTAGTCGAGGTGTACCGTGCTGGTGAGTTGCGTTGATTTCATGCGCCGATCCCTCCAAATGTCCAAAGCCGCGCCATCTGTTAATTCGCCGGCCGCCACTTGACGTTTTCCACGCCGAATTTTTCCGCCATCGGCTTGCTGGTTTTTTGCACCTTCTCTCGACCGAAGCGAGGAATTCGTCCGACCCCCGCGTCGCAACTTGCCCAATGCCAAGCCTCCGCGTTATCCATCTTATCCAGGCGGATGATGAAAGACTTGGGCGCGCCATGAAGGGTGTATTCAATGACGAAAAGTTTTGCGTTGTTCATAGAGCCCGTATTCCTCCCTGTGGTAATACAAGGATCGTTTGGGTTACGGAAAATTCACTCGGATTGTCAGATGGATGCCGCCAGTAGCGACGAGACTGGTGGCGCGTTACCCTGCAATCTCTGAAACCCCCAATGATTGCTGCCCATGGCCCTTGCCGCGCCCCCAGACCTGAGTGACACCGATGCAGATGCGCAATATCTCCTCCGGCCGTCATTCCATCCCTGTAGATACTCTGTTCACGGTCAAGCCTCGGGAACGCCTCTCTCCCACGCCGACCAGTTCTTCAAAATCTCCTGCACAGTCGGGTACTCGGCGGACAGCCCCGGCACCCGCACTTCCTGCTTGAGTTCCTGCCGACCAATCCAGTTTTGCGCCTCGGGGGCGAACATGGTGATCAACATCACTTTCGGCTGGATCGGCGCTTCAGTCGCCCAGGCCGTTGAAGAGAGCAGGGCGGCACAGGCCAGGGAAAGACGCGTCATTGCATGCATAAAACCTCCTGATTCAAACAAGTCTTAAAACTGATAACCGACGCCGGCGTAGTAACCCCAACCGTCGGAACGGGCGCGGAAATTACCGTCGCCGAAATTCAACTCGCTGCCATCCTCCCAGTTGCCGCCGTTGTGGAAATACCGGCCGACCAGGGTGAAACGCAAGTGGGTGAACGAGTACAGCAAGACGTTGGTGGCGACGGTGGCGTTGGCGGTGCGAGCCGGGTTGTCCTTGTGCAAGTCCGAGCCGAAGTCGAAGTTGGTGAACCCGATGTAGGTCAGTGACGCGCCGTTGCTGAAGCTGCTGATCGGCACGATGTATTTGAGTTGGGCGCGATAGCCGTCCCACGAATATTCGTTGCTGGCGCCGTAGTTTTCCCACTGGTAGCGCCCATAGAAGTTGGCCGACAGGTTGACCCGCGAATGGGTGTCGATGTCGGTGCCCAAACCGCTGTACAGCGTATTGGCGCGGTTGGCGCTGTTGCTGCCGTGGTCGTAGACCCAGTCGAAGGCGACGTACCATTCCTTGAACGGCCCGATGGCCAGGCTGCGGCCGGCGAGGTAGTCGATGGAAATCCGCGGTTCGTGCTCCATGAACACCGGTGAACCGTGGTCCCACACGCCTTTGTCATGGCTGTTGCCGATGTCGAAGATCTTCGGGATATCGATGTAGCCGTACAACTCGAACGGCCCCTTGCGCCCGAAGTACTCGTATTCCAGGTAGATATCGTCGGCCGGTTGCGGGCCGAAACTGATGTCTTTGCTGCCGATGACGGTCAGGTCCTGGTTGAACCAGTCCGAGAGGTACACGCCTTTTTTCGGTGGGCTCGCTTGGGGGCTGAGGGTTTCGCCTTGGGCTGATTCTTCGGCGGGGGCGGGTTGCGCCAAAACAGTGCTGCTGAGTAGTCCTGTAACGCTGGCCAGCAGCAAGGAAACAGCAAAAGTGCGCGAGCAAGTCACGCGGCTGGACGTGCGGAGCATTAAAAGTCCCTTTTCGTGCGAATCGAAGGCCCGGTTCTGCGGGCTTGCGCGGTTATGTAGCGAAAACGCTTGTATCAACGACTCGCAAACGTTTGCACAAGGCATACCAGTTTTGCTCAAGGTATGGAAAAGGTTAGGGAATTGGTGGTTTAACTGCCCTTCGGTCAACGATTCGTGGGGCCTCGGGGGAGACGACGTTGATGTAGACTCTTCGGCACTGATTTTACGAGGTGTGTCCCCCCATGAGCGAACCGATTCGTCTGACCCAGTACAGCCACGGCGCAGGGTGTGGCTGCAAGATTTCTCCCCAGGTGCTGGAGGTGATTCTGGCCGGCAGCGGGGCGCAGAACCTTGACCCGAAACTCTGGGTTGGCAACGCCTCGCGCGATGATGCGGCGGTGTACGCCATTGATGAAGAGCGCGGCGTGGTGTCGACCACCGACTTCTTTATGCCGATCGTCGACGACCCGTTCGATTTCGGCCGCATCGCCGCCACCAATGCCATCAGCGACATCTACGCCATGGGCGGCGATCCGTTGATGGCGATTGCGATCCTCGGCTGGCCGGTCAACGTACTGGCGCCGGAGATTGCCCGGGAAGTGATTCGCGGCGGGCGTTCGGTCTGCGATGAAGCCGGAATTCCGTTGGCCGGTGGACACTCCATCGACGCGCCCGAGCCGATCTTCGGCCTCGCCGTGACCGGTCTGGTGGAAAAGCGCCACATGAAACGCAACGACACCGCCACCGCCGGTTGCCTGCTCTACCTCACCAAACCGCTGGGCATCGGCATCCTCACCACGGCCGAGAAGCAGGGCAAATTGCGCCATGCCGATATCGGCCTGGCCCGCGACTGGATGTGCACCCTGAACAAACCCGGCAGCCGTTTCGGCAAACTCGAGTGCGTCACCGCGATGACCGACGTCACCGGTTTTGGTCTGCTGGGGCATTTGGTGGAAATGGCCGACGGCAGCAACGTGACCGCTCGCATCGAGTACGACCGTGTGCCGCGTCTGCCGGGTGTCGAGTATTACCTCGACCAAGGCTGCGTGCCGGGCGGGACGTTGCGCAACTTCGACAGCTACGCCAGCAAGCTTGGGCGTCTTCAGGAAATGCACAAACGCGTGCTCTGCGATCCGCAGACCAGCGGTGGCCTGCTGGTTGCGGTGACGCCCGAAGGCAACGAACACTTCCTCAACGTAGCCGCCGAGCTGGGCCTTACCCTTGAGCCGATCGGTGAACTGATCGAGCGACAGACGAACGCGGTTGAGGTGTTTTGATGTCCATCGAATTCACCGATTACCGCGACATTTTCCTCAACGACCGACCGATGATGGATGCCCGCGCTCCGGTCGAATTTATCAAAGGCTCATTCCCCGGCGTGATCAACCTGCCGCTGATGAATGACCATGAGCGGCAACGGGTCGGCACCTGTTACAAGCAACACGGCCAGCAAGCGGCTATTACGCTGGGGCACCAGTTGGTGTCCGGCGAGATAAAAGCCGAGCGTATCCAGGCCTGGGCCGATTTTGCCCGGGCTCATCCAGATGGGTATTTGTATTGTTTTCGCGGCGGTTTGCGCTCGCAGATCGTCCAGCAATGGCTCAAGGACGAGGCGGGCATCGACTATCCGCGAGTGGGTGGCGGCTACAAGGCCATGCGCAGCTTCTTGCTCGACACCGTCGATCAAGCGGTTGCCCAGTGTGATTTCGTCTTGCTCGGCGGCATGACCGGCACCGGTAAAACCGAAGTGCTCACGCAGTTGCGCAACGGCCTGGACCTTGAAGGTCACGCCCATCACCGCGGTTCCAGTTTCGGTAAACGCGCCACCGGCCAACCCTCCAACATCGATTTTGAAAACCGCCTGGCAGTGGACGTGCTGAAGAAGCGCGCCCACGGCATCGAGCAGTTTGTACTGGAAGACGAGAGCCGTGCGATTGGCAGTTGTGCGCTGCCGTTGCCGCTGTTTCAGGGCATGCAACAGTTCCCGATGGTTTGGCTGGAAGACAGCCTTGAAGGGCGAGTCGAACGGATCCTGCGCGATTACGTGGTGGACTTGTGTGCCGAGTTCATCGGCGTGCATGGCGATGAAGGCTTCGCGCTGTTTTCCGAGCGCTTGCTGGAGAGCCTGAACAATGTGCAGAAACGTCTGGGCGGTGAGCGCCATCGGCGGATGTTGATGTTGATGGAAGACGCGCTGGCGGAGCAGGCGAGCAGCGGGGCAGTGGACTTGCACCGGGGCTGGATCGAAGGATTGCTCCGCGAGTATTACGACCCGATGTATGCGTTTCAGCGGGAGAAGAAAGGGGCTCGTATTGAATTCGCCGGGGAGCGGGCTGCGGTTCTTGAGTATCTTCGGGAGCGGCGCATCAATCGTAAGTAATGTGTTGGTTTTGTCGACCCCTTCGCGAGCAAGTCGAAGGGGCCCTTGCAGACGCTATAAAACTTAAAGCACTGCCGCCCCTTACGTCGGACAGGTCTCCCGTCCATTATCCAGACCTTGCTTGTAGGCGTGGCTCTGCACACTGGCCTTGCCGTTGTGCCAGGTCAGGGTGAGTACGTACAGCGAGTCGTAGTCGCTGGATTCCCAGTCATCGGTGATGTTCTGTTTCTTGCCGACGGCTTCTCCCGCGACCTTGTTGATCAGCTCCGGCAGGTAGCCGTGGGACCAGGCGGTGTAGATGACCGAGTTGTGATACTTGTCGTGGAGCAATTCATCGGCCAGGTCGCTGGTGTCGTTGGCCGAGAAGTTGATGTTCACCGGCAAGCCAAGCTTGATCGCGCTGGGGCTGATGGTCATCAGGGGACGGATGTAACTGTAGGAATTGTCCAGTTCGCCTTCTTCGACATTGCGCGTCGGGTTGGCGGCAAACACGTAGTTGGCCTTGCCGAATTTTTCCGGCAGCAAGGTGGCCAGGTCGATGGCACGGTTCAGACCCTGGCAGTTGAGTTGGCCGAGGCCGCCGGCGGGTTTTTCCGCGTGACGCAGGAACACCAGCGTCTGGGTGCCGTCCGCCGGTTGGGCGCGGCTTTCGCTGGACTCAAGGGACAGGAACAGCGCGCTGACCGCCAACAGGGAGGGCAGGACGACATACGCGCGATGCTTGAAGCGTTTGGCGAAATTAAAAAGGTTCATCATTTGAATAGGTGATCTTCAGCGCATTCGGTTAAGGCTGACAAACCTTTACACCGCGAGCTCCCTGCGTCGGGTGTTTTCCATGTCGTTGGGCCGGTCCGTTTCCGAAAGGGCAATGCTCAGAGTCCTCTGAAGCCCATTTGGTTCGATCCGAGCGAGTGCGCAGCACTGTAGCGGCAACCTGAGATGGGTTAGAGCAGAGGTTATCGACAGGATGTTGCGGATTTATGGACACAGTACACGTGTTGGCGCCACTGACCGGCTGGGATCTATTGATCTTGCTTATCAGCAACATTGATACGCCAAAAAATCGCAGCCTTCGCCAGCCCCTACATTATGATCAGCAGCTACTTTTTCCGTGTGGATGCTTCCCATGACCGATCTGTCCGCGTTCCCGATTACCCAAAAATGGCCGGCTCAATACCCCGAGTGGATCCAGCTTTACTCCTTGCCGACCCCCAACGGCGTCAAGGTGTCGATCATGCTCGAAGAGATCGGACTGCCCTACGAACCGCATCGTGTGGGCTTCGACACCCATGATCAGATGTCCCCCGAATTTCTTTCGCTGAACCCCAACAACAAGATCCCGGCAATCCTCGACCCCCACGGTCCGGGGGATCAACCCCTGGCGCTGTTCGAGTCCGGGGCGATTCTGATTTACCTGGCCGACAAGAGCGGGCAACTGCTGGCCCAGGAATCGGCGGCGAGATACGAGACTATCCAGTGGCTGATGTTTCAGATGGGCGGCATCGGACCGATGTTCGGCCAGGTCGGTTTTTTCAATAGATTTGCCGGCAAGGACTACGAGGACAAACGTCCCCGCGACCGCTACGTCGATGAAAGCAAACGCCTGCTCAATGTCCTCGATAACCGCCTGGAAGGGCGCGACTGGATCATGGGCGAGCGCTACACCATCGCGGACATCGCGACCTTCCCCTGGGTGCGCAACCTGATCGGATTCTATGAGGCCGGCGAGCTGGTGGGCATCGAGGACTTCCCGAACGTCACGCGTGTGCTGGAGCGCTTTCTGGCACGGCCGGCGGTGTTGCGCGGGCTGGAAATTCCCAAGTCAAACGCTTCGATTTGATCAAGACCAAGGCAGGCCATGCACTCATTCGATTTCAAGCAAGTAGATGTCTTCAGCCGTGTTGCGCTCAAGGGCAATCCGTTGGCGGTGGTGTTCGGCGCCGATGAGCTCAGCGATGAGCGCATGGCGGCGTTCGCCAGCTGGACCAACCTCAGCGAAACCACATTCATACTCGAACCGCGTGATCCTCGCGCCGATTATCGCGTGCGGATCTTCACCACCCGAAACGAATTGCCGTTCGCCGGCCATCCGACACTGGGCACCTGCCACGCGTGGCTGGAGGCCGGTGGCGTGCCCAAGGGCGAAGAGATCATTCAGGAGTGCGGCGTGGGGCTGGTGCGGGTTCGTCGACAAGGGACAGCGCTGGCCTTTCTCGCACCGCCATTGCTCAAAACCGGGCCGGTGGAAGCGGATGTGGTGGAACGGGTGCGGCGGGGGCTCGGGCTGGAATCGGGAGCGATTGTGCGCACTCAGTGGGTCGACAACGGTGCCGGATGGCTGGCCGTGATGGTCGAGGATCGCCAGCAGGTGCTGGACCTGCAACCGGATCATTCGCAAATGCTTGGCCTGGCCGTCGGTGTCATCGCGCCGTGGCATCCCGAGCGCGATGGCGATGACGCACAGTTCGAAGTGCGGGCGTTCATCTCCGGCGACGGCATGCCGGAAGACCCTGCCACCGGCAGCCTGAACGCCGGAGTTGCCCAATGGTTGCTCAGCGAAGGACTGGCGCCGGCGTCCTATGTGGTCAGCCAGGGCCTGACCATGGGCCGCGCCGGACGCATTCAGGTCGAGCATGTGGGCGACGAGATCTGGATTGGCGGCGCGGTGGTGACCTGCATCAGCGGAACCTTGACGCTGTAGGAGGCATGTAGCAGCTGCCGAGCCTGCGAGGCTGCGTTCGACTGCGAAGCGGTCGTGTCCGGTGAACGCGAACTGCCTGAAAGAACACGGTTGCAGGTTTTACGACCGCTTCGCAGTCGAACGCAGCCTCGCAGGCTCGACAGCTGCTACAAGGCTCGTATCTCAGTGATTATTGCCGAACCGGTAAGGGTTTTTCCTCACCTGAGGTTTGTGCCCTGTAAGGTCCAGGGCATAAGCTTCGCCCCCTACAACTTTCGTCTCGTCCTCCGTTTTTCAGGAACCCCTCATGTCCAGTCAGTTCCCCGAAGCACGTCCACGACGTCTGCGCCGCAATGCGAGCCTGCGCAGCCTGTTCCAGGAAACCGAGTTCAGCTTGAACGATCTGGTGCTGCCGATTTTTGTCGAGGAAGAGATCGACGACTTCGTACCGATCAAAAGCATGCCCGGTGTGATGCGTATTCCAGAGTCGAAATTGGCGGGTGAGATCGAGCGTTATGCCCGGGCCGGGATCAAGTCGGTGATGACGTTCGGCGTGTCGCACCATTTGGACGGCAACGGCAGCGACACCTGGAGCGAAAACGGGCTGGTGTCGCGGATGTCGCGCATTGCCAAGGATGCGGTACCGGACATGATTGTGATGTCCGACACCTGCTTCTGCGAATACACCGACCACGGCCACTGCGGTGTGCTGCATAACCACGAAGTTGACAATGACCAGACCCTGATCAACCTCGGCAAACAAGCCGTGGCCGCCGCCCGTGCCGGCGCCGATGTGATCGCTCCTTCGGCCGCCATGGACGGGCAGGTTCAGGCCATTCGCCGGGCGCTGGACGAAGCGGGTTTCAACCAGACCGCGATCATGGCCTATTCGACCAAGTTTGCCTCGGCGCTCTACGGTCCGTTCCGTGAAGCCGGCGGCAGCGCACTCAAGGGCGACCGCAAAAGCTATCAGATGAACCCGATGAACCGCCGCGAAGCCGTGCGCGAGTCACTGATGGACGAGCAGGAAGGCGCCGACGCGCTGATGGTCAAACCGGCCGGCGCGTACCTGGACATCATCCGCGACATCCGTGAAGCCTCGCGTTTGCCGCTGTCGGCGTATCAGGTGAGCGGTGAGTACGCGATGATCAAATTCGCCGCGCAGGCCGGGGCGATCGATGAGGCTCGCGTGGTGCGTGAGAGCCTTGGCGCGATCAAGCGGGCCGGAGCGGATCTGATCTTCACTTACTTCGCGATGGACCTGGCACTGGCCGGGATCTAAGTATCACTGCAGATTAAATGTGGGAGCGAGCAAGCCCGCTTGTGTCTTGCGCAGGAATTAGACTGAGGGTGAGAGCGGTGAGTGGCAAGCTGAATGCCCGGAGTGCTTAAAGCACGTGTGGGAGCCCATGCTGCCATTCACCTCTCCGCTCTGGTTATTGAGCCCGAACAGTTGAACGAGCCGACCTCGAACATTACAAGCGTGGTGCCCAGCCAGAGCGCTCTCACCTTTGAGTGTAAGAGGGATCGGCTATGTTTTCCTGCGCAGGCATCGATGTTTCCAAAGATACCCTTGAAGTTCGGATTAACCCGCAAGACGTTGGCGCGAGTCACCTCAATACCGCCAGTGATTTCCTTGCGCTGATTGACTGGTTAAAGCGCTATCAGGTCAGCCGCGTATTGCTGGAAGCCACCGGCGGCTATGAGCGAGAGGTCATGAAAGCGCTTCAGGCTGCCGGCTTCGAAGTCTTGCGGATCAACCCTCGCCGAGCCAGGGATTTTGCCAAGGCCATGGGGCAGCGCGCTAAAACCGACCCGATAGATGCGCGGCTGCTCGCGCAGTTTGCCGAAGTCATAAAGTCGCCAAGCAACCGAATCACCAGCCCTGAACAGGACAATTTGCGTGCGCTGGTACAGCAGCGCGAAAATTTTGTTCAGCAGCAAGGCGACGATATACGGCGCCTTAAAACAGCCTCTGCTGACACGGTAAAACCCTGTCTGCGAAGTCATATCGACTATTTATGCCAAGCCATAAAGTCGATAGAAAAGCTGATCCGTCAAACTGCTAAAGACCTGGACAGTGATAAAACGGCCCGTTTGTGCTCGGTCAAGGGTATAGGGCTCGTGACGGCAGCCAGCTTGATGGCCTACTTACCCGAGCTGGGCGAGGTTGGACGGCACGAGATTGCAGCGCTGGCAGGCATAGCCCCCTACAACGACGACAGTGGCAAGCATGAAGGCCCCCGCCACATTAGCGGCGGCAGGTTTGCTGCGCGTCGGGCAATGTACATGGCGTGCTGGGTGGTGATTCAGCGACAGCCTGAGTTCAAAGCGCGGTATGACGCACTGCGTCATAAGGGTAAATGCGCAAAAGTAGCGCTCATCGCCTGTATGCGTGTGTTGTTGATACGGCTGAACGCCATGATCCGAGACCGAACCGAGTGGAAAGAACCCTTGGCCTAAACGGGTCGCGGTGTTCCTGTAGGGCATCGCATGGCCTAAAGCTGTGGGAGTTCAGCCGTCTATCAATATGCTTTCAAAATAAAGGTCATCAAGACAGTTGCTCCCACATTTTGACTGTGTTGAGTCAGTTCGCGCCGAAAAACGGCCTGATCCCGTGATCCCGAAAGTACCGCTCGATCACCTTGGGATCGGCAGCGTTGTCGGCAATCGCCACATACGTATCCGGCCGCAACAGGTAAAACCCGTTACGCCCCAAGCCAGCCGTTTCAAACGCCGGCCGCCAGTCAAAAACATGCAACGGCAAATGATGTTCGTGGCACCAGGCGATCATTTCGTCGCTGGTGTCGCCATATACATGCACCTGCCAGGTCAGACACTTCAACGATTCGAAATTGTCCCCCTCACCATCGTGAGCCCAAGGCAGGCGGTCGCCACCGTGAACATGACCGGCAACGCCCGTGCTCAACGGCATCCCGCGATAATTCAGGGTGATCTGCGACACTGTGCGAAACAGGAACTCGCGGGACGCCTCAAACGATGCCATTTTTGGAATCACGAACGGCGCCAGACGCGTGCGCAGCACATCGGCCATGCGCCCTTCGGCCGTGACGAAACTGAACACCCGATCGGTGGTGGCGACCAGTTTTCGGGCAAAGGCGATGCGTTCAGGTTCGTAAGTGTCGAGGAGCTTGGCCTCAGCGCCGCCGCTCAACACCGCCGCGAGTTTCCAGGCGAGGTTGATGGCATCGCCAATACCGGTGTTCATGCCCTGGCCACCGGCGGGGCTGTGGACGTGGGCGGCGTCACCCAATAGAAACGCGCGCCCGGTGCGAAAATGATCCGCCACCCGATGATGCACGCGGTAGCTTGAGAACCAGTTCAGTTGCTCGATCTTTACTTTCATATGCTCGATGGCCCGGCTGCTGACGTCTTCAAATTGCAGGGGTTCGGCTTGCTCGGCGCGCTCGTCGCGTACGGTGCCGATCAGGCGGGCGCGGCCTTCACCGGCCAAGGGAAACACCGCGAGAAAATCCGCTTCATCGAGATCCACATGCAGTTCGCCATTGAACGTCGGCCCGCTGGCCTGCACGTCGGCGACGTAGAAAATCTGCTGGTAGGTGCCGCCGGGAAATCCGGTGTCCAGAGTCTTGCGCACGATCGACCGGGCACCGTCACAACCTGCCAGATAGCAAGCCTGGCAGGTTTCCTCCTGACCATCGGCCAAGCGCAGATAGGCGGTGATGCCGTCACCGGTTTCCATGAAACTCTCAAGTTCAGTGTTGCGCTCCACCTTGATGCCAAAGGCTTCGAGGCGGTCTATCAGCAGCCGTTCGTGTTCGTCCTGAGGAAAGATTTCGAGGAACGCATAGGGCGTCAGGCCTTCGCCGATGCGGCTCAGCGGCAAGCGGGCCACGGGTTCGCCCTTGACCCAGAAGTTCGCCGCGGCCACTCGATGACCGTTCTGCACCACCGCATTGCTGAGGTCGAGCTGGCGATACAGCTCCAGCGTCCGCGCCTGGACGGCCAGCGCCCGCGAAGTGGTTCCGGGTGCCGACGTCTTGTCGATGATGCGCACTTGCACGCCAAGCTTGCTCAGCCACAGCGCCAACACCAGCCCGGTCGGGCCGGCGCCGATGATCAGTACGTCGCTACGGTTCATGAGCTGTCCTCCTCGGTGTGTGGCTCAAGTATGGTTCAGCCGCGACAGACGGGCAGGTTGTCTGCCAAACGGAAAAAGGCCCCGCGCTGCTACGGGGAACAGTGGGGGGCGGCGAGAGTCATAGCCTGCGCCATGCCATTGATCGTATGGTTACCCCGGCTCAACGGATTTGATGGAGCAACATGCAAGCCAATCGATTGATGATGAGCGTCGCCGCGCTGCTGGTGCTGGCGGGTTGCGGTACTCAGCGCACGCAAGAGCTCCCTGCGCGCAAGCCTGCCGAGGTCAAGGCCGAGATCGTGCGCCTGCTGCCGGCCAAAACCGCCGATCGCCAGGGCTGGGCTACCGACATTTACGCAGCATTTGCTGCCCAGAACATTTATCCATCCACCCAAAACCTGTGCTCGGTACTGGCGGTCACCGAGCAGGAGTCGACTTTTCAGGTGGACCCACCGGTACCGGGCCTGGGCAAAATCGCCCGCGAGGAGATCGACCGTCGTGCCGACAAAGCCCACATTCCCGGACTGCTGGTGAGCGGTGCGCTGCAGGTGAGTTCATCCAACGGCAAAAGCTACAGCGACCGACTCAATGCGGCGCGCAGCGAAAAAGAGCTCAGCGCGATCTTCGATGACTTCATCGGTATGGTGCCCATGGGGCGGACGCTGTTCGGTGGCTTCAACCCGGTGCACACCGGTGGGCCGATGCAGGTCAGCATCGATTTCGCCGAGCAACAGGCGAAGGCGTATCCGTACCCGGTGGACGGCTCGATCCGTCATGAAGTGTTCAGTCGTCGCGGCGGCCTGTACTTCGGTATCGCCCACTTGCTCGGTTATCCGGTGAGCTACAAACAACCGCTGTATCGCTTTGCCGATTTCAATGCCGGTTGGTACGCCAGTCGCAATGCCGCGTTTCAGAACGCGGTGAGTCGCGCGTCGGGCATACCGCTGGCGCTGGATGGTGACCTGGTCCGCTACGATTCGATCATGCCTGGCACCACGGAACTGGCGGTGCGCACGATCGGCAAGCAACTGGGCATGCGCAATCCGACTCTTCGGGACCAATTGGAGGAGGACAAAAACTTCGAATTCGAGGACACCCAGCTCTATGCACGGGTTTTCGCCCTGGCCGAAAAGGCGGAAGGTCGGCCATTACCGCGCGCAGTGTTGCCGGGGATTGTGCTGCAAAGCCCGAAAATCACCCGCAAACTCACCACGGCGTGGTTTGCCAAGCGGGTCGATGAGCGTTATCAGCGTTGCATGGCGCGGGCCGGCAAGTGACCGAGCGCAAAAAACAGGCATAAAAACCCGGCTGATAAGGCCGGGTTTTTCATTGAGTACCGTCGTCAAGGAGCACTGGGGCGGCAGCGGTTTTCCCAACATCGACCTGGATTTCCTGCTCAAACAACACGGCATCGAGAAAGTCGTGGTGGTGGGGATGCTCGCCAATACCTGCATCGAGACCACCGGCAAATTCGCCGCCGAACTGGGTTACCACGTGACTTTGGTGCGCGACGCGACGGCAGCCTTCAGCGCGGAAGCGATGCACGCGGCCCATGAAATCAACGGGCCGACGTATGCCCATTCGATTGTCACGGAGACGGAGTTGATCGCGGCGCTTGGGTGATCGCCGTCAGATCACTTTCACCGCTCGGCCGATGAACTGAATTGGCCCCGTAGGTTTGCCGGTCGGCGATCCATTGGGGTTTTCCAATGTCAGCTCGAACAGCTGGTCGGGTTGCAGTGGCGGCAAGTTGTCCAGCGGCACCGAGAGCATCTGTCCCGGTTTGACCAAGCCCAGGGACACCGGTCCTTGCCAGCCTTCAGCCTTGGTCCAGAACTCCAGTGCCTTGTCGGCCGGAACTTCCGCCACGCCCAGTGGGATCAACTGGATTTCCCTTGGATTGCTGGCCTGAATCACCCAACCAGGCGCTTTGTCCTGAGGGGCGACCAGTACCACCAGATAGGTCGGTTGGACCGTGGTTTGCGTCAACATCAAGGCGCCGAGCAGCAAGGTCGCCGCCAGCCCCGCCCCCGCGAGCCCACGCCAAAGCGGCAGCAGGTTCCACCAGGATGACGACGCAGCCGCCGCTGCCGGTTGCCGGTTCAAGGCATGCACGCTGCGCTCGATGCGCTGCCACAGGTGGGGTGATGGTGTCCGGGGTTCGGCGAGATCGGTCAGGCCGAGCAAGCGGCGTTCCCAGGTGTCGACCGCCGTGCGCAGTTCGACATCGTCGCGCAGGCGCTGTTGCACCTCGGCACGCTGTTGCGCCGGGAGCGTGCCCAGCACATATTCGCTGGCCAGCTCGTTGAGTTCTTCCAAAGTTTCATTCGCAGGTCTGGTGGTCATCCCATGCACTCCCGCAATGCCGTCAGGCTCCGTTTGATCCAGGCTTTGACGGTGCCCAGCGGGGTGCCGAGTTTGAGTGATATTTCAGCGTGGGAATAACCGTCGACGTAGGCGTGCAGAATGCAGCTGCGCCGCGCAGGTTCCAGTTGTTCCAGGCACAGATGAATCCGGGATGAGTGCGCCTGAGCCTCGAAGGTTTCAGTGTTGTCCTGCACGTCGATCTCGCCGTGGACCTCGCGACGGTTGTCACGGATGAAGTTGAGCGCCAGATGCCGTGTCACGCTAAACATCCAGCCTCGCGCCGAACCCCGCGCCGGGTCGAAATGCGCGGCGCCGGCCCAGATCTTGAGGAATGCATCGTGGACAATGTCCTCGGCCAGCGCAGTGTCACGCACCAGGCGTTTGGCAACTCCCAGCAGGCGCGGACTCTCCTGCACATACAAATCCCGCAGGGCCTGACGCTCGCCGCGCGCGCAGGCGGCCAGATGGGCTTCGTAATCAAAAAGGGGTTGGGGCAAGGACACAGTGCTCAGCCGTCAAAGTGGGCAATAGCCCCGGACCAGAGGGCCGGGGCATGTGCAGAGCAGCGTAGACCAATTTCCCGCAGGACTGGTGTTAGTTGGCCGCCCAGAAAATATAGTCCGCCTGATACTTCACCACTTCCTGCTTGCCCTTGTTGGCGGCCGTACACTCGGCGCTTGGGGCCACGCCACCCTTGAGGGCTACGCGCTGGATGTAACTCACGTCGCTCATCGCGCCTTTGCCCTCGGCCGGGTTGGCCTTGACCAATTGGTAGGGGAGATTGCCCGGGCTCGACGGTGCGACGGCCAGTTGAGTGCCGGTGACTTTCGAGCCATCTTTCGCCTGCCAGGTAGCGGGCGGGCCGAAGTAGGTGCCGACCTGTTTGCCGCTGCGATCATTGAGCACCGCTTTGGGCCCGACAAAAACCCATTCGGTCTGGCCGGCTGCATTGGCCTTGTCACGGCATTCGTAGGTGATCTCGCCGACCCCGGTGGTTTCCATGGTGACCTTGTGTCCGTCCGGCACCTTGATGCTGTCGGGCAAACCGGTCTGGGCGTAGGCTGCAGGTATGGCAGTGAGTAAACCGGCAAGGCAAATCAGGTGTTTGGCGTTCATGAATTTCTCTCCGAAAATGAGTAACCCGCTCTGCAGCATCAAGGGCTGCTACAGGTACTACCCATCGGAAAGCGATTTGGATGCAGCAGGTAAAAAAAATTTTCTAACATCGCCAGATGTCAGCTGCTACAAAGAGACAATCGCAAGGAGGTGTTTATGTACCAACTCTACGGACACAAGAACTCCGGCGCAGCCGCGATAGAAGCGGCACTGGAGCTTTGCGAAATTCCTTACCGCTTCATCGACGTTGAATCCTCTCCCGAGGCGACCCACGCGCTGGAGAAACTCAATCCGCTCAAGCAGATCCCGACACTGCAATTGCCCGATGGCAGCGTTCTCACCGAGAGCGCGGCGATTCTGATTCACCTGGGGCTCACGTTCCCCAAATCAAACCTGTTGCCGAAAAACACCGCCGCGCGGGATCAGGCCATTCGCGGCCTGGTGTACATCGTCAGCAATTGCTATTCGGCGATTGGCATCATCGATTACCCCGAGCGCTGGTTGGCCGAGGCGGATGAATCGTCCAGGCAAAACCTCATGGCCGGCGCCCGCGCGCGACTGCACAGGAGTTGGGAGGTGTTTGCCGATCAGTTTTCGGGCGATTTGTATCTGGGCGATGAGACGCCGGGAGCCTTGGATGTGCTGGCGGCGGTGGTTTCCAGATGGGCGGGCAGCCGGGAGTATTTACGCAGTGCAAGGCCTGGGTTTTTCGCGTGGCTTACGCGCATCGACCGGCACCCGACATTGGCACCGGTCTTCGCGCGGCATTGGCCGGACTGATCTATTCGCCGCGGATGTACTGCTCCAACTGGCGAATCAGCTCAGCCTGTTCGGCGATGGCCTCCTTGACCAGGTCGCCGATCGACAGCAAGCCGATCAATGTGCCGTTTTCCACCACCGGCAAGTGGCGCAGGCGTTTGTCGGACATGATGCCCATGCAGGTTTCGACGGTTTGATGGGTGTCCACGGTGATCACCGGCGACACCATGATGTCTTCGACCGGTGTACCGACGGAGGAGCGGCCCTTGAGCACGAGTTTGCGTGCATAGTCACGCTCGCTGATGATGCCGACGACCTCGCCATTCCTCAAGACCGGCAAGGCACCGACGTTTTTGGCGGCCATGACCATCAGCGCTTCCAGCACCATTTGATGCGGTGCAATGGTGTGGACTTCATGATTCTGTTCAGCCTTTAACTTCAGCAGTTGGGCGACGGTTTTCATGGCAGTTTCTCAGGTGTTGTCGTTGTCCTTGAAGAATCGTAGACACGGGCGCTGAGGGCAAGGGAGAAAGCGGCAGATAAAGCGCAAAAAACGTCATTCAGCGGTTTTTCTTCGGTAAACCTGAAATTTTTCACAGTTATTCATTGATCCATGGGCTGACTCAATCCATGTGGGAGCGAGCCTGCTCGCGAAGACGGTGGGTCAGTCAATATAGGTGTCGACTGATACGCCGCCTTCGCGAGCAGGCTCGCTCCCACACGGATTGCATCCACCTCGCAGAGAGGGCTATCGCCTTCGATGACGCGTAGAATTGCGCCTTGAATCAAATCTTGAGGTTGCAGTGGTGGATTTACAGCGGGGCTTCGTCCTGACCCGGCATTGGCGCGATACCCCGGCCGGTACGGAAGTCGAGTTCTGGCTGGCGACCGACACCGGTCCCCAGCGGATCCGCCTGCCTCATCAACCGTCGGTGGCGTTCATCCCCGCAGCCCAGCGTGAGCAGGCCGAAGCGCTGCTGCGCGGCGAAAAGAACGTCGAGCTGCGGCCGTTGGCGTTGCTGGATTTCGAGCACCGCCCGGTACTCGGTCTGTATTGCCAGCAGCACGGTCAGTTGATACGCCTGGAAACCGCGCTGCGCAAGGCCGGCGTCGACATGTTCGAAGCCGATGTGCGCCCGCCGGAACGCTACATGATGGAGCGTTTCATCACCGCGCCGGTCCGGTTCAGTGGCACGCCGAACGCCGAGGGCCTGCTGCTCGATGCGCAAATGAAACCCGACCCCGACTATCGCCCGAGCCTCAGGCTGGTCTCCCTGGACATCGAAACCACCGCTCAGGGCGAGCTGTATTCCATCGCCCTGGAAGGCTGCGGCGAGCGCCAGGTCTACATGCTCGGCCCGCCCAATGGCGACGACAGCGAGGTGGATTTCCAGCTCGAATACTGCGATTCCCGAACCCTGCTACTGAAAAAACTCAACGAATGGTTCGCCCGCCATGACCCCGACGCGATCATCGGCTGGAACGTGGTGCAATTCGACCTGCGCGTACTCCACGAACACGCCCGGCGCCTGGCGGTGCCGCTGAAACTGGGGCGTGGCGGCGAAGAAATGCAGTGGCGCGAGCACGGTAGCCGCAACCATTACTTCGCCTCGGCCGCCGGCCGACTGATCATCGACGGCATCGAATCCCTGCGCTCGGCAACCTGGAGTTTCCCCTCGTTCAGCCTGGAAAACGTCGCGCAAACCCTGCTTGGCGAGGGCAAGTCGATCGAAAATCCGTACCAGCGCATGGATGAAATCAACCGCATGTTCGCCGAGGACAAACCGGCCCTGGCCAAGTACAACCTCAAGGACTGCGAGCTGGTGACGCGGATTTTCGCCAAGACCGAACTGCTGACCTTTCTGCTGGAACGGGCCAGCGTCACCGGTTTGCCGGCGGATCGCAGCGGCGGCTCGGTGGCGGCGTTCACGCACCTTTACATGCCGCTGATGCACCGCCAGGGTTTCGTTGCGCCGAACCTTGGGAGCAAGCCTGCGCAGGCCAGCCCCGGCGGTTTTGTCATGGACTCGCAACCGGGGCTGTACGAATCGGTGCTGGTACTCGACTACAAAAGCCTCTATCCATCGATCATCCGGACCTTCCTGATCGACCCGGTGGGCTTGATCGAGGGGCTTAAACATCCCGATGACAGCGAGTCGGTGCCAGGCTTTCGCGGCGCGCGTTTTTCCAGAACCCGGCATTGCCTGCCCGCCATCGTCGCCCGAGTCGCCGAAGGTCGCGAAACCGCCAAGCGCGAACACAACGCACCGCTGTCCCAGGCCCTGAAAATCATCATGAACGCCTTTTACGGCGTGCTCGGATCCAGCGGTTGCCGTTTCTTCGACACACGCCTGGCGTCGTCCATCACGCTGCGCGGCCACGAAATCATGCTGCGTACGCGACAGCTGATCGAAGCCCAGGGCCACACGGTGATTTACGGCGACACCGACTCGACCTTCGTCTGGCTGCGCCGTGCGCATGGTCAACAAGAAGCCGCACAGATTGGCCGCGCGCTGGTGGATCACGTCAACCAGTGGTGGCGCGAGCATGTGCAGCAGCAATACGGTCTGGAAAGTGCCCTGGAGTTGCAGTTCGAAACCCACTACAAGCGCTTTCTGATGCCGACCATTCGTGGCGCCGAGGAGGGCAGCAAGAAGCGCTATGCAGGGCTTGTGACCCGCGCCGATGGCACCGACGAAATGGTCTACAAAGGCCTGGAAACCGTGCGCACCGACTGGTCGCCGCTGGCCCGGCAATTCCAGCAGGAGTTGTACCTGCGCATTTTCAATCGCAAACCCTATCAGGATTATGTGCGCGACTACGTGCGCAAGACGTTGGCGGGGGAGTTCGACGATCGCCTGATCTACCGCAAGCGCCTGCGCCGCACCCTCGATGACTATCAGCGCAACGTGCCGCCCCACGTGCGTGCCGCGCGGATTGCCGATGATTACAACGACCAGCAAGGCCGTCCGCGGCAGTACCAGAACGGTGGCTGGATCAGTTACGTGATCACCGTCGCCGGGCCCGAGCCGCTGGAAATCCGCAACGCGCCCATCGACTACGACCACTACGTCACCCGGCAACTGCAACCGGTGGCGGACGCCATTCTGCCCTTCGTGGACGACGACTTTTCAACCTTGATTGGTGGGCAGTTGGGCCTGTTTTGAGTCCAGCAGCAACAACGTCCAGTCATCCAGGATGCCGTGAAAATACTGGTCAAGTGCTCGATGAAAGTCGCTGTTAGCGCCAGCAACCTGGGCGAACAGCGTCATGGAAGAGTGAAACTTGAGATCGTCGGGATGGCCGAATATGCCGGCACTCGAGCTTTTTTCGATGTTCAGCACCATTTGCGTGCAGGTGCGCAACCGTGAGCCCAGCAGTGGATGATTGAGGTACGCCGCCGCTTCCTCTTTGGAACGAATGGCAAAGTGACGGGACATCTCGCTGCCGCCCAACCCTGCGAATTGCGGAAAGATGAACCACATCCAGTGACTGCGCTTGTGGCCGGCGTTCAGCTCGGCCTGGACCCGTTTGAACACCGGGTCCTGTGCCTGGATAAAGCGTTGCAGATTAAAGGAATCGTCCTGATCAGTGCTTCTCATGCCGAAGCCCTCTGACAGACTGCGATGGCTCAGACCATGGCCAACCGCTGTTTGCGTTGTGGCGCGCGAAACGCCTGGTCCAGCGCCTCCAGATCCCCAGCCTCCAGTTGCAATTGCGCGGCTTGCGCGTTGAGTTGCACGTGCTCGGGTCGGACCGCTTTGGGGATGGCGATCACACCTTCCTTACGCAGCATCCATGCCAGCGCTACCTGGGCCGGCGTCACACAGTGACGGGCGGCTATTTGCTTGAGCGTTGTATGGTTCAGCATAGGCCCACCCTGACCGATCGGACAGTAGGCCGTGACCGGCATTTGATGCTGGCGGCTCCAGGGCAACAGATCAAACTCGACGCCGCGTTCTTCCAGGTTGTAGAGCACCTGATTGGTGGCACAGGCCGGTGAGGCCAGTTCCTCCAGGTCGTCGACATCAAAATTGGAGACGCCCCAGCGACCGATCTTGCCTTCTTCGCGCAGGCGTTCGAAAGCTTCGACTGTTTCTTCGAGGGGGTATTGGCCGCGCCAGTGCAGCAGGTACAGATCGATGTAATCGGTATCCAGCCGCCGCAGACTGCGTTCGCACGCCAGGGGGATGCCTTTGCGGCTGGCGTTGTGCGGGTAAACCTTGCTGACCAGAAACACGTCGTCACGTCTGCCGGCGATGGCCTCACGGACCACTTCCTCAGCGCCGCCCTCGCCGTACATTTCAGCGGTGTCGATGAGGGTCATGCCCAACTCGATGCCCAGGCGCAATGCCGCCACTTCCTGGGTGTGCCGGGAACGATCTTCTCCCATGCGCCAGGTGCCTTGGCCGATGACCGGTACGTTGACGCCGGCCAGTTTTAGGGTCCGCATTCAAACCTCCTTTCTGAACTTCGATCGATACTTCAATGGGCAGCAGAATAGCTGAAGGGTTCCATCGCCCAATCTTTTGATATTTTGCTTGCCGGTGACCGGCGTGTAATTGCTGGCGTGCAGGGTGGCGAGCTGTATCAGCACATCGCCGCTACCGGCGCCGCGACCGTCGGCACTGCACTTTTCAACGATTCACGGCTCTATCCTTGGCCAGCCTGCGGCGAATCCCCACTGCCGGCCCATGCCCAAGTTCAATAACCCATGGCTCGAGTTTTACCCCTCACCACCCCGCCAATCCGTCGCCGTTGCCTGCTGTTGGCCTGCTTGTCGATGCTCGCAACCTCCGGGTGCAGCCAGCAGCAGGGCAGCGACATCGTCAGTCAGTTCCGCGAAGGCAAACCCCTGGAATTCCTCCAGACCAGCGTCGACCGCATGGCGACCCTGGCGATGCGTGACAACCTCGACAGCCTCTACCTGCTGATGAGCAAGCTTTACCTGCGCAACCCGGACGAGTTGAAAAAATCAGGTTTCCTCGACGCCCGCACCGCTGGCAAACAAGTGCGCATGGCCATCGAACAGCAACAGCCGCTGCCGACCCTGGGTGGCAAAAAAGACCTGGCAGCGCTGAGTTATGCCATGAGCCCGGAGTTTCTCGGCGACCGCGTCGGTGCCTTCATCTATGCCATCGGCAGCATGCTCGTCACCGCCCACGGCAATCGGCTCGAGTTCTACATGACGGATGCGATCAACCCGACGTTCGTCAGCAACGCTGCCCGCAATATCGAGAAAGCCACCTGGATACTCAGCCAGCGGCAAAGCAAGAACGGCGAGCCTTTGCTGTTCTCCAACGAAATTTCGGAGGAGGGCAGCAACCTGAGTTTTGCCGTGGAGTTCGGCAAGATCGTCGCGCGGCTGGATCTGCTGACGCAGATGCTGGACGAGCGCTACCGACGGATCGGCTTGAATTACGCGCAGAGTTTGCTGTTTTTGAATTTCTTGCCGGTGCAGTAAGTAAGGAAGTGCATAAAGATAGATCGCATCGATATAAGTGGTTATAAGAAAAATCGCTATGCTGCGGGCCAGATTTTTCATGCGTTTTTTGTGGGCGTGTTAATGGAATTCGGTAATTTCGGTTTAGTCGTGGCAGGTCTGGTGGTCGGCTTTATTGTCGGAATGACTGGGGTAGGTGGCGGTTCCTTGATGACTCCCATTCTGTTGTGGTTCGGCGTCAATCCGGCCACCGCAGTGGGGACGGATTTGCTGTACGCGGCGATTACCAAGTCCAGTGGCGTGCTGGTTCACCGAAAGAACAAGAACATCGACTGGGCCATTACCGGTTGGCTGACTCTTGGCAGTGTGCCGGCGGTGGCGCTGACGTTGTGGTTCCTGAGCACCTTGCAAACGTCGCCCGATGCGATGAACGCGGTCATCAAACAGGCCTTGGGTTTTGTCCTGTTTGCCACGGCACTGGCGATTTTCTTCAAGAAACGCCTGCTCGATTTCGCCCACAAACGCGCGGGTGGTCATTACAATCCCAGCGGCAACCGCTTGAATGCGCTGACCGTGATCACTGGCCTGGTCCTCGGTACCATGGTTGCCCTGACCTCCATCGGCGCTGGCGCCCTGGGCACCGTCGCGTTGTTCATTCTCTATCCGCTGCTGCCTACCCGCCGCCTGGTGGGCACGGAAATCGCGCACGCTGTACCGCTGACCCTGGTGGCAGGCCTCGGCCATGCGAGCATGGGCAACATGGATTGGCACGTGCTGGGTTACTTGCTGATCGGTTCGCTGCCGGGGATTTACCTGGGCAGCCACCTGACTGGCCGTATCTCCGATGAAGTGCTGCGGCCTTGCCTGGCCACGATGCTGGTGCTGATCGGGTACAAACTGGCCTTTTAATCCGGTAGAGGTTCCAGAAACAAACCAGCTTGGCAGGCGCCCTTAGGACCGAGTCAAAATCTCCAGCAGATGCCCGTCCGGGTCATCGAAATAAACCCGCCGGCCACCGCCGTAATCGTTGATCTCGTTCGGTCGTTGTTTGCCGGGGTCGGCCCACCAGGGTTGCTGTCGGGCTTGCAGGCGGGCGAAGGCCGCATCGAAATCGTCGTCACCGATCAAAAACGCGTAGTGCTGGGAGGCAATCGGCGGGTCATTGTCGTAGAAGTCCAACGACACACCGTTGTCGAACTTGACGATGAGCATCGGGCCGAAGGGTTCGGGGCCGGGCAGACCGAGGATGTCTGCCAGATAGTTGGCTGATGTCTGCTTGTCGCGACACCAGACGATGGTGTGGTTCAACTGAGCGCTCATGCACAGGTCCTCACGGCGGATCAGGGCTTGGTTATTGAGCTATGAGATTAGCTCAGCCTGTTGCGCAATGACCGCCCTGACCTAAGCTTGGGGCAAGGCGAGACATAATTGCGTGCGTCACCCGGAACGAACGCCGCGATGCGCAATCATTAGAGCGTGGATATCAAAAGGAGATGCGCATGCTCATCAGGTCATTGACCCTGACTACCCTGCTGGCTTTCGCGGGCCCCTTGTTCGCTGCCGATGACGGCTCACCGCTGGATATGGACAAGGGCAGGTCCCGGCCACTGATTGTCATCGCTCCAAGTACGGTCGATCCCACGTGGGTCAGCCTGAAAAAGTCGCTGGATGAGCCGGCAAACCGCAAGGGGTTCACCGAGCGAAACATGGTCCTGTACACCGTGCTCAATTTGATGGGCCAGCGCGAGGGCAAAGACCTGGGGCCGCAAGACACGGCGGCATTGATCCGCTCGCTCAAGTTGGGTGCCGGCGCGAAGAGCAAAGTCATCCTGGTCGGCAAGGACGGCGAGAAGAAGTTTGAGAGTTCGGGGGATGAATCAAAATCGGTCGATTTGAAGAAAATTTTCGATACGATCGACGCCTTGCCAGCGACTGAGAAAGAAGCCGCAGCGCCGACGGTCGCGACGCCTGTTGAAGCGGCTGAACCGGTCAATGGTGCAAAGGGCGCCAAGGGCGCAAAACCAGGCAAACCGGCGAAACCCGCCAAGCCGCCTGAAATGCCGGATGATTAGACGCAGACTTTTGTAGCCGCTGGCGCTAGCTGCTACAACAATGAAAAATGGGCGACCTCAAGAGGTCGCCCATTTTTTTGCTCGTTAACTGCTACAAAAAAACGGGTGTTTCGGGGTGAGATGTACTGTCTTCTATTGGTCTCGGAAGTTTCCTGCAAGTCCTGTCGGTCTTTATGAACTGGTTTCTGTCAGAGAGCACCGCTAGCCTTCGTCAGCCACCGCAAAATCGCGGTCGTACGTGGGAATCCGCGACACTGAGGGATCCAGGGACGAAAAACACCAATGGCACAAAAAGGAGCCTCGTCTGTGAAAAAGTTCAGCAAGCACCAACCGCAAACCCCAACCGATGCCGATCATCTCGATCCCGCGAAGCTGTGTGAAACCGCAAAAGGTGCAGTCACCCGAAGCCCCAGGCGTACCGCCACGACCCAGCAGATTTTCACTGTTGCTCCTGGCGTCGACACACTAACCCTGCTAAATCAGGCCTGCGAAAACCTTGCCTCCCTGACTGTCCTGATTGCGAATTTTACCGGAAAACTGGAAGGCTCGAACCGCAAGGTGCTGCTGTCGATTCAGCAATTGGCGGCGGTCACCGAGTTGTTGGTGAATCAGGCACGGGAAAATCTTGATCCGAGAAGCGATGCACCTGACGCTCAGCCGACGACTCGGCATTGAGCTGACGCAGTAACGACAATGGGCGACCTCAAAGGGGTCGCCCATTTTGTTTGCCTGCTGCGAGAAATCGCGTTTCTCGGCTACTTGCTCAGAGCGCTTAGTATCGTATGAGCAATCTTGATCCGCTCAGGGTTCGGATAGTTTTTGTTGGCCAGGATCACGATGCCGATGCCTTTCGACGGCACGTACGCCACGTAAGCACCGAAGCCGCTTGTTGAGCCGGTTTTGTTGATCAATACGTTTTCTGGTTGAGGTTGCGGCGGGGTCAGCCACTGGACTTCGTGAGCTTCCATCGCCATCTGTGTCGAGTTACCCGCCAGCAATGTATCGAGGGTGACCGGGTAGTTGTAGAGCTCCCAACCCAATCCCTGAGTCATCTCGCCCACCTTGTAGTAACCGGTATGCGTCGCGGCGATTGCCCGCTGCATCGGATCTTCAAGGCGGGTCGGTTTCATGTTCGCCTCAACATAACGAATCAGGTCCGCAGCGCTGGTTTTCACGCCATAAGCCTCCGAATCCAGTGCCCCCGGCCCAACTCGTACAGGTTTGTCTTCCTTGTTGTAACCCTGAGCGTAAAGACCCATTTGAGCCTGCGGCACTGTGAGATAGGTGTGCTTGAGTCCGAGTTTCGGAAGCAGGATCTTTTCCATCACATCATCAAACGGTGCGTCCATGCTTTGGGCTGCGAGGTAACCGAACAACCCCAGGCTCGGGTTTGAATACTGCCGATGGGTGCCCGCCGCATAGGTCGGTTTCCACTGCTTGAAATAGCCGAGCATCTTGTCCGGTGCATCGGCATTGTCGGGGAATTGCAGCGGCAAGCCGCCAGCGCTGTAGGTGCCCAGTTGCAGCACGCTGATGGTGTCGAACGCGCTGCCACGCAGCTCCGGCAGCACGATGCTGGCCTTGTCCGACAGGGACAGTTTGCCGGTGGCCTGAGCGTAGGCGGCGAGTGTGGCGGTGAAGGTTTTGCTCACCGAGCCGATCTCGAACAGGGTGTCTTCGGTGACGGCTTTACCGTTTTCCTTCGAGGCCACACCGTAGTTAAAGTAATGCGGTTGGCCGTTGACGGTAATCGCAATCGCGACACCGGGGATCTGCTGTTGCTGCATCACCGGTTCGATGGCGGTCTTCACGATGGCTTCGATGCGGTCGTCAGCAACGCAATGACCGGCGCTGAGGAACAGTGCGAAAGCGCTGTAGAATGCGAGCTTGTTATGCATGATTGAGTCATTTTCCATGAGGTTCAAGGGTATTGGCCGCTACACTCCGAGCGGCTTTTCAGTCCGGGCGGCTGATGGGCGAGCCAAATCTATGCAGTCTTCCGAGGTTCGACAACCGATGATATTTCGGGCGAGCCATTAGAAAAATTTGGGAGTGGACATGATCCGGCCTCAATTACCGCTCAATGCATTACGCGCCTTCGAGGCCTCTGCCCGGCACTTGAGTTTCACCCGGGCGGCCGTTGAGTTGTGTGTCACTCAGGCGGCGGTGAGTCATCAGGTCAAGAGCCTTGAGTCTCAACTTGGGGTGACCCTGTTCAAGCGGCTACCCCGCGGGCTGATGCTGACCAGCGAGGGCGAAACCCTGTTGCCGGTATTGCGGGAGTCCTTCGACCGTATCGCGCACACTCTTGAGCGATTCGAGGGCGGACATTTTCGCGAGGTCTTGACGGTCGGCGCGGTGGGGACATTCGCGGTGGGCTGGTTGTTGCCACGGCTGACGGACTTCCAGACGAAACATCCGTTCATAGATTTGCGCCTGTCGACCCACAACAATCGAGTGGATGTGGCGGCTGAAGGGCTGGATTACGCGATTCGTTTTGGCGCGGGGGCGTGGCATGGCATTGAAGCGGTGAGGTTGATCGAGGCGCCGCTGTCGGTGTTGTGTGTTCCCGAGATTGCCCGGCAACTGAAAACACCGACAGACCTGTTGCAGCAAACGCTGTTGCGTTCTTACCGCGCGGACGAGTGGCCCGAATGGTTCCAGGCCACCGGCTTATCGACCCACACAGCATCGCCCCGAAGCATCATCTTCGACTCATCGCTGGCGATGATGGAGGCAGCGCTGCAAGGGGCGGGGGTGGCCTTGGCGCCGCCGCTGATGTTCGCCCGGCAACTGGCGGCGGGTGCAATCGAGCAACCGTTCGCCATCGGGATCAGCACCGGCAGTTACTGGCTGACCCGCTTGCTGTCCCGCCCCGAAACATCGGCGATGGCCGCGTTCAAGCAATGGTTGCTGCAAGCAGCGCAAGAATCTGTGGGAGCGAGCCTGCTCGCGAAAGCGGTCTATCCGTCACATTGATGCTGGATGTGCCGACGTCTTCGCGAGCAGGCTCGCTCCCACAGGGATTGCGATATCCCAATAGAGTTAGCGCACCAGACACGGCCGCTTGTTATCGAACTTCCAACCCGGAATCAGAAACTGCATCGCCACGCTGTCATCCCGCGCGCCCAATCCCATGCCTTTATACAACTCATGAGCCTTGGCCAGTTGATCCATGTCCAGTTCGACGCCCAACCCAGACTTCTTCGGCACCTGCACACAGCCGCCAACGATTTGCAGCGGCGCTTTGGTCAGGCGCTGACCGTCCTGCCAGATCCAGTGGGTGTCGATGGCGGTGATTTCACCCGGCGCGGCGGCCGCGACGTGGGTGAACATCGCGAGGGAAATATCAAAGTGGTTGTTGGAATGCGAACCCCAGGTCAGGCCCCACTCATGGCACATCTGCGCCACACGGACCGAGCCCTGCATCGTCCAGAAGTGTGGGTCGGCCAGCGGAATGTCCACTGATTGCAACTGGATCGCGTGGCCCATTTCCCGCCAGTCGGTGGCGATCATGTTGGTGGCGGTTTTCAAACCCGTGGCGCGACGGAATTCAGCCATGACTTCCCGGCCCGAATAGCCGTTTTCCGCGCCGCACGGGTCTTCGGCGTAAGCCAGGACGTGATGCTGATCCCGGCACAGGCGAATGGCTTCCTTGAGTGACCACGCGCCATTCGGATCGAGGGTGATGCGCGCATCGGGGAAGCGTTCGGCCAGGGCGGTGACGGCTTCGATTTCTTCATCGCCACTGAGCACGCCGCCCTTGAGTTTGAAGTCCTTGAAACCGTAGCGGGCGTGGGCAGCTTCGGCCAGGCGCACCACCGCCTCGGCAGTCATGGCTTTTTCGTGACGCACGCGGAACCAGTCGTTGTCGGCGTCCGGCTCGCTGCGGTAGGCCAGATCGGTTTCGTTGCGATCGCCAACATAAAACAGGTAGCCGAGCATCTTCACTTCATCGCGCTGCTGACCTTCGCCGAGCAGGGCGGCGACCGGCACGTCCAGGTGCTGACCCAGGAGATCAAGCAACGCAGCTTCAAGGCCGGTGACGGCGTGGATGGTGATGCGCAAATCGAACGTCTGTAACCCGCGACCGCCGGCATCACGATCGGCGAAGGTCTGGCGCACTTGATTGAGGATCTTCTGATACGTGCCGATCGGGCTGCCGACCACTAATGAGCGAGCGTCTTCGAGGGTTTGGCGAATGCGCTCGCCGCCTGGTACTTCACCGATGCCGGTGTGACCGGCGTTGTCCGTGAGGATCACGATGTTGCGTGTAAAAAACGGCCCGTGGGCGCCGCTCAGGTTGAGCAACATGCCGTCGTGGCCGGCCACCGGAACAACCTGCATGCTGGTGATGATCGGGGCTTTGGCGGTTTCTTGTGCGTTCATTTTCATGTCCTTCAAAACAGATGTTCACGCGTGGTTGGGTGCTGGTTTGGCCAGTGCAACGGCAGGTGCGGATTTCGGTTTATTGCGTGCGGCGAAGACGATGATCGCGGCAATGATCGAGGTCGCGGCCAGGCCGTACAGCCCGCCCTGAATCGAGCCGGTGCGTTCTTCCAGCAGACCGAACGTGGTCGGTGCGACGAAGCCGCCGAGGTTGCCCACCGAGTTGATCAGTGCGATTACGCCTGCCGCGATCCGTGCATCCAGATAGGCCTGAGGAATCGGCCAGAACAGCGACGACGCCGATTTGAAACCCAGCGCAGCAAAGCAGAGGGCGACGAAAGCGAAGATCGGCCCGCCGGTGGTGGACATGAACATCCCGGCCGCCGCGATCAGCAGGGCAGCGGCGACCCAGGCTTGCTGGTGTTTCCACTTGGCCGACAGCGAAGCGAAGGCGTACATGCCGACGATCGACAGCAACCACGGAATCGAGTTGAACAGCCCGACTTGAATATCGCTCAGGTCGCCCATCTTTTTGATGATGCTAGGGAGCCAGAAGGTCGCGGCGTAAATGGTCAATTGGATGAAGAAGTAGATCAGGCAAAACAGGATGATCTGGCGATCCTTGAGCAGTTTGCCCAACGACGGTTTGATCGGCGTCGCGGCTTCGCGGGCCAGTTGTTCGTTGTCGATGGCCTTGACCAGCGCGTCCTGTTCTTCACGGCTTAGCCATTTGGCGTCGTGGGGTTTGGAGTCCAGCCAGAACCAGACGAACACGCACAGCCCGACTGAGAACATCCCTTCAATGAAGTACATCCATTGCCAGCCGTGCATACCGAAACCGCTGATTTGCAGCAGTAACCCGGACAGCGGGCCGGAGATCAGCGAAGCAATCGCCGAACCGCTGAGGAAGATGGCAATCGCCTTGCCGCGTTCAACGCCAGGTAACCAGCGGGTGAAGTAGTAAATCACTCCAGGGAAGAAACCTGCTTCGGCCACGCCCAGCAGGAATCGCAGGATGTAGAAGTGGGTTTCGTTCTGGATGAACGCCATGCAAGCCGCGACCAGGCCCCAGGTCAGCATGATGCGGGTCAGCCAGATTCGCGCGCCGACTTTTTGCAGGAGGATGTTGGAGGGGACTTCAAATAGCGCGTAACCGATGAAGAACAGCCCGGCGCCGAGGCCATAGGCGGCAGCGCCGATGCCCAGGTCGTGTTCCATGTGGGCGCGGACGAAGCCGATGTTCACGCGGTCGATGTAGTTGACGATGAACATGATCACGAACAGCGGCAGAACATGGCGTTTCACTTTCGAGATGGCGGACTTCAGGGCCGAATCGGCGCCATCGTTCATCCCGGATATGGATGTATTCACTGCGTTATCTCCCACTGATTATTTTTATGCGGGGTGCGTCTGGGTGTTGCGATGTTGATAGACATCATACAACTACGTTTTTTCATACCGCAAGAGTAGTCGCCCAACAAAATGGCGCTTTATGGAGTGTTTATTATTCTTTTGCGCTGATGAATGACCTTTCTGATGGTCTCGAATACCCTGTTTGTTGAGTGTTGTCATACAAGTTGGTCGACGTTTTCCTGAGATTCCCGTCCAGCGCAGTGCTACGATTCCGTTAGCCCTGCTTTAGGATGATCGCCATGCAAGAAGACCTCGACGCGCCTGCCCGCAAGCGCACCCACAACCTGGCCCATGACCTGGTCGCCAAACTGACCCAGAGCATCTTGCTCGGCCAGATGCTGCCCGGGGACAAGCTGCCGTCCGAGAACACGATTGTTCAGGAGCACGGGGTCAGTCGCACGGTGGTGCGCGAGGCGATCTCGAAGTTGCAGGCGTCCGGGTTGGTGGAAACCCGGCACGGTATTGGCACCTTTGTGATTGAACGAGCGCCGGAGCAGGGGCTTCGGTTGAACGTCGATACCGCGCTGGGGGTGCGCAGCATTCTGGAGTTGCGCATGGGCCTGGAAACCCAGGCCGCCGCACTGGCGGCAACCCGTCGCACGGATCATCAGTTGGCACAGATGCGCGAAGCGCTGGACGACTATCAAAGCCTGCTGGCCAACAACGACAGCTGCGTCGAAGCCGACAAGCGCTTCCACCTGCTGATCGCCGAAGCCACCGGCAACGTGTGCTTCACCGAAATCATGCAGCACCTGGGCAGCGCCATGATCCCGCGCACCCGCGTCAATGCCGCCGAGCGCGGCGCAGTGGACTTGAGCAAGCTCGGGCACTTGGCCAACCTTGAGCACGAGGCGATTCTCAACGCCATCAAACGCCAGGATCCGGATGCGGCGCGGGCGGCCATGTGGCTGCACCTGACCAACAGTCGCGACCGGTTTTCGGCCGATCGCTGACCACCGTTTGTCTACTCGATAGCACCTCATCCGCGGCCCTGCTTCCAACGAGTACGGCCCAGATTTGCTGGACCTCATCAGTGAGGTGCGTCATGGCTAACGATTCGATGTTGCAGGGTGGAACGCCCAATACCGACCCAACCCGACCCATGCCCGGCACCGACAAGCCGACCATGGATCATGACGTGCCACCCGGCATGGACCCTTCGCGGGACCCGGCCGAGGGTGACGCTGATCGACCTGAAGACTGGATGGATCCTGATGCGGCCGAGGACGTTCCTCCGGCAGATGAGCCTACACCGCTGTCCGATGACAGGCGATAAAGAGAAACCCGGCCATTGCGCCTAGTGCCAATCAGTTAAGGATTTGAACACCGCTCCCACAGGTTCTGCGCCATAACTGACTGGCATTGGCCATTGCGCCGGTTTTTTTGTGCACGACAGGTCTGGATCAGGCCTCGGTTACTCGAGCTACCACCGGCCTGCGTTCCAGATTCAAGGCCAACACGCTGACCAGCACCACCAGTGCTCCCCCAACGATCATCAACGTCGGTCGCTCGCCCAGCGCAAAAGAGGCAATCGCCATGGCGGTCGGTGGAATCAGATACAGCGTCATCGTCGCGCGGCTCAAATCCACATGAGTGAGCACATAGGCCCAGGCGAGATACGCGAGGGCACTTGGGAAAATGCCCAACCCGATGACCGCAAGCTGCACTTCAACCGGAGCGGTAATGACCTGGCTCACCAGCCCCGGGAGATAAACCAATAGCAGCAGCGTCCCGAACCAAACCGTGTAACACACCAATGTCAGCCCGTCGTAGCGCCGCGAGTGATGCTTCTGCAAGGCAAAGTAGAAACTCCACGAAACCGCCGCCAACACAATCAGCAAACCATGGGTGTCGATGCTCCCCAGTCCGTGATCACCGGCCACCACAATCACCACGCCGATCAACCCCAGAAACACGCAGCCCCAGCGCCACACGCTCACCCGGTCCTTGAGCACGAAGCGCGCCAGCAACGTGCTGAACAACGGCGTTGATTGCGCCAACACACTGGAGGCGCCGGCGCTGACACTTTGCTGGCCGAAATTCAGCGCGACATGGTGCAGGCTCACGGCAAAGAAACCGAGCGCGAACAGCAGCGGCAGGTCACGCCTGTTCGGCAGGTTGATGCCTCGGAACACCGCGACCACCGCCATGAATGCCGACGCCAGCAGAAACCGCAGCAAGGCCAGATGACCAGGCTCATAGGCCTGCAAACCGATATGAATGCCGGTCGGTGAATAACCCCAGCAGCCGACCACAAATGCCATGGCCAGGATGATTTTGACGGGAGAAGCGGGAGAGGGCGTGGGCGGCTTCATGATCGGGCACCTATAGGCGGATGCACCCAGTATCAGAAGCCTGACTGTTCTCAACAACTGACTTATAGTGCGTTAACTCTTCACTTTAGGTGATGTATGGAGCTGGCGCAGATACGCATGTTCAAGACCGTTGCCGAGGTCGGCAGCATCGCCCGGGCAGCCGAGTTGTTGCATTGCGTTCCGTCGAATATCACGGCACGGATCAAATCCCTGGAAGCGGAGCTGGGGGTTGCGCTGTTTCTGCGCGAGGGCCGAGGGCTGCGAATCAGCCCAGCAGGGCAGACCTTTCTGGCTTATGCCTCGAAAATTCTCGCCCTGACGGCTGAAGCCAAGCGCGCGGTGGACCCTTCGGCCGAGCCGTCCGGGCCGTTGCGCATTGGCGCCATCGAGTCGTCGGCGACCGGTCGATTGCCGCGTTTGCTGGCAAAATTCCACAAGCGTTTCCCGGCGGTGGCGCTGGAGCTGACCACCGGCACCTGGAGCCAATTGCTCGACGACACGCTCAATCACCGGCTCGACGGCGCGATCGTCGCGGTGGATGTCGAGCGCTCACACCTCAAGCGCACACCGATGTACCGCGAGGAGCTGCTGCTGATTGCCTCGACGTCTCTGGGGCCGGTGCGTGACATCGCGGATTTGCAGGACAAGACCGTGTTCATGTGGCCTCAGGGCTGTCCCTACCGGGCGGCGCTGGAGCATTGGTTGCTGCGACAAGGGCAGGCGTTGCCGATCGTCAGCCTGGCCAGTTACGGGGCGATTGTCGGCTGCGTCAGTGCCGGGGCGGGTGTCGCGCTGGTGCCAAAAGGCGTGTTTGATCAGTACGCCAAAGGGGCGGGTTGCGCGGGGTATGAGTTCCCCGAGCTGACGGCGATCGACAACCTGTTTTACTGGCATGAAAACGCCGGGGTTCACCCGGCGCGGGAAGCGTTTGTGGGGATGTTGCGCGAGGAGTTCGCGTAACGGCTTACCTGTGGGAGCGAGCCTGCTCGCGAAAGCGGTTCAACATTCAACAATGATGTTGGCTGAGAGTCCGTCTTCGCGAGCAGGCTCGCTCCCACAAGATTTTGTGTCGCTTGATGATATTCAGCTTACGCTGACATCCCGCATCAACAACCCAAACTGCAAATCCACCGCATCCGGAATCGGCAGGTACACGGTGTGCCCGTCCCCCGGCGCCACCTCGATCGGCTCGCCCTTAACGTTTTGCAGCTCATGCAAGTCGAATTGGAAGTTGCCCTTGGGCGTCATCATTTCCATATGGTCGCCCAGACCAAATCGATTCTTCACCTTGACCTCCGCCATCCGGTCACGCCGTTCACCGGTCAGCTCGCCGACAAACTGCTGACGCTCCGACACCGAACTGCCGTGCTGGTAGTTCTGGTATTCGTCATGCACGTGCCGCCGCAGGAAACCTTCGGTGTAGCCGCGCTGGGCGAGGGATTCCAGATCCGTCATCAGGCTGCGGTCGAACGCGCGACCGGCTACCGCGTCGTCGATCGCCCGGCGGTAAACCTGAGTGGTGCGTGCGCAGTAAAAATGGGATTTGGTCCGGCCCTCGATTTTCAGTGAGTGCACGCCCATCTGCGTCAGGCGCTCGACATGCTGCACCGCGCGCAGGTCCTTGGCGTTCATGATGTAAGTGCCGTGCTCGTCTTCGAAGGCCGGCATCAGTTCGTCGGGCCGATTGGCTTCCTGCAACAGAAACACCTGATCTGTCGGGGCGCCGATGCCCAGGGTCGGTTCGGGCTGGAAGGTCTGCACGATTTCGCCGAGCTGATTTTCCGTGGCCTGCTGCGTCGAGTACTTCCAGCGACAGGCATTGGTGCAACTGCCCTGATTGGCGTCGCGCTTGTTCATATAGCCTGACAACAGGCAGCGACCGGAATAGGCCATGCACAAGGCACCGTGGACGAACACCTCCAGCTCCATCGCCGGGACTTGCTCGCGGATTTCGGCGATTTCTTCCAGGGACAGTTCCCGCGACAGGATGATCCGGCTCAAGCCTTGTTGCTGCCAGAACTCGACACTGGCCCAGTTCACCGTGTTGGCCTGTACCGAAAGGTGAATCGGCATCTGCGGATAATGCCGGCGGACCAGCATGATCAGGCCTGGATCGGACATGATCAGCGCATCCGGTGCCATGGCAATCACCGGTTCCAGATCCCTGAGGAAGGTTTTCAGTTTGGCGTTGTGCGGGGCGATGTTCACCACCACATAGAAGCGCTTGCCTTGAGACTGGGCCTCGTGAATGCCGAGGGCCAGATTGGCGTGATCGAATTCGTTATTGCGCACCCGCAGGCTGTAGCGCGGCTGACCGGCGTACACCGCGTCGGCGCCGTAGGCGAAGGCGTATCGCATGTTTTTCAGGGTGCCGGCGGGGGCGAGCAGTTCTGGAGGCAGGAGAGTCATGGCAGAGTCGGTCACAAAAGCCGCCGAGAGTAAGCGGCTTGCCCCAAGGGTTCATTGATCTGGATCTATGCTTGATGAACAAACGGATGGCACTCGGGCGAACCGTGGCGGACTAAGCATCAGGACGCGACATTGTGTCCTGGCGGACTAACATGGATCGGACATGAACGAAGAGACAGTACAAAACAAATCACTGGTGATTTTGCTGGGGCTGGTCACCGCCGCTTTCATCTGGATTTTGCTGCCGTTTTACGGCGCGGTGTTCTGGGCGGTGATTCTCGGCATCCTCTTCGCGCCCCTGCAGCGGCGACTGCAACTGAAGTTCGGCTGGGAGCGCAACCTGACGTCGCTGCTCACTCTGTGCATCTGCCTGGTGATCGCGATCCTGCCGGTGATCATCCTCAGTATCTTGCTGGTTCAAGAAGGGGCCGCGCTGTACAAGAGCATCGAAAGCGGAGAACTGGACATCGCCGGGTATGTGACGCATTTCAAACGCAGCCTGCCGCCGTATTTTCAGCATGTGCTCGATCGGGCCGGGGTTGGCGAGCTGGATGGGTTGCGGGAGAAAATCATCAAGAGTGCAGTGACAGGCAATGAGTTCATCGCCAACAAAGCCTTCAGTTTTGGTCAGGGTACGTTCGAATTCGTGGTGGGGTTTTTCATCATGCTGTACCTGCTGTTCTTCTTTCTGCGGGACGGCGCCGAACTGGCGCGAAAAGTTCGCGCCGCTGTGCCGCTGCAGGAGCACCAGAAACGTCGCTTGCAACTCAAGTTCAATCGCGTGGTGCGGGCGACAGTGAAGGGCAACCTGCTGGTGGCAATCACGCAAGGCGCGTTGGGCGGTTTGATTTTCTGGTTTCTGGACGTCCCAAGCGCGTTGCTCTGGGCGGTATTGATGGCGTTTCTATCCCTGTTGCCAGCGGTGGGGGCGGGGATCGTCTGGGCACCGGTGGCGGCCATTTTCCTGTTCGCCGGGGCGATCTGGCAGGGCGTGGTGCTGGGGTTGTTCGGGATTTTTGTGATCGGTCTGGTGGATAACGTGCTGCGACCGATCCTGGTGGGCAAGGATACCAAGATGCCGGACTATTTGATCCTTATCTCGACCCTTGGCGGTCTGGCGGTCTTCGGCCTCAATGGTTTTGTGATCGGGCCGCTGATCGCTGCGCTGTTTATGTCGAGCTGGTCAATCTTCATTGAAACCAAGCCGAGGGTGCAGCTGCCTTAAGCGTTGAGATGGCCTTGGCCGATGCGTTGCGACAGTGCCTGGGCGGCCGGCAGCGAGGTGAGCGGACCGCTGATTGGTTCGCCGTCCTGCACCAGGTACCAACAGGCGAGCAATCCTAGCTCTCTAAGCGGTGCGGGAACGGCGCTGCCGATAACGGACATGATCTGAACCTGGGACATAAGTACCTCCATCAATCTGTGGAGCTACCTTACGGACCGGACGCTTGAACGGACAATCAACGCTTTCGATAGTCGTCATTGATGCCAATGAGGCTTCGGTTCAGTTGACTACCAGATCCAGCATATGAACCACTTCCTGCTCGTTGAGCAGGCCTTTTCGCACCAGGTTTTCTGCCAGCAGCGAAAGAAACTTGGCGCTGCGATGGCCTTCCAGGTGCTTGAGTTCGGTCAGTGTGTTGTACACCTTGCTGGAAGTGCACAAGCCGACAATACGATGCGGGTTTTGCGTGGGCATGAGGTCGTCCTTGTTTTTATCAACCTGTTGTTAACGGACAGATCCAAGAGTGCGGACCTGACATGACATAAATATGACCGTTTTCCCCAAAGCGGGGGAAGGGTGGCGAGTCAATGTTGCCAACTTGCACCGTAAAGACTGTCCCGACAGCGACCTTGGCGAGATTTATCCAGACCTCTACCGACGGACGGTCACAAAAAAGGCCCCGCTGATGAGGCGGGGCCTATGATTCTGTTACCAGCGGCCATAGCCGCGGGGAGGGCCGTAGTAACCGCGCGGTGGACCGTAGTAACCACGTGGCGGGCCGTAGTAAACCGGCGGCGGGTCGTAATAGACCGGTTGTTGCACGTAGACCGGTGCCGGCTGGTAATAAACCGGGGGCGGGCCGTAGTAAACCGGTTGTGGCTGAGCGTAAACCGGTTGCTGTACATAGACCGGCCGGTTGCTGTTGATGATGGCCGAACCGACGATGGCCGAGCCAACGATCGCGCCAAATACCGCCGGCCCTTCCCAACCGTGACCGCCGCCAGCCTCTGCCTGCCCTGCGATAGCAAGAGCACCGATCAGCAAGGCTACTGTGGGGATTTTACGGATCATGATAGTTCCTCGGTTCTTCGCCCCGGCGCTTGTGTCTGCAATAGACCCAAGGATTGTCGCGGGGATACTTTTAGGACAGCGTTTTTTTCAAAATCAGCACAGCCGTTGGGTAAATTTTGTGTAAGGTCTGTACTCGCTTCTTTACGGTTCAGTGAGGCCGCGTGCAGACACGCCGTTATGATCGATCAGACCCGATGGAATGCTAATCCCGTCCATCTGAAAGTGCTATTCAAGGAGATTTTTCATGCAGATGAACCCCAACAGAGACACCCAGCTGTGCATGTCGCTTTCCGCACGCCCCGGGAACTTCGGCCTGCGGTTTCACAATCATCTGTATGAGCAACTGGACCTGAATTTTTACTACAAGGCCTTCAGCAGTCAGGATCTGCCAGGCGCCGTTGGCGGTATTCGAGCCTTGGGGATTCGTGGTTGCGGCGTGTCGATGCCGTTCAAGGAGGCGTGCATTGCGTTGGTCGATGAACTGGACTCCTCCGCTGCGGCCATTCAATCAATCAACACCATTGTTAACACTAACGGCCATCTCAAGGCTTACAACACCGACTACATCGCGATCGCCCAGTTGCTTGACACCCACCAGGTGCCGAAGGAATTGACCTTTGCCCTGCGCGGCAGCGGCGGCATGGCTAAGGCTGTGGCCAGTGCCTTGCGCGATGGTGGCTACAAAAATGGCCTGATCGTTGCCCGTAACGAGCGTTCCGGACGTGCGTTGGCCGAATCGCTGGGCTATCGATGGCAAGCGGAGCTGGGCTCGGAGCGGCCGCAGTTGCTGATCAACGTCACACCGATTGGCATGTCCGGCCCCGAGGCCGATCAGCTGGCGTTCGATGTTGAAACCATCGCTGCTGCCGAGACTGTCTTCGATGTAGTGGCAGTCCCCTCGGAAACACCGTTGATTGTGCGCGCTCGTGCTGAAGGCAAGCGAGTGATCACCGGACTGGAGGTGATCGCGATCCAGGCGCTGGAGCAGTTCGTGCTGTACACCGGCGTGCGGCCGACCGATGAGCAGTTTCACAAAGCCGTGGATTTTGCCCGCAGTGGCCTTGGCTATCCTGCTGCCCAGCAAGCGAAACCGTGACTGAGGTGACTCATGCATCCTGCCATTCTTAATCTGGATCAGGCCGAGCTTGAATCGCTGCCCGAAGCGTTTGCCCCGACGGGAGACACCGCCGACCGCTATCAGCAACGGCAGGCGCGCATCGGCCAGCAACTTGGCGCGCAGAAGCTGGGTTATCGCCTGTACGCATTGGAACCAGGGATGCGTGGCAGCCCGTTTCACAGTCATCGGGTCAACGAGGAGATGTTTTACATCGTGGCCGGGGAAGGGGAGATTCGCTTGGGCGCCGAGCGCTTTCCCGTTCGCGCCGGTGATGTCATTGCCTGCCCGCCGGGCGGCCCTGAAACCGCGCACCAGATCATCAACACCAGCAACGCTGAACTGCGGTACCTGGCGGTCAGCACCCAACAATCACCCGAGATTTGCGAGTACCCAGATTCCGGCAAGTACGCGGTGATGGACGACTTCAAGGTCGATGCCGAGGGCAATACCTCGGGCTTCGTCGCCGTCGCCAGACCGGCGGATGGCGTGGATTACTGGGACGGTGAATAACCGCAGCCTGTGTAGCAGCTGCCGAGCCTGCGAGGCTGCGTCCGGCTGCGCAGCAGTCGTTAAATCAAGCGATGCGGTGTTTCAGGAAAACCTTACATATAGGGTTTACGACTGCTGCGCAGCCGGACGCAGCCTCGCAGGCTCGGCAGCTGCTACACAGGTCGCGTTGTTTATTCGAGGCGGGCCAGTCGCTCTTCCAGCGCCGCAATTCGCGCCTCCAGCTCTTCGATCCGCTCAACCGATACGCCGCCACCCGCGCTGCGCTCGGTCGGGTTCTGCCGTGCTGCCAGGATCACCTCGATGTCCGCCGGGTCGCCCAAGGCGTGCATGTATCGGTCTTCACGCTGACCGGCCTGGCGCGGAATCAACAGCGCCAGACCGCGAGCGATCAAGCGTTCCAGTTGATGCACCACCTGTTCGGCATCTTCGAAGTCATGCATGCGGCCGCTGCGGGTCAGCAGTTCATTGACTGTTTGCGGGCCGCGCAGGAACAGCAGCCCCGCAAGAATAACCTGAGCCGGCACCAGTTCCAGTGCCTTGTCGACTTTGTGTTCCCAGCGATCCGCACGACTGCCCATCACCAGTTTGGTAAAGCCGCGTCCTTCGAGGGCGCGCAGGCTTTGGCCGACCTGACCCTGGGTGAGGCTCGTCACCGGCTCGCGGCTGGTTTTCTGGTTGCAGGCAATCACCAGCGCATTGAGGGTCAGCGGATAGGTTTCCGGGCTGGTGGCCTGTTTTTCGATCAACGAACCCAGAATGCGGATTTCGGTGCTGTTGAGTCGCGGCTCGTCGAAGGTCGTTTCTTGCTCAGTGCTCATGATTATGCATTCCTTCCCGGGGTCATGATTTTCTCCTGCTGGCATGCACTTTAAATTGACGTGTGCCAATGGCAACTGAATTCGTCGCCGTACTTTGGCAATGGTCACAAAACTTAAATCAACCTGTTACGCCATCTTAACAATCAGACGTGCACCGTATGCATGGCTGCAGAGGACTGCGGTTCATCACGGGTACGGCGAAAACTCCCATCGACGACGTCACCGGCCTTATTAATTGTGCAGTGGAGCAAGGCATGAAGCTGACGTGGGTATCGACCCGCAATAATGCGCTGATTGGCGCGCGCCCGCTATGACCGTACTGGTCACCGGCGCCGCCGGTTTCATCGGGTATCACACGGTCAAGCGCTTGTGTCAGGAAGGTCTTGAGGTGGTCGGTATCGATAATCTCAACGACTACTACAGCGTGGAACTCAAACACGCACGGCTCAAAGAACTGAAGCCCTTGTCGGGTTTTCATTTCCAGATACTGGATATCGTCGACAAACCGGCCTTGATGGCATTGTTCAAGGATCACGGCTTCACAGAGGTTATTCATCTGGCTGCCCAGGCGGGCGTTCGCTACTCGCTGGACAACCCGGACGTTTATGCGCAATCGAACCTGGTGGGTTTTCTGAATGTGCTCGAAACCTGCCGGCACTATCGACCCGAGCATCTGATTTATGCATCGAGCAGCTCAGTGTACGGCACCAACAGCAAAATGCCGTTCAGCGTCGAAGACGCCGTCGATCATCCGATTTCGTTGTATGCCGCCAGTAAGCGTGCCAACGAGCTGATGGCCCACAGCTATTGCCATCTGTATGGACTGAAGGCCAGCGGCCTGCGTTTTTTTACCGTTTACGGACCTTGGGGGCGCCCCGACATGGCGCTGTTCAAATTTACCGAAGCGATCCTTAACGACAGGCCGATTGACCTCTACAACCAAGGACAGATGTCGCGCGACTTCACCTACATCGACGACATCGTCGAAAGCATTGCGCGCCTGCGCCCAAGACCGCCGTTATCGGACCGACCTGGCGATGGCGCCAATCGGATCTTCAACATCGGGCGCGGCACGCCGGTGGCGCTGCTGGATTTCGTCGAGTGTCTGGAGTCGGCATTGGGTAGGGAAGCCCGGCGCAATTTCCTGCCGCTGCAGGCTGGCGATGTGGTCAAGACCTGGGCGGATGTGTCGGCATTGGCGCAGTGGGTCGATTTCCGTCCACAAGTGACCGTTGAAGCCGGCGTAGCGGAATTTGTGAAGTGGTACCGCCACTTTTATCAGAGATGAAACGTTGGCCCTTGATCATAATAATCCAGGGTAATAGGGGCCTCTATGAGCCAAGACATATTTGTATCCGTCCTGATTCCGGCAAAGAACGAGGCGAGCAATCTCAAATCGCTGCTCGAAGAAATCCGTACCGCACTGGCCGATGAGGCGTATGAAATCATCGTTGTGGACGATGGCAGTACTGACGCTTCCTTGCAGGAACTGCGGCAGACTCGGCACTGCGGCCTGAGCACGTTGCGCATCCTGCGCCATGAGCGTTCGCTGGGGCAGAGCACTTCGCTCTACCATGCGGCGCTCGCCGCTCGGGGCCAATGGCTGGCCACGCTCGATGGCGACGGTCAGAACGACCCGGCGGATATCCCCGGCATGCTGGCATTAGTGCGCAGTGAGCAAGGTCCCGCCGACCTTCAGTTGGTGGCTGGACACCGGATTAACCGGCGCGATACCGCGAGCAAGCGCTGGGCCTCGCGTTTTGCCAACGGGTTGCGCAGCCGGATGCTCAAGGACCAGACGCCGGACACCGGCTGCGGGCTGAAACTGATCGAGCGGGCGGCGTTTCTGCGCTTGCCGTACTTTGACCACATGCACCGGTTCATCCCTGCGCTGATCCAGCGTCATAACGGCCGAATGATCACCCATCCGGTCAACCATCGGCCCCGCACGGCCGGGGTATCCAAATACGGAAACATCGACCGCGCCCTGGTGGGCATTCTCGATCTGATCGGCGTTTGGTGGCTGATCAGGCGCACGCGTCTGCATACCCATGCGCAGGAGATCGAAGGATGAACCTCTCCCGCGAAACCCTGTGGCTGGTGGTCGGTTTCAGCGGCCAGATCGCCTTCACCGGTCGCTTTGTCCTGCAGTGGCTGTACAGCGAATACAAGAAACGCAGCGTGATTCCGGTGAGCTTCTGGTACCTGAGCATCGTCGGCAGTGCGCTGTTGTTCGCTTACGCCGTTTACCGACAGGACCCGGTTTTCATCGCCGGTCAGGCGTTCGGTTCCATCGTCTATTTGCGCAACCTGCAATTGATTGCCCGCAGCAGAACCTTGAAGGACTGAACCGTGCGCCGAACCCTGTCACCCAGCGTCGAATGCCTGGGGCTGATGTTGCTTGCTCTTTTATTGGTTGGCGCCGGGTTCGGGCTGCGTCAGCCGCAGAATGTCGACGAGGAGCGATTCCTCGGCGTTGCGCTGGAGATGCTGCACAACGGTTCCTGGCTGATTCCGCACCGAGCCGCCGAGATATACGGCGATAAACCCCCGATTTTCATGTGGACGGTTGCATTTTTCACCTGGCTCACCGGGATGCCCGCCCTTGCCCTTTATATTCCGGGGCTTTTGTCTGCCACATCGGTCACGGCCATGCTCTACGACCTGGGTCGCCGGTTGTGGAATCCGCGGGCCGGACGAACAGCAGCGCTGTTGTACCTGGCCACGTATCAGACGTACAGCATTCTGCGGACCGGTCAGATCGACAGTTTTCTGATTTTGTTCACCTCTCTGGGTATGTACGGCCTGGCTCGTCACCTGCTGCTCGGGCCCGCGTGGCGGTGGTTTTACGCGGGATGCGCGGCCATGGGCATTGGCGTGATCACCAAAGGGGTCGGCTTCGTCCCTGCGTTGATGCTGATTCCGTATGCCTACGCGGTGCGCAAAGGCTGGCCTGGCGTGGTGGCCATGCCGGGCGAGGCGCGCAAGTGGTGCCTGGGCTTTTTGGTGGTGCTTGGCGCCGTCGCGATCTGGCTGCTGCCCTTGGCGGTGTCCATCGCATTCAATGGCGCCGCTGACGAAATCGCCTACGCACGGGAAATCCTGCTGCGCCAGACAGCGGGGCGCTATGCCGCCGCGTGGGATCACCGAGAACCGTTCTGGTACTTCTTCGTCAACGTCATCCCGCAATACTGGTTGCCGTTGGTGCTGGCCTTGCCGTGGCTCGTGCCCGCCTGGCGCAGGCAGCTGCAAAAGCGCGACGGTCGAGTGCTGGTGCTGCTGGGGTGGGTCGTACTGGTGGTACTGTTCTTTTGCCTGAGCAGCGGCAAACGCAAGTTGTACATCTATCCGGCGTTGCCGGGGCTGGTGCTGGTTGCAGCGCCGTTGATTCCGTGGCTGCTCAAGCGCTGGTTCGGCAAGCGTCCGCGCGGTCGGCGGGTATTCCAGGTGTTGGCCGTCACGTGGTTCACGCTGTGGTTCGCTCGCGGTTTCATCGACCCGGTCAAGGACGGACCCAATCCCCACGAGGCGCTGATGGCGCAAGCAGCGGCAATGACCCAGGGCGCAGACCTGGTGCTGGTCAACTGGCGTGAGGGCCATTGGTTGTTCGCCCGACAGCCGATCGTGCATTTCGGGATGATCGGCTCCACGGTCGAGCAGGCCGCTCAATGGCTGCGCGAACACCGTCAGGCGTACGCCTTGGTGCCGGATGAACTGTTGAGCCGGTGTTTTAACCCTCAGGCCGCCCATGAGCTGGGCGAAACCTCGCGCGCTCAATGGTCGATTGTCGGTGCCGATGCCGATAACGGCCGTTGTCATCCCGGACAGCCAGCCAATATCTATCGCTTCACCTGGGACCGTGCATGGCTATAATCGCCCCACGTTTCCCTCCTGTCACAACACGAGACTGCCATGACTATTTCCCTGTACGCCGCTTCCGTTCCGGTTTTCAAACAAATGCTCAACGCCCTGAACGATGTTTTGAACAAGGCCGAAGCCCACGCCACCGCCAAGAACATCGACCCGAATGCTTTCTTGCAAGCCCGTCTGTACCCGGACATGTTCCCGCTGGTCCGCCAAGTGCAGATCGCCGTTGATTTCGCCAAGGGCGTTTCCGCGCGTCTGGCCGAAGTTGAACTGCCGAAATACGACGACACCGAAACCACCTTCGCCGAGCTGCAAGCGCTGATTGCCAAGGTGCTGGCCTTCATCGGCGAGATCAAACCGGAACAGATCGACGGCAAGGAAGGCATCGAAATCATCACCCGTCAGGGCACGCCGAAAGAGAAGCGCTTCACCGGCCAGGCTTACCTGCTGAGCTACGGCCTGCCGCAATTCTTCTTCCACGTCACCACCACCTACGCGCTGCTGCGTCACAACGGTGTGGAAGTAGGCAAGCGCGATTACATGGGCGCGTTCTAAACCTCCCTGCCAATAAAAAGCCCGCCAAGGTGTGAACCTTGGCGGGCTTTTTAATGCGCCGGATTTAAGCCAGGCGTTGTGCTTTCTCGTCTTCGCCCAGGCACGCCGCCGCGGTGAACAGCACGTCGGTGGAGGAGTTCAGCGCGGTCTCCGCCGAGTCCTGCAGCACACCGATGATGAACCCGACCGCCACCACCTGCATGGCGATTTCACTGGGGATGCCAAACAGGCTGCACGCCAGTGGAATCAGCAGCAACGAACCGCCCGCCACACCCGAAGCGCCACAGGCACAGATCGCCGCGACGACGCTCAGCAGGATGGCGGTCGGAATGTCCACGGCGATGCCCAGCGTATGCACGGCGGCCAGGGTCAGCACGGTAATGGTGATCGCCGCGCCCGCCATGTTGATGGTCGCGCCGAGCGGAATCGAAACCGAGTAGGTGTCTTCGTGCAGGCCCAGGCGCTTGCTCAATTCCAGGTTGACCGGAATGTTCGCCGCCGAGCTGCGGGTGAAAAAAGCAGTGATGCCGCTTTCGCGCAAGCACATGATCACCAGCGGATACGGGTTGCGCCGCAGCTTCCAGAACACGATGACCGGGTTCATCACCAGCGCTACAAACAGCATGCAGCCCAACAACACCGCCAGCAGATGCACATAGCCGATCAAGGCACCGAAACCGGAGGTGGCGAGGGTCGAAGCCACCAGGCCGAAGATGCCCAGCGGCGCGAAACGAATCACCAAACGTACGATCAGGGTCACGCCGTTAGACAAGTCGCCGAGCACCTCGCGAGTGGTGTCACCGGCATGGCGAATGGCAACGCCCATACCAATCGCCCACGCCAGAATGCCGATGAAATTGGCATTCATCAGCGCGCTGACCGGGTTGTCGACCACGCTCAACAGCAGACTTTGCAGCACTTCACTGATCCCGCCCGGCGCGGTGACCGCAACGTCTTGAGTTGCCAATACCAGGCTCGAGGGGAACAACGTACTGGCGACAACGGCCACCACCGCCGCCGCAAACGTTCCCAGCAGATACAGAAACAGAATCGGCCGGATGTGGGTTTCCTGGCCGTGCTTATGGTTGGCAATCGAGGCCATGACCAGCACGAACACCAGAATCGGCGCGACAGCTTTAAGCGCCGATACGAAGACTTTGCCGATGAACGCGGTGGACTTCGCCACCTCCGGCGCGAACAGGGCCAGGGCAATCCCGGCGATCAGGCCAATGATGATTTGTGTGACCAGGCTTAAGCGTTTCAGGCGTAACCATAGCGAAGGGGATGAAGCGGTCATAAAACGGCATCTCTGATTTTTTTAGGTGCGGGGTATCGCGACATCAATGCCAATCAATGGCCGATGAATAGGGTGTACGTATCGCAGGGCGCGGACTTTATCACAGCGAGGTCTTCATCCTTCAGACCTGTGACGATCTGCCGCCCGAAGGGGCAACGAGATCGGCAGGTTCGTGCAACCCTGATCGGAAACACTCTGTTAAGATTCGCCATCCTCATTTTCAAGTCATGCCAGTGGGCCTTCGGGCTATCGCTGGTGTCGTCGTTTTCTGGAGTTCTGCATGCTGTTGCCCATCCTTCTGTTGTCTGCCGCCGGTTTCACGGTGCTGACCACGGAATTCATCATCGTCGGCCTGTTGCCGGCGATCGCTCGAGACCTTGAAGTCACCATCCCGCAAGCGGGTTTGCTGGTGACCTTGTTCGCCTTCACGGTCGCCGCATTCGGGCCGTTCCTGACCGCCTATTTCGCAAGGTTCGAGCGCCGCAAATTGTTCATCTCGGTGCTGATCATGTTCGGCCTGGCCAACACCCTTGCGGCGTTTGCCCCGAACATCGGGGTGATGGCCATTGCCCGGTTGATTCCGGCGCTGGGCTTGCCAGTGTTCTGGGCGCTGGCCAGTGAAACCGCGGTGGACATTGTCGGCCCGGACTACGCCGGTCGCGCCATCGCCAAGATCGGATTCGGGATTGTCTGCGCCACCGTGTTCGGCATTCCGGTGGGCACACTGATCTCCGATGCGTTCGGCTGGCGCAGTGCCTTCGGCATTCTGGCGGTGATCGCGTTTGCCAAGGCGTTGCTGCTGTTTATCTACCTGCCGAAAACCAATCTGCATCAGCATCAGGTCAGCTTTCGCTCGCAGTTCATGATCTTGCGCAGCCCGCTGATGCTGGGCCATGTGCTGCTGTCGATCCTGGTGTTTAGCGGCATGTTTACCGCTTACACCTATCTGGCGGACATTCTTGAGCGACTGGCCGGTTTCAGCGGCACGGTCGTCGGCTGGTGCCTGATGGGCTTCGGCGCGGTCGGGTTGATCGGCAACTCACTGGGCGGCCGCGCGGTGGATCGTCATCCGTTGATCGCCTCGATGATGTTCTGCGCGTTCATGATCGCCGGCCTGGTGGCGTTGGTGCCGAACATTCATTCGCCGCTGGGTCTGGCAGCGGCAATGGCGATTTGGGGCGTGACTCAGGCGGCGTTGTTCCTGGTCAGCCATGTGCGATTGATGAAGGCTGCACCCGAAGCGCCGGCGTTCGCGGCATCGCTGAACATTGCCGGGGCTAACCTCGGAATCGGCCTGGGCGCCATGATCGGCGGTAGGGTCATCGACGGTGTAGGCCTGCAAGGTCTTGGTTTTGCGGCGGCCGCTTTTATCCTCGCCTCGATCCTCTTGGCCATCGCGCTGATGACCTTCAAGCCCCGCGAAGTCTGCGCCTGACACCTCACATCTCGGTGAACAGTTCGCGTCGGGCACCTTCGGTAATGGCGACAATGCCGGGGTGCTTGACCTTGCGTTCCACCGAAATGGCGTAGAACGACTCGGTCACCGCGTCGGTCTGGCCAATCAATTCCACGCCGTATTGGCGTATTACCTCATCGGCAATCACGCTCGGGCCGATGAAGATCCCGCTGCCGGATTGGCCGAAAGCCTGCATCAAGGCGCTGTCGTCGAACTCGCCGACGATGCGCGGCTGGATCTGCTGCTCGGCAAACCAGCGCTGCAAGCGACTGCGCACCACGGTCTCCGGCCCTGGAATCAGCAGCGGTGCGCCGTGCAGGCTGCGGGGGAAATCCTGACCGTATTGCGCCGCCAGTTCAGCAGTGGCGAAGAAGCTGATCCCACATTCTCCGAGTTTCTGGCTGTAGCCCTTGATGTCGAGGTGCGAAGGCATCGGGCTGTCGGAAATCACCAGGTCGAGCCGCTGGATCGCCAGGTCGGCGAGCAGGCGTTCGAGTTTGTCTTCACGACAGGTGATGCGCAGCGGCTCGCTCAATTCCATGGTCGGCGCAATCAGACGATAGACGATGGATTTGGGCACCACATCTGCCACGCCAACCCGAAACAGAATCTGCTGTTCATTGGGCTGTGCTCGCAGCATCAGCTCCAGTTCGCCGCCCAGCTGAAACATTTGCTCGGCGTAGGGCAGGGTCTGACGCCCGGCTTCGGTGAGTTCCAGCTGCCGGCCGACCCGGCGAAACAGCTCGATGCCATAGGTGTGTTCGAGCAGGGAAATCTGCCCGCTGATGGTCTGTGGCGTCAGGTTCAGCTGCTCGCAGGCGCGCACGATGCTGCCGGTTTTGGCCACTACCCAGAAGTAATGCAATTGCCGATAATTGAGCATGTCGATCTACAGTTCGTAAAAACCGAAGTATAACCGCTAAAAATACGAATTTTCCTGAAGTGTTTGCCTCCCTAGAATGCCTCGCTATCAACGGGCCATCGTTTCGGTCCGGTTTGTTCTATCGAGGAAAGCATCATGAAGCTTAAAACCACGGCACTGCTGATTACGTCTTTACTGGTATTGGCCGGTTGCGACCAGGCCGAGAAAAGCGCTCAGCAACTGATGGGCAAGGCTGCCGAAACCGCCAAGCAGGCGATCGATGACACCCACAAAGCCGCCGAGCAAGCAATCAGCGACGCCACCGGCGGCCTGATCAGCAAGAAAGAATCATCAAACGAAGATAAAGACAAAACCGAATCTTCGTCCCAGGAAATCTAAACCGTTTAAAACGAGTCAGGACTGACCCATGGAATACCTTTTAGAACTTGCTGCAAGCCCCACCGCCTGGGTCGCCCTGGCCACGTTGATCGTCATGGAAATCGTGCTCGGCATCGATAACCTGATCTTCATTTCGATCCTGACCAATAAACTGCCCGAGCAGCACCGGCAGAAGGCGCGGCGCATCGGTATCGGCATGGCGCTGATCCTGCGACTGGCGCTGTTGAGTACCATCGCGTTCATCGTCCAGTTGACTGAGCCTGTGATCGACATTCTCGGCCATGCGTTCTCCTGGAAAGACATGATCCTGATCGCCGGTGGCTTGTTCCTGTTGTGGAAGGCGACCACCGAGATCCATCACAGCATGGACCCGGCACCGGATGATCCGAAGTCGGCTACTTCGGCCGTGACCCTGGGCTTCGCTGCCGCTATCGGTCAGATCCTGCTGCTGGACATGGTGTTCTCCATCGACAGCATCATTACCGCTGTCGGCATGACCGAGCATTTGCCGATCATGATCATCGCGGTGGTGGTGTCGGTACTGGTGATGTTGCTGGCGGCTGATCCTCTGGCCAAGTTCATCAACGACAACCCAACGGTGGTGATGTTGGCGCTGGGCTTCCTGATCATGATCGGCATGACGCTGATCGCCGAAGGTTTCGGCGCCCATGTACCGAAAGGCTACGTCTACGCGGCCATGGCGTTCTCGGCGACGATCGAGGGTTTGAACATGATGTCGCGGCGGTCAAAGCAAAAGCGTGTAGCTACTGAAGCTTAACGGGCGATAAACGAAACGGCCGCCTGCGCTCGAAAGAGGGCAGGCGGCCGTTTTTTTGCTGTTAAAAAAAGTGCCAGTCAGTGCGCGCTGGCGTGGTGTGCAGTGGTTTCATCCGTTTTCACCACCGGCGCCGATTGAGCAGGGTGGTGATGGTGCCGACGGGTAATGCGCAGGACCCCCCATAACATGGCGGCGGCAACGGCCAGCCAGCCAGAAATCAACATCACAATGGTCATTGTCAGGCTCATCAGTGCCTCCTCTTCGCCCTGCTGCGGGCACACACTCTTTGCAGATGACAGTCTAGTCGCTGCTGTGTTTCAGGCTATTGACCAAAGGTCGGCTGTGACCAATCAGTTCGCTCTATCGAATGCCATCATCTGCCGGTTAAGGCTATACCGCTGCCGCGCGGCGTCCTATGATCGACGGCCAAGCCGGGAGCGCGAATGCCTGGCGTCTAAATCAAGAGAGTGATGATGGTGCGGGTATTTTCTCGAATTCGATCGTTAGTGCTGGTCGTTGGCTGCGTAGCAGGTCTGGCTGGCTGCGCGGGGAGTGTGGCACCTGAAATCAAGCGCCTGCCGGAGCGAGTCGAGCTCAGTGGCACGTTCTACCGTGGCGTAGCGAATCAGAGTGGGCCGCAAGTGCTGGCCAGCATGTTGTCCCAGCAAGGCATTGTGATTACGCCAGGTTTGCTCGAAAAACCGTTGCATTTGCCGGGTGCCGAAGCCCAGTTGCAACAGAACATGCAGAACCTCGCTCGCGAGTACGGCATGGTCGTCTATCCCCTCGACAGCAATCTGCCTGCACTGTTGATCCAGGTGGCGGCCGGTTACCCGGTAATGGTGCGTTTCACGGAAGGCTCGGCGTTCTGGGCTGAACCGCGTTACGCCATTCTTGCCGGGTACAATCGTCAGAAGCAGACAGTGCTGCTGCGCTCGGGCATGAATCGTCGAGAGTTGATGGGCTTCGGTTCGTTTGAATCGGCGCTCAAGGATGCCGGTGGCTGGGCCGTGCTGATTCAGAAGCCGAATCAGCTGCCGGCCAATGTCGATCAACAGCGATGGCTCAAGGCTGCGAGCGATCTTGCCCAGGCAGGTCAGGAGCAAGCGGCAGCCAGGGCGAAGAAAGCGCTGAGCGCGCAATAAGTCCGTTCGTCATCTGTCGGGCACCCCTGCACTTTGTCGACCTCTAACGAAGTAGGGCCTGGATTTCTCCGGGCCAGACTCAAAGGAGGTGCCCATGGCACATTCCACTACCCCCGTCGGCCCGCACTCGTCTGAGCATTCTTCGGGTGATGAGTTGGGCTTCGATCCCGATTCGCCGGACCTCGCCGATCCTCAGGTCGACCCCATCGGACCTGCCAAGGCGCCCAGGGATGTGAAGCCGGGCGACAATTCCAAGGCTCCCGCGAAGCCTTACGATCCACTCGCCGATCTAAAACCCTGAGCCTGAGTGAGGTGCGTATGTCTACCGATTCGAGTTTCAACGACAAACGTCCGGACAGCGTTCCAACTACCCCCGAAAAAGACATCGACCCCGTGATGGATCCGAACGATCCGTTAAGGGATCCCTTGGCGCGTCCGATGGTAGTGCCAACGGAACATCCTCACGGCACGAGAGATCCGAGTGCCGGGGACGGCATTCCAAATGACGACCAGATGCCGTTGCCCAATGATTAACGCTGGACGAAAAAAAGCCCCGAATAGTCGGGGCTTTCCTTTACCTGTCATTTACTTATTTCGACGCTTCAACCACGCCGCTCTGACGATGCTTGAGGTTCTTGTCGGATTTGTACTGCAAGGCTACAGATGGCACGTTCGTGCCCTTGCCGGTTTCCACCCAGCTGCGAATGCGACTGGCATCGGCAAAGTGCGTGTACTTGCCGAAAGCATCAAGAATCACCAGCGCAACCTGGCGATTACCCATGCTGGTGACCAGCACCAGGCAGTGACCGGCCTCATTGGTGAATCCGGTTTTCGTCAGTTTGATGTCCCAGTTCGGCTTTCTGACCAGATGGTCGGTATTACGGAAACCCAGGCTGTAGTTGGGTTTGCGGAACGAGACGGTTTTTTCCTTGGTCGTGCTCAGCTCAGTCAAAAGTGGATACTTGTGCGCGGCGATCAACAGTTTGCTCAGGTCGCGGGCGGTGGACACGTTGCGAGGGGAGAGACCGGTCGGCTCGACGAAGTGGGTGCTGGTCATGCCCAGTGCCTTGGCTTTGGCATTCATCGCTGCAATGAACGCGACATAGCCGCCACGGTAGTGATGGGCAAGGCTTGCGGCAGCCCGGTTTTCCGAGGACATCAGGGCAATCAGCAGCATTTCCCGGCGCGGCAATTCGCTTTTGAGTTTGACTCGGGAAAACACGCCTTTCATTTCCGGCGTGTCACTGATGTTGATGGAAAGGTATTCGTCCATGTTCTGATTGGCTTCGACGACGATCAGGCCAGCCATCAGTTTGCTGACGGAAGCGATCGGCATTACCACGTCAGGGTTGCTGGCATAGATGACTTTGTTGGTCTGCATATCCAGCAGCAATGCGCTGCCGGACGCGATCTTGAGTTGTGAGGTGTCGCGGGGCGCCGAGATCGTTTCGGCGGCGTTGGCCATTGGCGTGATGAACGTCCCTGTAAATGCAAAAAATAGGCTCAGGATGGAAAGACGGATTTTCACGCTGGCAGACTCGTTAGGTGTGGATAAGCCGTTCTGTAACGGGTTGTTTCTTTAAAACCGACGCATTTTAGAAGTATGAGCCACGAAAGCGCTAGGCGCCCGTATGGCGAGAGCATTATATGAAAAAAAATTTAATGTTTTAGATGCCTGCCCTTGGTGAGCAGGCGCAGGATTGACTTACTTTTGATCGTTGCGCCGTGGGTCGGGTTTGCGTTTGGGCAGAGGCACCAGCATTGCGACGTTTTGCTGATAGCGTCGGTATTGCTCCCCAAACAGATCCACCAGATCTTTCTCTTCAAAATGCACCCCAATCAGGATGTAGAGAGTGTTGAGCAGCGCAAACAGTAGATGTCCGGCTGTCATGTCGGGTGTCGCCCAGAACACCATCACAAACCCCAAGTACATCGGGTGGCGAACCAGCTTGTAGAGTAAAGGGGTTTTAAAGGCGGAGTTCTCGGGTCTGGCGGGGTAAAAGGCGTTGAGTGCCTGCTTTATGCCGAACAGTTCGAAATGGCTGATCAGGAACGTCGCGAGCACGACCAGGCCCAGGCCCAGCCAGAATAAAGCCATGATTAATCCGTGGCCCCATACAGACGTTACGCGCCAGATGGACGTTTCCATGGGTTGCCATAGCCAGAACAGTAGCGCCAGCGGCAGGCACGTCGACAATACGTAGGTCGCGCGCTCGATGGGGGGTGGGACGAGCCGGGTCCACCAGCGCTTGAAGCGTTTTCGCGCCATGCCGCTGTGCTGTACGGCAAACAGCGTAATCAGCAGGGTGTCGACGAGGGCAGCCACGGGCCAGTCGAGGCTGGAGCCGGAGTTAATGTCTTTGGGCACTCCGATGCCTGAGAGAAAACCCGTCAGGTAAAGCGCGGTGAGCAGAAAACACAGGTAACAGAAGAGGCTGTAAATCAGGCCAGCGAGTTTTCCAGTGAAAACGAAAAAGCGATGTTGAGTCAGGCCGGGGGGGGTCATAAATGATGCCTTTTCAGCGTCGCGCGTACTTCCCGATTCGCGTCTACGGTTTATGGGGTGTTTCGATAATCAGTCTAGGACGACTTAAGGTTTTCGCCGTTGCCCTGTCTGGCAGTCCTCCAGGGGTTTTACTTGTTCCATGGCTGAAAACAAGAAACCCCACCAGCGGCGGGGTTATTTGTGTGTTTGGCGTAACCGGTGGAATCAGCTGTGCAGTGTTTCGGCTGCGTACAGCGTGTTTTCCAGCAGGCAAGCACGGGTCATCGGGCCAACACCACCCGGCACTGGAGTGATCCAGCCGGCGCGGGGCAGGGCGGTGTCGTAGATCACGTCACCGACCAGTTTGCCGTCTTCCTGGCGGTTGATGCCGACGTCGATCACGATCGCGCCTTCCTTGATCCACTCACCCTTTACCAGCCCCGGCTTGCCGGCGGCGACCACCACCAGATCGGCGCGACCGACGTGGCCTGCCAGATCCTTGGTGAAGCGGTGGGTGACGGTCACGGTGCAGCCGGCCAGCAGTAATTCCATCGCCATCGGGCGGCCAACAATGTTGGAGGCCCCGACAACCACTGCGTCCATCCCGTAGAGATCGACACCGGTGCTTTCCAGCAACGTCATGATGCCTTTAGGGGTGCACGGACGCAGCAGCGGAATACGCTGGGCGAGGCGGCCGACGTTATAAGGGTGGAAACCGTCGACATCCTTGTCTGGACGAATGCGTTCCAGCAATTTGGAGGCGTCCAGGTGTTCAGGTAAAGGAAGCTGAAGCAGAACGCCATCAATCGCCGGGTCGTCGTTCAGGCGATCGATCAGATCGGTCAGCGCTTCTTGAGTGGTTTCGGAAGGCAGGTCGTAGGCTTGGGAAATGAAGCCGACCTCTTCACAGTCTTTACGCTTGTGCGAGACATAAACCTGAGAGGCGGGATCGCTGCCGACCAGGATCACCGCGAGACCGGGCGTGCGCAGACCTTGCTGGCGACGCTCGTTGACGCGTTTGGCGATCTGCTGGCGCAGGCTGGCGGCGATCGATTTGCCGTCGATTAGTTGTGCAGTCATTGCGCGTGATTAACCATCGAGAGGGGAAAAAAAGAGAACGCATTCTCGCATGTCATGAGGTGAGGGCAAAGGCGCTTGGTCTGCAAATTCCCCTAACCCCTTTAATTAAATGAATTTTTTTTAAAAAAGAGTTGACGACCTTCAGGGTCACCTATAACATTCGTCGCACTTGTCGGGCACAGCCTAGCACTGGTTAAGAAGGTCGAGCAGAGTTGATGTTTAATTCGGCGAGACTGAAAGCACTTAGTTTGTAATCGTCCAAGAATACAGATTAACAAGGCGCCCGTAGCTCAGCTGGATAGAGCATCCGCCTTCTAAGCGGATGGTCGCAGGTTCGAGTCCTGCCGGGTGCGCCATTAGGCAGCTTTGGCACAAGTAACGCAACATGGCAATATGGTGGGCGTAGCTCAGTTGGTAGAGCACGGGATTGTGACTCCCGTTGTCGAGGGTTCGATCCCCTTCGTCCACCCCATATTTAGAAAGGCGCCAGATTAACAGTCTGGCGCCTTTGCTTTAAAAGCTTGATGCGGATGTGGTGGAATTGGTAGACACACTGGATTTAGGTTCCAGCGCCGCAAGGTGTGAGAGTTCGAGTCTCTCCGTCCGCACCATTACAAGTAGCTATTTAATAGCAGAAAACGGCGCAGCACCTGAAAAGGGCTGCGCCGTTTTTGTTTTAGAAGTCTGAATTTTCAAAGCGGCCGCAGGTTCTGGGTCGAGAGGGTGGCTCGGATCGTCGGATTTATGTTTCTCGATGATGCTGGCTCGCCCGTTGGTCCCCTCGTGGGGTCGACTGTCAGGGATGGATTGCCGATGACTTCTATATATAGAAGGATTGGTGCAGAGCCCTGGCATGATTGGCTGTATTTGCTAACAGGGCGAGGCACAACCGTTTGTCCCCGCCTATAAATTGCCTGCTGCTTTTTTACCCGTTTTCAGTAGGGTGACTTCTTGAGTTTGACCCACTAGAATGCATGCCCTTGATTCTGGGGTCGGAAACGGCCGGCTAACGTCTGTGCAACGAGGAATATCCATGCAAGTTTCTGTTGAAAATACTTCTGCTCTTGAGCGCCGCATGAGCATCACCGTGCCGGCTGAGCGTATTGAGAGCCAGGTCAACAAGCGTCTGCAGCAGACTGCCCAAAAGGCCAAGATTGCTGGCTTCCGTCCAGGCAAAGTGCCAATGAGTGAAATCAAGCGCCGTTTTGGTGCTGATGCACGTCAGGAAGCGGTTGGCGACGTGATCCAGTCTTCTTTCTACGAAGCTGTTGTTGAGCAAAAGCTGAACCCGGCTGGCGCTCCTTCGATCGAGCCGAAATCGCTGGAAGCCGGCAAAGACCTGGAATACGTCGCGATTTTCGAAGTGTTCCCTGAGTTCACCGTTGCCGGTTTCGAAGGTATCGCGGTTGAGCGCCTGAGCGCTGACGTGGCTGATGCCGATCTGGACAAAATGCTGGAAGTGCTGCGCAAGCAGAACACCCGTTTCGAAGTGGCCGATCGCGCTGCTCAAAACGAAGACCAACTGAACATCGATTTCGTTGGCAAGGTCGACGGTGAAGTGTTCGCTGGCGGTTCCGCCAAAGGTACTCAGCTGGTTCTGGGTTCCGGCCGCATGATTCCTGGTTTTGAAGATGGTCTGGTTGGCGCTAAAGCCGGCGAAGAGCGCGTTCTGAACCTGACCTTCCCAGAGGACTATCAAAACCTCGACCTGGCAGGCAAAACCGCTGAGTTCACCGTGACCGTGAACACTGTTTCCGAGCCAAAACTGCCAGAACTGACCGAAGAATTCTTCGCTCAATTCGGCATCAAGGAAACGGGTCTGGAAGGCTTCCGCACCGAAGTTCGCAAGAACATGGAGCGTGAACTGCGTCAGGCGATCAAATCCAAGGTCAAGAATCAGGTAATGGACGGTCTGCTGGCCACCAACCCGATCGAAGTGCCTAAGGCTCTGCTGTCCAACGAAGTTGACCGTCTGCGCGTGCAGGCTGTTCAGCAGTTCGGTGGCAACATCAAGCCTGAGCAACTGCCGGCCGAGCTGTTCGAAGAGCAAGCCAAGCGCCGCGTTGTGCTGGGTCTGATCGTGGCTGAAGTGGTCAAGCAATTCGACCTCAAGCCTGACGAAGCCCGCGTTCGTGAAATGATTCAGGAAATGGCTTCGGCTTACCAGGAGCCTGAGCAGGTTGTGTCTTGGTACTACAAGAACGACCAGCAACTGAACGAAGTCCGTTCGGTTGTGCTGGAAGAACAAGTTGTGGATACTGTTCTGCAGAAAGCTAGCGTGACCGACAAATCGGTCTCTTACGAAGAAGCAGTCAAGCCGGTAGAAGCTCCACAAGCCGACTGATCGTTTTTGCGGTAAGAAGTACACACCATAAGCCAGCCTTCGTGCTGGCTTATGCGTATTCAAGACATAACTATTTGGGAGTGACTGCAGAGCATGTTCCGTAATTCGTATATTCAGCAGAACTCTGATATCCAGGCCGCAGGCGGCCTGGTCCCGATGGTTGTCGAGCAGTCTGCTCGTGGCGAGCGCGCCTATGACATCTACTCGCGCCTTCTCAAGGAGCGAGTGATCTTTCTGGTTGGTCCGGTAGAGGACTACATGGCCAACCTGATCTGTGCGCAACTGCTGTTCCTTGAAGCGGAAAACCCGGACAAGGACATCCATCTCTATATCAACTCCCCGGGCGGTTCGGTGACGGCGGGCATGTCGATCTATGACACCATGCAGTTCATCAAGCCAAACGTGTCGACCACCTGTATCGGTCAAGCGTGCAGCATGGGTGCGTTTCTATTGACGGCCGGTGCCCCTGGCAAGCGTTACTGCCTGCCGAACTCGCGTGTGATGATTCACCAGCCTCTGGGCGGCTTCCAGGGCCAGGCTTCGGATATCGAAATCCATGCCAAGGAAATCCTCTTCATTCGTGAGCGTCTCAACACGCTGATGGCCAAGCATAGCGGGCACACTCTTGAAGAAATCGAGCGCGATACCAACCGCGATAATTTCATGAGTGCAGAAGCAGCGCGTGAATACGGGTTGATCGATGAAGTGATCAGCCAGCGCCCCGCTTAAAATAAGCAGCTCAAAATAGGGTTGGTCGGCGCGTCCGATCACTAGCGGGCTTGAAAAAGCCCGCAATAGCCTTCATCTTGTGTTGCAAGCCTATCGGATTTGGATCGAACGAATGACTGACACCCGCAACGGCGAGGACAACGGCAAGCTGCTCTATTGCTCCTTCTGTGGCAAAAGCCAGCATGAAGTGCGCAAATTGATTGCCGGCCCCTCGGTCTTTATCTGCGACGAGTGCGTCGACCTGTGCAATGACATCATCCGTGAGGAGGTGCAGGAAGCCCAGGCCGAAAGCAGCGCGCATAAATTGCCTTCGCCTAAAGAAATCAGCGGCATCCTTGATCAGTACGTGATTGGTCAGGAGCGTGCGAAAAAGGTTCTGGCCGTAGCGGTGTACAACCACTACAAGCGCCTGAACCAGCGTGACAAAAAGAATGACGATGTCGAACTCGGCAAGAGCAACATCTTGCTGATCGGCCCGACAGGCTCGGGTAAAACCCTGCTTGCCGAAACACTGGCCCGCTTGCTGAACGTTCCGTTCACCATCGCCGACGCAACCACCCTCACCGAGGCAGGTTACGTGGGTGAAGATGTCGAAAACATCATTCAGAAGCTGCTGCAGAAGTGCGATTACGACGTAGAAAAGGCCCAAATGGGCATTGTCTATATCGATGAGATCGACAAGATCTCGCGCAAATCTGACAACCCGTCGATCACCCGGGACGTTTCCGGTGAAGGCGTGCAGCAGGCCCTGCTCAAGTTGATCGAAGGCACGGTCGCTTCCGTTCCGCCTCAAGGTGGTCGCAAGCATCCGCAGCAGGAATTCCTTCAGGTCGACACCCGTAACATCCTGTTCATCTGCGGTGGTGCGTTCTCCGGTCTGGAAAAGGTTATTCAAAACCGTTCCACCAAGGGCGGCATCGGTTTCAATGCGGAAGTGCGCAGCAAGGAAGAAGGCAAGAAAGTCGGTGAGTCCCTGCGTGAAGTCGAGCCTGACGATCTGGTCAAGTTCGGTCTGATCCCGGAATTCGTCGGCCGTCTGCCGGTACTTGCCACGCTGGACGAGCTTGATGAGGCTGCGCTGATGCAGATTCTCACCGAGCCGAAAAATGCGCTGACCAAACAGTATGCCAAGCTGTTCGAGATGGAAGGTGTAGACCTGGAATTCCGGGCCGATGCTCTGAAATCGGTTGCCAAACGTGCCCTGGAACGCAAAACCGGTGCCCGTGGGCTGCGTTCGATTCTCGAAGGTGTATTGCTCGACACTATGTATGAAATCCCCTCGCAGTCCGAGGTGAGTAAAGTAGTGATCGATGAAAGCGTTATAGAAGGCAAGTCCAAGCCACTGTATATCTACGAAAACAGTGAGCCGGCTGCCAAGGCAGTGCCAGACGCCTAAGCGTCACGCTGCTGGAATAAAGAAGGGGCCTTCGGGCCCCTTTGCTTTTTGCGCGTTTTAACACCTTCTTTAAGCTTGTTTTTTTTGAAGGTAGCCCCCATCTTGGTTTCAAGCTCACTTCCATCTGTTTACGGCCTTATGGCCGCCGTAGAGGCGAAATCATGAAGACAACCATCGAATTGCCTCTCCTGCCATTGCGTGATGTTGTGGTTTATCCGCACATGGTTATCCCGCTGTTCGTGGGGCGCGAGAAATCCATCGAAGCCCTCGAGGCAGCGATGACGGGCGACAAGCAGATCCTTCTGCTGGCTCAGAGAAACCCTGCTGACGACGATCCCGGTGAAGATGCACTTTATCGCGTAGGTACCATTGCTACCGTTCTACAGCTGCTCAAGCTGCCGGACGGTACGGTCAAGGTTTTGGTCGAAGGTGAGCAGCGGGGCGCCGTTGAGCGTTTCAGCGAAGTGGACGGCCACTGCCGTGCCGAAGTCTCATTGATCGACGAAGTCGACGCGCCAGAGCGCGAGTCGGAAGTGTTCGTACGCAGCCTGCTGGCTCAGTTCGAACAATATGTGCAGTTGGGCAAGAAAGTCCCGGCTGAAGTCCTGTCGTCGCTCAACAGCATCGACGAACCAGGCCGCCTGGTCGACACCATGGCCGCACACATGGCCCTGAAGATCGAGCAGAAGCAGGAAATCCTCGAAATCATTGATTTGTCGGCCCGGGTCGAGCACGTTCTGGCGTTGCTGGATGCCGAGATCGACCTGCTGCAAGTCGAAAAACGCATTCGCGGTCGCGTCAAAAAACAAATGGAGCGCAGCCAGCGCGAGTACTACCTGAATGAGCAGATGAAGGCCATTCAGAAAGAGCTCGGCGACAGCGACGAAGGCCACAACGAAATCGAAGAGCTGAAAAAACGCATCGATGCCGCCGGTCTGCCGAAAGACGCCTTGGCCAAAGCCCAGGGCGAACTGAACAAGTTAAAACAAATGTCGCCAATGTCTGCGGAAGCGACCGTGGTGCGCTCGTATATTGACTGGCTGGTTCAGGTGCCGTGGAAGGCGCAGAGCAAAGTGCGTCTGGATCTGGCGCGCGCTGAAGACATTCTCGATGCAGACCACTATGGTCTGGAAGAAGTCAAAGAACGGATCCTCGAATATCTCGCCGTGCAAAAACGCGTGAAGAAAATTCGTGGTCCGGTGTTGTGCTTGGTCGGTCCTCCTGGGGTGGGTAAAACCTCTCTGGCGGAGTCGATTGCTCACGCCACCAACCGCAAATTCGTGCGCATGGCCCTCGGTGGTGTGCGTGATGAAGCGGAAATTCGTGGTCATCGCCGTACTTATATCGGTTCGATGCCGGGAAGATTGATTCAAAAGATGACGAAAGTGGGTGTCCGCAACCCGCTGTTCCTGCTCGATGAAATCGACAAAATGGGCAGCGACATGCGTGGCGATCCGGCGTCGGCGTTGCTTGAAGTGCTCGACCCTGAGCAGAACCACAACTTCAACGATCACTATCTGGAAGTCGACTACGACCTGTCCGATGTGATGTTCCTTTGCACCTCGAACTCCATGAACATTCCACCAGCCCTGCTGGACCGGATGGAAGTGATTCGTCTGCCGGGTTACACCGAAGACGAAAAGATCAACATCGCCGTCAAATACCTTTCACCAAAGCAGATTACTGCCAACGGTTTGAAAAAAGGCGAGCTGGAATTCGACGCCGAAGCGATCCGTGACATCATCCGCTACTACACTCGCGAAGCCGGTGTGCGTGGGCTGGAGCGCCAGATTGCCAAGGTTTGCCGCAAGGCGGTCAAAGAGCATGCAATGGAAAAACGCTTCTCGGTGAAGGTCACTGCCGAGATGCTGGAACACTTCCTGGGCGTGCGCAAATTCCGTTACGGTCTGGCTGAATCGCAGGATCAGATCGGTCAGGTCACCGGGCTGGCGTGGACTCAGGTGGGTGGCGAATTGCTGACTATCGAAGCCGCAGTCGTGCCGGGTAAAGGCCAGTTGATCAAAACCGGTTCTTTGGGTGATGTCATGGTCGAATCGATCACTGCGGCCCTGACCGTTGTTCGCAGTCGCGCGAAGAGCCTGGGGATTCCCTTGGACTTCCACGAGAAGCGCGACACGCATATCCATATGCCGGAAGGGGCGACCCCGAAGGACGGCCCTAGCGCCGGGGTGGGCATGTGCACGGCGCTGGTGTCGGCATTGACCGGGATCCCTGTGCGTGCGGATGTTGCGATGACTGGCGAAATTACGCTGCGTGGTCAGGTGCTGGCGATTGGCGGTTTGAAAGAAAAACTGCTCGCTGCTCACCGCGGCGGAATCAAGACCGTGATCATTCCTGAAGAGAACGTACGCGATCTGAAAGAAATTCCTGACAATATCAAGCAAGATCTTCAGATTAAACCGGTTAAATGGATTGACGAGGTCCTGCAAATTGCGCTGCAATACGCGCCGGAGCCCTTGCCAGATGTAGCTCCAGAGATAGTTGCAAAGGATGAAAAACGCGAGTCTGACTCTAAGGAAAGAATTAGCACGCATTAGTACGCATTTGCCTGGGTGGCTTGTTGACAGCTTTTTAGAGCCCTTGTTATAAAGCGGCTCTTAAGTGTCTGTAGGCCATTCAGCACTCGTTTTTGCTTTCACCAAAAAACTTAGAATCATACTCAAATAGATATAAGGGGACTTAGAGTGAACAAGTCGGAACTGATTGATGCTATCGCTGCATCCGCTGATATCCCGAAAGCTGCTGCTGGCCGTGCGCTGGACGCTGTAATCGAATCCGTCACTGGCGCTCTCAAGGCTGGCGACTCTGTTGTTCTGGTTGGTTTCGGTACTTTCTCCGTCACCGATCGTCCAGCTCGCATTGGTCGTAACCCACAGACCGGTAAGACGCTGGAAATTGCAGCCGCTAAAAAACCAGGTTTCAAAGCCGGTAAAGCGCTGAAAGAAGCTGTTAACTAAGTTCGATTCAGGTTTTTGCCTATCCGGGTCGGGGTCATGCCTGACCTGGCAGCGGAGCGGTAGTCCAGTCGGCGAGTCGCCGATCCGAGACGCCGAGGCTCGCAAGTTCGAGTCATCGGTCCGCTCCGCCAGTTACGAGAAGGCGCATCCTCGGATGCGCCTTTCTTCTATCCGGATTCTACCCACGCTCCACGGTTGCCTAATTTTGAAGTTCAACCGTTTCTGGGGGACGCATGCTGCAGAATATCAGGGACAATTCACAAGGCTGGATTGCCAAGACCATTATCGGGATCATCGTTGTACTGATGGCTTTCACCGGTATCGAGGCCATTTTCCAGGCGACGACCAACAGCCAGGACGCGGCCAAGGTCAATGGTGAAGAAATCAGTCAAAACGAGCTGAGCCAGGCGGTTGATATGCAACGCCGTCAGCTCATGCAACAGCTTGGCAAGGATTTCGATGCTTCCTTGCTCGATGAAAAAATGCTGCGCGAATCGGCCCTCAAAGGCCTGATCGACCGCAAGTTGCTGCTGCAAGGCGCAGAAAATTCGAAGTTCGCTTTTTCCGAAGCTGCTTTGGACCAGGTGATCCTTCAAACACCTGAATTCCAGGTTGATGGCAAGTTCAGCCCAGAGCGTTTCGACCAGGTTATTCGCCAGCTCGGCTACAGCCGCATGCAATTCCGCCAGATGCTGGCTCAGGAAATGCTGATCGGTCAGCTGCGCGCTGGTCTGGCAGGTAGCGGTTTCGTCACCGACGCACAGGTTCTGGCATTCGCCCGTCTGGAAAAACAGACCCGCGATTTCGCTTCGCTGAACGTCAAGGCTGACCCGGCGGCTGTGAAGCTGGCCGACGATGAAGTCAAAGCCTACTACGACGAACACGCCAAGGAATTCATGACGCCGGATCAGGTGGTCATTGATTACCTGGAGTTGAAGAAGGCTTCCTTCTTTGATCAGGTCAGCGTCAAGGACGAGGACCTGCAAGCGGCGTATCAGAAAGAAACCGCGAACCTGTCTGAACAACGCCGGGCCGCGCACATTCTGATCGAAGTGAACGACAAGGTGACCGAAGCGCAAGCCAAGGCCAGGATCGAAGAGGTCCAGGCACGCCTGGCAAAAGGCGAGAAGTTCGAGGCTCTGGCCAAGGAATTCTCCCAGGACCCGGGTTCGGCCAACAACGGCGGCGACCTCGGATACGCAGGTCCTGGTGTCTACGATCCAGCCTTCGAAACAGCGCTGTATGCGTTGGCCAAGGATCAGGTCTCGGCACCGGTCCGCACCGACTTCGGTTTTCACCTGATCAAGCTGTTGGGTGTCGAAGCGCCTGAAGTGCCGACGCTCGCCAGCCTGAAAGACAAGCTGACCCGTGAACTGAAAACCCAGCAGGTCGAGCAGCGTTTCGTCGAGGCGACCAAGCAACTGGAAGACTCGTCGTTCGAAGCCTCCGATCTGGCTCAGCCGGCGCAGGACCTGAAGCTCACTGTTCATACGTCCAAACCGTTCGGCCGTGAAGGTGGCGAAGGTGTTGCGGCCAACCGTGCCGTGGTCACTGCTGCGTTCAGCCCTGAAGTGCTGGATGAGGGTGCCAACAGTACCGCCATCGAGCTCGATCCGGAAACCGTGATCGTGCTGCGCGCCAAGGAACACCTGAAGCCTGCGCAACTACCGCTGGAAAGCGTGGCTGCCAGCATTCGCGTGCAATTGGCCAAGGAGCACGCCAGTGCTGCCGCCAAGACCAAGGCTGAAGAGCTGATTGTCAGCCTGCGCGATGGCAAGACTGCGCTGGACAAGGCGATCGACGGTCAGAGCTGGAAAGTGACCCAGGCAGCTACTCGTGGCCAGGAAGGGGTTGACCCAACCGTGCTGCAGGCGCTGTTCCGCATGCCCAAGCCTGTCGCCAAGGACAAGCCGACCTTCAGCAGCGTGACCCTGGCCGATGGTAGCCTGGTGATTGTGCGTCTGAACAGCGTGAACGAAGCGGCTGCGCCGACCGAAGAAGAGAAGGCTCAATACCGTCGCTTCCTCGCCTCGCGTATCGGCCAGCAAGACTTTGCTGCTTACCGCAAGCTGCTTGAAAGCGAGGCTGAGATCAAGCGCTTCTGATGCCTGACTGAGCTTGTCGCGACACAAAGACCCCAGCCGAAAGGCTGGGGTTTTTTATGGGCGAAACAAATGCAGGGCGGGTTACCCGTCGGCTGAGTATTTACCGTGCGACTTTTTCCTGTAAATGACAGTCAGTACACTTGTAACTGTTTTAAGACACTAATCGATACTCCGCTAAGCATCGATCTGTTGCACAATACGCCCCGGACCGTTTTCCTCAGGATGTTCAATGTTTAAATCATTTCCCATGCGTGTTGCCGGGCTGGCATTGGTGCTGGCCGCCGCTGCCGGCTGCTCGTCGAAGAAAGCCCCTATCTATGAGCATGAGAATTTCGATGACTCCGGAACGTTTTCGCGCAGCTACCCGGTGACGGATGCGCAGACGTGCGAAGCCGCCCGTCGGGCGTTGCTCAGCCAAGGCTACATCATCACCAGCTCCGACCCGAAACTGGTCAGCGGACACAAAAGCTTCCAGCAGACCGGCGAGAGCCACTTGGAGATCAGCTTCAGTGTGGTCTGTGCCGATGATGGCAGTGAGGGGCTCCACGCGACCATGTTCGCCAACGCCCTGCAGGACCGTTATGCGCTGAAGAAGACCAACAACTCCGCCAGCGTTGGTGTAGGCGTGCTGGGTTCTGTGTCGATGCCGATCGGCTCGTCCGACGACTCGATGGTCAAGGTTGCCAGCGAAACCGTATCGTCGCCCAAGTTCTACGAGCGTTTCTTCACCCTGGTCGAGTTGTTCCTGCCGCCGGAAGCGAAAAAGGCCGCGCACATCAAGGAGAAGCCGAAACCTGATCTCGGCGTGCCTGAAGCCAAGGCCGCACCGGCTCCGTTGGCGCCGACCCCGGCACCTGCGGCAGAACCTGCGCCGGCGCCTGCCGAAGCTGCTCCAGCAGCCTCTGAGCCGGTTGCACCGCCGCCTGAAGCCGCTCCGATTGCTCCGGCCGAGAACGGCGAGCCGGCATCGACCACGGAAACGGTCACTCCGCCGCCCCAATCAAGCCTGCCTCCACCCACCGAGCCTATTTCGGCCATTCCTGTATCAGGACAGTAATCGTACTCTGACGCTGCGGGATCAGGTCAGACGACACCGATCCCGCAGCGGCGCTTTTAAATTGATCCGCGTCAACCCAGCCCGTTGTCCTACGGCCTGTATCGAAAAAATCCTGTGATAAATTCCTGACGGCCTGCTACGTTTTATTAAGTAGCTGCTGAGCGGCGTGCCTGCGTCATTTTTCTTTCACGTGGGCACTTTATGCTCGGAGCGCTGGTCATTTATTCAGGCGTTTTTTTCAACGAGCTGTGGGGGATTCAAAATGGACGATTATCAAGAAGAGCTGCTCGAGTATCAGGCGTTTGAACTGGACCCGCTGGAACCGGCCGAAGACGCTACCGAGCTGTAAGCGTCAAGCGGATTGGCGATGACTGCGGCGAAACTCGCCGGGAGTCTGGCCGCTCCAGCGTTTGAAGGCCCGTTGAAAGGCTTCGGCTGAGGCAAAGCCCAGCAGATAGGCGATTTCTCCGAACGCCAGTTCGGTATCGCGGATGTAGGTCATGGCCAGGTCGCGACGCGTGTCATTGAGGATCGCGCGAAACTGCGTGCCTTCCTCGGCGAGTTTGCGCCGCAAGGTCCAGGTCGGCAGCTTCAGGCGTGCCGCCACTTCTTCCAGGTCGGGTTCCCGGCCACCATTGAGCAATGGCCCCAGTAACTGAGTGATGCGTTCACGCAGGCTGCGGGTGCGTGTCAGCTGCTCCAGTTCCCGCTCACACAGTTGCAGCAAGTGTCGCCAGGTGCTCGGGCAGTGTTCCGGGTTGCGCTGGGCGAGGCTGGCAAGGCTCAAGCGCAGTTGATTGTGCTCGCAGCCAAACTGGATCGGGCAGTCGCCCAGCACTTCATAAGCCGTGCGGTAATTTGGCTCTTCGAACTCGATCTCGATGCGTTCGGCCCGCAACCGGGCAGGGCTTATGCTGGACAATTGCTGCAACCAGCCCGCGATGATCGAATCCACCACGAAGCGGTTGTAGGCGTTGTAAGGGCTGATGGAGTAAAACCGCAGCCAGGCGCCTTGTGCGTCTTCGTGAAAGCTCGATTGACCGCGATAGTTGGAGCCATACAAGGCTTCGAAGCGAATCAGGCACCGCGCGGCTTCTCGCACCGTTGGCGCCTGAGCGGCGGTGACCCCGGCCAGGCCGACCTGGCTCAGGCGACTGAGCTGACCCATGCGCAAGCCAAGTGCCGGGTTGTCGGTCAGTTGAATGGCGCTGTGGCCCAGGCGCATGTAGCGCGGGATCGAGAGCCGGGCGCTCGCTTCGCTCAGGCGAGCCGCGTCGAGGCCGTATTGTTCGAGCAGTGGCTGAGGGTCTACACCGTGGCTGCGCACGGCGTCGGCCAGGCTATGAACAAAGCCCACCGACAGATCGCCGAGGCGCATCGGCAACGGTTTCATGGGTTACAACCAGAGGTTCAGCAAACGCGCGCCACGTGCATTGCCGTCGGCGAACTGCTGCCCATTGCTGCTGAGAAAACTTTGACCGGCGCTGCCCTGATCCCAGAACTGACCGCGCAGGAACACGCTCATGCCGGCGATTGCCTGGCTGCTGGGCGGTTGAGCGGTAAGTGTCAGACGATGCCAGGCCTGGCCTTCGCTGAGCTCGCCGGCCTTGAGACTGACCGAGCCAGGCGTCGACAGCCCCTTGTAACCGCGCCACGGTTTGTCCCAGGTGCCGCGCCCGACCACAAACGCCGGGACTGCGACGAACTGCGCACCCTGGTCGTCGAGCTTGCGGTAATTGTCCGGGTACCAGCTGTCGCTGCCGATCAGCACGCCCAGGCGTCCGGCCGGGGTGTCGACGACGTTGAGCGTATGCTCGCCATTGGCGGCGATGACATCATGTTCAGCGAAAATCGGGTGCATCTGGCGCTGGGGTTGGCCGATCGGCAGGCCATCGCGACCGAACACCACGCTGCTGTTGTACAACGCGCCGCGGCCGATTTTCAGGGTGCCGTCGATGACGCTGGGGTCGGGTAGCACGATGGAGCCCGCCACCAACGTCACGTGGAATTCTTTCGCCAGACCACCAAACAGCGCCTGGTAGTCCTTGGCCATGCCTTTGGCCTTCATGCGCAGGTGCGCATCGTCCAGACGTTTTTCGCCCTTGGCGCTGATCAGTGCGCGGACGAACTTCAGTGGGTTACTGACCGCCAGCCAGTTCATGGCTTCCTTGAGCGTGGTCGCCTGGTACAGCTCATCTTTCTCGCCGCTGACCATCAACCAGGTGCCGACATGTTCGGGCAGGACGACGATGGTTTTTTCGTTCAGCAGGCCCTGGTCCTGCGCCTTCTGCAAATAGGCCGCCAGCTTGCGGTGCAAGCGCTCGGGGCTTTGATAGTCGGTGGGAAACAGCTCGGGCTGGATGCCCAGCAAATTGCCGCGATCAGCGGGTGTGCCTTGGTCGACCGCGAGGTTGATGCGCAGGTCCGACAGGTAATGACCCACCGGACGGTCCGCGGCCCACATGGCGTAGGTCGTAAGGGCGGCAATCAATGCCATGGAGAAGGTCAAATACAGAAGTTTGCGCATGGGGAAACAGTCGACGGCCGTGTGCAGGATTCGCGACTAGGGTAGGGCGCACGCCGTCACTTGCCAAGGGGCGCTGCACATTTGGATCAATAAGTTGTCAGTTACGGTCATTGAGTGACAGCGGCGCGACTCTTAGTCTGTCCAACATGACTGACGGGGGCCGAAGAGCTCCTGCACTTTTTCCGTGATCGCTCGATGTGGAGTTACCGATGGCCGCCGCTCATTACCCGCACCTGTTGGCCCCGCTGGACCTGGGTTTTACCACGCTGCGCAATCGTACCCTGATGGGTTCGATGCACACCGGTCTTGAGGAAAAGCCCGGCGGTTTCGAGCGCATGGCGGCGTACTTCGCCGAACGTGCCCGTGGCGGCGTTGGCCTGATGGTCACCGGCGGTATTGGCCCGAACGACGAGGGTGGGGTGTACTCCGGCGCGGCCAAACTGACCACCGAGGAAGAAGCGCTCAAGCACCGCATCGTCACCCGCGCAGTGCACGAGGCGGGCGGCAAGATCTGCATGCAGATCCTTCACGCCGGGCGTTATGCCTACAGCCCGAAACAGGTCGCGCCAAGCGCCATTCAGGCCCCCATCAACCCGTTCAAGCCTAAAGAGCTGGACGAGGAAGGCATCGAGAAGCAGATCAGCGATTTCGTCACCTGTTCGACCCTGGCGCAACAGGCCGAGTACGACGGCGTCGAGATCATGGGCTCCGAAGGTTATTTCATTAACCAGTTCCTCGCCGCCCATACCAACCACCGTACTGACCGCTGGGGCGGCAGCTATGAAAACCGCATGCGCCTGCCGGTGGAAATCGTCCGCCGGGTGCGCGAAGCGGTAGGCCCGAATTTCATTATTATCTTCCGCCTGTCGATGCTCGATCTGGTGGAAGGTGGTAGCAGCTGGGAAGAAATCGTGACGCTGGCCAAGGCCATCGAGCAGGCCGGCGCGACCATCATCAACACCGGCATCGGCTGGCACGAAGCGCGGATCCCGACCATTGCCACCAAAGTGCCGCGCGGTGCGTTCAGCAAAGTCACGGCCAAGCTGCGTGGCTCGGTGAACATTCCGCTGATCACCACCAACCGTATCAACACCCCGGAAGTGGCCGAGCAGATTCTGGCCGAAGGCGATGCCGACATGGTCTCCATGGCGCGGCCGTTCCTCGCCGACCCGGACTTCGTCAACAAGGCCGCTGAAGGTCGTGCCGATGAAATCAACACCTGCATCGGTTGCAACCAGGCCTGCCTGGACCACACCTTCGGCGGCAAGTTGACCAGTTGCCTGGTGAACCCGCGCGCCTGTCACGAAACCGAACTCAATTACCTGCCGGTGCAGCAGATCAAGAAAATCGCGGTGGTCGGTGCCGGTCCAGCAGGTTTGTCCGCGGCGACCGTGGCGGCTGAGCGTGGTCATCAGGTGACGCTGTTTGATTCGGCGAGTGAAATCGGTGGTCAGTTCAACATCGCCAAGCGTGTGCCGGGCAAGGAAGAGTTCTTCGAAACCCTGCGCTACTTCAACCGTAAACTGCAGACCACACACGTTGAGGTGTGCCTGAACACCCGTGTCGACGTGGCGAAACTGGTTGAGGGCGGTTACGACGAGATCATTCTCGCGACCGGCATCGCTCCAAGAACCCCGGCGATTCCGGGTGTCGAGAACGCCAAGGTGCTGAGCTACCTGGACGTGATCCTTGAGCGCAAACCGGTGGGCAAACGAGTCGCGGTGATTGGTGCCGGTGGTATCGGATTCGATGTCTCGGAGTTCCTGGTTCACCAGGGCGTGGCCACCAGCCAGAATCGCGAGGCGTTCTGGAAGGAGTGGGGCATCGATACGCATCTGGAAGCGCGCGGCGGTGTCGCCGGCATCAAGGCTGAGCCTCATGCACCGGCGCGTGAAGTGTTTCTGCTGCAGCGCAAGAAATCCAAGGTCGGCGATGGCCTCGGTAAAACCACGGGCTGGATTCACCGCACCGGTCTGAAAAACAAGCAGGTGCAGATGCTCAACAGCGTCGAGTACCTGAAGATCGACGACGAAGGTTTGCACATCCGCATCGGTGAAACCGGCGAGCCGCAAGTGCTGCCGGTGGACAACATCGTGATCTGCGCCGGGCAGGATCCGCTGCGTGAATTGCACGAGGGTCTGGTGGCGGCCGGGCAGAACGTGCATTTGATTGGCGGCGCGGATGTAGCGGCTGAATTGGATGCCAAGCGCGCGATCAACCAAGGGTCCCGGTTGGCTGCTGAGTTGTAATAAGCAGGCTCAGCGTGCCAATGGCTTTCGCGAGCAGGCTCGCTCCCACAGTAGATCTTCGGTGCGACATGGATCGAGTGTGGGAGCGAGCCTGCTCGCGAAGGCGTCCTCAGAGCGACTAGAATGCTGGCTCTTCACCCAGAGCCGGCATCGATGCTTCTCCCGCCCAACGACTGGCTACCCCAAGCCCCGCTGCAACCCCTGCAATTCGACTGGCTCACCTCAGCCGGCATCGAAGTCGGGATCCTGCGCCTCGACCAGATCGACCCTCTGATCAGCGGCAACAAGTGGTTCAAACTCATCGAGCACCTGAAAGCCGCTGACCTGATTGGTGCCAAAGGCATCATCAGTCTGGGCGGTGCCCACTCCAATCATCTGCATGCACTGGCCGCCGCGGGCAAACGTTTCGGTTTTCGCACCGTTGGCCTGCTGCGTGGTCATCCGCAAGAAACGCCAACGGTAAAAGACTTGCAGGCGTTCGGTATGCAGCTGCATTGGCTCGGTTATGGCGGTTATCGAGCGCGGCACGAGCCGGGTTTCTGGTTGCCATGGCAGGCGCAGTATCCCGATCTGCATCCGGTGCCGGAAGGTGGCGGTGGTTTACAGGGCGCCAGGGGCTGCATGCCGCTGAGGGCAATGGTCAGCGAGCAACTGAACGGTCTTGGCTGGAGTGACTACGAAGGTTGGTGGCTGGCCTGCGGAACGGGCACCACCCTGGCTGGTCTGGTGCTGGCCGAAGCAGGTGAACATCCGGTGTATGGCGCGCTGGCGGTGCCCGACGATCATGGGGTTGCGCAGCACGTCGATTCGATCGTGCGGGAGGCGGGTTTACACAATCGCGCTTATGAATTGTTCGACGCCAGCCGTGGCGGCTTTGCCAAAGTCGATCCGCTGTTGCTCGAGTTCATCGATCAGACCGAACAGGCCTGCGGCATTCCCCTTGAACCGCTGTATACCGGCAAAGCCCTGTTGGCGCTCAAGCAGCAAGTAGAAGCGGGAAGATTGGAAAAGGGCACGCGCCTGAACTTCATCCATACCGGCGGTTTGCAGGGCCGCCGGGGTTTCCAGTGAGCGGCTGGATTCACCCGCGCTTGGGCATCATCCGCAGCAAGGTGTTATCACCCACGACATAGTGGTGATAAATCCCCGCCACGGCGTGCAGGCCGATCAGCCAGTATCCAATGGTGCCGCCGAGTTCATGCCAGCCCTCGATCTGCTTGGCCAACGCCTTGTCCTCCGCGATCAGCAGCGGCAGGTCGAAGCCGTAGAACATCACTTGGTGCCCTTTTGCGCTAGTGACCAGCCAGCCCAGAATCGGCATGGCGATCATGAAAATGTACAGCGCCCAGTGCATCAGTTTGGCCAACACGGTCTGCCAGTGAGGCGAGGCCGGGAAGATTTGCGGTGCCGGGCCCAGGCTGCGCGCGAACAGCCGCAGCCAAACCAATACAAACACCGTCAAGCCCAGCATAAAGTGCGATTCGGTGATCAGCGTCCGCCCGCCACTGCCTTTTGGAAAGATCCCGCGAAATTCAATACAGGCGTAAACCAGCGCCAGCAGGACCAGCATCAACCAATGCAGCGTGATCGACACGGTGCTGTAGCGTGAGTCGGAGTTCTTCCAGGGCATACGGTGTTCCTCACAGGTCAGGTCGAGCCACCGTTCTTGTTCGACGGTGTGCTTTAACTGTAATCCGCTTTGGTGGATTTGCCTGTGGCTATTTGGGCGTTCAATGCTCTGGATCAAGTGATTGGCCACAAAAAAGCGCCCGTTCCGTTAAGGAGCTGGCGCTTTTTTTATGCAGCGATAGGCGCAATCAGTTGGTTTGCGGCATCTCGCCCTTGGCCAGGCGCTGGTTGATATCGGCGATCACTTCCGGCAATTCGGTGATGGTGTCGATCATGTAGTGGGGACGCGAGCCTTCGAACATCCCGTGGATGCGCTTGCGTTCGCTGGCCAGTTGGTCGCTGCCGAGGGCGCGGTAAGCTTCGTAGTCCAGGCCCAGCGCGTTGCCCGAGCAGATCAGCGCCACGGTCCACATGCCGGCACGGCGACCTTCAAGAATGCCCGGCACGGTGTCGTCGATCTTCACGCAGGCTGCGACATCATCGATGCCCAGCGCAATCACGTTGGCCAGCGCCTGGGCCGGCCATGGGCGGCCATTGGGCACTTCATCGGTGGCGACCACGTGGTCGGCAACGTAACCGTTGGTGGCGGCCAGTTCGACAACTTTGTCCATGACCTGTTTTGGATAGCCGGAGCAGGAACCGATCTTGATCCCTTGCTGGCGCAGGTTGGCGATGGTGTCCAATGCGCCCGGAATCAGCGCCGAGTGCTCGGCGATTTTCTCGATTTGTAGCGGCATGAAGCGTTTGTAGATGACGGTGACGTCATCGTCGGTCGGCGTACGGCCGAACACCGTGCGATAACGCTCGGCGACTTGCGGTTGATCGCACAGGGTGCGGATGTGGTCCCACTTGCCCATGCCCATCGGGCCGCGGGCTTCTTCGATGGAAACCTGGACGTCGAACTCGGCGAAAGCTTCGACAAAAATCTGTGTCGGTGCGAAGGAGCCGAAGTCGACCACGGTGCCGGCCCAGTCGAGGATGGCGGCTTGCAGCTTGGTTGGGTTTGCGTAGTTCATGTCTCAAATCCTGTATTGGGGAATGAAGAGCCCTGTAGCAGCTGTCGAGCCCCAGCGAGGCTGCGTTCGGCTGCGCAGCAGTCGTTAACTCTGGCGACTCGGTTCATCTAAAAACACCGAGGTGGATGGTTTACGACTGCTGCGCAGTCGAACGCAGCCTCGCTAGGGCTCGACAGCTGCTACAAGTCGTCGTGAATTAGATGTCGAGGACTTCCATCTCGCGCAGCACTTCGGCGATCGCCGATACGGCCGCGTGCATCTCGTCCTGGTTGACGTGGCCGATACAGCCGACGCGGAAGGTTTCGACCTGGGTCAATTTGCCGGGGTAGAGGATGAAACCCTTGGCCTTGACGCGTTCGTAGAATTCCTTGAACTGGTAGCGCGGATCTTTCGGCGCATGAAAGGTGACGATGATCGGCGCCTGAATCTCGGCGGGCAGGAAGCTGCGTAGCCCCAATTTGGCCATGTCATCGAGCAGCATTTTGCAGTTGTTGGCATAGCGCTGATGCCGGGCTGGCAAACCACCTTCTTCGTTGTATTGCAGCAGGGCTTCGTGCAGCGCGGCGACCACGTGGGTCGGCGGGGTGAAGCGCCATTGGCCGGTCTTGGCCATATAGGTGTGCTGATCGAAAAGGTCCATCGCCAGCGAGTGCGAGTTACCGGCGGCATTGGCCAGCGCTTCTTTGCGAGCGAAGACAAAGCCCATTCCCGGCACGCCTTCCAGGCATTTGCCCGAGGCGGCGATCAGCGCGTCGAACGGCACCTGTTGCGCGTCAATCGGCAGCGCGCCGAAGGAGCTCATGGCGTCGATGATCAGGCGTTTGCCGTGTTGCGCGATGACGTGAGCAATTTCCGGCAGCGGGTTGAGGATCCCGGTGCTGGTTTCGCAGTGAATCAGCGCGACGTGGGTGATGCTGGCGTCGGCGCGCAGCAGGCGGTCGACGTCGGCGGCGGTGGTCGGTTCGTCTTCGGCGGTTTCAAAGGTGCTGAAGGAGCGGCCGAGCACTTCGCAGATTTTCGCCAGGCGTTTGCCGTAGGCGCCGTTGATCAGCACCAGGACTTTGCCGTCACGAGGCACCAGCGTGCCGATCGCCGCTTCGACCGCGAAGGTGCCGCTGCCTTGCAGGGGCACGCAGTGGTGGCTGTCGCCGCCGTTGATGATCGCCAGCAGTTGTTCGCACAGGCTCGCGGTCAGTTGATTGAAGCGGTCATCCCATGAACCCCAGTCGAGCATCATCGCCTGACGGGTGCGGGCCGATGTGGTCAGTGGGCCGGGGGTGAGCAGGATGGGTTCGGCAGTACTCATTCTCGTGTCCTCGCAATCGATGGGATGAAGCTACGGGGCTTAAATTGCAATTTGCCGTGCTATCAATCAAATTGTTTGTTGTTATGCCAGCCATCAGTGAGGGTTATTCATGAACCTGTTCCAGCTCCGCGCATTCGATGCGGTGGCCCGCGAGGGCAGCTTCACCCGGGCCGCCGCGCGACTGTTCATCAGCCAACCGGCGGTCACCGGGCACATCAAGGCGCTGGAGGAGCATTACCAGATCACCCTGTTGCGGCGCACCGCACGACGGGTGGAGCTGACGGAGGAGGGCACCAAACTGGCCGCGATCACCCGGGCGATGTTCGGCCTGGCCGAAGAAGCGCAGGTGATGCTCGAGGCCAACCGGCAGTTGCTGACCGGGCGTCTGGAGGTTGCGGCGGATGGGCCGCACATGGTCATGCCGATGCTTGCCAGTTTGCGCGCGCGGTATCCCGGCATTACCGTGAACCTGCGGCTGGGCAATGCTCAGGAAACCTTGGCGGCGTTGTTGTCGGAGCACGCCGACGTGGCGGTGCTGACCGAGGTCGAACCGCGCAAGGGGCTGCATTTGCAAGACTTAAGCGAATCACGGATTTGTGCGCTGGTGCCTGACGGTCATCCCTGGGCGCAGATGTCCAAGGGGGTACCGCTCAAGGCGCTGGATCAGGTGATCATGGTGTTGCGCGAGCCGAGTTCGATCACCCGGCGCACCTTCGACGAGGCGTGCGCGGCGGCGTTGGTCAGTCCACGGGTGTTGCTGGAGCTGGACAGTCGCGAGGCGGTGACCGAAGCCGTCGCCGCGGAGTTGGGGGTTGGCGTGGTGTCGTCGGTGGAAGTCAGTCATGACCCGCGGGTCGCGGCGGTGCCGATTCTTGGTGAAGGGTTGGTTAACCGACACATGATTGGCTGCATGGAGCGGCGGCGGGATTTGCGCTTGATACAGGCGTTTTTCGATTTGGCGCCCGCCTTGTAATCGAGGTGCGCCCTTCGCGAGCAGGCTCGCTCCCACATTGGAACGCATTCCCCTGTGGGAGCGAGCTTGGTCCGGGCGGCGTTCCGACGATGGGGCCTGACCGGCTTACACAAGACTCTCGCGAACCATCTCCAGAAACGTCGCCACCACCCGCCGCGAACTCTGCTCGCGCAAGCACACCAGCGTCTCGGTCAATCGTCGTTTGCAGTCGGTAATCGGCAACGCGCACACCCTCGAATCTGCACCGAATTCGGCAGCTGAAACAACGCCAACACCAATCCCCACGACCACCGCCTCACGCGCCGCTTCCCGGCCTTCAACCTGAATCGCCGGGCGAATGCGAAAGCCTGCCTGAGCCATTTCTTCTTCCAGCGTCTGGCGCGTTACCGAACCGATTTCCCGCAACACCAATGGCGTGTCATCCAGATCCGCTAGGCAAATCGACTCGCGGTCGGCCCACGGATGATTGCGCGAAACGAACGCCACCATCGGGTCGTTGCGCAGCGGCAACGAGATCAGACGTTCGTCACTCACCTCCCGACCCAGCAACGCCAGGTCGGCCTGATAGTTGAACAGCCGAAACAGCGATTCGTCGGTGTTGCCGGTTTCGATCTTCACGCTGATGCCGGGGTAGCGCTCACAAAAGCGAGCAATCTGCGGCAACACGTGCACTGGCGCATCCACCGCGAGAATCAGGCTGCCGGTCTGCAAGGCCCTGGAGTCATGCAAGAGTTCCTGCGCCTCGGCCTCGATAACGAACAATCGCTGGGTAATGCTCAGCAACCGCTCGCCCAGATCGGTCAGGCGTACCGAACGTTTGTTGCGGTGGAACAGCAGCACACTGAAACGCTCTTCGAGCTTGCGCACTTGGTCGGAAATCGCCGGTTGCGTGAGGAATAGCCGCTCGGCCGCTTTGGTAAAGCTTCCGTGCACGGCCACGGCGTGGAAGGCTTTGAGCTGGGCGTGGGAAACCGACATCGAAACCTCCAGTAACAAGCTGAGCTTATATTGGAAATACGATAAATCGATTTCACTTATTAATCAGTAATTGTTTTTATCCACCTCAGCCCCGGTGACTGGTCAGTCAAACAGCGTTGGCGGCCATGAGCCTGTGCGTGCAACAGCAGGACTCATCTGACCGATATCGCCTCAGGGAAGCTGCGATATCGAAGTGCTCAACAATAAAAAAACAGGCGTTATTTCTCAATTTCTGCCGGCACACTCACACCCTGAGGTCAGAACCACAATGGACAAGCACATCGGCACTATCAAGCGTTGGCGCGTGCAGATCTTCGCGATCACCTGGCTCGCTTACGCCGCTTTCTACTTCACCCGCAAAGCTTTTTCCGTGGCAAAACTGGGGATCGCCGAAGACCCCACCTTCATGCTCGACAAAATGGCCATGGCCAACCTCGACGCCATCTACCTCACGGCTTACGCCATCGGGCAATTCACCTGGGGCATCCTGGCCGACCGCTTTGGCCCAAGGGTCGTAGTGTTTGGCGGGTTGTTGATTTCAGCGGCGGCAGCCTTGGTGATGGGCAGTTTCGCGACGTTGCCAATCTTCGCTACCTGCATGTTGATTCAAGGGTTTGCCCAGTCCACCGGCTGGTCCGGGCTGTGCAAGAACCTCGGTAGTTTCTTTCCCTCCGAGCAGCGTGGGCGGGTGCTGGGGTTGTGGAGTTCCTGTTACGCCTTTGGTGGGTTGGTGGCTTCGCCGTTTGCAGGCTGGTGGGCGTATACGCTGATCGGCACTTGGCATGCGGCGTTCTTTTCCAGTGCGGCGGTAGTTGGGCTGGTCGCCGTGCTGTTTTTTATTTTTCAGCGCAACAAACCCGAAGATGTTGGCTTGCCGGCGGTGGAGCCAGAGCCGCAACTGACGGCGCAAGAGGCCGACGCGCAAAGCAAGATCAGCATGCTGGAACCGTTAAAAGACATTCTGCGCAACCGCACCGTGCTGGTGCTGGGCCTCGCGTATTTTCTGCTGAAACCGGCGCGCTACGCGATTCTGCTCTGGGGACCGGTGATCGTCTTCGAGCAGATGCCCTCGGTGGGCAAGGTCGGCGCGGCAATCATTCCGACCGCGTTTGAACTGGCTGGGTTACTCGGGCCGATTCTGCTGGGGCTCGCTTCGGACAAACTGTTCGGCGCCCGACGCATGCCGGCGTGTGTGCTCAGCCTGTTGGCGTTGACCGTCACCCTGGCCTTGTTCATGGGCGCCCTGCAAACCGGCAGCGTGATGCTGGTGGTGGCGCTGCTGTTCGTCATGGGCCTGACCCTGTACGGACCGGACTCGATGATCAGCGGCGCGGCCGCGATCGATTTCGGCACCGCCAAGGCGGGCGCCACCGCGGCCGGTTTCGTCAATGGTTGCGGCTCGGTTGGGGCGATTCTCGGCGGCTTGCTGCCGGGCTACTTTGACTCGGTCACCGTGTTCATCGTCTTCGCCGGCTGCGCGTTGTTTTCGGCCCTGGTGCTGATCCCGCACTGGAACAGCCGCCCGGCTGGCCTGCGTTCCGAAAGCGTTTTCGTCCCTAACCAACCGATCACCGTAAAACCTCTGCGTACTTAAGGATTGACCCATGAGACCTTTCTGGCTCGAACAGGCGCTGGCGACCGAGTCCTGCGCGCCATGCGAACCCTTGACGGGCGATACCCGCGCCGACGTCTGCATCGTCGGCGGTGGCTACACCGGACTGTGGACCGCGATCATGCTCAAGGAACAGAACCCCGAACTGGATGTGCTGCTGATCGAGGCCGATATCTGCGGCGCCGGTGCCAGTGGTCGCAACGGTGGTTGTGCACTGTCGTGGTCGGCCAAGTACTTCACCCTTGAGCGGCTGTTCGGCGTCGAAGAAGCCGTGCGACTGGTCAAGGAATCGGAGCGCAGCATCCATGCCATCGGCGCCTTTTGCGAGCAGTACGCGGTGGACGCCGATTACCGCCTCGACGGCACGCTCTACACCGCCACCAACCGCGCCCAATGCGGCTCGACCGACGCCGTCATCGCGGCGCTGGAGCGCAATGGCATCAACTCCTTCACCCAACGGCCGGTGGCCGATGTGCAACGCATGGCCGGTTCCAGCAAACATCTGGAAGGCTGGTTTTCCCCGGCGGCGGCCAGTGTGCAGCCGGGCAAACTGGTGCGCGGCTTGCGCCGGGTCGCCTTGCAACTCGGCGTGAGGATTCATGAGCACACCGCCATGACCGGGTTGCAGGAGGGCAAGCCTGCGGGGATTCAAACCCCCAACGGCACCGTTCGCGCGGATCGCGTGGTGCTGGCGATGAACGCCTGGATGGCCCGGGCGTTTCCACAGTTCGAGCGCAGTGTGGCGATTGTTTCCAGCGACATGCTGATCACCGAGCCGCGGCCCGATCTGCTCAACGAGATCGGTTTGACCAGCGGCGTCACCGTGCTCGATTCGCGGATTTTCGTGCACTACTACCACAACACGCCGGACGGCCGAATCATGCTCGGCAAGGGCGGCAACACCTTTGCTTACGGCGGGCGAATGTTGCCGGTGTTCGATCAGCCATCGCCCTATGCCGGTATGTTGCAGCACAGCCTGAGCGAGTTCTTTCCGGCGTTTGCCCAGGTCAAGGTCGAGGCGACCTGGAACGGTCCGTCTGATCGCTCCGTCACCGGTTTGCCGTTCTTCGGTCAGATGAGCGCCAGTGGCAACGTGTTTTATGGTTTCGGATATTCCGGCAGCGGGGTTGGCCCGTGTCACATGGGCGGGCAGATTCTCGCCTCGATGGTTCAGGGTCTGGACAACGCCTGGACTCGTTCGCCTCTGGTCAACGGCCCGTTGGGCTTGTTTCCGCCGGAACCGATTCGTTACCTCGGCTCATTGATGGTGCGCAACGCCATTCGCCGCAAGGAGCGCGCCGAGGATCATGGGTATCGGCCACGGCATCTGGATGTGCGTCTGGCGAGGTTCGCGGCGGCGGCAGGCAAGGCCGACAAGGGCTGAGTGTCAGGGCGTGAGGTCCGAGCGATTGACCAGCCAATCGAGCAGCAAGTGGCTATCGCGGCGTGGCGCGGGAACAGGCCGAGTGCGCGGGTGATGGCCCATGCCGACGCACAGCACCGGCCGGTCCGGGTCGCTGTCGAGAAAACTGATCAGGACGTCGCTGCCGGCCTTTGGCAGGCTGGACGGGTCAATCCGACCGTCCGGCGCTGCAAAGGCCATCGGTAGCCAGAGACCGGCAGATTCAAGCGGATCTGATTCCACTGCTGGCCACAGTCTGACCTGTATTCGACCTCGATCATCCAGCACAGCCGGTTGCCCGGCAGGGCCAAGCACCTGGGCAGGTTGATAACCCGGAATGCTCGGCCTGGTCTGCTTGAGCGCGGGCCTGAATACCGTTGACCAGGGAATGGCGGTGAACTGATTGCGGTAATGGCGGACAGTGACGGGTGTGTCGGTGGCAAGAATCGAAGGTTGTTGCCCCTGATGTCGGGTTTCGGTGAGCAGCCATTGATCGTTGAAATTCGACAATGGATGCTCCGACACCTGCACAATCCGAGCGCTGCGCAGTGCGCTCTGGTTGCTTTGACCGTGGATCTGCAGGTGCTGGCAACGCAGACGTTCCAGTTGTCGACGGCTTAGTTGGTCGCGATGGATGTGCTCGGGAGCGGGGCGGACCATCACGGGCAATGGTTTGCTGAAAGCATGGTTGGCCGCGCCGTCGTCGGGGCTTTGCGAGCCACGGTTCCTGGCCTCCAGTCGCGAGGGAAAGGGCGGCGAGTCATGGCGCTGGAACAGCTCACTGATCGCCGGCCCGTCAATGTCGTCGGATGCGTTGCCCTGGAAAGGCGTAAGGATGGGTTCCTGGGGGAAACTCAGGCTGTCATCCGCCAGGACCAGCACATGCCCGTCGCGCTGATGTTCGAAGTGATAGTGAATGCCTTCTTCTTCGCACAGCCGTTGCAGCAATGCCAGATCACTCTCCTCGTACTGAATGCAAAAAGACCGGAGCGGATAGTGCCCGTTCGACAATTCGAAGCGATAGCTCCTCTCGGGCACATCATGTTCCTCCAGCAGTTGGCGCAGGATCATCGGTACGCTGAGGTGATGAAAGACCCGGCGTGAACGCTGCCGGTCGAGCCATTGAAGGTAGGGCACCAGCACCAGTTTGTAGCCGATCCGGTGTGGGCCGCGATGCTCGCGACTGGCACTGTGAAGGACGCCGTGAACACCCTGGCCCTCCATCAGGCAGAGGAACACCGGCTGTTGCAGCAATCGGTCGAGGCTCATGGCCGGTGCGAGGCCGATCACTTCGATGTCGAATCGATAGGGCTGGTTGAGGGCTTCTCGGCCACTGAACTGCAACACCTGCAAACTCAAATCGCCGTCGAGAAGTGTCAGGGTGAAGGGACTTTCCTTGTCGTTGTGCATCGAACGCGCTTCTGCCATGGAATTCGGGCGCAGAGGGTACGAAACCACAGCCCTTTATGGTCACCGCAAATCGAAGTTTCAGAATCGCCCTACAACTGCAGGTGAAGATGTCGATTGGTCATGCGGGTGAACAGGGTAGATTTTTTGGTCGATTGCCAACTTTAGGGCGTATAAACTTGCGCCATGCGTCGGCCAATAGATGTCTCGGCGCCACAGATCAAGAGAGTGAGTAATGGGCGCACAGTGGAAGGTTAAACACAAAGAAGCGGCATCTAACGCCAAGGGCAAGATCTTCGGCAAGCTGGTAAAAGAAATCACCATTGCTGCCCGCAACGGTGCCGATACTGCCACCAACGCACACCTGCGTCTGGTGGTCGAGCAGGCCAAGAAAGCCTCGATGCCCAAGGAAACCCTGGATCGCGCGATCAAGAAAGGCGCGGGCCTGTTGGGCGAAACCGTGCAATACCATCGCGTGACCTATGAAGGCTTCGCACCGCATCAGGTGCCGCTGATCGTTGAATGCGTGACCGATAACGTCAACCGCACCGTTGCTGAAATCCGCGTCGCGTTCCGCAAGGGCCAATTGGGCGCTTCCGGTTCGGTAGCGTGGGACTTCAACCATGTCGGCATGATCGAGGCGTCCCCGGACAGCTCCGACGCCGATCCGGAAATGGCCGCTATCGAAGCCGGCGCCCAGGATTTCGAGCCGGGCGAAGAAGAGGGCACGACCCTGTTCCTGACCGAGCCTGCGGACCTGGACGCCGTGCAGAAAGCCCTGCCAGAGCAAGGTTTCACCGTGTTGTCGGCCAAGTTGGGTTATCAGCCGAAAAATCCGGTCAGCGGTCTGAGCGATGAGCAGATGGCTGAAGTCGAAGCCTTCCTCGAAGGCCTCGATAACCACGATGACGTGCAGGACATGTTTGTCGGGTTGGCGGGTTAAACCGCTTCGAGCGTGTGATGACCTGTGGGGAGGTCCCTCGCCACAGGTTTGTATTGGCTTCCAGTGGTTGAAGCCAATACCGCCAGCGCCTGAATAATTTCGCTGAACCCCGGTCGCTCCAGCACCTGCGGCTGACAGCAGCGCTGCTGCAATTGCTCCAGCTGCACACAGTCCTCATCGCTCAACCCTGAGTCGATCCGCTCCAACAATTCTCCCAGCAAAACACCAAACGCCCGTACCTCGATCCGTTGCAGCGCACGGCTTTCAAGGCTGTCCGAGGTGGCATGGAAAGATGCGGCGCCAAAATCCCCCAGCAGGCAATCACCGTGCTCGTTCCACAAAATGTTGTGGCCGTAGAGGTCGCCGTGGGTGATGCCATGCTGGTGCAAATGTTCGGCTGCCGAGGCGATGCCACAGGCGATGCGCAATGCCACGCCAGCGCTGAACCGGGTGTCGTTGGCGTAAACGTCGCGGGTGCACGACGCCAGGCTCGGCAGCCCGGACAGATTGCGATAGCTCGGATCGATCAGCTGCATCACCAGCCCGGCCTGGGCTTCTGGATGCCCGACGACGCGCCCTTCAACCCGGATCAGGTTGGGGTGACTACCGGCGGTGATGCAGGCGTTCATCTCGTGCAACGGCGAGCCATCGCTGGTCATTTCGCCTTTGTAGAGTTTGACGGCGACCTGTGTGGCCGGTTGGCCCGGTCGATCCCACATTGCGCGATGAATCACCCCTGACGCGCCTTCGCCCAGTTGCTGCTCCAGACGCAGTTCGGACCAGGGAATGCGGGGCGTGGCTTCGAGAGCGGCCGCATCGGCTTCGGTCTCCAGCGGGTTGCCGGCGTACGCCAGCCAAGTCAGGCTCGGCAGGGACAGCAGCCACTCGGGCAACTCGGTCAACCGATTGGCGGCGATGCGGATCAGTTCGAGTCGATGGCAATGACGCAAGCTCTCCGGCAAGCGTTGCAAGCGGTTGCCAGCAAGCATGAGTTTTTGCAGGTGCGGGCGTTCACCCAGCTCGGCGGGCAGTTCAGTGATGCAGTTATCGGTCAGGATCAGCCAGCGCAGCAACGGTGGCAGGGCCGCGCCTGGCACGTGTTCGATGCGGTTGGCCTTGAAGCCGACCATCGTCAGAGCGGCGCATTGGCCCAGGCAGTCGGGCAGTTCGGTGAACAGATTGTCCGAGCAGAACAGCACGCGCAAACGGGTCAGACGGTGCAAGTCGTCCGGCAGACTGCTCAAGGCATTGCCACTGAGGTCGAGGACTTCCAGCGAGTCCGCCAGGTCGAAGACTTCTCGCGGAAACTCCGTCAGGCCGCCGGTGAGGTCCAGGCGGGTAACGCCCGACAGTTGGCCGGCGCGCAGTTGGGCAAGGGTATCCATGAACAGATTCACTTTGATCGAGAGGAGGGCGCGGAGGCCTGGAAACGGGCGACATGATAGCCGGAAAAGTGTGGTGCAGCTCATGCCGCTATCGCGAGCATGAGCTACGCCACAAAACCTACGGGTCCCTGATTTCGACCAACTGCCCCAAGCGGCTGCGCGTGCGCGCCAGACGGTCGAACGGCCACTGTGATTTCACCCCGTAATCGGCAGGCAGCTCCCCGAGCTGCCGCGCCGTAGTGTAACCAAAGGGGGAATTTCCATTCCAGTTGTGTCGACCTGTAGCAGCTGCCGAGCCTGCGAGGCTGCGTTCGGCTGCAGAGCAGTCGTAAAACCAAACACCGCGGTCATTCAAGAAAACCGCAGAGAATGGATTGGCGACTGCTCCGTCCGAACGCGGCCCGAACCGAACGCAGCCTCGCAGGCTCGGCAGCTGCTACATAGATAGCGCTATGCCGGAAGTTACCGCTCGATACTGCGATTCCACCGCGCATTCCATGCCGGGCGCTGTTCGTTGACCTGATCCCAATCGATCGCAATGGCAGTGGTCAGGTACTGCTTCATCGCCTCCACCTGGCCGCGAGTCTTGTCGGTGGTCGGGGTATTGGGGTTGGACGGGATCTGGTCGCCGTCTTCAAGCGCGGCGGCCTGCGCTTGCGGCGTCAGCAAGAAGGCCGCGAGCTTCTGCGCCAGTTCCGGTTGGGTGTTGTTGGCGATGGCACATTCGGCCACGTTGAGCACCACGGCGCCTTCCTTCGGTTGCGCATATTCCACCGGCATGCCCTTGAGTTTCAGGGCGGTGACCTGGGTCGGCGTCAGTGGGAACAGCGCGGCTTCGTCGGTCTGAAGCATTTCGGAAATCTTCGCCGAACTCGGGATGTACTCCAGCACGTTGCGCCCGACGGTGTTCGGCCACGCCTTGAAGCCTGGCTCGACGTCGGTTTCGCTGCCGCCCTGAATCCGGTTGAACATCAGGAATCCGTGCAGGCCAAAGGTTGAGGAGGCCATCGACTGGAACACCAGTTTGTCCTTGAAGCGCGGGTCGGCCATGTCCATCCACGAGGTCGGCGCGGTCCAGCCGTTCTCCTTGAACAGACGCGTGTTGTACGCCAGCCCGGTCACGCCGAGGCTGACCGCCACCGCTTGATCCTTGATGCGGCCCTTGGCCGGAATCTGCGCCAGCGGTGCGCTGTCTTCGAGTTTGTCGCACAGCCCCATGGCGATGGCGCGGTACATGATGCCGTCGTCGAGGAACATCACGTGCATCTGCGGGTTGCCTTTGCTGGCCTGGACCTTGGCCAGAATATCGGCGGAGGTGCCGGGCACGATCACCACTTTGACGTTATTGGCCTTCTCGAAAACCGGCAGCACCTTGTCGGCGTATAGCCGCTCCATAGTCCCGCCGTTCATGCCCAGGTAAAGCGTCGGTTCGGCCTGGGCCTGGGTGACCGTGAGCAGGGCGGTCAGACAGGAGAAACCGAGCAGTGCACTGCGTTTGACGTTATTCATTGGCGCGACCTTCCTCTATCAAGCAACGGAGATGGAGTGAAACCGGGTGATGGAAAACGCATCCAGTGGCGTCTTTGAGGCGCCGCTGCAGATGATTTCGGTGAGCGCCTGGCCCACCGCGGGGGCGATCTGGAAACCTGCGCCGGCAAAGCCGAACGCGTGCAACAGACCGGGTTGAGTGCCACTGTGGCCGATCACCGGTTGGTGATCGGGCAGGTAACCTTCGGTGCCGCTCCAGGTGCGAATCGCCTGGGCGCCTTCAAGAAACGGATAAAGCTCGACGGCCTGACGCAGGATCTCGATCACGGCGTGCTGGCCCGGCCGGGCGCGGGCGTCGTCGAGGGCAAAACCCTGACCGCCACCCAACACGCAATTGCCGCGAGCGACCTGACGGGCATAGATACCGCCGCCCTCGACCCCGGTGCTGGCATTCATCACCAGCGGCAATGGCTCGGTGACCAGCATCGCCGGGTGCCCGGCGCGCATCGGCACCCCCTCACCGAACTGTTCTGCCAGGGTGCCGGCCCAGGCTCCGGCGCAATTCAGCAGCCAGGGCGTCTGTAGCTCCAGACCGGTTTGCGTACTGATGCGAAAGCGTTGACCGTCGTGTTCCACCGCCGTCACCGGGCATTGTTCATGGACCTGTGCGCCATGTCGCCGCGCCGCCCGGGCAAACGCCGGGGAGACCAGTCGCGGGTTGGCATGACCGTCATCGGGGCAAAACGAGGCGCCGACCGCGACCTCGCCGACCCACGGAAAACGTGCGCGTAATTCACTGCGCTCGAATACCTGCAAATCGAGGCCAAAGCCCCGACTGCTGGCGGCATAGTCTTGCAAGGCGTGCAGGTCGCTGAGGCTGCGGGCCAGTTTCAGGTGGCCGCTGCGCTGATACTCACCGTCGATGCCAATCAGCTGCGGCAGTTGCCCCCAGATGTCGTGGGCCCGCTGCGACAGCGGCAGTTGCGACAACGGTCGCCCCTGACGCCGCACGCCGCCGTAGTTCACGCCGCTGGAATGCGAGCCACAGAAGTCCCGCTCCAGCAGCGCGACACGCCGGCCGGCCTTGCTCAGAAAAAGCGCGGCGGAGGCGCCGACAATACCGCCGCCAATGATGACGGCATCGACTTCGATCATGACTCGACCTCCAAACCAAACGGCAGGGGTTTGATGGGGGCCTGAGCCCGAAGCCTGCCGATGTTGGACACGCAGCGCTGGCTTTCGCAGGCAATGATTTCCGCGGCGGCGGCGCCACACATCCGTCCCTGACAGCGGCCCATGCCGACCCGGCAATGCGCCTTGACCCGGTTGATCTCCCAATGGCCCTCGCGCACCACTTGGCGAATGTCGCCGGCCCGCACTTCTTCGCAGCGGCAGATCATCACGTCATTCGGGGCATCGGCGGCCCAATTCTCGGGAAAGATGAAGGCCCGTTCCAGGCCTTGGCGGAAGGTATCGATCCGCCCCAGCGCCTGCTCCAATTGCGCCCCACGTTGCGGTGGGATCAGGTGACCGATGTCTTCGAGCAACGCCAGAGCCGCGCGCTCGCCGGCCATTTCCGCCGCGTCGGCGCCCATGATGCCGGCGCCGTCACCGGCCAGGTAAACCTCGGCGACACTGCTGCGACCAGCGCTGTCATGCTGCGGCAGCCAGGCGCGGTTGAGCGGGTTCCAGGCGAACTCACAGCCGAGCAGATCGGCGAGTTGGGTTTCACTGCGCAGGCCGTGGGCGAAGGCGACGGCGTCGCAATTAAGATGCTGATAGCCCTTCGCGTTGCGCCAGGTCAGCGATTGCACACGCTGATCGCCATTGATGCCTGTGAGGCTGGCACCTTGATGCACCGGGATGCCGTGGGCGGTCAACCAACTGCGGTAATAGATGCCTTTGGCCAGGGTGGCCGGTTGCGAGAGCAGACCGGGCAGGGCGCGGGCCTGAGTGCTGAAAGGCGAACTGTCGAGCACAGCGACCACCTTGGCGCCGGCCTTGGCGTATTGATACGCCACCAGGTACAGCAACGGCCCGCTGCCGGCGAACACCACGCGTTCACCGATAGCGCAGCCTTGAAACTTGAGGGCGATCTGCGCTGCGCCGAGGCTGTAGACCCCCGGAAGGGTCCAGCCCGGTACCGGCAGAATCCGGTCGGTGGCGCCCGTGGCGACGATCACGCGGGAGAACGCCAGCCGCGCGGCGCGGCCTTCATGCAAGGTGTCAAGCGCACCGTCCTCGGCGTTCCATACCAACGTCTCGGGACGGTAGTCGAGTTGCTCGTGCAACTCATCAATCGTCTGATGCAGCGCGTTGGCCTTGCCGGCTTCGAAGCCATACAGCTTGACCGGCGAGCGCTTGAAGTTTGCCGGTTGTCGACGATAAATCTGCCCGCCACCGCGTGCTGCTTCGTCCAGCAGCACCGGGCGAACGCCGTGGGCGACCAATGTTTGCGCTGCACGAATCCCGGCCGGACCGGCGCCGATGATGACCACCGAGGGTGTGCTCATAAGTGTCGCCCCGGTTCGCGGCTGATCTGCTGCCCGGCTTCGAGCAACGTCGAACAGGCGCGCACGCGTCGACCATCGCCCAGTCTTACCCAGCAGTCCTGACACGCACCCATCATGCAAAACCCGGCGCGGGGTTCGGCGCTGAAGTCGCTGCCGCGCAAGTGTTCGCTGCAGGTCAGCACCGCCGTCAGCAAGGTGTCGCCGAGCAGGCCGGTGGCCGGCGTGCCGTCGAGGGTAAAGTCCAAGGCCGGGCGGTCGCCTTCGGCCAGTCGTTTCAGCAGAGCCATGGCGCCCTCATTGTTTGCCCACCAGAACCCGATCCAGGCCGTAAACCCGGTCGAGCAAAATCATCGTCAGCGCGGTCAGCCCAATCACCAGTGCCGACACCGCCGCCATCATCGGATCGATGGATTCAGTGGCGTACACGTACATCCGCACCGGCAGGGTTTGCGTGGCCGGCGAGGTGACGAAAATTGACAAAGTGACCTCATCGAAACTGTTGATGAACGCCAGCAGCCAGCCACCGGCGACCCCCGGCAGAATCATCGGCAAGGTGATTTCCCTGAACAACGTGAAGCGCCCGGCACCGAGCGATTGCGCGGCGTGTTCGGCGCTGCGATCCAGGCCGATGGCCGACGCCAGCACCAGTCGCAACACGTACGGTGTGATCACCAGCACATGGGCGAAGATCAGCCAGGCGAAGCTGCCATTGACGCCCATCAGCGCAAACAAGCGCAGCAATGCGACACCCAGCACCAAGTGCGGAATGATGATCGGCGACAGGAACAGACCGTTGAAAAAGTCGCGACCGGGGAACTCGAAGCGCGTGATCGCCAGCGCCGCCGGCACCGCAATCAGCGTCGCCAGACTGGCAGCGCAGAACGCGAGGATCAGGCTGTTGTAGAACGCATCGACAAAGTCTGCGCGCTCGAACACCGCGCGAAACCAGCGCAGGGAAAACTCAGTGGTCGGCAGGCTCAGGGTGTTTTCCGGTGTGAAGGCCACGAGGCAAACCACCACCAGCGGTGCCAGCATGAACAGCACCACCAGGGTATGGAACAGCAGGGCGAAAGGACCGTTCTTGGACATGACGAGTTATCCCAATGACTTCTTGTAGCGGCCTTCGATCATCCGGTTCCACGACAGCATGATCAGCAGGTTGAGCAACAGCAGGGCCACGGCGATGGCCGCGCCCATCGGCCAGTTGAGCTCCGACAGGTACTGGTCATAGATCAGCGTGGCGACCATTTTTATCCGGCGTCCGCCGAGCAGGCCAGGGATGGCAAACGAACTGGCGGCGAGACCGAACACGATCAAGGTGCCCGAGAGCACGCCGGGCATGATCTGTGGCAGCACCACCTGGCGCAACACGGTGAAGTGGCTGGCACCGAGGGACATCGCGGCCTGCTCGGCGGCGGGGTCGAGTTTCTGCAGCGAGGTCCAGACCGGAATGATCATAAACGGCAGCATCACGTGGACCAGTGCAATCACCACCGCGAACGGTGTGTAGAGCAGCTTCATCGGCGAGCCGCCGAAGGCTTGCAGGGTCTGGTTGACCAGGCCGTCGGCACCGAGCAACAGGCTCCAGCCGAAGGCGCGCACCACCACCGAAATCAGCAACGGGGTGAGGATCAGAATCAGGAAAATCGAGCGCCACGGCGTGCCCATGCGGCTGAGGATGTAGGCCTCGGGCACGCCGATTACCACGCAGAGCAGGGTGGTCAGGGCGCTGATCCACATCGTGCGCAGAAAGATTTCGTAGAAGTACGGATCGCCGAGCAGGCTGCTGTAGTGATCGAGGGTGTAGGCGTCGCCGTTGATCCCCGAGCTGTAGTCGAAGACGTTGAACGACAGCACCAAGGTCAGCAGCAGCGGGATAACCAGCAGGCCCAGGTATAAGGCCAGGGCCGGTGCCGACAGCCAGTAACCCTGGCGTCCCTGGCGAATGGCGACAAGCGTACTCATGCCGGCACCTCGTCGACACTGAGCACCCGCAGCAACGCTGCGTCCCAATCGAGGCCGACCGCCGTGCCTTCGGTCAGCGGTGCCGAACCGTCGTTGCGGCGAACCACGCTGAGTTCGCCCAGGGTCGTCGATACGCCGTACAGCCATTGGCTGCCGAGAAAGAAGCGGCTGACGATATTGCCTTGCAGACGGCCCTGACCTTTGTCCCGCAGATCGATTTTTTCCGGACGCAGGCTCAAGGTCAGTTCGCCGCCACTGCGAACCTGGACCACACCCGCGCCATCACGCTCGCCGGGTAGCAAATTGGCCTTGCCGACGAAGCCGGAAATGAACTCGGTGCGCGGGTGTTCGTAGAGGGTGTAAGGCGCGTCGATCTGGGTGATGCGCCCGGCCTGCATCACCACCACCCGGTCGCTGATGGACAGCGCTTCGGACTGGTCATGGGTGACCATCAATGTGGTGATCCCGACTTCGCGCTGGATGCGGCGGATCTCGAATTGCATCTCTTCGCGCAGGTTGGCGTCGAGGTTGGACAGCGGCTCATCAAGCAGCAGCACCGGGGGCTCGATCACCAGGGCTCGAGCCAACGCAACACGTTGACGCTGGCCGCCGGAGAGTTCTCGCGGGTAGCGCTCGGCATGCGGGTTCAGACGCACCAGTTTCAGCACCCGGTCCACCCGCTGCTGCAATTCGCCGTTGGCCACTTTGCGCATGCGCAGGCCGAAGGCGACGTTGTCTTTCACCGTCATGTGCGGGAACAGCGCGTAACTCTGGAACACCACGCCCAAGCCACGGCTGGCGGGTTTGGCGTGGGTGATGTCGCGACCGTCCAGCAGAATGCGTCCGCTGCTGACTTCGACGAAGCCGGCAATCATTTGCAGGGTGGTGGTTTTGCCGCATCCGGAGGGGCCGAGCAGCGAGACGAACTCGCCTTTGTCGACCGAGAGGTTGGTAGCAACGACGGCGTCGATCTCACCGTAACGTTTGCCGAGTCCTTCAAGTTGCACAAAAGCCATAACTGCGCTCCACCTGAGATTGTTATGCGTCGCCCGAAGGCGCGCTTTTTTGTATGGGCAGATACGAAAAGGTCTTGCTGGGTGCGTTGGCGCTCGACTCTAGTCGGCTGCCGCTGTTGTTCGAATCGCCCCTGTCTGGACGCAGAGTAGGACGAAGAATAGGATGGGCTCAATGGCCTATTTCACTGAAGCGATGAATATTTTCAGTTTCATTCGGTGAGTAAATTAATACTCGAGAAAACCCATGACAGATTCCATTGAGCGGAATGAAAGCAAAAGTGATGTCGGTGTAGGCGCGGTCTCCAGACTGTTTGCCGTGCTGCGCAGTCTGGGTGAAACCGTCGAGGGCGGGGAGCGGGTGACGCAACTGGCCCAGCGCATTGGTTTGTCCCAACCGACCACGCACCGATTGCTGCGCAGCCTGATGGATGAGGGCATGGTCGAGCAGGATGCGCGCAGCAAACGCTATCGCTTGAGTCTGGAGTTTTTCGCCCTGGCGGCTCGTGCCGGGAACACTGGAAACCTGCGCGAACTGGTGCGTCCGGCGTTGCTGCGGCTGTCGGCATCGTTGGGGGATTCGTTGTTCTTGCTGGCGCGCAGTGGTTTTGATGCGATCTGCCTGGACCGCAGTGAAGGTCCGTTTCCGATCCGCACCTTTACCGGTGACATTGGTGGGCGCGTAGCACTGGGTGTGGGGCAGGGCAGCCTGGCGATTCTGGCGTTCCTGCCAGAAGAGGAACGCGACACAGTGATTCACTACAACTTGCCGAGGCTCAAGGATTTCCACCTGTACGACGAGGTGTTTCTGCGCTCGGAAGTCGAGAACGTGCGCAAGCTGGGTTATGCCGGACGCAACACCGGAGTGTTGCAGGGCATGGCCGGGGTGGCGGTGCCGATTCTGGATCGTGAAGGGCGGGCCGTGGCAGCACTGAGTGTGGCGACCGTGAGTGATCGGCTGGGGCCGGATCGCTTGCCGACAGTGGTGGAAATGCTCAAGCGCGAAGCGGCACTGATCGGGCCGCGGATCAACCCGTTCGACCCGTTATTGCGTAGGCCATCCCAAGTCTTCGGGCAGGGTTGAACACGGTCCACAAACCTCCATAAATCCACTGTGGGAGCGGTGGTGTGCTCAGAACTGCACGGTTTGCTTGAGCAACTGCGCCGCCGGCGTATCGCTCGGGCTGACCATCGCGTAGTTATACCCGCCCCCTGACCAGTACTCGGCCTGCAACTCGCCATCGCTGCGACTGCCCCTCGGCAACAGGTAGTTTTTCGGGCCCGGTGGGCGGACGTAGAAGCTGACTTTATGGCCGCTTTGATCCTCGTAGACCACCATCGCCGCCGGCCCTTGCTCGGTGCTCAGCAAGCGCCCGCTGACCGGTTTGAAACCGGCGCCCGAGAGGTCAGGCAAGCGATTGGCCTGAGTGAAATAGCGGTCGAGCCAACCCTGCATGTCACCGTCGTCGCTGACTTTGTAATCGGCCGGCAGGATGCCTTGCTGGGCAATCAGGCGATAGGCCTGCAGGGCATCGGTCATCGGCAGTTGGGCACTGATGAGCGTCATCTCCCGGGCTTGCCAGCCGCTGAATCCGCCGACGCTGACCGCGATCAGCAACACGGCGGCGCTGGCCAGGTGACGGCGAGATTGTCGTTTGAGGCGTTGGCGAATCAGCGCCGGGTCGAGGTCCGGGTTGGCCGGTTGCTGCAGGGCGCCGCTCAATGCCGCGCGCAATTGCTGGGCGTCCTGCTGCCAGGCACGCACTTTGGCAGCCACTTCAGCGTTGCTGGCCAGAAAAGTTTCCACCAGACGTCGGTCGGCATCGCTGAGTTGCTGGTCGACGTAGGCGTGCAGGTCACGCTCGTTTGGGGGCAGGCTGATCATTTGAGTCTCCGCAGAGAAGGGCGGGTGATTTCGCCGTCGCTCAACTGGCGCAAGGCTTGGCGGGCACGGGACAGGCGGGACATCACGGTGCCGGTGGGGACGTCGAGAATCTCGGCGACCTCTTTGTAACTCAAGCCTTCGATCGAGACCCAGAGCAGCAGGGCGCGCTGTTCTGTGCTGAGTTGATCGAAGGCTTTCAGGGTCGATTGGGCGATCACGGTGCGTTCCACCGACGGCTGTGTATCGTCACGCCCGGTAAAGAGTTCGAGCATCCGCGCATAACGCCGGGAGCGCCGGTGAGCATCGAGAAACTGTCGATACAGAATCGAAAACAACCAGGCGCGCAAGTCGCCCTCGGGGCGTTTGTCGCCCCAACTCGACAGCGCGCGCTCAAGGCAAGACTGCACCAGGTCGTCGGCGCTGCTGGGATTGCGCGTCAACGACACGGCAAACCGGCGCAATCTGGGAATGATTTCTCTCAGTTGTTCGTCGATATCGTTCATGAAGTTCTGGCTAGTCACTACGCTAGGGGGTGTCCGGTCTCACAAATACGTTTCCTTTTTGGCGGCGTCTGTTGTCGCCATACTGCGTTGCCGCTCCTTGCCATAGCGAGCTATGACGCGTCGCGGCGCCTTGCCTGGCAACAACAGCCACTCGCCAAAAAAGGAACGTATTTGTGAGATCGGACACCCGGAAGACGCCCGGCATTGGAGGTTATTCCACGCCTGAAAAAATAAATACCGCGCGATGGAATAAACCACCGTGGGGTTCGTCTGCTTGATCCTTCTCACTTGTGGCCGATGGCCCTGGAGTCTTTCATGGTAGATCGCTCATCACCGCCAACCCGGCCACCCTTGAGTGCCGCGAGCCTGACGTTACGTCTGGCCGGTATCGCTGTGGTGGTTGCCGCCCTGGCCGGGGCTTTTGCCTACGTCAACGGCACCTTCGACCCACAGCGTCTGACGCCGAAAAAGCTGATCAATGTGCTGGAGACCAACAACGGCGTGCACCCGGGTTTCCGGCGTAACCACTCCAAAGGCGTGTGTGTGATCGGGCATTTCGAGAGCAGCGGTGAGGCGCGCAGCTATTCCAGCGCTCAGGTGTTCAATGACGCGCGGACCCCGGTGGTCGGGCGTTTTGCATTGCCGGCCGGTAATCCTTATGCGCCAGACAACAGCGTGCCAATCCGCAGCCTGGCGTTGCGATTCACCCAGGCCAACGGCCAGCAGTGGCGCACCGGGATGAACAGCATGCCGGTGTTCCCGGTTGGCACGCCCGAGGCGTTCTATCAACTGCAACAAGCCCAGTCACCCGACCCGGCCACCGGCAAGCCGAACCCCGCTGCGGTGCCCGCGTTCTTTGGTTCGCATCCGGAAGCTGCACCGTTCCTGGCCTGGATCAAAACCGCCAAGCCGTCGGCCAGTTACGTGACGGAAACCTACAACAGCGTCAATGCGTTTTACCTGGTGAACGCTGCGGGACAGCGGCGGGCGGTGCGCTGGAGCATGGTGCCGGTGGCTCAGGACGCTGCGGGCGCAATGGCGCCAGAGGGGGGTGATTTCCTGGAGAAAGACCTGGTTCAGCGCATTTCCGCAGGGCCGCTGCGTTGGCAGCTGAACATCACCCTGGCCAACCCTGGCGATCCGGTCAACGACGCCAGCAAAGCCTGGCCCGAGGGTCGCAAAGTGTTGAACGCCGGCACCCTGGTGCTCGAAAGCACTCAGCCGCAACTCAATGGCGAATGCCGTGACATCAACTACGACCCACTGGTACTGCCCGCCGGCATAGAAAGTTCCGACGACCCATTGCTCGTCGCTCGTTCAGCGGGGTACGCCACTTCCTACTTGCGTCGTACCAGCGAAGTCAGCCAGTTGCCCGCTGCGAATAAACAGGAGTCTCGTCAATGAGCGCTCAACCGAACCACTTCGCGCCTTTAGCGCGATTGCTGCACTGGCTGATGGCGCTGATGATCATTGCCATGCTGTTTATCGGCGCGGGCATGGCCGCTTCGGTGTCCGAGCGTCATGAGTGGCTGATTCATCTGCACAAACCCTTGGGCGTCGCGATTCTGCTGCTGGTGATCGTGCGCCTGGCCGTGCGTTTTTCCACGCAACAGCCACCGCTGCCGGCGGATCTGCCGGGTTGGCAAGCGCTGGCGGCCAAGGCTTCGCATGTGTTGCTGTACGCCTTGATGCTGATTTTGCCGCTGCTGGGCTGGGCGATGATTTCGGCGGCGGGGGATCCAGTGATGCTCAGCAGCTCGTTGCAGTTGCCGTCGATCGTACCGGCGAATGCGCAGGTGTTTGCGTTCCTGCGCAAGGCTCACGGGTATCTGGCGTATTTGTTGTTCTTGACGGTGCTGCTGCATTTGGCGGCGGCGTTGTTTCACGGTTGGGTGCGCCGCGATGACGTGCTGGACAGCATGTTGCGGGGCAAGGATCGCGGCTAAAAGATCGCAGCCTGCGGCAGCTCCTACAAAGATTCGTGCGGTTCACACGGTCGGCGTAGGAGCTGGCGAAGCCTGCGATCTTTTGATTCTGCGTGTTCAGCGCAAGGTGTTGACCATATCCGCAACGGTGGTCAGCACATCCTTGCCCAACTGCTTCGAGCGCTTGCCGGACCAGCCGGTCAGGGCGTTCGGCGCATCGTTGTTGTCCTTGAAGGGCATTTCGAGGGTCAGCGACAGGCAGTCGAATATCTCGCCGACGCTGTTGCACGCCAGGGTCATGTTGGCTTTGCCCGGCTCGTCGCGGGTGTAGCCGTGCTTGGTCTGGAAGTCCTTGGTCAGGTGCTTCAGATGACTGCGGAAATGCTCTTCGAGTTTTTCGATCCGTGGCGTGTAGCCTGGGTTGCCTTCGCAACCGGCGGTGAACACGTAGGGGATTTCTTCATCGCCATGGATGTCGAGGAACAGGTCGACGCCGTACTTTTCCATCTGCTGCTGAACGAACAGCACTTCCGGGCTGATTTCCTGGTTGGCGCTCTGCCAGGCGCGGTTCAGGTCCTGGCCCATGGCGTTGGTGCGCAGGTGACCGTGGAAAGCGCCGTCCGGGTTCATGTTCGGCACCAAATACAGATCGGCGCTTGTCAGCAGTTTGTTCAATACCGGATCGTCGTGTTTTTCGAGACGTTCGATCACGCCTTCCATGAACCACTCGGCCATGTGTTCGCCGGGGTGTTGCTGGGCAATGATCCAGACCTTGCGCTGACCTTCGGCGCCCGTGCCTTTACGCAGCAGCTGGATGTCTCGACCTTCGACGCTCTTGCCGGTGGCCAGCAGTTCGGTGCCGGCCTTGGTCAGCGCTTGCTCGATCAACCAGTCATGGCGACCGCGGCTGTAGGGTTCGAAGTAAGCAAACCAGGCGTGGGTGGCGGTGGCTTCAAGGCTGAAGCGCAGGCAGTCACCTTCGAAAATGGTCGGCACCCGGAACCAGTTGACGTGGTCGTAGGACGCCACCGTCTGATAACCATCCCAGGCTTTGTTGTAGGAGGACTTGCTGGCATTGTTCAGACGAAACCAGTGTTCCTGACCGACGTGCAGACCGCTGGCCTTGAAGTGGAACCACTGAAAGTGTTGGCTGCGAGTGTCTGGCTTGATGGCCAGCAGGGCTTGCAATGGATTGCTGATGTCCAGCACTTCAATGTTGCCACTGTCGAAGTTGGCACTGATGTCGAAAGAGGATTTAGCCACGGCCATAGTCGATTCCTGAATATGATTTTTATGGCTGTTACTTTACACGCTGGGAAGGGTAAAACCGGGGGAAATTCTGGCCTGAAGCGGGGGGCGTCCTCCTTGACGCCGACGCAGCTTAGAGACTGTGCGATTGATTCTCAAGCGCTATTTTTGATTGGTTTGGGCCAATGATGCCGGGCTTCTCTTGCCAACGGATATTCTTTTGATATCATCCGCGCCATTCGAATTTGCAGCACCTAAAGACTTCATTAGCCTGAAGGTAAAGCCAGAATAACTGGCAAAAAAAAGACCCGGCAAAAAGCCGGGTCAAAAACCGTGATTAGCCTGATGAGGAGATAGTCCAGGAGACCGACCTAAGGTCACTTGGACAATCGACTGATCTCGCGACCAGTTGCATGCAATAATAATCATTCTCGTTTGCAAGTCAAATGCTTTTATCTGCCTGATTGGAAAAGTCTTTCCTGTCCTCCTCGCAAGCACCCGCGTATCACCCGTTCTGATCGCCCTCCAGGGATCGATCTACCATCGCCCTGGCCATATCGATCATGTGCACCGCCGAAAACGCCAGGTCCCGACTTGCGCCCTGTAAATTGCTGGCTGACTCGTACGCGATGGCGGCGGCACAACGTAGCAAGTCCGTGGCATGGACCAGCGCCTCTTCGCAGCTGATGTTGCGGTTTACGTCAAAGAAACGTTCTTCGACCACTTCCTCTGAAACAGCTGGTTTCAAGTAATAGTCCAGTGCTCGTTGCGCGGCGGCAGAGCCTTTTGGCGAGGTGAGGGAAGTGTCGATTTGCATGTCAGGCAGGTCGTTGCAGGGGATGGACATGGCGATGGCAAACTCCGTGATAGATTCAGATCCGTGAACCAATCCTAGTACGTACTGTATTTATGACGAGAGATTAAATACTACAATTTGTGTTTTGACGGCTGGAGGCGCCCACGTATCGTGCCGCACATGGATAAATGGATTGAGTTGGTCAAGGCCAAGATGAGTGAACTCAAAGTCACTCAAGAAGAACTCGCAGATCGCCTCGGGATGTCCCAGGGCGGCGTCGGCCACTGGCTGAACAAACGCCGCGACCCCGGCGTCGTCAACATGAACCGTGTGTTGAAGGCGCTGGGCATGGACTTTCTCGAAGTGGCGCTGGTGATCCGCGAACCACTCATCTTGGAAGAGGAGGAGATGCCTCTGGCGCTGAAGTACAACCCGTACTTCCGCTACCCGGTCAGTGACTGGAAGGAGCCGGCGCAGCTGCGCGATGGTGAGCTGACGGTGTATCGCAAGGAGGAACGCTTTGAGCTGACCGACTACCACGCCCAAGGCCCGGCCTTCTGGCTGAGTGTGGTGGGCGATGCGATGACCGCGCCCACGGGTATCAGCATTGCCGAAGGCATGATGATCCTGGTGGACCCGGCCATTGTGCCGGAACCCGGAAAGTTGGTGATTGCCCACTGGCCGGACAGCGCCGAGGCGACCTTTCGCAAGCTGATCGAAGAGGGCGGGCAGCGTTACCTGGTCCCGCTCAATCCGACCTATCCGAAGGCTATCTTCACCGAAGAGTGCCGAATTATCGGCGTAGTGGTTCAGGCAACCGCCAAATTCTAATCAGATCGGTCCTCGCAAAGCGTAGGACCGATCTTCATTTCACGCTTCTTCCAACTCCACCAACGCACTGCCTTCACTGACCATCTCGCCTTCCTGGCAATACAGCGCCTTGATCACCCCAGCGTGTGGCGCACGAATGCTGTGCTCCATTTTCATCGCCTCCAGCACCACCAGTTGCGCCCCGGCTTCTACCGTTTGTCCGGCTTCCACCAGTACCCGCACGATGCTGCCATTCATGGGGGCGGTCAGCCCGCCGTGATGGCTGTGACTGGCCTCGACGGCGCTGATCGGGTCGTAGGACTCGATGCGGCGCAATTCACCTTCCCATTGCAGATACAGAACGTCGCTCCGGCGGATTGCCCGATGCTGACGGCGCAGGCCGTTGTGCTCGGTCAGCAGTTGCTCGCCCTTGAGTTGAGCGGTGTGGGCATCAGCGTCGCCCAATGTCAGCGCTCGATCCTGGCCTTCACAACTCAAATGCAGCGTGATTTCTGTCGGCAGTCCGGCACGGAAACCATTGCTGTTGGCCCAAGGCGAAACCGGGTCATCGGCTCGTGGAGAACTCGGCTGACTTTGGGCAAACGCCTGGGCGGCGGCTTGCCAGAATTCGTCACTGAGGTCCGAGGTGACTGGCAGCAGTTCTTCCTGATAACGCGGAATGAACCCGGTATCCAGTTCGGCCGCAGCAAACGCCGGATGGCCGACGATCCGACGCAGGAAGTTGATGTTGGTCTTGAGCCCGCCAATGGCAAACTCATCGAGCATGCTCAGCAGCCGCAGTCGCGCCTGTTCACGATCCTCGCCCCAGGCAATCAGTTTGCCGAGCATCGGGTCGTAGAACGGTGAAATTTCATCGCCTTCTTCGACGCCACTGTCCACCCGCCGTCCCGGACCTTGCGTGGATTCGCGATACAGCTCCAGTCGGCCGGTCGCCGGCAGGAAATCATTGCCCGGGTCTTCGGCATACAACCGCACTTCGATGGCATGGCCTATCAGCGGAACCTCGGCTTGAGTCATCGGCAGCGCTTCGCCACGGGCCACCCGAATCTGCCAGGCCACCAGATCGAGGCCGGTGATGGCTTCGGTGACCGGGTGTTCGACTTGAAGGCGTGTGTTCATCTCCATGAAGAAGAACTCACCGCGAGAGTCCAGCAGAAACTCCACAGTGCCGGCGCCGACATACCCGATGGCCTGTGCCGAACGCACGGCGGCTTCGCCCATGGCGCGACGCAGGTCCGGGCTCAAGCCTGGCGCGGGTGCCTCTTCAACGACTTTTTGGTGCCGACGCTGAATCGAGCAGTCACGTTCGTTGAGGTACAGGCAGTTGCCGTGCTGATCGGCAAAGACCTGGATTTCCACGTGACGCGGTTTGAGCAGGTACTTCTCCACCAGCATCCGCGAATCGCCGAACGAGGATTTCGCTTCACGCTGGGCCGAGGCCAGGGCTTCGGCCAGTTGACTGACGTCCTCGACCACTTTCATGCCTTTGCCGCCACCGCCCGCGGTGGCCTTGAGCAGCACTGGATAACCGATGCGTTCGCAGGCGTCGCGGAAAGTGTCGAGGTCCTGAGCTTCACCGTGATAGCCAGGCACCAGCGGCACGCCGGCGGTTTCCATCAAGGCTTTGGCGGCGGATTTGCTGCCCATCGCGTCGATGGCCGAGGCGGGCGGGCCGAGGAAAATCAGCCCAGCTTCTTCAATCGCGCGGGCGAACCCGGCGTTCTCGGAAAGAAAGCCATAACCCGGATGAATCGCCTGAGCGCCGCTGGCCTTGGCGGCGGCGATCAGTTTGTCGATTTGCAGGTAACTGTCAGCGGCTTTGCTGCCACCGAGGTCGACGCGGATATCCGCTTCGCGGCTGTGTCGGGCTTCACGGTCAGTGGCGCTGTGCACGGCCACGGTGGTCAGGCCCAGGGCTTTGGCGGTGCGCATCACCCGGCAAGCGATTTCGCCGCGGTTGGCCACCAGCAGGGTGGTGAGAACAGGTGCGCTCATCAACGCGGCTCCTTGGTGGTGGTTTCGGCTTGCCAGCTCGGCGGACGTTTTTGCAGAAAGGCCCGCAAGCCTTCCTGACCTTCGGGGCTGACGCGAATTCGGGCGATGGCATTTTCGGTGTAGCGGCGTAGTGCCGGGGTCAGCGCGCCGTGGCCGACTTCGCGCAGCAAGTCCTTGCTGGAGCGCATGGCGGCCGGGCTGTTGAGCAACAGGTTGTCGATCCACTGTTCGACTTTCTGTTCCAGTTCAGCGATCGGATAACTCTCCGACAACAGACCGATTTCCCGCGCTCGTTGTCCGCCGAAACGCTCGGCAGTCAGCGCATAGCGACGTGCCGCGCGTTCGCCGATGGCTTGCACCACGAACGGACTGATCACCGCCGGGGCCAGGCCGATGCGCACTTCCGACAGGCAGAACTGCGCGTCATCGGCGCCGATGGCCATGTCGCAGCAACTGATCAGGCCCAGTGCACCGCCGAATGCAGCGCCTTGCACCACCGCCAGCGTCGGGACTTTGAGCTTGGCGAGGTTGTACATCAACTCCGCCAGTTCTCGGGCGTCGTCGAGGTTGGTGTGGTAATCGAGTTCGGCCGATTGCTGCATCCAGGCCAGATCCGCGCCGGCGCTGAAATGCTTGCCGCGTCCACGCACTAACAGGAAACGCAGACTGGCATCGCTCGACACTTTGTCCAGCGCGAGGATCAGTTCGCGGATCATTTCGGCGTTGAAGGCGTTGTTCTTTTCTTCACGGCTGAGCCACAGGGTCGCAAAACCACGCGGGTCGGTCAGCAGTTCGAGGGTGTTGAAGTCGCTCATGATTTTCTCCCGATCACATCCGGAACACGCCGAAGCGGCTCTGTTCGATAGGCGCATTCAGCGACGCCGACAAGGCCAGGGCCAATATATCGCGGGTTTGCGCCGGGTCGATGACACCGTCGTCCCACAACCGGGCGCTGGAATAGTAGGGATGACCCTGTTCTTCATACTGGTCGAGGATCGGTTGCTTGATCTCGGCTTCCTGCTCGGCACTGAAACTGTGACCACTGCGCTCGGCCTGCTCGCGCTTAACCTGCACCAAAACCCCCGCGGCCTGCTCGGCGCCCATCACGCCGATGCGTGCGTTCGGCCACATCCACAGGAAGCGTGGATCGTAAGCCCGGCCGCACATGCCGTAGTTACCGGCACCGAAACTGCCGCCGATGATCACAGTAAACTTCGGCACCTTGGCGCACGCCACGGCGGTCACCAGTTTTGCGCCATGCTTGGCGATGCCGCCGGCCTCGTATTTCTGGCCGACCATGAAACCGGTGATGTTTTGCAGGAACAGCAGCGGGATGCCGCGCTGACAGGCCAGCTCGATGAAGTGAGCGCCTTTCTGCGCGGCTTCGGCGAACAGAATGCCGTTGTTGGCGAGGATCGCGATCGGGTAACCGTGCAAGTGAGCAAAGCCGCACACCAGGGTCGTCCCGAACAGTGCTTTGAATTCGTCGAACACCGAACCGTCCACCAACCGCGCAATCACTTCACGCACATCGAATGGTTGCTTGGCATCCGCCGACACCACGCCGTAGAGCTCGTCGCTGTTGTAGAGCGGGGCGATGGGTGTGCGCTGTTGCAGTTCACCGAGTTTGCGCCAGTTGAGGTTGGCGATGCTGCGCCGCGCAATGGCCAAGGCGTGTTCGTCGCTCTCGGCGTAATGGTCGGCAACTCCGGAAATCTTGCAGTGCACATCGGCCCCGCCGAGGTCTTCGGCGCTGACCACTTCTCCCGTGGCGGCTTTTACCAGTGGCGGGCCGGCGAGGAAAATCGTCGCTTGCTCGCGCACCATGATTGCTTCGTCGGCCATGGCCGGCACGTACGCGCCACCGGCGGTGCAGGAACCCATGACCACCGCGATTTGCGGGATGCCCATGGCGCTCATGTTGGCCTGGTTGAAGAAGATCCGTCCGAAGTGTTCACGGTCCGGGAACACTTCATCCTGGCGTGGCAGGTTGGCGCCGCCAGAGTCCACCAGATAGATGCACGGCAAGCGGTTCTGCTGGGCGATGGTTTGGGCTCGCAGGTGTTTTTTCACGGTCAGCGGGTAATACGAGCCACCTTTTACGGTGGCGTCGTTGGCGACGATCATACATTCGACGCCTTCCACACGGCCGATCCCGGCAATCACGCCAGCGGCCGGAACGTCTTCGCCATAAACCTCGTAGGCCGCCAATTGGCTGATCTCGAGAAACGGCGAACCCGGATCGAGCAGGCGATTGATCCGTTCACGAGGCAGTAGTTTGCCCCGCGAGGTGTGGCGCTCTTGCGCCTTCGGGCCGCCACCTTGCTGCACCTTAGCGAGCAGGGTGTGCAGGTCGTCGACCTGTTTGAGCATCGCCGCGCTGTTGGCCGCGAACTCCGCCGAACGGGGGTTGAGCTGGGTATGCAGGATAGCCATGGACAGCTCCGTTTAGCGGGTTTCGTTGAACAGTTCGCGACCGATCAGCATGCGACGGATCTCACTGGTGCCGGCACCGATTTCGTACAGCTTGGCGTCACGCAGCAGACGACCGGCCGGGAATTCGTTGATGTAGCCATTGCCACCGAGAATCTGGATCGCGTCGAGGGCCATTTGTGTGGCGCGTTCGGCGCTGTAAAGGATCACCCCGGCGGCGTCCTTGCGGGTGGTTTCGCCGCGTTCGCAGGCTTGCGCTACCGCATAGAGGTAGGCGCGGCTGGCGTTGAGTTGGGTGTACATGTCGGCGACCTTGCCCTGGATCAGCTGGAATTCGCCGATGCTTTGGCCGAACTGCTTGCGGTCGTGGATGTACGGCACGATCAAGTCCATGCAGGCCTGCATGATCCCGGTCGGGCCGCCGGACAGGACAACGCGTTCGTAATCGAGGCCGCTCATCAGCACCTTCACGCCGCCGTTGAGCACGCCGAGAATGTTTTCTTCCGGCACTTCAACGTCGTCGAAGAACAGCTCGCAGGTGTTGGAACCGCGCATGCCGAGCTTGTCGAATTTGTTGCTGCGGCTGAAGCCTTTGGAGTCACGTTCTACGATGAACGCGGTGATGCCGTGGGGGCCTTTTTCCAGGTCAGTCTTGGCGTAGATCACGTAGGTGTTGGCGTCCGGGCCGTTGGTGATCCAGGTCTTGCTGCCGTTCAGGACGTAGTGGTCGCCGCGTTTGTCGGCACGCAGTTTCATCGACACTACGTCGGAACCGGCATTCGGTTCGCTCATGGCCAGGGCGCCGATGTGTTCGCCGCTGATCAGCTTCGGCAGGTATTTGGTTTTCTGTTCGTGATTGCCGTTGCGGTTGATCTGGTTGACGCAGAGGTTGGAGTGCGCGCCGTAGGACAGGGCGACCGAGGCCGAACCGCGGCTGATTTCTTCCATGATCACCACGTGGGCCAGGTAACCCAGGCCAGCGCCGCCGTATTCTTCCGGGACGGTCACACCCAGCAGGCCCATGTCGCCGAATTTACGCCACAGGTCGGCGGGGAACAGGTTATCGATGTCGATCTGAGCAGCGCGTGGTGCGATCTCTTTGGCGACGAAGGACTGAACCTGATCGCGCAGCATGTCGATGGTTTCACCGAGGGCAAAGTTCAGGGATGGGTAGCTCATGGGTCACCTTTTGGCTTTTTTGTAGGGTAGGGAGGGCCGTGATGTGGTTCTCACCTTTACGTTAACGTAAGCCTGTGACGAATGGCTGTCAATCACCCTTTACGTTAACGTCAACTTGAGCGAGAGTAGATCCAGTTCTGAATGATCGGGGCTCGCCATGCCTCGTTCCAACAACCCACTAAAAAAGACAATAGGGGTCGTCATGGATCAACCCAGTGCAAGCCCGCAGCGCAGTTATACCCGTGGTTCCCAGGACAAAGCCTTGCTGGCGATGACCATCGGCCAGGCGTTCGATAACACTGTCGCTCAGTACCCGACCGGGGAGGCGCTGGTCGTGCGCCATCAGCAGTTGCGTTACACCTGGCAGCAACTGGCCGAAGCCGTGGATCTGCACGCCAGAGCATTGTTGGCGCTGGGCTTGCAGGCCGGTGACCGTCTCGGTATCTGGGCACCGAACTGCGCCCAATGGTGTATCAGTCAGTTCGCCAGCGCGAAAATCGGCGTGATTCTGGTCAATATCAACCCGGCCTACCGCAGCTCCGAACTCGAATATGTGTTGAAGCAATCCGGTTGCCAATGGCTGGTCTGCGCAGGCGCCTTCAAGACCTCCGACTATCACGGGATGCTGCAAGGCCTCGTTCCCGAGCTGGCCGAGCAATCCATCGGAAAATTGCTGAGCGAACGACTACCGGAGCTGCGCGGTGTCATCAGCCTTGATGCTCAGCCGCCCTCGGGTTTCCTGCCGTGGTCACAATTGACCGATCTCGCGGGGAGCGTGTCGGCCGAGCAGTTGAGCGAACGTCAACACAGCCTGCATTTCGACCAGGCGGTAAACATCCAGTACACCTCCGGTACCACCGGTTTCCCGAAGGGTGCGACCCTCAGTCACTACAATATTCTGAACAACGGTTACATGGTCGGCGAAAGCCTCGGCCTGACCGCGAGTGATCGCCTGGTCATCCCGGTGCCGCTGTATCACTGCTTCGGCATGGTCATGGGCAACCTCGGCTGCATGACCCACGGCAGCACCATGATTTACCCCAACGATGCGTTCGATCCATTGCTGACCCTGACCACCGTCGCCGAAGAAAAGGCCACCGCGCTTTACGGCGTACCGACCATGTTCATTGCTATGCTCGATCAGCCAAAACGTGCGGAGTTCGATCTGTCGAGCCTGCGCACCGGGATCATGGCCGGGGCGACCTGTCCGATCGAAGTGATGCGTCGGGTCATCAGTGACATGCACATGAGCGAAGTGCAGATTGCCTACGGCATGACGGAAACAAGTCCGGTGTCGTTGCAGACCGGTCCGTCAGACGAACTGGAATTGCGCGTCACCACCGTCGGCCGCACCCAGCCGCAACTGGAAAGCAAAATCATCGACGAGGCGGGCAATCTCGTGCCGCGCGGCACTATCGGTGAACTGTGCACCCGCGGCTACAGCGTGATGCTCGGTTACTGGAACAACCCGCAAGGCACCGCCGAAGCCATCGACCAGGCTGGCTGGATGCACACCGGTGATCTGGCGAGCATGAACGACGAAGGCTACGTATGCATTGCCGGACGTAACAAGGACATGATCATTCGCGGTGGTGAGAATATTTACCCGCGGGAGCTGGAAGAGTTCTTCTTTACCCATCCGGCGGTGGCGGATGTGCAAGTGATCGGGATTCCGTGCTCGCGGTATGGCGAAGAAATTGTCGCGTGGATCAAATTCCATCCGGGCCACAGTGCTACCGAGCAGGAGCTGCAAGCGTGGTGCAAGGAGCGCATCGCGCACTTCAAGACACCGCGTTACTTCAAATTCGTGGAGGAGTTTCCGATGACGGTGACCGGGAAGATTCAGAAGTTTCGGATGCGCGAGATCAGTATCGAGGAGCTGAAGAACATTAACATCTGACGATAATCCCCTGTGAGAAGCGAACTCGCTCCCACAGGGGATGGCGCTGGAAATTACAAACGCCAGAAAGCACAAAGGGGAGCCGAGGCTCCCCTTTAATTTTGTCGTTGCGCGTGCTCTTTTTTTATTATTGAGGGGCGGTCTGTTGTTGTTTTTGGAAACCGTGACCCTTTACCGCTGTTTTTGTCGATCCCCATCCGGGATCAAGAGCAAACGTATTTTTTTGAGCGCTGATCTACTTTTTCGCTAAGCGATCCAACCAGTTCGGGAGCTACCTGAAGGTAGTTTTATTGTTCTCTGCCCGGTTGCGGGTTACTCCGAAAAGCACCCTGAAAAGCACATCCTCTCCAAAAAAATCTGTTAGCTGCGTCTCTGCCGTGTTGTTTTTGTTATGTCAGAGTCGTTACGTCTTATTTTTATTAGGTTTGCCGCTTTTTTTGTTCTTGTTATGCAATAGAGATAGCAGAAGGCGTGCCAACTTTTTAAAAGCCTTTAAAATCAATAGCTTAAGTTTTTGTCGGATTTTTCGTTCAGTCAAAACCCGACAATTTGTTTCCGTGTTACTCGCTTGCGCCCCACGTTTCAGACACAGCGGTAACACCGGGACACATCCGCGCACTTACTGTGCGCTACGAGCCTTGGCCACGCGCGAACCGGTCGCTCGCCCCAGCACCGTGCAAATTTGCTGGCCGGCCAGAATCAAGGCGTCCAGGTCGATACCGGTTTCGATACCCAGGCCGTTGAGCAGGTAAACCACGTCTTCGGTCGCGACGTTACCGCTGGCGCCCTTGGCGTACGGGCAGCCGCCGAGGCCGGCGATGGAGCTGTCAAACACCGAGATGCCTTCCAGCAGACTGGCGTAGATGTTGGCCATGGCCTGGCCATAAGTGTCGTGGAAGTGCCCGGCCAGTTTTTCACGGGGTACGTCGGCCGACACCACGTCGAACATCTTGCGGGTCGCGCCAGCGGTGCCTGTGCCGATGGTGTCGCCCAGGGAAACTTCATAGCAGCCCATCGCATAGAGCTCGCGAGCGACCCGAGCGACTTGCGCAGGCGCAACGTTACCTTCGTAAGGGCAGCCCAGCACGCAGGACACGTAACCGCGCACGCTGACACCGTGTTGCCTGGCCGCGTCCATGATCGGCACGAAACGTTCCAGGCTTTCGCTGATCGAGCAATTGATGTTGCGTTGGGAAAACGATTCCGACGCGGCGGCGAAGACCGCGACTTCCTTGACCCCGGCCGCGATGGCGTCTTCAAACCCGCGCAGGTTGGGGGCGAGTGCACCATAAGTCACGCCAGGCTTGCGCTGGATCTGCGCGAAGACGTCGGCGGAACCGGCCATTTGCGGTACCCATTTGGGCGACACGAAACTGCCGACTTCTATATAGCCGAGACCGGCGGCGGTCAGCGCGTCGACCAGTTGCACCTTGTCCGCAACGCTGATGGGTTGGGCTTCGTTTTGCAGACCGTCGCGTGGGCCGACTTCGACCAGGCGTACGTGAGTGGGTAGGGACATGGCAATGGACCTGTTGAAATTGTATGAATGTTCACAGAACCCTGTAGGAGCTCAGCTCCTACACGAGCTGCTGGCTCTTGATGGTCTGTTCCAGCGCCTGGGTGCAACGCTCTTGCGCGGTGTCCAGTTCCAGCTTCATCTGTTCGATGTCAAGCATTTGCTGCTCTAGCTGTTCACGACGTTCGGCGATTTTGGTCAGCATGGTTTGCAGCTGTTTCTGATTGCCGCCGGTGGGGTCGTAGAGTTCGATCAACTCGCGGCATTCGGCCAGGGAGAAACCAATGCGCTTGCCCCGCAGGATCAGCTTCAGGCTGACCTTGTCACGGGGCGAGTAGATGCGTTCCTGACCGCGTCGCTCGGGGCTGAGCAGGCCTTGCTCTTCATAAAAGCGAATGGCCCGGGTGGTGATGTCGAGCTCGCGGGCGAGGTCGGAAATGCTATAGGTCTGGCTGCTCATGGAAGCGCTCGAAAAAGGTCATGGCGCTAAGCTAATGGCAGGTTGACGTTTACGTCAAGCATCGCGCCCTGATCCTTCGTCTATCAGGTGTTTCCTACATCTTATCGAGCTTCTTCTCATGTGCCGTCACTTGCTGGCACAACTCGATCATCTGCTCGCGCATCCAGCGGTTGGCCGGGTCCTGGTCGGTGCTTTCGTGCCAGTAGAGGTGGGTTTCCACCGGCGGCACATCGTTGACCGGCAGGTTCACCGAGTACAGGTCATGGCGACGGGCGAAGCGTTCCGGCACGGTCATCACCATGTCGGTCTGCTGCAACACTTGGGAAGCCATCAAGTAGTGCTGGGAACGCAGGGCGATCTTGCGCTGGATGCCCATTTTGCCCAGGGCCAGGTCGACATGGCCCAGACCGCTGCGGCGGCTGGAAATATGAATGTGGGTTAGCGACAGATAATCATCGAGGGTGAATTTCTCTTTGCCCGCCAGCGGATGGCCCTTGCGCATGGCGCACACGTAACGGTCTTCCATCAACTTGACGTGGCGCACTTGCGGATCAGTGTTAAGTGGCGCGTCGACAGCGAAATCGAGACGCCCGGCCGCCAGCTCCTTGGTGGTTTCGCGGCGCTTGGACAGAAAGCTTTCGATGATCACCGTCGGCGCCAGGCGCCGCAGGCGCTGGAACAGTGCCGGCAGGATCACCGCTTCGGTGAGGTCGGTCATGCTGATGCGATACGTCTTGACCGCCTGCAACGGGTTGAAAATACGACTTTCCTGCACCGACACCCGCAGCAAGGAGAGGGCGTTGCGCACCGGTCCGATAATGTTCTGCGCCATGGGCGTCGGGACCATGCCCTGAGCGGTACGCACGAACAACGGGTCATTGAAGGTCTCGCGCAGACGGGCCAGAGCGTTCGAGACCGCCGGTTGAGTAATGCCGACAATCTGCCCGGCGCGGGTCAGGTTGGCTTCGGTGTAGATCGCGTCGAAGACGATGAAAAGGTTGAGGTCGACCTTGCTCAGATTCATTGCGCTGCACTCTTATTGTTGGGCTCTCGATCAGCCGATCATATATCGGTGATGAATGTTAATACACGCCGAGAATAGGCTAGGTAAATTTTCGTAGCTGTTCTAGCATCGATTGCATGACCTGAACAACTCATCAAAACCCTCCGTTAAAAGGTAGAGCTGCCCATGGATTTCGCTTATTCGCCCAAGGTGCAAGAACTGCGTGAGCGCGTGACCGCGTTCATGGACACCTACGTTTATCCCGCCGAAGCGGTGTTTGAGCGCCAGGTCGCCGAGGGCGATCGCTGGCAGCCGACCGCAATCATGGAGGAGCTCAAACTCAAGGCCAAGGCTGAAGGTTTGTGGAATTTGTTTCTGCCTGAGTCCGAACTCGGCGCCGGCCTGACCAACCTCGAATACGCGCCGTTGGCGGAAATCATGGGCCGCTCGCTGCTGGGCCCCGAGCCGTTCAACTGCTCCGCGCCAGACACGGGCAACATGGAAGTGCTGGTGCGCTACGCCAACGAAGAACAGAAGCAACGCTGGCTCGAACCGCTGCTGCGCGGCGAGATCCGCTCGGCGTTCGCCATGACTGAACCGGACGTGGCTTCCTCCGACGCCACCAATATGGCCGCCCGCGCCGTGCGTGATGGCGACGAGTGGGTGATCAACGGCAAAAAATGGTGGACCTCAGGCGCGTGCGATCCACGCTGCAAGATTCTGATCTTCATGGGGCTGAGCGATCCTGATGCGCCGCGTCATGCGCAGCACTCGATGATTCTGGTGCCGGTGGATGCCCCTGGCGTGAAGATCGTTCGTCCGCTGCCAGTGTTCGGTTATGACGATGCACCTCATGGCCATGCCGAAGTGTTGTTCGAAAACGTCCGTGTGCCGTACGAAAACGTCCTGTTGGGTGAAGGACGCGGCTTCGAAATCGCTCAGGGTCGCCTTGGCCCAGGTCGGATTCACCACTGCATGCGTTCAATCGGCATGGCCGAACGTGCATTGGAACTGATGTGCAAACGGGCGGTAACCCGTACTGCGTTCGGTAAACCTTTGGCACGTCTGGGCGGGAACATCGACAAAATCGCCGACTCGCGGATGGAAATCGACATGGCGCGCCTGCTGACATTGAAAGCGGCGTACATGATGGACACCGTCGGCAACAAGATTGCGAAGAGCGAAATCGCTCAGATCAAGGTTGTCGCACCGAACGTGGCCTTGCGGGTGATCGACCGGGCGATCCAGATCCATGGCGGGGCAGGGGTTTCCAACGATTTCCCACTGGCCTACATGTATGCGATGCAGCGCACCCTGCGTCTGGCCGATGGCCCGGATGAAGTGCACCGCGCGGCGATCGGCAAATTCGAGATTGGCAAGTACGTGCCTAAAGAGATGATGCGTAGCGGTCAATAAGACCGCGGCGCTTGTATCGCGGGCCTGGATCAGGCTCGCGATAGCGTTGAGGCTGTATTAATCAACAGAAGGCAACCCATAGAATTCTCGCGCACACGCCGTGCTGTGAGCGGCCAGATCTTCCTCGCTCTCCCCGCGATGCAACGCCACTTCCCGCAACACTTCGGTCAGATACGCCGGTTCGTTGCGACCATTCTTCGGCTTGGGTCGCAGACTGCGCGGCAACAGATACGGCGCATCGCTCTCCAGCATTAACCGTCCCCGCTTGATCTCTTTCACCAACGGATGCAGGTGCGTGCCCCGGCGCTCATCACAAATCCAGCCGGTGATACCGATGTGCAAATCCAGATCGAGGTAACTGAACAGCGCCTTCTTTTCGCCCGTGAAGCAATGCACCACGGCGGCCGGCAACTGATCACGGTAATCGCGAAGGATCTCCAGCAAGCGCTGACTGGCATCGCGCTCGTGGAGGAACACCGGCAATTGCAGCTCGACTGCCAACTCCAGATGCTCTTCGAGGACTTTTTCCTGCTGCGGGCGCGGCGAGAAATCACGATTGAAATCCAGTCCGCATTCACCCACCGCCACGACGTTCGGCTCCTTGAGCAAACTGCGCAGACGCTGGGCGCTGTCAGCGTTCCAGTCGCTGGCGCAGTGGGGATGAATGCCGGCTGTGGCGAACAGCCGATGAGCTGTTTCGTCCAGTTGCCGGCACAGTTCCAGCGCCTGTTCGCTGCCCTCGACACTGGTGCCGGTGAGCACCAATTGGCAGACCCCGGCCGCGTAGGCGCGGTCGAGTACAGCCTGGTGTTTGTCGGCAAAACTGGGGTTGGTCAGGTTGACGCCGATATCGATGAGTTGCATGGTGCTACCTCGGACCAAAGGCCGGAAAGCATATCAGAGCTGGAGATTTATAAGAAAAGCCAAGAACTACAACGAGTTATAGCTGTCTCTTGATGCCGCGAGACAGGTCAGGGTGGCTTGGGTGCCATCACTGTGCCAGTCTTTCGCACTTTGCCAGCGCTCACGGCGCTCTGTTTCTGTCGTTCGATGTCATGAAAATTCTTGAGATCGGCCCAGTATTCTTTCTGGAGAGTGGATGATACGTCCCTCGGTTTTGCTACTGCTGTGTTGCTCGTTGCTGCTGCCGATGCCGGCGGTTGCGCGTCTGGCCGGGCCGCTGCAAGCCGTGCCTTCGACCAAAGTGCGCGACTTGGCGGAAATCCGCAGCAGTCGCGTGCTGCGCGTGTTGGTCAACCAGAGCCGCAACAGCTCCGGCGAAGTCCAGGGCCAGGCCATCGGTGTTGAATACCACCGCTTGCGTGCCTTCGAGCAATACCTCAACGGTCACGCCCGTGACGGTCAGGAAATTACCCTCAAGATCATTCCCAAGGGCAAGGATCAACTGATCGGCGCTTTGCAGCGCGGCGAGGGTGATCTGGTCGCGCCGGGGGAACTGCTGGACCTGCAACCGGGCCACGCGGTCAGCACCAGTGAACCGATTGCCAGCAACATCCCGTTGATATTGGTCGGGATCAAAGGCGAGCGACGTTACACCCGTTTCGAACAACTCTCCGGCAAAACCCTGGCGTTGCCCACCGGCAGTGCCGCCGGGGACGCGGTCAGTCAGATCAATCAAAAGCTCGCGCTGCTTAAACTGCCACCGGTGATCATCGAGTGGGTCGATCCCAGTCTGGCGGTCGAGGATGTGCTGGAGATGGTCCAGGGCGGAATCTTTCACCTGACGATCGTCGAACAACCCATTGCCGAGCGCTGGGGCAAGATCCTGCCCAAGTTGCGTTTCGATCGGCAGGTACTCATCAGTGAGCCGGGCGAAGAATTCTGGTTCGTGCGCCGCGACGCCTCAATGTTGCGGGCGAGCATTGATCGCTTCCTGACCGGTTACAAAAAACCATCGGATCAGGATGCCGCGTTCCTGCGGATCTATCGACGTCTGTATCAAGTGCACTATCCATTGGCCAAGGCTGATCGGCAGCGCCTCGAGAAACTTCGACCGGTGCTGCAGAAACACGCCGAAGCCCAAGGCATGGACTGGTTGAATCTGGCTGCCCTGGCGTTCAAGGAATCGGCCCTGCAACCCAATGCCCGCAGTGGCAGCGGCCCTACCGGCCTGATGCAGATTACCCCGTCCGCCGCCCAGCGGGTGGGGGTCAACAACATTCAGAATCTCGACGCCAATGTGCAGGCCGGGGCGAAGTATCTGGCGATGATTCGTCGCAAGTTCTTTGCCAGCCCCAAACTCAACGAGCGCGAGCGCATGGCGTTCGTGCTGGCGGCCTACAACATGGGGCCGGAGCGGGTTCAGGGCATGCGTGCCGAGGCTCGTCGGCGCGGTTTGAATCCCAATCAGTGGTTCTTCCAGGTCGAACGCATTGCCATGGAGCAGGTGGGAATGGGCGCCGTCAGCTATGTTAATAGCGTGAACAAGTATTACCTGGCGTTCGATCGGGAGCGGGAGTCGTTGGAGCCCCAGGGGCAGAAAGTTGCCTCACGTAAATAATCGAATAAACTGATTGTCATGACGAATTTATTGCGCTTTTAACATGAGTTTTACTGATTAATATAGCGGCCAACCAACACACACTGACAACGGATGACACAGCATGAGCACACTGATCAACAAGGTACTGTTTACCCGCGCTGGCTACGGCCTGACTGTCTTGCGGATTTTCGTCGGCATCATCTTCGCTGCCCACGGCTCGCAGAAACTCTTTGGGGCGTTCGGTGGTTACGGCCTGGCGGGCACCGCGCAGTACATGGAAAGCATCGGCCTGGCGCCGGGCTATCTGATGGCGACGCTGGCGGGCGGTACCGAGTTCTTCGCCGGTCTGGCCTTGATCATCGGTTTGTTGGTTCGCCCGGCAGCCCTCGGCCTGACCTTCCTCTCGCTGGTGGCAATCTTCTCGGTGCACCTTCCTAACGGTCTGTTCATGGCCAACAACGGTTATGAGTTCGCCCTGGCGCTGCTCGGTGGCAGCATCGCGGTGCTGATCGAAGGCGCCGGCAAGCTCTCGGCTGACCGCGCTATCGCTGGCTGACCGCTCTGACTCAATGAAAAGGCCCGCATTGCGCGGGCCTTTTTTGTTCTCGTCATTCTTGACACTGTCCGGTCAGCTTCTCTAGGATGCTGCCCATGCGCCGATTTAAACAGCTACTTGCGGGGCGCCTGGTGACTCATTCAGTTGCCGATAGAAGCTTGAAACAGGCTTCGAAATACCGCTAAAGCGCTGGTTCGGTGTTGCCTCTCACCTGCCATGCAGACTTTTGAGGCAGAGACACGACACAATGAATGCACTAAGCCCCGTTATACGCCCCGCGCCGATCACGGCACACCTCACCCAGCGCAATCCAAAAATCCTGCTTGGCGGCAAACATCAGCCAACACTATTGCGTTATCTCGATGGCTGGCCACGTCGCACCGGTGGGCCTGCGGCCTTCCTGATCCAGTTTGTCGAAGTGGGTGAATCGCTGGCTCGATTTGCCAGCGACAGTTTCGATCTGGCGGTGATTCAATCGCCCAGCCTCGAGGACGCCCCCGAAGTGATCAAGCAATTGATTCGCGTTGCCCGACAGGGGCTGATTACCCGCCGTTGAGGCTTTGAACGCTGCGGTTCAAAGATAGTCGATCGCCACGATATACACGCATTGCTCACCGGTCGGTGTCTGGACCCGAACCTCGGCGTCCAGCGCCTTGCCGATCAGGGCGCGGGCCAGCGGTGAGTCGATGCTGATCAGGCCCTGTTTCAAGTCCAGCTCATCTGGCCCGACTATGCGATAGCGTGACTCTTTGCCGTCTTCGTCTTCGATCGTGACCCAGGCGCCAAAATAGACTTTGTTCGGATCGCTCGGTTTTTCGCTGACGACTTTGAGCGCTTCCAGCCGCTTGGTGAGAAAGCGTACGCGACTGTCGATCTCGCGCAGCATCTTTTTGCCGTAGGTGTATTAGAACCCCACCTATAATCGTACTATTTATCTGCTTTTAGGCTTGAATACTGCCAAAAAAAGGCTAATGTTCATGAGTGCGGTTCTAGATAGTACCCCTAACTACATAATAATTAGTATGGTGAAAAATGGCCTACGTGCTGAGGGTGAAGGCTAGATACCGCAACGATAAAACCGGTCGAGAGCTGCGCCTGCCCGCAATTCTCACTGAGGGAGGTTTGTTGATTTCCCACCTCCGGTTCCTCGCCAGCAGGACAAGTAGAGGGCAGTCTTGGCGTGACAGATTGACCTTCGCAGTCATGCTTTTGATTAAGTACATCAACGCCAACGAAGGCACATTCGAGCAAACCACAGAACTGCTCCGTTCCTTTCGAGAGGCCCTCACCATGGGCACGATCAACGACGCAGACCTCAGCGATCCATCCGGACTGTACTGGAGTCCTCGGTCACCAGATGACGTTGAATCGCTCATTCTGTACATCACGGCCTATACGGACTGGCTTGCTGGCCAGCCTGAATACAAAACCAGGCGTGCCAACCCGTTTCGCTTGGCCGCATCTGTTGAGCAACGTTTGAACTGGTGTGCTTACTACCAGCGGCATAACAAAGTTTTCTTAAATCATCTGGAGTCGGATGAGGAAACCAAGGAGCGCAACAGGTACGTCAGAGAAATTGGACGCAGATGTAGTGCTCCTATTTATGACGAAGAAGTAAAAAAATTTCCTTCTGACATGATCAATTCTCTTCTAGACGAAGGGTTCGTTAGAGCAACTCAAGCAAATGAAGTCGACCCTAATAGAAAAATTGATTGGAAGGGTCGAGCTATAACGATTTTGCTCAATAACGGCGGGCTCAGAAAAAGCGAAGCGTTACACCTGTATCTAAGTGACATAAAGATCGATAAAAAACGCCATGAAGCAATTGTCCGCATTTATCACCCTTCAGAAGGCGCTTCACCAGTAAAGGATTGCAAAACTCGCAAGGAGTATCTCGCCAAGCACTTCTTGCTGAGACCCAGGACAGAGTATCTCAAAAGTGAGAGGCTACATCTTGGGTGGAAAACGCCTGCCTTGACGTCTACCGAACGCTATTTCAAAGTGCAGTTTTATCCAACCAAAAAGGCGACCGAATTCCTGATCGCATTTAATAATTACTTGCTGTATCAGCGCGTCGAACCAAGTATTCAAGATCATCCCTATGCTTTTACTAATACCATTGGCCAGCCTGAAACGCTAAAGAACTTTCAACGCCTACACAAGGCTGCTGTGAACCGTATCGGGTTAAGTCATTTGAAGTACTTAGGCACAACTGAACATGGTCATCGTCATGCCTATGGTTATCGTTTGGCCGAAATGGGGTTTTCTCAGGTCGACATTCAAAAGGCGATGCATCACATGTCGCCAGATTCTTGTTTAGTGTATTTGCAGTCTACCAACAAAGAACTTCGTGAGAAAATGGAACGAGTAGACGAATATGGCAGCTAAGAAGAATCTCTATGAGACGATACAGGAAGCTTCTGCGGCTGCTAAAGCGTTAGGGATTAGCTCTGTCCAAGAATACCTGAACCGTTATAAGGAAGATGCTAAGCTTCCGCATTCTCCAGCTTTTTCCTATCCAATGGATTGGAAAGGTTTCCCGAATTTTCTTGGAACGGAAAACCTTGGAACATTAAATAATGTAGGCGGAGGAACAGCTCGGTACCTCACTTACGAAGAAGCCAGGCAAGCTGCAGCTCTTATTGATGCGTACACAACGGATCAATATAAATTACAGCGGAACAAAAATCCGTTACTGCCTGCTTGTCCAAATGAAACCTACCGGGATGAGTGGACGGGATGGGGTAACTTTCTTCCGTCTAGCCCGAAAGTACTTTACTACGCCACTTTAAGCGAGGCCGCTATCGCTGCAAGTAGGTTAGGTATTACGTCCAGCGGGGATTATATAAAATTCTATAGCCGTGATCCGTTGCTTCACTCGAATCCAAATCAATACTATCCAGAATGGAAAGGATTTCCAGATTTCTTTGATGGATCGTTTGAGAGGTATCCGACATATGCAGCAGCAAAGGAAGCTACCAAGTCTATTGGTGCCACGACTGCACTAGAGTACAAAAAACTCTGTAGTGTGGATCCTAAGCTCCCCGTCTGCCCTGAGAAGCTTTACGCTGATTGGCAGAGCTGGCGCGATTACTTATCTAGTAGTGTGAACTCAAAATTCTATCCAACGCTAGCGGAAGCGTCGGAAGCGGCAAAAAAATTGGGAATTACTACATCGGCAAGCTATCAGGAGCTTTATCACCAGGATAGCAAATTGCCTGCAAATATCTGGGCCTTCTACAAAGATTGGGCAGGGTATCAGCATTTCTTTGGTCTACAAGTTGAGCGGTACGCGTCATACTCTGAGGCTAAGGAGGCTGCAAAAGCCCTCGGCGCGTATACAAGCACCGAGTATTTGGCTTGCTACAAAAAAGACCCATTGCTCCCTTCTCGACCTGATAGGTACTATCCAGACGAGTGGACTAAATGGAATGCATTTTTGCCCCCGAACCCCAGAAAGCGCCAAGGGAAATATGAAACGCTGATGGAAGCAACACACATCGTAAAGGCGCTCGGTTTCAAAACAATACGAGACTACCAAGTCGGGTATAAATCCGACTCTAAGCTCCCTGCTCAACCTAATCATTTCTACTCTGCGGAGTGGGAAGGGTGGGCGAAATTCCTTGGAGTTAGTGATAGCTTTAAGGGGGTTGAACGTTATGTATCATATGCTGTGGCACAAGAGGCTGCTCGGAGGTTAAAGGCCACCAGCCGAAAAGAGTATTGGGCGAAAGCAACGCAGGACAAAAAACTGCCGCCTTATCCAGATCAAATTTATAAAGAAGATTGGCAAGGTTGGAAGATTTACCTGGGCAACAATAACGTTTTGTTTAAGTACGAAACATTTGAAGAAGCGCGAGAAGCAGCTAGAGCGCTAAACTTTTCCTCAGCTATTGAGTACAAGCGTGGATACAAGGCACTTGACGCCAGGCTGCCAAGCTCGCCGGCTAAATACTTTAAGGGCAAATGGCAAGGCTGGAGTGATTATATAGGCTTGAGCAGAACGAAAGATTTTTATAGTTTGGATGACGCAAAGCGTAGAGTTGCGGAGCTTGGAATTACGTCTCGGAAACAGTATCGACAGGATTATCGTTTAGATCCTTTGCTGCCGTCGAATCCGAATGTGTTTTATGAAGATTTATGGACGGGCTATCGAAATTTCTTTCATCAATTTAATGTGGCAACTTATCCAGATCTACAAGCGGCGAAGGCAGCAGTTAGGGCGCTCGGAATCAACTCGAGCACTGAGTACAAGCGTCGATATAGCGAAGATCCATCTCTCCCTTCTAATCCGAATATTATATACTCGGATGAATGGCTCGGGTTTCCGAGTTTTTTTGGCGACCGAGAGCAGATCTACGAAACCATCACTGAGGCTAGCGGGGCCGCGCAACGCCTAGGTTTTAGATCCAAAAAAGACTACTTGGCTGGGTACAAAGCAGACCCGCGTTTACCGTCCTCACCTCATGGAAAATACGCAGGTAAATGGAAGCTTTGGGGTTGGGATGCATATCTTGGGGTGGATAGATATAAAGACTGGCGCGAAGCGGGAATAGCTGCAGCAGCATTGGGGATCGCGTGCGCGACAGATTATCTTAAATTTAGCTTCAATGATCCTCGCCTACCTGCAGATGCGCAATCTTTTTACAAGGACGCATGGCCAGGATGGATAATTTTTCTTTTGCCCGAGAAATGCTTGTCGTTGGCCGATGTTAAGTTTGTCATCAAGCTTGTCAAAATCAAAAACAGCCAAGAATATCGCGATCAGCAAAAGCTTTACCCTTGCTTGCCTGCTCATCCGGATAGAATGTTTAGTGCTGAATGGATTGACTGGTTTGACACGTGTGATATTCCTCGTCCCTATAGCTACGAAGAGGCTCGGGAAATCGCGTCTGCTCGAAATTTAGCAAGTCAACAGGAATACAGGTCGTTTGTCGCAAAATCCAATGACCCTCGACTCCCACGTTATCCAGATGCCATTTATAAGGATGAATGGGTTAATTGGTATGTTTATTTGGGCAACCCTGAGCCTTTTAAAACTAAACATATTTACGATCCTTACCTTCCTTGGAAAGAATCGATTGAAAAATTTATGGAAGTCGCGCGAGGAGGTGATGCCAAAAAAACACAGTTGTGTCGTTTCGTACGTAACTACATCCAGAGGTATCAGCTAGGGCTTTCTCCGGCGATTTTTCTTACCACTCCTCGGGTCGACATTAATCTGTTTGAGGAGTTTTTAGAGGATGAGAACTCCGAAAATAATAAACGTTACATTATCTCCGCTGCTAAGGAGTTTTGTGATCACTATATCAGGACAAAGCTAACACTCGAAGATGAAGAGAGTGGCGAACGGGTCGTGACTCCCAACGCTCGTAATCCTTTCGCATCATATGCGTATGAGGGCGATGGTGAAAATAGTCGTTTAGGAGAAAGTGATAAACCTGCGCTAGCTTTTCAGTATGTTCATGCAATGTGTGAGTGGATTGCTCCACCGGAATCTAACTGCTTCAAAGACCTTGAACATCTTCATGTTTTTGATGCGGATTGGGTTGATATTGATTCAGCGTTGATCGATGTAAACGACCCAGATTGTGTTTACAAGCAAGAGTATGGACGCACTAGAATATGGTGCCCAGTCTACTGGATGCATGCTTACGCTTTGGCTTCGGTGCCAGCTCGTGGTCGCCAGCTGGCGTACAATGATTCGGGTGAAGGTGATGTTGAAGTTCCCGAGATCGTAGACGGAAAAATTGTGTTCCAACGAAATCAATCCAATTTAGCGGGAACAACCGAACATCAAAGTTTTGTAAGGAAATACCCAGACGGCGCCTTCGGCATGCATTTCACCTCCAACAAAACCTCAGTGAAAGGTGCGGCGTATAATGTTGCTTGGATGCCTGAAGCGCTTGCGCTTTGGATGGTGAGATTGCGCCGCTGGCAGACTAAATATAACCCTATAACCCGACCAATGCCTTGGCTTGAGTGTACCCGCACTGATTTAAATCCGGCACAGCTTAAAGTGAAAAAATCGAATTGCTTTTTGTTTCGCGATTTTGGAGATGAGGAGTGCGGCCATTTTTCAGGTCGTTTGAAAGACCGACTGGCAGCAGCGCTTTTTTACAGCCAACCATCGGGTTTACCGCTTTCAAAACAAAATGGTAAGGCATCTGCTCTCTCCGCTTACAAATCCGATTATACGCCCCACAGCATGCGAGTAAGTCTGATTACAGCGTATGTAATGGAGTTTGGGCTGCCGCTTGAGATTGTTATGAAAATCGCGGGACATAGCGCGATGGTAATGACCATTTATTATGTCAAGTTGAACGAGGAAGGTTTGCGACAGAAGTTTGCGGCGGGAGAGAAGCGAGCGCTCTCCAATCAGGCGTATGCAGCAATACAAATGATTGAGCAGAATCGAATCGATGAAATTAGGGATACCTTTTTCAATAATAACGAGGGGACTATTCAGCCATACATGGGTAATAGTCAACCTGGCAGTTTCCTGTTTCGCGATTATGGCTTTTGTCCCTTCGCGGGTGCGCGTTGTGGAGATGGCGGGCCACTAATCGGGAGTACTCAGGTTCGACAACCTGTCACCGCCGGCTACTTGGGTTTTCAAAACTGTCCACATTGCCGGCATTTTGTGACCGGCCCAGTCTTCATCGGTGGTTTGCTGTCATTAGCCAACGAAATATCGTTGCAAGCAAATTACCAGTTTGAACAAATCGCAAGTCTTGAGTCCAAGATTAAAGCCCTTAAACATTGTATCGAAGGGCAAGAAAACGCTCAGTATGAAACAGAACAGGCCGGTGGAAAATTTGATCCAGGAGAACGTAACTATCTTGAATTGAAGATTCGGAAACTGAACTCGGAAATGGAGAGCACCGCGAAAAAAGCCGATATGTTTTTGTGTGACATCCAAGCTATTTCCAGGCTGATCAATCAAAGCCAGGCGATGATCAATGAGCGGGTTGCGGAAGGGGGGCAGTCCAGCCTTACTCAACTCATTGTCCAGTCGGGGAATGAGCTTCATATCGCGATGGAAGAAACTTCAAAATTCCATCAGCTGAACGAAGTCTGCGAAAATGCTGAGATCTATGAGTCCGCCTCGGCTGACCTTGCAATTGCGCCCCGGTCGCAGATGATTGACAAGATGATTGCATTTAATAACTTGAAGCCCAAGATGTACACGCTAGATAAGGAGCAACAGCTGGTCATTGGGAATCAGCTGACCACTTTTATTCTGTCTCGAGTGGAATCATGGACAAAAATGGACGCATTGATCGAGGGTAGAATGCGGTTAGAAGATCTAGGTTCGCATGAACAAATCGCGCTTAAGGACATTCAGTCTATTTTGGACGGCCGACAAGCTGTGCTCGCATCGGAGGTGCGGTGATGGAGCCTAAAGCCGTATTGGAACATCTCAAAACCGTGACGTCAGACCGAACCTGCAGGACGTTAGAGGCCATATACGAGGTCTGCCAAGAGCAGCTTGAGCAGGGTAAATCGGATTTTAGTTACACGACGGTCGCACGGCTTGGGGAAAAACGTGGTGTTCCAAAGGCTCAGAGTATTCGTAACGCATCGGGGGTTCATTACAGAGCCCTTATTGAGTCGTTCTCTGCCGCAGCGCCAGCTAAAAAACCGAAATATGCCAATGCTGAATCGGAGGTATGGATAGAAGAATTACCGACTGCTCGTCACCGACTTCTCGTACAGATTCTGAAGTCAGAATTGGCTGAGGCGCGGAGGTTAATCAAAGAGGTGGTTCCGCCATCTCTTGAAATCTATGTCGACGATCGCACAAGCTCGAAAGCGAAATTCAAATTAGACGAGGGCGAAAGAAGGGCGTTGGAGCACATCTTGTCCGAGGACTTTCTGAAAGCATGGAAGTTAGTTCGCGGGGACAAGGGTGATGTCAGGAATGAGAGTGGAGAGCGTGTTTTCAAACCTGGCACCTTTGAAGCGCTTGAGAAAGCGCTGCGCTACCTTTAACCATTAGATAGAGCTGTCTGGTCATAAGGCAGCTCACTCCCTCCAGACTTCCTGCGAGTTAAACCCCGACTTGCCTTGCCTTTGGCTGATGCTATTCGTCTGGCTCATCATTCCAAAGGTGCCACACTGTAGCCTTGTGGCAACCGAGTTCTCGGGCGATGTCACTCTGGCTATATCCCTCGGCTTTCAATGCTTGAATCGATCGCCACTTTTCCCACGAGGCAACCACCCTCGGTGCTTCAAGGGAATGGTTGGTCAGGTTCTGCTTTTTCCTCTGACTGACCTACTCAAAAAAAATTCTGAAATCCGCTAAAGATTTTTCGAAACTGTTCCGTTTAGTAGTGCATGAGCCAACTTTCGAGAATCCTATGAGCGGCAAAAAGCGTTTGGAATCCAGCCTCAACTTCAAGTCATCTGAAACTTTCATGTTCCCAGGAACGGATGAGGATTTTCGTACGACTGTCAAACTTACAGCGTCACGGATCGTGCGGTTACGACTCCACGATTTTAATGCCAGCTTCACATCTATTCAGGCCTATAACGTGGGGTTGGGTTTAATCTCGGCAATCATCAACTCGAATGGCCATGATGAAAATGAGTCGGGAAATTCAAAACATAAAACAAATCTAGAGTTTTGGAGCGCTCTAATACAGCGCAATGAGCCGTTTAGATCAACAGAACAATCTGACTTTCTCCAGGTTTTTAAAAGAGGAAGAGAGTTCCTCATGGTCGGAACTCTATTGGATCCTGAGCCTATGGTTGAATTTGAAGACGGTGAGGAGCCCTATTACGATCTGCAAATCGGCCTAGAAGCACAGTACATTTATTTGAGTTTTGGCTGGGTTCGTTGGATGTTTACTACCAGTGAAGCCGAATGGTTAGCAGAGCAGTTATTAACTGCAGCATTTTTGGCAACAAAGTCGGCGAGGGCGATTCCACGGAAAGAAGCATAGTTCAGTGTCTTTAGAATCGATGTTCGTTTCTATTAATCTGCCTATTGCCTAGTATCTGCGGGTGCACCTCTAGCACTCACGCTGTGCGTATTGCGATCGATGACATTTGCTAGCTATCCATTGGTTATCTACGGAGGCAAGAGAATGTCATTGATAAGTCCAGAAGATCTTAAGTCCCGAAGGCACGCTTTACGGCTCATCACTCAAGTCTTATGACTTCCTCCAATACTCCCTCACGGACGTCAATGCCAGCCCCAACTGCGCCGCCGCCTGCTGCTGCGTCGCACCTTCTGCCTTGAGTGCCAATACCGCTCTCTCATTATCTGCGTTAAGCGGCTTTCCGCGTCCTCGTTTTATGAGGTTACCGTTAGCGTCGAACTGATCACCGAGCACCTTCATGCCACCCTCAGCTTCGAAGGCCGCCACGTCGGTCAATGCACGACCAATTACCGTCAGCGGTTGCTCACCTTGGCGGAGGGCAATGCAGAGGGTAAGCATCGCTATGGGATCGAGACCAAGAGATTGCGCCAGCTCGTCAAATTGCTCGACTGTGATGCTGGTCTGCGCATTCTCGAGAGCACTGACTTTACGTCGGTGGGTGGCATCCGAGACGTCAGCGTACCTAGCGCGCCGGACGAGACGGAGCGCCCGAAGTACGCCAGCAAATGCGGTTCTCAGTTCCATGACTTTCCCAAAAGCCAGGATATAGCCATAACTGAGGTTTACGAATAAACGTCAATATAGTGTATTATCCGTTATGTCGGGTGCTCCTGTGGGCCAGATGCCTCGATTCGAAGGTAGCAGGACGCCACCAAAGCTTCCTCAAGGAGCATTAAAATCGGTGGGTGCCCAGTTCGAGACTTCCTCCGGATGGTGATCGCTCAATGAACACACCAGTTGTATTGACGGAGATTACGAGATTGAGCACAGAGACAAACGAAGGTGCTGAAGGGTTACTCGGCGGGCCTGGCAGTCCTCGCCAAGGATCGATTGATGACGACGAGATTCTCATAGAACTGGTTAAGGCTCTCTTCCCCCGAAAGCCTTACTGCCTCGTTGAGGATTGGACAATCTTCAAGGTTGACGTCACTGACGACGAGCTCCAAAAAATCGACGCAGCAGGAAAGTTACCGCTGGTTTTGTTTGCTCACAATGTGCGCTTCGACAGCCAGCGCCGCTTTGATGTTGGCGACTGGGTACGTTCCACGATGGCGATTTCATTTCAAGACGGCTTCCTTTTTGAAACCTGGAACACGATTTATGTGTTGAAGGGGCCCGGTCACGAAAAAACAGCAAGCCTCGAGACAATCTTTTCTTTCTTTTAGATGACGCGGTGCCCAAGCAACGATTCCAGATTGAGAGAAAAATGTTCAGAACCAAAATCGAAGATATTGAAGGTGTACCGGGCATGTTCGGGGAAGGTCTCGCGCACTGGCATGGCATTTCGCGGGCGTTGAATATTCACTGGTATCACGTATGCGTGAAAAAGAAGCTCGACGGTCGATTCGTGAGCATGATTGAGATGTTGAATGATGAGACACGGCTGCTCGAAATTCTTGAGTTGCAGAACGAAGACTTTGTCATTACAGAAATTCAAGCGTTGACACCCTCTTGGATGAACGGCGGCGAAAGTTGGCGAATGGAAATTTTAAAGGGGGTTTCTATTGGCTACGACCGAAATGGCATCGTCATATGTCTGCTTGAGCTTGAGAGTGGCGAGGTCTACACCGACACCCACGATCGGTCTTTTAAGCCAGAGTCGTTAACTAACGTCAGGAAAATTTACTGACGTTTTTAATCCATCGCCGGGCGACTACCGAATCGGAGAAATTTAATGAGCGACATACACGAAGTCGAGCTTCACTCAAAGCGTCTCACGGATTTCCAGCTGAGCCGAATCGTTCGTGCAAGTGAACACATCTATGACGCGCCCATTACTGCGTCCTTGAGCGATGTATTTGTATCAAATGGCGTGGCGGTTGGAGTCGTTTTTGGCCATACAAGGGTGGATCGTCATGGCCGTTTCGCTGACGGACATTTGATGCGCACATCTAGCATTCGTAATGCAAAAAAGGAGGGGAGGTTCTGGGTGTTGACTACCATGAACTCTCGTTATTTGGTCGCTTCATTCATGAAAGGGGAAGGGCGGGCTAGCTTCAGATCCTTTCTTAAATCTGTCACAGAGAGTTCCCAAATTCCGCCAAATGTACTCCAGTAAGGCTAATGCGGAGATTGAAGGTGGCCCATGATGACGGCACTGTGTACTGCGATATCCAAACGCCGGTCGCACACGGTCGAGAGCTACTGCAGTTGGTGAATGCCTTGCGCGATTCGGTAGGCCATCCGAACCTCGATACAGTTTTTGCGCATATGCAGCTTGAGCTGACGATGGCGATTGATATTGTTGAAAACCCCCGGCCTTTGGGTGCGGTCAGACCTGCCAAACACTGAAATATGAAAAGGCTAGACGCTAGCGCGAAGAGGCGATTGCAGGTTGCAGGACAGGGTATCGAAAGTCGTCCTTGATAAGTGCGCGTCAGCGAGGTGCGGGAGCTGCCTGTTGTTCCGGCCGCTCCGTGAGTCAGTTGCCGCTAAAACTCGCGCCGTCTTTGCACGATGCACATGATCAAATAGTCTCGGTCAGTGTCTCTCGTCGACAGGTGCCCAGCGTCCACCAGGCCGTGAATGTAGCCCTCAGCTTTGCCCCTTGCTTCGAGCAATGCCTCGATGGAGGTGCTTTTGTAGATGTCGCCAGCGAACAATTGCCACCGCTTCATTTGACGCTGTCCAACCGCGTCGTCCGAAAATTTTGGTGCGTTGATCAGTGCGTGGAAATCGTTGGGTAGGCTAGCTGTGCTCAAGGTTGGTTCTCAGAACAGTGATGTCTGAGCCGAGGCTATCATGCGCACACTCAATCGCCTGTCACTACCTGGGGCATTGATGAACCACCTACCTGATTGGATTATTCCCCCGGTACGGCAAGCCGCTTGCGCGAAGAAGCGATTGCCTTTCTGCCGGGAAATTGCACAGGATCGCAAGCCAGATTAAATCCATTCTGATCAGCTTTTTGCATCGAGTTTGACGCTGAATCTAGATGAGCGACCGGCAGAGATCGACCCCAAGCGGACGGTTCGCAGAAAGTGTAAAGCGAATGTTGCGCGCTTTTTACTGGGGCACTAGCTCCGACCACAAAATGCTGCGCCCGATTCCCCTCATTAGCGTTCCGTAGTCTTCAAACTTACCGACGTTGACTTCCTCTTGGCTTTTCCATGTCGCTTCACACTCTTCGCAGACCCACAGCAAGATATTCGTAGAACGGATACGCATAGCTTGGACTGAACCTTGACCGCACCTTTTGCACTCAACCGGCATTCTAATAATCTCGAATTATTTTCTGACGCAAACCAGGCCGACGTGTCCGCCTTTGGCCGATTTCTGCCTATCGCGACTGGCTGAAATCAACCCATAGGAGACGTTCATACCAGAGATTACAAATCCGTCTCCGCCGGTGATTGCCGGTGAATCTAAGCGTCAGATTCTTTTTTTGCTAGCCTGATGGCTGTGGTCATATGCGGTACAGCGTAGGCCTTGTACCAATGATTCATTCCTGCAATAGCTTTTTGAGCTGGTGCCGTGTCCGCTGCTCCGACCAATTCCGCACAAGCCTGCGCCATTGAGACAAGCATGCGTGCTGCTTCGGGAACGTAGGGAAGGTCATTTCCAGCCTCATGACGCTCACGAATGATCTGATAGCGAATGTTTTCCGGGAGCGTCCAGGCACTGATTAAAAACTCCTGAAGGGAGTAATGGACGCCTTTGATTTCCAAGGTCGCGGAGCGATGTTCTTCATTGAATCCTGCCGTTTCGATCTGCTCACAGCTATCGATGACAGTGCTCATCATTTCTCGAATTTGTTGCCAATCAGTTTTCATTCGAACTCCTTTTCAATGTTGTCTTTCGGCGGGATACGTTGAGCGTCTTTCTGTGGACAGGTGAAAGGCAACTTCTGGCCGAATGTGGTCTCCTACGAGGCAGCTATCGGGCCAAGATCAAAACGCTGTCAGCACAACGACTTCTGGTAGTAGAGCCGGGTATGTCCCGGTGGATAGTCTGCCAGGCGTCCGAATTCGGAGTAGCCAAGTTTTTGATAAAAGCCGGGGGCCTGAAAGCTGAAGGTCTCCAGCCAGATACCCGTGCAGTTCTTTTTCTGAGCGATATCTTCGGCCATGCGCATTAGCCGTTCTCCGATACCTTGGCCACGTATCGACTCGGGAACGCTGACAAGATCAATGAGCAGCCATCGATATGAGACCTTGCCGTACAGCCCGCCTATAACTTCGTTACTGTCAGGGTCTCGTAGCAACAGGGCAAATGTTTCATGGGCGTCGTTCCCACCGTTAGCCAGATTATGGGCCAGTAACGGAGTCAAAATTCCTAACCGCTCTGCTTCAGTCGCATTTTCCGAAAGCTGGATTTCTACAGACATGTCGCTCTCCCTGAGCTGTGAGTAACTGGGTCACCAAGGTAGCCCATTTCCGTCACCCCATGGTGAATCAGTAAATGCATCATTCGTCCGTTGTTTGGTGCGCTGAATGGCTGCTCTTGGCCGACTTCTGCCTGTCGCATGCCTTGTTCCTTGCCCAATTTGGTTTAGGGACAAACCAATGCGATTGGTGAGTTGCATGCAAACCGGTCAGCAGTGGAATGCAGTTCGCAACCTCGGACGGCACATCGAAATTCGGTCAGGTTTCAGCCTTCATGACTCCTGACCAACCTCCAAACGTCTTCCAAGAAAACCCATCGGTCGCAATTTTCCTCGCCCAAGATTGACCGCAAGCGCGCTTCGACGTTAACTGTATGCATATACAGTTTAGGTTAAGGCAACCTTCATGAGCGTTACCATCCTCGGCCCAATTGCAGAGGGGGGAGTTCAGCTTCCCTTCTACTCCTTCAAAGTCCCTGCGGGGTTCCCATCGCCGGCTGCGGATCACCTTGAGCAACACATCTCCATCGACGAGCTTCTGGACATTCGAGCACCGCATATCTACCTGGTGCGCATCGAGGGAAGCAGCATGGAAGGTGCTGGAATATTCGATGGTGATATGGCTGTGGTTGATCGCTCGATCACCGCTGAGCATGGGCACATCGTGATTGCGGCGGTGAATTGCGAGCCGGTCTGCAAGCGCCTTTGTAAGCGTGGGCCCAACATCATCTTGATGTCCGAAAACGTAGGTTACCCACCGCGATACATCCTCGAAGGCGATGAGTTGATTATCTGGGGTGTGGTGACATTCAGCGTACGTGCTCATGATCCGAAAGCCTGATCCTGTCTTCGCGCTTATCGACTGCAACAGCTTCTACGCGAGTTGTGAGCGAGTCTTTCGCCCAGATCTGGCGAAGACGCCGATCGTAGTTTTGTCGAATAACGATGGCTGCGTGATCGCCCGCAGCGCGGACAGCAAACCGTTTGTGAAAATGGGCGAGCCGTATTTCCAGATCAAGCACAAACTTAAGCAACACGGCATTGTCGCGTTCTCGTCGAACTATGCGCTTTACGGCGACATGAGTGAGCGCGTGATGAGCGTCATCGAGTCTATGGTGCCTGCCGTTGAGGTCTATAGCATCGATGAAGCCTTCGCGGATTTAACCGGTGTACCAGGAGATCTCGAGGCGTTGGGAAGACGTATCCGCGCCCAAGTTTATCGAAGCACCGGTATTCCAGTCGGAGTGGGTATCGCCGGCACGAAAACCCTCAGTAAGCTGGCCAATCACGCGGCAAAGAAATGGCAGGCTCAGAGCGGAGGTGTCGTCGATCTTCGTGATCAGGTCAAGCGGGATTGGGTACTGAAGAAATGCTCGGTGTCAGATGTATGGGGTGTCGGACGCAAGATGACTCTTCACCTAGAAGGCATGGGCATCAAGTCCGCCTGGGATCTCTCCAAGGCTGATGCTTGGATGCTTCGTAAAAAATTCAGCGTGGTAATCGAGAAGACGGCCCGTGAGTTGGCCGGTACGCCGTGCCTGGAGCTCGACGAGCCAGATCCGCCGAAACAGGAGATCTGCTGTTCTCGCATGTTTGGTAAGCGCCTTACCGAAATTGCGCCGATCAAAGAGGCGGTCGCCACATACATGATGCGAGCCACGGAGAAGCTCCGGGCTCAGCAGTCCCTATGCAAGAAGATCAGGGTCAGCATTCGCACCGGCATGTTCAATCCCGAGGAAGCGAAGTACGCCAATGGTGTGTTGGTGGAATTGCCGTACCCAACGGACGACGTTCGCTTGATGACGAAGGCGGCGGTGGAGGCTGTTGATCGAGTGTTCCGGCCAGGGTTCAAGTACAGCAAAGCAGAGGTGCTCCTGCTCAACCTTTGCCAGAAAGGGGAGTACACCGATGACCTTTTTTCGATTTCACAGCCGGTCGCTACAGAGAAAGTCATGGGCGTGCTGGATTCCATCAATGAACGGTGGGGTAGGGGAACACTGCGCTTGGCGAGTGTGCCAACCAATCCTGATTGGGGGATGCGTCGGGAGATGATGAGTCAGAGCTTTACGACGCGGGTTGATCAGCTGTGGATTGTCTACTCAAGGTGACAGGTTCATTTCTTTGTCACGGCATCATGTTGAAGATTTAAATCTGAATTATTGGAAATTATGGCTCAGTAATAATTATTGCTGCGCCATAATTTTCTCTGCCTCGGTGCATAAAAATTGGATTTGGCGCTCTTCTCGATGTCACAGTGGTGCTGGGGAAATGAGATTCCCATTGATTCATTAGTGACCTATGGGGGAGGAATCCATGCTCAGCTATCTGTTCATAGGCGCCAACGATGTAGAGGCATCTGCACGTTTTTACGATGCTGTTCTATCGCCACTTGGCTATGAGAAAGATCGATCCGAGGGACAATACTGTTTCTCGCTTCCCGAGACAGTGGACAAATCCAATGGGCCTGGAAGCATTCATATTGCTCGGCCCTTCAATGGCGAACGCGCTACGGTGGGGAATGGGATGATGCCGGCGCTGCGGGCCGAATCCAGAGCGAAGGTAGATGAAGTGCATGCTGCAGGCATTGCTAGCGGCGGGACGGATGAAGGTAAGCCTGGTGTCCGAGAGGCTTACACCGCCGACTTTTATGTCGCTTACCTTCGCGATCCAGTCTGAAACAAGATCGCCGTCTTCTTTAAAGGATAAGAAGCGCTCAGAGATGAGCTAAGAGGAATCGTTTCACTTCTCCTCTGCCACGGACGCGTCCAGAAGAGGGCCCGTGTTCAGGGACATATACCACTCTGCATACGGTCTATTGGCAGCCTGGTATCTATAGAAATCAGGGCTGCCACCGTCCCACCAAACAGGCCCGCGTTCTCCTAGCTTCACCGTGGTCTTCTGAATCTTTGCCCTTGCTGCAGACAACTGGTCAGAGTCCCCAGAGGCTTTTGATGCCTTTACCGCGCGACGATGCCATCAGGTCGTTGAGCAATCACATTCGTGCACCCTCACGCAGTAATGGTTTGCTGCAACGCCACAGTGGCCTGTTGACTACAAGTTAGCGACGCAAGGAGTCATTTGATTCATCTCTGAAACTCCACCAAGATTTTGTACCTCATCCAGAGACCAGTTGAATTTAACTCCAGAATTTCGGCTCGCTAATACATTCCTGAATCCTACTAAAGTCAGATACTCGTATTTAGGGAGCTGAATCAATATCAACTATGCAGTTTCTACCCTTGGCCTTTGCCAGGTAGAGCGCGCTATCTGCGGAGCTCAATAATTGCTTCAGGGTGGATCGCGATTCATTCATCGAAGTATAGCCAATACTAACTGTAATTTTTATTTCCAGCCCCTTAACATCTACGCTAGATGCTTCAATGGCACTCCTGAGCCGTTCTGCAATAATAGATGACTCAAGGCTATTGGTATTTGGCAGCATAACTACAAACTCTTCTCCGCCAAATCTGGCTATAGTATCTGCGGGTCGGAGAATTCCTTCGGCAACTTTAACAATAGACTTGAGAACTTCATCGCCGATAGGATGCCCCCAGCTATCATTCACTAGCTTGAAGTGGTCAGCATCTAACATGAGTATCGATATTGACTGTCTGTATCGATTTGCTCGAGCAAACGCTTTCTCTGCAAGGTTGAAAAAATGAGCGCGGTTAATTGCACCTGTGAGGTGGTCTTTAGTTAGCAAGTCAGCCAGATTCTCGCTCGACACCTTGCGCTCGGTAATATCTCGAAACACCACAGTATATCCAGAGAACTCATCATCCTCTTCACGCAAAACGGCGATCATTGCCTGAGCAAAAAAATTGTGCCCCGATTTGTGTTGGCAATAATAGTCTCGTGAATGCCAACCTTCCTCACGTGCGAATGCCAAATGTTCACCTAAAACGTGCACATCCATGGCGGAAAGATTACAGAAGTGGCGCAACGTCTCACCTATAGCCTCAGATTCCGAGTATCCCGTCAAACGCTCTGCTGAGGGACTCCAGCTATTAATCTCTCCCTGCTTAGTCAAACCGAGGACTGCGAAATCGTTAACAACAGTATAGATTGCGTCAAGCCATGAGTCGGTCTGCCTTAGCCTCCTTTCAGTCGCAACTTGGCAAGAGATATCAGTCAGAACTGTTATCAAAACATCGTCGTTGACCTTCACAATAGTACATGCCAGTACAACACCTCCGTCGGCTGCGGACGTCACGTGGATTCTATGGTTTACACATATTGATCCGCATGACTCTTTAAAACTTGTAACCAGGTTACGTAATTCAGGCGCAACGGAAGCAAGTGTTTCAAACAGATTCTCAAGGCCAATAGTCTTAACCAATGGCATCAACAATTGTGTTGCCATAGGATTAAGCATATCAATTTTTCCGCTGGGGTTGGTTCTTACCAGTCCTACGGGTGATAGATACATGAATGAAAGTAACGCTTCGTACTCTGACTCGATTGAGTCATTATCCTGCTCGATGCCACTCATTTTTATGCCCATTCAACCAGTAGGAAGCGGGTGTTATTATTGATTTTTTTAAGGAGTCTTAATCTGACGGGGATTGGCCGCATTCTAAGCGCCAGAACGTAAGAAATGATCACGTCTAACTCAGGTTCCTTCTCAAACCTTTGAGCGACCATGGCGTTATTCAGGCAAGGCGCAATTTCCAAAAATAAATTCTTACCTAAAACACGTGCCTGCCGCAAGCCCGCACTTGTAGCTTCAAAAGCATTGTAAGTCGTCACTTCTGAAGCGTCGTCAAAACCAATTATGCCGAAGTTTAGAGTATCCAGTTGATCAGGCGCGTCCAATAATGATTGTATAGATGCTTCTTCGAACGTAAGATTCATTTTCTATTCTCTCGCTAGGTTCGATATCAATTTGAGCACTTTCTGCCGGACTATCTTCAGTCAACTTTTGATGCAGGGTGCCCACCCTTTCTGCAACCAATATATGACAAGAACTAATTGCAAATTGTTATTCTAAGTTTGATCGGCCAAGTGAATAATGGCGGTGATGTCGCGGCTGTTCTCTTAGTCAAAAATTAAATATGGGCGATAAGATTCTGTAGGGTTTGTACTTATATCCAAGCGCTTGGATCGATGGGAGCCATTGCTTGGAATGCAGGTTTGGCGAACCAAAAACCTTGCATTAGAAAAATTCCGCAGTCGGTAAGAAAATCTCGCTCTTCCGAATTTTCTATACCTTCAGCAATGATTTTAACATCTAGATCGGCGCACATTATAACAATGCCACGCACGATAGCCTGGCGAGCGGAATCAAGATGAATATTGCGCACTAACGCAAGATCCAGCTTAATCAAATCCGGCTGAAAATCTGCTAATAGGTTCAACCCTGAATAACCCGCGCCAAAGTCATCAATTGCCGTTTTGAATCCAAACTCCCGGTATTTTGATAATATATTGGTTAGGTGGTGATTGTTATCAACATATTCGCTTTCAACCGTCTCGAAAATCAGCCGGTCGAGCGGGAAATTATTAATTCGTGCAGCTTCGAGTGTGCTTCGAATGCACAGTTCTGGACGGTACACAGCTTTGGGTAGAAAGTTAATCGATAGATGTTGGGTCATGCCGAGCTGCGCTGCAGTGGAAATAGCCCGAACGCGGCACAATTGATCGAATTGATAGCGATTCTGATCGTTGACTTTCTCTAGCACAGACAGCGCGCCTTCACCGTTGAGGCCCCGAACTAATGCTTCATGTGCAAAAATTGACTGATCACGTACGTCCACGATCGGCTGATAAGCGAAGGTGAAATCTAAATCCAGTTCTAAGGAGCTTTTGCATCCTTGGCAACCACTGGGCGAAGTCAATGAGCTCGGGAAAATGGTCACGTCGCACTCCAAAAAGTAGGATGTTATTTATATTATTTAGTTAATCCTGAACGTTGGAGTGAATAGTGAAATCACTCTGAGTGCCTTACTTAACTTTCCACTGGAGAATCGGAGTGTAGCAGTCTATTGCTGATTATTTTTTGCAGCGCGGTAAATATGTGTTTTTTAGCCAAAAGTATAAGACGATGGTTTTCGGAGGGTGTTGGCACGCAATTTGTATGCTTCCTTACGTTGTCCGATCTCGCAAATATCCTGAAGGCGTAAATGGGGGGAACGAGGGATTGTCATTCGGATGAGCTCAGGCAACACAAAGGGAGGGGCGATGGATATTCATTTGCCAAGCGGGCGAGGTGATCATGGTGCGCCCAGGTGTTGAGAACCAAATACTAGCAACCTTCGCTGATTTACTGCACGACGAGCTGTCAGCAGGTCGTAGACCAATCGCTGCCGCGCATCCTCACTCAGTGATGGGTTGGTGCATCGCCACTGCTGGCCGTTGACCACAAATAAGGAGCCTCAGCAGTTGTTTCGTAAATGTCAGGGACGCCTGGTAAATTCCAACAGCGGTGGGCAACCGCGCCACCAAGGGGATTCCCAGGTAGCTCAGATAATGAGCCACTGAGGTACTCAGCAGCTAAGTCTATACAATGCCGACAAACGACAGAATAACGAGTGCGATCACAACTGCTCCGACGATGTAGATAATATTGTTCATGATTTTACCTCCAATATCTGAATTAGATTTCGACACCAGTGAGTTAAGGTACCTAATATAAACGACACCTTGGCCCGCAGATCCGTTCCAAAAACTATTCAGCGCTACACTATCGCAACCCAACTCCTTATTTTCGATTCTTCAAAACTTTCTCGTCCCATCTTCATGCGCATCGGAGTTTTTGGTGTAACGTTAGGTCAACAATCACGGAGAGACTTCCCATGTCCAAACTCGCAGAATTTCGCCAGCTCGAAAAACACCTCGCCGAACAACTTCAAGCGCTCGAAGCTCTCAAAGGTGATGCTGGCCTCAAGAAAGAAATCGAATTTGAAACGAAGCTGCGCGCTTTGCTCGCTGAATACGGTTACAGCCTGTCGAACGTGATCAACTTGCTGGATCCTCAGGCTCGTCGTCGTGCTCCAGTAGCCGAGTCCAAAGGCGGCACGCGTAAGCCACGCCAAGTGAAGATCTACAAAAACCCTCATACCGGCGAAGTCGTCGAAACCAAAGGCGGCAACCACAAAACGCTTAAGGAATGGAAAGCTGAGCACGGCTCCGCGACCGTTGAGTCCTGGCTGACCAAGTGAGTTTGGTTTGAGTACAAGAGAGGGCCCTTCGAGGGCCCTTTTTGTTGGGCGGCCTTTCCATCGCGTTATAGAAGTGAGTCGTCATGAGTTGCATGAGCGCTCATTTCAGTAAGCGTTCCGGGAACACACCTTCCGAACCCCCGCATTAAGGCGATGGTGTCCGCGTATTTTGAGTGGACGCAAAACGTTATAGCTCTGGAAGCGCGGCAAAATCGTGTTCGAGTATCTATAGGATGGCTTCGGGGCCTGTCGGTGTTACCTCTCTTATTCCCGATATCGCTGGCCGATGGTGCTTCAAGCTACCAATCACACTTATCCTGCTTGTAGTGGTTGCAACCTATTTGAACTCCATCTGGTCTCGCTTTTGGAGCGAGCCTTCCTTGAGTTACTAGATTGAAACCCGAATCCGTCAACCAGTAGCCTCGCAACGGAAGCCCTGATGCTTGCGGGGTAGGGCTCAACCCCTTGGTTACAGCGCAAACCCGAAAAATACGGAATCGAAAATTCGTTTTGTGTCGATCGATACAAAACACGTGTTATGGTCTGTTACAAACCTGCAGAGATTATTCAGTCAATGGCCCGCCCTCGTACATTCGATGAGTCAATGGTTCTAAGCGCCGCAGTCGAAGCATTCTGGACGCATGGATATGAGGGCACTTCCACCCGAGATCTGGTCAAGGCAACAGGCCTAAACCAGCCAAGCCTGTACAACGCCTTTGGCGATAAACGCAGTCTTTATCGTCGTTCCCTTGATCACTATCTGGAATGCAGCGTGCGTGAGCGAATTCAGCGTCTTGAAGGCTTGCCTCATTCTGGAATGGCCATTACCAGGTTTTTTGCAGAACTGGTAGATCGCACGCTGAACGATCCCCTTCATCGCGGATGCCTGCTGGTGAATTCGGCCATCGAGGCGAGAGCAGATGACGCAGACTTGCGTCAGGCAGTGGTAGATGAGCTCCAGACAATTCGAAGTTTTTTTGAAGGCCGGCTGGTTGCCTTCACCACGCAACGCGACGTTGCTGGAGAAGTCGATGCAACGGAGGGCGCCAATCTCCTCCTTAGCGTATTGCTAGGCGTTCGAGTGTTGGCGCGAATTAATCCTGATCCTGCGTGTGTCACAGACGCTATTGGTATTGCACTCAAAAGTCTTGGGCTTCCGCCCCTGGCACTTTGCGACATTCACTGACCGCCACTACACGGAGTCAACATGATCAAGTTCTACTATCACCCGTCACCCAACCCCGCAAAAGTTGCGCTTTTCCTCGAGGAAGCAGGTCTTGCGTACGAACTCATCCCTGTCGATACCCGCAAAGGAGAGCAGCACGATCCGGCGTTTCTCAAGATCAACCCAAACGCCAAGACACCGGCTTTGGTTGACGGCGACACCGTAGTGTTCGACAGCAACGCCATACTGCTTTACCTGGCGGAAAAGAGCGGAAAATTCCTACCTGCTGACAATCTGAAAGCCCGTGGAGAAATGTATTCTTGGCTCATGTTCGTCGCGACTGGCATCGGCCCGTACTCTGGTCAGGCAGTGCATTTCAAACACTTCGCCCCCGACCCCAAAGATTACGCCGTTACCCGTTACACCTTCGAAGCCTGGCGTCACTGGACGATCATCAACGACCGCCTGGCAAACATGCCTTACATGTTAGGAAATGAGTACACGCTGGTGGATATGGCGGTGTGGGGCTGGGCGCGAGCAGTACCTTTCATCCTGGGTGACGAAGTTTGGGGGAAACTTCCAAACGTCAAACGGCTCCTTGATGAAATCAATGCGCGACCGGCAGCCCAGCGAGCTGAAGCACTGAAGACCCAGCACAGTTACAAGACCGAAATGGATGCTGACGCCCGTAAAGCGATGTTCCCTCAGATTATTCAGTAGAGGTGCAAGATCATGATCGACCTGCATTACTGGACTACCCCTAACGGGCACAAAATTTCCATGTTCCTTGAAGAGTCGGGCCTGCCTTATCGCATCGTGCCGGTGAACATTGGGAAAGGGGAGCAATTCACGCCTTCATTTTTAAAAATTGCTCCCAATAATCGTATTCCAGCCATTGTCGATCATGTGCCACTGGACGGTGGTCAGCCGTTGTCAGTCTTCGAGTCGGGCGCCATTTTGTTGTACCTGGCAGATAAAACTCATCAGTTCATTCCTGGCGATCTACGAGGGCGCAACGAAACCTTGCAGTGGTTGTTCTGGCAAATGGGTGGGTTGGGGCCGATGGCGGGGCAGAATCATCACTTCGTACAATACGCTCCGGTGCCAATTCCCTATGCGCAGGAGCGCTACGTCAAGGAAACCGCTCGATTGTATGGCGTGTTGAATAAACACTTGGCGGATGGCCGTGACTACATCGCTGGCGACTACAGCATTGCCGACATGGCCAGTTATCCATGGATTGTGCCCCACGTCCGGCAGCAGCAAGAGCTTGCCGACTTCCCTCATTTGGCTCGCTGGTTTGAGCGAGTAGGTGATCGACCTGCGACAAAGCGTGCATATGCGATGGCGGAACGAATCAACACCGCTCCGGTCGTCGACGAGGAAACACGCAAGCTGCTATTCAATCAGGACGCGAGCACGGTTCGATAAGCGATCGTTGGTGAAGATCAATCCATCATACATTTATGGTCAGTCTGTGAAGGCAGTTCATAAAGTATGGAAGATGTAATCGGTGGAATCTTTGGCAGCCATTGCTAGATTCGCCATGGCCAATCGTTCATTGAGTGATGGATCATCGACCCGTACTAGCCACTCATAATCTGGATGATCCTCTGAGTTACCTATGGCGCTGTCTATCGCCTCTAGCAAATTTGTCCGAGGCGGAAAATAAACGGCCAGCGCATTGTCTTTCCAGCTCGCCACATTTAATCCCAGATGCGCACAAATGGCGACTTTGCTTGTGGCGTCGGAGTTGTCTGCCAGTCGAGACTGATGGATGAGCGCTTCTAGCGCTGGATTGGCTCGTCCATCGGTACATAGAATATCGTTGCTCTCCCACGCTTCTGGCGGGCACACCTTGTTGTCTTGGCGTAACGGGATAAATGGGTTGATTTCCATTGGATAAATTCGACAAACCAACGGGCGCTCGTCGTAGATACCGCACAGATTATCCGCTCTGAGGTTGGGACATTGCTCGAGGGCTTTGCCAGCAAATACGGCGATGACGTTTATCCGTGCATCGCCACAACGAACGCTTACCGACCGACCTTTGGCGTGGGCGAATTCCTCTGATGAACGAGGCCAGTTCGATTCATCGAAGGCTTCGACAATCACTGCGACTTCATCCCCCCGAGTCAGCCACTGTTGTGCCTCAGCTAACGTCAACGGTATCAGTCTGCCTTTGCAGCAAATTCCGCAGCCTACACAGGAAAATCGGACGGCATTACTTTGCATGTGAATTACCTGGAAGTTGCAGCCCTACGGAAGGCGGGCGTTGCACTGGCGTGATTTGCGGAGCACGGAGAACGAAGCGTTTAGCGGTACACGGGTTGCCGAAAACCATGAACAAGGTTGCTTTCTGCAACCATGCTCAATGGTGAAGGTTTCATCGGATGCCCAGCCGCCGATCAAGTGAAAGTGATCCAGCCCCGCGCGCAACTATGAGCAGCAGTAGGCCTGCCCAAGAGAGGTGAGTTGGCCAGGCATCGGGGTACACAAACACTTCGATTACAAAGGTCATGCCCAGCAATGCCAATGCTGATAGACGGGTAAACAGACCCAGCACCAGAAGCACAGGAAACAGATGCTCGCTGTACGTCGAGAGGTGCGCCGCCAGTTCTGGAGAGATCAACGGCAATGCGTACTCCGTACGGAAAAGCTCGTATGTGCTCGGAGTGATTGTCATAAAGTCCGAGACTTTGGTGCGTCCGGACATGAAGAAAATGGCGGCAATAGCAATGCGCGCCACCAGAACCAAAAACGAATCGCCGATGAGTGTGCTCAGCCGGTTCGCGACGAGATTCCAGAGTCCGCGCAGGGAGTGGTCAGCGGCGGGTGAGCGGGTTTGGAGAGTGTCCATGTCGTGCTCCTTTAATGATGTCAGTAACCGGTTTTTCAGGAGGAAAGACCCAAGTCCATAGAAACGAATGCATCGGCACTCACCAGGCGGATAATGAGATTCTCCAGATTCAGGTCTGGTTCGGCTTCAATGGCTTTATCTGCCGCGAGATCGAGGGGCAGGTGCGCTGTACAGACGTCGAGAAAGGCACAATCAGCAGCACTGGCGGGTTGCCAATGCACGCGACCGGCTTTACGTGTCAGCAGCGCGCCTTCGCCTTGCCATTCGAGTTCCTCTGGCATTTCCAGTTGTTCGCGATTGACACGCCATATCGTGTAGGCCGGGCAGTCAGGTAACCAGAGCCAACCGGCTGCGGCCCTTGGTTTCAGCCACAAATTGCCAAGTTCTGTCTCGGTAAACTGCGACAAGTCGCTCAGCTCCAGACCCGGTTCATCAATGGCGCAATGAACGTGTGTCCAGAGCAAATCCAGCCGGGCGACACCGCCTAAGTAAGGCATTTCTCGCGCAGGCTCAAATTCGTCGAGAAAGCGGGGGAAGTCGGTGCCGTAGTGCAGCAACCGGGCATCCGTTGGCGGCGAAAGGCGTGCGTATATCGCGACCGCACTTCTGAGCCAGTCAGTGCCCACCAGGCGCTCAACAGTTGGAAAGTTGGCGAGCAGCGCATCAGTCGAACCCTTGAGTACTGTATTGCGATACACCGTAAAACCGGGTTGAGTGGTAAGTGAGTCCATGAGGGATGATTCGCTGCCATACAACGCATCCACGAATGCATCCTGAAAACTCGCAAGGGATGGTTTCATATCGCCACCTGCAATCGCTGGTTTTGCCCAAGGTTCAACACGGTCTGTGCCCGGTTGCGTTCGGCCAGTAAAACGTCGAAGTCAGGGATATGATCATCACGTTCAATCAGTGTAGGGCGCAGGCCGATCCTCTCGATCAGACGTCGATACAAAGACCAGACGTCCTCGGCGATAGGGGCATCGTGGGTATCAATCAGTAACGTGGAGTTGCCAGGATCTTCGGCGAATCCTGCTAGATGAATCTCCATGATCGCTTTCGCCGGAAACGCATCCAGATAGGTAGCCGCATCGAACCCCAGGTTATGGGCGCTGATGTGCACGTTATTCACATCCAGCAGCAAACCGCAGCCCGTTCGCCGACTCAGCTCGGTGAGAAAGTCGAGCTCGCTGTAGTCATGTCCATCGAAGTGCAAATAGTGGGTCGGATTTTCGATCGCAATGCGACGTCCGAGGATATCTTGTGTGCGTTGAATATTGCCTGCGATGCGCTGCAAGGCTTCTCCGGTACGGGGAAAGGGCAGTAGGTCAGGATGGTACTTTCCGCGCCAGGTTGACCACGCCAGATGCTCGGAGATTAAGGCCGGTTGAACGCGATCCGCGAGCATTTTCAGACGTTTCAAATGCTCTTCGTCCGGCGGGCAATCGGCGGCCAGTGATAGCGATACACCATGCAACGACAGTGGGTGTCGCTCACCAATGGCTTCCAGCCATGCCAAACGGGGGCCACCGCCAACCATGTAGTTTTCCGGATGAACTTCGAACCAGAGACCCTCGACGGTACACTCGAGGGCGTCCTCATAATGGTTCGGTTTGAGACCGAGTCCGGCCCCGATCTGGAATGGCTTATTCATGATTGGCGTGTGCCCCATGGTGACGGTATTACATAGGTGTGAGGGTGCCGGTGCCTTTTGGCGTCTTGATGCTGGTGCAAGTACCCGCTGGAACGTTTTTCCAGGCGTTAGGCTGGTAGTCCATTTTGGCAGTGCCTGCACAGGTGGTGCCGGCGCCGGCTTTGCAATCGTTGTGACCAGCCATGGCAACGCCGTAACATTTTTCCATGGCACCTGCTTTATCCATGGAACCGGCTGCGGTTGGGGTCTCTGCGGCAATGGCGCCAGCGGCGAAGGAAGAAAAGGCAACGGCGAGGGCGGCAAGTTTCAGATTGTTCATGGCTGTTACTCCGGGATCATGGGGATGGGTCGTCGTATCAGTGCAGGATGCTCTGTACTTGCGATCCGATAAGTAGTTCGCTGGCTTCTCCTTTCCGGTTACAGCCACCACAAAATATTTTTCAAAACCTTTTCATAAGCCGCAAACAAGGTTGATTGTTGCCTTACGTCCTTGAGCGCAAGCATCATCCGTTGCCTGTCGTCAGGGCTGGCGTTGAATAGGTACAAAAAAATTTTTACTCCTCGTGTAACCAGGGCGGACGATGGAACGAACTACATGTAACGACGCGTTGCGCAGCCGAGAGATGCAGCTTCAGGCTCTGTTCCTCGCAGGCCTTGAGGGCGACGAGCGGGCTTATCGCTCGTTCCTGTCGGTGTTAAGTGGTCATGTACGCGGCTTTTTGCGCGCCCGGCTGCGACGCCAGCCCAGTGAAATCGAGGACTTGCTGCAAGAGGTGCTGCTGGCCGTGCATAACGGTCGCCATACGTATCAGACGGATCAACCCCTGACGGCGTGGGTTTTTGCCATCACCCGCTACAAACTCACAGATTTTTTCCGAGGACGGTCGCGCCATGAGGTCTTCAACGACACCCTCGACGATGCGGCGGAACTGTTTGCCGAGCCTCACCTTGAACCGGCGCAGGCCAGTCGCGACCTGGGCAAGTTACTTGAGCAATTACCTGAGCGTCAGCGTCTGCCGATCATGCACGTGAAGCTTGAGGGATTGTCCGTCACAGAAACTGCGCAAATGACAGGATTGTCGGAGTCAGCCGTTAAGATCGGCGTCCATCGCGGGCTTAAAGCGCTGGCACTGAAGATTAGAGGTGCACTATGAAAACTGATGATTTTATTGGCATGCTCGCCTCCGGGATCACCCCGGTAGACCGGCATGCGCTTGCCAAACGCTTCAGTGTTGCGGTGCTGGCAGGGCTTGTAGTTGCCACCTTGCTGGTGACGATCATATTGGGTGTCCGCCCAGACCTGGCCACAGTTGCAACAACCCCTATCTTCTGGGCGAAGATCGCCTTCCCGCTGAGTCTGATGATCGGCGCTCTGAGCGTGGTGACGCGACTGGCAAGACCTGGAGTAACTCCGGGCACCGGGAGCCTCGTGATCGGTGCAGCGGTGGCAGCGGTGTGGGCCGGTACCCTCTATGTCCTCATGACTGCAGTTCCCGATACGCGCGTCGCGATCATTCTGGGTAAGACTTGGCGGGTATGCGCGATGAACATCACCTTGCTCTCGATTCCTGGGTTTATTGCTGTTTTCTGGGCCCTACGCGGGATGGCCCCGACGCGACTGTCACTGACGGGTGCCTGTGGTGGATTATTGGCGAGTGCGATGGCTACGATTGCCTATTGCCTGCATTGCCCTGAAATGGAGGCTCCATTTTGGGGGGCCTGGTATTTGCTGGGTATGTTAGTTCCGACTGCCTTAGGCGCATTACTAGGGCCGCGATGGCTTCGCTGGTAGCAATAATGGTTGATAATGCCTCGGTGGCTCTTCATGGATTTTCGCTCCAAGCGCAAAAGATTTGTTAGCCGAGCGCTTTTTTCGTACATACAAATCACATATGAGATTTACCATGTCCAAACTCGCAGAATTCCGCCAGCTTGAAAAACACCTTGCTGAGCAACTTCAAGCTCTCGAAGCCCTGAAAGGCGATGACGGCCTGAAGAAAGAAATTGAATTTGAGACCAAACTGCGCGCGTTGTTGGGCGAGTACAGCTACAGCTTGAAGGACGTGATCAATCTGCTCGATCCGCAAGCTAGTCGTCGTGCCCCTGTAGTCGAGGCAAAATCTGGCGCTCGCAAGCCTCGTCAGGTGAAGGTCTACAAAAACCCTCACACCGGTGAAATCGTCGAAACCAAAGGTGGCAATTACAAGACGCTGAAAGAGTGGAAAGCGCAGTACGGCTCCGCCACGGTCGAGTCCTGGCTGACCAAGTGATCTTGGATTGAGTACAAACAAAGGGCCCTTTGTGCTACCCGCTTAGCGGGGATGAAGGCCCGCACAGCTTGATGAACAATGCTGATAGAGCACTGTATCGAGCAAAAGCGCAGGGACGTAATCAAGTCGCTGTTGCTGAATAGGTTTGTGGGGGCAGGTTGGTACGATGACGGGGCCAGCTTGCCAGCACTACTTCAATTTCAGCATCGTCTATAAGTCCAACAGGATATCGTTGCAAAAGCGCGATTCTGTACTCCGCCGTTTGCACCTCCAACATTTGGCTTCTCCAGAGCGCGCCGATTATTCTCTTTCGTGAGTCTACGTTTGCAGCTAAACGTCGAATTTTTACCCGGCACTCTGCGTTCATAAAAATCACCCTCTAGCGTGTTGGCGAGGGAAAGCTACGGGGGTTGTGTGACAGAAATAAGACGGGCGGGCGATGTCAGATTAAAGGCAATTTTCGAAAGCCAAGCTGGCCTTCCGACAACGCTGGGCTCCGTCATTTCATCCTCCTTGAGCTGCAGCAACCTGGTGTTGAATCGCGTCGAGATATTGAGATTTCAATTGGTTGGCCAACGGGCCGAGTATCGGATTGGCTTTAAAACCCACCAGAAGCGTATCTATGACTACAGTAACCCTCTCAATGGCCGCGTCGACGCTTGAAGGGATAAAGGGATCAAAGCTGATAGTCTCCAGCTCCACATCGAGCTGCTTCAATACCGGCTCTGCCTCTTGCATTTGAGCGCGAACCACGTCTAGCTATGCATCCATAGCTAATCCTTGGGTGTGTTAATGTCAAGATTCCATTTGAGATCAGGTGATCTTGAAATTGATCAGGGCTCGGAGCGAAAGAGCCAGATCACCCACTGACTTAAAGCTGAAACCTGATTGTAGGCTGCGGTGAACACGCGTTGTAGTAGGCGGCCTCCCTTGTAGGCAGCGCAGCGAGCCCTGGACGTATTGTATTCGGGAGTAGAGCGTTGATTTTGAAGAGATGCAATCGAACCGGAAAGCACTTTTTGATCCGTGTGCAGGGGCTGGTAGGGCTCCTGGCCTCTGCTAACCTCATCGCACAACCTCTCAATGGGATCTCACTGAATGTCATTTGTAGACAAGTTCGTGGCCGAGATATTGACCCTTCAGGTCGCTGTATATCACGCGTACGCTCGTTTGGAGTCCCGTACCGATAGCGAAGCGTTGCACGATCTGAGGATAGCCGTCAGGCGTATCAGGAGTTTGTTGAAGCCATTCCGGTCAATGGATGAAGTTATCGCTTTGAACAATGCTGCGGCAGAGGTCGGGAGGCAGACGACACCGGCCCGCGACCTGGAGGTGATGATTCAAGAGCTTGAAGAGAGAGATTTTCCGAGGCAGGCACAATCTAGAGCGTCTCGATTAGGCTCAAGCTACGACGAAATTGTTAACGGCTCGCCCATCAAAAACCTATTGATTCAACTGGATAATTGGCCGTCGAACTTTCGTTTGGCTGAGGTCAATGGTGAGTTGAAGCATATTCAGCCTCAAATTGAAAAAACGCTGCGAAAACAGATTGATCGATTACATGCTGCCGTAGATGACGTTCAATTTGATCGGCATGAATTGAGAATACTGGTCAAACGAACCCGTTATCTGACCGAAGCGTTCCCCAAGTTATCTCCCTTGTCGAGGGACGCAGCCAGATCACTAAAGGAGCTGCAATCAGCATTGGGCTCTTGGCATGACCATTATCAGTGGTGCCAAAAGGCGCTGATCGAATCTGACCTACTCCCACTGGAAAAGGTCTGGCAACGCTGCGCAGCTACTGCACTCGAAACAGCCGAGATCCAGTTGAAAGACTTGGCAACGCGGCTTCCAAAATCTTCGGGCAAAAAAAAGCCGCCTAAAATGGCAGCAGAGGAATGAGCGCGCGTTGAATGGCCTGAGTGTTACGCCCAAGAAGTTACAAGGCGATGATTGGTTTTTGTCCATCGAAGCCGGGGCACTTAAGACAGCTCAACCATTGGTCTGTTTATGCTGATAGGCAAAGGGTGGGACGCGTTTATACGACCTTCCAGCCTTTTGACGAAGGCTTCGGCTTCGGCATAGCTGCGAAATTTGACGCACCATGCATCCATCCACACTAGCCAACCTTCGGGAGTGTCTGCTTCTTCGATTTTGATCAGCATCACTAGAATCCTTTCATGGGGTAGCACAGGTCAATGACGAGCCTGAAAAAAGCTCGTACCCTTTCGACGCCTAAGTATCGACTCTCAAGTGATCCAGAGAATTGGGTGGTAGGATTCATCTGATGGCTTTTCTCAGTGCCTCAACGCCCTTTCTGACGGATTCGGCATTCAAGTCGAGCGTGGCAATTGCGCCAAGGGCGTTGCTGGAAACGCCAGTAGATCCCCTTTGATCTATCCACATTGCTATCGATTCAATAGCGTCGGCAAGCGCGAGTTGGTTTTCGTGGAGGGTTTCGAGTATGTCCGGCAGTTGGGGAAGGGATGACATGGCGACATTTCCTCAGGGCGAAATTAAAGCCTAGCAGTGTCAAACCGAGCTTGCCGGAGTATCAAGGCCATTCAGCTAGGTTGTACAACCGACAGTAATCCTCCCAATATCATGTTGCGCTGCCCGAGGCACCGCTACGCGATGGCCAGGGCAATCAATTGCTCCAGATACGATAAGCTAGCTAGAGGAATCAAAGGCCTGATCAGGCTGGCCGGTAAACTCACAGGAAGAGACATGTCCACATACGTCAAATTTTTGGACATTTCATGAGACGCGTTGTATTCAATCAAAAAGGTGGCGTCGGCAAATCCAGTATCGCTTGTAACCTCGCGGCCATCAGTGCCTTCGAGGGGTATCGCACATTGCTGATAGATTTGGATGCCCAAGCAAATGCTACCCACTATTTGACTGGTCTCAGCGGAGAGAATGTCCCCCTGGGGATCGCTGATTTCTTCAAGCAGACGCTGTTCCCCGGCCCGGCCTCGAAGAAGGCTCAAGCACATATCCATGAAACGCCCTTCACCAATCTGCACTTAATCGCCGCCTCGTCGGAGCTGAGTGATCTGCAACCCAAGCTCGAGACACGCTATAAAATTCAGAAGCTCAGCAAGCTGCTCGACCGGCTTGATGAAGATTATGAGCGGATCTACATGGATACTCCGCCGGGCCTGAATTATTACAGCGTTTCGGCGCTGATTGCCGCTGACCGCTGTTTGATCCCTTTCGACTGCGACAGCTTTTCTCGCCAGGCGATTTACGGTGTGCTGAGAGAGATCGAGGAGATCAAAAGCGATCACAACGAGAGGCTGGAAGTTGAAGGCATCGTTGTTAACCAGTACCAAGCTCGCAACGCACTGCCGCAACGACTGCTCGATGAATTGATTGCCGAGAAGATGCCGGTGCTGCCAGCGTATCTGATGAGTTCGGTGAAGATGCGTGAGTCCCATCAGGCAAGCAGGCCGCTGATCTACCTGGAACCGCAACACAAGCTCACCCGGCAATACGTGGAGTTGTTCAACTTACTTGAAAGCCTTGCCTGAACAGGGCTACCTACTGCCTGTCGTGGTCACTACGCTACATCAAGTTAATGATGCAGTGGAAAGCCTAGAATGCTTGCGTGGGATCTTGAATCGCCCAGTGTGCAACGTGGGGAGCGGTGTTCATCTTCCTGATTTCGGAAGCAATCCTGGCGGGCGTTTGGTTAGTCTACATGCACTGCTAAATAGCGTCCTCAGTCTCCTCTCGGTGCCGATGATTACAGGATGAAAATATGAGTAGCGGATGTTCAAGTACCAAAGCTGAGCCTCTTCCTATTCCGCGCACGATCTGGGCGTTGGGCTTTGTCAGCCTGTTTATGGATCTATCGTCTGAGTTGGTACACAGCTTACTTCCCGTGTTTTTGGTCACCACATTAGGTGCGAGTGCATTGACTGTTGGGGTAATCGAGGGGATCGCCGAGTCGACCGCCATGCTCGTCAAGATATTCTCTGGCGCCATCAGCGACTTTATTGGTCGGCGCAAAGGGCTTCTGTTGCTTGGGTATGGTTTGGCTGCCCTGACCAAGCCGCTTTTTCCTCTGGCCCACTCAGTTGAAGTGGTCTTCACAGCACGCTTCCTGGATCGAATCGGCAAAGGCATTCGTGGCGCGCCGCGAGATGCCCTCGTCGCAGATATTTCGCCGCCAGAGATCCGTGGGGCCTGCTTTGGGTTGCGCCAATCGATGGATACCGTAGGGGCCGTTCTTGGCCCCGCTCTGGCCATCTTGCTGATGTTGTGGTTCGCAGATATACAGCTTGTACTGTGGGTTGCAGTGATTCCTGCAGCTGTAGCGGTGGCTCTCATTGTCACCGGAGTAAAAGAGCCCATACACGACTCCCGAGAACACACATTTCGATCTCCAATTCATTGGAGAGTCCTTCACGACTTATCTGATGGGTATTGGTGGGTTGTTGTCGTGGGCGGGGTGTTTACGCTTGCCCGGTTCAGTGAAGCGTTTCTGGTATTACGGGCGCAACAGTTAGGCTTGTCAGTTACCTGGATTCCGCTGGTGATGGTAGTAATGGCACTTTTCTATACGTTGTCCGCTTACCCTGCCGGTTGGCTATCTGATCGTATCAGTCGCACGAAACTGCTCTGTGTGGGTATGGGATTACTCGTCTTATCGGATCTGGTGCTTGCTCAGTCCAGTTCTGTCATCACGATGATGCTGGGCGTTGCGTTGTGGGGGCTTCATATGGGATTCAGCCAAGGCATTCTTGCCTCGCTGGTAGCCGATAAAGCGCCTGGAAAACTCAAGGGCACCGCCTTCGGCATTTTCAATCTAGTTAGCGGTGTATGCATGCTGATCGCAAGCGTTCTTGCGGGCTGGCTATGGCAAAGCATTGGATCAGACAGCACGTTCCTCATGGGGGCATTTCTTGCCGCAACAGCTCTGCTCTTACTGTTACTTAAGAAACAATAATTCATTAGGCAAAGAGCTGAAGAATTTCGATCTGATTGAGCAGCTCACTTGTTGAACAGCGTGTGTCAGTAGTAAGTAGGCTCAGCATGGTGAGCTAACAGGACTTTGCCATCCCAATCCCCATCTGCCGTCCTAAGGGTTCGAGGTAGGAGCCGTCCATCGTCAAAAACGGCAGCTAGCTTGCTCCGTGGCGCATTCATACCAGGCTGTGTCGACGTCAACGTGACGAGGGATAGGGGATGATAGAAACGCTCCTCCACAACTGATCCCATCCACAGCGGTGAAGTACGCCCGTTCGTGAGCTCGATATCGACGACCCACACTCGAAGCACGAGGCGTGAGCGGGTAAGTGCGTCTGCACCACTCGGTCGAACAAACGTCAGACTGGGGAGGCGACCACCGGCGAAAAATGGAATAACTGGAAGAAATGCCGGGTCGGTTTGGACAGAAAGCCAATTCAAGGTATTCAATAGCGTCCAGTCCGCTGAGTCACGCCACTCATTTTTCTGCAGGACATCTTGCAAGTCTTTCAGATCACCGGCCCACTGGAACGTCAGCGGCTCATTCGTCTCGCCCATCAGATCAATACGCCGTACCGGCAGTTGCTGCCAACCCGCCTCCCACCAATCGGTGGTGGCCATGGACGGAGTTCTTTCGTTGACGGCATATCGGTCACTGTCGGTCGCATGGCTACGATAGATATTGAGTCCTCCGACAAGAATCAGTGCTGAACATCCGGCGGTGAATAGGCCCATTGGTTCAATGCGTCCGGCTTGGCGCCTCAGAAAGGACTGGCCGAGCAGGGCCAGCCACGCCGCTCCGAATGCCAGCCCCCCGAGTACGTCGGAAAACCAATGCGCACCGAGGTAGAGGCGCGAGAATGCAATCAGAAATATCAGGGTTGCTGCGCCGAGAACGACCGCAAGGCGCCATGCCGCATGGATCTCACGCGCGATGAGAAAAGTGAGGAAACCGTAGAGCACGACATTGACCGTGCTATGCCCGCTAGGGAAGGAGAACGCGCTCCACCCTGAGTAGAGAAGTTCACCGGGGCGAACTCGATGCAACGCTACTTTGATGACGGTGTTGAGCGCCGAAGCGCCGGCAATCGCAACCAGCCAATAGGTAGCTGTACGCCAGGCGCGTTTCCATATCAGCCACAGCAGGACAACGATCGTGACCGCCGCCACAACCTTGGTGTCGCCGAGTTCTGTAATAGCGATCATCACCGCATCGCTTGGTGCTGTACGAAGATCCTGAAGCGCGTGGTATATCGAGCTGTCTGCGAGCAGCAATGGGTCGCCGGTGACGACATCTTCGAGGATGCCAAAGAAGAGCCAGGCTGCACCGACGAGAAGCACACCCGACAATGCGAGAGTCCGTACTTCAGGCTGCGAAGGATTGAGTAAATGGGTGAGACTGCGGCTCAACCAGGTGTCGTGGGTGCCGGCCCAGTGCCGCAGCCACCCCAGTGCGTCGATGAAGTAAGAGATGCCGCGTCGCAACGTCCAACGCACGATATGCAGGAGCGCCCAGCCCGCCACAAGTAGAACGACCAGCAGAATCGCAAGCGGTTTCGCAGCCGCTCCGAGAATGCTGAACGTCGCGCCTACGAGAACACCTGACATGATATGCGACGAAGCCCAAGCGAACGCCGAGACAACATTGACGGCATAGAACCGGCTTACCGCCATTCCCAGCATGCCAGCGAGGAGTGGGATGAAGGCGCGGACGCCCGGCACGAAGCGCGCGAGAAATACACTCTTGGCGCCGTGACGCTCGAAAAAGGCTTCGCTGCTTTGGATCAGTTCAGGGTGGCGGTTCAAAGGCCAGAAACCAAGAATTTCGCGGTGGTATCGATGCCCGAGCCAGAACGAAAGACCATCACCCGCGATGGCACCTAATATGGCGGCGACCAGCAACGGCCAGAGCAATAACACGCCACTCGGCACCAAGGCACTTAGCGAGAGGATCACGGCAGTGCCTGGAACGACGGCCCCGATGATCGGGATTGACTCGGAAAGTGCCAGAACAAACACCGCCAGATAGGCGACATGCGGATGTGCTGTCAGGAACTCGATGATCGATGAGACCAGGGACGTCATCATTCGCGGGCAACCTATACGATGTCGGTTATGAGCAAGAACCATGAGAGACAGAGTGATTAGGTTTCTGAGTGGCAACCATGGTCGAACAGAGCGAGATGCCTGGGAAGCATTTTCAGATGTCCGCTTCATCGCTCGATGCAGGCGCCGGCAAGGCACTCATCATGTAGGGCGAGTTCATTCTGATGGGAGTTCCAAGCCAGATAGATTAGTCGAAAAGCCGCTCTAGCAGCTTCTCGATATGCGTCCCCTCATAACGTGCATTCAGCTCTTCGAGCTTTGCTGCTTTGCGAGCACCATTAAGTAAGCTGAGTCCATGAAGTGAATGAATGAAGCGGGGTAGCCTCAGAACTCTCTGCTTCATGGCCGTTAAGTGCTCCGAAAATGTCAGCCGATGCATCGGCTGCGGTGGTGACATTATCGCCTTTAAAGACCCATTTCCCCTAACCTGAATCGCTTACAGTTGCCGGGTTACAAAGGTCGTTTTTTTGAGTGCTCAGTACAGCGTGCTGTTAAGCATCCGTCCGGCGATTTCGCCTACCCGATGCATCAATGCTCAGGTAATCCAGGGATGCGGCCAATCGCATAACCACCCCTCAGTCTCAGCTAAGTTTCGCTACGTATCTTCTTTCCTACGCAAATTCAGCGAAGATTAGGAGAGGCGACCAGCACATGAATCTCGAAAAAGTCGGATGGCTCAACAAGGTGCCCGAGGTGACGCTGTCATTCTGGGTTATCAAGATTCTGTCGACGACGGTAGGTGAAACCGGAGCGGACTTTCTGGCCGTGGATGCCGGTTTGGGCGCTGGTTGGACGAGCATCGGAATGGCCGTTTTGTTAGCGCTCGCGTTGTGTTTTCAACTGCGTACCAAGGCCTATTCACCTTGGATCTACTGGTTAACCGTGGTGCTGGTGAGCATCGTTGGGACACAGATCACAGACATCATGACCGACATACTCGACGTCAGCCTGTACACCAGCACGGCAGTTTTTGCCGTTCTGCTGACAATCAACTTTCTAGTCTGGTACCGGATAGAACACAACCTATCGATCCGCGAAATCGTCACCCCGCGAAGGGAGCTCTTCTACTGGGCCACCGTGCTTTGTACCTTTGCTCTCGGCACAGCAGCGGGCGACCTGGCCACCGAAGCCCTAGGCCTGGGTTTCACTCTTGGCGTTGTAATTTTCGGTGCGCTTATCGCTGCGACTTTGATGGCATGGCGCGTGGGAGGCAACGTGGTGCTTACCTTTTGGATCGCCTACATCCTGACCCGTCCATTTGGCGCCTCTCTCGGTGATTTGCTGACTCAAGCTAAAACTTATGGTGGCCTCGGCATGGGAGCCGCTTGGACGAGTGCCATATTTCTGTGCGTGATTGTTCTTTTGGTCTTGGTCGCGCAGATCAGCGTTGGCAACCGTAAAGCTGTCAACCAATAACCTGTCAAAATGCCCATCAAGGAGTCGTTATGCGTACATTTCAGAATGTCATCCGCCACGTTGCTATTGCCTCATCGATCATTTTGCTCAGCGCCGCCGCTGGCTGCTCGAAGCCTGCCGATAAACCCGGCTCTGGCACTCCGACCACCTCGATAAGCGCGCCCGCCCAGTTCGGCTCGAAACTAGGTGATCTTTCGGAGTTTCGCACCATCGCCGCTGATGTCGCAGCGCTCGTCGATAAAAATGACCTGCCTGGAGCGAAAGCCCGTATCAAAGAACTGGAAACTTCGTGGGACTCTGCCGAAGCTGGCATCAAACCTCGTGCCGCCAGTGATTGGCATGTGCTGGACAAAGCCATCGACCGGGCACTGGACGCATTACGCAACAGCACTCCAAAGCAGAGCGATTGCAAAGCGGCAATGGATGATCTGCTGAAAGCTTTCGATTCGATGAAAGGCAAGCAATGACCCGCAGCTGTACATTGCGTTGATCCGGAAGCGGACAAGTCCCGACCCAAATGCTTCAATGCAGGCGCGGTGGTAATGATCGACGCGCCTTTTTTTTGCGGAGCGATAAATGCGGATATTGCTGGTCGAAGATGACCCGATGATTGGTGATGCCATTCAAGGCGCGCTCAATGACGCTAGCTACGCCGCCGACTGGGTGAAAAACGGACTCACCGCCCTTGCAGCACTGGAAACCCAAGCCTATGACATGGTGTTGCTGGATCTCAGCTTGCCCGGCAAAGACGGTCTTGATGTGCTCGATGGTATTCGTGGACGCAACAACCCGGTGCCGTTACTGATCATCACCGCAAGGGATGGACTGGATGATCGCCTGCGCGGCCTCGACGCCGGCGCGGACGACTTATTGCTCAAACCCTTTGCCATGGCGGAGTTATTGGCACGCATGCGCGCCGTATTACGCCGAAAAGGCGGCAGTGCCCAGTCAGTGCTAGACAATGGTGTGGTGTCACTGGATTTGGTATCCAAACAAGCGGCTACTGCGGAGACCCCCGATATTCAGCTCTCGAGCCGCGAGTTTGCCCTGCTACAGGCCCTATTAATCCGACCTGGAGCCATTCTGTCGCGCAGTGAGCTGGAAGACCGTATTTACGGCTGGGGCAATGAAGTGGAAAGCAATGCCGTGGAGTTTCTGATTCATGCGCTACGAAGAAAACTGGGGAACCACGTCATCAAGAATGTCCGGGGAATGGGATGGATGGTTTTAAAAAACGCTTGAACGACTCGGTACAGTTGCGGTTGTCCGTAACGCTGTCGCTTGCCATCCTGATCGTGGCGGTACTGGCAGGTATTTTCGCGTTTGCTTCTACGATCAACGAGTCGCACGAGATGCAGGACGAGACCTTGCGTCAAGTGGCCATCCTGTTTGATCGGCAAAAGATGACCTTGCACTATCCTGTGGTTGAGCAGGTTGTTGGCGACGACGAAGAGTCCAGGGTTAGCGTGCAATACTTGTCCGACAGCATTAAAGCGACCGGCAATGACGACGCAACAACACCGTTGCCCTTCCCGACAACACTGGCCGATGGCTTGTCGACCTTGAGCGTCGCAGGTGAGAATTTTCGCGTGCTGGTGAGGACAACGGTCGGTGGCGAACGCATCGTTGTCGCCCAAGAAGCTGACGTGCGTGAGAAAGAGGCGCGAAAGAGCGCTTGGCGTAGTCTGTTGCCGTTTCTCATTCTGTTTCCGGTGCTGTTGTTGGTGGTGAGCGATCTGGTGCGCAAACTTTTCCGTCCCATAGCAACCCTCTCGGAAGAAATAGATCGGCGCGACGAGCAGGCGCTACATCCTATCGACGAAAACCACCTACCAACCGAGATCCGGCCTTTCGTCGTGGCGATCAATCGAATGTTGACGCGCGTCTCGCAGTCCATGGAAGCCCAGCGTCGCTTCATTGCTGACGCCGCCCACGAACTGCGCTCCCCGATGACGGCCTTGTCACTGCAAGCCGAGCGACTGTCGGCCATAGAAATGTCGACTGCGGCCTATGAGCGTTTCTTGCCACTGTCTCTAGGAATTGAACGCAGCAGAAAATTGATCGATCAAATGCTGGCCTTGGCTGCAGCACAATCGAGCTCGGATCGAAAACCGACATCAGTTTCAGTCCTAAAAGTTTATCGACGGGCTCTAGAGGACTTACTGCCTCTTGCAGAGCGCCGGCACATCGATATCGGTGTTGAAAACTTTGAAGACGTACAGGTCGTTGGAAACGAAATGGATCTCTTCATCCTGGTCAGGAATCTGGTGGACAACGCCATCCGCTATACCCCTGTTGGTGGACGAGTTGACTTGGCTGTCGAGTTGGAATTTGAGACTGTGATCCTTGAAGTAAAGGACTCGGGCCCAGGTATCAGCGCAGAAGAACAGTTGCTGGTGTTCGATCCGTTTTACCGCAGCTTGGGAACCGATGAATCAGGCTCTGGGCTGGGTTTATCTATAGTCAAGGCGATTGCTGATCGTCTGGGGGCGCACATACGTATGAGTTTTGCGGATGAGATGAACAAGAACGGATTATGTGTTTCGGTCTGGCTAAAAAGAGGTAAGGCTGAAGCAGCCGGCCCGGTCATAGACCGCCCCGAGTTTCCTAACCCCTAGCTGCGGGCCGATCTCGGTCTTTCAATTATCAGATCGCGTAGGCCATAGCTTGAGCCGAAGTTTCGATATAGATGGTGTGGCTGTCTGCGCAATTCACGAATTTTTCACAAAAGCCAACGCGACCTGCCTGAACGGACTACTCTTCATTCTGCAGATTAGGCATGCCCCGGAGCTTTTCATGGAACAGCGAAAGCCAATACTCGGCACCGACGCGATTCGAATCAACGTCGAGGACATCACTGAACTCAAGTATTGGGCTGAAAAATTTGGGGTTTCAACGGATGAAATCAGATCAGCCGTCAGAGAGGCAGGTGATTCACTAACCGCAGTCACGCGACATCTCGACAGCGCACCACACGCTTGAGCAAACTAGCCCCTAACGTCATCGCGGACGAAGTGCCCGAGTCTCCCTAATCTTTGTGGTTAAGAACGCCGCCGCTGCAGCCCTGGTAGATGTCGATCAGCTCGTTTCTTGTCATTAAGCTTCTCCACATACGCGGGTTTTGAGTAGCCCATCGGGATTGAGCGCCAGCAGTTATTGCGTAAGATAGAAAGATTAAACGCCGCTGCGATATAAAGCCACACAAGGTAAGGAAACAGGATCAAGCCAGTGATAACGTCAAGCTGCGATGCCATCACCACCATCGCAGCGGCCACAACCCAGAGTAGCTTCAAGATCACCATGCCGGCGAAAATGTGGTGAGCGCCTAAAGATACCAGTGTCCATAGCGTATTAAGGGCAATCTGCGCCGCTCGTAAAGCCCGCCCCCCCTGACTTCCAAGTACCAATATCAACCGGTACCTAGCCTGATCACAAATTCCCGAATCACCGGCATTCATCGGCTTTTTTGCTATCGTGCATTAAATTTGTGATTACAAAGAGATAAAAAATGGCGATTCCAATATGGCAAGGTCAAGTCGCTCTGGTCAGCGGTGCGGGCAGTGAAAGTGGTATTGGTCTGGCGATCGCCCGACGCTTGGGCCGCGAAGGCGTGCGAGTCTTGATCACTGCCAGCAGTGCGCGGATCCAGCAACGTGTCGCCGAGTTGCAGGCTGAGGGTATAGACGCTCGGGCGATGGCAGCCGACCTGACTGACGAATTGCAAGTCAAAGCGCTGACCGATTGGGCTCATGAGCAGTTCGGCCATATCGATATTTTGGTCAATAACGCCGGTATGGCTATGGTCGGCAGCCCGGAGCTCTTCGTCGAAGTGGCGGACATGGATTTGGCGACCTGGAATCTATCTCTGGCGCGCAACCTGACCAGCGCTTTTTTGCTGACTCGTGCGGTGTTGCTTGGGATGAAGACGCGCGGTTACGGACGCATCGTCCACATCAGTTCGACGTCCGGTACACGCGGAAGCAATCCAGGTGAGTCGGCTTACAGTGCGGCAAAAGCAGCGATGCTGGGGATGAATATGGCCCTGGCGCTGGAAGTCGGTAAACGGGGCATCACCGTCAATAGCGTTGCACCAGGCTGGATTGATACGGGGGCATTGACCGAGGAAGAAAGCCGCGCCGGTTCCTACACTCCGATGGGCCGTGCCGGTCGTCCAGAAGAGGTTGCCGCTGCAGTGGCGTTTTTGGCGTCTCCGGAAGCCAGCTATATCACCGGTGAAGTGCTGGTGGTGGATGGCGGTAATTGTCTGGTCGAAAACAAGGCGCCCTGACGCTAGCTTGGACTGCTGTCTTGTAGTGAGCCTACTATTTAGTGAAGAAATCAAACGCGCAGATACTTGCTAGCCTTAGCCGGATGTTAGCTCCGCCAGCGTTGAAATAGTGACTCAGGTTGAGCGATTACTTTCAGGAGCTTCTATACCAGAACATCCGTGCATCCCAGCCATCCTTAAGCACCACGTTTGTCTTTCGATGACGTAGGGCATCGGCATACACCAAACTCGGCGAAAAACCGGGCCATTGGCATCTCGCCGGATAGCTGGAATGGGCCATGACCTTGTGCGCCATCTGATTACGATTACGGCAGTGCACAAATTATGGTGGATGATTGCGAGGGGAGTGGTTGGGTGCGTTACTTGAGAGTTCACCAGTACCTGGTTCAGAAACAGGAACGTTTTTACGAGTAGTTAATGGATCGTTAACCCATCAAGTGCGGATCCATCTAGGCTTTCGATTGCAATTGAGCTAGTTGGGTCTTCAGCTGTGCGACTTCAGTTTCCAGTTCCCGCACTCGCTCCCTGGCCTCAACTTCGACGCTGACGTCCTTCTGGACACCGATGAAGTAGGTGAGTTGATCTGTGTCGTTGAACACTGGGGTGATCGACAGTTCGTTCCAGAAGGCGCTGCCGTCCTTGCGATAGTTGCGAATGACTTGGCGGCAGGGGAGCAGATTCCTTATCGCCTCGCGGATTACTGTCAAACCAGCTTGGTTACGGTCATCACCCTGCAGAAAACGGCAGTCCTGGTACAGGATGTCGTCAACGCTGTACCCCGTCAGGCGCTGAAAGGCAGGGTTGGCATAGATCAGGATGTTTTCGTCGCCTTCCTGCTCTGCTACCACGATGCCATCGTTGGATGCTTCAACTACCAGTTTCAGCAGTTCTGCGTCGATCATTTTCAGTGCCCTAGTGAGTGACATTCCATTCTAGATCAACTTATCGCGTCTGGGCATGTTCTAGAAAATTATGGCCCTGCTTTTTATTGCATTCCTCATGCGCTGGGCGAAGCCCCAGGCCCGCGTAAACGCATTGCTGTCGACTCAAGGCTCCTTTATCTGATATGCAGGAGCGTTGAATTTTTTTGGCCGATTTAGTTGAAAAGTTTTGGGTTCTCAGCTCATCCGAGCTTCGTCACTATCATCACAGGAGAAGCGACTCACCACCGATCTTGCGTCGAGGATATTCAGGCTCATTTAATCGCTAAGTTCGGCAACAAAAACCCGGGGAGCCTGTCAGGTTTTGTTAAAAATTATTTGGACGCAGATATCATTTCTGCATATCGGTATTCCGATTTCCGATGCGGCCTACCAGCTTGAAATACCTTGCAACCCTTGCGTGATTGAGAAACCTCACGCGTCTCTCTAGATTTGATGTCGCAAAGCCGGGCCCCTCTGACAGCTACCCGCTGCCATGTCGGAGTTGCAGTTTGTATAACTTCGACAATTAGAGGAGGGGCTCATGACTGCCCTAGAACCGTTCTTTCTGGCCGAGTTCCTCGGCACCGCCACTTGGTTGTGGCTAGTCTTTATAAGCATCGTGATAGGCCTGTTAGTCTTCGACCTCGGAGTTCTTCACCGTGAGCATCGAGAAATCGGCGTTAGTGAAAGTCTGCTGCTGTCTGCTGGCTATATCACGGCTGGTTTGCTGTTCGGCCTCTGGGTCTGGCAGGTCAAGGGCGGTGACGCCGGGATGGATTTCTACACCGGTTTTCTGATCGAGAAATCGTTGTCGATGGACAACGTGTTCCTGATGGCGATGATCTTCAGCTTCCTCTCTATCCCGCGTAGGTATCAGCACGAGGTGCTGTTCTGGGGCATTCTCGGTGTAATCGTGCTGCGCGCGATCATGATTGGCCTGGGGGCGGCGCTGATCGCCGAGTTCAGCTGGATTCTGTATGTGTTCGGAGTCTTCCTGCTGTTGACTGGGGTGAAGATGCTGTTCAGCAAGGTCGATGCCCATCCGAACCTTAGCGAAAACCTGCTGGTGAAGTTCTTGCGCAAACACATGCGGGTAACCGAGCAACTGCATGAAGGGCGCTTCTTTGTCCTTCAGGCGGATGCCAGCGGCAAGTCCGTGGTCTGGGCGACGCCGTTGTTCTTAGCCTTGGTGCTGATCGAGTGTGCCGACCTGGTGTTCGCCGTGGACAGCGTGCCGGCGATCTTCGCCATCACCCAAGACCCCTTCATCGTCTACACCTCGAACATCTTCGCCATCCTTGGCCTGCGTGCGTTGTATTTCGCCTTGGCGGCGATGATTCACCGTTTCGCCTACCTCAAGTACGCGCTGGCACTGGTGCTGGTGTTTATCGGTGGCAAAATCTTCCTGGTCGGCATCATCGGCAAAATTCCGGCGGTCATTTCTCTGAGCGTGACCCTGGGGCTGCTGCTTGGCGGTGTGCTGCTGTCGCTGTGGAAAACCCGCGACCAGGCATCTGCTGGCTCGCAGCTGTGAATCCCCAACGGCGGTGGCCGCCAGTCGGCCGCCTCCTAGCGAATTGGCAACTCTGAGAAATGGGGAGAGTGATGAACAAGACGCTGCAAATGATAACAAAGGGGCTAGTACTGCTAGGCGTGGCCGGTTGTTAGTCAGCAGAGTAAATGGCGCAGAAATTGGCCGAGTAGACTGAACAAGCTTTGCAGGCTTTAGCCCGCGTAGTAGTCTATGGAGCCATGCAACAATTCAACTGTCAGGTGCACGAAGTACAGCAGTTCAATCAATGAGCGGCAGACTGCTGCAGTCACGCAGTGGCTTGAAAAGCATCCGCGTTTCGAATTGCACTTCACAACGACCAGCGGGTCTTGGCTGAACGCCTTGGAAGGCCATTTGCGCAGCTGGAAAGACGTTGCACCGGGCCTCCTTCACCAGCGTCGCTGACCTAAAGGCGGCTACCCGCTTAGCTTTTCTCATCTCGGCCTATCCGTCACAGATTTAGACGCCGCCGTGAAGTTCTACACTGAAGTCATGGGGTGGTATCTGATCATGCCGCCGACCACGATTACTGAGGACGACTCAGCTATCGGAGTCATGTGTACCGATGTATTTGGTGCCGGCTGGGGTTCGTTCCGTATTGCGCACCTGTCCGCAGGTGATCGGATCTACGTAGAGATCTTTGAGTTTCGCAATGCCGAAAAGCCGCAGAACAACTTCGAGTACTGGAAGACCGGTATCTTCCACTTCTGCGTCCAAGATCCAGACGTCGAAGGACTGGCCGCCAAGGTAATTGCCGCTGGTGGCAAGCAGCGCATGCCCGTACGCGAGTATTTTCCTAGCGAGAGGCCATACCGCATGGTCTATATTGGAAGACCCCTTTGGCAACATCCTGGAAATCTATAGCCACAGCTACGAGCTGATTTATTCGGCAGGGGCTTACAAGTAACGGCTAGCTGCCTAGGTTCAGAGAGCCTCAGCATCATGTCCTGTCCCTCTCGCTGAATTGCTGCCGCACAACTGGTCACCTATCAAAGAGGTGTGATTGCCGCTCGCTTACGTCGTAACCGTCGGCCAAACACACCTTCCCGACTCCGGCACTCAGGGCAATGATGCCAAATCAATCCAAAGTGGACACCTCAAATGCCCATTCCGGCGCAGTCGAATTAGTTTTGGCCAAGGTCAGTTATCCCACCACGCGTCTCGAGGCGTGTTTGCCTGCGATAAAAGGCGTGAATTGCCCACACCACGCCTACGAATAGCAACCCTGTTCCAAGCGCCTCCATAGGAGAGGGCCAGCGTTGGTTGATGAGCAGGCCCATCGTAGTTGCATAAATGGTTCCGCTGGCGATCAATTGCCCGCTTAGAGCCAGAGGTAGACGCCGAGTTGCGATTGACCACGCCCAGGCACCTGCAAGGGTGGCCCCTAACCCCTGAATCAACCCACAGACTATTAGCGCCTGAGTACCTGCTAACCCGCTCGGATGGCTAGCGAAGTGGGACAGGTTTAAGTGCAGACCAACGGGGATGAAGGCCAGCATCTCGACGCTGCACATGAAGATCAGCATGGCTGACCACAACATGGGGGACATGCTTGGGCGCTGAGCCAAAGCACTTTCATTTAACAACCCAAAACCAGTCCAAAATCCAATTGCCATTAACGATGCGAGCAGCCCAAGCAGTATCGAAGCTGTAGGGAGCACTGAAGTCGCACGGCTAAGATCAAACACGCTCAGATTGACCAAACTTATGCCCAATGCTGCGAGCAACAGTGGCCCGGCAATGGCGCGCCAGGGCACGCTGGAGCTTCGCATGTTGCCGGCAATCGCGAGCACGATCGGTACTGACCCCATCATCACCGGAGGGATCACCGGCCCAGCTGCCAAGACCGCAGTGGTGATCAGGAAGAAGTAGCCGATGTATCCTAAAAAGCCGAGTAGCGCGGCGCAGGCCCAATCGCTCAACCGCAATTGCCGCACTTCGCTACGGTAAACAAACAGCACTAGCAGGCTACCTAAACCGGCAAAGGCATAGCTAACAACAGCCAGATCAAAAAGGCTGTAATCGCCGACCAACCCCGGAAAAATGTAGAGCAGCGACCATGAAAACGTGGCGGCAATGGCCGCTAATAAGCCTAGGGTCATACGCTCTGCTCCTGCTGGCCCTGCTTCCGGATCCAGCAATGAGCTACGTGCCGGGCAGTGTCGAATACCCGAACTTCCTGGCCCATGGCGCCGCTGACAAAACTGCCCTCCAGCAAGATAAACAGCCCCTCAGCAACTACGCCAGGGTCGCTTACACCGGCGCTCATGGCCAATGCAGTAAGATTTTCGCGTATCCCTTGCTTATGCCTGCTCACTGCCAAATGCACAGGATGGCTAAACTGCGGGAATTCAGCCGCACTGTTGACGAACAGGCAACCGCGCCCGCTATCTTTCAAAAGAAAGCGTTGATACAAATCGAAGAACGCGAGCATGCCACTGACCGGGTCAGGGTGTCCTGCCTGGGTGCGCGCTACCTCTTCACGCCAGCGTCGGTCACGCTCCTCAAGGCAAGCCACTATCAGCGCATCCTTGGAGGGGAAATGGCTGTAGAGCGTCATCTTGGTAACACCCGCCATCGCGGCGATGGCCATGACACCAGTCATGTATATACCTTGTGACAGAAACAGCTTCAGCGCTGAGTCAATCAAGCGCTCACGGGTATTGTCCAATTTAAGGCACTCCGGCATAGGGACGGAGCTGACTATACTGACCGGTAAGATTGGGGTGCATCCAAATACGACTTGAATCATGGCCGCTACGACACAGGCCGCAGCATGCAAAAGCAGCAGTAAATCGCAGGATTTGGCCAGCCAGGACGTTCATTACGCTAGCTAAATGCCCCCTGTACCCAAGTGGTTAACGCATACGCTCTTGCCTCTGGTATGTGAGGGGAATCGATCCACGGGTAAGGATGTGCATTTCTGGGGCTAGTTGTAGAGGTCGGCAAAGCGCCAATAACATCATCTTTGAAGCCGATTACGCTTGCAGCGACGTTTGGGGGCTTGCCTATCACACCGGATAAATTACCGAAGCTGGAACAAGCACGTTTTCTGGCAATTTAGTACCACGATGCTATCGTTTAACGGCTTCCAACCGAAATGGAGTTCTATGAAATGGCTAGTCGTCTTCAAGAAACCGATCGCTTCGAAGCAATAGGTAAGTCTGGACGGCAATACACTATTGTTGAATCAACGAGCCAGTCGTCACGAGACTCCATGATTGGCGATGAGTCAAAGTGGGTTAACGGATCATCATATTTGCGCGCGATAGATTTTGGGCCGGTCAGTCAAATCAGCGATTCCGAGTTTATAATTTTTCTCACCGGAGAAAAAGTGAAGAGGCTTAAATGAGCGCATTGCAATATTCCGATTACCAAATCAAGTAAAGCAAACCGAGCTTGTTAGATCGCGGACTAAGTAGTAGCTAGAATTTTAAGGTCTACGGTAAGACCCAATTAATGCCACTGACGCTTTATTTCCTGCCACTGCTCGTCTGACAGCCACTTATCTGCCAGCGGAAAGAAAATATTTTCCTCCGAGTCCATATGATCGAAATATTTTTTGATAAAGTCATCGATAGTGTCAGCAATTACTCTCGTTTCCTGAGTTGTGTCCTCCAACATCTTCAGCTGTCCAGCAATGCGCCCAAATGCTTGATGATCTCGCTCGAATCCTTGACCCGTTGGTGGATCGGTGCCTCAGTCCCTAGCAAAGCCAGCCGAATAAGTTCTTCATTTTCATGGTGGTGTCGTTCTGCATCACCATGCATGGCATCCAGCATCTTGAACAACAGCTTGCAGTCATCAGCACCATCGGATTCGGATTCATGCCTCATCTTCCTCAGCAACTCTTTGATCTGAGTGATTTTTATAGCCACCTCATGATGATATGCCTGAAGTTCTTTCAACAAGACGTTCATATCAAAACCTCTTAACGACACCAAAACATCACAGCGAAATATTTCTTAACCCGCGACCTCCAAGGCAAACAAATTTTTAACCCTCTATATTTATCAATACCTTGTTAACCGAACTCACCAGCATGATTTAACATTATCAGTATAGGCGAGCGCAGAGCTCTCACCCCTGAAAATTTGCCGCCCTTTGAAAAAATTAAATATGAAATGAATAATGATATTTGCCATTTTGATCTTTCGGAGTCACCAGCGAATACGGAGGGAGAGAGCAGTGCCGCCCACAAGGTAGATCCCGTGCCTTTTTTACGAAGCTTCCAATCGACTCATGTCCGGTCGTGCTTCTCATCGGAAACTGACTGCGCTCGCGTGCGATGATAGCTTATAGCCGCTAATAGTAAGGAGGTGCTTGGAGAGGGCGTCAAGATGATTTCGAGATTTGTTGTCCCTGCAATTCCAACGGAAATGGGATCCATGCGAAACGGAACGCGTTTCTACCGCGAGACCACGACCAGATCTTTTAATTTCTATGACAATGTGGAGAAGCTGCTACTGAAGACCACCTACCAGACTCGAGTTGATGCTGATCTTGAGTGCGAGCGGCAGAATCTGTAGCGACTAAAGTCGTTTTTTAAAGTGGCAAGCTATGCCTTCTCAATAGGCATTTACCAATGCCTTATGACTATCCAGCGCTAAGCGTTGCGATAAAGGCGTAGATCCTCGGGTGCTTTGAGTCCCAGCACGAGACGTACTCTTATCTGCTTCACATTCTCACCATTCAATGCTCCTGCGCCGTTGGCAACGCTCCGAGCAGTAGCGCACCTCAGCCCAGCAGTGCGCCCATTTCTTGCGCCAGGCGAAAGGCAATCCGCATAGTTCACACGCCTTTACGGGCAGTTCATTCTTTTTCAAAACAACTCCCCCGCATCGAGTTTGGCGAGCAGTTTCTGGCCCCGTTCCCATAGCGCCTGACGTTTGGGTTCAGTCATCCGATCGAGGTTCTTATAGACCATGCCCATGCGCTGATTGCTGCGCAATAGGTCGCCGTGACGCATCAGGAAATGCCAGTAAAGCGAATTGAAAGGGCAGGCGTCGTCGGTCGTGCTTTCACTGACTTTGTACGCGCAGTTACGGCAGTAATCCGACATGCGCTTTATATATTGGCCACTGGCGCAGTAAGGCTTTGAGCCTAGGTAGCCGCCATCGGCATGCATCACCATGCCCAGTGTGTTGGGCAGTTCGACCCAGTCGAACGCGTCCATGTAGATCGCCAGGTACCAGTCGCAAATCTGGCTCGGCGCGATGCCGGCCAGCAGCGCAAAGTTGCCGGTCACCATCAGCCGCTGGATGTGGTGGGCATAGGCATGTTTCAAACTTTGGCCGATCGCCTGGCCCATGCAGTTCATCTTGGTGTCGCCTGTCCAATAGAACTCTGGAAGCAGCCTGCTGTTACCAAACAGATTGCCGCCGGCGTAGTCGGGCATTTTCAGCCAGTAGACGCCCCGTACATATTCACGCCAGCCGATGAGTTGACGGATAAAGCCTTCGGCGGCGTTTAATGGAATGTTGTGCGCCCAATACGCTGCCTCGACGTCGCTGCACAATTGACGCAGATCCAACAGGCCAATATTCAGCGCGGCGCTGATCCGCGCATGGAACAGGAAGGGTTCATCACTGGCCATCGCATCTTGGTAGTCGCCGAAGGCTGCCAGACCCCAGTCGAGGAAGTAGTCCCACAACGCTTGGGCATCGGCGTGGGTTACCGGGTAGTCAAAGGTGTCGAGTGCGCCGTAGTGGCTGGAGAAGTTTTTTTCGACCAGCGACAGCACGTCCTGGGTTATCGCATCTGCCGAAAAGCGCATGGGCGAGGGGGCTCTCATGCCTTTGGGAAGTGCCTTTCGGTTTTCGGCATCAAAGTTCCAAGCGCCGCCGACTGGACTGCCGTCGCCGTTGAGCAACAGGCCACTCTTGCGTCGCATCTCACGGTAGAAGAACTCCATGCGCAGCTGCTTTTTGCCTTCGGCCCAGGACGCAAACTCGAGTCGGGTGCAGAGAAAACGGGTATCGGTATGCCACTCGATCGCCAAGCCACAATCTTTCAGCGACTGCTCCAGGCGCCAGTCACCGCATTCTGTCAGGTGCAGCTCATCCGGTTGCAGCAGTGATTGCCAGCGCCGTAACTCTTCCGGTACCGATCCGCTATTTTGCGGATCATCGAGCGTGACGTATTGCACGCGGATGCCACGCTGCTGCAACGCCTCAGCAAAATGACGCATCGCACTGAAGATCAGTGCGATTTTTTGCGGGTGATAGGGCACATGACTGGCTTCCTCCATCACTTCGACCAGTAAAACCGTATCGCGCTCGCTGTCCAGCCCCTTCAATGAGGCCAGGTCAAAAGACAACTGGTCGCCCAAGACCAGGCGTAGTCGGTGAGTTTTATTCATTCGACAGAGTCCACGGAAGGTGACTCACCAAGGCGCAGTCAGCGAGAAAGGAACGCGCAACGACCCAATGGGCTCTTCACGTGAACCGCACATCTCGTCATGGACGCACTGCTGCACAAGCACGCAGGGGAATGGCGGGACAAACTGCAACAACTCACGCAGGTGATTGATGGAGCGAAGGCGCATAGGCTTTGCTTCGTCGTCCAGCAGTGTGAACTGGCCTTGATCCAGCCCGACTCGCGCCAGATAAAAACCGCCTTCCAGAGACAGCAGTTCCAACTCTCGTACTTCGCCATTCGCGGCCCGTTCGGTCAACGCTTGCAGATTCAAGGTTCACTCCCTGCCTACCACGGTAGGCGTTCTCCGTTATAAGCAAAGAAATTGCCGCTGTCGGCAGGCGCCAAGCGGTCAATCAGTGATAACAATTCGCGGGCAGCGAGGCTTGCAGGCCTGGCGGCAGAAGCGCCTTTAAAGGGCTGGGACAGGCCCGAAATTACCGTACCTGGATGAAGACTCAGCAAGCGGGTCTGAGGGCGTGTTCGTGCTAGTTCGATCGCAGCCGTTTTAATCAACATGTTCAACGCTGCCTTGGAGGCGCGATAGGCATACCAGCCGCCCAGACGGTTATCGCCAATACTGCCGACCTTGGCGGAGAGCACCGCCATTGCGCCGCGAGGGTCAAGCAAGGGTAGAAAGTGACGCAAAACCAGCGCAGGCCCGAGCGCGTTGACTTGGAATATCGCCTGAAGCGCATCCGCTTCAATAGAGCTGTAACTTTTTTCAGGCTTGATGTCTTCGCGATGAAGCAGACCGGCAGCATGCAAAATCAACTGATACGGGGCTTCTTCGGCTAATTCGGCGGCTGCGCTGGCGATACTGTCGGGCTTTTCCAGATCCAATCCTGGAGCACTATTGCGCCCCAGCTCACGAACAACCGAGCATCTTGGATCTTCGTTGAGCAACTCACAAAACGCCGCGCCGAGCGCTCCACTGGCGCCTATCACCAAGGCACGGTAACCGTAGCCGAGTGAGTTCATCTCAAAGGAACTTTTCATTTCGCCTCTCCCACACCTTGTTCGGATTTTGGGCCTTAACTGCGTCGCCCAATCAGTTGCAGGAACTCGTGACGCGTAGCGGACGAATCGCGAAAGGCGCCCAGCATCACCGATGTGGTCATCACCGAGTTTTGCTTTTCCACGCCCCGCATCATCATGCACATGTGCTTTGCCTCAATAACCACAGCCACACCGGCGGCATCGGTCATGTGCTGAAGGGCGTCGGCAATTTGTTTGGTGAGGTTTTCCTGAATCTGTAAGCGGTGGGCAAACATATCGACCACTCGTGCGACCTTGGACAGGCCCAGCACCCTCCCTGTGGGGATGTACGCGACATGAGCCTTGCCGATGAAGGGCAGCAGGTGATGCTCACACAATGAATACAGTTCGATATCGCGCACGATGACCATTTCGTCGTTTAGCGATTCGAACAGTGCGCCGTTGATGACTTCCTCCAGACTCATCGTGTAGCCGTTGCACAGGTACTGCATCGCTTTGGCTGCGCGCTTGGGGGTGTCCAGCAGTCCTTCGCGCTCAGGGTTCTCGCCTACGCATACGAGAATTTGGCGGTAGTGCTCGGCTAATGATGGGGTCATTTTGATTCCTCGCAGCCATGCTGCGCTTAATGTGGCGGCAATCCTTGGCAGTAGGGGAGTGCCTGCTGCGCACCAGATAACAAGGAATTCGCCAGATCATCTGTGGCTCAGGTTCTTCGTCGGCTCAATGGCAAAGCGAAGTTTTCTAGGTTTGCTTTGTTTTCAAAGTGGGCCGCTTGTCTGGTGCGGGTTTTGACTCCGGCACCGCGCAACGGTCATCGACACAGCGACGGCGGCCATCAGGGTGAGGAAGCCACGCCAAATGGGGGCGTAAGCGGCAGAAGAGGCGATAACCTAAAGCAAGCAGCGGTCGGATGGCACGCCATGTCAATGGCGCAGCCCAAAACCCCAAGCCGGCGGCTCGCCAACTCCACAAGGTGGCGTCCAGACCGGTTACCCAGCGGCCATCGGCGAAACGGGCGTGCAGCGAGGACTGCATTTGCTCGAACGTGAACCCGAGTGCCTTGGCGTCGAACGCACCGCTGCTGATGTCAATAAATAGCAGTCGACTCTCTGCGGCGTGTCGATTCAGGATCTTGATTTCGCGCGCACACAGCGGACATTGACCGTCAAAGTACAGCGTCAGTGGCCAATCCTTTTTATTGTACATTTCTAACCACCTTGTATAGGTTTTGCACAAGATATGCTGAAAGAAAAGGACTGACAATGGGCCCGCCCTAAGCCACGCTGAAAAATGCGACCTTCTGGGTAAGACGATCAGCAAGCTGCGCTAATTCCTGGCTGGCCGTTGCAACTTCACGAGAGCCAGTTGCCGACTGCACCGTTGAGCTATGGATGCGCGTGATATTTTGCGCAACGTCTTCGGCCACGACGCTTTGCTGGATAGATGCGCTGGCGATTTGGGCATTCATGTGGTTTATGGCGCCGACTTGCTGGCTAATTTTAGCTAGCGCCGTCTGGGCGTTGCGGGTTTGCGCAACGGTGTGGCTTACCAGTTCGCAACTATTACGCATGGTATGTGCAGCCGTTTCAGTACCGCTCTGCAGTGTGCCTATCATTTCTCGAATTTCCCGCGTCGACTCCTGAGTGCGATTAGCTAGAGAGCGCACTTCATCGGCCACAACTGCAAACCCTCGGCCATGCTCACCTGCTCGGGCCGCTTCGATGGCTGCGTTCAGCGCCAACAGGTTAGTTTGCGAAGCAATTGAATTGATTACCTCGATCACTATTTCAATTTCTTCGCTACGCTTGGACACCTGCTCTACCGTATTGGTGGTTTCAACCAGTGTGTTCGCTAATTGTTCGATAGCGAGAGTAGTGTCCGCAACGACGCGATTGCCGCTTACAACTTCAGCATCGGCTAGACGCGTTGCGTCCGCTGCTTGAGATGCATAACCTGAAACTTCATTGACCGTTGCCGCCATTTGCGTAATTGCAGTTGCCACCTGCTCGGCTTCGCGCGTCTGCAGGCTGATTTGATTGTTATTGGTGGACGATGTGGTCAATAGTTGCCTAGATGAATTGTTGACCTCTTGGGCCGCAATGCGTACGTCACTAATGGTATCAGCCAAACGGCTTAGGGCAGTTTTCAGGACGCCCATCACGCTGTTCGGATAATCGGTAACAATGATTTGTTGCAAGTCACCTGCCGCCAACCGCTGGATAGCCTGTGCAACCTGAGTCGGCTCAGCACCCAGCGTTGACTTGACGAAGCGAATAATTGAGATCGCCAGGATGATGCTTAGCAGCAGCGCTATCCCGGTGGCCATGAGCATCAGTCCTCGAAACTCACTAGCGGTGGCTTGTACCGCACTGAGTTGGCTTTTGATCGAGGCTTCTTCGTAGTCAATCAGTGCATTCACGCGTTTCAACCACTCACTGTATTCACCGGAGGTTTGGCGCAGCAGCAAAGCCTGTGCACCTGAAATATCTCCGGTGCGACGCAAAGCAATTACCGACTTAGTGGAAGCTAGCGTTTGCTTTTCTATGTCTTTAATCGCCAGCAACAGCTGTTGCTCCTGCGATGTTACCCCTACAGTTGCGAATAGCTGATCCATTGGTATGGCTGAATCGGAGTAGGCCTGTTCTAGATTGATAACTTCATTGAGGTGGACGGCTAAGTCTTGATCACTATCCACCAACACTGCGTCCCGAATAGCGATGGCTCGGTTGTGTACGCTTCCGCGAAAGTTAATAGCATAGCGTTGGATCTTGGCCGCATTTTCGCTTACGTGTTCTAGGGTGGAGTCGATAAAGCCCACACGTTGGATGCCCACGGCGGTGATTAGTATGAGCAGCGACACAATTACGGCGAAACCAAGGCCTATGCGCGAGGCTAGTGAGATTGAGTTTTTCATGGGCTGAGCTCTTAGATAGACCCTGTAAGGGCAGGACTTGGTGGTTCCATTTTGCTATCCATGTCAAGGGCTGCTTGTGTGCCTCTACCGCCCATTTGAAAGTGACGACAGCCTGGCGAGTGACGAGCGCGAGCAACTGGTGATAGCTGGCTGATAGCAGAGTGACATACATTACATAAAAGCTATACACGAATTTTATTTTGTATAGGTTTTTTCGCTTCTCGGAAAGTCGAAGCGCTGCTGGCAGTCGCAGTCTGGTTTCGGTGTTGCACCAAGATGGCGAGCGGATCGGCTAGTAAAAAGCTACGTTGCCCGATGAGGGAACTGGGATTGGTCAGCGAGAACCCGGGCTCGTATGCATAAAAGCGACGGTCAACCTTTTTTACGATGCATCCAATCGACTCATGTCCGGTCGTGCTTCTCATCGGAAACTGACTGCGGTCGCTTGCGATAGTGGCTCATAGCCGCTAATAGTGAAGAGGTGCTTGGAGAGGCGTGAAGATGATTTTGAGATTTGTTGTTGTCCCTGCAATTCCAACGGAAACGGGATCATGAATGAGCCCCATGAAAGACAGGACACCGTTTCCCCCTTACGATAAGGGATAGGCAAACTGGTACAGGATGTCATCGTCAATACTGTAGCCCGTTAGGCGCTGGAATACGGGGTTGGCGTAGATCAGTATATTCTCGACGCCTTCCTGCTCTGCTACCACGATTCCATCGTTGGATGCTTCAACCACCAGTTGCAGCAATTCTGCATTGATCATTTTCAGAGACCCAGTGAATGTCACATCATTCTGGGATAACTTTGGGCTTCTGAACGCTTTCGAGAAAATCACGACCTGTTTTTTTCATGATTTTTCCCTTTTGGACTGGGCGAAAGCCCGTACCTGCGAGTTCTCCAGTTTAAAAAAATAACGCTTACCGGCAGCAGCAACCGCCGCCGTTCCCGCCACAGCCCGAGGTTTTCTTACTCGCTACGCTTTCCACTGTCGCCAGCTGTGCTGGATAGCCCGTGTTCTCCAGGGCCGCAAGCAGCGCTTGGCTGTCCGAATCGCCGCTGACCTTCACCCCTCCGGCTTGTAAATCCACTGCTACGTCACTCACGCCTTCAACTGGGCGCAGCGCTTCGGTGACATGTTTGACACATGAACCACAGCTCATGCCTTGGACTTGCAGTTCAACAGTTTTCATTGGTGACTCCTCACAACAAAGTTGATCATGGAAAGACTGACGCATGAGGCTTTTCTGCAGCGTTGGCTTATCCTCAACCTTGCTGCCATGGCAAGGTCAAGCGGTCGTTTTCACTCAATCAGTGGAAGCCTGGCGCAGACGCAAGGCGTTGAATACCACCGACGCCGAGCTCACGCTCATGGCCAGTGCGGCAATGAGCGGTGACAGAAGGTGACCGGTAAGTGGATAGAACAAGCCGGCAGCCAGTGGGATGCCCATGGCGTTGTAAAGGAAGGCGAAGGTCAGGTTCTGGTGCATATTTCTCACCGTTGCGACTGACAGGCTGCGAGCACGCAGGATACCGAGCAGATCCCCCTTGACCAGGGTGACCTGAGCGCTGTTCATCGCCACGTCAGTGCCAGTGCCCATGGCGATACCTACATCAGCGCGAGCCAGTGCGGGGGCATCATTAATGCCGTCGCCGGCCATCGCCACCCGGTGTCCGGCTTGTTGCAGAGATGCCACCAGACGTTCTTTATCTTGCGGTTTGACCTCGCCGTGAACCTCCTCGATGCCCAACTGGCGAGCTACCGAGCGAGCAGTCGTAAGGCCGTCGCCAGTGGCCATGATGACCTTGACGCCATCCGCCTGCAGACGCTCGACGGCCAGCTTCGTGGTGGGTTTGATGGGGTCGGCAACAGCCAGCAAACCCGCCAGGGCGCCATCGACTGCCAGGTACATGATGCTCGTACCGTCGCCGCGTAGCTTCTCGGCATGTACTTGCAAGCTCTCGGTGGAAACGCCCGCCTCCTGCATCAACGCGGTATTGCCTAGCATCAGGCGGCGACCCTCCACCTGACCGCTAACTCCGATACCTGAGGCTGACTCGAAGGTTTCAGGTGTCACCAGTTTTAGCCCTGCGGCACGAGCCTGCTCGACGATGGCGTGGGCCAATGGATGCTCACTGCCCTGATCGAGACTTGCGGCCAGGCGCAACACTTCATCCTGAGTAAATCCGGGTACGGCCTCGACGCTATGGAACGCTGGTCGTCCTTCAGTGAGGGTGCCAGTTTTGTCGACTATCAAGATGTCTATCTTGCGCAGGTTTTCGATAGCGGCGGCATCGCGAAACAATACGCCGCTGCCAGCAGCCTTGCCGGTGGCAACCATGACTGACATCGGTGTCGCTAGGCCAAGGGCACAGGGACAGGCGATGATCATGACCGCAACAGCGTTGATCAGTCCGAACACCCAACTTGGCTCGGGCCCCCACAGCCCCCAGCCGAGTAGAGTCAGTGCGGCGATAGCAATCACCACAATCACGAAGTAACTGGCAATCACATCTGCCAGCCGTTGCATCGGCGCTTTTGAGCGTTGTGCCTGCACAACCATCTGCACAATCTGTGCGAGCAGGGTCGCCGACCCTATCTTCTGCGCCTGCATCACCAGACTGCCGTGGATGTTGAGAGTGGCGCCAATCAGCGCGTCGCCGGCCCTCTTCATGATCGGTATCGGTTCGCCGGTGAGCATCGACTCATCAACAGCGCTTTCGCCTTGCAACACCTGACCGTCGACAGGCACTTTTTCGCCCGGTCGCACACGTAACGTGTCGCCGCTGTGTACGTGTGTCAGAGGGATGTCTTCTTCGGTGCCATCGGCATTGATCCGTCGGGCAGTTTTGGGTGCCAGTCCAAGCAGCGACTTGATGGCAGCCGAGGTTTGCGAGCGAGCCTTGAGTTCAAGCATCTGGCCGAGAAGGGTCAGTGAGATGATCACAGCCGCCGCTTCGAAGTACACACCGATGCGACCCTCCATCATGAAGTTGCTGGGGAATACATCGGGGGTCAGGGTGGCCACGACGCTGTAAAGGAAGGCCGCCGCCGTGCCGAGGCCGATTAGCGTCCACATGTTCGGACTTCGCTGAATCACCGAACGCACACCGCGCACATAAAACGGCCAGCCAGCCCACAGCACGACGGGTGTAGCCAATCCCAGCTCGACCCAATTTTGCGTGGTGCCATGGAACAGCACCAGGGCATGGCCACCCATAGCCAGCACGGTGACGATCACTGTCAGTGGCAATGTCCACCAGAAGCGCCGGGTGAAGTCCTTGAGTTCTAAGTTCTCTTCTTCCTCCAATTCGGGAATCACCGGCTCTAAGGTCATGCCGCACTTAGGGCAGACGCCGGGGCCGATCTGGCGAATCTCCGGATGCATGGGACATGTGTATTCAGCGGCACCCGTTAACGGTTCTACTGTTGTCTGAGGGATTTGTTCGATTTTCAGTTGAGATATTCGATAACGCTCGGGCGCTGCCCTGAAGGTCGTTTGGCATTTCTGGCTGCAGAACCGGTAGTTTTGCCCCTCATATTCCGTGCTGAACTGGCTGTCGTTACTGACGGTCATGCCACATACCGGGTCATGGGAGCCGGTGGGTTGGGGTTCAAAGTTCTGTATTGGGCCGTGCGCTTGACGAACCTCAGGGGTGTGCATGAGCTAACTCCTGTTCGCATCCTTGGTTGAGACTGAGGTTTCGCCGTGATGACTGTGACCACCGTGGTGGTGCCCGAAAAAATGCATCAGCGGGCACAACAGCAAAATCATATAAGGCAGTAAACCCAGCATATGGCCGTAGTGTTCTCTTGCCAGATAGAACAGCACGATCACCAGCAGCATACCCAGCGCTATGCCGGGTTTACTCCTCCAAAATGTTGGAGAGGTGTTAGCGGAATGTGGCGAATTCATCATGGTTCTGTACTCCTAAGGGAGTGCTGTTTAGTGATACGTCGTAAAGGTGCAACGGGCGGCAGTTTTACCGTTGGCATATTGGCTAAAGTAAAACCGTCGCTGCATTGCCTACAGGCTTGTGCGCGTCACTTGCTCATCGGCATGTTCATCATGCTCGTTTGCTGATCCATCATTTTCATCATCATGTTCATCATTCCCATCTCCATGCCGTCTTTGTTGCCGTCCATGCCCATGCCCTTGCCATGACAGTTCTTATGCATCATGGCCATGCTGTCCTTCATCGTCTTCATGTTCTCCTGCATGGCGGCGTGTCGCTCGGCAGGGGTCTTGGCGGCGGCTGCCTTGTCGTGTGCAGCCTGCATTTTTTGCATTTGCTCGGTCATGACATTGTTTTGCATCGGCGTAGCTGCTTCGCTTGTCTTGGTGGGCGCGGTCTGCCCCTCCGGGTGATGCTCATCGACTGCCGAGGCGATAAGTGGGCTGCTCACGAGCAGGGTGGCGAGGATAAATTTCAATGTGGCATGCATGGCAATCTCCAAAGGGTCAGGACAACTCAGGTAATACCAAGCCGCGCCAGGCTGGCGCAGTCAGACAGTGCGCCGAAGATCGGCGCGCAGAAGGTCGGATTAATCGTTGAAACGGACGAAAATCAGGCGGGCAGGCGGTCTGGCCGGTACAGGGCGCCGTAATGCAAGAAAGGCAAAAGCGGAGGGATTGGCGGGATACAAAATCAGCAACGCTGGGATAAGGAGCAGAAACGTCCAACTGAACAGGTCAAATATATGAAGATGGAGCGAAGGACTTACAGCTATTGACGCATCGGCGCAGTGCTGAAGGCAACCGAGGGCATGGGCGTCGTGGCTATCGTGATCTTGCGCGGTGATCAGCGAGACATGAGTTGTAGCCGGATTGTGGCTGGGCTGTGCCAGACATCCCTGGGTCGCTGCCAGACCAAACGCTAACACCCACAGCACGATGGCGAGGCGTATGAACGTTGGTTGACAGTGGCGAAACCAGAACATGGAGAATCTCCGGTACTGATTAGCGGATTTTGATTTTTCAACATACGCCACATTGAAGTGCCACGGTTGATCTACATCAATTTATGCAGTCGGCTGTCGGTTCTGTGGTGCGGTCAAATTTTATGACGCCCGTCGACTTTTCGTAAGCGAACGGCAAACGCCTACCGAACTTCGAAATTAAGGGCGATGGTGTCCGCCTATTTTTAAGCGGACGCGATAACCCTTAAATGCGCCTACGAAGCTCTTATCCCAAGTCGTTCAAAGCCCAGGTTGTCTAGGAATGCCTGCAACCCGGCGCACCCATCTCCAGCGGTGCCATCAGTCACGGTATTAATGCCAACGTGATCCGTAAGTGGCTACCGCTTTACCGAGAGCGCGTTTAACGCGGGAGGCCGGGCGAAAACGCCCTCAATACACGACGCACCAGTCGCCTTTGAGCAAATAGCGCTGCGCGCCGAGGAAATTTCAACTTGCCGCCGCCGCATGGCAAGTTACTCGGAGAATCCTAGGGTCAATATCTCCAAAACACCGGGGTCAAAAGAACAAGTACGGTAAGGATTTCCAAGCGCCCCAATAGCATCCCAATGGTCAAAAGCCATTTCGCAGCATCTGGTAGTGACGAGAAATTACCTGCTGGCCCGATGATCGTTCCCAGTCCTGGCCCGACGTTACACACAGAAGTTGCTGCTCCGCTCAAAGCCGTCGTCCAATCAAGGCCGATGAGAGCAAGCCCTAAGGCGATTGCTGCAATAGTGACGGTGAAGAAAAAGCAAAAGGTCAAAAGCGAACGCACGATCTCCTCGTCTATAGGATGACCGTTGTACTTTTTTTGAATCACCGCACGAGGATGAATAAGCTGCTTTAGACTGCTCATGAGCAAGGCTCCTGCAACCTGAAAACGAAAAATCTTAAGCCCGCCAGCAGTGGAGCCTGAACACCCGCCGACAAAGGTCAGGTAGAAAAAAAACAGGACTGCAAAACTGCCCCACAGAGTGTAATCGCCTAGAGCAACTCCTGTAGTTGTCACTACCGAGGTCACATTGACTGCAACGATCCGAAAGGAATCCCACCAGCTGTAGTCGCTGTTAAAACAAAGCCATGTCCCAACGACCAGCCAGGTAATGACGAGAAAACTGATAAAGCCACGTACTTGTTGATCCTTCAAAAGCGCCTTCCTATGTCCACGCAAGGTTGCGACATAAAGGGTAAATGGCAGGCTTCCCAAAATCATGACCACGACCGCTACCCAATGGATAGCAGGTTGGGGCCAATGAGCCAGAGATGCGTCCGAGGTGGAGTACCCCCCGGTCGAAATCAGCGACATTGAATGGTTGATGGCCTCAAACGGCGTCATACCCGCTAGCCAAAGAGCCCAGGCTGATATCCCTGTCAGTCCAAGGTAAAGCCAGAGAATGTACGTGGCTGCGACATGGGAGCGTGGTGTTACTTTTTCCGACCAGTCTGAGGATTCGGTCTGGAAAAGGCGCATGCCACCGACTCGCAACAGCGGGAGGATTGCCACGGCCATACCGATGAAGCCGATACCACCTAGCCAATGGAGCATTGAGCGCCAGATCAACAACCCCGGAGAAGCGGTATCCAAACCCGTGATGACAGTCGATCCAGTGGTTGTGATACCAGACATCGTTTCGAAGAAAGCGTCGGTGTAACTGATGTGATGGATGAACACCATAGGTAGAGCCGCGAAGGCGCAAACTACAACCCAGCTGGCCGTTGTCAGAAGGTACATGTCTCTGGGGCGAAGCTGGGACGTTTCTGGGCGCCCCCGCACCATAAGCATCAATCCACAGATGAATGTTATTAAGCTCGCCCATAGAAAGGCAGAGATTTCATCGCTTCGTTCATAGACCACGAGCGTAATTATGGGAATTGCCATGCTTACGGCTAGCGTGATCAGGAAAATACCTAAGATGAAACCGATAAGCCGAATTGCCGCCAAGGACATGAAAAAAGCCTGTGATGAGGTCGCGCTATACAATTGGACAAGCCGCATGTTCTCTAGAGTTTACGAAAAAATCCACAATTTTACTGGCTAATATCGACATCGCGAATTTACTCCAGCCAACTGCATGGGTATGGAATGAATGCAGGTTGCAACGCCATGCTTTCCTGCGCTCGCACCCGAATTCATTTATGGACGAGGTTTGCGCTGAAGCTATGGCTGAGGGCGATGCTGGCAATCGAAGCGCCAGACTGGGCACACTCTTGAATCACCTAGGCCTCGAAGGATTTGGAGTAGGAGCGGCGTTGTGGCTGCATGAAATACCCGCTTAGACGGCTAGAACTGATGCCCACATAATTAAGTGCACACCATATCCAAGCGTTGCAGGGTTGGTAGATGACTTGGCCGGACGAATACGACTTTTCAAATGTTGACCCCTCTTTGTCGTTCTTCACTAGCAGCTTGTGGTGCACTGCCCTTTCATTGTCTGGTGATTAACCCTCATCAAGACGTTTGGGGAACGGCCCTCCAGCAAAGGATTTTTCGTCTGAGATATTGGTGGCAGCGCTCGAGACGGTCGCACTAGGTTGCAGGCTTTCCTGCACGACTTGGCCCTTAAACGGTTTGGGGTAAGAGCCTCGTTGGCGCACGACAATCCTGGCGGTAAGGGTGATCGCGTCAGCTTAAAACAACGCGGAAACAGGCTGGAGTTCGGAAGGTGTCCCTGCCGGCGCATTAATTTTGGCCGTCGTGCAGATCGAGTAGTGAGTCCGCGTTACCAACAACAGGTGAAGCTGTGCCCACCTGTTTCTCCGTGAGGCTGCTGTCAAAAGTGTAATCACCAGCTAAGCGTGCTGACAGGTGCGTCCCCTCATCATCCTCATCGAGCTGACGCTCAAACTCTCTGGTTTCATCGAGAGTCAATTCCTTGAAGGAGATGCACTATGAAAGCAACCAATGTTGTGATTCTTACACTCAGTTTGGCTATATCGTCCCTGGCCTTTGCCGAAGCTGGCGGCGACCGTGCGGTTGAGCGCATGGAACGAGCTCGCGAGACGGCAATGGCCACCACCAAACCCGTCCCACAAGCGCAAGCGCAAGTGCAAGTGCAAGTGCAAGTGCAAGAGGATATTGCACAGGAAAAGCCCACGGCTGAAGAGCAGAAGCATCAATGCTGAGACGCCCAGCTTACGGAAATGTAATCACCCCGTTTGCTGGCTTATGGCATCTTCCAATGTATCAAGCGCACTAGCTATCCAAAGCGTGAACCCTCGGGAACACGCCAACGTGCGTGCACCTGACATCCGACTGACGGGACATGAATCGGTATGCATTCCAAAACTTCTCGGCGCACCTTTGTGAAAGGTCTCACCGCAGGCGGGATTCTCGGTGGCTTAGGCCTCTGGCATACCCCTATTTGGGCGGCCCGTAGCTTGGGCGAGACTAATGTCCTGTCAGGTACAGAGTTCGACCTCTTTATTGGAGAGACACCGGTAAATATCACTGGGAATGCCCGGACTGCCATGACAATCAATGATGGGATTCCGGGGCCTCAGCTGCGCTGGCGTGAGGGCGATACCGTGACCTTGCGGGTCAAGAACCGCCTCAAGGATATGACATCAATCCACTGGCACGGGATTATCCTCCCCGCGAATATGGACGGTGTGCCGGGCCTTAGCTTCCATGGGATCGAGCCTAACGGCACGTATGTCTATCAATTCAAGGTCAAGCAAAACGGAACGTACTGGTATCACAGTCACTCCGGCTTCCAAGAACAAGTAGGTGTGTACGGCCCACTGGTAATCGACGCGAAAGAGCCCGAGCCATTTGAGTATGACCGTGAATACGTGGTGATGCTTACCGACTGGACGGATGAAGATCCGGCTTCGCTGATGAAAACACTGAAGAAGCAGTCTGATTACTACAACACCCACAAGCGCACAGTCAGTGATTTCATCCATGACGTAGCTGACAAAGGTTGGTCAGCCACCGTCGCTGACCGCAAGATGTGGGCCGAAATGAAGATGAATCCCACTGACATTGCAGACGTCAGTGGCGCGACATACACCTACTTGATGAACGGCCACGCGCCGAACTCCAACTGGACGGGCACCTTCAAACCTGGTGAAAAGCTTAGGTTGAGGTTCATCAATGGTTCAGCCATGAGCTACTTTGATGTCCGTATTCCGGGTTTGAAGATGACTGTGGTGGCTGCCGATGGCCAGTATGTTAAGCCCGTAAGCGTGGACGAGTTCAGGATCGCCACTGCCGAGACTTTCGATGTGATCGTCGAACCAACTCAGGACGCCTACACACTGTTTGCGCAGTCGATGGATCGGTCGGGGTACGCAAGAGGCACCTTGGCCGTCCGGTCTGGCTTGGCCGCTCCAGTACCTGAGCTAGACCCACGTCCTCTCGTCACCATGGCCGACATGGGTATGGCCGGTATGGATCATGGCGCGATGGCTGGTATGGGCGATATGGCTGGAATGGATCACAGCAAGATGGCCGGTATGGGGGACAGCTCAATGGAGGGCATGTCAGGCATGGACGGCGGTGCGATGGAAGGTATGAACCATGGCGCTACGCAAGACATGTCCGGCATGGACAGCATGGCTGGGATGGATCACAGCAAAATGTCTATGGGCGGCATGAGTGGTATGGGAGAAATGCAGTCGCACCCAGCCACAGAATCCAACAATCCTCTCGTCGACATGCAGGCAATGTCGACGTCGCCAAAGCTTGATGATCCTGGTATGGGCCTTCGCGAGAATGGTCGAAAGGTGCTGACGTATTCCGATCTAAAGAGCACGTTTGAGGATCCAGATGGCCGTGAGCCAAGTCGAACTATCGAACTGCACTTGACCGGGCATATGGAGAAATTTTCCTGGTCTTTCAACGGCGTGAAGTTTTCGGACGCCGAGCCTTTAAAACTGAAATACGGCGAGCGAGTCCGGATCGTTCTCGTCAACGACACCATGATGACTCATCCCATCCACTTGCATGGCATGTGGAGCGACCTTGAAGACGAGAATGGCCAATTCCTTGTCCGCAAACACACCATTGATATGCCGCCTGGATCAAAGCGCAGCTACCGAGTAACAGCCGATGCGCTGGGACGCTGGGCCTATCATTGCCATCTCCTATACCACATGGAAATGGGGATGTTCCGCGAAGTGCGTGTAGAGGAATAAGGAGTCGACTATGAGCAAATTTCTTTGCGGGACTCGCATGCACTCAGCTGTGTTTACGGTCGCTCTGACCGCTGGTTTTGTCTTGCCGGCAGCCGCTGAACCAGGCCAGGGCACCGAAGACGGGCAGATGCAGACTATGGATCACAGCCAGATGAACGGCATGGATCACGGCAAAATGCAGGGCATGGATCATAGCCAGATGCAGGGCATGGATCACAGCCAGATGCAGGGTATGGATCACAGCAAAATGGAGGGTATGCAGCCCGCCAAGCCCCAACCACAGACCCAAAGTCGGACTCCGATACCGCCCTTAACTGATGCTGACAGAGCTGCAGTCTATAAGTCCCCTGGTGGTCACCAAGTTCATGACACAGCCCTCAACTCTTTTTTTATATTTGAGAAATTGGAATGGCAGGATGCTGATGATGGAAGCGCACTGAACTGGGAAGCCCAAGGTTGGATAGGGGGAGATGTTGATCGTCTATGGTTGCGTTCCGAAGGCGAGCGCACCAATGGGAAGACTGAAGAAGCTGAGGTTCAAGCTTTATGGGGACACTCCTTCAGCCCTTGGTGGGATCTAGTCGGCGGGGTTCGTCAAGACTTCAAACCAGGCGACCCTCAAACGTGGGCGGCTTTCGGTATCCAGGGCTTGGCGCTCTACAATTTCGAGGCCCAGGCTACTGCTTACCTGGGTGAAGGTGGCCAGACCGCAGCGCGGCTGGAAGGGGACTACGACATTCTCCTAACCAATAAGCTGATTTTGCAACCAACGGCAGAATTCAATTTCTATGGCAAAAACGATCCCAAACGTGGAGTCGGTTCAGGGTTGTCTGAGAGTGAAGTCGGTTTGCGGCTCCGATACGAAATCCGTCCTGAGTTCGCACCTTATGTAGGCGTGACTTGGAATCGGGCTTATGGAAAGACCGCTGACTATGCCAGCGAGGAAGGCGAAGACAATAATGAAGCACGTCTGGTGCTCGGCGTCCGGGTGTGGTTCTAAACCACAGTTAGCGGCACCAAATAATTATATAACCTCATTACAACAGCTACGCGCTGTGAGGAGCCTTGCATGTCTGTATTTAAATCCTGTGTTGTGGCCGTCGCTCTTTCATCCAGCCTTCTGCTCAGTGCAGTTGCCCAGGCTCACCCGAAGCTAGTCTCTTCAACTCCAGCTGAAGGCGCGAACGGCCCAGCCCCAGCAAAGATTGAGCTGCACTTTTCTGAAAACCTGGTTACCCAGTTTTCCGGAGCCAAGTTGATCATGACCGAAATGCCTGGCATGTCGTCGCACTCTCCTATGGGTGTGAAAGCCAGCGTGGCCGGCAGTAACGACCCTAAAACCATGGTCTTGACCCCGGCCTCTCCTCTCACAGCTGGCACCTACAAAGTGGAATGGCGAGCGGTTTCCTCCGATACCCATCCGATTACCGGCAGCGTCACTTTCAAAGTGAAATAACCATGAGCGACCCTTTGAATGTGGTACTGCGCCTCGCCCTTTACCTGGATCTGATGCTCCTGTTCGGTCTCGCTGTCTTTGGGCTGTACAGCCTTCGGGGAAAAGAGCGGGTATCGGGAACTGTGCTACATTTTGGGTCGCTACTGCCTGGCACCGCCGCTATAGGTATGCTTTTGTCCCTAGCAGCTTTCGCAGTTATGACAAAAAATATGAGCGGCGCATCCGACTGGGCGGAACTGCGAACTCACCTGGAAATGATGCTGTACGAGACAGAGATCGGCTACAGCTGGGTGACGCGCATGATCTCGCTAGCAGTGGTGATTTTTGTTGGAAGCCAGAGCAAGCGATGGCCAACGGGCAGTCTCTGGGTTGCTACCTTGGCTGGGAGCATTGCATTAGCGACACTCCCATGGACAGGTCACGGGGCGATGGATGAAGGCGCCCTGCGATTCTGGCACTTTGCCGCTGATATTCTGCACCTACTTGCCGCTGGCGGCTGGATCGGAGCTCTCGCGGCGTTTGGTCTGATGTTGAGTATTAGGGGGGCTAATTCGGAGCAACTGGTACGAGTGCTATCGCGAGCGCTCAAGGGATTCGAAACAGCGGGCGCATTCATTGTTGGTACGATCATAGTTACTGGCGTCGCTAATTATCTCTTCATTGTCGGGCCGACAGTAATCGAAGTCGTAACCAGCACCTATGGCGCTCTCCTACTCGTGAAGATCATACTTTTCGTGGGCATGATCGGGCTAGCTACCCTCAATCGTTTCTACCTGAGCCCTTCACTAGAGCGGTCTGTGGTGGCCGGTGATTTTTCTCTAGCAGCAACTGCTTTGAGAAAAAGTGTGGTGATCGAATCGACCTGTGCTGTCGTCATCGTTTGCTTGGTGGCTTGGCTAGGAACATTGAGCCCCTCAATCGAGATGGCTCAAGGGTGATTCAGGAGCTAGATCCGAGCGGCCCCAAGTGCGCTCAGATCTGAGCAACGACTATCGGTTGATGGGGTAGTCAGCGACCACTTCTTTCGCACCTGCCTTGGTGAGCCCCAGGACTTGGTAAGGTTGATGATTCTGGCCGTAGTCCATGCCAGGAGAACCTGCGGGCATGCCTGGCACTGCAATTCCTGCGAGGTCTGAACGACCATTCAGCTTCTTGATTTCATCGGCTGGGACATGACCCTCCACGAATTTGCCGTCGATTACAGCCGTATGGCATGAAGCGAGTCCCTGTGGCACGCCCAGGTTCTGCTTGATAGCGCTCATATCACTTTCCACGTGGTCGACTACCTTGAATCCATTCAATTCAAGGTGCTTGACCCACTCCTTGCAGCACCCGCAGTTCGCGTCACGATGTACGTCAATTGTGAGTGGCTCAGCGGCCTGCACAACCCCACAAATCATCAATCCCACAGCAAGCGATAGCTTTCGTTTGAACATTCTATGCACCTCGTCACGTGTCATTGCGCGGTTGCTCTGCATGCCCTTGGCCGTGCGCCACGAGTAGCGCTTCCGCACCGTCAGAAAAGTAGGTTAAGCGCAAAAAGTCAGGTTGCCGATTACATTTTTGTAAGCCGCATCTTCGCTGCCGCCGCTCAATTGCCCCCGAGCCTGTCGTGACTGCGTGCTTTCTGTTTGCTGTTGGGGCAATTACATTTGCGTAAGCTTCCGCACAGCCGTCAGATTGGTAGCACACTAGAACACCGCAAAACCGGAGCCCAAGCATGAAACTCTTGGTTGCAGAAGACGAACCCAAAATCGGAATGTACCTACAGCAAGGCCTCTTGGAAGCTGGCTTCAGTGTCGACCGGGTTGTGACAGGAACAGAGGCGTTGCACCAGGCGCTGAGCGAGACCTACGATCTCTTAATTCTGGACGTAATGATGCCGGGCATTGATGGCTGGGAAGTCATCCGAAATGTCCGCGCAGGCGGAAGTTTAGTCCCTGTGCTGTTTCTGACGGCCAGGGACGGAGTTGATGACCGGGTCAAAGGCTTGGAGTTAGGTGCGGACGATTATCTAGTCAAACCCTTCGCATTTTCCGAGTTGCTTGCTCGCGTCAGAAGCTTGCTTCGCCGTGGTGCCGCCGTACCCAACCAGACATCTATTAAAATCGGGGATCTGGAGGTCGATCTTCTGAAGCGTCGGGCTTCGCGCTCAGGTCGACGCATTGACCTTACCGCCAAGGAATTTTCGCTGCTAGAGCTGCTGATGCGCCGTCGGGGAGAAGTCTTGCCGAAATCACTGATCGCATCGCAGGTTTGGGACATGAACTTCGATAGTGATACCAACGTGATCGAAGTCGCCATTCGTCGCCTCCGGGCCAAAATCGATGATGATTTCGACACCAAGCTGATTCAGACCACGAGGGGAATGGGGTATATGCTAGATGCTCCGGATACAGAATGAAGCGCGCATCTCTTACCCTCCGTTTAAGCATGATGTTTGTCTGTGCCGTTGTGGCCGTGTTGGTAGTAGCAGGCTTTACTTTTGACGGATTCAGCCAACATCACTTTAAGGCCCTCGACCGTCAAGCGATGACGGAAAAGCTTGAATCCATTCGGCAAATAATGGATGGCGAAGCTGGCTCCGCAGCCCCCTCAGAAGTTGTGTTGCAACTACAAGCTCTCCTTGGTGCTCACCAGGAACTCTCAGCGTCAATTATCACGATGGAAGGGAAGACGTTCTTCGCGACTTCAAATGCAGTGGGACATCCTTCTTCTTCCTCTGGTGACCCAGGGAAAGATATGTGGGAGTGGACAGCTGGAAGCCATATGTACCGAGGCATGAAAGCCCAAGTTCATTTAGCCAATGAAGCTGAGCCACTGACCGCGTGGCTGAGTCTTGACATCACAAACCATATGTATTTCGTTGAAACTCTGCGCTGGTGGTTGGTGATCGGGCTGGCGATTAGCGCCTTGGTCAGCGCAGGTTTAGGGTGGCTGGTGGCGCGCAGCGGGCTGAAGCCGGTCGCACAAGTGACGCAAGTCGCGGCCTCAATGTCAGCCGGATCGCTGAAAGAGCGGATTCCCATGGACTCTGTGCCTCGCGAGCTAGAGCTCCTCGTCACTTCGTTCAACGCTATGTTGGCTCGCCTTGAAGAATCTTTTGCTCGGTTGTCTAACTTTTCAGCCGATATTGCGCATGAGCTACGTACTCCTATCAGCAATCTGCGCACACATACCGAAGTCATCCTCACAAAGAAACGTGCACCAGAGGATTATGAAGAGAATCTCTATTCCAACCTGGAAGATCTGAACCGACTCTCCAGCATTATTGATGGCATGCTTTTCTTAGCAAAGTCAGACAACGGTCTGGTTCTACCTGCCAAAGAGAAAATCGAATTGCGTTCGGTCGTCGAGAAATTGTTCGAGTATTACCAGCTTCTGGCAGACGACACAGGGGTAAAGCTACAGGTGGTCGGGCACGGCGCGGTGAATGGTGACGGGACAATGCTGGATAGGATGATCTCGAATTTGCTGTCCAATGCGCTCAGGTATACCCCGCCTGACTCTATAATCTCCGTGAAAATTGAGCCGCTTGGCAGGATGGTTACCTTGTCAGTAGAAAACCCCGGCGAGGGGATAGCGGCAGAGCATCTGCCCCGGCTGTTCGACCGTTTTTACCGAGTCGATCCCGCACGGAGAGAGAGCGCTACGAACCATGCGGGGTTAGGGCTGGCAATCGTCAAATCACTGGTTGACGCCCATGACGCCACCGTTGGATGTGTCTCCAGAGAAGGTTATACGACCTTTATGATCAGCCTACCCGCGTGGCCTGCTGACCACGAGTGAAAGCAAAGAGATCGCCCGGCCCAGTCCACAAACATGGCGAGAACAAGCGCGAGTACCACCGTCATTGTGAGTGTTCTGCTGAACATGGCGTTCGGGTTTCAACTCGTCTTATAGGGTTTTGATACGTTTGACCCATCCCCCTAGGGGGGATAGGATGCCGGCGTAATTCATTGAGGCCCGAGGCTCAAGCCATGAGTGAGCAAAAACACGAACATAGCCATCCCCACACCCACCAAAGTCACGACGCGATCATCAAGCGTCTCAAGCGGGCGGATGGCCATTTACGCGGCATCATCACCATGATCGAAGAAGGTCGTGAGTGCGTGGATATTGCTCAGCAGCTGCATGCCGTTGAAAAAGCGGTGTGCCAAGCAAAGCGCACGCTCATTCAGGATCACATCGATCACTGCCTTGAGGACACCGTTTCGGCGTTGGGTAATGGCGAGCGCGCACCGCTGGAAGCGTTCAAACAAATCACCAAGTACCTCTAGGTCTGAAATGCCCAATTTCGCTGAACTGCTGCAACAGGGCGGGGCTCACGCCTGGCTGTATTTTCCGAGCGCTATTTTGCTCGGTTCCTTGCATGGCCTAGAACCGGGCCATTCAAAAACCATGATGGCGGCCTTTATCGTGGCCATCCGTGGCTCGGTCAAACAGGCTGTTTTGTTGGGACTAGCCGCGACGCTGTCGCACACCGCTGTGGTCTGGTTAGTCGCCATCGGTGGCATGTACTTGGGCAAAGGCCTGGACGCGCAAACCACTGAGCCGTACTTCCAGCTCGCGTCATCCGCACTGATCATCGTGATCGCGCTCTGGATGCTGTGGCGTACTTGGCGTGGTGAGCAGATGTTCAAGTTCGAGCAAGGTGATGATCACCACCACGGTGAGCATAACCATGGCCATCATGATGAAACCCACCGAATCGATACCGGCCATGGCCGTGTCGAATTGTCGATCTTTGAGGAAGGCATGCCACCGCACTGGCGTCTGAAGACACTGACCGGACACGCGTGGCCCGCCTCAGATGTCCGCCTAAGGACTACCCGTCCAGACGGCAGCACTCAATCGTTCTCTTTCGTCGAGCGCGAAGGCGTCTTGGAATCGACAGTAGATATCCCGGAACCTCATGAGTTCAGTGCTCGCCTGAGTCTTGGGCATGCGGGCCACTCCCATGATTATGATCTGGACTACCAGGAGCATGCTCACGGGCATGCACATTCCGAACTGGATGGTCTGGAGCTGTCGATTGACGGCTATCAGGATGCGCACGAACGTGCGCATGCCAACGATATCCGTAAACGCTTCACCAACCGCGAGGTCACCACGGGCCAGATCGTCATGTTCGGTTTGACTGGCGGCTTGATTCCTTGTCCGGCTGCTATCACTGTCCTGCTGCTCTGTCTTCAGGTCAAAGAAGTCGCCTTAGGTGGTGTTCTCGTCCTGTGCTTCAGCATTGGTTTGGCGCTCACGTTGGTATCTGTCGGTGCGGCGGCAGCCATCGGTGCCAAGCAGGCTTCCAACCGCTGGCCATGGCTGGGCACCGTTGCTCGACGTGCGCCCTACCTATCCAGCGTGCTGATTATCGCTGTTGGCCTCTACGTTGGCTTCCATGGCTGGATAGGCCTAAACGTATAGTGGACAAAGCGCGACAGTTGGCTGTCTCTGCCGATGTGGGAGTCAGCTTGCTGGTGGTGCTTAACGGGCTTCGATTGCTGAAGAAGTAGCGTTGGAGGTCGACATGAAAGAGGTTTTGCGTAACGCCATAACCGAGGCGTTCCATGAGGCTGGGCTTGCTATGAGGGCCCATGACTTTCAGGCTGCTTACAGCTGGATTGAGCGTGCGCACATCCTTACCCAGCGTATGCCGCTGGCTCACGGGAAATCTCATTGGCTTATGTTGAACCTTGGTTTACTTACCAAGGATTGGCGGGAGGTTGCAGGTCAGCTTCCTCGGATCATTGCCGCATTGTTGTTTTCCAGGATCTGGGTGCCTGTCGGCAACAGGGGAAGAGCGCGCGTCAGTGCTTTTTCCGCCATGCCGCTTTCTGCCGATCTAGAGGAACTGTTGCGCGAAGACTAGCGCACCCCACTGGCTCTTCTTTCCACAACCCTGAAACTCAGGTGCACGGATGTTCCCTGGTCTTCGTGGTGGGTCAAACTGGCTTCTCCACCAAAATTTTCCATGATCTGCTTCACCATGATCAGCCCTATACCGAGCTTGCCTTGCTTGGTGGTGTAGAAGGTCTTGAAAGCCATCATTTCCTGTTGTCGTGACGTTCCATCCCCAGTGTCACCAATGATGAGATGCAGCCACTGATGGGTGTCATCCACGTTCGCCTGGATGGTTAGCTTCCCGCCTCCCGGCATCGCCTCTATTGCATTGGCAATGACGCTATTGAGAATTTGAGAAAGCAAAAGTGGATTGCTGATGATCCGGGGTGTCGGCTCATTGTTGAACTCGACCTGGATTCTTGATTGAGCCAGTTGCGCGCTGTAGCCGGCCAACGTGGCCTGTACCACATTCATCGGCTCCACCAGTTCCGCCTCTCCACGAATCGGTCGCAAGCACAGCAACAGTTCATGCACCCACTGCGACATCCGATCCACTTGGCTGACAATATCGTCGATGTTCTTCTTGGCGGGTTGGCCCTCCGTTTCGCTCGCTAGTTCTGCGCTGGAGCGGATACAGGCTAAGGGGTTGCGCAGACTGTGGGCGACTGCTGTGGACATCTCGACCAAGCCCACGTAAGTCTTATTGGCGACGAGTTGCGCCTCCTGTGAGGCCAACTGAATCGATGCCCGTCGAACGATCCAATACAGCCCAAAATAAAGCAGCAGACCGCCCAGCGCGGTGGACAGCCAGATGATCCAGTGTCCCCGGTTGAGTCGTTCAATCAGATCGGCTGGTTCTTTGTAAATCTCAACCACAGCCAGTGTATTCCCCAGATCGTCGACCAACGGGATGTAGCTCTCGATAAAGAACATTTTGGGAGCGAGCAAAAATTGCTGTTCGGGGCGGCGTTCACCAGCATTACTGTACTTGGTGGAAACCCTGTCTTTCGAGCTGAATGCCGCTTCAAGTGCCTCGTCGTTGAGAATTTTCTGTCCAATCAGTTGCGGATTGGTTGACCACATCACCGTCCGAAGTGGCGAGTAGATGCTAATTAGGAGTGAATCCGGGAGGTGTGAAAGGTGGTCGAGGAACTCGGAGCGGGCACGGTGGCGATTCAGCGCCATTTCTTCCGACAGCATTCCATATGGGGTGGCTGCCAAAACGTCACCCATCCGCATCCCAGACAACCCGTGGTGACGGATTTCACCCACAGCGATGGTCTGAATAAATTGCGCTGACAGCAGCGCGTCGCGCTCCAGGCTTTCGATGACCAGGAAGCGAGTCGATACTGAACCCAGCCCAAAAGCTATCGCGCTGATCAGGATGAAGCTGATGATCGAAAACCAGCGCAGGAGATTCGGTTGTCTGGTCGAAGCAACTGAGTCATCTGCTACCCGATGTAGGCGCCTAATCAATACTGATATTGCAGGCATGATAGCGTCCTATAGAGAATTTCCTAACTACACCTTCAATTTGAATTTCTCAATGAAGCCTAGGTGACATCCAGCATTCTCTATGCCAAATGTTCGCTACCAAGCAATGATGGTGCGCGCAGCCCGTATCTGAATTGCGCTGCGTTGAAACAGCAAAATTAAATCCGCGACCGTTTCGACGGTCAGACACGAGCATTGGGGAAATACAGCCAACTCCGGGGAAAAACCCCCTTTGATTGGGGCGCGCAGGGCCGGGATTTTTTATGATTAAAGCGATGGGTTAAATATCTATTTTTGACACGTAATTCTGTCTTAATTGATGTCAGGTGTGATTGCCTACATCACACCTTGACGACCGGGCGCTGTTGATACATGACCAATTGTAAGAGCCATTTGCAGCGACTACACTCCAGCCCATGAAACGCTATCTGCGGCTTTGCATCATCTTCATGATTAGCCTGGCGCTTCCCCTCAGTGGGATGGCGGGCGTTCAGGCACCCACAGAGCCCTGCCCTATGAAAACGATGGGCATGGCGATGCTGGACGACATGGGGATGGACTGCTGCAACGATATGAAAAGCCCTTCCGAGCACGGCAAACCTTGTAAGCCGGGCCAGGAATGCAAGACAGGCGGCATGCTGCAAGTCTCGATCTTCAAGCCTCCTGTAACCGTATTCAGCCCTGTAGTGCTTTCATTCTTAAGCGATTCCTTACCTGTAAAGACCTCGTCCGGGGTTTGGCGACCGCCTCGCGTTTGATTCCTGTCCCACATTGAGCCGCATTCCGCATTAGCGGGATGGACTAGCTGTGCGCATGTCTTTTGACGCGTGCAGTGGATGATCACAGGAATCGTAAACATGAACTCCAAGTGCAATTGCACAGGTTGGTCTCTCGTGGCCGGTCTGGCGGCAAGCGTACTGGCATTGCCGAGCTTCGCTGCCGCATTGACACTCGATGAAGCGTTGCGGCTGGCCGAAAACAATGCGCCGTCGCTGAACGCACAAGACGCGAAAATTCAGGCTGCCAGCAGTGCAGCCATCCCCGCTGGTGAATTACCTGATCCCAAGTTATTGGTGGGTGTGCAGAACTACCCCATTGGCGGCCCGGATCGCTGGAGCATCGACCAGGACTTCATGACCATGCAAATGGTCGGGGTCAGGCAGGAGATGCCCAATAGCGACAAGCGCAAAGCGCGCATCGAGGTGGCCGATGCTGCTGTTGATCGCGCTGCTGCGGAGCGTAGAGTCGAACGTCTGAAGGTACGCCAGTCCACGGCATTGGCCTGGATCAGTAGCTATGCGGTTGAGCGTAAAGATGCGCTGTTCCAGGACTTCTACAAAGAAAACCGATTATTGACCGATGCCGTCCGAGCCCAAATCGCCGGGGGCCGCGCTCAGCCCGCCGATGCGGTGACACCCAAGCAGGAAGCAGCTCAACTGGCGGAGCAGCAGGACGATCTGATTCTCCAGAGAGCACAGGCTCGAGCGGCCCTCAAACGCTGGATTGGCTCCGCCGCCAACGACAAGCCTGTGGGCAGCTTGCCTGAATGGCCCGTCGACCCCTCAAGTTACTCTCATAAACTGCAACACCATCCCGAGTTGGCAGCGTTTGCACCGATGACCCGCGAAGCGCAAGCCAAGGTTCGTGAAGCTGTGTCGGAGAAGCAGTCAGACTGGAGCTGGGAACTGGATTACCAGCGCCGTGGCCGTGAGTTCGGCGATATGGTCAGCGTGCAATTTTCCTGGGATCTACCGCTGTTTCCTGACTCTCGACAAAACCCCAAAATCGCAGCCAAACAGGCGGAACTCAGTCAGCTTGAGGCCGAGCGCGAAGCCCTGTCACGCGAGCATACCCAGCAACTGGAAAACGAACTGGCTGACTATGAGCGCCTGAATCGTGCGGTACGCCGTAACCAGGAAAGCCTGTTGCCGCTGGCTAAGGAAAAGGTCGAACTCAGCATGGCCAGTTATCGCTCGGGAAAAGGCGATTTGAACGCCGTTGTTGCCGCCCGTCGTGAACTCATCGAGGCCCGCCTCAAACAGATCGACGTGGAAGAGCAGCGAGCGCTGACCAGTGCGCGGTTGTATTTTGCTTATGGGGAGTCCAGCCAATGATCCTTAAAAAAGGGAACGGGGCATTGCTGGTAGGCATCTCGCTGGCATTGGGTGTTGCCGGTGGTTTTTGGTTGGCACATCAGCGCATGAGTGGACTACCAAATACCACACAGGAGCAGAGTCTCAATTCACAGGGCGAACGCAAAGCACTGTATTGGTATGACCCCATGTACCCGCAGCAAAAGTTCGATAAGCCGGGTAAATCCCCCTTCATGGACATGCAACTGGTTCCTCAGTACGCCGGTGGCGCAGGGGATCGTGCGACCGTAAGTATCGATCCGAGTCTGACCCAGAATCTCGGTCTGCGTTTTGCAACAGTCACCCGTGGAATCTTTGACTCCAGCCTCGATGTGACGGGAGTCTTGGGATTCAACGAACGTGATGTCGCTGTGATTCAGGCTCGCACCACTGGCTTTGTGGAGCGGGTATATGCCCACGCTCCCGGTGATGTGCTCAAAGCCAACGCGGCGTTGGCGGATATCCTGGTGCCGGAATGGGCGGCTGCCCAGACAGAGTTTCTTGCCCTGAAGCGCAGCGGGGATGCTGACCTGTTGGCTGCGGCTCGCCAGCGACTGCGGCTCACAGGGATGCCGGCAGCACTGATTACTCAAGTAGAGCGTGGCGGTAAGGTTCAGCCGTACCTGACCCTCACCAGCCCTATTGGTGGTGTGCTGCAAGAGTTGAATGTACGTGCGGGGATGACCGTGGCGACTGGAGATACTCTGGCGCGCGTCAATGGCTTGAGCAGTGTCTGGCTCGCCGTGGCCGTTCCAGAATCGGATGCCGGATCGATCACCGTGGCGCAGGCGGTCGAAGCGCGTCTGCCAGCCTTCCCTGGGACAATGCTCAGTGGCAAGGTCAGTGCGATTTTACCCGAGACCAACCCGGACAGCCGCACTCTTCGCGTGCGTGTGGAACTACCCAATCCCGACGGGCGCCTCATACCGGGTTTGACGGCGCAGGTACGCCTGAATCGCGCGACCGGGCAAAGTGTGTTGTGGGTGCCGAGCGAGGCCGTCATTCGCACTGGTCGACGTGCCTTGGTGATGCTTGCCGAAGATGCAGGCCGCTACCGTCCAGTGGAAGTGCACCTCGGGCAGGAAAGCGATGGCAAGACGGCGATAGTGAAAGGTCTGGAAGAAGGCCAGAAGGTAGTTACGTCTGGCCAGTTCCTGCTCGACTCGGAGGCCAGTCTTAAGGGAATCGTTGCAAGCTCGGAGGAAGAGTCACTGCCCAGCGCAGCAACCTCCAGTTTTCATGAGGCGGGTGGGCAGATCGTTGAGATCAACGACAAAGAAGTCACGCTCGCCCATGGCCCCTTCAAGACGCTGGGCATGCCTGGCATGACGATGACCTTCCCACTCGCCAACCCGGCTCTGATGCAGGGCCTTAAAACGGGCGACAAGGTTCGGGTCGCGGTGAGCCAGACTGACGATGGCTTGCGTGTTGAACGCCTAGATAAATCGGGGAGCCAGCCATGATTGCTGCCCTCATTCGTTGGTCGGTGGCCAACCGATTCCTGGTGCTACTGGCGACACTTTTTGTCACGGCGTGGGGCGTTTGGTCGGTGCAGAGCACGCCCATTGATGCGCTGCCGGATCTCTCCGATGTGCAGGTGATCATCCGTACACCTTACGCAGGCCAGGCGCCGCAGATTGTCGAAAACCAGGTGACCTATCCGTTGGCGACCACCATGCTCTCGGTGCCAGGCGCAAAGACGGTGCGCGGTTATTCCTTCTTCGGTGACAGCTTCGTCTACGTGCTGTTCGAGGACGGTACTGACCTGTACTGGGCCCGCTCACGGGTGTTGGAGTATCTAAGTCAGATACAAAGTCGGTTGCCAGCCAGCGCAAAGCCAGCGTTGGGGCCGGATGCGACGGGAGTGGGTTGGATCTATCAGTACGCACTGGTGGATCGCAGTGGCGGACACGATCTGGCACAGCTTCGCGCACTTCAGGACTGGTTCCTAAAGTTCGAACTCAAGACCCTGCCAAACGTTGCGGAAGTGGCCACCGTGGGAGGCATGGTCAAGCAGTACCAGGTGCAGCTTGATCCGCTCAAACTGGCCAGCCTCGGCATCACTCAAGCTGAGGTAACCGAGGCTATCGGCAAGGCCAATCAGGAAACCGGTGGTGCCGTGCTGGAGATGGCTGAGACCGAGTTCATTGTGCGGGCCTCAGGCTACCTAAAAACGCTCAATGACTTTCGTGCTATCCCGTTGAAGCTCGGTGCTGGAGGTGTACCGGTGAGTCTTGGCGATGTCGCCACGATCCAGTTGGGGCCGGAAATGCGGCGTGGCATTACTGAACTCGACGGCGAAGGCGAGACCGTCGGCGGCGTGGTAATTTTGCGTAGTGGCAAGAATGCTCGCGAGACCATTGCGGCGGTCAAGACGAAACTCGACGAACTGAAAAAAAGTTTGCCGGTCGGGGTGGAAATCGTCACCACCTATGACCGAAGCAAGCTGATCGACCGTGCCGTGGAAAACCTCAGCCACAAGCTAATCGAAGAGTTCATCGTCGTCGCGTTGGTCTGCGGGATCTTTCTCTGGCACTTGCGCTCATCGCTGGTGGCGATCATCTCCCTGCCTGTTGGTGTGTTGATTGCCTTCACCGTCATGCGTTACCAAGGGATAAACGCCAACATCATGTCGTTGGGTGGGATTGCTATTGCCATCGGCGCCATGGTCGATGCCGCCGTGGTGATGATCGAGAACGCCCATAAGAAGATCGAGGCCTGGCACGCGGCCAATCCGGGGGAAGAACTGAAGGGTGAACGTCATTGGCATGTAATGACCGAAGCGGCGGCAGAGGTAGGCCCGGCGCTGTTCTTCTGTTTGTTGATCATCACCCTGTCGTTCATTCCGGTGTTCACGCTGGAAGCTCAGGAAGGACGGTTGTTCGGCCCTTTGGCTTTCACCAAGACCTACGCCATGGCAGCAGCGGCGGGATTGTCAGTAACCTTGGTGCCTGTACTGATGGGCTACTGGATTCGAGGACGAATTCCCAGTGAACATCAGAATCCGTTGAACCGGTGGTTGATTCGGATCTATCAGCCAGCCCTGGACGCAGTCTTGCGTCGACCAAAGATCACGCTGCTGGTGGCGCTATTGGTTTTTGTCAGTGCGCTATGGCCAATGTCGCGCTTGGGTGGCGAGTTTCTCCCCCCTTTGGACGAGGGCGATCTGCTCTATATGCCTTCAGCCCTGCCTGGATTGTCGGCGCAGAAAGCGGCGCAATTGCTGCAACAAACCGACCGCCTGATTAAGACTGTTCCAGAGGTCGAACACGTCTTTGGTAAAGCAGGTCGCGCCGAAACCGCTACCGATCCGGCACCGCTGGAAATGTTCGAAACCACGATTCAATTCAAACCTCATCAGCAATGGCGCCCTGGCATGACCCAGGAAAAGTTGGTGGAAGAACTGGATCGAGTGGTACGAGTTCCTGGGTTAACCAATATCTGGATACCACCGATTCGAAACCGCATCGACATGCTGGCCACTGGGATCAAGAGTCCTATCGGCGTGAAAGTTGCCGGCACCAACCTGACGGAGATCGATGCCGCTACTCAGGCGGTCGAGCGGGTGGCCAAGGGTGTGCCCGGTGTCAGTTCGGCTCTGGCCGAGCGACTGACCGGTGGCCGCTATATCGACGTAGATATCGACCGCAAGGCCGCCGCCCGCTACGGACTAAATATCGCCGATGTGCAGTCCATCGTTGCCGGCGCTATCGGCGGCGAAAACGTCGGGGAGACCATTGAAGGCCTCGCACGCTTTCCGATTAACGTGCGATACCCACGTGAGTGGCGTGACTCGCTAGGCGCTTTGGAGCAGTTGCCAATTTACACTCCGCTAGGTAGCCAGATCACCCTCGGTACGGTAGCGAAGGTCACTGTCACGGACGGCCCGCCAATGCTCAAGAGCGAGAACGCACGGCCTTCAGGCTGGGTTTATATCGATGTGCGTGGTCGGGACATTGCATCGGTGGTTGCCGATCTACGCAGGGTCGTCAATGAGCAGGTCAAGTTGCAGCCTGGCATGAGCCTGAGTTACTCAGGGCAGTTCGAATTTCTGGAGCGGGCTAACGCACGTCTCAAACTGGTGGTGCCTGCCACGCTGTTGATCATCTTCGTGCTGCTCTACCTGACTTTTGCCCGCTTCGATGAGGCGTTGTTGATCATGGCCACGTTGCCATTCGCACTGGCTGGCGGGGCATGGTTCCTCTATCTCTTGGGGTTCAACCTGTCAGTCGCAACCGGGGTCGGCTTTATCGCACTGGCCGGTGTTTCTGCCGAATTTGGCGTGATCATGCTGCTCTACCTGAAGAACGCCTGGGCCGAACGTGAAGACCTCGGCGACAACACTGAGCGTGGGCTGGTTGCGGCCATTCGCGAAGGCGCTGTGCAGCGCGTTCGACCCAAGGCCATGACCGTTGCCGTGATCATTGCCGGCCTTTTACCCATATTGTTGGGCAGCGGTACTGGTAGCGAAGTGATGAGCCGCATCGCCGCGCCTATGGTCGGCGGCATGATCACGGCACCCTTGCTTTCCCTGTTTGTCATTCCGGCAGCCTATCGCCTGATGCGTCGCCGGCACCTCATAGTTGAACCCATCAACTCTCAAGGAAAAGTCATATGAAATTGGCCATGATTGCAGTTGCTAGCACCGTAATTACGCTGTCTCTTTCTGCCCTGGCAGAGGACATGCCGGGCATGAAAATGGACGGTATGGAGGCCATGCAGATGGAGCAGGAAACAAAACAGGCTCAAGTTGCCAATGCCGAGGGAACGATCAAGGCTATAGATACTACGAAGCATACGGTGACCATCTCCCACGGAGCTGTTCCAGACTTACAGTGGCCGCCAATGACAATGGCTTTTTCCGTAACGGAGAAACAGCTGGCAGGGCTGATAGTCGGAGACCGTGTATCGTTTTCCTTTAGGCTCGAGGGTGGTAAAGCCGCAATTGTTTCCATTAAAAAATAAGACTGTAACGACGAGAATTACCGGCGCGCTCTGTCGTGCCGGTTGGAAATCTATTCATTGTTGGCTTTGAGCGCAGCGTTCGAGTCTCCCTTGATCGGACTCTGGCTTCTGCGTCATGCCTTCACCTTCAAGGTCTGGCCTGTGCGGCAATGGGGCTATTGGTTCTATCCGGGCCACCTTGCCGCTCTACAAGCTTTACGGTTCTTGGTCTGAATAAGCTCACTGGTTGTCTGCGGGTACTATGCATCCTTAGTTGTTAATTGCTCGGTGATGAGTCTGTGACGACAGGTTCTCGGTCATTAGCAAAAGCCTAAAGGTGGCGGGTGAGCTGTTTGCTAGTGGACGAGCCCCCTGAAAGACAGGACACCGTTTCCCCCTTAGCATAAGGGATAGGCAAACGACTGTGTTTATGACTAATAGAAACGATAAGAATGTAGAACTGCTCGGCCAGGAGCGGCGTCGCCGCAGGAGCCCAGAGCAAAAGCTGGCGATGGTTCGTGAGAGCCTGCAACCAGGACAAAGCGTCTCGGTGCTGACTCGGCAGAACGGTGTTAATGCCAACCAACTTTTTCAGTGGCGCAAGCTCTATCAGAGCGGCAGTCTCTCGGCTGTCAGTGCTGGTGAGAGCGTGGTGCCTGCCTCTGAGTTGGCCGATGCACTCAAGCAGATTCGTGAATTGCAGCGGATGCTCGGCAAGAAAACCATGCAGGTCGAGATCCTCCAGGAAGCTGTTGAGATCGCGCGCTCGCGAAAATGGATTGCGCACTCACCCTTGTTGCCGGGGGACGACCAGTGAAGCTGATCAGTGAAAGTCTCGGTGTAGCGCGCTCGCAGTTAACGGTTCGACTCAAGCCTGCCGCTCTTTCCGGCAGGCGGCGTCGAGTGCTGGGCGATGCCGCTTTGGTCGCAGAGATTCGAGCAGAGGTCAGTGAGTTGCCCAGTTATGGCTACCGCCGTGTCTGGGGCTGCTGCGTCGTCGACGTGAAACGCAGAGCCAGGCGCCGATCAATGTAAAGCGGGTCTATCGCGTCATGCGCGATCACCAGTTGCTGCTTGAGCGACGGGTCAAACAACCCGGTGTGGCGCGACGTCACGAAGGTCGCATGGCCTTAGAAACCAGCAACACACGCTGGTGCTCAGACGGCTTTGAGTTTCGCTGCGAAGACGGCTCCAAGCTGAGCGTGACCTTCGCCCTGGATTGCTGCGACCGCGAAGCCATCGGCTGGGTGGCCAGCCCAACGGGCTACAGCGGTGACGATATCCGCGATCTGATGGTGGAGGCGGTCGAAAAGCGCTTCGGTGAACAACCGCCCACCCAGCCTGTGCACCATTAGACCACTACAGTAACATCCCCGTCCGGCGCAAGAGTGACGGCGGCTGGCCTTACTATTTTGTTACAGGCACTTTTACGAGGAATGTGGTTCCGTGCTCTCTGTCGGAGGTCACGTCTATCGCCCCCGAGTGCGCTGCCACGATTTCGGAAGCGATGTACAGACCTAAGCCAAGGCCAGTGCTAGAGCCTAGATCGAGAGATGTATGCTGGGAGAAGCGCCCCATGGGGTTGAAGATGAAGGGCAAAATATCCTCCGGGATCGGCTCCCCAAAATTATGGACGACGAAAACGATGCTGCCGTCTTTTACCTCCAGTGAAACCTTAATAGGAAACTGTAAATCGCCATGCTGCACGGCATTACTGAGCAGATTGGAAAATACTTGCTCCATGCGGGCGCCATCGAATTCGCCGCGCGCCGATTCTCCGCTTTTGAAAGTGATATCTGCGTTTGGGTGAGCAGTGCGAATCTCTTCAACTATGCGTGTGCAGAGTGGCGTGAGGTCGATGTCTTCCTTTTTGACGGGAATCCCGGGGCCCATTTGGCATCGTGTTAGATCCAGCAGGTCGCCAACGATCTGGCTGGCTCGTTTGACGCTCGTGTATATTCCCAGTGCAATTTTACTCTTACGTGTATCCAGATCAACCGATCGCCGCAGCACATCGGCACCCAGCAAAATAGCTCCTAGCGGCGTGCGCAAGTCATGGCCAAGGATGCCCAGAAAAACGTTGCGTGAGGCCTCTACTGCACGCGAGTAGCTCGCAATAGATTCCGCGAGCGCTTGGTCTATGGCCTCATTAAAGCGGATCATATCGTCCACTTCCAGAACTGTTCCTGCCTTCATCTGCCCCAGCCATTGACTGAGAACACTCGTCCTCAGAGCACGATACTCAGATACCATTTGATCTAGCGTGAAACCCGCCATTAAGCGCGTTACCGCATGGGTTTCGGCTGCGGTTTCTAACTCCTCCATCGAGGCATTACCCTGAGCTTTGGTGATTTGCTCTTGCGCAGACTGGTATGTGCAAAGGTCTACCGCTATTGCACGCAGCAACTGTTCGGCGTGATCCCGTAGAGCCTTGGAGTCCAGTGCTTCGCCGGGTATCTCAATGGTTCTTGCGAAGTCTTCCCACGCTTGCAGAATCGGTTCGAGGTTTTTGATGATGAAGGCAGACAGGCGCATGCCGTAATCCTGGTTATGGAGTCGTAGTCGAGGTCGAAGCCGGAGTGAACAGTGAGAGCTGAATTAGAGCTCTAATTTGTCACTTGCCATATACAGCTCACATCGAGCCTGTTCAGACCCAACGCAGAGTCAAAGCTTTTCGGGCCCTTTGCGGGTGCGCCAAATCCTCCTAAGAGTTCTGCGGCGCTGAACGAAGCATTAGCCGTCGGGGACTGTCCAAAAGCTTTTGGTAGCGCGTATCAGTCAGTTGTGGAGGGGAGAGGAGAGGAGGCAGGTCGGATTTCATCAAGTTCGTCCCAGGGCCGCGACCTAACAAGTGCTGTCGGACACTCGGGATTGTGGGGGAAATCGCTCCCTCTATCCAGCTCGGGCTGCGTCGCGTTACATGACCTGCAAGTGACCACCTTCTGTGAAATACACCACTTTCCGTGCCAAGTGATAAGTCGTTCTGAAGGAGTCATGATGATCACAATCTCGACAGCTTTTGTACAATCTTAGGTTTTTGTACAGCTTATTTCGAGCGATTTTAGCGGTTTCACTGGTTTTTTTGGGGTCGGTGAAACAACGCTACACAAGATATGCTTCGGAGCCCAACTCTCCTACCATGGTAAAGGCAAAAACCAGCATGTTGTAAAGCGAGATGACGGTTGGGCTGTGCGTGGTGAAGGGGACACCTAAGACACTTCACACCATCGAACTCAACCGGCACCCATGTAGCGATCGTGCTACAAATTGAAAAGTCCTGATCACTTAGGTCGTCACTCGTTCAGATAAGGCATAAAACCTGACACGTCCGTGTGCTGCGTAGCCGCGAGTTGGTAGAGCGGAAGCTATTGCGCAGGACATAGGCGTTGATCCAGTGCCTCATAGAAACCACCCGAATTTATGCTGCCTTTATTGATGCCTCGGCTATCTCATGCGCTCAACACACGGCTGCACGGTTACCGAGAGACGCAAGTCAAAAGCTTCCAATGCCGCTTCTAATTGTTCAATTTTTGATGTGTGTAAAAAGTCCACTAGACGATCACCCTGTGCCTGGTGTACTCCGAGCAACCGGCACAAGTCGGCGTTGCGCATATCTCGCTGCATCATGGCGTTCCATAGCGCGATTTTCGCCACAGTTACCGCTGGCAAGCGGACTACATGCTCACCAGCCTCCGGCGCAGATGCTACTGGTATGACTCGTCGCTGATCGACGTAAATGGATAGGGTTGTCCCGATCGCGTCCAGGGCTTCGCTGACTGCGCTCTTCCGATCATCGCCATAGCTGTTCAGCTCTGGAAGGTCGCGGCAGAACATGGCAAGTCCTGGAGCACTGTCTTCCTCGAAGCGGATTGCATAGTCGTGCATGGTCACTCCTCGGAGGTCGTCGCGGTATTTTCACTCGCGCGCTGCGTCGGTAGACCTCCTTCAGGTAGGCATACGGATCATGGGGTAGATCACTCCGGTGCCATGAGCACCGCGAGAGTCATATTGATGAAATCTTCGTTCTTGCTAATGGTGTCCAGCGCTCCTCGAACGTTGCCGGCAACCTCCGCCGATCCGCGCTGCTCGACGCAAAGCGTCAGCTCCATGATCGCGGCTTCGAGTGCCAACTGGTTTTCATTGATCTTGTATAGCAGGGAAGGCAGCAGGTCTGAATTTGGCATCGCGATTCCTCCGTGGAAGAGGTCAGCGTAGCAGCAGGAGACTCTTTAGGAATAGATGGCCTTTCCAGCAAATAGAGGTGCGGGGTATGGCAGATCCCGAGCCTTTTTTACGCTGCTTCCAATCGACTCATGTCCGGTCGTGCTTCTCATCGGAAACTGACTGCGGTCGCTTGCGATGGTGGCTCATAGCCGCTAATAGTAGGGAGGTGCTTGGAGAGGGCGTGAAGATGATTTCGAGATTTGTTGTTGTCCCTGCAATCCCAACGGAAACGGGATCAATGCGTAACGGATTGCGCTTCTACTGTCAGACTGCACCTATAGGCTTCAACCTCTATGCCAATGAGGAGAAGCTTCGGCTGAGGACTACCTATCAGACCCGAGAAGAAGCCGAGAGTGAATGTCAGCGGCTCAACCTGGAGCGGCTTCAAAGCGTCCTTTCGGATCGGGAATCCGTAACTGCGCCATAGGCATTCAGTCCCGCATAGTCATTAGGCGCCCGGTTTCCGAAACGAGTGGATCAGGAACTCGCGGAAGCACGACCTACGCCGCTTTGACGCGGATGCTCAGTATTCAGGAGCAAACAAACAGCGTCTGCCTCCGTCCTGACTTTCAGCACGCGATGCTTGCTAACTGAACCTCCCTCTAAAAGGTCGACAACCCTGTATCGCTTGCTTCCATCGTCCAGCGAGGTTGTCTCAATCACTCTGAATCTTGCGTGCATGGTTGTTTTCCGTACCGTCGTGCGTGCCTTCTTTGTAGGCTTCCGGCCAAGTTATCTACCCAGCCCCGCAAAGCCAAGACATGGTGTGCACTTAAATTTAAGTGGGCACCAGTTCTAGCCTTTTAAGCGTGTATTTCATGCAGCCTGAACACGCCGTTCCTATTCCAAGTCTTTCAAAGCCCAATTCATTCAAGAGTGTGCCCAGGCCGGTGCTTCGATTGCTGCCGTCGCCTTCTTGCCCGAAAAGGAATGGGCAATGACCTAATTCTACAAAGCGACTCAGTACGCTGACCCAGCTTCGGATCGCCATCAATATCTCGCCCAAGCGGGGCTTTTGGGCCTACAGTTTTGAGTGTCGCTCACTGCGAGGAATACAAATGAACGCGTTGCCTTCAACCTCTCTGCCGAAGCACGTCAGCCTGCTGGGTTATGGCGGACTGTTGCCGTTTATTTCTCTGGCGCTGCTGATCCCGTTCTCTCTCGACTATCGGCCGTTGTTTGCGATTGCGCTTGTTAACTATGGCGCAGTCATCCTGAGCTTCGTCGGCGCCTTACACTGGGGCTTCGCCATGACCGTGCAAGACATGACCGCCGAGCAGGGCAGAGACCGGTTCATCTGGAGTGTCATTCCTGCGCTTATTGCTTGGGTTGCCACGTTACTGACAATGCCATTGAGTTGCTTGCTGTTGGTCATCGGCTTTGTTGTCCACCTCCGGCAGGACAGGCAGCTGTTGCGGGTTACGAGCTTGCCCGCCTGGTACCTGCCGATGCGATTACGGCTTACCCTCGTGGCGAGCGTCTGCTTGCTGCTTGCCGCGATCGTTGAGGCGCTTCATTCATGAAGCCTCGTGTGCCCGGCTCGTTGCCCGTGCCTGGCAGCCGCTTATCGCGGTTGATGCGTTTTGGCAGTTTGGCATCGGGCGTCGCGGGCGGCATGCTAGCCGAAGGCGCTCGGCAGTGGGTTCAGGGCAAACGTCCGGCGCTCAGCGAACTGCTGTTGACCTCGGGTAATGTGCATCGGGTGGTCGAGCAACTGTCGCAACTGCGTGGCGCCGCCATGAAGGTTGGGCAGTTGTTATCGATGGATGCAGGTGATTTGTTGCCGCGCGAGTTCAGCGAAATCCTTTCTCGTCTTCGTTGCGACGCTCATCCTATGCCCATGAGCCAGTTGGTGGCAGTCCTCAACGAAAGCTGGGGCAAGGGATGGGAAGGGCGCTTCGAACGGTTTTCCTTCACGCCATTGGCGGCAGCGTCCATCGGCCAGGTTCATGCTGCGAAAGATAAGGGCGGCCAACGCCTGGCGATCAAGGTGCAATACCCTGGCGTGCGCGAGAGTATTTCGAGCGATGTGGATAACGTTGCTACCTTGCTGCGCATGTCCGGGATGCTGCCTAAGGGCATGGACATCGGCCCATTGCTCCAAGAGGCCAAGCGTCAGCTACAGGATGAGGCGGACTACATGAAAGAAACCGAGCACTTACAGCGCTTTGATCAACTGTTGGCGGACAGTCCTGACTTTCTGGTTCCTCGTTCGTATGCCCAGTTCAGCACGCCGAATATTTTGGTGATGTCCTTCGTTGACGGGGTAGCGGTGGAGTCACTAGAGCACGCGCCCCAAGCAGAGCGCGACCGGATCATCATGTTGCTATTCGGCCTGTTTCTGCGCGAGGTGTTCGAGTTCCAGTGCGTGCAGACCGACCCTAACTTTGCCAATTACCGTTATCAGCAAGGCACCGGCCGGATGGTGTTGTTGGACTTCGGCGCCACGCGACTTTATGACCGCAACACTACCGAGGCTTATCGCCGCTTGCTGATTGCAGGCCTGCATGAAGACCATGCCGCCATCACCAATGCCGCGCTGGACGTCGGCTACTTTCAGCCTGAAACGCTGCCCAAACACCGAGCGGTGCTCACTGATCTCATTACCCAGGCCTGCGAGCCACTGAGGCATCAAGGTGCCTATGACTTTGCGACGTCTGACCTGGCCGTACGCCTGCGTGATACCGGTTGGGAACTAGGTGCCGACCGCGACTTCTGGCACACGCCACCTGTGGATGTACTGTTTCTGCATCGCAAGGTGGGAGGTTTGTACCTGTTGGCCGCGAAGCTGAAGGCGCGGGTGAATGTCCGAAGGCTGTTCGAGCCTTATGTGATTTGAGCGCTTTATTGACGATAAATGGTCGCCTTGGTCACCGCTACCGCTTAATCAGGCCCTTACATAACGCCCGCTTGATCGAGGCAGCTCTCGCGCCATGACTGACTGCTGGCGGCCTTCCGTGTGTGTCAAGGAAGCGCATAGCGCGCTGTCTCATTTCTCCTGGGCGTTACCAATCTGGTCGCTATCCCATGTTTCCGTGAGTTCCTTTAGGGGCGCTAACTCTGCGAGTCGTGCGGTCATATTCGCCGTAGCCAATTACAGTGGCCTTGATGCAAAAATGCAAAGCCCCGAAGTTTCGCGTCTTCGGGGCTTCTATTTTCGCCTCCATCCCTTAATGATTGGCGAACGTGGCAGCGAGAATACCAGTGTTGAATTGGTGATTCACTACAGTGATGAGGTGATTTTTTTCAGTCGGCAGGACTCGGAAGGCCGAAGCCTTCTAACCTGTATTGCTTACGAAAACTGGAGGACGATGCTTGGCTGAAGCCATGGAAGAGTGCGCACAAATATATAATCCGGAAAATTTTAGGTGTCTAAATACCTATATTTGATCGACAAAAAACTTCTTCAAATACGCTCACTACCTTGTCGATCAGACGAGATGAACTACACTGAGCTGTATTTATTCATACAAGCAGCATGATGAGCAATTGTCTCTCGTTATCCGGACAAAGACTACCTGTAATATGGATGCCTGCTGCGGATTAACTGTGATTCTGGATAAGTTACTATTCCGAAAATTTAGTTGGCGCGATTAAAATTGCTTCTAAGCTTAAGTCTGAAATTCGTTGGGGTTGGCAACGCTAAATTGTGTGAGCCGGAAGCGTTGAGCGAGACTTCATCGTGTTGGGCTTTGTACTAGCTGAACTTAATAGTTCGCAAACAAAATTCAAGAAATTCAAGCCTGCTAAGCTGCGAATGCTGAATTGAATCATGAGTACGTCAATACTCTAAACTCACCACGCATAGCGTTTCTTTCAAACTTAATTATCTTTTAACAACTCGTTGAGGATACTTAAACTGAAATGCCGCTGCTGGGTGACGGCGAAAAATTGTTCAACAATCTCCGGAATTTCCAAATATAACTGTAGAGCACCAGTCCGCAGTTCATCCTGCACTACTACCGCTGGCAGTAGTGCTACGTCGCCGGAGTCGCGAGCAAGCAGGCGCAGCATGGCCATGTCGTCCACCTCTGCAAAGATGGTCGCGCGTACTTCGTGGCTATCGCAGTACAACTCAAATTGACTGCGAATGTCGCTGCTGCGGCCGGGCAAAATCAGGCGGACATGCTGAAGGTCACGGCGCAAGTCAAAAGGCGGCTGCCCGTCCCGGGGCGGGCCAACCAGGCAAACAGATTGGCGATCCAATAGTTGGCAACGCCAGGAGCGATGCGCATCCGAGCTTACCGGTGTGTTGGTGAGGACTACATCAAGCTTGTGTAACACCAGCCGCTCCAACAGCTCTCCCAAACTGCCCGACTCCAGGGTGATGTGAACATCGTTGCGGCCGAGAAATGGACGCAGTAGGTTCTCTTGAAAATTTCGGGAAAGGGTAGCAACGGCGCCGATGCGTAGCTGCTGATTGGCCTGTTGGCCCCCCTGCAGTGTCATCTGTAGCTCGTTGCCTAGCGCAAAAATACTTTCGGCGTAATCCAGAACCAAGCGACCTGCTTCAGTGAGCAGAAGGCTGCGACCTGAGCGGATGAATAGTGCATAGCCGAGCTGATCTTCTAAGGCGCGAATCTGTGTCGACAGTGCCGACTGGGCGACATGCAGTGATTGAGCTGCTCGGGTCAAGTTGCCTTCTTTGGCAACGGCCCAGAAGTAATGGAGATGATGAAAGTTCAGTCGACGCATGATTCGTTCTTTTTTCTATATCGATACGTTCCATTCAATCTATTTTTAATAAAAAAGCAACTGGATAAGACTAAATCTGCCGATCACCCTTGCGAGTTTCTTTGATGCCATTCTTGCTCCCCCAACTGAGTACCATGCTGCCCTGGATCTACGCGCTAGCTCTGTTACCAGTGGCACTCGGTAAGGCGACGGTCGGTCGTCTCTGGTGGTCAGCACGATTGGCCGGATATGCGGGCTTTGCGCTGGTGTTAACAGCTTTGTTGCAAGCAGCGCTGGACGGGCGTGAAAACGACCGTCTGGGCTTGGCCATGGCCACACTGATAAGCCTACTGGCACTGGTCATCATCGATTTCTCATGGCGCTACCTGGAAGGTGAACAAGGGCAGCGCCGATACCTAATGTCGCTGCTCAGCACCTTGGCTGCAGTAGCATTGGTGGTCACATGCGATGATCTTTATGTGCTCGTCGGTGCTTGGATCATCTCCAGCCTAAGCCTGCACTTGCTGCTCACCTTCTATCATGACCGCCCAATGGCCCAAGTGGTGGCCCATAAAAAGTTTCTTGCCAGCCGTCTGGCGGACATCTGCTTACTCATAGCTACTGTATTGCTGGTGCAGGCAGCCGACGACAGTAACATCGCGATTATCCTCCAACATGTCGCAGCGCACCTGCAGCTAAGCGGTTCTCTGAGCTGGGATCTACAGTTGGCGGTAGTGCTGCTGATTCTGACAGTTATTCTCAAATCTGCACAACTGCCTGTACACGGCTGGCTAATACAGGTGATGGAGGCACCGACACCAGTCTCGGCTTTGTTACATGCGGGTCTTGTAAATCTTGGGGGCTTTGTGCTGCTGCGTTTCGCACCCTTACTGAATGCCGCACCGGTGGCTCAGACGTTACTGGTGGTAATAGGTGGGCTGACGGCTTTGCTTGCAAGTCTCGTGATGATGACCCGTATCAGCATTAAGGTTCGTTTGGCTTGGTCAACCTGTGCACAAATGGGTTTCATGCTGTTGGAGTGCGGTCTGGGCTTATACGAGTTGGCGTTTGTGCACCTTATAGCTCACTCGCTTTATAAGGCTTATGCCTTCCTCAGCGCCGGTGAAACGGTCGCGCAGGTAAGGCGTATGGCACTGTATGAGCGGCGCCCGCCAGCGGCGCTCTCGCAGATACTTCTGGCACTGTCCATTGCGGCATTATGGGTGGGTTTGCTGCATTTAGTGTGGAGCCAACTGCTACCGACACATGAGATCCCCCTAATGGCACTTGCTGTCCTCGCTATCGGCCTGGCTCCGTGGTGTATCCGCCTGAGCGGCATTCTGCACAATTTGGGCACGCTCACACTGTTGCTCGGAATTTACCTGGTGTGGCATGTATCCGCCGGAAATGTACTTGGTGCGAGCCCTTCCCCAAGTGCCCTCCAACAGTATCTGGCATTGATAGCGATACTGATGTTCCTCCTCCTCTACTTGATTCAAGCATTGATTTTGGCAAGGCCCCAAGGAGCGCTGGCGCGGCGACTATATCCCTTGGCTTTCGCCGGATTCTTTCTAGATGAACACTTTACCCGCCTGACTTTCCGCCTTTGGCCAGTACGCAGTCAGCAGCGGCCCATACATGCGAACGGAGACAGCCTATGACCGTGCTTGAACACTCTGCACCCATTGATATAGATGCTCTCCACGACATCGCCTTGCAGGCTTGCGAACGTATAGCCCCAGCTTGGCCGTTGGATCGCATGATCGCGGTTAGTCCGCTCTGGGAGCGCCGCGATCAACCCTGGGCAAAGGTGACCGAGGAGCTCTGGCGACGCGCAGGGAGCCGCATGACCCTATCTCCTGCGGACTATCGCCTCGCTTGGCAAGAAAAACGTATAGCCGAGCGCCACCTCTACTTGTCCCTGTCCGAAGCTTCTCTTAACTGGACGCCGACGCAACTACTACAGTTCCTGGATGAGCCGCTTGATAGTTTCCAAGGTATGCCGCTATTAGAGGATATGGCAAACACAGACATTACGTCAGCAGGTTGGCCCGCACTGATAACTCATCAGATTAGCCAGTGCTGCGCCTCTTGGTTCGATGAGGATCAGGCCGATTGGTGTGCGACTAAACAGGCGGGGCTCTATCAGGCTTGGCGTGAGTCAATGTTGCAAGATCGCGGCTTAAGTGTACTTAGCGCTTGCCGATCGCTAGGTAAACGGATTGGTGAACTACCACAGCACCCGGAGGATGCCATTGCGGTAGCGGTGCAACATTTGGGCATTGCTAAGGATGAGTTGGAGGAGTGGTTCGATTGCCTGTTGCTGCGTAGCCTCGGCTGGGCTTCTTGGTGCGCCTACCGGCGCTGGCAAGCACGCCTACAAGGTAGCGATGATCCGATTCTGCTTGAACTGCTGGCAATTCGTGCAGCTTGGGAGTGGTTGGTGGACGACCGCAGGCGCGATGCCGAGAGTTGCTGGAGTGACTGGCGCAAGTCTTGGCAGGTAGGGCGAAAAAAGGCTCCGACCGCAGCTTGGCAGGCACTACAGCTTTGGCAACGGGCAGAAGAACTGGCTTGGCAGGAGCAGCTGCAGAGTATGATGCGAAAACCCGCAGCCTCCGTGACCGATAGCACCGCGCTTGCGCGCGTTTACTTCTGTATAGACGTGCGATCCGAGGTGGTGAGAAGAGCACTAGAACAGGCTTGCCCGCAAGTGCAGACCGGTGGATTCGCCGGTTTTTTCGGCATGCCTATTGCCTATATGCCCCTAGGTACAAATGCCTCGCGTCCACAACTACCCGGATTGCTTGCTGCGCAACTAACGGTCACTGACAGCAGCGGCGATGCCGTCTGTGACCGCGCCTTGGCCAGCAAGCGCAAAATGCGTTTGGAACGCGCCGGTCGTTGGCAGCTGTTCCAGCGTTTGCCTGCATCAACATTTACTTTGATTGAAACGCTGGGATTAGGCTACGCGGGCGCGCTGCTTGGGCGCGCCTGTGGATTGCTGTCCCGCCCATCCGCGCCTGATCATAGTGCTTTGCGACCGCATGAGTGGCAACAGCTGAAGCCAACGCTACCGGAGCTTCCTCTAGGACAGCGCGCCAAATTTGCTGCGAGCATCTTGCGTGCAATGAGCCTGACTCGCGACTTCCCGCCTATAATCCTGCTGCTTGGACACGGTAGCCAGAGTGCCAATAACCCTCAGGCAGCCGGGCTAGATTGTGGTGCGTGCTGTGGCCAAAGCGGCGGGATCAACGCCAGACTGGTGGCGGACATGCTCAACGATGCAGGAGTGCGCAGCGCTCTCCGCGAACAGGGTATCGACATGCCTGTGGCTTGCCGAGTGCTGGCAGGGCTGCACAACACCACTACAGACGAAATTCAGGTTTTTGAGAGCGAGTCGCTTCCGGATACATTGAGACCAACTTGGCTGACGTTGCGCCAGGCCCTCGATGATGCCAGCGTACTTGCCCGACGCGAGCGCGCCGCGCGTTTGGGATTAGCACACCTGTGCGGGCATCCGGCTAAGCTACTAGCAGCCCTTCGCAGACGCGCAGTCGACTGGGCGCAGACCCGTCCTGAATGGGGATTAGCAGGCAATGCTGCCTTTATTGCTGCCCCACGATCACGAACGAGGGGACTGAATTTGCAGGGGCGGTCATTCCTGCACGATTACGACTGGCGACAAGATGAAGGGGGGCAGGTGCTGGAGCTGATCATGACGGCCCCCATGGTGGTTGCGCACTGGATCAACATGCAGTACCTGACCTCCACCACCGACAATCTGCGCTTCGGAAGCGGCAACAAGGTTCTGCACAACGTCGTAGGTGGATGCATTGGAGTGTTTGAAGGCAATGGCGGCGATCTGCGTGTCGGTCTGGCAAGGCAATCATTGCATGACGGCGAGCGTTGGATACATCGTCCATTGCGTCTGAGTGTAGTAATCGAGGCGCCCCAGAAAATGATCGATAAAGTTCTGTCTGAGCATGCAGTGGTTAGAAATCTTGTGTTGCACGGATGGCTCTACCTACTGCGTACTGACAGTGCATGCACTGATATGATGGAGCGGCGTACTGCCGAGGGCTGGCAACTTTTGGAGCAGGATTTTATATAAAGTCAGGCAATGTAGCTGCAGCCTTTGCACAGAGATGATTAGCTTATTTTTACCTTGCGTTACCTACTATGCTAAATGGCTTTACCTAGGCACTCATAGGTAGGTAACGCCTTTCCGAAAATGTCGTGGCTATTCGTCCAGCACGTCGTATTTCTTCGGCAGTTGAGCGTTTGAAAGGTTACAAACTAGGCTCGACCAACGCTGATGGTTCAAACCCCTTAGCGCTTGTTCCCGCCTGATGTGATGCAGTACCTGCCACCTCTCGGGCCAATGCATACACTGCCTGAAGAACAAGGACAGGAAGAGCCATATTCAGGGGCAGGTCTACGAGCAGGTTGCGGTGCAGGCCGCACTGGTTTCGGCTGAGATGCAATTTAGCAATTAGATCCGCTGCAAAGGTTTTTAGACGAAAGCCACTTAGCTGGCTGACCATCAATGCTTAGGCGACTTGTTAGGCTTTGGAGATAAAGCTACTACGGCTATCGCTTCTTCGGGCTTAAGCCCGGCTCGACCCCAAGTCTTCACATACCTTGGTCGAGTCACTCCACACTTGGCCCACCTCGACGCATTGCAGCTGCCTCATTTCTCCGGGGCGTTACCAAGCCGTGCGCTATCCCAGGCTTCAGTGAGCTCGTCTATTCGATCCGCGATTTGAGGCTTTTTTGATAGGACAAGGCAGCGCGTGTTGCCGACAAATTCTTCTATCAGATACACCGCGTCGCCAACATCGAGTTCAAGCTCCTGCAGCGCCTCATCGGGAATTCGAATCGCACCGTCACCATCCCATTCTTCGATGATGATTTTCGTAGGTGGATTTCTCACGTGTGGTCTCCATCGATTCTGATTCTGCAAGCTGTTCAATACCTGTGGCCTCACGGCGGCAGGTTTTACAGATCTGGATAATCATCAAGCTTAAGGCTAGGATTCCCCGTGTCTAGAGGCTCGCGTTTAGGCGTATTTACCATTCCAGCTTCAGCATCTGCACGCATTTGCTCGAGCTCTTTGTGAAAAGCCTTGTCCTGAACCGTGGGTTTGCTGGTGTACGGTTTGCGCTCTGGTTCAGGCTTTGCTGCATAAGTCGTTAACGCGTCTGGGTCGTGCTTCAGCTTTTCTTGGACTTGCGATTCCAGCAACGCACGTAGCGCGTCTTTGTCGGGACGGGTCAGCAATTTGTTACTCCTGGTTGGCGGTCAGTGATTGGCTCATTGGATGGTGAAAGACGGGAGTCCAAGCCCTAACTGTAACCGCCTGCGGTAAATGACTTTATAAAGTTTGAAAATAGCAAAAACAGGACGCATGCCTCAGTCTTTGTCGGTGCCGGCCTCGGTTTGCCAAGTCGGCCCACGATAGACTGAGGGTTGTGCCGCGCGCCGATTGCGTCGCAGTTCAACGACGTGTACAGCATCATGAGCGTATAGGGAAATTGACACCTCATGGGGCACCCTCCAGCTAGCCTCAGCCCGAGCCGGTAATTAAAACCTGTTCGTACAACTGAAACACTGACGAAACATTCCGGCTATATGATTCGCCCACCGAAATCTAGGAGGGTTGGAGATGAATCGGCCATCAAGAAGCATGCGCAAACTGCTCGACTCCGTCGCCACCAACAATGAGGCTGCGGCACTTGATGTGATGCGTGCTGCTGAGCAGCTCCAGGACGAGGTGCTTCGTCAACGGTTGCTGAAGCTGATTCACCGGCTTAACCAGGATGCCCATGATTTGCGTATGGCACGTGACAATCTCCAATGCGGAGCCATTAAGCTCGCGTGATCGGTTTCGCAGGAGATCTGTTCGATCCTTCGGGCCAACGAGTCATAGGGCGCAGGTTAGGCATGACAATTGCTCTACCAGGACTTTTGCGCTGAGAGTCCGATTGCTGATTGGATAAGGTCAATATCGCGATAGTTGGCTAAACGCCACTAATCGTATGGACGGGGCGCTGCGATTGCCATAGATTCCAATCCATCTATGCCATGGAAGTCGAGATGGAACCTAATGACGCTGGCGGAGTAGCCGCCAAGCACGGCTTCATCTTCCAAGATTGTGTTGCCGCTTTTTACGTCACACAGATGTTGCGTGACAAGTCTATCCAGCGTGTCCGGTGTGAAGTTACGGACGACATCGATGTCGTCTGCGATGACTTCGTCGAATTCGTACAGGTGAAAACCACCTCTAAAACGCATTGGGCAAAATCCGATCTGGTCGTGCTCACTACGAGCACCGGAAAAACAAAAAAAATCCCCTTTAGCTCCATTCTTCACAAATCCATGCAGAGTGAGCCTAGCCTTACCGTTCCGAGAAAATTTCGCATCGTCACGGAACACCCAGTCAATGTGACCCTTGAATATTTGCTGATCAATCGCAACGATCGGACGGGGAAGCCGGGCCGCGAGGACTTGATAGACTACCTGAACTCGAAAACCTCAGACTATTGCGCTCCAAGTGGCGTGGACGTTGAGACGTGGGTTGATGCAGCTTGCTGGGAGGTCTTCCGTACTATGCGGGAGATTGAGTTGCTCGGGGTAAGGAACATACGCCTAGCTGCACAGGATCTCCACGGGGTAGGGCTCAGTACAGAGTCGTGTGCAGAGGACATCTGGCGAGGGATTTTGGACACGGTCACGCGCAAGGGGGCGTTGTCCCGCAGGATCAACTCCGTGGATGAAAAGTCATACCTTCGGGCGGATTTGATGACCTGGTTCAAAAAACTGGTTGATGACGATCAGAAGCGCGCTGGTCGCAAGGTTTACGTCAAACGCGAATTGCCGCACATACTCGTTCCATTTCGAAGTCCTCTCGCGTCACCGTGTGCCAAGAGAAACGGTCGTGTGCTCCATCAGCAGTACAGCCTTAGACGCTACCGCTATACGCACATCGTCGACAATGTGTGCAAATGGCTTGATGAAGTTTTTCTTCGTCCTAAGGAGCTGGCAGACATCCACAAGCTGTCTCTCGTTGAGCAAGGGCAGCGTTTAAAAACAACTGTGTTCGCGTCTTTAACAGACGTTCGCTCTTTTCTAGGTCGAGTGCTTCTCCATGCCACGATACGCCAAGTGCATGAGAGCCAGCCCATCCCTTGCCTGCTTTATCTAGACGGGGACGATGAAGAAAAAATTCTTGAGAACGTGCATATCGTCCGTCGTGATCCAGAGGGTGATCAACTTTGGGTCGGATTCAGTGAGTTGGTCTCAGCGGCCAATATCAAGACGCGGCTACCGGAGATCCGAGACCAGCTATACGACGAGATCTCAGAGTGTTTCAACAACGCCAGGGGCAAAATCCTCGACATTAAGGATGATGACTACCTGTTACGGCATGACATCGATGTCATATTGGATGAGAGCAACCCCTTCGACAAATACCTGGATCGGTTCAGGTTTGTGCTGTTCGTAGGATACGACTCGTCCCTGCTCACTGACCCTGAGACATCTGACCACGAGGATCATCTAGAGCAGGAAACGGCCGCGCTCTTCGAGGCGTTTGCGGATGACCTACAACATGACTCGCCGTTCGCGGGGCTCACGATCGATGTTTTTATCTATCCGACACCGAGCTTAGAAAAGTTAACCAAGATGGTTGAGGAAAAGGTCAGGGAGGCCGTATGACTGACATTTACGATGCAGCGAAGCTTAGCTTGGGCAGCGAGGGATTTTCTGCATTCCGTTACTTGGCTGCGATCAATTTCCTCCTGTCTAATCCGGTGTCGACCCCTCAGGGGCGCGACCTGACTATCCGGGCACTGGATGCCCGCGAGAAATTCACAGACCATGTCGGCATTCTGCGCAACATGGTCAGGAAAGCTGGATTATTTCCTTACCTCAAAAAAGAGTTCTCAGCGTTGACACCCGGCGATCGAGTAGTGCTCGATCTCTATCGGACGCCGTTTTCCGAAGATTTCGTATTCCATTCCATGCAGTTCCACATCTTTGATCTGCTTAAGGCGGGCCGCAACGTCGTTCTCAGTGCCCCAACCAGTATGGGCAAGAGTGCGATCGTCGATTCCCTGCTTGGGCTTGGCCGCTTCAAGCGTGTGGTCTTGGTGGTACCTACGGTTGCTCTGGCCGACGAGACACGTCGGCGTCTTCAAGATCGGTTCGGTGCTGAATACCAAATCATCCATCACAGCTCACAAGAGTGCCGCTCTGATTGGGTCGTGTACGTCCTGACCCAAGAGCGGGTTAACGAACGGGCTGATATCCAAGGCATCGACCTGTTTGTAATCGACGAATTCTACAAGCTGGCTTTTCGTCAGCTCAAAAACGGTGAAACTGACTACAACGATGAACGAGTTATTGAGCTCAATATCGCTCTGAGCAGGCTCTTGAAAGTGTCTAGGCAGTTCTACCTCACCGGCCCCTTCGTAAACAGCATTCGCGGTCTGACTGAGCTTGGCTACGAACACACGTTCATCTCAGCCGATTTCAACACGGTCGCAGTGGATGTACAGACGTTTGGCGTGGATGCAAACGATGATGACGGTAAGCTTGCGGCGCTGGCCAAGATCGCACCGCATTGCAAGGGGGCCACGATTATCTACTGCAAGTCCTCTGGAGTCGCCGGGAGAGTGGCCCGTGAGCTCATCCGATTAGGGTACGGTCAGGCATTCAAAAGTGCGCACATCGATTGGGTCGCCGAAGAATTCGATCCGGAGTGGGACTACACCTATGCGCTCAAGCACGGAATTGGCCTGCACTTCGGCGGTTTACCCAGAGCGCTTCAGCAATACACGGCAGATCGATTCAATGCCGGTGACATTCGATTCTTGCTGTGTACCTCGACCATCATTGAGGGCGTGAACACAGTCGCGAAGAACGTTGTTATCTATGACAACCGTGATGGTACTCGTGGCATCGACAAATTCACCCACGGCAATATCAAGGGGCGCGCGGGCCGTATGGGCGTCCACTTCGTAGGTAAGGTGTTCTGTCTCGAAGATGTGCCCGAGGACAATCTAAACCAGGAGGTAGATGTACCTTTGGGTGTCCAAGATTCGGACACACCACTCAACATGCTGGCTAGCTGTGTAAACCCACCACGTTGTTCACGGATGCTATTCGGCTAATCGGTGGCAAATAACTCAGGCTGGCATGCGGGCGATGCCAGTTGTACTCGTGCAGCCACGATGTCAGGTAGGTCGCACGTTGATCTGAGCTTTCGTAACTTCTGGCATAGGCCCATTCGCGCAGAGCGGTTTGGATAAACCGCTCTGCCTTGCCGTTCGTGCGCGGCGTGTAAGGTTTGGTATAGATGTGTTTAAGCCCTAGCCGCTGGCATAGACGCTTGAAGCGTCCGGACTTGTAGCAAGGGCCGTTATCGGTCATCACCCGCTCAAAGCAAACGCCAAGGCTTGCGTAGTAGCGCAGGGCCCGAATCAGTGCGAGGCTGGCGCTGCGTCCACTTTGGTCTGGGTACAAGCCGCTGTGTGCCACTCGACTGTTATCGTCGATGGCAACATGGGCGTATTCCCAACCGACATGGTAAGAGCGGCCCTTTAGGCGGTCTCGCGTCACTCGATGACCTGGTTTGTTAAAGCGCCCCAGCTTCTTGATGTCCAGGTGAAGCAGGCCTCCGGGCTGAGAGTATTCGTAGCGAATCACCGGCGGTGGCGGTTCTAGGTATGCCAAGCGGTTGAGGCCGTTACGGCTCAATAACCTGCCTACAGTGCTGTGTCCCACCTTCAAGTCCTGGCTGATCTGGCGATAGGTTTTTCGCTGGCGACGTAGCTCAAGCACTTGTTCCTGGCACTTCTCTGGAAGCGTGTGCGGACAAAACTTGGGGCGGGACGAACGATCCTGCAGTCCTTCCTTGCCTTCAACTCGATAGCGATTAAGCCACTTGTAGGCAGTGCGAACACTGACTCCTTGGGACTGAGCTACCTCAACAGGTCTTAGGCCTTCCTCAAGGATTCGTTGAACAAGAAGGGCTCGACCGGAAACGGTTAATCGGGCATTTTTATGAGTGTTCACTCGGGGCCTCCGGATGCTTGGTTTGGTTCGCACCTCCAATTTCCCGGAAAAGCCCCGAGTGAACAACCTACAGAGAGATCACAGCTAGCGTGCAGCCTGATCATCTATCTGAGTATTCTCAGGAGAGATTTGAAGAGGCATTTGCGCAAGATCATTTCTCCATTGAGCTGGTGAAGAAGCATTCCTTCTTCAAACTGGAGCAGTTCGAACAATTGTACAGCTTGCTTGAGATGCTAGGGGAAGAGGAGTTCGAGTCTCTCGTCTTCCATTGGCTGCCATCCGCCGAGTCCCTGAAGACCTTTGCCAAAGTCTTATCCCGGATTGTGCCCAAGGCGTTTACTAGGAATGGAGTGCAGACTCGAACCACCGAGGTGATCGTTGCAAAGCTGGCCGGTTACCTGAACGCGGGAAGCTATTCGGATTATCTGAAAAGCCAGATTGACTATGCCAAGCAGCGGATCGAGCAGGGTGAAGAAGCCACCCTCTCAACCATGCTAAACAACGACCTAAAGTTAGTGACCAACACCTTCGGATACACCATCCCGAAAGTGTTGGGACTGCTGGAAGATGTCGTTCGCTTGCGTGCAGCGAAGAAAAACATTCGGGGCAAGGTCGACTACGGCCATCTCAGAATGATCTTTGAGAACCTTCACCTACCACCAGGCGTGAATGCGTTGGAGGAAATTGGCATTCCTGTACAGACGTTGCACCGTATCGCGTCAATGGTGGAGTTCCCGCTGGAGGTGGGCGTTGATGGCTTGGCCGAATATCTGCGAGCTAATGTGGATGCATGGAAGGATATTAGCCACGTGGATCAGACATTTGTAAAAAGGGCTTTGGGGATCGCTCAGGACTTCGCTTGATGGATAGTCGGCACTATGGATCGCAAGCGCGCATGAGTGAAAATGCGGACTCGTTGCCCTTGCAGAGTAACCGACCGTCGAGCATGCCTTTAGGCGGGTGCCTGCCTATTCGGCAGCAACTCCGTAATCTCACTCACCGGCAGAATCGGCAGGCGAGTTGGGAGTCTTAGATAGCCCGACCTCTCTCGAGCGCAACGATTGCGTGACGCTCGAGAGAGGTTGGGACAAATCAGCCGATCTGTTTTTTTGCCAAGATCAACATACCCAGAAGTGCTGAGGGCTCAGACGTTCTAGATGCTCTCTGAAAACTTTCTTCCAGTAGTTCGTTCATGTCCTTTGTCGCCAACCGCAGTCTGCCAATCGCAATAGCTGCGGCAAACTCTAGGGCAGCATCGCCATATTCTTCATTACAACGTATGAACACCTTCGACAAAAACTCCCGCATGAGCCTACTCAGCTCTGGGCTAGCCGAGTAGTCCAGTTCAGAAGGAAGGCTCGCCCTGACCAAGCACGCCTGGAGAATTGAGTCGTTGAATCGTAGGAAGCATTCGGGGCCGAGTACTACCGACTCATAGCCATTTGGGCAGAGTCGTAAATTGGGGTTCTCATGCTCCCGGGCATACTGAAGCACAGCCGATAATGTGAGGTACACAGCACTCTGACTCACTTCCTCGTACCGGCCGGCAATTTCAGAGTCTTTTTTGAAGAAGAGGAAGCCCTCCGATAGCTTCAAAGGCTCGCCTCTGGGCGAACGCAGCAGGGTTTGCCGAGCAGCCTCAATCTCCGTTGTTGCCAGGTCTACCGACTGGGTGACGATGCTAGGATCAAGATTAGTCCCTGTATGCAGCTCGTCTGCTGTGAGAGTTTGCGCCTGCGAGCCCATTAGCGTCAGGTGCGACCAAAAACTCTGCTCGGTGTCATCTCCAATCGGCATATTTAGCCAATTGGAAAACCCGTATAGACGGTCAGTCGGGTTTCGGGTCAGAAAGATCTCAAGCTGTTTCCAAGAGCCAGCGCTTTGAGGGATCCCAATCGGTGTCACATATTGCCTAGGGACATTGCTCAAGACACGAGTACGTAGGTCTCGACTAATTTCCCTGAGCACCCCTCCATCTCGCGATACCGCTGAAACCACTACAACCCCTGTGACATTCGCACAGTCGGTTGTCAGCAGATCGTCAGACGCCACAAGCTGTATAGTCTTTTCGCTCTCGATTTTTTCCCTGAGTTTTTTGACTATTTCTTGCGCCAAGCGTAACGAGCTTTCATCGTTCGCATGAATCACCATGTTGCTTACAAGCGGGAATCGCCAGTTGATTTCATCATCAAGCCATTCCTTGAAGCCGGGATTTTCCAACACAGGTCTAGGATCGAGCTGAATGAGCTTGGAGCGCCCGCCATCCATTCGAGAGTTGAGCGGCGGTATATTAAACCCAAAATGCTCATGAATCGTATCCAGTGTTTCTGGGGCGTGTTTCACGCCTATCACGACGGCCCTGGGGGGTTTAGCTTTGGAGGAAAAGTTTTCGCCGATGATTTCTATCAGCGTTCCTTCCTTCTCATTGAGCTCAGGCAGACTTAGACCCATGGCGTTCAGCGAAACCAACACATCTCCATCACGGCCATGTTTTTTGACATCCACCAAGGTCAGGATGCAATCCTCTGAGAACCAACGCTCTTTCATCTTGGCTGCCATTCGTCCTGAGGTGGAGGCAGAAACAACACAAAAGTACGGGATGCTCGGAGGGTTCAGCTTTTCCAGTTCGTCGTATGAGTGAAAACTCTGTATCTCTGCGTCTCCGCCACAAAGATTCAAAGCGTTTTTCACAAAGGTATAGATACCCATGGTGTCTATGAAAATCTTTTTGGCGATGCGAAGCCTTTGGCCATAGCGTTGGGCAATGCAGTAACCGATCACGAATAGTTCGGCCTCACCACTGGCGATATCTCTAGCCTGGATGAAAACCCTATTTTTAGTGCCTGATGGGTGCTTGAAAATGTGGCCAGAGGGAGCCCTGTGAATGGCGTTGTTTTTCTCAAGTAGCGAAAAGACTCCCCGCTCCAGTAAGTAGGGGGCCGAAAACTCGAAGGTCTCTCTTGTGGCTCCAAGCGTGTGGCTTATGAAAACTGGGTATTGCCACTCGTTAAACACGTACTGGCGAACGAAATCTATCCTTTGCTTTTCTCCGCGCTTGAGCATGGTAGTGCGTTGCGGGCTATCGGACGCCCATGCCTCTTGGAATGCGCGAAGCTGGCTACTGTCTCCGAAAATGTAAACGCAGTCGGGAAGGTTTGGTTCGCCTTTCAGCGCAGAGTCAACGTCCGCATATACGTTGCTCGGGCTGAGGTCGCAGCGGTTATAGCAAATGCTTAACACCTCAATCGAGCCTTGTACTGGGCAATGCTTCACGTGGAGCCATGAGTAAAATCTTTCCATTATTCTGCCCTCAATGGCACGAGGATCGACACTACAGCGCCCTGTACCGGAGCAAGAGGGGAGGGAGTCCAGTCCTCAAAATTGAAATGATCTCTCTGCGTGTCACCTTGAGTAAATACGTTGAAGACAGAAAGACGCCCTGACCTGATCCTAATCAGTCCCCCAATCTTGCTCAGTTCGCTGAGAACCAGCGGCAATCCCTCCCCTGCAGCGTCTTCTTGCTTGGAGGAGACATTGTGTTGCAAGCATTCAAGTAGTGCGTTTTTTTCATCTTCAATCGTCATATCGCTGACTAATTTGCCGGTGTAGCGACTGACGAGACCAGGCCCCGAGTCGAAGTAGCTGATCTCAAAAACACGTAGGCTTGTTAGCCCTGAATTAGTCGCACCAGCTTCTGCAGTCCAGTACGCTTTCAGCTTGTCATTGCCAGAAAAATCTTCGGAAAAAAGCTCTTCGCTCAAGCGCGTCCAGCCCAGGATCAAACCTTCAACGTGGGCTAGATAGGGGTTACCTTCGTGATCGGTAGTCGCGTGATCTTGAGTGTTCTGAAGAAGCTCGCTTGAGAACGAACCCAATGCATCGATGAGTGATTCCGGAACGCTCTCACGGCTCTGCTGGTTGACATATGTGACTAACTCAGACATCGACTTGCGCATTTCCTCGTGCTCTTTCGCAACCTTGGGAGCGGTGAATAGCGGTCGCAGATATTGCACTTTCGACGCGGCAACGCAGATAAGATCCAAGGCTCGGCCTCGGATAACTTCCCGGAAAATACCTGCATCCGTGTCCTGCATTTTTGCTGCTGCCGCTTTGAGGACATCCCGCCGATCAAAGAGTTGTTCACCTAGCCGAATTCCTCGGGTCAATCGCGCCCCCGCGATGCCAGGTGAGTAACTGCACATAGCCTCCATGGCGTCGTCTGGAGCCGCATTCTGATGAACGTCTAGATACCCACCCCTTAGTCGTTGCCGCGCCAAAGTAACGATCATCTGGAGTCTCGATGCATCGTACATGGGGCTATGGCGGGCTTTGAAGAAATCTAGGGGGAAGACAAATTTGTCGTCTTCCGGCTGGCTGTACATCTGAGAAATCGCGCGCTCGATGTCAGCCAAGCTACGGCATCTACCTACATGAATTGTGGCCAACGAATCACCTCAACGAAGAAATCATTTCTTAGGTGCATAGCCTGCGAGAAGCTCTTTGATCCGAGGTTCTGGCTTCCAATACGCAGGGCCTTTCAGGAATTTTCCATTCTCGTCGTAAATGGGCTTTCCGTCAGCACCAAGCTTGCTCTCATTGCTGTCCATGATGACGTCCAGAACCTCTTCAAGAGGTATCCCATATTTCATGGCCTCTGAGCGACAATAGACGATCACGTCGCCCAGCAGATCCGCTATCGCGACCTGTACGTCCAGAGCAGAAGCTCCTTCTTGGATACTGCCAACGATCTCATCAATCTCATGAACTTCATCCAGCAGGGTCTTTTTGAATTTCAACAAGCGCTCGTCAGTACCTTCAAATAGATGAGGTACATCGTGTACCGGCAGCTTGTACATTTCATTCATAGACTGAATTCGATCGCGGAACGTCTTCGCCATCCGTATTTCTCCTTCGGTAGGTTTGCGCGGCTGCGGGTGACACTACGCTTTTTTTGAGAGGCAAAGCAAACCTTCGGCTAGTGCCGGCACGGCATTCGAAAATCCCCTGAGATGGCTTGGGATAGCGGGTCGCAGAGACTGACGTGTGGAACTACGCTCTGGGCCATATTGCAGTCTATGCGAGGAGACGGGAATGTCAGATGAGCTTGGCGAGGAACTAGCAGGACGAGTGAGATCCCGGCCACTACGGGTAGCCTTTCTCGTTGAGCCGAACGAGTATGCAGAACTCATGCTGGATGGAATATTTGCTGACTGCTATTCGCGATGGGGTGGGCGATTCAGTCTCATCGTGCCGTGTGCAGATGGTCAAATCATCGCTGGTTACTGGCAATGGTTGGAGGCTTTTGATCCGGACATTGTTTATTCCTATGTCGATTTGGCCGCAGAAGCAGTTCTTCAAATTCATGAGCGCCTAGTCCCAGGCGACTACATCCATCACCGCTTGGGCAACGAACCGAGGCTAGATCTACAGGGATTTCGGCCACAGTATCCTGCGGCTCTCTCCTCACTCTCTACCGTATTTCGTCTTGCTCGGCACAGTCCATTGGCAGCGGGGCCAAAAATCAAGATTATCGACAGTTGGCATACGGAAAGGCCGAGTCGATTTTTGACAGACAACTTCGGTACCTACCACACGAGTGCGGCTACGGGCATATATCCAAACGATGCTAGGTCAACAGCTGGTCTGCTGACGATTGTCTCGGAAGATTATTTTCAAAGACGTGAATTCGGAGTACCACGTGACCTTGACCGTGTCGCGTCCGAGGAAGTGGCCTTTGCTGAGTTTGTAGGTGGGCGGGTTACGAGCATAAGTATGCTGTCGTCGATGTACGCAACACGCCTTGAGGTACGCGACTATCGATGGAGTGATGGATTCAATTTAGTGATCGGTGACTCATTCGAGGACAGGCTAATGTTCTGGAATGCGAGGCTGCTAATTCCGTCTTGGCTCGATAACGACTTGTGCTGTTTCCGTATGACGCTCGATCAGCTGAAAGATGATGACATGCTTTACCAGCTCGTTCAGCTGCTTAACACTCGCAATCACGTGCATGGCGTCGGAGGAGGGCAATCGCAGCTTCGGGTACGCTCTGCGTCACACACTATTGATGAGCTTAATAAGGTACTTGAATTGCTCCGAGCAGCAAAAGCATGGAGCGCTCATGGGCCAGCTGCGGTCATTGCCGGTGGGCATGTCATTCCGAGCGAAGAGTCGCTAAAACAAGCTCGTGAGGTGGCTCAGTTCTCAGATGGATTTAGATTTGGAGACCGGCATACGTTTCGCTGGAAGCCACCGGTTGCTTATCCGCCGGCAAAGGAGCCGGAGCATTTGAGGGATGCGCCACCCGGTCAGGTTTTCGCGCTTGGCCTCTGGGCGCTCGATTTAAGTTTTGAGTATGATCAGGATAAACCGAGACTCGCTCAGGACAACGTGTGGATGCTGCCGAAGAGGTGGCGCATGGCGGATGCCTTTGTCGCGAAATTCATAACCAAAGGATTCGCACAGAACAATCCTTCGCCTATGTGTCGCACAAGTAGGCACGGCAACCTGACCATATTTGCTGGCTTCAACCGAGAGCTCGAGTCAATAACCGTTCCTAGTATTGGTCAGGCTTTCAGGAACGCGATGTGCCTCGATTCCGCGACGAGGCATGCCGGCCCCGACGATCCACCTTGGCCACTAAAGAAAACAGCATGGATGAAAGCCTCAAACGAGAGTCCCCATCTAACGGGCATTCTTGGAATGACAGGAGGTCTGGCAAGCGCTAAGAGCTTGCTCTTGCATCCGTTCTTGCAGGATGTTTTTGCTAGTTTAGGTGGAGCCCCCAACCTCGCGGACTCAGACGTTAAGGCCACCGCGAACGCGCTCGCAAAGCGTGCGAAAGGACGACCGGTTTTCGATCTTCAGCAGGAAAGTGAACGTGAAACCCTCGCCGCGCTGATCGTGAAAGCCGCGCAGTCAATCAAAGCCCCTCGAATGCACGTCTCACTCGATTACTTACGAACCTGTTGGAAAGCACACAGAGAGCGTTATTGGGCGGGGCACCCGTTCCCTAAATTGCACATCGAAAAGGACGATATAGATTGGGATGGAATGGAACAGCGGGCGATCGATGATCGACTCGCTGAAATGAGGACGCGGCGGATGCTCTTTCAAGGATACCCTTGGAGCTGCGACACCTGTCAGCACCGTAATTGGACTGATTTTCAGGCGTTGTCGCCTGCGCTCGTGTGTGATGTTTGTAGAACCGAAACGGAGTTGCCCGTCGGGTTACCCTGGCATTTTCGACCGAATGAGTTCCTCATTGAAAGCCTTCGCTCTCGCAGTGTTTTGTCACTCGTTTGGCTCCTGTCGGCTTTGAGTGATCGAGCGAGCTCGTCGTTTATATATCTTGGGCCTACTTGCTTTGGTTATTCGCCCGACTCCAGAAATCCAGATGTCGAAGCGGATCTGCTTGCTGTCGTTGATGGTGAATCCATCCTCTGTGAGGTGAAGTCGGCCTGGCGCAGTCTGCGGGCCGCTCACATTGAGGACTTTGTTCACCTTGCGAAGCGACTTAGGCCGGATCGGGCTATTTTGGCAGTCATGGAAAAAGGTAGTCGGCTCGATGAGGAAATGCGAACGGCTGAGACTGCTCTGAAGGCGGATGGCATTCAGTTCGAGTTGCTAACACTCGAAAATTACAGCGTCGAAGACGATCCATACCTTCATGGCCGCTGACGAGTATTGGGAATAACCGTCCGCGCAGACCGCATGCAAGGGCAAGACGTAGATCATGGGCTCCTGGACAAGTCCTGGCTCAAATCGTGGCACAGGCCTTGGCGCGTGAATTTATCAGCAGGCTATTTGAGTGGGTCTTTCGACAGCTGAAGGACTGATGACGAGGTGCGATGTGGTGCAACACCGATGAGGCTTACAGCGAAGCTGATCTGCAGCGGCAAGTCAGCCGTATTATCGCCTGTGAGCCGGCCTAAGAGCTTTCAAAGCTTGATGTTGTGTCCTTTGCGGGGATGTCCTCAAGCATTCCCTGAGAAGGTCTTCTGGGCCAGTTGCCGGAGCAACTGCTCGCGCATGTCTTCGATCTCCAACTCACCGTCGATATAGCGTTCGAGTTGCGCCTTTTGCGTTGGGGAGGGGCGATAACCTTCAAGGGCCTGGCAGCCTATCTACAACGTTGCGGACTGCAGTGACCTCGTAATCCAAAACGTACTGCCTCAGCTGGATCTACCCCGTCATGGAATGTCGCTTGCGGAAGCCCAAGCTGCGCTGAGGGCTTTCCTCAGCAGTATCGAAGACCAATGGAGGTCTGCTCGGACGCTCCAGATTGGGACTGGGGATTTTTTCTGCCAGCTAGCATATGTGGATCACAAATGGCCAAGCCATGTGGCGAACAGGCCTACCAATCTGATCCGCTTGTTCAGGCATTTTGAAGCCGACAAAATCGGTGACTTTGCGCTTCCCGAACTTCCGCATCATGCCTTGCTCGATGCGCGGCTCCTTGCCCATATTTACCAACGCTTGGTAGCAAGCCGACAGTCGCCGTGAGCATAGAGGACATGAAGGACGCTGAGCACGGTGCCACGGCTGTCCTGCTATCGCTCCTTCGAGCCTTGGCTCGGCTGCGTGGACACTGAATGAGCTGTATGGTCATCGCACGAATCGCTTAAGTGACTGTCGACTCGCTATCACTTTCTCTCGAATCTCGTTGGGATCAATCGACATGCCGCCGTCAGGTGTCACACGCAGAGATTGCAGATTGTTGAGGGCAGCTATGAACGCCCGATCTCTGGCTTGCTCTTGGCCAGATCTGTTGTCTCGACAAACAAGTCCTATCAATCGACCGAACCACTTCATGCAGCACTCCTGATTTCGTGTTCCATGGCAGCATTTTCAGCGATGTGCAGGAGTTATTAAATGAGTGAGCGAGTAACAGCCAGATATTGGACGACCTGCTCCAGTCCCGTTCGGCATGCGATGAGATCACGTGGTCGACCACTCAGACCACGATTCTTGCTGCTTAGCCAGATCTTTGCATATAGCTCGGTTCCTACAAGCTCGAGCAATGACTGATACAACTCAACAAAAAGCAAGGCTCGGCCCCACGCTTCAGTGCCAGGTTGAAGCAGTTCATGTCCGTGGCGTAGACGCAGCACAGTGGAAAACTGCTCGCTTAGGACAGCTGATAGCTCAGTTTCATCAAGCGACAGCCCTTCGCCAGCCCGGATAAAAGCTTTGCCAAGTACAGCATTTGCAGTGCTCGATTCGCCTGATTTCATGCTCCATCATATGATCTGTGATGGCCTAGTTTAGCAATCCATCTTAATTGAACAGTATGGGCCGCTTCTGACCGGTGAACGGCTCCAACAACCATGCGATCAATGGTCTGTAACGTAACTTTATGCGCTGTAACACTGCTTACGTTACAAGGCACAAAACTACGTTACAGATCCCAGAAGGCGAGGGGGCGAAGGCAAGCGGAGCGCGCAGGCGTGCGGATGTAAGCCCGTAGGGCCAAGACCGGCGCTTCGCGCCAGGGCTTGGTTCACGACAGCCGTCCCCGACCAGGGGCACGCCCAAAACCATGGCCTCTCACCAGCCCGCATAATGAGTAACCATGTGGCCCCAAGCCGAAAGCGCCGGCCCATTGCTGCGAAGGATGTTCATTGCCTGGGCAGCAGGAATTTTGGTTGGACACCCCCCAGTCAGATATGTCTTATCTTTGCCCTGGCAGTACAAGTGCATGACCGTCAAAACCATGATCTGTTGCAGCGGCGACATTGCGCGATAGCTTTTGCGCATTGCTTTCAATTCTTCGGGGATGGGCTCTTCTCCGCCAGCCCAATCGAAGCCGCGAGGCCGTAAGTTGTAATGCCTGCCTGGGCTTCCATAGGCGCGTGCGACATGTTCAAAACAAGCCTCAAGCGAGTAAGCCTCTACGATGTCCCACACTGCTTGCCCAAAGATATTCCCGCGCGCTGATGCACTGGGGAGCGTAGGTATGGAAGCCCCGCAAACCATCGACAGCGCCGTAAGCTCAGCACCGTCCATGCAGGGCACTTTATCCACCATGTCGACTAACGCCCAACCGGGAAAACGGCCAGCAGCAAACATGGCGTTAACCGCTGCGTAGGCAGCAAGGGCTACTGGTTCTCGCGAGTGATGGATGTAGGCTTGGTTGGCAGTTTGAATATTCGTGAATGCCCATACACCTGCCGAAGGCTGATGGACGCCAATCTCAGACAGAAGGCATTTGGCTTGGTCAACGTAGTTGTTGTTCATGATTAGACTCCCTTTCCCCTGTTTGGTATCCCACTGCCAATGGCTCTGTTAAGGGCGCGCATGGCTTACAGTAGTTGAAGCCGTTACTCGAGTTTCATCAGCGTTGGCCCGACTCGTCACTGTCATCGTTGTCGTGAGTCCGCCAGTCGCCCGCCAAGGGTATGACTGCACTATGTTGATACCTCCCGAATGGTGATTGAGCGTCGTGTGGAGGAAGTTGGAATGAATGCCTCCGCTCCAATAGCTCAGGAAAGCGCTTGAAGACCGTCAGGTGGTGCAAGGGGATGGTTTGAATGTAGGCGAAGAGATTGCCTAGGTTGATGCTGACGCTAGGTTTTCCGGGCTTTCGAAACTCATCGCTCAGTACATGCGAGAGACTCCACTCGATCAAATTGATATCGATGTCAGGTCGGGCATCAGTCCAGGACGATGCAAGCTGAGTGGCGTGACTATAGCTACGGTAGCCTAGACCTTTAGCGAGCAGTTCTAATGCTTGGGTATGCATGATCGGTTTTAAGCCAGGCCAGGTTTTGATGAGGAAGCGAGCAGCTCTCGTCATGCCTCTATGGCGTTCAAGATCAGCGGGAAAAATGGGAAGGATCATCGCAAGCTCCGGTCGTTAGAGGTGTCGGCTGCCGTATTTTTCACGCTGCAAGATATTGTCGTACTTAACGTATGTTCCATAAGACGGGCCTCGTTTGCGGTGATAGAGTTGCTCTAAGTGTCTTGCACCTAATTCTGCTTCAGTAGGCTAGGAATTTGTTAGCGCATCAAAGCAGTGAAATGTCAGTTTTCACTTCGTTATAATTCAATATCCTCGAAGGCAAAATACATCTCCTCATAAGCATAAACTCCAAATTTTTCGGTACTCAAAATATGTGGCCCATTGAGACGAAGTACGCTATTTGTCTCCAATGACAGGAGGTCATCTGGGCCTAGCCGCTGCAACTCCCAGCTTTGCCATTGGGTTTTCAAGGGATACTCCTTCCACCGGCGATCGTAAGTCAAAGAAATCACATCAGCGTTTTTACCTTCCGGCAGAGTAGCGATGATGGTTAGTTTTTCTGGGGAAAGATGAAGCATCGAAACGGGTGATAGAAGATCACTTACCAGCGCCCGATCGATTAACTCAAAAATCTCGTACTGCGGGTTTTTGTCCCAAAGGATTGCGAACCGCTGCAGTCCTAGTTCTTGCATTTCGAGCTGCTCACTAAAGCGTTGAGGTGCAGCGTAAACGGTGTACTTGAGTTCACCATTCTTCGTGCTGACCATGTCGTACTCCGGCTGGAAGAAGCGGGAGCAGGTACGGATTGAGGGCGGTCTCTTCTGCGTAATCACTTTTTACTCCTAAAAGTGGGCAGCACCGGCTTGAGCGCTGCTAGTAAGCGGAGCGCGCAGACGCGAGGATGGAAGCCCGAAGGGCCATGACCGGCGCCTGCGCCGAGGCTTGGTTCACGACAGCCGTCCTCTGGAAGAGGCGCGTACAAGAAGATATTCGACTGCTGGCACTAAAATTTAATGTCATCATCAAATGAATCAAAATCGTATCGACCCTCAGATCCTTCTTGAGGCTCTGATCCGGAAATATTTTCAGGATCCCACTCATCCCAAAACAGAAACATATCAGATGTGAAGTCCGTAATGCCTAATACATTGTTCTCCAAGATTTCGGGAGCGTAATTTCTAAACAGCCTACAGCTCTCGACTCGATTGGTTACATCAAGATCAACAATAAACGTTGCCGTCCAGCTGTCATATAAAGCACCAGATGCGATATCCGCCCAAGCGTTTACAAACTCTTCATAATGGCCGTCGTCCAGCATGGAGTCGTATGCGATGAAAAGTGTGCCCTCAGAAGCATGTAACAGCTTTACAGGGGCTAGCACTCCTTTGATGATGCCTTCTTCGATCAAGTCGATTACCCGAGTGTCGGGGCGACCTTCCCATAGAACAGCAAACTTCTGCAAAGAAACTGCACTAAGAGGCATGGAATTAACGTCCCTTGTCTGCTGAGTGCTGAAAATAGTGTATGCACCCTCACCATGTTCATCATGGGGTTGCTCATGCTCTGTATAAAGCAGTCGGGAATAGATCATGTACGCACCTTTTGGCAAAGCTACGGTACTGACAGTGGATGTGGAATAGGCCAGTGCCGCTAACGAGGCATGCCCTTTCAGGTCAATATACTAAGCGTCAGGCTTCCGGCAGTACGCGAGAGTGCACGCGTGAGTGCAGTGATTAATACCAAGATACTCGCAAAAATTCTGCCAGTCCGCGAAATTTTGCTTTTTCAAAAGGGGTGCCTGAATAGCTCCGGACTCAGCATTAATCACTTGTGATAGATTAGGCCACCGAGCTTTGTTAATGAGATCTCCATCCGAAAAATCATCGAGAGCCTTCAGATTATATTGCTCAATCCCCAAGCTATAGGATTCCAGAATTTCTTTCGCATCCTGCCAAAAGACGTAGTCGGAGTGTCCAGAGTAGACCTCGGTACAGTTCGCAAAATCTACTGTCAGCCGAGTGTGGCTCATACACGTGACTTGTATCCACAGTGACTGGATTTCTTGGAAGGTGGCGCTTGATACTCCACTGTCCAGAAAAAGGTAGAGAGAGCCTTCGTGTACAGCGATGAGCTTCACAGCCGACATCGCTCCCAAGATGTATGCACGCTCCAGGGCCGCGCTTATATATGGATACAACGGATTCAACGGATTCAACGGATTCGAGGGATCGCCATACATGACTGCAAAGCACTGCTTGGCTGCCTGTGGCATCACCTCCAGGCTTGGGGTTTTCCACTGTAAGCAGCTAAACACCACATGATTGGGCGCGTCATGAGGTTCTACAGGATCGCATTCAGGGTGGAAAATGTCGGAAAAGGGCATGTCAGCTTTCCTCCTAGGTGTAGGTAGAGATCAAAGTAGACAGGAGAGCAGGTGTCAATGATGAAAACGACCAGTGGTCTAATTAACGTCATATAATTCAATGGCTTGGGTATCCTCGGAGCATACCCATTGAGGGTTTTCGGTCGTAAAAGTATGAATATTTTTCCTTGTTCGCGAAGAATTTAAAAGCTGTCGGTTCGGCTGCGAAAAACGGTATTGAAAGGCGTACTGCCCGCTTTTGCCTCGCCTTGATTGAATGTGATTCAGGCCGCCGTGTAAGCGGAGCGCGCAGACCCGAAGGGTCGTAGGCATGAGGTTGGAAGCCCGCAGGGCCAAGACCCGTCGATAGACGGGGCTTGGTTTACGACAGCCGTGCCCTAAGGGGCATGCCCCAGCTATTCAACATCCGAAACTATCGAGACGCGCGCTGATCGTGTGTGCGAGAAATTACGCCCATGGCGCAAAGATCATACGTTTTGCGCAACGCCAGCTCGTCGCCAGATGACACATGGGATTGAGCGAAGATCGTCGACAGGAAACGTTTACGTTCGCCATTTCCAATCTCAGACCACACCCTCGGCAGACCTTGAACATCTGGGATAGCCAGGCGATCAAGAAAATACTCTTCCAGGCTATGCAGACGCTGCTGACCATCTAGGAGGATTTCGCTGTTCTCAGCCATGGCTTGCCCTGAACCTGCGGATTCGCACCACTCGTTGATCAAGTAGCTCCCCAAATCTGCTCCTGACCAAACAGCAGAAATAAATCGAGACTGCTGCCCCACATTCCAAACCAAGTGCCTCTGCCAGGAGGCAACGGGAATGCCCATCACAAACCGCGCAGCCCAAGGATAGTTTTCGCGGGCAGACGACGGATCTACGAGGTACTTTTCCAAGCGGCAGGCCAGCACGTCAATCGGGTACTGGTGGGTCGAAGTGGTCAAAATTTGTTTAGGCATTTGAATGATGGTGTCTGAGGTTTCGTCATCGTCGAAGCGCTGAAAAATGGTGGACATGGATTTCCTTAGTAAGGGTTGTGCTTCGGGCTGGTCGCAATGGTCGAGTGAATGTGATGCCGTCACCATCAATCCCTCCCGTAATGATCAAAAAGTCACGAGGCTAGCGTTGGCGCCGACCTAGTAGCTATTTACGAGTGCGAGCATACATCCCGCCCGAACGACTTCGCAGACAACCCCCAGGCTCATCGGCTACCTATAGATGACAAACGGTTCGTTCCTGAGAAACCTTGAGACTGATCGACGATTTTTTACAGACGCGGAATTTTGGGAGCGCTGCTGCCCCGAGTTTGAGAGGTTCTGGTCTACGCCTGCTCTGAAAATCAGTATGGTGGTGGCATTGGACTGGGTTGCTGGCAGTGTCGATTCCTGTGGCAGCACTGTCAGAAAGGGTTCCTGCAAATTTTGCAGGCAGACAAATCCCGGCCAAAATACAAAAACTTTTGAAAATTGAAGTCTTGGAGTGTTCTTGAGCACAAACATCATCACGGTCGAGGGGCACGAGGCTCTCAAGCAAGAACTCGATTACCTCTGGAGAGAGAAGCGTCCAGACACCACCAGAAAGGTCACCTGGGCTGCGTCTCTGGGTGATCGAAGCGAGAACGCTGACTACCAGTACAATAAAAAGCTACTGCGGGAAATCGATCGAAGGGTCAGATATCTGCGCAAGCGGCTAGAAGATGTCCGAGTGGTTCACTACTCTCCAGAACAGGAGGGACGAGTGTTTTTCGGTGCTTGGGTCGAGGTGGAAAACGAGGCAGGCGAACTCAAGAAATTTAGGGTCGTCGGCTACGATGAAATCTACGGTCGGAACGATTACATCTCCATCGACTCACCTATGGCACGTGCGCTTTTGAAGAAAGAGGTAGGTGATGAGGCCGTGGTGCAGACCCCAAACGGAGAAATTTTATGGTGGATAAATTCCGTGACATACGGAAAATAGTATGAAATTATTAGTACGCATACTTTTTCTGAAGCCTTGATTTTAAAGGACTACAGAGATTTTAGTATGCGGGGTGAGGTTCTTGCTTGTATTCGGCGTTTTCCGAGCGATCGCCCTGTGCCGCGGCCTCGCTGACTGACTGTGTCACCTGCGGCCGCCGAACATGCCAGAGCTCATGAAACTCGGCCCGCATCCGCGCTTCACCTTCGGGGGTGATCAGCGCGGTGCCAGCGGTGCGGGGAGGGCGATAACGGCTCATGGCAACTTCTTGTGGTAGAGAGAGCTTGAGTCTATCAACCCTCGCGCAAGACTGTCAGGGGGCTGGCGTTCAGAGCGCGACGTGTGCCGAACACGCCAGCACCCCCGATCAGCACCGCGCCGATCAGTGGCAGTACCAGCAACCACGGATGCGGATGCCACGGCAGGTCGAAGGCGTAGCGGTAGAGCACCATACTCACCAGTTCCGAACCCAGCGCTGCCAACAATCCGCTGACCGCTCCAAGCAAACCGAACTCGATCCGCCGGGCCTTGACCAACAGTTGCCGCTCGGCCCCCAGGGCTCGCAACAACGCGCCTTGGCGAATGCGTTCATCGAGCGTCGCCTGCAAGCCTGAAAACAACACCGCCATCCCCGCCGCCAACACGAACAACAGCACATACTCCACCGCCAGGGTGACTTGGGCGAGGATGCTGCGCAGCTGTTCGAGCAAGGCTTCGACTTGCAAGATGGTCACCGCCGGGAACGCCCGGGACAGATCCACGATCTGCTGATCATGACCGGCCGACAGATAAAAACTGGTCAGGTAGGTCGCCGGCAGATCTTTCAGCGTGCCGGGCTGGAAGATCATGAAGAAGTTAGGCTGGAAGTTGTCCCAGTTGACCTCCCGCAGGCTGGTGACTTTTGCTTCGCGATTGACACCGCCCACGGTAAACACCATGTGATCGCCGAGCTTGAGCTTCAGGCTTTCGGCGACTTGGCCTTCCACCGATACGCCGGGAATTTCTTCCGGCGTCTGTTCGGCCCACCAGTTGCCCGCCGTGAGTTTGTTGCCCGTCGGCAAATCCGCCGCCCAGGTCAGGCTCAGGTCGCGCTGGATCGCTCGATCACCGGCCGAATCCTTGCTGACGATTTCCTGCACCGGCTCGCCGTTTACGCTGATCAGCCGTCCAGGTACCACCGGGTACAGCGGCGCGGATTGCGCCGACAGTTTGATCAGGCGATCGATGAACGCCTGTTTGTCCGCCGGCAGAATGTTAAGCGCGAAATAGTTGGGTGCGTTTTTCGGTAGCTGGTTCTGCCAGGTGTCCAGCAATTCGCCGCGCAGCAATGCGATCAGCGCCATGGACAGCAGAATCAAACCGAAGGCCAGGGATTGCCCCGCGGCCGCCAATGGATGACGCAGCAATTGGCCCAGCCCGAGGCGCCATGGCAAAGAGGCGCGCGCCAGCAGTCGGCGCAGGCTCTTCAGAAGCAGCAACAGCAAGCCGCCAAGCACCAACGCCGCGATCACACCGCCACCGAGCAGGGCGAAGGTCAATATCAGGTCCAGGCTCAAGCGCCACATGATCAGCCCGAGGGCGCCTAATGCCGCGCCATAAACCATCCAGGTGCTGGACGGAATCGGCAGCATGTCCCGACGCAATACCCGCAATGGCGGAACCCGGCCCAGTGCCGCCAGTGGTGGCAAGGCAAAACCGGCCAGCGCCACCAGCCCGGTGCCGATCCCGGCGATGGCTGGAAACAGACCGCCCGGTGGAACGTCGGTCGGCAATAAATCATGCAGCAGCGCGAACAGTCCCAGCTGCGCGAACCAGCCGATAAGGGCGCCGCTGATACTGGCGAGCAGTCCGAGCACCGTCAGCTGCAAACTGAACAGCACCATGGTTTCCCGTCGGGACAGCCCGAGGCAACGCAGCAATGCACTGGCATCGAATCGGCGAGTGGCGAATCGCGTCGCCGACAGCGCCACTGCCACACCGGACAACAGAACCGCCACCAGACTGGCCATGTTCAAGTAACGCTCGGCCTTGCCCAAGGCGCCGCCGATCTGTCGGTTGCCATCGCGGGCATCCTGCAAACGCTGGTTGGCGGCCAGGCCGGGTTTGATCAATTGACGATAGGTTTCCAGCGCCTCGGCTTTACCGCGCCAGAGTTCGCGGTAACTGACCCGGCTGCCGGGTTGCACCACGCCGGTCGCGGCGAGGTCGCTGAGGTTTATCAGCACCCGCGGCGTGAGGCTATAGAAGTTGCCGGCACGGTCCGGTTCGTAGGTCAGCACTCGCGCCAGTTTGAGGGTTTGCATGCCGACGTCGATGCTGTCGCCGATCTTCAGATCCAGCGCGGTCAGCAGTCGCGCTTCGACCCAGGCTTCACCGGGTTTTGGTCCGCCACCGGGTTCTTCCGGGGCGAAGGGCGCCGGGGCACTTTTCAGTTCGCCGCGCAGTGGGTAGACGTCGTCGGCAGCTTTGATGCTGGACAATTGAATGCCATTGTCAGTGGCGATGACGCTGGAAAACTCCACCACTTGAGCGTGTTCGAGGCCCAGCTCCGTGCCGCTTTTAATCTGTTCGGGTCGCGCGGGAGAGCTGCCTTCAAGCAGCAAGTCGGCACCGAGAAACTCGGTGGCGCGCAGCATCATGGCGCCGTTCAGGCGGGCGCCGAAGTAACCGATGGCGGTACTCGCCGCCACGGCCACCAGCAAGGCAAAAAACAACACGCGCAACTCACCGGCGCGGGCGTCGCGCAGCAGTTGGCGGATGGCAAGACTGAACAGTCGTAACAGCGGCAGGCGTGCCATTAAACCTCCAGAGGCGGGACGAGCAGGCCGGCGTCGAGGCGGATCAGGCGTCGGCAGCGATGTGCCAGGCGTTCATCGTGGGTTACCAGCACCAGGGTCGTACCGCGTTCCTGATTGAGTTCGAACAGCAGATCGCTGATGCGCTCGCCGGTATGGCTGTCGAGGTTGCCGGTGGGTTCGTCGGCAAACAGCACATCGGGCTCGGCGGCAAAGGCTCGGGCAATCGCCACGCGCTGCTGTTCTCCGCCGGAGAGCTGGCGGGGCGAATGGGTCAGGCGTTGACCCAGCCCGACGCGTTGCAGCAGTTCGGTGGCGCGCTCACGGGCGTCCTTGCGCCCATCGAGTTCCAGCGGCAGCATGACGTTTTCCAGGGCGTTGAGGCTGTCAAGTAGCTGGAATGATTGAAAGACAAAACCCACATGCTCGGCGCGGATGCGCGCCCGTTGGTCTTCATCGAGATTGCTCAGGGCTTGACCGGCGAGCGTGACTTCACCGCTGCTCGGCAGATCGAGACCGGCGAGCAGGCCTAGAAGGGTGGATTTGCCGGAACCGGAGGCCCCGACGATGGCCAGACTGTCGCCCTTGTTCAGTTTCAGGCTCAGTTCGTGCAGGATGGTCAGTTCACCTTCCGCGCTGGGAACCACTTTGCTGAGGTTCTTCGCGGTGAGAATGCTTGCGCCCATGGAGAATCCGATGCGTGTGTGGTTTTTGAGTGCTGGCCTGGCCTTGATGTGCATGGCCCAGAACGCAGCGGCGGGTACAGTCCTGATCGTTGGCGATAGTATCAGCGCGGGTTTCGGGCTGGATACCCGGTTGGGGTGGGTCTCCCTGCTCGAGCAACGGCTCAAGCGCGAAGGTTTCGACGATAAGGTGGTCAATGCGTCCATCAGCGGCGACACCAGTGCCGGAGGCCAGGCGCGCCTGCCTGCGCTGCTTGCAGAGCATAAGCCTGAGCTGGTGATCCTCGAGTTGGGCGGTAACGACGGGCTGCGTGGATTGCTGCCAACGCAATTGCAACAAAACCTTGCAGCAATGATCGACAGCTCCCGCGCGAGTGGCGCCAAGGTGCTGTTGCTCGGCATGCAATTGCCACCCAACTACGGCGTTCGTTATACCGAGGCCTTCGCGAACGTCTACAGCACACTGGCCGAGGAGAAAAAGATCCCGCTGGTACCGTTTTTTCTCGACGGCGTGGGCGGTCATCCGGACTTGATGCAAGCCGACGGCCTGCACCCGGCTGCCGGGGCTCAGGACAAGTTGCTGGAAAATGTCTGGCCGACACTGAAACCGCTGCTTTGACGCTTTTCTAGTGGCGGTGTTTCGGCTAAGGTGGCGCCCCCGATTTGGAGCCCCTGATGCCGCGTCCTGCCTGGTCACTTTTTGCCTACCAACTGATCGAGCCTGACGAACAGCTGGATCTGTTCGCCTGCCAGGAAGTGCGGGTACATCTGGTGACCCGTCAACTGGAGTTGGGCGGCTCGGCGGACCGGACCTTGTGCGGCAGCCTGTTGCCAGCACAACCGCGCTGGTCGAGCGTCGATCGCCGTGTGTTCCAGGATCAGCGCCTGTGCTCGCTGTGCCGGGCCATTCTGGAATCGCAAAAACGCGGCACATCGCCGATCTGGCCGGAACTGCGTTTCGAGCTTTAGAACCCGATAGTTGCTTGCTATCGGTCAACTCCCCGATTTTCCAGGCGCCGGTGTACAATCCCGTTTTTATACCCTTGTCGATCATGCGAAGGATTTTCCGGATGTTGCCGCGCTTTCCTGCCGTCACCCGCTACCTGTCTCTCGCCGCCCTCTGTGTGGCGGGTCCCGTAGCAGCATTGGAGCTGCCCCTGCCACCGCCCGGTGAAGACATCATCGGTCAGGTCCAGGTGATCAAGGCCAAGTACGAAGATACCTTCGCCGACCTTGGCACCACCTACGATCTGGGCTATTCGGAAATGGTCGCGGCCAACCCTGGCGTCGATCCATGGCTGCCGGGCGCAGGCACCGAAGTGGTGCTGCCGACGCGTTTCATCCTGCCGCCGGGCCCGCGTGAAGGCATCGTCATCAACCTGGCCGAGTACCGCCTCTATTACTTCCCGAAAGGCCGGAACGTGGTGTACACCTTCCCGTTGGGTATCGGCCGTGAAGGCTGGGGCTCGCCGATTGCCCATACCAGCATCACCGCCAAGACGCCGAACCCGACCTGGACCCCTCCAGCGTCGATCAAGGCCGAGCACGCCGCCGATGGCGATCCATTGCCGAACGTGGTGCCGGCCGGCCCGGACAACCCGCTGGGGCCGTTCAAGTTCACGCTGGGCACGCCGGGCTACCTGATCCACGGTTCGAACAAGAAGTTCGGCATCGGCATGCGCACCAGTCATGGTTGCTTCCGCATGTTCAACAACAACGTGCTGGAGATGGCGGGCATGGTGCCGGTAGGCACGTCGGTACGTATTATCAGCGACCCGTACAAGTTCGGTGTCAGTGGCGGTAAGGTGTATCTGGAAGCGCACACGCCGCTGGACGACAAGGGCAACCCTTCTGTGGTCGACAAACACACCGCGGTGATCAACGCGATGCTCAAGCGTGAGGACATCACCAACAACCTGCGCATGAACTGGGATGTGGTCCGCGACGTGGTTGCCGCCGAAGATGGTCTGCCGGTGGAAATCGGAGTGCCGAACTCCTCGGCGCCGATGGTGACGAGTGCGCCGATCGACCCGTTGCAGTAATGCTTGAAAGGAACCCGCCGATGCTGACCGCGTCGGCGGGTTTTTTATTGCCGGTACGAAATAGCGGGCAATAAAAAAGCCGACCCAAAAAATGGGTCGGCTTGATAACAATCCCGAAAGATTATTACTTGCGGCTAGCTTTGTCCAGCATGCGCAGAGCACGCTCGTTAGCTTCGTCAGCAGTCTGTTGTGCTTTTTGAGCAGCAGCCAGAGCTTCATCAGCTTTACGGTAAGCTTCGTCTGCACGAGCCTGGGAGCGAGCTGCTGCGTCTTCAGTAGCGGTCAGACGTGCTTCGGTTTCTTTCGATACGCTGCTGCAACCGGTAGCCAGAACTGCGGCCAGAGCCAGAGCAGAGAATTTCAGAACGTTGTTCATCGTGTTCCCCTTCAAGGACTTTCTATTAAGTTAGCTGTCTCCTCAGAGTGAGGAAATAGCCGGCGTACATACTACCCATTACTTGTCGTAAGTAAACTGACGTAAAGCAAGAAGCCAAAAAAATTGTAGGCGTTGATTCTTTTTCGAGCAACTTTTAACTGCATTGTTTAAAAAATATCCAGCTGGGAGGCCCGAGCTGAGCGAGCCGCCGAAGAAAAGTTCCGCGCGCTCACCGCTCTTTTCCGAGTCTTGGCTAAAGTCTGTCTAGATGGATTCGTCCACACTTTTGTTCGGATTTTGCGTGGCGCCTCTCATATCTTTCTCCATGTTCAGGTGACTTTAACAAAGGGCGCTCGTCTTAAGTCTCAACATCCGGCAATGTTCAGGCTGTCGACCTTCAGAGATCTTGGTCGAGCCGTCTCTGCGTAACCCGGAGCAGCACCCCCGCCCCCAGCGTGATGACGAGCGTACCTTGAGCATTTCTGCCAATAGTGCCTACTATTTGATACGTGCTCGGTTGCGCGAGATTGGTGCAGCTCTTCTCGGTGTCCATTCAGGCACGGGGTGGCGTAGATGTTCCTTCGCCGGAAAAACATCGGTAAGGTAGGGGTCAGAATTCCAGACCCGCGAGGAGTAGTGATGAGCGAGGCGTTGTCCATCCACCATGACCAGGCTGGTCATCAGTTCGAGACCAATGTGGACGGTCATCGTGCCTACCTGACCTATATGGATCTGGGGAAACAGACCCTGGATATCTATCGCACCTTTGTGCCCAACGCGCTACGTGGTCGCGGCATTGCGGCAGCCCTGACCGAGAAGGCGTTGGAGTACGCTGAAGAAATGGGTTACACCGTCATTCCATCGTGTTCCTACGTGGAACGCTACATGGAGCGCCACCAGCGGCACGCGGCCAAGCTGAGCCAGTAGCTTTTAAAGAATCGAACACATAAAAAAACGCCGGGTTAAGCCCGGCGTTTTTTTGTGCGGCGAAAAGCGATCAGCTGCGATCGCGTTTCGGCAGCACGTCCTTGAGCTTGGCATGCATGCTGCGCAAGGTGTTTTCGGTGGCGGACCAGTCGATGCAGGCATCGGTGATCGACACGCCGTATTGCAGGTCGGCGAGGTCTTTCGGGATCGCCTGGCAGCCCCAGTTCAGGTGACTTTCGACCATCAGGCCGATGATCGACTGGTTGCCTTCGAGGATCTGGTTGGCGACGTTCTCCATCACCAGCGGTTGCAAGGCCGGGTCCTTGTTGGAGTTGGCGTGGCTGCAATCGACCATGATGTTCGGCTTGATCTTCGCTTTGTTCAGGGCTTGCTCGCAGAGCGCGACGCTGACCGAATCGTAGTTCGGCTTGCCGTTGCCGCCGCGCAGTACCACGTGACCGTAGGCATTGCCCTTGGTGGTGACGATCGACACGCCACCTTCCTGGTTGATACCCAGGAAGCGGTGAGGGCTGGAAACCGATTGCAGGGCGTTGATCGCGACCGTCAAGCCGCCGTCGGTGCCGTTCTTGAAGCCGACGGCCGAGGACAGGCCGGAGGCCATTTCACGGTGAGTCTGGGATTCGGTGGTGCGCGCACCAATGGCCGACCAACTGATCAGGTCCTGCAAGTACTGTGGGGAGATCGGGTCTAGGGCTTCAGTTGCGGTCGGCAGGCCCATCTCGGCCAGGTCCAGCAACAATTGACGACCGATATGCAGACCGTCCTGAATCTTGAAGGAGTCGTCCAGGTACGGATCGTTGATCAAACCTTTCCAGCCGACGGTGGTGCGTGGCTTCTCGAAATACACGCGCATGACCAGATACAGGGTATCGGACACTTCGGCCGCAAGCGTCTTCAGGCGCTCGGCGTATTCGTGGGCCGCCTTGATGTCGTGGATCGAGCAAGGCCCGATGACAACAAACAGGCGGTGGTCGGTGCCATCAAGAATGTTGCGAATGACTTCGCGGCCCTTGGTGACGGTGCGCAGGGCAGCGTCGCTCAGAGGGATATCACGCTTGAGCTGATCGGGAGTGATCAGCGTCTCGTTGGAAGCGACGTTTAGGTCGTTGATCGGTAAATCAGCCATCGTTTACTCGTCAGGTCACGGGTGCCGGCCGCCAGCGAACCCGCGCGGCGGAGCACAGCAAATTAAGCGCGTCGGGGAGCAGAACCTTAGCGCGTTACACCGTGGCTCGACAATGGGCAGACACCGGTTTAACGGGCATTCTCAATTAGTTTCCGCGGGTAAACCCATTGAGGATGCCCCTCCTAATCCAGCACAACCTGCGCAAATGCCCTGCGAACCGTCTCGTGAGAGAACTCGTCGGCATGCTCCTGGACCCATTCGAGGGCCAGGGCCTGAGTTTCCTGCAGATCGTCATGCGCGTCATGCAGGCGGCAGTAACGTTCGATCTGGCACACCTGCTCGCCCATTCGGGCACTGAACATCATCTGTTCGTCAACGAAGGCAATGCCTACCAGATAGCCGCGCTTGCGTCGCAGGCACCAGGCTACATAGCCCAGAAAACGCATGTCGGGGTTCAAGGTCGGCATGCGAATTTCCAGCGCCGTACCGTGGCGCCACGCCCGGTGATAATTGCAAGCCATGCCCCCGAGGCTGATAGTGTGCAGCTGTTGCCGTGAAATACACTCAGGTTTGAGCAACGTTAATTCGACGGGCACATCGTCAGGGTGAGGAATAAAACGTCCCATGAACACGGACTCCATGTGTCGGCCATCTGACATTGTTTCACCCAGTATAGTGGTCGAATTGGAACTGACTGATTTCGACGCCGACCAACGGCTGCTGGCGATGAGCGGTGTGTCGCTGGTTATTTTCACCAGCGTCGGCTGCGCCAGTTGCCGTTTTGCCCGTGAGCAATTGCCACGACTCGACCTGGACGTCGATCGGTTGTGCTGGATCGATGCCGGGAACAATGGCGGGGTGGTCGAGCGTTATCAGGTTTTTTATTTGCCGGCGCTGTTTGTGGTGCGCGACGGTGAATTCTTCGGGGCACTAAAATCGCGCCTGACCGGCACCGAGCTCAATGCTGCCGTGGGTCAGGCGTTGAGTCGAATTGCAGAGGAGTTGCCATGATGGGGGCAGTGACCAAACCGACAATCGGTATTATCGGAACCGGCGCGATCGGCGGTTTCTACGGATTGATGCTGGCGCGTGTCGGTTTCGATGTGCATTTTCTGTTGCGCAGTGAGTTTTCGGCGGTGGCCGAGCGCGGGTTGAAGCTCGACAGTGCGGTGCACGGCGCGCTGACGTTGAATCCGGTTCAGGTCTATTCGAGTGCCGAAGACATGCCGCCTTGTGACTGGTTGCTCGTGGGCGCGAAAACCACCAGTAACGCGGATCTGGCGCCAGCGATCATTCAAGCCGCCGCCCCCGATGCGAAAGTACTGCTGATGCAAAATGGCCTGGACGTTGAAGACAGTCTGCGAGCGTTGCTCCCCGATTCGCTGCACGTGCTCGGTGGGCTCTGCTATATCTGCGTTCATCGTGAAGGACCAGGCGTCATCACCCATCAGGCGCTCGGCGCTGTGAATGTTGGCTATCACAGTGGCCCTGCAGCTGATGAGCAGGCGCGCATGGCGATTGTCGAGGAAGGCGCCGGGCTGTTCCGCGCCGCCGGCATCGATTCCCAGGCCATGGCGAACCTGCATCAGGCGCGCTGGCAAAAACTGGTCTGGAATATCCCCTACAACGGTCTGTCGGTTCTGCTCGGGGCAAGCACCACGCCGTTGATGGCCGATGCCGACAGTCGGGAACTGATCAAGGCTCTGATGGCTGAAGTGGTTCAGGGAGCAATCGCCTGCGGTCACGACGTACCGGCCGGTTATGCCGATCATCTGTTCATGGTGACCGAGAAAATGCCGGACTATTGGCCGAGCATGTACCACGATTTTCTGCACAAACGACCACTTGAGCTGGATGCGATTTACGCCCGGCCCCTGGCCGCAGCCAAGGCCGCAGGATGCGAGTTGCCGCGAATCGAAGCCTTGTATCGCAGTTTGAGTTTTATCGATCGACGTAATACCTGAGTCGATCAACCTGAGGGGGAAGGGCATGGCAAAAACTATCGACGACAAACTGGTGCTAGCGATTTCTTCGCGTGCGCTGTTCGACCTGAGCGAAAGCCACAAGGTCTATCTGTCGAGCGGCGTCGAAGCCTATCGGCAATATCAGATCGAACACGAAGACGAAATCCTCGAGCCCGGTGATGCATTTCCGTTGGTACAAAAACTCCTCAACTTGAACACCAACCTTGGCCGCGCCCGGGTCGAGGTGATCCTGGTGTCGCGCAACAGTGCCGACACCGGCCTGCGGGTTTTCAATTCGATCCACCACTATGGCCTGGCGATTTCCCGCGCGGCGTTTGTCGGCGGGCGCAGTCCTTATCCGTACCTCAAGGCGTTTGGCTGCGACCTGTTTCTCTCGACGCATGCCGAAGACGTGCGCAGTGCACTGGATGCCGGGTTCGCCGCGGCGACCATTCTGTCGGGCGGCGCCAGCCGTGCGGCCAGTGATGAATTGCGCATTGCCTTCGATGGTGACGCGGTGCTGTTTTCCGACGAATCGGAGCGGGTCTATCAATCCGGTGGTCTGGAAGCGTTTCAGGCCAGCGAGCGTGAAGCCGCCCGCGAGCCATTGCGCGGTGGGCCGTTCAAAGGCTTCCTCGCGGCCCTCAATCTGTTGCAACGCGAGTTCCCGGAAGACGCCTGTCCGATCCGCACCGCGCTGGTGACCGCGCGATCGGCGCCCGCCCATGAGCGAGTGATCCGTACCTTGCGCGAATGGGACATTCGTCTGGACGAGTCGCTGTTTCTCGGCGGCCTGACCAAGTCAGCGTTTCTTGAAGCCTTTGCCGCCGACGTGTTTTTCGACGATCAGGCCGGTCATTGCGAGTTGGCCCGCGAGGTGGTCGCCACCGGCCACGTGCCGCACGGCATAAGCAACGAGCAAAAGGTTTAAGCCCACGGTTCAACGCGTTACCCGAAACGTCGTACTCGCCAAGGCACTGCTAAGCTGAATCAATCTCCGCCATGTCGGCACTCGAGGAGGTCATATGATTCGTTCTATGTTGTACGCCACTGACCTCGGCCTGTATGCACCTTTGGTAATGCAGCATGCCTTGGCGCTGGCGCGCACATTCAATGCCGATCTCTACGTGGTGCACGCCGTTGAGCCGATGGGGCTGTTCGCCGAATCGGTGCTTCAGAGTTACCTCGATGAGCAAGCGTTGAACGAGTTTCACAGTCAGGGCCTGAATACGGTGATTGCCAATATCGAGCAGCGGGTGCTCGACAGCTTTCGTGAAGAATTGGGGGATGAAGGGGCGCAGGATCTGGAGCGGATTCAAGCGGTGCGGGTGCTTCAAGGCGATCCGTCACAGGTGATTCTCGACCAGGCGCAGAAACTCTCCGTGGATTTGTTGATCGTAGGTAGTCATAGCCATGGTGCTGGCGCGGAAACACCTTTGGGCCGGACTGCAGCGCGGGTGCTGCAACTGTCTCGGGTGCCGGTCTATCTGGTGCCGCTGGTGGAGCGTCGTCGCCAAGGGGATCGTTAGTGTCCTGCCTCGCGTATTCACGAGGCAGGACACCAGAAGACGAATAGTGGCAGTTTGATAAAAAAGTTCTAGATTTATTCTTCAAGCCATTAATATAGTTATATACCGTCGCTGATGCCCGTGGCGTCTACCTGCTTTGAGGGATTCATATGAAGCTTCAACAATTGCGCTACATCTGGGAAGTGGCGCACCACGACCTCAACGTTTCCGCTACAGCCCAAAGCCTTTACACGTCGCAACCGGGCATCAGTAAGCAGATCCGTTTGCTGGAAGACGAATTGGGGGTTGAGGTTTTCGCTCGCAGCGGCAAGCACCTGACCCGCGTCACCCCGGCCGGCGAGCGAATTATCACCACCGCCGGCGAGATCCTGCGCAAGGTTGAAAGCATCAAGCAGATCGCCCAGGAATTCTCCAACGAGAAAAAAGGTACCCTGTCGATCGCCACCACGCACACCCAGGCGCGTTATGCGTTGCCACCGGTGATCAGCAATTTTATCAAGCAATACCCGGACGTTGCCCTGCACATGCACCAGGGTTCGCCGATGCAGATCGCTGAAATGGCCGCTGACGGCACCGTGGATTTCGCCATCGCCACCGAAGCGCTGGAGCTGTTCGGTGATCTGGTGATGATGCCGTGCTATCGCTGGAACCGCTGCGTGGTCGTACCTCAGGGCCACCCGCTGACCAAGCTGTCGAAGCTGTCCCTGGAAGCGCTGGCTGAATACCCGATCGTGACGTACGTCTTTGGTTTCACCGGCCGTTCGAAACTCGACGAAGCGTTCAGCCATCGCGGCCTGACGCCGAAAGTGGTGTTCACCGCCGCCGACGCCGACGTGATCAAGACTTATGTTCGCCTGGGGCTGGGCGTGGGCATCGTGGCGAAAATGGCGGTCGATGCCAAACTCGACAGCGACCTGGTCATGCTTGATGCCAGCGACTTGTTCGAATCCAGCATTACTAAAATCGGTTTCCGTCGCGGTACGTTCCTGCGTGGCTTCATGTGCGACTTCATCGAGAAGTTCGCCCCGCACCTGACCCGCGAGGTCATGGCCAAGGCCATCCAGTGCCACAACAAGCAGGAGCTGGAAGAGCTGTTCGACGGCGTCGAACTGCCTGTGCATTAATCTCTCGCGTTAAACCACCTCGGTAACAGAAAACTGTTGCCGAGCACCCGCCACCAGAATCTCCACCTCATCCCCTTCGAACTTGCCCAGCAGGCTTTTGCCCAGCGGTGAGCGAGGGGTGATGACGGTAATCCATTGCCCCACCAGGTCGACCTTCAAACCCGCCGCGTCGGGGGCCAGAAACAACCATTGCTCACGACCCTTTTCGTCTTCCAGGCCGAGCAAGGCGCCGACTTCGATGCCGCGCTGATCGTCGTAAGGCCGCAGCGTCAGGTTCTGGCAACGCGTCAGTGACTGCCTGATTTCTTCCACCCGTCTGGCCTGCCCTGCTGCCAGGTAAGACGCCTCCAGACCTAGCGTGTCGTACTTGTTCTCGGCGATGTTTTCTTCGTGGGTCGCGGTTTCGTAAGCGGTTTGTGCGGCACGCTCGGCGATGTCGAGGTCGATCCGCAGCTTGTCGAGAATCAGTTGGTGGACGGTCGGCTTGTGCATAGAGAGCTTCTTGATCAATCGCAGAATTGCAGGACGTTGGCGCGGCTTTTTTCGCTCGGCGCAGTCTGGTCCTGTTGCAGCCAGAACTGGCATTTCGGGTTGGACAGATTGCGGCCGGTGCTGCGGGCCTGATCCATTCGTTGCTGCTGCTCGTTTTTGCGCAGGTTCTCTTCGTACTGTTCGAACAACGGGCTCTGCGGCGGAATGTCCGGCACCGGTTGTGCCACCACCGGTGGTTTGGCCAGTTGCTGCACGGCCTCAGTCACGGGCGCCAGCTGCTCGCTGAACAACAGTCGAGAGGCGAGCCAGCACGTCAGCGCGATCGCGATAAACCCCAGCCACACACCCAGGGCAATGCTGCCGGTCAGTTGCAAGGCGCTGAGCTGGATCGGCAACGGGCGGCGCGGATTGGGACGGTAGGGCATGGCTGCCTCCTGGCGGGTGGTCGCGGGCGAGTGGCGATTGTCGCATGAAGATTAATCGCCGTCGGCTCTTCTGCACGGGGTAATTTATGAGGACAATCGGCACCTTTGCCAACGGGAGCCTGGAATGCCTGAAATGAAAGCCCGCTGGGATATTTTCTGCGCGGTGGTCGACAACTTTGGCGACATCGGCGTGACCTGGCGTCTGGCCCGACAACTGGTGGCCGAACATTCGGTGGCGGTGCGTCTGTGGGTCGATGATCTGCGGGCCTTCGAGCGCTTGTGCCCGGAAGTTGACATCAACGCCTCACAGCAATGGCAGCAGGGCGTCGAAGTGCGTCAGTGGACGGCCGACTGGCAGCCCACTGAAGCCGCTGATGTGGTGATCGCCGCGTTCGCCTGCCAAATGCCGAGTGCTTACATGGAGGCCATGGCCGAGCGGGAAAAACCGCCGCTGTGGATGAATCTCGACTATCTGAGTGCCGAGGACTGGATCGTCGGCTGCCACGGCTTGCCGTCGGTGAAGTACAAGAGCGTACAGAAATTCTTTTTCTTTCCGGGGTTTCAGAAGGGCACCGGTGGCTTGCTGCGTGAAAGCGGATTGCTTGAGCGTCGTCAGCAGTTTCAGCAAAACCCCGAGGCGCAGCGAGAATTCCTGCAAGGTTTGGGGATTGATCGCGCGCAAGGTGCGCAGTTGATCTCGCTGTTTGCCTACGAAAATAACGGGCTGGCCAGTTGGCTCGAGGCAATGGCTGCCGACTCGACGCCCACTCATCTGCTAGTGCCCGAAGGCAGGATTCTTGGGGACGTCGAACGTTGGCTCGGTGTGGAGGGTCTGGTGGCCGGCGCGGTGCATGTGCGCGGTGAATTGACCGTGCAAGTGCTGCCGTTCGTCCGACAGGATCAATACGATCACCTGCTCTGGTGCTGCGATTTCAATGCCGTGCGCGGTGAAGATTCCTTTGTCCGCGCCCAATGGGCGGGGCGGCCGCTGCTCTGGCACATTTATCAGCAGGACGAAGACATCCACCTGGAAAAGCTCGACGCCTTCCTCGCTCTGTACACCAAAGGCCTGTCCGAGCCTGCCCGCGAGGCGATCAGTGGTCTTTGGCGCGTGTGGAATGCGGGTGACAATATGACCGGGCACTGGCAATCGACCCGAAAACACTGGCCAGAACTGCAAAAACACGCCGAAGCGTGGTGTCTGGAACAGGCTTTGCAGGCAGATCTTGCCGCGGCGCTGGTACAGTTTTATGTAAATTGGATATGATACGCGGCCTAGATTTTTGTAAATCCCATCCAAATTCGGATATTCGCAATGAAAACTGGTAAAGAACTGAAACCCGGTACCGTGATCCGTCTCGAAAACGATCCTTGGCTGGTTCAGAAAGCTGAATTCACCAAGTCTGGTCGTAACAGCGCGATCATGAAGACCAAGCTGAAAAACCTGCTGACCGGTTACAAGACCGAGATCGTTTACAGCGCCGACGACAAGCTGGACGACGTAATCCTCGACCGCAAAGAAGCGACCCTGTCCTTCATCAGCGGCGACACCTACACGTTCATGGACACCACCGACTACACCATGTACGAGCTGAACGCTGAAGACATCGAAGCTGTTCTGCCTTTCGTTGAAGAAGGCATGACCGATGTTTGCGAAGCGATCTTCTTCGAAGAGCGTCTGGTTTCCGTAGAACTGCCGACCACCATCGTGCGCGTAGTTGACTACACCGAAGGTTCGGCTCGCGGCGACACTTCCGGCAAGGTGATGAAGCCTGCCAAGCTGAGCAACGGAACTGAGCTGCAGGTTGCTGACTTCATCGAAATCGGTGACAAGATCGAGATCGATACCCGCGAAGGCGGTTCCTACAAAGGCCGTGCTAAATAAGCACTGCTTCAGGAATGAAAAAGCCCGACCATTGAGTCGGGCTTTTTTGTACCTGCGATTTACCGCTTATTTGAGGTGTTGCTTGAGTTCTTCGGACGCCTGCAACATCGCCGAGCGCACCGCCGGCACCTGGCTCACCACGTTAAGCAAACCATAGTCGTGGATCATGCCGTTGTAGCGCACGGCGGTAACCGGCACCCCAGCCTCGTCGAGTTTGCGGGCGTAGGCTTCACCTTCATCGCGCAACACGTCGGCGCCGGCGGTCTGCACCAGGGCAGGTGGCAGGCCCTTGAGTTGCGCAGTGGTCGCCCGCAGCGGCGACGCGTAGATTTCGTTACGCTGTTTGGCGTCGGTGGTGTAGTTGTCCCAGAACCACTTCATCATGTTTTTGGTGAGGAAGTGCCCCTCGGCAAACTGGTTGTAGGACGCCGTCTCGAAGCTGGCGTCAGTCACCGGCCACAGCAGAACTTGGAATTTGATCGCCGGCGTGCCCTTGTCTTTGGCCATCAGCGCAACCACTGCCGCCATGTTGCCGCCGACGCTGTTGCCGGCCACGGCCAGACGTTTGCCGTCGACGTTGATCTCTTTACCGTGCTCGGCCACCCATTTGGTTGCGGCGTAAGCCTGGTTGATCGCCACCGGGTAATGCGCTTCCGGTGACGGGGTGTAATTGACGAACACCGCCGCCGCCCCCGAACCGGTAACCAAGTCACGAACCAGACGTTCGTGGGTCGGGAAATCCCCCAGCACCCAGCCACCGCCGTGGAAAAACATGAACACTGGCAGCGGACCTTTGACCCCGGCCGGCCGGACGATCGTCAGGCTGAGCGGTTGGCCGTCGACTTGAATGGTCTTTTCGCTGACATCAGCTTTTGGCAGCGTCAGTTTCACCCCGGCCTGCGCGCCGACCAGCACGGCGCGGGCTTCTTTAGGGGTGAGTTGTTCCATCGGTTTGCCGGTGCCGGCGTTCAGAGCGTCGAGGAACGCTTGGGTGTTGTGTTCAACACCCTCACCAGCGAACGCGCTGTTAATGGACAAGGTGAGGAGGGTACCGGTCAAGACTTTACTGAAAGTGATCATGTTCGTTTCCTGGTTCGGGCCTGGGAATCAGCGGTTAGACGGTGACGTGCAGGCGCACATCGACGTTGCCACGGGTGGCGTTGGAGTACGGGCATACCTGATGTGCGGCGTCGACCAGGCTTTGTGCGTCGGCCTGTTCAAGCCCCGGCAAGCTTATGTGCAGGTCGATGTCGAGGCCGAAACCACCAGGGATCTGGCCGATGCCGACATGGGCGGTGATCGAAGCGTCGTCCGGAATTTTGCGTTTGGTCTGGCTGGCCACGAATTTCAGCGCTCCGATGAAGCAGGCGGAGTAACCGGCTGCGAACAGTTGCTCAGGGTTGGTCGCTGCGCCGCCAGCGCCGCCAAGTTCTTTTGGGGTGGCGAGTTTGACGTCGAGGATGTTGTCGCTGGAAACCGCACGACCGTCACGGCCGCCAGTGGAAGTTGCGATAGCGGTGTAGAGAGTTTGCATGGTGTGAGCCTCATTCGGAATTTGGTGTTGCGCGCTAAATGTTTGCGCGCTAAGTAAGTGCGAGGTAAAAGTATCTCGCTAATATTTAGCGCGCAAGATAAATTTTCTTAAAAAGCTTTGGCCGGGTTTTTGGCGGGCGATGCGAAGGGCTGAGCTAGAGCTGTCGAGGCGGGATTTTCAGGACTAAAAATTTTTCGGAGAGGGGCGAACGTGGCTGGAAGGGGCACCACAAAACCAATGTGGGAGCGAGCCTGCTCGCGATAGCGGTGTATCAGTCGACATCAATGTTTGAATGTCAGACCGCTATCGCGAGCAGGCTCGCTCCCACAGGGGATCTAGGTTGATTTGAATATCAGAGGCTACCTTGCAGGTTGCTACGCAGCGTTTGCAGTTCAGCTTGCAGTTTCTGCAGCCTCTCCAGCGTCATCCCGCTGGCGCCGAGGATGCACTGGGGAATACCGCGCGCCCGCTCCCGCAATGCACGACCCTGTTCGGTGAGTTCGACAATCACCACTCGCTCGTCTTCACGGCTGCGGGTGCGGCTGAGTAAACCTTCGACTTCCAAGCGTTTGAGCAACGGCGTCAGTGAGCCAGGATCGGTCAGCAGGCGCGTGCTGATTTCGCCTACGGTCAAACCGTCCTGTTCCCACAACACCATCATCGCCAGGTATTGCGGATAGGTCAGGCCCAGTGCTTGCAAAAGCGGCTTGTAGACCTTGGTCATCAGCAGCGAGGTGGAGTGCAGGGCGAAGCAGGCCTGATTATCCAGCAGCAGGTCGTCGCAGTTATCGGGGGTGTTGCGCTCGGTGGTCATTTCGAAGCCTTGATCAGTGATCGTCATAAATCTAGCGGGCGAATCTTTAATGCACCAGACAATTCTAGCCTAGTGCCGGTCGAGGGTACTTTGCAGCGCCAGATCCCACTGCGGGATCGGGCTGAAGCGGGTTTTCAGGTATTCCAGTAACAAGCGACTGCGGGGATTGGGTTGTTGCTCAAGGCGCAAGGCATAAATGCCGGTCGTTTCCGGTGGTGGCAGGCCGTGTTCGCAGAACAGCGGAAGCAGTTCACCGCGTAAGAGGTATTCGCTGGTCAACCAGGTTGGCAAGTGCGCGATACCCAGCCCGGCCAATGCGCCGCAGACCAGCGCCTCGGCATTGTTGGCGCTCATGCGGATGCGCGCCGGGCGGTGCAAGTGCATCTGCCCGTCCCGCTCGAAACGCCAGGCGAACGGCGGGGCCAGGCCATCCCAGTCGAGGCCATCATGCTCAATCAGCTGTGCCGGATCGGTCGGCACACCACGCCGTTGCAAATACTCGGGGCTGGCACAGGCAATGCGCACCATGCTCGCCAGCGGCGTGGCCACCAGCCGGGTATCGGCCATTTGCCCGGCGCGCAGCACCAGATCGACCTTGCCCAGATTCAAACCCTGCATGTCGACGAAGCTGTCGATCAGGTGCAGTTGCACGTCGAGGCCGGGGTAGAGCATCAGAAAGTCGGCAATCACTGGCGCCAGATGCCGCCGTCCGAACGCTGCCGGTGCATCGATCCGAATCAAGCCTTCCGGTGCGCTGCTCAAGGATACCGCCTCAGCCCGAGCCAGCCGCAGTTCAGCCACGATACGCCGTGCGCGTTCGGCAAAAGCCAGACCTGCCGGGGTTGCGCGCACCGCGTGGGTGCTGCGAATAAACAATTGGCTGCCGACGGCGTTTTCCAGGCTGTCGATGCGCCGCGCCACCGCCGAAGGGGTCAGCGGGTGACGGCGGGACGCGGCGGAAAAACTGCCGGTTTCCAGCACGTCGAGGAACAGATCCAGTTGTTCGGTCAATTGATTGGGGTTCATGGTGTTGTCAGCGCTTGTGCGAAGTTGGCAAAGCCATTGTGCGTTGCTGTGCGTTTCCCCGCCAGCGTCGACTGCGTAGGATGAATAGCCTGACGTGAAGGGAAAATCGCCTGTGATTGAGTTTTTGATGTACCTGGTGTTTGGCGCCGCCCTGGGAACCCTCGGTGGGTTGTTCGGCATTGGCGGTGGTTTGATTGCGATCCCGCTGTTGGGCGTGTTGTTCGGCCTCGATCAGCAAATTGCCCAGGGCACGGCGCTGGTCATGGTGGTACCCAACGTGATGCTGGCGCTGTGGCGTTATCACCAGCGTAATCGCATTGAATTGCGCCACGCGCTGCCATTGGCCTCGATGGGGTTCTGTTTCGCCTGGATCGGTTCGATCTGGGCGGTGGGCATTGATGCGCAAACCATGCGCGTGGGATTTGTCGCGTTCCTGATTGCCCTGTCGGCCTACAACCTGGTGCGAATGTTCGCCGCCAACGCGCCGGCATCTGCGCAGATGAATTACTCATGGCCATGGCTGGGCGTGCTCGGTGCTGCCTCCGGCACCATGGGCGGGTTATTTGGCGTGGGCGGGGCGGTGGTGGCAACGCCGGTGCTGACCAGTCTGTTCGGCACCAGTCAGGTGGTTGCGCAGGGTTTGTCGCTGGCGCTGGCATTGCCGAGCACGGGTGTCACGCTGGTGACTTACGCGGTGCACCATCAGGTGGACTGGATGATCGGCCTGCCCTTGGCGGTCGGTGGCCTGATGAGCATCAGCTGGGGCGTGAGGATCGCCCACGCACTGCCGGAGCGACTGTTGCGCGGGTTGTTCTGTGGGTTCCTGGTGCTCTGCGCGGTGATGCTCGCCCTTAAAGTTTGAAGCCTTCGACGATGTGTTCGGCCAGGCACTCAGTGATCGGCGACGGGTTGTGCAGGTTGCGCACCAGCATGATGCTGGCCTCTGGCAGAATCGGCAGGTCCTCGGCCTCACCGAGAATGCGCATGTCGGGCGTGATCAGGCTTTCGAGTTGCGCGGTGACAGCCAGTCCGGCGCTGACCACCGCCATGATCGCCGACAGGCTGTCGCTGTTGTACGCCACGCGGTAATCGCGCCCCATGGCGTCCAGCGCATTACAGGCCCATAAGCGGCAGAAACAATCACTGTTGAACATCGCCAGTGGCAGCGGCGTTTGCTCATGGGCGCTGAAGCATTGCGCCTCGGCCCAGACAAAATGCTCCTTGCGCAATAATTGGCCGATCTCGTTGCCCGGTTCGCGGGTGACGATGGTCAAGTCCAGGTCCTGGCGCAGCAGCAATTGTTTTGATGATTCGCAGTGCACTTCGATCTGGATCAGCGGATACGTCTGGGCAAATCGCCGCAGAATCCCCGGCAAAAAACGCATCACGTAATCGTCCGGCGTGCCAATGCGGACCATGCCGACCATGTGCGGCTCGCGCAACGTATTGAACACCTCACTGTGCAGCTTGAGGATGCGCCGGGCATAGCCGAGCAACACCTGACCCTCAGCCGTCAACCGCACTTGCCGTCCGTCGCGCTGGAACAATTGACGCTGCAACACATCCTCTTCCAGCCGCTTCATCTGCATGCTCACGGCGGACTGAGTGCGGTTGACCAACTCGCCAGCGCGGGTAAAACCGCCCTGGTCGGCGATGGCGACAAAGGTACGCAGCACTTCGGTATCGATACTCGGGTAGGCAGACATTCATCAATCTCCGAGATGTATTACATAAGAAACATTCGTTGGATTGATCTTAGCCCCGGCGCGACACTTGAGCCATCCAAACGGAGGGCAACAAGATGAAAGGTCAAAAAGGTTATGTCGACGTAGAAAAACACTCGGTGCACCTGATCTCCGATTTGCTGCACAAATTCAATCGCTGGTACGAACTGCACCGTGAACGTGAAATGTTGGCGGGCATGAGTGATGAAGCGTTGAAGGACATCGGACTCAGTCGTGCGGATGTCGAGCACGAAGCCATCCGCCCATTCTGGGATGACCCGATGCACAAATGAGTCATACACAACTACACAAACCGTCTCCCGGTGAGGTAGGTTGCGAGCAGACAAGGAGATGCTCATGCCCGCAACACTGTCCTTTTCCATCAAACAGGCTCGGCGTCTGGCGCTGGCCGCCCAAGGGTTCAACGGGCGCCAGCCGCCAGCGGCGATCAAACCGGTTCAGCTCAATCGTCTGATTGAACGGCTGGGCATTCTGCAGATCGATTCGGTCAATGCATTGGTGCGTTCGCACTACCTTCCCTTGTTTTCCCGCCTCGGCAATTACTCATCCGACTTGCTCGACCAGGCTGCCTGGAGTTCGGGCCGGCGACGTACGCTCTTCGAATATTGGGGGCATGAAGCCTCGTTGCTGCCCTTGTCGATGTACCCGTTGATGCGCTGGCGCATGCTGCGCGCGACCCGTGGTGAAGATATCTACCAGCAATTGGCACGTTTCGGTCAGGAGCGGCAGGACACGATACGCCGGGTGCTGGCCTCGGTTCAGGAACTGGGCGCGCTGGGTGCCGGAAGCCTGTCGACCCGTCAGGAGCGGGCAGGGCCCTGGTGGGACTGGAGCGCGGAAAAGCATGCGCTGGAGTGGTTGTTCGCCGCCGGAGAAGTGACCGTGGCCGGGCGGCGCGGGTTCGAGCGGCTTTATGATCTGCCGGAGCGGGTGATTCCTTCGGCGGTACTTGCGCAGCCGCTGCTGAGTGAGGCCGAGGCCCAGCGCGGCCTGTTGCTGCATGCCGCGACAGCCTTGGGCGTCGGAACAGAAAAAGACCTGCGGGATTACTTTCGCCTAAGTCCCGGTGATGCCCGTCCGCGTCTGGCGGAACTGGTGGAGGCGGGTGAATTGCTGACGTGCGAAGTCCAGGGCTGGCGGCAGCCCGCTTACTGTCTGCCTGAGCCCAAAGTGCCGCGCAAGGTCGAAGCCAGCGCCTTGCTTTCACCCTTCGACTCACTGATCTGGGAGCGCAGTCGCACCGAGCGCCTGTTCGATTTCCGCTATCGGCTGGAGATTTATACGCCGCAGGACAAGCGGGTCTACGGCTATTACGTGTTGCCGTTTTTACACAATGAGCGGATTGCCGCGCGGGTGGATCTGCGCGCCGAGCGGGCGTTGGGCAGGCTGGCGGTGCACGCTGTGCATGAGGAAGAGCCGGGGCTGGATGAGGAGGGGATGCTGGCGTTGGCGGTCAATCTGCGGCGAATGGCGGATTGGTTGGGGCTTGAGCGGGTTCAGTTGAATTGCCCGCGGGCGAGTGCGGGGCGGTTGCGGGTGGCATTGGCCAGTATTGGCGGTGACTGAGCTGACGCCTTCGCGAGCAGGCTCGCTCCCACAGGATTAGCGCCAGACACATAATGTGTGATCGACGCCGGCCATTGTGGGAGCGAGCCTGCTCGCGAAGGGCGCGACGCGATTTAGCGCCGAACCTGTTTCAGGGTCTCGGCAATCAAAAACGCCAGTTCCAGCGACTGATCAGCATTCATGCGTGGATCGCAATGGGTGTGATACCGGTCCGACAACCCGTCTTCGGTGATCGGCCGCGCACCACCAATGCACTCGGTGACATTCTGTCCGGTCATCTCGATGTGGATGCCGCCGGCATACGTGCCTTCCGCTTCGTGAACCTGGAAGAACTGTTTCACTTCACCCAGAATCTGCGCAAAGTCGCGGGTCTTGTAGCCGCTGCTGGCCTTGATGGTATTGCCGTGCATCGGGTCGGAACTCCACAGCACTTGCTTGCCTTCACGCTGCACGGCACGGATCAGTTGCGGCAGATGATCGCCGACCTTGTTCGCACCCATCCGCGCAATCAGGTTCAGACGGCCCGGATCGTTGTCCGGGTTGAGCACGTCAATCAGGCGAATCAGGTCTTCGGGGTTCATGCTCGGGCCGACTTTGACCCCGATCGGATTGTTCACGCCACGCAGGAACTCGACGTGAGCACCGTCGAGCTGACGGGTACGGTCGCCGATCCACAGCATGTGCGCCGAGCAATCGTAGTAATCGTTGGTCAGGCTGTCGCGACGTACGAAGGCTTCTTCGTAGTTCAGCAGGAGCGCTTCGTGGGCGGTGAAGAAACTGGTTTCGCGCAGTTGCGGCGAGCTGTCCATGCCGCAGGCGCGCATGAATGCCAGGGTTTCATCAATGCGATCCGCGAGGTGGCTGTATTTTTCCGCCAGCGCCGAGTTGGCGATGAAGTCCAGGTTCCACTTGTGCACCTGATGCAGGTCGGCAAAACCGCCTTGGGCGAAGGCGCGCAGCAGGTTCAGGGTCGCGGTGGACTGGTGGTAGGACTGGAGCAAGCGCTCCGGGTCCGGCACGCGGCTTTTTTCGTCGAAACCGATGCCGTTGACGATGTCGCCACGGTAGGCCGGCAGGGTTACGCCGTCGATGGTTTCGTCGTTGGCCGAACGCGGTTTGGCGAATTGCCCGGCCATGCGCCCGACCTTGACCACCGGGCAACCGGCGGCGAAGGTCATGACGATCGCCATTTGCAGCAACACCTTAAAGGTGTCGCGAATTTTCGCGGCGGAGAACTCGGCGAAGCTTTCGGCGCAGTCGCCGCCCTGCAGCAGAAACGCGCGGCCCTGGGTCACTTCGGCAAACTGACGGCGCAACTCCCGGGCTTCACCGGCAAACACCAGCGGCGGATAACTGGCCAGCGTTTGCTCGACGTGCAGCAAATGCGCCGCGTCGGGGTAATGGGGTTGTTGCTGGATCGGCAGGGCGCGCCAGCTGTCAGGGCTCCAGGGTTGGCTCATCACGGTCTCTAGTGTTTTACGCTCGGACTGTCATGTTATCAGCAATTAGTGCGTGACCTGTTCCCGTCGCTTCGCGGACAATCGCGTTTTTGCCGCGCCACTCCGCGGTTTTAGTACGTTGCCGGGCACGGCGACGATCAGGAGACGAAATGACTGAGGAGCGCGTCGAGCATCTGCTCGCCGAGGTACAGGATGAGTTCGGCGTGATTCGCGTGCTGGAAGTGGCCGATTACCGTTTTCTCGAGTTCGGTGATGCCATCGAGCAGAGCTGCGTGTTCACGGCTGACCCGAGCTGGCTCGAATACGATTACACCCGGGCGATGCTGATTGGCGCGTTGTGCCACGAGCAGCCGGAAAGCGCGCTGTTCCTCGGCCTCGGAGCCGGCACCTTGACTCAGGCCTGCCTCAAGTTCCTGCCGCTGGAAGACGTCGAAGCCATCGAGCTGCGTCCCGACGTACCGCGCCTGGCCATTGAATACCTTGGGCTGGATGACGATCCGCGGCTGTATATCCGGGTGGGCGATGCGCTGGAGTTGCTCGATACCGCTGAGCCGGCGGATCTGATTTTCGTCGACCTCTATACCGATGTCGGGCCGGGTGTCGGGCATCTGGCGTGGAATTTCCTGGAAAACTGTCAAAAACGCCTGAATCCGGGTGGTTGGCTGGTGATCAATCAGTGGGCCACCGATGATGGCAAACCGTTGGGCGCCGCATTGTTTCGCGGGCTCTATCACCGGCATTACTGGGAACTGCCGGTGAAGGAGGGCAATGTGATTCTGCTCGTGCCTTCGGAGCTGGATCAGGAACTGGACATGGACGGCTTGATCGCCCGCGCTGAAGGGCTGGCGCCGCGCTTGGGGTATTCGTTGCAGTCGTTGATCAAGGCAATCCGCCCGGCTACATAAGTCGTTGTCTGTGCGGGCCTCTTCGCGAGCAGGCTCGCTCCCACATGGAATCGCGGTTCAAATGTGGGAGCGAGCCGGCTCGCGAAGAGGCCCTAACAGCCAATACATCCCTCAAAGCCCTTTGAAAACGCCGGGCCGCTTCTCGATCATCGACCGCACACCTTCCTTGGCATCCTCACTGGCCAGCAACTTCTTTACCAGCGACGGCAAACCCCGCGCCGCCGCTGTTTCCCCTTCATAACGCGCCTGCCTTGCAGACATGAGCGTCGCCTGAACCCCAAGCGGCGCCTGCCGGGCAATCCGCTCGGCCAACTCCATCGCCCGTGGCAGCAGATCCTCGCTGGCCATGACTTCCTGCACCAACCCCAAGTGCAACGCCTCATGGGCATCGAACTCATCGCCGGTCAGCAGCCAGCGCATGGCATTGCCCCAGCCAGCGATCTGATGCAGGCGCAACGTGGCGCCGCCGAACGGGAAGATCCCGCGTTGCACTTCTTTCTGGGCGAAGCGGGTGTTGCTGGCGCACAGGTTGATATCGGCGGCCAGCATCAATTCGATCCCGATGGTCAGGCAGTAGCCTTGTGCGGCGACAATCACCGGTTTGCTCACTCTGGGGCCGGCGAAAACACCCCATGGATCGCAGCCGCCGGGCGGTGCCTGCCAGCCTTCGGCCAGGGCCGCACTGGCACTGACCAGATCCAGCCCTGCGGTGAAATGCTCACCATGGCCGAATACCACCGCCACCCGCGCCTCGCTGTCGGCCTCGAACTCGCCATAAGCCAGGCTCAGTTCGTTGAGCAGGTCGAGATCGAAGGCGTTGCGTTTGGCCACCCGATCCAGGCCAATCATCAGGACATGACCGTGCCGTTCACGGCTCACACGACTGGAGCAGGGCTGATTCATGGTGCATTTCCTCGGGCGGGAAGGGGCGGGAAGGGGTATGTGAGACGGCAGGTCTGCGTCACAAGGGTGAACCGTTTTAGCGCGATCGTCAGCAGGGCTGGGCCTTGGAAAAATAGACCGTTGCCCGATTATCCGCAAAGCGTGTGACAGAACGCTGTACACGGCAGTTTTCCGACAAATAAAGCTCCCTTTTTGAGCGAATTCCGGTATAGTGCGCGCCGGCCTTTAACCGGGCCGCGTTTAGGTAGCGCAATTCCCCGAAGTCAGCTTCGGCTGCACGTCCGCACAGCGGACTCTCCCTTGACGAATCTTTTTCATTCATTCGTTTTCGCAAATCCCCGCCGACAAAGCAGCCAGGGCGACTCTTGAGTCTTACACGGCATGCGCAGCTTTGGAGCATGGGTCTTTGCGGATGCACTTAGAGGCAGACCCATGACCCAGGAAACCGGCGGCTTCGCCGCTTTTAATCTTAATCCGAATATTCTTGCAGCCGTCATCGCGACTGGCTACGAAGAGCCTTCGGCTATTCAGCATCAATCGATCCCGATCATCATGGCCGGTCACGACATGATTGGTCAGGCGCAAACCGGTACGGGTAAAACCGCTGCGTTCGCCCTGCCTATCCTGCATCGCATCGATCCTGCTAAGCGCGAGCCGCAAGCCCTGATCCTGGCGCCAACCCGTGAGTTGGCGCTGCAAGTAGCAACCGCTTTCGAAACCTACGCCAAGCAAATGCCGGGCGTTACCGTTGTGGCCGTTTACGGCGGCGCCCCTATGGGTCCACAACTGAAAGCAATCCGTAATGGCGCACAGATCGTTGTCGCCACTCCGGGCCGTCTGTGCGACCACCTGCGTCGCGACGAAAAAGTTCTGTCGACGGTGAACCACCTGGTTCTCGACGAAGCGGACGAAATGCTCAAACTGGGTTTCATGGACGACCTCGAAGTTATCTTCAAGGCCTTGCCTCCAACCCGTCAGACCGTATTGTTCTCGGCCACCTTGCCGCAGTCGATCCGTGCCATTGCCGAACGCCATCTGCGCGATCCGCAACACGTGAAGATCCAGACCAAGACTCAGACCGTTACCGCGATCGAACAGGCTCACCTGTTGGTTCACGCTGACCAGAAGACCTCGGCTGTATTGAGCCTGCTGGAAGTTGAAGACTTCGATGCCCTGATCATGTTCGTGCGCACCAAGCAAGCGACCCTGGACCTGGCCAGTGCCCTGGAAGCCAAAGGCTACAAAGCCGCTGCGCTGAACGGTGACATTGCTCAGAACCAACGTGAGCGCGTGATCGAATCCCTCAAGGATGGCCGTCTGGACATCGTTGTTGCGACCGACGTTGCTGCTCGTGGTCTGGACGTTCCGCGTATCACTCACGTGTTCAACGTTGACATGCCGTACGACCCGGAATCCTACGTTCACCGTATCGGCCGTACCGGTCGTGCCGGTCGCGAAGGTCGTGCACTGTTGCTGGTGACTCCGCGTGAGCGCCGCATGCTGCAAGTGATCGAGCGTGTAACCGGTCAGAAAGTTGCTGAAGTTCGCCTGCCGGACGCTCAGGCCGTTCTCGATGCTCGCATCAAGAAACTGACCAACAGCCTGTCGCCGCTGGTAGCTGATGCCGAATCGACTCATGGTGAGCTGCTGGATCGCCTGACCGCTGACATCGGTTGCACTCCGCGTGCACTGGCCGCTGCTCTGCTACGCAAGGCTACCAACGCTCAGGCGTTGACCCTGGCTGCCATCGAGAAAGAACGTCCACTGGTGCCGAACAACGCACCGCGTGGCGATCGTCCAGAGCGTACCGGTGATCGTCCGGACCGTGGTGATCGTGAGCGTCGTGCTCCGGTTGCATTGGCTGAAGGTCGTGCTCGTTGCCGTACCGCGCTGGGCGCGCGTGATGGTATCGCTGCCAAGAACCTGCTGGGCGCTATCCTCAATGAGGGTGGCCTGGCTCGTGAAGCAATCGGTCGCATCCAGGTACGTGACAGCTTCAGCCTCGTTGAGCTGCCGGAAGATGGTCTGGAAAAACTCCTGACCAAACTGAAGGACACTCGCGTTGCCGGTAAGCAGTTGAAGCTGCGTCGCTATCGCGAAGATTGATCCGCTCTCGGGCTGATTGATCAAACATAAAAAATCCCCGACAGGTTCGGGGATTTTTTTTGCCTGCCGTTTGTAGCAGCTGTCGAGCCTGCGAGGCTGCGTTCGGTGCGGGCCGCGCTCGGACGAAGCCGTCGTGAAATCAGACACCGCGGTGTTTCAGGCACACTGTGCTTGCAGGTTTTACGACTGCTTCGCAGCCGAACGCAGCCTCGCAGGCTCGGCAGCTGCTACAGATTTAGTCCGTCACTTGGCCGCCACCCGCCGTGATCACTTGCACGCTCATGCGTGGCGTCGCCAGATCGAGCCCGGCTTCGTCCAGGTGTCGCTTGAGGGACAGGTTGAACGCTCGGGACACTTCCCACTGCTTGATCGGCGCGGTCTTGAACCGGGCGCGAAGAATTGCGTTGCCCGACTCGAAACTCTCGACACCCTGAATCTCCAGTGGCGACCAGATGTTGCGCCGTTGCAGTGGATCAGTGCGCATCTTCTGGCCGACGTCGCGCATCAGTTTGATCGCGTTATCGATGTCCATGTTGGAAGGTATCGCCACCCGGAAAATCGCGTAGCCGAATTCCCGGGAGTAGTTCTTGATGCTTTTGATTTCGCTGAACGGAATGGTGTGGACGATGCCGTCAATGTCCCGCAGGCGCACGGTACGAATGGTCAGCCCTTCGACGGTGCCCAGGTGGCCGCCAACGTCCACGTAGTCGTCGATGGCCAGCGAGTCTTCGATGATGATGAACAGCCCGGTGATCAGGTCCGCCACCAGTGACTGTGCACCGAAACCGATGGCCAGACCGATCACGCCGGCACCGGCCAGCAATGGCGTGACGTTCATGCCCATGTTTGCCAGGGCGACGATCAGCGCAACGATGAAGATCGCCACGAACAATACGTTGCGGATCAGCGGCATCATCGTCTGTGCGCGGGCATTTGCCAGGCCTTTGCGCGAGCGGGTGAGGGCGTGGTGCACGGCGGTGTCGCTGAGAATCCAGATCAGCCAGGCAAAAATCAGCGTGCCGCCGAGGCTGAACAGTTTGACGCTGACTTCATGGCCTTCGCCTTCGGTGAAGCGGATCAGCGACATGCCCCAGACCCGCAGGCCGAGTTCGATGAACGCCAGCCACACCACCAAGTGGGCGAGTGTGTAGAAGAAGCTTTTCAGGCGATCCGAATACAGTGCATGACGCTTCACGCTGCGCTGTGGCTTGAGTGAATGGCGGCGCACCAAGCCGTTGATGACCATGCACAACACCAGCAGCACGGTGCAGATCAGCGACTGACGCAGTGCGGTGCTGGTATCGCCGGCCGAGACGAACGTGGCGAACAGGGAGATACCCACCAGCACCAGCGCCGGCATGTACCAGAAGGTCCCGAGAATCTCGATCGTGTCGCTGAGGGCGCGGCGGGTCAGGCGTCGGGACAGCGGTTGGTTGCGGATCAAGTGGGCGATGGGGCGACGGAACCGCAGGATGAACAGCCCGGTGGACAATGCCGCCAGTACATTGGCGACAGTTGCGGCGGTGTGCGCCAGATGACTGCCAAGGCTTTCGACCAGTCGCGGATCGCTCAAGGCTTCACCGAAGGCGGCGAAACTGCCGATCAGCCACAGCGGCCGAAAGGCTTGATGCCGCAGGATGTACAAAGCGCGGTGGCGGTGTGGGCCGTCGAGCAGCGAAAAGGCGATCACGCAGATCGCCGAAAAACAGGTGCCAACCACCAGTGCATAAGCCAGCACCATGGCCAGGCTTTTGCCCAGTGACGAGGGCAGGGCGTAGCTCATGTAGACCGTCATGACCAAAGCAATCAGCCACGGCCCGAGTTTGCGCAAGGCGAAGCGCAACATGTCCAGGGCCTTGGGGTGCTGCGGCAGTTCTTCGGTCAGACCAAAGCGCATCCGCACCCGGTGGCTGACCCAGATCAGCGCGGCGGCCAGCAAGCTCCAGACCATCAGGATCATGGCAAAGGCAAAGATGATCGGCAGCCATTCATTGGCCGGCAGCACCAGCGCTGTCAGTTCATCCTCAGCCAGTTTGAACTCTTCGGACCAGCGAGTGAGAGGGCTGTCCGCGCCTGAAAATTGTTTTTCGAAACTGGCCAGGGTGCCACCGATCAGTCCCAGGACGCCTACTTCGGTGACCGGCTGGGCCTTTTTGGTGACATCGCGCAGCTTCTTCAAATCCGCCAGCAATTGGGTGCGTTGCTGATCGTTCTCCAGCGACTTGATGACTTCGTCCAGGGATTGCCCCAAGGGCTCTTGCGCCTCTGGCTGTTTTGCCGAGCTGTTGAGCAGGCCAGGCAAGCCGGCCGCCTGGGCGGGCGCCATCGGCAGCAGCGTCATGAGGCAGACAAGGAACAAACACGGCAGGGCAAAAAGACGAGCGAACACTAGGCGGTCAACCTCGGGATGAGCGGATCGACCGAGTGTACGAGCCCGTCAAAATCAATGCGAGCCAGGGGGGAGGATTTATTCGTTGAGTTTGGCGAGGATCTTGAAAATCACGGTGGCGAGGATCGTCAACATGCCGATCCACATCGCGAATACGCCGACGTTCTTGTCACGAAAATTGAAGCCGATTGCCAGCATGGTCATCCCGGCAAGAATCGGAATCAGCATGGCGTGGAACGAAGACAACGAGATCATGAGCGACTGCCTTGTCGAAAGGGGTAGTTGAAGTCTAGGTGGCTTTTGGGCGATGGGTGGTGAACACCTGTTGGAGCATGACTTGCCAGCGATGGCGTCCTTAAGACCTCTATCGCTGGCAAGCCATGCTCCTACACGGATTACGGCAGCTCGCTGCAGGCGTAAAACGCGCTCAGCACTTTGACCAAGTGCGCCAGATCATGGCTGCCGCACAGTTCACGGATCGAGTGCATGGCGAAGGTTGGCAGGCCGATGTCCACGGTGCGCACGCCCAGGTGGCTGGCGGTGATCGGGCCGATGGTCGAGCCGCAACCCATGTCGCTGCGCACCACGAAGCTCTGCACCGGGACTTCTTCGGCCATGCACAGGTGGCGGAAGAACCCGGCGGTTTCGCTGTTGGTGGCGTAGCGCTGGTTGCTGTTGACCTTGATCACCGGGCCGGCGTTGAGTTTCGGGCCGTGATTGGCATCGTGCTTGTCGGCGTAGTTGGGGTGCACCCCGTGGGCGTTGTCAGCCGAGACCAGCAGGGATTTCTGAATGGTGCGCACGAACTCATCACCTTCAGGCAGCAGGCGACGCAGCGTCTGCTCCAGCATCGGGCCGTCGGCGCCGCAGGCCGAGCAGGAACCGACTTCTTCGTGATCGTTACAGACCAGCACGCAGGTTTCGTCGGTTTCGGTGGTCAGCAAGGCTTGAAGGCCGGCATAGCACGACAGCAGGTTGTCCAGGCGCGCCCCGGCAATGAAATCGCCATGCAGGCCGATGACCGCAGCGCTTTGGGTGTCGTAGAAGCTCAGCTCATAGTCGAGCACCACGTCGGCGTTCAAACCATGTTCGCGGGCGAGTTGATCGGTGAGCACGGCGCGGAAGTCCACGCGCTCGTCACCGGCAAATTGCGCAAGGATCGGCGGCAGTTCGGTCTGGGCGTTGATCGCCCAGCCCATGTTGGCTTCACGGTTAAGGTGAATGGCCAGGTTCGGGATGGTGGCGATCGGCGCCTTGAAGTCGATCAACTGGCTCTCGACCTTGCCATCACGACGGAAGGTCACACGGCCGGCCAGGGACAGGTCGCGGTCGAACCATGGCGCCAGCAGTGCGCCGCCATAGACTTCGACGCCCAGCTGCCAGAAACCCTGGCGTTGCAATTCCGGCTGGGGTTTGACCCGCAGGCACGGGCTGTCGGTGTGGGCGCCGACCAAGCGGATGCCGCCATGCAGGGGAGAATGACGGCCCATCTTGAACGCGACGATCGAAGAGTCGTTACGGGTGACGTAGTAGCGACCGTTGGCTTCGGTGGTCCATGGCTCGCGCTCGTCGAGGCGTTGATAGCCCGCCGCTTCCAGGCGCTGAACAAGGCTGGCGGTGGCATGGAATGGGGTAGGGGAGGCCTTGAGGAAATCGATCAGGCCTTGGTTCAACTCTTCGCGCATAAGTAGCTCCAGACAGCAATGGCGCAAGTTTAACGTATTGGCTCACGGCATTGCAGCGACAATGCCGTTCGGTGTGCGTCGGCTGCTGGTTGGCGAGTAGGATGAGTCAACCGGTGATCAGATTACCATTTAGGAATACTTCGCGACGTTGCTTGCGGCCTACATATTCATGTTTGCTCGCGAGGTACACCTCGTTGAATTTTTCCATCGAGATACCGGGGATCTCCCGAATATAGTCGTCCACAAGGCAGTCGTAGGCGGCTTCGGTGATGAGCTTGTAGATGTCCCGGCGATAGAAGAACCCCAGCTGAAAACCCAGGGTTTCGCTTGGATGGTTTGTCTGGCCGGCAAAGCAGTTTTCAAAGTCGATGGCTTTGAGTGGGGTCTGCGGCGTTTGCGGAATCATGATGTTGCCGGCCCAGAAATCCATGTGCGTGATGTTCTTGCGCGACAGGGAGTTCAGCAATTGGAACGCATCGAGAATGAATGTTTCGACGTTATCCGGGTTGCGTTTCAGCCATTGCACACCGTCGATATGATCGTCGAGCAGGCGCGTGATAATGAAATACTCCTGGGTCAGCCCCAGTCGGTCTTTGGTGTAACCGAACCCTTGCAACGAAGGCATTTGTACGCCACGGCGCTGCGCTTCAAGTGTGTTGATCAGCTCTTCCAGCGGCCAGTCGAATCGGCCATTGCGCTGTGGTTTGCCAAAGGTGACCCGAACTTTTGCCTTCAAGGTATCCAGCGGCTGGACCTTGGCAAACAGTGGCGTATCGCCGGAGGCCAGCGGCGCACTCGCACGGGTGAGCTTGTGGGCACGTCGTTTGTGTATGAGCTGTTCAAGCGCCTGTTGTGCTTCGGTTGAAGGCTGCTCGCTAAGGTGCAGCGTGGTGTTGAAGAGGCAGAAGGTAAAAGGATAATCGTCTTGGAATGTCTTGTTGCTGAGCACGAGGGCTTCCTGCCTGCTATCAAAGTGCTGGCATTTTACGTTTCATTACAAATTTGTGACAATATTTTCACGCCATTTTCACGTCTATTTGTAACGAGAAAAACGCCCTTCAATGGAAGGGCGTTTTTTTGGTTCAGCGGTTGCTTAAAAAGGAGCAGGACACTCGAAGCGCAAGCGCTCGCCGCTTTGCGGGTGAGTGAAGCTCAGCATGCTCGCATGCAGACACAGTCGTGGCCAGGCCGCCAATGCTTGCTCGTGGGCATAGAGCCCGTCACCCAACAGCGGGTGACCGATGGAGAGCATGTGCACGCGCAACTGATGGGACCTGCCGGTGATCGGCGTCAATTCGACTCGACACCAGTCGCCGCAACGCTCCAATACGCGCCAGAAGGTCAGGGCATGTTTGCCGAATTCATGGTCCACCACATGGCGTGGCTTGGTTGGCGGGTCGTAGCGCAGGGGCAGATCGATGCTGCCACTGTCCAGTTCCGGCTGGCCCCAGCACAGGGCGGTGTAGGCCTTTTCGGTTTCGCGGTCATGAAATTGCCGAGACAGCTCGCGATGCGTGTCCGGGTCACGGGCCAACAGAATAATGCCGGAGGTTTCCCAGTCCAGACGATGGACGATTCGCGCTTCCGGGTAGCCGTTTTCTTGCAGGCGGGTAATCAGGCAGTCCTTGTTGTCATCGGCCCGGCCAGGGACGGAGAGCAGCAGGGTCGGTTTGTTCACCACCAGTACGGCGGCGTCTTGATGGATGATGCGGATGTTGGACAACGGCATTAAAACAGCCTCGTAACAGACGCCAACGGCGGCTCAGGCCCCCACACCCTGTAGGAGCGAAGCTTGCTCGCGAACGCATCACCTCGATCTATCAGATACACCGAGTTGCCTGCTTCGCGAGCAAGCTTCGCTCCTACGAAGTGCCAGGAGGTCTGAGCCGCCGTGACTCCTGTCTGATCGACTAGCGGTCAGGCAGGGTGATATTGAGTTCCAGAATCGAGCAGCTGCCCTGGTTTTCCAGAGCGACGTGCACGTCATCGGACCCGATATTGACGTACTTGCGGATCACCTCGACCAATTCCTTCTGCAAGGCTGGCAGGTAGTCCGGTGTACTGCGCTGGCCGCGTTCGTGCGCCACGATGATCTGCAGACGCTCTTTCGCTACCGACGCGGTGCTGACCTTTTTGCTGGCACGAAAGAAGTCAAAAAGATTCATTATCTACCTCCAAACAGGCGCTCGAAGAAGCCCTTCTTCGTTACATCGAGAAAACGATGCTCCACGGTTTTGCCCAGCAGACGATCGACCGCATCGCTGTATGCCTGACCGGCATCGCTCTGGTCGTCGAGAATGACCGGCACGCCCGAGTTGGAAGCTTTGAGTACCGCTTGGGATTCCGGAATGACACCCAGCAGGGTGACGGCCAGAATATCTTTGACGTCTTCGACGCCGAGCATTTCGCCGTCACTGACCCGTTGCGGGTTGTAGCGGGTCAGCAGCAAGTGCTCCTTGATCGGCTCTTCGCCCTTTTCGGCGCGGCGGGACTTGCTGGCCAGCAGGCCAAGCATGCGGTCCGAGTCACGTACCGAGGACACTTCCGGGTTGGTCACGACGATCGCTTCATCAGCGAAGTACATGGCCAGGTGGGCGCCTTTCTCGATGCCGGCCGGGGAATCGCAGACCACGAATTCGAAGTCTTCTTTCAGCGCCATCAACACTTTTTCCACGCCTTCCACAGTCAGCGCGTCTTTATCGCGGGTCTGACTGGCGGCCAGTACGTAGAGGTTTTCCAGGCGTTTGTCTTTGATCAGGGCTTGTTGCAGGTTGGCTTCGCCGTTCACCACGTTGACGAAGTCGTACACCACGCGGCGCTCGCAACCCATGATCAGGTCGAGGTTACGCAGACCGACGTCGAAGTCGACGATGACTGTTTTGTGGCCGCGCAGTGCGAGGCCGGTACCGATAGCAGCACTGGTGGTGGTCTTACCCACACCACCCTTGCCGGATGTAACCACGAGAATCTTGGCCAAGGTGTTTCACCCCTAAGGAAAAAGGACATTTAGCCCCTGAAAAACATCTCTAGAAAAACTACTGCAGTCGGACAGCCTTGGCTGGAATCCGGCCCAGAACGGCGCTTACCTCGGGTAAACACTGCCTATGGCCTTTTTTCCTACTTCGTTTGAGCCGTTTTCGCTACGTTTTAGAGATGTTTGGAAAATGCGGCAGTATCCGTTAAAGCCGAATGATGTTCAACACATCGCCCGACAGGCTGATCTGTACACCCGCGCCCCACATAGGGTCGCGACGAAGATCCTCCGAAACCTTGTAGTGGCCTGCGATGGAAACCAGTTCAGCGCTCATTTGCTGACAGAAAATCCTGGCTTTCGTGTCGCCTTTGACGCCGGCCAACACACGACCACGCATCGGGCCGTATACATGGATGTTGCCATCGGCGAGAAGTTCCGCCCCCGGGCTGACCGACGAGATCACGACCAGATCGCAGCCTTGGGCATAAATCTGCTGGCCACCGCGTACGGGCGACGTGATGATCTTCGTTGGCTTGATGGTCGGTTCCGGCGGTTTTTCCGGTTTTTTCGCAACGAGGCCTTCGTGCGGGTCAAGCGCACGTTCCCGGGCGCCGGAAGGTGGCAGCACCGGCAGGTCGACCGCGATGGCCGCGGCGATGTCTTCAATGCGGCTGGCACGGATCGCCAGGGTGCGCAGGCCATGCTGGCGGCAGACGCGCATCAGGCCCGGCAGATCAACTGCGCCTTCGCTGGCCGGAAGTTTGTCCAGGGCCAGCACCAGTGGCGCGTTACTGAAGAAGTTAGGCGCCTGGGCGACTTTGGCGGCCAGTTGACGATCGAGGTTATCGAGGTCGTTACGGGCCAGTTCCAGCACCGTAATGGCGAGCATGCTGCCCTTCAACTGGAACACGGGATCTTGGTCTAGCGGTTCGGTTTGGCTCATGGTCGGCATACAACGACTTGTCACTAAAAGTGCCGAGACTTATAACGAGAACGCCCGCGAGCCGCAAGCCGGGTCGAACGATGTAGAATGCGCGGCCATTGTCTTTCCGGAACCTTTAATGGATCGCCCGCGTTTTCGAACAGCATTTCTATCTCCACGTTTCTGGCCGCTGTGGTGTGGCTTGGGGCTGTTGTGGCTGATTGTCCAGCTGCCGTATCCGGCGTTGCTGTCGATCGGTCGCGCCTTGGGTGCATCGATGTATCGAGTAGCGGGCGACAGACGGCGCATTGCCAAGCGCAATCTCGAACTGTGTTTCCCTGAAAAAACCGCTGCCGAACGCAAGCGCCTGCTCAAGGAAAACTTCGCCTCAACGGGCATCGCGTTTTTCGAAATGGCCATGAGCTGGTGGTGGTCGCGCGAGCGTCTGGCGAAGTTGGCCCATGTCGAAGGGTTGGAGCATTTGAAAAAAGCCCAGCGTGACGGCAAAGGCGTGATCCTGATGGCCGTTCATTTCACCACGCTGGAAATCGGCGCAGCGTTGCTCGGCCAGCAGCACACCATTGATGGCATGTACCGCGAACACAAAAATCCATTGTTCGACTACGTCCAGCGCCTGGGGCGCGAGCGGCACAACGTCGATTCGCTGGCGGTGGAGCGTGACGACGTGCGCGGCATGCTCAAATTGCTGCGCGCAGGCCGGGCAATCTGGTACGCACCGGATCAGGACTATGGCGCCAAGCAAAGTATCTTCGTGCCGCTGTTCGGGGTTCAGGCCGCGACCGTCACCGCCACCAGCAAGTTTGCGCGGTTGGGCAAGGCGCTGGTGGTGCCGTTCACTCAGGAACGTCTGGCGGATGGCAGCGGTTATCGACTGGTGATTCATGCACCGCTCGAAGGTTTCCCCGGCGAAACCGAAGAAGCCGATTGCCTGCGGATCAACCAATGGATCGAAGGCGCCCTGCGCGAATGTCCGGAGCAATACCTTTGGGCTCATCGTCGCTTCAAGAGCCGACCCCCGGGTGAGCCGAAGCTGTACGCAAAACGCGGTTGAACCACCGTCCTTATAAGCACCATGGAGTGTTGCGATGAGTCCTGCTGAACCGGTTACAGGGTTGATTCTTTCCGGCGGCGGGGCTCGGGCGGCTTATCAGGTCGGTGTACTGGCGGCGATTGCCGAGCTGTTGCCGGTGGGTGCGAGCAATCCGTTTCCGGTGATCGTCGGCACCTCGGCCGGCGCAATCAACGCGGTCAGCCTCGCCAGTGGGGCGATGGATTTCCGTGGTGCGATTCAACGTCTGACAGCCTTCTGGCAGGGCTTTCGCAGTCATCTGGTGCTGCGCAGCGACTGGCCGGGCGTGATCCATCAGGCCAGCCGTTTTGTCAGCCACAGTTTGCTCGGGATTGGCGCTCAGGTGCCGGTGGCTTTGCTCAACAGTTCGCCGCTGCGCGGATTGCTCGACGACAAATTGCAGATGAGCGGGATTGCCGAAGCCATTGCTCAGAAGCAGTTGCAGGCGGTTGCGGTGACCGCGTTCGGCTACGAGTCCGGTCAGGCGGTGACCTTTTATCAGGGTGGCGGCACGATCAATGCCTGGTTGCGCCATCGGCGAATCGGCGTTCCCACGCAATTGACCGTCGATCACTTGCTGGCCAGTTCAGCCATTCCGCTGTTGTTTGCGCCAGTGAAAATCGGTGAAGAGTATTTCGGCGACGGTGCGGTACGTCAGTCGGCACCGATCAGTCCGGCGCTGCACCTGGGCGCCAGCCGAGTGCTGGTGGTGGGCGTCAGCGGCAACCCCCGCGGCGTCGACCCGGAACAACCGCTGCAACGCGCCTACACCGGTCAGCAGCCGAGCCTGGCGCAGATCGGTGGGCACATGCTCAACAGCACGTTCATTGACAGCCTGGAAAGCGACATCGAGTTGCTGCAGCGGCTCAATCAGTTCAGTCATCTGCTGCCCGATGGCACGCCGACGCGCGCGCTGGGTGTGGCGCCGGTAGATGTGCTGGTGATTTCGCCGAGTCAGCCAATCGATGAGATTGCGGCGCGGCATCGGCAGGAGTTGCCGGCGGCGCTGCGTCTGTTTCTGCGCGGGCCGGGGGCGACCAAGACGAGCGGGGCGGGGGTGCTGAGTTATCTGCTGTTCGAGGCGGGGTATTGCAGCGAATTGATTGATTTGGGGCGGCGGGATGCGTTGGCCAAGCGCGGGGAGTTGTGCCGGTTTCTCGGGTTGGCGGAGCCTGTGGTTCCGGCTTGAGATCGACGGTGTGGCCATCGCGGGCAAGCCTTGCTCCTACAGGTTTCGTGTCGTTCACCTACTTTGTGAGCGATTCAAAATCTGTAGGAGCAAGGCTTGCCCGCGAAGGCGTCCTTACAGACGCCGCCGTATCAGAAGTGAACCTTGACCAGGAAGCTGGTTACGCTCTGATCGGTTTTGAAGCCCTGACTGTCTTCAATACCGTACTTGTTTTTCCAGTAGTCATACTCGACGCCGACGTACAACTGCTTTTCGCCAAGGTTCAGCGCCTTACCCAAGTCGTATTTGACCTGTGGGTTGAAGTGCAGGTTGGCGTGGTAGTCGCCTTTGGAGTTGGAGTCGTTGTCGACCACCCAATCCATGAAACCATCGATCAGGATGTTCGAATCGCCGACCGGGATGGTGTAGGACCAGGCCGGGGTGATTTGCCACACGTTGTCGCCCGCACGGCTGCCTTCGGTATGGCGCTGATAGAAGTTCAGCTGGAAGTAGTCGAAGCCCGGAATCGCCAGGTCGAAACCAGGACCGATCAGGTAGGACTCGGTATCGCCTTCACCGAACTCGTACGTCATGGCCAGCAACACGTCTTTGACCGGGCCGAATTCGATTTTCTGGTCGAGGACCTTGCCCAGGGAAATTCGTGGGCTGAACTCACCGTAATAGGTGTTCGGGCCGACGTTGAAATCCTTGTCGCCGTTGTAGAAGATTTTGTCGACGAAGAAGAAGTTATCCCCATATTTCCAGCCATCGGCGTGTTCGAAAGTCACGGTCTGCTGAATGCGCGGATTGACCTGGAAGTCCTTGCCATACAGGTAGGTCAGGCTGTTGTTCTGCCATTGCAGCAAGTCGCCGGCCATTGCCTGGCCCCCGGCCAGCAACGATCCCGCCAGCATCAGGCTAGTGCACGTACGTTTCATTCGGTTGCTCCCAAAAGTAGGTGGTTCCACGTTATTTTTTTATGGTCTGCGCTCTGGTGTGGCGCCTTTTCCTGCCGCTTTAAAAATCATCCAATCGGTCAGCTTTAGTGCTATTAGCAAGAGCTGCGCCAAGGCTTTCAAAAAGCCAAAAAACTCCCGTTCGGCGGCTCAAGAGCAGTCGATTGAGAGAGGTTTTGGAGTGCCTTGGTACCGTCCAGCGCCGGGATAAGTTGGCTTTCTGGTCAGGAATTAAATCCGGGCTTTTTTTTAGTCCAGATTCGGGCGGCCGCGGAGAATACTGACTCCTTGGCCAGGTCTCAAGTGCCCCGCAACAGCGCACCGACGACAGGTTTGGAGCACGGTTGCGGGCCATCTTAAAAGTGCACCTTCACCAGCAGGCTGGCGGTGTTTTGGTTAGTGTCCAGGTTCGAGCTGTTTTCGACCCCATACTTGTTCTTCCAGTAGCTGTATTCGGTGCCGACGTAGACCTGTTTATGGCCCCAGCCCAGGGCTTTGCCGAGGTCATACTTGAGCTGCGGATTGATGTGCAGGTTGGCGTGGTAGGTACCGCGGGCGTTCTGATCGTTGTCGACCACCCAGTCCAGGTAGCCGTCGAGCAACAGGTCTGAATTGCCCAATGGAATGCTGTAGGACCAGGCCGGCGTTATCTGCCAGACACCATCGCCGGGGCGCGGGCCTTCGGTCTGGCGACGATAGAAGTTCAGGGTGAAATAGTTGAAGCCCGGGACCGCGAGGTCGAAACCCGGGCCGATCAGGTAGGCCTCGCTGTCGCCTTCGCCATACTCGTAAGTCATGGCCAGCAGCACATCCTTGACCGGGCCGTATTCGAAGCGGCGGTCGAGGATCTTGCCGAAGGAAAGGCGTGGACTGAACTCGCCGTAAAAGGCGTTGGGGCCTTTGTTGCGGTCTTCCTGGCCGTTGTAGAAAATCTTGTCGACGAACAGGAAGTTATCGCCGTACTTCCATTTGTCGGCGTGCTCGAACGTCACCGTCTGCTGGATCGACGGGTTGATCTCGAAATTCTTGCCGTACAAATAGCTCAGGCTGTTGGTCTGCCACAGCAGCAAATCGCCGGCCATGGCTTGGCTGGCGGCCAAAAGACCTCCGCCCAACAGCATGTTTGTCTGTGTCCGAATCATCTGTTGCTCCCTCTTGTTTTTATTGTTTGAGGCACAGGTGTGGCCACTGTGGGAGCAACTGCTCCCACAGGTTGCATGGCTTTTAGTGTGTCAACGCGGGTGCGCGTGGCAGTCGTTGATGGCCGCGCGTTCGGCGCCGCCGAGGATGTTGAACAACAGGTTCAGCGACAAAGCACTCAACGTCGCCATGGCAATACCGCTGTGAGTGATGGGACTCATCCACAGCGGAAGGTGGGCGAAGAACTCCGGACGTACCACCGGAATCAACCCCATGCCGATGCTCACCGCCACCAGCAACTGGTTGCGACGGTCACCGATGTCGGCTTCCTGAAGAATCTTAATGCCGGTGGCGGCGACCATGCCGAACATCGCAATGGCTGCGCCGCCCAGTACGGCGGGCGGAATCGAGGCCACCAGAAACGCTGCTTTCGGCAGCAAACTCAACACCACCAGCAAACCGCCGGCGACGATGGTCACCGAGCGGCAACGCACACCAGTCATCTGCACCAGACCGATGTTTTGCGCGAAAGAGGAGTGGGTGAAGGTATTGAAGAAACCGGCGAAGAACGAGGCGCCGGCATCACACAACAAGCCGCGACGCAGCATCCGTGGGCAGACTTCCTGGCCGGTGATCTTGCCCAGCGCCAGGAACATCCCGGTGGACTCGACGAAGATGATCACCACCACCAGGCACATGGAAAGGATCGGAGCGAGTTCGAACTTCGGCATGCCGAAATGCAGCGGGGTCACGAATTGCAGCCACGGCGCCTGGGCCATGCCGCTCAGGTCGACCATACCGATCAGGCCGCAGAGCACGTAACCCAGGCACATGCCGATCAGCACGGAAATGTTGACCCAGAAACCGCGCATGAAGCGGTGGACCAGCAGAATGGTGGCCAGCACCAGCGCGGCGATGGCCAGGTAAATCGGTGAGCCGAATTGCGCGGCACCTGCACCGCCGCCGGCCCAGTTCACGGCCACGGGGAACAGCGACAAACCGATCGAGGTGATGACCGTGCCGGTCACCAGGGGCGGGAAGAAGCGTACAACTTTGGACATGAATGGCGCGATGATCATGCCGAAGAATCCGGCGGCGATGGTCGCGCCGAAGATCCCTTGCAGACCGATTCCAGGCATACCAGCCATTGCCACCATGCTGCCGACTGCGGCAAAACTGGCGCCCATCATCACCGGCATACGGATGCCCATTGGGCCGATGCCCAGCGACTGCACGATGGTGGCGATCCCGGCCACCAGCAGGTCGGCGTTGATCAGGAAGGCGATTTCTTCACGACTCAGGCCAGCGGCCTGTCCGATGATCAGCGGCACCGCGATGGCTCCGCCGTACATCAGCAGAACGTGTTGCAGGCCGACCAGGATCAGTTGCAAAAGGGGTAAACGCTGAATGGCGGGTGCGTCGGGGATGCGCGCTTTGGATAGCTCGGACATGCAACACCTCGGATCTTTTTTATTCTTGTGGTTTTGTGCATCAGGGACCGCAGCGCGGCCAATCGCGGGCAAGCCTTGCTCCTACAGGAGCGAGGCTTGCCCGCGAAGCTTTTCAACGATTAGTTGGTTGGAGCTCCCTGAACAATCCAGGCGCCGATCAGGTCACGTTCCTGCTGGGTCATCTGGGTGATGTTGCCCAGTGGCATGATCTGGCTGGTGACGGCTTGCGCCTGGATGCGCGCTGCGTTCTGGCGGATCTGCTCGGGGGTGTCGAACATCACACCGGCCGGTGCAGCGCTGAACAGCGGGCTGGTCGGTTTGGCGGAATGGCAAACCGAGCATCGTTCCTGGATCACGCTGTGCACCTTGTCGTAACTCGGTCCGGCGTTCGCAGCCTGAACCGGCGCTTCAGCAGGCTTCGCGGCGGCAGGTTTGGCACCTCCACCGAGGGCGGTTTCCGGCAGCGGCTGGTACTCGATGGTGCCAGGTGCCTTGGCTACTTCAGGTGCACTGGACATCTGCGCCGGGCCGGTCACGTACGCCAGGCAGATCATGCCCACTGCTGCGACGGGCATGGTCCAGGCGAACTTGTGGCTGTCATGACGGGTGTTGAAGTAATGACGAACCAACACCGCCAGCACCGCAATTCCGGCGAGGATCAGCCAGTTGTATTGGCTGCCGTAAGTGCTCGGGAAGTGGTTGCTGATCATGATGAACAGCACCGGCAAGGTGAAGTAGTTGTTGTGACGCGAACGCAGCAAGCCTTTGGCCGGCAGTGCCGGATCCGGCGTGCGGTTCTCGGCAATCGCGGCAACCAGTGCGCGCTGCGCCGGCATGATGATGCGGAACACGTTGCCGACCATGATGGTGCCGATGATCGCGCCGACGTGCAGGTATGCACCGCGACCGCTGAACACTTTGCTGAAGCCGTAAGCGGCGCCAATGATCAGCACGAACAGGATGAAGCCGAGCAGGGCAGGGCGTTTGCCCAGGGCCGAGTCGCAAAGGAAGGAGTAGACGAACCAGCCGACGAACAACGAGGCAATGCCCAGGGCAACCCCTTCAGGGCCGGTCAGGCTGCTGCCCGGTGCCAGCAGGTACAGCGTCGGGTTGGAGTAGAACACCACGCACAGCAGCGCGATCCCCGACAGCCAGGTGAAGTAGGCTTCCCATTTGAACCAGTGCAGGTTGTCCGGCATGGTCGGTGGAGCCAGTTTGTATTTTTCCAGGTGGTAGATACCGCCGCCGTGGATCGCCCACAAATCGCCCGCCAAGCCACTTTTCGGGTTGACCCGATTGAGGTTGTTTTCCAGCCAGACGAAATAGAACGACGCGCCGATCCAGGCCACGCCAGTAATCATGTGAACCCAGCGCACGCTCAGGTTCAGCCATTCCAACAGATGTGCTTCCACAGTCTTTACCTCTCGCCTGTCACTCTGTTGTCGAGTGATCAGACCTTCTCTTATTGGTGGGGGGCAAGGATCAAACGCTCATCCTCTTTGAAAAAATGCTCATCGCAGTTATTGCCTGTGCCACTGCGATCAACCACCAGGAAGTCATCCCGCTTTTCGATCGTCAGCACCGGATGGTGCCAAACGCCGCGATGGTAATTAATGCCCTGCCTGCCGTTGGTGACGAAGGCGCGGACCAAGCCTGATACAGGTTCATCGCCAAGTGGCGCGACCACGATCAGAAAAGGGTTGCCGAGCAGCGGAATGAAAGCCTGGCTGCCCAGCGGGTGACGCTCCAGCATGCTGACGGTCAGCGGCATGTCCTGCGCGTCGGCGCGGAAGATACTGATGATCGCGTTGTCCTCTGGCGTGGCGGTTTCAACCGTCGCCAGTTTGTGAAAGCGCATGGTCGAACCGTTGTTGATCATGAAGTGATCGCTACCGTCGGTTTCGATCACGTCACCGAAAGGGGCGAAGGCTTCTTTGGTCAGCGGTTCAATCGTCAATGTGCGCATGCTGGTCTTCTTACCTTGAATTCGTTGTTGTCTGTTCTATTGCCATCGCTAGCAGGCTAGCTCCCACATTTGGAGTGCATTCCCCTGTGGGAGCCAGCCTGCTGGCGATTGGAGACGACGCTTATTTTGCTACCTTGCCCAAAACTCGCAGGCGGCTAACACCACCATCCGGGAACACGTTCAGGCGGATGTGAGTGATCGGGCCCAGCGCCTTGATCTGCTCGGCGAAGGTGTGTTCGGCGTGCATTTCCAGTTTCTGCGCCGGCAGCAATTCGCGCCAGAACAGCGATTGGGTTTCGATCTGGCTGTCGGTGCCGCCCTTCACGAACGCGCCCTGGATCGAGCAGGTGTCCGGGTAGTTGCCCTTGAAATGCAGGGTGTCGACGATGACTTTCTCGATTTCGCCGGCATGACCCAGCGCGACAATGACCCAGTCATTGCCCGGCGTACGGCGACGTGCGGTTTCCCAGCCGTCGCCCATGTTGATGCCACGGCCCGGGTTGAGGATGTTGCTCATGCGACCGAAGTGTTCGTCGGAGCAGGCGAGGGCGCGGCCACCGTTCAGGGCTGCTGCCAGATCAACTTGCTCGTTGTCGCCCACAGCGGACCAGTCGCGGAACGGAACACCGTAAACACGCAGACGGGCCACGCCACCATCCGGGTAGATGTTGAAACGCAGGTGGCTGAACGCCTGGTCGTTGTTGATTTCGTGGTAGTGATGGCTGTTGCCTTGCAGCTCGACGGCCGACAGCACTTCAGTCCACAGGGTGTTTTCATCCGGCTCGCCCGAGGCCAGGAAGCAGGCTTCCAGAGAGGCCGATGGCGGGAAGTTGCCGGTGAAGAATGAAGTGTCGATGTCCACGCCTTTGATCGAACCCGGTACGCCCAGGCGGATCACGGCGCTGTCGTAGCCTTCGAAGCGCTTGCGGCGCGACTCCCAGCCGTCCATCCACTTGCCGTTGTCATCGAATACGCCCTCCTTCCACACAGCCGGGGTCGGCTGGAACAGGCGGTTGGCATCAGCGAACCAGTCATCGGTGACCGAGATGATTTTGGTGCCCAGGCGGGCGTCGGCCAGGTTGACGAACTTCTCGAAAGGTACGGCGTAAGCTTTCATTCTTCTTGTCTGCCTTTAATTAGTTGGCTTGGGATGCTTGCAGTGCCCTTGGGTCTTCGCGTTTTAAACGCCCGGGCTTTTCACAAGGGCTGCTCGCTATAGGGTCAGTAATCGGAACAACGCAATCTTGTTGATCTCCGCCAGCGCGCATTTGAACTCGGTGTCTTCCGGGTTGTGAATGCGCGTTTCGAACGCCGCGAGGATCTGATGCCGGTTGCTGCCTTTTACCGCCATGATGAAGGGAAACTTGAACTTGGCTTTGTAGGCGTCGTTCAGCTCGGTGAAGCGTTGAAACTCTTCGGCCGTGCATTGGTGAATACCCGCGCCAGACTGTTCTTCAGTGCTGGCTGCGGTAAGCTGGCCCTGGACGGCAGCTTTGCCGGCCAGGTCCGGGTGAGCGACGACCAGCTCAAGCTGGCTTGCGTGATCGGCGCTCAACAGGATGTCGCTCATGCGCTGGTGCAGGGTTTCGATCTCGTCGATCGAAGCGTCCTGGCCCAGGTCGAAGGCCTTTTCGGCCACCCATGGCGAATGTTCGTAGATGTCGGCGAAGGCAGCGACGAAGGCGTCGCGGCTCAGGGTCGAGGGCTTCAGGGTTTGGAAGTGGCTCATTTCGCGGTCCCTTGGTACGGGTGGGTTTCGTGCCAGTGGCGAGCGATGTCGACGCGACGGCTGAACCACACCTGTTCATGACTTTTAGCGTATTCGATAAAGCGTTTGAGCGAGGCCAGACGCGCCGGACGGCCAATCAGACGGCAGTGCAGGCCGATCGACAACATCTTCGGCGCTTCGGCGCCTTCGGCGTACAGCACGTCGAATGCGTCTTTGAGGTATTCAAAGAAATCGTCGCCCTTGTTGAAGCCCTGAACCTGGGTGAAGCGCATGTCGTTGGTGTCCAGCGTGTACGGAATCACCAGGTGCGGCTTGCCGGTCGGGTTGTTCGGTTCCCAGTAGGGCAGGTCGTCGTCGTAGGTGTCGCAGTCGTAGAGGAAACCGCCTTCTTCCATCACCAGACGACGGGTGTTCGGACCGGTGCGGCCGGTGTACCAGCCCAGTGGGCGCTCGCCGGTGATTTCGGTGAGGACGCGGATCGCTTCGAGCATGTGCTCGCGTTCCTGCGCTTCGTCCATGTACTGATAGTCGATCCAGCGGTAGCCGTGACTGCAGATCTCGTGTCCGGCATCAACCATCGCGCGGATCACGTCCGGGTGGCGCTGGGCGGCCATGGCCACGGCGAAGATGGTCAGCGGAATGTCGAATTCCTTGAACAGTTTCAGAACCCGCCAGACGCCGGCGCGGCTGCCATACTCATAAAGGGATTCCATGCTCATGTTGCGAGCGCCTTGCAGCGGCTGCGCCGAGACCATTTCCGAAAGGAAGGCTTCGGATTCTTTATCGCCGTGCAGAATATTGCGCTCGCCGCCTTCTTCGTAATTGAGCACGAAGGACAAGGCGATGCGGGCATTGCCCGGCCAGTGTGGGTGAGGAGGGTTACTGCCGTAACCGATCAGGTCGCGTGGGTAGTCAGCGCTCACTGCAGTCTTCCTTCTTATTCGTTCGACTTGTTCAAGGTCAGGGTTGTGTGGCGGCCTGGCGGTTTGATGACAGGCTGGCGTCACAGCGATGGGCTGATTGTATACAACTTTATATCCACTTTGTAAGCCTGTTTTTTTGCATTTTTCACTGACTGTCATCTTCACATGTTATTGCAAAAAACCTGCCTGATTGGTCAGTTAATGGATGGAAGGTCCTCTGGCCCTGTGGCTCGGTGGCAGATTCGGCGGGAATCCCTGAATGACTGGGATAGCAGTAAATATGTTGTTTTTATTGTGTACAATTTTTGTTAAAAGTGTCTTAATCAGTCGCTCGCCGCAGCGTTTCGTGCTCCGAATCGGTGCGGTCTCCTTTTCAACTGACTTCGGGAGGCGCGAGGCCTGACTGCTCCATGCAGGCAGGCGCGCAGAATCAATGGGACGTTTGACTACTCACGTTTTAGACGCTGCACATGGTTGCCCGGGCAGCTCGATCAAGGTCGAGTTGTATCGCGTTGAAGGTTCGCAGCTGGAACTGGTGGCCACAGCAGTCACTAACAGTGACGGCCGGGTCGATGCACCGCTGCTGCAAGGCGATGACTACCGTTCCGGGGTCTATCAGGTTCAGTTTCATGCGGGCGATTACTACCGCGCCCGTGGCGTTCAGCTACCAGAACCCGCGTTCCTGGATGTGGTGGTGCTGCGTTTTGGCATCTCAGCAGAGCAGGATCACTACCACGTGCCGTTGCTGATTTCGCCGTACAGCTATTCGACCTACAGAGGAAGCTAGGGCTTTCCCCCCAGAATCCTGTGCATATAGCTTCTTTGGTCTTTCGCCCGCTCACACTGCGGGCTTTTTTTTGTCCTGAGATATGTGGTGTTGCTGATGACGCCTTCGCGAGCAAGCCCGCTCCCACACTGGATCTTCTGCGAATACATTATTTGTGACCGGCAGAGATCCAATGTGGGAGCAACTGTCTTGGTGATCTTTATTTTGAAGGCATATTGATAGACAGCTGAATTCCCACAGCTTTACGCCATGCGATGCCCTACAGGAACACCGCGACCCGTTTTAGGCCAAGGGTTGTTTCCACTCAGTTCGGTCTCGGATCATGGCGTTCAGTCGTATCAGCAGCACGCGCATACAGGCGATGAGCGCTACTTTTGCGCATTTGCCCTTACGACGCAGTGCGTCATACCGCGCTTTGAACTCAGGCTGTCGCTGAATCACCACCCAGCACGCCATGTACATCGCGCGACGCGCAGCAAACCTGCCGCCGCTAATATGGCGCGGACCTTCATGCTTGCCGCTGTCATCGTTGTAGGGGGCTATGCCTGCCAGCGCTGCAATCTCGTGCCGTCCAACCTCGCCCAGCTCAGGCAAATAGGCCATTAAGCTGGCTGCCGTCACGAGCCCTATTCCCTTGACCGAGCACAAACGGGCTATTTTATCACTGTCCAGGTCTTGGGCACTTTGACGGATCAACTTCTCTATCGACTTTATTGCTTGGCATAAATAGTCGATATGCCTCTGCAGACAGGGTTTTACCCGGTCTACAGAGGCTGTTTTGAGGCGCCGAATATCATCGCTTTGCTGCTGAACAAAGTTTTCACGTTGCTGTACCAGCGCACGCAAATTGTCCTGTTCAGGGCTGGTGATGCGGTTGCTTGGCGACTTTATGACTTCTGCAAACTGCGCGAGAAGTCGCGCATCTATCGGGTCGGTTTTAGCGTGCTGCCCCATCGCCTTGGCAAAGTTCTTGGCGCGACGAGGGTTGATCCGCAAGACTTCGAAGCCCGCGGCCTGAAGCGCTTTCATGGCCTCTCGCTCATAGCCGCCGGTGGCTTCCAGCAATACGCGGTTGACCTGGTAGCGCTTTAACCAATCAATCAGCGCAAGGAAGTCACTGGCGGTATTGAGGTAACTTGCGCCAACGTCTTGCGGGTTAATCCGAACCTCAAGAGTATCTTTGGCAACGTCGATGCCTGCGCAGGAAAACATAGCTGAATCCTCTTACACTCAAAGGTGAGAGCACTCTGGCTGGGCACCACGCTTGTAAATGTTCGAGGTCGGCTCGTTCAACTGTTCGGGCTCAATAACCAGAGTGGAGAGGTGAATGGCAGCATGGGCTCCCACACGTGCTTTAAGCACTATTCACCGCTCTCATCCTCAGTCTAATTCCTGCGCAAGACACAAGCGGGCTTGCTCGCGAAGCTTTTGCTTTTAACGGCTCAACAACGAAGCCGCACCAGCCCCGCTAAACAACCCCGCACTCACCCGATTAAACCAGTTCTGACCCCTTCCACTGCGCAGATACCGCGCCGCCCCGTGTGCACCTAATCCATAAGCCAACTTGCACAGCAAATCCAGCACGGTCCAGGTCGCAATCATCACCAGCAACTGCGGCAGGAACGGCTTCTCGGCACTGAGGAACTGCGGCAGGAAAGCGGCAAAGAACAGAATGTCTTTCGGGTTGCTGGCGCCCAACATAAACGCGCGCCCGAACAGTGCGCGAAAGCGTGGAACCGGCGCAGCCTGGGGCACTTCAGCGCCATGGGAGGGCAGCCGCGATTGCTGCCAGCTCTGCCAAGCCAGATAGAACAGGTACAGCGCCCCGACGATCTTCAGGGCGCTGAACAACTGTTCCGATGCCAGCAGCAAGGCGCCCAAGCCCAGCGCCGACGCACTTAGCAAGCAGATCGACGCAATCACGCCACCCAGAAACGCCGGGTAAGAACGGCGCAAACCGTAATTCAGACTGTTGCTGATCATCAGCAAAGACAGTGGCCCCGGGATCAGGATTACCACCAGCGCAGCGCCGCTGAACAGTAGCCAGGTTTCCAGACTCATCACTTTCCTCCATTTGCACAAAAGCCTCACCCGACGGGGTGAGGCTGTTTTGAAACACTGTTTTTGAAACGTAGACGGCTTACAAGAAAATGAACTTGGCGATGAAGATCGCGCAGAGCACCCACAGACTGATGGAAATTTCCTTGTGCTTACCGGTACAGGCCTTCATTACCACGTAAGTGATAAAGCCCAGGGCAATGCCGTCGGCGACCGAGAAGGTCAGGGGCATCATGATCGCGGTAACGATCGCCGGAATGCTGTCGGTCGCTTCGTCCCATTCGATGTGCGCCATACCGCCCATCATCAGCATCGCCACATAAATCAGCGCACCGGCGGTTGCGTAAGCGGGGATCATGCCAGCCAGCGGTGCGAAAAACATTGCGGCAATAAATAGCACACCTACGGTCACAGCGGTAAGACCAGTCCGACCACCAGCGGCTACACCCGCAGCACTTTCTACGTAGCTGGTAACCGGCGGAACGCCGACCACCGCACCGAATACGCTGGACGCACTGTCGGCTTTCAGGGCGCGGGAGAGGTTTTCGATCTTGCCGTCAGCATTCACCAGGCCGGCGCGCTGGGCGACGCCCATCAAGGTGCCGGCGGTGTCGAACATGTGCACGAAGAGGAAGGCCAGCACCACGCTGATCATGCTGATGTTGAACACGCCGGCGACATCCATGGCCATCCAGGTCGGAGCCAGGCTCGGCGGGGCCGACATGATCCCTTCGTAATGCACCAGGCCCAGGCCCCAACCGGCCAGGGTCACGGTGATGATGCTGATGAGGATCGCACCGAACACTTTGTGGTAACTGAGCACGGCGATCATCAGGAAGCAGATGGCGGCCAGCAGCGGGCCAGGTTCGCGCAGGGAGCCGAGCTTGATCAGGGTGGCCGGGCTGTCGACCACGATGCCCGCGGTTTTCAAGCCGATCAGCCCCAGGAACAAGCCCACGCCGGCGCCCATGGCAAAGCGCAAGCTCACCGGGATGCTATTGAGCAGCCATTCGCGGATTCGGGAAAAAGTCAGAAACATGAACAACACACCGGAAACAAACACCGCGCCAAGGGCGGTTTCCCAGTTGTAGCCCATGGTGCCGACCACGGTGTAGGTGAAGAAGGCGTTGAGGCCCATGCCCGGCGCCAGGCCGACCGGCCAGTTGGCATACAGACCCATCAACAGGCAACCCAGCGCAGCGGCGATGCAGGTGGCGACGAACGCGGCACCGTGATCGATCCCGGCGTCGGCCATGATGTTGGGGTTGACGAAGATGATGTAGGCCATGGTGATGAAGGTTGTCAGACCGGCAATCAACTCGGTCTTCACCGTGGTGCCATGCAAGCTGAGTTTGAAGATGCGCTCCAGCCAGCCATTGCGTAATGGCGGCGAGAGTTCCAGCGTCGGGGCTTCGGATTTGCGGCTTTCCACAGCGAATACTCCTCAAGAGTTTTATTGTTATTTCCAGGGCCGGACCCATGAGGGTGGCAGCGACCCTTTGAGGTGCTTGCGAATTTGTTGACTGCTTGGTCAGGAACTCGCACGAAGTGGATTATGCTTTTGTATACAAATAAAGCAAATAATGTTTTTGATTTTGTAGACGAAAAGTTTGTTGATCGGGATATATCGGCTATAGACGATCGTTCCCACGCAGAGCATTGGAACGATCAGTCTGCGAGGACTTGGTTTTTTCCTAAAGCCAGATTTACCGCCAGCCACCCATTCACCGCCGTCTCACCCGCCTCGGCAAACACCCGCTCCAGCAATTTCACCTGTTCACGGCGCAATGACTGCTCGAAACGCGCGCCATCGTCGGTCAGCTCCAGCAACCGCTTACGCTTATCGGTCTGGGACGCGACACTGTTCACCAGATGCATTTCCACCAATTGACGCAGCGGAATGTTCAGCGCCTGCTTCGTCACCCCGAGCAATGCCAGCAGTTCCTTGACACTCAGGTTCGGGTAGCGGGCGATAAAAAACACAATGCGTTGATGCACCCGGCTCAAGCCACGACGCTCGAGCATTTCGTCGGCCTTCGCAGTGAAAGCCTGGTAACCGAAGAAAAACGCTTCCATCGCTTGTTGCTGAGTCACGGGGTTTTTAAGGTCAAGCATATTGACGTATCCGTTCGGTCTGTCGTAATTTCGGTCAAGCAGTTTGACTCATTTTCCTCAGGCCTCGCTACCGGTGACTCCATGGCATTTTCCGAACGCATCTCGCGTCTTAAAAGTTCTTTGATCCGTGAAATCCTCGCCGCCGCCCAACGCCCGGAAGTGATGTCGTTCGCCGGCGGCTTGCCCGCTGAAGCCATGCTGCCGAAAGTAGAGTGGACCGACATGCCGCTGTCCATGGGCCAATACGGCATGAGCGAAGGTGAGCCGGCGCTGCGTGAAGCGCTGGCAGCAGAGGCACGGGCGTTGGGCGTACCCTGCGAGGCGAGTCAGGTGTTGGTGGTCAGCGGTTCCCAGCAAACCCTCGATCTGGCGGCCAAGCTGTACATCGACAAAGGCACCGAAATTTTGATCGAAGCGCCGACTTATCTGGCGGCCTTGCAGATTTTTCAGCTGTTTGGCGCCGACTGCATCACTGTCCCGCTGGTGGCTGATGGCCCGAACCTGGCGCAGCTGCGTGCTCGTCTGGAAAAACACCGTCCGGCGTTCATCTATCTGATTCCGACTTTTCAGAATCCTTCAGCCGTGCGCTACAGCGAGGCCAAGCGCGATGCCGTGGCAGCCTTGCTGGATGAGTTCGGCGTGACCTTGATCGAAGACGAGCCTTACCGCGAGCTGACTTTCGACGGTGGCAGCGCCACGCCAATTGTCAGTCGCTTGAAAAAGGCCAGCTGGATCTACACCGGCACCGTGTCGAAAACCCTGTTGCCCGGACTGCGAGTCGGTTATCTGATCGCCAGTCCGGATCTCTTTCCGCACTTGCTGAAACTCAAGCAATCGGCCGACCTGCACACCAATCGCGTGGGCCAGTGGCAAGCGTTGCAGTGGATCGGCACTGAGAAATTCCAGCATCACTTGAGCGAGCTGCGGGACTTCTACCGGGTTCGTCGGGACGCGTTCCAGTCAGCTCTGGAAACGCATTTTGCTGATTTGGCGGACTGGAACGTGCCGCAGGGCGGGCTGTTTTTCTGGCTGACTCTCAAGCAGCCGCTGGACACGCGTACGTTGCTCAAGGCCGCACTGGCAGCGGATGTGGCGTTTATGCCGGGCGAGCCGTTCTTCCCCGAACCGGACAGCAATCCGGGGCATTTGCGCCTGAACTTCAGTCACATCGACCCGGCACGGCTGGACGAAGGGCTCAAAAGGCTGGCAGCGGTGCTGCGTCAGGCCCAGGCGGCAAAAGCGGCTTGAGGCTGCTGGTGCGAAGGGTGCGAAGGGTGCAAAAACAAATAAACCGGCCCATTGGCTAATGGCAATCAGTTAAGGAACAACACAATCCGTAGCAGCTGGCGAAGCCTGCGTTCGGCTGCGCAGCAGTCGTAAAACCTGAGTTTGCGGTCTTCCTGAAACACCGCATCGTCTGATTTCACGACTGCTTCGCAGCCGAACGCAGGCTTCGCCAGCTGCTACGGATCGCGTTTAGCTTAACTGATCGGCATTAGCCAATGGGCCGGTTTATTTTTTTCCGAGATATGTACGGCTTCAGGCTGCGGCAAACCGCTTGTCCAGATAATCGATGATCACCTTGGACTCATACATCCAGGTCGTCTGGCCATTCTCTTCGATGCGCAGGCACGGCACCTTGATCTTGCCGCCCTGTTCCAGCAGGGTCTGGCGATCCTGTTCATTGTTCTTCGCGTCGCGCAACGCCACCGGCACGTTCAAGCGGCGCAGGGTGCGGCGGGTTTTCACGCAGAACGGGCAGGCGTGGAACTGATACAGGGTAAGGTCTTTGGCGGCTGTTTCGACCTGAGCCTGAGCGGCGGCGGGGCGCTGCTTTTTGCCTGGGCGGGTAATGAAGTCGATGAAGATGATCAGTTGGCCAAGGCCGACACGAAGCGCTTTAACGAACACGGTATAAGCCTCACAGGGGCAAACAGAAGGCGCGCAGCTTACCTGATTTTTCACAGACGAAAAAAAACCGGCGATGAATGCCGGTTTTCTTCTGCCGCGAATTACTTGATCAGGCTGAGAAACTCGCTGCGGGTGGCCGCGTTTTCGCGGAACTCACCCAGCATCACCGAAGTGATCATCGACGAATTCTGTTTCTCCACACCGCGCATCATCATGCACATGTGCTTGGCCTCGATGACCACCGCAACGCCCAGGGCGCCGGTGACTTGCTGGACCGCATCGGCGATCTGGCGGCTGAGGTTTTCCTGGATCTGCAGGCGGCGGGCGTACATATCGACGATCCGCGCGACTTTCGACAGGCCCAATACCTTGCCGCTCGGGATGTAGGCGACGTGAGCCTTGCCGATAAACGGCAGCAGGTGGTGTTCGCACAACGAGTAGAGCTCGATGTCCTTCACCAGCACCATTTCGCTGTTGTCGGAGCTGAACAAGGCACCGTTGGTGACCTCTTCCAGTGTCTGTTCATAACCGCGGCAGAGGTACTGCATGGCTTTGGCGGCACGTTTTGGCGTGTCGAGCAGGCCCTCGCGGGAGACGTCCTCGCCCAATTGGCCGAGAATCGCGGTGTAATTCTGTTCCAGGGACATGAAACTACCTGTGGGATTTTACGCAAAGGGCAAGGGTACGGTGGCGGACACGACGCTGCAAGCGTGGCGCGTCGGCTTTACTCGTCGCGACCTTCCATCATGGTTCGTTTGAGCATCACATAAACCGCTCCGGCGCCGCCGTGTTTCGCTTGGCACGAGGTGAAGCCGAGTACCTGCGAATGTTGGCGCAGCCAAGTGTTGACGTGGCTTTTGATCATCGGCCGCTTGCCGTCCAGACGCACGGCCTTGCCGTGGGTGACGCGCACGCAACGGATTTCGAATTTGGTCGCTTCGGCCAGAAACGCCCAGAGGGTTTCCCGAGCCTTTTCCACGCTCATGCCATGGAGGTCGAGGCTGCCTTCGAACGGAATCTGTCCGATCTTGAGCTTGCGCATCTGGCTTTCCTGAACGCCGTCACGCGCCCACATCAGCTCGTCTTCCGGGCCAACATCGATGACGAACTGATCGGACAGCCCGTCAACGGTGGTGGCGTCGGTGCGCACGGTGGCGGCCTGACGCAACTTGGCGATTTGCGCGCGATCAGCTTTGGGTTTGCCGGTTTCGGCGCGATCGTGTTTGATCGGCTTGACGCCTTTGATCGCGCTTTTGAACAGGGAAAAATCGTCGTCTTGCATGTCAGCCTCCGCGAAGGGCGGCCAGTTTACCCAACTCGAGGCGAATGGGGCGCGAGAAAACGCGCAACGCTCGGCTCAGTCGTGCTTTTTCATCAAGTGCGGGGAGATGTTCAGCTCTTGCGACTGCCGCGAGCGGCGACGGCAGCGACGCCACAGCCACACGCCGAGGTACAGCACAAACAGGCCAATCGCCAGAATCACTGCCGAACCGACCCGGTTGGTATTCAACTCGCCTAAGGCGGGTGCGTGGCCAAGCAGGCTGGCTATGCCTGCCATCGCCAGCAACACACCGCACATCGACAGCAGGGCAGCAAATGCCGCGCCGATTCGAAAACGCCAGTTGCGTTGGCCTTTGGGCCGCAAGCGGCGAGCGTCAAAACCATCGGATAACTTCATTCCGACCTTCCTCAATGGGTATCGGCCCTTCGACCGGGAGTTGACCGGGATGTTCCTGAGGCTAAGGCAATTACAGCAAATGATAGGCTTTTGCGGATGAGCGGCGGCATGGACCGCTCATCGAGCGTCGATCAGATCAGTTCGTGAGTCAGCGCGAGGGTGGCAAAGTTGTCCGCCATGATCGCCATTTCGGTCTGCTGAACGTGGTCTGCGCTCAACACACCGCCCTTGTAAGGCAGGTCGCGAGTCGCGCAGGCGTCTTCTACCAGCGTGCAACGAAAGCCCAGGTTCTTCGCAGCGCGCACCGTGGTGCTGACGCTGGAGTGGCTCATGAAACCGCACACGATCAGGTCCAGCGAGCCGAGATTCTGCAGGCGTTCCAGCAGTTCGGTGCCGTGGAACGCACTCGGTAGCAATTTACCGATGATGGTTTCGTCGCCCTGTGGTTCCAGGCCCGGGATGAACTCACCGCGCTCACCTTGTGGATCGAACAGCCCACCGACGGTGCCGAGGTGGCGGACATGGACGATCGGCCGGCCGGCTGCACGGGCAGCGGCCACCAGTTGCTTGATGTTCGCGACGGCAGCATCCATGCCGCTCAGAGCCAACGGGCCGCTGAGGTATTCTTTCTGGGCATCGATGATGACAAGGGTCGCATGGCTCAGAACGGCAGCTGCATAACCGCGGCCGCTGAGTTGAAACATCGTTTTTGGAACGGACATTCTGGGGCTCCTTCGAGTGGGGCTTTTGCGACATTGTCCTCTGGCTGAGCGCTTCTGTGAATCGCTACCATCGTAGGCGCCGTCTTTGCTGGCTCGCAGCCTTGTCAATAGGCCCGTTTTGTTCAATAGCCGGCCGAAAAAATAGAATAGTCCTACATTCGTCCCGGTCGTTTTCCCGCGTCGTCGAGACGCGTTTTGGCTGTTAGAATCGCCAGTCGTTTTTTTTGGAGTTTGCCCCGTGATCACTTCCCGACTTCGTACCCTGCGTGACCATATCCGTTGGGCCGTCAGCCGCTTTCATGGGGAGGATCTGTTTTTCGGCCATGGGACCGACAACGCCTGGGACGAAGCGCGTCAGTTGGTGTTGGGTGCCTTGCACTTGCCGTGGGAAATCGCCGACAGCTACCTCGACTGCAATCTGGAAGAAGACGAGCTGGTCAACCTGCAACGCTTGCTCAAGCGCCGTATCGAAGAACGCATTCCTACCGCCTACCTGTTGGGTGAAGCGTGGTTTTGCGGCATGTCGTTCATTGTCGATGAGCGCGTATTGATCCCGCGTTCGCCGATTGGCGAGCTGATCGAAAAGCGTTTCGAGCCGTGGTTGGGTGCCGAACCTGCGCGGATTCTCGACCTGTGCACCGGTTCCGGCTGCATCGGTATCGCCTGTGCCTACGAGTTCCAGAACGCCGAAGTGGTGCTGGCCGACCTGTCGTTCGAAGCACTGGAAGTGGCGAACCAGAACATCGAGCGCCATGGCGTCGATGAGCGGGTGTACACGGTGCAGGGCGATGGATTTGATGGTTTACCGGGTCAGCGTTTCGACCTGATCGTGTCAAACCCGCCTTACGTCGATGCGGAAGATTTCGCCGACATGCCGGACGAATACCAGCACGAACCGGAGCTGGGCCTGGCCTGCGGTGATGATGGTTTGAACCTGGTGCGTCGCATGCTCGCCGAAGCGGCGGATCACCTGACCGAGAAGGGTTTGCTGATTGTCGAAGTGGGCAACAGCCAGGTTCACGTCTCGGCGCTGTACCCGGAAGTCGACTTCGCCTGGCTCGATTTCGAGCGCGGTGGGCATGGTGTATTCATGCTGACGGCGGAACAGTGCCGTGATCATCAGGCCTTGTTCGCTTCCCGCGTTTAACCCCGCAATGATCGTTCCCGCGCAGAGCGTGGGAACGATCAGTCAGCGGTGCGTAGCAATCCAGATCAACAACCCCGCCTGAAACACCGCAAACGCCACCAGGCAGGTAATGGTAAAACGCAGCCCGGTGTCTTCGCGCTTGTACTTGCTGACCTTTTCTTCGTGTTTCTTGAGTTTGACTTCCTGCTCGGCCAGATTTTGCTCGGCTTGCTGGAGCATCTGCGCCGCCTCAAGAATTTCCACGACCTGCAATTTCCCCGTACTCCAGTCACCCAACAGGTCGCCGACCTGTACTTCTTTGACGCTGCCCTTCAAATGCTGGGCGTCGGCGTAGATCACGTCGAAACCATGCATCCGCAAAAAATGATCGCGGCGCAGGCGAGTGTCTTCGTTCAGCGCATCCTTGTTGTTCAGGTCTGTGCCGTCGACGGTGTAGCCGGGCCATCTCTTTTTCGCCCAGGTAATGCCCTGAGCGGCTATGAAGCGACCGATGCCACGGTTCATCGGTTCGATCTGCAAACCGCTGTCAGGCCCGAAATGCACGCGCTTGGTGGCGTGATCGACCCACACGTCCAGATGATTCTGTTCCTTGCGCACACGCTGGCCGGGCAGCGAAATGCTCATGCGCATCAGGCTGTGTTCCTTGTTGTTGCGCTCGGCGTAACCGAATTCAACAAAGCGCAGCGGCCGTCCACCGGTGTTGCGGTCGGTTTGCAATGGCGCCAGACGGAGCATCTTGTGGTGCTCGGCGTGGACGTCCGCCCACGGCAGCTCGACCACTGGTGGTGCGTCTTTTTCAGCAGTGGTGTCGGGTGAAGTCTGGGTATCAGTCATAACGGCGAGATCCTGTGCAAGCTCTGCTTGCCGCCAGTCATAGCGCTGGCGACAAAGGCTTATCGGCCGTTTTTTTCAGGACTGGAGGGCAAACGCCGCTTAACTGGTGCGAAGTCCGTCAATAAACCCGAGGATTCGCGCCCCGAGTTCGGCCGCCAGTGGCAATTGCGGATCCTTGTAAGAGGCCAATTGCCGTTTTACATCGTTGGGCACGATGCGCATGACGTGGTTCATGCCTTCGATCAGCGCCAGCTCGGCGTCCGGTTTGGCGGCCTTCAACAGCCTGGCGTCACCGACGCCGACCTGGATGTCGTTGCTGCCCTGGATGATCAGCGCCGGCATCTTCAACTTGGCGAACGCCGCCGCCGGGTCCTGGCGGAACAATGAAATCAGATACGGCTGCACGCTCGGGCGGAAAATCACCTGCAACTGCGGCGGCACGTTGTCGTCGGTGTGGCCGGCCTTGAGGCTGTCGAGCAGTTCATTGCTGCGCAGCATCAGTGCTGGCGGCAGGCGATTGCTCAATTGTTGGCGCAGCACCTGATCGATCGGTCGGGCGCTGCCGGACATGGAGATGACCGCGGCGGCGTCCAGGCTCGGCGCCGCGAGGCTGGCGATCAAGGCGCCTTCGCTGTGGCCCAGCAGGATCAGTTGGCCAAAACGCGGGTCGGTTTTGAGCTTTTGGCCCCAGGCCTCGGCGTCGGCCACGTAGGCTTCAACCGACAGATTGCGTTCATCCGGGGTCGCTGCAAGGCTCGCCGCCACGCCGCGTTTGTCATAACGCACGCTGGCGATGTTGTGTTTGGCCAGTACCCAAGCGAGACGCTTGAGGCTGTCGTTGCGTCCGCCGTCGGGGTTGTTTCCGTCACGATCCGTAGGGCCGGAGCCGGAAATGATCAGGACAACCGGTACCGGCGTGTCGGACTTGGGCAACAATAACGAGCCGAAAAGCTCTCCGGTGCCGGTGTCCAACGTGATCGGGCGTTGCAGGACAGTGGCCTGTACAAAGCCGGTAAAGAGGGTAAGGCTCAAGGCTATAACTCGCAGCATCATCACGCCATCATCAACAAGATGCCGGTTGGACTCGCAGGCACCCATAAGGTTCGAGGATGAACTAGTTGGGTAGCCTGCGTATACTGGCGCGCATTACGTATTTGGTTCGATTTCACGGAGCGTCCTGCATGTCCGGCAATACCTACGGCAAGCTGTTCACTGTCACCACCGCGGGCGAAAGCCATGGTCCGGCGTTGGTCGCCATTGTCGACGGCTGCCCGCCGGGCCTGGAGATCTCTCTGGAGGATCTGCAGCGTGACCTGGATCGCCGCAAACCCGGCACCAGCCGCCACACCACCCAGCGCCAGGAAGCCGACGAAGTCGAAATTCTCTCCGGCGTGTTCGAAGGACGCACCACCGGTTGCGCCATCGGCCTGTTGATCCGCAACACCGACCAGAAGTCCAAGGATTACTCGGCGATCAAGGACCTGTTCCGCCCGGCCCACGCCGACTACACCTATCACCACAAATACGGCGAGCGCGATTACCGTGGCGGCGGTCGCAGTTCTGCCCGCGAAACGGCCATGCGCGTGGCCGCCGGTGCGATTGCGAAAAAATACCTGGCCACTCAGGGCATCGTCATTCGTGGCTACATGAGCCAGCTCGGCCCGATCGAAATCCCGTTCAAGACCTGGGATTCGGTGGAAGAGAACGCCTTCTTCAGCCCTGATCCGGACAAGGTCCCGGAGCTGGAGGCCTACATGGACCAGTTGCGTCGCGACCAGGATTCGGTTGGCGCGAAGATCACCGTAGTCGCTGAAGGCGTAATGCCGGGCCTTGGCGAGCCGATCTTCGACCGTCTCGATGCCGAACTCGCTCACGCGCTGATGAGCATCAACGCGGTCAAAGGCGTGGAAATCGGCGCCGGTTTCGCCAGCGTTGCCCAGCGTGGCACCGAACACCGCGATGAAATGACCCCGCATGGTTTCCTCAGCAACAACGCGGGCGGCATTTTAGGTGGCATTTCGTCGGGTCAGCCAATCGTCGCGCACCTGGCGCTCAAGCCAACCTCGAGCATCACCACGCCGGGCCGTTCTATCGACATCCATGGCAACCCGGTGGAAGTCGTCACCAAGGGGCGTCATGACCCGTGCGTCGGCATCCGCGCCACACCGATTGCCGAAGCGATGATGGCCATCGTGCTGATGGATCACCTGTTGCGTCACCGCGGGCAGAACCAGGACGTGCGCGTGAGCACGCCGGTGCTGGGTCAGCTTTAATGGCTGACCTTGGGTCTGTACGAAAACTCGCCGAGCGGCGATCAGGCAAGGCAAAAACAGGCGAGCAAGCGGAGTGTAGGGACCTACATGAGCATTGCGAGCCTGTTTTTAACGCAGCATGATCGTCGCGCAGGCAGTTCTCGTACAGAGCCTCACAGCCGCTGCGGTCTGACGGCTTTGACGGCGCTCCCGTACTGGCGGCTCTCCAGTTTCTATCTGTTCTATTTCGCCTTGCTCGGTTCGACAGCGCCGTTTCTGGCGCTGTACTTCGATCACCTGGGCTTTTCCAGCGCGCGCATCGGCGAGCTGGTGGCGATCCCGATGCTGATGCGCTGCGTGGCGCCGAACATCTGGGGCTGGCTCGGTGATTACACCGGCCGACGCCTAGCCATCGTGCGCTTCGGTGCGGTCTGCACGCTGCTGACGTTTTCGCTGATCTTCGTCAGCAAGACCTACGCCTGGCTGGCGATGGTCATGGCCTTGCACGCGTTTTTCTGGCACGCGGTGTTGCCGCAGTTCGAAGTCATCACGTTGGCGCACTTGCAAGGCCAGACTAACCGTTACAGTCAGATCCGCTTGTGGGGTTCCATCGGTTTTATCATCACCGTGGTCGCGCTTGGCCGGTTGTTCGAAGGGTTGAGCCTGGATATCTATCCGCTGACGCTGGTGCTGATCATGGCCGGCATCGTGGTCAGCAGTTTGTGGGTGCCGAACGCCCAACCGGCTCAGGGCAATCGAATTGCGGGAGATGGGTTTCTCAAGCAATTGCGCAATCCCGGCGTATTGGCTTTTTACGGTTGCGTGGCACTGATGCAGATGAGCCACGGTCCTTATTACACCTTTCTGACCTTGCACCTGGAGCGACTCGGGTACAGCCGTGGGCTGATCGGCGTGCTATGGGCGGTCGGTGTGGTCGCCGAAGTCTTGATGTTTCTGGCCATGAGCAAGATCCTCGCGCGTTTCTCCGTGCGACGGGTGTTGCTGGCGAGTTTTCTGCTGGCTGCCTTGCGTTGGTTGTTGCTCGGTTCGTTCGCGGAGTTCCTTTGGGTGCTGTTGTTCGCCCAGGTGCTGCACGCGGCGACATTCGGCAGCTTTCACGCGGCTGCCATCCAGTTCGTGCAACGTAGCTTTGGCGCGCGCCAACAAGGGCAGGGCCAGGCGTTATACGCCGCACTGGCCGGCACCGGCGGCGCACTGGGCGCGTTGTATTCCGGCTACAGCTGGAATGCCCTCGGCCCTGCATTGACCTTTAGTATTGCCAGCCTCGCAGCCTTCGCGGCAGCCGTTATCATTGCCACACGTATGCAAGAGGACAGGCCATGAGCCTTACCCGTGAGCACCTCGCCCAGGAAATCATCGATGCCGGGCGTTTTCTCTATGGCCGCGGCTGGTCGCCGGCCACCAGCAGCAACTACTCGACGCGCCTGTCGCCGACTGAAGCGCTGCTGACGGTGTCCGGCAAGCACAAAGGCCAACTCGGCGTCGACGATGTGCTGGCCACCGACCTGTCGGGCAATAGCCTGGAACCGGGCAAAAAACCGTCCGCCGAAACCCTGCTGCACACTCAGCTCTACAACTGGCGCCCGGAGATCGGCGCGGTGTTGCACACGCATTCGGTGAACGCCACGGTGCTGTCGCGCCTGACGCCGCAAGACTTCATCGAGTTCGAAGACTACGAACTGCAAAAAGCCCTCAGTGGTGTGTCGACCCACGAATCCAGGGTGCGTGTGCCGATTTTCGACAACGATCAGGACATTGCGCGCCTCGCCGCCAAGGTGCAGCCTTGGCTCCAGGCCCATCCCGATTGCGTCGGCTACCTGATCCGCGGCCACGGTCTCTACACCTGGGGGGCGCGAATGAGCGATGCACTGCGACAGATCGAAGCCTTTGAATTTTTGTTCGAGTGCGAGTTGAAGATGCGCTCACTCTTGAATCATAAAAAGCTGAACCGTCACGCATGAACCGCCAAGCATGAACCGTTAAGGAGTTGCCCTGATGAGCAGCCTGTCCGTTTACCACGTCTCAAGCCCTGACTTGCCAAACAAGGTGCTGACGCATTTCGAAGACATCGCCTCGACCCTGGCCGAGCAGGGCGTGCGTTTCGACCGCTGGCAAGCCGCGGCGAAAATCCAGCCCGGCGCCAGTCAGGAAGAAGTGATCGCCGCGTATCAGGAGCAAATCGACAAGCTGATGACCGAACGCGGTTACATCACCGTCGATGTCATCAGCCTGAACAGCGATCACCCGAAAAAAGCCGAATTGCGCGCCAAGTTTCTCGACGAGCATCGTCATGGTGAAGACGAAGTACGATTTTTCGTCGCCGGCCGTGGCTTGTTTACCCTGCACATCGGCGATTACGTCTACGCGATGCTTTGTGAGAAAAACGACCTGATCTCGGTACCGGCAGGCACCCCGCACTGGTTTGACATGGGCGAGCATCCGCATTTCGTCGCGATCCGTCTGTTCAACAACCCTGAAGGCTGGGTGGCCAATTTCACCGGCGAAGACATCGCCAGTCGCTTCCCGCGTCTTGAGGACTGAGGCGATGCCGATCAAAGCGATTCTCACCGACATCGAAGGCACCACCAGCGCGGTGAGTTTTGTGTTCGACGTGCTGTTTCCCTACGCCGCCAAACACTTGCCGGATTTTGTTCGCCAGAACGCCGCGCGTGAGGATGTTGCCGAGCAACTGGACGCCGTTCGCCGGGATACCAACGAGCCGAACGCCGACGTCGAGCGGGTGATCGACATCCTTCTGGGCTGGATTGCCGAAGACCGCAAAGCCACGCCGCTCAAGGCGTTGCAAGGCATGGTCTGGGAACATGGCTATCAGGCCGGACAGTTGAAAGGCCACGTTTACCCGGACGCCATTGAAGCGCTCAAACGCTGGCATCAGGGCGGCTACAAATTATTTGTTTATTCGTCCGGTTCGATCCAGGCCCAAAAGCTGATCTTCGGCTGCTCGGAAGCGGGGGATCTTTCACCACTGTTCAGTGGCTATTTCGACACCACCTCGGGGCCCAAGCGTGAAGCGCAGTCCTACGAGCGCATTACCCAGGCCATTGGCCTGGGCACTTCGCAGATCTTGTTTCTGTCCGACATCGTCGAGGAGCTGGACGCGGCGCGCACGGCGGGAATGGCTACGTGCGGGCTGGCCCGTGAAGGCGGGGAGCTGGCGGGGCATGTGACCGTCGACAGTTTTGCGCGGATCGATCCTTCCACGTTCTAAGCGTCGAAGACCAACCCACATGGATCGGCGTACCGTCAGAAACAACTCAGGCCGTGAAGCGAAAGCTCTCACGGCCTGTTTGTTTACAGCTCTGGAACGGTTTAAACCGAGTGATACGTCGGCAGGGCAAACCGCTGCTGGCTTTGCAGCATGGAAATCTGCGGCAGGTCGCTAGCCTGTTCGGCGATGTCACGACGAATGGCACTGATCACCCAGGACAACTGATCACCGGCATGCAATTGCTGGTAGGAAATCGAACGTTTGAAGACTTTGCCGTCGGTGCTGCTCAAGGTCAGCAGAATGCCGCCGTCCGGACGTGGCTGGGTGGTCACTTCGAAGTTGGAGAACAGGGACGAAAATTTTTCTTGGATCAGGTTCATGTCTATCAGCTCCGTTAGCTCTTGAATGGCAAGCATGCAGAGGTAGTTGCAGTGATTGTGCCAGCACCTGATTTTTTAAAAATCCTTATATATCAATTAGTTAGTTTTAAGGTGTTTTTGCACTTTCGTGCAATCTGCATGAAGGGCCATCGTGCATCCTGCATTTTGCGTGGTCGACATCGATTCGATGGAACCAATTGCCCGGCGCAAGCTCCCGATTTCGAATGCCGCAGACGTGGATACAAATCATTTCAAAAACCGCGTGTACAGCTCAGGAACCGCTGACGTATTTTCGGCCTCAATCAACGCCGCCCGAACAATAAAAAGATCGACCGGGAGCAACCATGAGCCGCACGCCGAACGACACGATTACCTGGGGCATGATGCTCCGCAAGCTGCCTTCCATTGCCAAAGCCATTCCTCGCGTGGTGAAAGGCATGAAAGCCGCCAACGTCAAGGACCCGACCCAACCGTGCGGCCTGGGCTGGAGCTTCGAGCAAGCGACGTTGCGCAATCCCGATGGCCCGGCATTGCTGCAGGGCGAGGTGGCGCTGACGTATGCTCAGGTCAACCAATGGGCCAATCGCATTGCCCATCATCTGATTGCCCAAGGCATCCGCAAGAGCGATGTGGTGGCGGTCTTTATCGAGAATCGCCCGGAACTGCTGGTGACGATTCTGGCGGTGGCCAAGGTCGGCGCGATCAGTGCCTTGCTCAATACTTCGCAGACCCGCGATACCCTGGCTCACAGCCTGAACCTGGTGGCACCCGCGGCGATCATTGTCGGAGAAGAGCTGGTCCCGGCGTTTTCGGCGGTCCGCGAGCGGGTGTCGATCGAGGCGGCGCGCACCTGGTTCGTCGCTGATCAAGACACCTTCAGCCATCCGGGCATTGCGCCCGACGGGTTCATCAACCTGATGACCGCCAGTGCCGACAGCTCCAGCGCCAACCCCGCCAGCAGCCAGCAGGTTTTTTTCGACGACCCTTGTTTCTATATCTACACCTCGGGCACCACCGGCTTGCCCAAGGCCGGGGTGTTCAAACACGGCCGCTGGATGCGCAGCTCCGCAAGCTTCGGGCTGATCGCCTTGGATATGCGCCCGGAGGATGTCGTCTATTGCACCTTGCCGCTCTATCACGCTACCGGGCTGTGCGTGTGCTGGGGCTCGGCGATCAGTGGCGCCTCGGGTTTTGCCATTCGCCGCAAGTTCAGCGCCAGTCAATTCTGGAACGATGTGCGCAAGTACCGCGCGACCACCCTCGGTTATGTCGGCGAATTGTGCCGCTACCTGGTGGATCAACCGCCCAGCGTCGACGACAGCAAGCACAGCGTGACGAAGATGATCGGCAATGGCCTGCGCCCCGGCGCGTGGGGCGAGTTCAAGACACGTTTTGCGGTGAATCACATCTGCGAGTTGTACGCCGCCAGCGACGGCAACATCGGCTTCACCAACATCCTCAACTTTGATAACACCGTCGGTTTTTCCCTGATGTCATGGGAGTTGGCGGCGTACGACCACGACAGCGGTGCGCCGATTCGGGATGCCAAGGGCTTCATGCGCAAGGTTGCCAAAGGCGAGCAGGGGCTGTTGCTGGCGAAGATCGACGACAAGGCACCGCTCGACGGCTACACCGATCCGCAGAAGACCGAAAAGGTTGTGCTGCACGACGTGTTCGAGAAGGGCGACCGTTACTTCAATACCGGTGACCTGCTGCGCAACATCGGTTTTGGTCACGCGCAGTTTGTCGACCGCCTGGGAGATACATTCCGCTGGAAGGGTGAAAACGTCTCGACCACCGAGGTCGAGAACATCCTTCTGCAACACCCGAATATTTCCGAAGCCGTGGCCTACGGCGTAGAAATCCGCAACACCAACGGGCGTGCGGGGATGGCGGCGATTACGCCAGCCGAGTCCCTGGCGACCCTGGACTTCAGCGAACTGCTGGCCTTCGCCCGCGAGCAAATGCCCGCCTATGCGGTGCCGTTGTTCCTGCGGGTGAAAGTGAAAATGGAGACCACCGGCACGTTCAAATATCAGAAGACCCGCCTCAAGGACGAAGCCTTCGACCCCGGAAAAACCGGCGATGACCCGATCTACGCCTGGTTACCGGGAACCCAGACTTACGTGCAGGTCACTCCGCAGTTGCTGGCGGATATTCACGGCGGCGCTTTTCGTTATTGAATGCAGCGCTATTGAATGTGGCTATGGCTTTCCATGAGAAAAAAGAAGTGACAGCCTCGGGGCTGCTCGGGAAACTGTCGGCTTTGCGAATAACCGAACGTGGAGTGCCCAATGTCAGACCAAAGCCGCCAGATGACCCCCGAAGAAGCCGCTGAATTTGCCGAACAGGTATTCAACAAAGCGCGCGAGGGCGATGCGGCCATGATGGCTGCACTGTTGACCAAGGGCCTGCCGCCGAACCTGCGTAACCACAAGGGCGACACCTTGCTGATGCTGGCTGCGTACCACGGCCATGTGGAGACGGTAAAAGTCCTGCTCGAACACAAGGCCGACCCGGAAATCCGCAACGACAACGGCCAGAGCCCGATTGCCGGCGCGGCGTTCAAGGGTGACCTGGCGGTGGTCAAGGCACTGGTTGAAGGCGGCGCGCAAGTGGAGGGTTCGTCCTTCGACGGTCGCACTGCGCTGATGATGGCGGCGATGTTCAATCGCGTCGAAATTGTCGACTACCTGATCAGCAAGGGCGCCGACCCGAAAGCCAAGGATGCCAATGGCGTCTCTGCGCTGGATGCCGCCAAGACGATGGGCGCGGTGGACACCACGGCGCAGTTGCAGAAGCTGCTCGGCTGATCTCCGCCGTGTAGCAGCCATGTAGCAGCTGTCGAGCCTGCGAGGCTGCGTTCGGCTCGGGCCGCGTTCGGACGCAGCAGTCGTGAAATCAGGCGATGCGGTGTTTCAGGGAGACAGCACATACAGGTTTCACGACTGTTGCGTCCGAACGCAGCCTCGCAAGCTCGACAGCTGCTACGCACACCGTCAATACACCCAAACCTCAACCCGCCGATTCTTGATTCGCCCCTCATCCCCGCTATTGGCCGCCACTGGCATCTCGGCGCCAAAACCATGAATCTCGCGAAACACCACGCCGCTTTTCACCAGTTCCCGCCGCACCGCCATCGCGCGCAGTTTCGACAACAGATCGGCGCGGGCCGGATCACTTTTGGCGTCGCCAAACCCCACCAGCGTCACCTGCCGATTGGTCTTGTCACGCTGCTTTATATAGTCGAGCACCCGCCACAGGTCCTGCCGGGCCTTGTTGTCCAGCGTCGCACTGCCTTCTTCGAAACGGAAATTCACTGTCAGTCGCTGGGCGTGACGGCTGAGCGCCTGATAACCCTCTGGCATCAATGCATTCGGTGTGACGCTCATGGCCTGGACGGTCTGGGCGATAAAACCATTGGCCGCGACAATCGCCTGACCCTTGCTGCTTTGGGCGAACGCCACCAGTGCTTCGACCCAAGGGTTTTTCCCATTGGGCGGCAGGTAAAAGAACAGCCGACGGGACAGCGGATAGTCTTCCGTGGCAATCAGGCTGTTGAGCGGCAGCATGGCTTGGGATTGGCCATCGGCAATCGCCACGGCTTTAGCCTGACGCACGTAAGGCAGGCCGATGAAGCCGATCCCTTGCGGGTCGAGGCTGACTGCGTCGGACAATTGCTCGCTGGATTCGAAACGTTTCGCAGCGCTGCTCAGCGTTTTCCCACGACGGCTGAGGACCAATTCCTTGAACGTGTCATAGGTGCCCGATTGGTCATCCCGCGCATAGAGATGAATCGTCCCGCCGGTGCCGCCGAGTTCTTCCCAGGTTTTTGCCTCGCCGCTGAAGATTCGCGCCAGTTGTTCGGTGTTCAGTTCGCTCAACGGATTTTGCGGATGAAGGATGATCGCCAGGCCATCGATGGCGATGACCTGCTCGGCGCCGGGGCTTTTAAAGTCGCCCAAGCGTGCAAGGTCTGCCCGTTCGCTGTCCTTGATCGGGCGCGAAGAGGCGGCGAGGTCGGCGGTGGCGCTTTTCAGGGCGGTGAAACCGGTGCTGGAACCGTGGGCCGCAATGTCCACCGCGACCCGGCGGCCCTGAACCGTTTCGCCGATGACGCGCAGTTCGTTGGCTTTGTCCGGGGCCTCGCTGTGAATCTTCAGCAGGCCCTGTTCGCGCATCAACCCCTCAACCAGCGCCGGGCCCAATGCCGCGCCAATGGTGTTGGAACCCTGGATGCGCAGCACCGGGCCAGACTCGGGCGTCGGCAACGCGCCAGCCGACGCCGTCAGCGGCAGCCAGGCGCACAGCATCAACAGGAACAACACGCGCAGCGTCATGCCGGCACCTTATAAGCCAAAGGAAGTGCCGGGAGAATAAGTCAGTAAGGTTTCTGAAAGATGACAGTCTTTAATGTGCAAGCGGGCTTGCTCGCGAATACGGTGTGTCAGTCGACATCAATATCGAATGACACACCGTATTCGCGAGCAGGCTCGCTCCCACAGTTGATCTGTGTCGACAGGTAGGGATCAGTTCAGTTCAAGCCAGATCGGCGCGTGATCCGATGGTTTTTCCATCCCGCGCAGTTCGTAATCCACACCCGCATCCTTCACGCGTGGCAACAACCCATGGGACGCCATGATCAGGTCAATCCGCAGCCCACGCTTGGGCTCATCCTCAAAACCGCGGCTACGGTAGTCGAACCAGCTGAAACGGTCGGCCACCTCAGGGTTCAAGTGACGGAAGCTGTCCACCAGGCCCCAGTTCTTCAAACGGGCCATCCACTCGCGCTCTTCTGGCAAGAAGCTGCATTTACCGGTTTTCAGCCAGCGTTTCATGTTGTCCGGGCCGATACCGATGTCGCAGTCTTCCGGGGAAATGTTCACGTCGCCCATCACCACCACCGGCTGATCGTTGCTGAACTGGCTTTCCAGCAATTGCTGCAGGTCGCTGTAAAAGCGTTCCTTGGCCGGGAACTTGGTCGGGTGATCGCGGCTTTCGCCCTGTGGGAAATAGCCGTTCATGATGGTCACCGGCACGCCATTGGCGTCGGCGAACGTGCCCCAGATGAAGCGGCGCTGAGCGTCTTCTTCATCGGTGGCGAAACCTTTGTGCAGCGCGATAGGTTCCTGACGCGAGAGCAGGGCCACGCCGTAGTGACCTTTTTGACCGTGGAAATACACGTGATAGCCCAGTGCCTGAACCTCGGCCAGCGGGAATTGGTCGTCGTGAACCTTGGTTTCCTGCAGTCCGATCACATCTGGCTGATGCTTTTCGATCAGCGCCGCCAGCTGATGGGGGCGAGCGCGCAGCCCGTTGATGTTGAAGGAGACGATCTTCATGGTCGGCAGTCCTGGCAAAAGCGCGATGCTAGCTGACATGTAGGATCGGGGCCAGCGTGGCAGTAGTCCAAATGCGCTGCTAATGTCTGGGGGCGTGGGAACGATCGCGACTGCGCAAGGCTCGTACCAATAAGAACGAGGCCTTTTTGAGCCTCGCCCAGGGGAGATCTACCGTTATGCCCGAAACCTCGACCGCCATCGCCGATATTCACATGCTCGACAACGGCTATTCCCGCGAAGCACGTTCGTTGCTGTACCAGGCTTACCGGCATGAGCCGACGTTCGGCTACCTGTTCGAAGCGGAGCGTCCCGGTTATGAACAGCGGGTCCGCGCTACCGTGCGCGAGCTGGTCAAACAACACTTTCTTCAGGACTTGCCGGCCATCGGCCTGTTAGTCAACGACCGGTTGATCGGCATTGCGTTGATCGCGCCGCCGCAACGTCGCCTTGGCATCACAGAGAGTTGGGCCTGGCGTCTGCGCATGGTGCTCAGCACCGGGTTTCGCTGCACCCGACGCTATCTCGAGTATCACGATGCCGTGATGGCTTGCGTGCCGTCCGATTCGGTACACCTGCTGCCGTTGCTGGGGGTTCATCCGCAATTTCAGGGCCAACACTTTGGCGAACAATTGCTGCAAGCGGTGCACAACTGGTGCGCGGTGGATGAGCACTCCGAGGGCGTAATCCTCGATACCGGGAATCCTCGTTATCTGGAGTTCTATAAGCGTCAGGGCTATGAGGAAATTGGTGAGGTCGCCGTAGGACCGATTCGCGAGCACGTGTTTTTCCACGCCAATCCGCAGGTGTTACAAACAGCAACGGCATAAAGGTAGAACTTTCACCGCACGCCAGGCTCTATCACGCTCCCAAGCTCGTGATAGCATCCGCGCCTATGAAGTTTCCAGGAAGAATTACCAGCGGCGTGCTGATGCTGATTACCAGCTGCGCGGCGCTGGCGCAAAGTGAATTGGATGTTCGGATCAAACCGTCCAACGATGAACTGAAAGCCAATATAGAGGGCTATATCGGCAGCCTCGGCGATCGTGACGAAGAAGCCTTGCTGCGCTTCAGTCGTGGCGCCGAAGAACAGGCACGCAAGGCCGCCCAGGCCTTGGGTTATTACCAGCCGCAGATCGACACGGATGTGAAGGGCGGCAAGACACCGCGTCTGGTGCTGAATATCGATCCCGGCGAGCCGGTGCATTTGCGCAACGTCACTGTTCGCATCGACGGCCCGGCCGCCGCCCTCAAATCCTTCCGTGTACCCAAAAGCAATGCGCTGAAAACCGGCGCAGTGCTCAACCATGGCCATTACGAAGACGCCAAGCGCCTGATTCAGAATCAGGCCTCGCGCTACGGTTTTTTCAGCGGGCACTTCAGTAACCAGAAATTGTCGGTCGACCCGCGAGCCGGGGTCGCCGACATCGAACTGATCTACAACAGCGGCCCGCGTTATTCGCTGGGTAAGGTCAGTTTCGAAGGTGACACGCCATTCGACGAAGACCTGCTGCGGCGCATGGTGCCATTCAAGGCGGGCGCGCCTTATGACTCCGAACTGATCGCCGAGCTCAATCAAGCCATGCAATCGAGCGGCTATTTCGAAAGCGTGCGGGTGGATGCGGCGCCGACGGCGTCCAAGAACGACGTGATCCCGGTGGACGTCAAACTCGAAACGCGCAAACCACGGACCATGGGTCTGGGGCTGGGTTATTCTACTGACGTCGGCCCACGGGTCAAGGCCAACTGGACCCGACACTGGGTCAACCCTCAGGGGCACAGCTATGGCTGGGAGACCGAAGTTTCGGCGCCTCGGCAGAACGTCGGTGTGTTCTATGACATTCCCCTGGACCCGCCGCTGACCGACAAATTGCGGTTCGCCGGTGGCTATCAGAATGAAGAAATCGCCGACAAGGACTCCCTCAGCAAACTGCTGACCATCGGCCCCGAGTGGCACAGCAAGCTGCCCAGCGGTTGGCAGCGGGTGGTGTCGCTCAAGTGGCAGCGCGAGGAATACAGGCTCGGCGACGACTCAGGGCTCAGCACGTTGCTGATGCCTGGCGTCAGCTATTCCTACCTGAAAAGTGATAACCGCATCGACCCGCACAACGGTTATCGCCTGGAATTCGAGACCAAAGTGGCCAAGGAAGGTTTGGGCTCTGACACCAACCTGCTTTACGGCACCGCGTTGGTGAAAGGCTTGACCACGGTCTTCGACAAGCACCGCTTCCTCGGTCGGGTGCAGGTCGGTGGCAGCGCCACCAACGGCTACAAATCGGTGCCGCCGTCGTTGCGCTTCTTTGCCGGTGGCGATCAGAGCGTGCGTGGCTACGACTACCAGAGCCTGTCCCCGGAGAACTCCGAGGGCGACCGCATCGGTGGCCGCTACATGGTTGCCGGCAGCGTCGAGTATCAGTACTCCATTGCCGAAAAATGGCGGGTCGCGACCTTCATCGACCAAGGCAACTCTTTCAATACCCTCGAACTGCCGGACCTCAAGACCGGCGTCGGCATCGGTGTGCGCTGGGTTTCTCCGGTAGGGCCGATACGCCTCGACCTGGCCCATGCGATGGACGACGACGGCGGCATTCGATTGCACTTTTCCATGGGGCCTGAGCTGTGAATCGTGGTTTGAAAGTAACGTTGCTGGCGATTCTGGCGCTGCTGATGCTGGTCGTCCTGGCCGTGGCCACGATGCTTGGCACAGCAACGGGCAGCCGTTGGGCGCTCGGTTTTGTGCCGGGTTTGACCGTCGAGAATTTCCAGGGCCGTTTGGGCGGACAGTGGAGTGCCGACCATGTGCTGTGGCAGCAGGACAGCAGTCGGGTCGAGCTGAACAAGGTGATTTTCGCCTGGTCGCCGTTGTGCCTGACGCGCATGACCCTGTGCATCGAGCAATTGAAAACCGATCAGGTCAGCCTGCAATTTCCGACAGGTACGGAAGAAGAAAGCAGCGGGCCGATCAGTCTCCCGGATCTGAAGTTGCCCTTGGCCATCGAGCTGGGCGATGTCCAGGTCGGCAGCCTGCTGTTCAACGGCAGCGAAGAACTCAAGGGCCTGCAACTGGCGGCGCACTGGACGGCCAACGGCTTGCAGATCGATTCCGTTCATTTGCAAAGGGACGACCTGAGTCTGAAACTTTCAGGCCTGCTGCAACCCAGCGGTAACTGGCCGCTCAAGGCTGAAGGCAAACTGACCCTGCCAGCCCCCGGCACCGGGCCTTGGACGCTGGCCCTGAAGGTTGACGGCGATCTGCTGAAAACCCTCAACCTGAAAGCCGACAGCAGCGGCTACCTCAACGGGCAATTGACCGGTGAACTGCAACCGCTGGCGGAAAACCTGCCGGCCAAGGTGCGGATCACCGCTGACGGCTTCAAGGCCAGCGCCGATCTGCCGGACACCCTGCAACTCAACCAACTGGAACTCACCGGCGACGGCAACCTGAAAAGCGGTTACCAGTTGCTCGGCAAAGCCACGTTGCCCGCAGAACTTGGCCCGGTCGCGCTGCTGTTGCAAGGCAAGGTTGACGCCAACGGCGCTCAGATCGCCGGGTTGGACCTCACGGCCAACGACAAGCAAAGCCTGAAACTCACCGGCAACCTCGACTGGAGCAAAGGCCTGAGCGCCGATGCCAAAATCGACTGGCTGGATTTTCCGTGGCATCGCCTCTATCCGCTGATCGACGAGCCAGAAGTGGCGTTGCGTAGCTTCAACGGTGAAGTCTCCTACACCGACGGCATGTACATGGGGCACTTCAACGCCGCACTCGATGGCCCGGCCGGCGCGTTCAGCCTGACCAGCCCGTTCAGCGGTGATCTGACGAAAATCTACCTGCAACAAATTCAACTCGAAGCCGGGCAGGGCAAGGCCGAAGGGCACCTGAACCTGCAGTTCGCCGACGGCATTGCCTGGGACACCGCGCTGGACCTGTCGGCGATCAACCCGGCGTATTGGGTGGCGGAACTACCAGGTACGCTGGCCGGACCGTTACGCAGTAAAGGTGAGATGAAGAATGAAAAACTCAGCCTGACCGCCGACCTGGATTTGAAAGGCAAACTGCGCGGCCAACCGGCAGTGATCCAGGCCAAAGCCGATGGCGGCGGCGAGCAATGGAACCTCAGCGCGCTACAGATTCGTCTGGGCGACAACAGCATCAACGGCAAAGGCAGCCTGCAACAGAAGCTCGCCGGTCAGATCGATATCAAGCTGCCGCGCCTGGCTCAGCTGTGGCCGCAACTGCGCGGTCAGCTCAATGGTCGCGTCGATGTCGCCGGGACGCTCAAGGCGCCGCAAGGCAAGCTCGGGCTGCAAGGCACGCAACTGGCGTTCGAAGACAATCGCCTGCAAAGCCTGAACCTGGACGCCACCCTCGACAGCGCGCAACGGGCCAAAATCGACCTCAAAGGGAGCGGCATCCAGGCGGGTGACACGTCACTGGGAACGCTGACCGCCAGTGGTCAGGGCGATATCAAAAACCAGAAATTCACCCTCGACCTGCAAGGACCGAAGCTGAAACTCGCGCTCGGCCTCAACGGCAATCTGGACCAAGGCAATTGGCGTGGGCGCCTGGCCAGCGGCGATATCCAGGCCGGCGGTCAAGACTGGAAGCTGCAAGGCCCGGCGAAGCTTGAACGGCTCGCGGACGGCAAGATCAATTTTGGCGCCCACTGCTGGACGTCCGGCCCAGCCAGCCTGTGCGGTGAGGATCAGCGCCTGATGCCTGAGCCAAAGCTGCGTTATCACCTCAAACAGTTCCCGATCGATAGCCTGGCGCAGTGGTTGCCCAAGGATTTCGCCTGGAAGGGACGACTCAACGCCGACCTGCAACTGGACCTGCCGGCCAGCGGCCCGAACGGCCAGATCAGTATCGATGCCAGCGGCGGCACGTTGCGCATCAAGGAGAAGGACCAGTGGCTGGACTTCCCGTACCAGACCCTGAAACTGAACAGCAAACTCACGCCCAAGCGCATCGACACTGACCTCAATTTCGTCGGCGGCAAGCTCGGTGAGCTTATGCTCCAGGCGCAGATCAATCCTTTACCGAAGGACAAGCCACTGACCGGCTCATTCCGTTTGAATGGACTGGACCTGTCGGTAGCGCGGCCGTTTGTGCCGATGGTCGAGAAACTGACCGGTCGTTTGAATGGCAGCGGCACGCTCGCAGGTACGCTGCTGGCGCCGCAGGTCAACGGCAATCTGCTGCTCAGCGACGGCGAGATTTCCGGGCCTGAACTGCCGATGGACCTCGAAGCGCTGCAACTTCAAGCCGTGATTGCTGGCGAAACCGTGCAATTGAACGGCGGCTGGAAAAGTGGCAAGACCGGGCAGGGCACCTTGAGCGGCAACATCGCCTGGGGCCAGGCGCTGGTGGTGGATCTGGCGCTCAAAGGCACGCAATTGCCCGTCACCGTCGAGCCGTACGCCAAGCTGGAAATGGCGCCGGACCTAAAGATTTCGGTGAAGGACGACAAACTGGCGATTGCCGGCAAGGTGCTGGTGCCAAAAGGCGAGATCACCGTGCGCGAGTTGCCGCCGTCGACGGTCAAGGTGTCCGATGACACGGTGATCGTCGGCCAGCAGACCGAAGAGGGCAAACCCCCGATGGCAATGGCGATGGACATCGATGTGGTGGTCGGACAGGACAAACTCAGCTTTGCCGGGTTTGGCCTGACCGCCAACCTGCAAGGTCATGTGCACATCGGCGACAACATGGACACCCGCGGCGAGCTCTGGCTCAACGATGGGCGTTATCGCGCCTACGGTCAGCGATTGACCGTGCGCCGGGCGCGTTTGCTGTTTGCCGGCCCGATCGACCAGCCGTATCTGGACATCGAAGCGATTCGACAGACCGACGACGTTATCGCCGGCATTCGCCTGAGCGGTAGCGCCGAGCAGCCGACCACACAGATCTTCTCCGAGCCGGCGATGAGCCAGGAACAGGCATTGTCCTATCTGGTGCTGGGGCGTCCGCTGAGCACCAACGGTGAGGACAACAACATGCTCGCCCAAGCGGCCCTTGGATTGGGCTTGATGGGTAGTTCGGGGGTGACCAGCGGGTTGGCCAAGAACCTGGGCATTCAGGACTTCCAACTCGACACTCAAGGCAGCGGCAATGCAACCAGCGTGGTGGCCAGCGGCAATATATCCGAGAAGCTCAGCCTGCGTTATGGCGTTGGCGTGTTCGAGCCGGCCAACACCATCGCCTTGCGTTACAAGCTGAGCAAGAAGGTCTACCTCGAAGCGGCGGGCGGCGTGGCCAGTTCGCTGGACATCTTCTACAAGCGGGACTTTTAGTCCCGCGTTCCCTCCGAAACCGAGTCGCTTTCTTCGCGAGCAGGCTCGCTCCCACAGAGATAACACCGAACCTGTGGGAGCGAGCCTGCTCGCGAAGGCGGCTGTCCGGTCACCGCAAGTCCGGCACCCCATTTATCAGTCAAATAGCAAGCAACCTAACTATTACGTTGACATTCGCTGCCTAGGCAGTAACATCTCGACATACATTCTCTGCCTAGGCAGCTAATTGGTGGTCAGATGAAACATTTCACCCCAGACGCATTCCACACTTGCCATCTCGGCCTCCTGCTCGGGCGCGCTGCGCTGCTCAAGGACCGGATCATCGACACGCACATGGAACCCCACGGCATCACCGCCGCGCAGTTCAAAGTGCTGATCATCATGGCCCAGTTCGGCGTCGATACCCCGGCCGAGCTGTGCCGTCACCTGTCGCTGGACAGCGGTTCGATGACCCGCATGCTCGATCGTCTGGAACAGAAAGGCTTCCTCGCCCGCCATCGCTCCGAGGCGGACCGCCGTCAGGTTCAGCTGGTGCTGACCGAGCAAGGCCAGCAGTTGACTGACCGCCTGCCGGAGATCGGTGCCGACGCCATGAATGAGCTGGCCGGCGCGATCACCCCGGAAGAATTGAAAACCCTGGAACAGATCCTCAAGAAAATTTTGGTAGCCGCCGGTGACTCGATCACCCTGCTGCGGGTAGGTGACAAATGAACAGCAAAACCCTGCGTACCGGCCTGAGCCTGGTGCTGACGGCCATGACCCTGGCCGGTTGCGCCAGCTACAGCGGCCTGACCACCGAAGGCGTCAGCCTCGATGCAAAAAACCTCAAGGCCGGGCAATCCCTCAGCGGTGTGACCCTGTCGCCCGCGGCCTGGCCGAAAAGCGACTGGTGGAAAAGCCTCGGCGACCCACAGCTCGACGGCTTGATCCGCGAAGCCCTGCACGACAGCCCCGACATGCAAATCGCCGACGCCCGCGCCCACCAAGCGAGCGCCGCCGCTTATGCAGCGGATGCGGCGCGGATGCCGAGCCTCGATGCCAGCGCCGGCGTCAGCCGTTCGCGTCTGGCCCGGGATCAGGATCCGAGCGGGCAGGGGGGCACGTACTCCACCGTGCGTAACATCAGTGCCAGCTTCAATTACAACTTCGACCTCTGGGGCGGTCAGCGTGATGCCTGGGAAGCCGCACTGGGTCAGGCCCGTGCTGCCGAAGTCGATCAGCAAGCGGCGCAACTGACGTTATCCGCCGACGTTGCCCGCGCTTATAGCGATCTGGGGCAGGCGCATATCGTTCACGACCTGGCGCAGGAAGACCTCAAACGCACCAAACAAATGCTCGATCTGAGCCAGCGCCGCCTGAGCTCGGGGATCGACAGTCAGTACCAGTTCCAGCAAACCGAGAGTTTGGAAGCCACGTCCGAAGCCAGCCTGATCGACGCCGAAAAGCGCCTGCAAAGCGCGAAGATCGCCTTGGCCGTCTTGCTCGGTAAAGGCCCGGATCGCGGCAATGAAATCGCCCGGCCGAAAATTCTTCAGGCCAGCGCCGTCGCGTTGCCATCGGTGCTGCCGGCCGAATTGTTGGGTCGTCGTCCAGACCTGGTGGCCGCCCGTTGGCGGGTCGAGGCCGCGAGCAAGAACATCGACGCCGGCAAAACCCGGTTCTACCCCAATCTCAACCTGAGCGCCGCGGCCGGTGCCGAGTCGTTGCTGGGCGATGCGATGTTCGGTTCGGCCAGTCGGTTCTTCAACATTGCGCCGACCATTTCTGTGCCGATTTTCGACGGTGGCCGCTTGCGTGCCGACCTCGATTCCCGCGACGCCGATTACGACCTCGCCGTGGCGCAATACAACAAAAGCCTGGTGAAAGCCCTGGGCGATGTCAGCGACACCATCAACCAGTTACGCGATATCGGCCGGCAGATCGGGGCGCAGCAGCACGCCACCGACATCGCCCAGGATTCTTACAACACCGTGGTCCAGCGGTACGGTTCCGGCATCGGGAATTACCTGGACGTGCTCAGCATCGAGCAGCAATTGCTCCAGGCCCAGCGTCAGCTGGCCAACCTGAATGCCGAGCAGATCGATCTGTCGATCCAACTGATGCAGGCGCTGGGCGGCGGCTTCCAGGGCGAGACCCTGACCGCAGCCAACGCAACCCCAGCCACGCAGCACAACTAATTCAAGGTACTTGTCATGGCCACTGCCGATACAGCCCCTGCTCCAACTGATAAAGCGTCTGACAACACTCAAGACACGAGCAATTCGCGCAAACGCAAAGTCTTGCTGGTAGTGCTCGCGATCGTGGTGATCCTCGCCGGTGTCGGCGTCTGGGGTTATCACGAATTCTACGGGCGCTGGAACGAAAGCACCGACGACGCCTATGTAAACGGCAACGTGGTGGAAATCACTCCGCTGGTCACCGGCACCGTGGTCAGCATCGGTGCCGACGATGGCGACCTGGTTCACGAAGGCCAAGTGCTGATCAACTTCGACCCGAACGACGCCGAAGTCGGTCTGCAAAGTGCCCAGGCCAATCTGGCCCGCACCGTGCGTCAGGTTCGCGGTTTGTACAGCAACGTCGACGGCATGAAAGCCCAGGTCAACGCCCAACAGGCTGAAGTGCAAAAGGCTCAGGACAACTTCAATCGCCGGAAAAACCTCGCCGCTGGCGGCGCGATTTCCCAGGAAGAACTGTCCCATGCTCGCGACGACCTGACCTCGGCGCAAAACGCCTTGGCCAACGCCAAACAGCAACTCAAAACCACCAGTGCGCTGGTCGATGACACCGTGGTGTCGTCGCACCCGGACGTGATGTCCGCCGCCGCGCAACTGCGTCAGGCTTACTTGAACAACTCCCGCAGCACCTTGATCGCACCGGTCACCGGTTATGTCGCCAAGCGCTCCGTGCAACTGGGCCAACGCGTCCAGCCGGGCACGGCGCTGATGGCAGTCATCCCGCTGGATCAACTGTGGATCGACGCCAACTTCAAGGAAACCCAGCTGCGTGACATGCGTATCGGTCAGCCGGTGGACATCGAGGCCGACCTCTACGGCAGCGACGTGAAGTTCAGCGGCACCATCGACAGCCTCGGTGCCGGTACCGGCAGCGCGTTTGCCTTGCTGCCAGCACAGAACGCCACCGGTAACTGGATCAAGATCGTCCAGCGTGTGCCGGTGCGGATTCACATCAACGCCGAAGAACTGGCCAAGCACCCGTTGCGGGTCGGCCTGTCGACCCAGGTCGATGTGAACCTGCGTGACCAGAGCGGTCCGGTGCTGGCGCAACAGCCGCCGCAAAAGGCCTCGTTCAGCACCAACGTGTATGAGCGTCAGTTGGCCGAGGCCGACGCGATGATCACTCAGTTGATCCACGACAACAGCGCTGCGGTCAGTAAAACCGTTCAGCGCTGATTGGTCATCACACCGACCCTGTGGGAGCGAGTTTGCTCCGGGCGGCGTTCCGACGATGGCGGATTTACATTCAACATCTTTGTTGATTGATCCACCGCTATCGTCGGAACGCCGCCCGGAGCAGGCTCGCTCCCACAGGGTCAGCGACGCCCGTTAAATGGCGTCGCGCCAGCCAAGTTTCAAAGGATTCGCGATGAGTAATAACGCGTCTTTCACGCCGCCAAGCCTGGTGCTCAGCACTATCGGCCTGTCGCTGGCGACCTTCATGCAAGTGCTCGACACCACCATCGCCAACGTGGCGCTGCCGACGATTTCCGGCAACTTGGGCGTGAGTTCGGAGCAGGGCACCTGGGTGATTACCTCATTCGCGGTGAGCAACGCTATCGCGCTGCCGCTGACCGGTTGGCTCAGCCGGCGGTTTGGTGAGGTGAAGCTGTTTCTTTGGGCGACGATTCTGTTCGTGGTGGCTTCGTTTCTGTGCGGGATCTCGACCTCGATGCCTGAGCTGATTGGCTTCCGGGTGCTGCAAGGTCTGGTGGCAGGTCCCCTGTACCCGATGACTCAAACGCTGCTGATTGCCATCTATCCGCCCGCCAGGCGCGGCATGGCCCTGGCATTGCTGGCGATGGTCACGGTGGTCGCACCGATTGCAGGTCCCATCCTCGGCGGCTGGATCACCGACAGTTACAGCTGGCCGTGGATCTTCTTCATCAACGTGCCGATCGGCATCTTTGCGGTGATGGTGGTGCGTTCGCAACTCAAGGCGCGGCCGGTGGAAACCAGTTACCAGCCGATGGATTACGTCGGTTTGATCACGCTGATCATTGGCGTCGGCGCGTTGCAGGTGATCCTCGACAAGGGTAACGACCTGGATTGGTTCGAGTCGAACTTCATCCTCATCGGCGCGGCTATTTCAGTGATAGCGCTGGCGGTGTTCGTGATCTGGGAAATGACTGACAAACACCCGGTGGTCAATCTGCGGCTGTTCGCTTACCGCAACTTTCGCATCGGCACCATCGTGCTGGTGTTGGGTTACGCCGGGTTCTTCGGGATCAACCTGATTCTACCGCAATGGCTGCAAACCCAGATGGGTTACACGGCGACCTGGGCGGGGTTGGCGGTGGCGCCGATCGGTATTTTGCCGGTGTTGATGTCGCCGTTTGTCGGCAAATATGCACACAAATTCGACCTGCGGCTGCTGGCCGGCCTGGCATTCCTGGCGATTGGCCTGAGCTGCTTCATGCGTGCCGGGTTTACCAATGAAGTGGACTTCCAGCACATCGCTTTGGTCCAGCTGTTCATGGGCATTGGTGTGGCGCTGTTCTTCATGCCGACCTTGAGCATTTTGATGTCGGACCTGCCACCGAGCCAGATCGCCGACGGCGCGGGCCTGGCGACGTTCCTGCGGACCTTGGGCGGTAGTTTTGCGGCGTCGTTGACGACCTGGATCTGGATTCGCCGGGCCGATCAGCACCACGCCTATATGAGCGAAAGCATCAGCACCTATGAGCCGGCTACCCGTGAGGCGCTGAACAGCCTGGGCGGGGCGAGCAATCCAGCGTATGCGCAACTGGATCATGTGCTGACCAGTCAGGCGTACATGCTCTCCACCGTGGATTACTTCACGTTGCTGGGGTGGGCATTCATGGGCTTGATCGTGATTGTGTGGCTGGCGAAACCGCCGTTTGCGGCGAAGGCGGGGCCTGCCTCAGCAGGGCACTAAGCACAACGCGGTCAATGTGGGAGCGAGCCTGCTCGCGATAGCCGTAGATCAGTCAACATAGATGTTGAATATGAGTCCGCCATCGCGAGCAGGCTCGCTCCCACAGGGTTCTGTGTTCCGCGGTTAGTTCGCGGGTGCCGCCAGCTGTGGCGGCGGGGCGAAGTCGAACGGCGCCAACGCAAATCCTTGCTCATCCACCTGCAACGCCCACCCCTGACGATCCCAATCCCCCAACACAATGCGCTTGGCCGCTTGCTCGCCAATCTGCAACTTGTGGATGGCCGGACGATGGGTATGCCCATGGATCAAGGTCTTCACGCCAAAGGCCTGCATGATCCGCGGCACTTCTTCCGGCGTGACATCCACAATGTCATTGGCCTTCATCCGCGTTTGCGCACGGCTTTCACTGCGCAGCTTGCGCGCCAGTTTATGTCGCGTCCGCAAAGGCAAGTGCCGAAGGATGAACAGGGTGATCGGGTTACGCAAATAGCGACGCAGCTTCATATAGGCTTCGTCGCGGGTGCAGAGGCTGTCGCCGTGCATCAATAGCACCGGCTCGCCGTAAAACTGCACGACACTCGGGTCTTTCAGCAATGTACAGCCGGCCTGTTTGCAGAAGGCCTGGCCGAGCATGAAGTCGCGATTGCCGTGCATCAGAAAAATGGCCGTACCGCTGTCGCTAAGATCGCGCAGGGCCTGGCAGATGGAACGCTGGAACGGCGTCATGGCATCGTCGCCAATCCACGCCTCGAAAAAGTCGCCCAGGATGTACAACGTACTCGCCGAGCGGGCGCGTCCGGCGAGCAAATCCAGAAACGCCCGGCTGATGTCCGGGCGCTCCTCTTCCAGATGTAAGTCTGAAATCAGCAGTATCACTCAATGATCTCGGCTTTCTCGATGATCACGTCTTCTGCTGGTACGTCCTGGTGGCCGGACTTCATAGTGGTGGAAACACCTTTGATCTTGTCGACCACGTCGGTGCCTGCAACGACTTTGGCGAATACCGCGTAGCCCCAGCCCTGAGTGGTCTTGGCGCTGTGGTTCAGGAAGCTGTTGTCAGCCACGTTGATGAAGAACTGGGCGGAAGCCGAATGCGGCTCCATGGTGCGGGCCATGGCCACGGTGTACTTCTCGTTCGGCAGGCCGTTGTCGGCTTCGTTCTGGATGCTTGGGCGCTTGTCTTTCTTTTCTTTCATGCCTGGCTCGAAACCGCCGCCCTGGATCATGAAGTTACCGATGACGCGGTGGAAAACAGTGTTTTCGTAGTGACCGGCTTTGACGTACTCGATGAAGTTGGCAACGGTCAGCGGTGCCTTTTCAGCGTTCAGTTCCAGGACGATGTCGCCATGGTTGGTGGTCAGTTTGACTTGGGTCATGATCGGTACTCTTTATATGAATTCGTGGGTTTCGGGGCTTTGCAGCCCTCAACCGGTCCGGCCAATTTTGGCCAAGATGCGCAGTTTAGCGTGCCGGGCGCGAATTTCGAGGCTGTTTTTCATTTGCATCCGATTAAATGCAGCCGTTTTCGGGCCTGCTCTGTCAGCGACTTGGCGGCATCGGCTATGATAAGCCCCTTTGTTTTAACAGCCGCTTTGATTTGGCCAACTGGCCGCGCACTTGTACGTTCAAGGATCCTATGAGCAAGCCCACTGTCGACCCTACCTCGAATTCCAAGACCGGCCCTGCCGTGCCGGTCAATTTCCTGCGCCCGATCATCCAGGCGGACCTGGACTCGGGTAAGCACACGCAGATCGTCACCCGTTTCCCGCCTGAGCCCAACGGCTACCTGCACATTGGTCACGCCAAGTCGATTTGCGTGAACTTCGGCCTGGCCCAGGAATTTGGCGGCGTCACGCACCTGCGTTTCGACGACACCAACCCGGCCAAGGAAGACCAGGAATACATCGACGCGATCGAAAGCGACGTCAAATGGCTTGGCTTCGAATGGTCCGGTGAAGTGCGCTACGCCTCGCAGTATTTCGACCAGTTGCACGACTGGGCCGTTGAGCTGATCAAGGCCGGCAAGGCCTACGTCGATGACCTGAGCCCTGAACAGGCCAAGGAATACCGTGGCAGCCTGACCGAGCCGGGCAAGAACAGCCCGTTCCGCGATCGCTCCGTGGAAGAGAACCTGGATTGGTTCGCCCGCATGAAAGCCGGTGAATTCAAGGACGGCGCACGCGTGTTGCGGGCCAAGATCGACATGGCCTCGCCGAACATGAACCTGCGCGACCCGATCATGTATCGCATCCGCCACGCTCACCACCACCAGACCGGTGACAAGTGGTGCATCTACCCGAACTACGACTTCACCCACGGTCAGTCGGACGCCATCGAAGGCATCACCCACTCGATCTGCACCCTGGAATTCGAAAGCCACCGTCCGCTGTACGAGTGGTTCCTCGAGAACCTGCCCGTGCCAGCGCAACCGCGTCAGTACGAATTCAGCCGTCTGAACCTGAACTACACGATCACCAGCAAGCGCAAGCTCAAGCAACTGGTCGATGAAAAGCACGTTCATGGCTGGGACGATCCGCGCATGTCCACGCTGTCCGGCTTCCGCCGCCGTGGTTACACGCCGAAATCGATCCGCAACTTCTGCGACATGATCGGCACCAACCGTTCCGACGGCGTGGTCGACTTCGGCATGCTCGAATTCAGCATCCGTGACGACCTCGACCACAGCGCCCCGCGTGCCATGTGCGTGCTGCGTCCACTGAAAGTCGTGATCACCAACTACCCGGAAGGTCAGGTCGAGAACCTCGAACTGGCGTGCCACCCGAAAGAAGACATGGGCGTGCGCGTACTGCCGTTCGCCCGTGAGATCTACATCGACCGTGAAGACTTCATGGAAGAGCCGCCAAAAGGCTACAAGCGCCTGGAACCGGCTGGCGAAGTGCGTCTGCGCGGCAGCTACGTGATTCGCGCCGACGAAGCGATCAAGGATGCCGATGGCAACATCGTCGAACTGCGTTGCTCCTACGACCCGGAAACCCTGGGCAAGAACCCTGAAGGCCGCAAGGTCAAAGGCGTGGTTCACTGGGTGCCGGCCTCGGCCAGCGTCGAGTGTGAAGTGCGTCTGTACGATCGCCTGTTCCGTTCGGCCAACCCTGAGAAGGCCGAAGACAGTGCCAGTTTCCTGGACAACATCAACCCTGACTCGCTGCAAGTCCTCACCGGTTGTCGTGCCGAGCCTTCGCTTGGCAATGCACAGCCGGAAGACCGTTTCCAGTTCGAGCGCGAAGGTTACTTCTGCGCGGATATCAAGGACTCGAAACCCGGTCATCCGGTGTTCAACCGTACCGTGACCTTGCGTGATTCGTGGGGCCAGTGATTCAAGGAACCTAAAGTGCTTACGATCTACAACACGCTCACCAAGAGCAAAGAAGTCTTCAAGCCGCTGGATGGCAACAAGGTGCGCATGTACGTCTGCGGGATGACCGTGTACGACTACTGCCACCTGGGCCACGGCCGCAGCATGGTCGCGTTCGACCTGGTAACCCGCTGGTTGCGGTTCAGCGGCTACGACCTGACTTACGTGCGCAACATCACCGACATCGACGACAAGATCATCAATCGGGCCAACGAGAACGGCGAGTCGTTCGAAGCCTTGACCGAGCGCATGATTGCGGCGATGCACGAAGACGAAGCGCGCCTGAACATCCAGAAGCCGGACATGGAACCGCGCGCCACCGGGCATATCCCCGGCATGCACGCGATGATCCAGACCCTGATTGACAAGGGCTACGCCTACGCTCCGGGCAATGGCGACGTGTATTACCGCGTCGCCAAGTTCATGGGCTACGGCAAGCTGTCGCGCAAGAAGATCGAAGACCTGCGCATCGGCGCGCGGATCGAAGTCGACGAGTCCAAGCAGGATCCGCTGGACTTTGTGCTGTGGAAAGGCGCCAAGCCGGGTGAGCCGAGCTGGCCATCGCCGTGGGGCGACGGTCGTCCGGGCTGGCACATCGAGTGCTCGGTGATGTCGACCTGCTGCCTCGGCGAGACCTTCGACATTCATGGCGGCGGCAGCGACCTCGAGTTCCCGCACCACGAAAACGAAATCGCCCAGAGCGAAGCGGCCACCGGCAAGACCTACGCCAACGCGTGGATGCATTGCGGCATGATTCGCATCAATGGCGAGAAGATGTCCAAGTCCTTGAACAACTTCTTCACCATTCGCGACGTGCTGGAAAAGTACCACCCGGAAGTCGTGCGTTACTTGCTGGTGTCGAGCCACTATCGCAGCGCGATCAACTATTCGGAAGACAACCTCAAGGACGCCAAAGGCGCACTCGAGCGTTTCTACCATGCGTTGAAAGGCCTGCCGAAGGTGGCACCGGCCGGTGGCGAAGCCTTTGTCGAGCGATTCACTCAGGTGATGAACGACGACTTTGGTACGCCGGAAGCCTGCGCCGTGCTGTTCGAGATGGTTCGTGAGATCAACCGTCTGCGCGAGAGCGATCTCGATGCGGCGGCCGGTCTGGCAGCGCGCTTGAAGGAATTGGCCAGTGTGCTGGGGGTGTTGCAGCTTGAAGCTGATGACTTCCTGCAGGCCGGCGCTGAAGGGCGGGTTGATGCGGCTGAGGTTGATGCGCTGATTGCCGCGCGTCTGGCCGCTCGTGCTGGTAAAGACTGGGCCGAATCCGACCGTATCCGCGACCAGCTCACCGCCATGGGCGTGGTGCTGGAAGACGGGAAGGGTGGGACGACCTGGCGATTGGCTGACTGATTGCTGCGTTTGCTACAAACAAAACCCGCCTTGTGCGGGTTTTTGTTTATGGTTTGTCCGCGAGTGCAGCGGCATCCTGAGATTCCCCCCTCACCCTAACCCTCTCCCCCAGGAGAGGGGACTGATCGGGGGATGCTTTCGACATACATCGACCTGAACCTGGTGTGCCGAATCCATAATCAACCCTGTCGCTTAGGTCGATGCAGGACGCCAGACACCTCGGTCGGCCCCCTCTACCTCCGGGAGAGGGCTGGGGTGAGGGGTTGCTTTCGGTCTTCGCATACGTCTTGATGTCGGACGCAGCTAATCCTGACTGCGTCGCGTGCAGCCGGATGCTCATCAGCGGCGAATAAAAAAATGGAGAAATCATGGCTAATCCCTATCGCGAACTTCTGACGACCCCGGGCGCCACGGGGTTGGTACTCGCGAGCGCCATTGCCCGTCTGCCACAGGCAATGATCGGCATCGGCATCATCACCATGTTGGTGCAGCAGACCGGTGTTTATTGGCTGGCCGGCGCGGTCGCCGGTACGTTTACCTTGGCCAATGCGCTGTTCGGCCCGCACATATCGAAACTGGTTGATCAGCGTGGCCAGAGTCGAGTCCTGCCTGTCGTCACCGCTTTCAGCATTGGCATGTTGCTGGCGCTGATCATCGCTGTGTACCTGCGGGCGCCGGTCGCGCTGCTGTTCGTTCTGGCGGCACTCGCGGGGACGATGCCGAGCATGCCCTCGATGATCAGAGCACGCTGGTCGCAGCTGTTCCGTGGCAAACCGCAATTGCACACGGCGTTCTCTCTGGACACCGTGCTGACTGAACTCGCCTACATCATCGGCCCACCCCTGGCGATTGGTTTGAGCGTGAGTTTTTTCGCCGAAGCCGGGCCGCTGGTTGCCGTCGTGCTGCTGGCGGTCGGGATGACGACTTTTCTTATGCAGCGCCAGACAGAACCGAAAGTGGTCGTGGGCAACATCAGCCGCACCAGCTCCACATTGCTTATTCCCGGCGTACGCACCATCGTCCTCGCGTTGCTGGCGATGGGGGTGATTGGCGGATCGATCGACGTGGCAGTCGTGGCCTTCGCCAACGCACAAGGCTGGCCAGAGTCCGCCACATTCATCCTCGCAGCCTACGCGCTCGGCTCGATGGTTGCGGGTCTGACATTTGGTGCGTTGAAGATTTCTCTGCCGATAGAAAAACAGTTCTTTATCGGGATATTGGTCACGGCACTCACAGGTGTTTTACCGATTTTCTCAGCGGACGTTTTTATCCTTTCAGGGATGCTATTTATCGCTGGCATTTCATTTGCGCCAACCATGGTGGTGGTGATGAATCTGGGTACGATCATCGTTCCGCCATCGAGGATTACCGAAGGCCTGACGTGGATGACCACCGGCATCAGCATCGGCGTAGCGCTCGGTGGCATGCTTTCGGGTCTGGTTATCGATGCATATGGCGCGCGGGCAGGGTTTGGGGTAGCCATTGGCGCCGGTGTCGTGATGGTAGTTGTGGTGCTGGTTGGTCTGCGCACATTGAGTGCGGTCTCAGCTGCGAATGTTGAGCCAGCCTTTCAATAATTGGCACTGTCCGGAATTTCGCCCTCACCCTAACCCTCTCCCCCAGGAGAGGGGACTGATTGGGGGATGCTCAAGAGATACACTGCAGTGGTCTAATTTCCCCGGACACCCCGATAGGTGGAAAATGCACCTATTGAGGAGTTCTCCATGACCGACAAACGTAAAGTATTCGACGACAGCTTCAAGCTGGAAGTTGTAAAGATGATCAAGGACCAGGGCCTGAGTGTTTCACAGGTTTGTCGTGATCTTGATATTGGTGATACGGCCGTTCGACGCTGGGTACAACAGTATGAGGCCGAGAAGTTGGGACAAGCCGGGATCGGCAAGCCGTTGACCTCTGAGCAACAGCGTATTCGTCAGTTGGAGCAAGAAAACCGTCAACTCAAGATGGATAACGATGTATTAAAAAAAGCCACCGCCTTCTTTGCCCGCGAGCTGAAGTAACGTACCGCTTGGTTCGGCAGCTGCAACAGAAGGCTTATTCGGTGGCGTATGTGTGTCGTTTGTTGGGGGTTAGTCGATCCGGCTTCTACGAGGCCAACAAGCGCGCTGAGGCTCCTGCATCGATCTGCCCCGTTGCTCTGCAACTCAAGGCGTCGTTTGCTGAAAGTGGCGGCTGCTATGGCAGTCGCCCATTGCGTAAAGCGTTACGTGCAAAGGGTATGGAAGTAGGCATTTACAAGATTCGCCGCATGATGCGCGTCAACGGCCTGCGTTCGGCCTGGAAGCGTAAATTTGTGCACACCACCGACAGCAAACATGACCTGCCGATTGCTGAAAATGTATTGAACCGCCAATTTGAACCCGAGGCGGCGAACAAGGCCTGGGTAGCAGACATTACCTACATCCGAACCCGCAGTGGCTGGCTGTATCTGGCTGTGGTGCTGGACTTGTTCTCACGCAAGGTAGTGGGCTGGTCAATGGCGCCGAACATGCCCGCTGAACTGGTGTGCAGTGCAATGCAGCTGGCGGTTGCTCAACGTCAACCGCCACCCGGCTTGATCGCCCACTCGGATCGCGGCAGCCAGTACGCGAGTGCGAGCTACAGAGCGCTGCTGGCAAGAAGTGACATGCAGCAAAGCATGAGCCGTAAAGGTAACTGCTGGGATAACGCAGTGATGGAGCGCTTCTTCCTGAGCTTGAAAATGGAGCGGGTATGGCGACGTGATTACGCCAACCATGGCGAGGCGATACGCGACATCACTGAGTACATCGTTGGGTTTTACAACAACGAACGGCTGCACTCGAAACTGGGATATCTGCCACCGACAGTTTATGAACGGGCGATGGCATCAAAATCACCTATCGAGGTGTCCGGAATTAGTTGACCACGACACACCGACCTGAACGATTTGTGCCGAATCCATAATCAACTCGGTTTTTCAGGTCGATGTATGACGCCAGGCACCTCGGTCGGCTCCCTCTCCCCCCGGGAGAGGGCTGGGGTGAGGGTAGTCTGGCTCACTCAATCTCCAAGTTGTCGCAGCCGCTTATAAAGGGTATTTCGGCTAACCCCAAGCCTGCGGGCCAAATGGGAGATATTCCCCCCGGCCGCCTGCAACTGCCGATTCAAATCCTCGGCATCATTCAAATCCACCGCCAACGGCTCCGGTAAATCCAACGGCTCCATCTCCAGATCCACAAAAAAATCATCCGGCAAATGTTCCCGCCGCACCGGTTGTTCCTCGGCCATGGCCAGCGCTACCTGCATCACGCTGCTGACCTGTCTTAAATTCCCCGGCCACGGGTGGCGCCCGAACAACTCCAATACCTCTCTGCTCAAGCCGGCCCATTGGCTCGGCTCACGGTGTTGTTCCCACAGACGTTTGAACAAGGCCTCTTTATCACTGCGTTCTCTTAAGGGCGGCAGTTCCAGGGTCAAACCACCAATCCGGTAATACAAATCCTCGCGGAAGCGCCCCAACTGAACCTGCTCGCGCAATGAGCGGTTAGTTGCCGAAATAATCCGTATATCCACTTGGAACAACTCGCTGCTGCCCACCGGTTGCACGCAACGCTCCTGCAACACTCGCAGCAGTCGAGCCTGAGTCGGCAATGGCATATCGCCGATTTCATCAAGGAACAGGGTGCCTTTGTCAGCCTTGCGGATCAGCCCGATGCTGCCTTTCTGGTTGGCGCCGGTGAACGCACCTTTCTCATAACCAAACAGCTCGGACTCCACCAGTTCGGCGGGGATCGCTGCACAGTTGACGGCAATGAAGGGTTTTTTACTCCGAGAGCTGGCCTGATGCAGGGCTTTGACGAAGACTTCCTTGCCGACCCCGGTTTCGCCGTGGATCAACAACGGAATGTCTTTTTCCAACAACCGCTCGGCCTGGCGCACGGCTTTTTCCACGCGGTTGTCACCGAAATGCAGGGTATTGAGACTGATCGCTGCCGGTGTCGCGAGCGTGGGTTCTGCGCTCTTTGTCTCAGAAAACAGCCGCGCCTGAATCACTGCCTGTTTTGGCCGCTTCAACAGGCACTGGAAGCGGTTGCGTCCCGAGGTTTGCAAGGCGAAGGGCAGGCCATCCGGCTGGTTCAGCAATTCCAGCAGCGAGACCTTGAACAGGCTTTCGACACTGACCCGCGACAGGCTGATGCCCAGCAGATTGTCGGCCCTGCGGTTGGCAGACAGCACCTGACCGGTTTCATCAAAGATCAGCAGTCCGGCCCATTGACTGTCGAGGTTGTTGAGCCCGGTGTTGAAGGTCAGCTGGAAATGCTGGCCATGGAACAGGTTGAGGATCAGCCGGTTTTCCACGGTCTGACTCATCATTTTGACCATGCCAAGCGTGTGGGACGGCGGCAGGTAGCTGTCGCTCGACACATCCAGCACCGCGATCACCTTGCGTTCGGCATCGAAAATCGGTGCGGCGGAACCGGTCATGAAACGGTTTGCCTTGAGGAAATGTTCATCGTGCTCGATGTGCACCGCCTGCTCGCAGGCCAGGGCGGTGCCGATCGCATTGGTGCCGCTGCAGCGTTCCATCCAGCTGGCACCGGCGCTGAAACCGCGGGTCAGGTTCGGCTCGATAAAACGCTGGGTACCCCAGGACGTCAGCACCTGGCCCTGATTGTCGGCGAGCATGATCAGGCAGTTGGAGTTGCTGAGGATGTTCTCGTAGTACGGCAGGACTTCCTGGTGAGTGGTTTGCACCAGTGAGTGCTGGCTCTCCAGCAATTGCGCGATGCCCTCGGCCGGCAACTGATCAAACGCCGGTGCGCTCTGATGATTGAGGCCGAACGCGCGGCAACGGGACCAGGAGTCCTGGATGATGGCGTCGTGGGAGAGCGGCAAGGCGGGTGCGGCCATGGCAGTCGATCTCTGAGCATTATTATTGTTATGAGTAACGCGATTCATGTAGCAGCTGGCGAAGCCTGCGTTCGGCGGCGAAGCCGTCGTGAAATCAGGCGGCGCGGTGTATCAGGATTACCGCGTATACAGGTTTTACGACGACTGCGTCGCCGAACGCAGGCTTCGCCAGCTGCTACACAGGATCGTGGTGAATTCGGATAATCGTGTCGCTAAAGCATCCGTAGAGTGTTGTTCACTATTGTTCATTGTCAACCGCCGGGTTGTTCAATTGTTCAGTCGCGGTTGTTCATTTCTGTTCAGCAACGAACGCTGTTTTTCTTCCATTTGCAGGATTCTCAAGCCGGATCAACGGCTTGCAATTTCTGGCACGAATGTCGCTCTGTTGGTCAGGTCGCTTGACTCCAATAATAAAAAGGCCGAGCCATGTCATTAACCCTGGAGCACGTCAGCCGCACCGTCGAGGGCCAGACCTGGATCGACGATGCGTGCCTTAGTTTCGAAGCCGGATCCTTCAACGTTTTGCTCGGGCGCACGCTGTCCGGCAAAACCAGTCTGATGCGCCTGATGGCCGGTCTGGACAAGCCTGACAGCGGTCGCATCCTGATGAACGGCGTCGACGTCACCCAGCGCCCGGTGCGTTTGCGCAATGTGTCGATGGTCTATCAGCAATTCATCAACTACCCGACCATGACGGTGTTCGAGAACATCGCCTCGCCATTACGCCAGGGCGGCGTTTCCAATGAGCTGATCCAGAGCAAGGTGCTGGAAACCGCGAAGATGTTGCGCATCGAGAAATTCCTCCAGCGTCATCCGCTTGAACTCTCAGGTGGTCAGCAACAGCGCACGGCCATGGCCCGGGCGCTGGTCAAGGATGCCGAACTGATCCTGTTCGATGAGCCGCTGGTGAACCTCGACTACAAACTGCGCGAAGAACTGCGTCAGGAAATGCGTGAGCTGTTCAAGGCTCACCACACCATCGCCATCTACGCCACCACCGAACCCAACGAAGCCCTGGCGCTGGGCGGCACCACCACCATTCTTCACGAAGGCCGGGTGATCCAGAGCGGCAAGTCTTCCGAGGTTTATCACCAGCCGCAAACCGTGCTGGCGGCGGAGCTGTTCTCCGAGCCGCCGATCAACCTGATGCCGGGGCGTATCGCCGGCAACGAAGTCAGCTTCGCCAATTTCGTGCACTTCCCGCTGAACGTCGATTTGCGGCCGGTGGGCGAGGGCGAGTTCCGCTTTGGCGTACGGCCCAGCCATATTTCGCTGGTGCCGAGCAACGACGATGACCTGGAGTTGGCGGTGACCGTCGAGGTGGCCGAGATCAGCGGGTCGGAAACCTTCCTCCATGTGCGCAACGAACATTTCCTGTTGGTGCTGCACTTGCCCGGCGTTCACGAATACGACGTCGATGCGCCGATTCGTATCTATATCCCGACCCATAAACTGTTTGTCTTCGATACGCAGGGGCGGCTGGTCCAGGCGCCCGGTCGCCGTATCGCGAGGGTTGCCTGATGGCCGAAATCCGTTTGCAGCACCTTGCGCACAGTTACACCCGCACGCCGACCGGCCCCGAGGATTATGCGATTCGTGAGATGGACCACGTCTGGGAGCAGGGCGGTGCTTATGCCTTGCTCGGGCCATCGGGCTGCGGCAAGTCGACCTTGCTCAACATCATTTCCGGATTGCTCAGTCCGTCCCAGGGTCAGGTGCTGTTCGACAGCAAAGTGGTCAACGACCTGACCCCGGAGAAGCGCAACATCGCCCAGGTTTTCCAGTTTCCGGTGGTCTACGACACCATGACGGTGTTCGACAACCTGGCCTTCCCACTGCGCAATCAGGGCATGGCCGAGGCGAAAATTCACAGCAAGGTGCAGGAAATCGCCGAAGTCCTCGACCTTCAGACGCTGCTGAGCAAGAAGGCGCGCAACCTCACCGCCGATGAAAAGCAGAAAGTTTCCATGGGCCGTGGGCTGGTGCGCGATGACGTGTCGGCGATCCTGTTCGATGAACCGCTGACCGTGATCGACCCGCACCTGAAGTGGAAGCTGAGGCGCAAGCTCAAGCAGATCCACGAGCAGTTCAACATCACCATGGTCTACGTCACCCACGATCAGCTCGAAGCCTCGACCTTCGCCGACAAGATCGCGGTGATGTACGGCGGGCAGATTGTGCAATTCGGTACGCCGAGAGAACTGTTCGAGCGACCGAGCCATACCTTTGTCGGCTACTTCATCGGCAGTCCGGGGATGAACCTGATCGAGGTGAAGCCGCAGCCCGGCGGTGTCGGTTTCGCCTCGACTCATTTGCCGCTTTCCGATGCTCAGCAGAAACGCGTTACCGAGTCCGAGTGGAAAACCCTGAAGGTCGGCATCCGTCCGGAGTTCGTGCATGTGTGGGACGAGCCGTTTGATGAGGCGATGCAGGCACAGGTCGTACACGTCGAAGACCTCGGTACCTACAAGATCATGACCCTCAACCTCGACGGCGCCCCTTTGAAAGTGCGCCTGGCCGAAGATAAGCCTGTACCTGAGGGAACCGCCTACATCAGCTTTCCGGCGCAATGGTTGATGGTGTATGCCGACGAATATCTCTTGGAGACGTAGCCATGAACAAGGTGCAGAACAACAAGGCCTGGTGGCTGGTGTTGCCGGTGTTTTTGCTGGTGGCGTTCAGTGCGGTGATCCCGATGATGACGGTGGTCAACTACTCGGTGCAGGACATCTTCGACCAGTCCAGCCGCTACTTCGTCGGCGCGGACTGGTACAGGCAAGTGCTGCTCGATCCGCGCCTGCATGACTCGTTGCTGCGCCAGTTCATTTACTCCGGCTGTGTGTTGCTGATCGAAATCCCGCTGGGCATTGCCATCGCCCTGACCATGCCGACCAAGGGTCGCTGGTCGTCGCTGGTGCTGATCATCCTGGCGATTCCATTGCTGATTCCGTGGAACGTGGTCGGCACGATCTGGCAGATCTTCGGTCGGGCGGACATTGGTCTGCTCGGCGCCAGCCTCAAGGCCATGGGCATCAACTACAACTATGCGGCCAACACCATGGACGCGTGGGTCACGGTGCTGGTGATGGACGTCTGGCACTGGACGTCGTTGGTGGCGCTGTTGTGTTTCTCGGGGCTGCGGGCGATTCCGGACGTGTACTACCAGGCGGCGCGGATTGATCGGGCATCGGCCTGGGCGGTTTTCCGACACATCCAGTTGCCCAAGCTCAAGAGCGTGCTGTTGATCGCGGTGATGTTGCGGTTTATGGACAGTTTCATGATCTACACCGAGCCGTTCGTGCTGACCGGTGGCGGTCCGGGGAATGCCACGACGTTCCTGAGTCAGACCCTGACGCAAATGGCGATCGGGCAGTTCGACCTCGGCCCGGCGGCGGCTTTCTCGCTGGTGTACTTCCTGATCATCCTGTTGGTGTCCTGGCTGTTTTACACCGCCATGACTCACTCTGACGCCAACCGCTGAGGTCTGCCATGAGTAAAAGAAAGCTCATTCCGCTGCTGATCTACATCCTGTTCCTGCTGGTGCCGATCTACTGGCTGCTGAACATGTCCTTCAAGAGCAACACCGAAATCCTCAGCGGCCTGACGTTGTTTCCGCAGGATTTTACCTTCGCCAACTACAAGGTGATCTTCACCGATCCGGCCTGGTACACCGGTTACCTCAACTCGCTGTACTACGTGAGCCTGAATACGGTGATTTCGCTGAGCGTGGCATTGCCGGCGGCGTATGCGTTCTCGCGCTATCGGTTCCTCGGTGACAAGCACCTGTTCTTCTGGCTCCTGACCAACCGCATGGCGCCGCCGGCGGTGTTTTTGCTGCCGTTCTTCCAGTTGTATTCCTCGATCGGTTTGTTCGATACGCACATCGCTGTCGCGTTGGCTCATTGCCTGTTTAACGTGCCGTTGGCGGTGTGGATTCTTGAGGGCTTCATGTCCGGGGTTCCGAAGGAGATCGACGAAACCGCCTACATCGACGGCTACAGTTTTCCCAAGTTCTTCGTGAAGATTTTCGTTCCGCTGATTGGCTCCGGGATTGGTGTGACGGCGTTTTTCTGCTTCATGTTTTCCTGGGTCGAGCTGCTGCTGGCGCGAACCCTGACGTCGGTCAACGCCAAACCGATTGCAGCGGTGATGACGCGCACGGTCTCGGCGTCCGGTATCGACTGGGGCGTGCTGGCGGCGGCGGGGGTGTTGACTATCCTGCCAGGCATGCTGGTGATCTGGTTTGTTCGCAACCACGTGGCCAAGGGCTTTGCCCTGGGCCGGGTCTGAGGAGCTGATGATGGAATGGATGAGTTGGACCGGCCCTACGGCGGCATTCTTCAGTGTCATTGCCTTGATCCTGGTGGGCATGACGACCTGGGAACTGCGTTCGCCGAGCATTCTTCGGCGTGGTTTGTTGCCGATTGCCACCACCCGTGGTGATCGGTTGTTTATCGGTCTTCTCGGCAGCGCCTACCTGCATTTGCTGGTAATCGGCGTCACCGACTGGAGCATCTGGGTGGCGTTCGCGTTGTCCCTGGTGTGGCTGTTGGCTGTGATGCGCTGGGGCTAGTCGAAATCGATCGGCAATGTTGCTCCGAAACCCTAAAGGAGGTCTCTATGTTCGACAAAAACAATAAGCTGCGACATAGCATTTCATTGGCAGCCATGCTGGCACTCAGCGGTTTGAGCGCTGCGGCCTGGGCCGATGCCTATGAAGATGCGGCCAAGAAATGGATTGGCAGCGAATTCAAACCGTCCACCCTGACCGAAGCCCAGCAGCTCGAAGAGCTGAAGTGGTTCATCAAGGCGTCCGAGCCGTTTCGCGGTATGAGCATCAAAGTGGTCTCGGAAACCATCGCGACCCACGAATATGAATCCAAAGTGTTGGCCAAAGCCTTTACCGAGATCACCGGGATCAAGCTGACCCACGACTTGCTGCAAGAAGGCGACGTGGTGGAAAAGCTGCAGACCCAGATGCAATCGGACAAGAACATCTATGACGGCTGGGTCAATGACTCGGACCTGATCGGCACGCACTTTCGCTACGGCAAAACCGAATCGATCACCGACCTGATGGCCAACGAAGGAAAGGCCTACACCTCGCCGACCCTGGACATCAAAGACTTCATCGGCATCTCGTTCACCACCGCGCCGGACGGCAAGATCTATCAGCTGCCCGACCAGCAGTTCGCCAACCTTTACTGGTTTCGCGCCGACTGGTTCGAGCGGGCGGATCTGAAAGCAAAATTCAAAGAAAAATACGGTTATGAACTGGGCGTGCCGGTGAACTGGTCGGCCTATGAAGATATCGCCAAATTCTTCAGTGAAGACATCAAGGAAATCGACGGCAAGCGCGTCTACGGTCACATGGACTACGGCAAGAAAGATCCGTCGCTGGGCTGGCGCTTCACCGATGCCTGGTTCTCCATGGCCGGCGCTGGCGACAAAGGCATTCCCAACGGCTTGCCGGTGGACGAGTGGGGCATCCGCGTCGAGGACTGCCATCCGGTTGGTTCCAGCGTGACCCGTGGCGGCGACACCAACGGCCCGGCGGCGGTCTATGCAACCACCAAATACGTCGACTGGCTGAAGAAATATGCGCCACCGGAAGCGGCGGGCATGACCTTCTCCGAATCCGGTCCGGTGCCGTCCCAGGGCAACATCGCGCAGCAGATCTTCTGGTACACCGCGTTTACCGCCGACATGACCAAACCGGGCTTGCCGGTGATGAACGCCGACGGCACGCCAAAATGGCGCATGGCACCGTCGCCGAAAGGTCCGTATTGGGAAGAGGGCATGAAACTCGGTTATCAGGACGCCGGTTCCTGGACCTTCCTCAAATCCACGCCAGAGAAGCAAAGACTGGCGGCCTGGTTGTACGCGCAGTTCGTGACTTCGAAAACCGTATCCCTGAAGAAAACCATCGTTGGCCTGACGCCGATCCGTGAGTCGGACATCAACTCGCAAGCCATGACCGACCTGGCACCGAAACTCGGCGGTCTGGTCGAGTTCTATCGCAGCCCGGCCCGTGTGCAATGGACTCCGACCGGGACCAACGTGCCGGACTATCCGCGTTTGGCACAACTGTGGTGGAGCCACATCGCCGAAGCGGCCAGCGGCGAGAAAACCCCGCAACAGGCGCTGGATGGTTTGGCCAAGGATCAGGACGCGATCATGACCCGTCTGGAACGCTCGAAGGCGCAAGCCACCTGCGCACCGAAAATGAACCCCGAGCGCGATGCTCAGTACTGGTTGGACCAACCGGGTGCACCGAAGCCAAAACTGGCGAATGAGAAACCTAAAGGTGAAACCGTGAGCTATGCCGAACTGCTGAAATCGTGGGAGGCGGCGCGAAAGTAAACAGCTGGACTTTGAAATGCGAACGGCACCGAGAGGTGCCGTTTTTTATCCGCTTGGTTAAACCAGAACAGCCAATTCTGTGTACCTGGCAACCAATGGATCGGCGGTGAGGAGTTTCATCGGTTCTATCATGGCAGTTGCAACAATAAGGCGGTCGAACGGGTCGCGATGGTGATGTTCGAGGTCTTTCCCGGCGATGGCATGTTCTGAAGTAACCGGCAGTTCGATGAACCCGCTTTCGAGGCAGTATTGCCGGATTTCCTCCAAGTCAACGTTCAGCTTTCCCAGCCCGACCTTGATCGCCATCTCCCAGAATGTCGCTGCGCTGATGTAAATGTCGGCAGCACTCTCAATGAGCTTTCTGGCTTTGCCGGATAGCCTGGGGTCATCGCTGAGCGTCCAGAGCAATATATGCGTGTCGAGCAGAAGCCTCATTCTTGAGTGCCTTCAAAAGCATCGAGCATGTCGTCTGGCAGTGAGGCGTCAAAGTCTTCGGGAAGCACCAGTTTGCCTTTCATCGCACCGATACGCTGGCCGCGGGGTTTTCCTACCGGAACCAGACGCGCAAGGGCCCGACCATGTTTGGCAATCGTGATGATCTGCCCGGCGGCTGCGTCATCGACGAGTTTGGACAGATTGTTTTTTGCTTCGGCCAACGGAACGACGATCATGGTATCTCTCCCATATTCTGGACAAATATAGCCAGAATATTGGGGGGGCGGTAAAGATGCGCGATTCTTCAAGTGGGACGGGAGGAGATTTGGAGCGTTTCATTCGATAGGTCAGCAGCGTGACATTACCTTGACGCTCAGCGGCCAAGGCGTCGAGGCCGTCTACCAGTTCGGAAAAGATGTCACGGTTCATTGTTCGCTCTCCCGTTGATTTATCGATACTCCAGTCATTCAAGATAGAGACAAGTGCTCAATGCTGGATGTAGGACGAGGCGGGTATTACCGCGAGAGCTTTCGGGAATTTTGGGGAGAGGAGAGTGCAGCGGTAACAAATCGTACAGACGCAAAAACGGCACCCGAAGGTGCCGTTTCTGTTTTTACCAAGTACCGCTAAGCGATCAACCCGCCAACCCCGCCTGCTGAACCAGGATCAGCAACGGCTGCGGATACAGACCAAGGAAGAACGCCAGTGCAGCGATCGCCAGCAGCATCACGCCGCCTGCACGTTGTTCCCAGTGCAGTTGCGCATCGTGGCGACGCAGGTTTGGTTCGATCAGGAACAGGGTGACCATGACGCGCAGGTAGTAGAAGACGCCGATGGCGCTGCCCAGTACCAGGGAGCCGACCAGCCACCATTGGTGCGACTCGACACCGGTAGCGATGATGTAGAACTTGCCGATGAAGCCCGCGGTCAGCGGGATGCCGGCCAGGGACAGCATCATCACGGTCAGTACGGCGGTCAGGTACGGACGGCGCCAGAACAGGCCGCGGTATTCGTACAGGGCATCCGCATCACGGCCGTTGTAAGGCGAGGACATCAGGGTGATCACGCCGAACGCGCCGAGGCTGGTGATCACGTAGGTGACCAGGTACACGCCGATGGCTTCCACGGCCAGACCCTTGCTCGCCACCAGGGCGATCAGCAGGTAACCGAAGTGAGCGATGGACGAGTAACCCAGCAGACGCTTGAGGTTGCTCTGGGTCAGTGCCAGCAGGTTACCGAACAGGATCGACGCGATGGCGATGATGGTCAGCACGTCGCTGAGTACACCGCTGCTCGCCGCGGGCGAGATCTGGAACAGACGCACCATTACTGCGAACACAGCGACTTTCGAAGCGGTGGCCAGGAACGCTGCGACCGGCGCCGGAGCACCTTCGTAGACGTCCGGGGTCCAGAGGTGGAACGGTACCAGCGACAGCTTGAACGCCAGACCGATCAGCATCATGCCCAGGCCCAGTTGCGCCAGCGAGCTTGGCAGACCAGTAGCCGCCAGCGCCTGGCCGATACCGACGAAGCTCAGGCTGCCGGAGTCGGCGTAGAGCAGGGCCATGCCGAACAACAGGAACGCAGAACCGGCGGCCGACAGCACCATGTACTTGATACCGGCTTCCAGCGAACGCTTGTTGAAGAAGGCATAAGCCACCAGACCGTAGACCGGTACCGAGAGCAGTTCCAGACCAATGAACAACCCGGCCAGGTGCTGCGCGCTGACCAGTACCAGGCCACCGGCGGCGGCCATCAGGATCAGCAGGTAAAGTTCTTCACGGTTGCCGGGGTACCCCGAACCGCCATCGCCGAGGTAGGCGTGGGCGAGGGTCACACAAGCAAGGGTGGCGACCAGGATCAGCGCCATGTACAGGCAAGCGAAGGTGTCGATCTGCAGCAGTGGGGTCACGGCCAGAGGCGCGACTTTCAGGGCTGGCAGGATCGAAAGCAACGCCAGGTTCAGACCCGCCACGGAAATCAGGAAGGTCTGCGAGTGGTTGCGGCGCCAGGCGATCGCCAGCATCACCACGATGATCGTGACGCTGGTGATCAACAACGGCGCAAGCGCGATAAAGTGTTGAGTCGTGAATTCCATAGCGCTCTTACCGGGCCGAAGCGAGTTGAGTGAAGGCGGTGCCGAGCCATTGCTGCACGCCATGCATCGTCGCAGCAGAGGTATCGAGGAACGGTTGCGGGTACACGCCGATGTAAATCAGCAACGCTGCCAGACCGACCACCATGATCAGTTCGCGACCATCCATGCCATGCAGCACCACGTCCGATTTGGACGGGCCGAAGTAGGCACGGTGAATCATGATCAGCGAGTAGACCGAACCGAACACCAGACCGGACGTCGCGATGATAGTGATCCATGGGGCGGCAGGGAACGTGCCGATCAGGATCAGGAATTCGCCGACGAAGTTACCGGTCGCCGGCAAGCCCAGGGAGGCCGCCGCGAAGAACAGGCTGACGCCTGGCAGGTAGGCGATCTTCGACCACAGGCCACCCATTTCACGCATGTCGCGAGTGTGAGTGCGCTCGTAGAGTTGGCCACACAAGATAAAGAGTGCCGCCGCCGACAGACCGTGCGCGAGCATCAGCATCACCGCGCCCTGCAGCGCCAGTTGGCTGCCGGAGTAGATGCCGATCAGCACGAAGCCCATGTGCGAAACGCTGGAGTACGCGACCAGACGCTTGATGTCGGTTTGCGCGAACGCCAGGAACGCACCGTAGAAGATCCCGATCAGACCCAGGGTCATGGCGAACGGCGCGAACTCGGCCGAGGCATTCGGGAACAGCGGCAGGGCGAAACGCAGCAGACCGTAAGCAGCCGTCTTCAACAAGATACCGGCCAGGTCGACCGAACCCGCGGTCGGCGCCTGGGCGTGAGCGTCAGGCAACCAGGAGTGGAACGGCACCACTGGCAGCTTCACCGCGAAGGCGATGAAGAAGCCGAGCATCAGGATGTACTCGGTGGTCAGCGACATCTTGGTTTTCAACAGGTCGGCGTAGTTGAAGGTAATCACGCCGGTGTCGTCGAAGTTGACCAGGACCAGACCCAGGATCGCCACCAACATGATCAGGCCGGAAGCCTGAGTGAAGATGAAGAACTTGGTCGCCGCGTAGATCCGGGTTTTCTTGCCGTCCGAAGAACTGTGACCCCAGAGCGCGATGAGGAAGTACATCGGCACCAGCATCATTTCCCAGAAGAAGAAGAACATGAACAGGTCGAGGGCGAGGAACACACCGACGACACCGCCCAGGATCCACATCAGGTTCAAGTGGAAGAAGCCAACGTGACGCTGGATCTCTTTCCACGAGCAGAGTACCGAGAGGATACCCAGCAGACCGGTCAGCAGGATCATCAACAGCGACAGGCCGTCGAGGGCCAGGTGCACGCTGATGCCGAAGCGCTGGATCCAGACATGCTTGAACTCAAGCACCCAGGTCGGGTCGGCGCCAGGCGCCGGGGCAAGTGAATAGTCACCGTTGGCCCACAGCCAGAGGCCGAGGGAGAGCAACAGGGACATGGTGATCAGCGCAATCCAGCGGGGGAGGGTAGCGCCGAAGCGCTCACCCATCCAGCACAGCAGGCCGCCGATGAAGGGGATCAGGATTAGCCAAGGCAGAATCATGACGGGCTCAATTCCTTTCGCAAGTTCGCAAGGTTCATATCAGACCGCTACCAGCACGATGGCGCCGATGACCAGCACGGAGCCGGCTGCCATCGATGCCGCGTACCAACGCAGTTGACCGGTTTCGGTACGGCTCAGGGCGGTGTGACCACCTTTTGCCATACGCGGGATCAGACCGATGGTCTGGTCGAGCGGGTCTCTGCGCAGTGCGTGGCTGATCGCAAGGTATGGCTTGACGAACAGTTTGTCGTAAATCCAGTCGAAGCCCCAGGCAGCGAACCACCAGGCCGAAAGGAAGCGGCCGATGCCGCTGTTGGCGATTGCAGTGACGAAACGACGCTTGCCCAGGAACAGCAGCGCGGCCAGCAGGATACCGGCCAGGGCGATGGCGCCCGACGCGATTTCCAGACTGTGCTTGGCTTCGCCGCCGGCATGGCCGACGCTTTCCGGCAGCACGCCGTGCAGCGGTGGAACGATCATCGCGCCAATGGCGGTGGACAATACGATCAGCACCGACAGTGGCAGCCAGTGAGCGATGCCGTGACCGGCGTGCGCTTCGGTCTTCACTTCACCGTGGAACGCGATGAAGATCAGGCGGAAGGTGTACAGCGAAGTCATGAACGCGCCGACCAGACCTGCGTACAGCAGACCGTGGTTGCCGCTGGCGAACGCTTCCCAGAGGATTTCGTCCTTGGAGTAGAAGCCTGCGGTCACCAGTGGCAGGGCTGCCAGAGCGGCACCACCGACGATGAAGCTGGCGTAGGCCAGTGGCAGTTTTTTCCACAGGCCGCCCATCTTGAAGATGTTCTGCTCGTGGTGGCAGGCAACGATCACCGCACCGGACGCAAGGAACAGCAGCGCCTTGAAGAAGGCGTGGGTCATCAGGTGGAAGATCGCGCCATCCCACGCACCAACGCCCAGCGCCAGGAACATGTAGCCGATCTGGCTCATGGTCGAGTAGGCGAGGATACGTTTGATGTCGGTCTGAACCAGTGCGGCAAAACCGGCGAGTACCAAGGTCACACCGCCGACAACGCCCACCAGGTGCAGGATATCCGGCGCCAGGGTGAACAGGCCGTGAGTACGGGCGATCAGGTAGACACCGGCGGTCACCATGGTTGCTGCGTGGATCAGTGCCGAAACCGGAGTAGGACCGGCCATCGCGTCCGCCAGCCAGGTTTGCAGCGGCAGTTGCGCGGATTTACCGACAGCTCCGCCCAGCAGCATCAGGGTGGCCATGACCATCCAGAAGTCGCCAGACTGGAATTTCTGCGGCGCCAGAACCAGCAGCTCCTGGATGTTCAGCGTGCCCAGTTGCGCGAACAGGATGAACAGGCCGATGGCCATGAACACGTCGCCGACCCGGGTGACGATAAAGGCTTTGAGTGCCGCGTTACCGTTGTTGCGGTTGCTGTAGTAGAAACCGATCAACAGGTACGAGCACAGGCCTACGCCTTCCCAACCGAAGTACAGGAACAACAGGTTATCGCCCAGGACCAGGAACAGCATGCTGGCGATAAACAGGTTGGTGTAGGCGAAGAAGCGCGAGTAACCGGCTTCACCGCGCATGTACCAGGACGCGAACAGGTGGATCAGGAAGCCGACGCCGACCACCACACCGAGCATGGTCAGGGACAGACCATCCAGGTACAGCGCGAAGTTAGGCGTAAAGCCTTCCACCGCCATCCACTGCCACAACACTTGCGTGTAGTGACCGCCTTCAGGTGGCGCAACGTTGAACTGCCAGATCACATAAGCGGTGACGATGGCCGACAGACCAATGGAGCCGACGCCGATCAGCGCCGACAGGTTTTCCGAGAGGCGGCCGCGTGAGAACGCCAGCAGCAGGAAACCTATGAGAGGGAATACGAAAGTCAGATAGAGAAGATTCATCCGCGCATCTCGCTGGCAGCGTCGATATCGAGAGTGTGGAAGCGGCGATACAGCTGCAACAGAATCGCCAGGCCAATACTGGCCTCGGCGGCTGCCAGGCTGATCACCAGGATGAACATGATCTGTCCATCCGGCTGACCCCAGCGGCTACCGGCGACGATGAAGGCCAAAGCGGAGGCATTCATCATGACCTCCAGGCTCATCAGCACGAAAAGAATGTTGCGGCGGACCATCAGGCCAACCAGACCGAGGCAGAACAGGATGCCGGCGACCGCCAGACCATGCTCCAAAGGGATAGCAGGCATCGTCATTGCTCCTTGGCTTCGTTGCGGCCCAAGTGGAACGCCGTGACGGCTGCGGCGAGCAGCAACATCGAGGCGAGTTCGACCACCAGCAGGTAAGGACCGAACAGGCTGATGCCCACGGCCTTGGCGTCTACGGTGGTGTGGCCGATGGCCTGACCGCTGGCGTCGCTGAACAGCACGTACAGCAGTTCAACCAGCAGCAGGGTGCCGAGTGCGACCGGGCCGAGCCAGATGCCGGGCTTGAGCCAGACGCGCTCTTGCTGAACCGAGGCAGGCCCCAGGTTCAGCATCATCACCACGAACACGAACAGCACCATGATGGCGCCAGCGTAGGCGATCACTTCCAGCACACCGGCGAACGGTGCGCCGAGGGCGAAAAACGTCATCGCCACGGCAATCAGCGAAATGATCAGGTAGAGCAGGGCGTGCACGGGGTTGGTGTTGGTGATCACGCGAAGCGTGGACACAACAGCGATACCCGATGCGAAATAGAAAGCGAATTCCATCTTTCTTCCTTAAGGCAGCAAGCTCTTCACGTTGATCGGTTCGGCTTCATTCTGCGCGGCGCCTTTTGGCTTACCGGCAATCGCCATACCTGCAACACGATAGAAGTTGTAATCAGGGTTTTTGCCGGGGCCGGAGATCAGCAGATCTTCTTTCTCGTACACCAGGTCCTGACGTTTGAACTCGGCCATCTCGAAATCCGGTGTCAGCTGGATCGCGGTGGTCGGGCAGGCTTCCTCGCAGAGGCCGCAGAAAATGCAGCGCGAGAAGTTGATACGGAAAAACTCCGGGTACCAGCGACCGTCATCGGTTTCAGCTTTCTGCAGCGAGATGCAACCGACCGGGCACGCTACAGCGCACAGGTTGCAGGCTACGCAACGCTCTTCGCCGTCGGGGTCGCGGGTTAGCACGATACGGCCACGGAAGCGCGGCGGCAGGTACACCGCCTCTTCCGGGTATTGCAGCGTGTCGCGCTTGCGGAAGGCGTGGCCAAAAATCATCACCAGGCTGCGAAGCTGAGTGAAGAAGCCATGCACGATGTCAAATATGTACTTCATGATTCTCTATCCTCACTGAGCCGCGACGGCGGGCGTGTTGAGCAACACGATCGCAGCGGTCACCAGCATGTTGACGAGGGTCAGCGGCAGGCAGAACTTCCAGCTGAAATCCATCACTTGGTCATACCGTGGGCGCGGAATCGAGGCGCGCAGCAGGATGAAGAACATGATGAAGAACGCAGTTTTCAGCGCGAACCAGATGAACGGGATCTGCGGCAGAATACCGAACGGACCGTGCCAGCCACCGAAGAACAAGGTCACCAGCAGCGCCGAAATCAACACGATGCCGATGTACTCGCCGACGAAGAACATGCCCCATTTCATGCCGGCGTATTCAATGTGGTAACCGTCGGCCAGTTCCTGTTCCGCTTCCGGCTGGTCGAACGGGTGACGGTGAGTCACGGCGACGCCGGCAATGAAGAAGGTCAGGAAACCGAAGATCTGCGGAATGACGAACCACAGGTTCTGCGCTTGATACTCAACGATGTCGCGCATGTTGAACGAGCCGACCTGGATCACGATGCCCATCAGCGACAGGCCCATGAACACTTCGTACGACACGGTTTGTGCCGAGGCCCGCAAGCTGCCCAACAGGGCGAACTTGTTGTTACTCGACCAGCCGGCGAACAGCACCGCGTAGACCGACAGACCGGCCATGGCGAAGAAGAACAGGATGCCGATGTTGATGTCCGCCACACCCCAGGTCGGGGTGATCGGGATGATCGCGAAGGCAATCAGCAAGGCGCTCATGGCCACGACCGGTGCCAAGGTGAAGATCACCTTGTCGGCGAACGGCGGGGTCCAGTCTTCCTTGAAGAACATCTTGATCATGTCGGCCGCAATCTGGAACGCGCCGAACGGGCCGACGCGGTTCGGACCGTAACGGTCCTGCCAGAGGGCGAGCAAACGACGCTCGACCCAGCTCAGCAGCGCGCCGCACACCACCACGGCGAGCAGAATCACGATGGCCTTGAGGACCGAGATGATCACGTCAATCACTTCAGGCGTGAACCAGGTCATTGAGCTGCCTCCTGCAGACCGTCAACGGATTTGCCAAAGATCGCTGGCGGAATGCCGGCGATACCGGCCGGCAATGCGACCAGACCGGCACCCAGCTCTTCGTTGATGCGCAGCGGCAGACGCAGGGTCTGGCCAGCAACGCTCAAGCTCAGCAGGGCGCCGTCATTGACACCCAGACGGTCGGCTTCGGATTTTGCCAGCGACACGTAAGCGGCCGGGATGCGTTCCTGAACCGGCGCGGCTTTGGAAGAGTTCTCTTCGCTGCCGAACAGGTGGAAGAACGGCACAACCTGCCAGGTGCCCGGAGCCGGGTTGAACGCACGCGGAACACTGGCGAACCAGTTCAGCGAGTCACCGGTGCTTTCGATCAGGCGGGTGCCCGGGTCGCCAGCGCGGATATGACCACCGACTTCGTCCTGGAACTTGTTCCAGGCTTGCGGTGAGTTCCAGCCCGGAGACCAGGCGAATGGCACTTGCTGACGCGGTTCGACCGAGCCCGAGTAACCTTCCATGGAGAACGAGAACGCGGTGTCGTTGTCCTGGGAAGTACGCGGTTCGTGCACGCTGATGTCGGCGCGCATGGCGGTACGACCGGAGTAACGCAGCGGTTCACGAGCCAGTTTCAGGCCTTTGATGCGGAACGCGGCGGACGGTGCGGCGGTGACAATGCCGGCCAGTTGCGGAGTGCTTGCGGCACAGGCAGCAGTGACGTGGTCCAGTTGGGTCCAGTCGATCGGCTGGTTCAACAGGGTGGCGCGCAGGGCATGCAGCCAGCGCCAGCCTTCGTGAACCATGATGCTCGCATCCAGGTAAGTCGGGTCGAAGACCTGGAAGAAACGCTGGGCGCGGCCTTCCTGGCTGACCAGCGTACCGTCGCCTTCAGCGAAGCTGGCGGCTGGCAGAACCAGGTGCGCGCGATCGCTGGTGGCGGTCTTCTGATGGTCCGCGACGATCAGCACTTTCGCGGCGTTCAGGGCTGCATCGACACGGGCTTTGTCGGTACGGGTGTACAGATCGTTTTCCAGCACGACGATGGCGTCAGCTTTACCGTCGATCACGGCTTGCAGCGCGGCATCGACCGAGTCGCCACCGAGCATGGCCAGGCCGAGGCTGTTGGCCTCTGGCACGATCAGGCTGATGGAACCGTTCTTCTCGCGCAGCTTCAGGGCTTTGGCGATGTTTGCCGCCGCTTCGATCAGCGCCTTGGAACCCAACGAGGTACCGGCAATGATCAGCGGACGCTTGGCGGCGAGCAGGGCGTCGGCAATGCGCTTGGCCAGCTCAAGAGCTTCAGCGTCCAGACCTTCAACGGCAGGCGCGCTGGCGTCGAGGGCGTGAGCCACGGCGAAACCGATGCGGGCCAGGTCGTCTGGCGCGGCGTGTACGCATTCTTCAGCGATGTCGTCGAGCTTGGTTTCAGCCAGGCTTGCGATAAACAGAGGATTCAGAGCGTTCTGACCGATGTTCTTCACGGCGGCGTCGAGCCAAGGCTGAACGCGCATGGCGTCGGCCATGTCTTCGGCTTTGCCTTTAACCGATTGACGCAGGGACAGGGCCATGCGCGCAGCAGTCTGGGTCAGGTCTTCACCGAGGACGAAGATCGCGTCGTGGTCTTCGATGTCGCGCATGTTCGGGATCGGCAGCGGGCTGTCTTTGAGCACCTGCATGACCAGACGAATGCGTTCCAGCTCGGCAGCTTCGATACCAGAGTAGAAGTGCTCGGCTCCGACCAGTTCGCGCAACGCGTAGTTGCTTTCGAGGCTGGCGCGTGGCGAACCGATACCGACGATGTTACGACCGCGCAGCAGATCGGCGGCTTTATCCAGCGCTTCGTCGAGGGTCAGCTTGGCGCCGTTGGCCAGCAATGCCTGACGCGGGCGATCCTTGCGGTTGACGTAGCCATAGCCGAAACGGCCACGGTCGCACAGGAAGTACTGGTTTACCGAACCGTTGAAACGGTTTTCGATGCGACGCAGTTCACCGTAGCGCTCACCCGGGGAGATGTTGCAACCGCTGGAGCAGCCATGGCAGATGCTCGGCGAGAACTGCATGTCCCACTTACGGTTGTAGCGCTCGGAGTGAGTCTTGTCGGTGAACACACCGGTCGGGCAAACCTCGGTGAGGTTGCCGGAGAACTCGCTTTCCAGGGTGCCGTCTTCAACGCGACCGAAGTACACGTTGTCGTGGGCGCCGAATACGCCGAGGTCGGTGCCGCCGGCGTAATCCTTATAGAAGCGTACGCAGCGGTAGCAAGCGATGCAGCGGTTCATTTCGTGGGAAATGAACGGGCCCAGTTGCTGGTTCTGGTGGGTACGCTTGGTGAAGCGATAACGGCGCTCGTTGTGGCCGGTCATCACGGTCATGTCTTGCAGGTGACAGTGACCGCCTTCCTCACAGACCGGGCAGTCGTGAGGGTGGTTGGTCATCAGCCATTCAACGACGCTGGCGCGAAACACTTTCGCTTCTTCGTCGTCGATGGAGATCCAGCTGCCGTCGGTAGCGGGCGTCATGCACGACATGACGATCCGACCACGCTTGTCGTTTTCGTCGGTGTACTGCTTGACCGCGCACTGGCGGCAAGCGCCAACGCTGCCTAGGGCTGGGTGCCAGCAGAAATAAGGGATATCGAGGCCTAGCGACAGACATGCCTGTAACAGGTTGTCTGCCCCATCGACTTCGAGCTCTTTGCCGTCTACGTGGATAGTGGCCATGGTTCAAAGTTCTTCGTTGGCCCGGTGTCAGCGGGCGTGGCTAATGGAATCTTGTTATTCGCGTGAATCAACACAGCCGTTTACGGCGTCATCACACGACAAAGCGAAGGGCACGGACCCTTCGCTTTTTTAAGCGTTTACGCGCCGACTACGATCGGCCTTGCCAGAGGCGGGACGACGGCGCTGGTAGGCGCGATGCCGGCTTCGAACTCATGGCGGAAGTATTTGATTGCGCTGCCCAACGGCTCCACGGCGCCCGGTGCGTGAGCACAGAAGGTCTTGCCCGGGCCGAGGAAACCGACCAGACCCAGCAGGGTCTCGATATCGCCGGCTTGCCCTTCACCGTTCTCTATGGCGCGCAGAAGCTTGACGCTCCACGGCAAACCGTCACGGCACGGGGTGCAGAAGCCGCAGGATTCGCGGGAGAAGAACTCTTCCATGTTGCGCAGCAGGGAAACCATGTTGACGCTGTCGTCCACCGCCATGGCCAGGCCGGTACCCATACGGGTGCCCACTTTGGCGATGCCGCCGGCATACATTTGCGCGTCGAGGTGTTCCGGCAACAGGAAACCGGTACCGGCGCCGCCTGGCTGCCAGCACTTGAGCTTGTAACCGTCGCGCATGCCGCCGGCGTAGTCTTCGAACAACTCGCGACCGGTGACGCCGAACGGCAATTCCCACAGGCCGGGGTTCTTGACCTTGCCGGAGAAGCCCATGAGCTTGGTGCCCATGTCTTCACTGCCTTCGCGGGCCAACGATTTGTACCAGTCAACGCCGTCGGCAATGATCGCCGGCACGTTGCACAGGGTTTCAACGTTGTTCACGCAAGTCGGCTTGCCCCACACGCCAACGGCGGCTGGGAAGGGCGGCTTGGAGCGCGGGTTGGCGCGGCGACCTTCGAGGGAGTTGATCAGTGCGGTTTCTTCACCGCAGATGTAACGCCCGGCGCCGGTGTGGACGAACAGCTCGAAATCGAAGCCGCTGCCCAGGATGTTTTTACCCAAAAGGCCCGCTGCCTTGGCTTCTTCCACGGCACGGTTCAGGTGCTTGGCGGCGGTGGTGTATTCGCCACGCAGGAAGATGTAGCCACGGTAGGTTTTCAGTGCGCGAGCACTGATCAGCATGCCTTCGATCAGCAGATGGGGCAGTTGCTCCATCAGCATGCGGTCTTTCCAGGTGTTCGGTTCCATCTCGTCCGCGTTGCACAGCAGGTAGCGGATGTTGATGGATTCGTCTTTGGGCATCAGGCCCCACTTAACGCCCGTGGGGAAGCCTGCACCGCCGCGACCTTTTAGACCCGAGTCTTTCACGGTCTGGACAATGTCGTCCTGAGCCATGTCGGCGAAAGCCTTGCGCGCAGCCGCGTAACCGTTCTTGGCCTGGTACTCGTCGAGCCATACGGCTTCGCCGTCGTCACGCAGACGCCAGGTCAGCGGGTGAGTCTCTGCGACACGCTTGATGCGGTTGGCAGGACCGAAGGAAGTCAGGGTCATACGTAGCCCTCGAGCAATTTGGCAACGCCGGCAGGCTGCACATCACCGAATGTGTCGTCGTCGATCATCAACGCCGGCGCCTTGTCGCAGTTGCCGAGGCAGCAGACCGGCAGCAGGGTGAAACGACCGTCGGCGGTGGTCTGACCCAGGCCGATGCCCAGATTGCTCTGGATTTCGCTGACTACCGATTCATGGCCGCCGATGTAGCAGACCATGCTGTCGCAGACGCGAATGATGTGACGGCCGACCGGCTGACGGAAGATCTGGCTATAGAACGTCGCCACCCCTTCAACGTCGCTCGCCGGGATGCCGAGGATCTCGCCGATGGCGTAGAGCGCGCCGTCAGGTACCCAGCCACGTTCCTTCTGGACGATCTTCAGGGCTTCGATCGACGCCGCGCGCGGGTCTTCGTAGTGATGCAGCTCGTGCTCGATGGCCGAGCGCTCGGTTTCGCTCAGGGCGAAACGGTCTGTCTGGATAAGCGTGCTGTTCATGCTTAGCGGTCCACGTCGGCCATAACGAAATCGATACTACCCAGGTACGCGATCAAGTCCGCGACCATGCTGCCTTTGATCACCGAAGGGATCTGCTGCAGGTGCGGGAAGCTTGGGGTGCGAATCCGGGTGCGGTAGCTCATGGTGCCGCCATCGCTCGTCAGGTAATAACTGTTGATGCCCTTGGTCGCTTCGATCATCTGGAAGGATTCGTTGGCCGGCATGACCGGGCCCCACGAAACTTGCAGGAAGTGCGTGATCAAGGTCTCGATGTGCTGCAGGGTGCGCTCTTTCGGCGGCGGCGTGGTCAGCGGGTGATCCGCCTTGTACGGGCCTTCCGGCATGTTGCGCATGCACTGCTCGATGATCTTCAGGCTCTGGCGCATTTCTTCGACACGCACGATGCAACGGTCGTAGGCATCGCCATTGGCCGCCAGCGGTACTTCGAATTCGAAGTTCTCGTAACCGGAGTACGGGCGAGCTTTACGCAGGTCGAAATCGCAACCGGTCGAACGCAGGCCGGAACCGGTGACGCCCCATTCCAGGGCTTCTTTGGTGTTGTAGGCGGCGACGCCGATGGTCCGGCCACGCAGGATGCTGTTGTCCAGTGCGGCTTTCTGGTATTCGTCCAGACGCTTTGGCATCCACTCGATGAAGTCTTTCACCAGTTTTTCCCAGCCGCGCGGCAGGTCGTGAGCGACGCCACCGATGCGGTACCAGGCCGGGTGCAGACGGAAGCCGGTAATGGCTTCGATCACCGTGTACGCCTTTTGACGGTCGGTGAACGTGAAGAACACCGGGGTCATTGCACCGACGTCCTGGATGTAAGTCCCCAGGAACAGCAGGTGGCTGGTAATCCGGAAGAACTCGGCCATCATGATGCGGATGACGTCGACCTTCTCGGGCACCTTGATGCCGGCCAGCTTCTCGACCGAGAGCACGTACGGCAGGTTGTTCATCACGCCGCCGAGGTAGTCGATACGGTCGGTGTACGGAATGAAGCTGTGCCAGGACTGACGCTCGGCCATCTTCTCGGCACCACGGTGGTGGTACCCGACGTCCGGTACGCAATCGACAATCTCTTCACCGTCCAGCTGCAGAATGATGCGGAACGCACCGTGCGCGGAAGGGTGGTTAGGACCGAGGTTGAGGAACATGTAGTCCTCGTTCGCACCGGAACGCTTCATGCCCCAGTCTTCAGGCTTGAAGCGCGCGGCTTCTTCCTCAAGCTGTTGCTTGGCCAGGGTCAGGCTGAACGGGTCGAACTCGGTGGCACGGGCCGGGAAGTCCTTGCGCAGCGGGTGACCTTCCCAGGTCGGCGGCATCATGATGCGGGTCAGGTGCGGGTGACCGGCAAAGTTGATGCCGTACATGTCCCACACTTCACGCTCGTACCAGTTGGCGTTCGGCCAGATGCCGGTCACGGTCGGCACGCTGAGGTCGCTCTCGGACAAGGCGACCTTGATCATTACGTCACTATTACGTTCGATCGACATCAAGTGATAGAACACAGTGAAGTCGGCGCCGCTAGGCAGCCCTTGACGCTTGGTGCGCAGACGCTCATCCACGCCGTGCAGGTCATAGAGCATGACGTACGGCTTGGGCAGGTTGCGCAGGAAGGTCAGGACTTCGACGAGTTTGGCGCGGGCAACCCAAAGCACCGGCATGCCGGTGCGGGTAGGCTGGGCGGTGAACGCCTCGGGGCCAAAACGATTGTTCAGTTCGACGACCACATCCTGGTCGTCTGCCTTATAAGGCGGGATGTACAGAGCACTGCCTGTAGTCATGGTTATTTATCGCTTTCGGTCAACGTAAAGAATGAAGCCAGTGTCTCGTTCTATAAAAGAAGCAGATCTGGATCAGACTTCGTCGGGGCTGCGCAGGTTGGTGACTGCGATTCGCTGTTCGCGGCGCTGTTCCTTTTGCGAAGGCATCTCGGCGCGGTACACGCCTTGATCGCCGACGACCCAGGAAAGTGGGCGACGCTCCTGTCCAATCGACTCCTGCAAAAGCATCAAGCCTTGCAGAAAAGCTTCAGGGCGGGGCGGGCAGCCAGGCACGTAGACGTCCACGGGCAGGAACTTGTCCACCCCTTGAACGACGGAGTAGATGTCGTACATGCCACCGGAGTTGGCGCACGAACCCATGGAGATAACCCATTTAGGTTCGAGCATTTGCTCGTAGAGACGCTGAATGATCGGCGCCATCTTGATGAAGCAGGTACCGGCGATAACCATGAAATCCGCCTGACGCGGCGATGCCCGGATAACCTCGGCGCCAAAGCGCGCGATGTCGTGGGGCGCCGTGAAGGCGGTGGTCATTTCCACGTAGCAGCACGAAAGACCGAAGTTGTACGGCCACAGGGAGTTCTTGCGCCCCCAGTTGATCGTGCCGTTAAGCACGTCTTCGAGCTTGCCCATGAAAATGTTTTTGTGGACTTGATCTTCTAACGGATCGGAAACGGTTTCCCGTTCGCCAATCGGATACTGCTCGTTAGGAGCATCGGGGTCGATCCTGGTGAGATTGTATTGCATTGCCAAAGCCTCATTGTTTCAGCTTCGCTTGCCGCTTACGACGAGCTTCAGGAGCCCAGTCAAGGGCGCCCACTCGGAATAGGTAGACAAGGCCTGCCAACAGAATTGCTATGAAAACGAGAGCTTCGACGAATCCGGTCCAGCCGCTTTCGCGGACGGACACAGACCAGGCAAAGAGAAAAAGGGCTTCGATATCGAAGATCACGAAGAGCATCGCGACCAGATAGAATTTTGCAGAGAGCCGCAGACGGGCGCCACCTGTAGGCAGCATGCCGGATTCGAACGGTTCGTTTTTGCTGCGGCCCCAGGCTTTTGACCCGAGGAGGCTGGAGACGCCGAGCATGAAGGCACAAAGGCCGACGACGCCCAGAAGGAAAATGGCAAAGCCCCAGTTGTGGGCCATGAGTCCTGTCGCTTCGGGCATGCTGGTAATCCTTAACAGAGAGCAAAGGTCTCTGAGCTTGAAAAGAAACAAAGCAGTGACGATATGTCGCAGCAATCAATCCCGCTGATTTTATGGCACAACACCGTGCAAGTAAAATTCCTATAGCGAAATTATTTATAGGAATAAGGACATAGCGCACCTCCAAAACCCTGTAGCCCATGCGGTTCGGGCATTAGCCGGCATTTCATCAATATTGTTTTGTAGGGAATGTAACGAACATAGTTACGGCTAAATGATAATCAATATTGTTTGTGGTGGTTTTTAAACTGTTTAATGGGTAGGTGGCCGGGAAGTTGTCTTATATATGCGTTACCGCAAGTAGCGAGCGGCGTCGTTTTACCGTGTTTTCCTGATCAGGAAACTGCTCTGGATCAATGATTTTTCGGTGCTTTTGTAGGCGCAAGGCTTGCCCGCGATGAACGATGATGCGATGCGCCTGACTGACCGCGGTGCATTCATCGCGGGCAAGCCTTGCTCCTACAGATTGCGTGGCGTTCAAGATATCGCAGGCAAAAAAAACGCCCCGAACCAGTCGGGGCGTCAGATGTGCGACGTTGTGGTTAGCTTTCTATTCGGTCCGCAACGGCCGTTTGCTCAGGTGAAGCAGATCAGTGGAACTGTTCTTCTTCAGTCGAACCGGTCAGCGCGGTCACCGAAGACGAGCCACCTTGAATAACGGTGGTCATGTCGTCGAAGTAGCCGGTGCCCACTTCCTGCTGGTGAGCCACGAAGGTGTAACCCTTGGCAGCGTCAGCGAACTCTTGCTCTTGCAGCTTCACGTAGGCAGTCATGTCGTTACGGGCGTAGTCGTGCGCCAGGTTGAACATGCTGTGCCACATGTTGTGAATGCCGGCCAGGGTGATGAACTGATGCTTGTAGCCCATGGCGGACAGTTCGCGCTGGAACTTGGCGATGGTCGCGTCGTCCAGGTTTTTCTTCCAGTTGAAGGAAGGCGAGCAGTTGTACGACAGCAGTTGGTCCGGGTATTCCTTTTTGATCGCTTCAGCGAAGCGACGAGCCTCGTCCAAATCCGGCTTGGCGGTTTCGCACCAGATCAGATCGGCGTACGGCGCGTAGGCCAGGCCGCGGGAGATCGCCTGGTCAAGACCAGCGCGCACTTTGTAGAAACCTTCCTGAGTACGTTCGCCAGTCACGAACTCTTTGTCGTACGGGTCGCAATCGGAAGTCAGCAGGTCAGCCGCGTTAGCGTCGGTACGGGCCAGAATGATGGTCGGAGTACCGGCAACGTCAGCCGCCAGGCGAGCAGCGGTCAGCTTCTGTACAGCTTCCTGGGTAGGAACCAGTACCTTGCCGCCCATGTGGCCGCATTTTTTCACGGAAGCCAGTTGGTCTTCGAAGTGAACGCCGGCGGCGCCTGCTTCGATCATGCTCTTCATCAATTCGTAAGCGTTCAGTACGCCGCCGAAACCGGCTTCAGCATCAGCCACGATCGGAGCGAAGTAGTCGATGTAGCCTACATCGCCCGGGCCTTTGCCGGCTTTCCACTGGATCTGGTCAGCACGACGGAACGAGTTGTTGATGCGCTTGACCACGGTTGGAACCGAATCCACCGGGTACAGCGACTGGTCCGGGTACATCGATTCGGCGGAGTTGTTGTCCGCAGCGACTTGCCAGCCCGACAGGTAGATCGCCTGGATACCGGCTTTAACTTGTTGCACAGCCTGGCCGCCGGTCAGGGCGCCCATGCAGTTGACGAAATCTTTCTCAGGACGGAAGGACGGCTTGGCGCCCTGGGTTACCAGGTTCCAAAGCTTCTCGGCGCCCAATTTTGCAAAGGTGTGCTCAGGTTGAACCGAGCCACGCAGGCGGACGACGTCAGCAGCGGAGTAAGCGCGTGTCACGCCTTTCCAGCGTGGGTTTTCAGCCCAATCTTTTTCGAGGGCTGCAATTTGCTGTTCGCGTGTCAGTGCCATGGAGATAAACCTCGTCGCGTCTTTTACGGAAAGTTGTTCTGCGGTGGAAAATTCATGCGCTCGCTGACCAGAAGCTTAGTTGGTCAAGTCGGATTCGGCGGGGATGGCGACGGGATGAACGATAGGCTCGAGGGGAAGTGAGCAGGTAAGGGCGAACTGGCGAGCGCATTCGGGCGTCGTGGGCCTTGGTACGAACTTCAGTGTGGAGCCGGGTTACCTAATTACGCTTCCGTCCCTCGGGACAACTTCGTTCCAGTCGGCAACCTCGTCAAACACACCTTGTGGGCGGTACAGACACGAAGCGGCTCGCGGGGTAGGTGCGAACGGCGCCTCGAAGGCCCTTGCCAGGGCCCCTGATTAGCGGGAGCGAGGCCATCATGCCTTCGCTTTTTTGTATCGTCAAACGTTTTGTAGTGCTTTTTTTATGGCACTACATCTTTGGTCTAATACGACTAATCAGTCAGTTTTCGGTGGTTTAGTCCAAAGTATCGACTTTCACCCGCAGGGTCATGTCATCACGGCCCTGAGTCGAGTAGCTGCGGGTCTGGCCCTGTTTGTCGGCCTGAGTCTGGCGGTTCACGCCGGCCAGGGTGATCCATTCACCCAGTCGTCCCGTGACAGTTGTGTCGGTACTTTGTACATTCACTACATCGGGACGTTCCTGGCTCATGCGGTCACGATTGGTGCTGATCGCCAGGTGAACGATGTCGCCGGTGACGCTGGCGGTGACGTAGAAACCCTGGGTGACGTTGCGGTATTCGGTCTGGCTTCGCAGATCGCCGTAGGAATCAGTCTGAGTGCTGGTGAGCGGAACGCTCTGGCCGACCTGGATCAGTGCCGGCGCCCCTTCGCTGGCCTGGACCTGCTGAATCCCGCCGTCACGGCTGTCGGTGCTGCGATTGATGATGCGGGTCTGACTCGGTTTCGCGCCGTTTACCGAGTAACCCTGATCGCCCTGGAAGTTGTTTTCGTTGGTGTCGACAGTGATCAGCAGACGTTTGGCGGCCACATCGAGTTGCGTGATCAAGGCTTTAAGTTCGTCGATCTTGCGCTGATCGGCATTAACGATCAGTTGGTTGCCGTAAGCACTGACCTGGCCATCCTTACCGATGAAATCCTGGGCCATCGGCAGCATGTCGGCACTGGTGCGGTAGTTCAGTGGCACGATCTCGGTGGCGGCCATGACCGAAAAACTGCAGGTCAGCAGCAGCGTGGTGAGCAGGGTGCGTAGGGACATATCCGTTATCTCCGACATCTTGAAGTGTTGATATTGCCAGTTTGTCGGCCTGGCGTGGGGCAAGTTGAATCGTAGACAGCAAAACGCCCCGGCATCCGAAGATGGCGGGGCGTTTTGTGGTGTTCCCTGTGGTGAGGGGGCTTGCCCCCTCACCACAAAGTCTCAAGCGGAGTGCCGCACCATGTCCACATGCGGAATGCCTGCTTCCAGGAATTCCTCACTGACCAGGCTGAAGCCCAGGCGCTCATAGAACGCCGTGGCCTGTACCTGTGCGCTCAACATCTGCTGCTTGAGCCCGCGCTTCTCGGCTTCACCGATCACCGCTTGCATCAGCGCATCGCCGACTTTCAATCCGCGCCAGTCTTTCAGTACCGATACCCGGCCGACGTGGCCATCGGGCAGCAGGCGGGCGGTGCCAATCGGAAAGTCGCCTTCGAAGGCCAGAAAATGCACCGCCGTTGCGTCATCAGCATCCCATTCCAGTTCAGGCGGAACGGATTGCTCGGCGATGAACACCGTCTCACGAATGCGCCGGATCTCGGCGTTGTCCTTCTGCCAGTCTGCGACACGTACGTGAATTTTATTCATCAGCAAACCCCAGGCTGCCTTGCTTGACCAGTTCACACAGCAGGCCGCGACCGTCTTCGTCGTTCAGCCACTGGCCAAGGTTGTCGGTGTGCAGGGCGTCGGCGGCGCAGATCAATTTCAGCAACTCGCGCAGTTTGCCCGGCAGGTAACGGCTCTGACCGCTGGCGAACAGCAGCAGGTCGTCATCGACTTCGGACCAGGCCATGCGCGCGCTCGGGTTGCGGATCAGCACAGCGCCTTGTTCCAGGCTCGCGAGAAAGTCTTCTTCTTCGACTTCTTCCGGGCCGACCACCAGTTCCGGGTAGCGCGGTTCGGTCATGTATTGGCCGAACCAGGTCAGCAGCAGGCGCTCGTCGCTCATGTGCTCGGCCAGCAAAGCCTTCAAGCGATCAAGGGCGTCGTGCTGAATCTGGTGTGGATCGACCGCCGGCAGGGCGTCGGCGTCGGTGTAGCGCTCTTCGTCAGTCAGGAACTGGCTGAGGAAGTCGGTGAAGTGAGTCAGCACTTCAGAGGCGCTCGGGGCGCGGAAGCCGACCGAGTAGGTCATGCAGTCATCCACCGCAACGCCGCAATGGGCCAGGCGCGGCGGCAGGTAGAGCATGTCGCCCGGTTCCAGGACCCACTCATCGGTGGCTTCGAAGTCGGCGAGGATGCGCAGGTCCGCGTGTGGCAGCAGCTTGCTCTCGGAGTCGCACATCTGGCCGATCTTCCAGTTACGCTTGCCGTGACCTTGCAGCAGGAACACATCGTAGTTATCGAAATGCGGACCGACGCTGCCACCCGGGGCGGCGAAGCTGATCATCACGTCGTCGACGCGCCAGCTCGGCAGGAAACGGAAGTTCTCCAGCAGTTCGCTGACTTCCGGCACGAATTGGTCGACCGCTTGCACCAGCAGGGTCCACTCGGTTTCCGGCAACTTGCTGAATTCGTCTTCGGCGAACGGGCCGCGACGCATTTCCCAAGGACGCTCGCCGTGCTCGATCACCAGGCGCGATTCGACTTCTTCTTCCAGCGCCAGGCCGGCCAGTTCGTCGGCGTCGATCGGGCTTTCGAATTCAGGAATCGCCTGACGGATCAGCAGGGGTTTTTTCTGCCAGTAGTCGCGCAGGAATTCGCGCGCCGTGATGCCGCCCAGAAGTTGAAGAGGAATATCAGGATTCATGTGTAACCTATTGAAAAAATGCACTTTTCAGACGGGAATAAAAACGCCCGGCGCTGCCGGGCGTCTCAAAAGGGTAAAGCGGTCGATCAGATGCGTTTGGCTTGCTCTACAGCGTTACCGATGTAGTTCGCCGGGGTGAGCAGTTTCAGCTCGGCCTTGGCGGCGGCTGGCATGTCCAGACCGTCGATGAAAGTTTGCAGTGCTTCAGGGCTGATGCCCTTGCCACGGGTCAACTCTTTCAGTTTTTCGTACGGGTTTTCGATGTTGTAGCGACGCATCACGGTCTGGATTGGCTCGGCCAATACTTCCCAGCACGCGTCCAGGTCAGCAGCAATTTTCTGAGCGTTGAGCTCCAGTTTGCTGATGCCTTTGAGGCTGGCTTCGTACGCGATCACGCTGTGGGCGAAGCCGACACCGAGGTTGCGCAATACGGTGGAGTCGGTCAGGTCGCGCTGCCAGCGGGAAATCGGCAGCTTGCTCGCCAGGTGCTGGAACAGTGCGTTGGCGATGCCCAGGTTGCCTTCGGAGTTCTCGAAGTCGATCGGGTTGACCTTGTGCGGCATGGTCGACGAACCAATTTCGCCAGCGATGGTGCGCTGCTTGAAATAGCCCAGGGAGATGTAGCCCCAGATGTCGCGGTCGAAGTCGATCAGGATGGTGTTGAAGCGCGCGATCGCGTCGAACAGCTCGGCGATGTAGTCGTGCGGTTCGATCTGCGTGGTGTACGGGTTGAAGCCCAGGCCCAGCTCGTCTTCGATGAAGGCGCGGGCGTTCTCTTCCCAATCGATCTCAGGGTAGGCCGACAGGTGAGCGTTGTAGTTGCCCACAGCGCCGTTGATCTTGCCCAGCAGCGGAACGGCAGCGACTTGAGCGATTTGACGCTCCAGACGGTACACCACGTTCGCCAGCTCTTTGCCCAGGGTGGTCGGCGAAGCCGGTTGACCGTGGGTGCGCGATAGCATCGGCACGTCAGCGAAACGGATGGCCAGTTCGCGGATGGCTTCGGCGGTTTGGCGCATCAGCGGCAGCATCACGTCATCACGGCCTTCGCGCAGCATCAGGGCGTGGGACAGGTTGTTGATGTCCTCGCTGGTGCAGGCGAAGTGGATGAATTCGCTGACCTTGGCCAGTTCTGGCAGCTTGGCCGCTTGCTCTTTGAGCAGGTATTCGATGGCTTTGACGTCGTGGTTGGTGGTGCGCTCGATCTCTTTGACACGCTCGGCGTGCTCCAGAGCGAAGTTTTCCGCCAGGGTGTTTAGCACAGCGTTGGCTTCGGCGGAGAAGGCCGGCACTTCGCTGATACCAGGGTGAGCGGCCAGGCGCTGGAGCCAGCGCACTTCAACCAGAACGCGAGCACGGATCAGGCCGTATTCGCTGAAAATTGGGCGCAGGGCCTGGGTTTTGCCGGCGTAGCGGCCGTCAACAGGGGAAACCGCAGTGAGCGAAGAAAGCTGCATGGGGTGTTCTCGGACAGTCGGGCAACGAAATGGGGCGCGTATCATACATGAAAAAATCCGCCGGTCCGTTGCCAACTGACCAGCGTCTTACGCGTTACAAATTACAAATGGTCTTGCGGGCGCGGTTCAGCTACTGCGCATCAGCGGGTAAAGCTCTTTCAGCAACTTGCGACGGCTGATCACCAGCTGCCAGCGGTGACCGCCCAACTGCCGCCACAGGCGCGCCGAACGAATTCCGGCCAGCAACAGGGCGCGGATTTTCGAAGCGTTGCTCGGTTGCTGCAGGTTGCGCATGTCGCCGTGGACCTGAATCCGCTGGCGCAGGGTGCTCAAGGTGTCCTGATACAACGCACCGCAGGCTGCGATCACGTTTTCGTGGGCCGGGCCGAAATGCTCGACCTGGGATTGAATCTGCGGCAGACGCTTGCCGATCTCGTCCAGCATGTCGTCGCGCTTGGACAGTTGACGCTCCAGCCCGAGCATTGCCAGCGCATAGCGCAGCGGTTCGCGCTGCAGGGTGCTTGGGTCGCGCTCAAGGGCGCCGATCAACGCGCGATAGCCTTCACGCAGATTGATGTCGTCGCCGCCGTAGACCTCAAGTGTGTTCTTGGGGTCGCGAATCAGCAGACTGCCGAGCATGCAGGTCAGGCCTGCTTCGGTTGTCTGGCCGGTCTTGGCGATCTTGTCGACCAGCACGGCGGCGAGGAATACGCCGCCCAGTGCCGTCAGTTGCTCCTGAGTGGGGTTCATGCCTTGCTGCTCCATGGCTCGGCCACTTCGATCACGCCGCCGCCGAGGCAGATCTCACCGTCGTAGAACACCACGGACTGGCCCGGGGTGACCGCGCGTTGCGGGTCATCGAAGGTGGCGCGGTAGCCAGTGGCGGTCTTTTCCAGCGTGCAAGGCTGGTCGCTTTGGCGATAGCGGACTTTAGCGGTCAACCGGCGCGGTTCGCTCAGATCGATCGGGTTGACCCAATAGATGTCAGAAGCGAGCAGGGCGCGGGAGAACAGATACGGGTGGTCATTGCCCTGGCCAACGATCAGCTCGTTGTGTTCCAGGTCCTTGATCAGCACGTACCACGGCTCGTCACTAGCATCTTTCAAGCCGCCGATGCCCAGGCCCTGACGCTGGCCAATGGTGTGATACATCAAGCCGTGGTGACGGCCGATGACTTCGCCTTCGGTGGTCTTGATCTCGCCTGGCTGGGCCGGCAGGTACTGCTTGAGGAAGTCGCTGAAGCGGCGCTCGCCGATAAAGCAGATCCCGGTGGAATCCTTTTTCTTTGCGGTGGCGAGTTCGTGTTTCTCGGCAATCGCGCGGACTTCGGGTTTTTCCAGCTCGCCGACCGGGAACAGGGTCTTGGCGATCTGTTCACCGCCGACGGCGTGCAGGAAGTAACTCTGGTCCTTGTTCGGGTCCAGGCCCTTGAGCAGTTCGGTACGGCCATCGATGTCGCGGCGGCGCACGTAGTGACCGGTGGCGATCAGGTCGGCGCCGAGCATCATGGCGTAGTCGAGGAACGCCTTGAACTTGATCTCGCGGTTGCAGAGGATGTCCGGGTTTGGCGTGCGACCGGCCTTGTATTCGGCCAGGAAGTGCTCGAACACGTTGTCCCAGTACTCGGCGGCGAAGTTGGCGGTGTGCAGCTTGATGCCAATCTTGTCGCACACGGCCTGGGCGTCCGCCAGGTCATCCATGGCGGTGCAGTATTCCGTTCCATCGTCTTCTTCCCAGTTCTTCATGAACAGGCCTTCCACCTCATAACCCTGCTCGATCAGCAAGAGAGCGGAAACGGAAGAGTCCACGCCGCCGGACATGCCGACAATGACGCGCTTCTTTTGTGTGTCAGAAGGGGCTGGATCACGCATAGGGATTCAATGAGTGTCTTGAAAAAGGACGCGATTCTAACAGGCCGAAGCCCGCAAGGCTAAAGAGAAGGGCGGATCAGTTCGAGGCCGAAGAGTTTGCCGTCCAGATAATCATCAATACAACGGATGATCAGCTCACTGCGCCAGTTTGCGCGCTGTGCCAGCAGTTCGTCACGCGTCAGCCATTTTGCGCCGACGATGCCGTCGTCCAACTGATAGTCGGGGTGATGTTTGAGCGGTTTTGCGGTGAAGCAGACCCGCTGATAAGTCACGCCATTGCTCGGGGCGGTGTAGAGGTAAATGCCTACCACGCCGGTCGGCTCGACATCCCAGCCGGTTTCTTCGAGGGTTTCGCGTACGGCGGCCTCGATCAGGGTTTCGTCCGGGTCCAGATGGCCGGCGGGCTGGTTGAGCACCGTTCGTCCGCCCTTGGATTCTTCGACCATCAGGAAGCGGCCGTTGTCTTCGACGATGGTCGCGACGGTGATGTGGGGTAGCCAATCCATGAGACTTCCTCAATTTTTTATGTTGGAACAAAGATCAATGTGGGAGCGAGCCTGCTCGCGAAAGCGGTGGGCCAGTCAATATTGATTTTGAATGATAAACCGCATTCGCGAGCAGGCTCACTCCCACATTTGATCCGGTTTCCACAGGTAAAAATGTGTAAACGCTACAAACAGAAACCCCGGCGCAGGGCCGGGGCTTCTTTGCATCCTTACAACCTTAAACCAACGCAGCGATCGCGGCGTTGAAGGTGTTGCTTGGGCGCATGGCCTTGCTGATCAGCTCGGCATTGGCGTGGTAGTAACCGCCGATGTCCACTGGCTTGCCCTGAACGGCGTTGAGCTCGGCAACGATGGTTGCTTCGTTCTCGGTCAGGGTCTTGGCCAGTTGGCCAAACTGCGCTTGCAGTGCAGTGTCTTCGGTCTGGGCGGCCAGGGCTTGAGCCCAGTACAGCGCCAGGTAGAAGTGGCTGCCGCGGTTGTCGATATTGCCGACTTTGCGCGATGGCGACTTGTTGTTGTCCAGGAACTGGCCGGTGGCCTGATCCAGGGTCTTGGCCAGAACCAGCGCCTTAGGGTTGTTGTACGTCACACCCAGGTGCTCCAGGGACGCGGCCAGGGCCAGGAACTCGCCCAGGGAATCCCAACGCAGGAAGTTCTCTTCCAGCAGTTGCTGAACGTGCTTCGGTGCCGAACCGCCGGCGCCGGTTTCGAACAGACCACCGCCGTTCATCAGCGGAACAATCGACAGCATCTTGGCGCTGGTGCCCAGTTCCATGATCGGGAACAGGTCGGTCAGGTAGTCGCGCAGTACGTTGCCGGTCACCGAGATGGTGTCCTTGCCTTCGCGGGTACGACCCAGAGTGAAGGCCATCGCGTCGACTGGCGACATGATGCGGATGTCCAACCCTGCGGTGTCGTGATCCTTCAGGTAAGCCTGAACTTTCTCGATCACTACACCGTCGTGGGCACGCATTGGGTCCAGCCAGAAGATCGCTGGAGTTGCACTTGCGCGAGCACGGTTGACGGCCAGTTTGACCCAGTCCTGGATCGGCGCGTCTTTGGTCTGGCACATGCGGAAGATATCGCCGGCTTCAACCGACTGCTCCAGCAGGGTGCGACCAGCGCCATCGGAAACCCGAACTACGCCGTTGGCCTTGATCTGGAAAGTCTTGTCGTGGGAGCCGTACTCTTCGGCTTTTTTCGCCATCAGGCCAACGTTTGGCACGCTGCCCATGGTGGTTGGGTCGAAGGCGCCGTGCAGCTTGCAGTCTTCGATTACCGCCTGGTAGATGGTGGCGTAGCAGCGATCCGGGATCACAGCCTTGGTGTCGTGCAACTGACCGTCAGTGCCCCACATTTTGCCGGAGTCACGGATCATCGCTGGCATCGAGGCGTCGACGATAACGTCGCTCGGCACGTGCAGGTTAGTGATGCCTTTGTCGGAGTTGACCATGGCCAACGACGGACGAGCGGCGTAGACCGCCTGGATATCCGCTTCGATCTGCGCTTGTTGCTCGGCCGGCAGGGCTTTGATGCGAGCGTACAGGTCGCCGATGCCGTTGTTCAGGTTGAAGCCGATCTGCGCCAGCACGTCAGCGTGCTTGGCCAGTGCGTCTTTATAGAACTCGGCAACGATCTGGCCGAACATGATCGGGTCGGAGACCTTCATCATGGTGGCTTTGAGGTGAACCGACAGCAGCACGCCTTTGGCTTTAGCGTCTTCGATCTCGGCAGCAATGAAGCTGCGCAGAGCGTTTTTGCTCATGACCGCGCAATCGAGGATCTCACCGGCTTGTACGGTGGTTTTTTCTTTCAGGACGGTGGTGGTGCCGTCTTGAGCGATCAGTTCGATTTTGACGGCGTCAGCGGCGTCGATCAGGGCGGCTTTTTCGCTGCCGTAGAAATCGCCGGTGCTCATGTGTGCGACGTGGGACTTGGAGTCCGTAGCCCAAGCGCCCATTTTGTGCGGGTGCTTGCGCGCGTAGTTCTTGACCGACAGCGGTGCACGACGATCGGAGTTGCCTTCGCGCAGAACCGGGTTCACGGCGCTGCCCTTGATCTTGTCGTAACGCGACTTGGCGAGCTTGTCGGCTTCGCTGGTCACGGTTTCCGGGTAGTCAGGCAGTGCGAAGCCTTGGGCTTGCAGTTCCTTGATCGCGGCTTGCAGTTGCGGAACCGACGCGCTGATGTTCGGCAACTTGATGATGTTGGCTTCAGGCGTAACGGCCAGGTCGCCCAGTTCGGCGAGGTGGTCGGCTACGGCTTTGTCACCCAGTTGCTCGGGGAAGCTGGCCAGGATGCGCCCTGCAAGAGAGATATCGCGGGTTTCCACGGCGATATCAGCGGAGGCGGTGAAGGCCTCTACGATAGGCAACAGTGAATAGGTGGCGAGGGCGGGAGCTTCGTCGGTGAAGGTATAGATGATCTTCGAGCGGGTGGGCATATTCGGATTAACTCTCTCTTCTTTGCTAAAGCGTGCGCAGAAAAACTCGAGGGCGCCGGGTAAGCGCGTTCGTTCAAAGTCATCCATGAGCCGAATGTCGAGATTTCTTCGCGGTGATGTTGGGTGCATCAGTCGAGCGTCAAGCGTGTGGGCTGCGGTAACAGCCCGGCTTTTTCAGGCCCCAAGCCTCGTAATAGAGAGGTCGGCCATCGTGACTCTGTGGTCAGCGGGCGGCATTATACATAGGTAGCTGGCAATCTGCCGATGGTTCATGCGCAACGATTTTCGTCCATTGGTCTAAAGGTCGCAGGGGCGAGGGGGGCGTAGAGTCTTGCACCGTGCTTGAGTTTGGCGCTTTTCCCTTTGCTTTCAGGCTTGTACACCGCGAACTGTGCAGCTTTGCGGTAGATGGATAGAACAGAGGGTTTGCGTGCCGATTTAACTGGGGTACGCTCGAACGAAGCCAGATGTTCAATCCAAACAATGGAGTTCAGCATGGGATACAAGAAGATTCAGGTTCCAGCAGTCGGCGACAAAATCACCGTCAACGCGGACCATTCTCTCAATGTTCCTAACAACCCGATCATCCCCTTCATCGAAGGTGATGGTATTGGCGTTGATATCAGCCCGGTCATGATCAAGGTTGTCGATGCTGCTGTTAACAAGGCTTACGGCGGCGAGCGCAAAATTTCCTGGATGGAAGTCTACGCCGGGGAAAAAGCGACTCAGGTTTACGATCAGGACACCTGGCTACCCCAGGAAACCCTGGACGCGGTCAAGGATTACGTGGTTTCCATCAAGGGCCCTCTGACCACGCCGGTCGGTGGCGGCATCCGTTCCCTGAACGTGGCCCTGCGTCAGCAACTCGACCTTTATGTTTGCCTGCGCCCTGTGCGCTGGTTCGAAGGCGTGCCTAGCCCGGTCAAGAAGCCAGGCGACGTCGACATGACGATCTTCCGTGAGAACTCGGAAGACATCTACGCCGGTATCGAGTGGAAAGCCGGTTCGCCGGAAGCGACCAAGGTCATCAAGTTCCTTAAAGATGAAATGGGCGTCACCAAGATCCGTTTCGACGAAAACTGCGGTATCGGCATCAAGCCGGTTTCGCTGCAAGGCACCAAGCGTCTGGCGCGAAAAGCGCTGCAGTATGTGGTCGACAACGACCGTGACTCGCTGACCATCGTGCACAAAGGCAACATCATGAAGTTCACCGAAGGTGCCTTCAAGGAATGGGCCTACGAAGTGGCGGCTGAAGAGTTCGGCGCGACCCTGCTCGATGGCGGTCCGTGGATGCAGTTCAAAAACCCGAAAACCGGCAAGAACGTCATCGTCAAAGACGCCATCGCCGACGCCATGCTCCAGCAGATCCTGCTGCGCCCGGCCGAATACGATGTGATCGCGACCCTGAACCTGAACGGCGACTACCTCTCCGACGCTCTGGCGGCAGAAGTGGGCGGTATCGGTATCGCACCGGGTGCCAACCTGTCTGACACCATTGCGATGTTCGAAGCGACCCACGGTACTGCGCCGAAGTACGCTGGCAAGGACCAGGTCAACCCGGGCTCCCTGATCCTGTCCGCTGAGATGATGCTGCGCCACATGGGCTGGACCGAAGCTGCCGATCTGATCATCAAGGGCACCAACGGCGCGATTTCCGCCAAGACCGTGACCTATGACTTCGAACGTCTGATGGAAGGCGCGAAACTGCTGTCTTCGTCCGCGTTCGGTGATGCGCTGATTTCGCATATGTAAGCGAGTCGGCACAAAAAAACCGCCTTTGGGCGGTTTTTTTATGACTGGATGACGGGTTCGAACTTATGCCTTAACAGTCTGCTGGTCGGTGGGCGCAGTGACGGGTTGCGTCTCTTTGGGGGCGCTGATATTTTTGGCGTGCAGGCCTTTTGGGGCCTGCTCAATTTCAAAACTTATCACCTGCCCAGCCTTGAGCGTCTTATAACCGTCCATTTCAATGGCCGAATAATGAGCAAAAAAATCAATCTGGTGGCCATCCTCGTCGAAACCTTCTTTGGCTTCGGTATTGATGAAGCCAAATCCCTTGGCATTGTTGAACCATTTGACCTTGCCGCTGACCTTGACGCCTGACATACCCATATCCCTCTGCAACAGACTCCATCACTGGAGTATCATCCAGTACATCCGCAGTCATTTCCTGGAAATAAGATTGACTCCGCGGACCTTTTTTACCCACTGTGGGCTCTATTGGTTGTAACACCGTTTTCCCGATAGTCAAGGTGACCGGGCAGTCGGAGTTGAAATCGCCCATAGCCGCCCCCACCACTGTATTTGCACAACTGACGAACCTTTCTTTCCATGCATGCAATCAGCCAGATTCGACTAACATTCAATCAGGATCACCCTGATTCACACGACGACGATTCCGCAGGCATTGCTGTTCAGGAGGCAAAGCCTGCTTTACAGGCGCCGCCGATGTACAAGGTGGTTTTGTTCAATGATGACTACACACCGATGGATTTCGTCGTCGAAGTGCTCGAGGTGTTTTTTAACCTGAATCGCGAGCTGGCGACCAAGGTCATGCTGGCCGTCCACACAGAAGGACGGGCAGTATGTGGAGTGTTTACCCGCGACATCGCCGAGACTAAGGCCATGCAGGTCAACCAGTACGCCAGGGAAAGCCAGCATCCGCTACTCTGTGAAATCGAGAAGGACGGTTAATCGCCGACCACTTGGGTATGAGGTGAAGCTATGTTAAACCGCGAGCTCGAAGTCACCCTCAATCTTGCCTTCAAGGAGGCACGTTCGAAGCGTCATGAATTCATGACCGTCGAACACCTCCTGCTGGCCCTATTGGACAATGAGGCTGCCGCCACCGTTTTGCGTGCCTGCGGCGCAAACCTCGACAAACTCAAGCACGATCTGCAGGAGTTCATCGACTCCACCACACCATTGATCCCAGTGCATGACGAGGATCGTGAAACCCAGCCAACCCTGGGCTTCCAGCGTGTTCTGCAACGTGCTGTCTTTCATGTACAGAGCTCGGGCAAACGCGAAGTGACTGGCGCCAACGTACTGGTCGCGATCTTCAGTGAGCAAGAGAGTCAGGCAGTGTTCCTGCTGAAACAGCAGAGCGTTGCGCGCATCGATGTCGTCAACTACATCGCACACGGCATTTCCAAAGTGCCGGGGCATGGCGATCACTCTGAAGGTGAGCAAGATATGCAGGACGAGGAGGGCGGTGAGTCTTCATCTTCAGGCAATCCTCTGGATGCTTATGCCAGCAACCTCAACGAGCTCGCGCGCCAGGGTCGTATTGATCCATTGGTAGGCCGTGAGCTGGAAGTCGAGCGCGTTGCGCAGATCCTGGCGCGTCGTCGCAAAAACAATCCGTTGCTGGTGGGCGAGGCGGGCGTGGGTAAAACCGCGATTGCCGAAGGCCTGGCCAAACGCATTGTCGACAACCAGGTGCCGGACCTGCTGGCTAACAGCGTGGTGTATTCCCTCGATCTGGGGGCCTTGCTGGCCGGGACCAAATACCGCGGCGATTTCGAGAAGCGCTTCAAGGCGCTGCTCAATGAGCTGAAAAAACGTCCGCAAGCGATCCTGTTCATCGACGAAATCCACACCATCATTGGTGCGGGTGCCGCGTCCGGTGGCGTCATGGATGCCTCGAACCTGCTCAAGCCGCTGCTGTCGTCGGGTGATATCCGTTGCATCGGTTCGACCACGTTCCAGGAATTTCGCGGGATCTTCGAGAAGGACCGTGCCTTGGCACGACGCTTCCAGAAGGTCGATGTGTCGGAACCTTCGGTAGAAGACACCATCAGCATCCTGCGCGGCCTGAAAGGGCGTTTCGAAGCGCACCACGGCATTGAATACAGCGATGAAGCCCTGCGTGCGGCGGCTGAGCTGGCCTCACGCTACATCAATGACCGGCACATGCCGGACAAGGCCATCGACGTCATCGACGAGGCGGGTGCCTATCAGCGTCTGCAACCGATCGAGAAGCGTGTAAAACGTATCGAAGTACCTCAGGTCGAGGACATCGTTGCGAAAATCGCGCGGATTCCGCCTAAGCACGTCAACAGCTCCGACAGAGAGCTGTTGCGTAACCTTGAGCGTGACCTGAAGCTGACGGTGTTTGGTCAGGATGCCGCGATCGACTCGCTGTCGACCGCTATCAAACTGTCCCGTGCCGGCCTCAAGTCGCCCGACAAGCCAGTCGGTTCGTTCCTGTTCGCAGGGCCTACCGGTGTCGGTAAAACCGAAGCGGCGCGTCAGCTGGCCAAGGCGTTGGGCATAGAACTGGTTCGTTTCGACATGTCCGAGTACATGGAGCGCCACACCGTATCGCGTTTGATCGGTGCGCCTCCAGGTTATGTTGGGTTCGACCAGGGCGGTCTGCTGACCGAAGCCATCACCAAGCAGCCTCACTGCGTACTGTTGCTCGATGAAATCGAGAAGGCGCATCCGGAAGTCTTCAACCTGCTGCTGCAGGTGATGGACCACGGTACGCTGACCGATAACAACGGGCGCAAGGCGGATTTCCGTAACGTGATCGTCATCATGACGACCAACGCCGGTGCCGAAACGGCAGCTCGCGCTTCGATCGGTTTCACCCATCAGGACCACTCGTCCGATGCGATGGAAGTGATCAAGAAGAGCTTCACGCCAGAGTTCCGCAACCGTCTGGACACCATTATCCAGTTTGGTCGCCTCAGCCATGAGGTCATCAAAAGCGTGGTGGACAAGTTCCTTACCGAGCTTCAGGCGCAGCTGGAAGACAAGCGCGTGCAGCTGGAAGTGACGGACGCGGCGCGCAGTTGGCTGGCAGCCGGCGGCTACGACTCGGCAATGGGGGCTCGGCCGATGGCGCGTTTGATCCAGGACAAGATCAAGCGTCCGCTGGCGGAAGAGATTCTCTTTGGCGAACTGGCCGACCATGGTGGTGTGGTTCACATCGATCTCAAGGACGGCGAGCTGACCTTCGACTTCGAGACCACGGCTGAAATGGCCTGACAGTTATCGCAAGAAAGCAAAAGGCGCCGAAAGGCGCCTTTTTGCTGTCCACCGGATCTACACCGATCCCCTGTGGGTTTCCGACGGCAGCTGTTAAACCCCGGACACACAAAAACGCCCGGCATAAACCGGGCGTTTTGTATTGACTTGATTAGCGAGCGCGGTAAGTGATGCGCCCTTTGCTCAAGTCATAGGGCGTCAGCTCGACGCGCACTTTGTCGCCGGTAAGAATACGAATGTAGTTCTTGCGCATCTTGCCGGAGATATGCGCGGTTACGACGTGCCCATTTTCCAACTCCACACGAAACATGGTGTTGGGCAGGGTGTCGACGACAGTGCCTTCCATTTCGAAGCTGTCTTCTTTCGACATGCAGTAAAGCCCTCGGTGTCCAATGAATGGCCCGGTGCAACTGCGCCAGGCAAAAGCGGCGTGCATTGTGCCCGAAAAATGGGGTTTAAGCCAAGGGGTTTACGGCTTGCTTTAGTTCAGGATGACCCAGCGCTGATTAATCAGCAGTTCGATAGGGCGATATTGAGTCTTGTAGCTCATCTTTTTGCAGTTTTTGATCCAATAGCCCAGATAGACGGCTTCCAGCCCCAGACGCTGAGCCTCGGTGATTTGCCAGAGAATCGCATAGCGCCCCAGGCTGCGGCGTTCTTCAGCGGGCTCGTAGAAGGTATAAACCGCCGACAGACCGTTCGGCAGTAAGTCGGTGACGGCCACTGCCACCAATCGTCCTTCGAGGCGAAATTCGTAGAACCGGGAAAACGGCAAGTCACGTACCAGGAACGTCGCAAACTGATCGCGACTCGGCGGGTACATATCGCCATCGGCGTGACGCTGTTCGATATAGCGCTGATAAAGGTCGAAATACTCTTCGCTGAACCCTGGCCTGGCGGGACGTATCTGCAAGTCGGCATTGCGCTTGAAGATGCGTTTCTGCTGGCGGTTGGGCGAAAATTGCGGCACCGGGATGCGCGCCGGCACGCACGCGTTGCAATTCTGGCAATGGGGCCGGTAAAGATGATCGCCGCTGCGACGGAAACCCATTTCAGACAGGTCTGCGTAGACATGCACATCCATGGGCTGACTAGGGTCGAGAAACAGGGTTGTGGCCTGTTCCTCGGGCAGATAACTGCAAGAGTGGGGCTGAGTGGCATAGAACTTCAAGCGCGCCAACTCGGTCATGATCAACCCTCGGGATAGCTTTTGAATTAAGTGTAAGCCACGCGCGCAAAAGTCGCTCAGCAAACCCAGGTTGCACGGCTGGGTTGATCCAGATGCTGCGCAAGGTAGTCGGCAAACTCGCTGCGAGGAATCGCTCGGGCGCCGAGGCTGTGCAGATGGTCGGTAGGCATCTGGCAGTCGATCAGCACAAAGCCTGAGTCTTTCAGATGTCGGACCAGTGCGGCAAAGCCATATTTCGAGGCGTTGTCGGCGCGGCTGAACATGGATTCGCCGAAAAACAGCTGCCCCATTGCCAGGCCATAGAGCCCGCCGACCAATTCGCCCTGGTCCCAGACTTCCACCGAATGCGCGTAGCCACGCCTGTGCAGCTCGAGGTAGGCGTTCTGCATGGCTTCTGTGATCCAGGTGCCGTCGGCGTAATCCCGAGGCGCGGCGCAAGCGCGGATGACCGCGGCAAAATCCTGATCAAAGGTCACTTGATAGCGTTGCTGGCGCAGCAGTTTGTTCAGGCTGCGCGAGACATGCAGTTCGTCGGGAAACAGTACGGTGCGCGGATCCGGCGACCACCAGAGAATCGGCTGGCCTTCCGAGAACCACGGAAAACAGCCGTGGCGATAGGCCTGAATCAGACGATCGGCGGACAGATCCCCGCCCGCGGCCAACAGCCCGTTGGGATCGCGCATGGCTTTTTCCAGGGGCGGGAAGGTCAGGGTATTGCGTTGTAACCAAGTCAGCATGGCATCCGGGCTTGCAGAAGGGGAGGGCAGTGGCGGGCTGATGGGCCCGCCGTAAAGTGTGCCGTCAAACGACTGGAATGTCGTCGAGATACTTCTCGGCGTCCAGCGCGGCCATGCAGCCGGCCCCGGCAGACGTCACGGCCTGGCGGTAAACGTGATCGGCCACGTCACCGGCGGCAAACACGCCTGCGATTTCGGTGCTGGTAGCATCGCCTTCGCTGCCACCCTTGACCAGCAGATAGCCGTCACGCATTTTCAACTGGCCCTCGAACAGGTCGGTGTTGGGTTTGTGGCCAATAGCGATGAACACACCGGTCAGCGGCAATTCACTGGTTTCGCCAGTGTGGCTGTCCCGCAGGCGGGCGCCGGTCACACCGCTGGCATCACCCAGCACTTCATCCAGATTCTGGTTCCAGTGCAGGCGGATATTACCTTTGGCGGCTTTTTCGAAGAGCTTGTCCTGAAGAATCTTCTCCGATCGCAACTTGTCGCGCCGGTGAATCAGGTGAACTTCCTTGGCAATGTTTGACAGGTACAGCGCCTCTTCAACTGCCGTGTTGCCGCCGCCAACGACTGCGACCACCTGATTGCGGTAGAAGAAACCATCGCACGTCGCGCAGGCCGACACCCCTTTGCCAGCAAAAGTCTCTTCCGATGGAAGCCCCAGGTATTGCGCCGAGGCACCGGTGGCAATAATCAGCGCATCACAGGTGTAAGTGCCGCTGTCGCCGATGAGTTCGAACGGGCGCTGTTGCAACTTGGCAGTGTGGATGTGGTCGTAAACGATCTCTGTGTGAAAGCGCTCGGCGTGTTTTTGCATGCGTTCCATCAGTACCGGTCCGGTGAGGCCTTCGACATCACCGGGCCAGTTATCGACTTCGACGGTGGTGGTGAGCTGGCCACCTGCCTGTATGCCGGTAATGACAACGGGATTGAGGTTGGCGCGGGCGGCATAAACGGCTGCGCTGTAACCGGCAGGGCCGGAACCCAGAATGATCAGGCGGGAATGCTTCGCTTCGCTCATAAAAACACCTCATAAGCCTTTGTCACAAAAGAGAATGCATGCTCAAATTGAACCGCGCGTTATGTGCTGTTGGCTATGCTACACCTTGGGTTTCAAGCATGGCATCGGACGAACAAACCCGTACAATGCCTGCCTGTTACAGTGTTTGTAATAAAATAAGCGCCGCGCGCCGTGTTTATAAAAACCGGAGCGTAGTGTTAAAAGTAGTCCCGGTTGCGCCTGTTAACTTTTTTACCTGCCTGGATTGGGCAGTTTTTATAGTCATTCAACAGATGGACGCGCCATAGGCGCAGGAAAAGAAGCGTTTTGAAGAAATCCACCGCAGCACCAAAAACAGTCGTTCCGCTCTGGCGCCAGCAATTGCACTACCGACTCAAGGAAGGTGCATTGATCGCCATCGGCGGCTTGTGCCTGTTCCTGATGATGGCCTTGTTGACCTACGGCAAGGACGATCCGGGCTGGAGCCATAACAGCAAGATCGACGATGTGCAGAACTTCGGCGGACCGGTCGGCTCCTACAGCGCCGATATCCTGTTCATGGTGCTGGGTTACTTCGCCTACATCTTCCCGCTGTTGCTGGCGATCAAGGCTTTTCAAATCTTCCGTCAACGCCACGAGCAGTGGGAGTGGAGTGGCTGGCTGTTCTCCTGGCGCCTGATCGGCCTGGTGTTTCTGGTGCTGTCGGGCGCGGCCCTGGCCCATATTCACTTCCACGCCGCGACCGGTCTGCCGGCCGGCGCTGGCGGCGCTTTGGGCGAAAGCCTCGGTGATCTGGCCAGGAACGCCCTGAATATCCAGGGCAGTACGCTGTTGTTCATTGCATTGTTCCTGTTCGGCCTGACGGTGTTCACCGACCTGTCGTGGTTCAAAGTGATGGACCTCACCGGCAAGATCACCCTCGACCTGTTCGAATTGTTCCAGGGCGCGGCCAACCGCTGGTGGGCCGCCCGTACCGAACGCAAACAACTGGTCGCCCAATTGCGTGAAGTCGACGACCGCGTCCATGACGTGGTGGCGCCGACCGTCACCGACAAACGCGAGCAGGCCAAGGTCAAGGAGCGTCTGATCGAACGTGAGCAGGCCCTGAGCAAACACATGTCGGACCGCGAGAAGCAGGTGCCACCGGTGATTGCCCCAGCGCCGCCCAAACCATCGGCGCCCAGCAAGCGCGTGGAAAAAGAGAAACAGGCGCCGTTGTTCGTCGACAGCGCCGTCGAAGGCACCTTGCCGCCGATCTCGATTCTCGACCCGGCAGAGAAGAAACAACTCAATTATTCCCCAGAGTCGCTGGCAGCCGTCGGCCACTTGCTGGAAATCAAGCTCAAGGAATTCGGCGTCGAAGTCTCGGTGGATTCGATTCACCCGGGCCCGGTGATTACCCGTTACGAAATCCAGCCGGCGGCCGGCGTCAAGGTCAGCCGCATCTCCAATCTGGCGAAAGACCTGGCACGTTCCCTGGCCGTGACCAGCGTGCGTGTGGTGGAAGTGATTCCGGGCAAGACCACCGTCGGTATCGAGATTCCTAACGAAGACCGGCAGATCGTGCGTTTCTCCGAAGTGCTGTCGACCCCTGAGTACGACAACTTCAAGTCGCCGGTTACTTTGGCCCTGGGTCACGACATTGGTGGCAAGCCGGTCATCACCGACCTGGCGAAAATGCCTCACTTGCTGGTAGCCGGTACGACCGGTTCCGGTAAATCGGTGGGCGTGAACGCGATGATCCTGTCGATCCTGTTCAAGTCCGGCCCGGAAGACGCCAAGCTGATCATGATCGACCCGAAAATGCTTGAGCTGTCGATCTACGAAGGCATTCCGCACCTGTTGTGCCCGGTCGTGACCGACATGAAGGATGCCGCCAACGCCCTGCGCTGGAGCGTGGCGGAGATGGAGCGTCGCTACAAACTGATGGCGAAAATGGGCGTGCGTAACCTGTCGGGCTTCAATGCCAAGGTCAAGGAAGCCCAGGACGCCGGTACGCCGCTGACCGACCCGTTGTACAAGCGCGAAAGCATTCACGACGAAGCGCCGCTGCTGACCAAGCTGCCGACGATTGTCGTGGTGGTGGACGAATTTGCCGACATGATGATGATCGTCGGCAAGAAGGTGGAAGAACTGATCGCCCGTATCGCCCAGAAGGCGCGTGCTGCCGGTATCCACTTGATCCTTGCGACGCAGCGGCCGTCGGTTGATGTGATCACCGGTCTGATCAAGGCCAACATTCCGACCCGTATGGCGTTCCAGGTGTCGAGCAAGATCGACTCGCGAACCATCATCGATCAGGGCGGTGCCGAACAACTGCTGGGCCACGGTGACATGCTTTACATGCCGCCGGGCACCAGTCTGCCGATTCGTGTCCACGGTGCCTTTGTGTCCGATGACGAAGTTCACCGGGTGGTCGAAGCCTGGAAACTGCGCGGCGCACCGGAATACAACGACGAGATTCTCGCCGGTGTCGAAGAGCCGGGTAGTGGCTTTGAAGGCGGCAGTGGTGGCGACGAAGACAGTGAATCCGACGCGCTCTACGACGAAGCGGTGCAGTTCGTACTGGAAAGCCGTCGAGCGTCCATCTCTGCGGTTCAGCGCAAGCTGAAAATCGGCTACAACCGCGCCGCACGCATGATCGAAGCCATGGAAATGGCCGGGGTCGTGACGTCCATGAACACCAACGGTTCGCGTGAAGTCCTGGCTCCGGGCCCGGTACGCGACTGAATTGATTGAAACGCGGTGGCGTAATGACGCGCCATCGCACCCCACGAATGTTATGAGGACTCCCATGCGTCTTATCCGCATGCTGTTGCTGCCGGTTTTGGCTTTGACCACACTCTCGGCCCACGCCGATGACAAGGACGTGGCGCGTCTGACCCAATTGCTGGAAAAATCCCAGACCCTGACCGCGCGTTTCTCCCAGCTGACCCTCGACGGCAGCGGCACCCAATTGCAGGAAACAGCGGGGGAAATGTCCTTGCAGCGTCCTGGCTTGTTTTACTGGCACACCAACGCGCCGGCCGAACAAACGATGGTCTCCGACGGCAAGAAGGTGACGTTGTGGGATCCGGACCTGGAGCAGGCCACCATCAAGAACCTCGATCAGCGCCTGACCCAGACCCCGGCGTTGCTGCTGTCCGGTGACGTGTCCAAGATCAGCCAGAGCTTCGACATCAGCGCCAAGGAAGCCGGTGGCGTGATCGACTTCACCTTGAAGCCGAAAACCAAGGACACCCTGTTCGACAGCCTGCGCCTGTCGTTCCGTAACGGCCTGGTCAATGACATGCAGATGATCGACAGCGTCGGTCAGCGCACCAACATCCTGTTCACCGGCGTGAAAGCCAACGAACCGATTCCGGCGTCCAAGTTCAAGTTCGACATCCCTAAAGGGGCGGACGTGATTCAAGAGTAAGACGCATAACCTGTGGGAGCGAGCCTGCTCGCGATAGCGTCGTGTCAGTCAACATTGATGTTGAATGTAATGCCGCCATCGCGAGCAGGCTCGCTCCCACAGGGATCAGCGGGGTACAAGTTATTGGCTGATAGTCAGTGAGGTTTCATAAGTAGTGATGGACCTGTTTCGCAGTGCCCCGATTGCTCAGCCTTTGGCCGCCCGTTTGCGCGCGGCCAATCTGGACGAGTACGTCGGTCAGGAGCACGTGCTCGCTCGCGGCAAGCCTTTGCGCGAAGCCCTGGAGCAGGGTGCCCTGCACTCGATGATTTTCTGGGGCCCGCCGGGTGTGGGCAAGACCACCCTGGCACGGCTGCTGGCGGAAGTCTCGGATGCGCACTTCGAAACGGTTTCGGCGGTACTGGCCGGCGTAAAGGAAATCCGTCAGGCGGTGGAAATCGCCAAGCAGCAGGCCGGGCAGTACGGCAAGCGGACCATCCTGTTCGTCGATGAAGTGCATCGCTTCAACAAGTCCCAGCAGGATGCGTTCCTGCCATACGTCGAAGACGGCACGCTGATTTTCATCGGCGCAACCACAGAAAACCCTTCGTTCGAACTCAACAACGCGTTGCTCTCCCGGGCGCGTGTCTACGTGCTCAAAAGCCTCGACGAAGCGGCCCTGCGCAAACTGGTGCACCGCGCGCTGACCGAAGAACGTGGCCTGGGCAAGCGGCAACTGACCCTCAGCGATGAAGGTTTTCAGATGCTGCTGTCGGCCGCCGATGGCGATGGCCGGCGTCTGCTCAACCTGCTGGAAAACGCCTCGGACCTGGCTGAAGACAACAGCGAGATCGGCGTTGACCTGCTGCAAAGCCTGCTCGGTGACACCCGCCGGCGTTTCGACAAGGGCGGCGAAGCGTTTTACGACCAGATCTCTGCGCTGCATAAGTCGGTGCGCGGCTCCAACCCGGACGGCGCGTTGTATTGGTTTGCCCGCATGATCGACGGCGGTTGCGATCCGTTGTACCTGGCCCGGCGCGTGGTGCGCATGGCCAGCGAAGACATCGGCAACGCCGACCCGCGCGCCTTGAGCCTGTGCCTGGCGGCGTGGGAAGTGCAAGAGCGCCTCGGCAGCCCGGAAGGCGAATTGGCGGTGGCTCAGGCCATCACCTATCTGGCCTGCGCACCGAAGAGCAACGCGGTGTACATGGGGTTCAAAGCCGCCATGCGCAGTGCAGCCGAACACGGTTCGCTGGAAGTGCCGCTGCACCTGCGCAACGCGCCGACCAAGCTGATGAAGCAACTGGGTTACGGCGATGAATACCGTTACGCCCACGATGAACCGGACGCTTACGCCGCTGGCGAAGACTACTTCCCGGAAGAACTCGAGCCACAACCGTTCTATCAGCCGGTGCCGCGTGGCCTGGAGCTGAAGATCGGCGAGAAGCTCAATCACCTCGCGCAACTTGACCGTCTCAGCCCCCGGCAGCGGAGAAAATAGTGATCCCTTTGATCGTTGCCGTTTCTGTGGGCGGTATCGCCGGAACGCTTTTACGCTTTGCCACCGGTAACTGGATCAACGCTAATTGGCCGCGGCACTTCTATACCGCGACGCTGGCCGTTAATATCGTCGGCTGTTTGCTGATCGGCGTTCTATACGGTCTGTTTTTAGTACGCCCGGAGGTGCCGATTGAGGTGCGCGCCGGGTTGATGGTCGGCTTCCTCGGGGGGCTGACGACTTTTTCATCTTTTTCACTGGATACGGTGCGTCTGCTGGAAACCGGGCAAATACCGCTGGCTTTTGTCTATGCTGCCATCAGCGTATTCGGCGGGCTGCTCGCTACTTGGGCTGGCCTGTCCTTGACCAAACTTTGATAACGAGAGACCGACATGCTCGATTCCAAACTGTTACGTAGCAACCTTCAGGACGTAGCGGACCGCCTGGCATCCCGTGGCTACACGCTGGATGTTGCGCGCATCGAAGCGCTGGAAGAACAGCGCAAGACCGTCCAGACCCGCACCGAAGCACTGCAGGCTGACCGTAATGCGCGCTCCAAATCCATCGGCCAGGCCAAGCAGCGCGGCGAAGACATCGCGCCGCTGATGGCCGACGTCGAGCGCATGGCGAACGAGTTGAGTGACGGTAAAGTCGAGCTGGACGGGATCCAGACCGATCTGGACTCGATCCTGCTCGGCATCCCGAACCTGCCGCACGAATCCGTGCCGATCGGTGATGACGAAGACGGCAACGTCGAAGTGCGCCGTTGGGGCACCCCGACCGCGTTCGATTTCCCGGTTCAGGATCACGTCGCCTTGGGCGAGAAATTCGGCTGGCTGGACTTCGAAACTGCCGCCAAGTTGTCCGGTGCCCGTTTCGCCCTGTTGCGTGGTCCGATTGCTCGTATGCACCGCGCCCTGGCGCAGTTCATGATCAACCTGCACACCAGCGAACACGGTTACGAAGAGGCCTACACGCCTTATCTGGTTCAAGCGCCGGCGCTGCAAGGTACGGGTCAGCTGCCGAAGTTCGAAGAAGACCTGTTCAAGATCACTCGCGAAGGCGAAGCCGATCTGTACCTGATTCCGACCGCCGAAGTGTCGCTGACCAACATCGTCGCTGGCGAAATCGTCGATTCGAAACTGCTGCCGATCAAGTTCGTCGCCCACACCCCATGCTTCCGTAGTGAAGCCGGTGCCTCGGGTCGCGATACCCGCGGGATGATCCGTCAGCACCAGTTCGACAAAGTCGAGATGGTCCAGATCGTTGAGCCGTCGACGTCGATGGACGCGCTGGAAGGCCTGACGGCCAACGCCGAAAAAGTCCTGCAACTGCTGGAACTGCCTTATCGCACGATTGCCTTGTGCACCGGGGACATGGGCTTCAGCGCGGTCAAGACTTACGACCTGGAAGTGTGGATCCCGAGCCAGGACAAGTACCGTGAGATTTCGTCGTGCTCCAACTGCGGCGACTTCCAGGCCCGTCGTATGCAAGCGCGTTTCCGCAACCCGGAAACCGGCAAGCCTGAACTGGTTCACACCCTGAACGGTTCCGGCCTTGCGGTCGGTCGTACCTTGGTCGCGGTGCTGGAAAACTATCAGCAGGCCGACGGTTCGATCCGAGTGCCGGACGTGCTGAAACCTTACATGGGTGGCCTTGAGGTCATCGGCTAAATGGACTATCTGCCGCTGTTCCATAACCTTCGCGGCAGTCGTGTCTTGGTCGTTGGCGGGGGGGAGATTGCCTTGCGCAAATCCCGCCTGCTGGCCGAAGCCGGTGCGCTGCTGCGGGTGGTCGCACCTGAAATCGAACCGCAACTGCGCGAACTGGTTGCCGGCAGCGGTGGCGAGTGTCTGGTGCGAGGCTACGTTGAATCGGACCTGGACGGTTGCGGGCTGATCATCGCCGCCACCGACGACGAACCGCTGAACGCGCAAGTCTCTGCCGATGCCCATCGGCGTTGTGTGCCGGTCAACGTGGTGGACGCGCCAGCCTTGTGCAGCGTGATCTTTCCGGCGATCGTCGACCGTTCTCCTTTGATCGTAGCGGTCTCCAGCGGCGGCGACGCGCCGGTGCTGGCGCGGTTGATCCGCGCCAAACTGGAAACCTGGATTCCTTCCACCTACGGTCAGCTGGCCGGCCTGGCAGCGCGTTTTCGCAGCCAGGTCAAACACCTGTTCCCGGATGTGCAGCAGCGTCGGGCGTTCTGGGAAGATGTGTTCCAGGGTCCGATTGCCGACCGGCAACTGGCCGGGCAGGGCGCCGAAGCCGAGCGCTTGATGCTGGCGAAAATTGCCGGTGAAGCGCCGACTGCAACGGGCGAAGTCTATTTGGTGGGCGCCGGCCCGGGTGATCCCGACCTGCTGACCTTCCGTGCCTTACGTCTGATGCAGCAAGCCGATGTGGTGCTGTATGACCGCTTGGTGGCGCCCGCGATTCTGGATCTGTGCCGTCGCGATGCCGAGCGGGTTTACGTCGGCAAGCGTCGCGCCGATCACGCCGTGCCACAAGATCAGATCAACCAGCAACTGGTGGATTTGGCCAAGCAAGGCAAGCGGGTCGTGCGGTTGAAGGGCGGTGATCCGTTCATCTTTGGTCGCGGCGGTGAAGAGATCGAAGAGCTGGCGGCCCATGGCATCCCGTTCCAGGTGGTGCCGGGTATTACGGCCGCCAGCGGTTGCGCGGCGTACGCCGGGATTCCACTGACTCACCGCGATTACGCGCAGTCGGTGCGTTTTGTCACCGGGCACCTGAAGGACGGTTCCACCGATTTGCCGTGGGCCGACCTGGTTGCACCGGCACAAACCCTGGTGTTTTACATGGGGTTGGTGGGCTTGCCGATCATCTGCGAGCAATTGATCAAGCATGGTCGCGCAGCGGATACGCCGGCGGCGTTGATCCAGCAGGGCACCACCGTCAATCAGCGGGTGTTTACCGGAACCTTGGCGGACCTTCCACGGCTGGTGGCGGAGCATGAAGTGCATGCGCCGACGCTGGTGATCGTTGGGGAAGTGGTGCAATTGCGCGAGAAACTGGCGTGGTTCGAGGGCGCTCAGGCGCAGGTCTGAAGACCGAGTCGCCTCCTTCGCGAGCAGGCTCGCTCCCACAGGGGATTTGTGAACGACACAAATCAAATGTGGGAGCGAGCCTGCTCGCGAAGGGGCCTTGAGACCTGAATAAATCTTAAGCTCTGCGCCAAACCCCTTTCCCGCTCAACCGCTCGCGATCATGCGGCGCCATGAAATCCTGCGCCGGCCCTTTAGGCACGATCCCGGTCGGATTGATGGTCTTGTGGCTGCCGTAGTAGTGATTCTTGATGTGCTCGAAATCCACCGTCTCGGCAATCCCCGGCCACTGATAAATCTCCCGCAGCCAGTTCGACAGGTTCGGGTAATCGGCAATCCGACGCAGGTTGCACTTGAAGTGCCCGTGATACACGGCATCAAAGCGAATCAACGTTGTGAACAACCGAATATCAGCTTCAGTCAGGTATTCGCCGGTCAGGTAACGATTGGCGCCCAATAGCTGTTCCAGCCGATCAAGCTCCTCGAACAACCCGTCGAACGCCTCTTCATAAGCCTTCTGCGACGTGGCAAACCCTGCGCGATATACGCCATTGTTCACCGCCGGATAAATCCGTTCGTTCAGTGCATCGATCTCGCCCTGCAGCGGCGCCGGGTAGAAATCCATGTCATTACCCGTCAAATCATCGAAGGCGCCATTGAACATGCGGATGATCTCCGCCGATTCATTGTTGACGATGCGATTTTGCTGTTTGTCCCATAGCACCGGCACCGTGACGCGGCCGGTGTAGTCGGCGGTATCGGCGGTGTAGCGCTGGTGCATGAAATTGAAATGATCGAGCTTGTCGCCGGTCGATCCGAGGTTCTGGTCGAAGGTCCAGCCGTTTTCCAACATCAACCAACTGACCACCGAGACGTCGATGAGGCTTTCGAGGCCTTTGAGTTTGCGCAGGATCAGCGTGCGATGCGCCCATGGACAGGCGAGGGACACGTAGAGGTGATAACGACCGGCCTCGGCCGCAAAGCCACCGACACCTGTCGGGCCGGGTTTGCCGTCAGCGGTCAGCCAGTTGCGACGCTGCGCCTGTTCACGCTGGAACGCGCCGTCCTTGCTGCTTTCGTACCACTGGTCATGCCAGCGACCTTCAACTAACAAACCCATGTTCAAGACTCCTCAATCAATAAGCGTTGGAGAGGAGTCTATTCGCATAGGTTCGATAAAAAAGCGCAAAGGGTGGGCGCTTATGATCGGTTAAATCGATCTGTCCCGAGCATCCCAGTACTGCTGGGCGGTTTCGAAGGCGTGTTCGCGGGATTGGCCGAGGCCCCGCAAGGCCAGGGCCATTGTCGAGATCAGCGCCATTTGCGGGTAGCTGTCGACCACGTCGCCACGCCACACGGCTTTCAGGTGTCCGGGATCGAGCGCGGCCGGTTTGACGTGGCGCTGGCTCGACAGTTGAGGCCATTCCTCATCCCAGCTTTCGCCACCGGTCGTACCGTACAAGTGACTGTCGGCGTCCGGGTTGATCTCGATTTCGCCGCCGTCGCCTTTCACCACGATCGCGGTGTCGCTGAGCAAGCCGCTGGCATCACGGTGCACGGCCTGGTAACCGGGGTGGAAAATGCTTTGCAGGCCACAGCGAGCACCCAGCGGGTTGAGAATCCTCGCCAGGGAGTGGATCGGCGAACGCAGGCCCAGGGTGTTGCGCAGGTCGATCATGCGCTGAAGTTGCGGCGCCCAATCCACCAGCGGCATGAAGGCCAGACCGCCGTTATCCAGTGCGTCGCCGACCTGCTGCCAGTCGCGGCACAACGGAATCTTCAACTCATCCAGCAATTGTTCGCTATAGAGCCGACCCGCCGTGTGCGCGCCGCCGCCATGCATGAAAATGCGCAGACCATTTTGCGCCAGGCATTTGGCCGCCAGCAGATACCACGGCAGATGACGCTTCTTGCCGGCGTAGGTTGGCCAGTCCAGATCCACATTCAACGTGGGTGCCTGTAAACGTTCGCGCAACGCTTCGGTAAAACCCGCCATCTCCTCGGCGCTTTCTTCCTTGTGCCGCAACAGCATCAGGAACGCGCCGAGCTGGGTGTCCTCGACCTTGTGGTCGAGCACCATGCCCATGGCTTCGCGAGCTTCCTCGCGGGTCAAGTCGCGGGCGCCGCGTTTGCCCTTGCCGAGAATGCGCACGAACTGGGCGAACGGGTGTTCGGCGGGTGTTTCGAGGGTCAGCGCTGGGTAGTCGGTCATAAGCAATTCGTCGGTTTGGGCAGGCCCGCCAGTTTCGCGGCGAGTTTGGCAGGGGTGCCTTTGAACAGTCGGTTCAGGTGCAGGCTATTGCCCTTGTCCGGGCCCAGCTTCAGCGCGGTGTACTTGATCAGCGGACGAGTGGCCGGCGACAACTGGAATTCGGCGTAGAAACTGCGCAGCAGTTCGAGGATTTCCCAGTGTTCGGGGCTCAACTCGATGTCTTCGGCGGCGGCCAGTGCGCTGGCCACGTCGGTGGACCAGTCGCTCAGTTCGACCAGGAAACCGTCCTTGTCCAACTCGATGGCGCGTGCGCCGACCGTCAGTGAGTTCATAGCCAACTGTTGACCTTGTCATAGTGAATCGACAGCTCGACGAAGGCCGGGTAATCGATAGCCTTGGCCGTGTCAGGAATCTCCAGCGCGCGAGCTTGGGCGTCTTCGATCAGTACGAACAGTTTCAGATTGCGGGCGTTCAGTGCATTGAACGGCGCGGTGCCTGGTTGCAACGCATAAACCGCGTCGCCGGTCAGCAGCAACGCATCGTCAGCGCCCATCAAGCGCAGGCAACTTGTCAGGCGATCGTCGCCGAACGGGGAATGAGACAACACATGCAAAGTCGACATCAGAGGGTGATCACCTGGTCGTAACGGTCAATAAGTGCGGTGATTTCGTGGGCGGCCAGCACCTGCGCTTCTTCGAGCGACAAACCAGCCGGGTCCAAGCCCCGTTCTGCAACGCTGTCGCCACAGACAAACAGCTCGTCGACACCGAACATCGGCAAGGCTTGCAGGTTGGCGCTCAGGTCCTTCTGCTGGAGGGCCTTGGCATCCTGTTTCGCGGCGAGCTGGAACACCCCGTCATCGAGAAACAACAGGCCGATCGGCAGATCAAAGGCACCGCCGGCCAGCACGATGTCCAGCGCTTCGCGCGCACTCGGCCCGGACCAAGGCGCCTGACGGCTGATAATCAGCAAGGATTTAGCCATCTCACGCGCCTCCGAAACAGATCAGGCGGTCAGCATCCTGCACCGCGTCATGCAATTGGCCCAGACCAGACAATTCCCACGGCGCGCCCACCGCAACGGCTTCACGCTGATAGCGCCCGGCTTCTTCTTCGTTCAACACGCCACGACGCAGGGCGGCTGCGATGCACACGACGCCGTCCAGTTGATGTTCGGTGACGAAATTGCGCCATTGCTTGGGCAAGTCCTGTTCATCCTGCGGCGTGACCACGCTTGCGGAGGCGTTGTAGACGCCGTCCTGATAGAAAAACAGCCGGACAATCTCATGCCCACCGGCCAGCGCAGCCTGAGCAAACAGCAGGGCGCGGCGCGAGGAGGGCGCATGGGCGGCGGAAAACAGCGCGATGGCGAACTTCATGACGGACTCGATCAGTAAAACTGCGGCCATGATAAAGCTTTATCGCCGGGGCGGCGAAGGGCGTTTGCTCGTAGACCGAGTCGCCCCTTTCGCGAGCAAGCCCGCTTGTGTCTTGGGCAGGAATTAGACTGAGGGTGAGAGCGGTGAGTGGCAAGCTGAATGCCCGGAGTGCTTAAAGCACGTGTGGGAGCCCATGCTGCCATTCACCTCTCCGCTCTGGTTATTGAGCCCGAACAGTTGAACGAGCCGACCTCGAACATTACAAGCGTGGTGCCCAGCCAGAGTGCTCTCACCTTTGAGTGTAAGAGGGATCGGCTATGTTTTCCTGCGCAGGCATCGATGTTTCCAAAGATACCCTTGAAGTTCGGATTAACCCGCAAGACGTTGGCGCGAGTCACCTCAATACCGCCAGTGATTTCCTTGCGCTGATTGACTGGTTAAAGCGCTATCAGGTCAGCCGCGTATTGCTGGAAGCCACCGGCGGCTATGAGCGAGAGGTCATGAAAGCGCTTCAGGCTGCCGGCTTCGAAGTCTTGCGGATCAACCCTCGCCGAGCCAGGGATTTTGCCAAGGCCATGGGGCAGCGCGCTAAAACCGACCCGATAGATGCGCGGCTGCTCGCGCAGTTTGCCGAAGTCATAAAGTCGCCAAGCAACCGAATCACCAGCCCTGAACAGGACAATTTGCGTGCGCTGGTACAGCAGCGCGAAAATTTTGTTCAGCAGCAAGGCGACGATATACGGCGCCTTAAAACAGCCTCTGCTGACACGGTAAAACCCTGTCTGCGAAGTCATATCGACTATTTATGCCAAGCCATAAAGTCGATAGAAAAGCTGATCCGTCAAACTGCTAAAGACCTGGACAGTGATAAAACGGCCCGTTTGTGCTCGGTCAAGGGTATAGGGCTCGTGACGGCAGCCAGCTTGATGGCCTACTTACCCGAGCTGGGCGAGGTTGGACGGCACGAGATTGCAGCGCTGGCAGGCATAGCCCCCTACAACGACGACAGTGGCAAGCATGAAGGCCCCCGCCACATTAGCGGCGGCAGGTTTGCTGCGCGTCGGGCAATGTACATGGCGTGCTGGGTGGTGATTCAGCGACAGCCTGAGTTCAAAGCGCGGTATGACGCACTGCGTCATAAGGGTAAATGCGCAAAAGTAGCGCTCATCGCCTGTATGCGTGTGTTGTTGATACGGCTGAACGCCATGATCCGAGACCGAACCGAGTGGAAAGAACCCTTGGCCTAAACGGGTCGCGGTGTTCCTGTAGGGCATCGCATGGCCTAAAGCTGTGGGAGTTCAGCTGTCTATCAATATGCTTTCAAAATAAAGGTCATCAAGACAGTTGCTCCCACTTGGAATGCATTCTCCTGTGGGAGCGGGCTTGCTCGCGAAAGCGGACTAACGGGCAACGTAAATGTTGGATCTAACGAGGCATATACCCCAACTGCCAACGCCGCGGGATTTTCAGCGACAGCAGCCCGATGGCGCCGGCCAGCAGACCGCTGACAAACAGGGCCCTGAGCCCCAGGTGATGTTCCAGCACGGCACCGATGACCGCGCCAGCAAACATCCCGGTCCAGGGGATCAGTTGCACGCGCCAACCGTTGCGCCGTTCGCCGAGCATCCAGCGTCCCAGCCCACGGCCGAAGCGCGACAGGGCGCCGGTGACGTAGGTCAGGCCGACCGGCAGGCCGTTCACTTCTTCCACGGCAGCATTGAGCATGCCCATGGCGATGATCGCGGCCAGCAGCGCTGGTAGTTGTTCATCATAGGGCCAGGCAGCGGCGCCGCAGAGCAGCGTGGCGATGCACAGCAGCAAGGGCAGCGCCCGGCGACCGCCGAGGCGGCTGACGACAATCCCCAAGGCGTTGCCGACGATGAAGGTGCCCACGAGGATCACCAGGCGCAAGGTCAGGCCCAGGTCGCCGTCGCTGATGGCGACGGCGAGGCGGGTGGTGTTGCCGCTCATGAACGAGACGAAATCACCGCTGGCCATGAAGCCGATGGCGTCGGTCATGCCCGCGAGCACCGACAGGCTGGCCACCAGCGACATGCCAATGCGTCCGCGCCATTTGCGGGTATGCAGATGGCCTGGACTGGCGCGATCAGTTGAGAGGGATGGCAACATCAGCGGAGGTCGTCCTCAGGCAGTGATCGAAATGGTCACTTACTCAATCCATATAACTCGCAATACTCCAGCCAGTCCATGCCGGCCATCTCGGCCACTTCCTTGTGCACTTCCAGGCGCTGTGCCTGATAGTCCTCGGGCGTCGTGGCGGTCAGTTGCAGCGTCAGCTCCCAGGCAAACAATCCCAGACGCTCGGCCTCGGCTTCGAAGGCTTCATGCAAGCGGTCCTCGCGGTACTGCGCCGTGGTCTCGCCCTTGGCCTGAGCCAACAGCGGGTTGAGGTTGTCGAGTTCGACGCGCAGTTCAGGGCGCTCATCGAGAAACTTCTTCAGCGCTTGCTCGTGTTGCTGTTCGGTTGCCGCCATGGTCGCTCCTTGAGGCTGGATTACGAAGTCTGCTTCTTGCTGGCCTTGGCCGCTGCTGCCAGGCACTCGAGGGCAAACTGCTCGGGATACGTCATTTGAATCGGCGTGGTTTCACCTTTGACGGTTCTTTCGCCGTCGAGGATGTAACGAATCCGCTTGTCGGTGACGCCAATTCGCTTGGCAATCCAGGACGGCGTCTGACCGATCTGGCTGATCAGCTTGTCGGCATATTCAGCGGTCGGTTTGTAATATTCGGCGTTGGGTGTCATGACCTTTCCAGAAAATAAGCCCGGAAAAACGGGCGATGCGGTGTTAATGGCGCGACAGGGTGCGCGAATCGTCACTCGGTGTCGCGGTATAAATGAAGTAAAGCAGAACGATACGCCGTGCCGCGGTGATACAGTCCGCTTTTTCTTGATGAGCGAACGCAATGCGAATTCTGATGGTGGCGCTGGCCGTAACGTTGCTGGCGGGATGCGCCGGCTCGGCGATGAACGATGCCCGCACTGGAACCCCGTACAAAACCCTGACGTCGGACAAACCGGAAAAAGTCGTCGCCCAGTGTGTGCAGTTTTCCTGGCAGGATGAGGCGGTATTTGGGGTCGATGCGGGTGCGTATTTGCAGCCTGGCAAGAAGGGTGGTTCCACCGTTTACACGCGCTCGGCGGAGTCCTTTGTGGACGTGACGACTGACGCTTCGGCAACCGTGCTGAATTATTACGCGCAGCATGATGACTTTGTGGCCAAGCGCCGACTCGCGGCGCTGGCGACCTGCTTGTAAGCCGTTTAGCTATTGATCAGGCGCTTCTGGAAAAAGAAGCGTTTGTGACCCGGCGGATAGTCAGCGATCTGGCCTAACTCGCTGTAGCCGAGTTTCTTGTAGAACTCTGGCGCCTGGAAGTCGAAGGTGTCGAGCCAGACCCCGACGCATTCCTTCTCCCGAGCCAGGTCTTCGGCCATTTGCATCAGCTTCGAACCCATGCCCTGACCCCGGGCCTGTTCCGGTACCGACAGCAACTCGATGTACAACCACTGGTAAAACACCCGGCCATAGAGCCCGCCGAGGATCTCGTCGTTGTGGTCGCGTACCAGCAAGGCAATCGGCTCCGGCACCGTGACGCCGGCCTTTGAGGCGTTATACGCACGCAACGGCAGCACGATCGCATGTTCCTCGGCATCCGTGGGGTTTTGCGACTGCTCGATTCGCAGGGTCATCAGCTATTTCCTTATGGCTTGAGTGGACAACAGCCTCAAGCCTATCGCGGTCAGCGGTCGTTGTTCCAGCCCATGAGGCGGAACCCTCGCCTTCGCGCAGATGTCTAGGCTAAACAGCGTCATTCCAGAACGCGGCCTATGAGGACAATCCGTGAATATTTTTGAAGCCTTGCGTGAAAGCCACGACCGCCAACGCACCTACGCCGATGCGCTGATCCAGACCAGCGGCGACACCTCCGAGCGGGTCGAGGCTTACAAGCGGTTCAAGTCCGAACTTCAGGCCCACGAAACCGCTGAAGAGCGCCATTTCTATATCCCGCTGATGGAGTTCGACAACGGCGTCGACCTCAGCCGCCATGCGATTGCCGAACACCACGAGATGGACGAAATGATGGAAACGCTGGACGAGACCGAGATGTCCAGTCCGGCTTGGCTGGCCGCCGCGAAGAAGCTCGCCGAGAAGGTCAATCACCACATGGAAGAGGAAGAGCAGAAGTTCTTCCAAATGGCCGGCAAGCTACTCGACGACAAACAGAAAGAGACGCTGGCGGGGCAATATGTGAAGGAATACAAGGCCCAGCTTTCTTAGCGCCAGGCTTTCGTTTTCGCCTAACATGTGCGCCTTCCGACGAAAAAAGGGATGCGTTGTCATGTCGAACACAGCCGAGCGGGTCAACCTCATCGAGTCCCAGGTGTTGTCCCACGACTGGTACCTGCTCAAAAAAATCACCTTCGATTACCTGCGCAACAACGGCGAATGGCAGCGCCAGACCCGCGAGGTCTACGACCGTGGCAATGGCGCGGCGATTCTGCTGTTCAACCGTGAAAAGAAAACCGTCGCGCTGACCCGGCAATTCAGATTGCCGGTGTTCGTCAACGGCCACGATGGCTTGCTGATCGAAGTGGCGGCGGGGCTGCTCGAAGGTGCGGCGCCTGAAGAGCGCATCCGCGAAGAAGCGGAGGAAGAAACCGGTTATCGCGTGCACCACGTGCACAAGGTGTTCGAGGCCTACATGAGCCCCGGCTCGGTGACTGAGAAGCTGCACTTCTTCATCGCTGAGTACGATGCCGCGTCTAAGGTCAGCGATGGCGGCGGACTGGAGGAGGAAACCGAGGAGCTGGAAGTGCTGGAGTGGAAGTTCGACGACGCGCTTGAGGCGTTTTATCGCGGGGAAATCTGCGATGCGAAGACCATCATGCTGTTGCAGTATGCGGCGATGAAAAACATCTTCGCCGACGCTTGAGCGTTAAATCAAAACAACTCCCCCGTCCTGCTGTTGCCCGACCACTCGCATCCTTCCAGCGTCAACAACCGTTCCTTCGCCTCAAGCCCACCGGCGAACCCCGTCAATTTCCCCGACGCACCAATCACCCGATGACACGGCGCAACAATCGATATCGGGTTTTTGCCGTTGGCCGCACCCACCGCGCGGACCGCATTGGGGTTGCCGATCTGCTCGGCAATCTGGGTGTAACTGCGGGTCTCGCCGAATGGAATGGTCAGCAGCGCCGCCCAGACCTTCTTCTGGAATATCGTCCCGGAAAAGTCCAGCTCCAGCTCGAAATGATCGCGCGTGCCGGCGAAGTATTCCTTCAACTGCTGAGCGGTGCGCAGCAGGATCGGGTTGTCCGCCGCTTCGCTCATCGGGCCGAGCCGTACGCGGTTTGGCTTGTCGTTTTCCCAGAGGATAGCCGCCAGTCTTGAGCCGTTCGCGACCAGCTTCAACAAGCCGACCGGGGAGGCCAGGGTGATGTAGGTGAACGTCATGCCGGGGGACTCCGTGGATGGGCTGAGCAGGAGGCCAAGCATACTGCCTCGACGGGGAGGCGCAATACGCAATCCCAGCCATACTTGCCTCTGCTCTTGAAGCCTTCCCTCTGTTTTTTTACAGAGCCTAAAAACAAAAAGAGACCGACTCATGAAGTTCGAACCTTTTGCCAAATCGCTGATTGCGACCTCATTGGCGCTCAGCTGCCTCAGTGCTTACGCGGCCTCTGTGGCGCCGGTTGCGGCCGAAAACGGCATGGTCGTTACCGCCCAGCATCTGGCCAGTCACGTGGGCGTCGATGTGCTCAAGAATGGCGGCAACGCCGTCGATGCCGCGGTAGCGGTCGGTTATGCGCTGGCGGTGGTTTATCCCGCGGCGGGCAACCTGGGCGGCGGCGGTTTCATGACCATTCAGTTGGCGGACGGGCGCAAGACCTTCCTCGACTTCCGCGAAAAAGCACCGCTGGCCGCCACCGCAGACATGTACCTCGACAAGGAGGGCAACGTCGTCCCAGACCTGAGCACCCGTGGCCATCTGGCGGTCGGCGTGCCGGGCACCGTGTCCGGGATGGAACTGGCGCTGTCGAAATACGGCACCAAACCCCGCAAGGAAGTCATCGCCCCGGCCATCAAGCTCGCCGAAGACGGTTTTGTGCTGGAGCAGGGCGATGTCGAATTGCTGGAATACGCCACTGATGTGTTCAAGAAGGACATCAAGGATTCCGGTGCGATCTTTCTGAGCAACGGCGAGCCAATGCAGGTCGGTCAGCAACTGGTGCAGAAGGATCTGGCTAAAACCCTGCGGGAAATCTCCGAGAACGGCGCCGACGGCTTCTATAAAGGCTGGGTCGCCGATGCCATCGTCACCTCCAGTCAGGCCAACAAAGGCATCATCACTCAGGCCGACCTCGACAAATACAAGACCCGCGAACTGGCCCCGATCGAATGCGATTACCGCGGCTACCACGTGGTTTCAGCGCCACCGCCAAGCTCCGGCGGCGTGGTGATTTGCGAAATCATGAACATTCTCGAAGGCTATCCGATGAAAGACCTGGGCTATCACTCGGCCCAGAGCATGCACTACCAGATCGAAGCGATGCGTCACGCCTACGTGGACCGCAACAGCTACCTGGGCGACCCGGATTTCGTGAAGAACCCGATCGACCATCTGCTGGATAAAAACTACGCCACCAAAATCCGCACCGCCATCGATCCGCAAAAGGCCGGTGTGTCCCGCGAGCTCAAACCTGGCGTAGCGCCCCATGAAGGCAGCAACACCACCCATTACTCCATCGTCGATAAATGGGGCAACGCGGTCTCGGTGACCTACACCTTGAACGACTGGTTCGGCGCCGGCGTCATGGCCAGCAAAACCGGGGTCATCCTCAACGACGAAATGGATGACTTTACCTCGAAGATCGGCGTGCCGAACATGTACGGTCTGGTGCAAGGGGAGGCCAATGCCATCGCGCCCGGCAAGGCACCGCTGTCGTCCATGAGCCCGACCATCGTCACCAAGGACGGCAAAGTGGTGATGGTCGTCGGCACCCCCGGCGGCAGTCGCATCATCACCGCGACCTTGCTGACCATGCTCAACGTGATCGACTACGGGATGAACATCCAGGAAGCGGTCGATGCACCGCGTTTCCACCAGCAGTGGTTGCCGGAAGAGACCAACCTTGAGACCTTCACTACCAGTCCCGACACGGTGAAGATGCTCGAAAGTTGGGGGCACAAGTTTGCCGGACCACAGGACGCCAACCATGTGGCGGCGATTCTGGTAGGCGCACCGTCGCTTGAAGGCAAACCGGTCGGCAAAAACCGCTTCTATGGGGCGAACGATCCACGTCGTAACACTGGGTTGTCGCTCGGTTATTGAGGCAGATCCGAGGCCATCCAAATTCTTGAGGGTGGCCTCAGATTCCGTAGCAGCTGTCGAGCCTGCGAGGCTGCGTTCGACTGCGCAGCCGTCGTAAATCGGTTGACCGCGATCATTCAGGTAGACCACATTTGCGGGATTACGACCGCTTCGCGCTCGAACGCAGCCTCAGGCTCGGCAGCTGCTACAAGTTAAAAGGGGAACGGATCCTAAATCCGTTGCTGATTCACCGACCTATCAAGGGAGGAAGCTCATGGCTACCGCACTGCTGATCATCGACGTCCAGCGCGCCCTGTGCGCTGGCGAGTACGCCTGTTTTGAGATCAAGCGCGTTATCGAGAACATCAACGGCCTCAGTGCCAAGGCTCGCGAAGCAGGCATCCCGGTCATCCTCATCCAGCACGAAGAAAATGGCGACCTGCTGCAACACGGCTCCGAAGGCTGGCAACTGGCCGAAAGCCTGAAGACTTCGCCGCAAGACCTTCGCGTGCGAAAAACCAATAGAGACTCGTTCTACCGGACCCACTTGCAAGCCCAATTGCAGGATTTGGGCACAGACCGCCTTATCATCTGCGGGCTGCAAACCGACTATTGCATCAACGCCACTGTCCGCCAGGCCCTGAACCTGGGCTATGACGTAGTGCTCGCCGCCGATGCGCATTCCACCGTCGACAACGGCAACCTCGCCGCCGAAGACATCATCGTTGAGCACAACGCAGACCTGGCGCACTTGACGGGGCCCGTGGCGCGGATCGACGTTATCCCGACCAGCGAAATCCATATCTGAAACTGGCGAGGGGCTTGCTCCCGTTGACGCTTACACGGCCCCGAAGATGTCGATCAATTCAGTCAAAAAAGCACTCACCAAATCCCGCTGACGCGCCGAATGCCTGACCGCCGCATGAAAGCCGACCTCATAGCGCAACAGCTCGGGATTCAGCGGATGCAACTGCCCCAACTGTTCATGCTTCGCCGCATAGTGCTGCGGCAGAAAGCCCAAATGCTGGCCTGACAGGATGAGCAGGGCAGCGCCATCCATGCTGTCCGTGAGTACCGTCAGGCGTTCAATCGAGGTGGGCGCCGGCATTTCCGGCAAAGGATGGCTGGGCCATACCCAATCGTAATCGCTGACGTCATCCCGGGTCAGCTCGCCCACTTGCTCGAACAGCGGATGAGTGGGGGCGCAGTAGGCGATCTGGGTTTCCTGGAACAACGCAAAGTAATCAATGTTGGGCAGGCGGTGCCAGAAATAGCCGATCGCCAGATCGATATGGCCGTTGATGATTTTCTCTTCCAGCAGCGATGACGACAGCTCTGTGAAATGGAAATACAGCCCATCATGTCGGGACCGTAACCGCGCAATGGCCAGGGCGATTTTCTTGTTGGCAACCGGATCGATTTGACCGAGCAGGCCGATGTTGATGTTGCCCGACACCTTGCGATTGATGTGCTGGACTTCAACCCGGAACCCCTCGGCAGCCGCCAGTAACCGACGGGCCGCCTCGACAAACTGGCTGCCTTTGGGTGTCACCGAAAATCCACCGCGCCCGCGTTCGCAAAGACGAAACCCCACCCGCGCTTCCAGCGTTGCCAATTGCGCACTGATGGTGGGTTGCGTGGTATTGAGCGCCGTTTGCGCGGCCGAGATCCCGCCCGCCTCAACGACGGTCAGAAATACCCGGATCAAACGCAGATCCAGCTCCGATACAGTTCCCAGCATGCGTGCTCCCGATACTCACTTACATAGACGTGGATCTATGTGAACAGTGTGCCTGCGATATTTTACAGCCCTGACCAACGCTCTACATTGCAATGAAACCGGCGCCTTGCCCATAAAAACAACAATCACCAGCATAGGAACACTCATATGTCAGGGTCCCCTCAATCTGCGCACGCCATCGAGGCGAGCAGCGGGTTGGCCATCGAAGGCCACTCGATCGATTACATTCCGGAAAACGAACGTCACGCCAAGCTCAGCAGCCAGGGCCCTTTCTGGTTTCTAGGCAATTTCCACTTCTTCACCATCTCCATCGGGTTTGTCGGCCCAAGCCTTGGTTTGTCGGCGCTGTGGACGATGTTGGCCGGTGCGCTGGGCATCATGTTCGGCACCATTTTCATGGCGTTTCATGGCTCGCAAGGTCCAGAAATGGGCCTGCCGCAAATGATCCAGTCGCGTGCGCAGTTTGGATATCGCGGGGTGATTCTGGCCTTGATGGCGACGATGTTTGTGTTCGTCGGTTTCAACGTGGTGAACATCTCGCTGATCATGAACGGCCTCGAACATGTGTTTGGCATCGACCCGACCATCGTCGCCATTGCGGTGGTGCTGATCGGCGCGCTGCTGTCGATCTACGGCCATGACCTGATGCACAAAGCCTTCAAGTGGGCGTTGCTCGCAACGTTGCCGCTGTATGCGCTGGTCACCATCGCCTTGATGTTCGGCGCAGGCCAGGAGGGCGTCACTCCGGCGACCGACCTGGGTTTCAGCTGGATTGCATTCGCCACACTGTTTGCCATTGGCGCGAGCTACAACATTTCCTATGCGCCTTATGTCTCTGACTATTCCCGCTACCTGCCGAAAAATACCAGTCGGCCAAAACTGATCGCCGCCGTATTTATCGGCGCTTCGTTGTCGGGCGGCTGGATGATCGGCCTCGGGGCCTGGCTTGCTCAGCAACTGAAAGCGGCGGATGCGCTGGTGGCGCTGAACCAGGTCGGTTCTTCGATGATTCCAGGCCTGGGCAATGTGTTGGTGATCGTTTCGGTGGCGGGCTTTCTGCCGATCATTGCGCTCAACACCTACAGCGCCATGCTGACGTTGCTGACGGGTGTGGATTCGATCAAAAAAATCACGCCGACACCTCGCGCCCGAGTGATGTCGATCTCCGCGATCAGCGTCATTTTGTTGACCTGTGTGCTGTCGATCAAAGGCGATGGGATCGCCCTGTTGAACACCTTCCTCGTACTGCTGCTGTACTTCCTCGTGCCGTGGACCGCGGTCAATCTGGTGGACTACTTCTTCGTGCGCAAAGGCCGCTACGCGATCCCGCATTTCTTCACGCCGAAGGGCATTTACGGCGCCTGGCAATTTCGCGGCATCGTCTCTTATCTGATTGGCTTCGCCGCCATGGTGCCCTTCTTCTACATCTTTGATGCGGCGGCCGGCAAAGAGGTGTTCGTCGGGACGCTGGCGCGGATGCTGGAAGGCGTGGATATCGCCTGGCTGGTTGGCCTGGTGGTCTCGGGCCTGACGTATTACCTCCTCAGCCGTTCGATAGACCTTGAGTACGAACACCGGATTATCGACTCGATCACCGAGAGCGACATTGTTTCCATGGCTCATCAGTCTGTGGAGGAGGGGCGTTGAACAGCACCAAAAGTACCGTGGTCGCCTGCTGCCAACTGGCGCCAAAAATAGGCGACCTCGCTTACAACCGGAAGCTGACCGAACGGGCGATTCGCTCGGCGGCCTACCAGGGCGCCCAGGTGGTGGTGCTACCTGAGCTGGTCCAGAGCGGCTACTTGTTTGCCGACCGCAGCGAAGCCCTGTCCCTGGCGGAAACCGTCGAAGGGCCGACCTTGCTTCTGTGGACGGCGCTGGCCCGGGAATTGAACATCGTCGTGGTGGGTGGATTCTGCGAGCGGTTAGCCGGCGATAAACTGGCCAACAGCGCGGCGATGATCGATGCCCAAGGTCTGCGCACCGTGTACCGCAAGGCGCACCTCTGGGATGGCGAGAACGAAATCTTCAGCGCCGGAAACGACGCGCCGCCGGTTGTAGAAACCGTTCATGGACGGATCGGCATGCTGATTTGCTACGACCTGGAATTCCCCGAGTGGGTGCGACTCCCGGCGCTGGCCGGTGCGGACCTGCTCTGCGCACCGGTGAATTGGCCCGATGGGCCACGGCCTCAAACCGAGCGTCCGGCCGAAGTTGTGCGAGTCCAGGCCAACGCCTCGGTCAACCGAATGTTCATCGCCGCCTGTGATCGGCATGGTCATGAACGTGGGGGCAGTTGGGTGCAGGGCTCGGTGATCGTCGATGCCGATGGCTACCCTGTGGCAGGGGGGGCGGAGCAGGGTGGCGAGCAGATTTTGTTGGCGACGCTGAATCTTGCTGAGGCGCGGAACAAGCGAATCAGTGCACGTAATGATTTGCATCTGGATCGGAGGTCGCAGTTGTATGGGTTGAGTAGTTTGGTTGAGTAATGCAGGCGGATGAAGCGGCGCATCCTCGAAGGTGGGCGAAGGGAACGCTGTTGCGTGCCCGGGTTCTGCCGACCACCTTGTAAAAATTGCCGCGCTGGTGAAAGTCAGTTGGTGACCAACAGTTCCGGGCCGAGGTAGTCGTTGATGTGGTCGATATCGTCGTCGCCCAGACTGCCCACCGAAGAGGCCAGACGCAGGCGCGACATCAAGTAGCGCAGCTTGGCCTCGAACAGATCGTGACGCGCAACGAAGAGCAGCTCTTCGGCATTGAGGACATCCGAGTTGGTGCTGGTGCCTCCTTCTTTGAAGCCTTTGCGTGTCGAAGTCAGCGAGCGTTCGTTGGACTCCACTGCTCTCTCCAGCGCTTGAATACGTGTGGCGCCGCTCTGTACGCCGCGATACTCACGGGTGGTACCGGTGATGACTTCCTGGCGCGTGGCGTCGAGTTCGTCCAGGGCCTTATAGCTATTGGCACTGGCCTGGCGGGTCAACGCGCTGGTGCCGCCACCGCTGTACAACGGGAAGTTTACTTCCAGCCCGATTGAGCCGTAGCGGTTGCGTTGATTGAGCTCGGAGATTGATTGACTATCGCCCGCGGTGTAGCCGGCAACGAAATCCAGTGTCGGCCAGTGGCCGGCCCTGGCGCGCTTTACTTCTTCTTCGGCGAGGTCGCTGCTATGACGGCGCGCATGGATCAGCGGGCTGTCGCTCTGGGCTTTGACCAACCAGTCCTGCAGGTTGCTCGGTAGCAGCGGTGGCGTATTGAAGCTCGGACGCAAGGTGGTCAGGGATTCGGGGGTTTCTCCGATGTACTCCTCAAGCTTGCGGCGCGCATTGACCAGGTTGTCCTGCGCTTCGATCAGCTCAACCGCGGCGAGGTCGCGGCGAGCGACCGACTCGTCGATGTCGGTGACGGTGCCGGCCCCCAGCTCCATGCGCCGTTTCGCCGAGGCGAGTTGCTCATCGAAGGCGCTCAGCTTGGACTTGGCGAGGACGATGGTTTCGCTGGCCAAAAGCACGTCGAAATAGCTTTCGGCGAGGCGCACCGCGGCGTCCTGACTCTTGGCATCGAACACCGCGACGCTGTAGTCGGCACGCTGTTTACCTTGGCGGTACTCGGCCATTTTCTGTTTGTTGAACAGCGGCTGGCGCAAGCGCACGTTAGCGCCCTTGGAGTCGTAATCGAGATCCCTTTCGACGCCGCTCTGGCGCTGGGTGCCATTGACCTTGTTGTCGTAGGCCGAGGCACTGATCTGCGGTAGCAAACCCGCCATGCCGATGGCGCGGTTTTCCACACCAGCCTCCTTTTCATGCACGGCGGCGCGATAGACAGGGCCTTGATACTGCAACAGATCCCAGGCTTGTTTGAGGTCCATGGCGCTGGCCGGGAGGGACACCGCCAGCAGGCAGAAGAACAGGCAATGACGGTCCATTTCATTGTTCCTTGAAGGAGCTGTCAACACGCTCAAGCATTGGTTTGAGAAGATAGCTCATCATGTTGCGCTCGCCAGTCTTGATGGTGACGCTGGCGGGCATACCGGGACGAATGTGATTGCTGCCAAGAAGGCTCATACCATCGGGCGTGACTTCTACCTGAGCCAGGTAGAACGGCTCCTTGCTTTCCTCGTCGAGCAGGCGGTCTGCGGAAACGGTTTTCACGCGGCCGGGTATGTTCGGCGTCTGGGCATGGTTGAAGGCCGGGAAGGCAATGTCTACGGCCAGGCCGGGGACCATCTTGTCGATGGCCTGCACGGGAATCATCGCGTCGACCTGCAGCGGTTCGTTGTCCGGAACGATTTCCATGATCTTGAAGCCGGGCTGAATGATCCCGCCGATCGTAGCAATGCTTAGGGACTGGACCATGCCATCGATCGGCGAGCGAATTACCGTGTGGGTCACTTCATAGTCCAGCGCACGCAAGCGGTCGGCCAGGGTGGTGTTTTCCTTGGCGGTGTCGGTGAGCTGCGATTCGACTTCCTTCTGGTAATCGTGCTGGCGCTGCAGGATGCGCAACTTGATTTCGGTGGTCTGGCTACGTATGCGAGCGATGTTATTGAGGTTCTCGGCCTGGCCGGCGGAGAGGTCGGCATTGCTGCGTTCCAGTTCAAGCAGACGGTTGCGCGGCACATAGCCTTCGGCCGCCAGCACGCGGGTGCCTTTCAGTTCCTGGTTGAGGAAGTTGATCTGCGAGGCGCGGGAGCCATAGACCTGCTGCAGTCCCTTGAGCTGCACCGCCGACGCCGCGAGGTTTTCCTGCAGGATGCTGATTTCGCCAGCGAGGCCGGCGCGCCGGGTGTCCAGCAGGCGTTGTTGCAGACTCATGGCGGCCACCAGGCGGTGGTCATTCCCGAAGCGCTTGAGCAATTCGGGATCGTAGTTCACCACATCGCGGCCGTCACGTTCCGCTTCCAGGCGGTTTTCCACCGTCTTGCTGACGATGTACTGGGCGCTGACCGCACCCTGTTCGGCAGCGGCACGCAGCGAGTCAAGGCGGACCACCTCCTGGCCCTTTTTCACTGAATCGCCTTCGCGAACAAGAATGGCCTCCACGGTGCCGCCGCTCAGATGCTGCACGGCTTTGCGATTGCTGGTGACTTTTACCGTGCCTGTCGCCACCACGCCGGCATCCAGCGGCGCCAGCCAGGACCACAGGAGGAAACCGCCGAAGCCGGCGAGCATCAGCAACATGCCCCAGCGCACGGGCTTACCGACGTCCAGATCCACTTCGTTCCTGGGATCGGCGAGAATCATGTCGGTGTGTTGGTTCATTTGCATGATCGTTTACTCCCGTGCTTTGACGGAGGCCAGCGGAGTTGACGCGCCTGCAGGCATCACACTGGCCTTGCGCAGCGCTGCGAATACTTCGTCGCGAGTGCCGAGCATCTGCATGCCGCCGTCGCGCAGCATCAGCACCTTATCGACGGCGCAGAGCACATTGGGACGGTGGGAAATCAGAATGACGGTGGCGCCGCGGTTTTTGAGTTGGGCCAGCGCATCGACCAAGGCCTTTTCACCGACGTCGTCGAGGTTGGCGTTCGGCTCATCCAGCACAATCAGATTGGGTTCTCCATACAGCGCGCGGGCCAAGGCAATGCGTTGCTTCTGGCCACCGGAAAGCGGGCTGCCATCGGTGCCCAGACGGGTCTCATAACCCTGCGCCAAACGCAGGATCATCTCGTGCACTCCAGTCGTCCTGGCAGAGCGGATGACCGCGTCGCTGTCCACTTCGCCAAAGCGCGCAATGTTGTCGGCGATGGTGCCTTCGAACAGCTCCACGTCCTGTGGCAGGTAACCGAGCCAGGGGCCAAGTTCGCCCTTGTTCCAGGTGAATATGTCCGCGCCGTCCAGGCGCACCTTGCCGGCCTGTGCCGGCCAGACGCCGACCAGCAGGCGGGCGAGGGTGGATTTGCCCGAGGCGGATGGACCGATAATGCCAAGGCTTTCGCCGGGGGAAAGGTTGAAGCTCACCCCGCGCAGAATCGTGTTGCCGGTGCCGGGGGCGCCGGCATACACATTCTCCACCGCCAGCATGCCCAGCGGCCGCTGCAGCGACATGCTCGGTGGCCGGCGCGGATAGTCGTTCAGCATCTCGTTCAACCGGCCCCAAGCCGAACGGCAGCCAAGCAGCTGCTTCCACGACGCGATGACTTGTTCCACCGGGCCCAGCGCGCGGCCGGTGAGGATCGAGCAAGCAATCATCATCCCGGGGGTGATCTTGCCTTCGATCGCCAGCAGCGCGCCGGCGCCGAGGATCAGCGACTGCAAAGTGATACGCACGAAGCGCCCGGTGCTGCTGATCAGGGCGGCACGGTCGGAGGCCAGGGTCTGCATTTCCAGTATGCGCAAATGGCTTTGGTACCAGCGCTTGCCGATCGACGGCAGCATGCCCATGGCCTCGATGACCTCGGCGTTGCGCAGGTTGTTGTTGGCGTAGCTGGCGGAGGAGAGGGCGGCTTGATTGGCTTCGGCCAGCGGCTTTTGCGTCGCCTTCTCGGTGAGATAAGCCAGGCACACCAGAATCAGTGAGCCGATCAGCGTGATCAGTCCGAGCAGCGGGTGGATCAGATAGGCGACCAGCAGGTAGATCGGCGTCCATGGCGCATCAAAGAAAGCGAACAGGCCATTGCCGGTGAGGAACTGACGCACCTGCGCGAGATCCTGCAGGGCCTGGGCCGGATTACCACCGGCGCGGCTCAGGTTACGCTCGAATGCTGCGGTGAAAATGCGTCGATTGAGGTCCATGTCGAGGCAGTTGCCGACCCGGATCAGCACGCGGGTGCGGAACATTTCCAGCGTGGCCATCAGCATGAACAGGCCTATCACCAGAATGGTCAACATCGTCAACGTTGTGACGTTGCGACTGACCAAGGCCCGATCATAGACCTGCAACATATATATAGCTGGCGTCAACATCATGACGTTGATCACGCCGCTGAACCCTGCGAGCGAGTAAAAACTGCGGCGAAGTCGAAAGAGAGCGTCAGCCAGTTCTGATCGAGTGCTCGATTGTTTGTGCATTTTGGGTGACCCCTCTTCAAAAAGCCGTTTGCCCTTGCGGCGCAACAACTAACAGATGCAGTTCCGCAGGCAGCTGGTTGAGACGCAGGTTGGTCGCTCTAGGGGCGCATCACCTGCAAATCACTGCGTCGCTCTCATGGCTAGCAGCGTAGGTGTGGTCGTAACAATCTGAAATAACATTTCGCTCTAATGCTGCGAATGAATTCCTATAAGTCTCATAAAAACAGCTAGTTAAGAGGTCAATCGCCAGTCGTCTGTTTTTCGTGTCGTAAAATTGACAATTTTTCGCTATGGAACTTTAGTCTCAGTCATTGAGGGAGCCGGCCGCCTGGAGTCTGTCAACTTTTTGGCAACGCAAGGCGTCAAGATTTTCCCGATGGAGCACACATGTCGATGATTTCGTTCTTCTGCAGAGTGAAGGGGATGTTCAAGAAGTTCGCCTTTTCTTCAAGTTTCCATGGCCCTCCCAGGGCACGGGTTCGCTCTGCCTAATCGCTTAGTGAGCCATTCTTTCGCGAATTCCAGGCGTGCATCCCGGGGGGCCGTGTAACGGCTTTGCCATCCCGCGCCAGCGCTCGCCCAAAAAAAAGAACCAACACACTGCGCAAGCCAGCACCGGACTGGGCGTGGGAGGATTCTTATCGTCCCGTGCCCTTCCCCAAAGAGATCGAGGGCAATCTAAATGGCCAATTTCAACAAGTCGGACCTGGAGTTCATCCTCAAGCAAATCTTCATCGCAGAAGCGCATGCCGACGGCGCCAGCCTCAGTGATTTGCTACCCAACAGCCAGGTGCCATTCGGCCTGCGCACCGTCGATGGCAGCTACAACAACCTGGTCGCCGGGCAAACCGAATTTGGCGCCGCGGACAATTCCTTCCTGCGCCTGCTTGATGCCCAGTATCGAGCGGCGTACGCCGGGACAGGGACGGTGGTCGACCCGCAGCCACGGATTATCAGTAACCTGATTGCCGACCAGACCGCTAACAACCCGGCCGCAGTAGCGGCGAACGGCGGTGCAAACCCGGTGATCAGCCCCGGTCTGGATGGCGTGTTCGGTACGGCTGACGACAAGGAAGTGTTCTTCATCCCCAACCAGTCGCCGGACGTTGGTCTGACCGCCGGCTTCAACTCGTGGATGACCTTCTTTGGCCAGTTCTTCGACCACGGCCTCGACCTGCTCAGCAAGAGCAGTACCGACTTCGTGTTTATTCCGCTGCAGCCGGACGATCCGTTGTTCGTGCCGGGCAGCCCGACCAACTTCATGGTGCTGTCACGGGCAGTGCATACCCCCGGCGCGGACGGAATACTCGGCACAGCCGATGATGGCCAGCCCAACACCACCTCGCCGTTCGTGGACCAAAGCCAAACTTATAGCTCGCACCCCTCGCATCAGGTGTTCCTGCGCGAGTATGTCCTTAACGCGGCAGGTGACCCTGTTGCAACGGGGCGCTTGATTACCAACCGCGATCTCGGCGCCGACGGCAAGTTCGGCACTGCCGATGATGGCGACGGCGAAAATGGCGGCATGGCGACCTGGGCAGTGGTCAAGGCCCAGGCCCGTGACATTCTCGGTATCAACCTGACCGACGCCGATGTGCACAGCGTGCCGCTGCTGGCAACCGATGCGTATGGCAGCTTCATCCGGGGGCCGAGCGGCATGCCACAGGTGGTGATGCGCGTTAGTAACGGTGCTGACGGTATCGCCGGAACGGCTGATGACGTCACGCAACTGGTCGAAGGCAACCGGGATGCTCCGATCAGTCTGGCCAGCGCTGTGAGCACCGGGCATGGCTTCCTCGACGACATCGCCCACAATGCCGCGCCGGTAGTCGTCGGCGGGGTTCTGCAGGCGGATGCTGACGCCGATATCGGCAATGCGCAGCCCGTTGGCGCGGGCGGCAAAAACCTGACCTACGACAACGAACTGCTCGACGCTCACTACATTGCCGGCGACGGCCGGGTGAACGAGAACATCGGCCTGACCACGGTGCACCATGTGTTCCACTCCGAGCACAACCGCCTGGTCCAGCAATCCAAGGACACCCTCCTTGCCGCCGGCGATCTGGCCTTCCTCAATGAGTGGCTGGTGGACGACGTGACCGCGATACCGACTACACCCGCCGAAATCGCGGCGTTGGTGTGGGACGGCGAACGCCTGTTCCAGGCCGCCAAGTTCGGCACCGAGATGCAGTACCAGCACTTGGTGTTCGAGGAGTTCGCGCGGACCATTCAGCCGCAGATCGACGAATTCCTTGCACCCAACGGGTATGACACCTCGATCAACCCGGCAATCCTCGCCGAGTTCGCCCACGTGGTGTACCGCTTCGGTCACTCGATGTTGACCGAGACCGTCGATCGCTTCGACCCCGAGTTCAATCCGCTCCTCACTGACCCGAACAACCCGGACTCGCAACTTGGTCTGATCGCGGCCTTCCTCAACCCGCTGGCGTTTGTCGGCAGCGGGGCGACTGCGGACGAAGCGGCAGGGGCGATCATTCGCGGTGTGACCCGTCAGCTCGGCAACGAGATCGACGAGTTCGTCACCGAAGCGTTGCGCAACAATCTACTCGGTCTGCCGCTCGATTTGCCGGCCTTGAACCTGGCGCGTGGTCGCGACACTGGCATCCCTACGTTGAATGAAGCGCGCCGTGAGATGTACGCATCAACCGGCGACAGCCAACTCAAGCCGTACATCAGTTGGGCTGACTTTGCGGACCACCTCAAGCACCCCGAGTCGTTGGTCAACTTCATCGCTGCCTATGGCACGCATGACACGATTACGGCGGCGACCACACTGGCAGACAAACGCGCTGCAGCCTTGGCGCTGGTATTCGGCGGTACTGGTTCACCGGCTGACCGCCTGGACTTCCTCAACAGCACCGATGCCTATGCCAACGTAACGCTGGCCGGCAAGGATGGGCTGCTGGGTACTGCCGACGACGTGACGGGTGTGACGATCACGGGTCTTGACGACATCGACTTCTGGGTCGGTGGCCTCGCCGAGCAGAAAATGCCGTTCGGCGGCATGCTCGGCTCGACGTTCAATTTCGTGTTTGAAACCCAGATGGAGGCGTTGCAGAACGGCGACCGTTTCTACTATCTGTCGCGCGTCGCGGGCCTGAACTTCGGCACCGAGTTGGAGAACAACTCCTTTGCCAAGTTGATCATGCTCAACACCGATGTCACTCACCTGTCGAACACCGTATTCCTGACACCGACGTACACCCTGGAAGTGAATAAGGCCAATCAGTTCACAAACCTTGGCGCGGGCGGCAAAGCCGATCCGACGGGCGGCTTGATGATCAACGGCGTGGAAATCGTGCCGCTGGTGATCCGCGACAACCCCAACACCGCGGGTGCGGACAGTAATTATCTGCAATACACCGGTGAAGACCATGTCGTCCTGGGCGGCACCGCCGGCAATGACATCATTGTCTCCGGTGATGGCGATGACACCCTTTACGGCGACGGCGGCAACGATCGCCTCGAAGGCGGCGCCGGGAACGATGCGGTACTGGGTGGCGCGGGCGATGACATCATCACCGACTCGTTCGGCGACAACCGTCTGGAAGGCAATGCCGGCAACGATGTGATCGTGGCTGGCAGCATGCTGGCTGGAGGCAACCTCATCCTGGGGGGCGATGGCCAGGACTTCATCATCACCACAGAAGACGTCAGCACCACCTTTGGCGGTCAGGGTGATGATTTCATCCTCGGCGCCAAGACCAACCTGCCAGCTACCGGTGGCGAAGGTGATGACTGGATCGAAAAGGGCACCCAGGACGGTGCGCCTGGCGATAACGCCTCGCCGTTGCTCAATGACGATACGATCGGAAACGACATCTTTGTCGGTGGTGGCGGCTTCGACGAAATGATCGGCGAGGGTGGCGATGACATCTTTGTCGGCAGCGATGCCCAGGACAATATGGACGGTATGTCCGGTTTCGACTGGGTAACCCATAAAAATGACAGGGTCGGCGTGACCGTTGACCTGACCATGGCTGCGCTGGCGCAGCCACACGGCAACGCGCCAAACCAGAACAACGGGCCGTTCAATCCGGTCGGCGCGTCGCCGGCCTCGATTCTCGACCGTTTTGCCGAGGTCGAAGGCTTGTCTGGTTCGCAATTCGGCGATGTGCTCAAGGGCGATAATGTTAATGCGGTCACTATCGTCGACCACGGTGGCGCCACGGGCAGTGCGCTGACCAATGTGGCGTTGATCCGCGGACTGGAGCAGTTTCTGGCCGACGCCGGTTTGCCGACCACCGGCTTTGCCACGGGCAACATCATCCTGGGTGGCAATGGCAGTGACCTGATCGAGGGCCGCGGTGGTGATGATCTGATCGATGGCGACAAATGGCTCAACGTCAGGATTGCGGTCTATGACGCCGGTGACGTCAATCATACCGGCCCCGAGATCGCCAGCTTCGACAGCATGGTCGACATGATTCCGTTCATGATCGATGGCACGTACAACCCGGGTCAGCTCAAGGCCGTGCGGGAAATCCTGCCCGGCAGCTCGACGGGCGGGGCGGCCTTTGACACCGCCATTTTCTCCGGGCTTCAGTCCGAGTATGTGGTGACGCGTGACACCCGCGGCACGGCCGATGTGGCGGATGATGTCTGGACGGTGACCGATACCGAAGTGGGTCGCGACGGTACCGATACCCTGTTGCATATCGAACGCCTGCAGTTCGCCGATACCCAGCAAGTGCTGGTGCCGGGGCTGAATGCACAACCGCTCGGCAGTCCAACCGTCACGGATGCAAACGGCGGCGCAATCACAGTGGGCGACACGCTGACGGTGAACGTGGCCGGGGTGCGCGATGCCAACAACATCGCGGTGGGTAATTTGCAGGGTTTTATCAACAACGCCTCGGTGTCCTACTTTTGGCAGTTCGAAGCCGACCCGGGCACCGGCATTTTCGAAGACATCATTCTGCTGCCTGCCGGTAACCTGGCATTCCAGAGCGCAGACGGCACCGCCTTCAAGGTCTCGCCTGATCTTGCCGGGCTGTCACTGAGGGTCAAGGCGATCTATCAGGATGGTCATGGCACGACTGAAGTGCTGTTCTCGCAGCCGACTGCCGTGGTGGAACCCGGCGCGCCGGTTGTGCCGACGGCCCAGACACCCGTTGTCAATGCTACCGCGGGCGGCGAGGGCCTCAACATGGTCCGCTCCGACCTCAACTTCATCCTTGATCAGATCAAGATTGCCGAGGCTGACGCGGCCGGTCAGGACATCCTTTCGCTGATCCCGAATATCCGCGCGCCGTTGGGCCTGCGTGCGGTCGATGGCTCGAACAACAACCTGATGAACCACAACGGCATCAACAATACCGAGTTTGGCGCCGCCGATAACGTCTTTCCGCGCGTGACCGATCCGGTCTTCAATCCCGCGGAAGGTGCGCCTGCCGGCTTCTTCGGCCCCGGCTCGCCGGCCATTCCGGGATCGTCGTATCAGCAGACCAGCGGCTACGTGTTTGACTCGCAACCGCGCACCATCAGTAATCTGATCGTCGACCAGACGTCGAACAACCCGGCGGCCTACGCCACGGCTTACGACCCGGGTGCGGACGGTGTGCTCAACTTCGGCGCGGAGGATAACGACGACGTGCTCAAGGATGGCACACGGATAGTCGCCAGCCCCGGCATGGACGGTCAGTTCGGTACTGCCGACGACCATGATGTGTACCTGTTCGAGAACACCGCGTCGGACGCAGGGTTGTCCGCGCCGTTCAACGCCTGGATGACCTTCTTCGGGCAGTTCTTCGATCATGGGCTGGACCTGCTGACCAAGGGCGGTTCGGGCACCATCTTCATCCCGCTGCAACCGGATGATCCACTGTATGTGCCAGGTGGCCACACCAACTTTATGGTGCTGACCCGCGCGACCAACCAGCCGGGGGCGGATGGCGTTCTCGGCACGGCCGACGACATCCATGAACACACCAACACCACGTCGCCATTCGTGGACCAAAACCAGACCTACAGCTCGCACCCGTCGCATCAGGTGTTCCTGCGCGGTTATGAGCTGACCGACAACGGCCCGATCGCGACCGGCAGACTGATCACTAACCGTGACCTGGGGCCGGACGGCAAGTTTGGGACTGCAGACGACAGCGAAATCGGTGGTATGGCGACCTGGAAGGTGGTCAAGGCGCAGGCCAACGACATTCTGGGTATCCACCTGACCGATGCCGACGTCGATAACTCGCCGCTGTTGGCGACCGACGCCTATGGCAATTTCATCAAGGGGCCGAACGGCTTCCCGATGGTCGTGATGAAGGGGGTTGACGGTCTGGGCGGCACGGCTGATGACGTTCTGGTCGAAGGCAATCCGCTTTCCCCCATTAGCCTGACCAATGCTGTGCGCACCGGTCACCAGTTCCTCGCCGACATTGCCCACAATGCAGCGCCGGTGTTCAGCAGTGGCGTGCTCGTGCCTGACGCGGATTCCGCTATTGGCAACGCAGTGCCGGCCAATCCGCACACCGGGGCCAACCTGGCCTACGACAACGAGTTGCTCGATGCGCATTACATCGCAGGCGACGGCCGGGTCAACGAGAACATTGGCCTGACCGCGGTGCATGCGATTTTCCACTCCGAGCACAATCGGCTGGTCGCGCAGACCAAGGACACCGTGCTCGATTCGGCTGACCTGGCCTTCCTCAACGAGTGGCTGCTGACCCCGGTGAGCGGTTTGCCCGCCAACCAGACGGAGATCGATGCGCTGGTGTGGAATGGCGAGCGCTTGTTCCAGGCTGCCAAGTTCGGCACCGAGATGCAGTATCAGCACCTGGTGTTCGAGGAGTTTGCCCGGACCATCCAGCCCAACGTCGACCTGTTCTTCGCACCGACCCAGGTCTATGACGTTGACCTCGATGCCTCGATCGTCGCCGAGTTCGCCCACACCGTGTACCGGTTTGGCCACTCGATGCTGACCGAGACCGTCGATCGCTTCGATGTCGATTTCAACGTGGTCGGCGATCCGAACAGTGCTGATCCTGATCAGCAACTCGGCCTGATCGCGGCGTTCCTCAACCCGTTGGCGTACGCCGCCAGTGGCGTAACGCCCGAGGATGCGACCAGTGCGATCGTGCGTGGGATGACTCGGCAAGCCGGTAACGAAATCGACGAGTTCGTCACCGAGGCGCTGCGCAGTAACCTGCTCGGCCTGCCGCTTGACCTGCCGGCGATCAATATCGCCCGTGGCCGCGACGTGGGGATTCCTTCGCTCAATGCGGTCCGCCGCGACATCTACAGCCAAACCGGTGATACCCAACTCAAGCCCTACACCAGCTGGGTCGACCTGGTGCAGCACCTCAAACATCCAGAGTCGTTGATCAACTTCATCGCGGCCTATGGCACCCATGACACGATCACGGCGGCGACCACGCTGGAAGGCAAACGCGCTGCAGCCCTGGCGCTGGTATTTGGTGGTACGGGTGCGCCGGCCGACCGTCTGGACTTCCTCAACGGCACTGGCACTTGGGCCAACGTGACGCGGGCCGGCAAGGATGGGCTGCTGGGGACTGCCGACGATCTGAAGGGCGTGACTGTCACGGGCGTCGATGCCATCGACCTCTGGATCGGCGGCCTGGCCGAAGAGAAAACTCCGTTCGGCGGCATGCTCGGTTCGACCTTCAACTTCGTGTTCGAGAACCAGTTGGAAAAACTGCAGGACGGTGACCGCTTCTACTACCTGGAGCGAACTGCTGGCCTGTCGATGAACGCCGAACTGGAAAGCAACTCGTTCGCCAAGCTGATCATGGCCAACACCTCGGCCACGCACTTGCCGGGCCTGGTGTTCTCGGACCCAGGGTTCTATCTGGAAAACGACAAGAGCAAGCAGTACAACGATGGCCTGGGCAACGCCGATCCGCTTGGCGAGAATGGCGAGCAGGTGGTGTTCCGCGACAATCCGCTGACCGCGGGGCCGGACACCAACTACATCCGGTACTCGGGTGAAGAGCACATCGTGCTGGGCGGCACCAACAATGCAGACATCCTCATCGCGAGTGAAGGTGATGACACGGTTTGGGGTGACGGCGGCAACGATCGCATCGAAGGCGGTGACGGCAACGACCAACTGCGCGGTGGCGCCGGCGACGACATCATCAGCGACCGCGGCGGCGACGATAACATCCAGGGTGGCGACGGCAACGACGTGCTGCACGGTGGCAACGGCGTCAACCTGATCATCGGCGGGTTCGGTAATGACTTCATCGTGACCGGCGAGGACGCTTCCGAGGCCATTGGTGGCCACGGCAACGACTTCATTCTGGGTAGCAAAGCCAACGAACAGGACATGGGCAACGAAGGCGACGACTGGATCGAGAAGGGCACCTCGGACGGTGCACCTGGCGACAACTTCGACCCGCTCGGCAACGACCCTGTCATCGGCCACGATGTGTTCATCGGCGGTAACGAGAACGATAAGTTCAACGGCGAAGGTGGCGACGACATCATGGTGGGCAGTCTCGGCTTCGGTGACCGCTATATCGGCGGCTCCGGCTATGACTGGGCGACCTTCAAGGGGCTCGCCCAGGGCGTGACCATCGATTTCACCGACCGCTTTTTCGATGTTCCGCCGCTGCCGGGTTCGGGTGCTTCGGCGCAGGTAAGTTTCGACATCATGGAAGGTCTGTCGGGTTCGTCCCACGGTGACTTCCTGCGCGGTGACAACGAAGATGCCACGTCTCTGCCCTCTGCGGGTGCAACCGGCAGTGTGTTGACCAACATTGACCTGATCGACGGCCTCGCTGATCTGCTGCCCGCCGGAGCGACGTTCTTCGACGGCGGCAACATCATCCTCGGCGGTGGCGGTAGCGACCTGATCGAAGGTCGCGGTGGTGACGACATCATCGACGGTGACAAGTGGCTGAACGTACGCATCAGCGTACGGGCGAACGCTGACGGCACTGGCGCGGAAATCGCCACGTTCAACAGCATGGAGCCACTGGTGCCGTTTATGCTGAACGGTACTTACAACCCGGGCCAGTTGGTCATCGTGCGGGAGATTCTGACCGGCACCGACAGCTTCGACACTGCGTTGTTCTCCGGTACTGCGGGGGAATACGGCGTCGAGATCGATGGCGACACGGTCATTGTGACCGACTCGGTGGCGGGGCGTGATGGCGTCGATCGCTTGACGGGCATCGAGCGACTGCAGTTCGCTGACGTTGCGCAGTTGTCCGGAGTGGGCACCGCGCAAAACAACGACCCATCGGGCCATCTGGCAATCCTCGATGCTGGCACCGGTGTGCGTGACGATACGCCTGTCGCCGGCCAGTTGTTGCGCGTCAGTGATCGAGCGGTACACGACGCGGACAGCCAAAGCGTAACCAATCCGACCGGTGCGGTGACTGGCGGGGTGGCTTACTTCTGGCAGGTCGAAAACATTGCCGGCTCGGGCATCTATGACGACATCACCTTCGTCGCCGCTGGCGAGGCAACGCGGGCGAGCGGCACCACCTACCGGGTGACGGACGATGTGGCGGGTCTGAACATCCGCGTCCGGGCGGTGTACCAGGATGCCAAGGGCACGCTGGAGATCGTCGACTCGTCCGGGAACAGTACACCGACCGAAGGGCCGACCGTTATCGGGCTTGCAGTACAGAACCAGCTGTTGACCGCTGACCCGACGAGCATCATCGACGCCGATGGCCTGAGCACTACGCAGTTCACCTACCAGTGGCAGGCGAACGACGGGCTTGGCTTCGTCAACATCGCCGGCGCTACCGGTAGCACGTTCGCGCTTGGCCAGGCTCAGGTCGGCCAGGAAGTGCGCGTGGTGATCGGTTACGTGGATAACTTCGGTGTGGCCGAAAGCGTTTCGTCCAACATCCTGGGGCCGGTGGACAACGTCAATGATGCACCAACTCAAGGGCCGACCGTAACCGGGCTTGCAGTGCAGAATCAGCTGTTGACCGCTGACCCGGCGAGCATCATCGACATTGATGGCCTCAGCAATCCGCAGTTCACCTACCAATGGCAGGCGAGCAACGGGCCTGATTTCGTCAACATCGCCGGAGCTACCGATAGCACGCTCGCGCTTGGCCAGGCTCAGGTCGGCCAGCAAGTGCGCGTGGTGATCGGTTACGTGGATGACTTCGGTGTGGCCGAAAGCGCTTCGTCCAACATCCTGGGGCCGGTGGCCAACATCAACGATGCACCGACAGGCGCGTTGCTGATCAGCGATACAACCCCGGATCAAGGGCAGGTGCTGACCGCGCTGACGGCCGGGATTGCCGATGCGGATGGGCTGGGCACATTCAGTTTCCAATGGCAGCAAGGTGTCGGCGCGTCCTTCACCGACATCAACGGCGCGACCGCTGCGACCTTCACCCCTGGTGCGGCGCAGGTCAATCTGCAACTGCGAGTGATCGTGCGCTACACCGATGGCTTCGGTACGCTGGAGTCGGTGACCTCGGCGGCGACGGTGGCGGTTGCGGCTCTGGGCGTGGTGCTGCAGGGCAACGCTTTGGACAACACCCTCACCGGCACCGTAGGTAACGATGTGCTGTTTGGCCTGGGCGGGAACGATACGCTGAATGGCCTCGCCGGTATCGACCAGTTGTTTGGCGGCACTGGCAACGACATCCTCAACGGCGGAGACGACAACGACGTCCTCAATGGCGAGGACGGCAACGACACCCTCAACGGTGGGCTCGGCGCGGATGCCATGAACGGCGGTGCTGGCAACGACACGTTTGTGGTCGACAACGTCGGTGACCTTGTCACCGAGGCGCTGGGTGGTGGTACCGATCTGGTACAAACCAGCCTGACAAGCTACCAGCTCGGTGCCAACGTCGAGAACCTGACCTATACGGGCGCCGGTGACTTCACCGGTACCGGTAACGCGCAGGCCAACACCATCACCGGCGGGGTGGGTAACGACCTCCTCAATGGCGGTGCAGGTGCTGACCGGATGTTGGGGGGCGCCGGCAACGATACCTACGTCGTCGATGCAGCCTTGGACGTGGTGGTCGAGGTGGCGGGTGGCGGTACGGACACCGTGCAGACTTCGCTGGCCAGCTACACGCTGGGCGGTAATGTCGAAAATCTGACCTACACCGGAGTCGGCAACTTCGTCGGCAACGGTAACGGGTTGAACAACGTCATCACCGGCGGGGGGGGTAATGACACCCTCAATGGTGGCGGCGGCAACGACCAACTGTTCGGTGGCATTGGCACGGATACCCTGAACGGTGGCACTGGCAATGACTTTATCGATGGCGGTACTGGCAACGATACGGTCACTGGCGGTGCCGGCAACGACATGATGGTTGCCAGCAGTGGCAACGATATCTTCATGTTCGCAGCGGGCTTCGGGACCGATCAGATCATCGGCTTCGATGCCGACGCGGTGGGAGGCCAGGACCGGCTCGATATTTCCGCGTTCGGCGTCACTGCTGCGACCTTTGCCGGCAACGTCATCATCACCGATGTGGGTGCGGATACCTTGATCAGCTCCGCAGGACCTGAGTCCATCCGCCTGGTCGGTGTGGCCGATGCAACAACCGTCACTGCCGCGGACTTCATTCTCGCCACTTGAGGTCCTGATCAGTACTGTCGCAGACGCGTGAAAAGCGGAGGGGAGGGCATGGATGCCCTCTCTTTTTTTCTTAAAAAATCTGGCTGTTTGTTGAGCTGAAAATGGGTGAGCCACCCTGGCAGGTCGGTATGTCGGACCGTAGGAAACGCTTGCTCCGGCCTTCACCCTGTAACCCAAACGTGATGAATTCTTCCCACTGACCTTAACTGCTGAACAAGCTGATAAGACTCCAGGCTGCCCCTATCGTAAAAATGAAAAGAATGAGTACCAGCGTGAGGATTAGCGGCTCGATGCGCATGAAAGTGACTCCTCGGAAGGGCTAGCAATGCGCGCCTGATCTGCGGCGCAGGTGCTAGTGAACACACAGCATTCTCTGTGCCAAAAAATTTAACAGCCTATAATTCCCCGCCGGCGGGGCCGCCTGCTTCTGTGGTCAGTTCTCCATCGGAAAAGTTGAAACAGGATGCGGGTAATACAGCCCATTTATGGGGAATTTCTCTCAACGCGGGTATGGCAATATCACTGATAGCTTCAGGTTGGTATTGGAGGCCGGTTCTGGAACGCTCTGTCCACTTATGGCCGGGATACGTGCTTGCGCCTTTCGCTACCTGCTGATATCGACCTGATGCGGACACTGAAAAAGGAACGGCGGTTGAACGAACAGACATTGTCCCAGCGCCTGGAGCGCGTGGCGGCGCATGTGCCAGCAGATGCGCGCCTGGCTGACATCGGCTCGGATCACGGCTACCTGCCGGTGGCGTTGATGCGCCGTGGCGCGATCGTGGCGGCGGTGGCCGGCGAGGTGGCATTGACGCCGTTCCGCTCGGCCGAACGCACCGTGCGCGAAAACGGCCTGGACCAGCGGATCACCGTGCGCCTGGCCAATGGTCTGGCGGCGATCGAGCCGGGAGACGGGATCACGGCGATCAGCATCTGCGGCATGGGCGGCGAGACGATCCGCGACATCCTCGACAGCGGCAAGGCACGTCTGAGCGGCCAGGAGCGCCTGATTCTGCAGCCCAACGGCGGCGAGCAGCCACTGCGCCAATGGCTGATGGAAAATGGCTACCGCATCCTCTGCGAGGAACTGCTGCAGGAAAATCGCTTCGACTACGAAATCATCGTCGCCGAGCGCGCGGGGCCGGTGATGTACACCGCCGAGGAGCTTTACTTCGGCCCGCTGCAGATGCAGGCACGCAGCCCGGCGTTCCTGATCAAGTGGCAGCGCATGCTGCGCGAGAAGCAGAAGACCCTGACCCACTTCGCCCGTGCGCGGCAGGCCGTGCCCGAGGAGAAGGTGCAAGACATCGCCCGGCAGGCCCGGTGGATCACCGAGCTGCTGGCTTGAGCTCGGTCCAGGGGGTGTACGAAAAAGTCGCCGAGTGGCGATCAGGCAAGCCGAATTTTCCGAGGGCGACTATTTAGCTCCCTCGCCACAGGTCTCGCGCCGGACTTGTCAGGGCGCATTACCTCCCAGTACTAAAGGAGGTGCCAATGGAAGCTAAAGGACCATTCCAGTATGGCGTCATAGGGTTAGGCTCAATCCCATGATCAAAAGATACCGGCTGCGATGGCCCATCCACCTCTGCATCTTAAAACACTGTTCGCCTGAACACTTGATGTAGCAAATCTCCCGCTGAACTTCGTCAATGATGACAATCAGACCAGCCTCACAGCCTGCGATATGAGTAGAAGACCTCACCTGATTTTCGGGTTTCCAGAATAAAAGAGGAATTATCATGAGCAGCACCTTCTTCATTCCATCCGTGAACATGATGGGCATTGGCAGTCTCGGCGAAGCAATGCTCGCAATCCGCAAATATGGTTTCCGTAAAGCCTTGATCGTCACTGATGCAGGCCTGGCCAAAGCCGGCGTGGCCGCCAAGGTAGCCAGTCTTCTGGCCCAGCAGGACATCAACTCCACCCTGTTTGATGGCGCCAAACCGAATCCGACGGTCAGCAATGTCGAGAAAGGTCTTGAGCTGCTCGGTCGCAGCGACTGTGATTTCATTATTTCCCTGGGCGGCGGTTCACCCCATGACTGCGCCAAGGGCATTGCCCTGTGCGCCGCCAACGGCGGGCACATCAGTGATTACGAAGGCGTGGATCAATCCGCCAAGCCTCAGATGCCGTTGATCGCGATCAATACCACCGCCGGAACGGCGAGTGAAATGACCCGTTTCTGCATCATTACCGACGAAGTCCGGCACGTGAAAATGGCCATCGTCGACCGTAACGTCACCCCACTGTTGTCGGTCAACGATCCTTCGCTGATGGCAGGCATGCCCAAAGGCCTGACCGCCGCCACCGGCATGGACGCGCTGACCCACGCTATCGAAGCCTACGTGTCGACTGCGGCAACGCCGATCACCGATGCCTGTGCACTCAAGGCCGTGGAATTGATCTCGGCCAACCTGCGCACTGCCGTTGCCCAGGGTGACGACATGACCGCCCGGGAAAACATGGCCTACGCGCAATTTCTTGCCGGCATGGCGTTCAACAATGCATCGCTGGGCTATGTCCACGCCATGGCGCACCAACTGGGTGGGTTCTACGACCTGCCCCACGGCGTCTGTAATGCGATCCTGCTGCCCCATGTCGCCAGCTTCAACGCCAGCGTATGCCCGGCCCGGTTTAAAGACATTGCCAACGCAATGGGTGTCGACACTCAGCATCTGGATGCGGAAAAAGGCGCCGCCGCGGCCATCACCGCCATCCGTAAACTGTCTTCGGATGTCGGTATTCCGAGCGGTCTCGCCGAACTGGGCGCCAAGGCTGACGATATCCCGATCCTGGCAACCAATGCCATGAAGGATGCCTGCGGCTTTACCAATCCGCGTCCTGCCAATCAGGACGAGATCGAGCAGATTTTCCATACCGCGATGTAACCGATGTGAAGTGACGCCAGTGTCTAGTCCTGAACCAGGTTTACACCTGTTTCACCCTAACGCCCGATGCACCGCATCGGGCGTTTTGTACTTTAAGCAAAAGCTGCTATTGGTTTTGCGCGTTATGACAGGCGCGATTCGCGTGTCGCGCTGCTCAAGCGCTCGGCCGCTATACCGATGCGCGAAAACACCAGCCACACAAAAAGCAGCACGCTGCAGCCAATGAGGATTGATGCGACGGCAATCAATGGCTCGACTGACGGGAAGCCCTTGAGGCGCAGCGTCAGTGCGCCGAGCATCACCGGGACGCCAACGTTGTACGTCCAGAACTGTGCTGCAGCAGCGCGCCCTTCGGTGATCGACGGGTGCGCTGTGCCGATGAGTCCGAACAGTGCCATCGATACCCATCCCAACAGATTGACATGGGCATGTACCGCGAAGAGCGAGTGGTCGCCGAAAGCGCCCATCGCCACGCCCAACACGACGCCAATGGCAAAGTAGAGGGCAGCGAGCCGAAACCAGGTTGCGCGTAAGCAGCCGGCCAAAGTGTGGATGCTGCACGCCCGAGACAATGTATTGCCAGCGGTAGGCGCTCAGCACGGAGGCTTTGATTTGCGCTGTCTCATCGACACTGAACGATCGTGAAACATTTCGAATAAAGTAGTCGGCATCGGATGCCGATTGTGCCGGCAGGATTGTGTCGACGGCCGCCACCAGCGCAATCAGATCGTTCACTGCCTGGTCGCGCTCGGCCGGGGAGAGTTTCGCGTGCTCCGCCTCCCACTCCAGTTCATCGAGTACGACGTGCCGGCTTTCATCCTTCCAGTGAAATTTGAAGACATCCTTGAACAGTGGGCACAACTCCTCGCGCGGGGCGATGCTTTGCACGTAGTGCGTCTGAACAAACAGCTCGATATGACAGGTCAGCGCCAACACCGACCAGGTGCTGGCCGCCAGTACCGCGCGCGCCACATCGTTTGGATCGGCAACTTGACGATATCCCGTTGGCAATTGCGTACTAATCATCGTCTCAATGCGCCGGAACAGCTCCTGATGCTTGATCTCGTCGTTTGAAAAGCGCACCAGCGCTTCGAGTGCGAGCTGATCGTCAAAGACATGGGCCCGACCTTGATCGAGCATTTTGGCACTGATAAACGCTCGACCAGGCCAAAAATATACGCATAGGTTCGACCCTGAATCTGGCTAAGCAGGCGCGCCTCGTCCGCGGCGAGAAAGGTCAGGCGGTCGATCCGCGATAGTCAGTTAGACGTGCGCGCGACGGCTTCGGGCGCCTGGATTGAAAGCTCATTCCGTTTCGCTGTCAGTGAGATCGCGGCGGGGCGCGTCGGCTCGACAACGGTCATCGTCAAGCTATCCGAATTGCTGTTCGTCGAAGCCGTCAGTCAGTATGTCGCGAACCTCCCGGCTGAGCGGCGCGGGTGGCTGGCGGGTTTGCGGGATCCGCATATCAGGCGCGCACTGGCGCTGCTCCATGCTCGTCCAACCGAGGGCTGGGCGGCAGAAGCCCTGGCGCTTGAAGTGGGCATGTCGCGTTCGGTATTCGCGGAGCGATTCACGGCATTGGTCGGACAGCCACCGATGCAATACCTGACGCTCTGGCGCATGCACGTGGCGGCTCAACACCTGCGCGAAGGTCGCGGTAATGTGGCGCAAATCGGCTTTGCAGTTGGCTACGAATCCGAAGCAGCATTCAGTCGCGCATTCAAACGCCAGTCCGGTATATCACCCGGCACCTGGCGCAGACAATCAGCATGAGAAGGTCCGGTGCCGATGGACACTCTGATCAAGCCAGGCAGCAAGTGTCTCCTCTTCAGCAGTGTTCAGAATGTCTCCATCTCGTGCTGTTACATCACGATGGGCATCGGTCAGATCGCTTGAGCAACGCACTGAGGACGCGCTGTCCATATAAACCGACGCCAAGACCCGACACGATGAGAACGACTGCAACGATTTTGTTAAGTGACAGGGTCTCATTGAAAATCATGACTGAACCGAGCAGGCCGAATACCGGCACCAACAATGACAATGGCGCGACGGTAGACACGGGATATCGTTTCATAAGTGAGTTCCACACCCAGTAGCCGAACAGTGTATTGGGGTATACCTGGAACAGGATCGACAGGACGGCGCGGTAGTCGAGTTGACTCACCAATGCGCTGTACCCCGTCGAGCCGTTAACAGCGTAATCAAGCGCGAAAAGAGGGATGGGCGAAAACGCGCTCGACCACACCAGGAAAGCGAAGACCTGCGTGGTCCTGGCTTTTTTGTTGATCACGTTGGCCGCACTCCAGGCGACCGCTCCCAGCAACACCAGGATCAGCCCGGCCGTCGTTACTGTCCCATCAACGATGGAGACGATGCTCAACAAACCACACAGAGCGAGACCCATGCCCGCGTACTGAAAGCGGGAAATGCTTTCTTTGAATATCCATGAACCCAGCAGGATGGTGAAAAACGCGCTGAACTGAAGTACCAGCGAAGCGATGCCTGCGGAAAGACCGGACTTGATGCCAAGGTTAACGACGCCCCAAAGTCCGATACCGAAGACCAGGCCGTAACCAATGATGTAGCGCCACTGCACATCAGGTTTCGGAATGAAAAAGATCGCCGGGAGTGCGCATAGCGTGAAGCGAATGCCGGCAAGAATGAATGGGTCAACGGTGGTGAGCCCCAGTTTGATAACCGAGAAATTCACGCCCCAAATGGCAGTAATCGAGATGGCGAGTAGTAGGTGCCTGGCTTTCATGCTGATCTTCCTTGATTGGTCGTTGAAAAATGAAACGTGAGAAACCACAGAACCAAGGCAGTAGCGCTGATCAAGGCGCCCAGCAGGCTTACTGCTATCCAGCCCCAAAGCGCATAAACCTGGGTCGCGGCTGCGGCCCCCAGCGCACTCCCGACCGAGTAGAAGCACATGTATGCGCCGACCATGCGACTTTGGGCGTCGGGTCGTGCAGCAAAAATGAGGCTCTGGTTGGTGACGTGTACTGCTTGCACCGCGAAGTCGAGCAAGACCACTCCGCAGACCAGCGCGATCAAGGACGTCTCGGCAAAAGTGATGGGCAACCAGGAAAGCGTCAGGAGCCCCAGCGAAATGCCGGTAACTCGTTGTCCCAAACCTTGATCGGCCCAGCGACCGGCTCTTCTGGCAGCAAGGGCACCGGCGACGCCGGCCAATCCAAACATGCCGATGGCAGTGTGTGAAAGCGACAGCGGCGGGGCGCTCAACGGCAGCACCATGGAGGTCCACAGCACGGAAAAAGCGGCAAAGATCAGTAAGGCCAGAAGGCCCCTGGCGCGTAAAGTGCGTTCGGTGATAAACAGTTTGAAGACCGACTTTATGAGCGCCAGGTAGGAGTCTTGGTGCCTTGGAGGCGCCGTGACAGGAACCACTCTCCACAGCACCGCCGCGATGGTCAGCATCAATCCTGAGGAAACGAAATAAACGGCGCGCCAGCCCGCGATGTCCGCAATCAGCCCAGAGGTAAACCGCGCCAGAAGAATGCCCAGGACAATTCCACTGGTTACTGTCCCCACTGCATGCCCCCGTTGTGATGGCGCTGCCAACACGGCGGCGTATGCCACAAGTACTTGAACAACCACTGCCAGTAAGCCCATCACGATCATGGCACCCAACAGGGCCAGCCATTGCTGTGCTGCGCCGACCGCCGCCAGCGCAATTGCAGACAGCATCACTTGAGTCAAAATCAGCCGCTTACGGTTGACCAAATCGCCCAGTGGGACGATGAACAGCAACCCCAGCGCGTATCCAACCTGAGTGGCCGTCACCACGACCCCGATTAATCCTGAGGCGACGCCCAGGCTCTCAGCCATTGAGGCGAGCAAGGGTTGGGCAAAGTAAACATTGGCTACTGCAAGTGCGCAGGTGACAGAAAACAATAACGTGAGCGACGGGGAAAGCCCCGGAGACCGGTCGGTCCTGCTGCTTTCTCCGGTATCCGAATGCAGCAATCCCGGAGGCTGCCCGGAGAACCGTTTGGTGGCTGAGTCGGCATCTGCTGTCATGTACACCTCCATGGCGTTAAACTGGTTTCAATTAAGAACTAGATTCAATTGTTGTCGAATCAGGTTTTAAATTGCAACCACATTGCGCCAGTCTGGTGGACATACTTGGCAAATCCACATTCCGGAAGGTCAAAAAAGATGGTCGAAGACGCTTCACCGCAACGCAGCGAATGCCCGGTAGCAAGGACACTGGAGGCAATTGGGGATCGATGGTCGCTCATGATCATCCGCGACGCTTTTGATGACATTCGCCGGTTCAGCGAATTTCAAAAGAGCTTGGGCGTGGCCAAAAATATTCTGGCATCGCGACTGAAAACGTTGGTCGAGGTCGGGGTATTCGACGTTCGACCGGCGTCAGATGGAAGCGCCTACAAGGAGTACGTCCTTACGGACAAAGGACGGGAGATCTTTCCGGTTGTGGTCAGTATGAGGCAGTGGGGTGAACGGTTCCTGTTCGAGCCGCAGGAGACGCGTTCTGTGCTGATAGACAACGAGTCCGGCCAGCCGCTGATGCCGATTGATGTTCGCTCATCAAGCGGTCAAAAACTTGGACCGTCTGACTGCCACAGAGTGAGACTTGTTGACGGCGAGTCGTGAACCGAACGGGTGGGATGGTAAAAAAACAGACTGGTTGCGGTGGCCTGCGGATTCCACGCCATCCGCAGTGCCCGTTGCAGCGGGAACTTCAAGGTACTGGCCAGGTCAACAGGGGCCCTGTATCGGCGATGCCGAGCAGCGCTGGTGGCCTGTTTTACGGCAGTGCCGTCCTAGATCAGCCGAGTCCGCCCCCTGATGCCAACCAAGAGTTTTCTGCCGGGTCTCCTCCTGGCGTTCTGCGCCGTCGCGTCGCTTTGCTCGGTTGCTGCCGAGCGTAGAGCGCCCTCGCAAAGTAACAGCGCATCAACCACGCTAATCGAAACCGCCTCGCGGCAGTATGAAAATGGCCAGTTGGACCAAGCCGCTGCCACGCTGGAGCGTGCCCTGCATATCCAGCCGAACAATCCCGCAACGCTGCATTACCTTGGTGTGTTGCGTCTTCAGCAGGGGCAGTACCAGCAGGCTGAAACGTTGGCGGCGCGCTCGAACATGCGGGTGGGTCGCAATGTCGAGTTACGCAACCGCAACTTCCAATTGATCCAGGCGGCGCAGCAGGCCAAGGCTTCGAGTACCTCACCCAACGCCAAAGAGGACCAGGTCGCAGTACAGAAGGGGCTCGAAGAGGAGGCCAAAAGGCGCCGCGAAGCAGAAATGGCCGCTGCTGAACAACCCAACGCTGGCAACTTCGCTAGCGCAAAGGCAGAGACCGTATCGGAATCGCCGACGGCTGGCAGGCCACGGTCCGAAGGAGAGTTGCCAGTGGCTTCCGTAGAGCCAGTGCCCGCGCACGATGAGATTGAGATTCCCCGCGGCCATTGGCCGCCTCCGGGCATCAGCCCGCACCCGGCAAATGCAAGAAGCTGCGATATCGGGTTCCGTCAGGAGCCTACCTGGTGCGCGGTTGAGTTTCTGAGTGTCCTTCTGGCCGGTTAAGTCGCAGGTGTTGCAGGCGGATAATCCCGTGGCTTTGCACTAGCGACGATAGTAGCGGCGATCGTCCTCGTAGCGGTTCCGCATGGCCCGATCGTGGTGGCGCTCCCAATCACGATGGCGTTCAGCTTCTCGGCGGGCTTGCTCTCTATGCCACTGATCTCTACGCCAGTCGTCTCGGCGCCAATCGTCTCTACGATTGTGCGAACGGCCGTCACGCCAGTATCGGTCGTCATGGGCAAGCAACGGCCCTGGCTGCTTGTCGGCCATACTGGCTAAGGTCGGCCTAGGGTTGCCGGCGGCCTGGACAGGAGCCTGAACGGCTGTGACTTCAGTTGCGAAAACAGGGGTTGAGGTCTTCATCTGTGTTGCTGATGCCGAGCCCACTGCCGCGAACGCGAACAGGCCGAAGAGCATCATCCGTGGGTCATGGAATTTCATGAGCGAAGACAACCTCTGATTGACAATTGGACGTGTGGCCATCTGGGTGCGAGAAGCCTGCGGGTTCGCGCTTACCGAGCGGATGTGCCTATCCACATAGACAGACAAATAAGGAAAAGTTCTAGGGAGCCGCTGCTTAAATAGCCAACGGACTCAGTGTTTGGCCCCTTTGAAGTTTGCTATCTCGATGTCCGCTTCTGGGCCGATAGCGGACACCCAAACGGCAGAGGAGAGTGAGCAAAATCGCGCCTCCCGCTCTTTCGCCAAGCCTGAGCAGGTAGCAATCGGAGAAAATTGGCGCCGAAAGGAGTAGCACCGGTGCTAACGTCTAACCGACTTACCCGTACATGTATAAAAGGCCGTCGATCAGTTCCAGTTCCTGTTGCGTGAATTGCACGTTGTTAAATCGCCTAATGTCTTCGAGCACGCCTCTGATGGGAACTTGCCGCGATGGATCCTGAACGATTTCGATCAGACGTTCGTAATCGAGATCTCTTCCCTTGAGGTATTTTTCGATTAGTTCTTTGAGTGATAAACGAGCCTGCTGGTCTGTTAGCACTTTTCATTTCTCCGGCAAAATAGTGACTTCATCCACCGTAATGACAGAGGGATTGCCCGGTTTTGGGATGAGTTGTTGCGAGCCACCCGTTCCGTATTCCGGGTGCGCTTTGGTGTTTGCGATCACTCACTATAGGTCGTGTGGCGTGCGAAACAGGCCGGAACTGTCTGGGCTCAACGTCCATACTCAACGTAGGGGCCCAAGTAGAAACCTTGCGTATCCCAGTTGATTCGATAAATCACTTCTTTCCCTGGCTTGATGTTGGCCGCGACAGTTTTGATCGCGACACCAGCACATAGTCCAGACTCGGCGAGCCCGGTGCCGAGGTTCACTTCACCTGCAGGCAAAACGAAAGATGCCTTCTGACCGGGACCTATCTTGGCTGCGCGCTGACCATCAATGTAGAACACGACGTCACATCCCGAACCTACAAACCCGTCATCACGGAGAATGGTCAGGCGTCCCGGATCTTTCGTACCCTGGCTTTTGAACGCGTACATCTCATTGGCCGGCACTGGCCGCGCTTCAGAAACCCGCATAGGTGATGTTGAGCAACCGCCCAAGGCCAGCAAGAGCGCCCCCGTTGCGATAATCCTTCGCATAATTTTTCCCTCCTGAAAAAGGGCGAATGTATCAGAGTGTCATACTGCTTTGCTTCATAAAGCCATTCGCCAAAACACCATCGCCAAGTACTACCAAGAGTGTCTGCTTTTAGCCGAAAGCTGCCTCTGACTATCATGCTTGAGTGGGTCGCCTGTATCTCATAAATACGGGGCATCTGTGTCTATCGAAAGTAGTACTGGATGGGTACGGTCCACAGACACTCCTTCATTGATGAGGCAACGATGGATCTTACGGCTGTTCCCTTTGGTACGACCGATTGGTCGACTGTCGAACCTGTTCAGTATGTTGGACAGACGGGTACCGCCTATTGGCGTACCTGCCAGTTTGGTTCAACGCGTGTGCGGATGGTTGAATACAGTCCCGGATATCTGGCCGATCACTGGTGCTGGAGAGGTCATATCCTGTTGTGTCTGGAAGGCGAGTTGCACACGGAGCTGGAGGATGGTCGTCTGTTCACGCTCACCGCCGGGATGAGCTATCAGGTGGGCAGCAACGCTGAGGGGCATCGATCTTTCAGCACCACCGGTGCCAAGTTGTTCGTCGTGGATTAACGCTGGGACTGACCGCTATCGACTGTGGATTCACCCGTTCGCGACGAACTGCTACCAGCCAAAAGTTGCCGCGGACGCATGTCTACTAAAGTGGGGATTCGCAGGAAACAGTGGTTGGGGGGCGCTTGGTTCGGGACTACGCTAAAGCCATGCGGATCGTCGATCAATGGTGACCCCTGTTCGCACTGCGTCCGCCCCAGGAGCGCCCAATGTCGCCCATCACCACGCGCCTGGTGGCGCTGTTTGTTCTTTGCCTGACTCTTGAAGTGCCAGCCCAGACCAACGCCTGCCCAGCTGGCGAGACACAAGTGTGCCTGGACGGCTGCATCTGCCTGCCAGTGCCTGATGGCATCTACCAGATCGCGGCACCTGCCCTGGCGATGTGGCTGACCCAAGCCCGTGCTGACGCAGCCAGCGCCGGCATCCAACCCATTCCACCGCACATCCGGGAACAACTGCTGCGCTGGTACGACCCCGGCGTCCTCGATGCCGCGCGCTACAAAGTGAGCGACAACGGCCAATTCAGCGCCGCCACTGCCATGCTGCAAAACCCCGATATCGGTGCCGTGACGCTGATCGACATCATCCTCTTCCGGGACGCTAAAACCGCAGAACAGGACGTCGCGCTCTGGGCTCACGAATTAAAGCATGTGCAGCAGTATCAGGAGTGGGGGGTAGAAGGATTTGCCCAGCGGTATACACAGGATTTCAATGCTGTGGAGGCGCCGGCTTATGCCATACAGGCTGAGGTCAGACGGTTGGTGCGGGAAGGGAATTACTGACGAGTATCGAAGCTGCCTCGATTGCACTCACCCCCGCTGCTCGGCCACCAACAGCAACGACTGCGGCACGGGACTTTGCGGGTGCTGCGGCTCCTGCAGGCCGGCCAGCCGAAAACCGGCCATGTCCAGCGCATTGAGCCAACTGGACAAGGTGCGCAAGTACCACGGCATGGGTTGCCACTGTCCCTTGAATCCTGCGAAGGTCTCTTCCCGCCAGCCATCCTGATAGTCGCCCGCCGCCGCGGTCCACGGATGCAGTGTCTGGATCACCAGCGCGCCGCCAGGGGCGAGCAGGGCGTTCATGGCGGCGAGCAGAGGGATGATGTCCTGGTGCAGCAGGGCGAAGTTGGCGCAGATCAGGCCGTAGTCGCGGCCGATGTCCACCTTCGCCTCCACCAACGCTTCATAGCTCGCCAAATGTACCGCCGAAGAGCCCGCCGCCCGCGCCGCCTCGACTAGCGTCGCATCGCCATCCACACCGACCGCCTTGATGCCCCGTTCAGCCAGCGCACGCAACAGCCAGCCCTCGCCGCAGCCCAGGTCGAGCACGCGCTCGGGCTGGCGGCTCAGCACCGCCAGCAGGATTGCCTGGTCGGTGACCTTGAGGCGGCTTTCGATGGCGCCGGTGCGGATGGCTTCGATCCAGGATCGGGCGTTGTGGTGCCAGCTGTCGAGGAGGGTGGATTCGGGGGCGGGCATGTCGGTGACCGGCGTTGTTGGTTGGATAAAAGGATAGGACAAGCGCGGGCGGATCGAAAAATCCTTACCAGCCTTTCACTCCGCTCATATCGGGCAGCTTGTGAGCGATGCCCTTGTGGCAGTCGATACAGGTGGCCTCACCGTTGGCCAGAGAAGTTGAGTGCATGGCAGAAGCGCGCTTGCTCTGGCGGGTAAAGTCCATGAACTCGAAGTTGTGGCAATTACGGCATTCGCGAGAGTCGTTGGCCTTGAGCCTTGCCCACTCATGTTCGGCCAGTTCGCGACGCAGAGTGAGGAATTTGTCGCGTGTATCGATGGTGCCGAAAATCTTGCCCCACACCTCCTTTGAAGCCTGCATCTTACGTGCGATTTTGTGGGTCCATTCGTGGGGGACGTGGCAGTCCGGGCAACTGGCGCGAACGCCGGATCGGTTGGTGTAGTGAATCGTGTCCTTCAGCTCGACGAAAACGTTGTCACGCATCTCATGACAGGAGATGCAGAATTTTTCGGTATTGCTCAGCTCCAGCGCGGTGTTGAAGCCACCCCAGAAAATGATCCCGGCGATAAAGCCCCCCAGCGTCAGAAAGCCCAGGCTGTAGTAGAGGCTCGGACGACGCAGAATGCCCCAGTAATCCTTAAGCAGGGCGAACAGTGCTTTCATCTTGCCTCCTCAGGGTTTCTGCGCGGCGTTGGCGTCGTCTTGCAATATTTTGTCGATCGTTTCGAAGCTGTTGCCCACCAAAGGCAGCACTTCTGTTTGCGGCACGTGGCATTGGTTACAGAAGTACCGGCGCGGAGAGACCGCCGCCAGCGCCTGGCCGTCGCGGTCCATGTAGTGGGTGATGCTGATCATCGTTGCCTGGGTCCGCGCACTGTTGGCACGGCTGTGACAGGACAGGCACTTGTTGCCGTTCTTGTCGATCTGATAACCGAGGATGGTATGGGGGATGGTGGGAGGCTGGTCCGGGTAATTGCGTTCGCGCTTCAGGTCCTTGTTTTCTTCATTGGCAATGGGCGGGGCCGGCATGCTCTGGGTCAAGGTGCCACCGGGCCGGCGCCCATCCGGCCCCGGTGCATCTAGGGGGTAATTGACTTCTGCAGCCATCACCACGCCAATCGCAGCGAGCAGGAGCAACGGCAGGGTTCGCAAAGGCATGACGGTTCTCCTCAGGCCACGCTGATCAACTCAATTCGTATCGCGCATTTTTTGTAGTCGGTCTGCTTGGAGATCGGGTCGGTGGCATCGAGCGTGACTTTGTTGATCAGCTTGTTGGCATCGAAAAACGGTACGAAAACCAGTCCTGGCGGAGGCTTGTTACGCCCGCGGGTCTCGATGCGTGCACGGATTTCACCGCGGCGGCTGATCAACTTCACTTCACTGCCACGCCGCGCCTTCAAGGCCTTGGCATCTTCGGGGTGCATGTAGACCAACGCGTCCGGCACCGCTTTGTACAGTTCCTCGACGCGTTGGGTCATGGTGCCGGTGTGCCAGTGTTCGAGGACGCGTCCGGTGCTCAGCCAGAACGGGTAATCGGCATCCGGGGCTTCGGCTGGCGGCTCGTAGGGGAGGGCGAAGATAATCGCCTTCTTGTCCGGGTAACCGTAGAACTGCACCTCGCTGCCTTTCTCCACGTAGGGGTCGAGCCCCTCGCGGTAACGCCAGCGGGTTTCCTTGCCGTCCACCACCGGCCAGCGCAGTCCTCGTTCGCTGTGATAGCGGTCGAACGTGGCAAGGTCATGCCCGTGGCCGCGACCGAACTGGGCGTACTCCTCGAACAAACCTTTTTGCAGGTAGAAGCCAAACGCTTTGGCTTCATCATTTTTGTATCCGGCTTCCATTTGCTCGACCGGGAACTGGTCAACCTGGCCATTCTTGTAAAGCACGTCAAACAGGGTTTTGCCCTTGTGCTCAGGAGATTTGGCCAGTAACTCGGCGGGCCAGGTTTCATCGGTGGTGAAGCGCTTGGAAAACTCCAGCAACTGCCACAGGTCCGACTTGGCGTCCCCCGGTGCGGTCACCAACTGATGCCAGAATTGCGTACGCCGCTCGGCGTTGCCAAAGGCACCTTCCTTTTCCACCCACATGGCGCTGGGCAGGATCAGGTCGGCGGCTTGCGCGGAAACGGTGGGGTAGACATCGGAGACAATCACGAAATTATCCGGGTTGCGCCAGCCCGGCAGGACTTCCTGCATGATGTTCGGCCCGGCGTGCATGTTGTTGCTGGCCTGGGTCCAGTAAACGTTGAGTACACCATCCTTGAGCATGCGGCTCTGTTCCACCGCGTGAAAACCAGGCTTCTCCTGAATGGTGCCGGCGGGCAGCTTCCAGATTTTTTCGGCGATGGCGCGATGCTTGGGGTTGGTGACGACCAGGTCGGCGGGTAAGCGGTGGGAGAAGGTCCCGACTTCGCGCGCCGTCCCACAGGCCGACGGTTGGCCGGTCAATGAGAAAGGGCTGTTGCCCGGCTCGCTGATTTTACCGGTGAGCAGATGGATGTTGTAGATCAGGTTGTTGGCCCAGACACCGCGAGTGTGCTGGTTGAAACCCATGGTCCAGAACGACACGACCTTGCGCTTGGGGTCGGCATATAACTCGGCCAGACTCTTGAGCCGTTCGACCGGAACGCCTGTCTCCTTGGCGGTTCGCTCCAGCGTGTAAGGTTTGACGAACGCTGCGTATTGTTCGAAGGAAATGTCGGTCCAGGTGTTGGCCTTGGCGGCATTTTTTGCCTTCATTTCCAGTGGATCGTCAGGGCGCAGGCCGTACCCGATGTCGTCGGCACCTTTGGCAAATCGGGTGTGTTTGGTAATGAAGTCCTGGTTCACCGCGCCGTTTTCAATGATGTGGTTGGCAATGTAGTTAAGGATCATCAGGTCGGTTTGCGGCTTGAACACCATGGGGATGTCGGCCAGCTCGAAACTGCGATGTTCGAAGGTCGACAGCACGGCCACTTTCACGTGAGGCTGGCTCAGGCGGCGGTCGGCGACCCGGCTCCAGAGCACCGGGTGCATTTCGGCCATGTTCGAACCCCAGAGCACGAAGGCATCGGTGGCTTCGATGTCGTCGTAGCACCCCATCGGCTCATCCATGCCAAAGGTGCGCATAAAACCCATCACCGCCGAGGCCATGCAATGGCGGGCGTTGGGGTCGATGTTATTGCTGCGAAAACCTGCCTTCATCAGCTTGTTGGCGGCATAGCCTTCCCACACGGTCCATTGCCCGGAGCCAAACATACCGACCGACCCGGGACCTTTGCTCTTCAAGGCTTCCTTGAACTTCAGTTCCATGATGTCGAAGGCCTTCTCCCAGCTGATCGGCTGGAATTCGCCTTGCTTGTCGTACTGGCCATTCGTCATGCGCAAAAGCGGTTGGGTCAGGCGATCAACGCCATACATGATCTTCGAAAGGAAATAGCCCTTCACGCAGTTCAGTCCGCGGTTGACCTCTGCCTTGACGTCGCCGTGGGTGGCGACCACGCGGTTGTCCTTGGTCGCGACCATCACGCTGCACCCGGTGCCGCAGAAACGGCAGGGCGCCTTGTTCCAGTCCAGGGTGACCATGTCCGCTTCGGTCACCAGGTTGCTGGCGTCGGTAACAATCGGCAGGCCAGCAGCGGCGGCTGCAATGGCGGCGGCCTGGGCTTTGACGAATTCGCGGCGCGTCATGCTCATTCGATATCTCCTTCGGGTTCGAGGAGTTCGTGATAGATCAACGCCGCGTTGAGTACGCCGGGCAAGTTGTTGATCTGTTCGATGCGTTGAAGGATCTGACTTTCGTGTACGGCCTCAAGGACCACCACCAGTTTTCCCGCCGCACTTTCCTGATGCAGTTCCAGGCCGTCCAACAGGCGCAAGTTAGCTTTAACGGCATCGAACAATTCAGGCCTGGCAAGTACGACAAGACTGGCAATATGCAAAGCTTCGTCCATGCGCTGGCTCCAATAGGCTTTCAGAAAAAGCTATTAGTTAGTTGGGTGGTCCCGGTGGGCCGTACAGCATCTGGAAAAACCAGACGATAAAACCGTAACCGCCGACGATAGCGACCGACAGCAGCGGGAAGAGGCAGACGACAAGAAAGAGAAACAGCCGGGTTTCCCTGCGGCGCTGAGGTTTTCGTTCTTCAGCCAATGACATGAGTAATCTCCTGGCGAACGTGCAGTCAGACTAGATCACGAAGTTTTCGCAGGTTTTCTGGCAGGGGTTTTACAGACCGACGGTTGTTAACCCGTGCTCCGGTGTCGCAACGGGTTATAACGCTTTAAATCATTACTTCATTTAGTTACCAAGGTGCGGACATCCCTGCTTTCAAATCGACCGTTGATTCACACGCTGACTCAGTTCTTGCGCTGATTCCTTGCGTTCGGAGTAGCGGTCAACCAGATCCGGGCGCTCGCGCAGCAGCAACGTGAACTTCACCAGTTCTTCCATGACATCTACCACCCGGTCATAGAGCGAGGACGGTTTCATGCGGTTGCCTTCGTCAAACTCCAGATATGCCTTCGGTACGGAAGATTGATTAGGGATCGTGAACATCCGCATCCAGCGTCCCAGCACGCGAAGCTGATTAACCACGTTAAAGGATTGTGAACCGCCGCTGACCTGCATGACGGCGAGCGTTTTCCCTTGGGTCGGGCGAACGGCGCCCAGGGCCAGCGGCACCCAGTCAATCTGGGCCTTGAATACGGCAGACATGGCGCCGTGGCGCTCGGGTGAACACCAGACCTGTCCTTCAGACCATTGCATCAGCTCAAGCAATTCCTGAACTTTCGGGTGATCGCTGGGTGCGTCATCCGGTAGCGGTAGTCCCGATGGATTGAAAATTCGCGTCTGTGCACCGAAGCGTTCGAGCAGACGGGCTGCTTCTTCGACCAGCAGCCGACTGAATGACCGTGCGCGGGTCGACCCGTACAGCAACAGGATTCGTGGCTTGTGTCGGCCGTCGTCACTGGCAATGGTCTGAATCAATGACGCGTCGAGATTAGGCAGTGGGTCGGTCATGGGAGGCTCCGGTTACAGCGTGCTGATGCGATCGAGTTCGCGCTTCAGTGCATCGCGATCAAGTTGGGCGAAGGGCAGGGCGAGGAACGCCCGGCAGCGCGTTTCGATGCGTGCCAGGGTCGAGTGAAATGCAGCGGCGACGACGGTCTCATCACCCTTCACGTCTGATGGATCCTCCAATCCCCAATGGGCTTTCAAAGCCGGCCCGAAGTAGACCGGGCAGGCCTCACCGGCGGCCTTGTCGCAGACGGTGATGACAATGTCCGGCGGGTTGGCCTCGAAGGCGTCGTTGCCCTTGCTGCTTAACCCGTCGATCGCAATCCCGGCCTCTTGCAACGTGGTCAGGCTGCGCGGCAGAACCTGTCCTTTGGGGAAGCTGCCGGCGCTGATCGCCTGGAAGCCTTGCGGTGCGAGATGATTGAACATCGCTTCGGACAGAATGCTGCGACAGCTATTGGCGGTACACATGAACAGAACGCGCATGGCGACTCCTCTTTCCAGACGGGCAGGTGCTAAACGCCCAGGCGCAAGGCCAGGGCAGATAAGGTGATGAACAGAATCGGCAGCGTCAGAACGACACCCACCCTGAAGTAGTAACCCCAGGTGATGCGGATGCCCTTGCGCTCCAGAACGTGCAGCCAGAGCAGTGTTGCCAGGCTACCGATAGGCGTGATTTTCGGGCCCAGATCAGAGCCGATGACATTGGCGTAGATCATGGCCTCACGCACCACGCCGGTGGCGTCACTGGCCTGGATCGACAGCGCACCCACCAACACCGTCGGCATGTTGTTCATGCCGGATGACAGCAACGCCGTGAGAAATCCAGTACCCAACGCGGCGCCCCAGATGCCGAATTCGGCAAAGTAGTTCAGGGCTACCGTCAGATAGGTTGTCAGGCCAGCGTTTTTCAGCCCATAAACCACCAGGTACATGCCCAGCGAAAAGGTCACGACCTGCCATGGCGCTTCACGCAACACACGTCGGGTTGAAATCACATGCCCACGCGCCGCAACGGCGAACAGCATCGCGGCGCAGACCGCCGCAATGACACTGATCGGAATGCCCAGTGGCTCCAGCGCAAACAGCCCAATCAGCAGCAAACCCAGGACAATCCAGCCGACGCGAAACGTCAGCGGGTCTCGCACGGCACGTCGTGGAACTTGTAGATCATCCAGTGAATAGCGTTCGGGTATGTCACGACGGAAAAACCAATACAGCACCCCGAGAGTGGAGCCCACGGCAACGAAATTGACCGGGACCATGACCGAAGCGTACTCGCTGAAACCCAGGCCGAAGTAATCGGCTGAAACGATATTGACGAGATTCGACACCACCAGGGGCAGGCTGGCGGTGTCGGCAATAAAGCCCGCCGCCATGACAAACGCCAGGGTAGACGCGGGCGAAAAGCGTAATGCGAGCAGTATTGAGATTACGATGGGGGTCAGTATCAGTGCCGCACCGTCATTGGCAAACAGGGCGGAAACGGCTGCGCCCAGTAGCACCGTGAATGCGAACAGGCGACGACCATCGCCCTTGGCCCAGCGTGCCACATGCAGGGCGGCCCACTGAAAGAAGCCTGCCTCATCAAGCAACAAACTAATGATGATGACCGCGATAAACGTAGCGGTGGCGTTCCAGACAATGCCCCACACCAGTGGAATATCGTCCAGCGTCACGACGCCTGCAATCAGTGCAAGAGCAGCCCCCAAGGAGGCGCTCCAGCCGACACCCAATCCCTTGGGCTGCCAGATGACCAACACAATGGTGACGAGAAAAATGGCGAACGCAGTAAACATGAGCAGTCTCGACGGGTGATGGGTCAGCAGCAGGCGGCAGTGTTGATAGGGCGGTCGCCCATTGCTTTGAGTCGAGTGCTGTTTGCCTCAAGCCAGTCGGCGTTGGCTTCCAGTGTGGTCTCAAGAATGGTGCGGACCCACTTTGGCAGTTCGGGGTTGAGCCGGTAATACACCCACTGACCCTGACGGCGGTCTAGAAGCAGGCCACATGCCCGGAGCTGCGCGAGGTGGCGGGAGATTTTCGGCTGACTGTCGTTCAGGGCGCAGACCAGTTCGCAAACGCATAACTCTCCCTCACGGGTGATCAGCAAGGTGGCCCGCGTGCGAGTTTCGTCGGACAGGCATTTGAATACGGCGGCAGGGTTCAGCATGGAGGCGTCTTCAATACATGTGGTTATCCGAATATACGGTTATTCATATGTATTGAGCAAACCAAATCAGATCGACGTCAGGAAGACCGAATGGCCCGCTTCACTGCCGCTCTATTAATTTTTGCACTCCGCCAACACCACTTTGCAGGTATTGGGCGTGCCACCGGATCGGCCGGCATAGCGTATGCAATTATCCAAGGATTTTTTGCGAGCCATGTTCAAGGTGGAACCCCAAGCCAGGCCGCCCTCGCCAGCAGTGGGCAGTGCTTTTGCATAGCAGCTGTAGCCTATGCTTGAGGCCGTATAGCGAGCTGTCGCAGCTTTGCCTGCACATCCCGCTGCCAGCGCGAGGTTGATGGCGAGCAGGGAGGGCAGGACCCATGACGAGCACTGGCGCGCTGTTTTTCCGGTCATCCCATTTCCCCTGTATCAATCGGCTAGAGGCATGTTTGTGGTCGTACTCTATTCAGATTAGACGGTGTTGCGCCTGCCCTTGGGTCTGTTTAGCGGAATAGCGCATTTGGGCGAACTTTAGGGTTGGCTCTCCCGAAACAACACCGCTCGCTGGACGCCATAACCGTCCCTATGGCATCGTCGAAAAAATACGCCATGTAGTAAACAGGATAAAAACAATGGAGGAGGGTGATGAGGTCGGCGCCAAGGCGTCGATGGCCACGCTGACAGCGTTCAATCGTTGCGTGTTGCGCCTGGGGCGGCTTGCTCGAGACCGCGGGGCATCCCAATTCATCGCCGACGGCTTGCAGGCCTTCCGCCAACTGGTGCCCTTCGCTTCGGCATGGTGGGGCGAGATGTCGACGTCAGACGCCAGTACACCCCCTCAAAGCTGGATGCACGGGCGGATCAATCTGCCCGAGTCGTTTGCCGTCGAATGGCACAAAGTGGCGGTCAGCGACAGATTTTCTCAGGAGACCTTAAGTCAGCCCGGGGAAGTTGTGCGCGACAGTGGGTTCACCGACCCCTGTGAGGAGGTGAACGATTTCGCACGGCGTCACGATCTCTACCACCTGATGTGCATCACGTTCGAGCTCCCTGAAAGCGGCTTGATGTTCTTCGTCTGTCTCTACCGTGGCCTTCATGCACCGGCTTTCAATGACAGCGAGGCCGGGTTGTTCTCGGCGTTCTGCGACCATCTGTTGCAGTTGTGGCGGTTTCAGGTGCAGGACATGATTCGCTGCGACACGGGCAACGGGGCGAGTGACTTCGGGGTCGCCCGGATGGATGGCAGTCTGCTGTATGTGGGCGCAAGTCTGGGCGCCGCCATTCAGCGCGAGTTGCCCGGGTGGAGCGGTTCAATGCTTCCCTTCGATGTCATCTCACAACTGCAAAAGGCGCCCTGCGTAATTCGCCTGGGTCGCACTGCAATGACGCTTAGCCCCAACGCCGAGCACGTCATTCTGTCACTCGAAACACAGTCGCGCGGGGCAGTGCTGGCACCACGCGAGCGCACGGCGGCGATGCTGTTCGCCGCCGGCCATTCCTATAAGGAAATCGCCAAAATCCTTTCACTGAGTCCAGCCACAGTGCGCACCTATCTGCGCAACTGCTACTTGCAGCTCGGCGTGAAGAGCAAAGTGGAGCTGGGTTCTGTCCTGCGTTCGCCGACTTCGCTTGCGGAAACTGCACGTCGTAATTAAGCGCAGCGCCTTAAGCCATAACGCAGGCTTCGGCAGCTGCTACAAAGTATGCGTTGCTGCTCAACTGACTGGTATTTGCCTTACCCCTCCTCATTTGTGGAGGTCCATCCGACCGCCGCGCTCTATAGGGTATGCCCTGCATATCAGGGGCTTGCGACCGTCCGTTCGGGCCACTTCAAAAACTATAAAAACAGAGGTGAGGCAGTTGAAATTTTCCAGGCTATTTATCGCCGTTGCCGCGACAACGGCATTTTCCTGCGTGGCGCTGGTGGGGTGTCAGACACACGCTTCGACAGGCGCCGACATGGTCATGCGCAACGGCTATGTCTACACCGTCGACGGCAAGAATTCCGTGCAGCAGGCGATCGCGGTCACGGGTGGGAAGATCGTTTATGTCGGCAGCGATGCAGGGGTTTCCTCTTACATCGGCACGCAGACACAGCTGATCGATCTGGCGGGTCGCATGGTGATGCCGGGCTTCATTGATGCGCACATGCATCCGGGGGACGGAGGCCGCGCCATGACCTTGTGCGACCTGAAATACCAGACGATGACCCGCAAGGTTTTCCAGGAAACCATTCAGGCGTGCCTAGATGCCGACAAGGACAAAGGCCCCGATGTCTGGCTCGAAGTGGGCAGCTGGGACCGTATTGGCATGACCGGACTCGACGGCGACCCCGACAAATCGACACTGGACGCGCTCAAGACCAACCGTCCAATTCAAGTCCGTTCCACCGACTTTCATACAGTGCTGACCAACTCTCGTGGCCTGGCGGTCGCCGGCATCAACAAGCACACGGCCAATCCCGGTGATGGCAAGTACATGCGCGACAGCGCCGGCAACCCGAACGGCATCTGCGAAGACGGAGCCGCCGAAGCCATGGCCGCCGTGGTGCCGCCCGCCACCGACGCAGAGAAACTCAATCAGACCCGCGCGGCGCTCGACGCCATGCGCCAGCAAGGCATCACCAGTTTCTTCGATGCCTTGTCGGGGCCGGAAAATGGCAAAGCGTTTACCACCCTGCAGCAGTCGGGTGAGCTGACGGCCCGGGCCTTGTTGGCGATCAAACTCGACCCTGCGGCTGCCACGGCAGACCCGGCGAAGACCATCGCCGACGCCAAGGCGCTGGCTGATACCTACGACCAGGGCGAAGCAAAAGTAGCGCCGGGCGTGAGCATGCGCCACGTCAAATTGTTCATGGACGGCATCATCAACGCGCCGGCGGACACGGGTGCAATGTTGACGCCGTACTTGCGCAATGCCGGCACCGATACAGCGCCGAAGTGGACACCCGGCAAGAACACCGGTGAGCTGTACTTCCCGCCGCAAGTGCTTAATCCGCTGTTGCTGAAGGCCGTTCAGGCCGGCCTCGATCCGCACCTTCACGCCACCGGAGACCGCGCGGTGCGTGACTCGCTGAACGGCATCGAATACGTGCGCCAGCAACTGCCTGGCAATGGCTTCCGCCCGGCCATTACTCACAACGAGTCGGTGGACCCTGCCGACTATTCCCGCTTCAAGGCGCTCGACGTGACCGCCAATATGTCCTTCCAGTGGGCCCAGCAGGCACCCTCTACGGTTGACGGCACCAACGAGCATCTGGGGGCGGCGCGATTTGCCCGCATGGAACCCTCCGGCAGCATCGCTCGTGCCGGCGGCCGTGTGGCGTATGGCAGCGACTGGCCCGTCGACCCGCTCGACGAATTCCTGGCGCTGAAAATCGGTGTCACCCGCTCAGGTGATCCGCTGAACCCGCACAGCTACGGCCCCAAGTATGCGGGCAGGCTGAATGCCGACCCGGCGCTATCGCGCACTGAAGTGCTGCGCACCATCACCATGAACGCTGCCGAGCAACTGAAACTGGACGCTGTTGTCGGTTCGGTCGAGGTCGGCAAGTTCGCCGATTTGATCGTACTGGACAGGAACTTCATGCAGGTCCCCGAGGAGGAGTTGGCTCGAAATAACGTGCTGCTGACGGTCGTGGGCGGCCAGGTCGTGTGGGCCAAGGCGCCGTTCGTTGGCCTTGATCCGAAGGCGTTGTCCCAGGCATCAGCCGCCCGCCCAGCCCAATAAAAACAAGAGAGTGTTCCGATGCAGCGATTTATTCCAAACCTGTTGGCCGCAGCCCTGGCCTTTTCTTCGGTGCAAGCCATGGCCGCCGCTGACCTTGTGTTGTTCAACGGCAAGGTCTTCACCGCCGAACCCGGTCAGGGACTGGTCCAGGCAGTGGCCGTGCAAGACGGCAAGATTCTCAAAGTGGGCAGTAATGCCGAGATCAACGCCTTGGCCGACACCCGCACGCAACGGATCGATCTGGCGGGCAAGGTGCTGATGCCAGGAATGATTGATACCCACAGTCACCCGGTGGTTGCGGCCTTCGACAGCATGGGGGCCAACCTGCTGGATGAAGTCAAGCCGTTGCCGGAGCTTGAACAGTGGATTATTGAACAGGATCAGGCGGGCATTGCACGGGCCGGTGACGTGATCAGCATCGCCGGGGTCAGTTCGGCCTATTGGGACAAAAGCCGTGAACTGGGCCAGCGCTTCAATCAGGGGCGCTGGGCGGACCAACCGGTGGTCCTCAGCGGGATCGACGGGCACACCGGCTGGGCCAACAACGCCATGCTCAAGCGCCTGAAGATCGACGCGACACTGGTAAAAGGCCTGTCGGAACAGGACCGCAGCTTTGTGGGTCACGATGCGGATTTCATTCCCAATGGCTATTTTGCCGAGTCGCGCTGGGACCAGGTGCGCAGCCAGATCCCCGCGCCTAGCGACGAGATCAAGTTGAAAGCCGCCCGCGAGGCGGTGAAGGTCAACAATCAATACGGCGTCACCGCCTGGATGGACGCGGCGGCGAATGCCGGCAGTGGCGATTCGTTGTTCGATTTCAAGGCAACCGAGCAGAGTTACGGCGTTTTGCCGCTTTACCGCGAACTGGCAGAGAAGGGCGAACTTAGCGCCCACGTTGCTGCTCTGTTGCTGGCCAATCCAAAAAGCCGACCGGCCGACCTGGAGGTGCTGGCCAAGGTGATGAAGAAATTCGAGGGTGTGCCCAACCTGAGTTTTCCTGGCATCAAGGTATTCGCCGATGGCGTTCTGGAGTTTCCGGGGCAGACCGCCGCGGTGACTGTTCCCTTCAAGAACAGCCATAAAAACGGTCAACTGCTGATCGACCCCGCGCACTTCGGTGAGTTGGTCGTGGCAGCGGAGAAGCGCGACTGGATTGTGCACATGCATGCGGTCGGCGACCGTGCGGTGCGTGAATCACTCAATGGTTTTGCCTACGCGCGCAAACTCAACCCGACACCGGTGGCCCATAGCATCAGCCACCTGCAACTGGTCAACCCGAAAGAGTTTCCGCGCTTCAAGCAACTTGGCGTGATCGCTTCCATGCAATTGCTGTGGGCCACTGGTGAGAGTTACACCGTGGAGTTGGTCAAACCGTATATCAGCGCGTTTGCTTACGGTTATCAGTATCCCGCCAGGTCCCTGCATAACGCTGGTGCGGTCATCGCCGGTGGCAGTGACTGGCCGGTGTCCAGCCCCAATCCGTGGAATGCCATCGCTCAGGCCAGCACGCGCAAAGGGCCGCTGGGCGTGTTGAATGCCAAGGAAAGCATCGATCGTCAGACCATGTTCTACGCCTACACGCTCAATGCCGCCAAGGCCCTGCGCCTGGAGCAGCAGATTGGTTCGCTGACACCCGGCAAACAGGCCGATCTGATCATCCTCGACCGCGATGTGTTCAAGGTCAGCGACGAAGAACTGTTCGACACCAAGGTCCTGAAGACCTTCTTCGCCGGCAAAGAGGTGTACGCGCCCGCGTCCTGACCCTCCGTTCACCCGCACCACGCAAAAGACTGCCTGGCTCCTCGTATGACGAGGGGCTCGGCATCGCCATGCCTGAAATAACCCGTACCTCCATAAAAATAAGAGACTTGTATGAACGCACGCTCAGTATTGACCCTTGCCACTCTTGTATTGGCACCCCTGACCACCCAGGCACTGACACTCAACGATGACTTCAGCCTGGACATGACCCTGGGAGTCTTCAGCGATTACCGCACCCGTGGCATTTCGCAAACCCTGGGTGATCCGGCGGCCCAGGCCGGCGCCACGCTGGTGCACAGCAGCGGACTGTACGTTGGCGCCTGGACCTCGAATGTCGATTTCGGCGGCGTGTTCAAGACGCGGCAGGAACTCGAGTATTACGCGGGCTACTACTGGCAGGCGACCGAGGCCATCAGCCTCGATCTGGGGTACCTCAAGTACGACTATCCAAAGGAAGGCCAATTCAACCTGAGTGAGGTCTACGCCGTCCTTGACGTTTATGGCGTGAAGCTCGGCGCCAACTACTCAAACGATACGCCGAACTTCTTTGGCGAGGACCAGGACACCCTTTACACCTACCTCAGCTACAAAATCGAATTGCCGGCCGAAATCGGCCTGGACCTGCGCGTGGGTCGCAACGATGTCAAAGACCCGGCGTTCTGGTCCGCCAGCGGCGAAAGCCGTGATGCCTACACCGAGTGGGAAGCCAAGTTGAGCCGTGACTTCGTGGGCGTGACCTGGGGCCTTAGCTACATCGATACCGACCTGTCGAAAAGCGAATGCACGAGTTGGTACGGCTATGGTGATTTGTGCACGGCCACTGTGGTTGCCAGTGCCAGCAAGGCGTTCTAAGCGTTCGAGTCCACACCCTAAAAACAAGCGCCTCAAAGGAAAACAGCGTAATGACGAAGGTCAGCGATAGTCAGCAGCGAAGTCCCCTGATCGAGACACGTTCGATCGATTACATCCCCGAGGCCGAGCGGCATGGCAGCCTCTACAGCCAGTTCACCCTGTGGCTCGGCGCCAACCTGCAGATCACGGCGATCGTCACCGGCGCCCTGGCCGTGGTGCTGGGCGGCGATGTGTTCTGGTCGCTCTTCGGCTTGCTGATCGGCCAGGTGCTCGGCGGCGCAGTGGTTGCCCTGCACGCGGCGCAAGGGCCGAAGCTCGGGCTGCCGCAGATGATCTCCAGTCGTGTGCAGTTCGGGGTCTATGGGGCAGCCATCCCGATTGTCCTGGTGTGCCTGATGTACCTCGGTTTCAGCGCCACCGGCGCGGTGTTGTCGGGGCAGGCCATTGCTCAGTTGATCCATGTCAGCGACAGCGCCGGCATCCTGATTTTCGCCTCCTGCATCGCGTTCCTGACGATGTTCGGTTACCGGGTCATCCACTTGGTCGGCAAGGTGGCCAGCGTGCTGGGTATCATTGCCTTCGTCTATCTGTTTACCCGGTTGATGACCCTCAACGATATCGGTCTGCTGCTGGAAAATCGTCACTTTAGCTGGAGTACTTTCCTGCTGGCGGTGTCGTTGTCCGCGTCCTGGCAGATCGCCTTTGGCCCTTATGTGGCTGACTACTCACGCTACCTGCCGAGCAAGACCTCGTCCTGGAAAACGTTCGCTGCCGTCGGGCTTGGCACGGTGTTGGGCGCCCAGGCGTCCATGGTGCTGGGGGTGTTTGCAGCCGCGTTGGCCGGTGTGAACTTCCGCGGTCACGAGGTGGCGACCATCGTCGGGTTGGGCAGCACCGGTGTGATGGCGTCCCTGCTTTACCTGAGCGTGGTGTTCGGCAAGGTCACGGTGTCCACGCTCAATGCTTATGGCAGCTTTATGTGCGTGGCCACCATCATCAGTGGTTTCCGCAGTCGTCTGGAGATTTCCGCCCGGCAGCGCATGGTGTTTGTGTTGTTGATTGTCGCGGCGTCCACCACGCTCGCGCTGCTGGGCCAGTACTCGTTTCTCAACACCTTCAAGTACTTCATCCTGTTTTTGCTGACCTTCTTCACACCGTGGAGCGCGATCAACCTGGTGGATTACTACTTCATCAACAAAGAGCGCTATGACATCCCGGCGTTGTCCGACCCGGCGGGTCGTTATGGCCGCTGGAACATGCGCGGGATCAGCGTGTATGTCATCGGTGTATTGATCCAGTTGCCCTTCGTCGATACGCACTTTTACTCCGGGCCGATGGTCGCGCAGCTCGGCGGTGTCGATATTTCCTGGATCGTTGGTCTGGTGGTGCCTGGGATTCTTTATTACGGGCTGGCCAGGACGTCAATGCCGGTGGTGGCCCCTGCGCGGAACTGAAAGGCCTTAAGGAGGAAAGCGGAAATCTGGGTGAACCCAAAAAGATCGCAGCCTGCGGCAGCTCCTGTTTGTGGCGCTGCCGCAGGCTGCGATCTTTTGATCTACATTTCCCTTTTTCCGCTCATCACATCAATCCGCAAGGAGACGATCAACATGGACATCCAGGCCCTGCGCGCCGACGCATCCCACCTCGATAAAATCGCCAGCCTGTTCGACGCCTATCGAGGCTTCTATGGTCAGCCATCGAACCTGTCGCAGTCTCGCGACTTCATCGCCGAGCGCATTGCCCGGGACGAATCCGCGATCTTCTTCGCCCAGGCCCCCAGCGGCGAGGCGCTGGGTTTCGTCCAGCTGTTCCCGACGTTCTCCTCCATCGACGCTCAGCGCACCTGGCTGCTAGGCGACCTCTTCACAACACCCGCCGCCCGAGGGCAAGGGGTCGGCACGTTGCTGATGAACACTGCGCGTGCCTTCGCATTGTTGACCGGCGCCAAAGGCATGCTGCTGGAAACGGCCACGGACAATGTCGGCGCGCAACGGTTGTATGAATCCTTGGGTTATGTGCGCGATACGGGTTACTACACCTACTGCCTCGATTTGAAACAAGGCTGAGCCCACCTCTGCCGGTTACACCAACTCGTGCAGGAATGCAGCTTGGGCCTTGGGGCACGTGAGGATGCGGTAACGGGTGCTCCGGGAAACACCACGGTCCCGAAAGCGTTCATACACCGCCTGGAAAACTTCACGGTTCAATTGCGGGTGCTGATGCTTCAGGTAGCGTTCACAGCACTCGTTATAGTGTTCAACCGATATGAACTTGTTGAACCAGAAGCGATAGAAATAACCCAGCAGAAAACCCAGGCTGAAGTCGTGATCCAGCACCGAATGCGCGCAGCATTCGAAATCGATCAGGCGCAGCCTGCCATCGGGGCCAATCAGGATGTTCTTGGGGTGCGGGTCCATGTGCACAAACCCCTCGACCAGCGTCTGCCCAAACAGTTGGAAAATGTCCGACAGCAGCGTTTGCGCCTGTTCGGGCTGGGCGATCAGTCGTTCATCGACACTGCAATGGTTGTCGAAAAAACTGACCAGCAAATACTCTTCTTTGAGAAACGGAAAGCGCCCGACGTGGCCGAATGCAGCCACTCTGGGCGATGATTCCGACTTGGCGGACACAACGGACAGATTGATGAATTCGTTGGTCAGGTCATGCAGTCCGAAAACACGCTTGAGGCCCAGGAAATTCTGCAGCTGCTTTTTCCAGTGGGTCAGGCGGTTGTGTTTCAACACCCATTTGCGCTCACCTTCGAGCAGGAACACGCTGCGGGTTTCCTCGGGAATATCCAGCAACGCATGTTGATCCGGCTTGGCAAAAAAACGCTGAAGCACCGCCACCAGTTCGTTCTGATCAGATGGATCGAGATGGAAGGTGACGTCAGCAATCTTTTGCTGATTCAGAGGGGAAGTAAGGTGTCTGAGGTGACGCATGTAAAGTCCCTGCTAATGCTTTGCGGTCCATAAAACGCCGGCAATCGAGCGCGACGCTTTTTCGTTATCGGCAGGACGCTGCAGACCCTTACTCACAGGGTTGATTTTTTATCGCTGGGTTGGCCGCACCTACGCCGTCAAGCTCGACCAGGCTGTGCCTCGCGATGCGGGGTACAGCCTTGCCAATACGAGACGGTCTTCGATTCTATGCAAACCCGAGAAACGACAGGATAACCACGACAATCACAATTACCCCGACGATGTAGATGATGTTGTTCATGAATTCCACCTCTCAACCTGAATTGGATGGCGACGCGAGGGTGTACAAATACAAGGTAGTGCACCTTTGCTCCCACTTCCATCAAGCAGCACAGTTCCCGCGCCACTCGACTTATAGCCAGTATTCCCAGAGTCGCCCCATCTGCTCCTTGGCTCTCAAAGCGAGCGAGCGGCGCTGCCACTTTTCCAGCTTGATTTCGTTCGATTTGGCCAGATCAGCCATGAATGCCGCCTGCATCTTTTTTGCAAATCCGGTGCCCAGCACAACGACGTTGACTTCATCGTTGTGCAGGAAGCTGCGCCAGTCGAGGTTGGTGGAGCCGACACTCGACCACACGCCATCGATGACGGCAGTCTTGACGTGGAGTAGCGCGTCACGGCGTTCGTAAAGTTTGACGTTGGCCTCCAGCAGCTCGCTGTAGTAGGCGCGTCCGGCATGGAACACCAGCCACGAATCGGTGCTGCTGGGCAACACCAGCTTGACGTCGACGCCACGTGCTGCCGCCTCCTTGAGTGCCGCCAACAACTGCGGATCGGGCACAAAGTAGGCGTTAGTCAGCCATATCTCGGTCTGCGCGCTATGCAGCGCCGAAATCAACGTCGCATAGATCTGGCTGAACGGCTCATCTGGGGAGCTGCCGATGGCGCGAATCACCTCGGTACCTTTGCGCTCCAGCGGCGGAAAGTAGTGGCGAGGTGCGAGTGGTTCACCTTTCTGGGTCGTCCATGTTCCGATGAACAGCTTCTGCAAGTCCGCAACCACGGGCCCCTCAATGCGCAAGTCGGTATCGCGCCAGGGCAAATCACCCGTTGGGCGAGTCTTCGAGTGTGAGCTGAACGAGCCCCCCGAATAGACGCTGCTGATGTTGATCCCGCCGAGAAAGGCTATACGGCCGTCCACTATCAGCAGCTTTCGGTGGTCGCGCTGGTTCACGTCCCAGCCCGCTTTGGCCGTCACTGGATTGATAGGGTTGTACTCCAGCACTTTGATGCCCGCATCGGTCAATCGAGAGAAAAACGCTGAGGGTGTTCCAAGGGTTCCGACGCTGTCACGGATCAGATTGACCTGTACGCCTTTGTGTTGCTGAGCGATCAGTGCGGCGGCGAAACGCTGACCGACTTCATCATCGTCGAGGATGTAGGTCTCCATGTTGATGTGGTCGCGCGCAGCTTCAATGGCTTTGATCATCGACTGGTAGGTGGTGGGACCGTCCTGCAGCAAGTCGACCTTGTTTCCTTCCGTTAGCGGGCTACCGGAGATGGACTCTTCAATTGCGAGGTGCACATCGAAGATGTTGGTCTGTGCGCCGGTGGACTTGAGTCGGTCGAGAATGGCTTTGCTGCGCTCGGCTGACAGAGGTCCGTTTATCCCGTCGAGTTGCACCGGCGCAGAGGGCGCGTGAGCCATGTCCGGCACTATCCTCGGCAAAGCACTGGAGCCAATCACAAATGTCAGGAATACAGCCACGCATAGCACCAGAGCAATACATGCACCCTTACATCGGGTTAGAAGATTCATTAGGCCCCCTCTTGGTGAGGACGGTGATAGCGCTCTGTCCGGGCGTCTTGCGGACTACGCAAGGCGCCTTGATGGACGGTTTTCAGCGCTTGATCAGGGAAATCTTCGTGCCCTCGATACTGATCCCGGCCATTAACCCCTGCTGGTCGAAAATGAACGCGTAGGCATCGTCCTTCACTGTCGTGCTGGACAGATTCTTCGCCACCCCGTCATCAACCAATACAACGGTGGGTCCTACGCCGACTTCCCAACCCTTGGTCTCACGAACATAATTTACGGCTTTGTCGGTCATCAGGAACACTGCATAACCGTACGATTGGGCGCCTGCCTGCAGTCCCCAGGACCCGGTTACGGAGTTGTAATAATTCTCTACTTGCGAGCCTTTCATCAGCACGCCTTCGCCATAGCTGCCACCAAACACAAGGCCGGCCTTGATGATTTTCGGAAAGACCAGCACCGCTTTGGCATTCTGCGAAATGGTTTTGGCAGATGGGGTGGTCTTGTAAAGCGTTTGCAACGCTTGCCGGGAGTCGGCATTCAGGTCCTCGGCGGTTGCCGCACCTGCATTGTTCAGGAGGCTCGCTGATGCCAACGATGCTGTGGCGAGGAAGATCGAAAGGAAGAAGCGCATTGACTGAGTCATTTTCGTACTCCGGTAAGGGAGCAGGGGATGGGAGCAGCAGTCAGCACCTGCACCAGACAGGATCCGAACCTACTGAACGTTATCCGGCGCACCCTGATGTGTGTGAATTGCAAAGCTTCGCTCTTGAATGAAGCAGGCCCAAGGCCTTTGATCAGTCGCGATGCCGTCAGATGTTTGGACCACTGTGAAACGGCCGGGTTCGTCGTCAGAAGCTGCTTTTGGCCGATAGTTGCCCATGCTTCGGGATCTAAGGTCGACCGTCCACTCTTGGATCACGCACTACCCATTTCCTCGTACGAAGCATTGACGACCGTGATGCGCTCATCCCAAGCAGTTTCAGCGACATCGCGGATAATTTCCGCTAGCGTCTCAACATCCACACCCTCGGCCCTGATGCAGGCCAAGCGTCCGAGCGACCAATCGATAACGGTGCACTGTGGGTACTTCCCTAGCAGTACGGACAGGGCTTCCTGAGGTGGCTCTTTGCGGGTGTACATGAAGTCAAAGTACGGGGCACTGGCATCCTGAAGCGAGTACACCAGAGCCCAAGCATTTGATGGCCCGGGAAACCACATGGTGACGTTACGATGCGCCCATTCTGGCCCACCGTTTTTGATGCGGCGAAGTACTTCGATGATCGAATTACAACCGAGTGTTCGGATCATGCGATCAGAATCAAACGTCCAGTCAGGCTCAGGCTGGGAGGCTGCTTTACTGGCAAGAAGTGGAGTCATGCTTGCTTTTCTCTTCATCGCATTACCTTGAGTTCGAACGTCCGCTTCAGGCTGATTGCCGTCTGTGGCGAAGGGCAGCGATCGACCCATTGCGGTCATTCATGGCAGTCAATTATTGGCCAAAACTTGCCCATTTTTAGGTTCCGAACACAAGATAGACAATTAGCGCATCCCGGCACGAAGAGCTTCGAACTCGATGGGGTTTGGATGGTGCAGCCTGGCAGCTAACGCTTCCTCTTCTTCTTGAGAAATGAATGCTTTGACAGTTTTCGGGATACTTCTTGGCCCAGCCTTGTAGCTCTTGTCAACGCATTGCCGGCTGAACAAATCCTTAAGTACCTCATAGTCTGAGGGTAGTAGCGCCGCCTGGATCAATGCCACTTCACTTATCAATGCTGCACTGAAATCCGCTTGAGGCGATAGCCAGGACAGATTTGTTGCAATGCGCACGTATTCCCTGGCCACGAATGACGAGATATCTGCATGGGCGAGTGAAGATGGCTGTGCAAAATGAACTATCCGTGCAATCCCCGAAGCGCCGTTTTCCAAACGTACCACGCAGCAAGGCTCTCCACCGCCAGTAGTCGCAAAGGGAAGAAAGGTTCGACCTTGTTGATCATTTGGATTGAGCCACTCATTGATTTCTCGCTCGGCCTCCTCGGCATCAAGCCATAGAAAATCTTCAAGGCTACTTAGTGCTGCCGTTGCTGGAAGCGTATGTGCTATCCCCATGAGCGTCGCGAGGCGTTCTGGAAACTCAATGTCAATACTGCGTGCAAGCTTTTGAAAGGCGTCTACAACAGTAACGTCTTGTCTGTAATTCAAAGCGACAGGCTCTCCATATCAGATTGCAGGAATTAAATGGGGGCAGATCAATTTTACTGCGTACGTTTTATGGCACTGGCGAGCGCTGTGGCTTCGTTGCATAAAGCATCAAATTTTTTGTTCAGCTCGACATGCCCGGGCTTCCAGGCCCAAACACCATCGACGCAGTGTTGCCCAAGGATCAGGTCATTGAGCGAACCCATTCCGCCAAAAGCTGACAGAAAGTACTCAACCCCGTAGTAATCAGAGCTCATCAAATGTGCGTTGGCCTTGCGCATCCACTGGCTCCAGTGAGTGGCGCCATCGCTTTCAAGCACGGTGGCGAGCTGATCCAGGACGTCGATCAATTGTTCAGTCATTTGTCCCATTTTGAGTTCATCCAAACTGTGGAACGATGGATTTTCGGTCATTGAGCAGTTGACCGTGCGATAACCTCCGCTTCAGCCATTTGCGCACACAATCCTTGATTTCGCTCGGAGCTGGCAAGTCCGATGGAGGCTGGCGCACCTCCTTGTTTGCGGACACAAAAACGGGCGCCGTCATGGCGCCCGTTTTCGTTTATTCCGCTGCTTGAGCCCGCAAGCGCCGGCCGATCACATCCATCAAGTCGCAGTCATCGCGTAACGGGATGGCCAGTAGTTTGGAAAAGTCCGAAAGCACTACCGTGTCGCAACCGAGTTCGGCGCGGTAGGCGATGTTTTCCAGCACCTGCGTGACCGTGCGGATGCGGTAATCGGCCATGGCTTGCAGGACGTCGAGTGGGGCTTGGGTGTCGATGAGCAGGGAAGCCGGGGTCAGGTCGATTCCGGTGAGGGGCATGTATCTTTCCATAGGGGAGATCTCATTCAGTTTGTTGAGACCGCCAACAGATCGTCGCCAAACGATAGGGTGGCAGTTGCGCGCAGGTTGGCGAACCGGGAATGAGTAACCGGCAGACCCGAAGGTCTCCCGCGCGCAACCGCCATAGTACAGCGGTTTTGCGGTTGCGACGACGCTTGCAAATGAGCAGACGGCCCTCGCACTCATATCTCGGGTCGCCAAACCCGAAATCGCCATTTTGGGCGACGAGATGGACTATAGGCCTCATCAGAACGGCGGGAAAGGTGAGGGATTCCGAGGTTTGTGTAGGAATTTTTATGGTGCTCCTAGGACCGTTACGCACCTTTTGTGACCCACTGCTATCGGTTAGAAGCGGCCTTACACAACTCCTTTTACCGCGACAATCCCCGCCGAGGGATCTTTTGAGGACATACAATCGAGCCTTCCCAGCGAAGGATGGTCTTCATGCGCGAAAAACCGTACGTCCTTATAAAGTTACCTGCGAACCTTATCGCTCGGATACATCTGCTCGACTCCATGGAAACAACCGTCCAGTCCCGCCACGAAAAGGGTCCCGTCGATCGAAAGGATCAAGCTGAAATCTATACCATTGTTAACGCACTCAAGCTTGGCCTGGGTCTGCCCATCCCCCTGTCAGCATGTGTCATCCATTCGGATAGACCAGATGTAGTGATCAAAAGCGCTATGACCAGTATAGGGATCGAGATCGTTGAAGCGGTATCCGAGACTACTGCTGCCATGGATTGTGAGAGAGCCAGACTTCCCAATGCTCCAGGATTTCATTGGGCCATGAAGCAGCTACCAGGTGAGAAACAGAAAACAGCTGGAGAGGTGCGTGAACTCGTGCTCAGTAATGACCCTGGCGACGGTTTTATCGGCAATGGCGCTACCGAGTGGTAAGCGTCCGCCGAAGTCACCTTGCATGACTCAGGCAGATACCCACTGATGCGGCAGCAGTTGGTCGATCTCACTCGCCCGCTGCGTCGGCAGCCGCGTCAGCACATCTTTGAGATAGGCATACGGATCGTGCCCATTCATACGTGCCGACTGGATCAAACTCATAATCGCCGCTGCCCGTTTGCCGCTGCGAAGCGATCCAGCAAACAACCAGTTCGAGCGTCCAAGTGCCCACGGCCTGATCTGGTTTTCGACTGGATTGTTGTCTATGGGCACCGCCCCATCGACCAGGTAGCGCGTCAGCGCTACCCAGCGTTTAAGGCTGTAATCCAAGGCTTTGGCCGTTGCTGATCCATTGGGCACAAGATCGCGCTGGGCCAACATCCAGTCGTGCAGTGCTTTGGCCAGCGGCGCCGCTTTTTCTTGCCGTATTCGACAGCGATCTCCATCACTCATGTCTCGCACTTGCCGCTCAACTTCGTACAAACCGCCAATCGAGTGCAGCGCCTGTTCTGCCAACTGACTTTTATTCGCGACATGCAGATCGAAAAACTTGCGGCGGGCGTGAGCCATGCAGCCGATTTCGATCATGCCTTTCTCAAACCCAGCTTTGTAACCAGCAAAGTCGTCGCACACCAGCTTGCCATTCCACGCGCCGAGGAAGTTACGCGCATGCTCACCGGCGCGGCTCGGGCTGAAGTCATAAACCACTGCCTTAAGCGCCGAAAACGGCGTGGTGCAGTAAGCCCAGACATAAGCGCGGTGAGTTTTCTTCTCTCCGGGCGCAAGCATCTGCACCGGCGTCTCATCGGCGTGGACAACTTGCTGCGCCAGGACGGCTTCTCGCAAGGCATCAACTAATGGCTGAAGCTGTACACCTGTTTGTCCAACCCATTGAGCTAGTGTGGAGCGCGGGATCGCTAAACCAGCGCGTCCGAAGATTTTCTCCTGCCGATACAGCGGCAAGTGGTCAGCGAACTTCGCCACCAACACATGCGCGATCAGGCCCGCAGTTGGGATGCCCTTGTCGATCACTTGGGCCGGTACCGGTGCCTGGATCAGTGTTTCGCACTGACGGCAGGCCCACTTCCCACGCACATGCTGTTCAACAGTGAACACGCCCGGCGTGTAATCGAGCTTCTCGCTGATGTCCTCGCCGATGCGCTGGAGTTGGCAGCCGCAAGTGCACTGAGTGCTTTCTGGTTCGTGATGAATGACGGTGCGTGGAAACTGCGGCGGCAGTGGCGCGCGCTTTGGTTTTTGGCGCGCCTCTTCTGGAGCAGGAGCCGGAAGCAGTGCCGTCAGCTCGGCGTCGATAGCCTCAAGGTCGGTGTTGAGCAGATCGTCGAGCAAGCTGCCTTGTTCAGGACTGATCTGCTCGCTGCGTTTGGCAAACCGGTGCCGCTTGAGGATCGCGATCTCGTGGGTCAGCTGTTCGATGATGGTTTGATCGCGGTGGATCTTTCTGCCCATGGTGTCGACCTTCGACATCAACTGCGCAGCGAGGGCGCGCAGTTGGTCGGGGGTCATTTGGTCGAGGTTGGGCAAGGAAGTCATGCCGTGGATTTTACCAAAGCAGACCGCCTACGGCAGTAGGCCAAGAAGCAAAATTAAAACTTTTAAAGCAGTGTAATTACGCCGCCAACGCCAACACGTTGCCAAGGTAGACCGAGCACCAACGCCCGAAGTTGCTCGGCATCCAGCTCCATCTCGCAACCTTGGCGAATGCCTGGCCAGTGGAATTTGCCTTGGTTCAACCGCCGTGCCGCCAGCCAAACACCAATTCCGTCATGAACCAGGACTTTCATTCGGTTAGCCCTGCGATTGGCAAACAGATAAGCACAGTGCGGCTTCGCCGCACCGAATACTGCGATCACTCTGGCCAGCGCAGTCTCGGTACCCGCGCGCATATCCATGGGCTCGGTGGCGAGCCAGATGGCGTCTATGCGGATCACTTGGCAAGCTCTCGAATAAATCGAGCGCACCCATCAGGATCGGAAACTGGCCACTTCACTGCGATGGCTTGTTCGCCAACGGGTATCTCGATGATCGCCGATGCCTCCGACGGCCGCTTAGGCGGAGCCTTCAACGGGACAAACGCAGGCAACGCGGCAACTGAGGTATGCCGGTAAAGCGGCAGCCATTTACGAATGACGTTGGCGTTGATGCCGTGAGCGATGGCAACGCTTGAAACGGTGGCCCCGGGCTGAAGGCATTCCTGAACGACCTGGGCTTTGAACGGTTTGGGATAAGAGCTTCGTTGGCGCATGGAAATCCTGGCGATTAAGGGTGATCGCGTCCGCTTAAAAATACGCGGACACCATCGCCCTTAATGCTGGAGTTTTGAAGGTGACATGGCCGGACGCTTACACCGAGTGGGCGGAGGCCATTGCCTATTTTGTTCGACGCAAGATGGAAATAGTTTCCAAGCCAGGATTCCAACGATTCGAGCAAAACTGGCTTTTGGTATATGACAACTGGAGAGAGCCCGCTAGGGACCTCAAAGAAGCGAGCACCACTCTCCAGAGCCTGCTGAATGACATGATGGCATTCTGTACTTTTGATCTGGTTCTAGACGATAAACGTCTCTACGTTTTCGAGGCCGAACAAACTTGAGTGTCAGCTATGGGTTGTGGATTCAACCCGTAGACGCAACAGGCCACAATCGGCCAATAGCCGCCATTTCGGGAGTCGCGATCTAACACTGCTCAGTGCTGACCCAGCAAGGGCAAACCATTGATGTTGTGCTTCGCCGATGGATTCAATCGTCATTCAGTGCTTCCATTCGCTGAACTAAAGAAATGGTCATTACATTATGAAAATCAACATCGAAACGAGTGTTGCCGCTCCCATCGCTGACACTTGGCAAGCTTTCAACAATCCCGAGGACATCGTGCAATGGGACGCCTCTGACGATTGGCACACCACTAGGGCATCGAATGATCTGAAGGTTGGCGGGAAGCTGTTGTTGCGCATTGAAGCCAATGAGGGCGGTCTGGGATTCGACTTCGCTGCCACCTACACGCAGATAGAGCTAAACCGGCTGATTGAATTTCGAGACGACGACGGCCGCGTGGTTCGATTAGATTTTGTCGAATCTGACAAGGGCGTCACGATTCGTCAGACCTTCGACGCCGAATCAACGCAAACGGAAGATCAGCAGCGCAAGGAATGGCAAATCGTCCTTAACCGCTTCGCTCGATACGTCGAGCGGCAATTCACCACGGAGTAACAGCGAAGCCCATAGAGGCCGCACCCGATCACTTAAAGCTTCGCGTACTCGCTCATGCCTCGCAGTAGTCTCCCCGCTTCCGGCAGCGGATTGGAATGGTCGCTAAAATCCTTAGCCACCCTGCAACTTAACGAACGTCTGCATAGGGTCGGCTGCCGCCCTTCGTAACTGGTCGTTATCGACCGAACGTAAGGAGGTAGGAACCTTTAAGGCCCACCCTCCCACAACTCAGCAGCCACCTGCGAGCATTGCTACGTCCAGTAATCGACCTGATGATGCCAGCCGCTCGACAGAAGTCGCAATTCAATCCCGAGCAATCTTGTCATTTGCCAAAGCTTAGGGCAGGGTCGATACCACTGACATCTCTGCCAAAGGAGTCACCCCATGTCAAAGCTATATCCCAGTATCGATCCCGAGGGGCTGGTTGAGTACTCAGTGGTCTACACCGACCGCTCGCTCAACCACATGTCGCAGTCATTTCAAGGCGTGATGAAGAACATTTCCAGGACCCTGAAACAGGTCTACAACGCCCAGGCTGTTGCGGTGGTCCCGGGCAGCGGCACATTCGGCATGGAAGCGGTGGCGCGACAGTTTGCCACCGACCAGCAATGCTTGGTGATACGCAACGGCTGGTTCAGTTATCGCTGGAGCCAGATCCTTGAGATGGGCAACATCCCGGCGGCCACCACGGTGCTGAAAGCCCGACCGGTCGACACTGGTCGCCAGGCTGCCTACGCCCCACCCCCTCTGGACGAGGTGCTGGCAGCCATTCAGGCGCAGAAGCCGCAGATTGTGTTCGCCCCCCACGTTGAAACCTCATCAGGGATTATCCTGCCCGACGAGTACCTGCGGGCCGTCGGCGACGCCGTGCATGCGGTGGGTGGCCTGTTCGTGCTGGACTGCATCGCCTCAGGCACGCTTTGGGTTGATATGCAGAAATGCGCAGTCGACCTGCTGATCAGCGCACCGCAGAAAGGCTGGAGCGCCTCCCCTTGCTGCGCCCTGGTGATGCTCAGTTCTTTGGCCCTCGAGCGCATCGAACAGACGCATAGCAGCAGCTTCGCCTGCGACCTGAAAAAGTGGCTTCAGATCATGCAGGCCTACGAACAGGGCGGACATGCCTACCATGCGACCATGCCCAGCGATTCCCTCGCGCGATTTAACGAAGTGATGAAAGAGACGCAAGCCTACGGTTTCGACAAGGTCCGCGGCGAACAACAGGCTCTGGGCGATCGGGTGCGCGCAATGTTGACTGGCAAAGGCATCAAAAGCGTGGCCGCAGCCGGCTTTCAGGCCCCTGGCGTAGTGGTGAGCTACACCGATGATGCCGACATCAAGAGCGGTAAGAAATTTGCCAACCACGGCCTACAGACCGCCGCCGGAGTGCCGTTGCAATGCGACGAGCCGGCCGACTTCCAGACCTTCCGCATCGGTCTGTTCGGACTCGAAAAGCTGCACAATATCGAGCGCACGGTCAGCACCCTCGAGCAGGCACTGGACGAGGTGATGGTTAACTAAGCCCTCATCTTGCTTGCAGCACACACCGAACTTGTGAATTCCAGGAAGGCATCCTGCCCTGGGCACTGCCGGCCCATGGCGCTGATCTTCGACGAATATGACGCTGGTAGCCCGGACGTCACGTTAGAACCATAAGGGAAAGCCCCTGCACGCGTCTTACTGACACGTGCGCCCTTCAGCGCTATCAGAAAAGGTTTCCAACGAAGCCTTTCACGGGGCGGACGATTGGCGGCTATATGACTTGGATCGACCCAAAGCTGACGATGGCGACAGGCAGAAATCGGCCCACAGCAGACAGTCACGCCCGACCGCTTTTGACCGATAGTTGTAGGTCGTGAAGGGCCGCTACTGACCAACGTGGTCGATGACCCCAAAGAAACGCCAGGCAACGACAAACTCAAACGCCCCATCCCTCTCGCACAGCCCTTCGAATGCCCTCCAACAGCATCGCAAATGCCGGGTTGTCATTGTTCTCGCGCCAGATCAAATGCAGCTCGCTCTGCACACCTTCGCCCAAATCAATATCGCGAAACACTACGTTCTTGAACACCACGCTGGTGGCGCAGCGAGGCACCAGGGCCAGGCCCATTCCGGCGTTGACCAACGCCAGGATGGTCAACGATGAGCCGAGCCATTGCACGTATTCCGGGGCGACGCGGGCAGAGCGGAGCATGCCGGTCAGCAGTTCGTTGAATGGCGGGTAGGCGGCTTGGGAGTACATCAGGAAGGGTTGCGCATCGAGGTCTTTGACCGAGACGGTTTCTACACTCGCCAGCCGATGGTGGCTCGGGACGGCCAGTTCGAACGGCGCTGGAGGAACACTTCGAACAGCCGCTACTGATTGATGAAGTCGCCCAGCGATTCGGGTTCGGCGTCAGGAACTTCAAAAGGCGTTTCAAGGAGGCCACCGGTTACACGCCCATTACCTACCTGCAAACCCTGCGTCTGGAGAAGGCCAAACAGCTTCTTGAATCCACCCGTATGACACTCGACAGCATTACTTATGCCGTGGGCTACGAAGACGGCAATTCGTTCCGTAGACTGTTTCGCCAGCGAGTGGGTTTGCTGCTGGCGGCGTACAGGAAGAAGTTTCAAGCGGGTGCGAATTGATTCACTGGCGTCAAGCCACAGATGATTGGGAGCAAAAATTGCAGAAAGCCGCCGTACTCACCTTCGCCCTGATGCTCAATGCCGGGGTGTTCAGCACGCAAGCACAGTCAGCCGGCGATGCTGAAGCGGGTGCGACACTGTTCAAGCGGATATGCGGCGGCTGCCATCAGGTCGGGGAGTCGGCACGCGGTTCATTCGGGCCGCAGCTCAATGGCATTTTTGGACGCCCTTCGGGCAGCACCACGGATTACCAGTATTCCGATGCGATGAAATCAGCCGGCATCGTCTGGACCCGCGAAACGCTGACTGCATACCTCGAAGCTCCAAAGGAAGTGGTGCCCGGCACGCGCATGATTTTCTGGGGACTCAGCGACCCGGAGAAGATCGACAACCTGTTGGCGTACCTTCAGACGTTTCAGCCGCAGTAGGACTTTGCGACTTTAGAGGGCATTCGCGAGGCGCGGAGCACTCGGTGGTTCTGATCTGATTTACAATTCCCCCTTTTGACGGAGGGGCAGCCGTTCATGGATGTACTCGCGTTTCTGTATGACTACCTGATCAAGTGGGTGATCGAGCCTGTCACGGATCAGTTTCTTGGCATTTTCGATCTGAACGGCCGCTTCAGCATCGTGTTTCTCTGCGTGTCCTACAGCATCGCCTACAGCCTGTACCGCTTCAGAAAATATCGCGGGCTAACCGACGCACGTTCTTTCTGGCAGTTCATCGGCGGGCACCGGGTTCATTTTCATCCCTCGGCGTTGCTGGATTACCGGTACTACTTCGTGCGGGCCATTCTGAAGGTCGCGCTGGTACTTCCCATTGTTGGTCTGGTCGACCCGTACGTCCTGCGTTCCGGCGACTACATCTCGTTTTTCAACAACCTTTGGGGCGCGCGCGCGCAGGTGGGGGAGAACCTCTCACTTTCCTTGCTCTACGGGCTGGGCGTGTTTCTGGTGCAAGACTTCATCCATTACTGGGGCCATCGCGCCTTTCATTCCCGGTATCTGTGGGCGTTCCACAAAGTCCATCATTCCGCGCCCGTCCTGGTGCCGGCGACGGCAAGCCGGATTCACTTTGTGGAAAAAATGGTCGAAAAACTGACTGACACCGTCTGCCTCGGCGCTTTTGCCGGTGTCTTCTGGTACGCCTGTGGCGGGGAGATCAGCCGGTACACCTTGTTCGGGGTGACGTATATGGTCCTGATCTTCAATGCCTTGGCGGCCAACCTGCGTCACAGCCATGTCTGGCTCTCATTTGGGCCCGTGGTCGAGCATGTGCTGAACAGCCCCGCGCAACATCAGATTCACCACAGTGACGCGCCCCGACACTGGAACAAGAACTTCGGTACCAACCTGTCACTCTGGGACTGGATGTTCGGTACGCTCTACGTCACACGCTCGACGCCTGAGCCCATTCAGTTCGGCACCGGCGAACAGGATCACCACCGTTACCTGACGCTCTATAGCCTGATCGTCACGCCCTTTGTGGACATCGCCCGAAAGTTTCCCGCCAGGCGTGCCATGGAATGGCTGTCGCGTTTCGCCGAAAAACGCTCGTTGACACTCTTGCGCCGACGTTGGCGCTGAATTCCGGGGCGACGTTCAATCAGTGGGCGGGATTGGAGCGTGTAACGCCCCAATCCCGCCCTTATTATTTGCCAACCGGCAAGGGAGGGGTGCGAGGCGGGATCAATCGTTTTGACCCCATCGATTCGAACGCCGAAGCCAGGCGCAGCAGCGTGGAATCGTCATAGGCACGACCGGCAAATGTGAGCCCGACGGGCATGCCGATGTCCGGCACGACGCCCATCGGCACCGTGACCGTGGGGACGCCCAGGTGCCGGATGGCAAGATTGCCGTTGGCGACCCAGACGCCGTTGCTCCACGCGATATCCGCAGACTTCGGATCGACATCGGCATTCGCCGGACCCACGTCGGCCACCGTCGGGAACAGCACCGCATCGAGCCCCAACCGATCCATCCAGTCCTCAAGATCGATTCGACGTGTCAGTTCAAGTCCGCGCAGTCCGTCAGGAACGGTGGAGATCTGGTCCCACGGTGTGATGCCGCGCTCGGCCATCTTCACGTACTCGTCCATGCCAGCGGCAAGGTCGTCCTCCCGGTTGGGGAGCGTGCCCGGGTCGTGGGGGAAAATCAGCGGTCCGTCGACATCGGCCAGGCGGTTCAACTTGGGATCGCCATTAGCCCGCAGAAAATCATCGAACGCCCAGGCCGACAGGTCCCACAATTCATGATGCAGGAACTCTTTGGACACCAGGCCTCGCGTAAACACGGTCGGCGCACCCGGGCGATCACCCTCGCAATTAGACACCAGCGGGAAATCGACTTCGATCACTTCCGCACCGGCAGCTTTCAGTGCCTTGCGAGCCTCTTCCCAGAGCCCGATCACGGAAGGACGGGTGATGATTCGCTGCCCCGTCGGACCACCGATGCCAGGCGCGTCGCTCGTGCCCGCTTCGGGATCCGCATTGATGTACATGCGCGGAACACCAAAGCGCTTTCCTGCCAGTGCATCGGACTTCACGGCCAACTCGGCATAGGAAGCGGGACGCACTGAAGCGACACTCGGAATCGGCACCCAGGGTTGCATCCGCCACAGATCGCCACGGGTGTCGGGGTCATCAGCCACCACCACGTCGAGCACCTCGAGCAGGTCGGCCATGGTTCTGGCAAACGGCACGACAACGTCCATCGTCGGCGTCAACGGCCAGTTGCCGCGCACCGAAATCACCCCGCGCGAAGGCGTATAGGCGCACAGACCATTGTTCGATGCAGGGCCGCGTCCGCTCGACCAGGTTTCTTCCGCGAGGCCGAATGCCGCGAAACTGGCGGCAGTTGCGGTACCGGCGCCGTTCGATGAACCCGAGGCGAAGGGGGCGGTGAGATAGTCAGCGTTGTACGGGCTTTCTGCACGGCCGTAGACCCCGCGCTGCATGCCGCCGTTTGCCATCGGCGGCATATTGGTTTTGCCCAGGCAGATCGCGCCAGCGGCGCGAAGCCGTTCGATCGTGAACGCATCGCGATGAGCAATCAGGCTCGCGAAGGCGGGACTTCCCGAGGCTGCGGTGAGCCCCTTCACCAGGTAACTGTCTTTGGCCGTATAGGGAATGCCATCGAGCGGACCCAGCGTCTCGCCCTTGGCCCGACGGGCATCGGACGCCTGCGCCTCGTTCAGCGCCTCGGGGTTTCGAACCACCACTGCGTTGAGGGCGGTGGGCGTGTCGGGACCGTCGTAGGCATCGATCCTGGCGAGATAGGCCTGGACCAGCTCAACCGCAGTGGTTCGGCCTGACTCGAGCGCAGCACGCAGTTCGGCAATGGAAACCTCGGTGACCTCGATCATGCTGTTACCACCGTCTGCTGATGGGCGACGCGATGAATGTTGCCATCGCGCTGAATGTTGGGCTCAGGGACATCACTAATCTCAAAATGGGTATTCATCGGTGTTCTCGTTGCGCTGCTTTTCGCGCTCTATTTAACACCAAGCCGGGAGCAGAGGCATCACCCAAGGCGATGCAACGTCTTCAGGCTTTGCTGGCCGCCAGGTAAGCGCCAAGGCGTTGTCCCATTTGCTCGCCCAAGGCTTGCAGGCCACTCAAGGGACGGACCATCACCTCAAACTCGACGATTTTTCCTTGTTCATTGAACCGGATCATGTCGATGCCCTTTAACGCTTTCCCGCCGACGTTGGCGCTGAACTCCAGGACGACGCTCAACCCGTCTGCGGTCGACAGTTCCCGGTGGTAGACAAAATCCTCAAATACCTCGATGACCGTGTTGAGAATCATCGATACCACGGCTGCACCCGGGTAAGGCGTGTGAGCCATCGGGGAGCGGAATATCGCCTGTGGGTCCAACAAATCGGGCAAGGCGCTCAAGTCACCCTTGCTGATCATGTCGTGCCACTGGTTCAGGGAATCTGCGACTTTGGGATGCAGTTTCAGTTCAGACATTTTCAACTCCTGTATTTTTGTTGTTTGGTTACCTTGTCATCGATCAGCGACACACAGTTCCCCGGTGGCGCGTATCAGTGCCTGACCATGCAGACCGTCCTTGATCAGGCTGGATCGTTCTTTGGCTAGCCAGTCCGCGCATTGCGGGTCATTGCGATAAGGCGCGAAGGCGGCGTATTGCTGCAACAGGCGGTTTTGCAGCTCATCGAGCTGTGGCCGGATTTGATTGGCGAGGTCTGGCCGTGGCGTGTCAGGCGCCTTGCCAGCCGCTCGCCATTGGGCCACCAGCCCGTACTGCACCAGCTTGTTGGCTTCAATCTGTGCGGCGATCAGTTCGGCGAACTCGTCGGGGTCCAGTTTGCGCTCAACGGCCAGTTTCCTGGCGTTGGCGATGACTTGTGCTTCCCGGGCACTGTCCTGGATCGGTTTGCCACTGTCCCACTTGGTCAGCGCCACAAGATCAGCAATGCTCAGGCGTTCGTTCAACGTCACCAGCAGCGGTTGCAAGCTATCGGGCGCCGGGGAGGGCGCACTGGCCTGTGCGCTGCTGGCGAGTAAAGCGAGGACGGCGCAGGTCAACAGTTGCGGTAAGTGTGGGGAGTGGCGCATGGGCAAACCTCATTGGGTACGGGACTCACAATCAGGTGTTATGTATCACAGGTGCGGCGGAGGCATTAAGCAGGGATCGATTTATTTTGTGCACGAAAAAGCCCGGCTTGTCAGGCCGGGCTTTTCGTTGAGTGCTTCGGTAAAGCCATTCATTTATGCAGCGCGGTTTTCGATCAGACGATCCGAACCACCTTCGGCAACGCGGTTTTCGATCAGGCGATCGGAGCCACCTTCGGCAACGCGGTTCTCGATCAGACGATCGGAGCCACCTTCAGCCACGCGGTTTTCGATCAAGCGATCCGAACCACCCTCAGCCACACGACTCTCAATCAGACGATCCGAGCCGCCTTCAGCGACAACCGGGTGAGCAGAGGTAGCGGCGAAAGCGTTAACTGCAAAAACCGAGAAAGCGATGCTGAGGAGGATTTGGCGTTTCATGATGGTGTGCTCCGGGGTGTAGTTGTTGGGTCTGGAGCTGATGTTACGCCGCGGATTTTTTATGAGAACTTCATTGAGTTGATGGTGACTATCGACGTCGGCAATGATCCTCCTGTCGTCGGCTGTACCGCTCAGCCAGAACCGCAGGGGTATGCTGAACCTCTTGAACTGTCGAGGCTCGCAAGGATTTCCTGCGAGGTTCCCTGCTCTGGTCGAGAGGATAAACCGATGCACGACTATTACGATTTGGGCACCTACAGCCGCCCGGTGACGACCCACTCGCCCCAGGCCCAGCGCTGGTTCGATCGTGGCTTGGTATGGTGCTACGGCTACAACCACGACGAATCCATACGCTGTTTCCACAAGGCGATCGAACACGACCGCGATTGCGCGATGGCCTACTGGGGCATCGCTTACGCTTCGGGCCCCAACTACAACAAGCGTTGGGATGCCTTCATCGAACAGGAGTTGAAAGAAGCCGTGGCCCAGGCCCGACTGGCGACGCAAACCGCGCTGGCGCATATCGACGGCGCAACACCGGTGGAACAGGCGCTGATCCGCACGCTGGAGCAACGCTACCAGGCCGATCAGGCCACCAGCCTCGACCAACTCTTCGCCTGGAACGATGCCTATGCGGCCTCCATGCGTGATGTCTACAACGCCTTTCCCGAAGATCCCGATGTCGTTGCGCTGTTTGCCGAATCGATGATTGACCGTACACCCTGGCAATTGTGGGACCTGAAAACCGGTAAACCGGCGCCGGGCGCCGACACACTTGAAACGGTGGCCGTACTGGAACGGGCGCTACGGCGGATGGAGCAGCACGGCGATGCGCCGCACCCCGGCGTGCTGCACATGTACGTCCACACCCTGGAAATGTCGCCCTACCCGGAACGGGCATTGCGCGCCGGCGATGTCCTGTGTGACCTGGTGCCGGATGCGGGACATTTGCGCCATATGCCGTCGCACATCGACGTGCTCTGCGGTGATTACCGCGGGGCCATGGTCACCAATAGCCGGGCGATTTTGGCCGACAGCAAATACCTGGAACAGGAAGGGCCACTGAACTTTTACACCCTGTATCGATGCCACAACTACCACTTCAAACTCTATTCGGCGATGTTCCTCGGGCAGTACCAACCTGCCCTGGAAGCTGCCGATCAGCTGATGTCGACCATCAGGGAAGAACTGCTGCGCGTGGAGCAGCCGCCCATGGCCGACTGGCTGGAAGGCTTCGTGTCGATGAAGGTCCACGTGCAGATACGCTTCGGTAAATGGCAGGACATCCTCGCCGCGCCGCTGCCGAACGACCAGGCACTGTACTGCGTGACCACGGCGATGCTGCATTACGCCAGAGGCGTGGCGCATGCGGCCACCGGGTATATCGCCGCTGCAGAAGCCGAGCAGCGTCTATTCCTCGAAGCCTGGACCCGAGTGCCGGACACACGCTACCTCTTCAACAATAAATGCACTGACATTCTGGCGGTTGCCGCAGGCATGCTGCGTGGGGAAATCGAGTACCGTAAGGGCAATTACGACGACGCCTTCGCTCACTTGCGCCAGGCACTGTCTCTGGACGACAACCTGCCTTACGACGAGCCATGGGGCTGGATGCAACCGGTCAGGCATGCGTTGGGCGCGTTGCTTTTGGAGCAGGGCAGGGTAGAAGAAGCGTTGCAGGCCTATCGGGCCGATTTGGGACTGGAAAACACCCTCAGCCGTGCTTCGTGGCATCTGGACAATGTGTGGAGCCTGCACGGCTATGTGGAATGTCTGAAACGACTGGGTCTGGATGCCGAAGCTGCTGCTGCCCAGACGCGCCTTGATCTGGCCATGGCCCGGGCGGATGTGGAGATCAGGGCCTCGTGTTTTTGCCGTGTTGGGGCGGGGTGTTGTCAGTGATGCTCGAAAGCGCGGAGATTGCCTATGGATCGCTTGTCTACGTTGTTGTCGCAGTTCGGCGTGCGCGCAAACTTGTTTTACAACGGCAAGCTGTGCGGCATGGCGTCATACGATGGCGCTGACCAGCGCCGTCATCATCGCCGCCACGTACGCTGGCCCCGTCGTTGCGCCGGCCTTTTTAGGGCTTGTGCCCATCGTGCTGGCCATAAGCGGAAATTTTCACGGCGGGATTTCCTGGCGCTCGCTTCAAGTGCCTTTTGCACTGGCCGTGCTCGGCTTGCTCCTGGTCAACGGCCAGAGCATCGCCCAGTTCGAAGGGCAATCACACACCACGTTGGCGCTCGGGATCGGCGCGTCACTCGCGGCGGTCGCACTGTGGGGTTGGTTTGGTCTGGCCAATCAAATTCTGGTCAACGTTTGAGTCCAGATGCCGTTGCGTGGTCTTCGTGTTGACGCTCACGCATTCGCCGAACACGGTCACGTCATGCGGCTCCAGCGACTAAGCCCCTTGCCAGTCGTTAGTCAACGGCAAGGGACGCACTTCAAGCAACTTGAAATAGTCGGGATGCCGGGATCAGTGAATGTGTTTCTTGACGAAGGTAGCTGTCGTCGAAATCAGCTCGTCGATCTGCTTCTCGTCTTTGGTCATGTTGAAGGCGTGATCCATGGGCCGGACAAGCAATTCATGTTTTCCAGGGTGATGGCTAATAAAGCTTTTTCCGAGGGTTGGCTGTGGAAAAACAATGTCGTCGTTAGTGCCGACGGCGACGAGCAGCGGCCCCTTGTAATGGGTGATCTCGGCGGCGGCATCGAGGGTCATCAAGCTGATAAAGAACGCGGATTTAAGCTTGATCTCGCCACCACCAGGTATTGCCAGTACGACGGGGGTGTCACCGCTGTGCAATGCTTCCTTGATCTTCTCGGAGCCCCACAGCAGCGGGAAAGCGGCTCCCATATTGGTCGCGGGGTTCCAGAGTGCGACGGCGTCGAGTTTATGCGGGGTCCGTCCTGCTACAGCAGCACCAATTGCTCCGCCCATGCTCCATCCAACAAGCGCCATGCGGCTGGCGTCGACGCGCCCGGACCTGGCTAGAAAGTCGAGCGCAGCCAGCCCATCCTCAACACCCGTATCGAGTGTGCCGTCGGTCTTGGCGCCATCACTTTCGCCATCAAAACGGTAATCGATACGGAGGCTGGCAATGCCTTGTTCGGCCCAAAGACGTGCGGCACGGACATAAATACCTTCATTGACGGCCGGAATGATGTGCTCATCCCTACTGCCCCCGAAACTGTGAAGTAACAGAATTACTGGGGGCTTCTTAACGCCGTCAGGCAGGTTCAGAGTGCCGACGACGTTCATTCCCTCAACGGAGAAGGTGACTTTTTCCTCAGCTGCAAACGCGAAATACGGGGCTGTAATCAGGCTAGCGAGAAGTAATGTACGGGTCAAAAAAGTGGACATCGGGTGATCCTCAGCCAAACGGGTAAAGGTTTAATTCTTGGGCAGGGGAGCATCGCCCGAAGATGCAGTCGGCGCTCCGAGCAGTCCGATAGCGCTGTACCAGAGCGGTCCTTGATTGATGCGGTCGGGGTGGAGTTCGATCATCTTGTCGAAGAACTCACGTGGGGTCGCCTTCTCGGCGAGTAGTTCTAAGGCATCCAACAGGTATTGGCGTGTCTGCTCCAGAATGACTGGATCATCGGCACGGCTTTTCTGTTTGTGCCCAGCAATAACGATGCTCGGTTTCAAAGCTTCTACTTGGTCGATCGCCTTGACCCAAGCTTGGAGCCCTCCGTTGCCGCCTTCGAGGAGATATTGGTGTACACCGTTGTAGGCAACGTCGCCGGCCACCACCAGTCCCATGGACGGCACATACAGCACCGTGGTGTCGTCAGTATCTGTATGACCGACATCTATGGCCTGGATGGTATTGCCCTCAAGTGTGAAGCCTTCAGCAGGTATCGGTTGAGCAATAACATCGGTCTTTCCAATGAGCCCGGGAAAGTCTTTGTCATATACATTTTCGCGTCCAACAGTGGCCTGTTGGTGCATAAGCCGGATCGTGCCTTTGGTGGCATATACAGTGGCCCCTGGGAACCGTTCTAGGATCTCTTCAGTACCGAACCAGTGATCGCCATGTCCGTGGGTAACGTAGATGTATTTCAAGTGCTTACCGGATTGCGCAACCCAGTCGCTGACCTTTTGTGTTTGCTCTCGGCTCATTGGCGGATCGATCAGCACAGCGTCGGTTTTCCCGAAGATCAGGGTTGAGGTGATCGGCGATGAAACGATGCGATCACCATTGGGTAGGCGTTTATCGCTCGCCCGAGTTACCCCGTCAGTAACGAGTACTTCATAGGACAATGTCGAAGGGGGGGACATATCGTTCTCTCCTGTACTTTTCGCTGCTGTGGACTCGGCGGCGCCCGATAAGCAGGAGGCCGTGACCAAGATTGTGGTGAGCAATGCTCGAATGGAGTTGCTGGGCATAACTGACCTCTATCTAGTGAAGTGGGACGGAGGTTGGACATCTACTTGCGTTGCTGATGTCAGATGAGGCATTGATCGAGCCATTAGTCAAAAGTGCAGATTAGCACTGGGCGCATGAGTCGGTACTCGATGCGATGCAGCTTCGACCGCTTATGTCCGGTTACTGCCTGTCGCGAAGGACTGCAGCTTGTGTGGAGGCAACCTACCGACTATGAGCAACGGCTGCCAGTTGCTCGGTATCCACGCGAACAAAAATGGAGTCTCCAATAGCCGTGAGCACATCCCCCGCGTAGACCTCGCAGATGACGCGAGTTTTGCGTCCGACTTCACCTTCGACTTTCGCACGCAGGGTCAGCGGTACACCCATCGGTGTCGGTTTGATGAACTTGATGCCAAGGTTGCCAGTGACGCAATTGATGCGGGGGAGGCTGCCGACTTCACGGTGTTCCATTCGGTAGTGATAGGCCATCGCCGTCCAGTTTGAATGGCAATCAACCAGCATCGCTGTCAGTCCGCCGTAAACCAGATCCGGCCAGCCGCAATACTTGGCATCGGGCAAGTGCTCGGCCATGACATGCACGCCGTCCTCATGCCAGAAGCTCTTGATGTGAAGCCCGTGCGGATTACTGCTGCCGCAGCCGTAACAAACGCCTTCAGGCGCGGCGGTGTCTTGCAGGGAGGTGTCGAGCCTGGACATACCGTGGTCATCCTCGAAAATGTGAACCAAACCTGTCGGATTTTAACGCTGCAATCGTGCTTCGGTCACTCGGGCAATCCCGCCCGCTGCAGTCCATCCGCGAAGCGCGCGAGATCATCGGCTCGTTGGATTGGCAGCCAGTCCTTCAGGTTGGAGACGTGCCCTTTGGAATCCTGATGATCATGGTTGCGATGTGGATGCTGTCCGGTTCGACCAGCGAAAGCGACACGGACGACATGATGGCAGCCATCCTGTTGCGCGGTCTGGGCCTTGGCTTCCTCTTTCTATCGATCACGCTGATCGCTTTCAGCGACCTCAACAGCCGAAACCTCGCCTGCGAAATAGGTCTCTTCAATACGGGGCGCCAGTTGGGTGGTCTGATGGGCGTCGCAGGGCTCTAGACACTGATCGACCATAACGTCTTCGCTAATGCCGTGGTCGTCGGTGCCAACGTCACCCCGGAAGGGGCCGCGGTCATCGAACGGCTGACGACCACGACAGCCATGCCGTCGGTGAAAGGGATGGATGCAGCGGCCGCCGGCCGGGCAGCGGTGAGCCTCCTGGGCCGGGGCGTGTCAGGTCAGGCCACTGTGATTGCCTTCGACACAACGTTCATCACTGTTGTCCTGCTTTTTGTTGTCGCCGCCCCCATCCTGGTAAGCATCAAGATCGGACTCTCGCGATACGCGAAGTACGCGCTGCGCAAACCGTAGCGTGAGGCTTCACTCAGTCCAGGTTACCCAGCAGCCACTCACTGAAGCTTCGTGCCAGCGCGTTGTTCTCACTGTCACGATGGGTCAGCATGGCCCAGTTCGGGCCGCGAATGGTTTGCTCCACCAAGGGTTGCAACAATCCTTGGGCGCGCGCCTGCCGACTCAATAACTGACTGACCAGGGCGATACCGAGCCCTGCGCACGCGGCGTCCAGCAGCAGGCCGGGGTCGGAGAAATTCAGCCCCTGATCTTTCTGGCCCACATCGATGCCAGCTTCCACCGCCCAGTGACTCCAATCCATTTCCCGCTCGCCATGAAGGGTTGTGCGCTGTTCCCGTGGCAGCGCCAACAGGTTCGGGTGACACGCCGGATAGAGGCGGTCGGCGTGCAGCACCTTGAAGCTGCACTCGGCTTGGGAACTGATGTCATCGCGCACCGCGAGGTCGATGGTCTGGGTGGTCATGTCCGGGACTTCATCGGTACTGAAAATCCACAGATCAACGTCCGGATGCTCGCGGCGAAAATCCCCCAAACGTGGCAGCAGCCAATGACGGGCGAACGCCGGGGTGGTGTTGAGGACCAGTTGATTGGGTTTCTGGTATTGCCCAAGACGGCGAATGCCGACCGCCAGTTGTTGCAGTAACGCTTGGGTGGTGCTGAGCAGGTCGTGACCGGCATCGGTCAGGCTGACGCTGCGTCCACTGCGAAAGAACAAGGGTTGTTCAAGGTACGCCTCAAGGCTGCGGATCTGCTGACTGATCGCCGATTGGGTGAGGTGCAACTCGGCCGCCGCCTTGTGGAAACTGCCCAGCCGGGCGGCGGCTTCAAAGCCGCGAAGGGTGCTGAGTGGCGGCCAGTGCTTGAGCATATTGATAAGTTCCTCTAATCATTTGTCCGCTAAATCCATCGTTTGTTTGCCTGATTTTACGGCCGTAGCATGCATGCCAGGACCACCCAAGCAGTTTTGTTGAACACAATGGCTTAACTAAAAGGGCTTTTTATCATGCAGCATGTCATGCAGCAGAATGAAATTCGAAACAGCGGTTGGATGATGCCGGCCGAGTGGGTCAGGCACGCCGCCACCTGGATGGTCTGGCCGCACAACACGGCACTCTGGGAGTCCGGTTGGGGCGTGACATTGCCTCTGGTGCAAGAGGATTTCGCTCGCGTGGCCAACGCCATCGCCCGTTTCGAACCGGTGAAACTGGTCGTCGACCCTTCTGCTATTGCCAGTGCCAAAGCGTTATGTGGGCCGAACATCGAATTGATCGAACTGGCGGTCAACGACAGCTGGTGTCGGGACTCCGGTCCGAGTTTCGTCTGCCATCCGCAACAAGGCCTGGCCGGGGTGAGCTGGCGCTTCAATGCGTGGGGCGGCAAGTCAGCCCATGATCTGGACGAAAGCCTGGCTCGTCGCGCACTCAATCACTTGGGCGTGGAGTGTTTTGGTACCGCGCTGAGCAATGAAGGGGGGGCCATCCATGTGGACGGCGAGGGCACGTTGATCACCACCGAGTCGGTGTTGCTCAACCCCAATCGCAATCCGGGCATGAACAAGGCGGAGATGGAGGAAATCTTCACGCGTCTGCTGGGCGTGAAGAAGACGATCTGGCTGCCAGGCGATCCGGACTATGTGACCGGCGACATGACTGACGGCCACGTCGATGGCGTGTGCGCATTCGCCCGCCCTGGGGTGTTGCTGGTGGACGCCACCCACGACCAGCACTCGGTGTATGCCGAAGTGGCCCGGGAAAACCGTCGTGCCCTGGAGCTGGCCACCGATGCCCAAGGCCGACAGTTCGAGCTGATCGAATTGTATGAAGCCACCGATGCTGTGGACACCGAAGCTGAAGTGTTCTGTGCCTCCTACACCAACTTCTACATCGCCAACGACGCCATCATCATGCCGGCCTACGGCATTGATGCCGACAACGTCGCGGCCGCCGTGTTGGGGCAGGCGTTCCCCGGGCGAGAAGTGGTGCCGGTGCGGATCAATCACCTGGCCCACGGCGGTGGCGGTGTGCATTGCATCACCCAGCAACAGCCCGCCTGGCCGGTGGAGGGCTGATGCCATGACGCTTCTGACCATCGCCACCACCCAGATGCCTTGCACCTGGAACCTGCAACACAACCTCGATCAGGCCGAGCAACTGGTGCGCGAGGCCGCGGCCAAAGGCGCCCAGGTCATCCTGTTGCAGGAGCTGTTTGCCACGCCGTATTTCTGCATCGAGCAGAGCCACAAGCACCTGGCGCTGGCCGAAGAATATCGATACAGCCCTGTGCTCAAGCGCTTTGCCGCATTGGCCAAAGAGTTGGGTGTGGTGCTGCCGCTGAGCTGGTTCGAGAAGGCCGGCAATGCCTACTTCAATTCCTTGAGCGTGGCCGATGCCGATGGGCGCTTGCTGGGTGTGTATCGCAAGACCCACATTCCCAACGCCATCGGCTATCAGGAGAAGGAATACTTCAGCCCAGGCGACACCGGTTTTCGTGTCTGGGACACAGCCTTCGGGCGCCTGGGTGTGGGGATCTGCTGGGATCAGTGGTTCCCCGAAACCGCGCGCTGCCTGGCGTTGATGGGCGCTGAAGTCTTGCTGTTTCCCACCGCCATCGGTTCTGAGCCTGGCTGCGCGACGCTGGATTCCCGTGACCACTGGCAGATGGCCATGCGCGGCCACGCCGCCGCCAACCTGCTGCCGGTGGTGGCCGCCAACCGTATCGGCCGCGAGGTGGCTACCACCGATCCTGCCCTGCAAATGAGCTTCTACGGCTCGTCCTTTATCTGCAACCACAAGGGCAAGTTGCTCGCCGATGCCGACCGCGACAGCACCGGCGTGCAGGTCCACAGCCTGGACCTGGCGGCCATGAGTGAAGAGCGCCTGAGCTGGGGCATTTATCGCGATCGCCGTCCGGACATGTACGGCGCGCTGTTGACTCAGGACGGTCGTCACACCCATGCACGCTGGAAGGCTCAAGAGGTTTGATATGCACTCGATCAATAAACTGTTGAGCGGCGCCTTGGCCCTGGCGCTGGGCTGTGCCTTGCCGGCGCTGCACGCTGAAGAGAAAACCCTCAGGCTGTACAACTGGGCCGACTATTTTGCCGAGGACACGCTGGCCAAATTTACCGCCGAAACCGGGATCAAAGTGATCTACGACGTCATGGATGGCAGTGAGACGCTGGAAGCCAAAATGCTCGCCGGCGGCAGCGGTTATGACCTGATCTTCCCGGGTGACACCGTCGCCGAACGCTTGATGCGCGCCGGCAGCCTGCAACCGCTGGACCGGTCAAAACTCACGGCCCTGGATGACATCGAACCCGGCTTGCAGAAGCTGCGAACGCATTACGAGTATTCGCGCCAGGCCACCGTCCCTTACACCTGGGGCACCATCGGCCTGACCTACAATGCCGAGCAGATCAAACAGCGTTTGCCGGATGCTCCGGTCAACAGCCTCGACATGTTGTTCAAGCCGGAACTGGCTGCCAGATTTGCCGACTGCGGTATTTCGATGATCGACTCGCCGGACGAAGTGCTAGCAGTCGTGCTCAATTATCTGGGTCGGGAGCCACGCAGCGCCAAGCCCGAGGACCTGGCCGCGGCGAGTGAACTGTTGCTCAAACTACGGCCGTACATCCGCAAGTTCCAGTCGCAGCCGGCCACCGACCTGGTGAACGGCAACCTGTGCCTGTCGCTCGGTTACAGCGGCGACATGACGCAGGCGCAACGGACGGCGGATTCCGCTGGCAAGAACGCCACGTTCCAATACCGTGTTCCCCGTGAAGGCACCACGGTGTGGATGGACGCCATGGCGATTCCGGTCGACGCCCAACATCCGGAGTACGCCTATGCATTCATCAACTTCGTCATGCGCCCGGACAACATGGCCGCCATCAGTAACTTCACCGGCTACCCCACCTCCAATGCCAAGGCACGTCCGAGCGTCGATGCGACCATGCGCAACAACCCGGATATTTACCTCGATGAAGCCACTTATGCGCGGCTGATTCCCGGCAAGGACATTCCCCAACCCGATATGCGGGCGCGCATGCGCACCTGGACCAAGTTCAAAACTGCCACCGCGAAATGACTTCAGACAAACATTCCAGGGATCAACACATGTCGACGCGTCGTGCGTTCATCAAACAGGTATCGGTAGTCGCCGGTTTGGGCGCGGCAGCGTCTATCGGGCTTGGCCTGACCCCCCTGCGCACGCAAGCGGCTACCCCCGGCAGTTGGCGTATGCCGGATGAGGGCGACAGGCATCAGCGGGCCTTCATCGCCTTTGGCGCACAGGAAGCGATCTAGGAGGATTTCACTCCCGACGTACAAGCCGCCATTGGCCTGATCGCTCGCACCCTCGCGCGATATGAACCGGTGACCGTGTTCTGTCGCAAGAGCGAACGGGAGCTGGCCGAAGAACACTGCGGCACGGCTAACATCACTTACGTCACCGATTTCTACGCCCGCTTCGTCAAGCCAGGCGTCGTGATCGCCAACCTCGACAACGACCCTCAGTCATACGATTTACAGCCTCACGCGTGCCCATTGGGACATTCTTAAAAATGCCACGGATGCCGATGGCCGCAAGCTGCAGGTGCATACCGTGTCGCCACCGCTCAACCCTCGAAAGAGCAAGTTCAGCCGCAACAACCCGGACTTTGCGGCAGGCTACATCAACTACTTCGTGATCAACGGGGCGGTCATTGCGCCCGAATTTGGTGACAGGGCGGCAGACTCCAAAGCCTCTGATTTGCTGTCCGAACTCTACCCGGACCGTGAAGTGGTGCAGCTCAACATCGACGCGATCGCTGCCGGTGGCGGCGGTATCCACTGTGTGACCAGTCACCAACCGTTGGCTTAGTCTGGAACAACTCATTGCCATCGGGTGCTGCGAAGCCGTCAGGCCTTGACCCAGCGTTGACGGCTCCAGCTGCTCAATGTGTCGACGGCAAATACCAGCAACAGCATGGCCAGAATGACCGTGCTGGCTTGAGCTTCCTGGAACAGGCTGAGGCTGACATAGAGCATTTGCCCCAAACCACCGGCGCCGACGAAGCCGAGCACACTGGCCATGCGGATATTGTTTTCCCAGCGGTACAGGATGTAGGCCAGTAGTTGTGGCAACAGGTTGGGCAGTGATCCGTAGCAGAATGCCCATAGGGCATTGCCGCCCTGCAGGCGGATAGCTTCGGCCGGTTCGGGTGGGGTGTTTTCCAGCGCTTCGGCGAACAGCCGGCCGAGCACGCCGGTGGTGTGCAAGGCCAGGGCCAGGGTGCCGGCATTGGGGCCGAGCCCGGCGGCGAGGACCATCAGCGCAGCCCACACCAGTTCCGGAACCGCGCGCAAGGCGTTGAGCACCAGACGCGACGCGCTCTGCAAAGGCCAGCCGAAGCGCCCGGCCGCGGGCAATGCCAACAGCAGGCCGAATACCGCCGCGAGCAGGGTGCCAAGGGCGGACATGGCGATGGTTTCCAGTGCGCCGTGGCCGATGGCTTGCAGATGGCCCGCGCTCAGGTCCGGGCTGAGAAAACGCTGCGCATAAGCGCCCATCTGCTTCAGGTTGCTGCTGTCACCCAGCTCGCCGAGGTCGATGCCCAGGTAGATGAACGAGGCGACCACCGCTGCGCCGATACACAGGAGCAGCACCAGGTTGATCAGGCGGTTCATGTCAGCCTCCAGCGCAGCAGGCGACTGAGTTGATCGGCGAGCAGTACCAGGACGAGAAACGTCAGTAACAAACTGGCCACTTCACCGCCGGCGAACATGCGCAACGACAGGTCCATTTGCTGGCCCAGACCGCCGGCACCGACGAAGCCCATCACCACCGAGGCGCGGATTGCGCATTCCCAGCGGTACACCGTGTACGACAGCAGTTCCGCAGCGACATTGGGCAGGATCCCGTAGAAAAAGGCTGCGAGCCGACCGCTGCCAGCCTGCAATAGCGCGTGAGCCGGGCGCTGGTCGACCGACTCGAAAATTTCCGCGTAGACCTTGCCCAGCATGCCGCTGTAGGTAATGGCAATGGCCAGCACCCCGGCCGTCGGGCCGAGGCCGACGGCGCGCACAAACAAAAGCGCCCAGACGATTTCCGGCACGCTGCGCAGGAAGATCAGTAAACCGCGTACCGGCCAACGCAGCAGTTGGCCCCAAGAGCTCGGGTGGCCGGCACGGGAGGCAGCAGACAGCGACAGAGCGCGACTGGCCAGCAGGCTGGCGGGGACGGCCAACAGCAACGCCAGGGCCATGCCCGCCGTGGCGATGGCCAGGGTCTGCAGGGTGGCTTGCACTAACAGCTCAATGAATTCCTCGCCATGGGCCGGTGGCCAGAAGGCTGAGACAAACCGGCCCATCTCGTTCTGACTGTCACTCGCCACCAGTACACTGAGGTCCAACTCGCTGAAGTGAATGCCCGGCCACAGCAAGGCAAGGGCCAGTAAGGTGAGCAGCAGGCGGGGCCAGGTGGCCGGATCTCGGGTATCACGGGTCAGCATCGGGGAATCTGCACACTCAAGGGCGCCGGAGTAATCGGTGGGGATTGCAGTTGTTCGTTGGCGTAGAGCTTGTCGAGCAGCTCGCGGTCGACGTCGCTGGACGCAAGGTCGAACATGATCTGCCCATCACGCAAGCCGATAATGCGCGAAAAGTGCGCCAGGGCCAGCTCCACCGCATGCAGGCTGGCGACCAGGGTGACGTTGTGCTGCCGGGCATGGCGGCAGAGCACCGACAGCGTGTGCTCGGCCAACACCGGGTCCATGGCCGAAACCGGCTCATCGGCCAGCAACACCTCGGGCGCTTGATACAACACGCGGGCAATGCCCACGCGCTGTAGCTGTCCACCGGACAGTTGCTGACATTGCGCGAACAACTTGTCGCTGAGGTCCAGCCTGGCCAATGCCGCGCGTGTGCCCGGAATGTCCACTGGATGCAGCAAGTTCAGCAGACTTTTGCCCAGACCCCACTGACCCAGCTTTCCAGCCAGAACCGCAGTGACCACGCGTTGGCGCGGTGGCAGCGGGGGCGCTTGATGGATCAGGCCGATGCGTGTGCGCAGACGCTGACGCTGACGGGCAGACAGCTGCCAGGCGCGCTCGCCGAGCACCTGCAGCTCGCCGTCGTCCGGTCGCAGGGCGGTGGCCAGCAGGTTGAGCAGGCTCGACTTGCCCGCGCCGGACGGACCGATGATGGCGACCTGTTCGCTGGCACCGATGTGCAGGTCCACACCGCGCAACGCATGGACGCCGTTAACGTGGGTAAGGCTGACCTGGGTCAGATGCAACGTCATTTGAGCAGTTCGGCGGCGCGTGCGGCTTCCTCGATGCCCTTGTAGTTCTCGGGTTTGGTTTCGATGAATCGGCTGGCGGCCTGCAGATCCAGAATCTCCTTGTCCTTCGGATTCGCCGGATCGAGCGCCAGGAAGGCAGTCTTTATCTTGGCCGCCAGCGCCGGGTCGAGGGTCCCGCGCACCGTCCAGTTGTAGTCGTAATAGGCCGGGGTGGTCGCAAACACTCTGACCTTGGTGGTGTCGACCTTGCCGGCGGCGACCAGTTTTTCCCACACGCTGGCGTTCAGTACCCCTGCGTCCACCTTGCCGGCCTGGACCCAGGCGACAGTGGCGTCATGGGCGCCGGAATAGCCCACGCGGCTAAAGTAGGTTTCCGGCTTGATGCCGTCCTTGAGCATGAAATAGCGCGGCATGAGACTGCCCGACGTGGATGACACCGAACCGAAGGCGAAGGTCTTGCCCTTGAGGTCGGCGAGGGATTTGACGGCCGGGTCGGCGGTGATGAATTTGCTGGTGAACTGGGCGTCCTGTTCGCGCTGTACCAGCGGAATGGCATTGCCGGTTTTCAGGCGTGCCTGCACGAACGTGAAGCCGCCCAGCCAGGCCATATCGATTCGGTCAGTGGCCAGCGCCTCGACCACGGCCGGATAGTCGCTCACGGGAACGAACTCGACTTTCATGCCCAATTGTTGTTCCAGGTAGGTGCCCAGCGGCTTGAACTTGCGCAGCAGTTCGGTCGGGGCTTCATCGGGAATGGCGCTGACTTTCAGGGTGCCGGCGGCCTGCGCCAGCAGGGTGCAAAAAGACAGGGTCAAGCCGACAGCCAATGCCAGGGTACGGTTGAGCATGAAAATTCTCCGGTGCATTAAGGCAAAAGTGTCGATACGCCAAGCGCAAGCTGGTTGCTGCATGGCGCTTTGTGAGGGTAGACGAAATGGAGCTAAATTGACCGCTTTTGGCCCCATTGGTAGTGGGACAAGCCTGAAGTCGATCCGGCCAGGATGATCCCTGGGTTAGCGCTTTTAGCAGCCCGAAATCGCCATGTTTCATGACCGCCCGTAACCCGGCACGAGGGTTAGCTCACGCTTCGCTATTCTTGATGAGACTACAGGGTTGCAAGTGGAACAGAGGATTGAATGATGAAGATGTTACTGATGGTCGAGTGCCCTAACGAACCCTTCAACTCCCTTGTCAAAGCGGGGACGGTGGGCGAGGTTATTGAGCGCATCCTGAACAGCATCAAACCGGAGGCGGTGTACTTTACTGAACAAGATGGCATGCGTGCTGGGATTTTTGTGGTCGACGTACAAGACCCCTCCGACATCCCCGCTTTTGCGGAACCCTTTTTTCTCAACTTCAACGCCACCTGCAAGTTCCGTATTGTGATGAGCGCACAGGATCTGCAAAAGGCCGGTCTGGAGACACTCGGGAAAACGTGGGCGTGTTGAGAGGCCATTTGGGGTCGGTACTGACGACCCCGATCCGCCTGTCAGTCAGTTCCGTACAGTCCAAAGCATGGTCTGAACCCTGATGTGTGGATGGCTGACCAAAGGCTCCCATTCATCGATGAAAGAGAAACCCTGCTTTAGATAGCAGTTCGAGGCTCTTGCATTGTCCGGGGAGACATCCAGAAAAACGCGATCATGCCCTTTGCAGATTGCGCGAGATTTCACCGCCTCAACCAGCTGTGCTGCCACACCAGAACCACGTGCAGCGGGTTCAACCCACATGCCGATCAGGTTATAGCGATTCGCTTGACTGACCCCGGCACCGATCATCCCCACCGGTTTATCGTCCTTGATGGCCAACCAGAATTCCGCTCCGGTCGCTGACGAGCCTCGCTCTTTCCACTGCTCGTCACTGTATTGAGCGGCCGTTTGGTAACTCACACCAAACGCTGTCGGCGTGTCCAAAAGCGCAGCGAGACGGACTTGCTTCAAAAACATCCAGTCTTTGGCTTCCGTCAATCGAATCTCCATGATCTTCCTTAAAGATGGCTAAATTTTTCACCGGGTGTTTCGTAGTTTAGTTTTTTTTCTTGATTAGTTTACCCAGGTAGTACTTTAGGCTTAAACGATCTTTGGGCCTTGGTTTGTAGTGTGTTTTATTTCTTTGTGCGGGATCAATCACCAGGGTTCCTGCGGTGTAGTAATAAAGCGCTATAGACCTGCGCGTGATGTGCTCTGGCGTTGTTAAAGGCTCTGGATGCCCATGATTGCTGTCTTTGTCTGTATTGAAAATGACACATCGATTGTAAATGGGCAGGACTTTTTTAAGACAGGTCTTCATGTTGACATCCCAAAGTTCAAGGTTGCCGCCGTATTCCTCTCGCCAGTCTTCATTTAGATAAATGATGATATTCAGTCTGCGCTCAACGTTAAGCTTTTTGTTGAGCCTGAAGTCCGAGTGCACCCCCAGGAAACCACCAGTTTTCGTTTCATGCAGGCCGCCACCCGTAAAGTAGGGGTCGGGTATCAAGCCTTCGATGCCTGTGAGCTTTTCAAGAAATTGCAACATGGGGGCCGAGTTAAAGGCGTTGAAAATAGTCTTCAAATAGGGAGTGCATTCGTTGGGACTGATTTGACGTTTTCGTTGACCTTTATAGCCGCGCTCATAGAGCATTTCGTTGTTGGTGGGTTCGATTGGGAAGTGCGAGCAGATACTCGCAATCAGCTCTTCATCCAGGAAGTTATCGATGACGATGTGCGGAAATGGCGTAGCCTGAGTATAGCCACTGGCCAATGAGGAACCCAAGGCGCTGGCGGCGTTCTGGTCGAAATCAAGCGCCGGGGAGAGGGTCATAGGTAGTGCTTGAGTGATGGGTGCCATTACCGCTCCAATAACTTGATATAGGTGGATGACTTCAAGCAGCGTCCAGCACACTGCTCGTTATGTCTCTTCGTCGCTTAACTTTTGCTGTCTTCTTTTTTCAGGCGCTTAAGAATATCGTTGTACATTTTGGTTCGTCTATGAGTCTTTTCATAGCCGCCAGCCGCTGCGACAGTGCCGGATTGGATGTGATCCAAATAACTGAAGATTTTACGCGGTGATACCATTTCAACGACATAGCCAAGCTCGGTCATGCGGTCTTGGAGGGTGTAGCCTGGCACGCGATCATCCATCGAAAAATGCATGTTGTGCTGTTTGATAAGTTTACAGTTCCACAATGTACAGAAACTCTTCAAGTAGACTTCTCTGTACGGTTTTGGCTCTCTGGAGCGTAATCCCATGGAGATTTTCAGGCGTCTGAAATGGTGTTTGAATAGTCGTGAGCTAAAGCGCCAAAGCGTTCTTGTGGTACCGCGGTTTAATTGCTCAATACAACCGACGGCTACGACTTTTTGATTTTTCAAACATTTATTCAGCATCATCGGAAAAACATTTTTATCGAAAACAAATGTGTCGGTGTGCAGTAGAAATAAATAATCAGTTTCAACTCGCTCCAAAACCAGATCAAGTGCTTTGCCATGTGCGATATGGCCCGGTTCTGGTTCAGAAACAGAACGCTCGATTAAATTGATCCAGTCAAGCGTTCGTAAATACTCAGTGCTTTCATCGGCGGAATAGTTGTCAACTACCCATATTGGGACGCTGTGGCTGCCCACATGCTGGTGCAATAAGTCTAAGCATATCCTGGTGATTTCTGGTGTTTTGTAATTGACTATAACTATGCTGAAGGTTTTAGAGTTGTCAGCCAGAAATCTATTGTTATTCATCGTTCATGTGCCCAATGATACTGCATGTTATTGGAGGAGTAATTGAGCTTTTGTACAGCTTTTGCTTAGTTGGCTGCACAAGATCTGCTTAACTAAAAAAACACTATTTTTTAAGCCTCTTTGTCAAACATAACTATAGCTTACTCTGCCTGATGGAGAGCAGTATATGCGGGCGTCATCGTATAAGGATCTGCTCTGTCGGTAAATATCCGTGACTTAATTCGTTACACGTTCCCCCGCTAGCCGTCTCCCGTACACGCAGCTTGGCTAAGAACAGCCATTGCTGTAGATACCGTGGTACTCACGGCTACTGCGCATTGAGCATCACTGATCAAACGTGCGGCCCAGTGCATCCAGGCGAACCGCGATGGGTGGCAAGCGCTGGCTGCTCAGGGCAAGGGTTTCGACATCGTCTGCGGTGCTTTGCGCGATGGTCTGCACAGACTGCAAGCGCCCGACCACTTCGCGGCTTGCCGTGGATGGTTTGCGGGTGGTGGTGACAATGCGCCCATTGAGTTCATCGATATGGGAGATGTCGCTGCCCACCGCCTGCAACATCGCGGCCGCCAGCTGACTGTCTTCGACACAGCGCTCCACACCTTCGAGGCTGTCATGCATGGCCTCGACGGCGAGTACGACAGGCTCCGTTGCAAACCGGCCGTGGGAGCTTGGGTGTCGATGGCAGGAAATAGAACCCACATCACCGATAGCGTCTAAATTCCAGAGAGATCTCCCGCCACCCTGAAGGAACGACTCATGCTCAGCTCTCGCTCATTGATTGCAGCTATTACATGCCTCGCGCTGGTTTCCGGTTCAGTGACTGCATTGGCCGATCCTGGTAATGGAAAGGGTCAGGGAAACGGCAAGGGAAACCCGCAAAACAGCCAGGTTCATGGCAACCAGGGAGGTCAGGGAGGTAAGGGAGGTAAGGGCAAAGATTCCGGGGGCGGTGATTGGGATAATGGCCCAAGCATCAATCGCGCAAGCGTTCTTGGAATTATTGGTGGGTATCGGGACTACTGGAGCCCCGGACCTGCATTACCACCCGGCATTCAAAAGAGCCTCGCGCGAGGTAAGCCGCTTCCCCCCGGGATTGCCAAAAAACTGGACGGCCGGTTGATCGGCAGGCTTCCTCATTATGATGGATATGAATGGCAGCAAGTTGGCACCGACTTGATATTGGTCGCGCTGGCAACCGGGCTCATCTACGAAGTGCTCAACGGTGCTTTCGATTGATGGGCATGATCCATATGCCCATTTGAAGGTGGCAACCGGCGTAAACAGCGCTACTCGTCCACGCTGATACCCGATCCCCCTAATTCGTTGGGGACATCCTTCAGCTTGGGCAATCCATCTTTGATGCGCAGCACGGTCTCCTGATAGTGGACGTGAACGCCTGGCGAATACGCAAGATCCGGGATGACCGCGGCATACACATCGATCAGCCCCATCCCCGGGTGTTCAGTGAAGATGTGCCCGCCGCACGTCTTGCACCACTTGCGATAACTCTGCGGTGTCTTGTTGTAGGTACCAATGTTGTCAGCACCCCGAGTCACTTGCACCGCCTCGGGTTTCCACAGCGTGAAGGCATTGACCGGCCCTGCTGACCAATGCCGACACGACTCGCAATGACAGTAGCCCATTCCGACCGGCTCGCCACTGACGGTGAACTCGACTGCGCCGCAAAAACAACTGCCTTTGTAAGACCGTTCAATGCTCATGGCATGACTCCTTGATCAATGTCAGGCGATACCGCCGGACTTCATTCGTCGATGTAACGCACCGCAGTCGCAGGCGTGCGCCGCACCTGCAGTTCGAAAATGTCAGGGCGCGCGTAATGCCCGGTGACATCGAGCGCCCGCCGCGCTGGCGCCACGAGAGCGACGTCGATGTCCGCATACAGAATGCCGGCCTCTCGGTGTAATGGACCGGCCACGATCCGGCCTTGAGGGCTGACCACCACTGAGTCGCCGTCGTTGATCCATTCGTCCGGATCGGGAAACAGTTGCGCACGAGACGGGAAGTCGTTGGGGATGTCGCTGCCGCGCAGTGCGGAGCCACTGCCGAGCACCCAACAGCGGCCTTCAAGTGCAATGTGACGCATCGTGCTGATCCAGCCTTCGCCCGTGTCGTACGTGGGGGCGACGTAGATTTCCACCCCTTGGGCATACAGTGAATAGCGTGCCAACGGCATGTAGTTTTCCCAGCAGATGAGCGCACCGACGCGGCCGACCGGTGTATCGACCGGACGCAACCCGGTTGCATCACCGAAGCCATGCACCATGCGCTCGGGATTGGTTGGCATCAGCTTGCGGTGTCGGTTGAGCACGGCGCCGTTCGCGCCGATAACGACTACGCTGTTGTAGAGCGTGCCGCCTCCGTTGCGCCGGTCGCATTCATTGATGCCGCACACGATCGTCACCGCATGCACCCTGGCGGCCTCGCACAATTGGCTCAGGTCACCGTTCGCGATATCGACGGCGTTGGTCAGCAGCCGCGTGTGCAACTGGCCCATGACAGCCCCGTCCTTTCCCGCCGCCAGCCGCCAGATCCAGGACGGGTAACCGGGAATGTACGATTCGGGCAAAACGATCAGCGAGGCTCCCGCCGTCGCTGCCTCGGCGACCGATTGCACGGCCTGGGCGATTGTCGCGCTGCGATCGAGCAGCACGGGCGGACGCTGAATGATGGCTACCTTGGTCATGGCGTGCTCCTTTGGTATTTGGCTTTCGAGGTTTCAGCGTGCGCGTGGCGAAGTGGCGGGGCTAGTTCAGAATCTGAAGCGTTGTAGTTGCGGAGCCAAGGCAATGGATGAAAGCTACGGTCAGTTCTGCACGGTCGCGCGCGGCGCTGAAGCCCTGTGCGAGCGCTGGACACCCTTGGTCGTGCGCGAGTTGCTGTGCGGCAGCAAGCGCTTCAATGAACTGCACCGCGGCGTACCCCGGATGTCCACCAACCTGCTGGCACAACGTCTGCGCCATTTGGAAGAGATCGGCGTCGTGCACCGCACGGCCACCGGCAAAGTCTGGGAGTACAGCCTGACCGAGGCGGGCGAGGAATTGCGCCCCATCATCATGGCGCTAGGGCATTGGGGCGCGCGCTGGATCGGCAGTCGCCTTCGCGATGACGAACTCGACGCGGGGCTGCTCATGTGGGACGTTCGCCGGTTCGTGCGCGTCGAGACATTCCCGTCCCGACCGGTAGTCATCCACTTCAAGTTCCGCGACGCGCGACCGGGCGAGCAAGCGTGGTGGCTCGTGGTTGAACAGGGCGTGGCAGACCTGTGTCGCGACGATCCCGGCCGCGAACTGACGCTTGTCGTGGACTCCAGCGTGCGCGCGTTGACCGAGGTGTGGGCGGGCGACCGCACACCGCGGGAGGTTCTGCAGTCGCGAGAGCTGCGCGTAGATGGCGCGGTGAAGGATGCGGAAAGTTTGTGGCGCTGGCTTGGCACGAGCGCGTTCGCGGGTACCCGGAGCGCTGCACGCTAGCGCTGGCAGCCTCCGTCGGTCGCAGGACTTGAACTGTCTGGGGGCTAATACGTCATAAGACTCGCGATATCAACCAACCTTACGGAAGCAATTATGCTTTTAAAGAATAAGAGTCTCGTTGCTGGAATGTCCTGTGCCCTGATGCTTGCGGCCGCCCCATTACTCCCTGCTGACCTGTCCATCATGAACTCCGCCTATGCGAAAGACGGTGGTGGTGGTGGTGGTGGTGGTGGTGGTGGTGGTGGTGGTGGTGGGGGTAACGGGGGCGGAAACGGAGGTGGTAATGGCGGTGGCCACGGCGGCGGTACAGGCGGCGGTCACAGCGGTTCAGGTCACTCCGGCAACTCTGGCAGCAACGGCCGCGGTAATGGACTGTCCAGCGATCATGCCGGCAAGTCTGTTCGCGACCATGGTGAAAGCGGAAACCACTATGGCAATGATCGCAATGGTGATCGCGGTCATGGCTCAAAGACTTCAGGTATCGCCAATTCCAAAGACACTCGCGGCGTGGCCAAAGCCAGTGCAATCTCGACCTCGACGCCAGGCGATCACAACACGAAAGGGTTGAGCAAAGCCGGGACGTCGGTATCGAAGAAATCGCACTGATCAGCCATAAGGGCTGACGGGAAAGTCCAACAGACTCAACTGCAAAGGCTGCCGCACGCTTGAGCTCAATTGGACTTCTTCGGTGGGTAGTTGCCGCGTAAGCCCCCGGACTGGGTGCCTGTTTTACTGGGCAGGGCAGGGATTACCGGACGGGATCTGGGCTGGGGATTGGAGCGGCTCCGGGGTTGAGGTTGTTTGCTCATTGTTTGCCTCCAGACTTTTCCGGGTTTCGCGAAGGCCTTCAGATAAAGCTTAGCTGCTGGCTGATCACATCCTCTCTAACGCAGCAAATGCACCGCCAAGCCGACGAGCGCGCAACCCATCAGCACCTGAATGACGCCCCGTTTGAAGCGGAACAAGGCAATCGCCGCGGCAATGGCGATCAGTGCAGAGGGCCAGTCGAGGTTGCCGCTGAAGCCCTTCGGCCACAGCACGTGATAGCCGAAGAAACAGGCCAGATTGAGGATCACTCCAACCACCGCCGCTGTGATTGCGGTAAGCGGTGCAGTGAACTTGAGTTCGTTGTGGGTCGATTCCACCAGCGGACCCCCGGCGAGGATGAACAGGAACGAGGGCAAGAAGGTGAACCATGTCACCAGGGTGGCCGCGACAGCCCCGGCCAGAAATACATGATCGGCGCCGAACACTTGTGAGACGTACGCTCCAACAAAGCCGACGAAGGCCACCACCATGATCAGCGGCCCTGGTGTGGTTTCCCCCAGTGCCAAACCGTCGATCATCTGAGTCGGGGTAAGCCAGCCATAGTGACCGACCGCACCTTGATAGACATACGGGAGGACTGCATAAGCCCCGCCAAAAGTCAGCAACGCAGCCTTGGTAAAGAACCAGCCCATCTGGGTCAAGGTACCTTCCCAGCCAAAAAGCGCGGTCAGGACTCCCATCGGCAACGCCCACAGCGCTGCGCCGATGAGGGCCAGCAGCGCCAGTTTCATCCAGCTGAACCGGGCATGTTCCGGGGACGGGGTGTCGTCATCGATCAAGGCCGGGCCGAAGGACTTTTTGGCAGCGCTATGGCCCCCGGTTCTGAACTTCTCAGGCGCCAGACGCCCTCCGACATAGCCGATTGACGCTGCCCCCAATACGATCAGCGGGAAAGGAACATTGAACGCAAAGATCGCAGTAAATGAAGCTGCTGCTATCGCCCACAGCCAATTATTCTTCAGCGCCCGAGTGCCGATCCTGTGTGCCGCCTGCACCACGATGGCCGTCACGGCAGGCTTGATCCCATAGAAGAGGCCGGCCACCACAGGCACTTCGCCGAACGCGATGTACATCCACGACAAAGCGATGAGGATGAACAGAGAGGGCAGCACAAACAACACTCCGGCGATCACTCCGCCCCAGGTTCGATGCATCAGCCAGCCGATGTAGGTCGCCAATTGCTGAGCCTCTGGCCCAGGCAGCAACATGCAATAGTTGAGCGCATGGAGAAAGCGTCGTTCAGAGATCCAGCGCCGACGTTCTACCAGTTCCTGGTGCATGATCGAAATCTGTCCTGCTGGCCCGCCGAAACTGATGAAGCCGAGCTTCAACCAGAACCGGAATGCCTCACACAAGCTGATCGCCTCCGGCCTCGATAGATCCTCTTCAGCCGTTGATGCCAACACCTTACTCATTGGGTTGTTCCTCTTTCACAAACTCGGCGAGCAGGCCGTCGAAGATGGCGCTGGCAGCAGCCAGCAAGTGGTCGTCATGGGTAATGGTTTCGCGCAATCCCGCCAGCACGCGCTCGATGCCGGCAGCCTCCAAAGGCTGAATGCCGCCGATATCGAGGTAGTGCACCAAGGCCGCGATGCGGTTCAGGCCGGGCTCTTGAAGCTCAAAACTGGCTTGCAGGGTTTCGAAGGTCACACGATTGCCGACATGACTGAAGGTCGCATCATCGAAGTCGAAGCCCAGCGCGTCTGCCGGACAGTCCTGTGGAGTATTCAGCCAGAGGATCTGAGCTTGAGGATCAATGAAGCGCCGAATCAACCAGGCGCAAGCCAGACGATCAACCCACGGACGCTTACGTGTTGCCCAGACACGACGTTGATAGTCGCTACGGTTGAGTGCCGTTATGGGTTCGTCGCGGCTATGTGGTTCATCCGCAGACAACGCTCTGCTGGCAGCCGTCTCAAGCTCCTGCAAGGCTGAATCAATCTGCTCCTTGGGCTTACCTGGGAAATAATCGATGTAGGTGAGCTGATCGTAGTTTTTGCGTAGCTTGCGAATTTGTTTGGTGGTGGCCAATGCGTTTTCAGGATTGAGCTGTCCACGGCACTCTTCAATTTCTGCGCGTAGCTTGCTGTAGTCATCGCTACGGTCGAATAACTCGACAAAACGCTCACCCTCCGGATCGACCACGGGCAGGATGTAAACAGTGCCATTAATAGAAAGGATGTCGCGTTCGACAGACGCCAGAGCATCGCGACAGACACTGGTATCAGGCAACAGATAGGCACCATCGCGCAAAACCGCCGCACCTGAGGCTTTCAGAGCACGCCAGGCTCGCATGCGCTCGGTGGCATTCGCGGTGGGTAAAGCGAGAATCAGTGTCAGCCAGTTATTCATGTAGAGAGCGCTATTTATTTTGTAGTTCATATTACGTTATCGGTGTTTTTGGCGTTTGGAAAGCCATCCTTAAAAACTGGGATTTTGGCGATGCATTAAATGGGGATTGATTTATTTAGTGTGGCCGAAGTGATCAATCGGCATATCCAGCAGATCTACGACGAGGCGCGGCTGGTCGAAAGCCTGGCCAGCTCTGCGCAAGAAGACTCAGGCCGGCTTTCGCACCTCTCGAATGAACTGAACGGGCGGGTGGGGCGCTTCAAGTCTTAGAGCCGGCCCGATGCGCTCGGCTATCGGCCCAGCAGAGGACAAGTGAAGGACTGCCGCCGCCGTTCGGCCGGCAGGAAGTCGTTGAGCTCCTCGTAGAAGCGGAAGGTTGCACTGGTCATGCTGAACAGTATGGCAGGGCTGCAAGGATGAACGAGTCTAGTCCGGACATCTTCTCCGGCAGACCCCAAACTACGAAACGCCCGCTGAACGATTCAGCCAATCTGTTGCATCGACCGGTTGAATCCATAACCCATAGCGGACCTAACCGGTTTCTGAGTCCATCCAGGTCAAAAAATCATGGACCCTGAGTCGTAACCTCTTTTGGCTTCGCGTGTGGGTTCTTTGCCTCGGCAAAATTAACTCAAAACGCTGCTAGCACAGCGTCTTTTGGTAATAGAGTCGAGTATGTCCTGGTGGGTAATCTGCCAAGCATCCGAACTCGGAATACCCAAGTTTTCGATAAAACCCTGGCGCTTGAAAGCTGAAGGTCTCTAGCCAAATGCCAATGCAGTTCTTCTTTTGCGCGATATCTTCGGCCATGCGCATTAACCGCTCCCCGATACCCTGGCCCCGCATCTGCTCAGGAACGCTGACAAGATCGATAAGTAGCCATCGATAGGAAATCTTCCCGTACAGCCCGCCAATGACTTCGTCCCTGTCAGGGGCTCGTAGCAGCAGAGCAAATGTTTCATGCGCGTCGTCTCCGCCGTTAGTCAGGTTATGAGCCAGCAGCGGGGTCAGAATGGCTAGGCGCTCTGCTTCAGTTACATTTTCTGATAGTTGGATTTGTGCAGACATGGTGCTCTCCCTGAGCGTTTTTCAACCGGGTCAAAATGGTATCCCATTCGCGTCACCCATAATGAGTCAGCTGACAAATTAAGTCGTCCGTTTTTAGACAGTTCTGAATGGCTGCTTTTGGCCGGATTGCTTCCTGTCGTGAAGGACCGCAATCGACTGTGGATTCAACCGGTCGATGTAACAGATTGGCCAGCTACTTTCTTGGCAAATCTCTTACCAAAAGCAATCCACCATTTTTCATAATAGAAGGTCGAGATATGCGCGGTGAGAAAAATGGCGGCGAACAACAAAGGGCGCTTCAAATATTTTATGACGGTATCTCCGCTACCCAGCCAAGTATGTATTAGCAGCGGATGAACAACGTAGAGAGCGTACGAGATGGTGGCGATATAGAATAAAACGCGATTATTCAGAATCTGGGCAACTCGTGTCCGGCTATTGAGTAACGTGCTCCCCACCATTGCTGCGGCAAGGTAGGGGCGGAAGTAGTTCATGAAGCCCGCATCGGGATGACAGGACAAAACAAATAGGAGGACTAAAAATATTTGCGCGATCTCCGTTTGTGTCGGAAGTTTCGCAAGGATGTTGCCCAGTCTATTGTTGTATATCAGTGCAAGTATGCATCCGGAAAGTATTTCATCAATGCGGTAATAAGTGTTGATTGCGACGTGGACATCGTTCATAACTCGGTACATCGTGACGGCGATGCAGAGACAAGGGATTAGCACTACCCACTTGTTTCTCATCAGAACTACCAGCAAGGCGATGGCGAAATAAAATTGGACCTCCATGCACAAACTCCATAGGTGGCCGTTTACACTACCAAGCCACATAGGCGGCCAGTTGGCAATGAACAGAAAGTTTGCGATGTAGAAATCCGGAGTGCTGTTCATGACAGGTAAAGCAATGGCCATATACAACCAGGCGAGAGGCACAACCCGAAAGATTCTGCGGATTAAAAAATCAACAACGCTGCTGTTGTTGAGCAGAAAATTTGTTATCAGGAAACCCGATAGCGTAAAAAATATAGCCATTCCCATAACGCCTGCGGCGGCATTAAATTGCCAAGGCTTTGGGCTAAGTGGTAGCAGGTGGCACGCCAAGACAAGCAAGATGCTTATGCCGCGCCATCCATCAAGTACGCTGAATCGAGAACCCGCTACCGAACTACCATTCATGTTTGCATTCGCTCGTTGGATTGTGTGTCTCAATCAGCAGTAAGCTAAAGTTTCCGCCCCCGCGCATTTTTTCCAGAAATCATAATTCCATATCAATGCCAGGCCCGTTCTTGGGTCGATAGAAGGCATTCGATAAAGGCAGTGCTGCGTTTGAAGACTGTCTGAATGCATATAAAAACCCAGTAGTTGCAGCGGTGAAAAATTCATGAAATCAGATCACTTAAGCCTGTAGTCTAGGACACCTTTTGCACTTTACACTTCACGCCATGAAAAAATTCCAGGCGCGAGGAATTCGCTAAATGACTGGGTTTTTGAGCATGGCGCTAAGTGAATCGCCCACTTTTGGTAGATACCCTGACCGGCGGCTTTTGGCCGTTCTCTGCCGATCATGGTTACAAAACGCGTCGGTCAAGTCGATGCAAACAGCTGGTCAGGTCGAATGCAAATGGGTGGTCAAATGCGACGAAAATGGGTGGTCAAGTGAGCTGCAATTTCGCACCAGTGCCACTACGCCTCAAAATTGAATCCACCAGGGAACGCGGTCTCGATTGCAATGGTCGGGATCGCAGTTAGGTCAACATCCATTTCTGAGGCGGTCACCGGCAGCAGCATCCGCCCGCGCCTGAGGTACTCCATCAGCGCAATGAGATGAGTGATGCCCATACGGTTCCGCGTGAGGGTGGTTACGCGTGCGTGAACGAGGAGGGCGATCCGCTCCTGTTCAGTGCAGATCGCTGCGGCGATACAGACTTATGCCCAGAGCCAACATGGCGAGCATGCCGGCGCAGCTGCGATTGATCCACGTCATCACCCGGGCGGAAAAGCTGCGCATCGCATGACGCCCGCCGAATGCGTAGATCGCCATCATCACACAATCGATCGCCGCGCTGGTCAGAGCCAGTACCAGATATTGCTGGGCGACAGGCTCGCCGGGGCGAATGAACTGTGGCAAGAACGCCGAAAAGAATAGCAATCCCTTAGGGTTCGATAGCCCGACCAAAAGGGCTCGCAGGAATGCGGCGCGACCGCTGGCCGTCGTCGTACCTGGCGCGTGCTGCAGCGCTTGCGTCGGCGCCCGCCAGAGCACCCAGGCCAGATAAAGAAGATAGAACGCACCCAGCCATTTGACTAGGCTGAACAGTTGCTCAGATGCCTGTAGCAATGCTCCCAAGCCACAGCCGACCGCTGCGATGAGGATCAGATCCGAGAGCGCCGCGCCTGCCATACCGAACGCCGCCACGCGCATACCGTGCGAAGCACCGTTATTGAGCGCCAGCAACATGGACGGGCCGGGGACCATCATCACCGCGCTGACTGCGACGATGTATAGAAAGAGTGTCGAAACATCCATTGAGCAAACCCTCCAGTTTGGGGCCATATTGCATAGTGCAAAAAAAGTCGGCAAGGCCTTGCACGCGCTGAGCTACTGACGACACGGGTGTCATAGGTGTGAAAATCGGCATTCAAAGCCAACTAACTGTTGCCGCTGACCGAAAACTGACCCAGTAAAGGCTGTTCTGTCCGCCTTTCAATTTGACTGGAGCGAAGAAGGTCCGCTTTTGGCTGTGGATTCAACCGGTCGATGCAACAGGTAATTATGGGGCGATTTCAGTCAGTCGTGACAGAGGGTCATAAGGTCGCGCTGGAAGCCGTGGGCGAAATCGCTTATGAGTGCCGCGACAAAAGCTAACGCCGCTGGCCAGACTGAATGGTTTTTTGACGGACCCAAAGCGGTACTCAATGATCGCGGCATCAAACAGGCCGGCACCGACTTGCCGAGGGGCAAGGTGATCAGTTTGAGATCATGGAAACGGTTCTGGGCTTGAACAGGGAGTGCGGCAAGCAGACAGTTCTGTGGTGACCCAAGTGCATCGAACCTATAACGCCACCGCTCAGAGCCCCTTTGACAACTGTCGTTAAGAAGTTGATGTGACGCGCCCCTCATTAACTGCCGTAGATTTCGGGCAAGTCGCCAAAATGCGGTGTTCGATCCCATCGTCCAGCAGTCCCAACATCGCATCGGTGAGTAGCTTGCCATCCAGGCTAAGTGTGCGTGTTGCTTCTTCGTTTTGGCGCACCTCTATATGGTAGAGGGTTGCACCGAACCAATAGTGGAGGGTGAAGCCCGGCCAATCGGCTGGCAGCACCGGTTCAATGCGCAACGAGTTGCCGCAGCGTGTCAGTCCCAGCAGTGATTCGACGATCAGGCGATACATCCAGCCCGCCGATCCGGTGTACCAGGTCCAGCCGCCTCGTCCTGTGTGGGGCGCAACCCCGTAGACGTCGGCGGCCATCACGTAAGGCTCAACCTTGTACGTTTCGATTTGTGCAGCGCTGCGACGGCTGACGGGATTGATCATGCGCAGCAGCTCCCACGCCCTGTCGCTGTCGCCGAGACGGGCGAAGGCCATACTTGCCCAGACAGCAGCGTGCGTGTACTGGCCACCGTTTTCGCGTACGCCGGGTACGTAGCCTTTGATGTAACCGGGATCCAGTGCACCCTTGTCGAACGGCGGGTCCAGTAATAACACCACGCCGGTATCGCGCCGGACCAAGTGCAGATCCAGTGAATCCATGGCCGTTTGGCGCCGTACCTGCGATGCAGCCCCGCTGAGCACCGACCAGCTTTGCGCTATGGAGTCGATACGACATTCCTCGTTATTCGCAGAGCCCAATACCTGGCCGTCGTCGAAGTAAGCGCGGCGGTACCAAGCGCCATCCCAACCCTGATTTTCCAGGCTCACACGCAAGGTTGCCGCCTGGTCGGTACAACGCTGGGCGAAGACCTTGTCGCCCTCCAGCTGCGCAGTACTGGAGAATTGCAGCAGCACCTCATACTCGAAGAAGCCAAGCCACACGCTCTCACCAAGGCCTTGCTCGCCGACCCGATTCATTCCGTCATTCCAGTCTCCGCCCCCCATCAACGGCAGCCCATGGACTCCGCGCTTGAGGCCATGCTCAATGGCGCGCACGCAATGTTGGTAGAGGCTTTCCTGGAGTTGCGAAGTGCCGGGCAGATCGTAGTAGGAGTCTTCGCCAGCATTCAGTGCGCGCCCCTCGATATAACCCACCACTTCGCTCAGTACACTGCGATCACCGGTGATGGACACGTAGCGGCTGGTTGCCAGGGGCAGCCAGAGGAAGTCGTCGGAACAGCCCGTTCGCACACCCCGACTTTGCGGTGGATGCCACCAGTGTTGTACGTCGCCTTCGGGGTATTGATGCGCGGCGCAGAGCAGCAGGTGTCGGCGCGCGGCAGCCGGGTCGGCATGGATCATTGCCATGCTGTCCTGCAATTGATCACGAAAGCCAATGGCTCCTCCGGATTGGTAATAGCCGCTACGCGCGCAGAAGCGGCACGCGATGACCTGATACATCAGCCAGCCGTTGACCAGCACATCGATGGCTGGATCGGGAGTCTGAATTTGTATGACTCCCAAGGTCGTGCGCCAATGCATACGCACAGCGTCCAGTTCACTCGCCGCGGCCTTGGCGCCGCGGTATTTCTGCACCAGGTGGGTGGCTGATTTGGTGTCCTGCTCGGCGCCGAGACGGAACACCACATCCTGGCTTTCGCCGTCCGCCAGCTCCAGTGCGACCTGCATCGCTGCGCACGGGTCGAAACCACCACCACACCGTCCGGACAGTCGGGCGCGAGTCAGTGCTGCCGGCGTTCGCAGGGTTCCGTTGCGACCGATAAATTCGGCACGATCACCGCTAAAACTGCGCCCCGTCGAGTCCGTGTCGAGAAAGGCGACGCGCCCGGAGAACTCGATCGAAAAGGCGTTGCGCGCGAATAGAGCGCCACTGAATGGGTCCACCTCCGTGACCACATGCATGGCCGACTTGCTGCGCAAATCCCCCAGCACCCACTCCACATAGCACGTTGCCGACAAACGCCGCGGCCGGCCGCTGGTATTGCGAATTTTCAGGCGCGAGAATTTGATCGGTGCATCCAGCGCCACATAGACCCACAACTCGGTTTGGATGCCGTCCTCTTCATACTCGAATACGCTGTAACCGAAACCATGGCGAGTACGGTAAAGGCCAGTACCTGGGCAGGGTTGCGGGGTCGGCGACCAGAAGTGGCCGGTATCTTCGTCGCGCAGGTACAACACCTCACCGCTGGGGTCAGAGATCGGGTCGTTATGCCAAGGGGTGAGACGATACTCGTGAGCATTCTCGCTCCAGGTGTAAGCTGCGCCGCTTTCGGAAATCACCGTGCCGAAGTGCGCATTGGCCAGCACATTGGCCCAAGGCGCGGGTGTGGGTTGGCCTGGTTGCAGGGTTACTACGTATTCGTTACCGTCCGGGCTGAAGCCACCGTAGGGATTGCTCAATATCAAGGCAGAGTCGGTATGTGCGGCAAAAACCACAGGTGGTTGCTCCGCTCGCACAAGACTTGGTTCGAGCCTGGGGAGCAAAGGGTCCGCGCGGCGCCGATGGACTTGGTCGGCCAGGCTGCCGTGGCCGTCATTGAGTACCAGGCGGGCCACCGATAGCATCAGTGTCCGGTCCTCGCCCGACAACTGTTGTGCCTGGCGCACAAAAATCCCGCCAGGACGGTCGACCAGGCTCGCTTCACTGCCCGAGGTAACCAGTCCCATAATCAGGTCTTGCAGTTGCTGGCGATAGCCGGCCTGATCCTCGTTCCAGATCACCAGATCGACCGACAGGCCCTTCTGACGCCAATAGGCATGAGCTTTGACCACCTGCTGAACAAACTCGATGTTAGCCAGATCACTGATCTGCAGCAGCACGATGGGTAAGTCGCCCGATATGGCCTGTCCCCAAAGGCTGGACTGGTTACGCCGGTTGGCCACCAGCACGCTGCTCTCGGCCCGTAATGCAGCGCTGGCGTAGATGATCGACGCGGCCATCTGCTCGAACAGACGTGCGTCGCTCAGTGAAGCGTTGAGCTGGCGCAGCAGCACCTGGCTATGGGTCCAGGCCAAGTCAAAGACGCGATCGGCCAAATGACGGTCGCGGTACTTGTCGATCAGGTGCAGGCAGTTGTCACGGCTGTCGGCAAGGCCGGTCACTAGGTCGATGGTCGCCGTCTGACCGGGGTCCAGCGTAACGCGACAACGTATCGCTACAATCGGATCAAGTACCGGGCCGGCGGTTCCTGATAAATGTTCGACCTCATCGTCCATTGCCGCCGGGGCCACAACATTGCGCCCACGACCGATAAAGCGCGCACGGTCGGTCTCGTAGGAGAGCGCGTCGACATCTACACCATGCGCTGCCAGCAAATGACACATCCAGGGCACTGTTTCCTGGCTGGAGCGTGGCCGACGCGTACAGATGATTGCCTGCAGCGGGTGCAACAGCTCGGTCTGCACGAACAGATTGCTAAAGGCTGGGTGCATCGCATCGCTGATGGCCGAAGCCAGCACTACCTCGGCGTAGCTGGTGAGTTCAATACTGCGGCGCACTTGCGCGCGGTTGGTGATGTGCAAGCGGCGCAACTCGATGTCGTCCTCCGGTGATACGACGATTTCGGTATGAGTGTCGAAGTCTTGCTCACGTACACGGAATTCGGCACGGGCATCAGTGAAGATGGCTTCGTAGCTTTCCGGATGGCGCAACGTCGGTTGGTGCGCGGCGGACCAGAACGTGCCGCTTGCAACATCGCGCAGGTAACAGAACATCCCCCAATTGTCGCAGGTGAAGTCTTCATGCCAACGGGTGACAGCAATCTCGTTGCTGCGGCTATAACCTGCGCCGGCACTGCTGACCATCACATGGTAGCGGCCATTGGAGAGCAACTGCACCGCAGGGCGTTTGCGGTCAGGATCGGAAAAGACTCGCAGCTTGGTTTCATGTATTCGTGATGCCCGGTCCGCAGCCGGCGCGCTTGCGGCATGCAGGTACTGTGCGGCGGTCTTCGGCACACGCTCCTGCAACAGCAGGGTGGTCGCCTGGAATTGCGGGTCGGATTCGAAACGTCGCTGCATCGGACGGTCAAGAAGCAGGAAAGTCAGTGCGAGCAGGCTCATGCCCTGGTGATGCGCCATAAAGGAATAGACGACTGCGCAGCGCTGCCCGCGTTGCAAGCGCGCCTCGGTGAAATCCACGGCTTCATACAGGCCATAGCGCCCATCCAGGCCCAGCGCGGCAAGTCGCTGCAGGTTCCGGCACGAGGCCTCGGGGGCCACCATCAGCGCCAGGGCGCTGGCATAGGGGGCGACAACGGTGTCTTCGCCAAGTCCTCGCTTGAGACCCAGGCCTGGTACACCGAATGCGCGATACTGGTAGTTGGAGTGAGCATCCTGAATGTTGTAACCCGACTCGGAAACTCCCCAGGGAATGCCCAACTGATTGCCGTACTCAATCTGCAAGGCGACCGCGGCGCGGCAGGTCTGGTCGAGCAGGGTACCTTCGTAGTTGGGCATTACCAGCATGGGCATCAGGTACTCGAACATCGAGCCTGTCCATGACAGCAGCACGGGTACGCCGCCGCTGCTGGTGAGCAGCCTTCCAAGGCTAAACCAGCCTTCTTGAGGTAACTGGCCTTGAGCGATAACCACATAGTTGGTCAGCCGCGCCTCTGAGGCCAGCAAGTCGTAATAGCCCGTATCCAGCTTGTGGTCGCTGGCGTTATAGCCAATAGCGAAAAGATTGCGCCGGGAATCATAGAGAAAGGAGAAGTCCATGTTCGCCATGGTGTCGGCCAGATTGGCCAGGCGGGTGACCGAGGCAATGCGCTGCACAGCCAGGCGCTGCACGGACGTCACTTGAGCCTGCTGAGCCGGCAACCAGCGAGCGACATCGATTTGCGCCAATTGGCGCCAGCTGAGCGCCAACGGCTCTGCCCTGTCGATGGCGGGCGGCAGTCTAAAGCGCAGCAGCTCGGCCTGCAGATCCTGACATTGCGTGCACAATGCCTTGAGCCAGAAAGCGGCCTCACCGACCGTCGCCAAGTCGCTGAGGGCAGTGGGTGCATGCATGCGCTCCAGCAAGGTCAGGAGCGTCTCGGGGGCGTCGTCAGGGTTCGAAACAATCCGGGCCTGCGCCAGGAGCACTTCGTCTTGCAGGGTTCGTACCTCGGCGTCGTCCAGGCCCGCGGCGAGAAGGGTGTCTTGCAGCACATTCAGGGTGTCGATCAGCCCATTGACCACCCGCAGATCAAACAGTGGCGCATCAATCAGGTCCAACAGCCCTGGGCGCAAGGTCAATAGCAGCCCTGCCAGATTCCCGCTATCTACCGTCGATACGTAGAGCGGTGGCAAGGGCTTGAGCGTCAAGGTGTCATACCAGTTGTAGAAGTGCCGGCGGTAGCTCTCAAGGCCAGCCATGCTGGACAAGGACTGATCGAGGCGCTCCAGTAGCCGCTCGCCACTCAGATAACCAAAATCGTGCGCGGCCAGATGGGACAGCAGCGCCATGCCCATATTGGTCGGCGAAGTACGGTGTGCAATGGCAAGGTGGGGCTGCTCCTGGATGTTGTCAGGGGGTAACCAGTTGTCGGCCGGACCGACGTATTGATCGAAGAACGCCCAGGTTTTGCGCGCCAGGGAGCGCAGGAAGCGCAGCTCCTGCGCTGAAGGATTGAACTTCGCCCGGGGGGAAGGCCGACTGAGCCACCAAGCGACAGCCGGGCTCGTCAGCCACAGCACCAAAAAGGGTCCGGCCAGGGCGAGCACGTTCGGAGTGGGTAGTAACAGTACAAAAAGGACCGTCGTCAGCAATGGGGCTATCCACATTGTGCGGTACAGCTCAGATAGCGTGTTGCTGTCGCTGCGTTCTACTTCCCGTGAAGGGTTCCACTGCAACAGACGACGCTTGCTGATCAGCATGCGCCACAGCGTACGGCCGATTGCATCCAGGCTGTATAACGCTTCGAACGGCAGCCAGACCAGAGGAAGGACCGCCCGCATAAAGTGTTGGCTGGAGGTGCTCAGGGCAGCGGTCAAATGCTGCTCGATCGGAACGTCGACGGTTTTGTGCATTAGCTCCTGCAAGGCGCTCGACAGCGGTGGGATCAGTACCAGGATAAGCACCGCGAAGGTCCACGAACCAGGCTCCATTGCTCCAAGCCAGCCCCACAGCAACATTATCAGGAAAGCGCTCGGCTCCAGACTGCGCCGAAGATTGTCAAAAATTTTCCAGCGTGCCACGGCGCAAAGACGATTGCGCTCTAGCCCTCCACCTGCCTTGGGCGTCCAGGGCATGACCCAAGGCAGCAACTGCCAGTCCCCGCGAATCCAGCGATGCCGGCGCTTGACGTCGGCGCTGTAACGGGTGGGGTATTCTTCGAACAGTTGCACGTCGCTGAGTAACCCCGAGCGGGCATAACAACCCTCGATCAGGTCGTGGCTCAGGATGCGGTTCTCTGGGAAACAGCCTTCCAGGGCGTGCTCGAAAGCATCCACGGCGTAGATGCCTTTGCCAATGAATGAACCCTGCTGGAACAGATCCTGATAGACGTCCGAAACCGCGCGGGTGTAGGGATCGACGCCTGCATCGCTACCGAACAGCCGAGCATAGGAAGAGCGTGCACTGCTCGGCAGGCTGATGCCCACTCGCGGTTGCAAAATTGCATAACCGTTGCTGATATGGCCCTTGTGCGGGTCGAACACGGGGTGGTTGAGCGGGTGCTCCATCGCGCCGATGCAGCGCTGTGCAACATCACGTGGTAATTGGGTATCAGTGTCGAGGGAGATCACGTATCGAACGGCAGTCAGTGCCTGGATATTGCCCACGATCAGTGAAAAGTACTCCTGGCCCCGGCCTCGCAGCAGGGCATTGAGCTCGGCGAGTTTGCCGCGTTTGCGCTCATAGCCCATCCAGGTGTGCTCGGCCTCGTTCCAGCGTCTTGGTCGGTGCAACAGGAAAAAGCGGTCATTGTGTGGGTCGGGGTATTTCTGATTTAACCCTTCAATCAACCGCCGTGCCAGCAACATCAGGCTCGCATCCTGCTCCAGCTCCTGGGTGGGAGCATCCATGAAATCGGTGAGCAGGGCGAAGTGCAGATTGGCATCCCGATTGGCCAGGAAGCGTACTTCCAGGCCTTCGACCAACTCTTCGACATCCACGCAATGGGCTATCAGGGTGGGAATGACCACCAACGTGCGCGCTTGCAGCGGGATACCCTGGCTGTAATCCAGTCGGGGAAGAATGCAGGGGGGCATGGTGATAGTGATCAGCCAATTGACCAGCCCGATGGCCAAGCGGCTGGACATCAGCAGCGTGGGTATCGCGAGCAATACCAGCAGGTATCCAGGCCTTGCGTCGAGATAAACGGCCTCAAGGAAAGGCCAGGCGAACAGCATTGACAGGATCAACACCAGACCCAGGTAGAAGGTCAGTGGTGCGCGAAGCAGCAGGCGTGGCCATTGCTCGCCCAAGGGCACTCGAGCGGCGATTCGATGCTCGAGTTCATTGAGTCCATGGCCCACCAGGTAGTAACCCACATGTCCAGCCACGTCACCCTCGGGTGGGGGCCTTGTCCGGGCATCGGCCAGGGCGATGGCCGCTTGTGCGACGCTTTTTTCAGTCTGGTCACAGTTCCTGGCCAAGCGTTCGACCACATGCCGATAGTGATCTCGGGTCGCGAAATCCATACGCGCGTAGATCCCTGCCGGGTCTGTGCGCAACACATGCTCGACGTGGCTCAGGTGTTCGACGAACTCCTGCCAGTCAATGGCCGACATCAGACGCAAGCTGGCGATGCTGTTGCTGATGGACACCTGATCGGCGGCTTGCTGCTGGGCATCCACCTGCACCAGGCGCTCGATGTTGAGTCCTGACTCGCTGAGCATCTGCTCGATCCAGGCCAATGGCAGTATCAGCGCGGCACTTTGCCCTTGTAGCCGTCGCGCCAGTTCAGCGACGAATGATGAGGTCATCGGCGGCTCCGAGCGCGCCATGTCAGCTACCGTCAGAACCACGCTTTTGGCATCGCGCTCGGCGGTTTCGATCAAGTGATCGGCCCAGTCATTGGCCAGGTTGCGGTCATCCCAGTTAGACATGACTCGCGAAGCTACTCGCCGCAGATTCTCGATCAGAGCCAGGCGTAGCATGATCGGAATCGCCCACAATTCGCCGAGTGTGAGGGGTGTTATCGTCTGATAGAACGCTACAAAACGGCTCAGACTCTCCTCATCGACCCTGCCGTCGCCATGTGAAATGGTCTCCAGAGCGATGTCGTAGACCCGTGGCAATCCAGCCGACGGGCCATCGGCCAATTGCGGCAACTCACGGCTGTAGCCTCGGGGCAGGTGGGACTTGGTGGTGCGGATTTGCTCTTCGACCAGGTAATAGTTGTCCAACAACCATTCCGCTGCCGGTGTTGCACGCCGGGCGGACAACGGTGCCGCAGTGAGCGCCTTGCAGCTACTGGCTAGCGTCGTCTCGTTGTCAGCCAGGCGCGCCAGCAGCGAGTCTTTCGCGGTGCGGCCGCTAATACGGTGCTGTTGGGCCAGTAGAGTTCCATGGCTGGCCATCTGTTCGGCGCTGAACAACTCCGAGCGCAGCAGTGATTCGTACTCGAATTTACGACGTGATTCGCTCCACTGGCGATAGTAAATGGCAGGCAGACGCCAGAACCGGAAGAAGACGTGGGTCCAATGACTGTCCATGTTTCCTTGCATGACACGCCCTCGACGAATGGAGTGATGAGGGTGGGAGTGCTCCCGACGCAGCTCTAGACCTGATGGCTGCGTCACGAGCACCTTGCAGCACACAACTACGGCAGGCTTGTAGTCTGCCAAAAGCGCTGGCCGATGTTTGTATGCCTAGCGAGCATAGCTGCGTCAGCGGCTAATCGGAATGTTATGTCCACCTGACTTGCGACATAACGGACGGCGGCGTCGCACCGTCGCAGTGCAGGGCTTAAGACACTCGAGTTATTCCGCTATCGCAGCATTCATGCATCCCCCCGCCTATTTACCTGCGAGCTGTTTGCTTGCTTGTATAGTCCGCCGGTGAGGAACAGATTCGGTTGTGAAGCATTCAAAGACACGCGACACTTGAAACGGCTTGGTAAAAAAAGCGCTGCTCCCCAGAGACTTGACTGCCAAGACACTTTCTCGATCGGAACGCTCGGTGATCATAATCAGCGGTATTTTCAGATCCGGCGCACGAATCGTTTGCAACAGGCCTTTTTACACCCAAAATTAAAGTGGATATCGCCGTGACTCTGGTAAGCCCTCCCAATCGTTTAATGGCATCGATCAAACTGGTGTAGGGGTGGCCCGCTCCGTGATAAGCAGCGCTGTTGGCTGCTCCACTACAGAGTGCTGCGTTGCTGCACCGAATAGGCGAGCTTTGTGTGCTTTATCAAATCCAGAAGTGGGAGGGCCAGGGGCATAGGGTGCTATGAATAATGGAGAGCCTGAAGCGGACCTCGAAAGACTTCAACGATTGGCGGGCCTGGCCTGAGCGCATTCGGGGGTGATGCATGCAAACTAAGTTACAGACGCTCTCAACAGGGTTCTAACTTTAATATTGAAGGCTTGAAGGTCTTCTGCAATGGGACAATGCGGGTGAGAAAACATAAGTTTTTTGCATTGAGCAGGGGAGTAGCCATCACTCTGGTGGTGGGGTTAGGGGCAAGCATCCTGGGTGGCTGGATCCTCGAACGCATCAACGAACAGCAGGCTCAAGACGCGATCGCCGCGGCTACAGAGGAAGCCGCAGAGCTGGTTTTAACTCGCCTCGATCTTTACCAATACGGATTGCGTGGCGCTCGTGGAGCGGTGCTGACAGCGGGTGAACATGGCATCAGTCGCGAAGTTTTTGGCCAATATCACAAAACGCGCGACCTCGCTGCCGAGTTCCCCGGCGCCAGTGCTTTGGGCTTTATCAGGCGAGTATCGGAGCGCGATGAACGGGAGTTTCTCAAATACGCTCGGACCGATGGCAAAGCCGATTTCTCCATTCGTCAATTCTCACCCCATTCAGGCGAGCGTTACGTTGTCCAGTATGTCGAACCGGCTGAGGGTAACCAGGCTGCAATTGGCTTGGACATAGCGTCGGAAACAGCGCGGCGAGAGGCTGCCCAATCCTCGATACAAAGCGGTGTGGCACGGATAACCGGGCCCATCACTTTGATACAGGACACAGCGAAACCGCAGCAGTCTTTCCTGGTGTTGATGCCCATCTTTCGCGGCGGAGAGACTCCGGCGACCGCTGTTGACCGAGAGACAGCAGCGTTTGGCTGGAGCTATGTCGTGTTGCAGACAGAGCAGGTACTTAAGGGCCTGCGCATAGAAAATGAAGCGGTGCATCTGCGGCTGAGGGATATCACCGTCCCAGGGCAAGAGAAGCTGTTTTATGAAAGCACCGACGATTCGGCCAGCCGTGAAACGCTGATGACCCATCAGTTGGAGCGCGAGGTGTACGGGAGGCGATGGCAAATCGAACTCGGCGCGCACCCGTTGTTCATCCAGCGCCTGCATCAGGTTTCACCAACAGTCGTCCTGTTAATGGGTGGTCTGCTTACTCTTCTACTGGCTACTCTGACGAGTGTCGTGAGTGTCAGCCGTCAACGTCGGCGGCAGATACTCGCCGAACAGGCAAGGCTGGCCGCCATCGTCGAAAGCTCGGTCGATGGCATTATTGGAAAAACACTCGATGGCATTGTCACCAACTGGAACAAGGGGGCCGAACACCTTTTTGGCTATACCGCCGAGGAGGCTGTGGGCCAGACGTTGGTCAGTCTGGTTGTTCCTGAGGAGTTGGTAGCTGAGGAAGCCCATATCCTTGCGCGCATAAGGGCCGGGGAGAATATCACTGGCTTTGATACCCAACGCCGCCGTAAAGATGGCCGGCTGATCGATATCTCCGCCAGCATCTCACCCATTAAGGGCGAGGGTGGTCGCGTGGTTGGAGTCTCCAAGACGTTAAGGGATATCTCGGCGAAAAAAGTAGCAGAAGCCCGAATTCTTGAACTCAATTCAAACCTGGAGGAGCAGGTTGCTCAGCGAACTTCCGAGTTGCGGCATCTCAATCTATTGTTAGGCACTGTGCTGCGCTCGGCCACTGAGGTCTCGATCATTGCGACGGATCTCGATGGCGTTATCCGTGTGTTCAACAAAGGCGCCGAGCATTTGTTGGGCTATCACGCCGATGAGTTGCTGGGTCAAAACACACCTGAATCGATACATGTGCCAGAGGAACTCGCTGCTCGTAGCGTTGAACTGAGCGAGGAGTACGCTCAGGCAATCGATGGTTTCCGTGTGTTTACCCATAAACCTGAGCTTGAAGGTGCAGAAACCCGGGAGTGGACTTACATACGTAAGGACGGCTCGCGGTTTCCTGTCACGCTGGTGGTCACCTCCATGCGTGATGACGAAGGGAAATTGAGCGGCTACCTGGGCATCGCGGTGGACATCACCGAACGTAAAGCGGCGGAAAGGGAGCTGGCTGCGAGCCTGCAGACAACACAGCAACAACGTAGTGAACTGATGGCGATTCATGATCAGTTGCTGATGGCTGCTGAAGTAGCCGAACTGGGCGTCTGGTCATGGACGTTGGCCGACAATGCCTTGCAGTGGAATGATCGCATGTTCGAGTTCTACGGTCAGCCACTGACGTTGCGCAATAATGGTCTGGATTATGAGCACTGGTATTCGCGAGTTCACCCCGACGATGCGGTGGCAGCGGCTGAAAAGCTGAGTGCCGCAGTCGAGGGGAGTGGTGTGTACGACACCACTTTTCGTGTCGTTCGCCCGGACGGCCAGATCCGCTTCATACAGGCAGGCGCGCAGGTCGAACGCAGTCCGAGCGGTGCGGCTTTGCGTGTGACGGGTATCAATCGGGATATAACCTCCCAGCGCGAGCTGGAGTCAAATCTGCTGTATGCCAAGGAACAGGCCGACACCGCGAGTGCAGCCAAATCGTCGTTCCTGGCCAACATGAGCCACGAAATACGCACGCCGATGAACGCCGTGCTGGGCATGTTGCAGTTGGTGCAGAACACTGACCTGAATGGTCGTCAACTCGACTATGTGACCAAAGCACAGTCCGCTGCGAAATCACTGCTGGGCTTGCTCAATGACATCCTTGATTACTCCAAGATTGAGGCTGGCAAGCTGCAACTCGACGTGCACCCATTCGAACTCGAATCGCTCATGCGTGACCTCGCCGTTGTGCTGGCCGGCAACCAGGGCCAGAAAGAAGTCGAGGTCATGTTCGACCTGGACTCCAATCTACCCAACGACCTGATAGGCGATAGCCTGCGGCTGCAACAGGTGCTGATCAACCTGGCGGGTAACGCCCTCAAGTTCACCCTGGAAGGCCAGATCGTGGTCAGCGTCGAGCAACTGATGCGCACGGAAAACTCCGTGAGATTGCGCATCGCTGTTTCTGATACAGGTATCGGTATCAACCCGGAGCAACTTCAGCGCATTTTTGAAGGATTCACTCAGGCCGAGGCTTCAACCACCCGCCGCTTTGGCGGCACCGGTCTGGGCTTGGTGATCTGTAAGCGGTTGGTCAGCTTGATGGGCGGTGAACTTCAGGTGGAGAGCCAGCAGGGTAGGGGAAGTCGCTTCTGGTTCGATATCACCCTGGATGTAGCGCCCAGTTCGCTGCTGAGATCTGACAGCCCTGGAGTCGATGTGTCCATACGGATACTGGTAGTCGACGACAACGCCATGGCGGGTGAATTGCTGTTGCGAACCGTTCATGCATTAGGGTGGGAGGCCGACCACGTGAGTGGTGGCACGCAAGCAGTGGAATGGGTGAAAAACGCCCAAGCGAGAGGCGAAGCCTACGACGTGGTACTGATGGACTGGCGGATGTCCGATATGGATGGGCTGAGCGCTGCTCAATTGATCCGTCAGCAGGGCAACGGCGTACCTCCTCCAATGGTCATTATGATTACCGCTTACGGCCGTGAAGTGCTGGCCGACGCAAACGAGATGGGAGACGCTCCCTTCGTGGGGTTTCTCACCAAGCCTGTCACGCCCAAGCAGTTAGCCGACGCTGTTCAGCGAGCACTCAACGGCAAAGGCCTTGCGCAGTCACTCCCGTCCAAGTCAACTGTTGACAGGCCGCAGCGTCTGGCCGGGCTGCGGCTATTGGTGGTGGAAGACAACATGCTTAATCGACAGGTTGCCGATGAGTTACTGACAGGGGAAGGCGCTCGAGTGACGCTGGCTGAAGGTGGGCTGGAAGGGGTGAGCAGGGTGATGGCTGAGAGTGTGCCCTTCGACGTCGTGTTGATGGATATCCAGATGCCGGATATTGATGGCTTGGAGGCGACCCGTCGCATTCGATCGAATCCACGCTTTGCAGCGCTGCCGATTGTGGCGATGACCGCGAATGCCTCCAATACCGACCGTGAGGCCTGTCTTGCTGCGGGGATGAATGAGCATGTCGGCAAGCCCATCGATCTGGAACAACTCGTGGCAACATTGCTTTTTCAAGTGGGCCTTGAGGATCGCAAGGCATCTCCAGGCTCGGGCCAAGCCGATACAGGAGAAGGCGTGATCGAGTCGCGTGCATCAATCATTAGTCGCTTTGGTGGCGACCTCGATTTGATCCGCAACGTGCTGCGTAACTTTGGCCCCGAGCTAGAAAAACTGCTTGGCCGGTTGCACGATCAGATCCAGCGGCGAGACGCATCGGGGGCAGCTTTCGTGCTCCATTCCATTAAAGGCAGCAGCGGCACCATGGGTGCCAAGGCGATGTCGCTACTGGCCGGCGATCTGGAGCAAAAACTACAATCCGCAGATGCAGGGTCTGTAGCGCGCATCTTTGCTGACTCAACATGGTTTGATGAGTTGAGCAGATTACTGCAACAAAGCCTTGAGCAGATGAATGTCGACTTTGGTCAGAGCCCGAGCGCACAGGTCTGTGTTGACTCCGAATTGATGGCGCTCACGCAATGGCGAGAATCCCTTGAGGAGATTTTGCTGTTGCTGGAAGCGGGCAACCTTCAAGCCATAGAGCTGGCAGACGCATTGGCGTCAAAAACGCCGCAATCCCTGCGCCCACAGTTCGACGAACTGGTTGTTATGGTGCAGTCGCTAGACTTTTCCGCTGCGATGCCGATTGGTCGTGAACTGTTGAGATCTGCCTGATGGAACAATCGATGGAAACCTGGTTACCACATCCCCATAACCGTCCCAAACTCCTCATTGTCGACGACCAACCGATTAATATTCGGGTACTCCATGAGTTGTTTCGTGAGGACTGTGATGTGTTCATGGCCACCAACGGTGAGCAGGCGATCACGGTATGCCAGACCCAACTACCCGACCTGATTCTGCTGGACGTGGTCATGGAGGGTGTGGACGGGCATGAAGTATGCCGTCGACTCAAGGCTGACCCTGCGACCCAGGACATCCCCATCATCTTCATTACCGCACAGCAGCAGGAGTCGGATGAGGTACTAGGTCTGGAACTTGGCGCGGTCGACTTCATCAGCAAACCCATCAATCCAATCATTGTTAGAGCCCGTGTGCGAACACACCTGACCCTGAAACTACAGAACGATCTACTGCGTTCCATGGCATTAATGGATGGCCTTACTGGAGTGGCTAATCGACGCAAATTCGATGAGGACATATTGGCGGATTGGCGCCAGTGCTTTCGAGAGCAAAAGCCGCTGTCGCTCATCATGGTGGATGTTGACTTTTTCAAACGCTACAACGACCAATATGGGCACCAGGCTGGAGATAGCTGCTTGAAATCTGTTGCCCAAGCGTTATCTGAAACGGTTAGACGCCCCTACGACTTGGTCGCTCGGTATGGTGGCGAAGAGTTTGCCTGCATTCTTCCCAATACAGGTCTTTGCGGAGCGGTCCAACTAGCAGAAAAAATGCAAGAGCATATCCGGGCGCTGGGTATCGAGCATTCTGCTTCTGATGTAGCTCGTGTGGTGACTCTTTCCCTAGGCGTCGCAACATTGACGCCCACTGACGACCTTGAATTCCAAGCGTTGATAGAAGCTGCGGACAAGCAACTTTACGAGGCGAAAAAAACTGGCAGGGCCAGGATATGTTCATCCTTTAGCGATGAATATCTTTAATCCTGCTTCTGTGAATAGCTCGGTTTCCAATCCTTGTCGAAGAATGCCTTGGGCGCTTCATATAACCGCAGAATCACGAAGAATCCACTGTGAGGCAGGGTTCTAATCCAGTTCTTACCGGCTTCTGGCGAGCTGGCGACAGGAATCGTTGCTGAGCACGGCGAGCGTTTCTTTGCTGCTGATTCCTATGCCGGTCGTACCATCCTCAGGCAGTTACATACGATGGGCATCCATATCGCCATCGATGATTTCGGCGGCGGCCATACGAGTCTGGCTCAGTTGAAGGATTTGCCCATCAGCGAACCTCAAGATCCACAAATCCTTTGTACTGGCCATGCAAAGCGATCAAGCAAATGAGCTGATCGTACGTATCGTCGTCGATTTTGGTCACGATTTTGGCATGGCGGTCATCGCCAAAGGCATAGAAACAGACGACGTGCTCGATGCGCTGGGCGCTTACCACTGGCATGGCCCAGGGTTTCCACGTCTGCCGACCAGTAAGCACTCGCAATACTGTCCTAACGCTGGCGGTTGGTATGGGTGGGCTGTGGCTATTCAGGTTTTTCGGTTTGTAATGAATCGATGTGTAACCGGGGGGCCTGAAGCGTCAGCGACAAACTGTCTGCCAGGCTCCTGGCCTGCCGAGTCGCGTCCTCACGCGCGCGCAGATCGACGTCTTCCCCCAGGATGGTTTTCTCCACAATCACCGAATGCACCTCCGTGACGCCGATAAATTTCAGCCAGGCTTCCACGTAGGGCTTCTGGAAGTCGAAGCGCTCCGCCGGTGTGATCGATAGCGCCGAAAAATCCAGGCCACGGGCGTACATCACCACGGCGAGTTTGTTGTGCAGCATGCCTTCCAGACCCCGTTCCGGGTCAACGCTGAACAGGATGTCTTTCTGCGATACCAAGTCGATGAAGTGTTTGAGTTTGTACGGGATGCTGAAATTCCACAGTGGTACGGACATCACGAGTACATCCGCGCGGTGCAGGTGATTTGCCAACTCATTTAACGTGTTCCAGGCGTCTTGTTGTGCGGGGGTCAACGGCGTGCCATTGAGCCCGGCGTATTTGGCCTCCATGGCCAGATCATCGAATTCCGGCAGCGCCATGTTCCAGAGGTCAAGGGTGATGATTTCGGTGTCCGGGGTGTTTGCTTGATAGCGCGCAATGAAGCTGCGGGCGACTTCAAGGGAAGCCGAACGCTGTTTGCGTGGAGAACACTGAATATGGAGAAGAGTCGTCATGGCACACCTTGAGTGATGGGGAGGCAGGGCAGGTGGGAGCATTGCAACATAGTTGTATTTGAAATATAAATCGTAAATTACAACTCGATTGATCACGTATAAAACTATGTTCGATGCTCTGCTGCTCAAGACATTTGTCACTGTCGTCGATGAAGACGGCTTCAGCCGTGCAGCCCAGAAGCTGCACCTCACTCAGTCGGCGGTCAGTGGCCACGTGCGGCGATTGGAAGAACAGATTGGTAAACCCCTGTTGACGCGCACCACCCGTTTCCAGCAATTGACGGCCGATGGCGAGCGCTTGGTCTCTTATGCGCGCACGATCCTCGCGCTGAACCGTGATGCCTGGACAGACCTGACCCGCACGCCGTTTCACGGGCGGCTGCGGATCGGGGTGTCCGAAGATTTTGTCGAGTCTCGATTGCTGCGCACTGTTCAGGAATTCGCGGCGCAGTACCCCGGGATGAAGATCGAGGTGCAGGTGAACATTCCGGGTACGTTACTGGCGCTGATGAAGCAAGGGCATCTGGAGGTGGTCATCGGTTCGCTGTGCGAAACCAGCGAAGCGGGGCTGTTGCTATGGCAGGAACCGCTGGTGTGGGCCTGGTCGGCGCAACCCGTCGCCCGGTTACCCACGCCGTTGCCGCTGGCCCTGTTCCCCGAGCCGTGCCCTTATCGCGAGGCCGCGCTGACGAGGTTGGCGCAGGCGGGGATCGCCCAACGCACGGCGATGTTGTGCAGCAGCACCGCCGGGTTGCGGGCGGCGGCCCTGGCAGGCTTCGCGGTAGCGCCCATGCCACTCAGTCAGTTGGGGCAAGGATTGGCGGTGATTGGGGTAGAACAAGGGTTGCCGGATTTGCCGGATGCGCAATGTCGGCTGTTCACCTCGCCTGAAGCGGATCAGGCGATTGTGGCAGCGGTCACTCAGCTCATTGTGGAGTATTGCTCTACGCGGAGGGCTTGATTGTCATTTCAAGGGCCTGCTTGAACGTCTCGGGTACGCGGTCTTTGCCTTCCTGAGGGAAGGTCAGCCGTCTGTTGGATGCTGGTGAACCACTTTGATCATGGACACAAAAAACGGGCACCTTGATGGCCAATGCCGATCAGTTAAGCCAAAACGCGATCCTTGTAGCAGCTGGCGAAGCCTGCGTTCGGCTGCGAAGCAGTCGTAAAATCAGCTATTGCGGTGCGTCGGGCGGACCGCGTTAGCCGGATTCACGACTGCTTCGCAGCCGAACGCAGGCTTCGCCTGCTGCTACAAGGAAATGCATCGCCGCTGAAATTTCTTAACTGACTGGCATTGGGCCTTGATGGCGCCCGTTTTCATTAAATCCAATTACTGAAACCGTTGATGCAAATCCGGAAAAATATCTTGAGCAAACCAAGCGGGCAGGCCGGGCGTGACGAACCGGGATTTAGGCGTTCGGCTTTCCACCAGGCCGACTTTGATTAGCCGCGAAAGCTCATCGATTGCCGGGCGTGGTGTAAGGCCGGTGAAGGTCTTTATTTCGTTGCGCGGCAGGCTTCCTTGAGTGATCAGCGCAATGATTGCAGGCGCACTTTCCGGGCGAATGCCTTCTTGTACAAGTTTTTCATTGTAGTGAAACGCGCGTATCACGCGCTCTCGAAGCTGAGACGGGTCCACTGCGGCGGTCATGTAATCGACCTGGTCGTGACAAACCTGCAGCATGAACTCGATGAATTCGAAATAGCGTCGCTGAGACAGCTGGCCGCGTCCGTCCAGATCACCTTCTCTTCGGCGGTCGGCCATGGTCAGTGCGGTGTAGTAATTCTGGTGTTGCCTTGCAAGGCCGCGAGACAGTGACCATAACGTTGGCTTCAGTCCCAAACTCACCAACTGAAGATGAGTGACCAACCGAGCAACCCGACCATTCCCGTCTGCAAAGGGGTGAACCCACGCGAGGCGATGATGGTAGGCAAGCGCAGAAATAAGCTGACGGCGGGAGTCTGTCTGTCGGCCGAAGCCTGCCTGAAGGTGTCGTAGCATTCCCTCTACAGCACAAGCGTCCGGTGCATCATGATTACCAACGACAACGTTCTGACCTGTGACCGAGCGCATACCGGGCTGCATGATCGAGCCATATGACAGCGTTCGTTCCGCATCACTGGCACCGCGAAAAAGCCGTTTATGTGCTGTGCTCACAAGCTCAGGTGCGAACATGTCACCCCAGGCAAACGGCGCGCGTTGGCGCAAGACCCGTTCGAGCAATGCTTGCACCGCCATCTGTTCAACCGCCAGGTTTTTAAGCTGTTTGCGATCTTTGACCGGCGCCGCTTGTGCTTTTTGCATTTCGGCGGGCTCGGTGTATTGCCCTTCGATCAGGTTCGAGTAGTACGTATTGGTGATTTGCAGCAAACGGCCGAGGCGTGCAGCGGTTTCAGGCGGCAGGCGTCCGGCTAGGAATTGTGTCTTTCTGGGCAGCGCGTCCGCGAGAGCAATGATTGAAGGAGGCAATGCGTCAGGGAGAATCGGGTCGAGCCAGGATTTGGATGTGATCAGGGACATAGCGGTTTGTACCGTATGAAAGGCTTCACATTTTATTTCACATATTGAATAGATGAACAAGCGCTGATTTACTGGGCTTCAGGGGTTTTTGAGGCTTTCTAAACAAAATTATCTTCACATTTTATTTCACATATTTTTTGTGAAATGACTTCGGTCAATGGGCTCACGAAAGGATCCGTCAGCCGCGTTTACGCACAGATCGCAATTGCAGAAAAACGGGCGCCCATTGAGGCGCCCGTTTTTACTTACTCCTTCACCTGCGCTCGTAAGCGTCGACCGATCACGTCCATCAAGTCACAGCCGTCGCGTAACGGAATGACTAACAGCTGAGAAAAGTCTTTCAACACCACCGTGTCGCAACCGAGTTCGGCGCGGCAGGCGATATTTTCCAGCACTTGGGTGACCGTGCGGATGCGGTAGTCAGCCATGGCTTGCAGGACGTCGAGTGGGGCTTGGGTGTCGATGAGCAGGGAAGCCGGGATCAGGTCGATTCCGGTGAGGGGCATGTATCTTTCCATAGGCGAGATCTCGTTCAGTTAGATGAGACCGCCAACAGATCGTCGCCAAACGAATAGGGTGGCAGTTGCGCGCAGGTTGGCGAACCGGGAACGAAAACCGGCAGACCCGAAGGTCTCCCGCGCGCAACCGCCATAGTACAGCGGTTTTGCAGTTGCGACGACGCCTGCAAATGGGCAGGCGGCCCTCGCATTCGTTTCTCGGGTCGCCAAACCCGAATCGCCATTTTGGGCGACGAGATGGACTATAGGCCTCATCAGAACGGCGGGAAAGGTGAGGGATTCCGAGGTTTGTGTAGGAATTTTTATGGTGGTCCTAGGACCGTTACGCCCCTTCCGCGGGCGACTGCTATCGGCCAAAAGCAGACATATACCTGCCAATTTTATGTCCTGCTCCAGATTTTGCTGGACTTTTCCCTATATTAACTAACATTCAAATAAGTTTGGTCGCAGCAGCGACCCAAACTTAATCCTCATATTTATGAAGTCATATGCAAATCAGTTGCCATAATGAGAAATCGCTTCCTCCACGCATCTATGATATCGATCTGGTTAATGCCCAAAATAAAAACAAGCATCACACATGGATAGCGCACTAATTAAAAGTTGAGTGACTTTTTGCTTCAACCTACCATTCGTCGTCATGCAGAAAAAAATTCAACTTTTTCGAAAGCGGGTGACTCCCACTAATACAGCCATCAAGGCGGTGGGTACATTTTTCTGATTGATTGACGATTGCTGATAGGAGATAGTAATGAACTACGAAGATCGCGATACTTATGGCATGTACAAAACCAACCTCCTACGAGATGCCGGCTCTGAGGAACAGGGGCCTGGCCCCGACCTGATGGGGGCAGACACACTCATTGGAAATGATGTTTATAACCATAATGAGGAAGACTTGGGAGATATTAAGGAAATCATGCTGGATGTTCGCAGCGGTAGAGTGAGTTATGCTGTTCTATCTTTTGGTGGCTTTCTTAGCATGGGAGAAAAACTGTTTGCGGTACCTTGGAATGCATTGACACTCGATACAGTAAATAAGCGCTTCGTACTAAACGTAGAGAAAGAACGCTTGGAAAATGCACCAGGTTTTGACAAGGACAATTGGCCTAATATGGCCGACGAGTCTTGGGTAACAGAAATCCATTCTTTCTATGGAACTAAACCCTACGATTATGATGCTGTTCGGAGATAAAGTATCGATAAAGCTAATGTCCATATCCGAAACGAAGAGTGATGCGCGCCGAGCAAACAACGACATGTTTCGTTGGGGGTGCCAAACCCTGAGGCGCGCATTGCGGTGAAAAAAGGTTTGTCGAAGCTACAAGAGTTTAGGGTGGGTTCTGCTGACCGCCATCGAATCCAAGGCTAGGTCCCAGCCGCATCGTACCCGCAGTGCGGCGTCTGAATTCGCCCACATCAGAACAGCCAAACTGGGTAGCTATAACTGCTAGGTATGAGGCAGAGAACGGCCAATAGCAGCCATCACCTTCAAACTGGCACTGTCAGGATTCGATAAGCGACACATTACTGGTTGGATACAGCTTGTTCCTTTGCATACTCCTGCGAGAGCTACCCGGCCTTTCGTTGGGCATAGTCGATACATGGCCTGATCCTGCTTAGCACTTACAGGCCAGGTCAGCACTGACAGGACACGTGATAAGGATAATTTCTACAGTGCCCCATTGCATATTACTCGAAACGTGACCTTCCGCTTTTGGCCGTTACTTGCCTGTCACGACCGCAGCCGACTGCTGCTGGATGCGAAGAGCCGCCCGAGCTTGTATTGATCCGAGATTGTTCATTAGCGATATGCCCGCGAGAGGCCGACTGGCTCACCGGCATTGCCCCACAAGCCCTCAAACCTGAAATGGCTTTTAGATTTCTGTGCCTACCTCTCATCTCAAAAATCATCGATTTTTTGAAATCACACCACCCATGTATTGATTTAAATCGCGCAGATCTTTAAACCTCCATGAGTACGGCGATAGCTTTACACCATTCTCTCGCAAAGTTTTTGGAATCAAGTCTCCATTTGGACGAAGTATTATCGATGATACAATTACGCCCGGATAATCATTTAATCGTTTTTTGAAAGCGGATGTTGTTAGATTAGGTGTAGGAGGATTGCTTTTATTAAACAATGGTCCTGTTGCTTTGAGATCTATTCCGTGGCACATGGCGCATCGCTGTAAATAGAGACTTTTTCCATTAACATTATCCGCGAAGGATAGTGAAGTTTGAATTAGCGATAAAATTCCTAGCGAAGCGATGAATAATATATTCATTGTTTTTATCTTCCTTGATGGGGTCAGCGTCGATTGGACGCGATTTGGTGCGCGGGAAAGATATCAGCCATCGTGTCGGCACACACAGTCAATTTTGATGCCCATTGAATCAACTCGTTTTCCAGGCGCATCCCAGTGACCGCTTCTGGCCAAAAGCAATGGGATGGACTCCTCCTCACTTCGGCATCTTGAGTGCCAGACTGAAAGTACGAACCACAGTCAACCGTGAGGAGGAGTCCACACATGAAGCTTATGCGCATTGGGGTCGACCTGGCCAAGAACGTGTTTCAGATCCACGGCGTGGATTGTCATGAGCTACCCGTCTGGCGGCAGCGTCTGCCGCATGACCGCTGGCTGCAAACGGTGTTGGAGAAGATCGAACCTGGCTGTGAGATAGGCATGGAAAGTTGCGGTGGTGCGCATCACTGGGTCCGGCAACTACAAGCACGCGGATTCCGGGTGAAGCTGATAGCGCCGCAGTTCGTCAAACCGTACGTCAAGAGCAACAAGAACGACGCCAACGATGCCGAGGCAATCTGCGAAGCGATGAGTCGCCCCAGCATGCGCTTCGTCGCCGTCAAGACCATCGAACAACAGCGCTTTCGTCGTCTGCTGGATGGTTTGTGGGGCGACCTTCGTGCGCTGGATGAACGAGTATGCAAATTCGACGGCGAGATCACGGCGATCGCGACAAGCGAGCCGTCCGCCGTCCGTCTTCAACAGCTGCGCGGCGTCGGCCCAATGATCGCCACAGCGCTCGTCGTCGCTCTCGGTGATGCCCGTCAGTTTGCCAATGGCCGACAGTTTGCCGCCTCACCACTGACACCGAGGCAACACAGTTCTGGTGGTAAGGATCGACTACTCGGTATCAGCAAGCGCGGTGATGCGTATCTGCGAACATTGATGGTGCATGGCGCACGCTCGGCGCTACGCACAGCCAAATCCAAAGAGGATCGACTTAGCCAGTAGGCCGTTCGTTTAGCCGAGCGATCGCATCCCAATGTGGCCGCTATTGCGCTGGCCAACAAAACTGCACGCATGGCTTGGGCGATGCTGCGCCACGGTACTGATTACCAACCGAATCAGGCAGCGGCCTGATCTATTTACCCGACGTGCTCTACGAGAGAAACAACTCTTAACCACGATTGCGAAGCAACCTGAACGATGGCACACCGGTCGAACCGGCGTCGGCAAAACCCTCGAATGTCCACGTGCGAAAAGCACGAAAAAGCGATCGGGAGCCGGCGCGCGAATAGCCCATCATGGCCCTGCATCGAAACGATGCCGTATTTAGAGGCCGAATATACGTGTGCAGTCGGCACGGGCGCCAAAGAAAAGGGGCTTGCAATGAGGAGGAGTCCATATACGGACATTACTCTTGCTATCCAAATCTGCGAAATCGAATCGGGTGGTGCCCAGTCCCCTAGCGTAGAATTTCCAAAACACGAGCCCACACCCGAGACGGACCCTCAATGCAAACCCCCGCCACCCAACACCCCCTCTGGAAAACCTACCTCCTTTTCCTGGCCCCCATGGTCCTCTCCAATTTCCTCCAATCCATGTCGGGCACCATCAACAGCATCTACATCGGCCAAATGCTCGGCACCCAAGCCCTGGCTGCCGTCTCCGGCATGTTCCCCATCGTCTTCTTCTTCATCGCCCTGGTCATCGGCCTCGGCGCGGGCGCGGGCGTGCTCATCGGCCAAGCCTGGGGCGCGCGTGAACCGCACCTGGTGAAAATCATCGCCGGCACAACCTTGCTGTTAGGCGCAATGATCGGCCTGACAGCGGCAGTACTCGGCAGTGTGTTCGCAAGGCCAGCCCTGCAAGGCTTGGGCACACCGGCCGACGTTATCGACGACGCCGTGTCCTACGCCCACGTGATGATGTGGATCATGCCGTCCCTCCTGGTCTACGTGCTCTTCACCCAACTCCTGCGCGGGGTGAGCGATACGGTGTCGCCGCTGATCGCGTTGGTGGTGTCGACGTGTATCGGGTTGGCGCTGACGCCGGCGTTGATTCGCGGTTGGTTCGGGTTGCCGATGATGGGGATTCAGAGTGCGGCGTATGCGGGGTTGGCGGGTAATTTGTCGGCGATGGGGTGGCTGGCGTGGCGGTTGATTCGCAAGGGGCATCCGTTGGCGCCGGATCGGGAGATGTTTGCGGCGATGCGGCTGGACCTGGTGATTCTCGGCAAGGTGTTGCGCATCGGGTTGCCGACCGGGTTGCAGATGGTGGTGTTGTCGGTGTCGGAGCTGGTGATTCTGGCGCTGGTGAATCAGCACGGTTCGCAGGCGACGGCGGCGTATGGGGCGGTGACGCAGATCGTCAATTACGTGCAGTTTCCGGCGCTGTCGATTGCGATCACGGCGTCGATCCTCGGCGCTCAGGCGATTGGGGCAGGGCGGCTTGAGCGCATGGGGCCGATTCTGCGCACGGGGCTGTTGATCAATGTGTGCCTGACCGGTGGGTTGGTGGTGTTGGGTTATCTGTTGTCGCACTGGTTGCTGGGGTTGTTCCTCACGGATGATTCCACCCGGGCGAAGGCGGAGCATCTGTTGCACATCATGCTGTGGAGTCTGTTGGTGTTCGGCTTCCAGGCGATTGTCGGCGGCATCATGCGCGCCAGCGGCTCGGTGCTGGTGCCCATGGCGATTTCGATTTTTTGTGTGGTCGGGGTGCAGTTGCCGGTGGCGTATGTGCTGGACGGGCACTTCGGGTTGCAGGGTGTGTGGATGGCGTTTCCGGTGGCGTATCTGGGGATGCTGGTGTTGCAGACGGCGTATTACAAAATGGTCTGGCAGCATCAGAAGATTGAGCGGTTGGTGTAGGCGGGCGGACTTGCTGTCGGCCACCTTCAGACCGACAATCCTGAGTGACCGTGTGCTGCGAACCGACAGGCGTGATCGCCTGAGGAGGTTTTCAAATGAGTCCCTCATCGCCCACCATCCTGCAGGACCGGGCCGCTGCCGGTCGACGTCTGGTGGAGCCGTTGCTCAAATACGCGCATCGACCCGATGTCATCATCCTCGCCTTGCCCCGAGGCGGTGTGCCGGTCGCCTATGAGGTGGCCGCTGCACTGGACGTTCGTCTGGACTTGATGCTGGTGCGCAAGCTCGGGGTTCCGTCCCATCAGGAGCTCGCCATGGGCGCCATCGCCAGCGGCGACATCCAAATCCTCAATGAACACGCGTTGCGGACCCACCCGATTGATCAGGCCACGTTCGACACCGTGGTTGCACGGGAAACCCGGGAGCTGCTGCGCCGCGAGCAGGTTTACCGGGGAACGCGCGCGCCTGTGCAACTCAAGGATCAGGTGGTGATCCTGATCGACGACGGCCTGGCGACAGGCGCCTCGATGATGGCGGCGATCCACGCGGTGCGTGTGCATGCGCCGTCTCGCATCGTCGTCGCCGTGCCGGTGGCGCCGATTGAGACGGCGGAGGCGCTGCGCAGCGAAGTGGATGAGCTGATATGCCCGCTCATTCCCGACTGGCTCATGTCGATCGGCCGTTGGTACATGGACTTTACTCAGACTTCGGATGCCGAAGTCATCAAGCTGTTGCAGCGGGCGTGGCTGCGAGAGTCCAGCGCCGCTCAACAGCTTTCCGGTCATTAGTGTTGAAGCTTGACTCTGTCCCACGGGGCAGAGTCTATGGTTGTCCTCGCCAAAACGGATGCTTGGTCAAGCGAGGGGGACAATTGTATGAGTCAGTTATGTCTGGTCACGGGGGCCAACGGTCATTTGGGCAATTCCTTGGTCAGAGCCTTGCTCGATCAGGGTTACCGAGTTCGCGCTGGGGTTCGTGATGTAAACGATACGGCAGCGTTCGAGGGGCTGGATTGCGAAAGGGTGTATGCCGAACTGCTCGACGAAGCGACCATGCTCGAGGCGTTGAACGGGGTCGACCTATTGTTTCAGGTCGCGGCGGTGTTCAAGCACTGGGCGAGGCATCCGCACGCCGAGATTATCGAACCGAATGTGGAAGGAACACGTCGCGTTTTGCAGGCGGCGGCGAAGGCCGGGGTCAAGCGCGTGGTGTATGTCAGTTCCGTTGCGGCCATCGGTCAGAACGGGCAGGCGCTCGATGAAGAGCACTGGAATGACGAGGGCGAGAATGCCTATTACGCGTCCAAGATCCTGTCGGAGCAAATGGCCTGGAGAACGGCTCAGGCGCTGAATCTTTGGATGGTCGCGGTGTTGCCCTCGGCGATGATCGGCCCCAACGCGGCCAAGCTGACTGACACCATGAAGTTTGTCGATTCGGTCAGACGGCGACAAATGCCTCTGGACCCAGGCTTTCATTTCAATTTTGTCGACGTGCGAGATGTCGCCCTGGGGATGATCCTCGCGGCAGAAAAAGGCCGGTCAGGGCAGCGTTACATTCTGGCGAATGAGCGGTCCTCTTCACTGGCCGAGATCATTGATGCGGCGAACGTGGTTTCACCGGGCTATCGCCAACCACCGCGGGCACCCGAATGGCTGTTGGTCGCGGTGGCTTGGATACAGGAGCGTTGGGCCGGGTTGACCGGTCGACCAGCCCAGATGTTGCTCAGTCAGGTGAGGATGTTTCACGGCGTTAAACAGGAATACACCATCACCAAGGCCAGGACCGAATTGGGCTTCCGTCCACGAGCGCCGCAAGTTGCCCTGCAATCGGCGTTCATCTATCTAGGCCAGCGCTCGACGCATCGCTATGAGGCGTTATCACTGCGCCCGGTTCAAAGAGTGAGTTGATCTCGCTTTTGAGTTCGCTGAGGTGATCAGCCAAGGCCAGCAAGTCGGCTATTTTCTTGAAAATTTGCTGGCGCTTGAGATCGATCGCCTCGTTGGCCAGTTCCAAGGGAAAGGCTTTCAGTGTGTTCTTGGCAGCGATGAGCGGCACCATCTCGGCGAGCTTGAAACCGGCGATCCGGCCCGGCCACTTCCGCGGTCTGATTGTTCGGCGCTTTTTGAGCGATAGCCGTCAGTGCGGCCGCGACATCGACCGAGGCCACCGGCTGCAACGCGGCGGCCGTTAAATGGATGGTGTTGCCGTCCTCGCGACCCGAGTAAGCAATGGCACCAATGAACTCGAAGAACTGCGTGGCCCGCAGGATGGTGTAGGGAACACCCGATGCCTTGATGAGTTTTTCCTGGGCCATTTTGGCCCGGAAATAACCACTGTCGAGCATTCGTTCGGTGCCGACGACTGACAGGGCAACATGGTGTCGGGTGCCGGCAACCTTCTCGGCAGCTAACAAGTCGGAAGCCTGAGTGGCAGGTGGAATTAACGGCGTTTGTTTGCTTTAGTCCACCTATCGCTGGCTCACGTGTGCGGCGCCTCAGCTCAAGACGGGAGCCCAACCGGAGAATCCCATGAAACATCGATTCCCGACCTGCGCCGTGCTAGTGGCCGCCCTTGCATTCGGCGCGTTGCCTTGCGCCCAGGCGGTCGAATACACGCAGGTCAATGAAACCGCCAGCACGATTTCCTTCACGTTTAAACAGTTCTCCTCGCGGGTGTACGGTACGTTCCGCAAGTTCGAGGCCACGCTTGATTTCGACACGGCGAACCCGTCGGCAGGCCGGGCCGCGCTCACCATCCAGCTCGACAGCATCGATGCCGGAAGCAGCGACGCCAACAGCGAACTGCAAAAACCAGCCTGGTTCGACACGGCAACATATCCAGTGGCGACGTTTGAATCGACCGGCGTGAAAGTGCTGGGCAACAACCACTACTCAATCACCGGCAAACTCACGCTCAGGGGGATCACGCGTGAAGTGGAGGTACCGGTCCTCTTGAAGACCGACAACGCCATCGGGATTTTCGATGGTCAGTTAACGCTCAAGCGCAGCGACTTCAAAGTCGGTGAAGGTGAATGGGCCGGCGGTGTTGTCTCTGACAAGATCAATATCCGGTTTCGGATGGTTGCGCCGGAGCAGTAACGTGCTGCGGCGCACGCTGCCCCGGCACGTTATGATAGGCACGCCCGCGAACACACTCTTCACGTCCGCCCCAGAGTCAGAGCCACGAATGCCCCAGATCATCCATTTCAAAACCCCGTGCCCCGAGCACATCAATAGCCAGATCCTGCAAATGGTGGTCGATTACCTGACTGACATCAGCATGGTCGCTATCGCGCCGAGCAACCTGTTGTACAACGTGTACCAGTACGCGATCGGCTTCGAGGTTCATCTCTATCTGGAAGCATTGAACGGGGCGAAAGGGATTGCGGTGGAGTTGCTCGTCGCGACCGACGAAGACGACCCCGAGAAGGTCGTCGGCTTCTTGCTGTACCTGCCGGTCAAGGACGATCCCGATGCGTGCGGTGTTGCGTATATGGCGGTGAGTGCCAGCCATCGGCGCCAAGGTATTGCCCGGCGGATGCTGCAGGAAATGGTCGGCCGCTACCCGCATGCCGAGCTGACGTGCGCGGTGACCAAGGTTCCGTATTTTGAGGCAATGGGCTTTCAGGTGGTGGGGGGGCGTGGTACGCAGGTACTGATGAACACCCGCGATCATGGCAGCGACGGCTTGATGGGCCTGCTGGACGTGGCGCCGATCTACAGCTCGCTGGAGGTGCGACAGATTCATACGTACCTGCTGCAAAAACACGGCAAGCGGGCCATGCTCGATGCGGAAAAACAGCGTGACCGGCATCTGGACCAGATGACGCGCAAGGCGAATGAGTTTGTTCGGGAGCGACTCGGTGAAGGTGCGGTGCCAGCTCCTTCTCCTCGGCTGCGGCTGGTCTAGTTACTTCGACTCAATGCAAAAAAAGCCCTTGGTGCGGACAACGCGCCAAGGGTTTTTTTGTGTCTGGAATTCGTGCAGATAAAAAAAGAGCCTCAAAGCTCTTTGATGGGGAGGAAGTAGAGCCCTCGAGGCTCAAGATGCGCATAAAACAAGTGGTGAGCTTGGTAGGGGTTCATTTCACTCACCACTTACGCAACGGCTTGAGCAAACAAGCGGCTGCGTAGAATCATCGTAGAAAGTTGGGGGTTGGCGCTCAAGTACCGTTAGTCGAATCCATCTGTCCGGCGTCAGTTTTCGCGATGTTTCCAGCGTCGCCACGGGCACTTCTTTCGACCATTGCGATGATGGTTTCGTACAGTTCGTCCTGTGCCTGCACGGCGCTGATTTCTCCATTCGCGGCGGCGTGTGACAAGGCTTCCGCCGCACCGAGCATCGCCCGCAATCCCGCGGGCTTGATCTCACCCGCGCCAGCGAAAGGGGCGAGGGCGGTTCGGCATTTGTTCAGGAAAATCGCTTCGTACTCACGCTTAATCTTCTCCAGTTCCGGGGAGCTGGCCAGTGCCGCGATGACGCCGGGGATCTCGTTGCCCTGAAGCAGCACGCAGTCAACGTACGACGAAGCAATCACCCTGGCGGTGCCGGGTAAAGTCGGTTCGCTGTCCTGAAGCGCCGCATCCATCAGCGCAGTCTGCCGGGCATCGAAGTCTTGATAGAGCGCCGCCAGCAACCCGGATCGCGTGGTGAAGTGATCGTATACCACCGGTTTGGTGATCCCGGCTTGCTCGGCAAGGCGCCCCAATGTCAGCGCGTCCGTACCTTCTTCCCGAACGAGTTGCCAGGCGACGTCCAGCAACTGGCGTTGGCGGTCCTCCCGGGACATTCGTCGTCGCGGTAGCGGCGCGGAATCTTGCGCGTCTGTTTCGGTGGTTGACATGACTATGTACCAAAAGTAACTTACTGATCGTAACTTACCAAGAGTATATAAGGTCCGCCTTGTGCTCTCAATCAGGAGTTTCCAGCATGCACGCGCTTATCGTTGTGGCTCATCACGATCCTCGTTCGCTTACCCATAGCCTGGTTGCGCAAGTTGCTCAGGGCATCGCCCTGGACGATCCCGGCCATACCGTTGAAATCGCCGACCTCTCGGCCGAAGGGTTCGACCCAAGGTTCAGCGCTGCTGATCTGGCGGTGCATCACCGGGAAGCGCCGCCTCCTGCTGATGTGATTGCCGAGCAAGCGCGGATAGACCGCGCCGATGCGGTGGTGCTGGTTTATCCCGTCTACTGGTGGTCGATGCCGGCACTGCTCAAGGGCTGGATTGATCGGGTGTTCGCCAACGGCTGGGCGTTCGATTTCACGGCGGATGCCAAGCTGGAGAAGAAGCTTGGCCACCTGCGGGTTCACCTGATCGGTGTGGGCGGTGCCGACGCTGCAACCTACGCCCGGCACGGTTATGCCGAGGCCATGAAGACGCAGATTGATCATGGGATTTTTGATTATTGCGGTGCGCGGGTGGTGACGTCCGAGCTGCTGCTCGAATCGGAAATTCGGGACCCAGCGGTGCACCAGGACGCCGCGAAAAGCCTCGGTCGCGAGCTCTTTGCGGCCTCCAGACACCTCAATCCTATTAGCCCTGTTCACCCGGCCAACCCGCCCGACGCAAGGCGTTGAGCAGCGTCCCGGCATCCAGCCCCGGTACCGCATGGCCATTGCCCTCGGCGGTGTCGGAGGCGAGCAAGGCATTGATGATCGCTTCCTCCACCGCCTCGGTTGCGGCCAGGAACAACTCGCTGATGTGGTCGTTGTTGACCATGCTCAGGTTGTCGGTGGTCGGCGCACGTTTGCTCTCGTAAGCGGCAGGCGGCACGTGCTGATTACCGGTGGCGAAAGCGATGAAGATGTCACCGCTATGGTCTTCATTGCCGCCGCCGGTGCGGGCCAGGCCGAGGCTGGCGCGTTGCGCGAGGCGCGTGCACTGGTGCGGCAGCAACGGCGCATCGGTGGCCAGGCAGACGACAATCGAGCCCATGCCAGGATGCGGCAAGGACGCCTTGAGGAACGGCGAGTCAGCCTTTTCCATATAACGCCCGACCGGGTAACCGTCGACGCGCAATTCGTTGCGGATGCCATGGTTGGCCTGGACGATGGCGCCGACGGTCCAGCCGCCCTGAGCACTGCTCAGACGTCGCGAAGCGGTGCCGATTCCGCCCTTGAATTCGTGGCAGATCATGCCGCTGCCGCCGCCGACGGCACCTTCAATGACTGGCCCACCCAGCGCCGTGCGCAGGGCTTCGGCCACATGTTCAGGCTTCACGTGGAAACCGTTGATGTCGTTGAGCAAACCGTCAAAGGTCTCCAGCACCACCGGCATGTTCCAGTAGAGTCGCCCGTCATCGGGTTGCTCCTGACGATCCAGCGTCACCAGCGCATCACGCACCACGCCCAGGCTGTGGGTGTTGGTGAAGGCGATCGGGCTGGTCAACAGGCCGGCCTCGCGAATCCACTCAAGACCCGTGGCATCACCGTTGCCGTTGAGCACATGGACGCCGGCAAAGCACGGTTGCAGGCTGGTGGAACCGGCACGCGGCTCGATCACGGTGACGCCGGTCAGGATGTCGCGGCCGTTCGCGGTGCGTCCTCGCACATTGCTGTGGCCGACTCGTACGCCGGGCACATCGGTGATGGCGTTGAGTGGGCCGGGTTGCAGTTGGCCTAACTGGATGTTCAGGTCGCGGGCACGTGGTTTCATCGTTTCTCTCATCTCGTGGCAGAAAAAGTGGGCCAGGTTGGGCGCGGAACCTGTGGGAGCGAGCTTGCTCGCGATAGCGTTGGGTCAGTCGCCATCAGTGTTAAATGTGATGGCCTCATCGCGAGCAAGCTCGCTCCCACATGGCTTTCACCTGGCTGACGGTCATTTGTCGGTCATTTGGGTTTATTGACCGTTTTTGACTTTGCTCCAGATCCGCGTCCGCACGCGCTCGGTGGCGGGCGGCAGAGGCTGAAGGGTGAATAACGTGGCCATGGCTTCGGCCGACGGATACACGGCAGGATTGTTGCGGGTCGCTTCGGCCACCAGTGGCGTCGCGCTGCGGTTGCCGTTGGGGTAGGAGAGGTGATCACTGACCGGCGCGATGACTTCGGGACGCATCAGGTAGTCGATGAAGGCCAAACCCTGTTCCGGATGTGGCGCGTCCTTGAGCAACACCAGTGTGTCGAACCACACCGGAGCGCCTTCCTTCGGCAGGCTGTAGGCGATCTTCACACCATTGTTCGCCTGCTCGGCATTGGTCTTGGCTTCCAGCATCGCGCCGGACCAACCCACCGCCACGCAGATGTTGCCGTTGGCCAGGTCGCTGATGAACTTGGACGAATTGAAGTAGGCGATGTGCGGACGCAGCTTGAGCAGCAGTGCTTCGGCCTTCTTGTAGTCCTCGGGGTTGGTGCTGTTGGGTGGCAGGCCGAGGTAGTGCAGGGCGACTGGCAGCATTTCGGCCGGTGAGTCGAGCATGGCTACGCCGCACTGGCCGAGTTTGGCCAGGTTTTCTTCGTTGAACACCAAGTCCCAGGAACCCACCGGCGCCTTGTCGCCCAGCGCCGCGCGGACTTTGTCGATGTTGTAGCCGATGCCGTTGGTGCCCCACAGATAGGGCACGGCGTACTGGTTGCCCGGGTCGTTGTTGGCCAGTTTCGCCAACAGATCAGCGTCCATGTTTTTGAAGTCAGGCATCTGAGCGTGGGGCAGAGGCGCAAGGGCGCCCGCCTTGATCAGGGTCGGCAAGCTGAAGTTGCTGGCCACCACCACGTCGTATCCGCTGCGGCTGGTGAGCAATTTGCCTTCCAGCACTTCGGCGCTGTCGAAGGTGTCGTAGACCGGCGCGATCCCGGTGTCACGCTTGAAATCCTGCAGGGTCGTAGGGCCAATGTAGTCATACCAGTTGTAGACGTGAACCGTCGGGCCCTCGGTGGCAATCGCCGATAAAGAGACCGACAAACAGGCGCCCAGTCCAAGATTGATATACGAGCGGTGACGACTCATGATGCGGCACTCCTGGCCTGCTGCAGGCCGGTGATGATCAGGTGCTTGCAGCGTATCGGCAGGGAGTGGACTCACCCATTCCCATCATGGGTTACTCGAAAGGGGTAGGGCGTGGACGCGTTGTTGAAAGAGTTACCGGTGCACCAAGGGCTGGCGCGGGTATTTGGTGCCTTGGGGCAGGACAGCTTCTGGCGTGCGCTGGTCGACACCCTGCGGTTGCTGGTGCCGCTGGACAACGCATTGGTCGCGGTGATGCGGGCCGGGCGGGTGCCGCGCCTGCTGATCGACTTCGACTCAAAGGGCAGTGCTGCCGAGCAAGAAGAACTGGCGGATTACAGCGCCGGCATGTACCTGCTCGATCCGTTTTATCAGGCCGCCTGTGCCGGCATTACCGACGGCTTGCACAGCCTCGAATCGGTGGCCCCCGACCAGTTCCAGCAGAGCGAGTATTACCTGAGCTACTTCCGCAGCGTGGTGGGCGGTGACGAGTTGCAATTCATGGTCAACATCGATGGCGCCGTGCTCGGTTTGTCGTTGGGACGCTCGACGCGATTCACGCTTGAGGAACAGGGCCGTCTGCTCTGCGTGCGCGATTGGGTGCTGGCGGCGATGCGCCGTCACCTGCAATTGATGCCACCGGAAGGACCGGCAACCGAGGTGGTGGCCGGGGATCTGGCGACCCTGCTGGATCGTTTCGACGCGCGTCTGTCAGTGCGGGAAATCGAAACGGCGCGCCTGATTCTTCAGGGCTTCTCAAGCAAGGCCATCGCCCAGCAGATGGGCATTTCCCCGGAGACGGTGAAGGTGCACCGGCGCAATCTCTATCACAAGCTCAATGTGAATGGGCATGGTGAGTTGTTTGCGTTGGTGCTCAATCCTCCAGCCTGAACACCAGCGCCTTCAACCCGCATTCAACATCGGCGTCCGCAAACTCCGGCGGATTGTCCAACCGTTGCTCGAAACGCAGGCTCGGTGCTTCGCGGGTGACGCCGTCGATGAGGAAGTCCGGACCGAACGCCGGATCGTTCATGCACGCCAGAACCGTGCCCTGAGGGCTGAGCAATTCCGGCAGTCGGCGCAGCACGCGTTGGTAGTCCTTGGTCAGCAGAAAACTGCCTTTCTGAAAGGACGGCGGGTCGATGATCACCAGGTCGTAAGGGCCCTTGCCGATCACCTTGCCCCAGGACTTGAACAGGTCATGACCGAGGAACGTCACCTTGCTCAAGTCGTGGCCGTTGAGCCGGTGATTGTCGCGACCACGGCTCAGGGCCGGGCTGGACATGTCCAGATTGACCACGTGCGTGGCACCTCCTTCGATGGCCGCTACCGAGAATCCGCAGGTGTAGGCGAACAGGTTCAGCACGCGCTTGCCCTGGGCATTGGCCCGCACCCAGTCGCGGCCGTAACGCATGTCGAGGAACAGGCCAGTGTTCTGTTTGCGGCCCAGGTCCACCCGGTAACGCAGACCACCCTCGGTGATCGTCATCTCGTCGATTGCGTCCCCCAACAGCCACTCGGTCGTGCTTTGCAGCAGGTAGCGATGTTGCAGCAACAGCGTGTGCGCGCCGGATTGCGTCCACGCAGGCGATTGCGTGACGTCCATCAGCTTCTGTTTCAACGCTTCCAGCTGCGACGCTTCGGGTTCCTTGAACAGCGACACCAGCACCACGCCTTGCAACCAGTCGACGGTCAATTGCTCCAGCCCCGGCCAGCGCCGGCCACGGCCGTGGAACAGCCGGCGGGTTTCGGCGGGGGCCGCTGCCAGGGCCGTCATTAAATGGGCGTGGAGGGTGGATAGAGCGTCAGCGTTCATCGGGCAGGGCCAGCAATTTGTTGGGGCGGCATTTTAACCACAATTGAGCCAAGGGCGGACCACCGGTTATTGGGGGGGAGTTATCACGTTTAATTTAACTTTACGTGAGGATTTGGCGATCTATCGGCTCACATAATCGGCACCAACGATCAACCGCCGGGAGCCCATCATGTCGCAGTTACCTGCTTCACCCACGGTCAGCACACATCCCCGCTGGCTACGGCTGACCCATTGGCTGAACGCCCTGGCGGTGCTGGTCATGGTCACCAGCGGTTGGCGAATCTATAACGCTTCCCCGCTGTACGACTTCAGTTTTCCCAAAACGATCACCTTGGGTGGCTGGCTCGGCGGGGCGTTGCAATGGCATTTCGCGGCGATGTGGCTTCTGGCCGTCAACGGTCTTGTGTACCTGATCATCAACCTCGTCAGTGGTCGTCTGACACGGCGCTTTTTCCCGGTTTCGCCTAAAGGTGTCCTGCATGACCTGTGGGCGGGGTTGCGAGGGCGATTGGGGCATGCCGATCTGAGTCATTACAACCAGGTGCAACGGGTGGCGTACCTGTTCGTGATGGTCGACATCACGCTGCTGGTGATTTCCGGGCTGGTGTTGTGGCAGTCCGTCCAGTTTCCGCTGTTGCGTGAACTGCTGGGCGGTTACGAAGGCGCACGGCACGTGCATTTCATCGCGATGGCGCTGTTGGTGGCCTTTGTAGCGGTTCATCTGGTGATGGTCGCGCTGGTTCCAAAAACGTTGTGGGCGATGATTGTCGGTCGCAAGGAGCCCGTATGAAAAAGCGCATCGAAGGCTCAGGGCTGGACGAGTCGTCCATCCTGACGGATGCCAGGAAAATCATTGCACCGCAGATCGAGGACCGCTCACGACGCTCGTTCCTGATGCGCGGCCTGACCCTTGGCGGCGTGGCCATGTTGTCCGGCTGCAACCTCACCGACAACGAGAGCGTCGAAACCGCGTTGTCCTCCATGTCCCGGTTCAACGATCGGGTGCAGGGCTGGTTGTTCAACCCCAATACCCTGGCGCCGACCTATCCCGAGTCAATGATCACCCGGCCGTTTCCGTTCAATGCCTTCTACGGCATCGACGAGGCGCCGACGGTGGAGGAGGCGAGTTATCGACTGGAAGTGACCGGCATGGTCGCGGACAAGCGCAGCTGGCGGCTCGAAGAGCTGCGAGCCATGGCGCAGACCGAACAGATTACCCGACACATCTGCGTCGAAGGCTGGAGCGCGATCGGGCGCTGGGGCGGCGTACGGTTCAGCGACTTCCTGAAGCGGGTCGGTGCCGACACGGATGCCAAGTATGTCGGCTTCAAATGCGCGGACGACTACTACACCAGCATCGACATGGCCACCGCACTGCATTCGCAAACCTTGTTGACGCTGACCTATGACGGCGCGGTGCTGCCTCGCGAATACGGCTTCCCGATGAAGCTGCGCATGCCCACCAAGCTGGGCTACAAGAATCCCAAACATATTCAGGCGATGTTCGTCACTAACACCTATCCGGGGGGCTACTGGGAAGACCAGGGCTACAACTGGTTCGGTGGTAGCTGATGGCGCCTGGCCACTTCACTGCGCGGCACCCGCTGCGCTCATTCGCAACCTGTGCTTCAAGGAGTTTCATCATGAAAAAGTTAGCGACCACCGTACTGTCCATGTGCCTGGCGTTTGGCACCGCCAGCGTGTTTGCCGCCGATGCTACAACCAATAACAGCATGAGCAACGACAGCATGAGCAAGGATTCAATGTCTAAAGACGCCATGCACAAAGACACGATGAAAAAGGACGCCATGACCAAGGATTCCATGAGCAAGGACGCGATGAAGAAAGACACCCTGTCCAAGGACGGAATGAAGAAGGACGCGATGTCCAAGGACGCCATGAAAAAAGACGCTCCGTCGTACTGATCCCAACACCCTCCTTCGAGGCCAGACCCTGGTTTGCAGGCGCCCATACAGCGCTGTATGGCGCCTGATTCATTGCCCGATTACATCAAAATGAATTTCCGCGAAGTCCGCTGCTCATACCTGATAGGTAGCGGATTTAAGCCCGCGAAATCATTTAGGCAATCAGGGAGTGTCACGGTCATGAGTCCAGTATCGACGGCGGGCAATAACCTTCCTGGCGGGTTGATTCTTGTGGTTGAGGACGACCCGTTGATTCTGGAGTTTCTCTGCGAAATTCTTCAGGACGAAGGCTTTGTGGTTGAACCGCAGGCCAGCGCGGATGCCGCGTTGAAGTATCTGGAACAACACTCCGAAGGCGTCCGTCTATTGCTGACGGACATCACCATGCCGGGCAAACTCAATGGCGCGGACCTGGCCAATCTGTTTGGCGACCGTTGGCCGGACAAGCCGATCATGATCATGTCCGGTTTCGAAACGCCGGAAAGCGCCGGGGTCAGGCATTCGGTGTCGTTCATCAAGAAACCGTGGGCGCTTGGGCAGTTGCTGGACTGTGTGGAAGGTGCCTTGAAGTCAAAACGTACCCTGTAAAACCTGCGGCACATCAGACCACTACAACCTGTCACGATGCGCGTTGTGGCAGGCCTACATTTCAAGAATCGGCACACTTGGTGCGACATGCTACGGCACCCCGCCCGTTGAGGCACTGCGTCCCGCTTAGCAACGAAATCCTCTGCAGGCGTTTCCGAAGGCACGGGCCGCCTTCGGCAGCTCCCTCGCAAATGCTACATTGCTCGGCGAACCCGCCTGGCACTTGCGAGAGGAAGCTCCCCCTTGTCTGTTCAAGAATCTGTCTTCAATACCCCGTACTGCGCTTTTCTGTTCGATATGGATGGCACCGTCCTAAATTCCATCGCCGCTGCCGAGCGGATCTGGGCGGCCTGGGCCTTGCGCCACGGCGTCGATGTCGACTCCTTCCTACCCACCATCCATGGCGTTCGCGCCATCGACACCATCAATCGTCTGGCGTTGCCCGGCGTGGATGCCGAGGCTGAAGCGGCGTTCATCACCGAGGCGGAAATCGAGGATGTCGAGGGGATTATCGAGGTGCCTGGCGCGGCGAATTTCCTGAAGTCGCTGCCCGCCAACCAGTGGGCGATCGTCACCTCGGCGCCGAAGGCATTGGCGCTGCGGCGGATGGCCGCGGCGGGTATCCCGCAGCCTTTGGTGATGGTCACTGCCGAAGACGTCAGTGTCGGAAAGCCTGATCCCGCGGGTTATCGACTGGCGGCCAAGCGCTTGGGCGTTGAACCGGCCGATTGCCTGATTTTCGAAGACGCCACCGTGGGCATTCTCGCCGCCGAGGCGGCGGGCGCTGGCCTGATCGTGGTGACCGAAACCCACGACCATCCGCTCCAGACTCCGCACGCCACGCTCGCCAGCTATGAGTCGGTCGTCGCCCATGTGGATCAAGACGACAAAATCCGCCTGCATGCAATCTAATGTGGGAGTAACTGTCTTGATGATCTTTATTTTGAAGGCATATTGATAGACAGCTGAATCGCCACCAGTCCACTGAAACGCTTGCCCAGCACAAATACCGGCCACAACCTCAGCGTGCCGCCGATGATGAACAGTAATGCCCCGAGCCAGCGCACACCTTCGCCACCAAAGGTCCAGAAATCGATCCGGTCGGTGTAGGCCGGCAGGTACCCGCTCAATAATCCAATCACCCCGAACGCCGGCAGCACCCAACGATTGGCCCGGTCTTCACGTTCACCGGAACTCAGGTTGACCTCAGTGAACAAGGACGCGATGGCCATCACCAAAGCGGCCAACACAATGACCACCAACGGTCCATGAGAGAAAAACGCCGAGAATCCGCCAAGCCCCCACACCGCGAGCCCAAGGTAGGCGAGGGTGGAAACAACGGCGAAAAACGCCAGTTTGGTCGAGATTTTCATAAGCACCTCGTCTGTTTTTTTCAGTTTAGAGGCCCGGCGCCCCTCACGCGTTCAACCCGGCCCTGGCATTACGCCGAATCACCTGCGGCGGCTGCCCGAACGCCCGAAGGAAGGCTTCGCGCATGCGGCGGCAGTCGCTGAAGCCGGACTCTTCGGCGATCTGATCGAGAGTCAGGCGCCCGCGTTCCAGCATCTGCCGCGCCGTTTCCAGGCGCAGGTTCTCGATGGCTTTGGCCGGTGATTGACCGGTTTCCGCCCGGAAAGCCCGGCTGAATTGCCGAGGGCTGAGGCGCGCGACGTCTGCCAGTTGCTCGACCGACAACGTCTCGGTGAGGTGTTCTCGCGCATAGCCGAGGACGGTTTGAATCCGGTCGGATTTCGCTTCCAGTTCCAGCAGCGCCGAGTGCTGCGACTGGCCGCCCGCGCGGCGGTGGTACATCACCAGTTTCTGCGCCACGGAACGGGCCAGCGCGGCGCCGTGATCCTTTTCCACCATGGCCAGCGCCAGGTCGATGCCGGCGGTCATCCCGGCGGAGGTCCAGATCGAACCGTCGATGACGTAGATGCGGTCTTCTTCGACCTTGATCGACGGAAACCGCGCTTGCAGCTCCCGTGCATAAGCCCAATGGGTGGTGGCCCGCCGTCCGTCGAGCAAACCGGCCTGGGCCAGGACGAACGCCCCGGAGCAGATCGACGCCGTGCGCCGTGCGGTTTTAACGTTTGCGCGCAGGTAGTTCAGTACGCCCTCGGGCGCCTGCTCGAGGATGGCATCGCCGCCCACCACGATCACCGTGTCGAACACCCGCTCACCAAAGGCCTCGGTGCCGACGCTTAGCCCACCGGAAGCGCGCAATGTGCGGCCGTCTTCAGACAATACGCTGACGTCATAAAGCGCTTCGCCAGCGCTGAAATTGGCGTACTCGAACACCGGCATGGCCGCCAGCGCCATGGACTGGAACCCTTCAAACACTACAAATGCGACGGAAGTAATCGAGATGTCCTCAAAAGGTGATGTCCGAAAAACGTACTTTAAACGTCATTTGAGACGGGCGTTAGACCCTTTATAACGGTTCACACCCGGCGAAGTTATCGCCTCACTGTGAAGGAAATCGACATGGCTCTCTCATCCAAAGGTACCGCTCTGATCACTGGCGCTTCTTCGGGCATCGGCGCGGTGTATGCCGACCGTCTCGCCCGGCAAGGTTACGACCTGATTCTGGTCGCCCGCAGCCAGGCGAAATTGAACGCCCTGGCCAACCACCTGAGTAACGAAACCGGTCGCACCGTGGAAGTGGTTGCCGCTGATCTGAAAGACAAGGCCGACTTGCGGCGGGTCGAAGAAATTCTACGCTCCGACGCCAGTATCACCCTGTTGGTCAACAACGCCGGGGTCGGCGCTGTCATGCCTTTGCTCGGCAGCCCGGTGGATGACATGGAAGACATGATCACCCTCAACGTGACCGCGTTGATGCGCCTGGCTTACGCGGTGGTGCCAGGCTTCGTTGCCCGTGGCACCGGAACTGTGATCAATATCGCCTCGATCGTTGCCATCGCCCCGGAAATTCTCAACGGCGTGTATGGCGGGACCAAGGCGTTTGTCCTCGGCCTGAGCCAATCGATGCACCGCGAGCTGGCCGACAAAGGCATACATATCCAGGCCGTATTGCCCGGCGCTACCGCCACCGACTTCTGGAGCGAGGCCGGCAACCCGGTGGAAAACCTGCCGCAAGAGATCGTGATGTCTGCCCAGGACATGGTCGATGCCGCGTTGAAGGGCCTGGCGCAAGGCGAAGTGGTGACCATTCCGGGCCTGCACCAAGGCGACCAGTGGGACGCCTACGAAGCCCAGCGCCAGACGCTGTCAGGCTTGTTCGGCAACTCCACGGCAGCACCGCGTTATCGCTGAAGCGGTAGCCGCCGGGCAGGGTGAACTAAGCTTGGATTAGGACCGTTCACCCTTAAGGAGCACCTCCATGCTTCACATCAGAACGCCCTTGATTCTGCATCCAGACCTGTCGACCCCAGCCCGACGAATCTGGCTCAAGCTGGAAAACCTGCAGCCCAGCGGCTCCTTCAAACTTCGCGGTATTGGGCTTTTGTGCAGCCAGGCGGCGGCGCAAGGGAAACGCAAAGTGATCTGTCCTTCCGGCGGCAACGCCGGGTTCGCCACCGCCGTGGCTGCCGCCAGACTGGGGTTGAAAGCCTGCATTGTGGTGCCGAACACCACGCCGGAAACCACCCGCGCACGGATCAGGAAAACCGGTGCCGAGGTGATCGTCCACGGCAAGGTCTGGGACGAAGCCAATCTACGGGCCAAGGAACTCGCGCAGGGCGCGGACACCGAATACGTGCCAGCCTTCGATCACCCGGTGCTGTGGGAAGGGCACAGCACGATGGTCGATGAAATCCTCGAGGATTGCCCTCAGGTCGATGCGCTCGTGATGTCGGTAGGGGGCGGAGGATTGCTGGCGGGGATTCTCACCGGATTGATCCGCCACAAGCGCATGGACTGCCGGATCATCGCCTGTGAAACCCAGGGTTCTGCGTCTTTTGCCGCCGCTGTCAGTGCTGGACATCCGGTTATATTTGCCCGGATCGATACGGTCGCCCGGTCGCTCGGCGCTACGTTGGTGGCCGCCTGGCCGGTGCAGCACATCCTCGATTTCCCCCACGAGTGCGTGGTGCTCAGCGATGACGAGGCGATCATGGGCGTGGTGCGTTACGCCAACGACCTGCGTCAGTTGGTCGAGCCGGCGTGCGGCGTTTCGTTGGCGATTGGATACCTGAACCATCCGGCGATTGCCGAAACCCATGATGTGGTGATTGTGGTGTGCGGCGGCGTGAGCATCAGCGCGCAACTGGTGGCGGGTTGGGCGCGATTATCCACGGGTGCTGAAGCAAGGTAGGGCTGCAAACACTATCCGGGTGCCGCAAGCCCCACCGCTACTTTTTCAGCATTTATTGATCCGCAGCTACGCCTTGCTGGACGAGGATTGCTCTGGCCAGGTCTTCGTCGCTGGCGTTGAGGCCGGGATTTTCCAGACGAATCTGCTTTAAGTACGACTCCAGATAAACACCACGAATCGCGCCGCCACTGGCAACGAAGCTGGAGGCGTCATCTCGGGCCGGAATCACCCGTTTGTCATCCTTGAACGTCGAGTACAGCGATGCGGATACCCCAGCCGAGGTGGCGACATCTTTTGCATCTACATCGGCCATGGCTGAACCAACGGGCAAACAAAGCACTAGTGAAGAGATGATAATCAGACGGCGCATGACGGTGTCCTCTGAAAGCGTGAAGCAAAAAAAGGAAGTACCACATCTGTAGGACGCGTGGCGGTCGTCAGGAGTTCCCTGCCGAAGCGTTATCAGTCCAACGCCTGCTTCTGAAAAAAACTCAACCCCTCGCCGCTCCCACACGGCTCCTCTTTTACAGACAGATCTGGATTTAGCCCCAATCCGCTACCGATAACGTTTGCAAACCCTTCCCCCGCGCCTGTGCGACCAGTTCTTCAGTGTCTTCACCGCCGGGCAGGGCGATGACCACGTCGGGGCGGCTGTCGTGCAGCATGAAGTGGTTGCGCAGGCGTTCGGCCAGTTTGCCGTGGCGTTGCCAGTTGGGTGGGTAGCGCACGATGTCGGCGCCGTGTTCACGGGCCCATTCCTCGATGTCGGCGCCCAGGTATTGATTGCCGCCATGGATCAGCACCTGCACCGGGTGCAGGCGCTGGAAGGCGTCGAGCACGCGGCGGCATTGGCGGCTGTCGGCGTAATGGCGGCCGGCACATATCAGGACGCGCATGGCGAGGCCTCCTTGGCCTGATCATCGCCCAACGGCTCACCCGCCCGTTCCAGCAGCGGATAGGCGAGGGCGGCGATGTGGTGGTGTACCCGACGATAGTCACGCAGCACGCGCTGAAAGATGTCGCCGGATTCAGCCCAGGTGTTTTTGTCCTCCTGCAGTTTGCGAAAGTGCTGACGGCTGGCGTCGGCTTCGAGTCGCCGGACGCTCTCCTTGCGACTGATCAACTGGTGCGCGGTGGCAATGTCTTCGCGCAGGAACACGGTGATCGCCAGGCTCAGGCTTTCCAGCAGCGCCTCGTGCAACGGCGCAATGTTGCGCAACTCGAACACCGAAAAGTGTTCACCGCGGCGCAAGCGGCGCACGGCCAACTCCGTGAGGCTGGCGGAAAGAATGTCCGCGGCGTGTTCGAGGTTGATCACAAACGTGAGGATTTCCTGGGCGCGATCGGCATCGCTGTCGCTGATGCCTTCCTGGCCAATGTCCGCCAGATAGGCGCGAATCGCCGCGCTCAACAGGTCCGTGGATTGATCGATGCGCCGCACCTCATCGGCACAGGCCGGCGCCGAGGTATGGAACAGCTGCAGCGTGCGCTCAAGCATGGCCGAGAGCATGTCGGCGATGCGCAGGGCTTCGCGGGAGGCGTTGGACAGGCCGATGTTGGCCACCTCCAGCCCGGCTTCGTCGAGGTAGCGCGGCATGCCCGGATCGACATCCCGCGCCGGCTCCGGCAACAGGCGAGTCAGCAGTCTGGCCATGGGCTCGGTGAAACCGATGAACACCAGCGCCAGCAAAAGGTTGAAGCCGGTGTGCAGGTAAACCACCCGCGCCGCCGGGTCGAGATTCAGCGAAGCTAGCCACCCGGCCAAGGGCAACACCACTGCCGCGCCCAAGGCCCGCACCAGCAGATTGCCGAGGGGCAGGCGTCGGCCGATGTTCGAGCCGGCATTGATCACCGACGGTAACGCACCGCCAATGTTCACCCCGAGCACCAGCGCGACGATGGTCGTTGCCGAGAGCATTCCGGTGGCGGCCAGGGACACGATCAGCAGCACCACGGCCACGCTCGAATGGCAGAGCCAGGTAAGGATCAGCGCTACCAGCAGCGCAATCAGCAGGTCGCCGTCGAGGCTTTGCATGATCAGCTGGAACACGGGCGTGCCTTCCACGTCGGCCAGTGTCGAGCCGAGCATATGCAGGGCCATCAGCATCAGCCCCAGGCCGATCAATGCACAGCCGACGCTCTCGAAACGCGAGTCATCCCGCAGCCGGAAGACGGTCAGGCCGGTCAGTAAAACGATGGGTGTAAGGATCGAAATGTCAGCGCTGAGCAGCTGCACCACCAGGGTCGATCCGATGTTGGCGCCGAGCATCACCGCCAGCGCCGGGGCCAGGCCCAGGGTGCCGGCGGCAGTGAACGAGGTGGCCATCAGGCTGACGGCGGTGCTGCTTTGCAAGACGCCGGTGATGCCGATGCCCGCGAGTAGGGCCAGCCAGCGGTGGTTGAGGTGCCGGCCCATCCAGTGGCGCAGTGGCGTGCCGAAGCCGCGCAACAGCGCCGAAGAAATCATGTGCGTGCCCCACAGCAACAATGCAATGGCGCCCGCGAGGTTGATCAGTAGAGTCGTTCCCGACATGAGAACTCTCCTTTTTTCGGTAGGGTTAACGCATGTCCCTTGTGGGAGCGAGCCTGCTCGCGAAAGCGGACTGTCAACCAACATCGATGTTGATTGACCCGCAGCCTTCGCGAGCGGGCTCGCTCCCACAGGGGATTGGTGGTGTTCAGGCGATCAAAACCACTGCTTGAACCGGCGGATGTAGATCGTCTTCATGGTCTGCGCCACCACGCAGTAGCTGAGCAAAGTACCCACCAGCCAAGGGAAGTATTCCCATGGCAACGGCACCAGGCCGACCAGCGCGCCCAGCGGCGAGAACGGGATGTAGATGCCCAGGCAGATCACTACGCCGGTCGCGAGAATCACCGGCAATGCAGCCGTGCTCTGGAAGAACGGAATCTTCTGGGTGCGCAGCATGTGCACCACCAACGTCTGCGACAGCAATCCTTCGATGAACCAGCCAGACTGGAACAGGCTCTGCATTTCCACGCTGTTGGCGGCGAACACGTACCACATCAGGGCAAACGTGGTGATGTCGAAGATCGACGAGGTCGGCCCGATCCATAGCATGAAGCGACCGATGTTCTTCGCATCCCACTTGCGCGGTTTGCGCAGGAACTCCTTGTCCATCTTGTCCCACGGCAACGTCAGCTGAGAGATGTCGTACATGAGGTTTTGCAGCAGCAGGTGGATCGACAGCATCGGCAAAAATGGAATAAACGCACTGGCCACCAGCACTGAGAACACGTTGCCGAAGTTGGAGCTGGCGGTCATGTTCAGGTACTTCATGATATTGCCGAAGGTTTCGCGGCCCTTGAGCACGCCTTCTTCGAGCACCATCAGGCTCTTTTCCAGGAGGATGATGTCCGCCGACTCCTTGGCGATGTCCGTGCCGCTGTCCACCGAGATCCCGACGTCGGCATCGCGTAGCGCCGGGGCGTCGTTGATGCCGTCGCCGAGGAAACCCACGGTGTGACCGTTGCCTTGCAGCGCCTTGAGCACCCGGGATTTTTGCAGCGGTGTCAGCTTGGCGAACACCGTGCGTTCTTCGACCCGCAGCTTGAGGGTGGTGTCGTCCATGTGCTCGATGTCTTGGCCGAGCAGCGGCGTGCCTGGATCGAGGCCGACTTCACGGCAGATCTTGCAGGTGACCACGGCGTTGTCGCCGGTCAGCACCTTGACCGTCACGCCCATGTCGCGCAGTGCGGTAATGGCCGGGCCGGCAGTTTCCTTTGGCGGATCGAGGAAGGTCAGGAAGCCGCGAATCACCAGGTCGCGCTCATCGGCGGTTTTGTACTGGTTTTTGCTTTGGGTTTTCGGGATTTCGCGGGTGGCAACCAGCAGTACCCTGAAACCGTCCTCGTTGTACTCGTTGGCCAGGGCCAGCAAGTCTTTGCGTCGCTGTGCATCCAGCGCGACCACCTGGCCGCTTTCATTGATGTGGCAGGCGATGCTGAGCATTTCCTCGACCGCGCCCTTGCACACCAACAGGTGATCGTCGCGGCTGTCCTTGACGATGATCGACAGGCGCCGACGGACGAAGTCGAACGGCAATTCGTCGACTTTGCTGTAGGCGAACGGCACACGGAACGTTGGATTAACGTTGGCGAATTGCACCACGGCTTGGTCCATCAGATTCTTCAGACCACTCTGGTGATGGCTGTTGAGCCACGCCAGTTCGAGGATCGAATCGTCGCGCCGGCCGTGGCTGTCGACGTGGTGTTCGAGGATGATCTTGTCCTGGGTCAGGGTGCCGGTCTTGTCGGTGCACAGCACGTCCATCGAACCGAAGTTCTGGATCGCATTGAGGCGCTTGACCACCACTTTTTGCTTGGCCATAGCCATGGCGCCTTTGGCCAGGTTGGCACTGACGATCATCGGCAGCATTTCCGGGGTCAGGCCAACGGCAACGGCCAGGGCAAACAGGAACGCATCGCCCCAGTCACCCTTGGAGAAGCCGTTGAGCAGGAACACAATCGGTACCATCACCAGCATGAAGCGGATCAGCAACCAACTGACGCTGTTCACCCCACGGTCGAACGCGGTTTGCACCCGCGAGCCGACGATGGCTTTGGCCAGTGAGCCGAAGTAAGTCCGAGCCCCGGTAGCCACCACCACAGCCTTGGCCGTGCCGCTGACCACGTTGGTGCCCATGAAACAGATGTTCGGCAGGTCCAGCAGGTTCGACTGATCTGGCGCGGTGCTGGTGGCGGACTTTTGCGCCACATTGCCCAGGGTGTCGTACTTCTCGACCGGCAAGGCTTCACCGGTCAGCACAGCCTGGCTGATAAACAGGTCGCGGGATTCGATCAGGCGGATGTCGGCCGGGATCATGTCGCCAGCGCTCAACTGAACGATATCGCCAGCCACCAGATCACGCATCGGCACTTCACGCAGCACCGATTTGCCGTCCTTGTGCTCGCGGCGCAGCACGGTAGCGGTGGTGCGCACCATCGCCTTGAGGGCTTCGGCGGACTTGGCCGAACGGTATTCCTGCCAGAACCGCAGCAGGCTGCTGAGGCTGACCATGGTCATGATAATGATGACCTTGGTCAGGTCGGCGTCATCCGCTTCACCGTTCCTGATCGGCAGCCAGTAGTCAGTGAAGAAACTGATGCCGGCCAGGGTCAGCAGCACATAGATGAAGGGATTGTTCAGGGCTTTGAGCAGTTGGATGAGGGCGTGAGGCGGCTTGTCGTGGGCCACTTCGTTGTGACCGTTGCGTGCGAGGCGGCCCTGGGCTTCGAATTCGGTCAGGCCATCAGTGGTGGCGTTGAGGTTGGTCAGCGTGACGGCCAGGCCGTTCTGCGCTTCCCGGGCGGCGCGCATCGACAGTTTGGCATTGTCGTTGCTGGCGCCTTGGGCGGTTTTCTTTGCGGTTTTTACAAGGGTCATTGCTGTGCTCCTGCCGCCGGTTCGCGGCACGACACACAGTTACCTCAGCTAATTAAAGACGAGCGCACGTATGTCGAGCCGCCAATAAGCGATCGATTCTGATCGTTGCGTTTTAATAGTTGATGTTCGCTGTCCGTCGATTGAAAAGTGACGGGCAGCGAACCGTCTACTGGCTTCGTCCATAACTAACTCACTATTTAACAGGCAATAAGAAGTTGCCGAATTCCTTGATAAGGAAAACGTTAAGGGAGGGCTTTTAAAGTGCCTTCAGTTCAATTGAAAGTGCGCGCCCCGAGGAACAGGCCGAACATCAGGCCGGCCTGCTGGAACAGGCGCGCGATGCGCCGACTCGGTGGTTCCTGGCTATCGTCGAGGCTCCAGCGTTGCTGAAGCTGACCCGTCATCGGGCAGACGCGCCAGTTGGCACGCCGTTGCGACTTGGCAGGGGAGGATGGGCTGGAAAACGGTGCGCTGGCCCGGGCTGTGGCAGGACGCTCACGGCAGAGCTTGACCCGCATGGTCGAGGCAAAGGCGCGTACGCCGGGCATTACAGTGGATTTGAAGTTCATAACATACCTCTGGACCGGACTGACGCCGGCGAGGCAAGTTACGGTGGAGCATCAAGCTCTAGCGCAGCTCACCCGACCGAAAAGTCGAGTCCCGTCATGTTCTGGGTTATGTGCCAGAGCCTGCGAATTCGCAGTCACCCGGCAGCGACTAGATACTGTGTCCATTGGATTCTTTTGTGAGTTGAAAAAAGGCCTGTGAAACCGGCCCGCGCAATTTACTCAGGCAGGTGGGTGAAGTCAACCTTCAATAGTTGATTAAAACGCAATTGAATGGAAAAACGTCGGATCCTGTTATTGAAGTTAGAACTTGTTCAGGTAAATGACAGTTAATTGTCATTTTTATGATGCGCACCGTAGGAGCAAAGTTCGCTCGCGATGGCGTCGGATCTGGCGCAGTGCATAAACCTGTTTAACGACACGCGTTTAAAGACACTCGGTGTTACGTCATAAGCGGCTACAACACCTTGCGTCGTTACCTACGCGTACGCCAGAATCCGCCGGCTTGTGCGGCTATGGGGCAGGCTATATCGTTTCCCGGTCACTGCAAAACAGTGATCGGGTTTGGTAGCCCGCCTTGTAACAGCCGTATGGCAACACCTTATGCCGTCTCTTTTTTGGGACTCTGCTTTTATGGTGGTCATGCGTGGGGCTCCTTTGTGAGCGCCGGGTTTCCTGTTGCAGCCGGTCTACCAACCCGCGTATGGCCGCCACCCTTCGTTTGGTAGCGAGGGTGATGGCTCCTTAAAATCTGCAACAAGGAGCTTCATCTATGTTCAAAGTTACGCCCAACCCCCCGAATACCGGTCCAGTACCCTACGACGCCTTTATTGATCTTGACCCCAAGAAAATGAAAGAGGCGGCCGACCGCGCACTCAGCTTTTACCTCAACCCCGGGGCGTCGAAAACGCAGATACCGCCCCGCAAACCCAGCACCATTTTCACCATCGACGCAGCGGTGGATGACGAAACGTTGCTCGTCGAGGCCTGTGAATCGTTGGCATCAGCCAGCGCCCTGGTCAACGATCTCGCCGACGTAACGGACGGCCCGCGACGGCAAACGGTGCTGGTGCTGCAACGGGTGATCATGTTGGGTGAGTTAGCGGTCAATCGGGTTTTGGATAACCACAAGCCTGGGTAGCAGCCAGGCACTGTAGGAGCAAAGCTTGCTCGCGATGGCGTTCTTGAGATCGCCATCGCGGGCAAGCCATGCTCCTACGAAAAACAACGTCCATTGAATCGAGAACACACGGACATGGTTCCTTGCCTTTGCAGCATCGCTGCACGCTTGCCTCGTCATGCGCAGCATGTTCAGCGTTCACCGGGTCGTATTTCCTGGTGCTGATCTTCTTCGTGGTCATGGCCATGCTGCTGGCGATATTCTCCAGCCTGATCGATTATCGGGAACGAGGGCTGGCGTGAAAGGAGCGGAGGGCAGGTGAGCATCGATATCGAATGCGTGGTGGTCGGGGCCGGAGTGGTCGGGCTGGCGGTCGCCAGAGCCCTGGCCCGCAGCGGGCGGGAAGTGATCCTGGTCGAGGCGGGCGAGGGCATTGGCGTGGGCATCAGCTCGCGCAATTCGGAAGTGATCCACGCCGGCATTTACTACCCGAGCGGCAGCCTCAAGGCGCAATTGTGCGTGGAGGGCAAACAACGCCTTTACGCCTTTTGCGATGAGCGCGGCGTCGATTACCAGCGCCTGGGCAAGCTGATCGTGGCCACGGATGACGGTCAGTGCGCGGCCTTGCAGAAGTTGTTGGCGCAGGGTCGCAGCAACGGCGTCGATGACCTGCAATGGCTGGAGGCCGAACAGGCGCGGGAACTTGAACCGGCAGTGTCCTGCGTCGCTGCGCTCTGGTCGCCGTCCACCGGGATTGTCGATTCCCATGCCCTGATGCTGGCGCTTCAGGCGGATGCCGAGGCCAGCGGCACGTCGCTGGTTTTTCATACGCCACTGGCGTCGGCCCGTTGCACCGAGCAAGGTTTCGAACTGCAGATGGGCGGCGCCCAACCGATGACCTTGAGCTGCCGCGAGTTGATCAATTGCGCCGGACTGCCGGCACCTGAGGTGGCGAGCCGGATTGAAGGTCTGCCGTCGCAGCACGTTCCCGAGGCACGATTGTGCAAGGGCAGCTATTTCAGTTTCAGCGGCCGGGCGCCGTTCCGGCATCTGGTGTACCCGGCCCCGGAAAGTGCGGGACTGGGCGTGCACATGACGCTGGATCTGGGCGGCCAGGCGCGCTTCGGGCCGGACGTCGAATGGGTCGATCACGTCGATTATCGTGTGGATCCACGCCGAGCCGATGGGTTTTATCAGGCGATCCGGCGCTACTGGCCGGCGTTGCCCGATAACAGCCTGCAACCCGCCTACAGCGGCATCCGCCCGAAAATCACCGGACCGACCGAGCTGGCGGCCGACTTCGTCATTAGTGGCCCGGCCGAGCATGGTGTGCCGGGGCTGGTGAACCTGTTCGGAATCGAATCGCCGGGGTTGACCAGTTGCCTGGCGCTGGCTGATCGGGTGACGACGATATTAGCCACACCACGACCGGTGTAGCAGCTGCCGAGCCTGCGAGGCTGCGTTCGGCGCGGGCCGCGATCGGACGAAGCCGTCGTAGTCCGGCGAATGCGGTCTACCTGATGCAACGCGGTCTCAGGTTTTACGACTGCTTCGCAGCCGAACGCAGCCTCGCAGGCTCGGCAGCTGCTACACAGTCCGTGTTACGGCGAAGTGACCGGTAATCAGCGTTTGCAATGCCGCTCGCCCTGAGGGCTATGCTTGGCAGTGCGCCCATCACAATGGGAGACCTGCGATGATTAACGTACGCACTGCCCGCATGCTTGCCGATTACAAACGCTGGGCCAATCAACGCCTCTTTGACAGCCTGGCCGCACTGCCGCCGGGTGAGGTCAATAAAGAGCGCGTGTCGGTGTTCAAGAACATGATCGGCACCCTGAACCACATCTACGTAGTGGACTGCATCTGGCAGGCCCACCTCGAAGGCCGAGGGCACGGCTTCAAGACGTCACACGATCTGCTGCATCCCGACCTCGCTGAGCTGCGCCTGGCGCAAAAGGTCATCGATCACTGGTATTGCGACTGGAGCGAACGACAGACCGATGCCTCGCTGGATAAACCCGTCGAGTTCAGTTTTGTCTCGGGGGAAAGCGGCATCATGAGCGCCGGCGCGATACTGATGCATGTGGTCAATCACGCCAGTTATCACCGCGGCTGGGTGATCCAGATGTATTTCGAGATTCCGGTCATGCCGCCGGTCACTGACTTGCCGGTGTACCTGCGAGAGACCGACCCCGCATCTTTCCCATCGGTTAGTGCCCCGGCAGCGGCGCCGACATATGTTGGGCAATTCGCGAGCGCAACCAACGTTCTGCCGGATCGTTATCGTTGACCCCGTTCCAGACCATGGACAGTTCGGACAGCACGATGTCAAACGGCGGGTCGTCGGCACGCAACTGGCTGCTGCCTTCGATCAGCGCGCACGCCGCGTAGTCCGGCACCGTGGCGAGCATATCGGTGCCGGCCAGCAAGGCGCGCAGGCCGGCGAATTGCGGCACCGCCAGCACCACCCGGCGTGAGCGGCCGATGCGCGCGAGGTCGTTGTCGATGGCCCCGGTCAAATCCCCGGAAAACGACACCAGCGCGTGCGGACGTTCGCAGTATTCATCCAGGGTCAGGGTGCCGGGACGATTGTCGTCGCGCAGGATCTTGACGCTCAGGTCACCCGTGGAGAGGGGGCAAGCCCCTTCGCCACAGTAACCGATCGTTCCCACAGAGCGTGGGAACGATCATGTTACTGAGCCGGTAATCTAAGCTCCGCGCACAACCCACCCCCCTCACGATTACTCAACGTCAACGATCCCCCGATCGCCAACGCCAACTGCTGCGCAATCGCCAACCCCAACCCGGTCCCGCCGGTACTGCGGTTACGCGAGTTCTCCACGCGATAAAACGGTTCCATCACTTGGGCCAATTCTTCCTCGGCAATCCCTGGCCCGCGGTCCATCACCTTCACCGACAAACTGCCGTCAGCCTTCTTTTCCACCCACAACTCGGCGGTGCCGGCGAACTTCAGCGCGTTGTCCGTCAGGTTCACCAGCACTCGCCGCAAGGCGTGCGGCCGGGTGTTGATCACCGCGTCACTTTTACCGTCGAGCTGCACGTCTTTGCCCATGTCCTGATAGTCGAACACCAGGCTGTCGAGGAACGAATCCAGATGGGTGCGGCGACTTTCCTCGGTGGCGCCATGAACGCTGCGGGCATAGGCCACGCCTTCGCGCACCAGGTGTTCTATCTCGCCAAGATCATTCCAGAGTTTGTCTTTCTCGGCGGAGTCGTCCATGAATTCGGCACGCAGTTTCATGCGGGTGATCGGGGTTTGCAGGTCGTGTGAAATCGCCGCCAGCAGTTGCATGCGCTCCTTCAGGTAAGCGGCGATGCGCGCCTGCATCGAATTGAAGGCCTTGGCGGCATGGGCGACTTCGGTCGGGCCTTTTTCGTCCAGGTGCACCGCATGGGTGTTGGGGTCCAGGGTCTCTACCGCTTGGGCGAGGCGGGTGAGGGGGCGGATGGCGATTCTCACGGCCAGCCAGGTGCAGATCAGCATCAGTGCCAGTTGCCCCAGCAACACGATGGGTAACCACGGCGACAACGGCACCATCGAGGGTCGCACGTCGATGGTTACCGGGCTGCCGTCCGCGAGTTTCAGGTGGACCTGAAAATGTTTATCCGGCCCGGGGATGTCGGTCACCGTCATCGGGTAATCCTTGCCGATGGCCTCTTTGATCGAAGTCATCGCTATGGGCGAATCGCTCATGGGCATGCCCGGCGAGCCTTCGTTCAACAAATAGCGGTAGTTACGTCGATCCAGTTGTTGCAGCCAGCTCATGCGTTCTTCGGCCGGCAAGCGGTCGAGGATGGCGATGGAGGTCGAGACGTCGGTTTCCAGATTGCCCAGCATGGTGTTCTTCGTGCTTTCGTAGCGCTCGTAGTACTGCGCGCCGAAAGACAGCGCCTGCGCGAGAATCAAGCCGATCAGGAAGATCAGCGACAGCCGCGAGGCGAGGGTGCGGGGCCAACGAACGGTGAAGCTCATGATGGCGCCCCGAGTACTTCCACCGGCAGCGAAAACACATAGCCTTCACTGCGCACGGTTTTGATGTAGGCCGGTTCGCGGGCATCGTCCAGCAAGCGCTGGCGCAAGCGGCTGACCAGCAAGTCGATGGAGCGGTCGAACAGGTCAGCATCGCGGCCTTGGGTCAGGTTCAGCAGTTGATCGCGATTGAGCACCCGTTGAGGATGATCGAGGAACACCCGCAGCAACCGATATTCCGCGCCACTGAGCGCGACCATCGTGCCGTCCTCATCGAGCAAGTGCCGGGCCGAGGTGTCCAGGCGCCAGCGCCCGAAGGCCAGCAAGCGACCGCTTTCGGTGACCACCAGGTTGGGCGGTAGCATCCGTGTGCGGCGCAGCACGGCGTTGATGCGGGCGAGCAGTTCACGGGCAGCGAACGGCTTGACCAGGTAATCGTCGGCGCCCATTTCCAGGCCGATGATGCGGTCGGTTTCATCGTTGCGTGCGGTGAGCATCAGCACTGGCGTGGCCTTGTGCTTGCCGGCGCGCAACTCACGGCACAGCATCAGGCCATCGTCGCCCGGCATCATGATGTCGAGCACGATCAGGTCCACCGGCGTGGACTCCAGGAAGGTGCGCATTTGCCGTCCGTCCGACACGACGGTGGTGCGCAGGCCGTTCTTCTTGAGGTAGTTGCCTACCAGTTCCCGGATCTCGCGGTCATCGTCCACGATAAGAATGTGATCGACGTGTTGCATTTGGCCAGGCCTCTGTAGATGGGGGATGTCGCGCAGTCTATCGAGCCTTGGCCCGTTCGCCCGTAGCCCTTTGTATTGCAGTGTATCTGGCATATCGGCGGATACACGTGGACGCAAAAACACCCATTTTCAGGGCATTTGTATCGCTCTGTATCCCGGCCCGGTTTTGATACGTACCGATTTACACGCGTCTGTTCCCGACACAGTCGGGATACCTCGCGGGCTTCTAATAGGTTCCATCGAGGCAAGCCAAGTCGCCTCGGCCAAATCAACGATTGACCTATTGAAGCCTTGAGGAAACCACCATGAACACCAAAGCCGTCTACGCCGCTTGCTTGTTTGCCGCCCTGAACATCTGCACCTTGTCGGCCCGCGCCGAAGCCGATATCACCGCTAAAACCTACACCTACGGCACGCACCTGGACATCAAGAAAGTGGTGTCGCTGAAACAGGACGCCTCGACTTCCTGTGGGGTTGTGGATGCCCAGCTGACTTACCTGGATTCCCATAACAAAACCCAGGTTCTGGACTATCGAAAATTTGCTGATGGCTGCAACTCAGACAACTGAGTCCTGCGCTGACCCATTGTCCATCCCAATTGAAACAGGAAGCACGTCATGAACAACATCACCCGCTTTTTGACTGCCATTGCCTTCTCCGTGGCTGGCGCCGCTGCCCATGCCAACGCTGCTGTTGAACAAAAAAGCTGTGGCAGCGCGACTTGCTTTCAGCTGACGCCGGTGGCGGAGAAGGGTGGGAGCGCCTTTCTGGCAGAGGATGGTTCGGGCCGTACGCCGCAGGGGCAGTTGCTGGATACCCAGACGGCTTGAGGGTGTCAGTGGAATCGACCCCTCAGCCCAGCCCTCTCCCCACGGGGGGAGAGGGGGAAAGGGAGCCGATCTCCATGCTTTTCAGAGTGTGAGTTCGACTCAGGCTTTCAGGTCGCGGAATTTCTACCAAACCACTCGGTCAGTCCCCTCGCCCCCTTGGGGAGAGGGTTAGGGTGAGGGGTGAATTTCGAATCCTAACCACCATTTTCAAGGTGACAACCATGTTTCTCATCGCTTTCCTGGGCGGCATATTGACCGTCCTCAGCCCTTGCATCCTTCCGGTCGTGCCGTTCCTGTTCGCCGGTGTTAAACGCACACGTTCCTCGATCCTGCTCACCCTCGGCGGCATGGTCCTGACCTTCGCCCTGATCTCCAGCCTGGCCGTGGTCAGCAGCGAGTGGGTGATACACGCCAACAACACCGGTCGCCACGTAGCGCTGATCGTGATGGCGTTGTTCGCCCTGTCGCTGATTTCCGCCCGTGTCGGTGACTGGCTGGCCTGTCCCTTCGTGGCGCTGGGCAACCGCCTCGATCCGGACACCCGCAAAATGTCCGGCTCGTTGAGTTCGATCATGATCGGCGTTGCCACCGGTCTGCTCTGGGCACCGTGCGCCGGACCGATCCTCGGGGTCATCCTCACGGGCGCCATGCTGCAAGGCGCAAACGCTCAAACCAGCCTGTTGCTGGTGGCGTACGGCCTGGGCAGCGCATTGTCCCTGGGCACCTTGATCTTCGCTGGTCGCGGCCTGGTCAATCGATTGAAGTCGTCGATCCCGGTCACCGGTTGGCTGCGTCGTGGTTCGGGTGTTGCGGTGTTGGCGGCTGCGGTGGTGATTTCCACCGGTGCCGACAAAACACTGCTGGCCGGCACCTCGTCCGAAGGCGTGACCACGGTTGAGCAACGCGTGCTGGAAACCGTGCCGAAAGTCGTCGATTACTTCATCAGCAAGGTCAACGCAGACTCGTCCATGGACAACGCCAAAGGCGCCATGCCGTCGCTGTCCGGGGCGGTCGAATGGATCAACTCACCGGCGCTGAGCAACGATTCGCTGAAAGGCAAAGTGGTGTTGGTGGATTTCTGGACCTACGACTGCATCAATTGCCAGCACACCTTGCCGTACGTGAAGGACTGGGCGAAAAAATACGAGAAGGATGGCCTGGTGGTGATCGGCGTCCACACCCCTGAATACGGTTTCGAGCGCATCATCGACAACGTCAAGGATCAGGTGAAAAAGCTCGGCATTACCTACCCGGTGGCCATCGACAACAACTACGCGATCTGGCGCAACTTCGACAACCAGTACTGGCCGGCTCACTACCTGATCGACGCCAAGGGGCAGGTGCGTTTCACCCACTTCGGTGAAGGTCGCTACGAGACTCAGGAGAAGATGATTCAGCAGTTGCTGGAAGAGGCCAAGGCCGACGCCAAAGCCTCCGCACCCGCCGCATAAACCTTCAAATCAATGGCTCACAGGCTGCACGCTGTGGGCCATTGGTTTTTTCTCCTGACTGCGCCGCCACGCCGCCGGTGGCGCTCCATACTCTCGACGAAACGCCCGGTTGAACGCCGTGTCGGTCTGGTAGCCCACCTCTTCGGCAATCCGCATCAACGAGCTGTTACTGCTGCGTAACAGGTTGGCCGCCAGCACACCTTCGCCGCCGTGTCGGCGCTCGGCGATTGGTAGCAGGGTGCAGTGAACCTGGCATTGATGAAAATCGCGCCGACCGGGCGGACGACGCGCAGCGTCTGAGACAGGGCGTCCATGGTGGTTTTCCCGTGTTGGCGGGCAGCTTTGGGTGGGGAGCTTGATTGTGAGCCTGTCGCGCCGGAGCCTGAAATCTCCGGACGATCGGGCAGGGTTGGCCGACGATCGGGCAGGACGCCAGCGTTGCCCGGCGCGATAGTTGGCACTCAGGGTCTGCCGACCCTGTCATCAATAACAAGAATGAGAGGTTGCCATGCCGAAGTTCGTCATAGAACGCGAGAATCCAGGTGCTGGAACACTGTCAGAAAGGGATTTGAAAGCGGCTTCGCAAAAGTCCTGCAGGACGTTGCGCGACTTGCCAGAGGTGCAGTGGCAGCAGAGTTATGTCACCGGCGACAAGCTCTACTGCGTGTACATCGCGCCCAACGAAGAGTTGATCAAGGAGCACGCCAGGCAGAGCGATTTCCCGGCCAACCGCATTTCCCAGGTCACGGCCATCATCGATCCCACCACGGCCGAATAAGCCGGGTTGCGTTCCAACCCGCAACGGAGCGGAATTCATGAGTACACCCATTGATCTTACTGCCTTGAAAAACCGTCAAATGGCCTCTTGGGCCAGTGGCGACTATGCCGTGATCGGCACCACTTTGCAGATTGTCGGCGAGCAACTGGCCGAGGCCTGCGACCTGCTTTGCGATGAACGCGTGCTCGACGTGGCCGCCGGCAACGGCAATGCGACGCTCGCTGCCGCGCGCCGTGGTTGCCACGTCACGTCTACCGACTATGTGGCCGCGCTGCTGGAACGCGGCGAAGACCGGGCCAGGGCGGAACGCCTGGACGTGACGTTTCAAGTGGCCGACGCTGAAGCCTTGCCGTTCGAGGATGCCAGCTTCGATGTCGTGCTTTCGACTTTCGGTGTGATGTTTACGCCGGACCAGCCCAAGGCCGCCGCGGAACTGGCGCGGGTCTGTCGCCCCGGAGGGCGGATCGGCCTCGCCAACTGGACGCCCGAAGGTTTTGTCGGCCAGATGTTCAAGACCCTCGGCCGCCACCTGCCGCCACCGCCGGGCGCTCAACCGCCTTCGCAGTGGGGCACCGAAGCCTGGCTGCACACGCAGTTCGACGAGCGTGACTTTCTGCTCCAGGTGACGCGCAAGACCTTCAACTTCCGTTACCGCTCGGCCGCGCATTTCATCGACACGTTCCGCAGCTGGTACGGCCCGGTCCACAAAGCATTCGCAGCGCTGCCTCCCGAAGGCGCCCAAGCGCTGGAAAACGACCTGACCGAACTGATCAACCGCATGAACAGAGCGGGAGAAAAATCGCTGGTGGTGCCGAGTGAATACCTTGAGGTGGTGATTACGCGGCGTTGACCTGAACAAGCTTTATGACAATGCAAAACCCCTGTGGGAGCGGGCTTGCTCGCGAAGGCGGTGTCTCAGTCGACAATGATGTTGCCTGACACTCCGCCTTCGCGAGCAAGTCGAATCGTCGCACCGCCGCTCCCACATTAGATTTGTGGTGTTTTGTAGGGATCAATTACTCATCCAGCCGCTCGGTATACACCACCCAAACGCTGCACGGCATTTTGTACAGCAGATGCTCCACCGTACTGCCGATCAGCCGGCCCATGCCGCGATGGCCGATCCGGCCCATGACAATCACGTCAACGTCATAGGCGTCGGCATAGCGGGTGAGGACCTTGGCCGGGTTGCCCATGATCATGTGCCGCTGCTCCGGCGCGATGCCGTTGCGCTCGGCCAAGTCGTTGAAGGCATCCTCCTGGTAATCGAATACGGTCTTGGCCTTGCCCGACGAGAAGAATGCCGACCCGTTGTCAAAGCCGAATTCGTCGGCGCTGATGGATGAAAGGTCATAGGCGTAGACCACATCGAGCTCGGCATTACAGGCGCTCGCCAGTTTCGCCGCTTCGTGAAGGATTCGGTCGTTGAAGGTTTTGTAATGGTCATCGCGATGAAAGGGGTCGACCGCCGCGACGATCTTTCGCGGCAAAGCGTGCACGGCGTGGCTGACGAAATGCAGAGGCACCGGGCATTCGCGCAGCAAATGCACATCGAGCGGGGTAAACATCAGCCGCGACAGCAGCGATTCGTGCTCCAGCGCCTTGATCAGCACGTCCATCGGCAGCTCTTTGAGGTGAATCAGGATTTCCTCCAGCGGGCGTTCGACCCAGGCCACTTCGGTGGTGACGTGGACACCGATTTTGCGCAAGGGGCGGGCCTGTTCCTCAAGCCATTGGCGATGGCGATCGACGTAGCCCAGGCGCATCTGTTCCAGGGCCTTTTCGTTGACCAGACTGGCGGTTGCCAGGCCTTCAAGATAGTCGAAGGCGACGATGTGCAGCGCGGCGTCTTCGGCCTTGGCCAGCGCAGCGGCCCTGTCGAAAGCAGGGCTGTGTTCCATCAGCGGTGATGCAACCAGCATGAAGCGGGATTGACCAGACATGATGAACCTCCCGTGGATTAGCCGCCCGACGTGCGGCTCGTGCGACGTACATCCAGTCTCTAAGTATTGACCATGATCAACCTCCCGTCCGTAAACCGGGTGCAGGCTGAGGTTCGTGCTGAACTCAAGCGCACGTGAACGCTTAGGAGAACCCCGATGGCAACCATGAAAGCCGCGATATTCGTTGAGAAAAACCGCATCGTGCTGGATGACAAACCGATCCCCGAAGTCGGGCCGCTGGATGCGCTGGTCCGCATTACCACCACGACGATCTGCGGCACCGACGTGCACATCCTGCGGGGTGAATACCCGGTGGCTAAAGGGCTGACCATCGGTCACGAACCGGTGGGCATCATCGAACGGCTGGGCTCGCAGGTGCGTGGTTTTGTCGAAGGACAGCGGGTGATTGCCGGCGCCATTACCCCCAGCGGACAAAGTTACGCCTGCCTGTGCGGTTGCAGCTCACAGGATGGCCCGGACACCCGCCATGGCTTTCGCGCTGCCGGTGGCTGGAAGTTCGGCAACACCATCGATGGCTGCCAGGCCGAGTATGTGCTGGTGCCGGATGCGTTGGCCAACCTGTGCCCGATCCCCGATGGCCTCAGCGACGAACAGGTGCTGATGTGCCCGGACATCATGTCCACGGGGTTTTCCGGGGCGGAGCGGGGCGAGGTCAAGATTGGCGATACCGTCGCGGTGTTCGCCCTCGGGCCAATCGGCCTATGTGCCGTGGCCGGCGCGCGCCTCAAGGGCGCCACCACCATTATCGGCATCGATACTGTCGCTGAACGAATGAGCGTCGCCCGGCAGTTGGGAGCGACCCACGTGGTCAACTTCAAGGACGGCGACGTGGTGGCGCAGATCATGGCCCTGACCGACGGTCGAGGTGTCGACGTGGCCATCGAAGCGCTGGGCACTCAAGGCACTTTCGAGTCCGCACTGCGGGTGTTGCGCCCCGGTGGTCGTTTGTCCAGCCTGGGGGTTTACTCCAGTGATCTGCGCATTCCACTCGAAGCCTTTGCCGCGGGGCTCGGGGATTTCAGCATCGTCAGCACCCTGTGCCCCGGCGGAAAAGAACGCATGCGACGGTTGATGGCGGTGGTGCAAAGCGGTGGCGTCGACCTGTCGTCGCTGGTGACGCATCGCTTCAAACTCGACGACATCGAAGCCGCCTATGAGTTGTTTGCGCATCAGCGGGACGGGGTGATGAAGGTTGCGATTACGCCTTGAGGTAGTCCGAAGCTGACCGACACTCAAGTGTTTTCTGCCGAGTCTCTGGCATTGAGCCGATCAGCTTCCACCCGGTAAATCTCGGCTGCTTAAAAAGAAACCTCTGTCGGTTGCGACAACCGCAGTACCGACAGATCGCCGGTCATGCGCTTCCAGGCCAGGCGAATCGCTTCGATGTCATTGCCATGCCGGGCATCGTTCTCGTGGACAATCACGATGGCTTTGGTGCCCAGGCGCTCCGGCTCCCTGGCGCCGTGGTCGCGCCACTGGCCGTAGGCATCCAGCACGCTGAAACCGTCCGGAAAGCGTGGTGTGACTTCCTGATCGAGAAACTCGCGCCAGCGAGCGGGGCTGATCACACCTTCCTTGCTCTCCAATGGCCCCACCGAAAAATACAGTTCGGTGCGGACCCATTGCGCCTGTGCCGGACGCGAGGCATCGCCTTGCAGTGTCGAACTGGCGGGATCTTTTGTATGAACGGAAACGGGCGGCGGGCTGGCACACCCGGCAACTGCCAGGAAAAGTGCGGCCAGTAAAAGGCATTTAGGCATGGCACGTCCTTATTGAGCTGATAAGCAGCTGAATTTAAAAAAACCGGATCCTGTTTAGATCGATTATTTCTTTCGGTTATTTATATAGCTGTTGTTCGCATATCCATGACCTATAAAAACGCGTCATGACTTTGTCTGGGTCCGTGATAACAGCGGCCTGGTCGTTGTAACAGCAATGATTGCCCTGAAGGCCCCACTTGGGCGGTTCTAACGTCCGTTTTTGCTGTTCGATCATCATCTTGTCGCCTCTGCGTCAGTCCTTGGAATTCACTCCATCAGCTTCGTCCAACTATTCAATCCTTCAGGGAGCAACACCAAGATGAACGCCATGCAAATGCAAATGCCGATGAACACCACCATGCCAATGCTGCCGATGATGGGCATGCCGATGCCACCGATGAAGTGCGTGATGGAATGCACACTGATGGCCGACTGCATGATGTGCAAAATCATGCCGATGGCCGGCATGAACATGGACATGATGAAAAACTGCTGCATCCTGATGATAAAAATGATGAACGACTGCAGCATGCCGATGATGATGAGCTGCAATGGCAAGCCGCTGATGTGCTGCACCTGCTGATCCCTGAAGCATAAAAAAGCCCCCGCGGTCATACAGCCGCCGGGGCTTTTGCATTCCAGCAAACACCACAGATCCCTGTGAAAGAGATTCCTGTGGGAGCTCGCTCCCACATTGTTTTTCGTTCAGTCCAGGCGTTCTGGGTACGTCACCACCAGATAGGCCACTGCCTGACTGTCGGCCGGGTTGCGGTTGCGGTGGGGCTGGTCGGCATAGAACAGGGGATGAAAGTTCGGCGGCCGAGTTGGCCGCGCGCGAGGATATCCAGAACTGTTACTTGGGGGCCGTGGGGTAGGGCACTGTTGAACACTAACTGCACATGACGCTAACGGCCTTCGCGGCGCGTTGCAGTTCTTGTTTAACGTCGACCGGTATCCGCTGTTTCACGAGTCGTTGCTCGAGGAATGTCTGATCGCCTCGGGTATCAACCTGAGCGTCAATAGCCTTATCCTCTGCTTCGATGGTGGCAGCGTGAGCCTCTATGACCGAGTCGACCTCAGCGTCGCTCTTGGCGGCGTCGAGCGCACCAATGAGTGTCGCCACTTCGTCTTCTTCAGCCTTGCCATAGGCTTCTACAGACAGTCCGGCAGCCAACGCCCGCGCCCGGATTTCCACGCCTTTCAGCGTCTGCTTGGCCTGTCCGCACAGCATGTCCTGTTTTTGGCTTTCGACGATTTTCCATTGGAAAAATCCATACGTCATCGTGCCGATAATCGCTACGGTGATACCACCGATCAGGATCCGTTTCATGGCTACAGTCGTGAAAGTCTGGGGATTGTGAGTTCGGTGGACATCGCTTCGTTCTCTATTCGAGGAAATGAAAGCGTAGCACCGGAACCCGGTCCAGCCCCGTCCAATGTCAATGCAAATTACAGTAGTGAAGGAGCGGCGTGTCTTCAAGATTATGGCGCATTAATTAACTCTGTCACATCGGCCAACGTCGGAGCATGGGCCCCGGCATGGCGGCAGGACAGGGATGCGCAAGCTGATGAAAATCGCAAGCGATCCGCCAAATCGGTCATTCCGAGCAACTCCGATGCCAGCCAACCGGCCATGCAAGCGTCTCCTGCACCTACCGTATCGGCCACGTCTACGGCGATAGCCGGCTGCTCGTACCGCCTGTTGGGGGTATAGAGAACCATGCCGTGTTCACCTCGGGTAAACAGGATTTCAGCCACTGGATTCAGTGCGCGAAGCTCGTCCAATGCCTGGTGTTCGGTGAGCCCTGGATAAAGGTGCCGAAGGTCTTCGTCGGAAAGTTTAATCATGTCGGCCAGGGCGGTCATCGTCGGGAACGTCTGCTGCCGATAACGGCTGTCCATCAAATTACGCCAGTTCGGATCGTAGCTAATCCGTTTACCCACGTCTTTGGCCTGCTGAGCGAGTTTTACCAATCGGTCGCCAAGCGGCTGACGAGTCAGGCTGATACAGCTGAAATGGCACACCAGGGCATGGTCAATCCATCCTTCCGGCATCAGACCCGGATCGAAAAACTGATCGGCATCTCCAGCAAAAAAATATCGTGGAGGGCGGCTCGATGGAACGATGGCCACCAAGGGGTCTCGGTCTACTCGTTGGATAAATCGCCCGTCCAGACCTGCCGCCTCTGACTGCCGGGCGATCTCGTCGCCCAGGGAGTCCGTGCTGATAGAGCCTGCGAAAGCGCTACTGACGCCCAAGCGACTTAGCGCTCGTGCAACGTTCCAGGGCGCGCCGCCTGGATAGCCTTTCCATTGTCCGGGGATGCCTTGGACAAGGTCGGTCAGGGCTTCGCCAAATACGACTGCGCGAGGCAATACCATCGTCATTTCCTCAATGTTTTCTCAGAGGAGTGCTGCTGGCTGATCGGAGTCGATCGCGGGGCATCATTCACTCAATGGGCGTTGCTGAAAGGCAGGGAGGGGTGAGCACCGTTGCGATTGAATAACGTCATCGCCATTGCTCGACGATATTCGCTCGGTGTCTGTTCCATTTCGATGCGAAAGTGCCTGTTGAAGTTAGAAAGGTTTTCATAGCCAACCTCAAAGCAGATGTCCGCCACTGACCTCTCTGTTTGCAATAACAGCCTGCAGGCGCGCTGAACCCTGAGCTTGCGCATGAGATCGATGAAGCCGTGGCCGGTAATCCTTTTGAAGAAACGCGAAAAACCGGGCTCGCTCATCTCCAGGCGCTGAGCGATAACCGACAGGCGAATGTCGCCTGTGAGCTCAGTCAGTAGATAGTCAAATGCCTTGTTGATGCGCTCGGAACTGCGGGCATCCAGGGTGGGCGCGTAGCACGCGCTGGCGAGCAAGTGAACGTCAGGCGAGGGGGCTTTCATCAGCGCGTTGATCAATTGCAGGAACAGAATCAAACGCTCGAGCCCTTGCGCCGGGCCTATGTCTTCCAGCAGTCGTGCTGCCTGTGCAGCCGTTGTCCCGGTGAATTCCAGGCCGCGACGTGCTTGTTCGAAAAGGTTTTGCAGCTCGCCCAGCTCAGGCATCGTTGCGCGTAAGGCCAAAATGGCTGCGCCATCAAACTGCAGCACCACATCGCGCCCCGCCAGGTATTCACCTGGCGCGAGATCCCCTATCCAGTCATGGGGAAGGTCGGGGCCGATGAGCGCCACGTGACCTGCACCGAACGCACCAATGTAATCGCCCGCGACGAGCTTGCCGCTGCCTTGGCGGATCAGATGAATTTCGAATTCAGGGTGATGGTTCCAGCGAGCCAGGGAGTAGGGGTAATCGTGTTCGTACCAGCGAAAGCAATGATCGGGCTCTGGAAGAATGACCTCCAGCTCGGCGGGTCGCTGCTCAAACAGGGCTGCTCGGGAATCAGGCATCTCATGCCCCTTTTTTGTTCTTCGAATGCGACCAACATACGCCTACTCGTCCGGCACCCGCTAGCTCACGTATTGCCTGCAACTGATACTTTTTTGATCTCAGGCCGCTCTGTTGCGCTCGGTTAAAAAAGTATCAGATGAGCATCCGCTATGCGTTTGTCCGGGCTTTTTTAAGCTGTTGTAATCCAGTCGTCCACCATTGCCGGTCAGACGTATTTGATCAGCGGTGGTTAACAAACAAAAATAATAGCTCCCGTCGTTCAAGGCGCGGAGCGGAGAGCACTACGATGAAAATCCCGAAAGCGCTTTTCCTTTCCGCTGGCCTATCCTTCGCCCTTGTCAGTCAAGCCGCTGAAACAGTGACCATTGCCACCGTCAACAATGGCGACATGATCCGGATGCAGCGGCTCTCCAAAGTGTTTGAACAGCAGCATCCTGATGTGAAGCTCAATTGGGTGGTGCTGGAAGAAAACGTCCTGCGTCAGCGCCTGACCACCGATATCGCCACTCAGGGCGGACAGTTCGATGTGCTGACGATTGGTACCTATGAAACGCCGCTTTGGGGGGCCAAGAGTTGGCTCGAGCCCATCACGGGGCTGCCACCCGAGTACGACCTGGAAGACATCTTCCCTTCGGTACGCCAAGGCCTGTCAGTCAACAACACGCTCTACGCCTTGCCTTTCTATGGCGAAAGCACGATCACCTATTACCGCACCGATCTGTTCAAGCAAGCAGGCCTGAGCATGCCGGAGCACCCGACCTGGACGCAGCTCGGCGAATTTGCCTCCAGGCTCCACCAGCCTGACAAAGGGCAGTACGGCATGTGCCTGCGCGGTAAGGCCGGTTGGGGCGAGAACATCGCGCTGATGAGCACCATGGCCAACGCCTTTGGTGCCCGTTGGTTCGATGAAAAGTGGCAGCCGGAACTGTCCAGCCCTGAGTGGACAGCAGCGGCGCACTTCTACGTTGATACGCTCAAGAAGTTTGGGCCGCCGGGCGTGTCGAGCAATGGTTTCAACGAAACTCTCGCGCTGTTCAACAGCGGTAAATGCGCGATCTGGGTGGATGCCAGCGTCGCGGGCTCGTTCACCACCGATAAAGAGCAGAGTAAGGTTGTCGACAGTGTGGGCTTTGCGCCTGCACCGACTGAGGTGACCGACAAAGGTTCGTCATGGCTGTATGCGTGGTCGCTGGCGATACCGGCAACCTCCAAACACAAAGACACCGCAAAGGCCTTTATCACGTGGGCAACGTCGAAAGAATACATCCAGCTTGTCGCTGAAAAGGACGGCATCACCAACGTACCGCCAGGCACGCGGCAGTCCACCTACAACGAGGCCTATTTGAAGGCTGCACCTTTCGCGCAAGTGACCTTGCAGATGATGCAGCACGCAGATCCCGCGCACCCATCGATCAAGGCTGTTCCTTACGTTGGCATCCAGTACGTCACCATTCCCGAATTCCAGGCGATCGGCACGTCTGTAGGGAAACTTTTTTCGGCGGCGCTCACCGGGCAGATGTCGGTTGATCAAGCCCTCGCCGCCGCACAGGCCTCCACCGAACGTGAAATGAAGCGCGCCGGTTACCCCAAGTAACCCGCCATTTCAATGTGGGAGCGAGCCTGCTCGCGAAGAGGTCGGTACATCCGATGCATCTCTGGCGACTGGAACACCGCTTTCGCGAGCAGGCTCGCTCCCACAGTTGATCTTCATATGTCTGTTCCTTATCGGTTCTATCGCCATGAATATTTCAACTGCCAAAGCTCACATGGACATTCCCCAACCGGTGCGTAAAAGCCGGTTGGCCAACCCCGGCTGGTTCCTGGTCAGCCCCTCGGTGGCGTTGTTGCTGCTGTGGATGATCGTGCCGCTGGGCATGACCGTTTACTTCTCGCTGATCCGCTACAACCTGCTCTACCCCGGCGAGAACGAGTTCGTCGGGCTTGAGAACTTCAGCTACTTCCTCAGCGATTCGGGTTTTCTGCCCGGCGCCACCAACACCTTGTTGCTGGTCGGCAGCGTGCTGTTGATCAGCGTGGTGTTCGGCGTGTTGATCAGTGCACTGCTGGAGGCCAGTGAGTTTCTCGGTCGCGGCATCGTCCGGGTGATGCTGATCTCGCCGTTTTTCATCATGCCCACCGTCGGTGCGCTGATCTGGAAGAACCTGATATTCCATCCGGTGTCGGGGATTCTCGCCTACGTCTGGAAGCTGTTCGGCGCGCAGCCGGTGGACTGGCTGGCGCACTACCCGCTGCTGTCGATCATCATCATTGTGTCCTGGCAATGGCTGCCGTTTGCGATCCTGATCTTGATGACCGCCATGCAGTCCCTCGACCAGGAACAGAAGGAAGCTGCGCGCCTCGACGGTGCCGGGCCGATCGCGATTTTCTGGCACCTGACCTTGCCGCACCTGGCACGGCCGATTGCGGTGGTGGTGATGATCGAAACCATCTTCCTGCTCTCGGTGTTCGCCGAAATCTTCACCACCACCAACGGCGGCCCCGGCTACGCCTCGACCAACCTCGCCTACCTGATCTACAACCAGGCGCTGGTGCAGTTCGACGTCGGCATGGCGTCCGCCGGTGGTTTGATCGCGGTGGTGATCGCCAACATCGCGGCCATCGTGCTGGTGCGCATGATCGGCAAAAACCTGACAGACAAAGCCTGAGGCCTGCGCCATGACCCTTCAACAATCCCGCCGTCTGCAAAGACTGCTGCTCGGCACCCTGGCCTGGGCCATCGCGATCCTGATCTTCTTCCCGATCTTCTGGATGGTGCTGACCAGTTTCAAAACCGAAATCGACGCGTTCGCCACGCCGCCGCAGTTCATCTTCACCCCGACGCTGGAGAACTACCTGCACATCAACGAGCGCAGCGATTACTTCAGTTTCGCCTGGAACTCGGTGGTGATTTCCTTCAGCGCCACGGCCCTTAGCCTGCTGATCGCGGTGCCGGCGGCGTACTCGATGGCGTTCTACGAAACCCAACGCACCAAAGGCACGCTGCTGTGGATGCTCTCGACCAAGATGCTGCCACCGGTGGGCGTGCTGATGCCGATCTACCTGCTGGCCAAGAGTTTCGGCCTGCTGGACACGCGCATCGCGCTGATCGTCATCTACACGCTGATCAACCTGCCGATCGTGGTCTGGATGATTTACACCTACTTCAAAGACATCCCCAAGGACATCCTCGAAGCCGCGCGCCTCGACGGTGCCACGCTGTGGCAGGAAATGGTCCGGGTGCTGCTGCCAATCGCCAAGGGCGGCCTGGCGTCCACGGTGCTGTTGTCGCTGATCCTGTGCTGGAACGAGGCTTTCTGGTCCTTGAACCTGACCTCGTCGAAAGCCGCACCGCTGACCGCGTTGATCGCTTCGTACTCAAGTCCCGAAGGTCTGTTCTGGGCCAAGTTGTCGGCGGTGTCGACGCTGGCCTGCGCGCCGATCCTGATCTTCGGCTGGATCAGCCAGAAACAATTGGTCCGCGGCCTGTCGTTCGGCGCCGTGAAATGAAGATCGCCGACTCAACGCGATCCACTGTGGGAGCGAGCCTGCTCGCGATGGCGGAGTGTCATTCAACAGTGATGTTGACTGACACGGCCTTATCGCGAGCAGGCTCACTCCCACAAAAAAGCCCGCACGGCTCAACTGAATAACAACAAGTGGAGGCCCATCATTATGGCCAACCTGACAATCAAGAATCTGCAAAAAGGCTTCGAAGGCTTTTCCATCATCAAAGGCATCGACCTGGAAGTGAACGACCGTGAGTTCGTGGTGTTCGTCGGCCCGTCGGGCTGCGGCAAATCCACGTTGCTGCGCCTGATTGCCGGCCTGGAAGAAGTCAGCGGCGGCACCATCGAACTGGATGGCCGCGACATCACCGAAGTCAGCCCGGCCAAGCGCGACCTGGCGATGGTGTTCCAGACCTACGCCTTGTACCCGCACATGACGGTGCGCAAGAACATGTCCTTCGCGCTGGATCTGGCGGGTGATAACAAGCAGGACGTCGAGCGCAAGGTGACTGAGGTTGCACGGATCCTGGAGCTGGAACGCCTGCTGGAGCGCAAGCCGAAGCAACTGTCCGGTGGTCAGCGTCAGCGCGTGGCCATCGGCCGGGCCATCGTGCGCAATCCGAAAATCTTTCTGTTCGACGAGCCGCTGTCCAACCTCGACGCCGCCCTGCGGGTGCAGATGCGCCTGGAGCTATCCCGGCTGCATAAAGAACTGCAGGCCACGATGATCTACGTGACTCATGATCAGGTCGAAGCCATGACGCTCGCCACCAAGGTGGTGGTGCTCAACGGCGGTCGTATCGAGCAGATTGGCTCGCCGCTCGAGCTTTATCACCAACCGGCCAATCTGTTCGTAGCAGGTTTTTTGGGCACCCCGAAAATGGGCTTTCTCAAGGCCACCGTGGTTGCCAACAGTTATCAGGGCGTAGAGGTCGAACTGACCTCCGGTCGACGTCTGCTGATCCCTCGTGATGGAAGCACATTGGGCAAGGGCAACGAGGTCACCGTGGGAATACGTCCCGAACACCTCAGCCTGGATGATCAAGGGCAACTGCCCATCACCACGGACGTCACCGAACGCCTGGGCAGTGACACCTTCTGCCACGTCGTCGCCAAGTCCGGTGAAGCACTCACCGTACGAGTCAATGGCGACTGCGACGTCGCTTATGGAGAGCAGCGGTGGGTCGCGCTGGACGTTTCGCATTGCCATTTGTTCGATGAACACGGCAAGGCTGTCGCCCCGTTGGTGCGTCGCGCCGCCTGATCTTAATCCACTTCAATGCCCTCGGTTGGGCGTACTCGACATTCAAGAAAACGGATGAACACTCAATGAAACGACTAGAAGGTAAAAGCGCGCTTGTCACCGGATCCGCCCGAGGCATCGGCCGTTCTTTTGCTCAGGCCTATGTTAATGAAGGGGCAACGGTAGCCATCGCTGACATTAACCTTGAGCGCGCCCGGGCCACGGCTGCCGAACTCGGACCAAACGCTTACGCTGTCGAGATGGACGTGACCGACCAAGCGTCTATCGATGATGCGATTGCAGCTGTGATTTCACAGACAGGCAAGTTGGATATTCTGATCAACAACGCCGCATTATTTGATCTCGCGCCCATAGTCGACATCACCCGCGACAGCTTCGAGCGTTTGTTTTCGATCAATGTTGCAGGAACACTGTTCACCCTTCAGGCGGCTGCTCGTCAGATGATCAGGCAGGGGCATGGCGGCAAAATCATCAACATGGCCAGCCAGGCAGGTCGCAGAGGGGAGGCACTGGTGGGTGTGTATTGCGCGACGAAAGCGGCAGTGATCAGCCTTACACAATCAGCAGGTCTGGATCTGATCAAGCATGGGATCAATGTGAACGCCATCGCGCCAGGCGTGGTAGACGGCGAGCACTGGGATGGCGTCGATGCGATGTTCGCTCAATACGAGAATCGGCCATTGGGCGAAAAGAAAAGGCTCGTGGGTCAAGAGGTGCCTTTCGGACGGATGGGGACTGCTGATGACCTGACGGGAATGGCCATATTCCTCGCGTCGTCCGAGAGTGAATACGTGGTAGCTCAGACCTACAACGTCGACGGTGGAAACTGGATGAGTTGACGTCAAAACATCACCGACACTTGCAACGGTTACGCGCCCAACAAGATTAAAAAGCGGCCAACTCGACCCCCGTCTCTGGCCGCTTTTGACGCCAGCCAGCGTCAAGCATCTGGCTAGTTACCGTCCGCCACTTTCCGTTCTATCTCAGCTATTTTCCGACTGAGCTCCTCAGCTTCCTGCTCCTTGGTTCGAGTTGAAGGGGGCGTATTGGTCTGATCGACACCTTTGGCGTCAGGGTCCCTGTCCTCAAGATCTCTTTCGGCGTTTGACGTTGCATTTGATTTGACGTCGTTGACACTGTTATCGCTGTTCATATCACTGACCTCCATTGACCTGAACATTGGATTCAATGCCATGGCTTGAGTTCGAGATTTTTTGTCGGCGTCGATCAGCTAGGGCAATGAAACGTACCGGCGGTCAGACTCGCTGAATTTTCCCTCCTGGCGGTACTCCACCGTCCGAGGAGCAGTCGCTCCTTAACAGCGGTGTAATCCGCCGGGGGAACACGTAATGCCATCGGTCGAAGATTTCAGGATCCAGTCTCACGCTTTCCTGATCGAGTTGGACGCCGCAACGATGGGCATGATGACGCTGGTCTCTTCCAGATGTGTTTCAGGACCAGAATGGGAAGAGGCGACCAAACGGCATCACGATGCTTACGAGATCTGGAATGCCTTTCTTAATGTCTCTGCTTCAAGCACTGACGTAGTCGCTCCGTTAAATACTTCGGGCGCTGACTAAGGACGATTTTGGGGGTGACACTCCACGTCAGTTAACAGGGCGCTTCCACTCCTCGACGGCCGGGATCGGGGGGGGCGATCGACAACGCCATACTGACGGCGCTTCTACCGGGTCTGGAAGAAAAATTGGCGTCATGAAATAGACGACTGGCGACACCCCATGTCGCTTGCAAAGTCGCTACCTTGATCTTTACTAGTCACTGAACGTGAGAACGTTCCTCATCAAATATGTCTTTTATATCAAGGTTTAAGCACGCCTCTTGAAGTTCCGCCTTGATCTTTTTCTGATCTACCCAAAAGAAAGCTCAAAGGATGACGAAGAAATGAAAGAGAACTTGGCGGCAGTTGTCAGGAAACTTATATCTCCTTCAATGCGGTATGAGATAAGAAACGCTTCAAACTGGTTGCGAGACATTCTTGGACGTGCGTGTTTCTGGCGCTGGGAGATTGCCAGGTTCAGAGTGCAGAACGAAAGTCCTTACGAAATCCTCTATATCGGAAGGAAAAAGAAGCGGGAGATGGCCAAGCTTCTCATAAGGGGAAAGTCCCAAGGTGATTCCCCTATGGTCGACAGCGAACCGGAATCTGGCGCGTCGAATCATGTGGTAGTGGTCAGTGAAATGCCGACCTCGGGGGCCTTGTTTGTACCCCTGTATCTGAGTGCCGTCGTACCGCTGGGGCGATCCATCGAGGAGATCACCACAAAATACGATAGCGAATTGCGTCGAAATATACGCAAGAACCGACCGCGCTACCGAATGGTCCAGACGCTGTTGGATGAAGACATTGAAAAGGCAGACAAGGAAATGCTTCGACCTTATGCCACGGCAAGGCAAGGCATCCACGCCGCGCAATTTGCCACGCAGGAGGTTTTCAGGATCGCCAGGACTGTCGGTCGGCTCGACCTGATCATGCTGGAGGACGAGGTTGTTGCATGCCACCTTGGCTGCGTAATAACCCGGGGCGGAAAACGCTACTGGAGCACGCTACGTTTCGGATATACCGAGGCGATTTTTTCAGATGCCAAAAGACTGCGTGAAGTGAACTCGATTACCACCTTCATGGCACTTGAATGGGCGATAGACAATGGCTTCGATTATTACGACATCGGTCTTTGCCTGGCACGGCCAGATGACGGACTTCTGAAATGGAAAAGAAGGCGCGGCGGTGATATTGATTCCCTGGGAAATCACGCTTATATGTTTGTCCGGCTGCCCAAGACAGGGACAGCCAAATTCCTCTGGGACACGCCGCTGTTCGCTGTCGAAGGAAAGGAATTGACCCTTCACCTTGGCTTGCCGGACGGACCAAGCGATGAGGAGGTCGCCAGCCGTTATCATGAAATGGTATTTGGCGGGCTGCACAAAATTTATCTTTATTGCGCCAAGAGCTCGGGCGAACAGTTTCTCGAAACCTTGCGTAGTCGCTACGCCAGTTTGCAGACCCCACCCATTATGAAAAGGATTGCATCCAGCTGAGCAATTTCCACGACTGAAATAAACAGAGCGCTTCGCGTCTGGCTATTGACCCTGTCCCGCAGGGAGGACTCTTCATGGAAAGCGATGTCTCGCAAATAAGCACTTCGACCACTGGCAGTCGGAAAAAATGGACCCTTGCCGCCTACAGGTATATGGCAAGAAAAAGACTCGCACGAAAGGCGGAGATCAACTTGAAAAGCCTGGCGGTGAAAAGCTGGGATGTTGCTCCGGGTGGGATATCGCATTCTCCGCCGGCTTTCTTCCTGCCCAATCAAATGGACCGTGTGACAGGATGGGAGGCGAAGCGCTTTTATCCTTTCGAACATCCCGCTCGCACAATGGAAGGGCTGGGCGACGTAGTACAAGGCCCGACACGTGGCTACCTGCTCAAGGATGTCTGGCTGATCGATGGAGCGCTCTACAAGAACAAGGCAAGTCACTGGTTGTCTCTCAAGCCTGGTTTGTTTCCGCGAATTCTCGTGGAAAACGAGATCGAGCGCGGTGCCGCCTACTGCACGCAAAATGGGAATACATGGTTTGGTACATGGTTGATGGAAGACTGCCCGACCTATTCATTGGCATGCGACGAAGGCGTCCCGGTAACCACAGCGCCATCCGCCAGGTTTCCTCTATTTACCCAGGCCCCCGCCTATGAGGACTGGTTTGATATGAAGCCGCTTCGCTTGCACAGTGCGTTTTTTCGTGAGCTCGTGCTGTTCGACGATGTGAGCAACAATCAAAGCAGGCATTTACGTTTCCGTGCCATGGGTGAAAAGCTACTGTCGCACGTGAGCTATGACACTCACCCTGGCGTGTTCATTCTCCGGGGTGGCGACGGTGACTTGCGTTTTTTGCGCAATGAAATGGAGCTCGCTGAACATCTGCGCAAGAGCAGAGGGTTTCGCATAGTCGATCCTTTGAAAACCGATGTCCCGACCATAGTGGCGACGTGTGCCGGGGCGCGAACCGTGGTGGGGGTCGAAGGGAGCCAGCTTGTCCATGGTGTCAATGTACTGCCGCAGGGTGGTTCGTTGCTGGTACTGCAGCCACCGAACCGTTTCGTCAGCTACTTCAAGTACCTGACGGATCGCGACAACCAGAATTTTGGCTTTGTGGTCGGAACGCCAGAGGGCGATGGCTTCAAAATCGACATTCAAGAGGTTGAGCGCACACTGGACTTGCTCCCATCCTGATGGGTGATGGCGCCTCCCCCTGATGGGGCAGGTCGATGAACTCACGAGTCACAAGCAGCAATCCATGGGTTTTCGCTGGGTGGTAACGCACCGTTGTCAATTCAGTAGCAGGCAGGCGAATCATTACGTGCGAGGGAAGAACTAAAAAAAGGCGCCTTTTACAGCGTGAACCGGGCGCCCAAAACAGAAGAAATTCCCGCTCACTTGTTGCTTGATTGTTCTCTGATCTGAGTCAGGCTAAGTCGAGGGGTCAATGCTTCAGGGTCGACTCTGACCTCAATCAACGATGGCCGGGACATTTCAAGGCAGCGTTCAAACGCTGGCGCAAAGTCGGACGTGGCTGTTACCACCTCGCCATGCAGTCCATAGGCTTGGGCCAGTGCGGCGAAATCCGGGTTGCGCAATTCAGTGCCTGACACGCGTCCAGGGTAATTGCGTTCCTGGTGCATTCTGATGGTTCCGTACATTCCGTTGTTGATCACAACGAAAATCACATTGGCCCCATATTGCGCGGCCGTCGCTATCTCCTGACCGTTCATCAAGAAGCAGCCATCTCCTGAAAACGAAACCACCACTCGGTCCGGGTAAGTCAGTTTGGCGGCCACAGCAGCAGGAACGCCGTAGCCCATGGAGCCATTGGTAGGGCCTAACTGGGTGCGGTATTGGCGGAACTGATAGAAACGTTGAAGCCAGACGGCATAGTTTCCAGCGCCATTGGTCAGGATCGCGTCATCCGGAAGTCTGCGATTCAACCACTCAAAGATCTCGGCCATCTGGACGTCGCCTGGGGAGGGCGAGTGTTGCAGATTTTCGCGGTAGTTTTTGTTGAGGGTGCGTGTCCATTCACTCTTTATTTGGCTGGTCACCGCTGGAAGCTTTGCGGCTGATTTGGCAAAGGTCGACATGCTGCTGTTGATCGCTAACGCAGGTTGGTAAACCCGCCCCAGTTCCTCGATGCCTTGGTGAATATGGATCAAGGTTTGCTGCGGTACCGGGATGTCCAAGGCAGCATATCCGCCCGTTGAAACCTCACCCATTCTGGAGCCCACGACCAGCAGCAGATCGGCGTTTTTTACCGCTGAGGACAGTTGCGCTGATGCGGCGAAACCAAGATCGCCGACATAGTTCGGGTGTCGATTGTCGAACAGGTCCTGGCAGCGAAAGGAGGCGGCAACCGGGATGTTTTGCTGTTCAGCAAAAAGCCGGATGTCGTGCACTGACGCGGTGTCCCAACCGCTGCCACCCAGCACCATCAATGGACACTCTGATCGCTCAAGCAGTTGCTGCATGGCGGCCATTTGCTCGGCTGCCGGGGTCATCAATACGCGTTTGAAAGGCCCGGCATCACTGACTTCCGCCATTTCAGTCAGCATGTCTTCCGGCAGTGCGACCACTACAGGCCCTGGCCTTCCATTGACCGCTCGGTGGAACGCCTGGCTGATCAGTTCGGGAATTCTGCGGGTGTCGTCTATTTGCACGACCCATTTCGCCAAGGGGCCAAACATCTGGCGAAAATCAACTTCCTGAAAGGCTTCGCGATACTGCTGATCGCGAGCGACCTGACCAATGAACAGAATCATCGGTGATGAATCCTGGAACGCAGTGTGAACGCCAACCGAGGCGTTCGTTGCACCCGGGCCTCGAGTCACGAAGCAGATGCCTGGCTCTCCAGTGAGCTTGCCGTAGGCTTCTGCCATATAGGCCGCCCCACCTTCCTGGCGGCACACCACCAGATCGATTTCTTCTTGCACGTCATGCAATGCATCGAGAACCGCGAGGTAGCTTTCTCCAGGAACACAAAAAGCTCTTTTGACGCCATGGATGCGCAAGGCATCCACCAATATTTGACCTCCGCTACGACGAGAAATGGTTTTATTCATTGTTATCTCCTGAGTCGAATGGTGCGGTGTGGAAGGGTGAATCGCGCTCTTTCTGGCAGGTACTGACTCGATCAATTGGAAGAACAACGGCTAACGTCTGCGCCACGAATTCTGAGCATCATCAAGTAGGGGTACAAACGATGATTGCTCAGCACTTCATTCCCTCAGCTATTGAAGTCGGACTTCAAGTCGCCCAGCGACTTTTTAGGCTGTCGCGTGCTTCAGGCGTGACTACAAATCGTAAAATTGCATTTTCACACGACTACCGACTAATATACGTTCCATATGCATTTCATATTGGATTTGACAGTGGGTATCGTAAAAATTTCAGAAGCCATGCACGAGAATCTGCGCGTCGCCAGCGATGCGTTGAGTCGCTCGATCAACGCCCAAGCCGAGCACTGGATGCGCATCGGGATGCTTGTGGAGTTACATCCCAACCTGGACCACAGCGACATCTGCCGCTTGCTGATTCGTGCCGAACTGGCTGGTGGCCTCGATGTAAAACAGCTGTGCGAACTCGCCGATTTTTCTCAAAGCGCGCAGGTTGATGCAGCATCAGGAGCCAAGCAATGAAGGCCAATGTCACGCTCAATACGCCGGCAGAAATAGCCATGTCTCGTGCTGCGGGCACGCTGGCCGCCGAGGTGCTGGCCATGATTGCTCCGCATGTCAAAGCGGGGGTCACCACCGACGAACTTGATCAGCTCTGTCACGACTACATTGTCAACGTGCAGAAAGCGATTCCGGGCAATGTCGGCTATCACGGTTTCCCGAAAACCGTGTGTACATCGGTCAACCAGGTGGTCTGCCATGGCATTCCTTCGGCCACGCCACTAAAGGATGGCGACATCGTCAATATCGACATTGCCGTTATCAAGGAGGGTTGGTACGGCGACACCAGCCGCATGTACTTCGTGGGTGAGCCCGGCCCGGATGCCCGACGCCTGGCAAAGACGACCTATGAAGCGATGTGTGCCGGTATTCGCGTCGTCCGCCCCGGCGCTACCCTGGGTGACATTGGCCATGCCATTCAGACGGTGGCCGAAAGAGACGGGTGCAGCGTCGTGCGCGAATACTGCGGTCACGGCATCGGCAAGATTTATCACGATGAGCCGCAGATACTTCACTACGGCTACCCAGGCCAGGGCCTGAAACTGAAAACCGGCATGATCTTCACCATTGAACCCATGTTGAACGCTGGCAAACGCCATGTGAAAACCCTGGCTGATGGCTGGACCGTGGTCACCAAGGACCACTCACTCTCGGCTCAGTGGGAGCATATGGTCGCAGTCACTGATGACGGCTTCGAGGTTCTGACCCGTTGGCCCGATAGTGTCGATGGGTATCCCGCCATCGTATAGGCGCAGCTTGCGAGTGACACAAAGCTACGTCACGGCTTTCAGCTCGCCTGATCAATCGCAAAATGGCGCTAGTGGTTTTGAAACTTCTACAGTTAGCATTGAGGTTTATCAACGCACCCAACGACAGGTTGGGTTACGTAACCGAGTAGGTCGAACATTGATCGAGCGACGCCAATTTAGCGGAGGCATGAAGGGGAAAAATCTCCGCTATCTGAATGAGAACCCCAACGAGAAAACTCAAATGGTTCGGGCAGGATTTCTGTTGCTTGAGCATTTCTCGCTGCCCGCATTCACGCAAGCACTGGATACGATTGTCACCGCGAATCTTCTACGACCCGGGTTGTTCTCTTCCCGAACGTTCGGCTTGACCGATGAGGAAGTCATCAGTGACCTGGGCTTGGTCATTCGGCCAGATGCCCGTTTCGATGGCTCAAAGATCCAGGACCTGGACCTCCTGGTCATTTGTGGCGGTTACAGGACAGAACTCAAAGCGACGGATGAACTCATCTCCCTATTGAGGGCTGCATCGGACCAAGGTGTCAGTCTGGCCGGGTTGTGGAACGGCGCATGGTTCCTGGGAAGGGCAGGCTTGCTTGACGGATATCGTTGCGCGATTCATCCCGAACATCGACCCGCACTCGCGGAAATCTCCAAGGCGACGCATGTCACCAGTGAGCCCTACGTCATCGATCGAGACCGGCTCACGGCTTCCAGTCCCTCGGGGGCATTCCACATGGCGCTGGACTGGATCAAAGGACTGCACGACAAAGCCCTCGTCGAGGGTATCGAGGACATCCTGGCTTTCGAGGAATCGCGTTATCGGCGGATAAAACCGACTGAGAATGTCTGCGTGAGTGCGCCATTACGCGAGGTGGTGAAGCTGATGGATGCCAACCTCGAAGAGCCTCTGGAGTTGGAGCAGTTGGCGGTTTACGCCGGCCGTTCGCGTCGACAACTCGAGCGATTGTTCAAGGAGCAACTGGGCACAACGCCGCAACGGTATTACATGGAGCTGCGAATTACCGAAGCGCGTCGACTGCTCCAGCACACGGAGCTGTCCCAGGTGGACGTGTTGGTTGCGTGTGGCTTTGTATCGCCCAGCCACTTCAGCAAGTGCTATAGCTCGTACTTCGGATACAGGCCTTCCAAGGAAACGCGACTCGTCAAATAGATGCCCGGTACGTATATCGCAAACCAATCAGGTGCCGCTTTTCGCGATTCAGGATCGCCGCCTGTTGTTCCAGATCCAAAGCCAGATACTTCCAGAGCGTTGACGATCCTTCTCGGCAATAGGTGAACGTTTTCGGGTATGAAGCGGCAATAATACAAGCGTCGTTGATGCCCCGTTTTTTCAGCGTTTCAGTAGCTGACCTCAACACCCTGTTCAGGTCCTGCATAAATTCCATGATCGTCACCAGGCTTGCGGTCTGCATCAGCAGCAGCGGTCGTCTACTAAGCATCAGGCATAAACACTCGAAATTCCGCAAAGATGGCCAGGTACTGCAAAAGATGCCAAGGCAAGGCCTGGGCCAATAGCCAAGTATTTCGACGGGACCGATAACTCGGGGGCCGCCCGCGGAGCTTTCGCGCGTCGCCTCGTCTTGGGTGACATCGTTCGACCATCACGCCGTCTTCGACGCAATAACTCGTCTGCGTTCTTGCAGACGAGGAAATCCCTGCTTAACTCTGAACACATGGTCAGTCAGTGACTAATCGGTCACGGTAACCATCCGAGCACCCTCGCGCCGTTGTTGCTTGTCCGTGTTGCCAGATTAAGCCCGAGGAGGCCTATGCGTTGACGCTTGAAAATCACCCTGAGTTATTAATGTATTGGCCTGGCACTTCGCTGTCAGGTCCACGTGTTCTGCTGTCTGCGATAGGGCCCTGTGGGAATCCCTCACGCTGTGCGCTTAGTCCAATGGGTTCAAGGAAGTAAATGTCATGATGCCGAAAACCGCCATCGTCGAGATCTGCGGGAAGTACAAGGTTTATACCGAGCACTATCTCAACACTGCCGCTGACAAGACAATCATTCTGGTCAACGGCTCACTGGCAACGACCGCATCTTTTGCCCAAACGGTGCGTTACCTGCAGCCACGATTCAATGTAGTTCTCTACGACCAGCCCTACGCCGGTCAGTCGAAGCAACACAACCTCCACGGCCAACCGATCCGAAAGGAAGACGAGGCAGCGATACTGCTGGATTTAATCGAACACTTTGGTGCGCACCATGTGCTGTCCTTTTCCTGGGGCGGTGCGGCTACCTTGCTGGCGCTTGCCCAGCGGCCGCGACGAATCGAGAAGGCGGTGATCAATTCATTCGCAGCGCGTATCAATACACCGATGCGCGATTACCTGGAGAGCGGCCTGAACCATCTCCAGGCTTGCGACCGCCTCAATGTCGGTCGCTTGATCAACAGCACGATCGGCAAGCACCTGCCATCGCTGTTCAAACGCTTTAATGACCGCCATGTCAGCAGCCTGGCCGAGCACGAGTACAGGCAGATGCATTTCCACGTCAATGAGGTGCTGACCCAAGACACCCATTGCTATGTCGCCTGTGCCGCTGCCATCGAAATACCGCTGCTGTTTGTCAACGGCGAGTGGGATGAGTACACCTCGGTCGAAGACGCCCGGCTGTTCGCCGATCATGCGACTCAGTCCCGGTTCCATACAATCAAGAACGCCGGGCACTTCCTCGATATGGAACATCCGGCGGCCTGGCATGACACCCGGCAGGCCTTGCTCGGTTTTCTGGACCCAGCTTCCGGGAGGCAGGGCCGTGTTGCCTCAGATATCCAGGTCAATCACGTATGAGCCATTAAAATCCGGATTTTCATTAATGCCATTTTTTGCATAGCCCCGGGCGTTGCAAATGACGCGAGTTTTGCCCACCTGGTAGTCAAAGCTCCCATGGGTATGGCCATGCAGCCAAAGTGCCGGCTGCCATAGCTTGATCCGGTCTTCGAGGTCTGAAACAAAACTCGCGTTAATCGGCGAATTCTCAAACAGCGGGCTTATGCTCAACCGTGTCGGTGCAAAATGGGAAACCACCACCGTGGGAGTGGTTCTGTCGCGGGTGAAGCAGTCTTCCAGCCAGGCGACGGTCTGTAAAAAAATCAGTTGGGAAACTGCCGGGCTGAACAGATCTGGAAAATCTGGCGAGATTTTTATGTGGGTGAAGTCCCGCATGAGCTTCGTAGCCAGATCAATACCCTGTGCCCGATCCTCTGCAGAATCGAAAAGTCGATAGTCAGACCACAGGGTGCAACCCAAAAACCGCACGCCGTTGTGGAGATACTCCGAACGTTCCAATACGTGGATCTGTGTACCTTCCGACAACCTGTTCAGGTGCCGGTAGGTAGCGATCAAGTCGCTGCCATAAAACTCGTGATTCCCTGCCACGTACACGATCGGAACAGGGCACGATTTGGCCCACTCGATGGCCGTAGCCGGTCGGGAGATGTCTCCAGCGAGGACGACAATATCGGCATCCACATCGGGAAAAGGTAACGCGTTGACGGACAAATGGATGTCAGACAGCAAGGCGATGCGCATCGATCGACTCCTACCTGTTTTGAATGGCAGCCCATTCTACTGACAAGTTGATAACCTCCAGCCACACCTTATTTTCGTTGCAGCCAGAGTTGCTGGCGTTGCAGAACCGATTGAACCGTCTCTCCCACCAGTTCGCTGTAAACGGCAGGAGCGGTGGCGCCTTCGGTGCTGATGAGCAGAATCCGTGAGCACTCATCAATGCCCACTTCAGCGGCCAGGTGGGGCGACTTGAGCAACTGGATCAACCCCGCGAGCCCGGCCACCGCCGATTCACCGGCCACCAGCGGAACGTCCCGATCACTGCCCCGCGCCAGCATGCGCATGGCGTTGACGGCGTCCTCGTCTTCAATTGTCATGAAGTGGTCGAATCGTCAGGGGTGGCGAGTCGAATCTGGTTATTCATTTGAAGACCCCAATCCTTGTGTCCTTACCGAAATCCGTTAGCTCGATCTTGAGCGACTATTTGAGCTGCGCACCACGCTCCTCTAACAACTCTCGCAATACCGACCGATGGCAATGCGCTTCATCTTCGCAATAACAGCCAATGGCCAGTGACGTTTGATGGGACAGCGCCGCCAACAAATCGAGCAATTGGCTGGGCGCCGGGTGGTTCATTTCAGTCTTGAACTTGCGCTTGAAGGCTTCCCACGCCTTGGCGTCTTCCGCGGCTTTGGCTTCTGCGACCAACTCTGCACTGGGAGACAACAGCGGCTGCCACACGTCATAAAAATCCCGACTGGCAAACTCGGCTTTCGGCACACCACGCGGCGGGCGACGTACCGTGCCCAGGCGCAGGCCTTCATTGGCAGCACGCGGTGAACCGAGGCGCACGATATGGATGGGCATGGTCGAAGTGTTCCCCTCAAGCCTGTATGGCCTACTTCTGCAGTGCGCGGGAGAAGTCGGCCACGCTCTACAGTCCTTTACCCCCGCGAGTTGTCGAACCACTCCAGCGCCGTGCGCCAGATGCAGATCCCCAGGAAGTAAGCCGACATCAGCAGCCAAAGCCCCATCACCAGCGGGTTGATCACCGGATGGTTGACCACCAGCGACAAGCTGCACAGCAGCCAGATGGCCGTCACCGCGATATTGATCGGCATGAACTTGCGCACGCGGAACGGGTGGAGGAACTTCATCCGGGTCACGGTCAACAGCGCCAGGCCGATGATGGTGAGAAAAGTGATCCACGGCGACGGGGCGATGATGTACAGGCACAGGGCGACCACGTTCCAGGCGGCGGGGAAGCCCTGGAAGTAGTTGTCCTTGCTCTTCATGTTGACGTTGCAGAAGCAAAACAGCGACGAGACCAGAATCAGCGACACGGACAGCAGCAGCGTGTAGTCCGGCAAGGGGATGTAACGATAAATGAACAGCGCGGGGATAAACACGTACGTCAGGTAGTCGATGACCAGATCGAGGATCGAGCCATCGAAACTTGGCAGTACCGACTGGACATTGACCTTGCGTGCCAACGCGCCATCCAGCCCATCGACGATCAGGGCGACGCCCAGCCACAGCAGGCAGTTTGTGGCCTGGTTTTCCAGCAGGGCGAGGGTCGCGAGGAAGGCAGTGACCACGCCGGTGGCGGTAAAACCATGGGCACCCCATGCTTTGAGCCTGGCGATGTGTAGGGTCGATATCACGGGGGCGTTCTCCAGAAAGTGAAGCAAGCCTGTTATCACCCCTTCAATTGGGGGTGTCGGCAAACCAAGTCAGGTTGCATGTATCGACCGGATATCCGGGGATAAGGTTCACCATCTGTAAATCTTAGCTGGGCCGCAAAAAAATACCGCGGATAAATCCGGGGGTATTAAATGAAACATCGGCGCAGGGCGATACGCTTTACTCAAGCGCAGTGATCGACGGATTGATCGGGTCCAGACAGGCTCATTCACAGCGCCTTGCTCATGAACAGGAAACTGAGGGCATAGAGCACCGCCGAGCGGCAACCGCGACGACAGCCTTCGTCCTCGTACGCTTGGCGGTCCATGTGTTCGTTGATCCGGTGGGCATCGGGTTAGCGAGGGTAGAACACTTGCAGCCGATGGTCATCAGGGTCAAGGGCGATAAGGGGTTCACGTCAGCCAAACGGTGGTGGCGCATTTGCCGGCGAGGACTATCGTTGCCTGACTGGATCACTCCAACCGATGAGGACATCGTCATGAACACCAGCGATTTGCTCGAAAAGTTACTAAGGGCCGGCCAAGGCTCAATGTCGCAACAGGGTGGCGGTGGTGCGTCGGCCCAAGGCGGCCTCGGCGGTCTCGGCGGATTGCTCGGTGGCCTGTTGGGCGGTGGTGCCGGTTCAAGCGCCGGGGGCGGTGGCCTGGGTGGTTTGCTCGGTGGTCTGCAGGGCGGTGGCTCAACCATGGGCGGTTCGCCCCAGACCCGTTCGGGTGGCGGCACTAACTACGCGGCACTGGCTTCGCTCGGAATGATGGCATTCCAGGCCTATCAAGCCTGGCAACGGAGCCAGGCCTCGGCGCCGCAACAGGCACCGCGCACTGTCGACCTGTTGTCCGGCCCGGAAGTCGAGGACCACAGCCATGCGATCCTTCGTGCATTGATTGCGGCGGCGAAGGCCGATGGCCGGATTGATGACGCCGAGAAGCAGATGATCAGCACCGAAATCGGCCGCCACACGGATGACCCAGAGCTCCAGCAATGGCTGGATGACGAAGTCGCACGGCCCCTGGACGCCGCCGATGTGGCGCAGTCGGCCACGGATTCCGGAATGGCGGCGGAGATGTACATGGCCAGTGTGATGCTGGTGGACGATCAGCAAGACGCCGAACGTAGCTATCTGGATGAACTGGCTGCGGCGCTGAACATCGATCCGGAGCTGCAAGTGCATCTGGAACAACAGGCCAAAGGTGGCATGGCCTGATGATCGTTCCATGCAAAAACAGCCTGGCCTCTACCGGGTTTCAGGCGTTTTTCGGCACCAGAAACGTAACGCCGAAGCTCTCGGCGATTGCCAGTATCCGCGGCAAATCCTGCGGCACTTTGAGCTGATCCACCGCGGCAAAGAACTGACCGCCGAGCGGATCAGACACCACACCGATCATCTTCGCCGTCGCGCTGATGTTCTTGTAGGCATGAACAGTCCCACCAGGAATATGCACATATCCCCCAGGCGAAACGGTGGTGGATTTGCCCGCAACCGTCACTTCCACCTGCCCGTCAATGACGTAGAACGCTTCGTCCCAAGGATGAAAGTGCGGGGGTGGCCCGCCGCCTTGCACGCCTTCCTGGATATGCATTTCAAAAGGTTTGCTCAGATCCCCGCCCGCGAGAATGGTGATGGCCTCACCCACGACATTGACCGGGTCGGGGGTTTTTTCGGGCTCGATGACATGAACCGTTCGCATGATTGCTCTCCGGAGGGTGTGTCCACACTCGCTGAGTATATTCACTTGATCTGGCGCCAGGTGCCGCGCCACTTGCCCGTCTGTCCGGGGGATTTCAACGCCGATGGAATTTTCTTCCGGGGGTGTCGCTCTGCTGATGTAGAGACGTGCTGATTCAGCGTCCTGCCACTGGCCTCAGACCGAGAGAAGACCCCATGACTGCCCTGACACGACTTGAATCCCCGCCGGCTCACGAACGCGCGATCCTGACCGTCGGCAGCATAAAACCTATCTACGAACAGTTATTGCTGAGCGACGATATCGAACACCAGCGCGCACTCGGCAAAACCTTCCTCAAGGCTCAACTTGCGCAAGCAACGGACCTGCATGAGGACATGCCGCGAGACCTGTCGGCACTGCCAACCTTTGTCGAACAGCACTGCACCGACGTGGCACGCCAATACGCCGACTACCTGCAACAGCGCAAGGACGGCGGGCCACGGCAGTTCTTCACTAACAAGGCGCACGCGTTGTTTTTCCTGCAAGCCGTTGCCCCGACCAAACTGGTGGACGGCGCGTGGCTGTATGGGCTGCTGCGACACTGGCATGACCCGCGTTTCGAAGGGCTGATTTGCACCTATCTGGAAGAATTGGGCGACGGCAATCCGGCGCAAAATCATGTGGTGATTTACCGCAAGCTACTCGCCGAACATGGCTTGCTGGACAACACGTTCATCCCGGACCAGCGTTACCTGCAAGGCGCGGTGCAATTGGCGCTGGGTTATTGCAGCGACGATTTTTTGCCGGAAGTGATCGGCTACAACCTCGGTTATGAACAACTGCCGCTGCACTTGCTGATCAGCGCCTATGAACTCAGCGAGCTGGGCATCGATCCGTATTACTTCACCCTGCACGTGACCATCGACAATGCCAGCACCGGCCACGCGCAAAAGGCCGTGCAATCGGTGCTGCAATTGTTGCCGGTGGAAGGCGACCGTGAAGACTTTCTGCGCAGGGTTGCGTTGGGTTATCGGCTCAACGATCTGGGGCAGGGCAGTCGCGCGATCATCGAGTCGTTCGCCCTGTACGGCGAGTTGCTGAACATGCTTGAACGCAAGCGCCCGTTTGGTCAGCACATGCATTCCGACTACTGCCGGTTTGAAGGCAAGACCGTCAATCAATGGCTGTCGTCGCCGGAGCAGTTGCCAGGCTTCCTCAGCGCCCTGGAAAACAAGGGCTGGATCAAGCGTCACCAGGACCCGCAAGCCAGCCGTTTCTGGCAATTGGTCGATGGCGACGGCGCGGCCATGTTCGGGGTGTTCAGCCCCTACGAAAAACAACTGCTGCACGACTGGATTGCCGGGGACTGGCGACCTGTGCGAGCGCCGGCCGCGGTTCGACGCGGTAGCAGTGCCGCGACCGAACCGCCAGTGTCCGTCAATGACCCGGATGTCCAAAGCCTGCACGCTACACTTAAAGGGCTTGCCGCCGACGAGCAAATGCAGGTCTTGATTCCGTGGTTGTCCGCCCATCGGCACGCCCACCCCGCTGGCCTGATGGCCACGCGACGGTTCATCGAACTCAAATCCGGTTTTCGATAGGGAGCCTTTCATGAATCAGGAAGAACACCTTAGCGCCGCCGATCTGGCCTTACTGCAACTGGGGCGCCGCTTGCAGGCCGACGGTTATCGTTTCATCACACCAACGCCGCTGACCCATCAGCGGGTCAACGACCGTGTCTTCGGACAAAGCGCCCGGACCCTGCGCGAAGTATTTGGTTGGTCGCGGCCGTTTGAGCCCGGTCTGTTGTCGGTGGATGAGCAGCGGCAGTTGCAACAGGCAGGCGTCCTCGAGGAATGCAATGGTCGACTGAAAAGTCGTGTGCGCTGGTCAAGCCTCGATGACCTGTTGTTCGTGCATTCGGGTTACCCCACTGATGCCGCTGACGCGGTGTTCTTCGGTCCCGACACTTATCGTTTTGCACAACTGATTCACGCTCATCTGCAACAGAGCTTCGCGCCGATCAGGCGCGCCGTGGACATTGGTTGCGGCGCTGGCGTCGGAGCGATTGTGATTGCCCGCGCCCGCCGTGAGGCCGAAGTGCTGGCCGTCGACATCAACCCTTTGGCGTTACGCATGACGGCAGTCAATACCGCGCTCGCCGAGGTGGCTAACGTCAGCATCGAGGCCAGCGATGTGCTGCAGGACGTCGACGGCCACTTCGACTTGATCGTCGCCAATCCGCCTTACATGGCCGACCCGGCCGAGCGTGCTTACCGGCATGGCGGCGGCGCGCTTGGCGCGCAATTGTCGTTGCGCATTGTCGAGCAAGCCTTGTATCGGTTGGCCCCCGGTGGGTCCCTGGTGCTGTACACCGGCGTGGCGATGATCGATGGCCGCGACCCGTTTCTGGATGCGGTGGCGCCGCGTCTGGAATCGCCGATGTTCGGCTGGACCTACCACGAACTCGACCCCGATGTGTTCGGTGAAGAACTGTTGACCCCTGGCTATCAGCGGGTGGAACGCATTGCCGTCGTCGCCCTGATTGTCACGCGTATCGGCCCAGGCATCGGGGGCAGCGTTACGTCAGCCGGTGCGCCATGAGCAGGAGCCTGGACGATTACAATCGCATGCGCGATTTCTCGGCGACCTCTGAACCGGCCGCCGGTAAACGTTCGGGCAAAAAAAACGCGAAAGACCATGCCTTGCAGTTCTGCATCCAGAAGCACGACGCCTCGCGCCTGCATTACGACTTTCGCCTGGAACTCGATGGCGCACTGAAAAGCTGGGCGGTGCCCAAAGGCCCATCACTGGACCCCAAGGTCAAGCGCCTGGCGGTCCACGTCGAGGACCATCCGATTGATTACGCCACCTTCGAGGGCAGTATTCCCGAAGGGCATTACGGCGCCGGCGAGGTGATTGTCTGGGACCGGGGGGTGTGGATTCCTCAGGACGATCCGGCCAAGGCGTACGCCAAGGGCAAGCTTAAATTCGAGCTGAAAGGCGAGAAGCTCGGCGGCCTGTGGAACCTGGTGCGCACGCACATGCCGGGCAAGCAGGAGCAATGGTTTCTGATCAAGCATCAGGACGGCGCGGCGAAACCCGAGAGCGATTACGACGTGGTTGCCGCCGAACCCGATAGCGTGCTCAGTGACCGGACCATCGTGGCCGAAAAGCCGAAGACCGCTGCCAAACCCAAACCCGTCAAAAAACCCGCCACCCCGGCGCGCAAGGAAAAGTCGGCGCCATTGACGGGTGCCCGCAAAGCCAAAATGCCGGAGCTGCTCAAACCGGAACTAGCGACGTTGGTCGAAAAGGCACCGGGCGGCGAGTGGAGCTATGAGATCAAGTTCGATGGCTATCGGATCATGGCGCGCATCGACCACGACGAGGTCAAACTGTTCACCCGCAACGGCCACGACTGGACCCACAAACTGCCCAGACAAGCCGAGGCGTTGGCGGCGCTACGCCTCGAATCCGCCTGGCTCGACGGTGAAATGGTGGTCGCCGACGAGCAAGGTGTGCCGGACTTTCAGGCCTTGCAAAACGCCTTCGACTCGGGCCGCAGCGGCAACATCGTCTACTACCTGTTCGACATGCCTTACCTCAACGGCGTGGACCTGCGCGAGGTGCCTGTCGAGGAGCGAAGGGTGGCGCTGTCGACCGTGCTCAACCCCAATCAAGACCCGCTGCTGCGCTTCTCCGATGCCTTTAGCGAAGAACCGGAAGCCTTGCTCAACAGCGCCTGCCAAATGCAGATGGAAGGGCTGATCGGCAAGCGTCTGGGCTCGCCTTACGTGTCGCGGCGCAGCAGCGACTGGATCAAGCTCAAGTGCAAGCATCGGCAGGAATTTGTGGTCGTCGGTTTCACCGACCCGAAAGGCTCGCGCAATGCCTTCGGTGCCTTGCTGCTGGGGTTGCATGACCGCGACAGCGGTGAGTTGCGTTACGCGGGCAAGGTCGGCACCGGATTCAACGAGACGACGCTCAAGCGCATCTACGGGCAACTCAAACCGTTGCAAAGCAAAAAGATTTCGGTGGTCAATCCGCCGAGCGGTTTTGACGCCAAGGGTGTGCACTGGCTCAAGCCCACGCTGCTGGCTGAGGTCGCCTATGCCGAAATGACCAAGGAAGGTTCAGTCCGTCATGCGGTGTTCCATGGCCTGCGTGACGACAAACCTGCCGAAGACATTACCGAGGAGCGTCCGAAAGCCGTGAAGACTTCAGCCGCGAAAAAAACCACTGTCGAAAAACCTTCCACCCCTGCCAAAAAGAAAGCCGCGCCCGCGCCCTCACAAATCGGCCTGGGCGAGGGCAAGGTCCGCATCACTCACCCGGATCGGGTGATCGACGCCAGCAGCGGCACCACCAAAGTGCAACTGGCCGAGTACTACGCCAGCGTCGCCGAATGGATTTTGCCCGAGCTCAAGGACCGACCCGTGGCGCTGGTGCGCGCCCCGGACGGCATTGCCGGAGAACTGTTTTTCCAGAAGAACGCCGAGCGCCTGGCCATTCCGGGGATCACCGCGCTGGACAAGGCACTCACCGGCCAACCGGTGATGATCATCAACAACGCCGAAGCCCTGATCGGCGCCGTGCAGATGAGCACCGTTGAACTGCACACCTGGAACGCCACCTCGGACAACCTCGACAAACCCGACCGCTTCGTCCTCGACCTCGACCCGGACCCGGCGCTGCCCTGGAAAAGCATGGTCGAGGCGACTCAACTGACCCTCTCGGTACTCGATGAACTGGGGCTCAAGGCGTTCCTCAAGACCAGCGGCGGCAAAGGGATTCACCTGGTGGTGCCACTGACCCGCAAGCTGGGCTGGGATGAGGTGAAAGACTTCAGCCATGCGATTGTCAGCCACATGGCCAAGTTGCTGCCGGAGCGTTTTTCCGCCGTGTCGGGCCCGAAGAACCGGGTAGGGCGGATCTTCATCGATTACCTGCGCAACGGTCTCGGCGCGACGACCATCTGCGCCTACGCCGTGCGCACCCGAGAAGGGCTGCCGGTGTCGGTGCCGATCTTTCGCGAGGAGGTAGGCGAGCTCAAGGGTGGCAATCAGTGGAACGTGCACACGGTGCATGAACGCCTGGCCGAGGTCGGTGATGAGCCTTGGAAGGACCTGAAGAAAACCCGGCAGTCGATCACCGCCGAGATGCGGCGGCGGGTAGGGATGAAAAAATAGCCTGCACACCCTTGTAGGAGCACGGCTTGCCGGCGATAGCGCCCTTGAGAACGCCATCGCCGGCAAGCCGTGCTCCTACAAAAAGCAATCGGACTATTTGATAAATGCCTGTAAGTCACTGGTCAGCTTGTCGATCGCCACTTTGAAATCCTTGGTGGTGATCTTCTGGCTGGCGTTTTCCAGTGTGGTGCCGAAGACTTTGCGCACCACTTTGGCCACGGTCTGGTTGTTGCTGGCGTCGACAAGCTCAGCTTCGATGAACAGTGTGGTGTCCTGATCGCGATGACCACTGGCAGCGGAAACACCCCCCACGACGGCGGCAATCGGCACCACTTCATACCACTTCATGCCTTCGGTTTCGGCACTCACCCCGGTGATCGCCGCGCGCATGATCAATGTCTTAGAACCGGCCGGCGCTGATTTTTCGCTCGTCACCACCCGATATTTCTGGCCCAGCACGCCTTTGGCCTTGCTGGTCATGTAGCTCTGCAACTCGTCCAGGGTTTGCTGGTTAACCCGCTCAGTGGGCTTGGGCGCCGGGTAGAGTTCCAGCTTGTTGAAGGCTACGGTGTTGTAGGCTTCTGGATTCCAGGACGGGCTCACCCAGCGCATGGCTGTTTCGCCGCTGGTGGTGGTGACCTGCTGCAGGTTGTTGTAGTTGGAAAGGAAACCGGAATACTGCTCACGCTCGGTGACTTTCGAGGTGCAACCGCCGAGCAGCAGGCTGGCCAGCGCAGCGCCAATAAACAGTTTTCGGGACAGGTTCATTGTGGTGTGTGCTCCATGGATTTATGTCGGTGACCTCGTTCAGAGCATAGGTGGCCGGCCGCAATGCGCCAGAATTCGCCCATGGGCTCAGTAAAAGTTCGTGCGGGGAGGGCATGAGGCGGCGAGCCCGGCTCGCCGCCCCAACGACTATTGCTTGCGGACAGCGCCCGCCAGCAGCGGCGCTATCTGTTCATCGGTCAGTGCCGCCTGGACCTCCATGGTCATGAGGTCGCTCCATTCCAGCACCCACTTCTGAATGGCTTCCGGATCACTGGCCTCTGCCACGCCAAAACCGGCTGCACCACCGACGGCGTGCCAGCGTCCCAGCATCTTGACGCCAGCGGGTGGAGCACCCCCAGTCTTGAGGAAACGCTCGATCGCGCTGTTACGATTTGCCGAACTGATAGACCAATTGACTATGAATAACCTTTGCCACCTCCTGCTACGGATTGGCACCTGTTGCTCTTCGCGCACCTGGCGGGTGCCGGGACCACGGTCACGCTTGAGTGTCCAGCTTCATCCTTGACTGGCTTGAAAGCATTGCGCCCATGAGAAGGCATAGCAGCAGGCCAGACTCTGCGTATGACCGCTGATCCTGTTTCGTTGCATGGCAACGAATTTTGCAGGTGCTTCGAGGACGAGGTTCATGGGGGCTGATTTCACGCATCGCGCAACAGGTCGTTGGCGTTGAGCAGCTCGTAGGCAATCTCCGGGCGTTTCTCCAGTGAGCGACGAATCGCGGCCGGGATCGACTGACGGGTTTTGCGGCATAGCCCCGGTTGTTCACTGAGGTTAATACCGATACCACGCATGGTGCGTACTTCGTTGAAACTGGGAACGATATCCACGCGGATGCCCAACTGCTCATACATCCGCCGTTGCACACGCTCAAGGTCACTCAGGCTCTGGAGGTTTTCCAGGCGTTCAACCAGGCGCTTTTCTTCCGAACGGGTCAGAAACAGGATACGCACGTCCGCCCCCAGTGTTTCCAGCAGCGGGTCACGCCCGCAGTCGCAGGCGCCGGGCGGGCAGGGTTGGCGGATCGGAGGCGTGGTGGTCATGGGGTTCAATCATAGAGTGCTCCAATCCGGTTTGCCCATAGGGTTTTTGCCCTTCTGGCGAACGAGACACGCCGGGTCTAGGCTTAAGAGTCGTGCACAGGCCCAGGAGCGGGATCAATGAAAGTCAACGCGAGTGCTTTCTGCCTGTTGTTCACCCTTGCACTGGCCCCGGGCGCTCGCGCCGACGATCCGTCAACACCGGACGCCACCCCGACGATTAACCCGCAAGTCGTCGATAAACTCATCGATATGGGCAACTACCTACGCAGTCTGCCGACGTTTCAGGTCGACGCCGAAGTGTCCCGGGATACCGTTCTGGAGTCCGGCCAGAAGATCAAGACCGAAGCCTCTACTGTCTTGAAAGTGGTGGGTCACGATCGGATGTATGCCAAGACGGAAGGCGATGTTCGAACGCGAGAGTTCTTCTACAACGGCAAGAAGCTGACCCAGTATTCACCGTTTCTCAAGTACTACACCACCGTGGATGCGCCGCCTGAAGTCTCCGATACGCTGCACTTGATAGAAAACCATTACGGGATTCAGGTGCCCATGGAGGACCTGTTTCTGTTTGGCAGCGATCAGGCACAGATCGATGCGCTGAAAGAGGCGCTGTACGTCGGCCCGTCGACGATCAAGGGGCAACTGTGTGATCACCTGGCATTTCGGCAGGAGGGCGTTGACTGGCAGTTGTGGATCACCCGATCCGACAAGCCGTTGCCGTGCAAACTGGTGATCACTACCACCGATGAACCGGGTTTTCCGGAATACAGCGCGGTGTATCGCTGGAACCTGAAGCCGGGCATCAAGGACTCGATCTTCACCTTTGCCCCGGGTAAGGGCGATGTGGCGATTCCTTTGAAGAAAGCCCGTGATCAGGGAGGGGAATGACATGAGCAGGACGATGTCGTGGAGCCTGTTGTTATCGCTCGTAACCACCTCGGTACTGACGCTGAGCCTGGTCACTTATGTGGATGCCCGACCCCAGCGCGCCCAAGGGCACGCCAGGGCATCGGTCAATCGTGCGCCGCCGCCCTCGGCCCAAAGGGCTCAGCGCGTCAACACCGGCAATACCGCGCAACGCGCTACCAACGTCAACGCGGGCAATCGGGTCAATGACGGAAACACGGTCGGCAACCGAACCAACGTCAACAACAGCAGCCGTAACGTCAACATCGACAACAGTCGCGACGTGGACATCGACGTAGACGGGAATGGTCGCTATGGCTACGACGATCACTACCATCCGATCGCCGCGGCGGCGGCCGTCACCGCAACGGTCGCGGTGACAGCCGCAGTGGTCGGGTCCATCTTCACGCCAGCGCAATTGCCCCCCAGTTGCGTGCAAGTCATCCAGTACAACACGGCTTACATGCAGTGCGGTTCAACCTGGTATCAACCGCAGTATCAGGGCAGCGATGTGACTTATGTCGTGGTCAATGCGCCTTGAGTCGGGGGGATCACATTCCGACCGCTTGATTTTAGAGGATACGCAGCATGGAGCGATTCACGGGTGGTTGCCTGTGCGGCAACGTCCGAATTGAGGCGTCGGGACTCCCTTATAGGGTCGGCCTTTGTCACTGTCTCGACTGCCGCAAGCATCATGGGGCGCTTTTTCACGCTTCCGCGATATTCCCTCAGCGTGCGGTGACGATCGAAGGCGAAACACGCGACTACGCCGGGCGGTTTTTCTGTCCCCGCTGCGGCTCGTCCGTTTTTGCGCGCACCGACGACGAAATCGAAGTGAACCTGGGGTCCCTGGATGCCCCTGACCAACTGATGCCAACCTACGAAAGCTGGATTGTGCGTCGCGAGTCCTGGTTACCGCCGTTTCCACTCACGAGACGATACGAGCGCGACCGTGACGCCACGAGTCGCTTTGAGGAGTAGGTGCCGATGCGTGAACCGGGTCTGGAGCGTTGTATGAAAGTGGGCGTGATTTCCGATACCCATGGCTTGCTCCGCGCCGAAGCCCTTGCTGCACTGCAGGGTTGTGAACGGATTATTCATGCGGGCGACATCGGCAATCCCGAAATCCTCGATCAACTGGCGTCAATAGCCCCGCTGCACGTGGTCCGCGGGAACAATGATCTGGACGCCCCTTGGGCAGCAAATCTCGCCGACTGCTTATGTTTCGACCTGAACGGATGGCAAACCTTGCTGGTACATGACAGTGCCGATGTCCCAGCCGTGCTTGATGCAGGCATAAAGCTGGTGATCACCGGCCATTCGCACAAGCCCCGCATAGAATGGCGCGGCGAACAGCTCTACCTCAATCCCGGCAGCGCGGGACGCCGGCGCTTCAAGCTGCCGGTGACGCTGGCTCTGCTTGAGGTGTTTGAGACCTCAATTGAGCCGCGCCTGGTCTCGCTGCTGGAATGACCTTTCCCTGGATTGTAGTTTTTTCTGTCAGCAGGGCCTTGCCAAACTGGGCGTTCCACACTGAGTTTTCCAGCCGCTATATACTCGACGGCCCCTTTACCCCCTCAAGCAAGAGACACCCATGGCAAACCACGATCTCACCTTTCTCCCCGACCCCGATCCGCAATCCATCTCCTCGGATGTCGCCGGTTTCGGCGGCCTACTGGTCTCCACTCAGATCCCCACCCGCGCCGACGGCAGTCTGGAATTGGGCGACATCGCCCTGCAAAGCGAATGCACGCTGCAGGCGCTCAAGGTTGCTCTGGAGCACGCCGGAAGTTCCATGGACCGGGTCCTGCATCTGACCATCTACCTCACCGACATGGCCGACCGCGCCGCCTTCAACGAGGTCTACCAGCGCTTCTTCGCCAAACCCTGGCCGGTTCGGGCTGCCGTTGGCGTCGCCTCCCTGGCGGTCGAAGGCATGCGCGTGGAAGTCACCGCGATGGCGGCCAAGGGCTGAGTCCGCGGACTTGACCGGCGGTCCAGCTCAACGAGTGGGCGCCGCCGGGCGGGTTGGCAAAGACTGCTTCAAGGATGGCTTTTATTGGCCGTCTACGAGGTGAAGCGGCTGTCCGACGTTGCTGAGGCAGGCTTGCCCCACATTGACCAGCATGCGCTCGACAAAGCCATCGCCGATTTGCGCTCCGCGTGCGGCCAGCGCATAGGGCAGGATGAACGTGGGGTTGACGCTGGTCATCTCGGTGAATACGGGAATGGGGTCGGGGCGTTGCTCATCCAGGCGCATCAGAAATTCAGGCGCGAATCATCCGCAAGGCGGTGCAAGAGAACGGACTGCCAGAGGGTGTTTTCTCGATGGTACGTGGCAGCGGCAACACAATCGGCGAAGCCTTGGTCGATCATCCGTTGATCAAGGCTGTGACGGTCACCGGTTCGGAGCATGGCGGCATGGCGCTGTACCGGCGTGCGCGAACGCAACGCACGGCGTGAGGCTTTCAAAGGGGGGCGAATCCAGCAGTAAGGAGGGAATCCACAGTGTTCGTTGCCCGCTGAACTTGTTGGTCCGCATGGTAGGACGAGCGCACCAGAGGACCGGAGGCAACGTTCTTGAAGCCCATCCGCGTACCTTGTTCGGCGAACCAGACGAACACTTTGGCGCCGTGGGTCAGGTGACCGCCGTGGGCCAGGCTCATGCCCAGAACGGTGTCGCCGGCTTGCAGCAACGCCAGATAGACCGCAGCGTTGGCCTGGCTGCCAGAGTGCGGCTGGAAGTTGGCGTAATCGGCGCCGAACAGCTGTTTGGCGCGGTCGTCCGCCAGCGTCCGATGCGCCCGTCGGGCTAGTCCAGGATTGGGAAACCAGCCAGCGATCATCGTTGCCGGGACGCAATGTGAGGGTTTGAACCCGACGGGTTTATCGTTCAGGAGAATACACATAAAACGGGCGCCCTTAGGGCGCCCGTTTTTTACTTCGCAGCACCTACAGGTGCTAGCTCATTTCAACACCAGCAAGCGATAAACTCCGCCCTCACTTTCGATCCCATGGGTGTCATGGGTGAAACCCGGGAAGGATTTGTCGAAGGCTTCCAGTGCCTTGAGATAGGCCAGCAACGGCCCGTCCGCAGGCCCGGCGTTTTCGCCAGGCATCAACAGTGGAATGCCGGGAGGGTAGGGCACGATCCCGGTCGCGGCGATGCGCCCGGCCGCTTCTTCGAGTGTCACCCGTTCGATGTCGTTTCTGACCAGTTTTTCGTAGGCCTCCACCGGGCTGAATTCGGCTTGCGGCAGAGTGCCGAACGCCTGGGCCATGTTGGCGGTGGTTTTGTGTTTCTTCATGGCGGCGAAGATTTCGTCGGCCAGGTCCTTGAGGCCCATGCCGGCGTAACGAGTCTGGTTGGCGGCCAGCAGGTCCGGCAGGCACAGTTCCAGTTCGACGTTGTCGTCATAGTCACGTTTGAAGTCGAGCAGGGCATTGAGCAAGGTGCCCCATTTGCCTTTGGTGATGCCGATGGAGAACAGGAAAAGGATGGTGAAGTCGGTGGTTTTCTCGACCACGATGCCCTGACGTCCCAGGTAGGCTGTGAGCACACAGGCCGGGATGCCCGAGTCGAGCAGGTTGCCGTCGTCGCCCATGCCGGGGCTGAGCACCGAGACCTTGATCGGGTCGAGCATGCAGTAGCCTTCTTCGATGTCACCGAAGCCGTGCCATACCGCGTTGGGATGCAGTACCCAGCAGTTCGGCTCGGTTTTCAACAGCACCGGGTCGACTTCATGGAACGGCACTGTGGCCGCGCCAACCTGCACGGTCGGCGGCTGCCAGCAGGTAAAGAACCAGTCATCCTTGCTCAGCATCTCGTTGTGCATGCGCGAGACGACCTGGCGGAAACTGATGGCTTCTTCGATCGATTCGGTGGTGAGGATTTGCCCGCTGGGCGCTTCCATCATCGCCGAGCTGACGTCGCACGAAGCCATGATCGCGTAGTTGGGCGAAGTCGAGGCGTGCATCATGTACGACTCGTTGAAGCGCCCGTGTTCGATCGGGTTGCGGCCGTTACGCACGTGAATCATCGAGGCCTGGGAGAGGGCGGCCAGCAACTTGTGGGTCGATTGGGTGGCGAACACGGTTGGCTTCGAGTCGTCGTGATCGTCCGGGCTGCCGTGCATGGCGTGGCGCTCGCGATACAGCGGGTTGAAACGCGCATAACCGTACCAGGCTTCATCGAAATGCAGACGATCGACGCTTTGCCCCAGCAACTCTTCCACGCGGGTGACGTTGTAAGTCAGGCCGTCGTAGGTGGAGTTGGTGATGATGGCGTGGATCGGTGTCGGGTCGATGCCTTGCTTGACCAGCGGGTTGCTGGCGATAGCGGCTTTTACGCCTTCGGCGCTCAGGGTTTGCGGCAGGATCGGGCCGATGATGCCGTAGCGGTTGCGGGTCGGCACCAGATAGGTCGGAATCGCACCGGACAGGGTCATCGCATGCTCGGCGGACTTGTGGCAGTTGCGGTCGCACAGGGCGATCTGATTGCGCGTGACGCTGGCCATGAGGATGACGCGGTTGGACATCGACGAGCCGTTGGTGACGTAGTAGGTGCGGTGGGCCCCGAACACTTTGGCGGCGTAACGCTCGCCCTGGCCGATGGGGCCGCTGTGATCGAGCAGCGAACCGAGTTCACCGACCGAAATCGACAGGTCGGAACGCAGCAGGTTCTCGCCAAAAAACTCGTAGAAGGCGCGCCCCGCCGTACTCTTTAGAAACGCTGTGCCGCCGGCATGGCCGGGGGTGTGCCACGAGTATTCATAAGTCCGGGCAAACTTCACCAGCGCACCGAACATGGGAGGGAGTGCTGCTTGGCGATAACGTTCGATGGCCGCCAGGATGCGTCCGCTGAGGAAGCGGCTGGTGTCCTCGGGCAACCAGATGAAGTCGTCGGCGTGCTGCATGACCACCAATGGAATGCTCGACGCGGTGCTGCGGTCGCTAATCAAGAAAACCGGCACCCGCGTGTTGCGCTCACGCAGGCTGACCAGCAATTTGATGCATTCCTCGTGGCCTTCGCTTTTATCCATTTCCCAGCTGAGCAGCACGCATTGAATGGCCGGGTCCGAACACAGGATCGACGTGGCGTCGCTCAAGGTTTCCGACGCCAGCACCCTGACGGCGCGTTCTTCCACATCGTTGATCAACTGGTGCAGGGCGCGACCAAAGACGGTGCGTTTGTCCGGTGGGCTGCTGACCAACAGCGTGAGCATTCCGAGCGAATGTCTATGTTCCGTCATGATTAAGCCTCCACTCTGACTGCTTGCAAGTTATTGACCGGCACCGGCTTGCCCGTGATGTGCTGAGCGCTGACGGTCTGTGTCGGTACGCTGTTATTGAGCGCTTCGAGGCGGATCAGGCGGTTGTTGACGAAGCCAAACAGCGTGTATCCGAAGATGGTCGCCACGCCGCCGAGCATCAGTGCCTGCGCGCCCGAACTGTACAGCGCCAGGTAGCTGTAAGCCGCCGCCACCCACGCAATGATGTTGGTTATCAGCGCCGTGCCCGCCGGAACGTTGGATACCTTTTGAATGGTCATCAACGCGGCCATGGAGAGGATATAGGGCACCAGGTTGGTGACCACCGCGAGGTTGACGAGTGTGTCGAACTGCTTGCTCAGGTCAGGGCTGATGGTGAGAAAAGCCAGCGCCGTCTGCACTGCCAGCAGCACTAGCATGCCGGCAATGGGTGTTCCGGCCTTGTTGGACTTGGCAAAGATCGACAGGAAATAACCGGTGTCCGCGGAGCTTTTGTAGACCTGAGCGATAGTGAATTGCCAGCCCAGCAGCGAACCGATGCACGCCAGCACCATCGCGGCCATCACAATGTCGCCGACCAGAGGGGTGAACATCTTGGCAAAGACCAGCCCGAACGGTGCAGTGGAGGAGGCCAGTTCAGGGTTATCGACGATACCGGCGATGACGTTGGTGGAGACGATGTAGATCACCGCCGCGCCGAGGGTGCCGCCGAGCACCGCAATCGGTACGTTCCTCTCCGGATTTTCCACGGCATCGGTGTTGGCGCACGCCGACTCCAGGCCGAGGAACGCCCATAAGGTGATCGCCACCGATGCACCTGCGGCTTCGAACCAGCCCATGTTGTGGGGGTTCCAGCCGGCGGCGTAGACACTGCTGTCGAACCAGTACCAGCCAATGGTGGACACCAGCACCACCGGCGCAATCACCCCCCAAACCGTAATCGCACCGATCCGGCCGGTAATCCGCGCGCCGCCGAAGTTGGCGAAAGTGGTGATCCACAACAGAGCGATGGTCGCCAGACCCACTTGCAGTGAACCCAATTCAACATGGAACAGCTCCTGGATATAGCCGACCGCCGTAATACTGATCGCCACGTTGGCAATCAACAGCGAGAGGCCATAGGTGTAGTTCGTGATGTAGTTGCCCGCCTTGCCGAAAGTGTATTCGGCATAGCCGCCCATGCCCCCGGTCTTTCGACTGAGCATCCCGCAGCGCGCAAAGGCATAGGCCAGAGCCAGGGAGCCGGTGGCCGTGATCAGCCAGGAAAGGATGGAAATACCGCCGACTTCGGCAAGTTTTGTGGGGAGCAGCACAATGCCGGAGCCCAACATGTTGACGGCTGTCAACATCGTCAGTTGCCCCACTGTCATTTTCTTTGCGACTGACATTCCGTTGCCTCATTCGTTGGCGGGAGAGAGTGTTAGCTATAGCAAAGGATTGAAATGCCGCAAAAAACGTCCGTAAAACACTGAGAAAACAAGCTATAGCGCACTTAAGGCATTTTGCTGGCCCCGAAGTCTGAAGATGTTGACCAAAATCAATTTATTTTCAGTTAGTTGGGATCGAATGCAAATGCGGAATGTGATGGTTGCGCTGATTTCGTTAGGCTTGGCGAGCGTTGACGCCTCAGTTCAGGCCAAAGAACTGGCATCGAATGATCGTTACCTTTGCAGCTGGGGCGCAGGTACCGCGGCGAGAGCCCAGGAACTCAAGCTGTCTGGGGTTTCACTGTATGCAGCGCGGCAGAAGTTACATACCTACAAGTTCAGCAAGTCGTGGATGCACATGATGGCGATGGGCATTACCGAGCAGACCTATGACAGTCATTCGCGGATGAAGCCCGCAGCCCTGCGCGAGAGCTTCTACGAGGAGTGCATCAGGTACAAGTTGGCGCGCAAATGAGGAGGGCGGTCCGCCACAATCCCCGGACACGGCTCCAGCGCCGTGCCGGGTTGGTTACGTCAGGCATTGGAGAGAAAACTATCGAGTTCTTCTCAGGTTTTTTGCCTTTAACCTCCTGAGCATACCCATTACCGGCCGCAGGAGAGGCACCCTGTCAAAGATGGAGAGCTCATGCAGGTCCGTCCGCGAGGGCCTTTGATAGCCGCAATTCCAGGTGAAATAGTAAGCCAGAATTTCTTTATTCTTATGAATAAGCGTATTGAGCGCAGCGTCATAATGCATCGGACCTCCGTCAGGATGTCCCGGTGGCCGCTCCAGAACCTGGAATAAAAAATCCCTCAACTTCCCAACGCATTTTCCGTTTACAGCATAGAAATGGGCCAAATGTATTGGCCGGTCGACTGCTTTCCAAGCGGGCAAGTTTGAATTTTCTTCAAACGGATGCCCAAAATAGACGATGTCCCACTCCATACCTTCCAGAGACTCGATCGCCTCTCTTCCATATTGAGAAATATGTCTGGAAAACTGTATGTCGTCTTCCATGATCAAGATATTTTTCAAATTCAGGCGCATAGCCTCTTCCAGCACCCCCAGATGACTCAAAAAGCAGCCTCTGACCCCGACGCTCGGGAAGCCATTTCCCTCACTGGGCGTAACAGCCTCAAAAAAGCCTATTTTTTCATCATCAATGTGAAAGCCGTTGCGAGAGAATTCTTCTACTGTTTCTAAACGGCGATCCTTTCTTGACGAGATATTGATGATTCTTACTCGATCAAAATATTCGATCACATTCATCTGTCAGGTCCTTAGCGCAGACAATCAGGGGCAGTTGGATTGGGGAACCCGCAGATTTCGGAAAAAATCGTACGTAAGCACTGCCGACAGGAGGCAATTCCTTACGTCTTCTGGGTTGTGTCCGATTGAAGTACACCTCATCAACCAGGCGTCAGGCGGTTTATTCGCGCAGCGTCAGAGGAGGGCCACTTTCTGCATTTCCTGACGGCTCGGCGTCAACTTCCATGACCTCAACCTGACAGGCTGAATGCTTGGCGTCCGTTTTCTCTATCGACCCCGGATTGCAGTATAGGCAGCATTTCGGGATGAAGTTTTGTCTCGTAAATCGGCGTGCAGCACCCGTTCGAGAAGACACACCAGATAGGTGCTCAGTGAATGGGCACCGGGCGGAAAGCTCCGATGGGTCCGGGTATTTACCGCTGGCGCCAGCCCTTCGGCGGGGTGTAAAGCGAAGTCTTCAAGGTCTTCTATACTGGGTCGTTCCGAGAGTTTCCCTACCCTTCACAGCGAGGAGAACGCACATGACCATTCGTATTGGCGACGAAGCACCGGATTTCACCGCCGAAACCACCGAAGGCACGCTCCATTTTCACGAATGGATTGGCGACAAGTGGGCCATCCTGTTCTCACATCCGAAGGACTTCACCCCGGTCTGCACTACTGAACTCGGTTATATGGCCGGGCTCAAGCCGGAGTTCGACAAACGCAACACCAAGATTGTCGGTCTCAGCGTCGACCCGGTCGGTAACCATCAGACCTGGGCCAAAGACATCGAAGAAACCCAGGGCCATGCGGTCAACTACCCCATGATCGGCGACGAGAATCTGGTGGTTGCCAAGCTCTACGACATGATTCACCCGAACGCCAGTGGCGGCGCTCGTACTGCCGTGGACAACGCCACGGTGCGTTCAGTATTCATTGTCGGCCCGGATAAAAAGATCAAGGCGATGCTGGTCTACCCAATGAGTGCCGGGCGCAACTTCGATGAAGTGTTACGGCTGCTCGATGCTATTCAGTTAAACGCCAAGCACACGGTTGCCACGCCGGTGAACTGGCGTCCGGGTGAGGACGTGATTATTCCTACTTCGGTATCCGACGACGACGCAAGGAAGAAGTACCCGGATGGCTTCAAGACGGTGAAACCTTATTTGCGTACGGTGGCGCAACCGAAGTAATGGTCAGTCATTCATCCTGTCTTCAATCGCGATGCCTTTTACGCGCATTGCATTGATCTGCACGGCGCGGGTGCCAGGGAGGTTGAGCATGGTTCCCTGGCGCAGCGCCGAGACTTCTACAGTGTTCCAGGGCTGAGAATGCACGGGGAATCTTTACCTGCCATGCTGTCTTCATGCGTCAAAAACTCTCAGCCGCCGGGTACTTTCAGAAAGTTGCCGACAAACCCGCCGTTACAGGCGTCGTCGGCGGTCGAGCCCATGCCATTGCGAAGGTGCTTCGTGACCCGGTGCAAGGCGCTGCGACGGGTCGTGTGCCAGTGTCCTGGTGCGGGCTAGCGCCCATGCGTGATGCTATTTCACATGGATAGAATTCACTGGACTGACGTGCTTGTCGTGGCGTTATTTTGACGCCACCCTCCCTAAGATAAAATTTCGATTTATTATTGTGACGAGCTATTGACGTAATGGCGATGTGCTTATAGGCTCAATTTAGCCGATAAAGATTCCTTCAACCGACAAAAGAATAACCCCCTACGCAAGGAGGCGGTGTTATGCGCTCAACACTTGTCATTAAATTCGTGTTGTTGTCTGTGATCCTGAATGGTGCAGCCGTTGCTAGTGCTCAAGCGACCAGTTTGGCCTATGAAATTAGTCGCGTAAGCAGCGCGTGCGAGGAGTTAGGGCCTCAACTTTGTACTGCTCTCAAAGAGCACGCGGGTGGCGCACTGCTTACTTTTGGAAAGGGCCTTGGCTTGCCTTCATTGATTACTGATATTTACGTTGATGATGCCCATTCTGCGAAAGTTAACAGTGTCATTCATCACGCAGACTCGGGCGTGGATGTATCCGTCAATTCTTCTTCGCGTGACGGATTAATGGCGGCGGTTGACAATAAGAACTTCAAGATTGATTCATCTCTCCAGGATAAAAGTCTGGTGGGGGTATCTGATATCAACCAACCCAATGCAGTACCGCTTTCTGCGGCAGCATGGTTATTTTCTTCCGCGTTGTTTGGTTTTATTGTGGTCGCCAACCGACGGAAGATATAGGTAGTGGTTGTTAACGTTTTCGGCAATAAGGGCTGTTTAGATGGTCACTCTAGTGGCTGGCTGGGCACACGGCTTTATGTATTGTTTTTGCGGATAATACCGGTCTTGCAATGATGCTTGGTTTGTAATTGCTGATATCAGTTAGTTGCACTGACAAACGTAGTCATCGTCAGGCTGACAGTGTCGCAGTTGAGCCGGTTCAAGCGGGCATGGTGTAGATAATATTGGCGCGAAATACATTGCGGGTGGATTGCTTGCTCCAAGCTGTTGTTAAATAACACGATTCTGCTGTTTTGTACTAACGTTCCGGTTTCGGGTGTGTTGCATTGGCGAAATTGACCGCCCAGACGCTCAAGGGGAATGCTGTTTAGGCATTTCTTTGGCGTGAAATAGGCTAGAGTGATTTGACTAGGTTTTTTTGTTCTAGACTCCTTGCATGGCTACTTAGACGGAGGGATCCCGATGTTCCGTTCATTGATACCTGTGCTCTGCGCGCTGGCTGTTTGGCCCAGCATTTCCAATGCCGTCGAAAACGATCCGACTTACCGGCTGAGTCCGGGAGATAACCTTTCTGTTTCCGTGTGGGGCGAAGACAAGCTCAAACAGGATGTACGCGTACTTCCCGATGGCAGCATTACTTTCCCGCTGGCAGGGCAAGTCATTGTTGCGGGGCTTGATGCCACCGCTGTCGCGAAGCTAATCGCTGTCAAGCTTGAGGCTTTCATACCTGATCCGCAGGTGAGCGTTGTCGTCACCGGCACCGAAGGTAATCTCGTCTACGTTCAGGGCAAAGTGCTGAAACCCGGCACCGTGCATATGTCAGGTCAAACGTCAGTGCTGCAGGTAATAAGCATGGCGGGCGGGCTCGACAAATTCGCCGATAAGGACGACATTAAGGTCGTGCGACTCAATGGGGCTAGACAAGAGATCCTGCGCGTCAACTACAGCAAGTTGATGTCGGGGGATGACATGTCCACCAATTTTCTACTTAAAGCCGGCGATACGCTGGTCGTGCCTTAGCCTTGCGCGAGGCACTAAGGATTATCTTGCTTGGATTTCGAACGACCGGGGTTGCGACGGCAATCCTGGCATTGTCGTGTTCAGACATGACCTATGCTGCTACTTGGCAATCAGCCATAGCAGTGCCTTCGACGGTCGAGTACGACAGCAACCCACTGCTGCTCACGAGTGATGAGAAGGGGGTGACCCGGACCATCATCGCCCCTGATTACAGCCTCGTGGGTACTTCCGGACGGGATGAGTTCCAGTTCGGTCTCGGGGTAAATATCGTGCGTTCGTCGGATACGTCGATCGTTTCGGACCGTGAAGATCCCAGATTAAGGTTAGGGTGGCAGCGCGAGACCGAAACGGGTGCTTTTGGACTCACGGCGAGGTATGAAGAAAACTCTACGCTTTCCACGGTGGTTCAGGAAACCGGCGTAGTGGCCTCCGATGGCACGCAAAAGATGTATTTGGTAGGCGGCAACTGGAGCACCGCTCTCAGCGAGAGAAGTACCCTGGTTAACGAGACTGACTACACTCATGTCACTTACGATGTTGATTCACTGACCGACTATGACGAGTTGGCGACCCGCTTCAGCTGGAACTATGCATGGAGTGAGCAGGTCGAGCTGTTCACCCGTTTTGGCGTGAGGCGCTATGAGCCGGAGGAGGGGTCTGCGGTGGCTTCCTCAAACAGCTACACCCCCACGGTCGGCTTGAATGTCCAATTCTCCGAGCGGCTTAAGGGGACGGCCTACGCGGGTCTCAACCAAGTCTCCGGCACCGGTAGCGGCCCCAAAGGCCAGGGCGGTTTAATGTTGCAATATGCCGGTGAGCGTATTGATACCAGCATCGACGCCAGTCGTAGCACTCTCGCCAGCGGGGACGGTGGTTTCGTCGAGGTTGATGCCCTGAGGGGGACATGGAGCTATGCCGTCGACGAGACCCGACGCACCGGTTTCGATGTCTCCTGGCAAGACGCCAAAGGCCGGACGCCGAATACCCTGCAAAATTACAGTGCCTGGTTTAGCCAAGAACTCTCGCCTTTTTGGATTGCACGCCTATCCTACACATACAAACAACGCCAGCAAGATGGCTTGCCGGATGCCACTGCAAACGTCGTCGGGCTGACGTTGACTTATAGTTACCCCGGTCTCTGACATTCAGCTGTGTGAGAAATATGGCCTCTGAATACGAAATGTCGTTCAACGACTACCTAGCTATCATCAAGCACCACGCCCTGCTGTTGATCCTGAGTTTCGTGGTCATACTCGGCGTGTGCATAGCGGTAGCGATGTCTCTCCCGCCTACCTATGAGTCATCCGGCACGATTCTGGTGGAGTCTCAACAGATTTCGCCAGACCTGGTGGCGGCCAACAACAATACCTTTGCCGATGAGCGCATCGAAGTCATTCGCCAGCGCGTGATGACCCGTGAGCATCTGGAAGGGATCATCGACAAATACAATCTTTTTGCTTCGCAAACTCGGCAACTGAGCGTTACCGAGAAGATCGAAGAAATGCGCAATGCGATTGCGGTCTCCCTGGTCAGTGCTGTCGTCAAGGGGCGCGGAGAGGTGACGATTGCTTTCCGTCTTTCCTTTGAGCACAGGCAGCCAGAGATTGCGAACAAAGTTGCCAAGGAGCTGGTGACGCTGTTTCTGGATGAAAACATCAAGCAGCGCACCCAACGCGCCAGTGAAACGACAGAGTTCCTGACGCAGGAGGCGGACAAGCTCAGGGTGGAGCTGGAAGCCCTGGAGAACCGGTTGGCGGACTTCAAGCAGGCACACAGCAACGCGCTGCCCGAGCATCAAGAGCTGCGCATGAATATGTTGACGCGCGCCGAAACCGAGCTTAAAGAGGTCGACCGTGACTACAAAACTGCCCGTGAGGAGTTGCGCTTCAATGAGTTGGAGCTTTCCGCCGCGAATGCCGGGCTAGCGACCAAGCCTGGAGCACCCGGTGCGGCAGTTGATAAACCACAGGATCTGGCTAGCCTCAAAGCGGAGTACACCAGGTTGCAGTCGCTGTATACGCAAGCCCACCCCGACGTGCGTGCCGTCAAACGCAAAATTGCTGCACTTAAGGCTGGCAAAGGTGCTGATGGTGCAGCGGCTTCGGTCAATCTGGACGTTGCCAAGGCCCAGACGCGGATCTCCGCAGCAGAAGCACGTATCAAGTCGCTGGCCGATCAAAAGCAGCAAATACTCGGAAAAATAGCCGAATACGAGGCGCAAATTCTTGAGACGCCGCAAGTCGAACGCGGCTTGGTCACGGTGATGCGTGACCATGATAACGCTCGTAAAAAATATGAGGAGATTCGCACGAAGGAAATGGGTGCGAAAATTTCCGAAAGCCTGGAGCAGGAAAACAAAGCCGAGCGTTTTGTTCTTCTGGAGTCACCGCTGATGCCCGAAAAGCCGGTACGGCCGAACCGTAAAAAAGTGGTTGCCATGGGTTTCTTGCTTGCCCCGGTGGGTGCTGGCGCGCTGGTGATGCTCCTCGAGATGATGAGTCAGCGTGTGCGCGGTGCCCAGGCCTTGGCCAGCGTGCTGGGTAGACGCGTATTGGTTTCCATTCCCTACATTCATACCAAGGCTGAACTGGCACGTCGCAGGAAGTGGCGAACGCTATTGATCGTCTGTGGAGTCGTGATAATCGCGATCTTTCTGGTGCTCCTGCACTTCCTCTACATGCCTCTGGATCTTCTGATGTTTAAAGCTCTGGGCCGGTTTGCATAAGGAATATAGCCATGGAAATAATCAATCTCGATACCGAAAACGCCGAGCAACAGACCTCGTCAAAAGCCATGACACCGACCGCGCAGTCCACAGGTCTGAATGCACTCAGTTATGTGCAAACCAAGGTTGTACCTTTGCGACCAGATCACCTTGAGCGCAACCGCATTGTGGCTTACAACAAAAATTCGAATATGGGCGGGGCATTCGACCTACTGCGTACACAAGTGCTGAAAATCATGGAAGAAAATGGCTGGCGCACGCTCGCCATCACCTCGCCGACTCCGGGGGCAGGCAAGACGGTGTTGGCTATAAACCTGGCGATGAGTATCGCGCATCACACGACCAAGACGGCGTTGCTGGTGGACTTCGACTTGCGTCGTCCGAAGGTGGGTGAGTATCTGGGTCTGCCGATGGATCAATCGCTTAATGAATTGTTGGCAGATGAAGCTGAACTGCAAGAAGTACTGGTCAATCCGACCTTGCCGCGCTTTGTGGTCCTGCCGACGCGTGAGCCGATTCCTCTTTCCACCGAGGTGTTGTCATCGCCTGCAGTGAGCCATTTGATTGCTGATCTGCGCGAGCGCTACAACTCACGCATCGTGATTTTCGACTTGCCGCCGTTGTTGAGTTCCGATGATGTGATTAACGTCTTGCCCAGGTTCGACTGCGTCCTGCTCGTTGTCGCTAATGGATTGAACAGCAAGAAAGAGATCGAGGAAAGTCTGCATCATCTTGGGACAGCCAATCTGATTGGCACGGTGTTGAACAAAGCCGAGCCCGAAAACCGCTCTTACTACTAGAGCATCACCCGCAGGAGGTCGGCGCTATTGGCTAGCGCCGACGCTCAGTGCCAAGGATACTTCTGCTCCCAGCTCCAGGCGTGCGCCACTATCTGTTCAAGTGAGCCAAATTGCGCTTGCCAGCCAAGTAATGTGTTGGCCCTGCGGGGATCGGCCACAAGGCGTGGTGGATCGCCCGCGCGACGTGGCGCTTCGCTGACAGAGATATCCTGGCCGGTCACGTAGCGCGCGGTATCTATCACTTGCTGTACTGAGAAACCTTGACCGTTACCGAGGTTGAACGCCGTGCTTGCACCCCCTTCCAGCAGATAATCCACGGCAAGCGCGTGAGCGGCAACGAGGTCGACAACGTGGACGTAGTCGCGAATGCAAGTGCCGTCAGGCGTGTCGTAATCACGGCCATAGACGGTGATGGTTGCGCGCCGTCCGGAGGCGGCTTGCAGGATCAGGGGCAGCAGGTGAGTTTCCGGTTCATGGCGTTCACCTAACTGTCCTTCAGGATCTGCTCCGGCGGCGTTGAAGTAGCGCAGGCAGACCGATTTCAGCCCATAGGCGCGGTCGAAATCTTCAAGCATCTGCTCCACCATCCACTTGCTGCGACCATAAGGGCTGATCGCGACCTTGGGATGCTCCTCGTCGATCGGTACATACACCGGGTCACCATAGACGGCGGCGGTCGAGGAAAAAATGAAGTTTTTAACCCCGGCGCAAACCATCGCCTGGAGCAGCGTCAGGGTGGCAGCGAAGTTGTTCTGATAGTACTTGGCAGGTTCAGCGACGGATTCGCCCACCTGTATAAAGGAGGCGAAGTGGAACACGGCATCGAAGTGGTGTCCCGCAAACAGGGCCTGCAGCGCCTGTTCATCGGCTATGTCCAGTTCGACCAACGTCCCGCCCCTCAACGCGCTGCGATAACCCGTTGAGAAATTGTCTGCCACCACAAGATCGTGACCTGCACTCAGTAGCTGCTTCACCATGTGCGAGCCGATATAGCCCGCGCCACCCACCACCAAAAATTTCATCCTGATCTCCGATTTCCTGGGCACTATTGCTGTGCAAGCACCGAATGAAACGTCAGTGCGATCCGTCTGACCATTACATTAAAGGTCAAGTTGGATTTTTCGCTACAAGCTTGCTGGCAATAGCCGAGACTCGCTACGTTTGGAACGCCAAAGGAGAGAATACTTCGAACAAGATACAGCGAGCGCGCCAATTGAAGCTACCCTCTGAGGAGGAATGCGGGTTACCTACGAGAATAATTATCAAATGAAAAACTCTGCCAAAATTATCGATTACTCATCAAAAATATTTAAAGCAGAATGGCCAAATTTTGTATTATGGTCATTTCTGCTATCACCGTTGATTGTTAGAACGCTAACAAACCATCAGTACTCTAAAATTGATTTATTGGTCTTTTACACCCTTGGCATGTCGGTGTTGTGGCTGTTGGCAATTAGATTTATTGCATCTAATCAATTCAAGGTTCACATTATTCTGTTGCCGTTCTATTTGGTAGCAGCTATTGATCTCTTTTTGGTTTTGAATTTCAACTCGAGATTAACAGCTGCCTATATATTTATTGGCATGACAAACTATCAGGAAGCCAGCGAATTTCTACCGACCTATTGGCAGCCCATCAGTATCGTTTTGGTGGTTTTCATATTTTGCTATGGGGCTGGGTTAATAGGTCTGCATAAGCGCGAATTATATAAAAACAAAGGTATTTTTGTTTTGGTTGTTAGTGCCTTGCTAGTGGGGTATGGGGCGTACTTTTATAAAACCGTCAAACTTAATTCTTTCGGGAAATCTGCAGTCATGGATCTCCTTGCAAAAGATCAAAGCACACCAGTAGGTTATTTATCGCAAATTGCCCTTACTGCAAACTTGTATTTGGGGACGGAGGAGCTTATCAAGCGCCGTCGGGAATCTGATGTAAAAATAACCAGCCTGTCGAATCAATCAAATATAGAAACCATTGTTTTTGTGATCGGTGAGTCATCACGACCGCACAACTGGTCCCTCTACGGTTATAACAAGGAAACAACCCCGAATCTAAGTAAGCAGGAGGGGCTTTTCAAGTTTAATCAGATCTGCACGACAGCCCCCTATACCTCGTTCGCGGTTCCTTCAATGCTGAGCCTGGAGCCTATATCGGATTGGGACGCCATTGCGTCAACAAAATCATTGGTGGGTATATATCGCGCAGCCGGGTACATGACCTATTGGTTGTCTGTACAGGAGGTTGATAGTTTTGGCGGAATAATTCCACAAATAGCCGCAGAGGCACAATACCGTCAATATTTTGAGAGAAGCTATGATGGAGCATTGATTTCAGAATATGAAAAAATACTAAATAAAAGCGAGACAGAAAAGAAAGCCATATTTATTCATGTCAAGGGTAGTCATTTCGAGTATTCACGCCGATACCCGGAACAATTCGATAAATTCAAGCCGTCAACAGGCAGCTTCAAAGACAAGATTACCGCAGAATATGATAATAGTATTTTATATACGGACTGGTTATTAAGCGCAATTATTGATCAATTGAAGTCAAGCAAAAAACCATCTGTCTTGTTTTATTCATCGGATCATGGTGAAAACATGATGGATGACAGTCGAGGGCTCTTGGGTCATGGAATTGGCAATAAATATGATCTCCCGGTTTCGGCATTTATCTGGGCGTCCGATAATGTTTCAAGCCAGCAATCGCTCAAGCTTTTAAAGTTGAAGGAAAGAGAAAGTCAGAAAATCAGCATATCCTCCTTGCCACATACTCTTTTAAATATCACAGGGGTTCTCACGAATAAGTATAAAAGTTCGGATGATTTATTAAGTGATGATTTTGTATCGTCGAAATGTCCACATCTGCTCGGCGCAGGCTATGTTCCATCGTTTGATTTTGACGCCCAATAAATATCCCGCGCGGAACAACACCGCAAGGCGTTGTTCCATCAGGTTGAGGTCGGCTGCGCGTCGTCTAAGGTTGTGCTTGCGTGACGCCTTTTTTCAAAAACAACCAATTCGACGCCTGCAAGCTGTCGAACTTGATTGTATAGCGCCCATCAAGGTAGGTCGCGGGCAGCTTCTTCATTTGCCCCAGAATGCCGTGGGTAAACAGTGTCAAGCCTTGCGGCGCCTGGATGGTTAGCGTGCCCTCGAGGGGCTCAACGTAAAAAGGTATTTTGTCGCCGTCTTGGGGGATGGCACGGGTGCCTAACGAAATCAGTAAATCCTGTGATCGGCCCAAAGGTGCGTCGTCCAGACTTTGCACTACCACACTGGCGTTGGCGGTCTTCACTTGAACCTGAATGTTGCCAAGGCTGATCGACTCGCCGCCGATCCAGCCGGTAGCGGCCTGGGTGCGCGGCGTATTGATGGTGTAGACACCTTGTTTCCAATTGCGCTTTAGCTCACCCGTGTCGGTCGTGGACTCGCTGGCATTGGCGTCCAGTAGCGACTGGTCAGGGTCATGAAATTCCTGTGCATTGCTTGGGATAACGCTCTGCTGCAACCAAGGCAATTCCGGCGTCTGTGGCATCGCGATTTCCAGCTTGCCTTTCTCCATGGCTGTGCGCAGTAGAGCAGAGTTGGCCGGTGTAATTATTTGGTTGAACAGGGTGCCTGGCGTCGGCGCGAAGACGTAGGTCGTTGTTGCTTCGCGAACGTCTGCACGGCGATAAAGCAAGGCGGCGGCGGGCAGGGTGGCCAGCATTGCAGGGTCGTTATAGGCGTGCCAGTTGTTGGCACTCATTCCTTCGCCCCCCAATGGTTCCTGGCTGTAGGCATATTGCATCAGTGCATCCCAGCCTTGGTGTCTGGCGGTGCCGGCGATATAGAGTGGCAGCGAGTGACGGTCTGGTGTCGGGAAGGGCTCATTGTTCCACTCGGTGACGGTCAGGGGTTTGCCGGCGACCTGGCCGGCGGCAATCCAATTCACTATGCCGTCGCTGTAGAGCGGGTTTTTCTCTATCTGTCCCGAGCCCCCGTAGCTATGGACGTCGATTACGTCGCCGGCAGTAAGGGCCGGCAGGGAGTTCAGACCATTGCGGCCCCAGCTACTGGTCGTGGCGATGGGGACCCTCACGCCTATTCCACGCAGGTGTTGAATCATGTCGACGTTGAAACGTCGCTCCAGATCGTTAAGGAACAGCTTGGAGGGGCCTGGCTCCCAGGAGCGCCAGGTCTGGTTTGCAGACAGATTGTGCTGTTTGGCAAAAGCCTCGGCCTCCGCCATGTAGACGCGGTTGTGCTTCGGCAAATTCTTGTCTGGCAACAGGGCGTTGCCAAAGTGGTTGGTGACGTCGTTTTCGTTGGTAATCAGTACGGCGGCAATCGCCGGGTCGTCTTTGTAGGCGAGACCGGTATAGCTGTTTACATGGGTCAGGTAGGCTTCGGTAAAGCGCTTCATGGCTTTCTGAATGGTGAGATTCACATAGGAATAGCCCTTGAGATAGGTAAAATTTTGCTCTTCTTTTGGCAATTCATCGAAGCCATAAATGTTGTCGTTTTCAGTAAAGACTCGCTGGACGTGCAGATCGAGCCACACATAAATGCCTTCGTCTTTCAGGCACTTGATCCACCAGTCGATTTTTTTCTGTGATTCCGGGCTCAGTTGCTGGGTGCTGCGCGTAACCCTGCCGTCGCCAAAAATATTCGGCAAGACCCATGGCGAGTCATGGTGGTGCAGCCGTACAAGATTGAAGCCCAGTGCCGACAGGCGTTTGGCCTGCTGCTTGATTGCATCGTCTGGCGTGAGGAACAGCGTGTAGGCCGAAAGGTTGGTGCCCCAGAAACGCGCCGTAGTGTTGTCGGCAAATAGCAATTGCTCGCCGGATGCTTTGATGAAGCCGCGCTTGCCGGCAGGTTTTTCCTGAGCGTTGAGAAAGGACAAGTCGACCGGCGAGGTTTTCAAATCGAGCTTGTCAGTCGGCCAGCTCTTTGGGTCCGACAGCCCGAAGCGCTCGGTAGTGGTCGGGCCGACCGCTACATCGCCCGAAACGCTCAAGGTGGCTGTGAAATCCTGACGACCAGTTTTGATTGTGTCCTTGTAGAAAAAAGCGCGGATCTCGGATTTGCTGCCCGGTTCAAAGTACACACCCGCCAGTGCGGGCTCGAAGCGCATTTCGATGCGTCGACCTTGTGCATTGCCCCAGGCCCAGCCGCGGTTGTCGGGTAGCAAAGTGGGCTCGCCCATTTCTCCAGCGAAAAGAGCGGGGTCGAATTCGAAGACGATGCCACCACCTGAAACGCCAGACTTCCCGCTGTGTGCATCCAGGGCAAAGTTCCAGATCAGCTTTTGCTCGTTTTGCTTCTGAATCTGCGCAGTCAAGTCGAAATCCAGCGCTTTGTTTTTACCAGCAAGGGAGTATCGATAAGGGGTGTTTACCTTGAATTCAGTGTGCAAATACGTCCATTCCCAGTTGCGCCCGAAAAACGAGAATGTCGTAGCAACTACCGGACTGCCGCCACGCATCAGCGTTGGCAGGCCGTTGCGCTCATCCACACTGACGACCCAGTCCGACGCCCAGGTACGAAACGGCCAAATAGCAAACAACAGCAGGAGCAGTATCTGGGGGCGGCGCAACAACTGGATCATGGGTTCTACCTGAGTTGGAGATGGGCACTCGCCGTGACAGCCGTCGAGGTGAGCTTGAACCTGCGTGCCATCTGAGCGTAGGCCACGCCCAGTCCAGCCACCGACCAATACACCACGGGGATCACCGTGATACTGCTAACGGTAGCGATGGTGATCAGGATCCCGGCCAGTGTCGCCAGAAGTGCACGTCCGAGTCGGCGTGCCTCATCGTCTTCGTTGGGGAACGAACGCATCCCCTTGCGGATGCCCTGCAGAACACTGACGAAAAAAACCACGAAAAGCGTCAAACCAATCAAACCGAACGACAGCGCTATGCCGATATAGGTGTTCACGATATCGATGATCCCCTGGCCCTGAATCATGGACTGCATTTCCGGTGTGCTGCGGAAATTGAAAGAACCCAGCCAAGGGTTGCGCTGGATAACGATCACGGCGTTATCAATTAAGCGCTGTCGGTAGGTGATATTTTCGACTTCCACCGAGCCGATAAACGGTAGCAGATCAAGCACTTTTTGCCCGCCCGGCACGACGGCCAGCAAGGGAAGGGCGAGCACCCCGGCGGCGGCCAGCAGCATCAGGCGTCTGATCGCTTTACGGCCAGTGCCGATGAACACGACGATCATGACGGCTGCACCGATCCAGGGGCCACGCGACAGCGGCGCGTACAAGCCACCGGCGAGCAACAGTGCGCCGAGGCTACGCTGCAATTTGCTACGTACCTCCTCCTGCAAGTACAGGTAAAAGCCGATGGCCACGCTGATGACGAAACCCAGCGCAATGGCCTGACCGGTAGTGGCACTGGCGCGTAATGAGCCACCACGGCTCAAGTAGCCGGGATCCCATTGCATGCCCATGGCGTAGACAACCGCGCTGTAAAGCTGCCAGTGCTTGGCATATTCGAAGAGACCTATAAGCGACAGCACCATGGCGGCGAGTACAAAACCGAACAGAGCATCCTTGAAGTCGCTGAGGTTCTTCAGCGCCCGGCTGGCAACGTAGTAAGGCAAAAAAACTTCGATAAACAGGTAGAGCATTTGGCGCAAGGTGTCGGTGGCCGTGGTTTCGCGCAGGAAAAGCAGACTCGTCAGCAGGAGGTAGGCCGCTAACAGTTTGTCAGGCCAGGTGCGCCCGAAAGGGACCGTGTCGGCGCGCTTGCGCAGAGCGAAAAAAGCCGGAAGCAACACACACAGTGCCAGCACACGAATATGGTTAAGGGCAAAAAAATAGTTGATCAGGCCGAAGCCCGGAATCTCCGCCGTGGCCGGCGGGATGAGAAACAGCAGAAGGAAAAATAGCGCCACGGGATTGCGTTCGCGATTTTGTGCGAAGGTCAAAACGATCGCGGCAATGCCCGCGTACACCCAGAAGCTGTGCGACACAAATGCCAGAAGCGTCAATATGAACCACAGATTGCGCCGACGAGTGAAATTACGGTCGGGAATCAGGTCTGCTGCTGGTCGACGTGCCATGGCAAATACGATGCCAGTAAGGACCAGAATGACGATTAACGCTCGGAAGTGCTCAGGCATGGATGATTGGACTTATTGATTGATGAGCGACGGCTAGTGGAATGGCCAAACGCGACTATAGTTCCTTTTGAGCCATTGAGTCCGGGGATGATGTTATGTCGTTAGTTGATTCGTCGCCATCGTTGGGCCTTCGTAAGCGAGCGATCTCTGCCGGGGCATGGAATCTGGGGGCGCTGGTTACGTCTCAAGCCTTTCGCTTGGGCGGCAACCTGATAATGGCCCGTCTGCTGATGCCGGAGATGTTCGGCATCATGATGATCGCCATCACCGTTTCGCTGATTCTGCACATGCTTTCCGATGTCGGCTTGCGCCAGAACATCATCCAGAGCCCGCGTGGCGACGATCCAGTATTTCTCAATACCATCTGGACCGTGCAGATCGTGCGTGGCTTTATCCTTTTTGCTTTGACACTTCTCCTCGCGGCCCTCGCCTGGTATGCACAGACCCTCAATCTGTGGTCGACCAATTCCACCTACGCTGCACCCGAGTTGCCGCTGGTGTTGGCCGTGACCGGTTTCTCGGCAATCATCGTTGGTTTTCAGTCGACCAAAATCGACCTGGCAGTGCGCGCTTTCCAGCAAAAGAAAGTGGTACTCAGCGAGTTTGCGTCTCAGGTCGTCGGGCTGTTGGTCATGCTGGGCATCGGTTACTTCACCAGGTCCATCTGGTCGCTGGTGATTGCAGGTCTGGTCCAATCGATGGTCAGCACGCTGCTGGGGCATTTCTGGTTTGAGGGCCCTTCTAACCGTCTACAGTGGGAGCGTTCTGCGCTCGATGAATTAGTCGGCTTCGGCCGTTGGATACTGTTGTCGTCGGCAGTGGGCGTATTGGCCATGTACGGTGATCGTATCTGGTTCGGCGGCAGCATGACGACCAGCGAACTGGGCGTTTACTCCATTGCCGTGCTGATTTTGGGAGCTGTTCAGCTTGCGATGCAAAAGATAGCCGGTGCCGTTGCCTTGCCGGCCTTCAGTGAGGCCTCAAGAACTAATGACACCGTAAGGCTCCACGCTTTGTACTACCGCTTGAAATTGATGATCGATCTTGCCTTCCTGTTTCTCTGTGGACTGTTCCTGACCGGCAGTCCACTGCTCATCAGCATCTTGTACGATGAGCGTTACGCTCAGGCTGGCAACATGATGGCCATTCTTTCACTCTCTTTTTTCACAATGCGCTACATGCTGGCGAATCAGGTCTGGATTGCCTTGGGACTCACCAAGTACCAGGCCATGGATAACATTATTCGCGTGGTCTCGTTGTGGGTGCTGCTGCCTCTGCTACTGGCGATTGGTGGGGTCAAATATGCGATTTGGGGCGCTGCCCTGTACACGTTTCCTACGCTTATCCTGGTTTTTTATGTCAATTGTCGTCTGGGGCTGTTCAGTCTCAAGCGTGAACTGGTAGTGCTGCCAATGCTGGCGGTGGGGGCTTTGTTCGGGAAGTTAGTGACGGATCTTGCTAGATGGCTTTGATTTGATCTATTTCTCTTGATGTTTCCAAAGCTGTGGCACAGCGTCGCCATTGAGGTGTTGATGGCGGTTGCCAAAAAAATGTGGCCTTGATGTGTAGTTGAAATTTCCAACGCAATCTCGATGTCGTGGGGCTTTGAATCATGAGAGAAACTGATTTGAATACCTCTGTGATGGGGCGCAGAGGCTTCCTCCAGGCCTCTGCTCTGTTGAGTATTGGAGGGCTCATGTTCGGATTTTTCAAAGCCGTTGCCCGGCCTTCTGCTGCTAAATCCGAGTTTGTTGTTATCAACGGATGGGTGCTGCCCGCCCAGCATTTTCGGCAAACACAAGCATGATCAAAGACTACCAATCGCAGAAAGAACTCCGCGACCACTATGACGTCTGCATCATAGGTGGTGGGCCGGCCGGCATTACGCTGGCCTTGCGTTTAGCCGGTAATGGTCGGCGTGTGGTGCTTGTCGAGGGCGGCGGGCACGAGTATTCGTCGGCCTCGCAGAACCTCTACAAAGTCTCATCGTCAGGCCTTGACGTCTACGCTCAGGAAACACGCCTGCGCTTTCTTGGCGGGACCTCCAATCACTGGGCCGGGCGATGCCGTCCATTCGAAAAGTCGGACTTTACCGTAGGCCCGCCGGTGCCCGTGCCCGGCTGGCCCATCGCGTTTTCCGAGATCGAGCGTAATCTGTCGGCGGCCATGGATATTGTCGATCTTCCGCCGCACTCCGGATTTAAGGCTATCAATGCGACTTTGGACGGCACCGACTTTGACGCTGATCGTTTTCTACTAAGCCCGCCGACGCGATTTGCACAAAAATATGCCAAGGAACTTAATGAGACCGAGGGACTGGATGTCTTCATCCATTGCAATTGCGTCGATCTTGAGTTCGACAGCAAGACCGGCCGCATAGCAACGATAATCGTCTCGGACTACGAGTTGCATCGAGAGCGAGTCACGGCAAAACAATTCATTCTGGCGACAGGCGCGATCGAGAATGCCAGGCACCTGCTCAACAGCGAGTCCCTGGCAGCTGGCGGTATCGTAAGCAAGGATGGTTTCGTCGGTAGATGCTTCATGGAGCACCTGAACGTGGAAATGGGAAACTTCATCCTGAAAGACGGGCAGGGTACAGATGCTCGGAAGGAGTACTTCACGACCGATGCATTCGTGATGGAGCACAAGTCAGGTAAAGGGAATGTGACGGCCACGCTCGTAGCTGAAGTGAAATCCTATGGGCGAATGGCTGCCATCAAGAGCTTTTTCGAGAACCTCGTTTGCGAAGTGGGTGCGGAGCGCAAGGTTGAATTTATTGCCAAGTTCGATTGCCCTGGAGATGGGGTGCTCGGCACGCTGATCGAGCAGTTTCCCAACCCCAATAGCCGCATTTCATTGCTCGACGAGCGAGATGCGTTAGGGATGAGGAAGGTCAAGATTCATTGGGAGCTAACGCCTGCAGACAGGGAAACCGTCAAGTCCATAGGGCTCGAAGTGGCAAAGTGTTTTGCCGACACAGGGCTGGGCTTCGTCAAGTTGGAAGAATGTGTGTATGACGTTGATTTGCCACTGAAGCTCAATCCCCATGCTCATCATATGGGGACCACGCGGATGGCGGCTTCGCCTGAGTTTGGCGTGGTCGACGAGAACTGCAAAGTGTTTGGTGTCGAGAATCTTTACGTTGCGGGCAGCAGTGTATTCGCTACAGGCGGTGCCTGTAACCCCACGATGCCTCTTTTGCAACTTGCTCTAAGGCTGGCAGATTATCTTAACCATCAGATGGGGCCCGGGGTGGGCAGGTATTCCTGAGGGGTAGCATGTGTGGATTATTTGAGTGTTTGATTTTAGGGAAGCGTCTACTCTTAGGGTAGTGGTAATGAAGAATCAGGGTGTATCTAACCTTGGCACAGATGTCTATCGCTGAATTATTGAGGCTGACAGGATGATTGGTCTACTAAAGCGTACTATTGCTCATATTGCCAAAACAACGGGGCGTGGAACCTCGCTCTATAAAAAATTCTGTAAACCCGACGGGTATGAATGGGCTAAACACCTGGCTCGATGGGGATCTCTGCACTCCGTCGGTAAAAACGTATGGATCAATCTTGGGTGCAACATACCTGACCCTACGCTAGTACGACTCGGAAATAATATAGCTTTATCTGATTGCACACTGTTCGGCCACGATGGAATAGTCGGCTTGCTCGATGTACGCTTTGGTACAAAACTTGACTCTGTCGGCCCTATCGATATACGTGATAATTGTTTTATCGGTTATGGCGCAATCATCATGCCACGTGTGACTATTGGTCCGGATTCAATTGTTGCAGCCGGCGCAGTAGTGGTGAAAGATGTTCCGCCTGGGGTAGTGGTTGCGGGTAATCCAGCCAAGGTTATTTGTACGCTGGAAGATCTGTTGGCGAAAGTCGAAGAACGTTGCGCCGCTTACCCGTGGATTGACCTCATCAGGGAACGCAGCGGTGAATTCGATCCGGAACTTGAGCCGAAGCTTAAAAAAATGAGAGTGCAATATTTTTTTGGCGAGCAACCCAATGGTTAGTGCGCCCCTTGACGTGTTGGTAGTTAATTACAATACAGCGGCGCTGTTGCAACCGATGTTTAATGCGTTACGCCAGTCAAATAGTGTGGGTCGCACGCGCTATTTGGTGGTGGACAACGCCTCTGCCGATAATTCGCTGGAGTGCCTGGCAACTATTTGTCCAGAGGCATTGCAACTGGCCAATGAAAATAATGTTGGCTTTGGGCGTGCCAATAATCAATTGGTTGAACACCTGCAGGGCAAGTATGCGTTGCTGCTCAATACCGATGCCTTCGTTGCTGCGGATACCCTGAGCAAGACCCTCGAGTACATGGAGGCTCATCCTGATTGCGGTGTCCTTGGCGTTCGGTTGGTTGGACGAGAGGGAGATTTACAGCCCTCCTGTCGCTATTTTCCGACGCCGTTGAATGTCTTCCTTTCGCATACAGGGCTTGAACGCTTTTTCCCTGTGGTGAAGAGGGTCGACGACATGGCCTGGGATCATGCTTCGGTGCGTGAGTGCGACTGGGTGCCCGGGTGCTATTACCTGATCCGCCGTGAAGTCATCGACCAGGTTGGCTTGTTCGATCCGCGCTACTTCCTTTACTTCGAGGAGATAGATCACTGCAAACGCGTTAAACAGGCAGGCTGGAAGGTCGTTTACTACCCGCATACCACGGTGGTGCATATCGGCGGTGAAAGTGCCAAGTCTGTTGACACACTCAATGCGGCTAGTCGCCAGCTACCCACGTTACAAATCGAAAGTGAGCTTTTGTACTTCCGCAAGCACCACGGTCTGCCTGGTTTGGCCTCACATATGCTACTGGTGAGTCTGGGTGATTTGATTGTGGCGCTCAAGGCGCTATTGAAAGGCCGCGGTCGGGCCGCTTTAGGGCCATGTTGGCAGCATACTCGTGTGACCTGGGCGTTGCTGCGTGATACCAAATTCGCTAGCCAACCAACACGGTAGAGCCATTTATGTTCGAAAACATACGTGCTGACTTGCGTGCATACGCCGGAGATTGGGGGGCTCAGGGATTTTGGGTGATGGTGGTTTATCGCTTTGGGCGCTGGCGTTACGGTGTGCGACCGGCACTGTTACGCAAGTTGTTCTCCTTTATATACAAAGTGCTCTTCAAACTGGTGCAGATCGTCACGGGTATCGAGTTGCCGTGTGAGGTTGTGGTCGGGCGCAACTTCGTCATCGATCATTTCGGCGGAATCGTGATCAGTGGCTTTGCGCAGTTCGGCGATGATTGCCGTATCCGCAATGGCGTCGTCGTGGGGCTAAAGAATGTGAATGAGCCGATTGCGCCGGTGATGGGTAACAATGTTGATATCGGTGCAGGGGCCAAAGTGCTGGGCAATATCCGCATTGGTAACAATGTCGTGATTGGTGCCAATGCCGTGGTGCTGACCGATGTACCGGACGACTCGGTGGCCGTGGGCGTGCCTGCGACAATCAAGAAAAGGAAGTACACAGAAGCGAGGGAGTTCTCATGAACCACCCGATGGATTACTTCAATTGCGTCGCTGAGTGAACGCCATGGCTATGGGGATTGGTGTCGTTGTTATCGGTCGCAACGAAGGCCTACGGCTTGAGCGTTGTCTGATTTCTCTCGTCGGTTCGGTGGAAAAGGTTGTTTATGTCGACTCTGGATCAACGGACGGTTCAGTGCAGATAGCACTGAGGCTTGGGGTCGAGGTGGTCGAGTTGGACATGACGATTCCCTTTACGGCTGCACGTGCGCGCAATGAAGGATTTGCCTGCATGCAACGCTTATTGCCGACGATGCGTTTTGTGCAGTTCGTCGACGGTGATTGTGAGGTTGTCGACGGTTGGCTGCCCCGGGCGCAGGCCTTTCTTGATACACATCCTGACGTCGCGGTGGTCTGTGGACGGCGCCGTGAACGTTTTCCGCAGCATTCGGTTTACAACTTACTGTGTGATTTCGAATGGGATACGCCGGTAGGTGAGGCCAGGGCATGTGGTGGCGATGCGCTGATGCGGGCTGACGCCTTCGCCGAAGCGTCCGGGTTTCGACCGGGCCTTATTGCCGGGGAAGAGCCTGAATTGTGCGTGCGTCTGCGTGGGAATGGTTGGAAGGTCTGGCGTCTGGGCGAGGAAATGACCTTGCACGATGCAACCATGACCCGGTTCGGCCAATGGTGGCAGCGTACCCTGCGCGGTGGATATGCCTTTGCCGAGGGCGCATTTTTGCATGGGGCCGCACCGGAGCAACATTGGTTGCGTGAGTCGCGCCGTGCCTGGTTCTGGGGATTGGGTGTCCCGCTGGCGACTGTTATCGCGAGTTTGGTGTTGGGATGGTTTGGGCTGCTTGTGCTGCTGGTCTATCCATTACAGGTCGTGCGCCTCGCCCGCGGGGGCGATAGATCCAGGCGCGAAAACTGGCTGCGGGCTTTCTTTCTCGTGCTGGGGAAATTTCCCGAGATGCTCGGGCAAGTCAAGTTTCTACTGAACAGATTCGGCGCCGGCAAGACGGCGTTGATCGAATACAAGTGAGACTTATATGAATAATTGGGTGATATTAAAGAGCGTGTTTTTTTTACACGCAGGGTATTCTTTAAGGGCATTGAATAATAAATTTAAAATGTTGGTTTTAGTTGCAAAAAACTGGTCCGAGCTAAAGTTGTTTTGCGGGCGTATGTCGAGCGCTCTGGGTAAGTCCGGTGTTGAAAAGTTAGGCGGGGATTGTGTAGGCGTTGTTCATTGGCCATACATCAGTAGCAGCTGGAGCCCCAAGAATAAACTTAGTGTGTTGGCCTCGCATTACGAAGTGGTTACCAAAAGCTGTCCGCAGCTATTGCTGTTGGGGCGAAGTGACAATTTGCTGCTGAGTGATTTGTCGGAGTTTGCGGCTGGCTGTTCCCTGGTGCTGGATCGTCCGATATGGTTTATGCGTGAAGGCGAGCTGGTACTGAACTTGTTTCAGGGTGACCTGCGCATTGCATCAATAGCCTTCACCTTGTGTCGCACGGACACAGAGTTATGTATTTTTATCGGCGCCGTTCAAGGGATACATAAAGGCGTCGAGAGTGAACTGTCGTTGAGTATCTATAGGGACCTGACAAAAGACTTTGAAGGCCTTCGGCCAAGAAGCTTTCTGATCGAAGTTATTAAATACATTGCCATCAATATTGGTGTTGAAAAAATTTATGCGGTAGGGGATGGGTATCGCCACCATCGTCATCCGTATTTTGGCGCTCACAAAGCTCTGGAACTGGCGGCAAATTATGATGTGATCTGGTTAGAGCATGGAGCGACTCCATCGGAGCACGAAGATTTTTTTGAGATTCCCATGATGCTGTCCAGGAAACCGCTCGACAGTATTGCTTCAAAAAAACGTGCCATGTATCGCAGGCGCTATGAGCTGCTGGACGACACCTTTAAAAAGATAGACAGCGTGTTGATAGGTAGTTATAGCTGCAGCCGTGTGGCTAGTTGACGTTCCTGATACCTGTACTACTGTGGGATTACTTGCAGTAATAATCCACCGCAACGACAACTAAGTCTGGTTCCTATGCGTATCGCTTATTTCATTAATCAATACCCTAAAGTCAGCCATAGCTTCATTCGTCGCGAGATTTTGGCGTTAGAGCGACAGGGTTTTGTGGTGCAGCGCATTGCCCTGCGTGGCTGGGATGCCGAATTGGTGGATGCCGAGGACGTGGCCGAACGCGATAAAACCCAGTATGTGCTGCAGGGCGGAGTCAAAGAGCTGTTAGTGCCTGTGCTTCAGGTGTTGCGCGCCCAGCCGCGACGTTTTTTTTCGGCGCTGTGGCTGGCGCTACGCATGGGCCAGCGTGCCGATCGCCCTTGGCCATACCATTTGATTTATTTGTCCGAGGCGTGTCGCGTGCTGACCTGGTTGCAGGCGTTTGGGGCCGAGCATGTGCATGCGCATTTCGGCACCAACTCAACCGAGGTGGTGATGCTGGCCAATGTACTCGGTGGGCCGGCGTACAGTTTTACCGTGCACGGGCCGGAAGAGTTCGACAAACCGCAGTTTATTCACTTGGGCGAGAAAGTTCGGCGCGCTGCCTTTGTCGCTGCTATCAGTTCTTATGGGCGCAGTCAGCTGTTTCGCTGGGTGGCTCATGCACACTGGGCAAGGGTAAAGGTGGTGCATTGTGGCCTGGAGCGCGCGTTTCACGACGTCCCGGCCGTTGCCGTGCCAGCCACGCCGCGGTTGGTTTGTGTAGGTCGTTTGTGTGAGCAGAAGGGTCAGCTTTTGTTGCTTGAGGCCGCCCGCATTCTGGCAGCACAAGACGTGGAGTTCGAGATAGTACTGGCCGGCGATGGAGAAATGCGCGCGGAAATCGAAACCCTTATTACACGGCATGGCTTGCAGGCGCGGGTGCGAATTACCGGCTGGATCAGCAGCGATCAGGTGCGGGCGGAGATTCTTGCGGCGCGGGCCTTGGTGTTGCCGAGCTTCGCCGAGGGGTTGCCGGTGGTCATCATGGAAGCCATGGCGTTACGCCGACCCGTACTGACGAGCTATGTGGCGGGCATTCCCGAGTTAGTGCGACAGGGTGAGAACGGTTGGTTGTTTCCCGCTGGAGCGGTGGATGAGTTGGCGGCGGCACTGGCGGACTGCCTCGCGCAACCTGTCGAGGTGTTGCAGCGGATGGGCGAGGCGGCTTATCAGAGAGTGTTGGAGCGACACGACATCGATATCGAAGCGGCCAAGTTGGCTAATTTGTTTAGGGCGCAAGCATGATCACATTACTTGGTTGGCTGTTCAGCTCACTGATGATACTCATCCTCCTGCCGGTGTTGGTGCTGTTTGTGCAGGTGCTGATGGCCTGTCTGCCTGCACGGTCGCGCGTGTCGGCGCAAGGATCGCGACCGCGGGTGGCGGTGTTGATACCGGCACACAATGAATCCTCGATCATCGTCGCGACGTTAAACAGCATTCGGCCGCAGTTGCTTTTGGGTGATCGCCTATTGGTGGTGGCGGATAACTGTTCTGACGACACGGCGGCGCTGGCCCGCATGGCGGGTGCCGAGGTGGTGGAGCGCAGCAATGATCAGCAGCGGGGCAAGGGTTATGCGCTGGACTGTGGGGTGCGTCATTTGGCGAGCGATGCGCCGGACGTCATGATTGTTATCGATGCGGATTGCCAGGTGGCCGAGGGTTCTATTGAGCGTTTGGCAATCTGTTGCATCGACTCAGGGCGGCCAGCGCAAGCACTTAATTTAATGCGTGCTCCAGCAGGTTCCGGGCTGAAAGTGCGGCTTGCCGAGTTTGCCTGGTGCGTGAAGAATCGGGTACGGCCGCAGGGTTGGACCCGGCTTGGTTTGCCCTGTCAGCTAATGGGCACGGGAATGGCTGTCGTCTGGCGGGACCTGACGTTGATCAATTTGGCCAGTGGCCACATCGTTGAAGATTTGAAGATGGGCCTGGATTTATGCCGAAGCGGCAAGCCGCCTTTGTTCTGCCCCGATGCACTGGTGACCAGTTATTTTCCGCGCAGCGATGAAGGCTTAACTACCCAGCGTACGCGCTGGGAACATGGTCATCTAGGGGTAATCCTTGGGGATACGCCAAAGTTGCTGGTGGAGTCGATTGGCCAGCGTAACTGGAGTCTGCTGGCGATGACGCTGGATTTGCTGGTCCCTCCGTTGGCCTTGTTGACGTTGGCCTTGGGGGTTGTATTTGGTCTGTCATGGTTGGTATTTATGCTGTCCGGAGCGTTGGCGCCAGCATTGATAGCTTCTTCCGGGGTGGCAATATTGGGTGTCACTATTTTGCTGGCATGGAGCCAATTTGGTCGCGGGATTATTTCTTTTTCAGCCTTGTTGTATGCGCCGTTCTACGCGCTGAAGAAAATCCCTCTGTATCTCGGATTTTTGCTTAAGCGCCAGGTTGAATGGGTGCGTTCGAAGCGAGATGACAGCTAATGCGTGCTTTATCCTGGCAGCACAGCTGGCAAACGATTACCCAGAAACTCAGGGTGGTCAGCGATGTTGATGACGAGCAAGCCTTGATTGATGCGTTATCCAGACCTGACGTGACGACAGTGCTCGGGTTCGCCAATGCCCATGCCATGAATCTGGTGGCAGCCAATACCGACTACTTTAACGCGCTGCTGGCTGCGGACGTGTTGTTACGGGATGGCTCCGGCATGGCCATCCTGTTTCGTCGACTCGGCCTGGAGCCAGGGCTAAATATGAATGGCACCGATTTCATCCCCAAATTACTGGCAGCATTCAAGGGCCGGCGCGTGGCTTTCTGGGGCACAGAAGAACCCTTTCTAGCCAATGCGGTGCAGCGTGGCGAAGCGCTATTTGCGGTCAATGTAGTTTCTGCTCACCATGGTTTCGCGCCAGTGGATGCTTACATAAACCTTGCCCGACAGTTTCAGCCGGAACTGGTTGTGTTGGGTATGGGCATGCCCAAGCAAGAAGCCGTTGCTGCCAGGTTAGCCGTCAGCGGCGTGCCCTGTCTGGTCGTGTGCGGAGGGGCGATCCTGGATTTTCTCGGTGGCAAGGTGACGCGTGCTCCGCAATGGGTGCGTCGACTCGGTTGTGAGTGGGTGTTCAGGTTGATAGGTGAGCCAAAGCGATTATTCAGACGTTATGTGGTGGGTAATCCAATGTTCTTGTTGCGCACATTGATCTACAGGGATAAGGGATAGGTGACGTGTTCAAAATAGATGGTTTGTAAACTCAAATACCCCTTCCTTGAGTTGTGCTAATAACCAAATGAAAGAATACATAGCAGAGTTGATGCGTAAGTTTATATCTCCCGGCTCCTTCGATGTGTTTTGAGCTAAGGAAAGCTGCTGCCTGGCCGCGGGATATACTTGGGCGAGCCTGTTTTTGGCGCGGGGAAATTGTCAGGTTCAGACTGCGGGAAGATAGCCTCCACGACATTCTCTATGTGGGCAGGAAAACACAGCGGGAATTTGTAAAGGTTCTACTGGGTGCTGAATCTCAAGCGGTTGATAGTCAGTTGAAGTTGGATAAGTGAAATCAACTCGATTACCACGTTCATGGCGCTTGAATGGCCGATAGAAAATGGTTTTGACTATTATGATATCGGCACTTGCCTGGCACGCCCGGACGATGGACTTCTTGAGTGGAAGAGAAGACGTGGCGGTGATGTTGATACGCTGGGCAATCACGGCTATTTGTTTGTTCGACTGCCCAAGGTGGACGCAGCGCAATTTCTTTGGGAGACGCCTCTGTTTGCTGTCGAAGGCCAGAGTTTGACACTTCATCTTGGGTTGCTGGACGGTCCGGGTGACGAGGAAGTCGCTAATCGATATCGCGAAATGGGTTTTGGCTTTTGCCCGTATAACCACATATGGATGGCCTTGAGATCGTCCAGGTACTCAGGACTGGCTAATAGGCATGTTTGCCGGAGAAGGCAAACACCGTTCGTACAAGAATGACGAAATCGAGCCATAGCGACCAGTTGTTAATGTATTCAATGTCCGAGTCAACACGCCGGATCATCTGATCTATATCCTTCGTTTCACCACGATAGCCACGTACCTGAGCCAGGCCTGTGATGCCCGGCTTAATGTTGTGACGCGCAAAGTAGCCAGAGACATCGGGCGAGTACTGCACATCGTGTTGAATAGCGTGCGGGCGAGGCCCCACCAGAGACATTTCCCCCATCAAAACGTTGAACAACTGCGGTAGTTCATCGAGGCTGGTCCGCCGAATAAAGGCCCCAACCCTGGTCATGCGCGGGTCATTCTTTTGCGCCTGCTTGACGACGCCGTCTTCCGGCTGATGGACGACCATGCTTCTGAACTTCCAGATCCGAAAAGCTTCTCCACTCCACCCCATGCGCTGCTGACGAAAGAATATGGGGCCGGGGCTATCGAGCTTGATGGCAATGGCGACGGCTACCAGGACTGGCGCTGCAAGAACCAAAATGAGAAAGGCCAGGACTTTGTCTTCAAGGTTCTTCAGAAACAGACGCATCCCCATCAGCGGAGTTTCAGACAAGGTCAGCACGGGAATGCCGGCAATCTCGCGAACACTGTGGTTGATCAGGCGCAACGAGAAAATGTCAGGCACCCAGTTAACAGAGATGTGTTTATCGAACAGCCTTAAATAAACATCCTGGATGACCTCTGAGCCACCCAGTGGGGTCACGAAATAGACGGTACGAATGGCATGTTTAACAACTAACTCATCAAGGTCGGAGATATCGCCCAGTATCGACAGACGTTGCGCGCCTTCCAGACTTTCCTTTCCCCGATCATCGTCCGCGCCAATCAACACACAGCCGACTATGCGCTCACCGAGCCAGGGATTATTGCTGATCTTCTTGTGAAGATAGCTGGCCAGTTCGCCCGAGCCAATGATGAGCGAGTTTTCCAATTGAGTCGAGTGGGCCAAAAACGTCTTCTGCATCTCGCGTGTCGCGAGGTGCAAAAGCAACTGAGCAAAATATCCAATAACAAATAACTGCCCGACCAATAAACGCGAGTACTGCTCGCTTTGCTTGGTAAGAAAGGCCATGGCAACGAGAAAGCCAAACGTGGCAGTCCATGCTTTCAAAAGCTTGAAGGCTTTGACGGTAAAAACAACATTGCTGCGGTAAATAGCATAGTGGTCGTACACGACGGCCAACGCCCCCAGCAGCAACAGGAGCAGGATGACATAGGACTGCGTTATGAAGCCGATATGATAATTGATCAAAAACCACGCAACGCCGGTCACCGCAACACAATCGAGACCAGCCTGAATAACGATACTGGTACTGCTTCTTCGCTGGAGAACGGAACGGGTGCTGTTGGGCTCAAATATCATATTTAGACCTCATGTCTGCTGCCCCTCGCGCTCGATGATGACGCGATTCAGTTCATGCTGCCCTCGCTGGAGAGCGTTGGCGTCACCGTGATTAGCCACCCACCTTCGAAAATTACAGGCTTTGGGAGCATGTGGCGACGCGTGCTTTCACTTTAGCAGTACTGTGAAATCATTCACTGAATCTGCGTAGTTCTGAGTAGTTTAGTAGAACCTCCGGGCCTGAAAAAATGATGCCCGTCGAGATACCGACCGGCCTGCAACGGGGTCGTCCGCGGTGTCTGCGGCAAGGTCGTGCCTGGTCAGTAATCGAGTATGGGGCGCGAGTGTGGTTGCGCAGTGATCGAGACTTACACCGAGCTGAAATCGGAGTGCATTTCGCACAGATTCCATCGCGGTAAAACGAGACGGCGTCCACAATGGGCACCGTCTTCGTTTGGGCCGATCAGACGCGTTCGAACAGCACGGCGATGCCTTGGCCGCCGCCGATGCACATGGTTGCCAGGGCATAACGACCCTGAACACGGTGCAGTTCGTGAATTGCCTTGGTGGCGATAATCGCACCGGTCGCACCCACCGGGTGGCCCAGAGAAATCCCCGAACCGTTCGGGTTGACCTTCTCCGGGTCGAAGCCCAGTTCTTGCGCCACGGCACACGCTTGGGCCGCGAATGCTTCGTTGGACTCAATGACATCCAGGTCGGCAACGGTCAAGCCGGCGCGTTTGAGGACCAGGCGGGTGGCGGGGATCGGTCCCAACCCCATCAGCTCTGGTTCCACACCGGCATGGGCATAACCGACCAGTCGTGCGATGGGCTTGAGGCCTTGGTCGAGAACCATCTGCCCCGTGGCCATGATCAGTGCTCCGGCACCATCATTGAGGCCCGACGCGTTGCCGGCGGTGACGCTGCCGTCTTTTTTGAAGGCTGGTTTCATCTTGCCCAATTGCTCGGCATTAACCTCGGCGCGGACATGCTCGTCCGTCGCAAACGTCACGGTACCTTTGCGGGACGCCACTTCGATCGGCACGATCTGGTCGGTAAACCGCCCTTCAGCAATCGCCCGGGCCGCCCGTTGCTGGCTGAGCAGCGCCAACTCATCCTGAGCCTGACGAGTGATGCCATAGCGCTCGGCGATGTTTTCCGCAGTAATGCCCATGTGGAAACCGCCAAACGGGTCTTGCAGAGCGCCGAGCACGTAGTCGATGGCTTGCATATCACCCATGCGTGCGCCCCAGCGCGCCTGCGGCAACAGATAGGCCCCGCGGCTCATGGACTCGACGCCACCCGCCAGCGCAGCGCCTGCGTCTCCCAACATCAAACTTTGTGCTGCGCTGACAATGGCCTGCAAACCAGAACCGCAGAGGCGGTTGACGTTGAAGGCGGGCGTCTCTTTCGGCAGGCCGGCATTCATCGCCACGGCACGAGAGATGTAGGCGTCACGTGCTTCCGTCGGGATCACATGCCCCATCACCACGTGACCGATGTGTTCAGGCGCCAGCCCCGAACGTTCAATGGCGGCGCGGCAAACGTCAGTGGCCAGTTGGATAGGTGGCACATCTTTGAGCGAACCGCCAAAGCTGCCGATGGCCGAGCGGACGGCGCTGATAACAAAAATGTCGGATGGGTTCATGCGGGTTCCCCTGGATTCGATTGCGTTTCGGTATTTTTATTGGGGGCGAGTCTAGAGTCGGTTACGTTATTGGCCTATGCCGAAACTGCTCAAGGGCGCTGGTGTTTTTTGCCATTTCAATTGAAGTGGATATTAGATCCACTTGAACAGATCGAAAGCGCAGAAAAGGAAATAAAAAAGCCCGGTACACGTCCGCGGTACATGTCCGGGCTTGATCGTTCCCACGTCGAGGCGTCGAACCGTCCGCGTGGGAATGCCGTCGGGACCTCATTCATCCAATTGCCGCGCCGGAAAACAGCTCGAAGCAGGTGATGCCGTCAGCACTGCTAACGCTGTAAGCCCCATTGTGCAGCTGCATGATCGTCGCCACGATCGACAGGCCCAGGCCGTTGGAGTGCGCCGGCGTTCGCGGGATTCGTCGACGCGGTAGAAGCGCTCGAACAGTCGGGGCAAGTGTTCGGCGGCAATGGTCTGGCCGCGGTTGCGCACTTGCAGGCGGATGCCGTCGGCCGCGGGTGTGGCGCGGATGAGCAGTTCGGAGTCAGGCGCGCCGTATTTGATCGCGTTGGCGCAAAGGTTGGCCAGGGCGCGGCGCAGCAACATCGGTTCGGCCCAGATATACCTGTCGCGGCGGCGGGCTACAGAGGTCAGCCAGTGGCGCCAGTGTAGCCCGATCCTTTGTGAGTACAGGCGTCTGCTCAATTGTCACCAATGCAACCCATGCCCTGGACCTGGTAATCCAGCACGTGCTTGCGACCCTGATGGTCGAGGTAAATCAGCTGCGCGGGGACGATGCCGCATTCTTGCGTGATGATATTGCTGGATATGTCTTTGGCAATATCCAGGTGGACGAAGAAACCGGTCTTGTCGTGGATGACAGGTTCGGCGGTCTGGGTAGCGGCAAACGCCGAACCGGTGGCGAGGAGAGCAGCAAAACCGAGGACTAACATTTTCATGATGATTCCCTCTGTTCAGGGGCGGGTTGGCTGCCGATGGGTTGCCTGACAGTGAATTCAGGTTAACCAGGCGATCCGCACAGCCGACCCACAGTTGAATGACAATTTTGTAATGAAACGGCGCCGACGTTACGATTGGCGACCGGCGGCTTTGAGGATCAGGTCAGCGATTTCTTTGGAGTGGGAGACCAAAGACAGATGGCTCGACGGCAGCTCGATGGTGGTCGCGTTCTTGCGTTTGGCGAGGAAGCGTTCCAGGTCTGGGTTGATGGTCTGATCGAGGCTGGAGACTGCGTACCAGGACGGCTTGGTGTGCCAGGCAGCGGCGGTGGTGCGACTGTCTTCATGCCTGACTGCCGTATGTCGGGAGCGAGGAACGCCACCCATAAGAAAACTTCCAAATGAAGACTGTATTTGGGAGTTTGAGCATGAGTGATGATCAAAAGAGCGAAGCCCTGGCGGCCTGGTATCAGCTCCTGAAAGTGCCCGAAATCCGGATGGATGCTGAAGAGCAATATGACGAGTTGCTCAAGGCTGCCGATGAGATGGAACGCACCGGACTCATCAACAGCGTTGAATGGCGCAAGCTGGTTCAAGAGGCGAGCGCTGCGTTTGCCAATGCGAGAGAAGGGTTGGGGCGCGGAACGTAGTGGTCAATCCCGGGTGGTCAAACTTCGCCTGCTGGCTGTTCGGCCTGTTGGGCAAACCATTGCATGATCAGCGAACAGGCTGGATGAGCGGCGGCGGAAGGTTGCAGGTTCAAGGCGTAAATGCCGCGGGTCTTCAAGGGATGGCCGAACGGAACGACGAGCACGCCTCGTTCGAGGGATTCTCCTGCCAGTGTCAGGTCAGTCATGGCGACCCCCAGCCCTCGCGCCGCCGCATCGAGCGCCAACTCGTCGAGGTTGAAGGGGATATGGCGGTAGTCCTCAAGTGACTGGCCGCCATTGGCGTGCAGCCACCGGAACCAGTCATGCTTGTCCGCCGAGCGATGCAACAGCGGGAAACGCACGAGATCGGCCACCGACTCCAACGGTTGGGTCGTGCTACCCAGGCCTGGGGCGCACACCGGCACCAGCGCTTCCTCGAACAACGTCAGGCAGTCAGGATCGCGGGACGGCTCGGGCAGATAGAGGATGTAGGCGTCGCTGTCGATGGCCGGTTCCACCACTTCCGTGGCCACGGTTTCGATCGACAGCGAAACCTGCGGATGACTTCGATAGAACTCGCTCAACTTTGGCAGCAACCATCGAACCGCCAGCGACACATGCATGCGTATGCGGAAGGGTCGTTTTTGCGGTGTCAGCCGATCTTCAAGGGTTTTCAGTTGCGCCAGGATACTTCGGGCGGTCGCAAGCACCTGCTCGCCTTCCGGTGTCAGCCGAACACTGCGGCTATTCCTCACGAACATCGGCAAGTCGAAGTGGCTCTCCAACTGCTGGATTTTTCGGCTCACTGCGCTTTGGGTCAGGCACAGCTTTTGCGCCGCGTGCGTGAAGCTGCCCGAGCCTGCGACCTCGACCAGCGCCTGCAAGGCCTGGAGAGAAGGAACGTGGTGAATTTTATCCATGCGTTTTTTGAATAGCTCGATGATTTTATAACGTTGGTTGTATCACTACAGGCCTTATAGATTCTAGCTCTAGCCAGCACTAGCCGGAAATACTCATGCGATGACGTCATGTGCGGTGCTTGCAGAACGACAGGCAGATGAGGTGATGCATGACCAATGTATGTGGCTGGATTGCGCAAGCGGGGAGTTCACCCGCTCGCGATGCTCTCAAAGGCACGCAAAAAGCCGATTGGCTGATTGTCGGTGCCGGTATCACCGGCCTGTGCGCCGCTCACACACTCGCTGAAATGCACCCTCAGGCGCGCATCGTGATTGTCGACAGACAACGGGCCGCACAGGGCGCCTCGGCGCGCAATTCAGGTTTCGTGGTGGGTCACGAACATCCGGCCAAGGATGAGCTGATCGGCAACCCGGGATTTGCCGGTTTTGAAGTCGATACCTCGATTTCCCGTGCTGCCAGTGACGAAGTGCGCCAGCGCATTGCTCGTCTGGGCATCGAATGTGAATTCAGGGAATCGGGCTACTACTTCGCCGTCAACGATCCCGCCAAGTTGACCGATGTCGCGGCCAAACTGGCAACGCTACGCGCTGTCGGCGCCTCTGCGCACTTTCTGGAAGGCGAACCGCTGAGCAAAAAACTGGGCACCGCGCATTACCAGGCCGCGATCTGGTGCGGCAATGGCAACGCACTGCTGCAACCCGCGAAATACGTGAAGGGCCTGCTGGATACGCTGCCGGACACGGTGACCCTGTTTGAGAACACCGATATCACGGGTCTGGAGCGTTTGGGCAAAGGGCGTATTCGTGCCAATGGCACCGATGGAAGCATCGAAGCCAGGCAAGTCCTGGTGTGCCTGAACGCGTTCATCCCGCGCTCCGGAATAGAAGACAGCGGGACGTTCCCGATGGAACTCAGCGCCAGCCTCACGCGACCACTCAGCGACGCCGAGTTCAAGTCCATCGGCGCGGTTGAGCCTTGGGGCGTGCTGTCCACCCGGCCACTGGGCGCCACGGTGCGACTGACCCCGGACCGCCGCGTGATGATCCGCAATACGGCGGAATACCGATCTCGGGATTTATCCGACAGTGAGCTTTTGCACCGTCGCAAACACCATGTGCTCGGCTTGCAACGACGCTTCCCGTTCCTGAGCGAGCAGGACATTCAATACACCTGGACCGGACACTTGAGCGCTTCACGCACCGGGCAACCGTATTTCGCCAAGGTCGACGAGGGTGTGTTTGCGGTGGCCGGCTGCAATGGTTCGGGCGTCGCACGCGGCACCCTTTGGGGACGCTTGCTCGCCGAACTGGCGTCGGGTGACAGCTCGCCCATCCTCGAGTCGGTGATGCGCAGGGCTCAGCCGGGCTGGCTGCCACCGCGCCCCTTGCTCGATATCGGTGCCATGCTTCGAATGCGCGTGGAGGCGGTCAGGGCCAAAACAGAAATCTAGAACACCCGGCGATCAAACAATAAAAACTCATCAAACACACGGTGATTGAACATGCGCGTCAATAACATTTCCCTGATGGTCGTGCTGTCGACGTTGTCAGCAGCCACTTACGCTGACGAAGTCGTCAATATTTCAAACTGGAACGGCTACATCGCCGACGACACCTTGACCACGTTCACCAAGGAAACGGGGATCAAGGCAACGTACGACATTCACGACAGTAACGAAGTGCTGGAATCCAAGCTGATGACCGGCAACACCGGCTATGACGTGGTGAGCCCTTCGAACCATTTTCTGTCCCGATTGATCAAAGCCGGGGCGGTTCAGAAACTCGACAAAAGCCAGTTACCCAACTGGAAAAACCTTGACCCGGCATTGATGAAAAAACTCGAGGTCAATGATCCGGGTAATCAATACGGCTATCCGTACATGTGGGGCACGGCGGGTATTGGCTACAACGTCGAGAAGATCAAGGCGATCTTCGGCAGCACCGATGTCACCCATTCCTGGAATCTGTTTTTTGATGAGAACAACATTAAAAAGCTGAGCCAGTGCGGCGTGGCGATTATCGATAACCCTACGCAGATCCTGCCGATCACCCTGAATTACCTGGGGTTGCCGTCCCATAGTCACGAGCCGGCGGATTACAAGAAAGCCGAGCAGGCGCTGCTCAAAATCAGACCTTACGTCCAGTATTTCCACGCCTCCAAGTACATCAGCGACCTGGCGAACGGCAATGTCTGCGCGGTGATCGGTTTCAATGGCGACATCGTGCAGGCGGCCGCCAGCGCCAAGGAAGCCAACAACGGCATTGAAATCGCCTATTCGATCCCTGACGAAGGTTCCACCCTGTGGTTCGACATGGTGGTCATGCCAAAGAGCGCGCCGCACGAGAAGAATGGCTACGCCTACATGAACTACCTGCTGACACCGCAGGTCATTGCCAACATCAGCAACAGCATCCATTACGCCAACCCCAACCTTGCGGCGGATGAATATGTTGTTCCGGCTGTGAAGCAGGACCTGGCGATTTACCCGCCGACACGTGTGCTGGACAAGCTGTTTACCGTAGAGGAACTTCCCGCTGCCATCGCACGGTTGACTACTCGCCTGTGGACCAAGTTGAAAACCAATACCTGATGATCAGGTGTACGCCAATAGCCGACCGCACATCACCACGCTGACCCATAACCCAATCGAAAGCAGCGCCTGGATTTTTGCGATTCCAGGCGCCGCAGTGCCCGTGTTCCACTGGGTCACCGAGCGGAACACCCCGACGTGGAAAAGAGCAGCGTTGAGCCCGGCAGTAGCGATCAGGCATAGCTTCAAGATGAAGATGTCATTCGAGGCGAAGTCATGGGGATGGGCTGAAAACATCATCAGCCCGGCGGGCACGATCAACAGCAGGGCCAGGATGGACCAGGTCAGGAGGTGGCGAGCCAGGGCTGTTACCGCAATCTCTTTCGACAGCCCGAGCACCCGTAGATCGAACATCACCACAGAGCCGACAAGCACCGCAAATCCAATGATGTGAACCACCTCGACCATCGGATACAACCACAGGTCGCCCCGCATGGCCGCGCCAAGCTGCGAGTCACCCACCCAGTCCAGCCAGCTGTCCGGACCCGAACCAGCGCTGGTATCGATGGCCTGCATCATCTCAACTCTGTGGTTTTGCCGCCGACCGTGATGCGTTCGGCGCGCATTTCATCGGGTTTGTTTCGATTCTGATAGCCGACCACGCTGGCCGTGTTCCCCACACTCAGCATGTCCCGGGAAAGGCCGCGGTTCTCCATGCGCGAGGGTGGTGCCAGGACGACGTTCCAGGTTTTGTCTTGTGTTTTGAGACGCACGAAGCCGTGTGGATGGGAGTAACCGGATTCTTCTATCGTGCCGTTCAACTGCAGGGGGGTGCTGGAGTCGTATTCACTCCAGCCGTGATGCGCGAACGCCGCCGTTGCAGCCAGTAACAGTGACAATCCAATGCTGCCGAGCATGCCGTTCATGACAAGTCTCCTGTTGCAGATCATTGAGTCCTGACGTGTTTTCACCGGAGGATTTTTAGAATAGCCCGACATTTTTCAGCACTGCGTCGAGCAAATGTTTCTGAAGAAGTAGATGTTTGAATATCAATAGCTTGCTTGTCCAGTTCATAGGCGAATGACGATAGCGAATTCGTTGAATGCTGTCTCCCTAACCATGGCCTACGCTTATCCGCAGGCCAATGTTCATTGAACAGGGTTTTTCGCCCTGATCGACGTTCACCCGGCACCTATAAAAACAATGCAATCGGGAGACAACTTATGTCCGCCTTGTTCCGTCGATTCAGCCGCTGCATCGCAACGGCCGTTACCGCTGCTGCACTCGCGACACCGGCCTTTGCGCTGGACACCGTCAAGTTCATGGCCCCGGGTTCTGTGGGTGGCGGCTATGACCAGACCGCCAGGGTCCTGGGCAAAGCCTTGATCGAGGCCAACACGGCCAAATCCACCACCTTCGAGAACAAGGGCGGAGCAGGGGGGACATTGGGGCTGGCGCAGTTCGCCAACAGCACCAAGGGTGATCCGAATGCGCTGCTGGTTGTCGGTGCGATCATGGTCGCTGCCATTGAACAGAACAAACCGCAAATCACCTTGAAGGACGTAACGCCGATTGCTCGGCTGTTTACCGAATACAACGTGATTGCCGTCCGTAAGGAGTCTGAATTCAAAACCCTGGAGGACTTGCTGAAAGTCTTCAAGGACAAGCCGACCAGTATTTCCTGGGGCGGTGGCTCCAAGGGGTCGATCGATCACATCGGCATTGCCGAATTGGCCGCAAAAATGGGTGTGCCGGTCAACAAGGTGAATTACGTCGCCTTCGCGGGTGGGGGTGAAGTCGTTGCTCAAGCATTGGGCGGGCAGATCAAGGTGATCACCGGTGGTTATGCCGAGCTTGGCCAATACATCAGGAACGGCCAGTTCCGAGTACTCGCCATCGGCGCGCCAGAACGCACTGAAGGCATCGATGCACCGACCCTCAAAGAGAAAGGCTACGACGTGACCATCGGCAATTGGCGCGGTGTTTACGGTGCCGCGAACCTCACGCCCGAGCAGCGCAAAGCAGTGATCGACGCCGTCGTGGCTGCCGCCAACAGCAACGTCTGGAAAGACAATATCGACACCAACAAATGGGCACCCAACGTCCTGACCGGCGATGAGTTCGGCAAATTCGTCGACGAAGAGCATGTGCGGCTGCGTGCAATGCTGGTCGAGGTCGGGTTGGTTTCGAAATGACTCAGCCTCGCGCAATCGTGCCGGTACAACTGGCGATCGGCGCCGGAGTGATTGCCATCAGCGCCGTGTTGGCGGTGGGCGCATTCCGCTTTCCTCCCGAGATGGGCTTCGTCATCCTGGGAGCCCACGTCTATCCGTACGCCGTCGCGGTGTTCCTGGGCGTTGTCGGTCTGTTGCTGTGTTATCAGGCCGTCACCGGTGGTTTTCGCGAGCTGGCAGACCACAGCGACGAAGCTGCCCAAGCGTTGCCCAGCGGCAAAGCCGGCGCAGCCTGGGTGACGGCGGGGCTTGTGGGGGTGGCCGTGCTGATTAACCTCATCGGGTTCGTGTTGGCCGCCGGGCTGCTGTTTGCCTGTTCGGCGAGGGGGTTTGGCAGTCGCCGTCCGGTGCGTGACCTCGCCATCGGCATTGCCTTGACCCTGCCGATTTACTGGCTGTTCAACGCCGGGCTAGGGGTTTCCCTGCCGCCCCTTGTCAACGCCTGGATCTGACCCGGGCTGAAGGAGGTAATCAAGGTGGAAACTCTTGCGAACCTGGCCATTGGTTTTTCTGCTGCGCTGACACCGATCAATTTGATGTGGGGCTTTATCGGCTGTTTGCTCGGCACCGCCATTGGTGTCTTGCCGGGTATTGGGCCGGCGCTGACGGTGGCGTTGTTGCTGCCGATTACCGCCAAGGTCGATCCTACGGGCGCCTTGATCATGTTCGCCGGCATCTATTACGGCGCGCAGTTCGGCGGCTCGACCACCTCTATCCTGCTCAATACGCCCGGCGAATCGTCCTCCATGGTCACGGCCCTGGAAGGCAATCTCATGGCGCGCAACGGCCGGGCAGGACCGGCCCTGGCAACGGCTGCGATAGGCTCATTTGTTGCCGGCACCATCGCGACGGTGTTCCTGACGTTGTTTGCCCCGATTGTTGCCACGCTGGCGCTCAAGTTTGGTCCTGCGGAGTATTTCGCGATTCTGGTGCTGTCCTTCACGACGGTGTCTGCGGTACTCGGTGCTTCGATGCTGCGCGGTTTTGTCTCGCTCGGGATTGGACTGACCATCGGCTTGATCGGCCTGGACTCGACCTCGGGCATTGCCCGCTACACCTTGGCGGTGCCGGAGTTGGTGGATGGCATCGAAGTCGTGCTCGTGGCGGTCGGTTTGTTTGCAGTGGGTGAAGCCTTGTACAGCCTGCTGTATCAAAAAGAAGAAGCGTCCGGTCGGCACCGCTTGACCTCGTTGTGGATGACGCGCTCTGACTGGAAACGCTCGGTCCCCGCGTGGCTTCGGGGCACGTTGATCGGTTTTCCATTCGGGTCGATTCCGGCCGGTGGCGCTGAAATTCCGACGTTCCTGTCCTATTCGGCGGAACGCAAACTGAGCAAGTACCCGAAAGAGTTTGCAGGCAACAAGGGCGAGGGGGCGATCGAGGGCGTTGCCGGTCCCGAGGCGGCCAACAACGCGAGCGCGACGGGTTCTTTGGTGCCACTGCTGACGCTCGGCATCCCGACGTCCGCCACTGCGGCGATTCTGTTGGCCGCGTTCCAGAACTACAACCTGCAACCGGGGCCGATGCTCTTCCAGACGTCGGGGGAACTGGTCTGGACCCTGGTGGCCTCGCTGTATATCGGCAACGTGATCCTGTTAGTGTTGAACCTCCCGTTGGTGGGCCTTTGGGTCAAGCTCCTGCAGATTCCCCGGCCGTACCTGAACGCCGGCATTCTGGTGTTTGCCACCATCGGCGTGTACGGCATGCGCCATTCCTCCTTCGACCTTTTTCTGATGTTGGCGATCGGTTGGGGTGGGGTGCTGATGCGCCGTTTCGACTTTCCCGTCGCCCCCGTGATCGTCGGCATGCTGCTCGGGCCGATGGCTGAAAAGCAGCTGCGCAATGCTTTGTCCATCAGCGAGGGAGACTGGCTGGTGTTTGTGACGCAACCGATATCGGCCGCGTTCCTCGCGCTAACGCTGCTGGTGCTGGTGATCCCGCATCTGCTTCACGCCCGCGGTATCAAGTTGCATGAGGACGATTGAGCGAATTGGCCAGCGTAGCCTGCCGGGCATTGAGGCGCGCCTGGAGGAAAAAGGCAAATCTTCCGACCACCTGTATGTGGTGGCAGGGAAGGGCGGGGCTTTTCCGGCGGAGGAGCATGGTTATTCGGCGTGCAGCACACGGACTCGGTCTCGCCGACAGCTGCCGGCGGGACCATTTTTGGCCTGACCATCACCCTCGTTTAGGCAGTTTCCAGTCTGGCCGAATGAAATGGCACGTGTAGCCGTTGGGATAGTGTTCGAGGTAGTCCTGATGTTCCGGCTCTGCTTCCCAGAACGGGCCTGCGGGCACGATTTCAGTCACGACCTTGTCGGGCCACAAGCCAGATGCATCAGCGTCGGCCACCGTGTCCTCGGCCACCTGCTTCTGTTCATCGTTGAGATAGAAGAGTGCAGAACGGTAGCTCATACCCACATCGTTGCCCTGACGATTCTTCGTTGTCGGGTCGTGGATCTGGAAGAAAAACTCGAGGATCTGGCGATAGCTGATCTGGTCCGGATCGAACACGATCTCGATCGCTTCCGCATGCGTGCCATGGTTGCGGTAAGTCGCATTGGGCACATCGCCGCCCGAGTAGCCTACCCGCGTGGACAGCACGCCGGAGTAACGTCTCAGCAAATCCTGCATGCCCCAGAAGCAGCCACCTGCCAGGATGGCAGTTTCAGTTCGCGTCGTCATATACGGTCCCTCCCATCAGTGAATTTGGGATCAGGTATCAATGTACATCATGTGGTTCCGCTTCTTGGCCGAAAGCGCTCACTCCGTCCGTGGCCACTGATCCTCGATTGCGTACCACGGCGCTTTCGATGCAACACACACGTGTTTCTGTTTTTCACTCAGGAACGGTGTATCCAGCGTGCCTATCGCCACTGACATCCAGTCCGAATAATCACCTTTGGAATCAGACCAGAACAGCGAAGAGCCGCACTCGCCACAGAACTGTCGTGCGACGCCTTCAGATGAGTGAAAGGTTTTGAGCGTCTCGCCCCCCGCAACGATCGTAATCGCCGACCTGAGGGCGCTTGCATACGTCGCGAATGCTGCCCCGTGGCCCTTGCGACATTGGCTGCAATGGCAATGGGTAACCGCTTTCAGCTCGGCGGCCACTCGATATTTCACTGCGCCGCACAGGCAACTTCCTTGGTGAAGTGCATCCATGTTCATCGTTTCTCAGGTATCGGTCGCGCCACTGTAGCGGTCTGCCGAGTGGAGTGAAACCCAGTTGTCCGGTCTTTCGTCAGGCGGTTTTAAGGTATCGTCAGCCCCCAGGATTTGACGCATCCCATGGAGAGAGCATGACGTTAACCGCTGAAACGTTGATTGAGATCGCGATGGCCAATCCGGCAAACGCCGAGATTGCCCGACGCTTACCTTCACTCGGCCTGAACCAATGCCTGTTGACGGCGGGCTGCCTTTTTCAGGCGGTCTGGAATCATCAAGCCGGGCTTCCCGCCGCTTGGGGCATCAAGGATTACGACGTTTTCTACTTTGATAAAGACGTGTCGTGGGAGGCCGAGAATGAAGTCATCATCGCCGCCCGGAAACTCTTTCACGACCTCGACGTAAACATCGAAATCAAGAACCAGGCACGGGTTCACCTTTGGTACGGTCAGCGATTTGGCAGGGCTTATCCCAAGCTTCAGTCGACAAAGGATGGCATCGATCGGTATCTGATTGCGGGGGACGTGTATCGGTCTGGATGTGGTGACCGGCGAGGTGTATGCGCCTTACGGTTTGAGCGATGTCGAAGAAGGGCTTTTACGGATCAATCCGGTGAATCATCAGCCCGATCTGTTCGATCATAAGGCCCGGAGTTATAAGGCTCGCTGGCCTTTTCTACAAGTGGTCGCAGTTTGAATCGACAGACTTTTCCGCCGCGCACTCGCGGATCAACGGTAGGTAAAAGGGGAGGGTAGGGACACCGCAGCCTGGCTGACCGATGTCCCCTTCGTTACGAAAATCAGAACTTGAACGCTTGTCGGCCTACCAGCAACCCGTGGCCTTTCTGTTTTTGCCAAATCTGGAAGTTCTCGATTTCGGTTGGAACCACTTCGGTGCCTTTGAGCGCTTGTGCCGAGAAGTGATGAAGGACCAACGCTACGTCACCCGATACGGTGATGGTCAGGTTCTCGGCGGTCAGCGCTTTCAGTTCGGCAATGTTCTGCGGCCGAGAAAAAACTAACTTGCGTTGAGGGCTTGTCTCGAGGTTTAAGGTCAGAACGACGTCCCGAAAAATGAAGGTGAAAACTTTTGTCCTAGGCGAGCAGGGTTCGTTAGCAAAGTCTTCATATTGCTGGGTGTAGTCAGCGCGACTCGCCATTACAATGCAACATGTAGTAACTCATCATTTATAGGGATATTGGCTAGTGGATGACAACAGAAGGCCCATCAAGACGCGCTCTGCGGGCTGGGCAAGACGCATCACCGACATTCTGGTGAAAAGAGACATTTCCCCCAATCAGATATCCGTCGCCAGCATCGCCTTCGCGCTTGCCGGCGTCGTGGCGCTCAATATTGATAGCGGTGTCATTGGCTCGATCTGCTGCGCGATCGGCATTCAGTTGCGCCTGCTTTGCAATCTCTTCGATGGGATGGTGGCGATTGAGGGCGGCAAGAAGTCCGATATCGGCAGTCTCTACAACGAATTCCCGGACCGGATTGCCGACAGCCTGCTGATCGTAGGGTTGGGGTATGCCATTGGCCAATCCGACCTCGGATGGTTTGCTGCCCTGGCGGCGGCACTGACTGCTTATGTCAGGGTGTTCGGCGGCTCGATTGGCCTCAAGCAGACCTTCATCGGCCCTATGGCCAAGCAGCATCGAATGGCCGTGATGACCGCAGGACTGCTGCTGAATGCCGTCGAAGCCAGCGTTTATGGCACTCACTACGTACTGTTGATCGCGCTGGCTGTCATCGCCATTGGCTCAGTCGCAACCTGCGTCACGCGAACGCTGGCGATCGCCAGGCAGCTGAAAGGAGCCGACCATGTGGATCAGTAATGCGTTGATTTCTGTTCTTCGACTGGTTATTGGCGTCACGGCCAGGTGGGAGAGTCCGCCGGATCTCTCGCGTCAGCGAATCTATTTCGCCAATCACACCAGTCACATGGACACCTTGGCCATCATTGCAGCCCTGCCGCCCGAGGCCAGGTTAAATGTGAAGCCGATCGCCGCTGCCGATTACTGGGGAAAGAACCGGTTTCTGTCGTACATCTCGCAGAAAGGGCTCAACGCCGTGCTGATTGACCGTAAACCGGCGCCCGGTAAAAACGCCCTGGAGCCCATTTTCGATGTGGTGCAGGCGGGTCATTCGATCATCTTCTTTCCTGAAGGCACTCGCTCATCCGAGGCACTGCCGGGGGAATTCAAATCAGGTCTATACCGGTTGAGCGAGACCTTCCCCGATGTCGACCTGGTGCCTATCTACCTGGAAAACCTTCATCGCTCCATGCCCAAAGGCAAACACGTCCCTCTGCCGATCATCTGCACGATCCGTATCGGCAATCCGATGGAAAGGATTGCTGGCGAGGATAAACAGGTGTTTCTGGAACGCGCGCGTAACGCCATTGTGGGGCTGTCGAAATGAGTCTTGAAGCAAAGTTTTTGTGGTTCTTTTTTGGATTGGCGTGCTTGCTGGCGATTGCTTCGCTCGCCGGTCGACTGCTGGCCCGGCGGGCCAAAACGGAAGGCGCTGTCTCGACCATCGAAAACCTCAATCAGCGCGTGAATGCCTGGTGGGGGATGGTCATCATTTTCTTCGCTTCCTACCTGCTGGGCGGTAATGCAACGGTTGTCCTGTTCGGATTCATCTCACTGTTCGCGCTCAGGGAGTTCATCACCCTGACACCGACCAGGCGGGGTGACCATAACGCCCTGTTTTCGGCGTTCTTCATCCTGATCCCGCTGCAATACATACTGATCGGTACGCACTGGTATTCGATGTTCACGCTGCTGATCCCGGTGTATTCATTCTTGCTGCTACCGGCGATTGCGGTGCTGAGTCAGGACACTGACGCCTTCCTGGAAAGGACGGCAAAGATCCAGTGGGGCGTGATGATCTGCATTTACTGCATCAGCCATGCGCCCGCGCTGTTGCTGTTGGATCTGGAAGGATTCACGGGGCAAAACGCACTTTTGCTGTTCTACCTGGTGTTCGTCGTTCAGTTGAGTGACGTGTTGCAGTACGTGTTTGGGAAAATCTTCGGCAAGCACAAGGTCGCGCCGCTGGTGAGTCCGTCAAAAACGGTGGAGGGGCTGGTGGGTGGAGGCCTGTCTGCAACGCTGATTGGCGGCTGCATGTTCTGGATGACTCCCTTCAGCTTCTGGCAGTCACTGATGATGTCGTTCGTCATCGTGGTGATGGGTTTTCTCGGTGGGCTGGTCATGTCGGCGATCAAACGCAGTTTGAGCGCCAAGGACTGGGGGACCATGATCAAGGGCCACGGCGGCATGCTCGACCGGATGGACTCGATTTGCTTCGCAGCACCAATCTTCTTTCACCTGACGCGCTACTTCTTCTCCGCTGCCTGATTCAGGCGCCCTCAAAACCGAAAAAACATACCGCATGTCGTAAAGACATGCGCGTATGGATATTCGCTTAAATAACGGCTTGCGCCAGCCGATAGCCTCCTCAGCAAACCAATCCGCAGTTGGCTTTACGCCACTGACAAACGTGCTGAGAGAGGATCCACAGAGTGTCCATAAAATTACGTTTGATTCTGCTGATTGGCACCGGGCTGATTACCGCGTTGATCATGAGCCTGGTCAGTTACCTGGGGAACACTCAGATGGCTGAGGCGGTGAATGAAAACGAGGTCAGTATGGCCGTGCTGCGCAATCACCTCGAAGCCGACATGATGCACGACGCATTACGCGCCGACGTGCTTTCCGCGATGGTGGTGGGCTTGGGTAAAAGCACCAGCAGCAAAGCCGAGGTGCGCAGTTCCATCGAGGAACATGCGGCGCATTTTCGTGACATGCTCGGTGAAAACCTCAAGCTGCCGGTCAACGACACCCTTAAAGCGGGCCTGAGCAAGATCAAGCCAAGCCTCGACAACTACATCAGCGCAGCCGAACGGATCGTCGGGTTGGCGCTGGAAAATCCGGAGGCTGCTCAAAAAGATCTGGGCACCTTCAATACTGCGTTCAGCCAGCTGGAAGACCAGATGGCCGCTCTCAGTGAACTGATCGAAACCAACACCCAACAGACCAGCGCCGGCACTCAAAAAGTCATCAGCAACGCCAACTTCACCCTTGGCAGCGTACTCATCGCCAGCCTGTTATTGCTGCTCGCCCAGGGCCGCTGGGTGATTCTGAGCATCATGGGGCCGTTGCAGACCGCCAGCCGCATCGCCGACAGCATCGCCCATGGCAACCTGAGCGAACCGATTGTCGAACCCGCTCACAACGACGAAGCGAGCGCCCTGATTCGCAGCCTCGCGACCATGCAGCGCGACCTGCGCGGCATGATCGAAGTTGTGCGCAGCAACGCCCACGGCGTGAGCGGCATGAGTGAGCAATTGAGTAGCGGCTGCCATGAAGTGGCCGGGAGCAGTCAGCAGCAAAGCGTAGCGGCCAGCACCATGGCGGCGGCCGCCAGCGAAATGACCGCGAGCATCGAGGAGATCACCCGGCATGCCGAGCGGGCGCTGAACATGGCCAATCAAGCCGAGGCACTGGCCAAGGATGGCGGTCGTGTGATCCATCAGGTGGTCAACGACATGGACGGTATTGCGCGTTCGGCGCAGCAATCGGCCCAGGTGATCCGCACGCTGGACAAGGAGTCCGAAGGGATTTTCAGCATCATCCAAGTGATCAAGGGCATTGCCGATCAAACCAACCTGCTGGCGCTCAACGCCGCGATCGAAGCCGCTCGTGCCGGTGAGCAAGGGCGTGGATTTGCCGTGGTGGCCGACGAAGTGCGCAGCCTGGCGGGACGCACCAGCGCCTCCACCCAGGAAATTGCCACGATGGTCTCACGCATCCAGCAAAGCACCCGCGAGGCGGTGACCAGCATGGAAGCGGGCGTGGCGCAGGTCGACAAAGGCATGGCCGTGACCGCCGACGTCGAGCGCGCGATTCGCGAAATCCTCGACGCCACGTTGAACACCACGCAACTGGTCAATGACATCACCCGCACCATCGGTGAGCAGAGCCTGGCCAGCAACGAAATCGCCCATCAGGTCGAAATGATTGCCGGCATGTCCGAAGGCAACAGCAAGGTCATCGGCCGGACCGCCTCGACCACCGATGAGCTGTCCACCCTGGCAGGCAAGCTGTCGCAGTCGGTGGATCGGTTCAGACTCTAAGCCAAAACGCGATCCCTGTAGCAGCTGTCGAGCTTGCGAGGCTGCGTTCGGTTCGGGCCGCGTTCGGACGAAGCAGTCGTAAGGTCAGACAATGCGGTGTGTCAGATTCACCGCGCACTCAGGGTTTACGACTGCTTCGTCCGAACGCGGCCCGAACCGAACGCAGCCTCGCAAGCTCGACAGCTGCTACAGAGCCGGACGCCAGCTCGCGCATGAAACGCCTAGAGATACTTATCCGTCACCGCGCCTTCCGAAGCGCTGGACACCGTCTTCGCGTACTTGGCCAACACCCCGCGTTTGTACTTGGATTCCGGGCGCACCCAACGGGTCTTGCGCTCGGCAAATTCGGCGTCGGAAACATCGACCGTAATCTGCCGTGTTTCAGCATCGATGGTGATCTTGTCGCCGTCTTCAATCAGCGCAATCGGCCCGCCATCAAAGGCTTCGGGCGTGATATGACCCACCACAAACCCATGTGAACCGCCGGAGAAGCGGCCGTCGGTGATCAGCGCAACGTCCTTGCCCAGCCCCTTGCCCATGACCGCCGACGTGGGCGAGAGCATTTCGCGCATGCCCGGGCCACCTTTTGGGCCTTCATAGCGAATCACGATCACATCGCCGGCTTTGACTTCGCCGTTGAGGATGCCGGCCAGCGCGCCTTCCTCACCGTGGTAGACCCGCGCCGTGCCTTCAAAGCGCAAACCTTCCTTGCCGGTGATCTTGGCCACGGCACCGGTGGGCGAAAGGTTGCCGCGCAGCACCACTAAATGGGAGTCCTTTTTGATCGGTTGGTCGAAGGGCAGGATCACGTCCTGACCTTCGGGGTAGTCAGGCACGTTTTCCAGGTTTTCGGCCAGGGTTTTGCCGGTGACCGTCAGCGCATCGCCATGCAGCATGCCGGCGGCGAGCATGCGCTTCATCAGCGGCTGAATGCCACCGATGGCCACCAGTTCACTCATCATGTATTGACCGCTGGGGCGCAGGTCGGCCACCACCGGGGACACCTTGCCCAGCTCGACGAAATCATCCAGCGTCAGCTCGACATCCACGGCATGCGCCATGGCCAGAAGATGCAGCACGGCATTGGTTGAGCCGGCGAGGGCGATCACCACGCGAATGGCGTTTTCGAAGGCCTTGCGGGTCATGATGTCGCGCGGTTTGATGTCTCGTCTGAGCAGCTCCATGACCTGCTGACCGGCGCGGAAACTGTCCGACGCCTTGTCGCTGCCGACGGCCTCCTGAGAGCTGGAACCGGGCAGGCTCATGCCCAACGCCTCAATCGCGGAAGCCATGGTGTTGGCGGTGTACATGCCGCCGCAGGAGCCGGGGCCTGGAATCGCCACTTCCTCGATCTGCTTGACCTGAATCTCGCTGATGTCACCCCGTGCGTGCTGACCCACGGCCTCGAATACGGAAATGATATCGGTGTGGCCGGCGCCCGGCCGGATGGTGCCACCATAGACGAAGATGGAAGGGCGATTCAGCCGCGCCATGCCGATCAGGCAGCCCGGCATGTTCTTGTCACAACCGCCCACGGTCACCAGGCCGTCAAAGCCTTCGCAGCCGGCCACCACTTCAATGGAATCGGCAATCACTTCCCGCGACACCAGCGAATACTTCATGCCTTCAGTGCCGTTGGCGATGCCGTCGGAAATGGTGATCGTGTTGAAAATGACACCCTTGGCACCGGCGGCATTCGCGCCTTTTTCGGCTTCTATCGCCAGCTTGTCGATGTGCATGTTGCAGGGTGTCACCATTGCCCACGTGGAGGCGATGCCGATCTGCGGCTTTTTGAAGTCCTCGTCCGTGAAACCCACTGCGCGCAGCATGGATCGTCCCGGCGCGCGTTCCACACCGTCGACCACTAGGGAGGAATATTTGCGCAAATCGTTTTTGTCGCTCATGACTGCTCCTCACAGGCTCGTCGAGAAAATCACGATGAGTATAGTGGGCTCAGCGCGCGTGCCCGGACTATCAAGTCGGGAACAGACGCGCGGGTTTGCCGTGTCGTGATATTCTTCGCCCTAACTTGCTTTGACCTATTCAGTTTGCGCGTCCTTGAGACGCGCCAACAGAATCACTGTCGCTCAAGTAGCTGAAGCCAATAACGATAAAAAGTCAGTTCAGTAGGGACATATAAACTGAGGTCGATGGAGACACGTCGGCCTTGTGTGCCCACCCTCCAATCCTAATGCGTGCGGAACCCACAGCATGCTGCCTGCATGCCGTGAACCAGGGGCCTCAAGCGTGGGGATGGAAGGGCGGATGGCGTTTTATCATAGGTGCTACACATGTTTAAAAAAATGAACACGGCCCTGCTGGGGCTGGCTTTGTCGATGGGGATCGCGTCCGCGCATGCGGAAGAGGCAAAGAAAGTCGATGTGCTGCTCATTGGCGGCGGCATCATGAGTGCGACCCTGGGTGTTTGGCTCAATGAGCTGGAACCGGGCATGTCGATGGAAATGGTCGAGCGCCTCGACGGCGTCGCCCAGGAAAGCTCCAATGGCTGGAACAACGCCGGTACCGGTCACTCCGCCCTGGCCGAGTTGAACTACACCCCGGAAGACGATAAAGGCAACGTTCAGATCCCGAAAGCCGTTGAAATCAACGAAGCCTTCCAGATCTCCCGTCAATTCTGGGCCTGGCAGGTTCAGCAAGGCGTGCTGAAGAACCCGCGTTCGTTCATCAACTCCACGCCACACATGAGCTTTGTGTGGGGCGATGACAACATCAAGTTCCTGAAAAAGCGCTACGAAGCCCTGCAAGCGAGCCCGCTGTTCGCCGGCATGCAATACTCCGAAGACCCGGCTGTGATCAAGAAGTGGGTTCCGCTGATGATGGAAGGGCGTGACCCAAACCAGAAAGTCGCGGCCACCTGGTCTCCGATCGGTACCGACGTCAACTTCGGCGAGATCACCCGCCAGTTCGTTGCGCACCTGCAAACCACGCCGAAGTTCGACTTGAAACTGTCTAGCGAAGTGCAAGACATCACCAAGAACGAAGACGGCAGCTGGCGCGTCAGCTACAAAAACCTGAAAGACGGCACCAAAACCGAAACCGACGCCAAGTTCGTCTTCATCGGCGCGGGCGGCGGTGCACTGCACCTGCTGCAGAAGTCCGGCATTCCTGAAGCCAAGGAATACGCAGGCTTCCCGGTAGGCGGCTCGTTCCTCGTGACCGAAAACCCAACCCTGGCCGAACAACACCTGGCCAAGGCCTACGGCAAAGCCTCCGTTGGCGCACCGCCAATGTCGGTTCCGCACCTGGACACCCGTGTCCTGGACGGCAAGCGCGTCATCCTGTTTGGCCCATTCGCGACCTTCAGCACCAAGTTCCTGAAAGAAGGCTCGTACCTGGACCTGCTGACCACCACCACCACGCACAACGTGTGGCCAATGACCAAAGTCGGCATCAAGGAATACCCGCTGGTCGAGTACCTCGCCGGCCAACTGATGCTGTCTGACGAAGATCGCCTCAACGCCCTGAAAGAATACTTCCCGAACGCCAAAGCCGAAGACTGGCGCCTGTGGCAAGCCGGCCAACGCGTGCAGATCATCAAGCGTGATGAAGCTGCAGGTGGCGTGCTGAAGTTGGGTACCGAGATTGTTGCTTCGCAAGACGGCACCATTGCTGGTCTCTTGGGCGCATCGCCGGGCGCATCGACCGCTGCACCGATCATGCTGACCGTGCTGCAGAAGGTGTTCAAGGACAAGGTTGCTTCGCCAGCCTGGCAGGAAAAGCTGCACCAGATCGTGCCTAGCTATGGCACTCAGTTGAATGGCAGTCCTGAGAAGGTTGCTGAAGAGTGGGCTTACACCGCCAAGGTGTTGCAGCTGACTCCGCCGCCGGCGATTGGTCAGGTGGTGGCTCCGGCTACTGCTCCGGCTGCTCCTGCCAAGGCGCCGAAGGCTAATGCTGCGACTGATATGGCTCTGTAACTAGAGGCCAAATCAAAAGCCCACTGAACCGGTGACGGTCAGTGGGCTTTTTTGTAGGCGCCATTCAGTTCTTGCAGGTTACGCAACACTATGGCTGAAGCGGGCGGACCGCTATCTCAATACTGCGTTGGTTTTTGCTCAACGTCCTTCGAACCGCTAGAGGTCGACGCATCTTTGTCTGTCGCTTCCGAGTCCGCACCGGAGTTTGAACCCGCCGCTTCCTCACCTTTTTTGTCGGCCTTGTCCTCCTTGGATTCATAGCCCTGAGCCTGGTTGATTCCGGGAAGCGCGGCAGGTGGCACAGCAGATTCTTCAGTTGTCTTTTCGGCCGCAAGTGCGAAAAGCGAGCAGGCGGCCAGGCCCGCGATCGTGAGAGCAGCAATTGTCCTGTTCATCATTTAGGTCTGCCATGTGAGGGGTGTACAGCGTTGGAAAAAACGGGAAGGGGAAGGTGCTGAGGAGCTGACAAACGGTGGTGGCTCCTGAGTTCGCAGCACCAGAGACGGCCAAGCAGTGCCTTCATTAGTCGCGACAAAATGGCTTAAGCTAATAGAAGGCTGGAATGGAACATCTCGACTAAAGGACGCGACATTTATGGAAATCCCCTTTTCTCAAATCAGCGAGCGTTTGAACAATCGCCGATTTTCGGTAGCAGACAACGCCCACGGGCTATCCGATGCACGCACCGTATTTCACTACCATGTCGAGGAAGATGCTATTTGGGGTACTTATCAGGGCGGCCATATCCGTATGGGTAATCAAGTCGGGCGCGTGACTGGTCCCGATACCATTGAGCTTCTTTATCAGTGCTTGACTACGGATGGTGAGATTCTTGCCGGCTGGTCTCGTGGCACAGTAGGCGTTGATCAGGCAGGACGTACCACTCTGACCTTCGTATGGGGTTGGTTGTCGGGCGCGACTGGAGGTGGGGAGTCGAGCTACGTCGAGCTTGCGGCGTAGCGGTTAAGGATTTATTTGATAATTGCGCGTCCATCTGTGCCGCCAGACCCCAACGCCTGAAGCGACGCATCACGCAGTAAAAAGCCCACTGAACCGGCGACGGTCAGTGGGCTTTTAGTGCCCGGAAAAGCATTAAACCAGCGGACTCACCCGCATCCCCCGCGCCGGATCATCCAGCAACTTGAATTGTTCCACCATGAAATCTATCAACATCCGCATCGACGGCAGCATTCCATGCCTGCTCGCAAACACGGCGTAGATCATTTCAGTCCGCGGAGCCCAGTCAGGCAAAACCACCACCAGTTTCCCGCGATCAATGTAGTCGTGCACCAGGGACATAGGCATCTGCGCAATGCCGATGCTGTCCAGCGCCGCGCATCGCAGCATGGGCAGTCCCTTGGTGATGAGTTGCGGACGGTGTTGAATCGTAAATTCCGCGCCATCCTGTTGAAACAACGTCCAGCTGTAATCACGTTGCGGACTGCCGTGATGGACGCTGGGGAAGCGTGACAGGTCTTCCGGTTCCTGGGGTTCGCCCAGGCGCTGCAATAGCGCGGGGCTGGCCACCAGACATTGTGGACGCTGGGCCATAACCCGGTTAACCAGGTCCGAATCCTGAAGGGGAGGCGGGCGTACTCTCAGGGCAAGATCAACGCCCTCGGCCACCACGTCTACTTGACGGTCGCTGGCTTCCAGATGCACTTCGACTCGCGGGTGCATGGCCATGAATCGCGTGATCATGCCGCCCACGCATTCTTCCAGTAACACCGTCGGGCAGGTGACGCGCAGCAAGCCACCGGGTTCTGAGCGGGTCATGGCAACCGCCGCTTCAGCGGCTTCTGCTTCCTTGAGCATTGAACGGCAATGGGCGTAGTACGTCAGCCCTAGTTCCGTCACTTTGAAACTGCGGGTGTTACGGATGATCAGGCGCACGCCGAGTCTTTCTTCGAGCAGTGCGATCCGTCGGCTGAGGTTGGATTTAGGAATGCCTAGCGCCCGTGCAGTCGGCGCGAAGCCGCCGTGGTCCACCACCATAACAAAGTACTGAAGGTCATTGAGATCGAGCACTGGGCGACGTTCATTCAGCCAAAGGAGGCCAACTATACAAGAAGGATCGTCCACTGTATGGGAAAGAGAAACCAACTATTGGGGCCTAGTTGACCAGGCAACACGGCGGCTAGATTGCCGCTGTTTGGTTGGTTCACTTAAGGAGATACAGATGTTACGCAGGACAGTTCTCGCCATGTCTGTGGGTTTGGCCGCACTGGGTTCGGTGTGTTGGGCCAATGCTGCAAACGATCCTTCCGTGGTGCTGGTGCATGGTGCGTTCGCCGACGGTTCTGACTGGGCGAAGGTGATCACTTTGTTGCAGGCCAAAGGTGTGGAAGTACGGGCCGTGCAGAACGGTTTGAATTCACTGGCCGATGATGTGGCCACAACCCGTCGCGCGATTGAAACGGCACCGGGCAAAGTGGTGCTGGTCGGGCATTCGTGGGGCGGCAGTGTGATCACTGAAGCCGGTGCCAGTGACAAGGTAGCGGCGCTGGTTTACGTGGCCGCCTTCGCCCCGGACGTCGGGCAGACCACGGGTGAGCTCGGTAAAGACTATCCGCCGTCGCCGGGCATGCGCGAATTTGTGGCCGACAAGGCCGGGTATCTGTCGCTCACGCAGCACGGCATGGAGCAGGATTTTGCCCCGGACGTGCCCGCTGCGCAGGCCCGGTTGATGGCGGCCACGCAAGGCGCCATCAATGCCCGAGCGTTCGACGAACGCATCAGCGTGGCCGCGTGGAAGCAGAAGCCATCGTGGTACATCGTCAGTGAACTCGATCGCATGATTGCACCTGAACTTCAGCGCGCACTCGCCAGGAAAATAAACGCCACAACGACAGCGCTGCCTACCAGCCATGTGCCGCATCAATCCCGCCCCGCAGATGTGGCCAAGGTCATTACCGAAGCGCTGAACACCATGCGCTGAACATGACCTGCGATGTAAATCAAAGTCGCCACATCAATAAATAGGGATATGAAAGATGACTGTAAATAGCAAGGTTTTCGACTTTGTCATTCTGGGTAGCGGTTCTGCCGGTGCCGTATTGGCGGCGCGTTTGTCAGAAGACAAACAACTTAGTGTTCTATTGGTTGAGGCGGGTCGAGCCTTTGAACCCGATGAGTATCCAGAAGCGATCTACAGCAGCAATATCATCGCCGCCAACGCGGATGGACGTTATGAGTGGGGATATTTCGCAACGCCGGTCGATCAATCGCAAGCGGTCTACGTTCCGCGTGGAAAAGTACTGGGCGGAAGTTCCGCCATCAATGGCGCCGTTGCCTGCCGGGCCTTGCCTTTTGACTTTGCGCGCTTCACTGCCAAAGGCCTGAAAGGCTGGAGCTTTGAAGAGGTGCTGCCCTATTACAAAAAAATGGAGCGCACCCCGCACGGTGAAGAAGAATGGCACGGCCGCAGCGGGCCGCTGCCGATTCACCAAATGTCATTGGAATACATCACCCCTGTACAGCGCGCAATGGTCGAGGCGGCATGGGCTTGCGGCGCCAACAAAGTCGACGATTTCAATGATCCCGACGCTAATAACGGCGCGGGCGCTATTCCAATGAACGTGATCAACGGTGTGCGCGTTAACACCGGGATGGCCTATCTCACGCGGGCAGTACGCGCTCGTCCAAACTTGACGATCCTGGATCAAAGCCTCATCGACAAGGTGCTGATTGAAGGCGGCAAGGTTCAGTCCGTGTTGTTGGCCGGAGGTGAAAAAGTCCACGGCAAAGAAGTTATTCTTAGCGCTGGCGCCTATGGCTCTGCTGCCATTCTTTTACGTTCAGGCATCGGTCCCAGGGCAGACCTTGAAGTGTTGGATATTCCCTTGGTCAAAGAGGCGCCGGTCGGTGTTCGACTGCTCGATCATGCGTTCTTCTGGATGAATTTCAGTGGAACAGAAGCGTTGAAAGGGCAGGATCATCCGGTGGTGGGGGCGCAGTGGTGGACCCACTCATCCTATGCCGGTTCGGATAAAGAACTGGATATCGCTATTTCCCCCTCGCATTTGCTCGATCCCGCCAGCAGTCCGACCGGTGTCGCGTTTTCGCTGGGTCTGGAACTGATGCATTGCACATCCCTCGGTCGCCTGCATTTGAAAAGTCGCGATCCCGAAGAGGCACCTGTTATCGAACTGAATCACCTGACCAGTGAAGACGACATGAACAGAATGATCGAGTGTTTCCGTCTGGCCAGAAAACTGGCCAACACTGAACCGCTTAAAAGCATGATCGTGGAAGAGCTCTATCCAGGCTCATCCATTGACGACAGTGATGAGCACATTCGTGCCGCGCTGGCAAAAGGTGTGGGCACTTTGCAGCACCCTTGTTCGACGGCCCCGATGGGGTTGCCGGATGACCCAAACGCCGTGGTGGATGAGGAGGGGCGCGTTTACGGCATAGAAGGGCTACGTGTTATTGATGCGTCCATTTTCCCAGAGATCCCGCTGATCAACTTGAACCCGACCGTCATCATGACGGCGGAAAAGTTGTCCGATGCCATTAAAAAATCCCTCCAGTCCGCATAAAAAACCTTGAGGGGGCATGCCATCTGAAAGGTATGCCCCCGACTTTTCTCTGGATTACTAAAACTTGAACAAACTGTCCGAGATGCATTCTTTCGCCATGGTGGTGGACACCGGCAGTATTTCCGAAGCCGCCCGGCGTTTGGGTATCGCCAAGTCAATGGTCAGCCTGCGGATCCAGCAATTGGAAAAGCGCCTGGGCAGCATCTTGTTGGAGCGTGGTCGTCAGGCCCGGCTGACTGAGTCGGGCGAGGTGTTTCACCGTTATTGCGTGCGTATTCTGGCCGATGTCGAAGATGCCGAAGATGCAGTGTTGGCGTTTCAATCGAGTTTGCGCGGGGTCCTGCGGCTTGCCGCGCCGATGGCCTTCAGCATTCGCTACCTGACGCCGATTCTGTCGTCATTCGCGGTGCGTTACCCCGAGTTGCGGCTGGATGTCGAGTTTGATGACCGCCACGTCAACTTGCACGAAGAGCAGTATGACGCGGCCATCCGCATCGGCGAGTTGCCTGACTCCTCGCTGGTCGCCAAGACCATTACGCCCAACCGTCACATCATCTGTGCGAGTCCGGAGTACCTGGCCGCTCACGGCACACCGCAAACACCGCAAGAGCTGGCCCAGCATTTCGCCATGCTCTATGTGAATCGCGAACCCCACGGCATGTGGACGCTGCCGGTGAACAACACCTTGGAATCGTTTCGTGTGCGTTGCCGTATGCGCACCAATAATGGCCATCAACTTTTGGAAGCCGCCAAGGCCGGTATGGGCCTGGCGATTTTGCCCACCTTCCTGGCGGCGCAGGCCATTGTGGCTGGTGAACTGAAAGAGGTGTTGGCGCCTTATGCCCCTCGAGGCGGCAATATCTCGGCGGTTTACCGGCGATCCCAGCGAGCTTCGCCCAAGCTTCAGGCGCTGATCAACTTCCTCATCGAACAGATCGGTAGCCCACCGGCGTGGGAGCAAATGCTGACGGCTCACTCGCAACCACAGCGTTGATTCGTTCGAGAATAGCGAAACGTGGAATCGTCTTTTGCCGACTTATGAGTCTGCGCACCCTCCCATATGCTTTTTCCCAACAGACGCATTCTGGCGTCTGACAGGGAAGAAGACGGATGAAGAGTACCCTTAACAATCCTGCTCGCCGTGCTGTACTGGCCGGCGGTGTTGTGGCCGCCGCTACGTTGGCGGCGGGCAGTGGTTTGGCGCAGGCGTTGGAGTCAACCGGCAAGCGTGCCGCTCACAGCGCCCCGGTTGACGTGATCATTGTCGGCGGTGGCTCGGCAGGTGCGGTGTTGGCCCGTCGTTTGAGCGAGAACAACCAGCGTCAGGTGGTATTGCTTGAGGCGGGCCACAGCTACAGTCCGCACAACTACCCCGAGATCATTGCCAGCAGTGACATCGTCGGTGCCAATGCCAATCCTGAGTTCGAATGGGGTTACAAGACCCGACCGGGCTACATCGATCATCCCATCGGCGCCTTGCGCGGCAAGGTGCTGGGAGGCAGTTCGGCGATCAACGGAGCGGTGGCCATCCGCGCCCGTGCCAGCGACTTCAAGCGCTGGGATCTGCCTGGCTGGAGCTATGAAGAGCTGCTGCCTTCGTTCAAAAAGCTGGAAACCCACAGCGGTGGTGCCAGCCCGTTGCACGGTCATGAAGGGCCGCTTCCGGTGCATCAATTGGGCAAGGCCGATGTCACCCCCATGCAGCGAGCCTTCATCTACGCGACCTTCGCCAACGGCTACAGGGTGATTGAGGACTTTGACGACGCTGACGCCCACGGCGTGGGCCCGTACCCGATGAACATCGTCAACGGCGTGCGGGTCAACACCGGCATGGCGTATCTCACCGATGAGGTGCGCGCACGCGACAACCTGCATATCCGTACCGACAGCCTGGTGGACAAAGTGCTGTTCGACGGTACTCGTGCGGTCGGTGTGCAACTGGGCAACGGAGAGAAGCTGCTGGCCGGTGAAGTCATCCTGTCAGCTGGCAGCTACGGCAGCGCCGCGATCCTGTTGCGTTCCGGCATTGGCCCTGGCGAGGACCTGCGAGCCTTGCAGATTCCACAAGTCGCTGAGCTTGCGGTCGGGCAGAACCTGGTGGATCACCCGTTCTATTACAACGCCTATGCCGCCAGGCCTGACCTGATCGGCAGCCAGTCGCCCGCCATCGGGGCCAAACTCTGGACCCACAGCCGTTCTGTCGAGAATGGCGAGCTGGATCTGCATATCACGGCCACCCATTTGTTCCCCCATGAACAGAGCCCGACCGGCGTTGGCTTCGTGCTCGCGGTAGCCCTGACCCGGCCACTGTCTCGGGGCAAGGTGACGCTGGCCAGTCGCGATCCGTTCGTGGCACCGAACATCGACCTGAATTTTCTCGCCGAGCCCAAGGATCGCCAGCGCCTGCTGGATGGCATCCGCCTGGCCCGCAAAATCGGCACCACGGGGCCTCTGAATTCGTTTATCCATTCCGAGCTCAACCCCGGTCAAGGCAACGATTCGGACGAGGCCTTGCTGGCCAGTGTCAAAGCCAGTCTCGACACCTATCACCACCCGACCTCGACGGCCCCGATGGGCAAGCCTGGGGATGCGCGGGCGGTGGTCGACCTGCAAGCGCGGGTCATCGGTGTGCAGGGGCTGCGCGTCGTGGACGCGTCGATCTTCCCCGACGTGCCATCGGTCGCCACCAACATCACCGTGATTGCCACCGCCGAGCACATTGCCCGTCTTTACGCTTGACCCTCAGGAACCTGCCTCTATGAACAGCACCCCGGTTTTGAACTGGATCGACGGCCAATGGCTGGACTCCGGTGTTTACAAAGACTCCATCGACCCTGCGACCTACGAGCTGATTGGTCGATACGCCGAAGGAGGCTTGAACGAAGCGCAACAAGGGATTGAAGCGGCGCAACGGGCGTTTGCCGAAACACCCTGGAAAGATGACCGCCAATTGCGCGCTCAGGTTTTGCTGGAGCTGGCGGACGCCTTCGAGCGCAACGCCGATGAGCTGATCGATACCCTGGCGCTGGAAAACGGCAAGATCAGACCCGAAGCCGAGTTCGAGGTCAGCATGGTGCCCTCCAAATTGCGCTATTACGCCGCCCTGGCCCGTGCCGAATACGGTCGAGCAGCCGAGCCCCGGCCCGGCAAGATATCGTTGGTGATTCGTCAGGCGGTGGGCGTGGCGGGCATCATCGTGCCGTGGAACTCGCCGGTGGTGCTGATGATTCGCTCACTGGCACCGGCGCTGGCGGCCGGTTGCACCACGGTCATCAAAATGCCCGGGCAAACCGCCCAGACCAACTGCCTGGTGGCCCGGATCATGAGCGAGGCGCTGTCGCTGCCGCGCGGCGTGATCAATCTGTTCAGCGAGCAGGGCGCGGCCGGCTCCATCCATCTGGTGGAGTCACCCCGGGTTCCAGTGATCAGTTTTACCGGCAGCACCACCACCGGCCGGGCGATTTCAGCCGTGGGTGCGCAACACCTCAAGCGTTTCGGCCTTGAGTTGGGTGGGAAAACACCCATGTTGGTGTTTAACGACACCGACCTCGATGCCGCTGTACCAACCCTGGTGAAAGCCCTGACGGTATTCGCCGGTCAGTTCTGCATGACCGGTTCGCGCCTGCTGGTACAACGCGATATCGCCACGGCGTTGACCGAGCGTCTGGCCGAGCGACTGGAAGCTGTGCGTGTGGGGCCCGCCGCGGACCCGGCCAGCGAAATGGGTCCGTTGATCGATAAGCCCAACGTGCAACGGGTCAATCAAATCGTGAAGGAGGCGATTACCGCCGGTGCCCAGGTCATCGTTCGTGGTGGCCCGGTGACCGAGGGGCCTTTGGCCAAGGGCGCGTTCTATCGCCCGACGCTGCTGCGGGTCAGCGACCCCGAGATGGCGATCGTCCAGCGCGAAACTTTCGGCCCGGTGCTGACGCTGCAGGTCTTCGACAGCGAAGCCGAGGCGATCGAACTGGCCAACAACAGCGAGTTCGGTCTGGCGGCCAGTGTCTGGACCCGCGATGTCGACCGCGCGTTGCGGGTGGCACGCGAACTGGAGGCGGGCACGGTGTGGGTCAACGACTGGGCCGTGGTCTACGACGAGTTCGAAGAAGGGGGTTTTAAACAGTCGGGGCAGGGGCGCCTCAATGGCGTGGCGGCCATGGATGACTTTGTCGAGTACAAACACATCGCACTCAATCCCGGTCTGCGCCAAGGCTGAATCCAATGCAGCCACCCCGATTATTGATTGGCATGCTGCTGGCAGGGACGCTTGCCGCGTCCTCTGCCTTTGCCGCCAACCAGAATAATGTGTCGCCCATGAGAAGTGCCCCCATGTCCCAGGACAGACTTTACGACGCTTTACTTGATGCACTCACCGCGACGTTCGGCCATCACCCGGGATTTCGCACGACCCATGCCAAGGGTTTATTGCTACGCGGAACCTTTGCGGCTTCGCCATCAGCCCCGGTATTAAGCCGGGCGGCCCATTTGCAGGGGCAACCGGTGCCGGTGGTGCTGAGGTTCTCCAACTTCAGCGGCGTGCCGGCCACCGAGGACGGCGATCCGCAGGCCAGTCCTCATGGCCTGGCCGTTCGCTTTACGCTGCCGGACGGTGAGTTCACGGATATCGTGACGCACTCGTTCAACGGCTTTCCAGTGGCCACGCCCGAAGACTTCCTGAGCTTTTTGCAAGGCATTGCCGCCAACGTCGCCACGCCGGCGGATCCGCTACCGCTGCAAACCTTTCTGGCCAGTCATCCAAGCGCGGAGCATTTCCTTCAGACACCCAAGCCCGCGCCGAGCAGTTACGCCAGTGTCGAGTACTTTGGCGTGAATGCCCTGGTGTTCAGCAATCGTCAGGGTGAAGTGTTTATCGGTCGCTACCGTATTGAACCGTTGCGGGCAGAGCCTGCATTGAGTGATCAGCAAGCCGCCGCGATGCCAGCCGATTATTTGCAGGACGAAATCGGCGCACGACTGGTCAGGGGGGCAGTGAAGTTACGTCTGGTGGTGCAACTGGCGGCGCCGGGGGATGCCATCGAAGATGGTTCGATCCCTTGGTCGCGCAGCCACGAGGAAGTCAAGCTGGGGATTCTGACCCTTGATGCGCTTGTCGCGGCCGAGGAACAGCAGCTCGCCCAGCAGCGCCTTGATTTCAACCCCGGGCGCTTGCCCGATGGCATCGCACCCAGTCACGACCCGATGATTCTAGCGCGCGAACGCCTCTATCAGCGGGCCATGCTCCGGCGGCAGCAACCATGAGTATTGACGCTGATATTGGCGTCAGTGTGATTGTGCATGAGGTCAATCCGCAGTATCAGGCGTTGTATGAGCAATGGATGAACAAGGCCATCGACGCCCATCGGCAGTTTCCGGGTTACCTGGCGACGGATGTGGTCAAACCGGTCGGCTCGCACTTGCGCTACGCAATCATCCTGCGCTTTGTCAGCAAGGGGCATGTCACGGCCTGGCTGGAATCCCGGGTCCGTCATGCCTTGTTGCGCGAGTCGTTGCCCTGGCTGCGGCAGGACTACCACCGTACTGACGATGATTCGAAATTCTGGTTTGAGCCGCTGCAAGGGCGGGTGACGGTTGAGCGATGGAAGCAGTGGTTATTGTCCTGGATGATCGTATTGCCATTGACCGTTTTTGTGCCTTGGGTTCTGGCGGCTGGGCTTGAACTGTCTGATTTGCGTCTGCCGGTCTGGTTATTCAAGGTTGCGGTTGCCGGGGTGGTGTCATTCAGTATGGTCTACGGATTGATGCCGTTGACGACGCGTCTGATGTCGCGCTGGTTGTTGAGCTGATATCAGTGGTCGTCGTGAATGATTAACTCCTCCGTTTATCACGATATAGCCGCTATAAAACGTGTAATAAGCTATCCATGAATATTCCCGAAAAAGTAGTCTCTACCGGTCCAATAAGAAAGACAGGTCCCACGCCATCCCATTGAACCGTTACAGTTCCGCCATCACATTCAACCTCAACGGAATGGTCTAACAAGCCACGACGAATTCCGTTAACAGCGGCGCCACAAGAGCAGGAACCTGAACCGAGTGGAATACCACCCCCGCGCTCCCAAATGCGCAACCGAATGTGCTTTCGGTTGATGATCTGGACGAAATGCACGTTCGTCCTGAGGGGGAATAGGGGGTTGGTTTCTATTGTCGGTCCGATTGTCGCTATATCAATGGCTGTTAGATCATCCACAAAATAGGTGCAGTGCGGATTTCCCATGCTGCAAGCTGATGGGTCACCAGCAAGTGGCAAAACAGCTGTATCCAGTTCCAGAGCCAGGGGAATATCCGACCAGCCGAAAAGCGGCTCTCCCATGTTCACAGAAATTGCGCCGGTTGAGGTCCGTTCGCAAGTGAGTAGACCACGCTTGGTTTGGAGCGCTATCAAAGTGGTACTTGATTCGCGCATCAACATATCCGCGACACCCCGCGTTGCGCTGCCACAGACATCCAGCGTGGAGCCATCTTCATTCCAAAACATCAACCGCGCATCTGCATCCTCGCAATCGAGCACCACCGCGAGTTGATTGAATCCGACTCCTCGGTTCCGATCACCCATTCGCCGAGCCAGGGTACTTGTCATTGGATTGGCCGCGTTTCGCGAGTCCACAATGACGAAGTCATCGCCATTGGCGTGCATTTTATGAAAACTCAGCGGCATAAGTAGATCCTGGCGGAATTAACGTTTAAAGACGATCTAGCACCAATTCGGTGTTCTGATCCGTATTTTCCTGCGCTATCTGCATCTGTAACGCACACAGCCACCGGCTCACAATAACGGCACGCTCCGCAGTCGCGGCAACTGCTGCGCCGCAAACTCATAATGTAGGAGGCCCAATGGGCAAGATGGCGATTTTCCTGGGTGGATTTCTGGTGTTGACCATTTTGATTGGTGCCCTGGCCACGATCTCTCCCGCTTAGTCCTTCCTGCGATCAGACATCCTCCCGCCAGCGCCGCGCCTGAACGACCAAGGCCGGCGCAAAGTGCAGCACGACCATTCGCACCAGGTGATGGGTCAGGATGAACACCACGTTCAGGCCGCCACTGAAGGCGACGAGGGCGATGGTTTCGATGGCGCCAGGCATGTACGCCAGCCACAACGACAAGGGGTCGCTGCCCAGGACCCGTCCGGCCACTGCGGCAAACGCCGCTGCGATCAGCAACATCAAGGCGACGGCCATCAACCCGGCTCGTCCGTGGCGGACAAGTTCTGCGAGGCTGATGTCTTTGAATTTCGAGCCAATCAGCACGCCGAGCAGGACCACGGCGGTGTCGACACTCCATGACGGCAGGTGGAAGGCCTGGAGATAGCCCATTTTGAGGTAGACGCCGGTGACGACGATCGCGGTGAGCATGAACGGCGCCGGAACGCCGACGCGCAACAGCAAGCGGCCGAGCAACAGGCACAAGGCGATCAGTGACAGCAGGGTCAGCACCGTGCTCATGAGCAGCGGGCTGCTCTCGGCAAGTGCCACGTCGGTCTGTCCGGGAATGCAAAAACTGACCAGCACGGTGATCGACAGCAGTCGCACCAGGTGCACGACGATCACTTTGCTGGACGCGCGTTCGGACTCGAGCAAATCGAACACGGCGGCGAGTGCGCCCGGATACACGGCTAACAGGGAGTCCTTCGGGTTCCATCCCGAGACTCTGAGCAGCCACAAACCGGCCACGGCGCTCTGGACCATCAGGCCCAGTAGCATGAAACCCAGACTGGGCAACATGGCGGCCGCGGTTTGGCTGTTCCACGACGTGAACATCAGGCCGGTCGCGATCCCCAATACGATTTGCACGTAGCCAAGGCTGAAGGGCAGCGCAGGAGAAAAACGCAGATTGCTGGCGATCAACGCGGTCGCGAGTATCGAGCCGAGCAACAGGCCATGGGGGAGACCGGCATATTGCAGCGCGGTGCCGACGCCGGTGGCGATCAGCAAACACAGAAGGGTTTTCATGGTTTTGTGAGTCGTCCTTGATTCTTGTGTGAACCCAACGCTTGCATCCGCGCCACGCACGTTTTCCCATCTAACGGCGTGAAGCGTCAAGTGACAAAAAGCACAACGCCTCCACAGTGGGAGGCGTTGCAGTTTCAGCGATACCGCTCGTGTTACTTAAGGTCGAAGCGATCCACGTCCATCACTTTGGCCCAGGCGGCTACGAAGTCTTTAACGAACTTCTCCTGCGCATCAGCGGTTGCATAGACTTCAGCCAACGCTCGCAACTGCGCATTTGAGCCGAAGACGAGGTCGACACGGGTACCTGTCCACTTCACTTCGCCGGTTTTGCGATCGCGCCCTTCAAACTCCTCATTAGCCTCCGACACCGGTTTCCATTCCACGCCCATATCCAGCAGGTTTTTGAAGAAGTCATTGGTCAACGCCTCCGGCTGCTTGGTGAACACACCATGTTTGGTTTGCCCGACGTTGGTGTTCAGCACGCGCATGCCGCCAATGAGCGCGGTCATTTCTGGCGCGGTAAGTGTCAGCAGTTGTGCCTTGTCGATCAACAGCTGCTCGGCCGCTACGCTGTATCTGCCTTTGAGGTAGTTGCGGAAGCCATCGGCGATGGGTTCGAGGAAGCCGAAAGACTCCACGTCCGTCTGCTCTTGGGAGGCGTCCATCCGTCCTGGCGAGAAAGGCACCGTCACGGTTTGACCGGCATTTTTCGCCGCCTGTTCGACGCCGGCGTTACCGGCCAGCACGATCAGGTCTGCCAGCGAGATCTTCTTGCCGCCGCTGTTGAACTCGCTTTGGATACCTTCGAGTTTCGCCAGTACGTTCGCCAGTTGGTCAGGCTGGTTGGCCTGCCAGAACTTCTGCGGCGCCAGACGCAAACGCCCACCGTTGGCACCACCGCGTTTGTCGGAGCCGCGGAAGGTCGAAGCCGCCGCCCAAGCCGTAGATACAAGCTGCGAGACGGTCAGGCCTGAGGCCAGCAGTTTGCTCTTGAGTGCGGCGACGTCACTGTCGTTGACCAAGGCATGGTCGACCTCTGGAATCGGATCTTGCCAAATCAGCTCCTCGCTCGGCATTTCCGGGCCGAGGTAGCGGGAGAGGGGACCCATGTCGCGGTGGATCAGCTTGAACCAGGCGCGGGCGAACGCGTCGGCCAACTGGTCTGGATTGGCCAGGAAGCGCCGCGAAATCGGTTCGTAGATCGGGTCGAATCGCAGCGACAGGTCGGTGGTCAGCATGGTCGGATTACGACGTTTGGACGGGTCGTGAGCATCCGGAATGATCCCGGCGCCGGCGTTGTTTTTCGGTATCCACTGGTTCGCACCGGCAGGGCTTTTACTCAGTTCCCACTCGAAGCCGAACAGGTTTTCCAGATAGTTGTTGCTCCACCGGGTGGGGGTGGTGGTCCAGGTTACTTCCAGGCCGCTGGTGATGGTGTCCGGGCCTTTACCGGTGCCGAAGCTGTTCTTCCAGCCAAAGCCTTGGGCTTCGAGGCCAGCGGCTTCGGGCTCGGCGCCGACATTGTCGGCAGGTCCGGCGCCGTGGGTCTTGCCGAAGGCGTGGCCGCCGGCGATCAGTGCCACGGTTTCTTCGTCATTCATCGCCATGCGCGCGAAGGTTTCGCGGATGTCCTTCCCGGCCGCGACCGGGTCTGGGTTGCCTTCCGGGCCTTCCGGGTTCACATAGATCAGGCCCATTTGCACGGCGGCGAGCGGGTTTTCCAGGTTGCGTCCCTGGTCGGTGCGGCTCTCCTCATTTTCCCCCGGCTCGGCAACGAGTGGGCCTTCGCCAGGCTCTTGCATGGGCTCGTTTTTTTTGCCGTAGCGGGTGTCGCCGCCCAGCCACTTGTTTTCCGAGCCCCAGTAGACGTCCTCATCCGGTTCCCAAACGTCCGGACGACCGCCGGAAAAGCCGAAGGTCTTGAAGCCCATGGACTCCAGCGCGACGTTGCCGGTGAGGACGATCAGATCCGCCCAGGAAATTTTACGACCGTATTTTTGCTTGATCGGCCAGAGCAGCCGACGCGCCTTGTCGAGGCTGACGTTGTCCGGCCAACTGTTGAGCGGCGCGAAGCGTTGCTGGCCGGAACCGGCGCCACCACGACCGTCACCGGTGCGGTACGTACCGGCGGCGTGCCAGGCCATGCGAATGAAGAGTGGCCCGTAGTGACCGAAGTCCGCCGGCCACCAGTCCTGGGAATCGGTCATCAACGCAGTCAGGTCTCTTTTGACCGCTTCAAAGTCCAGGCTTTTGAATGCTTCGGCGTAGTTGAAGTCCTCGTCCATGGGATCGGACAGGGACGAGTGCTGATGGAGGATCTTCAGATTCAGTTGGTCCGGCCACCAGTCGCGGTTTGTCGTGCCACCGCCAGCGGCGCTAAGGAACGGGCATTTCGATTCGTTTGCCATGTGTGAGCTACCTTTGGTCGTATTCATCCGGCTATCCGGCCCAGCGTGGGCGTTAAACAGCAACGAGCGAAACCAATGACACAGGCTGCAGGGCCAGCAGTTTGATCAACTGATTGTTTTGATCACACGGGAATTCTGAACAGCGGCAATCGAGTTGCCTGCACGGTGGCCTACGGCAGGTTTAGTCAGGCTTCTGACCCATTCCTATCTCCTTATCAGCTCTTTACCGGCCGGCTTATGGTGCCGACGCTCGGATAAGGTTAGACCCCAGTTGGGAAGTCAGCTAATAGGGGGAGTATTGGGTCGTGATAGGCAGAGTCTTTTACTGGCGTCACGGGGAGGCCCCGCGTCTATTTGAAGCATAGACGCGGGAAAGCCGCTACTTTCGCACGTTCTGGTACAGCATCAACCTTGAGGTTTCGTGCATGGCGCGGGTCAGTTGCGACAGGCGCTTGAACTCTTCAGGGTTTTGCTCGGCGACGTTGTCCAGCGGCGTCGGTGAGGCCAGGTCATGGAGACTTGGCGAGCTGCCGTCGTGCTCCATCTGCACCATGTAGTGTTGAGTCACGCCGGCAATCAGCGGGAATGTTCCCTCACGCAGTACCAGCGGTACCACGCGTTCACCCTCGGGCGCGGGCTGCTGAATGTCACGGCCCATGCCGCTGTTGCGGAACTCAAGGCCGGCCATGCCCGCCACGGTGGGCAGCAAGTCCACCAGGCCGACCGCTTCCTTGACCTTACGCGTCCCCAGCAAACCCGGTGCGTGGATGATCATCGGCACCGCGTTGCTTTCCAGACCCAGTTGCTCGTAGGCCGGTGCCAGGAACGGGATCTGCGCGATTCGGGTGTTGTGGTCGCCAAACAGCACGAAAATGGTGTTGTCGTACCAGCCGCCTGCTTTGGCGATTTCCATCAAGCGACCAATGTTGAAGTCCAGCAAGCGCACGGCGTTGTACTGCTCGACACTGCGCGACCCTGCGGCCTGAACTTCGGCCAGGGTAGGGTGCTTGACCTCGAATCCATCATTGGTCCTGGGAATCGTGAAGGGGCGGTGGTTCCCGGCCGTCTGCACATAGGCGAAGAACGGTTTGTCCTTGGGCAGTGCTTGCAGGATCTGGTCGGTTTCCTTGAACAGGTCCAGATCGGAAATCCCCCAGACATCCACCACCGGGGACTTCCAGTCCCGCTCTTCGAACAAGCGAACGCCGTCGATGCTTTGCCGAATCAAGGCATTCATGTTGGCCCAGCCGGAGTTGCCGCCGATGGTGTAGATCTTGTCGTAACCAGTAAAAGCATTGATCAGTGTGTTTTGCTTGGTGATCAACGGATTACGCGTCGCGGTTTCCTGTCGAGTGACGTCAGGCACACCGCTAATGCTGGCCCATACGGTTTTTGCGGTCCCCGTCACGGGCACATAGAAGTGCTCGAAGAACCAGCTCTGCGTGGCCAGGCGATCGATGTTCGGCGTCGGATTGATCGGGTTGCCGTAGGCCCCGACGGCGCTGGTGCCCAGCGATTCGAGCATGACGAACATCACGTTCGGCGGCCGGGAACCCGGTATTTTGTAGGGTTGCGGCGCCTGGTGACGGACGAAATCAAGGGTTTGCGGATCGGGCTTGTCCACGCCCAGGTAGTTGGCCATCACCGCGTAGTGTTCGCGCACCTGCGTTTCGTCATAGCGCGACTGGCCGACTTTGACCGTGTCGTAGAGGAACAACACCGGGTTCAGGCCCAGCGCGGCAACCTGGTTATTGCCCGAGAAGAACGCATCGCTCCAGCGCAACGGGACCGGGTTCTCAAGGTTCATGTTTTCGACACGACCTAAAATGCCCAGCAGCACCACCACGACCATCAACGCGCCACCCAATGTCGCGGAGAGCCGGCGAATGGCTTTGCGAGGGCGGTCCAGCGTCACGCGTTCGAGACGCACCAGGGCCAGTGTCACCAGCGTGACCGTTGCCAGCCAACCCAATGAAATCCAGATCACCGGGTAGGTCTGCCAGACCATGTCACGGGATATTTGCGCATCCTCGATAAAGCGCAGCACGGTGGCGTTGATCCTCACGCCCAGGTAGGCGTAATGACCAAAATCGATGATGTAAATCAGCAGCAGGACGCTCAGGGCCGCGACCAGATACACGCGGGCGATCCGGCGAAGCAGACGGCTGCCGATCAGGTTCCAGCGAGGAATCCAGGCCAGTAACGCCAACGGCAACATCGCCAGGATGGCCAGGCGCAAATCGAAACGAAAGCCGATCCCCAGCGTTTCCATGACGGCATTTTGGTCGATCAGCGCTCTGGCGTCGAAACCGGAATAGCCGAAAAAGAACATGACCCGAAGCACAGCAAACAGCGCAAACGTAATCGCTGTCGCGCCCAGCCAGTAATGTAAACGTCTCGAGTGCAGCCAACCCATCCCTGTTCCCCTGTTAATAAAGTCGTTAAATCTCAAACGGAACTGGACACATCGCCCACTGCACCGTGGCGCTTGGTTGCCCGGTGATACGTCCAGCGCACGGCAGGCATCAGCAGTGCCATGCAGCAATACAGACCCAGCAGTGGATCAACCAGGTAATCCCAATAGTTTTGCGAAGGTTTGATCCCGGCAATGAAGGCCAGGGTCGCGCTGGCCAGCATCACGACGGCCAGGCCGTTGCGCAGGTAAAACAGGCCCAGTGTCAGCGCAGCGACGAAAATCAGCATGGGGCGCGGGCTGTAGCCAAACCGATAGGGGTCCAGATCACTCATGCCCAGGGTTGCCGGGTACAGCACCAGGGCCATCGCGGCGAAGAGGATCAGTACGCCGGTTTTACCCCGCGCAGGTGGCAGTATGTCCAGCCGACGCAAGCAGCCCCACGCCATGAACACCATGGAGGTGATCGCCAGGTCATCAATGTAGCTGCGCAAATAGGCGGCCAACGATAACCCGTCCAGCGATATGAAGCTGGCTGCCAGCAATACGGCCAACAGTGCGATCCGCCAGGTCCTGTGCAAGCCGAAAGAGGGCAGCACCAGGAAGATGATCATTGCGAAGCTGACATGGGCTTGCCACAGGCTGATCATTTGCGACGCTCGTTAAGCCATGCATCGTTAAAGGTGACGTGCTTGATGAAGGTGTTGTTCCAGGAATAAACCAAGTGATACATCCCGTCGGGGCTGCGGATGAAGTACGGGTATTCATATTCAAACTCACACCCTTGGTTTTTACAGACACGGTTGTCGAGGTTGTCCAGGAACTGCGCCTCCAGCGGTTGGCGAAGCGCGCCGCTGGAACCGCGGAACTCTTTACCGATGATTTCCTTGTAGGCCTCGGGGGAAAACGGAGCGCCTTCGGGATCAGGTGACTTGTCCAGGTCCCGCAACGAGCGCCAATCGTCCATTTCTGCGTCGGTCCCATACAAACTCAGCTTGAAACGCCCCTCCTGCAGGTCGTTGAGCGCCACCAGCAACCCATGTTCGGGCGTCGCGACGGCAGCCAACGATGAATTCGGATTCGAAGGATCGAGCGGATAAGGTTCGCTCCAGGTTTGACCGGCGTCTTCGGTGCGGGTCGCCAGCACACGGTGGTGGGTGTTGCCGGCATAGCGCAGCAAGGCGATGCCGCGCTGGCCGTCCAGTGGAACCACCGTGGGTTGCAATGAGTTTTTGCCGTAGCTGATGCGGAATTTGTCGATCACATCGCCGTCTGCGCTCAAGTAGAGGTACTCGGCAAACTTGCCCAGAAACTCGTGGTAGACCGGCAAACCGATGGAGCCGTCGGCATGAAACACCGGTGCCGACCGGACCAGGGTGCTGATGTTCAGAAAGGGTGAAGTAATCAGCTGGCGCGGAGCGGACCAATGTTCACCGAAGTCGTCTGAAACCATCACATTGACCGCGCTGCCGGCCCAGCCACCCATGGACACGGACACGTAGAACAGCCACACGCGATTATCCGGCGCGAGGGCAACCACCGGGTTACCCAGCTTGCGAATGTATTTTCGGGTGCCCTGTTGGGTCGAATCCCGAGTCGCCAATACTTTTTCTGCACCCCACTCGCCGGTTTTCGGGTCGAAACGGGCAGAGCGCACCTGCACATCGGCCGCGCCTTCGCGGGAGCCAGCGAACCAGACCGTCATCAAGCTACCGTCGGGCAAGGCGGTCACCGCCGAGGAATGCACGAAATCCACCAGCCCGGAGGAGGCGAAACGGCTGGTATAGATGGGCTTGGCCACTTGGCCGGCCACTGCCATTACTGGATTTACCAGGGCAAAGGAGGAATGCGTATTGGCAGGATTGACGAACCATGCAGCCGCAAAAAGGCAAGAGAGTGCAAGGTATGCACCGAAGGCAGGAACGCTGGGAAGTTTGATGCGCATAATTAAGACTTTGGCATCTCATGGCCCGATAAAGCGCTCAAACTAACACTCGGTAGTACACGATCGGGTTTAATGATTTTCTATTTTGTAAGCAATTATTTGTGGCGTGCTGCGCAGTCGACGATCCAAGTCTGATTGATGGGCTGAAACCATCGGATTAGACGGTTTTCGCTTCGGCACCACGGGACTGATCGACCATCCCCGCCGTTGGTCGCAAAAGTCGGACTGGAGCCGTGGCGAACCTGAAATGGAAGCTTCTATCCATCCCCTGCAAAAAGTAATCTGTCACCCCGACACTTGGATGGATCCAAGCCATGCACCTGACCCACCGCCCCGTCAGCGCTGAAGATGTCCTGACGATTTGCGACTTTCCTCAAAATCCCCAAGAGCTGTTTTTTATGTTCCCGAAGGCTCAGTACCCGCTGACGGAGGATCAACTGCAGGCTTCGATTGCTCAACGTTCCGACTCAACGGTGGTTGAGGCGGACGGTTCTGTGATGGGCTTTGCTAACTTTTACAGGTTTGAGCGCGATGGCGTTTGCGCGATAGGCAACGTGATCGTGTCGCCCAAGGCTCGGGGGAAAGGGATCGCGAAGTTTTTGGTGCAGACGATGGTGAGGCTGGCGTTTGAACGTCATCGTGCACGCGAGGTGCAGCTGTCGTGCTTCAACGAGAATACGGCAGGGCTGCTTCTGTATCCGCAGCTCGGGTTTGTGCCGTATGGGGTTGAGGAGCGGTTGGCGCTGGATGGGCGTCGTGTGGCGCTGATAAACATGCGGTTGCTCACCGAAGCCAAAAGCGTGGAAATCCCATGCGCATAGATAAAGCTTGTCCTGTCGTGCTGCGAAACAAGAGTTACGAGCGCTTCTGGGGAAGCCTGGTGGAGGATCGTGAATTAGACTCAACAGCGAACATCCGACGGTGGGAGTGACAACGGTGGCGGGATTGCGATGGACTCGCTGATCACGGCCGCAGCGCAGGCGCTGGCTGCGGGTGATCCGCTCGGCGCGCTGAACCGGGTCGCGTTGCGCGACGATGCGCCGGCGCTGGCGTTGCGCGGGATTGCGATGGCGCAACTGGGCGACCTGGTGCGAGCCAAGGCGCTGGTGCAGAGGGCGGCGCGGGCCTTCGGTCCGAAGGAGGCATTGGCTCGGGCGCGGTGCGTGGTCGCCGAGGCCGAGATCGCGCTGGCCTCCCGGGAGTTGGGCTGGCCGGTGAAGGCACTCGAGGCTGCGCGGGTGACGCTTGAGGCACACGGCGATCGAGTGAACGCCGCTCATGCGCGGTATCTGCAGATCCGGCGTTTGCTGCTGATCGGGCATCTCGACGAGGCCGACGTGCTGCTCGCCGAGCTTGACCCCGCGCCATTGCCGCCGGCATTGCGCGCCGCCCACGAACTGGTCGTGGCGGGGATCGCGATGCGGCGACTCGAGACGAACAAGGCGCGGTCTGCACTCACGAGGGCCGAGCACGCCGCGCGCGACGCCGATATTCCTGCGCTGACGGCCGAGGTGGAAAACGCTGCCCTTGTCCTGAACACGCCCGTCGCGCGTTTGATTGCCCATGGCGAAGAACGGCCTCTGTTGCTGGATGAGGTTGAAGCGTTGCTCGCGTCCACGTCGCTGGTCGTGGACGCCTGTCGCTACGTCGTGCGTGGTGCCGGCATGTCGGTTTCCCTCGCCACACGCCCGGTCTTGTTCGCCCTCGCACGGGCACTGGCCGAAGCGTGGCCGGCCGACGTGTCGAGGGAAACGCTGATTACCCAGGCCTTTCGTTTGAAGCACGCCGATGAGTCCCTTCGCGCACGATTGAGAGTCGAAATCGGGCGACTGCGTGCGATGCTTAAACCCTTGGCCGGCGTGACTGCAACCCAACGGGGTTTTGCGCTGGTGGCGCTGGTTGCCTCTGACGTTGTGGTGCTGGCGCAACACGCCGAAGAGAAGCACGCGCAGGTGTTCGCTTTCCTCGTCGACGGTGAGTCGTGGTCGAGCTCGGCCCTGGCGCTGGCCCTCGGTGCCAGCCAGCGCACGGTGCAACGAGCGCTCGATGAACTGGCCCGCGCGGGCAAGGTGCAGTCGTTCGGTCGCGGTCGGGCACGTCGCTGGATGACCCCGCCGGTGCCGGGTTTCGCGACGACCTTGTTACTCCCGGTGCCACTGCCGAGTGACTAGGATGAACGCCACCCACCCGTAACGAGGAATGCCAACATGAAACAGTCAGCAGCCCAAATCCTCCGTGAATATGGACCCTTTGCCGGTGTCGACAAGGTGCATGGCGTCACCTGGGACGGCCAGCACGTGTGGTTTGCCACCGGCGACAAACTCAACGCCCTGGACCCTGCGAGCGGCAAGACAGTGCGTTCAATCGATGTCGCCGCCCATGCCGGCACCGCCTTCGACGGCCAGCACCTGTTCCAGATCGCCGAGGATCGCATCCAGAAAATTGACCCGCAGACCGGCCGTGTACCCGCGACTATCCCGGCGCCTGGCGGCAGTGACTCAGGGCTGACGTGGGCGGAAGGGACGTTGTGGGTCGGTGAATATCGGGATCGCAAGATTCATCAAATCGATCCCGAGACCGGCGCGATTCTGCGCACCCTTGAATCCAACCGCTTTGTCACCGGGGTGACCTGGGTCGAGGGGCAGCTTTGGCATGGCACCTGGGAAGAAGACGAGAGTGAGTTACGCCATATCGATTCGACCACCGGCGAGGTGCTGGAGAGCGTGAAGCTGCCGGCCGGCGTCGGCGTGTCGGGGCTTGAATCGGACGGTGGCGATCAGTTTTTTTGCGGCGGCGGTGGCAGTGGAAAGGTGAGGGCGGTGCGGCGCCCTCAATAAGGCGCCGCTCAATCATTCAAGGTGCGCCAAACAACATCGTCCAATAAACGCCTTCATCGCTACGCGCGTCCGCCGCATAGGCTGCGCCCATTTGGGTATACATCGGGTTCATCAGGTTGGCGCAATGCCCCGGGCTGGCCAGCCAGCCCGACATTGCCTTGCTCGGTGAACCCTGGCCGGCAGCGATGTTCTCGCCGATCTGCCGGCCACGGAAACCAGCCGCTCTGGCCCGGTCCGCGGGCATGTCACCGTCGGGGTCCTGGTGGGCGAAGTAGTTGCCGTAGGCCATCGCTTTGCTGTGCCCTTGCGCCGCAGCGCCCAGGGCTGCGTTCCAGGCCAGTGGCCGTGCGGCGGCGAAGCGCTGACGACCGCAGAGGCGCGGCTTTGAGCGTGCCGCATTGACCTGTGCCAGCAACGCTTTGCTGACGGCTCGCGAATCACCCACACGATTGTCCAGCACGGGTTGCGCCAGCACCACCTGCCACTCACTCCGGGCACGACTGACGCCAATGTCGGCATATTGGGTATCGAGCAATGCCCCGCAGTAATCACTCTGGAGCATGTCGAAGGCCTCATCGGCATCCTGCGCACCGACCACGCGAATGGTGCGCACCGTCACCGCCTGATAGCCGGACGCTTTCAATCGATCGCGCAAACCGCCGCCATAGCCGATCGGCAAGGCCAGGTTCGACTTCAACGCCAATGGCGATAACGCTCGGCCGGCGCGTCCCAAGCAGCGATCGGGGTGAGCGCGGTAGTCGTTGATGGCTTCCACCAACTGCCTTTCGGCACCGGCGTGGGCGGGGTTGGCGAACAGGGAAAACAGAGGAATGAAACAGAGCGAGGCAACGCGAACGGACAGGAGGGTTTGGCGCATGGATGAATAGCTCTGAGCGGGCAAGTGGAATTCACGGCTCGGCTATGACTGGGGCTTCAACACAAGGTTCACGGGGGCAAGAGACATATTTGCGCTGGGCGCAGTGCGTCCGCCAAAGAGGACATGGAGGTGTCGTATGATGGCTTCTTTTTACCCGTCACAAGGACCCAACCATGCCGTTAAGCAAACGCGATCAGGCGCACATCGAGCGTCGCCTGATTGCCACCCTGACCGAGGCGTGTGAGACGGCCAAAGTGGACATCGTCGGGTTCTGCTGGCTGACCCACGAGATCGATTACGACCTGTTTCCCTCCAGTCTGAGGGTCATCTGGGTCTTCGATACGCAGGCCAACAAGGATCAGGCGCTGGCCAGTGGGCAGGGCGAGCGCATGGTCGAGTTGACTGCAATGGCGTTAAGCGAAGCGGACGTTCCCGTCAGCCCGGTATCGGCCCATGTGCAGTTCGATTCTGAAGAGGAGTGTCAGCGCGCCAATGGCGGAAACTGGCAGCAACGCTTGTTGCGCCCGCTCACTTCGAAAACTTTCTCGCCCCGGCCACGCAAAGGATCACCGCGACGGTAACCCCCAGCATGCCGATGCTGACGTGCTCGTGAAGCAGCGTGGCCGCCAGCGCCAAACCAAAAAACGGCTGTAGCAGTTGCAGCTGGCCGACGGCGGCAATCCCCCCTTGGGCCAGCCCGCGGTACCAGAATACGAAACCGATCAGCATGCTGAAGATCGATACGTACGCCAGGCTGAGCCACGCGGATGGGGTGATTCCCGAGAACGAAGCCGGGGCCAGAAACCAGGTCAACGGGATCATGACGGGCAGCGACAGCAGCAATGCCCAAGAGATCACCTGCCAGCCACCCAGGGTTCTTGAAAGCTTTGCGCCTTCTGCGTAACCCAGCCCGCAGGCAAGGATGGCCAGCAGCATGAGCATGTCGCCGGTCGGCGAAGCGGTCAGGCCCTGAGAGACCGCAAACCCCACGACCAACGCGCTGCCCAGCACCGAGAAGAACCAGAACACCGGCCGGGGACGCTCCCCGCCGCGCAACACGCCGAACACCGCAGTGGCGAGCGGCAACAGGCCAACGAAGACGATGGAATGCGCCGACGTCACGTACTGAAGCGCCAGCGCCGTCAGCAGTGGAAACCCTACTACGACGCCCATTGCCACGATAGCCAAAGGAAAAAGCTGACGCTTGGCGGGACGTTGTTCTTTAAACAGCACCAGCATGCAAAGCGCCAGGAGCCCGGCAATCGCCGCTCGGGCAACGGTCAGGAACACCGGATCGAATTCCAGCACGGCCAGCCGTGTGGCCGGCAGCGAGCCGCTGAAAATCAGCACGCCGATGAATCCGTTGAGCCATCCGCTCGCGGTCTTTTCCGTCGTTGGGTTTTGCAGGGTCCGTTCCATCTGAGGGCACTCTCAATTTGCAGAGTTCCATCGTATGATCGACGATCACTACAATCAAAAAATTGTCATGGATACATCTCGGTATGCCTCGCTCACGGTACAAGTCATTAGTGGATGCTTTGGCGGCTGACATCCGGTCAGGCCGATTGTTGCCAGGCACGCGATTGCCGACGCATCGTCAACTCGCGGCGACAGAAGGGCTGGCGCTGGTCACCGCCAGTCGGGTCTATGCAGAGCTCGAAGCCATGGGCCTGGTCAGTGGCGAGACGGGGCGAGGCACGTTCGTGCGGGAGACGTCGTTGCCGCCTGGCTTGGGTATTGATCAGAAAAATGTTGCCGTGGGAATGACCGACCTCAATTTCAACTATCCCTCGCTGCCCGGGCAGGCAGAACTCTTGCGAAATGCACTGCGCCAGCTCGCCTCGGGCGGTGATCTGGAATCCCTGTTGCGCTACCAGCCACACGCCGGGCGCCTGCATGAGCGCGCCTCGGTGGCGCGCCATTTGCTCGCCCGAGGGCTGACGGTGGATGCCGAGCAAGTGTTAATGGTCAGTGGTGCCCAGCATGGGCTGGCCGTGACGATGATGGCGCTGCTGCAACCCGGTGATGTGATTGCAGCGGATGCGCTGACCTATTCCGGATTCATCGTACTGGCCGAAGCCTTGCACCTTGAAATCGTGCCCATTCCCGTGACCGAACAGGGACCTGATCTGGAGGCGCTGGACCGTCTGTGCCGGAGTCGCCGCGTGCGGGCGGTGTACTCGATGCCGACGCTGCACAATCCGCTCGGGTGGGTGATGAGTGCCGATCAGCGCGAGTCGCTGGTGACGATTGCGCGCAGGCATGACTTGCTCATCATCGAGGATGCCGCGTATGCCTTCCTTGCCGAGAGCCCGCCGGCACCGATAGCGCAACTCGCACCCGAGCGGACCGTTTACGTTTCAGGGCTCTCCAAGAGTGTGGCTACCGGATTGCGCGTAGGTTTCGTCGCAGCCCCGGCCGAAAAAGTGCCAGCGCTGGAGCGAACGATCAGGGCGACCACCTGGAATACCCCCGGCGTGCTGACGGCGATCGCGAGCACGTGGCTCGACGATGGCACCGTCATGCAACTGGAAGCTGAAAAACGTCGGGATGCGCAGGCCAGGCAAACCATGGCCGCAGAAGTGCTGGCAGGCCTTCCGTGTATTCGCCACCCGTCGTCCTATTTTCTTTGGCTGCCTTTGTCTGAAGATGCAAGGGCCGACCAGATCGCTGCGGCGCTGCTGCGTGAAAAAGTGGCGGTTTCAACCGCTGAGCCTTTTGCCACTTCTGCTCATGTACCGCATGCGATTCGCTTGGCGCTGGGGTCAGCGGAGATGGGCGCACTGCGGGAGGCGCTTGAAAAAGTGAAGTGGGTGATTGGTGCTTATTCATAGCCCGAAGTCGCCCACCGCCATCTATATTGAAAGGTCCAGTCCGCTGCAAGTGATGCAAGCGCCCTGACGCGTGGCGAATCTATCAAGCAAGAAGGACTGGTCGATACGCTCACGGAGGGCAATCTTTTTCATCCAGCATTTTCAATCAGGAGATCATCATGACCCAGATCGAAAAAGTACTGTACACCGCCAAAGTCCACACCACGGGTGGGCGGGACGGCGCATCACGCAGTGATGATGGACGACTCGAAGTCAAGCTTTCGTCACCTGGCACCAAGGGTGACGGCACCAATCCGGAGCAGTTGTTCGCCACCGGGTGGTCAGCCTGCTTCATCGGTGCGATGCAGGTCGCTGCCGGCAAAATGAAGGTCACGCTCCCGCCTGATCTGGCCATTGACGCCGAAGTTGACCTGGGCACCAACTCAGGGGGTTACCTCCTGCAGGCTCGCCTCAACATCAGCCTGCCGGGAATGGACCGCGAAACGGCCCGGGCGCTGGTGGATGAAGGGCACAAGCTGTGTCCGTATTCCAAAGCCACGCGGGGCAACATCAACGTCGAAATCAACCTGGTCTGAGCCGGACCTGTTACGCAATTTGGGCAAGGCATCGCAAGGGTGAAACTCAAACGTTTCGCCCTTGCGAGATGACTCACGTGCCCTGTGTCTTCTCTGACCGGCTGGTAAAGCGTCTTCGGTGACCGATAAGCGCAAACTCATCACTCATCGTGACCCTCAACTGAGGTAATGAAGATGAAGCACCTTTTCGCGGTTGCTATCGCTATCCTCGCGCTTTGCGTCTCGGCTCTCGCCAGCGTCGCTCCCGCCGCCGATCCCCAGGCCATTCAACCCTTCCACGTCAATGTGGCGGACAAGGAACTCGCCGATCTGCGCAACCGTATCGCGGCGACCCGCTGGCCGGACAAAGAGACGGTTTCCGATCAATCACAGGGCGCACAGCTGGCACAACTGCAGGCGCTAGTTCGCTACTGGGGCACGGACTACGACTGGCGCAAGGCCGAGGCGCAGCTCAATACTCTGGCGCAGTACGTGACCACCCTCGACGGAGCCGATATCCACTTTATCTGGGTGCGTTCCCCCCACCCGAACGCTTTGCCGATGATCATGACCCACGGTTGGCCAGGCTCCGTGTTCGAGTTCATCAAAGTCGTCGGTCCGCTCACCGATCCGCCCGCGCACGGGGGCAATGCGGCAGATGCTTTCGATGTGGTGATTCCGTCCATTCCTGGCTACGGCTTCTCCGGCAAACCGAGTGGTAACGGTTGGGATCCGGACCACATCGCGCGGGTCTGGGTGCAGCTGATGCAGCGCCTCGAATACACCCACTACGTCGCCCAAGGTGGCGACTGGGGCGCCCCCATTACCAGCGCGATGGCACGCCAGGCGCCGGCCGGGTTGCGCGGTATTCACCTTAACCTGCCCGCCACGATACCGGCGGAAGCGAGCGCGGCGCTCGCTGTCGGCGGACCGGCGCCGGCGGGATTTTCCGAGGAAGAACGCGCGACCTATGACGCCGTCGCCACGCTCGTCAAACAGGGGAACCTGGCGTACAGCACAATGATGGCCGCGCGACCGCAGATGATCGGTTACGGCGCGACGGATTCACCGGCATTCCTCGCCGCGCTCATGCTCGTACATCCTGGTTTTGCCCGGTGGACATACGGCGCCGACCCCCAACAGTCGCCGACGAAGGATGAAGTGCTGGACGACATCACCCTCTACTGGCTGACGAATAGCGCCGCTTCGGCAGCGAGGCTCTATTGGGAGAACATGGGGCGAAGCCCTCTTTCTTCGGCGGCACAGAAGACCACCGATATTTCGCTGCCGGTGGCTGTTACCGTGTTTCCAGAGGATGTTTACTGCCCGCCAGAAACATGGGCCCGGCGCGCCTATCGCAACCTGATCTACTTTCATCAGGCCGAAAAGGGCGGCCACTTCGCGGCCTGGGAACAGCCGCAGCTTTTTACCGAGGAACTTCGCACGGCGTTCCGATCGCTGCGCTAGTCGAACACTGCCCGTGGGGACGGCCTACGCGGTCTGGACCGGTATCGGCGCGGCGGGCACCGCCACTCACAAACCATCGCCCAACACCTTGAGGTACTCGGGACTCTCGGATATCGAGTTGTGCCCCGTACCCGGTATGACCTTCAGCGATGCCACCCCGTTGGCGAAATGCGTGAAGAGCCGCTCGGTGCTGGAACGCGGTATCACTTCGTCGTGCTCAGCCGCGATCAACAGCGTCGGCACCGTGATATGGGCGGCGTACTTCCAGGATTCAAAGGTGTCCTTGAGCAACCACTTCACCGGGAAAATGGGGAACTGCCGGGCGGCGAGTTCTTCAACACTGTTGTAGGGCGTGATCAGCACCAGACGCGCCGCCGGGCGTTGGCTGGCGAGGCGTACGGCGACGCCCGAGCCCAGGCTGCGACCAACCACCGTAATGTGTGGATGGGTGGCGTAGACCAGGTCAAACAAGGTCATGGCGTCACGCGAGATCATCTCCTCGGAGGGCGATCCGGAACTGCCACCGTAGCCTCTGTAGTGCAGCAAGTAGACGGCGTGACCGGCAAAGGCTTCGGAAAACGAAGGTAGGCTCCGGGAGACGTCCTCGGCATTTCCACCGAAATAGATCAGCGCATTGGCCCCCTCGCGCGGCCTGACGGACACCAACACCTGTGCGTCGTCGACGGACAGTGTGAGCAGCGTTGCCGAGGTGCCGACAGCGCGGGGTTGCGGGAAGTAGATGAGGGCGCGCTGAAACACGAACAGCGCAGCGCACAGCGCCAGATACACAACGGCGACGATGACGACGATTGACACCAGGATTCGTGGCATTCGGCTAACTTTAGTGGGCGGCATTGACGGCTCTGGCCTGAAGACGGCTATCGCGTGATCGCTGTCAGAGTGTAGTAGACCGATAGCGCGACGCACCGGGAGGGCAGCCATGCCCATCGCTGTTAAATGGCTCAACGTCCTGCCGTCGGAAAGAGCGGCGCTGAGGCTGGGTTTCGCCTTCCATTTCTGCGTGCTGGCCAGCTATTACCTGGTCCGACCGCTGCGCGATGCCTTGGGCCTTGAAGGCGGCGCCGACAAGTTGCAGTGGCTGTTCACGGCCACCTTCGTGGTGATGTTGTTGATGGTGCCGCTGTTTGGTGCGCTGGTGTCGCGGCTGCCGGCCACCCGTTTCGTGCCGTTGATCTATCGCGTGATCGCCGTGTCGATGCTGGTGTTTGGCGTGTTGATCGCCAATCACGTTGCACCGGTGGCCGTCGGGCGCGTGTTTTTCGTCTGGATCAGCATCTACAACCTGTTCATCGTCTCCATTTTCTGGAGCGTGCTGGTGGACCGGTTTTCCAGCGAACAAGGGCGGCGGCTGTTCGGCTTCGTCGCAGCCGGTGGAACGCTGGGCACGTTCATCGGGCCGTTGCTGGCCGCGACCATGGCCACCCGGTTTGGCCCGGTGGCGTTGACCATCGCCGCGGCGGTGCTGCTGGAAGTTGCGGTGCGCTGCTATCGGGCGTTGCTGTCCCGTACGGAATCGCAATCCGGCCGTCGGTCGCTGGATGATCGGCGCATGGGCGGCAGCATGCTCGCCGGCATCACCCTGATTCTGCGCTCGCCTTATCTGCTCGGACTGGTGTTGTTCATGCTGTTGCACACCAGTGCCGCGACCTTGTTGTATTTCGAACAGGGACGAATTGTCGCCGGTAGCTATGCTGATGTGGCCAGCCGGACACAATTCTTCGCCGTCGTCGATTTGTTCGTGTCGGCGCTGACCTTGGTCTTTCAGTTGGTGTTGACGGCGCCGCTGATCCGTTTGATTGGTATCGGCGGGGCGCTGGCAGCCTTGCCGCTGGCGACGATCGTGGCGTTCGCCGCCATGGCCCTGGCGCCCGTGCCGGCAACCGTGGCGCTGGCACAGGGGCTGCGCCGTGCGGTCGAGTTCGCCATCGTGCGTCCGGCGCGAGAAGTGCTGTGGACCGTGGTCAGCCGAGAAGAAAAGTACAAGGCCAAGAATGTGATCGAGACCCTGGTGTATCGCGGCGGAGATGCCGCCAGTGGCTGGTTGTCCGCGGGGTTGACGGCGCTGGGAGCGGGTTTCGGGCTGGTGGCGCTGGTGATCGTGCCGTTTGCCGGGCTGTGGGGCGGGTTGTGCCTGTGGCTGGCCAGGCAGCAGGTGCAAAGGGCTGACAGCAAAAATGTGGAAGGACAATTCCATGAGCCACACTGATGGGTACACGCGTCGAAAAATACTCACGCTGGCTGCCGGTGCTTCGGCGGTTTTCACCTTCGATCCGGCTTTTGCAGCATCCACGCCGTCGACCGAAACAGGAGGCAAGAACATGCTGACCCGGGCCATTCCATCCAGCGCCGAACTACTACCGATCGTTGGGCTGGGCACGTATCGCGGTTTTGATGTCGAGCCTTCAAGTCCAGCCTACAAGCAGCTGCCTGCTGTGCTGCGCGCGTTGTTCGAGAAGGGCGGGAAGGTGATCGACAGTTCGCCGATGTACGGTCGCGCCGAACAGACGACCGGTGAACTGCTGTCGATTCATGAACCGCGCTCGCCGGCGTTTCTGGCCACCAAGGTGTGGACTCGTGGCCGCGAAGAAGGCATCGCGCAGATGGAACAGTCCTTCAAACTGTTGCAGACCGACCAGATCGACCTGATGCAGATCCACAACCTGCTGGACTGGCAAACCCATTTGCCCACGCTGCGCAAATGGAAGGAAGAAGGGCGCATTCGTTACATCGGCATCACCCATTACACGGCGTCGGCGTATGACGAGGTGGAGGCGGTGCTCAAGGCCGAGCCGTTGGATTTTTTGCAGATCAACTATGCCCTGGACGATCGCGGCGTCGAGAAACGCATCCTGCCGCTGTGTCGCGAACGGGGCGTGGCGGTGATCTGCAATCGGCCATTCGGCGGCGGTGATTTGCTCGCCCGCTTGAAGGGCAAGCCGCTACCAGGGTGGGCCGCGCAAGTGGGGATCAACAGTTGGCCGCAACTAGCGCTCAAGTTCCTGCTGACGCATTCGGCGGTGACTTGCGTGATCCCCGGCACCGGCAACCCGCGTTACATGGCAGAAAACGCCGGTGCAGGTTTCGGTCCGATGCTGACGGGAGCGCAGCGCGAGCAGTTGATCGACGTGGTGGGGTAGGCGAACTTTCGAGGCCAGTCAGGTGTTGTCCGGCGTCTGGCGAAATCGCTCCGGGATGGCCTCTTCAAATGGATAAAACGAAAACCAGGGCCTGGCTTCGTCAATGACCCGCTGGACGGACGGTTTGCTCATCAGCCTGTCGAAATAGGCTTTCAAGTGACCGTAGTCGTCGGGGAACGGCTCAAGCGTGCTGGCATAAAACAGGGCCGGAGCCGCGGCGCAATCGGCCAGGCTGAAATCTGCACTGGCGAGCCAGATTCTGGAGGCCATCTGGCGGTCGAGCATGCCGTACGTCGTCTGCAGTGTGGAACGTTCTCTGGTCAAATCGCCGTGAGCGTCGCGCAGGCGATCAAACACAATCTGTTGTAGCGGCGCCTGGAGATAGTGGTCGCAGACACGGTCCCACAGACGGACCTCCAGCGCGGTGTCCCAATCGTTCGGAACGAGTGGATGTGCACCCGGATAAAATCGGTCCAGGTATTCGATGATGATCGTGGTCTCCGCCACGTTGCGCTGGCGAGCGTGATCGCGGATGACCGGGAACTTGCCGAGCGGCCACAGCGCTTGCAGCTCTGCTCTGTCTGCATCATTGGCGAGATCGATGATCCGCTTTTCGAATTCGACAGTGTTTTCGTAGAGCGCGATGAGCACTTTGTGGCAGAACGACGACAGCGGATGGTAGTAAAGAGTCAGCGACATTTCTCAGCTCCTCGAAAGGCAGGTGACCCCCATCATCATAGTCGCCGTCCGGGACGGTTAAGCGCGCGGTGCTAGACTTTCAGGGTGGGATGGATGATCGAACAACCTGATCCGGCGGTGCGATGGTGAGAACGCTGGAGGTATGACATGACGACTCAACTGCTGGCTAAAGAACACATCAACGTGGTGGTCCGAAATTATGTAGAAGGCATGGTGTTCGCTGATGAAGCCTTGCTGCGACAGGCCTTTCATCCTTCTTGCCGCATCATTGGCCATTACGAAGGAACGCTGGAATGGGCATCTCTGGAGGAATTTATCAGCGCGATCAAGGCCGAGGGGCCGGCAGCCAAAGAGGTCAAACCGTTTTGGGAAGTGCTCAGCATCGATGTCACGGGCGATGCCGCCGCGGTAAAAGTCACTGATGATTATCTCGGCATGCGATTTACCGATTATCTGTCGCTACTGAACATCAATTACCGCTGGATGATTGTGAACAAGCTGTATTACCTGAATGAATAGCGCCTGAGCCCGGGAGCCAAAAGGCTCCCGGGCATCGTTATGCAATCAGCGCCGATCCAGCCACACCGTCTGGGCATTGCAGAACTCGCGTACACCGAAATGCGAGAGTTCACGACCAAACCCGCTTTTCTTCACGCCGCCGAAGGTGACACGTGGGTCGGAGGCGCAATAGCCATTGATAAACACGCCACCGGTTTCCAGTTCACCGGCCATCTGCTCGGCAAGCTCGACGTTACGTGTGTAAATGGTGGAGGCGAGGCCGAACTCACTGTCATTCGCCAGTGCCAATGCATGCGCCGCATCGCGCGCCGTGATGATCGAGGCCACCGGGCCAAACAGTTCCTGTTTGAACGAGGTCATCTGGTCGGTGACATCACCGAAGACCGTAGGCTCGTAAAAGTTGCCGGGGCCTTCAGCCTTCTTGCCGCCCATCAACAGCGTCGCGCCTTCTTCCAGGGTGTCGCGCACCTGTTGATCCAGTTCATCACGCAGATCAAAGCGAGCCATCGGCCCGATGTAGGTGTCGGCGGCCAGTGGATCGCCGACCACCAGTTTTTGCGTGGCTTCGACGAACTTGCGCGTGAATTCCTCGACGATGCCTTGCTCGACGATCAAGCGTTTGGCCGCCGCGCAAACTTGCCCGGTGTTCTGATAACGGCCAATCACTGAGGCTTTGACCGCTTCGTCGAGGTCGGCATCGTTGAGCACGATAAACGGATCGGAGCCGCCCAGTTCCAGTACACACTTCTTCAACGCCGCACCGGCTTGAGCGCCGATGGCGATGCCGGCTCGCACGCTGCCGGTGAGGGTCACTGCCGCTATGCGTGGATCGGCGATCGCGGTGGAGACGCCGTCCGGCATGACATTGATGACCTCGAACACGCCTTCAGGGAAGTCGGCTTGCTTGAAGGCCTCCCGCAACAGATAGGCGCTGCCCATCACGTTGGGCGCATGTTTGAGCACGTAGGTGTTGCCGGCGATCAACGCTGGAACGGCGCCGCGCAGGACCTGCCAGATCGGGAAGTTCCACGGCATTACCGCGAGAATCGGGCCGAGCGGGCGATACTCAATGCGCGCTTTTCCTCCTTCAACCAGCGTCGGCTCAGCGCTCAGCATCGCGGGGCCGTGCACGGCGTACCACTCACAGAGCAGCGCACACTTTTCAATTTCGCCACGCGCCTGAGTGATCGGCTTGCCCATTTCCAGGGTGATCATGTTCGCCATCGCGGCGGCGTTGTCGCGCAATGCCTGCGCCAGGGCGATCAGCAACTGCGAGCGTTGATCAACCGGTTGGCTGCGCCAGACGCGAAACCCGGCAGCGGCACGGGAAAGGGCGGCCTCCAGTGCCGATGCGGATTCAAAAGGGTAGTGGCCGATCTGCTCGCCGTTGGCGGGGTTGATCGAAATGGCATGGGTGAGGCTGGAAACTTGAGTCATGGCACCGTCCTGCGAGGTGGGGATGCGCTCAGGTTACGGTGGCGTTTGTTTTCTGGAAACTGAATAATACTGAGCATATCGTTCACGTTTGGAGAATGACTTGGATCTGGTTCAGCTGGAAATTTTCAAAGCCGTCGCCGAACACGGCAGCATCAGCGCAGCGGCTCAGCACATCCACCGGGTGCCGTCGAACCTGACGACGCGGATCAAGCAACTGGAGCTGGATCTGGGCGTGGATCTGTTTATCCGCGAGAAGAGCCGCCTGCGCCTGTCGCCGGCGGGCTGGAGTTTTCTCGACTATGCCCGGCGCATCCTCGACCTGGTTCAGGAGGCTCGCGCCACCGTAGCGGGTGAAGAACCTCAGGGATCGTTTCCGCTGGGGTCACTGGAGAGCACCGCGGCGGTGCGTATCCCTGAGCTGCTGGCCGCGTATAACCAGAAGCACGCCAAGGTCGAGCTGGACCTGTCTACCGGACCTTCGGGGACCATGATCGACGGGGTGTTGTCTGGCCGACTGGCGGCAGCGTTTGTCGATGGACCGGTGCTGCACCCGGCACTGGAAGGCGTGCCGGCGTTTGAGGAGGAGATGGTGGTGATCGCGCCACTCAACCATTCCCCCATTCATCGTGCGCGGGATGTTAATGGCGAAAACATCTATGCCTTCCGCTCCAATTGCTCTTACCGCCACCACTTCGAAAGCTGGTTCGCCAAGGACGCGGCGGTGCCCGGCAAGATTTTCGAAATGGAGTCCTATCACGGCATGCTGGCGTGCGTCAGCGCCGGTGCAGGCCTGGCGCTGATGCCCCGCAGCATGCTCAACAGCATGCCCGGATGCACCACCGTGAGCGTCTGGCCGCTATCGGAATCGTTCCGCTATTTGCGCACCTGGCTGGTGTGGCGCCGCGGGACGGTGTCGCAAAGTCTGACCATGTTTGTGCGCTTGCTGGAGGAGCGCGGGGTGGTGCGGGATGAGGCGGTGCGCTAGTTCGCGCGCTTGAGAATGTCCAGATCGGTGTGCCGGCTCATTCCCCGGCTTTCGTCGACTTGATGAGATTGTTGCGCAGCTTCACGACCGCTTTTTGCAGGATCGAGAACTCGTCGAACGTCAGGCCCGTCGCGTCGGCGAGACCCATTTCCGGTTGGCCTTCGCGCAGCTGTCGACCGTTCTTCGTCAGGCAGATCCGCACTTGGCGCTCGTCCTCGGGATCGCGCTGCCTTTGCAAAAAGCCCATCGCTTCCAGCTTCTTCAGGATCGGGGTCAGGGTGTTCGATTCAAGAAACAGCTTCTCGCCCAGGCTGCCCACGGTCTGATTGTCTTCCTCCCAGAGCGCGACGATGGTGATGTATTGCGTATAGGTCAGCCCAAGCTGCTCGAGTATCGGCTTGTAAGCCTTGCCGAAGGCCAGGTTGGTGGAATAGACCGCAAAACACAGGAATTCGGAGAGCTTCAGGTTGTCGGGGGCGACGTTGTCGGTGGATTTCATGTGCATCCTCGTTGGCCAAAGACGGATGGCTCGCAAAAAGCGAAATATACCTCGTATGCGATTGTGTCGGAACGACTCTAACTGACGGTGGCGACCGGTTCGACGACGAAAGTCGAACCGGTCGTACGGCGCATCACGCTGTCAGGGCGTTGATGACCACGTCGATATTGCCGCGCGTTGCCTTCGAGTACGGGCAGATTTGGTCTGCGGCGTGCGCCAGCTCCGTCGCGACGTTTTGCGTCAAGCCTGGCACGCGAAGACTCAACCGGGCCTGGAGGAAGTAGGCCGGACCGGTCTGGCCCAGATCGACCTCAATATCAACGGCCAGATTGGGCGGCAGCGTCACCTTCATATTTTTCGCCGCCAGCTCGACGGCAGCGGTGTAGCAGGCTGACCATGCGCCGGCGAAAAACTGCTCTGCTGTTGGGTGCGGCACGATGGCGGCGAACTCGTGTGCCAGTCTAGGGTTTCCAGGCGACGAGAGCTGGATGGCGAGGCCGCGGGAAGAGTTGTCACCGTCGCTGAACGTCGTGTGGGTTTTGCCTGTGGCCAGGACTTTTTCGATCTTGTTCATGGATGAGTCCTCAACGTTTTGGGTTTGTTGTTCGCATGCGCTTAAGGCGCATGCGATATATATGGCGTATCGACCATGCCGATCGATAGCAACGCCGCGCGGTGCGTCAAGCCGTGAGGACGTTCAGGGCCACGTCAATGTTACCCCGCGTCGCTTTCGAGTACGGGCAGATTTGATCGGCGGTGTGCGCCAGTGTCGTCGCGATATCGTGGGACAAACCTGGCACGCGCAGGGTCAATCGAGCCTGAAGGAAGTAGGCCGGACCGGTTTGACCCAGATCGACTTCGATGTCGACGGACAGATCAGACGGCAGCACCACGTTCATCTCACCGGCCACCAGCCCGACGGCGGCTGTGTAGCAGGCCGACCATGCGCCGGCGAACAGTTGCTCGGCAGTCGGGTGCGGTTGGGTGGCTGCGAACACGTGGGCCGGTTTCGCATTACCTGGCGACGACAACTCGATGTCGAGGTTGCCGTGGGCACGGGTCGCGTCGCTGAACGTGGTGTGGGTTTTGCCGGTGACCAGTACTTTTTCGATCTTGCTCATGGAATGAATCCTCAACGTTTCAATAGGTGGTGTCTAATTGTCGTATACGTTTGTATCGTATGCGATTGAAATAATATTCGCGCAGAGCCCAATCGGTGTCAAGGGGTGGTGCGCTGCCCAGCCGACGAATGGCCGGGTTACCGGGATATGCCGAATTCGTCGTCGACCGGGCCTAAAGCGATCAAGCCATGGCGTCTGGAATGGGCCAGTCTGGGCGGTCTGTCCAAGGAGTTGATGATGAAACGACTGTCCCTGGCCGAAGCTCGCGAGCTGGCCGAATCGATCTTGCTGCACAACGGTTTCAACCTTGCCCACGCTCAGGCGGTGGCCGCCACGGTGATTGCCGGCGAGCGCGATGGCTGCGCCTCCCACGGTCTGTACCGGGTTTTGGGATGCGTAAATTCGCTCAGGGCCGGCAAGGTGGTGGCCGATGCCGAGCCACGGGTGATCGACCAAGCCCCTTCGATCGTGCGGGTCGATGCGGCGGGTGGTTTCTCCCAGTTGGCGTTTCAGGCGGGTCTGCCATTACTGGAGGAGAAAACCCGGGCAAACGGGATTGCGGCGCTGGCGATCAATCGCTGTGTGCATTTTTCCGCGCTGTGGGTTGAGATCGAGCAGCTGACCGCTGCCGGCCTGGTGGCGCTGGCGTGTAATCCCAGCCATGCCTGGGTCGCGCCGGCGGGGGGCAGTCAACCGGTGTTCGGGACTAATCCCATCGCTTTCGGTTGGCCGCGTTCGGGCACGGATCCTTTTGTGTTCGACTTCGCCACCAGCGCGATTGCCCGTGGCGAAATCGAGTTGCATCGACGTGCCGGCAAAGCGATTCCCGAGGGTTGGGGTGTGGACGCCGACGGGCAGCCAAGTACCGATGCGAACGTGGTGCTCGATGCGGGTGCGATGCTGACGTTCGGCGGGCACAAGGGCTCGGCGTTGGCCGCCATGGTGGAGTTGATCGCCGGGCCGTTGATCGGTGATTTGACCAGTGCCGAATCGCTGGCCTATGACGCCGGCAGCAAGTCATCGCCGTACCACGGCGAGCTGATTATCGCCCTCGATCCGCGGCGCTTTCTTGGCGAGGGCACCGAGCAGCACTTGGCCCGTGCCGAAGTGATGTTCCAGAGCATACAAGGGCAGGGTGCCCGCTTGCCGTCGCAGCGGCGTTACGAGGCGCGAGCGCGCAGTTTGGTGGAGGGCGTGCAGATTCCCGAAGCCTTGTACAACGACTTGAAGGCACTGCTGGGATGAAGAAGCGGGGGGCGGCCAACCCTGTGGGAGCGAGCCTGCTCGCGAAGGGGTCGTAACATTCAACATTTCTGTCGACTGTTACACCGCTTTCGCGAGCAGGCTCGCTCCCACAGGAGGTCGCTGCTCAATTGAGTGGTTTTACAGCGGTTGGCGGTGGCTGTTGCCGTCGACCAGACGGGCGATGCCCAGCGGATTGGCGTTTTTCAGCGCGTCGGGCAGGAGCGCATCCGGGCAGTTCTGGTAGCACACCGGTCGCAGGAAACGCTCGATGGCCAGGCTGCCGACCGAGGTGCCACGGGCATCGGAGGTGGCCGGGTAGGGGCCGCCATGCACCATCGCATCGCAGACTTCGACACCGGTCGGGTAGCCGTTGAACAGTACCCGTCCGACTTTCTGTTCGAGCAGCGGCAGCAGTTCGTCATGGGTCTGCAGGTCACCGGCTTCGGCAATCAGTGTGGCCGTGAGTTGACCGTGCAAACTCTGCAATGCCCGTTGCAGTTCGGCCTTGTCGGCCACTTCCACCAACACGGTAATCGGGCCGAACACTTCTTCCTGTAACAGAGGATCGCCATTGAGCAGCAGGCTGACGTCGGCCTTGAACAGCTGCGGCTGGGCCTGCTTGCCCTGTTGTTCGCGGCCGGCCAGGTGGCTGATGTGCGGATGCGCGCGCAGCGCCTGCACGCCCTTGGTGTAGCTGGTTAACGTGCCAGCGTTGAGCATGGTTTGCCCCGGCTGGTCGGCCATTGCCGCGCTGAGCGATTCAACAAATGTGCTGAATTCAGGGGAGCGAATACCAATCACCAATCCGGGGTTGGTGCAGAACTGGCCGCAGCCGAGCACCACTGACGCGGCGAGTTCGCTGGCGATTTTCTCGCCGCGCAGTTGCAGGGCTTCGGGCAGTACCAGCACCGGATTGATGCTGCTCATTTCGGCGAACACCGGAATCGGCTGAGGCCGTGCGGCGGCCATGTCGCAGAGGGCGCGACCGCCCTTGAGCGAGCCGGTAAAACCCACCGCCTGGATCGCCGGATGCTTGACCAGCGCTTCGCCGACACCCGCGCCGTAGATCATGTTGAACACGCCTTTGGGCATGCCGGTTTGCTCGGCGGCGCGAATGATCGCATCGGCCACGAGTTCGGCAGTCGCCATATGCCCGCTGTGGGCCTTGAACACCACCGGGCAACCGGCGGCCAGGGCGGCCGCGGTGTCGCCACCGGCGGTGGAGAACGCCAGCGGGAAATTGCTCGCGCCAAACACCGCGACCGGGCCGACGCCGATTCGGTACTGGCGCAAATCCACACGTGGCAGTGGCTGACGGTCGGGCAAGGCCCGGTCGATGCGCGCGCCATAGAAATCGCCACGGCGCAGGACCTGAGCGAACAGGCGCATCTGACCGCTGGTGCGGCCGCGCTCACCCTGAATACGCCCGGTCGGCAGCGCGGTCTCGCGGGTTACCAGGGCAATGAACTCATCGTCCAGCGCATCCAGTTGCGCGGCGATGGCCTCTAGAAACTCTGCGCGGCGGCTCGCCGGCAAGTTGCGGAAAGCGGGGTAGGCGGTAGCCGCGGCTTGGGCGGCGGCGTCGACTTCCTGAATGGTGGCTTGCATGAACGAGTAGGGCAGCGCTTCACCGGTACTCGCATCATGGCTTTGCACGGTGATGTTGCCGGCGGCACTGCGCGCACCGCCGATGTAGTGGTGGCCGATGATGTGGGGCATGAAAAACTCCTGTCGGAAAAGGGCAAAGGGAAAGGCGCGCCGGACACAAATATTCGCCAGGCTCAAGCCAACGAATCACCCCGACGTGCGCTGGCGGGTACGGCGGTGTCCAGAGCAGCGATCCGTGCAGCGGATTCGCTATCCACCACATGCAGCGACTTGCCACGGGTTTCCCGAGTCAGGCCGACGGCGACAATAGAGATCAGCGCGGCGCCGACCAGGTACCATGCGATCGGTGTCGAGCTGTGGTACTTGTTGAGCAGGGTGAGGGCAATCAGCGGCGCCAGCGAGCCGGCGAAGATCGGTGCCACCTGGTAGCACAGGGACAACGCGGTGTAGCGCACGTGGGTCGGGAACATTTCGGCCATCAGTGCCGAGTAGGGCGCGTAGGTCATCGACTCGATCGCCAGGCCCAGGGTGATTGCCCCGATGATCAGCCAGTTGTTGCCGGTGTCCATCATCGGGAAGCCGATGAAGCCCCAGAACGCGGTGAGGATTGCGCCGGTCAGGTACACCGGTTTGCGCCCGACCAGGTCGGACAGATAACCCATCAGCGGGATCATGAAGAAATGCAGCAGGTGCGCGCCGAACATCAGAAACAGAATCTCTGAAGTGTCCTTGTGCACCACCAGTTTCAGGTAGGTAATCGAGAAGGTCACAACGGTGTAGTAAAGGATGTTCTCGGCAAACCGCGCGCCGATACCGACCAGCACCGCACGCCAGTGATGACGCAGCACTTCGACCACGCCCAATTGTTGTTGCTTGTTTTGCGCCTGACGGGCCTGGGCTTCCTTGAAGATCGGCGCGTCATCGACGCTGGTGCGAATCCAGTAGCCGATCAGCACCACCACCGCCGAGAACCAGAACGCGACACGCCAGCCCCACGCGAGGAATTGCTCTTCCGACAGGTTCGACGACAACAGCAGCAACGCGACGGTCGCCACCAGGTTACCGGCCGGGACACCGGCTTGCGGCCAGCTGGCCCAGAAGCCTCGGCGATTGTCCGGGCAGTGTTCGGACACCAGCAGAATCGCACCACCCCATTCACCACCGAAGGCGAAACCCTGGATCAGCCGCAGCAGCACCAGTAACACGGGCGCGGCGTAGCCGATTTGGTCGAAGCCGGGCAGGCAACCCATCAGGAATGTGGTGATGCCGACCACCACCAGGCTCAGTTGCAGCAGGCGTTTTCGGCCGAACTTGTCACCGTAGTGACCGAACACCAGGCCACCCAGCGGGCGGGCGAGGAAGCCGACGGCATACAGAGCGAAGGCGGCGAGAATGCCATCGATCGGGCTGTCGGTCTGGCGAAAAAACAGCTGGCCGAAGACCAGTGCCGAGGCGGTGCCGTAGAGAAAGAATTCATACCATTCGGCGACGGTGCCGGCCATGGCGGCGGCCACGACACGTTTGAGTCCCGAAGGTGAGGTTGCGCGGGCGGTGCTGTGAGGATTGGGCATGCTGACGTTTCCTGTAGAGGCGCAAAAAACAGGTAGCCGGGCCGGGGCCGCAAGGGACCCGCCCGGCAATCACTCAGAGACCGACGTCCGGCAACTCCGGACGATTGGCCAAGGCCTTGGCCATGATCTGCTCGACGAAAACACGATCGGCTTCCGGCAGGGCCAGACGGGGTGGACGGGTCAGGGCGCTGCCGCGACCGGCGATGGCTTCGCACAGTTTGATGCACTGCACCAGGTCGGCGCGGGCGTCGAGGTGCAGGATCGGCATCAGCCATTTGTAGATCGGCATGGCTTCGGCGAAGCGACCGGCCTTGGCCAGACGGAAGATGGTTTCGCCTTCTTTCGGGAACACGTTGGACATGCCCGAGACCCAGCCTTCGGCCCCCACCGCGATGCTTTCCAGCACCACGTCATCGAGGCCGGCGAACAGCACGAAACGGTCACCGACTTCATTGCGCACGTCGATGAAACGACGGGTGTCGCCGGAGGAATCCTTGAAGCACACCACGTTGTCGCAGTCAGCCAGGGAAATCAGGATGTCCGGGGTGACATCGTTTTTGTAAATCGGCGGGTTGTTGTAAACCATCAGCGGTACGTCGGCATTCTTCGCCACGTAGCGGTAGTGCTCGGCGGTCTCGAACGGCTTGGAGCCGTAGACCAGCGCTGGCATCAGCATGACCCCGTCGACACCAACCCGGCGCACGGCGTTGGCAACTTTGGCCGCTTGCACGCTGGTGAATTCGGCCACACCGCAAATGACCGGCACGCGACCACGGGAAGCATCGACCGCGACTTCGGTCACGGCGATTTTTTCTTCGGCAGTCAGCGAGGTGTTTTCCCCCACGGAACCGCACACCACCAGGCCCGACACGCCGTCACGGATCACGTTGGAAATCACCTGGTGGGTTTTTTCCAGGTTGATGGTGAAGTCATCGTTGAATTGAGTGGTCACCGCGGGGAAGACGCCACTCCAGTTAATGCGCTTGCTCATTGTTGCCTCCAGTTCGTTAATTGTATTTCGTATACGATATTGCAAGTGAAAAGACTCGGCCAGCGCTTTTTTCAGTGACGAGGGTTTTTTTGCTAGCCGTTGGTCAGAGTTTTGGGTGAGGGTTTGTAAGGCTGTGCTCAGGCCCCAGGCCAGGTGTCAGACAGTCGATAGCCTTGTGGCCATGGATCGCTCGGATCGAGCAGCAATTGGTGGGTGCCGGTGATCCAGGCCCGGCCGGAAATGCACGGGTAGATCGCCGGGCGTCCTGCCACTTCCGTCAGCGAATCGATGCGGCAGTGGAACTCGGAACCGATGATCGAACGACCGATAAAACGTTCGCCGACCTGCATCAAACCCTTGGCCTGCAGCACCGCCATGCGCGCCGAGCAGCCGGTGCCGGTCGGCGAACGGTCGATCTTGCCGGGTTGAATCACCACCGCGTTGGCGCCGGTGGCGATGCCATTTTCATAGACGAGGGGAGCCGCGATCTGGCAGAAGGAAATGTGCGACCACTCGGGGTTCAGCGGATGGACGAAGCCCAGTTGTTCATTGGCGGCGCGGGTGATTTTCAGCCCGACCTCGACCAGTTCGGCCGCCTCATCAGGACGAATGGAAAAGCCCAGGCGCTGGGCGTCGGCGATCACAAAACTGTCGCCGCCGTACGCGGTGTCGACCTGCAACGAGCCGATGCCTTCGACTTCGATCCAGGCGTCGAGGCGGTCAGCGAAGGAGGGCACGTTCTTGATTTCCACCCGTTCGACTTTGCCGTCACGGCAGTCGGCCACCGCCTCGATCAACCCGCCCGGCGCTTCGAGCACCAGCCGGGTTTGCGGTTCGGTCATCGGCAGGATGCCGCTGTCGAGCAACACGGTGGCCACGCACAGCGAGTTGGAACCGGACATCGGCGGAGTGTCGGCCGGTTCCATGATGATCCAGGCCATCTGCGCCCGCGGATCCTTGGCCGGCACCAGCAGGTTGACGTGGCGGAACACACCGCCGCGCGGCTCGTTGAGCACGAAGTTGCGCAGGGTCTGATCCCTGGCAATCCAGCGTGACTGTTCCCACACCGTAGCCCCGGGCGGTGGTGCAACGCCGCCGACGATCACGTCGCCGACTTCGCCTTCGGCGTGGCAGCTGACTACATGGATGACTTTCGATGAGCGCATTGTCTACTCCTTGTTTTGTCTGTTAGGGCCTCATCGCGAGCAGGCTCGCTCCCACAGGGTTTGGTGCTGTACATAAAATTCGGCCCGACCCCAGACCAATGTGGGAGCGAGCCTGCTCGCGATGAGGCCATCAGTTATTTCACTGATTTCAGAAAGGCCGCTGTTTCCGCATGCACCGGGTTGCCGATGACCTGATCAGGCGAGCCGATCTCATGCACCAAACCATTGCGAAAGAACGCCACTCGGTCGGACACATCGCGGGCGAAGCGAATTTCATGAGTCACCAGGACCATGGTCATGCCGTCTTCGGCGAGCATGCGCATGGTGTCGAGTACCTCGCCCACCAGCTGCGGGTCGAGCGCCGAAGTGGCTTCGTCGAACAGCATGTAGTCCGGCGACATGGCCAGGGCGCGGGCGATGGCCATGCGCTGTTGCTGGCCGCCGGAGAGCTTGCCGGGAAAGGCTTTGAGCTTGTCGCCCAGACCGACGTGGCTCAGTTGTTTAACCGCCAGTTCTTCGGCTTCGGCTTTGCTCTTGCCCAGCACTTTTCGCGGCGCCAGCATCACGTTTTCAAGCACGGTCAGGTGCGGGAACGCATTCCATTGCTGGAAGACAATGCCGATTTTCTGCCGCAGACGGTTGAGGTCCGTGGCGCTGTGATGGACCTCGACACCGTCGACGCGGATGTTGCCTTTCTGGATTGGCTCCAGACCGTTGATGCACATCAGCAGGGTCGACTTGCCGGAGCCGGAGCCGCCGATGATCGACACCACCTCGCCCTTGTTCACCGTCAGGTTGACGCCCTTGACCACTTCGAGGTTGCCGAAGGATTTGTGTACGTTGTCGATCTCAATCATTTTCTTGCCACCTTCTTTCCAGACGAGCGCCCAGGCGAGCGACCACCAGGCTCATGACGTAGTAGATGAGGCCCGCGATGCACAGCACCAGTAGCGGCTCCTGAATGCGGGTCACGATGGTTTGCGAGGCGCGCAGCAGTTCGACGATGCCGATCCACATCACCAGCGCGGTGTCTTTCATCACGCTGAGTACCAGGTTCAGCCAGCCGGGAAAAGCTACCCGCGTGGCCATCGGCAGAACGATCCAGCGCAAGTCCTGCAGGAAACTCAACCCCAGGGAACGACTGGCCCGACGCACGGTGAATGGCACCGAAAGCACGCCGCTGCGCACGATCTCGGTGAAGTACGCGGCGGCGTAGACCCCGAGCACAATGCAACCAACGCTGAAGGCGCTGATGTTCAAGCCGACGATGCTTTTGAGCGAGTTGAACAACACAAACTGGATCAGCAACGGCACGCTGCGAAACACGTCCAGCACCCAGGCCAGTGGCAGGCTGGCGCGCGGAAACAGCGCCCGCAGCAAGCCGAACAACAGCCCGGCGAAGGAGCCGAGGATGATCGACCAGAACGTGAGTTTCAGAGTGACCCAGGCGCCATCAAGCAAGAACAACAGGTCATTCCAGGAAAAACTGGTGGTCAACATGCTCACCTCCTCAGTAGCGGAACAGTCGCCAGGCCATCAGCCGGGCGACGGCGACGATCGCCTTGGCAATCAGGTAATACAGCACCGCGGCGATGGCGAAATATTCGAAGGTGCGGAACGTCTTGACGTTGTAATCCTGGGTCACGCCGGTGAGGTCATTGTTCAGCCCGACAATCACCCCCAGTGACGTCATCAGCACCGCCCAGACCATCTGGTTACTCAACGGGTAGAAGACGATCCGCAGCAGCTGCGGGACGATGATCATCCGGTAAGCCTGAAAGGCACTCATGCCCAGCGAACGCGCGGCGCGCACTTGCGTCCCGGGCACAGCCTTGAGACCACCGCGAAAGTTTTCCGCCAGGTAGCCGGCGTTGTTGAAGGTGATCCCGGCCAGCAGCGCGAACCATGAGCTGACATGCAAATCCAGCGAGCCGAGGCCGAAGTAGAGGACGTAGATCTGGAACAGCGACGGGGTGTTGCGGGCGATCGACACCCAGCCATTGCCGATGCCGCGCAACAACGGTTGTTTGGTTTCGCGCATCACCGTCAGGGCCAGGGCGATCAATACGCCGAAGATCATCGACAGTGCAGCGGTCTCGAAGGTGACCCAGGCGCCGGCAAGCATGTCCGGAAGGGCGCGCAGGGTCGCGCGCCATTGGAAGGTGTAATCAAACATGCGCGTGGCTCTCCAGAGAGGCGGCCGATTGCAGCCAGGCCGGCAAACGACCACTGGCCGTGGCGCTGCAGGCGGCGTCGACACATTCGGCGAGGTTGGCGAAGTGCACCTTGCGGCCCACCAGGCCGGGTGCGTAATGGGCGTACTTGCCTGAGTTGGTCATCAAGGTTTTGGCCGCCAGCGGGATCACTGGCTCGCCGAGCATGCACCAGCAGGTGTCGGTGACCAGGGTCGCGCCGAAGGCTTCGATCACGGCGATATGTCCAGCCTCGTGGGCCTGCTCCAGCACAGCGCGTCCGCAGGTGATGGCAAGCACGACCTCGGGATGCTTGTGCCGACCCCGACACAACCGCGCCAGAAGCGCGAATTCGCTGAGGGAGAAATGCGGATTGCCCAGCGAGACCACATCTACCCGGTTGTCGCGGGCACTGTTGAGTTCGCGCCAGCTGAGCAGCAAATCCTTCAGGCGGATTTTTTCCACCGGCACATCGGCATCCGCCTCCAGCACCTGCGTCGGGTCGAGTGCTTCCGGGGTCACCCCGGCGATGTGGAACAGCGGTGCGGCGGAGGTGGTGGCGAAAGCCGCACCGAAAGCTTTCAGGTCATCCAGGCTCGGCTTGCGCTGTTCAAGCCCCAACACCAGCGGAATCCGGCTGCCGGCCAGGGCACCGATGTGGTAACCGAGCAGCGGGTAGAAGGCGTCATCCAGCTCGCGCAAAACCGGCAATTCGATTTGCAGTCTCGCTTTACGTTGCGCGTCCAGATGGCAGCCGATCAGGGGCGCGCGGCCGGTCAGGGCGATGCAGATATCCAGGTAGTCCGGGTATTTCAGGGTGCGTGCGCCGAGCACGCTGTTGGCGTAGACCACCGCGTTGGATTCGGCCCAGACGATTTGCTCGCCGGCCTTCGGCGCGCTGTCGAGCAGGTAGGGCGCGCAGGTGAAACTCAGCTGTGCGCCCATCGCCATATAGGCATCGCCCAAAGCACTGGCCGGCACACCGAGTGCCGGATCAATGCCCAACTCGCGCCAACGGCGCTGGTCGACGGAAATCGAATTGAGGGTGGTCGGTACCCGTACTCTTGCTCCCCACTGCACCAGTTGTTCAGCAAAGCGCAGGCTCGCAGGTCCCGTATAAATGCAGCCGTCGATGTGCGCCTGGGTGACATCCACCAGGTGTCGCGCACCTTGCAGTTCAGCCATGCGCAGGACGATCTGCATCGCCACTTGGGCTGCCTTGCCATGTTCACCGTCGAGCAGCGCCTGATCGTGTTCGGTGAGTTCGATAGCGGTGCTTTTTTCTGCTGTCTGCAACGGACTGTCGAGTGCCTGCCAGGCATCGCCCGGCAGGTGTTCGAACACGGTCACCGTTGATGCTTCGACCCGAGCAAAGGCCTTGCCGCGCAAGGCGGCGAAGGCCTCCCGGCCGATGCACCGCACCGGCAGGGAACGCTCGAAAATGGTCTGTGCCACAAGCACGCCCAGGGTCAGGATCTCATCGGGTTCGGCCAGCACCAGTGCGGCCGGCGCATGACCGTTGCTGATCAGTTCCATCAGCACACTGCTGCCGGTGCACGAGCCGCGGCCACTGGGAATCGCCAGCACCCGGCCGGCCAGATGTTCGCCGCTGAGCGGGTGGTGACGGTCGATGACCTCGCCGCTGTACGGATCGACCCCGCCCCAGAAGCTCAGCCCGACATCGGCAAACAGCAGGGCGCCTTGTGCGGCGCCGGCGACCAGGCTGCGACCGGTCAGAGAGGTTGGCCTAGGCATGCCGGACACCTCAGTAATAGACCTTAGGCACGGTCAGGTCGGAGGGTGAAATCTCGGTACCGACCCATTTGGTGAACAGCTCGTTGTAACGGCCACTGCGCACCTGCTGGTTGACGAACAGATTGAGGTAGTTGAGCAGACCATACTCGTTGCGCTTGGCGCCCAGGGATACGTAGTCGATGGTGTACGGCGCGTTACCGGCGATTTTCAGGTTCTTGTATTTGCCCGACTTGATCGTGGCGGCGGCCACGGTGTTGGTGACCACGGTAGCGTCGATGTGACCCTGGGCGACCGCCAGCAGCGTGTCGTTCTGCGACTGATAGGCGCGGAAGGTGCCGGAGCCCCAGCTCTTCACGTCTTTTTCCAGAGCGATGGCTTCATAGGTGCCGCTGGTGTTGCCCAGCGCTTTGCCCTTGATATCGGCGAAGCTGTTGATGCCGGTGTTATCGCGGGTCAGCACGACCATCTGAAAGGCGAAGTACGGCACGGTGAGGCCGACGGTCTTGGCTCGTTCAAGGGTGTCGGACGTGGACGCGACGATCACGTCTGCGCGCCCGGAGACCAGCGCCGGAATTCGATCGGGGAAGGGCGTTTCAACCACTTCAGCCTCGACCCCTAGGATTTTCGCCAGGTCGCGGCAGTAGTCCACGTCGAAACCGGCCGGGTTGTTACCTTCATCGCGAAAACCCATGGGCGGAAAGTCCAGCGTCACGGCGCAGCGCAGCTTGCCCGAGCCGATAATGTCGTCGAGCTTGTCGGCCTGGGCGGTGGCAATGAAGGACGTACTGAGAACAGCGCTGAGGGCTACGGCAAATGCGGGGTTTTTCATAGAGGCCTCGTTGTCGGAAAGTGCTGTTGGATATCGTATTGTGAATTTCGTATACGATATTTGATTAGCAATGAGCGTGCCTGTTTCCGAACAGAGGCGAGAATTATTCGCCAAGCCTTGAGCTAAAGGTCTTACAAGATGGTGGGAGCGGGGGCGTAGGAGAAGAGCGCCACGGTGGCCTGTATCAGGCGGTGTTACAGAAGGGAGCAGTGGGAACTCCGGGCGCCCCTTAAAGGAACACTCGCCCGGGTTCAGCGACGGCTTTCGCGATACTGACTCGGCGCCAGACTGGTCAAGGCGCGGAACTGCCGACTGAAAGCGCTGTGATCGGTGTAACCGCAGCGCAGGGCGATCTCGGTAATGGGCAGCTCGGTGTGCAGCAACAGTCGGGAACCTTCTTCCAGGCGCGCCTTATGAATCATCTGCCGTGGGGTGAGCTGAAACACCCGTTTGCAATGGCGCTCCAGTTGCGCCACGGAAAACCCGGCGATCGCGGTCAGTTCGGCAAGGCTGATCGGCCGGGCGAAATGGCTGCGGATGTGCGCGTCCACCGCTGCGAGTTTATGGAACGCCGGATGGCTGGACTGTGGCGCTTGCAGGTCGCGGGAGATACCAGCCAGGCCGACGATCTGACCTTGCAGGTCGCGCAGCGCGAGTTTGTGGGTCAGGCACCAAACCGGCTGGTTACCGTAATACAGGTGCAATTCGAGTTGGTCAGCCAGTTCGCGGCCGGTGGACAACACCCGCCGATCCTGCTCGGTGTACAGCGGGCCGAAGCGCTCGGGAAAGACCATGTCGGCGGTGCGCCCGAGCAGCTCGTCACTGTGTTTGAAACCGCAGCGCCGGGCCAGGGTCTGGTTGACAAAGGCGTAGCGGGCCTCGCTGTCTTTGATGAAAAACACCACGTCCGACAGGGTGTCGAGCAGCGCCGCGATCGGCTGCAGACTGCTCAGCAGAGTGGGCAGGTCGCAGGGTTTGAAGGTAGTGAGCGAGGCATACATGGCGCTGGGCGTCTGGAGGCAATGCCCGGGATCATAAAGACTCGGCGACGGACCCGAAAGCCCCGGGCCGGCATTCAGGCCGGCGGGGTGTCGTCCAGGCACAGCAAGGTCTCGATCCGTGCCGGACTGAACGGTGGTCGTGGTGCCGAAGGTTGCCAGCCGAACAGGTGCTGCAACGCGCCGCCACACACACGGCCCTGGCAGGCGCCCATGCCGCAGCGGCTGGCCAGCTTGGCCTCGCGCCAGTCAGTGTGCCCGGCAAGCGCTGCGTAAGGCACGTCTTCGCAACGGCACACCAGGGTGTCGGGTTGTGCCAGCGACTTGAGTTGCGGATCGAGGGTGAATGCTTTGTTGAGGGCGTTGGCGAAACCCTGCCAGCGCGCACGGCGCGGCCACAATGCTCGGGCCGAATCAAGGTCACCGACGGCGGCATGGCCAGCGATGGCGCCTTCGACCAATGCCAGTTCACTGCCACCGAAACCAGTGCATTCACCTGCCGCGAAGTGATCGGCGCGGCGAGTGGTCTGCCAGGCATCGACGGCGATCGCCTGATCTTCAAGTTCGCAGCCGAGGGCCTGGCCGAGTTGGGTGTTGGGAATCAGACCGAAGCCACAGGCCAGGCGATCACACTCCAGCTCGACGATTTTTCCTTGCTGTTGCAGGCGCACACCTTCCAGCCGCTCATTGCCCAGGGCGGCCAGTACATGGGTGCCGGTACGGTAATGGCGGTCGAACAACGTGACCGACTGCATCAGCTTGTTGGGCCAGCGTGGCAGTTGCGCGGCGAAACCGGCGACGGCGGCCGCACAGGCCTGCTCGGCGATGCGCAGCACTCGGGCGCCGTTGTGTTTTGCGGTGGCGGCGCTGGCCAGCAATAACGGTCCGCTGCCGGCAATCACAATGCGTTCGTCCTGCACCGGCAGGCCGCCTTTGATCAGCGCCTGGAGGCCACCCGCGCCAGTCACGCCGGGCAGCGTCCAGCCGGGGAAGGGCAGCAGTAATTCGCGGGCGCCGGTACACAGAATCAGTTTGTCGTAACCGATCAACCAGCCTCGATCGGCGTCTTCGACCAGCAGTTGTTTCGGCCCGGCGCAGGCAATCACCCGAGTGCCGGAGTGGCGGCGGATGTTGCTGCACGCCTCCAGTCGCTCGCGCATCTGACGCGCCGGGTTCGGCAGCTTGACTTGAGGTCCGTCGCGCCAGATTTGCCCACCCGGCAACGGGTTGTCATCGAGCAGGACGATGTGCGCACCGCTGGGCGCCGCAGCGAGCGCGGCGGCCATGCCGGCGGGACCGGCACCGATGATCAGCAGGTCGGCGTGCTCGCTCATGCTTGAGTCTCCACATGCATGCCGTCACGGCACAGCGTCTGGCACGCCAGACGTCGTCGACCGTCGATGGTCACCCGGCATTCCTGGCAAATGCCCATGCCACACAGCGGTGCGCGACGTTGGCCACTGACCGAGGTGCGCGTGCAGCCATCGCCGCTCAGCGCCAGTGCCGCGGCGACGCTGGTGCCCTCGGCAACCCGCAGGGCACGTCCGTCCAGCATCAATTCAGGCATAAACGGGCTCTCCGAGAAAACGTTGCGGCAGATACGGTTGCGCGGCCAGTGGCGGGGTTTCGTTGAACAGCTGCGCGACCATCAGGTCGGCGGTGCCGGGGGCGGTCGTCACGCCGAGGCCCTCGTGACCGACCGCCAGCCATAAACCTTTGCGTTGCGGGTGCTGACCCACCAGCGGCAAGCCGTCGGGGCTGGCAGCGCGAAAACCGGTCCAGGCGCGGATGCCGTTGAGCTGAGCCAGACCCGGCATGTAGTCGGTGGCACGCCGGAGCATTTTCGCCAGCATCCAGCCCTCGACTTGCGGGTCGGTGGTGCCGAATTGTCGCGAGGCACCGATGAACAGCTGCCCGGTGGGCCGGGGCTGAATATTGCACGCCGTCGAGGGGCCAGTTGCGTTGTGGGCACTGGTGACGTAACCGAGTTCCACCAGGGTGTGGGTGACTTTTCCGGGGTAGCGGTCGGTGATCAGTAAGTGGCCTTTTTTTGGTTCGATCGGCAGCTCGGGGCAAAGCGCATTGGCCTGGATGCCGTTGGCCAGAATCACCGCTTCAGCGCTCAGCCAGTGGCCGTCGTCGAGTCGCACGCGGTTGCCATCGACTTCGCTGACCCGCGCCCGGCGTTGGCTGATGTTCGGTGTATCGAGCATCCAATTGGCCGTCGCCGGCGCATACAGAATGCCATCGCCATTGATCAGCAGACCGCCTTCCAGGCCCTTGCGCAATTCCGGTTCGCGTTGGTGCAAGGCACCGCTGGAGATCAACTCGCAGGCCACGCCTTGGGCCTGCAAGTTCAGGTATTTACTGTGGGCGACGGCCATTTCTTCGGCATTGGTGGCCAGCCAGAGGGTGCCATTGCAACGGTAGGCGCAGCCGTCGGGCAGGGCCGGCGCCAGTTCGCGCCAGCGTTGCAAAGAATATTGACTGAGGGCCAGTTCGGCCGGGTTGTCGTCGAGGACCAGCAAGTGGCCCATGCCCGCCGCCGTGGCGCCGGGCAGGCCGGCGTCCAGCACCAGCACGCGCAAGCCGCGCCCCGCCAACGCTTGGGCACAAGCGGCGCCGATGATGCCGGCGCCGATCACGATCACATCGGCCGCCAGACCCTCGTTCACGGGCGAATACCCCAGGCGAACGGGTCGTCCTGTTCGATGATCAGGCTGGCTTCGGCGCTGATAAAGGCGCGGCCGCGAATGGTCGGCACGATGCGCTCGCCCTGAAGTTCGTAGGAACCCTCGAACTCGCTGCCGATGACACTGGCCTGACGCCAGATCTGTCCCGGCTGCAATTTGTCGTCGGCTGCCAGGCACGCCAGTTTGGCGCTGGTGCCGGTGCCACAGGGCGAGCGGTCGTAGGCTTTGCCGGGGCAGAGGACGAAGTTGCGGCTGTCGGCCTGATCGTCATCGGCGAACAGTTCGACATGGTCGATCAAGCCGCCGTCTTCGCCGCGAATCCCCTGAGCTTCCAGTGCTTGCTGGACGGCGAAGGTATAGGCGGTCAGCGTATCGAGGTTATCGCCAGCAACGCGCAGGCCATGCTCGGCAATCAGGAAAAACCAGTTCCCACCCCAGGCAACATCGCCGGTTACTTGACCGATCCCCGGCACCTGCAGCGAAAGCGCTTTGCGGTAACGGTACGCTGGCACGTTGCGCACGCTGACTGAATGATCTTCGTGCAGCGTCGCCTGCACCGTGCCCACCGGGGTTTCGATGCTGTGCACCCCAGGGCCGATCTTGCCCAGATGCGCCAGCGAGGCCACCAGGCCGATGGTGCCGTGGCCACACATGCCGAGGTAACCGTTGTTGTTGAAGAAAATCACGCCGGCACAGGCGCTCGGGTCCACCGGCTCACAGAGCAGGGCGCCGACCAGCACGTCACTGCCCCGCGGTTCGAGTACGCAGGCAGCGCGCCAATGATCATGCTGTTGGGCCAGCCGCTGTCGACGTTCGGCCATGCTGCCGCTGCCCAGGTCAGGAAAACCGGCGGTCACCAGGCGGGTCGGTTCGCCGCCGGTGTGGGAGTCGATCACGGTGATGCGTTTCATAAGTTGGCCACGCCCGTTCAGATGAGTGAACGAAAGAGTGGCCTGTGCGGGGGCTTGCCGGCTTGATGGTTTTATCCAGTGCCAATGACGAAATCGGCACAGCGCGGCGAGCTGTCAGTGGTGATGAGGCAGGTGCTCGAACAGGGTCTTGCAGACGCCGGCAATGTGTTCGTCGAGCAACTTCACCGCCAGGTCCACGTCACCGGCGCGGCAGGCCGCAAGGATTTCCCGGTGTTCGTGATCGGCGCGTTCCTTGCCGGCCGACAGGCTCATCTGCATGCGCAGGTAGCGCTCCAGCTTGTCGTTGACCGAGCGGATCAGGCCGACCAGAAACGGTCGTTGCGCCGGTTCGTAGAGGCAAGCGTGCAGTTCCCAATTGAGCTCGGCCCAGCGCCCCACGTCATCTTCGCCAATGAACTCCTGACAGATGCGTTCGGCACGGGCGAAGGTGTCTTCGGTCATGTTCGGAATGGCCAGGCGCAGCACCTTGTCTTCGAGCAGCATGCGCACTTCGAACATCTGCGCCAGTTCCGCATCGGAAACCCGGGTGACCATCGCCCCGCGATTGCGCTGGAACATCACCAGTCCTTCGGCCTCCAGGCGTTTGAGGGCTTCGCGCACCGGAATCTTGCTGACGTTGAACTGGCGGGCGATGTCGTCCTGGCGAATCGGCTCGTCCTCGGCGAAATGCCCGGCGACAATGGCGTCACGCAGATGACGGGTGATGATTTCCGACGTCGAAGGCGAATTGCCAAGGTCGGGAGCGTTGAGTTTTGTCAGGGCCACGGTCGTGATCGTTAGGATTGAATTGCAGATATGGTATACGAATTTCCCCAGGGTGTTCCTTCGGCGATGGCCAGGACCTCCAGCCACTGCAATATCTTCCCGATCCGATTGCAACTGCTACGCTACGTTCTGGCAGCGCTCAAGTCGTTCATGGCCATCGAGGTGGCGGGCGACAGGCGGTTACCTGCAAGGAGGCAGGCAGTTGTGATCAAGCCCAGTGGTAATTCGAGTGCGGACATCGTTCCCGAGCCTCTTGGCCGAGAAGAGGTGGAGAGGGTGCTCGCGCTGTTATTGGCCAGCCCGTTGTTCGCCAAGTCACGGCGGATGGGCGCCCTGCTGCGCTTTCTGGTCGAGCACGACCTTCAGTTCTCGGACATTCCCCTCACCGAGCATGCCATCGGCATCGCGGTGTTTCGCCGTGATCCGGCGGTCTACTGCACCGGCGATGATCCGGTGGTGCGGGTGCAGATTGGCCGATTGCGGCGCAAGCTCGCCAGTCATTACGCCACGTTTGGCCAGCAGGATCCGGTGCGTCTGAGCATACCGGCCGGTTGTTATCGGCTGGCGTACCAGCGACTCAGACTCAAAGGCCTCGCTATTCGCCATCCTGTCCTGCAACTCCAGCCGTTTACCTGCATCACCCGCGACGGCGATGACTTTACTCAGGGCTTGTGCGAAGAGTTGAGCTGCAGGCTGTTCGAGTCATTCGAACAGACGCAAACGCCTGCGAACCATGTGCTGATGAAGGTGCCACGAAGTAGTGTAAAAGCACCGGATCTGGGGCGGGCCAGGCGCGGCAGTTATTTCCTGGAGGGCAGCGTGCGGGTAGAACCGGCCCGAGTCCGGACCTCGGTACGCTTGATTGATGTCGCTCAGGGCCGCATTCGTTGGTCTGCGCAGTTTGATCGCAATCGACCTTATGGCATTGCCACTCAGGAAGATCTGGCCGAGTCCATCTGCCGGTCGTTGACCGGATATTTCGCCAGGGTTGGCAGCGACGATGCCTGAGGATCAGGGGCAACGCGAGGTTGCCCCTGGGTGTGGCGGTTATATGGTTTTCCATTCACCGCCTTCGTAGAGACGAGCTGCATCATTGGCGAAGGTCAGCTCGATTTCGATGGCCTTGGAGCGCGAGGTGCTGAACATGGTGCTGGTCTGCACGTTCTGTTCGAACCACACGAGAATGGTCTCGACAGGGGTCAGAACGGTATTGCCGGTGACCACCTCGTTGACGGCTACGTAGATGGGCGTACTGACCTGATTGCCATCGATACCGGTGGACAACTGGTTGACCCCCGGGTGAATGGGTGCGTAGTCGTTCACCAGCGTGAAGGAAACGTTAGGACCGCCCGTCACGGCCTGACCCAGCAGGCCGGAGTCGGCGAGTATCGACGTTTGTCCCAGCCCGATGTTGACGATGTTGGTCGAGACTTTGACTTGCACGTTTTCCTTGAACACGTTGGAGGCGAACAACTGGTACTGAGGCGTCCAGCTGAATTCGTTGTTGCTCAGGTACTTGTCATAGGACTGCCAGACCACGTTGTAGTCTTCGGTCCCCACCTTCTTGGCAAAACACAGCTTGTAGCCGGACTTCTTGAGCTGGGTCAGATCGCCGGCGGCGATCTCGATCGTGACCGTTTTTTGAGTAGCTGCCAGGGTCGACCTCAACACCTTGCCGTAGTCGGCAGGGCTCAGGGCCTTGGTGGCGCCCAGGATCGACTTGACGGCTTCTTGCACGTCATCTTGGAGTTGCTGGCTGTGTTGGCTGACAGCGATTGATTTGCTCATGGTTTCCCTCTTCCTTGGTGGTGTGTTGGGCAATCAATGGGCAGCGGGCATCGAATTTGACGAGGGATCAGCACCCGACACGTCTTCCATGCCTCCACCGGGGAGGCGGGCGGTGCCGATGATGTGTCACGACCCTGTAAGCACATTGACGGCTTTACGGTAGGCGGGTCGTGCAGTGCGGCGAAGTGTCTTGGCGTTACAGTCAGAGGGGTCACTGGCACCGGTGCAGATCAGGAAGTAACAACCTGCGTAACAGTGTTGTATCAATGGGGTCGGCCGCCTGCCAGCCACCGCTCAGGTGGGCGTCGACGCTATCAACGTTCGGGCAGGTTCCAGCTTTCGCGAAAGTGCTCGTATTGCGCCTCGGGCATTTGAACCAGCAGAGGGGACTGGCGAGGATCCAGCCAATGGAACAAGCGAGAAATATCCGTTTGATCCATGGCGGTGCAACCCAGCGTCGGCGAGGTGGGAGCGCGCCAGATGTGGAAGAAAATGCAAGAGCCCGAGGCGGGGGACGCCGGCGTATTGTGCTCGATGAAAATGCCTTTTCGATACATGTCGTCATCGCGACGCATACGTTCGGAACTGTTCCAGTCTTTCGAAACAGTCGCTCCATCGACCAGCTCGTTATAGCGCTCGGAGTGGCTGTCATCCACGCATTCGATGGTCGGGGTGAGTGCCAGGTAAGGCAGTTTGGTGTCGGCCGTGCTGTCGTAGCCAAACGCCGTTCCCAGTTTGAATACCCCGGCAGGCGCTTTTCCATCGCCTTCACGTTTGACCGGACCCTCGCGTTGCTCAACGCTGCTCAGGCCCTTGCCCCACGCCAGCCCGCTCTTGCCGGCCATCACCGGAAACGACCCTTCGTATTTTCGAAAGGTGTTGCCCTGCCGTTCATAGCGCTGGGCAGTGCCCTGGATGTCAGTCCAGTTTTTTGTGGTGACCACAATCAGCTGATTGGCGGTGTCGAGAGCGTCGCGTGTACCCAGCGGCGTGATGGGGAAGTCCATGACGTTCTTCGGCGAACCTTCGCCGTTGTATGTGAAATGCCACCATTCCTTGGAGTACCCAGTAAACCCTTCTTTCTCCATGGCCCTGCTGAGCTTCTGGCGATTGTCCTTGGCGGCAGCGCTGATCATCGGGTTGTCGGTATGCGCGCGCTCATCGAAGCAATCGAACCCCGTTCCCATGTCGAGCGCGCCGTCGCGCCAACGCTGGTCATAGGGGGCCGTGCAATCGACTTGCCCGGCTGAAGGTGTCCAGGTATCGGCGGGCAGGGCATCCGGACCGGTCAGTGTCAGGTCCACGGTTGAGCCTTTGGAGTGGTTCGACACCCGGGCCACGTAACCCAGGCGCCAGAAGTCCTGCTTGTCCACACGCGGATAGAACTCGGCCTTGCGCGGGTCACCCGGCACTAAAGCAAAGCGCCCCATATCAGCAACGGCACGGCTGGGCCGATAACAGTCGAACACCTTCAAACCGTAACCCTTCGCTCGCAAGGCCGTTTGTACCCGAGCGAGGGCCTTGGCGGCGTCCAGCGATAACAGACACTGTGCCGCGGCGTAACCGTCGAGTGGGTGCCCGGTGAAGTTGTGAGCGCTGGCATAGCGAATGTCTTGCTCAATGCCCGGATCAATCGTACGCAGATACACCATGTTCTCGGGTCGTGTCTCTGCAGCGGCCATGCCGGGCGCGACAATGCTCAGGCACAGGGCCCATCGCAACCAGGGCCGCGCGAGCCTGTTTGGCAGACGGACTGAAAATGGCATCGAGAAGGACGGAGGTTTGATTGGGCACAAAGGGCGCATGCGATACCTCCAAAGATTCTGGTTTCTAAACAAGATCATGCAATGACACGAGTCGGTGACAGTATCAATGCTCGATCCGCTGCACCAGCTGCGCCCTCCCTCCTTTCAGCCAAGATCACGCAGTTTCCGACGCAACACCTTGCCGACGGTGGATTTCGGTAAATGGTCCATGAAGACGACGATCTTCGGAACCTTGTAGGCGGTCATTCCACGGCGGCAATGGGATTTCACTTCATCTGCGGTCAGGAGGTTCTGGGGCTCTGACAACGAACAGTTTCTGAATGCTCAGTCTCGCTAAGAGGTGTGAGTAGGTCCTGGAAGCGATGCGATCATTTGATCAAAGACCGCTACCGCATATCTTCCATCAAGGCTTTTCAAGGTCGGCATTTCTGAAGGAAAACTGAATCGAACTCTGCCGGGAAGCACTTCATCCATAGCTGAGTACCAGGTCAGCAGAGCTTGTTGGAGGCGCACGTGTAGCTCGAATCTGCTCCGTCGGCGGGTGGTGTCTGCTTTGGCTCGTTCTCGCGCGAGCTGAGGATCTATGCGACCAACAATGTAACAGTCAGCAAAGCCAATACGTCCTTGTGCGATCGTTTCTCTTGTGGCGTCCAACTCAGTTCGCCAGTCGTGTTCGCTCGCCTCGCCGATCTGCCAAAGGCTCCAAATGTAGTGGAGCTTGAGAGGGTCACTGTCACACAAAGCCCAAGAAGAAATGTCTTCCATGGCCAGCGCCGTTTGCCAGCGATCCACGTTTCGCTCGGCCCAAAAAGTTGCTGCTCCGACTGGATCCTTTATCCGATCCGGCTCGTTTTCAAAACGGCCGTTTTCAGGAATGACATGTTGCCCTCCATGCTTGGCGCACCAAGTGGTTTTCCCGCTGGCGCTGATACCCTCAACAACTAAAATCATCGTTCGCCCTTAAATCTGGAGTTCTGAAGGTGATGCGCAATGCGGCTGGCTGGTATTAAAAAGCATTTATGTCGTGTTCTTTGCTCACCCGTTAACCGACACGCAGCGTGTCGTTGTTCGTGCCTTCTAAGTCGACTGTGTATGGCCTTCGAGGCTGGTCTTGAGACGAGTGAGCGAAGCGAACGGCTTGATCTGTTTGTCAAACGTACCAGCCGTACCCTGCCGCGATGATCAGCGGAGAAACCAGCAGCGTTGCCCAGAACCCCGATTTTGGAACAGCAATGACGCAAATGATCGAGATCATAAGCACATAGATGCCAACAATTTTAAGTAGCGCGAGATCGCCAACGGCTACAGCGTGAATCGCTGTCTGCCCTGCGAGCATAAAAAGCGGCCCCAGCATGGTAAACCAGAGGGCAGTACGCCGATCTTCGTGCGCTTTGAATTGGTCAACGAAGCCTGAGTCTACAGCGGCGGCGAATGCTGTTTTGAACTTGAAAATACCGAATGGAATATGGAGGACACCCAAGGCGAACAGGGTCCATGCGACGATGTTTGACATGTCTTATATGCTCCGTACGGTGAGGTTGGATAAGTGCCTAACGTTTGTTTAAGGGCGCGCGGCACGGTCCCAGCTTTATCGCGCAGCGTCCAGCAACCGAAGAGAGCTGAGTGCATTGTCAGGCTGCGTCCTCACGGTACTTGCCATCGGAATACCTAGCCCAAACAGATTTGTAAATTCCGGTGGTGTTTAAGATAAATAGATCAGCTCTCAGGGGAAATGATCGAGTCTAGACTAGGTTCAGCAGCTAGTTTCAATCGGTCAGCTTTACTAATGTATTTAGACTTACTGGGCGGTGCCAATTTGGCACTGGCCTTTTTTGCGTGAGCCTTTAATAACTGTTGTATTTTTTTACGACGATTCATGTTTTCTACTCGGCTTGTAAGTTCTTCAATGATGGCAGAGGTTTGCGCACGAAGCCTAGGGATTGAGACAGGGCTTCACTGCGTCTTCGAGCATGCCAACCAGCTCAGGATATTTCAAACAGCATCATGCTGGCGGAAATCACGGCGAACCGGGTGCTGGATCAAATCGATCCACCTGAATAATCGCTGTGGGAGCGGGCTCGCTCCCACATGTCGGTATTTTTATGGCTGTGGTGATCAGCTCCCGGCCCATTTATTCAACGCCTCTTCAGCCGCCGCAATTTCAGCCTGACGCTTGACGATCATGTCGCCAATCGGCGGACCCTGGAAGCGTCGGGCTTCAAATCCGAACCAAACGATGGCCGTCAGCACCAGAAAGCCGATGGTGATGTACAGCGCCCAATCGTTCGGTGGCTGGATGCCGATGACGAAAATAATCACCATCGAGAGGATCGAGAGGAGGGCGAACACTGAGTACCAGAAACGTCCCATGTTCCACGGCCCCATGGTCGGCCACTTCGAAGTCCCGTAGGTAAACAGGCCCAGCACGATGGGAATGATGAAGGAGAAGAACAGGAAGATCACCGTGCAGGACACCACGATGGTATAGACCGGCGTTTCGCCGACCGAGATTACCGACGATCCCCAGACAAACAACACCGCGAGCGTGGCACCGGTCCAAATCGCCGCCACCGGGCTGCGAAGGGTAGGCGAGACCGAGGACAGAGCTTTGGAGAAGGGCAGGCCGCCGTCACGGGAAAACGCGAAGATCATGCGTGAGACCGAGGTCACGGTCGCCAACCCGCAAAGAAATTGCGAGATGAAAATCGCCACGTACAGCGCCAACTTCACCGTTGGATTGACCTGGGTGTCCATGGCCCAGAAAAACACGGTCCAGCCATGCTTCGCCGCCTCGTCCATGCTCGGCAGCATCAGCACAAACGAACTGAGCATGACCCAGCCGAACAGCAACGACCAGACCACCGACATGACCATGCCGCGTGGCACCGACATGGCGGCATTCCGGGTCTCTTCCGAGGTATGCGCAGAGGCGTCATAGCCGGTGATGGTATAGATCGGCAAGAGCAGGCCGAGCATGAAAATCCAGCCGTTCGAGACCTGTGGCCAGACGCTGCCGCCTGCTTCGCCGGAATAGTTGCTGAAGGTCCATAACCGGGCGAACTCATAACTGGGTGCAGAGATCAGGCAGACGATGGTCAGCGCGAGCGCCGTGGCGAAGATCAGATACCCCGAGAAGTCGGTGAGCTTCGCGGTCAGGCCGATACCCAGGTGGTTACACAAGGCCTGGATGCTCGTCAGGATCGCCAGGAAAATCACCCGGGTCGTGGTGGTGTCTTCCATTCCCAGGGCCGGTCCGAAGGCGCCGAAAAAGAAGTAATAGGTGCCGACGTTGATCGCACCGAGCACGGTGACCAGCCCGAGCAAGTTGAACCACGCGGTCAGCCAGCCGGTGAAGCGGTTACCGAGAATCGAACCCCAGTGATAGAGGCCGCCAGCGGTAGGGTAGGCCGAGGAAATCTGCGCCATGGCCATGGCGAAAACTCCGGAGATCAGGCAACCGATCGGCCAGCCGATGCCGATTGACGCACCGCCCGCACCCGAGGTGCCCTGGGCGAGTGAGTTGATACCACCCGAGAGGATGCAGATGATCGAAAAGGAAATGGCAAAGTTGGAGAAAACGCCCATGCGTCGCGACAGCTGCTGGGCATAGCCCATGCTGTGCAGCACCTTGACGTCATCGTCTTGCGGCGCGCTCGTGCCGGGCTGGCTTGCTGGATTCATGTTATGTGCCCCTTAGGTTTTGATACGCATCCATCCGGGTTTTACGTGGCCGGATGGGCTGGCCTTCAACCCCTTGTCGTACTGCTCCTGTTTCTAACGGATAAACCTCGTCCATGCTGCGAGTTCGCACCTTGGCCATGGACAGACAACTGCTCTATAGACGGCCGTGGTACGCCGCTTCGAAAATTTCTGCCGCGCCATTTCGGGTCAATGGCAGTGGGTTGCCGCCGGCGCAAGGGTCGACAATCGCCATGTCCGCGATCAGGTCGGCCTGCCGATCATCCACCCCCAGCTCAACCAGCGTATGGGGCACGCCGATGTCCTTGCGCAACTTGAGGACGAAGGCCAGAAAACTGTCGAAGCCGGGCGAGGGCAGACGCAAATAAGCCGCGAGGCGAGTGATGCGTTCCTCGATGGCCGGGCGATTGAATTTAAGGACATAGGGCATGAACGTGGCGTTGGTCATGCCGTGATGGGTGTCGTACAGGGCTCCCACCGGATGTGAGAGGGCGTGCATCCCGCCCAGACCTTTCTGGAAAGCGGTAGCACCCATCGCGGCAGCCGCGAGCATTTCCGCTCGCGCCTCCAGGTCCGAGGGTGTGTGTACGGCTCGCACCAGGGCATTGGCGACCAGGCGCATGCCTTCCACCGCAATGCCTTCGGCCATGGGATGAAAACCGGGGGCGCAATACGATTCCAGACAATGCGCAAACGCATCCATGCCGGTGCCTGCGGTGACCTTGGCCGGCATGCCGACGGTAAGGGCCGGGTCGCTGATGACCACGCGCGGCATCATTTTCGGGTGGAAGATGATGCGTTTGGTGTGCGTACGCTCATCGATGATCACCGCCGCACGGCCCACCTCGGAGCCGGTACCTGCCGTGGTCGGCACCGCAATGATCGGGGCGATGCTGCCTTCGTCGGCGCGGGCCCAGTAGTCGCCGATGTCTTCGAAATCCCACACCGGTCGGGTCTGGCCGCTCATGAAGGCGATGAGCTTGCCCATGTCCAGGCCACTGCCGCCGCCGAAGGCGACCACGCCATCGTGTTTGCCCGCGCGCCAGGCGTCGAGCCCGCCCGCCAGGTTGGCTTCGACCGGATTGGGTTTAAGGTCGCAAAACAGCGCGACGCCAAGGCCAGCGGCGCGCAAGGCGTCCAGCGTTGCGGCGGTGATCGGGGCTCGCGCCAGTCCACTGTCGGTGACCAGCAACGGTCGCTGGATCCCTTGACTGCGGCAGATCTCGGCGAGCTCGGCGATGCGGCCGACACCGAAGCGGATGCTTGTGGGGTAGTTCCAGTTCGCGGTCAGGCTCATGGCTCAGATCTCGTGGCGCAAATGGAAGGATTTCGCTCGGGTCAGGTTGTCATAGCCAAGGCGCGACAGCGTGACGCCGCGCCCGCTGTTCTTCACTCCGGTCCAGGCCAGGGCCGGGTCCAGGTAATCGCAGCGGTTCATGAACACGGTGCCGGTGTCGATCTCGTTGCCCAGACGTTCTGCGGCGGCAAGGTCTTGCGTCCAGATGGAGGCGCTGAGCCCGAACTCGCTGTCGTTCATCAAGGCAATGGCTTCGTCATCGCTGGCCACCGGCATGATGCCGACCACCGGGCCAAAGCTTTCCTCGCGCATCACCGACATTTGATGGGTGACGTCGACTAATACTTGCGGCGCGAGGTAGGCGCTGCCCGGTGCATCGGCAGGAAAATCCTTTGGATCGATCAGCGCCCGAGCGCCTTGGGTCAGTGCATCGGCGATCTGACTACGAACGAAATCAGCGGCGTTCGGTGTCACCAGCGGACCGAGCGTGGTGGCTTCGTCCAGCGGGTTGCCCAGCACGTATTGGCAGGTCAAAGAAACGAAGCGCTCGACAAACGCCGGGTAAATTTTGCTATCGACATAAATACGCTCGACCGCGCAACAGCTTTGCCCGGAGTTGAAGAAGCTGCCATCCACCAGGTTTTCCACCGCGTGTTCGAGGTTGGCGTCTGCCCGGACGTAGGCCGGGTCTTTGCCGCCAAGCTCCAAGCCCACGCCGAGGAAACCTCCGACAGCAGCGTGTTCCATGGTCTTGCCGGCTTCGACCGAGCCGGTGAAGTTCACCTGCTGCACGCGTCCTGAGGCAATGATCATCGCGGTATGGAGATGACTCAGCAGCAGGTTCTGGAACAATCCTTCGGGCAGATTGGCACGGCGAAACGCCTCGGCGAACCGTTCACCGACCAGCAGCGTTTGCGACGCGTGTTTGAGGATGACACTGTTCCCGGCCATCAATGCGGGGATGATCGTATTCACCGCCGTCAGGTAAGGGTAGTTCCAAGGCGCGACGACCAACACCGTACCCAGCGGCTCGCGTTTGATCCAGCGTCGAAAACCGGCGACGGGTGTGGGTTCAAGCGCTGCCAACGCTTCAGGCGCAATGGCGATCATATGCCGGGCACGCTCTTCGAACCCGCGCAGTTCGCCAGCGCCAAAGCGCACCGGGCGGCCCATCTGCCAGGCCAGTTCCGGAACGATGTCAGCCTTCATGGCCAGCATCGCGTCTACCGCGGCACTGCAGAAGGCGGCGCGTTCGCTCAGTGGTCGGCGTTTCCATTGCGTCTGGGCAGCTTCGGCCGCCGCCAGAGCCTGGTCGATTTGCGCCGCATCGGCGCAGCGGCGTTCGGCATAGACCCGGCCATCGACTGGGGAGATGAGTTGAATCATTGAAGTCATGATGGAAGTCTCAATAGCGCTCAAACCCGCGCTGCAGTTCCCAGTCGGTGATCCGCCGGTCGTACTCTTTCTGCTCCCATTCGGCGGTGTGCACGTAGTGGTCGATCACTTCATCGCCGAACGCTTCGCGCAACATGGTCGAGCCCTGGAGTGCGGCGCAAGCTTCGCGCAAGGTCTTCGAGACTTCAGGCAAGTGCTCGTCGACGTAGGCATCGCCCTCAAAGGGCGGCGCGAGGGTGAGCTTCTCGTCAATACCGGCCAGTCCCGCAGCGATCAACGCGGCGAAGGCCAGATATGGGTTGAGGTCGGCACCGCCAATGCGACATTCGATGCGGATGGCTTTGCTGCCTTCTGCGCACAAACGGAAACCTGCGGTGCGATTGTCCCGGCTCCACACCGCCCGGGTCGGTGCAAAGGTGCCGGCCTGAAAGCGCTTGTACGAATTGATGTAGGGCGCGAGAAAACAGGTGATGTCGTTGGCATATTTAAGCTGCCCGGCCACCCAGGAACGCATCAGTTTCGACATGCCAAACTCAGCCTTGGCGTCGAAGAACAGCGGCTTTTTACCGTTCTTGTCCCACAGCGAATTGTGGATGTGGCTGCTGGAACCGGCGGCGTCATAACGCCACTTGGCCATGAACGTGATCGCCTTGCCCTGCAGTTGCGCGATCTCTTTGCAGGCGTGCTTGATGATGACGTGGTGGTCGGCCATGGTCAGCGCATCGGCATAACGGATGTTGATCTCTTCCTGGCCCGGCCCCCATTCACCCTTGGAGTTTTCCACGGGAATGCCGCTGGCCTGTAGATGTTTTCGAATCGCCCGCAGCACCGGCTCTTCGCGGGTGGTCTGCAGGATGTTGTAGTCCTCGATGTAGTGACCGGCCGTCTTCGGATTGTGGTAGTTGCGCTCGTGGATGGCCTCGTAGCTCTCGTCGAACAGATAGAACTCCAGTTCCGAGGCGAACATGCCGGTGTAGCCGCGCTCGCGCAGTCGCTCGACCTGCTTTTTCAGAATCGCCCGCGGGCTGTGCGGCAGGTCGCGCCGATGGTGATGATCGAGTACATCGCAGAGCACCAGCGCCGTGCACTCAAGCCAGGGCACCCGTCGCAACGTGGCCATGTCGGGTTTGAGCACAAAGTCGCCATAGCCTTTGCTCCAGCTGGCCGCGGCGTAACCCGGCACCGGTTCCATGTCGATGTCGTCGGCCAGCAGGTAATTGCAGCAGTGGGTTTCTTCATGACCGCTGTCGATGAAAAACTCGACCTGGAATCGCTTGCCGACCAGTCGGCCTTGCATGTCGACCATGCAGACCAGAACGGTATCGATCTCGCCGGAGGCGGCTGCACGCTTGAGTTGATCAAAACTGAGGAGGGGCTCGGTCATCACGTAGTCCTGCGTGAATTGTTTGGGCCTGTCTGAAATAGCTGTTGCAGACGCTCTCCAGAACAAACCAAAACCTGCAGACGCGAGCATCGTGTGCAATGAGCTGCTGTAAGCGTAGCCTACTGTTGCAGTGTACAAGTTTCGGAAATCGCAGCCTGATGACTCAGGCGCAAAGGCGAGAACTGATCGCCCTCCAACGCGAGGAAACAAACATGACAAAGAAGAAAGCGCACAACACCTACCAACGTCTCGAACAGCAGTACCCGGATTACCTGGCTGCCGTGGAGGCCTTGGGTACGGCGGTGCGTCATACCGGCCCACTGGAAGAGATCGTTGTCCAGCTGATCCAGCTCGGTGCCGCGGCGGCCATCCGTTCTGAGGGCGCGGTGCACAGTCATACCCGACGGGCACTGGAGGCGGGCGCCACGCCAGAGCAGATCCGTCACACGCTGATCTCACTGACCAGCACCATCGGTTTCCCGACCGTCGTTGCGGCCATCAGTTGGGCGGACGATGTGATTGAGACGTGAACGAGGCCTGTTGAGCCGCGTTTGAGCACCTGGCTTGTCAGCTTTTCGAAGCCCTCCATTCATGCGGAATCTGGCAACAGTGTCCAAGCAGACTTCAGCTTCACCATTAAGCCAGATACTGCCGAAACCATCCGAGCGTCCGGTCCCAGGCCAGCCTGGCCGCGGCGTCATCGTATCGAGGCGTGGAGTCGTTATGGAAACCATGGTTGGCGCCGGGGTAAATGTACGCTTCATACGTCTTGCCTGCGGCTTTCAGTGCCTTCTCATAGGCGGGCCAGCCTTCGTTGATGCGCGTATCCAGTTCACCGTAGTGAAGCATCACCGGCGCCTTGATTCGGGCGACATCCTTGGCTTCTGGCTGGCGGCCATAAAAGGACACGCCAGCCCCCAGTTCCGGATAAGCAACCGCCGCTGCATTGACGACGCCACCGCCGTAACAGAACCCGGTGATCCCGACTTTTCCAGTGGTCGCCTCATGCTTCATCAACCACTCGATGGCGGCGAAAAAGTCATTCATGAGCTTCTCCGGGTCGACGGTCGCCTGCAACTCCCGGCCTTTGTCATCGTTGCCGGGATAGCCGCCCACCGACGTCAGGCCATCAGGGGCGAGGGCGATGAACCCTGCCTTGGCCACACGCCGCGCGACGTCTTCGATGTACGGGTTGAGCCCGCGATTTTCATGCACGACCACCACCGCCGGCACCTTGCCGGTGGCCTTCGCCGGGCGCACCAGATAGCCACGAACCTGCCCGTTGCCCTTGGGGGATGGATAGGTGATGTACTCGGCAACAATGTCCGGGTCGGTAAATTCAATCTGCTCGGCCAGAGCATAATCCGGACTCAGGGCGGCGAGGAGCGCGCTGGCCGTCAAACCACCTAGGGTGAACAGCGCCGCTCGATCCAGAAACTCTCGCCGGTTGATCTTGCCGTGGGCGTAGTAGTCGTACAGTTCGAGCAGTTCCGGGGCAAAGTCTTTCGCAGTGAGACGGGTCATCTGTGCGCTTCCTCTTGGGCGGGTCGATTGCTCTGTCGGTTGGACGCGTGAGCGATACCTAACGAGCGTAGCCGTTCACAAAAAAAGAGGCCTCGCAGACTAATGCCAATCAATTAAGCCAAAACACAATCATAGCAGCTGGCGAAGCCTGCGTTCGGCTGCGCAGCAGTCGTGAAACCTGAGTTTGTAGTCTTCCTGAAACACCGCATTGTCTGATGTCACGACTGCTTCGCAGCCGAACGCAGGCTCCGCCAGCTGCTACGGAGTGTGTCGTTCCTACTGATCGGCATTAGCCTCGAAGACCGGGTTAAAAACGCGGAGAGGGTGACTTAAGCAAGCGCCCGAGATTGTTTAGGGCGCTTGCTTTTGAGGTGGGGCAGACGGAAAAGGGCTTTCAGCACATCGGTGCCATCAAACAATATGAAACAAATAGCCGGTTGAGTTGTGATGTAACGAAATTATAGAAGTGTTCTGCTTTCTTAAACCCTCGCCATGGAAGTGCGCAGGGTTCGTTTCACGGAAGCATTGAAAAATGTCCCGTGATGTTTTTTGAGGTAATAAGGAGCTTGGCTAATGCCGTTAATAAGTGAGACAGCGCAACACAGAGCAAAATCAAAGCGATGGTCAGCCCTAAGCGTGCTCATGCTGCCAGTACTACTGGTGACCGTAGACAATACGGTGCTTGGATTCGCGTTACCAAAGATTGCCGAGGCCTTGAGTCCGAGCGCTAGTCAGCAGTTATGGATGATCGATGCCTATTCGCTGGTATTGGCGGGATTACTGGTGTCGATGGGTAGTCTGGGCGATCGAATTGGTCATCGAAAGTTGTTACTGGCCGGGTCTTTGGGTTTTGTCATTGTGTCGGTGCTGACCGCCTACTCCGATACCGCCATGCAACTGATTGCCGGGCGAGCTTGCATGGGGATTTTCGGTGCGATGTTGATGCCCTCTACTTTGGCATTGATACGCTCGGTGTTTCTGGATCGAGAGGAGCGCAGGGTAGCTGTCGCGATCTGGGCAACAACGCTGACGGTAGGATCAGCACTCGGTCCTTTGGTTGGTGGAGTTTTGCTGGAGTTTTTCAGCTGGGGGGCGATTTTCCTATTGGCGATACCCGTATTGGTGCCGTTGTTGGTATTGGGGCCGGTGTTGTTGCCCGAGTCCGAGAAAGACTGTTCAGGGCCATTGGATCCGCTAAGTATCCTGCAATCGATGGTTGCCCTCAGTGCCATCGTTTACGGCATTAAACACAGCGCCAGTGATGGTCTCGACTGGATGGCGCTGACAGCATTTGTAATCGGCATGGTTGCTGGGTGGATGTTTGTGCATCGGCAGTTACGTCTGCCAGTGCCGCTGATGGATCTGAGTCTGTTCCGAAGTGGCACCTTTAGCGGTTCCGTACTAATCAATCTGATGAGCCTCGCGTTCCTCGTCGGCTTTGTATTCTTTACCACTCAGTTCTTACAGATCGTCCTTCAGATGTCACCGTTGAATGCCAGCTTTGCGTTAGTACCTGGTCAGATCATGGCGATCGTAGTGGGAATGGCAGTCGTGCCTGTAGCGAGGCGAGTACAGGTGCATGTGCTGGTACCGATTCTGATGGCGTTTGCTGGGGCGGCGTTTTTGTTGGTCGCCAGCATCGGCAGCAGTCTGATCGTTCTGGTGGTGGCTTTTGCTTTGCTGAACATTGGCGTGGGCGCGATCGCGACGGTATCCAACGATGTGATTTTGTCGGCCGCGCCGCCGGAAAAGGCGGGTGCGGCGTCGGCCATTAGTGAAACGGCCTATGAAGTGGGTGTGGTTTTGGGGACGACCGTGCTCGGTGGTCTCGTCACTGCCTACTATCGCGGTGTATTGCAGCTTCCGGGCTTTTTGAACGAGGTGCAGACGATGCTGGCGAGTGAGACGCTATCGGGTGCTAATCATGTGGCGGTGCAGTTGTCGCAAGATCAAGCACGAGAGCTGATGACGCAGGCGGGAAGTGCATTCGAGGGTGGAATTAATCTGGTTTCGTGGGTGACGTTCGGCTTGGCACTCATGGCGATTTTTGTTGCCTGGCGCGCTCTGCGGACACCGAAGACGAAGCTTGCTGAAGGGCAGTGATCAAAAACGAACGTCGGGCCGTTTATCACACGGCCCGACTATTTCAGCGCTCAGCTCAAATCAGTTCGGCTCAGTTCAGGCATTGCGCGCCGGCTTTGGCCACTTGTGCGTCCTGCTCGGCTTTGACACCGGACACCCCGACCGCGCCGATCACCTGGCCGTCGACGATGATCGGCACGCCGCCCTCAAGGGACGTCAGCAATGGCGCGGACAAAAAGGCGTGGCGCCCGCCATTGACCATCTCTTCATAACCTTTGGATTCGCGCCGACCCAGGGCCGAAGTGCGGGCCTTTTCGGTGGCGATGTAGGCGCCAATCGGAGCGCAACCGTCTAGGCGCTCGAGAGCCAGGGGATGGCCGCCGTCATCGACAACCACGATGGTCACGGCCCATTGGTTGTTCTGCGCTTCGGTGCGTGCAGCCGCGAGGATTTGGCTGACTTCGGTCTGGCTCAGTACGGTTTTGTTTTTCATGGGGATTCTCCAGTGCTCGGTTATGGCAAGGCGGCTTCGACCAGTTCGATCCAGTGCCTGACAGGGGTTCGGCCCGCACCGTCGAGGTGGGACTGACAGCCGATATTGGCCGTGACAATGACTTCGGGATGTCCGCTTTCCAGCGCATTGAGCTTGTTGTCGCGCAGTTGCCGGGACAGTTCGGGTTGGGTCAGCGAATAGGTGCCCGCCGAGCCGCAGCACAGGTGACTGTCGGCAACAGGCGTGAGGTTGAAGCCCAGATTCGTCAGAATCGCTTCCACCGCACCGCCCAGTTTCTGCGCGTGCTGCAAGGTGCAGGGGCAATGAAAGGCCAGGCGCTGGGCGCTGTGGATACCGAGCTTCTCCAGCGGCTCGTCGCGCAGCACTTCGACCAGATCCTTGGCCAGCGCACTGACCTTTTTCGCCTTCTCGGCATAGGCCGGGTCGGTGCTGAGCAGGTGACCATAATCTTTGATGAAGGCACCGCAACCGCTGGCGGTTTGCACGATGGCCTCGGCACCGTTTTCAATGCTCGGCCACCACGCGTCAATGTTGCGACGGGCGCGATCCAGGCCGGCCGCCTGAGCGTCGAGGTGATAATCCACGGCGCCGCAACAGCCCGCCTCGCGGGTCGCGATGACGCTGATCCCCAGCCGATCCAGTACTCGAGCGGCGGCCGCGTTGGTATTGGGTGACAGACTCGGTTGCACGCAACCTTCGAGCATCAGCACCTGTCGTGCGTGGCGAGTGACCGGGCGCGGCTTGGCCGGATAGACGCGGCGAGGCAACTTTATCTGCAAGGTGTTGGGCAACAATGCCCGGAACACCTGACCGCTGCTGACCAGCCCTTTGAACAGCGCCGGATTGGGGACGACGCTGCGCAATCCTTCACGCAACAAGCGCTGACCGAGTGGGCGTGGCACCGCCGCATCGACCACCGCCCGGCCGATGTCCAGCAAGTTGTGGTAGTCAACGCCGGAAGGGCAGGTGGTTTCGCAGTTACGACAGGACAGGCAGCGATCCAGGTGTAGTTGGGTCTTTTGCGTGACTTCGTTGCCTTCCAGAACCTGCTTGATCAGGTAGATGCGGCCCCGCGGTCCGTCCAGTTCATCGCCCAGCAATTGATAGGTCGGGCAGGTGGCATTGCAGAAACCGCAGTGCACGCAGGTGCGCAAGATGCTTTCGGCTTCTTCGGCGCGGGGCAGTTGGCGGGCTTGTTCGCTCAAGGTGGTCTGCATGGGTCAAAGCTCCGCGTACAGGCGCCCGGGGTTGAAGATGCCCCGGGGATCGAGTTGTAGCTTCAAGCTCCGGTGGTAGCGCATCAATGCGTCAGGCAACGGTTGGAACGGGCTGTCGATCAGGCCATGGGTATAGCAGGTCACATGCCCGCCGACTTCTTCGACGATCGAGCGAATGAACGCTGCCTCCGCGTCAGATTTGAGCCAGCGCTGCGCACCGCCCCAATCGATCAACTGACGGCCGGGCAGGGAAAGCCGAGGCGTGTTGTGAGGGACGGACAGGCGCCAAAGTGCCTGGTCCTCATCGAAGAAGCTCAATCGATGTTCGTTGAGATCCTCCCAATAGGAAGCGTCCAGCAACTCGCCGCCGAGTCGGTCATGAGCCGCCGCCACCGAGCCTTCGCCACCCTCAAGCCGCAGGTGCAGGCGCTGCCCATCGTGGCACGCAGCGCTGATCGGCAGCGGCTGTTGCCCCCATTCGGCGAGGCGCAGCAACGCGCGATCGCCGTCCATTTCCAGGCTGATGCTTAAAGCTTGACGCGGCTTGGGCAGGACCTTGAGCGAGACTTCGATCACCACGCCAAGCGATCCGTAGCTGCCGGCCATCAAGCGCGACAGGTCGTAACCGGCGACGTTTTTCATGACTTCGCCACCGAAGCGTAAATGCTTGCCATGACCGGTGATGACCCGTGTGCCGAGGACGAAGTCCCTGACAGACCCAGACCAAGGACGCCGTGGCCCCGACAGCCCGCTGGCGATCATGCCGCCGACAGTCGCGCCGTCGCCGAAAGAGGGCGGTTCGCAGGGCAACATCTGCTGCGCCGCGTCCAATACTTCAGCCAGTTCTGCCAACGGGGTGCCGCAGCGGGCGGTGATCACCAGCTCGGTCGGGTCGTAGCTGACGATGCCTCGGTGGCTGCGCGTGTCGAGCACTTCGCCCGCCACGATGCGCCCAAGAAACGCCTTGCTGTTGGAGCCTTGGATGCGCAACGGCGTGGCGTTTTGCAGCGCCTGGTTGACCTGCTCGAGCAGCGCGCCGCTGTCGTCGATATCGTGTTCACTGCGCATCAGAAACGCTCCAGATCAGGGAAAGGCATCTGACCCAAATGAACGTGCATGGCGCCAAACTCGGCGCAGCGGTGCAGCGTCGGAATGTTTTTCCCAGGATTGAGTAAACCACTCGGATCGAAGGCGGCTTTGACGGCATGGAACACGGTCAGCTCATCGCTATTGAACTGCGCGCACATCTGATTGATTTTCTCCCGGCCCACGCCGTGTTCACCGGTAATGCTGCCGCCGACCTTCACGCACAATTCGAGGATCTTGCCGCCCAGGGTTTCTGCGCGATCCAGCTCACCCGGTTGGTTGGCATCGAACAGAATCAGCGGGTGCATGTTGCCGTCACCGGCGTGGAAAACGTTGGCCACCCGCAGGTCGTACTCGGCCGACAACGCGGCGATGGCGTGCAGCACGCCGGGCAGCTCGCGGCGCGGAATCGTCCCGTCCATGCAGTAATAATCCGGTGAGAGACGGCCCACTGCCGGAAAGGCATTCTTGCGCCCGGCCCAGAAGCGCACGCGTTCGGCTTCATCTTTAGCCTGGCGCACTTCGGTGGCGCCGGCCTGTTCCAGCACCTGGCGCACGCGGTCGCAGTCATCATGGACGTCGGCTTCAACGCCATCGAGCTCGCACAACAGAATGGCTTCGGCGTCGACCGGATAGCCGGCGTGGATGAAGTCTTCGGCGGCGCGAATGGCCAGGTTGTCCATCATTTCCAGGCCACCGGGGATGATGCCGGCGGCAATAATGTCACCCACTGCACGGCCCGCTTTCTCGACGGAATCGAACGCCGCCAGCAGCACTTTGGCGATCTGGGGTTTGGGCAGCAGTTTGACCGTGACCTCGGTGATAACGCCGAGCATGCCTTCGGAACCGGTGAACAACGCCAGCAGATCGAAGCCCGGAGAATCGAGCGCCTGAGAACCCAGGGTCAGGTGTTCGCCGTCGACGGTGAGGATGTCGACCTTGAGCAGGTTGTGCACGGTCAGCCCGTACTTCAGGCAATGCACGCCACCGGCGTTTTCCGCCACATTACCGCCGATTGAACAGGCGATCTGCGAGGAAGGGTCCGGCGCGTAGTACAAGCCAAACGGCGCTGCAGCCTGGGAAATCGCCAGATTGCGCACCCCCGGCTGAACCCGAGCCGTGCGGGCGGCAGGGTCGATGTGCAGAATATTGTTGAAGCGCGCCATCACCAGCAGCACGCCTTTTTCCAGCGGCAATGCACCGCCAGACAAACCGGTGCCGGCACCGCGGGCGACCACCGCGACCTGCCGCTCATGGCAGAGTCGAAGCACGCCTTGCACTTCGTCGATGTGGCGCGGCAGCACTACCAGCATGGGCGTGGTGCGGTAAGCAGAAAGTCCATCGCATTCGTACGGTTTGAGCTCTTCCTGTTGATGCAGGACTTCCAGATCCGGCCATTGCGTTTGCAGGGCTTGCAGCAGGGCAGTTTTGTCGACGTCAGGCAGGACGCCGTCGACGCGTTCATCGTAAAGAATGTTCATAGTCGGTTGACGACCCTCAGTTGTTTTTATAGGAGGTCTGTGTCCGTTTACCACTGACTTGCATGATTGGCCTGAGGCGTTCTACTGTCTATGTGTTGTTTGGCTGGTCGAACCAGTTTTTTATTCGGTAGTTTTTTATTGGTGCAGCAGCTGTTGCCCTCGGAGCGTCGTCTGGCCGAAAAACTCGGCGTTTCCCGCACTGCACTTCGCGAGGGCCTCAAGCTGTTGCGCGTTCGCGGGATTATCAAGACAGAGCAGGGCAAAGGCTCATTTGTAGCCGACCTTTCGGGCCACGGTGCCGCGTCGCCGTTGATGCACTTGTTCAGCTCACAACCCCGCACGCTCTACGATTTGTTCGAAGTCCGCAGCCTGCTCGAAGGCGAGTCTGCACGCCTGGCAGCCTTGCGCGGAACCGACGCTGACTTTGTCCTCATCACCCGCAGCTACGAGGCGTTGCTCAATGCCCATAGCCGTTCGCTGGAGGCGTCCGAACACGCCTGACTCGATCATGCGTTCCACCTGGCGATTTGCGAGGCCTCGCACAACCCGGTGCTGGTGCAGACCTTGCGCTCGCTGACGGACTTATTGCTGAACACGGTGTTTGCCTCGGTCAACAACCTCTACCACCGCGAGCCACAAAAGCGTCAGATCGACCGTCAACATGCGCGGCTCTACAACGCCGTCACCGGCCGTATGCCGGAGCAAGCACGCAAGGCGGCCATCGCGCACATCCAGAGCATCTGCGAAAACCTCAAGGAAATCGAAAGCGAGGAACAGCGTCTGGTTAGGGCCATGCTGCGACTTGAGGGGTGGGCGTAAGGCCCGGGCGGTGAGCCCGGGCTACGTCAATCAATGCCCGCCCACAACCATACTGCTGAACGGCGCCACATACGCCTGCAACGTCACCAGGCCACCGACCAGAATGGCCAGGATGATCGAGTGGAAAAACACATAACGCAGGATTTCCCCTTCATGTCCGTACCAGCGGGTGGCGGTGGACGCCACCACGATCGACTGCGCGTCAACCATCTTGCCCATGACCCCGCCGGAACTGTTGGCAGCAGCCATCAACACCGGGCTGATCCCCAACTGCTCGGCGGTCACCCGTTGCAAGCCGCCGAACAGCACGTTGGACGCCGTGTCCGAGCCGGTCAAGGCCACGCCGAGCCAGCCGAGCAGGGTGCCGAACATGGGGTAGAAGATGCCCGTCGCGGCGAAGGCCAGGCCCATGGTGGCGTCCAGGCCTGAGTAGCGGGTGAGGAAGCCCAGGGCGAGCATCGCCACGATAGTAATCAACGAGTAACGCACCAACCAGATCGTTCGCAGGTAATGGTGGATCAACTGCGGGATGGAGTAACCCATCAGCAACCCGCCGAGGATCGCCGACAACAGGATGCCGCTACCGGTGGCGGTGAACCAGTTGAACTTGTAGATCGCCTCTTCGGTTTTCGGCGCAGGCACCACCGGTGGAACCTTCTCGATCTGCTGGTGAATGGTGGTGAAGGTCAGCGTCGGGGCGAAAATCGGGTTGGCTTCGCGCATCGGTTTGCCTTGCGGGTCGAGTTTGGCGGAGCTGGTGGCCGGATCGATCGCCGCGCGAGTATCGAACATGTTTTTGAAGCTCTGGGTGCCCCAGGCGAACACAAAGATCGTGAGGATGATCCAAGGCATCCAGGCGCGCATCACCGCCGAGCGGTTTTCGCTGTTGAAGGTGGCGGTCGCCGTGGGTTGTACGTCGTGCTCATCGTCGATCTTTGAGTTGTCTACCCGCCCTGACAGCGCGGCGGAGGTATGGATGGTGGCCGGTTTCCAGACCTTGATGAAACCGGTCAGGCAGGCCATGGAAATCAGCGCGGCGATCACGTCCACCAGCATCGGCCCGTGGTAGTTGGACACCAGGAACTGCGGCACGGCGAAACTGACCCCGGCCACCAGAATCGCCGGCCAGATTTCCAGCATCTTGCGCCAGCCGGCGAAGGCCCAGATCAACCAGAACGGCACGATCACCGAGAAGAACGGCAATTGCCGGCCGACCATCATCGACAGCTCCATTTCATCCAGCCCGGTCACCTTGGCCAGGGTGATGATCGGCGTGCCCAGCGCACCGAACGCCACGGGCGCGGTGTTGGCGATCAACGCCAGGCCAGACGCGGCCAGAGGCGAGAAGCCCAACCCGATCAGAATCGCCCCGGTCACCGCCACCGGCGTACCGAAGCCTGCGGCCCCTTCGAAGAAAGCACCGAAGCAGAAGGCAATCAGCAGCAATTGCAGGCGTCGATCGTCGGTGATGCGCGCCAGGGAATCCTGCAGCACTTTGAACGAGCCGTTCTCGGTGGTCAGCCGATGCAGGAAGATGATATTGAGCACAATCCAGCCAATGGGCAGCAAGCCATTGGCGGCGCCGTAAAGTGCGGCCGAGCCGGCCATGTTCGCCGGCATGCCGAAGGCAAAGATCGCGATCACCAGCGCCGAGGCCAGAGCCATCAATGCGGCCAGATGCGCCTTGATATGGAAAAACGCCAGGGCTGCCAGCATCACCACGACCGGCACTGCTGCCATGAGGGTTGAAAGTATCGGGTTGCCGAACGGATCGTAGAGTTGCTGCCAGACCATGTTCCACCTCTGCTTTTTATTGTTGGGGTGCAGACCCCGTGTGAGCGGTGGCTTCTAGTATAGGTGGCATTACGCCGCTGTCCTGGCAGGCCTTTCAGTGGGCCGCACTGAGCTAACATGGCCAATGGGTAAACGCGCTACTCGGACTTCAACGACGGGAGAAATGCAGCCATGACTGAACGCCATATGCACCACAAGGAAACGTTGTCGAACGCATGCAAGATCGAGGTCAAAGCCGAGATATTGAAGGACGGCTCATTGGGAATGTTCATCGGTGTTTACCGGCCGGACGGCACGGCCATTTTTGAGGACCACGATCCAAAACCGCATCTGCTGGACATGGAGGCAGCCTTTGACTGGGGGATCGAAAAGGCCAAGACCCTCGGCAACAGTCAAAAAACGCTGTAAAGCCCGGTTTTGGACACCCTCATAAAGAAGTCCGAACGCTCATCCAGCAGACCGACCCCGACGTGGTCGAGGAATGGAAGTGGCGGGGGCTCCAGTGTGGTCGCACGCCGGAATCATCTGCACCGGTCAGACCTACAAGCAGGTCGTGAAGCTGACGTTTGCCAAGGGCGCTTCGCTGGAAGACCCTTCAGGCCTCTTCAACGCCAGCCTCGAAGGTCATGGCTTATGAAGTGTGTTGTCGTACAACAATGCTCAATCATCAAATCTTCCATACCCTGCGATTAACACCCGAAACGTCAAAAGTCTAACGTGCCCACAATCAGCAGCGTGTGTACGATATCGCAATGTTAACGGGCAGTCTTTGTCGAGACGAACGGCTGCTTTTTCAGATTGACAGCCAGGTAGTGAACTCGCTATAAAAGGCATGGTTGTACGACGACAGACGATCATCGACTGTTAAACACTAAAAATAAAAACGAGTGTCGGCCCCATCATGAATTCAATCCGCCTGCGCATCCCCCTGAATGCCGCTTCTTACGGTTCGACCTTGACTGCTTGCCCATTCCTGCAGTCAGGCCTGTTGCATACGACTGTCCCACCAAACGCTCCATAGCTCTTGCTAGATGTCCAACTCCAGCCGCTGAGCATGGAATACCCATTTTCGAGCCCGCAATACAGTGGCGTGGACCCATCGCGTTTTGACGATGCTCTACGACACAATTGATCTCGCTTGAAACCGAGAGATCATCACCATAATCCAACAATAAAGTGATGCCATGAATCTGAACGAGCCCATCAATCCGCAACGAATCGGCCAGGCCGTCGGCAAGTACCGCTGGACGATTTGCGCGCTGTTGTTTTTTGCCACCACCGTCAATTACCTGGACCGCCAGGTACTGAGTCTGTTGGCGCCGGATCTGTCGACGCAATTTGGCTGGAGTAACACCGATTACGCGAACATCGCCTCTGTCTTTCAGTTTGTGTACGCGATCTCCATGCTGTTCGCCGGGCGCTTCGTTGACAAGATCGGCACCAAGAAGGCCTATGTGGTAGCGATCTGCATCTGGTCGACCGGCGCGATCATGCACGCCTTTGCGGAGCCGATGGGCGAGGGTATTGCCGGCATCAGCAGCGCCTTGGGCCTTGCCGTCATCCCGGTTTCGATCGCCGGTTTCATGCTGTCGCGCGCCGTGCTGGCGATCGGCGAAGCGGGTAACTTCCCGATTGCCATCAAGGCCACCGCCGAATACTTCCCGAAGAAGGAGCGTTCGTTCGCCACCGGTATCTTCAACTCCGGCGCCAATGTGGGCGCGATCCTGGCACCGATCTGCGTGCCGCTGATTGCCGGCCTTTGGGGCTGGGAAGCGGCGTTCATCGTGATCGGTGCGTTGGGCTTCGTTTGGGTGGTGGTATGGATTGCGCTGTACGAAAAACCGGAGCAGCAAAAACGCCTGTCGGTGCAAGAGCTGGCCTACATTCGCAGCGATCAGGGCGCACAAGCGCTCACCGGCACAGACTCGGGTGCCGCCGCCAAAAAAGTATCGTGGTTCAAGTTGCTGACCTACCGCCAGACCTGGGCCTTTGCCTTTGGCAAATTCATGACCGACGGCGTGTGGTGGTTCTTCCTGTTCTGGCTTCCGACCTACCTGTCGGCGCAATACGGCATGAAGGGCCAGGCCATCGTGTTGCCGCTGGCCGTGCTGTACAGCATGACCATGGTGGGCAGTATCGGCGGCGGCTGGTTCCCCAGCTATTTCATGGCACGCGGCGACGCGCCGTATGACGGCCGTATGAAAGCCATGCTGGTGATCGCCTTCTTCCCGCTGCTGGTACTGCTGGCGCAGCCATTCGGTTACATCAGTTTCTGGGTGCCGGTGCTGCTGATCGGCGTGGGCGCATCCGCACACCAGGCGTGGTCGTGCAATATCTTCACCACCGTGTCCGACATGTTCCCGCAGAAAACCATCGCTTCGGTGGTCGGTATTGGTGGTTTGGCAGGTGGCTTGGGCGGCGTCGTGATGACCAAGACCGGCGGTTGGGTGATCGACCATTACAAACTGATCGGCGATATCCATACCGGCTACATGATCATGTTTGCCATCTGTGCGGTGGCCTATCTGGTGGCGTGGAGTGTGATGAAGACGCTAGTGCCACGCCATAAGGAAATCACCGACCTGTAAACGGCGACGCGCATGGCCTGCTGACGTCCCGTCCGCAGGCCATGCGCCCACATCCTCGCTGAAATGCCCGATCTCAAACTGATGGCCGACTTGTCCCACTATGTCGTGGGCCGCGAACTGCCAGAGCCGGCCACTGCCGAGGACGACGAGCAGATCCATACCATCCTGCGTCACAGTTGGGGGTTTCATGGTCGCGTCGCCAATGGCGAACAGGTCTCCTGCATCGACCCTGACTGGAGCGTTTCCTGGGCTGGTGGCGCTATGGGATTGAGGATTGGCTGGCCCGACCGAACACACCCGCCAGCCTGTCCTTTACCTGTGAACTCGGTCCGCCGCCGTATGCAATGACGGGTGCCCACGGAAGTGACATCACCGATCGCTGGGCCGAGGCGTTGATGCTGAAGGAGCTGATGCGCAAGGTCTGGAAAGGGTGCCAGGAATGATCTCAAGGTGGTCAATATGTGATGGTCGCTGCCTCTGCTAAGCTCGTGTCAATTCCGTTTCAATGAGATGACCGAATGGCATTCGTCGACAAGTTCGTTGCTGAGATACTGGCGCTTCAGGTTGCCCTGTATCACGCCCATGCTCGGTTGGAAGCACGAACGGATAGCGAAGCGTTGCATGATCTGAGGATCGCCGTGAGGCGTATCAGGAGTTTGCTCCGACCGATGCGCGCCATGAACGAGGTGGCGACGCTGAACATCGCGGCAGCTGAAGTGGGAAGGCTGACTGCGCCCGCTCGGGATCTGGAGGTGATGATTCAGGAACTGGAGGGCAGGGGCTTTCCTGCCCAGGTTCAGGTCAGGAAAGCGCGCTTGGCATCTCACTACACCAGGGTTCTAAAAAGCCCACACCTCAACAACCTGTTCATCCAATTGGATGATTGGCCTTCCATTTTTCGCTCAGTGGAAGTCAACGGCGGTTTAAAGCACATCCAACCTCAAATTGAAAAAGCACTGAAGAAGCAGATTGACCGGCTGCATGCTGCCGTGGATGACGCTGAGTTCGATCGGCACGAGTTGAGAATCCTGGTCAAGCGCACGCGCTACCTCACGGAAGCTTTTCCCAAGCTTTCACCTCTCTCGCGGAAAGCGGCGAGTTCTCTCAAGGCACTGCAATCGGCTTTGGGCTCCTGGCATGACCATTATCAATGGTGCCAAAAGGCGCTGATCGAATCCGACCTGCGCCCGCTGGAAAAGATTTGGCAGAGCTGCGCAGCGACCGCTCTCGAAAAAGCCGAGACCCAATTGGTAGGCTTGGCAAAACGGCTGCCAAAATCATCAGGCAAAAAAAAGCCGCCTACAGTGGCAGCAGAAGAACGAGCACGCGTTGTATAGCCTGAGTATTACTGTCGAAGGTTACAGCGATGACACATTTTTTGCGTCCTTCGAAGATCACATCCTCAAGACCCGCGATCCTGGAGTCTGCTCATCCGTAAAGGGCAGCGGGTGTCATCTTAGCGTCATCGACCCCATGGCAAGATCCTCGCAAACCGCCTAGTGCGCTCAGCTTGCAAGGAATCCCCCCATGAAAGGAGACGCCTCTCTATTTGCAGCCATTGACCTTGGTTCTAATGCGTTTCGCATGATGATCGGCCAGTCAGTCAGACGGCGTCAGGGGTTCGTGATCCAGGAGGTGAAAACCCTGCGTGAACCTGTCCGTTTGGCGGAGGGGTCTCAAGGCGGCGCGCTGGACGAGTTGGCTCTGGATCGGGGATGGCAAGCGCTCGCGCGATTTGGCAAAAAGTTACGCAGCTTCGAGGCCGGTCGTGTGCGGGCGGTGGCGACCAGTGCCGTGCGCGAAGCCGACAATGCGCAACTGTTTTTGGCCAGCGCGGAGCGGCATCTGGGGTTTCGTATTGACGTCATCTCTGGGCATGAAGAGGCCCGACTGGTGTACGCCGGTGTTGCCCATACGATACCCGGTACCGAAAACAGGCGATTGGTCGTGGATATCGGTGGCGGCTCCACTGAATTGATTCTGGGGCAGGGCGCGCAGCCCCTGATGACCGAGAGTATTGCGATAGGGAGCGGCACCTTCGGCGCGCGTTACTTTCAGGGTGGCTGTATCACGGCTCAGGCGCTCCTGGAAGCTGAGCGCGTCGCCACTCTACAATTTGAAAAAGTGGCACGTCGTTATCGCGCGCTGGGTTGGCAGCAGGTGATTGGCTCTTCAGGCACCGCACGGATGCTGGCCAAAGTCCTCAAGGCCAACGGGTTGAACGACTATGGCGAAAGCGGCATCACCTACAGCGGTCTGTTGCGTTTGTCGTTGCGCCTGCTTGAAGTGGGGCATGTCAAACAGCTCGGCCTGGCGGGCTTGCAAACCCACCGCCAGAGCATCTTGCCTGGGGGGCTGGTGCTCATGCTGGCGGCATTCAAGGTATTTGGTGTCTCGCATATGACGCCTTCCGAGCCGGGTCTGAGGTTCGGCGTTCTGCATGGACTGATGAGTAAACACTGATCAACCCAGCAACCTTGCCTCGATGAAGGCCAACAGTTTGAAACAGGGGAAGAACGTTATGACTGACAAATGTCGAGTGCTGTTCGTTTGTGCGAAAAATGACGTTCGATCACTCATGGCAGAAGCACTGCTGCGACACACTGACTCGGTACGCTTCGAAGCCTTCAGCGCTGGCCTTGAGGCCAGTGAGATCGACTCACGCACCTTGGAATCTCTCGATCACATTGGGGTAAACCGCGCGGGGTTACGTAGTAAAGCAATCGATGAGTTTGAGGGGCAGCCGTTCGACTATGTCATCACCCTGTGTGATAAATCGTCCGAAGAAGCCTCCCGGATGCCAACTTCCGGCGAGGTGATGGTGTGGAGCTTCGAAGATCCGGCGACCAGTGAGCGCCATGAGCCTTTTCGTCATGCCCTCCAGGAAATTCACGACCGCATCAAAATGTTCGTCACCGTGAAGACCAGGCAGTCATAGATCGAGGGAGGGGCCGGCACTGTGCTTTGACCCAGTGAGGTGTGTCACTGGTGTTAGTGTTTTTCCATCCTGTAGCGCTACCCAAAGGGCAAAATCGTTCTAAAAAGCCCGCCTTGCGCTTTGGAGTTTGTACTAATCTTGAAGGTGTAGGTGAAGACGCAGACTGATGCGCAAGCGGATGGCGAGGAAACGTGGGGCGCGTTCCGAAGGGTACACGGTTAGAAAGATCTCCGCGCTGAGATCCAGCCCTTATGCCGTGTGAAGCAGGACAGCACAAAACTGTTCTGTGGGAGTCCTGATAAACCTTGTAAGCCGGAGACCAGCACCGGCCACCTACTCGATTTCGAAGCCCGCCTTGTGCGGGCTTTTTCGTGTGCGCCGGATCCGTTTGTATCGGAACGTATCCCGCGCGGCTGCAGCTAACTTCGCATACAAATTCAAGGCATTCCGACACTTGCGCGATACACGGCGGCCTCTGAATAGAGCCACCGCATCCGCGGCAAGCTCCGCGCGATATTCCCGCGCACAGATTGGAGAAATGCCATGTCCCGTTTCAACCACCGTATCACCGCTGGCATGCTCGGCGTCGCCGTTGCCGCGGCACTCACCGCCTTCGCGGGCGTCTCTCAAGCACAAGAGGCGCCTCCAGTAAAAAGCTGGCAGGCGGGTCTTCACCGCACCGATCTGCTGCGCCAGGACCTCGACGTCTCCGGGCGTGAAGTGATCCAGGTTCGCGTTGATTTCGAACCGGGTGTGACCTCCCCCAAGCATTCTCATCCCGGGGTGGAAGTGGCCTACGTGATTGAGGGCACGTTTGAATATCAGCTTGAGGGGCGGCCACCGGTAACGCTTAAGGCTGGCGATTCCTTGTACATCCCCGCAGGCACCGCGCACGTCGCGAAGAACGTCGGCGCGAACAAAGCGTCTGAGCTGGCGACGTACATTGTGAAGAAAGACACACCACTGGTCGTGCTGGAAAAGTAAACGAGGTATCGGGTTATCGGCGGTCACGACGCACTGCCAGCGCGCGGCTTCCCAACGCGATGGCCAGTGCGACAGCGATCAGCACCAGCGCCACGGCGAAGGTGATCCGCAGACCGCTGGCAACCGCTTCGGGTCGCGCCGTTGCAATGTCGACCGAGGCCGATGCGAGCGCGAACACCGCGCCCAGGACGGACGCACCTGTGATGAGCCCCAGATTGCGCGACAGGTTGAGCATGCCGGAGATGACGCCTCGCTGGTCCGGCTGAACATCCGCCATGACCGCCGTGTTGTTGGCTGTCTGGAACAGGGCATAGCCGAGGGTTATCACGACCATGGGCAAGAGATAGCCGCCGATGCCGAACGTCTCCGGCAATACCGATAACGTGAGGCATCCGGTCGCCATGGCGATGAGCCCGGCGAGGGTCATGCGTTGGGCGCCAAAGCGGTCGGCAATACGGCCTGCAGGCACACCCGTCAGTGCCGCGACAAACGGCCCGACCGACAGCACCAGTCCAACCAGAACCGCATCGAGCCCCAGCCCATGCGCGAGATAGAAGGGCCCGATCACGAGCGTCGCCATGATCACTGTCGCGACGAGCAGGCTCATGGCGAGGCTGCCACTGAGCACGGGATCACGGAACATCGCCAACCGAATCAACGGTGAGGTGACTCGAGCCTCGGCGAACACGAAGAGGCCGACGCCGCCGCCCGCCGCCAACAGCAAGGCGATGTTAAGCGGGCCGAAACTGCCTCGCCCAAGGGTCATCGCCAGCGCATAAGCGGCGAGTGTCAACGCCAGCAGCAATGTGCCCAGCGGGTCGAAGCCGGCGCGATCGGCCTTGGGCTTTTGGCGGTCGGCAGGCAAGTAGCGATGCGCGAGCACCAGCGTCAACAAGCCCGGCGGTACGGTGATGAGGAAAATCGCCTGCCAACCGAGCCCGCCAATCAGCAGGCCACCGAGCGACGGCCCCATCGCGGTACCTATCGCCGACATCGTCCCGAGCAAGCCCATGGCGCTGCCGGTTTTAGCCTTCGTCACCGTCTCGCCGACAAAGGCCATGGTCAGCGCCATCATGATTGCCGCACCGAGGCCTTGCAGCGCGCGGGCGCCAATCAGCAGCCAGAGCGTGGACGCAAAGCCGCACAGGGCCGACGCCAGGGTGAACACGCCGATGCCGGCCAAAAGCAACCGCCGACGACCCGTGATGTCTCCGAGCCGACCGACACCGACGATCAGGGTAGTAATCGCCAGAAGGTAGGCGAGGACAATCCACTGCACGTGCTGGAAGGAGGCGTTAAACACCTCGGCCAAGGTCGGCAAACCCACATTGGCGATGCTGGTGCCGAGCGAGGACAGCAGCATCGACAGCGAAAGACTGGCCAGCGCCCACCGAACTGACGGTGTCTGTTGCGCACCCTCTGCGATTGCACTGAGTGATTTCATGCTATTCCTCTTTTCTGGCCACTCCCGAAGCGGAGCTATCAGAAAGCTACGCCCCGGCCTAACATGGCGCAAGGCGCACCATTTGCACTTGATACGTGCGTTCAACGCCACCTCACTCTGCCGCGGGGCGCTGCATGTCCACTCCCGATTTCAATTTGCTGATCACCCTTGATGTGCTGCTCGCCGAAGGCAGCGTGGCGCGCGCCGCCAAGCGCTTGCGCCTGAGCCCGTCGGCCATGAGCCGGGCGCTGGCGCGATTGCGCGAAACTACCGGCGATCCGCTGTTGGTCAGGGCCGGGCGGGGTCTGGTGCCCACCCCGCGAGCGCTCGAACTGCGCGAGCGGGTCAGCCAACTGGTGCAGGACGCAGAAGCGGTCCTTCGGCCTGCCGAGCAACCCGACCTAAGCCAACTGAGCCGCACGTTCACGCTGCTTACCAGTGAAGGCTTTGTCGAGAATTTTGGTGCGGACCTGATTGCCCGTGTCGCCGAGCAAGCCCCTGGCGTGCGGCTGCGCTTCATGCACAAACCCGACAAAGACAGCGCGTCACTGCGCGACGGGACGGTCGATCTGGAAACGGGTGTGGTGGGGAAAACCGCTGGGCCGGAATTGCGTACGCAAGGCTTGTTTCGGGACCGATTTATTGGCGTCGTGCGAATGGGGCATCCACTCAGCGAAGGCGAGATAACCCCCGCACTTTATGCGGCAGGCAGCCACATCAGCGTCTCGCGGCGGGGGCTCGACAAGGGACCCATTGATGAAGCCCTTGAGCTCCTGGGACTGGAGCGGCAGATAGCAACAATCGTTGCAGGCTTCTCCACTGCGCTGGCGCTCGCCCGGGCCACTGACCTGATCGCCAGCGTTCCTGAACGCCACACCGCAAGCCTGCGCACCGGCATGCACAGCTTTGCACTGCCGTTGTCTCTTCCTGCGTTCACCGTCGCCATGCTCTGGCATCCGCGGCTGGATGCCGATCCTGTGCATCGCTGGTTGCGGGGTTGCCTTCGGGATGTTTGTGCTGAGTAAGAAAGTTGTCAGATTTGATCTAATGTTCATTATTGAAACAATGATGTTTCACTCATGTAACTGTTGCTTGATTGTTCTGGTTCTATCGCTGGGTGATTTTGGTATAAAAATAATTTGAACTTATTAGTGTATAGGCGGTGGCGGGAAGGCAATGTCGCAAATGAGAAGTGTCTGCTAATGCAATTAAATGGCGCGATGCTATCAATGGTGGCCATTAACTAGCAGTGAGTATGGTTGTAACGCCTGAGTTACTTAGTGTGTATAACCTGATGAAATATAATTGATTAATTTTTGGTGGTGACGAGGCAATTTGCCGAGCCGCAGCTCGGTGAGCAAGGCGGGATCCAATAAAGGTTAATGGCAAAATATTGGCGGTCGATAAATCAAAAAATAACTTCATAATAATACTGACGTTTTTCTGCTGCGGTGCTAGTGTTTCTAACTCCTTTTAACCGTATTTGTCTGTCTGCAGAGGCCATGCGTCATGCCGACTCCAACTCCACGGATTGCGATACTGGGTAATCGAGTTCCAAGCTTGAATCTTCCGGAGCTTGAGCACTTCGCCGATCTGAGTAGCTTGTTGGCTGCCCCCGCATTTGATGTCCTGCTGCTGGACCTGCCAGCGGATTATGCCGGGCGGGTGCTTCGAAAGTTGCGCGCCATTTCCCCTTATCGCTACAGCCTCATTTACTGCTGCCGTGATCAGAACGGCTGGTGTGAAGCCTTGGGTGATGGCGCGTGCCCTGTCGATTCCAGCGAAACAAAAACCCTCTGGGGGGTGTGGCGAGAACGCTACAGGTTGTTCAAACAGGGTTCCGCCCCCGAGCGTTTTGAAAGTCGGGTGCTTTCATGGTTGTGGTTGCGCGACAACGCCCACATCTATGCCCTTCGAGACCCGGAGGTGCCTCAGCATTATCGCTATCCGTTGCTGGACGCCCTGGCTGATAACGAGCAGGTCAACTCGTTTGTCTGGCTCAGTTTGATGGTGCAGCAGGACTGGCTGGAAGAGGGGATTTTGGTCGATCGCGTTCGCCTGTGTTCGGAGTGTGGCTCGGGCCGGCTCAACTATATTGATGTGTGTGCAGAATGTCAGGCCCTGGACATTTCACGGCAGCCTTCATTGCACTGCTTTACCTGTGGGCATGTGGGGCCACAGGAATCCTTTCTCAAGGACGGGGTGTTGTTGTGCCCCAACTGCTTGAACCGGTTGCGTCATATCGGCAGTGATTACGACCGCCCGATGGAGAACTATCGCTGTCGGTCATGTCAGGCGTTTTTTGTCGATGCCGACGTGCAGGCGCGCTGCCTGGATTGCGGCTTGTCACACACGCCTGACAAGTTGCGAGTACGCGAGGTCAGAGATTTCCGCCTGGCCGAGGCCGGCCGTTTCCGCTGCCGCCAGGAGTTCAGCGATCAAACGGTCCATCACTTCGGTCGACTCAATCTGTTAGGCGGGAAGGATTTCTATGACCTGCTGACCTGGCAGATGCAGGTCGTACGCCGCTACCAGTCGCCTGCCTTCTCACTGCTCGGTCTGCGCTTCGTCAACCTGGCCGGTACGCTGACTCGCCTGGGTGAACACCACGGCCATGCTTTCATCGATAGCGTGGCTGATCGGTTGAAGGAAACCGTCAGGGAAACAGACCGCTGCTCTCGGAGTACCGAAGAGTACCTCTGGATCATGCTTCCCCATACCGATGGCGAGGGCCTGGAAACCGTCAAACAACGCTTGAGCCGGGTCGCCGAGTTGTTTTCAGCACCGGAGGTCAGCGACATTTCCCTGCGTGTCGTCAGCATCACGGCGCCCCAGGATCTTCTCGAGCAGGAAGATGGCGAACTACTACTGGCCCGTCTGGCCAGTGAGTTGGTGTGACCGCCATGAGCCCTTTACTGGAGCAACTCTACAACGCACTCAGCGCGTTGATGGGGCCGGATGGTTTGAGCCGGTTGTTTTTTATGCTTTTTCCCTTATTTCTGATCTTTGAATTGCCCCTGATGATCATGGTGATGCTGGGGGTATTGCGCTGGTTCACACGTCGGCGCACCCGTGTGCCGAAGATCAGTGTCTATCGGCCCAAGGTCTCTTGCATCATTACCTGCTACAGCGAAGGGATGGATGTTCAGACCACGCTGTTAAGCCTGTGCGAGCAAACCTACCCCGGCCACATCGAGATGATTCCGGTGGTGGACGGGGCCACGGTGAACCAGCCGACGCTCAGCGCCGTTCGCAGTTTCAACGTGGATCCGCAGTTGTACCCCAGACGCCATTTGCGCCCGATCGCCAAATGGCAGAGGGGCGGGCGGGTGTCGTCGTTGAACGCCGGCCTGTCGCTTGCCAGCGGTGAAATCGTGATGGCGCTCGATGGTGACACGTCCTTCGACAACAACATGGTCAGCTCCATCGTGCGCCATTTCGAGGACCCGTCGGTGCCTGCGGTCGCGGGTAGCCTGCGAGTGCGCAATGTCTGGGCTTCGTGGGTGACCGCGATGCAGGCTCTGGAATACCTGTTGTCCATCCACATGTCGAAAATCGGTCTGGCCGAATGGAACCTGGTCAATAACGTCTCGGGGGCCTTCGGGGCATTCCGCCGCAGCTTTCTGGTGAAAATCGGTGGCTGGAACACGCACACCGCGGAGGATCTGGACCTGACGTTGCGCATCAAGAGTTACTTCAAGCGACACGACTTGAGGATTCCCTTCGAGCCGGAAGCGATTGGACACACCGATGCACCGTCTACGCTCGGTCAGTTTCTGATGCAGCGCTTGCGCTGGGATGGCGACCTGTTTTTTCTCTACATCAGAAAGCACAACCACAACATCAACCCCAACTTGTTGGGCTGGCCGACCTTTCTGATGATCCTGCTCAGCGGCTTCTTTTTTCAGCTGGTGCTGCCGTTCCTCATCTTCAGCTACACCTTGCTGGCGTTGTTTGTTCTGCCGGGCAAGACGCTGTTGTTTCTGTTTGTACTGATCTATGCGCTGTACCTGACGATCACCGCGATGTTGTTCGGCGCCATGTTGTTGATGGTGTCCGACCGACCTGCAAAGGACATGACCCTGGGGTTGTTGGTACCTTTCTTTCCGCTGTTCATGCTACTCCTGCGGTGCTGGAGCGCAGTGGCCATGCTCAACGAGATTTTTCGCCGGGGCCACGAAGAAAGCTCGATGGCGCCGTGGTGGGTGCTTAAACGAGCCACGAGGTTTTGATATGCGATCGATACTTCTGCTGCTGACGCTGTCGTTGCCCCCCACGATACTGGCCGCACAACCCCTTTCGGCTCCGGCGGTGGGGGCGCAGTCGAGCCAATGGTCCCAGGCCAGTTATGTCTGGGACAGCGAAGCGTTGCTCGATCCCGACCAACGTAAGGCGGAGCTCGAGCAACTGCGTAAAGCCGGGATGGACAAGATCTACCTTGGCCTCAAGTCCGCCCAGTTGAAAGACCTTGCCACGACGCGCCAACGGCTGGAGCAATTGCTGCAGGACGCGGCCGGCAAGGGGGTGCAAGTCAGCCTGTTGCTCGGCGATCCGGCCTGGATCGAACCGCAGGAGCGCCATCAGCTCACCGACTTACTGGCGAAGCTGAAGGGGCTTTCATTCACCAGCCTGCACCTGGACCTGGAACTCGAACAACTGGGCGTGCCGGTCCCTGATCAGCGCTTGAAGGACTTGCTCGATACCTTGCGCGCAGCCTCAGCAGCCAGCCCATGGCCGGTAGAAATCTCCAGTCACCATCGTTGGTTCGCTGAGGCAAAACCCGGAAAAACCTGTCTGCCGTGCGCGCTTCCCGAGGCGGGCGTGCGTCAGGTCAGCCTGATGATCTACACCCGTAACCCGAAAAACAGCGCACGAATGGCAGAGCAGATCGCCCAACGTTGGCCCGATCTGCAGTTTCGCCTGGCGCAAAGCACGGAGCCGCAACTGGATGCCACAGAGTCCTGGGCCGGCGCGTCGACTGAGCAGTTGCAGCACCAGACCAGTGTCTGGCGCGAACAGCTGCAACCACGGGGAATTGCCGGCATTGACTGGCAAGCCTGGCGAGACTTTCCAAAACGGTGAGCCGTCATGAAGATTCGATTCGATAGTCGCAAAGAACTGAACCCCACCCAGGAACAAGGATTGACTGTGCTTTACGCGCCGGGCAAACGCATGGCGTTTCGCGTGCGTTGGTATTTGATCTTGTTCCTGGTTGCGAGTCCCTTGATCTGGTTGGGAGGGAAGCTGGCTTACGGCATGTTGATGATCGACGCACCGGCGCAATTGCGCCTGCCGATTCTTGAGGTGCGCGCGCGGGATGCCGGTCGGGTCGATCAGCTGTTCGTCATGGCCGGGGAGCAGGTCCAGATTGATCAGCCGTTGGTCAGTCTCGACAATCCCGAATGGCGTGCGCGACTCTCGCAGCTCACTGCGATGCCGACCAAAACGGTGCCCACCACCAACACCAAACTGGACACCAGGGAACGTCAGTTGCTCAGGACCCGAGTGAGCAGGACGGAGGAGCGCGTACAGGTGCTTGAGGACCTCGTTTTATCAGGCGCCGTCTCTCGTGGAGAAGTGCTGGCCGCCCAATCCGAACTCGATGCTTTTAAAGCAGACCTGTTGGCGTTCGAGCGCCGCGAACAATTGGCTCGTCAGTCGCCGTTGAGCGTTGAGCGCGAGATTATTCAACAGACCGCCGAAAAACAGTGGTTGAAAACGCGCCTCGCCGCATTGTCGGTCAAGGCTACGCAGAGCGGTCGAATTGCGGAGGTGTTGGTCACTCCCGGCGAAAACGTCGGTGCGGGTACGTTGTTGATGCGCCTTGAGCGGCTGGAAGAGCCCCTGCTGTGGATTTATCTGGAACCGCTGAATATCAGCTACGCCGCGATCGGCCAGCCGCTGCGCGTACGCATGCCCGATGGCGAGTGGTTGGCGGCCCATGTTGTCCAGGCTGTCGACAGCGCCGGTCGCACGCCGACGGTGTTGCGTGGGCCATTCGCTGCCAGCGAAATGGGCTTGCAGGTCGCCGCCCGGTTTGATCGCCCTCTGTCGCCGCGCTGGAGAATCGATCAACTGCCGTTGAATGTGCGCTTTCCCACCGACTGGCAACAAATGCTCAGTAACAGCCGTGAATTCATCGAGCAAATAGGCGACTTCATTGCAATGGATCGAACACCCACCACTGCACCGGGGAGTAAATAAATCATGACTGCTGATCGAATTCTTGTGACGGGCGGTGCCGGTTTCATCGGTTCGCACCTGGTCGAAGCACTCCTTGAAAGTGGTTATAGCGTACGGGTTCTGGACGATCTTTCCAGTGGGAAATTGTCGAACTTGCCGATTGATCGCTGCCATTTGACCCTGGTGGTGGGGGATGTCGCCGACGCGCCGACGGTGGAGCGGGCGATGAAAGACTGCAGCGCGGTGGTGCATCTGGCGGCGGTAGCCTCGGTGCAGGCGTCGGTCGATGACCCGGTCGCGACTCACCAAAGCAATTTCGTCGGTACGCTGAATATCTGCGAAGCCATGCGCCAGGCAGGCGTAAGACGGGTGGTTTACGCGTCCAGTGCGGCGATCTATGGCAACAATGGCGAGGGCATGGCGATTACCGAGGACACGCCCAAGAATCCGCTGACGCCGTATGCCGCCGACAAACTGGCCAGCGAACATTTCCTCGATTTCTACCGACGCCAACACGGTCTTGAACCGGTCATTCTGCGGTTTTTCAATATTTACGGACCTCGTCAGGACCCTTCATCGCCTTACTCCGGTGTCATCAGCATTTTCAGCGAGAGGGCGCAAAAAAAACTCCCCATCACGGTTTACGGTGATGGGGAGCAAACAAGGGATTTTGTTTACGTCAATGACCTCGTAAAGGTCCTGGTACAGGCGGTCGGAGGGTCAAAGCCGTGTATCGAGCCGGTCAATGTCGGGTTTAACCGGTCCACCAGCGTTAACGATCTGGCGGCGGCATTGAGCGAACTCCTGGGGCGACCCCTGACGTTGAACTACGACGCGCCACGTTCCGGTGACATCAAACATTCGCGCGCCGACAACCGTCGCCTGCTTGAGCGTTTTTCCTTGAGCTCACCGACCTGTTTTGCCGAGGGCCTGGGTCAACTGCTCAGAAGTATTGATTCCGGGGGGCGGTAGCGGCGAGCTCAGTCGCCAGCAGGTGCTCCTCCAGCACATCGCTCAGGAACCGGAACTGATCATTGAGCCCGATCACTTCATTGTTGAAGTGATTGGCGGCGGACGGCATCAGCAGCGCCTCGAAGTTTTTGTCGAACACCAGTTCGAACGTTTTGCGCCAAACGAAGGACTGGGAATAGTAGTTGTTGCCGAACACCGCAAAGCTTACAGCCAGGGTCACGGAGTGAATCATGACGTGCGCTCCTCGGACAGGACGTACCAGGAAAAAACGCTCAGTGTGACGGCCGTCAGGGCCAGGCAGGTCAGGAGATGGATAATCATGATTCGCCCCTCCGATGCGGGGTTTTGCGTTGGGTTAAGGCTGATCCTACGCTGACGGTTTTTGAGCGGAAGGCGTTCGCGGCGATGGTGAATATCGACATAAGTGATGGTGGGATCATCGCTGACTGTTCCGGCCCCAAGGTGGGCAGCCACCTATACTCAGGCATATAGCCCTTGATCTGATTTCAACCCGAGAGAACCGCGATCTTGAACCTGCGTTCGCTGATCGTCGCCGTGTTGGTGGTGTTGGCGGGATGCGCCACGCCTGCGCGTGCGCCAGTGGAAGTGGTGCCGGTGATTGTTTCCCAAAGCACCTGGCAAATGGTGGACCGGGAGATTGTCGCGGCGTCGCAATCGGCCACCGAGCAGACCAAAATCTACGCGCGCGGTGCCATGGATTACTGGCGAACGCGGGTCTATCAACTGACCGAAGAAAACTTCATTCCATGGTTCAGCAGTTACTGGACCCAGGAATGGCTGTCGATGAAGGTCAGTTGGTACACGCTCAGCGCCAAGGGCGAGCAGGATGCCTCGGCCAAGCGCCTGGCAGCCTATCTGCTGGAGCAATACCGACAGCGCGTGCTGGCGCCGGTCGCGGTGGAGATCGATCCTGACGCGATTCTCGGCCTGGCAGCGGCGTTCTATGTGGACATTCTTCAGGAAGAACTGCAGCGAATCTCCCAGCGCCACGGCGTGCCGATGGCTCAGCTCAACGGCCGTATCCAGAAAATTCCCGCGATTGCCCTGGGCCCGCCGCCCGCCCGGAATGCCTCGCTGTATCAGGTCGTGCACACCCAACCGCTGAACACGCTACCGGCCTACGCGGCGCTGATCGACAAGATCCACAAGGCAGGTGGCGACCGAGGAGTGGATTCGACCGACACCGCCATGGCGCCGGTGGCCAAGCGCGCCAGCCAACGGATGGAAGCCGAAATGGTCCCGCGAGGTGCGGCCAGTGCGGTGGCCGCTGCTGCGGGCAAATTGGCCGGGGGCTTGATTTCCGTGGGTGTGGCGGGGATTCGCGCGATTATCCAGGCCAATGACCGGCCTGACAGCGAGGCACTGATTCGCAGCAGTCTGGGTAACACGTTCGACAAGGCCTGGCTGAAGCTGGTGCAAAACCCGACCACCGGCGTGATGGCCGGTACGTTGTACATGGCGGCGCAGATCGAGGGCAACCTGGCGGGGAGCGCCGAAGTACCGTCGGTCAGTTCGGGCAGCGGATCTGTCGAGTGGGGGCCGACGGAATCGACTAACCAGCAGATCGCCCCATAACCCAAGGAGAACGACCATGTCCTACGTTGATGGCTTCATCGCAGCCGTACCCACCGCCAACCGCGAAAAATTCAAGAAGCACGCCGAAACCGCCGCTGTCATTTTCAAGGAAAGCGGCGCCCTCAGCGTCGCCGAATGCTGGGGCGACGACGTCCCTGACGGCAAAGTGACCTCGTTTCCACTGGCGGTAAAACTCAAGGAAGACGAAACCGTGGTGTTTTCCTGGATCATCTGGCCCGACAAGACCACCCGCGATGCAGGCATGGAAAAACTCATGACCGATCCGCGCATGCAGCAGGACGTCAACCCGATGCCGTTCGATGGCCAGAGGCTGATCTTTGGCGGGTTCGAAATGATCGTAAAAGCCTGAAACCAACGACAGGATCACTCCGGTGTCGGGGTGATCCTGCAACTCTTGCGATTACGGATTTCGCTGTCTGTCGGCCGCTCTTTGATGAACTCGAAGCGCGGCTCACCTTCGTTGTAATGAACCAGCCAGCCCCATTCCAGCTCGGACTCATCCTGACCGGGTTTCGGTGGTACAGCCCACCATGGCTCCTTGCTGATGATCTCGCGCATGGCCCCCTCCAGTTGCATCGTTTGCATGAACTATAACTTGGATGTCAGGAGGTGCCAGATATGAGCGACGAATCCCATGAGCCGTTAAAACGACTGTTTTTTGCCCTGAACTGCACGCCCGAGCAACGTCGGGCCATTGCCCAATGGCGCAGCGCACTTGAACTCAGGAGCGGACGCCCGGTGCCGGTGGAAAACTTTCACCTGACGTTGATGTTTTTGGGCGCTGTCGAGGTGGCGAAAATCGCCGATATCTGCGCGGCCGCTGCCAATGTTCGAACGCCGGGAGTGCCTTTGAAGGTTGCGCTTGATCGGCTGGATGTCTGGCGCAGGGCAGGGGTGTTGGTGTTAGCGCCAGAGCAGGCATCACCGGAATTACTTCGGCTGGTTTATGCGCTTGAGCAGGCCATGCTGCCGTTCGGGGTTGAGGATTCGCCGAAGGAGTTTCGGCCGCATCTGACGCTGATGCGTGATTACCGAGTGCCGGTGCCAGAGTCCGCGACGCCGCCCGAGTTCTATCTGCGGGCCGATCACTTCACCCTGTTCGAATCCCATAAGGGCCGCTACCGAGCGCTGGCCGAATGGCCGCTCGTTCCATCATAAAAAAAGGCGCCCGAGGAGGGCGCCCAAATTCACCTTAACCGAGGAAGCCAGGTGAGGCCGTTCTACAGATAGGAGTGCAGCGGTGGTAAGGCGCTGCGTGAACGGAAATCAGAATTGAGTGTGTCCACCACCCCCTGTAGGAGCTGTCGAGTGCAACGAGGCTGCGATCTTGGATCTTGATCCGGAAAAAACAAGATCAAAAGATCGCAGCCTCGTTGCACTCGACAGCTCCTACAGAAGCGGATTTTTGTGGTTATTTGCCGAGCTTCACCCGCGTCCACCCCCGGGTCATCACCCGCTGAACGCCAATCGGCATGTCCGGAATGGCATACAGCGTCGCCATCACAGCCTGCGACGGATACGACCCCGGATCATTGCGAATTGCTTCATCCACCAAAGGCGTGGCCGCCGCGTTGGCGTTGCTGTAGCCGATGTTGTTGGTGATCTCGGCGATGATGTCCGGGCGCATCAGGAAGTTCATGAACAGGTAGGCGTTTTCCACGTTCGCCGCGTCCCGAGGGATCGCGACCATGTCGTAGAAACTGCCCGCGCCTTCCTTGGGAATGCTGTAATCGACCTTCACCTTATCGCCCGCTTCTTGGGCGCGCGCCTTGGCTTGCAGCACATCGCCGGAGTAACCGACGGCCACGCAGATGTTGCCGTTGGCCAGGTCGGAGATGTATTTCGACGAATGGAAGTACGCCACCGAAGGACGAATCTTCATGAACAGCGCTTCTGCTTCGGCGATCTGCTCCTTGTTCTGCGAGTTCACGGGGTAACCCAGATAGTGCAGGGCGGCCGGGAGCATCTCGGTCGGCGAGTCAAGGAAGCTGATGCCGCAGGCTTTCAGCTTGGCGGCGTTTTCCGGTTTGAACAGCAGGTCCCAGGAGTTGGTCGGCGCGTTGCTGCCAAGCACTTCCTTGACCTTTTCCGGGTTGAAACCGATGCCGATCGAGCCCCACATGTACGGGAAGGCATGGCCGTTATCCGGATCGCTGGCGGCAGCATTTTTCAGCAGGACCGGGTTGAGGTTTTTCCAGTTCGGCAGCTTCGACTTATCCAGTTCCTGATAGACGCCAGCCTTGATCTGCTTGGCCAGGAAACTGTTGGACGGCACGACGATGTCGTAGCCGGATTTACCGGCGAGCAGCCGTGCCTCAAGGGTTTCATTGCTATCGAACACATCGTAGGTCACGCGTATGCCGGTCTCGTCTTCGAACTTCTTGACGGTGTCCGGGGCGATGTAATCCGACCAGTTGTAGACGCGCAGTACCTTGTCATTGGCCTGGGCGCCGGTGGCAATCGCGCCCAATAAGGACAGTGTCAGCAGAGTCCTGCCAAACATTTTCATCGGTACAACTCCATTCTTTCTACTAAAGAGCTTTTATCGTTGACGCAATGCAGTGAATAACGACGGCACTAGGCCGTCGCTTTTACCATTTGCTTTTTAGGTTGCTGCCAGGATTCGCTGGCGGTCTGGTCCATCGCTTCCTGGATCGCACGTTTACGGGTCGCTTCGGCGCGACGGCTGAAGTACCAGACCATGAAGGTCACGATCGATACGGCGAGCAGAATCAGGCTGGCCACGGCATTGATCTCAGGCTTCACGCCCAGACGCACCGCCGAGAACACTTCCATCGGCAGGGTTGTTGAACCCGGGCCGGACACGAAACTCGCCAGCACCAGGTCATCCAGCGACAGGGCAAACGACATCATGCCGCCGGCCGCCAGTGACGGCGCGATCATCGGAATGGTGATCAGGAAAAACACCTTGAACGGCTTCGCCCCGAGGTCCATGGCCGCTTCTTCGATGGACAGGTCCAGCTCACGCAAACGCGCCGAGACCACCACCGCCACATACGCCGCACAGAAGGTGGTGTGGGCGATCCAGATGGTGACGATGCCACGTTCCTGCGGCCAGCCGATCAACTGCGCCATGGCCACGAACAGCAGCAACAGCGACAGACCGGTGATCACTTCGGGCATCACCAATGGCGCGGTGACCAAACCACCGAACAACGTGCGGCCCTTGAAGCGCGTGACGCGAGTCAGCACAAACGCCGCCAACGTCCCCAGCGCTACCGCAGCAATCGCGGTGTAGCAGGCGATTTCCAGCGAGCGCACCACCGAACCCATCAGTTGCGAGTTATCGAGCAGGCCGGCGTACCACTTGAACGACCAGCCGCCCCATACGGTTACCAGTTTCGAGGCGTTGAACGAGTAGATCACCAGAATCAACATCGGCAGGTAGATAAACGACAGGCCGAAAATCAGCATGAACTTTGAAAATCCGAAGCGTTTCATCCCCGTGCCTCCATCTCTTTGGCCTGACTGCGGTTGAACAGCAGAATCGGCACAATCAGGATCAACAGCATCACCACCGCCAGGGCAGACGCCACCGGCCAGTCGCGGTTATTGAAGAACTCTTGCCACAGCACGCGACCGATCATCAGGGTCTCCGGTCCGCCCAGCAGTTCCGGAATCACGAACTCACCGACCACCGGAATGAACACCAGCATGCAGCCAGCGATGATCCCGTTCTTGGCCAGCGGCACGGTGATTTTCCAGAAGTTGTTGAAGTTGCTCGACCCCAGGTCCGACGCGGCTTCCAGCAGACTATGATCGTGCTTGACCAGGTTGGCGTACAGCGGCAACACCATGAACGGCAGGTAGGCGTAAACCACCCCAATGTAGACGGCCGTGTTGGTGTTGAGGATCTCGATCGGGTGCGAGGTCAGCCCGGTCCACATCAGAAATCCGTTGAGCAAACCGTTGTTGCTGAGAATGCCCATCCACGCATAAACACGGATCAGGATCGCCGTCCAGGTCGGCATCATGATCAGCAACAGCAGAACGTTTTGCGTTTCCTTGTTGGTCTTGGTGATCGCGTAGGCCATCGGAAAACCGATCACCAGGCACATCAGCGTGCTTAAAAACGCGACCTTCAACGAGCCGAAGTAGGCCGAGATGTACAACTCATCTTGGGTCAGCAGCGAGTAGTTGCCGATGTTGAGCAATAGCTGAAATTTCTGCTCGGCGAAGGTGTAGATCTCTGAGTAAGGAGGAATGGCCAGCGCCGCTTCCGAGAAGCTGATCTTCATCACCAGGAAGAACGGCAACAGGAAAAACAGGCACAGCCACAGGAAAGGAATCCCGATGACGAGCTTTCGACCACTCGGCATCAGCCGCATGAACTGCTGATTGAGTGTTTTCATGAGCGCAGTACCACGCCGCTGTCGTCTTCCCACCACACGTAGACCTTGTCGTCCCAGGTCGGACGTGCGCCACGGCGTTCGGCGTTGGCCATGAACGACTGCACGACCTTGCCACCAGGCAATTCCACGTAGAACACCGAGTGACCGCCGAGGTAGGCGATGTCATGCACTTTGCCTTCGGACCAGTTGTAGCGGGTATCGGGTTTGGTCGTGCTGACCAGCAGTTTTTCCGGGCGGATCGCGTAAGTAATCGACTTGTCCTGCACCGAGGTGCTGACGCCGTGACCGACGTAAATCTTTTGCTCCAGATCCGGGCTGTGAATGATTGCGTGACCCTCAAGGTCTTCCACAACCGTGCCTTCGAAGGCGTTCACGTTGCCGATGAATTCGCAAACCATGCGGCTGACCGGCGCCTCATAAATATCCACCGGGCTGCCGATCTGCGCGATCCAGCCCAGGTGCATGATCGCGATGCGTTGGGCCATGGTCATGGCCTCTTCCTGATCGTGGGTCACCATCACGCAGGTCACGCCGACGCGCTCGATGATCTCAACCAATTCCAGTTGCATCTGCGAACGCAGCTTTTTATCCAGCGCACCCATCGGTTCGTCGAGCAGCAACAGCTTCGGACGCTTGGCCAGGGAGCGAGCCAGGGCCACGCGCTGACGCTGACCACCGGACAGTTGATGCGGTTTGCGCTTGGCATATTGGGTCATGTGCACCAGTCGCAGCATCTCTTCAACGCGGGCGTCGATTTCGCTGTTGGACAGCCGATCCTGCTTCAGGCCGAAGGCGATGTTCTGCGCCACCGTCATGTGCGGGAACAAGGCGTAGGACTGGAACATCATGTTGATCGGCCGTTCGTACGGCGGCATGTCGGTGATGTCGACACCGTCGAGCAGAATCCGCCCTTCGGTCGGGCGCTCGAAACCTGCGAGCATGCGCAGCAGGGTCGATTTACCGGAGCCGGAACCACCGAGCAGGGCGAAGATTTCCCCTTGATGGATCTCAAGCGAGACATCGTCCACCGCGGTGGTTTCGTCGAATTTCTTGGTGACGCGGTCGACTTTCACCAGCACCTTTTTCGGTGACTGGTGACCTTCAAGAGCCTTCCTGTAGATGCTGGAGGCGTTTGCCATGTGAAACTCCCAACAGGTTTCAGTCGTCGGGCCAACGCGGCCTGACTTAATAGTTGATTGCAAGCCCGAGCCGGTGTTACCGGTTGGCGATGACCCCTGTAGGAGCGAAGCTTGCTCGCGAAGACGGCGTGTCAGTCGACATCATCGTTGTCTGATACACCGCCTTCGCGAGCAAGCTTCGCTCCTACAGGGGATTGCGCTTGCTGACCGCTCGGGCTTATTCGGCGCCGCCGTCCTGGCTGCCTGGTGGTACTTGTTGTTATCGCGTTTGTTGTTGTCGTGAGGGACTGGCGCGCAAAGGCGTATCCGCCAGCCTCACGGGGGCAGTAATTGATTTAGTCGTGTTTGAAGTCAGCGCTTATTACGTAGCGCGGCCCGTCGCCGGCACGCATCGCCAAACGCCTGGAAAATACTCAAATAAAGAGGATTCGACAGAACCTGCCATTCCGGGTGCCACTGCACGCCAACGGCGAAGGTCGGGCTGTGTTCAACCGAAATCGCCTCGATCAAACCGTCCGGCGCAATCGCTTCCGCACGCAGGCCGGGCGCCAGTTGGTCGATGCCCTGGCTGTGAATCGAATTGACCTGGAACACCTGAGGCAAATCCAGCGCCTCGAACACACCGCCCGGTTGCACGTTGACCGCGTGAGCCGGTGCGTATTGCACCGCCAAATCCGGATGATTCGCTTCCCGGTGATCAAGCATGCCCGGGAGTTCGTGGACCTTCTGATGCAGGCTGCCCCCGAACGCCACGTTCATTTCCTGAAAGCCCCGGCAGATGCCAAGCACCGGCACGCCCGCCGCAATGGCCGCACGCAATAAGGGAAGGGTGGTGGCGTCCCGTTGCGGATCGTGATCCGTGCCGGGGGCGCTGTCGGGACCTTGATAGTGGAAGGGTTCCACATTCGAGGGGGAGCCGGTCAGCAGCAGACCGTCGAGCTGCGCGAGCAGGTCATCGATTTCGGTCAGATCGCCTAAAGAAGGAATGACGACCGGCAGCCCCAAAGCCGCGACGCTGACAGCACGCAAGTACTTGTCGCCGCTGACATGGTAGGGGTGCAGGCCAATCTGTTTGACGCACGCAGTAACACCGATCAATGGCTTGAGTGCCATTTTTATCACCTCGAAGTTTCACACTTGAACGAGCTTTTCCGGAGCTTAGCCTTGTTGATTTTAATTAACAACTCTCATGTAAAAAATTCTAAACGCCGCACGTCCGATCTTCAGGGTTTACACGGTGCGCAAGACTGATTTGGCACTCTCGTGCCCAAGAAAGGCCAGAAAATAAAGGTGGAGAGGTCAAGTGTTCGCTATTGACTTCACTTTGCCGTTCGGGTTGACTGGGCTCGCAACAAGGTAGTGAACATAATAATTAACAGCTAATAGGTGCATCATGTCGGTCCCTCTGCGTACCGTTCAACTCAACGAAGCAAACGCATTCCTTAAGAAATATCCTGAGGTTTTGTACGTCGACCTTCTGATTGCGGATATGAACGGTGTGGTGCGCGGCAAGCGCATCGAGCGCACCAGTCTTCATAAGGTTTACGAAAAAGGCATTAACCTCCCGGCGTCTCTGTTCGCTCTGGACATCAACGGTTCTACGGTGGAAAGCACCGGCCTGGGTCTGGACATCGGCGACTCAGACCGAATCTGCTTCCCCATCCCTGATACGCTCAGCATCGAGCCCTGGCAGAAGCGCCCGACCGCGCAACTGTTAATGACCATGCACGAACTCGAAGGCCAGCCGTTCTTTGCTGACCCTCGCGAAGTACTGCGTCAGGTCGTGAGTAAGTTCGATGACATGGGCCTGACCATCTGCGCCGCGTTCGAACTCGAGTTCTATCTGATCGACCAGGACAACGTGAACGGTCGTCCGCAATCGCCACGCTCGCCGGTGTCCGGCAAGCGTCCGATGTCGACTCAGGTGTATTTGATCGACGACCTCGACGAATACGTCGATTGCCTGCAAGACATCCTTGAAGGCGCGAAAGAGCAGGGCATCCCTGCTGACGCCATCGTCAAGGAAAGCGCCCCGGCGCAGTTCGAAGTGAACCTGCATCACGTCAACGACCCGATCAAGGCCTGCGACTACGCGGTGTTGCTCAAGCGTCTGGTGAAGAACATCGCCTACGACCACGAGATGGACACCACGTTTATGGCCAAGCCGTATCCGGGCCAGGCGGGCAATGGCTTGCACGTGCACATTTCGATTCTCGACAAAGAAGGCAACAACATCTTTGCCAGCGAGGATCCCGAGCAGAACGCCGCGCTGCGACACGCGATCGGCGGTGTGCTCGAGACCCTGCCGGCGCAGATGGCGTTCCTCTGCCCGAACGTCAACTCGTACCGTCGTTTTGGCGCGCAGTTCTATGTGCCGAACTCGCCGAGCTGGGGCATCGACAACCGTACCGTGGCAGTGCGTGTGCCGACCGGTTCGTCGGACTCCGTGCGTATCGAACACCGCGTGGCGGGCGCTGATGCCAACCCGTACTTGCTGATGGCGTCGGTACTGGCCGGTATTCACCACGGCCTGACCAACGAAATCGAGCCGGGCGCACCGGTTGAAGGCAACAGCTACGAGCAGAACGAGCAGAGCCTGCCGAACAACCTGCGCGATGCACTGCGCGAGCTAGCCGACAGCGAAGTCATGTCGCGCTACATCGACCCGCTGTACATCGACGTGTTCGTGGCGTGCAAGGAAAGCGAGCTGGCCGAGTTCGAGAACTCCATCTCCGACCTTGAGTACAACTGGTACCTGCATACGGTTTGATGGGTAACACCGGATCCAGGCTGAAAACCCGATCAACTGTGGGAGCGAGCCTGCTCGCGAAGGCGGCGGCACAGTCAACATTGATGTTGTCTGACGCACCGCTTTCGCGAGCAGGCTCGCTCCCACAGGGGATTGCAGTCCCACTACTTATTCCTCTGCGTCGAGTCACAACCATGACAAACACTCGCAGCGACTGGGAGCAACGCTTCCAGTCCCTAACCATCGAAGGCCGCGCATTCATCGACGGCCAATACTGCCCGGCACTCAGCGGCGACACCTTTGAATGCATGAGCCCGGTCGACGGTCGCTTCCTGGCCAACGTCGCCAGCACCGACGAAGCCGACGCCAATGCGGCAGTCGCCGTCGCACGCCGCACCTTCGAATCCGGCATCTGGGCGCGGTTGGCGCCCGCAGAACGCAAACGCATTTTGATTCGCTTCGCCGATCTCATCCTGGCCAACCAGGAAGAACTCGCCCTGCTCGAAACCCTCGACATGGGCAAGCCGATCAGCGACTCGATGAACATCGACATTCCAGCGACCGCCAACGCGATCCGCTGGAGCGCCGAAGCCATCGACAAGATCTACGACGAAGTCGCCGCCACGCCGCACGACCAACTCGGCCTCATCACCCGCGAACCTGCCGGTGTGGTCGCCGCCATCGTGCCGTGGAACTTCCCGCTGATCATGGCCAGCTGGAAGTTCGCCCCAGCCCTCGCGGCCGGCAACTCGTTCATCCTCAAGCCTTCGGAAAAGTCGCCACTCACGGCCATCCGCATCGCCCAACTGGCGCTGGAAGCGGGAATCCCGAAAGGCGTGTTCAACGTCCTGCCGGGCTACGGTCACACCGTCGGCAAGGCGCTGGCGCTGCACATGGACGTCGACGTGCTGGCCTTCACCGGCTCGACCGCGATTGCCAAGCAACTGCTGATCTATTCCGGCCAAAGCAACATGAAACGCGTCTGGCTCGAAGCCGGCGGCAAGAGCCCGAACGTGGTGTTCGCCGACGCGCCGGATCTGCGCGCGGCAGCACAAGCGGCGGCCGGTGCGATTGCCTTCAACCAGGGCGAAGTCTGCACCGCCGGTTCGCGCTTGCTGGTGGAACGCTCGATTCGCGAGCAGTTCATCCCGCTGCTGGTGGAAGCACTGCAAGCTTGGAAACCGGGTCACGCCCTCGATGCAGAAACCACCGTCGGCGCGGTCGTCGATCAGCGTCAACTGGACAACGTGCTGCGCTACATCCAGGTCGGCAAAGACCAGGGCGCGCAACTGATTGCCGGCGGCAGCCGCACCCTCGAAGACACCGGTGGCCTGTACGTGGAACCGGCGATTTTCGACGGCGTGACCAACGCCATGACCATCGCCCGCGAAGAAATCTTCGGCCCGGTGCTGTCGCTGATCACCTTCGACACCGAAGAAGAAGCGCTGGCGATTGCCAACGACAGCATCTTTGGCCTGGCCGCTGGCGTGTGGACCAGCAACCTGAGCAAGGCCCACACCTTCGCGCGCGGCTTGCGCGCCGGCAGCGTCTGGGTCAACCAGTACGACGGCGGCGACATGACCGCGCCGTTCGGCGGGTACAAGCAGTCGGGTAACGGTCGGGACAAATCGCTGCATGCGTTCGACAAATACACCGAACTCAAAGCGACCTGGATCAAGCTCTAACACCTCTACAACGGCGGTCGCCGGCACGTGCCAGCGGCCATCGGAGAAACGTATGAAAACAACAACACATGTAAACAGCTACTACGCCGCCACCCGCAACTTCACCGGCGACTTCCCTGTCCTGGAACAAGCGGTGGACTGCGACGTCTGCGTGATCGGCGCCGGCTACACCGGTTTGTCCTCGGCCCTGTTCCTCGCCGAAGCCGGCTACAGCGTGACCGTGCTCGAAGCCGCCAAAGTCGGTTTCGGCGCCAGCGGTCGCAACGGCGGCCAACTGGTCAACTCCTACAGCCGCGACGTCGATGTCATCGAAGAACGCTACGGCGACAAAACCGCCGAAGTCCTTGGCAGCATGATTTTCGAAGGCGCCGACATCATCCGTCAGCGCATACAGCACTACGACATCCAGTGCGACTACAAGCCGGGCGGCATCTTCGCCGCGCTGAACAAAAAGCAACTCAAAGGCCTGGCCGAGCAGAAAAGCAACTGGGAGCGCTACGGCAACAAGAACCTGAAAATGCTCGACGCGGCGGAAATCAAGCGCGAAGTCGGTTGCGACAACTACGTCGGCGGCCTGCTCGACATGCAGGGCGGCCACATCCACCCCCTGAACCTGGCCCTCGGGGAAGCCTCGGCCATCATCGGCCTGGGCGGCAAAATCTACGAACAATCGGCGGCGGTGGAAATCACTTACGGCGAACCGATCACCGTACGCACCGCCAAAGGCGTAGTCCGCGCCAAATACCTGCTGATTGCCGGCAACGCCTACCTGCCGCAAGACCTCGACAACCGCGTCACGCGCAAAAGCATGCCGTGCGGTTCGCAAATCGTCGTCACCGAACCGTTGTCCGAAAAGGTTGCGCGCAGCCTGATCAAAAACAACTACTGCGTCGAAGACTGCAACTACCTGCTCGACTACTACCGCCTCACCGCCGACAACCGCTTGCTGTACGGCGGCGGCGTGGTCTACGGCGCCCGCGAACCGGACGACATCGAACAGCTGATCAAGCCGAAAATCCTCAAGACCTTCCCGCAACTGAAGGACGTAAAAATCGACTACCGCTGGACCGGCAACTTCCTGCTGACCATGTCGCGCATGCCGCAATTCGGCCGCATCGAGAAAAACGCCTACTACATGCAAGGCTACAGCGGCCACGGCGTCACCTGCTCGCACCTGGCCGGCAAACTGATCTCGGAAATGATCCGCGGCGACGCCGAACGCTTCGACGCCTTCGCTTCGCTCCCGCACATGCCCATGATCGGCGGCCGCACCTTCCAGGCCCCACTCACCGCCATGGGCGCCGCGTACTACGCACTGCGTGACCGTTTCGGCATCTAAGCGACACAATCCCTGGGGGAGCGGGCTTGCTCGCGAAGGCGGCTTAACATCCAACAATGATGTAGCTGACACATCGCCTTCGCGAGCAAGCCCGCTCCCACAAGAGATCTATGGCATACACAAAATTTGTATACGACCAGAACCAAACTGTGGGAGCGAGCCTGCTCGCGATGAGGCCATACCAGTCACTAACAATCCCACCTGACACCCAGTAACCGCATCCACAGTTCACACAGCCAAACAACCCAACTTCAGGCCGAAACAACCTTTTTACCCAACCACTTATCGAACCTGCTGAGCAACACCACCAAACGTGATTTAATACCCGCCTTTCAAATTTCCGGGACAGGGAAGCGGTGTTTTCGCGGCCAAAAGTCGCCCGCCATCCACCCCCATAACCCTTAAGTATTCCTCGCATAAGGCTGTCATGGACACGGGCTCACGACTCAAATTAGTACGCGAAAGCTACAAACTCTCCCAGCGCGAGCTGGCCCGGCGTAGCGGCGTCACCAATGCCACCATCTCCCTGATCGAACAAAATCGCGTCAGTCCCTCCGTCAGCTCCCTCAAAAAACTGCTCGAAGGCATTCCTATGTCTTTGGCGGACTTCTTTACCTTTGATCAGCCGCCGCGTGAGCATCAATACGTGTTCCGCGCCAATGAGCAGCCGGATCTTGGGCGTCATGGCTTGCGGTTGCTGTTGATTGGCGCTTCGGTGCCGAGTCGGCAGATGCGGCTTTTGCGCGAGCAGTACGCGCCTGGGGCGAGCTCGGGGGAAGAGCCGATTGTGCATTCGGAAGGGGAGGAGTGTGGGCTGGTTACGCGGGGGACGGTTGAGTTGACGGTTGATGGGCAGATTAGTGTGCTGAATGCTGGGGATGGGTATTACTTTCCGACGACGCTACCGCATCGGTTTCGGAATATTGGGGCGGATGAGGCGGAGATTATTAGTGCGAATACGCCAGCTAACTTCTGATACCTGATGATAGAAGCGGCGGGTGGCCGCTTCTCCCGTTCATACATCTCAGAGGCTTTTACTGAACCATTGTTTATCCAACTCTCTCAACGTCATTTCTGGCGTCAGTCGCAGCGCCGCTCTAAACGCCTTGATTAGTTCGGCGTAGTGGTTAGCGATGTCCTTGACCTGGTGGTTGCTATACGTTTTAACGCTGATGCCGGCGCCGTTGAGGGCCCGACGGTCCAGAACGGGGATGAGATCTATGAAGTGCGCTGCCAATAGCGCTGAAGCGTAAGACGGCCCCAGACCTCGGATTTTACTTTTCGGTTTTGTTGTCAAAGCGAGGAAGTCTGTGCAGCGACCAGTCAGTTGAGTCAGCTCCTCTTCTGTCAGATTATTCATAGGCTTTTTCTTAAATGTTGTTTCGATGTCCTTTAGAGCAATTTCGTAGTATTTCAGCTTCGCGGGCAGCGTTGCCATCGGCTCTGTTATAGAAGCATTTCCACCCTTGAAGTTGCTTACGTGCAGGAGGTCGACCAGCGAAAGCTCCCAGGTTAACTTCTTGTTGCGAATGTGCTCCTGGAAATGGGACATGGCCTCATTCAGCATCTCCCAAGTTGTTTCAGGTTTTCTCGCCATATTTGTATATTTCCAGCGCCAATGAACAACAGTAACGGAATAGATGACAGCGCTCAATCGGCCAGCGCGCTCAAGGCGTCGGCAGTGATAACCGATCCAGTGCACAGCCTTTGGCTGGTGATTGCTTAGCCTGAAAGAGTCGAGCTCCGGAATCCAGATCAACGATGTTGAGCTGGCAGCCGCTCATGACATTGGGGCCTTCGGCGATGCCGCCCTTGATCACATAGCGGGCGCCCGGCATGAACTCACTGACGAAATTCACTGTGCATCTGCGGTTGCCGCTGGCCCCGCCCTCCAGCATCAGGTGGATCGGTTTGCCCGCTTCAATGGCTCGAAAACCTTCGGGTTTCGATGGGTGCCCACCGCTGACCGAGAATAGTTCCCGAGCGGGTGTCACGGGTACCGACCTGCCGTATTTGCAGGCCATGGTCGGCGCTGCGCTAAGGGTCAGGTAGTTGCGACGGTTGGTCATTGCGTCCATTTCACTGCGAATTTGCGCTTGGGGGGCATTGGCAGGGATTTCGTATTGCGGAATCGGGGAGCAGCCCGTAATCAGAAGCAGGAGCGAGCTTAAATACAACGGTTTCATGGGCGTTTCTGTCCGTAGCGGTTTGGGTGAAAAATATTAGAATTTACACGGAGGAACATGGTTCTGATGGTTTTCTCCAAGTGTAAAATTCGGAGTCTCCAGCATCCCTGTTTTTAAGTGTTTTCGTCCGACTCGTACGATACGTTTGGATAATCGTAAAAGGTGACAGATCTGAATGGCACTTACTTAGCTGCTAACCACTTGAGCTGAAAGCAAAAAATGAAGAAGGGCTGGTCTTGGTCTACGGTGATAGTTGCGAACACACCCCGACGAACCAAGGACACAGCCCCAAATGAATCGTAGACGTGAAATTCTCCAGCATCAACAGCAACGTTTTCATCGACACGCTTCGGACTGTGATGCCTATGCGTTTTTCAATCTCCTCACGTCTCCCGAGCTCTTACAGCGCGTCGAGTCTGCACTGCCGGAATATCGGGAGCGTCTGTTTCCGCCGACTGAAACGCTGTCCATGTTTCTGGCTCAAGCAATGAGTGCCGACCGTTCCTGCCAGAACGCCGTCAACGACTTGTCGATTAAACGGTCATGTGGCGGCATGAAGCCCAGTAGCACTCGCACGGGCGCCTACTGCAAAGCCAGAAAACGCCTACCTGTGGAAATGGTTTCTACGCTGGTCAGGCACACCGGTGCTTCGATAAGTGATAACGCACCCTCGTCGTGGCGCTGGATGGGACGGCCTGTACGGTTGGTGGACGGCACGACGGTCAGCATGCCCGACACTGCGGCCAATCAGGGTGCCTATCCGCAGTCACGCGGCCAGAAAGTCGGTCTTGGTTTTCCCCTGTGTCGCGTGGTTGGCATCGTTTGCCTTTCCAGCGGCGCCGTCTTGGATGCCGCCCTTGGGCGCTTCCGAGGCAAAGGCGGCGATGAGCAAACGCTGCTCAGATCAATGCTCGACACGCTGAAAACAGGCGACATTTTATTGGGCGACGCTTACTACGCTACCTACTTCTTGCTGTGTGAGTTGCAACGAAGAGGTGTCGATGGCGTGTTCGAACAATACGGTGCTCGACGGCGCAGCACGGACTTTCGCCTAGGGCAAAGTCTGGGTTCGGAAGATCACCTGATCGAATTGAAAAAGCCTGCAAGAAGACCGCCGTGGATGAGTCAAACGCATTACGAACAGGCGCCTGAAAGACTGACAGTGCGAGAGCTGAAGGCGGGTGGAAAGACTTTGGTCACCACGTTGCATTGCCCGAAGCAGACACCCAAAACAGCTCTCAAATCGCTGTACAAGGGTCGATGGCATGTCGAGTTGGATCTGCGCAATCTCAAAGCTACGCTAGGACTTGGAAAGTTAAGCTGCAAAACCCCAGGCATGGCAGTCAAGGAGTTATGGGTCTATCTGTTGGCACACAATCTGATCCGAATGCTCATGGCGCAATCGGCTCTGTTAGCGGATTGCTTGCCTCGCGAACTGAGCTTCAAACACAGCCTTCAGCTATGGCTGGCTTTGCGACAATATGGCAGCCCCGAAGACGAGGATGGCCTGTCGAATTTATTGATGTTGATTGCTCAGAGGCGCGTCGGGAATCGGCCTGGTCGTATCGAGCCGCGAGCCATAAAACGAAGACCTCAAGCCTACCCCTTACTGACCAAACCGCGTCGGTCAGCAAGGGCAGATGTCAGGAAAAATGGGCACGCAAAACATGTTAAGTAAGTGCCATTCAAATCTGTCCCCTATTTTGGTTCTGTAAATTTCACATTGAAACGTTTGCTTTGAAGTACGACATGAAGTCTTGCCCGTTGGAGAAAGCTTTTTGAATTTTCAAACTTTGTTCTTTTAGTTCTAAACTAGGTTTCGACCAATGTTCGGCTGGCAGCGGCGTAGACCATTCAGTAATACTTTCCGGCATAGCCTTCATACTGTATTTATGATCCCACTCTGCTATCCAGTACGGGATCTTCCACCAAGAAACAATGTGTGTGAGCACCCACCAATATTTTCCAATTAAACTTCTTTCCCCTGCATCGACTTCTTCTTGCATGCCGGCGCGTTCTTTTTCGAAAGTATGTCGGCCTTCATGGACTGCTTTTGCCGGGCAATGCTCAACGCCATTTTCCATGTAGCTTCGTATGGCCTCCCACTGTCCTAGCCCATGAAACGGAGACGGAAAAGTATCGTTAAGGTAGTAGGCTATTCCATTGGCTTTATCTTCTATGGCGATTCCAAGGGTAAAGGTTTTAAGGACTCCAACCCCGGTTGTGCCTGTTCCTGCTGATAGCCAGGCTATTGTTTCTTCCCAAGGACGAGTTATCGGTGTGTCTGATTTTTCAGGAAAGTAGCAAACTTCACGTCGTTGACGATTAAATCGAACTGGCCTTGTTTTGGATTTTTTAAGGGTTGTGCCCGCTACTACGTAAATCGCAATTAAAGCGGTGGCTCCTGTTAATCCAAGTGCTAGATAAAAAAACATAATCAAATACGACTTCTGCTCTAGACCAGAAGGTCACTCCGTAGGGGTTTCCCCACGCTGTTGTACCCGCTATAAACGGCGCAAATATAAAAAAGAAAAATGCAATGAACATGGTGTTGGCTATCATGATTCGCGCTTGAAACGCTTTTCCGGAATTACTGGTTCCGATGTCAAGATAGGTGTCATTGACTTCGATAAATTTTCCGCCTAAATCCACCGACAATTGACCTGTGGGGACTGGCAGTGGCGAAAGAAAAAGTGCCTCTCCCGTGGGCATTACCCTCTTGGCTCCAGCTTTTGGACGCTGGCTATTTATGTCGAGATCATTGTGTTTGCTCTTGGAGAACATCAAATTTTACCAGTGGTGGCAGCGGTTTCCGCAAGGCTTAAAATGTCGCTTGATACTATGACCCAAGGTGCATCTGCTTTTTGCGCTCGAAACGCGATCACTTCCGACAAAAAAATAAATCACTCCCCTTTTTTCCACAAAGTCTCCCGCACGGGGTAGTCGACTGTATTCACGTATCGTGGACACGGCTGATCAGTTCCATTCAATCATTTGTTGATTCTTCTGCCTTGGTTTCGTTTAGGTTGGCCTTAAAGTACGTCATGAAATCCTGTCCCTGAGTAAAGGCTTTTTCGATCTTCATGCTTTGCTCTTTCAGAGCGGCGCTTGGTTTGGCCCATTGTTCCGAGGGTAAAGGTTTGGACCACTCAGCAATGGATTCAGGTAGAGATTTCATGCTGAAACGGTGGTCCCATTCCGCTACCCAGTACGGAAAACGCCACCAAGTGATCAGGTGTGTCAGGTACCACCAACCAACTCCTAAAGCGGAACGTTCGTTGTGCTGGTATTCCTCGTGCATGTCCTGTCGTTCTTGATCGAAAGTGTGGCGACCCTCGTAGGGTGCTTTACCAGGGCAAAACTCCGGTCCTTTTTCCATGTAGACACGTATGGCTTCCCATTTGCCTAGTCCATGAAAAGGAGTCATGACCTCCTGTGTAAGAAAGTGCACCGTATCGGCCTCGGGATTATCTATGGCCATGCCAAAGGTGTAGCTACTGATTACGCCTACTCCGGTGAATCCGGTGCTGACTGAGATCCACGCAACCGTGTCTTCCCAAGGCTGGATCACGGGTTCGTCGGAGCCATTCGGGAAGTAACAGACCTCACGGCGTTGACGGTTAAATCGGATGGGGCGGGCGCGGGCTTTGCTTCTTGTGGTGCTGATAATCGCGTACAGGCCGATCAGCGCTGCTCCCCCTCCACACCAGAGCGCTAGTGATATTCCGAACTCAAAAAAATCGTTGAAGTAAAACCAAAAGCTTCTGCCGAATGGATTTATGAATGCTGCGAAGCCCATCAAGGTTGGGAGAACAAATAGACAAACGATAACTACGACTGTAGGGAGTGACACAGCTAATCGTGCTTGGAAAGACTTGGTGAGATTGCTGCTACCCAGGTCCAGGTAGGTGTCGTTGACTTCAACAAAACTTCCGCCGAGATCCATTGGGATTTGCCCGGTAGGAACTGGCAACGGTGACAAGAATAATGCTTCACCTGTGGCAAAACGACGTGTTTCACCCGCCGTGGGGCGGTGATTTTTGAGGTCAAGTTCGACTTGCTGTTCAGGTTTGGATGGCATGCAATTCAACCGAAAAAATGTAGGCGGGTTAGGCAACTACAGGGAGTCGCTAGTTACTAGCAACCAAGGGGCATCCGTGGTACGCGTTCTTAACACAGATACTGATTGAAGCAGCTTGCCATTCTGCGCGTTTAGGGTCGTGGTTTCGAATCGCTTCTCTCGGAAAGATTTATCACCGGCTACGGGGTGGTAGCGTAAAACGACGGCAAGGCCATGCTGGGCGTTAGCTTCGTGTTGGAATATTTCCAAGCCAAGCTTGAGAGGTTCGCCCGGGGCACCTAGCAGATTGAGTTGATACAGCAACGGTTCGCTCCACGCTTCCCAGTCATTGCGCTGATGGTTAGTTAGCCAGTAAGCACTGAGGCCGAGACTGACATCCTCCAGATCATTGGCTGTCATCCCCGGCACGCTCAAGACGGCCATGGGCTTGCTGTTTATTTGTTGTAGGGCTATCTGCGGAGCGGCAGTAATATTTGCTAGCATCAAACGCTCCTCCGCAAGACTTCGGTTTGCGCTCTGCTTGCCCCAAGGACCTTTAAGCAACCATTTATCCAGTTCGGTCTTGTTATTACGGTTGTATAGCCATTCACCACCCAATTGGAGTCCTGTCAGGACTAGGCCAATCAGGTTGGCCCGTGCGGCGACGCTGAGCAACTTACCACCAGCCGTAACCCACGCAAGAGCGCGCGCCTGGCTTACATTCGTCATAGCTTCAAACGTATATTGAACTGTTCGTGCGGTCGCCCAGCCATTGACAACTAGTTGGCCGGAGTCTCCAGCTAGCGTCATGCTAGCCCCAGCTAGCTTGGCGCCATCGCCTGACCGTAAAGCTTCGGTCCACCTAGCAGCAGACCCTTTTTCACCGTACAAACCGGTGCCTGCGGCAATAGCGCCAAAAAGGTATGAAAACGGCCCCAATACGCCTGTAATTTTGCCTAACTTGGCGGCTAATCCGATTTTAGCTGCAGCACTCGCATAGTTTTCAATTGCGACAGAAAGGCCGGTAATGGCAATTCCTTGGGCAGCGGCAATAGTCCCCCCAATCATTGAAAAAAGAGCATTTGCTACAGCTAATTTATCGGAGAAATCCGCCTCTTTTTTTCTAGCAAATTCACTATAAACAGCTGTAAAGCTGATAATTTGCAGAATCGCTGCAGCTGAAGAAAACAAATCCCCTCCAGCTGATGCGAAAACCGCCTTGCTTATTCCTTTGGAAGGACGCTTGAGCCGATAGTCATCGGCCATCCGCTCAAACTCAAGCACCTGAGCATTGTTAAGCCCTTTGATCTTGAAGGCAGCCTTACCCGGTCCGTCACCAACAGGACTCATGGCCTGAGCTACCCGCCCTTCAAGTGGAGCGACAGTTTGTTGAATGGCTTTGCGGCGAGATACCAAGGTTTTGTAACCGCCTTTAGGTGACCGGCCTTTACGTTCATCAGCCAGGGTTTGCCGAATCTGTTTTTTCAGCGAAGTCATTTGCTGGCGCAGATCTGTCAGTTTGGCCATATCAGCTTTGAACGCGGCAATTTGATTTGCAGAGGCAAACTCCAACGTAATACCCCCCTTACCAAAGGCACGCAGAACATCTATCCAGGCCGAGCCAGGAATTCGGCGCAATACTTTTGCTGGATCTAGCGGCTGGCCACTACGTAGCGCTTGCATGGCCTCATCCAGCGCTCCTGCCAGGCGCAATTGCTTTGCCGGCTCATATGCCGTGTCGCGCAACTGACCGAGCACAATGCCGTTTTCACTCAATTGCATTGCTGCTGCGAGATTCTGAGTGAGCAAATTGCCAAATTTTCCGCTGAGTGCCTGGGCACCCTGGTAGTCGTCCTTGACCATATAGGTATCGCGCAGGGACTTGATGAAAGATGTGACCTTGGCGTGCATGTCCTTCTGATCAGTCAAGCTCAATGTGAAGAAGGTAGGTACGGTAAAACCCGGCTGTTTCTCCATCAGATCGGCAAGCTTTTCAGTCGCTTTATCTGTCCGGCAAATGTCTCTCATACAGGCGTATTCAGTAGCGAGAGTTGTGTTGAGTTGATCGCCAAATTTGGGGTCGAAATACCAGGCTGAGCGTTGGAAGCGTTCTTCACTGATCAGATTCGCGCGATCGTCACTGATCAGATCTAGACGTTTGTTCCAACGACTGAGTTGAGCGCGTTGCTGTTTCAGGAAGGCTTCCATAGCGGGCCGATCGATCAGATCGTTGATGCCCTGTTGTCCCATTTTCGCGCCGTCGAGCGCGTCATCCGCGTTGTCTTCGATGGTCTCGATCAGGTCTTCATACTTGGAATGCAAAGGTCCAAGACTCGTACGCATTCGCGACTTTGAAGCTGCAATAGCCCCACGATGCGTACCTGCACCGGAATATTGGGTTTGATTTTTAACGTTGACGTAATCGACGATCGATTGCCGCTGGTCCTCGCTTGTTTCGTCCTTGAGTTTGGCAAAACGAGGGTCGCCTTGGGCGGCATTCAGAATGGTTTCGCCGGTTACGGTGTACAACGATTCGATGTAGCAACCAAACACATACTTCTTTTGATTGGCTTCAGCGTCACTCCAGTTACTGATCCAGCCAGTGACCAAATCCTGATGCTCTGCGAGATCGCGCAGCACGCCCAGGTCATCCTGTATGACCAAGTACAGATGGTCACGCTCATTTTCTGCCTTGACTTGCTTTTTGAGCGCGCCCAACTGAGTTTTCTTGAAGTGCGACGCTTGCTCCCAGAGATAGTCCTGGCTTTCCTCAGGCTTGGCACCCGTAACCGCCGGCTCTTTACTCGGCTGCTCCGCAACCTCCGCAATCCATTTTTCCGCCTGACTTGGCGTCAACAGATTAGCCGCGCCTTTCTCCGGATCAGTGTTGGTCAGGTCCACTGCCTGCATGAAGTATTCACGCTCGGATTTGTGCTTGATGACCTGCGCGCATTTGGCGGCGGTCCATTGCACTTCGGAGTAGTTGACGTAGAGCTTGCTCAAACGCGGGAAGACCAGCACGGCTTCGCCCACGTTGCTTTCGCGTTTGTTGGCGGTGATTTCGCATTTTTCCCACAGCAGTTGGGTCACGATGCCGTTCTGGATTCGGTATTCGTGCATGACGGCTTGAGGTTTCTTGTCGACGATGACGTAGAGCCAGCCGTCGCGGATCAAGCGAATTCCCAGAGGACGTGAGGTGGTTTTGTACGGCATGGCCAGTGCACTGGATGGGTCGAGTCGTTCAACCAGGCCATAACGGAGAGGGATGAGCTGGATTTTGGCCTTCATCAGCGAGCAGCCGCTCAGGGCACACTTGCCGTCGTCCCGGCTTTTTGCAACGTTGTTCGGGCTTTTGCCGGTCGATGTGGGCGTTGTCATCCTTGGCTCCTTAGCAGGGTTTCAGCCCGTTCCTGGGCAATATCAGCGACCTGTTCGAGTCGCTGCGCGGGCGTTTGTTCCGAAGGGGTCTTCAGTATTGCATCCAGGTCCGGATGCTCCTCCAGCGCTCGCTCACCGAGAAACCCGTGAATGTTGGCGTAGAGGGTGATGTCTAGCTCGGTGTTGAAGCCTCGATCATATGAAGTCGAAGCCAATGCATGCAGGTGTTCCCAGCGTTGCAGAGGGGTCGCTTGTACCTGATAGGACGGAAAGTATTCGTGCATGTGTTGGTCGAGGCGCAGGACGATGCTGCGGAAATTCACTTCGTCCAGTTGGCTGAGTTGTTCGTCGCTCAAGCGGTAGCGTTTGCTGTGGTTGGGCTCGGGAGCTTTGCCCGGTCGCTGGTTGATGTGCCAGCAGCCCAGAGCCGCGTCGGCGGTGACCATCTGCGAGCACGGGCCGAACAGGGTAGGGTCCTTGATGCTCTCGGCGTGGCTGAGCAATGCGTGGGCCACGGCAGGGTCGGCGACGCGCAGCAGGACTTCTTCACCCTGAGGGTGCATGACGCTGGTCAGCCAGCGGAAGTGCTCGACCATTTGTGCCCAGGGTTGATCGCTGAACACCAGGTAGCCCCACTCCTGGCGGGGCTCAGCCAGAAACTTCGCGAGAATGGGATTGTTCTGGGTGTTTATCTGGACAAGGCACGGCGAAACGTCACCCAGTTCAGCCCACGGGGTGCCAAGGTAGAGTGGCTCGAAAACCGGATTATCCGACCATTGATAAAGGTGTTGAGGCAGTTTCTCGACGCTGACGCCATCCAGTAGCAAACCGACGGTGCCATTCCACGGCAGGCCTTGAGGCAACCCATTTTCCAGCGGCCAATCTGACTTAAGCATTTTGCGCCTCCAGTTTGGCCTTCTCGCAGATCGCGCAGATTGGCTTCTTCTGCATCAACGCTTGCCGCTGAGCGGGCACCAACAATTGGCCGGCCTTATCCGCATCCGCCTGCTTCAACGGCCCCGGCAACAATGGCGCCGCCCCCGTCCCATTTCCCGGACTCCCGCCGGAGTTCATGTTGATCACCGGCCCGCTCAACGTCACACCGCTGCCATCAATCTTGATGAAGCTGCCGCCGCCCTTGAGGGTCAGTTCGCTGCCGGCTTCGAGCACGACTTTCATGCCGCTGCTCAGGTGGATTTCCTGGCCGGCTTCGATGAACTGGCCGGTGCCGACTTTGATGTGCTGGTTGACGCCCACGGTGAGGTGGTCGTTGGCGCGGGTTTCGACTTTGCGGTCGGCGTAGACGGTGTGGTGTTCTTCGGCTTTGAATTCGCTGTAGCTGTTCTTCTCGACGGTGTCGTGGCGTTCGTTGCCGACGCGGATTTTCTGGTCGTGTTCGACGTTTTCGTCCCAGTCGCGCTGGGCGTGCAGGAAGATTTGTTCCTGGCCCTTTTTGTCTTCGATGCGCAGTTCGTTGTAACCGCCGCCACCGGGGGAGCTCAGGGTTTTGAAGGTGCTGCGGGTTTTGTTCGCCGGCAGGGCGTACGGGACGACGTTTTCCTTGTGGTACAGGCAGCCGCTGATCAGCGGTTGGTCGGGGTCGCCTTCGAGGAAGGTGACGAGCACTTCCATGCCGATGCGCGGGATGGCGATGCCACCGTAGTGGGCGCCGGCCCAGGCGGAGGAGACGCGCAGCCAGCAGCTGGTCTTGTCGTCGGCCTGGCCTTCGCGGTCCCAGTGGAATTGCACTTTGACGCGACCGTATTGGTCGCAGTGGATTTCTTCACCTTTTGGCCCGGTGACCACGGCGCTTTGGCTGCCGAGGATGCGCGGCTTTTTCTGGGTCAGCGGTGGGCGGTTCGGCACGTCCCACGGGGTGGCCTGGAAGCGGTTGCGGTAGCCCTGGTGGAAATCGTCTTTCAGGTTGGTGGTGTCGCTGGTGACCGACTCTTCCAGCACTTGCGGCTGTTTGCCCTCGTGGAGGATTTCGGTGAGCAGCCACAGGTCGTTCCATTTGGCTTTCGGGTGATGGGTCAGGGCCAGGAAGTGGCCACTGACCAGCAACGGCTGATCGCTTTTGCCTTCGGCGAGCTGGAAGTCGCTGCGGTGACGTTCCAGAGCGCGTTTGGCCAGGTGCTTGCCGCGTTCGCGGTCGATAAAGCGGCCGGGATAGTCGTAGTCTTCGAGGTCGGGCAGGGCGTCGCCGCGGTTTTCGCTTTCCAGGGTCAGGCGCGGTTTTTCGAAGTCGTAGTCGCGGCGGGTGGTGCGGCTGGTGCGGGTTTCCAGGCGCAGGTCGAAGCGCTTGATCACCGGGTCGTTGGCGACCATGCCGGAGTCTTGCTGATAGGCCACTGGCGCTAGTTTCGGGAATACCGTCTGGTCATCGCCGAACACCAGTTTGTGGGCCGTGGCGCTGTGTTCGAAGTGGTAGTGGATACCTTCTTCCTCGCACAGGCGCTGGATGAACTGCAGGTCCGATTCATCGTATTGAACGCAGTAGATGCGCTCGGGATAAATCGCCCCGACTTTGAATTCGTAGGCGTTGCTTTGGATGCCGTGCTCTTCGAGGACGCTGCCGATGATTTTCGGCACCGTGAGGTTCTGGAAGATGCGTTGGTTGATGCGGTGCGCCAGGTAAGACAGTTGCGGGCGCAGGGTCACCGCGTAGCGGGTCAGGCGTTTGCCGGAATCCCCCTGGGCGGCGCGATAGATCTGGCCATGGATGCCGCTGCCGTCAGGCGAGAGCTGCAAAAAGGCCGGTTTGTGCAGCAGGGTCTCGAGGTCCAGGGACGGCTGTTCACTGACCAGCTCCACCTCAAACACAAAAGGCTGGCTGATGGCTTCCCGACCTTGCAGGGATAGCACCTGGAAGTCGTTGGAAAGACCTTCGATGGTCAGGGCAAAGTGAGTTTGATTGGCCGGCGCGAACATCCCTTGTTCCTCGTGCAGTGCAGCGGCGCTCGCCGGCACCCGTGCAGGGAGCTTGCGGACGCGAAAATTCTGGAAGGGCGTAAACAACATCGACCAGCAGAGCTGGCCGATGCTTGAGACGGTCGGCTTAAGTTAGGCGACCGGCTGACGCCAGTCATCGGAACCCGAAGTACCGGATACTTCGTGGGTCCAGGTGATTTTGCGGTAGGTGAATTGCACTTCTTCCAGGTGAGTGAAGTGCGAGTTCGACGGATCCTGGCAGTTGTGCATTTTGTTGTTGATGGCGACGATGATCGCGTCTTCCAGTTTGGTGGTGTAGTAGTGCTCTTGGGTACCTTGAGCCGAGGTGCGGTACCACTGGATAACGATTTCGCTCATGCGCTCGCCGGAGGTCAGAGCTGCTTGCAGCAGTGGCGAAGCCTTGTCGTATACCTTGGTGATCACGACTGGCTTGTGGACGCGCTGACCGGTCGGTTGGCCGGACTGCGGGTCACGCGGGATGATCACGTCGTGGCTGAAAGCCTGAACCATGACCTGGTCTTCGTGACCTTCCTGGTAGGTGTTGCCAACCGAGTCGGCGGTGAAGGCGCCGGCAGTGATCAGACCTTGTTTTTCGCCAGTGACGGACATGTACGCTGGTGTAGCCATGGATGTGCTCCTTGCTAAAAGTTAGGGTGCCCGGGAGGCGGTATCGCCCGGTGGGTGCCTGACTGTTATCAAGGACCGTGCCATAAACGGTTAAGACTATATAAATCAGTAGGTTGGGAGGATTTTCAGCGCTCGCGAAGAATGTTCGGCAGTGATCGCCTGTGAATGTGCGCAAGAAGTTGCGCAGTACTGCGCAACTTCTTGCGCACTTGGCTGGAGCGCCTGCCAGGCCGGGCGATCAGCGCCCCGGAAAGGGCTTTCGCAGCGTTGAGTGCGCAACTTCTTGCGCATCAAGGCGGTTAGCCATCATTCGGTGACCCATCGTCTGATTTGCCGAAAACCGGCAGCAGAACCGCTAGGGTGACAGGTGCAACGAATGCTGCAGCCTGGAGGTCAAACTCAGCGCCGAGATGAATGAACATCTGCGAACTCAAGGAGAACGACATGAAAATCCTGATGGTTCTAACGTCACACGATCAATTGGGGGACACGGGTAAGAAAACCGGCTTTTGGCTGGAGGAATTCGCCGCACCGTATTTCGCCTTTAAGGACGCCGGCGCCCAGTTGACCCTGGCCTCGCCCAAGGGTGGTCAACCACCGCTGGACCCAAAAAGCGACGAGCCCGACGCGCAAACCGCAGCCACCGAGCGCTTTCGCAAAGACCCCGCCGCCCAGTCCGCATTGGCGTCCACCGCTCTGCTGAGCAGCGCGAGAGCTGAAGATTACGACGCTATTTTCTACCCGGGCGGCCATGGCCCGCTGTGGGATTTGGTCGAAGACAAAATTTCGATTGCTCTGATCGAGGCGTTTTCCCAGGCGGGCAAACCGGTCGCGGCCGTCTGCCACGCACCGGGTGTGTTGCGTCACGTCAAGGGCGCGGACGGTCAGCCGCTGGTCAAAGGCAAGCGCGTGACGGGGTTTACCAATTCTGAGGAGGAGGCTGTGCAACTGACGAATGTCGTGCCGTTTTTGGTGGAGGACATGCTTAAGGAGAAGGGTGGTGTCTATTCCAAAGGTGCTGACTGGGCGAGTTATGTGCTCACTGATGGTTTGCTGATTACCGGTCAGAATCCGGCTTCCTCTGAAGCAGCGGCACAAGAACTGTTGGCGAAGCTCCGCTAAGTCTGACGTGTAGCAGCTGGCGGAGCCTGCGTTCGGCTGCGAAGCAGTCGTTGTATCCGCCGCCGTGGTCTTCCAGACAAACCGTGTTTGCCGGTTTTACGACTGCTGCGCAGCCGAACGCAGGCTGCGCCAGCTGCTACATGTTCGTGCCACGCCTCAGACAGCGAGGCTCGACGTTGCGAAACATTCCTCGATCGAGCGCCGCTGTGTCTCGGCATACAACGCCAATTCATCAATCGTCGATCGCCCCAGCGCCTTCTCGAACACTTGCCGGTTCGACTGCACGCCATAGTGGGTTTGCGCCGCATCCCCCAGGTTTGACTGAAAAATCCCCGCAGCGCTGACTGGCAGGAAATCTTCGTACACCAACGGTTCAACCCGCAAGTACCCGCCGCTGAGCAGATCTTCCAGCGACCACGATTTCAACTCGTCGGCTCCCAACCCTTTTTCCGTGACGAAGTAGCGAAAGTACGCCAGTTCCTGTTGGCGCATGCCCTCAACGGTGTCAGGGAATTCTGCAAAGTGCTGCGCCATCAGCGCGTTGTAACGTGCGGCATTGGCCTCATTGGGGAAGTCTTTCAATTCATCCCGGGCAGCGTTGAGCAAACGGTCGTAAAGCGCCCGGCCTTTGGGGGTGAGCGCGGCGCCGCGTTGTTCGATTTCGCCGAAACGGGCGCTGTGGCTGCCACGATTCTCGGCTTGATCGGTGAAGGCGACAGGCTCGTCCAGGGCCTTGAAACTGGTCTGGCGCAGCAGGATCGGGCACTGACGGCGGGGCGGGCCTTCGATCACTGCTTTGGGGGTGATGCCGTGGGCAGGCATTTGCGCCTGGACGATGTCGATGTCCAGGGTGCGCGGCGTCAAGTGGTTGATATGGGGGCCGCTGAACGCCACCACGTCGGCGATCAGGCGATGCTGGGCGCTGAGTTTGCGGTACTGCTCGGCGGTAACGGTGGCGGTGTGATGCCAGCGGAACGTTTCCAGCGCCTGCTCGACGAAGTCCTGGGCCTCCTGTTCGGTGAGGCCTCCCCGGGTTTCGGCGCGCTCGATGAGAATCAGCGCAGTGGGCGTGAAGATCGAACGCTTATCCAGCACCGACTGGGCGAACGCTCGCAGTTCCAGGTCTTCGATCAGTTCCAGGCGCAGCAGGGAGGTGAATACCCGGAATGGGCTGACCTCCAACGCCGCCTCATGCACCGCGCGAAAAGCGGTGGAGTGCACCGGCACACCGGCCGGGGACAGGTCGTAATAACCCACCGGCTGCATGCCCATCACCGCAAACAGCCGGGCGAGGGTGGCCAGTTCATCGGCGGTGCCAACACGGATCGCGCCATGCCGCTCCAGGTCCAGGCGCTGGATTTCACCGGTGCTGTTCAACTGTCGGGCGATCTGTGGATCGCTGTCCAGCACGTGGTGGTTGGTCTGCTCCACCAATTCCATCAGCGCGCCGTACAGCGGCACTTCTTCGCGGTACATGTCGGACATCGCTTTGGAGAAGCGTTGGCGGATCAGGTCAGGGCTGACGAAGTTCGGGTGACTCATGAAAGAATTCCTGGTGCAGTGACGTAAAGGATGCGGAAAAAGATCGCAGCCTTGCGCGGTGCCGACAAACGAAGAATCTTACGGACTTCATTCTGCAAAGGACTGCTGGTTGTAGCAGCTTGTAGCAGCTGCCGAGCCCGCGAGGCTGCGTTCGGCTGCGAAGCAGTCGTGAAATCAGCCACTGTGGTGTGTCAGGAGGAACGTGCGTGCTGGACTTGCGACTGCTTCGCAGCCGAACGCAGCCTCGCAGGCTCGGCAGCTGCTATGTATGGACTCGCCCCCACTGTCTACCCGCTTTTGAAAAACCGCCGCCCCGTTGCATCTATGTATTAGGCCTATTCGAGGAAGCCGTCTTCGGCTTCTGGCCAAAATTGGAAGAGCTCGTGGTATGCCGATTACAGTCAGGCCTCGAAGGCCAGTAGCAGCTAAGGCATCAATCCACGCCGGTCTTACCTGGGGTCAATTTTTTTTCAGCAAAGGGCCGGACAGTTAGTACCTCGGTGGCAGAACTCTGTCGCTCAGTGGCTCATCGTCGCTTGCCGGCCATCACCAGCCTGGCGACGATAAGTCTGGTCATTCTGTAGAAGCACCCAGACGATTCGCAGGTTGCGGTTGGCTAACCTGACCGCAGCCTCCTTACGGCCCAGTCGGCTCATCCAGCGCAACAAGCGGCGGTCATCGGGTTGCTGGGAATCAGGTCGTAGTTGTTGCAGTACCGCATGGGCTCCCTGGATCATCAGGCTGCGTAAATAAACATCGCCTCGCTTGGTCATGTCCCCCAGCCGGACCGTCTGCCCGCTGCTGTGCTGGTCAGGCACCATGCCAAAGTACGCGGCAAACTTGCGGGCATTGGGAAATCGCTCAGGCTTGGTTTCCTTGGCCACCAGTGCCGTGGCAGTGACTGGGCCGATGCCGCGCACAGTCATCAGTCGCTTCGCCGTCATGTCGGCGTTGGCGGCCACTTCGAGGCGCCCCGTCAGCACGCTGATGCGTTCGCCCAAATGGCGCCACTCGGCCAACAGTTCGTCGATCAGTTCACGCAGCAGACCCGGCACCGGCTGGGTGGCATCTTCCAGTACCCGCGGAATTTTCTGGCTGATCGCAACATCGCCCTGCGCCAAGGCCACGCCATGCTCGAGCAGCAGGCCGCGCATCTGATTACTCACGGCGGTGCGGCGACGCACGTAACCTTGACGAGCGCGATGCAGTGCCTGCATGGCCAGCGCCGCAACGCTTTTGACCGGCACTGCGCAGATCTTTTCATCGCGACCAGCCCGCAGGATCGCCAGCGCATCGTTGCGATCATTTTTAGGCCCGCTGCGATGTGTGGCCACCAAGCCGGCTGGAAGAATCCGCGCCAGATTGCCTTGGTCTTGCAGCTGCCGGGCCCAGGCTTGAGCACCCGGGCCGGTCTCCATCAGAACCACGACATGAGGCGGCAACTGGCGTAGAAACTCATAAAACGCCTCGCGCGACTTGATCCGTTGCTCGTAGTGCACCTGGCCGAGGACGTCTTCACCGGCGACCTGAAAGACCTGCTTGGCCAGATCGACCGCCACGGTTGTGCAGGCCGACAAATCGGAAGAAGACAGGAATTGATCAATCGAAGTATGCTTTTTCATGGACTCGCCCTCGCTGTCGTTGGCTGTTTAGACTGCCACCGTGGCGCATTGACGCCTCGGCTTGGGCGAGTCCATCCAATTACACAGGAAGTTCCGAACGTAGCGATGCCAAAAATTCCCGATACAGCCGCGCCGTGTTCGTCGGTTGTTCCACCATCGGCATATGGCCGGTGTGGTCCCAGACTTCCACTCGCAGATCGGCGATGCCTTTGCTCCAGATCGCCACGCTGCTGACATCGATCAAGCGGTCCTTGTGTCCCCACAGCAAAAGTGCCTGGCACTTGATGTCGGGCAGTTTCGGCTCCATCGGCGGGCTGGCGCGCAAGTCCTTGAAGATTTCTTCCAGCTCCTCGCATTGCTGTTCATAGCGTTGCGCGATGGCGTCCAGCATCACCTTGGGTACCCACGGCGGTTCGGCCATGGTCATGGCGTAGAAGCGCTGGAATTCTTCCCGTGAATGAATCAGGAACGGGTTGTGGCCCTTGGCCAAATGGCGCTCCAGGTCGCTGGCTTCGGGGGCGGTGACACCTGCCGGGTCGATCAGGGCCACCGAAACAATGCGATCCGGGTACGTGGCCGCCAGCCACGCTGCCATGTAGCCGCCCATCGAGTTGCCGATCACGTGGACTTTCTCGACGCCGCAGACATCGAGCAACTGGATCATCCGTTTGGCCTGCAAGGGAATGTCGTAGCCGCCGCCCGCCTTGAAGCCGGTTTCGCCATGGCCGGCGATGTCGGGGATGATCACCCGATAGTTGCCGACAAAGTGCCGGGCAAAGCGCAGCCAGATGTTTTTGTCGGCGCTGAAACCGTGGAGCATCAGCACGCTGCTGGACGCTTCGTACGGCCCGCCTTGCCAGGTCGAGACGGTCATTTCGGCGATCGGCACGACAATTTTGTGCAGTCCATACAGCTTGGCCTCTATCGACATGTTCAAGTCATAGAGCCAATGACCGATGGCCGGGTAACTCAACCAGCTCCAGGCCACGAAAACTGCGATTGCGACAACCAACAAAAGCATCAGGCATCTTCCTTTTACGTGATCAGGACAGAATGTGATCAGCGGGTTTCAGCGCCCTGGTCAACCGGTGATAGCTGAAACTGAAGCCCGGAAACATAGCAATCACATGACCGCTCTTGCTTTGATACCAACTGTGGCAGCCCCCGGACTTCCATACCGTGCGTTCCATCTCCCGGTGGATCATTTCAGTGTAGGTACGTTCTGCTTCGGGGCGTACTTCGATGCTGCGCAAACCGTGTTCTTTTAACGTGTGGATACAATCGAGAATGTAGTTCATCTGAGACTCGATGATGAACAGCGCCGAGGTGTGGCCGATGCCCGTGTTGGGGCCGGTGACGATAAACAGGTTGGGGAAGTCCGGCAGGCTGGTGCCGAGATAGGCCCGCGGATACTGGGCCCAGAAATCTTTGAGTTGTGTTCCGTTCTTGCCGGTGACCGGGTAGGAAATCACCCCGTCAGTGGCGTCGTAACCGGTGGACCAAACGATCAGGTCCAGGTCGATGTGTTGGCCGTCCTGGGTGACGATGCCGGTTTCATCGATGGAGGCGATGCCTTGCTCGCGGCTGTGCAGGCTTACATTACTGCGACCCAGCGCCGGATACAGGGTGCTTGAGATGATTATCCGTTTGCAGCCGATGGCATAGTCGGGCGTCAGTTTTTTTCGCAATTGTGGGTCGGGCACTTGCCGTTTGAGGAAGCGCAGGGCGTGTTGCTGGACCAAGCGGATCGCTGGTTTCGAATACTTGAAGGCAATCACCCGGGTTTCGAACTGCCAGTAGATCATCCAGCGCAACAGTTTGTAGGCCGGTTTTAGCCCCAGCAACCAACGCTGGAAAGGCCCAAAGGCGCGGTCGGCCCGAGGCAATACCCAGTGAGGCGTGCGCTGGAACACATGCAGATGCTCGACGTCCGGGGCAATCGTCGGAATCACCTGGGCCGCGCTGGCGCCGCTGCCAACGATGGCCACGCGTTTTTTCCGGTAATCGTAGGCGTGATCCCAGTTGTTGGTGTGAAAGGTCTTGCCCTGAAACCGCTCCTGGCCCTCGAAGTGCGGAATCACGGGTTGGCTCAGCGGCCCGGTGGCGTTGATCAGGAACTGCGCATGGAACGTACCTTTGCTGGCGGTGTGCACCGCCCAGTGTTTGCCGTCGTCGTCCCATTCGATGCGCTCGACATTGGCCTGCAGTTCCACCTTGTCTCGCAGGCCGAAGTGCTCCACCACGTACTGGGTGTAGTGGTGCAGTTCAGCCTGTTCGGCGAACATTTGCGTCCAGCGGTAGGGCGCGAAGGACAGCGAATAGAGCGGCGAGGGCACGTCGACCGCGGCACCGGGGTAGGTGTTTTGGCACCAGGTGCCGCCGAAAAAGTCCCGTCGTTCCAGCAGGCGGAAATCGCTGATGCCTGCCTTGAGCAAATTGATCGCCGCGCACTGGCCGCCAAAACCGCTGCCGATGATCAACACTTGAAAGGTTTGCATGGGCCTCCTTTTTTATCGTTGTTGATCGAACCCTCCTTTCATGTATAGCCAAACATTGGGCGCTCGCCTCATGGCTATGCCCTGGTATTCAGGCCGCCAGCCGGTGATGGCTATTTGCCGTTGCCCTGATAGACTCTCACCACACTTGAAACCTTGTGTTTTCAGGTTCCGTTCAGTGGCGCAGAGGCCTCTATGGGAAAAACGGGAGGAAAAGGACTTTCACTGGCCAGGAGGCTCTATACATCGCGAACCCTGGGTTTGGCTTTGGGGCTGTTGCTCGTGAGCGCGGCGATGTATCCACTCAACCCTGCACCGTGGGTCTGGGTGGCGATGCTGCTCAACGGCTTACTCTGGCCGCACCTGGCTTATCAATGGGCGCGCCGCGCGCCAGTGCCTTATCACGCCGAACACCGCAACCTGCTGGTGGACGCCTTTCTCGGCGGCTTTTGGGTCGCTGCCATGCACTTCAATCCGCTGCCCGGCGCGACGACCCTGGCCATGATGGCGATGAACAATGTGGCCATTGGCGGTTTACGTTTCCTGTTGGCGGGAACCGTGGCGCAGATTCTCGGGATGGGCGTCGGACTGCTGATTTTCTCCCCCGCCTTCATCCCGCAAACCAGCCAACTGCAGATGTATGCCTGTTTGCCCTTGATGTGTTTGTATCCGCTGGCATTGGGCTGGATCTGCTTTCGCCAGGCCCACACCCTCGGTCGACAAAAGCGTGAATTTCTGGCCCTGAGCCGCACCGATAGCCTCACCGGCCTGTTGAACCACGGCGCCTGGAAGGATCAGCTCGAAGTCGAATTCCAGCGTTGCAAACGTCAGCAGCAGGGCGGGGCGATTGCGCTGATCGACATCGACCATTTCAAATCCATAAACGATACCTACGGCCACGTTGCCGGAGACATCGTCCTGCGTCAGTTGAGCAAAATGCTCAAGCAGAACCTGCGCGCGGCGGATGTTGCCGGGCGCTACGGTGGCGACGAGTTCTGCGTGATCCTCCCGGACCTTCCGCTCACGAGCGCTGCGGCCGTGATGGATGCCCTGCGTGATCGCTTCGCCACCTTGGGCTATGAGCAGAGCCCGGCGCTGACAGTCAGCCTGAGCATCGGCCTGGCTGCCTTCAACCCGGCCCACACCGACGCGACCCTGTGGCTCAACGACGCCGACCTGGCGCTCTACGAAGCCAAAGCCACCGGTCGCAACCGCGTCATCTGTTGCGGCGAGGACGAACCGCATCACGAATTGCTCGATTCGGTGTGAAACGTGATCGTTCCCACGCTCCTGCGTGGGAATGCAACCATGGGCGCTCCGCGTCCGCTCTTCGCGTTGCAAGTGTCGCATTCGGTCTAGAGCCTTGCGCCGTAGTCAGGTAGGGTGTTTTTCACCCCCCGACACGAAACAAGGATCGATTCATGACGTTCAATCTCCCTCGTTCCCTGCTGGCCACCAGCCTTGGCCTGACCCTCGTCCTCGGCGTTTTCGCTCCCGCAGTTTCCGCCGAACCGCACAAACAAGTCCTCGCCGATTCCGAACAGTACAAGGGCGAAGCCCTGAAGTTACTGGAGCGTTTGGTGAACATCGACTCCGGTTCCGGCTATGAGCCGGGCCTGACGAAAGTCAGCGACATCGCCATCGACGAACTGAAAAAACTCGGTGCGGCCATCGAGCTTGTGCCCAATACCCCGGACAAAAGCAGCCATGTGATCGCGACCCTGAAAGGTACCGGCAAGGCAAAAATCCTGCTGATGGCGCACATGGACACCGTCTTCAAGGAAGGTTCGGCCGCCGAGCGTCCGTTCCACATCAAGGAAGGCCGCGCCTACGGGCCGGGCGTGATGGATGACAAGGGCGGCATCGTTGCCGGGATCTACGCGCTGAAAGTCCTGAAAAACCTCGACTTCAAGGACTACGCGCAAATAACCTTCCTGCTCGATGCCAGCGAAGAAACCGGCTCGGACATCGCCACCGACCTGATCAAGAAAACCGCCAAGGCCCACGACGTCACCCTCAACCTCGAACCCGGCCGCCCGGCGGATGGTCTGGTGGTGTGGCGCAAAGGCAGTGCCACCGCAGTGGTCGAGATCAAGGGCAAGGCGGCTCATGCCGGTGTCGCGCCAGAGCTGGGACGCAACGCCGCCATGGAGGCGGCGCACCAGATTTTGCAGCTCGGCAAACTGGGCGACGCGGAGAAGAAGACCACCATCAACTTCACCGTACTCAAGGCCGGCGACCGCACCAACGTGATTCCGGATCAAGCCACCGCCAAGGCAGACGTGCGGGCGGCGGTGCCGGAAGAGTTTGACCGGATCGAAAAGGACCTGGCGCGAGTTTCGAAAGACAAGTTGATTGCTGACACAGAAGTCACCACCACACTTCAGCGCGGATTGCCGCCGATGCCGCAAACGCCGGAATCGGATCGGTTGATGGCCATGGCTCAGGGGATTTACGGAGAGATTGGCCGTAAGTTGACGGAAGAGGGAAGTGGTGGGGCGGCGGATGCGAGTTTGTCCGCGGGTGTGGGCACGCCGACGCTGGATGGCTTCGGGATTGTTGGCGGGAATATTCATACGCCGGAGGAGTACGCGGAGGTAGAGAGCGTGGCACCGCGGATTTATCTGTTGTCGCGGATGATTATGGAGTTGGCTAAGGCTCACTGAATTGCGTGCGGTTTTGGGGGGGGTGATGGGTCAGTTGGATCGACCCCTCACCCTAACCCTCCCGAAACGTCGGACCGCCCCAGAGGGGCGAGGGGACTGACCGAGTTGTTTTGGCTATCTACTGCGACCTGAGAGATTGAGTCGAACTTGGATTTGGCCAACAGCAAATCACTTAAAATCGCATTCAACCCGGTCGTTCACGTCGCCGGATTCCTCAAGAAACCCAGGGTCAGTCCCCTCGCCCCTCTGGGGTGTTTGTACCGGACACATGGTGGACACATGTTCGGGGACATGGTGGACGTCTTCAAAGCCGCTTTCCTGATACAACGGTCTGCAAGCTCAAGTCAATTTTGGCAATGCGATGTCTGCTCCAATAGATGTCGTAGATGCCATCCTCGGTCGTTTCTCTGATGGCTATGTGCTCGCCGATGAAGGCCTTTCCAATCGCATACTTGCGGCTTTTCCAGTACATCTCGCCATTGGCCTGAACCTTTCTGATCAAATCCCCTTCGGCGTACTCCAGTGCTTGCCGATGCTCCTGGTATTCACGAGGACTACAGCTGTAGCGAGTCGCTGGAACCTCCATTTCCAATGCTTGATGGGGGCGTTTCTGGTTGTAGATATCGCGCCAGATATCGAAGGCGTTCTGTGCCCCAAGCAGGTCGATGAAGCACTGACCTTGCAAAACTTCAGCCTTGAGGCTGCGGTGAAAACGCTCAAGCTTGCCCTGAGTCTGCGGGTGATAAGGCCTGGAGTGGCCCACTCGGATGCCCTGGCTCATCAGCCAGACCTCTAACGCGGTATAAACCCCGCTCTGATCGCCCCACGGTGCACCGTTATCCATGGTCATGCGCATCGGCAAGCCGTAGCGCCGAAACACGTGGATAAGCTGCTCCTGCACGGTCTGACGCTGCTCGTTGCCACAGGCCGCGATGCACAGCGAGAACCGCGAATGGTCGTCCAATACCGTCAAGGGATGGCAGCGACCATGGCGCATGCCGACATGTCCCTTGAAGTCCATCTGCCAAAGATCGTTGGGGGCTTCATGCTCAAATCGGATAAAGGGTTTGGTATTTGCCGCCTGCGGGTCGATTCGCGAATTACGCTGCAAAATCGCATGCACCGTGCTGACGGCGGGCATCAAATACCCCTCATCCTCCAGATTGCGTTTGAGCTTGCGGGCGCCCCAGGCCGTGTGCTCCACCCCCAAGGCCAGAATCTGCTTTTCAACCGTATCAGCGCAGCGTTTGGGTGAATGTTTTGGGCGCCGAGACTGGTCGTGCAAGCCGTCTGCACCAGAGGTTTCGAACCGGCCAAGCCATTTGTATCCGGTGCTTGGGCTGATATGAAAGCGTCGGCAGAGTTGTCGGATATTGGCCCCTTCTTGCCGAGCTAACAGTACAAATTCGGAACGAAGCTGCATGGTGGACACCTCTTCCCAAGACACAAACCATCTCCTTTCAGATGAGCAATGTGTCTATTTAAAAGTGTCCACCATGTCTCCGAACACCTGTCCACCATGTGTCCGGTACAAACATGGGGAGAGGGTTAGGGTGAGGGGTGTTTCTCAAGCCAGACACCTCCGTCAAAACCACCCCACAACTTTCCAAGACGTTCCCTACGACGTACCCTGTTGCCGCGTTTCGGCATCGACCCTTATAGTTGCGTCTCGCGGCAACTCTGCGCGACGATCTTGGCCGGTCGAACACCAGGAAAACTCATTAGTAAGGAGCTACCAATATGTTCGACCAAGTCATGCCTCGTTACCTCCCCATCGACACCTACGACGCCGAAACCCCGGTGCTCTTCATCAACACCCACAAAGAACTCAGCGACATCGCCGCTTGCGCTGCGCATCGCTTCACCGTGGTTCGCGATCTGGCGGACACCTTGTCCAGCCTGAACCTCAAAGACATTTCCGATTGCGATCTGACGCGCGTTACCCGGGCGGTTCATCTGTTGATGCGCGAAGGCTGCGCGATGCTGAATGTGGTTCAGGCGTGGGCGTTGCAGCGGGAAAAGGGGTTCAAAGCCGCAGTTTAGTGGTGTGGCATCTGACGCTATCGCGAGCAGGCTCGCTCCCACAGGGATTTTGGGTGAACACAAGATTCGTGAACACCGCCAATCCAATGTGGGAGCGAGCCTGCTCGCGAAGGGGCCATTGCAGTCGCTACTTTGACGTCTGCTAAACCGCTATTCCTTAACGCTCATAAACTCTTCCGCCCAACGGATGTATTCCTCAGGCTGCGTATAGGTGTGGGTCAATTCGGTCGCATTCAGGTCCGACGCTTGAGTAAAGATCTGCCGTTGTTCCCGCAGGCTGTCATACGTGGCCTTGATTGCGGCGAAGTAGGCGCCGTGACCATCAATCGTGACCCGTACGCCCAGTTCGGCCAGGCGTTTGTCGTCGCGCAGCAACGGGTTGCCATAGGTGACCAGCATCAGCGGTACGCTCAGGTGCTCGGAGATTTGCTCGAGGTGGTCAAAGTCCCGCACGCCCACCATGCAAATCCCGTCCGCACCGGCCTGCTGGTAATGACAGGTACGGCTGATGACCTCCTGCACCGGCAGAATCCCGGCGTTGGTGCGGGCGATGATTGCCATTTCCGAATCGACCCGGGCTTCCAGTGCCGCACGAATCTTGCCGACGCCTTCCGCCACCCCGATCAGGTCGGTGGATTTGCGGCCGAACTGGGCTGGCAGCAACGTGTCTTCGATGGTCAGGGCGGCCACACCGGCACGTTCGAGTTCGACGATGGTGCGCATGACGTTGAGCGCGTTGCCGTAGCCGTGGTCAGCGTCGGCGATGACCGGCAATTGGGCCACGCGGCCAATACGAGTGGCCTGCTCGGCAAACTCGCTGAGGGTGATCAGGGCGAAGTCAGGCGCACCCAGTACCTGCAACGATGCGACCGAACCGCCCAGGATCCCCACTTCAAAACCCAGGTCAGCGGCAATGCGGGCCGACATCGGGTCGAAGACCGACGCCGTGTGGTAGCAGGCGTTGGAAGCGAACAGCTCGCGAAAGTTGCGGCGCAAATCTTGATGAGAAAGCCTGGACATATGAGTTCCACCACTGCAATGGGAATGGAAGGGCTTGAGCAAAAGTGTCAACGCCGAAGGAACAAAAGGCTATCACGCGAGCGGGGGAAGGATGATGACGAATTTGCAGAGGCGGACGGACCACCGTCGGTCACGCCGCCACCGACTGCTGTTGTTGATTGAGCAGCGGCACGGCGCGTACCGAGTTGCCGGGTTGCAGTTGCAGGTGTTTGGCGGTGAGGCGGTCGACGATCAGGCTGTTGCCCACCTGCCTGGCCTGGGCGGCGGTGATGCGGCAGTTTTCCAGGCGACGGTTATGGATCAGCCACACCGGGGCCTGCTCGTCGGGTGTGCCGATGGCCAGCAGCAGCGGTTGGCTGTCGCGCACGGTGCGGATATTCGAGACCGGGGCTTCGATCACCGGGCCGGCGTCGAAGATGTCGATGTAACCCTTATGGGCAAAGCCTTCGGCAGTGAGGATTTTCAGCGCCGGTTCCGTGTTCGGGTGCGCTTTGCCGATCACGGCCTGGGCCTGTTCGGTGAGCAGGCAGGTGTAGAGCGGTTGGCGTGGCATCAGTTCAGCGATGAACGACTTGCTGCCCAGGCCCGACAAGTGATCGGCGTGGCTGAAATCCATCTTGAAGAAGTGCCGGCCCAGGCTGTCCCAGAACGGTGAACAGCCCTGTTCGTCGGCGCTGCCACGCAATTCGGCGATGAGTTTGTCGCCGAACAGGTGCGGAAACTCGGCGACAAACAACAAACGCCCCAACGACAGCAATCGACCGTTACTGCCCTGGCGTTGATCGGGTCGCAGAAACAGCGAGCAAATCTCCGATTGGCCGGTCATTTCATTGTTCAGGAACAACGTCGGAATCTGTCGCCGGATGCCCAGGTCCGGTGACGAACTGACCGTGAGCCCGACCCGGTAGTTGTACCAGGGCTCGCGCAGGCCCACGGCGCCCACCAGGGCACTGACGCCCACCAGTTGCTGATCGTCGTCTTCGAGTACGAAGAGGTAATCGGCATCGGCGCGTTCGACCTGTTCGGCGAAGGTTCGTTGGGCCCAGCGCACCCGGTGGGTCAGGCGTTCCTCGTTGGCCGGCAGGGTGGTGAAGCCGGGGCCAGCCTGGTGCACCAGGTTCAGCAAGGCGGGCAGGTCGGTGACGTGAACCGGGCGGACAATCATGATGCAACTCCTTCTGCACGCCCGCTCGGGCGCTGTCGTTGGGCGCAGGGCCGGGTGACGCTCACAGGGCGATCAGCCGGATCGGGCTGCCTTCGGTCACGTTCAGGGCGGCGCACATCTCGGCGCTCAACCTCACAGGTTGGCCGGCCTGGTAATCCAGATCGGCGACGATGGCGCGATAGTCCTTCAGCGAGTCGTTGCTCACCAGATAACTGCCAAGGGCATCAATGGACGCACCCGGTTTCGCCGTGCCGGTCTGGCTCTGGGCGATGGAGCGGATGCCAGGAGTGCGCGCATACAACGTCGGACCGCCGTCGAACAGGTCGATGTAGCTGTTGGTTTCGAAGCCTTCGCGCTCGAGGATATCGAAGGCCTCCTGGCCATCGGGGTGGATGCGGCCGATGCAGTCCTGCGCCGCCTTGGGCAGCATCGGCACGTAGATCGGGTATTGCGGCATCAGTTCGGCGAGGAAGGTTCGGCTTTCCAGGCCGCAAAGTCGCTCGGCCTCGGCGTAGGGCAGGTCGAAAAAGTGCTTGCCCACCGCATCCCAGAACGGCGAGTGCCCTTCATCGCTGCTGAAGCCGACGATCTCGGTGATGACGGCTTCGGAAAAGCGCTGCGAATGGGCGGCGATGAACAATAGCCGCGCCCGGGACAGCAGTTCAGAGAACCGTGTTCGCACCAGCGCTGCATCAATGTGAAAACCCCGGAGCAAGGTATGGCCACTGAGGTCATGACACAACGACAACGCGGGCACGCCGTGCTCGATGTTCAGTTCCCGCGAGGCGCTGGTGAAGTGCCGGTTGCGCAGGCTGTAGAACGGCTCGCTGAAACCGGCGGTGGCAAGGATCTCCGAGCAGCCCACCAAACGCTCTCGGGTCAGATCTTCCAGCACGAAGAAATAATTCTCCGGACCGCGACCCGCAACGTCTTTTTCGAATGAGGCGCAGGAGTCGAGAATCTTCTCGCGCAGGCATTCGGTGTCGTCCGGCAAAGACGTGACGCCTACCAGACTGTCGCGCGCCAGTTGTTGCAACTGGGGCAGGTCGGTTAACTCGACTGGGCGTAAGACCAGCATGGATGTACTCCTGTATCAAAGGGTTCGGCGGTTGGCACCGAACCTGACTATCACTGTCGGTTTCCACGCGTTAAATCGGCGGTCGCCTGATTTTTTGTCAGACGCCGCTCTTTTTCTTGTCAGACGTTGCTTGGGTCGGGCAGTACCGTACGGGTGCCCAGCTTGTTGAGTACAAACAGGTAGACCAGGCCCAGGGCAATCCAGATCAGGCCGAGTTTCTGTGCATCGACGCCCATGTTGTACATGATTGCCGCGACGATGATGAAGCCGATCACCGGGCAGATCAGGTGACGGATCACCTGGCCGGATTTCTGCCGACGCCAGTAGTAGTTGATGACCGTCAGGTGCAGCAACATGAAACCGCTCAGTGCGCCGAAGTTCACCAGTGAGGTGAGGGTGTCCACCGAGTTGATGAACAGGTAGCAGATCACCAGCGACAGCACGGCTACCAGATAGATGCTCACGTACGGCGTGTTGTGTTTGGGGTGAACTTTGGCCAGTACCTTTGGCAGCTTGCCGTCTCGGGCCATGCCGAACAGCAGACGAGATACTGCCGCTTGGGAGGTGATTGCCACCGCAACACCCCAGGCCAGCGCTGTCGCCACGGCGGTCAGGGTGGCTAGCCAGCTGCCGGCCGCGAGTTCAGCGATTTCATAAAAAGCCGTGTCAGCCGATTTGAAACCCATGCCGGCCGCCAGATCCGTCGCAATCCAGGTCTGCACAACGAAGATCACGCCCATGACCACCAGCGTAATCAGCGCGGCCTTGCCGACACTGCGGCCCGCGTCACCCTTGATCTCTTCGGCGAGGGTGGAAATCGCATCGAAACCGAGGAATGACAGCACCGCAATCGACACCGCTTGCATCAGCAGGGCGAAATTGAACGTCTCGGGGTTGTACAACGGCGCCAGTGTCAGCTGACCGTTACCGCCTCCACTGTGCAGCGCGTTCCAGGCGTAAAACAGGAAGATCCCCAGCACCACCAGTTGCGCCAGCAGAAAGATGATGTTCATCCGCGCGGTGAAGGTGATGCCCCGCAAGTTGACAAAGGTCGCGCTGACCAGGAAGGCCAGGATGAAACCGACCTTCGGAATGTCCGGGTACAAATGATTCAGGGCCATCGCCGCGTACACATACAGCAGCGGCGGAATCAGCAGGTAATCGAGGAGCATCAGCCAGCCGGCGATAAACCCTACGTGTTGGTTCAGGCCCCGTTGCGCGTAGGAATAAACCGAACCGGCAATCGGAAAGGCCCGAGCCATGCTGCCGTAACTCAGGGCAGTGAAGAGCATCGCCACCATGCCGATGATGTAGGCCAGCGGTACCAGCCCCGGTGCCTCGGCGTTGACGTAGCCATAAACACCGAACGGTGCGATGGGGATCATGAAGATCATCCCGTACACCACCAGGTCGGTCAGCGACAGGCTGCGTTTCAACTCTTGCTTGTAGCCGAATTCTTCTATTTCCATGAAGCCCTTCTCCTTGGGATGAAAGCAGCTGCAAGCTGCGAGTTTGAAGCGATTGTTTTACAACAGCGGTGCCAGGTAGTCGGTAAAGCGACTGACGTCTTCAGGCGTGCGCAGCAGGTCGTTGCGCACCTCGATCAACACCGATTCCAGGCCTCGTGCATCGCCGTGGACCGGCACGGTCATGTCGCCCAGCGGGTTGATTTTGTACGGCTCATTACCGGCAACCTTCAATGGCTGCTGACTCAAGCCGTCGATCAAGCGCTGGGCATATTCCTTGGCCTCTCTATACAACACGCCAACTTCAAGCACGCGGGGCTGGCCGTGATAGACCGGAGTGAAGCTGTGAATCCCCACCACCCGCACCGGTCGTCCTTGAGCGACACGTTCGTCGATCAAGTCTGTCAGACGCGAGTGAAACGGCTCGAACAGGGATTGCCGACGGTACTCGCGGGTGGCTTCGTTCAGGTCCCGGTTGCCCGGCACCTGATAAATTTCGCTCTGCGCCGGAATGCTGTCCGGGGCTTGGCGCGGTCGGTTGAGGTCAACCAACAGTCGCGAATAATTGGCCGCCAACAGGGTTGCGCCCAATGCTCGGGACAAGCCCTCGGCCAGCGCCAGGGCGCCGATGTCCCAGGCGATGTGCTCACGGGCCGCCTCGTGACTGAGGCCCAGGTCATTTAACCCGGCCGGAATAAAGCGGCTGGCGTGCTCGCAGACCAGAATCAGCGGGTGGCCGGAGTTTTCCCGGCTCAGGGTGTACGCGGGCCCGGTGTAAAGACCGAGCTCAGCAGATTCAGTACAGGCGCGCATAGTGTTCACAACGTTCGGCGGGCGACAGCTGTTCCGTCAGCGTCAGTTCCTCGTTTTTAAGGGCGAAGTAGGTGTCCAGCAACGCGCTCGGCAGGGCTTCGATCAGTGCCTCGCTGTTGCGCAGGCAATCCAGGGCCTGGGCAAGGGAAGCGGGTAGGGCGACGATGCCGCGCGCCTGGCGTTGTTCTTCGTTCAGGGAGTCGGGGACTTCATCGGTGATTGCGTTCAAGGCCAGGCGTTGCTCGATGCCCAGGCGGCCGGCAATCAGCAGCGCTGCCATGGCCAGATGCGGTGAGGACGTGGCGTCCATGGCGCGAAATTCCAGATTGTATTGCGACGCCACCGATTTGCCGCCCAGGCTTATTGTCGGGCAGATTCGCAGCGCCGCTTCGCGGTTGCGTTGGCCGAGGCACGCGTAGGACGCGCTCCAGTGATGAGGCTGCAAACGTTCGTAGGACACCGGCGTCGGCGCGGTAAACGCACAGAGTGCGGGCAGGTGATGCAGGATGCCGGCGGCCCAGTGCTGGCCGAGAGTCGACAAGCCATTGGTGGTGCCGGCGTCGTACATCACCGGCTGGCCAGCCAGGTCCAGCAGGCTGACGTGCAGGTGCACGCCGTTGCACACCGCGTGCTCCGAGGTCTTGGGCGCGAAGCTCAACGCCAGGCCCATTTGCCGGGCGATCTCGCGGGTGATTTCACGCACGTTCACCGCGCGGTCGGCAGCGGCCACACCCAGGGTCGGGCGACAGGTGATTTCGTATTGATGCTTGCCGTACTCGGGCAGGAACATTTCCGGCTCGACGCCCCCGGCACGCAGGGCGCTGAGCAGCCACCCGCCAAACTCGGCACCCTGACGCTGGGCTTGCAGAGAAAACGCCAGGTGTTCAACTTCACCGGTGTTCAAGTTGAATTCGTGCTCAAACGCCGCATTGATCTGCAAGCCCAACTCGGCGCGATAACGCTCTACCTCGTCGCGCAACACCGTACGCGGGCAGGCACCCCACGGGCGGCCATCGGTTTCGCGAATGTCGCTGTGAATAAAATCCAGCGCCGGAGCGTTGGCGTCCGGGCCGTTACTGACCGTCACTCGGCTGACCGGATCGGGCATCAGCCGCAAATCGCCATAAGCGCCCCACGGGTTGGCGTAGGCGATGATGTCTTGCGGGGTCAGCGCGCTGTTGGCCGGCACCCAGCCACAACCGGTCCTTTGATAGTGCTCGAGTTCGTCCGTGGGAAAGGAGCGCCCGCGTGTCACGCCGATCAGGTCGGTGGTGACGAGGGTGGTCATGGGCAGTGGCAACAGGCGCTCGCTCATGGTTGCATCTCCTGCAACCGGCCGAGCACAGTCTGGGTGTCGGTGATCCAGCAGTAACCCTTGATTGCATTCAGGCAGGCTTGATGCCGCTCGGCTGTGTAGGTTGCGCAGGCATCTTCCACCAGCGTCACCAGATAACCGCGGTCGGCGGCGTCACGCACGGCCATGTCCACGCACTGGTCGGTGACGATGCCGGCGATGATCAAGTGCCGGGTTCCGAGGTTGCGCAGCACGTAGTCGATGTGAGTGGAGTTGAAGACTCCGGACGAGGTCTTGGGCAGCACGATTTCGTTTTCTGCCGGGGTCAGGTCGTCGATGATCCGCGCTTGCGGGCTGCCCTTGGGCAAGTGCATGTCCGAGAGCTTGTGGTCCAGCGAGCGGTCGCGGCCGTCGGCGGTGAGGCTTTCGATGATCGTGTGCAGCACGTTTTGCCGGGCGCTGCGAAAGGCGCTGAGCAACCGGCGTTGATTGGGCACCACTTGCATGTGGGTGCGGGTCAGGAAGTACTCGGCGTCCGGCCCGTTGAGGTGCGGGTCAAACTGCGGTTCAAGCCAGGCGCGTTGCATGTCCACCAGCAACAGCGCGGTGTGATCGGTGACGAATGGCAAATCCCGAGGCGAGTGGTGGGGGAGCGTGAACATCCTTATTTATCCTCCAGCAGGTGGGTGTCGAAGTCGGTCCGCAGGGCGTCGATGCCTTCCAGGCGATCGGCCAGATCCGGACTGCGCAGGGTCAGGCAGGCAATCAGTGCCTCGACCTGAGCCAGCGCCGGAACCAGGGAGTCGAAGGCCGACACCGATTCCACCGGCGCACTGATAATCAGGTCGGCCATTTCCCGCAACGGTGAAGCATAGATGTCGGTGAACAACACCACGCGTGCATAGCGACTTTTCGCCGCATTGGCCACGCGTAGGGCCTGTGACTGGTAGCGGCGATAGTCGAACACCAGCACAACGTCCTGACGCTGCACGTCGAACAAACGGTCGGGCAGTTGTGCATTGTCTTCCAGGGCGAAACAGCCCGGACGCAGCAAGCGCAGGTGATTGAGTAAATAACTGGCGAGGAAACTGCTGAAGCGCCCCCCGAAGCAATGCACCTGATGGCGGGTGTCGAGCAGCCATTCCACCAGAATCCGCACATCTTCGGGTTGGGTCAGCGCATGGGTGTCCACCAGCGCTCGATGGCTGTGCGCCAGATATTGGCTCCAGGCGTCGCCTTTCTGAAGATGAGCACGAGGTTGCAACAGGGCGCTGGGAGAACGGAGGCGGTGGTCCATGTCGCTGAGCAGGGCATCCTGGAAATCGGCATAACCGCTGAAACCCAGTTTTTTGACCAGTCGCACGATGGTGGGATCGCTGACACCGGCATGTTCGGCCAAACGTGACATCGGGCCCAGTCCGTTACGCGGGTACTGGTCCAGCAAGGCACGGATGACTTTGCGTTCCGACGGCGTCAGTTCCAGGCCGGGATCGGTGAACAGGTCTCTGAGAGAAGGCATCCGGGCTCCTGCTGGATGGATGTGTCGGTTTCGTTTCATAAATTGCTAAAACAGTATTTATGTAGCGGACTCAACATGTCTAGTGAATTTTTCCCTGGTTTTTTTAAAACCCCAAAATGGGGCGAAAAGCCCGTGGGGCTTGGGCTACACGGAAGTCGACAGAGCTTGTAGGCCATCGCCCATAGTGGTGTCGGATATCGCCGATTTTTTCAGGTGTATCAAGTTTTCGAACCTGCATGGCCGGAGCAAACGAAACGCCCTGGATCGCGCTTCTTGCGGCACAATTGGGCAGTTATTCGTGGCGTGACGCCGTTTTCAATTTCCATCGACAGAGTGATTCTTCGTGCAGGCGACCCGTTTGACCTTGATGTGCCACGCTCGAACCGTCGCACAAAAATTGGCGTGTTTTCCTACGAATGAGCCAATAGAGATGGATTGGCAATCGGCAAAGGGATCGCGTCGTGCTCAGTTCAAAGGGACGCGGCGACTGGTGTGTGGACCTGAACTGCGAACCCGGCAAACCGCCGAGTTGTTCGGCAGCGACATGGAGATTGTCGAGGCACTGAGGGATTGCGATTTCGGGCACTGGAACGGCGCGCGGATCGACGATCTGCAAAAATCCGCAGCCGAAGCGCTGCAGATCTGGCTCGATGATCCGAATTCGGCGCCCCACGGTGGCGAGTCGGTGGTGCAACTCGGTGAGCGGGTGGCCGCTTGGCTGAAAACGCTGGAGGCCACACCGGGACACATCGTTGCCATCACCCATCCGTTTGTCATTCGCGCCGCGCTGACGCAGGTGCTGCAAGGCGCAGCCTTCAACCTGATCGACGTTGAACCGCTGTCGGCCATCGAGTTGCGGTTCAATGGCCGCTGGCGCTTACGCTTGCTGGGCACTGACCCTGAAGGAGCACATTGATGAAAAAACTTCTGGTCATCGGCATCGGCGCCGGCAACCCCGACTACATCACGATGCAAGCCGTGAAGGCGCTGAACCTCGTCGACGTGTTTTTCCTCATGGACAAGGGCCAGAGCAAAGACAAACTGATCGACCTGCGCCGCGAGATCTGCGAGCGCTACATCACCGATCGCGACTACCGCTTCGTCGAAGCCCACAGCCCGGAGCGCGAGCGCGGTGATGTGGACTACAAGGCCAGTGTGGAAGACCTGAACCAGGCCAAGCAGCAGACCTTCGAACGGTTGATCAGCGAGGAAATGACTGACGACCAGTGCGCCGGTTTTCTGGTGTGGGGCGATCCGGCGTTGTACGACAGTACGATCCGGATCTTGCAGGCGATTCTGGCCTCGGGCCGCTGCGTCTTCGAATTTGAAGTGATCCCCGGCATCACCAGTGTCCAGGCGCTGGCGGCGCAGCATAAGATGCCGCTGAACCGCATTGGCCGCTCGATTGAAATCACTACCGGCCGGCGGCTGGCGGCGGGGCAGGTGAGCGATGCCGACAGCCTGGTGGTGATGCTGGATGCAGAAGATTCCTACCATCAGGTGGCAGATCAGGAGACAGAGATTTACTGGGGGGCCTACCTGGGGACGCCGGATGAAATCCTGATCAGCGGCAAGCTCAAGGAGGTGGCGGATGAGATCGAACGGGTGCGCAAGGCGGCCCGGTTGGCCAATGGGTGGATTATGGATACGTATCTGCTGCGCAAAACTTGAGTGCAGCGGTGTCTGGACTGGCCTCATCGCGAGCAGGCTCGCTCCCACATTAGACCGCATCCGTCCAGACAACTCGGTCAACTGTGGGAGCGAGCTTGCTCGCGATGAGGCCCTAAAGAACACCTCAAGAAATTGCTTTTACCTCACGCCCAAACCGCTCGCGATACACCGACGGCGGCACGCCGACCACGCTGCGAAACGCCACCCGAAAACTCTCCACCGAGCGATACCCACAGCGCTGGGCAATCTGGTCGGTGTTCTGGCTCGTACTCTCAAGCAGCTCGCGAGCCCGTCCCAGGCGTTCATGTTGCAACCAGGCTTTGGGCGGCATACCAGTGGCTTCAGTGAAGCGGCGCAGAAACGTCCGTTCACTCATGGCCGCCTCACTCGCCAGCTCGCGCACCTCCAGCGGTTCGTGTAAACGCCCGCGTGCCCACTGCATGACGCGCGACAAATCGCTACGAGGCGTAGGACTGACCGGTGTCGGAATGAACTGCGCCTGACCGCCGGTGCGTTGCGGCGACATCACCAGCCGCCGCGCCACCGAGTTGGCCACCTGCGTACCGAAGTCCCGCGCCACCAAATGCAGGCAGGCATCGATACCGGCAGCACTGCCGGCCGAGGTGATCAGCTGACCTGAATCGACATAGAGCACGTCCGGGTCCACCAGAATGTTCGGAAAACGCTCGGCCAACTCAGCGGTGTAGCGCCAGTGCGTGGTGGCGCCGCGACCGTCGAGCAAACCAGTGGCCGCCAGCACGAACACACCCGAGCAGATCGATAACAACCTCGCACCCCGTGCATGGGCTTGGCGCAGGGCCGCGATCAATGCCTCAGGAACCGGGGCGCTGCGATCACGCCAGCCGGGAATGATGATGGTCCGGGCGTCCTCGAGCAGCTCCATGCCGCCATCGACCAGCACCTGAATGCCGCCCATGGCGCGCATCGGGCCTTGATCCACGGCGGCGATTCGGTGCTCGTACCAAGGGAAGTCGAACTCCGGACGAGCCAGGCCGAAGATCTCCACGGCGATGCCGAACTCGAACGTACAAAGGCCGTCGTAGGCCAGAATCGCGACCAATCCAGGGGTGGGCTGCATTTGGCGGAAAGTTCCCGGTGAGTGTCTTGTGCGCCACTGTAGCCGCAAGCGTCGGGCGGATAAAGTCTTCTCACACCCACCGAGACTTTGGAGTACAGCCCATGACCAGCCTGGTCCGCGAGATTCCCGCCGCCCCATCGGCCATCGCCCTGATGCATTTCAGCAACCGTCTGACCTTCGAAACCGACTGTTCCGACGTCCACGGCAGCCAACAGGCCGGTGAAGTGGATTTTGTCCTGGTGGACGTGCGCGGCCCGCTCGCGTTCGAACGTGGCCATGTGCCGGGGGCGATCAACATTCCGGGGCGATTGCTGACTGCTGAAAGTCTGGCGGCCTACCCGAAAACCAGCGTGTTCGTGGTGTATTGCGCCGGGCCCCACTGCAACGGTGCCAACAAGGCTGCCGTGAAACTGGCGGCGCTGGGTTACCCGGTGAAGGAAATGATCGGCGGAGTGACCGGGTGGCTGGATGAAGGGTTTGAGTTGAGTGTGAGGGTGCAACAGTCAGTGAGTGCCGTGATCGGTTGTGAGTGCTGATCGGGCCGAGACCTGCGCTGACCACCAAGCATCCAGCGTCGCCTGCAACCACTCGAACACGGTTGCATAGGCGGCGCTGTCCTGTTGACCCCGGGGCAGCGGTGACTCGTCGGCAAAGTGTTCATTGAGCGTGGCCACCGATTCAGCCGTCCACTCCGGATGAAACTGCAAACCCACCCGCGTCGGCCCGGCGCAATACATCTGCTGCTCGCACTGATCACTGCTGGCCAGCAACTGCGTGTTTGGCGGAAGGTCGATGGCGTCTTCGTGCCATTCCAGCACGTTCAGATGCTGACCATCGACGAACGTCACGCGGGTCCAACCGGTTTCGGTTCGATCCATCCGCCGCACATTCCCGCCCAGACTCAGCGCCAGCAACTGCGCCCCCAGACAAATCGCAAACACCGGCGCGCCTTGATCTAGGCTGCCCGCCAACCACCGACGTTCAGCTTCCAGCCACGCTGGCCCGGCGTTGGACTCATAAGGCCCGCCCAACAGGATCACGGGTACTGCACTCACTGGCGGCAACTGGCCGAGGTCGGCGCGAAACACGTTCAGGGTCAAACCTCGGGACGCAGCCCACGTGGCAATGGCGCCGGGACCTTCGGCGGGGTGGTGCTGGATCAGGTTCAACGTGGGCATCACGCTTCTCTCGTGGGACAAGTTGGCGGTCAATGTGCCGTAAATACCGGTTCATCGCCAGTCAGACTATTCAGTCGAATTAGCACCTGAACCCTGTAGGTTTTGTCTCAAACCAGTGATTGTCTGACAGTCCTTGTACCGCCTTGGCGCACGCGTGCAAACAGCGCAATCCGTCGGCCACTTTTCTATAACTATTTGTCGCTTAAACACAATTGACCCTCTTTGAGCCGCTCTAGACTGCCGACCACTTCGGTGCTCTCCAATCGGAAGGCGCAACCGAATGCCAATCGAAAGCTGCCAATAAAAGTCTCCGCACACAGGAGTTATAAATGAAGAAGCTAGTGATGTTCGGTGCCCTGGCACTGTCGATGTTGTCCCTGACGGCTGTGGCCGAAGACGCCAAGCCGATCCGCCTGGGTATCGAAGCCGGTTACCCGCCATTCTCGATGAAAACCCCTGACGGCAAACTCACCGGTTTCGACGTGGACATCGGCGACGCGCTGTGCGAGCAGATGAAAGTGAAGTGCACCTGGGTCGAGCAAGAGTTCGACGGCCTGATCCCGGCGCTGAAGGTCAAGAAAATCGACGCGATCCTGTCGTCCATGACCATCACCGACGATCGCAAAAAGAACGTCGACTTCACCATCAAGTACTACCACACTCCGGCGCGCTTCGTGATGAAGGCAGGCACCGACATCAAAGACCCGCTGACCGAACTCAAAGGCAAGAAAGTCGGTGTGCTGCGCGCCAGCACCCACGACCGCTTCGCCACTGAAGTGCTGGTGCCGGCCGGTATCAATCTGGTTCGCTACGGCTCGCAGCAGGAAGCCAACCTGGACATGGTCGCCGGTCGTCTCGACGCGATGCTGGCCGACTCGGTCAACCTGGACGACGGTTTCCTGAAAACCGACGCCGGTAAAGGCTTCGCTTTCGTGGGCCCGACCTACGAAGACGCCAAGTACTTCGGCGGCGGCGCCGGTATTGCTGTACGCAAGGGCGATACCGCCCTGGCAGAGAAATTCAACACCGCCATCACCGAAATCCGCGCCAATGGCAAGTACAAGCAAGTGCAAGACAAGTACTTCGACTTTGACGTTTACGGCCAGTAATCACGCCGTCCAAAAAAGTGGCAACCGTTGACGCGGTTGCCACTTTTTTTATGCCTTGATGATTTATTCTGCGCAGCACGCGAACACAGGAGCACCCCCATGCAACGCATCGACCATTCACTGCCCTGGAGCCACCTGGGCACCGAACGCACCCTCAGCGTGTTTCGTTATGGCGCGGGCACTCGCAAGGTCTACATCCAGGCCAGCCTGCACGCTGATGAACTGCCGGGCATGCGCACGGCGTGGGAACTGAAAAAGCGTCTGAGCGAACTCGAAGCCCAAGGTCAGTTGCAGGGCGTGATCGAACTGGTCCCGGTGGCCAATCCCATCGGCCTCGATCAACACCTGCAAGGCAGCCACATGGGCCGCTTCGAACTGGGCAGCGGCAAGAACTTCAACCGCTCCTTCGTCGAACTCAGCGCACCGGTGGCCGAGTTGATCGGTGATCGGTTGGGCAATGATGCGGCTGCCAACATTGCGCTGATTCGTCAGACCATGGGCCAGGTACTCGACGATTTGCCGGCACCGGCCTCGCAGCTTGAAGCCATGCACCGCTTGCTGCTGCGCCACGCCTGTGAGGCCGACATCACCCTCGATCTGCATTGTGATTTTGACGCGGCGATTCATCTGTATGCCTTGCCGCAGCACTGGCCGCAGTGGCAATCCCTGGCGGCGCGTTTGAAGGCTGGGGTGGCGTTGCTCTGTGAAGATTCCGGCGGCAGCTCATTCGATGAATCGTGTTCAACGCCGTGGATGCGTCTGGCAAGGGCTTTCCCTGAGGCCGCGATCCCGCCGGCCAACCTGGCGACGACGCTGGAGTTGGGCAGCATGGGTGATACGCGAGTCGATCAGGCTCAGGCCAATTGCGAGGCGATTCTCGGCTTCCTCGCCGAGCAGGGTTTCATCAAAGGCACTTGGCCTGCGGCACCGAGCGGATGCTGTGAAGGCATGCCGTTCGAAGGCACCCAATACCTGTTCGCGCCGCATCACGGGGTCGTCAGTTTCCTGCGTGATTCGGGTGAATGGGTGGAGAAGGGTGATGCGCTGTTTGAAGTGGTCGATCCGCTGAATGATCGAGTTACCACGGTTTGCGCCGGGACCAGTGGCGTGTTGTTTGCCATCGATCGTGGGCGCTATACGCAGCCGGGCACCTGGCAGGCGAAGGTCGCGGGGCGTGAGCCGATTCGGGTCGGGAAACTCATCAACGACTAATCTCGGAATCGTCGGTGTCGCATCGGGCCGCTTCGCGAGCAGGCTCGCTCCCACAGGGGAATGCATTTCAAATGTGGGAGCGAGCCTGCTCGCGAAGCGGCATTAGCCACACCTGAAATCCCCCGGCAAGCTTCACAATGTTAGGCTCTTCCCCGAATCCTGCACTTGTGAAGGAAGGTTTATGTTGAAGTTTCTCGCTCTGCTGACACTCCTGGCGTCCGCCGCCGTCCACGCTCAACCCCCGCTGCAAACCGATCTGCCGCTCAAGTACCTGGAGCAGGCTAACCCCGAATCGCGCAATCAGCCCCTGGTGATTTTCCTCCACGGTTTTGGCAGTAACGAGCAGGACCTGTTCGACATCAAGGATGAACTGCCCGCGCCCTACAACTACCTGTCGGTGCGGGCACCGACGGTGATAGAGGAGGGCCGTTATCAGTGGTTCCGCCAGAAAGGTGATGGCGCCTACGACGGCGAGACGGATGATCTGAAGACCAGCGGCGCCGTATTGCTGGATTTTGTCGCGCAGGCTGCGAAGAAGTATCACACCGAACCCAACAAGGTATTCCTGGTGGGTTTCAGCCAGGGCGCGATGATGTCCTACGAGGTGGCCCTGCGTCATCCCGAGGCGGTGGGCGGGATCGCAGCGTTGAGCGGGCGGATTCTGCCGGTACTCAGATCCGAACTGAAACCGGATGAAAAACGCCAGAAGCTGGCGATTTTCATTGGTCATGGCACCGCGGACACACTCCTTCCCTACAATGACGGCACGGACGCCGACAGCCTGTTGCAAAGCCTGTCACTCAAGCCTGAATTTCATGCCTACCCTGGCGTCGGTCACAGCATCAGTGCTGTCGAATTGCAGGACTTGAGCGCCTGGTTGCAGCGTCTCAATCCCTGATGCTTACTTGCCGGTGACGATCTGTTTGACCAGCGTCTCGTGGCCAGCATTGTCGCTGAGACGGGAAATCACCTGAACGATCGCCATGCGCGTGTTGGACGCGGCCATCAGCGTGGTGTCGAGGGTTTTGCCGCCGCCCTGGGTGGCGGTGCTGTCGATCTGCCGCAGCCCCAGGCCGGTGCCTTTCTGGGTCAGGCTTTTTTCACTGAGTTTGGTGAAGTCTGGCAGCGCCGTGGCTTGTTCGGTGGCGAAGTCAGACGCCACGGAGTCGAGGAACTGACCGTCGTTGTTTTTGACGTTGAGGCCGCCGGGGATGGTGTTTTCAGCGGCGATCACTACGGTTTTAGTGGCTTGATTGGTGTACATGGTGCCCGTTGCCCCGGCGGTGCCGGTGGCTGCGTCGCCAGCAGGCAACGGGTTGGCGACGAAGCCTTTAGGCAGGGTGAACGTGAACTTGCCGCCGAGCATCGAGACTTTCTGTGCGGGCGCGGTATCGCTGGCAGTGGCCTTGGCAGCCTGCGCATTCAGCGCTCCCAGACTGGCAACCGCCGTCAACAACAGGACAACGGCTTTTTTACTCAACAATGACATTCAGAAACTCCATGGGATGGTCGGTCTCGCGGTGGGGGGCGATCATCCCATGGAGGTTGCGGCGCATTCCAGCGCAGTCTAACGGACGGTCATGTTCCTTTGGCCAGCGTAGGGGCCAGATATCAACGTCCTGCTAAACACCATATTTGCAATAACCCACCAATGCGAAGTTGCATTCCACTTGCCCACCCGTTTGCATTCGGCCTGACCAGTCATTTGCATTCGTTCTGATCACCGATTGCATCGGATTTGGCCAGCACGCTTTGTAACCATGATCGGCAGAGAACGGCCAGAAGCAGACATTCAGCTTCGAAGGCATAGGCTTATCACACCGTCTTTTAACAGGGTATGAGACTACGCAGAGATCAGCACCAACCACATTCTTAGTGGCGTTGAACAGCTTGCCCAGGATGCAGTCAAACAGGTCTTGGACTGTGAGCGCTACTAGACCCCACCAGGCCTGGTCCTGCGTACGTAGTACACAATCGGCCTAGCATCCAAAGTTGTTTCTTCCCCTCGAAAAACGCCTTCCAAAGGATAGATAAAAATGAGAAAACTCATTTCTGTGGTCGCTGTAGCGACTTCATTTGCCATGTGTACTGCATTCGCTCAAGCACCCGCGAAACCTGATGTGAATCCAATCACAAATGGCGCGATCAATACGGCAGTTACGCCTACTACCACCGCAGCAAAAATTGCAGTGACAAGCGATGCTCATGCTGGAGCATTGAACGAGTGCTACAACACCATTGGCGATCAGCCCCGGACAGCGTTGCAGCCTTGCCTTGAGGGCAAGACTCGCGAAGTGACGTCACAAATGAATATCGCCTACAAAAAACTGGAAGCTCAGACAAAGGAAATCGATTCGAGTGCGACGGCCAAAGCCCTTACCTCGCTGCTCGCCTCTCAGAAGGCTTTCGAGAAGTTCAAGGATGCCCAGTGTCAATGGGAAGGTGACTCCGTGATGGGGGGCTCGGGCTCTGGAGATATTTTAAGTTCCTGCAAAGTCGATTTGATGCGCTGGAGAACGAAGCAACTTTCCGATTGAAGTTATCGACATAGGCGGTGCCGCGTGCAGGAACAGACGGCGAGTACACCGTCTGGCTGCTTTCGGCCCAGGCTGTGTAAAAACGTTTTAGAGCAGGTTTGAAGGTCCGAATCAGAACGAAAACCGAGCTCCTACGCAAATTTCAGCACCTCTGATCTGCCAATCACTGTGAGATTTCACGTAGAGACGCGGACTTCAAAACAGGACCTACGTTTTTACACAGCCTGGGCCGTTCTCTGCCGGTTTTGTCCACGAAGCGTCCTGGTCAAATCCGATGCAAATGGCTGGTCAGGTCGAATGCAAATGGGTGGGCAAATATGCGCAATTGCCCAGCCAAAAAACGGGCGAAGAAATTCTCAGCTTTTTATGCGCATAAACAAGTTTCAAGGTGCGCGTTTAAAGACACCCGCTGTTACGTCCTAACGGCTACAACGCCTTGCGCCGTTACCTACGCGTGCGCCAGAATCCGCTGGCTTGTGCGCTTTGACCCCGGCCTCTATCGTTTACCTGCCACTGCTCATCAGTGGTCGGGTTTAGTAGCCCATAGGTTTTTGGTGAAGTGCATGAGTTCCATTCAGTCAGGTCATTCAGTTCCTGCACTTAATGGTGGTTGTGCGTAGGGCGCCCTTGGGCGCGCCGGTTTTTGCCAATTCCTCCGGTCTACTAACCTGCGTACAGCCGCCACCCTTCTTTTAGTAGAGAACGGTTGCGGCCTCACTTCAGGAATTGACTAATATGTTCAAGGTTACACCTAATCCCCCGAATACCCGTCCGGTACCCTACGACGTCTTTCGTGATCTTGACCCCAAGAAAATGACAGAGGCGGCCGACCGCGCACTCAGCTTCTACCTCAACCCTGGGGCGTCGAAAACGCAGATACCGCCCCGCAAGCCCAGCACCATTTTCACCATCGACGCAGCGGTGGATGACGAAACGTTGCTCGTCGAGGCCTGTGAATCGTTGGCATCAGCCAGCGCCATGGTCAACGATCTCACCGACTTAACGGACGGCCCACGACGTCAAACGATGCTGGTGCTGCAACGGGTCATCATGTTGGGTGAGTTAGCGGTCAATCGCGTACTGGATAACCACAAGCCTGGGTAGTCGCCAGGCGGGTAGCGAGGGCGCTTGCGCCCTCACTATTTAGAAGCATTCAAAGATCGCAACCGCGACGCGCTTCCTTTCAGGCCGTGGCCAAAAAAGACGAAGGTGCGATGGAAGACATGCTCGTGGTCACGCTGAAAGGTCCGTTCAGACCCCACGTCGCACCGAATAGCTCTTGATCACATCCAGAAACTCAATGCGACGTTCGCGGACCAACAACTGCGGGAGCAGCTGTTCGTACGCCTGTCGATACGGCTTGCTCAGGTGACGCGTAATGAAGTCGTTCTTGCTGCAGTTCCAGGTTTCGTAAAGCACCAAGGTGTTCGGGTCGTCCTGGAGTTGGTGAACCCAGGTGTTGACAAAGTCCGGCTCGGCCGACATCTGGTGCACCACGTCCAGCAGCCGTTCTTTCATTTCGGCGAAACGCTCCGGTTTGGCCGGCAGGTAAACGATAAACGCGACTTGATCACTCATTTCATCACCTTCGAATGCTGTGAATGGGTTACTGCGCCTGGTTCTGCGGGAAGAGGTTGCGACGGGTTTCTTCGTCGAATTCAACCTTCAGCACCAGTTTCTCTTTAAGACCGTGGGCCCGCTGGGCGGCCGGGCGGGCGCTGATTTCATCGAACAGGCGCTTGACGTTCGGGTACGCGGCCAGACCGCTCTCGCCGAGGATGTACGGCGCGTAATTGACCCAACCCCAGAGCGCCATGTCGGCGATGCTGTAGGTGTCGCCGGCCAGGTACTGATGGTCGGCCAGGCGCTGATCGAGCACGCGGTAATGGCGTTCGACTTCCTTGAGGTAGCGGTTTTTCGCATACGCCAGGTCTTCCGGTGCGTGGTGCAGGAAATGCACTGCCTGGCCGGAAAATGGCGACAGGCCGGTGGCGATGAACATCAGCCAGGACAGTAACTCGGCTTGCCCGGCCACGGAGGTCGGCAGGAAACGCTGATGTTTTTGCGCCAGGTGCAGCAGGATCGCCTGGGAGTCGAAGACGGTTGCATCGCCGTCGACCAGGGCCGGCACCTTGGCGTTCGGGTTGATCGCCAAAAAGGCCGGCAGGTGTTGCTCGCCCTTGAAGGTGTCGACGCCGATCAATTCGTAGGGCGTTTGCAGTTCTTCAAGCAGCAGGGCGACTTTCATCGGGTTTGGAGAAGGGTGGAAAAAGAACTTCATGGTGTAGGCCTCAGTCAGTGGTTGGTTTTGAACTGAGGCTGATGTTGAAGTAAACCCGTTCGAATGACGTGCGAGCTATTTGCTTTACTCGTTCGAAACTATCGAACGTGTTATCGGCACTTTGGCGGTTGATCGCGACGTGGCGATGACTGCACCGGCGATAATCAGCAGCGCGGGGACGATCAGAATCGGGCTGGCATGGCTGCGCCCCACGGTGATCAGCAACAACGTGGAAATCAACGGCGCCAGGTAGGAAAGTGCTCCCAGCGTCGCCAGATTGCCGTGTTTGGTGGCGTGGTCCCAGGCAAAAAACGCCAGTCCGACCGGTCCAAGCCCGAGGACGACAATTGCGGCCCATTGGCTGAAGTCGGGCTGTACCGTGGTTTCGAACGCCAGGTGGCAGACCAGTCCGGCCACGGCGACCAAGCCGCAGATGCCGCCAATGATGCTGCTCGGTACTTCGCTGAACCGGCGGTTGATCACCGAGTAAACCGACCAGATCAGCGCACAACCGAACGCCGCGAGATAACCGGCGATGGGCATCGCGACATCAGCATTCGGGGCATGCTGCTGCATGATGAAGGCCGTGCCGGCCAGGCCCAGCAGTGCGCCGAGCAATTGCCGTTTGTGCAGCTTTTCTCCGGCCGAGAACGCCGACAGCAACACCAGCAACAGCGGCCAAAGGTAGTTGATCAGACTGGCTTCGGCCGCCGGGGCGGCTTTGAGTGCGAAAAAGTACAGCGCGTGATAAACGAAAATTCCGACGAACCCGGTCGCCCACACGGCCCAGGGCTGGCGCCAACTGGTGAACCCGGCGAGCCCGCGTCGGCCCAGAATCACCAGGCTCGCCGCGAACGCCGCGCCGAAACCCAGTGTCAGCAGTTCAAACGGTGGAATGCCTTCGGTGAGGGTGGTCAGCAAAGCCAGGGAGGACCAGAGCACTATCGCAATCACGCCGACGGCCGTCGCGCTGTGGCTGTTTCGAAGCGGAGTCATGTCTGTTCCTTCAGCGCGATGAGCGGGCGAAATCCTGGCCCGATGACATCAAGCAGCTTAGCGTTTGATCGCCGTACGTCCAGCGTCCGGTGCCGCGCTCACCGGTTTGGCCAACAAGCGCTTGGTCACCCCGAGCATACCCACTGACACCGCGACGCCCAGGGCGAACGCGGTCAGCCCCATGCCTGGCAAGGCCAACGCCAACACCAGGCAAAACGCGGCGAACGAATACATCCCCGTAGCAGTGGCCCGCAACAACGCAGCGGTAAAGGCCGGACCGCGAGTTTGCTGGGAGAACACCGCCATCACGCTGCCCAGCACCGGGAACACCGCGAGCAGACCGCTCCAGCGTTCGCCGACGGTGCTGGCCAACAACGTGACTGCGAGGGTGAGCAGGGCGCCGGCAATCATGCGCAACAGCAATTTGTCGGACTTCAGCGCCGGGCCTGAAACGATTGGCTGTACCGAGGGAAACAGAAACGGCGCCGCCAGCAGGGCGGTTGCGGCGGCGATCACCGAGAACACGAGGGACGGGGGAATCAACGACAGCACAACGGCCGTGGTGGCCCAGACCAACAGCGAAATCACCAGCGCCCACGGCCACTTCGCGCGTTGTGCAACCTGAGCGTAGGTCACGCAAAAGGCAATCATCGCGAACATCGCCGACAGCGCTGCCGTCGCCGATTGAGCAGCGAACTCCGGACCCTGTTCGACGGCGAGAAAGAACAGAATCGGCCCGACCACCACCGGCAACCCCGACAGCCAGCCGGCGACACTCGGTCCCCAGCGTTTACCGGCCAGGGAAATCAGCAAGAGAAATCCTGGGATGACCAGCAGTTTGAGTATCAGCACGCACGCACCTCCGACCTGAGTGAGGCGGCAACGTTAGCATTGCGGACGGTTGATTGCTCTATGGATTGCTGCGTTTTGTATACAAAGTTGCTGCTACCGAGCGTGATTTGGCGCGGTTGTACCTGGCCATCGGTGTTCTCGGGGCCACCGTGATGCCGCATAACGTGTGCCTGCATGCCTCCATCGTGCAGACCCGGATGATCGGCAAGGACCTGCACAGTAAGCAGGACGCGGAGCGGGGCGAACAGCGGGTTGATCTTACAGTTCGTAGCCTCAGCCTGAAGCTGTGTTGCCTGGCCGAGCCTCTTCGCGAGCAGGCTCGCTTGTATGTTTAGACTTAAGGGGTGCGCGGGTGGTGAAGGCGTTCAATCACCTTCAGGCGCGTTTTCTGGAAAGCGATCCGGCGGCGGCGGAGGGCGGGCGGCGGGTGCAGTTTCCAGGCGGTCCGCTGCCGGTGCTGAATCTGGTGAAATTTGCCTGACTCTTCATTCACCGCACTCGGCGTAGCAGCTGGCGAAGCCTGCGTTCGGCTGCGAAGCAGTCGTCAAACCTGAGCACGCGGTCTGCCTGAAACACCCTATCGTCTGATTTCACGACTGCTTCGCAGCCGAACGCAGGCTTCGCCAGCTGCTACAAAGTGAGCGTTGTGACAGAAATTGGTTTCAGAGATGTGGATAGCCCGGTGCGACGTGAGTCGCACCGGGTGTTTTGCCAGACGGCGAACGGACATTCGTGGGTCCCCGCGCCGTCTGTTGAACGCTTTACGCCCGTTCGATCGCCAGTGCCACGCCCTGACCACCACCGATGCACAGGGTGGCGAGGCCTTTCTTGGCGTCACGCTTGATCATTTCATGCAGCAAGGTCACCAGCACTCGGCAACCCGACGCACCGATCGGGTGGCCCAGGGCGATGGCGCCGCCGTTGACGTTGACCTTGTTCAGGTCCCATTCCAGGTCCTTGGCCACCGCCAAAGATTGCGCAGCGAAGGCTTCGTTGGCTTCGATCAGGTCCAACTGGTCGATGGACCAGCCGGCCTTGTCCAGGCAACGACGAGTCGCGCTGACCGGGCCGATGCCCATGATCGCCGGGTCTACGCCCGCATTGGCGTAAGCCGCGATTTTCGCCAGCACGGGCAGGCCGAGGGCCTTGGCTTTTTCCGCGCTCATCAGGATTACGGCGGCGGCACCGTCGTTCAGGGACGAGGCGTTACCGGCGGTCACCGAACCGTCCTTTTTGAAGGCGGCTTTCAGTTTGCCCAGGGAGTCGGCGGTGGTCCCGGCCCGTGGTTGTTCGTCAACCTGGAAGGCGACCGGATCGCCCTTGCGCTGAGGAATCAGGATCGGCGTGATCTCGTCGGCAAAACGCCCGGCTTCGATGGCGGCCGTGGCTTTCTGCTGCGAGGCCGCGGCGAAGGCATCTTGCTGTTCGCGGGTCAGGTTGTACTTGTCAGCCAGGTTCTCGGCGGTGATGCCCATGTGGTAATCGTTGAACGCATCCCACAGGCCGTCGCTGATCATGGTGTCGACAATCTGGGCATGACCCATGCGCAGACCGGTGCGCGCACCGGGCATGACGTAATTGGACAGGCTCATGTTTTCCTGGCCGCCGGCAATGATCACGTCGGCATCGCCGCAGCGAATTGCCTGAGTGGCCAGATGCAGCGCTTTGAGGCCCGAGCCGCAGACCTTGTTCAGGGTCATCGCAGGCACGGTGAAGGGCAGGCCGGCCTTGATCGCGGACTGGCGCGCAGGGTTTTGCCCGGCGCCGGCGGTCAACACCTGGCCCATGATCACTTCATCGACTTCAGCTACGTCCAGACTGGTTTGCGCCAGCAACTGGCGGATCACCGCAGCGCCGAGGTCAACGGCGGAAACATTCGCCAAGGCACCCTGGAAACTGCCGATGGCGGTGCGGGTGGCGGCGACAATGACGACTTCTTGCATGGAATGATTCCTCACTGGGCAGCGAACTGCATTTCCGGAACGTGATCCGGCACGATCAGTTTACCGGCGGTCTTGGCGACAATCTCCTCGACGCTGACGCCCGGTGCGCGTTCCTTGAGAATGAACGCGCCGTTTTCGATTTCCAGGTAAGCCAGGTCGGTCAGCACACGCTTGATGCAGCCGGCACCGGTCAGCGGCAGGCTGCATTTGGACAACAGCTTGGACTCACCGTCCTTGGACGCGTGGGTCATGATAACGATGATGTTGTCTGCACCGGCCACCAGGTCCATGGCGCCGCCCATGCCCTTGACCAGTTTGCCGGGAATCATCCACGAGGCGATATTGCCTTGGACGTCTACTTCAAAGGCGCCCAGCACGGTCAGGTCGACATGACCACCGCGGATCATCGCGAAGGACTCGGCCGAGGAAAAGATCGACGCGCCGATACGTGCGGTCACGGTTTGTTTGCCGGCGTTGATCATGTCGGCATCGATGGTTTCTTCAGTAGGAAAGGGGCCCATGCCCAGCAGGCCGTTTTCCGACTGCAGCATGACTTCCATGCCTTCTGGGATGTAGTTGGCGACCAGGGTCGGAATGCCGATGCCCAGGTTCACGTAGAAGCCGTCCTGCATTTCGCGGGCGACGCGTTGAGCCATTTGTTCGCGGGAAAGTGCCATTGTTGTTATTCCTTCATTCGGTCCGGGGCAGGGGGATCACTTACGCACGGTGCGCTGTTCGATGCGCTTCTCGAACGTGCCGCAAATGACCCGGTCGACGTAGATGCCAGGGGTGTGGATCTGCGACGGGTCCAGCTCGCCGGGTTCGACGATTTCTTCGACTTCGACCACGGTGATCTTGCCGGCAGTGGCGGCCAGCGGATTGAAGTTCTGGGCGGTGTGGCGATAGATGACGTTGCCGAAATGGTCGGCTTTCCAGCCTTTGACGATGGCGAAGTCACCGGTGATGGATTCTTCCATCAGGTACTGGCGGCCATGGAATTCGCGGACTTCCTTGCCTTCGGCCACTGGGGTGCCAACGCCGGTGGCGGTGAAGAAAGCGGGGATGCCGGCGCCGCCTGCGCGCATTTTTTCGGCGAGGGTGCCCTGGGGGGTCAGGACGACTTCGATTTCGCCTTTCAGCAGTTGGTCTTCGAACAGTTTGTTCTCACCGACGTAGGAGGCCACCACCTTGCGGATCTGCCGGTCTTCCAGCAGCACGCCGAGGCCGAAACCGTCGACGCCGCAGTTGTTGGAGACGACGGTGAGGTCCCGGGTGCCTTTGCGCTTGATCTCGGCGATGAGGTTTTCCGGGATCCCGCACAGGCCGAAGCCGCCGGCGATCACGGTCATGCCGTCTTCAAGACCTGCAAGGGCTTCCTCGTAGGAACTCACGCGCTTGTCGAAACCTGCCATATGCACCTCTTTTATTCTTTGTGGGCGGCTGGCTAGCCGTATGGGGATGGAGTGTCTCGCCGCAGTATTCATTTGTTAAGTTGATTTTTAAGGTTGATTGATAGATAAAACTCACCAATCAATCCTGTGGGAGCGAGCCTGCTCGCGAATGGAGCGCCTGCGCTCATTACTGGAGCAATTCGAACATGACAGTCAAGCAGATCAGGGCATTTTTGGCCGTGGCCCAGAGTTTGAGTTTTGCCGTGGCCTGCGAGCGGTTGCACCTGTCGCAATCGGCCTTAAGCCTGACCATCAAGGCGCTGGAGGAGGGGCTGGGCGGACGTCTGTTCACTCGCAACACGCGCAATGTCGCGCTGACGGCGGAGGGAGAATCGCTGGTGCCACTGGCACGTCGCCTGATCGCTGACTGGGACAATGCCGAGGATGAGTTGCGCCAACGCTTTACCCTCCAGCGCGGGCGCGTGACGCTGGCGGCGATGCCCTCATTTGCCGGTAACCTGCTGCCGCCGATCCTGAAAACCTTCCGCGCGCGCTATCCCAAGGTCAATGTCACGGTGAATGACGTGATCAACGAGCAGGTGCTGGAGATGGTGCGTGACCGGCAGGTTGAGCTGGGGGTGGCGTTTGAACCGACTCAGAGTTCGTCGCTGGCATTCACGCCGTTGTACATGGACCGTTTCGTTGCGGTGGTGCCAAAAGATTCTCCTTTTGCCGAACGGGAAGACATCGATTGGCAGACCCTGCTCAAGGAACCGTTCATCACCTTGCAGCGTCCGTCGACGGTTCGGGTGATGCTCGAAGAACACTTGCAGGCGCGTGGGATGAAATTGCCGGTGGAGTTTGAAAGCCATCAATTGGCGACAGTGGGAAGGATGGTTGCCAGTGGATTGGGGGTGAGCGCGGTGCCGGCGTTGTGTGTCGGGCAGATGCTGGAACTGGGCGCGCGGTGCATTACCTTGCGCGACCCGGTGGTGGAGCGGGCGATCGGGGTGTTGACCAAGCCAGGGATTGAGCTGTCGGCAGCGGCTCAGGCGTTGTTCGATATCCTGAAAGCCGAAAACCTGGGCCAACGAGTTTCTCTGCCCTGATCACGGTCACCTGTGGGAGCGAGCCTGCTCGCGAAGAGGCCGGCACATCCGACATCAGTGTTGACTGATACTCCGCTATCGCGAGCAGGCTCGCTCCCACAGGGTTTTAGGTTGATCAGGACGAGCGGTGCTGGGCCAGTAAGGGCAAAAGCTGCTCGCATGAAGCCTCTATTTTCAAATCAAGGAGGTCATCCGCCCGAGTCTTCCCCAAATTAATCGCAATCAACGGTTTCCCCTGATCCGCCACCGCCCGGCACAACCGAAACGCCGAATACGCCATCAACGAAGACCCGACCACGAGCAACCCCGCAGCCTTTTCGACCGCCGCCATTGCTTTGGCCGCCGTGACCTGCGCCACATTCTCGCCAAAAAACACCACGTCCGGCTTCATCCGCTCACCCGCGCAGTGCGGGCAATGCGGTACCTGAAACCGCGCCTCAAACGCCGCATCCAGCAGCGTGTCGCCATCCGGGGCTTGCACCGCATCCACGCCGGCCAGATACGGATTCTGCGCTTCCATCAGTTGCTGGATCGAATCCCGTTCGCTGCGCGTCCCGCAGTCCAGGCACAACACCCGGTGCAGGCTGCCGTGAAGTTCGATGACGTCATGGCTGCCGGCCTGGTCGTGCAGGGTGTCGACGTTTTGAGTGATCAGCCCGCTGATCTGCTGCGAACTTTGCAAACTGGCCAAGGCCTCGTGGGCCACGTTCGGCTGGGCCTGGCGCACACGCGGCCAACCGAGCATCGCTCGCGCCCAATAGCGCCGCCGGGATTCGGGGGCGGAGAGGAATTCCTGATACATCATCGGTTGCCGCCCACGCCGCACTCCCTGGTTGTCGCGGTAGTCCGGAATGCCCGACGGAGTGCTGATGCCGGCGCCGGTCAGGACCACAAACGGCTGCTCGGCCATTAACTGCTGAAGGTGGTCGAGTTGTTCGCGGATGAGGCTGTCGAGCATGTTCAACACTCCGGTGGACCATGAGTATTTGCAGGGTAGCATTTGCCAATCACCCTGTAGGAGCACGGCTTGCCGGCGATGGCGATCTTAAGGACGCCATCGCCGGCAAGCCGTGCTCCTACATGTGCGATGGTTACTTACGCGCCTCCAGAATCAGGTTGAACGGCGTTTCCGTGGCCCGTCGGAACGTCTTGAACCCCGCCTCGGTGAAGACCTTGCGCAGCCGCGCCTCGCCAGCCTGGGCGCCGAGGCCGAGGCCGACCTCCTGGGACAGCGAGTTCGGGGTGCAGATGAAGGTCGAGGCGGCGTAGAACAAGCGGCCAACCGGGGTGACGTTGTCGTCGAGCGAGTCGTTGGCGAACGGTTCTACCAGCAGCACCGTGCCGTCCGGTTTTAGCGCGTCATAAGCGTGCCGCGCCGCGCCGACTGGATCGCCCATGTCGTGCAGGCAGTCGAAGTAGCAGACCAGGTCATAGTCGTCACCGGGGAAGCTTTTTGCCGTGCCCTGGAAGAACCGCGCACGCCCGGACACGCCACCGGCTTCAGCGCGCTGGGTGGCGACGGTGACGGAGGGCGCGTGGTAGTCGAAACCGACGAACCGCGAATCCGGAAACGACTGGGCCATGATCACGGTGGATGCGCCGTGGCCGCAGCCGATATCCGCCACTTTGGCGCCAGCCTCCAGTTTGGCGACCACGCCTTCGAGCGCCGGTAGCCATTCGGCGACCAAGTGCGCTTTATAACCTGGTCGGAAGAACCGCTCCGTGCCGCTGAACATGCACGGATGGTGATCGCCCCAGGCGAGGGCACCGTCGCCGCGCATGGCGTTGACCAGTTTGTCCTTGTCATGGAAAAACGATGCAACCACCCCGACGCCACCCGCGATATAGACCGGGGAGTCTTCGATCGCCAATGCCAGGGCCTGCTCTTCGGGCAGCCGGAACTGGCCGTCGCGGTGTTCCATGTAACCGGAAGCGGCGTGGGCGCTGAGCCATTCGCGCAGCAGGCGGGTGTTGCAGCCGGTTTTGTCAGCGAGGGCTTCCGGGGTGACTGGCTGACTGTCGGCCATGGCCCGGTACAGTCCGAGCTCTTCGCCGAGGATGACGTTGGCGAGCATCGCCGCGCCGCCCATGTCGTTCACCAGTTTGCCCATGAAATCATTGAGTCTGGCCTCGTCCATCACGTGTGCTCCTTCAGCAGGATCACAGTCCAGGGGCCTTGTTTTTCGAGGCGTTCACCTCTGGACGGTGGTCGTGGAAATGAACAGGACGATAACCACGCCCTGCGTGCACTAAGTTTAGTCCGGGGGCCGTGCACCGCTGCCTTGAGCGACGAAAGTTACCTTGCCTACCCCTCTGTAGGAGCGAGCGGTGCGGCGATCCGACTTGCCCGCGAAGGCGGCGTGTCAGTCGACGAGGATGTTGCCTGACACGCCGCCTTCGCGGGCAAGCCTCGCTCCTACAAGGGATTTGTGGCGTCTATTTCACTGTATCTAACAGGCTTCCCGATACAGTTTCCCCCAATACCGTGGCACTGCCGAACACAGGCGAGATACAAACCTGCGATGAACTGCGTAGGCCATTTGGCACCCTATACACCGTGAAGGGGACAACAATGACCACGCTCCTGCCTGAAACCGACCTGAAATCTACCCCCGTCAATCGCCTGCGCGTCGACCATTACCTGTACCACAGTGTGTACAGACCCGCCGGCGATACAACCGCCGCGATTTTCTGCCGGAGCGGAACACAGACCCGATACACCCTTTCGGTTAACTGTGATTCCGCTCTGACAATCATTGAGATCGACATCATGCAAACTCCCACCCTCTCAGCGAAGGCGACCGTCGGGCTCGGTTTGCGTCGAGGTTTAATGAAAGACCTTCAGGCTGCCCGTGCGGGCGATTTCGATTTTCTGGAAGTCGCGCCGGAAAACTGGATCGGCATCGGTGGCGCTCATGGCCATGCGTTACGTGCCTTGGCCGAGCGTTATCCGTTGTCCTGTCATGGCTTGTCACTGTCATTGGGCGGCCCGGCACCGTTGGACGTCGAGTTTCTGCAGGAGGTCCGGGTTTTCCTCGATCAATACAATGTGCCGCTGTACAGCGAACACTTGAGCTACTGCAGCGATGACGGTCACCTTTACGACTTGCTGCCGTTGCCCTTTACCGAAGAAGCAGTGCATCACGTCGCCGCGCGAATTCGCCAGGCTCAGGACATTCTTGGTCGGCGTCTGGCGGTGGAAAACGTCTCCTACTACGCCGCGCCACAACAGGATATGGACGAGCTGACCTTCATCAACGCGGTGCTGCGCGAAGCCGATTGCGACCTGCTGCTGGACGTCAACAACGTCTACGTCAACTCAATCAATCACGGTTTCGATCCGCAGACCTTTCTGGCCGGCATCGATTCTGGCCGGGTGGTGGCCATGCACGTCGCTGGGCATTTCGATGAGTCCGACACCTTGAAAATCGACACCCACGGCGCTTCGACCAAACCGGTGGTCTGGTCGTTGCTGGCTGAGGCTTACGCTCGCTTCGGAGCGCAGCCGACGCTGCTGGAACGGGATTTCAACTTTCCGGCATTTTCCGAACTGGTGGCCGAGTTGCAGACCATTCGCCGTCTGCAAACCGAGGGGGTGAACCGTGGATAAGCCGAGTCTGTTTCAGCAGCAAAACACCCTGGGCCTTTACCTGCGCGATCCCGATCATTGCGCGCCACCGGCCGGGATGGACGTGACACGGGCGCAAGTTTACCGCGACCTGATTTTCGCGAACCTGTCGTCGTTGCTCAGTGGGACTTTTCCGGTGCTGATCAAGATTCTCGGTGATGAACACTGGCGTTCACTGGTACGGGTTTTCCTGCGCGACTACCGCGCGCACACGCCGAAATTCGGCGAGATCGCCCAGGAGTTTGTCGAGTTCCTGGCCTCGGAACCGCAAGCGTTGGCCGAAGGGGCGTGGCCGCCGTTCATGGTGGAACTGGCGCATTACGAGTGGATCGAGATGGCGTTGCAGCAGTCCGAGGCCGAACCGTTGCCGCTGAGCGATGCCGGATTGTTGCTGGACCGACCGTTGCAGGTTTCGCCGCTGGCCTGGTCGTTGGCGTATGCCTGGCCGGTGCAGTTGGTGGGGCCGGATTATCAACCGGAGACAGCGCCCACTCAGCCGACATTGTTGCTGGTGCGTCGGGCTGAGGACTGGAGTGTGAAGTTTTCTGCACTGAGCCCGTTGGCCTGGCGGCTGTTGCAGCGGATTGAGGAATTTCCACAACTGGACGGTCGTGAGCAACTGGAAGGATTGGCGGTGGAGGCGGGGATGGCTGGGTCGCCCGAGTTTATGGAAAGTGGGGCAGTGTTGTTGCGGCAGATGCAGGAAGAAGGCGTGGTGGGCTTAGCATGATCAATCGGGGGGAATCAAGCTTTGCCGGCAGTCGAGCACCAGCCGCGCCCCTCCAAGTTCACTGGTGCCCACCTCAAGCGCAAACCCATGCAAGCTCACAATCGCCGCAACGATCGACAGCCCTAGCCCGAACCCGCTTTTCTGGTTGCCGCCGTCGGCACGATAAAAGCGCTGGAACACTGCCTCCCGCTCTGCCTCCGGAATCCCGGACCCCGAGTCGAGCACTTCAATCCGCGTATGTCCCCCTTCATTGATCCCCCGCAAAATCACCTCGCCACCCGGCGGCGTGAACTTGATCGAGTTGCTCAGCAGGTTCGCCACCGCCTCAAACAACAACGCTCGATCACCGTTCAGCGAAGGCAACGACTCCGGCAGTTGCAGCTTGAAAACCAGTTCGTCTTCTTCCGCCAACGGCAGATAAAACTCGTGCAGTTCCTGCAACAACGGCACCGGATCCAGCTGCACAAATCCGGAACGCCGCTGACGATCTTCCAGCTCGGAAATCCGCAACAACCCTCGAAAGCGCGCCATTAAGGTGTCCGCTTCACCGAGCACTGAGTCCAGTTGCACCGCCAGCGTCGAACCCTCATCAGCCTGTTGCTGAATCCGGTACAGCTGCGCCCGCAGGCGCGTCAGCGGCGTGCGTAGGTCGTGGGCAATGTTGTCGCAGACGCCTTTCACTTCGTTCATCAAGCGTTCAATACGTTCGAGCATGGCGTTGACGATGGCGGCGAGCATGTCCAGCTCATCGCGGCGATTGGACAGTGGCAGGCGGCGGGTCAGGTCGCCGGCGACGATGGCTTCGGCGCTGGCCTGGATAGCACGAATCCGCCGCAACGGACGCCGCCGCAACAGGTGCCAACCAGCGATACCGGGCAAGATGGTCAGCGTCACACCCCAGAACAATGCGTGAAGAATGATCCGGGTCACGGCAAACAATGAACCGTTATCCCGCACCAGCACGAGCCAGCGACCATCCTTCGTCTGGGTCGCTACCGCGTCGCAGCTGTCGGCGGGCAGGCTTGGGTCGTCAGAATCGGCGCAGTCGCCAAGCATGTGAATCTTGCCATCCAGCGGCAGGCCTTCGGGCATGTGGCGCAGCGCACCGCTGAGGTAGCGGTGCTGAGTATCGAACAGGCCATAAGCGTCGATGCCGCGAATGTCGAAGGTCATGCTGACGGCGAGGGCGTCTGCCAATTGTTCGCCTTGAAAGTGCGAAAACAGATGCTGACGTTGCATCAGCGAGTGTTTGGCCAGGTTGTCCAGGTAGGCGGAAACCTCGTAGTACATGACCCCCATGAGAATCCCGCTCCAGAGCACGAACAGCGAACTGTAGAGCGCCAGCAAACGGCTGCTGGATGAACGCCAGCCGTTAGAGGGGTTCAGCAATGACATAACCCGAGCCTCGCACGGTTCGAATCAGTGGGACATTGCCTGGCGGGTCGATCTTCTTGCGCAGCCGGCCGATGTGCACGTCGATCAGGTTGGTGCCGGGGTCGAAGTGGTAACCCCAGACCTCTTCGAAAATCATCATCCGCGACAGAATCTGCCCGGTGTTGCGCATCAGGAACTCCAGCAGCTTGTACTCGGTGGGCAACAGCGTCAGCAACTGACCGTCGCGGCTGGCTTCATGGCTGATCAGGTTCAGCTCCAGATCCGCCAACCGCAATGTGGTGGCCTGGGCGGTCACGGTGTTCTGCCGGCGCAGCAGGACTTCGACCCGGGCGGCCATTTCATCGGTGGCGAACGGTTTGGTCAGGTAATCGTCACCGCCCGCGCGCAAGCCGCGCACACGCTCATCGACGTCGGAGAGGGCGCTGATCATCAGAATCGGCGTGGCCACGCCCATGGTCCGCAACGTGGTGACAATCGCCAGACCATCGAGCTCAGGCAGCATGCGGTCGAGGGTGATCAGGTCGTAGTTGCCGCTGACTGCGCGCGCCAGACCTTCGCGGCCGTTGTCGACCCAATCCACGTCGAGGCCGTGGCTGCTCAGTTCGGCGACGATTTCCCGGGCGGTCACGGCGTCGTCTTCGATGGTCAAGATGCGGGTCATAGGGCGGGCCTGATTAGGAGTACTCAACGTTGAGCGGCATTTTGCCAAGAAATGAGGGCAGGCTTTTTAAATAAAACTTCATGCGATCTTTTGATTTTTCCATTGAAAACGCCGCTCCTGGTCAATGCATAAAACCCGCCGCTACAGACAGTTCCTTGCAAATTGCATGGATATAGGAAGTTCAAACTTTCTAAATCATTGAAATCTTGAGATTTATTTAAAGTTGGCGACTGGCACGGTGACTGCAATTCCTCCTTTGAAGAGTTGTAACACCATCTTTCCTGCCTGGAGCGATATAACAATGAATAGATCCTCTGATGGTTTCTCTCCTGCCTTCGAAGAAACGAGCACGCTTTCTGGCGTGTCCTGGGGGGCGATATTCGCAGGGGCCGCAGCGGCGGCAGCGTTGTCGCTGATCCTCGTGTTGCTCGGCTTTGGCCTGGGTTTTTCGGCGGTGTCGCCGTGGGCCCATGAAGGGGTGAGCGCCAAGGGCCTGGGTATTTCAACGATTGTCTGGCTGGCAGCGACGCAAATCGTGGCTTCCGGGCTTGGCGGTTATATCGCCGGTCGTCTGCGGGTGAGATGGGCGTACATGCACGGTGATGAGGTTTACTTCCGTGACACCGCCCATGGTTTTCTCGCCTGGTGCGTGGCGACGCTGGTGACGGCGACGCTGGTGGTCGGCTCGGTCAGCAGCATTGTCAGCGGTGGCGTGCAGGCTGGGGCTAGTGTGTTCGGTGGCGCCGCGAGTGCCGCGACTCAAGCCGCTGGCGCGGCTGCCGGCAACACTGACAGTGACCAGTATGGTTACTTCGTCGACAGCCTGTTCCGCGATGATCGCCCGACTGCGGTCAGTGATGACGCCGTTCATGGCACCGTGACGCGCATCTTCGTGCGCAGTCTGAGCAATGACGGTCAACTGGCTGCCGAAGATCGCACCTATCTGGCGCAACTGGTGGCTCAACGGACCAACCTCACTCAAGCGGACGCTGAACGTCGCGTTGATGAAGTGTATGCCCGCACGCAAAAAGCCGTGGCCGACGCCAAACTCGCCGCCAAACAAGCGGCGGACACCGCCGCCAAAGTCGCTGCCTGGACTTCGCTGTGGATGTTCATCGCGCTGCTGATCGGTGCGTTTTTCGCCAGCCTTGCTGCAACTTTCGGTGGCCGTCGTCGGGATGCGGTCGAGTACCTCGAAATCGACGCTTATGTATCCACCACTTCAGTACCTGTTCGTTAACCCAGGAGAACTCTCATGCGCTCACTACTGCTGTTCTTTCTTGGCATACCCATCCCGATCATCATCCTGATCGCTCTGTTTACCTGATACCCCTGGGGCTCATCTGCCGCTTCTGCCTCTGGTGGAAGCGGCGTTTTTGTGTGAATGATATTTACAATGATGTTGACTGGTAGTCCGCCATATCGCGAGCAGGCACAACAAACCTGTCTACTCAATCGGTGTACTGACAAAATCCTCAAGCCCTTCGGCATATTCGGTAAACGCACTGATCTGTGGAAACCGATTCACATCCACCTGATCCGGCACCACCAGATTGGTGAAACTCCAGGCCACTGCCAACGTAATCCCGTCTTGAGCAATCGTCCCGTCAGTCTTCAGCGGCTGCATTTCCAGCTCTCGCTCCAGCGCCGAATAGGCGGCCGCCAATTGCCCTTCAACCCGCTCCACCCACGGTTCAAACTGAATCTCCGCTGGCCGCAGGTTGCGTTCGTAGTAGAGCTGCACGGACTTTTCGCACGCTGCCAGTGCCAGGCCGATCAGGCGCAATGAGCGCAGGCGTTGATCGAGATCGTCGGGCATCAGGCTGTTGCCAGGACCGGCCAAGGCTTCCAGGTAATCGATGATCAGCGTCGAGTCGATCAACACCTCACCGTCGTCGAGCACCAGGGTGGGCGCCTTGACCACCGGGTTGATCTGCTGGAATTGCTCGAAATGCCGAAACACCGAAACCGACTGGTGTTCCAGTGGGATGCCAAGGCGTTTGGCGGAGATGGCGACGCGCCGCACGTACGGCGAATCCAGCATGCCGATCAGCTTCATAGAACCGCTCCTTCAGATGTCCATTTTGGACTACCTTAGCTGAGGTTCAGCGAGCTGGAAACGGCGTGCTGCTAATCTTCGAAGCCGACCTGTTCGTGAATCTCATCGACCTTCAATTCCAGCCGATAGGCCACGGCGATAAACAGCGCCTGGCACAGGCACAGCGTCGCACTCAACGAACGGAAGGCAAACGAACTGCCTTCGTTGACCAGCAGCACGGTGTTGGCGCGTTTTGCCAGAGGCGAGAGGTTGCTGTCGGTAATGATCAGGGTTTTTGCCTGATTATGCTGGGCGATTCGCAGGCAATGCTGGGTTTCCTTGCCGTAGGGCGTGAAGCTGATGGCGATCACCAGGTCATTGGCGCGCACGCTGCGCATCTGCTCGCGGTAGCTGCCGCCGAGCCCCGAGACCAGATGGATACGCTTGTTGGTGTGTTGCAGGTTGTAGACCAGGTAGTCGGCTACCGCGAACGAACGACGCACCCCGACCACGTAGATGTTGTCGGCGTTCACCACCAGGTCGACGGCCTTGTCGAAGGCCTGATCATCGAGCTCCAGCCCCAGCCGTTCGATGCCTGAGAGGGTCGCATTGATGCACTCGCGCGCCAGGTCGCCGCCGCTGGCCTTCTGCGACTTGTTGGCGATCATGCTGCGAATGCGCTGCTGGTAGTTCTGAACCGGCGTGGTCTTGTGGGTATAGGCCTCGCGGAACAGCGCCTGCATTTCGCTGAAGCCGCTGAACCCGAAACGCTGGGAAAACCGCACGATCGCCGAGGGGTGCACTTCGCACTCGCGGGCGATGTCGCTGATGCGGTCGACCATGATCCGGTCGCTCTGCTGGCTCATGTAACTGGCGATGCGCTTGAGCTGACGCGGCAGGCTTTCGTATTCGTGGGTGATCAGTTGCAGCAGACGCTCGGCATTGATCGGGGGGCTGGCGAGATCGCTGTCGGGCGTGCTCTCGGTCGTCGCCGGCTGATCGGTGCGGGTCATAAGGAATCCTTCTGGCTTGTTCTTATAGGGAGGACGGATGGCGTCATCCCCTGACAATAGGTTGGCTGTGCGCAGTCTACAGGGTAGGCCGGAATAAAATCTTGAGCTTGCGGTCAGTACGAGGTGTGCTGAAACGATGCACTGCCGCTGAAACGCCTGTATCAAAGTTTATTGGAAAAAATATTCCACGTAAAAAATATTTAGAATAATTATTGATTGTTCGGTCCCGTACGTTTTAGTCTGCATCCACCAAGAGTGTTCGGCGCGGCCATCGCCCCGAACGCAGGATGATAAAAATAACAGGAGCCAGCATGGGCCAGACTCGTTTTGCCAGTGGGCGTCAATTGGATCTGATTTGCCTGGGGCGCCTGGGCGTCGACCTCTATGCGCAGCAAGTCGGGGCGCGGTTGGAAGATGTTTCAAGCTTCGCCAAATACCTCGGTGGATCGTCCGCCAACATCGCCTTCGGCACGGCTCGGCTGGGCCTGAAGTCGGCGATGCTGAGCCGGGTAGGGGACGACCACATGGGCCGCTTCCTGGTGGAATCCCTGGCCCGCGAAGGTTGCGACGTCAGCGGGATCAAGGTCGATCCGGAGCGCCTGACCGCCATGGTCCTGCTGGGCCTCAAGGATCGCGAAACCTTTCCTTTGGTCTTCTACCGCGAAAACTGCGCCGACATGGCGCTGCGGGCCGAAGACATCAGCGAAGCCTTCATTGCTTCCAGCAAAGCCTTGCTGATCACCGGCACCCATTTCTCCACCGATGGCGTCTACAAGGCGAGCATCCAGGCGCTGGATTACGCCGAGAAGCACAACGTCAAACGGGTGCTGGACATCGACTATCGCCCAGTACTCTGGGGCCTGGCCGGCAAGGCCGACGGCGAAACCCGTTTCGTCGCCGACCAGAACGTCAGCCAGCATGTGCAGAAAATCCTCCCGCGTTTCGACCTGATCGTCGGCACGGAAGAAGAATTCCTGATTGCCGGCGGTTCCGAGGACTTGCTCACCGCGCTGCGCAATGTGCGGCGCCTGAGCGCGGCGACCCTGGTGGTCAAGCTCGGCCCGCAGGGCTGCACGGTGATTCACGGGGTGATTCCGGTACGTCTTGAAGACGGCGCCATTTACCCCGGCGTGCGGGTGGAAGTGTTGAATGTGCTGGGCGCCGGCGATGCATTCATGTCCGGTTTCTTGAGCGGCTGGCTCGAGGATGCGAGCGACGAGCGCTGCTGCCAGTTGGCCAATGCCTGCGGCGGTCTGGTGGTGTCGCGCCATGCCTGCGCACCGGCCATGCCGACCCGTGCCGAACTCGATTATCTGTTTAACAGTCCGGTGCCGATTACCCGGCCGGATCAGGACGCGGTGTTGCAGCGTCTGCATCAGGTCAGCGTGCCGCGCAAACAGTGGAAGCAGCTGTTCATTTTTGCCTTCGACCATCGCGGGCAACTGGTGGAACTGGCCCAAAAGGGCGGTCGCGACCTGAACGCCATCGGCGAACTCAAGCAACTGTTTATCAAGGCTGTGGAACGGGTCGAAGCCGATTTGCGCGAGCAGGGCATCGAGGCCGATGTCGGGCTGCTGGCCGATCAACGCTTCGGCCAGGACTCGCTGAACGCCGCCACCGGTCGCGGCTGGTGGGTGGCGCGTCCGGTGGAAGTGCAGGGTTCGCGGCCATTGGCCTTCGAACATGGGCGCTCCATCGGCAGCAACCTGATTGCCTGGCCGCAGGAACAAATCATCAAGTGCCTGGTGCAATTCCATCCCGACGACGAGCCGCTGCTGCGTCTGGAACAGGAAGCGCAGATCAAGGGTTTGTACCAGGCGTCCCAAGTCAGCGGTCATGAGCTGCTGCTGGAAATCATCCCGCCCAAGGATCATCCATCGACCCATCCGGACGTTCTGTATCGCGCCCTGAAACGCCTCTACAACCTGGGCATTTACCCGGCGTGGTGGAAGATCGAAGCGCAGAGCGCCGAGGAGTGGAAACAACTCGACGAACTGATTCAGGAGCGTGATCCGTACTGCCGAGGCGTGGTGCTGCTGGGCCTGAATGCACCGGCATCGGCACTGGCCGAAGGGTTTCAACAGGCCAGACAGAGCCAGACTTGCCGCGGGTTTGCAGTCGGTCGGACGATTTTCCAGGAGCCGAGCCGCGCGTGGATGGCCGGTGAAATCGACGATGAAGCGCTGATCCGTCAGGTGCAGGACACCTTCGTCGAATTGATCGATGCCTGGCGCACAGCCCGCGCTTGATGGAACACCGCAATACCTGTGGGAGTGAGCCTGCTCGCGATAGCTGACTGACAGTCAACATTGAAGGCGCCTGATACACCGCTATCGCGAGCAGGCTCGCTCCCACAAGGGGTTTTGTATCGCTCTTACTGATGTGTTTAAAACAATAAAAGGTGCAGCCATGCCCGCTATTCGAATTGGCATCAACCCGATCTCCTGGAGCAACGACGACCTGCCGTCACTCGGTGGCGAGACGCCGCTGAGCACCGCCCTGAGTGAAGGCAAGGAAATCGGCTACGAAGGTTTCGAACTCAACGGCAAGTTCCCCAAGGATGCCAAAGGCGTCGGTGACGTGCTGCGGCCATACGACTTGGCCCTGGTGTCCGGCTGGTATTCCAGCCGTCTGGCCCGCCGCTCGGTGGCCGAAGAAATCGATGCCATCGGCAGCCATGTCGAGCTGTTGGCGAAGAATGGCGCCAAGGTGCTGGTGTACGGTGAAGTCGCTGACTCCATTCAAGGCCAGCGCATTCCTCTGGTTGAACGCCCGCGATTCCACACCGAACACGCCTGGGAGGAATACGCCGACAAGCTCACCGAACTGGCGCGCTTCACCCTGTCCCAAGGCGTCCGTCTGGCCTACCACCATCACATGGGTGCCTACGTCGAATCCCCGGCAGACATCGACAAGTTGATGGCGTTGACTGGCAGTGAAGTCGGTCTGCTGTTCGATTCGGGCCATTGCTACATGGGTGGCGGCGAGCCGTTGCAGGTGCTGCGCAAACACATCGAACGTATCTGCCACGTGCATTTCAAGGACGTGCGCAAACCGGTGGTGCAACTGGCACGCAACAACCTGTGGAGCTTCCCGGACTGCATCATCAACGGCACGTTCACCGTGCCCGGCGATGGCGATATCGATTTCGGCGCCTTGCTCGACGTGCTGCTGGCGGCCGGTTACCACGGCTGGCTGGTGGTCGAAGCCGAGCAGGATCCCGCGGTGGCGCCAAGTTACGTCTACGCCAAAAAAGGCTACGACACCTTGCGTGCGCTGCTCGACGAGAGGATTGCATTATGAGCCTGCTGGTCAAAAGCAACGCCCATGGCCGGACCATGGTCGAGCTGGGTAAAGGTGAGCTGGAATACGTCGGCTTCGCCGCTTACCGCTTGAGCCTGGGCGAGACCTTGCCGGTGTCGGCCGGTGAAAAAGAACTGTGCCTGGTGCTGCTCAGCGGTCGAGTCAGCATCAAGGGCGAAGCGCCGGGGCAGGGCGCGTTCGACTGGGACAACATCGGCGATCGTCAGTCAGTGTTCGAAGACAAATCCCCGTTCGCCGCGTACTTGCCACCCGGCAGTCAGGCGCAAGTGGTCGCGCTCAGCGATGTGCAAATCGCCGTGTGCGCCGCCCCCTGCTCGACCACCAACGGCCTCGGCCCACGGCTGATCAAACCCGACACCATGAAACGCAGCGTGCGCGGCAAAGGCGCCAACACCCGTTACGTCTGCGACATTCTGCCGGACACCGAGCCGGCCCATTCGCTGCTGGTGGTCGAAGTGCGCACGCCGTCGGGTCACTCGTCGAGCTACCCGCCGCACAAGCACGACACCGAGGATTTGCCGCACCAGAGTTTTCTTGAGGAAACCTACTACCACCAGATCAACCCGCCCCAGGGCTTCGTGTTCCAGCGGGTCTACACCGACGATCGCAGTATCGATCAGGCCATGGCCGTGGAAAACAGCGACCTCGTGGTCGTGCCCAAGGGCTATCACCCGGTCAGCGTGCCGTACGGCTACGAGTCGTACTACTTGAACGTGATGGCCGGCCCGAAACGGGTCTGGCAGTTCCATAACGATCCGCAGCACAGCTGGCTGCTGGATCTCTGAACTGAAAAGCCTGAATTCCAACCTCTGCACGGAGAACACGATCAATGAGCGACGCCCCGGTCATCGGCCATTACATCCACGGTCAAGTGCAAGACAGCAGCAGCGAACGATTCAGCAACGTCTTTAATCCGGCCACCGGCAGCGTTCAGGCGCGCGTCGGGCTGGCCAGCCAGAAGACCGTCGACGAAGCCGTCGCCTCGGCCCTGAAAGCCTTTCCGGCCTGGTCCGAACAATCGTCCCTGCGCCGTTCGCGGGTGATGTTCAAGTTCAAGGAATTGCTCGACCAACATCACGATGAACTGGCAGAAATCATCAGTCGCGAACACGGCAAGGTGTTTTCGGACGCCAAGGGCGAAGTCACCCGGGGCATCGAAATCGTCGAGTACGCCTGCGGTGCGCCGAACCTGCTGAAAACCGAGTTCAGCGACAACATCGGCGGCGGCATTGATAACTGGAATCTGCGTCAGCCGCTGGGCGTGTGCGCCGGCGTCACACCGTTCAACTTCCCAGTGATGGTGCCGCTGTGGATGATCCCGCTGGCGCTGGTCACCGGTAACTGCTTCATCCTCAAACCGTCCGAGCGCGATCCGTCCGCCAGTGTGCTGATGGCCCGTCTGTTGAGCGAAGCCGGTTTGCCCGACGGCGTGTTCAACGTGGTTCAGGGTGACAAAACCGCGGTCGACGCCTTGCTGCAACACCCGGACATCGAGGCGATTTCCTTTGTCGGCTCGACGCCGATTGCCGAGTACATCCACCAGCAAGCCACCTCCCGCGGCAAGCGCGTGCAGGCGTTGGGCGGGGCGAAGAATCACATGATCGTCATGCCTGACGCGGATCTGGATCAAGCGGCGGATGCCTTGATTGGCGCGGCTTACGGCTCGGCCGGCGAGCGCTGCATGGCGATTTCGATTGCCGTGGCGGTGGGCGATGTCGGCGACCAGCTGATTGCCAAACTGCTGCCGCGTATCGATCAACTGAAAGTCGGCAACGGCCTGAAGGGCGACAGCGATATGGGGCCATTGGTGACCGCCGAGCACAAGGCCAAAGTCGAAGGTTTCATCGACGAAGGCGTGGCCCAGGGCGCCCAGCTAATTGTCGACGGTCGTGGGTTCAAGGTGCCCGGCGCCGAGAACGGCTTCTTCGTCGGCGCGACGCTGTTTGATAACGTGACGACTGAGATGAGCATCTACCAGCAGGAGATCTTCGGCCCGGTACTGGGCATCGTTCGCGTGCCGGACTTCGCCAGTGCCGTCGCGTTGATCAACGCCCACGAGTTCGGCAACGGCGTGTCCTGTTTCACCCGCGATGGCGGCATCGCCCGAGCCTTCGCCAGCACGATCAAGGTCGGCATGGTCGGCATCAACGTGCCGATTCCGGTGCCGATGGCCTGGCACTCTTTCGGCGGCTGGAAACGCTCGCTGTTCGGTGATCACCACGCTTACGGCGAAGAAGGCATCCGCTTCTATAGCCGCTACAAAAGCGTGATGCAGCGCTGGCCCGACAGCATTGCCAAAGGCCCTGAATTCAGCATGCCAACGGCCAACTAATTCACCTGTGCGGAGAACAACAATAATGAGCAAACCCCTGCGTTTCGCCCTGAACCGTATGGTCGCCCCACGTTTGTCCCTGCCCGCGTTCATCGAGCTGGCGGTGACCCTCAAGGCCGACGCCATCGAAATTCGCAACGACCTTAAAGGCGTCGAGATCGAAGACGGCACCGCACCCGAGCGCGTCCGTGAGTTGTGTGCCGCCAAAGGCATTACGGTGCTGTCGATCAACGCGCTGTATCCGTTTGATGTGTGGAATGACGAGCGCCGCACACACGCCTTGAAGCTGGCTGCTTATGCCCGTGATTGCGGCGCACAGGGGTTGGTCATGTGTCCGCTCAACGACCGTGCCGATCCGCGGAACGAGGCCGCACGTGCTTCAGGTTTGCGCACGGCGTTGACTGAGCTGGCGCCGATCCTGCGTGAACACGGCATTCTCGGTTTCATCGAACCGCTGGGTTTCGAAGAGTGCTCGCTGCGCCGTAAACGCACGGCGGTGGACGCGATCAAGGACATCGGCGGGCTGGATGTGTTCTGTCTGGTTCACGACACCTTTCACCATCACCTGGCCAGCGAGCATGAGTTCTTCCCCGAGCTGACCGGGTTGGTGCACATCTCCGGTGTCGAGGATGCCGAGGCACCGCTGGCGACCATTCGCGACGGCCACCGGGTGCTGGTGGGCGAGGGCGACATCCTTGGCAACGCGGCGCAAATCGACACCTTGCTCAGCAGTGGTTACAGCGGCTACCTGTCGTTCGAACCGTTTGCCGACAGCGTCCATGGCCTGGCGGATATCCAGCAGGCGATCGGCGCGAGCATGGAACACCTGCAAAAATCTCTGGCCTGACAACACTTTCGGGCTGATGGAAATCAACTGTGGGAGCGAGCCTGCTCGCGATGATGGCGGCACATTCAACATTGATAGCGCCTGACACACCGCAATCGCGAGCAGGCTCGCTCCCACAAAGGTTTCTTCGTGTATTGAAGGATCGGTTATGACTACGACACGACTGACCATGGCCCAGGCCCTGGTGAAATTCCTCGATAACCAGTACATCGAGGTCGATGGGGTTCAAAGCAAATTCGTCGCCGGGATCTTTACCATTTTCGGCCACGGCAACGTGCTGGGCCTGGGCCAGGCCCTGGAGCAGGACAGCGGTGACCTGATCGTCCATCAGGGGCGCAACGAGCAAGGCATGGCCCACGCGGCCATCGGTTTCGCCAAGCAACACCTGCGGCGCAAGATCTACGCCTGCTCCTCATCGGTAGGGCCGGGCGCGGCGAACATGCTGACCGCCGCCGCGACGGCGACCGCCAACCGCATTCCCTTGCTGCTGTTGCCCGGCGATGTCTATGCCTGTCGCCAGCCAGACCCGGTGTTGCAACAGATCGAGCAGTTCCACGACTTGAGCATCAGCACCAACGACGCATTCAAGGCCGTGAGCAAATACTGGGACCGCATCAACCGTCCCGAGCAACTCATGACGGCTGCAATCCACGCCATGCGTGTGCTCACCGACCCCGCCGAAACCGGCGCGGTGACCCTGGCCTTGCCGCAAGACGTGCAAGCCGAGGCCTATGACTATCCTGATTACTTCCTGCAAAAACGCGTGCACCGCATCGAGCGCCGTCCGGCTACCGAAGCGATGCTCGGCGATGCCTTGGCGCTGTTCAAAGGCAAGCGCAAGCCGCTGATCATTTGCGGTGGCGGGGTCAGATACTCTGGCGCCAATGCCGCGTTGCAAGCGTTTGCCGAGCGCTTCGATATTCCCTTCGCCGAAACCCAGGCAGGCAAGAGTGCGGTGGTGTCCAGTCACCCACTGAACGTTGGCGGGATCGGTGAAACCGGCTGCCTGGCGGCGAATCTGTTGGCCAGGGATGCGGATCTGATCATCGGTGTCGGCACCCGCTACAGCGATTTCACCACAGCGTCGAAATCCCTGTTCCAGCATCCGGACGTGCAATTCCTCAACCTCAATATCAGCCCGTGCGATGCCCTGAAGCTCGACGGTGTGCAACTGTTGGCGGACGCCAAAGTCGGGCTGCAAGCCTTGGCTGAAACCTTGGGCGATTACCGTTCTGCGTGGGGTGATCAACCGCGTCAAGCCAAGGCGCAACTGGACAAGGAAGTCGACCGCATCTATCAGGTTGAATACCAGAGCAAAGACTTCATCCCGGAAATCAACGACCACATGGACCCGGCGGTGCTGCGCGAATTCATCGAGCTGACCGGTTCCTGCCTGACCCAGAGCCGCGTGCTTGGCGTGCTCAATGAAACCCTCGCTGATGACGCCGTGATCGTCGCCGCCGCCGGCAGCTTGCCCGGTGACTTGCAGCGCAGCTGGCGCAGCAAGGGCGTGAACACCTATCACGTCGAGTACGGCTATTCCTGCATGGGTTACGAGATCAACGCCGCACTGGGCGTGAAACTCGCCGAGCCGGATCGCGAGGTCTACGCGCTGGTTGGCGACGGCTCCTACATGATGCTGCACTCGGAGCTGGCGACCTCGATTCAGGAGCGACGCAAGATCAACGTGGTGTTGCTCGACAACATGACTTTCGGTTGCATCAACAACCTGCAGATGGAACACGGCATGGACAGCTTCGGCACCGAGTTCCGCTTCCGCAATCTGGAAACCGGCAAGCTCGACGGCGGTTTCGTGCCGGTGGATTTCGCCATGAGCGCGGCGGCCTATGGTTGCAAAACCTACAAAGTGAACACGGTCGAAGAACTGAACGCGGCATTGGCCGATGCGCGATTGCAGACCGTGTCGACGCTGATCGACATCAAGGTCTTGCCCAAAACCATGATTCACAAATACCTGTCGTGGTGGCGGGTCGGCGTGGCGCAAGTCTCCACCAGCGCCCGCACCGATGCAGTGGCCAAGACCCTGAATGAACGACTGGCCAAGGCCCGTCAGTACTGATTGCCCCTGACACCAACAACAAATTTTCACAGGAGAATCTTCATGTCATTGCTCTCTAATTCACTGCGGATCGGCGTCATTGGTACCGGGGCCATCGGCCAGGATCACATCCGTCGTTGCAGCCAGACCTTGCTCAACAGCCAGGTGGTCGCGGTCACCGACATCAATTTGCAACAAGCCGCGAAGGTCGTTTCCGACCTGAAGCTGACCGCCGAGGTTTATCCCGACGGCCACGCGCTGATCAAGGCGCCGGAGGTCGAAGCGATCCTCGTCACCTCCTGGGGCCCGAGTCACGAAGAGTTCGTGCTGGCGGCGATTGCGGCGGGTAAGCCGGTGTTCTGCGAGAAGCCGCTGGCGGTCACTGCTGAAGGCTGCCGCAAAATCGTCGAGGCCGAAGTGGCCCACGGCAAACGCTTGGTCCAGGTCGGTTTCATGCGCCCGTATGACGAAGGTTATCGGGCACTGAAAGCCGTGATCGACAGCGGTCAGATTGGTGAGCCCTTGATGTTGCACTGCGCGCACCGCAACCCGACCGTGGGTGAAAACTACAAGACCGACATGGCGATCACCGACACGCTGATCCATGAGCTGGACGTGTTGCGCTGGTTGCTCGAGGACGATTACGTGTCGGTGCAAGTGGTGTTCCCGCGCAAGAGCAGCAAGGCGCTCGCGCATTTGAAAGACCCGCAGATCGTGCTGCTGGAAACCGCCAAGGGCACGCGCATCGACGTGGAGGTGTTCGTTAACTGCCAATACGGCTACGACATCCAGTGTGAAGTGGTGGGGGAGACCGGCATCGCCAAACTCCCCGAGCCGTCGCAGGTTCAGTTGCGCAGCGGGGCGAAGTTGTCCAACGCGATTCTGATGGACTGGAAGGATCGCTTCATCGCGGCGTACGACATTGAGTTGCAGGCGTTCATCGATGGTGTGCGGGTCGGGCAGGTCGGTGGTCCTTCGGCGTGGGATGGGTTTGCGGCGGCGGTGGCGGCGGATGCGTGTATCGAGGCGCAGAACAGCGGGGCGATCGTCAAAGTCGGCCTGCCAGACCGCCCACACTTCTACGGCTAAACACCAATCCCTGTGGGAGCGAGCCTGCTCGCGAAGGCGTAATGTCAGTCAACATTGATGTTGAGCGTACAGGCCTCTTCGCAAGCAGGCTCGCTCCCACAAGGGGGGTGTTGTGGCAGAGGCATTGGTGAAGGAGAACAAGAACATGCGCATCGCACTAGACCCCTACATGTACCGCACCCTGTCCCTGGGCAAGATGGTCGATAAGGTCGCCGAGCTCGGTTACGAACACATCGAACTCTCGCCCCGGGAAGATTTCCTGCCGTTCTACAAAGCTCCGCGGGTCGACAAAGCGCGAATCAAGGAATTTCGCAAAGCCCTGAGCGACAACGGCGTCAAGCTCTCTTCCTTGTTACCGATGTACCACTGGGCCGCTGCCGACGAAGGCCTGCGTGTTGCCGCCGTACGCAACTGGAAACGGGCGATCCAGATTGCCGTGGAGATGGACTGCGAGCTGGTCAACACCGAGTTCACCGGCCAGTCAGACAACTCGCTGGTCTGTGAGAACCAGTTCATGCGCTCCATGGACGAGCTGATTCCGGAGTTCGAGCGCGAAGGTATCAAGCTTGATATTCAGGCTCATCCTTACGACTTCTGCGAGCGTAACAACGAATCGGTGGACATCATTCGCGGTCTGGATCGCGAGTGGATCAACTACCTTTACGCGGCGCCGCACACCTTCTTCTATGACGACGGCAAAGGCGATATCGCCTCGATGCTCAAGTATGCCGGGTCGAAGCTGAGCCACCTGATCATCGCCGATACCTACAACCACAAGGCTTCTTCCGGGTTGCGCTACATCGTCAACCCGCCGGGTGTCGTTGCCACCGTGCACCAGCATCTGGACATCGGTCAGGGTGAGGTCGATTGGGATGCGTTTTTCGGCACCTTGCGCGAGATTCAGTTCGACGGCATCGCTACGGTCTCGGTGTTTGCCTGGGAAGACCGGCCGGATGAGTCCAACCGGATGATGCTTGAACGGGTCAAAAGCGAACTCTGTCGCTAAGACCTACACAACACCCTGTGGGAGTGAGCCTGCTCGCGAAAGCGGCGTGTCAGGCGACATCAATATTGACTGTGCTGCCGCCTTCGCGAGCAGGCTCGCTCCCACAAGGGCCGTGTGTGTCCAGTGAGTGGTTTACATAACAATAAAAAGGAGTTGATTCATGCGTATCGGACTTGTCGGTTACGGCCATGGTGGCCGGTTTTTCCATGCTCCGCTGATCAGCAGTTTGCCGGCGGCGACGTTCGTCGGTGTGGTCACCCGTTCGCCTGAGCGCCGACAGTTGCTGGCGACCGAGCACCCAGGGGTGCCAGCGTTCGACAGCATCGGCCAACTGGTGGAGGCCGGGATCGATGTGCTGGTGGTGTCCACTCCGCTCAAGGGCCGTCCGGCACTGGTGCTCGATGGCATCGAACACGGTGTGGCGGTGGTCAGCGATAAACCGTTCGCCGCTGACGCGCAGCAAGCCCAAACCCTGATCACCATGGCCGAGCGCCAGGGTGTGCAGCTCAGCGTCTACCAGAACCGTCGCTGGGATTCGGACTTCCTGACCGTGCGCAAACTCATCGAATCCGGTGCGTTGGGTCAGGTCACCCGTTTCGAATCGCGGATCGAGCGTTATTCACCGCAGGCGGTGAACAACGGCAGTGGCGGTGGCTTCCTGCGCGATCTCGGTAGCCACCTGGTGGATCAGGCGTTGCTGTTGTTCGGCCCGGTGACACGGGTCTACGCCGAACTGGATTACCTGGAAAAAGGCCAGGTCTTCGATAACGGCTTCTTTGTGGCCCTGACCCATGCCAGTGGCGTCACCTCCCACCTGGGCGGCAGTTGCCTGCAAAACACCCCCGGCCCGCGCTTTCGGGTGACCGGCTGCCAAGGTTGTTACAGCGTCGATGGTCTGGACGGGCAAGAAGCATCGGCACTCGCCGGGCTCTCGCCAAAATCCGAAGGTGAGCGCTGGGGCGTTGAAGAGCATCGCCGCTGGGGCTGGTTCGAACAGGGCGAAGTGCGCGAGCGGGTTCCCTCCGAGCGCGGTTGCTGGAATCAGTTCTATTTACAGCTACAAACCGCGTTGCAGAGCGGAGGCCAACTGCCTGTGGACGCCCGTGATGCACTGGCGACCACCCGCGTGCTAGACGCTGCGCGACTGAGCTTCGAGCGGCATCAAGTGGTGGAATTGAGCCCGTTCAAGAGCCATGGAATAAAATCAGAACAAAATTCTAAAATGAGTTGATATAGAAATTATTTTCCAATAAAGTCATTTTCAGCGACCTGCCTCGCAACCTGTTTCAACCCTTTTCCCGCTTGCCTGCTTACTGAAATCGTCACGCCTCATCCATAAAACCAACAAGAATGTGGAGAAAGACTTTTCATGAAGACCAAGACCCGCTTCGCCTCACTTGCCTTGTCCCTGATGTTCGCCAGTGGCGCGGCGCTCGCCGATATGAAGATCGGCGTCAGCATGTCCCAATTCGATGACACCTGGCTGACCTACCTGCGCGAATCCATGGACAAGAAAGCCAAGTCCTATCCCGAGGGCGTGCAGCTGCAATTCGAAGACGCCCGCAGCGACGTGGTCAAGCAGTTGAGCCAGGTCGAAAGCTTCATCAGCCAGAAGGTCGATGCCATCGTGGTCAACCCGGTGGATACCGCCGCCACCAGGAAAATCACTGAAGCCGCCGTCAAGGCCGGCATCCCGCTGGTCTACGTCAATCGCCGCCCCGATGACCTGAAGCTGCCCAAAGGCGTAGTCACTGTCGCCTCCAACGATCTGGAGGCCGGTGAAATGCAGATGCAGTACCTGGCCGACAAAATGGGCGGCAAGGGCGACATCGTGATTCTGCTGGGCGACCTCGCGAACAACTCCACCACCAACCGCACCAAGGGCGTCAAGGACGTTCTGGCCAAATACCCGAACATCAAGATCGAGCAAGAGCAGACCGGCATCTGGTCGCGGGACAAGGGCATGACCCTGGTCAACGACTGGCTGACCCAGGGCCGCAAGTTCGACGCGATCGTGTCCAACAACGACGAGATGGCGATTGGCGCGGCCATGGCCCTGCAACAGGCGGGTGTCGAAAAGGGTAGCGTGCTGATCGCCGGTGTCGACGGTACGCCCGACGGTTTGAACGCGGTGAAGAAGGGCTCCCTGGCCGTCTCGGTGTTTCAGGACGCCAAGGGTCAGGCCGACGGTTCGATCGACACCGCTGTGAAAATGGCCAAGAACGAGCCGGTTGAACAGGCCGTGTGGGTGCCATACCGCTTGATCACCCCGCAAAACGTCGACACGTTCAAATAGCCCGTCCGTTCAATAACAACAATAAATACGCAAGGTTGCGACCGCGACCTTGCTGATGGAGTACCTGATCATGTTCGCTTCAGCGACTGCTTCGAGCACCCCGTTGGTGGGTATCCAGCCAGCTGCAACACCTGTCGATGAGCCGTACCTGCTGGAGATCATCAACGTCAGCAAGGGATTTCCCGGTGTGGTGGCCTTGTCCGATGTGCAGCTTCGGGTACGCCCCGGTTCCGTGCTGGCCCTGATGGGCGAAAACGGTGCAGGCAAATCCACCCTGATGAAAATCATTGCCGGCATCTATCAGCCGGACGCCGGTGAACTGCGCCTGAGAGGCAAACCGGTGGTTTTCGAAACGCCATTGGCAGCGCTCCAGGCCGGGATCGCGATGATCCACCAGGAGCTCAACCTGATGCCGCACATGAGCATCGCCGAGAACATCTGGATCGGCCGTGAGCAGCTCAACGGTTTCCACATGATCGACCACCGTGAAATGCATCGCTGCACCGCGAAACTGCTGGAACGCCTGCGGATCAACCTCGATCCGGAAGAGCAGGTCGGCAACCTGAGCATCGCCGAACGGCAGATGGTCGAGATCGCCAAAGCCGTGTCCTACGATTCCGACATCCTGATCATGGATGAACCGACCTCGGCCATCACCGACAAGGAAGTCGCGCATCTGTTCTCGATCATTGCCGACCTCAAGAGTCAGGGCAAAGGCATCATCTACATCACCCACAAAATGAACGAAGTGTTCAGCATCGCCGATGAAGTGGCGGTGTTCCGTGACGGCGCCTACATCGGCCTGCAGCGAGCCGACAGCATGGACGGCGACAGCCTGATTTCGATGATGGTCGGCCGCGAGCTGAGTCAGTTGTTTCCGGTGCGTGAAAAGCCGATCGGCGATCTGTTGCTGTCGGTGCGTGACCTGAAACTGGACGGCATTTTCAAGGATGTTTCCTTCGACCTGCACGCCGGCGAGATCCTCGGCATCGCCGGGTTGATGGGCTCGGGGCGGACCAACGTTGCCGAAGCGATTTTCGGCATCACCCCGAGCGACGGTGGCGAAATTCGTCTTGACGGCGAAGTGGTGCGCATCAGCGATCCGCACATGGCGATCGAGAAGGGCTTCGCGTTACTGACCGAAGATCGCAAGCTCAGCGGCCTGTTCCCGTGCCTGTCGGTGCTGGAGAACATGGAAATGGCGGTGTTGCCGCATTACGCCGGCCACGGTTTCATCCAGCAAAAAGCCCTGCGCGCCTTGTGCGAAGACATGTGCAAGAAGCTGCGGGTGAAAACACCGTCGCTGGAGCAGTGCATCGACACCTTGTCCGGCGGTAATCAGCAGAAGGCCTTGCTGGCACGCTGGCTGATGACCAATCCACGAATCCTGATTCTCGACGAGCCGACCCGCGGTATCGATGTCGGCGCCAAGGCCGAGATCTACCGACTCATCTCCTACCTCGCCAGCGAAGGCATGGCGGTGATCATGATTTCCTCGGAGCTGCCGGAAGTGCTCGGCATGAGCGACCGGGTGATGGTCATGCACGAGGGTGACCTGATGGGCACCCTCGACCGCAGCGAAGCGACCCAGGAACGAGTGATGCAATTGGCCTCGGGCATGTCCGCGGTTCACTAATGGATGCCGGCGCTGGTTGTGGCCAGCGTCGGCGACGCGATAGAAGGGTGAGTGTTTATGAACGCGATACTGGAAAACAAGCCAGCAACCGCACCGGTCAAGAGCCGCCGGCGCTTTCCGACCGAATTGAGTATTTTTCTGGTGCTGATTGGCATCGGCCTGGTCTTTGAAGTGTTTGGCTGGATCGTGCGCGACCAGAGCTTCCTGATGAACTCCCAGCGTCTGGTGCTGATGATCCTGCAGGTGTCGATCATCGGGCTGCTGGCGATCGGCGTGACCCAGGTCATCATCACCACCGGCATTGACCTGTCTTCCGGCTCGGTGCTGGCGCTGTCGGCGATGATCGCTGCCAGTCTGGCCCAGACGTCGGACTTCGCTCGGGCGGTATTCCCGTCGCTGACTGACTTGCCAGTGTGGATTCCAGTGATTGCCGGGCTTGGGGTGGGACTGCTGGCGGGGGCCATCAACGGCAGCATCATTGCCATTACCGGTATCCCGCCGTTCATTGCCACCCTCGGTATGATGGTCTCGGCTCGTGGCCTCGCGCGTTACTACACCGAAGGCCAACCGGTGAGCATGCTCTCGGATTCCTACACGGCTATCGGACACGGCGCGATGCCGGTGATCATTTTCCTGGTGGTCGCGGTGATTTTTCACATCGCCCTGCGTTACACCAAGTACGGCAAGTACACCTACGCCATCGGCGGCAACATGCAGGCGGCGCGTACTTCGGGGATCAACGTCAAGCGGCATCTGGTGATCGTCTACAGCATCGCGGGGTTGCTGGCAGGTCTGGCGGGTGTGGTGGCGTCGGCACGGGCCGCGACCGGGCAAGCCGGGATGGGCATGTCTTATGAGCTGGACGCAATTGCCGCAGCAGTGATCGGCGGCACCAGCCTGGCCGGCGGAGTAGGGCGCATCACCGGTACGGTCATCGGCGCACTGATCCTCGGGGTCATGGCCAGCGGTTTCACCTTCGTCGGCGTCGATGCTTACATCCAGGACATCATCAAAGGCCTGATCATTGTGGTGGCAGTGGTCATCGATCAGTACCGCAACAAGCGCAAACTCAAGCGCTGAGCCTCAGATAAAGCAGCCAATGCGCCACGCCTGACCCGCGTGGCGCAGCCGTTTGTCTTCTATATACAGCCGCTCGATTGAATTTCTTGCTATAAACGCACTCCGATAACCATCGCAAAGACTGCCGTAGAGCACTTTCAGGGCTTTGTCGGACAAATTCGCTGTCTTTTCAGTTGCTGAGGCCTCAAGTCGGCCTTAGACTGCCGCCCCTCGTAAATTGAGTGCCGGGTGGCGCTTGGAATTAAACGGCGCCGTTCCGATGACCAACCCAGGTCAGCCGGAACGCTCCCTAATTCGCCTTAATGCACGTTTTTTTATAGAGATATCAATGACAAAGGACAAGTTGCTGGCCATGCCGGCGGATGACTACATGAATGCCGAGCAACATGCTTTTTTCTCTGAGCTGTTGCAGAACATGAAAGTCGAAACCCATGAGCGCATCGAACAGAACCGCATCGCCATCGAAAGCCTGGACACCCCGGCCGATCCGGCCGACGCGGCTTCTGTTGAAGAAGAGCGCACCTGGCTGGTGAACGCGATCGATCGCGACCAACGCATGCTGCCTCAGTTGGAACAGGCTCTGGAACGCATCAAGGAAGACAGCTTTGGCTGGTGCGACGACAGCGGCGAGGCCATTGGCCTGAAGCGCCTGCTGATCAGCCCGACCACCAAATACTGCATCGAAGCTCAAGAGCGTCACGAACAGATCGACAAGCACCAGCGTCAGGCCTGATTTCGTAACGCCCCGCATCGCGGGCAAGCCTCACTCCTGTCAGGAGCAAGGCTTGCCCGCGATGCTTTTTTTCGTCTGCGAAAAACCCGCGTACTTCTATTGATCTGCTGCAATGCCCACTACTAATGGACCATAGATAATGGCCTTGTGGTGGCGTTTAATGCCGATACAACAATTAGAATGACTCGGGGGATGACGAAGATGACGCGTGACGGATCTGTGGTTGCAGCAGTGTCTGCACCCGTACTTTTGCCGAAAAACCTTTGGCTGACGCCGACTCTGCAAAGCATCGCCCTGATGCTCTTGTTGTGCGGCATGACGCTGGGCGGCTGGTCGCTTTACCTTGGCCTGCCACTGGCCGTGCTGATTATCTGGCTACCTCGCTTGCGCTCGCGCGCCATCCCGCAGGCATTCCCCGTCGACAGCGCCAGCGCGATTGCCGAGTTGACTCGCGATCTTTCCTACACCACCAGTCATAACGCGTTGTCTGCCGCCGGTGTGGCCTTTTCGGTCAAGCAACTGGCCGACAAACTGCAATCGCAGCTCGGTGCCGCGGCGCAGATTGTCAGCAACGCCGAAGTGATGATCGCGACCGAACAAGCCACCTCGACACTCAGCCGGGAAGCCCTCAGTGCGGCCAGCGAGGCCCATCGGAGCAGCGCGGCAGGACGTACGGAGCTGATCGAGTCCATCGCCCGTATGCATCAACTCAGTCAGCGCGCCAGTAACAGCCGTGAACTGATCGAAGCCCTGAGCCTGCGCAGTGATGATATCCAACGGGTCACCCTGGTGATCCAGTCCATCGCCAGCCAGACCAATCTGCTGGCATTGAACGCGGCTATCGAGGCGGCGCGGGCCGGCGAGCATGGTCGCGGATTTGCGGTGGTGGCCGATGAGGTTCGCGGTCTGGCCGCGCGCACCGCGACGGCCACTGGCGAAGTCGGGGAAATGGTCGCTGATATTCAGCGACGCACCGCGCAAGTGGTGGAGCAGATCCGTCAACTGTCCAGCGACCTCGACACTGGTGTCGAGCAGGTCGAGCACACCGGTCAGCACCTGGAGAACATTGCGCGTCTGGCTGCCGGCGTCGAAAGCCAGGTCGGGGAAATCGCCAGGGGCGCCGACACCAACCGCGAACAACTCGATAGCTTGTTTCACGCCATCGAACAGATGCGCAGCGACCTGGCGATCAGCGACCAACAGACCCAGCGCCTGGCCCAGGCCGCCGTGCAAATGGAAGGTCAGGCGGAAACCATCAGCGAACGCCTCGCCGAAGTCGGGCTGGATGACTACCACCAACGGATTTATGACCTGGCCCGCGAAGGCGCGAGTCAGATCGCGGCGCGCTTTGAAGCGGATATCGACGAGGGCCGCGTGAGCCTCGAAGATCTGTTTGACCGCAATTACCAAACGATTCCCAACACCAGCCCGGCCAAGTACCAGACCCGCTTCGATCGCTACGCCGATCAGGTCTTGCCGGCGATCCAGGAACCCTTGTTGCCGCGTCATGAAGGCCTGGTGTTTGCCATCGCCTGTACGCAGCAGGGCTATGTGCCGACCCACAACAAGGTCTTTAGCCAACCCCTGACCGGTGATGCGCAGGTCGATACCTTGCAGAACCGCACCAAACGCAAGTTCGCCGACCGCACCGGAATCCGCTGCGGCAGTCACCAGCAGGCCGTACTGCTGCAAACCTACACCCGCGACACCGGTGAACTGATGCACGACCTTTCGGTGCCGATCATGCTCAAGGGCCGGCATTGGGGTGGTCTACGGTTGGGTTATAAGCCGGAAAGCCCTCGTTGAGGCCCCTCCTACAGGGGAATGCGTGCACTAGTCGCGATGCAGGCTAGTGAATCTGATGCATGCGCAGGTTCAGGTCGTCGACTACCCGCGCCCAATCCGCGTCTTCACGCAATTGTTCTTTCAGGAAGCCTGCTTGCTGCGGGGTCCAGAACTCGGCATCGATGAGTTTCTTGTCGTCGGCCAGGGGTGAATGGCTGGCAATGAAATCGTCGATGGCCTTCTCGCTGGAGTCCAGACCGAGTTGGTCGAACAAACCTTTCAAGTCGTGTGTAGTTGAATCCATCTTCATCTCCTTGAGAGTATTCAGTCGCATCGAGTGCGCAATCGGCAGTGCAGTGTCATTGCATCTGAGGGAACCGCGCGCCAAGAGTTCGATAGGGGTTTAGCAGCTTTCTGCGGATTCGCCACCATGGTGGCACTAGGCTATTGCCTGTCGGGGTTTCAACGATTACGATGCCGTCGCGTTTTTGGCGTCACTGAGCCGCCATTCAAAGAGTTCGAACAAGGATGTAGGCGACACTCGGTCCCCCAGGTTTACTGCCGTTCAGTGCTGAATTGCCCATCCCTCGCACGATTTTCTTTCGAACCGACGCATCCCCGATCCCGCATTAAAAGGATGTATGCAGTGAAGCGTCTTGTTTATCTGATGGCCATTGCGCTTGGCCTGTCATTGACTGGCTGTGTGTCTTTCACCCCGCTGGGTCCCATCGGCGAACCCTTGAACCCCGCGCCATCCACCCTTGATCGCAGTGCCGAGATCAGTGACGTGGTGATCTCCGCCCCGGAGCTGGACGATAAGGTACGTGTCGCCGGTAGCCGGCAGTTGACCGAGCAGATCAGCACCTACGTCGACAAAAGCGATTACTTCAAGCGAATCGTGGTGTTCCCAGCCAAGGCCGGTGAGGATGACGTGGTGCTCAAATTCAACCTGACCTCGCTCGCAGGCAAACGCACCATGCACCCGGCTTACATTCCCGGTGCGCTAGTGACCTTGACCCTCTGGATTTGGGTCGACGGTCCGATTTACGTCGACAAATACGACCTCGCGGGCGAACTGATCATCGAAGACCGTCAGGGCAAGCAACTGGCCAGGTCTGTCGAGCAGGTCAAGCTCGACAAGAATGTCGGACTGTGGAACGCCGATTATCTCAATCCCCGCCTGGGCGGTAGCCAGTTGCGCGAGTTGATCGCTCAATTGCTGGCCGGTGCCACCCCTCAACTGCGTACACCGTCAAAGGAATTGGCAGCACATGAATAAATACTTTTTAGTTGTACTGGTGTTGGTCAGCAGCACCCTGACCGGCTGCATTTCCTACTCCCAGCATGACTTGCCACCGGTGGATCAGTGGCCGCCGGCCCAGGCCAGACAAGACAAGCCCAGTGCTTATCTGCACGTGACCACTCAGCAGCAGTTCAACGGCGAACTCTCGGGTGGCGTGGGCAATGCGGCGCTGGTGGAGAAGAACATGCTGGAAACCTTTAAGGAATCCGGACAGTTCAAAAACGTGACCACCGACAAAGTCGACTCGAACCTGTACGTCACGAGTACCTTGACCAACAACGAGCAGGGCAATATCGCCAGTGCCTGGCTGACGGGGTTCACGTTCTTCGTGATCCCGACGACATTCAGCAATACCTTCACGCTGGAAACGGTGTTCAAGGATCAGGAAGGCAACGTGCTGGGCAAAATCGTCAAACAGGAGAGCACTCGCACCTGGTTGCAGATCCTGCTGATTGTTGGGTTGCCGTTCAATGAACGAGGGGACGTGCTGCTCAAGCACTTGACCCAAAGCACGCTGGATGAAGCGGTCAAGCGCAAGCTGATCTGATTGGTTATCGATAGGAAGGCGTGCAACCTGTGCAAGGTTGGCACGCCGCAGGCATCTCTCGGGTCGAGGTGCCGACCCTGCCGGCGAGGCAGGTTTTAGCCTGATACAGCGCGCTGATGGACATGAAAAACGCGCTGTTCATTGCCGGTTCCCGGGTTCGTCCACCCCATCTCAGGCTTTCAATGCACCTTCATCGACGGCAACCTTCAGCGCCTTGGCGGCATCCAGGGCGGCAACGGCGGCAGCGTCCGAGGTCTTGAACCAGCGATCCTTCTCGACCTGGTGATAGGTCACGGTGGTCAGCGGTGGTTTGGCACGCATGATGATGACTGCCTGGAATTCGCCTTCGACTTCTCTGGCTTCGCCCCGGATAAAAAATTCACCGATATCAAATTCCGTCACGTAGCAGCCTTCCCTTGAAATATTCTGTTGTTTTGAACGCCGCCCACCCTGGGGACGGGTTTCATTGGTCGGGCAGTATGGCAGTAGTTGCATGCCGGCGGCTGAGTTAAGTCGCCGGCATGACGAAGCGTCTATGGAAATGAATTTGGCGGGACCGTCAACCGCGTAACTCGAGCCAGCGGGCAAGGGCGCAGGCTTCGTTATGATTGCCGCGGAAACCTCTGACGCGGCCGGTGGAAATTTCCTTGATATGAAAAAAGGCATTGCCGGCCAAAATGACCTGAAAGCGTGGCCGGGCGAGCTCTTCAGGGTAGTATTCATGCGGTTGAAACATCCCTGGGGGCAGTGTCCCCGAGCTGTTCGTATTGGGCGCCTGAGGGTGAGCAAAATGTGTCAGCGTGCACATATGAAGTCCTTTTCGTTGTTTTACCGACGTGTGTACGTGGTTTTGGGTAGTCTCGATGAGCATCGCTGCTCTAGAATCACCGTCAGTGTTTGGCGATCGACGTTCATCTAAAGCAATTTTTTGCTGGCGATATGTCGGAAAAGTGCTTTTTTTAAAGAGCATTTTCCCTAAAGTTGGTAGTCCCGTTTTTCTGGCCGTCGGGAGGGCTTTTTCCTTCAACCTCTGACGAACGCCAGGCAAGACGACGTGAGTGTTGTTCCAGTAGTCTTCTCAAACCTCGCGATGGATGAGCCCTCTGCTCGTTTCAGGATTTCAACCCGGGTCTTTTTTGCGACACCTTCGGCATTGCCGCTTTTTTCTGCTGTGCGCTATTTTCCTGCGTGCAGCATCATTTTCAGATGTGGGGATGTTTCCTTGGCAGTAAGTAATCTCGATATGCATGCTTTGTTCGTGCTGGGTGATTTGCGCGCAAAGCTGGTTAAACAGTTCCAGTCACGTTTTGTTTACATCACCGAACAGAACGCTGAAGGCATTTACATTGCCGAGATCGACACCGAAGAGGCGCTAGTGGTTGATGACAAACCCGGGCTTAAACTCAAGGTCGGCGATCATTTCAGCGCCTCTGTATTACCCAGTCGCGAAGGCGGCAAGCTGGACATCAAGTTCCGCGAAATCAAACTGACGGTTTACGGCCTGGGTGATTACGCGTTCGTCACCACCGCTGATGGCCACGGGATCGTGTTCAAGGAAGGTCATAGCGCGGTGATGGTGTTCGCCGCTCACCAACAGTTGCAGGAAGGCCTGACCAAAACCCTGAAAGCCGTGACCGCCAAGGCTGCCAAGTGGCGCAAAGGGGAACTGGTCACCTTCAAGGCCAGCGAATAATGCCCCTGACCCGCGCCGACTTCCACGAACAGAACCAGACCAGTGCGCAAGCCGAAGCCCAGCGGCTGTTCGACCAGAAGGCTGTTTTGCAAGGTGCATGGCTGGGTTGGGTGGCGTCACAGATCTATACGTTGCGTCCGGCGGAATACGCCAGCATGGTACGAAGAGCGCTGGCGCGCTTGCAGGAACCTCCCGAAAACTGATTGACCTCCCTCGAAAGCAGGAACCTCTACTACAGTCAGTTGACTGAGTATTCAGAGGCTTTGCGGTCTTCTGCCAGGCCATCCTGCTATTGCTGTGAACAGCACGAGGTGCAAAAGCATGAACGGATTTCGACGGTTGCTGGCCGCTACCCTGGCCACTTTCGGATTGTTGGCTTCACCCGTTCCGGTGTTCGCTGCCCAGGCGCCGATCCACTTCGCCGACCTGAACTGGGAAAGCGGCAGCCTGATCACCGATATCCTGCGGATCATCGTCGAGAAGGGCTACGGGCTGCCGACCGATACCTTGCCGGGGACGACCATCACCCTGGAGACCGCACTGGCCAACAATGACATTCAGGTGATTGGCGAAGAGTGGGCCGGTCGCAGTCCGGTTTGGGTCAAGGCCGAGGCCGAAGGTAAAGTCGTGAGCCTCGGCGATACGGTCAAGGGCGCCACCGAAGGCTGGTGGGTGCCCGAATATGTGATCAAGGGCGATCCTGCGAAAGGCATCAAGCCGCTGGCGCCGGATTTGCGCAGTGTCAGCGACCTGCCGCGCTACAAGGGGGTATTCAGTGATCCGGAATCCCCGGGCAAGGGGCGCTTCCTCAACAGCCCGATCGGCTGGACGTCGGAGGTGGTCAACAAACAGAAACTCAAGGCGTATGGGCTGGACGACAGCTATGTGAATTTCCGCAGTGGTTCGGGGGCGGCACTGGATGCGGAGATCAGTTCTTCGATTCGTCGCGGCAAACCGGTGTTGTTCTATTACTGGTCGCCTACGCCATTGCTCGGCCGCTTCAAACTGATTCAGCTCGAAGAGCCGCCGTTCGACGCCGAAGCCTGGAAGACCCTCACCGACGCCGACCACCCGAATCCGAAACCGACGCGCTCACTGCCCTCGAAGCTATCCATTGGCGTGTCCACGCCATTCCAGAAGCAGTATCCGCAGATTGCCGAGTTCTTCAGCAAGGTCGACTTGCCAATCGGTCCGCTGAACAAGGCGCTGGCCGAGATGAGCGAAAAACACACCCCGCCACGGCAGGCGGCAGAGGCGTTCATGAAGGCGCACCCGGACGTGTGGCAGGCCTGGGTGCCCAAGGATGTGGCGGATAAAGTCTCTGCCGAGTTGAAGTGATGCGGTGAGTTTGATGGCGCCTTCGCGAGCAAGTCGGATCGCGCACCGCCGCATGCGATCAGTTCGAGCAAGTTTCATGGAGCGGCACTTTATCATCGCCGATGACGAATACCCTTACAAAATCGTTCAAGGAAGTTCATCCTGCTGCGACATTTCACGCTGGAAGTCCGAACATGAGCCTATTGATCGCGCAATGGATGGCTGCCATCTTCCTGTTGATCAGCCTGATCCACCTGTACTGGGCGGCAGGTGGCAAGTTGGGTAGCGAGGCGGCGGTCCCGCGAATGTCCGCGGAGGACGGCGCAGAACCCAGGCCGGCCTTCAAGCCTTCAGGCTTTGCCACTTTGCTGGTGGCAGTCGGGTTGCTGCTGATAGCGATGCTGGTGTGCATGCGGGTCGGCCTGTATCTGCCGACGGTGCATCACTGGTCGCTGCAATGGGTGATCAGCGCGATTGCGATGCTGATGTTCGCCAGGGCGATCGGCGATTCGAATTTGATAGGGTTCTTCAAGCAGGTGAAGGATTCGAAGTTTGCCCGGCTCGACACCTGGGCGTATTCGCCGTTGTGCGTGGTGTTGGGGGCGGGGTTGTTGGCCGTTGCCTGGATCTGAGTTGCCAGGGCCGGCCTCTTCGCGAGCAGGCTCGCTCCCACATTGGATTTTCAGTGAACACAGATTTTGTGTCTGACAGAGATCAACTGTGGGAGCGGGCTTGCTCGCGAAGAGGCCCTCACAATCAATACAAATCTGCGAACTTAACTCCCGCTTTCCGTGCGCCGACTACTCACCTCAGCCGGCACATCATCCCCCGCCATGCGCTTGCGAAACAGCGCCGCCCGCGCCAGCAGCAACGTGGTCACCGGCACCGTAATCGACAACAAGATCGGAATCAGCCAGGCATGCAACACCGGCCCGGACTTGAGTGCCGAAAAGTAAATGATCGAGGCCAACGCCACGCACCAGGCGCCCAATGTCGACGCCAGCGCCGGCGGGTGCATGCGCTGGAAGTAATCTTTCATCCGCACCAGGCCAACGGCGCCGATCAGTGTAAACAGACTGCTGAGCACCAGCAGGATCGCCACCGGAATTTCAACCCACAGAGACAGTTCTGCGCTCATTCGATCACCTCGCCACGCAGGAGGAATTTCGCCAGGGCAAACGAGCCGACGAAACCGAACAGCGCAATCAGCAGCGCCGCCTCGAAGTAAGTGTCACTGGAATAGCGAATGCCCAGCGTCAGCATCATCAGCATCGCGATGATGTACAGGTAATCCAGCGCCAGAACCCGGTCTTGGGCCGACGGCCCCTTGAACAGCCGGATCAGGGTCAGAATCATCGCCAGGGAAAAGATGAACAGGCTCAGCAGGATCGCGTTTGACAGCAATGCGCTCATTCGAAGATCTCCATCAAGGGGCGCTCATAGGTCGCCTTGAAGTGCTGGATGAACAGTGCTTCGTCATCCAGATCGAATACGTGCAGCAACAGAATGCTGCGGTCCAGCGCCAGTTCCGACCACACGGTGCCGGGAACCACCGTGCAGATCATCGACAACGCGGCCAGGCCGTTGGCGTCACGCAAGTCCAGCGGCACCTTGATGAAGCGCGAGCGCGGTGGATGGCGACCGGCGTTGAGCACGCCCCAGGCCACGGCGAGGTTGGACACCACCACATCGCGACCGATAAGAAAGAACAAACGCACAATTACGCCCGGCCGACGAATGCGGATCGGCAGCGGTCGCAGCTTGCGCATCATCAGCGGTGCGCAAAACCCCAGCACCGCGCCCAGCAGCAGATTGCCGGGACTCATCGACAGGTTCAGCACCAGCCACAGCAACCACAGGGCCAGCGACAACCAGGGAGCAGGAAACAGGCGCTTCATGGTGTGACCTCCGCTACCGCGGCTTTGGCTTCCGGGCTTGGAATCGCACGGGTACCGAGCACCGCCATCACGTATTGCTGCGGGTTTTTCAAGGCTTGGGCGGCCGCCTGGGTGTAGCGCAGCAGCGGTTCGGCCTTGAAGGTCAGCGCAATGCTCAGGCCCAGCAACGCAATGATCGGCACGCATTCGAAACGTCGCAGCAACGGCGACGGCCGCTCCTCAGGCGTCCAGAACCGCTGGATGCCCAAACGCGAGAACGCGATCAACGACGCCAGCCCGGACAGGATCAACAACGCCAGCAAGCCCCACGCGGCATTGGAAACCGGCTCATCGTTGCCATTGCCCAGGCCCAACGGATTGAGCAGGGCGCTGAGCAAGCCGAGTTTGCCAATGAATCCCGAGAGCGGCGGCATGCCGATGATCAGCAGCGAGCAGGCAATGAAGCTCAACCCGAGGAACGCCATGGTCCAGGGAATCACCTGGCCGACCACGGCTTTCTGCTCGTCATCGAGGTTGATGCCTTTGGGCGGCTGCAAGGATTCCATCGGTCGCGGCAGATCGCCGTCATCGAACAACGGCATTTCATTGGCCGAACGCGAACGCTCGATCAACTCGGCCAACAGGAACAACGCGCTCAATGCCAGGGTCGAGCTGACCAGATAGAACAGGGCCGCGCCGATCAGGTTGGGCTGGGCGAAACCGATGGCCGACAGCAGAATCCCGGCCGACACCAGAATGCTCAGGCTGGCCAGGCGCTCCAGTCGTTGTGCGGCGAGAATCGCCACGGCGGCGCAGACGATGGTCGCCATGCCACCGTAGATCAGCCAGTCGCCGCCAAAGTACGCCGAGGCGCCGGCCTGGCCAGAGAAGAGCAAGGTCCACAAGCGCAGCAAGGTGTAGACGCCGACCTTGGTCATGATCGCGAACATCGCCGCCACCGGCGCGCTCGCCGCGGAGTAGGCCGGCACCAACCAGAAGTTCAGCGGCCACATCCCGGCCTTGGCCAGGAACGCTACTGCGAGAATCCCCGCGCCGGCATGCAGCAGGCCGCGATCGGCTTCCGGCACCAGCGGAATTTTCAGCGCCAGGTCGGCCATGTTCAGGGTGCCGGTGACGCCGTAGATCAGCGCCGCGCCGATCAGAAACAGCGACGACGCCAGCAGGTTGATCGAGATGTAATGCAGCCCCGACGACACCCGCGACCGACCCGAACCGTGGAGCATCAGGCCATAAGAGGCCGCCAGCAACACTTCAAAAAACACAAACAGGTTGAACAGGTCCGCCGTCAGGAACGCGCCGTAAAGCCCCATCATCTGAATCTGGAACAGCGCGTGGAAACTCGAACCGGCACCGTCCCAACGGGCCATGGCGAACAGCAGGGCGCTGACGCCGATGATCCCGGTCAGCACCAGCATCAGCGCCGACAGTCGATCGACCACCAGCACGATACCGAACGGCACCTGCCAGTTGCCCGGCAGGTACACGCCGATGGAGCCGGGGACGCCCGTCTCCTGGGTCCATTGCAGCAACAGCACGGCAATGCCCAACCCCACCAGGCTGGAAAACAGGTTGATCTTGGCCTTCAGCGGACGGTGTTTCTCCCCCAGCAACAGCATCACGGCGGCGGTCAGCAGCGGCAGCAGAATCGGTGCAGCGATCAGGTGCGGCATCAGATTCATTCTTTAGGCTCCCGGCCATCCACATGGTCGGTACCGGTCAGGCCCCGGGAAGCCAGCAGCACCACCAGAAACAACGCGGTCATGGCGAAGCTGATCACGATGGCGGTCAGCACCAGCGCTTGCGGCAGCGGGTCGGTGTAGTGCAACAGGTCCTGCGGCACGCCATCCTTGATGATCGGCTCCTTGCCGATAAACAGGCTGCCCATGCTGAAGATGAACAGATTGACGCCGTAGGACAGCAGGCACAGGCCCATCACCACCTGAAACGTCCGTGGCCGCAGGATCAGCCAGACGCCGGACGCGGCCAGCACGCCGATGGCGATTGCGATGACTTCTTCCATCAGACGGTTCCTTGTGTGGCGACGGATCTGGGCAGGGCGGCGGTTTTGTGACCCCGTACCGATTGGTGAGCGAGGGCGGTGAGGATCAACAGGGTCGAACCGACCACCACGGCGTACACGCCAATGTCGAAGAACAGCGCACTGGCGATGTGAATGTCACCGAACACCGGCAGTCCGAAATGCCAGGTGTGGGAGGTCAGGAACGGATACCCGACCGCCATCGCCCCGAGTCCGGTGACCGTGGCGAACAGCAGGCCGGTGCCCATCCAGCGCAACGGTCGCAGGCTCATTTGCGCCTCGACCCACTGCGTGCCGGCGACCATGTATTGCAGGATGAACGCTACGGACATCACCAGGCCTGCGACAAAACCGCCGCCCGGTTGATTGTGGCCGCGCATGAACAGGTAGACCGACACCACAAATGCGATCGGCAGCAGCAGGCGGACCAGCACCGCCGGCACCATCATGAAACCGAGCGCGGTGTCGCTGGCGTGGCGCGGGTTGACCAGATCAGTGACCACGTCCGGTGCCAGCAGACGCTGCTGGGCCGGCAACTGCAGGCTTTCTTTTGGCGGACGGAAGCGTCGCAGCAGGGCGAATACGGTCAGGGCCACGGCCACCAGCACGGTAACTTCACCGAGGGTGTCGAAGCCGCGGAAGTCCACCAGCATCACGTTGACCACATTGCTGCCGCCGCCTTCGGGCAGGGCACGGCTGAGGTAGAACGATGAAATGTGGTTCGGTGTCTGGCGCGTCAGCATCGCGTAGGCCAGCAACGCCATGCCGCCGCCGACCACGGTCGATAACAGCAAGTCGCGAATACGGCGGATGCGTGCCTTGCGCAGGCTGCTCGGCAACGGCGACACCTCTTCGATCCGTCGAGGTAGCCAGCGCAGACCGAGGAGGATCAACACTGTCGTCACCACTTCCACTGCCAATTGCGTCAGCGCCAGGTCCGGCGCCGAGAACCAGACGAAGGTCACGCACGTCATCAGGCCACAGACGCTGACCATGGTCAGGGCCGCGAGCCGGTGATACTTGGCCTGCCACGCCGCGCCGAGGGCGCAGGCAATCGCCAGCAGCCAGAGGGTCACGAATACGATCGAACCCGGAATCTTCGGGCGGTCGCCCCAGCTCAGGCTGCTGTGGAGCATCGGGATCAACCCGGCCAGCACTGCTGCGAGTACCACCAGGAACAATTGGGTTTGCAGGCGCTTGGTGCTGATCCGCCGCTCGAGACGACGGGCCAGGCGCATCATGATCACCAGGCTGCGTTCGAACAGGCGCTTGCCGTTGAATCGGCCAATGATCGGCGGGTACTTGAAACGCCCGTGTTTGAGCTGATTGCGCAACAGCAGATAAAGCACGATGCCGCAGGACATGGCGATCAGGCTCATGATCATCGGCGCGTTCCAGCCGTGCCAGATCGCCAGGCTGTATTCGGGCAAGGTGCCGCCCACCACCGGCTGGGCAGCCGCAGCCAGCAACGGGCCGACCACCTGCGCCGGGAAAATCCCCACGACCAGGCAGGCGAATACCAGCAATTCCACCGGCGCGCGCATCCAGCGTGGCGGCTCGTGTGGGGTGTGCGGCAGGTCGGTGGCGGTCGGGCCGAAGAACACGTCGACGGTAAAGCGCAGCGAGTAGGCGACGCTGAAAGTGCCGGCGATGGTCGCGACGATGGGCAGCGTCATCTCGATCCAGGCCGTGGCATTGATGAACACGGTTTCGGCGAAGAACATCTCTTTCGACAGGAAGCCGTTGAGCAGCGGCACGCCGGCCATCGAGGCGCTGGCGACCATGGCCAGGGTGGCGGTGAACGGGATCAACTTGATCAGGCCGCTGAGCTTGCGAATATCCCGGGTGCCGCTTTCGTGGTCGATGATCCCTGCGGCCATGAACAGCGAAGCCTTGAACGTGGCGTGGTTGAGAATGTGAAACACCGCGGCCACAGCGGCCAGCGGACTGTTTAGGCCCAGCAGCAGGGTGATCAGGCCCAGGTGACTGATGGTCGAATAGGCCAGCAGTCCCTTGAGGTCGTTCTGGAACATCGCGCAATACGCACCGAGCAACAGGGTGCAAGCGCCGGCACCGCTGACGATGTAGAACCATTCTTCACTGCCGGACAGCGACGGCCACAGTCGTGCGAGGAGAAACACCCCGGCCTTGACCATGGTCGCCGAGTGCAGATAGGCCGAAACCGGTGTCGGCGCCGCCATGGCGTGGGGCAGCCAGAAGTGGAAGGGGAATTGCGCGCTTTTGCTCAAGGCGCCGATCAGGATCAGGGGGAGCAGAACAGGGTAGAGGGCGTGCGCGCGAATCAGATCGCCGGCGGCCAGGACCTTGTCCAGGTCATAGCTGCCGACCACATGGCCGAGCAGCATGACCCCCGCCAGCAAGCACAAACCGCCTGCGCCGGTGACCATCAGCGCCATATAAGCGCCGCGTCGCGCATCAGCGCGGTGGTGCCAGTAGCCGATCAACAGGAATGAAAAGAGGCTGGTCAGCTCCCAGAAAAACACGATCTGGATCAGGTTGCCGGAGATCACCAGCCCGAGCATGGCGCCCATGAACGCCAGGAAAAACGCGAAGAACCGCGGCACCGGATCGTCCGGCGACATGTAATAGCGGGCGTACAACGAAACCAGGGTGCCGATGCCCAGCACGAGCATCGAGAACAGCCAGGCGAAACCGTCCATGCGCAGGACGAAGTTCAGGCCCAGGCTGGGCAACCAGAAAAACTCTTCGCGGATCATGCCGCCATCGGCGATTTGCGGGTACAAGAGGGCGACCTGAACAGTGCCTATCAAGGCAACCAGACCCGCCAACAAAGATTCGGTGTTACGCGCGTTGTGCGGCAGCAAGGCTGCCAGACAGCTGCCGATAAAAGGCAGAAGCAGTAGAACTATCAGGGACATAGGCTTCTAATCTGCGGAAGTTTGTGAAGCATCATACGTGCCAGCTCCCGGATCACCAAACGCCAAGCTGTCGCAGAATCCTACAAAAAATAGCGAATGACCTTACAGTAGGCGGCAAATGGAGTCTTTGCCTCTGAAGCAGGCCAAGCCGGAATGGAATACCTGGGCACCCGATGACAAATACACTGTTTACCCGTCACAAGACGCCGCTTTTGCTGGCCGGCGTACTATTCATCAATGCGTTGGTGCTGGGATGGGTTGTGGTCGGCACCGCACCGTGGGTGCCTGACCGGACGATGATGAGGACCCAAGAGCCTTTGCTTATCGAGGGGCCGCAGGGCGATGAACAGGCTTATGTGTTACCGACCGGCACCACTCTCTATCACGATAAAAGCTTTGCCGAAGGGCATGATCGCTACGTTGTTTATTTGAATCACAAAGGCGCGATAGCGCACGAAGAAGTCCCCATGAAGCCTGAATATAAGGGCAATTTCATTTCTCCTCTTTGGATGTCAAATGTTGATGCCGATGCGCTAAAGAACATGTTCAAGCGCTTTCCTCTGTCCAGGGAGGATGTCGCCGCAGCCATAAAATCCAACGAGATCACCAGGGATGACTTGGCCGACATCATCCGCTCGCTACCGGAATAATCCCGTCATTGATCGTTCCCACGTGTGGGAACGATCAATGCTCGGTTTCGCCTTCCGGGTCGACCTCGGGCACTGTCTTACCCTTGGTCTTCAACTCACTGACAATCACCGCCGCCACAATCAACCCCGCACCGACCAGCGCAATGGCCGGCAACCGCTCCCCGGCAATCCTTCCGACAATCCCGGCCCAAACCGGCTCGCCCGCATAAATCAACGTCGCCCGGGTCGGCGAAACGCTCTTCTGCGCCCAGTTCATCGCCACTTGAATCGCCGCACTGGCCGCGCCCAAGCCCAACGCGCTGCATAACAGCAGCCAGGAGAAGTCCGGAATCCTTTCCTGAGTCGGCACCACCATCAAAAACGCCAGCGCCGAGGTGACCGCCAATTGCACCACCGTCACCCGTCGCACATCGACCTGGCCGGCATACGTGCTGATCAGAATGATCTCCGCCGCAATCGCCACAGCGCTGATCAACGTCGCGATTTCACCAGGGCTGAAATTGAATGAAGCGCCGGCCGGTCCCGACAGCAACATCAACCCGGTGAACGCCAACATGATCCCGATGCTCGGCATCAACCCCGGACGCCGCCCCAGCACCAGCCATTGCAGCAACGGCACGAAGGGCACGTACAACGCGGTAATAAACGCCGACTGACTGCTGGGAATGCTCTGCAACCCGACTGTCTGCAACCCATAACCGAGCATGATCGCCACGCCGATAAAGGCCCCGGCCTTGAGTTCGAACAGCGTCAGCTCCCGCAGATGACGCCAGGAAAACAGCGCAACAATGATCGCCGCCGCGGCAAAGCGCAGACCGACGAAGAACATCGGCCCGCTGACGGTCATCGCATGCTGCACCAGTAAGAAGGTCCCGCCCCAGACCATGGTGATCAGCACCAGCACGCACTCGGCCTTGCTGAACCGCGAGAAACGGGAGGAAGTGTGAGGGGAATTCACCGACGTCATGACCTTGCGCGCTACCTGAGGGCGACGCACAATGCGCCGAATGTTGCGCAGTATACTGCCCAGCCCCATCAAGTGAGCAATATAGTGCACAAAGATTCCACGCAGCGGGCTTCGGTCCTCCAGCACGTCAGCCAGAACGTTCGACGCTTGCGCCACGCCGCCGACATGAGCCAGGCGACGTTGGCGGAAAAATCCGGGGTCAGCCGCCGGATGCTGGTGGCGATCGAGGCTGGCGAAAAGAACGTCAGCCTGACCACCCTCGACCGTGTGGCCGAAGCGCTGAACGTCGCATTCAGCGACCTGATCCAGGCCCCGGACGCACGCGATCCGAGTCGTATCAACGAAGTGGCCTGGGCCGGGACGATTCCTGGCAGCAAAGCCGTTTTACTGTCCAAAGCCACGGCTACCCGCGAGGTAGAACAGTGGGAATGGTGCCTGCAACCGGGAGAGATTTATCCGTCGCAACCGGATGCTGAGGGTTGGAGTGAACAGATTTATGTGTTTGAAGGCTGCCTGACCCTGATGCTGGGCAACACGCCACATGAGATCGCTGCCGGCGAGTTCTACATGTTCGCCAGCAACCAGCCCCACGCCTATCGCAACGATGGGCCGGTGGCGGCGCGGTTTGTGCGAAATGTGGTGATCTAGCCGCTGATACCGCTCATCGGAAACGATGAGATACCTGTTACTTCTGACAGTAGACGCAGAGTTCGATTGAACTTCAAATGGAGTTCAGCGCGCGCTGTATCCCGAGCCGTTACCTTGGCAATACATACTTATTGCTGATTGGGGCTCTCTTGAACGTCAACTGAAAGGAATTGGTAAATGTTAATGCCACTCATGATTCTGGAAGCAGTAGATGACGAAATTAAGCTGACAGCCGTTCCCAATGGGGCAACAGCTCATATCCCACAGATCCTCGATATTCAGGAAGGCGATATTGTCAAACTTTACGTTGGCGACGTGCTTGCCTCGGAGCTGACTGTAGCTGGCGATGTTGTTTTTCCAATCGTATTTATAGTGTCAAGACAGATGTTGCTGGGCTTCGTAGAGCAGGCCGTAGATTTTGAATATACGGTCGTTAGAGGGGCTAACTATCAAATTTCCCCTCCTGCTCGTTACCGCATCAGTCATTCCTGATCGAATCGTTTTTGTATGGATGCTCAACTTTCTGTTTGAGAGTTGGGCATTTTCTGTTTGAGGTGTTGCTCAGGCAACAATGAACCGACAATTTGCTGCAGCGGTGTTTAGGTCCACCTTTTAGAACAATCCATATCTTTATGAATACCAACGATTAATTGTTTTGGCACGACTTGTGTAATAGGTCTCGGGTACTCACCCGAAAACCCGGAGTCGGCCCATGACAGCCTCAACCCAACCCCCTCGCACCGCCCACGTCATCCGCTCGGACGCCGAAGCCATCGCCGTCGCCCACAAACTCGCGGCACGCTTTGCCATCGAGGCCAGCGTGCGGGATTGCGAGCGACGCCTGCCGGTCGCCGAGCTCGACGAGTTTTCCGCCAGCGGTCTCTGGGGCATCACCGTTCCCAAGGAATACGGTGGCGCCGGCGTTTCCTACGTGACCGTCGCGGAGGTGATCAAGATCATTTCCACCGCCGACTCGTCCCTCGGCCAGATCCCGCAAAACCACCTCGGCGTGCTCGACATCCTGCTGCAAACCGCCACCGAGGAGCAGAAGCGTTACTACTTTGGCAAAGTCCTGCAGGGCTACCGTTTCGGCAATGCCTTCTCCGAATCCAAAAGCAAGAATGCCGGTGCCTTTGAGACCCGTATCCGTTTCGATAAAGACACCGCGCAAATCGATGGCGAAAAGTTCTACTGCACCGGCGCCTTGTTCGCGCACATCGTGCCAGCGGTGGCGGTCAATGAAGAGAACAAGGCCTTCATCGCCTTCATCGAGCGTGACACTCCCGGCTTGACCGTCATCGACAGCTGGGACGGTTTTGGCCAGCGCACCACGGCCAGCGGCGGTGTCACCCTGAATGCGGTAAAGGTCCCTCTCAGTGCTGTGATCCCGGCCCACAAGGCCTTTGACGAACCCACGGCCGACGGCCCGATTTCACAAATCATCCAGGCGGCCGTGGACACCGGCATTGCCGTCGGCGCCCTGGAAGAAACCAAACGCTACGCCCGCGAAGCCCGGCCATGGATCGATAGCCAGCAGGATCACGGCTGGCAGGACCCGTTCAGTATCGCTGCGATCGGCGACCTCGAATGGCGGGTCCACGGCACCGAAGCGATCCTCAAAAAGGCCGGTCGCGCCATTGACCATGCCTTGCTCAACCCCAACGAAGAAACGGTGGCCCGCGCTTCGGTGGTGGTTGCCCAGGCGAAAGTGCTGTCCGCCGAGATCGCCTTGCTTGCCAGCAGCAAACTCTTCGAACTGGCCGGTACTCGCTCTGTGCTCGGCAAATACAACCTCGACCGCCACTGGCGCAATGCCCGGACGCACACCCTGCACGATCCGGCACGCTGGAAATACCACCTGATCGGCAACTACCTGCTCAACGGCGTGAAGCCTGCGCGCCACGCCTGGAACTGAGGAGCCCACCATGAACGCTTTGACCCAACCGATTGTTGCCGGGCAGCCCTTGGCCAAAAGTCAGCATGATTTGCACAACGCTCGCAGCTTGCTTGATGCAACGTTGCGTTTCGTCCGCCAGCAGGCCCAAGCCACGGATGATCCTTACGTCATCAGCCGCTTCGGCGATTTGCACATCCGCATTGAAGTCGCCGCCGCGCTGCTCGAACGCGCCGAAGATTTTCTGAACAGCGTTGATGACAACACGGAAATCAGCGTCGCCATCGCCGAGTCGCACCTGGCCAGCGCCGACGCGCTAAATGCCGTCAGCAACGCTGAATTCGAACTCACCGGCCAACGCACCGTGTTGCCCGGATCACTGCATGACCCGTTGCGCTGGAAACTCCACCTCATCGGCAACTTCCGCCTCAACGGCATCCATCCCCCAAGCTTCAGGAGTGCTGTTTGATGGGCCGCGAAATTCGTCTCAACGCCTTCGACATGAACTGCGTTGGTCACCAGTCGCCCGGTTTGTGGGCGCATCCGCGGGATCGCTCCTGGCAATACAAGGATCTGGAGTACTGGACCGATCTGGCGAAAATCCTCGAACGCGGCAAGTTCGACGGTTTGTTCATTGCCGATGTGCTGGGCATCTACGACGTTTACAACGGCAATGGTGACGCGGCGATCCGTCAGGCGGCGCAGGTGCCGGTCAACGATCCGCTGCAATTGATTCCGCCGATGGCGCTGGTCACCGAGCATTTGGGGTTCGGCCTGACCGCTTCGCTGTCGTTCGAACACCCGTATCCGTTCGCCCGACGCCTGTCGACGCTCGACCATCTGACCAAGGGCCGTGCCGGCTGGAACATCGTCACCTCTTATCTGGAAAGCGGTGCGAAGAACCTCGGCCAGAAAAACCAGACCGAACACGACGCCCGTTACGACTTCGCCGAAGAGTATTTGGAGGTTTGCTACAAACTTTGGGAGGGCAGTTGGGAAGAGGGCGCCATCCTGCGCGATCGTGAGCGGCGGATCTTCAGTGACCCGAGCAAAATCCACGAAATCCGGCACGTCGGTAAGCACTTCCAGGTGCCGGGCATTCACCTCTGCGAACCTTCGCCACAACGCACGCCCGTGTTGTATCAGGCTGGCGCATCGAGTCGCGGCAAGCAGTTCGCGGCCGAGCATGCCGAATGCGTGTTCGTTGCTGCGCCGTCGAAAGTGCTGCTGAAGAAAACCGTTGCCGACATTCGCCGCCGTGCTGCCGAGGCTGGGCGCGATCCGTCGAAGATTCTGATCTTTAACCTGCAAACCGTGATCCTCGGAGAGACCGACGCCAAGGCCAAAGCCAAGTTTGAGGAATACAAAACCTGGGTCAGTTACGAAGGGGCAATGGCGCTGATTTCGGGCTGGACCGGGATTGATTTCAGCCAGTTCAAACCGGATGAACCGCTCAAGCACGTGCACACCAACGCGATTCAATCGGCGGTGGAAGCGTTCTCCACGGCGGACCCGAACAAGGTCTGGACCCCCAACGAACTGGCTGACTGGGTGGGCATCGGCGGTTTTGGTCCGTTGTTTGTCGGCAGCCCGGAGACCGTCGCCGACTTGCTGCAGGAGTGGGTCGAGGAGACCGATGTGGACGGCTTTAACCTGGCCTATGCATTGACTCACGAAACCTTCATCGACGCCGTGGAATTGCTGGTGCCGGAGTTGCAGAAACGTGGGGTCTACAAAACCGAATACGCGCCGGGGACCTTGCGCGAGAAGTTGTTCGGGGAAGGGTCGCGCTTGCCGGAGATTCATCCGGGAGCGGGTTATCGAGACCTGGCGGCGTTGCGGCAGCAGGAAAAGAAAATCGCATCCTATTCATGATCGTTCCCGACGCTCACTGCAAGTCAGCGGTATTTCTCTGTCCTACTTTGGTACTGGTTGATGAACCTTCCGTGGGTTTGGCGCCTATTATCGTCCAGGATATTTTTGAGATGAAACATTGATCAGTGAGAACGCCATGACTGAAACCCAAAGCGGACAGGCCACCGACGTCATCCGCCACGCGGACATCCTGATCGTCGGCGGCGGCCTCAGCGGTGCAATGCTGGCGGCGCAGTTGCTGCGCCTGCCGGGCAAACGCCAGGTGCTGGTGATCGAACCCCGCGCGGAACTCGGTCGGGGCGAGGCGTACAGCGCGGTTGAATTGGGCCATACGCTCAACGGCAATGCGGCGCGGATGAGCGTCGACCCGGACAACGCCGACGACCTGACCCAATGGTTGACCGAGTACATCGCGGCCGGCGGCTGGCCGGAGTCTGACAAGCAACATGTGCCGGTCAGCGAATTGTTCCCGCCACGGGGAATTTTCGGTTTGTACGTGCAGCAGCGCCTGGCGGAAGCGCAAGCGGTGGGGGTGTTGAACGGTTCAACGGTCGAGCATGTGCGGGCCGAGGTGATTGATCTGCAAACCCGGGACGATTCTGCGTTGCTGACGTTGAGTGACGGGCAACACTTGCAGGGTGCTTTTGCGGTGTTGGCCACGGGGATGTTCCCCGCTGCGCGTACGCCACAGACCGAGTCCAGCGGCTTGAACGCCGCCGCGCTTGATCCGTGGGACGTCGCGGCCATGCAGCAACTCGATCCGCAGTCGACGGTGCTGATCATCGGTTCGGGCCTGACCATGGTCGATGCCGTGGTGTCGCTGGAACAGGCCGGGCATCGCGGGCCGATCGAAGTGTTTTCCCGGCATGGCTTGCTGCCTCACGTGCGTCGGCAACCTCCGGTCTGGGTGGATTTTCTCGCCGAGGATCAGAGCATTCGCACACCGCGACAGCTGGTGCGCGAACTGCGTCGGCATTGCCGGGACGCCATCGCTCAAGGCATCGACTGGCAGGCGCCGCTCGACACTGTACGGGCGCATATTGGCCGGTTGTGGAATCAGGCGACGGACGTGCAGCGTCGACAGTTTGTGCGACATGTGCGGCCGTGGTGGGAATGCCATCACCACCGCTCGCCGCCGATGAGTGCCGAACTGGTAGAGCGGTTGCACAAGGAAGGGCGCTTGCGGATTCACGCGGCGTCGTTCAAAGGGCTGGAGCCTTCAGCGGACGGCGCAGTGAGCATCCGTGTTCGGCGTCGTGGTGAATCAGAAACCACCGTTGTCAGCGGCGCGGCATTGATCAATTCCAGCGGCATCGAATACGACTGGCGGCGGGTCGCCCGACCACTGCCACAGCAACTGCTGGCACGCGGACTTGTCCGACCGGGGCCGTTGGCGCTGGGGATTGCGGCAGCGTTGGATGGCGCGGTGCTGGACGCAGATGAACACGTCGCCAGCCGTCTGTTCGCCATGGGTCCACCGTTGCGCGGCATGTGGTGGGAAAGCACCGCAGTGACCGACGTCGCGAGCCAGGCCAAGGCTCTTGCCGCTCGCCTGACAACAACTCCGCCCCTGTAGCAGCAGCCTCGCAGGCTCGGCAGCTGCTACGGATATCGGTGATCTGCTATTACGAAGAAACCCCGGGTAGATCGGATCTACCCGGGGTTTCTTGTTTGAAGCGGCGCAACGCCGTTGATCAATAACGCTGATACTTCGAACCGAACTCAGGGCGGTTTTCAGCGACGTAGAGTTTGCTCGCCTGGCTGTCTTTGTGATCAACGCCGACGGTGTTCACGTTCAGTGTGGCCGGTTGGCTGACTTTGGCCGCGGCAACGACTGGCGAGGTGGTGTGTGGGGCGGCGATGGCGGAGGTAGCGCCAAGAACCGAAAGGGCGAAACCAAGACCGATGATGCTTTTCATGAGGGCGCTCCAGAGCGTGGGGAGAAGATGGGGCCACTGTAGTGCTGGAGCATCGCGATGAAAAAACACCCTGACGCATAGTTGTTATCGAGAGCGTTGATCCATTGTCAGCGGGGTGTGTTGTCGCTGAGCCAGCGCTGCTTGAGTTGTTCCAGGCGCCCATCGCGGTTCATCTCGTCGAGCGCCTGTTGCCAGCGCGCGACCTGGCGCGCATCGGTTTGCGGGGAAAACGCGATGTAGGTGCCTTGCTTCATCAGCGGCATCTGATAGTGCAACAGGCTGGGCGCCAAGCCTTCTTCCCGGGCCAGGGTCGCGATGGAGAGGGTGTCGGCCACCACAAACTCAATGCGCCCCAGACGTGCCAGACGCATCATTTGTTCGGGCGTTTCCACACCGTACAGATTGTTCAGACCCTGCTTGCGCAAGTAATCGTAAGCCAGCCATTTTCGCGGGACGGCGATACGGCCCTGGGTGCTGGCGTCCTGCAAACTGCGCACCGGTTGCTGGGTGTTAGCGGAATAAAGCGCCGTCTCCACGTCCATCAGCGGACCGACCCACTGGTACAAGCCTTCGCGTTCGGCAGTGCGCAACACGGTAAACACCCCGGTGGCGGGCTCGGTCGTGGCGACATGCAGGGCGCGCAGCAAAGGGACTTGTTGCAAGTGCACCTGGTCTCCGGTGCGTTCGGCCAGTGCCTGCACCATGTCCACGCCAAACCCCACCAGTTGATTACCTTGCTGAAAATGCAGGGGCGGATGGTTGTCGGTGAGCAGGTTCAGATCAGCCGCGACCGCCGTAAAGGTCAGGAAAGACAACAGGCAACCGGCAATGCGCTTCATGAATCGTCCTTGATGAAATGAAGCGCAAATCTTAGTACGGGCGAGGTGCAACTGTCCCGAGAAATTGTCCGGGCTTTTGCGTCAGATCTCAGGACTTATGGGTACGGCCTGCCATTGTGGCCCTGACCGACGAAACACAATTAAATGTGGGAGCAACTGTCTTGGTGATCTTTATTTTGAAGGCATATTGATAGACAGCTGAATTCCCACAGCTTTACGCCATGCGATGCCCTACAGGAACACCGCGACCCGTTTTAGGCCAAGGGTTGTTTCCACTCAGTTCGGTCTCGGATCATGGCGTTCAGTCGTATCAGCAGCACGCGCATACAGGCGATGAGCGCTACTTTTGCGCATTTGCCCTTACGACGCAGTGCGTCATACCGCGCTTTGAACTCAGGCTGTCGCTGAATCACCACCCAGCACGCCATGTACATCGCGCGACGCGCAGCAAACCTGCCGCCGCTAATATGGCGCGGACCTTCATGCTTGCCGCTGTCATCGTTGTAGGGGGCTATGCCTGCCAGCGCTGCAATCTCGTGCCGTCCAACCTCGCCCAGCTCAGGCAAATAGGCCATTAAGCTGGCTGCCGTCACGAGCCCTATTCCCTTGACCGAGCACAAACGGGCTATTTTATCACTGTCCAGGTCTTGGGCACTTTGACGGATCAACTTCTCTATCGACTTTATTGCTTGGCATAAATAGTCGATATGCCTCTGCAGACAGGGTTTTACCCGGTCTACAGAGGCTGTTTTGAGGCGCCGAATATCATCGCTTTGCTGCTGAACAAAGTTTTCACGTTGCTGTACCAGCGCACGCAAATTGTCCTGTTCAGGGCTGGTGATGCGGTTGCTTGGCGACTTTATGACTTCTGCAAACTGCGCGAGAAGTCGCGCATCTATCGGGTCGGTTTTAGCGTGCTGCCCCATCGCCTTGGCAAAGTTCTTGGCGCGACGAGGGTTGATCCGCAAGACTTCGAAGCCCGCGGCCTGAAGCGCTTTCATGGCCTCTCGCTCATAGCCGCCGGTGGCTTCCAGCAATACGCGGTTGACCTGGTAGCGCTTTAACCAATCAATCAGCGCAAGGAAGTCACTGGCGGTATTGAGGTAACTTGCGCCAACGTCTTGCGGGTTAATCCGAACCTCAAGAGTATCTTTGGCAACGTCGATGCCTGCGCAGGAAAACATAGCTGAATCCTCTTACACTCAAAGGTGAGAGCACTCTGGCTGGGCACCACGCTTGTAAATGTTCGAGGTAGGCTCGTTCAACTGTTCGGGCTCAATAACCAGAGTGGAGAGGTGAATGGCAGCATGGGCTCCCACACGTGCTTTAAGCACTCCGGGCATTCAGCTTGCCATTCACCGCTCTCATCCTCAGTCTAATTCCTGCGCAAGACACAAGCGGGCTTGCTCGCGAAGAGGCCGTGTCAGTCAACATTGATGTTGATTGTCATACCGCTTTCGCGAGCAAGCCCGCTCCCACAATTGATCTTTGTTGTGCTGTGGACCGCGATCAATACCGCTGATATTTCGAACCGAATTCAGCGCGGTTTTCCGCCACGACCACACCGCCGCGTACCGCATTGCTCGGGCTGACCGATGCAACACGTTCGCGCAGCTCTTGCAGACGGTCGGCACCGCCTTCGGTCACGCGATTCTCGATCAGACGATCGGAGCCGCCTTCCACCAGCAGTTGTTGAACCTGGCCAGGGGACGCAGCACTGCCGGTGTGGGCCGACGCCAGGTTCGACAGGCCGAGACCACCAACCAGCACCAGACCGAGTGCCAGGGACGAGACTTTCGAGAAGTTGATCATGGTGATTCTCCGTGCGTTTAGTTTGAGTGGGTCGGTAGCTGCTGCTATCCGGTGATCACAGTTAAACGCTCGGGTGTATCGGTGATGTGTGCTCGAACAAGCCGAAATCGGTGTCTGCGTATCTGTCGCGGGTTCTTATACAGACGGATACAAAACCCTATGAAAACGCTCCTCAGGTTCTGCTGGGGGGGAGCTTCATGATTCTGCGCCGAGCAATTCCACCGGGTAGGAGAACACGTAGCCTTCGCTGCGCACGGTTTTGATGTAGGTCGAGTCCCGCGAGTCATCCATCAATCGCTGGCGCAGACGGCTCACCAGCAAATCAATCGAGCGGTCGAACAGGTCGGCGTCGCGGCCCTGGGTCAGGTTGAGCAACTGGTCACGGCTGAGCACCCGTTGCGGGTGATCGAGGAACACCCGCAGCAGACGGTATTCGGCGCCACTGAGGGCCACCATCGTGCCGTCTTCGTCGAGCAAGTGCCGGGCGGTGGTGTCCAGGCGCCAGCGGCCGAAACGCAAGAGCCGGCCGCTTTCGGTGATCAGCAGGTTGGGCGGCAGCATCTGGGTGCGGCGCAACACGGCATTGATGCGCGCCAGCAGTTCGCGGGCGGCGAAGGGCTTGGTCAGGTAATCGTCGGCACCCATTTCCAGGCCGAGGATGCGATCGGTTTCGTCGTTGCGTGCGGTGAGCATCAGGATCGGCGTGGCTTTGTGTTTGCCTGAGCGCAATTCGCGGCACAGCAGCAGGCCGTCATCGCCGGGCATCATGATGTCCAGCACGATCAGGTCTACCTGATTGGTTTCCAGAAAACTGCGCATCTGCCGGCCATCGGCGACAACGGTGGTGCGCAGGCCGTTCTTTTTCAGGTAATTGCCGACCAACTCGCGAATCTCCCGGTCGTCGTCGACGATCAGGATGTGGTTCACATGGTCCATCGCTTAGCCCTCTGTCATTCGCCCGTTGCGCATTCCAAGGATTGTCCCAGGCACTTGTATCGCCCTGTATCTGGCGCCCCCGGAGACACCTTACGCCTTGTTAATTCCGGTTTACGACACATGGCAGATACCTCGCGAAGATTAAATGGGCTCCATCGAGACAAGACGACTTGCCTCACAACCACCGCCCATTGCAACCCTGAGGAAATCACCATGAACTGGAACAAACTGATTGCCGCCAGCTTCTTTGCGGTCCTGAACGTTGCAGCGTTTTCGGCCCATGCCGATGTTCAAGCTCCGTCGCAGACAACTTCTCACGGCCCCCACCTGGATATCAAGAAAGTGGTTTCCGTCGTCGACAACGGCGGCGGTAATTGCGGCATTGTCGATGCCCGCCTGACCTACCTCGATTCCAGCGGCACGCAGAAAGTCCTCGATTACAGCAAATTCGCAGACTGCGGCCATCAGGGCGGCTAATCCTTCCACTGCGCTCATCGCTGTCGAAACCGACGAACGCGCAGTCTGCTCATCATCCCGCGATGGCTGACTCACGTCGTCCAGAACACCAGGTCAATGGCTTCCAGGGAAATCACCATGAAGATGAATGTGTTGAGCAAAAAAAACGACTCACGTCGTCATTTCTTTGGCTCATCGGTCCTCGCTTTCGCGCTGATGCAGCTAGCTGCCCTTGGTGCTGCCAATGCGCAAACCGCGACGCCAGAGCCTATGGTTGCCAGCGCCGGTACCCTCAAGGCGGACGCGTTCGGCCCGCTGAAGCATGTCAACGCCGGGTTGCTGAATGTGGCTTACGCCGAAGTCGGCCCCGCCGATGGTCCGGTGGTGATTCTTCTGCACGGTTGGCCCTACGACATTCACAGCTATAGCGAAGTGGCGCCCTTGTTGGCGGCCAAGGGTTATCGGGTGCTGATCCCGTATGCACGGGGCTACGGCGACACGCATTTCCGGTCCGACAAGACTGTTCGCAACGGCCAGCCCGCCGCGCTGGCCAGTGACGTCATCGACTTTATGGATGCGCTCAAGATCAAGAAGGCCGTGCTCGGTGGCTACGACTGGGGCGCGCGCTCGGCGGACATCGTTTCGGCGCTCTGGCCGGAGCGGGTGTAGGCGCTGGTCTCGGTGAGCGGCTACCTCATCGGCAATCAGGCCGCAGGCAAGAATCCGTTGCCGCCCAAGGCCGAGCTGCAATGGTGGTACCAGTTTTACTTCGCTACCGAACGCGGTCAGGCCGGTTACGAAAAAAATCGCCACGACTTCGCCAAGTTGATCTGGGAGCTGGCCTCCCCGAAATGGACTTTCGACGACGCGACTTTCGACCGCAGCGCGGTGGCCCTGGACAACCCCGATCATGTGGCTATTACGATCTTCAACTATCGCTGGCGGTTGGGCATGATTCAGGGCGAACCTCAATATGAAGCGCTGGAGCAGCGGCTGGCCAAGGCCCCGGTCATTACGGTGCCGACCATCACCATGGAAGGGGATGCCAACGGGGCGCCACATCCGGCTGCCGAGGATTATGCCAAGCGCTTCACCGGCAAATATGAGTACCGACTCATCAACGGCGGCATCGGCCACAACTTGCCGCAGGAAGATCCGCAGGCCTTTGCCAAGGCAGTGATCGACGCGGATCACCTTCGAGCATTAGTGCCGAAATAGTGTGCATGCCGATCGTTCCCACGCGGGAGCGTGGGAACGATCTTTACTAGATTTTTGTTATTCATCTGGCACTGGTCAGGCCTGCTCCATCATTTGGATCAGGTTTTCTGGCCAGACTGTTTCAGCGGTATCTTTCAGCTCGGCGACTGACCACCATTTGTGTTCAGTCATCACCCGGGCTTCATCGGCAGTCCAGCCATCACGCGTCAGTCGTTCACCGTCGGCGCGGACGACGAAGTAGCGTTCCACGGACAAGACGGTTTCGCCGCTGGGCAACATCATCGAAAAGCTGCGCTCTGCCACGCTAGAGTCCACTGTGTCGACGTGCAGTCCAGTTTCTTCATGCAGTTCGCGTATGGCGGCGGCTTCAAAGGTTTCACCTTCCTCAAGACCGCCGCCCGGCGTAGCCCAATAGTCGCGTCCGTCCAAAGCATCGCCCTTGTGCTGGAAGCGAAACAGCAAGACCTGACGGGCGGGATTGATCACAAGGAGTCGTGCAGCGTTACGTTGGCGCATCAAAAACTCTCTTTCCATAGACGTTACAGCTCAAGTTGCTGATCGTTCCCACGCGGAAGCGTGGGAACGATCTTTATTAGCTTTGTTACGCAACCACTTGATAACACGGCACATACGCCGCGCCGCCGGGCAGTTTCATCCGGTGCTGGGCGACGAAGGCCTTTAGCAGTTGATCCAGCGGTTGCATCACCGCCGCATCGCCACGGATCTGGTACGGCCCGTGTTCTTCGATCAGGCGGATGCCTTTGTCCTTGACGTTGCCGGCGACGATGCCGGAGAACGCGCGGCGCAGGTTGGCGGCCAGTTCGTGGGCCGGCAGGTTGCGGCTCAGTTTCAGGTTGGCCATGTTTTCGTGGGTTGGATCGAACGGACGCTGGAAGCCTTCGTCGATCTTCAGCAGCCAGTTGAAATGGAACGCGTCATTGCGCTCGCGGCGGAACTGTTTGACCGCCTTGAGGCCTTGGGTCATTTGACGCGCGACTTCAGCCGGGTCGTCGATGATGATCTCGTAGTGTTGCTTCGCAGCTTCACCCAAGGTGGCGCCGACAAACGCATCCAGTTGCTCCAGATACGGCGCGGCATGTTTCGGCCCGGTGAGGACCACGGGGAAGGGCAGGCCGGCGTTGTCCGGATGCATCAGGATGCCGAGCAGGTACAGGAACTCTTCGGCCGTGCCGGCACCGCCCGGGAAAATGATGATGCCGTGGCCGACGCGGACGAAGGCTTCCAGACGTTTTTCGATGTCCGGCAGGATCACCAGTTCGTTGACGATCGGGTTGGGCGCTTCGGCGGCGATAATGCCCGGCTCGGTCAAGCCGAGGTAGCGGCCGCCGTGGATACGCTGCTTGGCGTGGGCGATGGTCGCGCCTTTCATCGGGCCTTTCATCACGCCAGGACCGCAACCGGTGCAGATGTCGAGGCTGCGCAGGCCCAGTTCGTGGCCGACTTTCTTGGTGTATTTGTATTCTTCGGTGTTGATCGAGTGGCCGCCCCAGCACACCACGATCTTCGGCTCGACGCCGGGGCGCAGGGTGCGGGCGTTGCGCAGCAGGTGGAACACGTAGTCGCTGATGCCCTGGGAGGTGCTCAGGTCGATGCGTTGGGCGTCGAGTTCGTTTTCGGTGTAGACGATGTCGCGCAGGGCGCTGAAGAGCATTTCCCGGGTGCTGGCGATCATTTCGCCATCAACGAAGGCGTCGGCCGGGGCGTTCAGCAGTTCCAGGCGTACGCCGCGGTCCTGCTGGTGAATGCGGATTTCGAAGTCCTTGTAGGCTTCGAGGATGGTTTTTGCGTTATCGACATGGGCGCCGGTATTGAGGATGGCCAGGGCGCACTGGCGGAATAAGGTGTAGGTGCTGCCGGATCCGGCTTCGCTCAGTTGCTGTACTTCACGTTGTGAAAGGGTTTCCAGGCTGCCTTTTGGGCTGACCGAGGCGTTGATTACTTGTCGTTGGGTCATTCAATGATCCTTAAAACGATGCCATCCATACAGGCAAATGGCATCCGAATAGTATGTATCCATGAAAGAAGATGGCACGAACTGCGCTGTATCGCCATTTCCCCGTTTGACGATGAAAAGATGAAAAGGAGCCTCAGCATAGCTAAATCCCTTGCAGAGGCGATAATGCCCCGCAGCCTTTTTACCCATGCCCTCAAGGAACCCCGTCGCGATGTTCGAAATCCAGCCGCAGAACCCCGAACGCTATCGAAGCCAGACGCGACGCAGCACGATAATCATAGCCTTGATTTTCCTGGCCCTGGCGATGGTGTTGTCCACCACGGCGGTGGCGCTGTTCGGTGAGCCCGGCGGCGACAATCTGCGATTCAACGTCGGCGGCGTGTTTGTGTCGGTGCTGCTGATGGCCGCGCTGATGCGTGGCATGTTCTGGACCCAGCCGTGGATGGCTCCGGCGGTTTACGGCTGGCAGCTCAAGCGCAGCCTGATGAGCATCACCAACGTCATGCATCAGGTGACGGCGGCGGTGGAGAAGGAGGATCCGACGGCCATGAAGCTGTTGCGTTTCTACCATCTGGGGTTGAGCCAGATGCACGAGTTGGACGGCAACTCCAGTGATCATAGCCAACTGACCCGCGAGATGGATCAGCACAAGGCGCGGATGGAAGCGCTGGGCATCGAGACTGATCAGACGCAATTGAATCCGGCCTGGATCGAGGCCGTGAAGCAGGCCTCGAAGTAAAAACAATGGTGCGGGTCAAATCCGCACCCACGTTTTGGTCGTGGAAGGCGGCGGGTCGTGCGACTGCTCTTGCTTAACCGTGCGAATACTTCTCGCGTAGATCACCTTATCGGGTGTTTTATGAGGCATAGTCGCCTGCCACCAGGCGGCTCATACCCGTCAGGGGTCATAAAAAGGGCGAACGGGAAGATTCGCCCTGTGATCAATATTCAGGGAGCGTCATGGGTCATCCGTCCGTTAAAGATCGAATTGAACAGGCCCGCCACGGCATACCCTTGGTAGCCGAGCAGGTAGGGGCCACACTCAAGGTTCGCTCTGCGGTGATTCTGCTGGTCGCGGTGTGCCTGTCGATGACGGCTATCGTGATTTGGGAGGCCTGGAACTCGCGCCAGTACCATCTGCACGACAAAGAAGTGGCGATGTCCAACCTTGCCCAGACCCTGGCCTCGCAAGCGCAGGCGTCGATCAAGCAGGCCGATACGTTGCTGTTGACCCTGGTGGATCGTCTCGAAAACGACGGCATGGACCAGGCCCGGGTACCCCGGCTGGAGCGTTTGCTCAGCGCCCAGCGCAGTGAGTTGAGCCAGCTCCATGGATTGTTTGTTTATGACGAAGAAGGGCGCTGGATTGCCAATTCCAACGGCGCCGTCGTGGCTGATGCCAACAACGCCGATCGTGAATATTTCATCTTCCATCGCAATCATCCCGACCGTGGACCCCACATCGGCCCGTCGATCAAGAGTCGCTCGAGCGGTGAATGGATCATGACGGTGTCCCGCCGCGTCAATCATCCGGATGGCCGTTTTGCCGGCGTGGCGTTGGCAACGATTTATCTCAGCCATTTCCTCGAGCTCTACGACAGCATCGACATGGGTCATAACGGCGTGATCAACCTGATCGCCGACGACGCCACCATCATCGTTCGCCGGCCATTTAAAGAAACCGAAATCGGCATCAGCGTCGCCAAGGGACCGCTGTTTACGCAACTGTTGCCCAAGGGCAATTCAGGCACGGCGATGGTCCCGTCCTATGTGGATGGCGTCGAGCGGGTGGTCGGATTTCGCAGGGTCGACGGGTATCCGCTGATCATCTATGCGGCGCTGAATAAAGATGAAGTCCTGGCCGCCTGGCGTAAGGAAGTACTGCTGAGTGCCGGGATCGTCTCGTTGTTCCTGGGGTTTCTGGGCGTCCTCGGTTATCGCCTCATTCGCCTCATGAAGCAGCAGAACCACGTGCAGGGCGTATTGCTGGATGCGCAGGAAAAACTGATCGAGGTTAACCGCAGTCTTGAGTTGCTGGCGCTGGAGGATGCACTGACCGGGCTGTCCAACCGGCGTCAGTTCGATCTGTTCATCCTCGCCGAAATGGGCCGCGCCAGGCGCAACCAGACCCACCTCGCGCTGTTGATGATCGATGTCGATCACTTCAAAAGCTTCAATGATCTTTACGGCCATGTGGCCGGTGATGGGTGTTTACGCAACATCAGCACGATCATCAGGGACAACATCAAGCGTCCCGGCGACCTGGCTGCCCGCTATGGCGGCGAAGAGTTTGCGGTGGTACTGCCCGGGACCGACTACGTGGGAGCGTTTCTGGTGGCGGAAAAAATTCGTCGCGCGGTTCAGCAGGCCGGCATCGAGCACAGTGAAGGGGCTGACGGCACGGTGACGGTCAGCCTGGGGGTCGCCGCTTACGACCCGGCGTCACAAGCTCAGCCCAACGACCTGGTGGGGGCCGCCGACAAGGCGCTCTACGTGGCCAAGGCCAGCGGTCGGAACATGAGCGTCATTGCCAACTGAATTCAAACAAACCGGTCACTGCCCTGACACCTTTGAGGACTTCCTGAGTGATGCGCAACGGCACGCCGGTCGCCAGCGCATCGAACTCGTGAATCACCGGGATCAACGCTTCGAATTCGAGCAACTCATCGGTGACGATCCATAGCCGGCTCTCCCAGCCATTGGCCACTTGCTGCACCCGTTGAGTCAGCCGCGAGACGTCCTGCATCAGTCGCGCCGCCTCGTTCACCAGCAACTCACCCGCCGGGGTCAGTTGCAGGCGGTAGCGACGGCGGTCGAACAGCAAGGCGTCAAAGCGTTCCTCCCGTTGCCGCGCCGCGTAGGACACCGTCGAGGGCGCCTTGCCCAAGTGGACCGCAGCCCGGGACAGGCTGCCGGTTTCCCGGATGGCTTCCAGCAAGGTGAGATCTTCAATCGACAACATGGGTGGAATCCTTGAACCGGGTTCAGGTTGCCCGACGTAACTTCCACAGCCTGAACAATCTAAAGTAGACCAGCACGTTGATCGCCAGCACCACGCTGCCCAGTCCCAGTTGAATCGCCGGTGTCAGGCCCGCCGGGTAAATGACCGGCCACACGTAATGTTCGATGAAACCGCCGCCATAACCTGTTTGCCCGGCCGCGTCGCGCATGAGGTTTTCCCACTCGGTCAGCGGGCAGATCAGGTGGAAGACTTCCACCGACACGCCCCACACAGCCGCAGGCAGGTGCCACCAGATCAGGGGGCGCCATTTGAGCACCAGCAGCCCGCCGAACAGCACGAACAGAATGAACAATAGGTGGAACAAGACCAGCCCGTCGGCGGCGATTCGGTAAAGCATGTCGACACCCTGACGCGTTATGCGAATGGCTCCATGGTACTCGGGCTGGTTGCTGGCGCTCTATCGATTGTTGCTGTTCAACGCCGCCAGCACTTCCTTCAGACGCACCGCCATGGTTTCGCTGCTGCGTTGCATCGGCGCGCGAAGTTCGTCGTCGATCAAGCCTTCAAGGGCCAGGGCGGTTTTCACCGGGGCGGGATTGGGCTCGATGAACAGGCTGTGAATCAGCGGCAGCAGTTGGAAAAATGTCGCTCGACCCGCCGCTAACCGGTTGTCGCGGATCTGTTGATACAGCGCCACGAACAGCTCCGGATGAACATGCGCCGAAGCGGCAATGGCGCCTTTGGCGCCTAGACACAAGGCGCTGAAGATCTGGTTATCTTCGCCGCACAGCACGTCGACCTTGCCACTGCCTAGCAGTGCCAGGGTGTTGGCCTGATTGCCGCCGCAATCCTTGATCGCGACGATTCGCTCATGGGCGACGATGTTGAGCAGGGTTGCCTGCTCGAACGCCACGCCGGTGCGGTAAGGGATGTCGTAAAGAATGAGCGGAACGCTGGAGGCATCGGCGACGGTTTGGTAAAACGCTTCGAGGCCCGCCTGGGACGGACGGATGTAATACGGCGGCGGTACCAGTAAGCCGGCCAGCGGACGTTTCAGGATTTCGCTCTGAAATTGCAGCAGCTCGGCCATATTGTTGCCGGCCAGGCCCATGACCACCCGTTCCGCCGGCACCTGCGCCAGCACCGCATCGAGCACCGCCAGCTGTTCGTGTTTGCTCAGTGCCGCCGCTTCCGCCGTGGTGCCGCAGACCACAACGCCATCCACGCCTTTTTCCAGCAGATGACTGACCAGCCGGCGCAAGCCGACGAAATCGATCGCACCGTTGCGAAACGGTGTAACGAGAGAGACCCAGATACCTTGAAACGATGACATGCACTTACTCCTGAAGGTTGACCGATTTCGTCACCGTCAGAAGCGTAGAAGGCAGTAAGCAAGGGGAGGGTGTCCGTCGCGCTCAATGTCCTGTCAGCTCATCTGACGGGACAGCGCGCCCCGGTCACATGAGCGACTGTTTCTTCGATTTGAGGGCGTGCGCAACGCAACCTTGCGCCTTGGCATTCAAGCCAAGGACGACAGTGTTGAGATTGAAGGTTGCGGACATACTTGCTTACACCCTGAATGAGGCGCTCAGTTTTAAAAGCCAGCGCGATTTTTGTCAATCGCGAAAATCAGCGAGCTCCGCACGCATTCTGCCGTTGTGCTTGGCCGCGGACCAAGTGCGCAAGATTGTTCAAGCCTTCGGCCATGACTGCTGGCACAGTCTGAGGTCTTTCCCTGGTTGTAGAGCGTTATGTCCAATTCACTCATGCCGCGCAGTGCCTTTCTTCGCGGCGCTGTGGCGATCATGCCGTTGTCCCTGGCCACCGCGCCCTGGGGGCTGCTGGCCGGTTCCATGGCCATCGAGGCCAATCTCACGCCCCTGCAAGGCCAGGGTTTGTCGAGCATCGTATTTGCCGGGGCGGCGCAACTGGTGGCGATCGGTATGCTCAAGGGCGGTGCGGGGATCTTTTCGATTCTGCTGACCACGCTGCTGCTGACCTCCCAGCATTTGCTCTACGGGATGAGCATGCGTTCGGTGATTTCGCCATTGCCGGGACGCTGGCGTGTGGGGCTCGGTTTTTTGCTCACCGACGAGCTGTTCGCCCTGACCAGTGCGCATGACAAACAACAGTTCAACCGCTGGTACGCGTTGGGTGTCGGCCTGACGTTTTACATCGCCTGGAACCTCTTCACCCTGGCCGGCATCGTGCTGGGCAGCAGCATTCCGGGGCTGGAACATCTGGGGCTGGACTTCTCCATCGCGGCGACCTTTATCGCCCTGATCACCCCGGTGGTGCGGAACGTGCCGACCGTGGTGTGTGTGGCGGTGTCGTTGTTCTGCTCGGTGCTGTTCAGCTACTGGCAATGGGGCTCGGCACTGGTGCTGTCGGGGCTGGCGGGGATGACTGCAGGCTTTATCTGCAACAAATTTTACGGTGGACGCACATGATGGTCTGGACGGTGATTGTCGGCATGGGGCTATTGGTGTTCCTCAACCGCTATGTGTTTCTGGAGCCGCGGCTGCCCGTGCGCTTAAGCAGCAATGCGCGGCAGTTCCTGGGTTTTGCGGTACCGGGCATGCTGACGGCGATCTGCGGGCCGATCGTGTTCATGCCGGACAAGCAGCTGAATCTGCAGTGGGATAACCCGTACCTGATCAGTTCGCTGGTGGCGGTGGGGCTGGTGCTTTACACCCGCAATACCTTGCTCAGTATGTTGTTGAGCATGGGGTTTTTCTTTTTGCTGCGTTGGTGGCTCTAAGTCGTTCCCGTCGAAACTGTTCTACGCTTAAAGGGGACCCCTACAGGAAGAGAGGTGAACATGGCTAATGATCCAAAGCGTCCGTACCCGGATGAAGATGTGGATGACGAACCCACGGAAGAAGAGATTGAGCGGCAGAGGCGTTCGACGCCGGACTGGAAGCACCCCGACGACGGTAAAGAGCTGTCAGATCGCGACCAGGAACTTCCGCTGAAGCCTTGACCGCGCTGCAAATACAAAAAAGCCCCGCTATCAAAGCGCAATGCTGTTCACTTAAGCGGAGCAGCCTTGCGGTTAACCGGATACCGGGTTTTTGACATCTTCACCGCCCTAGGCCTCGCAGGCCTGGGGCGTTTTGCTATGAAGAGCACACCGCTCGTCCAGGCGTCTTGGCGTGTGTGAGGGCGAGACCGCTCCGGCCATGACCACCAGATGGCTGGCGATGTGCTGACAGGCAAACTTGAAACTCACCTCGCTGGGAGCCCGCTTATGAGCTACAGCCGCCTGACTGGCTTCTCGACGCACTACGTTATAAGCCAGTAACAGCCCCCATAATTCTTGATACACCAGGTCTACAGTCTTGCTGCGAAGGGTCAAGGCATTGTCTTGCATTGAGCTTTTGATATCCCTGAAACCCAGTTCGATTTCCCATCGCTCGTGATAAAGGGTGGCGACCTGCTCAGCGCTAAAGTGCGAGGCTGGCAGGGAGGTGAAGACGGTTTTTTCTTTCCCGGCGACCTCGTAGGTGACCGCCCGTACTTGCCAGTACTCAGGCAACAGTGGGTTCTTTTTACGCGCTTGCTGCGAGACCTTCATCTGGACTAGGTAATCACCATCGCCGTAGTGTTCAATTTCCGTGCGAACAGTACCCTTGCGCTCCGGGATCATCCAATGCCGGTTTTTTTCAGTACTTTGGATACTCAACAATAGGTCTGCACTGAAAAATCCTTTGTCCAGCAGGGTCACTGAGTGGTTGGGTATGCTCTCGATGAAGTCCTTGGCCAGCGGGATCTCCCCTTTGCGGTAAGGGCTGATGGCCGCGTTGGCGATGATATGAGAACGGGCGTTCATCAACGCAACAAGGCGCAGCACCGGATAAGGGGTTTGACGATCGGAGGAGGTATTGCCGGAGCCAAAATGGTCCCGCAATGACGACGTTTCCGGGGTTCGAAACAAGGCACCGTCGACGGCAAAGACTTGAAGACCGTGCCAGTCATCTTGCGGGTAGCGCTCGTATCCCCAGACATTGGCGCACTGTTGAAATAACCAAGCGACAGGCTGATTCCCCAGACGCTGGCGCGCCTGCGACAACCCGCTTTTGGCTAACAGCACCTCATTAGCAAGACCGTCGGCACAAATATTCAGTCGGCGAGCGACCTCGACTATTGGCTCACCTCTGAAAAGTGCCATCCCGACTACCAGCCAAAGGACTATGTCCGAAGGCAAGCGCCGACGTCGGATCGTGGCTTTATCCGCCAGAGCGGCCGCTGCGGTGATCCAATCATGAGGAATATGATCGGTGAACACCTCAAGGCGAGAGAGCGGTTGCTTAGCAAAATCCAAAACCGCGCTTAAATCCTGAGCAACAGACATAAAAAATCCGGAATCCTTATCAGATTCCGGATTTTCCGGCTGCCTGAGGATTAGTCAACAATCCTTAAGTGAACAGCATTACGCTTTTTGAGCGAGGCTTTTCATTGGGCGATGATTAAATCAGATCGCTTCATTCCAGCGAATGTGCGTAATGCCCAATTGCTGCGCTTTGATGCGCGCAGTTTCGAGGTTGGCGTGTGCGGCGATTTGACGAGCGGAGTCGGGATAAGCATGGGCGCAAGCCGAGTGGTTTGATGTCGGGTTCGTTCAGTTCGTGGGCTGAATGAACCCGGTCCATCAACTCAAACCTCTTCCAACGGCAGAAAATCGGAGTGGGAGGCCCGATAACCCAAGGTCTTGTCGATCCAGGCGTTTAGCTCGTTAACCATGACCGGAGGTTTGCCCGGATAGCGTTCGAGGGTTGAATGAAGGAGGTTGCGGATAGTGGGGGTTGAACCCAGGTTGCGGGTCTTTATGTATTGCCCGATAAAACAGTCGAGTGGGTAGTGTTCTGTCTTCGAAAGATAAACACACGCCAGACCATCGACTTGATTAATTGTGAAATCGTCGCGCAATTTAATTCTCTGCAAGGCTTGTTGTTGTAGGGATTTCCTTGGTTTATTGACTCTTTGGTCAATTGCGGGGTGCCGAGGGAATGCGGCGCGCATGCTATCCATAGTTGTTCTAAATGTATCGAAGTGTCAGACAGGCGGTTAATAGTTAAATCGCCAAAAAAAGGCAAGTGTTTCTTGGATGAAACGACATGTGTAACGATCAAGTGTTCAATATGTATATATATCCGTTACGTATGCCTGCATTTATGTCTGTATTGATTCGTTCAGGGTGTTTCATCAATCAGTGTCGCGCCTTGATTTCTTGAATTGCCCACCGCTTTGTCCACCTTGTACCATTCGAAAACCTCGCTGACTTCGCCCTGCAACAGCGCCATCTGCTCAGCGCGTTCTTTGGGGGTGGCCGGGTCAAGCCATTCCCGCGCCAGCGGCGCAGACAACACCACGGGGCGCCGGTCATGAATGTCGAGCATGCCGCCCGCGCTGTCGGCGGTGATGATCACAAAGCCGTCGTCGGCCCGCGGCTCATCACCCGCGCGGGGAAACTGTCCGATTGCGGCGCATAAAATCGGTGCCCGGTCCCGTCGGCGGATGAGCCACGGTTGCCTCGTCGAATCCCCGGCGTCGACCCATTCGAACCAGTTGTCGATCGGCACGATTGCGCGGTGCGGCCAGATCGCCCGGAAAAACGGACCGTGGGCGACTTTTTCGACCCGTGCGTTGATCGGTGCCGCCCGATCTTTCGCCCAGTGCGGCCGCCATCCCCAGCGCTGAAAATCGGCGTGCAGGCCGTTGCTTTCCAGATGCAGGAGGGCGAGTTGCGTGGTGGGCGCAGCGTTGTAGCGGGCCAACAGTTCATCCCCGACGTGGTTGATCAACGCGTCGGGGATGCTCAGCGCCGCGACAAAATCGTGAATGCCACGGTACTGCGACAGGCGTCCGCACATAGGCTGATTCTCTGATTGAAGAGCTCCGATTGAAGAGCGCTGACTGGAAATTTCAGCTTAGTTGCTTAGATCACATGGGCGCGCTGCAACTCGGTCAACGACAAGGCCTTGAGGCGAGCCAGCAGCGGGTCCCGCCGGTCACGGGGATGGGCCAGTTGCACCGCCAGCTCCTGACGAATGCTGCTGGGGCGATTGTCCATTACCAGCACCCGATCACTGAGGTACAGCGCTTCGTCCACGTCGTGGGTCACCAGCAGCAGGGCGATGGCGTGACGTTCGGCCAATTGCAGCAGCAGGTCCTGCAGTTTCATTCGGGTAAAGGCGTCCACCGCGCTGAAGGGTTCGTCGAGCAACAGCACGTGCGGTCGCGAGTAGAGGCCGCGAGCGATCGCCACCCGCTGCGCCATGCCGCCCGACAGCGCTTTGGGCAGGGCTTGAGCAAAGCCGTCGAGGCCGACTTCGTTGATCAGTTGCACGACCCAGGCTTTGTCGTAATGGTCGTCGGCGCTGAAACCGATGTTCTGTTCGACCGTCAGCCATGGCATCAGTCGCGGCTCCTGGAACACAAAAGCGACTTCCCCGGCGCTGCTGAGCACTTCGCCCTCAAAGTCCTTTTCCAGTCCGGCGATGATCCGCAACAACGTGCTTTTCCCGCAGCCGCTGGGTCCCAGCAGGCTGATGGCTTCCCGGGGCTGCAATTGCAGATGGATGTTCTTTAGGACGGTGGTGGCGGCGAAGGTTTTGCGATCGACGCGAATGTCCAGCAGGTGGTCGGTCATGGCTCAATCCTCTGCGCTTTGGCCGTTGAAGGTGTCGCGCCAGGCGAGGAAACGTTTCTCCAGGCCGGCGAGAATGCCGTCGCTGAGTTTGCCCAGCAGCGCCAGCACGATGATTGCCGCCAGCACGATGTCCGGGCGTGAAGTCTCGCGACCGTCGCTGAGCAGATACCCCAGGCCTTTAGTCGCGGCGATCAGTTCGGCGGCCACCAAAAACATCCAGGCCAGGCTCATACCGCTACGCAAGCCGGTGAACAGACCGGGCAGGGCGGCGGGCAGCAGAATGCGGCGCACCAGTCGGGGCCGGCTGAAACCGTACATCTGCCCGACTTCCACCAGTTTGCGGTCGATGTCGCGGATCGCCGCGACGCCATTGAGGTACACCGGGAAGAAGGCGCCGATGGCGATCAGGACGATTTTCGAAGTCTCGTCGATGCCCAGCCACAGCAGCAACAGCGGCACCCAGGCCAGGCTCGGAATCGAGCGCAGGCCGGCGAACGTCGGCTCCAGCCAGGCTTCGGCTTCGCGGCTCAAACCGACCCACGCGGCAAATACCAAGGCCAGACCGGCGCCGATGGCGAACCCCAGCAGCACCCGCAACAGACTGGCGCTGATGTGCTTCCACAGCGCGCCTTCGGCGAGGTCTCTCAAGGTCAGCGCGATCTCGCTGGGGGCCGGCATTTGGTAGGACGGCAACCAGCCGATACGCACGATGAATTCCAGCACGAGGAGGATCAGCACCGGTAGGGCGAGGGCCTTGAGGCGGAGTTTCCAGGCGTTGTTGAGGCGTCGGAGTGCGGGCAATGCCAGCGGGGCGGACAGGTGTTTGCTTTTGCTGGTCATTGGGTTCTCCGGTCACGACGAATCAAGATCAAGAGATCGCAGCCTCGTTTCACTCGACAGCACCTACACGAGCCACGGTTTCTCTGAAGCCGGTGTCGATCAGCTGATCGATCACTTGATCGACATTCACCCCACGACGAACCAGTTCTTCGGAAACCAGAATCGGTGCGGCAGCCTTGGAGGCGATCACGTCCTTGGCGGTCAATTGCGGGCTGCTCAGGTCGGTGCGCGACAATTGCAGCTTGGCAACTTCCAGCGGCAGGCCGGATTCGCCAGCGAGTAGCTTCGCCAGTTCCTCGGGATTTTTTACCGCCCACTCGCGAGCTTGCTCGTAGGCATTCAGTACGGTGTCGATGGTTTTTGGGTGTTCTTTGGCATAGCTGTCGGTGACGCTAACCACGCCGTAGCTGTTGAAATGGGTGTTGCGATAGAGCAGGCGCGAACCGGCCTGAACCTGGCTCGCGGCCATGTGCGGATCGAGTCCGGCCCAGGCGTCGACGTCACCTTTTTCCAGCGCGGTGCGACCGTCCGGGTGCTGCAAATGCACCAGTTCCACATCGTCTTTGCCGAGGCCTGCCTGTTGCAGGCTGCGCAGGGTAAACAGGTACGGATCGGTGCCCTTGGTGGCGGCGATTTTTTTGCCTTTCAGATCGGCCACGGTCTTGTAGGGCGAATCCTTGCGCACCACCAGCGCCGTCCATTCGGCGCGGCTGTAGACGTAAACCGATTTGATCGGGCTGCCATTGGCGCGGCTCAGCACGGCGGCGAGGCTGGCGGAGGAGGCGAAGTCGACGCCGCCGCTGTTGAGGTATTCCAGCGAGCGGTTGCTGCCCTGGCTCAGTACCCAGCTGACCTTGGTCTGTGGCAGGGCTTTTTCCAGAAAGCCGAAGTGTTTGAGCACCAGGCTCACGGGCGAGTAGTAGGCGTAATCCAGATGCACTTCGGCTGGTGGCGCTTCAGCGGCCTGGGCAAGCGGTTGCAGGCTCAGTGCCAGGGCGCAGGCGCTGAGCAGAGACCTGACGTGGGGAAAGCGGAAGGTGGTTTTCATGGGACAGCTCCAGGCAAGGCGGCGAGGTTCTTATTTCCAAAAATCATTTTTTATAAATGCTTCCTGCATAAAAGGAATATTGCAGGCTCTGTGCCATGTTTTACGGGACGAGTGTTTTCAAGGCCTTGGCGCTGAAGCAGCGACAGAGAGATGTTCAAGGGAAAACAGTCTGTTTAGTCGCTGTTGCTGGGCAAACACTGTTCGCTGGTGGTCATGAGCTTATGCATTAATCGAATTTTAAAAGCTTCTTGTAAGAGCGTTATGGTCTATCGCAATAACCCTCAAGGAGCCCTCGATGAACCTGCCCCGATTCGTGCGCAGTCTGCTGACCAGCGCACTGTTCGCCGCACCACAGGCTTACGCCGCCGAGCCCGTCGTCCTGCACGTCGGTGATCAGAACTACTAAAACGTTCGCGCTTCGGTGGAGGCGTCAGGCGTACTGAAAGATGCGCCGTATACCGTCGACTGGAAGCACTTTCAGGCCGCCGCGCCACTGGCCGAAGCGCTGAACACCGGTGCGCTGGATCTGGGTTTTCTCGGCGATTCGGGCTTTCTGTTCCTCGCCGCCAAGCAGGCGCCGGTGAAACTGATCGGCGTGTCGCGGCAGAACCCCGACACCATCGCCTTGCTGGTGCCCAAGGATTCGCCGGTCAAAACCATCGCCGATCTGAAGGGTAAGAAAGTCGCGTATTGGCCCGGCGCCTGGAGCCAGCAATTGACCCTGCGCGCCCTGGAAAAAGCCGACCTGCCGGAAGACTACGTCGACTTCATCAAACTGATGCCGATCGATGCCGCCGCCGCGTTGCCTCAGGGCAGCATCGACGCATTCCCGGTCTGGGAACCTTACATCTCCCAGCAGATTCTGTTCTCCGGCGCCCGGCCGATCCTCACCGCCAAGAACTTGATGCCCGGCCTGAGCGCCATCGCCGCCTCGACGCCGTCGATCGACAGCAAACGCGAAGCCATTGCCGACTTTCTGGTGCGCCTGAAAAAGGCCCGGGCCTGGGTCGACAACCACACCGACGAGTACGCCGATCTCTGGGCGAAGAAAGCCAACCTTGACCAGAACGTTTCACGCCATTGGTTGCGCCAGGCCCACATGACCGTCGGCCCGGTGGATGCGCAGGCAGCCAAGGATCTGCAAAGCACGGCGGACTTCCTGTTCAAGGTAAAAGCGCTGCCGGCTGCGCTGGCGACTGCGCCGATTATCGACAGCTCATTTCAGCAAGCGTTTGCCCAGTAACCCACGATGCCGGGCAGCACTGGAACCAAACACTGTGTACCCTTATCCAACCTCGGCCTGCTGCGACCTGCGGGCCGACGAAGGATAAATGGGCGAAGGATTTTTGCCCTTTGACGTGTTGACCGTAACGGTCTGGCCCAAGGCAAAACATGAAACAGCTGTTCAAGGTTCTCTCTGCACTCATCATCGCCACAGGGCTGGTTGGGTGTATCGCTTCTCCCATCGAAATGACGCCTCAGACCGAACAGCGTCTGAGCGCGCAACCACCGATCCGTTTTCTGCTGACCTTTGACGACGGTCCCAGCGCCTCGAGTTTCTGGAATCCGACGATGACGGTGCTCGACAGTTTGGCCACTAACCCGGTGCAGCCGAACCTCAAAGCGGTGTTCTTTGTGCAGACCCGTGCACCACGTGCCGGCAACAGCGACATCGGTCGCGAGGTCATGCGCCGTGAACACGCAGAAGGGCAGATATTGGGTTTCCACACGGCGACCCACTCGCACACCAATCATCGCTCCCTGAGTCCGGAAGAACTGGAGCAGTCGCTGGGCAAAGGCAGCGCCGACATCGCCGCGATCACCGGCGCGCCGCCGACCCTTGTTCGTCCGCCATTCTGGAACTATGACAAACGGGTCTTCGCCGCCTATGAGCAGCACGGCATGCACGTATTGCTCACCGATCTGAGCGCCAATGACGGCAAAATCTGGGGTTTCAACGCCAGTCCCCGGCGGCGGGCCCACTTCTTGCGCACAATGTCCGAAGTGCGCGAACGCATCGCTCTTGGCGAGTTGCCGGTGGTGGACGGGGTGATTCCGGTGGTGGTGACGTTCCACGACCTCAATCGCTACACCGCCCGGCATGCTCGCGAATATCTGCAAATCCTCCTCGACAGTGCCCGCGCCACTGGGGTGAAGCTGGCAGAGAAGCCGTTTTACGACGACACGGCAGCGCTGCAACGGGCCGCCATGGCGCGTACCGTTCGCGACAGTTCACAGCCGGTTAAATTACCGGGGCTCTGGAACTGGATCTGGGGTGCGGATTCTCATTGAAAGGTCGCCAAAGTGAGAAACAGCTAACACTTATTTTCAGCATTGGCGGGCGCAGAATTGGAAAAGCGCATCTATGCTGAGAAAGTTGGATCCGATTAATGGCCACGGAGGCGCCAGTCATGGTTTCAGTTCCTGAGCTTTGCCGCATCGTTGAGTCCGGTTTTCAACCGCGTTCTTGTGCCTGCACGGTGAATCCCGACGGAACGTTACGGATCAAAGTCTACGAACCCGCCACCGGGCGAATTCTTTTGTTGATCACCAGAGTATCGCCAGCACGGCTGACCACCGTTCGTGATATCTCCAATCTGATTGGCGAGTTGCGCATCGAGATGCGCGCCGGTCGTCGGGCGTTTGCCGGCTAGGCCCGCGGTTGCAGTTCATCAATCATCTGCAAGCAATGATTTAACCCCGGCGATACGTCGCCCACGCGCCTGCTGAGAATAATCGGCGAGGTCGCGTTGTCTTCCAGCAGCGGCGTGAAACCGATGTCGTCGCGGTGCAGCAATTGCACCGAGGCCGGCACCAGGGTGACGCCGATTCCCGCTCCCACCAGACCGATGGCTGTTTGCAGCTCATTGGTCCATTGCGCCACATGGATGCTCACGCCATAGGATTCGAATAACGCGATCACATGGTCGGCGTAGCTAGGACGTGGGTTACCGGGGTACAGCACGAAGGGTTCTTTCGCCAATTCGCGAAGACTGATCGGCCCGGCCAGTAATGGGTGACCGGCGGGCAGGGCGGCGACCAGCCGATCTTCGGTCAACACAGTCTGGATGATCGCCGGGTCATCGATGCGAATGCGGCCGAAACCAATGTCGATGCGCCCGGCCTTGAGCGCCTGCACTTGTTGCAACGTGGTCATTTCCGAGAGCCCCAGTTCAAGCTCCAGGGGCTCGCCGCTGCGCAAACGGCGAATCAGTTCCGGCAGCACGCCGTAAAGCGTCGACGGGGCGAAACCGATACCCAGCCAGGTCTTTTCGCCCAGACCGATCCGTCGCGTGTTGTCGCACACCTTGCTCAGTTGCTCGAGCAGGGCGGTGGAGTGCTCATGGAAAAACCGCCCGGCATCGGTCAGCTTCAGCGGTCGCCCGCGTTCCAGCAACAACACCCCGAGTTCATCCTCCAGTTGCTGCATCTGCCGGCTCAGCGGCGGTTGGGCAATGTGCAAAAGCTCGGCGGCGCGGGTGAAATTGAGGGTTTGAGCCAACACCTGAAAATACCGTAGGTGACGCAGTTCCATGGGGCCTCCAAGCACAAGTCGTTTGCATACCTTAAAGGTATCAAGTCAGACCAATTCTATATTGGCTTCCCGAAAAAAGCCGTACCAGAATCGGTTCCAGAACTTTAAGAACCTGACGGGTATCGACATGCTTGCAACAGCCATTGAATCGATCGAGACGATCATCGTCGATCTGCCGACCATCCGCCCGCACAAGCTGGCGATGCACACCATGCAGAATCAAACCCTGGTGATCATTCGCGTGCGCTGCGCCGACGGCATTGAAGGTATTGGTGAGTCCACCACCATCGGTGGCCTGGCCTACGGCAACGAAAGCCCTGACAGCATCAAGACCAACATCGACAAACACTTCGCGCCGCTGTTGCTGGGCCAGGACAGCGCCAGCGTGAATGCCGCGATGTTGCGTCTGGAGCGCAGTATCCGTGGCAACACGTTCGCTAAATCAGGTATCGAAACCGCGTTGCTCGACGCTCAGGGCAAACGCCTTGGGCTGCCGGTCAGCGAGTTGCTGGGCGGCCGCGTTCGCGATGCCCTGCCAGTGGCATGGACCCTGGCCAGTGGCGACACCGACAAGGACATCGCCGAGGCGGAAAAAATGCTCGACCTGCGCCGCCATCGGATCTTCAAACTGAAAATCGGGGCGGGTGAGGTCAACCGCGACCTGGCCCACGTCATTGCGATCAAAAAAGCGTTGGGAGACCGCGCCAGCGTGCGGGTGGATGTCAATCAGGCCTGGGATGAAGCGGTCGCGCTGCGCGCCTGCCGGATCCTGGGAACCAACGGCATCGACCTGATCGAACAGCCGATCTCGCGCAACAACCGCGCCGGCATGGCGCGTTTGAACACCATGAGCCCGGCGCCGATCATGGCCGATGAATCCATCGAGTGCGTGGAAGATGCGTTCAACCTGGCGCGGGACGGCGCGGCGTCGGTGTTCGCCCTGAAAATCGCCAAGAACGGCGGTCCGCGCGCCGTGCTGCGAACCGCTGCGATTGCCGAAGCCGCCGGTATCGGCCTGTATGGCGGCACCATGCTTGAAGGTGGCATCGGCACCCTGGCCTCGGCCCATGCCTTTATCACGCTGAACAAGCTGGCGTGGGATACCGAGCTGTTCGGTCCATTGCTGCTGACTGAAGACATTCTCAGCGAGGCGCTGGTCTATCGCGATTTTGAGCTGCACGTGCCGAAAACACCGGGGCTTGGCCTGAGCCTCGATGAAGAACGTCTGGCGTTCTTCCGCCGTGACAAAACGTCGACTGCCATTCATCAAGCCTGAGGAGAGCAACATGCTGTTCCACGTAAAAATGACCGTGAATCTGCCGGTCGACATGAATCCGCAAGCAGCCGCCAAATTGAAGGCTGACGAAAAAGCCCTGGCCCAGCGCCTGCAAGAGCAAGGCAAGTGGCGTCACCTGTGGCGCATCGCCGGTCACTATGCCAATTACAGCGTTTTCGACGTCGACAGCGTTCAGGAACTGCACGACTTGCTCATGCAATTGCCGCTGTTTTCATACATGGCGATCGAGGTCGACGCGATGTGCCGGCATCCTTCTTCCATCCGCGAGGATGACCGCTGAACCCAGCCTGTTCAGTTCGCTACGCTAATAATTACAAGATGAGGAACCCACCAAAATGAACGTCAAGATTTCCCACACTGCCGGTGTCCAGAAGTTTCTCGAAGAGGCCAGCGGTCTGCTCAACGACGCCGGCGACCCGCGGGTCAAGGCCCTGGTCTACCGCATCCTGCGTGATTCGGTGAACATCATCGAAGACCTGGCCGTGACCCCGGAAGAGTTCTGGAAAGCCGTCAACTACCTCAACGTGCTGGGTGCGCGTCAAGAGGCCGGGTTGGTGGTGGCCGGGCTCGGTCTGGAGCATTACCTCGACCTGCTGATGGATGCTGAAGACGAACAGGCGGGCAAGGCCGGAGGCACACCGCGGACCATCGAAGGCCCGCTGTACGTGGCGGGTGCGCCGCTGTCGGAAGGCGAAGCGCGACTGGATGACGGCGTCGATCCGGGTGTGGTGCTGTTCATGCAGGGCCAGGTCAAGAACACCGCCGGCGAACCGTTGGCCGGCGCGGTGGTGGATGTCTGGCACGCCAACACCGGTGGCACTTACTCCTACTTCGATACCACTCAATCGGAGTTCAACCTGCGTCGTCGTATCGTCACCGATGCCGACGGTCGTTATCGCTTTCGCAGTATCGTGCCGTCGGGCTATGGCTGCCCGCCGGACGGTCCGACCCAGCTACTGCTCGATCAACTGGGCCGTCATGGGCAACGGCCGGCGCACATTCACTTCTTCATCTCCGCGCCGGATCATCGTCACCTGACCACCCAGATCAACCTCGATGGCGATCAGTACCTGCACGACGATTTCGCCTATGCCACTCGGGATGAGCTGATCGCGAAAGTCACCTTCAGTGATGATCAACAGCGTGCGGCGGCCCATGGTGTGAACGGTCGCTTTGCCGAAATCGACTTCGATTTCACCTTGCAGACCTCCGCACAACCCGACGAGCAGCAACGCCACGAGCGGGTCCGCGCACTCGAGGACTGATATCCTCGAACAGCGGAACCGGGCCACGAGATTACCGACCGTTTATCTCGTGGCCTTCGGCGTTTCTGGAACGGCCCGACGCAACCTATAACAACAATGAGAGTGACCCGATGATGCAAGCGCAACTGTTGAGTCAGCGCAGCACCGTATTCGACCACGCCGACCCTTACGCGGTGTCGGGCTACGTCAATCAGCATGTCGGTAACCATTGCATTCTGATGCCCCGGGCCGGGCGACCGCTGGCCAGCCTCAATCACCGCAAATTTGCCAGCCTCGACCTGTGCCGCATCAGTTATGGCGGCAGCGTACGGGTCACTTCCGGTGCGCTGGAAAGCATCTATCACCTGCAAGTGCTGCTGCGCGGCAACTGCCTGTGGCGCGGCCACGGCCAGGAACACTACTTCGCACCCGGCGAGTTGCTGCTGATCAATCCCGATGATCCGGTGGACCTGACGTATTCCGACGATTGCGAAAAATTCATCCTCAAAGTACCCACCCCGTTATTGGAGTCCGTGTGCGATGAGCAGCGCTGGCGGTATCCGGGGCAGGGCGTGCGGTTTCTGGAGAACCGTTATCAGCTCGATGAGCTGGAAGGCTTTGTCGGTCTGCTGGCGATGATTTGCCAGGAAGCCGAGGCCACCGAGCAGATTCCCAAAGTGCAGGAGCACTACGCACAGATCATCGTCAGCAAGATGCTCAGCCTGATGAAGACCAATGTCAGCCGGATCAGTCTCGGCTCACAGACGGCTACGTTCGAGGTGATTGCCGACTACATCGCGGGCCACCTCAAACAGGACATCGACAGCGAAGAACTGGCGCGCCAGGCGCGGATGAGTCTGCGCTCGTTGTACGGATTGTTTGAACGCAACGCCGGCACCACGCCGAAAAACTACATCCGGCAAAAACGCCTTGAGCGCATCTACGCCTGCCTGAGCGACCCGACCTGCAACGTGCGCAACGTCACGGAAGTGGCGATGGATTACGGCTTTCTGCACCTGGGACGGTTCTCCGACAGTTATCGCAAACAGTTTGGCGAGTTGCCGTCCGACACCCTCAAACGCCGCCACTGAAACACCGCAAATCACCTGTAGCAGCTGCCGAGCCTGCGAGGCTGCGTTCGAGTGCGAAGCGCTCGCCAATCGGAACACTGTGGTCTGTCTGAAGCACGGGGTGAGTTAACTCGCGAGCGCTTCGCACTCGAACGCAGCCTCGCAGGCTCGACAGCTGCTACAGGAAGTGGGCCGTTTGCAGTAAACGGATACAGGTCCGCACCCAGCGGATAGTCCGCCACATCCCCCCGTCCTAGCATGGCCCTGCCTGAATAAAAACAATGGAGGCGGCGGCCATGTCCCTGCGACCCGAATACCTTCACTCCCTGCTCGAAGATGACAAAGAACAGGGCATCTATCGCTGCAAGCGCGAGATGTTCACCGACCCGCGGCTGTTCGATCTCGAGATGCAGCACATCTTCGAAGGGAACTGGCTGTACCTGGCCCACGAAAGCCAGATCCCCAACAAAAACGATTTCTACACCACCACCATGGGGCGCCAGTCGATCTTCATCGCGCGCAACAAGGACGGTGAGCTCAATGCGTTCCTCAACGCCTGCAGCCATCGTGGCGCGACGCTGTGCCGGCACAAGTCTGGCAACAAGAGCTCGTACACCTGCCCGTTCCACGGCTGGACCTTCAACAACTCCGGCAAGCTGCTCAAGGTCAAGGATCCGGCCGAAGCGGGCTACCCGACGAGCTTCAACTGCGAAGGCTCCCACGACCTGACCAAAGTCGCGCGTTTCGAGTCTTATCGCGGCTTCCTGTTTGGCAGCCTCAAGGCCGATGTCGTGCCGTTGGTTGAACACCTGGGCGAGTCGGCGAAGATCATCGACATGATCGTCGACCAGTCCGCCGATGGCCTGGAAGTGCTGCGTGGTTCCTCCAGCTACATCTACGAAGGCAACTGGAAGCTCACCGCCGAAAACGGTGCCGACGGCTATCACGTCAGCTCCGTGCATTGGAACTACGCCGCCACCCAGAACCAGCGCAAGCAGCGCGAGGCCGGCGATTGCAATCCGACCATGAGTGCCGGCAGCTGGGCCAAGCAGGGCGGTGGTTTCTATTCCTTCGACAAGGGCCACATGTTGCTCTGGACCCGTTGGGCCAACCCCGAAGACCGTCCGCTGTACGAGCGTCGCGATGAGCTGGCCCAGGACTTCGGCAAGGCTCGCGCCGACTGGATGATCGAGAACTCGCGCAACCTGTGCCTGTACCCGAACGTGTACCTGATGGACCAGTTCAGCTCGCAGATCCGTATCGCCCGGCCGATCTCGGTCGACCGCACGGAAATCACCATTTACTGCATCGCCCCCAAAGGCGAGAGCGACCACGCCCGTTCGAGCCGGATTCGTCAGTACGAAGACTTCTTCAACGTCAGCGGTATGGCCACCCCGGACGATCTGGAAGAATTTCGTTCCTGCCAGACCAGTTATCAGGGCAGCGTGACCGCCTGGAACGACATGTCCCGTGGCGCCGAGCACTGGATCGAAGGCGCCGATGAGGCGGCCAAGGAAATCGACCTGCATCCGCTGCTCAGCGGCGTGCGCACCGAAGACGAAGGCCTGTTCGTGCTGCAACACAAGTATTGGCAGCAGACCATGCTCAAGGCCTTGGCCGCCGAGCAGTCCGAACTGATTGCTGTGGAGGCCGTGCAATGACCATCACTTATGACAACCTGCGCGATTTTCTCTACCGCGAAGCGCGCTACCTCGATGACCGGCAATGGGACGAATGGCTGGAGCTGTACGCCCCGGACGCGACGTTCTGGATGCCGTCCTGGGACGACAACGACGAGTTGACCGAAGACCCGCAGCGGGAAATCTCGCTGATCTGGTACGGCAACCGCACCGGTCTGGAAGACCGCGTCTTCCGCATCAAGACCGAACGCTCCAGTGCGAGCATTCCGGACACCCGCACCTCGCACAACATCAGCAACATCGAGCTGCTCGAGCAGGCCGACGGGCTCTGCAAGGTGCGCTTCAACTGGCACACCCTGAGCTTTCGCTACAAGACCGTCGACAGCTATTTCGGCAGCAGTTTCTACACCCTCGATGTGCGCGGTGAGAACCCGCTGATCAAGGCCAAGAAAGTGATCCTGAAGAACGATTACGTTCGTCAGGTCATCGATGTCTACCACCTCTGAGGCGGCCGTCATGACTCATTCCATTGCATTCAATTTCGAAGACGGCGTCACCCGATTCATCGACGCCAACGCCGGCGAAACCGTGGCCGATGCCGCGTACCGCCAGGGCATCAATATTCCGCTGGACTGCCGCGATGGCGCTTGCGGTACCTGCAAATGCTTCGCCGAGGCCGGCCGTTATGATTTGGGCGACGAGTACATCGAAGACGCCCTCAGCGCGGAAGAAGCCGAGCAAGGTTTCGTCCTGACCTGCCAGATGCGCGCCCAGAGCGATTGCGTGATTCGCGTGCCGACCTCCTCTCAGGTTTGCCGCACCCGTCAGGCCAGCTATGACGCCACCATCAGCGCCGTGCGCCAGCTGTCCGACAGCACCATCGCGCTGTCAATCAAGGGCGAAGCCCTGAGCAAACTGGCGTTCCTGCCGGGGCAATACGTGAACCTCGCCATTCCCGGCAGCGAGCAGACCCGCGCTTATTCGTTCAGCTCGTTGCAGCGTGACGGCGAGGTCAGCTTCCTGATTCGCAACGTGCCCGGCGGCTTGATGAGCAGCTTCCTTACCGGCATGGCCAAGGCCGGCGACAGCATGAGCCTGGCCGGGCCGTTGGGCAGTTTCTATCTGCGCGACATTCGCCGTCCGTTGTTGCTGCTGGCCGGCGGTACGGGGCTGGCACCGTTCACGGCGATGCTGGAAAAAATCGTCGAACAGGGCAGTGAGCATCCGCTGCATTTGATCTACGGCGTGACCAACGATTTCGATCTGGTGGAACTTGATCGACTCGAAGCCTTCGCCGCGCGAATCCCGAACTTCAGCTTCAGTGCCTGCGTCGCCAACCCGGACAGTCAGCATCCGCTCAAGGGCTACGTGACCCAGCACATCGAGCCGCAGCATTTGAACGAAGGTGACGTCGATGTCTACCTGTGCGGCCCGCCGCCGATGGTCGAGGCCGTCAGCCAGTTCATCCGTGAGAAAGGCATCGCGCCGACAAACTTTTACTACGAGAAATTTGCCGCCAGCGCGGCCTGAGCCCGCGCTGATACCGAGCCAGACATAAATCCAGTGTGGGAGCGAGCCTGCTCGCGAAGACGTCGGAACATTCAACACTGGATGTCGCCTGTGAAGTTGCTTTCGCGAGCAGGCTCGCTCCCACAGGACAAAGTTTCGTCCGGTGGTTTTCATTGACCGGGCATCCGTCGTCACGAGGTACACATGAACAGATTCAAAGAGAAAGTCGCGCTGATTACCGGCGCTGCCCAAGGCATCGGTCGGCGTGTTGCCGAGCGCATGGCGGCGGAAGGGGCGCGGTTGATTCTGGTCGATCGCTCCGAGCTGGTGTTCGAGGTTCAGCAGCAATTGGGGCGGGACAGTCAGGTCCTCGCGCTGACCGCCGATCTTGAGCAATACAGCGAATGCAATCGCGTCATGCAAACCGCCGTCGAACGTTTCGGGCGTCTGGATGTGCTGGTCAATAATGTGGGCGGGACGATCTGGACCAAACCTTTTGAGCATTACGAAGCGTCGCAGATCGAGGCTGAAGTCCGCCGTTCGCTGTTCCCGACGCTGTGGTGCTGTCATGCCGCGCTGCCGTTCATGCTTGAACAGGGCAGCGGCGCCATCGTCAACGTTTCGTCCATCGCCACGCGCAGTGTCAATCGCGTGCCGTACGGTGCGGCGAAGGGTGGGGTCAACGCGCTGACCGCTTGCCTGGCCTTCGAAACCGCCGGTCGCGGGATTCGGGTCAATGCCACCGCGCCCGGTGGCACCGAAGCGCCGCCGCGGGTCATTCCGCGCAACAGCACCGAGCAGAGCACACAAGAGAAGGTCTGGTATCAGCAGATTGTCGACCAGACACTCGACAGCAGTTTGATGAAGCGCTATGGCACGCTGGATGAACAGGCAAGCGCTATTCTGTTTCTGGCCAGCGACGAAGCGTCCTATATCACCGGCATGATCATGCCGGTCGGTGGCGGCGACCAGGGCTGACCGACTTACAGGCGACGCTGAAACGCTTTGATAATTCTAAGCGTGGCGTCGCTGGTGTTCAGGTTCTGTACCGCGTCCAGCGGATACCAGATGCAATCGAAAATTTCGTTTTGCGGCCGGGCCTCATCCGCGTTCGCCACTGAGGCCTCGTACACATGGTGTCGGGTGCTGCCCGTTTGCAATTCCATCAGATACAGCAACCCGTCGACCCCAAGCCCTGTCTCTTCCTGAAGCTCTCGCGTGGCGGCGTCGGGAATGGCTTCACCACGCTCAACCTTTCCGCCGGGCAGCATCCAGCGACTCCTTGGCTTGCGCACCAGGAGAATATGCCGGTCCTGCTCGCAAATGACGGTCGCGCGTACTTTCATGTGTTACCTGATTGCCTTTTGTCATAAATCAGTCATAAAAATGCAATATTCGAGCCGGGGTGTCTGTCTCAATGCTTGGAGTGATGGACGATGTTCAAAGTGCAACCGGATGTCGGAATCCTGGCGCGACGTCTGGTCGGCACTTCATGGAAGCTCGGGTGTAAGGTATTCAAGTGAATCCAGGATCATCACTGCCGAAATGGAGGTGACTATGAGCGTTCCGATGCTGACCAAAATGCACATGAACGGTTATGACGTACTCAGCGTGAACAACGGCCCATGGCGGGTGTGCACCAAAGGTGACCGGCTTGGAGCCTTTGGCAGTAGAGAGGAAGCATTGGCCTTTGCGGCCGCTCTTCCCGGCTACAAGGCCAGAGCAAGTCGGCCTGCGCGCAGCCAGAAATCAGATAAATAGCGCACTTGCAGCCCCGGTTCGCCGGGGCTTGTCTTTGCTGGGCGCGGAGGTCCTGGGCTAATAACCGCCACCGCCGGTGCTGCGGGAAGGGTCTCGGGCTTTTTGCTGCGCGTGACTCCATTCCGCGCAGGTCATGAAGCTTTTATGGTCGACCTTGCCCCTGCCATCGAAACTGACGTTGTACGTCTGCTGATGGCCGGTCTGCGTCAGCTTGTAGTCAAAGCAAGTGCCAGGCTCAGCGGTGCGATCCGATATGGATAAAGGCTGGCCGCCAATCTGCTGGACTTGATCCTTGCTCATGCCGGTCTCGACCTTTGCGACCAACGGCTGATCCCGATAGACACGCGATTCGGTGCTGCAGCCACCCGACGCGGCCAGTACAACGACCAGCGCGCATAGAGGCTTGTGCATGGCCGTGCTCCTGCTATTGAGCTTTCGTTCGAGTGATAATCTTGGCTTTCACTTCCTCGGCATAACCCTTCAGTCGGTCTTCATCTCCCTGAAACAACTCGCACAGCTTTAGGGTTGCTTGCGCATCCACATCATTGCCGGCCAGGCGTAGCTGCTCTGCGATGCGCAAAAGCTCTACCGCTGACCATCTCAAATCCGACGCAACGCCTTGCAGGTCACGCCGAAGTTCGTTTTCAGATTCGTTAAGCCACATGATGATCTCCTGCCAATCTCTGCTACGAAATTTTAGTCCCATTTCCCGGGGCAGGGCGTTTTGTTCGTCTGAACCGTTGGTGCAGCCTTTTGTCGGGAAAATGAACGCGAACCCGCAGATCCGATGTCGTAGTGAGGTAGTGAACTTTTGCTAGGGCGAGGCAACTTCAAATGACGGCTACCGATGACTTTAGATTTCATGCCCATGAGCTGATGGTTGATCTGGACGCGGCCACCACGGAAATGATGAAACTGATTTCTGCACATCAGTTGAGCGGCCCGGAATGGGAGCGGGTCACTCAATGGCAGCATGAAGCGTATGAAAGATGGATGACTTATCTGAACGAGAGGTCGTATCCGGATCCCGGTGATCACAACGCCCCTTGCTGAGTTCAGTGCCACGGATGGATGTCTGGACAGCGACACGCTACATTCCCCTTTTTCGGGAAAAGGAAGCGTCATGCGCAAATTGATTGGGGGAGTAGGGTTGGCGTTGCTGGCGGGCTGTTCGTTGCCTGCGTCCTTGGTGCCAGGTGAGCCCAATGTCAGCAAGTACAGCGACAAGGCGCCGAAAGAGTATGCCGCGTGCGTGCTGCCGGCGTGGCAGCGGGAGATACCCAACGCGACCCAATCGGCGATTTCCAATGGCTACAGGGTCACGGCACCGAGCATCATCACGGCCGACGAGATTGTGGATATCGTGAAATCGAAGGATGGCAGCCACGTATCGCTTTATCAGGGGCCGCCTTGGGCGAAATCCGGGGCGTTGCGGCAGGCAGTGCGTGATTGTCTGTAAGGTTTAGTCGGTGATATCGGTTACCTGGATGATCGGGTCGTCGCTTGCCTGAGTGCTCGCACTGATTTTCTTTTCCCGACGATCGTTCATCCAGTTGTCCACCTGATCATTGAATTGCGCCGGCGCTTTTCGTCCGACCTTCCTGGCGAGATCAAGAATGGTCTGCTGGGCGAGGGCGTCTTCCATGCGTTTCTGCGCGACCATCATGGCGGCATGCACCGAGCACTGATCCGCCAGCGCCCACGCGGGCGCGGAACCTTCGAACAAGGCGCAACGCCCGCGAATCTCCCGGCAATCGAAGATGAGCTTCTGGCCGTCGATGGCATTGACGATATCCAGAATGCTGATTTCGTCAGAAGGCCGGGCCAGCTTAAACCCGCCGCGCACGCCTTCAGTGGCGACCACCAGTTTTGCCTTGGCCAGTTTGGTGAAAATTTTTGCCAGATAGTCCTGAGGTACGCCTTGCAGCTCGGCAAGGTCACGCACGCTCGCCTCACGGGTGTCGCCGCAATTGCCCACCAAAAAAATCAGGCAATGAATGCCGTACTCAACGCCTGCGCTGTAAAGAGACATGTCAATCTCCGACTAAAGTTGTCGTAAATGTTAACAGCGGAAAGCGAGCGTGGCAACGCATCCGATCGCGTATTCACTACTCGTTGTGCAGCGTGTTTGGCTGTTAATCAGCCTTTTTTTTGGACAAATCAGAACTTTCGATACTAACCATCAGTAATTTCGTTTGTGCCAAGTAACTAGGATCAATATAGTCGCCGTTGTCCGGTCAGCAGTGGTAAGCAGTCGCTACCGAAGAGCGTGACCTTTAACGAATTCATCACTTGGTCTTCTCCCCGGAGTTAAAAATGAAACAGCATATCCTGGTTATCGGCGCAGGTTTCGGTGGCATGTGGACGGCTTTGAGCGCCACGCGTCTGTTCGACATTCATGGCCACAACGACGTTGAAGTGACCGTTTTGGCCCCTCAGGCCGAGCTGCGAGTCCGTCCGCGCTTCTACGAGCCCAATGCTCACCAACTGGCCGCACCGATCGGCGAACTGTTCGATGCGGTCGGCGTCAATTTCATCAAGGGGTCTGCCGAGACCATCGACGTTGCGCAAAAACGTGTCGGCTACCTCGATGCGTCGGGCAACCAGCAAGTGTGCAGCTACGACAAACTTGTTCTGGCGACCGGCAGCCGTCTGGCACTGCCGAACACGCCAGGTGTGGCGGAACACGCCTTCGACGTCGACCAGATCGAACAGGCCGTACGCCTGGAAAATCACCTCAAGTCCCTGGTCAACCTGCCAGAAAGCAACGCCCGCAACACCGTAGTGGTGGCCGGCGGTGGCTTCACCGGGATTGAAACTGCGACTGAAATGCCTGCGCGGCTGCGCGCCATCCTGGGTGATCGTGCCGACATAGAAGTGATCATCGTTGATCGTGGCGAGAAAGTTGGCGGGTCCATGGGCGCCGAAATCGCCGAATCAATCGCTGAAGCCAGTATTGAAACGGGCGTGAAATGGCGCTTGAAATCGTCGGTCGTCGCCGTCGATGAAAATGGCGTGACCCTGACCGATGGTCAGCGTATCGATGCAAAAACCGTGGTCTGGACCACCGGTGTGCGCGCCAGTTCGTTGACCGAGCAGATTCCGGCCGAACGCGATCACCTGGGCCGTCTGCACGTCGACGCGCACCTGAAAGTCATTGGCCAGGAAGACATCTTCGCCACCGGCGACGTGGCCTACGCCGCCAGCGATGACATCGGCAACTTCGCATTGATGACCTGCCAGCACGCTATCTCGCTGGGTCGTCATGCCGGCAACAACGTGGCCGCACAGATTCTGGGCGTGGACCCGACCCCGTACAGCCAGCCCAAATACGTGACCTGTCTGGATCTGGGCGCCTGGGGCGCGGTCTACACCGAGGGTTGGGACCGCCAGGTGAAGTTGATCAAGGAGGAAGCCAAAGCGCTGAAGACCCAGATCAACACGATGTGGATCTACCCGCCCGCGGCTGATCGTGTCACTGCGCTGGCTTCAGCGGATCCGATGATCCCTGTCGCCTGAAACGTCGGCAGCGTTGCTTCGATAACGCTGCCTGCTTAGAAAAAATCCCGCCTGGGTTCTCTTGGGCGGGATTTTTTTTGTGCCTTGAACGGTTGCGGCCGTGAAATTTAACGTGTAGTTTTTCATGAAAGTATAAGTATAAAAATTCACGAGGCCTGCATGTTTCAGCAATCTACCCAGCACGTCGCCAGCTATTACGCCCACACCTGCGCCGATCGTCTGTTCGATCGAGCCGCGTTGGAGGGCGAGCAGGACACTGAGGTGTTGATCATCGGGGCCGGCTTCAGTGGGTTGCATACGGCGTTGCGTCTGGCCCTGACCGGCAAGCGCGTGACGTTGCTGGAAGCCAGTCGGGTGGCCTGGGCCGCCTCGGGTCGCAATGGTGGTCAGGCCATTCTCGGTTGGTCGTGTGACATGCCGCCGTTGGAGTCGGCGCTGGGTTATGAGCGCGCGCGCCGGTTATGGGACAGCATGCGCTGGGCTGCCCGGGAGTTGCGAGATTTGCCCGCGCGCCATGGTTTTGATTGTGACTATCGGCCTGGCCACCTCTGGACGTCGGTGATGCCGCGTCGGGTGAGTCTGCTGACAGAATGGCAACACGAGGCCAGCCACAAGTGGGGTCACGATGGTTTGCAGTTCATTTCGCGCGAGGCGTTGCCTGATTGGGTCGCCAGTGAGCGCTACCAGGCGGGCCTGTTCGATCCTGAAGGTGGGCATTTGAATCCGCTGAAACTGGCGCTCGGTCTGGCCGCTGCGATTGAACAGGCCGGTGGACGCATTCATGAGCAGAGCAAGGCGTTGAATTATCGCGAAGAAGGTGATCGTTACGTGGTCACCACTGAACGCGGTCGCATTCGCGCTGACGTGCTGGTGCTGGCGTGCAATGCCTACCTTGATCGGCTTGATCCGCAGCTGTCGAGTTGCGTGTTACCGGTTGGCACTTATCAGGTGGCCACCGCGCCACTTTCAGAGCAACAGGCGACCGCGCTGCTACCCAGCAATGTGTGCGTCACCGACAACCAGTTTGTTCTCGATTATTTCCGCCGTACGCCGGACAACCGCCTGCTGTTCGGTGGTGGTTGCACTTACTTGGGCGGCATGCCGACGGACATCGCCGCGGCGACACGACCCTATCTGGAGCGCGTGTTTCCCCAGCTCAAGGGCGTCGAACTGGACTTTGCCTGGGGAGGACACATCGATCTGACCCTCAAACGCACGCCTGACATCGGCCGACGTGGCGATCTCTACTGGCTGCAGGGTTACTCCGGACATGGCGTGCTGCCGACATTGGCCGGGGCGCGTGCCGTGTCCGACGCGATACTTGGCCAGCCGGATGAGCTGGCGTTGTACCAGGGTTTGATCAACGGCAGTTTTCCCGGTGGAAAGTATTTGGCAGCACCGCTGGAAGCCATCGGCAAGGCCTGGTATCGGCTGCGCGACAGCCTTTGAAGCATCAATTTCTGGAAGCCTCTGGATGGACATGCAAGAAGAAATCTCGGCGCTGGCGATCCTGATCCAGGACCTGCGCAAACACAAAAAATACACGCTGAAAGAGCTGGCGGACAAAATCGGTCGTTCGGTCGGGTTTCTCTCGCAAGTAGAACGGGGGTTGTCACGTCCCACGGTGGCGGACTTGACCGCCATCAGCGAAACCCTCGGCGTGCCGACCACTTATTTCTACAGCTTGCCCAAACCCATGGCATTGCCTTGGGTGACCCGTCCGGATGAGCGACGCACGCTGTATTACGCCGACGGGATTACCGACATCCTTGTCTCTCCGAAGATGAGGGCGTCCTTTTCAATGCTTGAAAGCCAACTGGAGCCCGGCGCCAGCAGTGGTGATCGGCACATGAACGACAGCTCGGAGCAGGGTGGCTATGTCCTCGAGGGTGAGCTGACGCTGTGGCTGGATGACGATAAACCGGTGACATTGCGCACCGGAGACAGTTTTCAGCTGGCCAGTCATACGCATTGTCGCTACGGCAACCTCTCGGATCAGCTCGCCCGGGTGCTTTGGGTTTACACCTGATAAAAACAACAAGGAACACTAACGATGGATGCTGTCTGCTCTGATCTGGTTGCTGAGGTTCGCGCGTTTCGCCAGCGCTTCCCGCAGGTGCGTTACGTTGACCTGATTTCCCTGGACATCCCCGGGCATTTTTACGGCAAACGCTACCCGATAGACATGCTCGAGAAGGTCGCCGCTGGCAGCGTGCTCAAGCTGCCGCAAAACTGTGTGTTGCTGGGTACGCAGGGCGGTCTGTTCAAAATCGGCGACTACTGTTTCAACGACGGCGACCCGGATGCTCCACGCCGCCTGGTGCCCGGTACGCTCAAGCCAGTGAGCTGGGAAAAGCAACCGCTGGGGCAGATGCTGATTACTTCAAACGGTACTGAAAAGCCAATCGTCTTCGAGCCGCGCGAAGTGTTGGCGCAGGTGCTTGAGCGCCTCGGCCGAAAAGGGATTTTCCCCGTGGTCGCGTTCGAGCTGGAGTTCTATCTGTTCGATCGCCAGCTACGTGACGGCTTGCCACAGTTCCCTCGCGATCAGCTGACCGACGATGCCGATGATCAGCCGAATATGCACATCGAACGGCTGTCGAGATTTTCACCGGTACTCGATGACATGGTCGAGACGGCGCGGGCGCAAGGCATTGATGCCACGGTAATCACTGCGGAGCTGGGCCCGGGCCAGTTCGAGATCAATTTCGGTCACCTTGACGACGGTCTGCGTGCGGCCGACTGGGCGGCCCTGTTCTGCCGCAGCACACGGGGCGTGGCCCTCAAGCACAACCACCGCGCCAGCTTCATGGCCAAACCCTACTTGCAGCATCCCGGTAGCGGCATGCATGTGCATGTGAGCCTTTACGACGAGGCGGGAACCAACCTGTTGGCGGCTAACGATCAGCAGGCGCTGCGCCATGCAGTGGCCGGTTGCCTTGAAGTGTTGCCGCATTGCATGCCGATCTTTGCACCGAATCACAACGCAATGCGTCGCTTGAGCGGCACGGTGAATGTCGCGACGCGCGCCAGTTGGGGCTTTGAAGATCGTGACGCCTGCCTGCGGGTGCCTGAGTCGGACGCTAAAAATCTGCGCATCGAACATCGCCTGGCGGGCGCGGATGCCAATCCTTATCTCGTGTTGGCGGCGATTCTGGTAGGGCTGGAGCAAGGGCTGGAAGTGGGGCGTGAACCGATTGCATCCCTCAACGAAGATCGTGGCAGCGGAATCGACTTCCCGCTGGAGATGCTGGAGGCCGTGCGTTCGATGCAAAACAACGTGCAGCTGCGCGAGGGTTTGGGGGCGGAATTTGTGGATGTCTACTGCGAAAACAAGCGCCAGGACCATTTGGCGTTCCTGCAGGATATCAGTGCGCGGGAGTATCGCTGGTACCTGTAAAGGGGGAATTTTCGACGCTCGCCCATAAAAATTGTGTGGATATTTAATGAGTTAGACGTTTTAGTAACCGGATAGTGAATCAAAATATCTTGTTGCAGGCAGAAATATTAAGTAATATTCGCCCCGCGTTCACCACCACGGTTTATGCATTTTGAGTCCCAGGCGTCCATCAGCTGCCTGGGATTTTTTTTGCCTGAAATTCGGACCGGTGCGCACAATCTGACCCGGTGCATCAAGACCACAATCACAGCGGCAAATGATGCATATCCACTACCGCGAGATGATCCCGTGATCGATCGCGTATTTGACCAGCGCCGCCGGTTTGTCGATGTTGAGTTTGCGACGGATGCTCAAGCGATGGGTTTCTACCGTGCGAACGCTGATGTCCAGTTCGCGGGCCATCTCCTTGTTGTTCAACCCCTGGGCCATCTTGTACAACACCTGGCTCTCGCGCGGTGTCAGCTCGTTGTCGGTATTTTTATCGGCGATGAGCCGCTGGGCGATCTCGGCACTGTAGAACGTGCCGCCACTGGCGATGGCTTCGATCGCCGCGATGATTTCCCGCGACGGTGAATTCTTCAGCACATAGCCGCTGGCCCCCGCGCGAACGGACTCACTCACGTATTCATTATTGTCGTACATGCTGAGCACCAGCACCTTGAGCGACGGGTACTGGCTGCGCAACACCCGGGTCAGCTCGAGCCCGTTCATGTCCCGCAGGCTGATGTCGACCAGCAACAGGTCCGGCTGGCAGCGTCCGACCATTTCAATGGCATCCGCGCCACTCTCGGCTTCGCCCACCACTTCCAGGGGGGCCATGACCGCCAGTAGTGCTTTGATCCCGTCGCGGACCAGGGCGTGATCGTCGACCAGGGCGACGCGGATCGGGTAGGGCAGGTTCATCGCGGGTATTCACTCTTGTTGTCAGGGGGTGAGTCAGCGTGTTGTACCGGGCATTTTCATTGGCAGCCAAACGTCCAGCTCGCTTCTTCCCGGCATCGAGATCAGGTCGAATCGTCCACCAAAATGCTCGACACGCTCACGGATATTACGCAGGCCAATGCCCGTATGACGACGTTCGACCTGGGCGACGTTGAAACCGATACCGTCATCGACCACTGTCAACCGTACGGAATCTTCGGACCCGTACAAGGTAATGGAGACGTTTTTAGCCTGGGCATGTCGTTCAACATTAGTCAGGCCTTCTTGCACGATGCGAAACAGCGAAACCGCTGCCCCATCGACCAAGTGGCAGTCGAATTCGTTGTCGTTGTAAGTCACCACCAGGCCGCTGCGTTGCTCGAATTCTGCGGCGAGTTGACCGATCGCCGCCGGCAGCCCCAGGGTGTCGAGCAGCGAGGAGCGCAGGTCGTGGGAGAGGCTGCGAACCTCGCCAATCGCTTCCCCCAGGCGCTCCGTGGCATCTCTCAGCGTACTCAAACCCTTGTCGTGTGCTTGCCCATTATCGAGCAGATGGCTGGCCAGCTCGAACTGAAACTTGATGGAGACCAGTAGCTGACTGATGCCGTCGTGCAGTTCACGAGAAACCCGTGAGCGCTCTTCCTCTTGCAAGCTGACGATACGCTGAGTAAGACGCTGAAGTTTTTTGTCGGCCAGACGATGCTCGCTGACGTTTAGTGTCATGCCGCTGGCGAAGACAAACAGCACCGCCACGAGGGCCACCGCGGCAATCGCCAGCATGGTTTTACGAATGCCCTGGGCCACTTCGTCACGCGCCTGCTGGGTTGCGCGCTCAACGTCTTCAAGGTAGATGCCGGTGCCGAGCATCCAGCCCCAACGATCCAGCATCACCACATAGGCGAGCTTGTCGGTCACCTGGCCGGAAGAGGGCTTGTTCCAGGCGTAGCGTTGAAAGCCTTCGCCCGATTGCGCACTTTTGAGCAACGCTTGGATCACCGGCAAACCGTGAGGGTCCTTCATGTCCCACAGGTATTTGCCCACCAGCTCGGACTGGCGCGCGTGCATCAGGCTGCGACCCTCGTGGTCGTAGACGAAGAAGTAGCCATTGATGCCAAAGCTGAGCTTGCGCAGTTCTTCCAGCACTTTTTGCTGTGCGTGTTCATCACCGTGGCCGTCGTCGTACAGCGGCTCGATCAGGCTTTGCGCCATTTCGACGTAGTTCTTAAGTTCTGCGCGCTTGCTGGCCAGAATGCTGTCTTCGATCAGTTGCGCCTGTTGTTCACCCAGTTGGCGGTTCATGGAAATCACCAGCGCGCAGATGACGGCGATGGCCAACACCAGCGGAAGAATCCCGAGCGCGACGATTTTGTGTTTGAGCTGCATCTCTGCTCCTGTCCGGACCGAGGGAAGGCGAAGGCCCGGCATCATATGCCAAAGATACGCGCGTCCAGTAGCGGTGCTGGACGGAATGACCTGTGGCTGGCTTGTCGGGTCGCTGCATCGCTGCATCGCTGCGATGGCGGCCTTAGGGCCGACCATGCTGTTGTTGACTGAGTACATATCCATTTCTGCGGTAACGGCCACTTAGGGTTTCGCCCTTACGGCGAGTCCCTTTTGGCAAACGCCCCTAAAGGAACCAAAAGGTCTCGCCCCGAGCGTCCGGCCCCTCGCCTAGGCTCGGCGTTCCTTCGCTCCGGTATCCATCCGGGGACACTGCCCTCCGGTCTGCTTCGCGACGACCTACATGCAGCGTGTTCGACTGCGTCGAACGGCGCTGCGCGCCACTCCCCGGATGAACACCTCCACTCAGCCTCCCGAAGGGGCGGGTGGATCAAGATCAAGAGCTGCAGGCGAGCTAACGCTCGGCCTGTTGAGTGGTGAGGGGCGAAAGGCGAACACCGATTCCCTGTGGGAGCGAGCTTGCTCGCGAAGGCGGCCTGACAGCCGACCAATTACTCATTCCCCTGTGGGAGCGGCGTCATCTACGTAGAACTACGTAGGCTCGACGTACGTAGTAACGCGGATTTATTTGTAGACGGCATGCGGGGATATTGGGCCAGCTCCGCACAGCGGACACAATTATAAAAATTACCGCCGCAGTCCACTGGCTGTCGGCAGGAGACACGCTATGCCCCGTCTGGCTAAACACCTCGCCTGGTTTGCCGTGGCTGTCCTGGGAGCGTTTGCGCTAAGTGTCGTGGCCCTGCGCCGCGGCGAAGCGATCAACGCACTCTGGATCGTAGTCGCAGCAGTCGCTATCTACCTCGTCGCTTATCGTTACTACAGCCTGTTCATCGCCACCAAGGTGATGCAACTTGACCCCAATCGTGCCACGCCCGCTGTCGTTAACAATGACGGTCTGGACTACGTGCCGACCAACAAACACGTACTTTTCGGTCACCACTTCGCAGCCATCGCTGGCGCAGGGCCGCTGGTCGGTCCGGTCCTGGCGGCGCAGATGGGCTACCTGCCCGGTACGCTGTGGCTGATTGCCGGCGTGGTGCTGGCCGGTGCCGTTCAGGACTTCATGGTCCTGTTCATGTCCACCCGCCGCAACGGTCGTTCCCTCGGCGACATGGTTCGTGAGGAAATGGGCCGCATCCCCGGGACCATCGCGCTGTTCGGCTGCTTCCTGATCATGGTCATCATCCTCGCGGTGTTGGCGCTGATCGTGGTCAAGGCCCTGGCCGAAAGCCCGTGGGGTATGTTCACGGTGATGGCGACCATCCCGATCGCGATGTTCATGGGCATTTACATGCGCTACATCCGTCCGGGCCGCATCGGCGAAATCTCGGTGATCGGCGTGGCGTTGCTGCTGGGTTCGATCTGGCTGGGCGGGCAGATTGCCGCTGATCCGGTCTGGGCCAAGGCCTTTACCTTTACCGGGATCCAGATCACTTGGATGCTGATCGGCTACGGTTTTGTCGCAGCGGTATTGCCGGTGTGGCTGATTCTGGCGCCGCGGGACTACCTGTCGACCTTCCTGAAAATCGGCACCATCGTGGCCTTGGCGATCGGCATTCTGATCACCATGCCCGACCTGAAAATGCCGGCACTGACCCAGTTCGTCGACGGCACCGGGCCGGTATGGAAGGGCGGTCTGTTCCCGTTCCTGTTCATCACCATCGCCTGTGGCGCGGTCTCGGGTTTCCACGCGCTGATTGCTTCCGGCACTACGCCGAAGTTGCTGGCCAGTGAAGGCCATGCCCGTTACATCGGTTACGGCGGCATGCTGATGGAATCCTTCGTGGCCATCATGGCGATGGTGGCTGCGTCGGTGATCGAACCAGGCGTGTACTTCGCCATGAACAGCCCGGCGGCGCTTGTCGGCTCTGATGCTGTTTCGGTTGCTCAGACCGTCAGCAGCTGGGGCTTTGCAATTACCCCGGAAGCACTGCAAGCGGTGGCCAAGGACATCGGTGAAACCACCATCCTGGCCCGTGCCGGCGGTGCACCGACCCTGGCAGTCGGTATCGCGCAGATCCTGCACAACCTTCTGCCGGGTGAAAACACCATGGCGTTCTGGTACCACTTCGCGATCCTGTTCGAAGCGCTGTTCATCCTGACGGCCGTCGATGCCGGTACCCGTGCCGGGCGTTTCATGCTGCAAGACTTGCTCGGTTCCTTCGTGCCGGCGCTGAAACGCACCGAATCCTGGACCGCCAACCTGATCGCAACCGCCGGTTGTGTGGCGATGTGGGGGTATCTGTTGTACCAGGGCGTGATCGATCCGTTGGGAGGCATCAACACCTTGTGGCCGTTGTTCGGTATCTCCAACCAGATGCTGGCCGGTATCGCACTGATGTTGGCGACCGTTGTGCTGATCAAAATGAAACGCCAGCGCTACGTCTGGGTCACCATGTTGCCCGCCGTGTGGTTGCTGATCTGCACCACCACCGCAGGCTTCATCAAGCTGTTCGATGCCAACCCGGCGATCGGTTTCCTGGCCTTGGCCAAGAAGTACAGCGATGCCCTGGCCAACGGTCAGATCCTCGCCCCGGCGAAGAGCATCGACCAGATGCAGCACGTGATCTACAACGCGTACACCAACGCAACGCTGACCGCGCTGTTCTTGCTGGTGGTCTTCAGCATCCTGTTCTTTGCACTCAAGGTTGGTATCGCCGCCTGGGGCACTAAAGAACGTACGGATAAAGAAGCGCCATTCCAGGCACTGCCGGACGCTTGATCGAGGATTGCAGCATGTTCAATGACCTGAGTCGCCTCGGTAAATACCTCGGTCAGGCTGCGCGCCTGATGGTCGGGATGCCCGACTACGACACCTACGTCGAGCACATGCAAACCAAGCACCCGGACAAACCGGTGATGAGTTATGAGGTGTTCTTTCGGGAACGCCAGGAAGCTCGTTACGGAAGCAAGGCTGGGCCGAAGTGCTGTTGAGGGTGGGTGGCAGTGATGCCACCTAAATAGCTAATAAAGAACCCGGCTGATGAGGCCGGGTTTTTTTTTGAGTGAATGGCATTGGCCGATCCGTGGCGAGTCAGCTTGCGGGGATGGTTTCGAGCGTTTCGAGATCCAGCAGGGTGAAGTAACCACGGTCCGGCCTCCAGCCACCCGTATCGATGTGAATCACATTGCCAAGGCTGACGGGCATATAAAGCGGCGTATGCCCTACCACCAGTGCGCGCAGGCCTTCAACGCCATGCGTCTCTTGCTGATCGATTCGCCTTCGTGACCACATGCAGTAGTGCTGCAGCTCCTGCAGACGCCTGTTGGTTTCCGGCGACTCCAGTTCCTTTCGCAGTTGCTGCCATGATGGAAATGGACAATCGGCGTGCACGATGCCGATCAGGCCGTAGGCTGTTTCGACTTCGATTGCGATAGGGAGCTTGGCGAACTGCGCCGCGAATGCTTGCTTCTCGAACAGCGACAGCCCCACGAACCATGAGCCGCCGTTGTCGATCCAGCTGTCGACGTCGCAGGTATCGAAGTACACCACGTAGTCGTCATGGTTGCCTCGCACCGGGTGGAACCATGCCTTGTCCAGCCAATCGAGCGCATCATGGCACTCGGGCCCACGGTCAACCAGATCGCCAACACTGAACAGGCGATCTACCAAGTGGTTGAACCCGGCTGCATCCAAAGCGTCCTGCAACCGAGTGAAATGGCCATGAATGTCACCGACCGCGAAATCTCGGCCGGCAACGTTTGTGGCGAAGCGCTTTACGCGCGACATCTCTAAAGTTTCGAGCATGGGAATGCCACTCCGGCTGCTCCCCAACGGGCTAGTCAGTTCAGTTTAGGCCAAGAAGTGGTACTCGACCTTACCGCGCCGGCAGGCAGACCTTTACCGCCTGCCCGACAGGCTGCCCAGATCAAACACCGTCAGAGCAAGTAGGCCGTTGCTTGCGCGAAATGGTTGTCCTGCACTCCTGCGATGAGGTGCAGAGGAATGTGTTGCGCATCCATGGATGGAACTTCGAAACTATCCACAATCTGGGTGTGGCGCTCACTCAGCCCGGTCGACTCTTCGACAAGAGCCTTAGCCATTCTCGCGTGGTTCGCTGCGATTTCGTTGAGAGTTGACACGTTACATCTCCCGGTGACTGACCAAGCGCATCGCTGGCGTCCTAAGCGTTAATTAAAATGCTGCCGCGTCAGAATTACGTCGTTCTGGGGCTGCTACGAGCGTCTTCTGCAAACCTTAAGCCAGGAATAGTCAAAAAATTCGCGCAGCGTTTTTGATGCGACGAATGGTGGTGCCGATATTTCCTGAGCCTATAAGGCCCGGGAAAAAGGTGATTAGACGTGCCGAAGTTGTTTTGTTAAAAAAATAGTGCATGGCTGCTATTAACGCGCCAATGCATCTCCATTCGGTTAGATGGAAATCGCCCAACATTGAGCTGGGCAACGATCAATGAGTCTGATGCCGATACAGGGATAAGTAACTGCGACTTTGGCCAACTGCTCGCGCACAGAGGCATTGGGCTCATTGATCCCCTTCCCCTTTCGCAGGTTGATCCTTTCGAACGAACCACATCGCCCAGCGTTCTGCTGGTTGCCGTTGGGTATTGCGCGCAGGGGAGCGCATGCGGACTGGCCCAAACTTGAAGGCTAACAGCGCTGGTTGCTTGGGCGATGCCGCGCTACAGTCACCCCTTTTAGGACAAGGAAGTATCATGGGGATTTTGAAAGTAGCAGTGACTCGACCCATTTTCCGCCAATGGTTGATCACGGCATCTATTGGTCTTTTTGCAGTGGCGGGCGGTGCACAGGCCCAAACTACGCCACAGGCAAACCAGGAGATAAAGGGCTTACTGGATTTTGTGGAGCGCAGTGAGTGTAAGTTCGTGCGCAACGGCACTGAATACCCTGGACCCCAGGCTCGGGCACATCTCGAAAAGAAGCTGAATTATCTCGAAGGCAAGAACCTGGTGAGCAGCGCAGAAGACTTCATCGACCTCGCTGCCACTAAAAGCAGCATGAATGGCAAAGCCTATGAAGTGCGTTGCTCTGCAGGCGTCCAACCGACGAGTACCTGGCTGAAGACAGAGCTACAGAGACAACGCCAGCTCCATTGAGCCTACCCCCGAAACGAGAAAGCCCGGCCCACTTGCCGTAATGCTGTTCACTTAAGGTTGGGGTACATATCCGTTTCTGCGGTGATGGCTGATTACGGTTTCGCTCTTGCAGCGACTCACTTTTCCAAACGCCGAAAAGTAAGCAAAAGGCTTTGCCCCTCCATTCGGTGCCTTGCCTAGGCTCGGCATGCCCTCACTCCGGCATTGCTCCGGGGCCCCGCCGCCATCGGCCATCCATGGCCGGGGGCGGCTACCGCGGCACCCTTGCCGCGGTAGCCCCCTGCGCAACGCCTGCGCTCGGCCGCAGGCAGATCAAGATCAAAAGCCTGTAGCGGTTTACCGATCCCGGCCTGGCCCAATTGCTTAGTCTCGTACTGTTGAACCCAGCGACGGACCGCAGTCTCACCAATATTCAGATCGCGGCACCTGCGGAACGGTCAGCCCTTGGTCCTTGATCATCTTCACGACTTGGGGTTTATCGGCAATGCAGGAGGACGTCAGTCAAGGCGTTCTGTAGCGAGAACGTTCATTTTCGTTCGCTTACCTTGAAAGACAAGCGAAGCTAAGAAAGGGGACAGGCTTCAGTGCGCCTTCAATCGATTCTGAGCCTGATTATCTTGACGGTGTACAGCAGCGGCTCGTTCGCCTGAGCGTGTTGAACGCAGAGCAGGCATGCAGTCAGGCTCGCAAACGCCAGCCACTTTTTTGGCAACGATATCGATAATCTCAAAATTCCAGAGTGGTGGAGGGGATTGGCTTGGGCGCGGAGGGCAAAGCCACTGGCACCACATCGATCACGCAGGTGTGGTACGCACCGAGGCTTTCGCGATGGCCGATGCTGACCAGCGTAATGTCGGTTGCCGCCAGCGCTTCGTACAACCGTCGCTCGGCACTGTCGTCAAGGCCCGAAGTGGCTTCATCGAGGAACAGCAATGGTGGCCGAATCAGCAAGGCGCGGGCCATGGCCAGGCGCTGTTGCTCGCCGGGGCTCAGACGCCGGCTCCAGTCATCGGTGCTGTGCAACGGCAAGTGCTGCAACTCTGTCAGTTTGAGCACGGCTTCCAGGCGTGCTTCATCGATTTCGATAGCACCGGTCTCGCCGGTTTGATGCAACAGTTCATGCAACGAACCATTGGGCAGATAAGGCCTCTGCGGCAGGATAAGTAGACCCTCGCGGTCCAGTTCGACACTGCCCTGGTGCCGTGGCCACAATCCTGCAAGCGAGCGGAGCAGGGTGGTCTTGCCCACGCCGGAAGGGCCGCGCAGCAGCAGCCGTTCGCCGGGAGCCAAGGTTAGCGTCAGCGGTTCGAACAGCGGTAAACCGTGCTCGTTCAGCGGTGCAAAGTCATGCAACCGCAGGCCAGCTGTACGACGGGTGACGGGGTCAACCGGTGCAGGTAGTGCGTCAAGTTCACGCCAGAAACTGCATAAGCGAGTCTTGGTCGCACGCCATTCGGCGATTTGCGGGTAGCTGCGAATCAGAAACGAAAGAGAAGCCTGAATTTCGCCGAAAGCCGAAGCGATCTGAGTCAGTTGCCCCAGTTGGATTTCCCGCGAGAAGAAGCGCGGCGACACCAGCAGCAGCGGCAAGGTAAAGGCAAATCGCTCATACGCCGCATTAATGCCCAACAGGTGTTTTTTCGAGCGAACCAGCTTGCCGTAGTTGCTCAGCAGCAGTCCCAGTTGTCCCAGTAACTGCTTGCTTTCCCAGCCCTGACCACGGGAAAGGGCGACGTTTTCGGCGTCTTCACGCAGACGCGTCAGGCCGAAACGAAAATCCGCCTCACGACGTTGTTGCAGAAAATTGAGCCCGATCAGCGGTTTACCGATCCAGTGCGCGATGCCGCTGCCGATCACAGCGTAGATCAAGGCGAGCCATAACATATAGCCGGGAATGGCGACGGCATGCCCGGCGACTTCAAATTCCAGCGTGCCGGAAATGCGCCACATGATCATGCTGAACAGCACCACCAGAATGATCGCCTGGAGCAGGTTCAAGCCCAGGTCCAGGGTCTGCTCGACGAAAATCTTGCAGTCCTCGGCAATGCGCTGATCGGGGTTGTCGTAGGTCACGCTGTGAAAGCGGCTGCGGTAGTAGCGTTGGCTGTCGAGCCACTTGCCGAGAAAGGCCTGGGTGAGTTTTTCTCGCCAGCTGATCAGCAAGCGCTGCTGCACTTGGAACTTGGCCATGGTGCAGACGATGAAGGCGACGTCGAGTACCAGCAACTCCACGACGTGATAACCGAACGCGGCGGCGTCCAGACTTTGCAATGAGTTGTAAAAGCCCAGGCTCCACTCGTTCCAGCGCACCTGGATCGCAATGATCCCGGCCACTGCCAGCATGGCCAGGGCGAGTGTCAGCCACGCGCGACGACGGCCTTGAGCTGACCAGTAAGGGGCGGCCAGCAACTTCATATCTTGGATGAACATCGGAGTCCTGCCTGGCAAACTCGGGGGTTGACCCGCCGTGTTGAATCTTCGGAATTCAAAAAACGTGGTAGGTTAACAGTTCTCAAACTCAGTTACGAAGCCTCATGACGTCTCTTCAAACCACCGCCCGAATGCTCGACGAAACCCTGCTCGATAAGTTGTTTCGTTTCGATGGCGCCTTTCTGCGCAGCACCTGCCGACTGAGCAGCCACGTCGAAGGCCGTGGGTTGATCGAGTTTCGCGATCCGCAAACCTGCACTGACCTGTTGCGTCTTTACGCTCACTACTATCCTGCTGCGCCTCGGGCTGCACTGGTGTCGCAATGGTCGATGGACTTGATCTGCGTGACGCTGGCCTTACCGCTGGCCGCCGCTGCGCAGCATCTGCGTTGTATCGTGCATGATCCCCATGTGGCGCTGGAAAACGGAATGCCCGTGGCCCAGGTGTTTGCTGCCGGGGAGGTGCTGCCATTGAACAATCCGCTGGCCTTCGCGCAGCAACTGCTGACTGAGGACATGGCGCCGCTGGTGCAGGCACTGGCCAGCGCCGGGCGGGTGGCCCAGCGCCTGCTATGGAACAACGTGGCGGCCGCCATCGATGTCGCACTCGATTACTTCCAGATGCCGCACGCACCACAATGGCGTGACCATCTGTTCCGGGAGCGGCACTGGGCCGATGGCACTCGCAATCCGCTATACGGCTTCCTGCAACTGGCTCCCGGTCCGAGCGGCGTGCCATTGCTGATGCGCAAAGTGTGCTGCCTGCACCATCAATTAGGTGATGCACGCCCGTACTGCGACAACTGTCCGCTGGTGCCGGGCGCTGACATCACAGCGCCTCATCAGGCATAAGCCGCGTGCGCTTCCACCTGGGTGAGACGGCCGTTCTCTACTTTCAGCACCCGGTCGGCCTGCTGGAAGTAAGCGTCATCGTGGGTGATCACGATCACGGTTTTGCCCCGGGCTTTTAGTTCCGGCAACAGCTCCATGTAGAACACCCGCTTGAAGGTCGGATCCTGGTCGGCGGCCCATTCATCGAACAAATAAAACGGCTTGTCATCCAGATACGCCGACACCAGCGCCAGTCGCTTGCGTTGACCCGTGGACAGTTCCACGGTGGAAAAACGGTCGTCGACAATGCTGACTTTGTGTCCTAACCCCAATGCTTTCACATAACGCGTCGCTTCGGCGGTGCGATATTCGGCGTCCGGTCCGTCGTCGCCCAACAAATGTTCGAACAGGTGGAAGTCAGCAAACACCGCGGCAAAGTGCTGACGGTATTGCTCGCGGTTGTCGTCGTCCACTTCCACACCATTGAGCACCACGCAACCGGTTTCCGGTGCGTACAGCCCGAGCATCAGCATGGACAGCGTGGTCTTGCCACTGCCATTGCCACCCACCACAAACACCAGTTCACCCTGTTCCAGCGTCAGGTCCACCGGGCCGAGCATGAAGGGATGATCCTCGTGCTCGCCGGGATAGCGGTGGCACACGCCGTTGAGCAACAGGCGCATCCGGCCTTCACTGGCGAACACATTGCCGAGCGGCGCAGTTATCTGGGCTTCGGTGCTCAGCTCCGCGTCCAGTTGGCGAATGCGGTTCAGGGCGATGCTGGCTTGACGCAGCGAGGGCAGGGCGATCATCAGGTCGGAGATCGGCCGTACCAGGTACAGCAAGGTCACGGTGAAACTGGTCAGCACGGTAATCGGTTGCGGCAGCCAGAACGGCACGATGAACAGCAACACGCCGAGGTTGAGGTAAAACAGCAGCGTGCCGAGGTTGGCCACCACCGAATACCCGGCCATACCGCGCAGGAAACGCACGCGAAACTCGTCCGCTCCCGGACGGATGACTCGTTCGACAAAGGCTTCGCCGCGGGCGTTGTTCAGCTGCAATTCCTTGCTGCCTTCGATCAAGCTGCGGAAGTGCTGATAGAGCACATCTTTTTGTTGTCGCACTCGTTCCAGATGGCTCAACGGCCCACGTTCGGCCAAGTGAAACGCCACCAGGCCGACCATCAGAAACAATGCCAGAATCGCCAGCAACGACCACGACAGCCAAGCCAGATAGGCAAAGCATGCCAGGGTCACCACAGCGTTGACGAACAGCAACGGAACCCACTCGAACGCAGCGGTAAACGTGTGCACGTCTTCGGTGAGGATCACCAGCAAACGGTGTTTGCCCATGCCTTGCAGGCGTTTGAGCGGGGTGGCGAGCAGCTTGCGCGACAAGTCGATACGCATCTGGAAAATCGCGCTTTGGGTCAGGTGCAGCAGCGACAGTTCCGAACAGAGTTTGCTCAGCAGCATGCCGATACACAGCCCGAAAAACCCCAGGGCCAGTTCCGGCAATTGCTGCGGGTTGGCCAACCCACGGTTGATCAGAATCACCAGCCCCGCACTGGCCAGACCGCCCAGTGCGCCAGTGATTGAGGCCAGTGCCAGCAGGCGTGCCGATTGGCGGTAAAGATAGAGGATCAGGTTCATGCGACGGTTTCCGTCGAGGCCATGGCCAGCGACTTGTTGAGTTGTTCATGGAAGGCGGACTGCCCGAGGATCGTGTCGTGATCGGCGGCGACCTGATGATGACAGGTTCGCTGACTGATCGCGTCCCATTGCGCCGGCAGAGTCGGGTGCTCGACAAGCGTCTGATCGGCCCACCAGAGTTGCAGCGTGGCCTGCACGATGGGCACCGAATAGCCGCTGACCCAACGACGCGCGTCAGCCATCACATTCAAGGTCTGCTCGACATAGGCCAGCGGCGCATTGAGTTCCAGGCCGTAGGCGCTGGCCCATTCCAGCAGGGCGAAACGCAATTGCTCCACGCGACCCAGTTCGGCAGTTGCCGTGCGCAGCTCCGTCAGACATTGCGCGGTGAGTCGCTGGCGGCTGTCGCTGCTCAATTCTTGCTGAACGATGGCCTGCAGCGCATCCCACGTCAGCGTTTCATCCTCGGCGTGGAACGTGCTGTCGAACAACCCCAACCACTCAACCGCTTGCCCTTGGGCCTCCAGTTGCCGGGTCAACTCCAGCGCGAGCAAGCCGCCCATCGACCAACCGGCCAGGCGATACGGACCCTGAGCCTGAATCTGGCGGATCTGCGGCAAGTATTCGCGGGCTAATGCAACGAGGTCCTGACTGCGCAGCGACTCGGGCAGCGGAACGCCGTACACCGGCAGCACCTTCGGCAACCCGGCGACCATCGGCATGTAATGGTGAACCCCGCCCGATGGTTGGTGCAGGCAGAACAACGGTGTCTGTCCAGTTTCGCCGGTCTGCAAGGCAATGATCGCCGCATGGTCGCGAGGCCGGGTAATCTGTTCAGCAAGACCGATCAGCGTCGGGTGCTGGAAGATCACACTGACCGGCACCTCAATGCCGAGCGAGGCGCGCAACCTGGCGGTCATGCGCACCACCAGCAACGAATGGCCGCCGAGGGCAAAAAAGTCGTCGTGACGACCGATCACTTCGGCCTCCAGTAACTCTTGCCACACCGCTGCGAGCACTTGCTCGACATGCCCTTCGGGCGCTGCGTAAGCCGCGAGACTGCGATTTGACGCACGGGCCAGCAAGGCACGATGGTCGACCTTGCCGTTGGCAGTGCGCGGCAGTTGCGCCAACCACTGGATATCGGCGGGAATCATGTGCGCCGGTAACAGCGCCCCGAGGGATTCGCGCACGGCACTGGCCTGAAGTTGAGTGGCCGATTCTATGAACGCACGCAAGCTCGGTTCGGTCTGAGTGGTGTCCAACAAGACCACCGCCAGTTTGGCGGCGCTGACGTTGCATAGCGCGGTTTCGATTTCGCCCAACTCGATACGGTAACCGCGCAGTTTGATCTGTGAGTCGGTGCGCCCGAGGAACAGTAGTTGTCCGTCCAGGTCCTGCCACGCGAAATCGCCGGTGCGATACAGACGTTGGCCGTCGAGGGATGGATGACGGGCCTGGATGAATTTCTCGGCGGTCATCTGCGGCAGGCCCAGATAACCTTCGGACAGTCCCGGTCCGGCAATGTGAATTTCACCTTTGAACCCTCGGGCCACGGGGGTGCCGTCGCTGTCGAGCAAGTACACCTGCGTGTGGGCAATTGCGCGGCCGATGGGTACGGAACCCGTGTGCTGATTGGACCGGCAGAGGGCGACGGTGCTCCAAACCGAAGCCTCCGTCGGACCGTATTCGTTATACAGCTGCGCGTCGGGTTGGCGCCGATAGTGACTGTCGACCAACGCTGGTGGGCAGCTTTCACCGGCGACAATCGCGGTGTTCAACGGACTCGGGCTGTCGCCTAGATCGTCCAGCAGTAATGCATAAAGCGAAGGCAGCGCCAGCAGGTGCGACACGCCGTGGCTGCGGATCAACCGCGCCAGTTGCAGCGGATCTTTCTGTTCTGTTTCGCTGGCCAGGTGCAGGCAACCGCCCTGGGCCAGGCTCCAGAACAGCCCGGCGATGGAGCTGTCGAAGGCGAACGACGACAGCAGCAGGAAGCGTTGCACCGGCTGCGGATACCCCGCCAGCCGTGCCGCCAGCGAATGCAGGGCGTTGGCATGGCTGATGACCACGCCTTTGGGCTGTCCAGTACTGCCAGAGGTGTAAATCAGGTAGGCCGGCTGATCCCGCGAGACGGTCGGCTCCTCCCGTAACGGCACCGCCGGCATCGCTTGATCAATCGCCATCGCGCTCGGTTGCCAGTCCGCCGGCAGGTCTTGCACGCGAGCGTGATGGGTCAGCACCAGACGTGCCTGGCTGTCGCGCAGAATATGCTCGATGCGCTCGGTGGGGTAGGCCGGGTCGATCGGTACGTAGCAGGCGCCGGCGCGCAGGATAGCGACCAGAGCCACCACTGCATCGATGTCGCGCGGCAGGAAGTGCGCGATCCGCGCACGGGGTTCCAGGCCCTGGGCAAGCAATTGCTGGGTGAGGGCCGTGACGCGCCGATCCAGCTCGGCATAGCTCAAAGTCCCGCTTGAGCCAGTGACCGCCGGGCGTTGAGCGTTGGAGGCCGAGCCTTGGGCGAAACAGGCAGCCAGGTTCGGCAGGGCAAAAGTGGCGGCATAAAGCTGTTCTTGCGCCGGGCTCAAAGTCGGCGAAGTGGCCAATGCGCCGGTCACCCGTTGTTGCTCGGCGGCGCTGCAAGTTGTCAGTTGGCTCAGGCTGGCGGCCGGTTCACGCAGGCTGTGCTCGATCACGCTCAGCAACTGCTCGGCGAGGAGCTCGACATGGGCCGGTGAGTAGAGCGCGGCATCAAAATGCAGGGACAAACCACTGGCCGAACGCGGCTGGTATTGCAACAGCAACGCACAATCAGCGCTGACACTGTCAGCCTGTTCGATCTGCCAACCGACATCGTTCAGCGCACTGTGCGGCAAGAGCGCGAGTTCGCGATAACCCACGCCGGACAACGACGGCACATTGCTCAAGTGGCTCGGGTAGCTGTCCCGGGCATCGTTGAGCAGGCCAACGCGCTCGGTCAGTTGCTGGCACAACGCGGCAAACGACAGCTCGGGCGCGGTGTCGAGCGTCAATGGTAACGGCTCGGAGAACAGGCCGAGGGCATCACCCAACACGTCCGGACGCGTCTGGTTTTCGTAGGCCAGCGTCAGGCGTTCGGCTTCGCAGTAGCGTTGCCACAAGGTGACCCAGGCGGCGAGCATGACCGTACCGGTGCTGACGCCGAGGCTTGTCGCTTGCTGATCGAGGCGTTGCAGGGTGGCGTCGTCGAACGACAGTTGCATCCGCGCCATTTCGACAATCCCGGTAACCGGATTCTGCCGCTGCCAAGGCAAAGGCACATCCGCGACCATTGCATTGAACTGCTCATCCCAGAACTGTCGGCCCTGGTCGTCCACCGACTCCAGACGCCACGCCGCATAGTCGGCGTATTGCAGCGGCGGCTCCTGAGGCGCAGCTTCCAAGTAACCCAGCGCCCATTCTTCGCTGAGGTAGCCCAGGCTGGTGCTGTCCAGATGCAAGGCCGGCAGGTGCAAGGTCGCTGACTGGGTGTTCACGTGCAGTGCGATTCCCAGCGCCTGCCAATCAGCGGTTGAATCGTCGATCACCTGCATCGGCAACGACAGCCCCGGCAGTTGTTGATAACGGGTACGCAGGATCTCGTGGCGTTGCATCAACGCCAGCAAACTGTTTTTCAGTCGTGCGCTGTCCAGCGGTTGTTCGCTGCGAATGCGCAGTGTGGCCCGCTGCGCTGACGGAGCCAGATGAGTTTGTTGCAGGCGCCACAGGTGCGCCTGTTGCGGCGACAGCTCGAAGCCTTCGAACGGCGTGTCTTCGTGAGTCTGAGTCATGCTGAGACCTGTGCAAAAAAGTGGGACATGAGCGTCGATTGGCCAATGACCATCATTGTTCGGCATCCTTCATGACGCTGCGGCGACGGGCCTGGCCCAGGGTGCTCTGACGCGCGCTGCCAGCTTCACGCAGTGCGGCTTGAGCCTGGTCGCGGCGGGTCCGTTGCAGTTGATTGAGTGGCACCAACAGCTGAGCGATGCTGGTGTCAGCGTTCAGCACGAGTTGCTCCAGCAGGCAGACAAACAGGCTGTCGAGCAGTTCGATGTAGGCACTGGCGTAACGCCCGGTGTCGTAGTCGTACACCACCAGCAGACCTTCGCCGTCATCCACGACGTTGATCAGCAAGTCGACATCCGAAGCTTGCGGCTCAAGTTCCCGTTCGCTGATCGCCAAGCCTGGCAAATGCAGGTCCTGCTGGCGGGTGTTCTGCACCACCAGTTTGACCTGGAAGAACGGCGTATAACGCGCATCCCGCTGTGGCAGCAGGTCGGCCACCAAGGCGTCGAACGGCAAATCCTGATGGGCAAAGGCATCCAGTGCCACGCGGCGGGCATCGCTCAGCAATTGATCGAAAGTCTGCTGCGGCGCGACGCGGCAACGCAGCACCAACTGGTTGACGAAGAAGCCGACCATGTCTTCGGTTTGTTGCTGATGACGGTTGGCGATGTCGGTGCCGACCAGCAGGTCTTCGCGTCCGGTCTGCTGATGCAGCAACACGTTCAGCGCGCTGTGCAACACCATGAACGGCGAAGCCTCGCGAGCCGTGGCCAACTCGCCGATGGCCTGAGCCAATGACGCGGGCAAGCGACGGCGATGACGCGCGCACTTGCCGTGATCGCAAGTTTGAGCGCCCGGCAACAACAGCGGCGCCGGGCTGGCTTGCAACTGCTGGCGCCAGTAGGCCAGCTGTTGCTGCCAGACCGGGCCCGGCAGGTGCGTGCGTTGCCACACGGCGAAGTCGGCGTATTGCAGGGCCGGGGTTTCGATTCGGGCAGCCGTGGTGCCGAAACCGGTGTAGTCGCTGGCCAGTTGGTCCACCAATTGCGCAATGGACCAGGCGTCCACCGCAATGTGATGCATGGCAATGGCCAACACTTGAGTCTGCGCGTCCAGTTTCAGCAACCGCGCGCGAATCAATGGCGCCTGCGTCAGGTCGAACGGTTGGCCGAAGACCTCGGCCAATTGCGCCTGGATGGCCGGCTCCTGTTCCTGCGCCGAGACCGCTTGCAGATCGGTGACCGGCAAGGCAAACACCTGCGCCGCTTCAATCCGCTGCCAGGGTTCACCGTGATCGCTATGCACGGTGGTGCGCAATACTTCATGGCGGGCGATCAATTGTTCGAACGCCAGGCGCAAGGCTTCGACATTCAGTGCCCCGGTCAAGGTCAAGGCGAACGGAATGTTGAAACCGCTGGAGCCAGGGTTCAGTTGCTCAAGGAACCACAGCCGCTGTTGGGCAAACGACAACGGCAGCGGTTGCGAACGGTCTGCCGCAGTGATTGCGGGCAGGGCCAAAGGCGCCCCCTGCAAGCGGGCGCTGTCGATGGCGCGTGCGAGGTTTTCCAATACCGGATGATCGAAGACTGCACGCAGTGGCAGGTCCACCGCGAGTTGGCTGCGAATCCGCGAGACCACCAGCGTCGCCAGCAACGAGTGTCCGCCGAGGGCGAAGAAGTTGTCGTCAGCACCAATCGTCGACACGTTGAGAATCTGCGCCCATATCGCGCCCAGTCGCTGTTCGGTGTCGCTGCGCAGCGGCCGTTGCTCGCTCAAGTCGTTGTTGTCCAGCGCGCGTGCGGTCAGCCGTTTGCGGTCGACCTTGCCGTTGGCGTTCTGCGGCAGTGCGTCCAGTTTTTGCCAATGCGCCGGCACCATGTACGAAGGCAGGCGTTGGCTCAGCCATTCGCGCAGTACCGCGACCGGTGTGTCATCACCGGTCCAGTAGGCGACCAGTTGCAAGTCGCCACGCTGGTCGGCGTTGACGATCACGGCCACGGCTTGCACGGCGGGATGACGCCCCAGATGATCTTCGATTTCCCCCAACTCGATGCGGTGACCGCGGATTTTCACTTGCTGATCACGGCGACCGAGGAACTCGATCACTCCGTCTGCACGCCAGCGACCCAGGTCACCGGTGCGGTAGAAACGCGCGCCGGGTTCGAATGGATGTGCGACGAACGCCGCCTGGGTTTTCTCCAGATCGTTCAGGTAACCACGACCGACGCCGATGCCACCAACGCAGATTTCCCCCGGTACACCCACTGGCACTGGCCGCAACGCGGCATCCACCAGGTACAGATAATTGTTGGCGGTCGGCCGGCCAATCGGCATGGCGTTGCCGCCTTCTTCAGGCACAGCGGTCAGCGGGTGGAACGCCACGTCGTCCGAGCATTCCGCCGGACCATAGGCGTTCATCAGCGGCACATGGGCAAAGCGGCTCAGCCAGGCCTGGGCCAGCGCCGGTGGCAGGGCTTCGCCGGTCGGCAGCAACCAGCGCAGCGCCGACAGTTGCGTGTCGGTGCTGGCGAGGTCGAGCAGGGCACGGATCATCGTCGGCACGGCTTCGAGCACTGACAATTGTTGGTGCTCCAGCGCTTCCAGCAGTCGCTCCGGATCGTGGGCGATTACGTCCGGCAGAATGTGCACGGTGGCGCCGAGAATCGGTGCAGCGAGGAACTGCCAGACCGAAATGTCGAACGCCGGGGAGGCGGTCTGGGCAATCCGGTCTTCGCTCGACAGACCCAGGGTCGGCACCTTGCCGAAGATGTTGTTGAGCATGCCCCGTTGCTCGACCATGGCTCCTTTTGGCGTGCCGGTGGAGCCTGAGGTGAAGATCACGTAGGCCAGATCATCAGGGCTGCCTGTGACGTTCAGTGGCGTTGCATCGCCCGCCAGCCATAGGGCTTCGGTGCGCAGGCGGCGCGGGGTCGCGGTACTCGCGGCCAGTGCCGGGTCGATGACCGAGTCGGCACTGTCACTGGTCAACAGAATCGTCGCCCCGGACAGTTCGAGAATTTCGCTCAGGCGCTGAGGCGGATGCTTGATGTCCAGCGGCAGGTAGGCCGCGCCAGCCTTGAGCACGGCGATCATCATGCTCAGCAATGGCAGGCCGCGTTCAGCGGCCAGCGCCACCAGCGTGTCGCGACCGGCACCGGTTTCGATCAGCGCACGAGCCAGGCGGTTCGAGCGCTGATCCAGCTCGGCGTAGCTCAAGCTGTTGGCACCACACACGGCAGCAATGCGCTGCGGATACTCCGCCACTTGCCGGGCGAACAGTTCGGCGTAGGTTTGATCCAGCGGGAAGTCCAGTTCACTACGGTTCCAGTCCACCAGCAGGGTCTGGCGTTCATCCGGCGTCAACAACGACAGCGAGGCCAGTGGCGCGTCAGGCTGGGCAACCATTTGCGTGAGCAACTGACGCAAATGGCAGAGCATGCGCTGTACGGTGTCGGTGTCGAAACGCGCGGCGTCGTAAGTCAGGCGAATGCCCAGACGATCACCAGGATAGAGCACCACGGTCATTGGGTAGTTGGTGTGCACGCGGTCTTCATAGATATCAACGTTGAAGTCGACTTGACGATCCGACAGACCTGCGTCGAACGGCGCATTTTCGAACACCACCAGGCTGTCGAACAGCGAGCGACCGTGCTCGATTTCACTCCAGCGCTGAATGTCCACCAGCGGTGCATGTTCGTAGGCGCGCAACTCGTAGTTGTGTGCAAACAACGCTTGTAGCCACGGCACCACGGTTTGCGAGTCGTCAACCTTGACCCGCAGCGGCAGGCTGTTAATGAACAACCCAACGATGTCTTCCACGCCCGGCAGATCGGTCGGACGTCCCGACACCGTAACGCCGAACAGCACGTCATCGCTGCCGCTATAGCGGGACAACAGCAAGGCCCAGGCACCCTGAATCCAGGTGTTGGGCGTCAGCTGGTGCTGTTGGCACAACGCGGTCAAGGCGCGGGTGTCGGCAATCGACAGGGTGACGTCCAGGTTGGCCACGGCTTCGACCGCTTGCTCGGTCACGGCCGGACGATCCACCACCAACGGCGTCGGTGCGTTGAAACCAGCCAGTTCGCGGGTCCAGAATTGTTCGGTGATGGACGTGTCCTGGCATTGCAGCCAATGGATGTAATTGCTGAACGACGGCAGCAACGGACGCGCCACAGGCTGGCCGAGTACGCGAGCCTGGTAATGGGCGAACAGGTCGGCCATCAACAGGCCGAAGCACCAGGCATCGGTCAGGATGTGGTGGAAGCTGCGCACGATCAGGAACTCCTGATCGGCCACCTGGAATACCCGAAGGAAGGTCAGCGGCGGGCGGCGCATGTCGAAACCCTGCCGACATTCGGCGTCCAGCACGGCGTCCAGTTGACGCTGGCGGCTCGCTTCGTCGAGGTGCCGCCAGTCGTACCAGGCGAAGGCCGGGTCGGTGTCGTGGTAGACACATTGCAGCGCTGCCTTGCCGTCCTGCCACCAGAAACCGGTGCGCAGCATCGGGTGCCGGGCCAGTTGCTGTGCCCAGGCGAATTCGATGGCGCTGCGGTCCAGTTCGCCGTCCCAGCGATAACGTTGCTGCATCAGGTAGATGCCGCTGTTGGGACGTAGCAGGGTGTGCAGCAACATGCCTTCCTGCATCGGCGACAGGGGCAGCAAGTCGTCGATGCCGGCCCAGTCGAAGTTAGTACCCAAGGCCGTGAGGTCGTGACCGGCGGCGCGGCACAACGGGAACGCGTGGACCCCCGGGATGGCTTGCTCGGCGTCGGCAGCCAGCAGGGCCAGACGCTGCTCCAGCGCCTCGGCCCAGTGGTCTGCGCCTTGGCCACGGCAATCGATTTGCAGTTGACCGTGTTGCAGGCTGACGGACAGGGTCAGCCCGGCGCCATCGATTGGCGCGCTGGCGGCGATGACCTCGCCCAACGGCCCTTCAAGGGCTTGCCATTCGCCGGCCATGACAATATGCACGGTTGGCTGCGGCAGGCTCAGCAGCGGTTCGCGCAAGTAGTCGTTGTCGGCCAGGTAACGCAGCACGCCGTAGTCGTCACCGGTGTGCGGGGCGGCAGCCAGTTGCGCGTCGACCTGTGCAAGCAATTGCGCGGCGTTGGCGCCGGGTGTCACGTTCAGACGCAGCGGAACGGCGTGGCTCAGCGCACCGATCACCGTCGCCGGGTTGAAGTCGGTACGGCTCAGGGCACTGCTGAGCGGCAAACGGGCCCGCTCGCAGCGACCGCGATCCAGGGTCAGCCAGACGTTTTGTTCGGCACTTTGCTGCGCCAGTTCCGCCGCGACAGCAGTGGCCATCAGCGATGCCCAAGGCGCGTGGCTGCGGCGTTGCAACAGGTTCAGACGAACGCTGAGTGACGGCGAAATCTGTACGCGGCTCTCAGTGGTCAGGTCATCCGGTTGTGGAACGGACGGTAGGGTTTCACCGGCGTATTGCAGCCAGTATTCCCAGGCCGATTCCAGCTCGTCTTCATCGCGGGCACAAAGGTTTTGATGCTCGGCCCATTCATCGAGATGGCCACCGTGACGCGGCAATTCAATCGTACGATCGTATTGCGCTTGAGCCACGGCCAGCGCCAGGTCGGTCATCAAAAACGCCCATGAAGCCGAGTCCAGGCGCAGTGCATGGGCGACCAACAACACCGCGTCACCCTGTTCCGACAGGCAGGCGTGCCAGCCTTCACCCGCTGCGTGATCGAGCGTCGACAGGGTGCTTTCGGCCAGTGCGCTCAGGTTGTCAGTGTCGAACGGCTGACGGCTGGCGCTGACCGGTTTCGGTGTGCTCGGCAGGTTTTGCGTCCAGCTGCCGTCCGCTTGTTGGGTCAGACCCAGTTGCAGTGCGCGGTGTTGCAGTTGCAGAGCCTGCACGGCGCGGTTCAGCACTTCGAGGCTGATCGGCGCATTCAGCGCCACGCAGCGCCAGTCCGCCGCCAACGGGCCGGCTTCGAGACGAGCGTGTTGACCTGCGGTCAGCGGTACATTGCGCGCAGCGCTGGTGGTGTCGCGGCTGTAGTTCGCGCCTTGGCTGATCACCGCCGAAATTTCAGCGATGGTGCGGTTTTCGAACAACTGCTTGGGCGTCAGCTTCATGCCGCGCTGGTGGGCGCGGGCAATTATTTGCAGGTTGAGAATCGAGTCACCGCCCAAGGCGAAGAAGTTGTCGTGAATCCCCACGCGCTCGACCCGCAACACGTCCTGCCAAATCTCGGCGAACGCGATTTCCACCGCGTCACGCGGGGCTTCGTAATTGTCCTGACTGGTAGGGGCATCGGGCAGTGGCAGGCGAGCGATGTCCGGTTTGCCGTTAGCGTTCAGCGGGATCGCATCCAGTGCGATGAAGTCTGCCGGCACCATGTAATCCGGTACGCGCAGGGCCAGGTCATAACGCAGTTTGTCCGCCGACATTGAGGTGCTGGCCACCAGCCAGGCAATCAGCCGCGGCGTCTCGTTGGCCGGTTGCACGACACGGACCAGCACTTGCTGAATGTTGCTCGACAGGCGTTTGATTTGCGCTTCGACTTCGCCCAGCTCAATGCGGTAGCCGCGCAATTTGACCTGGTTGTCGACGCGCCCGAGGAACGCCAGTTCACCGGATTCCAGCCAGCGCACACGGTCGCCGGTGCGGTAGGCGCGAGGCAGGTCGGCAACGGCGGTAAAGCGTGCGGCGGTTTGCACCGGATCACCCAGGTAGTCGATGGCCAGACCTCCGCCACCGACCCACAATTCACCCGGCACACCGACCGGCACGGTGTGACCGTGGCTGTCGAGTACCCGCAGGAGCCGGTTCGGTTGCGGATGGCCCAGCGGTTGTACGCCGGCCAATGGCTGGTCGATGCGCGACAGGCAAATGCCGACGGCGCTTTCGGTTGGGCCGTAGTGGTTGTAGACCGCGAGTTCCGGGCGCAGCGCACGGACAGTGTCCAGCAGCGAGCCGTGCAGCGCTTCGCCACCGAGCAACAAGGCGCGGCGCGGCAGCAGACGCACGTCAGGATGCGCGGCGAGCAGACCGTGCAGGTGGTTGGGCGTGAGCTTGACCAGGTCCGGGGTGAAGTCGGCAAAGCACTGGGCCAGGGCGTTCGGGTCAGCGCGGGTGTCGTCGTCTACCAGCAGCAGGCTGCCACCGCTGACCAGCGCGCCGAACAATTGGGTGTAACCGAGGTCCGCTGCCAGGGTCGAGAGCAGCGCATGGCGCCAGGGTTGGTCAGCCTCCGCACAACCCAGTTCGGCCAGAATGCCGCTGACATAAGCGACGATCGAGCGATGGGACAGGCGCACACCTTTCGGTGTACCGGTGGACCCTGAGGTGTAGATCACATAGGCGCAGGCCTGTTGATCCACCGCGGGCAGGTCGATCCCGGTGGCGCGGGCCGAGGCCTCGATCACCTGCGCAGAGGCGGTGTCGAAGGTCGGCGTGCCGATGATGAAATCCACATCGGCACTGGCCATCAGTGCACCCAGGCGCGAGGCCGGTTGGCTCAGGTCCAGCGGCAGGAAGCAAGCGCCGGCCTGCATGACCGCCAATAGCGCGATCACTGCGTCGTTGCAACGGGGCAGGGCCAGCGCGACGCGATCACCGTGTTGCACACCGCGTTGGCGCAAGGCGTTGGCCAGTCCAGTCGAGGCTTCAAGCAGCTCGCCATAGCTCAACGCGCCATGGGCGTCGCGCACGGCTTCACGCTCGGGATGGCGTCGGGCCTGGGCGGCGATCAGGTCGTGCAGCGGAGCATCAGGCAGTTCGAGGGTCGCACCGTTGCCCCAGGTGCGGGTCAGGCTCAGTTCCTGCGTCGGGCACAGCGGCACCTCGGCCAGCGGCCGGTTGGCGTCGCGGCTCAGTTCGTCGAGCAGCGTTACCAACTGCTGCATCAGGCGAGTGCCGGCCGCATCGGACAAGCGTTTGCGCTGATGCACCAAATGCAGGTGCAAACTGTCGCTTTCCATCGAAGCGATCAGCGACATCGGGTAGTTGTTGCGCCCGCCGGTGTGGCGCAACGGCGCGGTGTGTTCAGCGTCCGGCAGCCCGACGAGGCCCTCGTCGATCTGATCCAGCTCTCGGGGGAACGGGAAGTTTTCGAACACCATGATCGCTTCGAACAACTCGCCACCGGGCGGCAGCGCGGTCAAGGCCCGCAGACTGGCAAGCGGCGTGTGTTCATGGTCGCGCATCTCGGCGTTCCAGTCCTGGATACCCGCCAGCCATTGGCCAACGGTCGGCGCCTCGTCCCAGCGCACCCGCAACGGCAAGGTGTTGATGAACAAACCGACCATGCGCTCGACGCCGCTCAGGCGCTGTGGACGCCCGGCCACGGTGACGCCGATCAAGGCTTCGTCGCTGCCGTTATGGCGGCCCAACAGATAAGCGTATGCCGCTTGCAGCAGGGTGTTGACGGTCAGGTTGTTGTCACGGGCGAAGCTACTCAGGCGCGCAGTCGTTGCGGCATCCAGCACGCGCTGGTGTTCGGTGCAGGGCAGGTGCGCGTCCACGGGGTCGGCGAGCAGGCCACGCGGGTCCGACTCGGGCACGCGGGTGGTGTTGGCGAAATCCGCCAGGCGACTGCGCCAGAACTCATCGGCGGATGGGCGTTCGCTGAGGTAGGCCACGTAATCCTGGAACGGTCGCACCGCTTCCAGCGCCGCGTTTTGCCCGCGACGGGCCGCGCGATACAGATCGCGCCAGTCCGCCAGCAGCGAACCGACGCTCCAGCCGTCGAGCAACAGGTGATGGTGCGTCCACACCAGCGACCACTGCGCTTGTCCGTTCACATCGTCCAGACGCGCCAGGGTCAAGCGCATCAGCGGCGCGGCCCCGAGTTCGAATGCTTGTGCGTGATCTTCCGCCGCCAGGGCCGCCAGCCCTTGCGGGTTGCCGCGCAAGTCGACTTCGCGCAACGGCAGATCGACTTCCTTGAGGATGACCTGATAAGCGTCGTCCAGCTCTTCCCAGAGAAACGCCGTGCGCAACACCGCGTGGCGCTGCATCAGCGCAATCCAGGCCTGGCGGAACGCGTCGAGGTCGAGCTCACCGGCCAGGCCGATGCTCATTTGCTGGTAGTAGACCCGCGACTCGGGCGCATAGGCCTCGTGGTACAGCAGGCCTTTTTGCAGCGGCGTCAGCGAATAGATGTTTTCGATTTGGTCATGCATGGCAGCAGTGTTCAATCCAGAAAATCGTAGAGGCACGTGCGCCGTGAGCGGCGCACTCCGAAGTCAAATTCAGGTCGAGGTCGGGGCTCACTTCTTCGGCCCCAGGCGTTTGAGCAGGGTGTCGAGGGTCGCCTGGTTCATGCCTTTGGCCAGCGGGAAGTCCGACGGCATCAGCGTCCCGGCCTGCGGGTCGAGGCAATGCCCGACCAGTGCTTGCAGGTGTTCCAACAGGCGAGCGGGCAAGCGGCTGTCGGCGACCGGGGTGACGCTGTGCCATTCGACACGCAGCACACCGTCTTCCAGCCAGGCCACCACTTCACGGCCGTGGGTCACCCGGTTGGCCAACGCCACTTCCGGCGGTGGGGTCAAGGTGCTGGCGCGCAACCAGCCCTGTGGCGTTTGCTCATGCCCCAGGTAGTTGAACAACACATCGCCACGGCCCGACGGCAACTCGCCGCGCTGGCGCAGCAGTCCGTGGCCGAGGCCCTGACCCGGCACGGCGCGCAAGGCTTCCTTGGCGTTGCGCACCTGATCGCCGGGGGGACCGCTTGCGTTCACTCGCAGCGGGAACAGGGTGGTGAACCAACCGACGGTGCGGCTGACATCCAGGCCTTCAAACGGCGCATCGCGACCATGACGCTCCAGATCGACCACGATGTCGGCACGGCTTTCGGCCTCCGCCAGGGTGGCGGCGAGGGCGGCGATCAGCAGTTCTTCCGGCTGTGTGCGGTAAGCCGCATGCGATTCGGTCAGCCATTGATGGGTGCGGGCCGCATCCCAACGGGCCGACAGCGTCTGACGCTCGGCGACCGTGGCCACCGGCGCGACGTTCATGGTCGTTTGGGCGCTCCAGTAGCGCTGTTCGGTGCTGACCTTGCCGCCATGAGCGTGCATATGCTCGGCCCATTGACGGTAGGACGTGGTTTTCGCCGGCAGACGCGGGTTCTCGCCACGTTCCAGCCCTTGATACAGCTGCTGGAAATCTTCCAGTAGCGGCGTCCAGGACACCGCGTCGACGACCAGGTGATGCGCGACCAGATACAAACGTTGCGGCTCGCCTTCGAGCAACGCAGCGGCGAACAGCGGACCGTGTTGCAGATCCAGGCTTTGCGCGACTTGCTGCAGTTGCTCAGGGTGTTCGCAGCAGCTCAATTGAGCGGGCGATACCTGTGCGATCTGCGCCTGCCATTGCCCGTCAACCTCAGTGAAACGCAAGCGCAAGGCGTCGTGGTGGGCGACCAGACGGTCAAGGGTCGCCTGCACGAGGTCTGGCTGTAGACGCCGGTCGCTGTCGGCCAGCACCGATTGGTTCCAGTGCGCGGCCTGCGGCTGTTGCTGGTCGAAGAACCACTGATGCAACGGCATCAGCGGCATCGCACCGGTCACATCGCCTTGTTCGGCCAGCGTCAGCAACGGACTGGCCACTTGAGCCAATGCCGCCGGGGTCGGCGAGCGGAACAGGTCTTTTGGCGTGAGCGAATAACCCTGTTCACGCAGTCGCGAGATCAGTTTCAGACCGAGAATCGAATCACCGCCCAAGGCAAAGAAACTGTCCGAAGTCCCGACTTCACGGCCACCGGTCAAGGCTTCGCCAAGCAGTTCACCGAACAACTGGCAGAGCAGGGCTTCCAGTTCGTTGCGCGGTGCGACGTGATCTGCCTGAGTCTGCGGCAGTGGCCGGTTGGCCAGGGCCTTGCGGTCGATCTTGCCGTTGGTGGTCAGGGGCAGGGCCGGCACTTCGGCCCACACCGCCGGCACCATGTACGCCGGCAGCTGGTTTTTGAGTTGGGCGGTGAGCAGCGCGCCCAGCTCCGATTGCGCGGCGCTGCTGCTGTAGAACGCCACCAAGCGGTTGTCGATCACCAGGGTGCAGGCACCGGTGATACCAGGTTGGTTCAACAGCGCCGAATCGATTTCCCCCAGTTCGATCCGCTGACCGCGCAGCTTCACCTGATGGTCGAGACGGCCGAGGTATTCGATATTGCCATCGGCGAGGAAGCGGCAGCGGTCGCCGGTGCGGTACAGGCGATCACCGTCGATGAACGGGCTGGCGAGGAAACGTTCCTCGGTCAGGTCCGCACGTTTCAGGTAACCGCGCGCCACGCCGACCCCGCCGATGTACAGCTCGCCGATACTGCCTATTGGCAGAGGTTGTTGCGCCTCGTCGAGGATGTACAAACGCAGGTTGGCGATCGGTTTGCCAATCGGCACGATCACGTTGTCCACCGAACAGCGCCATACCGAGACGTCGATGGCCGCTTCGGTCGGGCCATAGAGGTTGACCAGTGCCGCCCGGTGTTGAGTCATGAAACGCCGCACCAGATCCACCGGCAGCGCTTCGCCGCTGGCGAACACCTGACGCAGGCTGTGGCAGTTGACCAGGCTCGGTTCTTCGACAAAGGCTCGCAGCATCGACGGCACGAAGTGCAGGGTGGTGACCTGCTCTTGCTGGATCAATTGGCTGAGGTACGCCGGATCGCGGTGACCGTCCGGGCGAGCGACCACCAGCGTTGCGCCAGTGATCAGCGGCCAGAAGAACTCCCACACCGACACGTCGAAGCTGTAGGGGGTTTTCTGCAAGACGCGGTCGTTCGGGCCAATCGGGAAGGCGTCCTGCATCCAGTGCAGACGGTTCATCAAGGCGCCGTGTTCGTTCATCACGCCTTTCGGTTGACCGGTGGAACCGGAGGTGTAGAGCACGTAGGCCAGATCGCTCGGGCTGACGCTGATCGGTTCACCGCTTTCTGCTTTTGGCAACGCATCCAGCGTCCAGGCGTTGTGCCCGACCGGCAAACGCGCCAGCCACTGCGCTTGGGTCAAGGTGACCTGAGCATCAGCGTCCGCGATCAGGAACGCCAACCGCGTAGCCGGCAATTCCGGGTCCAGCGGCAACCACGCCGCGCCAGCATGCACGATGCCGAGCAAGGCCACGACCATTTCCACGGAGCGCTCCATGCACACCGGCACGATGGCGCCGCTGCCAATACCGGCCGCACGCAAGGCTTTGGCGACGGTTTGTGCGCGTTGATCCAGTTCGGCATAACTCAGGCGCTGGCCTTCGAACACCAGCGCCGGGGCGTTGGGGCTGAGGGCCGCTTGCTGGGTCAGGGCCGTGTGCAAATTGGTCGGGCCGCTGTAATGACGTTCGGTCGCGTTCCAGCGATCCAGTTGCTGCTGATCCTGTTGTTGCGGGAACAACTCGACCAGCGTCCGGGCCGGCGTCGCCACCAGTGCGTCCAGCAGCGCACACCATTGCGCGCTCCAGCGCTGCATCGTCAATTCGTCAAACAGCGCCGCCTGGTATTCCAGCGCGAGGATCATGTCGCTGCCATCGTCCTGGACTTCCCAGCTCTGTTCGAACTTGGCGTCGATCACCGGCAGCGTCTGCTCTTCGATGTTCAGGCCCGGCCATTGGCTGCTGTCCATGCGGCCGTGGTTGAGGGAGAACATCACCTGGAACAGCGGTGTGCGGTTCAGGTCGCGACGCTGGGCCACGGCGCCGACCAATGTGGCGAACGGCAGGTCGGCATGGGCCTGGGCTGCGCGCAAATCGGCTTCAAGGCTGGCCAGCAACTGCTCGGCCGGGGCCTGTTGATCGACTTCACTGCGAATCACCAACGTATTCACCAGACACGCAAGCAGTGCCTGGGTTTGCGGCTGATCGCGCTGATCGGCCGGGGTGCCGAGGCGAATTTCACGCTGACCGCTATAGCGCGCGAGCAAGGCACTCAAGGCAGTGGCCAGAACGACATAGGTGGTGGTGCCGCGTTGGCGGGCGAACTGACGGATCGCTTCCGCCCGCTGAGCGCCGAGGCTGACTGTCAGCAGTTGGGCGCGACGATCCGCTTCGGCACCGCGTGGATGGTCCAGGGGCAGATCGAGTTGGTAGTCGTCCTGGCCGAGGTGATTTTTCCAGTAATTGAGGCTGTCATTGCGCCGAGCCTGGGTGTCTGCGTGCTGCTGCCACAGGGCGAAATCAACATAGTCGACGTCCAGGGTGGTCCAGGCAGGCGACTGCCCGTTAAGGCCAGCGCTGTAGGCCTGGGCCAATTCGTCGATCAGCAACTGCACCGCCCAACCGTCGGTGGCGCTGTGATGCAGACACACCAGCAACAGGTTTTCGACGCTGCCTTGACGTTGCAACAGGTGTGCACGCCAAGGTGCGGCGGTGGCTAGGTCGAACGGTGCCATCAGCTCGTTCTGAGCATCGGCGCACGCCGCCGCCCAGTCTTGTGTGGTGACCGAAGTGACCGCGAGCGCCGGGCCCTGATTGTCGATCAGCAACTGTGGCTCGCCTTCAACTTCGATGATGCGGCTGCGCAGCACCAGATGGCGCTCGCTGACTTGCTCGAATGCCTCGCGCAAGGCCTGAACCTGAAGCTCGCCATGCAAGGTCAGGGCGAACGGCATGTGATATTCGCGCGAATCCGGCACCAGACGGCTGAGCATCCAGAACCGCTGCTGCGCCAGGCCCAGCGGCAACTGTGCCGGACGCGGTTGGGCGGTGATCAGTTCGCCCGGCATCGCCGCGCGCAGATGACCGGCCAGCGCCGCCACCGTCGGCTGGGCGAACACCAGCGCCAGCGGCAGGCTGGCACCGAGGCGTTCACGAACCCGGGCGACCAGTCGCGTGGCCAGTAAGGAATGGCCGCCGAGGTGGAAGAAATGATCGTCGATCCCCACCGACGGGCATTCCAGCACTTCGCTGAACAACTCGCACAGCACGGTTTCAGTGGTGTTGCGCGGCGCTCTGCGTGGCTGGTCGCTTTTGGTTTCCGGCAATGGCAGGGCGGCCAGCGCCTTGCGATCGAGTTTGCCGTTACTGTTGAGCGGCAAGCTGTCGAGTTGCACCAACAGGCTTGGCAGCATGTGCGGCGGCAAGTTGTCGCTCAATGCCGCACGCAGCGAGGCTTCTTCGGCGTCACCGCACCAGTAGCTCACCAGACGCTGATCAAGCAGTAACGTGGCAGCGTCGCGAACGCCGGCCTGCGCCAGCAGTTCAGCGTCGATTTCCCCCAGTTCGATCCGTTGGCCACGCAGCTTCACCTGATGGTCGAGACGGCCGAGGTATTCGACGTTGCCATCGGCGAGGAAGCGGCAGCGGTCGCCGGTGCGGTACAGGCGATCACCGTCGAGGAACGGGCTGGCGAGGAAACGTTCCTCGGTCAGGTCCGCACGTTTCAGGTAACCGCGCGCTACGCCGACGCCGCCGATGTACAACTCGCCAATGCTGCCGATGGGCAGTGGCTGCATGGCTTCGTCGAGGATGTACAGGCGCAGGTTGGCGATCGGCTTGCCGATTGGCACGATCAGATCGTCCACCGAGCAACGCCATACCGAGACGTCAATCGCCGCTTCGGTCGGACCGTAGAGGTTGACCAGTGCCGCCGGGTGTTGGCTCATGAAGCGCCGTACCAGGTCCACCGGCAGGGCTTCACCGCTGGCAAACACCTGGCGCAGACTGCGGCAGTTGACCAGGCTTGGCTCTTCGACAAACGCACGCAGCATCGACGGCACAAAGTGCAGGGTGGTGACCTGCTCTTGCTGGATCAATTGGCTGAGGTACGCCGGGTCACGATGGCCGTCCGGGCGAGCGACCACCAGCGTGGCGCCCGTGATCAACGGCCAGAAGAATTCCCATATCGACACGTCGAAGCTGTACGGGGTTTTCTGCAAGACGCGGTCATCCGGGCCAATCGGGAAGGCGTCCTGCATCCAGTGCAGACGGTTCATCAAGGCGCCGTGTTCGTTCATCACGCCTTTCGGTTGGCCGGTTGAACCGGAGGTGTAGAGCACGTAGGCCAGATCGCTCGGGCTGACGCTGATCGGTTCACCGGCAGGCGCTGGTGGCAAGGCGTCGAGGGTCCAGGCCTTGCGCCCGGCCGGCAAGCGCGACAGCCACTGCGCTTGGGTCAAGGTGACCTGAGCATCAGCGTCCGCGATCAGGAACGCCAACCGTGCAGCGGGCAATTCCGGGTCCAGCGGCAACCACGCTGCGCCGGCATGCACGATGCCGAGCAAGGCCACCACCATTTCCACGGAGCGCTCCATGCACACCGGAACGATGGCGCCGCTGCCAATACCGGCAGCGCGCAAGGCGCGGGCGACGGTTTGCGCGCGTTGATCCAGTTCGGCATAACTCAGGCGCTGGCCTTCGAACACCAGCGCCGGGGCGTTGGGGCTCAGCGCCGCTTGCTGGGTCAGGGCCGTGTGCAGATTGGTCGGGCCGCTGTAATGACGTTCGGTCGCGTTCCACTCGACCAATTGGCGTTGACGCTCCGGCACCGTCAACGGTGACCAGTCGCCAAGGCGGGCCTGGGGAGCATCGAGCATGGTTTCGAGCAATTGTTGCCATTGCACCAACCAACGTCGGGCCGTGGTTTCGCTGAACAGCGCGGCACGGTATTCGAGCAACACCGACAGCACCTCGCCGTCATGCACTTCCCAGTTCAGATCGAACTTGGTCGCCTGAGCGGTTACCGCTCGTTCACGAACCTGCAATTGCGGCCAGTGACTGGCCGAAGTGTCGGCGTTCTGCATCACGAACAACACCTGGAACAACGGTGTCTGAGCGAGGCTGCGTTCCGGCGCCAAGTGCTCAACGACCTGATCGAACGGCACGTCCTGATGCTGCTGGGCGTCCAGCACGTTATCGCGCACCTGGCTCAACAAGCCTTCGAAATTCAGCGCTGGGTCGAGGTCGGCGCGCATCACCAAAGTGTTAACGAAGCAACCGATCAGCGGTTGCAGTTCGGCCAGCGGACGCTGGGCGACCGGGCTGCCGATCCGCACGTCGCGTTGGTTGGCGTAACGTCCCAACAACAACTGCGCCGCACTGAGCATCAACATGTACAGGGTGGCGCCGCGTTGCTGGGCGAACTGGCGCAAGCGTCCCACCAGTTCTGACGGCAGTTGCAGTTGTACCGCGCCGGCAACCGGGTCGAGCTGGTTTGGCCGGCCTTGTTTGGTGGGCAGGTCCAACAGGTAGTTGCCGTCTTCCAGTTGCGTGCGCCAGTACTCGAGTTGACTGCGGAACAACGCCTGCTGCCCTGATTCACGCTGCCACAGCGCGTAATCCGGGTATTGCAGCGCCAGGTTCGGCAGTGTGGCGACGGCGCCTTGGCATTGCGCGGCGTAGAACTGCGCCAATTCATCCAGCAGATTCTGGCTGGAGGCATCGTCGGTGGCGCAGTGATGCACGGTCAGTAACAGCAACGCCTGGGTGCGGCCGCTGCGTTGAATCAGCGTGGCGCGGATCGGCACTTGAGTGGCAAGGTCGAAACGCTGCCCGGTTTCGGCGTGGATGGCCTCATCGGTCAGCTGTTGCCAGGTGTCGTCAGTCGCCGCATCCAGCGCTGCCACGCGCAAGGTGAGGTTGACCTGCGGTTCGATGATCAGCGCCAACTCGCCATCGGTCTCACGCACGATCCGGCTGCGCAGGATTTCGTGGCGTTGAACCACGCTGTTCAAGGCGGATTGCAAGGCCTGGGTGTTCAGCTCGCCGTCGAACTGCACGGCGCTGACCACGTTATATTCGCCACCGCCAGCACTCAATTGTTCGAGGAACCACAAGCGTTGTTGTTCGAACGACAACGGCAAACGGGCGGGACGTGCCACCGGAACGAAGGTCGCCGCTGGCGCTTGCAGCGGCTCACCCAACAGGGCGGCCAGTGCATCGAGGGTTGGGTGTTCAAACACCGCACGCAGCGGCGGAACCGTGGTGAACTGTTGGCGCAATCGGGCAAACAGCACCGCTGCCAGCAGCGAATGACCGCCGAGGTAGAAGAAGTGACTGTCGCGGCCGATCTGGGTCAGCGGCACGTTCAGCAGCTCGGACCACAGGGCGGCGAGTTGCTGTTCGGCGACAGTACGCGGTGGGTCCTGGGCGTCGGGTTCAGCCTGAATGTCCGGGGCAGGCAGGGCCTTGCGGTTGAGTTTGCCGTTGTCGGTCAGCGGCAACTCATCGAGCAGCACAAACGCTGACGGCACCATATAGTCGGGCAGGGCGGCGCCGATGGTTTTGCGCCAGGCGTTGATGTCGGCCTGCTGATCGCAGGTGACGTAAGCCACCAGCCGCTTGTCGCCGGGCACGTCTTCACGGGCCAATACCACCGCCTGACGGACGCCCGGTTGGGCGCCGATCAGCGCTTCGATTTCACCCAGTTCGACACGGAAACCACGGATTTTCACCTGATGGTCCATGCGCCCCAGGTATTCGAGTTGGCCGTCAGGGAGCCAGCGCACCAGGTCACCGGACTTGTACATCCGCGCACCCGCCAGCGGCGAGAACGGGTCGTCGATGAACACCTTCGCGGTCTGTTCGGTGCGATTGAGGTAGCCCAGGGTCACGCCGGCACCGCCGATGTGCAGTTCCCCCGGTACGCCGACCGGCATCGGATTGAGGAAGGCATCGAGTACGTACGTGCGCACGTTGGCGATTGGCCGCCCGATGATCGGACGCTGCGGGAAATCGTCGACGGCGCAACCGGTCGCATCAACCGTGCATTCGGTCGGACCGTAGGTGTTGAAGAAGCGGCTGCCGGCAATCGACGGCAGACGCTGCCAAAGCTGCGCATCCACCGCATCGCCACCAAACAGAACGAAGCGCGGCAAATACACTTCGCCACGACGCACGCCGTCACTTTCGAGCAGGGCCTTGAGCTGCGCCGGAGTGCATTCGAAGGCTTCCAGGCGGGTTTCGCGGAAAAACTGCGCCAGGGCCTCGGGGTCATAGCGCACGTCTTCCGGAGTCAGGTACAGGCTATGACCGTCGAGCAGCAAGATGAGCTCGGCCACCGAACTGTCGAAGGCAAACGAGTAGTTGAAACTGGTGCGCATCGGCTGATCGGTATAGCGGCGATACAAGCCATGGATGCGCGCCCACGCCAGGTTGACCACCGAGCCGTTGGTGACCAGCGTGCCCTTGGGCTTACCGGTCGAGCCGGAGGTGTACATGATGTAGGCCAGGTCATCGGGACCGGCCAGTGGCGTGAGGTTGCTGTCCGGTTGATCGGCGAACAGGGCTGCGTCGCTGTCCAGCCGCAGACGCGGCAGTTCGGCGCCCAACTGTTCCATCAAGCCTTGCTGGCCGAGGAACAACGCCGGTTGCGCGTCTTCGAGCATGTACGCCAGACGATCGACCGGATAGGTCGGGTCCAGCGGCACGTAGGCACCACCCGCTTTGAGAATGCCCAGCAAACCGATCAACAACTCCAGCGACCGCTCGACACACAGCGCCACCGGACGATTGGCGACCACACCGCGACTGCGCAGGTAATGCGCCACCTGGTTGGCCCGGCGGTTCAGTTCGGCGTAGCTCAGGCTGCGACCTTCGAAACACAGCGCATCGCGCTCAGGCGTGCGCTCGGCCTGCTGTTCAAACAGCTGGGCGAAGGTCAGATGCTGTGGCACCTCCATCTCGGTGCGGTTCCACTCGACCACGGTGCGCTGCCATTCCGTGGCCATCAGCAGTGGCAGGGCAGCCACCGGGCGTTGCGGCTCGGCGAGCATTTGCTCGAGCAAGTGCTCCAGGCGGGCGAGGGTCTGGCGGGCGCTGTCGGCGGCGAACAGGTCCAGGGCGAACATCAACTCCAGTTGAATCGGCGCATTGGCCGGGCACAGCACGTGCAAATCCAGATCGCATTCGGAGTGCTTGAGCGGGGTGTCCAGGGCCTCGAAGTCCAGTCCCGGGAAACGCAGCCGCGACTCCATGGCCAATTGCTGCGCGACCATCACTTGATACAGCGGAGCATGGCTGAGGCTGCGTGGCAGTTGCAGGCTGTCGACCAATTGCTCGAATGGCAGGTCTTGATGCTGCAAGCCTTCGCGCAAGCGCTTGGCCACCTGACCCACCAGCGCGGTGAAATCTGCTTGTGGTTCAAAGTCGGCACGGATCGCCAGGTTGTTCAGCAAAATGCCGAGCAGGCCTTCGGTGCCCGGTTGTTCGCGGTGCGTGACCGGGGTGCCGATCAGCACCGTGGTGTCGCCACTCAAACGGTGCATCAGCACCGCGAAGCCGGCGAACAACACGGTGAACGGCGTGGTGCCCAGGCGACTGGCGAAGGCTTGCACCCGGCCACTGAGTTCGGCACTGAGTTCACGCTGTACGATCCCGGCGCGGTAAGTTTGCATCGACGGCCGTGGATGGTCGGTCGGCAGTGCCAGCAATGGGCTGCCTTCGCTGTTGCGTCGATCCAGCGTGGTGGTCCAGTAATCGAGCTGGCGCTTGAACTCGGCACCTTGCAGGTGTTCCCGTTGCCACAGGGCGAAGTCGGCGTATTGCACCGGCAAGGCCGGCAGTTCGGCGGGCGCGCCGTTGCAACGGGCTTCGTAACCCAGGGTCAGCTCGCGCAGTGCGATGGTCGCCGACCACGCGTCCGAGACCAGGTGATGCAGGGCGATGCCCAGCACATGTTCCCCCGGCGCCACGCGTAGCAGACGCGCCCGCAGCAGTGGCGGTGAAGTCAGGTCGAACGGTTGCTCAAAGGTTTCTTGCAGGGCATTGAACTGCGCACCTTCACGAGCCGTCGCGCCCAGGCCCGACAAATCATCGAACGGCAATGCAATGTTCAGCGAATCACTGATGTGCTGGTTGGGCACGCCATCGGTGCTGCGGATGCCGGTACGCAGGATTTCATGACGCACCAGCAAGTCATTCAGGCTGGCATGCAGCGCTGCGACGTTGAGTTCACCTTTGAGGTGCAGGGCGAACGGGATGTTGAACAGCGTCGTGCCCGGCGTCAGTTGCTCGATGAACCACAGGCGCTGTTGCGAGAACGACAGCGGCAGCAGCGCCGGACGGACCAGGGCCTTTGGCACGCTGATTGCGACGGCTTGTGGTGCGGCGGCGTCAGCCTGGCGCGCGGCGATGGCGACGGCCAGTAGCGCTACCGTCGGTTGTTCGAACAGCACCCGCAACGGCAGGTCGAGTTTGAAATGGCTGCGCAGGCGCGCGACGATCTGAGTGGCCAGCAGCGAGTGGCCGCCGAGGGTGAAGAAGTTATCCTCCACTCCGACGGTGTCACGACCTAGAACCTCAGCCCAGACTTTCGCCACGGCGGCTTCCAGCTCATTTCGCGGTGCGATGCTTTCCTGGGTGTCGGCCTGCCAGCTCAGTTCCTGGGCGGCCAGGGCCTTGCGATCGACCTTGCCGTTGTTGTTCAGCGGCAAGCGCTCCAGGCACACGAACGCCGCCGGCACCATGTACGGCGGCAGTTGTGCGCGCAGGTGTTCGGTTAACCCGTCGTTGCCCAACGTATCGTCATGGGCCGACCAGTAGGCCACCAGCCAGGCTTCGCCAACGCTGTTTTCGCGCAGCAGCACGGCGGCTTCGCGCACGTTCGGGTGCTGGGCCAGACGGTGTTCGATTTCGGTCAGTTCGATCCGGTGTCCACGCAATTTCACCTGCTGGTCGCGGCGGCCGAGGTATTCGATCACGCCATCGGCACGCCAGCGCCCGAGGTCGCCGGTGCGGTACAGGCGACCTTCCAGTTGAGGATGGTCGATGAACGCATCAGCGGTGCGCTGCGGATCGTGCAGGTAGCCGCGGCCGACACCGACGCCCCCTACACAGATTTCCCCAGCCACACCAATTGGCACCGGCCGCAACGCTTCATCCAACACGTACAAGCGGTTGTTGGCGGTCGGCTGGCCGATGGGCATATGGCTGACGTTAGCGTCCGGTGCTTCGAAGATCGGCTGGAAGGCCACGTCGTCGGCGCATTCGGCCGGGCCATAGGCGTTCATCAGTGCGATGTCGGGGAAACGTGCAAACCAGTCCCGGGCCACGGTCGGCGGCAGCGCTTCACCAGTGGGCAGTACCCAGCGCAGGTCGGGCAGTTGCAGATCGCACGGGCACAGCGCAAGCAGTGTGCGCATCAGGCTCGGGACGATTTCCAGCACACTGAGGCGTTCGCTGGCGATCACTTGCAGCAGGCGTTGTGGGTCATGCGCCACGTCGTCCGGCAGGATGTGTACCGTGGCGCCCAGTACTGGCGCGGCGAGGAACTGCCACACGGAAATGTCGAACGCCACCGAAGCGGTCTGTGGAATCCGGTCTTCGGCGCTCAACCCCAGCGCCGGCACTTTGCCGAAGATGTTATTGAGCATGCCCCGTTGTTCGATCATCACGCCTTTGGGCGTACCGGTCGAACCCGAGGTGAACAGTACGTAGGCCAGGCTGTCCGGGCCGCCCGCCAATGGCAGCGGTGCGTCGTTGTCACCGGTCCAGCAGGCTTCGGCGAACAGGGCCTTTGGCGCCTGATCGAGGCCGCTGAGCAACTGATCGAGCAGCGCGCTGCACACTTCACTGGCCACCAGCAACGGCGCGCGGGACAGGCTGAGGATTTCCCGCAGGCGTTCTGGCGGATGATTGACTTCAAGCGGCAGCATCGCGGCGCCAGCCTTGAACACGGCAATCATCATGGTCAACAGCGCCAGGCCACGCGGGGCCACCAGCGCGACCAGTTGATCTTCACCGGCCCCGAATTCGCGCAAGGCGTGGGCCAGGCGCGTGGATCGCTGATCCAGTTCGGCGTAGGTCAGGGATTCACCGTCGCAGATCGCGGCAATCTGCCCGCCGCGTTGGGCGACCTGCGCGGCAAACAGTTCGGCGTAACTTTGATCCAGCGGGAAGTCGTGGGGGTTGACCGCCCACTCACCCAGCAGTTGCTGGCGCTCATCGGCAGCCAGCAGTTCGAAACTGCCCAGCAACGCCTCCGGTGCGTCAAGCATGCTGCGCACCAGGCTGGCGATATGACCGAGCAAGCGCTGCACGGTCGGGGCCTCGAAACGCTCGCGGTCGTAAGACACCCGAATGCCTAGCTGCTCGCCGGGCAGGATCACCACGGTCAAGCCGTAGTGGGTGTGCACACTGTGGTCCATGCCTTCGAGGCTGAACTGGAAACCACCTTCCAGAATCTGCTCGTCGATCGGGGCGTTTTCGAACACCAGAATGCTGTCGAACAGGGTTTCGCCCCGGGGGAAATCGCTCCAGCCTTGAATGTCAGTCAGGGGCGTGTGCTCAAAGTCGCGCATGTCGACGTTCAGCCCTTGCAGCTCGCTCAGCCAACTGCCCAACGATGCTTCCGGGTCCACTGACACCCGCAGCGGCAAAGTGTTGATGAACAGGCCGATCATTTCTGCGACGCCGGTCAGCTCTGCCGGACGACCGGCGACGGTGACGCCGAACAGCACGTCCCGTTGACCGCTGTAACGTGATAGCAACAGCGACCAGACGCCTTGGAAGAAGGTGTTCGGCGTGATCCGGCGGCTACGGCAGAACGCCGCCAGAGCCTGGGTTTCTGGCTCAGTCAGGTGAATCAGATGATCGTCCACCAGCACCGCGTCGGTGTAGCGGTCGCGGGCCACGCCGTTGTCCACGGTCAGTGGCGTTGGTGCATTCAGCCCTTGCAGCTGGCCGCGCCAGAACTGTTCGGCCTTGCCTGCGTCCTGGCGTTGCAGCCACTGGATGTAATCGCGGAACGGGCGCGGGCTCTTGAGCTCCGGCGTGCGGTCATTGCACAGCGCTTCGTAGACTTTGAGGAAGTCCACGGTCACCAGGGAAATGCACCAGGCGTCCATCAGGATATGGTGGAAACTGCGAATGAATTCGTAGGACTCATCGGCCAATCGCACCAGGCGAAAGCGAATCAGCGGCGGCTTCGACAGGTTGAAACCGACTTTCTGCTCCTCTTCCAACAACGTGCGGATCCGCGCTTCCTGTTCATGCGGGGCGAGCCCACGCAGATCGAGGGTGTCCAGGGGAACCTTGACGTCGCGATGGATCACTTGCACCGGTTGCTTCTGGGTTTTCCACTGAAAACTGGCGCGCAGGGAAGGGTGCAGCGCCACCACCTGGCGCCACGATTCAAGGAACGCCACTTCATCAATGGCACCGCCGATTCGGTAGCGATCCTGCATCAGGTACACGCCGGAATCTTCGTGCAGCAGGGAGTGGAACAGCATCCCTTGCTGCAACGGCGACAGCGGGTAGATGTCTTCAATCGGATTGGCGGTGGTTTTTTCGGTGGTCATTGAAAGCGTCCTGCAAAAAAAGGGGCAACGGCGATGGCGCGGCGGCGAGGGAAACCGGTCACAGGTCGGCCTCGTTCAGTTCGGCCATCAGCGCTTGCATTTCGTCATCGGACATACCCGAGGCGCTGAACTCGGTGCTGTCGGGTTGCGGCTCCACGGCAATGGCGGCCAGCGGCTGTGCAACTTCAGCCATGGCAGCGATGGTCTGGCGCTCAAATACATGCTTGGCGGAAAGCGCGATGCCTTGCTCGTGGGCCTGGGCCACTACTTGCAGGCTCAGGATCGAGTCGCCGCCGATGGCAAAGAAATTCTCGGTGACGCTCACGGTCGACAGCTTCAAGACCTTGGCGACGATCGTTTGCAGGGTGGTTTCCATCGCATTGCGCGGTTCCACATGGGCGCCTTCGTCGAACTGGTCCGGGTCGGGTAACTGGCGAGTGTCGAGCTTGCCGTTGGGCGTGCGCGGGAAGGTCGCCAGGGTCAGCACCCGGGCCGGCACCATGTACGACGGCAGGCGTTCACCGAGGAAGCGCTTGATCGCGTCCGAGTCCGGCGCGTAGCCATGCGCCGCCAGAATGTAGGCCAGCAGACGCTTACCGGCGGCGTGCTCTTGCACGATCACCGCGGCTTCGCGCACATCGCTATGGCTGCACAGTTGACGCTCGATTTCCCCGAGTTCGATGCGGTAGCCGCGCAACTTGACCTGATGGTCCTTGCGGCCCAGGAACGCCAGGCGCCCATCAGCCAGCCAGCAGGCCAGGTCGCCGGTGCGGTAGGCGCGGGTGCCATCGGCCAGGGTGACGAAGGCCTTGGCGGTTTCTTCGGGCTTATTGCGATAACCCCGCGCCAGGGTTGGGCCGGCGAGGACGATTTCGCCTGGTTCGCCGATGCCGCTGGTGATGCCGTGTTCGTTCAGCACCCGCAGATCCATCCCGGCAATCGGCCGGCCAATGGTCAAAGCGCGACTCGGGTCCAGCACTTCATAAGTGGCCCACACCGTGGCTTCGGTGGGGCCGTATTCATTCACCAGTCGCGCGTGCGGCAAGGTTTTGCTGTGCTGGGCGATCAACGATGGCGGGCAGGCTTCACCGGCGACAATCCAGCACTCAAGGCTGTCGACAGCCCCGGCGCGCTGCAATTGATCGAGTAACGCCTGATACAACGAGGGCAGCGATAGACCGTGGCTGACCCGATGCTGGGCAATGAGCTGCGCCAGACGGGCCATCTCCAATTCTTCACCCGTCGCCGGCAATACCAGACGCCCGCCCTGGGCCAGGGTCCAGAAGATCCCGGCGACCGAGCTGTCGAAGGCAAACGATGACAGCAGCAGGTAGGCGCGCACCGGCGCCTCATAAGCGGCCATGCGTACCTGCGTGGAGAAACTCAGTGCACCGTGGCTGATTTCCACGGCTTTCGGTGCGCCGGTGGAACCGGAGGTGTAAATCAGGTACGCCAGGTCATCCGCGTCGGGCATGGGCAGTGGCGGCAGGTCGTTGGTGTTGGAGGTCGTCAGGTCATCCAGCACGAAGCGTTGCAGGCTGGCGGGCACGCTGTCGGCCAGCTCGGCGCTGACCACGATGTGTGCAATGGCGCTGTCGGCGAGCATGTAGGCGCGGCGATCCGCCGGGTAGGTCGGATCAACCGGCACGTAAGCGCCACCGGCCTTCAATACCGCAAGCATGGCGATGATGGCGGCGTTGCTGCGGGCGAACAGAATGCCGACGGGCACGCCCGGACCGATCCCGGCCGCCGCCAGTTGATGGGCCAGATAAGTCGCGCAGGCATCGAGCTGGGCGTAGCTCAGGTCGCCGTCCTTGTCGCTAAGGGCGATAGCGTTTGGCTGTTGCTGAACCTGACGGTCGATCAGCTCGACCAGGGTCACCGGTTCGATCGATGGCAGACTTGGTTGGGCACCGACAACCTGTGCCTGAAGTGGCCCGCTCAGCGGCAGTTGCGCCCAGGCTTGCTGCGGCTCGGCCAGCGCGCCCAGCAGCAGTTGCCGCCATTGTTCGGCGAGACAGGCCGCCGCTTCACTGCTTAACGTGTGGCGGTCGTAAACCATTTGAACGCGCAGGCTGTCGGGCAATTGACGGACGTCCAGGCAAGCCTTTACCGGGCTCATTACTGCGCTGGCATGACGCTCTTGGGTATCACCCGAGCGCCAGGCGAAGGCGTAACCGCCCGTCAGGCTTTGGGTGTAATAGTCCTGCCAGCCAGCCGTGCGTTCGATCATCGCGCCGACGTGCTGACTTTGCTCCATCAGGGTCGTCTGAGCATCCAGATCGATGCGCACCGGCAGGCACTGCTCGAACAAACCCAAAGCGTTTTCCAGTTCCGGGCCACGGCTTTCGTGGATCAATGTGATCGGGACCTGCTGCTGGCCGGCGAGTCGTCCGAGTACTGCGGCCCAGGCAGTCAGCATCAGGTTTGAGGTCAGGGCCGGATGGCGGGTGAGATCGCTGGGCACTGCGATCTCCATGTGTGCCGGCGCAAATCCGCTGCCGATGGTGGATTCAAGCGACAGCTGCAAGGTCGGCTGTTCGGTTTCGCTCAATGGTTTCCAGAAGTTCACGCCCGGATGGTCCGGCTCGTCTTCCGTCAGGCTCCAGCGCCACTCGGCGTAATCGGCGTATTGCAGCGCTTCGGACAGGTCGGGTTGGGTGTCTTGCAGCAATACGCCCGCCAGCAGTTTCAGGCTGGCGAGGTCGAAGTGGCTGCTGGCGGCGGCCAGGTCCAGCACCGATTGTTCGTTCGACAGTTGCACCAGCGTCACGGCGAGCGGATTCGTCCAGTCGCGGGCCTGCGCGGCAAGGCGGGTCAACTCGATTTCCTGTTCGGCGCAGCTGCGCTGACGCAAGTCCTGAACGGTCACCGCCAGTGCGCAGTTGTCGTGAATCACTTGCACCGGGTGGCGCAGGCCCGGCACCGGCATCAGGCGCGTGCGCAGGATTTCACTGTCGGCCATCAGCGCCAGCAGACGGCTGTTCAGCGCGTCGGCGTCCACCGGCCGGGATAACGACCACTGCAAATGGCAACTGAACGAGTGTTCGACCGCGTCGTTGATGTGCGGGTACACCGATGCCTGTTGCGGCGAAATACGAAAACCTTGAAGTCCGCTCATGTTCAACTCGACTAAAAATGGGGCTTGAAACTGGGGCACGACAGCGGCGCTGAGGCTCGCCGAACAGATGTCAGGCAGCCTCTGGCGAGCAACGGGTGCACCCGCTGAAAGTCAGACGGCAACGTCACTCTGCAGCAGGGCTTCGGCCATGCCCGTCATGATTGCGCGCTTGCCGGTGAAGGGTTCACGACCGTGTACCGCGAGCATGTTGTCGATGAACAACACGTCGCCCTGCTGCCAACTGAACCGCACCAGCGAGTCGAGGTAGGCTGCTCGCAGGGACTCCAGTACTTGCGGTTCGATCGGTTCGCCGTCGCCATAAAAGGTGTTGGTAGGCAGGTCGAGGTCGTTGAAGTTGCTTTGCAGCGAATCGCGGATCGCCGGGGGCAGGGTGCTGATGTGGAAGAAGGTCGCGTGGTTGAACCAGACTTCTTCGCCGGTACGCGGGTGACGCACCAACGCCGGCCCACGCTGGCGGGTGCGTAAGCGGTTGTTTTCTTTCCATTCCACTTCGATGCCAACGCTGGCGCAGTAGGCTTCCACTTCGCTGCGGTCTTCGGACTGGAACACGGTCTGCCACGGCAGGCCGAAGCCGTCGCCGTAATTGCGAACGTACAGCACACCTTTTTCACGGAAACGTGCTTCGATCTCGGGGCTGATGCTCGCCTTCACGGCACGAGTCGAGCCGATCGGCGTTTCGCCACCGGTTTCGGACGGGATATGGCAATAGAAGAACAAACGCAGCGGAAAGCGTGGCGAATAGGAATGTTCGTTGTGCGGGAAAATCATCTGGTCGGCCGGGTAATCGGTCGAGGTGTAGATGTTGCCGCCGACCCGGGTGCGCGGCGAGGCGCGGAACATGTATTCCAGCGCGCCGGGGGAGAGGGCGGCGATCACTTGGTCGAATTGCTCCACGGACAATACGGAGAAACCGCGAAACAGCAGGGCACCGTATTGCAGCAGTTTCTTCTCCAGGCTTTCACGTTCCCGGGTTGCCCAGGCAACCAGATCGACGCCGCTGACCGCCGGCTCGATCACCAGCGGCAAGGCGTGGTCGGGGCTGAGCAAACGCTCGCTGACCAGTTGCTGTTCCGAGACGTTCATGGCTTTGCGGCGCACAGCGCCGAGGGCGCGAGACGATGGGGGCACGATAGACATAAAGGCATCCAACTCGGTTAAAGGGTCAAGGAGCGACGTTTGGTTTGCATCAGCTGGCTGCGCCCGGCCAGGGCTTGGGACTGCTGGCGTTCGCGCTGAAACGTTTGATCCCATGCGTCGAGGCGTTCGGTCAGTGCCGGCAGCGGCTCGTCCAGTAGGTTGCGGGTTTCGCCCAACAGACGCGTCCACAGATGTTGCAGGCGCAAGGCGCGATCCTGATCGAAGCAGTCGCCGCGGTATTTGAGGGTTGCGTCGATGCCTTCGGTGCCATGCACCAGATCGAGCACCAGGTGGAAATCGCCCGGTGCCTGCGCTACGTCCAGCGCGGCCATGTGCGCCCCGGCGATATCGGTCGGTGTTACACGCGACGGTTGATAGTTGAGCTTGACCTGGAACAGCGGCGAGTGACCGGGACGGCGCTCCGGTGCCAGTGCCGACACCACCAGATCGAAAGGCAGGCCCTGATGGGCGTAGGCCTGCCGCGCGCCATCGCGGACCCGCTCAAGAAAACCAGCCAGGGTCGGCTCACCGCGCAGGTCGCAGCGCAGGGTCAATTGGTTGACGAAGAAACCGATGACGTCGTTGTGTTCCGCCAACGGCCGGCCGCTGACATCGGTACCCAGCAGAAATTGCTCCTGGCCACTCAATTGCTTGAGCACCAGTTGATAGCTGGTCAGCAACAGCATGAACAGCGTCATGCCGTGTTCGCGGGCCATGGCTGCGAGGTGTTCGCAGATGGCCTGAGGCACGGTGAAGTTCAGGCTGTGCTCGCCTTGAGTCTGGCCGCTGCCACCCAGGTCGAGGGTTTGAGGCACATGCGCCAGATGCTCACGCCAGAAGTCCTGTTCGGCAGCAATACGTTGTGCGCTCCAGTGTTCGGCTTCCCAGTGGGCGAAATCCAGGTACTGTACCGGCAGTTCGGTGTTGGTGACGCCGGCCAGTTCCGCGAGCAACACTTGCGCCGAGCGGCCGTCGAACGCGATGTGATGCAGGGTCAGCAGCAGGTCGTGTCGCTCGTCGTTGCGGCTGAGCAGTTGTGCGCGCAGCAGCGGGCCGGTTTCCAGTTCAACCGGCGTAGCGTGTTCATTGGCCAGACAATCGTGGAGTGCTTGCTGTTGCTGCGGCTCGCTCCGGTTACGCAGGTCGTGCCAGGTCAGTGGCACGGCGCTGGCCGGCAACACCTGTTGCTGCGGGCCATTGACCCCGTCGCGATACACCGTACGCAATACGCTGTGACGGTTGACCAGCGTGTTCAGCCGTAGCGCCAGGGTCTCGATATTCAGAGAGCCTTGCAGGCTCAGGTGCAACACCAGGTTATGCCGAGTGTTGTCGGGGTTCAGTTGACGCAAGAACCACAGGCGGCTTTGGGCGAAGGATTGGCGACTTCGGCTGAAGTTTGCACGGGTGCTCGAGACGCTGGGCGCCGGGGCTGAATCGCTCAGGTATACCTGCAAGGCCAGCGCCCATTCTGCCAGGGTCTGTTCACCGAACAGACTTTGAATATCGAGGTTCCAGCCCAGATCCTTGTGCAGTCGGGCGGCGAAGTCGGCCACGCTGATGGAGTCCAGGCCCAGTCCGATCAGGCTGAGTTCGAAGTCTGCCGCGAGGTACGGATTGACCTCGCGCAGGGTTTGCTCCAGCCATTGGCGGCACGCGGTTTGCGCGAGATGTGGCGCATTGCCGACCCGATGCCTTAGTTGAATGAGGTCGATGGTGTCGTTGCTCGAGGCGAGCTGCCCACCGCTCTGGGCGATGATGCTCAACGTGCCTGCGGCCAGTTGTTTGCGCGCGCCTTGACGGGCGATCTTGCCGCTGGTGGTCATCGGGATGGTGCCGGCTTCTACCAGCACAATCTGATCGATGCCGCAGTCGGCGGCTTCGCGTACGGCGTTTTGCATCGATGCAAACAGCGCAGGATGATGCGCCGGGTCGACGAACTTGCGTTGTGGCTCGGCGACGATCACCAGTTTCTCGCGGCCCAGCAGTGGGTCCATTTCCGAAAACGCGGCGATGCGCCCGGTACGAATGCCCGGCTCGGAATCGGTAATGGCGAATTCGATGTCGTGGGGGTACAGGTTGCGTCCGTTGAGAATCAGCAAGTCCTTGAGACGCCCGCAGATCACCACCTGACCTTCGTGCATGAAGCCCAGGTCGCCGGAACGCAGGTAATGGCCCGGCTCGCCGACAATGCGTGCTTCAAAGGCTTCGCGACTGGCTTCTGGTTTTTTCCAATAGGCTTCGGCGTTGCTCGGGCCCCTCAGCCAGACTTCGCCAATGCGGTCGTCGGCGCAGCGCTCGTGACTCTGAGGATCAGCAATGGCAATGTCATGCAAGGCCTGCGGGTAACCGCAGGCGACGAATTCCACGGCGGCGGCATCGGTGACCGCCAGAGCAACACGACCGGTTTCCAGCACTGCTTTATCCAAGCGAAGCACCACCGGCAGCGCGTCGGCTGGCGTGGCGCTGACACACAGCGTGGCTTCGGCCTGGCCATAACCGGGGCTGATGGCCAAAGGGTTGAGGCCGCAAGCGGCAAAGCGCTGGGCAAAGGCTTCAAGGGTGCCGGGGTGGATCGGCTCGGCGCCGTTGATTGCGTGTTGCCAGGCACTCAAGTCGAGCTGGGCAATCAGGTTGTCGCTGACCACCCGATTGCACAGGGCATAGGCGAAGTTGGGGGCAAAACTGGCGGTGGCGCGGTAGCGGCTCAACGCCTGAAGCCAGGTCGACGGCGCGTTGACGAAAGTCTGTGAAGCCATCAGGTAGCAGGGCATACCGCTGTAAAGCGGGGCCAGCATGCCACCGATCAAACCCATGTCGTGGTACAGCGGCAGCCAGTTGACCATCCCGCCATGCTCATCGAAACCATAGGCCTGGCGCATCAGTTCGACGTTGGCGATCAGGTTGCGCTGACGCACTTCAACGCCTTTGGGTGTGCCGGTGGAGCCTGAGGTGTATTGCAGGAAGGCAACGGTCGCACCGTCGACATCCGGACGCATCCATTCACTGACCGGCGGCAGACCGAGGTCCTGGACGGTCGACACGTCGACCTTGCCTTCCACCAGTTCCAGCAAACCCTGGCAATGTTCCTCCGGTGCCAGAATCAGTGCCGGCTGTGCATCCACCACCACGTTGCGCACGCGATCGAGGTGGCGCGGTTTGCGTGACGGCGGCGGAAACAACGGCACGGCGATCAGGCCGGCATATAAACACGCGCAGAACGCACGGGCGTAGTCGAGGCTGCTGGGCAACATCAACAGCACACGATCGCCTGACGCATAGCGCGATTGCAGCGCGGCCGCCAGGGATTGGGACTGCTCGTGCAGTTGGGCAAAGGTCAGGGTTTCGCCGATCTCGACGCCGTCCGGCAAGAAGTGCAGGGCAGCACGCTGCGGGAAGTGCCGGGCATTGCCCTCCAGCACTTCGATCCAGTGATTGAATGAGAACATGGTGGGATTCACGCCATGGCAACGATGACTTTGCGGTCACCGGTGTAAGGATTGCGGCCGTGTGCGACCAGTCGATTGTCGAGCATCAGGATGTCGCCGGGTTGCCAGGGGAAACTGATGGCGGTCTGGCGATAGACCTCGCGCACGGTATCGAGCACCTCATCGGGAATCGCCGAGCCGTCGCCGAAGTAAACATGGCGAGGCAGGTTCTCTTCCCCCACCGCGGCGAGCAGACTGGCGCGCACGCCCGGCTCAATTGCCGAGACGTGAAACAGGTGCGCCTGATTGAACCAGACCCACTCACCGGTATCAGGATGCTGCAGCACGGCCGCGCAACGCTGGCGTGTGCGTAGGTCGCCATCGGCTTTCCATTCCCACTCGATGTCGTTGTCCCGGCAGTAGCGTTCAACCTGGGCGCGGTCCTCGGTGTTGAACACTTTCTGCCACGGCAGATCCAGCGCGCCGCTGTAGTTACGTACATAGAGCAACTCGCGACTGGCGAACAGTTCGCGGATCTCGGCGGGCATGCGCTGGTAGATCAGGCGGCTGTCAGCGATCGGGGTTTCGCCACCGGTTTCGCTGGCCTTGATGCAGTGGAACCAGATGCGCGAAGGCCACGGTCGGGTGTAGGCCTGCTCGTTGTGCAAAGGAATGAATTGATGGGCCGGGTATTCGGTAGAGCTATAGACCCCGGCGAAGACTTTGCTGCGCGGCGTGGAACCAAATTCGTAACTGGCCAGCGGTGCGCCGAAACTGGCGGCGAAGCGCTTGAAGTCGATGGGTGTGGCGACAGTGAATCCTCGAAACAGCACACCACCCGTGGTGGTCAGCGCATGGGGCAACGCGTCCCGAACTGACGGGTCGAGATTATGAATCGACTGTCCCGGCGTCGCCTGCACCAACACGGGTAACGACTGCTCGTTGCCATCCGGTGGAGCAATGGAGAAAGACTCGGAACGCCCGCTCAGGTGTTCGATTGAGGTCATCCTTTGCGCATCCTTTTTTATCTTTATTCGGCCAGTCGGGGCGGTTTGGGCAGGCCTTGAAAACAGGGCAGAGGCCGCCGTTGCAGCGTTCGACTGAAATGTATTCGCTCTGATACACGGCGGCATATTAGATGTTAATGAGATGGATTATCAATAGTATTCCTTTAAGTTTTTTTTTGGATTAGACTCCGCACCGCTGACCTGAATGAGCATTTGGTCGGCCGGAAAAACAAAAAATATCTGTCGCATGGGAGCGGGGCGTGAATTTCAAAAAGAATACAATTGCGTTGGCTGTGGGGTCGGCGGTCTGCCTGGCTAACAGCGCATGGGCGGCCGAGCAGTCGAACACAATGGAGATCGCTCCGATCACGGTGACGGGTGAAAAAATCAACCGTTCCCTGGAGAAAACCCAGTCGAGTGTCGTTGTGGTGACCGGCAAGCAACTGCGCGAGAAAGAGGATCACGACCTGGTTGATGTGTTCGCCCGTACGCCGGGTGTCTACAACCAGTCCGGCAACGAAAACTGGGGTATTCGAGGCGTGCCGGTATCCGGTTTCGAAGACCAGGGCCCGGCCACGCTCAACGGTGCTGTTTCGGTGTTCGTCGACGGCGCCGTGCAACCGAACCGCGCACTGACCCTCAGCCCGATGCCGCTGTGGGACGTCGAGCAGGTCGAAGTGTTCCTCGGTCCGCAGTCCACTACCCAGGGCCGCAACTCGCTGGCCGGTGCGGTCGTCATCCAGACCAAGAACCCGACTTTCGAACCGAGCCTTTCATTACAGGGCAACATGGGCAACTACGGTGAGAGCGGAGGGGCGCTTGCTGGTGGTGGCGCGATCGTCGATGACAAGATCGCCGGTCGTATCGCCGTGGATTACCAGGACGGTGACGGTTACATCGACAACATCGCACTCGATAATGATGCCAACCCGACCCGCACCTACAATGCCCGTGGCAAGCTGCTGATCCTGCCGAACGACGATCTGGATGTGCTGCTGACTTACGCCCACGGTGAAAGCCGCAAGGGCGATAACTCGGTCATGCGCGAAAACGGCAAGGTCCGCTATTACGACGTGTCGTCCGACACCAAGGCTTTCGACAAACTCGAACAAGACACCGTCAGCGCCAAGGTGGATTACCGCCTGGACGACAACTGGTCCATAACCAGCCTCACCGCCAATACCCGTTCGGACTACGACGCCCGCCTGGACTTCGACCAGACAGCCGATGCCAACGAGGTCGTTCTGCGCAAGCAGGATGGTGACCTGTTCAATCAGGAGCTGCGCCTGAACTACACCGGTGACACGGTGAAGAGCTTCATGGGTGTCTACTACGGCCACAACACCAACAACTTCCACGACCGGTTGTTGTTTGACAACGAACTGGTCGGCACCGTCAAGGGCGATACGACGATAGAAAACAAGGCGGTGTTCGGTGAAATCAACTGGACGTTCGCCCCGCGCTGGACACTGATCACCGGGCTGCGCTACGACCACGAGAAGAACGACACCGATATCGAACAGGATGACTTCTCCTCCTCGGGCAAAACCAGCAAGTCGTTCGATGCCGTATTGCCGAAGCTGGGTATCGACTATGAACTGGCTGCCAATCAGTACGTAGGCTTTATGGTGCAGAAAGGCTATCGCGGCGGTGGCGTCAACGTTCGTACCGGTACCGGTCACGAAGCTTACGATCCGGAGTACACCACCAACTACGAGCTGTCCTACCGAGGCTCGTTCTTCGACCAGACCCTGCGTACCCGCGCCAACCTGTACTACACCGACTGGAAAGACCAGCAGGTCAGTTCGCTGGATCCGAACACCGAGTTCGTTCACGTGTTCAACGCCGGACGCAGTGACATCAAGGGCCTGGAAGTCTCCGTCGAGAAGGACTTCACCGAACAGCTGACCCTGACGGCCGGTGCCTCCGTTACCGAAGGCAAGTACAAGGACTTCGTCACGGGCGATGGCAGGGACATGAGTGGCGAGGACTTCCTCTATTCGCCCAAGTACAAGATGTCGCTGGGCGGTACCTATCGCTGGAATGACCGGTTGACCCTGAACACCGACGTCATTTACCAGAGCACCTCGCCGTCGGAGTACGAGTTCGATGACGCGGGTCAAGTCACTGATGAGCGCAAGAGCGACGCTTACTGGCTGGCCAACTTCAACGCCGAGTACAAGATCACCAAGAACATCGCCGTATCCGGTTACGTGAAAAACGCCTTCGACAAGGAATACATCACCAACAACCGCAGCGGCGACATCATCGATGTCGGTGCCCCGCGCACTGTGGGTCTGGTTCTGCGTTACGACATGTAAACCCAAGGGCGCGGGGAAGCCGATTCCCCGCGTCCGGCTTTACGGCTGTCGCTGCCTGAAACGTTCGTTTTCAGGCAGCCCTGTTCCTTTCCAAACCCAGCCTCCCTGGAGGAAATCATGAGTGCTTTTTCGAATGTCACGTCGGGTGGCGCGCAACAGCTACGCCTGTTGCACACCGGTCTGTCGAGCCCTTACTGCCTTGATCCGACGCCGATGCTGGAGCGCCAGCAACAGCAGGAATCCAACGCCCGCAGTTACCCTCGGCGCATTCCGCTTGTGCTCGAACGAGCCCATGGTATTTATGTGCAGGACAGTCGCGGACAAGTGTTCGTCGATTGCCTGGCCGGTGCCGGCACCCTGGCGCTGGGTCATAACCACCCGGTGATTATCGAAGCCATCACTCAGGTCATGGCGGCCGGTGTGCCCATGCACACTCTGGACCTCATGACGCCGGTGAAGGATGCATTCGTACAGGAAATTTTTGGCTGTCTGCCTACAGAATTCGCGCGCAATGCGCGCATCCAGTTTTGCGGCCCAAGCGGGGCCGACGCGGTCGAAGCAGCGCTGAAACTGACTCGCACCGCCACCGGACGCCATTCGGTGCTGGCGTTTGAAGGGGCTTACCACGGTATGACCCTAGGGACACTGGCGATCAGCGGTAACCTGTCGCCGAAGAATGCCCTCGGCGCCTTGATGCCAGGTGTTCAGCGCCTGCCGTTTCCCCATGATTACCGTTGCCCATTCGGTGTGGCCGGTTATCAGGGTGTGACGTTGAACGTGCGTTACCTCGAGCATTTGCTCAACGACCCGGAAAGCGGTGTCACCGCACCGGCAGCAATGATTCTGGAACCGATTCAGGGTGAGGGCGGGGTGATTGCCGCGCCGGACCGCTGGCTTCAGGAGCTTCGTCGATTGACCAAGGCCCACGGAATTCCGTTGATCGTCGACGAGATCCAGTGCGGCATCGCCCGCAGCGGCAGGATGTTCGGCTTTGAGCAATCGGGTATCACGCCTGACGTCATTACCTTGTCCAAAGCCATCGGTGGCGGTCTGCCGCTGTCGGTCATGGTCTACAACGATTCGCTGGATGTCTGGCAGCCGGGTGCCCACGCCGGCACGTTCCGTGGCAATCAACTGGCAATGGCCGCGGGCACCGCGACCTTGCGTTTCATCCGCGATCAAGGCTTGGTGGCACACGCCGAAACCGCTGGCGCGCATCTGCGTAAGCAGTTACAGATGCTGCAAAGCGAATTTGCCTGGATTGGCGATGTTCGCGGTCGTGGTTTGATGCTCGGCATGGAAATCGTCGACCCGCAAGGCGCCCTCGACGTACAGGGTCACCCGCCGGTAGACGCGGTCCGGGCCAAGGCCTTCCAGCAGGCTTGCCTGAAGCACGGTTTGATCGTCGAGCTCGGCGGACGCCACGGTGCGACCGTCCGCTTCTTGCCGCCGCTGATCATCACCGGACAGGAAATCGATTTCGTCGCACAAATCCTGTTCCAGGCAGCGAGCTCGATCAATGAGCGCTCCACGCGTTAATGATCTGCCGATGCACAGGGTTTTCCGACACGGAACGGCAAGCCCGTTTTGGTTTTGAACAGGGACTGATAATGCGTAAGGCTTTAGCGACGATAAAACCGACGTGGGTGCTGGCGACCGTATTGGCATTGAACGGCTGTGGAGCACAGGATCAGTCCGCTGAACACAGTACGTCGCCGCCGCAGGTCAAGACGCTCACCGTGCAACCCCGACCGTTTGCCATGACCTCAGACCTGCCTGGCCGAATCGAACCGGTGCGCATCGCCGAGGTGCGCGCACGAATTGCCGGTGTTGTGTTGACCCGTCATTTTGAAGAGGGCAGCGACGTCAAGGCTGGTCAACTGCTTTTCAGCATCGACCCGGCACCACTGAAGTCCGCCTTGATGCGGGTCGAAGGCGCCCTGGCCAAGACTGAGGCGGATGTCTATCGCGCCAACGCTCACGTACAGCGCTACAAACAACTGGTGGAAATCAACGCTGTCAGCCCTCAGGTATTCGACGACGCGGTCTCTGATCTCAAGAGCGCCAAGGCTAACCGCCTGGCCGCTCAAGCCGATGTGGCGACCGCCCGACTCAACCTCGGTTACTGTCAGGTGCGAGCGCCGATCAGTGGCCGTATCGGCCGCGCCCTGGTCAGCGAGGGCGCACTGGTAGGCCAGGACGAAGCCACGCAAATGGCGCGGATTCAGCAACTGGACCCGATTTACGCCGACTTTACCCAGTCCGTCGATCAGATCGTGGCCTTGCAGCAAGCCGTCGCCAGTGGCCGGTTGACCCTGACTGGAGCGGGCGCAGCGCAGGTGTCAATACAACTTGGCAGCCCGACACAAACCCGACAAGGCAAGCTGATGTTCTCCGATATTTCGGTCGATCGAAGCACCGGGCAAGTCACCTTGCGCGGCGAGTTTCCGAATCCGGACAGCGTACTGCTGCCTGGCATGTATGTGCGGGTCGTAGCGCCGGCGGGGATCGATCCGCAAGCGTTGTTCGTGCCGCAGCAAGCGGTGCAGCGTGGTGTCGACGGCCAGGCCAGGTTGATGCTGGTGGACGCCCAGGGGATGGTGCGCGAACGCGTGGTCAGCACCGGCGCGATGCTTGGTTCCGACTGGCAGATCACTCAGGGGCTAGTGGCCGGCGAGCAAGTGGTGGTCGAGCGCGCCGACAAGCTCAGTGTCGGCACCAGGGTCAACATAATCACCTCGGCCGAACAGCAGGCCCATAACTGAGGGCGTGACGCTTTTACCCACGGTTGTTAGCCAGGATCTTACCGATGCCCGATTTTTTCATTAACCGTCCGAACTTCGCCTGGGTCATCGCGTTGTTCATCGCGCTGGCAGGAGCGCTGACCCTGGGCACCTTGCCGGTCAGCCAATACCCGGACGTAGCACCGCCGCAAATCAGTGTCAGTGCCAGCTACCCCGGTGCCTCGGCGCAGATCATCAATCAGAACATCACCAGCCTGATCGAGGAGGAGCTCAACGGCCTCAAGGATTTGCTGTATTACGAATCCAACAGTGCCAACGGCAGTGCAGAAACCACCATCACCTTCAAGCCGGGCATCGATCCCGACATGGCGCAGGTCGACGTCCAGAACCGCTTGCAACGGGTAGTCGGGCGCTTGCCCCAAGCGGTGATCGAGCAAGGCCTGAAAGTGGAACAGGTACGTGCCAATTTTCTGATGATCTATGCCTTGTCCTACACCGATGGGCAGCAGGATTCGATCGGGCTGGCGGATTACGCCGCGCGGGGCATCAATAACGAGATTCGCCGCGTGGCCGGAGTAGGGCGGGTGCAGATGTACACCGCCGAACGGGCCATGCGCATCTGGGTCGATCCTGCCCGGCTTGTGGGTTACAACCTGTCGATGGCCGATGTAAGTAAGGCCATCGCCGGACAGAACGTGCAAGTACCCGCCGGCAGCATGGGCGAACGTCCGGGGCCTGTCGAGCAGCACATTACCGCCACCGTCATGGTGCAGGGTCAGCTCGAATCCGTGGAGGCGTTCGGCAACATTGTGCTGCGGGCCAATGACGACGGCTCCAGTGTCAGGATTCACGATGTGGCCCGAGTCGAACTGGGTCGTCAGGACTACCGCTTCGACGCTCGCCTGAACGGCAAACCTGCGGCGGCCATGTCGGTGCAATTGGCGCCCGGTGCCAACGCGCTGCAAACGGCGGCGGCGATCAAGGCCCGGCTGGATCAACTGTCGAGCACGCTGCCAACGAACATGACGCTGAGCGTGCCTTATGACACCTCATACTTTGTCGACGTGGCGATCAAGCAAGTCATCTATACCCTGATCGAAGCCATGGTGCTGGTGTTCCTGGTGATGCTGCTGTTTTTGCAGAACCTGCGTTACACGCTGATTCCGGCCATTGTGGTGCCGGTCTGCCTGCTGGGCACCCTCGCGGTGATGGCGCCGCTGGGGTTTTCGATCAACATGATGACCCTGTTCGGCATGGTGCTGGCCATTGGCATTCTGGTGGACGACGCCATTGTCGTGGTAGAGAACGTCGAGCGCTTGATCACGCAGGAGCGCCTGTCGCCCAAAGACGCGACCCGCAAAGCGATGCAGCAGATCAGCGGGGCGATTGTTGGCATCACCCTGGTGCTGGCGGCGGTATTCCTGCCGTTGGCGTTCATGGGCGGTTCGGTGGGGGTGATCTACCAGCAGTTTTCCATGGCGCTGTCGGTGTCGATTCTATTCTCCGGGTTCCTGGCGTTGACCCTGACGCCGGCCCTGTGTGCCACCTTGCTAAAACCCTTCGACCCGGCGAAAGAGCTACGACCCAACCGCTGGGCGAACGGCTTCAATCGACGCTTCGATGCCTTGGCCCGGCGCTACGAGCGGTTCAGTTCGAGCTGGGTCCGGCGCAGTACCCGCAGCATGGGCCTGTACCTTATGTTGTTGCTGGTACTCGCTTTTGCCTATCACCGATTGCCATCCTCATTCATGCCGTCCGAGGATCAGGGCTACATCATCACGGATATCCAGCTACCACCTGCGGCTTCGGCTTCGCGCACGGATGTGACGGTGCAAGCGTGGGAGCACTATGCCCTGGCGCAACCCGCCACGGATCAGGTGCTGGCAATCATGGGGTTCAGTTTTTCCGGGGTCGGCGCTAACGCGGCGTTGTCGTTTACCAGCCTCAAGGACTGGTCGGTTCGCGGCGATGGCCAGGCCAGCGACGCGGTGGCCCGACGCGCGAATGAGGCTTTTGAGAACGCCGCTGACGGCACGCTGTTCAGCGTGGTGCCGCCGCCGGTGGACGGCCTCGGCACCTCGAACGGTTTCGAGTTACGGTTGCAGGATCTGGCAGGGCAGGGGCACGAAGCGCTGTTGAAGGCCCGAACCCAATTGCTGGAGGCGGCCAAGGCGTCGCCGGTGATCGATTACCTGATGGAGGATGGCCTTGCGGATGCGCCTCAGATCAATGTCAGCATCGACCGCGAAAAAGCCGAAGCCCTCGGCGTGAGTTTTGATGTGATCAGTTCAGCGTTGTCCTCGGCGCTGGGTTCGGAACAAATCAATGAGTTTGCCAATCAGGGGCGGATGCAGCGGGTGATCGTTCAGGTGGACGGCATCAGCCGCCAGACGCCTGAAGCGCTGCTGCGCCTGCAAGTGCCCAACCGACAGAACCGATTGGTGCCACTGGAAGCCTTCAGTCGTTTTGAGTGGCAGGTCGGGCCACTGCAGATCGCGCGCTACAACGGGTCGGCGTCGCTGCGCTTTTCCGGTGATGCCGCGCCGGGTTACAGCACCGGTCAAGCCATGGAAGAACTGCAGAAAATTGCCCGTCAGTTACCAGCCGGTTTTAGCCTTGAATGGGCCGGGCTGTCACTTCAGGAACAACAGGCCAGCGATCAGGTGCCGCTGCTGGTGGGGTTATCGTTGATCGTGGTGCTGCTGGTACTGGTGGCGCTGTATGAAAGCTGGACGATTCCCTTTGCCGTGCTGTTGATCGTGCCTGTCGGCATGCTCGGTTCGGTGGCCGCGGTGACGATCATGGGCCTGCCCAATGATGTCTATTTCAAGGTGGGGCTGATCACGATCATTGGACTGGCGGCGAAGAATGCAATCCTCATCGTCGAGTTTGCCAAGGCACTTCACGTTCAGGGCGCGAGCCTTGCGCAAGCGGCGGCTCAGGCCGCGCGTCTGCGTTTTCGTCCGATCGTCATGACGTCCCTGGCCTTCATTCTCGGCGTGGTGCCTCTGGCTATTGCAACTGGTGCGGGAGCTGCCAGCCAGCGAGCGATCGGCACAGGCGTGATCGGCGGTATGCTGGCGGCGACAGTGCTCGGGGTCTTGTGGGTGCCGGTGTTCTTTGTCTGGGTCTTGTCCGCGGCAAATCGGTTGCGTAGTCGCCGTGTCAGCCTCACCGAGCCCGTGGCAGACGATGGAACGCGGTAATGTGGATTCAGCTCCCACGTTACATTTTGCGGGCGCCGTTATGCCGGGCTGATGTGTCGGTCAGCAGTTTTTTCGATGTGCTTTGATTGTCGGGTAACTGGTCGCTGAGGTCCCAGATTTCAAGCATTTTGGCGTACTCGAATGAGTGACGCGGATCGGTCTGAATCCACTGCTGAAACGCCAGGCGTTCTTCGGTCGTACAGGTGTCATCTTGCAGTCGCATACACCAATGCGCAGCTTGAGTGAGGATTTCTTCGTCCATTTCGCAAGGGTTGGGGGGATTCATTGACAGCTACCTGTATGGCCGGACAAGCCCCTCTACGAGAGCGATTGGTAAAAAAATGTCAAAAAAACCAAAACAAAACAGTCTTGCATCTAAATCTGGAGACTTGGACTCGAAGAATCTTTGCAAACCGTACATTTCTGAAAAGGAGTATTCGCATGTACAACCACTCAGCATCGGCACCCCCCGTTACGCAATTGCAATTCCAGAGAGCGGCAACTCAACGAGCATCCGAGTCAGATCGCGGCACAAATAAACATATCCGTGAGTTGCTGCGTTACTACGGACTGCGCACCAGCTTGATCCGCTTGAAAGTTATCGAGGCCTTGCTGATCGCCGCCAGAGATGGACGTTCCATCAATGCGCGCGACGTGCATGCCTACCTGGAATCATTTGCTGCCGAGTTGTCGTTCATTTGTGTGCGTGAAGTGCTCAAACGCCTATGTGATGAAGGTGTAATCCTTTTTCAACCAGACAAGAGATACATCTTTACCACCGAAGCCTGCGCAATACTGGAACAGCACTCCGGTCGTTGAAGGCCTAAGGTGCCTCATCACTGGCCGTTTTTGGCTGTGGATTCAACCGGTCGATGCAACAGATTGGCTAAACCTTCAGTTCTTTCGTGTTCCGCGTATAACCAACGAAAGCTACGGGTCAAGGTATGGGCTGGTGGATTCTCACTAAACCCCAGAAACGACAAAGCCCTGAATAATCAGGGCTTTATCGGTACAAATATGGCGGAGGCGATGGGATTCGAACTCATGGACCTGTTACAGTCGACGGTTTTCAAGACCGTTGCCTTAAACCACTCGGCCACACCTCCGTTTGCGTTGCGGGCGCCATAATACCTGAATGAAACACACTGTCAAACTCTCTGCATGGCTTGTTACAGAGCGTCTGTTATGATCTTTGCGACTGAACGTTTCAAACCAACAGGAGTGTCGCCATGCGCGAACAGGATTACGCAGTTAATAACAGCGTGCAGGCTGAGCAGCTAGAGGTTAGCCGCGTCCTGCGCAACACTTACGGCTTACTCGCTCTCACCCTCGCATTCAGCGGCGTGATGGCGTTTGTCGCGCAGCAGATGCGTGTCGGCTACCCGAATATTTTCGTGGTGCTGATCGGTTTCTACGGCCTTTTCTTCCTCACCAACAAACTCCGTGATTCGGCCTGGGGGCTGGTGTCGGCATTTGCCCTGACCGGTTTCATGGGTTTCCTGCTCGGCCCGATCCTCAACCGTTACCTGGGTATGCAGGGCGGCGCCGAGGTGGTCAGTTCGGCCTTCGCGATGACTGCGCTGGTGTTCGGCGGTCTGTCGGCTTATGTGCTGATTACCCGCAAGGACATGAGCTTCCTGGGTGGTTTCATCACTGCAGGCTTCTTCGTGCTGCTGGGTGCGACGCTGGCGAGCCTGTTCTTTCAGATCAGCGGTCTGCAACTGGCGATCAGCGCAGGTTTCGTGCTGTTCTCCTCGGTCTGCATTCTGTTCCAGACCAGCGCCATCATTCACGGCGGCGAGCGCAACTACATCATGGCGACCATTAGCCTGTATGTATCGATCTACAACCTGTTCGTCAGCTTGTTGCAGCTGTTCGGCATCATGAGCCGCGATGACTAATCGTCAGCCTTGAGGAAAAAACCCGCTTCGGCGGGTTTTTTCTTGCCTGCGATTTGAGTTAAGGGTCACGCCATCGGTGGCAAGCGGCGCTTGACCGGGGTTTTCTTGACGATTGCAGTGTTGGTTTCGGCGTGGGTGTTTAGACGATCGAGCAGGGTGTCCAGTTGTTCCATCGAACGCACATGCAGGCGGGCGATGAAACAGTCGTCGCCGGTGACTTTGTCGCACTCCGTGAACTCCGGGATGGCCTGAATCTGCCGTTCCACTTCCTGCAACTGGCCTGGCAGCGGACGAATACGGACGATGGCCTGGAGTTGATAGCCAAAGCATTTGGGGTCGATCTCGACGGTGTAACCCTTGAGCACACCACGCTCTTCGAGGCGGCGCAAACGCTCGGCGACGCTGGGCGAAGACAGGCCGCTGATTTGCGCCAGAGCCTTGAGCGAGCGGCGTGAGTCTTCCATCAATGCCGTGATCAGCACTTGGTCGATATCGTCGGTCATGGCGAAACCCCTATTAGGCAAAAAATTCAAACCGCCTTGATAAAAAAGGCAGATTTCGAGTTTAGCCTGCTTTTTGCGCTGGAGAAGCTCCTCGGCGGATTGGCATACTTTGGGCTCAAACACAGGAGTCTGATGATGGACAAAACAATACGTCACGGGTCATTCGAAATGACCGCCGCCATGCTGATTTCCGGGACCATCGGCTGGTTCGTGCTGGTGTCCGGGCAACCGGTGCTGGACGTAGTGTTCTGGCGTTGCGTGTTCGGCGCCGGCACGTTGTTGCTGATCTGCGCGGCATTCGGCTTCCTGCGCCCCGGCATTCTGACCCGCACCACCTTCTTGCTGGCCGTGCTCAGCGGCGTGGCGATTGTCGGCAACTGGGTGCTGTTGTTTGCTTCTTACTCCCGCGCCTCGATTGCCATCGGCACCGCGGTATACAACGTTCAGCCGTTCATGCTGGTGGGGTTGGCCGCGTTGTTCCTCAACGAGAAAATCACCCTGCAGAAACTGTTTTGGCTGGGCATTTCGTTTCTCGGGATGCTGGCGATTGTCAGCGCACATGGCGGGCAGGGCGAGAGCGGCAATGATTACCTCATAGGCATCGCTCTGGCGCTGGGGGCGGCATTCCTTTACGCGATTGCCGCGTTGATCATCAAACGACTGACCGGCACACCGCCGCACCTGATCGCGTTGGTCCAGGTCACCACCGGCGTGCTGTTACTCGCGCCATTCGCGCACTTTTCGGCACTGCCGCAAGCGCCGAGCGCGTGGGCCAGTCTGGTCACCCTGGGCATTGTCCACACCGGCGTGATGTACGTGCTGCTCTACGGCGCGATTCAAAAACTGCCGACGGCACTGACCGGTGCGTTGTCCTTCATCTACCCGATTGCGGCGATTTTCGTTGACTGGTTTGCCTTCGGCCATCGCCTGGAACCGCTGCAATGGATCGGTGTTGCCGCGATTCTGTTGGCCGCTGCCGGCATGCAACAAGGTTGGAGCCTTAAGTTTCGTCAGACGGTGACGACGCAGTAAGCCGTAAAGAAACGTCACATGTTCCAGCGCGGTGCTGTCTTGGCCAGGCGCTGGCGCATCTCGTCGATGTTGGCGGCTAATTGCCGGACCAATAACCGATAGCCGTCCAGCTGATTGTAAACCGGCGCGGTCAGGCTTGAATCCGACGGCAGTTCGACGGGCCGACTGAGCCGCTGGGACGCACCGGATTTCAGCGCCCGGGCCATACCGATCAGTTGCACCCGAATCAACCGATGTTCGGCTTTCAAGGCCGATTGCAGATGGGCCATGGCGTCCGGGTCACTGGCATCCGGTCGGGTGTTGCCGAGGATTTCCAGGGTGCTGACGCACATCCGCAAGTGGCGCTGAATGGCATCGAGTTCGGTCATGGAGATCCGTACTTCCTTGGACACCGACGGCATCAACGAGCGCAGTTGCACCATCACCGTGTTCAGGCGGCCCACCAGTTTATGGTGTTCGTCATCGGTGACCGATTGGCCATTGATGATGCGCCCGTAGATCGTCGCGCAGTCGCGCAAGGCATCGGCCAGGTTGTAGCGCCAGGAATAAACCGCGTAGAGCGGCAAGGCGAAAGAAAACGCCAGGGCCAGGGCGATGCCGATCAGGATGTCCACCCCACGCCACAACCCGTCGGTGATCGGATTGTCGCCATGCCCCGCGACGATAAACACGGTAATCGCCGAGAGCAACGCGGTGTAACCGCCCTTGCCGATGGCGTGGTACGAGAAGAACCCGCAGACCACGGCCATCGCGAAATAGGTCAGCCACGGCATCCCGAGCCAGGCCTGTTGCGCCACCAGCAGCAAGCCGACGCCGGCTCCGATCAAGGTGCCGATGGCGCGTTCGGCGGCTTTTTTGCCGATGTTGCCGTGGTGCTGCAAACCGCCAATCACCACCAGCATCGTCACCGACGCCCACTCACCGTGGGGCAGATTGATGCCGGTGGTCAGCAGGATCGTTGCCAGCAACCCCAGCGACACACGTACCGCGTGGATCACTCTGGCGTGGCGATAGCGCCGGTACGGGTCCAGCAAAGGACGCAGCAGTCGGCGCATTAGCGGTGGCAGTCGATGGGCTCTGAATGTGCTCAGGCTCGGTCTCCTCAGAAGATGTAATCGGTGGTCAGGAAGCTCGAACTGCGTCCGCTGATGATCTCGCTGATGAGTTCTTTGTTGGTTTCCTGGAACTTGGTCGCCACCAGTGTCCGGATCGAGAACACCCGCAACGCATCATGCACCGACAGCGTGCCTTCGGCGGAGTTCTTGCGGCCGTTGAACGGGAAGGTGTCCGGGCCGCGCTGGCACTGGGCGTTGAGGTTGATCCGGCCGACCTGGTTGGCGAAGGTGTCCACCAGCCGGCCGACCGCCACCGGGTTGGTGCCGAAGATACTCAGCTGCTGGCCGAAGTCCGATTCCAGGACGTAATCGATCACCGTGTCCAGATGCCGGTAAGGCACGATCGGCACGACCGGGCCGAACTGTTCTTCCTGATAGACGCGCATTTGCGGCGTTACCGGGTACAGCACGGCGGGGTAGAAGAACGAAGCGCGGGCTTCACCACCATTTGGGTTGACCACGGCGGCGCCTTTGCTCACGGCATCCGCCACCAGCGAGTGCAGGTAATCGACTTTGCTCGCTTCGGGCAACGGCGTCAGCGCCACACCGCTGTCCCACGGCATGCCGGGTCTGAGGTTGGCGAGTTTGGCGTTGAATTTCTCGATGAACGAGTCGACCACGTCTTCATGGACGAAGAGGATTTTCAACGCGGTGCAACGCTGACCATTGAACGACAGCGAGCCGGTAAGTGCTTCGCTGACCGCGTTGTCCAGATCCACCTCAGGCAGCACGATGCCGGGGTTTTTCGCGTCCAGGCCCAACGCCGCGCGCAAGCGGTGCGGCTTTGGATGCAGTTTTTTCAGGTCGCTGGCAGCTTTGTTGGTGCCGATAAACGCAAAGATATCGATCTTGCCGCTGGCCATCAGCGCGCTGACGGTCTCGCGGCCACTGCCGTAGATCACGTTGATCACCCCGGCCGGGAAGCTGTCGCGGAACGCTTCCAGCAACGGACGAATCAGCAGCACACCCAGCTTGGCCGGTTTGAACACCACGGTGTTGCCCATGATCAGCGCCGGGATCAGCGTGGTGAAGGTTTCGTTCAGCGGGTAGTTGTAAGGTCCCATGCACAACGCCACACCCAGCGGTACGCGGCGGATCTGGCCGAGGGTGTCCTGTTCCAGTTCGAAGCGACTGGAGCGGCGGTCGAGTTCCTTGAGCGCGTTGATGGTGTCGACGATGTAATCGCAGGTGCGGTCGAACTCTTTCTCCGAGTCCTTGAGGTTCTTGCCGATTTCCCACATCAGCAACTTGACCACGGCTTCGCGCTGTTCACGCATGCGTCCGAGGAAGGCTTCTACGTGCTGGATGCGTTCGGCCACCCGCATCGTCGGCCATAGGCCCTGGCCCCGGTCATAGGCACGGACGGCGGCGTCGAGGGCGGTCAATGCGGTGTCGGCATCGAGCAACGGCGTGCTGCCGAGGATCACTTGTTCGTCGCCATTTTCGCCGGTCAGGTACACCGGGCTGCGGACTTGGGCGAGGGGCCCGGACCAGGTTTTCAGCTCGCCGTCGACCAGGTATTCACGTTGCTCGGTCTGGCCGTCGAGTCGGTATTTTTCCGGAATGTCGCTGGAGTCGGGAAACAGGTTGCCAAGGATGTGTGCTGTGGTCATGTCGCTACTCCATGTGATGTAAGCCATGCGCTGGCGGCTTGCCGTTCAGATTCACTTCAAAGGTTATACGCCTTATTGGCACGACTTTTTAAGTGCCGATCTCATGATCCCGCGATCTTTTGACCTGAGAACACACAACGGCCGATGCTGCGGTTAAACTTCGCGCTCTTTCTAAAGGAGTTCATATGAGTTACTACCAGCCGGGCATTCTCGCCACCCCAGTTCCGCCTCAAGCCCGTCATATGTTCTTCGCACTCGAATCCGCCGCTGCATTGCCGGCCGCATTGGAGAATCTTAAGGGACTGGTGGACGGGAAGTCGGCAGTGATCGGTTTCGGTGAATCCCTGGTCAAGGCTCTCAAGGGGCAAATCGAAGGCCTGCGCGCCTTTCCAGCGTTGACCGGTGTCGGCGTCGACAACCCGTCGACCCAGCACGCGCTCTGGTGCTGGTTGCACGGTGTCGACCGTGGCGAATTGCTCAACCGCAGCAACGCCATCGAAGCGGCGCTGGCCCCGGCCCTGCGCCTGGTGCAGATGAACGAAACCTTCCGCCACCTTACCGGCCACGACCTGACCGGTTATGAAGACGGCACCGAAAACCCTCACGACGAAGCCGCCGTCGCCGCTGCGCTGGTGAGTGACGGCGCTGACGGAATGGTCGGCGGCAGTTTCGCTGCGATTCAGCAGTGGCAGCACGACCTGAAGGGCTTCCACGCGATGCCGTCCCATGAGAAGGACAACATCATGGGGCGTCGTTTGAGCGACAACGAAGAGATCGACGACGCGCCGATCTCTGCTCACGTGAAACGCACCGCCCAGGAAAGCTTCGCCCCCGAGGCCTTCGTGGTGCGCCGTTCCATGCCCTGGATCGAAGGCGATCGCGCCGGCCTGATGTTCCTGGCCTTCGGTTTCTCCCTCGACGCCTTCGAAGCTCAACTACGCCGCATGAGCGGACTGGAAGACGGCATCACCGACGGTTTGTACCGCATCAGCCGGCCGATCACCGGCGGCTACTATTGGTGCCCGCCGCTCAAGGACGGTCATCTGGACCTGCGCGCGCTGCGCATCGGCTAAACATCAAGGAGTGAGTATGAACGTGGTGCGCTGGGGCATGATCGGGTGTGGCAGCGTCGCTGAACGCAAGAGCGGGCCGGCCTTCTACAAGGCACCCGGCTCGGCGCTGGTGGCGGTGATGGGCCGGCGTCTGGAGGCGGTGACGGATTACGCCGCGCGCCACGGCATCGCTCGGGTCTACACTGACGTCGAAGCGCTGATCAATGATTCCGAGGTGGACGCGGTGTACATCGCCACGCCGCCTGACAGTCATCACACTTACGTCTTGAGGGTGGCTGCCGCTGGCAAACATTGCTGCGTCGAAAAACCGATGTCGTTGAATGCCGGGCAAAGCCGTGAGATGCAGAAGGTCTTTGACGATGCCGGGCTGCACCTGTTTGTTTCCTACTACCGACGTTCGCTTCCACGCTTCCAGCAAGTGCGGCAATGGCTGGAGGAAGGGCGGATCGGCGAGGTCCGGCACCTGACCTGGACCCTGACCAAAGCGCCATCTCCGACCGATCTTGGCGGTACAGATAACTGGCGCACCGACCCGACCATTGCTGGCGGTGGTTATTTCGCCGACCTGGCCAGTCATGGGTTCGACCTGTTCCAGTACCTGCTCGGTGACATCGTCGAAGTCGCCGGGTTTACCGCGCACCAGGCCGGTTTGTATGCCGCCGAGGATGCCGTCAGCGCCAGTTGGCGGTTCGCTTCTGGCGCCCTGGGTATGGGCTGCTGGAATTTCGTCGCGGATCGCCGCGATGATCGGGTCGCACTGATCGGCAGCAAAGGCCGGATCAGCTTTTCCGTATTCGATGAACATCCGGTTCAGCTTGAAGCCGATGAAAAACTCAGCCTGCACATCGAGAACCACGACCACATCCAGTGGCATCACGTGCTCGGCATGAACGCACACATCCGTGGCGAAGCGCAGCACCCGGCGGTAGCCGAACAAGCGTTGAAGACCGATTGGGTGATGGACCAGATCCTCAAGCGCCGCTAACGCTCACTGAATGCCCCGCCGATGTAGCAGCTGCCGAGCACCGCGAGGCTGCGTTCGGCTGCGGAGCAGTCGTAAACCCTGCATGCAAGATTACCCTGACACACCGCGCTACCTGATTTCACGACTGCTTCGCAGCCGAACGCAGCCTCGCGCTGCTCGGCAGCTGCTACAAAGGATCGTGCTCGTGCGGCGAATCTAACCTTATGCTCAAACAGTATTTCTCAAGCCTGTCATTGGAACTTTAAGATCACGTCATAACTCGTTATAACAAGTGATCTTCCATGACCGATAACGTTCTCTCCCTCAGTAGCGTTCCGCTACACACCCAACTGCGGGATGTGCTTCGCGCCCGCATCCTCGACGGCGAATACCCGCAAGACAGCCAGATGCCTTCCGAAAGCGAACTCGGTGCGCTGTTTAAAGTCAGCCGCATCACCGTGCGCCAGGCCTTAGGGGATCTACAGAAAGAAGGGCTGATCTTCAAGATCCACGGCAAAGGCACCTTCGTCGCCAAGCCAAAAACCTTCCAGAACGTCAGCACCCTGCAAGGCCTTGCCGAGTCCATGACCGGTCGCGGCTACGAGGTGATCAACCGCCTGCGCAGCTTCAAATTCATTGCCGCCGACAAACTCGTTGCCGAGCGCTTGCACGTCGCCGAAGGCGAGACGGTGGCGCAGATCAAACGCGTGCGGCTGATCAACCGCGAGCCGATTTCCCTGGAGATCACCTACCTGCCCAAGGCCATCGGCGAGCGTCTGGAGAAGGCCGATCTGGTCACTCGCGACATTTTCCTGATCCTGGAAAACGACTGCGGCCTGGCCCTCGGTCACGCGGATCTGGCCATCGACGCGGTGCTGGCCGACAGCGACTTGACCCAGGCGCTGAACGTCGAACCCGGCTCGCCGATCATGCGCATCGAGCGCCTGACCCACGACGCCGCAGGCGTTCCCGTGGACTTCGAACACCTTTACTACCGCGGCGATGCCTTCCAGTACCGCCTGCGGATCGACCGGCAAAAAGGGGCGCAGGCATGACACACGGCTCAATGACTAGAAAGACGCTCGAACAGGAATACGACATCGTCGTGATCGGCGGCGGCACCGCTGGACCGATGGCGGCGATCAAGGCCAAGGAGCGCAACCGCGATTTGCGCGTGCTGCTGATCGACAAGGCCAACGTCAAACGCAGTGGCGCGATCAGCATGGGCATGGACGGCCTGAACAACGCGATCATTCCCGGTCACTCGACGCCGGAGCAGTACACCAAGGAAATCACCATCGCCAACGACGGCATCGTCAATCAGGCGGCGGTGTATGCCTACGCGACCCACAGCTTCGAAACCCTCTCACAACTGGACCGCTGGGGCGTGAAGTTCGAGAAGGACGAGACTGGCGACTACGCGGTGAAAAAGGTCCACCACATGGGCGCCTACGTGCTGCCGATGCCGGAAGGGCATGACATCAAAAAAGTCCTGTACCGCCAGTTGAAACGGGCGCGGGTGAGCATCACCAACCGGCTGGTCTGCACACGATTGCTGACGGGCGAAGAGGGCGCAGTCAACGGTGTGATGGGGTTCGACTGCCGCACCGCCGACTTCCACGCGATCAAGGCCAAAGCCGTGATCCTCTGCTGCGGCGCCGCCGGGCGTCTGGGTTTGCCGTCCTCGGGTTACCTGATGGGCACCTACGAAAACCCGACCAACGCCGGCGACGGTTACGCCATGGCCTATCACGCCGGGGCAGAACTGGCGAATCTGGAATGCTTCCAGATCAACCCGCTGATCAAGGATTACAACGGCCCGGCCTGCGCCTACGTCACCGGTCCGTTGGGTGGCTACACCGCGAACAACAAGGGCGAACGCTTCATCGAGTGCGATTACTGGAGCGGCCAGATGATGTGGGAGTTTCATCAGGAACTCGAAAGTGGCAACGGCCCGGTGTTCCTCAAACTCGATCACCTGGCCGAGGAAACCATCCAGAACATCGAAGAGATCCTGCACAGCAACGAACGCCCGAGTCGCGGCCAGTTCCACTCCAATCGCGGCACCGACTACCGCACGCAAATGGTCGAAATGCACATCTCGGAAATCGGTTTTTGCAGCGGTCACTCGGCCTCCGGCGTGTGGGTCAACGAGAAGGCCGAAACCTCGGTCAAGGGTTTGTACTCGGCGGGTGACATGGCCGCGGTGCCACATAACTACATGCTCGGCGCGTTCACCTACGGCTGGTTTGCCGGCACCAACGCGGCGGACTTTGTCGCCGGTCGCGAGTTTACAGCGGTCGATGCCCAGCAGATCGAAACGGAAAAAGCTCGGGTCTACGCGCCGCTGGACCGCGAACACGGTCTGCCGCCAGCCCAGGTCGAGTACAAGCTGCGGCGCTTCGTCAACGACTACCTGCAACCGCCGAAAGTGACCAAGAAGATGCAAATCGGCCTGCAACGCTTCAGCGATGTCCAGCGCGATCTCGATCAGATCAAGGCGCACAACGCCCACGAACTGATGCGCGCCATGGAAGTCAGCATGATCCGTGACTGTGCCGAAATGGCCGCCCGCGCTTCGCTGTTCCGCGCCGAAAGTCGCTGGGGGCTTTACCACTATCGGGTCGACCACCCGCAACGCAACGACAGCGACTGGTTCTGCCATTGCCACCTGAAAAAGGGCGACGACGGTCAGATGACCAGTTTCAAAAAAGCCGTCGAGCCTTACATCATCCCGCTGGATGCCGATGAAATGCAGGCCTACGACCGGCTGCGAGTCGGTGCCTTTGCTGCCTGAGCAACACAACAAGAGAGACCGCAAAATGGCCTATCAACCCCAGGAAATCTTCTTCCGCTCCAACGCGCCCGTCACGGTCGATGAGGACCTTTGCATTGCCCACAAAGGCTGCACCGTGTGCGTCGACGTGTGCCCGATGGACCTGCTGGCGATCAACCCGGCCACGCAAAAAGCCTACATGGCGTTCGACGAATGCTGGTACTGCATGCCGTGTGAAAAGGACTGCCCGACCGGGGCGGTGAAGGTCGAGATCCCATACCTGTTGCGCTGAAACCCAGTTCCAATGTGGAAGCGGCGGTGCGACGATTCGACTTGCTCGTGAAGAGGCCAGCCCAAACACCGTAAAAGCTATCCGGCAACACCGGACGCCTGATTCAAAACACCCCTCGTTTCCCACCGCGCCCTGATCGTGGCGGAGACGAACATCCTAAAAATGATTCGAGGGGATTTACCTATGTCTTTGTCAATATTGCTGCGTGCAGCGTTCGCCGGTCTGGTACTGGCTTCATTCACCTTGTCGGCGTCGGCCGAAACCATCCGCATTGCCATCGGCACCCAGGACACCACGATCAACTGCGCCGCCGGCGGTCTGTTGATTCGCGAGCTGGGCTTGCTGGACAAATACTTGCCCCACGACGGTCCCTACAAAGACGCCAAGTACGAGGTGGAGTGGAAGAACTTCACCAGCGGCGCGCCCCTGACCAACGAGATGGTCGCCGGCAAACTCGACTTCGGCGCCATGGCCGATTTCCCCGGGTCGTTCAACGGTGTGGCGTTCGAAACCGCGGGCAAGCACAGCCTGTTTATCAGCGTGCTGTCGGGCAGCATCAAGGGCAGCGGCAACGGCATCGTGGTGCCGAGTGCCTCGAACGTACAGTCGCTGGCGGAGCTCAAGGGCAAGACCATTTCCGTGCCGTTTGCCTCGACGGCGCACGGCATGTTGCTACGGGCGGTCGCGGCCCAAGGCTGGGACCCGCTGAAAGACGTGAACATCATCGCCCAGCCGCCGGAAGTCGCCGGCTCTGCGCTGCAGGCCGGGAAGATCGACGCCCACGCCGACTTCGTGCCGTTCGCCGAACTGTTCCCCAGCCGTGGTTTCGCTCGCAAGATTTACGACGGCGCCCAAGCCAATGCGCCGACCTTCCACGGTGCGCTGGTGGATCAGGCCTATGCGAAGAAGTACCCGGAAATCGTCGTGGCTTACCTGCGGGCGAGCATTGAAGCCAACCAGTTGCTCGCAGCTGAGCCGGAGAAATACAGCGAGTTGATCGCCAAGGTCACCGGCGTCGATGCCGAGGTCAATTACCTGTTCCACGGTCCGCTGGGCGTGCAAACGCGCGACCTGAGCTGGAAGCCGGAATACCGTCAGGCCGTCGGGACTGCCATCGACACGCTCAAGCTGTTGAAGAAGGCTGATCGCGGGTTGGACCTCAATACCTTCATCGACGACCAATACATCCGCGCCGCGTTCAAGGCCTCGAACCTGGACTACACCGCGCAACTGGCCAACTACGGGCAGACACCGCTCAAGGCTGTGGATGCGTCTAGCGGCAAAGCCATCACTGATTTCAGCCATGTGGCGGAGATCTGGGTGCGTGGCGAGCCGAAGGTTCGGCAGTACGCCTCGGCAGAGTCGGCGTTCACCGCGTTGGCCAGCCTGAAGCAGGAAGGCAAAAACATCCGCGCGGTGTATGCCCAGGCGAGTGACAGCGGGATCAAGTTGCTAGCGGATCAGGCGTGGTTTGCCAGTGATGCGAAAGGGCGCCTGAGTGCGTTTCTGCTCAGAGGTCAGGCTCAGCAATTTGCTACGGCACAGGGTGGGAAGGTGTTCGACTTTACCGACGCTACGACTCAAGCCGTCGCCACTCGCTGAGTTGTGGGGGGGAGTCAAAAGCCACCCCTCACCCCAACCCTCTCCCCATAGGGGAGAGGGGGAAAGGGAGCCGATCTCCATGATTTCCAAAATCTGAGTTCGACTCGATATTTCAGGTCGATGTAACTCGAAAGAACAACTCGGTCAGTCCCCTCGCCCCTCTGGGGCGGTCCGACGTTTCGGGAGGGTTAGACCAAGGGGTGGGTCTCCCGTCCTGCACCATCTACAACTGGAACCCGACATGCCAAAATCGCCAACCCGCTGGATCCCCCGAGCCGCTTCACTGCTGCTCTGCCTTGTATTCTGGCAACTCGCCGCCAGCCACCACTGGAACCTCGGCCTGGTCACCTTCGCCAACGTCCCGACGCCGCTGGCGGTCATCGAAGCTGCCCTCGGCCTCGGCGACTCCGGCAAGCTTGCGCAGCACCTCGGTAGCAGCCTCAGCCGAGTCTTCGCCGGTTATCTCACCGCACTGATCATCGGCATCGCTTTGGGCCTGGCCATCGGTCGCTCGAAATGGGCTGAAGACCTGCTGCTACCACCGCTGGAAGTCCTGCGTCCGATCCCCGCCGTCGCCTGGATTCCTCTGGCGATCCTGATGTTTCCCTCATCAGAGCTGTCGATGGTCTTCATCACCTTCACCGGCGCGCTGTTCCCGATTCTGCTCAACACCGTGCACGGCGTCGAAGGCGTCGACCCACGGCTGATCGCCTCGGCGAAAAGCCTTGGGGCAGGGCGCCGGGCGATTCTGCTGGAGGTGATCCTGCCAGGCGCTGCGCCGAGCATCATCACCGGCCTGGCGATCGGCATGGGCACCTCATGGTTCTGCCTGGTGACCGCCGAAATGATCTCCGGCCAATACGGCATCGGCTATTACACCTGGGAGTCCTACACCATCCAGAACTACGCCGACATCGTGGTTGGCATGTTGCTGATTGGCGTACTCGGGATGGGCAGCAGCCTGCTGATCAAACGTCTGGGCGGGTTGTTCACTCCCTGGCACCGACCACGAGGAAAAGCCTGATGAGCGTGATGCAAACCCCTGAAGGGCGAATCGACATCCGACAATTGTCCATCGTCCTCGGCGAAGACAAGCAAGCCTTCGAAGCCGTGCAAGGTCTGGATTGCCAGATCGAGCCGGGGCAATTCGTGTGCATCCTCGGGCCGTCCGGTTGCGGCAAATCGACCCTGCTCGGTGCGCTGGCCGGTCACCTGCAACCGCGAACCGGCACCCTGAAAGTCGACGGTGCGCCAGTCTCGGGCCCGTCCCCACAGCGCGGCATGGTGTTCCAGCACCACACGCTGTTCCCTTGGCGCACGGTGCGCGACAACGTTGCTTTCGGCCTGAAAATGCGCGGCATCGGCAAAGCCGAACGCCACCAGGCTGCCGACGAAATCCTTGCCCTGGTGGGCCTCGAAGGGTTTGCCGAGCGCTGGCCTGACCAACTCTCGGGCGGCATGCAGCAACGGGTAGAAATCGCCCGGGTGCTGATCAACCGCCCGCGCCTGTTACTGATGGATGAACCCTTCGGCGCCCTCGACGCGCTGACCCGGTTGAACATGCAGGAGCTGCTGCTGGACATCTGGACGCGAATTCGCACCACCGTGGTGTTCGTCACCCATGACATCGATGAAGCGCTGTTCCTCGCCGATCGGCTGCTGGTCATGAGTTCACGCCCGGGGCGGATCATCGAAGACCTGCGCCTCGATTTCCCACGGACACGCACCACCGAACGGGCCACCAGCCACGAATTTTCCCGCTTGAAGCGTCATTGCCTCGAGTTGCTGCGTCACGAAGACGGTCGGCAGTTACCGCGCCTGAACCCTCTCGGACTTCCCCTTGAAAACAAACTGTCGCGATTTGCCCTATGACCTCTCTATTCGATGTAACCGATAACGACGACATTCTCGCCCTGCAACCGCGCCTGACGGATGACGATCCGGGCGTGCGCAGAATTGCCCTGATCGAACTGGCCGACCTTGAAGAGCCGGACGGTTTGCTTTGGTTGGTCAATCGACTGGCTGAAGACTCGACCGAAGAGGTTCGCGCCGAAGCCGCACGATTGCTCGAAGCCTGGGAGGACGAACCGGTGGTGGAAGCGCTGTGTCAGGCCCTGACCGATCCTTCCCAAGCCGTGCAAGCGGCCGCCGCGCAAAGCCTTAGCCTGCTCAAGACCGAGGCGGCGGGCAGGGTGATTCTGCCGTGGACCGCGCATGCCGACATCAGTGTGCGCATCGCCGCTTTCCGGGCATTGCGTGAGTTGCGCTTCCCCGCTGCCGCCGCTGCCGCTTTAGGGGTATTGACCGACGGAAACGCCAGTGTCCGCCGCGAAGCCGTCGGCGTACTCGGCTGGCTCAAGCAGCTCGATGCCTTGCCGGCGCTTGCTCGATTGGCCAGTGACGACCCGGACACCGAAGTCCGCCGCGCCGCCACCGGTGCTCTTGGCCTGGCCTCCGACGCCCACGTGCTGCCGGCGCTGCGTCACGCCTTGCAGGACGCAGCCTGGCAAGTGCGCGAAGAAGCCGCCACCACGCTGGGCAAGGTCGGCCATGTCGACGCCGGTTCAGCCCTGGTCGAAGCCTTGAGTGACGATTACTGGCAAGTCCGTCTACGCGCCACCCGCAGCCTCGGTCGTTTGCGTTACGTCCCGGCCCTTGAAGCGCTGATCGAAACCCTCGGCCACCGTATCAGCAACCTGCGTAAGGAAGCTGCCCTGGCGCTCGGAGAACTGAACGATCGGGGCGCCATCGCACCTTTACAGGCTGCGCAGGATGACGGCGACCCGGAAGTGCGCAAAGCCGTGCGCATCGCGTTGAGTCAGCTGCAATGAACCCGGTGGCGATTGGCAATTCCCAAGGTAAACAGCAGCTGCGGGTGAACTGGCCGGATGGTCGCGAACAGTTGCTGGACCACGCTGAGTTGCGCCGTCAGTGTCCGTGTTCGCAGTGCCGGGCGTTTCGCCTGCAAGGGTTGAGGGTGAAAGTCGATGAGCGCATCCGTGTCGTCGAACTCAATTCCCAGGGTTATGGCCTTCAACTGATTTTCAGCGACGGCCATGAGCGCGGGATCTACCCCTGGCCCTACCTGGCACAACTCACCCCCGAACCTACTGAAATCTAATGTGGAATCGTCGCACCGCCGCTCCCACATTGGAATTGTGTTGTTAGCTGGATTTGCGCAGGGCGGCGTGTTGCGGGTTGAAGGTGAGTACGGCGAGTAGCGCGAATACCAGCGTCAGCCCCACGCACACCGCCAGCGCCAACGGATTGAAGCGTTCATACAGGGCAAACCGCACCAGTTCCACCGCATGGGTGAACGGGCTCAATGCGCACAACCAGTACAGCCACTCGCTGGACTCGCGCATCTTCCATAGCGGATACAGCGCCGACGACAGGAAAAACAGCGGGAAGATCACGAAATTCATCACCCCGGCAAAGTTCTCCAGCTGACGGATGGCGTTGGACAGTAACAGGCCCAACGCGCTGAGCATCAATGCCACCAGCAGTAACGCCGGCAACGCAATCAACAAGCCCATGGCCGGTGGTTGTACGCCGTACACCCAGGCAATCGCCAGAAATGCGTAGACCTGCAACAGCGAGATCAACGAGGTGGCCAACAGTTTGCTGCACAGCAGGAAGGTTCGGGGCAGGGGGCTGGTCAGCAGCACGCGCATGCTGCCCATTTCCCGGTCGTAGACCATCGACAGCGAACCTTGCATGCCGTTGAACAGCAGGATCATGCAGGCAAGGCCAGGGATGATGTAGACCTCATACGGAATGTAGGTGTCATAGGGCTCGATGATCGCGATCCCGAGTGCCGCACGAAAACCGGCGGCGAACACCAGCAGCCACAGCAACGGCCGCACCAGCGCACTGAGAAACCGCGTGCGCTGCAACACAAAACGCAGCCATTCACGCAGCACGATGCCGTTGAAACATTGCCAGTAGGCATTCATTGGGCGGCTCCCGAAGTCGTCAGTCGAGTGAAGGCCGAACCCAGGTCACCACCGTGCTCCAGGCTCAGGACGTCGGCTTGCCCGCTGGCGACCAACCGGCCCTGATGAAGGATCAACAGGTCGTCGCTCGGCTGTACTTCATCGAGTAAGTGAGTGGTCCAAAGTACGCTGATGCCTTGCTCGCGGCACAAACTGTGAATGTGTTGATTGAGTGCCAGGCGGCTGGCGGGGTCGAGGCCGACGCTGGCCTCGTCGAGCAGCAGCAGGCGCGGTTCATGCAGCAAGGCGCGGGCGATTTCCACCCGACGACGATGGCCGCCATTGAGTTCGCGGACCCGCTCGCGACGGCGTTCAGTCAAGGCCTGACGAGCCAGTTCGGCGTCGACACGCAGGCCGGTCTGACGCCGCGACATCCCATGCAGCGCGGCGTGATAGCGCAGGTTTTGCTCGACGCTAAGGTCCAGGTCCAGCGTGCTTTGCTGGAACACCACACCCAATTGCTTGAGCGCCGGACGCGCCGCGTTGCGCAACGAACAGCCACCGACGCGGATGTCCCCGCGCTGCACATCGTAGAGTCGAGTGAGCAAGGCAATCAGCGTCGATTTGCCCGCGCCGTTTGGCCCCAGCAGCGCCGCGAAACGGCCGGGTGCCAGGCTGAAACTCACCTGACGCAACGCCTCTTTCACACCATAAGCGAAACTCAGCTCGCTGACTTCCAGTGCGTTCATGGGGTCACCACCACGCCCCACGGATAACGCCCGACCTTGATCGACTTGGTCACCTTGAGGCTGTCGACATCGATCACCGACACGTCGCCGCTGACGCCGTTGGTGGCCAGCAATTGCTTTTGATCCGGGGTAAACGACATCTGCCAGACCCGTCGCCCGACCAACAGATAATCAAGAATCTCGAAGGTCTTGGCGTCGATCACCGCCACATGATTGGCCGGGCCGAGGGCGACGAAACCATATTTGCCGTCGGCGCTGAGCTTGATCCCCACCGGCTGGACTTTGTCCGGGTGCACGCCCTTGATCTGGAAGGTCAGGGTCTTGAGGATCTGGCGGGTCGCGACGTCGAGAATGGTCACCGTGCCGCCGATTTCCGCCGAGGCCCAGAGCTTCGAGCCATCCGGCGTGAACTCGACGAAGCGCGGCCGCTGATCCACCAGCGTGCTGTCGGCCAGGGTCTGGGTGCTGGTGTCGATCCAGTGCAGCATGTTGGTGGTTTCGCTGGTGTTCACCGCCCACTTGCCGTCGGGGCTGACGGCCATGCCTTCGGGTTCGACGCCGACGTTGATCTGACTCAGCACCTTGGAGGTTTCGGTGTCGATCACCGTCACCAGCGCATCGTCTTCGTTGGAAACGTACAGCCAACGATTGTTGGGGTGCAGGGCGAACTGTTCAGGATCTTTTCCCGACGGCAGTTCCTTGATGATCTTGCGCGTGGCGACGTCCATCACCTGGACCCGGTCCGAGTCGCTGGCGCAGATGTACAGCAGCTTATTGTCGTGGGACAACAGCAGGCCGCGCGGGCGCTGGCCAACGGGCAGGGTGTCGGTGACTTGCAGGGTCTGCAGGTCGATCAGGCTCAGGCTATTGTCCTTTTCGTTGGAGACCCAGGCGGTGCTGGCCGCGGCATGCCCGGCGGCGAGCAGCAGGGCCCAGAAAAGCAGGGAGCGGCAGAGCAGGGTGCGACGCATGGTGGATTCCTTTTTGTTGTAGTTCTTGTGGAAAGTCGGATCAGGGAAAGCGGCAGCTGACCTCGGGTTTGTCGTAACCGAGGCTGTCCATTTCGTTGAAAGGGTGCAGGAAGCCGTCTTGCGGCGACGTGCTGACCAACGCCCGGGGCTGCACGATGGGAATGGGTTGGCGCAACTGGCCGTTCCACGGCCGATAACTGAGCTTGCGACCCTTGAAACCGTCCAGCGGCAATTGATCGCTGATCTCAAGCGTACGGATCGTCACCGGATCGACCTGACGCAGTTTGCTCACCGCACTGGCGATGCTGCGCACGGCGATCCAGGCTGCAAAGTCGCGGTCATTCATCCAGCGCCCGGTCAGGGCTTCGAAGCGTTTCTGCAACTGGGCGGCGCCGTAGGTTTCCACGGTTTTGTGCCAGCCCACCGGGGTCAGCCCCTGCGTGCCGGCGACCGGCCGTGGGTACCAGGTCTGGTAGGGCACGTATTCGCCGAAATCACCGCGTTCATCCGCCACCAGCACCACGTCGTACTCGGCGGTCTGGGTGAACAGCGGCATGTCGGCCTGGGCGCTGCGGCGCTGATCGTTGTCGAAACTCCAGGCTTTTTCCGCGACCAGTTTCAGGCCAAAACGTTTGGCGGCGCGGCGCAGGGCGGCGGCATAGGCTTGATCGTCCGGGGTCGGGCCGACGATCAGCAGCGCCCGTTGCCATTTGCGCACCACCAGAAATTGCGCCAGCGCATCGGCGAGCATCGCCCGACTCGGCAGGCTGTGCAGCACGTTCGGCAGGCAATCGGTGCTGCGCAGGCTGTCATCGGGACTGCCGGCATTGAACAGCAAGCTGTCGGGTAACACCGCGCTGAGCCGGCGCAGGCTCTCCGCCGGTGCATTCACCACAAATAGGCGCAGACCTTGTTCATGTTGAGCCTTGGCCGCTTCGACCAAGGCATCCGGATTGTCGACGTTGGCGCTGACCAGGTTGTAGCTCTGGTTGAGGAAACGCCCGGTGCTGTTGCTGTCAGTGATCGCCAGTTCGGCGCCACGCAACCCGGCATCGACCGGCTCGGGAATGACGTTCGACAGCAACGGGCCCGGGTCGGGGCGATAGCCCAGGTAGCCGATCTGCACCTGCAACGGTGCGTCGGCGGCCTGGCTCTGGGTCGCCACCCCGGCGGCGGAGGCAATCGCCAACAGGTAGATCAGGGCGTAAGGGGCAAGCTGGCGCATAGGGCACTCCATTACTGGTAGCGCCAGCATAGGAAGCCTGCGATGCAGAATGAAATATGCAGAAAGTACCAGTGAGCCAGTACCAAGGTAGTAACTCGCCCGGGGCGGCGCGGTTTTAGCGATCCGCGGCTGTATTTGGATGTGCGCCACAAGCCCTACTACCAAGGAACTAGATGGCGGCCACCAAAGCAGCATGGGGCTTGCGCGAAGCCGTTCCTAAGATGGGTGCCATAGCCTCTTCAAAGAGGTTTTGCGTGCAATCAAGAGGGCATAACAATGACAACAAAACGCAACGCCTTACTCGTTGCCGGACTGCTAGCCGGCTTTATCAGCGCAGGTTCCGTCTGGGCCCACGGCAACGTGGTCCCCCAGGCTGTCGCCACCCCGGGCCTGACCCCGATCAAGGACGCTGGCGTACCGGTCGATGCCGATGGTTGGGCATCGGTGAACCCTTATCGCGCTACCCCGGAACACGATAAGGCCGTGGAAATCGGCTCTTCGGCCTACAACCAGAACTGCGCGGCCTGCCATGGCCTGGAAGCCAAATCCGGCGGCATTGCTCCGGATTTGCGCATGCTGGATGTCGGCGAGGCGGGTGATGAATGGTTCGTCGAACGCGTGCGCCATGGCGCTGTGCGTGACGGCCGGGTCTACATGCCGAAGATGGCCGACTACCTGAGCCAGGAAGCCTTGTGGGCGGTACGCACTTACCTGGACACCGTTCGCGTCGAGGAGTAACCCATGCGCCTGCTCGCTGTGTTGATCAGCGCTGTGTTGCTGTGCTGCCAGGCCGTGCAGGCGCAGGTCCGCACCTATGACGAAATGATCGCCGCCGGGGAGCTGAAAGTGGCGGTCTACAAGGACTTCGCCCCGTACAGTTTTGAAGACGCCGGCCAGGCCCGTGGCGTTGATGTCGAACTCGCCGAAGCGTTGGCCAAGGCCCTCGGCGTGCGCCTGACGTTGATTTGGGCGCCGGCCGGCGAGAAGCTCGATGACGACCTGCGCGATTACATCTGGCGTGCCAGTCAGTTGCACGACCTGCAATTGGCTGACCTGATGATGCGCGTGCCGTACGACCGCGATTACGCGCAGAAACGCAATGAACTGGGTGAGCTGGAAAACGGCCATGTGGTGATGTTCGGGTCGTACCAGAACGAACAATGGCAGGTGGCCTATGACCGCCGTCGGCTGGACAAGGTCGGTAGCGTCGCCGTGTTCGAGCATCACCCGATCGGCGTCGAAGTCGACAGCGTGCCGTCGTTCTACCTGACCTCGGTGTTCAACGGCATGCTCGCCGGCAAAACGCATCACTATCCCGGCGTACCCCAGGCATTTGCCGCCATGAAGGCCGGTGAAGTCGACGCAGTCATGGCCATGCGCGGTGAGATCGACTGGCAAGTGCATGAAGCGGCGGACCCGCAAGTGGTGCTGGCAGAAAACGCCTACCCGAACATGGGCAAGCAGCTTTGGGAGATCGGCATGGCGGTGCACGAAAGCAACCGTCAACTGGCCTATGCCGTGGAAGAGGCGCTGGAAGCCTTGATCCGCGAGGGCGCTGTCAAAACCATTTATGGCCATTACGGCCTGCGCTATGACGTGCCTGAGATGTATCAATAGTGAACTGGCGAGCGAGTTGTCTGTTGGCCTGTTGGCTACCCATCGCCGCGCACGCCGTGGACATCGACCCGGGCAAGGACCCGGTGCCCTCGGTGATGTGGGCCTTCTATCACAAGCAAATGCTCGGCGATGCGCCGTTCGTGTTCGACGAGCGGGTCAAGCTGCTGGCGCCACCGTTCGCCGAAGATGCCCGGCAAGTGCCACTGGAAATCGACGCGCGAGCGTTCAAGGGTGAAGTGGTGAAAATCCTCGCCTGGGCCGAACTCAACCCCTTGCCGAAAATTGTCGATTTCCAGCCGCTGGACCGCGTGCTGCCGTGGCTGTCGATCCGCATCCGTATCGAACAGGCCACGCCGTTGCGCGCGGCAGTGCTGACCCGTGATGGGTTGTGGCATGTCGGCTCGACGCTGATCGATGCGGCGGGCGGCGGTTGCACGGCGCCGAGTGTGGTGCGCACTCAGCCGGGCTGGGAGGACCACATCGGTGAAGTGCTGGGCGGTCGTTATCCCCGTGGCGAGTTCAGCCGTGTGCGCTTGCAAGTGGCGCACCCGATGGACAACGGCATGGTCAGTGGCATTCCGGAATTTTTCATCAACCATGCCGAACTGCGGGATCAGAACGATCAGCTGTTGGCCCGTCTTGAGTTGTTTCCCGCTGTCAGCGAAAACCCCAACCTGGCCTTCGATATCGAAGGGGCAGGGCAGACGCGCCTGTTGCTGCGCGACAACAGCGGCAATCAATTCGATGCGGTCATACCCTGACCCAAAGGAGCGCGTGATGCGCTGGATGCTGCTGTTGTTTATGAGCCTGAGCCTGCCGGCCCTAGCCGATCTGGACTACTCACTCAAGCCCCGGCAGATCGCCGAAGACACCTGGCTGCTGGAAGGCAGCACCGACAATTTTGCCAAGGCCAACGGCGGCAACATCGTCAACACTTCGTTCATCGTCACCGAGCTGGGTGTGGTGGTGATCGACACCGGGCCGTCGAAACGCTACGGCGAAGCGATGCGCAAGGCGATTGCCTCGATCACCGACAAACCGGTGATTGAGGTGCTGCTGACTCATCATCATCCTGATCATGTGCTCGGCAACCAGGCCTTCACTGACGTGCCGATCGGTGCGCTGGCCGGCACCACCGAGCTGTTGCATCAGCAGGGCGATGCCATGGCCGAGAACCTGTACCGACTGGTGGGCGACTGGATGCGCGGCACCGAGGTGGTGTTGCCGACCCGGACGCTGACACCCGGTGTGCGAAGTTTTGGGGATCACGATCTGCGTCTGCTGGGCCTGGGTGGGCACACGGGCGCGGATCTGGCTATTCTCGACCAGAAAACCGGCGTGCTGTTTGCCGGGGATCTGGTGTTTTACCAACGGGCGCTGACCACGCCCAACAGTCCGGGGCCGGCGGTGTGGCTGGCGGACATCGCCACCCTTCAAGGCCTGCCGTGGACGCTGATCGTCCCCGGTCACGGCCCCGTGGGCAGCGATCAACAGCCCTTCGAGCAAATGCGTGACTACCTGACCTGGCTCGATCAGCTCATGCGCGATGGCGCCGCCAATGGCAGTGATATGGCCGAGATGATCCGCAGTCCCATTCCTGAACGGTTTACCGGGATCACTCTGAGCCGCTACGAGCTGATCCGCAGCGTCAGCCATCTGTATCCGCGTTACGAGCGCGGGCAGATGACCCGAGTCGATTCCGCCGCGGATAAGTGAGCAACACAAATCCCCTGTGGGAGCGGGCTTGCTCGCGATGGCGGGCGTGGTAGCGCGCCAGAAGGTGGGCGATCAACAGCTCAGACGGTTCGTTGCGCCAGTCGTGCTGGGTTTCGCCGGTGTCTTGCAGCCGGTGCAGCGCATCGGCAATCAGGACCGGATCGAGGTCTTTGCCAGCGGCCGCCTCACGCAGGCTTTTATGCCCGCCACAACAGAAGTCCAGTTTATAGGTGTGGAAAATGCGGGTGGCGCCGGGAATGTCGCAGGCCAGTTGGCCGAGGCTATTGTTCCAATAGAGTCAGGCTCATCAGGGGTTCCTTGTTTGGATTTCAACGGTTCCCCAGGCTCATGGCGGCATGCCATATTTAACGTATTGAAAAATATGGCTTAATTTTTAGTGGTGGTGATAGACACCCAGACGCTTTAGGGTTGAATTCAACCATAGAGGGTAATAACTACCATGCTGCGTGAAAGCCTGGCGGCCGACCTGATTGTCGAGTTGCCCAATGCTGTGCGGTTGCAACGACTGGTCCAGACCCTGCGCGAGTACTTCAACAGTGGCGCCGTGGGATTGCTGCGTCTGGATGATGACAGCCTGAGGCCGGTCGCGACGGTGGGGCTGGTGCATGAAGCGTTGGGCCGCCGGTTTGTCATCGCCCAGCATCCGCGGCTGGCGGCGATCATGGCGTCGCGCGAAACCACCTGGTTCGAGCCCGACAGTCGCCTGCCGGATCCCTATGACGGCTTGCTCGACGACCACGTCGGCGAACCGCTGCCGGTGCACGACTGCATGGGCGTGAGCCTGTATGTGGAGGGGCGGATCTGGGGCGCGATCACTCTCGATGCGCTGCACGCCGGGACCTTCGACAGCCGTGCGCGGGAAGAACTCAAACGCTGTACCTTGCAGATCGAAGCCGCCGTGCGAGTCACCCGGCTTGAGCAGGAAAACCGCAGTCTGCGCTTGTCCCGCAGCGATATTCAAGACGTGCGCAGGCCGGCTGATGAAGGCGAAATCCTCGGGCAGAGTGAGGTGCTGCATCAGTTGCTCAATGAACTGGACGTACTGGCCGATTCCGAGTTGCCGGTGTTGCTGCTGGGCGAGACCGGCGTCGGCAAGGAGCTGTTCGCAAGGCGCTTGCATCGTCTGTCGCGCCGCAGTCATAAGCCTCTGGTGCAGGTCAACTGCGCCGCCTTGCCAGAGTCGCTGGCAGAGAGTGAATTGTTCGGCCATGTCAAAGGCGCATTTTCCGGCGCCACCAGTGACCGTGCCGGACGTTTCGATGCGGCCAACGGTGGCACGCTGTTTCTCGACGAAGTCGGTGAATTGCCATTGGCCGTGCAAGCGAAGTTGCTGCGCACCCTGCAGAACGGCGAGATCCAGCGCCTCGGCGCCGACAAGCCGTTGCATGTCGATGTGCGAATCATCGCCGCGACCAACCGGCACCTGCCGGACAGCATCCGCGACGGCTTGTTTCGGGCCGATCTGTATCACCGGCTCTCGGTGTACCCGGTGCCGATTCCGCCGCTGCGCGAGCGGGGTAACGATGTGTTGATGCTGGCCGGGCATTTCCTTGAACTCAATCGGGCGCGGCTCGGTCTGCGCGGTTTGCGTCTGTCGCCGGCGGCCGAGCGAGCGCTGCTGACTTACAGCTGGCCGGGCAACGTGCGCGAGCTGGAGCATGTGATCAGCCGAGCCGCGTTGAAGCAGCTCAGTCGCGGCACAAGTCGTGCCCTGATCATGACGCTGGAACCCGAGATTCTGGACCTCGACAGTGCCATGGACGGGCAGGGCGCGGTCGTCGAAAGTCCCCTGGACGTGACGGCTGATGAGCCATTCCTGCCCCTGGGTGAAGCGGTCGACGATTACCAGCGCAAGAAAATTCTCCAGGCCTTGAGCCTGTCCGGGGAAAACTGGGCCAGCGCTGCGCGGATTCTGGAAGTCGATCCCAGCAACCTGCACAAACTGGCTCGGCGTCTGCGCCTCAAATAAGGCTGGGCATGCTCAGTGTTGATGGTGGTCAAGGTGCTGTTGCGCAGTGCATAGCACACTGGGCAGAACCTTTTTCGAGATCACCGTCATGCCCCTTTCCCTGGCACAGATGCGCCGCAACTACACCCTTTTTGGCCTGCAAGACGAGTCGGCGCTGGACGACCCGATGGCGATGTTCCGGCAATGGATGCAGCTGGCCCGCGACACCGAGCGCGCGCCTGTCGAAGCCAACAGCATGGTGTTGGCAACGGTCGACAGTGAAGGGCGCCCGCACTGCCGGGTCCTGCTGCTCAAGGGCTTGAGCGATGACGGCTTCACCTTTTTCGGCAATTATCAGAGTGACAAAGGCCAGCAACTGGCCGCCAACCCGCATGCCGCCATGACCTTTTTCTGGCCGGGACTGGAGCGTCAGGTGCGTATCGAAGGCCAGGTCACCAGGCTCGACCCGACGCTGTCGGATGCGTACTTCGATTCCCGCTCACAGGACAGTCGCCTGGGCGCCTGGGCTTCACCGCAAAGCCGGCCGTTGGTCAATCGGGCCGAGCTTGAATCGCTGTTGATACAAACCACCCAACGTTTTGCCGGCAAGACCGTGCCGCGGCCCGAACATTGGGGCGGCTACTGCTTGCACCCTGAGCGTCTGGAATTCTGGCAAGGCCGTGCCGACCGCTTGCATGACCGTCTCGATTACCGTTTGCGCGATGGCGTATGGCAACGCAACCGCTTGGCGCCTTGAACGCTCTTTGATTCTGTGGAGGTACCTCCTTGGAGGAATAGGCTCGCTTGCCATTCCGGTTCAGGCTTTGGGCCATACCTCATCTACGGGAAGGCTTGGATATGGCCCATCTGGCGCAACGCACCTTTGAACCCTTGAACATTGCCGTGCTGACCATCAGCGATACGCGCACCTTTGACACCGACACCTCGGGGCAGACTCTGACGGATTTACTGCAAACGGCCGGGCATGTATTGATCGATCGTGATCTGGTCAAGGACGACATTTATCAGATCCGCGCCAAGGTTTCCCACTGGATCGCCGATCCTCAGGTTCAAGTGATACTGATGACCGGCGGCACCGGCTTCACCGCGCGCGACAACACTCCGCAAGCGGTTTTGCCATTGCTGGACAAACACGTGGAAGGCTTCGGTGAACTGTTCCGTCAGGTGTCCCTAGTGGAAATCGGCATGTCCAGTCTGCAATCCCGGGCGTTGGCCGGGATGAGCAACGGCGTGCTGGTGTGCTGCGTTCCGGGTTCGCCGGGCGCGTGTCGAACCGCCTGGAACCAGATCCTGCTCGAACAATTGGACAGCCGCACCGGCCCGTGCAATTTCGCCCCGCATTTGAAACCGCAAGGGCAACGGGTCACCGACGCCTGCGAGACCCGCTCATGACTGGCCGGGTGTGCGACCTCGGCCATCTGATGCCGGTGGACGAGGCCATCAGCCGTCTGCTGGATCAGGCACCGCCGCCGCCCCTGGCGCAAAAGATCGGACTGGATCAAGCCTTGGGGCGGGTTCTGGCGGCGGACATTCATTCCCCTGTCAACCTGCCGGCCTGGGACAACAGTGCCATGGACGGTTACGCCCTCAGGGCCGCTGACCTGCCACCGGACGGCGGCTGTTTGTCGATTGGTGGACGAATTGCGGCGGGTGATCCGGCGTGTTCCCCCTTGCTCGCGCAGCAGGCGGTACAGATTTTTACCGGCGCGCCATTGCCGCCGGGTGCCGACACGGTGGTGCCGCAGGAGCGCTGCCGGATCGATGGCGAGCGTGTCTGGTTTCCGCCCGTAAGCGCTGGCGATCACGTGCGCAAGGAAGGCGAGGAGGTTCGCCGGGGAGACCTGTTGCTCCAGGCCGGTAAACGCCTGCGTGCGCAAGAAGTGGGGTTGCTGGCCGGCGCTGGTATCGCGCGGGTCGAGGTTTATCGACCGTTGCAGGTGTGCTTGCTCAGCAGCGGCAATGAACTGCGTGAGCCGGGCGATCCATTGGCGCCGGGGCAGATTTACAACAGCAATCGTTACTGCCTCGCGGCGTTGTTGAGTGGCTGGGGCGTCGAGGTGCACGACTATGGCGTCATGGCCGATGAGTTGGCGGCCAGCCGGCATGCCTTGAGCCTGGCGTCCTCGGAATGCGACCTGCTGTTGAGTTCCGGTGGCGTCTCGGTGGGCGAGGAAGATCACCTTAAACAGGCCATCGAGGAACTCGGTAGCCTGGATTTCTGGCGGCTGGCCATTCAGCCGGGTAAACCGCTGGCGTTTGGCGAAGTGGCCGGCAAACCCTGGATCGGCATGCCGGGCAATCCTTCGGCAGCGCTGATTACCGCGTTGGTGGTGGTGCGTCCGTTCCTGCTCAGGGCCCAGGGCGTGAAAGACGTGTTGCCGGTGCCAATGGCCGTGCCCGCCGGGTTCGACTGGTTGCAGCGCAACAAGCGTCGGCAGTACCTGCGGGCAAGACTCACTCCCGACGCTAACGGCCAGTTGAGTGTGGAACTGCACCCTCAGCAAAGCTCGGCGATGTTGACTGCCGCGTGTTGGGCCGACGGGTTGGCGGTGATCGAGTGCGAGCAGCAAGTGCTCAAGCACGACAACGTGATGTTCCTGTCCTTCGCCGACCTGATGCATTGATGGCAATTGATTGCCGTCAAGGCTCTGTCTGCCGGTCTCGCTAGACTGGCAGCGCCTTTTTCGATCGCTGCGCCACAGGCATCGATGGAGGATCGAGACGCGTTTTTCCATGAGGATTACCCATGCAACTGGTCTGCCCGGCAGGGAACCTGCCTGCGCTAAAAGCGGCAGTGCGCCAAGGCGCCGATGCCGTCTATGTCGGTTTTCGCGATGACACCAATGCCCGGCATTTTGCGGGGCTGAACATGGACGATAAACAGTTCGACGCAGCGGTCGCTCACATCCGCCAGCATCAACGCAAACTCTACGTCGCGGTCAACACCTACCCGCAACCCAAGGGCTGGGAACGCTGGCAGCGAGCGGTTGATCGTGCCGCCGATTTCGGCGTGGATGCGCTGATCGCCGCCGACCCCGGCGTGCTCAACTACGCCAGCCAGCGGCATCCGCAATTGGCGTTACACCTGTCGGTCCAGGGCTCGGCAACCCATGCCGCGGCGCTGGAGTTTTATGCGCAGCGCTACGGGATTCGTCGCGCGGTGCTGCCGCGGGTGTTGTCGTTGGCGCAGGTGCGCCAGGTCGCCGCGAGCAGCCCGGTGCCCATCGAAGTCTTTGGCTTCGGCAGCTTGTGCATCATGGCCGAAGGGCGTTGCCATCTGTCTTCCTACATCACCGGCGAGTCGCCCAACCTCTGCGGTGTCTGTTCGCCAGCCAAAGCGGTGCGCTGGAGCGACGACGCGGAAGGTTTGAGCGCACGGCTCAGTGAAGTGCTGATCGACCGTTACACCCCTGACGAACCGGCCGGTTACCCAACCCTGTGCAAAGGCCGTTTCCTGGTCGGCGGCAAGCGTTTTCATGCGCTGGAAGAACCCACCAGCCTCGACACCCTGGATTTGCTGCCGGAATTGACGGCCATCGGCGTCGAGGCGGTCAAAATCGAGGGCCGGCAACGCAGCCCGGCCTATGTCGAACAAGTCACCCGCGTCTGGCGCGCGGCACTGGATGCCCATCGCGGCTCACCGGGCAGTTTTCGGGTCAAGGAAGAATGGCGCCGGGTGCTGGCCGGTTTGTCCGAAGGCAGCCAGACCACCCTGGGTGCATATCATCGATCATGGCAATGAGGGAGGCGACATGAAGCTCAGCCTTGGACCGGTCCTGTTTTATTGGGACAAAGAGCAACTCAGCAACTTTTACGCCGAGATGTCGGCCTTGCCCCTGGATGTGATTTATCTGGGGGAAACCGTGTGTTCGAAACGCCGGGCCTTTTCACTGGATCAATGGCTGGGTCTGGGGCGCGAGTTGCAGGAATGCAGCCAGGCACAACTGGTGATCTCCAGCCTGACGCTGATCGAAGCGGCCTCCGAGCTCTCCAGCCTGCGGCGGCTCTGCGACAACGGCCAATTGCTGGTTGAGGCCAACGACATGGGCGCGGTGCAGTTTCTGGCCGAGCGCAAGTTGCCGTTCGTGGGCGGCCCGGCGCTCAACCTGTACAACGGTCATACGCTGGCGCAACTGCTGGACTGCGGGATGACCCGTTGGGTGCCGCCGGTGGAATGCTCGGCGGCGCTGATTGGCGATGTGCTCGATCAAGTGCGCGAACTGGGCCGTGAGGTGCCGGAAGTCGAGATCTTTGCCTACGGACATTTGCCGTTGGCCTATTCCGCGCGCTGCTTCACCGCTCGGGCGGAAAACAAGCCCAAGGACGACTGCCAGTTTTGCTGCATCAACTACCCCGACGGTCTGCCGCTGACCAGTCAGGAGGGGCAGGCGCTGTTCACCATTAACGGTATACAAACGATGTCGGCCGAGGTGACCAATCTGCTGGCGGATTACACCGGGCTGGTGGCCTGTGGCGCCGACTTGTTGCGTCTGAGCCCTCGCGCTCAGGGCATGGCCGAGGTCATTGCCGCCTATCAACGGGTTCGGCTGGGCGAGACACCGCCGCTGTTCGTCGACGGTTGTAACGGCTACTGGCATGGCCAGGCCGGCATGTTGCGCGTCGAGGGGGTCGGCCTGTGTTGAACCGTAAAAAGTGGTTGTTGAAAGGCGCCGACCGGTTATTGCCGCTGGTGCGCCGGGTGCCTTTTGCGGTGCAGCGCCTGGCGTTGCAGCAGGCGCTGAATCGTTGCCTTGCCGAGCCGTTACGCGATGGTGAATTTGAAGTGTTGCGTGGGCGTTGGTTGTGTCTGCGGATCCCGGACCTGGGTTTGTCCTGGTTCCTGACGCTGACCCGTGAAGGGTTGCGAATTGCTGAACACGCCACGGCGCATGTGACCATTAGCGGTAACTGGCGAGAGTTTTTATTGCTGGCGAGTCGTCAGGAGGATCCGGATACGTTGTTCTTTCGCAGGCGTTTGGTGATTGAGGGTGATACGGAGTTGGGGTTGGCGTTGAAGAACCTGATCGACAGTCTGGATCCTGATGTGTTGCCGGTGTGGTTGTGGCGCAATCTGGAGCGGGCGGGGAAGGGGTTGGCGGCCGGTTAGCCGAGCTGTGTTTTTGGTTGGGGTACATATCCGTTGCTGCGGTAACGGCGACTTAGGGTTCCGCCCTGACGGCGGGTCACTTGGAAAAGCGCCAAGTAACCAAACGCTCTTGCCCCTGACGTACGGTGCCTCGCTGTGGCTCGGCATGCCCTCGCTCCGGTCCTGCTCCGTGGGCCCGCCGCCATCGGCCATCCATGGCCGGGGGCGGCTACCGCGGCATCCTTGCCGCGGTGCCCACTGCGCAGAACCTGCGCTCGGCCTTCCGACGGGGCAGATCAGGATCAAGATCACGATCAAAAGCCAAAGCGGGGCGGCCTGATAGCCGACCTGATGTCTGTCAAGGTCATCGGCGGTGGACACCTATGTCATGCCCGCCAAAAATCCAACTGTGGGAGCGAGCCTGCTCGCGAAGGCGGACTTACATTCAACATTGATGTCGACTGACAGGGCCTCATCGCGAGCAGGCTCGCTCCCACAGGGGAATGCGTACGCTTGAAGAGACAGGCCGGCTATCAGGCCGCCTCGCTTTTGCGGTGCACGCCCCCTCGAGAGGCCGAGTGGAGGTTCTGCGTAGTGGGCAACCCGGCATGGATGCCGGGTTAGCCGCCCCCGGCCATGGATGGCCGATGGCGGCGGGCCCACGGAGCAGGACCGGAGCGAGGGCATGGCGAGCCTAGGCGAGCCACCGAACGACAGGGGCAAAAGCGCTTTGGTTACTTTCGCGCTTTTCGAAAGTGACCCGCCGTAAGGGCGGAACCCTAAGCCGCCGTTACCGCAGAAATGGATATGTACTGAGCCAAAAGACGCCATCGCGAGCAGGCTCGCTCCCACATTTGATCTGCGTTGCCCTCAAACCATCAGTTCAGAGGCGTGATTCTGCCGAGCATCACTGGCAATCAACTGCTTGATCCCTTCAAACAACTCATCCCCCTGCGCCTCCGTGCAGTCCTCACCATAGCGCTTGCGCAACCCGTAATGGCTAAGAATCAAATGCACATCCGCGTGCAGACCATGCTGCTTCAGGCAGTTTTCAACGCATTGCAACGGGCAACCGTCCAGCGCAAAAATCCGCCGTCCCGAGCGTGCCTTGTTGACCAGCGCCGCCACATGCCCGCCGACCCCGACGATGCAGGACATTTCAGCCGATCCGCTGCGATCAAGCCGCACGGCCAGGGCGTTGGCCAGTTGGGCGACGTTGGAGCAGCCTGAGCAGGCGTAAATCAGGGGCAAGGTTGAACGGGACATGAGCGTTCTCCATGGATGGACTTCTTCAGTGTGCAAGGCCGGTGGCGTTGCGCATTGACTGCGGTCAATTCCGTCTATTGGAACGCCGCGAGATCCTCTTCGGCGAGGATACTGATACTGCGGCGTTCCATCGCGATCAGGCCGCTGTCCACCAGGCGGTGCAAGATCCGCGAAAAGGTTTCCGGCTGGATGCCCAGCTTCGAGGCCACCAGGCGTTTGGACACCTGCAAGACAATCAAACCGCTGACCGGGTTGCGTTCCTGGAACAGGAAATTGATCACCCGCCGGCTCGCACTGGCCATGGTCAAGGTGTCGATGTCGCGCAGACGCAGATGCAGGTGCACGCTCATGCTCGCCAGGATCGCCAGGCAGACTTTCGGCTGGTCTTCCAGGGCGTTGCGGTAATGGCTGCCCTCGATACTCACCAGCACGCTGTCCTTCAGCGCCGTGGCGCTCACCGGGTAAAGACGGGCCTGGCTGAACAGCAAGGCTTCGGCAAACGTCTGGCCGGGCTGAATGATCTCCACCAGGTTTTCCTGACCTTCGCCGGTAAGCCGGTACAACTTGATCTGGCCGCTGACCAGCAGGAAAAAACGCTTGGCCGGATCGCCTTGGTGCATGAGCGTGCTGTGGCAACTCAGGCGCTTGAGCATCGCCAGGCCGCAGACTTCCTCGAAGATTTTCTCCGGCAGTTGGCTGAACAGATGATGACGACGCAACGTTAAAACGATGGAAGGGTGGGTCAGCATGGCGTACCTCCGCTGACGCTCATAGTAGAGAGCGCCGGCCGGATGACCTATGCCTCTGCCGGCCTACCTCCAAAGAGGCACGCCCCTCAGCCCGCATTGCGCAGATGCTCCATGGCCCACACCGCCGCCTCGACCCGTGAGCGCAAACCGAGTTTGTGCAGCAGGTTTTTCACATGAACCTTGACCGTGCCTTCGGTGATGCCCAGCTTGTGCCCGATGACTTTGTTGCTGAAGCCGCTGGCGATGGTTTTCAGCACCTGACGTTCACGCTCGGTCAGTTCCACCACGGTCTGGCGCTGCGGTGAGCGCAGCGCCTGGGCCATGACTTGGGTCAGCCCCGGGCTGATCACCAATTCGCCGTTCAAGGCATTGCGGATGTACTGAATCAGCAGTTCGGGTTCCATGTCCTTGAGCAGATAGCCGTCGGCATCCAGACGCAATGCGTCGCGAATATCGTCTTCGGCATCCGAGACCGTGAACAGCAGCACCTTGCCGGTGTAGTGCATCGCCCGTAATTGGCGCAGGGTTTCAATGCCATTCATCTGCGGCATGTTGTTATCGAGCAACACCAGATCCGGTTGCAGCGGCTCGATCAGACTGAGTGCTTCTTCGCCGTTGTTGGCTTCACCGACGATCAGGAAATCATCTTCGAGTTCGAGCATCTGGCGGATGCCGTGACGCATCATCGGATGGTCGTCGACCAACAGGATGGTGTGTTGCAGGGACGGGTTCATGTGACGCTACCTTCTGTTTGCTGCCCGAGAAACTCCGGTTGGAATTCCAGTTGGACGCGGGTGCCTTGCGGCGCCCTGGAGACTATTTCGAGTTGACCGCGCAAGCTGCGGGCCCGCTCATCCATGATTTTCAGGCCGTGGTGTTCGCGTTGGTCGACGTTGCCGCTGAAGCCACGCCCGTCGTCTTCGACGATGAGCCTGACGGTTTCACCGTCCTGACGCAGTTGCAGCCAGGCGTTCTGCGCATGGGCGTGGCGCAAACAATTGGAGAGCGCCTCGCGAGTGATCTGCAAGATGTGGATTTGCTCGCTGGCCGATAACTGAAAGGCCAGCGCGTCGACGTGCAGGTGCACCTGAAATTCCCCGCGGCGGGAAAACTCCTCGGCGGTGTCCTTGAGCTCTTGCACCAGTCCCGCATCGTGAATCTGCAAGCGAAAGGTGGTCAGCAACTCGCGTAACTGGCGGTAGGCATTGTTCAGCCCTTCGCGCAGTTCGGCGGTGACGTTTTCCAGGGTTTCGACCGTTTCGCCACGACGCATCAGGGTTTGCAGGCGGCTGACTTGCAGCTTCATGTAGGACAGGGCCTGGGCCAGTGAGTCATGCAACTCGCGAGCAATGATCGTGCGTTCGTCGAGCAACAGCAGGCGATGATCCTGTTCCCGTTGACGCTTGAGCGACAGCGAGGTGCCGATCAGGTTGGCCAGGGCCTGGATCAGTTGGGTTTCCCAGGCTTGGGTCGGATGTCCGTCGACAAAATGCGCCTTGAGTTCGCCCAGTTCACTGCCCTGATTGCTGATGCTGAACGTTTGTGGACTGGCTTTATGGTGCTTCTGGCACGTGGCGCAGTCGCTGCTGGCGCAGACTTCCCGGATGTTCGCGCCGTGGAGGGCGAGCAACTGCTGGGCCGGTGCCTGCATTTGTCCTTGCAGGCACAGCGACAGGCGTAAGCCGGGCAAGCGTTGCTGGAAACGCCGGATCAACTCATCCAGGCCTTCGGCATTGGCCAGGCGTGTGGCCAGGCTTCGACTGCTTTGGTACAGCAACTCGAGGGCGGCATTGGCTTGTTGCAGGTTCAGGGTTTTTTGCTGGACCTGACTCTCAAGGGTGCGATGCGAGTCTTCGATCGTCTCGGCCATGGCGTTGAAACTCATGGCCAACTGGCCCAGTTCGTCCTGGGATTGATGGTTGACCCGCACCTTGAAATCGCCGCGACGAAAGCGCTGGGTGGCGTCCACCAACTCTTTCAAGGGCATGACGACCCCGTACTGCAATTCGTAGAGTCCAATCAGCAGGACGAACAGGGTGGTGAACAAGGCCAGGCCCTGGATCACCTGTTGCCAGCCTTGCTTTTGTTCGCTTTGGCGCTGCAACAGGTTGACGAACTGGTTCAGTTGTTCAACGAAGGGCAGGGCCTGGACCTGAAAATAGGCGGCATCGCCGCGCTCCAGTGCCGGGCGCAAATCCTCGTTCCAGTGTTGCTGAATTTGCCCGTAGCTGATTTGCAGCGCGGTGGTCGGGCCATCTTCCAGCACTGCCTTGAGTGACTGGCTGTTGAGGCGGGTTTGCAGGCTGTCGCTGATGGCGATGATTTCTTCGCCGGTTGCACCTGCCGCCAGTTTCCAGCTCAGGTGGTAAGTCTCCATGCGCACCGAGCCTGCAGTGTTGATGGCGGCCGCATCGCCTTGGCTGAACCAGGCGATCAGTCCGGCGCTCAACGAACTGGCGAGGGCGAGCACGGCGATCAGGATCACCGCCAGCCCGGCGCGAGCGGGCAGGGAGCTGCGCAACCAGCGGATCATTAGCGCAGGTCCCGGAAGAAATCAGGAAAACAGAGCATGTGCAGTTCCAGGATGGGGTTTTGCCGCCGATCCCGGGCGCGCTACCTCTAAAGAGTTGTCGACTGATCCTTGTCAGCAAAAACCTTGGTGGAAAACCTTAAGACGCTGATAAACCGCCGGTTTTAGGGTTTTCCTGTACTACCTCCTTAGAGGTAGACCGCACAAGCATAGGCCTATGCCCCCTAGGGCTTCGTTGACATGGATCAAGTTTTTGCGGGGTTGGCCTCTCTAGTCTGCCGCCATGGCTAACTGACTGGAGAGCATTGTGAACCAACCGCATGTACGACAAGGCTTGGTGCTGGGCATGAGCACACTGGCCTTCACTGTCTGTTTCATGGTCTGGATGATGTTTGCCGTGCTCGGGGTGCCGATCAAGGACCTTCTCCAGCTCAACGAAACCCAGTTCGGCCTGTTGGCCGCGACCCCGGTGCTGACCGGCTCGCTGGTGCGGTTGCCGCTGGGTCTGCTGACCGACCGCTTTGGCGGGCGCAGCGTGTTCTTCCTGTTGATGCTGGCCTGCGTGGCGCCGCTGTACCTGATCAGTCACGCAACCGCCTACTGGCAGTTCCTGGTGCTGGGCTTGTTCGTCGGCCTGGCCGGCGGCTCGTTCTCGGTCGGGATTGCCTACGTCGCCAAATGGTTCGACAAGGAGAATCAGGGCTTTGCGATGGGCATCTTCGGCGCCGGTAACGCCGGGGCTGCGGTGACCAAATTTCTCGCCCCGGCGCTGATCGCTGCCGGCAGCTGGCAGTTGGTGCCGAAAGTCTTCAGCGCGATCCTCTTTATTACGGCGCTGTTGTTCTGGTTCTTCAGCGCCGAAAACAAGGACCACCGCAGTGCCACCGGCGCCACCTTGCGTGAGCAATTGAGCTCGCTGAAGGACCCGGCGGTGTGGCGCTACTGCCAGTACTACTCGATCGTCTTCGGAGGTTATGTCGCCCTCGCGCTGTGGATGACCAAGTACTACGTGCAGGAATACGGTTTCAGCCTGCAAAGCGCGGCGCTGTTGGCGGCCTGTTTTTCCCTGCCCGGTGGCGTGCTGCGTGCGGTCGGCGGCTGGATGTCGGATCGCTGGGGTGCGCAAAGCGTGACCTGGTGGGTGTTGTGGGTTAGCTGGGTCTGCCTGTTCCTGCTCTCGTATCCCCAGACCCAACTGCAAGTGCAAACGGTCAACGGTCCGGTGGATTTCCACATCGGCCTCAATCCCGCGCTGTTCACCGTGCTGCTGTTCGTCATGGGCATCGCCTTCGCTTTCGGCAAGGCCTCGGTCTTCAAATACATCGCCAACGACTACCCGAAAAACATGGGCGCGGTGTCCGGCATCGTCGGCCTCGCCGGTGGCCTGGGCGGTTTCGTGCTGCCGATCTTGTTCGGCGCCCTGGTGGACCTCACCGGCGTGCGCTCTTCCTGCTTCATGTTGATGTACGGCGTGGTCTGGGTCTCCCTCACCTGGATGTACTTCAGCGAAATACGCAAAAGCGCGGTGCTGGGTAAAGCGCCGCTGCTGACCCCGTCCCCGATTTCCAGCATTGCCCTAGGAGAAGAACATGTCCGTTCTGCAAAAGCCTGACAAAGGCCCGGTCATTCATGACTGGCGCCCCGAGGACCCAGCATTCTGGGGACGTAGCGGCAAACAGACCGCCACGCGCAACTTGTGGATTTCCATTCCTGCGCTGCTGCTGGCCTTTGCGGTGTGGATGGTCTGGAGCACGGTGATCGTGCGTCTGAACGCCATCGGTTTCGCCTTCACCACTGACCAGCTGTTCTGGCTAGCGGCGTTGCCGGGGCTGTCCGGGGCGACCTTGCGCGTCTTCTATTCCTTTATGGTGCCGATCTTCGGTGGCCGTCGCTGGACGGCCCTGAGCACCGCGTCACTGTTGTTGCCCTCGATCTGGATGGGCTTCGCCGTGCAGGACCCGAGCACCTCCTACAGCGTGTTCGTGTTGATTGCCTTGCTCTGCGGTTTTGGTGGCGGCAACTTTGCCTCGAGCATGTCCAACATCAGTTTCTTCTATCCCAAGTCGCAGCAGGGCACAGCCCTTGGCCTCAACGCCGGGCTGGGGAACCTGGGCGTCTCGGTGATGCAGTTCTGTGTGCCGCTGGTGATTACCTTCGGTGTGTTCGGCTTCATGGGCGGCTCGCCGCAAGCAATGCCGGACGGTGGTCAGTTGTGGCTGCAGAACGCTGGTTTCATCTGGGTGCCATTCATTGTCCTGGTGACGGTGCTGGCCTGGTTCGGCATGAATGACCTGTCCAGTGCCCGCGCTTCGTTCAGCGAGCAGGCGGTCATCTTCAAACGCAAACACAACTGGCTGATGTGCTGGTTGTACCTGGCGACTTTCGGTTCGTTCATCGGTTTCTCCGCCGCGTTTCCGCTGCTGATCAAAACCTCTTTCCCTGATGTCATCGCCTTGAAATTCGCCTTCCTCGGCCCGTTGGTGGGTGCGCTGGTGCGTCCATTGGGCGGCTGGCTGGCGGACAAGCTCGGCGGCGCGAAAGTGACCTTGTGGAACTTCGTGGCGATGATCGTGATGGTCTTCGGCGTCATGCACTTCCTGCCGCAGAACGGTTTACCCGGCAACTTCTACGGCTATCTCGGCATGTTCATGTTGCTGTTCATTACCACTGGCATCGGCAACGGCTCCACCTTCCGCATGATTCCGGTGATCTTCCGCACCCAGCACGAAAAGGCCTCGGCCGGAAAACCACCCGCCGTGCGCGAACAAGCGCTGAAGAATGCCGGCAAAGAGTCAGCCGCCGTCCTGGGCTTCAGTTCGGCCATGGGCGCCTTCGGTGCGTTCTTCATTCCCAAATCCTTCGGCACTTCGATGGCCCAGACCGGCGGCCCGGAGATGGCCTTCTACATGTTCGTCGGCTTTTACCTGAGCTGCATCGTGGTGACCTGGTGGTGGTACGCGCGCAAAGGCGCCGCGACACCCTGCTGAGTCGAGCCCGAATCCAACCATTGCGTGGGCGGGGCACAGACTCCGCGACAAAGCCTGAGAGGACTACACCGTGAGTCATTTACTGGATCAATTGCGGTTTTTCAATCGCAAGCAAAACGAGTTTTCCGACGGTCATGGCGAGACCCGCAAAGAGTCTCGCGACTGGGAGAACGTTTACCGTTCGCGCTGGCAGTACGACAAGATCGTGCGTTCCACCCACGGGGTGAACTGCACCGGCTCCTGTTCGTGGAAAATCTACGTCAAGAACGGCCTGATCACCTGGGAAACCCAGCAGACCGACTACCCGCGTACCCGTAACGATCTGCCGAACCATGAGCCCCGTGGCTGCCCGCGTGGTGCCAGTTACAGCTGGTACATCTACAGCGCCAACCGGCTCAAGTACCCGAAAATCCGCAAGCCGTTGCTCAAGCTCTGGCGCGATGCGCGGCAAACCATGGCGCCGGTCGAAGCCTGGGCCAGCATCGTCGAGGACAAAGCCAAGGCCGACTCCTATAAAAGCAAGCGCGGCATGGGTGGCTTCATTCGCTCCAACTGGGAGGAAGTCAACGAGATCATCGCTGCCGCCAACGTCTATACGATCAAACAGTACGGCCCTGACCGGATCGTCGGTTTCTCGCCGATTCCAGCCATGTCGATGGTCAGCTATGCCGCAGGCTCGCGTTACCTGTCGCTGATCGGCGGCGCCTGCCTGAGTTTCTACGACTGGTACTGCGACTTGCCACCGGCCTCGCCGATGGTCTGGGGCGAGCAAACCGACGTGCCAGAATCGGCCGACTGGTACAACTCCAACTACATCATCGCCTGGGGCTCCAACGTCCCGCAGACCCGTACCCCCGACGCGCACTTCTTTACCGAAGTCCGTTACAAGGGCACCAAGACAGTCGCGATCACCCCGGACTACTCGGAAGTCGCCAAACTCACCGACCTGTGGCTGAACCCTAAACAAGGCACCGATGCGGCGCTGGCCCAGGCGTTCAACCATGTGATCTTCAAAGAATTCCACCTGGACAAACCGAGCGCCTATTTCACCGACTACGCCAAGCGCTTCACCGATTTGCCGGTGCTGGTGCTGCTCAAGCAAATGGTCGACAAGGCACCAGGCGCCGGTTACCAGCCGGACCGCTTCCTGCGCGCCAGCGACCTGACCGACAACCTCGGCCAGGAAAACAACCCGGAATGGAAAACCATCGCCCTCGATGTCAGCGGCGAACTGGTGTCCCCTCAGGGTTCCATCGGTTATCGCTGGGGCGAGAAGGGCAAGTGGAACATCCTGCCTCGTGAAGGCGGCGAAGGCCGTGAGATCGATCTGAAACTGAGCCTGATCGGCGATGACGTCGCCGAAGTGGCGTTCCCGTATTTTGCCGGCGAGTCCCACGAGCACTTCCAGCACGTGGCCGGCGATGCCGTGCAATACCGCCGCGTGCCAGTGCATAACGTGGTGCTGGCGGACGGCAGCGTGGCCAAAGTCGCCACTGTGTTCGACCTGTCGGCCGCCAACCTGGCCATTGATCGCGGCCTCGGTGGCGAAAACGTCGCCAAGGATTACGACGACGCCTCGGTGCCCGGCACCCCGGCGTGGCAGGAGCAGATCACCGGCGTCAGCCGTGAGAAAGCCATCCAGATTGCCCGTGAGTTCGCCGACAACGCCGACAAGACCAAGGGCCGCTCGATGATCATCGTCGGCGCGGCGATGAACCACTGGTACCACATGGACATGAACTACCGCGGGCTGATCAACATGCTCATGCTCTGCGGGTGTGTCGGTCAGACCGGTGGCGGTTGGGCGCATTACGTCGGTCAGGAAAAACTCCGTCCGCAATGCGGCTGGCTGCCCCTGGCGTTCGGCCTGGACTGGAATCGTCCGCCTCGCCAAATGAACGGCACCAGCTTCTTCTACGCCCACAGTTCGCAATGGCGCCACGAGAAGATGAGCATGCACGACGTGCTCTCGCCGCTGGCCGATAAATCACAATTCCCCGAGCATGCGCTGGACTACAACATCCGCGCCGAACGCGCCGGCTGGTTGCCCAGCGCACCGCAGCTCAACACTAACCCTTTGCACATTTGCCGCGACGCGGCTGCGGCCGGCATGGACCCGAAAGACTACGTGGTCAAGTCGCTGCAGGACGGTTCGCTGCGCTTCTCCTGCGAACAGCCGGACAGCCCGGTCAACTTCCCGCGCAACATGTTCATCTGGCGTTCCAACTTGCTGGGCTCCTCGGGCAAGGGTCACGAGTACATGCTCAAGTACCTGCTGGGCACCAAAAACGGGGTGATGAACGAAGACATCGGCCAGGTCGGCGACTGCAAACCCGAAGAAGCCGAATGGGTGGACGAGGGCGCCATCGGCAAGCTCGATCTGGTCACTACGCTGGACTTCCGCATGTCTTCGACCTGCGTCTATTCCGACATCGTGTTGCCGACCGCAACCTGGTACGAAAAAGACGACATGAACACCTCGGACATGCACCCGTTCATTCACCCGTTGTCGGCCGCCATCGACCCGGCTTGGGAATCGCGCTCCGACTGGGAAATCTACAAAGGCATCGCCAAGGCGTTTTCCAGCATGTCCGAAGGGCATCTGGGCGTTGAAAAGGATCTGGTGACCATCCCGTTGATGCACGACAGCGTCGGCGAACTGGCCCAACCGTTTGGCGGCACCGACTGGAAAAGCGCTGGTGTGGCACCGGAGCCGGGCAAGAACGCGCCGAACCTGCATGTGGTGGAGCGTGACTACCCGAACATCTACAAGCAGTTCTCGTCCCTCGGGCCATTGCTGGAGAAACACGGCAACGGCGGCAAAGGCATCAACTGGAACACCGAAGACGAAGTGAAATTCCTCGGTGAACTCAATCACAAAGAAGGCGATGCCGGCATCAGTCACGGCCGTCCGAAAATCGACACGGCCATCGACGCCGCTGAAGTGATTCTGTCCCTGGCACCGGAAACCAACGGCCAGGTCGCCGTCAAGGCCTGGGCAGCGCTGTCGGAATTCACCGGTATCGACCACAGTCACCTGGCGCTGTCCAAGGCCCACGAGGCGATTCGGTTCCGCGACATTCAGGCACAGCCGCGCAAGATCATTTCCAGCCCGACCTGGTCAGGTCTCGAAGACGATCACGTCAGCTACAACGCCGGCTACACCAACGTTCACGAAGGGATCCCATGGCGCACCATCACCGGTCGCCAGCAGTTCTACCAGGATCACCCGTGGATGCAGGCGTTCGGCGAGCAACTGATGAGTTATCGCCCGCCCGTCAACACTCGCACCATCGAAGGGGTGAAAGGCAAGCGCAGCAACGGCCACAAGGAAATCGTCCTGAACTGGATCACCCCGCACCAGAAGTGGGGCATCCACAGCACCTACAGCGACAACCTGCTGATGCTCACCCTCAGCCGTGGCGGGCCGATTGTCTGGCTCTCGGAGAACGACGCGAAAAGCGCCGGTATCGAGGACAACGACTGGATCGAGTGCTTCAACATCAACGGTGCACTGACCGCCCGAGCGGTGGTCAGCCAACGGGTCAAGGACGGCATGGTGATGATGTACCACGCCCAGGAACGGATCGTGAACGTGCCCGGTTCGGAAACCACCAAGACCCGTGGCGGCCACCACAACTCGGTCACCCGCGTCGTGCTCAAACCGACCCACATGATCGGCGGCTATGCCCAGCAGGCGTACGGTTTCAACTATTACGGCACCGTCGGTTGCAACCGCGATGAGTTTGTCGTGGTGCGCAAAATGTCCAAAGTCGACTGGCTCGATGGTTCAAGTGGCGATGATCTGCCGCGTCCCCTGCCGACCGATATTGAGGAGAACTGAGATGAAGATTCGCTCACAAATCGGCATGGTTCTGAACCTGGACAAATGCATCGGTTGCCACACCTGTTCGATCACCTGCAAAAACGTCTGGACCAGCCGCGAAGGCATGGAATACGCGTGGTTCAACAACGTCGAATCGAAACCCGGGATCGGCTACCCGAAAGAATGGGAAAACCAGGACAAGTGGAAGGGCGGCTGGATCCGCAATGCCAACGGCACGATCAACCCGCGCATCGGCGGTAAATTCCGCGTGTTGGCGAACATTTTCGCCAACCCGGACCTGCCGAGCCTCGACGACTACTACGAACCGTTCGACTTCGATTACCAGCACCTGCACACCGCGCCGCTGGGCGAGCATCAACCCACCGCGCGCCCGCGTTCGCTGATCTCCGGCAAGCGCATGGAGAAAATCGAGTGGGGCCCGAACTGGGAAGAAATCCTCGGCACCGAATTCGCCAAGCGCCGCAAGGACAAGAACTTCGACAAGATCCAGGCGGACATTTACGGCGAGTACGAAAACACCTTCATGATGTATTTGCCGCGCCTGTGCGAGCACTGCCTCAACCCGACGTGCGCAGCGGCTTGCCCGAGCGGGGCGATCTACAAGCGTGAAGAAGACGGCATCGTCCTGATTGACCAGGAGAAATGCCGTGGCTGGCGGATGTGCATCAGTGGCTGCCCGTACAAGAAGATCTATTTCAACTGGAAGAGCGGCAAGTCCGAGAAATGCATCTTCTGCTACCCGCGTATCGAAGCCGGGATGCCGACTGTTTGCGCGGAAACCTGCGTCGGGCGTATCCGTTACCTCGGTGTGCTGCTGTATGACGCCGACCGGATCAGCGAAGTGGCGAGCACCGCCAATGAGCAGGACCTGTACGAGAAACAACTGGAGATCTTCCTCGATCCGAATGATCCGGCGGTGATTCGTCAGGCACTGGAAGACGGGGTACCGCAGTCGGTGATCGATTCAGCCCAACGTTCACCGGTCTACAAAATGGCCGTGGACTGGAAACTCGCACTGCCGCTGCACCCGGAATACCGCACCTTGCCGATGGTTTGGTACGTACCGCCGCTGTCGCCGATCCAGAACGCCGCCACTGCCGGCACCGTGGGTATGAACGGGGTGATCCCGGATGTCGACAGCCTGCGCATTCCACTGAAGTACCTGGCCAACCTGCTGACGGCGGGCGATGAAAAACCGGTCAAGCGTGCGCTTAAACGCTTGCTGGCGATGCGCGCCTACAAACGTTCCGAGCAAGTCGACGGCGTTCAGGACCTGCAAGTGCTGGCGGATGTCGGCCTGAGCGTGGCCCAGGTCGAGGAGATGTATCGCTACCTGGCGATCGCCAACTACGAAGACCGTTTCGTGGTGCCGAGTGCCCACCGTGAAGACGCCATGAGCGATGCCTTCGCCGAGCGTTCCGGGTGCGGCTTCAGTTTCGGCAGCGGTTGCAGCGGCAGTTCCGACACCAACATGTTCGGCGCCAAGAAAGCCAACCGCCGCGACATCCTGAAAACCGTCCAGTTGTGGGAGGAATGAGCATGCAAATTCTCAAAGTGATTTCGCTGCTGCTCGATTACCCGACCGAGACACTCATTAGCGGTCGCGACGAACTGGAGCAAGCGATCATCCAGTCACGGGAAATCAGCCCGACGCAGCGCGGTGCGTTGTTCGAATTGCTCGAGCTGATCTGCGCCAATGACCTGATGGACGGGCAGGAGCACTACGGTGCGCTGTTCGGTCGGGGGCGCTCGCTGTCGCTGCTGTTGTTCGAGCATGTGCACGGCGAATCCCGCGACCGTGGCCAGGCGATGGTCGACATGATGGCGCAATACGAAGAAGCCGGTTTTGCCATCGGCGTCAAAGAGCTGCCCGATTACATCCCGCTGTACCTGGAGTTCCTGTCCACCCGCGAAGACATCGAGGCCCGCGAGGGCCTGGCGGATGTTTCGCACTTGTTGGCCTTGCTCGCGGCACGTCTGGAAGAGCGCGAAAGCGCCTATGCCAGCTGCTTCCGGGCGCTGCTGCAAATTGCCGGGGCCGAGCCGCATCAGGCGGTTGCCGACTTGCGGGCGCAGGTCGCGGCGGAACCTCGCGATGACTCCCTCGAAGCCCTCGACAAGATCTGGGAAGAGGAGGCCGTGGACTTTCTCCAGGCCGAACAGCAGGACCGTTGCAGTGGACTGCCAAGCGCACCGGGCAAGGCTCGGGAAGAAAGCGCGGTGCCGTTGCATTGGGTGGATTTTCAGCATGAAGGGTTGGCCGCCGTGCCAGCCAAGGAGGTAGGCAATGTCTAAATGGAACCTGTTGTTGTTCGGGGTCTATCCCTACGTGGCCTTGGCGATTTGCCTGATTGGCAGTTGGGCGCGCTTCGATCTCTCGCAGTACACCTGGAAGGCGGGCTCCAGCCAGATGCTCAATCAGCGCGGCATGCGCGTGGCGAGCAACTTCTTCCACATCGGTGTGTTGTTCGTGCTGGCCGGACACTTTGTCGGCCTGCTGACCCCAGCGTCGATTTATCACCACGTGATCAGCACTGAGAACAAGCAGTTGCTGGCGATGGTCTCGGGCGGGTTCTTCGGCCTGCTGTGCCTGATCGGCCTGCTGATGCTGGTTAACCGGCGGCTCAGCGACCCTCGGGTTCGTGCCACCTCCAGTCCTTCGGACATCCTGATTCTGCTGGTGCTGCTGGCGCAATTGCTGCTCGGTCTGCTGACCATCGTCGCGTCCACCGGGCACATGGACGGCTCGGTAATGGTGATGCTCGCCGATTGGGCGCAGAACACCGTGCTGTTGCGTCCGGTGGAAGCCGCGGCGGCCATCGCGCCGGTCGGGCTGATCTACAAGTTGCATGTGTTTCTCGGTTTGACCCTGTTTGTGCTGTTCCCCTTCACCCGTCTCGTACACATGATCAGCGCACCGATATGGTACCTGGGGCGTCGTTATCAAATCGTTCGTCAGAAATACTGAGGAGACAATCATGTCAGGTGGATGTGGATGTGGTGGCGGTAACGGGGGCAGCGGTGGCTGCGGTTCTTCAAAAAAAGCGGAGGTCGTTCTCGACATCGCGCCGGTCGCACAGGCGCAGTTTGAAGCCCTGCCGGTTGAGCCCGCAGTGGCCGATGACGCCCCGGCGCAGTTGATCGCCAGCAGTGAACAGGAGTGGCCGATCATCAGCGTCAACGAGGTGTTAATCACCGCGGAAGCGATGGCCCAGGAGCTGCAATATCACCCGGCCGAAAGCCGTGAGGAGGCGGTCTACCTGGCCGCCCGGGCGCTGGTGATCCGCGAGTTGTTGCAGCAGCGCATCACCGAGCTCGGTGTGTCGCTGGAGATCGGTGCCGGTGAGAACCAAGAAGAGGCGGCCACGCGCTTGTTGCTCGAACGTGAGGTGAAAGTGCCGCAGTGCGACGAGGAAACCAGCCTTCGTTACTACGAAAACAATCGCGGACGCTTCCACAGCGCGCCGTTGCTGGCGGTGCGGCACATCCTGCTCGAGTGTGCGCCGGACGATGTCGAGGCCCGCGAACTGGCGCATGGTCAGGCCGAAGTCCTGCTGCAGCAGTTGGATGAATTCCCCGGCAGTTTCGCCGAGCTGGCCGTGAAATATTCGGCCTGCCCGTCGAAGGCCCAGGGTGGTTCATTGGGGCAGATCAGCAAGGGCCAGACCGTGCCCGAGCTGGAGCGTCAGCTGTTCACCCTGGCCCCGGGCCTGGCCAGCAAACCGCTGGAAAGTCGCTACGGCTGGCATGTGATCAGTGTCGATCAGCGAATCGAAGGCATGCCGTTGCCCTATGAAGTGGTGTCGACGGCGATCCGCACGCAATTGCAGCAAGGCGTCTGGCAAAAAGCCCTGGTGCAATACCTGCAAACCCTGATCGGTGCAGCGGATGTTCGCGGCATTCACTTGCAGGGCGCCGACTCACCGCTGGTGCAGTGAGCATCGAGGCAAACCGGGAGAAGTGATGAACGCTGTGATGCAGGATGGTTTTGGGCGGCAGATCGATTATCTACGGATGTCGGTGACGGACCGCTGTGATTTTCGCTGTGTGTATTGCATGGCGAAAAACATGACGTTCCTGCCGCGACAGCAGGTGCTCACGCTGGAGGAATTGCAGCGTTTGGCGACACTGTTCGTTGGCCTGGGTGTACGCAAAATCCGTCTGACTGGCGGCGAGCCGCTGATCCGTCCCGGCATTGTCGGACTGTGCCGCAACATCGCCGCCTTGCCCGGTTTGCGCGAACTGGTGATGACCAGCAACGGCTCGCAACTGGGCCGTCTGGCCCGGCCGTTGGTCGATGCCGGGGTCAAGCGGATGAACATCAGCCTCGATAGCCTGGACGGGCAGAAGTTTCGGGCGATCACTCGTAACGGCGACCTCGACCAGGTGCTCAACGGCATTGAAGCGGCGCGGGACGCGGGGTTCGAGCGGATCAAGCTCAACTGCGTGGTGATGAAAGGGCGCAACTTCGATGAAGTCCTGGGCTTGGTGCAATACGCCATCGATCAGCGCATCGATATCAGTTTTATCGAGGAAATGCCTTTGGGCGACGTCGGTCGTTCCCGGGGCGAGTCGTTTTGTTCCAGCGAGGAAGTACGGACGCTGATCGCCAGCCAGCATCGGTTGCTCGACAGTACCGAAAACAGCGGTGGACCGGCGCGCTATGTGCGTCTGGAACGCCATCCCGAGACACGCATTGGTTTCATTTCGCCCAACAGCCACAACTTTTGTGGCAGCTGTAATCGGGTGCGGATGACTGTTGAAGGGAAGCTGTTGCTGTGTCTGGGGCAGGACGATGCCCTGGATTTAAGAGGATTGCTGCGGCGTTATCCGCTGGATGATCAACCCGTGATCAGCGCGGTTCAGAAGGCCTTGCGCGGTAAGCCGCTGCGCCACGATTTCAGCCCCGACGGAGAGGTACAGATTGTGCGATTCATGAACATGAGTGGCGGTTGATTCGGGTGGTCTGTGCTTGTTCCGAAATCCACCCCTCACCCCAGCCCTCTCCCCATAGGGGAGAGGGGGAAAGGGGGCCGATCTTCATGCTTTTCGAGCCTGAGTTCGACTCGGGCTCTCTGTCGTGGTCAACTAATTCCGGACACCTCGATAGGTGATTTTGATGCCATCGCCCGTTCATAAACTGTCGGTGGCAGATATCCCAGTTTCGAGTGCAGCCGTTCGTTGTTGTAAAACCCAACGATGTACTCAGTGATGTCGCGTATCGCCTCGCCATGGTTGGCGTAATCACGTCGCCATACCCGCTCCATTTTCAAGCTCAGGAAGAAGCGCTCCATCACTGCGTTATCCCAGCAGTTACCTTTACGGCTCATGCTTTGCTGCATGTCACTTCTTGCCAGCAGCGCTCTGTAGCTCGCACTCGCGTACTGGCTGCCGCGATCCGAGTGGGCGATCAAGCCGGGTGGCGGTTGACGTTGAGCAACCGCCAGCTGCATTGCACTGCACACCAGTTCAGCGGGCATGTTCGGCGCCATTGACCAGCCCACTACCTTGCGTGAGAACAAGTCCAGCACCACAGCCAGATACAGCCAGCCACTGCGGGTTCGGATGTAGGTAATGTCTGCTACCCAGGCCTTGTTCGCCGCCTCGGGTTCAAATTGGCGGTTCAATACATTTTCAGCAATCGGCAGGTCATGTTTGCTGTCGGTGGTGTGCACAAATTTACGCTTCCAGGCCGAACGCAGGCCGTTGACGCGCATCATGCGGCGAATCTTGTAAATGCCTACTTCCATACCCTTTGCACGTAACGCTTTACGCAATGGGCGACTGCCATAGCAGCCGCCACTTTCAGCAAACGACGCCTTGAGTTGCAGAGCAACGGGGCAGATCGATGCAGGAGCCTCAGCGCGCTTGTTGGCCTCGTAGAAGCCGGATCGACTAACCCCCAACAAACGACACACATACGCCACCGAATAAGCCTTCTGTTGCAGCTGCCGAACCAAGCGGTACGTTACTTCAGCTCGCGGGCAAAGAAGGCGGTGGCTTTTTTTAATACATCGTTATCCATCTTGAGTTGACGGTTTTCTTGCTCCAACTGACGAATACGCTGTTGCTCAGAGGTCAACGGCTTGCCGATCCCGGCTTGTCCCAACTTCTCGGCCTCATACTGTTGTACCCAGCGTCGAACGGCCGTATCACCAATATCAAGATCACGACAAACCTGTGAAACACTCAGGCCCTGGTCCTTGATCATCTTTACAACTTCCAGCTTGAAGCTGTCGTCGAATACTTTACGTTTGTCGGTCATGGAGAACTCCTCAATAGGTGCATTTTCCACCTATCGGGGTGTCCGGGGAAATTAGACCACTGCACTCAGGTCGATGTAACTCTAAAACCAACTCGGTCAGTCCCCTCGCCCCTCTGGGGCGGTCCGACGTTTCGGGAGGGTTAGGGTGAGGGGTGGATTTCAGATCAGAGTGTTTCCCCCCGGCTTACCAACAGTTTTCCTTTGCCGTCTTCGGGCGTTTTTTTTTGCCGGAAAATCTTGATATCGATCAATTGCAGATCAGCACTTTGTCCGTAGCCTTACCGCATGTTGTGTTGATTATTAATTAAACATCTATATGTAGTGTCTGGAGGCCAAATGCAGAGCACGCTGATCGCAGTAGGATGTAACCGCTTGCACAAACGCGATGGCAGTCAGGTCGCCTTCGATGCCGACAAAATCCGTCAGGCATTGATCGCTGCCGGCAAGGCGACGGGGGAGTACGGCGAGGTTGAGGTTGAAGGCTTGCTTCACGCGGTATTGGCCAGGCTCGAAGGATTGCCAAGACTCCATGTCGAGCAAATCCAGGACCGTGTTGAACGGGTGTTGATGGACGCCGGTTTTTTCCTCGCCATGCGGGCCTACATCGTCTACCGCGAACAGCACGGGCGCTTGCGCCGCGACCGGCGGACCATGGTCGAAGTCGCAACCTCGATGAACGAATACCTGAATCGTGAAGACTGGCGGGTCCAGGCCAACGCCAATCAGGGTTACTCCCTGGGCGGTCTGGTGTTGAACGTGTCGGGCAAGGTGACCGCCAACTACTGGCTGGACGAGGTGTACAGCGAGGCCATCGGCCAAGCTCACCGCGAGGCGGATTTGCATGTGCACGACCTGGACATGCTGGCCGGTTACTGCGCTGGCTGGTCGCTGCGCACCCTGTTGCACGAAGGGCTCAACGGTGTGCCGGGGCGTGTCGAAGCCGGTCCGCCGAAGCACTTGAGCAGTGCCCTGGGGCAGATGGTGAATTTCCTCGGCACCCTGCAAAACGAATGGGCCGGCGCCCAGGCGTTCAGCTCGTTCGACACCTACCTGGCGCCCTATGTGCGCAAGGATCAGCTGAGTTTTCAAGAGGTGCGCCAGGCGATCCAGGAGTTCATCTACAACCTCAACGTGCCCTCGCGCTGGGGCACCCAGACGCCGTTTACCAACCTGACCTTCGACTGGGTGTGCCCGCAGGATTTGCGGGAGCAGATACCCGTCATCGGCGGTGAGGAAATGCCGTTTGCCTATGGCGACCTGCAAGTCGAAATGGAGCTGCTCAACCGCGCTTACATCGAGGTGATGCAGGCCGGCGATGCGAAAGGGCGGGTGTTCACCTTTCCGATCCCGACCTACAACATCACCCACGACTTTCCGTGGGACAGTGAAAACGCCGACCGCCTGTTCGAGATGACTGCGCGTTACGGCTTGCCGTACTTCCAGAACTTTCTAAATTCGGACCTGCAACCCAATCAGGTGCGCTCGATGTGCTGCCGTTTGCAGCTGGATGTCCGCGAGTTGCTCAAGCGTGGCGGCGGCTTGTTCGGCTCGGCAGAGCAGACTGGATCTCTCGGCGTCGTCACCATCAATTGCGCGCGGTTGGGCTATGTGTTCAAGGGTGATACCAGCGGTTTGCTGCAGCGCCTGGACACGCTGATGGAACTGGCGATGGAAAGTCTGGAGGTCAAGCGCAAAGTCATTCAGCACCACATGGATGCCGGTTTGTACCCGTACACCAAGCGCTACCTCGGCACCCTGCGTAACCACTTCTCGACCATCGGCCTCAACGGCATGCATGAAATGCTGCGCAATTTCACCGGCGACGAGGAGGGCATGCACACTGAGCACGGCCGGCAGTTTGCCCTGAAGATGCTCGATCATGTGCGTGCCACGTTGCTGCGATTCCAGGAAGAAACCGGCCACATGTACAACCTGGAAGCGACGCCGGCCGAGGGCACGACCTACCGCTTCGCCAAGGAAGACCTCAAGCGCTACCCCGACATTCTCCAGGCCGGCAGCGTGCAAGCGCCGTATTACACCAACTCCTCGCAACTGCCCGTGGGCTACACCGAAGACCCCTTCGAAGCCCTGGAACTTCAAGACGAGCTGCAATGCAAATACACCGGCGGCACGGTCTTGCACCTGTACATGGCCGAGCGAATTTCTTCGACCGAGGCCTGCAAGCAACTGGTGCGCAAAGCCCTTGGTCGCTTCCGCCTGCCGTACCTGACCGTGACCCCGACGTTCTCCATCTGCCCGGTGCACGGCTACCTCGATGGCGAGCATGAGTTCTGCCCCAAGTGCGACGAAGCACTGCTGCTGCAAGAACAGAAACTCGGCACCGTTCATTGATTTCGATCCACTCAACTGCAAGGAGCTTCACCATGAATGCATCGCAAACATTACCCCTGGCTCAACGTCAACGCTGCGAAGTCTGGACTCGGGTAATGGGCTATCACCGCCCTGTGTCGGCGTTCAATCCGGGCAAACAGTCGGAGCACCGCGAGCGGGTGCACTTCACTGAAAGCGCGGCGCTGGCCGGGCGCCAATGAGTCGAACGCTTCGGGTCGGGGGCATGGTGCCCCTGACCACTATCGACTATCCGGGACAGCTCGCCTGCGTGTTGTTTTGCCAGGGTTGCGCCTGGCGTTGTCGTTACTGCCATAACCCGCAGTTGATCCCGCCTCGTGGCACAGACGAAGTGGATTGGCGCCGGGTGTTGGCGTTTCTGCAACGGCGTCAGGACCTGCTCGATGCCGTGGTGTTCAGTGGCGGCGAGCCCACCTTGCAAGACGGTTTGCTCGGCGCCATGGATGAGGTGCGGGCGATGGGATTTCGCATCGGTTTGCACAGCGCCGGCATCAAACCCGCCGCGTTCGCCAAGGCTCTGACCGGGGCCGATTGGGTCGGTTTCGATGTCAAGGCGTTACCCGAAGATTGCCAGGCGATCACCCGGGTCGAGGGCAGCGGAACCGCTAACTGGCGCAGCCTTGAGCATCTGCTGGCCAGCGGTGTCGACTACGAATGTCGCACCACGGTGCATTGGCATCTGTTCGAGCCGGCGCGTCTGCTGATCCTCGCCAAGCGCTTGAGCGAACTCGGCGTCAAACGCTTCGCCGTGCAGATGGTTCGCACCGAGCGGATGTTCGATCCGCTGTTGCCAAGTGTTTCGGCACAAGCCTTGCTACCTGAGCTGTGGGAGGCCATGCGCGAGTTGTTTCCAGCCTTCGTGTTACGGGGGTAACCGAGGCTGAGGTTTAACGGCGAGATCCACCATTAGGTTTTCAAATGCGCTGCCAATCGGCAGCTATCAAACGGGGAGCATTTGATATGGCCAAATTAAGTACGGCACAACGTATCGTCATCGGTTTTGCAATCGCGCCGCTGGCATTGATGGGCATGGCGTTTTACGCGTTGCACGATTTGGCAACGCTCAAGGAGCAGGCGGTAGTAATCGTCAAGCAGGACTGGCCGAAGATCGATCCGATCATGGTCATCGCCACCGGCGTGCGTGATAACGCCAGGAACACCCGGGATTTACTGATCGATAAAGACAATCAGCAGGTGCAGCAGTCAATCGACGCCACCAAGAAACGGATCACTCAGGCACTCGAAACGCTTGAGCCGTTGTTCTATTTGCCAGAGGGAAAAACCGCTTATGCCGCGCTGAAGAAGAATCGCGAAGCCTACGTGGCGGCGTTCACTCAAGTGCAGGTGTTGATCCGGCAAGGTGCCTTCGACGACGCCATGGCACAGCTGAAACAAAAGGTCGTGCCGGCCGAACGCGAGGTTTATAGCAGGCTGGATCAGTTGATGGTGCTGCAAGGCAAAATATTCGCCGATCGAGAACAGGCGGCGCAGGAACTGTACAGCGATGCCCGGCGCAATATGCTCGGGTTGTTTGTGTTCTGCGTGGCGCTGGTCATTGCCGCGGCGGTGATCGTCACGCGCAGTGTGACCCGTCCATTGGGCGGCGAGCCGGATGATGCCGCACGGTTTTTGAGTCAGATCGCTCAAGGCGACCTGACGATTCAGGTGCCCGTGAACTCAAGTGTCGGCGGCAGCGTGATGATGAACATGCATCAGATGCAGCAAAGTCTGAATGCCATGGTCAAGCACATCGCGACTTCGGTGGACCAGGTGGCCAGTTCCTCCGAAGAACTGAGTGCGGTCAGCAGCCAGACCAGCAGTAACCTTCAATTGCAGGGGTTGGAGATCGAGCAGGCGGCCACCGCTGTGAACCAGATGACCGCGGCGGTCGATGAAGTGGCGCGCAATGCGGTGAGCACCTCCGAGGCCTCGCGGCAGTCCGAGCAAACCGCGCAGCGCGGGCGTGAACAGGTTCAGGAAACCGTGGTTTCAATCGGCGCACTGGCCGATGGCGTCACCGACACCTCACAGCGCATCGAGCAACTGGCGGGCCGGGTGCAGGACATCAGCAAGGTGCTGGACGTGATTCGCAGCATCGCCGAGCAGACCAATTTGCTGGCCCTCAACGCGGCCATTGAAGCGGCGCGTGCCGGCGATGCCGGACGCGGTTTTGCCGTGGTCGCCGATGAAGTGCGCGCCTTGGCGCATCGCACTCAGGAGTCCACCCAGGAAATTGAGCAGATGATTGGCAACATTCGCCTCGATACCGGGCATGCGGTGACGGCCATGCAAAGCAGCAGCAACCTGGTTCGGGCCACCCTGGAAGTGGCGCAACGGTCGGGCGATGCATTGGATGAGATCACCCGGTCGATCTCACAGATCAACGAGCGCAACATGATGATCGCCAGCGCCACGGAGGAGCAGGCATTGGTGGCGCGAGAGGTGGATCGCAATCTGATGGGGATTCGCAACTTGTCCGAGCAGGTTTTGTTGGGGGCCCAACATACTCACACCGCAGGTCACGATTTGGCGCAGATGGCCGGGGCACTGCACCAGACAGTGGCACGTTTTAAGGTCTAGGTTTCTCGGGGTTGGTGGTTGTATCGGTGCTCAAGCCCAGCCCCAGAATTGCAACCACCAGCCAAACCCCACCCACCCGATTGCCAGCAAAAGGCACGCGCGGCCAGACACGCGCCGCACAAGGGAAAGACCTTCGCGGTTCAGACGTTTCCAACCCAGCAGCAAACTCCAACCCATCGCGGCCAATAACAGACAGGCCCTGGCCGGTTGTACCCACTCCAGCAGCAGACCTTCGTAGCGCAGCAGTTTCACCGTTGTGGCCGACAGCCCGAGAAACAATCCGGCACCACCCAGGGGCGTGAGTGTCAGCGCCAGGGGCCAATACAGTGCAGGATCTTGCGCCAGTCGAGCCGTCAGGCGCAGAAGGATCATCAACGCCGTGCCCAACACCATCGAGCTCAAACTCAGATAAACGACGATGCTGAAACCGTCGAGCCAGCTGAAGCTGTCGTTGAGCTGCGGGTAATGGGTGAGCAGCCACCAAGGGGCGTTGTCCTGCAGGGCCCAGAGTTGGTCGTGCTCGACCAGCCATTGGGCGAGGGTTTGTTTGAGGACGACGAACCAAGGGCTGACCGTCCACTGGAAGGCGCCCATGGCCAGGCCGATCACACCGAACAGCAACAGACGCGCGTCCCATGGTGAAAGCGTCTGCGCTGTCGCGTGAAGAATCTCTTGGTTGCTGGAGCGGGCGATCAGCTGAACAGCGCCGCGTTGGCCGCTGCAGCGTCCGCAGGCGTGGCAGTCACTGGCGCCTTTCATACGGCGGATATCGAGCAAGGGCGCGCAGTTGGGCGGCGGCAGGCGCGGCGCGGCATTTTCCATCCAGCGTTGTTCGTTTACCTGGAAATGCACGGGCGCCAGACGGGCGAGCAGGGAGAAGACGCCGCTGACCGGGCACAGGTAACGGCACCAGACGCGCTTGCCCCGGGCGAACAGCAACCCGACGCCGACCGCGGCGACGGTCGAGCCGCCCAGAATCAACAGTGCCGCCTGGGCGTAGTCGTAGACGCTGATCAACTGGCCGTAGAGGGTCGTCAGGCAGAACGCCAGGGTTGGCCAGCCGCCCCAGCGCAACCAGCGCGGTACACCCAAACCTTTGCCGTAATGGCTGGCCCATTCGCTGAGTGAACCTTCCGGACAGAGAACGCCACACCAGAGTCGGCCGAACAGCGCGATCGACAGCAGCACGAACGGCCACCAAATGCCCCAGAACAAAAACTGCGCCAACAGGGTCAGGTTATCGAGCATCCGTGCCTGGCTGTCCGGCAGCGGCAACGCTGCCGGTACCACCAACAGCAATGCATAGAACAGTACAGCGGCCCATTGCACGGCACGAATGACAGGCGCGTGACGACGCATGCCGTCGCCCAAGCGCTGCAGCCATCGATTGTGGCGACTCAGCTCAGGCATGGGACTTTTTCCGCAGCCCGTTGACGCAGCCAACCGCCGACGGCCAGCCAATATCCGGCTAGCACCAGTAACGTCATGCCGCTGGGTGTCGCGCGATAACCGGCAAAACCCGCGAGAAAACCGCCCAATCCATGGCTGTCGCTGAGCACGGAACTGCTGTCCCAAAGCGCATCACCAACGAGGCTGTACATCACCTCCGGTAAATCCATCGCGAGTAATTGGCCGCCGATTCGCTCGGTGCCGCTGACCAGCAATGCCGCGCCGAGTACGAGCAAAACAGCTTCACTGATGGCAAAGAATCGCTGCCACGAAATGAACCGGCGACTGCTGTGCAGCAGGGCAATGGTCAGCGCCGACAGCACCAGTCCCATTGCGCCGCCGATGGCAAACAAACCGAGCTGCGGACCTCGCAACTGAGCACCGGCGCCATAGAGAAAGACCACCGTTTCACTGCCTTCGCGGCTGACGGCGAGCATGGCCAGCAGTAACAGACCTGCGCCACCTTGCCGGGCCAGGTGGCTATCGGCGTGTCGTTGCAAATCGTGCTTGAGCGTGCGCCCGTGGCGGTGCATCCAGCCGACCATTTGCACGATCAGCAGGCTGGCCACCAGCGCGAGTGCGGCCTGGAACCATTCACTGGCTGAGCCGCTCATGGCCTCACCGGCAAACAGAATCAACACCGCCAGCAGGCCCGAGAGCATCAACCCCAGCACGACGCCTGCCCACAAGTACTTCGCCAGTCGATCGCCCTGATGCTGCTGGCTGACCCAGGCCTGAAGGATGCCGATCACCAGCAGCGCCTCGACGCTTTCGCGCCAGACGATAAACATTGATTGATTCATGAAAACTCCGTGTTGGAACGGGTTATTTCGCGAGGATGCCGCCCTCGGGCAATTGCGGATTGAACTCGTCGAAGAAGGGATAGTGACCGGGCCGTAGCGGGTGAATGACCACGAAAGTCGTCACGCCCGGCGACAGTACTTTTTCAACCCGCAACGGTGTGCTCTCGAACTCGGCTGGCCCCTCACCGATATTTTTCAGGATGATCTTGAAGCGCTGTCCGGCCGGCACCTCCAGCAGGGCCGGAGTGAAGTGACCATCGCGCAGGTTGAGTTCATAGCTCGGTAATTCGGCATAGGCCGTGAACGGCGCAACTGCTCCGGCAAGCATCAGCCAGGCAATCTGCAGGCGCTTCATTCAATAGCCGCCTTTTTTACCGATGCCGGCGTAGATGAATTCGTAGTGCAATTCGCAGCGTTCAAACCAGGGAGCCACACCGGTTTCCTTATCGGTATGGCGGCCAAGGGAGCCATGACCGCCGGGTGGCAGGACGGTGAAGGTCAGCTGATATTTGCCTGGACCGAGCAGCTTTACATTGTCGCCATAGTGCGGGCCGTCATTGGCGACCATGGCGTGGAAATCGCCTTTGAGTTCGTTCTCGTTGCCCTGTTTTTTCAGGTTGAACGAGACATTGAGGTAAGGCACGAAACTGCCTTCCTGAAAGCCCTGTCGATTGTCCGCCGTGGCACGAATGTCGGCTTCCAGATGCACATCGGAATCTGCAGTGGCCCGCATCATGCCGGCAGGTGCCATCTCGATCGGCTGCAAATACACCGCCCCGACTTCCAGCCCCGGACACAGTTGAGGTTCCCCGATCGGGTATTCCTTGGCCTGAGCCAACGGTGTGAGCAAGAGCAGGGCGAGGGACAGCGAAAAGGTCGTACGCATGATGTCTTCCTGGGCACTAACGAGTAGGAGCCCGAGTGTAGGAAGCTTTCTTGCGAGTAATAATGATTGTTATCAAGTTTGCAGCGATTAAGCCTATGACTGGGAACGCTTTCGAAACCGCTCGGCGCGGTCGACGCTGTCGCTCATCTGCGCAGCCGCGTGAATCGTCAGAGGATGCTGGGTGAAGCCGGGTCTGGGTGAAATGTAGGCGGCCATTTCGCGAGCGACGGCTAACTGATGATCCGAGCCTTGTGTCAGTAACGCGATGACCAGGTTTTCCAGGGCAATCACCCGGACACGAAGGTGGACCAGTTCTGCATTGGTCAATTCGGGGGGAGAGGAAAATGCTTCTGCATCGAGTGAGTTTTGCGCGCCTTCATCATCCCAAGTCGACAATCGGACAGGGCTTTGGTCTCCGGTAGATGGTTTTTTACCAGGCATAAGAAGCTTCTCCAGGTGTTTTTAGGTGGCTGCCCAAGGACCGGAAAACGCTATGACGTAGCCGATTTCCCGGCAGGACAAAGCTTAGCCGCAAGACTGCCATTGAGGGAGCGCTTTTGATTTCAGTCCTTGATCCGTATCAAGGGCATTTTTGCCCGAGCGATGTAGGTTGGAGGTACATCCTAGAGGCGAACCGGGGATCGACATGGCCAAGAATTTTCCCATCAGCCCCAAACATCCCGAGCGCATTTGCTGGGGCTGCGACAGATACTGTCCAGCCAATTCCCTGGCGTGCGGCAATGGCTCCGACAGGACAATGCATCCAGCCGAAATGATCGGAGACGATTGGTATCTGCATGGCGACTGGGGCATTGAACCGTTGATCGCGGTAGAGGACGTGACGGACGATCCCGGCGTGAAGGGCTGAGCAACTCCTTTAAACATAGAAACCACCTGACGGAATTTTTTTTGAAATCAAGGGGTTGCCAGCCTCGGGAAATCAGTACATAATTCACGCCATCGAAAGCACTGACCGCTGAAAAAGCTCAATGTTTTCAAGGAGTTAGATCACGAATCTTACTCCAAGTTTGTACGCGTTTGATGTTGTGCTACATGACATCAGATGTTTGAGGCCGAGTAGCAAAATGGTTATGCAGTGGATTGCAAATCCACCTACGCCGGTTCGATTCCGACCTCGGCCTCCACTTTAAACGAGCTCCGTAGATCTATGATTTACGGAGCTTTTTTATTTTCACTGTCCTGCAAGATTTAGTCTTGAAAAGGGCAGTCGCGAACTTGCTTCACCGGAGCGGGATGTATATATTTCCCCCTCTGCTGCACAGGCGTCAGAACTGCCAGATCGTTATTTGACAGTCTTCAGACGGCTCCACCGCGCTACCGCCCGAATGGCGAAATTGGTAGACGCATGGGACTTAAAATCCCCCGCTCGTAAGGGCGTGCCGGTTCGATTCCGGCTTCGGGCACCATTTAAAATCAAGGGTTTGCGGGCGAAAGCTAATGCAAACCCTTGTTTGTTTCTGGTGATTCAAAAGGATTTGAGATAACGCTATGAAAGACTCTTTCGTCATCCGGGGTAAAGCTGCGATTTGGCTGGTTGTTGTGACCTTCTTGTCCATCATGGTCGGGACAAGGCTTGAGAATTCCGGGATCGTTGAAGGCTTTTTTGAAGGATTGGCGGTTATGGCTGGCCCGGTAGTGCTCTTCATCCTGGTCAATCGTTTATGGTTCTTTTATCGCTCGTCCAAGTCCTCCCCCAAGAATTGATCCGGTGTTTGTCGTTGTGGTGCCATCTGAAACCAAGGGTTTGCGAGCGAAAGCTGATGCAAACCCTTTTTGTTTCTGACTTGCTGTTTTTTAGCCCGCGGCAGTTATTGATCCCGGCCGCTAGCCCCTGGATTGGCGCTGCGTCGATCTTCGCCAGAAGGGTTGCCGGTATTGACAAGCCTTCTCTCGACCAAGACATTTTGAAGGGCCTGGCGGGCTGCAGCGTCTAGCTGGTCCTCTCTCTCCTTGAGTTCAAGCAAGATTGGGCTGGACCAGGTGCGATAGGTTTTCTCAGCAATACGAATAGGTGTCATCTGTCTCCTCCTTGATCAAGGCCCGCCAACGCAGCCGGCGCCATTTCGATTCGATAGAACCCTAGTCGAGAAATCTGTTTGCCGCCAAAAAATGGCAGGGTGCCAGGGGCTTCTAACTAACACACACCCGTTACCCCAATCGAAAGCGCACGCTGCTTCGATTTCATCCCTCATTTGCCCAGACGCCAGAAGCAGCCGTGCGCCGAACATAGTCGGAAAAGTCCCGCGCCGGCCGACCCAGCGCACGCTGCACGCCATTGGCAACTGGTGTATTGCGGCCATCAAGCACGGTAGTGAAGAGATACAGCACCAGGTCGATCAGTTGTGCGGGAAGTGCACCCATGCCCAAGAAAATTCCTGAGGTGCTCGAGCCCCTTGTTTCAGAGCCGACTCGGCGCAACCCCACACAACAACGCAGTCGAGAGCGTCAGGAGCGAATTCTGGCCGTTGCGACTCAACTGATCGCGACCAAGGGCAGCGATCAATTAAAAATGAGTGAAATTGCCGAGCGTTCAGAGATATCGATCGGATCGCTTTATCAATACTTTCCCGACAAGAGTTCGGTGATTCGGATGCTGGCCGAGCGCTATAACGCCGAAAGCCGTCGCTGTATCGAAGAGGCGTTGGGTGCAGTCGAGGACGCGCAAGGCTTGCAAGCAGCCTATTCGGCGCTGCTCGATCAGTATTACGAGATCGTTTTTGCTACACCGGCGATGCGTGATATCTGGTTCGGGATGCAGGCAGACAAACAGCTCATGGAGTTGGAACTACAGGAGAGTCGTATTTCGGGCGGGTTGTTGGCCGACGCGATGCTTCGGGTATTCCCCGACAGCGATGCGTTGCGGGTTCGGGAATCTGCGTTTCTGATCTGGCATCTGGGGGAGGCGACCATGCGGCTGGCCATCTCATGTACACCCGAGGAGGGGCGTGGTCTGGTCGAAGCCTTCAAGCGCATGTCGTTGCTGGAAATCATGGCGCCAGCGGCCGGATCGAGTGAGTTCGATTCAGCCGCTGATGCTGTCAGCTAAACGAAAGGCTGACCGGTGAAACCACGAGGCAATCGTTGCAGTCCTTCCATGGCGGTGAGCCGTTCGACCCAAGCCGCGCGCCAGTCATTGGCTGTATGCGTAACTTTGGCTTTGCGTGCGGCGCGGCGTGCAGCGTTGCGCTGGTCTTTGCGCGCATCCTTGAACGCGTCGGTGTTGCGGCAGCTTCTGCATTTCACCCGGGTAAGTTCGCTGGTTGAAACGAGCTTGCTGCCTTTGTGACCGCAGGCCAGATGCCCGCCGACTTTGAAGTGAGTAACCATCAGACGCCTCCTTCGTGACGTGTAATCGTTTGACCTCCAGCGTACGGTGACGTTCGTTACCAGCGTGATGGGCAAAAAAAAGGCCCGCATGCGGGCGGGCCAGGGGGATTCTTCAAAGGAGCCCGGTCAATCTAGAGCCTGAGATGTGAACGCAGTGTGAAACAGACTGCGCAGCCATAAAAAAGCCCAGCGCCAGGCTGGGTTGGGGATGTAGCAGGAAGCGCTCAGGCAAGGACGCACCCGGTGACGATAAGGTCGCCGTTCATGCGTCCTGAATCAGGCCGTGTCCTTGAGGATGTCCAGATCGAATCATCTGAACCGCGGCAGGGGTGGGTCGACAGGTTTGAGCGACGACAGCGTATTGCGAATCAGTGGCGTGTCCTTCTCGATGTCGTTCAGACGATCACGGATTCTGAGGGCCGTCGGGTGCCCGCCTTGATGATCGACCCAGTCGGCGATTTCCTTGCATGCCGCTGCCAGGCGAGCCTGACGGGAGTCGAGCAGGGTGAGCAGAGTGGTGATGGACTCTTTTTCGGACATGGCAAACACCTCCGTTCAAGAAACCTGTAACTGGCAGCAAAAAGCCCGCGGGGAGCGAGCTGTCTGCCGATGGGGTCGCTAATCCTTCAGCTTTTTTCAGTATAGACCCGTGAAAGGCAGGTAGCATCAGCCTTCTCGGACCGTCACTTGCGACCTGGCATTCAGCTGCCGGCATTCACGCCGGGCGTCTTCTTCATGGTCGAAACCGTCACCGATGAAGCCACGGGTTCGAGTATCGGCGATGCGATACCAGACGGCGGCATCGGGTGGTGGATGGTTAGTATCTCCGGCTCGGCGGCCATAGATGATGATCTTGTTGCAACGCTTCACAACGAAAATGTCTTCCATGGCGTCACCGCAGCTAATTCAGGTTCACAACAACTATAGAAGCCATTTGCGATCGTGCAAAAAATAGACAGGTCAGTTCGTCGCCTCAGCCATTGTTACCCTCATCTCCAAAAACATCGCCAGCCCGACTTCCTCTGCCCTGAGCCCTTTGCGAGCTCGCGGTCTGGGCAGCTCAGCCAGCGCACCCAAAAGAAAACCATCGAGCACCGCCGGGTGGATGTAGCACTTGCGGCAGACGGCCGGGGTGTTGCCCAGTTGTTTGGCGACGTTCTTGACCATCTCCACCACATGGCGCTTTGCATCCGACTCAGGCTCCCACTGCAGGTCCCGCAAAACCGCCAACGCCAACGCGCTGCCGGCCCAGGTGCGGTAGTCCTTGGCAGTGAAGTCGGCACCGGTGAGTGTTTGCAGGTAGGCGTTGACGTCGGAGGAACTGACGGTATGTCGCTCACCGTTTTCATCCAGGTACTGAAACAGGTTTTGTCCGGGAATTTCCAGGCAGCGTTTGATAATCCGCGCCAGGCGCCGGTCTTTCACGGTGATTTGATGCTCTACGCCGCTCTTGCCGCGGAACTGGAACAGGATCGCATTGCCGTTGACCTCGACGTGACGGTTGCGCAGGGTGGTCAGGCCGTAGGAACGGTTGTCCCGAGCGTACTGGGTGTTGCCGACCCGGATCAGCGTCGCATCGAGCAAGGTGATGACCGTGGCCATGACCTTGTCGCGACTGAAGCCGGGAGCCGCCAGCAGTGCTTCAAGCTGTTTGCGCAGTTTCGGCAGCGCCAGCCCAAAGTCCCGCAAGCGTGAGTACTTGTCGGCATCGCGCACTTCTCGCCAGCGTGGGTGATAACGGTATTGCTTTCGACCTCTGGCATCACGACCGGTAGCTTGCAGATGGCCGCGCGGGTCTGCGCAGATCCACACATCGGTGTAGGCCGGGGGTACGGCGAGGGCGTTGATGCGTTTGATCTCATCTTGATCGGTGATGCGCTGACCCGCAGGGTCGAAGTAGCAGAACTTGTCGCGCAGTTTCTTGCGGGTGATGCCGGGCTGGGTGTCATCGACGTAATGCAGGTCGGATGGCAGCGCATCGGGCAGCGCGATATCGGGCATGGCGGTAGTCCTTGGCGACGGATCAGGGGCCGTTACAGCCATTGACCGCACGCTGTTGCAGTCGTGCCAGCGGATTTATGCCAGCACCGCCACCGCCTTGATCTGTGCCCAGAGTTGTTGGCCGGGGTGCACGCCCAATTGGTCCCGGGAGTAGCGGGTGATCCGCGCCAGCAGCGGTGTGCCGCCAGCGTCCAGACGGATCAGCACGTGGGCGGCGTTGTCCGCGCCCATTTCACTGATCACGGTGACCGGCAGGCGATTGAGGATGCTGCTGTGCTCGACGCTTTGCAGGCTCAGGCTGACATCCCGCGCCTGAACCTTGCAGCGCAGCGCCTGGCCCAGGGTCATCGGTGAGTGAGCCACCCGAATGTTCAGGGTCGTGTTCGGCAGTTGCAGGGTCAGCAACTGATAGTCGGGGTCATAGGCACTGACGTGCCCCTCGATTACCACGCCGGCGTCGTCGCCCAGCGCCAAGGGCAGGTCGAGACGGGCCAGCGTTTCGCCAATAGCGCCGCTGGCCAGCGCCTTGCCTGCACTCAGCAAGACGATGTGATCGGCCAGTCGCGCGACTTCATCCTGTGAGTGGCTGACATACAGCACCGGGATGTCCAGCTCATCGTGCAGTCGTTGCAGGTAAGGCAGAATTTCGTTTTTGCGCTGACTATCCAATGCCGCCAGCGGCTCGTCCATCAGCAGCAGTTTCGGGCTGGTAAGCAAGGCGCGGGCGATGCCGACTCGTTGGCGTTCTCCGCCGGAAAGGTGCTGCGGATGACGATCCAGCAGATGGCCGATCCCGAGCAGTTCGGTCGCGTGAGCCATATCAACCCGGCGCTGTTGACGAGGAATGCGCTTGAGGCCGAACTCCAGGTTGGCCAGCACCGCCAGATGGGGAAACAGGCTGGCTTCCTGGAAGACGTAACCCAGCGCACGTTTGTGTGGCGGTACGAAAATCTTCTTGTCGCTGTCCTGCCAGACTTCATCGTTGACCTGGATGAAACCCTGCTCGGCCTTCTCCAGGCCGGCGATGCAACGCAGGCAGGTGGTCTTGCCCGAACCGGAATGACCGTAAAGTGCAGTGACGCCGCGGCCGGGCAATTGCAGATCCACCTCCAGGGCGAACCCTGAATACCTCAGTTTCAGACGCGTATGAATCATCGATCAGCTCCAGCCCGCTTTGGTTTTACGGCTGGAGTAGAGCGCCAGCAACACAACAAAGGAGAACACCAGCATCGCCCCGGCCAGCCAATGGGCCTGGGCGTATTCCATGGCTTCGACGTGATCGTAGATCTGCACCGAGACCACGCGGGTCTTGTCGGGAATATTGCCACCGATCATCAGTACCACGCCGAATTCACCCACGGTGTGGGCGAAACCGAGAATGGCAGCGGTGATGAAACCGGGGCGGGCCAGCGGCAGGATCACGCTGAAAAACGTGTCCCAGGGATTGGCGCGTAAGGTCGCGGCCACCTCCAATGGGCGAGTGCCAATGGCGGAAAAAGCATTTTGCAGTGGCTGGACCACGAACGGCATCGAGTAAAGCACTGAGCCGATCACCAGCCCTGCAAAACTGAAAGTGAGTGTGCCGAGCCCCAGTGATTGGGTGAAGTGGCCGATAAACCCGTTAGGGCCGAGCGCCAGCAACAGATAGAAGCCAATCACTGTCGGCGGCAGCACCAGGGGCAAGGCGACGATCGCCCCGACCGGGCCGCGCAACCACGAGCGAGTGCGCGACAGCCATAACGCAATCGGAGTGCCGATGACCAGCAGGATAACCGTCGTCAGCGACGCCAGTTTCAGGGTCAGCCAGATGGCGGAAAAGTCGGCACTCGATAGCGTCATTTAGAGTTGGTAACCGTAGGATTTGATGACTGCGGCGGCTTTTGGGCCTTTGAGGTAGTCAACCAGCGCCTTGGCGGCCGGGTTGTCCTTGCCTTTGTTGAGGATCACCGCATCTTGTTTGATCGGGTCGTGCATGTCGGCCGGAACGATCCAGGCCGAGCCGCCGGTGACTTTGCCGTCTTTGTAGATCTGCGACAAGGCCACAAAACCAAGTTCGGCGTTGCCGGTGGAGACGAACTGGTAGGCCTGGGTGATGTTCTGGCCTTCAACGATCTTGGTTTTGACCTTGTCGGTCAGGCCCCGCTTGGCCAGCACCTGAGTAGCGGCCAGACCGTAAGGCGCCGCTTTCGGGTTGGCGATGGACAGATGCTGATACTGGTTGTCGCTCAGCACTTTGCCCTTGGCATCGACGTAACCTTCTTTCGCCGACCACAGCGCCAGGGTGCCGACGGCGTAGGTGAAGCGCGAGCCCTTGACCGTGTCGCCTTCGGTTTCAAGTTTTTGCGGGGTGGTGTCGTCCGCCGAGAGGAACACTTCGAACGGTGCGCCGTTCTTGATCTGGGTATAGAACTGGCCGGTGGCACCAAAGGAGGTGACCAGTTTATGCCCGGTGTCTTTTTCGAAATCGGCGGCGATCGCCTGAATGGGTGCAGTGAAGTTGGCGGCGACGGCAACCTGGACTTCGTCCGCCTGGGCGGACCCGAAAGCGAACACTGCAAGCAGGGTTGCCAGGCAGGTGGGGGCAAAACGTGAGGCACGAATGGTCATGAAACGGCTCCGTTGTAGGCAAGTGTAGCGAGGGGGGTTAAACGCTATATAGCGGAATATATAGCGAAATGCCTGCAAACGGAACGTGTTGGATGCGCGTTGTTGAGATCACGCATGATCCATAGCAGCTGGCGCAGCCTGCGTTCGGCCGCGAAGCGGTCGTGAAACCACACACCGCGGTCTTTCAGGCTAACCGTGGCAGCTGGATTTACGACTGCTGCGCAGCCGAACGCAGGCTGCGCCAGTTGCTACACGGACGTGCGTTACCGACGAACTAACTTGGCCAATCCTTCCTCAGCCAGGCGTCGGGTCAGTTCACCCGTGGTCATTTCAACGCCCAGCGTGAATGCCTGACCCGCCCAGAGATTGCTGAAATCCGCTTCTCCCTTGGCCCGCAACGGCATCAGCGCACCACCCGCCAGCGGGAAGGCCGGCGCTTTGGCGCTCATTGGCCCGAGTTCGCGCATCACCCGATTGAGAATTCCTCGCGCCGGGCGTCCGGTGAAAACGTTCGTGACGGCTGTCTCACTTTCCCTGGCGGTGCGCAACGCCTTGTGATGAGAAGGGCTGACCTTGGCCTCTGGTGTGAACAAGTACGCCGTGCCCACTTGCACCGCCGAAGCCCCCAACAGGAAAGCTGCCGCGACACCTCGTGCATCGGCAATCCCGCCGGCAGCAATCACCGGTACTTTCACCGCATCGACGATCTGCGGCACCAGCGCAAAGATCCCCACTTGGCTGCTCAAGTCATCACTGAGAAACATTCCCCGATGGCCACCGGCTTCATACCCCATGGCAATGATTGCGTCACAACCGTGCTGCTCGAGCCAAATGGCCTCTTCGACCGTGGTGGCCGAGGAGAGCACTTTCGCTCCAGTGGCTTTCACGCGGTCCAGCAGGGACTTTTCCGGCAGGCCGAAGTGGAAACTCACGACTTCGGGGCGAAACTCTTCGATCACTTCGCAGGCCGCGCTATCGAACGGCGCTCGATTGGACACCGGCGTTGGCGCGTCGAAGTCCACGCCAAGCTCCCGGTAATAGGGCTCCAGCAGATTCTTCCAGTCTCGAGCGCGTTGCTCATCGGCGACGGGTGACTGATGGCAGAAGTAGTTGACGTTAATCGGGCGCTGAGTGTGTTGACGAATCGTTTTCAGCTCCTCGCGCAACTGATCGATGCTCAACATGGCTGCCGGCATCGAGCCTAGGCCACCAGCGTTACTGGCTGCGATAACCATGGCCGAATGGGTCGCGCCGGCCATGGGCGCCTGGATGATCGGCAGCTCAATGCCAAGCAGGTCAAGAATGCGGGTGTCTGGCCATTTGCTCATTTGAAGGGTTCTCCGACGTCATAACAGGGCAGGGACGGTAGGTCCGTTTTTGTATCAGCAATGACTGATGCAAGGCCAGTCGAGTTTTCAGGTCGTGGGCCACTCTTGGCTTAAAGTCGAGTACGGTGAAATGTTGCTATGTGTTATTTCAACTGCGTCACAACTAAGTGATTCCATCTGGAGGCAGCAATGTTCCGAGGCATTTTGATCGACAAAGACGACAGCGGTTACCGGGCCACACTGCAAGAGATCAATGACGATCAACTGCCCGAGGGCGATGTGACAGTGCGTGTTGCGTACAGCACGCTGAACTTCAAGGATGGCCTGGCGATCACCGGCAGCAGCCCGGTGGTGCGAAAATTCCCGATGGTGCCGGGGATCGATCTGGCAGGTACTGTCGAAGTCAGTGGGCATCCGGACTACAAGGTCGGTGATCAGGTCGTACTCAATGGCTGGGGTGTTGGCGAAGGACATTGGGGCGGACTGGCGCAGAAGGTTCGCTTGAATGGCGACTGGTTGATTCCGCTACCCAAGGCGTTCACCGCGGCGCAAGCGATGGCCATCGGTACGGCGGGTTACACGGCGATGCTGAGCATCCTGGCGCTGGAACATAATGGTGTGACGCCCGAGCAGGGCGAAGTGTTGGTCACCGGCGCCAATGGCGGTGTAGGCAGTTTCGCCATCGCACTGTTGAGCAAGCTCGGCTATCGGGTGGTCGTGTCTACCGGTCGCACCTCCGAACACGATTACCTCAAGCAACTCGGCGCCAGCGAAATCATCGACCGCGCCACGCTATCCGAGCCGGGCAAACCCTTGGCCAAGGAGCGTTGGGCTGCGGTCATCGACTCGGTCGGCAGCCACACGTTGGCCAATGCCTGTGCCAGCACGAAGGCCAACGGCACTGTCGCCGCGTGTGGCCTGGCGCAAGGCATGGATTTCCCGGCTTCAGTCGCACCGTTCATTTTGCGCGGCGTGACCCTGGCCGGGATCAACAGCGTGACTCAGCCCAAAGCCAAGCGGATACTGGCCTGGAGTCGGCTGGCCAAGGATCTGGATTTCACCTTGTTGCCGCTGATCAGCCACGAAATCGGCTTGAGCGAAGTGATCGAGGCTGCATCGCGATTGCTCGCCGGTCAATTGCGTGGGCGGGTAGTGGTCGACGTCAATCGTTGACTGTCTCACCGCCAATCAAACAGACAAACGACAGAGACAAGGACTATCAACCATGGATGTAAAGCAGCGTGAAGTGCGGCCCTTTAGCGTCTCGGGCCTGCAAGTGCGCACCTGCAATGCCGCAGAGCAGCAAGCAGACACTGCGCGCATCGGCCCTATGTGGGAACAATTCTTCGTTGAGGAAATCTTCGACAAGATCGCCCACAAGCAACCGGATTCTTTTGTGTATGGCGTCTATTCCAACTACGAGTCCGACGCTTCGGGCCACTTCGATGTGACCGCGGGGGTGGCGGTCACCGCGCCCTCCGAGGACTTTCCGCAGGTTCAGGTGGAGGGAGGCGAATACCTGGTGTTCAGCGCCAAAGGGGCGATGCCAGACAGCGTCATTCAGACGTGGGGCCTGATCTGGGCCTACTTTAAGGACAACCCGCAGATTTGCCGCACGTTCGCCACAGACTTCGAGGTCTATACCAGCCCGGATTCAGTGTCGGTCTATATCGGCATTCAGGACTCAGACGGGTTTTCGCGCTCAAGCAACTGACTCTTGCGCTCCACACCCCAGCGATAGCCCGACAGGTTGCCGTCGCTGCGCACCACGCGGTGGCACGGAATCGCCACCGCCAGGTTGTTCGCGCCGCAGGCTTGAGCCACGGCGCGCATCGCTTTTGGCGCGCCGATTCGTTGAGCGATATCGGCGTAGCTGGCGGTGCAACCGGCGGGAATCTCCCGCAGGGCTTGCCACACCCGTTCTTGAAAAGCGGTGCCGCGAACATCCAGCGGCAAGTCCAGGCCCAGGGCCGGCGCTTCGATAAAACCAACAACCTTGGCGATCAGTTGCTCGAACGTGTGATCGGCGCCAATCAGATTCGCCCGTCGAAACTTGTCCTGCAGATCGCAGACCAGTTGGTGCGGGTCATCGCCCAACAGGATCGCGCAAACACCCCGTTCACTCTGCGCCACCAGAATCGCCCCCAGGGAACACTGGCCGACGGCAAAACGAATGTCGTTGTTCTGACCGGCGGCGCGGTAATCACCGGGTTTCATGCCCAATAGCTGATCGGCGGCTTCATAGAAACGGCTGTTGGAGTTGAAACCGGCGTCATACAGCGCGTCGGTCACCGAGTCTCCGTCCGCGAGGCGCTCACGGACCCTGCGTGAACGATGGGCCGCAGCGTAACCCTTGGGCGTCAGACCGGTCACCGCTTTGAACACCCGATGGAAGTGAAAGCTACTGAGACCCGCAGCAACAGCCAGTTCGCTCAGGACAGGCAGATTCTCCGCGGTTTCGATCTGGCGGCAAGCGGCGGCCACCGTCGCGGCATGTTGCGCGGCGACGTCGCTTTGATCCTTCGCGGCTCGTTTGCTTGGGCGATAACCCGCTGCCTGGGCCTGCTCGGCCGTGTCGAAGAACTCGACGTTCTGCGGTTTCGGCAAACGCGCCAGGCTGCTGGGGCGGCAGTAAATGCCGGTGGTTTTCACCGCATACACAAACTGTCCGTCTGCCCGGGGATCACGCGCGACGACGGCGGCCCATCGAGGATCGTTCTCGGTGGCAATCTTTGTCGAATGGCTTGTCATGGCTTCATGTCCTGACCTGTTTGATTCAGATTAACCAGACGATGGGGCCGTTGCACCCCGGGTCTTGCGGTCGAATTCGAAGGCTTCATCCGGCGGTACGAAAGGTGAAGTTGATCCGTTGTTCGCCCAGTCGCGGGTGTTGGCCATCCTTGATCGGCAAGACCCCGTGATAACGCAAACGATCCACGCCACCCCAGACCACGATGTCGCCATGGAGCAGCGGCACCCGTTGGCTTTTATCGCTGCGTTCGAAACCGCCGAACAGGAACATCGCCGGCAATCCCAGGGACACTGAAACAATGGGCGCTGCGTAGGAAACTTCATCTTTGTCCTGATGCAACGACATCTTGGCCCCGGGAACATAGCGGTTGATCAGGCAGGAATCGGGCATGAAATCCGCAAACCCCGCTTCCCGCGCCGCCGCTTGTGCCAGTTCGAAAAACACCTCGGGCATTTTCGGCCAGGGTTGACCGGTCAGCGGATCATGGCGGGTATAACGATAACCACTGCGGTCGGTGGTCCAGCCCAGCGCGCCGCAACTGCTCAAGGCGACCGACATGGTAAAGCCCCCGGGCGTGATCATCTGCCGAAACGGTGCCGCCGCCAGAACTGCGTCCAGTGCGGGCAGCAACTGATCCAGCCAGGGCAGGGCAAAGCCTCTGAGGACGCAAGACTGTTCGCCGATCCGATCGAGCCTGGGTTGCTGCTCCGGTTCCGCGTCGGCAAACAAGTCGAAGGTGATCGGGTTCATGGGGTCATAACGCGTCGTGAAAGATGATTCCAAGGGTATGCCGTTTTCCGCTGTGCAGGCGACTCACGCCGTGGCGCAGGGTGACTCGGTAGTAGCCACGAACGCCTTTGACCGGTCGTTGGTTGACGGCAAAGATCAGTGCGTCACCTTTCTTCAGACCAATGACCTGGGGGCGCGACTGCATCCGCGGGCGCTGTTCCGTCAGCACGAACTCGCCACCGGTGAAGTCTTCGTCCGGCTCTGACAGCAGAATCGCCATTTGCAGCGGGAAGACGTGTTCGCCGTACAGGTCTTGATGCAAGCAGTTGTAGTCCTGCGGTCCATATTGCAGCAACAACGGCGTCGGGCGTTCCTGACCGGCGGCATGGCAGCGTTCGAGGAACGCTTCGTGCGTTTCAGGGAAACGGGTCGGCAGGTCCATGCGCTCGTACCAGCGATTGGCTATCGGCACCAATCGAGGATAGAGCGTACTGCGCAAACGGGTGACGACATCTGGCAACGGGTATTTGAAGTATTTGTACTCGCCACGGCCAAAGCCGTGACGAGCCATGACCACTTGCGAGCGAAACGGTTCGGGGCGGGCATACAGAGCGCTGATTTCATCGCACGTCTCGTGGCTTAAAAGCGACCTGATGATCGCGCAGCCATCCTGATCGAGTTGCTGTTCCAGCGCTTCCCAGTCCAGCCCATCGAGAGAGCGCTCGCTCATCGTTGCGCCTCACGATCCAGCAGTTGCCGTTTACGCTCCAGCCCCCAACGGTAGCCGCCGAGGCTGCCATCCTGACGCAGCACTCGATGACACGGCACGATAACCGCCAACGGGTTCGCTCCGCAGGCATTGGCCACCGCCCGAAAAGCCGTGGGTTGCCCCAGTTGTCGCGCGATGTCCTGGTAGCTGGCGGTTTCACCCAGCGGTATTTGCCGCAGGGCATTCCAGACTCGCCGTTGAAACACGCTGCCCGTCAGATCCAGCGGCAAATCCAGGGTGCTGCGCGGGTCTTCGAGGTGGCGCAGGGTGTGCTCCAGCGCAGGCATCAAGCCTTCATCGCGCTGCGGTGCTTGTTGGCCGGGGAAGCGTCGCGCAAGATCGCGCTCCAGCATTGCCAAGTCATCACCGAGCAGCAGCGCGCACAGCCCTTCGGCGCTGAACGCCAGCATCAAGATGCCCAGGCTGGAAGTGCCGCTGATGAAGCGAATCGAGGAAGTAGACATGTTCTGACTCCTTAACCGAAGGTTGAGGTGGCCAGTCTAGGGAGCGGGGACTTCGTTAACACTCCGGCGCTTGCGGTTGAATTCCAGAGGCAGGAGCAGACGTCCATGTTGTCGCTCCGGATCCCGTTACAACGCTTTGCTGACGCTTATCTCGCTGATGACGTCGTCGCCCTGGCCATGAATGACGTCCAGCGCGGCCTTGGCTTCTTCTTCGGTGCCGTTTTCAAGCTGGGCAAATTCGAAGCGACGCTCACCATTAAGTTTGTATTTGATGACGTACTTGGTCGTTTGGGCCACTGTCATACCTGCTTGTCTTGGTGTTTGGGTGTCACTCAGCTCAGTTTCGTGCTGGAGCGGCGGATGATCTTGATGGTGTGAGTCAGGGTCGGATTGCGAGTCACGCTGATCGGCCGGCGGTTGACCGTGTCGATGGTGATATTCCAGAAACCGGTGCTCGGTGCAGTAATCCGGGCTGGGAAAGTGTCGAAGGCTCCACCATGGTAAGTGTGGCGGCCGCCATTCTTGAAGCTGCGGAAATTGGCGTCGTTCATCAAGCGGATATTGCATGTTTGGGAGCATTGAATGACGACGATGTCGTCTTCGTTGAGGTGCTCGCGCTGGTGGATAAATTTCATGAGGCGCCTCCAGAAGGGCTTTTTCTACAAAATCAAAACGATAGCATGTGCGATTGGCGCAGTTTATCAGCCCGAACGGGTTATTATCCGGTCGTCGAGGTCTGCTTTGACAATTAAAAACAGTTATACGGAATTCTATGAGCGATAAACGCAGCAAGCCTCGGAGAAAAACAGCATTTGTACTGTCGGAGTGTCTTTATCGGAGGTGTTGTATGAAGTGGGGGGTGATGTTCCTGCCTATGGCGATAGCGATGAGTGGTTGTGCGAGTGTCTCGGAGATCAATGAGTCTCTGCCGACCATGAGCGTGATTTCAGGCAAGAAGCCTCATGAATACGCGCAATGCCTGACCGAAAAGCTGGCCAGCAGCCGGGGAGCCCTGCAAGTCGAGCCACACAAGGACGGAATGCGAGTCATCGTGCCGCAAAAGTTCTCCTCGGGGCCGGCCGCGGTATTTGATATCGAAGACCGCTCCACTGGCAGCAGCATCAAGCTGCATGAGCGCATTTCCAATGTGCCGTTGCGCCCCATGGATGTACGCAATGCCGCTACGGCGTGCATTTCCGGCTGATAGACTGTCGCCCGTCAGTACCGATGCCGCCAAAGCAGCGCTTTGGCGGCGTTGTCATTTCTGGAGTCGAGCATGAAGCGAGAGCAGGTACGGGAGTGCCATGCAGAGGGTCACATCTCTGCCACCCACGTGATTCAGAATCCGGCGAATTCGGGCGAATGGATCGTGTTTTTCAAGAAAAGCGCCGGGCGTAGTTATTTTCTGGTGGATGAAAACGATGAAGTCGAATCCTTCAGTAGCCTCGATGATTTGATCGAGACGGTGCGCGGTCTCGGGATCAAGTTCGCCGAAATTCACATGTAGGGCAGGGGTCTTACTTGCAGGCCACCACGACGCTGCGGTTCTTGTAGTTGCCGACGTCGACACCCAGGGTCTTGTCGCTTTCCTTGGTCGAAGGTGTTCCGTCGGTACCGACGATTCGATAGCCGGTGCCGGCGCAAGAGGCATCGGCTTTTTCGTAGCAGGTCGCCCAGGAATTGGCTTCCCCGGAACAGTCGATGGCCAGGCCTTGCTCGCCGTTGTTCAGGTAAGTCGTTTCCGAAGTGGCGCAGCCGCTCAGGGCCAGTGCCGCGATCAGGGGCAAAAATTTATTCATGTCGTTGTCGTCGTCAGGATGAAGGGGCTGAGCCTGTGACAGCGCAGGCATCAAAAGGTTATAGCGAATGGCCACTTGGTTGCAGGCAATCACAAAAAAACCCTGCGCGAGGCAGGGCTTGGGTCGCGTCCGGTGCTTATCAGGACTTGTCCTTGCCGCGGCGCTTCGGTTCTGGGTGTTCGAGCTCCAATACGGATGCCACTTCAATCGCCTTCGCTTCGGTCGGGAAAGGACCGGCGATCTCCTCGCCGCCGCCGAAGTTGAATATCCACCACTGGCCGTCTTTCGCCTGATTGATCAGGAACCCGTTGACACTTTTTGCTTCCGACATCTATCTGCCTCGTTGACTGGTTCAATCGCGCAATGATAGCGCCAAATGCACTCGACGGGTGCTGATGGTGTAGGGTTGTGCAATCCGTGGCCGTGCAGATCTGATGGTCTGTGCTATCTATAAAGGCTGCGGAGCTATCTCGGGAACTATCCGCGAGAATATTTCTCTATGATGGCATCGGTTAGCCAGCGCGGGGCATTGTAAGGTGCACGCCGCCTGATTAGACTGCGCCGAAACTCGTACACACAGCCCTATCAAGGACTTTTATGATCAAGAAATGCTTGTTCCCAGCAGCCGGTTACGGTACTCGCTTCCTGCCAGCGACTAAAGCCATGCCCAAAGAAATGCTGCCGGTGGTAAACAAGCCACTGATCCAGTACGGCGTCGAAGAAGCACTGGACGCTGGGTTGACCGAAATCTCCATCGTCACCGGTCGCGGCAAACGCGCTCTGGAAGATCACTTCGACATCAGCTACGAGCTGGAAAACCAGATCAAAGGTACCGACAAGGAAAAATACCTGGTCGGCATCCGCAAACTGTTGGACGAGTGCTCGTTCTCCTACACCCGTCAGACCGAAATGAAAGGCCTGGGCCACGCCATTCTGACTGGACGCCCGCTAATCGGCGACGAACCGTTCGCGGTAGTGCTGGCGGACGACTTGTGCGTCAACCTCGAAGGCGACGGCGTCCTGACCCAGATGGTCAAGCTGTACGAGCAGTATCGCTGCACCATCGTTGCGATCCAGGAAGTGGATCCGCAGGAAACCAACAAGTACGGCGTGATCGCCGGCGAGCTGATCGCTGATGATTTGTACCGCGTTCGCAACATGGTCGAAAAACCAGCCCCGGAAGACGCACCGTCGAACCTGGCGATCATCGGTCGTTACATCCTGACGCCGGATATTTTCGAGCTGATCAAACAAACCGAGCCAGGAAAAGGCGGCGAGATTCAGATCACCGACGCCCTGATGAAGCAGGCGAAAAACGGTTGCGTAATTGCCTACAAGTTCAAGGGCCAGCGTTTTGACTGCGGTGGCGCTGAAGGCTACATCGAGGCCACCAACTTCTGCTTCGAGAACTTCTACAAGACTGGCAAGGCTTACTGATAGCCTCTGACCCACTTGTATTGAAAAGCCACCTTCGGGTGGCTTTTTCATTTTCCGTCCCCATATCGTTTGCAGCGCTTGCCCAACGGATGTCTGCGGGTATGCTTGTGGACTGCCGAGGAGATTGAAAAAATGGCCTACGATTTTGACCTTTATGTGATTGGCGCCGGTTCCGGCGGTGTGCGGGCTGCGCGTTTTGCTGCCGGTTTTGGCGCGAAAGTGGCTGTGGCCGAGAGCCGCTATCTGGGCGGCACTTGTGTGAACGTCGGCTGTGTGCCGAAGAAGCTGCTGGTCTACGGCGCACACTTCGCCGAAGACTTCGAGCAGTCTTCGGGTTTTGGCTGGACGCCGGGCGAAGCGAAGTTCGATTGGGCGACGCTTATCGCCAACAAGGATCGCGAGATCAATCGCCTGAACGGCATCTATCGCAATCTGCTGGTTAATAGTGGTGTGACCTTGCATGAAGGCCACGCCAAAATCGTTGATCCGCACCAGGTCGAGATCAATGGCGAGCGCTACACCGCCAAAAACATCCTGATTGCTACGGGTGGATGGCCACAGATTCCGGAAATTCCGGGGCACGAGCACGCGATCAGTTCCAACCAGGCGTTCTTCCTCAAAAAACTGCCCAAGCGCGTTCTGGTGGTAGGCGGTGGTTACATCGCCGTCGAATTCGCCGGGATCTTCCACGGTCTGGGCGCCGAGACCACGTTGCTTTATCGCGGTGAGCTGTTTCTGCGCGGCTTCGACGGTGCCGTGCGCAAACACCTGCAGGAAGAGCTGACCAAGCGCGGTCTGGACCTGCAATTCAACGCCGACATCGAGCGTATCGACAAGCAGTCCGATGGCAGTCTGAAGGTGACCCTCAAGGACGGCCGTGAGCTGGAGGCGGATTGTGTGTTCTACGCCACCGGTCGCCGTCCGATGCTCGACAATCTTGGGCTGGAAAACACCGGGGTCAAACTCGACAAGAAAGGTTTCGTCGAGGTCGACGAGCAGTATCAGACGGCTGAACCGTCGATCCTGGCGCTTGGCGATGTGATCGGTCGGGTTCAGCTGACGCCGGTGGCGTTGGCGGAAGGCATGGCCGTGGCGCGACGTTTGTTCAAGCCTGAGCAGTATCGCCCGGTCGATTACAAGATGATCCCGACCGCGGTATTTAGCTTGCCGAACATCGGTACGGTCGGTTTCACCGAGGAAGAGGCCCGGGAGGCCGGTCACGATGTGGTGATCTTCGAAAGCCGCTTCCGTCCAATGAAACTGACCCTGACCGAATGCCAGGAACGCACCTTGATGAAGTTGGTGGTGGACGCCAAGACCGACAAGGTTCTGGGCTGTCACATGGTCGGTCCGGAGGCTGGGGAAATTGTGCAGGGCTTGGCGATCGCCTTGAAAGCGGGTGCCACCAAGCGCGATTTCGATGAAACCATCGGCGTGCACCCAACTGCCGCCGAAGAGTTCGTCACCATGCGTACGCCGGTCGCGGGTTAATCGTCCTTTTGGGGTTCTGAGGCATCTGGCGCTGTCGCAATGACGGCCGCCAGGCGCACGCTCTCATCCAGACTCGCCTGAGTCTTGAGCAACTCAATTTCCAGCGCATTATTTATCTGCGACTGCTCGTCGACGCTCTGCTTCAGCGAATGACTTTCCAGCAGGGCAGCACGCAAGCGTTCCTGGAGGAGGGTGCGTTCGCTGTCGATGCGGTTGACCTGTTCCAGCAACTGATCCTGTCGAGCGTTGGTTTGCTTGAGTTGATCCTGTAGCAGGCTTAACTCTCTCAGGGTGCCACGGTTCTCCGTCAACAAACGCTCGTTGTCGCGATGCAGTTGCGTGATCTCATCCTGGCGTACCAATGCGCTTTGCTGCGCCTGACGCAACTCCATCTGAATCTGCTGCACCTGGCCTTCGTGGCGACGTTGTTCCTGCTCACGCTGTTCTTTGACAGCGTTGCGATAATGTTCCAGTGCGTCGCGAGCATGCAGGTGTTTCTCTTCTAGGGAGCGAATCTGCTCGTCCTTGTCTTGCAGGCGTAATTCGAAATCGGCCAATGCCTGGTTAAGTCCGGCGTTGCGGGTTTGCTCGGTCTGCAGCATGGCGCGGGTTTCTAGCAGGGCCTCGGACTCTTGAGTCAGGGCCAGGCTTTGAATCTCGTATTGCTGCTGCAATTGCGTATTGGCCTGCTGGGCTTCATGCAGTTGCGTACCCAACTGTTTTTTTTGCTGATCGAACTGCTCGCGGGCCTGATCGATGGATTCTTGCGCCTGTTCCTTGAGGCGTTGCGCCAAGCGTGAGACTAAGCCTGCCAGCTCATCATCAATGGGCTCAGAAGGCGTTTCGACGCGCTCGCTGCCGCCATCCAACTCCTTCAAATAGCGGTGGATAGTGGTTTTCGAGCCCGTGTTGCCCATTTCGATCCGTACCGCATCAATGCTTGGGTTTTCGCCGCGAGCCAAAATTGCCAAGCGTGCTGCCTGGACCACTGCTTTGTTTACACCGCCACGAGCCATGAGTTCTCCTACGATTTCGTACTGTGGTACATGCCACTTAAGTACACAATGTACCACGCTAACGAAAAACTTAAAATACGATAGGTATTCATACGGGATATACTGGTATTACCCCGTGTGATAAGCCCTGTGGCGCGTTTTCACCCGCCAAAGCGGTACGTTTTAGAGAGTTGAGCCCATGACTGAGCTGGATCGTTACCTGCAAGCCGCTACCCGCGACAACACCCGTCGCAGCTACCGGGCGGCTGTCGAGCATTTCGAAGTCAGTTGGGGCGGCTTCCTGCCGGCGACCAGCGACAGCGTGGCGCGCTACCTCGTCGCTTATGCGGGTGTACTGTCGATCAATACCTTGAAGTTGCGTTTGTCAGCGCTGGCGCAATGGCACAACAGTCAGGGTTTTCCTGATCCCACCAAGGCGCCGGTGGTGCGCAAGGTCTTCAAGGGCATTCGCGCGCTACACCCGGCTCAAGAAAAACAGGCCGAGCCGTTACAGCTTCAGCATCTGGAGCAAGTGGTTGCCTGGTTGCAGCTAGAAGCGCAAACCGCGAAATCTAAACACGATCAACCGGCTCTGTTGCGGGCCAGGCGCGACACGGCGCTGATTCTGTTGGGTTTCTGGCGCGGTTTTCGTAGCGACGAGTTGTGCCGGCTACAGATTGAGCACGTTAAAGCGGCTGCCGACTCAGGCATCACGCTCTATTTGCCGCGAACCAAGAGTGACCACGAAAACCTCGGCAAGACTTACCAGACGCCCGCGTTGCAGCGCCTGTGCCCGGTGCAGGCGTACATCGATTGGATCACCGAAGCCGCGTTGGTTCGCGGGCCGGTATTCCGAGGCATCGACCGGTGGGGCCACCTGAGCGAGGAGGGGCTGCACGCCAACAGCGTGATCCCGTTACTACGCCAGGCGCTGGAGCGCGCCGGGATCCCGGCCGAGCACTACACCAGTCACTCCTTGCGGCGCGGCTTTGCCACCTGGGCCCATCAGAGCGGGTGGGACTTGAAGTCGTTGATGAGTTACGTGGGCTGGAAGGATATGAAGTCCGCCATGCGCTATGTTGAAGCCAGCCCGTTTCTCGGGATGACACCGCTCGCGGAAAAAACCATTGGCGCTGCTAAGTAAGTTTTCTTCTATTAATACGTTCGGCTAATAGCGAAAACCAATGAGCAGCATGAGCTTTGCCAATGAGCCATCCGGCAATCGAGTCGGTAGGATTCACTCCATCAACTTCTCAACCAAACTTTTCAACCCTGACGGAGAGTCATCGATGCCTATCATCAACAGCCAAGTTAAACCGTTCAAAGCTGACGCCTTTAAAAATGGCGACTTCGTAAAAGTGTCGGACGCTGACCTGAAAGGCAAGTGGTCTGTCGTGTTCTTCTACCCTGCCGACTTCACCTTCGTTTGCCCGACCGAACTGGAAGACCTGGCTGACAACTACGACGCGTTCCAGAAGCTGGGCGTCGAGATCTACAGCGTTTCCACCGATACCCACTTTGCTCACGCTGCCTGGCACAACACTTCGCCAGCCATCGGCAAAATCCAGTACACCATGATCGGCGACCCGACTCACGCCATCTCCCGCAACTTCGACGTGCTGATCGAAGACGCTGGTCTGGCTGACCGTGGCACCTTCGTGATCAACCCAGAAGGTCAGATCAAAATCGTCGAACTGAACGACGGCGGCGTTGGCCGTGACGCTTCCGAGCTGCTGCGCAAAATCAAGGCTGCTCAGTACGTCGCTGCTCACCCAGGTCAGGTTTGCCCAGCCAAGTGGAAAGAAGGCGAGGCCACTCTGGCTCCGTCCCTGGACCTGGTCGGCAAGATCTAAGTCTGTGGAACGCATCATCAGGGCGGGTTTCCGCACCTAAGTAGGCTGCAACCGCCCAATAAAAACGCCCGGGCGAGATTCGCTCGGGCGTTTTTTTTTATGTCGGCTCTTTATGTAACTGCAAAAAAAGGAAATCGCCCGTATGTTGGACGCCAATCTTAAAGCCCAGTTGAAATCGTACCTGGAACGGGTCACCCAGCCGATCGAGATCATCGCCTCCCTCGACGACGGTGCGAAATCCCAGGAAATGCTCGCATTACTCAAAGACGTTACCAGTCTTTCCAACCAGATTACGTTGCTCGACAACGGGGATGATGCACGTAAACCATCGTTCTCGATCAACCGCCCGGGTGCCGATATCAGCCTGCGTTTCGCCGGCATCCCGATGGGCCACGAATTCACATCCTTGGTGCTGGCCTTGCTGCAAGTCGGCGGTCACCCTTCGAAGGCCAGCGTTGAAGTGATCGAACAGATCCGTTCGCTCAAAGGCGATTTCAACTTCGAGACTTACTTCTCGCTGTCCTGCCAGAACTGCCCGGACGTGGTCCAGGCACTGAACCTGATGGCCGTGCTTAACCCGAACATCCGCCACGTCGCCATTGACGGCGCTCTGTTCCAGGCCGAAGTCGATGACCGTCAGATCATGGCCGTGCCAAGCGTTTACCTGAACGGCGTGAACTTTGGCCAGGGCCGTATGGGCCTGGAAGAAATCCTCGCCAAGATCGACACCAGCGGTATCGAGCGTCAAGCCGAGAAGATCAGCGCCAAAGAAGCCTTCGACGTACTGGTCGTCGGTGGTGGCCCGGCCGGTGCTTCGGCCGCGATCTACGCTGCCCGTAAAGGCATTCGTACCGGTGTGGCAGCTGAACGTTTTGGTGGGCAGGTGCTCGACACCATGGCTATCGAGAACTTCATCTCCGTGCAGGAAACCGAAGGGCCGAAACTGGCTGTGGCGCTGGAAGAGCACGTCAAACAATACGACGTCGACATCATGAACCTGCAACGCGCCGACAAGTTGGTGCCGGGCAAGAACGGCGAGTTGCACGAAGTCCACTTCGCCAGCGGCGCGACCTTGAAAGCCAAGACTGTGATTTTGGCGACCGGTGCGCGGTGGCGTGAAATGAACGTCCCGGGTGAGCAGCAATACCGCAACAAAGGCGTGGCGTACTGCCCGCACTGCGACGGTCCGCTGTTCAAAGGCAAGCGTGTGGCGGTGATTGGCGGCGGTAACTCCGGCGTCGAAGCGGCCATCGACCTGGCGGGTATCGTGTCCCACGTAACACTGCTGGAGTTCGATGTGCAGCTGCGCGCCGATGCGGTCTTGCAGCGCAAGTTGCACAGCCTGCCGAACGTCACCGTGATCACCAGTGCGCAAACCACTGAAGTGTTGGGCGACGATCAGAAGGTCAATGGCCTGCGCTACAAGGATCGTCAGTCGGACGAGTTGCGTAGCGTCGAGCTGGAAGGAATTTTCGTGCAGATCGGCTTACTGCCCAACACCGACTGGCTCAAAGGCACCATCGAGTTGTCGCCTCGCGGTGAGATCATCGTCGATGCCCGCGGTGAGACATCGATGCCGGGCGTGTTCGCTGCCGGTGACGTGACCACCGTGCCGTACAAGCAGATCGTGATTGCGGTGGGCGAGGGCGCCAAGGCTTCCCTGAGCGCATTCGATCACTTGATCCGCACCTCGGCTCCGGCATAAAACCCGGCGCTGAAAACACAAAAACCCCATGAGCGATCATGGGGTTTTTTTGTGCTTCATACATTCCCCCTGTGGGAGCGGGCTTGCTCGCGAATGCGGACTGTCAGCCGACATCACTGCTGAATGACACACCGCATTCGCGAGCAAGCCCGCTCCCACAGGGGATCTGCAGTGGGGCTTACAGCGGTGCAGGCTGGATGATCTCAACCCAGTACGCATCCGGGTCTTTGATAAAGGCCAGGCTCTTCATACGGCCGTCATTCAGGCGCTTCTGGAAGTCGCAGCCCAGCGCTTCGAAGCGCTCGCACGCAGCGACGATATCCGGCACCGAGATGCAGATGTGACCGAAACCGCGCGGGTCGGTGTTGCCGTTGTGGTAAGCGAAATCCGCGTCGTTCTCGGTGCCGTGGTTGTGGGTCAGCTCGAGAATTCCGGGGATCGACTTCATCCACTCGGTGCGAGCAGCAGCGTCGGCCGGGATCTGGTTTTTATCGACCAGCGCCAAGAAGTACAGGCTGAACTCGGCTTCCGGGAAGTCGCGTTTTTCCACCAGCGAGAAACCCAAAATGCGCGTGTAGAAATCCAGGGACTTGGTGATGTCCTTGACCCGCAGCATGGTGTGGTTGAAGACGAACTTCTGGGTGGCGGTATCAGGTTGGGCAGTCACGCCTGGGAAGGTGTTCAATTCGTGCAGGCTCATGGGCCCTCCGGAAAATAAGTGGGGCTAACGAATGGCGACAATGATACGCAAGGGCTCGGACATCACCAAACCCAAAGCGTCGGCTATTGCCTGACAGACGGGCGAGGCTCAGACTTTACGGTTCAATCCGTGAGTGTTCATTGCAATGATTCGTTTCTGTAAATCGATGGTCGTCCTGATCTGCGTGCTTTCAGGTGTTAACAGCGCTCTTGCAGATGAGCCAATCATGACCTGGCCCAACGGCTGGGAGGTCGAAGCTGTCCCGCAAGATGACGCCAATACCCACGTTTCCCGCCAGCGCGCGGTGAAGAACGATCAGTACGGCACGCCGGTAATGGTGATGGAGTTGACCATGACTCAGGTGGAAAGCGGTCATCAGGTGAATTTGCAAGGCGTGTTGCTGGAGATGCGCAAGTCGGTGCAGAAGGACTTCTTTCAAGGCGGTTATCAAAGTGTCTGCAACAAGATTCACCCGACGACGTTGAGCCGCTTATCAGCGCTGGAAACTACCTGCACGATCACGCAGAACGGAAGGCATATGCTCTCTCAAACATTGGTTGCCGCCGTGGATGGCGATAAGGCCTATGTTCTTTCCTACGCGGGGCAGGCAGAGGTTTATAAGGCAAGTCAGGATGAAATAGAGGCAGCCCGTAACAGCTTGAAACTTTAGTTAAAGATTTCAATGGCTGCCGGTTTCAGCGCATTCTGAAATTTTTAGATACCAAAGGGATTAAGCACAAAGTTATTCAACAAGTAGCGAGTTGATCGACGCCAATCGTTGCATTTAGAAGGCGTCCATGAAAAAGCCCTGCATTGGCAGGGCTTTTTTGTCACCGCGAATGCTTAGCTACGCAGCCAGGAATCAACGGTAGCTGCACCGTATTGTTCCTTCCAGGCTTTCAGGCCGCGGTGGTTGCCACCCTTGGTTTCAATCAGTTCACCGGTGTGCGGATTCTGATAAACCTTGACCACGCGAGCGCGGCGGGTTTTAGGTGTTGCCTGTTGCAGACCGGATTTTGCCGGGTTCGGATCGAGAATGGCGATGATGTCGCGCAGGCTCTTGCCGTAGGTTTTCATCAGCCCCTGGAGCTTTTCTTCGAATTCGATTTCTTTCTTGAGCCCGGCATCATTCTTCAGGGTTTCCAGCTGCTTGAGCTGCTCTTGAAGGGCCTTTTCAGCTGCACGAAATTCAGCGAGTCTGGACAATATCTTTACTCCAATAGTGTGTTTGGCTGATACCAACCGCAAACAAAGCTATAAGCCAAGAGCCTTGAAGCGACTCGGTGATAATGGCTCACCTGCCAATCTTGCGCAGGCATGAAAAATTGTAGTAGTTAATTGGCCAAGAGTAAATCCTGTCTTTTTCTTCATGTAACAACAGTAGTCTTTTGATTCAAATGGGTGCGCGATCTTCTTGTCTCGTCGCTTAGCGCGGCTAGTTAATGGTGACTTAATGCGTTAATGAAGTCCGCGCCGGGCATCGGCCGACCGAACAGATAACCTTGCAAGAAGTTCACGCCGTGGGCGGTCAGATAATCACTTTGCTCCACGGTTTCCACGCCTTCGGCGACGATGCCCAGATCGAGCTTGGCCGAGAGTTCGATGATGGTGTCCAGGATATGCCGTGAGAGGGCATCAACGCCGATCATGGCGACAAAACTCTGGTCGATTTTCAGAAAGTCCACGTTGAACTGACGCAGGTAACCCAGGCTTGAGTGACCGGTGCCGAAGTCATCGATCGCGATCATCACGCCCAGCGCGTGAAGCTGCTCGAACAGTTGGTGGGTGATGGCCGTGGGTTCGATGAGTTCGCGCTCGGTGAGTTCCAGCACCAGGCTGACGGCACCCGGTGCGAAGGCCGCGAGGAATTGACGGCAATCCTCGACCAGTTCCAGGTCCTTGCAGTGGCTGGCAGTAATGTTGATGCCGATGTGAAAAGCGCCCTCGAAGGAGGATGAAACAGGCGCCAACAATTCGGCCGTCTGCTGCATCAACGAGCGGGTCATCGGCACGATCAGCCCGGAGTGTTCGGCAAACGGAATGAACAGGTCCGGACGCACCAGACCTTCCTTGGGATGATTCCAGCGCATCAGCACCTCGGCGCCGGACCACTTCTTGTTGGTGCCATGCACCACAGGCTGAAAGTATGGAATGAACTCCGCCGCTTCCAGGGCGCGCCGCATTTCATTGCTCGGCGATGACGAGCGTTTTTGCACAAAGTGCCCGATCAAGCCGGAAATCACGCCGAAGAAGATCAGCAAGCTGAACAGCGGCGGATACTCACTGCTCATGAAGCGCCAGGTTTCGCCTTCAGGAAATCCGGCCGCCACGGAAAAGGTGTAACGCGAGGACGTCAGTCTGGTTTGCGCCACCGCAAAGGCAGGCAGGGCGCCTTCATGGAATTTGCCATCGGCGGACAACCAATGAGGGCCGACTTGCAATAGCAGCAACGTCTTGCGGCCGATCATTCGCAGTACGTTGCTCAGGTGATACCCGTCCAGAGTGCTCATCGCGCCCTGTTTTTCTTTGCTGAGCCGATACACAAGTAATGCAGTATCAGGCGTGACGGGGTTGCCTTTCATCAGCAACAACGCGCCTTCGCTGTAGTCGCCGGAAACGATTGCTTCCTGAACGTCACCGAACAATGAGCTGCAGTAAATGTTGTTGTCCCACACCAGATTGGTCGAGCGCACGAACGGCCGGCGGGTGACCTGTTCGCGCAAGGCCAGTTTGATGTCGTTGCAGTTTTGGCCGGCCAGCGGCAGCAGTTCCTGAGCGGCTTGGGCGGTGTTGTCGAGCATCAATTCGAATTGGCGAATGGCTTCTTCGGCCGTCTGTTCAGTACTTTGCTTGAGCGTACGCTCAGCTTGCATATAAAGAATGGCGAACCCCAACAACACCGGGAGTAATCCGCTCAGTAGCGTGACAGCCATCCTGGTGCCGCGTTTGCGGCGGGTTTTGACATTCAGTGGCATTTGCGAAACCTGTAATGATTAAGTAGGGCTCTCAAATGCTGGCAGGACGGGACGCCTTCCAAAAAGAGTTCAGGTAGAGGCCATGATAGTTGGCCCCCGGCACGTGTGCCGCTCAACGGTAGTTCAGGCGCTCGGCCAGTTTGATAAAAGCCAGCGCCGCAGGGGATGACTGGCGCTGGTCGAGCACCGCCAGACCAACTTGGCGTGTGACCGTTGGCGATAGCGGTTTTTTCACGTAGCGACTGTCGCGATCATCGGGCAATGAGCTTTCGGCGACGACCGTCAGCGCATCGCCTCGGCCAACGGTATCCAGCGTACTCAGGAGTTGCGAGCAGCGATAACGGATGTTCGGTGTCAGCCGCGCGGCACTGAATAGCCGCGACACCAGTTCCGACGAGCCGGCCTCGGTCAATACAAAGGGGTCGTTACACAAATCGCTCAGGGTCAGGCTGTCGCGACGGGTCAGCGGATGATCGACGGGCAGCAGCGCGACCATTTGGTCCTCGATCAGCGCAAAGGTGTCGAACCGCTCCTCGGGTAACACCACGAAGCCGATATCGATACGCCGTTCCTCCAGCCACTGGATCACCTGCCGGTCCGGGCCTTCGTCAATGTGGACCTCGATGCCCGGGTGGGCCGCGCGGTAGTGCTGCAGGATCAGCGGCAGCAGTTTGATCGATGAGGTCGGGCCGAACGAGCCGATGCGCAACGTGCCGCGTTTCATTCCGCGAGCATCGGCCGCTTCTTGGCGCAAGGTATTGGCCAGGCCCAGCATCGCCCGAGCGCGCATCAAAAGCTGTTGGCCGATGTCGCTGAGTTCGACCCGAGACTGATGCCGGCGCAGCAGTTCGACGCCCAATTCCTGTTCCAGCGACTTGAGGGCGTGAGAGACCGCGGATTGGGAAATCCCCAAGCGATTGGCTGCCGCCGTAAAGCCTTGAAGCTCGGCGACCAGAGAAAATATCTCCAGTTGGGTAAGGGTCATGAGTGTTTACTCATTTTACGATGAGAAGGTATTAATCGAATGATACTTCATCTCTCCCGATTTCTCGTTGTGGAAACCTATGACGACCTATGAGCAAAGCCTGTCCAACCCTTCGGATGTCCCGGTTTATCTGAAACTGGCTGCCGTCACCATGATCTGGGGCGGCACCTTTGTCGCCGGGCGGTTTCTGGCCGATAGCCTCAGCCCCTTGTTTGCCGCCAGCCTGCGATTCTTGCTGGCCAGCGTGGCGTTGCTGGTGTTTCTGCTACTGGCCCGCGTGCCTCTTGCAAGGCCCAGCCCCAGGCAATGGCTGCAATTGGCGCTGCTGGGTTTTTTCGGGATTTTTTTCTACAACCTGTGCTTCTTTTATGGGCTGCACTACATCAATGCCTCACGGGCGTCATTGATCGTGGCGTTGAACCCGGCCGTGATCGGGCTGGTGTCATGGCTGTTGTTCAAGGAGCGCTTGAGTCGAGCGAAAGTAGTTGGTATTGCGATCTGTATTGCCGGGGCGAGCCTGGTGATCGTCAGCCGTAACCCACAACTATTGGCCAGCAATCCCGATGCGTGGATCGGCGATCTGTTGATCTTCGGCTGTGTGCTCGGCTGGGGCGTTTATTCGCTGTTCTCCAAAGATCTGAACCAGACGCTAGGACCGGTGCAAACGGTGACGTACTCGATTCTGTTGGGCACGCTGATGCTGTGGGTGACCAGTGCTGTTCGCGGTGAGTTGAGTATTAATGCACTCACCAGCCTCGGGCCAACGCAATGGATGAGCCTGATGTACCTGGGCGTATTGGGTTCGGCGCTGGCCTATATCGGCTATTACGACGGCATTCGCAAAATCGGCGCGACGCGTTCAGGCGTGTTCATCGCCCTCAACCCGCTGACTGCGGTGTTCCTCGGTGCGCTGTTGTTAGGCGAGCAGTTGACCCTGGCGATGTGCCTGGGAGGAGGGCTGATCTTCGCGGGGATTTTCCTGTGCAACAAACCCCTTGCGCGAGCAGGGAAAAAGGGGATTTGATACAGAAGGCGGACAAACCTATTTACGCTGTGTAGAATCGGGTTACGCATACAAGAATAATCGTCTTCTGGCAACAGAAGCCTCGCCCGCAAGAGCCTTGGGTCGACAATGAAGAGTTTCGGGTTTCAATTGATCTACGGTGACTTCCTCGCCCGCAGCGTGCGGGGCATCTCCTGTGCGCCACCCGCCGGTCTCAGCATTGCTAGCAACTAACGATCCGTTAATTGACAAGAAAATGATGAGGCGCCAACCATGGCAGATTTATACGAAAACCCAATGGGCCTGATGGGCTTTGAATTCATCGAATTCGCATCGCCGACCCCGAACACCCTGGAACCGATCTTCGAGATCATGGGCTTCACCAAGGTCGCGACCCACCGTTCCAAAGACGTGCACCTGTATCGCCAGGGCCAGATCAACCTGATCCTCAACAATGAACCTCACAGCGTTGCTTCGTACTTCGCGGCCGAGCACGGTCCGTCGGTGTGCGGCATGGCGTTCCGCGTCAAGAATGCCCAGCAGGCGTTTGCCCGGGCCCTGGAACTGGGCGCCCAGCCGATTCACATCGAAACCGGCCCGATGGAACTGAACCTGCCCGCGATCAAGGGCATCGGCGGCGCGCCGCTGTACCTGATCGACCGTTTCGGCGAAGGCAGTTCGATCTACGACATCGACTTCGTGTTCATCGAAGGCGTTGACCGCAACCCGGTCGGGGCTGGCCTGAAGATCATCGACCACCTGACCCACAACGTGTATCGCGGTCGCATGGCCTACTGGGCCAACTTCTACGAGAAGCTGTTCAACTTCCGCGAGATCCGTTACTTCGACATCAAGGGCGAATACACCGGTCTGACCTCCAAGGCCATGACTGCGCCGGACGGCATGATCCGCATCCCGCTGAACGAAGAATCGTCCAAAGGCGCCGGGCAGATCGAAGAGTTCCTGATGCAGTTCAACGGCGAGGGCATCCAGCACGTTGCCTTCCTGTCCGATGACCTGATCAAGACTTGGGATCATCTGAAAAGCATCGGCATGCGCTTCATGACCGCGCCGCCGGAGACCTATTACGAAATGCTCGAAGGTCGTTTGCCGAACCACGGTGAGCCGGTTGATCAACTGCAATCGCGCGGCATTCTGCTGGACGGTTCGTCCGAGTCAGGCGATAAGCGTCTGCTGCTGCAGATCTTCTCGGAAACCCTGATGGGCCCGGTGTTCTTCGAATTCATCCAGCGTAAAGGCGACGATGGTTTCGGCGAAGGCAACTTCAAGGCGCTGTTCGAATCTATCGAACGCGACCAGGTTCGTCGTGGTGTGCTTTCCACCGACTAAGCCGTTTCAGATGTAAAAAAAGCCCGGTCAGCAGCAATGCTGAGCGGGCTTTTTCGTGCCGGTCCTACATCGATTTCCGTCGATGCCGGACCAGATGTTTGAACCCTTCGAACACCAGAACCACTACTGCCAACCAAATCGGGATGTAGGTCAGCCACTCACCGGCCTTGATGCTTTCCCCCAGCAGCAACGCAACGCCGAGCAACAGCACCGGCTCGACGTAACTCAACAACCCGAACAGGCTGAACGGCAACAGCCGGCTGGCGATGATGTAAACCACCAGCGCCGAAGCACTGATCACCCCGAGTAAGGGGATCAGCAGCGACAGCCACGGGTGTTGATCGAACACGGCGAAACCCTGATCACCGCCCTGAACGAACCAGAACGCCACGGGCAACATCAAGGCCATGTCCATCCACAAACCGCCGAGGTTGTCGGTCGCCAGTCGTTTGCGCAGGATGAAGTAGAGCGGATAACCGATGACGACCAGCGAGGTCGCCCAGGAAAAACCGCCAACCTGATACAGCTCGTTGAGCACGCCGAGGGACGCAAAAAACACGGCAACCTTTTGCAGGTAAGACAGTCGCTCGCCATAGGCGAACCGCCCGGTCAGCACCATGGACAGCGGCAGCAGGAAGTAGCCCAGAGACACGTCGAGACTATAGCCGTTGAGCGGTGCCCACATGAATAGCCAGAGTTGCAGGCCAAGCAGCGTCGCGGAAACGATCAGGCCGGCGAGCAGTTTTGGTTGGCCAACCAGCCGCCGAAAAAGGGCGGCCACGCGTTTCCATTCACCGGAGACCACCATGAACACGGTCATGCAGGGCAGGGTCAGCAGCATTCGCCAACCGAAGATTTCCACGCCGCTCAAAGGCGTGAGCAACGAGGTGTAGTAATACATGACGGCAAACAGCACAGAGGCTGAAACCGATAGAGCGATACCTTTAGACAAACTGTCCTCGCGAAGTTGAACGTGAAACGGGTGCGGAGGATACGTGGTTCGGCCGGAGAATGTGTCGCCAGATAAAAGATCGCAGGCTTTGGCAGCTCCTACTGGGGGACACCGATCCAGGTAGGAGCTGGCGAAGCCTGCGATCTTTTGCTGTTAGCGCGGTTTACGCCCCGACACAAAGTGGCTCACATCATTAAACCCCGGCGTCGACGCATGCCCAGGCACAACCAGCGAATCAATAAACGCTTCATCCTCAGCCGTAATCTTCACCGCCTGCGCCTTTGTGTAGGCATTCCATTGTTCTTCGGTACGCGGTCCAACGATGGCCGAAGTCACGGCGCTGTTGTTCAGCACCCAGGCAATGGCGAATTCGACGATGCCCACGCCGCGACCCTGGGTGTACTGCTGGATCTGCTGAGCAATGCGCAGGGATTCGACGCGCCATTCGGTTTCCAGAATGCGTTTATCGGCGCGCCCGGCTCGGCTGTTGGCGTCCGGCTTCGCGTCCGGCGCGTACTTACCGCTGAGCACGCCACGCGCCAGCGGGCTGTAAGGCACCACGCCCAGGCCATAGTTTTGCGCAGCGGTGATCTGCTCGGTTTCCGCCTGACGGTTGACGATGTTGTACAGCGGCTGACTGATCACTGGGCGGTCGACGCCCAGTTGATCAGCGATACGAATCACCTCGGCGATGCGCCAGCCACGGTAGTTCGACAAACCCCAATAGCGAATCTTGCCCTGGCGGATCAAATCGCCGATGGCCGACACCGTGACTTCCAGCGGCGTGTTGTGGTCTTCGCGGTGCAGGTAATAGATGTCGAGATAATCGGTGCCCAAACGCGTCAGGCTGGCGTCGATGCCATTGAACAGGTGCTTGCGGCTCAGACCGCTGCGGTTCGGCACGCCGTCTACCGGGCCGAAACCGACCTTGGTCGCCAGCACCCATTCGTGGCGGTTACCGGCAATCGCTTCGCCGACGATCTCTTCGGAGCGGCCGTTGGTGTAAACGTCCGCGGTGTCGATGAAATTGATGCCCTGGTCCCAGGCCTTGTCGATGATCCGCAGGGAATCTTCGGTGCGGGTCTGTTCGCCGAACATCATGGTGCCCAGGGTCAGGGTCGACACTTGTAAACCCGAATGACCCAGTGTGCGGTAGCTCATGCCGAAATCCTTTTACCGGTGGGAAAGGCTCAATCAAATACCAGAACGGTGGGGCGGGGCAATCTGATTTATCGACGAAGCGCCTGGCAGCACTTTTGCCCAGAAACGGTCGGGCGCTTCAACACCTCGAATGAAGGTCGGGGTAACCACTCGTCGCCACTGTCAGATCTGACAGTAGCCAGTCCGCCCCTGATCCCTGTGTGATAGCTCCAAGCGCCGGACCCTCCCGGTCGTTCCACGAAGGAGCGTTTTCATGACCACCGAATCCACCGATACACTGGCTGAGACTTCGTCCGATAACACCGTTCTGGTTCTGTATGCGCCGGATGTACTTGGCAGCACGACGCCGGTAGTGGGGGGACATTGCGGTGTCTCTATACGGATTTATGACCTGTCCCCCATGGGCGCCAGGGTCAAGGTGGATGCGTACCAGGGGCAGGCACCGAACGATACCGTTGCGCTGAACCTGAACGGCCAACCAGACATCGCCAGTACGCAGACAGCCTCCACGGATGATTCTGTCTTCCTGTACATTCCCAAAAATCTGCTGAGGCCCGAGTTCGTCAACCGTCTCACCTATACGGTGACCCGTGGCAGTCAGAACATGGGCACCTCCACGCCACCGCTGGAGATCTTGTACAACGCCATCCGCCCCGGTATCGAAGACCGCATTCATGGCGACGATGGCCACTCTGAGCTGGAACTGATTCTGCCCCAGGACGTACTCGAAAACGGCATTGACGCCGACCGCGCGGCGCAGGGTGTGCAGGTGTGTTTCTCTTACCCTTACTGCCGGGCCTACGACAGAATCTGGTTGAACTGCAACGGCCAGGACGTCTACCGCGACGTCACGCCTGCCGAAGCACCGGCTACTCCTTCCGCCGAGCCGACAAGGATTTGCGTCACCGTCGACAAAGCCGTTTTCGAACGCGCCGGTGATCATCCCCGGTTCGTGTTTTCGTACACCGTGACCGACCAGGTGGGAAACGGACCTGACACGGATTCACCGTGGTCGGTTTCGTTGTTGGTGGATGTGTATCTCAAGAGCAATCGGCTGGTGGCCCCCGACTTGGCCGAAGACCCGGATGACCCCAGCGATGACCCGAAAACCATCGACCTCAGCAAACTCGGTAGCAAGGATCTGACCGTGTTGGTGCATGCCTTTGCACCGCTGTGGCAACCCAATGACATCATTCGCGTGAAATACACGTCAACGCCGCCTGGCGGCCCGGCGGTGCCGCATTCCGTTGAAGCCACCGTTTCGCGGCTCCCGTTCACCTATAAATTGATGGTGCCCAATGCCAAGGTCATTGCCGACAGCGTGGTGAGGGTGATCTATGAGCAGGTCAGAGGTAGCGTGGTCATGGCCACGTCCAAAACGGCTACGGCGCAGGTTAGCGCGGAGCATGACGTGCCGACCTTCACCAACGAGCCCTACACCATCGCCCCGGCTGGCCGGCTGAAGAACGTTGAGTTGCTCCTCAGCACCCGCAGTAACACCCCCATCCCCGGGGGCAAGCTCAGTCTGACTCTCCCGACCAACTTCATGTACGCCGATGGCGGCAGCGGCCAGCGCGACTTCATCACCGACGCTGCCGGCAGGCTCAGCGTCAGTCGCGTCAAAGGCGCTCTCATCCCCGGCTCTTACAGTCTGAGCGCCACCAGTGGTGCTCAGGTCGCCAACGCAACCGTAACCGTTACGGGGCTGGGGCCAATCGGTAGCATCCCGGTCGGGAACGGTCCGTTCGGGATCGCTGTCAGCCCGGACGGTACCCGCGCTTATGTCTGCAACCAGGCTAGCCATACGGTCTCGGTGATTGATACGGCGACGAATCGAGTCCTGACGACCATCCCGGTCGGGAACCGTCCGACGGGGGTTGCCGTCAGCCCGGACGGTACCCGCGCCTATGTCAACAACGAGTCTGGCCACACGGTCTCGGTGATTGATACGACGACGGATCGAGTCCTGACGACCATCCCGGTCGGGAACAATCCGTCGGGGGTTGCCGTCAGCCCGGACGGTACCCGCGCTTATGTCAGCAACCTGGATAGCAACACGGTCTCGGTGATTGATACGGCGACGGATCGAGTCCTGACGAACATCCCGGTCGGGACCTATCCGAGGGGGGTTGCCGTCAGCCCGGACGGTACCCGCACTTATGTCTGCAACTGGACTAGCCACACGGTCTCGGTGATTGATACGGCGACGGATCGAGTCCTGACGAACACCCCGGTCGGGAACAATCCGGGGGGGGTTGCCGTCAGCCCGGATGGTAGCCGCGCTTATGTCAGCAACTTTTTTAGCCACACGGTCTCAGTGATTGATACGGCGACGAATCGAGTCCTGACGAATATCCCGGTCGGGAACCAACCGTACGGGGTTGCCATCAGCCCGGACGGTAGCCGCGCTTATGTCAGCAACTTTGCTAGCCACACGGTCTCGGTGATTGATACGGCGACGGATCGAGTCCTGACGAACATCCCGGTCGGGATCTCTCCGATGGGGATCGCCCTCAGCCCGGACGGTGCCCGCGCTTATGTCAGCAACACTGATAGCCACACGGTCTCGGTGATTGGGGTCTAATCAGGGACACCCATTAGCCGGTCTCGAGTCAAGGCTAAATGTCCGCTTACCCTGCAGTTCTGAACTGCAGGGTGTTTCCCTCGCCAAACCCGATAGCGAGATATGGGGACAGATCTATTTATCCGGTTATGGCGCGGCGTTGGCAGTGACCACGAAAGAGGGACATACATATTTATCCGTCTCTCCTATCGATTGAAAAGTGAGCAATGACTGGGTTGTTTAATCGACATCTCCAGATACTGATTCGGGCTACATATCCTTGCGCCGCTGCCTACGACTGCGCCAGAATCCGCCGGCTTGTGCGCCTTGGGCCTGGGCTCTATCGTTTCCCCGTCGCTGAATAAAAGCGATCGGGTTTGGTAGCCCGGCAATTAGGCGCATAGCGCCACCGTTTGTAGGCCTTTCAGGTCTCGGTTTTATGGTGGCCATGCGCAGGGCTCCTTCGGGGGCGCCGGGTCCTAATTGCCGGTCTACCAACCTTCGTATGGCCGCCACCCTTCGTTTGGTAGCGAGGGTGAAGGCTCCTTTATTTCAATTAGGAGTTTCATCTATGTTTAAAGTAACGCCCAATCCGCCGGACACCGATCCGGCATCCCCGTACGAAAGCCTCGATTTCAAAAAACTCAACGAAGCCGCTGACCGCGACCTCGATCACTACCTCAACATGGCTGCCCACATCAAAGACACCCCACGCACACCCGGCACCATGTTCATCGTCAACCCGGAGCTCGATACCGAAACCCTGCTGGCCCACGCTTGCGAGTCGCTGGCCTCCGCCAATGTCATGACCATGGATCTGGCGGATCAAATGGAGGGGTCGAGTCGCAATTCGCTGTTGGGCATCGCGCAGATCATCATGCTGGGCGAACTGGCGGTGAATCGGGCGTTGGATAACATCGATCCACCGGGTTAAACGCAAAAGCAGCCCTCACCCTAACCCTCCCGAAACGTCGGACCGCCCGTAGGGAGAGGGGACTGACCGAGTTGTTTTTTAGAGCTACACCGACCTGCAATTCTGAGTCGAACTCAGGCTTTGAAATGCATGAAGATCGGCCCCCTTTCTCCCTCGCCCCTTGGGGGAGAGGGCTGGGGTGAGGGGGATAGATTTAAGCAATACCACAAAACTCAAGCCGAACACCTCGGCAAAAAAAACGGCCCGAAAAGGGCCGTTTCTCATGTCTACTGAAGCTTAAACCCGCAACGTCCGCGTCATGCGCAACGCCAGCAAACTCCCGCAAACAATCACGCCCGCCAGCAGGTAAAGCGCGGCATCGGTCGACCCGGTGCTGTCCTTGACCCAACCCACCAGATACGGACTCAGGAACCCGGCCATCTGCCCCATGGAGTTGATCAACGCCAAACCACCCGCCGCAGCGCCCGCGCTGAGCAGCGCGGTAGGCACCGGCCAGAACATCGGCAAACCGGTGAGGGCGCCCATGGTGGCGATGGTCAGGCCGAGGATGGCGATGGCCGGTGTAGTCGCAAAGTTCACAGCGATCAGCAAACCGACCGCACCCATGAGCATCGGCACCACCAAATGCCAGCGGCGTTCTTTACGCAGGTCCGCCGAGCGGCCGACCATCAACATGAACAGCGCCGCCAGCAGGTACGGAATCGCACTGAGCCAGCCAATCACCAGGTTATCGCTGAAGCCCAGGTTTTTGATAATCGACGGCAGCCAGAAGTTGATCGCGTAGACGCCGCTCTGGATGCAGAAATAGATCAGGCCGAAGGCCCAGATCGCCGGGTTCTTGAACACCGCCAGCAGCGAGTCGGTGGTGGTTTTCGGTTTGTTGGCCAGGTCTTCAGCGTGGTCGGCTTCCAGCACCGAGCGCTCGAACGGCGTGAGCCATTTGGCGTTGGCGTAACTGTCGCTCAATAGGAAGTAGGCGAGGGCGCCGAGGATCACGGTTGGGATACCTTGCAGCAGGAACATCCACTGCCAGCCGGCCAAACCCGCCTGGCCTGCGCCAAAGTGATTGAGAATCCAGCCGGAAAACGGGCTGCCGAGCAGGCCGGACACCGGGATCGCCGACATGAACAACGCCATGATGCGGCCACGGCGGAAGGTCGGGAACCACTGCGAAAGGTAGAGCACCACGCCTGGGAAGAACCCGGCTTCGGCCGCGCCGGTGAACAGGCGCAAGGTGTAGAACTCGCTCGGTGTGGTGACGAACAGCAGGCAGGTCGAGAGCGAGCCCCAGACGATCATCATCAGTGCGATCCAGCGGCGCGGGCCGAATTTGGTCAGGGCCAGATTGCTGGGGACGCCGCACAGCACGTAGCCGATAAAGAAGATCCCAGCCCCGAGGCCGTACACGGTTTCGCTGAATTTCAGCGCGTCGAGCATCTGCAGCTTGGCAAATCCAACGTTCACCCGGTCAAGGTAGTTGAACAGGTAGCAGATGAAGATGAAGGGGATCAAACGCAGGGTAATGCGTTTGTAGACGGCGTTTTTCTCGTCAACGATGGCCTGGGTAGCGGCGGCGCTCTGTGACATGGCGGGCTCTCTCTTTATTATGATTTTTTGCGATGCAAAGGGTAACGTTGATCGCCCAGTGAGTCTCGGCCACCGCTAGGGTCATTGTCTTTGTGCCTGAGCACAGGGTTTGCAACCAAGGCCTGTGCGGGTGAACAATCCGCTCCATCACGCTTTCAAGGATCCCCGTTATGTTCGAACTCGATCACGACCTGGCCCAGGACATCGTCGACCGGGCGATGGCCATCCTGCCGTACAACGTCAACGTCATGGACAGCCAGGGCCTGATTCTCGGCAGCGGCGAACCGGAGCGCGTCAACACCCGTCATGAAGGCGCGCAACTGGTGCTGGCCAACGGGCGGGTAGTGGAGATCGACGCTCAAACGGCGATTCATTTGAAAGGCGTGCAGCCGGGCATCAACCTGCCGCTGTTGCTCGATCAGCGTTTGATTGGCGTGCTGGGCATCACCGGTGAACCCGAGCTATTGCGCACTTACGCTGAGCTGGTGCGGATGACCGCCGAGATGCTGGTCGGCCAGCGCAATCAGCAGGCCGAACAGCAATGGCGGCGCCAGCGTTGCGATGATCTGCTGGCGTTGCTGCTCAGTGAGGCCGGGGATTCACCTCGGTTGATCGATGAAGCGCAACAACTGGGGCTCAAGCCGCAGATGACGCGGGTGCCGTATCTGTTCGAGTTAGGGATGGAGCGCGGTCCGGGGCAAACCGTCGAGGCGCTCAGCGCCTGGTTGACTTCGCGCTACCCGGACAGTTGGTGCGTGAGTTCGGCCAAGTCATCGCTGCTCTGGTGCCGACCGGCCAGCCAGGCGATCGAGAACGATCGGTTGCTGGAAAAACTCGACGGCCTCGGCTGGAACATTCTGCGCATTGCCGTAGGCGGGCAGGCGGATGGATTGTCCGGGCTGCGTCGTTGCTATCGACGCGTCGGCGACTTGCTGGCCTATGGGCGAGAGGTGTTGCCGCACTCCCGCTTGCTGACGCTCAATCGTTACCGGTTGCCGGTGATGCTCTGGCGGCACCGCAACGACGACGCGCTGGACGAGTTGCTCAAACCGCTGCGCAAAGTCATGGCCAAGGATGGCAACGGCCAACTGCTGGCGACTTTGCGCTGTTGGTGCGATCACGATGGTCAGAGCCAGGCGTGTGCTGATGCGCTTGGCATCCACCGCAATAGTCTGCGTTATCGGATGGAGCGGATTGCCGAGCTTAGTGGTGTTGATCCGTTAAGACTCGACGGGATGCTCGCGCTTTATCTGGGCGTCCAGCTACTCCCACAAACCGACGCACCGAACACCAATCCGTAGCAGCTGCCGAGCAGCGCGAGGCTGCGTTCGGCGGCGAAGCCGTCGTCATTTAAGCAACGCGGTATATCAGGCAAATCGCGTACACCGGATTTGCGAGGACTTCGTCCTCGAACGCAGCCTCGCGCTGCTCGGCAGCTGCTACAACGAACGGTGTGGAGGGAGGTTTTGTGGAAATGAACAATAAACGCCACACCGGCTTGTGCAGCGGACCGGCGTTATTGTTCTTGCCTGCTGGCAGCATGGAACGCATTGGAACTGGAGAATTCGCATGAAAATCGTCATCGCCCCCGATTCGTTCAAGGACAGCCTGAGTGCCCAGGGTGTGGCTGATGCCATTGCTCTGGGGTTGGCGCAGGTTTGGCCCGATGCGCTCCTGGTCAAATGCCCGATGGCTGACGGCGGGGAGGGGACCGTCGAGTCGATTCTGGCGGCGTGCGAGGGCGAACTGCGCCGCACCCAAGTCAGCGGGCCGCTCGGCGCAACGGTTGAGGCCGCTTGGGGCTGGCTGCCCCAGAGCCACACCGCGATCATCGAAATGGCCGAGGCCAGTGGCCTGCAACGGGTTCCGCCGGGCAAGCGTGACGCCTGCATCAGCAGCACATTCGGCACCGGCGAGCTGATCCGCGCGGCGCTCGATGCCGGGGCGCAACGGGTCATTCTGGCGATTGGCGGCAGCGCCACCAACGACGGCGGGGCGGGTGCGATGCAAGCTTTGGGCGTCAAACTGCTGGACGCACAGGGCCAGGCCCTGACACCGGGTGGTCTGGCCCTCGCGCAATTGGCGCGAATCGACATGAGTGAAATCGACTCGCGTCTGGCCCAGGTACGCTTCGACATCGCCGCTGACGTCAACAATCCACTGTGCGGCCCTCACGGTGCCTCAGCGATTTTCGGTCCGCAAAAAGGGGCATCACCCGAGCAAGTCCAACAACTGGATCGCGCGCTCGGGCACTTTGCCGAACGGTGCGCGCAAGTCCTGAACAAAGACGTTCGCGACGAACCGGGCAGCGGTGCGGCAGGCGGCCTGGGATTTGGCGCCAAGGCGTTTTTGGGGGCGCAGTTCAAGGCTGGCGTCGAAGTGGTCGCCGAGCTGGTTGGCCTGGACGATGCGGTCAAGGGCGCGGACCTGGTGATCACCGGTGAAGGTCGTTTCGATGCTCAGACCCTGCGTGGCAAGACGCCGTTTGGTGTGGCGCGTATTGCTCGGCAGCACGGCGTGCCGGTGATCGTCCTCGCCGGAACACTGGGTGAGGGTTACCAGGCGCTGTACGAACATGGCATCGATGCCGCGTTTGCCTTGGCCAGTGGACCGATGACGCTGGAGCAGGCGTGTGCCGAGGCACCGCGGTTGTTGCGGGAGCGGGCGAGTGATGTGGCGCGGGTTTGGCGGGTGGCCGCTCGCAAAGCCTGAAGACCCCGCGATCCTGTAGCAGCTGCCGAGCAGGCTCGGCAGCTGCTACATAGAGCTAGAGTGTTTCATGGGTGAAACGCTTGTAATCCCTTGAAATATTTTTCTCCAATCCCCGCAGGAAACCTCATCCCCAGCCGATACAGCCAATAGGCCCACACAAACCTATTCCAACAGTGGCGCCAAACTGAAAGCGCGAGCGCCGCCGCCCGCCCTTCAGCGATCACGCAAGGATGCTCGTAGCCCCATCACCCGAGAATCATCCTATGTCACTGCGTAATCTGAATATCGCGCCTCGAGCTTTCCTGGGTTTTGCCTTCATTGCCTTGCTCGTCATCGTGCTGGGTGTGTTTGCCGTCAACCGCATGTCGACCATCCGCCAAGCCTCCATCGACATGGCAACCACGCAGCTGCCCAGCATCGTGTTTCTCGGCAACCTGACAGAAAACATCCTGCGCCTGCGCATTCTTTCTTTCAGGGTGTTGGTCAACCGTGATCCGAACGCGTTGCAGGAAGCCCAGACACGTACCGGCGTGCTGGTCGACAAGGTTCGCAGCGCACAAGCCAGTTATGCAGCGTTGCCGGCCACCCCGGAAGAAGCCGCGCTGTACGAGACGTTCACGACAACACTGGACAGCTATATGCAAGCCCAGAACCAGATGCTGGAGCTGTCGCGGCAGAACAGACTCGATGAGATGCGCACGCTGATCAACACCCGGATCAAGGACGGTACGGACCAGATGGGCGAGCAGTTGAACAAACTGGTAGCGTTCAACAACACATATGCGAAAACCGCCTCGGCCGAAGCGGGCGAGCACTACAGCAACGCCGTGACCGGCATCATCGCAGTGGCGGTGATTGCGGCGCTGATGACCGTGCTGCTGGCCTGGCTGCTGACCCGCAGCATCGTCACGCCGCTCAACCGTGCGCTCCAGGCGGCCGAAACCATTGCGGGCGGCAACCTGACTAAAACCATCGACATCGACGGCAAGGATGAACCGGCCCGTTTGCTCGGTGCCTTGTCCACGATGCAAACCAACCTGCGCAAAACCATCGAACAGATCGCCGGCTCCGCCACCCAACTGGGTGCCGCCGCTGAAGAACTCAGCACGGTCACCCAAGAAGCCTCCCGCGGTCTGCAACAGCAGAACAACGAAATCGATCAGGCCGCCACTGCCGTCAACGAAATGACCGCCGCCGTGGAAGAAGTGGCACGCAACGCGGTGTCGACGTCCGAAGCCTCGAACCAGTCGACCCAGGCGGCCCGTGAAGGTCGCGACCGAGTGGTGGAAACCGTCGGCGCGATCCAGACCATGACCCACGATGTGCAAAACACCTCCGTGATGATCGAAGGCCTGGCCGCTCAGGGGCGCGACATCGGCAAGGTGCTGGACGTGATCCGCGCCATCGCCGAACAGACCAACCTGTTGGCGCTGAACGCTGCAATCGAAGCCGCCCGTGCCGGTGAAGCCGGGCGTGGTTTTGCGGTGGTGGCGGACGAGGTACGGGCGCTGGCCCATCGCACCGCGCAATCGACCCAGGAAATCGAAAAAATGGTCGCCGGCATCCAGAACGGCACCGGCCACGCGGTCGCGTCGATGCAGCAAAGCAATCAACGCACCCAAAGCACCCTGGAAATGGCCCGCGCCGCCGGCGTTGCGCTGGAGCAGATCACTCAGTCGATCCAATTGATCAACGAACGCAACCTGGTGATCGCCAGCGCGTCCGAAGAACAGGCCCAGGTGTCCCGCGAAGTTGACCGCAACCTGGTGAACATCCGCGACCTGGCCACCCAGTCCGCCGCCGGTGCCAACCAGACCAGCGCCGCCACTCACGAACTGTCGCGCCTGGCCGTGGATTTAAATGCCATGGTGGCGCGTTTCGTGATTTGAGATAGGGTTGAGACTTGGAACCCGCGCGACTGGAGAATTACATGCGCTATTCAGCCTTGACCAAACGAATTGCCGGTGACGGCGCTGCGGCCTGGCAGATTCATGACCGAGCACTGGAATTAATTGAGCAGGGCGTTGATGTGCTGTTGCTATCGATCGGCGATCCCGACTTCGATACGCCGCAGCCCATCGTTCAGGCGTGCATCGATAGTTTGTTGGCCGGTGACACCCACTACCCGTCAGTACGTGGCAGTCGGGGGTTGCGCGATAGCATTGCCAACCGTCATCGACGTCGCAGTGGTCAAGCGGTGGATGCCGATCATGTGATCGTGCTGCCGGGTGCGCAATGTGCGGTGTATTCGGTCGCGCAATGCCTGCTCGACCCGGGCGATGAAGTGATCGTCGCCGAGCCGATGTACGTGACCTATGAAGGCGTGTTCGGCGCCTGCGCGGCCAAAGTGGTGCCGGTGGCGGTGCGCCCCGAGAACGGTTTTCGGGTCGATCCGGCGGATGTCGCGGCGCTGATCACACCCAAGACCCGCGCCATTTTGCTCAACAGTCCGAACAATCCTTCCGGCGCCAGTTTGCCGCTGATGGTCTGGCAGGAACTGGCATCGCTGTGTGTTCGTCACGACTTGTGGCTGATCAGCGACGAGGTTTACAGCGATCTGTTGTACGAAGGCGAGCACATCAGCCCGGCGAGCTTGCCGGGCATGGCCGAGCGCACCGCGACCATCAATAGCCTGTCCAAATCCCACGCCATGAGCGGTTGGCGTGTGGGCTGGGTGATCGGGCCGAAACCTTTGGCCGAACACTTGGTGCACCTGTCGTTGTGCATGCTGTTTGGCATTCCGGATTTCATTCAGAACGCCGCGCAATTGGCGCTGGATGGGGATCTGCCGGAAGTGGCGTTGATGCGCGATGAGTATCGCCAGCGTCGCGACCTGGTGTGCACGAGTCTGAGTGATTGCCCGGGCCTCCGCCCGATCCGGCCTGATGGCGGGATGTTCGTGATGATCGACGTACGCCAGACCGGGCTTGGCGCCCAGAGTTTTGCCGAGCGATTGCTGGAGGGTTATGGCGTGTCAGTGCTGGCGGGTGAAGCGTTCGGGCCGAGTGCGGCGGGGCATATTCGACTGGGGTTGGTGGTGGATCAGTTGAAGCTGGCGGATGCGTGCCAGCGGATAGCGTTGTGTGCGGCGGACCTTTTGGAGGCGCGTCGGGCCTGAAAATTTGCGTTGCCATTGCCGGCCTCATCGCGAGCAGGCTCGCTCCCACATTTTATCTGCGTCGTACACAGATCCCGTGTGGGAGCGAGCCTGCTCGCGAAAGCTATCTGACAGGCGCCGAGTTACTCAGCCTTTCCACGCCCCGGCATTCACCAGATTCGCCGGCCGCTTACCCGCCAGCGCCGCCAACAGATTGTCTACCGCACACGTGGCCATCGCCTCCCGCGTTTCATGCGTCGCCGAGCCAATGTGCGGCGTCGCCACCACGTTGTTCAGCTGCAACAGCGGCGAGTCGGTGTTCAGCGGTTCGCGTTCGAACACATCCAGCCCCGCAGCGCGAATCTGCCCGTCACGCAAGGCCTGAATCAGCGCCGCCTCGTCCACCACCTTGCCCCGTGAAATATTGATGAAGATGGTTTCGGGGCGCATCAGAGCAAACTGCTCGACCCCGATCAGCCCTTCGGTTTCAGCCGTCAGCGGCAATGTCAGGCAAACAAAATCAGCCTGCTGCAACAGCGCCGGCAGGCTGCGGTATTGCGCGTTGAATCGTTGTTCCACCGCCGGTTTCGGCGAGTGGCTGTGATAGATAACCGGCATGCCAAAACCGAAATGCCCACGCTGGGCCAGCGCCTCACCGATCCGCCCCATGCCAATGATGCCCAGGATTTTACCGTGTACATCGCTACCGAACTGCGCCGGGCCGATGTTGCGGTTCCACTGACCGGCGCGAACCATGTTCGCCAGTTCCACCACGCGCCGGGCGGTCGCCAGGATCAGCGCGAAACCGGTGTCGGCCGTGGTTTCGGTGAGTACGTCCGGGGTGTTGCTGAGCAGGATCCGCCGTTCGGTCAGGTAGTCGATGTCGTAGTTGTCGACCCCCACGGACACGCTGGCGATGGCTTCCAAGTTTGGTGCCAGATCCAATAATCCGGCATCCAGTTTCAGACTCGCACCGAGTAACCCGTGAGCGCGGGGCAGGGCCTCGCGCAGCGTTGCCAGGCCGTCAGCATTGAGGTTGTCGATCAGCGTCACCTCGGTCTGCTCGTGCAGGCGAGCCATCAGCAGCGGCGAGAGTTTCTTGTACAGCACAACCTGTTTTTTCATCGTCATCATCTCAACTTCAATTCAGGAATGAGCAGCGGTCGACCGTTGCACAACGGCCTTGGCCACGACCCGGTCACTGGCGCCGGGCTTGAGGAAAATCGTCAGCACCACCGAGAGCATCAACGCGCCGCTCATCAACAGATAAGACGCACCCGGCGAGCCGGTGGAGCTGTTCAGGTAACCGACCAGATACGAACCACCAAACGAACCGAGCGCGCCCATGCTGTTGATCAGCGCCATGGCGCCACCGGCCACGTTGGCCGGAAGGATTTCCGGAATGATCGCGAAGAACGGACCGTAAGGCGCGTACATGCAGGCGCCAGCGATCACCAGCAGGGTGTAGGACCACCAGAAGTGTTCAGCGCCCAAGGCGTAGGAGCCATAGAAAGCAATCGAGGCGATCAGCAGCGGCGGCCAGACGAAGCGTTTGCGCTTCTGCATTTTGTCCGAGCCCCAGGACACCAGCAGCATGCCAATCACCGCGGCCAGATACGGCAGCGAGGAGAGCCAGCCGGCTTCAATCATGTCCATTTGCGCACCGGCCTTGAGGATCGACGGCAGCCACAACACGAAGCCATAGACGCCGATGCTCCAGCAGAAAAACTGCAAGGCCAGGATGATTACCTTGGGCGAACGGAAGGCTTCGGCGTAGTTCTTCACCGCTTTGATGCCCACCTGTTCGGCGGCCAGAGCGCTTTCCAGATCGTGCTTTTCCTGGTCGCTCAGCCACTTGGCCTGGGCGGGACGGTCATCGGCCAGACGCCACCAGATAAACGCCCAGAGCACCGCCGGCAAACCTTCGATGATGAACATCCAGCGCCAACTGTAGTGCTGCACCAGATACCCCGAGACCACCGACATCCAGAGCATGGTCACCGGGTTGCCGAGGATCAGGAAGGTGTTGGCCCGCGAGCGTTCGGCACGGGTGAACCAGTGGCACAGGTACACCAGCATCGCCGGCATCACCGCGGCTTCGACCACGCCGAGCATGAAGCGAATGACGATCAGCCAGTAGGCGTTGGAGACGATCCCGGTCAACGTGGCCAGGCCACCCCAGAGAATCAGGCTGACGAAAATCAGCTTCTTGACGCTGTGCTTCTGGGCGTAGATCGCGCCCGGCACCTGGAAGAAAAAGTAGCCGAGGAAGAACAGCGCGCCGAGCATCGACGACAGGCCCGGCGTGATCATCAGGTCGGCAGCCATCCCGGAGGCGGCGGCGAATCCGTAGTTGGCGCGGTCCAGGTACGCCAGGCTGTAGGTGATGAACACGATCGGCATGATGTACCACCAGCGGCGGGCGGCGAGTGTCGCGGTTTTCATAGTGGTGCTCCTGAGCTTGTTGTTTTTGTCGCAGCAGGTAACGGGTTAAATCTTCAGTGATTGTTACGGCCTCTTCGCGAACAGGCTCGCTCCCACAGGGTTACGTTGGAATGCGATCCAATGTGGGAGCGAGCCTGCTCGCGATGGCGGCCTCAAATTCGGCGATCATTTCGGATCGATTGGGCAACCCCTCCATATCCCCCCGGCTCTGCACCGCACGGCTGCCAATCCAGTTGGCACGCTTCACGGCGTCGACGAAGCTGTGGTTTTCCAGCAGGGCGCTGATCATGCCGACGGTAAATCCATCGCCGGCACCGACGGTGTCGACCACCGTCTCCACGGGCACTCCTGCGACGAAACCCTGGTCCAGATGAGTGCGGTAATACGCACCGTGCGGGCCCAGTTTGATCGCAACGGCTTCGGCGCCTTGGTCGAGGTAAAATGCCGCGATGTCGGCCGGGTCTTCGAAACCGGTAAGCAAGCGGCCTTCGCTCAAGCCCGGCAGCACCCAATGGGCGAGGGCCGAGAGGCGGTTGATCTCGGTAATCATCTGTTGCTCGCTGGCCCACAGGCTCGGGCGCAGGTTCGGGTCGAAGGACACGCTGCGCCCGGCATTGCGCATGCGGGTCATCAGTTCGAAAGACATTTCCCGGGCCGTTTCGGACAGCGCCGGGGGAATGCCGGTAGCGTGCAAGTGGCGGGCGTTCAGCAACTCAGGGGCGATTGACTGCCGCGACAGATGACTCGCCGCTGACCCACGGCGGAAATACTCGACCACCGGATCGCTGCCATCGTCGGTGCGCGACTTGAGTTGAAAACCGGTGGGGTGTGCGGTGTCGATGGCAACGTTGCTGCAATCCAGGCCTTCTTTTTCCAGGGTGTCGATCACGAACCGGCCTAGCGAATCGGCGCCGACTCGGCTCAGCCAAGTGACGTTGAAACCCAGCCGCGACAAGCCAATGGCGACATTGCTGTCGGCCCCGGCAATGCGTTTGTGGAAGTGGCTGACGTCGGCCAAATCACCGTTCTGCTCGGCGACGAACATCGCCATGGTTTCGCCGAACGACAGAATATCGATCTCAGACATGGGCGCTCTCCAACCGGGTTTGACCGAGGCGGGCGAGGGCGGCGACATGCTCGGTAGTCAACTGCACAAGGTCGTCGCCTTGCAGCGGGTATTCCGCCGCTCGCATCACGCCTTGGGCCATGTGCCGCAGCAGTTGTTCCCACAAATGCAGGTCACTGGCGGCCGGCGGTATGGCGACCAGTTTGCCGTCGGCCCTACGCGACACCGCTTTGCAGTGCACATAGCCGACGTGGCGACCGAGCAACCGCGCGGCGCTGGCGGCGGACTGGTCTTGCCAATGCCAATTGCCGATATCGAAGGTCATTTTGACCGGCAGATTGTGTTGTTCGATTTCTGTAAAAAAACGCTGGAAAGGTTCGATCCGGCCGCCGTGCAGGGTTTGATCGTTTTCCACCAGCAACTGCACGGCGCTTTTGCCCAGTACGCGGGACAAGGTCTGGAGGTCGCTGTTGTCGGTGAAATAACCCAGGGACACTTTTAGCCATTTGGCACCAAATGCCTGGGCACGCTGCAGCGCAGAGATCAGTTCGGGATTGGGTTTGGACTGGCCAGCCAACCACAATTCCATCGGTGAGGAATACACGCTTTCGAGGCCTTGGGCCTGGGTGGCGTCAGCTAGTTGCGCAGGATCTTCGACGGTCAGCAGTTCTTCGCGCCATTCGATGCGCGTGGCGCCCGCGGCGGCCAACACGTCGATAAACGATCCCTGACCGCGTTGGCGAACAAGGTCGGCGCCGTAGCTCGACAGGCTGATGGAGACAGGTGGTTTATTCATTGTTGTATACCTCTGAAACCGGTTTCATTTTTGTTCAAAAAAATAGGGCTGCTGACTTATGTGGCGATTTTCGTCGACCCACGCACAATCAACCGCGCCGAAAAATCCAGGGTCCGCACTGGCCCGACATCACCGCGCAAACGCTTGAGCAAACACTCGAACGCGCTGGCACCAATTTCGGCCGTCGGCTGGGCGAGGGCGGTGATGCCGCTGCCCACCAGCGGATACCAATCCAGGTCATCGAGGGCGATCAGACCGACGTCCTCGAACAGATTGCACTTCAGTTCTCGCAACGAATGGGTGCTGGCCAGCGCGGCGATTCCATTGGCGCAGAACAGCGCTTTCGGGCCGGGGCCTGGCGTTTCAAGGAAGGTTTTCAGCTGCGCGGTGAGTTCGCTGCCGGTTTCGATCAGGGTGCCGCGCAGGGCCGGGCGTTGTTCGATCTGCGCCTTGAAGCTGCTGACCCGCTCGATCCGCGAACTGGTGCCGTCATAGGGTTCAGTGACCAGCAGCACGTCGCGATAGCCGCGTTCTTGCAAATGGGTGAGGGCCATTTCAATGGCGGCAGGATTGTCCAGCCCGACCAGATCGCTCTCAAGCTGCTCGACCTTGCGATCCACCAGCACCAGCGGCATTTCCCGATGCAGTTCACGTAATTCGTCGCGATGATGACCGAGGGTGTTCACGATCAAGCCTTCGATGTTGTAGGAGCGCAGCAGGGCCAGGTGCTGGCGTTCCTGCTCGTCATCGCGATCGGTGTTGCACACCACCAGGCTGTAGCCGTGCTGACGGCAGGCGGTTTCCACCCCGTGCATCACGGCAATCGAATAAGGGTTACGGATATCGGCCACCAGCATGCCGATCAGGCGGGTTCGTCCGCGTTTCAGGCCGCGGGCCATCTGGTTCGGGCGATAGCCGAGTTCGGCAATCGCCTGCTCGATGCGCAAGGCAGTGGCATCGGAGAGCAGGGCGCGGTCATCGCCGATGAAGCGTGAGACGCTGGCCTTGGATACGCCGGCGCGTTCGGCGACATCGAGCATGGTTACACGGCTGCGTTGGGCGGTGGAGAAGTCGTTCATGGCGTTGATTTTCTTATTGTCGGAGTCTGCTGCGTAAATCCCTGAAACCGGTTTCAGGAAACATCAATCCACACATCTCCGTCAAGAAGCATTTGATGTGGGAATGGACAAAAGCCCGTTCAAAAACCGACGAACGGTATCTTAACCTGTCACATCTGACAGTAGGCAAGTGCAGTGTCTGAGCGCTTAATCTCCCCAGAAGCATCTCAAATCTTCCGCGTAATTAAAGTGAACGGGCGAGTACATCATGGCGATGAAGAAGGCGACCGATAGAAGTATAGGGATTCTAGCGAGCCAGCTATCGGTGGAAGGTATTGATGACAATGATCTCGACGGATATGTGCCGCGCAACATTTTGCTTAATGGTACTCGAATCATTATTCCTTACTGGCCCGACCCGAAGCCAATGGACGAACTTTGGATCGAACTGTATCAAGGTGGCACTGTTACAACACTCTACAAAGAATTCTACAGCCCACCACAATCAACTTTTCTCTATTTCAATTTGACGCCAGCGCACCTCGCAACTGACGGCGTTGCGCTTTTGTCCTACCAGGTTTGGAAAGGAGGCGGGGGCATCCCGGATCCATCACCTAAAAGAAAACTGACGATAGATCACACGCCCATTCTTGTTCTGAATGAACCTACGTTTCCCCATGCAACGATTTGGGGTTACTTGAATAACAAGACAGTACCGCCGTTGACCTCGGGAGCAACCGTTTTGATACCTACAGCCAATAGCCCTGCGGCAGATGGCGATAAAGCCAAATTATATTGGCAAGGGTATTCAAGTTTGAATGGAAGCGGGCCACCAGTGCCGGGTACTTACGGTGACTGGGAGATAACGCTGGAGCCGAAGCATATGAATGGACATTGGTTGTTTGTTGTTCCGTTTGACCCCAATGTCAGACCACTTATTGATAATGCTTCAGCTATTGCACACTGGCAGTTGTTCAAAGGTGGGCGACTTGTCGGCGAGTCGCAAAAAGGTTTGGTGAAAATAGACAGGGTAACACCTGGCGAAAGCGGCCCTTTCGGCCTGAATACACAAGGAGATGGAAAAATGGCTATAAAAATCGTACCGAGAACTCCAAGACCTGAATTCAACGGTGTCAAGAATATTGGCCCCTTGGCTGATATTGCGATAGTCACTCTTGCAGACGGTCTGATCGCCAAAAGCGTGCTGGATACCGGGTTTGTGACGATTAACTTTACCCGCACTGCAGAAGAGTTTGACGAGGATGAACTGGAACTGGAATCCGGCCTTAAAGGCACGACGCGGACATTGTGGGATCAAAAAATTGTACTTGGTCCGGTTGCTGCCCGGCCGGTTGGGATTATACCGATCCAGTTGCCAGCAAGCTTGTTTCCAGAACTTCCAACACCGGCAACGCCCACCACTTATGAAGTTATGTTTCAACTCTACAAAGAGGGGGGCGGTGTTAATGAACCCTCCAATGTGTTGGAGTTTGTTATCGACAAGACTGCACCGTTTGGTTCAAAAAGGTCAGACGCCAATGGCAATGCCGTTGTCACGCTCGCCGTACCAACGCCAACCCCCGCGTTCGTTAATTCACCCTCGGATGCGCAACGCACAATTAACGAAGCCTGGTTGGCGGATCCGGCTAACGCCAACCTGAATTTCACCGTGAACGTTGGTTATCAGCTGCGTCGTCTTGACGACAATCTTCGCGTCTGGTTGATTTCTGGCGCTCAGCGAGTCGAGGTGTGGAACGCTGCGGTACCCGCTAGCGGCGCACTTACTATCGCCAACACCGTGTTACGCACATTTCCAAACGGCCGCGTCAGAATTCAGTATCAATGGAAAGATCTGCCTGGTAATGAAAGTCGGGAGTCTGCCGCAAGTGACGTACTGACACTGGCATTGGCACAACCTCCAGTTTCAACAAAAGGTCCTCTGGTACCGAAAACCGATCCGAACTATACCACGGCACTTTATCTGGACGATTTAGCCGGCGGGATAACCGCGATCGTTGAAAGCGCTTTCATCACGAACGCAGAGCCAGGCGATGAAATTTTCATCACCATTGAAGACGCCACTGACGCAACTAACTCTGTAAATCTTACCTCCCAACCGTGGGTCGCCAATACCAATTTAACGTTTGCCCTGACATACACGGATCTCTCCCAAATATTTAACGATGCCGATGAGCCTAAAATGGCCAATATCTGGTATGAGATCGTTCGAACCGGTATTCCAAACGCTGAATCTCCGGTTCAACTCATCACGTTGGCATTCGACTATGCGGGACCCACGAATCCGGATCTTCCAGATCTTACCAACAGAGATATCGTGTTGCCTGTAGTGACGGGTGCCTCGAATACGCCTAACGACTTGCGGCCCGGTGACAGAAACAGTCCGGGCAGATTTAAAGTTACCCTTGCAATCGGTCAGCCTCCTATTACTTCGGCCGAGTTAGCGAAGTGTTACATTAATGGTCTGCCTGTAGGTGAGTTTAATCCATTTGAAGATGCGGATGAGTTTGACGTTCCTGTTTCGGCAGATTTCATATCCAGGTTGCCCATTGGCACAGTAGATGCGTACTGGACCATTCAGAAGGCAGATAGTGATAAAAACGTAATGAAATCCCGTAACCAACCGGTGACTGTTTCTGGTGCAGCAGTAGATTTACCTCCACCTACAATACGGGTCCGCAATCCGGCCTTGCGTGATTACATCGAATGTTACGGTATGATCAGCCCAACCAGTAGCATGGTTCTAGGCTTGCAGATTCCAAAAGACCCGATTCTACTGCCTCCAGGCAAAACGATTACAGCACGGTTCGCAGTTTACAGGGACTTGGCAGGCACTGATCTGATTGCTGGTACTCAAGACTCTCGAGATTATGTGATCAAAGCCGCCAATCTTCCTGATGTCGCGCCAGTGGCCAACCCTGCCATTTTCAAATTGGCACAACCTGTCAGGGGAGCAACAGCGTATGGCAAGTATTGGTACACGACCGATATCAATGGACAGCAATCGTCTAACCCAATCATCAAACGGATCGACAATATCAGCAACAGTTTCAATTATTGCGATCTGACACCTGCTCCGGCTGCTCCTTAGTTGGCGTATTAGCTGATCGGTGTTGCGAGAGAGACACGGATGTTTCTTTCGCGATTACCCTTGTTAACGGCAAGGAAACGGTAAGCACGCTACAGCCGGTGAGGATAATTCCTCTTTTGTTAAGGACTTTTCCTACATAAAAGCCTCGACTTTCTTATTAAGGTGTCGGACGCTTTTTTGGCGGAGGCTTTCAATACTGCCAAAAAGCAATGTCAGTAGTTGCGCAGTTTGAGGAATTCCCAATGCATTTGTGTTTTAAATCTCCGCCCTCTGTGACTTTTCAGAAGTTAGTGATTGCTGCGGCACTTCTATCCTCCAGCGAGGCCTTCAGTCGAACGCTAAATCCAGGTGAGAGCGCAGTCGTCACGAACCCACCCGCACCGGAAGCCTGGGTGGTGTCCCAAGGGGGCACACTAATCATTGATAACGCACAGGCGCTGACCATCTCGTCATCAAATGCCAACGTCGTTTTCAATGGCGGTCAAAGCGCCCGTATCGATGCCAACACTTCAGTGGTAAACCTCTCTCGTGCGACTGTAAACAGCGCGGCTGGCAGGGGTGCGATACAACTGATCGACAGCAGCGCCATCATCGACAAAAGCACCATCATCAGTACCAACAGTTTCGGTCTTCTCTTGGGTCGCAATACCACTACCCCGGCGTCTTCGAGCGCGACGGTCAAAGGAGGAAGCACGATCATCGGCCTGAATGGCGCGGATGCGGTGGGTTTTGCCGTATTAAACGTTGAGAACTCCACCGTCCGAGGCACGGGTTCTGACAGTTATGGTGTGAGACTTGGTGGGGCGACGCTTTCGGCCAACGGCAGCGTTCTGTCCGGAGAGAAGAACGGCCTGCAAATCAACACTGATTTAACCGGTGTCAATGCCAACACTGTGACGTTGAACAGTACCCGTGTAACGGGGGGAACAGGGTCAGCCATCTTATTGGGCTCTTCGGGTGCTGCCGGTACAGTTGCGAATATCAATATTTCTGGCACCAGCGAGCTGATCGGTGGCAACGGTAACCTGTTGCAAGCGACCAATCGCTCCACCGCCAATCTCACCATTGACGGCAGTGCTCTGGATGGCAATGTCGTTGCCGATACCGGCAGCACCGTTGCGCTGTTGATGAAAAACGCAGCTTCCATCAATGGCAATTTGCAGAATGTCACTCAGGTCAGCCTTGATTCCAACAGCACGTTAAATGGCAATGTGCAGGCTGTTGCAGGTACCGCTGCGACAGTGAAACTGGATAATGGTGCGGCGATCAACGGCAATGCTGTCAATGTTTCTACTGTCTCGCTGGATAACAATTCAGCCTTGAATGGCAACGTTGAAAATGTTTCCAGTCTGGTATTGAACAACGACAGTCGTCTGACCGGTGATGTATCGGGCGCGGCCAATGGCAACGTGTCAATGGACAACGGCTCGGTGTTAACCGGGCAAATCAATAACATTTCCAACGTGTCCATCAGCAATATGGCGCAATGGCAAATGACCACGGATAGCACCGTACAGCGCCTTGCTCTGGATAACGGCGTTGTTCGCATGAGCACGAACGAGCAGTTCCAGCAACTGAATGTCGGCGATCTTTCCGGTCGCGGTACATTTGTGATGGGCACCGATCTGGGCAACGGCAACACCGATTTCCTGAACGTCACCGGCAACGCGAGCGGGCAACATCAACTGCAAATCACCGCTACCGGTACGACACCTGTCACGGCCGAAGCGGTGAAGGTCGGTAGTATCGCCGCTGGCGATGCGAGCTTCTCCCTGGGCGGTCGTGAAACCGTGGACGCAGGTGCGTTTGTGTACCGATTGGCCAAGGAGGGTCAGGGTTTGTACCTGAATCCAGACAAGGAAACGGTCAGTACCTCAAGTAATACTGCGTTGGCCCTGGCCGGGAGTGCGCGCAGTGTGCTGAATGCTGAAGGGGCCATGCTCAGCGACCAATTGGGGGACCGGAGCCTGAGCGTCCGACCGCAAGCATCGATGCGCTCGATGAACGACAGCTCGGTGAAAAACCTCAGCAACAGTGTCTGGGTTCGCACTTATGGCAACCAGTACAACGTAGATAACGCTTATGGCGATGGTTACACCCAGAACCAGACCGGTATCACCGGTGGTGCCGATACGGTCGTCGACCTCGGGGGGCGTGCCTGGGTGCTGGGCGGATTCGTCGGAACAAGCCATACCAAAATGGACCTCAAATACGGCTCCAGCGCCACCGTCGACAGCCTGAATGCCGGTGTTTACGGCAGCACGTTCGATGTTGAAAGCGGTGTATTCGTCAATGTCATGGCCAAGATCAACCAGTTCGATAACAAGGCCAAGGTCACCATGAGTGATGGCACTCGGGCCAAGGGTGACTACAAGGCCTTGGGCGCGAGTGGATCGGTGGCCGTCGGCAAGCATATTCGTCTCAAGGATGATTATTTTGTCGAGCCTCAAGTACAGGTCTCGACGGGGGTCATCCAAAGCGAGAGCTACACGCTCGACAATGGTCTCGAAGTCAAAGCCGATACCATGCGTTCCTTTCAAGGCAAGGTGGGTGTTCGTGGTGGGCGTGTCATCACCCTCGACAACGGCAGCCTTCTAGAGCCGAGCCTGTCCACAGCGGTCAATCATGAGTTTGTTAAAACCAACGAGGTCAGGATCAACGACGAGAGCTTCGATGATGATCGCGCCAGCAGCGCTATCGAATATGGCGCCGGCTTGAAGTGGACACCGGCGCAACGCAACTGGCAGGTTTCCGGTCAGGTGGGTGGCAGCAAAGGTACAACGGTCAGTCAGGATTGGAGCGGTAGCTTGAGGCTGAGTTACTTCTTCTGATCGAGGGAGTGTCCTGCGGTCATTCAACACAAAAATGCCCCGAATGTTTCGGGGCATTTTTGTACCTGTTGTGCTGACGCAGTGCGTCAAGTCAACGTGAGCCAGGCACAACCCAGTAGCAGCAGTGCCATTGCCTGATTAAAACGCTGGAGGGCTTTTGCCGAGCCAAACCATCTGGTTGCTCCCTTTCCCAGCAATGCCCAAACACCCAGACACGGTAGCGAGACCAGGAAAAATGCCAGCGACAGGCAGACTGTTTGAAACTGTCGATTATCGCCGGATCCGGCAAATACACCGACCACCGCAAATGCCATCATCCAGGTCTTGGGATTGACCAGCTGTAAGCCAGCGGCCGCTTGCGATACAACGCCGGAGTCAAGCCATATGCCCGGACAAACCAGCGGCCCAGGTGACTCTGATCGGCAAACCCCAGTTCCATCGCCACCGTCGCCGGTTGCTCGCCACGGGCCAGCATTCGCCGGGTCGTCATGCTGCACCTGTGAGACGGATAGCCGACTTATTTAACGCCCGCGCCGAGGCCGATGACTAGAACGTTTGTGCACGGATCAGTTGAACAGTCCCGCTGCGATGTTGATCGAGAACCCGAGAATGGCCGTGTTGAACAGAAAGCCGATCAGCGACTGCGCCAGGACAATCTTGCGCAAATCCCGCGTCGCCACGCCGACATCGGACGTCTGGACCGCCGCGCTGATGGTGAAAGAGAAATACAGGAAGTCCCAGTAATTGGGCGTTGTCAGACCTTCAGCAAAACGCAGTGCCGGGTCTTTACCGCCCCAGGTGTAGAACAGACGGGCGTAGTGCACGCTGAAAATCACCCCGATCAGCAGCCATGAACCGATCACGGTCAATGCAGTAAAGCCGTAGTGCAACAGCTTGCGGGTGGTTTCCAGGTCTCTGCTGCCGGCCAGTTCAAAGGCGATGGTCGCCAGGCTCGCCACCGCGGCGATGCATACAACAAACAGCACCAGCCCGGCGTTTTCGTCTTCGACCTCGGCAATGCGTTTCACATCCGGCGCTTTGGCGCGCGCGGTGAGCCAGAACATCAGGACCAGGTAAGCCCAGACGCCGGCATTCCAGCCGAAGAGGATTTTGCTGATGATCGAGTCGGCCGGCGCCAGAATGCCCACCGCGACGCCGAGGGTGGCAGCGGCGGACAGGCGAGGGTGGGTGCGGGCGAGGAAGGGCATGTGAACTCGATGCGTCAGGGCTTTGCAAACACCTTAGCCCAGCGCACTCGGTTGTGACCATAACCCTGAGATCGATGAAAACCCTTGTGGGAGCGAGCCTGCTCGCGAAGATGCCATCACATTCAACCTATCCGTTGACTGTTACGCCGCTTTCGCGAGCAGGCTCGCTCCCACATTAGGGCGGTGTTGTTGGTTAGAGGTCTTTATGCCGCTTGCGGACCAACTTCATCACCACCACAAAAAACACCGGCACAAACACCACCGCCAGCGTCGCCGTGATCATCCCGCCAATCACCCCGGTGCCGATCGCTTGCTGGCTCGCCGAACTGGCCCCGGTGGCAATCGCCAACGGCACCACGCCGAGGATGAACGCCAGCGACGTCATCACAATCGGCCGCAGTCGCAGGCGCGCGGCTTGCAGGGTAGCGTCGATCAGGTCGTGGCCTTCGTCGTACAGGCTCTTGGCGAACTCGATGATCAGGATCGCGTTCTTCGCCGACAGCCCGATGATGGTGATCAGCCCGACCTTGAAGAACACGTCGTTGGGCATCCCGCGAAAAGTCACGGCCAGTACCGCGCCAAGTACGCCGAGCGGCACCACCAGCAGCACCGAGGTCGGAATCGACCAGCTCTCATACAACGCGGCCAGACAAAGGAACACGATCAGCAACGACAAACCGAGCAGGATCGGCGCCTGACTGCCGGATAACCGTTCCTGCAATGACAACCCGGTCCATTCCTGCCCCAACCCCGCCGGCCCTTGCGCCACCAGACGCTCGATTTCCGCCATGGCTTCGCCGGTGCTGTAACCGGGCGACGGTTCGCCGGAAATGCTGATCGCCGGGTAGCCGTTGTAGCGAGTCAATTGCGCCGGGCCCTGGGTCCACTTGGCCTGGACGAAGGCCGACAACGGCACCATTTTCCCGGCGCTGTTGCGCACGTGGATCTTCAGCAGATCGGTGACCTGACTGCGCTGATCGCCTTCAGCCTGCACCACCACCCGCTGCATCCGGCCCTGATTGGGGAAGTCGTTGATGTAGGCCGAACCGACGGCAGTGGACAGCACGTTGCCAATGTCGGCAAAGGACACGCCCAGCGCGTTGGCCTGTTTGCGGTCGACTTCCAGTTGCACCTGCGGCGCTTCGGCCAGCGCGCTTTCGCGCACGTTCATCAGGATCGGGCTTTTCTCGGCGGCAGCGAGTAATTTACTCCGCGCCTGCATCAACGTGGCATGGCCGAGGCCGCCACGGTCCTGCAGGCGGAACTCGAAACCGCTGGAGGTACCCAGGCCGTCAACCGGCGGCGGCAGTACCGCAAACGCTACGGCGTCCTTGATCTGGCTCAACGCAATGTTGGCGCGATCGGCAATCGAACTGGCCGAGTCGTCGCTACCCCGATCAGACCAGTCTTTGAGCGTGGTAAATGCCAGCGCGGCGTTCTGCCCGCTACCGGAAAAACTGAAACCGAGAATCACCGTGCTGTCGCCGACGCCGGGTTCAGTGGCGTTGTGGGCTTCGATCTGCTCGACCACCTGCACTGTTCGGTTCTTGCTTGCACCCGGCGGCAGTTGAATATCGGTGATGGTGTAACCCTGATCTTCCACCGGCAGGAACGAGGAGGGCAGGCGACTGAAGCACACGCCTAATCCGATCAGCAGCACGCCGTAGATCAACAGGTAACGTCCCGTGCGTTTCAGCGCATAGGCGACCCAGCCCTGATAACGCTCGGTCAGTTGCTCGAAACGCCGGTTGAACCAGCCGAAGAATCCGCGCTTCTCGTGATGTTCGCCCTTGGCGATCGGCTTGAGCAGCGTCGCGCACAACGCCGGGGTCAAGGTCAGGGCGAGGAACGCGGAGAACAGAATCGAGGTGGCCATGGACAAGGAGAACTGCCGGTAAATCACCCCGACCGAACCCTGCATGAACGCCATCGGAATGAATACCGCGACCAGTACCAGAGTGATGCCGATGATCGCCCCGGTGATCTGCTTCATCGCCTTGCGCGTTGCCTCTTTGGGCGACAGGCCTTCGGTGGCCATGATTCGCTCGACGTTCTCCACCACCACAATCGCGTCGTCCACCAGGATGCCGATCGCCAGCACCATGCCGAACATGGTCAGCACGTTGATCGAAAACCCCAGCGCCAACATCGTCGCAAAGGTGCCCATCAGTGCCACCGGCACTACGAGGGTTGGAATCAGCGTGTAGCGGATGTTTTGCAGGAACAGGAACATCACCGCGAACACCAGCAACATTGCCTCGACAAGGGTGTAAACCACCTTGGTGATCGAGACTTTGACGAAGGGCGAGGTGTCGTACGGGATCTTGTATTCCACGCCCGCCGGGAAGTAACGCGCGAGTTCGTCCATCTTCGCCCGCACCAACGTGGCAGTGCTCAGGGCATTGGCGCCCGGTGCCAACTGCACGCTGACGGCGGTCGACGGTTTGCCGTTGAGGCGGGTGGAGAACTGATACTCCTGACTGCCGATCTCGACGCGCGCTACATCGCCGATGCGCACGGTGGAGCCGTCGGGATTGGCTTTCAACACGATGTCGGCGAATTCTTCCGGCGTCGACAACTGGCCTTTGACCAGAATGGTCGCGGTGATTTCCTGAGTAGTGCGGGTCGGCAAGTCGCCGATGCTGCCCGCCGACACTTGCGCGTTTTGCGCGACGATGGCGGCGTTGACGTCGGCCGGCGTCAGATTGAAACCGATCAGCTTTTGCGGGTCGATCCAGATTCGCATGGCCCGTTCGGCACCGTACAACTGCGCCTTGCCGACGCCGTCCAGGCGCTTGATCTCGTTCATCACGTTGCGCGCCAGGTAATCGCTGAGCGCCACGTCGTCGAGCTTGCCGTCACTGGAGGTGAGGGTGATCAGCAGCAGGAAGCCGGCGGAGACTTTCTCCACCTGCAAACCCTGCTGTGTCACCGCTTGAGGCAGACGCGACTCGACCACTTTCAGGCGGTTTTGCACATCGACCTGAGCCATTTCCGGGTCAGTGCCCGGCTGGAACGTCGCGGTGATGGTGGCACTGCCGAGGCTGCTCTGGGATTCGAAATACAGCAAATGGTCTGCGCCGTTGAGTTCTTCCTCGATCAGGCTGACCACGCTTTCGTCCACGGTCTGTGCCGAAGCACCGGGGTACACGGCGTAGATTTCGACTTTCGGCGGCGCGACGTTGGGGTACTGCGCCACCGGCAACTGCGGAATGGCCAGGGCGCCGGCCAACAGGATGAACAGGGCAACCACCCAGGCGAACACCGGGCGGTCGATAAAGAACTGCGGCATAAAAAGCGTCCTGCTTACTGACCAGAAACCTGGGCAAGTGGAAGAGGGGTGTCGTCGATCTGCACTTTTTCGCCGGGACGGGCGTGTTGCAGGCCTTCGGTGACGATGCGGTCGCCTGGCTTTAGGCCGCTGGTGACGATCCAGCGATCGTTCTGCACGGCGCCCAGTTCGACCGGTTGCTGGCCAACCCGTTGTTCGGCGTCGAGCACCAGCACTTGGGCGATGCCGGCGCTGTCACGCTGGATGGCCCGTTGCGGCACGCTGATGCCTTGTTGATTGACCGCTTGCTCCAGACGCACGCGCACGAAGCTGCCCGGCAGCAAGTCGAGGTCCGGGTTGGGGAATTCGCTGCGCAGAATGATCTGACCGGTGCCGGGGTCGACGGTGATGTCGGCGAACAGCAACTTGCCGGGCAACGGATAGAGACTGCCGTCGTCCTGGATCAGCGTGGCTTTGGCCTGGTCCTGACCGACCTGCTGCAACTGGCCGGAACGGAACGCCCGGCGCAGGTCGTTGAGTTCGCGGGTCGATTGGGTGAGGTCGGCGTGGATCGGGTTCAGTTGCTGAATCAATGCCAGCGGTGTGGTTTCGTTCTGCCCGACCAGTGCGCCTTCAGTCACCAACGCGCGACCGATGCGCCCAGAGATCGGCGCCGTGACGGTGGCATAACCCAGGTTGAGTTTCGCCCGTTCCACGGCGGCTTTGTTCGCGGCGACGTCGGCAGCCGTTTGCCGGGCACTGGCCCGGGCGTTGTCATAATCCTGACCGCTGATGGCATTGCCTTCGATCAACTGCGCGTAACGCTGCTCTTGCAGGCGTGCCTGAAAGGCATTGGCCTCGGCCTTGCGCAGCGCCGCTTCAGCGCTGTCCAGGTCTGCCTTGAACGGCGCCGGGTCGATACGGAACAACACTTCGCCTTTTTTCACATCACTGCCTTCACGGAACGCCCGTTGCAACACCACCCCGGCAACCCGGGCGCGGACTTCGGCAATGCGTGGCGCGGCAATCCGCCCGCTCAGTTCACTGGTGATCGACAGGGGGCTGGCTTGGATGGTTTCGATGCGAACCGTGGCCAGAGGCGCCTGTTCTTCGGCCGTCGAGGCCTTGTCACAAGCGCTCAGCGTCACCGCCAGTGCAATCAGGCTGAGCCTGGCAAGCAGATTCTTTGACATGTAATACCCCAATAATGACCCCCGGCATCCTACGGGGAGGCGACGAGGGTAGCGGTGAAGCTTTGTAGGCGCTGTGTGAAATTGTGTAAGGGTTTTACTCAGGCACGGGCGAGGGCGTATATCCTTCACGCCTCGATTTCTATTGCGACTGTTAGATTGCTTTCGCGAGCAGGCTCGCTCCTACAGTTGAAATGCGGTCCCCTGTGGGAGCGAGCCTGCTCGCGAAAGCGGTCTGTCAAACGCCACTGCACCTTCTGGAAACACCCATGCCCAACATCCTCCTGGTCGAAGACGACACCGCGCTCTCCGAATTGATTGCCAGTTACCTGGAACGCAACGGCTATAGCGTCAGCGTAATCAGCCGTGGTGACCATGTGCGCGAGCGTGCGCGGGTCAATCCGCCGGACCTGGTGATCCTCGACCTGATGCTGCCGGGGCTCGATGGTCTGCAAGTCTGCCGCTTGCTGCGCGCCGATTCGGCCACGTTGCCGATCCTGATGCTCACCGCCCGCGACGACAGTCACGATCAGGTGCTGGGCCTGGAAATGGGCGCTGACGACTACGTCACCAAACCCTGTGAACCGCGCGTGTTGCTGGCCCGGGTGCGGACTTTGTTGCGGCGCAGCAGCCTCACCGAACCGCAGACGGCCAACGACCGCATTCTGATGGGCAATCTGTGCATCGACCTGTCCGAGCGCACCGTGACCTGGCGCGAGCAATTGGTCGAGCTGTCCAGCGGTGAATACAACCTGCTGGTGGTACTCGCTCGGCATGCCGGCGAAGTGCTCAGCCGCGATCAGATTCTGCAACGCCTGCGCGGCATCGAGTTCAACGGTACCGACCGCTCAGTGGACGTGGCGATTTCCAAGCTGCGGCGCAAGTTCGACGACCACGCCGGCGAGGCGCGCAAGATCAAGACCGTGTGGGGCAAGGGTTACCTGTTCAGCCGTTCAGAGTGGGAATGCTGAGTCGATGTTCAGAATCCTGTTTCGCCTGTACCTGGTGACCATCGTTTCGTACAGCGCGGCGATCTATCTGGTGCCTGACGTGGTGATCAAGGTCTTCCAGGAGCGCTTTGTCACCTACAACCTCGATTATTCGCGCGGGTTGCAAACCCTCATCGTCAAACAGTTTCATGCCGTGCCCCCGGCGCAATGGCCGGCATTGGCCGCGGAGATGGACAAGGAATTCCAACCGCTGCACATCGTCCTGACCGGTAACGACGATGCCGATTTCACCCCTGATGAGCGCAAGCGTTTGCAGCGTGGCGAGAACGTCGTGCGCATTGGCGACTGGGGCTGGCGCACCCTGGCGGTGGCGCCGCTGAACGAGCGGACGGTGGTGGAGATGGTCGTACCGCCGGACCCGATGGACGTCAGCCTGTTGTACTGGAGCATCAACGTGCTGATCGGCGCGACCATGCTCGCCTGCCTGCTGCTGTGGTTGCGCCCGCACTGGCGTGACCTGGAACGCCTCAAAGGTACTGCTGAACGTTTCGGCAAGGGCCACTTGAGCGAGCGCACACAGATTTCCAAAAGCTCCAACATCGGTAGCCTGGCCAACGTCTTCGACACCATGGCTGGCGATATCGAGAACCTGCTCAACCAGCAGCGGGACCTGCTCAATGCCGTCTCTCACGAATTGCGCACGCCCCTGACACGACTGGATTTCGGTCTGGCGCTGGCGTTGTCCGACGATTTGCCCGCCGCCAGCCGCGAGCGTCTGCAAGGTCTGGTCGCGCACATTCGCGAACTCGATGAGCTGGTGTTGGAACTGTTGTCCTACAGCCGCCTGCAAAACCCGGCGCGGCTGCCGGAGCGGGTCGAGGTGTCGCTGGATGAGTTTATCGACAGCATCCTTGGCAGCGTCGACGAAGAACTGGAATCCCCGGACATCGTTATCGATGTGCTCCTGCACGGACAACTTGAACGCTTCGCGCTCGACCCAAGGCTGACTGCCCGCGCTATTCAGAACCTGCTGCGCAATGCGATGCGCTACTGCGAAAAACGCATTCAGATTGGTGTGCGGGTATGTGCCAAGGGGGCTGAAATCTGGGTGGACGACGATGGGATCGGTATTCCGGATGAGGAGCGTGAGCGGATTTTCGAACCGTTTTATCGGCTGGATCGAAGCCGGGATCGGGCTACTGGCGGGTTTGGGCTGGGGCTGGCGATCAGCCGCCGGGCGCTGGAGGCTCAGGGCGGTACGCTGACCGTCGAAGCGTCGCCGCTGGGTGGGGCACGGTTCCGGTTGTGGTTGCCAGCTACGGCTTGAACCGAGAGCAGCCGAATCGACGGACGGTAGTGATTATCGGGCTGTTTTCGGCCTGACCTGTCACATTTGACAGTAGCCAGACAGGCGCCATGGATGTTCCATAGCCTCCACAGCTTTCCACCTTTTCCATCCCCGGAACGCTGCCAATGACAGGGAGCGTTTCCATGACCGACATGTCCGTACTGACGCTATACGCGCCACGAATTCCAGGCTGGCAAGCTGTTGTGCCTGGCGCAATCAACTCTCACGGCGGGATTCCACTGGCGCTGACCTATCTCTATCCCGGTCAAGGGGTAAAAGTACTGGTCGACGCTTATCTGGAACAAATGGCCGAAGACAGCATCGATCTTTACCTCAATGGCGTTGTGGTGGATGTGGCTATCGTCAAGTCCACAACGGACAAGCTGTTTACCCTGTACCTGCCCGTAAGAGCGCTGCTCGACGGACTCAATACCCTCCACTACACCATCCGGCGCGGCTCGGAGAATATCGACTCCTCGACGACGTTGCGGGCGTGGTTCCACAAACGACGTCCAGGGCTCAAGGACCTTGAAGGTAACCATGAGTAGCACTCGGAACTGGCGATCAATGTGTTGCCGCCCAACGTGCTGGACGACGGGGTAGACCCTGAGCAGGCCCGGCAAGGAGTGATGTGTACCGCGTCTTATCCTTTGACGAGAGCGTTCGACAGGATTCGCGTGAGGTGCGGGGGCGAAACGATCGACCACGTAGTCACCGAGGATGAGGCGAGATCCGGCGGCCCCGTTCAGGTTCGGATCGAGGAAGCGGTGTTCAAAGAGGTCGGTGACACCGCGAAATGCGTGCTGACCTATACCGTGTGGGACTGGATTGGTAACAGCGTTGACCTGGACGCGCTCTGGTCGGCGGCCCTCGAACTGTTCGTCAGCCTGAACGGCATCTGGCTGGAGCCACCGCTGGTGAGCGAAGACCCGGAGGATGTCTCGGACGATCCGGACAGTATCGATTTGGGCAAGCTTGGAGGAAGACCGGCGATTGCCCAAGTGCATGCGCAGCGGTCCTGGCAACGCAATGACGTTATCGAACTGACCTGCACATCTAAAACGGCGTTAGGTGCATCCGAAGTGTTGATTCTGGAAGAGACCGTGACCAGCGCGCCGTTCATTTACAAACTGTCGGTGCCCCACGCTCACTTCGTGGCCGCGGTGGGTGGTTCAGCCACCTTCAAATATAAGCTGTTGCGCGCGGGCAAAGAGGTCGGCCGGTCCTTCACGACTCGGGTCGATGTGATTGGTGAGGCGCTGATCGAACTGCCGCTGGTGACGGTTGTTGGTGTACCGGGACTGGTGGTTGATCCGCTCGCCAGTTTGACTGGCCAAATCGCACGCGTCGAATTTGCCCAAGCGCAGACGGGCGACCTATGCCAACTCTTTGCCCGCCCCCTGACGGCGGACGGCCAGCCGACATTTACCGCCAAGGCGTTCAATGCCAATAACCGGGTCAATAACACGCTGGCGATTGAAGATCTGGTTGCCCGACACGGCACGTACATCCGCTTACTGTGGGAACTGACGCGAAACGGCATCAAGACCCGCTCGAAACCGACATTGCTGACGGTGCAGAAAATTGCCGATGGGGATTCGAGACTGCCAACGCCGAAGGTGCCTCAGGCGCCGGATGACAAGGTGTTGGATTTGAGTAAGTTTGAAGGTGACGCCGAGGTGAAGGTGTTGCCGTGGTTGGGGATTCGTGGTGGGCAGCGGGTTTGGATGCGGTGTATCGGTACGAAGCCTGATGAAACAGAACACATTATTGAACTGTTAGTAGCTCATAGCCTGATAGCTGAAGAAGTGCTTAAGGGGTTGACGATCGGAATATCTAGGGCTCAGTTAGCTTTACTCAAGAGCAACAGTCTGCTCCAAGTGGAGGTAAAGGTCGCATTTGACGCAGGGAGCGACGACATCGACGCTACCCATTTTCAAACTTTGAAGTTGAATATTGTTAATTTTACGTTTGGCTTCGAGAACTGGGAGGGCAGAGCTATTGAGAACCTTCCGTTTGATACCCCAATAAGATTTTCGAGTGGGCTGATGATTACAGTTGTTAATGCCGGTGGGCTACAAGTGCCAGCTACTATTGCTCCCGCAGGTCCTGGAAATCCTGGCGTGGGTACAAGGACATTTACCTCTGGTTCGGCAGTTAAAGATAAATTCCAGTTTGGAGGGTTGGTAGAAAGTGTAAGTTTTACATATGCTGCATCCCATTCGGCCAATAATAAAGTTTTATTTTTCGATGGTGCAGGACTTGAGGTTGGCAGTTGGCCGCTTGTTATAGGGAATAATCTTTCTCAGTTTCGATATAGCTTGGATCGTGGTTTATCATATTTTGAACTGCATATTTATGATAATGATGGTGGTATAACAATCGACGAAATAACGTGGAGTTAAATATGATAGCTGAATAACGGAGCGGATTTATTTAACGGTCAGTTAGCGTCTACATTCTCTCGTAGCAGCTGCCGAGCCTGCGAGGCTGCGTTCGAGCCGGGGTCGCGCTCGACCGTAGTCCTCGCAAACCCGGCGGATGCGGTTTTCCTGAAAGAATGGAGTGTCTGATTTTACGGCTGCTTCGTCCGAACGCGGCCCGAACCGAACGCAGCCTCGCGGGCTCGACAGCTGCTACAGGGGGTTAACCTGGCACTTCGGTTGATGGAATCAACCCAACCCCAGCCACCTGCATCCGCTCGATCGCTGCGGCCAGTGAGCCTTCCAGATCAATCGCCCGACACGCATCCAACACCACAAACGCATTAAACCCCGCCGCCCGCGCATCCAGCGCAGAGAACATTACACAGAAATCGAGTGCCAGCCCAACCAGATAAACCGTGTCGATACCGCGTTCCTTCAAGTACCCGGCCAAGCCTGTGGTGGTTGTTCGGTCCGCCTCCAGAAACGCCGAGTAACTGTCGATGTCCGGGTTGCAGCCCTTGCGGATGATCAATTGGGCGTGGGGCAGGTCCAGGTCCTTGTGCAACTCGGCACCGGGCGTGGCCCGCACGCAATGGTCCGGCCAGAGCGTCTGTTCGCCATAAGGCAGTTGAATCACGTCGTAAGGTGCGCGGCCCGGATGGCTGGAGGCGAAGGACGCATGTCCGGCCGGGTGCCAGTCCTGGGCGATGATGACTTGGGTGAACCGTTCGCCGAGGCGGTTGATCAACGAGACGATCAGGTCACCTTCGGGTACCGGTAGCTGGCCGCCGGGGATGAAGTCGTTCTGTACGTCGATGACCAGCAAGGCTGTGCGTGAAGAAATAGGCATGGTGGGTTTTCCTCCTTGGAAATGAGACACCCAGCATAGTGACAAAACGGATCACGTGCTAAGACGGCCTCTCAACAATTTCGCCATGTCCTCCAGTTCCGCCACCGGGTTATGCCCGATCAACATCCAGGCATGTTGCATGTCAGCCCAATAGACAATGTTCATCCCATGCCGACGCTCGCGGGTGAAATGCCGGCTGCCGCTGTTGGAGCGGGTGACGCACAGCGCCATGGGGCCGTGCGCCGGGTCCAGGTAGGTGATTTGGGCAATGGCGACGCCGTCGTACTCGAGGATTTGCGCGCGCTTGAACTCGGAGCGTGGCAAGGCCAGTTGCGCCGGCACGAGATTCAGGCCCAGACGCGCATCGATGGTCCGTAGTTGCGCTCGCTGAGCGGCTTCGTCAGTGGACAAGTGGTCCAGGGTTTGCGGCACGTAAAGCGACATATACTCGGCCACCAGCCCGCGCCAGTTTTCCTTTTTCTGGCTCAACTGCCAGCCGAGGAACAGCCGATCCGCCACCACGCCACTCACCACCAACCCGGCGGCCGCTGCGAGAAACCAGCGCCGATTCATGGTCGGGCGTTCAGGTGAAGGCAGGGTGTCGAGCATCGATTGCAAGCGGTCCACGGGGGCTTGTCGACCCAACTCGTCGTAGGCCTCCTTGAATGGCAGGCTGCTGCGGGCCAGCCATTGCAGGCGCAGGTTGAGCGTTGGGTCTTCAAGGATGGCCGCGTCGATGCGGGTGCGCTGTTCGCTGTCGAGCTGGTTGTCGAGGTAGGCTACCAGTTGCTCATCCGAGGGTATCGTCGGGCGTGCGTGATCGTTCATCGACGTTCTCCAGTGGAAGGGTTCGGCACGGTGTGCAATGGCGGGTATTCGGCCAGTTTTGCGCGTGCCGCAGCCAGGCGACTCATGACAGTGCCGATGGGCACGTCCAGTACGTCGGCCACTTCGCGGTAGGACAAACCTTCGACATAGGTGAGAAACACCGTTTCGCGCTGGGTTTCGGGCAAGGCATCCACACGCCTGATCACCTGAGCCGCGAGAACATGGGTTTGCGCCGCGTATTCACCATCGAACGACAAGGCGTTGTCGGCATCCACCAGCCCCTGGCCATGACGCACCCTTCGGGCACGCACTTCGTTGAGCCAGATCGAATGCAGAATACTCAGCAGCCAGCGGTCCATGCGGGTGCCCGGGACAAACTGCCCGGCACGCTCGAGCGCCCGCACGCAGGTCGCCTGCACCAGGTCTTCGGCGACATGCCGTTGCCGGGACAACAGCAGGCCGTAGCGCCATAAACGCGCCAGGTGCTGGCCCAGTTCTGCCCGTATTGCCTGATCGCTGGCGATGGCGACCTCCGTCTGCTCGGTGTGTCAGGTTTTCGATGAGTCGTTGATGGCTTCGGCCAGGTCCTGGTATTCCTCGCAGGTGGTGCTGCCGCAGATGGTTTTGATCTGCTGCAACTGTTCCTGAGCGAGGTCCAGCCGACCTTTGATCACATACGCTTCGCCGAGGTATTCGCGACCTTGCGCGTAGTGCGGGTCAAGTTTGACCGATTGCAGGTAATAACCGATGCCTTCGTCGGTGCGCCCCAGTTTACGCGTAGCGTAGCCGCGATAGTTCAAGGCCTTGGCGGTGTTTGGCTGTTTGAGGGTGTCGAGCAGGGCCAGCGCTTCCTCATAACGACCGTCCTTGGCCAGGCGATAGGCGTAATCGGTGCGGTCGGCGTCCGGTACCAGGCTGCTGGTTTGCTTGAGGCATTTTTGCTGCTTGCTGTCCCAGACCTGGCCTTTGGGGCAATTGGGTTTGGCGGGCTCTTCTTCGTCGTCGCCGTTAGCCAACGCAAGCGAGCTGGAGAACGCGACGGCGAGCAACAGCGGGGCGATGAAAACAGCAAAACGGATAGTCATGTGCGATGCTCCACAGGTTAATTCGTTTCAGTTCGAACCACGCCCCGGCAACATGCGGCGCAAGGTGTTATCCCGCAGACCGAAATGGCGAACCAGCGCCATCACCGCATGCAGCCCGGCCAGAATTTTGGGTTGTTCATGGGCAATTTTCAGAGGCGATGAAAGGTGAACACCACAGGGTGAACAATTATTCATTTCTTTCTGGCTGGCGGAGCAAGGAAAGCTCAAATCGAGGCGCTATGCTCGACAGCATTCGTTGTCGATCTGGAGCACTGCCATGAGGCGGCATTACCGGCGGTGGAACGGGCGAAGGTTGATGAGCAGATCAGGGCTCTGATTGCCGCCGAGCCCGAACTCCGTGGCAGAGACGTGCTGACGGAACCTTATGTGACGGCAGCGTTTGTGACGGCAGCGTTTGTGGCGGTGAAGGGCAGTTAGATCGATGGTGAGGCCATTCGACTTGCTCCGGGCGGCGTTCCGACGAAGAACGATGACTCGGTATCAGCTCAGTAGACGGATTGGTTCTCCCGCAGACCAGGCCTGAATGTCCTCAATCATCTGCGAAAAGAACTGGTGATAGTTCTGTTGGCTGACATACCCGACATGGGGCGTGGCCAGCACATTCTCCAGGGTTCTGAACGGATGATGAGGCGACAAGGGTTCCTGCTCGAAGACGTCCAGCGCAGCGCCTGCCAGTCGCCGTTTCTGCAACGCCTTGATCAACGCGGCCTCATCGACAATCGGACCACGGGCAGTGTTGACCAGCAGCGCCGAGGGTTTCATCCAGTCCAGCGCCTGGGCGTCCACCAAGCCACGGCTACGATCGCTGAGCACCAGATGGACCGACAGCACATCGGCCTGTTCGAACAGTTCCTGTTTGCTGACGTAGGTCACGCCGACTTCGGCTGCGCGTTCGGCGGTCAGGTTCTCGCTCCAGGCAATCACCCGCATGCCGAACACCTGACCGAACCGGGCAACGCGAGTGCCAATGCTGCCCAGACCCAGGATCGCCAGGGTCTTGCCGTGCAGGTCGCCACCCAGGCTTTGTTGCCATAAACCGGCGCGCAGGGCGTTGGCTTCGACCACCAGGTTGCGGGTCGCCGCCATGATCAGCGCCCAGGTCAGCTCCGGGGCGGCGTGCTTGTAACTGTCGGTGCCACAGACCTGGATACCCAGCGTAGCGGCGGCTTTCAGGTCCAGGGCGGCGTTACGCATGCTGCCGGTGACCAGCAGCTTGAGTTTCGGCAAGCGCCGCAGCAGGTCCTCATCGAACCGGGTGCGTTCGCGCATCACGCAGATCACCTCGAACTCGCCCAACCGTGCCGCCAGGGTGTCGTTGTCGGCAGGGTAGTCATGGATGAAGCTCACTTCACCGATGTCGTCCAGCACTGCCCAGTCCACTACGTCACGGGCCACGTCCTGCCAATCGTCAGTCACCGCAATCTGCACAGCCATCAGCCTTACCTCATCAATCAACGGGGTTGGGTTTGTTCAGCCAGGCGAGCAGGGCCTGGTGGAATTGCGCCGGCTCTTCCATCTGCGGCGCGTGGCCCATGCCATGGAACTCAACCAGCGTCGAATGGGGAATCAGTTTCGCCACCTGTTTGCCGAGCACGTCGTAATGACCGAGTTTAGCCTTGACCTCGGGCGGTGCGATGTCGCTGCCGATGGCGGTGGTGTCGGATGTACCGATCAGCAGCAGGGTCGGCACTTTCAGGTCCTTGAACTCGTAGTACACCGGTTGGGTGAAGATCATGTCGTAGATCAGCGCCGAATTCCACGCCACCTGCGTATGCCCCGGTCCTTTGTTCAGCCCGGCGAGCATGTCTACCCAACGATCGAATTCCGGCTTCCAGCGGCCGCCGTAATAGGTGTTGCGTTCATAGGTGCGGATGCCGTCGGCCGTGAGTTTCAGCTCGCGTTCGTACCATTGATCAACTGTCCGATACGGCACGCCGAGGGCTTTCCAGTCTTCCAGGCCGATGGGGTTGACCAGTGCGAGTTGTTCGACTTGATCGGGGTATTGCAGCGCATAGCGGGTAGCGAGCATGCCGCCGGTGGAATGCCCGAGAATACTGGCCTTCTGAATGCCCAGTGCCTTGAGCAGTTGCTGAGTATTGGTCGCCAGTTGCTGGAAGCTGTACTGATAGTTGTCCGGTTTACTGGAGGTGCAGAAACCGATCTGATCCGGGGCGATAACCCGGTAACCGGCCTCACTCAGGGCCTTGATCGAAGTGTCCCAGGTTGCGCCGCAGAAATTCTTGCCGTGCATCAGCACCACGCTGCGTCCATTGGCCTTGCCATGAGCCGCGACGTCCATGTAACCCATTTGCAGGGATTTGCCCTGGGACTCAAAGGCGAAATGCTTGACCGTGTAGGGGTACTCGAAGCCTTGCAGTTCCGGGCCATATTCCGGGCCTTCGGCGTGTGCGATGACAGGCAATGCAGCGGTCAGCAGCAGGCCGGGCAGCCAGCGGGAGTGGGTGTGGGACATGGGTGAACTCCATTGGAAATCGGCCGATGCTGGATCGGCACGATTAGGGCGACATTAAACACAGGCAATCGTCGTGGATGATCGTTCAACCCATCCAGCCCAATGTGGCCAGAGCTAACACGCCATAACGGGCGCTTTTGGCAAGGGTCACGATCAGCAGGAATCGCCCCAGCGGCTCGCGCATCACGCCGGCCACCAAGGTCAGCGGATCACCGATCACAGGCACCCAGCTCAGCAGCAACGACCAATGACCGTAACGCTGATAATGGACTCGGGCTTTTTCCAGATGGCGCGGGCTGACCGGAAACCAGCGCCGATCACCAAACCGCTCGATTCCGCGCCCCAGCCACCAGTTCACCAGCGACCCCAGAACATTGCCCAACGTCGCCACGGCGAGCAGCGACCAGAGCCAATACTTGCCGCTGAGCAACAGCCCCACCAACACCGCTTCGGACTGCAAGGGCAGCAAGGTTGCCGCACCGAATGCGGCGAAGAACAGCCCGATGTACGCACCGAACATCAATGGGCAGGGTAGTCCGCCACCACCACGTCAGTGCCGTCTTTTTTCAGACCGATCACTTGATACGCATCGCTCATGCCGTCCATTTCCATGCCCGGTGAGCCCATGGGCATGCCGGGGGCGGCAACACCCAACAGATCGTCGCGCTTGCTCAAGGCCAGCACCTGATCGGCAGGGACATGACCTTCAACGAATTTGCCGTTGATCAAGCCGGTATGGCACGACGCCAGACGCGGAGGTACGCCGTGCTGTTGCTTGAATTCGCTCATGTTGGCTTCGACGCGATCGTCGACTTTGAAGCCGTTGGCTTCCAGATGGCTGATCCATTTTTTGCAGCAACCGCAATTGGCATCGCGGTGAACCTCGATCGGGATCAGGTCGGCGGCCTGGGCCAGGGAGGAAATGAACAGGGCGCTCAGGGCGACCAGACGCAGGTGGGTTCGCATGGGGAATCTCGTTTCGAATTGCGGTCAAAAAAATGCATTCTGACCATTTTAGCCAGCATCGAGGCAGGAGATTGTTTCGAAGTAATACGAGTTTCAGCTGCCACGCATTCTTTGTAGCAGTTGCCGAAGGCTGCGTCCGGCTGCGAAGCAGTCGAAAAATCAGAACTCACGGTGCATCAGCCAGACCGTGTAAGCCGGATTTACGACTGCTACGCAGCCGGACGCGGGCTTCGCCAGCTGCTACAAGTCTGAGCTCAAAAAAGTTAACGAACCTTGAACCGTCCCATGATCGCGCTCACGCGACTGTTGGCTTCCAGCAGTTGTTGGGTGTTGAGCTCGCTGGCCTGACCGCTTTTCACCAGTTCGTCGACCATGTGGCGGATTTGCACCATGCTGCGGTTGATCTCTTCAGTCACCGCGCTTTGCTGCTCGGCGGCCGTGGCGATCTGGGTGCTAAGGCTGTTGATGTGGCTGACGTTACCGGCCATTTCATCCAGACCGGTGTTGACCCGTGCCGTGGCATCTGCGGCCGACTGGCAACTGGTCTGGGTGTTTTCCATGGCTGTTACCGACGAACTCACACCCTGCGTCAGACGGGTGAGCATTTCGTTGATTTGCGACGTACTGGCCTGAGTACGGGCGGCGAGGGCGCGGACTTCATCGGCGACCACCGCAAAACCGCGGCCCTGCTCGCCGGCGCGGGCGGCTTCGATGGCGGCGTTGAGGGCCAACAGGTTGGTTTGCCCGGCAATGGCGCCGATCACCCCCAAGATCTCGGTGATGCGTTGGGCGTCCTGTTGCATGCTTTCGACTTTATGGGTGGCGCTGGCCACTTCGTCGATCAACGCAATCACGCTGCTGGACGCTTCGCCCACCACGACCCGCGAACGGTCAGCGTTTTCGTTGGCGCGTTGGGTGAAGGCAGCGGTTTCGGCGGCGTTTTGCGCGACACTTTCGGCGGTCGAACTCATCTCGGTGATGGCGGTGACGGTCTGATCGGTTTCCGAGGCGTGACGCACCAGAATCTGGCTGGTGTGGGCCGAGGTGCGTTGCAGGTTATCCAGGCTGGAAGCCATGGCGCCGGTCGCCTGGGTGACTTCGCCGATCATGTTCTGCAAGTAGGCGATGAAGGCGTTGACCGAGTGGCCGATGGCGCCCAGCTCATCTTCGGCGCGAATGGTAATACGTTTGGTCAGGTCGGCATCACCGGCCGACAGCGCGTCGATGTTGGCCCTCAGGGCTTTCATGCGCTGGATCAGTTGGCGAATCGCATAGATCTGTAGCAACACCAGCAGGATCACCATCGGGATTTGCAGCAGGCTCAGGGTGCTGAGCACGTCGTCGCGCTGGGCGGTGATCAGCTTGGTCGGCAGGGCGGTGGCGAGGAACCAAGGTGTGCCTTCGATCGGGCGCATGAAGAAGGTGCTGGCTTCGCCTTTGTTGTCGAACTCGACCCGCTGCGACTGGTCACGGTTTTGCAAGCCTGCCTTCACCTGGGTGGCGAACGGCGAGTTGCCGGCCAGCTCACTGATGTTCTTCAGTACGATCGGCCCGCTGATGCGCGAGCTGTTGCTGATGATCTTGCCGTCGGCTTCGACGATCAGCATTTCAGCGCCGAGGTCTTTCTCCTTGCTTGCCACCAGGTCATTGAAAAAGCCCAGGGTCACGTCGATGGTCGACACGCCGTAGGCCGCGCCATTCTTCTGGATGGCCATGGCGCAGTTGGTGCGTGGCTCGGCGCTGGCGTCATCTTTATAGGCTGCCGCCCACGCGCATTGGCCGCTCGGGGTATGCATGCCGCCCTTGTACCAGGTCTGGTCGTAGTAGTTGGGCGCGGCACCGCTGTTCCAGAAGGTGTTGACCGCCAGTTTGCCCGAGGCATCCCGGTGCCAGAACGTGCTGAACTTGTTGCGCCCGGCTTCGCGCTGACCGGGCAGCGGCCAGATCCCGCCGCCGAAGATTTTCAGCTCGCCGTACTGGTCGACCAGGCCCGGCAGGACGGTGTCGATGGCGGCGCTGTCGAGCAGGGGAATGGTCTGGGTGATGCTTCGCTGTTGCGCCTGAACCTTGTTCAGTTCGCCCTGGATTTGCTCGGCGACTTCGGCGATGCGGTTGAGGGCCACTTGCTCTTCGGTGTGACGCAGCTTCGGTGCGACCAATTGGCTGATGCCGACCACTGTCAGCACGGACAATAGCAGGATGAACAGGACCAGAAACAGCGTGTAACGAGCCTGAATGGTACGGAATGCGGGCATGGGACCGGTCCTTAGAGCAGCGTTCTTGTTGTGATTGTCGGTATGCAATCGGCGCTTCCAAGGACTATCGGCATGGGGACGCCGATCTTTAAGTACGATCGTGCAAGAACGCCGTGAGGTGACGGACGGTGCGCAATGAAAGGTGTCGTAGTGGATACAAACTGACTAACCAACGCGTACGTAGTATTTGTTTAGTTGCCCATACCACTTTCCAATTTGATGTATAGGTCAATGAAACATGGCACTTGCCAGGTTGTATCGTAAATGTACGAGAATTGTAAAAAGTCGGAAATAATTGTTGGTGTGGCTAGTGGCCAGGCTGATACTCGCCCGCTCTAAGCCTGATTAAACAAGGAACTTTTTATGGTCGCCTGACACGGACGCCTGCATCAGGTAGCACAGTCGGAAGTTCGGTCATGACTATCGGCTATACCGGGGCCTGGACTTCCAAGGCAGGTTTGCTGGTCAAGGACACAGGCACCGGAAAGCCTGTGACGTACAGCGCCAGGGTCAAGCAAATGCTGGCATTGGTGGGAAGCGATCCCAGCGCGCTGAACACCAAGTTGATGGATGAGCAGCAACTGCACAGAAACATCAAAGGCTTCGACCCGGAAAACGTCACCCCCAAACAACTGGGTAATCTCAGTGCCTTCTTGAAAGCCGAAGGCCTGATTTCTGATATTACGTCGATGACGCTAATCAACGCCGGTGACAAGTTTGACCGGTTCGGCGTACAGGAAGACCCGGAGGCGAAATTCAACGCACTGGAGTATTTCGCCACCCAGCTGGACACCATCCAGAACAACAGTATCAAGGGTGACAAGTACGCCACGGGCCTGATCCCGGAATACAAGAAGGCGATCTACGTACTGCAGAATTTACAAGCTTACGGCAAGGGTAATGGCACATCAGTGCCGACCGACAAGGGCGTCAGCTCGAAGGCGTGACGGGTTGTCCTGGCCCACTCAAATCGTCGAATGGGCCAGGCGTTGGTTACCGGTCAAGCAACTTCATGACTTCCTCCGGGTAACGTAAACCGGCCGTGGCATTGGCCGGGAATATCGCTTCCATCGCTTGCAAGTCGTCGCCGCTGAGCTTCACATCCAGCGCGGCCACATTCTCTTCCAGGTATTTACGCTGTTTGGTTCCCGGAATCGGGATCACGTAATCGCCCTGAGCCAATACCCACGCGAGCGCCAGTTGGCCGGTGGTCACGCCTTTTTCTGCGGCCAGGTCCTGCACTTGCTGCACCAGCAACAGATTTTTGGAGAAATTCTCTCCTTGAAAACGCGGGCTGAAGCGCCGGTAGTCGTCTGCCGCGAAATCATCAGGACTTTTCAGCGCTCCCGTGAGAAAGCCACGGCCCAAAGGGCTGTAGGGGACGAAGGCGATCCCCAGGCGCTGACACGCAGCCAGACAACCGTTTTCCTCCTGGTCACGGCTCCATAACGAATACTCGCTCTGCAGCGCACTGATCGGATGAACTTTGTGTGCCCGCTCAAGCGTTGCGACCGAGGCCTCGCTCAAACCCAAGTACCGAACCTTGCCGGCTTTCACCAGGTCGGCCATGGCGCCGACGGTTTCCTCGATGGCCACCTGCGGATCGATGCGGTGCTGGTAGTACAAATCCAGGGTCTCGACACCGAGGCGCTTGAGGGTGCCGTCGATAGCGGCGTGAATGTAATCCGGTCGGCCGTTGACGCCCCGCGCAACCGGATTGCCCGGGTCGCGGACGATGCCGAATTTGCTGGCCAGAAACACCTGGTCGCGCTTGCCGACGATGGCTCTGCCGATCAGTTCTTCGTTGGTGTGCGGACCATACATGTCAGCGGTGTCGAGCAGGTTGATCCCCAACTCCAGCGCGCGGTGCAGAGTGGCCGTGGCTTCGCGGATGTCCACGCCAGTCGTGTAGAAATCGGTCATGCCCATGCAGCCCAGACCCATCGTGCTCACTAGTGGACCATTTTTGCCCAGTTGACGTGTTTGCATGAAATCAGCTCCCCATGAATGTGGAGTCCATTGTTGACCTCGACAGAAACAAGATAAACCGGCTAAAACTGCTATCACTGTTCGTAATTTCTAAATAATCAGCCGGTAAGCAAAAGCAATGGACCGTTTTAACGCCATGCGCGTGTTCACCCGAATCGTCGAACTGGGCGGCTTTGCCAAGGCGGCGGACAGCCTGCAATTGCCCCGGGCCTCAGTGACCATTCTGATCAAGCAGCTGGAGGCGCATCTCGGTGTGCAGCTGCTGCAACGCACGACGCGGCAGATCAGCCTGACGCTCGACGGCGCGGCCTATTACCCTCGTTGCGTACGGTTGCTGGCGGACCTGGAGGAAACCGAAGCGGTGTTCAGCGCTGCGCGCAACAACCCCAAGGGGCTGTTGCGCGTGGACATGCCGGCGGGCGTTGGACGCTTGATGGTGATCCCGGCATTGCCGCAATTTACTGCCCGGTATCCCTTGATCGAGCTGGAAATCGGCGTGAATGACCGGCCCGTCGACCTGATTCGCGAAGGCGTCGATTGCGTACTGCGGGGCGGCGCGTCACTGGACGATTCACTGGTGGCGCGGCCGTTGGCTATGTTGGACCAGATCACGTGTGCCAGCCCCGAGTACTTGAAGCGATTCGGAACGCCTCAGTGTCTGGCTGACCTTGAAGGCCATCAGATGGTGGAGTACTTCTCCAGCAGCAATGGCAAGCGTTATGGGCTGGAATTCATGGTCAATGATCAGGTTCAGGTCATTAATCTACCCAGGCAAGTCTCGGTCAACAGCGCCGATGGTTATCTGGCCGCTTGTGAGGCGGGGTATGGTCTGGTCCAGACCCCGTATTACCACGTAGCCCGCCAGCTAAGCGAAGGCCGTTTGTGTGAAGTCCTCAGGACGGTGCCGACACCGGGGATGCCGCTGACGGCGCTCTACCCGCCACACCGCCAGTTGTCCCGGCGGGTGAGGGTGTTTGTCGATTGGTTGGTGGAGCTATGCGCGCAGCCGGGCAATGACTTTTATCGAAAAGACTCACGCGGCTGAGCGGGCGCTGTTCAGCGCTTCGGCGCTACTCTGCGTGTTGGCGTTTTGCTGTAAATCGTCATGTAAGCGTTGCATGTGCGGGCAATGCAGGTTGAGGTGTCGAGACTGCGCCCCTCGATGAAACAGTGCGAACCACCCATTGGTGTTTGATGTAGGCATCAGCCCGGTAAAGGCGAAGCCAAGGGCCGCCAAATTGCGCAAGTCCCCGGAAAAGTGCCGTGACATCTGAAGTTTGGCCGAGATCAGCCAGTGCCTGGGCAATTGCCGGATCTGGTCAAGCAGACGTTTGGTCAAACGCTGAATGACCATGTCGAATCTTTGATGGTGTTGAGTGAGTTGCAAGGGCAGAGAAGACAACGGCGTCGTGTCCGGATGAGTCCCGAACACGGAACACACGTGCTGCATAAACCCCCGGCAGCTGTCAGGCCATGGGATGTCGGGGAGTGGACGCGTATGTCCTTCGACGACGTAACAACCCATCACGATGGTTTCCGGCAGCGGCTCAGCGAAGGGCGAAGGGACGTAGTCAGGAAGCAAACCCGTGCTGTGGAAGCCGATGTTTGCTGCCATGCGTTGCGTGTAGGGATGGTGTGTCACTTGTTTGATCGAGACGCTCTTGAACCCCATGGAACCCGACCGCGACAGCAACTCCCGGCCCAGACGGGTCGCGATACTCTGGCCCTGCGCGGCGGGATGCACCACGCTCAGGGCCAGTTCCGTGGTATCCGAAGGCGTGTCATGGCACAACGCTGCATGGCCCAGAAGGCGTATGCCGTCCACCGCCAGCATCGACTTCCAGCGCCCCTTGGCATTGTGCTGATTGATCATGTTCGGCAAGTAAACATCCGGCTGAACGTAATGATCGCCATAGACCTCACGAAACAACTGGCTCACGGCACGTGCGTCGGATGGCCGATAGGGTCGAAAATTCAAATGCGGCATCATGCGGGCTCCGGCGACGGCGCGTCATACACGCGCAAGTCCAGGACCCGCAGTTGTTTGCCGGAGCGTGGGTGAAGCTTCAGGGCTGTGACATCGCAGGACAGCACTCGCAACTCCAACAGACCCTCGCGGCTCAGTTCCTCGATGGCGGGATAGTGTTCAACCAGCGCCTCGTACAACGCTCGGCACACCGGTACGGTGGCCATTGATAGCGCTGAGGGAACCCACTTCACACTCAAAATATCTTTGTATCCGTCATGTTCGATCAGCAATTGCCATTGGTCGTTGTGGGCAATGCGTTGGACGATCTGCTGGATGTCATCGATCAGCAGCGACAGCACCCCGACTCGCACGCGCTGGCTGTGTGCGCTACGTCCCTTGAGGGCGAATTTACGCCTTGGGGTTGCGCCGGGTTCGCGCCAACACGCGCGGTCGCCCACCGGATAACGCAGCAGTGGCATCAGCCGGCGAGTCAGATTGGTCACCACCAATAATCCGGTGCGATCGCATTCTTCGATGACTTCACCGGTGAGTTCATCGACGATCTCCAGCACGGTGTGTGGTTCAAACACCCGATGCTCTCCCAACGCGCAGTCGCGGCCGCTGGCCCCGATAAGGCCGGCGTCTACGCTGGCATAGCCAATGGAAGCAATGCGCACGTTGGGAAACACGTCGGTGAGGATTGCCACCTGCGGGGAAAACAGGCTTTCGCCGCCATACAACAACGTATCAACCCCGCACAGTACTCGCCGATACTGGTTCAGGTAGGCAGCGAGTCGCAGCAGCTGTGCCGGTACTCCGACCAGTACGTTGATCCGATGCTGATCAATCGCATCGGCCAATACATCCAGCTCGACTTGCCCGGTAAATGGAAACTCGCAGATCGATCGCCTGACGTGCGCCAGTGAGTCGTGGATGAACAGAAAACTGGCGTAAAGATCACCGGAAAAAAACAGATTGGCGACACGGTCGCCGTCGTTCAGCTGAGAGGAGAAACTTTCTCCAAACGTACTGACCAGTTCTTGCCATTCGTTATAGGTGTATACCGTCAGTTTGCCCTGGCTGGTCGATCCGCCGGTTTTAAACACCAGCGCATTGTCGACCTTTCCGGTCAGGACCGGCCAATGACTCAAGTCATTGCTGCCGACCCAATAGTCCGCCGCATTGGTCAGTGGTAGATCTTGTAACGTAATGCCCTGCGACGGTAAGTGTTCCAGTTCCTGGCGGTAGAAGTTTGAATGTTGCCGTATATAAGGCAGCAGTTGTTCGAGCGAATAAGTTGATTTCACTGGGTTCTCTCTTTTTTATCAGGCGTCTAGACGGTTAAAAAACAAGTTGTGAGTAGCTGGCGGTATTTTTATTTTCTTTTATCAATAACCAACGGTGTTTTGCCGCTGTGTTTGTTTCGAGTGAACGCTTGCTCCATGCACACTGCAACTTCGACAGTTAACAGTTTGGCGTTTACGGCATTGGCCAGCGCTTCATGGCTCAGCAATGCGTTGCGAACCTGGTTGATGTCTGCATCCGTTAGAACGTTGAGTCGCTCGACGCCATCAGAGGTGTGGTCCATAACAATCTGAATGGGCGCGCCGACGCTATCCTGCAGAGCCGACGGCGAAATGAACTCCGTGCCCATTCGCACCAGTTTGCCGTGGCGCTGGAGCAGTTCGAATCGGGGTGAGTCCAGCCCGCACGGACAGGTGCCGGGTATCCAGCGACCGGTGTCTCCAACGTCATATCGGCGCACGGTTTGGCCTTGCCGTGCTCGTGAAGTAAACAACAGGCGCCCGATCTTATTGGCCTGAACCGGTTCATCCCGTTCGATCTGCACAATTTCCAGATGCTGGGTATCGCACATCAAGTGAAACACCCCGTTCGCGGTGGCTGCGCACGCATGCCCCAAGGGGCCAGCATCGACGGAACCATAGATCGCCGAGCGGATCGTCGAGACCCCGCAGCTTTCCATGAGGCTCAAGCTGGTTTGGCCCGGATGTTCGCCGCCAAGGAACACTTTGCCGATACCTGCGTACGCGCGGAGCCGGGTCTGTTCGTTGAAAAACAGACGATGCAAGGTGCTCGGCATGCCAATCAGCACGGTGACACGCTGGTCGACGATCAGTTGGGCGATTTCGCTGAAGTCATCGTCCTGGGGCGCGCCCATGGGGAAATGTGTGACGCCCATCTGTTCCAGTATTTTGGTAAAACTGAGAAACCCTCCGTACAGGCTGCCGCCGTAAAACAGGTTCATGACCCGGTCCTGTGAAGGATCGAGCCCGGAGGCGAACAGGCCGTCGGCCGCTGCGCGCATCTGCCGTTGAAAGTCGCGATAGCTGAAACCGGCGAGGGCCGGAGCGCCGCTGCTTCCTCCAGAGCGGAAAAACAATTGCGCCGCCGCGCCCATCGGCTGGGTCGTGAAGGTGTTTTTGTCCATGATCGGCGCATGGGCGGTGTCGGGGGCGGGCGGGACCGGGTCAAGCGTTGCACGGCCCGTTAGCACATCAGGTGCCAGACTCACCGAAAGGCGGCGACTCAGACGTGTCAACGCGTAGACGCCATCGTGGGGCTCACCGGCGTAGCCGTCATGAATCCCCGCGCAAGGCGCAATACGGGTGATCCCAGCGTTGACCAGCGTTCGCACAAGTCCTGGCGTTTCTGTCGAAGAGCAAATCAGCGCGCAACTTTGCAGGACGGTGCGCCAGGGCAACAGCGTCTCGGCGATCAAGTGTTGCGGTACGGGCTTGAGCAGCACCGTACGAAACAGCGGCGACGGCGCGAGCGTCTGATGGTGTTCCCAGATGATTCGCCATCCATGGCCGGCCCAGACCTGGCCGCTCTGGTTCGCAAAACAGTAATCCAGTTGCGCCATGGCCGTGCGGGTGGTGATCTCGCACGCTTCCTGGTCCGTGGGCACCAGCGCCGGCCAGTGCGACGCGCGACGTTTGAAGGCATCGCTCAAACGCTCGCCCAGGTCCTGCAGGATGGCCGGATCATTGCTGTCCACCAGCACCCATTGCGGGCTTGAACACGCTTGTTGATCCAGACTGCACACCTCATCCACCAACGCATCCAGCGCCGAAAGGCTGGCTGCGTCAGGCGACAGATAAGCGAAACTGATCCTGTGCCCCCAATCGATCCAGCGACATCCGGCGGGGATCTGCTGACGAATCGCTTTGAATGCCTTTTCACCGCCCCAGGCTGACACGCCATCGGCCTGAGCGCAGAGTTCGGCTATCCGGGAAGTGCCCACGGGCAGCACCGCGACGAACTCGGCAAGCCTGCCACTGGTGTCGCACTTCACAAAGGCAGCCAGCAATTGCGCAGTCAAACCCGCATCGCTGGCGCTGGGGCGTAACCAGTTAATGTTACCGGCCAGCAGGCTTTCGAGCACCGCGCAGAACGCGAGCATCGGCGCATTGCCCGGCGTCACATGCACCACCAGCCCCAACGGGTGCCAGCTTTCAAAGTGTGGCTGCCGGTAGTCGATACGCCTCAGCGAACGGGGTTGCGCACCCAGTTCTCGCTCAAGCTTCGTGCTCAGGTTGCTGCGCTGGCAGAACTCGATCAGCCCCTGACATTGATCGTCGTCCAGAGGCAGGTTCAGGCTGCGAGTCTGTAGTTGTGTGGCGAAACGAGCCGCGGTTTCGATGACGGTCTCGCTGTCGATCGGTGCAGAAAGCAACCTGGGTAATTGTTTTCGAAGGCGGTCGAGGGCGCTTTCCGGGGTAGCGTCGTCACGCAGTTGGCCATTGATGAGGTACATATCAAGCCCCTCCCAGCAATTCGGAAGCCGCCATGGCGCAACTGCGACTGGCGGTGGTGCCAGCGCGTCCGTGCAGCTCGAACCAATCGGTCGTCAGGCCGCATCCGCAATGTGCGCCGGGGTGTAATGTCGCCAGATCGCCCATGACCACAGCGTGAGCAGGGCTTGACGAAATGTACGGGGAGACAAATTCCAGCAAGCCGCGCTGGCCGTATGGCTGGACCGTGAAATCGGATGGGTTGCGCACGAAAACCTTCGAGTAAATGGGGGCATGAAAATGATGGCGGGCACATTGGATATAGGGCACGGCATGCTCGACGGCACCGTAACCATCCCGGCATCGGGACAGGTCGATACCCAATTGCCGATTGATTCGGGCATACAACTCAAGCAGGGGAATCTCTTGTGCTGCCTGGGTTTTCCAGCCACCCCCCAAAAACACCAATGACTGGGCGGGCAGCTTGAGATTCGGTGCACAGGTGGTTTCCATGTGCTGTAGCGCATGGGAAAGGAACGCAGGAAATCCGAGTATCCGCACGGGCAATCCCTCGTCGGCAAACTCCTGCAAGGCGCGAATCACGCCAAACAGGTCGAACTCGTGACCTTTACCGGTAAGGCGCAATCCGTAGACGACCCGATTGATGGGTGCGTAGCTGCAGAGAAACTGGTCGGTGTAAGCCGTGCCCAAGGTGATGGCAGCTTCGGGCTCGTAGCTCAGGAGCAAATAATTGCAGGGGCTTTGCGGAGTATCCCAGCCGTAGTGCCGGAAAATGTGGCTCACCATGCCTTGGGCCGCTGCCATGCTGCGAGGGTCATAGCGCATGCGACTCTTCTGGCCGCTGGTGCCAGACGATGTCAGCTCCAGCGCACCTTCGCCGGTGGGGCCGAACAACAAGTGACGTTTGAAATAGTTGGCGAAAATCGGTGGCAACCTGGACCAGTCATCCAGTGTCTCCAGGTCCTTTGCATCGAGCCCGTTGGCGTTTAGCCAGCGTTCGTAGCCAGGCGTGTGGTGACAATGAAACAGGCTGATTTCCCCCATCGCCTGGTCGAACAGGCCGTCGGGCACTGAATCCAGGCAATAGGGTTGCGTTAACGCACAGAGCGCAGCGGTGTGGGGTAAATGGATCATCAAAAGACCTAATGTGTGGTGTCAGATGGCAAGCGCGATGTGAGAGCGCCGCAGAAACAGGCGTAGGGGCGCCAGGCACAGAAGCCCCGCGATACCCGCCATCAAAGCGAACGATTCGTGGCTGTCACCGGCGCCGGCTGCAGCGATAATCGAGCCGCCACCGCCCATGACGGCGATCGAGATCATGCCGATCATGGCCGAGACCAGACCTTTGCTGTCGTCGCTGGCGAACAGCGCAAGCCGGTACAGCGCGGCATTGCTCATGCCAAGCCCAACGGCGTAAAGCGCCAGGCAGCTGATCAGCACGACTGTCGAAGCGCCGTAGACGCTGACGGCGACTAACGCGATGAGCCCGCCGCAAAACGGCCAAAGCGCGTATCGAATCAGTTGTGGCAGTTCAGCGTTGGCAATCAGTCGGTTGAGGATCAGATTGCCGAGAATGACGGCCGCAAACACCGGGATTTGCCACAGGCCATAGTGCAGCGTTGAAAGCCCCTGGTTGTGGATCAGCAAGAGCGGCGCCAACCCGATCCAGGCAATCAAGGGCAGGCTCATCACGCCCAGCGCGACTGCGGCGCAAAGGAATTGCGGGTTAGTCAGCAACGCGACATAGCGGCGCACGGTGCCGTGCCATTCAAAGCGTACTGCTTCCAGTCGCTGACCGTCGTGGCGCAGGGTGCCCACGGTTTCCGGCATGAACAGGTAAAGCCCGAGCCAGACCATCGCGCCGCCGAGACTCAGCAGTAAAAACAGCTCCCGCCAGGACAACCATTCCAGCAGCAGACTGCCGAGTAACGGCCCCAGAAGCGGGGAGAGCAGCGCAACGTTCCCCAGCAACGCCATGATTTTGACCGCGTCAGCTTCGCAGAAAACTTCTTGCAGGGCCGGGTAGCTGACCGCGATGACAAACCCCAACCCCATGCCCTGAATCAGTCGCAAGCCATTGAACGCATAAATGCTTTGCACGTTGAACGCGGCGGCACAGGCCAGGGCGAATACCGCGCAACCGATGAGCAACATCCGGCGGCGGCCAAAATGATCGGACAGCGGGCCAATCAGCCATTGCAGAAGAATGCCGCCAGCCAGATAAAGATTGAAGGCGTAGGGGACATGGTCGGGGCTGGCATCCAGTTGTCGGGTGACGGTCAACATGGCCGGCATAATCATGTCGCTGGCCATATAGGTCAGCAGTTCGAAAAAAGTTATTGCAAGGCAAAAGCCAAACAAATGGTGGGGGCTGATATTGATTAAAGGCTTGTGCATGGCATCCCTGTTCTTTGCTCAAAGTTTAATAGCGGGTTTATTGCGATGCACCGAGAGTAATCATCGAATATGAATAGCTCAAATGGACGATTAAGACCGAAAGCTTCAATGGTTATCGCTATGTTTCGATGTGCGCAGGGATTGAAAAAAGAAGTGAATACCCATGTACGAAAAATGCCCGCGACAGGGCGGGCATTTGTTCAGTAGTTATTGGGTGGGGTATTTGCCTTACAAGTGAATGTTCAATTATTCACGCTTTATGACACAACCAACCATTATCGATGCTGGTAATAACTCGGCCCGCCACGGTCGTAATGGTGACCGCCGTGCCAGCCGCCGTGGGGGAAAACGATGCAGCCGCTCAGTGTCAGGAGAGCGAGCAGGGGAATCAGCAGTGTGATTCGACGGAGCATTTCAAAATCCTCATGGTTATCGCCACTATGAAGCCAAAACTCTTCATCGGCTGTAACATGAGACCCCGTTTGTAGCGTCCCATCCCCGGAGAAAGGTAGGGGCTTGGCATGCGTTCTGATACAAGTCGGATACATTTTCAGGTTCAGGAACTCGCAATGACTCAGTCGCAACGTTTGAAATACTCGATTCTGATCTCTCTCGTGGTGTTGGGGATCATGTTCGGCCTTTCGTATCTGCAAAACGCAGGCGTCATCAGCGAGAAGCTGTTTCAGTACATCGCCATCGGCGTGGCGGTGATCGTGGTGGTGGTCAATGGCGTGATGCGTCGCAAGGTCAACCCCTGAACGACGCACCTTCAGCGGATCACTCGCGTTGGAGCATGGCTGCAGCGTGCGGATGCAGGCTGTAGCTTTTGTCCGGATTGAGCGTGATCACGCCTTCGCTGCACAAGCGTTTCAACACTTCCCGCACACTGAGAAAGGACAGGGGAATATCCAGGTCCACCAAGTGGCTGTGCACGCCGCGCACGCCAAGGCTACGGTCGCTTTCGGCGGCGGTCAGCAAGGCGTCGATGACTTTGAGGCGGATCAGACTGGTTCGCAGACCAAAGCTCTTGAGCAGCAGCCTGATCCGCTCGTTGCCATTGCGCTCGCCCCGTTGACTGAAAACACCGGAGCCCATGGCAGAGCCCTTTGGCGCATTGCTACCGTCCGTTGGCAGTTGCGAGTTGTACATGCAAAAACTCCTTTTCCGAGCCGGCCAGGAAATGTGATGGGTGCTCTCAATCAATAAGACGTATGAGCAGGGCAAATAATGAAGCCCCAAATGTAGAAATTTTGTCGCCGTCACGTCAGCGGCCTGTGAGATGCCCGTGAAAAGCGCCTTTCAGGGCCTAAATTTTTGTCATTTATTTCGTTCCTAGGGAAAGGCGCAGTGCGTGTATGACGCAGGGTGTTTGTCTTTTCGATCAGGAGCGAGCGTGATTATTTCCAGGCAGTTAACCCGGTTGAGCCTTGCAGGCGTATTGGTGGGCTTGAGTCTTGCGGTAAACGCACGCAGTCAGCCGGAGCAGGCGAGCGCCGACATTCGCCGGACCAGTTTCGGTGTGCCGCATATCCGGGCCGACAACGAGCGCGGGCTCGGTTATGGCATTGGTTACGCCTACGCTCAGGACAACCTGTGCCTGCTGGCCAATGAGATCACCACCGTGAACGGCGAACGTTCACGCTATTTCGGCCCGGATCAGTTCACGGTCGAAGAGCGCGAAAACCTGGTCAGCGATCTGTTTTTCAATTGGCTGAACACGCCACAGGCCGTCGAGGGTTTCTGGCAGGCGCAAACCCCGCAAGTGCGCGATCTCATCGAAGGGTATGTGGCGGGCTATAACCGCTCGCTGGCCGAGCGTCGGGTTCAGGGTTTGCCGCAGCAGTGTCAGGGCGACTGGGTGCGCGAGATTACCGCCCAGGATCTGGTCAAGTTGACGCGGCGTCTGCTGGTCGAGGGCGGAGTAGGGCAGTTTGCCGAAGCCTTGGCCGGCGCGACGCCACCCAAAGCCGTTGCTCATGTGGCGAGTGAACCGGCGACGTTCCAGGTGGCCGCCTCGCGCATGCAGCGGTTTGCCCTGGACCGCGGCAGCAACGCCGTGGCGGTCGGCAGTGAACGTTCGTTCAATGGCCGCGGAATGTTGCTGGCCAATCCGCATTTCCCTTGGGTCGGCGGGATGCGTTTCTATCAAATGCACCTGACCATTCCCGGCCAACTGGACGTCATGGGTGCGGCGCTGCCGGGGTTGCCGATGATCAACATCGGTTTCAACCAGCATCTGGCGTGGACCCACACCGTGGACTCGTCCAAACATTTCACCTTGTATCGCCTGCAACTCGATCCCAAGGATTCAACCCGTTATCTGCTCGACGGCAAGTCATTGCCGATGAAGAAACAGCCCCTGACCGTGAGCGTGAAACAACCGGATGGCCAGACCAGACCGGTTTCTCATGTGGTCTACAGTTCGCAGTTCGGCCCGATCGTGCAATGGCCCGGAAAACTCGACTGGGACAACCAGTTCGCCTACAGCCTGCGCGACGCCAATCTGGATAACGACCGGGTCTTGCAGCAGTGGTATGCAATGAACCGCGCGGTCAGCCTCAAAGAGTTGCAGGCCTCGGTGCACAAGATCCAGGGGATCCCGTGGGTCAACACCCTGGCGACGGATGATCAGGGGCTGACGCTGTACATGAACCTCTCGGTCGTGCCGAACGTCAGTGCCGACAAACTGGCCAAATGCAGTGATCCGCGGGCCGGGTTGCAGATGATCGTCCTCGACGGTTCCAACAGTGCGTGTGCCTGGGACATCGACCCGACGGCTGCACAAAAAGGCATTTTTGCGGCAGACAAGTTGCCGCAGCTGTTGCGCAAGGATTTTGTGCAGCACTCCAACGATTCGGCCTGGATGGCCAACCCGGCGCAACCGCTCACTGGTTTTTCGCCCCTGATCAGCCAGGATGGCCAGCCATTGGGGCTGCGCTCGCGTTTTGCGCTGGATCGCCTGAACACGTTGAACAAGGCCGGCCCGATAGCAGCGACGGATCTGCAACACATGGTGATGGATGACGAGGTGTATCAGGCGGCTCAAGTGATGCCGGACCTGCTGCAGTTCTGTGCGGCGGCCCTGGGTTCCGATGCGCCCGCGCTCACGCCGCTGTGTGCCAGCCTCAAGACCTGGGATCGCAGTGCGAATCTGGACAGTGGTCTCGGGTTTGTGCATTTCCAGAATGTCATGGAGTCGCTACAGCAAACGCCTGATCTCTGGCGTGTGGCGTTCGATCCGAAAGACCCGCAACACACCCCGAGTGGCCTGGCGGTCGATCGCCCGGACGTCGCAGAGGCGGTTCGCGAGGCGATGCTGGCGTCGGTGGCGCAGATCAACAAGATGGGGCTCAAGGCCGATAGCCGCTGGGGCGATATCCAGGTGGTCAGCAGTGGCGGCCAGCAGACGCCGATTCACGGTGGACCTGGCACTCTGGGGGTTTATAACGCCATTCAGAGCGTGCCGAGAACCGACGGTAAACTCGAAGTCGTCAGCGGCACCAGCTATTTGCAGGTGGTGACCTTCGATGACAAGGGACCGCAGGCCCAGGGGCTGCTGGCATTCTCGCTATCCAGTGACCCGGCCTCCAAGTACTCCAGAGATCAGACCGTGGCATTTTCCAGGAAGCAGTTGAGTGTGTTGCCGTTCACCGAGCAGCAGATCCTGTCCGATCCGCAGTATCAGGTTCAGACAATCCACGAGCAAGACGAAAAAGCCGGGAAGGTGGCTGCACAGTAACGCTGATGGCGCTTGAACCAGGAATGAAGGCCGCACCCGCAAGGGTCGCAGCCTTCAGCTTTTTGGGGCTTGTCGCGGAATGGAATTGAGGACCGGATTGCCGTCCTTGTTGCGGGTCAGGTAGACCGGCAATACCTTGGGCAGGGAAGCCACCAGGTTGTTGAGCTCTTTGATGTTGTAGATGCCGCCGATACGAATCGAGCCGGTGCTGTTGTCGGCCACCATCACCGGTTTGTTCAAGTAGCGATTGATCAATGGCAGAGCGTCAGTCAGCGCCAGGTCATCGAGCACCAGTTTTCCGCTGCGCCACGCCAGTGAGTTGTCATTGTCGTAGGTCTGACTGATCCGGGGAGTGAAGTCGCCGCGTCTATAGCTCGCCTGCATCGCTGGCTCGAGGCGCAAACCGTCACCCGCCAGGGCATCATTGCTGCTGACCAGCACCGAACCTTCGATCAGGTTCACGCGTACCTGATCTTCATACATCCAGACGTTGAATTTGGTTCCGGTTACCCGAATCCTGCCTTCGGCTGCTTTGACAATGAAGGGGTGTCGAGTGTCGTGACTGACGCTGAAGAAGGCTTCGCCTTTTTTCAGCGTGATCCGACGTTGATCCTTGTAGTTGCTGAACGTCAGCTCACTGCCCAGGTTCAGTTCTACCTGACTGCCATCGCTCAGGGTGACCTGGCGGACATTGTCGTTCGCCTCGAAATGTTGATAGGAATTGGGTAGCCAGCCCAGGTTCCAGCCGCTATAGGCCGCCAGTGGCAACGCCATGGCGCAAACCGCGGCGGCGATACCGAAGGTGCGCCAAGGCGTAGCAGGTTTGGCGCGGACCATCGGGACCACGGTTTCTGGACGTGGCAGGTCCCCCGCGACATCCCAGATCTCCAGCATGGCCTCGTACTCGAACGCGTGAAGCGGATGAGCGTTATGCCATTGCTCGAACGCCAGCCGCTCTTCAGCAGTGCAATCGTTGGCGTGCAGACGCATGCACCAATGCGCAGCGGCATCGGTGACAGCGTCGTATTCGGCTTGCGAGAGAGGGTTGTCGGTCATTGACTCATCCTGATTTCCTGCATTCTAACCTTGTGAGGAAGTCTGCGAGAACAACCGTCATGGCAATTACCAATCAAATGGGAATTTATTTTTCTGATTCATGGGGTGCTGGTGTGAAGTTGACGCCCCATATGGCTGATGAGCCATGCAACGCTGTCGGCGTTGCCGAGTTGCACCTTGAGTCTGACCAGGGGATCTCTCTTGAAAATTTTGCGGGCGCCGCTCAGGTTTTCTCCGCCGGTCAAGGTCAATATATGCACTTTTACCCGATCAGTATTTTCATAGGAAGTACTGCCCGGATCCTCCCACACACCGGTATCAGGATCTTCGGTCATGAACAACTGAGTAAGGGGGGTTTTGATCGAGAGTGCGGTGTCCTGAAGGGTGGTCAACGCATCCTTGAGGTCATAGCCGGTTGTGCTGGTCGTATTGATCAGATGGGAGAATGGTCTGCTGGAATCGAGGTAAGCAATGTCTTCGGTGTTGCAGATGAGGTGGGAAAGCTCATGAATAAGGGTTACTGCTCGGGCATGCGGGTCGATAGGGAAGGCAGGGTCGGTAAGATGTGGGCGGTAATTGTCGAAACCGGTGTCGAAGAATTTTTCTACCAGATAAATTTTCCGCTTTGCATCCGTAGGAACGGTGAAACCGAATGCTGTTTGCGCGCCACCGACCAGCCTGCCGATTACAAAACGACTGGTCTTCGGCTTTCTGAGTGAGGGGTCCAACAAGGCCGCAAAAATGTCGCCCAAGACTTTTTCAAGCTGCTCCACATGCGTGGACTGCACTTGCGGCACATCAAGAAAATCCATGATGAGTTGATGCACGGGGGTAACCGTGTGGTCGGAAGACTTCAGCAATTGCAGGTTTCGAAAGCAGTTCCAGGCATAGGTGGTTGCCAGGTCCAGCGCTTCGTCAATCTGACGAGCCTTTTGCGGAAACAGTCGTCGGATTTCGGGCATTCCATTGGCATCGACGTTCATGCCCTCCCAAACCGACAATGCGGTGCGCAACCGATTGCCGATGTTGAAACGGGGCGCTGGCGTTTCCCTATCCAGAACCCATTGTTTCGACACGTTCTGACTCTGCCGAGGACCGCGAATGTTTGTGTCGGCGATGCGCCAGCGCGTGCCGAGCTTTGCGACCGGATATACCTTTCCTTCAACCGGTGCGTAGGTTTTTTTTGTCGTCGGATGGGTATAGAGCCCAAGACTTGAGTTTAATGTGAGCGAATTCAGATCGACGTCGATGCTTTCATGACGCTTCAACTGCGTACGTTCGGGGGCTGTAATGGCAACGTTCTGCCATTTAAACCGGGTATCGGGCGTTTCTGGCGCAGGTGCACTTGGCGTAGAAGATGGCTTCGCTGCGCTTCCAGCGATTGTCGCAACGTGGCGAGTTGTGCAATGCCGCTGATGAACTCTTTTATCGCGGACCCCCATTTGTGCATCTGAAGGTCTTCGGCGGATTGCTTGATGTCGCGATAGCTGCGCCACACCGTAATCGGGTAGACAAGCTTGCCCATCAGAAACGTAAATGCCGCATGCAAATCTTCACCCAGCACATGCTTGATGGTTGCCCATTCGCCCTGCTTTTTGTCATCGGACTGACAACCGAGCAATCGTGCCAGTAACTCGGCATTGTCGTTGAACAAGTGTCTGAACAGATTCCCCTTGATCGGATTGGACGCCAGCATCACTTCGGGGAGGCGGTTACCGGAGGTCGCCATCCTGTACTCAAGCAGTATCCGATCAGGCTGCGGGAGGTTCATGAGTACCCAGTCGAGCAGACCGCCGCGAGTCTTCAGTTCTGTCAGCAGTTGTGTTTCATTCTTATATTCTTTCACTCCGTGCCGAGGGCTATGAGGCGCGACAAGGACCTGTGGCGCGGTGCTATCGACCGATGAGCCAATCAGATAGACGCCTGGCACTTTGACCGCCTGTTCACTCTTGATGCCCAGTAGCTCAAGTGGGCGGATGATCGCGTGGGCACCGTCGACTGCCGCGCGGGCGATAGCGTCAGGCATGTCCATGACTTGGCGTATCAGATCAAACCCCGTCTCGCTCAGGCGCTCCTGCAGTTTCTCCGTGTGGGCGTAATGCATCAGCTGCCAGGGTAATTGCGTGTAAAACCGCTTCCTGCGGTCCGCTGCATTTGCCTCGGTGTCTGCAAAGGCTTCGTTCAATGTTTTCTGCTGAAGTTCGCCCAGCTTCAAGTTTCGTATCAGGTCTCTGATGTAGCTTTGGTCCATCTCCTCGGGAATCACGGTGCTATCCAGCGACACCAGTGTGAAATGGGTTATGTCCAGATTCTTGAAGTGGGTCAATGCAAAGTCGGTCAAGGTTTGGGTGCTGGCCGCAGACCTCGGCCGTGCGCTGATCAGGATCTGGACCTTATCCGGATCGATGTCGAACGTATCGGCCTTGAGTTGTTTTTCAAGTGCATGGTGAGCCGTGCGCGCCAGGGAGCGTATGCCGGTGAGGTAGTCCTGGTCGTCGGTGACGTTGTTGAGGTATTGCTGAAGCAACTCCCCATGCAATATCTGATCTTTGATGGACGCCTTGGCCAGCCATGCCGGCAGTTTTTGCTGAGTGGTCAGGGATTGGGCAATGTCCGTCGCGCGGTCTAACCCGGTCATCGGTTGACGTAACGCCACCAGCTTCAGAAGGCTGGCCAGAGTCGTCGCGGGGAGCTTCGTGGCCAGCGCACGGGTGACGCACGCCTGGTCCAGTTGGACATAGGGCTTTTGCACGTGATCGAGAAAATGCTGATTTATTCGCTGTAGTGGGGCGAGGGTGTAGTGCTTGCCAGGCAATCGCTCGCTGAGTCCAAGGTTCTCCAGAAGTGTGGTGCGATCATCGTCGTCTTGGAGGCGTCGCCCCAGCTCGATCAGCAGCGGTGCCAACGCGTTGTAGGCTTCAAATCCCGACGCAGGCGTCCATAGAATCGCCTTGCCCGAATGCAACGGGTCTAGGCCACCTCGTTCGGTCAGCACAAAACAACTGGCCAGTTTCAACGGGTCCGCAGCGTCGCCTGCCTTCAGCGCCAAGGAAAACACGTCCGGCAAAAAACCGTTCAATGCAGCTCGCTGCAAGCGTACCGGGGTATCAAGCACGGATTTGATGATCGCCTGTTCCGTCGCACCCAGGGTGCGCATGACGGTGTGCAGCTTCAATTCACTGCGCAATGCCGTTGACAGGGTATGAGTGAAACTCGATTGCAAGCTCCCGAGCGACGAATCGACGATGCGCTGCGCCTCGGTAATCGTGCGGGTTGTTGTGGGAATGACCGGATGGTTGTCGAGGAGTTGGTCGAGCGCCTGCTTAACGGAGGAGAGTCGGGCCAGTTGCTCTTTGGCCGACTCGGCACGAACGGTGGCCGGTTGTGCGCTCCAGCGCTGGTCTGCGTGTGTACTCCAGCGTCCTGCGGCATCGGCCGTCAGCAGCCGATCGTCGATCAGTCCCCGGACATCCAGTGCCTTGTCGATCATGGCATGGGGATCCTGTGTGCCTTCGCTTTCACGGTAACGGCTCAGCGCGTGGGACAGGTTCTCCCGTTGTTTGCCAAGGATGTCGTCCATCAATTGTTCAAACACCGGGCTGATGATCGGTTCACCGACAATGACGCGCTCATCTGGCTCCAATGAAAGAAACGTGCCGCGTTCGTCCAAAGACATGAAGTTGAGCAGCGTGTCTTCGTGGCCTTCGCTTTTCATCATCTCCAGGACGATTTTCCTGACAGCGGGCAGGTCGCTCGTCGCCTCGATGCCTCTGGACTGGGTGTACAGAAAGCCCAGGGTTTCGCGGCTGCCGATCATTAAGGTCGAGGCCAGCTGCGCGTAATGCTTGAAGGGGGCGGTGATACGCACTTTTTCGATGCGAAGAGGATCGACGGTTTCAGGTTCGAGACTGACATTCATCAGTCGCAGGTATTCCTGCGTCGTTAGAACACCTTGCTGACGCTGAAGCAAAAGCTTCACGTGAAAGGTATCGCGCAAACCCTCGGCAAATAACTCCCGGCGTGACTGCCCGTTGCTCATCGGTGTGTTCCAGAACGTCTTGAGCAGGCCTTGCAAGTGAGGGGTAAAACTTTGCGCGATCTCTTTGACTGCGCTTTCCCAAGCCTGGTTATCGGCGTCGCTGCTCACACTGTGTTGGGGATTGGAAAAGACTCTGGAATCGCCAGTCGGCCACTCGTTGATCAGGTAGTAATGCAGCAGAGCATCGCTCAGTGAATGCGAGGAAAGCGTGTGCTGGTAATCGCTGTCGTCGAAGGTTGAAATCGTCCTGACAAAGCTCTTCAGTCGAGTAAGGCGCTGGTCCAGTTTGGGAAACGGTTTGTGCAACGCGTTCTTGAGGGTCCCGTCCAGCATCGATTGCAGTGTTGGCAGCTTGACCAGCTCACCCATCATCGTCTTGATGTTCTGAGCCTGATTGCGCTCGAGGGTGAGCTCCTGGTCCTGGAATACCGCACCTTCGATTATTTGCGTGACAATGTCTGGCGCAGTGGCGGCGGGTAAAGCGCTGCGTTGTTCGATGGAGAGAAAGCGCAACAACTCACGCTTCCCAGTGGGCTGTGCCAACCATTCCTTGAGTCTGCTTTTGAGGTCCTCCATGTCCGCGAATTTGATCAGGCCTTTCCACGGTGTGTAGAGCGTCACTTCTCCATCGTTGGGCCGGCTCATGGCAAAAGCGCCGGCCAGGGGGATATCGGTTTCATCAGGCACGCTTAAAAACAGCTGATCGACGTGCATGGGCTTGTTACTGGCGATACGGACTTCATGCGTCGCCAGATAAACAACCTTCAACCACTTCAGGTCATCAAGCGTGAAGTACAGCGCTTTCTCGCGATCACCGGGCTGTTTGGCGTTGGATGCGAGTTCTGCCTCGTCGAAAAAATACGGCAGTGGGGGAGCAGTCATGGTTTTTCCTCGATGTGCTGCGATCGGCGGGTAATCGCAGGCTGTTGGATTGAGGAAAAACAGTACGGTCAGTGGAAGGCTCGGGTGCGGTACATATTGCTTGATCCGAACAGGCTGTCGAGACTTGACAGGACGCCGGTAAAACAGCGCTTAATCGACAATTGTTTTGGGTTGCCCTGCAACCTCGCTTCACCCTGTTGCCCGTACTCAATAATAAAACTGGAGCTTCAGATGACCGCAACGCCCGAAGTGGCCGTCCGTTCGAACACTCAAATGCTCGATTTCGACGCGCTCGTTCTTTTGCTTGAGCAGATTTTTCAGCGCCATGGCACCTCCGCCGAGGTGGCCAGAACACTGGCCCTCAACTGCGCCGGCGCCGAACGCGATGGCGCCCATAGTCATGGCGTATTCCGCATTCCCGGTTATGTGTCGACGCTCCAGAGCGGCTGGGTCAATGGCCAGGCCGTGCCGGTGGTCGAGGACGTGGCTTCGGGCTTTGTCCGGGTCGACGCCGGTAATGGTTTCGCCCAGCCGGCCCTCGCAGCAGCACGCGCCTTGCTGGTGGAAAAGGCCCGCAGTGCCGGCATTGCGGTGCTGGCGATTCGTAACTCCCACCATTTCGCCGCCTTGTGGCCGGATGTCGAGCCCTTCGCCTATGAAGGCCTGGTGGCGCTGAGCGTGGTCAACAGCATGACCTGCGTGGTGCCGCACGGCGCCGATCGTCCGCTGTTCGGGACCAACCCGATTGCTTTCGCCGCCCCTCGGGCTGACGGTGATCCGATTGTCTTCGACCTGGCAACCAGCGCCATTGCCCATGGCGATGTGCAGATCGCCGCACGCAAGGGCGAGCGTTTGCCGCCAGGCATGGGGGTGGATGGTCTCGGCCAGCCGACCCAGGACCCGAAAGCGATTCTTGAGGGCGGCGCGTTGCTGCCGTTTGGCGGCCATAAAGGTTCGGCGCTGTCGATGATGGTCGAGCTGTTGGCGGCGGCGTTGACCGGCGGCAATTTTTCCTTCGAGTTCGATTGGTCGAACCATCCGGGCGCCAAGACGCCGTGGACGGGCCAACTGTTGATCGTGATCGATCCGAGCAAGGCGGCCGGGCAGAACTTTACCGAGCGCAGTCAGGAACTGGTCCGGCAGATGCACGGTGTGGGGCTCAAGCGTTTGCCGGGGGATCGACGTCACCAACAACGGGCCAAGTCCAGCACCGAAGGCATCCGGCTCGACGCTCAGACGTTGGCGAGTTTGCGGGAATTGGCCGGGCTCTGAGTCCTGCATACTCTCAGTCTGCATAAAAGCCGGGCATGAAAAAGGCGAGCTGCGTGCTCGCCTTTTTGCTGGGTACTGATTAAAACGGGGTCGCTTAACGCCGACCCAGCAACAACCCGACTACCAGGCCGAAACCGGCAGAGATCGCCACGGTTTGCCACGGATGACCACCGATGTAGGTTTCAGTGGCTTCGACCGCAGGTTTGGTCCGGTCACGAACGCTGGTGACGGAGTCCCGAGCCTGCTGAAGTTTCTGGGCGATCTGCCCACGAAGTGTGTCTGCTTCCTCTCCGACGAGCGAGGCACTGCTTTTGAGCAGCTTTTCCGACTCTTCGATCAGAGCCTGAAGTTCGCTGAAGGCTTGATCCTTGATCTGGTCTTCGGCGACTTGTGCGGCGGTTTTCCGGGCCATTGAGGTACTCCTTGCAGATAAATGGACAGTGAACAGTGGAGTCTGTCGTCAGCGAAAAAGTTGCAGTGGATTTTCGCGTTGACCCGACCCTGACGAAAAATCCTGAGTCGGACATTTCTTCCTACAGTGTAAGATGTCGCCTATTTTACGCAGCAGGTAACTCCCATGAGCTTCAATCTGGCCGACAAACCCCTTGCCGAGCGCGCTGCGCTTGAAGATGAGAAATCCCGTCTGTTCGATCTATGGCAAAGCAACCTGGGCAAGTCCAAGGGCGAGGCCGCACGATTGTTCGGTGAACGCGCCAAGCGCAAAGGCAAATGGGCGGAGTGGGTCCGTGCCGAACTTGACGGCATGTCGCCCCCGGAATTCGCGAACATGGTGCGCAGTGAAGTCAATCGCCTGATGACTGCCAAGTAGCGCTCGTAAAACTCGCAACAATCGCTTCCCGCACTTTCAGCACCACCGGATCGAGCTGCGTACTGGTGCGCCAGCCCAGTTCGATCGGGTAACGCGGCAACGCCAGAGGGCAGGGCAGCAGTGCCAGTCCGCTGAGCGCCGCAATGCTTTGGGCCGCATGGGCCGGAATGGTCGCCACGGCCTGACTGCCCTTGAGCAAGTGCGGTAATGCGGCAAAGTGTGTGGTCGAAGCGCATACCCGCCGACTCAACCCCAGCGCCGCCAACCCCTCATCGGTGATCCCGATAAAGCCGCCCGACGACACCAGAATGTGCTCGCGGGAGACGAACTCATCAAGGCTGAGGGTCTGCTGTCCCTCGGCCAGGCTCATCGGGTCCACCAGGCACAGATAACCGCCTTCTCCCAGCACCTGACGGCTGAGCAAGCGCTCGGCAAACCCACCTGCGGTGATCGCCAGATCAATGCTGCGTTCCATCAACGCCTGGGCGACGATCTGGCTGTGGGTCTGACGAAAGATCAGCCGCAGCTTCGGCGCGACGCGGGCGATTTCCTCGATCAGCCGGCGCCCATAAGCGATTTCGAAATCATCGGACATACCCACGGTCACCGAGCGCCCCTCGTAATGGTGGGCGGCCGGATCGACCATTGCCAGGCTCTGCCGGCATTTATTCAAGGCATCGCTGACCACCGGTTTCAACTGGTTAGCCTTGAGCGTGGGTGCGAGTCCGCGGCCGGTGCGCACGAACAACTGATCGCTATACACCTCGCGAAGCCTTCGCAGTGCAGCGCTGACTGCTGATTGCGTCACGCCCAGACGCAACGCGGCCCGGCTGGCGCTGGACTCTTCATGCAGCGCTTCGAAGACTTTCAGCAGGTTGAGATCAACGGTGGCGATATTCATCTGGTTCATATCATTCAGCAGTGAGTGGGGCTTTATTGATGATCCCGTGGCGCCGGAGAATGAGCAACACCTCATTGCTTTCGGAGTTACTGCGATGCCAAAGTCAATCGTTGCTGCACTGCAAATCGGCTCTTTACCCGGCGGCAAAGCCGAGACCCTGGAACAGATCCTAGCCTGGGAAAGCGCGATTATTGAGTCCGGGGCTGCGCTGGTCGTCATGCCCGAAGCGTTGCTCGGCGGTTACCCCAAAGGCGAAGGCTTCGGTACCCAACTGGGTTATCGACTGCCGGAAGGTCGTGAAGCCTTTGCCCGGTATTTCGCCAATGCGATCGATGTGCCCGGCGCGGAAACCGAAGCGTTGGCCGGGCTGTCAGCGCGCACCGGCGCCAACCTGGTGATCGGTGTCATCGAGCGCGCCGGTAGCACGTTGTACTGCACCGCGTTGTATTTCGATCCGCAGACCGGGCTGGTCGCCAAGCACCGCAAACTGATGCCCACCGGCACCGAGCGGTTGATCTGGGGCAAAGGCGATGGCTCGACGTTGCCGGTGATCGACAGTCAGGTCGGGCGGATCGGCGCAGTGATTTGCTGGGAAAACATGATGCCGCTGCTGCGCACCGCGATGTACGCCAAAGGCGTGGAGGTCTGGTGCGCGCCAACGGTGGACGAGCGGGAAATGTGGCAGATCAGCATGCGCCATATCGCCCATGAAGGACGCTGCTTTGTGGTCAGCGCCTGTCAGGTTCAGGATTCGCCGCACGCCTTGGGCGTGGAGATCGCCAACTGGCCGGCGGACCGGGCATTGATTGCCGGGGGCAGCGTGATCGTCGGGCCGATGGGCAATATTCTGGCAGGACCTCTGCGTGACAGCGCCGGTTTGCTCAGCGCAGAAATCGACACCGATGACTTGGTCCGCGCCCGTTACGACTACGACGTGGTCGGCCACTACGCGCGCCCGGACGTGTTTGAGTTGACGGTGGATGAGCGGGCCAAGCCGGGTGTTCGATTTATCTGAGAGCACGCCACTCTTCACAGGTGATTTCCCAGAGGTCTTTGGGGAATCGCCCGCTGACGAAGTCGCCCTCATCGCTGCGGATCAAGCGCATACCGGTGCGTTCCGAGAGTTTGCGCGAGCCGAGGTTGGGCGCTGCTTTCGGTACCCGCATCACGGATCGGCCGAGGGTTCCGAACCAGTACTCGGTGACCGCCGCACTGGCTTCGGTCATCAAGCCCTGGCCTTGCCATTTTGGCCCGAGCCAGAAGCCGCGGTTGTTGTCCTGCTCTTCCATCAGGCTGATATTGCCGATCAGTCGCTCCGGCGCCGACTTCAAACGAATCGACCAGTGCCACTCTTTGCCGACGGCAATCGCCGGCAAAGCGATGTCACGCAGATAGGTCAGTGCGCCATCAGCAGGGTACGGCCAAGGAACCAAGGCGTTCAGATAACGCACCACTTCCCAGTGCGGGAACTGTTGCTGGATGGCTTCGGCGTCGGCCAGTTCCAGCGGGCGCAGGATTAAACGTTCGGTGTAGATCGTGGGTGTGGCTTCCATGTTCTTTGTCGTTCCTTGAGTCGTGACTTACCAGGTGCCGGTCGTCGACGTTGGCAGGCTGAGTTTGCCACTGTCCACGAAACGCATCGTGCCGAATAAGCCGCCCGCGAGTTTGCCGCGCAGGACGTAGGGCAGGTTGTCGAGGGTTTGGGTTTTGCTCAGTCCCAGTGTCTGGCGCAGCACGGAGAACGCCGAAACACTTACCGGAACGGTCAGCACGGTTTCGGAAAAGCGTGCAATCGAGCCCGATTGATCGCTGACGCCAGAGGCGAGTGGCTGGCCATTAACCTCCAGGTCCAGGGCCACGCCGTTGTAATTGATGGCGGTTTCGTTGGGGTTTTGTACGCGTATTTTCACGGCAAAGCGTACTTCCATGTCCTGGCTTTGCAACGGCTCGAAGCCGACGACATTGATGTTCAGCGGGTCGCGATTGGGCAGCAGGGCACAGGCGCTCAGGGAGAGCAAAAGCAGGGAAAGGATAACGGCGTGGACACTGCGCATGAATGTGCTCTCTTGAAGAAAAGGCCGAACCGCCAGTGGCTCGGCCTCGAGCATTTTCTAGCGGTTCAAGGGTGCGACAGTTGCCGGCGAGACGGGTTCACCCTTGGCCGGGATATCCGGGTTTTCCATGACCCGCAGGATCGAGGCTTCCGGATCGAAATCGTCCTCTTCCAGCTCAATGAACTCTTCGGGCAGGAAGATATTCAGCACGATAGCGCACAACGCGCCGACGGTGATCGGCGATTCGAAGATGTTGTGCAGCGCCTTCGGCAACTCGCGCAGCACTTCCGGAACCGCCGCGACACCCAGGCCCATGCCGAGCGAAATCGACACGATCAGCATGTTGCGCCGGTGCAGGCCGGCTTCGGCGAGGATCTTGATCCCGGCGACGGCGACGGTGCCGAACATCACCAGTTCAGCGCCACCGAGTACCGGTTTCGGCATCAGTTGCAGCACTGCACCGATCATCGGGAACAACCCCAGCAGCACCAACAAACCGGCAATGAAGAACGCCACGTAGCGGCTGGCCACGCCGGTGAGCTGAATCACGCCGTTGTTCTGGGCGAAGGTCACCATCGGCATGCTGTTGAACACGGCGGCCATGGCTGAGTTCAGGCCGTCGGCGAGCAGACCGGACTTGATCCGGCGGAGGTAGATCGGGCCTTTGACCGGCTGCCGGGAAATCATCGAATTGGCGGTCAAGTCACCAGCGGCTTCCAGCGGCGACACCAGGAAAATCACTGCCACTGGTACAAACGCCACCCAATCGAAGTTAAAGCCGTACTTGAACGGCACCGGTACGCTCATCAGCGGTACGTCGGGCAGACTGGCGAAGTTGACGTCACCCATCAGCCAGGCCACGACATAGCCGAGGGTCAGGCCGATGACGATTGCACCGAGGCGCAGGAACGGCACATCGACCCGGTTCAACAGCACAATCGTTCCGAGTACCAAGGCCGCCAGGGCCAGATGACTGGCCGCGCCGAGGTCTGCCGCACCGAAGCCGCCGGCGATGTCGGTCATGGCGACTTTGATCAGCGACAGGCCCATCAGCGTGATGATCGTGCCGGTCACCACCGGGGTGATCAGCATCCGCAATTTGCCGATGAACTGGCTCAACACCACTTCGATGAAGGCGGCGAAAAAGCACACACCGAAGATCGTCGACAGGATCTCATCGGTGCCGCCACCCCGGGCCTTGACCATGAAACCGGCACTGAGAATCACGCTGATGAATGAGAAGCTGGTGCCTTGCAAACACAGCAGGCCGGAACCGATCGGGCCGAAACGTCGTGCCTGAACAAACGTGCCCAGTCCCGAGACGAACAGCGCCATGCTGATCAGGTACGGCACTTCGCTTTGCAGACCGAGGGCGCCCCCCATGATCAGGGTCGGAGTGATGATGCCGACGAAACTGGCGAGTACATGTTGCAGCGCAGCGAAGACGGTGGCGGTCAGATGCGGACGGTCGTCGAGGCCGTAAATCAGGTCGTTATTGCGTGGGGCAGGGGCTTTTTCAGAGGCGGTCATGGTGGTGTGCGTGCCAGAAGGCGGGCCGGGTCAGAAAATGGAGGCGCAGGATGCCAGCAGCGGGCATCGAGGGCAACGCACAACGTACTGATCGTTCCCACGCTCCCGCGTGGGAATGCTCATCAAGCGAACGCCGCGAGTAGATCCTCTTCAAAGGCTTTCTGCGCATCCCCCGGCACTTGGGCGCGATGGCGGGCCAGATGAAACGCCACGTCGAAACTCATATCGGCACGGCGCACGGCGCGCAGCAATCCTTTGTCTTCCCAGCTGCGGGCAAAGTGGCTGGGCAAATAACCGACGTGCTTGCCGGAAAGAATGAAGGCGAGGGTGCCTTCGACTTGCTCCGAGCGCGCCGAACACATCTTCCCCTGGAAGGGCTCGTCGCTGCGCAGGAAGCGATAAGGGTGATCGACCCGATCGCAAGCCTGGAGCGCTAGATCGTCAGGTGCGTCATTAGTGAATAGCGGATGTCCTGCGGCGCAATACAGGTGCTGGGTTTCGGTAAACAGTTCGCGGTAGTCAAAAGCGCTTTGCACTTGTGAGAAATAGCCGATCGCCAGGTCCAGTCGTTGTTGCAGCAGCAACCGTTCCATTTCGCCGGGCATGGCGCTGATCAACTCGATGCGTACCGATTCGTCCCGTTCACGAAAGCGTCGGATCGCATCGGCTACTCGTTGCAACACGGATTGATCGAGCGCTTCGGACAGCCCCAAACGAACCTCGCCGATCAAGCGCCCGGCCACACCATTGGATTGATGGCGGAAGGCTTCGATGGACTCGAACAGGCTGCGAGTCGCGCTGAGCAGTTGTTCGCCCTTGGGCGTGATCTTGAAACCACCTTTGCCGCGACTGCACAGGCGATAGCCGAGTCGGGTTTCCAGTTTGGCCATTTGCTGGCTGATGCTCGACTGGCTCAAGCCCAACTCCCCCTGAGCCGCGCTGAAGCCGCCGCACTCCACCACGTTGACGAACAGGCGCAGCAGTTGCAGATCGAGATCGTGGAGTTGGCTGAGCATCAAACATTACTCTCGGATAAAGTCAGGATAACTAACTTGGTATTTTTCCAATGTATCCGACGGCGCATTCTGCATCCACTTCATCTGGTCAGGTGTTCCGTCATGGGTCCCATGTTCAAGCTGTGTTTCCCCACGCTGTTCCTCGCCATGGCCGTATCGGCCCAGGCCGAGGAAAAAGTCCTGAATCTCTACAGTTGGTCCGATTACGTAGCGCCTGAAACCTTGCAGCGTTTCGAGCAGGAAACCGGTATCCACGTGCGCTACGACACGTTCGATTCCTCGGAGGTGCTCGAAACCAAGTTGCTCACTGGTGGCAGCGGTTATGACGTGGTCGTGCCGTCTTCCAGTGTGCTGGCCCGTGGACTGGCAGCCGGTGCGTTGAAAGAGATTCCCCACGAAGGCCTCAAGGGTTACGCCAACCTCGATCCGGATTTGCTGGAAAAACTCGCCGCCGTCGACCCCGGCAACCGTTATGGCGTGCCCTATACGTGGGGCACACTGGGTTTGGGGATGAATGTCGAAGCCGTGAAGCAGCGTTTGCCGGACGTGCCGCTCAACAGCCTGGACCTGCTGTTCAAGCCTGAGTACGCCGGCAAACTGAAAGATTGCGGCATTGCCATTCTCGATTCGCCTCAGGAAGTGATCGGCCTGGCGCTGCATTACCTGGGTAAAAATCCTTACAGCACTGACAAGGCTGATCTGTCAGCCGCCGAGGCGCTGTTGCATCAGCTGCAACCCAATGTGCTGTACGTCGCGACCGGTCGGCAGATCAGCGATCTGGCCAATGGCAGCGTATGCCTGGCGTTGACCTACAACGGTGACGCCAGCATGGCCGCTGATCAGGCGCGCAAGGCCAACAAGCCGTTCGAAGTGGCGTACCGGATTCCGAAAGAGGGCACGCTGGTCTGGCAGGACAACCTGGCGATCCCCAAGGACGCCCCACACCCCGAAGCCGCCCGCGCCTTCATCGAGTTCATGCTGCGCCCGGAATCCGTCGCAGCACTGACCAACACACTTTTCTTCGCGACAGCCAACCAGGCGGCAACACCGCTGGTGGATGAGGCCGTGCGCACCGATCCGGACATCTACCCACTGGCTGACGTGCGTGACCGGCTGTACGCCGACCGCAGCATGAGCCTGAAGGACCTGCGTCAACGCACTCGCTTGTGGACCACTTTCCGTAGCCGCCAATAATAAGGAACCTGAGATGGACGTCCCGATGCAAAACGATCAGGCCATGACCCGCGACAGCCTCTACGGCACTGCCGCCGAAAGTACCTACGCCGGTATCACCAGTTTCATGCGTCGTCGCTACAGTCGCGACTTGCGCGGCGTCGACGTTGCGGTCAGCGGTGTCCCGTTCGACACCGCCACCAGCAACCGTCCCGGTGCGCGTTTCGGACCACGTGGCATTCGTGCCGCGTCCACCGGGATTGCCTGGGAACGCCACTGGCCATGGGCCTTCGACCCGTTCGAGCATCTGGCGGTCATCGACTACGGCGATTGCGACTTCGATTACGGCACACCGCAGTCGGTGCCGGAAAGCATTGAAGCCCATGCCGAACACATTCTCAACGCCGGTAGCGCGATGCTGACGTTCGGCGGGGATCACTTCATCACGTATCCGCTGCTCAAGGCCCATGCGCGCAAACATGGTCCGCTGTCGTTGATCCACTTCGACGCCCACAGCGACACCTGGCCGGACGAAGACGGCAAGCGCGTCGATCACGGCACGATGTTCTGGCACGCGGCCAAGGAAGGGTTGGTGGATCCGTCGCGTTCGGTGCAGATCGGGTTGCGCACCACCAATGACGATCACCAGGGCTTTCAGGTGCTGGATGCGCGACAAGTGCATCGACGTGGTGTTGATGAGATTGTCGAGGCCATTCGGGCGCGGGTCGGTGATAACCCGGTGTACCTGACGTTCGACATTGATTGCCTTGATCCGGCCTTCGCTCCAGGCACCGGAACGCCGGTGTGCGGTGGCTTGAGTACGGTGCAGGCGCTGGAAATTCTCGGTGGTTTGCGCGGGATCAATCTGGTGGGAATGGACGTCGTGGAAGTGGCGCCGGCCTACGACAGCGCGGACATTACCTCACTGGCGGCGGCGACGTTGGCGATGGAAATGCTGTGCCTCTATGCAGCGAAGCATAAGGTCGACCGGTAACACACAAGAAAAATGTGGGAGCGGCGGTGCGGCGATCCCACATTTCGATCTGTGTCAGGCGACGGGGATGATTGGCAGATCCAGGGTTTCAGCCCCGGTAAATCGCGCCATCGACCCGGCAATGGATTCATGGGGCACGCCCATCTCCACACCACTGGCCCCATCAAGCCGCAACAGTTGATCGGCACTCAATTGCACATCCAAAGCACCCAAGGTCGCATCCAGTTGTTCACGGGTGCGCGAGCCGAGAATCGGAATCAGCGCCGTGGTCGAACGCTTGGCTTTTTCCCGCAGCCAGGCTATGGCGACGTGCGTCGGGCTGGCGCCCAATTCTTCAGCGACGGCCAGCAAGGTGTCGAGCAGGGCGGTTTCACGGGCGCTTTTCTCGGCGTGGATCAGCATGCCGAGTTTGGCGGCGCGGTTGTCGCCATCGTTGGTGCGGTACTTGCCAGTGAGGAACCCGCCACCCAATGGTGACCATAACGTAGCGGCCAGGCCCAAGGCTTCGGCCATCGGCAGTTGTTCACGTTCGGCCGTGCGTTCAGCGAGGCTGTATTCCACCTGAATCGCAGCAAGCGGTGAGAACCCGCGAATCTCGGCCAGCAAATCGGCCCGAGCAATGCGCCACGCCGGGAAGTTTGACAGCCCGGCGTAGTGAATTTTGCCAGCGCGCACCAGATCGTCGAAACCGCGCAGAATTTCTTCCATCGGCGTCACGCCATCGCTCATGTGGGCCCAGAACAGGTCGATGTGGTCGGTGTTGAGTCGTTTCAGGCTTTCTTCCACGGCGCGAACCATGTTCTTGCGGTTGTTGCCGGTGTGGGAAATGCCCGCAGCCGGCGTGGTCCCCAGGGTGTATTTGGTGGCGATGACCAGGCGATCCCGTTCCGCTGCGATGAACTCGCCGAGCATGGCTTCCGACTGGCCCGCCTGATAGCCGTTGGCGGTGTCGATGAAATTGCCGCCGGCCTCCAGGTAGCCATCAAAGATGCGTTTGGCCTCGTCGCGTTCGGCACCATGACCCCAACCGGTGCCGAAGTTACCGGCGCCCAGCGCCAGTTCCGAGACCCGCAAGCCGGTTTTGCGGCCGAAGACTTTGTAATGCATGGGGTGACTCCTGAAGGAAAAAACGTTGGGGTCGAATATAAATGTCTAGCGACATGTATTTAATATGATGCTGGTAATATTTGACGTCAAGGCGCTTTTTCATTCGCGAGAGAAGGGCCGACCACCGGCGCCATCGCTACTGCCACTTTCTGACAGGGTCCTCTGCTAAGCTCCGACAACTTTTACGGACAGAGCCTGCCGATCGTGTCGCGTACCACTCGTTTACTGACCTTGTTGCAATTGCTGCGCGGCAAAAGTCGTCCGGTGACCGCGGCGACGCTTGCCGGCGAATTGGAGATTTCCGAGCGTACGCTGTACCGCGACATCGCCGAACTTACCGCCCTCGGCGCGCCAATCTACGGCGAAGCGGGGATCGGCTATGTGCTGCGCAGCGGTTTGTTTCTGCCGCCGTTGATGCTCAACGCCGATGAAACCGAAGCCATCGTGCTGGGGTTGCGCTATGTGGATCAGCGCGGGGATGAGGTGTTGAGCAAGGCGGCGGCGGATGCGCTGGCCAAGATTGCCGCGGTATTGGCGCCTGAAGCGCTGGACGCGTTACGCAACCCGACGGTGTTACCGGGGCCGCCCGGCTATGGCTTTGCGCCCAACGCGGTGCCACTGAATGTGTTTCGCCAGGCCATTCGCGATCAGGCCAAGCTGCACATCGATTACGCGGACGCCAACCAGGTGCCGAGTCAGCGGCTGATTTGGCCTCTGGCTCTGGGGTTTCTGAACGAGGTGCGAATCATCGTCGCCTGGTGCGAGTTGCGTAGCGCCTACCGCACCTTTCGTACCGACCGGATCTCGGCAGCGAACGAGCAGGGCGAGCGTTATCCGGGGCGGCGCAGCGACCTGTTGCGCACCTGGCGCAAGCAGATGCAACTGGACGAAGCAGGGCGCTTCACTCCTGACAAGAACTGACACAGGCTTGTTTTAGCATGGCTCCAGAATCAACAAACAAGGAGCCGTAACCATGTCCAATCCCGCCTCTTCACTGGCACCCGCCATCGCCGCCTACATTGCTGCGGCCAATGCCCGCGACACCTCGCGGGTCGCCAGTTTTTTCGCTGAGGATGCCAATGTGTTCGATGAAGGCCAGCACCAGGTCGGCACTCACGCCATCGCGCAATGGATGCAAGACACCGCCCAGCGTTACCAGCCACGGGTCGAAGTACTCGACGTCCAACTACGCACCGGCAAGGTGCTGGTGCATAACCTGATCTCCGGAACGTTTCCGGGCAGCCCTCTGGAATTGCGCTACATGTTTCGCCTGAATGAACAGGGCAAGATAGCCCGGCTAGACATCTCTCTCTAACCAGGCCGCGTGGCATACTGCCGCGCATGAATATCGACTCCCCCTTAAGCGCCTGGCAACACGCCATCGAACAGAAGGGCTTCGTCCAGGACGAAGCCCAGGAACATGCCGTGTGGGCGCTGCAGAAATGCTACGAGGCGCTGCATGAAGGGCGCGCGCCGGTCACTGGCGTGTACCTCTGGGGCCCGGTCGGGCGCGGCAAGACCTGGTTGATGGACCAGTTTTACCAAAGCCTGAAGGTCCCGGCCCGTCGCCAACACTTTCACCACTTTATGGGCTGGGTGCATCAGCGTTCGTTTCAACTGACCGGCACCGCCGACCCGTTGAAGGCGCTGGCTCGCGAACTGAGCGAGGAAGTGCGGGTACTGTGTTTTGACGAACTGTTCGTCAACGACATCGGCGACGCCATCATTCTCGGGCGTTTGTTTCAGGTGATGTTCGAGCAGGGCGTGGTGGTGGTCTGCACCTCCAATCAGCCACCGGATCAGTTGTACGCCGATGGCTTTAATCGCGACCGGTTCGTGCCCGCCATCGAAGCCATCAAGAAACATATGCAGGTGATTGCGGTGGAGGGTGGCGAAGATCATCGCCTGCACCCAGGCAAAGGTTTGCAACGGTACTGGGTGGCGGCACCGGGGCAACCCAGCGCTCTGGGTGAAGTGTTCAAGGCATTGACCGTCGGCCAGTCGGTGTCCAGTGATCCGATCAAGGTCGGCTACCGCTCACTCAATGTCGTGCAGGCCAGTCCAACCGTACTCTGGGCTCGTTACGCCGATCTCTGTGAGCAGCCTTTTGCCGCCATGGATTTCATCGCCCTGTGCGACACCTTCAGCGCTATTCTGTTGAGTGACGTGCCCAACCTCAGCGCGCGAAAGCGCGAGGGGCGCATCGCCCGAGGCACTGAAGACGGCGTCGAGCGGGTGGCGGCGGGCGATCGCGAGCTGCCGCAATTGTCGGTGCATGACGACGGTGTACGGCGTTTCATCGCCCTGGTGGACGAGTGCTACGACCGTAAGGTGCCGCTGTGCCTCGAAGCGCAGGTGCCCATGGAATCGTTGTACACCGAGGGTTATCTGGAGTTTCCGTTCCGCCGCACCCTCAGCCGTTTACAGGAAATGCAGCTGCAACGTTTCGCCGAAGCTTGAACAAGGAGCCGCGAACATGAATCAGCCTTTGTCGCACCATATGCTGACCATGGCCTATCAGAGCGCTTGGGCCAATCATCGCCTCGCCAAGGCCTGGAGCCAGTTGAGCCCGGCCGATCTGGCGGCGCCGCGGGTCAGCTTCTTTCCCAGTCTGCGCGCTACCCTCAATCACATCCTGACCTGCGACTGGTTTTATGTGGATGCGCTGGAGCGGGAGTTGCGCGGCGATGACCCGCATCCCGAATGCTATGTGTTTTTCAACCAGGACGAGCCGTTTACGCACGCAGTAGACCTCAAGCGCGAACAAGCGCTGGTGGACCTTCGACTGATCGCCTATTGCGAGCAAATGCGCGATGCAGACCTGGGGAAGATCGTGACCATCGCCCGGGACACGCCGCAACATGACAGCCGCTTGCGCCTGCTGTCCCATCTGTTCGAGCACCAGATTCATCATCGCGGGCAGGTTCACGCCATGCTCAGCGGCACCTCGGTCAAACCACCGCAACTGGATGAGTTTTTCTGTGCCGGTGAGTCAGGCTTGAGGGCTGAGGATTTTGCCGAGCTGGGATGGACCGAGGCGCTGATCTGGGGCGCTTGAGCGAAAAATTACAGCAGGATCGGGTTGTCGACACGGCTGTGCCCGCGATATTGTCGGTCGGCCCTTCAGTGCGAGATGCGCTGGGGCAACTTAATGTGCAAACGAGGGTGGAAATGGAATCCGCAGAAATTCTTGTGCTTCAGGCCAGTTACACCAATCCGCTGCATGCCGAGGCTATTGGGCTGGTGCTAAATGCTTACGCCGAAGACCCAATGGGTGGCGGCCACTCCTTGCCCGCCGACTTGCTGAAGCAACTGCCGGCGGAACTGGCCAAACGTCCCCACGCGTTCAGCGTTCTGGCCTTCGTCGGTGGCGAGCCGGCCGGGCTGGTCAATTGCTTTGAAGGTTTCTCGACTTTCGCCTGTCGGCCGTTGGTCAATGTGCACGATGTGGCGGTGGTGAAAAAGTTTCGCGGCTTGGGGTTGAGCCAGAAAATGCTGCAAAAGGTCGAGGATATCGCTCGCCAGCGCGGTTGCTGCAAAATCACACTGGAGGTGCTGGAAGGTAATGCAGTCGCTCAGGCGTCCTATGGCAAGTTCGGTTTTGCCGCAGGCATGTTCGACCCGGCGCACGGTCGGATGCTGTTCTGGACCAAGGCGCTTTAAGGTAATACGAGCAAAGAAAAAGGGCGTCCATCAGGACGCCCTTTGTCGTTAAGGTTTGTAGTGCTCTGTCACTTGCGCAGTTTGATCATCCGGAACCCTGATTTCAGCGGTGTTGCTGGCGTTACTTTGATTCGCCTCTTGGCTGAGCCGCAGGCTCTCAAAGTAATACCGCATGCGTTCAGCACCACCTTCGGCAAATGCAGCGGTTGAACTGAACATCATCAGGCCGGCGAGGATCATGGTTGTACGTTTCATGGTGTGCCCCACTACGAGTTGTCGGGTCCTTTCGTCCATGAAGCAATGTCGAAGGGACATTATCCGCCGATTCCGTTAAATGGGAATGACCTGCGCCTAGAGCGTCCAGTCCAGGCTAAGGGTCACCGTGCGCGGGTCACCCCAAAACACACCGTTATAGAACCCGACGTTGTCGTAATACTTCTTGTCGAACAGGTTATCGACGTTCAGCGAGGCGGACAGGTGCTTGTCGAACTCATAACGCGACATCAGTTTGACCACGGTGTAGGCCGCCTGCTGGATGTTCGTCCTTTCGGTGATCACCGCACCGTCAGCACTACGTCCCACCGGGCGGCTGGCGGCCCGGAACACGTCGCTCTGCCAGTTCACCGCGCCACCCACGGTCAGTGCCTGCCAGTCGCCGGGCAGGCGATAGCCCGTGGAGAGCCGGAACATATTCAGTGGCTGGTTGGTATTGGCGCGTTTCTTCTCGCCATTGGCCGAGTGGGTGTAGGTGTAGCCGGCCGTCATGTTCCAGCCGGCCATGACCTCGCCCGAGACCTCGGCTTCGAAACCCTGAATCTTGTTGCCTTTGCCGCCTGACTTGAAGAACTCCTCACCGGTCGCCGGGTCTGGTGGCACCGAATCGTCGAGTTCGGCTACGTTGTCCTGCTTGCTCCAGAACAGCGCGGTGGCGAGGTTCAGACGTTCTTCAAGCAGGCTGCCCTTGAGCCCCAGTTCATAGTTGCTGCCCACCACCGGGTCGAGGTATTTGCGATTGCTGTCGCGGTTGTCTTGCGGGTTGAAAATGTCGGTGTAGCTGACGTATGCCGTGTATTCGGGGGTGAGGTCGTAGAGCAGCCCGGCGTAGGGCGTCCACATGTCGTTGTGTTCCTGGCTTGTCGCATCGACGCTGCTCAGTTGCAGGTTGTTGTCGTACTTGTTGGTCTTGCTCGACACTTTCCAGCTGCCATAACGACTGCCGAATACGGCGTGCAGGTCATCCGTCAGACTCAGGCGAGTGGCCAGGTAACCGGCCTTCTGGCGGGTACTGTCTTTTGAACCTGAAAGGTTGGTGACGGCGTCGGGAAACTTGGCGATGTCGCCCATGTATTTCCAGTCGCGGATGCTTTCGTAATCCGCCGCCCTGGGGCCGTCCACCATGTAGGGGGAATCTTCCCGGCGCTCGGCCTCGCCATAGCCGATCATCATTTCGTGTTCCCGTCCGAACAGCGAGTAAGGGCCGGCCACGTTGAAGTCATAAGCCTTCATTTTTTGCGTACTGAGCATGTGGCTGACGTTGGCGCTCATGCCACTGCGATCTGCCTCAGGGAACCCCCCGCCGCCGTAGTAGATCTTGCCGTCGGTGTCGCTCTCGCGATGGGTGTAGGCGGCCTTGGCGTGCCAGCCGGCACCCAATTGGTGTTCCAGCGTGGCGAACGCGGTTTTGTCCTTGAGCGGCCAGGAACTCCACGACGTGGCCATGTTGGTGGAGCGTCCGAGGTTGGCCTTGCCACCGTCAGCGTTCCAGTACGGCACCGTGCCCCAGGACGTGCCCTGGACGTGTTTGTTCTGATAGTCGTAACCCACGGCCAACACAGTGTCATCGGTCAGGTCGGCTTCAAGAATCCCGTAGCCGACTTCACGTTGTTGCTGGTACTTGTCGCGGAACGAATCGCTGTCGCGATAGGCCAGCACGCTGCGTCCGCGCAAGCGGCCGTCGAACGCCAGCGGGCCGCCGACATCCAGATAACTGTAGTAGTCGTCATAACTGCCGCCGCTGACACCGGTCTGGACTTGCCACTGCGCCGTCGGCCGTTTACGCACCATGTTGATGGTGGCCGACGGGTCGCCCGCGCCGGTGGTCAGGCCGGTCGCACCGCGAACCACTTCGATGCGGTCGTAGATGATGGTATCGGAATCAGACTTCATGTAGCTGAAGGTGTTCAGCATGCCATCGATCTGGAAATTGGTGATCGAGTAACCCCGGGACGAATAACTGACCCGATCCGAATCGTTGTGTTGAACCACCACGCCGGTGGTCTGGCTCATGGCTTCGGACAGCGTGCCGAGTTTGAAGTCGTCCATTTGCTGGCGCGTGACCACGGACACCGATTGCGGCGTTTCCTTGATCGACAGGTTCAAGCGCGTCGCAGTGCTCATGGCACCGGTGGTGTACGACTCGGTGTTTTCGGTGGTGCTGCCCAAACCTTGAGCGGTCACATTGGTGGCGCCCAGTTCGAGGGTGCGGCCGGGTTCTTGATCAGGGCTGGTTTCGGCCAGCAGATCGGGGCACAGGGCGGCACTGCACAGGCCCAGGGTAAAGGTCATGGAACGGGTGATAGGCGCGAACATCGCAGCCGACTCCTTGTCTTCGAGGAAAAAATTCCGTTTGTTCAAAGACGAAGAGGGAAGGAGGGATTTAGCGATTAATAAGAATTATTGTTATTTGTAAATGTTTCGGACAACGCAATCGCGCCATTGGCGCAGTGCAAAAGGGGCCGGAACCGGCCCCTGAAAGGACTAATTCTGAATGACTGCCACCGCCTTGGGTTTCATCAGGCTGAAGTCGATCAATGCCTTTTGCTCGCGCTCATAAGGATTGCCGATCATCAATGGTCGTGGCTTAAAACTGTCGCTGACCAGGCTCTTGCTGCGATCCAGTTCATCGAAGCTCAGGCCCGCCAGATCAGCCCAGGTATGGATCAGGTGCGAGCTGCTGTAAGGCCGCCCCAGATCACCGGTAAAGCTCCAGTCATGGTTTTCGCGCCATTTCGGCGAGGCCCAGGCCATGAACGGAATGGTGTACATCGGTGCCGTCGGTTTGCTTTCGTTGCGCCCAAGGGTGCTGTGGCCAGGAGAGTCGAAAACATCTTCACCATGGTCGGAGAGGTACAGCAGGAACCCGTTGGGATCAGACTTGGCGTAGTCCTTGATCAGGCTCGAAACCACGAAGTCGTTGTACAGCACCGCGTTGTCATAGCTGTTATACGTCGGCACCTGATCGTCGCGCACACCGTCTGGAACCCCTTTGCGGTCCTTGAACTTATCGAAGGACGACGGATAACGGTATTGATAGCTCATGTGCGTGCCAAGCAAATGCACGACGATCAGCTTGCGCGGCGCAGCGTCGGCCAAGGCCTTATTGAACGGCTCGATCACGTCGCCATCGTACTGGGCGGCATTCTGGTTGCGGTTGTTGTTCAGGTACACCTGCTCGTCGGCCTGCTCGGAGAAGGTCGTCAGCATGGTGTTGCGCTTGGTCATGGTCTGCTGGTTGGTGATCCAGAAGGTCTTGTAGCCTGCCTGTTTCATCATGCTGACCAGCGACGGGGTCGACAGGTACAGGTCCGGGTTTTCTTCGTCGGCGAAGGTCAGAACCTGCTGCAACGCCTCGATGGTGTAGGGGCGCGGGGTGATGACGTTATCGAAGACCGCCAGTTGATCCTTGAGCTTGTCCAGCTCCGGGGTGGTTTCCCGAGGGTAGCCGTAGAGGCTCATGCGCTGACGGTTGGTGGACTCACCGATCACCAGCACCAGGGTCGCCGGCTGATTGGCCGCCGAATCTTTTAGATTGTGCAGGGGAGGGATCTTGCTGGCGCTATTGAGCATGTCTTGCATGCCGGCCAGGGTATCGAGGTAGCGGTGATAGGCCACGGCCATTTGCCAAGGCACCGCGGGCTCGATGCGGGTTTCGAACTTCTCGAAACCGCCGGCAAAACTGCCGGTACGCGCGGTTTGCTTGATCAGCGGGTAACCGACGACGGCGATCACAATCGCCGTTGCAGCCACCAGCGCCCGACCGCGAGGCATGTACACCGGGCGCAAGCGAGTCCAGAGGAAGTAAGCGAAAGCGCTGTGAGCGAGGAACGCTGCCACCATCCACCAGGCAAAGTACTGAGTCATGTACTCGCCGGCTTCAGAGATGTTCGACTCGAACATAATGAAGATGACGCTTTGGGAAAACTCCTGCTGATAGATGAAGAAGTAACCCAGGCTGGCCATTGAGCAGGCCCACAGCACCACACCGATCAGCGCAGCCATGACACGTGTTTGTTTGGGGAACAGCAGCATCGGCGCAAGCCAGATGGCGCTCATCACAAAGGCCTGGCGGAACCCGGTGAAACCGGAGGTGCCTGTCAGTTGGATCAGTAGTTGGGTAATGCCGGAAAAATACCAGAAGAACAGGAACAGCCAGAGAAATCCTGTCCAGTCGAAACCTTTCGCAGACGTATTGCTGCGTTTAAACAAAGCCATTCAGCGCTCCAGCCAATAATCACTTCCCCGCCGGGACATCTTTGTCACCGACGAACGGGCGCCGCGCGGATACCGAACGGCCATAAGGCGCCGGAGTATCAACAAGCGGATGTGAAAACTTCGTGAGTGCAGGGTTTGTCAAAAGGGGGGATGGCAGGTCGGAAACAGCGGGGGCTGCTTCCGAATCAAGCGAGGGGATCAGGCGTGAGGCACACGGTGAGTGACGGGCAAAGGCTGGGCCTGATTGCTTTGTGTCAACAAGCGCAATTGCGCGAGCTCCTGCTTCAACTGGTCGCGCTCGTCTTTCAACTGGCGCAATTCATCGCGACGGATCGTGACGTAAAGGGTTTGTGCTGGCAGTGCTGCGTGTACTGTGCCCATTGCTCACCTCGCAAATGGCTGTCTCAACTGTAAACCTGCCCCGACATCGGGTGCTGACTTACTATCGGCGCTGATTTTGATTTCTTTTGCCCCGGAAGGGAACTTTTTTATTTTTCATGGTCGCTGTGTCTTCGGCGCGATTACCGACGTTATCAATCTGGATCGGGCACAATGCCCGGAAACTATGTGCCAGCGCTCTGGACTAACCCTCAATAGTCGCGTTGGGCTATAACCTTTGACACACATTATTTGTAGTAGGGAGCATCAGAACATGCAACTCGGGATTATTGGACTGGGCCGCATGGGCGGCAATATTGCGCGGCGCCTGATGCTCAACGGTCATACCACCGTTGTTTACGACCGCAATACCGCCTTTGTCGACACCCTGGCCGCAGAAGGCGCCTCTGGCGTCATCGACTTGACGGCGCTGGTCGCTGGCCTGGCCAAGCCACGTGCGGTGTGGGTCATGCTGCCGGCCGGCGCACCGACCGAAGACACCATCGACACCCTGAGCACCTTGCTCGAAGCTGGCGATACCATCATCGACGGCGGCAACACCTTCTATAAGGACGACATCCGCCGGGCGAAAACCCTGTCGGAGAAAGGCCTGCACTACGTCGACGTCGGCACCTCCGGCGGCGTCTGGGGCCTGGAGCGGGGCTACTGCATGATGATCGGTGGCGAAGCCGAGGTGGTTAAACGCCTTGATCCGCTGTTCGAGAGCCTTGCACCGGGCCTGGGCGACATCCCTCGCACCAAGGACCGCAAGTCCGAAGACGATCGTGCCGAGCGCGGTTACATCCACGCAGGCCCGGCCGGTTCGGGCCATTTCGTGAAAATGATCCACAACGGCATCGAATACGGAATGATGCAGGCCTTTGCCGAAGGCTTCGACATCCTCAAGACCAAGGCCAGCACCAACCTGCCGGAAGATCAGCGTTTCGACCTGAACGTAGGCGACATCGCCGAAGTCTGGCGTCGTGGCAGCGTCGTGTCGTCCTGGTTGCTCGACCTGACCGCCGATGCGCTGGCCAGCGATCCGAAACTCGACGGTTACTCCGGATCGGTGGCTGACAGTGGTGAAGGTCGCTGGACCATCGAAGCCGCCATGGAGCAATCGGTGCCTGTACCGGTGCTGTCGAACTCGCTGTTCTCCCGCTACCGTTCGCGAGGGCAAGGCACCTTTGGCGACAAGATTCTCTCGGCCCAACGCTTCGGCTTCGGCGGCCATGTGGAGACTGCGAAAAAATGACCCGCTTGATCCGCAATAAATCCAAGGCAGAACCCGCACCACCGACCACGCTGTTCCTGTTCGGTGCCCATGGTGACCTGGTCAAGCGTCTGCTGATGCCGGCGCTGTACAACCTGAGTCGTGACGGTCTGCTTGGGGATGGGCTGCGGATCATCGGCGTTGACCACAACGCCATCACCGACGAAGCCTTTGCGAAAAAACTCGAGGACTTCATTCGAGCCGAAGTGGCCGCCAAGGTCGGCAAGGGCGATCAAGCCCTTGACCCGGACTTGTGGGCCAAGCTGGCCAAAGGCATCAGCTACGTACAGGGCGACTTCCTGGACGACAGCACCTATCAAGCGCTGGCGGCGAAAATCGCCGCCAGCGGCACCGGCAACGCCGTCTTCTACCTGGCCACCGCGCCACGTTTCTTCAGTGAAGTGGTGCGTCGTCTCGGCGCCGCTGACTTGCTGCAAGAGTCGCCAGAAGCGTTCAGAAGGGTAGTAATCGAAAAACCCTTCGGTTCCGATCTGCATACTGCCGAAGCCTTGAACGCTTGCTTGCTCAAGGTGATGACGGAAAACCAGATCTACCGGATCGATCACTATCTGGGCAAGGAAACCGTGCAGAACATTTTGATCAGTCGGTTTTCCAACAGCCTGTTTGAAGCGTTCTGGAACAATCACTACATCGACCACGTACAAATCACCGCCGCCGAAACCGTCGGTGTGGAAACCCGTGGCAGTTTTTATGAACACACCGGCGCCTTGCGGGACATGGTGCCCAATCACCTGTTCCAATTGCTGGCGATGGTGGCGATGGAACCGCCGGCCGCCTTCGGCGCTGATGCGGTACGTGGCGAGAAAGCCAAGGTGGTCGGTGCGATTCGCCCCTGGTCAGTCGAGGAAGCGCTGGCCAACTCGGTGCGCGGCCAATACACGCCCGGCGAAATCGACGGCAAGCCGTTGCCGGGGTATCGCCAGGAAAACAACGTGGCGCCCGATAGCAATACCGAAACCTACGTCGCGCTGAAGGTCATGATCGACAACTGGCGCTGGGTCGGCGTGCCGTTTTACCTGCGCACCGGCAAGCGCATGAGCGTGCGCGACACCGAGATTGTCATCTGCTTCAAACCGGCGCCGTATGCGCAGTTCCGCGATACCGAAGTCGATGAGCTGCAACCGACCTATCTGCGAATTCAGATTCAGCCCAACGAAGGCATGTGGTTCGACCTGCTGGCCAAACGGCCCGGCCCGGCCTTGAAAATGGCCAATATCGAACTGGGCTTTGCCTACAAGGATTTCTTTGAAATGCAGCCGTCCACCGGCTATGAAACCCTGATCTACGATTGCCTGACCGGCGATCAGACACTGTTCCAGCGCGCCGACAACATCGAGAACGGCTGGCGCGCCGTGCAGCCTTTCCTTGATGCCTGGCAGCAGGACGCGAGCGTGCAAAGCTATGCCGCTGGCGAAGACGGCCCGCAGGCTGCAGAAGATCTCTTGACCCGCGACGGTCGCGTCTGGCACGGCCTCGGATGATCGACGCACCGCAGCCTCCCATCCGTTTTTTACTCAGTGACATGGACGGCACCTTGTTGCTGCCCGATCACAGCCTCAGCCAACGCACCCTCTCAGCGGTCCGCTCCTTGCGCGAGGCGGGCGTGCTATTCAGCCTGGCCACCGGTCGTCCACCCAAAGCCATGTTGCAGCAGATTGAAGCCTTGGGCGTCGACCTTCCAACGGCAGCGTTCAATGGCGGCACCATCGTCAATCCGGACGGCAGTTTGCTGGTCGCGCATTACTTGCCGGCAACGGCGGCGCTGACGGCATTGGCGCTGTTTGCCGACCGGCCGGACATCGAAATCTGGGTGTTCAGTGGTGGCGACTGGTTGCTGAAAGATCCGAACGGCCCAATGGTGCCTCGTGAACAGCACGGCCTGGGTTATCCGCCAGTGGTGGTCGAGAGTTTTGAGCCGTACCTGGAACGCATCGACAAGATCGTCGCCACCAGCAACAACACGCAGTTGTTGATTGAGCTGGAAGCGCTCCTGCTGCCCAAAGTGGAAGGTCAGGCACAGGTCTCCCGTTCACAGCCGATTTATCTGGACGTGACCGCGATGCAAGCCAACAAGGGTGCAGCGCTGGCGACACTGGCCGAATTTCTCGGTGTGCCGCTGGAGCAGACCGCGGCGCTGGGCGATGGCGGCAACGACCCGGCGATGTTTCACCGCGCAGGCTTGTCGATCGCCATGGGGCAGTCGGAAGAGGCAGTGAAGCGCCAGGCCTATGTTGTCACTGGAACCAATACCGAGGACGGCGCGGCGCAGGCAATCGAGCGCTATATCCTCCCTCGAAAATCAACGTAGAACCCTGTGGGAGCGAGCCCCCACCTGTTTGCGAACGCCAAATGACCGACACTCGTAGTGAGGATTTTTTGAGTCAGTAGTGCGACCGCGATCACTGATCAATTCAGTTGGAATGATTGATTGCCAAGACGGTCAACCGACCATCACGTTCGCGGAACAGTCCTATGTCTATTCCCGCCTTTACGGTTAATTATCTGCGCGAGCATTCCCTGTTGTTGACCACAGCGGAGTCGTGCACGGCTGGAAAAGTTGTCACGCTTCTGTCCGAGATTGAAGGCAGTGGAGAACTGATCGAAAGCGGTTATGTGGTCTATTCCCCTGAGGCCAAACAACGGCTGTTGAGGGTAAGTGCTCACACTATCGAAACCTTCAACCTGACCAGTTGTGAAGTTGCACGGGAAATGGCTGCAGGCCGGCAACGATCACCCGCTCCACGACGTTGTGCTTGAACAGATTCAACGCAAGTTGAACGATGGCATGGCTGGACGAGCGTTCTCCCACGCCGATCAACACTACACCGTTACCGATTGTCATCACATCGCCGCCCTCCAGCCTGGCGTTGCCGTGTTCCTGGTCGGGGGTCGCCGTACCAGATCTGAAAGTCGGCGTTAGTGAATTCAGGGTGGAATTTGTAGATGGCGCTTACCAGTTGGGTTTCCTGGCGACGTGCCGGCCAGTACATCGGGTTGAGCGTCACACCACCGTGGATCCAGCAGGTGGTGTCGCGGGTGAACTGGGTGTTGGGCAGTGGCGGCAAAATGAAGCTTGAGTGACCGAGAAAATCGTGGAACATCTCGATAGTTTTGCGACCGAAACTGCCCAGCAGATCATCGGCGGATACGCCACCAATCAGGAATTCAGCGATCTTGCGCGGCTCTAGGCCGCGCAACCAGGAATCCACTTCATTGACCAAGCCAAAGCCAACTGAGTTAGCGGTGATTTTGCGCTGCAACATCCAGTCGAGATGTTGCGTTCGCGCATTTTGGTCACAAAGTCGAAATGATCGCGCTTGGCCTGCTCGACCCATAGGACGTCGTCAAACAGCAATTCGTTGCAGTTGCCCGGAGTCAGCCGCTGGTGGGCCAGACCGGGGGAGCAAACCATGACCTTGTGTAGGTCGCCGGCTTCGGAGGGGACGCCGAGTTCGAGCTTTGGCATGGCGGGATCCTTCAAATTATCGACAAACGCGCGAGTAAGTGGTGTTTACCCAATCGGCAGAAGTCAGCCGGTGATCGCGAACCGAATTCACTCTCGCGGTTTGTCAAAAAGTCACGTTGAACACGGGCGCGCCGTTTACCATTTGTGTGACTGACTGCCAGTTGTCCGCTGAGAAGATAACGCTGCTGAATCTATTGCCCGGCGTTCCCGTAGGTTTGCTCTACTTCAGCGCTCTGTGCAAATAGGCCGATGCTGAACAGGGTCAATCTGAGAGGTGTTCATCGTGCACAGTTTTCGATTTACCAAGTATGTAGCAAGGGTGGAGATGGCCGTTAGGATGTGTCGTCACTACCACGGAGATCAGCGTCCAGCCCTCGTGGATCTTAAGGTTCGCGTCGTTCGTCGACAGAGCTTCCATGACTTGGTACGCCTCAGACATATGCATTCGATTACTTCCAGATTATTTAAACTCAACTGTTACGCATAGGCTGGGCTAAGGGGTTCCTTTTGCTGCGGCTTGCTTCGCTCCGAAGCCTCGCTGACGTCCTGGGAGCTATATTCCTGCCGGAGACATTGGCATAGGGGATTGCTTAATGCACAAGGTCATTAGCGCACGGGACTTGCAGATAGTCCTCGATGATGCGAACGAAGCGGGCCTGTTCAAATGGCTGGTCGCCAGTTATCTGATGGGTAAAAGAATCCAGGGCGGGATAGCCGCAAGGGCGTACCAAGTGATCGTCGATCAACATCAGCGTGATTCGCCCCGAAAGCTCGCCCACTGCACGCATCGAGAGCGGGTAGCGATGCTCGGTCAGGCTCACTACGTGCGTGAAACCACGGCGTCCCGTTTACTGGCGTTGGCTAACAAACTCAACGACGAATACGCTTGAAAGGTGATGGACATCGTGGGGGCTAGCGCCAATCGCCAGGAGTTCGAAAAACGCCTATCTGAGTTCGACGGGATTGGCCCCAAGACCGTCGAGATTTCCATGCGGGAGGTGGGGAAGGTGATTTTTTGAAAGCGTAGGTCGATTTTATTTGACCGGCTGGATTTCAGCGAGCGATTTCCCGCCTGTTGCGTGCGGCCTAAGACGACTCATAGTAAACATCAGATGCTTCCGGTTCGTCTTGCCAAAACAATCCCCCATCTCACGCACTGCCTTAAGAGAAAACATCGCCTCGAAGAGCATTCAGAACAAGCGAAAAAGCCGGTGTTGGCAAGCGACGGCTCGGTAGTGCAGGTGATAACCCGAGAACAGAGGGCACCAGTCCTCTAGCACTCGTATCAAGCGGCCATCCTCAATATGCGGTGCAAATTCTTCTTCCAGTTATGCGATGCCTTGGCCGTAATGGGATCAACGAAGATCCGAGGAGGAGAGGGAACTGGGCTAATTGCTATTTGAGAGAGTGTTTATCAACGAGTTCACTCGCGAACTGAGTTCGTTCAGACTAAAGGGCTTGGTTAGAATCCGAGTAGTCGCATCGACCGTGACCAATCTCGCACCGCCAGCGAACCCGGTGATAAAAAGCACTTTGAGTTGCGGATATTTCTTCTTGAGTTCCGCAGCCAAGCTGATCCCGTTCATCAATCCGGGTAAGCCTATATCGGTGAGCAGTAAATCTAGGTGTTCCAGCTTCTCCGCTTGCTTCATTGCGGAATCACTATCCACTGCTTCAATGACGCGATAGCCAGTTTCTGACAAAAGCTCCGCCCCCATCTGTCTGATAGCCGCTTCGTCGTCCACCAGCAAAATAGTTTCATTGTTGCCGAATGGTTCTGGCTGATGGGATTCGCCCAGGTCTCCTTTTGGGTCGTCAGGCCGCGAATCATTAACTGGAAAATACATGGTCACTGTGGTGCCAACACCAAGGCTACTGTGAACTCTAACTTGGCCACCGGATTGCTGGGTGAAGCCATAAATCATCGAAAGGCCTAATCCAGTACCTTCCCCAATCTTCTTGGTCGTGAAAAATGGGTCAAATATGCGCGACAAGATGTCCGGACTGATTCCAGTGCCTGAATCTGTGACAGAGATGCTCACATACGTTCCAGGCGGCATTACTTTTTCGGAGGAGGACGCTTCATCGATGACGTATCGCTCGACCTGTAGGTCGAGCCTACCCCCATTGGGCATTGCGTCCCGTGCGTTGATCGCAAGATTAAGCAACGCATTTTCCAGTTGGTTGAGGTCGCATCTAATGCGATCGGTTGCCCTGAATGAGCACTCCACAATGATGTTTGGCCCGACCGTACGGCGAATCATTTCTTCCAGTCCTGCCACCACTTTGCGAGGTTCGAGGAGTTCCGGTTTGAGTGATTGTTGTCTCGAAAATGCCAGTAGACGCTGCGTTAATGCGGCCGCCCGAGATGCTGAGGTCATGGCAACAAAGTTATATCGGGCTAGCTCATTGTAGCGGCCAGCATCGATGCGCCGCTGCATCAGCTCCAGGCTACCAATTATGCCGGCTAGCAGATTATTGAAGTCATGGGCTATTCCCCCAGTAAGCTGGCCGACAGCTTCCATTTTTTGACTCTGCCGTAGCTTGGACTCCGTCACGGCGCGCTCATGCTGTTCCTCCTCAAGTTGCTGAGTACGTTGAGCGATACGATCCTCCAGCAAGTCGTTCCAGTCCCGTAGTGCGCTCTCTAACTGTACCCGATCGTCTACATCTTCGATTGTGCCGTACCACTGCTCGCATTGTCCGGCGGTGTTAAGACTACACAACGCAAGGACTCTAAACCAACGGTAGTCGCCTGTATGTTTTCGTAAGCGGATTTGTAAGTCGAAAGGTTGCAGTGTGGCCAGTGATTGATCCCACAAATTAGCTATTGATACCTGGTCTGCGGGGTAAGCGGCATTAGCCCACTGCCGTTCCAATGTCTGCGCAGGTGAGAGACCGGTATATTCATACCAGCGCTGATCGATGGAGATAAGGTTGCCGACTTTATCAGCAGTCCAAGGCCAAAGTGGATTGAGCTCAGCTGCGATGCGGTAATGCCGCTCGCTTTCGCGCAATTTTTTTTCCGTTAAACGCATGGCTTCCGAAGTTTTGGAACGCTTCAAAACTGCGCCGAGTAGGTTGCTGTACCCCCGAAGGAAATCGATATCGCTTTCTGTGAACTGGCGAGGACTTCGACTATCAACCTCAAAGATCCCGAAAGGACGTTCGCCATTGGCGCCGTGGACTAAAACGTTGACGAAGGCTTTTACCCCGTTTTTCATATGAAAGTCGTGATAGCGGAATCGTGTTTCTGTTGTAATGTCCGTCGATATGACTGGGGCGTTCGTGTTAAGTGAATACAGTTCTGGGCTTCCTTCGCGTGCTTGCACCCGAACCTTCCCGACAACATCGGGCGTCCAACCCACACCGTTTCGCACGAAGAACGTGATGCCGTCTTCCTGCAGCTGCATGAATTTGGCCAGATTGGTTTCGAGCGCGTCACCGACTAACCGACACGCCTCATCAAGGATGTGCTCAAGGTCATCTGATGCCAAGGCTAGCTCGCCAAACTTGGCAAGCACTTTGCGCTGGCGCAGTAACGTTTCCTCGATTGCCATGGGTTCACCACTGGGGGTTTTAATATCCGAGGCTTGGGCTCAGGCTAGGTTCAATCTGCCTGATCGATTGCAGTTTTCGCTGGATTCCACGCTCGCTTAACTGCCACTGACTTTCCAGTGTTTGACATCATTGGCGAACACCATCTGCTTCATCTCATGAGCAATTCCGTAGGCCAGAGACTCGTGTGCAGCTATGACTTTTTCCTCTGCTGACAGGCAATGAAAAATTCCTGCGCAAGACACAAGCGGGCTTGCTCGCGAAGGCGGTGTGTCAACAACATTGATATCGACTGACCCGCCGCTTTCGCGAGCAAGCCCGCTCCCACAGGGTTTTGTGTTTGTCTGACGGATCACGAATCTGCCGTTCCACCGCCAAATTTCAGCATCCGACACTGTCCTCAAATCGCTTTTAGCATCCTCATCCGCAGCACCTCCCTAGACTGGAGCGTGTCTCGGATCAGGACTCGACCATGCTCAAGAATCGTTTGAAAGACCCCAGCCTTTTAGCAGAACTCGCCTATGTCGACGGACAGTGGATCGGCGCCGACAACGCCGCGACTCTGGACGTCATCGACCCGGCCAACGGCCAGCTAATTGGCCGCGTACCGGCGATGCAAGGCGCGGAAACCCGTCGCGCCATTGAAGCCGCCGGAAAAGCCTGGCCGGCCTGGCGCGCTCGCCCGGCGGCGGAACGTGCGGCGCTGCTTGAGCGCTGGTATCAGGCCATGATCGATAACCTCGACGACCTGGCGCTGATCATGACCTGCGAACAGGGCAAACCGTTGAACGAAGCCAAAGGCGAAATTCGCTACGGCGCCGGTTTCGTCAAATGGTTCGCCGAGGAGGCCCGACGGGTCTACGGCGAAACCATGCCGGCCCCCAGCGGCGACCGCCGACTGCTGACCCTCAAGCAACCGGTGGGTGTTTGCGCCGCGATCACCCCATGGAATTTCCCCAACGCGATGATCACCCGCAAATGCGCGCCAGCCCTGGCGGCCGGGTGCCCGATCATCGTCAAACCCTCGGACCTGACGCCGTTGTCTGCGTTGGCGTTGGCGGTGTTGGCCGAACGGGTCGGCATCCCGGCCGGGGTGTTCAACGTGTTGACCGGCATGCCCGCCGGCATCGGCGAAGAGCTGACCGGTAACCCAAGCGTGCGCAAGATTTCCTTCACCGGCTCGACCGCCGTCGGCCGCTTGCTGATGCGCCAGAGCGCCGAACACATCAAGCGCTTTAGCCTGGAGCTGGGCGGCAACGCGCCGTTCATTGTGTTTGACGACGCTGACCTTGAGCAGGCCGTCGCCGGCATCATGCTCAGCAAGTTTCGCAACGCCGGGCAAACCTGCGTCTGTGCCAATCGCATTCTGGTGCAGGACGGCATCTACGAACGTTTCGCCCAGCGTCTGGTGGAGGAGGTGGGCAAGCTCAAGGTCGGTAACGGCCTGGACGCCGACGTCACCATCGGTCCGCTGATCAATCCGGCGGCGGTGAGCAAAGTCGCCCGGCACATCGACGATGCCCTGAGCCAGGGCGCGCGTTTGCTCTGCGGCGGCATTCCCGAGGGCGACAGCCAATTCGTGCAGCCTACGGTCCTCGGCGAAGCACATGCGGGCATGCTACTGGCCAACGAAGAAACCTTCGGTCCGGTGGCGCCGCTGATGCGTTTCACTGACGAAGCGGAAGCCCTCGCGCTGGCCAATGCCACGCCTTACGGTTTGGGTGCCTACTATTTCACCCAGGACTTGCGTCGTTCATGGCGTTTCGGCGAGGCGCTGGAGTTCGGCATGGTCGGCCTCAACACCGGGATCATTTCCATGGAAGTCGCCCCGTTCGGCGGCATCAAACAGTCGGGGCTGGGCCGCGAAGGCAGCAAGTACGGTCTGGATGAATACCTTGAAGTCAAAGCCTTCCACATCGGTGGGCTGTAATTCACAGACACGGAGAGGCAGATTGATGAGCAAGACATTCAAAATCGCCGCGATTGCCGGCGATGGCATCGGCAAGGAAGTGTTGCCGGAAGGGCTGCGAGTACTGGAGCAGGCCGCGAAGAAATGGCAGCTTGATCTGAGCATCGAAGTGCTCGACTGGGCGCATTGCGATTACTACCTGGAACACGGGCAAATGATGCCCGACGACTGGTTCGAACAGCTCAAGGGCTTCGACGCGATCTACTTCGGCGCCGTGGGCTGGCCGGACAAGGTGCCGGACCACATTTCCCTGTGGGGCTCGCTGCTCAAGTTCCGTCGGGACTTTGACCAGTACGTGAACATTCGCCCGGTGCGACTTTTCCCCGGCGTGCCGTGCCCCTTGGCCGGACGCCAACCGGGGGACATCGATTTCGTGGTGATCCGCGAGAACACCGAGGGCGAGTATTCGTCGGTGGGCGGCAAGATGTTCGAAGGCACCGAGCATGAATTCGTGCTGCAAGAGTCGGTGTTTACCCGGCGCGGCGTGGACCGGATTCTCAAGTTCGCCTTCGACCTGGCCCAGACCCGACCGCGCAAGCGCCTGACGGCGGCGACCAAGTCCAACGGGATTTCCATCAGCATGCCGTACTGGGACGAGCGCACCGCATTGATGGCGGCGCAGTACCCGGACATCACCTGGGACAAGCAGCACATCGACATTCTGTGCGCGCGTTTCGTGCTGCAACCGGACCGTTTTGATGTGGTGGTGGCGTCAAACCTGTTCGGCGACATCCTGTCCGACCTGGGGCCGGCCTGCGCCGGGACCATCGGCATCGCGCCGTCGGCCAACCTTGATCCTGAACGTCGCTTTCCGTCGCTGTTCGAGCCGGTGCATGGCTCGGCGCCGGACATCTATGGGCAGAACATTGCCAACCCGATTGCGATGATCTGGTCTGGGGCGTTGATGCTGAATTTTCTCGGTAATGGAGATGAGCGCTATCGCGCGGTGCATGACGGGATTCTGCAGGCGATTGAGCGGGTGATTGCGGATGGGCCGATTACGCCGGATCTGGGGGGGAAGGGGTCGACTCAGGAGGTCGGGAAGGCGATTGCCGATCGACTTTGAGTGTGTGGAGGATCTGAAATCGCCCCCTCATCTCCCCAGAGGGGCGAGGGGACTGACCGATGTGTTATTGAGAAAAATTGCGACCTGAGATTCCGAGTTGAACTCAGTGCAGTGGTCTAATTTCCCCGGACACCCCGATAGGTGGAAAATGCACCTATTGAGGAGTTCTCCATGACCGACAAACGTAAAGTATTCGACGACAGCTTCAAGCTGGAAGTTGTAAAGATGATCAAGGACCAGGGCCTGAGTGTTTCACAGGTTTGTCGTGATCTTGATATTGGTGATACGGCCGTTCGACGCTGGGTACAACAGTATGAGGCCGAGAAGTTGGGACAAGCCGGGATCGGCAAGCCGCTGACCTCTGAGCAACAGCGTATTCGTCAGTTGGAGCAAGAAAACCGTCAACTCAAGATGGATAACGATGTACTAAAAAAAGCCACCGCCTTCTTTGCCCGCGAGCTGAAGTAACGTACCGCTTGGTTCGGCAGCTGCAACAGAAGGCTTATTCGGTGGCGTATGTGTGTCGTTTGTTGGGGGTTAGTCGATCCGGCTTCTACGAGGCCAACAAGCGCGCTGAGGCTCCTGCATCGATCTGCCCCGTTGCTCTGCAACTCAAGGCGTCGTTTGCTGAAAGTGGCGGCTGCTATGGCAGTCGCCCATTGCGTAAAGCGTTACGTGCAAAGGGTATGGAAGTAGGCATTTACAAGATTCGCCGCATGATGCGCGTCAACGGCCTGCGTTCGGCCTGGAAGCGTAAATTTGTGCACACCACCGACAGCAAACATGACCTGCCGATTGCTGAAAATGTATTGAACCGCCAATTTGAACCCGAGGCGGCGAACAAGGCCTGGGTAGCAGACATTACCTACATCCGAACCCGCAGTGGCTGGCTGTATCTGGCTGTGGTGCTGGACTTGTTCTCACGCAAGGTAGTGGGCTGGTCAATGGCGCCGAACATGCCCGCTGAACTGGTGTGCAGTGCAATGCAGCTGGCGGTTGCTCAACGTCAACCGCCACCCGGCTTGATCGCCCACTCGGATCGCGGCAGCCAGTACGCGAGTGCGAGCTACAGAGCGCTGCTGGCAAGAAGTGACATGCAGCAAAGCATGAGCCGTAAAGGTAACTGCTGGGATAACGCAGTGATGGAGCGCTTCTTCCTGAGCTTGAAAATGGAGCGGGTATGGCGACGTGATTACGCCAACCATGGCGAGGCGATACGCGACATCACTGAGTACATCGTTGGGTTTTACAACAACGAACGGCTGCACTCGAAACTGGGATATCTGCCACCGACAGTTTATGAACGGGCGATGGCATCAAAATCACCTATCGAGGTGTCCGGAATTAGTTGACCACGACACAGGTTTTGAACGGCATGAAGATCGGCTCCCTTTCCCCTCTTCCCATTGGGGTGTTTGTACCGGACACATGGTGGACAGGTGTTCGGAGACATGGTGGACACTTTTAAATAGACACATTGCTCATCTGAAAGGAGATGGTTTGTGTCTTGGGAAGAGGTGTCCACCATGCAGCTTCGTTCCGAATTTGTACTGTTAGCTCGGCAAGAAGGGGCCAATATCCGACAACTCTGCCGACGCTTTCATATCAGCCCAAGCACCGGATACAAATGGCTTGGCCGGTTCGAAACCTCTGGTGCAGACGGCTTGCACGACCAGTCTCGGCGCCCAAAACATTCACCCAAACGCTGCGCTGATACGGTTGAAAAGCAGATTCTGGCCTTGGGGGTGGAGCACACGGCCTGGGGCGCCCGCAAGCTCAAACGCAATCTGGAGGATGAGGGGTATTTGATGCCCGCCGTCAGCACGGTGCATGCGATTTTGCAGCGTAATTCGCGAATCGACCCGCAGGCGGCAAATACCAAACCCTTTATCCGATTTGAGCATGAAGCCCCCAACGATCTTTGGCAGATGGACTTCAAGGGACATGTCGGCATGCGCCATGGTCGCTGCCATCCCTTGACGGTATTGGACGACCATTCGCGGTTCTCGCTGTGCATCGCGGCCTGTGGCAACGAGCAGCGTCAGACCGTGCAGGAGCAGCTTATCCACGTGTTTCGGCGCTACGGCTTGCCGATGCGCATGACCATGGATAACGGTGCACCGTGGGGCGATCAGAGCGGGGTTTATACCGCGTTAGAGGTCTGGCTGATGAGCCAGGGCATCCGAGTGGGCCACTCCAGGCCTTATCACCCGCAGACTCAGGGCAAGCTTGAGCGTTTTCACCGCAGCCTCAAGGCTGAAGTTTTGCAAGGTCAGTGCTTCATCGACCTGCTTGGGGCACAGAACGCCTTCGATATCTGGCGCGATATCTACAACCAGAAACGCCCCCATCAAGCATTGGAAATGGAGGTTCCAGCGACTCGCTACAGCTGTAGTCCTCGTGAATACCAGGAGCATCGGCAAGCACTGGAGTACGCCGAAGGGGATTTGATCAGAAAGGTTCAGGCCAATGGCGAGATGTACTGGAAAAGCCGCAAGTATGCGATTGGAAAGGCCTTCATCGGCGAGCACATAGCCATCAGAGAAACGACCGAGGATGGCATCTACGACATCTATTGGAGCAGACATCGCATTGCCAAAATTGACTTGAGCTTGCAGACCGTTGTATCAGGAAAGCGGCTTTGAAGACGTCCACCATGTCCCCGAACATGTGTCCACCATGTGTCCGGTACAAACATGGGGAGAGGGCTGGGGTGAGGGGTGGCTTTAGCAGGCACCACAAATACCAGAGCTAACTATTTCAGTAACCTTGTTTTCGATCGATCTGGCCCACCATCGGCGCGCCTCTTTGATACCGTCGGATATTCTCCAGCAACACCCCAAACGCACTCTCCGGCTGCGTCATCGCGGCAATATGCGGTGTCAGCAGAATCTGCGGATGATCCCAAAACGGGTGATCCGCCGGCGCCGGTTCTTCTTGCAGCACATCGAGCACCGCGCCACTGAGCTGCCCGCTGTCCAGCGCCTCAAGCAAGTCATTTTCCACCAGATGCCCGCCACGACCCATATTGATCAACGCAGCGCCATGGGGCATTTGCCGGAACAACTCACGATCAAGAATGCCCTGAGTCTGCTCAGTCAGTGGCAGCACGCACAGCAGAATGTCGCACTGGCTGAGAAACGCCGGCAGTTGCTCGCGCCCGGCATAGCACTCCACACCAGCGACCTGATGCGCACTGCGCGCCCAACCCGACAAGGCAAAACCCAACGGCTGCAACGTCGCCAGAATCTGCTGAGCCTGGGTGCCAAGGCCCATGATCCCGATCCGCCGCGTGGCCGCCGGTTGCAGCAAGTGCGCCTGCCAGCACCGCGCCATTTGCTGCTGGCGATAACGCAGCATGTCCCGGTGCAGGCTCAGCACCGCAAAACTGGCGTATTCGCACATGCCTCGGGTGATGCCGGGGTCCAGCAGGCGCACCACCGGCAAGCTCGCGGGCAAGCGACTGAGGTCCAGTTGATCAACCCCAGCGGACAACGCGAACAACACTTTCAGATTCGGCAGCAAAGCCTCTAGATCGTCAGGTGCCTGCCAGGCGGCGAGGTACTTGATGTCCGCGGGATCACCGATGTCCGGCCAGGCGCGCCATTCGATATCCGGGGCGTGTTCGGCAAACAGCGCTTTCCACTGTTCGCCGCGCACAGGGTCAGCTTTATAGAGCAGGGCCATGGGCATGTCCTGAGGGATGATGGTGTTGTCCATCATCGCGCAACGTCGGCGCAGGATCTGTCGAAAGGGCAGGGTTAAACGGGTTTCGCGATGCTCGATCGGCGACGGCCCGGCAGATTCGACGGGCGAAAGGAATCTGCCGTTTGGCGGGGTGAAAACAGTCGATCCGAATTTCTCAGGGGCCAAGTTCGGCGTAGATCGTTTCGCGCAAGGCTTAACCTGAACACCATCGCAACCACCTCCCGGTTGCCGGACTCACGATGGGAAATGCCATGAATAGCAAAGTCGACGAAACCCTTCATTTGCTCCGTCAGCGCGATCAATTCGTGCCGCGTGGCCTGGTTACCGCTCACCCGTTGGTGATCGATCGCGCCCAAGGTGCCGAGTTGTGGGACGTGGACGGCAAGCGCTACCTGGATTTTGTCGGCGGCATCGGTGTGCTGAACATCGGTCACAACCACCCGAAGGTGGTCGCTGCGGTGCTGGCGCAATTGCAAAAGGTCTCTCACGCCTGTTTCCAGGTGGTGGCCTATAAGCCTTATCTGGACCTGGCCCAGCGCCTGTGCGAAATGATCGGTGGCAAAGAAGCGTATAAAGCGGCGTTCTTTACTTCCGGTGCCGAGGCGGTGGAAAACGCGGTGAAGATCGCCCGCGCTCACACTAACCGCTCGGCCGTGATCGCCTTCCGCGGCGGCTTCCACGGCCGTACCTTGCTCGGCACCACGCTGACCGGCATGAGCCAGCCGTACAAGCAGAACTTCGGGCCGTTCGCCCCGGAGGTGTTCCACACCCCGTATCCGAATGCGTATCGCGGTGTCACCAGTGAGATGGCGCTCAAGGCCCTCGACGAGTTGCTGGCCACCCAGGTTGCCCCTGAGCGTGTCGCCGCGATCATCATCGAACCGGTGCAGGGCGACGGTGGTTTCCTGTCGGCACCGGCGGAGTTTCTCCAGGCCTTGCGCGGGCTGACTGAAAAGCATGGCATTGTGCTGATTCTCGATGAAATCCAGACCGGTTTCGGCCGTACCGGCAAGTGGTTCGGTTTCCAGCACGCCGGCATTCAGCCCGACCTGGTGACCGTCGCCAAAAGTCTGGCCGGTGGCTTGCCGTTGTCCGGGGTGGTCGGCAAGGTCGAGATCATGGACGCGCCGCTGCCCGGCGGCCTGGGCGGCACGTACGGTGGCAACGCCTTGTCCTGCGCCGCCGCGCTGGCGGTGATCGATGCCTTCGAGGAAGAACAACTGCTGGCCCGCGCCGAAGCACTGGGCGAGCGTTTGCGTCAGGGGCTGCTGCGTTTGCAGGCCCGTTACGGGCAAATCGGCGACGTGCGCGGCACCGGGTTCATGCTGGCAATCGAATTGATCAAGGATGACGCGGCCCGCACGCCGGACGCTGACCTGAATCAGCGACTGATCGATGAAGCCCGGGCCGGCGGTTTACTGGTGATCAAATGCGGTGTGTACCGCAACGTCCTGCGCTTCCTCGCACCGCTGGTGACCACCGAAGCACAGGTCGATGAAGCGCTGCAGATTCTTGAAGCGGCATTGGCACGCGTCTTGAACTGAGCCCATGGCCACTCTGGGCGGTGCCACAAGGCATCGTCCGTGAGCGTTTATGGAGCATGGATTGATGGAATGCATCATCGGAGGCTTTGCGCACCATGGGGCTGACTGATTATCGAGCACTGCTCATCGATTGCGATGAGGTCCTGGTCGATCGGGACTCGGGTGTCTGGACGGCACTGCAACCGCTGCTGGACAGCCGAGGCGGTCATTCGGACAAGGAACAGCTGCTGGCCGAATACAGCGAGGTGGTGCGAGCGCTGTATCCGCGTTTCGCTGAACTGGGCTTTAGTGGCGTGCTGTGTTTCGCCCATCGCCAGTTGGCCGAGCGCTGGGGCCTGAAAGCCAGCTGGGAGGAGGGCATGAGCTTTGCCCGTTCGGTGGCCGGCTGGTCGCTGTTCGAGGACGCGCCCGGGGCGATGTTGTACCTGCGCAAGTTCTACCGCTTGCTGGTGCACGGCGACCGGGGCGTCGAGGATCGAGGGCTGCTGTGTGAGCGGTTGGGGATCCTGCCCGACGATTTCATTTCACTGGCCAGCGACCCTTTACTCGATCCGCAGTGGTTAAAGGCCAACGATTTTGAAGCCGGCAACATCCTGCACGTGACCCGACCTTCGGCCGATCGACAGGCGGCCAAAGACGTGTGCCTGATCTGTCGCGGCCGGTCAAAACACCCCACGCCTTGCGCGGCGGATTACTGTATTAACAGCATGGCGGATCTGGTGGCTCAGCATCAGCTGTCTTTACGGCGCTGATTTTGCTAGAAGATTGTCTTACAGACGGCAGTCAAGAGGTACGCAATGGAAGGGTTAGTCAAACTGGACCGAATCGACATCAGCATCCTGGTGGAGCTGCAAAAGGACGGGCGCATGACCAACGTCAGCCTGGCCGATGCGGTGGGGTTGTCGGCCAGTCCCTGCCTGCAACGGGTCAAACGGCTTGAGTCGGCCGGGTATATTTCCAGCTACAAGGCGCACCTGAACCTGGCCAAGATCACCGATTCGGTGACGGTGTTTACCGAGATCACCTTGAGCGACCACAAGCGCGAAGACTTCGCCAAGTTCGAGTCCAATATCCGTCTGGTGGACGAAGTGCTCGAATGCCATTTGATCAGCGGTGGCTACGATTATCTGGTGCGCTTCATGACCCGCAGCATCCAGCATTATCAGGAAGTGATCGAAAGCCTGCTGGACAAGAACATCGGCATCTCCAAGTACTTCAGTTACATCGTCATCAAATCTCCGGTGCTCAAGGACGGCGTGCCGCTGCGTAAGTTGCTGCGCCACTGACAGACTCCATTCTCAATACCAACACGAATCCCCTGTGGGAGCGGGCTTGCTCGCGAAGAGGCCGTGTCAGTCGATAGAAATATCAACTGACACGGCCTCTTCGCGAGCAAGCCCGCTTGTGTCTTGGGCAGGAATTAGACTGAGGGTGAGAGCGGTGAGTGGCAAGCTGAATGCCCGGAGTGCTTAAAGCACGTGTGGGAGCCCATGCTGCCATTCACCTCTCCGCTCTGGTTATTGAGCCCGAACAGTTGAACGAGCCGACCTCGAACATTACAAGCGTGGTGCCCAGCCAGAGCGCTCTCACCTTTGAGTGTAAGAGGGATCGGCTATGTTTTCCTGCGCAGGCATCGATGTTTCCAAAGATACCCTTGAAGTTCGGATTAACCCGCAAGACGTTGGCGCGAGTCACCTCAATACCGCCAGTGATTTCCTTGCGCTGATTGACTGGTTAAAGCGCTATCAGGTCAGCCGCGTATTGCTGGAAGCCACCGGCGGCTATGAGCGAGAGGTCATGAAAGCGCTTCAGGCTGCCGGCTTCGAAGTCTTGCGGATCAACCCTCGCCGAGCCAGGGATTTTGCCAAGGCCATGGGGCAGCGCGCTAAAACCGACCCGATAGATGCGCGGCTGCTCGCGCAGTTTGCCGAAGTCATAAAGTCGCCAAGCAACCGAATCACCAGCCCTGAACAGGACAATTTGCGTGCGCTGGTACAGCAGCGCGAAAATTTTGTTCAGCAGCAAGGCGACGATATACGGCGCCTTAAAACAGCCTCTGCTGACACGGTAAAACCCTGTCTGCGAAGTCATATCGACTATTTATGCCAAGCCATAAAGTCGATAGAAAAGCTGATCCGTCAAACTGCTAAAGACCTGGACAGTGATAAAACGGCCCGTTTGTGCTCGGTCAAGGGTATAGGGCTCGTGACGGCAGCCAGCTTGATGGCCTACTTACCCGAGCTGGGCGAGGTTGGACGGCACGAGATTGCAGCGCTGGCAGGCATAGCCCCCTACAACGACGACAGTGGCAAGCATGAAGGCCCCCGCCACATTAGCGGCGGCAGGTTTGCTGCGCGTCGGGCAATGTACATGGCGTGCTGGGTGGTGATTCAGCGACAGCCTGAGTTCAAAGCGCGGTATGACGCACTGCGTCATAAGGGTAAATGCGCAAAAGTAGCGCTCATCGCCTGTATGCGTGTGTTGTTGATACGGCTGAACGCCATGATCCGAGACCGAACCGAGTGGAAAGAACCCTTGGCCTAAACGGGTCGCGGTGTTCCTGTAGGGCATCGCATGGCCTAAAGCTGTGGGAGTTCAGCCGTCTATCAATATGCTTTCAAAATAAAGGTCATCAAGACAGTTGCTCCCACATTTGTTTTGCAGCGCCGTCTGCACCGCGTTTGGACATGAGTTCGTTAGATCCCCTCAACATGCTTCATGCTGGCGCAGGCCGCATAAACAGCTGTTTGCAGCCTGCAAAACAGTCGTCAGATGCGCTCTGACCGATGATTTCGAAACAACGCGCAAAAGTCTCTGCGGTGTAATGCGTTTAGAGAGAGGGGAGCGGTTTGTTGTCCGGCTGGTTTCGATAAAACGATGCGGCTGCCACGACCCGCTGAATAACACCAATCGGAGCGAAAAAAAATGCGAATGAGCAACGCAAAAGCACTATTGGGTTACGGCGTTTTACTGCTGGCGAGCAGCAGCGAGGCGCATCAGATCTGGTAGGAACAACCACCCGGGCAACCCCTGGCGTTGTACTACGGGGAATATGACAAGAACATGCTGGAAGTCACACCGGGCGGGATGGATCGGTTCCAGCAACTCAAGGGCTGGTCGATCAGCGACCGGTCCCAGCCATTAACGCTGACCTTGCAGCGCCAAGCGTTTGCGGTGGCGCATCAAACCCGGGCAGATGACTCGTTGCTGGCCCAGGACCCGCACTATCCGATCTTCGACCTTCATGAGGCGGACAAGGCGCTAAAGACGCACTGGACGCCGGCGACCCGTTGGGTTGGCGACTTGCGCGCACGCACCCCGGAACTGACCCTGGACATCGTGCCGACCGGCGTCGCCGATGCAGGCAAGGCGCAGTTCCAGGTAGTCTATGCGTCCAAACCGTTGGCCGACCAGGACGTGGTGCTGGAAACCGGCTCCGGTGAAGTGTTCACCCAGCGCACCGACGCCTCGGGCAAAGTCAGCTTCGAGCTGCCGTGGCAGGGCACTTACGTGGTAGCCGTGGAATACAAGGACCGCACGCCCGGCGAGCGCATCAGTCCTCAAGGCAAAGCGGAACCGTTCGATATAAAGAGCTTCAGTTCGACATTGTCGTTCTATCGATCACAGGGCCAGACGCCGTTGCCGCGAGCGCCGTCGCAGCTGCCGGCATCGGAAGTCGCCAGGCTCAAGAAACAGGCCTGACCCCTCGACCATTACATGAGTGACTGATATGACCCCATCTTCAGGATTGGCAGGGCAGGCGACAACCGCTTCCCCTGCGCTTGCAACCACTGCCGTCAAGGCCAACACCCGAATGCTGGCGATCGACGCCCTGCGCGGCTTCGTCATGCTGTTGATGCTGATCGACCATGTGCGGGAAACCTTTCTGCTGCACCGTCAGGTCACCGACCCGATCGATGCGTTGAGCGTCACGCCGGACCTGTACTTCACCCGCATGCTCAGCGAGATCTGCGCGCCGGCATTCATCTTCCTCACCGGTTTGTCGGCCTGGCTCTACAGCCAGAAACACACGGCGAAAGAAACCTCGGTGTTCCTGCTCAAGCGTGGGTTGTTCCTGGTGTTTCTCGAAGTCACCTTCGTGTGCTTTGCCTGGAACGCCGAGTTCCCGCCCAAGACGCTATGGCTGCAGGTGATCTGGTGCATCGGCATCTGCATGATTGTGCTCGCCGGGTTGCTGCACTTCAAACGCGCTTGGCTGATCGTACTCGGCGTGGCCATTGTCGCCGGGCACAACCTGCTCGATGGCGTGACCGTGGGGCCGGAGTCGCCGTTCTTCGTGCCGTGGTCGATCCTGCATCAGCGGGTGTTCATCGACATCACTGAATTCACCCGGGCCCGCACCACTTACCCGGTATTGCCCTGGATTGGCGTGATCCTGCTGGGGTGGGGGATCGGGCCGTGGTTCGGCAAGGAAATGGACCCGGCCGAGCGGATTTCCCGTCTGCTCAGACTGGGCGCCGGCCTGCTGGTGGCGTTCGTGTTCATTCGCTACCTGAACGTCTATGGCGAGAAACCCTGGGTGCAGACTGGTGACTCGTTGCGCACCTTCATGAGTTTCATGAGCGCCAAGAAGTACCCGCCCTCGCTGATGTTCCTGATGCCGACGATTGGCCTTTCGCTGATCTTGCTGGCGCTGTTCGAGAAGCTGCAGGATCGCTGGTCCACCGCGACCCTGGCGATTTACGGCGGGGCGCCGATGTTCTTCTATTTGCTGCACTTGTACGTACTCAAGGCCATGTATCTGGTGGCGGTCGCGATCTGGGGCGCCAATCAGGGGGCGTACTATGGCTTCGACAACCTGCCCACGGTGTGGCTGTGGAGTGTGATCCTCGGGGTGTTGCTGTTCTTCCCTACGCGCTGGTTCGCCAACCTCAAACAGCGCCGCCGCGATATCGCGATCCTCAAATACCTCTGACGTGACTGTATGCCGGACCCCGTCAGGTGGCAGGTTCTGAACTGGAACGGAACAGCCTTTGTGCACTTTTATAAGGCTGCGCCACCTCGCGCTGCACTATGCGAAGGCAAATATCGGGCGTTCATGGGCACCCGTGGTCAACGTTTACTGGCGCAAGGACTGCCAATGGTCGACTGGCACAAAGTCTGCAAGACACTGTTCAGGCCCACTGTGAACGCAGTCGAGTGGGCAGCCCCCTCGGTCAACGACGATCGATTGACCGAACAGGTCGCGGGCAACATCGGTGGATCCGGCATAGATGCCTGACTTAGCACCGTAAACGAACAGGCAAAGACGCCTGGAACCGCAAGGTTTCAGGCGTTTTTTTTTGCTTTTTGAACAGCTATCGACGGGTGTCTCTTATGAATTCCAATGTGGCCACTTTGAACAAGCTGCAAACGCTGATCGTGATCGGCAATGGCATGGTCGGACATCATTGTGTCGAACAGCTGATCGAACGCGGTGCCCTTGATCAGTATCGGCTGCACGTCTTCAGCGAGGAGCCGATGCGTGCCTACGACCGCGTGCACCTTTCCGAGTATTTCTCCGGCCGTGATGCCGAGTCGCTGGCCCTCGGTGAAGCCTCGCTGTATCAGACCCCGGGCGTCACGCTGCATCTGGGGGTGCCGGTCCTGGAAATCGACCGCGTCCGCCGCCAGGTGATCACCGCGCAAGGCTGCGTTTCCTACGACAAATTGGTGCTGGCCACCGGGTCCTATCCGTTTGTGCCGCTAATCGAAGGCGCCGAGGGCGATTCGCGCCTGGTGTATCGCACCCTTGAAGACCTCGACGCCATTCGTGCCGCGGCAAGCAACGCCCGACGCGGTGTGGTCGTCGGCGGTGGCTTGCTCGGCCTGGAAGCCGCCAACGCCCTGACAACCCTGGGGCTGGAAGCTCATGTGGTGGAATTCGCCCCGCGTCTGATGCCGGTGCAGTTGGACGAGTACGGTGGTCTGGCGCTCAAGGCGCAGATCGAACGCCTCGGCGTCGGTGTGCACCTGTCGCGCGGGACTCAGTCGATAAGCGCAGGCGAGGAATACCGCTATCGGATGAACTTCGCCAATGACGAATTCCTTGAAACCGACCTGATCGTGTTTTCCGCCGGTATCCGTGCGCAAGACGCACTGGCTCGTCAATGCTCGCTGGAAGTCGGCCCGCGCGGCGGTGTGGTGATTGACGACCAATGCCAGAGCAGCGATCCAAACATCTACGCCATCGGCGAGTGTGCCGCGTGGAAGGGCAGCATTTTTGGCCTGGTCGCCCCGGGCTACCAAATGGCGCGCGGTGTTGCCGCACTGCTGTGCAACGAAACCGCCGAGCCGTTCATGGGCGCGGACATGTCGACCAAGCTCAAACTGCTGGGCGTCGATGTCGGTTCCATCGGCGACGCGCATGGCAGCACGCCGGGCGCGCGCAGTTATCAGTTCATCGACGAAACCACGGCCAGCTATCGACGCTTGGTGGTGGATGCCACGGGCAAGCACGTGCTCGGCGCGGTGCTGGTGGGTGACAACAGCTATTACGACACGCTGCTGCAATACATGCAGAACGCGATTGCGCTGCCGGCGGAACCCGCCAGCCTGATTCTGCCGTCGTCCGAAGGCGCGCCGACCCTGGGCCCGGGCGCGTTGCCCGAAGCGGCCACGGTGTGCTCGTGCCACAACGTCACCAAGGGTTCCATTTGCTCGGCCATCGACGGTGGCTGCACCGACCTCGGCCTGCTCAAATCGCAGACCAAGGCCTGCACCGGTTGCGGTGGTTGCGCCGGGTTGCTCAAGCAGGTGTTCGAACATGAGTTGATTGCCCGTGGCGTCAGCGTCGACAAAAGCCTGTGCGAACACTTTGCCTATACCCGTCAGGAGCTTTATGCGCTGGTGCGGGTCGAAGGGGTGATCACCTTCGAAGAACTGCTGGCCAAGCATGGCCGTGGTCACACCGGTTGCGACGTATGCAAACCGGCGGTGGGCTCGATCCTCGCGTCGTGCTGGAACCAGCCGATCATGGACGCCTCACTGGTGCCGCTGCAGGACACCAACGACACGTTCATGGCCAACATGCAAAAAAACGGCACCTATTCGGTGGTGCCGCGCATCCCCGGTGGCGAGATCACCGCCGACAAACTGATCGCGATCGGTGTGGTGGCGAAGAAATACGACCTCTACACCAAAATCACCGGCGGCCAGCGTATCGACCTGTTTGGCGCGCAGTTGCATGAATTGCCGGACATCTGGGCCGAACTGATTGAAGCCGGTTTCGAAACCGGGCATGCCTACGGCAAATCGACCCGGACGGTGAAGTCCTGTGTCGGCAGCACCTGGTGCCGTTACGGCGTGCAGGACAGCGTGCAAATGGCCCTGACCATCGAGGACCGTTACAAGGGGCTGCGCTCGCCGCACAAGCTCAAATTCGCGGTGTCCGGTTGCACTCGGGAATGCGCCGAGGCCCAGAGCAAAGACGTTGGCGTGATCGCCACCGAGAAAGGCTGGAACCTTTACATCGCCGGCAACGGTGGCATGCGCCCACGTCACGCCGAGCTGTTCGCCACCGACCTCGACGATGCGACCCTGATCCGCTACATCGACCGCTTCTTGATGTTCTACATCCGCACCGCCGACAAATTGCAGCGTACCTCGGTGTGGCGCGAAAGCCTGGAGGGCGGCCTCAATTACCTCAAGGACGTGATCATCAACGACAGCCTCGGACTGGGTGAAGAGCTCGAATCGCAGATGCAGTTGGTGGTCAATCGCTATGAATGCGAGTGGGCCAACGCCCTAAAAGACCCGGAAAAACTCAAGCGCTTCCGTACCTTCGTCAACGATAAACGCCCGGACCCGGACATCCACTTTGTCCAGGAACGCGGCCAGCGGCGCCCGATCATGGCGGCCGAACTCAACCTTATCCCTGTTATCGAGGAGATTGCCTGATGAGCCAGTCCAATACCCAACGCATCGATTCCCTGGAAAACACCGAGGCCTGGCAAACGGTGTGCGAGCAACAGGACCTGGTCAGCAACTCCGGCGTCGTCGTCTGGCTCGACGGCGCGCAAGTGGCGCTGTTCTACCTGCCGGGTGCCGAGGGTCGGACCCTCTACGCCATCGACAACCATGACCCGCAATCCGGGGCAAATGTGATCGGTCGCGGGTTGGTCGGCAGCATCAAGGGTGATCTGGTGGTTGCATCGCCGATCTACAAACAGCATTTCCGCCTTGAGGACGGCAGTTGCCTGGAGTACCCGCAACAGCGTCTGCGTGTCTGGCCTGTTCGCTTGAACGCCGGCGCGGTGCAAGTCGGGGTGGCTTGAGCCTGTTCAACAGCATCGCGTATCCGCATCGGAGGTATTTATGAAAACAGCTGCACAATTGCTGAAACTCAAGGTCGTGCAAAACCGCCAGGTGCATAGCATCGCGCCCGATGAGATGGTGCTTGAAGCGCTGAGGATCATGGCTGAAAAGAACGTAGGCGCGCTTCCGGTGATCGAGGCTGGGCAGGTGGTCGGCGTGATCAGCGAGCGCGACTATGCGCGCAAGGTCGTTCTGCAGGGGCGCTCTTCGGTCGGTACGCCGGTGCGCGACATCATGAGCGCGCCAGTGGTGACAGCGGACAGTCAGCAGAGCATCGAGCGTTGCATGGCGGTCATGACCGACAGCCATCTGCGTCACCTGCCAGTGGTGGACGGCGGCGAACTGATTGGTCTGCTATCGATTGGGGATCTGGTCAAGGAAGCTATCGTTGAGCAGGCGGATTTGATTCGGCAACTGGAGCATTACATTCGCGGGCACTGAATGGGTTGGCGCTACGCTGTTCACTTAAAGTTGAGGGGACATATCCGTTTCTGCGGTGATGGCGACTTAGGGTTCCGCCCTTACGGCGGGTCACTTTGTAAAGCGCAAAGTAACCAAACGCTTTCGCCCCTGACGTACGGTGCCTCGCCTAGGCTCGCCATGCCCTCGCTCCGGTCCTGCTCCGTGGGCCCGCCGCCATCGGCCATCCATGGCCGGGGGCGGCTAACCCGGCATCCATGCCGGGTTGCCCACTACGCAGAACCTCCACTCGGCCTCTCGAGGGGGCGAGTACCGCAAAAGCACTGCGAGGCGGCCTACCGGCCGGCCTACCTCTTCAAGCGTACCCATTCCCCTGTGGGAGCGAGCCTGCTCGCGAAAGACGTGAACGATAACGCGTGCTGTCTGAATGAACGCGGTGTCCGGACGTCTTTCGCGAGCAGGCTCGCTCCCACAGGTACAAGCCTGCTTTGGCTTTTGATCTTGCTTTTGATCTTGATCTGCCCCGTCGGAAGGCCGAGCGCAGGTTCTGCGCAGTGGGCACCGCGGCAAGGATGCCGCGGTAGCCGCCCCCGGCCATGGATGGCCGATGGCGGCGGGCCCACGGAGCAGGACCGGAGCGAGGGCATGGCGAGCCTAGGCGAGCCACCGAACGAAAGGGGCAAAAGCGCTTTGGTTACTTTCGCGCTTTTCGAAAGTGACCCGCCGTAAGGGCGGAACCCTAAGCCGCCGCGACCGCAGAAACGGATGTGCACACGGTTTTGCGGCTTTCTTGATCGGTGTCAACCGCATGGCCCGACGGGCTCTGTAATCTCCAGAGACCGACAGCCAGTGCGCTCACCCCAATGTTCGCCGTAGCGCGGGTTGCCTTGACCCAAGGCGAAAACTCCATGATCTATCCGCTGATTCTGACCTTGCACCTGTTTGCCGCCCTGATCTTCATCGGCACGGTGTTCTTCGAAGTCCTGTTCCTGGAAAGCATCCGCAAACAGTTACCCGCCAGGGTGATGCTGCTGGTGGAGCAGGGCATCGGTCGCCGGGCCCGCTCGCTGATGCCGTGGGTGCTGCTGGTGTTGTTCGGTGCGGGGCTGGGCATGGTCTGGTTGCGCTACTTGCCAGCCCTTGCCTCACCACTGGCCTCATCGTTTGGCACATTACTGGCGTTGAAAATCGCGGTGGCCGTGAGTGTGCTGCTGCACTTCCTGGGCGCCATGTTTTTGTTCAAAAGCGGCCGAATGAGCCCGCGCTACCTGCACTTCATCCATGGCAGCCTGTTCTGCCATATGGTCGTTATCGTGCTGCTGGCCAAGGGCATGTTTTACCTGACGTGGTAATCGGGTTTGACCGGTGGTCCGTTGTGCGGACACTTCGCTTGCGCTTGACGCAAATCAAGGAGCATTGATGGTGAAACCCGGAGACTGAAAGTCCGCAGCCAGTCTCGGAGACCGTCATGCTCGATTTATTTCACAACCCAGGCGAGATCGCTCGGTGCGATCAAGGCGTGCTTGACCCAAACTGTCATGCCGACACGCAAAAATTTCATGACGGTATTGGCTCTCTCGATCTGCTTCGTGCACTGCGCGTAAGCCGCCAGAAGTGCCGTCCGCTGTCCCTGAACGTGCAACTGCCTTCCAGCCTCAAGCCGTCTTCCTGTGCCCCGCGCGATATCGCCGACGAGCACAACGGAGTCGAGCAGCACCTTCAGCATCTGGAGCGTGAAATCGATCTCGTCGGTTGTCACCTGGGTGCGGAGCAACGGGTCGAGCAGTTTCATCTGGGAGGCGGAACACCCGCGCCTGCCCATCTGGAGCGACTGATGAGTCATCTGCGTGGCCGGTTCAATTTTCTCGAACATGAAGGGGGTGACTACAGCGTCGAGGTAGACCTTCACCATACCGACTGGTCGACTATGAGGTTGCTGCGCGACCAGGGGTTCAACCACGTCAGCATCGGCGTTCCGGATATCGACGCCGACTGTGACAGGTCGGTGGCCTGCTACCAGAACCCGGCGCCGATCCAATCGCTCATGGATGCCGCGCGCACCTTTGGGTTTCGATCCATCAACGTCGATCTGGGTTTTGGCCATGCCTGGCAGACGCCGGACAGTTTTGCGCTGAAGCTGGCGAGCATTATCGAGCTGGAGCCGGACCGGCTGATGGTGTTCGATTATGCCCGGCCACCACGGCGCTATCGGCCGGTGCTCGGTGACAAAATCAGAGAGTTGTGCAGCCAAGACGATAAAGGTGCGATGCGCCAGATCTGTTTCGAGCAACTGCTTTGCGCGGGTTATCACTACATCGGTCTGGGGCAGTTTGTCCGGCCTGATGATGATCTGGCGATCGCCCAGGAGCGAGGCCGGTTACGCCGTACCTGTGAGGGTTTCTCCCGTCACGGCTATTGCGATCATGTCGGATTCGGTTTGGGTGCCATCAGCCAGATCGACGATTTGTACACGCAAAACACCGACGAGATTGAACGTTATCAGCAGCAACTGGACATGCGGCAACTGCCGACGTGTCGCGGCTGGCGCTTCGAGGCGGGGGATCAGATCCGGCAAATGGTCATGGAACGTCTGGCCTGTGATCAGGAGTTGGATATCCGCGCCATCGAGAAGCGATATGGGCTGGTTTTTTCAAAGTACTTCTGCGCTGTCTGGCCTTGGCTGGAGCAATTGAGTCGTGATGGATTGATTGAGTTGTCAGACCGTTTCATCAGCATTCTTCCCGCCGGTCGGCCGGAAGTGGATGCCATCTGCAACCTGTTTGAAAAGGATTTGGGCGGGCCCATTGCGAGTTGATCGATCATGAACACGACATTTGATTTCAATCGCGCCCTGGTCGAAAAGTATGACCGCCCGGGGCCGCGTTATACCTCTTACCCCACGGCGCCGCAGTTTCATCAGGCGTTTGCCGTTGATGACTATCAGCGTGCCGCCCGTGACAGCAATCAGGTGGCCGCGCCGAAACCGTTGTCGGTGTACATCCACATCCCGTTCTGCAAAAGCCTTTGTTACTACTGCGCCTGCAACAAAATCATTACCCAGAAAACCCATCGCGCCGTCGAGTACCTGAAGTACCTCAAGCGTGAAATCACGATGCAGGCGGCCTTGTTCGACAGCACCCGCAAACTCACTCAGTTGCACCTGGGGGGCGGCACGCCGACCTATTTGACCAGCGAACAACTGGCGGACCTGATGGACTGCCTGCACCAGGCATTCAACATGGATGACAGCGATGACCATGAGTTTTCCATCGAGGTGGACCCGCGGACCATCAGCACCGAGCAGATTCAGTCGCTGCGCCAGTTGGGCTTCAATCGCCTGAGCTTCGGCGTTCAGGATTTCGACCCCGACGTGCAGGCGGCGGTCAATCGCCAGCAAAGTGAAGAGCAGATTTATGCGCTGGTCGCGGCGGCGCGCGAGGCGCAGTTCAAGTCGATCAGCGTCGACCTGATCTACGGCCTGCCACTGCAAACCGTGCAGAGTTTCGACGTCACCCTCAGCAAGATCATCGCTCTGCGTCCGGACCGGATTGCCGCCTACAGCTACGCGCACCTGCCGGAGATGGTCCGCGCGCAACGGCTGATTCGCCCCGCCGACATGCCGCCACCGGAGCGCAAGCTGGAACTGCTTGAGCTGACCATCCGTCGTCTGACCGAGGCCGGTTACGTCTATATCGGCATGGATCATTTCGCCTTGCCGGATGACGAGCTGGCGCTGGCCCGGGCCAATGGCACCCTGCAGCGTAACTTTCAGGGCTACTCCACCCATGCCGACTGCGATTTGATCGGTCTTGGGGTGTCGTCGATCGGCAAGGTCGGCGACAGCTATAGCCAGAGCGTCAAGGAGCTTTCTCAGTACTACAGCCGTATCGATCAAGGGATGTTGCCGGTGCACCGCGGTTACCGCTTGAACGCCGACGACCTGCTGCGCCGCGAGGTGATCAGCGACCTGATGTGCCATGGCCGTATCGCGTTCGACAAGTATGAGGCGCGGCATGGCATTCGCTTCACCGAGTACTTTGCCGAGGCGCTGGCGCAGCTGGGCGAGCATGTGCGCGATGGGTTGCTGCAGATTCACCGCGACGAATTGGTGCTGCTGCCACAAGGGCATTTGATGATGCGCAGTGCCGCGATGGCGTTTGACGCCTATCTGGGTGGTGAGCAAAAAGGGCAGTTTTCACGCACGGTTTGAGACCCCGGAGCCTGTCTTCCGGGGGCTACTTTCTTAAGTTGATTTCAATCAAGGGCAGGGGGCGCAACGCTCCCTAACATGACCGAAAGCCCTTTTGAAATCAGCGAACCCATGACAATCCATCAGCCTTCGATACACGGCAACCTGCGCGCCTGGGGCGTCGGGCTGGTGGTCATGCTGATGCTGATGCTCGCCACCTTCGAGGGAGTCCAGGCCAAGGAATACCGTGACATCGAGCAGCAGCGCATCGAGAAAACCTTCCCTCAGACCGATTCCGTTTCCGCCCCCGAAGGCCCGTTCAAGGTGCGCACACTGTCCGCCGCCGGCCAGGTCATCGGTTATGTGTTCCAGAGCCTGGACGTGGTGGATATTCCGGCCTACTCGGGCAAACCGATCAACACCCAAGTGATTCTCGACACGACCGGCATGATTCAGGATGCCTATGTGCTGGAGCACCACGAGCCGATTCTGCTGATTGGTATCCCTGAGGCAAAACTTCACGGTTTCAGTGCCAAGTACAAGGGCATCAAGGTCAATCAGCGGGTCGTCGTCGGCCATTCCAGTGATCCGAATGCGGTCACCGTCGATGCCATCGCCGGCGCAACGGTCACGGCCATGGTGGTCAACGAGGTCATCATGCGCGCGGCCCACGATGTGGCCGTATCGCTCAAGCTGATCGAAGACACGGGCGGTGTGGCGCGCAAGCCCGCCACCGTGCGCCAGGACTTTTTCGAGCCCGCCACCTGGGAACAACTGACCGGCAACGGCGCCATCCGCCGCTTGAACCTGACCCGTGGCCAGGTCGACGCCGCCTTCAAGGGCACCGATGCCGAAGGCGTCGACAACGCCAGCGCCGATCAGGTTGATGAGACCTTTATCGAGCTGTACACCGCCGACCTGAATCCGCCGACCATCGGCCGTGCGCTGTTGGGCGACAATCAATATCGCTTCCTCATGCAAGACCTCAAGCCTGGCGAGCAGGCCATCGCGGTGCTGGGTCGTGGGCTGTTTTCCTATAAGGGCTCGGGGTACGTGCGCGGCGGGATCTTCGATCGGGTGCAATTGCGCCAGTTCGGCAATGTCATCAGTTTTCGCGACATGGACCACCAGCGGCTCTCGGATGTGTTTGCCAAGGGCATGCCCGAGTTCAATGAAATGTCGATTTTCATTGTGCGCGAACCGGCGAAGTTCGATCCGGGATCGCCCTGGTCTCTGGAGTTATTGGTACGTCGCCAGACCGGCCCGGTCAGTGGCACGTTCAGCAGTTTCGAACTGCCTTATCAATTGCCCGAGCCGTACCTTGAACGGCCGCTGCCCAGCGCCGAAGAATTGGCCGCCCTCGAGGAAGCCAGTCGGCCGATGTGGTTGACCATCTGGTACCAGAAACACTTCCAAGTCGCCGTACTCGGGACCGCGTTGCTGCTGCTGACGGCGATCCTGTTCCTGCAGGACACATTCACCCGCCGGCCGCATTTTCTGCACTGGCTGCGTCGGGGTTACCTGGTCTTTACCGTGGTGTTTCTCGGCTGGTATGCCCTGGGGCAGCTGTCGGTGGTCAACGTCCTGACCTTTGTGCATGCGCTGTTCGAGCACTTTCGCTGGGAGCTGTTTCTCACCGATCCGCTGATCTTCATGCTCTGGGTCTTCGCCGCCGCGAGCATTCTGCTGTGGGGCCGCGGAGTGTTCTGCGGCTGGCTGTGTCCGTTTGGCGCCTTGCAAGAGTTGATCAACGAGGCCGCGCGCAAGCTGAAAATCCCTCAATACGAACTGCCGTTCGCGGTGCATGAGCGCTTGTGGGCGATCAAATACATCATTTTGCTGCTGCTGTTCGGCATCTCCCTGGAGTCGATGTCCGCCGCCGAACTGTTCGCCGAGGTGGAACCGTTCAAGACCGCCATCACCCTCCGGTTCGACCGCCAGTGGTGGTTCGTGCTCTACGCGGTGGCGCTGCTGGTCATCAATATTTTCACGCGCAAAGTCTATTGCCGGTACATCTGCCCGCTGGGTGCGGCGCTGGCGATTCCGAGCAAATTTCGCCTGTTCGACTGGCTCAAGCGCCGCAAGGACTGCGGCACGCCCTGCCAACTGTGCGCCAAGGAATGCGAGATCCAGGCGATTCATCCCGATGGCCGAATCAATGCCAACGAGTGCCACTACTGCCTCGATTGCCAGATGACTTACCAGAACGACAACAAATGCCCGCCGCTGATCAACAAGCGCAAGAAGCGCGGCAAACCGGCACCCGCTCCTGTGCAACTGATACCTGTCGTGGAAGTGACCGCTCTGGAATGAACCCCGCGAGCGCCTGTCCGCAGTGACCGTTTTTATCCCTTCAAGGAAAACACCTGATGAACGACACAGAATCCAAAAAAACCACTGAAGTGCCGGAATCGACCGGCCTCAGTCGTCGCGGCTTCCTGGGCACCAGTGCGGTGACCGGCGCGGTACTGGCCGGTGCCACGGCCATTGGCGGCGCGGTGTTCACCCGTGAGACATGGGCGGCAGCGGCCAAGGACGCGCAACTGAAAACCCACGTCGGGCCGGGCGAACTGGACCAGTACTACGGCTTCTGGAGTGGCGGCCATCAGGGGGAAGTGCGGATCATGGGCATTCCGTCGATGCGTGAGTTGCTGCGTGTTCCGGTGTTCAACGTCGACTCCGCCACCGGTTGGGGCCTGACCAACGAAAGCAAACGGATCATGGGCGACAGCGCGCATTTCCAGAATGGCGACTGCCACCACCCGCATTTGTCCATGACCGACGGCAAGTACGACGGCAAATACCTGTTCATCAATGACAAGGCCAACAGCCGCGTTGCGCGTATCCGGCTGGACATCATGAAGTGCGACAAGATGCTCACCGTGCCCAATGTGCAGGCGGTTCACGGGCTGCGCCTGCAAAAAGTGCCGCACACCAAGTACGTGTTCGCCAATGCCGAATTCGTCATCCCGCATCCCAATGACGGCAGCACCTTCGACCTGCAAGACAAGAACAGCTACACCATGTTCAACGCCATTGACGCCGAAAAAATGGAGATGTCATTCCAGGTGATCGTCGACGGCAACCTGGATAACACCGACGCCGACTACACCGGCAAATACGCGGCGTCGACCTGCTACAACTCGGAGAAGGCCTATGACCTGGGCGGCATGATGCGCAACGAACGCGACTGGGTGGTGGTGTTCAACATTCCGCGCATCGAAGCAGCGATCAAGGCTGGCAAGTTCATCACCCTGGATGGCTCGAAAGTGCCGGTGGTCGACGGCCGTAAAACCGATGGCAAGGACAGCGCGTTCACCCGTTACATCCCGGTGCCGAAGAACCCCCACGGCCTCAATACCTCGCCCGATGGCAAATACTTCATTGCCAACGGCAAGCTCTCACCGACCTGCACCATCATTGCCATCGCCAAGCTCGATGATCTGTTCGACGACAAATTCAAGGATCCGCGCGACGTGGTAGTCGGCGAGCCGGAACTGGGTCTGGGCCCGCTTCACACCACCTACGACGGCCGCGGCAATGCCTATACCACGCTGTTTATCGACAGCCAGGTGGTGAAGTGGAACGTCGAGGAGGCGATTCGCGCGTACACCGGCGAGAAGGTCAACTACATCAAGCAGAAACTCGATGTGCAGTATCAGCCGGGTCACAACCATGCCTCGCTGACCGAAACCAGTGAGGCCGACGGCCAATGGCTGATGGTGCTCAGCAAGTTTTCCAAGGACCGCTTCCTGCCGACCGGCCCGCTGCACCCGGAAAACGATCAGTTGATCGATATTTCCGGCGAGGAAATGAAACTGGTGCACGACGGTCCGGCCTTCGCCGAACCCCACGACTGCGTGATGGCCCGCCGCGACCAGATCAAGACCAAGAAAATCTGGGACCGCAACGACCCGTTTTTTGCCGAAACCGTGGTCATCGCCGCCAAAGACGGGATCAAGCTGGAGACCGACAACAAGGTCATCCGCGACGGTAACAAAGTCCGCGTCTACATGACCTCGATGGCCCCGGCCTACGGCCTGCCGGAGTTCACCGTCAAACAGGGCAACGAGGTCACGGTGACCATCACCAACATCGACCAGATTGAAGACGTGACCCACGGCTTCGTGATGACCAACCATGGCGTCAGCATGGAGATCAGCCCGCAGCAGACCTCATCGATCACCTTCATCGCCGACAAGGCCGGCCTGCACTGGTACTACTGCAGCTGGTTTTGCCATGCACTGCACATGGAAATGGTCGGCCGCATGAAGGTCGAGAAGGCCTGACCGTTGCCCATCGACAGGAGCCAAGCAATGACTGATAGCAAGGGAAACCCGGTGAAGGTCATTGCGCTTGCGCTCCTGCTGATGCCTGGCAGCGCGCTGGCGGTGCAACCCATCACCACGTTGCCGTTGACGGTGGACGCCGATCAACGCTGGCACCTGCCGGCGGGGGAATACCGTGGCTCGTTCAGCGTCGATCAACCGATGCAAATTGTCTGCGAGCCGGGCGCGGTATTTCAGGGCGAGGGGCAGGGCAACGGCTTGATCATCAGTGCGCCGGATGTCGGCATCGAGGGCTGCACCTTTCTGGACTGGGGGCACGACCTCACGGCCATGAATGCAGCGGTGTTTATCCAGCCCAAAGCCCATGGCGCGGTGATCAAAGGCAATCGCCTGCAAGGCCAGGGGTTCGGTATCTGGGTCGATGGCACTCAGGATGTGCGCCTGATCGACAACCTCATTCAGGGTGATCCGGCGATGCGCTCGCAAGATCGCGGCAACGGCATTCATCTGTATGCCGTGCATGGTGCCAAGGTCATTGGCAACCAGGTGCGAGACACCCGCGATGGCATCTACATCGACACCTCCAACGGCAACCTGCTGCAAGGCAATACCCTGGAAGACCTACGCTACGGCGTGCATTACATGTTCGCCAACGATAACCAGCTGATCGGCAACACCACCCGCCGCACCCGCACCGGCTACGCCCTGATGCAAAGCCGCAAGCTCACGGTGATCGGCAATCGCTCCGAACAGGATCAGAACTACGGGATCCTGATGAACTACATCACCTATTCAACCTTGCGTGACAACTTCGTCACTGATGTGCGCGACGGCTCGACCGGCGACAGCATGATCAGCGGTGCCGAGGGCAAGGCGTTGTTCATCTACAACTCGCTGTTCAACAGCATCGAACACAACCACTTCGAGCACAGCGCCGTGGGCATCCACCTCACCGCCGGCTCGGAGGACAACCGCATCGCCGACAACGCGTTTGTCGGCAACCAGCGGCAGGTCAAGTACGTCGCCACCCGCTTGCAGGAATGGTCGGCGGATGGCCGGGGCAATTACTGGAGCGATTACCTGGGCTGGGACCGCAACAACGATGGCCTCGGTGATATCGCTTACGAACCCAATGACAACGTCGACCGTCTGCTGTGGCTGTACCCGCAGGTGCGGCTGTTGATGAACAGCCCCGGCATCGAATTGCTGCGCTGGGTGCAACGGGCCTTTCCGGTGATGAAATCGCCGGGGGTGCTCGACAGTCATCCGCTGATGAAGTCATCCACTCAAACCCTGACCCAGGAGCCCACCTCATGAACGTCATCGACATTGAAGGCGTCAGCCAGCGCTATGGGCACGCCACCGTGTTGCATCAGCTCAACCTCAGCCTGGCGGAAGGTGAAGTGCTGGGGTTGTTCGGGCACAACGGCGCGGGCAAGACCACCAGCATGAAACTGGTGCTTGGCCTGCTCCAGCCCAGCGAAGGGCAGGTCAGGGTGTTCGGCCGTTTACCCAGCGATCCCCACGTGCGGCGCCTGCTCGGTTATCTGCCGGAAAACGTGACGTTTTACCCGCAGCTGAGCGGTCTTGAGACCTTGCGTCATTTCGCGCGACTCAAAGGTGCTGCGTTCGCTCAGGTCGACGTGCTGCTGGAGGAAGTCGGCCTGGCGGGCGCGGCGCATCGGCGGGTCAAGACTTACTCCAAAGGCATGCGTCAACGGCTGGGGCTGGCGCAAGCGCTGCTCGGCGAGCCACGTTTGTTGCTGCTCGACGAGCCGACCGTCGGCCTCGATCCCATCGCGACCCAGGATCTTTATCGGTTGCTCGATCGCCTGCGCAGCCAGGGCACCAGCATCATTCTCTGCTCCCACGTCTTGCCGGGCGTCGAGGCGCACATCAACCGCGCAGCGATTCTGACCCAGGGTCGCCTGCTGGCCCTCGGCAGTCTCCACAGTTTGCGCGAGGAAGCCGGGTTGCCGACGCTGATTCGCGCCAACGGCCTCAAGCACGCCGGGCCCTTGCAGCAACGCTGGAACAACGCCGGACACGTCACCGAACGCTGGGGCGTCGAAGGGCTTGAAGTGGCCGCGCTCAATGGCAGCAAGCTCGGGCTGTTGCGCCAACTGCTCAATGAAGACGAGCCGGCCGACGTGGAAATCCATCAGCCGTCTCTGGAAGATATTTACCGCTACTACATGAGCCGGGCCGGTACGGCGCCGATCGGGGAGGCCGTATGAACGCTGTCTGGAACATGGCCCGCAAGGAATTCAGCGACGGTTTGCGCAATCGCTGGTTGTTGGCGATCAGTGTGTTGTTCGCGGTGCTGGCCATCGGCATCGCCTGGCTGGGCGCCGCGGCCTCCGGGCAATTGGGCTTCACGTCGGTCCCGGCCACCATCGCCAGCCTCGCCAGTCTGGCGACGTTTTTGATGCCGTTGATTGCGTTGCTGTTGGCCTATGACGCCATCGTCGGCGAAGACGAAAGCGGCACGTTGCTGCTGTTGCTGACGTACCCCTTGGGTCGCGGGCAGATTCTGCTGGGCAAGTTTGTCGGCCACGGGTTGATCCTGGCGCTGGCGACACTGATCGGTTTCGGCTGCGCCATGCTGGCCATCGCCGTGCTGGTGGACGATGTCGAACTGAGCCTGCTGCTCTGGGCTTTTGGCCGGTTCATGGCGTCGTCGACATTGCTGGGCTGGGGTTTTCTGGGGCTGGCCTATGTGCTGAGCAGTGTGTCGGCCGAGAAGTCCACGGCGGCCGGGCTGGCGTTGGGTGTCTGGTTCTTCTTCGTGCTGGTGTTCGACCTGGCACTGCTGGCGCTGTTGGTGCTCAGCGAAGGGCAGTTCAACCCGAAAGTGCTGCCCTGGTTGCTGCTGCTCAACCCCGCTGACATCTATCGCCTGATCAACCTCTCCGGTTTTGAACCCGGCACCAGTACCGCGGGTGTGCTGACGCTGGGCAGCGATTTGCCGATGCCCGGCTTGATGCTCTGGCTGTGCCTGTCGCTGTGGGTGGCGGTGCCATTGGGCTCGGCCTGGCTGTTGTTTCGTCGCCGGGCGACATGAGTTTCCACTTTGATAGTTTTGGAGGAGTTGACGATGAGTACGTTTTATCTGACGACGATGCGCGTAGTGGCGGGCCTGATGATGTGCCTGTTGCTGACGGCCTGTGACAATCCGGCGCAAGCCACTTACAGCAACGCGGCCACTGCCTTTCATCCCAGTGATGAATGCCATGTCTGCGGGATGATCATCAACGGATTCCCCGGGCCCAAGGGCGAAGTGGTCGAGCGGGCCGGGGTCAAGAAGTTCTGCTCCACGGCGGAAATGATTGGTTGGTGGTTGCAGCCGGAAAATCATCATGGCGATGCAAAACTGTATGTCCACGACATGGGGCGCAGCCCATGGAACGCGCCGGATGATGCCCACCTGATCGATGCCAGAGATGCGTTCTACGTGTTCGGCACCCAACTCAAAGGCGCCATGGGCGTGGTGCTGGCGTCCTTCTCCAGCCGCGAGGCCGCTGAAAAGCTTGCCGCTGAACAGGGCGGTCGCTTGCTGCGGTTCAGCGAGATCACTCCGGCGCTGCTGCAGCAACACTAGCGTCGTCGAGAAAATCTGATCGCCGTCAAGTCGGTATTTCTTCACCTGCTCAAAGATAGGGGCTGGCTATGTCCCCCAGTGCTGGCATCCGTGATGCCCAGGAGTAAATGATGAAAACCGAGTTTCAGGACCGTTTGGCGGTGGTCACGGGTGCCAGCTCCGGGATTGGCCTGGCACTGTGCGCCGCGCTGTTACCGCGCGGCGTCAAGGTGCTGGCGATGTCACGGACCCTGGGTGAACTGCCGGCCTTGCAGCAGATCTACGGCGAGCGGTTGCAGTGGTTTGCCGGGGACGTCACGAATCTGCAAGACCTGCGCGAACTGGCCGAGCGCGCGGCGGCGATTGGCCCCGTGGACTATCTGGTGCCCAACGCGGGGATCGCTGAAATGGCTGACAGTCTGGATATGCAGGCCTTCCAGCGTCAGTGGGCGGTCAACGGTGCCGGGGCGTTGAATACGCTGGCGGCGTTGCGGGGTGAGTTGGCGAACCCGGCGTCGGTGGTGTTTGTCGGGAGCTTCCTGACCGGTTCGAGCTTCCCCGGGCTGGCCGCCTGCATTGCCAGCAAGGCTGCGCTGGCGGCTCAGGCGCGGACGCTGGCGGTGGAGTTTGCGAGTTTTGATGTGCGCATTAATCTGGTCTCGCCGGGACCGACGGCTACCTCGATGTGGGATCACTTGGGGTTGAGCGATGGGGAGCTTGGCGATGTTGCCGACACGCTTGGCAAACGTCTGTTACCGGGTCATTTTCTAGATGCGGCATCGGTGGCTAATGTGATTGTCTTTCAGCTGTCGCAGGGGGCTCGGGGTGTTTACGGTCAGGACTGGAAGGTCGATAACGGTTACACCTTGGGCTGAAGGGTAAATATTTACGCTCGGAGTACATATCCGTTGTTGCGGTAACGGCGGCTTAGGGTTCCGCCCTGACGGCGGGTCACTTGGAGAAGCGTCAAGTAACCAAACGCTCTTGCCCCTGACGTACGGTGCCTCGCCTAGGCTCGGCATACCCTCGCTCCGGTCCTGCTCCGTGGGTCCGCCGCCATCGGCCATCCATGGCCGGGGGCGGCTACCGCGGCATCCTTGCCGCGGTGCCCACTGCGCAGAACCTGCGCTCGGCCTTCCGACGGGGCAGATCAAGATCAAGATCAAAAGCCAAAGCGAGGCGGCCTGATAGCCGACCTGATGTCTGCCAAGGTCATCGGCGGTGGACACCTATGTCATGCCCGCCAAAAATCCAACTGTGGGAGCGAGCCTGCTCGCGAAGGCGGACTTACATTCAACATTGATGTCGACTGACAGGGCCTCATCGCGAGCAGGCTCGCTCCCACAGGGGAAATGCGTACGCTTTGAAGAGACAGGTCGGCCGGTAGGCCGCCTCGCTTTTGCTTTTGCGGTACACGCCCCCTCGAGAGGCCCACGGAGCAGGACCGGAGCGAGGGCATGGCGAGCCTGGGCGAGCCACCGAACGAAAGGGGCAAAAGCCCTTGGTTACTTGGGGATTTTCCAAGTGACCCGCCGTCAGGGCGGAACCCTAAGCCGCCGTTACCGAAGAAACGGATATACACCCAAGGCCTAGTGCGAAGTCCCCTCGGCAAACTCAATCTTGTTCCCCACGTTGTACTTGCCCGAAGGCTTGTTCATCGGAATGCGTTTGATCTCCTTCAGGGTGCTGCTGTCGTAAACAATCAGCGCACCGTCGGTGGCCCAGATGCTCAGCAGCAGGTAACGGCCGTCACGGGTGAACTCAACATGAGCGGCAGTTTTACCGGGCATCGGGCGCAAGGTGTGGGCGATTTCCAGGGTCTGTTTGTCGATCAGGTGGATCGCATCGTTGTCGGGCCCGAAGAACACGTCGGTCCAGGCATACCGCGAATTGACGTGACTGCGCATGAAAAACCCGGGCCCCAGGGTCGGGATTTCCTTGATCAGTTTCCAGGTCTTGAAGTCGATGACCGAGATCAGCCCCTTGCTGATATTCGGCGTGGCGAACACCCACTCGCCGTTGCGTTTCCAGTAGGTCCCCGACCCCAAATGCGGCATGCCCGGCAGCGGTATGTCGGTGACTACCTTGCCGCTGTCGAGGTCGATCACTTGACCGCCCTGGGCCTTGCGCGACGTGGCCAGCAGCTGTTTGTAGTCCGGTGAAAAAGAGAAATCGTCGAGAACATCCCCGGCAGGGATCCGCCGTGGTTCGAAATTCGGAGTGCCAGCCCAGGACAGTTCCCAGACTTCCTTCACGTCCTTGAGCGCCACGATGAAACTGTCCCGCGGCGGGGCGGAGTACACCGCGCTGACCCGTGACGCGGTGCCGTCCTGACCGATCGTGGGAATGGTTTTGACCAGCGACAGATCGCGAGCATCGAGCACCACCAGGTTGCCGGGCAAATAGTTGCCCACCAGCACCCAGCGTCCATCCTTGCTCACCGCCAGGTTGCGGGTATTGAGGCCGGCGCGAACCTCGGCGATCAGTTTCAGGTTGTGCAAGTCATACAGGCTGATCCAGCCGTCACGGGAGGCGAAGTAGACGAAGCGCCCGTCGGGTGAGAACTTCGGCCCGCCATGCACGGCAAAGTGCGAAGCAAACCGCGCCAGCACCTCAAAGCGGTCACCGTCGAGGATGTCGATGTGATGGTCGCCGGCTTCCACCACCACGAACAGGTTCAGCGGGTCGGCGCCGTGCTGGGGCGTGGTGGGCAGCTTGCTGAGGTCCGCGAGCATCGAGTGACTGCCGAGAATGTCGTCATTGCTCCAGGTGGGCGGGGTGGCGGGCGGTTGCTGAAGGTAGTCCACCAGCGCGTCGATCTGCGCGGGGCTGAACACAGTGGCATACCCGGCCATTTGGCTCGCGGGGCGACCGTTCTGGATCACGCTGCGGATTTCATCAGGTTTGATCCGGCTGAGACTCTCCGGCAACAACGCCGGCCCCGCAGCGCCGAGACGGTTAATGCCGTGACAGCGCTGGCAATGCTGCTGATAGTTTTCCGCGGCGTGTTCAAGTGCAGGAACCGCTGCGCCGGCCTGGGCCGCGCTGACCCATAACATGTGCGCAAGGAGCATGCGCCTCATATCGCCACCTTGGCGTGGCGTTGCAGCGCTTGAGCCGGGTAAAGCCGCGCCGGGTACTCCAGCTGTTCTGCACCAAACAAATCGACCACGGTGCCGATCACCGTCAGTGTCGGTATGCCCGGTGGACAATCCAGCGCCAGGGTCGGCAATTGGTGCAATTTGCCACGGGCGACGTGCTGGTCGGGACGCGTGCCGTTGCTGATCAGCGCCGCGGGTGTATCGGCCGACAGCCCGGCTTCGATCAAACGCTGAGCGATGATCCCCAGGTTCGACAAGCCCATGTAAAACACCAAGGTCTGGCTACTGTCGGCAAGGCTGCTCCAGGGCAGCGACAACTCGCCATCGCGTTGCAAATGACCGGTGATGAACCGGCAGGAATTGACCAGGTCGCGGTGGGTCAACGGTATGCCCGCATAAGCGCTGCAGCCGGAAGCGGCGGTAATGCCCGGCACCACTTGGCAGTCGATGCCGCGTTGCAGCAGGTACTCCAGCTCTTCGGCACCGCGACCAAAAATGAACGGGTCGCCGCCCTTGAGCCGGACCACGCGCTGCCCTTGATCGGCAAGGTCGGCGAGCAGTTCGTTGATCTGCTCCTGCGGCAGGCTGTGGCAGCCACTGGCCTTGCCGACGTAATGCCGGGCGCAGGTCAGTGGGATCAATGTCAGCAGCTCGGGGCTGATTAGCCGGTCATAGACCACGGCGTCGGCCTGCATCAACAGGCTCCAGGCGCGCAGGGTCAGCAGGCGTGGATCGCCGGGGCCGGCGCCGACCAGGGCAACTTCGCCCGGCCGGAACGGGGACTCAAGTGTGGCCGGTATAGCAATCGATGGAGGCATGGGACGTCCTTGGTGCTTCATCAGGTTGACCGGCCCCAGCCTTTGTCAGGTGGTTGGCCGGACGGGCTATTCAGTGGGTGATGCAAGGGATGGTGGGTAATGGCGGCACACCGATTTCGTCATCGCTGAGGTGGCAGCCGGGGTCCTGGCCCCACAAATCACCCTCGGCCCAGGCGCGTGTGCGGGTGTTGCCGTTGCAGATGGGCAACCAGCGGCATTCTGCGCAACGACCGCCGACGGCGCGGGGATGCTCACGCAGGCGCAACAGCAGGGCATCCGGCTGATCCAGCCACAACGTGCGGAACGGCGTGCGGTGGACATTACCCACCGAGTGCTGCCACCAGTAGGTGTCCGGGTGCACTTCGCCGGTGTTGTCGATGTTGGCAATGCCGCTGCCCGACGCGTTGCCGCCCCAGGCGCGGAGCATTTTTTCCAATCGTGGGTAATGCTCGGGAAGACGCACGGCTGCCCATTGCAGCAGGAGGATGGCGTCGGCATCGTTGTTGCCGCTGACAAAATCGCTGTCGCGGCCCTGTTGGATGTCTTCCCAGGCGCGCTCGAAGATCAGCGTCATGGCCTCGCGGCTCATCTGCTGGTGCGCATCGAGTTTGCGACTGCGTTTACCGCGGCCGCTGTAGTTGAGGTGCGACAGGTAAAACTTTTGCACGTCGTACTCGCGCATCAGCGCCAGCAGTTGGGGCAGCTGAGGGTGGTTCTCCTGGGTCAGGGTGGTACGCAGGCCAACGCGAATGCCCTGTTCGCGACAGAGCCGGATTGCCTGCATGGAACGGGCGAAGCTGCCCTTGAGTTGGCGGAAGGCGTCATGGGTGGCTTCCAGGCCATCGATGCTGATCCCGACGTAGTCGAAGTTCGCCGCGCTAATCTGCGTGATGTTCTGCTCATCGATCAGCGTGCCGTTGGTGGACAAGGCCACAAAGAAACCCTTGGTCCGGGCGTAGGCACTGAGCACAAACAGATCCTCGCGCAACAACGGTTCGCCACCGGAAAGAATCAACACCTTGACGCCGGCATCATGCAGATCGTCAATCACAGTCAGCGCGGCGGCCGTATCCAGTTCGTCGCGAAAGACACTGTCGGCCGAGGTGGCGTAGCAATGTTTGCAGGTCAGGTTGCAGCGCCTGAGCAGGTTCCAGATCACCACCGGCGGGCGGTTGCTGCCCGGTGGACTGGTTCTGGGCGCAGGTGCCTGGCCGTCCAGCGCGCGCAGGTATTGGCTGATCCTCAACATGCAACTCTCCTTGAGTCGGAAACGTGTTCAGCGCGAAGCAATAGGCAAACGCAAGCCTAATGCCCGTAGCAGCTGTCGAGCTTGCGAGGCTGCGTTCGGCTCGGGCCGCGATCGGACGCAGCAGTCGTAAAACCTGTGTGCGTGGTGTGTCTGACATACCGCACTGCCTGATTTCACGACTGCTGCGTCCGAACGCGGCCCGAACCGAACGCAGGCTTCGCCAGCTGCTATGTATGGGTTGAACTGACCGGCATTAAGCGCAAGCCGGTTTTTTTCAGGATGCGGCTGCTCACCAGCATCTCGTCGGCGGCACAGGCGTCGCCCAGCAAGTAGCGCAGATGCTCGCGGTAGCTGTTGATTTCATCGCTGCTGCGGCCATGAACCATGGCGAACAGGTTGTAACGCCAGTCGGTTCGGCGCGGACGACGATAGCAGTGGCTGACGAAGGGTTGCGCGCCGATCAGCGCACCGAGGCGCGGCATGTCGGTGTCGCGCACATCCCAGACCGTCATGCCGTTGTGGCGATAGCCCAATCGGTAGTGGTTGGGTACGGCGGCGATACGCCGAATCGCGCCCTCGGCCTGCAATCGCTTGAGCAGATCCAGGGTGGATTCGATGCTCAGTTCCAGCTGTTCGGCGAGCCAGGCCCACGGGTCGTCCAGCAACGGCAGACCGGCCTGAGTCAACGCGATCAGCCGCTGGGCGAGGGTGTCTTCAGACCGGGAAATACAGACCGACATGGTAGGTCTCCTCTTTGGGCAGGTTGAGCAGCGGCAGGCCGGTCAGGGTTTCGATGCGCTGCAGCGTCTCGGTGATGGCGTGTTCGGTCGCGCAGCCGAGCACGAACCACATGTTCCAGGCGTGTTCGCGTCGGTAGTTGTGCGCCACTTCCGGCATGCCATGCAGTTGCTCGGCGACGTCGTCGAAACGTTCTTCCGGCACCGCCAGTGCGGCGAGGGTGAAGGCGCCGCCCAGCCGTTCGATGTCAAACATCGGGCCGAAGCGTGTGAGCACGCCGTCATCGAGCAGGGCATGCAGTCGGTCGAGCAGTTCAGTGCTGCTGCTCTGCAGTTCGACAGCCAATGCCTGCCAGGGGTGGCGCACCAGCGGCAAGCCCAACTGCAATCGGTTGATCAGTCGGCGGTCGAGGTCATCCATGGGTGGGTGCGCCGGTTCGCGAGGGCGCAAAGCGTCCGCCGCACTGCTTGAAGACCTGGGTGCTGAACAGCAGTTGATGGGGCAGGTCGCTCAGCAGATGGTCTTCCAGCAACGCCTGGATCTGCGCCTCCACCTGGTCACGTTGACGGCCGTGGACCATGCAGAACAGGTTGTACCGCCACTGTGGCAAACGCCGGGGCCGTTGATAGCAAAGGTTAATGCCGGGCGCTCGCCCCAGGCGCTGGCCAACTTCGTCGATCAGCGCATCAGGAATATCCAGCACGAGCATGGCGTTGGCGGTAAAGCCCAGCGCGCGATGGTGCAGCACCAGGCCAACGCGGCGAAACAGCCCTTGCTCGCTCCACTGACGCATTTGCTCGAGCACCTGGGCTTCGTCAGTCTTAATCCGTTCGGCAAGGGCCTGATACGGGCGCGATACCAGCGGCAACCCACCTTCGAGGTGCCGGCGCAGCGACAGCGCTTGTTTGGGGCTCAATCCAGGTGTCATGAGTGTTCTCCCAGGGCAAAGCCCAGGTCGATGCGGTAGGCGGTCAACATCGGCAGGTCCAGCGGCATGAGGCCGGTGTCGTCTTCAAGCTCTTTGAGCACACGGTCGATGTGTTGGCGATCAGGGCCGGTCAGCACAAACCACAGGTTGTAGAAATGCTCCCGTGCGTAGTTGTGATTGACCTCGGGGTACTGACTGACGCGATCGGCAACCTGTTGCAGGCGTTCGGCGGGTACGGCGAGGGCGGCGAGGGTGCTGGCCCCGGCGCGGCTGTGTTCGAACACCGGGCCGATGCGTGAGAGGGTGCCGGCCTGATCCATTTCTTCCAGGCAGGCCATCACTTGCGATTCGCGGCAACCGAGAATCCGCGCCATCTCCTTATACGGTGCCGGGCACAGCGGCATACCGTGCTGGAAGCGGTTGATGAGTTGGCGACTGAGCAGCTCAAGGTTCATTTCAATACCCCATTTTCTGCGCGCGGCTGCTGAAGAAGATCCCGCTCGGCGCGGAGGCCGGCAGGGTGCTCAGCAGCTTCAGACTGTACGGATCCCAGACCTGAACCTGATCACCGTCGCGTAACGACAGCCACAGTTGGTCACCGCGCGCGGTGAACTCCATGTGCAGCACCGCCGGCCCCGGCTTCAGATCCGCGACCACTGCATGGGTTTCGGTGTCGATGACCTGAACCCGATCATTGTCCGGGTAGGCGAAATTGACCCATAGCTGTCGACCGTCCGGGCGCGACGTGACGAACACCGGCTGACCGGCGACCGGAATCACAGCGGTCTGCTGCCAGGTGCGTGAATCCATCACCAACACTTGATGACGGCCAACGGCGGGCACAAAGGCCTGGTGATCGGCGACGGCCCAGCCTTCCAGGTGCGGCATCTTGTAGACGGGGAGTTTCGCCTGGCCTCGTCCGTAATCGCCGAGTACCCGCTGCACGCCGCGTTCTGGATGCCAGAGGTCGAGTTGGGCCATGCCGTCTTCACCGAACAGGCCGGCCATGTAGTAGCGTCCATCAGGGGTGATCAGGGCGTCGTAGGGTTGCTGGCCGACGTCGGGGAAACGACTGATCTGTGGTGTGCTGCCCTGACTGAAATCGGCGGTCCAGATCTCCCCGGTATCGAACAGGCTGAAGACAAAACGTTGCCCCGGTGCGTCGACCAGGCCGACCACCCGGGAGCGCTTGCTGCCATCGGCCAAGGGCGTGGCCGGAATATCGGCCACCAGTTGCAGGGTTGCGGCATCGAAGACCTTGACCCCGCCGGGCACGTAGTTGGACACCGCGATCAACTTGCCATCCTGACTGATAGCGCCGCCAATGCTGTTCCCGCCCTGGATCACACGATGGTCGATACGCCGGGTCAGCAAATCGATTTTGCTCAACCCGCCGTCGCGCCCGAACACATAGGCGTAGCGCTGGTCGCGTGAGAACACCACAGACGCATGGGACAGGTCGCCGAAACCTTCGAGTCGGGCCAGCGCGGTGTGGGTGTCGCTTTCGATGATTTGTACGCTACCGGTGGCGCGCTCCACCACCACGCCCAGATCGCCGGTGCCACGCAACGGTGGCTGAACGCAAGCGGACAACAACAGCCCGGTCGCCGCTGACAGCAGGATGGAACGGATCATGGTGCGGGATATCCCTGGAGAAGAAGATCGACCAGCCAACGAATGTCGCCGGGGCTGAGCAACGGAGCCCAACCGGGCATGGCGGTGCCGGGCCGACCTTGGGTGACGGTGGCAATCAGGCTGTCCCTGGACTTACCGGCCAGCGCTGCGCGCGTCAGTTCGGGACCCAGCCCACCAGTCAGGTGCAGCCCATGGCAGGCGCCGCAGTCCTGGGTCAGCAGGTGTTCGAGTTGTGCCTGACGCTTGGCGTCCGGCGCCGCAACCGCAGTTGCGCAAATGAGGAGGAGGGCCGCCAGAATCACAGCGTGTCGATAAATCATCATGACGCCCTCCAGGCAGTTATTTGAGTGTCAGTACCCAGGTCGCGAGAATTTTTGCTTCTTCATCCGTTACCGGGTTGGCCGGCATTGGCATCGGGCCCCAATTGCCTTGTGTGCCGTTCTTGATGCGACCGGCCAGGGTGTCCACGGCCCCGGGTACGCCAGCGTTCTTGGCCGCTACATCCTTGAGCGCCGGGCCGACAATCTTGGTGTCGATGGAATGACAGGCTGCGCAGGGTTTGCTCTTGAACAGCTCCAGCCCGTCCTCGGCCATGGCCGGCTGCACGCTCAGCGCAGCGGTCAGGGCGAACAGTGAAAACAGAGTATTTTTCATGGTGGTTCCTTGCATTGATGGAGCTCAATAGATGTCGTGTTGGGTGTTGTAGACGTTGAACTTCCCGGTGGGTGTGATCAGTCGTTTGTCCTTGATGACTGACTTGAGCTTCAGTGTTTTGTCGTCGATCACCACCAGCGCCGACTCGTCTGCCTGGCCGCTCCACACGGAGAACCAGACTTCATCACCGGCCTTGTTGTATTCCGGTTGCACGACACGCATGGCGCCTTGCTTGATGCCGGCGTATTCAGCGATGGGCAGCACGGTGTAGCCGGCGTCGAGCTTGTCGAGGTTGAACACCGCCACCGACTGACTCAGCTTGGTGTCAGGGTTGAGGGTGGTGTCGACGTACAGGTGGCGAGAGTTGGGATGGGTTTTGATAAACAGTGATCCGCCGCCCTGGCCCTTGAGTGAGGCGACCTGCTTCCAGGCGTATTGCGGGTGTTTGGTCGGGTCGGTGCCGATCAACGAGATGCCGTCATCACCCAGGTGGCTGGTGGCCCAAACCGGCCCGTAAGTCGGGTGGTTGAAGTTGGCACCGCGACCCGGGTGAGGGGTTTTGCCGACGTCCACCAGTGCGGTCAACTTGCGCTCTTTGGAGTCGATCACGGCGACCTTGTTGGAGTTGTTGGCGGCGGTCATGAAGTAGCGGTGCGTGCTGTCCCAACCGCCGTCATGCAGGAAGGGCGCGGCGTCGATGTAGGTGACGGTGAGGTTTTTGATGTCCTGGTAATTGACCAGCATGACCTTGCCGGTTTCCTTGACGTTGACGATGAACTCCGGCCATTCGTGGGAGGCGATGATCGCCGCGACCCGGGGTTCCGGGTGATATTCCTGTTTGTCGACGGTCATGCCGCGGGTCGAAACGATCTGTTTCGGCTCCAGGGTTTCGCCATCCATGATGGTGAATTGCGGCGGCCAATAAGAACCGGCGATGGTGTATTTGTCTTCGTAGCCCTTGAACTTGGAGGTCTCGACCGAGCGTGCCTCGATGCCCACTTTGACTTCGGCGACCTTGGTCGGCTCGACCGGCCACAGGTCGATCATGTCGATCCGCGCGTCTCGACCAATCACCAGCAGGTAGCGACCTGAGGCAGAGATCCGTGAGATGTGCACGGCATAACCGGTCTCGATGAGTTTGACGATCTTCTTGCTGTCACCGTCGATCAGGGCAATCTTGCCGTCATCGCGCAATGTCACCGAAAACAGGTTCGGCAAGTTGAGTTTGCTCAGCTGCTTCTTCGGACGGTCCTCGGGTTTGACCAACACTTTCCAGGTTTTCAGCGTCTCGGCCATGCCCCATTCCGGCGGCGTCGGCGGCGTGTGCTGAATGAACTTGGCCATGACCGTGATCTGATCCTTGGTCAGCGCATTGGACGTCCCCCAGTTCGGCATGCCCGCCGGCGAGCCATAGGTAATCAAGGCCTCCAGGAATGGTTGCCCGCGAGACTGGGTGATGTCCGGCGTCAGTGGTTTGCCCGTCGCCCCTTTGCGCAGCACACCGTGGCAGCCTGCGCAGCGCTGGAAGTAGATTTCCTTTGATGTGTCGAACTCGGCCTGGCTCATGTCGGGAGCACCAGCGGTTTTGACCATGGGCGGGGTGGCCGCAGCAGCGGCGGGCTCCTCGGCGCTGGCGGCATGACTCACCGCCAGGGCCAGTGCCGAACACAGCGTGGTAAGGGTCAGAGCAAACGTTTTTCTATTGCTGATCAGCATTCCATTTCTCCTCAGGCAAGACCTTTGCGATGTGCTGAAACGGCAGCGCAGAACGCAGGTTCTTAGTGCCGTGCAAGGCTATGCCCGAGCAGGCCAATGCTCGCTTGACGACGATCAAGTTTGCCGGTCATGTCACTTGCCAGGTTGTCGCAGGGGCCCGTAGCGTGTTGCTTGAATCCGCGTTTGGAACAGGCAGCCCATGGACCGTATCCAGTCTTGCGAACACAAGGTCGAACCCTTCTACCAACCGCTCAATAATGAGGAGGCGCTGTTCGAGCAAGCCTGGCGACACGGCATGCCGGTGCTGATCAAAGGCCCGACGGGGTGCGGCAAAACCCGTTTTGTCCAGCACATGGCCCATCGACTGAAACTGCCGCTGTACACCGTGGCTTGCCACGATGATTTGAGCGCGGCCGACCTGATCGGTCGCCATCTGATCGGTGCCCAGGGCACCTGGTGGCAGGACGGACCGCTGACCCGCGCGGTGCGCGAAGGCGGCATCTGTTACCTCGACGAAGTGGTCGAGGCACGTCAGGACACAGTGGTCGTACTGCATCCGCTGGCCGATGATCGTCGGGAGTTGTTCCTGGAACGCACCGGCGAAGTGCTGAAGGCGCCGCCGTCCTTCATGCTCGTGGTGTCTTACAACCCCGGCTACCAGAATCTGCTCAAAGGCATGAAACCCAGCACCCGCCAACGCTTCGTGGCGATGCGTTTCGGCTATCCGCCGGTGGTCGATGAGGAACGCATCGTTGCCCGCGAGGCTCAGGTGGACAACGCGCTGGCGGCGCAAGTGGTGCGGCTGGGGCAGGCACTGCGCCGGCTCGATCAACATGATCTGGAAGAGGTCGCCTCAACGCGGCTGCTGATTTTTACCGCGCGCATGATCCGCTCCGGCATGAGCCCGCGTGAGGCGTGCATGGCCTGCCTGGCCGAGCCGCTGAGCGATGATCCGCTGACCGTTGCCGCGCTGATGGACGTGGTTGATGTCCACTTCGGCTGAGTCAACGGGCGTTTCGCAACGCCACTTGCCGGGCGATCTGGCGATGTGGTTTTTCATTCTGGCCGAGCTATCGGTGTTTGCCATCCTGATCCTGACGTTCGCCGTGACCCAGGCGCTCAAACCGCAGATGTTCAGCGAAAGCCGTCTATTGCTGAACACCTCCACCGGGCTGGCGATGACCCTGAGCCTGCTCACCGCGGGGCTGTTCGCCGCGCTGGCGCAGGAGCACGTCAGGCGCTCACGATCCCGTCACGGCGCCGTCTTCCTGCTGATGGCATTGCTCGCCGCCAGTGTCTACGTGGTGCTGAAACTCACGGAATACCGGCACTTGCTGGCCTCGGGGCTGGGCATGGAGCACAACACGTTTTTCACGTTGTACTGGATTCTCACCGGTTTTCATTTTCTCCACGTAGTACTTGGCATGGTCATTCTCGGATGGCTGGCCGAGCGCTGTCGCCGTGGCTTGTACGACGCCAACACGCGCAGCGGGTTTGAATCCGGCGTGCTGTATTGGCACATGGTCGATCTGATCTGGGTCATGCTTTTTCCGCTGGTCTACGTGCTGAGTTGACGAGGTTCTCATGACTGTTTCCAGGGTTTTGCTCGTCTGTTGGGCGGCGCTCGCCACGTTAAGCGTCTGCACCGTGGTGCTGGCCCAAGCCGGTGCGACGTGGTTGCTGTCGATTGCCATTTTGCTGGTGGCGGTTGGCAAGGCGTGGCTGATCACCGACGGCTTCATGGAGATGCGCCACGCACCACGACTGTGGCGGCGCTTGATGTTGAGCTGGGCGCTGGTGTTGGCCGCCATTGTGGGTCTGACGCTGATTTTGTTCCGTTAACCAATCCATGTAGCAGCTGGCGAAGCCTGCGTTCGGCTGCGCAGCAGTCGCAAACCCTGAATGCACGGTGTAACTGACGGACCGCATTGCCTGATTTCACGACTGCTTCGCAGCCGAACGCAGGCTTCGCCAGCTGCTACATGGACCGAGTTCGGCTCACGTGTAATACCCGACCGAAACCATCTGACTTTCTTGATCGCCATCAAGCAGGTTTCAACCCTTCGCTTCCTATGATGGACGGGCCTAGCAAAGAGGAAGCGACCATGTCAGACACCTTCACCAAAGGCATGGCCAGGAATATTTACTTTGGGGGAAGCATCTTCTTCTTCCTGATATTCCTGGCCTTGACCTATCACACGGAACAGACCTTTCCAGAGCGCAGCAATGAAGCGCTGTTAACCGAATCAGTGGAGCGGGGCAAGTTGGTCTGGGAGCAAAACAACTGCATCGGCTGCCACACGTTGTTGGGTGAGGGCGCCTACTTCGCGCCTGAGCTGGGCAACGTGTTCCAGCGGCGCGGCGGGGAGGCGGGCTTCAAACCCTTCCTGCATGCCTGGATGAAAATGCAGCCATTGGGCGTACCAGGCCGACGCGCGATGCCGCAGTTCAAGTTGAGTGACCAGGAGGTGGATGACATCGCCGAGTTCCTCAAATGGAGCTCGAAAATCAACACCAATGGCTGGCCGCCAAACAAGGAGGGCTAAGCGATGAGCATTGCTAATCCGCATCTGAAATTCGCCTCGCAATCCGTGGCCAAACCGTACTTCGTGTTTGCTCTGATGCTGTTTCTCGGTCAGATACTGTTCGGTTTGATCATGGGCCTGCAATACGTGGTAGGGGACTTTCTCTTTCCGATCATCCCCTTCAACGTAGCGCGGATGGTGCACACCAACCTGCTGATCGTCTGGATATTGTTCGGCTTCATGGGGGCTGCCTACTACCTGATTCCGGAAGAGGCCGACCGCGAACTGCACAGTCCGAAGCTGGCGATCATCCTGTTCTGGGTATTCGCCGCCGCTGGCGTGCTGACGATCCTCGGTTACCTGCTGGTGCCTTATGCCGGCCTGGCCAAGCTGACCCACAACGAGCTGCTGCCGACCATGGGTCGGGAGTTCCTGGAGCAGCCGACCATCTCCAAGATGGGCATTGTGGTGGTCTGCCTGGGCTTTCTCTACAACATCGGCATGACCTTGCTCAAAGGGCGCAAGACCACCGTCAGCATGGTCATGATGACCGGGCTGATCGGGCTCGCGGTGTTCTTCCTGTTCTCCTTCTATAACCCCGGCAACCTGGCCCGCGACAAGTTCTACTGGTGGTGGGTGGTGCATCTTTGGGTAGAAGGCGTGTGGGAACTGATCATGGGTTCGATGCTTGCCTTCGTCCTGATCAAGATCACCGGTGTGGACCGGGAGGTCGTGGAGAAATGGCTTTATGTGATCATCGCCATGGCGCTAATAACGGGGATCATCGGTACCGGTCACCACTTCTTCTGGATCGGTGCACCTGAGGTCTGGTTGTGGGTCGGTTCAATCTTCTCGGCACTCGAGCCGCTACCCTTCCTGGCGATGGTGATATTCGCCTTCAGCATGGTCAAGAACCGTCGGCGGGACCACCCCAACCGCGCGGCCACGCTGTGGGCCAAGGGCACCACGGTCACCGCGTTCTTCGGCGCTGGCGTCTGGGGTTTCCTGCATACCCTGGCACCGGTCAACTTCTACACCCATGGTTCGCAGTTAACGGCGGCTCACGGTCACCTGGCCTTCTACGGTGCTTACGCGATGATCGTGATGACCTTGATCAGCTATGCCATGCCGAAACTGCGCGGGCTCGGCGAAGCAGCGGACGAGCGTTCGCAGCAACTCGAGATCTGGGGCTTTTGGTTGATGACCCTGTCGATGGTAATGATCACGCTGCTGCTCACCGCTGCCGGTGTCGTGCAGATCTACCTGCAACGCTGGCCGGTGGATGGCGTCGCGTTACCGTTCATGGCCACTGTCGATCACCTGCAAGTGCTGTTCTGGGCTCGTCTGGGCGCCGGTCTCGGTTTCTTCGCAGGGCTGCTCTGCTACCTGTCCAGCTTCAAGCGGCGGGTGCCAGTGGGGATCACTGCGACTGCCGCCTCCGCTGTTCGTTCGTGAGTCAATAACCACCTGAAGGAGGACGGCCCGGCTGGTAAAGCGGGCCGTTTCACATTGGTTTTCAGAGGAAAAAAACCATGGCCTTTACCGTCGAACTGGAAGAGTGGGTCGGTAGTGTCTGGCATCGCTTTATCACCCGTCGGGCCAGCCCGGACTTTCCCGAGGCCCGGGTCGAACTGATCCACCAGCAGCGACCGCTGGCGTTGTTGTTTCGCGCCATGGGTGGCGCCAATGGCGTCGGCGTGGAAGCCGCCAGCGACCGCGATCTGTTGTTGCGACGCAACGTGCTGCAGCAGATCGCCGGCACCTGCAAGCAAGTGCCCTTGGCGTGGTGCGACGAGACGAACCTTCGTCTGCCGTCGAGCCTGGCGGTGTTCCCTGAAGTCGCACTGAACGAGGAACTCTATCGTTGGCTCGCATTGCTGGCGGCCCAGGCCGGGCAGATGCGGCACTGGGGTCGGGACAATCAACGCTGGACGCAACAGCTGTTGCGGCGCTATCCCGCGTTGCGTGCCCGGTATAAACGTTTGGTCGATGCCCATCTGCAATTGCGCCCGGATCCGGCAACATTGAACCCCGGCGAAGCGGCCCTGGAACGGGCGTTATGCCAGGCGTTGCGCGAGCCCGGCAGTGTCGAACACTTTCCCCGCAGCGAACGGGCCGCATGGCCGCTGCCGCTGTGGTTGTACCCGCCGCAAAACCTCGCGAGCCCGCAGGCGGCCGACCTCGGTGACGAGTCGGAAGAATCGCTGACGACCCCGCCCGGTGAGCAGAAAGGCGGGAGCAAACGCGCCAAGCGAATCGATGAAGGCAGCCGCGACGGCGGGTTGTTGATCGTGCGCCTGGAGAACCTGTTTAGCTGGACCGAACACGTCGACCTGGATCGCTGGTCGGACGACAGCGAAAACCCTGACGCGGCCAGAGTCGCCGAGGACCTCGACGAGTTGAGCCTGTCGCGCACCCGTCTGCGCAAGGGCGGCGGCCTCAAGCTGCACCTGGATTTGCCGCCCGCCGATGTCGACGATATTCCGTTGGGCGAAGGCATCAAGTTGCCGGAGTGGGACTATCGCAAACAGCAAATGCAGGACGCCTTCGTCAATCTGCAAATGATGGTGCCCCGCGACTGCGAGTCGCAGCCACTGCCGCCACGGCTGAAGGCCTCGGCGCACCGCCTGCGCCGTCAGTTCGAACACCTGCGCAATGACCGTCAATGGTTACGCCAGCAACCTCAAGGGTCTGAACTGGACATGCAGGCCTGGCTGGATTTTCACGTTGAACGCGAGCATGGCCAATGTGCGGAACGAGGTCTGTTCATGGAACAACGCCAGACGCGCCGCGACCTGGCGTGCCTGTTGCTGGCCGATGTGTCGATGTCCACCGACGCACATTTGAATGATGAGCATCGGGTGATCGATGTAATCCGCGACAGCTTGCTGCTGTTCGGCGAAACCCTGTCGGTGCTCGGTGATGATTTCGCCCTGTACGGGTTTTCCTCGCTGCGTCGTCATCAAGTGCGGATGCAGGAACTCAAGTCCTTCACCCAGCGCTATGACGACAACACCCGCGGTCGCATTCAAGGGCTCAAACCGGGTTATTACACCCGCATGGGCGCCGCCATCCGCCACGCCACCCAACTGCTGGGCAAGAGCAAACGACGCAGCAAACTGTTGCTGCTGCTGACGGATGGCAAACCGAATGATCTGGACCTGTATGAGGGGCGTTACGGTGTTGAAGACACCCGCGAAGCGGTGCTGCAGGCGCGGCGTCAGGGGTTGACGCCGTTCTGTATCACGATTGATCGCGAGGCCGGGGATTACCTGCCTTACATGTTCGGTGCCAATGGCTACACCTTGATCCGCCAGCCCGAGCAATTACCCCTGCGCTTGCCGCAATTGTATCGCCAGTTGACGCAGCCGTGATCTCCTTGGCCACCTGGGTCCATGTAGCAGCTGCCGAAGGCTGCGTTCGGCTGCGAAGCAGTCGTAAACCGGTCGCCGCAGTGTGTCAGGTAAAAAGGGGACTCCGGATTTACGACTGCTGCGCAGCCGAACGCAGCCTCGCAGGCTCGACAGCTGCTACAAGCGGTATGTGTGCTCTTCAAGAGATGCTGCGTGGCAGCCAGAAAAACATTGTCACGCAGAAGATCGTCAGGCCGATGCAGAACCACATGAATCGGCGCAGCCGGCGTTCCCCCGCCTGTGCGGCGAATGCCGGCAGGGGCATGCCGCATTGACGGCACTCGGTTGCTCGTGCGGGGTTTACGTGTTGGCAATACAAACAGACGGGCACGGCACTCACTCGAACTGTTCCAGACGCAGACGATCGAGAATGGCGATCTGGCGGCCGTCCTGGGTGATGATGTTTTCATCGATCAGGCGACGGATGATCCGCGAAAAGGTTTCCGGCTGGATCGACAGATGCCCGGCAATCAATTGCTTGGCCATCGGCAGCTCGAATTGGCTGTCAACGGTTTGCTGGCGCACCAGTTGCGTCAGCAGATAGCGCACGACCCGGTGGGTGGCGTTTTTCAGGGACAGGGTTTCGATTTCGTTGACCCGTTGGTGCAGGCGAACGCAGAGCTTGCCGAGCAGCGCAAAGGTCAGCCGGCTATTGCTCTGCAGCAAGCGCATGTAGGTGTTGTTGGATAACCGGTAGAGCTGAGTCGGGCAGATCGCTTCGGCCGAAGCCACATAGTTCGGGGTGTCCATCAGCATCATCGCCTCGGCGAAGGTTTGCCGATCGCTGATCACCTCAAACACTTTCTCCTGCCCATCCGGTGTCAGGCGGTAGATTTTCACCGCGCCGGCAATCACGAAATAGAACGAGTCTGCCGGCTCGCCCTGGCGGAACAACGGTTCGCCTTTGTCGATGCTCAACAAGTGGCTGGTACTCATCAATTCATCCAGCTGTTCTTCGTTCAACGGCTCGAACAAGTGATGACTGCGCAGAATCTGGTGATGGACGCGATGAAGCACCATAAGAATTCATCCTGAGGATTGAAGAGGGGATGGCGATTAAGTCAAACGAGGCCTAGAGAGACGCCGCTGGCCAACGCCAGAACCGAGGTCAACACCACAAACCAGGCGAGTGGCTGGATGACTTTTTTCATGACGGCTCCTGGGGATCGAGAGGGATCAAAGGTTTCTTGAATGCTAGAGGCTTGAGCAAAACGCGGGCCATGCCTGGAGGCCCTTGTTTATTGGGGTTGTCAGACAAGAGGGTAGAAATGACCACGAGGTTTAGGGTTTAAATAACCCTTATAGGGTCATTTGTACCCTGAATGGATTTCATTGGCGGCACGCGAGGCTTGCTACCGGCGCAGATCGGCATCGGGGCACGCCCCTTGCAAACTTGATCTGCGACAAAGGCAATTGATCGCCAATACCCGATTATTGCCCCCGGACTTACTTCGACGCGTGTGGGTTAGCGTCAGGTCAGCAGCAAGGTAAAGGAGTGGCTCTATGCAAGTGCTCGACCGCCGTAAAGCGATGGCCATCGCGCCGCTGTTACGTTTGGCCTTTCGGCCGTTTTTCCTCGCCGGCTGCCTGTTGGCGGTGCTGGCCATTCCGCTCTGGCTCGCTGCCTTCAGTGGTGCACTTTCCGCCTGGCAGCCGGCGGGTGGCTGGCTGGGCTGGCATCGACACGAATTGCTGTTCGGGTTCGGCTTGGCGATCATCGCGGGTTTTCTGCTGACGGCCGTGCAAACCTGGACCGGTCGCCCCGGCCTCAGCGGGCGACCACTGGCCGCGCTGGCGTTGCTGTGGTTGTTGGCGCGCGTGGCCTGGCTGGTCAATGCGCCGTGGCCGGTGCTCGCGGTGCTGGAATTGGCGTTCCCGCTGGCGGTGGCCGCGCTCATGGGGTTCACCTTGTGGAAGGTGCGGCAGAAACGTAACTACCCGATTGCGGTGGTGCTGCTGTTGTTAGCGGCGGCCGACGGGTTGTCCTTGTACGGCCTGGTCGAAGGTCATGAAGGCTGGCAGCGTCAAGGCGTGCTGACCGGCCTCTGGCTGGTGGCGGCGATGATGGGCTTGATCGGCGGGCGCGTCATTCCGTTCTTCATCCAGCGCGGCCTCGGCAAGGTCGATGGCGTTACCCCTTGGCCGTGGCTGGATTGGCTGCTGCTGATTGGCTCACCGCTGGTGGCGTTGTTGTATGCCGCCGGACCTGCGCTTGACCCCAATCTCTGGGTGGGCCTGTTGTTCGCCGTGTTGGCCGCTGGGCATCTGGTGCGTCTGGTTCGCTGGCATGATCGCGCCCTCTGGCGCGTGCCGTTGCTGTGGTCGTTGTACCTGGCGTATGCCTGGTTGGCGGTGGCCTGTCTCGCAATGGCGCTGTGGCATTTCGGTGCGCCGATTAACCCGAGTCTGGCGGTGCATTGCCTGACGATCGGCGCGATGGGCGGCCTGGTGTTGGCGATGATCGCGCGGGTCAGCCTGGGGCATACCGGCCGCGCGCTGGAGCCGCCATCGGGCATGACCCTGGCGTTCATTTTGCTCAACCTGGCGTGTCTGAGCCGGGTCGTGTTGATCCTGTTCTTTCCCCTGCCTGCGTTGTGGCTGGCCGGTGTGTGTTGGGCGCTGGCGTTTGCGCTGTACGCCTGGCGCTATGGGCCGATGCTGCTGCGGGCCCGGGTGGACGGTCATCCGGGCTAAGCAAGTGAACTGATGGAGGCTGCCGGTGCTATATCCCTTTTTGCTGGTCACCCACTTGCTGGCGGCGATTGCCTTTATCGGCACGCTGTTTTTTGAAGTGGTGATCTGGCACCGCGCCCGCCAGCAGTTGGCGGGTACCGCGCAAACGACCGCAGATCAAGCGATCGCGGTGCGTTCGCGCAAGGTGCTACATGGCGTGGTGTTGCTGTTGTATGGCGCCGGCATCAGCCTGGCGTGGCAACACCGTGGCGTATTGAGTCAGCCGCTGGCCAGCAGCTTTGGCACGTTACTGAGCCTGAAGATCGTCCTGGCCCTGAGCATCATCGGCCATTACTTCCTGCTGGCGTATTGGCTGAAAAGCGCACGACTGACCGCGACCCGTGCCAGATGGATTCGCCGCAGCATCCTCGGGCACATGGTGTTGATCGTGATCCTGGCCAAGGCCATGTTCTATTGGCACGGGTGATCGCACGCCGTCCCAAACAGACAAAACCCGCGTCAACCGGTTGGCTGGCGCGGGTTGGGTCTGACCGGCAATCAATCAATGGCGAGGGTTCAGGCGTTAATGAACAACACGTTGTTTTCCAGATGGATGTGTTGCATCAGGTCATCACGAAACTCCAGCAGCCCACGATAAAGGGCCCGCCAGGTGTTACAGGCATCGGGCGGCGGGGTGATGTTGTTGGTCAGCGCGAGCAGCTTTTCGAGGGCTTCGCCATGTTGATCATGTTCAAAGCGCAGCACCTGGATCGGTGGTGCTGCCTGAGGGCATCGCATGGCGTAAAGCTGTGGGAATTCAGCTGTCTATCAATATGCCTTCAAAATAACGATCATCAAGACAGTTGCTCCCACATTAGGTCAGTGTCGATCACGAATTTCGGTGTCCATCTCATCCGACCCGGTACTAAGGAACTAGCAATCTCAGCACAGCGGGCAATTGTTCCAAGGGCGGCGGCGCCCAAGAATCTGCACCAGACCGGGAAAATTTCCCGGGTATAAAAAAACCGCAGAGGTAGCCGTCATGACCCAACCCGCACGTCGCCAACCCTTCGTCTTGAGTGTGCTGCTCAGTGCCATGCTGTTGTCTGGCTCGGCATTGGCCGGCGTCACCGATCAAGACATTCTCCAGGACCCCAAGAACCCGGAGCAGATCGTCACCAACGGTCTGGGCGTCCAGGGTCAACGCTACAGTCCGCTGGACACGCTCAACGTCAACAACGTGAAGGAGTTGCGGCCGGTCTGGGCATTCTCCTTCGGCGGTGAAAAACAACGCGGTCAGCAAGCACAGCCGATGATCAAGGACGGCGTCATGTACATGACCGGTTCCTATTCGCGGGTGTTTGCGGTGGATGCGCGGACCGGCAAAAAACTCTGGCAATACGATGCGCGACTGCCCGATGACATCCGTCCCTGCTGCGACGTGATCAACCGTGGTGTCGCGCTGTACGGCGACCTGGTGTTCTTCGGCACCCTCGACGCCAAGCTCGTGGCCCTGAACAAAGACACCGGCAAAGTCGTCTGGAGCAAGAAAGTCGCCGACCACAAGGAAGGCTATTCCATCAGCGCCGCGCCGCTGGTGATCAACGGCAAACTGATTACCGGTGTCGCCGGCGGCGAGTTCGGGGTGGTTGGCAAAATCGAAGCCTACGACCCGAAAAACGGCAACCTGCTGTGGACCCGTCCAACCGTCGAAGGCCACATGGGCTACACCTACAAGGACGGCAAAGCGGTAGAGAACGGCATCTCCGGCGGTGAAGCCGGCAAGACCTGGCCAGGCGATCTCTGGAAAACCGGCGGCGCGGCGCCTTGGCTCGGCGGTTACTACGACCCTGAAACCAATCTGCTGCTGTTCGGCACCGGCAACCCGGCGCCGTGGAACTCGCACCTGCGTCCTGGCGATAACCTCTACTCCTCGTCGCGCCTGGCGCTCAACCCGGACGACGGCACCATCAAATGGCACTTCCAGAGCACGCCTCACGACGGCTGGGACTATGACGGCGTAAACGAGCTGGTCTCGTTCAATTACACCGAAGGCGGCAAAGAGATCAAAGCCGCCGCGACCGCTGACCGTAACGGCTTTTTCTACGTGCTGGATCGCACCAACGGCAAATTCATTCGCGGTTTCCCGTTCGTGGACAAAATCACCTGGGCCACCGGCCTGGATAAAGAGGGCCGGCCGATCTACAACGAAGCCAGCCGCCCAGGTGCGCCAGGCACCGAAGCCAAAGGCAGTTCGGTGTTCGTAGCGCCGGCATTCCTCGGCGCGAAAAACTGGATGCCGATGGCCTACAACAAGGACACCGGATTGTTCTATGTGCCGTCCAACGAATGGGGCATGGACATCTGGAACGAAGGCATCGCCTACAAAAAAGGCGCGGCGTTCCTCGGCGCCGGTTTCACCATCAAACCGTTGAATGAAGACTACATCGGCGTGCTGCGCGCCATAGACCCGAAAACCGGCAAGGAAGTCTGGCGCCACAAGAACTTCGCGCCGCTGTGGGGCGGCGTGCTGACCACCAAGGGCAACCTGGTGTTCACCGGTACGCCGGAAGGTTTCCTGCAGGCGTTCAATGCCAAGACCGGCGAGAAAGTCTGGGAATTCCAGACCGGCTCCGGCGTACTCGGCTCGCCTGTGACCTGGGAAATGGACGGCGAACAGTACGTCTCGGTGCTGTCCGGTTGGGGTGGTGCTGTTCCGCTGTGGGGCGGCGAAGTGGCCAAGCGCATCAAGGACTTCAACCAGGGCGGCATGCTCTGGACCTTCAAGCTGCCGAAAGACCTGGTCGCCAAGCATTAACTCACCGCATAACCCTGTGGGAGCGAGCCTGCTCGCGAAAGCGATCTGTCAGCCAACATCTCTAGTGAATGTGCTGGCCCCTTCGCGAGCAGGCTCGCTCCCACAGGGAGATTTGCCACAGGTAGATGTGGGCAAATCTACTACCAAATAACGAGAGTCCTCCTGCCAACGGCGCATTCGTCTGACGCGCGGGGCTCTCTACTATCGGTTCATCGCCTGTTTGCCCGACAGGCATCGACCCAGACAGAGGCCCACCATGATCTACGCACAACCTGGTACACCTGGCGCCGTCGTTACGTTTAAACCGCGCTACGGCAATTTCATCGGCGGCGAGTTCGTCGCCCCGGTCAATGGTGAGTACTTCACTAATTCTTCGCCGGTCAACGGTGAAGTGATCGCCGAGTTCCCTCGGTCCAGCGCTGCCGACATTGAAAAAGCCCTCGATGCCGCCCATGCCGCCGCCGATGCCTGGGGCAAGACCTCCGCGCAAGACCGCTCCCTGGTGCTGCTGAAAATTGCCGACCGCATCGAGCAGAATCTGGAAATCCTCGCCGTCACCGAAACCTGGGATAACGGCAAAGCCGTGCGCGAAACCCTGAACGCCGACGTGCCGCTGGCCGCCGACCATTTCCGTTACTTCGCCGGTTGCATCCGCGCTCAAGAGGGCGGTGCCGCCGAGATCAACGAGCTGACCACGGCCTATCACTTCCACGAGCCGCTGGGCGTGGTCGGACAGATCATTCCGTGGAACTTCCCGCTGCTGATGGCCGCCTGGAAACTCGCGCCGGCCCTGGCCGCCGGTAACTGCGTGGTACTTAAACCCGCCGAGCAGACGCCGCTGTCGATCATGGTCTTCGCCGAGCTGATCGCCGATTTGCTGCCGGCCGGTGTGCTGAACATCGTCCAGGGTTTCGGTCGCGAAGCGGGGGAGGCGCTGGCCACCAGCAAGCGCATCGCCAAGATCGCCTTCACCGGTTCCACCCCGATAGGCGCGCACATCATGAAATGCGCGGCCGAGAACATCATTCCGAGCACTGTCGAACTGGGCGGCAAGTCGCCGAACATTTTCTTCGAAGACATCATGCAAGCCGAGCCGCAGTTCATCGAGAAGGCCGCCGAAGGTTTGGTGCTGGCGTTCTTCAACCAAGGCGAAGTCTGCACCTGTCCATCGCGAGCGCTGGTGCAGGAGTCGATCTACGACGACTTCATGAAAGTGGTGATGAAGAAGATCGTCAAAATCAAGCGCGGCAACCCGCTGGACACCGAAACCATGGTCGGCGCCCAGGCGTCCGAGCAGCAATACGACAAGATCCTCTCGTACCTGAAGATCGCCCAGGAAGAGGGCGCCGAGCTGCTCACCGGCGGCGCGGCCGAGCGTCTTGAGGGTGACTTGTCGACGGGTTATTACATCCAGCCGACCCTGCTCAAGGGCCACAACAAAATGCGCGTGTTCCAGGAAGAAATCTTCGGCCCGGTGGTGGGTATCACCACCTTCAAGGACGAAGCCGAAGCCCTGGCGATTGCCAACGACAGCGAGTTCGGCCTCGGCGCCGGCCTGTGGACCCGCGACATCAACCGCGCCTACCGCATGGGTCGGGCGATCAAGGCCGGGCGTGTCTGGACCAACTGCTACCACCTGTACCCGGCCCACGCCGCGTTTGGTGGCTACAAGAAATCCGGTGTCGGCCGTGAAAACCACAAGATGATGCTCGACCACTATCAGCAGACCAAAAACCTGCTGGTGAGCTACGACATCAATCCGATGGGGTTCTTCTGATCTAGCAAGCGCCGCACTACCCCTTGTGGGAGCGAGCCTGCTCGCGAAGAGGCCAGCACATTCAACATTGATGTTGATTGTCAGGCCGCCTTCGCGAGCAGGCTCGCTCCCACATTGGTTTTGGGTGTGCTGAAAATCTGGCGACACCCCCTACCAATGCACGCCGCCAACTCGTTCGAAAGTAGCATTCGGGTGGCAGGCGCCCCGTGCATTAATGGCTTTACCGGAATCGTCCGGCACAAGAAGAGGATTGACCCATGTGGACTAAACCCGCGTTTACCGATCTGCGCATTGGCTTCGAAGTGACGATGTATTTCGCCAACCGCTGACTGTTCACCCGGCCAGCTGTTGCGTTGGCCGGGCCTGCCTTCTGGAGCATTGCCCATGCACATTCGCGTTCTCGGATCCGCCGCTGGCGGTGGTTTTCCGCAATGGAATTGCAACTGCCGCCAGTGCGCCTCGATGCGCAATGGCAGCCTGCGGGCCCAACGGCGCACACAGTCCTCGATTGCCCTGAGCGACAACGGTGTGGATTGGGTGCTGTGCAATGCTTCACCGGACATTCGTGCGCAACTCGAGAGTTTCGCGCCGCTGCAACCGGCGCGCCGGGTGCGTGATACCGCGATCGTCGGCGTCGTCCTGATGGACAGCCAGATCGACCATTGCACCGGCCTGTTGAGTCTGCGCGAAGGTTGCCCGCATCAGGTCTGGTGCACCGAACGCGTCCATGAAGACCTGAGCAGCGGCTTCCCCTTGTTCACCATGCTCAAGCACTGGAACGGCGGGTTGCAGTGGCAACCGGTCGGGCTCGACCGCGCACCCTTCAGCATCCCGGCTTGCGCACACCTGCGATTTCGCGCGATCCCCTTGGTCAGCAACGCACCGCCGTACTCGCCCAATCGCGGCAATCCGCAGCTGGGCGACACCATCGGCTTGTTTATCGAAGACCGACGCAGCGGTGCTTCGCTGTTCTATGCGCCGGGCCTGGGACAAGTCGACGACGAGGTTCTGAGCTGGATGCAACGCGCCGATTGCCTGTTGCTGGACGGCACCTTGTGGCGCGACGACGAGATGCGAGTCTGCGAAGTCGGCCAGAACCTGGGCCGTGAAATGGGTCACCTGTCGCAAAGCGGCCCTGGCGGCATGCTCGACATCCTTGAAGGCTTCACCCGCCAGCGCAAGGTGCTGATCCACATCAACAACACCAACCCGATCCTTGATGAAGACTCGGCCGAGCGAGCGTTGCTGGAGCGGCGCGGGATCGAAGTGGCCTATGACGGCATGAGTATTGAGCTGTAGCGGATGGCCCCTTCGCGAGCAGGCTCGCTCCCACATTGGGATTGTGGTGTACACAAAATCTGTGTTCACACCGATCAACTATGGGAGCGAGCCTGCTCGCGAAGGGGGCAGACTAGACACCGCAGAATCGAACGGTTATTCCCCGGAGAACCGCAATGACTGACACCCCAATGACCCCCACCGAATTCGAAGCGGCCCTGCGCGCCAAAGGCGCCTACTACCACATCCACCATCCATTCCACCAAGCCATGTACGCCGGCCGATCAACCCGTGAGCAGATTCAAGGCTGGGTCGCCAATCGCTTCTACTACCAGGTGAACATCCCCCTGAAGGACGCCGCGATTCTCGCCAACTGCCCGGACCGCAACGTGCGCCGGGAATGGCTGCAACGAATCCTCGATCACGACGGCGTGCCCGGTAGCGAAGGCGGGATCGAAGCCTGGCTGCGGCTGGGCGAAGCGGTGGGGCTGGATCGCGAGCAAATCCTCTCACAGGAATTGGTGCTGCCCGGTGTCCGTTTCGCCGTGGACGCCTACGTCAATTTCGCCCGTCGCGCCTGTTGGCAAGAAGCCGCCAGCAGTTCGCTGACCGAGCTGTTTGCGCCACAGATCCATCAATCGCGGCTCGATGCCTGGCCAACCCATTACCCGTGGATCGACGTCGGCGGTTACGACTATTTCCGCACTCGCCTGAGTCAGGCGCGGCGTGACGTAGAACATGGTTTGCGCATCACCCTGACGCACTACGTCACGGTCGAAGGCCAGCAACGCATGCTGGAAATCCTGCAATTCAAGCTCGACGTGCTGTGGAGCATGCTCGACGCCATGAGCATGGCCTACGAGCTGGAGCGCCCGCCGTATCACTCCGTCACCACGGAGCAGGTCTGGCACCGGGGGATTGCCCTGTGAGCCTGATCAACCGCGAGCAATCACCGTCGTTGCGTCAGGGTTTTCGTCTGCAATGGGAACCTCGTCAGGACTGTCACGTGCTGCTGTACCCCGAAGGCATGATCAAACTCAACACCAGTGCCGGGCAGATCCTCGATCTGGTGGACGGCCAGCGCAGCGTTGAGGCGATTATTGATCGACTGTCTGCAAATTTCCCTGGCGTACCGGGGATCGACGAAGATGTGCTGGCGTTTCTGGAGGTGGCCCATGCTCAATTCTGGATTGAGTGACTCGCGTCCGGGCCCGCCGCTGTGGCTGTTGGCGGAGCTGACCTACCGTTGCCCGCTGCAATGCCCGTATTGCTCCAACCCGCTGGACTTTGCCCAATCAGGCGAAGAGTTGAGCACCGAAGAATGGATCCGGGTGTTCCGCGAGGCCCGAGAGATGGGTGCCGCGCAACTGGGTTTTTCCGGCGGCGAGCCGTTGGTTCGCCAAGACCTGGCCGAGCTGATCAAGGCCGCCCGGGACATGGGTTACTACACCAACCTGATCACCTCGGGCATCGGCCTGACCGAGCAGAAGGTGCACGATTTCAAGGTCGCGGGGCTGGACCACATCCAGATCAGCTTCCAGGCCGCCGACGAAGCGGTGAACAACATGCTCGCCGGCTCGCGCAAGGCCTTCGCCCAGAAACTCGCGATGGCCCGGGCGGTGAAAGCCCAGGGCTACCCGATGGTGCTGAACTTCGTCACCCATCGGCACAACATCGACCAGATCGCGCAGATCATCGAGTTGTGCCTGGAGCTGGAGGCAGATTTCGTCGAATTGGCGACGTGTCAGTTCTACGGCTGGGCCGAGCTCAACCGCGTCGGCCTGTTACCCACGCGCGAACAATTGCAGCGCGCCGAGCGCATCACCCACTCATATCGCGAGCGTCTTGAAGCGCAGGGCCACCCGTGCAAGCTGATCTTCGTCACCCCGGATTACTACGAGGAACGCCCCAAGACCTGCATGAACGGCTGGGCCAATCTGTTTCTCGACATCACCCCCGACGGCACGGCGTTGCCTTGCCACAGCGCCCGACAGTTGCCGGTGCAGTTTCCCAATGTGCGTGAGCACAGTATCGAGCACATCTGGACTGATTCTTTCGGTTTCAATCGCTTTCGTGGCGATGACTGGATGAAAGAACCGTGCCGCTCCTGCGATGAAAAGCACAAGGACCTGGGCGGCTGCCGCTGCCAGGCATTCATGCTGACCGGCGACGCCGCCAACGCTGACCCGGTGTGCAGCAAATCCCCGCACCACGGCATGATTCTCAAGGCCCGCGAGGAAGCCGAGGCCCCGGGGCTGGGCATGGAACACCTGACGTTGCGTAACGAGAAGGCTTCGCGACTGATCTACCGCGGATAAATCAAACAACACAAATCCCCTGTGGGAGCGGGCTTGCTCGCGAAGACGGAGTGTCAGGCAACATCAATGGTGACTGGAAGATAGCCATCGCGAGCAGGCTCGCTCCCACAGGGGTTCTCCGGAGAATTCAGAGTCTGAGTACACCAGCCTGCTACCCATTGGTCTGATTGCATTCACTGCCGGATGCTTTAGTGTGGACGTTACCTTCCAAAACAATAAAAACAGGCTTTCCAATGAGCCAGAGTCTCAGCCAGCTGCGTAAATTCGTTTCGCCTGAAATCATCTTTGGTGCCGGCTGCCGGCACAACGTCGGCAATTGCGCCAAAACCTTTGGCGCCCGCAAGGTGCTGCTGGTCAGCGATCCCGGTGTGATTGCTGCCGGTTGGGTCGCCGATGTCGAGGCCAGCCTGCAAGCCCAGGGCATTGAGTATTTCCTGTACAGCGCAGTCTCGCCCAACCCGCGGGTCGAAGAAGTGATGCTCGGCGCCGATCTGTACCGGGAAAATCATTGCGATGTGATCGTGGCCGTCGGTGGCGGCAGCCCGATGGATTGCGGCAAAGGCATCGGCATTGTTGTCGCCCATGGGCGCAGCATCCTCGAATTCGAAGGCGTGGACACCATCCGTGTCCCCAGCCCGCCGCTGATCCTGATTCCAACCACCGCCGGGACCTCGGCCGATGTCTCGCAATTCGTGATCATCTCCAACCAGCAAGAACGCATGAAGTTCTCCATCGTCAGTAAGGCGGTGGTCCCGGACGTGTCGTTGATCGACCCGGAAACTACCCTGAGCATGGACCCGTTCCTGTCGGCCTGTACCGGCATCGATGCGTTGGTGCATGCCATCGAAGCGTTTGTTTCCACCGGTCACGGGCCGTTGACCGATCCCCATGCGCTGGAGGCGATGCGCCTGATCAACGGCAACCTGGTGCAGATGATCGCCAACCCGAACGACATCGCCCTGCGCGAGAAAATCATGCTCGGCAGCATGCAGGCCGGGCTGGCGTTCTCCAACGCGATCCTCGGCGCGGTGCACGCCATGTCCCACAGCCTCGGTGGATTTCTCGACTTGCCTCATGGGCTGTGCAACGCGGTGCTGGTGGAACACGTGGTGGCGTTCAACTACAGCTCCGCACCCGAGCGCTTCAAGGTAATCGCGGAGACCTTTGGCATCGATTGCCGGGGCCTCAATCACCGGCAGATTTGCGGACGTCTGGTCGAGCATTTGATCGCGTTGAAACACGCCATCGGCTTCCACGAAACCTTGGGACTGCACGGGGTCAGCATTGCGGACATTCCGTTCCTGTCGCAACACGCCATGCACGACCCGTGCATCCTGACCAACCCGCGCGAGTCCAGTCAGCGTGATGTCGAGGTCGTCTATGGCGAAGCCCTCTGACGAACAGCAACGGGCGCTGGCGGGGTTACTGGGATTAGGCAGCCACTCGGCGCGCAAGAGTCATTACCCGGAACTGGCCGCGCGCCTCGACGAGCTGGAAGCCGAGCGCAATCGCTACAAATGGCTGTTCGAAAACGCGGTCCACGGGATCTTCCAGGCAAGCCTGCTGGAAGGCATGCGCGCCGCCAACCCGGCACTGGCGCGGATGCTCGGCTATCAGGACCCGCAAGAGGTGCTGTTCTCGCTGGCCGACCTGGCGAGCAACCTGTTTGTCGGCGGCGCTAAAGAGCTGGAAAACATCGGTGAAATGCTCAAGCGCGAGCGCAGCCTGCTCGGTTACGAAACCCAATTGCGGCGCAAGGATGGCAGCAGCCTCGACGTGCTGATGAACCTGTTGCTCAAGCCCGATCAGGAAGGGCTGGTAGAGGGTTTTGTCGCTGACATCACCGAACGCAAACTCGCCCAGCAGCGCCTGCAGCAACTCAACGACGAACTGGAGCAGCGCGTCACCGCGCGCACCGACGAGTTGCTGGAAGCCAACCGCAACCTGCAACAGCAGATCACCCAGCGTAAACAGATCGCCCAAGCCTTGCGCGATGCCCGGGACGCCGCCGAGGCCGCCAACCGCAGCAAGGACAAATACCTCGCCGCCGCCAGTCATGACCTGCTGCAACCGCTCAATGCCGCGCGTTTGCTGATCTCGACCCTGCGTGAACGCAAACTGCCCGATGTCGAACAGGTGCTGGTTGAGCGTACGCATCAGGCGCTGGAAGGGGCGGAGGATTTGCTCACCGATTTGCTGGATATTTCCCGGCTCGATCAGGCGGCGGTCAAACCGGACATTGCGCTGTACCGCCTCGATGAATTACTCGCGCCGCTGGTGTCGGAGTTCCAGTCAGTGGCCCAGGCTGAAGGGTTGAACCTGCGGGTGCACATGGGCGATTACGCCATCAGCACCGACTTGCGCCTGATGACGCGGATTCTGCGCAACTTCCTCAGCAACGCCTGCCGCTACACCGACGAGGGCAGCATCCTGCTGGGGGCCAGACGCCGGGGTGAAGTGCTGCGCCTGGAAGTCTGGGACACCGGGCGCGGGATCGCGGCGGATCGACTGGATTCGATCTTCCTCGAGTTCAACCAATTGGACGTCGGCCGCGCCGCCGACCGCAAGGGTGTGGGCTTGGGGCTGGCCATCGTTGAACGGATCGCCAAGATCCTCGGCTATAAAGTCGGGGTTCATTCGCTGCCGGGGCGCGGTTCGATGTTCAGTATCGAGGTGCCGATTTCCCATGAAATTCCGTTGCCGATCAGCCTGGCGGCACCACAACCCGGCGCCGGCAATCCATTGCCGGGCCGGCGTTTGCTGGTGCTGGACAACGAAGTGAGCATTCTCGAAAGCATGAGCGCGCTGCTCGGGCAATGGGGCTGCGAAGTGGTGACGGCCACCGATGAATTCTCCGCGCTGGCCGCCTTGCAGGGGCGACCGCCGGAACTGATTCTGGCGGACTACCACCTCGATCACGGGGTGGTGGGTTGTGATGTGGTCAGGCATTTGCGCGAGCATTACCACCAGGTGATTCCTGCGGTCATCATTACCGCAGACCGCACGGATCAGTGTCGGCGCTCATTGCAGAGGCTCGACGCACCGCTGCTGAACAAACCGGTGAAACCCGGCAAGTTGCGCGCGGTGCTGAGTCAGTTGCTGGGGTAGCGATAGTGCAGGCTGAAACCGAGCTCGGCTGTCTCTCCTTGCTCAAGCAGTCGCGACCCCGGTCGACCAGGCAGGTGATGCGCGTTGACCGGGTGGCTCACCGGCTCGATACAGAAAAAATCCAGGCCCACCGGGCAGTAGAGCAGGTAGTAATCGCTGCCGGTGGCCTGGCATTCCAGCTCATAACCCAATGCTGGCTGTCGGATCAGGCAGTGGCCGTCCCGTTCGCAGAAGCCGTTGTCGACCAATGTGTCGGGCAACACCTTGAGTGACTGGAAATCCCATTCCGCCGGCAACGGGCTGAGGTGTGTCGGCAGTTTTGTCCCATCACACATCCAGACGTGCCGGGCTTGCGCCTGCAACTGGGTGCCCGTGGTACGCGGAAAGTAGGGATGTAAACCGAGCCCATACCAGGCAGGGCGTTCGGCCAAATGGGTGACCTTTAGATCAATGCTCAGCTTGCCGTCGCTCAGGTGGAATCGTTGCCGGGCGCGATAGGCGAAGGGCGTGGTGCTGTCGAGTTGCAGGATGACTTCGTCGCGCGTCTGCGAAACCACCTGCCACGGCTGTTGCCAGGCGCTGCCGTGAATCGGCAGGGGATCGGTCAGGCTGTTGGGTGTCAGGGCCAGCCAGCCCTCGGGGCATTCAAAGCCGCCTTCGGAAATTCGGTTCGACCACGGTGCCAAGGGAAAGCAGCCGAGCTTGCCGGGCAGGCCGGTGTTCAGCGCGTGAGCGTCACTGTGGCGCAACAGCGGCAGACCCGTGCCGCGCACGCTCCAGTTGACGATGCTGCCACCGAGTTGCGGGGCGAGGGAGAGGTGGGTGAATTCGTCTTCAAGGTTAAGCAACGTTGGCGTCATTTCAATTGAGCTCTGATGTGAGAACACCGCTGAGCCTTGTAGCAGCTGGCGAAGCCTGCGTTCGGCTGCGAAGCAGTCGTCAATCCGGTGAATGCGATTTTCCTGATACACCGCGCCGTATGGTTTTACGACTGCTGCGCAGCCGAACGCAGCCTTCGGCAGCTGCTACATGGGGACCTGGTTCATCCCTGGAACAACGGCTCCGGCAAACCTTTCACCCCGGGATTGAGGGCGAACACACCGCCGGCCAGCGACTGTTCGTCATGGTCGTCGCCAGGGCGGATCGAGGTCACGAACAGTGTGTCCAGGCGACTGCCGCCAAAGGCGCACATGCTCGGTTTTTTCACCGGTACGGCGAGGGAACGGTCCAGTCGACCATCGGGAGTGAAACGGTGAATCAGTCCGGCGTCATTGGCGCAAATCCAGTAGCAGCCTTCAGCATCGACCGCTGCGCCATCGGGACGACCTGGGAGTTGATGCATGTCGACAAACAGCCGGCGGTTGGACGGCGTGCCGCTGTCGATGTCGTAATCAAAGGCCCAGATTTGCTGGACCAGAGGATGAGAGTCAGACAGGTACATCGTTCGCCCGTCCGGGCTGAAACCCAGGCCGTTGGGCACGATAAACCCGTTGAGTTGCGCCTCGAGTGGCCTGCGTTGCCCGGCGCTGTAGCGATAAAGCGTGCCGTCGGCAGCGTTGGCGCCCATGTTCAGCACCATGCTGCCGGCCCAGAAGCGCCCCTGACGATCGCAGCGACCATCGTTCAGGCGCATATCTGTGCGGGCGTGTTCGACCGGAGCCAGGAGGTTGCTGTCGAGGCTGCCATCGTTATGCGGGTGCAGATGAAAGAACCCGCTTTCCATCCCGGCAACCCAGCCGCCGTTGCTGTGACGTGCAATGCAGGCGAGCATCTGCGGTGCTGTCCAGGCGTGGACATGGCCGGTTTCGGCGCTCCAGCGCTGAAGTCCACCGGCCGGAATATCCACCCAATACAGAGCGTTTTCCTCGGGGACCCAGACCGGGCATTCACCGACTGCGTTGCGGGCATCGACAATCAATTCGGCTTGCATGACAACTCATCCCCTCGGGTTTTTGTTGTTGGGATCAAGTGATGTACGCGGACTCAGTCGCCGAACGGGCCGGACGCGACAAATGCACCACCCTGGTAGACCCGTGCAGGGTCATCAGCGGCCGGCATCGGTTGGGCTTCGACTTTTTCGCGGAACACTTCGGAGCTGTCCTGAGGTTCATAACCCAGGCAGGTGGCGAAACGGTTGTCCCACCAGACGTTCTTGTTGTCGGACATGCCGTAGACCACGGTGTGGCCGACATTGGGGGCGTACAGCGCGCATTCGAGCAATTGAGTCAGGTCGCCGAAGCTCAACCAGGTGCTCAGCATTCGGCGGTTGAGCGGTTCCGCAAACGAGGAGCCGATGCGCACGCTGACGGTTTCGATGCCGTAGCGATCGAAGTAGAAACTGGCCATGTCTTCGCCGTAGGACTTGGACAAGCCGTAGTAGCTGTCCGGGCGGCGAGGGGAGTGGGCGTCGATGACTTCATCCTGCTTATAGAAGCCGATCACGTGGTTGGAACTGGCGAAAATCACCCGCTTCACACCATGGCGACGAGCAGCTTCATAAATGTGGAACACGCCGCAGATGTTGGCGCCGAGGATCTCTTCGAACGAGTGCTCCGTCGACACGCCACCAAAGTGCAGGATCGCGTCCACGCCTTCAACCAGCTGATGGACTGCTTGCTTGTCTGCCAGGTCGCAGGGCACGACTTCTTCACGGTCATCGATGGCCGGGGCGATGTCGGCGATGTCCGACAGGCGAATCACATTGGCGTAGGGCCGCAGGCGTTCGCGCAGGACTTTGCCGAGGCCACCGGCGGCACCGGTCAGGAGGAGACGATTGAAAGGAGCGCGGGCGTTAGTTGTGATGGTCATGGAAGTCCCTGAACAAGCAGTCAGTTGTTATTGAATTTGTTGTAGGTTGTCGTACGACTAGGCTGAAGTATCGTTAGCCTTTCTGGTGGTTGTCAACGACACATCAATTGAAATTGACGAAGGGTCTGGTTGCCCCGCGATCGATGTAGCAAAGAGTGAGTTGTGGCACAAATCGGGGATTCAACCTTGTCGTAAAACCCGCCTTACAGCAACGAGATCGGGTAGTTGATGATAATGCGGTTTTCGTCGAACTCATTAGTGCTGAAGTCCTTGCGGATCGACGCGTTACGCCATTTGACGTTGAGATTCTTCAGCGCGCCGCTCTGTACGGTGTAAGCCAGTTCTGACTCGCGGCCCCATTCCTTGCCGTCGGTGATGGTGCCTGTGTGCACGTTATCGCCGCTGATGTAGCGGTTCATCATTGTCAGGCCGGGAATGCCGAGCGCCACAAAATTGTAGTCGTGGCGCAGTTGCCAGGATCTTTCCTTGGCGTTGTCGTAGCTGGAGTTGTAGCTGTCGTTGGCCAGGGTGCCGCCGCTGGTGCCGTTGACCCGCATCCAGACATCGTCGCCGGTGAGTTTTTGCAAGCCGACAAAGAAGGTGTTGCCGCCGTATTTTGCCGAGAGCATGGCGAACGCGGTTTTGTTGTCGAGGTCGCCGGCCAGGGCGCTGCCGTCTTCCTTGCCGATGAAGTAGCCAAGGTTGGCACCGAGGGTCCAGTCGCCGATGGGCTGGCTGTGGCTCAGGTTGAAATACTGCTGCTGATAGATGTCGCTGAGTTGCGCGTACCAGACACCGACCTGGGTGCGCTTCTCATTGAACGCATATTCACCACCGCCAAAGTTGAAACGGTCCGAGGTGAAGGCCGCGGATTTTCCGTTCATGAACATGTCTTCCATGCTCGCATCGTTGCGCGGGCTGTTGGCGCGGAACTGGCCGCCGTAGAGCGTCAGGCCGCTGATCTCGGTGGACGTCACCTGACCACCGCGGAAGGTTTGCGGCAGCGAGCGGCCATCGTCGGAGCGCAGGATCGGCAACACCGGCATCCATTCGCCGACCTTCAATTCGGTTTTCGAGACTTTACCTTTCAGCGCCACACCCAGGCGCCCGAAATTGTCGGCCGGGCGGCCGTCGTCATGAATCGGCAGCAACGAGGTGCCGCCCGTGCCTTTGCCGCCGTCGAGTTTTTCCGAGTACAGGCCCAGCACATCCATGCCGAAACCGACGGGGCCTTGGGTGAATCCGGATTTGGCATCGAGGATGAAGCTTTGGGTCCACTCTTCAGCCTTGCCCTGCGGGTAAGCCGGGTTCGTGAAGTTGCGGTTGATGTAGAAGTTGCGCAGGTTCAGCGTGGCTTTGGCGTCATCGACGAAACCTTCGGCATGACTGGTCATGGGCAAGGCGAGGGCCAGGCTGCTGCAACCGATCAGGCTCAGGGTGTGACGGCATGTGAAGGTTGGGCGAAGGGTGCAGACGGAGGAATTGCGGACGAGCTTGCTCACAGTGACGCTCCCGTGTTTTTTGTTGTTTTTATTTTTGTTATACGTCGTCGTACAACATTGGGGCGGATTATTTGCAAGTGTTACGGGGAATGTCAATCGGAAGTTGTACGATGACTTGGCGTGATTTTGTAGCATGTCGCAGAACCCTGTGGGAGCGGGCTTGCTCGCGAAAGCGGTGTGTCAGTCAGCCAATGTGTCGAATGTGACGCCGCCTTCGCGAGCAAGTCGGACCGCCGCACCGCCGCTCCCACATTGGATTGTGTTTAGCTCACGATCATCGGGGGCATGGTGCCCAGAAGGGAAACCGCTGCCACCGCTCCTATCCCCAACAACCATTCGAAGATGACGCTGCTTTTCAGAGCAGTCGGACGCTGGTCGCAGTCGTTGATCCGCAGCCGATTGAACAGCGCCAGCCCCAGCATTGAGGCGACCAACACAACCTTGATCAACAGAATCAGCGCAAACCCGGACAGCAACGGCGTCGGCCAGAATTGCCCGGTCAGTACACGAACGTTGATCAAACCGGTCATCACCAACCCCGCCACCAAGACGTAACCAACGCCGCTGAAGCGTTGCAATGTTGCTTTGATTGAGTGCTCTGCCGGTTGCCGCAGGATCATCACCAATAACATCAAGCCTCCGAGCCAGGCGCCGACGCAGGTCAGGTGAATGATTTGATTGAGGATCAGCAATTGGCCGTTGAGGCCGTCGAGCATGGCACCGTGGCCGACCGGGGCGAGGGAGGCCAGCAGCAGGCTGGCGAGGCCGATTCGCAGGGGCAGGTTTGAACGCAAGGGCGTCATCAGCAGCGCGACCAACAACGCATTGAGCAGCAAGTGCCAGCGCCAGACCTGGCCGAAAAACGTTTTGCCCAGCATCAGTTGCAGGGTCGGAGGATCGAATGCCGCGTCCCGTGAACCGGCCATGCTGGCGGTGATCAGCAGCATCCAGCTAACGCCAGTGACCAGGGCCACCGCCGCCAGCCAGTGGCTCGTTCTGGCCAGTCGCTGATCCAGATTTCCAGCGTCGCCATTGAGCAGCAGAGGCCTGAACACCCAGGCCCCGAATAGCATCAGCACAACAGTGAAATGCAGAAAGCGGCACAGCACCATCGCGCTCGTCATGAATTACTGGCCAACCTTGAAGCTATAAGCGCCTTCGCTTTTGTGGGTATCGACCGACACCGCGTGCCATTCGACTTTGTAGGCACCCGCTGCCAACGGTGCGGCCGGGGTGACGATCAGGGTTTTCTTGTCGCTGCCTTCGGTGGCGAGGCTCTTCACCGGCACGTTGCTGCCGTCCTTGCTGATCGTGACCTTGGAAAAGGTCGCTTCAACGCCTTCGGAAAACACCAGGCGCAGTTCCGACGGCGCGCTCACCGTGCTGTCGGAGGCCGGGGTCTGGCTTTTCAGATGGGCGTGGGCAAACACCGACGAAGCGGCGAGCAGCGCGCCGAGCAGGGCGGCGGCGGTCAGGGTTTTCTTGAGCAGCACGTGGAATACCTCTGAGGCGGGTTCGAAAAGACGGTCAGTTTACCTGCGAGAAGCTGGGTGTACGAAGTTTCGTTCTCCCTAGTCGCCGCGAGCTAGAGCGGATGCTAGTCTTGACCAACGCTGTTGTCAGGGAGCCCTCATGGGCAATCACAAGATCGAGATTCGTCGCAGTAACGTCGAGAAAATTCTGTTGGGGGCCGAAAAGGTTTTCGCCGAAAAAGGTTTCGGCGGCACCGCCATGGCTGACATCGCCGCCGAAGTGCAACTGCCGCGCTCCAACCTGCATTACTACTTCAGCACCAAGAGTGAACTGTACAGCGCCGTGCTGTTGGGTTTGCTGGAAGTATGGAAACAGGATGCCCTGTGCTTCGAGATGTTCGACGATCCGCGCGTGGTACTCAGCAGCTACATCCGCGCCAAGATGAACCATTCCCGAAGCCGACCTTACGGGTCCAAAGTCTGGGCCAACGAAATCATCCATGGCGCGCCGACCCTGGGTGAGAAACTGGACGTCAGTCTGTACGACTGGGCCAAGATGAAAGAAGCGAAAATTCGCCAGTGGGTGGACGACAAACGCATCCTGCCGGTGGAACCTTCGAGCCTGCTGTACATGATCTGGGCCTCGACCCAGCACTACGCTGACTTTGATCATCAGGTGAGTATTCTGAATGACCATCAGCCGTTGTCGGACATGCAGTTCGAGCGGGCGGTGCAGACGGTGACGAGTGTGATCTTGCGGGGAATTGGGTTGGAGCCGTGAATCAAAAGATCGCAGCCTCGTTTCACTCGACAGCTCCTACAGGGTTACGCAATCCCTTGTAGGAGCTGTCGAGTGAAACGAGGCTGCGATCCCTTGATCTTCAACGATCAAACAGCGACGTGGTACGGGTTCCTCGGGTCATGATTCCAATCCAGAAACGGCTTCCCGTTCTCCATCGGCACCATCTCAATACAATCCTGCACCGGACACGTGATCTGACACAGATTGCACCCCACGCACTCATCATCAATCACTTCATATTTGTGCGTCCCGTCCGCCTGCTTCAGGCTGGCAATCGCCTGGTGCGAAGTGTCTTCGCAAGCAATGTGGCAACGACCGCAACCAATGCAGGCCTCCTGGTCAATCTTGGCAATCACCTGATAGTTGATGTCCAGGTACTTCCAGTCCGTGGTATTGCCCACCGCACGCCCGGAAAACTCTGACACGCTGGCGTAGCCCTGACTGTCCATCCAGCGCGATAAACCGTCCTTCATCTCCTCGATAATCCGGAAGCCATGCAGCATCGCCGCCGTGCACACCTGCACCGAGCCGCTGCCCAGCGCAATAAACTCCGCCGCGTCGCGCCAGCTGCTAATGCCGCCAATGCCCGAGATCGGCAGGCCTTGCGTCTGTGGATCGCGGGCGATTTCGGCGACCATGTTCAGGGCAATCGGCTTCACCGCCGAACCGCAGTAACCGCCATGAGTGCTTTGGCTGCCCACGGCGGGATTAGCGACCATGCGCTCCAGGTTGACGCTGGTGATCGAGTTGATCGTGTTAATCAACGACACCGCATCCGCACCACCGCGATGGGCCGCGCGGGCGGCGACGCGAATGTCGGTGATGTTCGGCGTGAGCTTGACGATCACTGGCAGCGAGCAGTACGTCTTGCACCAACGGGTGACCTGCTCGACGTACTCCGGCACCTGGCCGACCGCCGCGCCCATGCCGCGCTCCGGCATACCGTGCGGGCAACCGAAGTTCAGCTCGATGCCGTCGGCGCCGGTGGCTTCCACCAGCGGCAGGATGTGTTTCCAGGATTCTTCAACGCAGGGCACCATCAGCGACACTATCAGTGCACGGTCTGGCCAGTCCTTTTTGACCTGAGTGATTTCCCGCAGGTTGATCTCCAGCGAACGATCGGTGATCAGCTCGATGTTGTTGAAGCCCACCACTTCACGGTTGGCACCGAAATGAGCCGAGTAACGGGACGACACGTTGACCGCCGCCGGGTCTTCACCCAGTGTTTTCCAGACCACGCCACCCCAACCCGCCTCGAAGGCGCGAACCACGTTGTAGGCCTTGTCGGTCGGTGGCGCGGAGGCCAGCCAGAACGGGTTGGGGGCTTTGATGCCGGCGAAGACAATCGAGAGATCGGCCATTTACGCAGCCTCCACGTTGAGCATGAGTTGGGCGTTGATGGCCTCGGCGGCCCGTTTGCCGTGCTGCACCGCCTGCACGGTGAGGTCCTGATCGAGACTGGTGCAGTCGCCGCCGGCGTATACGCCGGGGATGCTGGTGCGCAGGTTTTCATCCACTTGAATCCGCTCACCCTGGCGCTTGAGTTCACAGGCCAGCGGATCGGCGAGGGCACTGGCGTCGAAGGCCTGGCCGATGGCTTTGAAGATGGCGTCGGCGGCCAGTTCGAAGGTTTCGCCAGTGGTTTGCAGGCGACCTTCGACTAACCAGGTCCGAGCGAAGCGCATGCCGCGTACTTGGCCTTGAGCATCCAGCAGGACTTCTTCGGGTTGTGCCCACGTCAGCAAACGCACTTGATTGGCTTTGGCGATGTCCTGTTCGTGGTCGGTGGCGCCCATTTCCTCAACACCGCGGCGGTACACCAGGTTGACGTCGCGAGCCCCGAGGCGAGCCATTTGCACGGCCATGTCGATGGCGGTGTTGCCGGCGCCCAAAACGATACAACGGTCAGCGAGGGGGAGTTGGGTCAGGTCATCGGCCTGACGCAGTTCGCGGATGTAATCGGTGGCGGCCAGCAGACCGGGTGCGTCTTCATGAGCAAGCCCCAGCTGCTTGCTGGCGGCCAGACCGAGGCCGAGGAACACCGCGTCGAACTGCTGATGCAGTTCGCCAAGGGTGAGGTTTTCGCCGAGTTTCTGCCCGTGGCGGATTTCGATCCCGCCGATCTCCAGTAGGAATTCAAGCTCCTTCTGCGCGTAGTCATCCACCAGTTTGTACTTGGCGATCCCGTATTCGTTGAGGCCGCCAGCCTTTTCCCGTGCCTCGAAAATCACCACGTCATGACCGTGCATGGCACTGCGGTGAGCGCAGGACAAACCGGCCGGACCGGCGCCAACCACCGCGATGCGCTTGCCAGTTGATGCAGCGCGTGTGAAGGGGTGTTCGCTGAAGTGTGCGTTGTCGACGGCGTAACGCTGCAACAGGCCGATCAGCACCGGTGCGCATTCATGGTCGTTGTTGCGCACGCAGGCTTGCTGGCAAAGCACTTCCGTCGGGCAGACCCGGGCGCAACTGCCGCCGAGGATGTTCGCCGAGAGGATTTTCTGCGCGGCGCCCTGAACGTTTTCCTGATGGATATTGCGGATGAACGACGGAATGTCGATCTCGCTCGGGCAGGCATTCACGCAGGGCGCGTCGTAGCAGTACAGGCAACGCGAGGCTTCCAGATGCGCCTGACGGTCGTTGAGCGGTGGCGCCAGATCGGTGAAATGGCCGGCGAGGGCGGCCGCATTCTCATAGGGATGCGGGAGGTGGTTCAGGGTTTTGATCACGGTGTTGGCCTCACGGTTATTTGAGGTGCTGCCTCTGATGGGCATTGGTTTTGTGTTGTCGCCGCCGGCCTCTTCGCGAGCAGGCTCGCTCCCACAGGGAAATGCATTTCAAATGTGGGAGCGAGCCTGCTCGCGATAGGCCGAAGGCCGCTCTCAGCGTTTCACAGCTGTCGGCTTGTTCAACTCAGCCCGCTTACTCAGCAAATCAAACACCGCCGGATACGCCGGCCGCTCGACATACCGCCCGGCACCACGCTCCGCCCGCAAATCACCATCTGCCCACACCACCCGGCCCTGGCTGACGGTGTGGCTCGGCACACCGCGCACGGTCTTGCCTTCGAAGATGTTGAAGTCCACTTGCTGATGGTGAGTCTTCGCCGAAATCGTGCGCGTACCTTCCGGATCCCACAGCACCAGATCCGCGTCCGCACCAACGCGAATCGCCCCTTTGCGCGGGTAGAGGTTGAAGATCTTCGCGGTGTTGGTGGAGGTGAGCGCCACGAAGTGCTGCATCGACAAACGCCCGGTGTTCACCCCTTCATCCCAGAGCACCGCCATGCGGTCTTCGATACCGGCCGTGCCATTGGGGATCTTGCTGAAATCGTCACGGCCGGCGGCTTTTTGTTCGGCGCAGAAGCAGCAATGGTCGGTGGCGGTGGTGTGCAGGTTGCCCGATTGCAGACCGTGCCAAAGCGCCTCTTGATGGCCGCGAGGACGGAAGGGCGGGCTCATCACGTAACCGGCGGCGGTCTGCCAGTCTGGGTGTTGGTAGACGCTGTCGTCCAGCAGCAGATGCCCGGCCAGGACCTCGCCGTAGACTTGTTGGCCCTTGCTGCGGGCGTAGGTGATTTCGTCGAGGGCTTCCTTGGTCGAGACATGCACCAGGTACAGCGGCGTGCCCAGGGTTTCGGCGATGCGGATCGCCCGACTGGCCGCTTCACCTTCCACCTGCGAAGGGCGCGACAGCGGATGCGCTTCCGGGCCGGTCATGCCCTGCGCCATCAGCTTGCGTTGCAGGTGATAGACCAGCTCACCGTTTTCCGCATGCACGGTCGGCACTGCGCCCAGCTCCAGGCAGCGCTCGAAACTCGCCACCAGCGTATCGTCGGCGGCCATGATTGCGTTCTTGTAGGCCATGAAGTGCTTGAAGCTGTTGACCCCGTGGTGGCTGACCAGATCGGCCATTTCCTCGCGGACCTGTTCGCTCCACCAGGTGATCGCGACATGGAAACCGTAATCCGACGCCGACTTCTCGGCCCAGCCGCGCCACTGATGAAAGGCTTCCATCAAGGATTGCTGCGGATTGGGGATCACAAAGTCGATGATCGACGTCGTGCCACCGGCAAGTCCCGCCGCAGTACCGCTGAAGAAGTCTTCACTGGCCACCGTGCCCATGAAGGGCAGTTGCATGTGCGTGTGCGGATCGATGCCGCCGGGCATCAGGTATTGGCCGCTGCCGTCGAGCACTTCGGCACCCGCCGGAACATCAAGATTTTCGCCGATGGCTTTGATCACGCCGTCGGCGCAATAGACGTCGGCGCGATAACTTTCATCATGGGTAATAACGGTGGCGCCACGGATCAACAGAGACATTCCGAGTTCCTCGCAGGCAATGACCGACTTGTGCCGGTTCTAAATGTTTTATATGAAGCTGACGCAAACAGGTGTATTCCTGTCAGCGCTGTCAGGAATAAACGCTAGTCTGAGTTTGAGGATTGAGCAAGAATATTTTTTATATGCTTATATTTGTTTTAAGTTATTGATAATTAACATTTAAAACTTCAAATCACCAAAATGGTGAGGCCTCTCACCATTTTGACGCACTTGACAGGTTCCAAAAATAGACGAGATTTCTTATGTGAAATCAGCCGCTTGAGGATGGTCTATGGTTGATGCGCGACGTTGAAAAAAAGTGGTATGCACCAGATTGAGTCCTGACGGTTCGGACAACTTGCCTGGCATCTGGCCTGATTGAACGAGCAAGTAACCGGTGACTCATCGGTGATATAAATAAAACTGATAAACATCAGTTGGTTACAAAGTTTTTATGGAACTGCCCGATGCGCAAACGGGGTAACCGGCACGTTAATTGATGCCGCCAGCCCCTGATGAGCAACAATAATCAAAAGAACAGTGGAGCGGCCATGCAACAGAACAGATCGCAAGTGACCGAGCGCGACGGCTTGTTTGAGCTCGAAGCCGGCAGTGACGTCCTCGACAGTCCCCGTTACAACCACGATATGGCACCGACCAAGGTGCGCGAACGAACCTGGAACAAATGGCACATCACCGCATTGTGGATAGGCATGGCGATTTGCGTGCCGACCTACACCCTCGGTGGCGTGCTCACCGCGCATTTCGGCCTGAGCGTCGGTGAAGCGTTGCTGGCGATTCTGTTCGCCAACATCATCGTACTGATCCCGTTGACCCTGAACGCCTTTCCCGGCACCAAGTACGGCATTCCGTTTCCCGTGTTGTTGCGTTCGTCCTTTGGCATCCTCGGCTCCAACATTCCGTGCCTGATCCGGGCGCTGGTGGCGTGTGGCTGGTTCGGCATTCAGACGATGTTCGGCGGGCTGGCCATTCACCTGTTTCTGGGGTCGGTGTTCGACGGTTGGAAATCCCTCGGCGGTACCGGTGAAGTAATCGGGTTCATGGTGTTCTGGGCCTTGAATCTGTGGGTGGTGATTCGCGGCGCGGACTCGATCAAATGGCTCGAAACCCTCTCTGCACCGTTGTTGGTGCTGGTGGGCGCGGGGCTGCTGGTATGGGCGATGCCGAACGTGTCGATGACCGAGTTGCTGGCGATTCCGGCCAAACGTCCGGAAGGCGCGAGCGTGGTCAGTTACTTTGCCGCCGGGCTGACCGCCATGGTCGGGTTCTGGGCCACCTTGTCCCTGAACATTCCGGATTTCAGCCGCTATGCGAAAAGCCAGAAGGATCAGATCGTCGGGCAGATTATCGGCTTGCCCCTGACCATGTTTCTGTTCGCCTCCCTCGGCGTAGTGATGACGGCCGCCTCGGTAAAACTGGTGGGCGTCACCGTCTCCGATCCGGTCACGCTGATCGGTCATATCCAGAGCCCGGTCTGGGTCGCACTGGCCATGGCGCTGATCATCATCGCCACGCTGTCGACCAACACAGCGGCCAATATCGTTTCGCCTACCAACGACTTCCAGAACGTCGCCCCTAAGTTCATCAACCGCACCAAAGCGGTGATGCTCACTGGCCTGGTCGGTTTGGCGCTGATGGCCCATGAGCTGTTGAAGAAGCTCGGTTTGATCGTCTCGGATTTAAGCCTGGAGACGGTGTATTCCAACTGGCTGCTGGGCTATTCGAGCCTGCTGGGTCCGATTGCCGGGATCATGGTGGTGGACTATTTCCTGATCAAGAAACAGCAACTGGATCTGGCCGGACTTTACCGCGACGACGTTTATCCAGCGTGGAACTGGTTCGGATTTATTGCGTTTGGTGTGCCGGTGGCGCTGACGCTGCTGTCGCTCGGCAGCGATGCATTCAGCTGGTTCTACGACTATGGCTGGTTCACCGGATCGGCACTGGGCGGACTGATTTATTACGGGTTGTGCTCGATGCGCCCCAGCCCGTCTGTTGCGAAATCTGCGGTGTGAGGGACGGCCCCTTCGCGAGCAGGCTCGCTCCCACATTTGGAATGCATTACCCCTGTGGGAGCGAGCCGGCTCCGGGCGGCGTTCCGACGAAGACGGCCGCCAAGACACCCAAGAAATGCCTGAAGAAATCCATAAGAACTGCCTGAGGAGATCATCATGAACGCTGCCATTGACGTTCTGCAGTCCACCCATCAGCACATCAACCGCGACCGCTTGTGGCAGTCGCTCATGGACCTGGCCAAGCTCGGCGCCACGGTCAAGGGCGGTGTTTGTCGCCTGGCCCTGACCGACCTCGACCGCCAGGCCCGGGACATTTTCGTCAACTGGTGCGAGGAGGCCGGTTGCACCGTCAGCATCGATGCCGTCGGCAACATCTTCGCCCGTCGTCCGGGCCGCAATCCGAACCTGCCACCGGTGATGACCGGCAGCCACATCGACACCCAACCCACCGGCGGCAAGTTCGACGGCTGCTTCGGCGTACTGGCCGGCGTCGAAGTGCTGCGCACCCTCAATGACCTGGGCGTGGAAACCGAAGCGCCGCTGGAAGTCGTGGTCTGGACCAACGAGGAAGGCTCACGCTTCGCCCCCTGCATGATGGGCTCCGGCGTATTCGCGGAAAAGTTCACCCTCGAAGAAACCCTGGCCAAGGTCGATGCCGAAGGCGTTACCGTGGGTGAAGCCTTGAACGCCATTGGCTATGCTGGCGAGCGCAAGGTCAGCGGCCATGCCGTCGGCGCCTATTTCGAGGCCCATATCGAACAAGGCCCGATCCTTGAAGACGAACGCAAAACCATCGGCGTGGTGATGGGCGCCCTCGGGCAGAAATGGTTCGACCTGAAACTGCGCGGCGTCGAAGCCCACGCCGGCCCGACGCCGATGCACCTGCGCAAGGACGCTCTGGTCGGCGCCTCGGTGATCGTCGGTGCGGTCAACCGCGCTGCCCTCGGCCATCAACCCCACGCCTGCGGCACCGTCGGTTGCCTGCAAGCCTATCCCGGCTCACGCAACGTCATCCCCGGCGAAGTGCGCATGACCCTGGACTTCCGTCATCTGGAACCGGCGCGTCTGGACTCAATGATCGCCGAAGTCCGTGAAGTCATCGCAACCACCTGCGAGGAACACGGCCTGACCTTCGAACTCACACCCACTGCGGATTTCCCGCCGCTGTACTTCGACAAAGGCTGCGTCGAAGCGGTACGCGGCGCCGCCCAAGGCTTGGGCCTGTCGCACATGGATATCGTCAGCGGAGCAGGGCACGACGCAATCTTTCTCGCCGAACTCGGCCCGGCCGGGATGATCTTCGTACCGTGCGAAGGCGGCATCAGCCACAACGAAATCGAAAACGCCGCGCCGGATGATCTGGCGGCCGGGTGTGCGGTGTTGTTGCGGGCGATGCTGGCGGCTTCGGCGGCGATTGCCAGTGGTGAATTGGCGGCTTGAAATGCATGACGTGCGCTGAAAAAAAACAGCGCACGTCACAAACCCGAATCCTCAATCGTCATCCTGTTGAATCCCCCAAACAGTGGAGCAACACGATGTCGTCCAACACCCAGCCGGTTAACCTGCTGCAATCGATTCCTCAGGTGTTCGAAAGCCTGACCCAGGTCCACGTCACCCTCGACAGCCACGACCTGGACCCGACCCTCAAACACTTGCTGCACTTGCGTGCCTCGCAGATCAACCAATGCGGTTTTTGCGTGAAGATGCACACCCGCGAGGCCCGTGAAGCCAATGAAACCAACGAGCGGCTGGACCGCCTGATCGTCTGGCGTCACGTCAGCGATTTCACTGCCGCTGAACGTGCGGCCCTGGCCTGGACCGAAGCCCTCACCGTACTCGATGAAAAGACCGACTACGCCAGCCTGCGCGGTGACTTGCGCGAGCACTTCAGCGACGCACAAATCGGTGCCTTGACGGCCGAGATCGGCATGATCAACCTGTGGAACCGTTTGCAGGTGTCGAGGCACTGATTGATGAACTCCGCTGAAAACACCGCCGCTGTGTTCGAGCAGCGCCGGCCATTTTTGCTCGGTCTTGCTTATCGCATCCTCGGCTCCCGCGCCGAAGCCGAGGATGTTGTGCAAGAGCTGTTCATCAAATGGCTGGAGACCGACCGCGCCATCATTGCCACGCCGGCCGCCTGGCTGACCACGGCTTGCACCCGGCACTGCATCGATCTGCTGCGCTCGGCGCACAAGTCGCGGGTTGATTACATCGGCACCTGGCTGCCGGAACCGATTCACACCACCCATCAGGACTCACCCGAACACAGGCATGAACTGGCCTCGTCGCTGTCCACCGCGTTCCTGTTGTTACTGGAACGGTTAACCCCCAAGGAGCGTGCGGCGTACCTGCTCTACGAAATTTTCGACATGGATTACACGCACGTCGCGGATGCGGTCGGGGTTCAAGAGGCTGCGTGCCGCAAACTGGTGTCCCGGGCCAAGGCCAGCCTGGGCAGCGGACAAACGCGCTTTCAGCCGGAACCGGCACGCCAGGAGCAATTGCTCAGCGCTTTCCGTAGCGCCATCGCCAGCGGCTCGACCGCTTCCTTGACCGCGATGCTGAGCGAAGACGTCGAACTCTGCGCCGACAGCGGCGGCAAGGCCTCGGCCATCCGCGAAACGTTGTCTGGCATTTCCAATGTGCTGGATTTCATTGGCCAGTCGTTGCACGTCTATTGGCAGACTTGCGAATGGCTGCCAGCCGAAATCAATGGTGCCCAAGGCGTGATCATCAAGGCGGACGAGGTCATCACTGCATCGATGACGTTTGGGTTCGACGAAGCGGGGCAGGTGAGCGGGATTTTTATTATGCGCAATCCGCAGAAGTTGGCGGGGTTGCAGGATTTGTTGGATGTGCACTGAGTCCTCTGCACTATCCCAACCCCTCGCGGTCGTAATCTTCACAGGGCGGCGCGTGAATGCACCGCCGCACGCGTGGAGATCCAATGAGCCAGGACGTCCTGACCACCGAAACCAATCGCCGTCAGTTGCAGCAGATTATCGCCGGCCTGTCCGATGGGGTGATTCTGCTGGAGCTCGACCAGACCCTTCTCTGGGCCAATGACGCCGCGTTGGCCATGCACGGCGTCGGGCAACTCAGCGAATTGGGGGCGAATGCCAAGGAGTACGCCAAGCGCTTCGCCTTGCGTTATCGCAATAATCACCCGGTTCAGGCCGACAATTATCCGATCAGCCGCGTTGCCCGAGGTGAGACCTTCAGTGATGTGTTGGTTGAGGTGACGCCGGCGGACGACGAAGAGCGCACCTGGGTCCACAGCGTGCGCAGCATGGTATTGGCCGACAGCGCTGGCGAGCCGGAGTCGCTGGTGCTGATCATGAGCGATGTCACGGAGTGGGCCAGCGCCGAACAGCGTTTCGAAAAAACCTTCAACGCCAACCCAGCCCCGGCGGTGATCTGTCGTCTAAGCGATTTGCGCTACATCAAAGTCAACCCTGGCTTCCTGGAGATGACCGGCTATGCGCGTGATCAGGTGATCGGCCGTTCTACCTATGAACTGGATGTGCTGGAAGGGGCCGAAAACAAGGATCTGGCCAAGCAGCGTTTGCGCGAAGGGGCAACCATTCCGCAAATGCAGGCTCAGCTGCAGTTATCCGAAGGTGGCAGCAAACAGGTGATCGTCGCCGGCCAGCCCCTTGAGCTGAACGACGAAGCCTGCATGCTCTTTTCCTTTGTAGACATCGAGCCTCGGCATAAGGCCGAGGTCGCCCTGCGCCAAAGCGAGGAACGTTTCGCCAAGGCTTTTCGACTGACCCCGGTGCCCATTCTGGTGTGTAACGCCGGCGATCAGATGGTGATGGACGTCAACGAAGCCTTCCTCGATACGCTCGCGTATCCCAGTGAAGAGGTGCTCGGCAAGACCATCGCAGAGATCGACTTCATCCATGACAAGGGCGCACGTACACGGCTGTTCGCAACCCTGGAGAAAATCGGAAGCCTGGATCGCATCGATGTCAGCCTCCGCAAGAAAGACACCGGGCTGATCGATTGCGCGGTCTCGGCCGACACCGTGAACATTCAGGACAGTCCCTGCTACCTGCTGGTGTTTATGGACATCACTGAACGTAAACGCACCGAGCTGGAGTTGGTGTCGGCGATCGAAGAGGTGATGAAAGACGCCTCCTGGTTCAGCCGCACGCTCATCGAGAAACTCGCTAACGTCAAAAACGTCAACTCGCCGCAGTTGCCTAGCGTGTCTTTCACCGACCTGACCGCCCGCGAGCGCGATGTGCTCGGCCTGATCTGCGAAGGCCTGGCCGACAAGGAAATCGCCGCGCGGCTCAAACTCGCCCCGAACACGGTGCGCAACCATGTCTCGACGGTGTATTCCAAGCTCGACGTTCACAGCCGTAGCGAGGCGATTGTCTGGGCTCGCGAGCGCGGTTTGTTCTCCAGCGAGTGGCGGCCCAAGGCCCAGCGTTAGGTGCAAATGCACTACTCGAAGGGGTGCAAATTGATGTTCTGGGCCGGGGCGGCGGTTCTTAGGCTGTAAGGGTGCGATACAGGTCTTCGGGTATCGCGTCCCTTTCAAAACAGCGACAGGAACCGCAGGATGATTTACGTGGCGCAATTGCGTATGCAACTGGAGCGGAGCTTTTCACCGTTGGCCTGTGAGTGCAATGTTACGGGTGATCATTCACTGACGGTGAAGCTCTATCATCCGGTGTCGGGGCAGGTGGATCTGGTGATCAGTGGGTTGAGCGTGGCCAACCTCAGAACGCCGGAGGCGGTGGCAGCTTTGATCGAAGAGCTGCGTTATGAACTTGAGAGCAACACGTTGCATTGTCGCGAGACGTCCTAGGAACTGTCGGGTTTTGCCGGCGGTCGTACAAAGAATACGAGAGTATTTTTTCTGTGACCGGTCCGCGGCTTCGCGGTGAAACAGTTGGGTCGCGGAAATATGTCGATCACTTACCGCGGGTCAACCTATGAAAAGTCTTGGGAAACGCATTTTTGCAACACCGTCGTTCGCACTCTGGATAGCGATTCTGGGTGGTTGTGCCAGTCCTCCACCGCCACCTCCCGCTGCGCCGCCTCCGCCCCCTGTGCGAACCTGCCAAACCACTGAAAACACTGATGTGCAAGGCGATATGAGAGCTGAGGGGCAGGTGACCCGGGAAACGACGCTCACTCGTTGCGTCACTCAGTAAGCGTCCATCGGCTCACGTTGAACCGCCAGCAGCGCTGTGCTGCTGGCGGGTATCCGCGCGCGTCGCTCAGACTTCCTCGATCCTGACCCAACGCGACTCCCGCGCGGCCACCCGAATCGCCGTAGCCAGGCGTTCGACTTCCCACGCCTCTTCGAAATCCGTTCCGCCCTGAGATAAGCCTGCCAACGCCATCACCAGATCATGGACTTCCAGCGTCTTGAGTTCGTTGTAGCCGAGCTGATGCCCTGCCGCCGGGCTAAACGCCGCATAACCCGGCAGATTCGGCCCTGCCAGCAAGTGCTGGAAACCGTCCTGACCGGCACGAAACAGACGCAGTTCATTCAGGCGTTCCTGATCGAACACCAAAGTCCCTCGGGTACCGCTGATTTCAAAACTCAGGTGATTCTTGTAGCCGTGCTTGAGCCAGCTGCTACTAAACGTGCCCCGGGCGCCATTCGCAAACCGCAACAAGGCGTGGACCTGATCGTCGACCGCGATACTGCGTTGTTCCAGGCTGCCAGCCGTGGCGGGGCGTTGCCGGTGCACGGTATGAGTGTCGGCGCTCACTGCCTCGACATCGCCCACCAGATAGCGGGCCATGGCCAACACGTGGCTGCCCAGATCGGCCAGTGCGCCACCGGCATGATCGGCATCGCAACGCCACGACCAGGGTGACGCGGGATCGGCCATGAAGTCTTCGCTGAATTCACCCTGGAAACTGATGATCTGACCCAAGTCGCCGTTTTCAATCAGCTCCCGGGCCAGCCCGATCATCGGGTTGTGCTGATAGTTGAAACCCACCCGCGTCACCACGCCCGCCGCTTTGGCCGACAGTCGCATGGCGTCGGCCTGTTCCAGATTCACCGCCAACGGCTTTTCGCAATACACCGGTTTGCCGGCGGCGAGTGCGGCCATGGCAATGGGGTAATGCAGGTGATTGGGCGTGGTGATGGCGATCAGATTGACCTTGGGGTCATCGATCAGTTGCTGCCAGTCGCTATGAGCAGTGACGAAACCCCAGGCATCGGCGCAGTGGCGGGCACGCTGCGGATCGGCGTCGGCCAGGGCGGCCAGTTTGAGCTTGAGGGGCAGTTCGAAAACCGCACTGACGTTGCGAAACGCCAAGGCATGGGCGCGGCCCATGAAACCTGTGCCGATGAGACCGATACCGAGTTCGCGCATAGCCGGGGTCCTTTTGGATTTTATTTTCAGGAGGGGCTATTAATGGAATAAAAATTCTCAATGCGCAACATTGTGGAATAAATATTCCTTTGTTGTGCAATGTCAGGAAGCCAAGGTTGTGCGTGATTCTGCCGGATTCCAGCACGGCGGCATCATCCGCCTGGCGAATGGAAAAATCGTCAGCGGACGTGCCAGTACTGTCAAAACAAATTCCGAGAAGGCCTACGGATTTATCGCAGCTGCGATTGCAAAAAGTGGATCAGAAGTGAGGATCGATATGGATAGTGAAGGACACAAAACAGCGGCTGAGAACGGCTGGATCATGGTCGGTTCTAACGGCACCAAGTTATCAGCTGCCACATGCGCTTCGGTGCGTATCGATGAATACGCTGCTGAAATGCTCAAGGATCCGAACAAGGTTCGAGCGTTTTTCGAGCGTGTGAATGGGGAAGCCAAGGCTCGCTGATGTATTGCATTTCTCCTTCTTTTGTTCTTGGTTTCCTGATTGGCTTGGTCGCGGCGCCTATTTTTTGGGAAAACAATCCGCAGCGGGCTCTGAGCTTTGCGACGAATGCGCAAAAGCGGAGTTCTATCAAAAATTCCTTTGTGATTAGCGCCGGCTAATGCCGATCAGTTAAGGAACGACAAAATCCGTAGCAGCTGGCGAAGCCTGCGTTCGGCTGCGCAGCAGTCGTGAAATCAGACGATGCGGTGTTTCAGGAAGACCGCAAACTCAGGTTTTACGACTGCTGCGCAGCCGAACGCAGGCTTCGCCAGCTGCTACGGATCGCGTTTTGGCTTAACTGACTGGCATTAGCCCGAAGGCTGCCTTGTGTTCATCCGGTAAATCGGATCAGGACAAGAACCCACCATCCACATTCAACGAAACCCCAGTGGTGTAACTCGACGCATCACTGGCCAGATACAACACCGCTCCCGCCATCTCACTCGGATCCGCCACACGCTTGAGCGGAATCTGTTGCAATGCGGTGTTCAAAATAGCCTCGTTTTTCACCAATGCCGAAGCAAACTTGGTGTCGGTCAGACCCGGCAGCAGCGCATTGCAGCGAATGCCGAACTGCGCGCATTCCTTGGCGAACACTTTGGTCATGTTGATGACCGCCGCTTTGGTCACGGAGTAGATGCCCTGGAAGATCCCCGGCGAGATGCCGTTGATCGAGGCGACGTTGATGATGCTGCCGCCGCCGTTATCGCGCATCAGCTTGCCGGCTTCCACCGACATGAAGAAGTAGCCGCGGATGTTCACGTCGACGGTTTTCTGGAAAGCGCTGAGGTCGGTGTCCAGTACGTTGCAGAACTGCGGGTTGGTCGCGGCGTTGTTGACCAGAATGTCCAGGCGCCCGAACTGTTCGCGGATGCCGGCGAAGACCTGGCTGATCTGTTCCATTTCGCCGATGTGGCAAGCCACGGCAGTGGCTTTGCCGCCGGCGGCGATGATCGCGTCAGCCACGTGCTGGCAACCGTCGAGTTTGCGGCTCGAGACGATGACATGGGCGCCTTGCTGGGCCAGCAATTTGGCGATGGCTTCACCGATGCCGCGGCTGGCGCCGGATACGAATGCGATTTTGCCGTCGAGGTCGAACAACTGAGTCTTGGACATGGTTTTTCCTTGTTATTGGGGCCAGGGCGGGCGATCAGAGGCTGGATTTCGAAATGACTTGCAGGCTCATCTGCTCCAGCAGTTTGTTCATGTGAATGAACTGCGCGAAGCGTTTGTCCTGGGTCTGACCATGGAAGAAACGGTAGTAGATCTGCTGCACGATGCCGGCCAGGCGGAACAGGCCGTAGGTGTAGTAGAAGTCGAAGTTGTCGATCTGGATGCCTGAACGCTCGGCGTAGTAATCGACGAACTCGCGGCGGGTCAGCATGCCCGGTGCGTGGCTCGGCTGGCGGCGCATCAATTGCACCGGTGCCGGGTCGTCGGCTTCGATCCAGTAGGCGAGGGTGTTGCCCAGGTCCATCAGCGGGTCGCCGAGGGTGGTCAGTTCCCAATCGAGCACGCCGATGATGTCCATCGGGTTGTTCGGGTCGAGGATCACGTTGTCGAAGCGGTAGTCGTTGTGGACGATGCTGGAGGTCGGGTGATCGGTCGGCATCTTGTCGTTGAGCCAGGCTTTGACCGCTTCCCACTTCGGCGCGTCCGGCGTCAGTGCTTTCTCGTAGCGATCGCTCCAGCCTTTTATTTGCCGCGCGACATAACCTTCGGGTTTGCCGAGGTCGCCCAGGCCATAGGCTTTGTAGTCGACCCGGTGCAGTTCAACGAACTTGTCGATGAAGCTCTTGCACAGCGTTTCGGTTTTCGCCGAATCCAGACCCAGTTCCGGCGGCAGTTCGGAGCGCAGGATGATCCCCTTGACCCGCTCCATCACATAGAACTCGGCGCCGATCACCGATTCATCGGTGCAGTGCACGTAGGTTTTCGGGCAGTACGGGAAACCATCACGAAGCTGATTGAGGATGCGAAATTCACGGCCCATGTCGTGAGCGGACTTGGCCTTGTGGCCAAAGGGTGGGCGACGCAGGACGAACTCCTGTTTGGGGTATTCCAGCAAGTAAGTGAGGTTCGACGCACCGCCCGGAAACTGGCTGATCTGCGGCAAACCACTCAGGCCCGGAATGTGGGCCTTGAGGTACGGATCGATCAGGCTGGCATCGAGTTCTTCGCCGGTGCGGATACGGGTGGACTGGTCAGTAAGCGCCATGCTTATCCCTTCTGCTTATTTTGGAGGCCTGAGACTACTGGCTAATCTAATGCGCACACCCGACACCCACAACCACGAAACGCCCTTATAGGTGAGCGTGTTGCCGGGCAATCATTGTGTTTGATACACCTGTTTGAATGGTAGTCAGATCATGCTCATCGATGATGGCAGGGCAATCGGGGTCAATACCGGATTACCTGAGAAGAACGCCACCAGATTGCGACCTACCAGTTCCACGGTGCCTTGAGTGGCTTCCGGGGACAAACCGGCGACATGCGGGGTGAGGATCACATTGGCTAACGTCTTGAAGGCATTGGGTACTTGGGGTTCTGTGTCGAAGACATCCAGCGCAGCGCCGGCAATCCTGCGCTGCTCAAGCGAGCTGATCAGGTCTGCGGTGACGATCACACTGGCTCGGGCGATGTTGACGATGAACCCCTGGGGGCCCAAGGCGTCGAGTACTTGTCGGTTGATCAGGTGTTTGGTGCCCAGGCCGCCGGGGGTGGCGACGACCAAAAAGTCTGATTCCCGCGCCAACTCGGTGGGCGTCGAGCGGAAGCTGTACGGCACATCGCTGCGATGCTGGCGGTTGTGGTAACTGACCGTCATGTCGAAGCCGTGGGCGGCGCGTTTGGCGATGGCCATTCCGACCGCACCGAGCCCCAGGATTCCCAAGTGCTTGCCCGCCAGGGACGGGCGCATGATTTTCGGCCACTCACCCCGGCGCACGGCGGCGTCGCAACGGGGAATATCACGTACCAGAGAGAGCAGCATCGCCATGGCATGGTCGGCGACTGAAGAGGCATTGACTCCGGCGCCATTGGTGACCGTAATGCCCCGGTTGGCGGCGGCTTGCAGGTCGACGTGTTCGTAGCCGGCGCCGATCACGCAGATGATCTTGAGATTGGGCAGGGCGGCGATTTCGTCGGCATACAGGCCCAATGGGCCGCGGGTCAGCACCGCATCGATCTGCGCGCCATGCCGTGTGATGGCATCGGCGCGCTCGGCAGGTGTGGGAGCCAGAATCAGGTGAAAACCCTGATGTTCGAGAATCGGCAGGTAATCATTGATGGTTTCAACCAGTACCAGAACGGTCGCGGGCATGCTGGGCTCCTGTGGGCATCGGAAAGTCGGGGGCTCGAACGTCGCTCGGATTGCTGATTGCGCAACGGTCTGGCATTTACCAAAGATAGCAGGCTTGTGGCCTGCGACCTCAGTGTAGGAGCGTTCCGTAGCGCTTACATATCCACGGTGTTCAACACCTTTACGAAGGCACCGTTCAACGTCGCGTTATGGTGTTCGATGATCGATCGGGCCGGCAGCGCCGGTGTGTCCATGCAGGTATGTGCATCGGCCACGAGTAGGGGTTTGAATCCCAGCTCGGCCGCTGCACGGCAAGTGCTGTCGATGCAATATTGGGTTTTCATGCCGGCGATGAACACCTCATTGATCCCGCTAGCTCGCAGTCGCTCCGCCAGCACGGTGGAGTAAAAGGCATTGGGTCGGGTTTTGTCGAACAGGATGTCGGTGCTGGCATCCAGGTCCAGTGCGGGCAATAGCTGCCAGAAGGGGCTACCGACTTCGATGGGCGAACCTTGAGGGCCGGTATGGCGCACCGCGAAGATCGGCACGTTGCGCTCTCTGGCCTGACGAATGAGTTGCTGGATGTTCGCCAGTACCCGTTCACCGTCGTAGGGTTTTTCCGGGCCGTGGAACAGACCGACCTGCATATCGATGATCAACAACGCTGATGACATGGGTGTTTCTCCTTGGGTGTCGTACGAAAAGTGCCGAACGGACAGGAGAAACGACAAGGCCCCGTCCATTGCTGGCGGGGCCTTGGGTTCACTGCGCTGTGTTTATCTCAGCCAGCCACCGCACGACCCGCCGGAAGCGGTCGTGGTGGTGTGGGTGAGGTTCAGCGCAGGAATATTCATGAGGCCGATCATGCTGTAGGCGTCGTGGGTGTGTCAACGGCCTTGTCCGTGGTGAGAAACGTCCGGGCTGCGTCGAGAATTTCATCGGACAAGGCGTCACCTCGGGTTGCACGGGCCAGGGTCAGGGCGCCGACCATCAGCGAATAGTCCACCAACGCTTTTTGCCGATTGGTTTCGGGCTGATCCGCGCCCATCAGCGGTGCCAGCATCTGCAACAATGCCTCCAGCCCTTGGGTGTAGGTCTGGTGCAATCCGCTTTCAACGGTTTCATGGCACATGTCGCCGGCAAACGCGGTCACCGGGCAGCTTTCGCCTGGATTATCGCGATTGGCCGCGGACAGGTAGGGCGCGATGATGCTCTCGCGAGCCGAGAGACTGTCGTCGTTATCCTCTATTTTCTGCTTCCAGCGTTCCATCGATTGGGTGAACGCCCGGCTGCACGCCTCTTGCGCCAGCGCTTCCCTGGATTCGAAGTGACCATAGAACCCGCCATGGGTGAGGCCGGCGGCGCCCATCACATCAACGACACTGATCCCGTGCAGGCCGCGTTCGCGAAACAGACGTGTGGCGGCCTCGACGATGATCTCGCGGTTGAGTTCGGCTTGTTTGCGGGAGACTCGGGGCATTGGCGGCTCACAGGTATATAAAAGGCAGAAATCAGCTGGCGTACTGGGCTATGCCGTTGCCAAACGACCAGTTCTCTTTCTTTACCTCCACCAGATTGATGAAAACATCTTCCAGGCGCACCGCCAGTTCCGCGTTAAGGCTCTCGGCAATGGTTTTGTAGAGAAGTTTTTTCTGCTCGATGGTGCGGCCTTCACTCAGGGTGATCTGAATCACCACCAGATTGTCGGTGCGATTGATGCCCAGGTAGCCGGGATCAAAGATGAAATGCTGTTCATCGTGCTCGGCAAGAATCTGGAAGTTATCGTTCTCCGGCACGCCAATGGCGCTGTGCATGGCGGCGTAGATCAATTGCCCGACACGTTTGGCGTAAGTCGGGTCTTGATGCTTCTTGATGTCGACGCGAACGAGTGGCATGAGAGGGCTCCGAAATGAGGGTTGCCGGTCAGCAGTCGGGATCGAAATTACATGACGGCAATCCTTTATTGAATAGATTTTTTAAAACATCTATTCAATAAAGGGTGCCAGAGGATCTGATCCGCACAACCACTCCTCAGCTAAGTCTTTGCTTCTGCTCATTAATCCCGGACAATCGCGCCCCTGTTTCGGCCAGGGCGCTGCCTGTCGGATTTTTCCGACTCGTCCTGACCGGGTAGCAACTGACCGGAATGCGGAGATCCCACCGGATGAATGATCAGGCCAATAGCGTCGACGAACGCTATGTATCGGCGACACCAGCGACGCTTGAGAGCTGGAATCGCCATGACACCACCTGGATGCTGGGCCTGTTTGGCACGGCCATCGGGGCTGGCACGCTGTTTTTGCCGATCAACGCGGGTCTGGGCGGCTTCTGGCCGTTGTTGGTCCTGGCGGTGTTGGCGTTCCCTATGACGTTTTACGCACACCGTGGCCTCACACGTTTTGTGTTGTCCGGACGCGAAGGCGCGGACATCACTGAAGTCGTGGAAGAGCACTTCGGGATCAAGGCTGGCGCGCTGATCACCTTGCTGTACTTCTTCGCGATCTTCCCGATCCTGTTGATCTATAGCGTGGCCCTGACCAACACCGTGGGCAGTTTCCTAGAGCATCAACTGCACATCATGCCGCCGCCACGCGCTGTGCTGTCGCTCGTACTGATCCTCGGCCTGTTGGCGGTGGTACGTTGCGGCGAGCAGGTGATCGTCAAGGCCATGAGCCTGATGGTTTATCCGTTCATTGTTGCGCTGCTGTTCCTCGCGGTGTTCCTGATTCCTCACTGGAACGGCGGCATTCTCGCCACCGCGTCGACGCTGCCAGAACCGTCGGCATTGCTGCACACGCTGTGGTTGGCGATTCCGGTAATGGTGTTTTCGTTCAACCATTCGCCGATCATCTCGGCGTTCGCGGTGGACCAGAAGCGTCGTTACGGCGATCACGCCGAAGAGCGTAGTTCGCAGATCCTGTCCCGCGCCCACGCCTTGATGGTGGTGATGGTGCTGTTCTTCGTGTTCAGTTGCGTGCTGACCCTGTCGCCCGCACAACTGGCGGAAGCCAAGGCGCAGAACCTGTCGATCCTGTCGTACCTGGCCAACCACTTCAGCAACCCGACCATCGCCTTCGCGGCACCGTTGATTGCGTTCGTGGCCATTTCCAAGTCGTTCCTGGGCCACTACATCGGCGCCAGCGAAGGTCTTAAAGGTCTGATTGTGAAGAGTGGCAAACGCCCGGCACCCAAGACCCTGGATCGCATGACTGCCGCCTTCATGCTGGTGGTCTGCTGGATCGTTGCCACGCTGAACCCGAGCATTCTCGGGATGATCGAAACCCTCGGTGGCCCGATCATCGCCGCGATCCTGTTCCTGATGCCGATGTACGCGATTCGCAAGGTTCCGGCCATGGCGCGTTATCGCGGTCAGGCTTCCAACGTCTTCGTGACGGCGGTGGGCCTGGTGGCGATTTCGGCGTTGATCTATTCGCTGACTGCCTGATGATTTCTTCGGGGCTGTGAGTCCGCCATCGCGAGCAGGCTCGCTCCCACAGGGACCGCGCAAAATCTGTGGGAGCGAGCCTGCTCGCGATTTAGGCGCCTCGGTCTTCTTGGAAATAAGCATTCTTGAGGCATAAAAAAACGCCGCTCATCTCACGATGGGCGGCGTTTTTTATTGCGTTGCAGCGTTAGGCTTGAACGACCGGGATGTTGGCGTTCGCAGCAGCTTCACGGAACTCGGCGATCTGGTCGAAGGACAGGTAGCGGTAAACATCGGCCGCCATGCTGTCGATCTTGCCAGCGTATTCCATGTACTCCTCGACGGTCGGCAGGCGACCCAGGATGGAAGCAACAGACGCCAGCTCGGCCGAAGCCAGGTAGACGTTCGCGCCGTCACCCAGACGGTTCGGGAAGTTACGGGTCGAAGTGGACACAACAGTCGAGTTCGGCTCTACACGTGCTTGGTTACCCATGCACAGCGAGCAACCCGGCATTTCCATGCGAGCGCCGGCCTTGCCGTAGATGCCGTAGTAGCCTTCTTCGGTCAGCTGGTGAGCGTCCATTTTGGTCGGCGGCGACAGCCACAGACGGGTTGGAAGCTGACCTTTGACCTGTTCCAGCAACTTACCGGCAGCGCGGAAGTGGCCGATGTTGGTCATGCACGAACCGATGAACACTTCGTCGATCTTCTCGCCAGCAACGCTGGACAGCAGACGGGCGTCGTCCGGATCGTTTGGCGCGCAGAGCACAGGCTCTTTGATGTCGGCCAGGTCGATTTCGATGATTTCAGCGTATTCGGCGTCAGCATCGGCAACCATCAACTCAGGGTTGGCGATCCAGGCTTCCATCGCTTGAGCACGACGTTCCAGGGTACGTGCATCGCCGTAGCCTTCGCCGATCATCCAGCGCAGCAGGGTGACGTTGGAGCTCAGGTACTCGGTGATCGACTCTTTCGACAGCTTGATGGTGCAACCGGCAGCCGAACGTTCGGCCGAGGCATCGGACAGCTCGAAAGCTTGCTCGATGCTCAGGTTGTCCAGGCCTTCGATTTCCAGAATGCGGCCGGAGAAGGCGTTCTTCTTGCCTTTCTTCTCGACGGTCAGCAGGCCAGCCTGAATCGCGAAGTAAGGAATGGCGTGAACCAGGTCACGCAGGGTGACGCCTGGTTGCATTTTGCCTTTGAAGCGCACCAGGATCGATTCCGGCATGTCCAGCGGCATAACGCCGGTGGCTGCAGCGAACGCAACCAGACCGGAACCGGCCGGGAACGAAATGCCCATCGGGAAACGGGTGTGCGAGTCACCACCGGTACCGACGGTGTCCGGCAGCAGCATGCGGTTCAGCCAGCTGTGGATGATGCCGTCGCCCGGACGCAGGGAAACGCCGCCGCGGGTCATGATGAAGTCTGGCAGGGTGTGGTGGGTGGTCACGTCGATCGGCTTAGGGTAAGCCGCGGTGTGGCAGAAAGACTGCATTACCAGATCGGTCGAGAAGCCCAGGCACGCCAGGTCTTTCAGTTCGTCACGGGTCATAGGACCGGTGGTGTCCTGAGAGCCGACGGTGGTCATTTTCGGTTCGCAATAAGTACCTGGACGAACGCCTTTGCCTTCTGGCAGACCACATGCCTTGCCGACCATTTTCTGCGCCAGGGTGAAGCCCTTGCCGGTGTCGACAGGTGCTTCAGGCAGTTTGAACAGGTCGGTAGGGCCCAGGCCCAATTCGGCACGGGCCTTGTCGGTCAGGCCACGGCCGATGATCAGCGGGATACGGCCGCCGGCACGGACTTCGTCCAACAGCACCGGAGTCTTCATTTCGAAGGTGGTCAGGACTTCGTCAGTGCCGTGTTTGCAGACTTTGCCAGCATGCGGGTACAGGTCGATCACGTCGCCCATGTGCATGTTGGTGACGTCGAATTCGATTGGCAGTGCGCCCGCATCTTCCATGGTGTTGTAGAAGATGGGAGCGATTTTGCTGCCGAAGCAGAAACCGCCGGCACGCTTGTTCGGCACGAAAGGAACGTCGTCGCCGAAGAACCACAGCACCGAGTTGGTGGCGGATTTACGCGAAGAACCGGTACCGACCACGTCACCGACGTAGGCGATCGGGAAGCCTTGGCCGCGCATTTCTTCGATCTGCTTCATCGGACCGGTGACGCCCTGGGCGTCAGGCGCGATGCCTTCACGGGCCATTTTCAGCATGGCGAGGGCGTGCAGCGGGATGTCCGGGCGGGACCAGGCGTCCGGAGCAGGGGACAGGTCGTCGGTGTTGGTTTCGCCGGTGACCTTGAAGACGCGCAGGCTGATCTTGTCGGCAAGCACAGGACGGTTTTTGAACCACTCGCCGTCAGCCCAGGATTGCAGCACGCCTTTAGCGAGAACGTTGCCGTTCTTGGCTTTTTCAGCGACGTCGTGGAAAGCGTCGAACATCAGCAGGGTGTGCTTGAGTTCTTTGGCAGCGACTGGCGCCAGTTCGGCGTCGTCCAGCAGATTAACCAGCGTCACGATGTTGTAGCCGCCCTGCATGGTGCCGAGCAGTTCAACAGCGCGTTTCTTGTCGATCAGAGGGGATTTTGCTTCGCCTTTGGCGAGGGCAGACAGGAAACCGGCCTTTACATAGGCTGCTTCGTCTACACCTGGCGGAATGCGATTGGTGATCAGGTCAACGAGGAAAGCTTCTTCGCCAGCCGGGGGATTCTTCAGCAGCTCGACCAGGCCTGCAGTTTGTTCGGCGTTTAGCGGCTGGGGAACGATACCCAGTGCTGCACGCTCTTCGATATGTTTGCGGTAGGCTTCAAGCACAGTTATTACCCTCATCAGTGGTCCCAAATGGGTGTCCGGGACGCTCATCCCGAAATTGCCGTACTCATGCGCTGCGTGGCGTTGTGGGCCACTTAGCCAGAATTACCGACAATTCCTTACAGAAGCTGCTTTCAAAGTTTTACGCCTGCAGAACGGGGAGCTGATGAGGGTTGGCGTTGGGCTTTTCCCCGCTGGAAAAACCCATCGCCAACACCGCTCTGAAGGAACGACTGTGCTCGTGACGCTTTGAAAACAGCTTCTAACGGACATTGGCGCCTTAAAAGGCTGGCTGATTCTACGGCAAAAAAAAATTAAAGGTAAGTTAGGCCCTCAAGATTGAGGGGTGATGAATGTTAGACAAAGGGCTAACATGCCGACCTGTTCTGCTTTCCCGTGTTCTCCCAACCTATGCCCAATCAGACCATCAAAACCCCCTGCGTCGGCCTCTGCTCCACTGTTTATGGTGATTTGGTGTGCCGTGGCTGCAAGCGTTTCCACCATGAAGTGATCAACTGGAATGGTTACAACGAGGAAGAAAAGCGCGCGGTGTGGCTGCGTCTTGAGCTGCTGCTGTCCCAGGTGATGGCCAGCAAGCTGGAGGTTTTCGATCCCCAGCGCCTGCGTCTGCAGCTAGAGCAGCGCAAGATCCGCTTTGTGCCGCATCAGTCGGAATATTGCTGGGCGTATCAGTTGATCGCCCGGGGGGCGCGGGTCATCAACAACCTGGAAGCTTACGGGATGGTGCTGATGCCGGAGTTTCGCGACTGGAACCTGCCGGAACTGCGGGATGCTATTGATCGGGAGTTCTTTTTGCTCTCCGAGGCGCATTACCAGCGCTACATTGCACCGGGCTTCCTCCGCGACGCCTTCGGCGGTTAAATCTTAAAAGCGTCGCGAGCAAGCCCCACATGGGATCTCCATTGGACATGAAATCTGTGAACGACACAGATCCAATGTGCGGGCTTGCTCGCGAAGGCGATCTATCTGGCGCCGAAAATCTCAATGCTGCGTCACGATCTCCTCCAGATGGTCCATGATCGTATCCGGCTTCAGCACCAGCACATCACTCTCCACCGCATCCAGCACCACTTCCGCCGTATTCCCGATCAACGCCCCTGACAACCCGGACCGAGCCACGGTACCGATGACCGTCACCGCCGCCTGCAGTTTGTGGACCATGAACGGAATCAACACATCCGCCGGACCTTCCTCGATATGCAGGTGCTCGTCATCAATGTCGAACTCGGCCTGAAACGATTTGCACTGTTCGCGATAGCGCGCCTCGATGGTTTCGCTGAGCTGCAACGTCGGGTCGGCCGCCGACAGCATCGGCGACGGATGGGCGCTGACCACGTGCAAATGGGCCTTGGCCAGGCTGGCAATGTCGTAACCGTGATCGACAATACAAGAGTGCAAGGTGCGGTGTTCACCATCGGTATTGCCGACATCGATCGCCGCCAGAATGACGCCGCCGGTCCAGGGTTTCGAGGTTTTGACCAGCAGCACCGGCGTCGGGCAGTAACGCAGCAGTTTCCAGTCCGCCGGGGTCAGCAGGGCTTTTTTCAGCGGACTGTCGGGGTAATGCTGCTTGACCACCAGTCCGCAGCCTTCAGCCTGCTGCACATCGACGATGGTTTCGTGCAGGCTTTCGTTCCAGGCCTGCTCGGTGGTGACGCTGTAACCGTCCTCGATCAGCGCGGCCTTGAGCACGCCCAACATGCCGCTGTGGTCATGCTTGCGGTCGCAGACCAGCAGATGCAGATGAGCCTGGGTCACGCCGGCAATCAGCTTGGCCCGTTTGAGCGCCAGGCTTTCCGAGTGTTCAGGTTCGAGGACCACCAGAATGCTGCGAATGGCTTGCATGATCGGGATCTCCATGAAGTAAGAAATACTGCGTTGGACAACTATAGTTGCTGGCTGGCCATTCGGGACTTGATGTATATCAACGGTCGCGACTGGTGGTCTGCCGGCAGGCCGGTATAATCGGCGCCCTTCGCCGAGTCCATTGTCCGTGAGCCCCATGCTACTGAAGCCCGAAATCGTCGCCGTCCTGCTGGAAGTGAACTCATGATCCTTCCCGAAATTCACGAGTTCCTCGGCTGCCGCACCCCCGATGGCTGGGTTCAAGCCGCGCTGGCTGATCAGGAAACCCTGCTGATCGATCACAAAAACTGTGAATTCAAGGCCGCCAGTACCGCGTTGAGCCTGATCGCCAAGTATCACTCCCACGTCGATCTGATCAACCTGATGTCGCGTCTGGCCCGGGAAGAGCTAGTGCACCACGAACAGGTCATGCGCCTGATGAAAAAGCGCAAGATCGAGCTGCGTCAGCTGTCCGCCGGGCGCTACGCTTCGGGCCTGCGCAAAGTGGTGCGCAGCCACGAGCCGGTCAAACTGGTGGACACCCTGGTGGTCGGTGCGTTTATCGAAGCTCGTAGCTGCGAGCGTTTTGAAGCGCTGGTGCCACATCTGGACGAAGAGCTGGGCAAGTTCTACTTCGGCCTGCTGAAAAGCGAGGCCCGGCATTTCCAGGGTTATCTGAAACTGGCCTACCAGTACGGTGACGCCAAGGACATCGCCCAGGTGATCGACAAGGTTCGCGCCGCTGAGCAAGAGCTGATCGAGTCGCCGGACGTGGAGTTTCGTTTCCACAGCGGTGTGCCAGCCGCGGCCTGACGCTTTCGACCGAAAATCAACCTGCTGCGCAGGAGCGAAACATGGGAGCACCCGAGGGAATTTGGATGCGCCTATGCTAGGCGGCTGTCGGCCAGCAATCTTTGACAGCTTTGTCGGGAAACTGTCAAAGACTGTGAACCGTCTTAGCGGCTCAAACCCAGGCGCTCATGCCATTGGGCGATGGACTCTTCGGGCCAGACATCGCACTGTCGATCAGCGGGCTGCGTCTGGACTTCCACCCATGATGCTTTCGAACCGAGCATCACGTGCGTGCGCTCGGGTGGCTCCGGCAACGCCGTGTCGATGGCTGAGGCAAATGGGTGAACAAGATCCGGCCATTCAGGACTGAACAGCCATAATCCCGAGCCGCAAAGGGAACAGAAATGCCGCTCGGTGGTGCTGCGGCGGGCGCGTTTATCCCCTTCGTCCTTGAGCCGCGCATGGTAAATCGAGATGTGCTTGCGACCGCGCACCTTGAGGCTGGCGGCATTGCCAGCGATGTTGATCGCATAACCGCCACCGCCCTGAGTCTTGCGGCAGATCGAGCAGTAACAACGCTGGTACGGGTAGGGGTGGGCGCTGGTCAAACTGAACGACACCGCGCCGCAATGGCAGGAACCTTCGAGCTGCATGGGAACCTCCGACAGGTCTGGAACTTACCCAAGACAGCCTAGACCTTCAGCGCCCCTCGACCGGTACGAGAATCGCGTCGCCGGTCGCCACCAGTTTCAGTTGATCGCCGGTTTGCGCGAACAACTCGGCGCGGGCGAACACCTGCTTCTTGCCAGTCTTCACCACCTGACCCCGAGCGATGAACACTTCGCCGATGGCGGGTGCCAGGCAGTTCACTGAAAAATGCGATGCCAGCACGTTGCCGGCGACTGTTCCTGCGGCAAAACCGCAGGCTGTATCGAGTAGGGCACCGATCAGTCCGGCGTGCAGGAAGCCTGCGTACTGCGCCATATCGCTCTCGCGAAAAGCCATCGTGAGTTCGGCTTCGCCGCTCTCGGCGCGAGTGACTTCGAAACCGGCCCAGCGGTTAAAGGCTGAGGTTGAGTTGATCTGTTTGAGTGCGTTGAGCATGGCGAATCCCTCCGGTTGAGGCACCAACATGCGCCGGGTTTGGGGGGATGTCATGGTCGATAAGGGAGGGTGATGGGGCGTTGGATTTGTGGTGAATGTGCCGCCGTCATCGCTAGCAAGCTCGGCTCCCACTGGACGCCCACTGTCCGCCGGGTCAGCATGGTGCCTCGAAATCGGGACCTTGATCATGCGACGACTGCCTTCTTTAGCAGCACTCAGAACCTTCGAATGCGCCGCCCGTCACGCCCATTTCGGTCGGGCGGCGGCGGAGTTGTGCGTCACCGACAGCGCCGTCAGCCATCAGATTCGCCAGCTCGAAGAGCAATTGGGCGTGACGTTGTTCATCCGTGAAGGCCGGCAGATTCGCCCGACGATGGCCGCCGGGCGCCTGATGCAAAGCTTGCAGCAGGCCTTCGAACTGATCGGCGATGCCTGCGATGAGCTGCGTGACCCGTCATCGCTGGCGGTGTTGCGCCTGGCGGTAACTGCCGAGCTGGCGCAAAAGTGGTTGATGAGTCGCCTGACGGATTTTTACGCGCGCTATCCGCACATCACCCTGCACCTCTACGAACAACCGATCGACGCCACGGCGCCGGGCGAAGACATCGACCTGGCGATCACTTACGGCACCGGCCCGGTGGACAGCAGCGCGTACTTTGTCCGGCCCTTGCCGGCGCTGCAGTTCTTCCCGGTGTGCAGCCCCGGCCTGTTCAACCAGGGCACGTTGAAAACGCCGAAGGATCTGGCACGCCACTGCCTGCTGCACGACGATCAGGACGGCAAGACCTGGACCGCCTGGCTCACCAGCCATGCCGGCGATCAGCGTCCGGAACGGCAGCTGTATTTCGCCCACGCCGGTTTGGCGCTGGAAGCAGCGGCCCAAGGCCAGGGTGTGGCCATGGGCGATAACTTGACCGCGCAGGAGGATTTGCTCAGCGGTCGTCTGGTCCGGCCGTTCACTTCAAGCATGACTGCACTCGGCCAATATGCGCTGGTGTGTGAGCGAGTGAGGCTGGAGCGCCCGGCAGTGGCGCAGATGCTGGAATGGTTCAACGATCAGTTGATCGATTGATGAGTTGAATTCAAGTATTCCGAAATAATCATCGTTGGCGAGGAGGGCGCCGGCGACCGTAGCCTGTGGTCATTCCAATCCCCGCTGATGAGGTTTGACCATGGCACGTTTGCTCGACTCCACCCCCATACTCGATGGTTTCCGTTTGCCCGGCGAGTTCGAAACCAAGTCCGGTTGCTGGCTCGGCTGGCCGGAGCGCACCGATGTCTGGCGCAACGGCGCCAAGCCTGCGCAGAAAGTCTGGGTGCAGATCGTCACCGCCATCTCCCGCAGCGAACCGGTCACCGTGTGCGCCTCCGCTGCGCAGTTCGCCACCGCTCGCCGCCAACTGCCGCCTCACGTGCGGGTGGTGGAAATGACCTGCAACGACACTTGGTTCCGTGACAGCGGCCCCTGCTTTGTGGTCAACGACGACAGCGGTGAGGTGCGCGGCGTGGACTTCGAGTTCAACGCATACGGCGGCCTCGATGGCGGCTTGTACTACCCGTGGGACAAGGACGATCAAATCGCCAGCAAAATCCTCGAAATCGAACGGTTCGACCGCTACCGCGCGCCGCTGATTGCTGAACTGGGCGGTATCCAGAGCGACGGCCAGGGCAGCATTCTGACCACCGAGCAATGCCTGCTCAACCGCAATCGCAACCAGCATTTGGGCAAGGAAGAAGTCACCCGCCGACTGACCGATTACCTCGGCGCCGAGCAAATCATCTGGCTGCCACGGGGCTGCAAGTTTGACGAAACCGACGGCCATGTCGACGATCTCGCGTGCTTCGTGCGCCCCGGTGAAGTGGTGCTGCAATGGACCGATAATCGCGATGACCCGCAATGGGAAATCTACCAGGAGGCCTACGACATCCTGCGCAGCACCCGCGACAGCCGTGGCCGCGAGTTGAAAGTGCACAAGCTGCCGCAACCGGATGTGCTGGAATGGACCGCCGAGGAAGCCGAAGGCCTGGATCAGCAAGACAGCACGCACACCCGTCAGGCCGGGACCAAAATCTGCGCGTCGTACATCAACTACTACGCCGGCAACACCTCAATCGTGGTGCCGTTGTTTGGCGATCGCAACGATCAGGCCGCACAGGCGACCCTCGCCGAACTGTTCCCGCAACATAAAATCGTCGGTATCGAAAACTCTCGGGAAATCCTCCTTGGCGGCGGTAACGTCGCCTGTATCACCATGCCGCAGTACGCAGGCAGTGCCTGCAACAAAAAGGGAGTTTGAAAATGGGCCTGCACAAACTGACTCAAGCATTACTGCTGGTGCTCGCACCCCTGTGTGTGCAGGCCGCCGACACCGCCAAACCGGTGGTCAATCTGTACATCTGGGGCGAGTATCTGGCCCCGGACACCCTGACCAATTTCGAGAAGAAAACCGGCATCCACGTGGTGGCCGACCACTTCGACTCCCTGGAAACCGCAGAGACCAAACTGCTCACCGGCCGCAGCGGCTATGACCTGGTGCTGACCGCCGGCCAGCATTTGTCCAGGGCGATCCAGAGCGGTGCGATTCAAACCCTGAACCTGCAACAGCTGCCGCATTTTGCCGGCGTGGGTGACGAGTTCCGCCAGCACATGGCGGTGTTCGATCCGGGCAATCGCTATGCCGGGATCTACGCCTGGGGCACCACTGGCGTCGGCTATCAGGAGGAGGCGATCAAGAAGCGCCTGCCCGACGCACCACGGGACAGTTGGGCCATGCTGTTCGACCCGGCAGTGGTGTCAAAATTTGCCGATTGCGGGGTGAGTTTGCTCAACGATCCCAACGAAGTGTTCGCCGCGGTCATGAAGTACATGGGGCTGGACATCAACCGTCAGAACCTCGATGACCTGAAACGGGCCGAGCAGCAGTTGGCCGAGATCCGGCCCTACATCCGCTACTTCGACAATGACCTGAATATCAGCGACCTCGCCAATGGCAACACCTGCGTCGCGATGTCGTGGAACGGCAATGTGGCCATCGCCGCCGGGCAGGCCGAGGCTGCGAACAAGCCGTTCACGCTGAGTTATCGGATACCGAAGGAGGGCACGTTAATCTGGTTCGACGCGATGGTCATTCCCAAGGATGCGCCTCATCCTCAGGCGGGGCTGGCGTTGATGGATTATCTGATGACGCCGGAGGTGATCGCGCCAATCACTGACACCATCCATTACGCCAATGCGATTACGGCGGCGGACGGCTTGATTGATCCGGCGATTCGCAATGACCCGGGGACGTATCCGTCGGCGGAGGTGAGGGCTTCGTTGTATAGCAAGAATGACAATGGCAAGGCGTTTAACCGGGCGTTGATTCGGGCGTTCAGTCGGTTGAAGTCGGGGTTATGACTGGAACAGGCGGCTTTGGAACACGCCACAAATACCACGCCGCCACCGTCCGATACGGACGCCACCCCAGCCCGATCTCAATCATCTGCTTACGATTGGGCTGCACCTCCAACCCCTTAATCCGCCGATACCCCTCACGCACCCCAAAATCATCGGCCGGCAAAATATCCGGCCGTTCCAGGCTGTAAATCAGCAACATCTCAACCGTCCAACGCCCAACTCCGCGCAGGGTAATCAGGCGCTCGATCAAGGCTTCATCCTCCATGGCCAGTGCCGTGGCGTAATCCGGCACCACACTGTCCAGCGCCGCTTGGGCAATGCCCTGAATGGTCGCGATCTTGCCAGCGGAAAACCCGCAACCGCGCAGTTGATCAAAGCCTGTCGCCAGAATCTGTTCAGGCTTCGGGAACGCGCCCGTCCCAAACAACGCGATCAACCGACCGACAATCGCATCCCCAGCCTTTGCGTGCAGTTGCTGGTAGGCAATCGCCCGCACCAGCGACTCATAAGGATCGCGAGCCGCATGGGGCTGATGCAGGCAAGGACCGATGGCGGCGATGTGGCGGCGCCAGTCCTCATCGATGGACGATAGAAATTCGGTGGCGGGCAAATAGGCGTCGGGCATGGAGTCAAGCTTTCCCGGACGGCGCCAACAGCGCGTTCACTTCGCCATAGGTGAAGGCCTTAAGATCACGGCTGTCGAGTGTCCCTGTTTCCAGAAAGCTCTTGGCCAGTGCGCTCATGGCGCCATAAAGAAACTCGGCGATGCGCGAGCCTGCGCTCAAACGGCGTACGCCGAGCGCTTTCAGCTCTTCGGGCGATGGCAATCCGGGGAGCCCGAGCACGTTCACCGGCAGCGTGGTGCCCTGGCAGAGCGCAGCGATCTCGTACTCCGCGGTGACCCCGGCAGCAAACAACCCATCGGCACCGGCCACCTGATACAACGCGGCGCGCTTGAGCGTCTCGGCCACGCGATCTTCGGCGGGCACCAGGCTTTTGAGGTACACATCGGTGCGGGCGTTGATGAACAGCTTCACATTTCGGCGACTGGCAACCTGCCGAGCGATTTCGATCTTGCGCACCAGCAGCTCGGGCGGGGACGCACCGTCCTCGATGTTGATCCCGACGGCCCCGGCGGCAATCACCGCATCGATGAGGTCGGCCACCCGCGTCAGGTCATCGGAATAACCGGCCTCGATGTCCACGGTCAACGGCACCGAGATCACCCGGGCGATGTACTCGACCGTTGAAATCAGGCGCTCAAGGGGCAGGGCATTGCCATCCGGATAACCGTGAGCCCAGGCGACTGCCGCGCTGCTGGTGGCGACGGCTTTACAGCCCAGCTGTTCCACTATGCGCGCCCCGGCGGCATCGGCGACGTTGGTGAGGATCAGCAAGCCGTCGTGGTGCAACTGGTGAAATAGGTTGTCCATCGAATGTCCTTCCTTATGACTTTTTGAGAAACCCGTAAATGATCAGAATGCGAGTTGTTGCGTGATCTGCACCGCCGATTTTTCCAGCCTTAGCAAGAACGCCTTGCGCGGTTGCCCTCCACCATAGCCGGTCAGCGAACCGTCTGCGCCGATCACCCGGTGACAGGGCACAACAATCGAAAGACGGTTATGCCCGTTGGCCAGGCCCACGGCGCGACTGGCGCCGGGCTTGCCCAATAACGCCGCAATGGCGCCGTAGGTAATGGTCTGGCCGTACGGGATCTTCGCCAGTTCGGCCCAGACCTGTCGGGCGAAATCGCTGCCAGGCAAGTGTAGTGGAACGTTGAAGTCAGTGAGTTTGCCGGCGAAGTACTGCGTCAGCTCGGCTTCAATCTGCTGCAAATGCGCGTTATGTCCTGGCGCGACCGCATAGCCGTATCGATTCTGCAATTCTTCGACTTCCTTGGTCAGCGCTGGCCGATCAAGGAACTCCAGCAGCACCAGCCCACGTCGTTCGGCCATGGCGATCATCGGCCCCAGCGGTGTGGTCAGGCGAGTGAACAGCAGTGGCTCGCTGTTGGCGGCGCGGCCGGGCGTGATGTTGAAGGACTTTTGAAACGCATCGCGAAACCCGCTCAGGGACTCGTAGCCCGAATCGAATGCGGCGTTGTCGATGGAGTCGCCCTGTTTGATCCCGCCCAACGCCATGCCGAGGCGTCGGGTGCGCAGCCAGGCGTGAAAGGTCATGCCGAAATGCTGCTTGAACCAGCGGCGCAGTTTCAGCGGTTCGATGCCCTCGGCCAGCAGCTGGGCATCGGTCCAGCGCTGCTCGGGGTCGGCATCCACCGATTTGAGCAGCCGCTGCACCCAGTCCGGCGCGATGGCCGCCGCGTCCAGTGGTTTGCAGCGCAGGCAAGCGCGGTAGCCCGCGGACATGCACTCATCGGCATGAGCGAAGAACTCGACATTCTCCGGTTTCGGTTTGCGCGCCGTGCAACTGGGGCGACAGAAGATGCCGGTGGTTTTGACCGCGGTAAAGAACACCCCCTCGTAGGCGGTGTCTCGTTCGAGCATGGCGCGAACCATCTCGGCGTGGGGCGGAAGCAAAGCGTTTTGTAGGTTCATGCAGTGAGCATAAGACGCGTCGCCCAACGCCTCCACCGAAAAATCGACAGAGAATTCCACAGATCCCGCCAATCAGGCCCGTCGCGCCATCAGCAACACCGAGGCCGCCGATGGCGATCCATTCCAGAGCCAGGAACAACGCGCCCAACACGGCGAATTGCGGCGATACGGCTTGGGTCGAGTCGACAAATTGGGGCAGGAACGCGGTGAAGATCAGGATCGCTTTCGGATTGCTGGTGCCCAGCTTGAATCTCAGCTGCTGGGTGCCCGCTTTCGACCCAAAACGGACATTTACAAGGTGATTTTTTGATTCCTCACCGGCTTCCTCATTGCTGCCCATCAATCAGGATCCTTACCCGTTGTAGCGCTCAAATTGGAACCTCCCAGGAGGTAAAACAATCCACCCGCAACAATGAAGAGCGCGAGCATGTAGAAGATGTAGTGAGGACGCTGGGTCGCCAATACGACTCCGCAAAGAACCGGGCCCAGTGCTGCACCGAGGTTGGACAGGTTTTGCGCTCCGTAATACATGCCGCGCAGGTTGTCTGGAGCGATTTTGTCGATGAACATGTACTCGGCGGGGAATACGATGATCTCGCCGACCGTGAAGATGGCCATGGAAATGACCCAGAGCAGAATAGAGGTCGACAGGGCAAAACCCGCCAACCCCATCATGAACATGCTCAGCCCCGCCGCAAGCCACAAATTCAGGTGTCTGTGGGAGATCTTTCTGCCTATGGAATATTGCAACCCGATAACCATGAGTGCGTTGGTAGCCACAACGGTACTGATGATCTGGTAGGTAGATTCTGGCGTAGTAGTGACCACCAGATACTGCGAGAGATAAGCGGTGAACTGGCCAAAGACCACCGCGCTGAAGAGCCCGCCAAGGGTGAAACACACCAACCGATAATCCTGGAGCAGTAGTTTTCCCACGGCGAGAAACGGCGCGGGTTTCTGAGCTTCATCGGTGGCGTTCAGGTCTCTATCGCCCCAAACGAAATAGATGAAGAAGAATCCTGCCCCAAGCCCGGCGGATAACAGGAATGGCAAGCTGATATCCAGCTTGGCCATCCCAGCGCCAAGAAACGGGCCGACGGCATACCCGATATTGGTCAGCGTGTATTTGATCGAGAAAACTTCGCTGCGATCAGTGACGGGAAGCAGACTGCCAAATCCTGATTTGACCGCGATATCAATGACCGCATAAGCCAGGTTGATCAATAGCAGGCAGCTGTAGAACAGCCAGAGATCGCGAGCAAGAAACGTCCCGAGAAAACCCAGCGTAAACACACCGCTGAGTCCCAGGATCAGCCGGTAACTGGACATTTTATCAACCAGAAAGCCACCGTGAAGGCTCAATAACGACCCGATAATCAGTGTGCTGCCAATGACCAGGCCGATATCGGCGACGTTCAAGCCGAAACTGCCGGAAAGGTAGATGACCAGATAAGGCAGGGTGATAGCTCGCGCCAAGGTCAATATCAGGGACGCTGAGAGCAGCAAATTTACCGTCGTCGGATAGTTTTTTAATGTGGTCAGCATCCTTGCATCATCGTTCAGCAGGTTGTTTTTATGGAATTCGCCAGTCGCATCTTGTTGATTGATGCGTCGGAATCAATCTTACTGGGGAATCCTGTTCTGATTTATGATGTTTATTATCAAGTTTGCGGAACTTAGTTCATTAATACGGAGCATCCATGTTTTCCTCCGAACGATTAAAGGGCATTGATGTATTTGTCTGCGTCGCGGACTGCGGCAGTTTCAAAACCGCTGCCGAGCGGATGAGTCTGACGGGGTCGGCAGTCAGCAAAGGCATCGCTCGATTGGAAAGTAGGCTTGGGGTTCGGTTGTTCCATCGCACGACACGACGCTTGTCACTGACGGATGCGGGGGTTGCGTTCTATCGCACGTGTACAGGCGTCCTGGCTGACCTGGAAGAGGCTGAGCTGTCTCTGCATGCCGAAAACACTGAGCCTCGTGGCAGGATTCGCATTGACCTTCCAGGTGCCTTCGGCCGCTTGCAGGCGCTTCCGGTCATTCTCCGGTTTGCTCAGGAACATGCGCTGTTGCTCCCACACATTTCGTTTTCTGACCGTTTCATCGACCCTATCGAGGAAAGTGTCGATATCGTTGTACGCATCGGTGGTTCGGACATTTGGCCCGCTGCGCTGGGGCATCGCTATCTGGGCAGTGAGTGGCATATCTTCTGTGCGTCGCCCGCGTACTTGAGCAAACATGGCACGCCTGTGACCGATCGTGATTTGGAACAGCATCAGTGCATCGCTTACGGCTGGGCGGATGGAACGGTTAACCCTTGGAGTTTTTCAGGAAAGCACCCGGGCGAAATTGAACGCAGGGCGATAGCCGCAAAGTTCGTTGTGGGAGATGGCGAAGGTCTGGTGATCGCGGTATCGGCGGGATGCGGGATCGCGCAGTTACCTTCGTGGTTGATCAAGCGTCAGCTTGAAGAGGGGACATTGGTTGAAGTGCTTCCCCACTTGGCAACCGATGGCCTAGCGATCAATCTGGTTTGGATCAAAAGTCGACAGGCACTTCCCAAAGTCAGTGCGTTACTGGAGGAGCTTGCCGCTAATTTGGTGCCGTCTACTAGCAAAATCCAATGACCGTATATGGACTCCCCCTCATTGCAAGCCCCTTTTCTTTGGGCGATATTGATGTCGGCGTTGCACTGGATGGCCGGACAGCATGCCCGTTGACTCAAGGCTGCTTGCGGAAGAACAAGGTGATCTGACCTACCTCCACCCCGAATTTGGTCATGAACGAGCGATTGATCATGGTGTTCTTGTCCATAAGGTACATCCAGTCGTCTAACTGAACCTGATACTCCTTGCCATCCACCGGAAGGCTCAGCACATATCTCCAGCGCAGTGCATTGCCTGCCACCTCACCACGCGCCTCGCCCACCACGTCGCCAGCGGTTCCGCGCCATTGGCTAGGGCCAACAGGGGTTAGCGTCCACACTCGTTTTTGCTTAGTACCATCGCTGTAAGTAAATGATTCGTCGAGTATCAGTCTGCTACCTTCGGAGTGGCCATTGATCTCCACGTGGAAGCGCTTGGTGACCTCGCCTGAACGCTTTTGAAACATACCCCAAGCTTCGACCCGGCCCTCGAAGAATTCGCGCAACTCAAGCTTGGGCGTCTCCTGGCTGTAGGTATGCACATCTACCCGGCTGCAACTCGCAAGGCCAATGCATAGCAGCATTATCCATATCTTCAACATGTGCATTTGCTCAACGACCTCAGGGTTTAGCTGCGCCCAGCAATTGGGCGCGCAGCTCCGGGTTACGTGTTCGGGGGTCAAGCCAGATCGCAAAAAAGGCTTTGGCGAACGCATCATCCCTCACCACATGCTGTAGGTTCTCGCCGACGTAAAAACGTGCGCCCTCTCCAGGCATATAGACTCCGGTGATGCGGTCACCTGCGCCCACATCGACAAACGCTTGCTGCATTTCCCACTCCCAGCGAGCCATCAGCTCTGAATTCAGGGAGTTGGGTGACAGGCGACGGATTTCCTTGATGCTGGCCTCGACCAGATCATCGCGACTAATAGCGCGACTGTAGGTCAGCTCCAGCGCAAAAGGCACATCTGCACCCAGCGGTTCACCGGCAATCAGGCGTGGGCTCCAGAAATGCGCGCTGTAGATGGAGAAACCAAATACTCGCATATCCCCGCTACCCAACAGACGAGCATCGGGTAAAGCCTCACGCCAATCAGCAAATAGTTCTGCACTCTGGAGCATCAGAACAAGACAGATAACGCGGCGGATTAAGCGATCCGTCTGCATAGTCATGCAAGACCTCAGTAAAACTCAATGGGCGCCTTTAAAAGTTATACCAAATTATTATTTTGTACAGCTAACGTCTCAAACTGGGCTTGCCCCCACAAAAACGGACGCCAACGCCTTGTTCAAATAATGCTATTGCCAAGCGCCTGAACTCCCTCGGCAAGCGACAATTGAAAGCGTTGTGCAGACGCTGCTCCTTGTAGTCTTCGAATCGCAGCGACACCTGTGTACGTGCGCTCTAGCCACGAACGTAAAAAGGTCGAAATGTTGTTTGCCCACCTCAAGCGCATCCTGAAATTGGATAGCCTGAGACTACGTGACATGAGTCGCGCGACCGATGAGTTCAAGCTGGCCGAGCAGAAATCGCTGCTCAAGCAAATGTTTGCCGACGCCGGTTGGGAGACACCTCGCGTGCTCGCTGCGCTGGAGGAGGCGACCGACCTTTATCTGGACGCGGTAGGTCAGGTCAAGATGCCCTGTTGGAACAAAGGGCGCATCGCGCTAGTTGGTGACGCAGCCTATTGGGCATCGCCTATCAGCGGCATGGGCACAAGTCTGGGACTGTGCGGCGCTTATGTGTTGGCTGGCGAACTGAGCCGCCACGCCGACCACGCCCGCGCGTTTGCGGCCTTCGAAAACTGATGCGCCGTTACGTCGCTCAGGCGCTAAGCGTACCCAAGTCCGCGCCTAGACTGGCATCGCCGCATTCGCGATTTGGTATCGCGCTCGGTCACGCGGTGTTGAGGATGGCCACCGCACCGGGGTTAAAGACCTTATTCGGAAAAATCCTTTCTCTGAAGGCTGATGCGATCGAGTTGCCGAATTATGACGATCCGCAGCGGACGTAGACTCGAATGTCCGCTTCTGGCCGATACGGACTATCAGCGAACTTTCGATTGGCCATCGTCAGGGTTGCCGGCCGCCACCAGGAACTCTTGCCATGCCAACGCCAGCATCCCCGCCGGAGCACCTTCCACCCTGTTTTCCGCCCCGGGATCCGCGCGCCACAATTGCCAGGCGAGGTCGAGCAGATACGCCGCCCCCAGAATCTTGATTCCGTAAAACAACAACCCTGACGTTTGCAGCACCACCGCCAACCCCGCAGACGCGAGGGCGATCATGCCGGCGAACGCAAGCAGCCGACCGATCCCGGCGACACAGGCGATGCGGTAGCCTTAGCGGGTCGAGTTGCTGACCGACAACAGGTTGTTCGGCCCGGGCGCCATGTTCAGGGCGAAGCAGGCCGGTAGAAACAGGGTGAGGGTGGCGAGGTCCATGGCGGGGCTCCAAAAGCAGGAACGGTATTTTTATCACAGGCCTGGGGTGGCTTGACTCATACAGTGGTGGACGGCGGTCGCGGTACAGCTGAGGGGTGTTTTGTTCAATACAGCCATCAGGTCGCTCTTTACCTTGAGGCCTCGTTCAACTCAATTGAAGAAGGTCTGTGATGAGTCTGATTATCTCGATGGCGGCATTTGCATTGGTGGCCTCGATAACGCCAGGGCCGGTGAATATCGTGGCGTTGAGTTCCGGCGCGCAGTTTGGTTTTCGCGCCAGTCAACGGCATGTAGCCGGGGCGACGTTGGGTTTTGTCGTGTTGTTGGTATTGATGGGATTAGGGCTGCATGAAGTGTTGCAGCGATGGCCAGCGCTGACGCAGGTGGTGCAATGGGCGGGTGTGGCGTTCCTGTTGTACATGGCCTTCAAGTTGGCTACCGACAAGGGACATCTGGATGCGAAAGAGTCAGGCCGTGCGCCGTCGATGCTGTACGGCGCCGTCATGCAATGGCTCAACCCGAAAGCCTGGCTGGCTTGCGTGGCCGGCATGGGCGCGTTTGTGGCGGATGGCGAGGCGCGACTGGTCTGGCAGTTTGCGGCGGTGTATCTGGTGATTTGCTACCTGTCCGTCGGCTGCTGGGCCTATGCCGGGACGTTTTTACGCGGCTATCTGAGTAACTCGGCGGGCATGCGCCTGTTCAATCGGAGCATGGCGTTGCTGCTGGCGGCGAGCGCGGTGTACCTGTTGTTTTAACCGCGGTACTGCCCCGGCGTCGCCGCCAGATGTTGTTTGAACGCTCGCTGAAAATGCGCCTGATCGGCAAACCCGGCTTCGAGCGCCACATCGGCGATCAGCTTGCCGCTGCGCAGCTGATCGCGGGCGAACTGGATACGCCGGTTGACCAGAAAGGCGTGGGGCGTCATGCCGTAATGCTGCTTGAACGCACGGATCAGGTAGGACGGCGATAGCTGGGCCGCCTCGCAAATGTCTTCGAGTTTGAGCATGTGCGTGCAGTTGTCGCGGATGTAATCGGCCGCCCGTTCCAGTTTGAAATTGGGCTCGCGCAGCGGTTGATCGATCGGATTGAGCCGCTGTTGTACGTCGGTGAAAAACTCCACGGCAGCGCTTTGCTTGCGCAACACGTCTTGCTGCGCATCGACCAGCACGTCGTACAAACCTTTCAGGCCGGCAAACAGGTCGCTGTCGTGAGTGTGGGTGATGGAAAACCGGCGAAACGCCAAGTCCTGGCTGAAGCCGAGCTGATGTTGCAAATCGGTCAGCCAAGGTGTCTCGACGTACAGCATCAGGTACGACCACGGCTGGTCATCGATGGGATTGCAGGCGTGGACATCGCCGGGATTCATCAGTACCACGGTGCCGGCACTGACCTGAAACTCCGATTGCTCGTGGAGGTAGGTACTGCGCCCGGCCGTGATCGCACCGATGGAAAAGTGCTCGTGAGAATGCCGGGTGTAGCAGACCTCGCGGCCGTCGGCGATGGAGCGGGCTTCGATGAACGGCAGGGCGTCGTCGCGCCAGAAGCGCGGGGCTTTGTCAGCGTTTTTGGCAACGGCGGGCTTCATGGTCAGTCCTCGGCAGGTCAGCGTCGAAGTGTATTAGCTCTCGCCGTCAAAGGCTCGTTGCAGCGCTGCGATATCGAGTTTTTTCATCTGCAACATCGCCGTCATGGCGCGTTGGGATTTTGCTGTGTCGGGATCTTTAATCATGTCCATCAGGGCCACCGGCACGATCTGCCAGGACACGCCGAATTTGTCCTTGAGCCAGCCGCATTGCTGGGCCTCAACGGGACCGCCCGCGGACAGGCGCCCCCAGAAGTGGTCAACTTCTTCCTGAGTATGGCAATTGACCTGAAATGAAACCGCTTCATTGAACTTGAGTAGGGGACCGCCGTTGAGGCCGGTAAAACTCTGTCCGTCCAGTTCGAAACTGACCGTCATCACCGAACCTTCGGGCCTGGCGTGGATATCCTGACCGGCCTTGCCGTAGTGGGTGGTGGCGCTGATTTTCGAATGATCGAAGATCGCACAATAGAACTTCGCGGCTTCCTCGGCCTGATTGTCGAACCACAGACAGGGCGTGAGTTTTTGAACGCGGTGCATGGTGTAGCTCCTCTACGGATTACTCAGGCTGGACTTTCAGCGTAGTCAGCCTCGGCTCGTCGGGCCGTACCGTAGATCGACAAGTTGAAAGAGTTTCCTTTGTCGATGGCATCAACAATGTCGGCCCGACCCGATAGCCGCTAGACTTGCCGATCTGGTTTGCCGCAAGGACGCTCTGCATCATGGTTGCCCCTCGTTTATTGGCTGTTTCCTGTCTGCTGGTTGCCGCTGCTGTAAGCGCCGAGCCGTTGACGTATCACCTCACGGATCCTGCGCAGAAATACGTCATCGACGTGCTGTTTGCACAGCCGCCCACCCAGACTTTCGACGGCGCCCCTGCGCTGATTACGTTGCGCGAAAGGGCTGGCGGGCAGGTGCTGCAGCGCATCGAGTCAGCCGAAGCGTTCGCCCTGTTCAAGCCAGGCCACAAAGCTTCGGAGTTCGACCGCAACCTGGCGTATGCCGATCAAAGTCTGATGTTGTTCGGCGATTTCAATTTCGACGGGCAACAAGATCTTGCCGTACGCAATGGCAATGAAGCGGGCTATGGCGGTCCTTCCTACGACATCTATCTGTTCGATCCCGAGAGTCCGACGCTCGTGTCGAGCACGTCCTTTTCCGCTCTGACCCGTGACGCGAATCTGGGCATGTTCGACATCGATCCGGTCACCAAGCGCCTGCATACCCAGTCCAAAAGCGGTTGCTGTTGGCGCCAGAGCGCGACATGGCAAATACAGGACAACCGTCCTGTGAAGGTGGCCGAGAAAACAGAGGTGGTGCAAAAACCGTCGGAAGCCAACCCGTTTATGCCTTATGGCTATGTGGACGTGACCGATCGTGAACTGAAGTCCGGCCAGTGGACGGAGCGTCGTCGTCTCGAAGGTCCTGTTGGTGAAGTGCCCGTCATGTTGCGCGGCACCCTCGATGACAAGATCCCCGTTGAGCTGTGGTGGCAACGTCAGGGTGATGTCTACGTCGGGGAAGTTCGCTACAGCAAGACCGGCAGCGGTCAACCGATCCGGCTGGTGGGCAATACCTACGAAGATGGCGGTATCGTTTTGCGTGAATTGGACGACGACGGTCAGATGATCGGCAACTGGTTCGTCGAAGGCACGCCGAACGAACAGGGCAGCCAGACCGGCACGTGGATCAACGGCTCTCGTCAATTAAGCATCAATGTGAGGCCGACCGCGTTCAAAGTCGCCGCGCAAAAGCTTGAGCGGGTTACTGACAGTCAGCGAGAAGGGCGCTACCTCGTGAGCAATGTCCAGGACCGGCGTATCGGCGAGTTGACCGTCAAAGTATTACCGGGAATCGACAACGGCCCCGAGATGGCGGACATCAACCTGAGCATTTTTCAGCTCAAGGATCCGCCTGTTGAAGTCCATCATCAGTATCCATTGCTCGCCGGTAACCTTGTCATCGCACTGGACTCCCAGGGAGATCCGCTGTTTCGCCTGCAGTTGCTCAACGGCGCCGCAGAAGTGACCGGTTTTGGTGAGTATCAGAAGTACAGCGCGGCTTACGTGAAACAACCCTGATGTAGTCGTAATGACTTTTTATAGGGTCGATATGACTACTTTCGAAAGTAGTCATATCGACTTGTATAGCTTCAAATATTTGATTTTTATAGATTTTTAATCTGGCACGAGACTTGATACACCCAACGTACAACTGATTCTGATTCAGGAGTACGGAAAAATGTTCGAGTTCTTCAGCAATCCTCAGAACGTTCTGCACCTGTCGAGCCGGGTCCTCGGTGCCGGTCTCGCGCTGCTGGTGGCGGGTATCTACGGCGCTTACCTCTACGACGGTCATTTGTCGATCGTGGTGCTGGTGTCGATGCATGCTATGACCATCATCGGGCCGACCTTGCTCAAAATCGGCTACGTGATGCGTCTTCTGGCGCAGCATCGGCTGGGCAAAGGTCTGGTCGGCGCCGTGGCCTGAAGGCGACGGCCCAGGCTTCCCTTTTCAGCGATCCACCGGGTGGCCAAATCAATAAAGGCCCGAGGTGCGCAACCACCGACTTCTAAGCCCCCACCGCTCTGGGTAGCAGCTGCCGAGCCTGCGAGGCTGCGTTCGGCGACGAAGTCGTCGTGAAGTCAGGCACTGCGGAGCGCCAGGAAAACTGCATGCGCAAGGATTACGACGACTGCGTCGCCGAACGCAGCCTCGCAGGCTCGGCAGCTGCTACACGGAGCGGGTTACTTCAGTCTTTTTTGTGTGACCGGTGGTCGATGAACCTGTCTCGCCCGGCAATTTGCGCTTAGCTGTAGGGATAACCCGAGGTTCCCGAGAGCCCGTCCACCCTGTAGGAGCCGAGCTTGCTCGCGATGGCGTCAGGTCTGGCACACCGCGTTATCGTTCATCGCGAGCAAGCTCGGCTCCTACAAGGGCCTAACGAGAGCCCCTTCAGAACACCGTGAGTCTGAGGACATTCGCTATGCTGACCCTCAACATCAATGGCAAGGACCAGGCGCTGGATGTCCCCGCAGACATGCCGCTCCTATGGGTCCTGCGCGATGTCGCGCACCTGACCGGCACCAAATTCGGTTGCGGCATGGCCCAGTGCGGTGCCTGTACCGTGCACGTCGACGGCGCGCCACTGCGTTCCTGCATCACCCCCGCCACAGCCGTGGCCCACGGGCAAAAAATCCTCACCATCGAAGGCCTGTCCACCGACGGTTCGCACCCGGTGCAGCAAGCCTGGGCCGAACTTGACGTGGTGCAGTGCGGTTACTGTCAGTCCGGGCAGATCATGTCGGCCGCCGCGTTGCTGGCGAAAATCCCCAAACCCACCGACAGCGACATCGATCAGGCGCTGTCCGGCAACATCTGCCGCTGCGGCACCTACCCAAGGATCCGCGCAGCGGTCAAACGCGCCGCCGAGATCGGTTGATGCCACGTTGACGGGAGTCCGAATAATGAACAGCCTCAATCCTCTGTCACGCCGCGGTTTCCTCAAGGGCAGCGCGGTGCTGGGCGGTGGTCTGGTGGTGGCGTTTGTCATCCCCGGTGCCCATCGCTTTGCCATGGGCGCCGAGAATCAAGGCAATGTTTTCGCGCCCAATGCGTTTTTACGGATCGGCAATGACAACAGCGTCACCATACTGCTCGGCCATTCGGAAATGGGCCAGGGCATCTGGACCGGCCTGACCATGTTGATCGCCGAAGAACTGGACGCCGACTGGTCGAAGATCCGTGTCGAACATGCACCGGCTTCGGCCGCCGAGTATGGCCTGGCCGGGTTTGGCGGGATGCAAATTACCGGTGGTTCGACTTCGACCTGGATGGAGTTCGACCGCTACCGGCAGGCCGGTGCAGCGGCGCGTTTGATGTTGATCGACGCGGCGGCGAAGCGCTTCAACGTTGCTCCCTCCGAAATTCGCACCGAATCGGGTGTGGTGATTGCCGGCGACCAACGCGCCACCTACGGCGAACTGGCGGATGACGCCGGCAAGCTGCCGGTGCCGGACCCAGCGTCGATCAAGCTCAAGGAGTCCAAGGATTGGAAAATCATCGGCAAACCGACCAAGCGCCTGGACACTCCGGAGAAAATCACCGGCCGCGCCAAGTTCGGTATGGACGTGCAGTTCGACGGCCTGATGACCGCCATGGTCGCGCGCTCGCCGGTGTTCGGGGGCAGCGTCAAATCCTTCGAAGGCGCCGAAGCGCTGGAGATTCCGGGCGTGCACAAAGTGGTGCAGGTGCCCTCCGGGGTGGCGGTGATTGCCGATCATTACTGGGCGGCGAAGCTGGGGCGCGATGCGTTGAAGGTCGATTGGGATCTGGGGCCGAACACCGGGCTCGACAGTCAGAAGCTGCTGGAAAGCTTCCGCAAACTCGCCGCCACCCCTGGCGCTTCGGCCAGTCAGGCCGGTGATGTCGCGGCAGGTCTGGGTAAAGCGTTGAAGACCATCGATGTCGAGTACAGCGTGCCGTACCTGGCCCACGCGCCGATGGAACCGCTCAACTGCACGGTGAAAATCACCCAGGACAAGTGCGAAATCTGGACCGGCACCCAGTTCCAGACGCTGGATCAAATGGTCGCCGGGAAAATCACCGGGCTCAAACCCGAGCAGGTGGAGATTCACACCGAGTTTCTGGGCGGTGGTTTCGGTCGCCGGGCCAATCCGACCTCGGACTTTGTCGCTGAAGCCGTGGAAGTCGCCAAGGCAGCGGGCGCACCGGTGAAAACCGTCTGGTCCCGGGAGGACGACATTCGCGGTGGTTACTACCGCTCCGCGTTCCTCCATCAGGCGCGCATCGGCCTCGATGCCGGCGGCCTGCCGATCGCCTGGAAGCATGTCATGGTCGGGCAGTCGATCATGGCAGGCACGTCATTCGAGGCGACCATGGTCAAGAATGGCATCGACAAGACGTCTGTCGAAGGGGTCGCCGACAGTCCGTACCTTAAGGGGTTGGCGAATCACCAGGTTGATCTGCATTCGCCGCAAACCGGCATTCGTGTGCTCTGGCTGCGTTCGGTGGGGCACACCCACACCGCGTTCGTGATGGAGTCGCTGATCGACGAACTGGCAGAGGCGGCCGGCAAGGATCCGGTCGAGTACCGACGAACCTTGCTCAAGGACCATCCACGGCATCTTGGCGTGCTGAACCTGGCCGTCGAGAAAGCCAACTGGAAGGCGCCACTGCCGGACGGCCATGCGTTGGGTGTCGCGGTGCATGAGTCTTTCGGTAGTTATGTTGCCCAGGTGGCCGAGGTGTCCCAGGACAACCTCGCGATCCGCGTACACCGGGTGGTGTGTGCGGTGGATTGCGGCATTGCGGTCAACCCGATGAGCATCGCAGCGCAAATGGAATCGGCCATCACCTTCGGCCTCGGATTTACCTTGCACAGCAAACTGACCTTCAAGAACGGGCAAGTGGTGCAGTCCAATTACCACGACTATCAAGTGCTGCGGCTCAACGAAATGCCGGTGGTGGAAGTGCATATCGTGCCCAGTAGCGACAAACCCGGCGGCATCGGCGAGGCCGGTGTGCCGCCCACGGCGCCGGCAGTGGCCAACGCGGTGTTCGCCCTGACCGGCCAGCGCTTGCGGGAACTGCCGCTGCAACTGTCGGGGGTGTGAGATGAGACGACATCTGATTCTTGGCGCGGTGGTATTGGTCGGCCTGATCGGCTATGCCGAGGACCTGTTTGCTGACGATAAAGAAGCCATCAAGGCGTTCGATACCGTGCAAAAAGTCTTTCAGAGCCCGCGCTGCCAGAACTGCCATATCCCCGGCGATTCGCCGTTGCAATTCGACGCTGGGATTCCTCACGCAATGAACGTCGTGCGGGGCATGGACGGCAAGGGGGCGGCGGGTTTGCCCTGCGCAACCTGCCACGCCGAGCGTAATCCGCCGGCCAGTTACGGCGCTCACGCACCGCCAGGGGCGCCGCACTGGAGCTTGCCGGCAGCCGCGCACAAAATGGCCTGGATCGGTCTGCCGGCCGACCAGTTGTGCGCAATGATCAAGGACCGTTCCAGCAACGGTGACCGCGATTTCGCCGCGCTGATCAAGCATGTCAGCGACGACAAATTGGTGCTTTGGGGCTGGAATCCGGGTCAGGGAAGGGCGCCGGTCCCGGTGCCGCACGACATTTTCGTCACCCAGTTCAAACGCTGGGCAGACGCGGGAGGGCCATGTCCGGTCGTGGGTAGTTGACCGGCGGTCCGTTAACAGGGAGTCAAACCGGGTATGGACGACTCTAAGAAATATACCCGTCAATGGAGTGAGTAATGCTGATCCCAGGCAAACCGGTAAAACCAGGCACGTACGCCAACCCGTTGCGCACGCCACTGCAGGAGCGCGAGCTGCTGCGTGACCTGGCCCGCAAGGCCGAGGAGGAGCTGATGGGTGTGCAGATGGCGAGCATGGACGAGTTGACGCTGCTTTCCAATCGACACGGTTTTACAGCGCTGGCCCAACAAGGGCTGGATGTCTGCCAACAGCTGAAAAAGCCAGCAACGCTGCTGCTTTTCAATATTGATGACTTCAAACACATCAACTATCTCTATGGTCGCGCCGAGGGCGACAACGCCCTGAAAACCTTCGCTGATGTGCTGCGAATTGCCTTTCGCGAGAGCGATGTGATCGGCCGGTTGGGCAGCGACAAATTCGTCGCGTTACTGACCGGCTCAAGCGTTGTGGAAATACCCGCGATCAGGGCGCGACTCGAAGAAATACTCGAAGAGCGCAATGCCACGGTGCACCGCGGTTATGACATCCGCTTCAGTATCGATCAGATCGAGTTTCATCCTGCGCTCCACCAGACGGCCGAGGGCTTATTGGCCGCGATCAGTGAGCAAATCGGAAGCGACCCGTTCGGCCGCCCGTAGCAACGAACCGTCATTTCTGAAGCGGCCGATCATCTGTAAACCGATAGGCATTGATCCTTCAGCGCGAACCAGCGGGATATTCACCTGCGGCCAGCCGAACGCGCCCCAGAACTTGATGAAATCCGATGGCCCGGTGCTTTCCAGACCCACGGGCGCGACCATCCCGCAGCAGGGGCCGAGCATTGCGTCGTAGGGTTGACATCGTTCATTCAGGCGCGGTGCAAGCGCCGCCAACCGGGCCTTGGCAGCGGACTCCTGTTCCCAGGTTGTCGTCGCCGCTCGGTCGAACATTGCCAACGTCGAAGGGCTTAACAGTGCGCGGTGTTCCTGAAACTCCTTCGCCAGAGAACGGGCGCCTTCGCAATCGTTGATTAACAGGTGATCGTCGAATACCCCGGCAAATTCATCTGGCAGTTGCACGTCGTTGACTTGATGGCCGGCGCTGCGCAAGTGGTCCACGGCCTGTTTCAGGGCGTTGGCCACCTCGGGGTCGACCTGATCCCAGCGCGCTGTGCGATAGAAGCCCAATTGCAGAGGACGTGGTTCAACCTCAGGCACTGCAAAACCTGGAATCAACACCCGCGCCACCAAATGCAGATCCCGCACCGAGCGACCGTACCAGCCTACGGTGTCGAAGCTCGGCGCCAGCGGCTTTACGCCTTCCAGCGATACCAGTCCAAACGACGGTTTGAACGCGAACAGACCGCAATAGGACGCCGGTTTCAGCAGTGAACCGGCAGTCTGGGTGCCCAGCGCCACAGCAAAGAAATCCGCTGCCATCCCGGCCGCTGAACCGGCGCTGGAGCTGCCCGGCGTGCGGTCCGGGTCATGCGGGTTGCGGGTCGGGCCGGTGTGCATGTACGCAAATTCAGTGGTGTGGGTCTTGCCCATGATCAGCGCGCCGGCCTGACGGAGCAGGGTCACCACATGGGCATCCCGGGCAGGTTGATGACCGGCATAGATGGGCGAGTTAAATTGCGTCGGATGGTCGGCACTGTCGAAGACATCCTTCACCCCCACCGGGACTCCGGCCAGCAAGCCACGACTGTTGTGCAACGCAGCATCGGTGCGTACTTTTCGGGCATCGAACGAGACGAAGGCCCGGATGTCCGGCTCCAGCGCCTGAATGCGTTCCAGGACCGTTTCGGCGATGACGGCGGCGGTCGTCTCACCCTTGATCACGGACTGACTGAGGGTCGTGGCATCCGGGGCGGGGCGGATCATTTGGCGAACAACTGAGTGATGTCCTTGAATGCCTTGAACTCAAGCGCATTGCCGCATGGATCAAAGAGAAACATCGTCGCTTGCTCACCTACCAAGCCCTGAAAGCGAATGCCCGGTTCGATCACGAATCGGGTGTCGAGGGCTTTCAACCGCTCGGCCAGAGCCTCCCATTCGCTCATCCCCAACACCACACCAAAATGCGGCACCGGCACGTCATGACCGTCGACAGCATTGGTGTGCGCCGCTTCTTGAGAGGCGTTTTTCGGCGCCAGGTGAATGACCAACTGATGGCCGAAGAAGTTGAAATCGACCCAATGATCGCTTGAGCGACCTTCCTCCAGGCCGAACACTTCACCATAAAAATTCCGTGCAGCAGTCAGGTCGTAGACCGGGATGGCCAAGTGAAAAGGGGAGAGTTGCATTGGATGTGCCTCGGCTGTCTGGATTCAGACTGAGTTTAGTCCTGTGCTTTTTGATTAAAAGACGATAATTTTTGCGTCGAGCTCAAATTATTTCAATCAATCGAGAAGGCCATGCTGCGAGAACTGAAAACCTTCATTGCGGTGACGCGCTACGGCACTTTTGCCGCGGCCGGTATGCACATCGGCTTGACCCAGTCGGCCGTCAGCGCGCAGATTCGCAATCTGGAACAGGCCCTGGGTATTCGTTTGTTCGACCGCACCGGACGTCAGGCGCTGCTCAATGCGGCGGGCCAGCGCGCATTGCCGATGGCCAGGGAAATGCTGGAGACCTTCAGCCGCATGGCGGTCAGCGATGATGTCAGCGAGTATCGCGGCGAGTTGAAAATTGGCGCGGTGGCCACGGCCCAGACCGGACTGCTGCCCCAGGCATTGCTGCGACTGAGGCAACAGGCGCCGTTGCTGGAGCCAAAACTGGTGCCCGGCGTGTCGCTGAACCTGTTGAGCCAGGTGGACACCGGTGAGGTGGATCTGGCGATCCTGATCAAGCCGCCGTTCGAGTTGCCCAAGGAACTGTCAGCGCAGGTCATCCGCAAGGAGCCGTTTGTATTGATCGTGCCAGCGGACCTTGAAGGCGATGAGCCGTTGCAGATCCTCGCGAGCCATCCGCACGTGCGTTACGACCGCAATTCGTTCGGTGGAAGATTGGTGACGCGGTTTTTGCGCGAGCAGCAGATTGATGTGCAGGTGGCTTTGGAGCTGGATGAGCTGGAAGCCATCGTGAAGATGGTTGAATGCGGGTTGGGAGTGTCGCTGCTACCCGAGGCGGGGCTCTGGCTTGAGCATGGGGCGAAGGTTCGGATCATTCCGTTGGGGGAGTTGACGTTCTACCGGGAGATCGTCCTGTTGCAGCGCTATAGCCAGCGCACACAGCCGATCCAGCAATTGTTTGCCCGGTGTCTGACACAAATTACCGAGTAAACACCAACCCCTGTGGGAGCGAGCCTGCTCGCAATAGCGGACTAACCGTCAAAATTGATGTCGACTGACTCTCCGCCATCGCGAGCAGGCTCGCTCCCACAGGGGATTGCATCAGGCCTCAAATCGCAGGCATAAAAAAACCCGCCTGAAGAGGCGGGTTTTTTAGTGGGCTGGCCGAAGATTACTCTTCGAGGCTGCCCATGGCCGTGGTGTTGAAGCCACCGTCCACATACATGATTTCGCCGCTGATGCCGGACGCCAGGTCCGAGCACAGGAAGGCGCCGGCGTTGCCGACTTCGTCGATGGTGACGTTACGACGCAGCGGGGTTTGCGCTTCGTTGGCGGCCAGCATCTTGCGGAAGTTCTTGATGCCGGAAGCGGCGAGGGTGCGGATCGGGCCAGCCGATACGCAGTTGACGCGGGTGCCGTCCGGGCCCAGGGAGCCGGCCAGGTAACGAACGCCAGCTTCCAGGGAAGCCTTGGCCATGCCCATCACGTTGTAGTTCGGCATGGTGCGCTCGGCGCCCAGGTACGACAGGGTCAGCAGGCTGCCGTTGCGGCCTTTCATCATTTCGCGACCGGCTTTGGCCAGGGCCACGAAGCTGTAGGCGCTGATATCGTGAGCGATGCGGAAACCTTCACGGGTGGTGGCTTCGGTGAAGTCGCCATCCAGTTGGTCGCCCGGGGCGAAGCCGACGGAGTGCACGATGCAGTCCAGGCCATCCCACTTCTTGCCCAGCTCAACGAAGACCTTGGCGATTTCTTCATCGCTGGCCACGTCGCACGGGAAGCACAGGTCAGGGTTGGAACCCCAGCTTTGTGCGAACTCTTCGACACGACCCTTGAGTTTGTCGTTCTGATAAGTGAAGGCAAGCTCAGCGCCCTCGCGATGCATGGCGGCAGCGATGCCGGATGCGATGGACAGCTTGCTGGCGACACCGACGATCAGTACGCGCTTACCGGCGAGAAAACCCATGTGTTGCTCCTCTCTTTCAGGTTATTGCGCAGTGGCTGGGGCCAGGAAAGCGGCTTCCAGCAACTGCTGTGTATACGGATGTTTGGGGGACGCAAAAATACTTTGCGCGTCTCCCTGTTCGACCACTTGGCCTTGCTTGACCACCATCAGCTGGTGGCTCAGCGCTTTGACGACAGCCAGGTCATGGCTGATAAACAGATACGTCAGGTTGTACTTGGTTTGCAGTGAACGCAAAAGCTCCACCACTTGGCGCTGCACTGTCCGGTCGAGGGCCGATGTCGGCTCGTCCAGCAGAATCAACGCCGGTTTTAGCACTAATGCCCGGGCAATGGCGATTCTCTGCCGTTGCCCACCGGAAAATTCGTGGGGGTAGCGGTGCCGGGTTTCCGGGTCCAGACCTACCTCCTTGAGTGCCGCAATAATCGCTTGTTCCTGTTCCGCCTCGGTGCCCATCTTGTGGATTCGCAGGCCTTCGCCGACGATCTGGCTCACGCACATCCGTGGGCTCAGGCTGCCGAACGGGTCTTGAAACACCACCTGCATCTCCCGACGCAGCGGCCGAACCTGTTGCTGCGTCAGGCAGTCTAGCTGCTTGCCTTCAAAACGGATCGAGCCTTTGCTACCGATCAGCCGCAAAATCGCCAAACCCAGTGTCGACTTGCCGGAACCGCTTTCTCCCACAATCCCCAGGGTCTGGCCCTGAGGCAGGCTGAAATTGATTCCGTCCACCGCTTTGATGTGGCCGACAGTCTTTTTCAGAAAGCCTTTCTTGATCGGGAACCAGACTTTCAGGTCCTCGACTTGCAGCAATGGCGGGCCGATAACGTTAGTTGCCGGCTTGCCGCTGGGCTCCGCTGCCAGCAGTTCCCGAGTGTACGGATGCTGCGGTGCGCGGAACAACTCTTCGCACGATGCCTGTTCGACGATGCAACCGCGCTGCATGACACATACGCGATGCGCAATTCTTCGTACAAGATTCAAATCGTGACTGATCAGTAGCAGCGACATGCCCAACCGGGCCTGTAATTCCTTGAGCAATTCGAGGATTTTCAGCTGAACGGTCACGTCCAGCGCGGTGGTCGGCTCGTCGGCGATCAGCAGTTCCGGCTCGTTGGCCAGGGCCATGGCAATCATCACCCGCTGCCGTTGGCCGCCAGACAATTCGTGGGGCAGGGCCTTGAGGCGCTTCTCGGGCTCCGGGATGCCGACCATTTCCAGCAGCTCCAGCGTGCGCTTGGTCGCCACTTTACCGATCAGGCCCTTGTGGGTGCTCAACACCTCGTTGATCTGCTTCTCGATCGAGTGCAGCGGATTGAGCGAGGTCATCGGCTCCTGGAAGATCATCGCTATCCGGTTGCCGCGGATGTGGCGAATGGTTTTCTCTTTCAGGCTCAGCAAGTCCTGCCCGGAGTACTCGATGGTCCCGGACGGATGCCGGGCGAGCGGGTAGGGCAGCAGCCGCAGGATCGAGTGGGCGGTCACCGATTTGCCGGAGCCACTTTCGCCCACCAGCGCCAGGGTTTCGCCGCGCTTGATATCGAAGCTCACGCCTTCGACCACCCGTTGAACGCGCTCGCCGACGACAAATTCGACGGCCAGGTCGCGCACTTCGATCAGATTGTCCTGATTCATTTCACTTCCTCGGGTCGAAGGCATCGCGAGCGGACTCGCCGATGAACACCAGCAAACTCAACATCAACGCCAGCACGGCAAACGCGCTCATGCCGAGCCACGGCGCTTGCAGGTTGGATTTGCCCTGGGCCACCAGTTCACCGAGGGACGGCGCGCCCGGCGGCAAACCGAAGCCGAGGAAATCCAGCGCGGTCAGGGTGCCGATGGCGCCGGTCAGGATGAACGGCATGAAGGTCATCGTCGAGACCATGGCGTTGGGCAGGATGTGTCGGAACATGATCGCACCGTTTTGCATCCCCAACGCCCGCGCGGCGCGCACGTATTCCAGATTACGCCCTCGCAGGAATTCGGCGCGGACCACGTCCACCAGGCTCATCCACGAGAACAGCAGCATGATCCCCAGCAGCCACCAGAAGTTCGGCTGGACGAAACTGGCGAGAATGATCAGCAGGTACAGCACCGGCAGCCCGGACCAGATCTCCAGAAAGCGCTGCCCGGCCAAATCCACCCAGCCGCCGTAGAAACCCTGCAAGGCCCCGGCAATCACGCCGATGATCGAGCTGAGAATGGTCAGCGTCAGGGCGAACAGCACCGAAATCCGGAAGCCGTAAATCACCCGGGCCAACACATCGCGGCCCTGATCATCAGTGCCTAGCAGGTTGTCGGTGGAGGGCGGCGCCGGAGCCGGGACTTTCAGGTCGTAGTTAATGCTTTGGTAACTGTAGGGAATCGGCGCCCACAGCACCCAGGCGTCTTTGGCCTTGAGCAATTCGCGGATGTACGGGCTCTTGTAGTTGGCTTCCAGCGGAAATTCGCCGCCGAAGGTGGTTTCCGGGTAACGCTTGAGCGCAGGGAAGTACCAGCCGTTGTCGTAGTGCACCACCAAGGGTTTGTCGTTGGCAATCAGCTCCGCGCCGAGGCTCAGCCCAAACAGCAGCAGAAACAGCCACAGCGACCACCAGCCACGCTTGTTGGCCTTGAACAGTTCGAAACGTCGGCGATTGAGAGGGGACAGGTTCATCTCAATGCTCCCGGCTTTCGAAGTCGATACGCGGATCGACAAAGGTATACGTGAGGTCGCCGATGAGTTTCACCACCAATCCCAGCAGGGTGAAGATAAACAGCGTGCCAAAGACCACCGGGTAATCGCGGTTGATCGCCGCCTCAAAACTCATCAGCCCGAGGCCGTCGAGGGAGAAGATCACTTCCACCAGCAACGAACCGGTGAAGAAGATCCCGATAAATGCTGACGGGAACCCGGCGATCACCAGCAGCATGGCGTTGCGGAATACATGGCCGTAGAGCACGCGGTGATTGGTCAGGCCCTTGGCTTTGGCGGTGACCACGTACTGCTTGTTGATTTCGTCGAGGAAGCTGTTTTTGGTCAGCAGGGTCATGGTCGCGAAGTTGCCGATCACCAGCGCCGTAACCGGCAATGCCAGGTGCCAGAAGTAATCGAGAACTTTGCCGCCCATGCTCAACTCGTCGAAGTTGTTGGAGGTCAGTCCTCTGAGCGGGAACCAGTCGAAATAGCTGCCGCCGGCGAACACCACGATCAGCAGGATGGCGAACAGGAACGCCGGGATCGCATAGCCGACGATGATTGCCGAACTGGTCCAGACGTCGAAGTGGCTGCCGTGTCGCGTGGCCTTGGCGATCCCCAGCGGGATCGACACCAGGTACATGATCAGCGTGCTCCACAGCCCGAGGGAGATCGACACCGGCAACTTTTCCTTGATCAGGTCGATGACCTTGGCGTCGCGGAAGAAGCTGTCGCCGAAATCCAGGGTGGCGTAGTTCTTGATCATGATCCACAAACGTTCCGGCGCCGATTTGTCGAAGCCGTACATGTGCTCGATTTCCTTGACCAGCGCCGGGTCCAGGCCCTGGGCGCCGCGATAAGCGGAACCCGCCACCGAGACTTCGGCACCGCCGCCGGCGATGCGGCTGGTGGCGCCTTCGAAGCCTTCGAGCTTGGCGATCATCTGCTCCACCGGCCCGCCGGGGGCGGCCTGGATGATCACAAAGTTGATCAGCAAAATGCCGAGCAAGGTCGGGATGATCAGCAGCAGTCGCCGAAAAATATACGCCAGCATCTAATTACTCCGTGCCCGCAGGGTCGGCTTGCAGTTTGGTTTCGACTTCTACCGCAGGTTTGGCATCGGGCTTGACCCACCAGGTGTTAATGCCGATGTCGTACTTGGGGGAGATTTTCGGATGACCGATGTGGTTCCAGTACGCCACGCGCCAGGTTTTGATGTGCCAGTTGGGGATCACGTAATAACCCCATTGCAGCACGCGGTCCAGCGCGCGTGCATGGGCCACCAGGCTTTTGCGTGAATCGGCGTTGATCAGTTGCTCGACCAATTGATCCACCACCGGGTCTTTCAGGCCCATGGAATTGCGGCTGCCGGGTTTGTCGGCGGCGTCAGACATCCAGAACTCACGCTGTTCATTGCCCGGTGAATTGGACTGCGGGAAGCTGCCGACAATCATGTCGAAGTCCCGTGAACGCACGCGGTTGATGTACTGCGAGACGTCGACCCGGCGGATCACCAGGTCAATCCCCAAGTCGCTCATGTTGCGCTTGAACGGCAGCAGCACCCGCTCGAATTCGGTCTGGGCCAATAGAAACTCGATGGTCACCGGTTTGCCATTGGCGTCGACCATCTTGTCATCGACGATCCGCCAGCCCGCCTCTTGCAGCAGTTGATAGGCTTTGCGCTGCTGGGTGCGGATCATCCCGCTGGCGTCGGTCACCGGGTTCTGGAACGCCTCGCTGAACACCTGCTCGGGAATCTTGCCGCGGAACGGGTCGAGGATCGCCAGTTGATCGGCGTCCGGCAGGCCGCTGGCAGCCATTTCCGAGTTCTCGAAGTAACTGCGGGTGCGCACGTAGGCGCCGTTGAACAGTTGCTTGTTGGTCCATTCGAAATCCAGCAACAGGGTCAAGGCCTGGCGCACGCGCACATCCTGGAACACCGGGCGGCGCAGGTTGAATACAAAGCCTTGCATGCCAGTGGGGTTGCCGTTCGGGATCTGCTCCTTGATCAACCGGCCCTCGGTGACGGCCGGAATGTTGTAGGCGTTGGCCCAGTTCTTGGCTGCCATTTCGAGCCAGTAATCGAACTGCCCGGCCTTGAGTGCTTCCAAGGCCACGGTGTTGTCGCGGTAGTAGTCGGTGGTCATCACGTCGAAGTTGTAGAACCCGCGGTTGGCCGGCAGGTCCTTGGCCCAGTAATCCTTGACCCGCTCATAACGCACCGAGCGCCCGGCCTTGACTTCGCTGACCTTGTACGGACCGCTGCCCAACGGTATTTCCAGGTTGCCCTTGTTGAAATCGCGAGTCGCCCACCAATGCTTGGGCAACACCGGCAACTGGCCGAGGATCAGTGGCAGTTCACGGTTGTTGTTGTGTTTGAACTTGAACAGCACCGTCAGCGGACCTTCAGCGACCACTTCCTCGACATCGCTGTAGTAACCGCGGAACAGCGGCGCGCCGTCCTTGATCAGGGTCTGGAAGCTGAACACCACGTCCTCGGCGCGCATCGGATGCCCGTCGTGGAAGCGCGCTTCGGGGCGCAGGTAGAAACGCACCCAACTGTTGTCCGGGGCTTTTTCGATCTTGCCGGCGACCAGGCCGTACTCGGTGAACGGTTCATCCAGGCCCTGTTTGGCCAGGGTGTCGTAGATCATGCTGATGTCGTCGGCCGCGACACCCTTGTTGATGAAGGGGTTGAGGCTGTCAAAGCCACCGAACCCGGCCTGGCGGAAGATCCCGCCCTTGGGCGCGTCGGGGTTCACGTAATCGAAATGTTTGAAATCGGCCGGGTATTTCGGCGGCTCGTTGTACAGGGTCAGGGCATGTTGCGGGGCGGCATAGGCCAGCCCGGCGAACAACAGACCGCTGGCCTGCAAGAGCAGGGCACGTACAGGTTTCATCGATCTTTCTCCGAAGATTTCAGCCACCACGCGCTCAGACCCAGGGTGTAGGGCGGCGTGGTGACGAAGGCGAACCGGTTGCGGTAGGCCAGGCGGTGATAATTGAGATACCAGTTGGGAATGATGTAGTGCTGCCACAGCAGCACCCGGTCCAGGGCCTTGCCGGCGGCGACCTGTTCATCGCGGGTTTGGGCGGCGAGCAATTGTTCGAGTAAATGGTCGACCACCGGATTGGCGATGCCGGCGTAGTTTTTGCTGCCCTTGACCCCGACCTGGCTGGAATGGAAGTACTGCCATTGTTCCAGCCCCGGACTGAGCGTCTGGTTGAGGGTCATCAGGATCATGTCGAAATCGAACTGATCGAGGCGTTGCTTGTACTGGGCGCGATCGACTGTGCGCAGCCGCGCATCGATGCCGATGCTGGCGAGGTTCTCGACGTAAGGCTGAAGGATGCGTTCCAGGTTCGGGTTGACCAGCAGGATCTCCAAACGCAACGGTTGGCCGATGGTGTTCTGTAGCCGTTGACCGTTGAGCTTCCAGCCGGCCTCGGCAAGCAGGCCCAGGGCCTTGCGCATGGTTTCCCGGGGGATGCCGCGCCCTTGGGTCTGCGGCAGGCTGAACGGCTCGGTGAAGAGCTTGGCGGGCAAGTGCTCGCGATACGGCGTGAGCATCAGCCATTCGTGGCCGACCGGAAGGCCCGTCGCGGAGAACTCGCTGTTGGGGTAGTAGCTCATGGCGCGTTTATAGGCGCCGCTGAACAGCGTGCGGTTGGTCCACTCGAAGTCGAACATCAGTCCCAGCGCTTCACGGACCTTGGTCTCGGAGAAGGTCGGGCGTCGGGAGTTCATGAACAGACCCTGGCTCTGGGTCGGGATCTGATGCGGGATTTGCGCCTTGATGACGTCGCCGCGTCGCACTGCCGGGAAGCTGTAGCCGTTTTCCCAGTTCTTCGCCTGATGCTCGATATAGATGTCGAATTCGCCGGCCTTGAAGGCTTCGAACGCGACGTCGCTGTCGCGGTAGAACTCGACTTCCATGCGGTCGAAGTTGTATTTGCCGCGATTGACCGGCAGGTCTTTGCCCCAGTAATCCTTGACCCGTTCGAAAACGATCTGCCGCCCAGGCTCTACCGACGTGATGCGATACGGTCCGCTGCCCAGTGGCGGTTCGAAGGTGGTGGCCTTGAAGTCACGACCTTTCCAGTAATGCTGGGGCAGCACCGGCAACTCGCCCAGGCGCAGGATCAGCAACGGATTGCCGGCGCGCTTGAAGACGAAACGAATGCGCTGCGGATTGAGGATGTCGACCCGCGACACTTCCTGAAGGTTGGTGCGGTATTGCGGGTGGCCTTCCTTGAGCAGTAAGCGGTAGGAGAACGCCACGTCATAGGCGGTAATCGGTGTGCCATCGTGGAAACGCGCTTCGGGGCGCAGATTGAACACCACCCAGCTGCGGTCTTCGCTGTATTCCACCGATTGTGCGATCAGGCCATAGCTGGAGGTTGGCTCATCGCCGGACGGCGCGTACTGGCCGGTGCCGACCATCAGCGGTTCATTGAGCTCGTTGATGCCGTATTGCAGGAAATTCGGCGTGGAAACCGGACTTGAACCCTTGAATGTGTAGGGGTTGAGCGTATCGAAGGTGCCAAACGCCATCACCCGCAACGTACCGCCCTTGGGCGCTTGCGGGTTGACCCAGTCGAAATGGGTAAATCTGGCCGGGTACTTGAGCGTGCCGAACTGCGCATAACCATGGCTTTCGCTGATCGTCGCGCTTGCGGGAGAGCTCAAGGCCAGGCTGATCAGGAGCAGGAGGAGGGGACGCTTCAAGTCAGGGATCCGATCCAGGCGGCTTGGGCTTTGTGGCCCGTACAGTAACAGCTTGTATCGACAGGAAAAAGACGGGGCTTAATGCGGCGTTAATTGCGCAAGCACACCCCTGTAATTGGATGGACTCGCCCAAGCCGAGGCGTCAATGCGCCACGGTGGCAGTCTAAACAGCCAACGACAGCGAGGGCGAGTCCATGAAAAAGCATACTTCGATTGATCAATTCCTGTCTTCTTCCGATTTGTCGGCCTGCACAACCGTGGCGGTCGATCTGGCCAAGCAGGTCTTTCAGGTCGCCGGTGAAGACGTCCTCGGCCAGGTGCACTACGAGCAACGGATCAAGTCGCGCGAGGCGTTTTATGAGTTTCTACGCCAGTTGCCGCCTCATGTCGTGGTTCTGATGGAGACCGGCCCGGGTGCTCAAGCCTGGGCCCGGCAGCTGCAAGACCAAGGCAATCTGGCGCGGATTCTTCCAGCCGGCTTGGTGGCCACACATCGCAGCGGGCCTAAAAATGATCGCAACGATGCGCTGGCGATCCTGCGGGCTGGTCGCGATGAAAAGATCTGCGCAGTGCCGGTCAAAAGCGTTGCGGCGCTGGCCATGCAGGCACTGCATCGCGCTCGTCAAGGTTACGTGCGTCGCCGCACCGCCGTGAGTAATCAGATGCGCGGCCTGCTGCTCGAGCATGGCGTGGCCTTGGCGCAGGGCGATGTTGCGATCAGCCAGAAAATTCCGCGGGTACTGGAAGATGCCACCCAGCCGGTGCCGGGTCTGCTGCGTGAACTGATCGACGAACTGTTGGCCGAGTGGCGCCATTTGGGCGAACGCATCAGCGTGCTGACGGGGCGCCTCGAAGTGGCCGCCAACGCCGACATGACGGCGAAGCGACTGATGACTGTGCGCGGCATCGGCCCAGTCACTGCCACGGCACTGGTGGCCAAGGAAACCAAGCCTGAGCGATTTCCCAATGCCCGCAAGTTTGCCGCGTACTTTGGCATGGTGCCTGACCAGCACAGCAGCGGGCAGACGGTCCGGCTGGGGGACATGACCAAGCGAGGCGATGTTTATTTACGCAGCCTGATGATCCAGGGAGCCCATGCGGTACTGCAACAACTACGACCTGATTCCCAGCAACCCGATGACCGCCGCTTGTTGCGCTGGATGAGCCGACTGGGCCGTAAGGAGGCTGCGGTCAGGTTAGCCAACCGCAACCTGCGAATCGTCTGGGTGCTTCTACAGAATGACCAGACTTATCGTCGCCAGGCTGGTGATGGCCGGCAAGCGACGATGAGCCACTGAGCGACAGAGTTCTGCCACCGAGGTACTAACTGTCCGGCCCTTTGCTGAAAAAAAATTGACCCCAGGTAAGACCGGCGTGGATTGATGCCTTAGCTGCTACTGGCCTTCGAGGCCTGACTGTAATCGGCATACCACGAGCTCTTCCAATTTTGGCCAGAAGCCGAAGACGGCTTCCTCGAATAGGCCTAATACATAGATGCAACGGGGCGGCGGTTTTTCAAAAGCGGGTAGACAGTGGGGGCGAGTCCATACATAGCAGCTGGCGAAGCCTGCGTTCGACTGCGAAGCAGTCGCAAAACCTGCGCTCGCATTCTTCCTGAAACACCGCACCGTCTGATTTAACGACTGCTTCGCAGCCGAACGCAGGCTTCGCCAGCTGCTACAAGGGGTTGGGTAAACCCTTGGCCAAAAAAAAGCCCCTGAAATCAGGGGCTCATTTTAGCGTGGGGAAGCCACCGTCAGCATCTGGCCAGGCTTCAGCGCCTGGCCAACACGTGGGTTCCAGCGCTTGAGGTGCTGCATTTCAACGTTGAAACGCTTGGCTACCATGTACAGCGAATCGCCTTGCTTGACCTTGTATTGGGTCTGCGGCTTCTGTTTGTCAGCTTTGCTGTTCGCGGCTACGACAGTGTTGACGCGTCCGGAAGAGCGCTTGGTGGTGTCCTGCATGACCAGTGTCTGGCCAACCTTGAGGTTTTTGCCGGTCAGCTTGTTCCAGCGCTGCAGGTCCTTGATGTCGACCTTGTTGGCCTTGGCGATGGTACCGAGGTTGTCGCCGCGTTTAACGCGGTAAGCGCGTTTGAGACTGGCGAGTTCGGAGTCGTCTGAGCCTTCGAACACCGGCTTGAGCGGCTTCTTGCTGATCAACTCTTCAGGACGCATGGTCGACAGGCTGGCGGTCAGCAGTTGCGCCTTGGACGTTGGCACCAGCAAATGCTGGGGGCCATCGATGGTGGTGCGCTGCTTGAAGGCCGGGTTGAGCTGGAACAGTTCGTCTTCGTCGATGTTAGCCACCGCGGCGACCTTGGACAGGTCCATGCGCTGGTTGATTTCGACGACCTGGAAGTACGGTTCGTTGGCGATCGGGTTCAGGTTTACGCCGTAGGCTTCAGGTGCCAGCACCACTTGCGACAGGGCCAGCAGCTTTGGCACGTAGGCCTGGGTTTCGGCCGGCAGCGGCAGGTTCCAGTAATCGGTCGGCAAGCCGAGCTTTTCGTTGCGCTCGATGGCCCGGCTGACCGTGCCTTCGCCGGCGTTGTACGCCGCCAGGGCCAGCAGCCAGTCGCCGTTGAACATGTCGTGCAGGCGGGTCAGGTAATCCATGGCCGCGGTGGTCGAGGCGGTGATATCGCGCCGGCCATCATAGAAACGGGTTTGACGCAGGTTGAAGTAACGCCCGGTGGAAGGGATGAATTGCCACAAGCCAACCGCGTTGGCCCGGGAATAGGCCATCGGGTTGTAGGCGCTTTCAATCACCGGCAACAGCGCCAGTTCCAGCGGCATGTTGCGCTCTTCAAGGCGTTCGACGATGTAATGAATGTAGAGGCTGCCGCGTTCGCCGGCGTTTTCGAGGAAGGACGGGTTGCTGGCGAACCACAGGCGCTGTTGCTCGATGCGCGGGTTGACGCCCAGGCTGTCCTGCAACTGGAAGCCCTGGCGCATGCGCTCCCAGACATCTTGTGGAACTTGTGGAGTCGGTTTTTCGCTGAGCCAGATAGGCTTCTGCTTGGCTCGGGCGGCGATATTCGGAGTGTGTGTCGCTTCGGTCTGCGGCACATGGCTTGAGCAGCCCGCCAATGTGGCGGACACAGCCACCGCAATGGCTTGAGCCAGGCGGGTCAATGCGTCTGAATTGATGGCTTTACGAATAGATGACGACATTGGCTGGAAGTAAGTTCCGGGCAAAAATGTCGGGCGATTCTAGAAAGCGTACCCCCTGCGGTCAACCATTCAGAATTTTTGTACCATCAGGCAAGCTACTTAGAACTTATCTTTCCAAGCACGCAGAGCAGCAAAAACCGCACTAGGAGCCCGGTTTTCGGTTCCATTCCGTTCGTCCACTTTTTCTTTAACAGATGTTTCGTCGACACGCAAAAACGGGTTGGTAAGCTTTTCAAGCGCCAGAGTAGAGGGCAGCGTCATGATTCCTGCTTCACGTTGTGCGGTGACTTTTTCCAGACGTGCGGCGGTGTCTGGATTGCCTGGTTCGACCGCTGCGGCAAACTTCAGGTTGCTCAGGGTGTATTCGTGAGTGCAGTAGACCAGCGTATCTTCAGGCAGGGCGGCGAGGCGGGTCAGTGAGTTATGCATTTGCTCCGGCGTTCCTTCGAACAAGCGCCCGCAACCCGCGGCGAACAGGGTGTCACCGCAGAACAGCAAACCATGATGGTAATAGGCGATATGCCCCAAGGTGTGGCCGGGGACGGCAATGACATCGAAGTCCCAGCCCAGCACGCTGACGCGGTCGTTGTTCTTGAGGGCCACGTCCCGGAGCGGGATGGTTTCGCTGGCCGGACCGTAGACTGTCGCGTTTGTCGCTTTTTTCAGCTGCTCGACGCCGCCGACGTGGTCATGATGATGGTGAGTGATCAAAATATCACTCAACACCCAACCCGGATGCGCGGCGAGCCAGGCCTGCACCGGCGCGGCATCGCCCGGATCAACCACTGCGCAGCGCTGGGTGCGGTGGTCTTGTAATAACCAGATGTAGTTGTCGGTGAAGGCGGGCAGGGCACTGATCTGTATCATCGTCGGATTCGCCAAGCGGAAAACAATGGCGCATCTTAGAACTTCCTGGCGCGTTGGAGAATGCAATGACCGATAAAGCGTTCGCTCAGGCTGATCCTGAGTGGCTGAAATTGATCAGCGCGGCCCGAGAATGGCTGTCTGGCCCCATCGGGCAATTTCTGCTGGATGAAGAACGTCGCATGCTCGAAGACGAGTTGGGACGGTTCTTCGGTGGCTACCTGGTGCATTACGGCCCGTCGGCCCAAACGCCGCCGTCGGCGCCGCAAGTCCAGCGCAATGTGCGGCTCGGCGCGCCGTTGCCGGGCGTCGAGATCGTCTGCGAGGAGCAGGCGTGGCCTTTGAGCGAGCATGCCGCCGATGTGGTGGTGTTGCAGCATGGGCTGGATTTCTGCCTGTCGCCCCACGGTTTGCTGCGTGAAGCGGCGAGCAGCGTGCGGCCCGGCGGGCATTTGGTGATCGTCGGCATAAACCCCTGGAGCACCTGGGGCTTGCGCCACGTTTTTGCTCACGACGCCTTGCGCAAGGCTCGCTGCATCTCCCCGTCGCGAGTCGGTGACTGGCTGAACCTGCTGGGCTTCGCGCTGGAGAAACGCCGCTTCGGGTGCTATCGTCCGCCGCTTGCGTCACCCGCCTGGCAGGCTCGCCTGGCCGGTTGGGAGCGCAAGGCCGGTGACTGGCAACTGTCGGGTGGCGGCTTCTATCTATTGGTTGCGCGCAAGATCGTGGTGGGCCTGCGGCCCGTCCGTCAGGAGCGGCGCGAACCGATGGGCAAGCTGATTCCATTGCCGATGGCCAAGGTCAATCGTCGCCGCATCGATCCGTAATACACTTTTCATTTTCCCGGTCGGGCTTGCCCCGGCCTCGGGCATCGTCGATCACCGATCGGCGAGCCACCGCATTTTCTGGATAGATTGGCATGAGCGATAGCGTAGAACTCTTCACCGACGGCGCCTGTAAAGGCAATCCTGGCCCTGGCGGCTGGGGCGCTTTGCTGGTGTGCAAGGGCATAGAAAAAGAACTGTGGGGCGGCGAAGCCAACACCACCAACAACCGCATGGAGCTGATGGGCGCGATCCGCGGCCTTGAGGAACTCAAGCGCTCCTGCGACGTGCTGCTGGTCACCGACTCGCAGTACGTGATGAAAGGCATCAACGAGTGGATGGACAACTGGAAGAAGCGCGGCTGGAAAACCGCCGCGAAAGAACCGGTGAAAAACGCTGATCTGTGGAAGCTGCTGGATGAGCAGGTCAATCGCCACAACGTCACCTGGAAATGGGTGCGCGGGCACATCGGTCACCATGGCAACGAGCGGGCTGACCAATTGGCCAACCGTGGCGTGGATGAAGTGCGCGGTTACAAGCAGGCCTGATTCAGTTTCTGCCAATACACCGCGTCGCGGCCATCGCGAGCTTGCTCGCGATGAACGATGACGCGGTATTCCTGAAAGACTGCATCGCCTGCATCGCGAGCAAGCTCGGCTCCTACAAGACCTTTACAGCATCAATATGGCGGTGGCCAGTTGTTGGTCTGAGTACTTATCCATTACCTCCCCACGAATCCGCTTAAACGCCGCCTCAATTCGCGCTCCGCGAATCTCCCCCTCACTCGCCACAAACGCCGCCGCATCATCCTTCGCCGCCAACACGATCTTGTCATCGCTGAACGACCCACTGGTGCCCTTGGTCGAGCTCAGCGTGAGGCTCACCGTAACATCGGTACTGATCACGAAACTGGTGGCCTGGGCCCCGGTACCCAGCAGGCAGGCACTCAGTAAAAGAAAACGTACGGTCTTCATGACGAACTCAATCCATCGCAAGTAAGCAATGCACGCTAACAAGCCACCTGCCGCCAGACTTTATGAACTTTGCTAATGATTGTTAAAAACTGCATGAGCGCAGGTCACTTGGCGTGGCGCGCTGGATCCCGCGGGCGTGTTAACATCGCCGCTTTTGCACGAATGATCCGTTGAGAGCTGAGCACTGATGGCCACCAGATCCGTTGTACTCGATACCGAAACCACCGGCATGCCGGTGACCGACGGCCACCGGATTATCGAAATCGGTTGTGTCGAGTTGATCGGTCGGCGCCTGACGGGCCGGCATTTCCACGTTTACCTGCAACCGGACCGCGAGAGTGATGAAGGCGCCATTGGCGTCCACGGCATCACTAACGAATTTTTGGTCGGCAAGCCGCGCTTCACTGAAGTGGCCGATGAATTTTTTGAATTCATCAAGGGTGCGCAGTTGATCATCCATAACGCGGCGTTCGACGTTGGCTTCATCAACAACGAGTTCGCCCTGATGGGCCAGCACGATCGTGCGGACATCACGCAGCACTGCTCGATCCTCGATACCCTGATGATGGCCCGGGAACGTCACCCGGGGCAGCGCAACAGCCTCGACGCCTTGTGCAAACGCTATGGCGTCGACAACTCCGGTCGTGAACTGCACGGCGCTTTGCTCGACTCCGAGATCCTCGCCGACGTTTACCTGACCATGACGGGCGGCCAGACCAGCCTGTCCCTGGCTGGTAATGCTTCCGACGGCAATGGTTCCGGGGAAGGAGCGGACAATTCCGCCACCGAGATCCGCCGTCTGCCGGCCGATCGTCAACTGACGCGTATCATCCGTGCCAGCGAAGATGACCTGGCCCAACACGTGGCGCGCCTGGAAGCCATCGCCAAATCCGCCGGCGCCCCGTCGCTCTGGCAGCAACTGGCCGAGGCCAAGGCTCAGGCCTGATTTGCTGGCCACATGATGGTGCATCCGTTGACCCACATCAGGGCATCGCGCTCGCCACAAGCGCTCGAACCCTCTACCCTGAGGTGATTGGCGGACCACGGTCTGCCGCCTCAGGACACTGAGCCTCATGTATAAAGATCTGAAATTCCCGGTCTTGATCGTCCATCGCGACATCAAGGCCGACACCGTCGCCGGTGATCGCGTGCGTGGCATCGCCCGGGAGCTGGAGCAGGAAGGCTTCAGCATTGTCTCGGCGGTGGATTACACCGAAGGGCGTCTGGTTGCCTCGACCCATCACGGTCTTTCCTGCATGTTGATTGCAGCCGAAGACGCCAGCACTCACTCTCATCTATTGCACAACATGGCCGAACTGATTGGCCTGGCGCGGGTGCGTGCGCCTGACTTGCCGATCTTCGCGCTGGGTGAGCAGGTGACCCTGGAGAACGCTCCGGCCGACGCCATGGCTGAACTCAATCAGCTGCGCGGGATTCTTTATCTGTTCGAAGACACCGTGCCTTTTCTGGCCAGGCAGGTCGCTCGAGCGGCACGCAAATATCTGGATGGTCTGCTGCCGCCGTTTTTCAAAGCGCTGGTGCAGCACACGGCCGACTCCAACTATTCCTGGCACACACCCGGCCATGGCGGCGGCGTGGCGTACCACAAGAGCCCGGTGGGCCAGGCGTTTCACCAGTTCTTCGGGGAAAATACCCTGCGCTCCGATTTGTCGGTGTCGGTGCCGGAGCTCGGTTCTTTGCTCGATCACACCGGTCCGCTGGCAGAAGCCGAGGCCCGTGCTGCCCGCAATTTCGGCGCCGATCACACTTTCTTTGTGATCAATGGCACCTCGACCGCCAACAAAATCGTCTGGCATTCGATGGTCGCTCGCGATGACTTGGTGTTGGTGGACCGCAACTGCCACAAGTCGATATTGCACTCGATCATCATGACCGGCGCCATTCCGCTGTACCTGTGCCCGGAGCGCAATGAGCTGGGGATCATCGGCCCAATTCCATTGAGCGAATTCAGCCGCGAATCGATTCAGGCCAAGATCGACGCCAGCCCGCTGACCAAGGGCCGGGCGCCCAAAGTCAAGTTGGCGGTAGTGACCAATTCGACGTACGACGGCCTCTGCTACAACGCTGAGCTGATCAAGCTGCAGTTAGGCCACAGCGTCGAGGTCTTGCACTTCGATGAGGCCTGGTACGCCTACGCGGCGTTTCACGAGTTCTTCGCCGGACGTTACGGCATGGGCACTTCCCGCAGTGAAAACGGCCCCCTGGTGTTCACCACCCATTCCACCCACAAACTGCTGGCGGCGTTCAGCCAGGCGTCGATGATTCACGTCCAGGACGGCGGCGCGCGGCAGCTGGATCGGGATCGCTTCAATGAAGCGTTCATGATGCACATCTCCACCTCGCCGCAGTACAGCATCATCGCTTCGCTGGATGTGGCGTCGGCCATGATGGAAGGCCCCGCCGGGCGTTCGCTGTTGCAGGAAATGTTCGACGAAGCGCTGAGTTTCCGCCGGGCGCTGGCCAACTTGCGCCAGCACATCGCCGCTGACGATTGGTGGTTTTCCATCTGGCAGCCGCCGTCGGTGGAGGGTATCAACCGTGTGGTCACCGATGACTGGCTGCTGCAACCCGACGCCGACTGGCACGGCTTTGGCGGCGTGACCGACGACTACGTGCTGCTTGATCCGATCAAGGTCACGTTGGTGATGCCGGGCCTGACGGCAGGCGGCGCCCTCAGCGAGCGCGGGATTCCGGCGGCGGTGGTCAGCAAATTCCTTTGGGAACGGGGGTTGGTGGTTGAAAAGACCGGGCTGTATTCATTCCTGGTGTTGTTCTCCATGGGCATCACCAAGGGCAAATGGAGCACGCTGCTGACCGAGTTGCTGGAGTTCAAGCGCAGCTACGATGCCAATGTCAGCCTCGCGACGTGCCTGCCGTGCGTGGCGCAAGAGAATGTTGCGCGCTATCAGGGCATGGGGTTGCGCGATCTGTGCGATCAACTGCACGCCTGCTATCGCAGCAATGCCACGGCCAAACACCTTAAGCGCATGTACACAGTGCTGCCGGAAATCGCCATGAAGCCGTCTGACGCCTATGATCAATTAGTGCGTGGCGAGGTTGAAGCGGTGTCGATCGATGCTCTGGATGGGCGGATCGCCGCGGTGATGCTGGTGCCGTACCCGCCGGGGATTCCGTTGATCATGCCCGGCGAGCGCTTTACGGAGTCGACGCGCTCGATCATCGATTACCTGGCGTTTGCCCGTACGTTCGACAGCAGCTTCCCGGGGTTTGTCGCTGATGTGCACGGCTTGCAACACGAAGACGAGGGCAATGGACGGCTGTATACCGTCGATTGCATCAAGGAGTGAGGACCTTTCCCAGTATGCAACCGGTCATGAATCCGAAATACCCAGGGCTGTCGGTGCGCGTTGCCGACGATGGTTTTGCAGCCTACATCTGGGGCAGCGATTTCAGTTTTGAAGTCGCGGCCTACGGCGCAGCCGAAATCGGTAAACCGGTGGAGCAGTGGCCGGTGACGCCGATCACACCCTATCGCAAGTGCTACGGCATCGATCCCGAAGAGTTCAGCAGTTTCCGCGATGCTGCTGACAGCGCTATTTTCATGGCTTATCTCGATGATGAGCCGGTGGGTCACCTGGTGGTCAGCACCAACTGGAACGGCTTTGCCCATATCGACGAGCTGGCGGTGCATGCGCCGGCGCGCCGTCATGGCGTGGCCAAGGCCCTGCTGGATGTGGCGCAATTCTGGAGCCGCAAAAAGAAACTGCCGGGCATCATGCTTGAAACCCAGAACAACAACCTTGGGGCCTGCCGACTCTATGAGCGCCGCGGTTACGTCTTGGGCGGAATCGATCATTTGCGCTATCGCGGGATCGATCCGAACACCGCCGAAGTGGCGCTGTTCTGGTATCGATTGTTCGATAATCCGCTGGAAGCCCCGGTTAGTTCGCCAACATCGCCACGGCTTGTTCCGTGATGATGCCCAGCAATGCCTGAACCGCTGGCGATGGCTCGCCGTTCTTGAGGGTCAAGGCATAAAGGCTGATCGGCACGGCCGGCGCCAGCGGGCAGGCATCCAGCCCGGCCGATTTGGCGCCGAGGGCGGTGAAAGGGTCGACGATGGCCAGGCCTTCACCGGCCTCGACCATGCTGCGCATCATCTGATGAGTCTGTACCCGGGTCTGAATGACCGGGGCAGGGCGAAGGGCATGTAGCTTGTTTTCCAGCGCCGGGCTCAGCGGATCATGACCTTCCAGGCCCACCATCGATTGGCCGGCCAGGTCCTGCAGCGAGATGTACTTTTGTTTGGGTTGCAACCAGCCGTGGGGCGCAAGCAGTTGAAGCTTGCCTTGGGCAATCACCTGGCAATGAATGTCGGCGTGATCGGGGTCATGCAGGCTCAGGCCCAGATCGCTTTCGCGCAGCAGCAGGTTTCTGACGATCTCGCGGGTAGGTTGACTCAGGAGGGTGCAAGGCGCGTCAGGAAGGCGTCGGCGCAGGGCGGCAATGCTCTGTGGCAATAGCTGCTGTGCCAGGGGCGGCGTGCAGACGATCCGCAAGGGCGGAGCCTGATATTGCTTGAGGCTGTTGGCCAGGCGCTGGACCGGCTCGAGCGCTTCATAGACGTGGGCGATCTGGACCTGCAACTCCCGCGCCTCGCGCGTGGCCTGCAAGCGTCCACGCACGCTGGAAAACAGCATGAAACCCAACTGATCCTCGGCGTCGCGCAGAATCCCTTCGACTTCGGCCACAGGCAACTGCAGCCATTCGGCGGCGGTGCCCAGGTGACCAGTCTGCAAGAGCGCCTGGATCACTTCGATATGACGTAAACGCATGCGTGAAGTCCATGTTCAGCAGGTGAGGGAGTCAGTGGCTGAATCCTAACTCAAGTGCGCGCATATGACTTCTGCTCATAACACGGGGTTATGAAGCGACGTTGGTTTCCGGCAGGTTACCAACATAGGTGTCGGGTTCGCGCACGATGGTCACGTCCGACTGCACCAGCAAAAACTGGTTGTCATCGAGTTTCCGTACGCGGTCGCCAATGGCCAGCTTATAAGTGGTGACAGGCACCGAGCCGGTGAGACCGTCTGCCGACGGGGTGGATTCCTGGAACTCATGCACGGAATAAACGCGGCCTTCCGCGTCTCTTGCATGGAACTGACCGACGAGTACTGCTGCCATCTGCTTAGAACCTCTGGGGATAAATCACTCAATTTGCGGCTCTGTAGACCGTGGTTGGGCGAGGTAAGTTTTCCTACAGGAAAAAAATAGTCAGGGGCGGCGTTTTCAGTCGCCCACTGGTTGAATCGTCATCTATAACTACAAGCTCTTTCCATCGGACAGTCGAGAATCTTCCATGAGCAACGTCTATACGATCGCTGTACTGGTCGGCAGCTTGAGAAAGGAATCGATCAATCGCAAGGTGGCCCTGGCCCTGGCCGAGCTGGCGCCTGCCAATCTCAAACTGGTTATCGTCGAAATCGGCGATCTGCCGCTCTACAACGAGGACATCGATGGTGCTTCACCGCCGGCAGCCTACAGCACTTTCCGGCAACAAGTGAGCTCATCCGACGCGGTGCTGTTCGTGACCCCCGAATACAACCGTTCGGTGCCTGCGCCGATGAAGAACGCGATCGATGTGGGTTCGCGTCCCTATGGCAAGAGTGCCTGGAGCGGCAAGCCCGGAGCGGTGATCAGTGCTTCGCCGGGCGCTATCGGTGGTTTTGGCGCCAACCATCACCTGCGTCAGTCCATGGTGTTTCTGGATGTGCCTTGCATGCAGCAACCGGAAGCCTACTTGAGCGGCGCCGGTTCAGCGTTCGACGAGGCGGGTAACCTGTCCGAGTCGCTCAAACCGTTTCTGCAAAAATTCATCAATGCTTATGGTCTTTGGGTCGAACAACACAAGAAACTGTGACAAACCGCCTGGGTTACGGGGTGCTGGCCAGTCGGCTACAGATCATTGCTTCCATTTCCGACAGCCACGCGCCGATCTGCAGCCCGGCGACGTTGGCGGCGCTGGCTGTGCGGTTGACCATTTAAATTGAGTTGGCCCCATCGCGGGCCAGTTCAATCACCAACAAACTAGCCACTGCCAGGCACATTCGGCCAAAGATCCGCCACCAGAAACAGCCGCTCGGCTTCTTCCCAATCGCCCTGGACGTTTTCTGTGAGCCGCACCAGCAACTGCGCCGGGGCCAGTGGCTCCAGATCGCTGAGCCAGGCATTCAGCTGTTCAGTGCTCCAGGTCTGCTCCACCGGATAGTGCGCCGGTGCCAGCCAGGCATGGCGGGGCAGGGGTTGCCAGCGACCGAACGGGCGCTGCACGACGAAGTCTGCCCAGTCCTTCTGATGCAGCCAGCTACCGCGTAAATGCTGGGGATGTGCGCCAATCGGTGGCTCGGCCGGTCCCGGCCACGGATACAGCAAATAGCCGCCCAGCCACAAATGCGCGCTGAACTGCTGGATATCCAGCGCCGCCAATACTTCGCGGCTCTCCGGACGCGCCGAAATCGGCAATTGATGCTGCGTCAGATGGGCCAGTTTGCGGTCCAGTCGATCGTGGCAACCGGGACCGAGCCACTGCGCCGTGTCGTGTCCGTCGCCATTTTGCGGGCCAAGGTAAAGTTTGATCGCCAGTTCCAGATGATGCACGCCGTCACGATCGCGCAGCAGCATGTCCAGCTCTCCCAGCGTGTGGCCTTCGCGGCGGATCGGCATGTTGGCGGCAATCAGGTCGATACCCGGCGCGTGCCGCACGGCGTATTGCCAGAGGCGTTCGTAGTACAAGCCCAATCGCCGGGTTCGGGCCTGCGCCAGCCAGTGCAGCAAGTCATAACTGTCGTGATCGAGTTGCCGCAGCCACTGTTCCAGACGCTCCGGTGCTTGTACCCAGTCACTTCCTGTCAGCGGGTGACGCTGCGGCCACGTCGTGACGCCAAGCATCGGCGGCGCGAGGATGACCCAGGCCAGGTCGCGCACTTCGGGGTGGCGCAACTGGTGGGGTAACTGCAGCAAATCGGGAAAGAGGATCATCTTGCGAGCATAGCCTCAATCGTGAGTACACCGTTGTGGCTGAAAGGATTTTGTCTATCCCGCGCTTTCGCCCATAATCGTGTTTTTCGCCGCCGCGCAGGAACCTCATGGAGCAATTTCGTAATATCGGCATCATCGGTCGCCTGGGCAGTTCTCAGGTGCTGGATACCGTCCGCCGACTGAAACGGTTTCTGCTCGATCGTCACCTGCACGTGATCCTCGAAGACACCATCGCCGAAGTGCTGCCGGGTCATGGCTTGCAAACCTCGTCGCGCAAGATGCTCGGCGAAGTATGTGACATGGTGATTGTGGTCGGTGGTGACGGCAGCCTGCTCGGCGCCGCTCGCGCGCTAGCCCGGCACAATATTCCAGTGCTCGGCATCAACCGCGGCAGCCTGGGCTTTCTGACCGATATTCGCCCCGATGAGCTGGAAGTCAAAGTCGCCGAAGTGCTCGACGGCCACTATCTGGTCGAGAACCGCTTCCTGCTGCAAGCCGAAGTTCGTCGTCATGCCGAGGCCATCGGTCAGGGCGACGCGCTGAACGACGTGGTGCTGCACCCCGGCAAATCGACGCGGATGATCGAGTTCGAACTGTACATCGACGGCCAGTTCGTCTGCAGCCAGAAGGCCGACGGCCTGATCGTCGCCACGCCCACCGGTTCGACCGCCTACGCGCTGTCGGCGGGCGGGCCGATCATGCATCCCAAACTCGACGCTATTGTGATTGTGCCGATGTATCCCCATACCTTGTCGGGCAGGCCGATTGTGGTCGATGGCAACAGTGAGCTGAAAATCGTCGTGTCCAAAGATATGCAGATTTACCCGCAAGTCTCCTGTGACGGGCAGAACCACTTCACCTGCGCGCCGGGTGACACCATCACCATCAGCAAAAAGGCTCAGAAGCTGCGGCTGATTCACCCGCTCGACCACAACTACTATGAAGTCTGCCGGACCAAACTCGGCTGGGGCAGCAAGTTGGGTGGTGGAGGCGACTGATGCTCGATCCCGCGCGTAGCTACGACCTGATCGGTGACGTGCACGGTTGCGCTCTGACCCTTGAGCACTTGCTCGACCGGCTCGGTTACCAAAAACACGGTGGCGTCTGGCGGCATCCGTCGCGCATGGCGGTGTTCGTCGGCGACATCATCGACCGCGGTCCGCGGATTCGCGAAGCGCTGCACATCGTTCACGACATGGTCGAAGCGGGTCAGGCGCTGTGCATCATGGGTAACCATGAATTCAACGCCCTCGGCTGGTGCACTCCGGCGCCTCCGGGCAGCGGCAAGCAGTTCGTGCGTGAACACACCCCGCGCCATGCCCGTTTGCTGAACGAAACCCTGACCCAATTCGAAGACCATCCGGCTGACTGGCATGACTTCCTGCAATGGTTCTATGAGATGCCATTGTTCGTCGATGCCGGGCGTTTCCGCGTGGTGCATGCCTGCTGGGACGCGGGGCTGATCGAACCATTGCGCGCGCTATTCCCCAACGGTTGCGTCGATGAACATTTCCTCCAGGCCTCAGCCGTACCGGGCAGTTTCGCCTGCACCGTGTTTGACCGCCTGCTGCGCGGCACCGACATGCGCTTGCCTCATGGTCAGACCATGACCAGCGGCGATGGCCTGACGCGTTCGTTTTTCCGCACCAAGTTCTGGGAAGACGACCCGCAAACCTACGGAGACATTGTGTTCCAGCCTGACGCCTTGCCCGAACCCGTGGCCCAGACGCCGCTGTCGTCCACTGAAAAAAACACCTTGCTGCGCTATGGCATCGATGAGCCATTGTTGTTCGTGGGCCATTACTGGCGCAGCGGCAAACCGGTGCCGATCCGGCCGAACCTGGCCTGTCTGGATTACAGCGCGGTGCTCTACGGCAAGCTGGTCGCCTACCGTCTGGACCAGGAAACCCGTCTCGACCCGCACAAATTTGTCTGGGTCGATGTCGAGCGGCCGGAGGTGCTGCGATGAGTGCCGTTGCTGTTTTACGGCTGCCGCTGGCGGTGGACTTGAGCGGGTTCGTCAAACTGTTGCAGCGCATGCAGGTGCCGCATCGGGTCAGCGAAGAGGCGGGCGAGCAAGTGCTGTGGGTGCCGGCCAACATCAGCGAAGACGTGCGCACGTTGTACGAACGCTTCCCGGCCGGTGATCCCGATCAACAGCTGGACATTCCGGTGGCGCAAACCATAAAGCGCCCAAGTTTCGTCGAGCAACTGCGCCACGCCAAGGCGACAGCGTTCGTGTTGCTGCTGAGCCTGCTTGTCGGCGCGGTGACGCTGCTGGGCGAAAACCTCGACACGATGCGCTGGCTGACCTTCCTCGATTTTCGCGTTGTCGGCGAGTACATCCACTTCGTGCCATTGGCCGACAGCCTGGCGGCGGGGCAATGGTGGCGTCTGGTGACACCGATGCTGATCCACTTCGGCATCCTGCACCTGGCCATGAATGGCATGTGGTATTGGGAGCTGGGGCGGCGCATCGAGTCGCGCCAGGGCAGTATCAACCTCATCGGCCTGACGTTGCTGTTCGGGCTGGTCTCGAACTACGCCCAGTTTGTTTTCAGTGGTCCGACGCTGTTTGGCGGCTTGTCCGGCGTGCTGTACGGCTTGCTCGGGCATTGCTGGATCTTTCAGCTGTTGTCGCCAAACCCGGCTTATCGCCTGCCGCGCGGCGTGCTGGTGATGATGCTGGTGTGGCTGCTGCTGTGCCTGTCCGGGCTGGTCTCGATGATCGGCTTCGGTGAAATTGCCAATGCGGCCCACGTCGGCGGGTTGCTCATCGGATGCTTGACCGGTTTGTTGGGTGGTTTGTACAACCGCCGTAAACTGGCCGTCTAACTAGTTATGTCAATAAAGAGCGCGGAGCCCTTGATGTCCTCTTTTAACGAAATGATCAACAACATCACCCCCGATATCTACCAGAGCCTGAAACTGGCGGTGGAAATCGGTAAATGGTCCGACGGTGGCAAACTCACCGCCGAACAACGCGAACTGTCGCTGCAAGCGATGATCGCCTGGGAAATCCAGAACCTGCCCGAAGACCAGCGCACCGGTTATATGGGCGTGCAGGAGTGCGGCTCCAAGTCGATCGAAGTGCCGAATATCCTGTTCAAATCGGATGCCGTCCATTGATCGAGATTGGCCGCGGTGCAATCAGCAAAATGTCGGCGCGCCTTGACGGGCCGAACGTGCAGTACGCGTTTCGTCTGGACGACGTCGAGGTGCCGGTCAATCCTTTGATCGGGACCACGGTGCGCCTGGAATACCTGGGGGCGATTCATTGCTCCCATTGCGGACGCAAGACCAAAACCAGTTTCAGTCAGGGTTACTGCTACCCGTGCATGACCAAACTGGCCCAGTGCGACATCTGCATCATGAGCCCGGAGCGTTGCCACTACGACGCTGGCACCTGCCGTGAGCCGGAGTGGGGCGAGAAGTTCTGCATGACGGATCACATTGTGTATCTGTCCAACTCCTCGGGGGTGAAGGTCGGGATTACCCGCGCCACCCAGCTGCCGACCCGTTGGATCGATCAGGGCGCTCGTCAGGCGCTGCCGATCATGCGGGTTTCGACCCGTCAGCAGTCGGGCTTCGTCGAAGACCTGTTCCGCAGTCAGGTGGCGGACAAGACCAATTGGCGTGCTTTACTCAAGGGCGACGCGGTGTCGGTCGACCTGGCGCAGGTTCGTGATCAGCTGTTCGACAGTTGCGCCGAAGGATTGCAAAGTTTGCAGGAACGATTCGGCCTACAGGCGATCCAGACCATTGCCGATGTAGAAACGCTCGAAATCCGCTATCCGGTCGAGCAATACCCGGCCAAGATCGTCAGCTTCAACCTGGACAAGAATCCGATCGCCGAAGGCACGCTGTTGGGAATCAAGGGCCAGTACCTGATTTTCGACACCGGCGTAATCAATATTCGTAAATACACGGCCTACCAGCTCGCCGTGCATCAGTAAGGACTCCAGCATGCGCACCGAACAACCGAAGATGATCTACCTGAAGGACTATCAGGCGCCCGAGTACCTGATCGACGAGACGCACCTGACCTTCGAGTTGTTCGAGGACCACAGCCTGGTCCATGCGCAACTGGTGATGCGCCGCAATCCTGAACGGGGGCCGGGCCTGCCGCCGCTGGTGCTGGATGGCCAGCAGCTTGAATTGCTGTCGGTGACCCTGGCTGACCGCGAGTTGGCTGAAGCGGACTACCAACTGACCGAGAATCACCTGACCCTGCACCCGACCAGCACCACCTTCACGGTCGACACCAGCGTCAAGATTCATCCGGAAACCAACACCGCGCTGGAAGGCCTGTACAAATCCGGCACGATGTTCTGCACCCAGTGCGAGGCTGAAGGCTTTCGCAAGATTACCTATTACCTCGACCGTCCGGACGTGATGAGCACGTTCACCACCACGGTGGTTGCCGAACAGCACAGCTATCCGGTGTTGCTGTCCAACGGCAACCCGATTGCCAGCGGTCCGGGCGAAGATGGCCGGCACTGGGCGACCTGGGAAGACCCGTTCAAGAAACCTGCCTACCTGTTCGCGCTGGTGGCCGGTGATTTGTGGTGCGTCGAAGACACCTTCACCACCATGACCGATCGTTCCGTGGCGCTGCGCATTTATGTCGAGCCGGAAAACATCGACAAGTGCCAGCACGCCATGAACAGCCTGAAGAAGTCGATGCGCTGGGACGAAGAGGTGTACGGTCGCGAGTACGACCTGGACATCTTCATGATCGTCGCGGTCAACGACTTCAACATGGGGGCCATGGAGAACAAGGGTCTCAACATCTTCAACTCCAGCGCCGTGCTGGCCCGCGCTGAAACCGCGACCGACGCCGCACACCAGCGGGTCGAAGCGATCGTCGCCCACGAATACTTCCACAACTGGTCGGGCAATCGCGTGACCTGCCGCGACTGGTTTCAGTTGTCGCTGAAGGAAGGCTTCACCGTGTTCCGCGATTCGGGCTTCTCCGCCGACATGAACTCAGCCACGGTCAAGCGCATCCAGGACGTGGCGTACCTGCGCACCCACCAGTTCGCCGAAGACGCCGGCCCCATGGCTCACGCCGTGCGCCCAGACAGCTTCATCGAGATTTCCAACTTCTACACCCTGACCGTGTACGAAAAGGGTTCGGAAGTGGTCGGCATGATCCATACCTTGCTTGGGGCCGAAGGCTTCCGCAAAGGCAGCGATCTTTACTTCGAACGCCATGACGGCCAGGCCGTGACCTGTGACGACTTCATTAAAGCAATGGAAGACGCCAACAGTGTCGACCTGACCCAGTTCAAACGCTGGTACAGCCAGGCCGGCACACCGCGCCTGGCGGTCAGCGAGTCCTACGACGCGGCGGCGAAAACCTACAGCTTGACGTTCCGTCAAAGCTGCCCGGCAACCCCGGACAAGGTTGAGAAGTTGCCGTTCGTGATTCCGGTCGAGTTGGGCCTGCTGTACGCCAAAGGTGCGGCCATTGCGTTGCGTCTTTCCGGTGAAGCCAGCGCTCAGGGCACCTCACGGGTTATTTCGGTGACCGAAGCCGAGCAGACGTTCACCTTCATCGACATCGCGGAACAGCCATTGCCTTCGTTGCTGCGTGGCTTCTCGGCGCCGGTGAAACTGAGCTTCCCGTACAGCCGTGATCAGCTGATGTTCCTGATGCAGCACGACAGCGACGGTTTCAACCGTTGGGATGCGGGCCAGCAATTATCGGTTCAGGTGCTGCAAGAGCTGATTGCTCAGCAGCAAAAGGGCGAGAAACTGGTGCTGGATCAGCGTTTGATTTCTGCCTTGCGCACCGTGTTGTCTGACGAGACGCTGGATCAGGCGATGGTCGCGGAAATGCTCTCGCTGCCGGGCGAGGCGTATCTTACCGAAATCAGCGAAGTGGCTGACGTTGACGCCATTCACATCGCTCGCGAGTTCGCTCGTAAACAATTGGCAGAAGGTTTGTTCGAAGCGTTGTGGCTGCGTTATCAGGCCAATCGCGATCTGTCGAAGAAAACCCCATATGTAGCCGAGGCCGAGCACTTCGCTCGTCGCGCGTTGCAGAACATTGCGCTGTCGTACCTGATGCTCATCGGTAAACCGGAAGTGTTGGCGGCGACGCTTGAGCAGTTCGAGACCAGCGACAACATGACCGAGCGCCTGACGGCGTTGGCGGTGTTGGTGAATTCGCCGTTCGAAGAAGAGAAGGCCACGGCATTGGCGAGTTTTGCCGAGCACTTCAAGGATAATCCGCTGGTCATGGATCAGTGGTTCAGCGTCCAGGCCGGCAGTGTATTGCCCGGTGGTCTGGAGCGGGTCAAGGCGTTGATGCAGCATCCGGCATTCAATATCAAGAACCCGAATAAGGTGCGCGCACTGGTCGGCGCGTTCGCCGGGCAGAACCTGATCAACTTCCATGCGGCCGATGGTTCGGGTTATCGGTTCCTGGCCGATCTGGTGATCGAGTTGAACGGGTTTAACCCGCAGATCGCTTCTCGGCAGTTGGCGCCGCTGACTCGCTGGCGCAAGTATGACGATGCGCGTCAGGCGTTGATGAAAGGTGAGCTGGAGCGGATTCGTGCTTCGGGTCAGTTGTCGAGTGATGTGTTTGAAGTGGTCAGCAAAAGCCTGGCCTGACTGTGGGTTCGCTCCTACAGCGGTTGATCGTTCCCGCACAGAGCGCGGGAACGATCTTCTGCCACATCACCCCTCCGAATGCCTCCCCATTCAGCCACGCCCGTTATCTCCCCAGTTAACAAAACATAACGTGGCGCCGATTGTCAGACCTTTCCAAACCCCGATAGGATAAGCCAGCTTCCGAAGGGGCTCTAGATTGCGTATTTCAGGACTATGCTCCAGAAAAGGCAATCCCAAAGAAGCCCTTGCGGCGCCCTGAAAGGTTGAACGGCCTAACAATAATAATGGGGGAAGGTCTATGAGTGAGCCTGTCATGGGTGTGGGTATCTGCCGCCCGCCGGCATTACGCAAATTCGCGTTGCTGGCTACAGCGCTCTCGCTGTTGGGCTGTGCCGTGCTGTCGGCACCTGTGCTGGCCGCTGCTGCGCCAGCATCCGACATTGTCTATTCCGTTGAATCTGCCAAAGCCAGCAAGAGTCTGATGCTCGACGTCGTGCACGCCGGCAAGCGTCTGGTGGCGGTCGGTGATCGCGGGCACATTTTGTATTCAGATGACCAGGGCGCGACCTGGACCCAAGCCAAGGTGCCGACGCGGCAACTGCTGACCTCGGTGTTTTTCGTCGACGACAAACACGGTTGGGCCGTCGGCCATGACGCGCAGATCCTCGCGAGCGAGGACGGCGGCGTCACCTGGACCAAGCAATTCGAAGATCTGAAACGCGAATCGCCGCTGCTCGACGTCTGGTTCCAGGACGTCAATAGCGGCTTTGCCGTGGGCGCTTACGGCGCGTTGCTGGCCACCACCGACGGCGGCAAAAATTGGGAAGACGCCAGCGATCGTCTGGACAACGAAGACCAGTACCACCTCAACGCCATCGCCGCGGTGAAGGATTCCGGGCTGTTCATCGTCGGCGAGCAGGGCAGCATGTTCCGCTCCGCCGACTGGGGCCAGACCTGGGAGAAGCTTGAAGGTCCCTATGAGGGCTCATTGTTTGGCGTGATCGGCACCGCTCAAGCCAATACGCTGCTGGCCTACGGGCTGCGGGGCAATCTGTTTCGCTCCACCGATTTCGGTACGACCTGGGAGCCGGTTGAGCTCAAGGCCGCTCGCGGTGCGCTGGAATTCGGTCTGTCCGGCGCGACGCTGCTCGACGACGGTTCCATCGTGATCGTCGGCAACGGTGGCTCGGTGATCCGCAGCAACGACAACGGCGAAACCTTCAGCGTGTTCAATCGTCCGGATCGCATTTCCGTTTCGGCAGTCACCGCAGCGGGGAACGGCAATCTGATTCTGGCAGGACAGGGTGGCGTTCGCGTCACTTCGCCAACCGGCGCCGGCGCAGAGAATGGAAAAAACGGGTCGTCCAAATGAGCCGGGCAAATAATAAGAAGGCGGGTCTATGACATCCTTGAGCAGTCATCATCAAGACAAGGCGACGTTTCTTGAACGCCTGATTTTCAACAACCGCCCGGCAGTGATCACCATCTGCCTGCTGGTGAGTATTTTCCTGTTCTGGCAGGCGACGCTGATCCGGCCGTCCACCAGTTTCGAAAAAATGATCCCGCTCGAACATCCGTTCATTCAAAAGATGATGGAGCACCGCAACGATCTGGCGAACCTGGGTAACACGGTGCGGATTTCCGTCGAAGCCACCGACGGCGACATTTTCTCCAAGGAGTACATGGAGACGCTGCGTCAGATCAACGACGAGGTGTTCTACATCTCCGGCGTCGACCGTTCCGGCCTCAAGTCGCTGTGGAGCCCGAGCGTACGCTGGACCGAAGTGACAGAGGAGGGCTTCGCCGGTGGTGAAGTTATTCCGCAGAGCTACAACGGTTCCCAGCAAAGCCTCGACCTGTTGCGCAACAACGTGCTCAAGTCTGGTCAGGTCGGGCGTCTGGTGGCCAACGACTTCAATTCGAGCATTGTCGATATCCCGCTGCTGGAGTCCTACCCGGACCCGCAGGACCAAGGCAAGTTGCTGGCGCTGGACTATCGCAAGTTCTCTCACGAACTCGAAGACAAGATCCGTAACAAATTCGAAGCCCAGAACCCCAACGTGCAGATCCACATCGTCGGTTTCGCCAAGAAAGTCGGCGACCTGATCGATGGGCTGGTCATGGTGGTGATGTTCTTCGGCGTCGCCTTCATCATCACGTTGATCCTGCTCTACTGGTTCACCAACTGCATGCGCAGCACCGTGGCGGTGTTGAGTACGACGCTGGTGGCGGTGGTCTGGCAGCTGGGCTTGATGCACTTCTTTGGTTTCGGGCTCGATCCCTACTCGATGCTGGTGCCGTTCCTGATCTTCGCCATTGGTATTTCCCACGGCGTGCAAAAGATCAACGGTATCGCCTTGCAGTCCAGTGAGGCAGACAACGCCTTGACCGCGGCGCGGCGCACGTTCCGTCAGCTGTTCCTGCCGGGGATGATTGCGATCCTCGCGGATGCGGTGGGTTTCATCACGCTGCTGATCATCGACATCGGCGTGATTCGTGAACTGGCCATCGGCGCGTCTATCGGCGTGGCGGTGATCGTGTTCACCAACCTGATCCTGCTGCCGGTGGCGATTTCCTACGTCGGCATCAGTAAACGCGCCGTCGAACGCAGCAAGAAAGACGCGCACCGCGAACACCCGTTCTGGCGCCTGCTGTCGAATTTTGCCAGCCCGAAAGTCGCGCCGGTGTCCATCGCGCTGGCCTTGCTGGCCTTTGGTGGCGGCCTCTGGTACAGCCAGAACCTGAAAATCGGCGACCTGGATCAGGGCGCTCCAGAGCTGCGTCCAGACTCGCGTTACAACAAGGACAACAACTTCATCATCAGCAACTACTCCACCAGTTCCGACGTGTTGGTGGTGATGGTCAAGACCAAGTCCGAAGGCTGCTCGCGCTACGAAGCCATGGCGCCGATCGACGAGCTGATGTGGAAGATGCAGAACACCGAGGGCGTGCAGTCGGCAATCTCGCTGGTGACCGTGTCCAAGCAGATGATCAAGGGCATGAACGAAGGCAACCTGAAATGGGAAACCCTGTCGCGTAACCCGGACGTGCTGAACAACTCGATCGCCCGGGCTGACGGCCTGTACAACAACAGTTGCTCCCTGGCGCCGGTGCTGGTGTTCCTCAACGACCACAAGGCCGCCACGCTGGATCGTGCCGTGCATGCGGTGCAGGACTTCGCCAAGGAGAACAACAAGGAAGGTCTGGAATTCATCCTCGCCGCCGGTAACGCCGGGATCGAGGCCGCCACCAACGAGGTGATCAAGGAATCCGAGCTGACCATCCTGATCCTGGTGTACATCTGCGTGGCGACCATGTGCATGATCACCTTCCGTTCCTGGGCGGCGACGTTGTGCATCGTCCTGCCGCTGGTCCTGACCTCGGTACTCGGTAACGCCCTGATGGCCTTCATGGGCATCGGCGTGAAAGTCGCGACCTTGCCTGTCGTGGCGCTCGGGGTGGGGATTGGCGTGGACTACGGGATCTACATCTACAGCCGCTTGGAAAGCTTCCTCCGTGCTGGTCTGCCGTTGCAAGAGGCGTACTACCAGACGCTGAAGTCCACCGGTAAAGCCGTGCTGTTCACCGGCCTGTGCCTGGCGATCGGCGTGTGCACCTGGATCTTCTCGGCCATCAAGTTCCAGGCCGACATGGGCCTGATGCTGACCTTCATGTTGCTCTGGAACATGTTTGGCGCACTGTGGCTGTTGCCAGCGCTGGCACGGTTCCTGATCAAACCGGAGAAACTGGCGGGGCAGAAGGGCAACTCGTTGTTCGCTCACTGAGCCCAGGCTGAAATAGAAAAGCCGCAACCATGGTTGCGGCTTTTTTATTCGAAGACCTTTTGACTTTGCTCTATGACAAATCGGTACCCAGCACCGCATTCAACGCACTACGCGCATCATCCAACTGCACCAGCGTCGCATGCCGCGCACCCAACGCATCACGATTCTCGATAGCCGTCAGAATTGCCTTGTGCCGGGGCAATGCCAGTTCATGCAGATTCGGTCGCTGGTTGGAATGCTTCAAGGCTTCGGCAATCGCCACCGACAGCATGTTGCACAGGTTCGCCAGCAAGTCGTTGTGTGTTGCATCGGCAATCCGGCTATGGAAATCCAGATCCGGTTGCAGCAGCGCTTCCGGCGTCGGCGCCGCTTCCATGCGTTGGTAGGCTTCACCGATGGAGGCGATGTCAGCGTCCGTGGCGAACTGCGCCGCGAGGGCGGCCGCTGCGGGCTCAATGATGCTGCGTACGCTGGTCAGCAAATCGAAGAATTCATTTTGCGGGCTGCTTTGCATCAGCCAATGCAGCACATCCGGATCGAGCATGTGCCATTCCTTGCGCTGCTTGACCACCGTGCCCACCCGCGGACGGGAATACACCAGACCCTTGGCGACCAATACCCGGGTGGCTTCGCGCAGGACTGGACGGCTGACCGCGTACTCCTCGCACAACAGCGCTTCGGCGGGCAGTTTGTCACACGGCTTGAAGCGTCCGGAAACGATCTGCATGCCCAGTTCCTGGACGATGCGCGAGTGCATGCTTTTGCGGTCGGAGGGTTTGCGGTAATCCATGGGGAACGGCGCGATCCTGGGCGATGGGGTGCCGCGCATGATAACAGGCGCGGCGAGGACGGTCGCCAGAGCAAGCACAGTCCTGAATCAGATGAAATTCATCTGTAGGAGCATGGGTGATCAGTGAGAGTGGCGGGGAACTTCAGAACCGCGGCAGCCGACCAGGAAGTCGAAATCGCAACCCTGATCCGCCTGCAGGACATGATCAATGTACAGCTGACGATAGCCACCCACGATCAACTGCTGCGGTGGCTGCAGATCAGCCATGCGCGCCGCCAGTTCGGCGTCGGGAATGTCCAGGTGCAGACGACCGTTGGCGCAGTCGAGTTCGATCCAGTCACCTTCCTTCACCGTCGCCAAAGGTCCGCCAGCGGCCGCTTCCGGGGCTACGTGCAGAACGACAGTGCCGTACGCCGTGCCGCTCATGCGCGCATCGGAAATGCGCACCATGTCCGTCACGCCTTGGGCCAGCAACTTGGCCGGCAAGCCCATGTTGCCGACTTCGGCCATGCCCGGATAACCCTTCGGACCGCAGTTTTTCATCACCAGAATCGAGTTGGCATCCACCTCCAGCTCCGGATCGTTGATCCGCGCCTTGTACATGTCGAAGTTCTCGAACACCACCGCACGCCCGCGATGTTGCATCAGTTCGGCGCTGGCGGCTGAAGGCTTGAGCACTGCACCGAGTGGCGCCAGGTTGCCGCGCAAAACACAGATGCCGCCGTCGGCACGGATCGGGTTGTCGAGGGTGCGGATCACTTCGTCCTGGCCATAGATCGGTGCGTCTTTAGTGTTCTCGCCGAGGGTCTTGCCGTTGACGGTCAGGGCGTTCGGATTCGGAATCAGGTTAGCTTCACCCAGACGACGCAGCACCGCTGGCAGGCCACCGGCGTAGTAGAACTCTTCCATCAGGAAACGCCCGGACGGTTGCAGGTCGACGATGGTCGGCATGCCGCGACCGATGCGGGTCCAGTCATCCAGATCCAGCTCGACACCGATGCGCCCGGCAATGGCTTTCAAATGGATCACGGCATTGGTCGAACCACCGATGGCGGCGTTCACCCGAATGGCGTTTTCGAAGGCTTCTTTGGTGAGGATTTTCGACAGCTTCAAATCTTCGCGAACCATCTCCACCGCGCGCATGCCGGACATGTGCGCCAGCACATAACGACGCGCATCGACCGCTGGAATCGCTGCGTTGTGGGGTAGGGAAGTGCCCAGTGCTTCAGCCATGCAGGCCATGGTCGACGCGGTGCCCATTGTGTTGCAGGTACCGGCCGAGCGGGACATGCCACCCTCGGCCGCAAGGAAATCGTCGATGGTAATCGTGCCGGCTTTCACCTGTTCACTGAGCTGCCAGACCACGGTGCCCGAGCCGATATCCTGGCCCTTGTGCTTACCGTTGAGCATCGGCCCGCCGGTGACGACAATGGTCGGCACGTCGCAACTGGCCGCACCCATCAACAACGCCGGGGTGGTTTTGTCGCAGCCGGTCAGCAGCACAACACCGTCAATCGGGTTGCCGCGAATCGCTTCTTCGACGTCCATGCTCGCCAGGTTGCGAGTGAGCATGGCGGTCGGACGCAGGTTCGACTCGCCGTTGGAGAACACCGGGAATTCCACGGGAAAGCCCCCAGCCTCGATCACCCCACGTTTGACGTGCTCCGCAATCTGGCGGAAATGCGCGTTGCACGGGGTCAGTTCCGACCAGGTGTTGCAGATGCCGATGATCGGCTTGCCGTGGAACTGGTGGTCGGCGATGCCCTGATTCTTCATCCAGCTGCGGTACATGAAGCCGTTCTTGTCGGCAGTGCCAAACCATTGGGCGGAGCGCAGGGTGGGTTTCTTATCAGACATAATCGGTTCTCTTATTGTATGACTATATTGTTCGGGATGAGGCGTAACATAAGCGCAAATTCGGCTGTTTGGAAGTGTTGTTGCGTAAATAGTATTACTATATAGTCCGTTTCAACGGAGGGATTGCCCTGGCGGTTTTCCGCGAGAGGCGTCTCCCGAGGTTCTATAACAACAACAATCGGAGACCGATCTCATGAGCCAGGAACTGCGGCTTATTCGTCGCATCACGCTGAAACTGATTCCCTTCCTGATCCTGCTGTACCTGATCGCCTATGTGGATCGTTCCGCCGTAGGCTTCGCCAAATTGCACATGGGCGCCGACCTCGGCATCGGTGACGCCGCTTACGGGCTGGGTGCAGGGCTGTTTTTCATTGGCTATTTCCTGCTGGAAATCCCCAGCAACCTGATGCTCGAACGCTTTGGCGCGCGGCGCTGGTTCGCGCGAATCATGATCACCTGGGGCGCCATCACCATCGGCATGGCCTTCGTCCAGGGGGCGCACAGTTTCTATGTGATGCGCTTTCTGCTCGGTGCGGCGGAAGCCGGGTTCTTCCCGGGCGTTCTCTACTACATCACCCAGTGGTTCCCGGTGCGCCATCGCGGCAAGATCCTCGGGCTATTCATCCTTTCCCAACCCATCGCCATGTTGATCACCGGCCCGGTGTCCGGCGGTCTGCTCGGCATGGACGGCATTCTTGGCCTGCATGGCTGGCAGTGGCTGTTCATCGTCATCGGCGCCCCGGCGATCCTGTTGACCTGGCCAGTGCTGCGTTGGCTACCGGACGGTCCGAAACAGGTGAAGTGGATGGACCAGGCCGAAAAGGACTGGCTGACCGGCGAACTGAAAAAGGACCTTGAGGAATACGGTCAGACCCGCCACGGCAATCCCTTGCACGCCCTTAAGGACAAACGTGTGTTGCTGCTGGCGCTGTTCTATCTGCCGGTGACCCTGAGCATCTACGGCCTGGGTTTGTGGCTGCCGACCCTGATCAAGCAGTTCGGTGGCACGGATCTGGTGACCGGTTTCGTGTCGTCGGTGCCGTACATCTTCGGGATCATCGGGTTGCTGATCATTCCGCGAAGTTCCGACCGCTTGAATGATCGCTACGGTCACTTGGCGGTGCTTTACGTGTTGGGTGCCATCGGCCTGTTCCTCAGCGCGTGGCTAACGGTGCCGGTGCTGCAACTGGCGGCGTTGTGCCTGGTGGCCTTCGCGCTGTTTTCCTGCACCGCGGTGTTCTGGACCTTGCCGGGCCGATTCTTTGCCGGCGCCAGTGCGGCGGCCGGGATCGCCTTGATCAACTCGGTGGGCAACCTCGGCGGCTACATCGGTCCGTTCGTGATCGGCGCGCTCAAGGAATACACCGGCAACCTGGCTTCGGGCCTGTATTTCCTTTCGGGTGTGATGGTGTTCGGGCTGGTGTTGACCGGTGTGGTCTATCGCCTGCTGGAACGCAAGCACGTACTGCCGGCCGACCAGTTCGCTGCCAGCGCCCGGGGCGCTACCCGTACCTGAATCTGAGGATTAACACCTAATCAACTATGGGAGCGAGCCTGCTCGCGATGATGGCCTGATATTCAACATTGATGTCGGACTGAATGGCCTCATCGCGAGCAGGCTCGCTCCCACATTGGGTTTGTGGCGTTTTCGAGTTTGTTCAAAGGAGAAAATCATGCGTTTAGTTCAGTTCGAATTGAGTAACGGCGAGCGCCGGGTGGGCGTGGTCGAAGACGGTCTGGTGCGCGAAGTGCAGGACGCGCGCACGGTTCGCGACCTGGCGTTGGCGGCGATCGAGGCGGGCGTCAATCTTGAGCAACAGGTGAGAAACCTGGGCCTGGGCATCAGCCATGACTATGCAGAGCTGTTGGCCAAACTGCGCATCCTGCCACCGCTGGATCACCCGGACCCGGCACACATGCTGGTCAGCGGTACGGGCCTGACCCATTTAGGTAGCGCGTCGGCACGGGACAAGATGCATCAGCAAGTCGGCGACGAAGCCGCGATGACCGACACCATGCGCATCTTCAAATGGGGCGTGGAGGGCGGCAAACCGACGGCGGGGCAGGCCGGCGTACAACCGGAATGGTTCTACAAGGGCGACGGCAGCATCGTCGTGCGTCCGGGCCAACCGTTCCCGCTGCCACCGTTCGCCGAAGACGCGGGGGAGGAGCCGGAGCTCAGCGGGCTCTACGTCATCGGCCACGACGGCAAACCGTATCGACTCGGTTTTGCCGTGGGCAATGAGTTCTCCGATCACGTAATGGAACGCAAAAATTACCTCTACCTGGCCCATTCCAAACTGCGCAGTTGCAGTTATGGCCCGGAACTTCGGGTCGGTGAACTGCCGGAGCACCTGGCAGGCACCAGCCGCATCCTGCGTCACGGTGAAGTGCTGTGGCAGAACGAGTTTCTCAGTGGTGAGGCCAACATGTGCCACAGCCTGGAAAACCTCGAGTACCACCATTTCAAGTACAGCCAGTTCCTCCGTCCGGGCGATGTGCACATTCACTTCTTCGGCACTGCGACCCTGTCCTTTGCCGACGGCATTCGCACCCAGCCGGGTGACGTGTTCGAGATCAGTCAGGCCGAGTTCGGTGCACCGTTGATCAACGGGATTGCACCGGTTGAAGCAGCGTTCGAGCCTGGCACCGTTGGCACCCTTTAAGGAGATAGGCATGACCCAGATTCTTGGTCACAACTACATCGGCGGTCAGCGCAGCGCTGCCGGCGAAATCATCGTCAAAAGCGTTGACGCCAATACGGGCGAAAACCTGCCTTACAGTTTCCACCAGGCCACCCTTGAAGAAGTCGATGCCGCCGCCAAGGCTGCCGCCGCGGCTTACCCAACCTATCGCAGCCTGAGCGCCGAACGTCGGGCGCAATTTCTCGATGCGATAGCCGATGAACTGGACGCGCTGGGCGATGACTTTGTTGCGCTGGTCTGCCGCGAAACCGCGCTGCCAGCGGCACGGATTCAAGGCGAGCGCGGTCGCACCAGCGGTCAGATGCGCCTGTTCGCCAAGGTGCTGCGTCGCGGTGATTACTACGGTGCGCGGATCGATCGGGCATTGCCCGAGCGCAAACCGTTGCCGCGTCCGGACTTGCGTCAGTACCGCATCGGCCTCGGGCCGGTCGCCGTGTTTGGTGCCAGTAACTTTCCGTTGGCGTTCTCTACGGCTGGCGGCGACACCGCGTCGGCGTTGGCCGCCGGTTGCCCGGTGGTGTTCAAGGCCCACAGCGGTCACATGGCCACAGCCGAACGGGTGGCCGACGCGATCATCCGCGCCGCAGAAAAAACCGGGATGCCGGCTGGCGTGTTCAACATGATCTACGGCGGTGGGGTCGGCGAAGCGCTGGTCAAGCATCCGGCGATTCAGGCGGTAGGCTTTACCGGTTCGTTGAAGGGCGGTCGTGCGTTGTGCGACATGGCTGCCGCGCGTCCACAACCGATCCCGGTGTTCGCCGAGATGTCGAGCATCAACCCGGTGATCGTGTTGCCACAGGCGCTGCAAGTTCGCGCCGAATCGGTCGCCCGCGACCTGACCGCTTCGGTGGTTCAGGGCTGCGGTCAGTTCTGCACCAATCCCGGTTTGGTGATCGGTATTCGTTCGCCGCAGTTCAGCGCGTTCGTGCAACAGGTGGCGAGCCTGATCGGCGATCAGCCGGCGCAAACGATGCTCAATGCCGGGACCTTGAGCAGCTATGGCCAAGGCCTGCAAAAACTCCTCGCTCATCCGGGAATCGAACAACTGGCCGGTCAGCCACAGCAGGGTAATCAGGCCCGGCCGCAACTGTTCAAGGCCGATGTCAGCCTGTTGATTAATGGCGATGAAGTGCTGCAGGAAGAGGTGTTCGGCCCGACCACGGTGTTTGTCGAAGTCGCCGATCAGGCGCAATTCAGCGCCGCATTGAACGGCCTGCACGGGCAGCTGACGGCGACGATCATTGGCGAGCCGGCAGACTTCGAGCAGTTCGCTGAGCTGACGCCGTTGCTGGAACAGAAGGTCGGACGGATCCTGCTCAACGGCTATCCGACTGGCGTGGAAGTCTGCGATTCGATGGTCCACGGCGGTCCGTATCCGGCAACTTCCGATGCGCGCGGCACGTCGGTGGGCACCTTGGCCATCGACCGTTTCCTGCGCCCGGTGTGTTTCCAGAACTACCCCGACAGCCTGCTGCCGGATGCCTTGAAGAATGGCAATCCGTTGCGTATTCAGCGATTAGTGGACGGCCAGCCATCCCGAGACGCCCTCTAACAGCAAACCGCAATCCCCTGTGGGAGCGAGCCTGCTCGCGAAGACGGAGTGTCAGTCGACATCATTTTGACTGATACATCGCCTTCGCGAGCAGGCTCGCTCCCACATTTGTTCTTTGTCGTTAGTGAGTTTTGTGCCGGGCGCGGGACCGCTGCCACATTGAGCTATCATTGCGTCTTTCCCATTCAAAGATTGACTGCCATGACTGCCGCAACCGACACCTTGCTCGCCACCCTCGAACACTGCGATATGGTGGAAATCGACGGGCTGCACGCCTTCGAATTCTCCCTCGATGAAGACGATAATCTGCACATCGAATGCTTGGATGGTCGTGTGTCCAAGCACTGGGAGTTCACCCCGGCCGAAGTCGAGGCCGCGACCTTCGATCCAACCCTGCAAAGCTGGCTGATCACCGGCAGTTCCGGTGAGCACCGGTTGGTGTGCATGACCGCGTTCCGCGGTGATGACGACGAGGAAGAAGTGAATGAGGATGCGTAAGCTCTGGCCACTGTTGATGGCCGGTAGCGTCGGCGCGATGGGTTTTCAGGTTGCCTCGGCCGAGGACTATCAGTTGCTGGTCGGTTCCTACACAGCTGGTCAGAGCCAGGGGATTTATCGCCTGAACTTCGACGCCGCCACTGGGCAGATCGACGCCAAACCACTGCAAGTGATCAAGAGCGAAAACCCATCCTGGCTGACCCTGTCCAAGGACCAGCGTCAGCTGTTCGTGGTCAACGAAAACGGCCCGGGACAGACCGATCCGGTAGGGCGCGTCAGCAGTTATGCGATCGATCCAAAGACCCATGAACTGAGCCTGATCAATCAGGTGCAGAGTCTGGGCAACGAGCCGACTCATTCGAGCCTCGGCTTTGAAGCCAGCCACTTGTTTGTCAGCAACTATTCGGTGGCTGAAGATCCGGGTGGCACGCTGGCAGTATTGCCGGTGGGCGCCGATGGCAAGCTCAAACCCGTGGTGCAAATGAGCAGCCATCCATCAAGCCGGGTCAATCCCGAGCGGCAGATGTCGGCGCACGTGCATTCAACGGTTTCGTCGCCGGACGGCAAGTATGTGTTCTCCAATGACTTGGGCGCTGACCAGATCTTTGCCTACCGCTTCGACCCGAAGGTCAACCCGGAACTGCCCTTGACCGCCGCTACACCGGCGTCCGTCCAGTTGCCACCCGGCAGCGGCCCGCGTCATCTGCTGTTCAGCGCCGATGGCAAGCACGCGTGGCTGACCATGGAAATGAGTGCGCAGGTTGCGGTGTTCGATTACAAGGACGGCCAACTCAAGCAAACGCAGATGGTCGAGTTGGCGACGGGGCAGCCCGTTTCGGACAAGGCAGCCGCTGCGCTTCACGCATCGCGCGATGGCAAGTTCCTCTACGTCAGCAACCGTGGCACCGCCAATCAGCTGCTGGTGTTTTCCATCGATCCTGCGAGCGGGCACCTCAAGGAGCTGCAGCGCCGTTCCGTTGAAGGTGATCATCCGCGCGAGTTCAGCCTCGATCCGAGTGGCAAGTTCTTGTTGATCGCTAACCAGAAAAGTAACCAGATTGTCGTCGTCGAACGCGATTCAAAGACAGGCCTGCTGGGTAAAACCGTGCAAAAACTGCCGATGAATGCCCCGAGCGACCTCAAGTTCCTGGTGCGTCAATAGGCCGCAGGCCCCGGTTGATGGGGCCTGCATCCTTCTATTAATGACGCTGATATCTGCTAATGCTACAAAAGATTTCAAGGCGCCAACCTCGAAGGTTAAGTTTGCTTCACGGCCCCACCGGGCAAGCAAGCCAACTGAATCCGAGGAACACCGCCATGAATTTCAATCTCTTCTCCGTAATCGCCGCTTCCGCTATCTCTGCCACCGTTGCGTTGCCAGCCAGCGCCAACGTTGAAATCAGCGACAAAAAATCCCACGCCCAAAGCTACACCCAGAAATACCTGCAACAGAGCGCAAACTTTTACGCGGCTCTGGATCACAAGACCCAAGCCTGAAATTTGAACCCTGCACCTTTTATGCAGGAGCGAAGTCACTTGCGCCGATCGAGCTGAAACGCTTCGAGAGACCTGAGTGATGTCGCTCCTGCATAACGCGTTTACGACAGCATCATATTGCTATCAATGTATTGCTTGATATCACATGGCCATAAGTTTAAATTTGACGCTGATTTTTTGACTCCTTCTCCTGATAAGGATCGACAGCATGGCAATGCGTCTGGCCGTGGTTCTTCTGTTTCTCTATTCCACCCCCATTCTTTCGGCTGCCCAGCCCGTTCCAGACGAGCCGGATGCGGCCCGCGAGCGCTTGATGAGTTTTATTGAAGACTGAAATGGACTGGCTTAATGATCAACGAAGTTGATGGTCACTATGGATAACCCTGAGTGGTTATCACCGCTTTTTTGATCGATTCTCTGGGCATCGAAACATGCCTGCGGAGAACATCATGGCCAGCGCAATCATCACTTCTGCCAAACACGGCGCCTACCTGACTATCGGTCTTTACGTAGTCCTGGTGCTGGTTGTCAGCCTCTCGCCTCAAACGCGCCAACCTCTTGAAGCGCCGATTCAAGTCACTCATCCCCGTATCCAGTTTGAACACCGTTCGCACAGCGCGATGGTCGATCAGGCTGAACTCGCAGGAGTCGCCGGGGAATGAAAGGGCACAGACTTTGGGTCATCGCCTTCCTGGCGTTCATGACCAATGGATCTTCCTTGTTGGGGATCGGACAGGGCTCGGCGGGGTCGGTGGCGCGGACTATCGAAGCGAATCACAACCTTGCTCGCAACATTGAAACCGCGAAGGCCCTGGGGCTGCTGGCCGGCAACCCACCGATCAAACGCCAGGGCAGTTTTTTCGGGCCGTTCCACGTGGATTGCTCGGCGTTGGAGATGTGTGCAGTGTTGGCGTGAATGCCAGCAGCCACAATGGACCGTTACTTCGCCATTATTCCGATGAAAAGCTCCGACTCCAGAAACCGCTGCAACCAATCCTGCAAACGGCGATAGGGCGTCTGCCCGAACCACTCGCGATCCACATGGGCGAATTGCCGCACGAACGGCATCAGCGCCACATCCGCCAGGCTCGGATGCTCGGCCAGCAAGTAGTCGCGTCCCTCCAGCAACTCATCGAGCCTGCGCAAAAACACCTCGCCCTCGGCGCGATAAAACACCATTGGCTGCTCGGGGTATCGCTCGGCGTACTTGTAGCGATTCAGGTGCACCTTGAACACCTGATCGTTTTCTTCGATCAGCTCGGCGATGAGTTGCTGACCGACAGGATCATCCTTGAGCAACCAATCCTGCGGATCGTTCTGCGCCAGGGCCCAGTGCATGATCGCCAGGCTTTCATCGATCACCTGACCGTCGACGCTCAGTACCGGCACCGTGCCTTTGCTCGACAGCGCCAGCATTTCCGCAGGTTTGGCCTTCAGGCTGACCTCGACGATATTCACCGCAACGCCGGAATAACGCAGGGCCATGCGCGCCCGCATCGCGTAGGGGCAGCGGCGGAAGGAATACAGCGTATTCATTTCACCTCCAGCGTACTCAGGCCGTTGCCCTGACGGCGGACCTGAATCTGCACCGGAATCCGTTCATGCATTTCCTGCACGTGTGAAATCACCGCGACTTTTCGTCCCTGCGCTTGCAAGCCGTCGAGAGCATCCATGGCTAGTTGCAGGGATTCCGGATCAAGGCTGCCGAAGCCTTCATCGATGAACAATGATTCGATTTTCAGCGTGCTCGATGCCATCGATGCCAGGCCCAAGGCCAGGGCCAGCGACACCAGGAACGTCTCGCCGCCGGACAACGAATGCACCGAACGCAGTTCATCACCCATCTCGGTGTCCATCACCAACAAACCGAGCATGCTGCCGCCACGTTTGAGGCGATAGCGCCGCACCAGTTGGCGCAACTGAACGTTGGCGTGATGCACCAGCAGGTCGAGGTTGTAGGCCTGGGCGATCTTGCGGAAGGTGTCGCCCGTGGCCGAACCGATCAGTGCATTCAAACGTGCCCAGCGCTGGTATTCGGTGTAGGCGTCGGCGATCTGCTGCGCGAGGGCCTGATTGGCATTTTGCCGGCGCTGATCCTCGGCCTGTTCGGCGCGCAGTTCGGCGCAACGGTGTTCGCCGGCGGTGAACAGGTTTTGTAGCTCGGTAAGCGCTATCGCCAGTTGTTCGGCGTCGAGATTGCCGTTGTGCTGTGCCTGGTGATTGAGCAGACGCTGATCGCGTTCCTGCAACAGAACCTTGGTTTGTTCGATGGCTTTTTCGCTTTGCTGCAATTGCTGACGCAGTTCGCTGACCTGCTGGTCGTCGACACTCAGCAGATCTTCCAGACCACCGTCATCCAGTTCCGGATGCAATGCGCGCCAGTCGGCGATCTTGCCGCTCAGCTCGCGATCTTCGGTTTCCAGCGCCTGCGAGCGTTCCTGCTGGGCCTTGAGTTCGGCGCCCAGTTGCACCAGCCGCGTACGCACGGATTGCAGTTCCTGATTGGCCGTCGCCTCAGCATTGCGCGCCTGTTCGACGGCTTGATCCAGTTTCTGCTGCCACTGCTCGGCGCTAGTGTGTTCGCCGAGCAGTTGCGTGAGTTTTTGCTGGCAGACCTGTTGCTGGTCGGCGAGGGCGGTGAACTGCTGGCGGGCCGTTTCCAACTGCTGGATGCGCGTGAGTTGGCGGTCCTGTTCTTTCTCCAGCGTCTGCTGCCGTTGTTGCTGCTCGCCGAGTTCATCGCGTTGCTGATCGAGTTGTTCCAGCCGCTGGGCGATCTGCCGGTCCAGTTGCATGAAGGTCGCGGCCGGTTCGTGGCGCAGCGCTTGCAGCGTATCGGCCGGGAGCAGGGTGCTGAACGCCGTCAACTCCTCGTCCAGACGCTGGTGATCACTGCTCAACTCACGTTGCTGGTTGGCCAGGTGCTGGGCAGCTTGCTGGCTCGCCGCTTCAGCGCTACGCAGTTGCTGTTGAAGGCGCGCGGCGTCCTGTTGCAGGGTGAGCAGGGCGGTTTGCCGTTGTTCGTCCTGAGTGATGCTTTGGTTCAACTGGTTGTTTTGCTGCACCAGCCAGGCATCGCGTTTAGCCGCATCCTGCGTCAACAGCTGCGCAGATAACGGATGTGCTTCAAGGCTCGGTGCCAGGTTCTGCAGCTGGGTCGCGAGGTGTTCTTGCTGTTGCAGCAACTCCTTTTGCTGCGCAATCACGCCGCCCACTTCTGCGCGCAGTTCAGTGAGCTTTTCTTTCAGCAGGTCGACGGCTTTTTGTGCGTTGGCCTGTTCGCTTTCATCATGCCGGCCAAGGCTCTGCAGCAGGGCTTCGGGCTGATGATAAGGATGGTCGGGGCTGCCGCAGACTGGGCACGGCTGATCGTCTTGCAACTGCTCGCGCAGTTCTTCGACGCTGGCGCTGCGGGCCAGACGCTGGCGTTCCAGCAATTGGCGGGTGACGGTCAGGGTTTGTTCGGCAACGACCAACTCGTTCTTGGCCTTCACACCGTCCTGGGTCAGACGTTCTCGTTCTTGCTGAGCGGTCAGCTGGCGCTGCTGGAGTTCGGAAGCGAGCTTGTCCAGTTCCTGCTGACTGGCCCACAGGCGCGTCAGCTCTTCAAAGGCCCGCTGCTGCTTACGGTTATCCTGCAACAGACTACCGAGAATCTGAATCTGCTCGGCCACCGCTTCCGGTTCGGCACCGGCCTCCTTGTACAGCACTTCAAGGCTCTGGCGCTGAGTGGACAGGTCCTCGGCAGCACGAGCGGCGCTCTGTTCCAGGACAGCCAGTTCGGCCTGTCCCTTGTTCAGGCGATTGCCGATCAGCATCAGCTGTTGCAGGCGATCACGGTAGGCGTTCCAGGCATCGCTCAACGGCGCCAGAGGGGTGCTTTGCTCAAGCTCTGTGGCGATTCGTTCCAGGCGTGACGCGACCTGTTTCTGTTGGTCGAGCAAGCCTTGGATCGTGTTTTGGCCCTGAGTGCAGGCCAGTTCCGCCTGCTGCTTGAGGTCGGCACTGAGACTGGCGTCTTTGACCAGACGGGCGAGGGTGCTTTGCTCTTCAAACGCCTGACGCAGCAGTGGAGCGCTGGTGGTGCGTTGGCTTTGGGCTTCGACGAGTGCGGTCTGCGCGGCGCTCAGGCTGTGTTCGAGTTGCGCTTGGCGCTCATTCAGTTCGGTTTGCTGTTGGGTGTGCTGCTGAATCTGCGCGGCCAGCGGTGTGAGCTGGGCAGTGAGTTCTGTTTTGCGGGCGAACTGGTGCCGTTGCGGGGCCAGTTGCTCCAGGCGAGTCAGCTTCAAACGTTCGCCGGCCAGAACTTCCCAACGCTGCTGGGCCGATTGCAACTGCTCGGTGGCGCTCTGCTGCTCGTCCTGCAATTGACGCAGGTCCTTGAGCCAGGTGTGTTGCAATTCCAATTGCTTGAGCTGCGCTTGCTGGGTCTTGAGTTGTTGCTGAGCCTCGCTGAAGCGTTCATCGAGTTCTGCCCGAGCTTCTGGCGACAATGGCGTCACGCCGGTGGCCTGGTCCTGCAGCAGCTTGTGGGTTTCGCGAGCTTCTTTGGTTTTGTCGAAAGCCCGGCGACCGAGGCGCGTATAGAGCGCGGTGTCGGTGAGTTTTTCCAGCAGTTCGCTACGTTCGTTGTCGTTAGCCTTGAGAAAAGCACTGAATTCACTCTGGGCCAGCAGCACCGCGCGGGTGAATTGCTCAAAGTTCAGGCCCAGTACGGATTCGAGATGGATTTTGAATTCAACTTTCTGACTGGCCAGCAGTTGATCCAGATCGATGTCGCGCAAACTCTGACGGCTGGCTTGCAGCTTGCCGCCGGCCTTCTCGCGGGCGCGATTAGCTTCCCAGCGAGCGCGGTAGCGACGGCCATCGATGCCAACGAAATCTACTTCGGCATAACCTTCACCCGTGCCACGACGCAGCAGAGTGCGGGGGTCGCCAGTGCTGATCTCGCCGTCAGCGTCTGGCGCTTTGGCAGACACCTGAGCATTGCTAAGCCGAGGCACAGCACCGAACAGCGCCAGGCACAAGGCGTCGAGCAAGGTGCTTTTACCGGCGCCGGTCGGCCCGGTGATCGCGAACAGACCGGCGCTGGCCAACGGCTCAGCGGTAAAGTCGATTTCAAAGGGGCCGGCCAGTGAGGCGAGGTTTTTCAGGCGGATCGCGAGGATCTTCATGGTTGTTCGCTCTCCATCTGCACGTCTTGCAACAGCTCGGCGAAGTCCTTGAGGGTTTGCTCGTCGACCTCGCTGCCGTAATTGTCCTGCCAGGCGCGGCTGAACAGTTCCTGAGGTGAGAGCTGGTCGAGTTCGATCAAGGTCGTGCCGTCATCGACGCCATCGCGGCTGCCATTGCCGGCATATTCAGCGGCGATCCGCACCAGGCGCACGGCTTTGCCTTGCAGGGCGGTTTCCACTTGATAACGCAAGTCGGGTTGCGGCTCATCGAGGCGCACCCGAACTTCCAGCCACGGCTGGCGTTGGATATCGGCCAGCAGGTCGATGTTCGGCAAGTCGGCCAGTTGCAGCAGGATTTCCGCCAATGGCGCGGGACCGATGCGTTGCAGATTCACCGCCCGGGGGATCAGTTTGGGTTCGACGCTGATCAGGGTTTCGCCCTCGAGTTTGATGTCGAGAATCTGGTGCTGATAGCCAATCTCGGAGAACGACAACGGAATCGGCGAGCCGCTGTAGCGGATACGTTCCTCACCATTGACCTTCTGCGGCTTGTGCAAGTGGCCGAGGGCGACGTAACTGATGCTCGGCCCGAACAGGCTGGCGGGCAGCGCTTCGGCGTTACCGATGATCAGGCTGCGCTCGGAGTCTTCCGAGACCGAACCGCCGGCCATATGCGCGTGGCTGATGGCGATCAGCGCCTGACCTGGTTTGCGCTTGGCATTGGCCGCTTCGATCAGCCATTCGTGAACCTGACCGATACCGCGCAGGTAGTTGTCACCCAGGTGCGCGCCGGTTACTTCGGCGGGGCGCAGGAACGGCAGCGCCAGGCACCAGGCGACGATTTTGCCTTTGGCATCCGGCAATGGCAGCAACAAGCGCTCGGCGTCGAGTTGACCGTCATCCAGCCACAGCACACGACCCAGCGCATGCGTGCGCAAACGGCGCATCAACGGCGCGGGCAGTTCAATGCGCGAGCCGGAATCGTGGTTGCCGGCGATCATCACGATGGTCAGCTTCGGCTGTTGTTCATGGGCACTGACGATGAAGTCGTAGAGACGTTCCTGGGCTTTGACCGGCGGATTGACCGTGTCGAAGATATCGCCGGCGATCAGAAGCACGTCTGGCTGGTCCAGCTTCAGCTGACACAGCAGCCACTCAAGGAAACAGCCGTGTTCGAAATCGCGTTCCTGGCCGTGCAGGTTCTGCCCGAGGTGCCAGTCGGAGGTGTGAAACAGACGCAAGGTGAACTCCGTAGGAAATAAGGTGATGGCCGCGAGGAAAATGACAACGGCGAAAGGGGAGAGAGTTTACTGGCAAAAGACCGGGGATGCTGAAAGCCTTGAAAGATAGCCTGTCGATTGGGTGGTGCAGCTTCAGTATGGTAGAGGGCAGTCGAACGCTGTTGCGCAGCATCAGGGAGTTTTAATGTTTAAGGAGGCGTCATGACTCAACAGTTACTTCAACTTGATCAAGTGTCGTACAACCTGCCCGACGGGCGCGTTCTGTTCGATCACTTGAACCACACCTTCAGTGCCAGGGCCACCGGCATCGTGGGCGCCAATGGCTGTGGCAAGTCTTTGCTTGGCCGGCTCCTGACGGGGGAGCAACTGCCCACAAGCGGCATCGTCCGTCGCGAAGGGCGGGTTTACTCCGTGGCCCAGTTACTGGAACCCGAGCGCTATCCCAGCGTTGCCGCACTGGCCGGGGTGGCCCCTATTCTGGCGGCACTGGATCGCATTGCCCAAGGCAGCGTCGACGATGACGACCATTCGCTGGCAGTCGATCAATGGGATTGCGCCACACGCCTTGAGGCGGAGCTGCAGCAGATCGGCCTGGGTCATTTGAATGCCGACGCGCGCACCGACGCACTCAGTGGTGGCGAACGGCAACGGGTGGCGTTGCTGGGGGCGTGGTTATCCAGAGCCGACTGGCTCATTCTGGATGAGCCCAGCAACCACCTGGATATTGATCAGCAACACAAGTTATCGCAGCAGATCGATCGCTGGCCCAATGGCCTGGTGTTGATCAGCCACGACCGGGGTCTTCTGGAGCACGTGAACGAAATTGTCGAGCTTTCACCCTTGGGGCTGGCGGTTTATGGCGGCAACTACAGTCAGTATGCGGCGGCACGCGAGCAGGAACAGCAGTCGTTCCAGTCGGCATTGCAAGGTGAGCGGGCGCAGGCCAAGCGCGAGCAACGTGAGATGGCCGTGCAGATGGAGCGTCAGCAACGGCGTAATGCGCGCGGCGACCGTCAGGCCCGTGACGGCAATCAGACCAAGCTGATCACCAACGCCCAGAAAGAACGCAGTGAAAACAGTCAGGGAAAATTGCGCCTCAATCAACAGGTGGCCCGGGAGCAGCAGCAACAACGGATCGCCGAGGCCCGTGCGCGGTGCGCGCCGGACATTCAACGCATGATGTTGTCTCCGGAAAGCGTAGTGCCCAATGGCAAACTGATTGTGCAGCTCAACGACGTCATTCTCCCGTTCGGTTACGCGGCGCCGCTCAATCTGACGCTGACGGGGCCTATGCGCATGGCAATCCTGGGCGCCAACGGCAGCGGCAAGTCGACCCTGTTGCGAGTGATCGCCGGCCAACTGCCGGTGCGCGAAGGCGAACTCATTCGCAGTTGCCATGTTGGCTGGCTGGATCAACACGCCGGATTACAGTCCCCCGAACGCACGGCGGTGCAATGGCTCTACGAGAGTAATCCGCAGTTGCCCGAAGCCGAGGCGCGAACCCGGTTGGCGCAGATGGGCATTGATGCGGATCGTGCGACGCTCAAGACCTGTCAGTTGAGCGGCGGCGAACGCCTGAAAATAGCACTGGCTGCGCAGTTATATGCACAGCGGCCACCGCAATTGCTATTGCTGGACGAACCGGACAACCATTTGGACTTGCCCAGTAAAATTGCGCTGGAGCAGATGCTCAATCAGTACCAAGGGGCTTTGATCGTCGTCTCTCACGACAGCGCTTTTTTACAGGCCATTCATCTGGACGCCGAGTTCCATCTCAACAGCTAGGGACCGTTACTTCGGATAAAGCGGCGGCAATCCGCTGTCGCCCACCGGATCCTGAGCCCGCTCGGCAATCGGAATTGCCTTGATCGCACGCCACAGATCGCCACCTTGCCAATGTTGGCCGGTTTCGCTGTAGAGCGCGCCGTTCAAGCCATCGAGGGCGTCGGACAACGGCACAAAACGCGCCGCCATATCGGCCAGGGTTTCCGGTTGTTGCCGGGCCCAGGCGTCGAGGGCCTGGCGGGTGGCGTGGGAGTCGTTGGCCTGACAGGCGCGCTTGAGATCGTCGAGCACGGTGCGCGGGCTCGGGCCGGTCTGCGCCGCGCGCAGGATCGCCGGTTGCCAGCGGGCGCGCCACCAGAGACCGAAGCCCAGCAGGGTGGTGCAGGCCAGGATCAGGCTGCTAAGTTTCCACCACCAGAGGGCTTCATTGTCGGCCGCGGAAAAGACTTGAGGCGTGCCGGCCGGGGTGTCGACCATCAAGCTCGGATTATTCGCCACTGGCAGGGTTCGGGCCGGCAGACTGCTGTGATCCAGGTGGTCCTCGAAGGTGTTCCACCAGACCACTTCAACCGCGGGCAACTCGATTGCGCCGCTACGCGTGGGTACCAGCGCTTCACGGTCTTCGCGACTGCCGATCAGCCCGCGCTCGCTGTTCTGGTTGCCCAGCACCGGTTGATCGGGGTAGCGCCGCAAGCCGTTGACGTCGGTGGCGGGCAGCGGTGGCAATTGCGAACTGTCCAGCCCCTCAGCCTTTACCGTCAGGCTGCGGGTCAACGAATCACCCACCTGCGCATGATCCGGTTCTGGGTTCCAGCTTTCGCTCAGGCTGAGGCTACGGGCCGGCAGCCATGGCATGTCGGCCGGGTAGGTGATGGGTTTGGCTTTGACCGTCAGCAGAATCTCGGCGGAGCTGACCCGCATCAGCTTGCCGGATTTCGGTGCCTGGGAGGCGGCGTCCTGGGCGGGCTGTGCGTCCACGAGTGCAGCATTAAATATCTGCGGCGGAATGACCAACTCACCGCTGTGTTGCGGGTAGATCGCGTAGCGCATCTCGATCACGCCGTGGCGCTGGCCATTGATGTCTTTCTCGTAGGTGCGCGCCTCGCCCAGTTGCTCGATGCGCACATCGGGGATCTGCAAGGGGGGCAGGCTGCTGTCGTCGTACAGCGACACCGAATGGTAGATGCGCAAGGTCAGGATCGCCTGGGCCTGCACGTACACGCTGTTTTGATCGAGGCTGGCGTCGATGAACACCGGGGCCCGTTTGGTCAGGCTGTCCTGGGTTTCGGTTTCGACCACTTGCACGGTGATTGGCTGGCTCTGCACGTCACCCAGTTGCAGTGACGGAATCACCACGCTGCCGTTCTGCCGAGGCAGTAGGGTGATGATCCAGCGGGTGGTCGCACGGTTGTCGCCATTCAGGGTGGTCAACTGGTTGACCTGACGGGTGCCGCGCACTTCGAACAGCGGCTCCAGCGGTGTCAGATCAGGCTTGCCGAACTGCGTCACGTCGTTGGATTCCAGGGTCAGTTCAATCGTCTCGCCGCTGTTCAGGCGACTGCGATCGACACTGGCGACCAGCCCGGCTGCCTGTGCCTGAACAGTGCAGAGCAACAGGGCGGGCAGCAGTGCGAGCAAGAAAGCGGTGAAGCGGGTCATCGAGTTTTTCCCTGATCCTGATGTTGTTGCTGTTCGTACCAGAATTTGCGTCTGAGCAATTCACCCGGGTCATCCGGGATCTTGCGCAGCCATTGTTCCAGCGCCTGGCGCTGTTCACCATCGATGCTATCGCTGGCCGGGCGCATCGGTGGTCGGGTGCTGTCTTCATTCCCCAGCTCGCTGCCCGGGACTTCATTGGTGCCGGGTTTCGACGACGTTTTGCTCTGTTGGTCGGAGTCCGTCGTGGCTTGTTGGCCGTCGGTTTTCGGTTCGCCCTTATCCGACGGTTGAGTGGCCGCGCCCGGCGGCGGTTCTTGCGTGGGGGGCTCGGTCTCGTTGCCGGCGTTTTTGTCCGGTGCAACGGGCGGTGGAGTGTTTTTCTGCTTGAGCAGACTTTCCACCAGCGTCTTGTTGGTCAGGGCCGGGCGCAAATCCGGTTGACGCTCCAGCGCCTGTTCGTAGGCATCCAGCGCGGCTTCCAGCTCACCGCTTTTGGCCAGGGCGTTGCCACGATTGTAGTGGGCGTGGGCGTCGCTGCCTTCGGCGAACCGCTGGGCGGCGCCGCTGTAGTCGCCTGCCTCGTAGAGCGCCACACCTTGCCATTGTCGATCTTCGAAATGCTGCGCAGCCTCGGACGGACGCTTCTGCTTCAGCAAGATCAGACCCTGTTGGTCGGGTCGCAGCCACAAATCGTTGAAGTCGAAGGCATAACTCGGTTGTGGCAGCAGCAAGAGCAGTGGCAGGCAGAACAGCCAGCCGCGACGACCGGCGCACGCCGCCAGCAACAACAACGGCAACAACAGCCAGTAACCTTGATCGGCCCACGTATCGAGGCGCAGGGTCTGGCCGTCGTTGCGCAGCGCGCGTGGACCGTCGAGCAAGCCGAGGGCGCGCAAGTCGGCATCGTCCAGGCGCGCGTGGCGATAAAGTCCGTCCAGGTCGTTGGCAAAGGCTTTCAGGCTGGGTTCGTCCAGATGTGGCACCAGAATCGCACCTTGGTCATCCTTCAGAAAACTGCCGTCCTCCTGGGTGATCGGCGCCCCTTCGGCAGTGCCGATACCGAGCATCAGAAATTGTGTCGACTTGCCGTCCAGCGCCTGCTGAATCCCTTGTCGTTCCTGTTCGGTCAAGGTTGAACCGATCAGCAGGATCCGCCCGTCACCGAGGGCACCCTGATCCAGCAGGGCAAGGGCCTTGGTCACCGCGAGATCAGCGCGATGTCCTGCTTGGGGCATCAGCGAAGGCTTGAGGGCATCCAATAGATTGCGGCTGGTCGACAGGTCATCCGACAGCGGGACCAATGTGTGAGCGCTGCCGGCGTAGACGACGATCGCGGTCTGGGCATCGCTGCGGTTCTCCAGCAGGTCGAACAGTTTGCGCCGGGCCTGTTCCAGCCGGTTGGGTGGTACGTCGGTGGCGAGCATTTCCGGGGTCAGCTCAAGGACCACGACCAGCGGGTCGGCGGGTTTCTGGCTGGCTTGCTCGACACGTTCCCAGCTCGGCCCGAGCAGCGCCAGAACGGTCAGCACCCAGGCACATCCAAGGATGACCCACGGCAATTTGCTGTCGCGACCGTTGCCACCACTGAGCAACGCCGCATGGAAGGCCGGTGGCAGAATCATCTGCCAGCGCCCGGCGCGTTTCTGCCGATGCCAGAGTTGCCAGAGCAACCAGCCGAGCAATGGCAACAACAGCAACCACCAAGGGCGGAACACGTACGGCCAGAGTGCACTCATCGGCGCCTCCGCAGACGCAGGCGTTTAAGCCGCTGGCGCCAGTCGGGCAGTTGCGATTGCAAAAACAGATCCTTGGTAAACAGTCGCCGCAACGGGTTGTCCGGCCAGCGCTCGCGAACCACCAACAGCATGCTCAACAGCAACGCTATCGCCAAAGGCCAGTGGTACAACGCCTGCGCCGGGCGGGCCTGAGTCGGTTGCTGGGTCACCGGTTCCAGTTTGTCGAGGGTGTCCTTGATCGCTCGCAACTCCTTGTCATCGTGGGCGCGAAAATACTGGCCGCCCGTGGCTTCGGCGATCGCCATCAAGGAGGGTTCATCGAGGTCGAGGCTCGGGTTGACCCCAAGGAAACCCAAAGTGCCGCTTTGCTCCGGATCGGCGCCGATACCGATCGGGTAGATTTTCACGCCTTCGCTAGCTGCCAGTCGCGCAGCCGTGAGCGGATCGATTTGGCCACCGTTGTTGGCGCCGTCAGTGACCAGAATCAGTACGCGACTGTGTGCCGGGCGTTGGCGCAGGCGTTTGAGGGCCAGGCCGATGGCATCGCCGATGGCGGTGTTCTTGCCGGCGATGCCGATCCGCGCTTCGTCTAGCCACACGCGCACCGTGTGCCGGTCGAACGTCAGCGGTGCTTGCAGATACGCCTGGCTGCCGAACAGGATCAGGCCGACGCGATCGCCGTCGCGACTTTCAAGGAAGTCACCGAGCAAGTGCTGAACCAGCGTGAGTCGACTGACCTCTTCGTCCTGCCATTGCATGTCGGGGTAATCCATCGAGCCAGACACGTCGACCGCTACCAGCAGATCGCGACCGCTGGCGGCGATGGGCAGCGGTTCGCCAAGCCATTGCGGGCGCGCCGCGCCCATCAGGAGCAACAGCCACAGCAGCATGAACGGTGCCTGTTGGCGCCAGGCCGGCAGGTTGGCCCGAGCCCGGCGGCGGGCCAGGCCTTCGAGGTCGCCGAGGAAGCTGACTTTGAGCGCCGGCTCGCCACTGTCGGCGACAGGCAGCACGACGCGCATCAGCCAGGGCAGCGGCAACAGGGCAAAGATCCACGGCCAGGCGAACTCAAACATGTTTACGAATCCAGGTGTCGACAGCCTGCGTCAGGCCGGCGATGGCCTTGTCGTCGAGTTTGCATTCGGGTTTGTAGGCGCCTTCGACCAGCACCATCCAGCGGGTCAGGCCGGCAGCCGGGCAACGATTGTCGAGGAATGCCAGCCATTTGCGCCCATTGAGGGTATGGCTCTGGCTGTAGGGGTAATGGTTGCGGCACAGGCGTTTGAGCAAACCGTTGAGTTGCTGCAACCAAGCACCGGCCGGAGCGCCGTCGTAGGGTTTGGGCATCCGCGCCAGTTCTGCCAGCGCGGCGAGGCGCACCGGGTCCAGCGGTTGTTCGGCGCGCACGATAGGGCGTTTGTTCGCAAAGAAGTGCCTGGCCTTCCACAGACCGAAACCGATCAGAGGCAGTAACAACAGCAACAGCCACCAGCCCGGCGCCGGTGGCCAGAATTCGATCGGTGGCGGGGAAATCAGTGGTTGCAGTTGATCGAGGCTGCTCATCGGCCTTTCCCCGGTTTCTGCGGGTTCAGGTACTCGCGCAGTTGCTCGACCATCTCGCTCTGGGTGCTCAGGGGCATCAGCAAAACCCGCAGCTTCTGCGCCAGCAGCTCCCAGCGAGCGATACGCGCTTCGGCCTGGGCGCGATAGGTCTGGCGCAGCTCGAAATTCAGGGTGTCGAGTTCCAGTTGCGCACCGCGTTCGGCGAAACGTAAAAGTCCGGCGGCGGGCAAGGCGTGATCCAGTGGATCGGATACGGGCAGCAGCAATAGATCGCAATGCCGCGACAACAAACTCAGCTGTTGTTCGGCGCCCTCGGTCAGGGTGCGTTCGTCGCAGATCACGATCACCAGGCTGCCGGGACGCAATACTTCCCGGCCGCGACGCAGGGCAATGTTGAAGGCGTCCCGGTCCGGCTCGCTTTCCGTGTGCAGCGACTGATTGACCCGCACCAGACGGTTGAGCAATTGCAGCAGGCTCTGTTTGCTGCGTCGTGGCTTGATTTCATAGTGCTCGTTGTTGCCAAACACCAGTCCGCCGACCCGATCGTTATGACCCAGTGCAGCCCAGCCGATCAGGCTCGCGGCCTGGGCGGCGAGCACCGATTTGAACATCAGTCCCGAGCCGAAAAACAGCCGGCGACTTTGTTCGACCATGATGAAAATCGGCCGCTCGCGCTCTTCATGGAACAGCTTGGTATGGGGTTCCTGGGTGCGGGCGGTGACGCGCCAGTCGATGCTTCGCACGTCATCGCCGGCCTGATAGACCCGCACCTGATCGAAGTCCACCCCGCGTCCGCGCAGTTTGGAGTGGTGCAAGCCGATCAGCGGGCTGCGCTGGCTCGGTGTGGAAAACAATTGCACTTCACGCACGCGATGGCGCATCTCGATCAGCTCGGCGAGGCTGACACGGATGCCCGGCTCGGGCGGCAGGAGGGCGTTCATCGGGGTCAAGCGACGGCTACGACGTCGAGAATCCGCTGGACCACCCGGTCCTGGTCGATGCCCGCGGCTTCGGCTTCAAAGGAAAGAATGATGCGGTGACGCAGCACATCGAACAGCACCGCTTGAATGTCTTCCGGGCTGACGAAGTCGCGACCGGCCAGCCAGGCGTGGGCCCGGGCGCAACGGTCGAGGGCGATCGAGCCGCGTGGGCTGGCGCCATAGGCGATCCACTCGGCCATCTCCGGGTCGAACTTGGCCGGGGTGCGTGTGGCCATGACCAGTTGCACCAGGTATTCCTCCACGGCGTCGGCCATGTACAAGCCGAGGATTTCCTTGCGCGCGGCAAAAATCGCCTGCTGGCTGACCCGGCGCTCGGGCTTGGTTTCGCCGTTCAGTGCTTCGCCACGGGCCTGTTGCAGGATCCGACGTTCGACGGCGGCGTCCGGGAAGCCGATTTTCACGTGCATCAGGAAGCGGTCGAGCTGGGCTTCGGGTAACGGGTAGGTGCCTTCCTGTTCGATCGGGTTTTGCGTGGCCATCACCAGGAACAGCGGCGACAGGTCGTACGTGCTGCGCCCGACGCTGACCTGGCGTTCGCCCATGGCTTCGAGCAGGGCGGATTGAACCTTGGCCGGGGCGCGGTTGATTTCGTCCGCCAGCACCAGGTTGTGGAAGATCGGGCCTTGCTGGAACACGAAACTGCCGGTTTCCGGGCGGTAGATTTCCGTGCCGGTAATGTCCGCGGGCAACAGGTCGGGGGTGAACTGGATGCGATGGAACTGTGCTTCGATGCCTTCGGCAAGTTCTTTGATGGCCTTGGTCTTGGCCAGGCCCGGAGCGCCCTCGACCAGCATGTGGCCGTCGGCGAGCAAAGCGATGAGCAAGCGCTCGATGAGTTTTTCCTGGCCGAGAATCTGCGTTGAAAGAAAGGTTCGCAGCGCTAGCAGCGCTTCACGATGTTCCATCGATGACTGTTCCTGGAAAGGGTGACCGAAGACGTTCGAATAACGCCAGGGCTGGGGGCGTTACTTTAATCTATCGCGGGGGGCGGCGACTAACGGCATTTTGTGCAAAGTGTGGGAATAGACGGGCGAAATTGTTGGAGATGTGTAGGCACGGGGTATTGCGGTGTTCTTTCGTACGCCTTCGCGGGCAAGTCGGATCGCCGCACCGCTCGCTCCTACAGGTATTTGGGTCAGACGCAATATTGCGACCGCCTCGGTACTGTAGGAGCGAGGCTTGCCCGCGAAGGCGCACGCTCAGACGCCATCAGAGCTCGCTGACATAGGTACCAGTGTCTTTAAGGATGTTTTGCAGTGTTTCTTCCACTTCCGGCAGATCGCTCGCATCAGTGCTGTGAATGATTTCCAGCGAATCATCACCATTCAGCGCATCGGCGTCAGCGGCAGCGATTTCGATCAGCAGACGGGTAGGGCTGAGGGTGACTTTCACGCCGTCCAGGGTCGAAGGCTCGTCGCCGAGGCTGATGTCCAGCGCGTCCTCGTCCGGGTAACGGGTCATCAGGAACATATCGCCCTGATCGCTGTGGCAGCAGAGCATGGCCATGTTGTCTTCTTCGTCGTCGCATGGGTTGACGATCAAGAGGGCGGTGGTCATTTGCATGGGGAATTCCTGGCTCGACGAGCGTTGTGAAGACGAACAAAGGGCGATTCTGCCAGCAGACGGGAATTTCTGCTCGCCTGGTTGTCAGAGGATGTGTCGTGAACACCTGGGGTGTTGCTGGTCATTTCTGGTGCGGATGAGCCGCAAAACCGGGCTTAAACCCCCCGTTTTGCCGTGCGGCTGCTAGTGTTGTTCGATGCACAAGGCGCAAGCTGCGTACCGATGACCGAATATGTCGCAGCGCTGCAAGCACGGGGCTTGCCGCACTGGTTAAGCTGCGCAACGGATGAGCACCTGTAAAGACATTGCGCGATGCGTTGCCCAGTCGTTTTTGCAGATGCCCATTCATGGAAGGTGAATGTGACCTGAGTGTCTCGTCCAGCTTCACCCACCTGTCATTCTGTTTCCTCTGCCCGAGAATCAGGAACAGGGTGACGGATTACCCCGAAAGGGGTTTGCACGCGACGCTTCCATCAATAACAAGCCCAAGCGGAGTACCACAGATGGCGTTCTTCACCGCAGCCAGCAAAGCCGACTTCCAGCACCAACTGCAAGCGGCACTGGCCCAGCACATCAGTGAACAGGCACTGCCACAAGTGGCGCTGTTCGCGGAACAATTTTTCGGCATCATTTCCCTGGACGAGCTGACCCAGCGTCGGTTGTCCGACCTCGCCGGCTGCACCCTTTCTGCGTGGCGCCTGCTTGAGCGCTTCGATCACACGCAACCGCAAGTGCGCGTCTACAACCCCGATTACGAACGCCACGGCTGGCAGTCGACCCACACCGCGGTCGAAGTCTTGCACCACGACCTGCCATTTCTGGTGGACTCGGTACGCACCGAGCTGAACCGTCGCGGTTACAGCATCCACACCCTGCAAACCACTGTGCTGAGCGTGCGTCGCGGCAGCAAGGGCGAGCTGCTGGAAATCCTGCCGAAAGGCACCCAGGGCGACGACGTGCTGCAAGAGTCGTTGATGTACCTGGAAATCGACCGTTGCGCCAACTCGGCCGAATTGAATGTGCTGAGCAAGGAATTGGAACAGGTTCTCGGTGAAGTCCGCGTCGCGGTCGCCGATTTCGAGCCGATGAAAGCCAAGGTCCAGGAAATCCTCACCGGCCTGGACACTAGTCAGTTCGCCGTCGATCCAGAAGAAAAAGCCGAAATCAAAAGCTTCCTGGAATGGCTGGTGGGCAACCACTTTACCTTCCTGGGCTATGAGGAGTTCGTGGTTCGCGACGAAGCCGATGGTGGCCATATTGTCTACGACCAGGACTCCTTCCTCGGCCTGACCAAACTGCTGCGCACCGGCCTGACTTACGATGACCTGCGCATCGAAGACTACGCCGTGAACTACCTGCGCGAACCGACCCTGCTGTCGTTCGCCAAGGCTGCACACCCAAGCCGTGTACACCGTCCGGCTTACCCGGATTACGTGTCGATCCGTGAAATCGACGCCGACGGCAAGGTCATCAAGGAATACCGCTTCATGGGCCTGTACACCTCTTCGGTGTATGGCGAGAGCGTGCGGGTCATCCCTTACATCCGTCGCAAGGTCGAAGAAATCGAGCGCCGTTCCGGCTTCCAGGCCAAGGCTCACTTAGGCAAGGAACTGGCGCAGGTGGTTGAAGTGCTGCCGCGCGACGATCTGTTCCAGACCCCGGTGGATGAGTTGTTCAGCACCGTGATGTCGATTGTGCAGATCCAGGAACGCAACAAAATTCGCGTGTTCCTGCGTAAAGACCCGTACGGCCGCTTCTGCTACTGCCTGGCCTACGTGCCGCGTGACATCTACTCCACCGAAGTGCGCCAGAAGATCCAGCAAGTGCTGATGGATCGCCTGAAAGCCTCGGACTGCGAGTTCTGGACCTTCTTCTCCGAATCCGTGCTGGCCCGTGTGCAGCTGATTCTGCGCGTCGATCCGAAGAACCGTCTGGACATCGACCCGGATCTGCTGGAAAAAGAAGTGGTGCAAGCCTGCCGCAGCTGGCAGGACGACTACGCCAGCCTGACGGTTGAAAGTTTCGGTGAGGCCAGCGGCACCAACGTGCTGGCCGACTTCCCGAAAGGCTTCCCGGCCGGTTATCGTGAGCGTTTCGCCGCCCACTCGGCTGTGGTCGACATGCAGCACTTGCTGAGCCTGAGCGAAAAAAATCCACTGGTGATGAGCTTCTATCAGCCACTGGGTCAGGTGTCCGGTCAACGCGAGCTGCACTGCAAGCTGTACCACGCCGATACGCCGCTGGCGCTGTCCGACGTGTTGCCGATCCTGGAAAACCTCGGTCTGCGCGTGCTGGGTGAATTCCCGTATCGCCTGCGTCACAACAGCGGCCGCGAGTTCTGGATTCACGACTTCGCGTTCACCGCCGCCGAAGGCCTGGAACTCGACATCCAGCAACTCAACGACACCTTGCAGGACGCGTTCGTCCACATCGTGCGCGGGGATGCCGAGAACGATGCGTTCAACCGTCTGGTGCTGACCGCCGGCCTGCCATGGCGCGACGTGGCGCTGCTGCGTGCCTACGCCCGTTACATGAAGCAGATTCGCCTGGGCTTCGACCTGGGTTACATCGCCAGCACCCTGAACAACCACACCGACATCGCTCGCGAGTTGACCCGGTTGTTCAAAACCCGTTTCTACCTGGCCCGCAAGCTCGGTACTGACGATCTGGAAGACAAGCAGCAACGCCTGGAACACGCGATTCTGGCCGCTCTGGACGACGTCCAGGTGCTGAACGAAGACCGTATCCTGCGTCGCTACCTGGACCTGATCAAGGCCACCCTGCGGACCAACTTCTACCAGACCGACGTGCACGGTCAGAACAAGTCCTACTTCAGCTTCAAGTTCAACCCGCACCAGATTCCAGAGCTGCCGAAGCCAGTACCGAAGTTCGAAATCTTCGTTTACTCGCCACGCGTCGAAGGCGTGCACCTGCGCTTCGGCAACGTTGCTCGCGGTGGTCTGCGCTGGTCCGACCGTGAAGAAGACTTCCGTACCGAAGTCCTGGGCCTGGTAAAAGCCCAGCAAGTGAAGAACTCAGTCATCGTGCCGGTGGGCGCCAAGGGCGGCTTCCTGCCGCGTCGCCTGCCACTGGGCGGCAGCCGTGACGAGATCGCGGCCGAGGGCATCGCCTGCTACCGCATCTTCATCTCGGGCCTGTTGGACATCACCGACAACCTGAAAGACGGCGCGCTGGTACCGCCGGCCAACGTCGTGCGTCATGACGACGATGACCCGTACCTGGTGGTCGCTGCGGACAAGGGCACTGCAACCTTCTCCGACATCGCCAACGGTATCGCCATCGACTACGGCTTCTGGCTCGGCGATGCATTCGCATCGGGCGGCTCGGCCGGTTACGACCACAAGAAAATGGGCATCACCGCCAAGGGCGCGTGGGTTGGCGTTCAACGTCACTTCCGCGAACGCGGCATCAATGTTCAGGAAGACAACATTACTGTGGTCGGCGTCGGCGACATGGCCGGTGACGTGTTCGGTAACGGCTTGTTGATGTCCGACAAGCTGCAACTGGTCGCAGCGTTCAACCACTTGCACATCTTCATCGACCCGAACCCGGAGCCGGCCAACAGCTTCGCCGAGCGTCAGCGCCTGTTCGACCTGCCGCGTTCGGCCTGGTCGGATTACGACACCAGCATCATGTCCGAAGGCGGCGGGATCTTCTCCCGTAGCGCGAAAAGCATCGCGATTTCCCCGCAGATGAAAGAGCGCTTCGACATTCAGGCTGACAAGCTGACCCCGACTGAACTGCTGAACGCCTTGCTCAAGGCACCGGTGGATCTGTTGTGGAACGGCGGTATCGGTACTTACGTCAAAGCCAGCAGCGAAAGCCACGCCGATGTCGGCGACAAGGCCAACGATGCACTGCGCGTGAACGGCAACGAACTGCGCTGCAAAGTCGTGGGCGAGGGCGGTAACCTCGGTATGACCCAGCTGGGTCGTGTCGAATTCGGCCTCAATGGCGGCGGTTCCAACACCGACTTCATCGACAACGCCGGTGGTGTGGACTGCTCCGACCACGAAGTAAACATCAAGATTCTGCTGAACGAAGTGGTTCATGCCGGTGACATGACCGACAAGCAACGTAACCAGTTGCTGGCGAGCATGACCGACGAAGTCGGAAACCTGGTGCTTGGCAACAACTACAAGCAAACTCAGGCCCTGTCCCTGGCGGCCCGTCGTGCCTTGCCGCGGATTGCCGAATACAAGCGTCTGATGAACGATCTCGAAGGCCGCGGCAAGCTGGATCGCGCCATCGAGTTCCTGCCGGCTGAAGAGGCGATCAACGAGCGCATCGCGGCGGGCCATGGCCTGACCCGTGCCGAGCTTTCGGTGCTGATCTCTTACAGCAAAATCGACCTCAAGGAAGCGCTGCTCAATTCCCAGGTGCCGGACGACGACTACCTGACACGCGACATGGAAACCGCTTTCCCGCCGACCCTGGTGAGCAAGTTCTCCGACGCCATGCGCCGTCACCGTCTGAAGCGTGAGATCGTCAGCACCCAGATCGCCAACGATCTGGTCAACCACATGGGCATCACCTTCGTTCAACGACTGAAAGAGTCGACCGGCATGAGCCCGGCGAACGTGGCCGGTGCTTACGTGATCGTGCGTGACATCTTCCACCTCCCGCACTGGTTCCGGCAGATAGAGGCCCTGGACTACCAGGTTTCCGCTGACGTGCAACTGGAACTGATGGATGAGCTGATGCGTCTGGGCCGTCGCGCTACGCGCTGGTTCCTGCGCAGCCGTCGCAACGAGCAGAATGCTGCCCGTGACGTCGCGCACTTCGGTCCACATCTGGCCGCGCTGGGCCTCAAGCTCGACGAACTGCTGGAAGGCCCGACTCGCGAAGGCTGGCAGACCCGTTATCAGGCTTACGTTGCGGCTGGCGTTCCTGAGTTGCTGGCGCGCATGGTTGCAGGCACCACTCACCTGTACACCTTGCTGCCGATCATCGAAGCGTCCGACGTGACCGGTCAGAACGCAGCCGACGTGGCGAAGGCTTACTTCGCCGTGGGCAGCGCGCTGGACATCACCTGGTACCTGCAACAGATCAGCGCTCTGCCGGTTGAAAACAACTGGCAGGCCCTGGCCCGTGAAGCGTTCCGCGATGACGTCGACTGGCAACAACGTGCGATCACCATCTCCGTCCTGCAACAGGGCGACGGCACCCAGGACGTGGAAACCCGTCTTGAGCTGTGGATGGAAGAGCACGAAGGCATGATCGAACGTTGGCGCGCCATGCTGGTAGAAATCCGTGCCGCCAGCGGCACTGATTACGCCATGTATGCGGTGGCCAACCGTGAGTTGCTGGATCTGGCGTTGAGCGGTCAAGCGGTAGTGCCAGTCACTGCCACTAGCACTGCCAGCGCTGAGTTGGAACCGGCGGCCTGATCAGGCGCTGAATGAAGAAGCCCCGTCTCGAAAGAGGCGGGGCTTTTTTTGCCTGAAGGTTTTGTACCGTCTGCTCGCGAAGGAGCCATCAACCTCAATACAACTTTGTGCCTATATTATTATCGATCATCGACACTTTAGCTGTCGGCCTGGTCAATAAATTACTGAGCGACTGGTCAAACTTCTGCAAGGCCCGAACTTGCACATTCTGTTGTTCGTTAATGTCGGCAACTATCTCTTCGCTGCGTTTATAGTCCGCCCATACCGGGCTCAGTTCTTTAGCGTCATGCCCTTGTGCAGTGCCGATGTAGTTGAAGTTGGTATCGTAGAACGCTGCGCTGACATTCGCGCTGATATCCGAACTGCGCGACGTCATCAGTTGACTGCGCGTGTCGACGACGGCAACCACGTCCGGTTTAGCGGCCCTGAGACTTTGCATGTCCGGGTACACCGTCACCGATCCAAATTGACGTTGCAAGGACGCCTTGACCCAGTCCACCGCCAGGTCGGGTTTGGAGGTGGCGACGTAGGCATCGTGGATCGGCTGCACCAGCAGGCTTTGGCCGAAACCGGTGCCGGCGTTGGCCTGGTAATCCTGAAGGTAGGCGCGGTTGGTCTGAGTGTTGCGGCTGTAGACGATGCCCAGGGACACGTTGCTGCCATTGGCGACACGCGTGGCACTGCTGCGGCCAACCGGCTCGGTGAAGATGCCGTCGAGCGAAGAAACAGCCTTTGGTGCAGTGGGTATTGAACAGCCCGTTAAAAGAATCGTCATCGTCATGGTGCTGACAAGTGCAAGTTTCATGGTGTTTCTCCCGTGAAACAACTTGAATCGGAAAGTTAATAGGCCGGACACAGTCGGCGGAGATTCCAGACTAAACCTGTCGTCACTGAATGAAATGGCCAATCACCGCACTTGTCAGGTGGCTACTAGTTTTGTTTGGTTTAAAAGGCCCTGGTTAATTGCGCCGGGAAATAAAAAGGCCCGAATGCTTAATTCGGGCCTGATTATTTATGGCTGGCGCAACAGCTATCAGTTTTCCAAAGGGATCAATACTTTTTCGTCGGGCGCTAACACCATAAACACCAACAGTTTGGCGGGTTTAGTGGTACTGGCATTTTTCGAGACCAAATGCTCCGAACCGGCCGGTTCGTACCAGTATTCACCGGCCTTGTAAGTGATCGCCTTTTCACCTTTGACCTGGGAGATGATTTCTCCCGAAATGACGTAAGCCATGGCCGTGCCCTCGTGCTTGTGGGCGATGGACGACTGGCCGGGCAGATAGTCGACCTCGATCATCAGCGCTTTTTTATTGGGCACGTTTTTCAACATCTGGTCCTGCAACACGGTGACCTTTTCCGAAGGGGCGGCTTCATGAGCGAATGCCGTGGCGGAAAAGGTCAGGGCCAGGGCGGCGAGGGGCGCAGCACAGTAGCGGAAGGCGTTCATGGGTTATCACCTGCTGTGGTTAGTGTCAGGCACCACAGTAAGTCTCGGTCAATGCCAATCAAACAGCCAATTTTCGTGAAGGCGAGGGGACCAATCATGCGCGTTGAAAAAACAAGATCGCCGCCTCCAGCCACTTCTGCAGGGGTACCCATAGCCCTGTAGGAGTGGCCGAAGGCGGCGACCTAATTTTTAAACGATAGGAAAGCTGTTGAAATCGACGGCGTTGGCCAGGCGGCTGTCGATCAGGCCGATAAAGCCTTGTACTTCAGGGCAGTTGAAATGCATTTGCATGGCCGCTTCCGATTGCCAGCGGGCGCTGACAGTCCAGCGGTTGTCGTCCTCGGGGCAGCGGTCGACCATATAGGAATCGCAGCCCGGTAGTTCGCGCAGGGTGTCGACAATCTTTTGCAGTTGCTTGCCCAGTTCGTCCGAGCGGCCGGCGGCGGCCTGCACCTTAACGGTATTGATCACTTCGTTGGACATTGCTCACACTCCTGAATCAGGCCGGACGAATCCTGCTCATTGAGGGATAACGCTTATGCAGGATAGGCCTGCATCCCCGGACCACCAATAGCCAATCACGGGATAAAAACGCAGACCAATCCTGTCAGGCGACCTGCTGCAAAATGTCCCGCAGGCGGTCCAGGGCGATGTCGATGTCCAGGGTTTCAATGGCGCCAAAACCCAGGAAAAGCCCGGCCTGCGGCGCTTGCTGGTAGAAAAAACTACTGATGGGGTAGAGCCCGACTTCGACTTTTTTTGCCAATTCGATCACCAATGGAATATCGATAGACACTTTGCACATAACCACCATGTGGAACCCGGCGGTGGTCGGGACAGCCTCTAGCCACGGTGACAGATCGCCAGCCATGCGCTCGAGGATCCGCTCACGACGCCCGGCATAGATCGCATGGCAGCGCCGAATGTGCTTGAGCAGACAGCCTTCGGCGATGAACTTGGCCAGCGCCCATTGGGGCAGGGTGGAGGTGTGCAGATCGGTGAGTTGCTTGGCGCGAATGACCGCGTCGAGAATCGCTGGCGGCAGGATTGCATAACCCAGGCGCAGCTCCGGTAGCAGAGTTTTCGAAAAGGTCCCGACGTAGGCGACAATGCCGCGTTCGTCCATGTTTTGCAGCGAGTCGGTGGGCCGGCCTTCGTAGCGGAATTCGCTGTCGTAATCGTCCTCGATGATGATCGCGCCCAACTCATGAGCCCGCTCCAGCAGCGCCACCCGGCGCGCTTGGCTCATTGGCATGCCGAGCGGGAACTGGTGGGACGGCGTGACGTAGATCAGCCGGGTGCCAAGGGGGATTTTGTCCACCTGAATGCCTTCCGCATCCACCGGGACGCCGATCACCGTGGCGCCGTGGGTACCGAACAACAGGCGTGCGGGCGGATAGCCGGGGTCTTCCATGGCGACAATGCTGCCAGGACGCGTGAGCACCCGGGAGATCAAGTCCAGCGCCTGTTGCGCGCCGTTGCACACCACAACGTCTTCGTCCTGGCAATTGACCCCGCGGGAAAACGCGATGTGCCGGGCGATCGCATTACGCAGCGCCGGCAGGCCTTCGGGCATGCTGTAGAAGCCCTTGGACGCAGCGATTTGGCGCAAGGCGTGAGCGGTGCAGCGCCGCCAGTCATCCTGGGGGAACTGGCCCTTGCTGGTGGCGCCGCCGATGAAGTCGTAGCGCAACGAGCCTTCCAGCGTTGGATGGCGCAGGAACACCGGCAGGTTGCGCCAGGACTCGATGACCTCGGCACTGGCCAACTCCGAATGACTCTGTTTACGGGTGGTTTTCGCCGGTCGGGCGTTGACGTAGGTGCCTTTGCCGATGACCCCGGTGAGGAAGTTTTCGTAGGTCAGCTGCGTGTAGGTGTCGGAAATGGTCTTGCGGGAAATGCCCAGTTGTTCAGCCAGCAAACGACTGGGCGGTAGCTGCGTTCCGGCTGCCAGACGACCGGATTCGATGGCGCTGCGCAGTTGGTTATACAACTGGCCTGCCAGGTCCTTGCGGCCGTTTATGACAACGTGAAGTTCCATACCGGCGAGGCTCCTGGGGCGATTGAGGCGCGTGTGCGTCGGGCCAGATTACCCGCATGAGCGCCTGCGAAAAAGTTGCGTGGGCGAAAAACCTCCGATTGGTCTGGTGCCTGAGTGGTCCACGGGTATTTCGCAGAATTGGATCTGTAACGCCCGCGTATCAACGCCTACCTTGGGAGGCACACATTTGATCCACGAGGTCACTCCATGAACGCCCGCCTGGATTACTACAGCGCATCGCCCAAAGCGATGAAAGCGATGATTGCCATGGAGGCGTTGACCAGCAACCTCAGCATCGAGCCGGCCTTGCTGCACTTGATCAAGATCCGTGCGTCGCAACTCAATGGCTGCGCTTTTTGCACCGACATGCACTCGGTGGATGCCCGGCGACTCGGCGAGACTGACCGTCGTTTGTATTCGATCGTGGTCTGGCGCGACAGCGGCTTCTTCAATGCGCGAGAACGCGCGGCGCTGGCCTGGACCGAAGCCGTCACCTTGCTCTCTGAAAACCATGTGCCGGACGAGGTCTACGCGCAGGCCCGGGAGCAGTTCAACGAAGGCGAGATGGTCGACCTGACCATCGCCGTCACCACGATCAACAGCTGGAATCGCCTGGCGGTGAGTTTTCGGCAAACTCCTGGCGGCTGAATCGATTTTCCGCCCCGAATGTCACATCAGGTTCATAAACGCTGCGCAGGATGAGGCTTTCAAGGACAGATCGACAGGGAGTCAGCGATGCCATTTATGGAAACCACGGATCGTCAGCAAGTTGCCGAGTACCGCTCGCCCGTAGAAAAAACCTCATCCTGGCGCGCACTGGCGGCAGGGATCGATCCGGTACTGGCGCAGTCTTTTCGGGTCAGTGCCCGTTGCGGCTGTTTCATGCAAGCGGCCCGCAGTCTCAACATCAAGGCCACCCAGCTGCGCAAACACTTGGCGCAGCTCGAAGCGCAACTGCAGTGTTCGCTATTCAGCCACTCAGAGAATGGCGTTGCCCTCAGTCGTGAAGGATTGCAGCTGCAATCGCAGTTGATTGCCCTGGCCCACGAGCGCGACTTGCCGGTGATCGAACAGCCGTTGATTCGCCTGGCCGTCGCCGAATCGGTCCTGCATGACATTCTCGGTCGCGATCTGGTGGCCTTATTGCGGCGCAATGCCAGCGTGCGTCTGGACATCATCACCCTGGACAGCGAACTGTCCCTGCAAGCGGTCAGTGCCGATGTGGTGCTGTGGCTGTCCGGCACCGATTCACCGCTGCCAGGCCCGAGTTTTGCGGTCAGCGAGCCCCGGCGTCTGGCACGGCTCGACTACCTGCCCCACATCGCCAAACGTTACTCACGGGTCGCGTCGCGGCCAGGCAGCCTCGACGACTTGACGGATTTCCTGCTGGTGCAATGGCAGCATGACCGTCAGGTCGACTGTTTTCGGCCGTGGAATACCCTGGTGGACCAGCGCCTGGCCGGAGTGGTGCAGTTGCATTCCTATGAGCTGATGCTGGAGATGATCCGTTGCAGTGCCTGCATTGGCCTGCTGCCTGGATACATCAGCCGCTTCGACCGCGGCCTTATTCAATTGCCGGGGTTGTTCAGTCAACCGATGCAGCGCCAGGTATGGATGGCGGTCAATGCCGAGTCCGAGGGTTCAGCGCAGGTGCAGATGATCGTCGAGCTGATCCAGAACACCTTCGAAGAGCGGCGGGAGTGGTTCGAACAACCTACGGCGGTATAGAGTGGGCGGCCATGTCTGTATCAAGGATGAATCACCCATGCCCGCCACTGACGCTGTCATTTCCCTTGAACGGTTCAACGAATCCCACATCGACGGCATTACCGCGCTCTACAATGACACGGCCATTACCCGTCAGGTGCTGCAAATGCCGTTTCAGTCCGCGGAAGTCTGGCGCAAACGCCTGGCGCCGGACAACGAGCGTGTGGTGCAACTGGTGGCGCTGCATAAAGGGACGGTCATCGGCAATATTGGCCTGGAACAGTTTTCACGGATCCGCCGCAGCCATGCCGGCAATCTCGGCATGGGCGTCGCGGTGGCCTGGCAGGGCAAGGGCGTTGGCTCGAAGTTGTTGGCAGCGGCGCTGGACATCGCCGACAACTGGATGAACCTGCAACGGCTCGAACTTTCGGTCTACGCCGACAACGAAGCCGCCATCGGCCTGTATCGCAAGTTCGGCTTCGACACCGAAGGGCTGTTTCGCGACTACGCCGTGCGTGATGGCGGATGGGTCGATGCCTTGAGCATGGCGCGCCTGCGTCGCACACCCAAGGCCGGTTGAGTCACTCGCCCAACGCGAACGCCACCGCCGCCTGCGCATGCAGTTCGGTGGTGTCGAGCAAGGGCAGGGCGCTATGCTCGGGTTTGATCAGCAGGCCGATTTCCGTGCAACCGAGGATGATTGCCTGGGCGCCACGTCGGGTCAGTGATTCGATGACCTGCTGATACACCTTGCGTGACGCCTCGCTGACCACCCCGACGCACAACTCGTCATAGATGATCCGGTGAACGGCCTGACGTTCATCGGCCTCCGGCACCAGTACGGTCAGGCCCATTGAAGTCAGGCGCTCCTTGAGAAAATCCTGCTCCATGGTGAACGCTGTGCCGAGCAATCCAATCTTCAGCGCACCAGCCTCGATGGCAGCTTGACCCGCCGGGTCGGCGATGTGCAGAAATGGAATACTGATCGCTGCCTGAATCTGCCCGGCCACTTTGTGCATAGTGTTGGTGCACAACACCACGCAATCGGCACCACCGGCCTGCAACCGCTTCGCCGCATCCACCAGAATCGCCGCCGCATCGTCCCAGCGCCCGGCATGCTGGGCCTGTTCGACAGGGCCAAAGTCGACGCTGTACATTAGCAATTTCGCCGAACGCAACGGCCCGAGCCGGTCGCGCACCTGCTGATTGATGAGACGGTAATACTCGGCGCTGGACTCCCAGCTCATGCCGCCGATAAGGCCGATGGTGCGCATGTCGTGCTCCTGTTGGTGGCAACCCTTTGTTTTTGAGCATGCCTTTATTTGAGAGTACCCGTGGGTCTTCATAGCGATCTATCAGGAAATTTCACATGCCAGCGGTGCTGAGCCACGACTTGCTGGACGGCAGACTTTGCCTGCAGCTTTTACCCCGTGCGGCTTACAGTGCGCGCGACCCTGTGCAGTGGCAAACCCTTGGGGTGACGCTGGAACGTCAACACGGCGTGCATGCCATCGATTCGGATCACCGGGTGGATTTCGACACCTTGCCTGGGGTGCTGGCTTACACCCCGGTCGGCGTGGAAGTATTTTCCGAATCGGCCAGCGGTGGCGAATACCTGCTGATGCGACTGGACGAGTCGTTGGCCCATCAGCATTTACCCTCGGTTGACCACCGTATTCAGTCTTCAGGCAATCGCCGTGCGCTGATGCTGGGCCGGGAACTGCGGCGCCTGTTGCTCGCTACGCAACCGGACAGGCTGGCGCTTGAGCAAAGGGTGGTGGAATTCGTTGGTTTGGTGAGTTCAAAGGCAGATATCGCGCAACGTGCCACGCCCAGGGTTTTCACCCGAGTGCTGGATCAGATCGCCGAGCAGTTCCACGAACCCCTGACCCTTGGACAATTGGCCGCCACCTACGGGCAAAACGAGCTGCGCTTTTTGCGCGATTTCACCCGAGCCATCGGCCTGACCCCCCACGCTTACCTCGTTGAAGTGCGGCTTCAAGCGGCACGCCGGATGATCGAACACACCGGCCGGTCCCTGGCCGACATCGCTCTGGACGCCGGCTTCGCCCATCAGTCCCACATGGGCAGTGCCTTTCGCAAATACCTGGCCATGACCCCCAGCCAATACCGTTCACGCTTTTAGTCGTACGCCGGCAGCGCGCATCTGCCATGCTCAAAGTCCGCAGCACCGTTTCAACAAAGGAACACCGCAATGGACGATGTACAGCAACTGGGTGAGATGCTTCGCCATTACGCAGAAAGCGAAGCACACAAGAAGCAACTGTTCGAGTCGCAATCGGCCGTGTGGGCGACGCGCATTGGTGAACTGTTCGATCAGATCCAGCAATGGCTGGAACCGGTCCAGGCGCCGAATCTGCTAGAGGTGAGCCGCGAGGCGTATGTCGCCTCGGGGCCAAGCGTTCCGGTCGAGACGTCGACCTTCAAGACCGAGAAGCTGTCCATTGTGATCGCCGGTAAACCGGTGGAATTTGTGCCGGATGTGATGGGTGCCGGTGGTCAGATTTCACTGGCCGTGATGGGTCTGACGGCCGCGCGCTACGGCAGCATTTCGCTGGTGTGCCTGCCGCCGTCCAGCAGCTGGCAATGGCGCAAGACCAATGGCTTGAAAGACCCGGATACCTTTGCGTTCGATGCGAACTTTTTGGCGCAGCAGTTGCAGAGCCTGATTCCCCGCGAACGCAGCTAAGGTCAAGCGCCACCCCTCACCCCAACCCTCTCCCCAGAGGGGAGAGGGGAAAGGGAGCCGATCTCCGTGCCTTTCAAGACCAGAGTTCGGCTCGATATTTCAGGTCGATGTAAATTGAAAGAACACCTCGGTCAGTCCCCTCTACCCCCTGGGGAGAGGGTTAGGGTGAGGGGTGGCCTTAGCTGACTCCCCTCAAATCTCCAAATCCCCCCAACCAGGTTTTGCTTCTTCCGGCGCAACGGCCTTCACGGTCTTGCCCGTCGCCAACTCCACCCGCCGCGCCACCTCCGGGTCATCGGCAAACGGAATCAGACTAGCTTCATCCAGACTTTCTGTCGTCTGGTGTTTCAGACAGTATTCAACCGCCAGCCAAAGCCCCGTCACGCCCAACACATTCAGCACGACCTCAATCATCTCAAGCTCCTTGCCTCAGGCAATCTGCGCGTCGCACTCGGCCATTTCGACGTCCGAAACCCGCACCGTGCGCCAGACGTTGTAAGCCATCAGCAACATGCCGCTGAGGAAGAACACACCGCCGGCGAAGCGCACCACGAACCCTGGATGGCTGGCCTGCAAGGCTTCGACGAAGGAGTAGGTCAGCGTGCCGTCATCGTTGATCGCCCGCCACATCAGGCCCTGGGTGATGCCGTTGACCCACATCGAGGCGATGTAAAGCACGGTGCCTATGGTCGCCAACCAAAAGTGCAGGTTGATCAGCGGCGTGCTGTGCATCTGCTCGCGGCCGAAGACTTTCGGGATCATGTGGTACAGCGAACCGAAGGTGATCATTGCCACCCAACCCAGAGCGCCGGCGTGGACGTGGCCGATGGTCCAGTCGGTGTAGTGGGAGAGGGCGTTGACCGTCTTGATCGCCATCATCGGCCCTTCGAAGGTCGACATGCCGTAGAAGGCCAGGGACAACACCAAAAAGCGCAGGATCGGGTCGGTGCGCAATTTATGCCAGGCACCCGACAGCGTCATCATGCCGTTGATCATCCCGCCCCAGCTCGGTGCCAGCAGAATCAGCGACATCGCCATGCCGAGCGACTGCGCCCAGTCCGGCAGCGCGGTGTAATGCAAGTGGTGCGGGCCGGCCCAGATGTACAGGGTGATCAGCGCCCAGAAATGCACGATCGACAGCCGATAGGAATACACCGGCCGTCCGACCTGTTTCGGCACGAAGTAGTACATCATCCCGAGGAACCCGGTGGTCAGGAAGAAACCCACTGCGTTGTGCCCGTACCACCACTGCACCATGGCGTCGGTCGCCCCGGAGTACACCGGGTAGGACTTGAACCAGTCCACCGGAATCGCCAGGTGATTGACCACGTGCAGCATCGCGATGACCACGATAAACGCGCCGAAGAACCAGTTGCCGACGTAGATGTGTTTGGTCTTGCGTTGCACCACGGTGGTGAAAAACACGATGGCGTAAGCGACCCAGACCACCGTCATCCACACCGCGCCGGAGAATTCGATCTCGGCGTATTCCTTGGTGGTGGTGTAGCCCAGCGGCAGGGTGATCAGCATCACCACGATCACCGATTGCCAACCCCAAAAAGTGAACGCGGCAAGCTTGTCCGAATACAGCCGCACCTGGCAGGTGCGCTGCACCGCGTAGTAACTGGCGGCGAATTGCGCGCTGCCGGCAAAGCCGAAAATCACCAGGCTGGTGTGCAACGGGCGCAAGCGGCCGAAGGTGGTCCATGGCAGGTCGAGGTTCATCTGCGGCCACACCAGTTGCGAGGCGATCCACACCCCCATCGCCATCCCCACGACACCCCAAACCACGGTTGCCACGACGAATTGGCGGACGACCTTGTAGTTATAGGCCTGTCCGATTGTTGCTGTGCTCATGGTCAATGCTTCCACGGTTGCAAAGTCTTGCCAGGCCACCCGGACTGGCATGTCGTCCACTGTAGAAACCCTGCCAGAAACAAAACAGACTCAGAAAAACCGAGTTTATGCGGATCAGATAAAGCGCATGCGTGTGGTGATCAGCCGCAGTCTGATACGGTTTTTTAGTATTTAGCTGAATCTGTAACGTACTGCGCCGCAGGTCCATAGTCGCTACCACAAGCACCGCCAACCCCGTAGCAGCTGTCGAGCACCGCGAGGCTCGGGCCGCGTTCGGACGCAGCAGTCGCGAAATCAAGCGACTCGGTGGGTCAGGTAAACCGGGTACACAGGGTTTACGACTGCTACGTCCGAACGCGGCCCGAGCCGAACGCAGCCTCGCGGTGCTCGACAGCTGCTACGGGGCAGAACAAATGATCGACCCGCGGCCGCTGACGGAAATCCTCCGGCAGTGGTCGACCATCAACCCGGAATTCCTGTTTCTGCCGCGCAAGTTCAAGATCGCGATCTGCTCGGCGGAGCAGGACCGGGCGACGATCATGATGCATGACATCGGCCTCTATCTTTACCCGGGTGACGACGGGCAAATGCTGCTGCGGGTCATCGTTGGCGGCGGGTTGGGGCGCACGCCGATCCTTGGTTTACAGATTCGCGAGGGATTGCCGTGGCAACACCTGCTGTCCTACGTCGAAGCGGTGCTGCGGGTCTACAACCGCCACGGTCGGCGCGACAACAAGTACAAGGCGCGGATCAAGATTCCGGTCAAGGCGGTGGGCATCGAAGCCTTTGCCCGGGAAACCGCGCTCTGGCGGACACCGACCTCGATTTCGGCACACGCCTGTCCGAAAACCCGGCCTTCGCCCGTTGGGTGTCGCGCAACGTCCAGCCGCACAAAGTGCCGGGCTACGCCAGCGTGGTGTTGTCGACCAAACCGGGCATTGCCTCACCGCCGGGTGATGCAGTGATTCTGCCGTTGGCCCGTTGGCTTGAAGGTCCACCGCAAAAGGGCGTGTGGTTGGGGCCGGACGATGAGTGGAAAGCCTTAAGCCGTGGTTTTCACACTTGCCGTTGATTGCCCTGGGTTTTCCGAGTTTCCGTGATGGTCGCGGTTACAGCCAGGCGTACTTGCTGCGCACTCGATTGGGCTGGACGGGCGAGTTGCGCGCCGTCGGCGATGTACCGCGCGATCAACTCAGCCACATGCGTCAATGCGGGTTCGACAGCTTTGCGGTGCGTGAAGACAAGTCCGCCGAAGATGCGCTCACGGGGCTGGCCGGGATGAGCGTGCTGTATGGGCGTTCGGTGATTGAGCCGCGGCCGTTTTTCGACGGCGTCAGTAGAACGCCAGTGAGGATGGCGCATCCTGTAGAGCAGGACGCGCCGAGCGCTGTCAGTTGATACGGACCAGAGCAGCGCGATCGCTTGGAGAAAGCTGATCAATTTCGAGCAGTGTGAGGCTTTTTGGCGCTTCACCAGGCAGTGGGCTGCCGAGATTGCCCGCAGCGTCGGTGGGAAGTTTGTACATCGCGCCAGTGAGTGGATCGACAACGAGCATGCCAATCAACCCACCGAACAACAGGTTGCCCCAGTACCAGCCACTCATGCTGGTTTCCAGCGTAGCGCTGCTATCGGCATAACCTTCTTTCTTAAAGGTGATGGTGTAGGCCTCACCTTTGAAGTAGCCACGACCTGAAGGCAGGGTAACGGTATTGGGCGTGGAACCGTTATGTACGACGGCTCCGTCCTTGTTCTTGATGGTGAAGTCGGCACCGCTTGGAGTGCTCGACACGTTCACTGGGTATTTGCTGTCGCCAACAATGCTTGCACAGCCCGAAGTCAGCAGTGTGGCGGTCAGGGCTGAAACGGTGAACAGCGTGCGGAGAGCTTTCATTGATGATCCTTGAGACCGGTATTTGCCGTCATTGGCCGAGGTACGCTTCATGTCGCCTCGTTGTGATTATTGGGGGCTGACTGCCCGGCGCGGACTCTAGCATTAATGGCAGTGCGCCATCATCCAGAACTCAAATTAATTCGATTTAGTCGCACACCGTGGGAAATGTTGTGTGGTGGCGTAAGGCATTTGTACTTGGGTCGATGATGGCACTTTGGTAGAGTCCGCAGCTCATAAGGAAGTCGTACCGAAAGGAGTCTGGTTTGAGTGTGGGCAAGAAGATTCTAGGGTTAACCGCGTTTCTGCTGATGTTGACCCTGTGGGGCGGTTACTTTTATGTGTTCCAGGAGAACCGCGGCGGTCAGTTGGGTGGTGCGCCCGACAGTTACGCCTGGTGCGGCACGCCACCGGCCACCGATGCGCTGTCGCTGGGTAAGGATCAGTTGACGCTGCGCGTCACTAACAACCTGCGTGGCGAGTTCCTGCTCAGCGGCGCGGTGATTGTTTCCGAACGCACCTTCAATCGCTATGACCTGGGCCGTAACGAACTGCGCCTGCGCCTGGAACCGCTGCAATGGTCCTACGGCGCCACGCCGATTTTCCTCGAACAGGTCAGGATCAAGCCCCTGAGCCGTAACCTCGCTTCTGACAACAAAAGTGCCTACGCGGAGCTCGAACCGCGACCGATTGGCGTGCAGGGGCGCGCCACCGAGTTTCCCTTCGACACCTACCGCTACGGCTACAAACCGGTGCTGTATTACCTCAAGGGCAATGAGCGCGTCGACTTGCGCTTTCGCCACATCACCACGGTGATGGAGATGTCGAACACCTTTACGCCCATTCAAAAGTACAACCGGGTCGAGTACATCAATGAGAAAAACTCGTTGGTACGCGACGAGGATTACAAGCCTTACGCCGCCAACGAATGTGCGTTCAGCGTCGAGCGCAAAGGCTCGTTCAAGGTGATCGTCTTGCTATTGCTGCTGGTGATTTGCCTGCCGCTGATGCACGTGTTTTATCGCGACGAGCCGGGCATCGATTTTCTCGCCACGCTGGTGAGTATCGGTGCAGTCCGGATATTGCTGGTGGGGTCGTTGCAGGACTTTCAGCTGTACAACATTGACTTCCTGTTTGGCGCGGCGATTTTGCTGGTGGGGACGGTGTCGTTGATCAAGGCGATGCGGGCGAATAGTCGGCGGGAATTGGCGTTGAAGAGTGGTTCGTCCTGGTGATTCCACCGTCGATGTAGCAGCTGTCGAGCAGCGCGAGGCTGCGTTCGGTGCGGGCCGCGTTCGGAGGCAGCCGTCGTGAAGTCACGCGATACGGTTTACAGGAAAACCGCGTTTGCAGGGTTTACGACGACTTTGTCGCCGAACGCAGCCTCGCAGGCTCGGCAGCTGCTACAGACCTGGCGAAGGATCACTTCAACGCGCGGCTTTGCGCAGGGCCGGCATGGCCGGGGCCGATTTGCCCGCGCGCACCAGCGTGGCTGATTGGACGACTCGGCACTTCTAGGCCGTTACTGCGAAATCTCTTTCCTATCAAGCCTGTAGGACACGTCTGTTGACGCTAGCAGCTAACCCGGGGTTCGCCAGTCGAAAGGGGGAATCTTTGGTTTTTTGTGCACGCTTGTGGGGATTGTGTGTACTAAAAGGTTAACGCGAAACGGGGGGTGGAGATGCGTGAGGCAAAAAAGCAATCGCGGTCACGCCTCGCTCTTATGAGGCTCCGACATGTTGATCAATCCCACGCAGGTGCATGGGATAGATCCGTTACTCAGCGTTTCTTCACCTGCGTACGCAGCCGTTCTTCCTGCTCCCGCAATTCAGGTGTGAACTCGGCCCCGAAATCTTCGGCCTCGTACACCTGGCGAATCTCGATCTCGGCGTCGGTGCCTGGCATCGGGTTGGGGCAGCGCTTGACCCACTCGATCGCTTCCTGTTTCGACTTCACCTGCCACAGCCAGTAGCCGGCGATCAGCTCCTTGGTTTCGGCGAACGGGCCATCGATCACCGTGCGCTTTTCACCCGAGAATCGCACCCGGGCGCCTTTGCTGCTGGGCTGCAGGCCATCGCACTCGATGAGGATGCCCGCTTTGACCAGTTCCTCGTTGTAGTTGCCCATCGCGGTCATCAGTTCCTCGCTGGGCATCACGCCGGCCTCGGAATCCTGGCTGGCTTTCACAATGATCATGAATCGCATGGTCTTATCTCCGCTGGATGTGAGTGACTCACTGGCTAGTCGAATGGCCGTTGCCCGAATCGACAATGCTTCTTACGGAAGATCGCCGAAAAGCAGATTTGTTTCTCGACACTAAACTCGCTATGCGGTGATGGGGGCGGTTTGTATCCAATGTGTGCGACGACACTTCACAATTTGTATCTGGGCATAGGTCGTCGGGCCATTTCGTGGTTAACTTCGGCCTCTTCAAAATTCTCTACAACAACGTTCAGAAGGACTCCGTTCATGGCTCAAGTCACTCTTAAAGGCTCCCCGGTTCAAGTCAACGGCCAACTGCCACAAGCCGGTTCCAAGGCGCCAGCCTTTTCCCTGGTTGCCGGCAATCTGTCCGACGTGACCCTGGCGAGCTTCGCCGGCAAGCGCAAAGTGCTGAACATCTTCCCAAGCGTTGACACCCCGACCTGCGCCACTTCGGTTCGCAAGTTCAACGCCCAGGCCAGTGATGTCGCCAACACTGTCGTGCTGTGCATCTCCGCTGACCTGCCGTTCGCTCAAGCGCGCTTTTGCGGCGCCGAAGGCCTGGAAAACGTACAAAACCTGTCGACCCTGCGCGGTGCCGAGTTCATCGAGAACTACGGCGTTGCCATCGCTGACGGCCCGCTCAAAGGCCTGACCGCCCGTGCCGTCGTGGTTCTGGACGAAAACGACAACGTTCTGCACAGCGAACTGGTCAAGGAAATCGCTGAAGAACCGAACTACGAAGCAGCACTCGCCGTTCTGAAGTAAGCGTCGTTTTACAATTGTTAACGGCCTAGGGGGCGTTCTCACTGAATTTCCCCGCCGCGTTGTCGCCTTAAAGCGGGCCAGGCAAGGCGCAGGCCGCTGGTAATGGTTGTTCCCTTCCCAAGGCCTGCAACGCAGGCTGGCCCGCTTTAAGGCACAACCCGAAGGGCCGGGCCTGCTGTTGTGCAGGGCTGCGTTGCTCGAAGCTTATTTGGAATGACCAAACCACGCTTCTCGCGCCTTGCCCTGCACAACAGCAGACCCGGCGCGGCGGGGAAATTCAGTGAGAACGCCCCCTCTGTCCAGGCCGTTTTCATTTGTGATTCAGTGTCTTGGCAAAACATCCTGTTACGTAAGCCGAAGGTAAATTGCCGGTAAAGCCGCTTTGCTTAATGCCCGCCAGTGCTTATCGTTCAGCCTCCTGTAGAAGAAGCCCACGCGCCCAATGGTTGATCATTCCATGCAATCCTCCGTTTCCCGTAGTCCCCGTCGCTGGCTGTTCGGCCTGCTTGTCCTGTTGGTCATCGCTGGCCTGTGCTGGAAATTCTGGCCCGTCGGCACTGCCCAAAAAGAGGGCGCAGGGCAAAAAGCCGTTGCCGGGCAAACCGGCAGGTCGGGGGGAATGCGTCCCGGTTTCGGCGGGGCGACCGGGCCGGTTCCAGTGCGTGTCGCGCCAGCGGTCAAGGGTGACTTCCCGCTGTACTACAAGGCGCTGGGCACCGTGACGGCGCTGAACACCATCAATGTGCGCAGCCGCGTCGGAGGTGAGCTGATGAAGATCTCCTTCGAGGAAGGGCAGATGGTCAAGGCTGGCGATCTGCTGGCTGAAATCGACCCGCGTCCGTACCAGAACGCCTTGCTTCAGGCCGAAGGCACGTTGCTGCAGAACCAGGCACAACTGAAAAACGCCCAGGTCGATGTGGAACGCTATCGCGGCCTGTATCGCGAAGACAGTATCGCCAAGCAGACCCTGGACACCGCCGAAGCGCTGGTGGGCCAGTATCAGGGCACGGTCAAAACCAATCAGGCGGCGGTCAACGACGCCAAGCTCAATCTGGAATTCACCAAGATCCGCGCCCCGATTGCCGGGCGTGTGGGCTTGCGTCAGCTGGATGTCGGCAATCTGGTGGCAGCCAACGACACCACCGCGCTGGTGATCATCACCCAGACCCAACCGATCAGCGTTGCCTTCACCTTGCCGGAAAACAGCCTCGACGTCGTACTGGCCCGCTATCGCACCGGCGCCAAATTGCCCGCCGAAGCCTGGGACCGTGGCGACACCAAGTTGCAGGCCACCGGCGTCTTGCAGAGCCTCGATAACCAGATCGACGTGACCACCGGCACCCTGAAATTCAAGGCTCGCTACGAGAACCGCGATCAGGCGCTGTTCCCCAATCAGTTTGTCAACGTTCATCTTTTGGCCGACACCCTCAAAGGAGTGGTCCTCGCACCCTCGGCGGCAATTCAGTTCGGCACCAACGGTACTTTTGTCTATGCGCTGGATGGCGACAAGAAAGTCACGATCCGTCAGTTGAAAGTCGGCGCCAGTGACGGCGAAAACACCGTCATTACCGAAGGCTTGGCCGCAGGTGATCGCGTCGTGCTGGAAGGCACCGACCGCCTGAAAGAGGGCAGCGAAGTCGAAGTGGTCAACGATAGCAAGGACGTACCGACCACCCCGACTGAACACCTGCAAGGCAAGTCGGCCACCACCGCGCCTGACGCGACAGTCACCGACAAGGCGAAAAAGGGCGGCGCATGAACATCTCGCGGCTGTTCATCCTTCGCCCGGTCGCCACGACCCTGAGCATGCTGGCCATTATCCTGGCCGGCGTGATCGCCTATCGGCTGTTGCCGGTGTCGGCATTGCCTCAGGTCGATTACCCGACCATCCGCGTCATGACGCTGTACCCCGGCGCCAGCCCGGATGTCATGACCAGCGCCGTGACCGCGCCGCTTGAGCGTCAATTCGGGCAGATGCCCGGCCTGACCCAAATGGCTTCGACCAGTTCCGGCGGCGCTTCAGTGCTGACCCTGCGTTTCAGCCTCGACATCAACATGGACGTCGCTGAGCAGCAGGTGCAGGCGGCGATCAACGCTGCGACCAATTTGCTGCCCAAGGACCTGCCGGCGCCGCCGGTGTACAACAAGGTCAACCCGGCGGACACCCCGGTGCTGACCCTGGCCATCACGTCCAAGACCATGCTGCTGCCCAAGCTCAATGACTTGGTCGACACGCGCATGGCGCAGAAAATCGCCCAGATCAGCGGCGTCGGCATGGTCAGCATTGCCGGCGGCCAGCGTCAGGCGGTGCGAATCAAGGTCAATCCCGAGGCGCTGGCCGCCAATGGCTTGAACCTCTCCGACGTGCGAACCCTGATCGGCGCATCCAACGTCAACCAACCCAAGGGCAACTTCGACGGCCCGACCCGGGTGTCGATGCTCGATGCAAACGATCAACTGACCTCGCCCAAAGACTACGCCAATCTGATTCTCACCTACGCCAACGGCGCGCCGTTGCGGCTCAAGGACGTGGCAGAGATCGTCGATGGCGCGGAAAACGAACGTCTGGCGGCGTGGGCCAACGAAAGTCAGGCCGTGCTGCTGAACATCCAGCGTCAGCCTGGCGCCAACGTCATCGAAGTGGTTGACCGGATCAAAGCCCTGCTGCCGAGCATCACCGACAACCTGCCGGCCGGTCTCGAAGTCACTGTGCTGACCGACCGCACCCAGACCATCCGTGCCTCGGTCACCGACGTGCAGCACGAATTGTTGATCGCCATTGCGCTGGTCGTGATGGTGACCTTCCTGTTCCTGCGTCGGGTCAGCGCCACGATCATTCCGTCGGTCGCGGTCCCACTGTCGCTGATCGGCACCTTCGGCGTGATGTACCTCGCGGGTTTCTCGGTCAACAACCTGACCCTGATGGCACTGACCATCGCCACCGGTTTCGTGGTGGACGATGCGATCGTCATGCTGGAGAACATTTCCCGATTTATCGAAGAGGGCGAGAGCCCCCTGAATGCGGCGCTCAAGGGCGCCAAACAGATCGGCTTCACGCTGATCTCCCTGACCCTGTCGCTGATCGCGGTGCTGATTCCGTTGCTGTTCATGGCCGACGTGGTGGGGCGGTTGTTCCGCGAATTTGCCATCACCCTGGCGGTGGCGATCCTGATCTCCCTGGTGGTGTCCCTGACACTGACGCCGATGATGTGCGCTCGGTTGCTCAAGCGTGAACCCAAGGAAGAAGAACAAGGCCGTTTCTACCGAGCCAGCGGCGCCACAATTGATTGGATGATCGCGGCTTACGGGCGCAAGTTAAAGTGGGTTCTCAAGCATCAACCGCTGACCCTGATGGTGGCCATCGGCACGCTGGCGTTGACCGTATTCCTTTACATGGTGGTGCCCAAGGGCTTCTTTCCGGTGCAGGACACCGGGGTGATCCAGGGCATTTCCGAGGCGCCGCAGTCGATTTCCTTTGCGGCGATGAGCGAGCGTCAACAGGAGCTGGCCAAGGTGATCCTTGCCGATCCGGCAGTGGAAAGCTTGTCGTCCTACATCGGCGTCGACGGTGACAACTCGACGCTGAACAGCGGTCGTCTGCTGATCAACCTCAAATCCCACAGTAACCGCGACTTGAGCGCCACCGAAGTCATTGCCCGTCTGCAACCGGAACTGGACAAACTCACCGGCATTCGCCTGTTCATGCAGCCGGTGCAGGACCTGACCATCGAAGACCGCGTCAGCCGCACCCAGTATCAATTCAGCATGTCGTCGCCGGATTCCGAGCTGCTCAGCCTGTGGAGCGGTCGTCTGGTGGAAGCACTGGCCCAACGGCCGGAGCTGACCGACGTTGCCAGCGATTTGCAGGACAAAGGCTTGCAGGTTTATCTGGTGATTGACCGCGATGCGGCGTCGCGGGTCGGTGTGTCGGTGTCGAACATCACCGATGCGTTGTACGACGCCTTCGGTCAGCGGCAGATTTCCACCATTTACACCCAGGCCAGCCAGTACCGCGTGGTGCTGCAATCGCAGTCCGGCGAGAAGATCGGCCCGGATGCGCTGAATCAGATTCACGTGAAAACCACCGACGGCGGGCAAGTGCGTCTCTCCAGTCTGGCGCACATCGAGGAGCGTCAGGCGCAACTGGCGATCACTCATATCGGGCAGTTTCCGGCAGTGATGATGTCCTTCAACCTCGCGCCCGGCGTGGCGCTGGGGCATGCGGTGGAGATCATCGACCAGGTGCAGAAGGACATCGGCATGCCGATTGGCGTACAGACCCAGTTCCAGGGCGCGGCCGAGGCTTTCCAGGCGTCGCTGTCGAGCACCTTGCTGCTGATTCTGGCGGCGGTGGTGACCATGTACATCGTGCTCGGTGTGCTTTACGAGAGCTACATCCACCCGATCACCATTCTCTCGACCTTGCCCTCGGCGGCGGTCGGCGCCTTGCTGGCATTGCTGTTGAGCGGGAATGACCTTGGCATGATCGCGATCATCGGCATCATTTTGTTGATCGGCATCGTGAAAAAGAACGCGATCATGATGATCGACTTCGCCCTCGACGCTGAACGCAATCAGGGCATGGACCCGGAAACGGCAATCTATCAGGCGGCACTGCTGCGTTTCCGGCCGATTCTGATGACCACACTGGCCGCGTTGTTCGGCGCGGTGCCACTGATGCTGGCGACCGGCTCCGGCGCGGAACTGCGTCAACCGTTGGGCCTGGTGATGGTGGGGGGCTTGTTGGTGAGTCAGGTGCTGACGCTGTTTACCACTCCGGTCATCTATCTGTATTTCGACCGCCTCGGTCGGCGCTGGGGTCGCAAGTCTGAAGCCGTGGAAGCGGTAGAACAGCCATGAACCTGTCCGGACCTTTCATCAAGCGCCCGGTCGCGACGATGTTGCTGAGCCTGGCGATCCTGCTGCTGGGCGGCGTGAGCTTCGGCCTGTTGCCGGTGGCGCCGCTGCCGCAGATGGACTTTCCGGTGATCGTGGTCCAGGCGAGTCTGCCCGGTGCAAGCCCTGAGGTCATGGCCTCGACCGTGGCCACGCCGCTGGAGCGCTCCTTCGGCGCCATCGCCGGGGTCAACACCATGAGCAGCCGCTCCAGCCAGGGCTCGACCCGGGTGATTTTGCAGTTCGACCTCGACCGCGACATCAACGGCGCGGCGCGGGAAGTGCAGGCGGCGATCAACGCCTCGCGCAACCTGCTGCCGAGCGGGATGCGCAGCATGCCGACCTACAAGAAGGTCAACCCGTCCCAGGCGCCGGTCATGGTGCTGTCGCTGACCTCCGACGTACTGGAAAAAGGCCAGCTCTACGATTTGGCCTCGACGATTCTGTCCCAGAGCGTGTCTCAGGTGCAGGGTGTCGGCGAAGTGCAGATCGGCGGCAGCTCCTTGCCGGCGGTGCGCATCGAACTCGAACCGCAGGCGCTCAACCAATACGGCGTGGCGCTGGACGATGTGCGCAACACCATCGCCAACGCCAACGTGCGCCGGCCAAAAGGGTCGGTCGAAGATAGCCAGCGGCTGTGGCAGGTTCAGGCCAACGATCAACTGGAAAAAGCCAAGGATTACGAGTCGCTGATCATTCACTACGCGGACGGCGCGGCCCTGCGCCTGAAGGACGTGGCCAAGGTCAGCGACGGCGTCGAAGACCGCTACAACAGCGGTTTCTTCAACAACGACGCGGCGGTACTGCTGGTGATCAACCGCCAGGCCGGCGCCAACATCATCGAGACGGTCAACGAAATCAAGGCTCAACTGCCGGCGTTGCAGGCCGTGTTGCCGGCCAGCGTGAAGCTGAACGTGGCGATGGACCGGTCGCCGGTGATCAAGGCGACCTTGCACGAAGCGGAAATGACCCTGTTGATTGCCGTGGCGCTGGTGATTCTGGTGGTGTTCCTGTTCCTCGGTAACTTCCGCGCCTCGTTGATTCCTACCCTGGCGGTGCCTGTTTCCCTGGTCGGTACCTTTGCGGTGATGTACCTCTACGGATTCTCCCTGAACAATCTGTCGCTGATGGCGCTGATTCTGGCCACCGGGCTGGTGGTGGACGATGCCATCGTGGTGCTGGAGAACATTTCCCGGCACATCGACAAAGGCGTACCGCCGATGAAGGCCGCGTACCTGGGGGCGCAGGAAGTCGGCTTCACCTTGCTGTCGATGAACGTCTCGCTGGTGGCAGTGTTCCTGTCGATCCTGTTCATGGGCGGGATCGTCGAAAGCCTGTTTCGCGAGTTTTTCATCACGCTGGCGGCGTCCATCGTAGTGTCACTGGTGGTCTCTCTGACGCTGACACCGATGCTCTGCGCCCGCTGGCTCAAGCCGCATACGCCGGGTGAGGAAAACCGTTTGCAGCGCTGGAGTCAGCGCGCCAACGAGTGGATGGTCGGCAAATACGCCACGAGCCTCGACTGGGTGCTGCGTCATCGCCGGTTGACCCTGCTTAGCCTGCTAGTGACAGTCGGCGTTAACATTGCACTGTATGTCGTTGTTCCTAAAACATTTATGCCTCAGCAGGACACCGGTCAGCTGATCGGCTTCGTGCGCGGCGACGATGGGTTGTCGTTCAGCGTGATGCAGCCAAAAATGGAAACCTTCCGCCGCGCCGTGCTCAAGGATGACGCGGTGCAAAGCGTCGCCGGCTTCATCGGCGGCACCAACGGCACCAACAACGCCTTCATGCTGGTGCGGCTGAAGCCGATCAAGGAACGCAACCTGTCTGCGCAAAAGGTCATCGAACGCCTGCGCAAGGAAATGCCCAAGGTGGCCGGTGCACAGTTGATGCTGATGGCCGACCAGGACCTGCAATTTGGTGGCGGTCGCGAGCAAAGTACGTCGCAGTATTCGTACATCCTGCAAAGCGGTGATCTGGGTGCGTTGCGCGAGTGGTATCCGAAGGTTGTCACTGCGCTCAAGGCTTTGCCGGAGCTGACGGCGATTGACGCCCGAGAAGGCCGTGGCGCGCAGCAAGTAACGTTGATTGTCGATCGTGATCAGGCCAAACGCCTGGGTGTCGACATGGACATGGTCACCTCGGTGCTGAACAACGCCTACAGTCAGCGACAGATTTCGACGATTTACGACAGCCTCAACCAGTATCAGGTAGTGATGGAGGTCAACCCGAAATATGCCCAGGACCCGATCACGCTCAATCAGGTTCAGGTGATCACCGCCGACGGCGCGCGGATTCCGTTGTCGACCATCGCCCATTACGAAAACAGCCTGGAAGACGATCGGGTCAGCCACGAAGGCCAGTTCGCTTCGGAAAGCATTGCTTTCGACATGGCCGGCGGGGTGACGGTGGAGCAGGGCACGGCCGCCATCGAGCGGGCGATCGCCAAGGTGGGTTTGCCGGAAGGTGTCATTGCGAAAATGGCCGGCACCGCCGATGCCTTCGCCGCGACCCAGAAGAGCCAACCGTGGATGATTCTCGGCGCGCTGGTGGCGGTGTATCTGGTGCTCGGTGTGCTGTATGAAAGCTACATCCATCCGCTGACCATTCTTTCGACCTTGCCGTCGGCCGGGGTCGGCGCGTTGCTGTCGATTTATGCGCTGGGCGGTGAGTTCAGCCTGATCTCGTTGCTCGGGTTGTTCCTGCTGATCGGCGTGGTGAAGAAAAACGCCATTCTGATGATCGACCTGGCGTTGCAGCTGGAACGGCATCAGGGCATGGCGCCGCTGGAATCGATTCGCAGCGCTTGCCTGCAACGTCTGCGGCCGATTCTGATGACCACCCTGGCGGCGATCCTCGGCGCGTTGCCGTTGCTGCTGAGCCGCGCCGAAGGTGCGGAAATGCGTCAACCGCTGGGCCTGACCATTATCGGCGGGCTGATCTTCAGCCAGGTGCTGACCCTTTACACCACCCCGGTGGTTTACCTGTATCTCGACAAACTGCGCCATCGCTTCAACCACTGGCGTGGGGTGCGTACCGATGCTGCTCTGGAAACTCCGCTATGACTGACCGTTCGCTTATCACTCTGGCTGCACCGCTGGTAACGGCCCGAGGCTCGCGTTTGTCGAGCCTGGCGCTGTGCGTGGCGATGCTCAGCGCCTGCGCTATCGGCCCGGATTACCAGCGCCCGCAAGCGGCTGCGCCGGCGCAATACAAGGAAGCGGCAGGCTGGCGTCAGGCCAAGCCCAGCGATTCCCTGGCCCGTGGCGCCTGGTGGGAGTTGTATGGCGATCAGCAGCTTAATGGCCTGATCGAAAAGCTTAACAGTGCCAACCAGACCGTCGCGCAGTCCGAAGCCCAGTACCGTCAGGCCCAGGCCTTGGTGCGCAGTGCCCGTGGCGCGTTTTTCCCGACCGTGGACCTGACCGTCGGGAAAAACCGCTCCAGCCAGGGCACCGGCAGCAGCAGTTCGAGCCTGACCAGTTCTTCCAGCGGGATTCGTGACACTTACACTGCACAGGCCGGAGTCAGTTGGGAGGCCGATGTTTGGGGCAAGCTGCGCCGAGGACTGGAAGCCGACACCGCCAATGCCGAGGCGAGTTATGCTGATCTGGCGGCAATGCGCTTGAGCCAGCAGTCGGAACTGGTGCAGAACTATCTGCAATTGCGAGTGATCGACGAGCAGAAACGCCTGCTGGAAGCGACGGTCGAGGCCTATCAGCGCTCGCTGACAATGACCGAAAACCAGTACCGCGCCGGTGTCTCCGGCAAGGATGCGGTGGCGCAGGCTCAGACTCAGCTCAAAAGCACCCAGGCTGACATGGTTGATCTGATCTGGCAGCGCGCTCAATTCGAGAATGCCATTGCCGTTCTGATCGGGCTACCGCCGGCCGAGTTCAGCCTGGCTGAAAGCAAAGACATTCCTGCGTTGCCCGAGATACCGCTGAGCCTGCCTTCGCAATTGCTCGAGCGCCGCCCGGACATCGCCTCCGCTGAGCGCTCGGTGATGGCCGCCAACGCCAACATCGGCGTGGCCAAGGCGGCCTACTACCCGGACTTCACCCTGAGTCTGAACGGTGGTTACAGCAGCAGCACCTCTTCCAACTGGATCAGCGTGCCAAACCGCTTCTGGTCGGTCGGACCGCAATTGGCCATGACCTTGTTCGACGGCGGTCAGCGCTCTGCGGAAGTTGACCGCAGCGAAGCGGCCTACGACGAAACAGTGGCCAAGTACCGCCAGACCGTGCTCGATGGTTTCCGTGAGGTGGAAAACTATCTGGTGCAGCTCAAGGTCCTGGAAGACGAAGCGGGCGTGCGCCAGGAAGCGCTGGACGCGGCGCGAGAGTCCTTGCGCCTGACCCAGAACCAGTACAAGGCCGGTGTGATCGCTTATCTGGGCGTGGTGGTCGTTCAGGCCACAGCGTTGAACAATGAACGCAGCGTGCTGAGCCTGTTGCAGAGCCGGTTGATTGCCAGTGTGCAGTTGATCGCGGCATTGGGTGGTGGCTGGGATGGGGCGTTGCAAGTGAGCGAAAAATAGTAGGCATCTGCCCCGATGTGAAACCTTAAAACCAACGTTTCATCGACTTGATGGCCATTTGCTTATTTTGTCGGTGCGTTCTTTTGCGCAATCAGTACAATCGCCCGATTTGCCCCCCGAGAACGGAGGGCTGTCGCGAGTAGTCTCATGCTTATCGGTAGCTATTCCCCCACGCTGGTTATCATCTCGCTTTTTGTGGCGATTCTCGCCTCCTATACTGCGCTCGACCTGACTGAACGCATCGCCACGGCCAAGGGCCGGGCCGTGCAACTATGGACGGCGGGCGGCGCCTTTGCCATGGGGGTTGGCGTGTGGTCGATGCATTTCATCGGCATGCTCGCGTTCAAATTGCCCATCGACCTCGGTTACGACGTCGGCATCACGTTGCTGTCACTGTTGATTGGCATCCTGTCCTGCGGCTTTGCCCTGTGGCTGGTCAGCCAGCCACAATTGCCAGCCTGGCAATTGGCATTCGGCGCGCTGGTCATGGGCACCGGGATTAGCGCCATGCACTACACCGGCATGGCCGCCATGCGCATGCAGCCGGGTATCGATTACGATCCGACGCTGTTCGGCGCCTCGCTGCTGATCGCCGTAGTCGCCTCGGGCGCCGCGTTATGGATCGCTTTCCGCCTGCGCCAGCACATACCTTATGTCGGCCTGATCCGTGGCGGTGCGGCGGTGATCATGGGCCTCGCGATTGTCGGCATGCACTACACCGGTATGGCGGCGGCGCGTTTTCCAGACGGCAGCTTCTGTGTGGCTACCGTCAGCGGCTTGAACGGCAAGGGCCTGGACAATCTGGTGCTGATCACCACCCTGGCAGTGTTGAGCCTTGCCTTGTTGACCTCGATCCTCGATGCGCGCCTTGAGGCCCGCACCGCAGGCCTTGCCCACTCATTGACCGAGGCCAACCGCGAACTGACTCAACTGGCCCTGCATGACACCCTGACCGGCCTGCCGAATCGCGTGTTGCTGGCTGACCGCATCGATCAGGCAATGTCCATGGTGCAGGAGCAGGGCGGTTGTTTCGCGTTGATGTTCATCGATCTGGACGGTTTCAAACCAGTCAACGATGCCTTCGGTCACCATATGGGCGATCTGTTGTTGCGTGAGGTCGGCTTGCGCTTGCGCGAGGATTTGCGCAGCCACGACACCCTGGCGCGGATCGGCGGTGATGAGTTCGTTTTACTGGTGCAGCTCGGCGATCAGAATGACGCATTGAACCTGGCGGCCCGTCAGGTCGGGCTGATCGCGCGCTCGTTCCGGGTCGCCGAACATGACTTGCAGATTTCCGCCAGCATTGGCATCGCGATTTATCCGGGTAACGGTGATACCGCCGAAGAATTGCTGATGAATGCCGACGCGGCGATGTATCACGCCAAGGGCGCCGGGAAAAACGGCTATAGCTTCTTCGATGCCTCGATGAACAGCAACGCGCGCAAACAGCTGCAATTGTTGCAGGACTTGCGTATCGCCCTCGATCAGCAGCAGTTCAGTCTCTATTACCAGCCCAAGTTCGATGCCGGCAATGGCCGGCCGGTCGGCGCCGAGGCGTTGCTGCGCTGGGTGCACCCGACCGAGGGCATGTTGCTCCCGGACAAGTTCATTGAACTGGCGGAAAAGACCGGGCTAATCATTCCGATTGGCGAGTGGGTGCTCAACGAAGCCTGCCGACAGATGCGCGAGTGGTACGTGCTCGGGTACACCGACTGGCGCATCGCAGTGAACCTTTCAGCCCTGCAGTTCTGCCACGCGGGTCTGGTCCAGAGCGTCGCCAAAGCCTTGGCCACTCACCATTTGCCAGCCAACAGCCTGACCCTCGAGATCACTGAAACCACCGCCATGAGCGATGCCGATGCGAGCATGACGGTGCTTCAGGAGCTTTCGACGATGGGTGTCGACCTGTCGATCGACGACTTTGGCACCGGCTATTCGAGCTTGATGTACCTCAAGCGCTTGCCGGCCAACGAACTGAAGATCGACCGGGGTTTTGTCCGCGATCTGGAGCGTGACAGCGATGACGCCGCCATCGTTTCCGCCATCGTTGCCCTCGGCCAGGCGCTGGGGTTGCGGATCGTTGCGGAAGGGGTGGAGACCGACTCGCAGCAAGACTTCCTGACGCAACTCGGTTGTGATTCGCTGCAGGGCTATCTGCTCGGGCACCCGCTGCCGGCCGAACGCTTCATGGTAGATATTCTGCGTGCAGAGCAATTGGCGGTGAGTTGAGAACACTGTGATTGATGTGAGCCCATGCAAAAGCCAGCGATGACGGTTATTCTTGCCCTCGACTGCTAACGCTTGGAATGGGGGAAATTTCGCATGGACAAAGTCATCGTCATCACCGGCGGCAGCCGCGGTATCGGCGCCGCCACAGCCCTGTTGGCCGCCGAACAAGGCTATCGGATCTGCATCAACTACCTGGCCGATGAATCCGCTGCGCAAACTGTGCTGGAACAAGTCCGCGCCCTCGGCGCCCAAGCCATCGCTGTGCGCGCCGACGTCAGCATTGAAGATGAAGTGATTGCGCTGTTCCACCGTGTGGACACTGAGTTGGGCCGGGTCACGGCACTGGTGAACAACGCTGGCACCGTCGGGCACAAGTCCCGGATTGATGAAATGTCCGAATTCCGTATTCTCAAAATCCTCAGAACCAACGTCCTGGCGCCGATCCTCTGCGCCAAACACGCGATCCTGCGCATGTCGCCCAAGCATGGCGGGCAGGGCGGCAGCATCGTTAATGTGTCCTCGGTGGCCTCACGCCTGGGCGCGCCAAGCGAATACGTCGACTACGCCGCCTCCAAAGGTGCGCTGGATACCTTCACCATCGGCCTGTCCAAAGAAGTGGCCGGCGAAGGCATCCGCGTCAACGCGGTGCGCCCTGGTTACATCTACACCGATTTCCATGCGTTGAGCGGTGACCCGGATCGGGTCAGCAAGCTAGAGTCGGCGATTCCGATGGCTCGGGGCGGGCGTCCGGAAGAAGTGGCTGAGGCGATCGTGTGGTTGCTGTCGGACAAGGCTTCCTATGCGACCGGGACATTCGTTGACCTCGGCGGCGGGCGCTAAGCCTTTAGATTTGCACTGTTTGGTCTGCCCTCATCGTCGGAACGCCGCCCGGAGCAAGCTCGCTTGTATGTTTAGACTTGAAGGGGTGGGCGGGACTAAAAGCTCGATTCTGACTCTGACCAGTACAGACCGTGGGAGACTTCTCATCCCGCCCCTTCTACCCAAAGCGCCGATAAGGAATTCATCGGTAAAACCGACGATAGAGGCAAGCCAGCGCAACGGTAGACCCCGACAAGCTCTTAAACCCTAGCTCCGAGGATTCGTCATGACAATCCTTACTTCGCAGACGGTGGTTGGCGTCGATATCGCCAAGGCCGAAATAGTTGTCTATCGCTCCGACCGGCTAACCACTGACACCATCAAGAACGATCGAACAGCCCTCAAACGCTGGCTTAAAACATTGCCCGCCCAAAGCGCTATCGCCGTTGAAGCCACCAACATCTACCACCTGGACACCGTCGAGCTGGCCCATGCGATGGGGCACCAGGTCTATGTCGTGGATGCTTATCGGGTGAGCAACTATCGCCGCGGCATCGGCCAACGAGCCAAGAACGATCCCTGCGATGCCCGTCTGCTGGCGCGTTATTTGACGAACGAACAAGACGGACTGCGGATCTGGAGCCCACCACCCAAGGCCTACACCTCGCTGAAAAGCCTGCTCCACAGACGTGCAACGCTGATCCAGAACCATGCCGGTCTGATGCTGAGCTGGGCCAATGAACCCTTGTTGAAGAAAGTACAGAGCGCCCAGCAAAAGGCCTTCAAGCAAGCGGATCAGGCCATTCAGAAACTGCTGCGCAAGGTCAGCAAAGAGGCGGGTATTGAAGAGAATATCGACCGCTGCAAAGCCATCGAAGGGGTTGGCGAACTGACTGCAACCGGGTTGGCGACGACCTTTATGCGCGGTGATTTTGCCAATAGTGATGCGTTCATCGCGTTTCTAGGGATGGACCTTACGGTCGATGACTCCGGGAAGAAGAACGGCCCCCGGCACCTGACAAAAAAAGGGGATCCGGAAGTCCGCCGGTTGGCTTACAACGCCGCAATGGCAGCCTGTCGCTCAGCTAAATGGAAACCGTTTTACGAGTCGTATTTGGCAAGAGGCTTCTCGAAAACCCAGGCCTTGGTGGCCCTTGCCCGGAAACTCTGCCGGGTGGCATTTGCCCTGATGAAAAATCAGAGCGAATACCACCCGGCCTGAGGTTGCGGGGTTGCCCTGCAACATAGAATCTCCCACAGGCGGGTTGTTCAGGCCTTGCGATTGAGCAAACTACGCTCCATCCGCGCGATGCCTTCTTCCAGCAATGCCCGTGGGCAGCCGAAATTCAGGCGTACGAACTGTTTGCTGTCATCGCCGAAATCCAGACCAGGGCTCAGCCCAACCTTGGCCTGCTCAAGGAAAAACTGCTGAGGGTTATCCAGTCCCAGCGCCGAGCAATCGAGCCACGCCAGATACGTGCCTTGCGGGATATTCATGGTCACACCCGGCAGTCGCGTGTTGATTGCTTCCACCAGATAATCCCGATTGCTTTGCAGATAAGCCTTCAACCCGGCCAGCCAAGGGCCGCCTTCGCTGTAGGCGACGCGCGTCGCTTCCATGCCCAACGGGTTGACGCTGTCGACCATGCCGCAGCGGGCGTGGTTGACCCGCGCACGCAACGCCGAGTCCTGAATAATCATGAACGATGTTTTCAGCCCGGCAATGTTGTAGGCCTTGCTCGCCGACATCAGCGTGATGGTGCGCTTGGCGATTTCCGGGTTCAGGGAAGCCGTCGGAATGTGCAGGCGCCCGTCGAAACACAGCTCGGCATGAATCTCGTCAGAGATGATCCAGGCGTCCTGCTTCACGCAGATGTCGGCGACCGCTTGCAGTTCTTCTCGCGGGAAGACTTTGCCCACCGGGTTGTGCGGGTTGCTCAGCAGAAGCGCACCGCCACCGGTCAGCGCCCGATTCAAGGCATCGAGTGGCGTGGCGTAAGTGCCGTCCGCCAACGCGTCGAATTCGAGTTCAACCTTGTTCAAACCCCAGTGACCCGGCGCATGGCGCAGCGGCGGGTAGTTCGGAACCTGAACCACAACGTTCTGCTGCGGCTGGACCAGCGCATTCAGCGCCATGTTGAACCCCGACTCCACGCCCGGCAGGAAAATCAGTTCCTCAGGCAATACGCGCCAGGCGTACTTGTTCCACAGATCGGCGACGATGGCATTACGCAAGTCATCCTGGGCCACGCTGTAGCCGAGCATCGGGTGTTCCAGACGTTTTTGCAGGGCCTGGATGATCACCGGCGGTGCGGAGAAGTCCATGTCGGCCACCCACATCGGCAACACGTCGGCCGGATAACGGCTCCATTTGGTACTGCCGGTGTTGTGGCGGTCGAACACCTGATCAAAATCGAAAGTCATGCTCAGTCTCATAAAAAGCGGGGTTGAACGTGGGGCAATGATAAACGCCAAGCCCCTGTGGGAGCGAGCTCCCACAGGTAGTGTGATGGCTGACGCCCCGGTATTGCCCGATGGTCGGTTTTCACACAGTCAGTTCTCGCATTGTCTACAGTTTTAAATGTCGGCAGCCAGGCTGCCGCAACCGTGTTTGTCCAGAAAAACCCGGCAAAACTACCGGGTCTCCACCTGACAGGAGTGCACGATGGACCTCAACCGTCGTCAGTTCTTCAAGGTCGCTGGTATCGGCCTTGCAGGCTCGAGCCTCGGCGCGCTGGGCATGGCCCCCGCGACTGCCTTCGCCGAGCAGGTGCGCCACTTCAAGCTTGCCCACACCCATGAAACGCGCAACACCTGCCCGTACTGCTCGGTCGGTTGCGGCGTGATCATGTACAGCCAGGGTGATGCTGCCAAGAACGTCGCGCAAAACATCATCCACATCGAAGGCGATGCCGACCACCCGGTCAACCGCGGCACCCTGTGCCCAAAAGGCGCCGGCTTGCTGGACTTCATTCACAGCCCCGGCCGCCTGCAATACCCAGAGGTGCGCAAACCCGGCACCACCGAGTGGACGCGCATCTCCTGGGATGAAGCGCTCGATCGCGTCGCCGACCTGATGAAGGCCGACCGCGACGCCAACTTCATCGAGAAGAATGCCCAGGGCCAAACGGTAAACCGCTGGCTGACCACCGGTTTTCTCGCGGCCTCGGCAGCGTCCAACGAAGCGGGTTACATCACCCACAAGGTCATTCGCAGCCTCGGCATGCTGGGGTTCGATAACCAGGCGCGTGTCTGACACGGCCCGACGGTGGCAAGTCTTGCCCCGACATATGGCCGTGGTGCCATGACCAATACCTGGACCGATATCGGTAACGCGAATCTGATCCTGGTAATGGGCGGCAACGCAGCAGAAGCGCACCCGTGCGGCTTCAAATGGGTGACCGAAGCCAAGGCACACAACAAGGCCCGCTTGATCGTGGTCGATCCGCGTTTTACCCGGACCGCCTCGGTGGCCGACTATTACGCGCCGATTCGCACCGGCACCGACATCGCCTTCATGGGCGGGCTGATCAACTACCTGCTGACCAAAAACAAAATCCAGCACGAGTACGTGCGCGCCTATACCGACGTGTCCTTCATCGTCAAAGCCGGATTTGGCTTCGAGGACGGGATCTTCAGCGGCTACGACGCAGCCAAACGCAGCTACACGGACAAGTCCGGCTGGGGTTATGAAATCGGTGAGGACGGCTTTGTCGAAGTCGACCCGACCCTGCACGACCCGCGCTGCGTCTATCAATTGATGAAGACGCATTACAGCCGCTACACCATCGAACTGGCTAGCCAGATTTGTGGCATGCCAGTCGATGCCATGCAGAAGATCTGGGAAGAAATCGCCACCTGCTCGCAACCGGGCAAGACCATGACGATTCTCTACGCGCTGGGCTGGACGCAGCACTCGATCGGTTCGCAGATCATTCGAAGCGCGGCCATGGTGCAATTGCTGCTGGGCAACGTCGGCATGCCGGGCGGGGGCGTCAATGCCTTGCGCGGGCACTCCAACATTCAGGGGCTGACCGACCTTGGCTTGCTGTCCAATTCGCTGCCGGGGTATCTGACCCTGCCTGGCGATGCGGAGCAGGATTACACCGCCTATATCACCAAACGCACGCAACCACCGTTGCGTCCGGGGCAGTTGTCCTACTGGCAGAACTACAGCAAGTTCCACGTCAGCCTGATGAAAGCCTGGTACGGCGCGAATGCCACGCCCGAAAACCGTTGGGCTTTTGACTATCTGCCGAAACTGGACATTCCCAACTACGACATCCTCAAAGTGTTCGACCTGATGGGCCAGGGCAAGGTCAACGGCTACATGTGCCAGGGCTTCAACCCCATCGCCGCGTTGCCTGACAAAAACCGGGTGATGGCGGCACTGGCCAAGCTGAAGTGGCTGGTGGTGATGGACCCGCTGTCTACCGAAACCTCGGAGTTCTGGCGCAATGTCGGGCCATACAACGACGTCGAAACTGCCGGCATTCAGACCGAAGTGATTCGCCTGCCCACCACCTGTTTCGCCGAAGAAGATGGCTCGCTGGTCAACAGCAGCCGCTGGCTGCAATGGCACTGGAAAGGCGCCGACGGCCCTGGTGAAGCGCGCACCGATGTGCGGATCATGAGCGAGCTGTTCATCCGTCTGCGCCAGCGTTACCAGGCCAACGGCGGCGCTTATGCCGAGCCGCTCCTTAAACTGTCCTGGCCGTACAAAATCGCCGAAGAGCCTTCGCCGGAAGAACTGGCCAAGGAAATCAACGGTTATGCCACCACGGATTTCACCGACGCTACCGGCGCGGCGATCAAGGGCAATGCGCAACTGGCCGGTTTCGGCCTGCTCAAGGACGACGGCAGTACGGCTTCCGGTTGCTGGATTTTCTGTGGCAGCTGGACTGAGGCGGGCAACCAGATGGCCCGGCGTGACAACAGCGACCCGTACGGCATGAAGCAACACCAGGGCTGGGCCTGGGCCTGGCCGGCGAACCGGCGGATTCTTTACAACCGCGCTTCGTGCGACCCGCAAGGCAAGCCGTGGGACGAGAAGAAACGCCTGGTGTGGTGGAACGGCAAAGTCTGGGGCGGCACCGATGTGCCGGACTTCAAGGCCGACTCGCCACCGGAAGCCGGGATGAATCCGTTCATCATGAACCCCGAAGGCGTGGCGCGGTTCTTTGCCGTCGACAAGATGAACGAAGGACCATTCCCTGAGCACTACGAGCCGTTCGAAACGCCGATCGGCATCAACCCGCTGCACCCGGAAAACAAGAAAGCCACCAGCAACCCGGCGGCACGGATCTTCGATTCGGTGTGGGATTCCTTAGGCGTGGCCAAGGACTATCCGTATGCCGCGACCAGCTACCGGCTGACCGAGCATTTCCACTTCTGGAGCAAGCATTGCAAGCTCAACGCGATTTCCCAACCCGAGCAGTTCGTCGAAATCGGTGAAGTGTTGGCCAAGGAGAAAGGCATCGTGGCCGGCGACCGGGTCCGTGTCAGTTGCAAGCGCGGACATATAGAAGCGGTGGCGGTGGTGACCAAGCGGATTCGTCCGCTGCAGGTCAACAATCAGGTGGTGCACCAGATCGGTATCCCGTTGCACTGGGGCTTTACCGGGCTCACGCGCCACGGTTACCTGACCAACACCCTGGTGCCGTTTCTCGGCGATGGCAACACTCAGACCCCGGAATCCAAGTCATTCCTGGTCAACGTGGAGAAAGTCTAAATGGCCAGCCAAGACATCATCGCCCGTTCGGCCACCACGACCGTCCCGTCCTCGGTACGCAATCAAGAGGAAGTGGCCAAGCTGATCGACACCACCAAGTGCATTGGCTGCAAGGCTTGTCAGGTCGCCTGTTCGGAATGGAACGAGCTGCGCGACGATGTCGGCCACAACCTCGGCACCTACGACAACCCTCAAGACCTGAGCGCAGATACCTGGACCTTGATGCGCTTCACCGAGCACGAAACCGACGCCGGCAATCTGGAATGGCTGATTCGCAAGGACGGCTGCATGCACTGCGCCGAGCCCGGTTGCCTGGCGGCGTGCCCGAGTCCGGGGGCGATCATCAAGCATGCCAATGGCATCGTCGATTTCGACCAGGATCATTGCATCGGCTGCGGGTATTGCATCACCGGATGCCCGTTCAATATCCCGCGAATCTCGCAAAAGGATCACAAGGCCTACAAATGCACGTTGTGCTCGGACCGGGTGGCGGTGGGGCTGGAGCCGGCCTGCGTCAAAACCTGCCCGACGGGCGCCATTGTGTTCGGCACCAAGGACGACATGAAAGACCATGCGGCCGAAAGGATCGTCGACCTCAAGAGCCGTGGCTTCGAACACGCGGGTCTGTACGATCCGAGTGGCGTCGGCGGTACTCACGTGATGTATGTACTGCACCATGCCGATGAGCCCCGGTTGTATGCCGGCCTGCCAGACCAACCGACCATCAGTCCGCTGGTGGACCTGTGGAAAGGCGTGAGTAAACCCTTGGGGTTGCTGGCGATGGGCTTGGCGGTGCTGGCCGGGTTCTTCCACTACGTGCGCATCGGGCCGCAGCTGGTCGAGGAGGACGAACACCCGACCACCCTCGATCCCGCCGTGCATGAAATCGACCCATCGGTGCACACCTATGATCCGAAGGGGGAGGACAGGCCATGAACGACAAACCGATCCTTCGCTACACATCAAACCAGCGCACCAATCACTGGCTGGTGGCGATCCTGTTTTTCATGGCAGCACTGTCGGGGCTGGCGTTGTTCCACCCGGCGCTGTTCTGGCTCAGCAACCTGTTTGGCGGTGGGCCGTGGACGCGCATCCTGCATCCGTTCATGGGCGTGGTGATGTTCGTTCTGTTCCTGGGATTGGTGATTCAATTCTTTCGGGCGAACTTCTTTATCACCAACGATCGGCTGTGGCTGAGGCGAGTCGGGCGGGTGATCAAGAACGAGGAGGAGGGCGTGCCGCCCATCGGCAAGTACAACCCTGGGCAGAAGCTGCTGTTCTGGACCTTACTGGCTTGCATGCTGGTGCTGCTGTTCAGCGGGCTGGTGATCTGGCGCGCGTATTTCAGCGAGTACTTCGGCATCACCAGCATTCGTTGGGCGATGCTGCTGCATGCGTTGGCGGGTTTCATCCTGGTGCTGAGCATCATTGTTCACATCTACGCCGGCATCTGGATCAAGGGTTCGGTCAGCGCCATGGTGCATGGCGGAGTGAGCCGCGCCTGGGCGAAAAAACACCATGAACTCTGGTACCGCGAAGTGACCCGCGACGAGCATCCCGACCGGCCGATCAGCAAAAAAGGATAACCCCTTGGCGACGATTCTTGAACCTGGCGAGATCGAAGCGGCGGCGAGTTCGCCGCCGTTTCTGCACCTGCCTCCGAAAAACCTGTTCACCTTGCGCGCCTTGCGCCTGGAGCGTCTGGTCGACGGCCATCCACTGGCCGATTACCTGCGGCTGGTGACCGGCCTGTGCCACGTGCAGCAGTGTGTGATGGACGATCCGCCCGTGGCCGCCATGCCCGATCCCGAACGTATGCGAGTGTGCCAGCAACACGGCTTGCCGCCGTTCGCCGCTGACAGTCTGGTGCGGGAGGACCATTGGTTGCCGTTCCTCGAAGCGCTATTGCAGCGTTACCAGCCACCGCCGCAACCTGCCGTGGAAAAAGCCGTGGCGACCTTGCGCCGTGCCAACATCGGGCAACTCAAGGCCTGGGCGATTGCGCTGGTCAGCGGCCAGTTCGCCTTGCTGCCCGCCGCCGTGGTGCCGTTTCTCGGCGCGGCGTTGCAGGTGGCCTGGAGTCAATGGTTACTGAGTACAGCGGACCTTGCGCTGAACCCCGGCGACAGTCTCAGCCAATGCCCGGCCTGCGGTTCGCCGGCCATGGCCGGCGTGATTCGCCATCGCGGCAAGTACAACGGCTTGCGGTATCTGGTGTGCTCGCTGTGTGCCTGCGAATGGCATGTGGTGCGGGTCAAATGCGTGTATTGCGAACAGAGCAAAGGCCTTGAATACGTCAGCCTCGATGACGACCGCCACGCCGCCAATCAGGCACCGTTACGCGCGGAGGTCTGCCCCGGCTGCCGCAGCTACCTGAAGCTGCTTTACCTGGAAAACGACGCCGAGGCAGAAGCGCTCTCGACCGACCTGACCAGCCTGCTGCTGGACATGCGTCTGGAGCAGGAAGGCTACCAGCGTCCGGCGCCTAACCTTCTGCTGGCACCCGGAGGTGGCTGAGCTACCCCTTTGAGTTTTCCCTTTAAACTCAGCGGCTACACTCAGGCGCTACGGTCATTCGTAATCAGGAGCGCCTGATGTCCAACAGACCCGCCAGCCAAACGCAGCGGCTGCCTTCCATCGACAGTCTGTTGCGCCATCCCGCCTGCCAACCGCTGGCCGAGCGTTATGGGCGTGACGCGTTGCTGGCCAATTTGCGGCAATTGCTCGATGACTTGCGTGAACCGGTTCTTTCAGGGCAACTCGACGCTATTGAAATCGCGCCCGAAGCGTTAGCCGGCAGAGCGGGTGAACGCTTGGCCACTCAGCATTGCAGTCACGTGCGCCGGGTGTTCAACCTCACCGGCACCGTGCTGCACACCAATCTGGGGCGAGCGTTGTTGCCGGAGGAAGCCATCGAAGCCGTGCAGAGGGCGGCCCGTTATCCGCTCAACCTGGAATTCGACCTGCACAGCGGCAAGCGCGGCGACCGTGATGATCTGATCGAAGGCCTGATCCGCGAGCTGACCGGCGCCGAGGCGGTGACGGTGGTCAACAACAACGCCGCTGCGGTGTTGCTGATGCTCAACAGCCTGGGCGCGCGCAAGGAAGGCATCATTTCCCGGGGCGAACTGATCGAAATCGGTGGCGCCTTCCGCATTCCCGACATCATGGCGAGAGCCGGGGTCAGGCTCCACGAAGTCGGCACCACCAATCGCACCCATGCCCGCGATTACGAGGCGGCCATCGGCCCCCGTAGCGGTTTGGTGATGCGCGTCCATGCGAGCAACTACAACATCGAAGGCTTCACCGCTCGGGTGCCGACCGCCGAGTTGGCGAAACTCGCGCATAAACACGGCTTGCCGTTGCTTGAAGACCTCGGCAGCGGCAGCCTGCTGGACCTGACGCGCTGGGGCTTGCCCGCCGAACCGACGGTGCGCCAGGCGCTGATCGATGGTGCAGATATCGTCACCTTCAGCGGCGACAAACTACTGGGTGGCCCCCAGGCCGGGTTGATTGTCGGCCGCAAAGACCTGATCGCGAAGATCAAGAAGAATCCACTCAAACGCGCCTTGCGGGTCGATAAACTGACCCTGGCCGCCCTCGAAGCGGTGTTGGGTCTGTACCGCGATCCTGATCGACTGGCCGAGCGGCTGCCGAGTTTGCGCCTGCTGACCCGGCCCCAAGCAGACATCCTCGCCCAGGCCGAGCGCCTGCAACCCTCGCTGGCCAAAGTCTTGGGCGACGGCTGGAGCGTCAGCGCAGCCCCTGCACTGGGCATGATCGGCAGCGGCAGCCAACCGGTGGCGCGCTTGCCGAGTGCGGCGTTATGCCTGCGACCGCACGCGTCCAAGCGTCTTCGCGGACGGCGGCTGCACGGTCTGGAAGCGGCCCTGCGTGCGTTGCCGATTCCGGTGCTCGGGCGCATTGATGACGATGCGTTGTGGCTGGATCTGCGGCAACTGGACGATGAGCCGGCGTGGTTGGCGCAACTTGATCAAATTGCAGGAGCCATAGAGTGATCGTCGGCACCGCCGGGCACATCGACCACGGCAAGACTGCCTTGCTCCAGGCCCTGACCGGCCAGGTAGGCGACCGTCGCCGGGAAGAACGTGAACGCGGCATGACCATCGACCTCGGCTACCTTTACGCGGCGCTGGAGCCGCAAGCGCCCCTGACCGGTTTTATCGACGTGCCCGGTCATGAGCGCTTCACCCACAACATGCTGGCGGGGGCTCAGGGCATTGATCTGGTGTTGCTGGTGGTCGCGGCGGACGACGGCGTCATGCCCCAGACCCGCGAGCACCTGGCCATCGTTGAATTGTTGGGAATCCCTCGGGCGCTGGTGGCAATCAGCAAATGCGACCGCGTCGACCCGTCCAGAGTGCAAGCCGTTCGCGAACAGATCCAGACATTGCTGGCCCCGGGACCCTATGCCAACGCGCCGCAGATTGCGCTGTCGAGTGTGACCGGGGAAGGCATCGTGACCCTGCGACAGGCTTTGCTCGCGGCGCAACGTGAAGTCCTTCAACGCAGCACCACCGGCGGTTTTCGCCTGGCGATTGATCGTGCCTTCAACGTGGCGGGCGTAGGCATCGTGGTGACCGGCACTGCGTTGTCCGGCCTGGTGGTGGTGGGCGATACGCTGGTGCTCGGCCCGCAGGGCAAACCCGTGCGTGTGCGCGGCCTGCATGCGCAGAATCAGGCTGCCGAGATCGCAATGGCCGGACAGCGAGTCGCGTTGAACCTGAGTGCCGAACGCTTGGCCCTGGAGCAGATTCATCGCGGCCACTGGTTGCTGGCCGAGTGGTTATACGCGCCGACCCAGCGAGTGGATGTCGACCTGCAATTGTTAGCCAGCGAACCCAAAGCCTTCGAGCACTTTCAACCCGTGCACGTTCACGTGGGGACTCAGGACGTGACCGGGCGGGTGGCGTTGCTGGAAGGCACCCGCCTGGCGCCGGGTGAACGGATGTTCGCGCAACTGCTGCTGAATACGCCGGTGCAGGCCGTGAAGGGCGATCCGTTGATCCTGCGTGACCAGAGCGCCCAACGCACCCTCGGTGGCGCGCGGGTGCTCGACCCGTTTGCACCGACCCGACAACGCCGAAGCCCCGAACGGTTGGCGCAGTTACAAGCCCTCGCCACAGGCAATCAGTTGGAAGACAGCCTGCCGGCGTTATTGGCCAACAGCGACATCGGGCTTGACCCGCAGCGTCTAGAGCGTCAGTTCAACCGCCCCCGCAACACGTGGGTTTTGCCCGATGACGTGCGCCTGATCAACACCCGCCAAGGTCCGTTGCTGTTCAGTGCGGTCCGCTGGGAAGCACTGAAAGCACCGTTGCTGGAACACCTCGCACGTTTTCACCAACTGGAACCGGATCAAATGGGCCCGGACCGGGATCGCCTGCGCCGGTTCACCGGCACAGCGCTGGACCGTCCGACATTCATCAGTCTGCTCGACGAATTACTCGCCAGCGGTGCGATTGCCGCCAGCGGGCCATGGCTGCATTTGCCCGATCATCAGGTGCGTTTGAGCGAAGACGACGAAACCCTGTGGCAACACTTGCAACCGTTGTTCGAACAGGCTGGATTTGATCCGCCCTGGGTGCGCAACCTTGACCATGACGAGGCGGTCGTGCGCTTGCTGCTGTGCAAAATGGCGAGGTTGGGATTGGTGCATCAAGTCGTCCGTGACCTGTTCTACACCGACACGATGATCCGCCGATTGGCGGCTATGCTTGTGCAACTGGCCGCGCAAAACCCGGTGATTCAGGTCACGGCGTTTCGTGATGCAGTGGGCCTGGGTCGCAAGCGCAGCATCCAGATTCTCGAATACTTCGACCGGATCGGCCTGACGCGACGGTTTGGCGACAAGCGCCATATCCGCCTCGACAATGCCTTGGCTCAACGCACCGACCACTGACTTCAAGGAAGGCAATCGCGCCCGGTGGCGCGGCCGGGCTTCAAACCCGGTTGGGGACGGCATCCGTTCCCGGGCAGGTTCGACTCCGGCTGCCTTCCGCCATTTTTAATCATGCTGGCTGAACCAAGCACTGGTTCGACTCGCCCCGCAGAGTAGTCACAGATCCTCTGTGGCGAAGGGACTTGCGCCCCGTCCAGTTCTGTAGCAGCTGTCGAGCCTGCGAGGCTGCGTCCGGCTGCGTAGCAGCCATAAGGTCAGACAATGCGGTGCGTCAGACGCACCGCATACACAGGGTTTACGACTGCTTCGCAGTCGGACGCAGCCTCGCAAGCTCGACAGCTGCTACAAGACAGGCGTTGTTGCTGAAATGGCATTACCACAGCGCTTGAGTTTTTCGCGCGGGGTTGTCGATCACTGCATCACATAACGCCCCGGTGCCGACTCGATCGCCGGGTATTGCGCGTTACCGGTGTGCAGCACCGAGGGCTGGCGTTCGCCGGACTGTTCAGCCAGCCAGACGAACCAGTCATTCCACCAGCTACCGGAATGTTGCTGGGCGTTCTTGAACCAGGTTTCCGGGTTTTTGGTGACCCGGTTGTTGGTCCAGTAGTGACGTTTTTCCTTGGCCGGCGGGTTGATCACCCCGGCGATATGCCCTGATGCGCCCAGGACAAAACGCTTGGTCCCGGAGAGCAACTCGGTGCTGGCGTAAGCGCTTCTCCACGGCACGATGTGATCGTCATGGGTGGCGAGGATGTATGCCGGAGCATCGATGGCGCGCAGGTCCAGCTTGACCCCGCAACAGTCCAGCTCACCGGATTTCAGGTCGTTCTGCAGGTAGGTGTGGCGCAAATACCAGCAGTACATCGGACCCGGGAGGTTGGTGCTGTCGTTGTTCCAGAACAGCAGGTCGAGGGGGATCGGTTTCTGGCCCTTGAGGTATTTGTCGACGTTGTAGTTCCACCACAAGTCGTTGGGACGCAGCAGCGAGAAGGTATTGCCCATGTCCTCGCCCTTGAACAGGCCGATGGGGCCATCCTGGCCGCCGATGGTGCGCTCGCGGTAGGCCACCAATTGTTCGTCGACGAAGATGTCGATGGGGCCGGTATCAAGGTAATCGAGGAAGGTGGTCAACAGGCTCACGCTGCCAATTTCGCGGTCACCGCGCGCCGCCAGGACGGCCAGCGCCGAACTCAGCAAGGTGCCGCCGATGCAGAAACCGACGCAATTGGGCCGCTGCTCGCCGCTGATCTCGCGGGTCACTTGCAGGCCTTTGATGATGCCGGTTTCGATCAAGTCATCCCAAGTGGTGCCGGCGTGTTCCTGGTCGAAGTTACGCCACGACATCAGAAACACCGGGTGCCCTTGTTTCAACAGATGGGCAACCATCGAGTTGTCCGGGCGCAGGTCGAGAATGTAGTACTTGTTGATCGACGGTGGCACGACAAACACCGGGCGCCGGTACTGGGTTTCGCTTTGCGGGTAATACTGAATCAGCTGGAAGAGTTCGTTCTCGAACACCACTTCGCCCGGGGTGTTGGCGAGGTCAACACCGACTTTGAATGCACCGGCGTCGCACTGGCGCATCTTGCCTTCTTGCAGGTCGCTGGCCAGGTGCAACAGGCCGGAGAGGAGGCTGCTGCCCTGGGTATCGACGACACGTTGCAGTGCATCGGGGTTACTGGCCAGAAAGTTGCTGGGCGCCCCGGCAGCGATGGCTTGTTCCACCAGATAGAGCAGGCGTTGGCGCGGCTTTTTGTCCGGGATCGCTAACGTGTCCAGCAGCTTCAGCAGAAACCCTGCGTTGAGCAGGTAAAACGCTGCGAGCGAGCCGAACAGAGGCTGGCTCCAGTTGCCGCTGGAAAAACGTCGATCGTCGAAGCTGAATGGCTGACCGGTCAGCAGACGCTGGCCGAGGTCGCCCCATTGCTGTTGGTAATCCGATTGAAGGCTGTCCAGGGTACCGCGCGGCAGGTCAAACCACTCGTTGTAGGCCTGGCCGGTAAACCACGGATTGCTACTGACCCAGAGACGTAATTGTTGCACTGCAAAGGAGGCAATGAACGGAACCTGGCCTGACCAGAAGGTGTTGAAGGTATGCGCGTTATTGTCCATGGAACTCCTTGCCCACATCCGTAAACCGGGCCGAAAAAAACCGCGGCGCCGGACTTCGGTGCCGCGTCAGCAACTTAAGCAAACACTCCTGTGTTTCTAGCGCTCGATGACCAGGCTGACGCCTTGGCCGCCACCGATGCACAACGTGGCCAGGCCTTTTTTGCCGTCGCGACGAATCAGCTCGTGCAACAGCGACACCAGAATCCGCGCACCCGATGCACCGATCGGATGACCCAGGGCAATTGCGCCACCGTTGACGTTGACTTTGCTGGTGTCCCAACCCAGTTCCTTGCCGACGGCCAGTGATTGCGCGGCGAACGCTTCATTGGCTTCGATCAGGTCGAGGTCGTCCAGACTCCAGCCGGCTTTGGTCAAGGCCAGACGGGTGGCCGGCACCGGGCCGATGCCCATGATCGACGGGTCCACGCCAGCGCTGGCGTAAGCCTTGATGCGTGCCAACACCGGCAAGCCGAGGGCCTGGGCCTTGGCGGCGCTGGCCAGCAACAGCACGGCGGCGCCGTCGTTGAGGGTCGACGAGTTGCCGGCGGTCACGCTGCCGTTTTTCTGGAACGCGGGTTTGAGGTTACCCAGCGCCTGCAGTGTGCTGTCTGGACGCGGCTGTTCATCAGTGTCGAAGACCAGCGGCTCACCCTTGCGCTGAGGGATCAGGATCGGGGTGATTTCACGCTTGAAGTAACCCGCTTCGATGGCTGCAGCGGCTTTCTGTTGCGAGGCCGCGGCGAAAGCGTCCTGGTCTTCGCGACTGAGGCTGTACTTCTGCGCCAGGTTCTCGGCGGTGATGCCCATGTGGTAGTCGTTGAAAGCGTCCCACAAACCGTCCTGAATCACGCTGTCTTGCAGTTGCGCATGACCCAGGCGCAAACCGGTGCGGGCCTTGGGCAACACATACGGCGCCAGGCTCATGTTTTCCTGGCCGCCGGCAATGATGAGTTCGGCGTCGCCGCAACGGATGGCCTGGACCGCCAGCTGGACAGCCTTGAGGCCCGAGCCGCAGACCTTGTTCAGGGTCAGGGCAGGGGTGGTATGGGGCAGGCCGGCCTTGATTGCCGTCTGGCGTGCCGGGTTTTGCCCCGAGCCCGCGGTGAGTACCTGGCCGAGGATCACTTCATCGATCTGCGAGCCGTCCAGACCGGTCTCTTCCAGCAGACGGCGAATGACCGCCGCGCCCAGCTCGGTGGCTGGAATCGCGGACAAGGCACCTTGAAAACTGCCAATGGCGGTACGAGTAGCGGCAACGATTACGACTTCGTTCATGCGTGACCTCATTAAGATTTTGTCGAGCGAAAGCAGGGCATCCATGCCCTGACAGGTCTACTGCATGTTCATGCCGCCGTTGACCGAGAAATCAGCCCCGGTGCTATAGGCCGATTCATCGGAAGCCAGCCAGGCCACGATGGAGGCGATTTCTTCAGGTTGGCCGAGACGCCCGACCGGTGTGGCCGCGATCATGGTGTCGAGGATGTCCGGGCGGATGGCCGCGGTCATGCTGGTCTGGATGTAACCTGGGGAGACGGTGTTGACGGTCACGCCCTTGCCGGACACTTCCCGGGCCAGTGCCATGGTGAAGCCATGGATGCCGGCTTTGGCCGCGCTGTAGTTGGTCTGGCCGAACTGGCCGCGCTGACCGTTGATCGAGGAGATGTTGATGACCCGTCCCCAACCCTTGGCCAACATCCCTTCAATCACCTGTTTGGTGGTGTTGAACAGGCCGCTCAGGTTGGTGCCGATGACCGCGTTCCAGTCTTCGGGCGTCAGCTTGCGAAAGGACGCATCACGCGTGATGCCGGCGTTGTTGACCAAGACATCAATCGGGCCGAATTGCTCACGTGCCATCTCGAACGCTTTGCGCGTTGATTCCCAATCGGTGATGTCGCCATAGATGAATTCGAATTGATAACCCGCCTCCAGTTGGCTCGCCATCCATTCGTTCTTGCGGGCGGAGTCAGAGCTGCAGCCCACGATGACCTTGAATCCTTCCTTGTACAGGCGCTGGCTTATCGCAGTGCCAATCCCACCCATGCCACCCGTGACCAACGCAATACGACTAAGCGACTTCATACACTCTCTTCCTTTTTGTGTTTTGCGCTGCAAGATGGGTGGATTGTTCGGTATTGGCGGGGTGTGCGGAAGTGTTGAGAGGTGACTGTCTGGTGTCCAACGGTGCCATGCACGGAATGAAATTGAACTGTTCACTGCCTTTGTCATCGCCAAGCCGCGTGTAGCAGCTGCCGAGCCCGCGAGGCTGCGTTCGGCGGCGTAGCCGTCGTAAAACCAGACACAGCGCTCTTTCAGGAAAACCGCGTACCCAGGATTTGCGAGGACTTCGTCCTCGAACGCAGCCTCGCGGTGCTCGGCAGCTGCTACAGGGTGACGAATGGTCTGAAAGAGTGGCTAAAAGTGAGGATTACCTATACTGGGATCAATATTGGCAACGGAACACCCCGTTAGGATTTTGATTCAACGCAGATCAGTCATGGCTCCGGACAGGATGTTCGGTTCCACAGGTCATTGAGGACGTCATGTATAGAATCAGTTCAGGTTATGCCAGCGTGCTGGTGAATACGCTCTCGGCACAAGGGCTGGATGTTGCCAGTCTGTGTCGGGAGGCTGGGATGGACATGGAGTCCGTTAACAACCCGGGAGCGTACTGCGAACGAAGGGCTATTTATCGGCTATGGGAACTGGGAGCCCAGGCCGCTGGCGATCCAGACATCGGTTTGAAGGCCTATGGAAACTTCCATCCCGGTAACCTTCAGATCGTCGGCTACACCATGATGTCCAGTTTGAATCTGAAAAAAGCACTTGAACGCCTGGTACGTTTCAGCCCTTTGATCAGTACCGGATTCAGCCTCTTCTTTTTGCCGGAGCAACAGCATTATCGGCTGGCGGCGCTTGATCATCAGCAAAAGGGGTCGGTCAAACCCCGGCAGTACTCGGATGCAGGCATGGCGTCATTGCTGGGTTTTTGCCGTTGGCTGGCGGGAGGCAACTTACCGCAACCGCTGAGTGTGGAGTTCGCCTATCCCGAACCTGAAGACACGTCCGAGCATCAAAGGCTGTTTGGCTGCGACCTGCATTTTGGGGCTGCCTATGACAGCATCCTGTTTGACGGGCAGGAGCTTCTGCGTCCGCTGAGCATGGCTAACGAAGAACTGGCGGTACTGCATGACAGTTTTGCCGAAGCTCGATTGGTTTCGCTGCATGGCTTCACCATCGTCGGCAGAATTCGGGCACTCATTACCAAGCGCTTGAGTCAGGGCCAGGGGTCGTGTGATATGGAGTCGATCGCGGCCGCATTGAACATCAGCAAGCGAACGCTACAACGCACCCTGGAAAAAGACGGGACGCAATTCAAGGACGTGCAGAATGCCGTGCGCCGGCAATTGGCTGAATTCTACTTGCGCAATTCTCGCTTCAACATGAAACATGTCGCGTATCTCCTTGGTTTTCATGACCACAGCAGTTTCAACAAAGCCTGTAGCCGCTGGTTTGGCATGACACCCGGTCAGTATCGGGCCGATGAATCGTTTGAAATCGAGGAAGCCGCGCCCGTGTGACGCGGTTCTCCTCACCGTTAAACGTTATTTCACCGGAGGTTTTTTTACGCCTTTCTTGCCCTTGGCAGGTTTGCCCGCTGGACTCGCAATCTTGGCGATAGGGTCAGGGATCGCTGCGGGGTTTTTCTGCTTGATTGGCTCGGGGATTACCGCAGGGGTTTTCTGTTTGATTGGCTCTGGGGTTATCGCCGGGACTTTCTCTTCGATGGCCTCGGCTTCACCGGGTGGTTGGGTCAGGCTGAAACCCGGCAGCGGCACGTCGAGCAGCGTGTGCAGTTCACACCAGAATGGGTTGTCTGCGCCGCTGGTCAGCAGTTCCGGCAGTAAATTGGCGACGGCCGCGAGCACTTGCTGGCGTTCTTCGACCTCGGCAAGCATCAAGGGCAGGCTGAGCAGGCTTTCTTGTGGGTGGGTGGCGACCAGCAGTTTTTGCAGGCGCAGGGTTTCGCGCAAATCAAGCGGCTCGGCACTGTAGTCCTGGAGCAGCACCTGCATTTGCAGGATCAATTTTTCGACACTTTCCTTGCCCGGCTCGTCGCTGTCGCGGCCCAGCAGGAACAGGATCCGTATCAAGGCTTCCATCAGGCCGCCAAGGGGCAGGGCATCCTGCAAGCGCTCGATCAAAACCTTGTCGTGCTGCTCGGCATGTTCCTGAAGATTTCGCCCGGGTGCATTGCCGGTGAGGCTGTTGAGTACGCCATACACGCCGTAGAAACACATTTCCTGAGCCGCATCGCGCAGATCCCGATAGCCGTTCAAGGCGTCCTGCACCTGGTTGGAAAACAGTTCCTGCCAGACCAGCAACGGGTTGTTCTGGCTGGCGGGGTGACGATCCTTGCTCACTTGGGCGGCACTGCCTGCCAGCCACCACAGCGCCGGGTTCAAACTGCTCCAGGCCACTTGCTGCTGATGGAAAGGGTGCGCCCGGCGCAGCAGTTCGGCGCCGGGTTCGTTGATCAGCTGGCGCAACCACGGGCGTATGAATTCGTCGTACACACTGTTGTTGATATCGGACGCGCGCTGGACCTGCGCAAATTCGCGATCGTCATCACGGGGCGGCTGCACCTGGCCATGGATGTCGGCGATACGCCGGCGTTCGAAACGCACGGCATACGGCGTCGCCGAATTCTCCGGCAGATCTTCGATCAGCATTTCATACAGCCCGGCTGACAGCGCATTGATCGCATCGACCGCACCGAGCAATTCACGGTGTTCACGCCGCGCCACTTCACCGGACACGAAGATGCCCAGGTGACCGATGCTCGCGTGTCGCAGGTAAACGATGGTGCGTCCGGCATTTTGCAACGCGAGATCGCTGGGATAGACGTCGGTGATCCAGTCCAGTGCCTGCTGCGGGGAGGTGATGTTGTCGCCATACGAGCAGAACACCACCACCGGCACTTCGATCAGCTTGAGGTCAAGCCCGCTGCTCTTGCGACCGAGGCCACCGGACAGCCGATTGCCGATGAACAGGTCGTCGACAATCATCTCGATCTCTTCGCCATTGAGCAGGGTCGGGCTGCCCCACCAGCGTTCGAAATCCAGAAAGCGTGCGGCCTCGCTGTCGACTTCGCTGAACAGGTGGTAGTACTTGCCCCAATAGGTGTTGGCCGGGTCCAGGTTTTCGAAATTGCTCACCAGCCAGGTGCCGTCGAAACGGTCATTACCGAGGTCGCTACCGAGGCGTGCCATCCAGCCACCACCCAGCAAACCGCCGGTGTAGCGCATCGGATTGCGGCCATTGACGCCGGCCCAGTACGACAACGGCGCACCATTGACGATGATCAGCCCCGGCAGCTCCGGACGGGTGGCCGCGAGGCCCATTAACGCCCAGCCCGCCTGACAGTTGCCGATTACCACGGGTTTGGTGCTGTCGGGGTGTCGGGCGCTGACGACTTCGATGAACCGCGCCTGGGCTTCTGTGATATCGGCGAGGGTTTGCCTAGGACGTGGCGAGTGACTGAAGGAGACGAAGTAGGTGGGGTGGCCGGCTCTCAGGCTTTCGCCGATGACCGAATCCTGTTTGAAACCGCCGATCCCTGAGCCGTGGCCGCCGCGTGGGTCAATGATGATCACCGGCTGTTTTTTGCTGTCGATCTGTTGTCCGGGACCGCCGAGGATTTGCAACAGCGAGTAATTGACGGGGCGGGGGAGGTCTTCACCGGCGACCAGCGTTTCATGATTGAACTTGAGCAGCAGCGGATACCCGGCGCGTTCGTGGGCCAGGGTGTTGTCGCCGCGCTGACGCAAGGTGTCCCAGAACAACACGCTGCGTTGGCCGAGGTCCGTGAAGTATTCCTGCCAGTCAGCAGGCGTTGGCTGTCGAAGTTGCCCAAGGCTTAAAGGCGCGAAGGTTTTTGCCTGGCGCTTCTGCACGGCGTCGAGGACGTTACGGGTATTGAGGCGTTGCAGATGATTCAGGTGCTCGAACAAGCCGACGGGGTCGGAGAGCTTTTCATCTTGCAGCGCAATATTAACTTCCTGACCCATCGTGATCTCCTGACGCTATGCATGGGAACCTGCGCATCTGAACCCTTTAGTTAAAGAGAGCTAGGCTGGCCGTTCGACAGACTGGAGTTTATAGCGAATAGGGTAGGCATGAGCAAAGTTTATTTTGCACCGCAAAAAAATAGACGTTGCCAAATGGTTTTGTGCACTGCAATATCAAGGCTAACGCGATGACTGGCCAGATCGCTATCGCGTCTTCAGGTCCATCAGGGCCTTCCAGCACCAGGAGATTCAAGCATGTCTTTTTTCAATTCGGAAAAACTGCAAACCGCTCAGAAAGCCAACCTCGATCTTTTGCAGCAAATCAGCGGCAAAGTCTTCGCCAGCGTTGAACAGCTCAGCCAGTTACAGTTCAAGGCACTGCGCGACTCCACCGAAGAGCACTTCGAAGGTGTTCGCAAGCTGCTGGCCGTCCGTGATCCACAAGGTTTCGCCGAGCTGCAGGCTTCTTTCACCCAGCCGAGCGCGCAGACCGAACGTCTGGCCGAGTTCAATCGTCAGGTTCAAGCGCTGATCGTGGGTACTCAGTCGGACATCGCCAAATTGACCTCGAGTCAGGTCGAAGCGGGCACCCAACAGGTGCAAGAGTTCGTTGAAGCCATCAGCAAGAATGCACCGGCCGGCTCCGAGCCTGTTGTGGCAGCGTTCAAGTCGAGCCTGGCGAATGCCGGTACCGTGTTCGAAAGCGCACAGAAAGCTGTAAAACAGGCTGCCGATGTGGCTCAGAGCAGTTTCGATGCAGCGACTGCCACGGCCACCAAAGCGGCTCCAGAAGCAAGCGCCAAGGCTACCAGCGGTAACAAGTAAGTCGCATTAGATCAGCGGCACCAATGGCGATGGGTTTACTCCCCATCGCCATTTTTTTTGTGCGGCGAAAGACCTTGGCGAGGGCGGTGCCGGCTGACTGGGTTCACGCTGATACCAGTCGCCTGATCCAGTCCAGCAGGACACCGGGCAACAGTTCGGGTCTGTGCAGCAAGGCGTATTGCCGCGAGCCGAATACCGCTGGCAGGTAATTCGCTGCTTGGCGGTCGATGGTCAAACAGAAGGGATAGATGCCTTGGAGCTTGGCTTCAATCACGGCCTGACGCATGTCTTCCACACCATAGCGGCCTTCGTACTGATCAACATCGTTCGGCTTGCCGTCGGAGAGCAGTAACAAGAGACGGTGCGTGGCGGCTTCGCGCATCAGCAATGTGCTGGCGTGGCGCAGGGCGGCGCCGGCCCGGGTATAGCGTTCCGGTTCGAGGGCGGCAATGCGCCGACCGACTTGATCGCTGTAGCGCTCATCGAATGCTTTCAGGGTGCGGATCGTTACCCGCTGCGGCCCTTCGCCGGAAAACGCCAGCACGCAATAAGGCTCGCCCAGACTCTCCAGCGCCAGACAGACCAGCAGCAACGCCTCGCGCTCGACATCAATGACCCGGCGATGGCAGGACAGCCAGCTGTCAGTGGAGCCGCTGACGTCGATCAGCAACATGATCGCCATGTCGCGCCGGCCACGGCGCTGTGTCTGATACAGCGCCTGCGGCATGCTCAGGCCGGCGCGGGCCTCGGCGCAACCGTCGATATACGCCTCCAGATCGATATCGTCGCCCTCCCATTGTTTGCGCAACCTGACGCGTTGGGCCCGCAGACTTTCGAATTGCCGGCGGATGGCATCGAGCACCGGACGGTGAGTGTCAAGGGTTCGCTCGACCCACTGCTGCGGGCCTTCCAGGGCGGGGCACAGTTGCAGGGTCGACCCCGGATCACGGTAGGCCTGGCGGCGGTAATCCCACTCGGGATAGCTGATTGCGTTGCTGGCGAGATCCTGTGCACCGTGCTGAGCGCGGGTCTGTGGCGGGTTGTCAGACAGCAGCACTTCTTTCGACCGACCTGCCGTGATCACCAGTCGGGCTTCGTTGAGTTCGGCCAATGACTCGGCGAAATCAGCCGCCGGGGTGTCAGTATCCCGGTCGACAGGGCGCTGCATCCCCATGGGGTCTTCGGCCTTTTCCAGCGGTTCGGCGGGCTGCACCATCCACAGGCCTTGTTCCTGATCGTCGTCCTCGTCGGCACAGGCTTCGCGCACAGTGGGTTGACGTGCGAGGCGGGCGCTGCGGGGCAGGGTATCGGTGGTGTCGATTTCGCCGGGCAAGGGCTGCACCTGCAGACCCGACGACGGTTCGCGCAGATCGCCGGTCCACGCATCGAGCAGCAACAGATGAGCGCCCAGCTTGTGCGGTTCGTCGATGGACAGGAAACGTTGCGCAAGGGTTTCTGACTGTTGTACCGAGTCGGCCGTTTTGGCGGGTATCTCCAGTCCTTCCAGAGGCGTGCCGCATTCGCTGTGCAGCAGTAAACGAAGGAAGTTTTCCAGGGGTTGTCGCGGATTGGGAAAGGCGTGAAGTGACGGGCGAGTCGCCAGGGCATGTTGGCGCAAGCCATGGATCGATGGCGCCAGCCCCGGCAACAGTCGCACCAAATCCGTATCGGCGGCCCAGGCTTCCAGAAGTAGATAGACGCTGCGCTGCATCGGGTTGTCGAGGGCTGACAGGGTGCTGGCACTGCCTCGTCGGGCACGCATCGCCTGTTGCAAGGCCAGGGTTTTATAGCGTTGCAGCGTGAGCGGACCCTCGTGGCTGCCCAAGTTCTCCGGTAGCCATATCGTCACGCCATCGGTCGCCGGGACGGCGTTTTGCCGACACGGCTTTTCATAACGCAGCAAAAGCTTTTTCAGGAACGTGGGGGGCGAGGGTGGTTGCGCGACACGCAGCGGATAGTGGGTGTTGAACACCGCCTTGATCAGTAAATCGAGGTGTTGTGCGACATCCCCGAGGGTGACGACTTTTGCGGTGTCCGAGGGTGCCCGGTGACGACGCCACAACGCCTGCGCATACACCGTAGCGTGGCGAGCGACGTCGGTGATGAGGTCCTCGGCTTCGGCCATCTAGATAAAAGTCAGGTCGACGAGGTCGCGCATGGCCGCGACCAGCACCGCATCATCGGACAGCGGCGAGATCAACGCGACCCGGCACGCGATGGGCGCAGCAATGCCGCGGGCAATCAGTCGCGCCGTGGCAATCAGCAGACGAGTGCTGGGGACTTCCGCCAGGCCCCGGTCCTGCAAGGCGCGTAGCCGTTGGGCGAGGGTGACCAGGGCGTGCGCGGTGGCGTAGTCGGCTCCACCCTCATGGATGACGATGGCGATTTCGCGCTCGGCCGGTGGGAAGTCAAAATCCAGTGCCACAAAGCGTTGGCGGGTACTCGGTTTCAAATCCTTGAGTATTCGTTGGTAGCCGGGGTTGTAGGACACCACCAGCTGAAAGTGTGGTGAGGCTTCGAGGATCTCGCCGATTTTGTCCAGCGGCAGAATCCGTCGGTGGTCGGTCAGCGGGTGCAGGACGACAATCGTGTCTTGCCGCGCTTCGACCACTTCGTCCAGGTAACAGATAGCGCCTTCGCGTACGGCTCGGGTCAGTGGGCCTTCCGTCCAATGGGTGCCCTGGTGACCGATCAGGAAACGCCCGACCAGGTCGCTGGCACTCAGATCGTCATGGCAGGAAACAGTGATCAGCGGGCGTTTTAGACGCCAGGCCATGTGTTCGACAAAACGGGTCTTGCCACAACCGGTGGGTCCTTTGAGCATAACGGCCAGTTGCTGCGCATGGCATTGCTCGAATATCGCCACCTCGTCGCCGCTGGGCTGGTAATAGGGTTCAGCTTGCGGCGCTGCGGGTTCGGCGTGCATCAGCGAACGTTCCATCACAGCGCCGCGCCTGAGGCTTGAGGTGTGGCCAGGACCGGATCGGCTTCATCGACATTGAAGTCCGGCGCATGGCGGAAAAATTCGAAGATGAACAATCCGGCACCCAGGCTGAACATCGACGCCGTCGCTACCAGCATCAGGAAGTGCACCTGAATTTTCAGCTGCACGTCCAGGTAGCCCAGGCCGAGAATACGCTCCAGGTACACCTGACCAATGCCCGCCGTGGCAAATGATAGGGTCATGCCGAACATTCCCCCCAACTGCAGCCAGAACGCCCAGTAACCGATACTGCTTTCCTCCACCGGACGACGGGTCATGCCGGGCAGCGCATAGGTGATCATCGCCAGGACAATCATGGCATAGGCGCCATAGAAGGCCGCATGGCCATGCATGGCGGTAATCAGGGTGCCATGGGTCCACTTGTTGACGTCGGGGAAGGTGTGAGCCAACCCCAGCAGACCGGCGCCGAACATGGTGAACACCGCGCTGCCCAAGGTCCAGTGCAAGGCCAGTTTGTTGGGGTGAGAGAGGCCGGAGCGGCGCATCGCGTTGTAGGCATAGATCGCCATGCCGATCAGCGCCATCGGCTCAAGTGCACTGAAAAAACCGCCCAGTGGCAGCCAGTAATGAGGAACGCCGATCCAGTAATAATGGTGTGCCGTGCCCAGAATGCCGGCAATGAACACCAGTCCGACGATGACGTACAGCCACTTCTCCATCACCTCGCGATCAGCACCGGACAGCCGGATCAGCAGATAGGCAAGAAAGCCGCCCTGGATCATCTCCCAAACACCTTCGACCCACAGGTGGATGGTCCACCAGCGGTAATAGATCGATACCACGTAATTTTCATAGTGCAGCAGCGCTGGCAGAAAGAGCACGGCGGCGCTGGCCAGGCCTAGCAGCAGGACGCCCTCGGTGGCGGTGAAACGCCCGGCCTTCTTGATCGTCATGCCGATGTTATAGAGGAACATCAGCATGCAAATCACGATCACGATCTTGTGGGGCAGCGGCTGTTCGAGCAGCTTGTTCCCGGTGCCATATCCGAACAGGTAGCCAAGAACGGCGGTGACACCCATGGCCGTCCACAACCCGAGCTGAATGTAGGCCAGTTTGGTGCTGTGCAGCTCGCCACGGGACTCGTCCGGTACCATCCAGTAGGTCGCGCCCATGAACCCGGTGAGCACCCAGACGATCAACAGATTGGTGTGAATGGACTTGGTGATATCGAATGGCAAGAGGTTCAGCAGCGGATCCGGCCCGAGGTATTTGGCCGCTGAGAGCAGGCCGAAGACCAGTTGCAGGCCAAACAACACCATGGCAACGGCGAAATACCAGTAGGCGACGGATTGAGATCTGTAGCGCATGGTCATCCCCTGCGGTTACTGGAACGACGCCAGATAGGCGACCAGTTGATCGATCTGTTCGGGCGTTAGCGATTTGACGAAGGTGTCCGGCATGAAGGACATACCGTTGGCGGAAAACATGTCGCCCGGATGCAGGTAGACACTCGGCGTGACGATGGATTCGCGGATGAAGCCTTCGGCGTCCTTGGCCTTGCCCTTGTAGTCAGGCGAGGCGATGACCTGCTTGGCCCGACTGGCCAACCCGGCCAGTGATGGCCCGGCGAGGTTGACGCCCGGCGCAATCGAGTGGCAAGCGCTGCACACCGGGGTGGCGGTTGTTCGAAACAGCGCCTCGCCCAGGGCGATCGGGTCTTCCTTGCCGGACACCGGGCGGGCGGCGGGGGGTGGTTGGTCGCCGCCAGTGGCATTCTGCTGGGCCACAGTGAGGTCCATGCCGGGGATCGACGCACCGGTTACCAGAATAGGGCGCGGCGGCCAGCCTTGATTGTCGACCTTGCTCACCCAGTCGAGGAAGGCGATCAAATCGGCGATTTCCTCGTCGCCGAGTTTCAGGTTCGGCATCAGACGACGATGGCGTTTCTCGTCATAGAACTTTGAGGGGTCTTTGAGGAACGCAGTGAGATACGGGGCGCCGCGTTGCTGGGTGATTTTCGTCAGGTCCGGGGCGTAGTAAGCACCCTCGCCGAACAGGGTGTGGCAATTGATGCAATTGTATTGATGCCAGACATCCTTGCCGCGAGTCACCTGCGGCGTGATTTGCTGGGCATTGGTCAGTGTGGGGAACTGCCGGTGACTATCAACCGTCATGCCCAGAAACACCACAGCGGCGATCGCCGTCGATATCAGCGCGAATGAGCGAGTCTGGCGTTTGTTCATTGCGAACTCCCTATACGCCGATACCGGTCCAATAGGTGATGCCGATCACGCCGGCATAGACGACCGCGCTGGCCATCAGCACGAGCACTGCATAGCTGACGAGCTTCAAGACTTTGTGCACGACTGCCTCCCAATCTGAAAGTGCAGGTGGAAAGTGCCTGGTCATTCGCGTTACGCATTCAGTATTGATGCGCGCGAAAGAGCGTTAGCCCGTTGCACTGACGATTGCTTGAGGACTGCATTCGAACAGCTGCGAACAGGCGCTAAAGATTGACGACTTCACCAAGCCTTGCGTTCAGGTGCCGTGGTTCAGTGGGGGAGGCAGGATGACTGTGAGCCTAGTAGACGTCGCGCGACTGTCAATGACTCGGGTGGACTTCATTCACCGTCTTTTTTCTTTCCACCATCAGCGTCTGGCTTGCCGCCGAACATGCCAAACAGGTTCTGGGTATTGAGATACAACGCCTTCGACTGGTCGACATACTGGCGCATCAGGTCCTGCATCACCGGGGCCTGTTGATGCATGAAGTCGCTCCAGGCCTCGGACGACTGCGCGCCAGTCTGGGACTGGACGTCGATCACAGTCTGGATGCTCTTGTCCAGGTAACTGCCGAGTACGCCCTGATATGGGCCGTAGAACTGGATAATCCCCATCAGCATTTCGGTGGTGAAGATGGGCTCACCGCCGCTTTCGGCTTCCAGAATCACTTGCAGCAGGATGCTGCGCGTCAGATCCTCGCCACTCTTGGCATCGACCACCTGAAAGGCAATTTTGTCGACCACCAACTGGCGTATGTCCGCCAGCGTCAAATGACTGCTGGTGTGGGTGTCATACAGTCGGCGGTTGGGGTACTTCTTGATCAGGCGGGGAGTGGTATCTGTCATGCGGGCGTCTCGCGGCGGGCCTGGTTTGCAGGCATCTTATCCTACTATGGCCACTGTCGCGGATGATCGTTCCCACGCTTAACGTACCGATCGTTCTCACGCAGAGCATGGGAACGATCATTGCGGTGCTTACCAGATCGGCAGGGTGTAGCTGACGATCAGGCGGTTTTCATCCAGATCGTTGCCGAAGTTGGTCGAGCGCACCGTCGCGTTACGCCATTTCACCCCGACATTCTTCAGCGGCCCGCTCTGCACGACATAGCCGATGTCGGTATCACGTTCCCATTCCTTGCCTTCCGGGCGGTTGTTGCCCAGATCGATATTGTCGCCGGTGAGGTAGCGGGTCATGAAGGTCAGGCCCGGAACACCGATGGCCGCAAAGTTGTAGTCGTAACGCGCCTGCCAGGACTTTTCGTCCTTGCTGGCGAAGTCGCCGATCTGCACGAAGTTCACCAGGAAAGCATCGGTGCCGTTGACGTAGGCGTAACCGGTGTCGCCGCTCATGCCTTGATAACCCAGGCCCAACGCATGCCCGCCAAGGTTGTAGGTGAACATCGCGCCGATGGCATTGTTATCGACATTACTGCCGCCATCATCCGTGGAGCGGGCGAAGCGCAGATCCGTTTTCAGCGACTGGCCGGTTGTGACTGGCAACACGTAGGTCAGGTTGACCAGGTGCTGGCTGTAGAAGTTGTCGAGGTGACCGTAGCTGTAGCCAGTGGCGAGGTTGCTGGTCCATTTGTAGTTCAGGCTGGCGAAATCGAAGCGGTCGCTATCGAGATGACGTGTGGTGATGCCCTTGGCGCCGGTTCGGGTGATGCCCATGTCCTCGTAGTCCGAGGAGTCGCGCTGATTGACTTGCGTCAGTCGCCCGGCATCCACGGTCAGGCCTTCGATTTCCAGCGAGGTCAACTGACCGCCCTTGAAGGTTTGTGGCAACAGCCGTGAATCGTTGGCCAATAACGTGGGCAGTTTCGGCAGCAGCGTGCCGAGTTTCAGCGTGCTTTTTGAGGCACGTACTTTGGCGGTCAGGCCCAGTTCACCGTACTCGTCCTGCGCACCTTTGCTTGTGTCGCGGTGACGTTTGAGCAAACCGGAGCCTGCGCGATCAGGGCTGGAATCGAGCTTGGCGCCGACCAGGCCGATGGCATCGAAGCCGACACCGATCAAACCTTCGGTGAAGCCCGATTCATAGCGCAGCAGGAAGCCCTGGGCCCATTCCTCTTGTTTGGATTGGGCTGCGTTGTTCTGGCGATAGTCACGGTTGAAATAGAAGTTGCGCAGCTCAAGGCTGGCCTTGCTGTCTTTGACAAAGTCGGCAGCGGCGGGGGCCGAGAGACTGATGATGACGCCGCCGGCCAGCAACAGTCGGGTAGCGCGGGTGCGGGTGTTGCGGTCCATGGTGAAGCCCCTTTGTTTTTATTATGGAAAGACAGGTCCCGCGGCCCTCGCCAGGTGGGCGAGGGCTTATCAATAAAAAACGCGAACGCCAAAAAGATAGGAGCGTGGCGCCGCGTGCGGTTCAATCGTTAGAACTGTTCGGCGCTCAGGCCAAACAACGAGGCACTGCCCGCGCGGATGGATTGCTCCAGACTCAAAATGCGCGGCAGCAGGCGGTGGATATAGAAGTCGGCGGTGGCGATTTTCGCGCCATAAAACCCTTCGTCTTCGTGCAGCTTTTGCTTGGCAACCTGTGCCATGCGCGCCCAAAGCCAGGCGTAGGCGACGTAACCGAACAAGTGCAAATACTCCACCGACGCGGCGCCGACTTCGTTGCGATTGGTCGCGGCTTGATCCTGCAGCCAGTCGCTCAGGTCTTCCAGACGCTGCACGGCATCGAACAGTTGAGCGGAGTAGGGCGCGTCAGGCTGATGGGCGAAATGACGGATCTCAGCGGTGAACTGGCGCAGCGCGAAGCCCTTGTCGGCGAGCACTTTGCGTCCGAGCAGGTCCAGAGCCTGAATGCCGTTGGTGCCTTCGTAGATCTGCGCGATGCGCACGTCACGGACCAATTGTTCCTGGCCCCACTCGCGGATGTAGCCATGGCCACCAAACACTTGCTGGCCGTTGATGCAGCTTTCGAGGCCGGTGTCGGTGAAAAACGCCTTGGCTACCGGCGTGAGCAGCGCGACCAGGGTTTGCGCGCTGTCGCGTTCCTTGGCGTCATCGGAAAACTTCGCCAGGTCCAGTTGCTGCCCGACGTAACTGGCAAACGCGCGGCCACCTTCAGTCATGGCTTTCATGCTCAGCAGCATGCGGCGCACATCGGGGTGGACGATGATCGGGTCGGCCACTTTGTCTGGGGCGATGGCACCGCTCGGCGCGCGGCTCTGCACACGTTCGCGGGCATAAGCGACGGCGCTCTGATAGGACGCTTCGGCGCAGCCAATGCCCTGAATGCCGATGGACAAGCGCTCGTAGTTCATCATGGTGAACATCGCTGCCAAGCCTTTGTTGGCTTCGCCGACCAACCAACCGCTGGCGCCGTCGAAGTTCATCACGCAGGTGGCCGAGGCTTTGATGCCCATCTTGTGTTCGATGGAACCGCAACTCACGGCGTTGGCATCGCCGATGGAACCGTCGGCATTGACCAGTACTTTGGGCACGACGAACAGTGAGATGCCTTTCGGCCCCGCCGGTGCGTCCGGCAGTTTGGCCAGCACCAGATGGACAATGTTTTCGGTCAGGTCCTGATCGCCACCGGTGATGAAGATCTTGCTGCCGGTGATGCTGAAACTGCCGTCGACCTGTGGTTCGGCGCGGGTGCGGATAATTCCCAGATCGGTGCCGGCGTGGGCTTCGGTCAGGCACATGGAACCGGCCCAGCGGCCTTCGTACATCGGCGGCAGGTAGAGGTTTTTCAGGGTGTCGCTGGCGTGGGCATCCAGCGCCAGGCAGGCACCGGAACTCAACGCCGAATACAGCGCGAAGCTGGAATTGGCGCCGTAGAGCATTTCTTCGAACTGCACGGCGAGCATCTTCGGCATGCCCATGCCGCCGAAATCGGCGTTACCGGAAAGGCCCACCCAGCCGCCTTCGATGTAGGTGGCATAAGCCTGTTTGAAACCGATTGGCGTGCTGACCTGGCCATCGACCCACTGGGCGCCTTCCTCGTCGCCGCTGCGATTCAATGGCGCAATCAGGTGCGAGGTGACTTTGGCCGCCTCCTCAAGAATGGCATCAGCGGTGGCGGCGTCGACACTGTCGGCCAGGGCTGGCAGGCGTGCCCACAGGGCCGGGGCGTCGAACACTTCATGCAGCACAAAGCGCATGTCGCGCAGCGGGGCGTTGAATTCGGGCATAACGTGAACCTCAAAAGGTTGTGCGATGGGCACGGCGCCGCTTGAGCAGGCCGTGCCCTTTCAATCAATGAGCGGAAGCGCTGGCGGCACCGAGGCCGGTCTGGGCGCGAACGAACTGGTCGGCGTAAGCATCACGTTCCTTGTCGGCCCGCACGCTGCGGTCGAGTTTCGACACCGCGACGATCACGAAGAACGCCAGCGGCATGGAGAACAGCGCCGGGTGGTCGTACGGGAAGATCGCGTGAGCATGGCCGAGCACGGTGACCCAGACGGCTGGCGAGAGGATCACCAGCACCAGCGCACAGATCAGGCCGGCAAAACCACCGATGATCGCGCCTTTGGTGGTCAGGCCTTTCCAGTACATGGCCATGATCAGCACCGGGAAGTTGGTCGACGCGGCGATGCCGAAGGTCAGGCCCACCAGGAACGCGACGTTCATCTTCTCGAACAGAATGCCCAGCAGAATCGCGATGATGCCAAGGCCCACGGTGGCCATGCGGGTCACGCGCATTTCCTGTTTCTGGCTGGCTTTGCCCTTCTTGAACACCGTGGCGTAGAGATCGTGGGAAATCGCCGAAGCACCGGCCAGGGCCAGCCCGGAGACCACCGCAAGAATGGTGGCGAAGGCCACGGCCGAGAGGAAACCGAAGAACAGGTTGCCACCGACCGCTTTGGCCAGGTGCATCGCGACCATATTGCCGCCGCCAATCAAGGCGCCGCCGACTTCACCATTAACGTAGTACTGCGGGTCGGTGCCGATGATCACCATCGCGGCAAAGCCCAGGGTGCAAACCACAAGGAAGAAGAAACCGATGAAACCCGTGGCGTAGAACACCGATTTACGCGCTTCCTTGGCGTTAGGCACGGTGAAGAAACGCATCAGAATGTGCGGCAGACCGGCAATCCCGAACACCAGGCCCAGCGACATCGAAGCGGTGTTGATCGGGTCGGCGAGCATTGAGCCGGGGCCCATGATGTTCCAGCCGCTGGCATGGGCTTCGACGGCTTTGGTGGCCAAGGTTTCGTAGCTGAAACCGAATTGCGACATGGCCATCAACGCCAGGGTCGTGCCGCCGGCAAGCAGCAACACAGCTTTGATGATCTGCACCCAAGTGGTGGCGATCATGCCGCCGAAGATCACATACACCAGCATCAGCGCGCCGACGATCACCACCGCAACCGGGTAGTCGAGGCCGAACAGCAATTTGATCAACTGACCCGCACCGACCATCTGCACGATCAGGTAGCAGCACACCACCGTCAACGAACCAAACGCGGCGAAGATCCGCACTTTGTTCTGGTCCAGTCGATAGGACACGATGTCGGCAAAGGTGTAGCGCCCCAGGTTGCGCAGACGCTCGGCCATCAGGAAAGTGATAATCGGCCAGCCGACGAAGAAGCCGATGGTATAGATGAAGCCGTCGTACCCCTTGGCGAATACCAGGCTGGACAGCCCCAGCAGCGTGGCGGCGGACATGTAGTCACCGGCAATCGCCAGACCGTTCTGGAACCCGGTGATGCCACCGCCCGCGGTATAGAAGTCAGACGTGGATTTGGTTTGCCGCGCCGCCCACCAGGTGATGGCCAGCGTGCCCAGCACGAAGACGAAGAACATGCCGATCGCATGCAGGTTGAGCGGTTGTTTTTCCACCGCACCCAACGCGGGTGCAGCCAGTACAACGGAGGCCGGCAATAGTCCGACAGTGGCGAGGAGAAGTTTACGGAGCAGGTTCATTACTTGCTCTCCTCGAGAATGGCGGCGCCCAGTGCATCGAAACGCGTGTTGGCGCTGTAGACGTACCAACCGGTCAGTAACCAGGAAAAAATGATGATCGCCGCGCCAACCGGCATGCCCAGGGTCAACATCCGATGCTCGGCGAGCGGCGCATGCAGCCACTGCGGGGCAAACGCCACCACCAGCATGAACGCGTAATAAGTACCCAGCACCGCAGCACTGAGTGACCAGGCCAGGCGCGAACGGCTGCTCACCAATTGAATGAATTTCGGGTTGGACCGAATGCGTTCACAGCGTTGGGTATCGGTTGAATGGATGTCGATCATGGGTGGCTCCATCTTGTTGTTGTTATCGATGCTTTGGGTATTTAAGGGCAGGGCAGCGCCGAATCCGGCCTGCACGAGCCCGAAGCGGCCAGTAAATTCACCGGCCGCTTGACGGGTACAACGTCGATTCGGTTAGAGCGCTTTGGCCCTGTCGCGCAGAACGTACTTCTGGATCTTGCCGGTTGAAGTCTTCGGCAGCAGGGTGAAAACCACCGTGCGCGGGACTTTGAAACCGGCCAGGTGTTCGCGGCAGAAACTGATGATGTCGGCCTCGCGAACGTCCTGGTGATCAGCCTTCAATGTGATAAAAGCGCAGGGCGTTTCGCCCCACTTCTCATCGGGACGGGCGACGACGGCCGCTTCCATGACGGCTGGATGGCGATAGAGCACACCTTCCAGTTCGATGGTTGAAATGTTCTCGCCGCCGGAAATAATGATGTCCTTGAGTCGGTCCTTGATCTCGACGTAACCGTTGGGATGACACACCGCCAGGTCGCCGGTGTGGAACCAGCCGCCTTCGAACGCTTCGGCCGTAGCGGTCGGGTTCTTCAGGTAGCCCTTCATCACGGTGTTGCCGCGCATGAAGATCTCACCGATGGTCTGACCATCCCGCGGGGTCGGCTCCAGTGTCTTCGAGTCGCCGACCATTACGCCTTCGAGTGTCGGATAGCGCACGCCCTGACGGGATTTGATTTGCGCCCGTTCGTCCAGCGGCAACTCATCCCATTCGGCATGCCAGGCGCAGAGCGTCACCGGACCATAGGTTTCGGTCAGGCCATACACGTGGGTAACCTTGATGCCCATTTCTTCCACGGCACCGATCACTTTGGCCGGTGGCGCGGCACCGGCGACCATCGCGTTGACCGGGTGATCGATCGCCGCTTTAGCCGATGCCGGCATGTTGACCAAGGCATTGAGCACAATCGGCGCGGCGCACAGATGGGTGACCTGATGCTCGCGGATCAGCGTGAGGATTTTTTGTGGATCGACACGGCGCAGGAACACATGCACACCGGCCATGGCAGTGATGATCCACGGGTAGCACCAACCGTTGCAATGGAACATCGGCAGGGTCCAGAGGTACACCGGGTGGTTGCCCATGGCCCAGGTCATCTGGTTGCCCAATGAGTTCAGATAAGCACCGCGATGGTGGTAAACCACGCCTTTGGGGTTGCCGGTGGTGCCTGAGGTGTAATTCAGCGAAATGGCGTCCCATTCGTTCGTCGGCCATTGCCAGGCGTATGCCGGATCGCCTTCGGCCAGCAGCGCTTCATAGTCCAGATCGCTAACTGCCTGGCCTTCGCCGTATTCCGGATCATTAACGTCGATGACCAGTGGCGGGTGATCGAGCATGCCGATCGCCGCGTGAATCACATCATGGAACTCGCGGTCGGTAATCAGCACCTTGGCTTCGCCATGCTGCAGCATGAAGGCAATGGCTTCGGCATCCAGACGCACGTTGAGCGGGTTGAGCACCGCGCCGATCATCGGCACGCCGAAATGCACTTCAAGCATCTCCGGAATGTTGGGCAGCATCACCGCCACCGTGTCGTTCTTGCCGATGCCGCGACCGGCCAGCGCCGAAGCCAGACGGCGGCAGCGGGTGTAGGTCTGCGCCCAGGTGCGGCGAATAGAACCATGGATGACGGCGGGGTAGTTGGGGTAAACGCTGGCGGTGCGCTCGATGAAGCTGAGCGGAGACAAGGCAATATGATTGACAGCCGCAGGGCCTAGCCCTTGTTCATAGATCGACATGTACGGTTACTCGGTGGCTGATTGTTAGCTCTATAGGTGACCCTTGCAGCGTTGCCGCTGAGGGCACCTTTTATGTCCGGCTTGCTTTATATAACATTCAGCCACCTATATGGAAGTACAACCTACGTCATATAGGATATGTACTATATTTGCTTCTGACAGATCCAAAATGAATGCAGTCACACCGCCAAGGCCGGTATATCCTTGGCTTCCCCAACGAAGCGGACCTTTGATGACCCTGACTCCCGTTCGATTGCACAGCTGGTTGCGCCTGCAGCGCGAGGGTGTGTCACTGGCCGCCCGGGCCGATGCGTTGTGCCGTGCGCTGCAGGATTGCCCCGAGGTGCGCCGGGCGGTTTACCTGAGTTGGCAAGCCAATGCGCGGATTTACAGCCACGAGGGCGCCGCCCAGCATTTTCCACCGGGGCTGGGCGACCCTTCGCTGGCCAGCGATCAGCGGCTGTTTGATCGGCTGGTCGAGGCGGGGCGACTGGACCTGGCTCAAGTACGTCAACTCGATTGCTGGTTGGCCGGGCGACTGCGTCGGGCGGCTATCAGCCATGGCCAGGTGTTTGATCTGGCTTTGCAACCGGGGCAGCCGGGGTTGTTGCTGGTGGAAGTGTGCGAGGGCGTGAGTCTTGATTGGCTGGGTTGGGTGCAGGACTTGCTGACGACCTTGCTGAGCAGCGTCAACGGTATGCTGCGCGGCTCGCCGCTGTTGGGTCACGATCCACAGCCGAGTCTTTTGCTCGATGCGCAGGGCCGGCCGCTGGAATTCAATGCCGCGCTGTTGGCACTGCTCGCCGAAAAGCCGCTGACTGATGTGCTGGGTTTTCTGCCGGTCAATCACCGGGTGCTGGTCCGTGCCTGCCTCGACCAGCAACGCGCCATCGACGGGGTCGAAGCCCAGTTCGAAGCGCAGATCCTGATCTGGACGTTTATCCCCGATCCCCAGGACAACCGTGTGCTCGCCCGTTGCCGCGATGCCACGGCACAAGTGCTGGCCGAGCGTGAAGCCGCCACGGCACGGCGGCTGTACCGGCTGATCATCGAGAACACCACCGACCTGATTTCCCGACACACACCGGACGGACGCTTTCTGGATGCCTCGCCCGCGTCCTGGACATTGCTCGGCTACTGGCCGGAAGAGTTGCGCGGGCAAATGGCCCAGGGCTTGTTCCATGGTCAGGACCTGGCCAGCCTGGTGCAGCGCGCGCGGGATGCCCTGGAGCAGGACGGTTATCACACAATGACCTATCGCATTCGTCATCGAGACGGGCATTACCTGTGGTTCGAAACCGCGAGCCGGGCGATTCGTGAGACCTACACCGGGACAGTGGTTGAAGTGGTCAGCGTGTCCCGGGACATCACCGCCCGGGTGCAAGCCGAGGAGAACAAGCGGCGCCTGGCGGAGGTCGTCGAGGCAAACACCGATCCGGTGTTGTTCATCGACCCCGAGGGGCAGGTCACTTATCTCAACCCAGCGGCGCGGCGCATTCTCGGGATCGACGAGCAACAACCGATGCCAGCCTTGGCGCAATTGTTCGCCAGCAGCGACCTGGCACGTCTGCAGCGTGATGGCTGGAGCAGCGCCGAACGCGACGGTGTCTGGAGCACCGATGCGCGATTACAGCCACCGGATGGCGGCACTTCAGTGCCGGTATCGCTGGTGTTGCTGGCGCACCGTTCGGCCGGCGGCGAGCGCTATTACTCCTTGGTGGCGCGGGACATGACCGAGCGTGAATTGCGTGAAGTGCAACAGCGCCGCCATCAGGACGAACTGGCCCATACCGCGCGGTTGGTTACCCTGGGTGAATTGGCCTCGGGCATCGCTCACGAAATCAACCAGCCGTTGGCGGCGGTGGTCAATTACGCAAATGCCAGCCAGCGCTATTTACAGACGCTGGATTCAAATCCCCAGGCTGCCGCCCGAGTGGCGCAGGGTCTGGAACGCATTACCCACCACGCCACGCATGCCTCGGAAGTGATCAGACGTTTGCGCGCGTTTCTGCGCAAGGGACAGCGCCGGATGCAGGCCCTGAATTTTGCCGACGTCGCCCGCGAGGCCGTGCGTTTGTGTGCCTGGGAAGCGAGTAATTGCCAAGTGACAATCGAGGATTGCCTGCCGGATAATCTGCCGCCGATTTATGCCGACCGGGTGCTGCTGGAGCAGGTGCTGCTCAATCTGTTGCGCAATGCCATCGACGCCAACCGCGAACAACATCCTGGGCAACCTTCGCTGATCGTGATGGCTGCGGGGCAGGGCGGTGGTGCAACCGTGGAAATCAGTGTGCAAGACCAGGGGCCAGGCGTCAGCGAGCCCGAACTGGAGCAGATATTTACCCCGTTCTATACCAGCAAGGCCGATGGCCTGGGACTTGGCTTGTCCATGAGCCGCAGCATCATCGAAGGTTTTGGTGGCGAATTGCAGGCCCAACGCCAACCTGTCGGGCTGCTGATGTGCTGCCGCCTGCCGCTGGCCGGCCCAACAAAACAACAACAGGAATAACGCAATGGCAGGTGTGACGGAGCACGTGGTGTATGTGGTCGACGACGATCAAGGCATGCTCGACTCAACGGTCTGGTTATTGGAATCGGTAGGGCTCAAGGCCTTGCCGTTTACCAGTGGCGTGGAGTTTCTCAATGCTTGTGATGCCACGCTCGATGCCTGCGTGCTGCTCGATGTTCGCATGCCCGGCATGGGCGGTTTGAACGTGCAGGAAGAAATGCGCACACGTGAGCTGAACCTGCCGATCATTTTCGTCAGCGGGCACGCGGATGTGCCGATCGTGGTTCGCGCCTTCAAGGCGGGCGCCCATGACTTCATCGAGAAGCCCTATAACGAGCAATTGCTGCTGGACAGCGTGCAACAGGCGCTCAGTAACTGCGCAGTAAACCGCTCAGGCAATCAGGGCCACGAAGCCTTGCAGGCGCGCTTGCTGACACTGACCCCACGGGAGCGCGATGTCTTGCTGCCGCTGGTCCAGGGTTACACCACCCGTGAGATCGCTGAGCAACTGGGCGTGAGCGCAAAAACCGTCGACCTGTATCGCTCGCGGGTGATGAAACGCATGCAGGCCAATACCTTGCCGGATCTGGTGGGCATGGCCATCGCCGCTGAACTGGTCGATCCGCTGAAACTGCGGTGATGCGCGCAGGGGTAACAGGGGTGTCAGATGAATCCACCCCTCACCCTAACCCTCCCGAAACGTCGGACCGCCCCAGAGGGTAGAGGGGACTGACCGAGTTGTTCTTAGAGTTACATCGACCTGAAAGCCCGAGTCGAACTCAGGTATAGAAGCATATGGAGATCTGCCCCCTTTCCCCCTCCCCCCTGTGGGGTGTTTGTACCGGACACATGGTGGACAGGTGTTCGGAGACATGGTGGACACTTTTAAATAGACACATTGCTCATCTGAAAGGAGATGGTTTGTGTCTTGGGAAGAGGTGTCCACCATGCAGCTTCGTTCCGAATTTGTACTGTTAGCTCGGCAAGAAGGGGCCAATATCCGACAACTCTGCCGACGCTTTCATATCAGCCCAAGCACCGGATACAAATGGCTTGGCCGGTTCGAAACCTCTGGTGCAGACGGCTTGCACGACCAGTCTCGGCGCCCAAAACATTCACCCAAACGCTGCGCTGATACGGTTGAAAAGCAGATTCTGGCCTTGGGGGTGGAGCACACGGCCTGGGGCGCCCGCAAGCTCAAACGCAATCTGGAGGATGAGGGGTATTTGATGCCCGCCGTCAGCACGGTGCATGCGATTTTGCAGCGTAATTCGCGAATCGACCCGCAGGCGGCAAATACCAAACCCTTTATCCGATTTGAGCATGAAGCCCCCAACGATCTTTGGCAGATGGACTTCAAGGGACATGTCGGCATGCGCCATGGTCGCTGCCATCCCTTGACGGTATTGGACGACCATTCGCGGTTCTCGCTGTGCATCGCGGCCTGTGGCAACGAGCAGCGTCAGACCGTGCAGGAGCAGCTTATCCACGTGTTTCGGCGCTACGGCTTGCCGATGCGCATGACCATGGATAACGGTGCACCGTGGGGCGATCAGAGCGGGGTTTATACCGCGTTAGAGGTCTGGCTGATGAGCCAGGGCATCCGAGTGGGCCACTCCAGGCCTTATCACCCGCAGACTCAGGGCAAGCTTGAGCGTTTTCACCGCAGCCTCAAGGCTGAAGTTTTGCAAGGTCAGTGCTTCATCGACCTGCTTGGGGCACAGAACGCCTTCGATATCTGGCGCGATATCTACAACCAGAAACGCCCCCATCAAGCATTGGAAATGGAGGTTCCAGCGACTCGCTACAGCTGTAGTCCTCGTGAATACCAGGAGCATCGGCAAGCACTGGAGTACGCCGAAGGGGATTTGATCAGAAAGGTTCAGGCCAATGGCGAGATGTACTGGAAAAGCCGCAAGTATGCGATTGGAAAGGCCTTCATCGGCGAGCACATAGCCATCAGAGAAACGACCGAGGATGGCATCTACGACATCTATTGGAGCAGACATCGCATTGCCAAAATTGACTTGAGCTTGCAGACCGTTGTATCAGGAAAGCGGCTTTGAAGACGTCCACCATGTCCCCGAACATGTGTCCACCATGTGTCCGGTACAAACATGGGGAGAGGGCTGGGGTGAGGGGTGGATCCTGAGCCAGGCACAAAATCCAGAATCACCCAATCAACGCTTCGCTTTCAACCCATCCAGTCACTTATCCAACTGAACGTCTATGCTGGGCTAACCGATCCCATACCTCTGCCGCGATCTGCAAGGAGGCAGCAATGGTGCCCACATCCAGTTCCGAGAAGGCGTTCACACGCAGTCTGCTCGATGTTTTGATCCGTGCCGGACTGATTGCCGTACTGGTGCTGTTCTGCTTTGAGATCTTCAGCCCGTTCCGCGACCTCATGCTGTGGTCGCTGATCCTGGCGATCACCCTTTATCCGCTGCAAGAACGGCTCAAGGGGCCGCTGGCTCAGAAAGACGGCCACATTGCGACGCTGATTGTGCTGATTGCTATCGTAGTGCTCATGGTGCCGATCTATCTGTTGGTCACCTCGATTGCCGATTCGGTCGCGCATGCCATGACCACCGTCAAGGACGGCAACTTCCATATTCCGCCACCCGCTGACTCAGTCGCTGACTGGCCGTTAGTGGGCAAGTCAGTCTCGGCTGTATGGCTGCAGGCCTCAACCGATCTTCCCGACCTGGCAGCGAAGTACCTGCCGCAGATAAAACATTTCAGCGTGAGTTTCCTGGGCAAACTGGCCGGCGTCGGCATGGGGTTCCTCACCTTTATCTTTGCATTGATCATCGCCGGCATCTTCATGGCCTATGGCGAGAGCGGCAGGCGCAGCGCGGTACAGATCGCGACCCGCGTCAGCGATCCGGGCAAGGGACCGAAAATCGCCGAACTGTGTACCGCAACGATCCGTGCGGTCGCGCTGGGGGTGGTCGGCATCGCCTTCATCCAGATGCTGCTGGTGGGGATCGGATTCGTGCTCATGGGCGTCCCCGGTGCCGGGCTGCTTGCCTTGGCGGTGCTGCTGCTCGGCATCATGCAATTGCCGGCGACGCTGATTACGCTGCCCGTGATTGCCTTTGTGTTCGCCACCGAGGGGGCCAGCACGGCGACCATCATCTTCGCCATCTATGTGTTCGTTGCCGGCCTGGTGGATAACGTACTCAAGCCTTTGCTGCTGGGGCGCGGTGTCGATGTGCCGATGCCGGTGGTGTTGATCGGTGCCCTCGGCGGCATGGTCACCAGTGGCATCCTCGGGCTGTTCATCGGCCCGGTGGTGCTTGCGGTCGGCTATCAGTTGTTTTGGCAATGGGTGGAAGATCAGCCGCAGAACAGACCGGACGTCCCGCCGATGTTATGACTGGCCGGGCTTGCGCTAGCATGAAAGGTGTTCAGGCCACTCGTCCTGACGAGCAGGGCTGCCGCCATGACTGCACAGAATCATCCACTGCTGGACCAGGTGCTGATCGCCCATGGTGGTCTGGAACGCTGGAACCACTTCAGTAAAGTTCGCGCCACGCTCGTGACCGGCGGCTCGCTGTGGGGCATGAAAGGGCTGACGCAGGACAGTGCGCCCCGCCAGATGACCGTTTGGCTGCATCAACAGCGCGCTTCGGTGATGCCATTCGGTGGGCCTGATCAACGGACGGCCTTTCCCGAGAACATCGCCACTCACTGCGCGGTGCAGGATTTCTACTTCGGCGAGGACTTCCTGCTTCGTCGACACGACTACGACGTGGACGTGAGTGGCGGCCCGCCTGCCGCGCAGTATGTCCATGACTCCGTTGAAGCAGACGGGCAGCCAGACAAGGATGTCTTGAGGGTGGCTATCGACCTCAGCGACATCCGCTACGCCTAGAGAGGGTTGAATCATGACCATCCATTCCTGGGAAAAACTCTACCTCGATGACCTGAGCCTGGGTCAGCAGTTCGAAAGCGACAGCTTGCGTGTCCATCGAGCGTCGATGCTGGCCTTTGCTCAGGAGTTCGACCCGCAACCGTTTCACCTCGATCCTGAAGCCGCCGAGCTGAGCCTGTTCCGTGGTCTGGCAGCCAGTGGCTGGAACACCGCAGCCTTGACCATGAAGCTGCTGGTGGAAAGCGTGCCATTGGCCGACGGGATCATCGGCCTGGGCATCGAATTGAGCTGGCCGACGCCGACCTACCCGGACGATCTGTTGCGTTTGCAATGCACCGTGCAGGCCATCGATCCATCCAGCACCAAACCAGACCGGGGTGTGGTGACCCTGTTCATGGAAACACTCAATCAAAACGACAAGGTCGTGCAGCGAGCCACCGGCAAACTGCTGGTCTTCAGAAGACCGGCGCCTGATTGAGAACGTAGTCATGGGTGTGTGGAGCGTGCGTGATCGGCAAGGCGTCTTGCCGTTACATTGAGCGCGTTCTTTGTCGATTGCAGGGGCCGGAGGCGGCGTTGTGAAAACATTCCTGCTCAGACCTAGCGCCTCAACGCTGAACATGTTGCGTCAAGCGTGCCTGCAACGCCGAGATGCGGTGCCGCCAACGTTAACGGAAAAAGCGCTCATCCCTGGCATTCCAGATGCTCGCTACTGGCTGGACCAGGATCTGACGCCGTTCATTCGGGATGTGAGTCAGGCCAACCTTCGAGAGGCTGAGGCGCTCGCCAGCGCAGGGATGCCCAATGACACCCTGCCGCTGGCAAGCATGTTGGCCGTTTCGGGGGGCGGCGATGCAGGCACATTCGCGGGGGGCATCATTGCGGGATGGACCCTGCATGGGACTCGACCTGTGTTCAAAGTCGTCACCGGCATTAGCGCTGGCGCCCTGGTCGCCCCGTTTGCCTACCTGGGGCCCCAGTACGACGGTGTCATTCTGGGTATCTGCAACGCAGTCGGTCCAAAAGACATTTTCCATGCGCGCAATGTGCTGACCCGTCTTGCCAGCGACGGTATCGCGCACAGCAAGCCTCTGTCGCGGCTCATTGCACAGCACATCACTGCCGAGGTTCTTGCGGCGATCGCGTCGGAATACGCCAAAGGACGTCTTCTGATGATCGGCACCACCGACCTTGATTCTGGACGCCCGGTCACCTGGAACATGGGCGCTATTGCCTCCAGCCAGGCACCGGGCGCGCTCGACCTGTTTCGCAACATCATGATCGCGTCGATGAGTATTCCCGGCGCCGTTTCACCCGTCATGATCGATGTGGAGGTTGACGGCCAACAGTTTCAGGAAATGCACGTGGACGGAGGCGTCCTGACTCAGGTGTTCCTTTACCCACCCGGCACCGTGATGGCGCTGAACCGTGTGACCGGTGCGCGTTTGCGTGATGAACGGCATTTCTATGTCATTCGCAACGGCAAACTGGAGTTGCAGTGGTCCGGAACCAAGCGCCGCACCTTGAGCATCGGCGGTCGCGCCATCAGCGCATTGATCCAGAGTCAGGGGATCAGCGATCTGGATCGAATTTACCGAATTGCACAGCAGGATGGGGCGGACTTCAATCTGGCGTACATCGGCTCCGACTTTGATATTTCTCGCAATCACAGATTTGATGGCGAGTACATGAAGCGCTTGTTCGATTACGCCTTTGAACTCAGTGCGAAAGGGTATCCGTGGCATAAATCGCCGAGTACGTGAGAGAGGGCCCCAGAGAAATCAGCTGACCGGCTCAGCCGTACAACTCATCGCCCCTGAACCTGGCTTCTGGAAAATGACCCCGTTGCCGTCTTGCCAGAAGCGATAGTTCCCCTGGGAATCCTTGCCAGTGTATTGGGTTCCCGAATCACTCGGCACCTGGCTCAGGGTGATCGAGGTGTTCGCCCATTTCAGGTACACGACACCTGGCTGCGTGTTAAAGAAGGTGGCGGCAATCAGTGCGTTAAACCCTGTACAACGAAAAGCCAGGGGGCCTTCGGTGAGCCTGTCTGGATCCTTGGTTCTCACAATGGCCGAGCCTTGGCGTAGCTGGTGCGCGCGCTCGGCATAACTTCGGATCGTGCACGCCTTGGGTTCAGACGTGGACGCACACTGATTACGGGAGTCGATCCAGAACTGCTGGTCGATCAAGACTTTGTCTGGCCGCGGTACTGAACGTTCATCCGTGAGCGCCAGGCGATAAAGACGCGTCAATTCGATATCCATCTGCGCCAGTTGCGAATCGCGACAGATAAGGTTTTCGACGGATGGCCTTGCCGTGGCGCAGTCGAAGCTGGTCTTGAACGACGCAGCATTTGCGCAGGTGCTCGTCGCCGCGCAAACGCTGGCAGCGAGCAGACAGGTGAAAAGGGTCGTGACCGTTTTCATGTTGGCTTCACCCAGATCATGACGTGATCCCCGGATTGCCATGGAACCTATCGATCTGTTGAACATTCATTCGTTCGCATTGGGTGTATCGCAGTGTAAGTCAGTGCTCAAAACTTGCCACTCCGCGGGGCGCGGAAACGCATGCCTTGTAGCAGCTGTCGAAGCCTGCGTTCGGCTCTGTAGCAGCTGTCGAGCTTGCGAGGCTGCGTTCGGCTGCGCAGCAGTCGTAAACCCTGAGCGCGCGGTTTTCCTGATACACCGCATTGCCTGATTTCACGACTGCTACGTCCGATCGCGGCCCGAGCCGAACGCAGGCTTCGCCAGCTGCTACAGGTCACATGGGATTACCGAGGTATCAACAATGCCGGTTACTGGATCTTCACCAAGCTGTCCGGACTGAGCGTGGCCGACGGCTTGCGCGCACGCTCAGCACCTTATGCTTGCGCAACTGTCGCAGTATCAATTCACGGCGCTGTTCAGGAATCATCGGTGCGCCTCTTTCGGCGGCGATGTCCTTTTGATTAGGCATTCGGGCTCCAGATTAAGGAAAGCTGACGGTAAAGTTAGCGGTCAAACATAGTAGCGAAATCCGTGGCGGGATCAGTAGCGCGGCGATCTGACGGTGCCTGGGACTAAAATTGAGCCACGTTTCGCGTGGAGAGAGCTTCCTGCTCTTTCGATATGTAGCGAGTGAAGGCACAATGCGCATCCTTTTTTGGCTGGCCTTGCCGGAGGCGCCTCGAAATGATCAAAACGCCGTACTACCTCATCGACAAACAAAAGCTGCTGGCGAACATGCAGAAGATCGCCTATGTGCGCGAACAATCCGGGGCCAAGGCGCTCCTGGCACTCAAGTGCTTCGCCACCTGGTCGGTGTTCGACCTGATGCAGCAATACATGGACGGCACCACGTCGTCGTCGCTCTACGAGCTCAAGCTCGGTCGACAGAAGTTCGCTGGCGAGACCCATGCCTACAGCGTGGCCTGGGCCGACGACGAGATCGAGGAGATGCTCGACAACTGCGACAAGATCATCTTCAACTCCATCAGCCAGTTGCAGCGCTACGCCGAGGCTTCAGCAGGCAAGGTGCGCGGCCTGCGGGTCAATCCGCAGGTGAGCAGCTCGGATTATCTGCTGGCCGACCCTGCGCGGCCGTTCAGCCGTCTGGGCGAGTGGGACCCGGTGAAGATCGAACAGGTTATCGAGCAGATCTCTGGCTTTATGTTCCACAACAACTGCGAGAACGGTGATTTCGGCCTGTTCGACCAGATGCTGTGCACCATCGAAGAACGCTTCGGCGACTTGCTGCACAAGGTCGAGTGGGTCAGCCTCGGTGGCGGTATCCATTTCACGGGTGAAGGCTACGCGCTGGACGAGTTCTGCGCGCGCCTTAAAACCTTCTCGCAAAAATACGGCGTGCAGGTCTACCTGGAGCCGGGCGAAGCCGCCATCACTCAGAGCGCGTCGCTGGAAGTCACCGTGCTCGACACCCTCTACAACGGCAAGCACCTGGCGGTTGTGGACAGCTCCATCGAAGCGCATATGCTCGATCTGCTGATCTATCGCCTGAATGCCAAGCTGGCGCCCAGCGAGGGCGAGCACACGTACATGGTGTGCGGCAAATCCTGCCTGGCCGGAGACATATTCGGTGAGTATCAATTTGATCGTCCGCTGGCGATCGGGGATCGGCTGTCGTTCATCGACGCAGCGGGTTACACCATGGTCAAGAAGAACTGGTTCAACGGCCTGAAAATGCCGTCCATCGTAGTGAAACAACTCGACGGTACAGTCGAGGTGGTTCGTGAGTTTGGTTACAACGACTACATGTCCAGCCTTTCGTAAGCTGGCAGAGAAGGAGAGAGAGAAAAATTGAAGAAGAACGTGCTTATCATTGGTGCAGGAGGTGTCGCCAAGGTGGTGGCCCACAAGTGCGCGCAGCACAACGATGAACTCGGTCGTATTGCTATCGCGTCGCGCAACATCTCCAAGTGCCAGGCCATCATCGACAGCGTCAAGGCCAAGGGCAGCCTCAAAGTGCCCGCCGAGATCCAGGCCTTCTCGCTGAACGCCCTGGATGTCGAAGCGACCAAGGCGCTGATCCGCGAAACCGGGTCACAGATCGTCATCAACGTCGGTTCCGCCTTCCTCAACATGTCGGTGCTGCGCGCCTGCATCGATACCGGCGTGGCCTATCTGGACACCGCCATTCACGAAGAACCGGGCAAAATTTGCGAGACGCCGCCCTGGTATGGCAACTACGAGTGGAACCACCTCGAAGAGTGTAAAGAGAAGAACATTACCGCCATTCTCGGCGTGGGCTTCGACCCGGGTGTGGTCAACGCCTATGCAGCACTGGCGCAACAACAGTATTTCGACCGCATTGATTCGATCGACATTCTCGACGTCAACGCCGGTTCCCATGGCAAGTATTTCGCCACCAATTTCGACCCGGAAATCAACTTCCGCGAATTCACCGGACAAGTGTGGAGCTGGCAGAACAGCCAGTGGACCAGCAACACAATGTTCGAAGTCAAACGCACCGACGACCTGCCGGTCGTAGGCGCGCAAAACCTGTACCTGACCGGCCACGATGAAGTGCACTCGCTGTCGAAGAACCTCGACGTGCCCAACGTGCGTTTCTGGATGAGCTTCGGCGAGCACTACATCAATGTGTTCACCGTGCTCAGGAACCTTGGCTTGCTCTCCGAGCAGCCGGTCAAGACCGCTGAAGGCCTGGAGGTTGTGCCGCTGAAAGTAGTCAAGGCCGTGCTCCCTGATCCGAGCTCGCTGGCGCCCGGCTACACCGGCAAGACCTGCATCGGTGATCTGGTCAAGGGCACCAAGGATGGCCAGCCGCGCGAGGTGTTCATCTACAACGTGGCTGATCATGAAGACGCTTACGCGGAAACTGATAGCCAGGGCATTTCCTATACCGCAGGTGTGCCGCCCGTGGCAGCAGCCTTGCTGGTCGCCCGCGGCGAGTGGGACGTGCAGCGCATGGCCAACGTCGAGGAGTTGCCAGCTGAGCCCTTCCTCAAGGCGCTGGATGTGATGGGCCTGCCGACCCGCATCAAGGATGAGAATGGAGATCGTCCCTGGAGCTGAAACGCTTGAGGCTCGCAACATACAGGTGAACCTCGTTTCCCGCTCCATACGCAAAAACGCCGCTCTTTGAGCGGCGTTTTGGTTTGTGCGTAATGGGGAATGCAACATTCCCGCCCGTCACCCACATGGAAACCCAGCCCGTCGAACCGGCACTAACCCGTGGTTGCGTGGTCAGTAATTGGCGCCAGTAGCGCAACGAGGGTCGTCTCTGATAGCGGCACATCAGGTTACGTTTAGTGTTTTCTCCAATGCCTTGGGGCAAAAAAACTCGCGATGGATTGCGTCTTGGACCGACTTTTCCTTTTGCGGGCGACACTCTATGGGTTTGCTTCTCGATCCGCGTCATGACATTGATGCCGCTTTATTAAGCTATCGCCGGGTGTTCTGGTCGCTGGCGCTGTTCAGTGGGGTGATCAACCTGCTGGTGCTGGTGCCGTCGCTCTACATGATGCAGGTGTACGACCGGGTCCTCACCAGCCGCAACGAAACCACCTTGTTCATGCTCACCTTGATCGCTCTGGGACTGTTCATGTTCAGCGCACTGATCGAGTGGGCACGCGGCGAGGTGATGATTCGCATGAGCGCGGGGCTGGACGATGCCTTGGGCGAGCGGATTTTCGACGCCGCCTTCGCCCGCAGCCTGCGTGAGCACAACGCCAACCCGGCGCAGGTGCTCACCGATCTGGCGACACTGCGGCAGTTGATCACCGGCCAGGGCCTGATCGCCTTGCTGGATGCTCCGTGGTTGCCCATCTTCGTGCTGGTGGCGTTCATCTTTCATCCCTGGTTTGGCGTGCTGACGCTGGTTCTGGCGCTGGTACTGATCGGCCTGGCGCTGTGGGGCGAGTTAGCGACTCGCACACGCTTGGGCGAAGCCAATCGCCTGGGTGTGCAGTCGTCGATCTATGTAAACAGCACGTTACACAATGCCGAAGTCATCCAGGCCCTGGGCATGCTCGGGCCATTGCGCCAGCGTTGGAGCCTGCTGCAGCAACGCATCATTGCCGCCCAGGCTCATGCCAGTGACCGCGGCGCGCGTATCACTTCGATGACCCGTTTCGTGCGCATCTCCGGACAATCTCTGGCCCTGGGCCTGGGGGCGTTGCTGGTGCTTGAAGGCCAATTGTCAGCGGGCATGATGATTGCGATGTCGCTGCTGCTGGGGCGTGCTCTGGCGCCCGTGGAAATCGCCATTGGCTCGTGGAAGCAATTCAACTCCGGCCGCCAGAGCTACCAGCGCCTGAGCCAACTGCTTGCCCAGCATCCGCGCGAGCGCCTGCGCATGCCATTGCCACCGCCCACCGGCGCAGTGCGCCTGGAGCAGTTGTATGTCGGCCCGCCCGGCGCCTCGCAACCGATCCTGCAGGGCATCAATTTCAGCCTGGCCAAAGGTGATGTGCTCGCGGTCGTCGGCCCCAGCGCCAGTGGTAAATCAACGCTGGCCAGGGCGCTGGTCGGGGTATGGCCGGCCATGGGCGGGTCGGTGCGCCTGGACGACGCCGAGATCAGTCAATGGTCCCACGACGCCCTGGGCCCGCACCTCGGATACCTGCCGCAGGATATCGAGCTGTTCGACGGCAGTGTGGCCGACAACATTGCCCGCTTCGGTGAACAGGACGCCGACAAGATCATCGCGGCCGGGCGTCACGCTGGCATTCACGAGATGATCCTGAGGTTCCCCAAGGGGTACGACACGCCGTTGGGCCCCGGCGGGCTTGGCTTGTCCGGTGGTCAAAAGCAACGTCTCGGCCTGGCTCGCGCGCTCTATGGTCGCCCGTCGCTGATTGTGCTCGATGAGCCCAACTCCAACCTCGATGAAGCCGGAGAGCTGGCACTGGTGCAGGCCATCAGTGCGCTCAAGGCTACTGGCAGCACCGTGGTGCTGATTACCCACCGGCCTAATGTGCTCGCGGTGGTCGATCACATTCTGGTGCTCAAGGACGGCACTCAACAAGCATTCGGTCCACGGGATCGGGTGCTCAAGGCATTGATGCCGGGGCCAAGACCGGCTGCGGTCAGGGAGGCTGGCGGAGATGCGTGATCTGACCCCAGAGGCACAAACGTACAGCGAGCAGGGGCTGAGCGTGCGCGGCGCCACAACGCTGCCCTGCGCCAGTACCGACGCCGGGGGGGCGGCACGCTATGGTGTCGGTTTCCTGGTCCTGACGCTGGGCGGCTTCCTGCTCTGGGCCTGCCTGGCGCCGCTCGACCAGGGTGTCGTGGGCAGCGGCACCGTGGTGGTGGCGGGCGAACGCAAGGCTGTGCAGTCGTTGGTCGGCGGGGTGGTGGAAAAACTGCTGGTCAGCGATGGTGATCGCGTCACTCAGGGACAGTTGCTGGTGCAGTTCAATACGGTGCAGGCGCAGTCACAACGGGACGTGACCCTGGGCAAATTGCTCAACGATCGCAGCGTCGAGGCGCGGTTGATTGCCGAGCGCCTGGGTTCTGCCGAGATCCAATGGCCCGCTGAACTGCTGGAACATGCCGACGAGCCGCGGGTCAAGGCCGCCATGGCCTTGCAGAGCCAGTTGTTTCTGACCCGCCGCGCAGAACTGGGCAGCCGCTTGCAGATCATCGAACACGAAGCCGCGGCATTGCAGCAGCAATTGCTCGGCTACGAAGGCGTCAAGCGCAACTACGACACGCAGATGCGCTTTCAGCAGCAAGAGCTGGAAGGCCTGCGTGAGTTGGCCCGTGAAGGCTACATTCCGCGCAACAAACTCTTCGAGGCCGAGCGCAACGCAGCCCAATTGGCCGGACAGATTTCCTCTGGGGTGGGCGATGTCGGCAGGACCCGCCAGGCGATCAACGAAAGCCGGTTCAAGGCCTTGCAGGCGCAGCAGGAATTTCGCCGCGATGCCGAAACCCGGCTCAGCGAGGTCTCTGCCGAGGCGGCAGGTTTTGCCGATCAGATTCGTGCCTTGCAGTTTGAAGTCGACAACGGTGCGATCCGAGCGCCGGTGTCCGGGCAGGTCATGGACGTGAACATTCATACGGTCGGGGGCGTTGCGCAGGCCGGCCAAACCCTGATGCAGGTGGTGCCGCTCGATGCGCCGATGGCGATCACTGCGCGCTTCGAGCCGCTGATGGCCAATAAGTTACGCCCGGGTCTGCCGGTGCATGTGCATTTCACCGCGCTGCAACGGGTGGATACGCCGACGGTCACCGGCACGGTGACTACGGTGTCGGCGGACCAGTTGATCAATGAACAGACGCACCAGCCGTACTTTTCCGCCAAGGTCGAAATTCCCGCCGACACCGTCGCCTCGCTGCAGGCCGCCGGCCTGCTGGTGCGCCCCGGCATGCTCGCCGATGTCACGGTGGTCACGGGGGAACGCACCTTGATGAATTACCTGATGAAACCTTTGCGTGAACGCTTGCTTGCGGCCTTCAAAGAGGAATGAGCATGACCGACCGCTGCCGCTATCGCCACATTTGTCCTGTGTTGGTCGTTGATTTTCCCGGCACTGAAAATCCCCTGTGCGAGCGAGCTTGCTCCGGGCGGCGTTCCGACGATAGCGGTCGGTCAATCAGCTTCCTTGCTGAATGTACCGCCGTCATCGCGAGCAGGCCCGTTTCACATTAGGTCAGGCTGTGAAATCGCTGGCCTGCAGCTCCTTGACACCCACCATTTCGAATTCGAACTCGGGGGTGGCGTCGGCGTTGACACTGCCGTAGAGAATGCCATCGGCAAAGCGCAGTTGGCCGGTGGCGTTGGCAGGGTCGAAGGCATTGCTGCCGATGAACGTGAAGGCGTCGACGGTAGCGGTCAGCGGGTTGGCGTCCAGGCCGGTGAAATCCAGATGATCGCCCTCGGTGCTCTTGAAACCGCTGATCACATCGCGCAAAACCCCGACGCCCATGTCCGACAGGGCACCAAACGCGTAGGTATCCGCGCCAGTGCCACCGGTGAGGTTGTCGGTGCCTGCACCGCCGATCAGCCGGTCATCGCCCGAACCGCCCACCAGCGTGTCGTTGCCCGCACCACCGTTCAGAACGTTCGCGGCGCTGTTGCCCGACAGACTGTCGGCGTAGGCGCTTCCCGTCAGGTTTTCTAAGAGTTTCAGGGTGTCGAGCCCGGAACCCACGGTGTTTTGTTGCGCTGACGTCGACAGGTTTACGGTAACGCCGGACAGGGCGCGCTCAAAGGACACCGTGTCAATGCCATCGCGCCCGTCCAGCACGTTGTTGCCGGCTCCGGCGAACAGCGTGTTGTCCAGCGCGTTGCCCGTACCATTGGCGGCGCCAGTGCTATCGACATACAGATTCTCGACGTTATTGCCGAGGGAATAGGCCGCCAGGCTGCTGTGCACGCTGTCGATCCCTCCAGCCACCACATTGCTGTTGGTTTCGATCACGGTGTCGTCGGCGTTGTCGACATAGTAAGTGTCGTCGCCATCGCCGCCGCTCATGCTGTCGGCCCCTGCGGCACCATCGAGCACGTTGTCGGCGGCATTGCCGGTGATGAAGTTGCGCCGCTCATTGCCGGTGCCGTCGATCTCCGACACCCCGGTGAGCACCAGGTTCTCGAGATTGGCGCCCAGTGTCCAGCTGACCGAGGCTTGCACGGTATCGATCTGCGAGGTCGAGTTGTTGGTTTCCACCACGCTGTCGAACGCGTTATCGACCACGTAGATGTCGTTGCCATCGCCACCGGTCATGGTGTCGGCGCCCAAGTCGCCATCCAGTGTGTCGTTGCCCGAGCTGCCCACCAGGGTATCCGCTTGATCAGTACCGGAAATCATCCCGCCTTGGTTCTGAGCGTTGTCGAAAATAGCCTGAACGCTGTTGTTGTCGTTGGGGTTGCCCTGGAAGCCAAGGTCATTGGCAATGTAATCGGCCAAACGCTGGCCGACGATTTCCGCCGATTCCTCATGCAAGTGCCAGACGTCGTCGGGATACACCAGCGGATCGACCTCGTAGCGCAAGGGCAGGTCGGTGTAGTCCACCGCCAGCTTGACGTCGGCGCGCTCGGCGGCGATGGCTTCCTGGGCGGCGCGGACATAGCCAACCCCCTCGACGATGGAGGCAATCTTGTCTTCCGAGTAGCCACGGGCACGCGCCGCGTCCTGCTCGTAGTGACCGGTTTCCATCATGTACACGCTGAAGCTGCCGAACTGGGCATGCAGGTAATCAAACACGTTCAGGGTCGCGGCCTTGTAGGCCGCTGCTGCCGCCGGTTTGTCCGTGGCGCGGGCGATCTCCTGGGCGGCTTCCTCGCCCTGGCCCCAGATGATGCCCATGGTGACATTATCGATGGATTTGAGTTCGGTGAGCTGGTCCTGCAGCAATGCCACGGCACGCAACAGCGCAGGCCCGGGTTGGTTGGTGTCGGTCAGCCACCAGCACAACTTGAGTTGCTCGGCGCCCAGGGTCGACAGGCCGTTGACCGTGCTGCCACCCACCGCGATGTCAATGCCATTGCCATCGGCGTCGGTGAACTGGCTGCGCACGTCATAGGTGGTGTAACGGTCCAGGTCTTTGACCAGCATCGAGGTGCCGGACTGATCGTCGTCCTCCGTCATGCGCAACAGGCGCGCATTGGATTGGCCGAGTGTGGGCAGGTAGAGGATGTCTTGCTGGGCGCGCTCGCCGAACACGAAGTCGCTGGCGGTCAGGGTGTTGAGGTAGTTGCCGTTGAGGGCGATTTCGAAGCGATTGCCATCGGCGTCGGCCTCGGCGGATTTGATGTAGGTCTTGTCGCCGGCCGCGTTGAGGGTCATGTACAACGTGCCATTGCTGCCATCGCCGAGGCCGAGAAAGCCAAGGCCCGCAACATTGATCTTGTCGACGCCCACGGTGAAGTCATAAATCGTGTCGGTGGCCGTGACACCGCCGGTGTCGTAGTCGCGGTAGCTGTCGAGTACGTTGGTGTAGCGGAAGGCGTCGGCACCGTCGCCGCCGTACAGCGAATCGCGTCCGGCGCCGCCGTCGACGATGTCCGCGCCGGTGCCGGCCTTGATTGTGTCGTTGCCACCGAGGCCGAGGATCAAGTCTGCGCCCGCCGTGCCGTTGAGGCTTTCGGCGTTGTTGGTGCCGGTGATGGTGTTGGCAGGCGCATCGGCCACTACCAAGGCGAAGCTATCGCTGACCGATGCACCGGCCGGGTCCGTGGCTTTGACCAGCACGTTGTAATTGCCGGACGCCGTGCTGATCGGCGTGCCGGAGAACGTCAAGCTGGTGGCATTGAAACTCAGCCAAACGGGCAGGGCGCTGCCGTCGGCGAGGGTCGCGGTGTAGGTCAGCGCATCCTGGTTGGCATCGGTGAAACTGTCGTGGGTTACGGTGTAGTTGAACGGCGTGCTTTCGGTGGCGTTCTGGTCGAGGAGGGGGATGGCCACCACCGGCGCTACATTGCTGGGGGTGTTTTGGTCGGCGAAGACGAAATGACTCGCCGTCAGGCTGTTCACCAGGTTGCCCGCCAGTGACACTTCGAAGCGGTTGCCGTTGGCGTCGACGGTGAGATCCTTGAGGTAGGTTCGGTTGCTCGAAGCGCTGTAGGTCATTTGCAGCGTGCCGTTCAGGCCATTACCCAGGCCCGTGTAGCCGATTGCCGAGACATCGATCTTGTCGGCAGCCACATCGAAATCGAGGATCTGGTCACTGGCACTGGTGGACCCGGTGCGGTAGCTGTCGAGTTTTGAGGTGTAGCGGAATACGTCGGCACCCGCGCCGCCGGTGAGTTTGTCAGCGCCGGTGCCGCCGACCAGAATGTCGTCGCCGGCGCCGCCATTAAGGGTGTCGTTACCGGCGCCACCGAACAGTTGTTCGTTGGCAGCGGTGCCCGTCAGCGTGTCGTTGTTCGGCGTGCCATTGATCACAGTGGGTGCGGCGGGTACGTCCTGTACGGCCAGGGTAAAGCTGTCGCTGACGGTTGCATTGCTGCCATCGGACACGGTGACCTGTATGGAGTAATTGCCCGATGCCGTATCGCTTGGCGTGCCGCTGAAAGTACGGGTGGCGGCGTCGAAGGTCAGCCAACCGGGCAGGGCGCTGCCATTGGCCAGTTTGGCGGTGTAACTGAGGCTCTCGTTATCCGGATCGGTAAAACTGGTGGCCGGCACCACGTAGCTGAACGGGGTATTTTCAGTGGCGTTCTGATCCAGCAATGCCGTTGCCACCACCGGCGCATGGTTGACCGTTGGCGAAGTGGCAAAGACGAAATTGGCGCTGGTCAGTTTGTCGAGGTAATTGCCGTCCAGCGCTACCTCGAAGCGGTTGCCATTGGCGTCGGCAGTCAGGGTCTTGATGTAAGTCTTGGTGCCGGCAGTGTTGAGCGCCAGGTACACGGTGTTGTTTTTGCCGTCCCCCAGGCCGGTGAAACCCATGGCCGAGAGGTCGATTTTGTCGGCGGTGATATCAAAATCGGTGATCAGGTCGCCAAGGTTGGCACCGCCGGTGTTGTAGTTGCGGTAACTGTCCAGCCGATTGGAGAACACAAAGATGTCCGCTCCGGCGCCACCGGTGAGGGTGTCCATACCGGCACCGCCGTCGAGCTTGTCGTCGCCCGCGCCGCCACTGAGGCTGTCGTTACCCGCCAGGCCGAGCAGGGTGTCGGCCGAATCGCTACCCAGCAGCGAGTCACTGCCGCTGGTGCCGGTGACCACCCGATTGAAGATGAAGTTGCTGGCGGTCAGGGTGCTGGCGAGGTTGCCCGAGAGAATCAACTCGAAGCGATTGCCGCTGGCGTCGGCATCGTAGTCCTTGATGTAGGTGCGGTCGTTGCTGGCGCTGTAGCTGACCTGCAAGGTGCCACCACGGCCATTGCCCAGGCCCGTGAAGCCGAGGCCGGCGAGGTCGATCTTGTCCTGGGTGACGTCGAAGTCGGTGATGGTGTCATCGAAGCTTGCGGTTGCGTTGCGGTAACTGTCGGACTGGGCGACGAAACGGAACGTATCGGCGCCGGTACCGCCGGTGAGTTTGTCGATGCCTGCACCACCCACCAGAATGTCGCCACCGGCCCCGCCATTGATGGTGTCGTTGCCGGCACCGCCGTAGAAAATCTCGCTGGCGGCGCTGCCCAGCAGGGTGTCGTTGCCAGCCGTGCCTTGCACGGTGGTCATCGGCACCGTGGCGCTGACGTAGCTGCCGTCACCATAGACCAGCGTGGCACCCTTGCTGGTGTGGCTGATGGTGTTGCCGATGATGGCATTGCGATCGGTGCCGTCTTCATTGCGCTCTGCAACGCCGTAGGTCGACAGGTTGCTGCCGCTGATGATGTTGCCCTGGATGGTGTTGTCGCTGCCGTTGAAGTACTTGCCGGACACGCCCAAGGTGTCGTCGTAGGACTGGATGATGATCTCCGGTACGGGGCTGCCCAGAGAATTATTGTTAAGCGTGTTGTCGATGATCTCGACGTGGTTACTGCCGTAGATGCGGATCCCGGCGCTGGTGTTGTCGTGAATGTCGACGCCGCTGACAGTCACCTCGCTGGACAGTTTGATCAGCACGCCTTCGGCGCCGTTGCCGTACACCTCGCCACCGGTGATGGTGATGTTGCTGGGGGAGGGGATGTCCTCGCTGCCGCGCTGCACCACGATGCCATTGCCGCCATTGTTGTAGGCAACGTTGTTGGTGAGCGTGAAGTCGTGGGTGCTGGTAACGACGTTGAAACCGTGGCGGTCATTGTCGTAGGCGACGTTGTTTTCGAAGGTGCTGTCGCTGAGGAAGTCAGCAACGAAGCCGTCCAGGCCATTGCCGTGGGACACGCTGTTCTTGATGACCATGTTGACGGTCTGCTCGTGGGGGTCGAAACCGTACCCGGAGCAATCCTTGATCTCGACGCTGTCGAGGGTGACGTTTGAGTCGTAGCCTGCTTCGCCGGGAATGTAGCCGTTGAACCAACCGTCGATCTTGCCCGTGGTGTTGTCACGGTTGCCGTCGATGGTGAGGTTGCTGACGCCGAAGTCGTGGGTTTCCTCGCCATAGGCGGAGCGGATGACACCCGTGATCTTGGTGTCGGAACCATCAGCCACCTTGACGGTGGTTTCGCCCATGCCGTCGCCGTACAGGTAGACGTTGCTCTTGAGCATCAGGCAACCGTCGGAGGGTTCCTCACCTCCCGAAACGATGTAAGTTCCGGTCGGCATATACACCTGCCCCCCGCCTGCTGCGGCCGCTGCATCAATCGCACTTTGTATCGCCGCCGTGTCGTCTGTGATGCCATCTCCTTTGGCGCCAAAATTCTGTACGTTGAAAATCATGAGTTTATCTCCGTATCAGGCTAAAACCTCGAAAGATGCCAATATTCCATCGACAGCCACCGTGTTATGACCCAGCGGAGCGCAAAAGTTGTGACCACATATCGGGGAAGTGTCAAAAAACCGCACTAACTGATCAGCGGTTGTGAGGCGTTTCGAGACAATAACGCTCTGTTGACGCTCGCTCCGTTCAGCCGAATCCAAAACAGAGTCAGAAAAATTGAGCAGGATTGGCTTGTCTCGCAAGACTCGACCGTTGAGCGGTTGAAGGCGATAGCGGGTCAAGGTATCGACAGTCGGGCCGATAAGATCAATAAGTACATTACGGACTGATCCTGCCAACAGTCCGGGGCTGAAGGCGAGGAATCACTTCGACAAGGGAGCATTTTCAACGCATGTTTTTTTAAAGCCTGCGTCGTCTCCTGTGCTGGCCCGTAGCCGTTGTACCGCCTGGAAGCCCTATGAAAAGCAAGCCTCTCGCCCCTCTGCCGCAGATGCAAACCTCCAATCTTTCCCTGACCCGCATGTCTTTGATGGGCTTCTCTTGTCTGTTGTTGTCGATCTTCCTGTTGGCCAGCACCTTGATTGTTTACATCGCCTTCGAGCAAAACCAGGACGCCGAGCGCCGCAGTCGTTTCTATACGGAAAAGGCCGTGCAGTCCCTGGAGAAGTCGGTTCTTTTGACGATCAGGGATTACGCATTCTGGGGCGATGCCTATGAGCACTTGCACAGGAAGGTGGATACCGACTGGGCATTTGTCCGCCAGAATGCCGGCTCGTCGCTGTTTGAGGATTTCGGGTTTGAGGGCGTGTTTGTGATCGACCCAACCGACCGTACGGTGTACTCGGTCATCAATGGGCAGCTGGAATCGATCCCCGCTGAAGACTGGTTGAAACAACCCATCACCGCGCTCATCGAACGTGCACGCATCGATGTCGAAAGCGAAACACCCATCAAGGCGTTTCTCGATGTCGACGGCACCCCGGTGTTGGTCGCTGCCGCGCCCCTGACGCCTGGCACCAACGCCCAGGTCGAAACGGATGACAGGCCTGCCTCAATACTGTTGTTCGTCTCCAGGCTCAATGCTGCCCGATTGAGCGCCATGGCCAGTGATTTCGGGATTGCTCAATTGCGCGTGGCCTCAGGTGATAGTGCAGCGCTCGGCACATCGTTTTTGCGTCTGGGGGAAACCGGTACGGCGGGCACCCTGCAGTGGACACCGGCGCAGCCGGGGCATCGGTTGATGACCGTGGTGTTGCCGCTGATCGGTATAGCGGGGCTGATTATCGGACTAATGACCTGGCTTTTTCAGCGGCGTACCACAGCGGCTGCGCAAGTGATGGATGCCAGTTACACCTCCCTGCAGGTCAGTCGCACGGCGTTGGCGGCCAGTGAGGCGCGGTTTCGTGATGTCGCCGAAGCGTCCTCCGACTGGATTTGGGAAATCGATACCGGGTTGCACTTCACCTACCTGTCAGAGCGCTTCGAAACCGTGACGGGACTGCGCAGGGTCGAGTGTCTTGGTCGTCCTATCGATGACTTGCTAGTGTCTGATCAGGGTCCACTTTCCCAGTGGTTGAAAAACCACTCGCGACGGACCAACGCCATCTTGCAATGCAGTTATCTGTCAGGGGACGGGCAAGCCAGGATTTTCCGTCTTTCCGTGCGAGAAATGGAGGGGCTGGGCTATCGCGGCACGGCCAGCGATATCACCGAAGAAGTGGCGGCCCGCCGACGGATCGAATACCTGTCGCAACACGATGCGCTGACGGGCCTGGCGAATCGCGCCCGTATGCAAGAATTCCTCGACGGCAAACTCAAGGCTGCGCCGACCCTGAGTGATCCGTTGGTCATGCTCAGCGTTGACCTGGATCGCTTCAAACCGGTGAATGATTTGCTCGGGCATGCCGCAGGCGATCAAGTGCTCAACGAGGTCTCCAAAAGGCTAGGGCAGTGCTTGCGCTCCGATGACCTGGTCGCCCGAATCGGTGGTGATGAGTTTGTGCTGGTGGTGGCGAATATAGTTTCTCAGGATGAGGTCGAGCACCTGTGCCAGCGCCTGATCGACTGCATCGAACAGCCGTTCCAGATTGATGAGCATGAGGTGTTTATCAGTGCCAGCATTGGCATTGCCATGGCACCGGCTGACGCCACCCTGGCCGACGAGTTGCTGCGCTATGCCGACATCGCGCTGTATGAAGCCAAGGATGCAGGACGCAATACCTGGCGTTTTTACGCGGGCGACATGAATGCTCGAATTCTCGATCGTCGTCAGTTGGAAAGCGATCTGCGTCACGCGATCAAACATGATGAGTTGCGTCTGCACTTTCAGCCGCGCTATCAGATTGCAGGCCGGGTCATGGCAGGTGCCGAAGCGCTGGTACGCTGGGAGCACCCGGTGAGAGGGCTGTTGTCGCCCGACGTTTTCATTCCCATTGCGGAAGAAACCGGGTTGATTCTGCCGCTGAGCAACTGGGTGCTGCACACCGCTTGCACGGACGCGTCGACCTGGCCCGAAGAGCTCTTTGTCTCGGTGAACCTGTCGCCGACAGAGTTCCAACGCGGGCAGCTGGTGTCCAGGGTTCAGGCGGTGTTAAAGCAGACCGGTTTGAATCCGGCCCGGCTGGAATTGGAACTGACCGAGAATGTCATGCTGGACGACGCCAAGGGCGCACTGCAGATCATGCACGATTTGAAAGCCTTGGGTGTTCGCCTGGCAATGGACGATTTCGGCACTGGGTACTCGTCATTGAGCTACCTGCGTTCATTTCCTTTCGATGGGTTGAAGATCGATCGCAGCTTTATTTCCGGGCTGGCCGCCAGCGGTGACGATCAGTCGATCATCGAGGCCATCGTTGGGCTGGGCAGGGCACTGTCGCTGACAGTCACGGCGGAGGGGGTGGAAACGATCGAGCAACTTCAGGCGTTGCAGGATGCACGGTGCGATGAGGTTCAAGGGTATTTCTTGAGCCGGCCTATGGATGCGCAGGCGATTGGACACTTGATTGGCGTCCACGCGAAGCATTCAGGGCTGCGAGCGCTGGCCGAAAGCGCTCACGCTGAAAGTTAACACGTCAGTTGCGCACGCTTTACTGCACCAGTTGCTCGACCAACTCTGGCGTCACGTAGTGCGGCCCGTCGAACAGGTAGAGCGGATATCCGTCATAGGCCGCCAGTTGCGGTCTGAGCTCGGCAGCGGTCGCGGAGCGGAAGCCGCCACCAAAGTTGGGGCGGAAGGCTTCGACGATGATCCGCACACGATCTTTGCCCAGGCGCTTGCTCAGGGCGTCGGCGTAGGTTCGCGCGACCGGTGCAGTGCGGGCGTACACGCCGACACCGTCCTGGAAGAACACGCCAATGTCATCTGGTAGCCATTGCTTGAGCCATTCGGCGGTGGCGACGGGGCCGATATTGGCACCGTCATAAACGCTGATCCACAACGGTCGCGGCAGCTTGGCCAGCAGCGCGGGCAGTTCTTTGGCGCGGGTCCAGGTGGGGTCGACTTCAGCCGGGAAATACCAACCGGTCACGTGTAACGGCGTAGGCAATCTGGCGATCCGTTCCGAGACAGCGGCCAGTTGTTCGATGTTGTCCCGTGAGCGGTTCTCGCTGAAATAACCCGCCAGCCCCAGGATCACATCCTGCGCCCAGGGTGCCTTGGCGATGCGCGCCCAATCGGGCAGCACCGGTACGGTGGGCAGGCCGGTACCAGGAACGAAGGCCTGATCGTCGACGACTGTCCATTGCACCAGCAGCTCACGCGCTCCCAGTTTTTCCCAGTGTCCGCTGATACCGACGGTCTTGTTGTCCGGCTGCCAGACGATGCCGACAATCTCCGGGGGCAAGGCCTTTTTGTTTGTGACGTAGAGCATGCCGGTTCCTGCGCTGAGGGTGACGGCAAACAACAGCGCGGCGAGGGTAGCGCGACTCGCGGTGTAACCAAGAATCTTCACGGCAGTACCTTGTTGATGCGCTGATGCCATTGGCTCAGCGAGGTGACGCCTTTGGCATTCCAGTTGGCTGCCCCATCAGGGCCAAGGTGGAACTGGCCCTCGTTGAATTGCCAGACGATCACTTGCGGCTTGTGTTCGGCAAAATCCGCCGACTCCAGGTATTGCAGCAGCGTAGCCCACGGACCGACGTCGCCGGGGTTCCAGGTCAGTGCGACGGGACGGTCCAGGGCATTGGAGAGCTTCTGGGTAAAACCCAAATAGGGCTGGACAAAGCTGTTGCCGATCACTTGGACGGGAGCCGGTGCGTCATCAATCAACAGGTCCTTCTCTGCCTGATGGCGCACGGTGTAGATGTCGCGACCGATTGCCTTGCGCTTGGTCGCCGGCAGGAAGTTGCTCGCCAGGTCGCCGAACGCGCGGCGGTCGAACCACTGGCCCAGCGCTGCGCCGCCGCCGGGTTCGCCTTGCAGGCGGTAACGCTCGGTGATCAATTGCGCCGTGGCATCGGCGGTGTTTTCCGCGCTCCAGGCTGTCCAGTGATAATCGGCGCGGTAGAACGCGGTCTGTTTGCCTTGTTCGGTGCGTTGCAGGATGGGCTTGATGTTCAGCGTGGTCAGGCCTGCCTGGGTCAGCTCGTTTTGCAGGTTGTCGTAGCGCTGCATGACCGCAGGACTCAAGGTCTGACCGGCGGGCAGGCGCGCGGCATAAAACGGCGCTTTCATCGGCACCACCAGCACGACGAGTCCGATGTGCTCCCGAGCAAGGTGCTGTTGGAGTTCCTTGACCAGCGCAATGTTGCGGGCCGCTCCGGTGTTGTCGACCTTGTTCAGGCTTTCCCAGGCCGGGAACAACCAGCCATTTTCGCCGGTGACTACCGCGGAGGCCGCTTGAATGCAGGTGACCGACAGGCTCAACAACAAACCGCCGATCATGGCGGGAAACGGCAGGCGAGATTTCAAGTGAAGGGTCATGGCGCGGTCTGGTCGACAAGGCCAATCAGGCGTGGCGCCTGGCGAGAGCCGACCAGGAACAGGCTATAACGATCGCCGGCCCTGAAGGGCGCGAGCTTCATCGGCAGGCTCGCGTTCTCATTGCAGCTGGCAACCAGCGTCGCCTGCACCGGGTTGATCGTGCGCTGGGCTTGTCCGTTGAACGGCAGCTGGTTGAACACAGGAGCACCGTTGGCGAGTTTGACCTCGGCTTTTTCGCAACCGTTGACCAGGTTGTAGACATTGAGTTCGGCGCGCAGGTCTTTACCGCGCAGCGGCGGGTCGATGACCAGGCGCGGCGCCCGTGCCGGGTCGCTGTCGAGAATCAGCGTGACCCACGCACTTTTTGGTGCGCTGAGGCCTTTTATCTCGCGACCATTGACGGTCACGTGCAACGGCTGTCGCGAGTCCACGACCTGAAAGGGGCTGGCCACTGCGGTCTGTGCGGCAAGGGCAAAACTCGGGCCTTGGCCCACCTGGACTTGCATGGCGGTATCGCTGGGATTGACCACCCGCACCCAGGCGGAACCCTCGGGCAGTTTTGGCGCATACAGCTGGGCGATTTCAGGGGCGGCCTGTGCCCACATCGGGACCAGGCCAAGACCCAGCCACAAACACATTCGAACGTTCATGTAAGCCCTCAATAGGAATAAGTCAGGCGAGCGAACACGCCTTCGGCGCGGTCATCGCCCAGCACCTTCACGCGGTACTGCAGAGAAAAGTCCACATAGGAACGGGGGGCGTTGTACGCATCTTCGCGGAACCAGTATCGGACGTTGTTACCGATACCAACGCCGCCGGCCTTGCCCGATGATGAGTCCGTACTGCCGTCGGTGTCCGTCTTGCTGTTCATCTTGGAGTCGTAGTCGAACGCGGCCACGACATGGGGGAAACTCACCCAGCGCGAGCCTGTGCCGCCGATGGCGTAGCTGCGACCCACCTGCCATTCGCTGTTGAAGTAGTCGCGCGAGTCGTTGACGTAATGACCGGCTTCAGCGAACAACTGCGAGGTCCACCAACTGGAGGCATCCACCCGCAGATCGGTCCCGATGCTTGAGCCGTAGCCCAGACGCACCAGCCAGTCACCGTCGACGTCCGACGATCCCAAGGGGAATGTACGCTCGACGGCGGCCATCACGTTCAGCGATGTGAAGGGTTTGACCCGGACACCCACGGCGCCTTGCAGCGCATCGAGACCGGTATCCGAATCGCCGTTCTTGCTCCACAGCGTGTCGGTGATGCGTCCGTAGAGTTCGACAAAACGTGCGTTGCGATAGCCCAAGGGACGCCAGGAAAGCTCGGTGCTGTTTTGCAGGCTGTCATTGCTGTTGCTGCCGCTACTCGGGGCTGCACTCAGACCACTGCTCGAACTGTTACCGCGATAACTGGTGGTGCTGGTCAAACCCCAGGTGCGCGACACATCGGCCACCGCGCGACGGGTGTCGAACAGTTGCTGTGGGGACATGTCGAGTTCACCGGCATTTTTTGCGTCGATGACTCGCTTGAAATAGGTGACGGCTTGCTCGTCGTCATTGACCCGCATGGCGTTGTAGGCCGCGTCCTGGGTCGCCGTCGGCGTAAGTCGGGTGTCGGCATCAGCCTTGCGGAACGAAGTGTGGGCACCGTCATCGTCTCCGGCCTGGACCGACAAATAAGCGATCTGCAGGTCGCTCATCGATTCCAGTTCGCCCGTGTCCCGCGCTTGTTGCAGCCGTTCGCGCGCGGTTCGGCGCTGGCCGATGGCGGCATACAGACTGGCTTCTTCGTAAGCGGGAAGGCTGGCCAGTGCCAGTGCCTGGGTGAAGTCCTTGCGCGCCCCGGCATCGTCACCCGATTGCTGACGCAGACGGCCGCGCTGGGCGAGCAGACGAGCATCATCGCCCGTGAGCTTGAGACCTTCGCTGGCTGCTGCGATGGCTTCGGGCACACGTTTCTGATCACTCAGGGCGCTGACCAGCAGTCGGCGGTACGCCGGATTCTGTGGCGCGCGGGCAATGGCTTCGTTCGCCAGGGCAACCGCCGTCGCAGGGTCTTTGCGGGCCAGGGCCGCGTAGGCTTGGCCGGCCATGTCGGTTCCGCCATCACGCTGGTTGCCCGGCCAGATATCACAGACCAGGCCGAAGGCCGTTTCCTGACAGTTCAAGGCCGGAGCAGGGAAGTGGGCAATAACGTTCGCGCCGTTGTTTTTCTGCCGCAACGCCATTCGGGCGGCGGTGCGTCTGCGGGCCACTTCACCGCCTTCATCGTCGGCCAATGATTGCAGATGATCGAGCGCTTGTTGAGGCTCGTCATGCGCCAGTGCAGCGTCCGCGGCGAAAAAGCGAATGTCACGGGTTTCCGCTTCCAGCAGGCCATCGATGGCCAGCGCGTGATTCAGGTCAGCCTGGGCTGCCTGAGTTTTGCCCTGACGATCACGGGCGTAGCTGCGCAGAATCCACGGTGCGATTTCACCGTCGTCCTGAGCCAGTGCGCCTGACGCGGCCCGTTCTGCAGCAGGGTAATCCTTGGCAGCGAGCAGGGCACTGATCAGCAGTTGCTGATTGGCGCCGATTTCCGGAGCCCAGGCGACGGCTTTTCTGGCCTGGTCCACGGCCAGGGACACTTGGCCTTGCTCCAGGGCACGATAACCCTCAACCGCCAGCGGGGCGGCCAATTGACGACGAATCGCTTCGCGACGCATCAGCAAGGTATCGTCGTCCGGGAACACGGCAAGCGCCTGGGTGGTGGCTTGATCCGCTTCCTGCAAGTGCTGTTGGCGCTGCAAGGACTCGATCAGCAGCAATCGATAATCCATGCGTTTGGGCGCCTGGGCGATGGCTTTGCGTGCCGATTGGGCAGCCGTGCCGAAGTCATCGCGATCGTAGGCCTTGAACGCCTGGGCCGCGGCGCCGAAGCCTGGGGCCTGACGCGACTGGGGGTAGCGTTTGGGATGATCACGCAGTTCCTTGTCGCGCTGAGCCAGCACAATCAAGGTGTTCAAGCGGGTGATGTCAGCCCGCTGACGCAAGGCTTCGCGGGCCTTGGCGATGGCCAGGTCGTAATCTTTGCGCTCGTAGGCGCTGTAGGCCTCGTTGGCGGTGACATAGGCCGGGCCGGTCAACGGCAGCGGCAACGTCTCGGCAAGAGCAAGCCCAGGTAACAGGCTTAGCCCCGTGGCCATGAGGGTCAGGAAGGGGCGGTTCATGCCGGAAGCTCCGCAGGGTAGTGGCTGTGCTGACGCGCCACAGCCTTTTCGATGGTGGCGCGGGGCAGCACGCCGCTGTCGACCAGATAGTCGCCGATGCGTCCGTGACGCTGCGGGCGGTACTGCAACATGGTGCGATTGAATACGTCGCGATCCAGCAGGCCCATTTCGATCAACAAGTCACCCAGCAGTGGCGCGCGGGCATCCGGTACGGACTGGTCTTCGCGCACGTTCAGTTGACGCAACTGCGCGACGATTTCGCTTTCCCGGGCAATCAGCTGCACCGGTTCGCTGCCCAGTACATCGCTGACTTGTTGCAGACCTTCGGCCGGCAACGGGCTGGCCACGGCAAGTTGTGCTCGGCCGTCGGCATTCAAGCCAACCGGCACCACCCGCCAGCGCAGAGCGAATTCATCGTCCAGCGTCAGGACCGAGCCTCGTGCCTTGGCGGCCACATCGAACACCCGCGGCAGATCGTTCTGGAAGGCGATGGCTTCCGCCAGTGTCTCGTCGTCCAGCCAGCCATTGCTGAGCAAGATCCGCCCCAATGGCATGTGCCGGGTTTTCTGTTCGTCGAGGGCGCTTTGCAGGTCGGTTTCGTTGATCGCCTGCCAGGACAGCAACACGCTGCCCAACTTACGCGGTGCGAAGGCAACCAGGTCGGTGGACGGGAAGTCGTGCATGGTCTTGTCCCACACCAGTTTGCGGTTCATTACCTTGCCGACGATGAACATGCGCCAGGCGCGGGAGGCGGCCATGAAGTTGACGAAGTTGCCCACTACCATGCGTGGGATGGACAACAATCCATGCTGCCAGCCGTACAGCACGGTGGTGAAATAGCAGCGGTGCGCGATACGCCAGGCCAGCGCGGTACCGTTGGCCAGTAGCAGGTATTTGATGAAGCCGTTGGTTTCAAACGGCGTCGGGAAGCTCACATCCCACAGGCCACTCTGGCGCAGGATGACCAGGCCCAGCAGCTGCACCAGAATCACGTAGGCGATGATGCTGACGAACGCCGTCACCACGCCCTTGCGGTCACGAAACAGCAGATAACGGTTGGCCAGCGAACCGTTCCAGCCCATTTGCTCCCAGCCTTGCAGGCCAATGCCCAGTGTCCAGCGGGCTTTCTGGCGGAACGCGGTACGGAAGGTATCGGGAAAGAATTCCCGCACGCACAACGGCATCTTCAGAGTCGATTCGTAAGGCTTGCGAAACCATGATTTACGCAGCACGCGAAACTGCACCGGGAAGCGCACGAAGATTGCGTTCATGCCGACCTTGGCCAGGCGAGCGCCAACGTCGTAGTCCTCGGTGAGGCTGTCGGTGTTGAACGGCTGGTTCTGGGTTTCCCCGGCCAGCACGCGCAGGGCGCGGTGGGAGAAACAGGTGCCGACCCCGGCAGACGGCACCGTGTCGGTCATGCTTTCACGCACCACCAAATCCTTGCCATGCCATTCGGCGAATTCGTCCATGTAGGTACCAGCCACCCATTCGTACCAGTTGCGCTCCAGCGAAACCACGGGCAACTGGATCATGTCCTTGCGCGGCAGCAAGTAGTTGAACAGCCGCAACTCCAGCGGGTGCAGAACGTCTTCGCTGTCGTGCAATACAACGCCGGCGAAGGTCATGCCGTGGGTTTTCTCGTGCAGGAAGATCGCCTGGATCACCCAGTTCAGGCAGTCGGCCTTGCAGGTCGGCCCGGCATGCGGGACTTCCACGCGATGCAGCTGCTTGTAGCGCCGACGCATGCGTTCCACTTCATCGATGGTGCGCTGGTCATTGATGTAGGTGCCGACGAAGACGACATAGTTCTGGTAATCCAGGGTCGACACCATGTTCTCGATCATCGGTGCGATGACGTCATATTCCAGCCAGGCCGGGACCATGATCGCCAACGGCTGTTCATCCCGGGCCATCAGTTGCTCGGCGGTCAGCGGCCGGTATTTGCGATCCACGGTGAACTTGCGAAACAGGCGGCGAGACCAGTACCACAGGTCAATGAACAGATCGTCCAGGCTGGAGATCAGGATCAGCACCGCGATCACGATGGTCGAGATTTCCAGGAAGCTGTAGTAGTGGGCCAGCCAATAGGGCCAATAAAGCGACGTCATCGAAAGTTTCCGTTACTGGCGATTGCGACGGGCGTTACGGCCGGCCAGCAACAGGATGAGGACCAACAAGATGCCACCCGGAATCAGCCACAACAGCGACGGCTTGCGCCAGGCGTCCAGGCCCTTGGGTTCTTCGTTGTCGATCAATTGGCTGCCGCTTGGGTCTTGGGTGTCGAAGGTGGTTAGTGCACCGTTGTCACCGAGGATGGCCACGTCGCCGCGGGTGAGCAGAATCTGCCTGGCAAAGCGTGGCGCGTCATTGCCCAGGGCGCGATAGACCAGACCGTGCTGGCCGCCGGCATCCACCACTTGCAACGAGGCCAGGTGGTTGAGGGGATGCACGTCCAGCAACACCTGATCCTTGTGATTGATGCGCAGGCGACCCTGCTCATCAACCTGCACCGACTCTTTGCTGTCCTTGATCGGCAGCTCGAAGGCGAGGAAGGCTTTGTCCGGTGTGACCGAGGCTTTCGGGTCGGCACTGACCTTCAGTTGCGCCCGCAGCGGCGAAACACCGACGGCGTCGGCCACCGAAATCACCTGTGGCAAACTGCTCGCCGGATGCTCGAGGTAGGCCTGTGGCACGAGGATTTGCGTGTCCATGGCAAAGCGCGCTGCCATGCCGGAGAAGTCATCACCCAGGGCTGTTTTATCCAGCACGATGTGGCTGGTCGGGAGCACCGAGACCGGGAACGCCTGTGGCGTTTCCAGGCAACGATCGCTGACTGGCTGACGCTGGAACGAAACGCGCAGCACGTTCTTCGAACCGAGGGCGTAACGCGGGATACGTGCTTCGATGCGTTGCTGTTCACCGTTGGCCACGAGCTGTTGCGCGCCAATCAGGTAATCGTTGAGAAACAGCGAGGCCACCGGCGCGGTGTCCGAGGCACCGGGTGCGGCAGACACATCGACTACCGCCTTCACCGGCAGACGACCGTCGTAGGCCACGCTGCCCAGAGGGAAAGAAGTGCTCCAGTCGGATTTGGCCAGCACGTCAATGGCGCCGGGATTTCCGCCCAGGCGCGACAAGGCCACACGACCGTCGGCGCTCAATGGCATTTGTGCTTCGCTGACCGTCAATTGGCGGCTGCGTGCCAGTGCGTTCCAGGCCGTGCTGAACAGGGCCAGCGCCTTACCGGTTGCTTGCGGCGCGATCATCAGTACCGGGCGGGTGCCCAGCAATGCCAGGCGCACGTTGTCAGTGCCGGTGGCGGCCAGACCTGCATTGATATGCCGATCACGCCATTGCGCGAAGGCGTTGGCGGCTGTGGCGTCGAGGCCTTGAATCTGGCTCTGCAACGCGTCCAGCGATTCATTGACGGCTTTGAGCAGTTGCGGGTCGTTGATCGCCAGATCCGCCTGGAGGTTCGGCGTTTGCCCCAACATCAACAGCGCACCGATTTGCGCCGGGTCGGCCAGAACGTGCGCGCCTTTGCCATTGAGGCTGGCAAACGCTGGAATAGCCAGCAGTTCGGCCGGGATGCGCAGGCTGGTCAGGTCGACAGTGTCTTGTACGGCGGGGAAGGGCAGAACGCGGCTGTGCTTGCCAATCCGCTCCAGTGCGACACCGAGACGCCAGGCCGCATCGTAGCTGTCGGCGGACAAGGTGCCCGGCGCGACCATGATTCCCGGTTTACCGGGCAGTGCCGTCCAGGCGGCGCCGACGTCCTGTAACTGGCTGGCGTCGTAGCTGTAATTGAGGCGGGTGTCCGGTTCGATACGCAATACATTGCCGATCGCGCGTTCGTCTTCGCACAACACACGGGACACGACTGACGACCAGGCAATGCCCAGACGCAGCGAACCGCTATCACGCGCTTGCTTGCCCACGCCCAGTGTGGCGCTGGCATCACCTTGGGCTTCGCTGAGCCCTTCGGCGCGTACCGGATAGCCGTCTAGCGACAGCAGCAGCGTGTTGCGTCCACCTTCGCCATTGAGGTAACTGGCGTCGAAATTCAGTGTGGCGTCTGTCAGCGGCACGCCCGCTGGCACGGGAAGATACAGCTCGCGTCGGGCGTCGGTGGAGCCGAGGATGATCGGTGCATCGATCCCCAGATCGCTCAAGCGGATCTCACGCTCTTGTCGGGTGTCGGCGTTGAGTCGGTTGATCGCCTGGGTGAGCGGGCTGTCCGCGGCCAGAGCGAAAGTCGGCATGAGCGCGAGCAGGCTCACGCCACAGGCAAGGGCGCTGAGCGTGCCCGTATGGATGGCAACGGAAGACTTCATTCAGGTAGATCTCGAGCTGATAAGGGGAGGAGCGGTTTGGTTTATAGAGAGGTGAAAGCCGGGAGACTTTTCTCGGGTTCAGGTAGCCCTGACGGGTAGTGCAGGAACTTGGGCAATCGCACCCCAGTCACGACGAAATCATCGACCGGACGGCCCATCAGGGCATCGACGATGCGCGCACTGGCCTTGCCATCACCGTAAGGGTTGGCCGCCTGGGAACATCGGCGCCACAGCAGGTCGTCATCGAACAGTGCGTTGACGCCAGCGATGATCGAGTCCGGCGAGGTGCCGACCAGGCGAACGGTGCCCGCGGCGACAGCTTCGGGGCGTTCAGTCACATCGCGCATCACCAGCACCGGTTTGCCCAGCGACGGCGCTTCTTCCTGCACGCCACCGGAGTCGGTGAGGATCACATGCGCACGTTGCATCAGGCGCACGAAGGCCAGGTAGTCCAGCGGCTTGATCAGGTGCACGTTGGGCAGATCGCCCAGTTGCTCGGTGACCGGGCCCATGACATTGGGGTTCAAGTGCACCGGATAGACGATCTGGATATCAGTGCGCCGCGCCAGATGGCTCAAGGCCTTGCAGATATCCAGGAAGCCTTCGCCAAAGTTTTCCCGGCGATGCCCGGTCACCAGCAGAACCTTGCGGCCGGCTTGCAGGAACGAGAACTGTTGGTCCAGGCTTGCCCGCAGGTCAGCGTCTTGCTCAATGCGCCGCGCCGTCATCTGCAAAGCGTCAATCACCGTATTGCCGGTCACGAAGGCGCGACCTTGAAGGCGTTCGTCGAGCAGGTTCTGGCGCGATTCGTGGGTCGGCGCAAACAGCATGTCCGCACCGAGGTCGATGCAGCGGCGGTTCATTTCTTCTGGCCATGGGCTGTAGATATCGCCGGTTCGCAGTCCTGCTTCGACGTGACCGACCGGGATGCGTCGATGGAACGCAGCCATTGAGGCAACCATGGCTGACGTGGTGTCGCCGTGTACCAGCACCCGGTCCGGGCGGGTCATTTCCAGCACAGGGTCAATCGCCCCGTATAGCGCCGCGGTCAACGAGTTGAGCGACTGGTGCGGCGTCATCACATCGAGGGTGTGATCGGCCTTGAGGTCGAACAGATCCAGCACCTGTTTAAGCATGCTTTGATGTTGGCCGGTGATGCATATCTGCGAATGAATGCCAGGTTCCGCAGCGAGGGCTTTGACTAAAGGCGCCATCTTGATGGCTTCTGGACGGGTACCGAAGATCGAAAGGATTTTAATCCTTGAATGATGGCGAGCGATGATGTCTTCCTTGCGCGGTTTTAGTGCACAGCACAACAACGGCCCAAGTTTTATTGAGACTTGAGCACGCCATCGTTATTTGGATTTAGTAAAGACCGGGGTAATCAGCGTGTCTGATGTTCACTTCATACGAGGTGGTACATCGCCTAAGAACCCGGAGCCGGCCGGATTATTAGCATTGATGGCGAATGTTTTAAAGCGTTATGCGTGCAATTTGTTTTAATAATTAAAGTTTGAAACTTTTGTGGTTGAGGTCGGTCTTGTTTAGTTTTTTATGATTTTAAGAAGGTTTCTCCCGAGTATTTACACACCACCAACTCATTGTTTATTAACGATTTTATTTATTTTATATCCATTCGTCAGCTTGAATGAATTATTCATTCATTATAACGGTCGTGATCTATGCGTTTACGGCCTGGCTTTCTAGCGTGAGGGTTATAATAGTCACTGAACTGACGCCTGTATATTGTCATGATGCAATAAGTGTTTTTTCGGAGTAATAAATGAACTTTCCCTTTGCCTTCAATTATTGATAGGCACTCCGCCTATATTGGTTAGGCAGGTGACTCGAAGAAGGGGATCTTTGAGTCACCCATAACAGTGAAGCAACATTCCATCGTCCACCGTTAGAAATGGCGCCGCCGCGGTCCGACGAAGAAACCGCGGCGACCGATCAATCAGGCGGCGGGGAGCAAGCCTTTTTGTTTGGCAACATGAGTCGCCATTGCGTCCATCAAGTCCGGGGACAGGCAGTCGTAGGGTTCCAGGCCAATCTTGCGCAGGCGCTCACGGATGGCCTTCATTTGCGCTGGCGGTGTGCCGGTTTCGATGATGGAGGACACGAACGCCGCGAAGCCCGGCGCAGCCCATCCGCTCTGGGGAGAGAGCTCGGTGTGGACGAAGTCCAGGCCATAAAAGGCATGGTCCTTGTTCTCGATGCGCCCGAAGAGATGGGCGTGGCACTGTTTGCAGGCGTGCCGCTGGATGGTGGCGGTTTCGTCGACAATTTCCAGTTTTTCGCCGTGGGCAATGACGCTGACCTTATCCCGAGGTACTACGGCAATGACGGCGAATGTCGCGTTTTGCGGTTTCCAGCATTTGCTGCAGCCGCACGCGTGGTTATGCAGGGTTTGTGCGTCGATCTTGACCTCGACCTTGTCGGTCGCACACAGGCATTGCAGGGTGCCGTCTGTGAAATTCGCGGCGGCGGGTTGGATACCGTTGTCCAGTGCGGGATGAAGTTTCAAGGTGCTCACGTTGGCTTCTCCGTTTCAGGGTGTTAGACGAACGTGCCTGGGGCCGAGCGGTTGCCTTCGGGCAGGCCTGAGAAAATCATAGTTCAAAGGCACACTAAAAACTGAGATGACCGATGTTCATAAGCGCCTGTAACCCTGGATTTTGAGACTCGTTAGCCAGAAATCAGGTTAGAGTGTTCATCAATGTCTGTTCATAAGGACCCTCCACTCGATTCGCGTAGTCGCGCCAAGCGGTTCCAGCGAACGAACCGGGCAAAAAAACCGTATATCAATCGTTATGTGAAGAATGAATCGTCCGCTGTTTGTTTCTCTAGATGGGCCCAAAGGAGCCGGCAAAACCACACTGTTGGAGGCCGTTACGAAAGTACTGAGGGCAGACAACAAAAAGGTGATCCGACTTTGTGAGAGAAAAAGCGACCCCTTTAGGGGTGAAACAATGACCCTCGTTAACAAACTCGTCAGAAATCCCACCCGGGATTTGGAGTTGGAGGTTTGTGAGCGCTTTGCTGATAGCCGTACCTGGATTTCCCACCACGTGCTGGCTAAACAGCCACCAGGCAGCATCATCTTGATCGATCGCTGGTACCCGTCTGATGCCGCATTTCGCCGGATAGTCCCGTTTGCAGAGATTCTACAGTTGAACATTGATCGAAATGTGCGAGTGCCAGACCTGCATGTAGGGGTTGTCACCGCCCCTGATGTTTCATGGGCGAGGGCAGCGGCACGACGTCGTGGGCTGAGCAGTACCGTGATCCATAAGCTGGAAGAACATGTCGCTTGTACCAAGGCGTTCGAGCGAGCGATAGCAGATCACGGCTGGGTTTTATGCCGTAATGAAGGAACGATCGAAGACGCAACGATGCAGGTGATTTGGGAGATCTATAGAGTCCTTCGATGCCCGTAGGCGCAGTTCGCTGCGCCGGTCTTGATGCGGTTCAGATAGCCGTAGATGTAGATCTTCAGCAGGATTGCGGGGTGGTAAGCAGGCCGGCCTGTGTCAGCTGGAATAGCGCCGTCAAAACCCAAGACGATCAGGTCGAGTTCATCGACGAAGACATCGACTACGCGCACCGGGTTGGTATCGCTGACGTAGTCGTCGAGGCTCTCGGGAAGTAAGGTGCTTTGGCTTCGATGTTCACCTTGGATAAAGCGCTTCATGGGCGATCCCTGCGATGAAACCCTCTGAAATCATAGCAAGGGTTCGCGGAGGCGTTTTTACACACTCTGGGCCGGTAGCTGCCTGTCGCAGACCTAGGGCTACATTGAGGTTTAGCCGTATGAGTCCGGTCAGCCCACCGCCCGGCTACCGGCCCGAGGCTAAGTTGTAGGGTCTACTCCCACGCATTAGTGCGGGCATTGTCCATGGAGTCGGTAAGCTCAATGCTACTGTCCGTGTAAGGCGGTGTTCCTTCTGATTCGAGCGTTATAGATGCCATTCCAGATTCAGAAACGGCGTGTTGGCTTCGGTGCCAGGCGTGTTGGCAGAGTTGTTACCGAACTTGTTCTTCCAGTATTCGTAACCCACCCCGGCAAAGAAGGTGTCTTTCTTGCCGAAAGTGAGCTCGCCCACGTCCACCAGTAAGGCGAGGTGCACGAGCGTCTCGCTCACGGTGTCGTTGCCGAAGCCGTCCTTGCCCTTGGGCGGGATGAAGTTGGCAAAGCCCTTCCATTTGAGCGGTACCGAACCGAGCTGAAATGGAATGTCCCAGGCGGTTTCCAGGTAGTACGTGTCGTTGAAGCGGATATCGTGCTCTTGGGCAAACGGCAAGCCATTGTGGTTGCGCTCGGCGCGGTACATCACACTGAAGTCCCAGAAACCTGGCACGTTGAAATTGATCGTCGGCCCGATGACGAGCATGCGTTTGGCCGGCGCGAAGGCAGTGTTTTTGGTGTTCCAGTCGACGCCACCCGAAAGCGACCAGTCCCGAACGGGTCCCCACTTGAAATCCTGGCCGGATATTTTATTCAGTGAAAGTTGATGGCGATATATCGCATACACCTCGGTAGCACCGTTGTCGCCGCCGGCGGCTGGATCGTCTTTATCGGAAAACAACACCTGCACGTCGAGGAAGTTGCTGCCGTATTTGTATCCGTCAACGTGAGTGAACTCAACGATGTGCTTGGCGATCGGGCCATCGATGCCCGGCTCAGCGAAGTGGGTGCCATACCAGTAACTGATTGAGTTATCGCTCCAGTCGGCAGCTTGCAATGAAGTGGCCGTCGTCAATAACAGAGTACTGATGGCAAAGGTCTGCCGAACGAGAAACGTGCGGTTCTGCATCTTTCATTTCCTTGAGTAGTCGTCCACTTCGGCTTGAGGGACTTTTTTATAGGTGCCGAGAAACTGTCGTTGTTTGAAACCAGCTCAATCGACCGCTGCCACTGCCTCCAACTTTTCACACACCAGCAAATCCACGTAATGAATCGGTTTACTACGATGCTTGAGCATCCCGCCGTTACGCAGATTCAACGCCGCCGTCATCTCCGCCAGAATCGAGAGCGCGACGCTTTCGGGCGCATCGCCGCCAAGGTCCAGGCCCATTGGGTAGTGCAGCTGTAGCAATGCATTCGGGGCAGGATTATGTTGGCGAATGTCGGTCAACAAGCGCTCGGTCCGCTCGCGGGGGCCAAGTTGGCCGATGTAGGCTGGTGCGCCTTGCAGCAATTGGCCGAGCCAGTGTCGGTCCTGGCGGTAGCTGTGCGTCATGACGGCCACTGCGGCCCCCTCAATCAACGGTCCGAGGACGATGGAGGCGTCGAGGTTCGCGACGATGACCGCATCGGCCTGCGGAAAGCGTTCAGGGCGGGCAAAGTGGCTGCGACTGTCGATCACGCTGACGTGCCAGCCCAGCAGTTTGCTCATGCGCACCAGTGGCTGGGCGTCGTGGCCGGCGCCGAAGATCACCAGGCGCGGAGGCGGAGCCACGTATTCGAAGAACACTTCGACTTCTCCACGGGCATCGGTGTAGAGCCGCAGAGAGGATTTTTTCTCGGTGAGTGTTTTGCGCAGGTCTTTGCGGATGCTGCTGTCGAGTGCGCGATTGCGCAGCGCGGGGCTTGCGTGCGACACCACCCGATCACCGACCCGCACCGACGTGTGGCGAGACGTGGCAATGATGGTCGCCATGGCCGCGGGTTGGAGACTGTCACGCACCTGTCGCAACAGTTCGATGGCCAATGACGGGGTCTTCGCGCGCAGGCGTTCGAGCATGACGAAAACCGTGCCGTTGCAGCCGAGGCCGAAGGTCAGGACGCTTTGGTCATCGTCTTCATCTTCGGTGGCGCCGGTGCTGTAGCGGCGCACCACCGGCTCGCCGGAATCGGTCAGCCACCAGGCCTTTTTGGCCAGGTCCTGTTCCAGGCATCCGCCGCTGACGGTGCCGATGGTTCGGCCGTGGAGGGGAATGAGCATGCGTGCGCCGGGGCGGCGGTAGGCCGAGCCTTCGACCTTGACCACGGTGGCGAGGACGGTTTCTTCGCCTTGCCGGGCGCAGGTTTCAATGGCTTGGAGGAGGTCGTTGAGGCCGGACATGGTGTGTTATCCCAAAAGTCGGTGCGCAACCTGTTGGAACCGGCAAACCAGCTCCAACAAGCGGTTGTGTTGGCGGTTGGATCAGTCGACGACATGCATCAACTGCTGCACCCCTTCCCACGCTTCAGCGCGCATGCGCTCCAGATCCAGCCCCGGAATCACGCCGTCGTCGACCACCAGCCGCCCCCCGACCATGCTGTACCGCACGGCAATCGGCTCACCCGCGACCACCGGCGCCAGCGCGATATCGTGGAAGCCGAAGAACCGTGGATGATCGAGGCCATAGATCACCAGATCCGCAGCCTGGCCAACTTCCAGCGTTCCGACCGAACCCAGCCCCAACACTTGCGCGCCGCCGGCCGAGCCCCAATGAATCACATCTTCGGCGGTGGTCGCCGAAGCCCCTTGTTCGGCGCGATGAATCAACCACGCCGTGTGCGCCTCACCGACCATACTTCCGGATTCGTTCGATGCCACGCCATCCACCCCAAGCGATATTGGCACCCCAGCCTCATACATTTGTGGTACCGGCGCGACGCCGCTGCCCAGCCGTGCGTTGCTCACCGGGCAATGAGAAATGCCAGTGCCGGTTTGCGCGAGCATGCGGATTTCCCCCGGCTGCAAATGCACCGCGTGAGCGAACCAGACGTCGGGGCCGAGCCATTCGTGTTCGGCGACGAATTCCACCGGCAGGCAGTTGTATTTCTCGCGACAAAAGTTGACGTAGTTCTGCGTCTCCGAGAGGTGCGTGTGCAAGCGCAATCCAAGGCCGCGAGCGGTGTGCGCAAGCTCGCGCAGCAAGGTGGGCGGCAGCGAGAACGTCGGCGTGGTCGGCGCCACCACCACTCGACGCATCGCATCTGGAGTGTCCTGGTGGTACCGCGATTTGAGCCGTTCGATGTCACCGACCATCTGCTCCAGCGTCTCCGGTTGCAGCGCCGTTTTCGAGAATCCCGGATGGGCGCTGGCGGACTCCAGGGCGCCGCCCCGGCACAGCACAAAACGCATCCCGAACGTGTCAGCCGTGTCGAACAGCAGGTCGCCGGTCTCGGTTGTGCCGTTGGCGTGATAGAGGTAATGGTGATCGGCGCAGGTCGTTACCCCCGACAACAGCAACTCGGCCATGCCTAATCGCGCGGCGATCTGCGCCAGTTGTGGTGTAAAACGGTTGAGGCGCGGGTAGGGCACGCTGGCCAGCCAGCCTTGCAAGTCTTGATTCAAACCTTCGGGCACGGCTTTGAGCAGGTTCTGAAACAGGTGGTGGTGGGTGTTGATCCAGCCTGGGTAGACCACCGAGTGACGGGCATCGATCACTCGTTCGCCGGGTTGCGCAACCAGGCCCTCAGCCATTTCGGCAATGTGCCCGTTCACCACTCGAATGTCTACAGCACCGGCCCGGGCTCGCGGGCCACGCAGGCCGGTCATCACCGCCACCGGGTTTTTGATCAGGATGTTTTGAAGTTGAGTCATGGGCTTCTCCAGTCAGAGGCTGTGGGGCGCGGGCTTGGTTGCCGCGCTGTCGGGAACGCTGACGCCGTTGAGCGCGGCGTTGAGCAGCACCGACACCAGGCAGGCGATCACCACGCTGCTGTGCAGGAACGGCTGGGACCACTCGGGCATTTGCTTGAACAGGGCCGGCGCCAGCACCGGCACCAGGGCGGCGGCGATGGTGAAACCGACGATCAGCACGTTGTAGCGATTGCGCTCGTAATCGACCTTGGCCAGGGTCTGAATCCCCGCGGCCGCGACCACGCCGAACATGGCAATCCCGGCACCACCGAGTGCGGCGGTCGGCATCGAGGCGATGATCGCACCGGCCTTCGGTATCAATGCCACGGAACACATGAGCAACCCGCTGACAGCCACCACCCAGCGACTGCGCACGCCAGTCAGAATCACCAGCCCGACATTTTCCATGAAGGCGATGAACGGAAACGCCGCGAACATCCCGGCGATGGTGCTCGCCAGTCCGTTGGCGCGCAGGCCGTTGATCACCTGTTTGTCTTCCACCGGTTTTTCGACGATGTCGCCGATGGCCACGAACAGCCCCATGGACTCGACCATCTGCACAATCATCACCACTACCATGGTGGCGATCGGGATCAGACTGAAGGTCGGCAAACCGAAGTAGAACGGGTAGGGCACGGTGAGCCAGGGTGACTCCTGAACGCTTTGGAAACTGCCCATGCCCAGACCGTAGGCCAGCCCCGCGCCCACCAGCATGCCCACCAGCACCGCCATGTTGCGCAGCATCGGGCTGCCATAACGGTTGACCAAGAGGATGGTCGCCAGCACGACGGCGGCGACTGCAAGGTACGCCGGCGCACCGAAATCGCTGGCGTGTCGGCCGCCACCGACCCACTCATAGGCAATCGGAAACAGCTGCAAACCGATCACCGTGACGATGCAACCGGTGACCACCGGCGGAAAGAACCGCCGCAATCGACCCACGAACGGTGCGACCAGCATCGTGAAGATCCCTGCGCCGATCACCGCCCCACAGACCCCGGCGAACCCCACCTCCGGGTTGGTGCCGATGGCGATGACCGGGCCGACACTGCTGAACGCCACGCCCTGCAAGATCGGTAAACGCACGCCGAATTTCCAGAAGCCGACGGTTTGTAAAAGCGTGGCGATGCCGGAGCAGAACAGCGTGGTGCTGATCAGCACCACGGTGTCGGCCTGGGACATTTTCAGGGCGCTGGCGACAATCAACGGCACGGCGATGGCGCCGATGTACGAGACGGCCATGTGTTGCAGGCCAAGGGTGAGCATTTGGCGGACCGGCAGAATCTGGTCGACCGGGTGGACGGTGGAAGGGGTTTTTGATGGGGATGTGGCTGACGACATGGGGAATCACCTCTTGCTGTTTTTATGCTGTAGAGAGGGGTATTCGTTCTGTGTGCCCGGAGCCGCCATCCACCGGCTCCGATGCCGTTTTTTCAGCCTGCCAGGCAGGCGGCAAAGCCTTGGTTCAACGCCGCGCGGTCCAGGTCGCGGCCGATGAACACAATTTTGCTGGAGCGTGGTTCCGTGCCCCATGAGGTGGAGGCACGGAACTCGACCAGGCTGTGAACGCCCTGCAGCACGTAACGCTGATCCTGATCCGCGACGGCCAGCACGCCTTTCATTCGGTAGAGGTTGTCGGCCTGCTCATCGCGCAACTTGCTGATCCACTGGTGGAAGGCGAGCAGATTCACGGCGCCGTCCACGGCGATGCCGACTGACGACACGCTCGAATCGTGGTCATGATCCAGATCATGGTGGTGCTCGTCGGCGTGGTGGTCGTGCTCGGAGCCGATTTCCATCAGCTTTTGCGTTGACTCGAACGCACCGATGCCGAGAATCTTCGACAGGTCGATCTCGGCGTAGCTGGAGGTCACCAGGTCCGCCGTGGCGTTTAATCCACGAATCTTGCCGCGCAGCGCTGCCACGTCGTCCTCGCTCACCAGATCGACCTTATTGATCACAATGCGGTCCGCGCAGACGATCTGATCTACCGCCTGGTTGTCCACGCCATCCAGCTGCAAATCCTCCAGATGCTGAACGATGTGCTTGGCGTCGACCATGGTCACGATGGCGTCCAGTTCGACTTCATCGGCAATCGGGTCGTTGATAAAGAAGCTCTGCGCCACCGGGTACGGATCGGCCAGACCACTGGTCTCGATCAAGATGTGATCCAGCCGCACCGGGCGCGCCACCAGTTCGCGGACAATGCGCACCAGGTCCTCTCGAACCTCGGCGGTGCAGCACACGCAGCCGTTGACCATCTCGTAGATTTCTTCGGTCTCAGAGCTGAGCACCAGGTCGCCGTCGATGCCGACTTCGCCGAATTCGTTTTCGATTACGGCAATCTTGCGGCCGTGGTTTTCCCTGAGGATGTAGTTCAGCAGGGTTGTTTTGCCGGCGCCGAGGAAACCGGTAAGGATGGTCACCGGAATTTTGCGGTTCGGGGTAGGGGCGTTGAATGGGCTGTTCATGCGAGCTCCTTTGTTGTTGCGAAATGGCCGGTGGCCGATGGGCCGGGTTCACCCCAGCGCAGCGCGGTCCCGGCGTCGAGGCCGAACAGGTCGAGGACACGGCCGAGGCTGTGATCGACCATTTGCGAAAGGTTTTGCGGAAGGGCGTAGAAGGCCGGCACCGGTGGGGCGATGATCCCGCCCATTTCGGTGACGGCGGTCATGTTGCGCAGGTGGGCGAGGGTCAGCGGCGTTTCCCGGGCCATCAACACCAAGGTCCGGCGTTCTTTCAATGTGACGTCGGCAGCGCGGCCGATCAGCCCCGAGGAGGAGCCGGTAGCAATCTCCGCCAACGTGCGCATGGAGCACGGCGCGACCACCATGCCCAGGCAGCGAAACGAACCGCTGGCGATTCCGGCAGCCACGTCGTCGGCCCGGTGGTAGTGGCTGGCCAGCGCGGTGACGTCCGCCAGTTTGTAGTCGGTTTCATGGGCCATGGTCAGCAGCGCGGCCCGGCTGATGATCAGGTGGCTTTCGATGTTCAGTTCAGCCAGCAACTCCAGCAAGCGCACGCCGTAAATGAAGCCGGACGCGCCGCTGATGCCGACCACCATCCGTTGGCGGCTCACGATTGATAGCTCTTGAGCAGATTGCGCGCGCGTTCGACGACGTCTTGATCCAGCTGCGCCTTGATCCCGTCGAACCCCGAACCGCGAGTAGCATCCAGCCCCATGCGCGAAGTCGTGCCGTTGACCGAGGACGAAGGGTCCAGTGGGCTGCCGGGCAAGCCGTCGATGACAAAGATGTCCTGATGCGGCTGAAAGTGTGTGGCCAATGCCCACAGCACCTGGCTGTCGTCGCTGATGTCAATGTCGCTGTCCACCGCGATCACGGTTTTCAGGTACGGGTCCCAGCCCAGCAGCGCGAGCATGATCTGCCGCGCCTCGCCATCGCGGCTTTGATCCAGCGCCACGTAGCAATGAAAGTGCGTGCCGGAATTGGGGTAGTGCACGGCGGTGACGGCGGGGAAGCGTGCCTTGAGTTTCTCGCTCATTTCCGCTTCCCGTGGCAGGCGCGCCAGGGTCAGGTGTTCGGCGTACCGCCCGCCGACCACGTCCACCAGCCAAGCGTCCTTGCGCCGCATCAGGGTGTCGACCCGCAGCACGTTATTGGTTGAACGGTCTGAGGAATAGCCGCTGAACTCGCCGAACGGACCTTCCTCGGCATAGGCCGCCGGATCGATGGCGCCTTCCAGCACAAACTCGGCATAGGCCGGTACGCCGATGCCATAAAGCGGGGTCTTGACCAGTTCCAATGGGGCACCAAACAGGCCACCTGCCACTGCGCGTTCATCGCTGCCGAACGGCAAACGTGCTGCTGCGGCAAGCATAAACAGCGGATGGGCGCCGACCACCATGGCCACGCGCAATTCTTCACCGCGCTCGCGAGCGGTTTGCAGCATGCGCCACAAGTGACCGCGCGAATGCAGGCTGGTGGCGAGGGTCTGTCGGGCATGGCGCATCGAGCGGTGATAACTCATGTTGGCGATGCCGGTGACCGGGTCTTCGGCGATGATGATCGCGTTGGTAATGTACGGGCCACGGTCGCTGTCGAAGTGCTTGAGCATCGGCAACAGCGCCAGGTCCACGGCTTCGCCTTCGAAGATCTCGTCCAGTACCGGACCGGTTTCGACGTAGCGGGGCGCGATCGGATGATTGGCGCGGGCCTGGAAGGTTTCGTGCAGTTGCGCCGCAGTGACACCGAAGATCCGTGCGATGCGGGTTCGGGAGGCGAACAGGTTGGTCGCCACCGGCACACCGAGGTTGCCGACTTTTTCGCAGATCAGCAGCGGGTCACGGCCTTGAGTCGCCAGGGCATCGACCAGGGCGGTGACGTCCTGATCGGCCGAAAGAGATTCGTGGACGGTGAGCACATCGTCCGGGTACTGCCGGCGATAGGCGTCGATGAAATCGTGAAAGTCCTGGGTATCGCCGAGCGTAGAGAGGGTCATGGTTTCACCTCGTAAAAAGCAGGCGTGCAGGGCTGAGGGCGACGTTCGATCGACAAGCCGTTGGCCTGCCGGTCGATCGAACGCCGGGCTCATCTGTACGCCTGGAAAGCCGCTTTGCTCTGGTTTTAAAACGCTTAGAGGTAGGTCGTGGTCAGACGAATGTCCGCCTCGATCAGATCCTTGGGTGGCGGTGTCGGTTCGATGCCGCACAACCGGGCAATGTTGTTGCCCAGGTAATCCTCAAGGTGATCCTCATCAATCCCCAGGCCTTGCGGCGCTGGCGAACACAGGACTTCGAGTTCGCGCAACCACATGCCCGGTTCGTTCGGCGGCGAGTCGGTGCCGAAGACGATCTTGTTGCGCGGCAGCTCCTTGGCGAACTCGACGATCCGCGACTGGAAGCACCAACCGGATTCGCAGTACACGTTCGGCGTGTCCATGGCCATCCAGAACGCTTCGAACGAGTAGTTGCCGCCGGTCTGGATGCCGAAGTGACCGATGATGAAGTTGACCATCGGGAATTCGCGGATGATCGGGTAGAACATCGTCGGGATGGTGTACGGACCGTCACCCGTGTGGATCAGCACCACGATGTTGTACTTGGCGCAGACTTTCATCGCCGGCCGCAGCCAGTCCAGTGCCCGGTCGGGACGATAGCCGTGCATGTTGGCGTGCAGCTTGAGCATCTTGAAACCGTATTCCTTGATATGAAACTCCAGCTCTGCCGCACCGTTTTCCGGTCCCCAGCGCGGGTTGAAGTTGAAGTTGCCAATGAACCGATCCGGGTACTTCATGCACAGCTCGGCGATGTACGACATGTAGTCGCGCACGCCTTCGCGGCCCCGCCGGTTGCCGTCGCGATAACCGGTGTTGCCCGGTGGCGGCTGGATGAAGCCCATGTCGATGCGGCGCGGTTTGCCGTTGATCATGTACGGGCCGTCCATCAGCTTGAGCATGCGCTCGCCGGTGAACGGTTCGCCGGTGTGGCGCCAGGCCTCATCGACCAGGTTGGTGGGGTGCAGATGGGTATCGATAATCATCGGTTCAACTCCTGGCCAGTTGGGTAATGACAGGGCGCTTCAACTGCGCCTCGGCTTCGGACACGGAACGTGGCGGCGGGGTCGGTTCGAGGCCGATCATCCGTGCGGTGTTGTTGCCCAGGTATTCTTCGAGGGTGTCCTCGTCGAGATTCAGACCTTGCGGCGGCTCATGACAAAGCACTTCCAGCAGGCGCAGCCACATGCCCGGCTCGTTCGGAGGGGTGTCGGTGCCGAAAAGGATTTTGTGGGTCGGCAGGACCTTGGCGAACTCGACGATCCGCGATTGCAGGCACCAGCCCGATTCGCAGTAGACGTTGGGCAGCTCCATCGCCCACTGCATCGGTTCGAACACGTAGACGCCGCCGGTCTGCACCCCGAAGTGCGCCATGATGAAATCGACGTTGGGGAACTCCTTGATCATCGGCACCCATTCCGACGGGATGCTGTACGGCCCGTCGCCGGTGTGCAGCTTGACCGGGATGCCCAGCTCGGCGCATTTTTCGAAGGCCGGACGGACCCAGTCCAGCGCACGGTCCGGGCGATAGGCGTGCATGTTGGCCTGCATCTGGACCATCTTGAAGCCGTGTTCCTTGACGTAACGCTCAATCGCCTCGACACCGTTTTCCACGCCGCAGCGCGGGTTGTAGACGAAGCAGCCAATGAAGCGATCCGGGTAGGTCTGGACCATCTTCAGCGTGTAAGCCATGTAGGCATCGATGGATTCGCGTCCGCTGAGGTCGCCGTCGGTCCAGGTGTAAATGGTGTTGCCTTGTGGCGGCTGGATGAAGGCTTTGTCGATACGGCGAGGTTTGCCGTTGACCATGTACGGGCCATCCATCATCTCCAGCAGACGCTCGCCGGTGAACGGGTCACCGTCATGCCTCCAGGCGAGGTCCACCAAGTCGGTGGGATAGCAACTGATATCGATGATCATTGAAGTCGATCTCCTGATAGCGGGGAAGGGAACCTTGCGGTTCGCAGCAGCCACGTCCCGGGCAATCGGCCATTTCTATGCGCACTGCTGCGCATTCCCTCGCCTGGTCGCATCCGGCTCGGGACGCTGGCTGCTTGGGGGGAAGTATTGGAAGGGGGGGTGGGGTTCGTACAATATTAATTGGGCGGGGTGTTGATATGTGTTCGATATGGGGCAGGGGTTTGTGGTGGATGGGCGGACCTCTTCGCGAGCAAGCCCGCTCCCACAGGGGATCTTCAGTGAGTGCAGGATTTGTGTCTGGCACCGATCAACATGTGGGAGCAACTGTCTTGATGACCTTTATTTTGAAAGCATATTGATAGACAGCTGAACTCCCACAGCTTTAGGCCATGCGATGCCCTACAGGAACACCGCGACCCGTTTAGGCCAAGGGTTCTTTCCACTCGGTTCGGTCTCGGATCATGGCGTTCAGCCGTATCAACAACACACGCATACAGGCGATGAGCGCTACTTTTGCGCATTTACCCTTATGACGCAGTGCGTCATACCGCGCTTTGAACTCAGGCTGTCGCTGAATCACCACCCAGCACGCCATGTACATTGCCCGACGCGCAGCAAACCTGCCGCCGCTAATGTGGCGGGGGCCTTCATGCTTGCCACTGTCGTCGTTGTAGGGGGCTATGCCTGCCAGCGCTGCAATCTCGTGCCGTCCAACCTCGCCCAGCTCGGGTAAGTAGGCCATCAAGCTGGCTGCCGTCACGAGCCCTATACCCTTGACCGAGCACAAACGGGCCGTTTTATCACTGTCCAGGTCTTTAGCAGTTTGACGGATCAGCTTTTCTATCGACTTTATGGCTTGGCATAAATAGTCGATATGACTTCGCAGACAGGGTTTTACCGTGTCAGCAGAGGCTGTTTTAAGGCGCCGTATATCGTCGCCTTGCTGCTGAACAAAATTTTCGCGCTGCTGTACCAGCGCACGCAAATTGTCCTGTTCAGGGCTGGTGATTCGGTTGCTTGGCGACTTTATGACTTCGGCAAACTGCGCGAGCAGCCGCGCATCTATCGGGTCGGTTTTAGCGCGCTGCCCCATGGCCTTGGCAAAATCCCTGGCTCGGCGAGGGTTGATCCGCAAGACTTCGAAGCCGGCAGCCTGAAGCGCTTTCATGACCTCTCGCTCATAGCCGCCGGTGGCTTCCAGCAATACGCGGCTGACCTGATAGCGCTTTAACCAGTCAATCAGCGCAAGGAAATCACTGGCGGTATTGAGGTGACTCGCGCCAACGTCTTGCGGGTTAATCCGAACTTCAAGGGTATCTTTGGAAACATCGATGCCTGCGCAGGAAAACATAGCCGATCCCTCTTACACTCAAAGGTGAGAGCACTCTGGCTGGGCACCACGCTTGTAATGTTCGAGGTCGGCTCGTTCAACTGTTCGGGCTCAATAACCAGAGCGGAGAGGTGAATGGCAGCATGGGCTCCCACACGTGCTTTAAGCACTCCGGGCATTCAGCTTGCCACTCACCGCTCTCACCCTCAGTCTAATTCCTGCCCAAGACACAAGCGGGCTTGCTCGCGAAGGCGTCAGATCAGCGTTTGCTGAGCCAACGTCTTGATCACTTCAACCACCGGAGCCACCCGCTCGGCCTGCCCAGGTGGCCACACCGCATACAGGTTGTAATGCGCCGGAATTTGCGCCGCGTTCAGCTCTACCAAACGCCCCGCGCGCAACGCATCCGCCGCTAGCAACCCGCGCACCAGCCCCGCGCCAACCCCGGCTTCGGCCGCTGCAATCAGGTTGGCCGCATTATCGAAAACCACCCGAGCATTCGGCTCGGTTGGCGCCATTGCTGCTGCATCCAGCCAGGGAATCCATGAGCGCCGCGTATACCCCAGCAGCGGCAATTCCAGCACCTGCGCCGGCGTAATTGGCACCTGCAACCCATGGCGCTCAAGCAGCGCCGGGGATGCCACCGCAGTCACTCGATCACCGCAGATCTGGGTCATCTCGCAGTCTTCCCAATCGCCATACCCGTACCGCAACGCCAGGTCCACCCGCTCGAACGAACTGCGATCCGAGCGCGGCATCGATAGCAATACCACTTCATGGTCAGGCAACAAATCGAGCAGTTCCGGTAGCCGTGGATTGAGCCAGCTTTGGGCCAATTCACTGTCGACATCAAGGGTCAGCCGCTGCGCGACGCTGCGGTTTTTCACCGAGGAAAGCGCCCGGTCGATCTGCGCCAGGCCGTCGGACAGCACGCTGGCAAACAATTGCCCGGCATCGGTCAGGTTACTGCCGCCACCTTCGCGTACGAACAGCGGCTGGCCGATGAAGTCTTCCAGGCTGCGGATCTGCTGGCTGATCGCGCTGTGGGTCAGGTCAAGCTTGCGCGCAGCGCTGGAGAAGCTTCCGCTGCGAGCCGCCTGAATAAAGGCACTCATGGACTGCACCGACGGGTATCGCTTGTACATGCTGTTAGTCCTACTTACACAGGATGGCAGAAATCGTCGCTGGCCCGATTTTCCACAGACTCTCAATAATCGGCGACCAGGCCTGCACAAAGACGGGCCGCTCTCTTGGAGCCTGACAATGATCGAATTCACGGTAAACGGCGAACGACACGAGCCGGTAGAGCCATCGCCCTCCATGCCCTTGTTATGGGTGTTGCGTGATCACTTGAAACTCACCGGCACCAAGTTCGGTTGCGGCATGGGCCTGTGCGGTGCCTGTACCGTGCACCTGGACGGTGTCGCAGTACGTTCCTGCCAACTGCCGGTCGCCGCCGTGGCGGGGCACAGCATCACCACCATCGAGGGCTTGTCGCCCACCGAACAGCATCCGCTGCAACTGGCCTGGGTAGCCGAAGATGTCCCGCAATGTGGTTACTGTCAATCCGGGCAGATCATGTCCGCAGCCGCGTTGCTCAACACCGGTGCGACAGTCACCGATGACTCGATCCGCAACGCCATGTCCGGCAACGTGTGCCGCTGCGGCACTTACGGGCGAATCAATAAAGCCATCAAGCGCGCCGCTGCTGCGCCGAAGGAGGCGTGATGACATTTATCGACGACACACAGATCGAACTGCCGCGCCGTCTCTTTCTCAAGCAGGCTGGCACTGTTGCCTGCGGCCTGGCAATTGCGTTCTATCTACCCTCAGGCATAGCCGCTACGGACCTGAAAGGACCTGCGCCTGCAGGGGAATTCGAGCCCAACGCCTGGGTTCGGGTATTGCCCGACGGCACGGTGAAACTGGTGGTGCACAAACACGATTCCGGCACAGGCACCCACACCGCATTGGCCGCTTGCGTGGCCGAGGAACTGGACGTCAACCCGATGACCGTGCAGGTGATATCGCCGGAAAATCCGTTCTTTGAAACCTACATTCACCCGATATGGAAAGTCTTCTCGACGGGTGGTAGCACCAGTGTTTCGCTGGAATACGATCGCCTGCGGATGGCCGGTGCCACGGCGCGTGCACTGCTGATCACTGCGGCGGCCAAACAATGGAAAGTCAGTCCCGACAGTTGCACAACCGAAGAGGGCCGAGTGGTGCATTCCGCCAGCAAACGCAGCCTGGGTTACGGTGAGCTGGTGAGTGTTGCCGCGAAATTGCCAGCACCGGCCAAGGTCACTTTGAAGGACCCCGCGCAATTCAAGTACATTGGCAAACTGCGGCACAAGCGCGATGCGGCGGCCAAGGTTTGCGGGCGCTTCAAGTACAGCATCGACGTGGAATTGCCAGAGATGCTGGTGGCGGTGATTCAGCGCACGCCAGTGGTCGGCGCCAAGGTTGTCTCGGTGGATTCCAGTACGGCGTTGCAAGTACCGGGCGTGCGTAAGGTGATCGCGATTCCCGGCCGGCCTGATGTGCTGGGCGGCAATCAGGAAGGCGTCGCAGTGCTCGCGGACAATTACTGGGCCGCCCAACAGGGTCGTGCGTTGCTCAAGGTGCAATGGAGCGATTCACCCCTGGCCGGTTTCGACAGCGATCAACTGGCGACGGCGCAAGCGGCGGCCATCGACGACAAGACCGCACAGCGGGTGTCCGCCATGGCGGCGGGGGATGTCAGCGCTCAGTGGCCGAAAGCCGCGAAGCTGCTCGAAGCCGATTACCTCATGCCGTACAAGGTGCAGAACCCGCTGGAACCGATCTGCATCACCGCCGAGGTGAAGAATAACGCCATCACCTACTGGGGCGGCGTTCAGGTGCCATCTTCGGCGCTGGAGGCTGCGCAAAAGGTGTGCAAGATCGCCAAGGATAAGGTCACCATCAATGAGTTGGTGTCCGGCGGCAGCTTCGGGGCGCGGGAGGCCAAGTACTGGTTGTTCGAAGTGGCATACCTGGCGCAGGAGGCCAAGGTGCCAGTCAAGTTGATGAACAGCCGTGAAGACGAAATGCGTTCGCTGTTCATGCACCCGGCGACTCTTCATCGAGTCAAAGGTGCGCTGGATGCTCAGGGCAACCTGACGGCGTTGAAACTTGACGCTGTCTCACCGGCTTCGCCGGAACAGTGGGAACCAGGCTATTTCGAACGCCCCGACCACATGGACTACAGCACGACCGAGGCTATCACTGCGTGGGACTTTGCTTATCGTCCTGCGAATCTGGACCTGGTCTGGGTCAAGCACGAAAGCAATGTGCCCAGCGGTTGGTATCGCTCCGTGAGTTTCATTCCCAATGTGTTTGCCGTCGAAAGTTTCATGGACGAATTGGCACACAGCTCGGGACAGGATCCGTTGGCCTTTCGCCTGGCTAACATGCAAGGCCGGCCCCGGCACGTCGCGGTGCTGAAGAACGCCGCCGAACGTGCCGGTTGGGGCCAGCCATTGCCGGAAGGGACAGCCTTGGGGATCGCCACCAATCAGGGTTACACCAGCTTCATCGCGGTGGTCGCCAGACTTTCGAAAAAAGACGGTGTGATCAAGGTCGATAAACTCACCTGCGTGGTCGATTGCGGCCTGGCGGTGTCGCCGGGCGGTGTCGAAGAGCAGATCTATGGCGGCTTGATGTGGGGCCTCGGTCACGCGCTGTTCGACCGCATGGACATCAAACAGGGCAGAGTGGTGCAAAGCAACTTCCATGATTACCGGGTGCCCCGCATGTCGGACATGCCGACGATAGATATTCTGGTACTGGACGGCGAGCCGAGCAAGCCTGGAGGTGTCGGTGAACTGGGCAGCACGTCGGTGGTCCCGGCCATCGCCAATGCACTGTTCATCTTGACCGGAGTGCGCCAGCGCTCGACGCCACTGACCCTGGGATAAGCTGTCATGGACCTGCGATTGCTGCGGTATTTCATGGCCCTTGCTGAAGAGCTGCACTTTGGCCGGGCTGCTACGCGTTTGCACATCTGTCAGCCGCCGCTGAGCCAGCAGATTCGTCTACTGGAAGAGGAACTGGGTACGCCGCTGTTCGAGCGCAGCCATCACCGGGTCGAGCTGACGGCGGCCGGACAGATGCTCAAGGAACAGGCGCCGCTGGTGTTCGAACAACTGAACCGCGCCCTAGACCTGACTCGTCAGACCGGTCGTGGCCAGTTGGGCGAGCTGGAAATCGGCATGATCAGTTCGGTGATGGTGGGCGTGCTACCGCGGGCCTTACACCTCTTCCGCGAGCGCTATCCTCAGGTGTCCTGGCGGCTGCATGAAATGACGCCGGCGGCACAGGTCATGGCGTTGAAGGAGAAACGCATCGATGCCTGTGTGTTTCGGGTCGGCTATGACGATCCGCAGTTGCGCAATGAACTGCTGATCTACGAGCCGATTCGCGTGGTCATGCCGGTCGATCATCCCTTGGCACGGCGCGAAAGCCTGGCACCGGAGGACCTGGCACAGGAGCCTTTTGTGGCGCTGGAACTCAAGCAGTCGCGGTTTGCCGATTTTCTCTTTCAGTGCTGCATCAAGGCGGGGTTTACCCCACAAATCCGCCAGCAGGTGATCGAGGTTCAAACCCTGCTCAGCTTGGTGCGGGCGGGTTTCGGCGTGGCGTTATTGCCAGCGTCCATCGAGCAGATGGCGCCAGTCGGGCTGGTGTTTCGTCGCCTGACACCGGCATTGCCGGAAGTGCCGCTGTACGCCACTTACCGCGCGGACGATGACTCGCCGGTGCTCAAGCTTTTTCTTGATACGTTGCGCGAGTTAGTCGTCGAGGAAAGGGGTGGTCGAGCTTAAAAGATCGCACCAAGGAGCTGCCGAAGGCTGTTTGATCTTTTCGCTGTCGTGGCATAACCCCGATTTATAACCAGTGAAAATTTGCCGACTACAACGCACTCCTCAACATCCTGGATGCTCACACAAAGGGGATGCATTGGCACAAGAGTGAAGCCATAGGTGTAATGGCAACCCATGACACCGAAACAAGCAGTTGGGATCAAATAAAATTATTCGACCCAGTCGATTGCCGTTGGTGCTTTGGAAGCACTGCCGGCTCTTATCAAATCCACGTCAATTAAGGAGCTTCATATGAGTGGTAAACCTGCAGCGCGGGTGTCTGACCCAACAGCTTGCCCACTACCGGTTCATGGCACGAACCCTATTACCGGCGGTTCGCCAGATGTATTTTTTGATGGCTGAGCGCAGCCAGACAAACCGACCCCACAGCCTGTGGCAGTCAAATCGCGGACAACGTCATTACCAACGGCTTGCCGGCGGTCGTTGTTGGAAGCCTTGGTAATCATGGCAACGCAGTAATGGGCGGATCCGGAACCGTCATCATTGGCAACAGTGGCGGTGGTGCGACATTTACGCCGATTATCCCGATTTCATTTGGCTTCGATGAGCAATTTATCTTGCTCGATACTGAAGGTGAACCCGTGGCCGATTTTGCCTACAAGGTAACCACCGCTTCGGGAAAAGTTTTCAGAGGCGTGACGAACGAATTAGGAAATACCCAGCGCATACCAACCTCGATCATTGAAGAACTGCATCTGGAACCGGATGACCTCGCTTGACGCCAAACTTCTAAATCGACACTGAAGAATGCCAGTACTCACGAACAATCGAACAAGCTCAAATAATCAGCAAGGAAGCAGCCACCAAGTCACTGTCGTCGGCTCAACAAAACTCAGCAGTACTCGAGCGTATAGATTCTCTTTGCTTTGAAAGTAGTAATAGAGATTTACCTTAGGAATCCCGGCACGAGCCGCGATGTCACGAGTCTGGGTGGCGTCGAAACCAGTCACTGAAAACTCTTCGCTGGCCGCCTTCAGGATCAGGTGCTGATTCCGCTGGCGGATGCTGGTCACTGCGGGCTTGAGAGAGTGATCCAGCGTGCTGCATTGATCAACGGTCTCGGTGCTAGAGATTGTCATAAGGTTGGGTTGAAGCCTGGGTCATGGCTTTATCTTTGATGTTGAGTATCGCAATATATAAAACTATATAGCGCTTGGCCTGCGCTTTCTCACCAAGGGAATGAATGATGAGTACGGTCTTGAGCAGCAAAGAAGCGGTAGGTGAACGTTATGCGCTGGAATCGATGCGTCACGCACAGCAGATGACCTGGAAGGCCATCGATCAGATCGCCCGAGTCATCACGCCCGGCATGCGCGAATCCGAGGCTCAGTTGCGAGGCAAAGAGATCCTGGCGGCACTGGGTATGGATCGGATCTGGCACCCGCTGCTGATCCGCTTCGGCGGCAACACGCTCAAGACCTTCAAGCAGCGTTCAGATGGCGATCCAGAGCTGGGGGCCGACGACATTTTCTTCATCGACATGGGGGTGGTGTGGCAGGGGCATGAAGGTGATGCCGGCGCGACGTTCACCACGGGTTCCGATCCGGAAATGATCGCCTGTGCCGCGGCGGCCAAGGAGCTGTTCAATCGGGTCGAAAGCTTCTGGCGCAGTGAGCGGGTTTCGGGGGTGGCGCTTTACGACTTTGCAGCCGCTCAGGCGCTGGCCATGGGCTGGACGCTCAACCTCGACATCAAGGGGCACAGGGTCAGCGATTTTCCCCATGCGATTTACCGGGGCGGCGACCTCGGGGATCTTGATCAATATCCGAACACCGGCCTGTGGATTCTGGAAATCCAGCTTGCCCATCCCGAGCGTCCATTTGGCGCGTTTTATGAAGACTTGCTGATCTGAACAACTTAGGAGCTCCAATGACCCATGTAGCCGAGCAACCGGTGCTGTTGTTCTCCTATGGCACCCTGCAAGATCAAGCAGTCCAGCTGGCCACCTTCGGGCGTAAGTTGAAAGGGCGAGCTGATAGCCTGCCGGGGTACAAACAGAACTGGGTCGAAATCACCGATCCGGCAGTGCTGGCCGCGAGTGGGAAAACCCACCACCTCATAGTGCAAGAGAGCAGGGATCTGTCGGATGAAATCGCCGGCACTGTTTTTGAGATCACGGAGCAGGAGCTGTTCGCGGCCGATGAGTATGAAGTGGCCGACTATCGGCGGGTAGGGGTTGTGCTGAAGTCTGGAGCCAGTGCCTGGGTTTACGTGCAAGCCTGAATTCAACGACGCGTAAAGTGAAGAGGCGTTGAGTGCTATGTTTGTTAGTACACAGCGCTAAGCTTAATGATGCTCTGATAATCCCAACCAGAAAGTCAACAAAGGAAGTTGGCGAACCACACCGCAAAACGTCTGCAAGCTGAAACGGGTGGCGTGGTCGACATCTGTGATCCCTTCAAGCGCGACTGGGTGCTGCGCAACACGGATGTGTCTGAGGTATGGGGTGTGGGTCGACGCATGAAAATGCATTTGGATGCTTTGGGTATCAAAACCGCGATGGATCTGGCCAAGGCTGATTCGTGGATGCTGCGCAAGAAATTCAGTGTGCTGATTGAGAAGACGGCGAGGGAATTGGCGGGTACACCTTAATTCGTCAAGGAACCGGGCCGGATGATTAGCGTCCAGGCAATCATGCGGCCGTTTGTTCGGGTGAAACCGGAGCTGTCAGGGGATGCCGGTGGAGTAATTGGCGCTAACGTCGATCACTTTGACGATGGCCGCCTGGACGGTGAGCAAAAAATCGTAGGTGGTTCGGTCAAGAGCCGCGCCAAAAGCGACACGGCTCACTGAGTAGCAATCAGTGTTTGAACATCACATGCCGCACCACGGTGTAATCCTCCAGTCCGTACATGGACATGTCCTTGCCATAACCGGACAGTTTCTGACCGCCATGCGGCATTTCGCTGACCAGCATGAAGTGCGTATTCACCCAGGTGCAGCCGTACTGCAAGCGTGCGGACAAGCGATGCGCACGACCGACGTCCGAGGTCCAGACCGATGACGCCAGGCCATAGTCGGAATCGTTGGCCCAGCCCAGCACCTGTGCTTCATCGGTGAATTTGGTCACCGACACCACCGGCCCGAACACTTCGCGACGAACAATTTCATCGTCCTGCTGCGCGTCGGCCAACACCGTTGGTTCGAAGAAGAACCCATTGCCTTCCACAGCTTTGCCACCGGTGATCAAACGGATGTGCGGCTGCGCCACGGCACGCTCGACAAACCCGGCCACGCGGTCGCGATGTTGCGCAGTGATCAATGGGCCGAGTTCGGTCGACGGGTCATCCTGCTCGCCGTACTTGATGCTGCTGACTGCCGCGCCGAGTTTCTCGACGAATTTTTCGTAGATGCCTGCCTGCGCGTAGATGCGGCAAGCAGCGGTGCAGTCCTGGCCAGCATTATAGAAACCGAAGGTGCGAATGCCTTCCACGGCGGCGTCGATGTCGGCGTCGTCGAAGATGATCACCGGAGCCTTGCCGCCCAGTTCCATGTGCATGCGTTTGACGCTATCGGCGGTGCTGGAAATGATGTTCGAACCGGTAGCAATCGAACCGGTCAACGAGACCATGCGCACTTTCGGGTGTGTGACCAGTGGACTGCCGACCGTAGAACCACGGCCGAACACCAGGTTAAGTACGCCGGCCGGGAAAATCTCCGACGCCAGTTCCGCCAGACGCAGGGCGGTCAGCGGGGTTTGTTCCGACGGTTTGAGCACCACGGTATTACCCGCCGCGAGGGCCGGGGCGATTTTCCAGGCAACCATCATCAGCGGGTAGTTCCACGGTGCGATGGAGGCGATCACGCCGACCGGATCGCGGCGGATCATGGAGGTGTGGCCATGCAAGTATTCACCGCCCGCCGAACCGCTCATGCAACGGCTGGCGCCGGCGAAGAAACGGAACACGTCGGCAATCGCGGGGATCTCGTCGTTCAGCGCGGCGTTGTAAGGCTTGCCGCAGTTGTCCGATTCCAGTTTGGCCAGCTCTTCGCCGTGTGCTTCGATGGCGTCGGCGAGTTTGAGCAGCAGCAGCGAGCGTTCTTTCGGTGTGGTTTGCGACCAGCCTTCAAAGGCGCTGTCGGCGGCCCGCACGGCGGCATCGACCTGGGCTTCGCTGGCTTCGTTGATTTCTACCAGCACACGACCGAGGGCCGGGTTGAACACCGGTTGGGCGGGGCCTTCGCCATCGATCAGTTGGCCATTGATCAGCAGTTTGGTTTGCATGACTGTTCCTCTTTTTTTATAGGCTAGGGAAGTGAAACTTCCCTGGCACTTTGTCAGCGCTGTTGTACCGGCAAGCCCGAATTATCAACGGGTTTGGCAAGCGGCTTGGAGAGCTTCCAGGCATCGCCCGCAGGGGCCGTACCTTTGTCATAAGGCTTGCCGAGCAGCATGTAAACCAGGCCGGCTCCCATCACCACCAGAGTCGTCAGGATCATCGAATAGTTGATGTACCAAGGCGCATCCGGTGATCGCGGCCAGACCATGTTGACGATGGCGCAAACGCCATAGACCAGTGCGGCCAGGTTCACCCAAAGCCCCCAGGCGCCGAGCGTGAATTGGCCATTCGGGCGCCAACCCTTGGCGCGAGCGATTAATGCCGCGACGACGATCAACTGGAACGCGACGTAGATACCAATCGCCGCGAAACCGACGATGGTCGCCACGGCATCGGCCATGAACATTCCCAGGCAGACAATCGCTGCGGGCACCAGTCCACTGATGAGCAACGCGAACGACGGTACGTGGTTGCCCGACAGTCGCTTGAGCAGCGAGCTACCGACGATCATTTCGTCTCGGGCATAAGCGAACAACAGACGGCTGGCCGCTGCCTGCAGGCTCAAGGCGCAAGAGATAAAGGACACCATCACCACCGCCATGACCAGTCGCGAACCAACCGGGCCAAAGGCGTTAGCCAGGATGGTAGCTACCGGGTCGGTATCTTCACCGGCCAGCACCTTGGCCATGTCCGGAACCGAAAGAATTAGCGCGAGGCAGGCGAACATCGCTGCTGCGCCGCCGATATAGATGGTCATGCGCATGGCTTTTGGAATGCGCTTGCCCGGGTTCGGGGTTTCTTCGGCGACATCGCCGCAGGCCTCGAAGCCGTAGTACTGGAACAGACCCGCTAGGGATGCCGCGAGGAACGCCGGCAAGTACGAGCCGTTGACTTCAAGGTTGAAGGTGTCGAACAGCACGCTAAATGGCTGATGACGCTCGAAGATCAGCAGGTAACCACCAACGAGAACTGCCCCGACCAGCTCGCAGAGGAAGCCGAACATTGCGACTCGTGCCAGCAGTTTGGTGCCCACCAGATTAAGGCAGGTCGAGAGCAGGATGATCGTCAGGGCAATATAGATATTGGCCTCGGGACCGGGATTGAAGCCCAGCATAATCGCCAGATAGGGCCCCGCACCGACCGCTACTCCGGCGATGGTTGCGCACAAGGCCCACGCATAGACCCAGCCGACCATCCATGCCCAGCGCTTGCCTACCAAACGACGGGCCCAAGGATAGACACCGCCCGAGATTGGGAACTGGGAAACAATTTCACCAAAAATCAGGCACACCAACAGTTGGCCGGCACCGATCAGCAGGTAGGACCAGAACATCGGCGGGCCGCCCGCGGCCAGACACAAACCGAACAAGGTGTAGACACCGACGACCGGCGACAGGTAGGTGAAGCCTAGGGAAAAGTTCTCCCACAGACTCATGCTTCTATTGAAATCCGAACTGTAGCCGAGGGCGCGGAGTTGTTCCGCATCCTGATCGGCGACGCTTGCACGCGCGTTGGATAAGCCACTCATTTTATTTCCTCATTATCAATGGCAGTTGATTGCAGTACTGGCGGGTTGTCCCGCTTATTTGAGTTTCTTGTTGTAGTGAATGTCAGACTCAAGCCTGTTTTTTGGTCTCGCTGTCGCGGCCGTCGTCGTACTTGGAGAGCCATTCGACGGCGGCATCGCGGTAGCGGCTGAAACCTTTGTAATCGACCAGTTGCTGGTTCAAATCTCGCAGGACCCGGTGCATGCGTCGGGCCCACGCCGGATTGGTGGCGATGTCTTCGAGGCTGAGCAGGTAAGTGCGAATCGGAAAGACGATGGCGTTACTGCGCGGCAGGCGATGTAGCGGCTGCAACTCGATACGCAGGTAGACCAGCTTGCCGGCGTTTTCCGCAGTTACGATGGTGCGGTCCGGTGCCCATTCCGGCAGACTTTCGGCCGAGACTTCGAGGCGCGGATTGACGGTCAGCGACCAGTTCAAACGACGCACCGGGTGGCCGGTGCGCAGACGCAGCAAAAACTTCAGCGCGCGGTCGAGCATGCCGATTTCCTTCACCAACGGCACCGGCCCATGGAACTCTTCCCAGCTCATGCCGAGGTTGAAACGCAGGGAATAATCGGCGCGCTGGGTAGCGATCCCGGCACCCCAGTACAGCGTGCCGTCGCGTTCTTCTTGCAGCACCCAATCGCCCTGGGCCTGACGGGTCATGTATTCCATTGGCTCGTAGGGCAGGGTAGTCGGATCGCCGAAAGTAAAGTGGTCGTCGATGTCCAGCAGACGGTTGGTCCAATGCCACTGCCGACCTTCACGCGCCAGGCTGAAGTACTGCGGATAGTCCCGGGCATAGGACTCCATGATCAACTCAAGCAGGTCCCATTGTGCCTCCATCATGTGCGGCGCCGAGATGTAGTGCATACCCGGATCTTTCTCCAGGGTGATCGCGCGGTCCCGGCACTCGCTGATGTAGTGTTCATCGATATCGAAGGCGGCGCGAAACGCACCGTCGCCGACCGAGACATGCGGCTCGAGGTTCATCGAGTACATGTAGTCGTCATCAGGGAACGGGAAGGGTGCGCGGGCGATAGTCTCCGGGCTGTTAGCGAAGGTGTAGTCGTCGCGGTAGGTTTCGTCGGGATTGAATTTGATATTCATTGTTATGTCTCCGTCGATCAGAGGTCGATGACCAGGCGATTGCACTTGGCGCGGGATACGCAGGGCATGATTTTCTTGCGGCTGGTTTTGTCTTCGTCGGACAGCCAGTCATCGGTGTGCAGCAGCTCGCCGTCGAGTTCCAATACCTCGGTTTCACAGTGACCACAGGCGCCGCCACGACACAGGTAGGGCATGGAGTAGCCAGCGGCTTCCACCGCTTCGAGCATGGTCTGGTCCGGCGAAACTTCGATCGTCGCGCCGCTGCGGCCGAGGGTGAAACTGAAGGCTTCGCCGCCGCTGCTTTGTTCAAGGAAGCGTTCGAAGTGCACATGGCTGTCGGTCCATCCAAGGTCGCGGGCATAGGTCAGGGTGGCGTCGATCATGCTGTCTGGACCGCACGCGTAAACGTGGCTGCCCAGCGGGCGGCCGGTGAGGATTCGGCGAATCTCCATGCGCGACTCAATGCCTTTGCGGTACAGGTGAACCTGCTCGCCGTAGATGGCCTGCAACTCTTTGCCGAGCTGGGCGTGCTCTTCGCCGCGCACCGCGTAATGCAGCTCGAAGGGCACCTTGCTCAGGCGCAACTCTTCCAGTTGGGAAATGACCGGCGTGATGCCGACCCCACCGGCGATGAACAGGTGCAGGCGCGCCTGTTTGATCAGCGGGAAGAGGTTGGCCGGTGGCGTGACCTCGATCAGATCGCCCTCACTGACGTTGTCGTGCAGCAAGACCGAACCGCCGCGACCGCTTTCTACGCGGCGCACGGCAATCTGATAGCTGCTGGTGTCGTAGGGCGAACTCAATAGCGAATAGGGATTGCGCAAGGTGTTGTTCTGATTGGCGATCAGCACCACAACGTGACTGCCGCCGGAGAACGCCGGCAGATGCGCGCCGGTCGGCGAGACCAGGGTGAAGCGTTTGATTTCCGGGGTTACCGATTCGATTCGGTCCACGCGCAGATTCAACGTCCCATTGTTCTGGCTCATGTGTCGAGCTCCTCGGCTTCAGGCAATTCACCCGGGACTTCGGCATCGGCTTTGACCGCCTGGAATGCTGCCAGCCGCCGGGAATAGTGATCGCGAACCACCAGCGTTATGCCGCAACCGGGGCAGTCGTAGACGCGTTGGGTGACGTTTTCGGTGTAGCTGTCGCAGTGCACGCACCAGACGCGACGGACCAGCGTTCCAGAGTGCTCGCGAAGCACCTCGTCGCGATTCAGGTCGAAATGCGTGGCCACTTGCATGGCACTACCGAGGAAACTTTCAGAACCTGCGAGGTAAAGACGAGTGCCCATGCGCGCTTCGCCGAGTAGGGTCTTCAGCTCGTCGATCAGCGCCTGGTTAGAGGTATGCACGTGCAATGGGTGTTCGGTGTGCTGATGCAGTTGGTCCAGGAAGTCCTGGCCGGAAAACGACTCCTGGGAGTACAGCAAGGTGATCGGTCGATTCAGGCCAGCCATATCACCCAGCAAGCGCAACATTGCGCGACCGCCGCTGCCTTGCCCAGCAATGATGTGCCGGATACCTCCCGGCAGCGGTTGCAACCGGTCGTAGATCGGTCGACTTTTGATCCCGGTGATCAACATTTTTATTATTCCTCCTGACTACCGGCTCGGCTGATGGAAGCCGGCTCTGATGCAAAGCCCAACGATGATGGGGTGCAGATAGCAGGAGCACAGGTCGTGCCAAATATTCAACTAGTTGAATTTAAAGGTTTTTATACAATTGTTGGCGTAAGGTGCAGGCAAAAATAGCCACGGTTGTAGGCGTTTTTGCAGCGCTTTATGCGAAAAGAAGGGGGGGTGGACACATCCCTGTGCCGGGGTAATTTAGTCGCGTTGAAGCTTGCGGATCAGCGTACCGATGTCGATGCCCAGGTGCTGCGCGGCTTTGCGCTTGCTGCCACATAGATGTACGGCCCTGAGGATGACCTGGCGTTCGAAATGCTGGACTTGAAGCTTGAGATTCCGTTCCGGATTGTCCTCCGGTTCATCGTCCGTAACCGAGGGTTTCAAACGTTCCTGAGGGCGCACCGGCTCGAGCAATTCAGCCGGCAAATGATGCTCCTGCGCTTCATCGTCGGCGAGGACGGCCAACCGTTCAAAGATGTTTACCAGCTCGCGGATATTGCCCGGAAAATCATAGTCCATCAGCCGCTTCCGGCAGCCCGCAGACAGACTCAGTGAGGGCTCGCGATCGCCATTGATGCGGCTCAACAGGATGTCGATGAGAAATGGCAAGTCATCCCGGTGCTGGCGCAACGGTGGGATTTCTACCGGCAGGACGGCGAGGCGATAGTAGAGGTCGGCGCGAAACTCACCAATGCTCACCAGGTGACGCAGATCCTTGTTGGTGGCCGCAATGACTTGCACCTGTACCGTTTTGCTCAGGGGCGATCCGACAGACTGGATAGTACTGTCCTCAAGGAATTTCAGCAGCTTGGCCTGGACATGTAGAGGGATTTCTCCGATTTCATCGAGGAACAACGTCCCGCCCGAAGCCGCCTCGATATAGCCTTGCTTGCCGCCCTGCAGTGCGCCGGTAAAGGCGCCACGCTCATAGCCGAACATCTCCGACTCGAACAGGCTCTCCGGAATGCTCCCGCAGTTAACGTGAATAAATGGGCGATCACCCCAGCCGGCCGCACGGTGGATATGCTGGGCAATGGCGGTCTTGCCGACGCCAGGCTCGCCAAGCAGTAATAACCGAGCGCGACGTCGGAAGGCGCGCACGCCGGTGTCGGCGATACTCGATAGCTGAGGTGATAGGTGTAGGGCACTGTCTTGGGGATCGCGCAGACCTTGCGGCTCCACGGGCCGGTTGCCGAGCGACGCTCGACGCTGCGGCTGACTGCCGTCGAAGTCTTTCTGAGTCAACATCCTGAACGGTTTTTCGTAGGCGCCAGTGGGGATGGCGTGGGTGCTGCTGAGCAGAGCCCGGCCTTCCCGTGAGCGGGTCAAGGCGCTGTTACCGCCGCGACTCAGTGCTGCCTGCAAGTCGTCGTAATTCAATGCCGAGCGTTGGTAAAACTCACTGTCGGACAGCCCGACGGCTTGGTGTTTGGAAAGTCGATTAATGCGCTCGGCGGCCAGATTGAGAAAACGCACCCGGCCTTCACCATCCGTCACGATCAGCGCTTCACTGAAGCTGTCGAGTAAGGCGTGCAGCGCGGGTGTTTCGAGCAATGCGCCGAGAACTTCGCTGCTGACATTTACTGACGAACGCATGCCCATCTGTAGCGTGGGTGGCAGGTTCTTGTCTTTCATGGGTGCAACTCTTGCGCACGGCGCACGCCCTGACTTTCGCGAAACACCGCGACCCGCCAGGCCACGCCTTCACGAATCAGGATGCGCGAACAATGCACATTGAAGTTCAAGTCTCGCCCGCTCAAATCAGGCAGCGGCAGGCTGTGCCAGGTGCGCTCGGGCAGGGCGTTATCCAGCAGCAGTCGAGCGATACCGGCGCCATGGGTAATGCCAAAGGTCTCTTCGAAGGCTGCGTTGCGCCATTGTGGTTGCAGATGTTCGTCGATCACTAGCACCGCATCCGGCACCGCATCGAAGACCCGGCGCAAGGCATCGATGCGCTGCTCGGCGTCGTGCTGCATGCGCAATTCCTGGCTGACGTCGCGAATGCTGCCCCACATGCGCAGTAGATGCCCGTTTACGATGGTTGCGCGTACATCGTTCTCGACGTAGGCCGGTGAACCATCGTGACGCCGATCCACCGAGAGTGCGCAGTCGACGCTGAAACCGGCTTCGATCAAGCGCCGCACGAATTCCTCGTTGGCCGGGCTGCGAGGCCAGTAAAGGCGAACCGGTTGTTGGTTGAAATCGACATTCGATGGCATCTCATACACGTCGGCCATGGCCCGGTTGCACAGGCGCCAGTGGGAGTCGTTTTCGAATACCTGGCGGACGATTTCATCCGGCGAAGTATTGATGTCCACCGCCTCGGCGAACTCGATGCACCAGTAGGCGACCTTTGCGCTCTGCAGCATCTGGCTCATTACTTCATTGGCGTTTTGCATTTCCCGCAGCCGATGGCCCAGCGACCCAAGCGGAATCTTCAGTAGGTGCAGGCGCGCCGGTTGAACTGAACGCCACTCCATAAGGCCGCAGGCGACCACTTGCAGCAGACCGCCGTTGTGGCGAATCAGGGTCAGCTCCAGGCTGTGGACTTGTTCGTCGGCAGGAGGATTGGCGAACAGCAACTGCAAGGCACGCACTGACTCGACGCTGTAGATACGTTCGATCGGCTGATTCTGCAGCTCATCTGGCGCATAACCCAATTGATCGCTCAGGCTGGCGGACAGACTGACGAGTTGCCCGTCAGCACTTACCGTGCTTGAAAGGGGCTGGACTTTGTTGGTCAGTAAATTCAGGGTATCCATCGATGTTTAGGCTCGATTTGGCTTATGGGTACCTGGTTGAACACTCAGGCAAGTAAAGCTGGGCATATCGCATGCCAACTAAAAGGCTTGTAAACATTGAAGTTTAGGGCTTGTGCGTGAATGATCGCTGTGATGTTGCAGCGTAATGTGCATTTGTTTTCGATCACTCACTGTAGGCGGTGTGGCGTGCGAAACAGGCAGGAACTGTCTGGGCTCACCGTCCATAGTCAACGTAGGGGCCCAGGTAGAAACCTTGCATATCCCCGCTGATTCGATAATGGCGGGTCGGGGACGGTGATAATCGGCGATACCCATACACCCTGCGAGTTTGTTCCTCCCACGCCGTTAGCGGGTTACGCGCGCTGGATCGGCTTCAGAATCCCTGCTGAAGAAGGCTATGAGGGCTTAGCGTCCGTGAAGGTTGGTATCAATACCCTGAGCCTTGATCTTCGCAAACTAGACGCTTTTGGCCGATAGCTGCCAATCGCGAAATGGTGCAATCGACCGACGCCCTTAAGGTTAGTTAACTCAATCCAGCACCAGGCGCAGGAATCTTCTCTGGGTAGCCTCCGCCACCAACCTGATGCATTCCTCGTCCCGCTCGCCTTCTTTGCGATAGTGAACGTGATCGCACCATGTAAGGATGCGTGCCGCCACCTTCGACACCCGCCTGAGATAGCAGCGTATCTCACTGTATGCGCGCGCAATGGTTTTGAAAGTCGAGGGCATCTGCCGTCCGCGCGGTTGAGTTCACTGACAGCTAGCCACTTGGTAGCCGATCGACGAGGAACTCCACTAAAGTCTTCATCCTTCGGATCGGCGTGCCAACGGTAGTGACCTAAAGAAGCGACTAAATGTTGTGTTGGATCTCCAGCATCCTGAACGTCACTTTTCCACCCTCGGTGGGATAGCCGGTGTTGTCCTGCACATACGCACCCGCTTTGAAATACAGTGGTTTGGTCTTCCAGCTCGGGTCGATGGTGGTTCTCCAGTTGTATCCTGCTGCGCTGATGCCCAGCGCGCCCTTCGGGCTGAGGTGGATCTGGTAGGAAAAGTTGCGGTCGAGCGGCACACCCGTCGCAATGGTAATGACCTGGCCCTCTACATCGTCGGGGCGCATGCGCACCTTGGCGACAATGTTTCCCGTCGAAGCCGACGTTTTGTATTGGTATTCCAGCTTCACCATGGGGCTGTTGCTGTCCTTGTTGTGAATCTGACCAATCACGATCTTACCGGTGCTGGGCACCTGATTGACGGCCAGACTCGCCCGCAGAATGTTATCCGCCGCTGAATATTGCCAGTTGCGCAGCGTTCCATCGCTATAGGTTTCCCGCAACTCGCTGCGCGGGTAAATAGCGTTGGCCGTCCTGGAACCGGTCACAGGTGCCCAGAAGGAAAGGGTAGCGGCTTCAGAACTGAAATACTGGTGCTTGAAGCCTTGCGCCAATCGAGGCGTTTCTATGGTGGCCGGTGGGCTGCCTTCAGGGATGCTCAAATTCCAGGTGGCGAGGTCGATCATGTCAATAATCCTGTATGCGGTGAATGTTGCGGCCACAGTTGCGCTCGAACCGACGCTATTGAGCTGTGTCAATTGGTTCTGCTGATTAGGAAATCCGTATGGCGGTAGATTGACGTCAAATGGTCGTCGAGGTGGTTATTGCAGGCTTTGTGCCTGCGAGGGTCACCGTTAGTCGGCTATTTTTGGAGTTGATGGAACTAATCCGGGTTGCTTAGCAGCTGCAGCGAAGGGACCTAAGCCTTCAGCGGTGGACGGGTCGGCTAGGACAAGTGCATGCTCTGGACGAAGAGCACGCGCAGAATTCGGTTCTGAATAACCGCCGCGCAGCGCCATAAAGACAGGAGACCGCTCATGAGCCACCGAAGCAATTTTGCGCTATTGAGCTTTGATCCGGCGTTTGCGTCGTTGCGCGATGGCCTTTCGGTCGTTCAGCAGATTGACGACACACTCTGGGTGGCGAACGACGAAACCACGAGCCTGGAACGCCTGAAAATCCAGGATGCTGCGCCCGGCGGCGTCGTAAGGTGCGACGAGCACCAATCGTTTCCGCTCCTGGAATATCTGGATCTGCCCCTACCGAAACAAGACGCCGAGATCGATATCGAGGGCTTGGCCTATGTCCATGACAGTGGTTACCTCTGGGTGGTGGGCTCCCATAGCCTGAAGCGCAAGAAGTCCGAGGCCGGCACTTCTGCACAGAAGAATATCAAGCGCCTGTCGACGGTAGAGGCGGACGGCAATCGTTTTCTGCTGGCCCGCATCCCTGTGGTGCAGCAGAACGACAGCTATGTACTCACCAGGAAAGTGGATGCCGATGGACGTACAGCGGCGCAGCTGCAGGGCAACGAAGTCGGTAACGACCTGACCGCGGCCATTGCTGAAGATCCTCAGCTACGCGACTTCCTGCGTATCCCGGGTAAGGACAACGGCTTCGATATCGAAGGGTTGGTGATGATCGGATCGCGCCTTCTGCTGGGGCTGCGTGGACCGGTTCTACGCGGCTGGGCCGTGTTGTTGGAGATCGAACCCGAGCTGAACGACTCCTCGTCTGACACGCTGGTGCTGAAGACGATCGGTCGGGATGGGCGCCGCTACCGCAAGCACTTCTTCGCGCTCAATGGCCTGGGCTTGCGTGACCTGTGCACCCGCGGTGACGATCTGCTGATCCTGGCGGGCCCCACCATGGAGCAGGACGGTCCGGTAACGGTCTTCCGCTGGCGCGGCGGTTTCGCGTCCGACGAGGAAAGCGTGGTCTTCACCGATCAATTGGAGAAGGTGCTGGAGGTGCCTTTCGGGCAAGGCAACGATCACGCTGAGGGCATGTGTCTGTTCCAATCGGGCGAGCAGCCTGGGGAGGTTCTGATGATCGTCTACGACGCTGCGGCGGAGAGTCGTAAACACGGCGATACGGATGTGGAAGGGGACCTGTTCATCCTGGATTAGCGACGCACATCGACGTCAACGCGGCCTGTAGATCAGGTTTGCCTGGACTGCTGGTCGCCACCCTCGGACTTGCATCACTCGCCCTGCAGTTCGAGTCGGTCTTCATCGCGGTGAAATGGCTCAGCGTTGCCTTTATCCTGTTCATCGCCTGGTACTTATGGTCAAAGAACACCGAACAAATGCAGGCGCCTCCAAAGCGCTCAGCAGGCCGGGCCTTTATTGGTACCCGGAGAGTGTTTGCACGTTGATAGTTTGAAAACGATTGCTGCGCATGTCCTTGGGTCGGTCGCCTTAGATGCTCCCGGGGAGTCCTGTAGCGGATACCCATCGAGCGGGTCTGCTGTTGGTATCACGATCGTCCTAGGCGCCGGGAACGTCCGTTCATTGATTAAAATCGTGGAGACCTGCGGATTCTGTGGCCTGCACGGCATCTTTGTTCCAGCAGAGGTCTAGGGAATGTCCGCTCATTTCGTCAAAACGGCACGCCGCGAATGTCCGCTCAAATGGTTAAATTGCGCCAACCTTATGATTTATAAAACTTTTAATAACGTCATTTCAAATACGATCGTGAGCCAACATTATCGGTCGGGAAAGTGCGCTGATTTCGTTAGGCGCAAAGGGGCGCTGGGAAGTCCGCTGATTAAAGCAAAAAAGCCTAGGCGCCCAATTTTATTGGCCTGCAGGGTACTTTGTTCAAAATCCTGCTCGGGAATGTCCGCTGATTAAAGCAAATCTCGGCGCGTTCCGACGTAGCTTCAAGGTGGGGCCCATTCTGACGCGATCGCTGGCTGGTAGCATTTGCCATCGTTCTAGGTTAGGTCAAACGCTTGATCTGCGGGGCTTCCAGGAGATTCGGTACCAGCTTGCCATCGCTAAGTAACCGGCCATTACCAGGACGCAAGCTTCAGGAATGTCCGCTCATTTCGTCATAGAAAAGCAGCACTGGGAAGGTCCGCTCAATGCGTTAAAAAATCCCATTAGCCATTGATTTCATTGAGTTTTAACCTACGGGAACGCTAGACATAATGTTGAATGAGTCCGCTCATTTACGAAAACTCGGAGAAGCTGTTCCCGAAAGCCCAAAAGATAAAAATCTATGAATATCAGTAGGTTATAAAACGTGGCGAGGATCAAGGTGTCCGCTGATATCGTTAAAAAAGTGATGGACCGACAGGGTCGTAGCGAATGAATACTCAGACGAATCAATGGGTTAAGAGACTAAGGAGGCCGTTTACGCTGATTTCGCGATTGGAGCAGGGATTGCTGTTTCCTCAAACCTACGAAGCCCTGCTAACAGTTTGAATTACATAGCTTCGAAAACTGAATTTTACAAAACACCGATTTCCCATGCATTAAATTTCGTAGTTTTATGAAACCATTAAAAAATAAATCTATAAAAAACAATCATCTACAATCCTGCGAAATTTACCTCGCAGTTTCTTAATATAGTGCTAAACCTGTAGTGTCCATCCTCCCTCTGAGACGGCACTCATGATCTACCTAGGTGCTTTGGTCATCCACGCTAATGATCCGGAACTGCGCTTGTGTAGTGGTCTAATGAAACCGGACACCCATTTAGGCGAGAATGCTCGCCAGATCGAGGTGTCAGATGACCAAACAACGCCGTTCCTTTTCTGCTGAATTCAAACGCGAGGCTGCCGACCTCGTGCTCAAGCAAAACTACAGCTACATCGAAGCCAGCCGTTCACTCGGCGTCGGCGAGTCGGCAGTACGCCGTTGGGTCGACCAGGTTCAGCAGGAGTGCAAAGGCGTTACCCCGCAGAGCAAAGCGCTGACACCGGAACAGCAGAAAATCCAGGAGCTGGAAGCCCGGATCGCCCGGCTTGAACGGGAAAAATCGATATTAAAAAAGGCTACCGAGCTCTTGATGTCGGAAGATCACGAGCGTACGCGCTGATCAATCAGCTGAGCGTCCATGAGCCGGTTGATTGGCTATGCGACGTATTTAAAATCAACCCCTCAAGTTACTACGCCCACCGCCTAAAGCGCCGAACGCCGGATGTCGAACGACTTCGGTTGCGCAGCCGGGTGAGCGAGTTGTTTTCACAAAGTCGCAGTGCTGCCGGCAGCCGTAGCATCCTCTCGTTGATGCGTGATGATGGTGAGCAACTCGGTCGGTTCAAAGTGCGCAGCTTGATGCGTGAGCTTGACCTCGTCAGCAAACAGCCAGGTTCTCATGCCTGTAAACGAGCGACGGTTGAACGGTTGGATATCCCGAACATCTTGAATCGGGAGTTCGATGTCTAGGCACCCAACCAGGTGTGGTGCGGCGACATCACCTACATTTGGGCCCAAGGGAAATGGCACTATCTGGCTGTCGTACTGGATCTTTGCGTGTGCCGAGTGGTGGGCTGGGCATTGTCGGAAAAGCCGGACGCTGAGCTGGTTATCAAGGCGCTGGATATGGCCTACGAACAACGTGGAAGGACTCAGGGCCTGCTGTTTCACTAGGATCAAGGGTCGCAGTATGCGAGTCGTTTATTTCGCCAGCGGCTGTGGCGTTATCGCATGTGTCAGAGCATGAGTCGTCGGGGGAATTGCTGGGACAACGCGCCGATGGAGCGCGTGTTCCGCAGCTTGAAAACTGAATGGATACCGACCACAGGCTACAGAACTGCTCAAGAAGCCCAACGCGATATCAGCCATTTCTTGATGCATCGGTACAACTGGATTCGGCCCCATCAATTCAACGATGGGCTGGCGCCAGCTCGGGCCGAAGAAAAACTTAACGTCGTGTCCGGAATTAGTTGACCACTACAAGTCTATTGATCTACATGAAAATCATGTTCAGCCTGGCTCGCCCCGAAGGGTTGCTTGTGCTTGGGCACCTATTTTCCATGCCCAGCATGTTGGTGGGCACAGGAGTGTCAGCTTGGCTATTGAGGTACCGCGTGAAAGCAAGCTTGTCATGGCTTGTTGCAAGCATTGCATTTCTGGGAGCAACCATTGGCTTCATGATCGCCCAGATGATCCTGTGCTCCACTTTGATGTATTGCGGTGCCCTGTCTTTTGGAGTGAGAGGTTGACGGAATGGCGCGTCTGCTTTTGGCCGATTTCTGCCTGTCGCCATCGTCAGCTTTGGGTCGATCCAAGTCATACAGCCGCCAATCATCCGCCCCGTGAAAGGTTTCGTTGGAAACCTTTTCTGATAACGCTGAAGGGCGCACGTGTCAGTAAGACGCGTGCACGTGCTTTCCCTTATGGTTCTAACATGACGTCCGGGCGACCAGCGTCATATTCGTCGGAGATCAGCGCCATGGGCCGGCAGTGCCCAGGGCAGGATGCCTTCCTAGAATTCACAAGTTCGGTATGTGCTGCGGGCAAGATGAGGGCTTAGTTAACCATCACCTCGTCCACTGCCTGCTCGAGGGTGCTGACCGTGCGCTCGATATTGTGCAGCTTTTCGAGTCCGAACAGACCGATGCGGAAGGTCTGGAAGTCGGCCGGCTCGTCGCATTGCAACGGCACTCCGGCGGCGATCTGTAGGCCGTGGTTGGCAAATTTCTTACCGCTCTTGATGTCGGCATCATCGGTGTAGCTCACCACTACGCCAGGGGCCTGAAAGCCGGCTGCGGCCACGCTTTTGATGCCTTTGCCAGTCAACATTGCGCGCACCCGATCGCCCAGAGCCTGTTGTTCGCCGCGGACCTTGTCGAAACCGTAGGCTTGCGTCTCTTTCATCACTTCGTTAAATCGCGCGAGGGAATCGCTGGGCATGGTCGCATGGTAGGCATGTCCGCCCTGTTCGTAGGCCTGCATGATCTGAAGCCACTTTTTCAGGTCGCAGGCGAAGCTGCTGCTATGCGTCTGTTCGATGCGCTCGAGGGCCAAAGAACTGAGCATCACCAGGGCGCAGCAAGGGGAGGCGCTCCAGCCTTTCTGCGGTGCGCTGATCAGCAGGTCGACTGCGCATTTCTGCATATCAACCCAAAGCGTGCCTGAGGCGATGCAGTCCAGCACGAACAGGCCACCCACCGCATGCACGGCGTCGCCGACGGCCCGCAGGTACTCGTCGGGCAGGATAATCCCTGATGAGGTTTCAACGTGGGGGGCGAACACAATCTGCGGCTTCTGCGCCTGAATGGCTGCCAGCACCTCGTCCAGAGGGGGTGGGGCGTAGGCAGCCTGGCGACCAGTGTCGACCGGTCGGGCTTTCAGCACCGTGGTGGCCGCCGGGATGTTGCCCATCTCAAGGATCTGGCTCCAGCGATAACTGAACCAGCCGTTGCGTATCACCAAGCATTGCTGGTCGGTGGCAAACTGTCGCGCCACCGCTTCCATGCCGAATGTGCCGCTGCCCGGGACCACCGCAACAGCCTGGGCGTTGTAGACCTGTTTCAGGGTCCTGGAAATGTTCTTCATCACGCCTTGAAATGACTGCGACATGTGGTTGAGCGAGCGGTCGGTGTAGACCACTGAGTACTCAACCAGCCCCTCGGGATCGATACTGGGATATAGCTTTGACATGGGGTGACTCCTTGGCAGAGATCTCAGTGGTATCGACCCTGCCCTAAGCCTTGGCAAATGACAAGATTGCTCGGGATTGAATTACGACTTCTGTCGAGCGGCTGGCATCATCAGGTCGATTACTGGACGTAGCAATGCTCGCAGGTGGCTGCTGAGTTGTGGGAGGGTGGGCCTTAAAGGTTCCTACCTCCTTACGTTCGGTCGATAACGACCAGTTACGAAGGGCAGCAGCCGACCCAAAGCGGACATTCTTCAGGTACAACACGCTCATCAACAGCCAAAGAGCTGTCGATACTGATGCGCTTACTGGGAACAGGGTTCGCTGTTTACTGCCGTTTAGGGATTGCCTTAATAATCGCCGGACGACCGATACACGACGCATCCCATACCGTCATGATTTGCGTCACCGCGTCGTTTATCTGTTTGAGGGGCACACCGTCTCGGGCCAGTACCGAAATCCCCAGGAGAAAGCTGTCAAACACCGTGGCCAACGCCTCGGGCACAACCGTGGTTGGCAGCTCCCCGGATGCGATAGCGCGCTCGACACACGCCACCATCCCTGCACGGTTCAAGGATCTTGCGTCAGCCAGCGGCTGGGAGATGGCTTTGCTTTCATCCGTGCAGGCACTCAGCAGACCCAGCGCCACCAGGCATCCTGCTGGGTGGTCGGGCTCACACTGCATTTTCGCGGAGCGCCGCAGCGTAAGTTCGACCGACTCTCTCGGGGGGAGCGTGGTGTCAAACAGGCTATCGGTCACCCGGCCGTGGGTGTTCAGGTAACGTTCCATCACTTCATTGAACAGCGCCTGCTTTGAGCCGAATGCAGCGTAGAAGCTGGGTGCGGTGATGCCGCCGCCGATATTTGCCTTGAGCTGGCTGAGTGATGTTGCGTCATAGCCGTGCTCCCAGAACAAATGCATCGCCTGAGTAATTGCCACGCCACGGTCAAAGGTGCGTGGACGTCCCATCTGTGCCATGTGAACCTCCTTTCGATCACTTAAATACTAATCGATATATAAGTCGTTGACTAGATCGCGGCACACCCCCATATTATACCGATCGGTATATATATGAGGTGGCAAATGACTATAGATGAACGACAGAGCGGAAAGCTTCCGCTTGGAGCCCTGCTTGCACTGGCGATGACGGGTTTCATTTGCATTGTCACTGAGACCTTGCCAGCAGGTTTGCTACCTGAAATCGGCAGTGGCCTGGGTGTCTCTGCGTCTCTGGCCGGACAGATGGTGACTGTCTATGCGTTGGGGTCATTGCTGGCGGCAATCCCGCTGACCATTGCCACGCAAAGCTGGCGCCGCAGGACGGTACTGCTGGTGACGATTGTCGGCTTCCTGGTGTTCAACTCCCTCACGGCGCTGTCTTCCGATTACTGGCTGACGCTGATTGCACGGTTTTTCGCCGGGGTTTCAGCGGGATTGGCCTGGAGCCTTATCGCGGGCTATGCACGGCGCATGGTCGCCCCTCATTTGCAGGGGCGCGCATTGGCGGTGGCGATGGTGGGTACGCCCATCGCGCTGTCGTTGGGTGTGCCGATGGGAACCTGGCTGGGTGGATTCATGGGCTGGCGCATGGCCTTTGGATTGATGTCCGGCATGACCCTGATATTGATCGTTTGGGTGCTGATCAAAGTGCCGGATTACCCAGGCCAATCATCCTCACAGCGCATGCCGTTACGTCAGGTATTTTTCACCCCAGGCGTCCGTTCGGTATTGGCGGTCGTCTTCACCTGGATGCTGGCCCACAACATTCTTTACACCTATGTCGCGCCTTTCGTTTCCAAGGCTGGGCTGAACAGTGACGTCGATTTGGTATTGCTCACATTTGGTGTCGCTGCGCTGGCCAGCATCTGGCTCACGGGCCGACTGGTCGACCGGCACCTGCGAACAACCGTGCTGGCCAGCCTTGCAACATTCGCAGCGGTTTCGATTTTCCTCGGAGTGTTCTCAGGCTCCGCCACAGCCATTTACGTAGGTGTCTTCATTTGGGGGCTGACCTTTGGTGGCGCGGCCACCCTGCTGCAAACAGCACTCGCCGACGCCGCAGGCAAGGGCTCTGACGTTGCGCTCTCCATGAACGTAGTGGTCTGGAACAGCGCTATTGCTGGCGGTGGACTGCTGGGTGGCGTGTTACTCGGCCAATGGGGAACGAATGCATTTCCTAGCGTGTTGCTGGCGTTGCTATTGATCAGCTTGGCCATTGCATTTCGGGCACGGGCGCATGGTTTTCCACAAGGTCAACGGCACACTACCCAAGCGATCCACAGTCATTGATCGGGGGATAGCACGCCTTCGCATGGTCGTAATTTTCAGTCATAACTCGATGGGAGAAATAAAATGAAACAGCGCATTAGATCGACCCTCGCCGCAATCGCAATCACCCTGGCTTTGCCATGCTTGGCACAAGCGGCAGAGTTTCCTGTTCCAGCGGGATTCAAGAGTGAATTCAAAACCATAGACGGCGTGAAGCTCCACTATGTGAAGGGCGGTTCCGGGCCTTTGGTTTACCTGGTCCACGGATTTGGTCAAGCCTGGTATGAGTGGCACAGCTTGATGCCCGAACTCGCGAAGACTCACACCGTAGTTGCGGTGGATTTACCGGGCCTGGGCGAGTCGGAACCGCCCAAGACCAGTTACACCGGCACTGACGTCTCGAAATATCTGTTCGCCCTCGCGACACAGCTAAGCGGGAACCAGCCGTTTGACTTGGTTGCGCACGACATCGGTATCTGGAACACCTATCCCATGGCAGTAACCCACCAAAGCCAGATAAGGAAACTGGTGTACATGGAGGCACCGATTCCCGACAAGCGCATTTACGATTTCCCGGCATTCTCACCACAGGGTGAGTCGCTGGTCTGGCATTTCAGCTTCTTCGCCGCTGGCAACCAATTGGCCGAAAAGTTGATCACAGGGCATGAGAAATTGTTCCTCTCGCACTTCATCAAAGAACACGCGACCAACAAGGATGTCTTTACGCCTGAGCTGCTCGATCTTTACGCCAAGTCATACGCCAAGCCCCATACGCTGAACGCGTCGTTCGAATACTACCGAGCGCTTAACCAATCGGTCACTGAAAACGTCGAGCTGGCAAAGACTCCCCTGAACATGCCCGTGCTGGCAATCGGCGGTGGAGGGCACGGCGGGATGGGGCAATTTCAAGTGGATCAAATGAAAGAATACGCGACCAATGTAGAAGGCCAGGTCTTGCCCAATTGTGGGCACTGGTTGCCGGAGGAGTGCTCCGCTGAAATGAATCCTCTGGTGGTCAAATTCTTGAATAACTGACGGATGTTCTTGATGCGTAAGGTGGCTGCTATTTGAAACGCGGGGGCCACCGGTGTGAACCGCGGTCGGGGCTTGGCGCATGTCCGATTTTGGCCGATTTCTGCCTATCACGACTGACCGAAATCGACCAAAAGCGGCGGTCGACGGACACAATCGGCCTGCTTTAGCAGCGCAGGTTGAGTTGCCTTCTAGAAAGCAGCCGCATCGTTGATAGCTGCCTCATAGGCATGCTTCTCAAATGTGAAGGGGCCGACTCCTTCAATGATTTGAGGTTCTTCATAGCCGTTCTCGTAAGCAAAGGAATCCCACGTGAAACAGTCATCGTTTTGGCGAACAGATACTGCGTAGGCGCCACACCCGATGTCACCGCACTCGGGGCATATGTAAAGGAGTATCCGACCGCTTTCTATTTCAGCGGGCTCGCGTAATAGCAGACGAGAATTAGATTGTTTGTTTTGCTCTAGGAAGCCCTTAACGAAACAACCCATAAAGTCGGAATGTCCACCAGCAGCAATAACGATAGCATTGAGCAACGAACGTTCGTTTATCAGAAAATCGGAGGAGCATCGTTCGGCCACGGTGTAGCCATTTGAGGCGCTTCCCGGACGAAACAACTCTTGAAATGTGAGGGTACTGGCTTCCATACCTGCGAACCACTTTATGCACTGAATTGGCGTGGAATTACATACAACATCGTGGGTTGGTACAAGCCACATTTCATCCGCCGACTGACCGCTTTTGGCCGTTCTCTGCCGATCATGGTTACAAAGCGTGCTGGCCAAATCCGATGCAATCTGGTCAGAACGAATGCAAATGACTGGTCAGGTGGAATGCAAACGGATGGGCAAGTGGAGTGCAATTTCGCATTGGTGGGTTAGCGCAGACATGGTGTTTAGCAGGACGTTGATGTGAGGTCGCCCCCCCTCATCGACAGCATGGCGCAACTTGTCGATGCCATCCGGCAGCTCGATCAACCCGGCCATACCCAACCCATGAAAGTCGCTCATCACGGTTTTGATGGTGCCCAGGTCAATCTCTTCACACTTGCCAAAGAAGCTGGTGCCATCCAGATACACGTTGGCGTTGGAGATCCGGTGTGCGCTAAAGCCTGCCATTTATGCGTTCCCCAGGTTAACCAGGTATTCCCCGGTTATTTCGGTTTCAAAGGTGCCGCGTTCAAACGGCAGCGGCACGGTGAGTTTGTAGTTGAACAGTGCGTGGTCCTGTCCTAGTTCGGTTTGTGGGTTGCGGGCCGGGTCGTACCAGCATTCACCGCCGAGTAAGGCGCCGTCGCCGATGAGTTTGCGCAGGAACAGGTTGACGCTTTCGGTGATGCTGGTGATGAGTGAAGTGGTGATGGGCTGGTTGACAAATTGCAGCACGCTGTAGCGGATGGATTCGTCGACGACGTCTTTGGTGCGCCGCACGTTTTCGAAGTTGCGTATGTGGGTGACGCTGGGCCAGGCGCGCGGTGCGGTTGCCCCATAGGCGCAGGCCGGCACAGTATTCTACGAAGCTATTGGGCGTTTCAAAGATGCACTTCCACCGCCAACGGCAAATGATCCGACAAGTGCGTCCAGGGCTTGTGCCCCAGTATTCGCGGCTCATGACTGCTGGCATTGCGCAGATAAATCCGGTCCAGACGCAGCAGCGGAAAGCGTGCCGGATAGGTTTTCGCCGGGCGACCGTGGTGACGCTCGAAGGCTTCATGCAGATAGTCGCGTCGGGCGAGGGCGGTGTTGCCTTGCAACTGCCAGTCGTTGAAGTCGCCGGCGATAATCACCGGCGCATCGTCGGGCAAGGATTCGAGCAGTTGGCAGAGTAGCTGGAGCTGCAACTGGCGATGGCTTTCCAGCAGACTCAAGTGAACGCAGATCGCATGGACTTCGGTGTGGCCCGGTACATCCAGCACGCAATGCAGCAACCCGCGCCGTTCGGGGCCGGTGATCGAGACGTCGAGGTTGCGGTGTTCGCGGATCGGGTATTTCGATAACAGGGCATTGCCGTGGTGACCGTTGGGGTAGACCGCGTTGCGACCGTAGGCGAAGTCGCTCCACATGCTGTCGGCCAGGAACTCGTACTGTGAGGTCTGCGGCCAATCGTTGTAGCGAGTGGAATGGCGGTCGTGTTCACCGACGACTTCCTGCAGGAACACCAGGTCCGCCGATGTACTGCGTACCGCTTCACGCAGTTCCGGGAGAATGAAACGTCGGTTGAGTGCGGTAAAACCCTTGTGGGTGTTGACCGTCAGTACTCTCAGTCGATGAATCGCCGGGGGCGTGTTCAATGGAGATGATTCGACGGCCTGCCACTTGGAATCACTGGTCACGTTCACTCCTCTGAATCAGGACTGGTTATGTATGCGACTGATGCAGCGACGGGCAGTTCAGAGTGATTCGTCGTAACAACCGTTCACCGAAAACTGTAGCAGCAGCCTCGCAAGCTCGGCAGCTGCTACCAGCGCTACGTCAGACAAACACAATTTCATAAGGCAACCGTATCCGCTCCAGAAGCACCGGGGGCAGCAGCGGGGCGAGGCCGATGGCTGGCTCGCCGTCGAGCTGGCTGGCATAGGCGTGGGTGGCGTGGCTTTTGCGCGCGACGGTCCAGGTGTCCAGGCGAACCTTGCGCGCGCGATGCCACGGTATGAGCCCTCGATCACGCGTTGGCCAGTGCCAGGCCCAGACCGGTACTTCGTTGAACGCCGCCCCGACCATGGCCGCGGCCTTGACGCTGGCGCGGCCGACGGCGTCATGGTCGACAATGCCATCCTCGCGCCAGGTGCTGAATACCACATCCCCGGGGCGTAAATAACGGGCAATGAATTGAGTCATCTGACATTCCCGTTCGGCCAGGGCGTTGTCGGTGAAGCCGCCACGAATCCATTTGAGGCTGTGCATCGGCAGCCCGAGCCGACGCAAGGCTTCGAGGCTTTCCTGGGGGCGGAACACGCTCAAGCGTTTCTCCGACCACTGTTGCGAGCCCGGATGGCTGGCGCTGCCGTCGGTAATCGAGATTAACTGGAGCGGATGTCCCTGGGCGCTGAGCAGCTGCAGCAGGCCGCCGCAGGTCACGACTTCATCGCCAGGGTGTGGGGCAATCACTACAGCGCGTGCGCCGGCGGGGACCAGGGTCTGAGTGCTGATGACAGGAATGTTGTCCAGTTGCGGGGCGCTGTTCCAGATTTGTACTGGCAGGCTGCTTTCACTGATGGAAACCGATTTCATGGCTACGTCCTTGTTCTCGTTGATAGCAGTGTGCAGCGCTCCAAACCCTGGATTGCCGCGAGCAGAGTATTGCTTATGTCACGCTATTCGTCGCCTCGATGTTCCATCCGGTACGTTTTTTTATCCGACCTGCACCATGTCCCGCAAAAAATCACCAAATCCTCCCCGTGCGCGGCTGTCCAGTCGAGCACTGGTGAGCACCTGGGGACGCTGGCTCCAGGCAATATTCGCCCCGCAGCGCTCGAGTTGCCGCACCAGTTGTACATCTTCGTCACTGGCCAGCGGTTCGAAACCACCGGCACGCCGGTAAGCCTCGGCACTGATGCCCAGGTTGGCACCATGGATATGCCGGTGGCCGTCGCGGGCCTGATAACGCTTGTGATAGCGAATCTGTGTCGCCTCATCGAAGGCCGCGTTCCACTGATCGACCGTCACCGTGCCGCACACCGCGTCGGCACCGAGGTCCAGTTGCGCCACCAGCCAGTCCTTGGCGACCCGGCTGTCGGCGTCGGAGCAGGAAATCCAGCGCACCCCCCGATCCAGTAAAAACCGTGCACCCGCGGCGCGCGCCTGGCCGACGTTACGCGCCTCGATCGCCAGGCTATGCACTGGGTAACTGTCAACAATCTCTGAGGATCGGTCAGTGCAACTGTCGAGCACCACCAGCACCAGGACCGTTTCACCCTCCAGCCGTTCATGGCACGCGGCGCGCAGGGCGGCCCGTATGCACTGCTCGATCAACTCTTCTTCGTTATGCGCCGGGATCAAAATGCCAATCATCGCAAGCCCTCCAGCGCGGCCACGGAGCGCGGTTCACGGCTCCAGAGTTCCAACAGGAAATCGGCCTCCTGATGCAGGACCAGGCGCGGCAAGTGCAACTGTTCGTGAAGCAGGTCATGGACCTGTCGGGCGTTCAGCGGGCAGCCATCGATCGGTGGGCGCCAGTGGCAGGCCAGGAACTGGCCGTCGGCAGTCAGTGACCGGGCGGCGTGTTCGATCAGGCACTTGAGGTCTTCGGCGTCCAGGTAATAGCCGACTTCGCTGAGCACGATCAGGTCAAACTGCTCGTTGGGCCAATCGCTCGGCAGGCGACTTTGGCGGACTTCGGCATGGTCGAACAGACTCAGGCGAGTGCGAGCCAGCGCCACGGCGGCGGCTGCCGTATCGCAACACAACAGGCGATCGCAGCGAGTGGCCAGATCAGCGCTCAGTTCCCCGTTGGCGCAACCGGGTTCGAAGATCGCGCGGTAGTGCTGTCGGGGCAGCGCTGCCAGCGTTATGGCGCGTTTGCGCTGTTCGTACCAGCGCTGACGGAACACCCAGGGATCGTCGTTGCCGGCGAACAAACCGTCGAAATAGCAATCCTCGACGCTCATACAAACACCACTTCAAACGGTTGCAGTAACCGGTCCAGCACATACGGTGCCAGCACCGGTGGCAAGCCGATTTTCGGGTCGCCCTCCAGTTGGCTGGCGAAGGCATGAATGGCGTGACGTTTGCGCGCCACCAGCGCCGGGGCCAACAGTATCTTTCGCGCCCGGTGCCAAGGCACGAAACTGTCTTCCGGGGTTGCCCAGTGCCAGGTCCAGACGGGCAGCTCATGCAGCGCAGCACCGACCCGTTTCGCCGCTTCGGCACTGGCACGCCCCACAGCCTCGTGATCGCAATGGCCGTCTTCTCGCCATGTGGTAAAGACCACATCGTTGGGCCGCAGATGACGTTCGATGAACTCGCACAACTCGGCTTCCCGTGCCGCGACCTGACTGTCGGCGAAACCACCGCGCAACCATTTCAGGCTGTGCAATGGCAGGCCGAGACGGCGCAAGGCCTGGGCCGATTCCTGCGGGCGGACCACGCTCAGGCGTTCCACCGGCCAGCGCTCGGAACCGGGATGGCTGGCACTGCCATCAGTGACTGAAATCAGTTGCAGCGGCCGGCCGGCCGCAGCGAGCAATTGCAGGAAGCCGCCGCACCCCAGCACTTCGTCATCCGGATGGGGGGCGATGATCACGGCGCGCGAGCCTTCCGGCACCAGCGTCAGGATGTCGGTCACTGGCAACTGCGCCAGATGGCTTGAGGTTTGCCATAAATGCAGAGGCGTTCCCTGGCCAACTATTGGATTGGTTTTCATAGCGCCCATTTCCCCGAAAGTACTCTCTGCCCAAGCGCTGCAAGATCCCGTTCGGCGTGGCTTTGACGCAGGAACACCGGCAGGTCGGCGATCAGTCGGGCGAACTGTCGGTCCTTGCAATAGGGACCCGCGCCGAGGGCATGGCCGACGTGCAGCATGACCTGTTCGGCGGCGTGTTCCACCACCGCTCGGGCGCGCCGGGCCAGCAATTCGGCGTCGTCCAGCGGGGAGGCGTCGATCATCAATGCGCTGACCCGCAATACCTCGGCGGCAGCATGCAGCGCACTGTCGACCGCGCCCAGGTGGGCGAGGGCGTGGGGTTCTTCACGTTGAGCGCAATGGCTGCGCAGGCGTTCGGCGATGCTCTGTGCCGCGCCGTACCAGCAAGCGGCAATGCCGATTCCGCCTTGCCAGAAGCCGGGACGTTGCAGGTAATCGCCGGGGTTGCCAATGGCTTGTGCTTCGGCGCCTTCGAACAGCACCTCGACGCTGCCAGTGGCACCCATTCCGACGGCTTGCCAGCCCTGATCCGTAACGGTCACGCCGGGTTGATCCAGCGCCACCGCAACCAATTGCTGCCGGTCGTGATGATCCCATGCCGTGAGCAACGCATGACTCAACACCGAAGCACCTGAACACCAGGCCTTGCGCCCATTCAGCACAACCATCTGACCTTGCGGCCTGACTTGCACGCGCGCTTGCGGTGGTTCGGCAGCCCACATGCCCCACGTGCTGCCCGGCGTAGGCGAGCCACCCAGTTGCTGGATGATCGCCAGTGCATCGGTATGGCCTTCGTACAACTTGCACAACCCCAGATCATGAGCACCGACTTCGGCCAGTCGCTGGAATCGCTCCAGCGACTGGCCGCTACCCGGCAGCGGAAGCTGATCAAGTTCAGCCTCCACCAGCGCCCGCAGGCACCGGCCTAGCGCCTGAGTATCAGCGTAGTCCGGTGACTGTCGATCGAGAAACGCTTGAAGGTCCATTTCACTCTTCTTCCTCATGCTGCAATTCAAACAGCAGCAGCGAACGGCCAGTGACGGAATATTCGTGCCCGAACTCGAAGCGTTCCTGCCCGCGAATCGACGGTTGATTGGTGTCGATCATGCACGTCCAGTGATAGCCGTCAGGCACTTCCGGCAAGGTGAAGTTAACGATGTCGTGGTGCGCGTTGACCACCAGCAACAACGTCGCGTCACCACCTTTGCGGCGGATCCCGGTTTCCTGGGCGCGGCCATCCATCAGCATGCCGAGGCAGCGGCCATGGCCTTCCTCCCATTGTTCGATGGACATTTCGCTGCCATCCGGCGCGAGCCAGGTGACGTCCTTGACGCCGATGTCCTCGTTGTAGTTGCCCACCAGGAACCGACCGCGACGCAGGATCGGGTAGGCCAGGCGCAACTTGATCAGCCGTTTAACAAACTTGAGCAGGGCCTTGCCGTCTTCGCTCAGGTCCCAATTGACCCAACCGATATCGCTGTCCTGGCAATAGGCGTTGTTGTTGCCCTCCTGGGTGCGGGCGAATTCGTCGCCGGCCACCAGCATGGGCGTGCCTTGGGACAGCAGCAGGGTGGCGAAGAAGTTGCGCATCTGCCGCTGACGCAGCTCATTGATCTCGGGGTCGTCGGTCGGGCCTTCGACGCCGTGGTTCCAGGACAGGTTGTTGTTGCTGCCGTCCTGATTGTTCTCGTCGTTGGCTTCGTTGTGTTTGTCGTTGTACGACACCAGGTCGTTCAGGGTGAAACCGTCGTGGGCGGTGACGAAGTTCACCGAGGCGTACGGCCGCCGGCCACGCTGATTGAACATCTCGCCGGAGGCTGTCATGCGACTGGCGAAGTCCGCCAGTTGGCCGTCGTCGCCTTTCCAGAACGCACGCACGGTGTCGCGGAATTTGTCATTCCACTCGACCCAGCCTGGCGGAAAGTTACCGACCTGATAGCCGCCGGGGCCGCAATCCCAGGCTTCTGCAATCATCTTCACCTGGCGCAGCACCGGGTCCTGACGGCAGGCGACGAGGAAGCTGTGACGTTCGTCGAAGCCATCGTGGTAACGGCCGAGAATGGTCGCTAAATCGAAGCGGAAACCGTCGACGTGCATTTCCGAGGCCCAGTAGCGCAGGGAGTCGGTGACCATTTGCAGCACGCACGGGTGACTCAGGTCCAGGGTGTTGCCGGTGCCGGAATCGTTGATGTAGAAGCGCTTGTCGTCGGGCATCAAGCGGTAGTAAGAGGCGTTGTCGATGCCGCGCATGGACAGGGTCGGGCCTTGTTCGTTGCCCTCGGCGGTGTGGTTGTAGACCACGTCGAGGATTACTTCAAGATTGGCTTCGTGCAGGTGCGCAACCATCTCCTTGAACTCAGCGATCTTGCCACTGGCCAGGTAACGCGGGTCGGGGGCGAAGAACGCGATGCTGTTGTAGCCCCAGTAATTGGTCATGCCTTTGTGCAACAGATGCTGGTCGTTGACGAAGGCATGAATCGGTAGCAATTCGACTGTCGACACGCCGAGCTTGCGGATGTGTTCCAGCACGTCATCGACCATCAACCCGGCGAAGGTGCCGCGCACATTCTCGGGGACGGAGGGGTGACGCATGCTGATACCGCGCACGTGAGTCTCATAAATGATGGTCTTGTCCCACGGCACGCTGACCCGATGGTCGTGACCCCAGGTGTGGGCCGGGTCGATCACCTTGCACTTGGGCACGAAGGGCGCGCTGTCCCGTTCATCGAAACTGAGGTCGGCGTCGGGATGGCCGATGGTGTAGCCGAACAGGGCTTCGGACCATTTCAACTGGCCGACCAGTTGTTTGGCGTAGGGGTCGATCAGCAGTTTGTTGTGGTTGAAGCGATGACCGTTCGCCGGGTCGTACGGGCCGTAGACACGGTAGCCGTAGATCATCCCCGGATGCGCGTCGGGCAGGTAGCCGTGGTAGATCTCGTCGGTGTATTCCGGCAGTTCGATGCGTTCCAGTTCGACCTCGCCGGCATCATCGAAGATGCACAGCTCGACCTTGGTGGCATTGGCGGAAAACAAGGCGAAGTTGACCCCCAGGCCATCCCAGGTCGCGCCCAGCGGGAAGGGCAAGCCTTCACGGATTCGCGAGGCCTCGACCTGAGGTTCTGGCGCGGCTTTCTTCGGACTGGTCATAGGTGCTCCTGCAAAGGGGTGACAGTTCTTGGCTCTGGTTTTTTTTGAGGGCGAGCGAGCCCTCGGTGGCGAGAAGGCTCGCCACGAGGTCAATCAGGACACAGGTGAGAGGCGTCAGACAGCGGGCGGTTTACGCGCTGCTCGAGGCTTTTTCTCGTTGGCTTTTTCGCCCGGCGGGATGACCTTGGAGGCAGCGGCGGGCTTGGCTTTGGTGTTTGGCTCCGCTGCCTTGCCATTGGCTTTGCTGGCAGGGGCCTTGGTGCCGGCGGTTTTGCTGCCCGCCGCTTTTGGCGATTTGCTCGGTGCCAGGGCTTCGGCTTCAGCCAGTTTGCGGGCCATCTCCCAGTGGCGAGCGTCCTGGCCCTCGGGTTTTCCTTCCGATTCCCAGATCTGATAGGCGAATTCGCGGATACGTTTATCGTTAGTGCTCATCGCAATGCTCCTGAACTGAACTCAAGTGTGGGTAGTTTGGATAAAAAGATTGATCGGGAAATCCACTAGCGCGTCGCTGATGTTCAGCTCCCTTTGGTGTGTGACTGTTGTGCCTGAAAAAAGTCCCTTCAAATTTTCATCAGGGACGGTGAACGGTAATTTGACCCGTGTATCGCCCCACAGCGGCGCGTCAATCCGGGGTTCGGCACTGTTTTTCAGCAGCTCGGCGCAACGTATCGGTACGATCACGATGGCGCGTTTTCCTTCCAGCGAGCGAGCAAATGCCAGCACCCGGTGAGCCTGGCTGCCGACGACTTCAAGGGCTTGATACGTCCCTCGCCGAAACAGCTCGGTGTGCTCGAGCCGCAGGTTCAACACATGAGCGATCAGCGCTTGTTTAATGCGCCCGTCGCGCCAGTCAGCCAACAGTTCGGGCAGTTCCAATGGCGTCTGCATCGACTGCTGACGGCTGGCGTAATCCACCGGCCGGCGGTTGTCAGGATCGACTAGCGAGAAGTCCCAATACTCGTTGCCCTGATAGAGGTCCGGTACCCCCGGCACGGTCATGCGCAGCAAGGTTTGCGCCAATCCATTGAGGGCTCCGGGGACGGAGATGCTCTTGGCGGCTTTGCCGAGGGCCGCACGTAACAGTTCACCTTCGGGGCTCAGAAGCAGACGTTGCAGGAATTGCTGAACCGCTTGTTCGTAAGCCTCGTTCGGCGCGCTCCAGCTGCTTTGCAACTTGGCTTCGCGCAAGGCTTTCTGTTGCCACTGCCACAGACGTTGAGTGTAGTTCTCCAAGGCTGTTTGATCGTCACTGCGCAAATCGAGCGGCCAACTGCCGAGGATCGCTTGATAGAGGATCAACTCATCGCCCGCAGTCGGTATCTGGTCGTCGTCGCGCAGGGGACGAGCGAGGGTCCGCCAGAGCGTGACTTGCTCGGCGTACCAGGCACTGCGCTCGCTCAGCACCGCCAGGCGCGCGCGGGTGTCTTCGCCGCGTTTGTGGTCGTGGGTCGCGGTGGCCAGCAAATTATCGGGGAACTCGTCGAGACGGTTGATGCAAGCCGCATGGAAATCGGCCACCGGCGCGCTGAACTGTTCGGTGCTGAAGCCCACGTCATTGCGCGACAACAATGTCGCCGAGCGATAGAACGCGGTGTCCTCCACAGCCTTCGCCGCCGCCGGCGACGTCAGTTGCTGAAAACGCACACAGGCATGCTTGAGCATCTTGCGCGGCCGGCCCAACGGGTGTTTGCGCCACGGCTCCCCCCCCAGCCAGCTGGCCAGGCAATCGAGCACCGGCCAGTCGGCCTCGCCGAGGGTTTGCCTGGCACCGTCCATGGCTTGCTGGAAAAACACATCGTCTTCAGTCGAACGCCCACGGGGGCTGATGTAGGTGCGGTACACCGGGAAATGCACGATCAGTTCCTGCAACGCCCGACGGATTGCACCGAGGGTCAGGTCGCGGGTCATCAGGTCATCCCGGGCCACTTGCAACAGGGCCTGGGCGACGCTTTCGAAGTCGCCGGCGAGGGAACCGTTGAGGATCTGCTGGCGGGCCAGTTGCGCTTCCTGACGGAAATCGGCAGGCCGTTCGCTGTAGCGATTCCACAGTTCGGCCAAAGTGTGCGCGCCTTCCGGAGCGTGTTGCAGCAGCGACAGCTGATTCATGAACTCGTAACCGGTGGTGCCATCCACCGACCAGTCACGGTGCAGGGTTTCACCTTCGCCGAGGATCTTCTCGACGTAGATCGGCAGGTGCCGATCCCGCGACAGGCTGTCGACCCGTCGCCGCAATTTGCGGCAGTAACCCCGAGGGTCGGCGAGGCCGTCGATGTGGTCGATGCGCAGACCGTCAAACAGGCCTTCGGCCACCAGTTCGAAGATTTTCGCGTGGGTGGCTTCGAACACGGCCGGGCGTTCGACCCGCAGGCCGCCCAGTTCGTTGATATCGAAAAAACGCCGCCAGTTGATGTCATCTGCTGCTGTGCGCCAACTGGCCAGGCGATAGCTTTGGCGTTCAAGCAACAGGTGCAGGCGCTGGAAACCTTCGGCGGTGAGCGAGTCGTAAGCGCTGAGGTTGTGCTGGATGGCCTGCAGAATCGTCGGATCGCTGGCCAGTTCACGCAACTCTGTTTTAAGCGGCATCGCCAGACTGTGGGCGTCGGTCTGGTAGCTCAAGGTGCTGAAACGGTCTGCCAGCGCCTTGAGCGATTCGGCACTCAGCGGGTCATCGGTTCTGAGCAGTTCGCCGTAATTCGTCGGACAGATCGGGAAGTGATGCTCATAGTGCTCGACATAAAACGCACCCTTTTGCGCATCGAAGCGCAAGGGCAGGGTGCCGTCCTGCAAGGCGATGCCGTAGTCGCTGCCGAGGAAGGGCAGCAGCAACTGGCCTTCCATCAACGGGTCGGGCGAATGCCATTGGATATCGAAGAATTCGCCGTAAGGGCTTAGGCGTCCCCATTCCAGCAAATCCTGCCACCAGGGATTATCGCCACCGCCGACGGCCATGTGGTTGGAGACGATGTCGAGGATCAGCCCCATGTTCTGCTCGCGCAATGCGCTGACCAAACGCCGCAGCGCCGCTTCGCCGCCCAGCTCCGGGTTGACCGTGGTCGGGTCCACGACGTCGTAGCCATGCATGGACCCGGCGCGAGCACTCAGCAGGGGTGACGCATACACATGGCTGATGCCGAGGCTGGCGAAGTACGGCACCAGCGGCACCGCATCGTCCAGCGTGAAGTCTTTATGGAACTGCAGCCGCAGGGTGGCCCGCAGCGGTTGGATAAGCGTTTGCTTCATTGGTCACGCTCGGCCGCCTGAAGCCGCGCACAGGCGAGCAGTTCCAGACGCCGAGCGGCGTCCGGGTCATCGAGCAAGGCTTCACTGTCGCCGGGCAAGCGTCGGGACCAATTGGGGTGCGTGTCGGTGGTGCCGGGCAAGTTGGCTTGCTGCTCGATGCCCAGGGCATCTTCCAGCGGCAGCAACACCAGCGGCGCACGGGTATGACCGAGGAAACGTATCGCGGCATCGAGCACCTGATCGGTTTCATGGGACTCTTCGCGAAAGTTTTGCGGGTCCTCGCTCAACACCCGACGCAGGCCTTCACGCTCGCGTTCGCGGTGGTGGCGCCATTCGATTTCACCCGGGGCGTCGACCAGGCCCAGTCGGGCGTTCCAGTCGATATCGCGGCCATGCCACCAGCCATTGAGCGTCGGCAGGTCGTGGGTACTGGTGGTCGCCAGTGCGTTGTCCGGCCAGTCGAGAATCGGTTTGAAGTGCGCGTTGTCCTGTTCGAACAACAGCACGCGCATGCCGAGAATCGAACGGGCGATGAGCTTTTCTCGCAGACCATCGGCCACGGTGCCAAGGTCTTCACCGAGGACGATGGCTTGATGGCGATGGGACTCGAGGGTCAGCAAACGCAGCAGGTCATCCACCGGGTAATAGAGGTAGGCGCCGTCGGCGGGTGACGCGCCATTGGGGATCACCCACAGCCGTTGCAGTCCCATGACGTGATCAATGCGCAGGCCACCGGCGTGGGCAAAATTGGCGCGGAGCATTTCGATGAATGCACGAAAGCCATTGCGCACCAGACCTTCGGGCGAGAACGCGGAAATCCCCCAGCCCTGACCGGTACGGTTGAGAATGTCCGGTGGTGCACCCACGGTCAGCGAGGCGAGCAATTCGTCCTGGCGACTCCAGGCCTGGCTGCCACCGCCATCGGCACCGACGGCCAGATCGGCGATCAGGCCAATGCTCATGCCGGCGCTGCGGGCGGCGGTTTGTGCGCGCTCCAGGCAGCGCGTGATCAGCCATTGGCAGAAGGCAAAGAAGCCGATGCGCCCGGCGTTTTCTTCGGCGAATTCGGCCAGGGCCGCGCTGCGCGGGTTTTGCCATTGCACGGGCCACTGCCGCCAGTCGAGACTTTCACCCTGGGCGGCGCGGGCTTCTTGGATGGCTTCAAAGCGGCAGTGGTTTTCCAGGGCTTCGCCAGCAGCGTGGCGGAAGCTGCTGAAGTCGGCATGCAACGGGTGTTCGCCCTGGACAAAGCCTTCGTACAACGCCTGCAACAGACGATGTTTGGCTTCGGCCGCCACCGGCCAATCAATCAACGGCAAGGCTTCGAGGTGCTTGAGTTCTGCCGCCAGGCCGGTTGCATCAATCGCGGTCCGCAATGCTCGATCACCCAGGATCGCGCCCGGTGCGGCGTACAGACTGTTGAGAAACAAACGGCTGGAAGGCGAATACGGGCTGTAGCGCTGGGTGTCGCTGCCGAACATCGCATGCAGCGGACTGATCGCCAGCGCTTCGGCGCCACGTTCGCCGGCCACCCGAGCCAGGTCTTCCAGCGCCTGGGTATCGCCGAAACCGCCATCGCCCGGACGACGCAGCGCGTACAGCTGCACGCTCAGGCCCCAGGCGCGGGGGATCGGACTGTCGACGGCATCGCCAACGCTGTAGCAGCGCGTCGGTGCAACGGCCAAGGTAAACTCCTGTCCGTCGATGCTGACGTGCTGATAACCGACCGGGACCAGGCCAGGCAGTATCGCCTCGGCATCCAGTTTTAAATGAAGTCGCGAGCCATCTTCAAGGTGGATCTCGCACGGTGTTTGCGGCTCAAAGTAATGCGCCAGGCTGAGGCCGACACCGAAGTCTGCGGTCAGCAGCGGCGGCAGGTGTCGGGTCTGTTGCACCTGCTGCAGTTCCTGCAGGCTGGCGTCGATTTCCTGAGCGCTGCCGGCCGGGTGGCCGAGTCCGGTGAGGACGTTGCGTAACACTGATGGGGCGACTTTCTGTGGGCGGCCATTGGCGTCGATCCAGTCGACAGCCAGGCCAGCTCGGCTGGCCAGTATTTCCAGTTGCGCATCGCTCATTGGCGCTCTCCATCCGGGGGTAGCAAAGGGGCTGCGGCCGTGAGGCTGACTAGCGCGCAATACGGGGCAAGTGTGCCCTGATCCAACAGACCGGCTGACTGTGGCGGGTATTCGAACAACAACGAAGCGTCGGCCTGTGGGGAGTGGACCACCGGCGTGTCGCTGAGGTTCAGGTCAATGCACAGCAGGCTGCCATCGCCCAGTCGCCAGCGCGCCGTTACTGCGCCTGCGCCCAACACGTCCGCGCCCAATGCTTGAGCACCGGGCAGGCGGGGAATGATCTGCTGATGGCGGATCTGCAACAGTTGGCGATACAGGTCGTGTATGGCGGATTGTCGGGTTGATGTCAGCTCGGGGCGTGAAGCCTCAAAGGTCTGGCGCGCGTTGGGGTCGGGAATCTGCTCGCGTTTGTGCGGATCAGCAAACGCGCTGAAGGCGGCAAACTCGTTACGTCGTCCCTCGCGGACCAGCTCCGCGAGTTCACCGTGATGGCTGGTGAAGAACAGGAACGGTTGTTCGGCGGCGAACTCGTCGCCCATGAACATCAGCGGGATCATCGGTGACAACAGCAGTAATGCGGTGGCTGCCTTGAGCGCATCGGGGTTGGCCAGTTGATGCAGCCGTTCGCCCAAGGCGCGGTTGCCGATCTGGTCGTGGTTTTGCAGAAACAGCACAAAAGCACTGGGCGGCAAATGACCGCTGGGCTCGCCACGGGGTGTACCGTGACGGGTCAAGTGGCCTTGAAACACAAAACCCTGGCTCAGGCAGCGCGCCAGTTGTTCAGTGGGGTTTTGTGCATAGTCGGCGTAATAGGCGTCGGTTTCGCCAGTCAGCAGCACGTGCAAGGCGTTGTGACCGTCGTCGTTCCACTGCGCGTCGTAGCCTTCTCCGAGCAGGCTGGCCTGGTTGTGTTCGTTTTCAACGGTCAGCCACACATGCCTGGCCGGATCGGTTTGCTGGCGAACCTTTTGCGCCAGTTCCTGAAGAAAGTCAGGGTCTTCGATGGCGTGCACCGCGTCCAGGCGCAAGCCATCGAAGCGGTACTCCAGCAACCACATCAGCGCATTGTCGATGAAGAAATCCCGCACCTCGCGCCGCCGGAAGTCGATGGCCGCACCCCACGGGGTGTGCTTGTCTTCGCGGAAAAAGCCCTTGGCGTAGCGATGCAGGTAGTTGCCGTCCGGGCCGAAGTGGTTGTAGACCACGTCGAGAATCACCGCCATGCCATGACCGTGGGCGGTGTCGATCAAGTGTTTGAGTTGTTCGGGAGTGCCATAGGAGGCTTGGGGCGCGTAGGGCAGAACCCCGTCATAACCCCAATTGCGGTCACCGGGGAACTGCGCCAGGGGCATCAGTTCGATCGCGCTGATGCCCAGCTCCACGAGGCGCGCCAGGTGCTGCTCGACTTCGCTGAAGCCGCCGAGCGCACCGACGTGCAATTCGTAGATCACCGCCTCATTCCACGGCCGACCAAGCCAGGCGCTGTGTTGCCATTGATAGGCAAGTGGATCGACCACCACGCTGTGGCGGTCGATATCACCGGCCTGCGCGCGGGAGGCCGGATCGGGCACCGCAAGCTCCCCGTCGATGTTGTAGCGGTAACGCGTGCCGGCGGGGCAGCGGGTGTTGATCACGAACCAGCCATCTGCCTGGGGCAGGAGTGGCAAGGACTGTCCATCTTCCAGTTCGACACTGACGTAAAACGCATCTGGCGCCCACAAGGCAAAACGCGTGTGCTCTGCGTCCAGCATGATTGCGCCGTGGGGCCAGGTCTCAAGGGTCCGTAACGGCATCTTTGAAAACCTCTTAATGTTTGCCCGATTTACCCAGCGCCTTGGTCACCAGTTTTTCGTAGAGTTCGGCGTACGGTTCGACCGCCTTGCACCAGTTGAAAGGCGCGGCCATGGCCCGGCAGCGCATGGCATTGAGCAGGTCGGGGAAGGCAAAAACCTTGAAGGCCCGGCTCAGGGCTTCCTCGTAACTTTCGGCCGTGGATTCGTCGAACAGGAAACCGGTCACGCCGTTTTCAATGGTGTCGGCTAAACCACCGGTGTTGCGTGCCACCGGCAACGAACCGAAGCGCTGGGCGTACATCTGGCTCAGCCCGCAAGGCTCGTAACGCGAAGGCATCAGCAGGAAATCACTGCCGGCGAACATGCGACGGGCGTCGGTCTCGTTGAAACCGATGCGCACGCCGATCTGGCCTGGAAAACGCAGGGCCAGTTCACGCATGGCTTGTTCTTCTTCCGGCTCGCCACGACCGATGATCGCGATCTGCCCGCCAGATTTGACGATGTACTCGGAGACGGCTTCGGTCAGGTCCAGGCCTTTCTGATAGACCAGTCGCGAAACCACGGCGAACAGCGGACCTTCGCTATCATCCAGGCCAAACAGCTTACGCACGTGGGCGGCGTTGACCGCTTTGCCTTCCCAATCGCCAATTTTGAAGGGGCGGAACAGGTGCGGGTCGGTAGCGGCATCCCAGCTTTCATCGATGCCATTGGGAATACCACTGAGCAGACCTTGCTGGGTCTTGGCGGCAAGAAAACCGTCGAGACCGCAGCCGAAGGCCGGGGTGGTGATTTCCTGGGCATAGGTGGCGCTGACGGTGGTGATGTGGCTCGAATAAGCCATGCCGGCCTTGAGGAACGACATCTTGCCGTAGAACTCCATGCCTTCCTGTTGCAAGGCATGCATGGGAATACCCAGTTCCGGGCACGAGCCAAGACTGGTCACGCCCTGATAGGCGAGGTTATGAATGGTGAACAGCGTCGGGGTCCGCTGTCCACGCCAGTGCATATAAGCGGGTGCCAGACCGGCAGGCCAGTCATGGGCGTGCACCAGGTCCGGGCACCAGTGAATTTGTGCAAGATTGGCGGCGATATCGGCAGCGGCCAGGCCCAGACGGGCGAAACGAATGTGGTTGTCCGGCCAGTCGCGGCCGTTGTTGGCACCGTAAGGCGAACCCTCGCGCTCGTAAAGCTCGGGGCAGATCAACACGTAAATGACCAGACCGTCGGGCATGTCCATGCGCCCGATCTTGCAGGGGGGCAACGCGGCGTGACCACCGAGTTCACCAATGATATGAATCGGGTTTTCGCTGTTCAGCACTTGCGGGTAACCGGGAATCAGCACACGCACATCATGCAGATGCGCCATGGCTCGCGGCAGCGCTGCGGAAACATCGCCCAGACCACCGGTTTTCACCAGATCGGCGATCTCCGAGGTGACGAACAACACTTTCTTCTTGTTGGGGTTCTGACTGGTCACCGGTGTCAGCGTCTTTGTGCCTGGGACGCTGACCGATTGGTGACTTGGCGCGCTTACAGTGCTCGTTTCGCCGACCTGCTGATGAGCACGTTCTCCCTGAATATCTAAAGCCGCACTGATCATATAAATCTCCCGTGTTGTTGATCTAATTCTTAGGTCTGGCACAAACGGTGTTTCGTGGCCAATTCCTGTGGCCGGGCGCAAACGCGCTACGCATCGGAGAGCAAGCGCCGCCAATACGATGAAGCAGAATGGCTGTAGAGATCGTTGCAAGGATTGCACCAGTCGCAACGCACCTCCCTTTAACCTGACCCGTCACGAGCGGCAAAAGTTTCGACTTTCTTCCCGCTTTGTGACCGGCCGGTTTCGCCCCGCGAAACTGAGTCTAGGCCAGAACTTAGAGCGGGGGAGGCCAGATGGCAAAATTGTTCGACAATCGGTTTAAAGAGGTACGGACGTACCGCTTGGAGGGGGAAACGCACCGACGAAGGGCATGATTTTTTACCTTTTTGCCTCAAAAAAAAGTCGAGATGTCACATGAATGTGCGAAGCGCGGCAATGCTCGCGCACCGTTGTGGTGCGCAGGCTAAGTCCCGTCTTTGGCCGAACCGCTGCCTTACGGTCGGCCTTGATGCCTTGTTATAGTCCGGAACTCATTTTCTGCCCGGTAAAAGGATCACTGCCATGTCTCAGTACACTGCGTTCACCGTCGAACTGAACGATAAAGTCGCCCATGTGCAGATCAACCGGCCGGAAAAAATCAATTCGATGAATGCCGCGTTCTGGAGCGAGATCATCGAGATTTTCCAGTGGGTCGACGACACTGACGAAGTCCGGGTGGTGGTCCTCAGTGGTGCGGGCAAGCATTTTTCTTCCGGCATCGACCTGATGATGTTGGCCGGCGTGGCCAATGAACTGGGCAAGGACGTGGGTCGCAACGCGCGCTTGCTGCGCCGCAAAATCCTCGCCCTTCAAGGGTCTTTCAATGCGGTCGACCATTGCCGCAAACCGGTGCTGGCGGCGATTCAGGGTTATTGCCTGGGTGGCGCCATCGACCTTATTGCTGCTTGCGACATGCGTTACGCCGCCGAAGACGCGCAGTTTTCGATCAAGGAAATCGACATCGGCATGGCGGCCGACGTTGGCACTCTGCAACGCTTGCCGCGGATCATCGGTGACGGCATGCTGCGTGAACTGGCTTACACTGGTCGCACGTTCGGTGCCGAAGAAGCGCGTGGCATGGGCCTGGTCAATCGCGTTTACAGCGACACGACCAGCCTGCTCGACGGTGTCATGGGCATTGCCCGCGAGATCGCCAGCAAGTCGCCGATTGCGATCACCGGCACCAAAGAGATGATCAGCTACATGCGCGACCATCGCATCGACGACGGCCTCGAATACGTCGCCACCTGGAACGCCGCCATGCTGCAATCCACTGATCTGCGCGTGGCCATGGCCGCCCATATGAGCAAACAGAAACCCGAATTTCTGGATTGATTAAAAATGATTTCACGCTGGACCACCGCAGTACTGGACACCGACCAACCCGGCGGCTGGGCCGTGGCGCGCAGCCCCGAAGGCTTTCTGTTCGATGACAATGGCGCGCTGTTTGCGCGCGAATGGCTCAAGCGCCAGGACCTTTCGATCCTCGCCGAACATGGCATCGGTCACCTGGACGGCGAACCGGTCTATTTACTGGAGCTGCGCAGTCACAGCGATGTGCCGGGCTGCAACTGGAAAGGCCTGCGGGCGTTCATGCTCGAAGGCGACCATACGATTTACAAGGTGCTCGGTTATGCCGCGCAAATCGGCACCTGGGCCCGCGAACACCGCTTTTGCGGCAACTGCGGGCAGGCGATGACCCAAGTGACCCGGGAACGGGCGATGTATTGCGAGCCGTGTGATTTACGCAGTTACCCGCGCATTTCGCCGAGCATGATCGTACTGGTGACCCGTGGCGATGAAGTCCTGCTGGCCCGTTCGCCGCGCTTTGTCCCCGGGGTCTACAGTACGTTGGCGGGGTTTGCCGAACCGGGCGAGTCGGCCGAAGACTGCCTGATTCGTGAAGTCCGCGAAGAAGTGCAGATCGAGGTCAAGAACATCCAATACATGGGCAGCCAGTGCTGGCCGTTCCCGCATTCGATGATGCTGGGTTTCCATGCCGAATACGCCGGCGGCGAGATCGTGTGTCAGGAAGACGAGATCGAAGACGCCCAGTGGTTCAACGTACGCGAGCTGCCGCCGTTGCCGGCGTCACGCTCGATTGCCCGTTACCTGATCGACGTCTATGTGGCGCGGCGCTTAGGCCACGCTGAACCAGTGTTGCCAGGCTAACCGCACGGTCAAGCCCAACACCACGGTGATGAACACCGGGCGAATGAACTTCGCACCGCCGCTGATGGCGGTGCGAGCCCCGAAGAACGCCCCGACCATCACCGACAGGCCCATGCTCAGGCCGATGATCCAGTCCACCTGCCCGGAAAACACGAACACCGACAGTGCCGCAATGTTGCTGACGAAGTTCATGCTGCGCGCCACGCCGCTGGCCTTCACCAAGTCGATGGGGTACATCAGCATCGTGCTGACGGTCCAGAACGCACCCGTGCCGGGACCGGCCACGCCGTCGTAGAAACCAAGGCTGAAGCCTTGGGTCGATTGCCACTTTTTCTTGATCGGTGCGTCGCTGTCCAGCGGTGCTTTCGGCGTTCCGCCAAACAACAGATAGACGCCGCAGCCGAAAACGATCACCGGGAGCATCTTGTTCAGCCATTCCGCCGGCAGGTAGTGAGCAACCACGGCACCGGTCAACGCGCCCACCAGCGTGCCGACAATGGCGTGCATCCACTGCCTTGGATGGAACAGCTTGCGTCGGTAGAAGGTGAAACTGGCCGTGGCCGAGCCGAACGTCGAACTGAGTTTGTTGGTGCCCAGCACCAGATGCGGCGGCAGGCCTGCGGTCAGCAGCGCCGGGGTGGTCAACAGGCCACCGCCGCCGGCAATGGCGTCGATGAAACCGGCAATAAAAGCGACGAGGGCCAGAATGGCCAGGGTGGTGAGGTCAACACTGAGTTCGAAAGGCATGGAATCGGCTTATTCGGCGGAGTGCAGGACAGGGCTGCGGGGAAGGGCCGATATCTTACCTATATCCAACTACTGCGGCGACCCGTCTGACCCTATCGTCGGATCACTTGGTCTGTGGCCCGTTCCCGATTTGCCACACAAACGGCGGCTCGGTCCCGTTGATCGCCCAATCCCCGACAATCCGCGCCTTGTAGATCACCGGATTGTGCGACGACACCGTCCGCGCATTGCGCCAGTGCCGGTCCAGTGATTTACCCACGCGAGTATCCGAAGCCCCCAGTGCGTTGAATAGTTGTGCGGTTGCTCGCTGGATTAGCTCAGAAACCACCACCTGCGCCTTGGCCGATTCGATTTCCGCCGCGACATTCGCCTCTTGTTCCAAGGCATCATCACCCGAGAATCGCGCCAGATAAGCCCGTTGCGCCGGTTGCGCAGCCCTCAAGGCGCTGGCCTCGGCCGCATACACCAGTGCCGCAATCTCACCGACCACTTGCTGCACCTGCGAATCCTGGCTGACGTGCTGCGCATTGCCATGGCTGTAGATACGTTTGCGTTCACGTACTTGGTGAGCCACATCGCGCAACGCCGCACGACCGATCCCGGCCAGTGTGGCCAGCAGCACCAGCTGATAAAACGCGGTCTGGTATTTGAAACGGGTGGCGAAGTCGATGATGTTCTCGGCCTCCACCTCGGCATCGATAAACCGTGAGGTGCCACTGCCGGTGGTGCGCTGGCCGAAGCCGTCCCAGTCGTCGCTCTGCACGATGCCGGGTTGGCGGGTTCGGACGGCAGCAATCACGTCGCCGCCGGTGTCGCTGCGGTGCGCGTACACGTCGATCCAGTCGGAAAACAGGCTGCCAGTGCTGTAGAACTTCTCGCCGTTGAGCCTCCACTGATCGCCGTGAGGTGAGACTTTGGTGATGGCATCGCCAATGGCGACGCTGCCAATCTCGGTCCAGGCATTGCCGGCGATGTCACCGTCGACAAAGCGCTTGAACCACAGATCCCGGCCTGGCCCAGGTGTCGAGTTCAAGCGATCCTCGGCAAAGGCGAAGTGCCCGCGCAAGGCCTGAGGCACGTTGGAATCGGCTTCGGCCAATTCGATCAGCAGCTCAAACAGTTGTGGCAGGGAGGCGCCGCCACCGCCGTATTCAATCGGAATCCGTACGGCGCCGAAACCGGCGTCCTTGAGCCACTGAATCGGTTCGTACGGAAGGCTGCGGGACTGTTCGCGCTCAACGGCACCGGCGGCGATGCGTTGGAAAATCGGCCGGAACCTTGCGGCCAGCGCTTCATAGTCAGTGCCAGTGGACAGCGGATTGATTACCTGATGTTCGGTCATGGGACGGCTCCTTGATTCGGCAGTGAGTGCCAAGGGGGAATGCACGGTCCATGCCTAATTCAAAGGCCTGTCATTACTGGCTTGCACGGGTTTGCCCCGACTGCAACTGTTGCAGCGCCAACAGTGCATCAGCAAATTGCCCCAGACACACCCTGATCCCTGTGGGAGCGGGCTTGCTCGCGAAAGCGGTATCAGCCAACGAAGATGTTGAATGGCACACCGCTTTCGCGAGCAAGTCGGATCGCCGCACCGCCGCTCCCACAAGGATCTCGCTCGGCTCGGGGCCGTAGTGTCACCCGTCGCGATTCAAGCGCTGGCACGGTTGCTGCTCTTACCCCAGGACTTCCCTAAAGTCCCGAGGACATGCCAATGAGTCAGCAAGCCGTCAAATTTGCCTACTGGGTGCCTAACGTCAGCGGCGGGCTGGTGGTCAGCAAGGTCGAGCAACGCACCCACTGGGGCATCGACTACAACCGAAAACTGGCGCAACTGGCCGAAGAGGCGGGGTTCGAATACGCCCTGACGCAGATCCGCTTCACCGCCGGTTACGGCGCCGAGTACCAACACGAATCCGTCGCCTTCAGCCACGCGTTGCTGGCCGTCACCACCAAACTGAAAGTGATCGCCGCGATCCTGCCCGGCCCTTGGCAACCGGCGTTGGCGGCCAAGCAATTGGCAACCATCGACCAGCTGACTAACGGCCGGGTGGCGGTGAACATTGTCAGTGGCTGGTTCAAGGGTGAGTTCCAGGCGATTGGCGAACACTGGCTCGAACACGACGAGCGCTATCGCCGCTCCGAAGAATTCATCCGCTCGCTGAAGGGCATCTGGAACCAGGACAACTTCACCTTTCGCGGTGACTTCTACCGCTTCGACAACTACAGCCTCAAACCCAAACCGCAGGGTCAGCCGGAAATCTTCCAAGGTGGCAGTTCTCGCGCGGCTCGGGACATGGCGGCGCGGGTTTCAGACTGGTACTTCACCAACGGCAACACCCCGGAAGGCATCAAGGCCCAGGTCGACGACATTCGCGCCAAGGCGGCGGCAAACAATCATTCGGTGAAAGTCGGCGTAAACGCGTTTGTCATTGCCCGCGACACCGAAGAAGAAGCGCGAGCCGTGCTGGCGCAAATCATCGATCAGGCGGACCCGGAGGCGGTGAATGCGTTTGGCGATGCCGCGAAGCAGGCGGGCAGGGCATCACCTGAGGGTGAGGGCAATTGGGCCAAGTCGACGTTCGAGGATCTGGTGCAGTACAACGACGGTTTCAAGACCAACCTGATCGGTACGCCGCAGCAGATTGCCGAGCGGATCGTTGTGCTGAAAGCGGTGGGAGTGGATCTGGTGTTGGCGGGGTTTCTGCACTTTCAGGAAGAGGTGGAGTATTTCGGCAAGCGGGTGTTGCCGTTGGTGAGGGAGCTAGAAGCTAAAGCAGCGGCAAAGCAGCAGGCCGCGGTAGCCTGAACACCACAAACCCCTGTGGGAGCGAGCAAGCTCGCTCCCACATGGATCAGGGTTTACAGGCCCAGGTCGGACAGACTTGGATGGTCGTCAGGCCGACGGCCCAGTGGCCAATGGAACTTGCGGTCGCTTTCCTTGATCGGCATGTCGTTGATGCAGGCAAACCGATTGGCCATCAAACCGTTCTCGTCGAACTCCCAGTTTTCGTTGCCATACGAGCGGAACCAATTGCCCGAGTCGTCGTGCCATTCGTAGGCATAACGCACGGCGATGCGGTCGCCGGTAAAGGCCCAAAGTTCTTTGATCAGGCGGTAATCCAGTTCCTTGACCCATTTGCGCGTCAGGAAACCTTTGGCTTCTTCGCGGTTGTAGGCAAACTCGGCGCGGTTTCGCCATCTGGTGTCCAGGGTGTAGGCCAGCGACACGCGTTCCGGGTCGCGGGAGTTCCAGCCGTCTTCGGCCAGACGTACTTTTTCGATGGCCGATTCACGGGTGAATGGCGGCAATGGCGCACGAACTTCGGCATCAGACATTAATAGTCTCCCTATCAAAGTAATGTTCTAGCAAGTTGTCGGGCTTGGTTAAAGTGTTACAGGTCCAATAACTTTCGCGCCATGCATTGCGCATTATCGGCGGCACTGTGATCACCCATGACAAGCGCCACGGTAATGGCACCGTCGATCAGGATCAGCAGCTGTTTGGCCAGCGTCTCCGGGTCTGTGGCGCCCTGTTCGGTGCAGAGCTCGCGCACGTAGTCGAGCAGCTTCTGTTTATGGTCTTTGGCAACCAGGCGAACCGGGTCTTGCGGGTCGCCGGTTTCGCCGCTGGTATTGATGAATGCACAGCCACGGAAGCCTTCGGAGGCGAACCAGGCCTTGAGCACGGTAAACAGGTTAAGCAGCCGGTCGGCCGGTGTTTCAGCCTGGTCGACTTCGCTTCTGTACCAACGCATCCAGCGTACATCACGGCGTTGCAGGGCCGCGACGGTGAGCTCCTCCTTGTTGGCGAAGTAGCGGTAAATACTCTTTCTGGAGACGCCGGCGGTTTTCACCAGAAGATCCATCCCGGTGGCAGCGATGCCACTTTTGTAGATCAACTTTTCGGTGACATCCAGAATGATGTCGCGTGTGTCGTTGCTGGTTATTTCGTTCATGGCGCTACAGTAGAACGATCGTTCTCCTTGGTCAAGCGGGTATTTTTTGTCGCCTGAAAAATCGCTTTCGCGAGCAGGCTCGCTCCCACAGGGGAATGCATTTTAATGTGGGAGCGAGCCTGCTCGCGAAGGGGCCTTTACAGACACTAACAAGACCCAAGCGGATCCATGGTGTAAGCTCTCGGGTTCTTCGGATTCGACCTTTTTGCGAGCCCTATGCCGTCGCTTTTCAAACGCTCTCTGCTGCCCAAACTGCGCAGTTTTCCGCTGACCGCCGATGCCGTCACCATTCTTTCTGGCGCTGCCGAGTTTCGTCGGTGCCTGCTGGAAAAGATCGCCAGCGCCGCCCGGCGCATCTATATCGTCGCGCTCTATCTGCAACAAGATGAAGCCGGCCAGGAAATTCTTGATGCCTTGCACGCGGCCAAACTGGCGCGTCCGGAACTGGACGTGGTGGTGGTCGTTGACTGGCTGCGCGCTCAGCGCGGCTTGATCGGCGCCGGCAAACAGCCGGGCAACTCGGCCTGGTACCAGGAAACAACCCGCACTCATGCCAGTGAAGTGCCGGTGTATGGCGTTCCCGTGCAGACCCGAGAGCTGTTCGGCGTGCTGCATTTGAAAGGCTTCGTGATCGATGACTGTGTGATCTACAGCGGCGCGAGTCTGAACAACGTCTATCTACACAAGTTCGACAAATACCGCTACGACCGTTATCACGTGCTGCAGAACAGCGCCCTGGCCGATTCGATGCAGCACCTGGTCCAGCACGGTCTGATCGCCTCCAAAGCGGTGCATCGTCTCGATTTGCCGAACCTGCCGACCACCCGCAGCCTGCGCAACGACATCGGCGACTTGCGCAGCCGCCTCAAGCACGCGGCGTACGACACCACGACAGGCACCCCGGAAAAGGGTGGTTTGTCGGTCAGCCCATTGCTCGGTGTCGGCAAGAACAACCCGCTGAGTCGAGTGATTTGCGAGTTGATCGCCAGCGCTCAGCATCAACTGACCATCTGCACGCCATACTTCAACCTGCCGCTGCCCGTGACCCGGGAAATCAACCGGGCTCTGGCGCGGGGCGTGAAGATCGACATCATCGTCGGCGACAAGACGGCCAACGACTTCTACATCCCGCCGAGCGAGCCGTTCAAGGTGATTTCAGCGTTGCCGTACCTTTACGAGATCAGCCTGCGGCGTTTCGCCAAGCGTCATCATCGCAGCGTCGACAGCGGCCAACTGAACCTGCATCTGTGGCGTGACGGCGACAACACCTATCACCTCAAGGGCATGTGGATCGATCAGCGCTACACCTTGCTGACCGGCAACAACCTCAACCCGCGGGCATTCCGACTCGACCTGGAAAACGCCTTGCTGATTGATGATCCGAAAGGCGAGCTGCTGGGGCCGCGTCGTACAGAGCTGGCGGAGATTTTCGAGAACACCCGCCGGATCGAGCGTTACCAGGAGCTGGAAACGCTGCTGGAATACCCGGCGGGGGTGGCCAAGTTTCTCAAGCGCGTGAGTCGTGTGCGGATCGAGCGCTTGCTCTATCGGATTCTGTAACGCGCGATTGCGTCACTGCGGTGTTTGCCCGCCACTGGCGGGCGCCAACCCGGTGGTCTTCGGACACCTACGACGCTCGAAAGGTGTCATGAATGATTGGTCTCTGCTCACCACCAGTACGGTCTCATCGTCATTGCGGATGAGGCGTTCCAGCTCAGTGTTTTTGACACAGGGATCGTGGGCGTACATTTCATAACGCACGGCGAACAGCCAGCCGAAGGACTTCAGTGCTGTTTCATACCACGGCGTGATCTGGAGAATGCCCGAGACCAGTGCGAAGACGCCTAAAAGCCTCATGCTGATAACCAGTGTTACCCAACGCGCCGCTTTGGTTTTGAATTTAGGCACGATGATTTTCATTACGCCCATGAGCATGGAAAGCGTACCCATCACAAAGGCGTGAGCAAACACCAGGACGTAAACCACCATAACCACCATCAACAACACCGCCAGAGCGGCCAATGGCGTGAGAAACGCAGTGGTGTAAGGGAAAAGGGAGGGTGGGGCACCGGTGATTTCGTTGACTAGGGTGGAAGCGTATGCGGCTGAAAATGCCAGTGCCATCGTCAGCAACCCGGCGAATGTACCCCGGACCAGCCAGGAAGCTTCCTGCCAGGTTTTCAGGCGCGTAGCCCAAGCGTGAATTTCAATCAGTAAACCCAGGCCCGAAGCGATCGTTGCCACGCCCAGCAATGCCTGGCTCAGCGGGCTGTTCAGCAGCCTTTGCGGTTCGATGACAGCGCCAATTACCCAGGCAATTGCAGCCATCATCGCCACGCTCTAGAGCTTGATGCACAGCGATGCTTCAATCCATTCGATGGCAAATTCCATCAGGTTGTTCAGTCGTTTGTTCAAAGCCCTAAGTCCATATAAATACATCGCCAGTGGTGTCCTTCCGTCACAGCGCCATAGTATGCCGTAACACGAATATCCTCATCCGATGTAGCCGCCCTCCGAATCCTTGAAGGGCGGCGTGTACAGAAACTCAGTTCAAACCAAGCTGCCCCGCAACGTCGACAAATCCTCAGCCAGTGTATTCACCGGCCCGACCAGCGCCTTGCGGTCGTTTTCCTTCGCCCATACGTCTCAAAACCACCGTCTTAAAACAGCGGATTCACCCGACCGTTGTACACCTCGATCAACTGATCGTAGCGGCGGCCGATCCGCTCGAAGTCGTCACTCAGCTGTTGTGGCGAGGCGTTGGCTGCCCAGTCGTCGCGCAGCCTGTTAACGGCATCCAGATAGTTCTTACCGGGTGAACGCACATAGTTCCAGATGTTTTCCGGGTAATCGGCGTTGCTGGTTGCCGGGTTGGCTTGCATGTAACGGGTGCCGTCGTCCCAGGCCTGTTGCAGCATGAGTGTCGCGTCGCTCAAATCGCTGGCGTTAAAGGTTCGCTCGCGAACACGGTTGTCGAGCTTGAGCATGAGGGTTCGCGCTTGCAGCATGTAGGTGAGGATGTGCGCGTACTTGAGTTGATCCCGGGTCTTGAGCTGCTCGAGTTGAACCTGTCGCAAATCCAGATCCTCGGTATCAAGCTCGCGGCGCAGTTGGTCAGAAGCGTTGAGGTAGTCTTTGACTAACGGGATAAACAGGCTGTCGCGCTCGGCCTTGTCCGCCGGGCTGACCGAATAGGTCGGTCTGGCGCTGAAAAAGTCAAAAAGCCCGGCCGCTTCGTTGGCCGCCGACAGGGACGTTTCGAAGCGATTTTGCAACGGTAGCAACTCGGGTGCCGATTTCTGAAGGCTGTCTTTTTGCATCGCGTTCAACTGACAGGAATAGGCATCGTGGACCCTCGGGTAGTTGAGCTGCTCGCGAACGCTGACCATCTGGTCGAAGCCCTCGGGAAAGCGCTCCTTCAGGGTCGGATCGACTTTGCGGTCCCGGTTCAAGTAGTTGGCGTAGGCGTGACGCCAGCGGCTGTCGACTGAGTTCAGGCAGGCAATCAACGGGCGCAGGGCGTTGGCCTTTTCCCGCTCGGCGAGGTCAGGTTGACGGAGCCAGCGCTGGATCGGGGTAAGGAGAGTGCCTTGATGCTCTCTCAACATACCGAGAAAGGTCACGGTCAGCACGGCGGTGATTGCGACAGCCAGGACGCGCTTGTTCACGGTTGAGTCCTCTGAGCATGCGATGGCCCATACCATTGCTCATAGTCAGGTGCGATCCGGCATTCCTGACGACTGTCGAGGGGCCCACTGCAACTGCGTTTGGCAAACGGCTGCAACCCTTGATCCGGGCCCATCAACTGGCTGCTGGTAATGGTGTAAAACAGGAACGTCAGACCAATGACCCCGATCATCAGCGCAATCGACGGTGCCGAGCCCAAGGTGGGCAACCGAACCTTGGGAGGCTTGATGCGTAGCGTTTCTGGCCAGGCGACACGACTCAATACACCCAGCGCCAGCAGCACTGCGGTGTAGCTGGCAAATGCCGGCGCGCCACAGCAGGCCCAAGTCAATGCACCCATTAGCCAGCAGGGCAGCAACTCGCGCAGCACTAGAGGCGCAGGGCGTCTGAAGCTGAGTCTAGGCGACACGGCGCGGCTCAAATACACGTCCAATGACCAGAACCGGTCCGCCATCGGGCGCCAGACCCACAGCAATGCCGCGCCAGGCGTGACCAATACGCACAGCCAGAACAGCATCGCGGCAAAGCTTGCGCCGAGACCGGATTTATCACTGAGGTATTCGCCGGCTGCCCAGGTGAGCGACGCGCCAAACAACCCGGCAAACATGGGCCAGGCTTGGCGGCGCGGCACAAGGGCCTTCCAGAAATACGGATCACCGTTTGGCATGTCGCGGCATCGCGCCGGGTTCAGGCGCAGGAGCTTCTCGCTGAGTGTGCGACAGGCATTCCAGTCCGCTTCAAAAAAACGCCGGGTAAAGGCGCTTCGATCGGTGTCGGTCATTGGCGTCAGTAACAAGCGTGCCGCGCGGCTCTGGGGCTCACGATCATTCAGGACGGCCAGGCGTTCCAGGGTTTCAACAAACACCTGCTCATCTCGGCGTTTCACGAGCGCCGACCAATAAGGCTGCGAGCAACGCCCCCCGTCCTCTGTGGCGCTCCAGTGCTGATGTGAACACAGCGTTTCGAACACCTGCACAGACCAGAAGCTAGAATCCACCAGTAAACGGGCCAAGGTTTCATTAAACCAGTCGTGGCGTTCGAACGGCTGCAACCAGTCGGCTTGTTTGAGCGCCACAAAACGCTCGATGAACGCGTCGACCTGACCAGTGTCAAGCAACTCGCGCAAGCACTTTTCCACATGCTTGCAGTAAGCGCGAAGCAGCAACTCAAGCGCTTGTGGTGATAAATCCAGGCGTTGCCAGGTACTGAGCCAGTTGAACTGTTCCAGTCCCCAGGCTGCCAGCAACATCCCGTCGGCGCGGGGTGACAGGCACATCATCAACAACTGATCTTCGAACTCTTGGGTGCAGTGAGACACCCGTGCCTGCGCCAGACGCTCATCGAGCCGGTCTACCGTGACGTCCTCCAGTAACTGCTCCGCCCGTTGCGCTCCGGCGTGTTGCTCAAGCCGTAGATGTTCCAGCTCGAAGCTAAGCCCGGCGTCAAACGACGGCGCAGGTGACTGTCGTTCAACTGTGGGTTCGCGCTGACTGAACGACGGTATCCCCGGTTCGCGGCGGCTCCACTCCATGGCCTGCTCGTAGGCTTCGCGCAGACGCTGAAAACCAATCGGGTCTTCATCCGGCCGATGCACTTTAAGCAGCGTTGCGTATTGGCGTTTGATGCTGCGTGAATCGGCATCGGCTTCCAGCCCCAGAATTGCCCAGCAGTTCACCGCCACAGGCCCTGTTCCAGTTCGTCGAGCTGTTGCGTCAGTTGCAGGCGCAGTTCGCGTATCGCGCGGTCGTCCTGGGTATCGAGCACCTGCTGAAAGCGGTTGGCCATGTGATCGAGGCGTTGACGCAAATCACCGAGGCTTTCCTGATAGAGGCGTTCGAGACGGGCATTTAGCAGGCTGTTGACCTGTTGCTCGCGCGGGTGAACCTTGAGGTTGGCCAGCGCGGCCAGGCGTTTCTGGACTTCTTCGGGATCGAGTACACCGGGATTGTTTTCGATCACCAGGATCCGACGCTCACCGGTACGATTTATCAGCGCCTCGGCTTCGAGCAGGCCGTTGTTATCGTAAGTGAAGCGTACATCGATGCTGATCTCGCCAGCCGGCGCCACGGGCACCTCGATGTCCATTTCCCCCAGATAAATGTTTTCTTTTACCCAACGACTTTCGCCCTGGTAAATCTTCAACTGCACAACGCGCTGATGGTGGCGCAGGGTCGAGACGGTTTTGACCCGGCTCACCGGGACCACGCAGTTTCGCTCGATAATTGGCAGGTAATGACCCGCTTGCGTACTTTCGCCGACGCTGACCGCGACTTCGATGCCCAAGGTGTATGGGCAAACGTCGGTCAACACCACCTCTTCGAGTGCGGCATCCCGTGCCTTCAGGGCCGCCTGCACCGCTGCGCCCAGCGCAATCGATTCGTCCGGGTTAAGCGCAATCGAAGGGAACCGACCGAACAACCCGGCCACCATCCGCCGGATCATCGGCATCCGGGTCGTGCCGCCCACCAGCAGGACTTCGTCCAGCTCCGATGGCCGAATGCGCGCATCGCGTAGCGCGGTTTCGATCGGGGTGCGCAGACGCACGAGCAGCGGCGCGCAGAGTTCGGCCAACTGTGTCTGGGTGAACGTCTGCTCCCATTGGCCGGAGCCATGGCGCAGGACGAAGGTCGCGCTGTCGGCCTGGCCAAGGGCGTGTCGCACGCGCTCGGCTTCGCGGCGCAGGCGATGGGCGATATTCGGTTCCGTCAGTGAGGGCATGTCGCTACGGTTGGCGTGTGCGGCGACAAAGGCCTGAACCAGCACGGTGTCGAAATCTTCGCCACCGAGAAAGTTGTCGCCAGCGCTGGCGCGTACTTCCATGACGCCGTCGAACAGTTCGAGGATCGACACATCGAAGGTGCCGCCACCGAGATCGAACACCAGAAACGAACTGGCGCTGTCGCGTTGATGCAGTCCATAAGCGAGGGCCGCGGCAGTCGGTTCGTTGATCAGTCGCTCGACCTTGAGGCCGGCCAATTCGCCAGCGATTTTCGTGGCTTTGCGTTGAGCGTCGTTGAAATAGGCGGGTACGCTGATCACCGCTTCAGTGACAGTTTCTCCGTAGAGGCGTTCGACGTCTTCCTTCAGGCTGCGCAACACCAGTGCCGACAGCTCTTCCGGTCGGAACGATCGGGGGCCGAGGCGAAGTTCATGAGCGCTGCCCATGTGTCGTTTGAACAATGCCGCCGTCAACTGTGGATGAGTCTGCAAACGTTCCTTTGCAGCCTGACCGACCAGCACTCGACCCTCCTCGTCAAGGCCCACCACGCTTGGGGTCAGCAGACTTTCCAGGGCGTTGGGAACCAGCTCGGGCGCGCCGTTGCGCCAAACGGCAACCAGGCTATTGGTGGTGCCCAAATCAATGCCGACGATCATAACGTTTGCAACTCCATGTCTATTCGGGAATTCCCGGCAACAGCCTATCGGCCACAGGGTCAGGTAATTGAGCCGGCTTTTGCGCAAGACTGGCTTTTTACTCCGTGCTGCCTAAGATGGCCGACAGATTAATCAGTGCACCCGAGTGATGTTTATGTCGGAAAAAGACACCATCTCCATTCAACTGGTGCGTGAAGCGCTGTTGCAAAGCTGCGCCCCAGGAGCCGCTACCGAAGAGGTGTTGAACAAAGTCGGCATCGATCCGGCACTGCTGGAAACCACCACTGCCCGCGTGCCGGCGACCGCTTACGCAAGGCTGTGGCGCTTGTTGGCCCGGCGCCGGGACGATGAGTTTTTTGGCATGGACCCGCGCAAACTCAAATCCGGCAGCCTGGAGTTTCTCTGTCGATGTTCCATGGTCCAGCCGAGTCTGGCTGCCGGCCTGACCTCGGGTTTGAGCTTTCTGTCGTTGATGCTCGAACACTTGCCTGCACAGCTGGTTCGTCAGCAAAGCCTGGCGGAAATCGTCCTGCTCGAAGACGATCAGGACCCACGCCGCGCCTTCACCTATTTCACTTACTGGATGATCGTTCACGGCGTCGCCTGCTGGCTGGCAGGGCGACGGATTCCGATCCTGGCCATCGAATTGCGCTGCCCGGCACCGGACTTCTGCGATGACTATCAGGTGATGTTCTCCGAGAACCTGCGTTTCGACCGGCCGCGCACGCGGATGATTTTCTCCGCCGAGTGCCTGGACTTGCCGATCAAGCGCAGTCCGGAAGAACTCAAGCGTTTCCTGGCCCATGCACCGGCCAATATTCTGGTCAAGTACCGCGACCCAGAGAGCCTGGCCAGCCGGATCAAGCACGATTTGCGGCAACTGCCCGCCGAACACTGGCCGGAAACCGAACCCTTGGCACAACAGCTGTGCATGTCGGCTTCCACCCTGCGTCGACGCCTGGCTGAAGAGGGCCAGACTTACCAGGGGCTCAAGGACAGCGTGCGCAAGGAATTGGCGATTGTCTGGCTGGCCGAGCCTGCCATCAGCTTTGCCGAGATCGCCACGCGGCTGGGGTTTGCCGACACCAGCTCGTTCTACAAGGCGTTTCGCAAGTGGTCGGGGTCAAATCCGGGGCATTACCGCAGCCTGATCCTGAACGAAGCCGATTGATCCGGATTGGGTGGTGATGCAGCCGGCCTCTTCGCGAGCAGGCTCGCTCCCACATGTGGAATGCGTTCCCCTGTGGGAGCGAGCCTGCTCGCGAAGGGGCCCTGACTGGCGCCACACCTCTTGAATCTTGGCCAAACCAGTCACGCAACTTGATAGCTTTGACCATTGTCCCGCGCCCCGCACAGAGCGAGTATTTCCCTGTTAATAAAGGTTCCCCCAGCCTAATAAAAATACAAAGGGATTCTGGCAATGCGTGATTATTTGTCTGCTACATCACAGTTCAATTATCAGCACACCGTCGACGCCGCACTCGCGGGCGATTTGACTGCCCTCAACGCCTGTGTCGAGTGTTGCGACCGGCATGCCTTGCCGGGGCGCATCGCGCTGTTCTGGGAAGGTCGCGATGGCGCCAGCGCGACCTACACCTTCAGCGACTTGCAGGACAAAGCCGCGCGGCTAGCCAATTTCCTGCTGGCCCAAGGCGTGAAAAAAGGCGACAAGGTCGCCGGTCTCCTGCCACGTAACATCGAACTCTTGATCACCGTGTTCGCCACCTGGCGCATCGGCGCGGTCTACCAGCCGCTGTTCACGGCATTCGGCCCGAAAGCCATCGAACACCGCCTCAGCTCCTCTGGCGCCAAAGTGGTGGTCACCGACGCGGGCAATCGCTCCAAACTCTCTGAAGTCGCCGACTGCCCGACCATCGTCACCGTCGCCGGCCCCAAAGGCCTGGGCATCGTCCGCGGCGATTACAGCTTCTGGGCCGAACTGGCCAATTATTCTGCTGAGTGCGAACCAGTCCTGTTGACCGGCGAAGACCCGTTCCTGCTGATGTTCACCTCGGGCACCACCGGTCCATCGAAAGCGCTGTCCGTACCGCTCAAGGCCATCGTCGCCTTCCAGAGTTACACCCGTGACGCCGTGGACTTGCGCCCTGAAGACGCCTTCTGGAACGTCGCCGATCCGGGCTGGGCCTACGGCATCTATTTCGGTGTCACAGGTCCCATGGCCATGGGGCATCCAATCACCTTTTACGATGGCCCGTTCTCCCTCGAAAGCACCTGCCGGGTGATCAACAAATACGGGATCACCAACCTCACCGGTTCGCCGACGGCCTATCGCCTGTTGATCGCGGGTGGCGACGAGTTGGCCCGCTCGATCAAGGGCAAGCTGCGCATCGTCAGCAGCGCCGGCGAGCCGCTGAACCCGGAAGTGATTCGCTGGTTCGCCGACAACCTCGGCGTGGCCATCCACGACCATTATGGCCAGACCGAACTCGGCATGGTCCTGTGCAATCACCATGGCCTGGAGCATCCGATCCACATGGGCGCCGCCGGTTTCGCCTCGCCGGGCCACCGCATCGTAGTGCTGGATGACGAGTACAAAGAACTCGGCGTCGGTCAGCCTGGCATTCTGGCCATCGATCGCACCCAGTCGCCGATGTGCTGGTTCGCCGGTTACGAAGGCGCACCGACCAAGGCCTTCGTCGGCAACTATTACCTGAGCGGCGACACCGTCGAGTGGAACCCGGACGGCAGCATCAGCTTCGTCGGTCGCAGCGACGACGTGATCACCACCTCGGGCTATCGCGTCGGTCCGTTCGACGTGGAAAGCGCGTTGATCGAGCACCCGGCAGTGGTCGAAGCGGCCGTGGTCGGCAAACCCGATCCGGAGCGGACCGAACTGGTCAAAGCCTTTGTCGTGCTCAGCGCGCAATACCGCGCTGCACCGGAACTGGCCGAAGAGTTGCGCCAACACGTGCGCAAACGACTGGCCGCGCACTCGTACCCCCGTGAAATCGAATTTGTCAGCGAATTGCCGAAAACCCCTAGCGGCAAATTGCAGCGCTTTATCTTGCGCAACCAGGAAATCGCCAAGGCTCAAGAGGCCGCCGCGAAGAATGTTTCAGCTTGAATCCAAGGAAACAATGATGCAGATCGAAAACAAGGTTTTTCTCGTCACCGGCGGTGCGTCCGGCCTCGGTGCGGCCACAGCTGAAATGCTGGTCGCGGCCGGCGCCAAAGTGATGCTGGTGGACATGAATGCCGAGGCCGTTGCGGCCCAGGCTGAACGTCTCGGCGCGCAAAGTGTGGTGGCGGATATCAGCAACGAAACCGCGGCGGAAGCCGCTGTGCAGGCGACGGTCAAAGCCTTCGGTGGCCTGAATGGTCTGGTCAACTGCGCCGGTATCGTGCGCGGTGAGAAGATCCTCGGCAAGAACGGCCCACACGTGTTGGCCAATTTCAGCCAGGTGATCAACGTCAACCTGATCGGCAGTTTCAACATGTTGCGCCTGGCCGCTGCGGCGATTGCCGAAACCGAAGCAGATGCTGACGGCGAGCGCGGCGTGATCATCAACACCGCCTCGGCTGCAGCCTATGACGGCCAGATCGGCCAGGCCGCGTATGCCGCCTCCAAAGGCGCGATCGTCAGCCTGACCTTGCCCGCCGCCCGTGAACTGGCGCGCTTCGGCATTCGGGTGATGACCATCGCCCCGGGCATTTTCGAAACGCCGATGATGGCCGGCATGACCCCGGAAGTCCGCGCGTCCCTGGCGGCTGGCGTGCCGTTTCCGCCGCGTCTTGGCAAACCAGGCGAGTATGCCGGGCTGGTCAGGCATATCATTGAAAACAGCATGCTCAATGGCGAGGTGATCCGTCTCGACGGCGCCTTGCGCATGGCCGCCAAGTAAGGAGGATTTGTCATGACTATTTCCAACGATCCCATTGTTATTGTCAGCGCCGTCCGCACCCCGATGGGTGGTTTCCAGGGCGAACTGAAAAGCCTGACTGCACCGCAACTCGGTGCTGCCGCAATTCGCGCCGCCGTTGAACGCGCCGGTGTGGCACCAGACTCGGTTGAAGAAGTGCTGTTCGGTTGCGTCCTGTCCGCCGGCCTCGGCCAAGCCCCTGCACGTCAAGCCGCATTGGGCGCAGGGCTGGATAAATCGACTCGCTGCACCACCCTGAACAAGATGTGCGGTTCGGGTATGGAAGCGGCCATTCTGGCCCACGACATGCTGGTGGCCGGCAGCGCCGACGTGGTTGTCGCCGGCGGTATGGAAAGCATGTCCAACGCGCCGTATCTGCTGGACCGCGCCCGCAGCGGTTACCGCATGGGCCACGGTCGCGTGCTTGACCACATGTTCCTTGACGGTCTGGAAGATGCCTACGACAAGGGCCGCCTGATGGGCACTTACGCCGAGGATTGCGCTGAAACCAACGGTTTCACCCGTGAAGCTCAGGACGCGTTTGCCATTGCCTCGACCACCCGCGCGCAGCAGGCGATCAAGGACGGCAGCTTCAAACACGAGATCGTGCCGCTCACCGTGACCGTCGGTAAAGAGCAGGTGCTGATCAGCAACGACGAACAGCCACCGAAAGCCAAACTGGACAAGATCGCTTCCTTGAAACCGGCGTTCCGTGACGGCGGCACGGTGACGGCGGCGAACTCCAGCTCGATCTCCGATGGCGCTGCGGCATTGGTGTTGATGCGCCGTTCCGAAGCTGAAAAGCGCGGCCTGAAACCGCTGGCAGTGATTCACGGCCACGCTGCGTTTGCCGACACCCCGGGCCTGTTCCCGGTGGCACCGGTGGGCGCTATCGAGAAGCTGATGAAGAAAACCGGCTGGTCGCTGGACGAAGTCGATCTGGTCGAAGTCAACGAAGCCTTCGCCGTTGTCAGTCTGGTGACCATGACCAAACTGGAAATCCCCCACGAGAAGATCAACGTTCACGGCGGCGCTTGCGCTCTCGGCCACCCGATCGGTGCGTCTGGCGCGCGGATCCTCGTGACCTTGCTCTCGGCCCTGCGCCAGAAAGGCCTGAAACGCGGCGTTGCAGCGATCTGCATCGGCGGCGGCGAAGCCACGGCCATGGCCGTTGAATGCCTGTACTAAGGAATCACTATGCTCCCGACTGACGAACAACTTCAGATCAGCGACGCGGCCCGGCAGTTTGCCCAGGAACGGCTGAAACCGTTCGCCGCCGAGTGGGACCGCGAGCATCGCTTCCCCAAGGAAGCCATCGGCGAGATGGCGGAACTGGGCTTCTTCGGCATGTTGGTGCCGGAAGAGTGGGGCGGTTGCGACACCGGTTACCTGGCCTACGCCATGGCCCTGGAAGAAATCGCTGCCGGCGACGGCGCCTGCTCGACCATCATGAGCGTGCACAACTCGGTGGGTTGCGTGCCGATTCTCAAGTACGGCAACGACGACCAGAAAGAGCGCTTCCTCAAACCTTTGGCCAGCGGTTCGATGCTCGGGGCTTTTGCCCTGACCGAACCGCAGGCCGGCTCCGACGCCAGCGGCTTGAAAACCCGTGCTCGTCTGGAAGGCGATCATTACGTGTTGAACGGCTGCAAGCAGTTCATCACCTCCGGGCAGAACGCCGGAGTGGTGATCGTGTTCGCCGTGACTGATCCGATTGCCGGCAAGCGTGGCATCACGGCGCTGATCGTGCCCACCGATTCGCCGGGCTACAAAGTCGCACGGGTCGAAGACAAACTCGGCCAGCACGCGTCCGACACCTGCCAGATCCTGTTCGAAGACGTGAAGGTGCCAGTCGCCAACCGCTTGGGCGAGGAGGGCGAAGGTTATCGAATCGCCCTGGCCAACCTCGAAGGCGGCCGTGTCGGCATCGCTTCGCAATCGGTGGGCATGGCCCGCGCTGCGTTCGAAGCGGCCCGCGACTATGCCCGCGAGCGTGAAAGCTTCGGCAAACCGATCATCGAGCATCAAGCGGTCGCGTTCCGCCTGGCGGACATGGCAACCCAAATCGCTGTGGCTCGGCAGATGGTGCATTACGCGGCGGCGCTGCGTGACAGCGGCAAACCGGCCTTGGTCGAAGCGTCCATGGCCAAGCTGTTCGCCTCGGAAATGGCCGAGAAGGTGTGCTCCGCGGCCTTGCAAACCCTCGGCGGTTACGGTTACTTGAACGATTTCCCGCTGGAGCGGATCTACCGCGACGTGCGGGTCTGCCAGATCTACGAAGGCACCAGCGATATTCAGCGCATGGTCATTTCGCGCAATCTTTGAGAAGGAAGCTACGTGTGAACTACGAAACGATTTTGTTGGAAACCCATGGTCGCGTCGGCCTGATTACCCTGAACCGTCCGCAAGCGCTGAATGCGTTGAACGCGCAGATCGTCAGCGAGCTGAACCACGCCCTCGACGGCCTGGAAGCCGATTCGAACATTGGCTGCATCGTGTTGACCGGCTCGAAAAAAGCCTTCGCGGCTGGCGCCGACATCAAGGAAATGGCCGAGCTGACCTACCCGCAGATCTACCTTGACGACCTGTTCAGCGACAGCGATCGCGTGGCTAACCGCCGCAAGCCGATCATTGCCGCCGTCAACGGTTTCGCCTTGGGCGGTGGTTGTGAACTGGCGCTGATGTGCGACTTCATCCTGGCCGGCGACAACGCCAAGTTTGGTCAACCGGAAATCAACCTCGGCGTCCTGCCAGGCATGGGCGGCACTCAGCGCCTGACCCGCGCGGTGGGCAAGGCCAAGGCCATGGAGATGTGCCTCAGCGGTCGCTTGATCGATGCGGTGGAAGCGGAGCGTTGCGGGATTGTGGCGCGGATTGTTCCGGCAGATGAGTTGCTGGAAGAAGCGTTGAAAGTCGCGGCGCTGATTGCCAAGAAGTCGTTGCCGATTGCAATGATGATCAAGGAAAGCGTCAACCGCGCGTTTGAAGTGAGCCTGTCGGAAGGTGTGCGCTTTGAGCGCCGGGTGTTCCATGCGGCGTTTGCGACGCAGGATCAGAAGGAAGGGATGGCGGCGTTTATTGCCAAGCGTGAAGCCGAGTTCGTCGGAAAGTAATTCGGCGTATTCGATGACGCCATCGCGAGCAAGCTCGGCTCCCACAGGATTTCGCATAACCTGTAGGAGCCGAGCTTGCTCGCGATGCTTGAGCGTTCCCCCACTCCGCGTGGGAATGATCGGTTGCTGTGGGGAGATATTATCCAACGCCCGAGTCACTGCCAGCTCCCCCGGCATCGGATAAATAAATGCGTCCCCTTTTCTACTCCTTTTCTACTCTTTTCTACTCGGCTTGCACCGTCAATCCCAGACGACCAAGCTTTGCCTGGCGCACATAAATGCATCCCCTTTTCCGATGAGGAAACGGGTTCGGCGGGTTCAACCGATCGGGATTGGCGAGGGAAACACCCTGCAGTTCAGAACTGCAGGGTAAGTGGACATTTAGCCTTGACTCGAGACCGGCTAATGGGTGTCCCTGATTAGCCCCCAATCACCGAGACCGTGTGGCTATCATAATTGCTGACATAAATGCGGGTACCGTCCGGGCTGACGGCAACCCACATCGGTTTGTTCCCGACCGGGATGTTCGTCAGGACTAGATCCGTCGCCGTATCAATCACCGAGACCGTGAAGCTACTCTCGTTGCTGACATAAGCGCGGGTACCGTCCGGGCTGACGGCGATCCCTTGCGGATGGGTCCCGACCGGGATGTTCGTCAGGACTCGATTCGTCGCCGTATCAATCACCGAGACCGTGTGGCTATTCCCGATGCAGACATAAGCGCAGGTGCCGTCCGGGCTGACGGCGATCCCTTGCGGATGGGTCCCGACCGGGATGTTCGTCAGGACTCGATTCGTCGCCGTATCAATCACCGAGACCGTGTTGCTATTCCAGTTGCTGACATAAGTGCGGGTACCGTCCGGGCTGACGGCAACCCCCCTCGGATAGGTCCCGACCGGGATGTTCGTGACTCGTTCCGTCGCCGTATCAATCACCGAGACCGTGTTGCTAACATAGTTGCAGACATAAACACGAGTACCGTCCGGGCTGACGGCAACCCCCGTCGGATGGTTCCCGACCGGGATGGTCGTCAGGACTCGTTCCGTCGCCGTATCAATCACCGATACCGTGAAGCTACCCTCGTTGCTGACATAAGCGCGGGTACCGTCCGGGCTGACGGCGATCCCGGCCGGACTGGTCCCGACCGAGATGTTCGTCAGGACTCGATTCGTCGCCGTATCAATCACCGAGACCGAGTGGCTAGTCTGGTTGCAGACATAAGTACGGGTACCGTCCGGGCTGACGGCGATCCCGATCGGATTGTTCCCGACCGGGATGCTACCGACCGGCCCCAGCCCCGTAACGGTTACGGTTGCGTTGGCGACCTGAGCACCACTGGTGGCGCTCAGACTGTAAGAGCCGGGGATAAGAGCGCCTTTGACGCGGCTGACGCTGAGCCTGCCGACATCGTCGGTGATGAAGTCGCGCTGGCCGCTGCCGCCATCGGCGTACATGAAGTTGGCCGGGAGAGTCAGACTGAGCTTGCCCCCGGGGATGGGGGTGTTATTGCTGGTGCTGAGGAGCAACTCAACGTTCTTCAGCCGGCCAGCCGGGGCGATGGTGTAGGGCTCATTGGTGAAGGTCAGCACGTCATTCTGTCCTGCGCCCGTCACCTGCGCCGTAGTCGTTTTGGACGTGGCAATGACCGCGCCATTTCTGACCTGCTCATAGAAAGCCCTCACCACGCTGTCGGCAATGACCTTGGCATTGGGCACCATCAATTTATAGGTGAACGGGATTCGCGAAACGGTGGCTTCAACGGAATGCGGCACCGCCGGGCCGCCAGGCGGCGTTGACGTGTATTTCACGCGAATGATGTCATTGGGTTGCCACAGCGGTGCAAAGGCATGCACCAACACGGTCAGATCCTTGCTACCGAGTTTGCTGAGGTCGATGGTTTTCGGGTCATCGCTGGGGTCATCCGGGTCTTCGGCCAGGTCGGGGGCCACTAGCCGATTGCTCTTGAGAGATACATCCACCAACAACGAAACCGACCACGGCGAATCCGTATCAGGTCCGTTTCCCACCTGGTCGGTCACGGTGTACGAAAACACGAACCGGGGATGATCACCGGCGCGTTCGAAAACGGCTTTGTCGACGGTGACGCAAATCCTTGTCGGCTCGGCGGAAGGAGTAGCCGGTGCTTCGGCAGGCGTGACGTCGCGGTAGACGTCCTGGCCGTTGCAGTTCAACCAGATTCTGTCGTAGGCCCGGCAGTAAGGGTAAGAGAAACACACCTGCACACCCTGCGCCGCGCGGTCGGCGTCAATGCCGTTTTCGAGTACGTCCTGGGGCAGAATCAGTTCCAGCTCAGAGTGGCCATCGTCGCCATGAATGCGGTCTTCGATACCGGGGCGGATGGCGTTGTACAAGATCTCCAGCGGTGGCGTGGAGGTGCCCATGTTCTGACTGCCACGGGTCACCGTATAGGTGAGACGGTTGACGAACTCGGGCCTCAGCAGATTTTTGGGAATGTACAGGAAGACAGAATCATCCGTGGAGGCTGTCTGCGTACTGGCGATGTTTGGTTGGCCGTTCAGGTTCAGCGCAACGGTATCGTTCGGTGCCTGCCCCTGGTACGCATCCACCTTGACCCTGGCGCCCATGGGGGACAGGTCATAAATCCGTATAGAGACACCGCAATGTCCCCCCACCACTGGCTTGGTGCTGCCAAGTACATCCGGCGCATACAGAACCAGAACGGTGTTATCGGACGAAGTCTCAGCCAGTGTGTCGGGGGATTCGGTGGTCATGAAAACGCTCCTTCGTGGAACGACCGGGAGGGTCCGGCGGTTGGAGCTATCACACAGGGGTCAGGGTCGGACTGGCTACTGTCAAATCTGACAGTGGCGACGAGTGGTTGCCCCGACCTTCATTCGTGCTTAACAACAGCGCCGTCACCTCGGCCATCGTAGGGCCGCGCACTGAAGAACAATGGGATGCCTACACGAAGGCTCAAGCGGTGAAGATTACGGCTGAGGATGAAGCGTTCATTGATTCGCTGGTTGTGCCTGGGCATGCGTCGACGCAGGGGTTTAATGATGTGAGCCACTTTGTGTCGGGACGTAAACCCCGTCTGGCTTGAGATTGATCGCTTGATCGTTCCCACGCGTGGGAACGATCAGCTCTGCGGCGATCCTCTAGACCAGGTAGTGCTTCAACTCGCGAGCAATCACCATCCGCTGTATCTCGCTCGACCCTTCATAAATCTGCGTTATCCGCGCATCCCGGTAATAACGCTCCACCGGGTAATCCTCCAGATACCCATACCCGCCATGAATCTGCATCGCCGACGAACACACTTTCTCGGCCATCTCGGATGCAAACAGCTTGGCCTGTGAAGCCTCCGACAGACACGGCTTGCCGGCACTGCGCAAGCGCGCAGCATGCAAGATCAGCAGTCGTGCCGCGTTCAACCGGGTGTGCATGTCGGCCAGCATGTTGGCGATGCTCTGGTGCTCGATGATCGGTTTGTTGAACTGCACCCGATCCCGCGAGTAGGCCAGCGCCGCTTCAAATGCGGCGCGGGCAATGCCCAACGCCTGCGCCGCGATGCCGATGCGGCCGCCTTCGAGGTTCGACAGGGCAATCGCCAGCCCTTTGCCGCGCTCACCCAGCAGGTTGGCTTCGGGAATCGTGCAGTGGCTCAGGGTCACCGCGCAGGTATCGGAAGCACGGATGCCCATCTTGTGTTCGGTGCGATCAACGATGAAACCCGCGGTATCGGTCGGCACCAGGAACGCCGAGATGCCGCGCTTGCCCAAGTCTGGATCGGTCACCGCGAACACGATGGCCAGTTTCGCCCGTTTGCCGTTGCTGACGAATTGCTTGGCGCCGTTGATCACCCATTGGCCGTCGCGTAGTTCGGCGCGGGTGCGCAGGTTGTGGGCTTCGGAACCGGCCTGGGGTTCGGTCAGGCAGAAGCAGCCGATGGCCTGACCGCTGGCCAGATCCGGCAGCCAGGTCTGTTTCTGTTCTTCAGTGCCGTAGTTGAGGACCGGACCGCAGCCCACGGAGTTGTGAATGCTCATCAGCGCGCCAGTGGCGCCGTCGCCGGCCGAAATCTCTTCCACGGCCAAGGCGTAGGCGACGTAGTCGACATAGGTGCCGCCCCATTCCTCGGGCACCACCATGCCCAGCAGACCCAGCTCACCCATCTTCGCCACCAGACCGTCGTCGATCCAGCCGGCCTTTTCCCAGGCTTGTGCGTGGGGCGCGATTTCGCCGCGGGCAAAGTCCCGGGCCATGTCGCGGATCATGACTTGCTCTTCGCTCAATTCGATATCGTGCATGGCTCAGCTCCCGCTTTGGTCAAAACCCGTGAAGAAACTCGCGACGTGCTCGGCGTCCAGCGCCTGCAAGGTCGGCGGATTCCAGCGCGGTTTCTTGTCCTTGTCGATCAGCAAGGCGCGCACGCCTTCGATCAGGTCGCCGCGCTCGAACCACTGACGGTCCAGGTGCAGCTCAAGGGCGAAGCAGTCTTCCAGACTCAAGTGCCGGCCGCGACGGAGCATTTCCAGGGTCACACCCATGGCCAGCGGTGAACGGCTTTCCAGCAGGTCGGCGGTGGTCGTGGCCCACTCGTGGCTGTCGGCGACCGTTACTTCACGCAGTTGCTCAACAATACTCGGCACATCGGGCTGGGCGAAGAAGTGATCGATGGCCGGGCGCAACGCGCTCAGTGGCGCGTCGGGTAGTTGTTGCACGGCGAGTTTCGCCAGCAGACCTTGCAGGTCCTTCAACGGTGTTTCGTGCCATTCGAGCTGATCGAGTTGCTCGTCCAGAGTGCCCAACTTATCGCTTTCCAGGTACCAGTCGGCCAGGCCGCAATAGAGCGCATCGGCCGCACGGATCTGCACGCCGCTGACGCCGAGGTAAATCCCCAGTTCACCGGGAACGCGTGGCAGGAAATGGCTGCCACCGACATCCGGGAAGTAACCGATCGCCACTTCCGGCATCGCCAGACGACTTTTCTCGGTGACCACCCGCAAGTCGGCGCCTTGTACCAGGCCCATGCCGCCGCCCAGGACAAAACCGTCCATCAAAGCGAGTACAGGTTTGCGGTAATGGTGAATCGCGAGGTCGAGGGCGTATTCCTCGACGAAGAAATCTTCGTGCAGCGTGTCGCCGTTCTTGAAGCTGTCGTACAGCGAGCGAATGTCGCCGCCGGCACAGAAAGCCTTCTCGCCAGCACCGCGCAATACAACTGCGTGTACGTGCGGATCCAGTGCCCAGGCGTCGAGCTGACGCTGCAGGTTGCGCACCATGTCCAGGGTGATGGCGTTGAGTCCGGCGGGGCGATTGAGGGTCAGGTGGCCGATGTGGTTGCGAACCTCGGCCAGCACTTCGTTTTGCATGGCATCCATGGACGAAGTCCCCGGAGAAGAAACCTGAGCAGTCATCACTAACTCCCTGCTTTTATTGTTCTTTATAGAGAAGCTCGCGCGCGAGCGATGCTGGATCGTACCAGTGCAAATTTGTGATGTACAACCGGCATATGTGCAGGGTTAGTTTGCGTTTTTGCCTTAAAGCAAGATCTTTTGATCTTCAAGCCTTATTGGAAAATACAGTGCCAATGCTGCGCCGCTTGGCATGCAACTCACTGGCATGGATCAACTGTTCGAGGTCTTCGGGGGTGACGTCGAAGAAGGCTTCCATGTCCGCCAGGGCCAGTTTCAGGTCCTGGGCGGTGATTGCCTGGCTGTCGGTGGGCGGGTGATCGGCGGGCACCATGGACACCGGTTCGCTGGCGCGTTTTGGGTAACGAATGCGCGTCAGGTTGTTGTAGGCCAGGGCGCTGAGCAGCATGGCCGATGCGCCAAGCAACACTGGGCCGAGCGCTTTCCAGTCCAGGGCAATGGTCGCCGGGTCTGCCAACACCAACAGGAGCGCCAAGGCCCCGGCCGGTGGGTGCAGGCAACGCAGCCAGCACATCAGAATCAGCGCCATGCCGGCCGCCAGGCAAGCGCTGCCGAGGGTTCGTCCGAGCACGTGAGCGACCAGCAGCGAAACCACCCCGGCGCTGAGGTAGCCGCCAAGAATCGACCAGGGCTGGGCGAGGGCGCCGGAGGACACTGCGAACAGCAACACGGCCGATGCACCCAGCGGACCGATCAGGTGCTGCGCTACTTGCATGCCGAATACCTGGCTGCAGAGCCAGACGCTGAACATCGTGCCCAGAGACATGCCGATGGCGGCCCGGCTCCATTCGGAGGGGCGGGTGTTGATGGCGGCGGGAAACCAGCGAGCAAACATGAGGCAGACGATCCGTTGAAAAAATCGAGGCAAAAAAAAGGCTTAGCTGGGATACCCAGAAAGCCCTTGAAGTTGTTCCAACTATTGGGGGAGGAACGGGCACAGTGTGCCGTTCATTCCTGATGCTGACAAATTCATATTAATGCAGTTTTAGTGCATTAATTTTGCTGTAAGGCCACCCGACGGCCGCTCGTGAAACACAGGAAACCACCTATGGCGGTCAGCGCGCTCAGGGCACCGGCGCCAGGGTGTCGACGAAGAGGAATTCGGCGGGTAATTAATTATTTCAACGAGGGTGAAGATGAACATTGCCACGCACCACGACACCAGGCTGTCGGCCAGGCTGAAACCAAGCAACTAAGCAACGCCGACAGCCCTGGCCCCAGGGACTGTCGGCTGATCTCGGCTAACGTCGCAATCAAGCGACGACCGAAGCGGCCGGCCACTGCTGGTGCGGAATCGGCAGATTGCGCGATTCACCGCGGCCCATCGGGAAGTACATGAAACCGGCGCGGGCCAGTCGATCGGCGTCGTACAGGTTGCGTCCGTCGAAGATCACCGGCGCGTTGAGCCGCTGCTGGATCAGGCTGAAATCCGGGGCCTTGAACTGCTGCCATTCCGTGCAGATGATCAACGCGTCAGCACCGGACAATACCGATTCCGGTGTGCCCATCAGCATCAACCTCGATTCATCGGGATACAGCTGCTGGGTTTCCTGCATGGCTTCCGGGTCGAACGCGCGGACGTTGGCCCCGGCGGCCCACAGCGATTCCAGCAACACCCGGCTCGGTGCGTCGCGCATGTCGTCGGTGTTCGGCTTGAATGCCAGCCCCCACACGGCAAAGGTCCTGCCGCGCAAATCGCCCTTGTAGAACGCGTTGATGCGCTCGAACAACTTGTGCTTCTGACGCTGGTTGATCGCTTCCACCGCTTGCAGCAAATCGCTGGAGCAATGCGCCTCTTCGGCGCTGTGGATCAGCGCGCGCATGTCCTTGGGAAAGCACGAGCCGCCATAACCGCAGCCGGGGTAGATGAAGTGGTAGCCAATGCGCGAATCGGCGCCGATGCCCAGGCGCACCGATTCGATGTCGGCGCCCAGGTGTTCGGCCAGTTCGGCGATCTGGTTGATGAAGCTGATCTTGGTCGCCAGCATGCAGTTGGCGGCGTACTTGGTCAGCTCGGCGCTGCGCAGGTCCATGAACATGATCCGGTCATGATTGCGGTTGAAGGGCGCGTAGAGGTCGCGCATCACGTCACGCACCTCATCGCGTTCGCAGCCGATGACGATCCGGTCCGGGCGCCGGCAATCGGCCACGGCCGAGCCTTCTTTCAAAAACTCCGGGTTGGAGACGATATCAAATTTCAGCAAGCGGCCGACCTTGATCAGGCACTTGTCGATATGCGCGCGCAAGGTGTCACCCGTGCCCACCGGCACCGTGGACTTCTCCACCAGAATCACCGGTTGTTCACGATGACGCGCCACGGCTTCGCCCACTGACAGCACATAACGCAGGTCCGCCGAACCATCGTCCCGGGATGGCGTACCGACGGCGATAAACAACACCTGGCCGTGCTGCACCGCAAGTTTTTCGTCGGTGGTGAACTGCAGCCGTTTGGCTTCCAGGCTTTCGCGTACCAGGCTGGCCAGCCCCGGTTCGAAAATACTCACGTGGCCTTGTTGCAGCAGCTCGACTTTCTTCTCGTCAATGTCCATGCAAATCACGTCGTGGCCGACTTCAGCCAGGACGGCCGCTTGCACCAGGCCAACGTAACCGCTACCAAATACACTGATTTTCATGGGGCACTCCTGAGTGCGGATCGACTTGCTGACGTGCGCCATCAGAATAGGCAAGGCCATATTTCAATTCGCCTATCGTGTTGTATAACGTCACGTCCGGGCGCTTCATACGCCAGGCCCAACACCTCTGTTTATTCTGAAAGTCATACAGCCACTGTTCTGACTTCTGCCGCTCATCGAGTTTTTTAGTAGAAAGTCTTACAGAAGTGTTCCGCTTTATAGGAAGGATGTTTCAATCCTTAGTTGTTTAATGAACTGTTTCTACTCAAGGCCGTTTCGTTTGATTGACTTACCCGCTACCGACTCAACCCCTTCAAAGACCAACCCGCTGACCCTGTACCTGGCACGTCTGGCGCCCTCCAGCCAACTGACCATGCGTTATGTGTTGCAGGACGCCGCTGACCGGTTGGGCTTTGAAGACATGAACGTCGAGGAGATTCCCTGGCACAACCTGCAACCGGAAGATGTCATCGCGCTGGTGGCCACCTTGCGCACCGACGGCTACGCGCCGAACACCTCTTCGCTGTACGTCAATGCGGTGCGCGGGGTGATGAACGAGGCGTGGCGCATGAGCCTGATCAGTCAGGAACACTTGCTGAAAATGCGCTCGGTCAAGGGGATTGCCGGCACGCGATTGTCCCAGGGGCGCAACCTCAGGCGCACGCTGATCCAGGAATTGATGGCGGTCTGCGCCGCCGATCCACGGCCACAAGGGTTGAGGGATGCGGCGATCATCGGGATTTTGTACGGCTCGGGAATGCGCAAATCGGAATCGGTGAACCTGGACCTGAACCAGGTCGATTTCGCCGAGCGCAGCCTTCGTGTGACCGCCAAGGGCAACAAGCAATTGATCAAGTACGCACCGGCCTGGGCGTTCGCCAAACTCAATGACTGGTTGGAACTGCGGCGCTCGCTACTGAAAGAGGGCGAAACGGACGATCCGTTCCTGTTCAACCGCATCCGCCGCGGCAATCACATCACCCGCGAGCGCATCACCAAACATGCGATCTATTACATCGCCCGACAGCGGGGCGCGCAGGTCGGGGTGAAAATCATGCCGCATGATTTTCGACGTTCGTTCATTACCCGAGTGATTGAGGAATATGACTTGTCGATCGCCCAGAAACTCGCCCATCACAGCAACATCCAGACCACGGCCAACTACGACGTGCGCGATGACAACGAACGGCGTCGGGCCGTGGACCGGTTCGATCTTTGATGGACGGGGTTCAAGTTTCGCTCAGTACGTGGGCATGGCCGATGGTCGAGACGTGAACCGCACTGCCGGCGGGTGGCGCATACAGGCCCGAACTGCGCACCACTAATGATCGACCCGGCTGTTGCCCGGAAACCAACGACTCCAATTCGACTGTCAACGTGCAGGTATTGCCGCTGAAATCCCGCTCGGTCACGACGGCGCGGCACCCGGCAGCCTTGGTCGGGCTGGGCTGAATGCTGACGAGTTGCAGTTGTTCGGGACGCAGCATGATCTGCGCCGATTTGTTGTTCCGGTGGTTGTTCACCGGTATCCGACCGAGTTCGCAATGGGCCCAGCCGGCTTCGATTCTGGCGGGCAAGACCACGGCATCCCCCAGAAACAGCGCGGTTTGTTCATCCTCGGGGTAGCGGTAAAGATCCAGCGGATGGCCTGACTGCACCAGCCGACCATCGCGCATCACCGCTAGCTGATCGGCAAACGACAACGCTTCACTCTGGTCATGAGTGACCAGAATGGTGGTCACACCGGCGTCGGTCAGTAGCCGAGCGACCATTTTGCGCATGGCGCTTCGAAGTCCGGTGTCGAGGGCCGAAAACGGCTCGTCCAGCAACATCAAGCGCGGTTGTTGCGCCAACGCCCGCGCCAGCGCCACGCGTTGCTGCTGGCCGCCGGAGAGCTCATGGGGCCAACGGTTGGCCATGTTCGCATCCAGCGCCACGCTGTCCATCAACTCTGCGATTCGCTCCTGTTTCGCGCCGCCCTTGGTTGAAAGCCCGAAACCGATGTTGGCGGCCACGGTCATGTGCGGGAATAGCGCGCCGTCCTGGGGAACATAGCCAATCAAACGCTGATGCGCCGGGACTTCGTGTGTGTCGTCGACGAGCGTTTGGCCATTGAGTGATAGTCGGCCCGTGTCCGGGAATTCGAAGCCGGCGATCATCCGCAACAGCGTGGTTTTTCCTGAGCCGGACGGGCCGACGATGACCGTTCGGCTGCCCGTTGGCACCGACAGGTTGACGCTCTCCAGCGCTTGATAGGAGCCGTAGGACTTGGAAATGGAATGGAGTTCTAGAGCGTTCATCGGCCAGCCGTTCGTTTGGATTGGTGATAAAGAAGTCCGGTCAACGGAAGCGACAACAGGATCATCAACAGGGCGTAGGGCGCAGCGGCGGCGTAGTCGATTTCGCTGGTCATGGCCCAGAATCCGGTGGCCAGGGTGCGCGTGCCATTTGGGGCGAGCAACAGGGTGGCGGTCAACTCATTGGTGATCGCCAAAAATACCAGCGCGGCACCTGCGGCAGCGCCGGGCGCGGCCAGGCGCAGGGTGATCAGCCACAGTGCCCGGGCAGGCGAGCGGCCCAGGCTGCGGGCCATGTTTTCCAGCTCTACCGGCGCCTGTGCGATGCCGGCGCGCAAACTCACCAGGGCGCGCGGAAGAAACATCAGCAGGTACGCCAGCAACACCGTGATAGTCGTCTGGTAAATCGGCCGGGCGAAATGAATGGTGACGGTCACCAATGCCAGGGCCACGACGATCCCGGGCAACGAACTGGTGATGTAGTTGCAGCTTTCCAGTACACGTTGCAACCGGCCCGGAGAGCGAATCGACAGCCAGGCAATCGGGATGGCGGCGCAGGTGGTGACGGCGGCACCCGCAACGCCGAGGAGCAGCGTCTGTTCCAGCGCCGGCAGCAGTTCGTCCATCTGCCAGACCTGCGTACCGCCGGCTATCAGCCAGTTACCTAAAGTCACCAGTGGCACGCCCAGCGCCAGCGCACAGGTCGCGATCTGTACGGTCAGGGCGAGGAGTGTAGTTGCGGATTTCAGGCGCACCACCCGCTGCTCGCGAGCGCTTCCCGACCCGACGCGGGCGTAACGCGCCGTGCCGCGAGCGGCCGATTCTGCGGTCAGCATCACCAGGCAACACAGGGCGAGCACGCTGGCCAGCATGTGGGCGGCGGGGCCGTTGAAGGTGGATTTGAACTGATCGAAGATGGCCGTGGTGAAGGTGTCGAAACGGATCATCGCGTACAGGCCATACTCGGCCAGCAGGTGCAGGCCCACCAGCAACGCACCGCCGCAGATGGCCAGGCGCAATTGCGGCAGCACCACGCGGAAAAATATCGCCCAAGGCTTGAGCCCCAGCGATTCGGCAACGTCTTCGATGGCCGGATCGAGCCGGCGCAGCGTCGCAGCAATCGGCAGGTACAGGAACGGGAAGTAGGCGATGACCGACACCAGAACCCCGGCAAACAGCCCGTGAATCGGTGGGACCAGACTGACCCACGCATAGCTGTGAACGAACGCCGGCACCGCCAGCGGCGCGGTCGCCAACAACGACCACCAGCGCCGCCCCGGCAGGTTGGTGCGCTCTGTCAGCCAGGCCAGAGACAGGCCTAACATGACGCACAACGGAATCGTGATCACCACCAGTAAAACGGTGTTGATCAATAGTTCAGCGACCCGCGGCCGGAACACCAGCGGCACAAGGGTCGCCCAGCCTGTCTGAAACGATACGCCGATGACGAAGGCAATCGGCAGCAGCGACAGCAGCGAAACCAGCACCGACAAACCGATCACCCACGCGCCACCACGTCCCGCGAAGAGGCCGCGGGATCGTCGTCGCAAATTCGCGGGTATCGTCTCGACGACACCCGCTGGCAAGGTTTCAGGCATCAATTAGAGCAGTCCCCCCTGAGTCATCAACTCCACGGCTTTTTTACTGTCGAGTTTTGAAGCATCGACTGTCGGCGCGTCGAGTTGCTGCAGAGGCACCAGTTTTGGATTGGATTCAGCGTTCTTGCCCACCGCGTATTCGAACGATTTGCCAGTTTTGAGGATGGCCTGGCCATCTTTGCCGGTAATCCATTTGATGAACGCCTGGGCTTGTTCCTTGTGTTTGCTGGACGCCAGAACGCCGCCACCGGAGACGCTGACAAACGCGCCCGGATCCTTGTGCTTGAAGTAGTGCAGGGCGGTGTTCTTGCTGTTTTCGCCGGTTTTGGCCTGGTCGCCGAAGCTGTAATAGTGGTAGATCACGCCGCTGTCGATCTGCCCCGCGTTGACCGCTTTGAGCACGGCGCTGTTGCCCCGGTAGGCCGTATAGTTGGTTTTCATCCCTTTCAACCACTCCAGGGTGGCGGCTTCACCCTTGAGTTCCAGCACGGCGGCGGCGATGGCCTGGAAGTCGGCACCGGCCGGCGACGCGCCCCAGCGACCTTTCCAGCTCGGGCCGGCGAGGTCCATCAGCGACTTGGGCAGCTCGGCTTCGGGCAGTTTGCTCGGGTTATAGACAAACACCGTGGACCGCGCGGCGATCCCCACCCATTTGCCATGGGCCGGGCGGTAAGCATTGCCGACCTGTTCCAGGGTGGCCGGAGCAACCGGCGCAAACAGCCCCGCGTTGTCGACCAGCACCATGGCCGGGGAGTTTTCGGTCAGGAACACGTCGGCCGGGGAGGCGGCGCCTTCCTGCACGATCTGATTGCCCATCTCGGTGTCGTCACCATTGCGCACCGTGACCTTGATACCGGTTTCCTTGGTAAAGCCCTCGATCCAGGATTTGGTCAGGCTTTCGTGCTGGGCGTTGTAGACCACGATGCCATCGGCATCCGCTGCATACACGTGACCGGCACTCAGCAGTGCGGTGGCCAGCAGTGCTGTTTTCAGGAAAGAAGGGATGTTGGGACTCATGCGTTGGCAGCTCCTGTTTTTTTTAAATAATCGTGCGCGCAGATTCAACCGGGACGGTCGTCAATTATTGTAGGCCAATACGAATCATTTGCATGATTAAGGCGACGGCAAATGTACGACGCAGAATGAGAAAAAAACGTCAACTCACTGATTCGCCGGGCAACCTCTTTGTGTTCCACCCGCTGCCTGGTTAATCAACGCGGCCAGGCGTTTGACGTTGTTTTGCTGAGCCGCAACCAATTCATCTATGGAAGGCCCTGAAGGTGTCTGCAATGTGCTGCGGCAAGTGATCAGCGCGTTCTCGCTTTCCCCAAGATTGCGCAGGCGCCATTTGACGTCAATCAGCGCGTATTGGCCGGGGATCGAATCAAAACGTTGCACGTCCAGCCGCACCGAAACCCTGCGCTGGGGATTGCTGTTGACCAGTTGATCGACCAGGGCACTGCGCAATTCATCCGACAGGCTCGCGCCCCACCATTCGGTTTCGAGGATCGCCAGGCCGCTGTTGCCCTGGCGAATAACGATTTGCGGGCGGTCGACCTGGGGAGGGACGCTGAGGCCCTCGATCTGGATATCCGCAGCGCTGGTCCTTGAAATGCCGCTCGGTTGGGCCGGGGTCAGGGTGTGGAATTGAATCGGATCACCGCGGCAGGCCGTGAGCAGTAACAGCGCGGTGACCAAGGCGATCTTCAACGGAAAAGCCATGGGTGATGCTCCTGTGGTCATTTGCGCGGCGGCCCTTGCAGGTCGATCGGCGCAGCATTGTCGGGACGACCGCGAATCAGCGATTCCGGATGGCGTCCGAGGTAATCCGAGAGTTCACGCAAGGAGCGCGACATGCGCCCGAGCTCGTCCAGGGTCTGACCTAATTGTTCGCGTTGCGGCGAGTCTTCGGCCAAGGTCGAACTGGCCGATTGCAGGGTCTTGCTGACGTCCGCCAGGGTGGTCTGCACGCCGGGGAGGGTCTTGGCGTTGAATTGTGCGAGGCCTTTGCGCAGTTCGACGAGGTTGCTGTCCAGGTTGCCGGCGATGCGCTCAATCGGCAGTTGGTTGATCTTGTTGACCATGCCCTCCAGTTTTTCCTGCAATTGTTCGAGGCTGCCAGGAACGGTTGGGATAGAGACTGGACGGGCGGTCGGATCGAACACGACTTTCTCCGCTTTGGGGTAGAAGTCGAGCGAAATGTAGAGCTGGCCGGTCAACAGGTTGCCGCTACGGGCCTGGGCCCGCAGACCGTTGTCGACAAAACTGCCCATCAGCCGTACGCCTGCGGCTTCGTCGTTGGGGTCATGCTTCAAGACCTCGAGCATTTTGATGTGGGCCTGGCCGAGGCGTTGCGGGTAGATCACGATGCCGACATTGACCGGGAAACTGCGTTTTTTTGCGTCGAAATCCAGATTGACCGACACCACTCTGCCGAACTCGATGCCAAGGAATTCCACCGGTGCGCCAACCCTGAGCCCGCGCAAGGCTTGATCGAAACGCAAACTCAAGAATTGCCCCTTGCCGCTGGGCGGGGCGAGGGCGGTTAGCTGGTCTTCGAACAGGTCGAAGGATTTGTCCTCGGCGGCCGGTTGATCGTTAGGGCTGTATTCCGGAGCGCGGAAGGCGATGCCGCCCACCAGGATGGAGGACAGCGACTCGGTTTTCACCGAAAAGCCGTTGGCACCGACGTTCACGTCGATCCCGCTGGCGTTCCAGAACCGGGTGTTTTCAGTGACGTAGGCATCGTTGGGCGCGTGGATGAACACTTCGATGTTCACCCCTTTGCCGTCGGCGTCCAGGGCATAGGCCACCACTTGACCCACCGGAATCTTGCGGTAGTAAACCGGAGAGCCAATGTCCAGCGAACCGAGATCGTGGGTGCGCAGGGTGAAGCGCTTGCCCGGCTCGCCATAGGTAATCGGCGGCGGGTTTTCCAGGCCGGTAAAGTTTTTTGCGCGAGCGTTGGCCTGGCCGATGTCGGCGCCAATGTAATCCCCGGACAGCAGGGTATCGATACCCGACACCCCGCCAGCGCCAATGCGCGGACGCACGACCCAGAATTGCGAGTCTTCGCGGGTGAAACTTTCCGCCTGCTTGGACAGTTTTATGGTGGCGTTGACGCTCTTCTGATCGTTGCTCAGTTCCACGTCCGAGACATGGCCGATCACCACGTTGCGGTATTTGACCTCGGTCTTGTTGGCGGTCAGGCCGCTGCCGGTTTTGAACGTGACGGTAATGGTCGGACCTTCCTGCATCATGGTGTGCACGACCAGGGAAATCCCCACCAGCACCGCGACGATCGGTACGATCCATACCAGCGAAACGCTGAAACGGCGGGTCTTGACAAGGGCCTGCCCGGGGGCTTGCGGCCCGTCAGTGGCTTGCGACTTCATCCATGACCTCCTCGTTTTGCGGATTTTGCTGCTCTTTATCCCAGATCATGCGTGGGTCGAAACTCATCGCCGACAGCATGGTGAACACCACCACCAAGCCAAAAAACAGAATGCCCGGGCGCGGTTCGATATCGGCCAGGGCTTGAAACTTCACCAGTGAGGCCACCAGGGCGACCACGATCACATCGAGCATCGACCAGTAACCGATGAGCTCGACGAAACGGTATAGCGTTGACCGCTGCTTACTCGCCCATTGGCTGTCGCGCTGAACGGTCACCAGTAACAGCGTCAGGGCGACGAACTTGATGCCCGGCACCGCGATGCTGGCGATGAAAATAATCAGGGCAATGTCCCAGGCGCCGTGCTGCCAGAACTCCAGTACACCGCTCATGATCGTGCTATCGGCGCCGTTGCCGACCATCTTGGTGTTCATCACTGGCAGCAGATTAGCCGGGACGTAAAACGCCAGGGCAGTGAACATGTAGGCCCAGGTCCGGGCCAGTGAATTGGTTTTGCGCCGATGCAGCGGCGCGCCGCACCGTGTGCATTCGTGAGGTTCATCGGTCATGTCACAGGCCAGGCCGCAGCTATGACACAGGCACAGGTTGAGTTCACTCGCCACCGGGGGCCTGTTCATAAGATGTCCCATAGGTCACGGATGTCGCGCCCAGCGATGCGGATCATCATCAGACTGAGAATGGCCAGGGCAAACAGGCCGATGCCGGGCAGCACATCCAGCAATCCGGCGAGTTTGATGACCGCGACCATCGCCCCCAGCAGACAGACCTCCAGCATGCTCCAGGGCCTGAGGGTTTCCAGCCAGCGCATGCAGAACCTGAAACCGGGCGAGCGACGGGAGGCGAGGGCGAAGCTCAGCACCCACAGAAGCAGCACCAGCTGGAAAATCGGCGCGATGATCATCGAGATCGCCGCCACCATGGCGATGAAAGTGATCGGCCCCAGACTCAGGGCAAGCACCGAATCCCAGAGTGTTGCGCTGTTTTTAAGGCCTTTGAGGCTGATGCTCATGACGGGATAGAAGTTGGCGAAAATCCACAGCATCAACGCAGTGACGGTTAACGCCAGACGTTGTTCCACCGACAGGCCGTTATAGCGCTGAAGCACGCCGCCGCAGCGCGTACACAGGGTTTTTTGATGTTTGGCGAGCGTGACTTTTTCATACACGCAGTCGCAGTGCTCGCAGATAATCAGTGGGTCAGTCGTAGCCATAGGCTGCACTCGCCAGGACGCAGGGAAGTCAGAGCACTCCCTCAATATAGAAGCGCCGGGCGATTGAGCAAATCTAAAGGCCGAACGAGGTGTTGGGACGTCAGCCGAGCAGTTCGCGCAGGCGATACCAGAACATGCCGAGGGCCAGCAGTGGAGAGCGCAGCATAGGCCCGCCCGGAAAGGTCATGTGCGGCACCGCGCTGAACACGTCAAAGCCCTGGCTGTGTCCGACGTGGATCGCTTCGCCCAACAGTTTTGCGCACCAGTGGGTCACGTTCAGGCCATGACCGGAGTAACCCTGGGCGTAGAACACGTTCGGATGCTGACTCAAGCGCCCGACCTGTGGGAAGCGATTGGCCGAAATACCAATCTTGCCGCCCCATTGATAGTCGATGCGCACGTTGGCCAGTTGCGGGAAGACCTTGAGCATGTGCGGACGCATATAAGCTTCGATGTCCGCCGGATCGCGCCCGGAATAATGACAGGCGCCGCCGAACAGCAAACGTCGATCTGCCGAGAGCCGATAGTAATCCAGACCGACTTTCTGGTCGCACAGCGCCAGGTTATGCGGGATCAATTGCGCTGCAACGTCGGGCGTCAACGGCTCGGTGGCGATGATGTAGCTGCCCGCCGGAAGGACTTTGCCGCTCAGTTTCGGTTCGAGTTCTTCCAGGTGGGCGTTGCACGCCAGCACCAGACTGCCGGCGCGCACCGTGCCGCCGGCACAGCGTACCTGCACGGTGCTGCCATGGATCAACTCCAGCACCGGGCTCTGCTCGAAGATCTTCACGCCGAGGGATTGCGCCAATAGCGCTTCGCCAAGGACCAGATTGAGCGGGTGCAAGTGACCCGAGCCCATATCGACGAGACCACCGGCATACACGCCTGAGTTCACCACCTGCTGACGGATCTGCTCCGGCCCGACGAGTCGGGTTTCGTGGGCGTAACCCGATTCGGCAAGGTCTTGCTGCTCAGCCTTGAACGCCGCGAACTGCGCTTTAGTATTGGCCAGTTCACAGAACCCCCAGCGCAGGTCGCAATCAATCCCGTGCTCACGAATGCGGTTGCCCACGAGCGCTACCGACTCGACGCCCGCACGCTCAAGGTAGCGCACGCCTTCTTCACCGACATGACGGGCAAAACCGCTGACGTCATGGCCGATGCCGCGGATCAGCTGTCCGCCGTTACGTCCGCTGGCACCCCAGCCAATTCGCCGGCCCTCCAGCAGAATCACCGAGAGTCCGCGCTGAGCCAGTTCGATCGCCGTGTTAACGCCGGTAAAGCCGCCGCCGATCACACAGACATCGGCTTCAAGGTTCGCGGCCAGTGTAGGGTAGGGCGCCATTCCATTGGCCGACGCCGCGTAATAGGAACAAGCATGTTCGTTGCTGTACTGGTTCATTGGTTGGACTTCACTTTGCTCCAGGAACGAGTCATCAAACGCATGATTGCCTGGGGCGGGGTGGTCGAAATGTAGAGCTTGTCGAGGACTGCCTGGGGTGGGTAAACCTCAGGGTTGTTGACCAGCTCAGGGTCCATGTCTTGTTTGGACGCCGGGTTAGGGTTGGCGTAACCGACCGATGCACTGACCTTGGCAATCACTTGTGGCTCGAGCAGGTAATTGATGAAAGCATGCGCCTCTTTCTGGTTGCTGGCGTCTGCGGGAACCGCCAACAGGTCGAACCACAAGTTACTGCCTTCCTTGGGAATCGCGTAGGCGATGTTCACGCCGTTCTTGGCTTCCTTGGCCCGGTTCGCGGCCTGGAACACGTCACCCGAGTAACCGAACGCCACGCAGATGTCGCCGTTGGCCAAATCTGAAACGTACTTCGAGGAGTGGAAGTAGGTTATGTAAGGGCGGATGGTCAACAGCTTGGCTTCGGCTTTTTTGAAGTCTTCAGGGTTTTCGCTGCGCGGGTCCATGCCCATGTAATTGAGAACGGCCGGGAACACTTCATCGGCCGAATCCATCATCGATACGCCGCACTGACTGAGTTTCTTCAGGTTCTCCGGTTCGAAAAACACGGCCCAGGAATCGATGCGGTCAATGCCCAGCACTTGCTTGACCTTGTCGACGTTGTAGCCGATGCCGTTGGTGCCCCACAGGTACGGAACCGAGTGTTCGTTGCCCGGATCGTTTTTCTCCAGCAACGCCAGCAGTTTCGGGTCGAGGTTCTTGAAGTTGGGCAACTGCGAACGATCGAGCTTCAGGAACGCGCCGGCTTTCACCTGGCGAGCGAGGAAGTGGTTGGACGGCACGACCACGTCATACCCGGTGCGGCCAGCGAGCAATTTGCCCTCCAGGGTTTCGTTGGAATCGAACACGTCGTAGATCACCTTGATCCCGCTTTTCGCCTGGAAGTCGACGAGGGTGGTCTCGCCGATGTAATCGGTCCAGTTGTAGACGCTGACCGTTGGCTGAGCCTGCGCAACGGCGCTGAACAACAACGCCAGTGCGACCGGAACCACGGATTTCAATAGACGCATACGACACCTCTTCTAATTGTTGTATTTTTCAGGCGTTTTTTGGTGTTCTGACGGCCGCCTTCGTCGGAACGCCGCCCGGAGCCGGCTCGCTCCCACATTTGGAATGCATTCCCCTGTGGGAGCGAGCCTGCTCGCGATGAGGCCCTCACGGGCAGCGCAGATCTCAAACGCTGAGCAGCAGGAACTCTCGCTCCCAGGAGCTGATCACGCGTTTGAAGTTCTCGTGTTCGGCGCGCTTGACCGCGACATATCCGCGGACGAATTTGCTACCCAGATAACGCCCGATGGTTTCGCATTCTTCCATCTGCGTCAGGGCGTCTTCGATGGTGATCGGCAGGCGCAAGTTGCGACGTTCGTACGCACGACCTTGCACCGCAGCACTCGGTTCGACGCGCTCGACCATTCCCAAATACCCGCACAACAGGCTTGCTGCAATCGCCAGATAAGGGTTGGCGTCAGCGCCCGGCAAACGGTTTTCCACGCGCATCGCGTCCGGCGTTGAGGTCGGCACACGCAGGCCCACGGTGCGGTTTTCTTCGCCCCATTCGACGTTCACCGGTGCCGAAGTGTCCGGCAGGAAGCGGCGGAACGAATTGACGTTCGGCGCGAACATCGGCAGCACTTTGGGGATGTACTTTTGCAGGCCGCCGATGTGATGCAGGAACAGCTCGCTCATCTGCCCGTCGGCATCGGCAAAGATCGGCTGGCCGGTGGCGATGTCCACGACGCTCTGGTGGATATGCATGGCGCTGCCGGGCTCATCGCCAATCGGTTTGGCCATGAAGGTCGCGGTGACGTTGTGCTTGAGCGCCGCTTCGCGCAGGGTGCGCTTGAACACGGTGATCTGATCGGCCAGATCCAGCGCGTCGCCGTGACGGAAGTTGATTTCCATCTGCGCCGGGCCGTCTTCGTGGATCAAGGTATCGAGGTCCAGACCTTGAAGTTCACACCAGTCGTACACGTCTTCAAACAGCGGATCGAATTCGTTGGCAGCGTCGATGGAAAACGACTGACGACCACTTTCCGCACGGCCCGAACGTCCCAGCGGTGCCTTGAGCGGCAAGTCCGGATCTTCGCAGCGCTGGGTCAGGTAGAACTCCATTTCCGGCGCGACAATCGGCCGCCAGCCTTTGTCGGTGTACAGCTGCAGGACTTTTTTCAGCACGTTGCGCGGCGACAGCTCGATCGGGTTGCCGAACTTGTCGAAGGTGTCGTGAATCACGATTGCGGTGGGCTCGATGGCCCATGGAATCACGTACACCGCGTCGGAAACGGGCTTGCACACCATGTCGATGTCAGCCGGGTCGAGCAGGTCGTAGTAGATGTCGTCATCGACAAAGTCCCCGGTTACCGTTTGCAACAGCACACTTTCCGGCAGGCGCATGCCTCGCTCATGCAGGAACTTGTTGGTGGGTGCAATTTTGCCGCGTGCGATGCCGGTCAAGTCGCTGACCACACACTCGACTTCGGTAATCTTGTGATCTTTCAGCCACGTGAGCAGCTGATCGAAAGGGACATTCATAAAGACCTCGTTATTGGTTTTATTAACGCCGGGGAGGCTGGTTTCATCCACCACACACTTCCCCTGTGGCGCGTTGACGACTATCTTGGGCGAGCCTTGACGTTCCATCTATCCACTTTCAGCAGCACCAAAACGCACCAAACGAGTGCGCAAGGTCACCCATGACAACGTGCAATCCCCTGCAAGTCCAAGCGTTCAACACCGCCGATGTCGCCGAGCAAATCCGCGCCACACCGGGTTGGGTGCAGCATTACCAGCAAATGTCACCGGGGCATTTCGCCGGGCGCGTGCGCTACCTGGACCTGCAAGGCGTGGAGATTTACGAGGAACAGATGAACACGCGGGTCGAACAGAATTTCAGCGCGCCCGAAGGAGCGCTGGCGTTCTGTTTCGATCGAAGCGACAACGCGCTGTACGTGTTGAATGGCGAAAGCCGCAACATCTGGATCACCCCGGAGTACTACCAGGAAATCGCCGTGGTGTTCGGTCCGGAGTTCGTGCAGCGTCACGGTTTGAACGTGGCCAGGCTCGAAGGCCTGTTCATGGCGCCGCTGAATTCGGGACAGAACGCGCTGTTCAGTCGCTGGCTCAGCGGGACGTTGACCCGACTGGCGCAGACGCTCGATCCGCCGAGCAAGGAGGCGTTGACCCAGCAGTTGCTGGAAGACTGCCTGTACATCCTCGACAACGCGTGTGTTTGCCTAGATCGCGGAGGTTTACAGCGCCGCGCCGAAGAGCGATCGGTGATGAAGCGCATCGGTGAGTGGGCGGCTGATGCCCCGGAGGAGACCCTGAATCTGCTGGAGCTTTCGCAGGTCGCCGGGGTTTCGCTGCGGCAGTTGCAGCATGCGTTCAAAGCCTATACCGGGATGACCCCGACCCATTGGCTGCGCTTGCGCCGACTCAACAGCGCACGCCGCGAATTGCTCAGCCGCACAGCGATGGACACCACCGTTGCCGAAGTGGCGATGCATTGGTCGTTCTGGCATTTGGGGCGATTTTCCAGCAGTTATCGCGCGCTGTTCAACGAACTTCCCAGTCAGACGCTCGCCCGCAAATCGTGTGGCGCAACAGGTCGCGGGTAAGCCTGGGACACGTCAGATGGGCATTACGCGGGAGGGACCGGCTTGGCCAATTCGATGCCGGCCGCACTCAATCGCTTCAGGATCTCAAAGAGCAGATCGCTCTTGGTCGTACTGACAATCCTTGGGCTGCTGACATAGCCAGTGATGGTCAATGTGATGCCTTCAGGGCTCAGATTGCTGAAGCGGACAACGGGGGCGGGTTTATCGAGGATGGTTTCATGCTCATGATAGGCGGTGTACAGCAGGGTTTTGACTTGTTCGGGGTCGATATCCAGAGGGAACACCAGCTCGAGTGTGGCCACCCCTTGGGCGCTGCCGCCCATGGTCACATTGCGCAGGTTCTGGGAAATAAGCTGAGAGTTGGGCACGATCACGATCGAACGGTCACTGAGCTGTATCTCGGTGGCCCTGACATTGATCCGCCGGATATCGCCTTCGACCCCGCTGATGCTGATCAGGTCGCCGACCTTGACCGGACGCTCGGTGAGCAGGATTAACCCGGATACGAAGTTCTTGACGATCTCCTGCAGGCCGAAGCCGATCCCCACCGACAACGCACTGACGATCCAGGCCAGATTCGTCCACTTGACGCCCAATGAAGACAACGCCAGCAGAATGACCAGTGCGTACCCGATATTACTGAACAGTGTGCTCAGCGACGCCCCCATGCCGGGGTCCATATCGGTTTTCGGCAGGAACTCGTTATCCAGCCATCTGCGCAGCGATCGAATCAGGTAAATACCGATCAACAGCGCGAGGATCGCATTCAACAGATTGCCCGGAATGATGTTCAGCTTGCGCAAGCCATCGCCGCCGAGGATCGCTGAAACCCTGTCAGTCAGTTGGCCAAAGGTCGCTCCAATCCCCCCCACAATCGTTGTAATCGCGGCAATTAGCAGAAAGGCCGCTCGGCCAATACCCGACACAACAACCTCGATTTGTTCAAGCCGTACGTCGCCGATACCCAGCAGCTGTTTGATCGTTTTGCCGCTTGGGTGCTTTGGCGAAAACAGGTAATCACACAAGTCCCTGAACAACTGCGTCAGCAAATAGAAGCTGGCAAAAACTATATAGAGCCAGACAATTTCGTAAGTGATGAACCGGGCCAGGGAGATGTAACCGACCAGCAGGCCAAAAATCGAGATCAACATGGCGATACTGACGCCGGTATAAATCAGCCCCGCCAGCGTAGTACCTGACTCAGGGTGTTCACCGGCAATGACCATCGCTCGGCGGGTTTTACTGACGCGTAGCAATAGTGCACCCATGATCATGATGACGACTAATGACACGACGCCCCGGCTGAAGAGAACCACCTGCGAACTCATCCCCGTCGCATTGGTGACTTGTACCAGTGAGATGAGTATCAACATTGAACCGGCCAGCAGCGCCGGAAAAGGGCTTATTGCAAGTGCCACTTCATCGGCTATGCCAGGTAACCGCCATGAGGGATTGCGTTTAGACAGCAGGGCCCGACTCAGACCGATAATCAGGGCGCAGGCGTAAGCGATTTTCTCGACATCGTCGAAGTAACCTTGCAGTGGCTGCGGCAATGGTTGAAGGCGGGTAGCCGCCGCGGAGATGAGCTGTATTGCACAACCTGCGCTCAACATCGTGGCAACTACCGTCGCTATCGCCAATGAGCTTCTGCGCAGGCGACCTTCCGGTACTCGATGGATGCAGATCCATGTCAAACCACGTTCAGCCAGTCTTCGCCCCGGCGTCCAGAAGGCCAGGGCCAGCAATAACAACGTGACGGTCGCGGCACGCCGGCCGGGTTGCCAGACGGACTGAATGACACTGTTGGACTGATCGATCAAAAAACTCAGACGGTTTTTATCCTCCTCCAGTGGAGAAAACAGCGGTAACCAAAACCGGGGGTTGAGGAAGCTGGCGGTGCGCTGGGCCAGTTCGGTTTCCAGTTGGGTACGCCGCATGCTGGCAATCTGAGTGATGAGGTTAGTAGCGCCTTCTTTTATGGCCTGCAGTATCTTGAGATCGCTATCCACCTGGTCTTTTTGTGCAGCGAGATAAGACCTCTGTTTCACGAGATCGGACTTTTCCATGGCAAGGCTGGTGGCGGATGCCGTCCCGAGCACACTGAGTTGCGCTTGCAATTGCGCCTGCTCGGGAAGTAACACCGCCGCCAACTTGTCCACATCACTGAAGAGCAACTGAACGGTGTCCTGAAAGCCTATCAACTGGGTGTAGTTACTGGTCAGTGACACCTGCTGTTTAAGGTTGTCCAGCCTTAATTGCAGTGTTTCCAGATCGCTTTTTGACACAGTAGCAGTAGCGCTGGCCTCATCGTTGCTTGACGTGTTGGGTAGTTCATCCGCCGACAGCTCGCCGATGTTCGCCCCCACCAGCGCGAACACAACGAATATGAGTAATTTCAATGCGGGACGCATAGGCATGCCTCCAGCGGCTTTAGCCATTCAGGTTAGGTCATGGCGTGTGCTGGCGCGAAAAATAGTTCCGCACGCTGACCACGAATGGGGAAGGCGGGCGGGTGAGAAGGGGTGATCTACAATCTTTTATGCTGAACCACGCTCAGGATCACGAGGTGTGACGTATTGAGCGGTCTGTCTACCGACCCAGTGTGCTTGCAGAGTGTCGGGCCCTGTCGGAGGTCATCATGAAAAGGTTGTCATCCATTAGCCTGTGCATCGCACTGTCGGTTTCCTGGACCCAGGGGTGGGCGGAAACGGTCGTGCCGATGAAAGGGCAGAGTTCGCAACAAACCCAGGCGGACATGACCGGTTGCCACAACATCGCGGCCAGTCAGAGCGCCTCGGCTGCACCGCCTGCTAGCGGTGGAAGGCTGAAGGGGGCCGCGGCGGGCGCTGCCGCCGGTGCGGCGGGGGCCCAGGTGCGTGGACGTCAGCATGACGAGTTTTATGATCGCGTCGACGATGACGTGAAGCAGGACTATCGCCAGAATCGCGCGAAGGAAACCGCCGTCGCAGGCGCTGTCGTCGGAGGCTCGCGTCAACGTCAGGAGCGCCGGGCGCAAGAGGAAACCAGTGCTGCGACCAGTACAACGGCCTATACCAGTTGCCTGCAAGGGAAGGGATATCAGGTTAACCCTTGAACGTCATTTTGCCGCCGTTGATCGAGCAGATGAACCATCAGGCAGGCATACAGCGTTACGAGGATGAACAAGCCCATGCGGATGGCGAACGCGGTGTAAACGTCCTTGCCTGCCGCGCTGTCCTGTACCGACTGACCCAACAGGATGATCAGCGTGATCAACGTATTGAGCCAGAACCCCGGGGTAAACCGGGTCGGGCTCAGGGCATACAGCTTGCGCGCCATCACCAGGCCGAACAGCAGCATCCACAGAAAGAACATCCACAGATGCACAAACAGGCTGAGGGCGCTCCAGAACAGGATCGCCAACAGGCCTGCGAGCAAGGTTGAGCCGAGCAGCTCGCGACCGGCGATGCGGGCGTTTGTCGTGGAGCTTTGCTGACCCAGGCCGACGGCCTTCAGGATGATGGGCAGATAACCGGCCGGGTCGATCAGCGCCAGCAGGAATGCCGGCAGCACGATCAGGGTGGCGCGCAGCGCAATCCGACTGACTTCTTCTGCCGGCAAGGGTGGGGCAGCCGGCGGGGAAGGGGCATTGGGTGGGTCCGGGAATAACCCATGACTGAACGCCACGACGACAACGGCGAGCAGCAAACCCTTGACCAGTGCGCCGATGACCATCGCCGCCAGATCGAATTCGGCGATACCGGCCGAGGAAATCATGGTCAGGCCAATCACCAGGAAGGTCATGATCAAGGTGTTGCCGCCGCGCAGGCCAAAGCGGAAGGCCAGGAACAAACCGACGCTGATCAATAGCACGCCGCTGATGGGGTAATAACGCAGGACCGGGATCAATAGCAGGCCGATGCCGGTGGTCAACAGGGCGGCCAGTGCGAGCACCAGCCCGGCCTTGAACGGCAGCGGGCGATTGACGGAGGCCAGCAACAGCAGGCAAAGCACCGGCGCCATAAAAGGAATCGGCAAGCCCAGGCCGAAACTGGCGGTGAGGCTCAACGCCGTGCCGGTGGCCAGGCGCAGTGCGCGTTGATCCCGCGGCGTGCGCCGAGTAGACATACCTTTAATAGGCATAGCTCAGCCAGCTCATGAACCCCACAAACAGGCGGCCGAGTGGGTTCAGCGGATTGCCCTCGGTGGGGAAGGCCATGACTTCGGCCTGCCCACCGGCACGGATCCCCCGACTGTCACGCAACGTGTTCAATGAGTCTGGCGAAAACTCGATAATGACTGGGAAACGCTGGGCCGGACGCAACCAGTCGCGGCTGTTCTGCACGCTGGGCAAGGTGCCAGGCGCGGGTGTCTGCCCCACGCTGACGCCGTAACCGACGCTGCGCACGCGCCCCTCGAAGACCTCGCCCGGCAGAGCATCCAGAACAATCGAAACCGGCGTGTCGAGCTTCACCAGACCTAGGTTGTTCTCGGTCATGTCCGCGCTGATCCACACATCATGAATGGCGATCAGGGTCATGACCGGGCTACCCGCAGCAGCGAATTGCCCAGCGTCAGTACGCAGATCCGTAATCAGTCCGGCCGAGCGAGCGCGAATCTGCGTGTTGGACAGATCCAGTTCGGCTTTGGACAACGCCGTGGCGGCACTGCGCAGCAAGGCGTTGTCTTCCTCGCTGCCACCTTCCTGCTCACGCGCACGCTGAACCTCGGCGCGGGCAGCGGCGACCTGACTCACAGCCTGTTCGCGGTTGGCGCGAGACACTTCGAGCAGGCGCACGGAAATGGTGCCCGGGTCTTCGCGATACAAACCTTCGAGGCGCTGATTGTCCTGGCGCGCCTTGAGCTCATTGGCCTGGGCGGCCCGCAAGTTGGCTTGCGCCGAGGCAATGCCGGCGGTGCTCGCACCGATCTGTCGGCGGGTCGATTCAAGGTCGGCACGTGCACGGTCGACGGCAATCTGGTAGGGCTGCGGGTCCACCTCGAAAAGAATTTCGCCAGCCTTGACGTCCTGGTTGTTGCGCACGTTTACCCGGTTCACGCGGCCTGCCACTTCCGAGGCGACCGGAATCACAAAGGCACCCACCCGGGCCTGCTGTGTATAGGGTGTGAAACGATCCGCCAGCAGGTACCAGGTCAGGCTGAGGAGGATCAGTAACAGCACCCACTTGATGCCTTTTTTCGCCGGGTCGGCAGCCGGCGCTGGTGCCTGGGCGACTAGGGGCTCGGACGAGGAAGGGGCGGTTTCACTCATTGGTCTTTAACCTTGTAAGACATTGGAATGGCAGGCTGTGCAGTGGTGGGTTCTTCCAGCAGATCGCCCCAGTCGGTACGTTTTTCCATCTGTTGGCGGGTGGTTGGATCAACTTTCGGTTGGGCGCTGTACCAGCCACCGCCCACGGCTTTGTACAAGGCAATGACATTACTCACGGCATTGCTGCGGGCGACCAGATAATTGTCCTGTTGTTCGAGCAAGGCTCGCTGCGCATCCAGCACCCGCTGGAAGTCCGAATAACCTTCGCGATACTGCGCGCTGGCCAGCACTAGCGAGCGTTTGGCTGCCACTTGGGCCTCGCGCAGGATGCCTTCGCGCTCCAGGGATTTGATCAGGCCATAGGCCGCATCGTCTGCCTCGCGTGCCGCCTGGCGAACCTTGTCGCGGTAGGCCTCGATCAGCTGCTGCAACCGCGCATCCTGCACGCGCACGTTGTTGCTGATCTGGCCGTGATCGAACAGATTCCAGCGCAGACTGGGGCCGCCGATCAAATCCAGATTTCGGGGCGTGCCACTGAGGGTGTCGGTGGACCAGACAATGCTGCCCAGCAAGGTCAACGACGGATAGAAATCGCTCTCGGCCACGCCGATCAGCGCTGACTGGGCGGCGACATTAAGCTCGGCGGCGCGCACGTCGGGCCGACGCAGCAGCAAGTTGGCCGGCACATCTTGCAAAACGGCACGGTCGACCAGCGGGATCAGTCCTTCATTCTCGACCAGCTGGGGCAGTGCACCGGGCGGCTGGCCGATCAGCACGGCCAACGCATTTCGGGTGCGCTGAAGCTGATCTTCGAAGTTGGGGATGGTGCTCAACGTGCCCAGGTACTGGGTTCTGGCTTGTTGCAGGTCGAGCTCGGCAGTTTGGCCACTGTTGAACAGCTTCTCGGTGATCTCGAAGTTGCGCTTTTGCTGTTTGGCGTTTTCCCGGGCGACGCGTAAACGGGCTTCGGTGGTGCGCAGCGAGAAATAGGTATCGGCCACTTGTGCCCGCAGCAGTACGAGCACGTCTTCATAGTTGGCTTGGGCGGCGAAGTAGCTGGCATCGGATGACTCGATGGCGCGACTGAAGCGGCCCCAGAAGTCCAGTTCCCACCCCACGTCGAACCCCGCGCTGTGTTGCCAGAAATGGCTGTCTTGCGGGTTGGTTCCGCCGGATTGCCTGCGGTTAAAGTAAAGACTGTCGACACTGGCTTGCTGCAGTTGCGGGTAAAGACCACTTTGAGCAATGCCGAGTTGGGCGCGGGCTTCCATGACGCGCAGGCCGGCGATTTTAAGGCTGGAGTTGCGTGCATCCGACTCGGCAATCAAATGATTGAGGACCGGATCGGCAAAGACTTGCCACCACTGACGAATGTCCGGGTTAAGGCTGCGTTGGCTGGATTGCTCGAGGGCAGGGGTGCTCCAGTGTTTGACCCATTCTTCGCTGGGCGGCTGGAAATCCGGCCCAAGCCGTACGCAACCACTGAGGCCGAATACGCCAAGCAGCACGAACCAGCCAGGCCAATTCAGCAGGGTTGTACCTGGATGCATTACGCATTTCCCGACCAACAAAGATCACTGGAGCATAGCCGTCCAAATGGGCACACGGCTGCTACGCTTTTTAAGCGCCATCAAATCTACTGTGATCCGTTAGAAAGGTACGACGATTATGAATAACACCCAGGGTGTCGTTGAAGCCCATTCAGCTGGCTGGCGCTTTAAGTTGGGCATAGTCATTATCTGCTTGATGCTGGGCTCCTGGCTGTTGGTGCCACTTGCTGCGGCAGCCGATGTGGCGGGTTCAAAGATCGCTGCACTGACTGGTGTGCTGTTCATCAGCAACAAAATCCTGCTGATTCTCGCCATTGCCATCATGGGCAAATCCGGATTCCAACAGTTAAAGCGCAGCCTGTTCGGTTATGTGTCCTCACTTGCACCCAGCACGGAAGTCGAAGTGGGCCCATGGCGTCACAGAATTGGCATCGTTATGTTCTTTGTGCCGCTGATATCCTCCTTTCTTGAACCCTACGTCGACAGCATTTGGCCGGGGCTCAGACCCAACCTTTGGCAAGTTCAAGCGCTGGGTGACCTCATGCTGATCGGCAGCTTTTTCGTATTGGGGGGGAATTTCTGGGAGAAAGTGCGCGCCTTGTTTATTCGCACCGCCCGTGTCGCAAACACAAGTGCGGCGTGAATAACAATAGTGGGCGAGGGTAGTGAGTACTCGGGGTTTTCCAGAGTTGTGATCGCCTGATTCAAGCGAATTTGCTGTAACAGCTCACGCCGATTTTCCACCATCGGACTACAGCGATGGTTTTCGTCCTGGCAGAAAAGCTCACCTAGCCATCGAAGCGCTGCCTGCGTCCTGAGGGCGGCGGAACACTTCTGGTGCGTGACAGGCTAATGGCAAATCGAAAGCAAGCGGGAGTGTGCTATCACCTAACTAATTCTTATAGTGATGCCCTGACCACCAATGGACAATCAACTGGCTGGGCTTCCGATACCTCGAGGCCTTCGATCAAGTGCCGGGCAGCCTTGCGACCGATCTCGTAGTACGGCAGTTGCACTGTGGTCAGCGGCGGGATGAACAGCTCAGCAATACCGATCATGTTGTCGTAGCCGAGCACGGCGACATCGTCGGGAATTTTCAGGCCACGGCCCAACAACAGCTGATAGGCGCAAAAGGCAATACGGTCGTTGCCACAGATCAGAATGTCGAATTGGGGACGACCATCAATGATGTGCCGGTTGAGTATGGCTGCAGTTTCACCATAGGCGTCATGATCGGAAAGGTCGTATTGCCGGAGCGCGTCAGGCGCCAGCCCGAATGCCTGACAGGCACGCTGCAGGCCTTTTTGTCGCAGACCCCAGGCCAGACTCTGTTTCGGCAGATTGATACACAGAGGGCGTCGATAGCCTTGGCTCAATGCGTGATGTACGGCTCGATACTGCCCCGTTTCGTCGTCGGGTACATAACTCACCAGGCGACTGTCATCCGCCAGGCAATTGGCGAGTACCAGGGGTTTGCTCTTCAAGCGCTCGGGAATGCACACATGGCGAAATCCCATGGCGCTGAAGATCAACCCGTCGGGACGGTGCGACAACATCAAGTCGATGTTCTGGTCGGTGGGCGGGCTGCTCAACAGGTTGAGGATAAATACATTCCAGCCTGCTTGCTGCGCGGTCTGTTCGATGGACAGCAGCAACTCAACCGCGAACGGTGTGGTCGCGGTATCCAGCGCGAACACACCGATGGTGCGCGACTGGAGGTTGTCGCCGCGCATCTTGCGCGCCGACAGGCTCGGTACGAATTGCAGTTCATCAATGGCGCGACGCACCCGTTGAAGGGTTTCGGGGCTCAGTTTTTCCGGATTGTTGAGCGCTCGAGAAACCGTCATCAGGGACACGCCGGCCAGATGTGCAACGTCTTTCACTGAAGTCATGCGAGGCAAGGCCGGTCAGGTTGACGCAGAATCATGACACAGGGCCCGGGCTTCTCGCGACTCGAATGACGCTGCTCATAGCCATCCCGAGGCGAGAGGCCATGCCTTGGGAATGGAGACACGCCCGCCACTCCCGCTGGCAAGGAGCTTCACGCCCAGACTGTCGGGCCGGGGATAGAGGCGACTGCTAAGGCTGAAGCGCCCGTTTTCGTCGAACACCTCGATGGACGAGCGATCGAGAAACACGCGCAGTTCCAGTCGCTCTTGTCTCGAGTCTATCGACACGCTGCGCTGACCTGAGACTTCCGCACCCGAGCGACTGCGGTCAAGCACCAGGCGCTGCAGCGACGCATCGTAGTAGAGCAGGGTTTCTTCCTGGCCATCGTCGCTGCAGCGCAAGGCGATTCCCAGATGGCCGTCGCTGCAACCGAGCAAATCCAGATGCACATGGATTTCGAGCATGTCGCCATTCACTTCCGGCACCCACCGGATTCCCGATTCATCCCACCAGGGCGTGCCTGGCAATGGCGCCTTGCGCAGTGCGGTGAGCTCCCGTGCCGGATACACACAAAGGCGATCTGCATGCAGTTCAAGTTCGCGCGGCAACCCGAGCATGCCGCACCAGTGATGGGCCTGGCTCGGCATCGGGCTTTCCCACATGTCGAGCCACGCCCACACGAGGCGCCGACCATCGGCAGCCAATAGCGTTTGCGCGGCATAGAAATCGTGGCCGTTATCCAGCTCGATAAAAGGCCCGCCAGTGAAGTGCCAGTCGCTGTCGAGTCGGCCCACTCGGTAACCCGTCTGGTACTTGTTGAGCCGTTCGTAACCTTGGGGTGACATGCCTTGGGGGGAGTACAGCAGCACATCGCGTCCGTTCAGTCGGAACAGATCCGGACACTCCCACATATAGCCATCACCCTCGCTGCCGCCGGACACGTAGTCAATGAACTCCCAGACGTGCAGATCCGTGGAACGGTACAGCGGGAGCAGCGGTATATCGCCCAGACGTGCGCCGGCAATGAGGTACCAATAGTCATCCTCCTTCCATACCTTGGGGTCACGAAAGTGCATGATGGTGTCTTGCGGCGCGGTCTCGATGACTGCGCCATGCTTGACGAACCGGATGCCGTCGATGCTGGTGGCCAGGCACTGGACTTGACGGATCGAGCGTTCGTCACCCACGTCCCCCAGCCAGGTGTGTCCGGTGTAGATCAGTGCCAGGGTATCTCCACACACCACTGCGCTACCGGAGAAACATCCGTCACGGTCGAAGTCATCGCCGGGTGCCAACGCAATGGGCAGGTGCTGCCAATGAACCAGATCGACACTCTTGGCGTGGCCCCAATACATCGGGCCCCATTTCGCTTCGAAGGGGTAATGTTGATAGAACACGTGATATTCGCCACGAAAGTACACCACCCCGTTAGGGTCGTTCATCCAGCCTGCCGGGGGAGCAATATGATAACCGGGTCGATAATCTTGGATGACGCGAGTCAGGCCGTCACTCAGTCCACGCTGCGCAAGGTCAAGGGAAGAAGACTTGGGATCGCTCATAGTATTCAAAGACAAGGTCATAGGGCGCGTACTCGGACAGAGCGCAGAGAGACGTCATTCGGCAGATTTTCAATGGCTTGTGGGTGGCGCTCCAGGGCCGTGCCGTCGTCGTCGAAAAGGTGCATGTTGTCGATGTCCAGCTGCAGTTCGACCCGATCGCCCGCCTGCCATCCGGCGTTGACCTCACAACGACAGATCATTGGCTCGTCCTGTCCTGTTTCGAGGTGCACATACGTTTCGCTGCCCAGGTACTCGACCCCGGTCACAACGATGCCGACGGCTCCATCAGCCTTTTTGAGCAAAATGTGTTCCGGGCGAATCCCCAGGCTCAGCAACGTGCCCGCCGCCAGGTTCGAGCTGTAGAAGGGCAGGGAGGTCATACCCAAAACGGGGGTATCGACCAGGCTGGTTTCGCCCGGGGCATGCAGGCGCGCCGCCAGAAAGTTCATTCTGGGCGAACCAAGAAAACCGGCGACAAAGCGGCTCGCTGGGCGCTCATAAAGTTGGCGCGGTGAGCCGATCTGCTCGACGCGACCGCCATTGAGCACAACAATTTTGTCGGCCAGGGTCATCGCTTCCACTTGATCGTGGGTGACGTAGATCATGGTCGAGCCCAGTCGATCATGCAGCCGGGCGATTTCGTTGCGCATCTGCACCCGCAACGATGCATCCAGATTGGAGAGCGGCTCATCGAACAACAAAATGTCCGGCTCCCGTGCCATGGCTCTGCCCATTGCTACACGCTGACGCTGTCCTCCAGACAGTTCCTTTGGCTTGCGTTGCAGCAATTTATCCAATTGAAGGATTTGCGCTGTTTTCAGCACGCGATCGCGCAAGCTGCTCTTTTCAGTCTTGGCCAGTTTGAGACCAAAACTGATGTTGTCGTAGACGCTCATGTGCGGGTACAGCGCATAAGACTGAAACACCATGCCGACGCCACGCTCGCGCGGTTCCAGATCGTTGACCCGTCGCCCATCGATAAGCATGTCGCCGCCGCAGATCGAATCCAGTCCGGCGATCAGCCGCAGCAGGGTCGACTTTCCGCAGCCCGAAGGGCCAACGAACACCACGAATTCACCCGCAGCGATCTCCAGGCTGACGTCGCGCAGAATCCGCATGCCGCCCAATTGTTTGTTCACGTTGTCTAGCTTCAACTTGATCACGATGCTGTTCCTTGTAGTTGTCGGGCATCAACCCTTTAACGCGCCGGCAGTGAGACCGGAAACGATTCGGCGCTGGAAGATCAGCACCAGAATCACCAGTGGGACGGTGACCACCACCGATGCGGCCATCAACAGCCCCCAAGGCAGCTCATGAGGACTCCCGCCGGAAATCAAGGCGATGGCGACCGGCACCGTGCGTTGCGTGTCGGTGAGGGTGAAGGTCAGGGCAAACAGGAACTCGTTCCACGCGGCGATGAAGGCCAACAAGCCAGTGGTGACCAGTGCGGGCCAGAGCAGCGGCAACAGCACGCGGGTCAGCGTGACCCAAGGCGACGCGCCATCCATGATTGCCGCTTCTTCCAGTTCATGCGGCAGTTGCCCCATGAACGTGGTCAGCACCCAGACGGTGAAAGGCAGGGTGAAAATCGTGTAGCTCAGGATCAACGCCAAAGACGTGTTGTACAGACCCAGGGCACGGATCACTTCGAACAGCCCCGACAGCACAGCGACCTGGGGAAACATCGACACGCCGAGAACCATCATCAACACCGTGCCACGCCCACGGAATTTCACCCGTCCCAAGGCGTAGGCGGCGGTCACGCTGAGGAACAACGCCAGCGTCACCACGCAAAGCGCAACCACCAGCGAATTACCGATAGCCCGCAGGAATGAGGCTTGGTGGAGTACAGCTGCGTAATTGGAGAAGTCGGGGCTTTCGATCCAGTAGCTCACCTCGAACAAGGCACTGGACGGCTTTAACGAAGTCACGATGGCGTAGTAGAAAGGGAAGACCGCATACAGCAACAAAACCCCGATCAGACACCAGAACCCGAGGCGCAACAGCGCTTTTTTCAGTAGGCGCGGGCTCATGATCGAACCTCCATTTGACGGCGTCCGAGGTAGAGATAAAGCATGGCGATTACCGCAACGACCAGAAACAGCAGAGTCGAGGCCGCGCTGCCATAGCCAACATCCTGGAACTCCACCAGGTGTTGGCGGGCATAGACGGACATGCTCATGGTGCTCGAAGAATTCGAGGTCAGCACATAGATGACGTCGAATACCCGCAGGGAATCGAGGATGCGGAAGATCGCCGCCACCAACAATGCAGGCATCAACAGTGGAAGGGTGACGCGCCAAAACACTTTCAGCGGATGAATGCCATCGACCCTGGCGGCTTCGTAACAATCGCTCGGCAACATCTGCAAGGCAGCCAGCATCAGTAGCGTGACAAAAGGTACGGTCTTCCAGACGTCGACGATGATGACCGCCCACATCGACAAATCCGCATCTGCCGTCCAGGCCAGGGGCGCATCAATCAGGCCGAGGCTCAGCATCATGTGATTGATGATGCCGAACTGGTCGTTGAGCATCCATGACCAGATCTTCGCCGAGACAATGGTAGGAATCGCCCAGGGAATCAGAATCAACGCACGCACCAACGAACGGCCGGTGAACTTGATGTTCAACAGCAACGCCACCAACAGCCCCAGGACGACTTCCAGTCCTACCGATACCACGGTGAAATGCAACGTGTTGCGCACAGCGTTCCACCACTGTGGGTCAACCAGAATGCCCGACCAGCTGGAGCCGTTGTGGAACAGATAATTGCTCAAGCCTACGAAGGATCCACCACGGGTGTCCGCCAGGGTGGCGTCAGTGAGGCTGAACCAGAATGTACGCAGTAGCGGCCAGGCGGCCACCAGGGCCAGACACAGCAACATCGGTGTTAGAAACAGCCAGGCGGCGCGTACTCGACGACGCTGTACTGGCGTTTCCCTGGTGAGCAGGAGCTCGTCACAGGGGGGATGGGTAGCAGAGACAGACATGGTGATTTCCTTCCTTGTGGCTTACCAGTTCCGGCGTTTGATGCGCGTGAGTTCGCTTTCCAGTTCGGCCAGCGCCTGATCGACAGGCAACTCGCCCGCCAGCACGCCATGCACGCGATCGAAGAACGCATTGGAGACCCGTGGATAGCGATCGGCAGTTATTGAGGCGGGGCGCATGACCCCTTCGTTGAGAATGCTGAGGAGCTGACTGTAATAAGGCATGGCCGCGAGCAGCTCGGGATCTTGATAAAGCGACTCGATAACCGGGTTATAACCGCCTACCAGAGCTCGATGTTTTTGCTGCTGGGCACTGGTCAGGTAGGTCACCAGTTCTGCGGCAAGTTTTGGATGGGCGCTGTAACGCGATACCGCCAGGCCCCAGCCGCCGAGGGTGGAGGCATGGGTGCCGGTCATGCCGCCTCGGGGCAGGGGAGCGACGCCGACCTTATCTTTTACGGCACTGTCCTGGCTTTGTACCAAGGCCCAGACATAAGGCCAGTTACGCATGAACAACGCATTTCCCGACTGGAATACGCCACGTCCTTCTTCCTCGGTGTAGTTGAGTACGCCACGCGGGGAGATGTCTCCTACCCAGCTTTTCGCCAGAGCCAAAGCAGTTCTTGAGGCCTGACTGTTGACCACGATATCTCCTCGTGGATTGACCAGTCCGCCTTCCGGTTGGCTGCTGATCCACTCCAGCGCATTACACGTCAGCCCCTCGTAAGCGCGTCCCTGAAAGATGTAACCCCATGCATTGGGGTTCCCAGCAGTGCGTTCGGCCTGTTGAACATCCCTGGCGGTAGCAGTCATTTCCTCCCAGGTCTGGGGAACCTGCTTGTTGTACTTATCGAGCAAGTCCTTGCGGTAATACAGCAGGCCCGAGTCGGTGAACCACGGCATCGTCACCAGCCGTCCGTTCACCGTGGCGTTATCCACCTGTGCCTGGAAATAGCCTTGGGTCGCGTTGGCGGGCAGCACCTCGCGCAAATCCATCAGATGTTTGGCCAGCATCCCCGGCCACACCATATCGATTTGAATGATGTCGATGTCAGTGGACTGCGCACTGAGGATCTGTTGGTAAAACGACAACCTCTCGGTCGCCGAGTTAGGCGTAGAAACCACTTCGACGTTGTTTCCGGTCTGTTTCGACCACGCCTCGACAGCTTCCTTGCAGAGTTGTAACTCCGCACCCACCGCCCCGCACGAGATCGTCAAATCGGCTGCGCTCGAGAGGGATGGAAGTCCGGCACAGAGGGTGAGCAGTGCTGCTGGAAGGAGAGATTTGAGCTGTTTCATAAAGCCCCTTTATTTTTGTTTTTAGAAAAGTTAACGTTAACATCGTCAAATGTAGCAGCGTATTTGCGATGAGGCATCCTTTTTTTCGTCGATTCGACAATTCGCAACTCACGAAAAATGGCCGGTCGCGGGAACAAAAAAATAAAAACAAAACAGGAAATCCACATGCAGAAAGCATCAAGTTGGCTACTCGCAGGCGTGCTCGGCACGTCGGCGGCGGCGACCTCTCAGGCCGCGACTCTGGAAGAACGCATGGCCGCGTTTGAAGCCCGTACCAGCGCAGCGGAAAAGCGCGCAGCCGCAGCTGAACAACAAACCCAGGCACTCGCCAGGGAATTGCAGCAGATCAAACTCGCCACTCCCGCTTCGCAGACTGCTGCGTCCACTGCGACGCCTGGTTTGGACTCTCGGCTGGCTAAACTGGAAGCCCGTCAGCAAAGCATGGAGAAAGAGGGCAGTAACGGACACCTCACTGACGGGTTCAGCTTCAACGGCTACGCCCGCTCCGGATTGCTGATCAACGATGGGCTGGGTGGTGGTCGTGGCGGCCCTTATACAACTCCTGCCGGTTCAGTCGGTGGTGCAGTCGGGCGACTCGGTAACGAAGACGACACCTACATGCGTATAGACCTATCGAAAGAAACCTATGCGCAAAACGGCACCCGTTCCAAATTCACGGTCTCCATCGCCGACGGTGTGGAAAGTTCCAATGACTGGACGGCCGACGAAAGCAAACTGAACGTGCGCCAGGTATTCACAGCGCTTGACCATCTCGCTGCGTTCAAGGGCAATTCAGTGTTCGAGAACGCCACCCTGTGGGCAGGCAAGCGATTCGATAGAGATAATTTCGATATCCACTGGCTGGATTCGGACGTCGTCTATCTGGCTGGCACCGGGGGTGGTATCTACGATGTGCAGATGAACAAGAATTGGCGCTCGAATTACTCCTTGATCGGGCGAAACTACGGGGATTTCAGTGACGGCGGCATCAACGCCGATGTGGAAAGCTACATTCTGACCTCCAACCAGTTCTTCGATAATGGCCAGTGGCAGTGGATGTTCAATACCATTGGCTCAAAGAAAAACGATTTCGGTACCCGCACCAATGAAGCCGGTTTGACGCCTGCGGATTCCGGCTTGCACAGCATGCTGGCCAATCACCAGAAAGACTTTTTCGGCAGGGAAGGCTTCTTCAAAACCGCGCTGCTCTACGGGCAAGGTCTGGGGGCAGAGGTCAAGAATATCGGCTCGGATGGCGAATTGATCGACGATGCCCGCGCGCTGCGTCTGGCGCTTTACGGCGAGACACCCATTGCACCCGGCTGGCGCATCGGCCCCAGTTTGCTGGCCGAACAGAGCAAGGATAGATACGTCAAGGGTGACGATTACCGCTGGATGACCCTGAACGTGCGGTTGGCTAATGAAATCAACAGCAATTTCGAGATGGCTTACGAGATGAGCTGGCAATCCATGAACCTCGACCCGAAGGGCTATCTACAACGTAATGCGGTCGACGGTAACTTCTGGAAATTCACGGTCGCCCCGACATTCAAACCTGACGTTGGAGACCTGCTCACTCGTCCTGAACTGCGTGTGTTCGCAAGCTTCATGAATTGGTCTTCGGATCTGGACAGATACAGTACCTCAGACTCCTTCGGCAAGACGGACTTCAACGCCGGAGGTGTATGGCAATACGGTATACAAATGGAAACCTGGTTTTAATGTTTGAACGCGTCGGCCAACACGCCTTCAGTTCATCGATCCCTGCTTTTCACCAAGTGTTTTGAGTAATTGATTACCGGTCAAAGCTGATCAGCCAGCAGTTATCCCTACGACAAAAAAAATGAGGAAATGACGATGGTATTGCCTCGCGCAGTAGTATTTGGCGAAGCCCTGACCGACCTTGTCCAAGGCACTCCTGGGCAGTGGAAGGGCTATCCAGGTGGTGCTCCTTGGAACGTTGCACGAGCGCGCTAAGTCGCTTGGGTGTTAGCAGCGCTTTTGCTGGGTAAGCGTCCGGCCATGTCACCTTCAAAACTCCAGCATTAAGGGCGATGGTGTCCGCGTATTTTTAAGCGGACGCGATCACCCTTAATCGCCAGGATTTCCATGCGCCAACGAAGCTCTTATCCCAAACCGTTCAAAGCCCAGGTCGTTCAGGAATGCCTTCAGCCCGGGGCCACCGTTTCAAGCGTTGCCATCGCTCACGGCATCAACGCCAACGTCATTCGTAAATGGCTGCCGCTTTACCGGCATACCTCAGTTGCCGCGTTGCCTGCGTTTGTCCCGTTGAAGGCTCCGCCTAAGCGGCCGTCGGAGGCATCGGCGATCATCGAGATACCCGTTGGCGAACAAGCCATCGCAGTGAAGTGGCCAGTTTCCGATCCTGATGGGTGCGCTCGATTTATTCGAGAGCTTGCCAAGTGATCCGCATAGACGCCATCTGGCTCGCCACCGAGCCCATGGATATGCGCGCGGGTACCGAGACTGCGCTGGCCAGAGTGATCGCAGTATTCGGTGCGGCGAAGCCGCACTGTGCTTATCTGTTTGCCAATCGCAGGGCTAACCGAATGAAAGTCCTGGTTCATGACGGAATTGGTGTTTGGCTGGCGGCACGGCGGTTGAACCAAGGCAAATTCCACTGGCCAGGCATTCGCCAAGGTTGCGAGATGGAGCTGGATGCCGAGCAACTTCGGGCGTTGGTGCTCGGTCTACCTTGGCAACGTGTTGGCGTTGGCGGCGTAATTACACTGCTTTAAAAGTTTTAATTTTGCTTCTTGGCCTACTGCCGTAGGCGGTCTGCTTTGGTAAAATCCACGGCATGACTTCCTTGCCCAACCTCGACCAAATGACCCCCGACCAACTGCGCGCCCTCGCTGCGCAGTTGATGTCGAAGGTCGACACCATGGGCAGAAAGATCCACCGCGATCAAACCATCATCGAACAGCTGACCCACGAGATCGCGATCCTCAAGCGGCACCGGTTTGCCAAACGCAGCGAGCAGATCAGTCCTGAACAAGGCAGCTTGCTCGACGATCTGCTCAACACCGACCTTGAGGCTATCGACGCCGAGCTGACGGCACTGCTTCCGGCTCCTGCTCCAGAAGAGGCGCGCCAAAAACCAAAGCGCGCGCCACTGCCGCCGCAGTTTCCACGCACCGTCATTCATCACGAACCAGAAAGCACTCAGTGCACTTGCGGCTGCCAACTCCAGCGCATCGGCGAGGACATCAGCGAGAAGCTCGATTACACGCCGGGCGTGTTCACTGTTGAACAGCATGTGCGTGGGAAGTGGGCCTGCCGTCAGTGCGAAACACTGATCCAGGCACCGGTACCGGCCCAAGTGATCGACAAGGGCATCCCAACTGCGGGCCTGATCGCGCATGTGTTGGTGGCGAAGTTCGCTGACCACTTGCCGCTGTATCGGCAGGAGAAAATCTTCGGACGCGCTGGTTTAGCGATCCCGCGCTCCACACTAGCTCAATGGGTTGGACAAACAGGTGTACAGCTTCAGCCATTAGTTGATGCCTTGCGAGAAGCCGTCCTGGCGCAGCAAGTTGTCCACGCCGATGAGACGCCGGTGCAGATGCTTGCGCCCGGAGAGAAGAAAACTCACCGCGCTTATGTCTGGGCTTACTGCACCACGCCGTTTTCGGCGCTTAAGGCAGTGGTTTATGACTTCAGCCCGAGCCGCGCCGGTGAGCATGCGCGTAACTTCCTCGGCGCGTGGAATGGCAAGCTGGTGTGCGACGACTTTGCTGGTTACAAAGCTGGGTTTGAGAAAGGCATGATCGAAATCGGCTGCATGGCTCACGCCCGCCGCAAGTTTTTCGATCTGCATGTCGCGAATAAAAGTCAGTTGGCAGAACAGGCGCTGCACTCGATTGGCGGTTTGTACGAAGTTGAGCGGCAAGTGCGAGACATGAGTGATGGAGATCGCTGTCGAATACGGCAAGAAAAAGCGGCGCCGCTGGCCAAAGCACTGCACGACTGGATGTTGGCCCAGCGCGATCTTGTGCCCAATGGATCAGCAACGGCCAAAGCCTTGGATTACAGCCTTAAACGCTGGGTAGCGCTGACGCGCTACCTGGTCGATGGGGCGGTGCCCATAGACAACAATCCAGTCGAAAACCAGATCAGGCCGTGGGCACTTGGACGCTCGAACTGGTTGTTTGCTGGATCGCTTCGCAGCGGCAAACGGGCAGCGGCGATTATGAGTTTGATCCAGTCGGCACGTATGAATGGGCACGATCCGTATGCCTATCTCAAAGATGTGCTGACGCGGCTGCCGACGCAGCGGGCGAGTGAGATCGACCAACTGCTGCCGCATCAGTGGGTATCTGCCTGAGTCATGCAAGGTGACTTCGGCGGACGCTTACTTTGCTGGGGCGGTGAGCATAGATTCAATGGGCGACGAGATAGTCTCTCAGTCGAAAGCGGTAGGGCTAGATATGAACTTTATCCAACGGGTAGATCGAGATCCTTTGGTCGCCATCGGCGTTGATACCACAGTGACTAAGAGTGTTCCGTCTTTGGGGTAAAATTCCCGGCTTCAAGTGGTTATTTACCAGCAGCTCGACCGTCTCAAATAGCACGGAGCTTGTGCTTTTTCTCACGCCTGTCTTGGTCGAGAAGCGATGATCTTGGCCAGGTACTGGATCAAAACGTCCTCTTCGATATCTTCAAACTTTCCGACCAGCAAGTGTTTCAGCTGGTCATTGTTCAGCTGAATTACCTTGGCAGCTTGGGCTAGGTCGTTTTCCGATTTACCCATCAAGGCGTGTAGTTGCGACATAATTTGCGCCTTGCGTAGCATTGATACTGGGTTTTCAAAGCCTAGATCCGCGTACACATTGGTGGAGCGGGGTTCTGATTCCATGATAATTCCCCTTAAAACTGACGGTTCATTGGCCCAGTTTCGCGCCCGCGAAACTCAAGCAAATATAACTAAACTAAACAGTCATTTAGTCTAGTTATATTATTTGGTTATTTTAGTGGAGTAGGGGCCTCTTGTCTTAAGAGGATTTGCCAGCTTTTAATAGAGCTTGGAAAGCCTCTTCAGTAGCTTTCTCCGCTTCAGAAATTTGTGTGAGCACGGCCATTACGTGTTTATCAACTTCTTCCTCGTCAGCTGAGTCAGAAAGCTGCCCCAGTAACCGGGATGCGGTTTTCAGACGGTTCACTTGGGAGAAAGCGTTGGCAAGCCTGTTATTGACGACCTCGCTGAAAATGTCTGCCTTATCTAAGAACTGAGATGGCAAATCGATCGTGATTTGTAAGGCCTTCGAAGCCAAGTCTTTTCGCGCTTCCTCATTATGCAGCAGGTCCACCAGGTACGATCGGTCGCCATTAGAAGACGATAGCGTGCGTTTGAATTCAGCGAGTTCGACTTGGGTAGCTCCAACGGGTGTAGTCATGATCTGAGCTAGAAGTTTGGCGCTTGCGGACCGTTCACGTTTCCTCTGAAATTTGTCATAGCTCCAGATAATGAGTGCGATGATTGCAGCTGAAGCCGTTGCCACAGCAGCTACAGCGTCCCAGTCAATTTTCCATTCGGTACAAAGCCACATGCAAATTCTCCATCGTTTCTGGGGACGGCATTCAAGCATGCAGTGCTACCTGACACCAAGCTGTGCATGAAGCGAGGATAGAGGCGTTACCAGGCTTCAATCTGATCACCAGAGCCCCTCAGACCCGTATAGGACGCTTCGCATAATGTATATTATGTTAAAGACAGGACGTTCCGTAAGCGTTGCATTTCCACCCACCGGCTAACCCTAGCAACGTTTTTGATAATTGCTCCTTGCTTGGCATTTTTTAGATCACTGACTACGATCAGACGATGCCTTGTCTCAGACTACGATCACCTCATACGCCCCAAGCCCTTGGCGGCTGGGTTCTAGTGGATGCCTTAGGAATGCCGAGATATTGGCCCACCGTTTGGGCTGACGTTCTTCGCGCAGGACTTGAGGACAGCACGCGTTGCCGCCATCTTTACGCGATAGATCGTTTGTACCTGCATTTCGAGCGTCAGTACGGATCTGATCTGCTTGATGTCCTACTGACTGATTGTCAATTTGACGAAATCGAGTCGGGTCTTACGGGTTTTTTTTCGTCCCTCAGGAACCAAGCAACCTTTGATAGCGTGGACAATTCCTCAACGTGGGCGTCTGCTTTTAATTTCATGCTGGACGTAATCCGGCATGTCGGAGCATGGACCGATGAGCTACGTAAAACTTTAGAAGTAAGAGTTCTCAGGCTGGAGCGACTCTATGCACAATTAGCACCGTGCAAACCACGGCCGCCCGCTCCAGTAAGGGCTCTACCGTCTATTGTGATTGATGATCTTTATCGCGTATTTAACCCTCTATCCAATGAAAACCCTTTTCGCACAGAACAATTACGGTGGCGTAATTACCTGATTTTCTTGCTAGCAGCAACAATGGGTCTACGAAGATCTGAAATAGCAATTTTGCCGTTGGATGCTATTAAGTCGGACTTCGACGCGGCTACAGGCAAGGAGCGCTACTGGCTTAATGTCGACGAGAGCCCATATGAGCAAGAGGACTCCCGATTTGATGCACCCAGCCTTAAAAACTCCCAATCCAGACGACAGTTACCTGTTTCACAGGATGTCTTGATCGCCAATGATAACTTGAGCATGGGTCATAGACGTACACGGACTCACAGTTACCTATTTGGATCTCAAAAGGGAAAACCCATTTCTTTGCGGTCCATCCAACGTGTTTTTGAGGTTGCCTCGGAGCATCTGTCCGCGACAGCGAAAAAGGCTCTATTGAATCGAGGAGGCCAATGTATTACAGCGCATGATCTTCGTCATACATGCGCTGTTTATCGGCTAACAAAGTTTATGGAGTCGGGGATTGATCTCGACACAGCGACAAATAAATTGCGCGTGTTTTTTGGTTGGTCTGCAACATCAGCCATGCCAAGACACTACGCCCGGGCCTATTTTGAATCGGAATCTGCGGATGTTTGGACAGATAGCTACGATACGTTTGTTAGTGCCCTCCGCGAAATTGATGGAGGTCGCTAATGGATAACCACAGCGAGGGTCACCCTCACCAGTATCAGCTGTTATTGGATGACTCGCTTCCTGTACTACCAAGCAGTGTCCGCTATTACGATGACTTTGAGGATAAATATAACATTATCAACAAGCTGGACGATGATGAGTGGAAGACTCAGTTCGATGGAAAAAAATACACTGTAAAATTCATCAAGGTCCCTCAGGGTGTGAGACGAGCATTCAAGCATATCGCAATCGATATGCTGGGGCGCCTAGATGTTAAATCAGTAATCATGTTTCTCGATAATATTCTTCGCTCACCTGATTCCACGATACTAGCCATCTCCGAATCGCCGCAGAAATTTCGCGATTACTGGATTCTGAATGTGTCCAATTGGGCGTATATGAATGCCCTTGCAACAAGAACCGCTATTCACTCAATGTGCAGGTTGGGTCTAGGATCCTGGACGACAGATTTTAGTGATTACGTGAGTTTGCTTCCCGCCCCCAAGTTGGATACATATAAAACCGTTCGAATGCAAGAATGTTTTCTTCCGCTGGATCACCAATCTCTGATAATTGAGTATCTAGATGAAGTAGCAGTTTTGGCGAGTAAAAGCTTGAAGTTAGAGACCGCTCTAGTTCTCAGGGACGCATCCTTGCTAATTTTAAGTCATCAGTTTGGCCTTCGGCCTGGTCAAATTGCCCGTATTCAAACTGCTGACGTGCGATCATATAATCCAAAGACGCTCCATATCGCTGTGCCTCTTGGAAAGCAAAGAGGTAAAGAAAGAAAACGTCTTATCACTCGCAGAATAAAAACCGACTGGGTGCAAATTTTTAACTCTTACATTGATGCAAGCTCATATTTATTTGTAAATAATGACTACCCTACTCATTTATTTTTCCGTATGCCTCCCAAGGATGTCTCCTTAGCTATCGCAGGGCTGACAGAAAAGATAACTGGGCAACGTTGGAGTGCAACAGATTTGCGACACAGTGCTGCCCAACGACTTGTCGATTCGGGTGTATCCCACATTTCCTTGTCCGAGTTTATGGGGCATGCAACAACGTTGACCGCCAACGTCTATTTTGATGCGTCCCCTACTCAAGCGCAGCGGGTCAACCAGGCGCTTGCCCTTTCCAACATCTATTCCAACGTAGCGGAAGTTGCGAAGACTCGGACGATAGACAAGACCGCCCTCCTCGGCCTTCATCCAGATCAGCAGATCGGAGGAGTTCCTCACGGTATACCCATTGCCGGCATTGGCGGCTGTTCGACAGGACAATCTCTGTGTACTAAGAATCCTATTTTGAGTTGCTACACTTGCCGAAAATTTTTGCCGCTATCTGATCCCAAAATCCATGAGTCCGTAGTTGAGAGCTTGCGACCGGTTGTAACTGCCTTTGCCACTGCCTCCCGCTATAACGACGAGAGCCCTGCTTACACTCAGCTACGCCGAATGTTTCAAGCTGCATTAAAAGTAGCCGAGGAAGTTCGCCTAATACAGCTCAATGATGGGACCAAACCAGCATGAATGATTTTTATTTCAAATTCATCGAGAACGGTAAATCATTGGCAGAATCGCGGGGGCTGCTTTGGTACCTGCCAGTCGATGATGTGGGTAAAGTGTCAAAGGCAGCGCGCTGGGATCTAGCTACGCTTTGTGGCCTCGTCACACCACCCTACTTCTGGCACTCTGCGCTTGGTTACGACGTCAATGCCCTGGACGCTCTCAATGTCTTGCGCGAACAACAGAATCTGCCGGGCCTTCCTGTTCAGGCCCTACCGGAACACTGGCGCGACTTTTATCAAGCTACCTTGTTGAATGAGCTGCTTGTAAAGCGTAACAAGCCAGGACATGCGCTGCTGAATGTCGGGCGGCCTCTTCGGATCATCGCCACATGCGCTGCTTCAGAAACACCATGGGACTTAACACCGGCTACGATACAGCGCGCATATAACGTCGCCCTACATATCGGCTCCTCAGGAAAAATAGCCGCTAATATCTCCATGGTCGTTCGAACCTTAATCGATGGTCTGCACATCGCTGATCGCTCGCCACTCTCCAAACACTGCTTCGCCTATCCCGATCGATCCTCCTCAGAGGATAAGGTGGCAAAACTCAAGCGTGGCAATAATACGTACCGTCAAACGAGCAAGCTGAGGGCGCAGCTTTCCGATCGAAAAGGAGCAGCGAAACTACCAAGTGACAAAGCTTTTTGGGAGCTTGTTCGTATTGTCTTTACCGAACAACCCAAGACCTTCGTCGACGCTATTCGTTTCAACCAAATCAAAGTCGCCATAGCGTGCGGTTTTCGCGTTGGTGAGAACACATTACTTCCACTAGATTGGGCACGCTGGCATGAGTATTTGGCTACTGATGGTTCCCCGGCGGGAGCTAAGGGGGGGATTTCTCGTTCTCTGTCAGTTCGGAATTTTGCCGAAAAACAGGATGAGGATGTGGGCACAGAGGGCATCGTACTTGTCGAAAATACTCAACACGCTCCTTCTATCTTCGAAGATCTGATTTCAGAAGCCCTTGGCGAAGTAGAAAGGCTTACAATGCCTCTCCGCGAACGTCTGCGGCTTCAGATCACCTCAGGACGGCTAATGCCAGAGCTTGCATCGGATGCTTTAGCGCCGGCTTGGGACATCTACAGTCGAGTGACAGGATCTCTTGAGTTCACTTCTCTGCCAATGCCTGAGGATTTAGTTGAAAAATACCGTGAAACATTTGATTCAAAATATTTAGATGAAATCCGCCAATGGCAAATTGACCGAATCGGCACTCATGGGTTGTCCCATAATTGTTTGAAGTACTTCAACAAATGGCCCATCGCTCCACTGCGCGCTGACGGCTCTCTTTTTGTCGGTTCGGTTGACTGGAGAAAAGCTCATTTTAGAGTAAGCGATGTTGAAGTTTTGATCCAAAATTCCATGGCCTCAAAACTTCCGGACACTAAAGCTTTTTTACTCCGCAACGGTGAGCGTCTGTATCCCACCGAACTAATGTTCCTTATGCCCATCCGGGCGCATATCGAATTGCGAAATGGTGGACTACTTGATATCAATCGCTATTTTGCGGTCGGTCGTGCATCTAGCCAGGATCTTCAGTTTCATCTTGGCGGTGGCGCTAATAATGTCTTTTCTCGCTATGGTCAGACGGATGAGGATCGCGCGCTAAGTCTGAATACACATTCACTCCGCCATCTTCAAAATGCTGAGCTTTTTCGACTTGGCGTGGCTGACACAATCATCACCAAACGCTTCAACAGGCACAGTGTTGCCCAGAGCTATGTGTATGACCATCGGAGCCTTGCGGAGGACCTAGCTAATATCGATCTGCCATCCGGCGCAGAGGATATGGCTCCTAGAGCTCAAGAAACCCTGAAAATGATCATGGCCAAGAAAATTAGGGGGCCGATTGTCGACGAGTTTCAAAAGATTCAGAAAGATCTCGGTGACGACCAAGCATTCAGCTATCTGTCTACCGAGGCAGACGGTTTGCACGCGACTCCCTTCGGCTTCTGCGTAAACAGCTTCACGGTTGACCCGTGTCCCAAACACCTAGAATGCTACGACTGTCGGCATCTTACTCGCTCGCCGATATCCGAGGAAAATCAGAATCTACAACAGCTGAAGCAGAGAATGATCGATGTCGTTACCGTTATTGAGGCAAGTCCACCTCAATCACGAAATATTGGCTGGCAGAACCAGCTAAAACATGCGCAGTCCCGTCTTGAAAGCCTAGAAAAAATACTTGCCACTGCTCCCGGCGAGCGGCCATTTCCAGATGGTAAAGATCTATACAACCCCGTTGAGAGCAAACAAGCTTCATCCATCTTGGATGAACCCAAGATTTGGAGTCCCACATGAAAGACCAGCGGCTGGACGAAATCCTCCAAAGAATGCTCAACGACAACATTGACATCAGTGCGCGCTCTGTAATTCGGGAAGCGGACTCCCCCTTCAAGCACGCTAGCGATGTGACCCGTCAGCCTAAACGTAAAGCGTTATTGGACCGATACCAAACGCGTCAGCGCGAATTGCATGCCTTAATTGAAAAAACAGACAAACAATCCCGTACCCACCTACAAGCAAAGGTGGCACGTCTAACGCAAGAAAATGAAGTGCTGAAAGGAGAGCGGGATCTACTAGTAGCATCCCACAAAGCAATGCTTTTAGCTGTTGGTGAGATGGGCGGTATGACTGCGTGGCGAAAATTTTTCCCTGCATGGGAAGAAACCCGGGAGCAACTCAAACAATTGCAGGCGTTACCCAATGCTGAAGTGTTTTCCACTTCCAAGCAATGCAAACCATAAAAACACTTGGACTGATGCCTGGTGTTCCGACGGGCTCACTGCTTGGAACTGTCAATGGCAACCGGCCTACGGGTGAAATTCGAACCAGTGTTGCATGTGGCCCCTTTAGCGGTTGCATTCACGATTTCTCTCGAGCGCCATACCCTATGGCCGATACGATCCAACATCGAGATGGATGTCCTCAGACTTGTGTTGGCGTAGTTGCACTGTTATCAAAATTGTACAGCGGCCGAAAAAATGGTGCGAGAACTGTGCAACGTGGACCGACTAGATCCCAAGTCCTCAATATAGATATGCCCTCCTTCCATGCTATACACGCAGGACGCCCCGTCATTCGTGTCATCTACCGCTTCGCGCACCTCTAGTAGTCTCTCCATCCTCCACCCATCACTTCCGTTCAGATAAGCCGGGGAAACCAACTGAACATCTATCAACCAAATGTCTGGTCCTTGTTCACTAAGCAACTGCTCGAGCGCTGAAATACTGGGTATCAATACCATGCTTGCCAATACTTCACTGCCTTGTTGTCGGCCTACTTTGACGTAAAACCAAGGGCAATGAGTGGTTTGTTCAACGCACTGCCAGTACTGGGTGGAGTCATCACCCAGGTACGCGCCGAGGGAAATTTCTGCGTTTTTGTGAGTGATGAACATAGCGCCCTCCCAAAACTGAACACTATAGATTGTAGCTCTATAGAGCTCAAAAAGGCTTCATCGTTCCTTTTGCGAGATTGGCAATATGGAACTGAAACAGGCATTTGGCGCGGCTCTGAAACAGCTGAGATCCAAAAGGAAGCTTTCACAGGAGGATTTCTCCGACGTGAGCAGTCGGACTTACCTCAGTACCCTAGAGCGCGGTCTGAAGAGCCCTACTATCGAGAAGGTAGACGAGCTGGCATCTGTGTTGGACGTTCATCCGCTGACCATACTTGTAGGCTGTTATCTGCTTCAAGACAATCCGCTCTCCCTCGATGAACTGTTTTCCCGAATTCGGACGGAACTGCCAAGCGAGATGAAATGAACATTTGACGGATTACGGTAAGCGACCGGGGAAGTCACCTTCCGAACTCCAGCATTAAGGGCGATGGGAAGCAGTCGATCAAGTCTTCCTGGCTCAGTTGGCCCAATGCCAGCCGATAGATCACCGACCGTGGTGGAATGTCTATCGACCCTGAGGAACTCTGCGAACAGACCCTCGAAGGCAGGGAAGCCTGCAAGTACCTCGTGTAACGCCTTCACACCGAAAGCGGTACAACAACGCTTCTGACTAGCTTGAGCTCTCGCCCTTCCCTGCACTTACTGGACAGGTGGATCGTCAAAGCTTTCAGCTACTCTTGATGAGTTGCAGTTGAGACTGAAAGTGCCCTCGGCTGAGACATAACTACCGGTTAGTCGAAAGGATAATCAGGAGGCTTTAGAAACATGCCGACGCGTTTGACCTGACGATCCTATCCCACAGGTGCACACCACTGAGCCATTTCAAATGGTAGCATGTGGCACACTGCCAGCGGAGCTGGTCGGGAAAACAAGAAGTGAAGGGATGTCGGTATGATCAGAAGGTTCCGGCTGGAGCAGAAGTCTCATTACGAGAGGCTGGTCATTGCTCAACGTTTGTCGGACATGCTTGAGAAGTTCCTTGATGGGAGGTGCGCTCCACTCGCGATCGGCGCCGAACAGGGCGGTATTGAGGAATGGGATGACGTCGTGATCCAGCATTCCCCTAACTCCCTTGAGCATCTGCAAGTCAAACGCCAAGCCAGTGATTTCTGCACCAAAGATGCCGACAAGGTAAAGTACCTGGCCAAGCGAGCAAAGAGTGGATCTGCCAATGCTACGCTGCAGCCCGTCGCTGGCCCCAACCCTCCCCCTTTGAATGCACCTCTCAAGCACAAGAAACCACCACAAGTAGAATCTGTCCTGGATTCAGCGTTCGCTAGCCTCGCGAAGCATGCCAGACAGGGCACATTCGACGCTCTACCCGACCGTCAATTCAAATTGACCCTCGTGGGTGCTAGCCTGAAGGTCAAGGCTGAGCTCACCGTCGACCATGTGGATGCTTTATGCAAACTGTGTCGCCAGGACGGACTTGATCTGGACGAACTTTCCAATCGCAAGGACGGCCCCACAGAACGAACCTATCTTTGGCTCACGACCTGGTGTGGGTTCAAAGATTGGGCCCAGATTAGGGATACCCTGCGTCGAGTCACCATAGTCTGCGTAGGCAACGATGCGACCTTGGAGCAACGCTGCGCTGATTCTCTTGGCCGGCACTTTACCGATCCGAAACGGACGCTTGAACGGCTGATAACGTACATCACTGGCGAGACATCTGACGTGTCGGCTTTGGGATGCCATGCGGTAGTCCGAGAGCTAAAAGACGAGCTTCGTCCAGATATCGAAACCTGGGCACAGTATCTGTTAGGTGACGAAGTTCTGCCTGCCGGCAGGTCATGGTCGTTCGCTGGTACCCATGATCTTGGTGGGGTGGCTCCCCGATCTGCGCAGGGGGTTGTGGAGCACATGTGGAGCACTGAACCTGGGAGCCGGAAGCTCAGAATATACGCCCCATACTCGCCCTCCATCGGAGAAAATCTCACTCTTCCATCAGCGATACTGCGCATGGCTTTGCACCTGCCCAGTGGCAGTCAGAGTCTAATGCTAGGCGTACCAACGTGGCGCGGTAGCGTCGGCCATGAAGTCGGCCACACGCTCGGTTGCGCGGAGAGCGACCTGAACAACCTCCCGTGGCTCGAAAATCCTGAGCGTCTTGCGTGCGCGCTGGATCATGAATTCAAGACACAAGGCGCTGCCCGAGCGGAAGCTGAAGCGCTCGCAAACGCCATGGACGACTTGGTGTGGCAACGCGTCATCCAAGGTGTCTCTGGAAAGCTCACGGCCATTACTGATTCGGCCCTCGCTGACGCCATGGAAGCGGTTTGGCTGGATTGGGTGGACGGATTCGCCAAGAATCCCGAGAGCCGTCGAAAATTTCTGGAACAGCTTCTATACCCGGAAACGGAAGGGAAAAACTCGAAGCACGCACTTCGCCTCGGTCCCCGCACCTTAGACCTGCTGGTCACCGCCGTTGAAATTCTGTTGCTGGTTGCCGTTGGGGTCGGTGGAAGCGGCACCAACTGGGCGTCATTCCCGGATTGTGGTCAGGTGCTGAGCATCGCGCTTAAGTATTGGTCTGGCCCCGCAGGCAGCGCTCCAGAAGTCCGTGAGCTGTCTGACGATCCTTTGATGACGATTATCGGCCCTTCCCCTGCTTCGGTCGTAATCCTGTCAGGCGTGAGCGCCTCCCCGTCAGAGCTATTGAACGTAGGGATGGCTGACGACGCCGAGGCGGCTACCAGCATGGCGGCCGAGCGCCAGCCGCACCTGCTCGTCACCCGGTCTGGCGCGTTTAATCATCTGCGTAGGGGGAACCTGGCCTCTGTGCGACAACACTTCACTAAGCAATGGCAAGATCGACTGCTCGCCCGCGAGTCAGCCATCGAGACGAACGCGAAAGGACTCTGAAATGCTAACAATCCCGGAGATGGTTGCAGCCATCTCGAAGCGTGCCGAAGGTCGCTATGACGTTTCCTTGTCCGACACTTTTGAACTGGCGTCGCCGTCGATTGAGATCGACATTACTGCGGTACAACTTAAACGGGTCAATCAGGAAGGTGCGGGCTGGCGGACTGTGTTGATCGCAGCCTTTCCCTTCGATACGGCAAAAATCCAAGGCGCATTTCGGTGGGCAGCGGATGTCCGCGACATGCTTGCGGAACCGCAAACAGCCGACCTCTACATGTTCATGCTCATCGAAGGCATTGCATCAGAAGACGCAGCTCGCCTCGAGACGGACGATCGATTCTGCAGAAAGATAGTGGTCAGAGAGCAGGAAGACGTCGGCTCCTTTCTAGACCGTAGTTTCTTGGCGACCCTTTCGCCCGTCGGTAGCTCAGACAACATCAGCGATCCACTGCTAGCGTCCCTGGGCTCACTGGGCCTGGCGCATTCCTGGGTGGTGCCGCATCTCGAAGCGTGGCGAGAATTACTGTTGTCTGGAAAATCAGGCGGTGATATCGCTGAAGCCCTGAAGGTTGCAGCGTTTGGTGAAGAGGACTCCCAATGAAACAGCTGAAGTCCATTACGCTTTCCAACATCCGCAGGTTTGGCGCCGACACCACGATTGAGCTTAGCCGCGGTGCAACCATTCTCCTTGCGCCTAATGGCACCGGAAAGACGGCGATCTTCGAAGCCATAGAGTTCGGTCTCACTGGCAAGATCTCTCGACTCGGCGAAAATCTTTCCCCAATCATTCGAGACACTCAAGCCATGGCTCGAGTGAGTCTAGATTTCGGTGATGTGCAAGCCTCTGCTCAGGTGAGCAAAATTGGTGACGTTGAAAGAACGGGCGACCTCAGCCCTCTTTTTCCAGATACAAACCCTGAGGACATTCCGTTTCTGCTGAGGCTTACCCATCTGCTTGATCAGCGCGAAGGGGAATGGCTGGTAAAGGCAGATGCCAAAGTTGCAGGCTCTCAGTTGGCCCGGTTGCCGATTGGCAAAGATGGCACCCAGGTGAGCTCTGCCCTTGGTGGCATTCGCCGCGCGCTCACAGAGCAACTGAAACAAGCCAAGAGCGCGCTCGAAACACTCGAAGCAGAATTTGGTGAATGGCAAAGCTTGACCCTTGAACGGGATCTGGCAGCTTCTCAGTCTCAAGGCGCACTTCGTAGCAAAGAAAACATCGCTGAATCCATTTCAGACATCGCGCGCCAGGCGCAGAGCTTCGAGCAGTTGCCCGCAGGACTACTGGTGCCGCCGCTGGGTCAAGATGGCTTGGAAACGGTGCACGATGCGTTGGAGCAATTGGTACAAACCAAGCTAGACCGACTTCGTAATCAGATCACGGCGCTGGCTGAGGTTGACGGGCTCATAGGCCGGTTCGTGTCTGAGCAAGCACGTTCAGAGCAGCTTGGTAACGATCTCATCAATGTTACGCAGGAGCTTGCACAGAAGAAACAAGATCGTGCCCTAGTCTCTGCCAATCATGAGCGACTCCAGCAGGAGTTGGTCGCTGCTGAAGGTGCGCGTGATGCTATCGGTCAGAAGCTCAATCGGCACATGAATGAGAGCCAGGCCAAAGAGGCGGTCGATCAACGCAAGCAGGTACTGGAGACCGCTGACAATACTCTGACCACAGCTGAGTCGCTGGCCTCCACCTTGCGTAGCGAGCATGAAGGCAACGAGCAGCTCGGCGTTCAACATGACCTCATCAATAGACAGCGCAAGGCGTTGCTACAGATAGATGCTGATCTTCGCACCGCTCATCAACTCCTGGAGCGCTGGGAGCAGGCGCTTCAGCACGTTGCAGATGTTACGGGCTCCATCAGTGGTGAAGAGGCACAAGAGGATGTCCTTCAAGAACAGCTTCGAACCGCAGTTTCGTCAAGGGTATCCGCTGAAGCTGAGGAGCTGGCCGCGAAGAGCCATCACGAGACTTTGACCTCGGCCGCTGATTCGATACGGCAAGCAGTTGCTTCCATCGCGGCCCACCTACCAAGCGATCGTGGTGACTGCCCCTTATGTGGCGAAGAGCACGGAGCAACAGGCCTTCATGATCGTGTAGCCAAGGCTTTAGAGGCTATCGACCCCAATGTTGTCGACGCCGAACGACGTGTCAAGAAGGCAACTGATGCTTTGCGTGAGTGCACAGAGGCGGTAACACACGCCGAAGCAGAATTGAGAGCATGTAAGGGTAGGATTGTTGAACTGGAATTCCAGCAGGCGGCCCTGGCGGCGGACATCGACGATCTAAGAACCAATGTTTTGCTCGGCGGCGATACGGTATCTCTCGCGAAAGAGTCGATCCGACGTCGCGAAGATGCAAATGCTTCAGCCAAGCTTCAGCTCGACGAGAAGCAGCGCAATCTTGCGCCCCCACTAGCCACCGATGTCTTTGATCAGAAAAAAAACGCCTACGATTCGGCTGTTCGTGCATTGGACTCCGCGCGACAGGGCCGATCAGAGGCCAGCAGCAGGCTCGAGCAGGCGACGGCGGCATTGGCAGCAATCACTGCAGACGCTCCGCCAGCACAAACGCTTGAAGAGTTGTCCTTGGAGCAAAACCAAAATGCCAATCAGATAGCTGACCTGAGCGCCAAGGTGACGGCCGAGCAATCCGCCTTGGATCGGCATCAGGTTCAACTGACCGAAGTGACAAATAGGGTATCTGGCCTGGAAACCCAGCTATCCGATGCCCAATCTCGACTCGCTACTGTCCGAGCTTCCTGGCGCCAGCTATCGTTCCCCGGCGATCCAACTGCCGAGGTTGCGAGCAGTCGCGAGGCTCAGTTGCAGTCCTCCGCCACCGAGCTGGCTCGACACTCAGAAACGCTACAAACGATCAAAATCGAGATCGGTGCCTGGAGTAAATTGGAGCAAGCGCGCTTGGCTCAGGGTCTCCTGGATCGTCGGCGCGGCGAGTTGTCGGAGGATGAGTTCACCGCTAATCTTCGTCAGCGAGTGGAGAAAGAGCAATCGGGCCAGAAGCGTCTATCACTGCTATCCGATGCGATGGACACGTTCAATCAGCACCTATCCTCCGAAATCGCTAATGTTCAAAAACACGTACTCGCCGTAGTGCCACGGTGGCAGGCGCTCTTGAAGCGAGTGGTTAGAGAACAGCGTTTTACCGGGACGAATCTGGATTTTCGCAGCCTCTATAGAAAGGAGCGTGCTGAAGTGTCGGTGCCGCTCCACGGGGAGTTAGTCCCGGTACCGGCGATAGCCAGTGAGGCTCAGCTGACGGATTTGCAGTTAACCTTCCTGCTGTCAATGGCGCTTGATCATCAGTGGTCTTCCTGGCGCGGCCTGCTTCTAGACGACCCAACCCAACATCATGACCTGGTGCATGCAGCGTCGGTATTCGATGTGCTTCGTGATTACATCGTCGATCATGGTTTCCAGGTTGTGATTGCAACCCATGACGCCCTTCAAGCCCGTTACTTCATGCGTAAGCTGCAAAACGACGGGATCGAAGCACGTATATGGTCCCTCGTGCCCACTCCTGATGGCGTTACAACCTCAGAGAGCCCGTGGCCGGGTAGAAACCAGTTATCGGTGAGTGAGCTGCCACAGCACTGAGTGCTAGAAGCGACCGTGTCCGGCTCTTAAGCTCGCACGGTCGCAGCGAGATTCACTCAGCCACTACCTTCTTAGACGCGCAGCAGACTTGAGACCCTCATATGGAATACGACGAAGGCCGTGAGATCACTCGCCTTATCGCTGAAGAAATGCACACCGTAAGCCGCAGTTTTCCAAGCATTTCACCAGAAAAAATCAATCTCCTCGCAGCGCTGCATCTGACCAAAGGCCTGATTTTACAGAGCCTGTATCGCAATTTCTTCGAAGATGCCCGTGCAGGAGTGACTGAACTCTTGAAGCTGAAAGATTTCGACGATACCGAAATCAGGTCTGCGTTTAATGAAAAGCTGGTAAGCGTACGCGATGTTTCGTCCGAAACGATGGATCGAGAGGTCAGAGTAAAAACGGCGACTTACCTCATTGATTTGTACATCTTCGAAGTCTACAAGATCCCACCTAGCCATCCGATGGCGGTGGCGGCCTTAGTCGGCAGTATCCACTCCACCCTGTACTCGCCCATTGTCGAGATCGCGCCGACAACAGCCGAATTGTCCATTGGCAAGGCGATATTAATTGATGACAGCTCCTTCCCGATGATAGCCCCTGTCTCAAGAGCCTTAAGGACCCTCATTTCCTTCAAGCTGATTATCAACCAAATCTATCCTGATTTCATTGACAGCCGCATACCAGGCCGGATCGCCGATAATCAACCAAGTTACCTCATTGATTCAGGTCCCCAATTCAACTTCATGGCGGTGACGGGATTGACCAATTTCGCAGAATTTGCCTTGGAGTATGCGGAAGCCGCCCGCTTTATGCTGGTACTTCCTGCCAGCAAAGCGAAATACGGCAGATTGCTCAAAGAAATTGCACCCGCAGTGGAAGCTGGTCTGCGGTTTGATGCAGCGATTTGCTTCAGTACCAGTGAAGCCAGAAACGCCTCGAACGACCAAGTGCTCCTTATCTTCAGCCAGCATATTCATTTGATGCGCAAGCCACACCTCTACGTTGATGTATCCAATTCTAACAAATCACTGGAACGACTGGATCTTCAGGAGCGCGCGATCCTGGCTGGACACATTTTCAACATTCATGAAGCACGCGACATCGACAGTCTGCCGAAGAGTATTCCCGCGAAGGTTGCAACCATCTTGAATGCTCAATTCTCAAGTGGATATCAGAACATCAAGACACTATGCATTGAGGACAAGACTGATCCCCAAGAGCCTTTGAAGATCTACTCGCCCAAAAACTTCATTCGTACCAATCAGCTCGAAGGAAGTGCGTTCAACGTTACGGCAAATCCCCAAGATATTCTCAAGCTACTGAACGACCCCGCTGAGCCTGCATGCATCTACATCATCGGTAACAACGGCGCCGGCAAGACCCAGCTGCTGTGTGAGCTTATCCAACGAATCGGCGAGCTAGATCGCAAAACGGTAGGGATCTCAACGGGCGTGCATGACCGCTTTCCGCTCGGGCGCGCCAAACAAAACAGTCGCTTCGAGTACCGGGGTGCGCGAACCAGCACGGACTCAATCTCGCCCTCAAAGCTGACGAAGAACATTACGTACCTGGCGGCACGGGTGCTCGTCGACCAGCACATGCTCGAGGCCTTAAAGGAGTGTCAGGAGTGTTTGGGGTTCGCAACGCGCTTCTACTTCATGCTCCGGCCTGAAATGGCCTTGGACAACACGCCAGCCGACATTCGGCTCATGAAGATGTCGGATAATGCTGCTGATAATCAAGTTCCGACCAAGCTGGGTAATTATGAGTTTGGCGTAGTGCGCCCGGCAACGGAGGATCAAAAGGAACGGATTATCTCCTACTCGTCCTTAAGCTCGGGTGAGCAAAACATCAACCAGCTGTTGCTGAGCATCATTACCACGGCTGAGCGTGGCACGGTCTTCCTGGTGGACGAGCCGGAGATCAGCTTGCACCTGAAATGGCAGCAAACGCTGCCGAGAGTTTTCCATCTCTTGTCTCGACGGTTCGGCTGCTCGTTCGTCGTGGCGACCCATGCCCCCACCCTTATTACCAATGCCAACGATAGGGGCAGTCACAGTTTCATGCTGAACATGGGACTATTGCCGGAGCTAGGTGAGAGAGAACGCTATTCGGTCGAATCGATCATCTTGGGGGGGTTTGGTACCTACACCCCACATAATCGCGCAGTGCACGAAGCTTGTGCGCGCATTGTTGCGAAGACCATGGAATCGAAAGCGTCTTCCCTAGCTGACCACCCTTCTCCGCTGGCTGAGCTTGAAGGGATGATCGAGAAGATGAAGGTTATACGTGGGGCATACGTCCCGCCAGGCCAGCAAGAAGACGTCGACCTCATAAAAAAAGCTTACACGGCTGTAGAGCTGCTTCTACGTGACAAGGAAGCAGCAGATAAGCTCGCCCGAGAGGGAGCTGAGATCTAAAATGACTGATTATTTGGTGTTGAGCGAAGCGGAGGTAAGCCATGCCTGATTACTCTGTTTTGGACGAGGCAGAGCTGACGTCCACATACAAGGGCTACAAGACACAGTGCCATTCCGAGCCACGCTTCCATAAGGTTGTGATGTTCAACATCCATCGCTTCCATGTGCTGGCATTAAAGCGATTCAAGGTGCAGCAGGCCGGTGCGGAACTTGTGAAACGCAACCTGTGGAATGAGTTTTCGAATCCCAAACCCAAGAAAAAACCTGAGCCCGAACCGCCGGTTGAATGTACAGCGAGTGGAGCAGTTGCTGCCGCAGGCGCACCTGAAGCGGGAGCGCCTACTACCTCGGCACAGAAAGAGAAGCCCAAGAACAAACGAGGCACAGCGAAGCCCATCGTCAGTGACATCAAAGGCGCATTCAGGAACTACATCGCGAAAGAACAAGGTAATCGATGCTGCTATTGCCGCCGATGGTTGTTCAACAGCGGCTATTCTAAGCCAATTGAACACATCCTCCCCCGTGAAAGCTATGAGCAGTACTCGTTTCACTTCTGGAACCTGTCGGTCGCGTGTGTAGATTGCAACAGCTTAAAGAGTGATAAGGACTGGGCCTGCCCGACAAAGCAGAACCTGGAAGCCTATCCATTACCAAGTACTTTTACGGAAATGTTCCATCCACGGTTTCACCGATTCGACGATCATGTTCGGTTCATTCGCGTGCAAACCAACGATCACAGCATCACGCTCTATCGCGGCATCACGCCTCAAGGGCAAAAGCTGTGTGACGACCTGCTGACCAAGATTGCGGGCAAGGAAGTAATTGTGAATGCTAACTTAGCCCTCAAAAGCTCGATGGAAACCATTGAGCGCTTCGATGTGGAGGAAGGCAGTGAACTGGAAGCAGCTTTGAGGAGCCTGCATGGTGCGCTGTCTGACCGGGCTATCGAATTGGTACAGCGCTGAAAGCGAGAGCTCGGGGCATTTGTGGATTCGGCTGCTGAAAGAAAACCGCCGCTTGGCACTAAGTTACTGCAAGTTTGCAAAAGGTTATGCGGCGATGGTCTGCTGGCTGCGGAATTTACGGCGCTTCTTTTCGTACATTGCCGAAGGTAGCTAATACCTTGCGTCCAACGCCTCATCGATGACGGTGATGACCTCCAGCGGCGACATCTCAAAATAATATTTGGAGGGTATCCCGCTATTTGCAAAATACAGAACGTCTCCCTGAGGTCGAAAGACGTATCCTCCCAAGGCAATGGTTTCGGTTGAGTCCGCTTGGAGATGTGCCTTGAGCTTGACGAGCTGGATCTCGTTCATCGAAAGCTTCATCCAATCGCCCCAATAAGTTCGCAGTGCAATAGATCGGGTCATAAACGTCCTATATGCCGTGGGGGGAGCGGCGGCGCCAAGCTACAGCGACTCGTCCGGTTGTGAGGATCATACAATCCACCCAGTAAAATCCAGTCGCTGATCGTGGACTGTAGCGGCCAAACTTATACCAGTTGCCTCCTGAAAGCCCAGCGCATGATACCGGTTTGATGCATGATGGCCACTCCGCCTCGGAGCACCAGAGGTCGTAACATCGGAGCGCCTATGGGCTAGGCGACATCTGAAATACGGTTTTCTAAGAAGGAGCTGAGATGACCATCCCAACTCAGGAAGAGATCGCAATGGCAGCCGCGGAAGGCCGACTGCTAGATATGATATTCAAGGACAGCTGGCGGCATGATACCTATGCCTATTCACAAGTGTTGATCAGCGCCCACCAAGCGAAGGATATTAATCTACGCGCCCTCCTCCCTTTTCCTGAGGAGCCCGCCTACTCGAACCATGAACTGTATGTAGGTTTGGGAATCCTGTTGCCGGCATTGGGCGCCATCGCGCTCAACTGTGATGACTTGCTTGAGCTCATGGCTGGGGCGATCCATCAGGAGGATCCGATGCTCAGCCACCTGGTGTTTACGGAGTCGATGAAATGGTGCCAGGCGGCATCTAATCGCCCCGTAGAGCTGCTGCAACTCATCGAGTCGGGCGCTCCTCTTGCTCGCAGATTCCACTGTTTGCAAGTATGCATATCTGCTGGTTTATCGGTTGATCCAACGCTGTTCACCGCAAAAGGAATTGAATTCCTCCAAATCGGTGATGCCCCGGAGCGCGCCCAGGCCGCCAGAGCTTTTTGCAATTTGTCATCTGGAACGCTGGCTACAAACGCTGACCTCAGCAATGCCGTCTCCAGCGTGATCGAGCGCGAGGCCGAACCGTCTGTGCGAGACGCGCTTCTCGCTATGGCAATTGCTTGGTTAAAGGACGCGTCAGCTGATTCGCAGCTTTCAGTTTTAAGGTTAGTCGAACGAGCTGCCGCTCCCGTCCGTCTGGAGGCAAAAAGAGCAGTTGGTCAAGCACTATTGGCAGGCGCAGACGCATACAGCTTCCAAGTACGTAACGATCTCCTTGCCCTCGTGGCCTCAGGTCAGCCAGAGGATGAAATCGTAAATTTGCTGGACATCGTCTTGTCGCAGTTCATCAAATTTGGGGATGTCGCGTTGGCTCGTGGCATAGTCGAAAGGCTGATTGTCACTGAACCCGGAGTACCTCTTAATCGTTTTGACTCAGTGGTGCATGAACTTGAGTGTGGGGACGACTCTCGTCTGAGTGAGTGGGTAGTGGCCTGGCTGCAGTCTGGCTCGTTAGCCCTGTGCCTATCGCTCAGAAGTGGACTTCTACAAGGCAGCGAGGAGCGGACTTTTGCGTTTGATTTCGCTCGCACGCCTGATTTACTGGAAAGTGACTACCTTTTCATCGCACGTAAAGCGATCGGAACCTTCCTCTCAAAACCTCTTTTCGCCGCCTCACTGGTTGTCAGCCTGATGCGCAGTGCCACCGGAGCTACCCTGAGAGCGCTAGAGAACCTTTTATTTGACCCAATCCTGATTAACTACTCTGGACTGGGCTCAGACTACCTGAACGAAATTGCCGCAAATCCCGCAGATATGGCATCGCAGGCCGTTCAACGAGTTATCGGAGCTGCAGAGATATCTGGATGGGCTGGGGGACGCGCACATTCGGGAGCTACAGCCTTCGGAGCGTCAGCGCCAGCTGGAGCATGACCTGCGTAATGAGAAAATGCAGAGCGAGATGGTGGAAGCGAGAAAAGGATCCATTTTCAGCAGTCTGGTCAGTGAAAAGGTCCTGCTATATGGCACCGGCATGGCCAGTTGGATTCCGGAGTTTGCCCGGGCGCAAGATGATGCTAGCGAACAAGCAGCACCTATGCGGCGCATGGAACAATCCCTTGCTACTGTTCAGCACACCTTTCAGATACCTCGTCAGTCGGTGTTAGATCCCACCACGCTGGAGTTAACCGTCTTTACCTTCCTACTTGAGCCGCGCTCACAATGAAACTTGTATTCCGTGAGTACCTCGCCTCCCTGCGTGAGCGCGATGAACTAGATGTCGTTCTGCCTGACCTGCTAAGTGAGCTGGGCTACAACGTGATTTCGCGCCCGTCCACGGGGCCTCGCCAGTTCGGTGTCGACGTCGCCGCTGTTAGCCCTGCAGTGAATGGCGAACAACAGCTTTATCTGTTTTCAATCAAACAAGGCGACTTGACGCGGGCTGAATGGGCGGCCGTGCCTCAAGGTGTACGCAGCTCCATCTACGAAATTGTTGACGCTTACATACCCAACCGAGTCTCTAACCAGTACAAGGGTTTGAAGGTCGTCATCTGTCTGTGTTTTGGCGGGAGCGTCAGCGAAGCTGTGAGGGACACCCTGAAGGGAGTCATAGATAGAGAGAGCAATGATCGTATCTCCTTTCAGGAGTGGAACGGCGATTACATGGCGGGATTGCTCGCCCATGGTGTGCTACAGCATCAACATGTGAGCAAAGGCCTTCAGTCGAGGTTTCAGAAATCCATCGCGATGCTCGACGAGCCTGACGTTTCGATTCAGCATTTCACAGCGCTCGTGGAAGGACTTGTCAAAACAGATAATCAGCTCCCCGTGCAGCGGCTAGCCACCCTGCGGCAGATGTACATTTGCCTATCTGTGCTCTTTGTCTGGGCGCGTGATCAACAGAACTTGGAAGCCCCTTACCGCGCAAGTGAAGTAGTCATTTACGAGCCTGGGAGTTGGTCAAAGGTGATATCGAAGCCGCGTCTGTAGGGCACAGGCGTATCGGGTTGACCTTTGAAGAGCTGGTGGAGCTGCACAAGAAGATTTGGGGCGAGCTGCTGGAGGGAAAAATCCTACCGCTGACAGCAAATCGCGATGCTGTGGCCTCGTCAGTAAATTCCCATTGTGCTGTCGACATCAACCTGAAGGTATTTGAGACCCTGGGCCGCATAGCACTCCGGGGATTGTGGATTCTCTGGCCTCATCAGGATGGAGACAGATTGCGCGTTCTAGAGCCCGAGGAGACGCCGGAGCACGCATCAACCCTTGCACGCCACATCGCCCAGCTCATCAAAAACAACGGCGTCTTGCTATCGCCCGTGGCGGATGAACAAGTCATCGAACTCAGCTGCGCCCTGATGTTTCTGTCAATGATGAGTGAGTCGCGAGACTTTGCGCAAAAATATTGCTGCGAGCTTCTGAACCACTACCATTTCAATTTCATGAAACATCATCAGTACCCCTCTCTCCACGCCAACTACCAGGAGCTGATCAGGCATCCCTTGGCGAGGACCGCTGAATATCGAACCCAGCACACGAAGGGGAGCGTGCTAATACCCACGGCCATGCTTTGGGCGACGCTAGGAGGCAAGACGTCATCCAGCACAAAATTTTCCGAGTTCGTGCGAACTGAAATGCGCTATTGCAATCAGCAGCTTTGGATGCCTGGGCCGGACACCGAGAGCCAGCTTTATTTGGGTAAAACACCGCATGGGGTGGCGCTGTGTGACATCCCTATCACTGCAGACGGGAGAGCAGCCCGAGAGACACTGAAGAAGGAGTGTGTTGAGGGCGGTTACTACACGCGCCTCTCTGCAATCCAGCTTGCACATTGGCCAATACTGGTAATGGCATGCCGTCACAGCCGGCTTCCGCTTCCACCGCAGCTATGGTTCTCCCTTGTGTCGCATCCTGATCCGATCATCGAGGAGGATGCGCATATGCCCAGTCTGACGCTAAACAAGGTGACTGTTGATGCGTATAGATCGGGGGCACTGCCGACTTGGCTTTTTGAATCGATGACGCTAGCAGCAGTCGATTGTTCGTGATCGCAATGAGCTGACGACTCATGGCACCTCCTGATTGGCCTCATTCTAGGCAAAGGGGATCTACAAAACTTGGAGGTGATTCACTTCCCCGCGAGATTGAGCGATCATCGGAGGGCCGACATCGCAGTACCATTGGGCCAGAACTGCTCGTCTTTCGCCTCATTCACATTAAGCGGATCAACGGAATACTTTTCGCTGCATAGCGCGTGCTAGCATCAAACATGTTGCTGAGATCGAAGGCCGCCCACATGAATCAACATCCGCATTCGAAAAGTAGTCTCGCTGAAATTATGGACGGCAAGCAGAAAAGCCGCGAATTGTTAATGCTTGCTGTTAGCCTAGCTTCACCGTCCGAACTTGAAGGGCCTTCTCTGCGCCTAAAAAATGCGATGCGCAAATCAGACATTGAGCAGCGCCGCAAACGCATTCCCCCTCCTGCGCATGCCGATGAGTGGAAGCTGTAACCGTCAACATAATTGGCAGCTCGTACCGTCCAAACTTTCTTGTGGTGCCAACATCCCTTCGGGCTTGGTGTGATACCTGAAATTTACGATGAGTAGCACCAGCTTTTCGCTTATTGAAATCATAGGTGCGACGAGGTATTAGTCCACCATCTTGGCGCTCTAGCTTCGGTCGATTTTGTCCCAAAACTTATGCTTTTCGACAGAGGCAGAATACGCAAGCCAAATTTCCTTTCCTGTGAATATGTTTCTCTTCCAGAATTTCAAATCAACCACGATTTTAGAAGTTAAGCCCCAATGCTTTAGCCGTCCTAGTTTCCCCGATGCGTACATGTAGCAACTGGCAGCATCTATAGTTGCCTCTTGTTTGACTGTATGAATGAATTCTAAATTGTAGATCTCGCCCCACTTTTCGACATCACCTTGCGCCCGCCCTAACAAAGGCAACAGATTATCCATTGGGGTAAATTTCTGACCTATTACGGGAAGTGACGGAAGCGTCGCCCCATCAGCCCTCTCCGCGTAAAGTATTCTTACTTGATAAGTATTATAAGGCAGGCGAACACTACGACCATCATCAACCAATTTCAAATCTCGAAGAGGAATGCTCGGTAGCGCGGTTTGAACCACGACTTCACCTACATCATACAGTGTCACAACATCCTGATACCGCATGACATCAGCGAACGCTGTTACACACAACACAATCTTTTTGAATTCAGCTCCATCATGTGCGGACACTCTTAGCACTGGATTCGTAAGTTTTCGCCTTAAAAAATATGTTTGCCAAATCACATCGCAGCTAATTCCGCATCCGAATTTCTCAGGCTTGTCTACTTTTAGCGCTCGATAGATGTGGTGCTCGGTTGAAGCTTTATATGCCTCTTCAAATAGAATTCTCTCGACAAGCTCAAATGCAGGCTTAAAAGCTCGAATCAATACAGACTTGACAGATCCTGATAAAATAGAAACTATATCCATTAGACAACCTGCTTAACAGTAAAATTAATAACGATTGCTCGGTGATACTAATCCACAGTCCATTCACAAGAGCGCGCGATTAGCCTTTTCACGCTACCTTATCGAAAGGCAGCACGTTCCATAAGGGCTAAGCGAATATGTAAAACTTCCCACGTCAGATCCGTTATGGTTCCGCGTAGACCGGCTGATAAATCAGAAGCCAATCTTACGTCCACTTCATTTTCCAGTTCATTCTGAAAGCGACTGAATATACGACTAAGAGAACCTGCTGCGTCGATAAGCACATCATCTGCAGTATCTTCTAGCTTCGTCGCGATGCACTCCATACTGTGTCGGTATCGCTCCATCAGGCTCGTTACAAATTCAAGTTCTTTGGCATTCATCTCACGCCCTGATTCTGCGCAAGCTGCCGACATAGCACTGATGGCATCCAGCGCCTCATCATAAGACTTCAAATCATCATCAATTATCGGGGGGTACGGCAAGCTGTCTTTCCATTTGTCAGCGAACGTGGCGTCAGGGAATAGCGAAAGTATGAAAGTCATGCCAATAGGAGATAAGCACCCATTGATTACCGCTCCATAGCTAATCGTTGCGTTGTTTGATAGTGCAGCTGCCACTGCGGAGAAAGCTTCTTCCGTGGTTAACCAATCAAAAAGCGTCTCTACCTTCAAGAGAACAGCAAACTCAGCATCAGGCCATTGAGCGCCACTGCTTTTAGATTGTCTACGCGAATACACTTCGACGTCTAACCCTTTGTCCGCCATAGCGAGCCGTATCTGTTCTCGGCGAGCGGATGTCAATGAGTCAGCCCTTTGAAACGCATCATTCGCAGCGCGATGTAGAACTGAGTGCCGACGACTCATGGTACGAAAGCGGCTTGCAGAAACGCGGCGCTGATCCGGATTCATAGCAGCGTCGGCAAGTACCGCGCGTATCTGCCGAAGCGTCTCGGCTATTTGAACCAACATTTCCAGGGGGGGCTCGCTGGTCATGCGCCATAACTCTGGGCGATGCAATAACTCCGCGTCGCGCACCAAGCTAGCTGTCCGAGCAGCCATTAGGTTGGGCTTTTCCGAAACTCCATCAGTCAGTTCAGTCATCAGTCGTTGCAGACCTGTAACAAAGTCATGAAGTTTGTCACCATCATTCGACTTACCTGGTGCTAGAGGCCCGGAGATTGACTCACTAATACTCGGAGGTTGAATGAACGTTGTTAGCCAATCTCGAATCTGCAGAAGCATTTTCCACTTCGCTCCTGGGATTTCCATCCGACAGTAGAAATCCCCCGCCTCCCTCAGCTTTACTCCAAGTTCATTGATTGCAACGGCTAAGTCTGTTGTGCGCTGGGTCTCGGTGGGAGCAGCTACCAATCGGTTGATCGCTCGAATTTGAGCCTGGTTCCAGGCAATTCGTATCGGAGCTATGACGGCATGGCGAGGCATTCGTTTGGTGTTCTGAGAGTGCGCTCCATACCCAACGGGATGGCCGTCGCAGAAGATCGCGTCTGAAATAAGGAGCTCGGCATCAGGTACCACAGCGCTCATGGCCGTGCATAAACGTACGACCTCCTCATTCAGGTCTGACTGAACCTCAGAATGAACGAAACGAACGTACCCAGTCACACTGAGCTTGCCATCAGACTCCCCGATTTCAGGGCAAGTTACCCAAGGTGTCTCACGGTACAAGCGATTTATTAGAGCGGACGTGCCTCCGCACATCTCAATGACAGCTCGTGCAGCATCTAAATCTACTTCTCTTAAAGTGATTAGAAGAGCTAGAAGGTCTTCCAAGGAGGTATTAGTCAAGTCTCCACTTGGAATGCACTTGATAGACGGCGGTGATTTGCAACCGACAATTGGTAATAAGGTCGCTGCCAGCTCGGCTGCCTCGCTAACACTTAATTGGGCAGGCCAAGCGCTTGCTGCCATCTTGATCAAAGTATTACGAAGATCTACGACATCGACTTTCGAGAAGGAGGCATGCGCTATCTTCGGTTTGGCGAACAACGGTTCGTCGCCGAAATCCACGCTCGCGAGAGTAAACATAAAAGTGAACCCGCTTAAGCGGTCATCAATATCTACTGAACGAGAAATTTCCAACCATTTTTCTGCAACTCGATCCGCGGTTGCGAGTCCGAGGCCATGAAGAACTGGCGTCCAGCACCGCCCGTCTTCTGTCTTTAGCCGAGCGACGAGCCCCTCCAAAATGGCTTTTTCCTCTTCAGGCCATCGTCGCAGCACCCGAACGATGAACGCCGCGAAAGTATCGCTCGCAAGGGTTTCAGCTGCCGCTGTGACTGCCCGACTTCTAGCTTCACCGAGAAGCTCACGGATGGCTACGTCAAGATATGTCGAGCGGATCTCGTGCAGCCCCATGAGTGCACCATCAGGCCTGGCCCGCACCGCATGCTCATCGACCAGTCGCTGAAGCAACTTTGCAAAGCGAGGCTCATCCATTCCAGAAAGTATTCGAAGCCGAACTGGGTCTACAGCTGCCCCTTGAGCAGCAGCGAAGGAAATGGTCCTTAGAATCATCAGCTCATCGCCCCGGTCTTCAGCAAGACGACGACGCACCTGCTCACGAATCGTCTCCTCTAGCCGCTCCCCGGCAGTTAGTAAGTGGGTGTACTCGAGAAGCAAACCGTTACTTAGCTCAAATGGCTCTTGCCAGTGACTGAAAACCACTGAGCCGGACGTTTGCAGAGCTTTCCATATTCCGAATGCCAGACTCTCATCCAGCTTGGGCCGGATCGTCGGAGTACGAGCCGCGGATGACAAAAGAAAGATGTCCTCCTCTCTCACCGTTCCAATGGCAAGCAGACCTGCCTGAGCCTCTACCTCCCGAACGAGCGAGTCCCAACCCGACGTCTCCTGCCGGCCCACATCGTCAACAACGAAGCCTACGGGGCGCGCAGGACTCGCTTCTAATAGTTTGGCGAGCTGAATGAGTTTTGCTACGTCGGCAACCTGCAACTCCCGAATGCGATACCAACGCACTGCATGACGCGTATGGTGAGCGGACAACCAGGCAAGAGCTGATTTTCCAGCACCAGAAGGTCCCGCGATCAAAGCAAATCGCTTTGCCTCAAGGCCGGTTAAAATGTCTGCCATCAACTCCGGTCGAGCGAATACTAGACCAGCACCAACGTGCCCCGGAACTACGTTGACACCTCGATAGAAGGCACCAGATGGCATCGGTTCGCTGAAGTTTGCGATCTCAGCTAGGCCAGCAGTCAAAGCAACGTAGCCGATAGGATCAATAATCCCTTGAACTCCATCGATACGCATCTGTACATCGCTGCGACCCAACGTCTCTGGCTTGTCGCTCGATGCTAAGTAGTTGGAATCAGATGCTTTCCCAGCCTGTTCGCGAAGTTGTTGGAGAACTAGCCGCACACCCGCAGGCGGTAGTGATGTACTGGAGAGAGCAGTGCAGCCACGATCTAGCGGGTCGGGCTCAATCACCAAGTGGGTGCGTGCTAGTAAAGCCTCGACGATACCACTCTCGGGTTGCCCTAATGCCTCTGCCAAAAGCTTTTCGAATTTCGTCAGATCTTGGCCACTTTCCGCAAGCGTTACGATCCAACCTGTAGGTTGAATACCCTCAAGCGGTCGCTCTAGCACCAGTGCTAGTCTCACCCGATTGGATTCACGCCAGTCGAGCGGGAGATCCTTAGCGCTTTTGGCAAGGTGTTTTGCCGTCTCAGATTGGGAGAAGACACCCTGAGGATCATGCCTGGCCTTGAGCTGGGCTCTAAACTCAAGCTCAGGTCCGTGCAAGGTAAGGTCGTCGACCCCTTCCGGAATGAGCCGCGTCCAAGTGGCTTCGCCACTCCACGCCAATGAGGCAAGCCAAGCGGTTACTGCGTCTTGATACCGAAAACCCCGACCAGCCCGTGCACCTGATCGAGTCATACTCCAAAGCTCAGGGTCAATTAGCAACTGCCGAGTTAACCCAGGAAATTCCATTTTTTGGCGTCTCTTTCAATTTTGCTGCTGAGCTTAATTGAGTTTGCTTCAAAGGTGAAAAACAGATCTCCGGCTTGATTGGATCGCTCAATGTGTAACAAATTATTTGCAACAGGGTGCGGACTAAGACGAGCAACATAGCTTTTTCATTGGAGGCGACGAATTAAACTCACAGGCCTAGGAAAAGCGGGTGTCAAAGGTATGAACTGAAACGCAACACCCAGCGAAACGACCTGCTCTGTATAATAATGTGTCAGGACGGAACTTTTACCAAATGTCTGTTTCCACTTACCTACGAACGGAATTTCGCAAACCACCGAACCCTAGCGAAATCATGAATATGGCGGCCTTCCCTGATCTAAAGTCTTAGCTATAGGTTCACAAACCGGTGTTCAGCCAATTTTTCGATGATCACGTTGCGCCGATAGAAATCATAGCGTGCGATTCGTAAGCAATTGGCGAGCACAAAACCACGCTGTTAGCGTCTAGCTCGCGGAGAGAATTTATCACTGCTCCGTTTGTCCCTATCCCTTTGTTTCCGCCGTACAAACATTGGCACGCTGATAGTCCTGAGAATCACAATATTTGTTGTCGGCTAGAAGAGCTCGATCCCGTCAAGCTGCCTTCCCTCAGCCTGTGGTACTGCACAAGATTTTTGGAGGCGGCCGCTCACAATTGGCCGCCTTCCCGTGCGAGGGAACTTTACGATTTGGTGACCAGAGTCGCGGAGAAAATGCTCAACTGGAGATACCTGAATGGCATCTCACTTCTGGACTGGGATCACTCGGAGTTTTGTAATTTCATCAATTTTCTGAAGCAGCCGCCAGATGCGTGGTGTTCACAAACACGTCACAGTAAATTTGTATCAACTCCCCTAGCCCCGTTTTCAGAATGGAAATTCAACGAAAAGTGGCGACTGTTCTGTCGTTCTATTGACGGCACGACTGTTAGATTCCAAAGCCGCAGCGATTTACAGAGGTCTGCACAAATTGTGCGAGAGTTCTTCGCGTATTACATTTCTACTACGGGTATTAGAAGTATGCGTCCGGCCAAGTCATCTACCCAGCCCCGCAAAGCCAAGACATGGTGTGCACTTAAATTTAAGTGGGCACCAGTTCTAGCCTTTTAAGCGGGTATTTCATGCAGCCACAACGCCGTTCCTACTCCAAATCCTTCAAAGCCCAGGTCATTCAAGAGTGTGCCCAGCCCGGCGCTTCGATCGCCAGCGTCGCGCTGAGCCACAGTCTCAACGCGAACCTCGTCCATAAGTGGATTCGGCTACAGTCGCAGAAAAGTGTCGCCCTGCAACCTGCCTTTATCCCGGTGGCATTACCGTCGCCAGCGTCACGATCGGATTTCACCCCGGCCATGATCTGCCTCGAAATCCCACGTCAAAGTGAACTGGCCGACCGACAGCGCGGCTGCCTGTGCGACCGTTCTTCGAGACCTGTTGCGATGATCCGCATCGACGCCATCTGGCTCGCCACCGAGCCCATGGACATGCGCGCCGGCACCGAAACCGCGCTGGCGCGTGTGGTCGCCGTGTTCGGTGCGGCGCAGCCGCACTGTGCTTATTTGTTTGCCAACCGCCGCGCCAATCGCATGAAAGTGCTGGTGCACGACGGGTTGGGTATTTGGCTGGCGGCGCGCCGCCTGCATCAAGGCAAGTTCTTCTGGCCGGGTTCTCGACACGGCTCTCAGATGGAATTAGGTGCCGAACAACTGCATGCCCTGGTGCTGGGTTTGCCTTGGCAAAGAGTTGGGCCAAGCGGCGCGATTTCCATCGTGTGACGCTTGCCATGGCCAGCCTGGCCGTGCAATTGTCCGATGAGTCTATCGCTGGTGTAGCCTTGCTCTGGCAAAATCGGCGGCATGACTTCGCTTCCAAACCTCGACCAACTAACCCCTGAACAACTGCGCGCTCTGGCGGCGCAGTTGATGCGGCGTGTCGAGAATCTCGATCAGAAAGTCGAGACGATGGGTAAGCAAATCCACCATCACAAAACGGTCAACGAGAAACTGGCCCACGAGATCGCGCAGCTCAAGCGCTTCAAGTTTGCCAAGCGCAGCGAGCAACTGAGCCCGGATCAGGCCAGCCTGCTTGACGACCTGATCGACACTGACATCGCAGCCATCGAAGCCGAACTTGAAGCGCTACAACCCGCTCCCGTTTCGACCGAGGCTCGGCAAAAACCCAAGCGTACCGCCTTGCCGCCGCAGTTTCCGCGCACCCTGATCCACCACGAACCCGACAACAGCCACTGCCAGTGCGGCTGCGCCCTCAAGCGTATCGGCGAGGATGTCAGCGAGAAACTCGACTACACGCCAGGCGTGTTCACCGTCGAGCGTCATATCCGTGGCAAGTGGGTCTGCGGCCAGTGCGAAACGCTGATCCAGGCACCGGTTCCGGCGCAGGTCATCGACAAGGGCATCCCGACCGCCGGCCTGCTAGCCCACGTGATGATCGCAAAGTTCGCCGACCATTTACCGCTCTATCGTCAGTAGTCGATTTTTGGTCGGGCCGGTCTGGTCATCGCCCGCTCGACCTTGGCGCAATGGGTCGGCAACTGTGGTGTGCAGTTGCAGCCGCTGCTCGATGCCCTGCGCGATGCTGTTCTCGAACATGGCGTAATCCATGCCGATGAAACACCGGTGCAGATGCTTACGCCGGGCGCAAAGAAAACCCATCGCGCGTATGTCTGGGCCTACGCCACCAGCCAGTTCTCGGACTTGGCGGCGGTCGTTTACGACTTCAGCCCGAGCCGCGCCGGAGAGCATGCACGCAGCTTCCTGCGAAACTGGAAAGGCAAGCTGGTCTGTGATGATTTTGGCGGCTACAAGGCCAGCTTTGAACTCGGCGTCACCGAGATCGGCTGCATGGCCCATGCACGGCGCAAGTTCTTCGAACTGCACGCCACCAACAAGAGCCAGCTCGCCGAACAGGCCTTGCGCTACATCCAGTTGCTTTACGAAATCGAGAGCGAAGCCCGCAACCTTGAACCGGATTTACGCCGCCGAATACGGCAAGAAAAAGCTGTACCGGTGATGGATGCTCTGCATGCCTGGATGATCGCCCAGCGCCAGATCGTGCACGACGGCTCGGCGATAAGCAAAGCTCTGGATTACAGCCTCAAACGCTGGACGGCGCTGTCGCGCTACCTCGATGACGGGGCCGTACCCATTGACAATAATTGGTGCGAAAACCAAATCCGACCATGGGCGTTGGGTCGCAAAAACTGGCTCTTTGCAGGTTCGCTACGCAGCGGCAAACGGGCGGCGGCGATCATGAGCTTGATCCAGTCGGCGCGGCTCAACGGGCATGATCCGTATGCTTATTTGAAGGACGTCCTCACGCGCCTGCCGACGCAGCGGGCGAGTGAAATCGATCGGTTGCTTCCGCATAAATCGAGCCAAGCCCACGAACCGGCGAGCTCATCCACTCCATCGCAGCCGCGACGTCCCGTTCCACCATATCCTGTGGGGCTATGTGGTTGCAGCAAGAGTCCGAACACCAGTTTCAGTTCACTCGGTTGCGCCCGCTACGCTTGGCTCGATAGAGCGCATCATCGGCACGAGTCAGAAGGCTTTCCACATCGTCACCAGCTTTGGCGAGGGTGACACCAAAGGACGCAGTTACAGTGTCTAGCACCTCATCCGTGCCACGAACCTTGATCCGCAGCGCCTGAATTTTTAGGCGCAGTTGCTCAGCAAAAGTATGAGCACTGGTGAGATCAAAACACTCTTGCAGGACTACACAGAACTCTTCACCGCCATAGCGTGCCGCCAGGGCCTGAGGCGGGATTGAGTTCCGCAACACCTGACCAACATGCTCAAGTACGCGGTCGCCCAAAGGATGGCCATACCGGTCATTGAACTGCTTGAAATGATCGATATCCAACATGACCAATGCCACCCCATGAGGAGCGTTGATCAATGCATGCTCCAGCAAGCGAGTGAAGGTAGCTCGGTTCAACACCTTAGTCAGACCATCCAAAGATGCAGCCAGCTGGGCTCGCTCGAGCTTGTCTCTCAGACTCTTGATTTCATTTTGCGCTGAGTGCAGCTGGGAGAGGAAAAGCTCTTGCTGATCCTGCATGACCTGGGTGCTCTGTTGCAGCTCGCTCAGAATGGCGGGCAACCTTTGGTCGACCGGCTCCGCGAGCATTTCCATGCAATGGCCAAGACTGGCTTGAAAGTTGGAACTGCCATTCACGCTACGCGAGACATTACGCTCCATGTCGTCAACCAGATTGATCGCTTGTTGTTGCCCTACGCGCGCCTCCTCCAATTCGTCACGAATGATGTAGTCGCGAAAAAGCTTCGTAGCGGATTCTGGAGGGAAACAGTCGAAGTCTTTGACCACCCTGTCCAGATGGCGATTAAGCTCTGGCTCCTGACCTTTGCTGTAGGTGTACCAGAGAGCATAGTGCACGGGATTTGGTGGAATGTTGTGACGCACCATCAGTGGTACGGCCTGCTTCAGCAGAGCCGCCGCCTCGCGGGAGTCCTCTGGATACAGCGTTAGGGCAGTCGCACGCGTCTCTGATTGGCTCATAACGTCACTGTGAGTTGGTTTTATTGGCATATATGAAGTCGGGGGCAGCATATCCTTACGTACACCAAGCAGCCATACATAAGTCCATGAGTAAGACGTCCAGCGTTCCTGTCGATTACGAAATCATCCCAGGCATGTGCCCAATTTGACACGATCGCCGTGTTGGAAGAAATTGATGATCCGCCTCTTCTCTTCGACCTGAAATCCTGTGGCTGTATCTGCAGCCCAGATTTTCGACACGATCGATTGGATGTTCCCCAACTGGCCACTGGCTCAGTCGATTACTGGGTGCCTGGTTTCCTAATAGGAGTAACAAATTGCTGACTCGGCCCGACAAAGACGCGCTACGTGCGATGCTGGAATCGCAAGTTCAAGAAAAGCTACAGCATGACCCTGACGCGGTAACGACTTATGCAGCACAGCCTGACCCCGAACGAAAGCCATACACCAGTAAGCCCACGGTTCAGGACAAGGCATTTCACAGGGAGCTCGATCAGATGCGTGCAGATGCTGAAGCCGGAGTGATACATAAATCAGTGCGCGAGCCAATGGACGATGGTGAGTCTAGCCTTGCGCTCGATGATTACCCTGGCTTGAAAGAGGCAGGCTCTGCATCAAATCAGTGGTGATGTTTTGGCGCCTGTGCTGCGGGAATGGTATCTAGCCGCCCTCCTCTTATGCAGCCTGTCGCATGGTCAGGATGGCTGCTCCGAAGCAGATGAACGTCGACCCAACTACCCGGCTAACCCACCGGGATAGCTCGGGACGGGCCAACACGCCCTTGGCCCAAGAGACCAGTGCGGCATACAGACTAAGAAACGTTACCGAGACCGATCACGCGAGCTTTATGGCTCCGCCCTGGATATCGTCCCGCGCCATTCGCAAGTCATTGGCGTCTTGGTTGAGCCGATGGATCATATTGAGCAACCGCTGGCGCAGCACCTCATCTTGGAGCTGCTCAGCAGCACGCATCATATCGAGCGCCGCTACCTCATTGTTAGTGGCGACGGAGTCGAGCAGTTTGCGCATGCTTCTTGATGACCGATTCATCTATCACCTCTACAGTTATCGGTGACGCGAATCATAAAGTCGGAATGTTGCGTCGGTGTTTCAATAGCACGAACTGTTTTTGTATTTCTGCTGAAATTGGCCCCTGTTGAAGGCTCGACTCAGGTAGCCAAAGCATTTAAGAGCTCATTTCGGGCTTAGTGCATCGTGTTTAGTTGAGAAAATTTTCGTGAGGATCTTATTTTGACTTGTTCTCAACCAAACAATTACCACCGTCCACTACGAGTAATTCTCCTGTGACGTAACTCGCTTCAGGTGAAGCCAAGAACGCAACCGCAGCGGCCACTTCCTCTGGCCGCCCCGCCCTTCCAATAGGTGTAGAGCGTGCTGCTCGGGATTCATCGGAAGTGCTCGATCCTGTAGTAATCCAACCTGGGGCAACTGAATTCACCGTGATACCAAGTTGAGCAACCTCAAGGGCAAGGCTCATGTTCATGCCTACCATTCCCGCCTTTGCCGCACTATAAGCAGCCTCTCCTGGATTACTGGCTCGTGTGCCTGTGGTTGAGCTGATGTTCACTATGCGGCCATATCCTCTAGCCCGCATCCCAGGCAACACCCCTTGAGTTAACAGGAACGCAGTTGTCAGATTTCTAGCGATGGAAAGATTCCAAGTTTCGAGGCTCGTACTCGTGAACTCGGCGAACGGTTCTGGACTCCCTTGCATCGCCATACCGGCATTATTTACAAGAATATCGATGCGGCCCCAGACGGCCTCAGCCCAAGCGACGAACTCTCTAACCTGAGTTTCCTGAGTTAAGTCTACCGGTCGACCCTCTGCTTCGAAGCCGGCGGCGCGTAACTCCGCAACCCGCTCATTGATGCGTGCGCTGCTTGCCGTGACGATCAGCTTGGCCCCTTGAGCCCCAAGACGATGGGCAATAGCCATACCGATTCCAAGCTCACTGCCCGCTCCACTCACAAGCGCCACCTGATCTGCCCAGCTTGAATTCATCATCCTTGCCTCTGTTGAAGGTTTGCGAGAAGCACACGAATGGAGGTGTAGCAGATAGCCGGAAACGCCGGTTGAGGATTTGGTCGCTGACGTCGATAAACTGCAAATAAAAAGGGCCTTCGAAGGGTAATGCCGATCAGTTAAGCCCTCTTGCTTGACCTTTGGCCGCAAGAAATCAAAATCCGATGCCTGTACTGGCATCGGATTTTTTTATGCGTCTCGCTCGGGCCCTGGAACTGACCCACAATATCGCCTCCACCCCTAACTCAATCGAGGGACTGGATTCTTTACTCGATCCATCTTTGGTCGAGCAGGCACTTGAACAGGCCGGCGTGGCGACCCTGCGCAAGCGGCGTTTGCCGCTGGAAATGATGCTTTGGTGCGTGATCTCCATGGCGTTCTTTCGCCGCATGTCGGCCTGGGATGTGGTCAGCCGCATGATCATCATGCTGCCGGGACAACGTCCGCTGGTGGCGCCCAGCGCCGTAGTCCAGGCCTGTCAGCGATTAGGCAGCGAAGCTGTACGACAGGTCTTCGATCTGATTCAGAAAAGTTGGCATGAGGCGGCCGGTCATCCGACTTGGGCCGGTTTGCGCTTACTGGGTGTCGACGGCGTCGTCTGGCGAACACCCGATACCCCCGAAAACCGTGCGCGTTACGACTCCGCCAGCAACCAGCATGGCGACACTGGTTTTCCTCAGGTGCGCATGGTCTGCCAAAGGGAGTTGACCCGCCACTTGCTGATCGGCAGTGCGTTTGGCGGCTACCGCAGCAGCGAAATGAAGCTGGCGGAACAACTGATCGAAACCACGCCCGATCACTCGTTGACCCTGTTCGATCGCGGCTTTTATTCCCTGGGTTTGCTGCACCAGTGGCAGCAAGCCGGCACCGAGCGCCATTGGCTGATGCCACTGCGCAAAGGTGCGCAGTACGAAGTGACTCAGCGCTTGGGGCGCCAGGACGCTGTGGTCTCGTTGAGCACTTCGCCGCAGGCCCGCAAGCAATGGCCGGGGCTGCCGGAGCGCCTGACCGCGCGACTCCTGAGCAAAACCGTCAAAGGCAAGGTGTGTCAGATCCTGACGTCGATGGCCGACCCGCTGCGCTTTCCATCCGACGAGATCGTCGAGCTGTACAGCCAGCGATGGGAGATCGAACTAGGGTTTCGGGAGATGAAACAGACGCTGCTCAACAGCAGTTATACGCTGCGCAGCAAGACGCCCGAGATGATCGAGCAAGAGTTGTGGGGCGTGTTGCTGGGCTACAACTTGTTGCGCTAGCAGATGGTGGAAAGGAGCCGTCATTGTCCGGGTATTAACCCGTGCGAAATGAGCTTTACCGCGTGTACTTGGGCAATTTTAGGGTTTATCAACAGCGTTTCGGCCGACCGTTCCGGGAACATCCCCAAATATCTGGCCGAGCTGCACGCCTCTGCCCCGCATTATGTTCTGCCGCATCGACGGGAAGAGCGCATTTATCCCCGCGCCATAAGGCTCAAATCACCGAAATATCCGATCAGAAAGAAAAATGCCAGTCAGCTTAACTGACTGGCATTAGCCTTCGAAGGGCCCTTTGTACTCAACAAAAAATCACTTGGTCAGCCAGGACTCGACGGTCGCAGAGCCGTGTTCTGCTTTCCATTACTTCCGCATTTGTATTGCCAATGTATTTCTCAAGACTGTGAGGAAACGATTGGGTCGATTGCTGCCCGGTACACGGTAGTTGATGATCGTACGCCCAACACATTTTACGGCAAAAACCTATCTCTATGCCGAGTCGGCATACGACTGCAGCTTAGTGAGATTTGAACCAGCTAGGGTGTAGCACTGGAAAATGATCCTTTAACCAATCCACAAACGCATCCACCTGAGGTGCAAGATGCGTTCTGCTTGGGTACAGCACGGAAACCAGGCGAGGCTTTGGACGAAATGCCCTGAGCACTTCAACCAGTTCTCCGCTTGCGAGGAAAGTCTCAACGGTAATTCCCGGGGCTTGAACAATGCCGAAACCTGCAACACCGCATTGAACGTAGGCATTCGACTCATTCACAGTGATACCACCATGAGGCGTATGTGGACGATCTTCACCGTCTACCGAAAAATGCCAAGGCAGCGGTCTGTTATTCTGACCAGAAAGGAAGCTGACACATCGGTGGTCTGATAGATCGTTTAGGGTTCTTAGTGGCCCGCAAGCTTGGAGATAACCTGGAGACGCACAGGTCACCATGGTGGCGGTACCAATTTCTCTAGCTACCATGCTTGAGTCCGGGAGGTCACCGATTCGCAATGCACAGTCGATGCCCTCGGCTACGAGATCTACCGCACGGTCGGTCACGCCCAATGAAAGCTCGATTTCGGGAAATGTCTCCGTAAACTTTCTCAGGTTTTCCATGAAGCTGTGCTGGGAAAATGCAGTGGGGATGTCAATGCGAAGCCGTCCCCGCAACGTCGATCCACTACGGTCGAACATGGAAGTGGCTTCTGCGATTGTTGCCAAAATCTCTTTGACACGCTCATAAAATCGCTCGCCCTCAGCAGTCAGTTTCACTTTACGGGTAGTGCGTTGGAACAGGCGGACACCCAGCGAAGCTTCCAGATCCTGAATGGTGCGTGTGACGTGCGGGCGTCCTGCCTGCATTGCCTCCGCGACTTTGGTGAAGCTTCCCAACTCAGCCAGCTTGGCGAATACCTGCATCGACTGTAGAAGCTCCATAAGTCTCTTTCTCGGGAAACATGATAACTGGATGATTGTTGCTGATCAGGATAACAATCCTGTTGGTTTCTGCACATTTATCTAGTGCCGCGAAATCTCAACAATGTCCTCAGCGTAAGGGAGGAGCTTTCCTCCCCTGCACATTCAAAATTGCTGGAGACTGAAAATGAAAGCGTGGCTTCTGAAAGATTTCGGATTGGACAATCTTGTGCAGGGGGAAGCTGAGACACCCGTGCCCAAAGCTGGAGAACTGCTGGTAAAAGTGGGGGCTGTATCGCTCAACTTCCGAGATAAGGCTATCGTTGACGGCATCTATGAGCCTCATATGGTGCCCAAGCCGCTAATCCCTGTAAGCGACGCAGCAGGTACTGTCGTAGCAGTCGGTGATGGCGTCAGCCGCTTCTCTATCGGAGATCGAGTTAACTCACACCTTTACTCACGTTGGTTGGATGGCATGCCAGGGCCAGATGAGCCTAACTACTGCTTTGGCTCGCCATTGCCGGGCGGGCTGGCGGAGTACATGATTATCCATGAAGACAGCGCGGTACGTGCTCCCGACAACATGTCAGATGAGGAGGCTGCGACCCTTCCAATTGCTGCTCTGACGGCATGGTATGCGCTCGTTGATTTCGGCCAGATCGAGGCAGGCCAAACCGTTTTGGTTCAGGGCTCAGGGGGTGTTTCTGTTTTCGCAGCACAAATTGCAACGGCACTTGGCGCCAAAGTTATCGTCACCTCCAGTCGAGATGACAATCTGCAAGCAGTGAAAAAACTGGGTGCTGTTGCGGGTGTAAATTATCGCACTAGCCCTGAGTGGGCAGAGGAAGTACTAAAGCTCACTGACGGCAAGGGGGTCGATCTCCTGCTGGATGTGGCAGGCGGGGATGGCATCAATCAATCGGTTGCAGCGACAAAGGCAGGTGGACGTATCGCACAGATCGGCTTCCTGACCGGCCAAACCTCTGCGCTGAACCTGATGCCTTTGATCTTCCGGCAAACAACGATTCGTGGCATCGCCGTTGCTCCTCGCTCCTCATTTGATCGCATGAACGAATTCTTGAATGAGCACAAGATTCGCCCGGTAATCGACCACGTGTATCCATTTGATCAAGCACGCCAAGCGTATGAGCACTTGGCCAGAGGCGCCTTTGGTAAAGTAGTAATCAAAATTTCGTAAGGTCAAGAAAGGACTGGGTCATCCGGCGGTTGAATACCGACTCCACTAACTAAAGTCGATGGCTGTGATCGAAGGGTTCCAGCGCAGAAGCCCTAGATAGTCGAGCACAAAGCCGCCGGACGGCTCAAGTAATTAAGGCGCTATATGCGTTTGGAAAATCTTGCTAACCACAGTCCACTTACCTTCGACTTTCAGCAGATGGAAGAAGTCAGTGAAAGAGATACCTGACATGTCGTTAGCGTCGATGCGAGCGCTAGCCGCGGTACCGACGATCTCGATGCGGACTATAGCGGCCTGTGCGTCAGGAGATGGACGGAAACCCTTGTCGATCCCATCGAACAGGATTGGAATCGCGCCGCCTGCCAGCTTGCCATCGGCGCCGACGCTGTACATCGTTGCATGTTCGTTGAAAGCGGGCTTCATGATACTGCTCTTAGCCTGCTTGCAACCCTCAATATACTTGCTAAGCACCTCAGTGATAGCTTGGTATTCTTCTACGTACGTAGGTTTGCTCACTGTTTTACTACTGACTTGTTGGTCACTCGATAGGTTAGCTGCTTGAGCAATCGCGCCCAAGCTCGAAATTAGGGCCACAAAAAACAAACTCTTGATAGAAGTAATTTTCATTTATTCACTCTTAATTTAATAAGGATTGCGATTATTGATTTATGCTCAATTGCAAAAAGCGCAGCAGGTGTTCCGAAAAACTTTGGTGCTACTGTAGCTTCGCAATGAAATTAACGATGTTTTTTCAATAAAGAATTCCGCAGTTTCACCGAGACCTGCGGACTCTTTGTTTTTGAAATTACTTGCTCAGGTTGGTCTTGAGTTCCTGAGATGCCTGCGCAATCGCGCTGCGCGGCGTCGGCAGATGGCTGAACGCGTTCGACAGCCCGAAATCGTGAATCATGCCGTTGTAGCGAACCGTCTTCACTGGTACACCTGCAGCGTCGAGCTTGCGGCCGTAAGCTTCAGCTTCATCGCGCAGGACATCGAATTCGGCAGTTTGGATCAGCGTAGGCGGCAGGCCCTTCAACTGTTCGCCCGTGGCCTGCAGTGGAGAAGCGTAAATCTGTTTGCGTGCCTCTGCGTCGGGTGTGTAATTGTCCCAGAACCACACCATCATGTCCTTCGTCAGGAAATAGCCGTTGGCAAACTCCTTGTACGACGCAGTGTCGAAGTTGGCATCTGTCACCGGACACAGCAACACTTGCGAACTCAGTGTTGGTTCACCCTTCTCGTTGGCCATCAAGGCAACCACGGCGGCAATGTTCCCGCCTGCGCTGTTGCCAGCTACGGCGAGGCGTTTGCCGTCTACGTTGATCTCCTTGCCATGTTCGGCCACCCATTTTGTCGCAGCATAGGCTTGCTCGATGGCGACGCCGTATCCCGCCTCAGGCGAGAGGGTGTAGTTGACGAAGACCGCCACCGCGCCCGAGCCTACGACCAGGTCACGCACCAGCCGTTCGTGGGTCTGGAAGTCGCCCAACACCCAGCCGCCGCCGTGGAAGTACATGAACGCGGGTAGTGTTTTCTGTTTGCTGCCGACAGGGCGAACGATGGTCAGCTTCAGGTCGCTACCGTTGACGCGGATCGTCATCTCGCTGACATCAGCTGCCGGCAAGGCCACTTGGGGAGCAGCCTGGGCAGCTACCAGCGCGGCGCGGGCATCGGCCGGCGTCATGGAGTCGAGCGTCTTACCGCCTTCAAGGGATTGCAAGAATTTTGCGGTGTTGTGTTCAACGCCGGGCTGGCTGGCTGCAAAAGCACTACCAAGGGACAGGGTCGCGGCGGTGAGGGCGAGAGCGGAGGTGAGGGTTTTCATGATCTTTCCTTTGTATTACCTGAGTGTGTGCATCGTTTCAAATAGCGAGCTACTTCATATTTTTGTTGCGTCCTCACTCAGGCAGTGGAAGACAACGTCTTCCAGGTCGTGTGTCGGACGCACAGTTCCAGCGCCGCTCGTCTGCAAACAAAAACACAGCAGGCATGCTGGGAAGCCTCATCCCCCCGCGTCCCCAAGGAGGACAGAGGTTCAAGGCGCGACGTGGGTGTGGAAGATCTTGCTGACTACCGTCCACTTGCCATCGACTTTCAAAAGATGGAAAAAGTCGGTGAAGGAGATGCCTGACATGTCGTTGGCGTCGATGCGAGCGCTAGCCGCCGTACCGACGACCTCGATGCGGACTATAGCGGCCGGTGCGTCAGGAGATGGGCGGAAACCCGTGTCGATGCCATCGAAGAGGATTGGAATCGCGCCGCCGGCCAGCTTACCGTCGCCATCGACGCTAAACATGGTCGCTTGCTCACTGAAAGCTGGCTTCATGATGCTGCTTTTGGCCTGCTTGCAGCCCTCAATGTACTTGTTCAGCACCTCGGTGATGGCTTGGTATTCTTGTACGTAAGTCGGTTTGCTCATGTTTTTACTCCTGCTTCATTGGGTTGCTATTGATCACTGATTTGATTTATGCAAAAAAAGCTTCAGGCTTTGGTATCAAGCCAGACAGATCCATAACGCGTGTAGGCCTCAGGAATCTTGATGACTTCCCTCAGATCATCTGCAGCAGTGCGAACCCAGAATGGATCTCGCAGCATTTGTCGCCCTACAAACACCAGATCAGCGCGGCCGTTTTGCAAGATTTCTTCGGCCTGACGCCCACTCTGAATCACACCCACAGCACCTGTAGCAATATGCAACTCCTTACGCAGTAATTCAGCGGCCGGTACCTGGTACCCCGGGTAGGTCTGTACCTTGACCATCTTGATTCCGCCGGAGCTGCAGTCGATCAGGTCAACACCCTGCTCTTTCATCCAGCGACCATATTCAAGGAACGACTCAGGCGTGTTTCCGCCTTCGGTGTAATCGGAGCTGGAGATCCGAACGAATAACGGACGATCACCCCAATGGGTTTTGACTTCCTCCAATACTTCGCGAAGGAAGCGATAGCGACGCTTGGCATCACCGCCATATTCGTCCTCGCGCGTATTGGCCAGCGGCGAGAGAAACTCATTCAACAAGTAACCATGCGCGGCATGGATCTCAAGTACATCGAATCCGGCGTCGCTGGCACGCCTTGCGGCATCGCCATAGAGCTTTACCAAACCCGGAATTTCATCAGACGCGAGTTCGCGAGGAACAGGGCTGGTTTCCGTGAACGGAATCGCCGATGGTGCGATGTGAATGAGATTGGGCAGGTCAGCATTGCGCCCCGCATGGCCAATCTGAGCGCCGGCTTTTGCACCAAAGCTGTGAAGCAGTTCAGTCAGCGCCTTCAAGCCAGTAACGTGCTCATCGCTCCAGATGCCGAGGTCACCGGCCCCGATACGGCCATCGGCGTGGACGGCCAGCGTTTCGGGAAAAATCAGCCCCGCCTGACCTAAAGCCCGAGCACCGTAATGAACTCGGTGCCAGTCAGTGACAAAGCCATCATCAGCGGCCATGTGCATGCACATAGGCGACATGGCGACCCGGTTTTTCAGTTTCAGGCCTTTGATTTCATGGGGGGATAGCAACAAGCTCATCTGGCATATTCCGTAGTGGTCGATACAGAATTATGCTAGCGTAAGCACAATAATTACGTAAGTACGCACATTTTTGTGCTGTAGGCACATTTTTTATACTAGGGAGATATCAGTGAAGAAATGCATTCCTCAGGGTGAGGTTGAAGCGTTTGCTTGCCCCGTTGCGTTCACAGTCAATGTCATCGGCGGGAAATGGAAATCTCTCATATTGTTCCATCTGATGTCCGGAACGAAGCGGTTCAACGAGTTGCGACGGCTAATGCCAGATGTAACTCAGAGGATGCTCACGCTCCAACTGAGGGAGCTGGAGACTGACAGGATTATCCATCGCGAAATCTATCGTGAGGTTCCGCCCAAGGTCGAGTATTCGCTCACAGAATTAGGCAACACACTTGCGCCTTTGGTCAGTGCAATGCGGGAATGGGGAGCGGCTCATGAGAGTACGATCTTAGAGTTCAGGCGCTCTGCGGTCGATGACGATCAGTTTGAATCTCTGGCCTAGTTTTAGATTCTATTGCCTTAATGACTTTGTTTTGGATGGGCTGGCTCACATTAATGAGGCAGCAGTTGGACGATCTCATTCGCTTGCTGCGTCGGCAGCCGCGTCAGCAAATCTTTGAGATAGGCGAAGCCTTCAAAGGAACAAACTCAGGCAGCGCCGGCGCTAACTGATCCCGATAAAGAAGCAGCAATTTGCGAATGATGTTGGCGTTGAACACGAGTGATGGCAACGCTGACGAGGGTCACCCCGGGTTGCAGCTACTCCACAACGACCTGGATTTTGAACGGTTTGCGTCAACGAAGCACTTCCCTAATTTGCGGCCCTATGGACTAAGGTCTGTCTGAGCAGTTGGGTTAGCACGGCATCACCGTAAACTGCGTCCAGCCTGGCCTTATTAATACTGCTCAGATCCGTCTTCTGTACCCTAGCGAAGAGCCGCAAAAATTTGATCAGCGTGAAATCGCTGTGCGCGATTTCGGTGAGCCCGAAGATGTCGGTAACGCCGTGACATTTTTAGGTACGCCAGCGATGCAAAGCACTTCTGCCAGCCCTACGGCGGTATAGCCTTTGTTGGTCATTAGCCTTTTAGCAACGTCAATGATGTTTTGACGCATCTCTTCGGCAGGTTTCTTCATAGTGCGTTCAGAACACATAGAACCCGACCAGTCGTCTAGATAGCAGCGGCATCAGACACCAGTGGTGGCAGTAGGCGCACGGCATGCGCCGCGAGGCGGCGCATTTGCGTGACCGTCAAGCCATCCCGTGCCTGAATCGACATTCCTTCAAGCATGGTGTTTAGCGCACCGGCCAATGATTTCACCTCCGTACGCGCGGGCAGCTGGCCATCCGAGATGGCGCGCTTTAGGCGTTTGACGAACAACTCTTTTCCTTCTTGGCGCAGCGCTTCGATAGCCCCTCGAACTTCGATAGAGTCCTCTGACACGCTGACTGCGGCCGTTGCCACCAAGCAGCCGCAAGGTGCTTGTGGCGACAGCAGAATGCGAGCCGACGCATCGAAGAAGTTCGCGATTGCGCTATGCACGTCGCGCTCAGCTTCCAGGGCTTGCCAAGTCGAATGCCAGTACTGGTGCTCGTAGAAATCCACTGCCTCTAGAAACAGCTTGGCTTTGTTGCCGAAGGCCGCATAGAGGCTGGGCGGGTTTATTCCCATTGCAGTGCATAGCTCGGCCACCGATGCCAGCTCATAGCCTCGCCGCCAGAAAACGTCGAGGGCCTGGGTCAGCGCCTGGTCGCGATCAAAGCCACGAGGACGCCCTTTGTTACGCGTAGAGGGGGGGGTAAATCCGATATCCGACATGGTTTGTTGAGCCTCGTGTTTAACAACCAGCTTGACTTCATCTATAGCGGTCACTATACAATAGTGATATCTGTAGCGACCACTACGTATATATGGCTTCAGGTACCAAGTGCGCAACGGAGAGCGGTCAGGAGTGAATCGTATGCGACAAAAGAAAGGTGCTTGTATCCACGGGCTGTCCGTAGGGGCGGAGCCTTGATCGATATGGTCATGAATCAGGTCGCATCACTGATAGACGTGCTGCGCGCGTATGGTTCTTACGGAGCCATTTTGTTCGCAACCCTATACCTATTGGCCACGCTGGCCTTCATGCCTGCCTCGCCACTGACAGCTATCGCCGGTTTTTTGTATGGGCCACTGTGGGGCACATTGCTGGTATTACCAGTAGCCGTAGTGTCGGCCACATTGGCTTTCTTCATTACGCGTTACATGGCGGGGCCTTGGGCACGACGCTATCTCGACCGGAAACCTCGACTAGCGGCAGTTGATCAGGCAGTAGCCCGAGATGGCTTTCGCATCGTACTCCTGCTTCGGCTGTCCTCTATCGTGCCGTTCGCTCCGCTGAGCTATACGCTCGGCGCTAGCAGTATGAGGGGCCACAGTTTCGCGCTGGCGTCCCTGTTGGGACTACTGCCTGGCACCTTTCTTTATGCCTATCTTGGGTCTCTGGTTTCCGATGTCGCGCAACTAATTCGCGGCGAGGTGCCTGTGAGTTCCTATTCGCATTGGTTGTCCTGGGGCGGTCTGGTAGCAGCATTGTTGGCGCTGTGGATCATTGCCCGCTTCGCACGACAGGCAATCCGTCAATCAACTGTTGAAGGTTCGAACGATGAGCAAGCTGTTTGAATCCCTAACTCTGCACACCAAGGGCGATCGCGGGATTTGACCCCGACACCCGCGGATACCCCCACCTTTTTTCAAAGCTACTCTCAACCAACCAGGAGCAACACCATGAACAAGCCCAACTATGTGCAGGAATATCAGGCCATCGTTGACGTACTGAATAAGTACAACGAAGGCTGCAAGCAGGCCAAGAGCAGCATCATGAAGCCCGCTTTCAGCGAGCAAGCAACAATCTTCGGTGTTGACGCAGACACCAAGCTGGTTGGTGGCCCGATTCAAGAGCTGTTCGATGCCATCGATAATCCGCCATTCCGCCCCTCGCCTGAAGCCCGCGGCGCAATCGTCAGGATCGATATAGTGGGTACCGCAGCTAGCGCTCGCATTGACACCAATGACGTCTCGGGCTTTTGCTTCACCGATTTCTTCAACCTGTTGAAGGTCGAAGGTCAGTGGACTGTCGTCAGCAAGATCTACCACACCCACGTGGCTCCGTAACCGGCTCTTGGGTAGCCCGCGCCCGCATCGTTGGATGCCGGGCGCCTCCTGGTCTATATCCACGACGTCTAAGACCGGAGTGGTGAGCACTACCCCGAAAGCCCACCCTAAGCAAAGGAATCGACGATGACCCAGGTATTTATTGTGGGCGGTGCCGGTAAGGTCGGTCGCCTCCTGTCTCAGCATTTGAATAAGCGCGGGCATCGGGCCTTAGCGCTGTATCGGAACCCGGATCAGACGGAAGAACTAAAGGCGTTGGGCGCTACCCCGGTGCTTGGCAGCCTGCTCGAATTCGATGTAGAGGGCCTGGCAGCACTTATGGCCGGCAGCGACGTGGTGGTCTTTTCTGCTGGTGCCGGCGGCAAGGGCGGCCCGGAGATGACCAACGCCATCGATGGCCTTGGCCTGGAGCTAGCGGTAATGGCGGCGCAGAAAGCCGGCATCCGGCGTTTCTTGCTGGTCTCGGCCTTTCCCGAATCGTTCCGCGGCAAGCAAGTTTCGGAGACCTTCGAGAACTATATGGCGGTCAAAAAGCTGGCCGACGTGCACTTGGCCGAAAGCGATTTGGACTGGGTGATTCTGCGGCCAGGCACGCTGCTCGAAAGCCCCGGCACCGGCAGGGTGCGCACCGGCTTGGCGATCCCCTACGACGAAGTGCCGCGCGAGGATGTAGCGGCCACGCTACTGGAGATCATTGAGCGCCCAGCCGTGAACCGGGTGATTATCGAACTGACCCAGGGCGACACCCCGGTGGGCGAGTCCGTGCAACGGCTCGCGCGTCCATGAGCGAGGCTAATCCACGTCTGGAGGGGACGACGCTGCTCCTGGTGGGTGCCACTGGCCTGGTCGGGCGTCACGTGCTCCAACTGGCGCTGACCGACCCGCGGATCGCTGCGGTGGTGGCGCCGACGCGGCGCAGCTTGCAGCCCCATGCCAAACTATCGACACCGCGCATCGATTACCAGCATCTCGATGAAGATGCGCCTTGGTGGCGCGCCGACGCGGTGATTTGCACTCTGGGTACCACTATTCGTACTGCTGGCTCGCAGGAGGCGTTCCGCCAAGTCGACCATGACTATCCGCTGGCCGTGGCGCGGCTTGCCTGCGCCCAGGGCACGCCGACCTATGTGCTTAACTCGGCGATCGGCGCCGACGCCGGCTCACGCTTTTTCTACAACCGGGTCAAGGGCGAGCTGGAGCAGGACTTGCGCGATCTAGGCTTCGACAGCCTGGCCTTAGTGCGCCCTGGCGTGATCGGAGGCCATCGCAACGAATTCCGTCTCGGCGAGCGGCTGTTGGTAGCTATGTTGAGGCTAGCGGGGCCGCTGCTGCCCAAACGTTGGCGGCTCAACCCAGCGGCCAACATAGCCCGGGCACTCCTTGACGCGGCCCTAGTGCCCCAGCCCGGCGTGCATATCGTGCCCGCCGAGCGGATGGTCTGAGTTTTTAACCCTTTGCACTGAAGTCACGCCGGCTACGGCCTGTCAGGTGTCCAGCAATGCCTTCAGTTCACTAAAACACCCTGATCGACACCTGGGTGTTCAGCGATGGCCACTGGCATTTCGAGACCGCCGATTCAGCCTGTCGAAGGCTGCATTACATAGCGGGCGGGCAAATTCTACGCTATCGGTAAGGCGATAGAGGCGACGGGAGCAATGTCCCACCGCCTGACGCCTAGAACGCGAGAAGCCCAGCGCGACGTCAAGCTGATGTGGCTAACCGGGCGTTAGATGCCAGACTTCAAGACCATTGCCAACTTCCGAAAAGACAACAGCAAAGGCCATTCGAGACATATGACGCCAGTTCGTTGCGCTGTGTCAGCAATTAGGATTATTCGGAGAAAATCTGTTCGCCATCGACGGCAGTAAATTCAAAGCAGTCAACAATCGCGACCGTAATTTCACCAGCGCCAAACTGAAGCGGGGGAATGGAGGAAATTGAATCGAGCATCAATCGTTACCTGGCAGCACTCGATGCTGCCGATCGGCAAGAGACCACGTCTTCGGAGCCAAAAGCCGTGCGGCTGGAGGAGAAAATCGCCAAGCTGAAGACGCAAATAAAGGAGCTTCAGGCGATTGAAATCCAGCTGAACGAATCGCCGGGTAAACAGGTCTCACTGACCGATCCAGATGCCAGCGCCATTATGGCGCGCGGCGGGAATCGTCGGCTACAACGTGCAGGCAGCGGTCGATACTAGAAGGCATGGCCATGCAAGCTCTGAGTGGAGACACACGGGCAGAACTAGAAAGAATTGCATCGGTATCTATGTCCCTGCTCCCCTCTAAAAGCGGATAACGAGCACTTGCCACAGGTGGATCGTGAATATCGCCCCATAAGCCCCTGGCCAAATCCAGGGGCTCAGAGTCGTTCATCCTTTTTACTTTTTGAACATGTAAGTTTTCGTATTGGTAAATCCAGCTAAGCCTTCAACACCGTTCTCTACTCCAAGGCCGGACAGCTTGTGCCCACCGAAAGGCATGTCGACGCCATGGACATGAATCTCGTTAACCCAAACAGTTCCGGTCTCCATTCGCTTGGCGACAGCAACTGCGGCATCTCGATCTTTACCCCAGACCGAGCCGCCCAAACCATAGGGTGAGGCATTGACGCGATCGATGACTTCATCGACATCGTCATAAGCAATGACGGGGAGCACCGGGCCGAAAGGTTCTTCCTGGACGATTCGGCTGGACTCAGGCGGGTTGTCCACGATCGTCACGGGAACAAAGTACCCTGACGCACTCGCATCCACGGTACCGCCTACTGCGATCTTGTATCCTTTCGCACGAGTGTCCTGAAGCAGATCCTGCAGCTTTTCATACTGCATTCGGTTCTGAACCGGGCCCAGCTCCGTGTCAGGGCTCATGCCATCACCAACCTTCACCGATTTCGCGTAGTCGACCAGCGCCGCAGTAAATTCGGCGTGGATGCTTGAGTGCACATATAGCCGTTTAACGGCCACACACCACTGCCCCGAGTTTCCAAAAGCTGCCCAGAACAGCGTTTTAACAAGCGGCCGCCAGTCTGCATCCGGAAGTACGATCGCAGCATCGTTACCTCCCAGCTCTAGCGTCAGCCGTTTCAGGTTACTCGCACCACTTGCCATCACTTTTTGCCCGGTCGCGGAAGATCCTGTGAAACTGATCTTTGCGATCGCAGGGTGTTCAGTCATGATCTGGCCAAGATGATTACCGCCTGAAACAATGTTTAAAACCCCTTGGGGAACACGTCCTGCGCGATCTCACCAATGAGCAGCGAGGTCAGCGGTGTATATGGAGAGGGCTTAACAACCATCGTATTACCGGTCAGTAAGCAAGGCGCAATCTTCCAAAGCGCGAGCAGTACCGGGTAGTTCCAAGGAGTAATTGCACCAACGATCCCCAAAGGGGTGTTGTGAACTTCGACTGTATGCTCAGGCGTATCCTCTACAACACGAGCTGGGAGCTGTCGTTTCGCGATCTCCCGCACCCAACTGATGGAATAGTCCACCTCAAAACGAGCTTGACTGTGAAGTGGCTTACCCTGCTCGAAGGTGAGCAATGTGGTCAATTGCTCTTTACGCTTCTCCAACGCATCTGCGAACGCCTCAATTAGCTCAGCACGCTGCTCCCACGGGGTAATTGACCAGCGCTTGAACGCAGCTGCCGCCGCATTAATCGCATCCTCCAATTGCTCTGCCGAAGCATCAGGTGCTTTGTATATGACCTGACCCGTTGCTGGGTTAAAAACATCGAAGGTCTTTTCTGAGCCGACCAATTGGCCGTTCACAGACAAGTAATAATTCTCGGGCAAACCCAGGTCTTTCAATGTTACAGCTTGCTGATTCGTGATCATGACTGCCTTCTTCGCATGTTGTCTTTATACGATGCCTACCATCAAGACCACGAAGTGCCTGGATCGACACTCACTGGCATTCTTGTATGACTTGGGCTTTGAAGGATTTTGAATAAGTGTTTCGTTGGCGCATGGTGATCCTAGCGTTAAGGGTAATTGCGTCCGCTTAAAAAAGCCGAGGACACGATTGCTCTTATCGCTTGTGGCGCGAGGCTCTGGTAGGTGACTTGCCCGGACGCTTACGATCATACCGGTGATATTACTGATCTGTGCCATACGACTATCAAGCAACTGCACGCTGGAGGACGAGCACTCGACTAATAGCTACGTCGGCGCATGGAAATCCTGGCGTTGAGGGCTATCGCGTCCGCTTAAAAATATGCGGACAGCATCGTCCTTAATGCAACACCCCGCTTCGGCTAATGCTTAGTCAGCTAAGCTGACTGGCATTAGCTTCCAAGGGCCCTTTTGCATTCAAATTTAGATAGCTCGGTTAGCCAAGACTCGACGTTGTTAGTGCCGTGAAATGTTCAATGCCGGATTAGAAATAACTGAAGACTATTATGACCATCGACGATCAGACCTAGCATTAACTCTTGATAGACTTCAGCGGTATTTAGGTCTTGTAGATCGAAGCTTGCAGACCAATTGATGAACGTCTTGGACTGCCCTGTAAGTGAGGCCAATTTCACAGTGGCGACATAGTTATCAAGCGGTAAAGGGGCTTCCTCGAAGCGGTAGCACAACGTTAAATTGCGATCATCGACCGATAACAAACGCTCCCTGACAACTGCGCCATCGGCCAGTGTGAGTTTACGAATACAACCAACCAATCCGTCAGGTTGGTTGTCCTCAATACTGCTTTCGACAATCGATGGATGCCATTTATGAATCTCGCCAAATTTCTTCAACACGCTCCAAACATGTGCTGCATCGCCGTCTAAGACAGCAGAAAACTCAACAATCGACATCGTGTATCTCCTTTCAAATTATCTACTTTGGAAACAGCTAACCTCGGCTCAAATACAGCGCACGGAGGTGATGATGTGAACACCCGGTTTCTGCTCAAGGGCTGACTCAAGCAGCACCAGGGCGATCCGCGACGCGGGATTAAGTTGCCAGCGAACGGGTAACAATCTTCCGGCCAGGCCCAGAAAAACGACCAGTGCTCGCCCACCCAACCGCAGTTCGTCGCGCGATGCTCACCCCTCGAACTGGTGATAAACCTTGGCGATCACCTTCCAGGTGCCGTCAATTTTGATCAAAGTCAGGTAGTCGTTGTAATCAGCGCCGATCGCATCCTTCTCCATGTCGACACGTACCACGGCAGTCGTGGATGTGATCGCCAGCACGTCGACTCGGGTAGTGATTTCGGGGGCATCACCGTTCTTCTGAACGAAATCAAACAGATTCTTGATCGGGCCGCCAAGCAGCTCACCATTAGTGAAACCGTACATCACGGCGTCTTTATGGAAAGCTTGCGCAACGCCTTCTGCGCTGCCCACACGCAGACCTTCAACGTACTGATTGGCGGTAGCGATGACAGCGTTGTACTCGGAGGTTGGTACTGCCTTGATGTTCTTTGACATGGTTCTCACCTTTCATTGGGGACGAGGTGCAGCACACCTCGCGAGAAGCGCTCGAGCGATCAAGCGCTCGGGTGGGTGTGGTAAATCTTGCTGACGATCGTCCACTTGCCTTCTACCTTCAGCAGGTTGAAGAAGTCGGTGAAGCGAAATCCCGAAACGTTGTCGGTATCGACGCGAGCACTGGCCGCAGTGCCCACGATGTCGATGCGAACAATCGCGGCTTTGGCTTCGGGAGATGGACGGAAAGAGTTGTCGATGACGTCGTACAAATTCTGGATCGCGCCGCCGACGAGCTTGTCGCCGTCGACCCCAAACATGGTGGCCTGCTCGTTGAACGCGGGCTTCATCAAAGTGCTGTCAGCCTTTGCACCACCTTCGTTGTACTGTCTAAGTACGTCGACGATCGCGTTGTATTCCTGGACGTAAGTTGGATTGCTCATGATGGACTCCTGATTGAAAGATTTTCCGATTACCCATCAGGTCTGGATGGGCGCAGCATGGCCAACCAACGATCACCAATCCTGGCGAGTCGGCGAGATAATCAGATCGTTGACGGTGACGTTTTCCGGCTGATTGAGCGCATAAATCACGGCACGGGCGATATCGTCGGGCGCAATGGCAATCCGATTCAGTTCCTGAGCCGCCTTGCGCCCTTCGGGATCACTAACCTTGTCCGCCCAGCCGGTATTGATGACGCCGGGACTGACGGTGTTGACGCGGATGCCATGCTGCACGCCCAACTCCTTTCGCATGGACTCGGTCATGGCCTGGACGAAAAACTTGGTAGCGCTGTAAACACCCGCCGCCGGCCCAACCTGGTGACCTGCGACAGAGTCCATGTTGAGAATCTGCCCGGACTTCTGTTCCAGCATGAATGGCAGTACCGCAGCAGTAGCGTTGAGGTAGCCCTTGATGTTCACATCGATCATCTTTTCCCAATCCTGCACGGCCAGATCGACCCAGTTGGAAAAAAGCATGAGACCGGCGTTGTTGACCAGGATGTCCACGGCACCATAGGTATCTTGTGCAAACTTCGCGAGAGCTTTGGTTTGATCCAGATGGGTGACATCGGTAGTGAAAGCGACCACGTCGCTCCCTGCCACACGCAGCTCGGCAACGAACGACTCAAGCCCTTCCTGATCAAGCGCTGCTGCCACGACGCGGACGCCCTGTGCGGCCAATGCGCGGGTGGTGGCAGCACCAATGCCGGAAGACGCGCCAGTGACGATTGCTACTTTGTTTTGCAGATAATTCATGCTCAGTACCTCATTACGGTGAATGCTGTTGCGACGGACTTCTCCCGCGCCTGGCTGGCGCAAGGGCACGACTCAGTAGCTTGCCGTTGGCCAATCGGTGTAGCCCTTGGCACCTCCGCCGTAGTAACTCTCGCGCGGAGCGATAGTGAGCTCGGCACCACGACGCAAGCGCTCTACGAGGTCTGGGTTGGCAATGAATAAGCGGCCAAACGCCACGGCATCAATCCGCCCTTGCGCCCGCCGCTCCAGCGCCATCTCCAGGTCATAGTTGTTGTTGCCAATGAACGGCCCTTCGAACTGCGCACTCAGCGCGTCCAGATCCACACCTTCGGGAACGGTGCGAGAGGTGGCGGTGGCGCCTTCAACGAAGTGCAGATAGGCCAAGTTGAACTTGTTGAGCTGCTGAATCAGGTAGCCATAGGTCTCCATGACGTTGCTGTCAGGAGGGGTATTGCCTGCGTCAGGAGTCACTGGCGAGAGGCGGATGCCAACCCGGTCACTGCCCCAGATCGCAACCACTGCTTTGGTGACTTCGAGCGTCAGCCGAGTCCGGTTCTCGATGGAGCCGCCGTACTGGTCAGTGCGCTGGTTGGTGGAATCACGCAGAAACTGGTCGAGCAGATAGCTGTTGGCAGAATGGACTTCCACACCATCAAAACCGGCTCGCTTTGCATTTTCTGCCGCATGCCTGTACTGCTCGATGATCCCCGGGATCTCTGAAGTCTCAAGCGCCCGAGGCATGGACACTTCGACCATGCCATTGTTGGTGTAGGTGGTACCTTCGGCCTTGATTGCCGAGGGAGCTACCGGCGCCTCGCCGTTTGGCTGTAACTCGACGCTGGAGAAGCGGCCTACGTGCCATAGCTGACTGACGATCTTGCCGCCTGCCGCGTGTACCGCGTCAGTGACTTTTTTCCAGCCTGCCACCTGTTCTTCCGACCAGATACCAGGCGTCATCGCATAGCCGCGGCCCTGAGCAGAAATGTTCGTGGCCTCGGCGATGATCAGGCCTGCGCTGGCACGCTGGGCGTAGTAAGTGGCATGAAGCTCATTGGGTACGCCGTCATCTCCCATGCGGCTGCGTGTAACAGGGGCCATGACAATACGGTTTGCCATCTCAATGGCGCCCATCTGCACGGGCGAAAAAAGGTCAGTGTTACGTCTGCTATCAAGCATTCTAAATACCTCTAATATTAGACCGGTCGTCTAGCTTACCGGTTAAAAAAAACGCCCCTATGTAAGCAGACGTTTACTCGTGATCAGTGCGGTTTCAAAAGGGGCCGTGGTCTGCTTGACCTTGACCAGCAGCGAGGCGCCAAGCCATAGCTGATACAGCGATTCGGCTAATGTCACCGCGTCCAAGGTCTGCGAGATGGAACCATCGGCCATGCCCTGCTCAACACAACGCGTGATCCGCTGGATGATCAGAGTGGTGCCTTCTTCCAGCACTGTGCGCATGTCTTCCGACAAGTCGCAGACCTCAGCGCCGAGTTTCACCACCAGGCATTTCTCCTCGGGGTGATCGAACGCTTGCGTCTTTGCCCAGTAGTGCAGATAGCCCAGCAGCCGCTCGGCTCCGGTTCCTTCTGCGGCCATCACGATATCGACGCGCCCAATGTACTCCTGAAAATATTCTTCAAGCAGCGCCTGGCCGAATTCCTCTTTCGAACGGAAGTAGTGATAGAACGACCCTTTGGGTACGCCAGCGGTTGTCAGAACTTCCGACAGCCCCACGGCGGTGTAGCCCTTGTTGGTCATCAGCGACTTCGCTACATCGATGATGTGCTGCCGCATGTCTTGGATAGGTTTCTTCATAGGATAGGAAGCCTACAGAAAACTAGACCGGTCGTCTAGTGAGGTTTTCCCAATCTAGAATTCTGCTATCCCTCAAATCGCCAAGTCTCACCTCAGTGCCCGACGATGGAAACGGAAACCGTTGCTCAGATCGAGTTATTTGTTTGGAAAGGACGAATTATTTGACCAGCATCGTTACCCCCCTGCCCCTCGGATCTGTCACCGGTTCCGGGATACCGCCATTCACCTTGATCGCCTGAATATCACCATTGAAGCCCTGGTTGACTAGGTTGTAACCCTTGGCGCCGAGATCCCTGGCTAACTGCCCCGTGATCGGAGAGTAAGGCTCCCAAAAAATGGTATTTGCCGGCAGCAATTGATGATGAAAGCGCATCGCGCTAACGGCATTTTTCAGCGGCAACTTGAAGTCGTAGATATTGCTCACCACCTGGAAGATCGACGTAAAAATTCTAGGGCCACCCGGCGTGCCAATGACCAATGCGACTTTTCCGTCCTTCAGGAAGATGGTCGGCGACATTGAGGAAAGTGGTCTCTTTCCGGGCTCAATCGCGTTGGTGTCATTACCGACAACCCCCAACTGATTGGGCACTCCGGCAAGGGCTGAGAAGTCATCCATCTCATCGTTGAGCAGTATTCCGGTTTTATTGGCAACCACTCCAGACCCGAAGAAGCCATTCAATGTGTAGGTGTTGGATACCGCGTTCCCCCATTTGTCGACAATTGAAAAATGCGTCGTTTCCGGTTTTTCCGGGAAGGTAATCTTCAAACCTGCGACTACTTTGCTGGTGTCTGAGGGAGCCGCAACACTCACTTCCGCCGCACGCCGCAATAGATAATTCTCATCCAGCAACTGTCTTACCGGAACCTTGTAGAAGTCGGGATCGCCCAGGTACTGCGCTCGGTCGGCAAACACTCGCTTTTCGATTTCTGCGACCAGATGAATGTACTCTGGCGAGTTCAACGGCACGCCACTAAAATCTGCGTTGCGCGCTTCTTTCATCTTCAATAACTGAACCAGAGCGATACCACCGGAACTGGGCGGTGGCGCGGTCACCACCTGGAAACCATTCCAGTTTGCCTGTATCGGCTCTCGCCAAATTGCCTTGTAGTTCCGCAGGTCGGCTTCGCTGATAAGTCCGCCATGCTCCGCCATATCAGCAACGATTAGTTCGGCTGTCTTGCCGGAATAAAAACCTGCAGCACCGCGCTTCGCGATTCGTTTCAATACCGCTGCCAGTTCAGGCTGCTTAAAGATCTTGCCCGACTGCAACGTACCAAAATGCTCAGAGAAATTGGTTTTTCCAGCGAATCGCTGTTTGTTTTCCGTTGCCGCCAAACCGGCTAGCATTTCATCAACTTGAAAGCCCGCGTCTGCATAGCGGATTGCCGGCGCGACCAGCGCCTGCCAGCTGAGTTTGCCAAGACGCTGATGGGCTTCCCACAGACCGGCGACCGTACCTGGCACGCCCACGGCCTTGTGGCCAAGCACGCTGCTCTGGGTGCTATCAGCCGGGATCACTCGTCCATTGCCGGCGACGAACATGTCCTTAGTCGCCTTGAGCGGTGCCCGCTCGCGGTAATCAAGGAAATAAGGCTTACCCTCGTGATAGATCGTCATGAACCCACCACCGCCAATGTTGCCAGCTTCCGGATATGTAACGGCTAAAGTGAATGCAATGGCCACCGCCGCATCGATGGCATTGCCACCTTTGGCAAAGATGGCTCTAGCTGTTTCAGCCGCATAACGATCAGGTACTGCCACCGCAGAATGGGTCAACAGATGCGATTTAACAGTGTTGCCTGAAGTGGCCTGAGCATTTCCCACGGACAGGAAGCTGGCAAGTAAAACCGCACACAACAAAGCAAACTTACGATGTGAATCGGAAAAATATTCTTTACGCATAAAGCACCTGATTTTTTTATTCTTAATAGGCAGCAAAACGCGGAAATCCGAATTGATGTAGTTAAGAAAAATCTAACTGCACAGCTCAGAACCCGGCAAAGTGAACACACATGAAAACTTATTATTGAACGACGAAAACAAGAAGAGCCAAAGGCTTTTTATGGCCGTTGGCTCCTCTCTGACTAGCTATGCTTTCTCTGCTACCAACTCAGCTCTTGAAGGCTCAAGAGCTGCTTTTTCCCATTTAGCGATTACCAATGGTGCAATTGCATTACCCAGCACGTTCAGCGTGGTTGTGCCGCTATCAATAATCCTGAAGATCCCTGCAATAAGCGCTACCCCTTCCAATGGAAGACCGGCAGACGCCAACGTTGCAGAAAGAATAATGATGGCAAATCCAGGTACCCCGGCAGCACCTTTGGAGGTCAACACCATTGTGACCACCAGCAGAATCTGCTGAGAAAGCGACAGGTCGATACCATAGAGTTGAGCGACAAAAATCGTAGCTACCCCAAGGAAAATCGATGCGCCATCCAGATTGAATGCATAACCGACCGGAACCACAAAACTGACGATGCGGCGCGGAACACCATAACTCTCCAATTTGCTCATCAACTGCGGCATAACCGCTGCCGATGCGGCACTCGAGAACGCAAGGATCAGCTCATTTCGGAAATACTTGATCAGCTTGAAAATGTTCTCGCCGATCAGATAGCAAATACCGCCGAGTACCACCAATGCAAAGACAATCAGCGCCAAGTAGACCACACCAATCAGCTTGAGCAAGGGCAATAGCGAGGAAAAGCCAAAGGTCGCAACGGTAGCGCCGATCATGCCAAATACGCCTATTGGCGCGTAAGCCATGACGATTGAGACGACTTTGAACATCGCATCAGAAAAACCCTGGACGACTGCGACCACTGGCGCGCTTTTCTCTCTAGGTAGCGAGTTCAAGGCCATGCCGAACAACACAGCGAAGAACAATACCGACAACAGCTTCGCCTCTGACATCGCTACAAAGACGTTGTCAGGGACGATGTTCTGCAAGATAACGAGGGCCCCCTTAGAAGGCTCCATGTTGATCGATGCAGCGCTATGCGTAATGCCCGAAATATCAGTGCCCGTTCCGGGCTCGAAAATATTCGCGAAACACAACCCCATAACAATGGCCAGCCCCGTAATCGCAAAGAAGTAAGTCAACGACTTTACGCCCATACGGCCAAAAGACTTGTTATCTCCGCCTCCTGCGATGCCGAGAATCATGCAACAGAACACAATCGGAACAACAACCATCTTCATCATCTTGATGAAGATATCGCCAAGTGGTTTCAGAATTTCAGCACTGACCCACGATTGATATTGCGGATGGGTATTGAAATACCAACCGACGAGCACGCCAAGCAAAAGCCCGGCAACTATTTGCCACACCAAGGGAATACGTTTCATGTCTAGCCTTCTTGTTGGAATGAAAGGACTGCGTACATGGCAGTTGCTAGAGTCATGAGCTTCCAGCTCACTTGAAATCAAATGGCACAACAATGTTGTGCCAAGTACCTTTATTATTTTGCGAAGAGTTGGCTCATGTCCTTGAAGGCCTTGAATTCAAGTGCGTTACCGCATGGGTCGAACAGGAACATCGTAGCTTGCTCGCCAACCTGCCCTTTGAAACGAATGTACGGTTCGATCACAAACTCAGTGCCGAAGGACTTCAAGCGTTCTGCCAGTGCCTCCCATTGCTCCCAGCCCAGGATGATGCCGAAGTGCGGAACTGGCACGTCGTGGCCGTCTACCGGGTTGCTATGGACACTCTCTTGCGAAGCAGTCTTTGGATGTTCATGAATAACCAACTGGTGGCCGTAAAAGTTGAAGTCGACCCACTGTGTGCTGGAACGACCTTCTTCCAGTCCAAATACTTCACCATAAAAGGTGCGTGCGCCAGCGAGGTTGTAAACAGGGATTGCGAGGTGGAAAGGCGAGAGGCTCATCAGAACTCCAATTACAGTATTTTTGTTTGTGAAAAACGGAACAGCGTATTAATGCCGCCCGACGGTTCTGCGCACCGCCCACAACCTTTAGCGTTTTGGGCGGAAGTGAATTCAATAATTAGCTCAGTTGCTCGCAGGCCAAACGTATGCGCACACACGCCTGCTCAAGTTGTTCAGTGGATGTCGCAAACGACATCCGAAAATATCCTTCAAGACCAAATGCGCTGCCAGGCACTACCGCAACTCGCGCCTGCTCAAGCAAATAGCGGCAAACATCCGTGTCATCGCTTAGCAACCGCTTGGCAGGTGTTTGGCGATTGATTAGCTCCTCACAGGAAGGAAACAGGTAGAACGCACCCTCCGGTCGACGACAGGTCAAACCTGGAGTGGTTTCCAGAGCATCCAGGCAGAGATCTCGCCTTTGCCGGAATATTTGATTTCGGCTCTCTAAAAAATCTAAAGGCCCGTCCAGTGCAGCCTGCGCCGCCGCTTGTGCAATGGAGCAGGGGTTGCTCGTGCTTTGCGACTGCAGAGTGGACATCGCGGCAATAAGATTTTTCGGGCCTCCGGCGAAACCGATACGCCAGCCCGTCATGGAATACGCCTTTGAAACACCGTTGACGGTCAGTGTTCGGTTGCGCAGTGCAGGCACCTGAGCCGCAATGGTGTTGAACTCCCAGCCGTCGTACCGCAAGTGCTCATAGATGTCGTCCGAAAGCACATACACCTGCGGATGCCCCAACAGCACGGCGCCTAACTGCTTCAGTTCCATGGCCGAGTAGCCGGCACCGGTCGGGTTGCTCGGAGAGTTCAAAATGACCCATTTCGTGCGGGGGGTTATTGCGCGTTTAAGCTGAGCGGCTGTGATCTTGAAGCTCTGGTTTTCCGGGCAACTCACTTCCACTGGAATGCCACCGGCTAGCCGTACCATGTCCGGATAGGAGACCCAGTAAGGCGCCGGAATGATCACCTCATCGCCATGATTTAAAGTCGCCAGCAAAGCATTGAAGATGATCTGTTTGGCACCCGTGCCAACACTGATTTCCGACGAGTCATAATCAAGACCATTCTCGCGTTCGAACTTACGCACAATGGCGGCTTTCAGTTCCGGCGTACCATCGACATCAGTGTATCGGGTCAGGCCTTTGTCGATGGCAAGCTTGGCAGCCGCGTTGATATGATCGGGCGTTGGGAAGTCTGGTTCGCCTTGCGACAGGCCGATGATATCCACGCCTTGGCGCTTCAGATCTGCCGCTTTTCGAGTGATGGCAAGCGTCGGTGAAGGCTTTACAGCTTGCAGAAGATTCCCCAGCAGTTGCATACCCTGACCCTTATTGTTTTTGAGGTTGGGTCCATCGTAGAACTGCAAGCCGAGTAAAAAAATCAATATATATTTCTTAGAAACACAATTATTATTTGTGAATGATCAAAGAACTCAAGACACTCATTGCCGTAGCACGGGAAGGCACTTTCGCCGCCGCCGGGAACAAGATCGGTCTCACCCAGGCTGCAGTAAGTGCCCAGATTCAGCGTCTGGAGGCTGAGCTCGGCTTCGAGATATTCGACAGAAAGGGACGCTCGGCCCACCTCAATAGAATGGGCCACCAGACACTCCTGCAAGCGCAAGAGCTGCTTCGCCTTTACGACAATCTGGGTTCCACCACGGTCGGACTTCCTGCGAGCGTCTTGGTGAACATCGGTGCTATCGCTTCCGTGCAGCGATCCTTTTTACCGGACGCACTCGCCAAGTTTCACCAGCAATGCCCGCAATGCCGCACACGTGTAATCCCGGGGCTATCGATGGAGTTGGTCAACCTCGTGGATGCCGGCGAAATCGACATGGCCGCAATCATCCGCCCACCCTTCTCGCTTCAAAGCGATCTGCGTTGGACGACCTTGGCGCTTGAGCCCTACCGTCTGATCGTGCCGCGTGAGCTGCCGGGAGAAGATTGGTCAGAACTACTTTCCAGCCAACCGTTCATTCGGTATGACCGATCATCATTCGGAGGCAGACAGGTAGATCGCTTCCTGCGGCAGATGCATTTCACCTTGCGTGAAGTTTGCGAGCTGGATGAACTGGAGGCCATTATCAAGCTGGTTGAAAATGGTGTCGGTGTAGCTCTAGTGCCGCAGACAGCAACCCATCAGGAATGGCCCGCGGGTGTAAGAGCACTCGACCTAGGACAGCACACCTTCCATCGTGATATCGGGCTAGTACATAGGTCTCGGCAGAGCTTTACCGAACCGGTGCGGATACTGGCCCAACTTATTAGTGAGCAAGTTAAGACCGACTCTGAATAAATCCACACAGAAAAAAAGACCCTTCTTGGGTAATGCCAGTCAGTTAAGCTGACTGGCATTTTTCTTTCTGATCGGATATTTCGGTGATTTGAGCCTTATGGCGCGGGGATAAATGCGCTCTTCCCGTCGATGCGGCAGAACATAATGCGGGGCAGAGGCGTGCAGCTCGGCCAGATATTTGGGGATGTTCCCGGAACGGTCGGCCGAAACGCTGTTGATAAACCCTAAAATTGCCCAAGTACACGCGGTAAAGCTCATTTCGCACGGGTAAATACCTGGACAGTGGCGGCTCATTTCCACCATCTGGTAGCGCAGCAGGTTGTAGCCCAGCAACACACCCCACAGTTCCTGCTCGATCATCTCGGGCGTCTTGCTACGCAATGTATAGCTGCTGTTGAGCAGCGTCTGTTTCATCTCGCGAAACCCTAATTCGATCTCCCATCGCTGGCTGTACAGGTCGACGATTTCGTCGGACGGGAAGCGTAGCGGATCGGCCATCGACGTCAGGATCTGACAAACCTTGCCCTTGACGGTTTTGCTCAGCAATCGCGCGGTCAGGCGCTCCGGCAGCCCCGGCCATTGCGTGCGGGCCTGCGGCGAAGTGCTCAACGAGACCACAGCGTCCTGGCGCCCCAAGCGCTGAGTCACTTCGTACTGCGCACCTTTGCGCAGTGGCATCAGCCAATGGCGCTCGGTGCCGGCTTGCTGCCACTGGTGCAGCAAACCCAGGGAATAAAAGCCGCGATCGAACAGGGTCAACGAGTGATCGGGCGTGGTTTCGATCAGTTGTTCCGCCAGCTTCATTTCGCTGCTGCGGTAGCCGTCAAACGCACTGCCGATCAGCAAGTGGCTGGTCACTCCATTTGGCAGACCATGCGCACCTGAGGAAAACCAGTGTCGCCATGCTGGTTGCTGGCGGAGTCGTAACGCGCACGGTTTTCGGGGGTATCGGGTGTTCGCCAGACGACGCCGTCGACACCCAGTAAGCGCAAACCGGCCCAAGTCGGATGACCGACCGCCTCATGCCAACTTTTCTGAGTCAGATCGAAGACCTGTCGTACAGCTTCGCTGCCTAATCGCTGACGGGCCTGGACTACGGCGCTGGGCGCCACCAGCGGACGTTGTCCCGGCAGCATGATGATCATGCGGCTGACCACATCCCAGGCCGACATGCGGCGAAAGAACGCCATGGAGATCACGCACCAAAGCATCATTTCCAGCGGCAAACGCCGCTTGCGCAGGGTCGCTACGCCGGCCTGTTCAAGTGCCTGCTCGACCAAAGATGGATCGAGTAAAGAATCCAGTCCCTCGATTGAGTTAGGGGTGGAGGCGATATTGTGGGTCAGTTCCAGGGCCCAAGCGAGACGCATAAAAAAATCCGATGCCAGTACAGGCATCGGATTTTGATTTCTTGCGGCCAAAGGTCAAGCAAGAGGGCTTAACTGATCGGCATTACCCTTCTTGGGCCTTTTTTGTACTCAAACCAAACTCACTTGGTCAGCCAGGAGGACTCGACAGAGTCAGAGCCGTATTTCGCTTTCCATTCCTTCAGCGTTTTGTGGTTGCCGCCTTTGGTTTCGACGACTTCGCCGTACTCTGGATTTTTGTAGACCTTCACCTGGCGTGGCGTGCGCGTACCCAATTGCGACTGGACAGCTGGAGCACGACGACCAGCGCCTCGCCCACCACGTCGCCAGCGGTTCCGCGCCATTGGCCGTGGCTAGGGCCAACAGGGGTTAGCGTCCACACTCGTTTTTGCTTAGTACCATCGCTGTAAGTAAATGATTCGTCGAGTATCAGTCTGCTACCTTCGGAGTGGCCATTGATCTCCACGTGGAAGCGCTTGGTGACCTCGCCTGAACGCTTTTGAAACATACCCCAAGCTTCGACCCGGCCCTCGAAGAATTCGCGCAACTCAAGCTTGGGCGTCTCCTGGCTGTAGGTATGCACATCTACCCGGCTGCAACTCGCAAGGCCAATGCATAGCAGCATTATCCATATCTTCAACATGTGCATTTGCTCAACGACCTCAGGGTTTAGCTGCGCCCAGCAATTGGGCGCGCAGCTCCGGGTTACGTGTTCGGGGGTCAAGCCAGATCGCAAAAAAGGCTTTGGCGAACGCATCATCCCTCACCACATGCTGTAGGTTCTCGCCGACGTAAAAACGTGCGCCCTCTCCAGGCATATAGACTCCGGTGATGCGGTCACCTGCGCCCACATCGACAAACGCTTGCTGCATTTCCCACTCCCAGCGAGCCATCAGCTCTGAATTCAGGGAGTTGGGTGACAGGCGACGGATTTCCTTGATGCTGGCCTCGACCAGATCATCGCGACTAATAGCGCGACTGTAGGTCAGCTCCAGCGCAAAAGGCACATCTGCACCCAGCGGTTCACCGGCAATCAGGCGTGGGCTCCAGAAATGCGCGCTGTAGATGGAGAAACCAAATACTCGCATATCCCCGCTACCCAACAGACGAGCATCGGGTAAAGCCTCACGCCAATCAGCAAATAGTTCTGCACTCTGGAGCATCAGAACAAGACAGATAACGCGGCGGATTAAGCGATCCGTCTGCATAGTCATGCAAGACCTCAGTAAAACTCAATGGGCGCCTTTAAAAGTTATACCAAATTATTATTTTGTACAGCTAACGTCTCAAACTGGGCTTGCCCCCACAAAAACGGACGCCAACGCCTTGTTCAAATAATGCTATTGCCAAGCGCCTGAACTCCCTCGGCAAGCGACAATTGAAAGCGTTGTGCAGACGCTGCTCCTTGTAGTCTTCGAATCGCAGCGACACCTGTGTACGTGCGCTCTAGCCACGAACGTAAAAAGGTCGAAATGTTGTTTGCCCACCTCAAGCGCATCCTGAAATTGGATAGCCTGAGACTACGTGACATGAGTCGAGCGACCGATGAGTTCAAGCTGGCCGCCGCGGTGCAGAACCTGCGACGGCTGGCCAAATTTACATCTCAAGGGCCACCGGTCACAGGATAGGCGCGCCTGCACTAAGCAAAAAACCTCAAACCAACCCAATAATAGAGCAGCAAAGGTCAATGAAGAGCTGAGAAACCTTTCAATGTAGTGAGTAGGTTCTACGATGGTGGTCGTGCCTGAGTTCAGGCCAGCTAAAATCCCACCTTTTCAACTAAATAGGCCACAAGTAGACACTCGGAAACTCAACCCCGCACCAAATAGGCCCCTGACGGAACCCGATATCGCAACTTCTTGCATTTGCCGGGTGCGGGCTGATGCCCTGGCGGGCGACCAGGAAACCAGATTCGGCATTTCCCCGGAGGCGGCATATGACCGCGGGGAATCTCAACTTCATCGTATGCGGGCTCTGGCTCGACGGAAGCCATTTGCAATTTTCCTTCGGGCCCAGGTCTGCCAGCCGTCGGTGAATCCGATACCCAATCTGCCTTTGTGCGGGCGGAGTTGCCAGCGTCGCGCCCATTGCCCGGAGTGGATTGTTCGGCAACGGCCGTTTCTGCTTCGCGGCGCCTTTGGGATTCCTCTTTTTGGGATTCCTCTTCCAGCCCCTTCTGTACTGCGACCAGATTCTCTTTGGCTATGGGTGGAGTACTCGAAGACTGGGCCTGCTGCGCCGCCTGGATCAATTGGAAGTTGCGGTTGCGTAGCTCGACGTTGCGCCCAACCCGCATGTTCGAGCGCGCCGCCAACGTTTTAGCCTGCTGGTACTGCCCCTGCTGAAGACGCAACACACCGAGGTAATGCAGCGTCGCGGGATTGTTCGGCTGGATATGCAGGGCACGCTCCAGCGTGGCAGCGGCCTGATCCAACTGTCCACTTTCATACTGCCGCGAGGCGGTTTCGATCAGGGTGGTTGATGCGCTGTTACTTTGCGTTGGCGCTCTTCGCTCGGCAGCAACCGAACAAATCGACACGACAGCGCAGAACACCAGGATGAGACCCGGCAGAAAACTCTTGGATGGCATCAGAGGGCGGACTCGACTGATCTCGGACGGAACTGCCGTAAAACAGACCACAGCGCTGCTCGGCATTTCCTATACAGGGCCCCAATTGACCTGACTGGCACCCTGAAGTTCCCGCTGCAACAGCCGTCGTAACCAGTATCATTTTTTTTATGCAACAACATCCAAGCGTGATCCGTTGCTGCACTTCACGCTGGGGCAGAAAACGGCCAATAGCCGCCATTTCGGGAGGCGCTATCTAACACCGCTCAGTGCTGACCCAGCAAGGGCAACGCATTAATGTTGTGCTTCACCGATGGATTCAATCGTCATTCAGTGCTTCCATTCGCTGAACTAAAGAAATGGTCATTACATTATGAAAATCAACATCGAAACGAGCGTTGCCGCTCCCATCGCTGACACTTGGCAAGCTTTCAACAATCCCGAGGACATCGTGCAATGGGACGCCTCTGACGATTGGCACACCACTAGGGCATCGAATGATCTGAAGGTTGGCGGGAAGCTGTTGTTGCGCATTGAAGCCAATGACGGCGGTCTGGGATTCGACTTCGCTGCCACCTACACGCACATAGAGCTAAACCGACTGATTGAATTTCGAGACAACGACGGCCGCGTGGTTCGATTAGATTTTGTCGAATCTGACAAGGGCGTCACGATTCGTCAGACCTTCGACGCCGAATCAACACAACCGGAAGATCAGCAGCGCGAGGAATGGCAAATCGTCCTTAACCGCTTCGCTCGATACGTCGAGCGGCAATTCACCACGGAGTAACAGCGAAGTCCATAGAGGCCGCACCCGATCACTTAAAACTTCGCGTACTCGCTCATGCCTCGCAGTAGTCTCCCCGCTTCCGGCAGCGGGTTGGAATGGTCGCTAAAATCCTTAGCCACCCTGCAACTTAGCGAATGTCTGCATAGGGTCGAATAGCGACCACCACTCGTTGTGACTGATCCACCCTTGTCCTCCCTCAACGTGGAGGACGAGCCATGAACATTATTGCAAAATACAGCCATCAGCCTTGGAACAAGGGAAAGCTTGTCGGGCAGAAAGCCCCCCTCCGAGTCAGAGATATCTGGGCCATCCGGGTCAGACTCCAGCTCGCGGAGAAGACACGTGATTTAGCACTCTTCAACTTGGCCATCGACAGCAAGCTACGTGCCTGTGACTTAACCAAGCTGCGAGTCCGAGACATCGCCCATGGGGAGCATGTTTCCTCACGGGCCATCGTGATGCAGCAGAAAACTCAGCACCCCGTGCAATTTGAAATCACTGAGCAAACCCGAACGGTTTTGGAGGCGTGGATGCATCAGGCGCACCTCCGCAGCGAGGACTTCTTGTTTCCGACCCGATTGCACGCTTCAGACCATCTTTCCACCAGGCAGTACGCTCGAATAGTCAAAGCGTGGGTGACAGCCATTGGTCTTGACCCAACCATGTACGGTACTCACACACTACGGCGAACCAAGGCATCGCTGATCTATCGCAGGACGAAGAACCTGAGAGCGGTCCAGCTTCTGCTTGGTCATACGAAGCTTGAAAGCACCATCAGATACCTGGGAATCGAGGTAGATGATGCCCTGGAAATGGCGGAACAAACGGAAGTCTGACCATCCATAGTGACGGTCGATGCTTGACCGTCGCTATCCGGCCAAAAGCAGGCAGTCGAATGTACCGAGGGAATCTGGTTCGATTCAGAGCCGCGAAGGGGTTTCGGCATAAATGAATTGTTAGGCCGCGTCCTCGCGGTACGTGCCATCGGATTGAATAGCCCAATCAAATTTGTAAATTCCGGTGGTGCTTAAGCTACATAGATCAGCTCTCTGAGGAAATGATTGAGTCGTGACTGGATTCAGCAGCCAGCTTCAATCGGTCAGCTTTACTAATGTATTTAGACTTGCTTGGCGGCCCCCGGTGCCAATTTGGCACTAGCCTTTTTGGCGTGAGCCTTTAATAACTGATTTATTTTTTTACGACGATTCATGTTTTTCTACGAGGTTTGTAAGTTCTTGAATGATATCGGCTTAAATATTGGGCCAGATCCCGGTGAATGCTCACTTAGGGCGGTCAGCGGTCAGTTCCGTTGGACATGCACTCTAGTCCTTCATTCAGACGGAGGACGAACCATGACCGTAACCAAGATTCGAGCCGGGCGCCCTGGAACAAAGGAAAGCTCGTGGGGCAAAAAGCGCCACTCCGGCTCAGGGATACCTGGGCGACTCGAGTGAAGCTTGAGCTAGCATACAAAACCCGGGGCGTGGCTGTGTGTAATCTAGCAATCGACAGCAAACTCTTGACCGCTATGAGTCGTGGATTTCCATCAGTCATGACGGGCCGAAATCGGCCAAAAGCAGTCATTCACTAAACGCGTGACGAGGCAATGCAATCGAAATCAAAGCTGCGAACAGCACGAATGCACTCGATATCCATAAGCACGCCCCCAGCCCATACACTTGATAAACCCAGCCGGAAAGCACCGTGCCTATCAACCGTCCCATAGCGTTCGACATGTAATAAAACCCCACATCCAGCGATACGCCGTCTTCCTTGGCGTAGGACACAATCAGGTAGCTGTGCAGCGAGGAGTTCACCGCAAACAGCGCACCAAAGACCATCAATCCGCCTAAGAGCCCCCCCTGTTGCGACAACCCGGTGTTCAGTCCCAAAGCAATTGCTGCGGGCAGGCCTGCCAGAGCAAGCGCCCACAGAAGCGCAGCGCGGCCGTCAGGAACATGCCCCCGTTTCTTGCCGGTGATTCGCGGCGCGAACGATTGCACGATGCCGTAGCCGATCACCCAGGCTGCGAGGAATCCACCGACCTTCCAGAAATCCCAGCCGAACACGCTGCTCAGGTAGACCGGCAAGGCCACCACAAACCAGACATCGCGGGCACCGAACAGAAACATCCGCGCCGCTGAGAGGATATTGATCGCCCGGCTCTTGGATAGGATGTCGCGAAATTTGGGCTTGGCTTTCGCTTTGCCCAGGTCCTTCTTCAACAAGAGCAAGCTGCTGATCCAGATCAGCCCCAGGACACCCGCCATGGCCAGCAACGCGCCCTTGAAGCCGATGAAGGCCAGCAAGGCTCCACCAAGAAAGAAGCCGACGCCCTTGAGTGCGTTCTTCGAGCCGGTGAGGATCGCCACCCACTGGTAGAGCTTGCCCTGCTGCCCATCAGGAACCAGAAGCTTGATGGAGCTTTTGGCACTCATCTTGTTCAGGTCTTTGGCAATCCCCGACAGCGCCTGAGCGCCCATCACCCACGGGATGGTTAGCCAGGCTACCGGTACCGTCAGCATCAACAGCGCCGCGACCTGGATGCCCAACCCAATGTTCATGGTTCGGTTCAGGCCCAGCCGGGCGCCGAGGTAGCCACCCACCAGGTTGGTGATCACACCAAAGAGTTCGTAGAACAGAAACAACGCCGCGATTTGCAGTGGGCTGTAGCCCAACGCGTGAAAGTGCAGCACCACCAACATGCGCAGAGCGCCATCGGTGAGGGTGAAGGCCCAGTAATTGCCCGTCACGAGCAGGTACTGCCGCACTTCCGGAGCGAGGGCAGACAACGCTTTCATGACCGCTCCTCAGACTGCCAGACCAACCATTTTGGCCAGTTCGACGGTGCGGTTGGCATAGCCCCACTCGTTGTCGTACCAAGCGTAAAGTTTGACCTGGGTGCCATTGATAACCATGGTCGACAGCGCATCGATGATCGACGAACGCGGGTCGGTACGGTAGTCGATGGACACCAGCGGACGCTCCTCGAAACCGAGGATGTCTTTTAGCTCGTTCTCGGAAGCGTCCTTGAGAAGTTGATTCACCTCCTCGACAGTGGTGGCACGCTCGACCTCGAAGACACAATCGGTCAGCGAAGCGTTGGCCAGCGGTACGCGTACCGCGTGACCATTCAGACGCCCACGCAGCTCTGGGAAGATTTCGGCAATTGCAGTGGCCGAGCCGGTACTGGTCGGAATCAGGCTCATGCCCGAAGCACGCGCCCGCCGCAGATCCTTGTGCGGCTGATCGAGGATGCTTTGGGTATTGGTCAGGTCGTGGATGGTGGTGATCGAACCGTGACGAATACCCAGTTTTTCGTGGATGACTTTCACCACGGGCGCCAGGCAGTTGGTGGTGCACGACGCAGCGGTGACGATGCGATGTTCCGCCGGTTTGAACAGCTGATGGTTGACGCCCATGACGACGTTCAACGCGCCTTTTTCCTTCACCGGAGCGCAGACCACCACACGCTTAACGCCCTGATCCAGATAGGCCTGCAACACCTCCACGGTTTTCATCTTGCCGCTGGCTTCGATCACCAGATCGCAGCCCGACCAATCGGTGTCGGCAATCGCCTTGTTGGCGGTGACCTTGATGCGCTTGCCGCCAATCACCACATGATCGCCCTCTGCGCTGGCTTCGTTGTGCCAACGACCATGCACAGAGTCGAAGTTGATCAGGTGTGCATGGGTTACTGCATCGCCTGCCGGATCATTGATCTGCACGAACTCGAACTCTGGCCAGCTCCAGGCCGCTCGCAGAGCGAGGCGACCGATCCGACCAAAACCATTGATGCCAACTTTGATAGTCATGTTGTTGTGCTCCGTATCTGTTGTCAGTGGGAGTTCGACTGGGTGTCGAACTGGCCGATGTATTCGATATGGGCAGGATGTTGAATGGCACGCGGACGCAACGACTGAACATCGCGGATGGCAACGCTGAATGGCACACCGCTCTCGATCAACAGTTGAGCGGCGACCAAACCGGTACGGCCCGAACCGCCCTTGCAATGGACGGCAATGGTTTTTCCTTCGGCCAACAGTTGCTTGAGTCGCGGATGGTGCTGTTCCCACGCGGCTTTAAATGCTTCGCCAGGAGCCTGGTCGTCTTCTACTGGCAGGTGAAACCACTCGATGCCAAGCATTTGGCACTCTTCGGGCAGTACGTCGATCTCGTTCTGAAGCAACTCCTCAGTCGGCATCAGCGTCAGCAGCGCCGATGCCCCCGCGTCCTTAAGGGTTTGTAACGCCTCGAAAGGCTTGGTGCCCTTCGTGCCTGGGCACGGGGTGAAGATCAACTGGCCTTTGAACTGTGCCAGGGGCAGTACGGAATATGGGTGTTGTTGCACGTTGAAAAATCCTCAGATGGAGCGCTGATTGACACGTTTCATGAGTTCTTCCGCTGACTCTTTGCGCTCGGAATAACGATCAACCAGATAGCCCTGGCGGTCACGAAGCAGCAGAGTGAATTTCACCAACTCTTCCATCACATCAACGACACGGTCGTAGAACGGAGAAGGTTTCATCCGGCCGTTGTCGTCGAATTCCATATAGGCCTTCGGTACGGAGGATTGGTTGGGGATGGTGAACATGCGCATCCAACGTCCCAGCACACGCAGCTGATTGACCACGTTGAACGACTGCGAGCCGCCGCACACCTGCATGACGGCTAGGGTTTTGCCCTGGGTTGGGCGTACCGCGCCCATCGCCAGCGGGACCCAGTCGATCTGCGCTTTGAAGACCGCGCTCATGGAACCGTGACGTTCTGGAGAGCACCAGACCTGCCCCTCGGACCACAGCATCAGCTCGCGCAGTTCCTGAACCCGAGGATGATTATCGGGGGCGTCATCTGGCAGCGGCAAACCTGACGGATTGAAAACCCGCGCCTCGGCGCCGAAGTGCTCCAGCAGTCGAGCGGCTTCCTCTACCAACAGGCGGCTGAAGGAGCGCTCACGGGTCGACCCGTACAGCAGCAAAATGCGCGGCTTGTGGATGGAGGTCTTTTCGATACCGAGTTTGTCAGCCGATGGGAGATCAACCAGTTCGGTATCGAGTTGGGGGATATCGTCATCAAACATAGTCTTTGTCCTGCGCAATGGCGCTCTTGGATTCATCGAACCAACGGCGTTTCAACCAGAGAGCAACACCGACCAGAGAAATCAGTACCGGCACTTCCACCAGCGGACCAATCACCGTGGCGAAGGCGACCGGGGAAGCCAGGCCGAAGGTGGCAATGGCCACGGCAATCGCCAGTTCGAAGTTGTTGCTCGCGGCTGTGAAAGCCAGTGCAGTGGTGCGTGGATAATCAGCCTTGAGCAGCTTGCCCATCCAGAAGCTGATGAAGAACATCACCACGAAGTAGATCGTCAGGGGGATCGCAATGCGCAACACATCCAGCGGCAATTGCAGCACTACGTCACCCTTGAGGCTGAACATGGCCACGATGGTCAACAGCAGTGCCACCAGCGTCAGCGGGCTGATCTTCGGAATGAAGCGTTCCTGGAACCAAGCTTCGCCTTTACGGGCGATGAGGATCCTGCGGGTCAGGAAGCCTGCCAGGAACGGCACACCCAGGTAGATCAGGACCGACTCGGCAATGCTGACAAAGCTGGTCTCAATCACACTGCCTTCCAGCCCGAACAGCGGCGGCAACAACCCAAGGAAGACCCAGGCATACACACTGAAAAACAGGATCTGGAAGATGCTGTTGAACGCCACCAACCCGGCGACGTACTGATTGTTGCCACCCGCGATCTGGTTCCAGACCAGCACCATCGCGATGCAACGAGCCAGACCGATCAGGATCAGTCCGGTCATGTATTCCGGCTGGTCCCGCAGGAAGATGATCGCCAGCGCGAACATCAACACCGGTCCTATCACCCAGTTCTGGACCAAAGACAAAACGAGGATGCGCTTGTCCTTGAAGACCTCCGGCAGTTCCTCATAACGAACCTTGGCCAGAGGCGGATACATCATCACGATCAAGCCGATAGCGATGGGGATGTTGGTTGTGCCCACAGAAAGACTGTTGAGCCACTGCGGCCAGCCTTCGAACAGGCTCCCCAAACCGATGCCCAAGGCCATGGCAAGAAAAATCCACAGGGTCAGGTATCGGTCCAGGAAAGAAAGGCGGCTTTTACTCATGATCCTTGCTCCGGTAGTTACAGCGTGCCAATCAGGGCCAGCTCTGCCTTGAGCTGTTCGGCACTCAGCTGGGCAAGCGGTATAGCCAGGAAGGCTTCAATACGGGTTTTGATCTGCTCCAAAGTGGCTTCAAAAGCCGCCTCGATCTCTTCTTGAGTTCCGTGGTATTCCGAGGGGTCGGCCAGCCCCCAGTGGGCCTTGGTGGCCGGCCCGAAAAATACCGGACAGGCCTCACCGGCAGCCTTGTCGCACACCGTGATGACGAAATCAGGTGCCAAGTTCACGTGGACATCGCTGGACTTACTGAACAGCCCGAGCGTCGACACACCAGCGTTTTCCAGAGTCTTGAGACTCAGCGGATGCACTTCGCCTTTGGGCTGACTGCCCGCGCTGTAGGCTTTCATGCCTTCCGGTGCCAAGTGATTGAAGACCGCTTCACAGAGGATGCTGCGACAGCTATTGGCAGTGCAGAGGAACAGGATTTTCATCGAGTGATCTCGTGGTCGAAGGCGGAATCAGGCGATTTTGCTTTCACAGCACACGGCTGCCCGTTCAGGACGGTCACCCATTTCATCAAGGCGTTTGGCATCAGGGCTCAACCAGTGCTTGTTGCTTTCCAGCACGGTGGTCAGCACTTGATGAACCCAATCAGGGAGATTCGGGTGCAGTCGGTAATACACCCATTGGCCTTGCCGACGGTCCGACAATAGGCCGCAAGTACGCAGTTGCGCCAGGTGCCTGGAGATTTTTGGCTGACTCTCGTTCAACGCGCAGGTCAACTCGCAAACACAAAGCTCTCCTTCACGGGTGATGAGCATCATCGTGCGGACCCGAGTGTCGTCAGCCAGGCATTTGAAAACAGTGGTCGGTGTCAGATGGTCAGCCATATCGTTTTCTCAGTGTTTGTTTTTGACCAAGACGAACATCTTGATGCGCTCATGAATTTCGTGAAGGGTGTGACGGAAGGCATCGGGTTTGGTGCTGGTGACCGGGTCCTCAAAACTCCAGGCCAATGCTTCACCGGCTCCAGGTAAAGACAGGCATTCCGCTGCGGCTTTATCACACAAGGTGATGACGTAATCGAAACGCTCATCACGGAACTCGTCTATCGACTTGCTACGTAATCCTTCGGTGCTCACACCGATGTGTGATAGCGCCTCGAAGGTGCGCGGATCTACCTGAGTCGGAGTTGTGCCGGCGCTAAACGCCTCGAAATGCTCCGAATCGGTATGCCTCAGCAACGCTTGGGCCAACTGGGAGCGCGCAGCGTTGGCAGTACAGACGAACAGGACACGGGCTTTGCTGGTCATTGTGAAGCCTCAGCTCATATGCGGTTTAACGAATATATGTTTTTCCGCATGCAAGGTAAAGAGCAAACGACCCATTAATCCATCAAAACGATTGGACTCCTCCCAGCACCTTCAATGAAAACTGTGTATTAAGACGCTAGCCAGCCTTCCGTGTCTCTTCAAATATCTGCGGTGGTGTATATATGGTTTCTGTAATGAATCTGTCACTCACGCAGAAATAGGTCGCTCCTTGGTTCAAGGACTACCTGGACGTGCAAAAGAAAATAAGAAGGTCGCCCCTAACCCGCCCCGGTCATCGAGGGCGGGTTCGGTTGCTGCGCACTAGGCTTTGCAACAACCCGGCGAGGTACGAGGCGCGGCCTCAAGGATTGTCTCTCCGGTGCCACAACAAGACGTCTGACTTGCCGAAGCCTTCAAGCGATCATCGACTTCATCGAAATCCGAGTTGCAAATGCCCGTTTCCGGGAGGATCAGCTCAACCCTTTTGGCCGCATCCCAATCACCCGCCAGCGCCGCGACGACAGAGCGAACTTGCTCATACCCAGTCATCAACAAGAACGTAGGCGCCCGACCATAGCTCTTCATCCCAACAATGAACAAACCTTCCTCAGGATGCGCAAGTTCTATCGCGCCATGAGGTCTGACCGTACCGCAGCTGTGCTCGTTGGGATCGATCATTGGAGCGAGCAACACTGCGCTTTGAGTTGCGGGATCAAGTGCGATACGCAACTCGGCGAGCAGGCTCATATCAGGTCGGAATCCAGTCGCCACAATGATTTGGTCCACAGGTGGAAGTATCTGGTCTCCCGCCTTCACAACCAACCCTTGGCCATTGCCTACAACCTGATCGATAGCGACGTTTTTGAACAGCCCGATCACGCCGTCATTCAGCAATTGGCGAATCTTCAGGCCGAGCTTTCCGCGCTCTTCCAATTGATCATTCGCACCACCACCCAGAATGCGCTCAAGAGAATTACCCCGGATCGCCCATAGCACTTTGGTTTGCGGTGCCTCCTGAATCAGACGCACCAGATCCTGTAGGGCGTTAAACGCGGAGTGACCACCACCCACCACCAGCACTCTTTTGTTGGCATAGCGATTCCGCGCACGACCCAGCACCTCCGGAATGCCGTACGCAATGTGCGCTGCATGCTCGATCTCGCCCAATGCAGGGATGCCATGGGCGCCCATCCAGTTTGGTGTCAGGTAGGTGCCCGAGGCATCAATGACAGCACTGGCCCGCACATCCTGTTCACCCGTTGGCCCTGCGACACGCAGCAAAAAAGGAGCTGCCGATCTGCCCTGGGTCTTCATCACATCCTGACCGACGCGAGTGGCTGCCAGAACACGGGTATTGAGTTGCAAGTGACGCTTGATCTGTTCGAGGTCCGCGAGAGGTCGAACAAACCGGTCCAGCAGTTCACGACCCGTTGGATACTCGTTCTCCGGTGGTGGAGTCCAACCATCGGCCAGCAGAAGTTTGGCCGCCTCCTTGTCCACATTGAACTGCCACGAAGAGAACATCTTCACATGCGCCCATTCTTCAATGCTGGCCCCAGCTTTCGGCCCAGCTTCCAGAATCAGCGGAGTGATACCTCTGGCCAGCAGATGCGCTGCGGCGGCGAGGCCCACTGGACCTGCTCCAATGATGGCGACGGGAAGGTGAGTGTTATCCATGACCGACTCCTTCAGGTTGGCTGATTGTTCGGAAACAGGCGCTCGACAATTGCGCAGTCGAGCCAGCGTCCTTCCAGGCAGGCGTGTTTTTCATACACCCCCACCTGGCGGAAACCGCAGGCTTCGCACAAAGCGAGACTGGCGTGATTGAAGGTGAAAATGCGTGAAAGGACTTTCCAGAATCCGCGAACTTCGGCTTCTTCCAGCAGTGACTGTAGTAACTGCTTGCCGAGCCCCTGGCCGCGAACACTGCGATCCAGGTAAATGGAAAAATCCGCGATACCGTCGTAACAGGCGCGGGCGCGATAACTACTAAGTCCAGCCCAGCCAACAACCTGTTCCGCCGCATCGACCATGACCAACACTGGATAACGATCCATTGAGTTGATGCGATCAAGCATGTCTGCCGGGCTTCGAGGGGCAGTTTCAAACGTAGAGCTACGTTCCTCGATCCCCTGGTTGTAGATTGCTGCTATTGAAACGGTGTCCTTGGGTTCAGCTAAACGAACTCGCATTGTTGGAGCCCCATTACGTTGGTAGTAACAACATTATTGGCAAAAAAAGGAAAATTTGCCCTTTCAATCCTTGCTCTTCACGGCTGGGCAGCACTCACTCACGAGCCCGCAGCGAATCTCCGTGGCCCGCGTAATCTGCCTCAGCAAACTCAGCGCTCCCTGCCTGGCTTCAACTGACAGGTTCTCAATCATCGCTCGCTCCTCAGCAATCAGATCAGCTCTGATTTTCTCGTATAGCTCACGTCCAGCATCCGTTGCCTGAATTCGCACAGCACGCCGATCTTCATCATCCTCAACGCGGGACACATACCCTTTGCGTTCCAAGGTATCGATCACTCGACTCGCCGTACTCTTGTCCAAGAACATTTCTTCCGCCAAGACCTGAAGGCGCAATGCGCCCCTTTTGACCAGCGTTTCGACGGCATAGCACTGGGTTACAGACACGTCGTAACAGCAGATCCGATCTCGATCACGGAACTGATGGACGCGAACCAGCTGGTTCAACGCTTTGTACAAGTCCTCAGAATCCTGAGTCAGCTGATCGTTTTTACGCTTCGTCATAACCGTCACAAATTAGTTGTTAGCTGCAACAGTAATCCTGGAATCTCAGAATCGTCAACACTGATCTTCGGTTGACGGTAGCCAAAGGAAGGCGCTAGCTTGTTGTTACTGACAACTAAAAATGAGCGCGCCGGTCTTGACACTTCCAGAGCAGATTCATCCTCCGATCAGTCGCTCCAGGCTCGTATGGGCGATGGGTTTCACCCAGATTCTTGCTTGGGGTACGACCTATTACCTGCCGGCAGTGCTTGCGGCTCCAATAGCCAAAGAAACCGGGTGGTCCATTACCAGCGTAGTGGGCGGCCTGTCCTGGGGATTGCTGGTCGCCGGAGCTTCCTCGCCGGCAGTTGGTCGTCAGATTGATCGTCATGGCGGACGCTCTGTCCTAGCCGCCAGTTCACTGTTGCTGGCTCTCGGCATGCTACTGATGGGACTGGCGGACAACACTGCCATTTACTATCTCGCCTGGACCCTGATCGGCGTTGCCATGGCAGCGGGTTTATACGACGCAGCCTTCTCAACCCTAGGACGTCTTTTCGGAGAGGAAGCTCGAACGTCAATCACCGGGCTGACCTTGTTGGGTGGCTTCGCCAGCACCATAGGTTGGCCGGTGATAGCGGGACTGGAGAGTTGGATCGGCTGGAGAAACGCCTGCTTTACCATCGCCGCAGCTCATCTGCTAATCGGATTGCCCATTCATGCGCTGTTGATTCCTGGAAGCACAAAGCAACCGCCCCATCCCGTAATAGTAGAATCACCCAATGCATCCGAGCTTCGCCCTACGGCCACCAACCAGCTGTTCTTGTTGATTGCCGCCATGCTGACGGTTCTGGCGTTGGTCGTATCAGGTATCTCAGTACACCTGCTCAACGTCCTCAAGCAATTGGGAATCGCGACTGCCGTGGCCTTGGCCATCGGCATGGTGATTGGTCCTTCGCAAGTCCTGGCACGGGTGACTGAGTTTTCCATAGGCAGGAACCTCCATCCAACCTGGTCCGCACGAGCCGGTGTGTTGCTTTGTTTGATCGGGCTTGGACTGCTGATCTTAGGCCTGCCTTGGCTGGCCTTCGTGGCGATAGCACTTTACGGAGCCGGTAACGGCATCCTCACCATCGCTCGCGGTACTCTTCCATTGGCGCTGTTCGGGCCTCAAGGATATGGCGCACGAATGGGACTGCTCGCAAGGCCCGTCCTTGTCGCCCAAGCCTGCGGCCCTATCGCCGCCGCTTACGTTCTGGACAGCTTCGGAGCATCGGTACTGCTTAGCGTGATGTGCGGGTTTCTGTTGCTGTGCTTCATCGCCACTTGGCGTCTGCCAATTACGCAAAAAGGCAGGTAATTATGATGTTCCGGTAGACGCAGTGTTGAGCAGAAAAAAGTCGATACCCAGCATCAAGCGAACACTGGATACGATGCATTGTGAATGAAGCGCATCAAGCTAGGGATGATGTGAGAAGCATCTGGTCCAACGCCTCTAAGGGTTGCTGAAGCAAAGTTACGCTGCTTCGGTAATCCCACAAAATACAAACCCGGCACGTGCTCCGCCTTCCCGTTGCGTTGGGTCAGGCTTTCATTGCCCGCCACGTGCAGACCTGCCAAAAAACCAAGGTTCGGACGAAACCCGGTCGCGAAAACCAAACTGTCCACGTCAGTGTGCTGCCCATCAGCCCAGATCACGCCCGTTGACGTTACCTCCGTGAACATCGGCTTGCGCTCAAAAAGTCCCTGCTTCATGGCTCGACGATAGGTGCCATCATCCAGTACTGGGGTACTTTGATCATTCAGCCAACGAGTCTTCTCCATCCCTGTCCACTTGAGCCAAGCATGAAAATCCACACCGAGGATCTTTTGCGGAAAAAACCGAATCGATTCCCTTGTCGCCAATACGACGCTGCTGACTTGAGCCAACTCATGGGCAATTTGTACAGCTGAGTTGGCAGCACCTATGACCACTACTCGTTGATCACTGAATCCGTCGACATTTCGGTAATCAGCACCGTGTAAACGTTGCCCGCGAAAACTCCCCAGCCCCTGAATGTCAGGGATGAACGGCTGATTGAATCCGCCAGTGCAAACGATCAATGCTTTTGAGCAGAAACGCTGACCATCAGATGCCTGAAGCAAAAATAGTCCGTCCTCCCTACGCACTTTCTGGACTCGTATGTTCTGCCGAATGGGTAGCTGGAAAGCGTCCGCGTACTGCTCCAAATAACGTACAACTTCATCGCGTAGCGGATAATGCTTGGCTTCAGCTGGAAAGGGCATCCCAGGTAACGATGAGTAAGCAGCAGGGGAAAAAAGTCTCAGGCTGTCGTAGTAATTGCGCCAGTTTCCACCTGACTGGCTCTCGGCTTCCAGGATGAGAAAACTGAGATTCTGCTGCCGCAGATGCCAACCGCACGCAAGCCCAGCTTGGCCCGCACCAATAACGATGACATCCTTGGGCTCATTAATTATGTTCATGTATGCGCACTCATGCATATATAGAGATAATAAAAAAACTACTCTGGCATACCAGGGCAGCAAAACGGGGCCAGACTCTTCATTTGTTGGAGAATGGCTTCGAGCCGTGTCACCACTGCCGGCCCATCCACCTCGTAGAACATCTGCCTGCTGACCTTGGTAGCGCGGACAATGCCGGCCTCTAATAGCACTTGCAGATGACGGGACACCACTGAACGCTCTTGAGGTAGCCCTTCGGCAATCTCACCGATATCTGCTCGCCCCAGTTGCATGACTCGCTTGAGCACAGCTACCCGCGACGGCTCGCATAGAGCTTTGAAGAAGGCTCCATCGAGAGAGTCGATTGCGGCATCAATTGCACGGGAACGTGTAGAGGTTCGGTTTGTCATGCGGATGACTATATGTGCATATCCATGCACGCGTCAATTGTCCGAATGAACGTCAACAGCAGATATCAATAGCGCCTGATCAATGCCTACAAGCTCCAGAATGATGAATTCGACCGTCAGCTTTGGGTCGTTCTCTGCCGGTTATATCCACGAAGCGTGCTGGTCAAATCCGATGCAAATGACTGGTCGAGTCAGGGGTATTCCTGCCTGTCATGCAAAACGGTCACGATCTCGATTCAATCCGTCACCCGGTAGACCACCCAGTAATTGGGATGCACAACAATTTCCCGCGTACCGGGTACACGACCAAATCGATAAAGGTAGGGATGTTGCGGAAGGGCTGAGGTAGCAGCCTCAATGGCTTGGTACAGCTCGCTCGCCGCTACAAGGTGACGTTCGCCAATACAATCAATGATTTGCCACAGTGCAGCCCGCGCTTCCGCGCCGCCACTCAACCAGCATCGCGCTTAGTGCGCTTGGCTTCGAGAAGGGATCGCACATCAGCCATTACCTGATCGTGCGGGACATTCGGGCGTTGATCATCGAGCGACGCCTGCACTTTGGCACGGAACCAACGGTCGTAGCTGGCGGCCTGCTCTTCGGTTTCAAACTTTGAAACGATGGGGGAAAGTTCGGCGCTCATAGTGACCTCCGGGATCAATACCTAGCAGTCTAATCGGTAGGTGGCTCACTGCCGTGGGTGTCAAGATGAAGTGCACCCTGCCAAGCGCCACGCGGCCTCATTTCTCTACCTGATGGGCGCAACCACACTAAACCTCTCGCTTGCGACAGCCAACCCCTAAAAAATGTCGGACGCCTCCTCAATTTTTTGAACGCTTTCACGCGTTTAACGTACGCGTTTAAGGACACCCGCTGTTACGTCCTAACGGCTACAACGCCTTGCGTCGTTGCCTACGCGTGCGCCAGAATCCGCTGGCTTGTGCGGCTGTGGGGCGGGCTATATCGTTTCCCTGTCACTGAAAAACAGTGATCGGGTTTGGTAGCCCGTTTTGAAAACATCCGCATGGCGACATCTTATGCAGTCTCTTTTTGAGACTCGGCTTTATATGGTGGTCATGCGTGGGGCTCCTTGTGAGCGCCGGGTTTCCCGTTTTCGACCGGTCTACCAACCCACGTATGGCCGCCACCCTTCGTTTGGTAGCGAGGGTGATGGCTCCTCAATCTCAATATTGAAAATGGGAGCTTCATCTATGTTCAAAGTTACGCCCAACCCCCCCGAATACCGGTCCGGTACCCTACGACGTCTTTCGTGATCTTGACCCCAAGAAAATGAAAGAGGCGGCCGACCGCGCACTCAGCTTTTACCTCAACCCCGGGGCGTCAAAAACGCAGATACCGCCCCGCAAGCCCAGCACTATTTTCACCATCGACGCAGCGGTGGATGACGAAACGTTGCTCGTCGAGGCCTGCGAATCGTTGGCATCCGCCAGCGCCATGGTCAACGATCTCACCGACTTGACGGACGGCCCACGACGCCAAACGATGCTGGTGCTGCAACGGGTCATCATGTTGGGTGAGTTAGCGGTCAATCGAGTACTGGATAACCACAAGCCTGGGTAGTCGCCAGGCGGATAGCGAGGGCGCTTGCGCCCTCACTGTTTAGCAGCATTCAAAGGTCGCAACCGCGACGCGCTTCCTTATTGTTTTTTTGCGGTAATGCTACCGACGTAAAACCGCAGATGTTGGCGCGCGGCGCTCTCTGGGCTCAGGCCACGCAGCTCTGTTGACCGCTGCTTTCCATTCGGTAAAAACACCGTCAACGTATCGCCCTGCACCCAGTAAGGGGCGGCGTACTGCGTACCTTCATGCTCGATTGTGACTTCGTCTTCCATCTACAACACCTTGTCCTTTCTATGGAGTGATTGCTGCCCGATAACGATCCTCGATCGAGCCGCGAAATCCTCTCCTTAAACCCGATTAAAAGCCAGCGTCTGCGCCCAGCGCCATCATCAGGGCTCTCAACCTGGAGCTCCCACAATGGCCGACGCACTCAGCTTCACCCTCAAATGCGGGTGCCTTCGATTACTACCTGTTCAAGGGTGGCGTTACCGCGGACAGCGAAAACAGTTGGTATTTGCGCTCTGCCGTTGTGGCCCCCGCGACCGTCACCCTCCCAAACCTGGATCCGGCCTTGCCACCGATTGTCGTCCCGGTCGTCACAACGCCGGTGGCCGCACTCGCTCCCGCCGGCAGTCCACCGCTCCCGGCTTTACCGGCAGCCGTACCGGGCGCGTCACCGATTCCGCTGTACCGCCCCGAGGTCCCGACCTGGTCGGTACTGCCAACCGCTGCCGCGCAACTGACCCTGAATGCACTCGGCACTTTCCATGATCGCCAAGGCGATCAGCACCTGCTCAACGAAACCGGGGCCTTTGGCGCTGGCTGGGGCCGGGTCTACGGCAAGAACGTCGATCAGACCTGGGCCGGCACCGTAACGCCAAGGCTCGACGGTTCGCTCAGCGGTTTCCAGGTGGGTAATGATGTGTACAGCTCACAGACTTCCAATGGACAGGCCCAGCGCACTGTTTTTTTTGTCGGGCATACGCGTTTGCAGGGCGATGTCGACGGTTTCAACCAAGGCTTCGAAGACAAGCGCGCGGGCAAAATAGAACTTGAAGGCGACAGTTATGGCGTGTACTGGACGTTGACTGATCCCAAGGGCTGGTACGTCGACACCGTCATCATGGGCACCCGGCTCGACGGTGACAGCCACTCCGAACGCGGCCTCAAACTGGATAACCGAGGCCACGCCTTGACTGTTTCGGCGGAAACCGGCTATCCGATTCAAGTGACGGGCAACTGGGTGGTTGAACCCCAGGCGCAGGTCATCCATCAAAAAGTCTCGCTGGACAGCCAGGACGACGGCATTTCCCACGTCTCATTCGACTCCGACGGTGCCTGGACCGGTCGCCTCGGCGCTCGACTCAAAGGCCGCTACCAAGTCAGTGGACGACCACTGGAACCTTACATACGAGCCAATCTGTGGCACACCCTTTCCGGTACCGACTCGGTAACCTTCGACGGCGCGGACCGGATCGATACCGAGCAAAAATCATCATCGGCCGACCTCGGTGTCGGCGTTGTGCTTAGCCTCGCGAAAACCGTGGGCGTGTATGGCGGAGTCGACTACACCAGCAATATCGACAGTAATCAGCTTCGCGGAACGGCCGCAAATGTCGGTGTCAGGGTGAGTTGGTAGACCGGTAGCCCACTATCAAAAACGCTCTGGAACGCGGATTCTTTGACGATTTTTCGAACAAACAAGAACTTAGATGTGTGGCGTAAATCAGTCACTTGCGAGTCCTAAAATACACATACCATTTATCGGCCACTTTCTTGACGCGATGTCAACGGTCTTCTTAGCTACACGTTACTACCCCCGGAAATACACCAGGGGCAACCCCCAGACTCCCGCAAAATCGGGCGGCCAGAGGCTTGCCCCACTACATTCGGTCGCCCCTCATTCGGGGTAGGAGAGAGACGCCAGAGCGAGATACCGCATGCGATTGCAAGGTAGACCTCCATGAAAAATTCATTCACCCAACAAGAGATCAAAGTCACTTTTTGCACTGTCTCGAGTTCACTCCTTCTGTGCTCGTCCATGGAAGTACAGGCAGGGCCGGCAGAGGATGCAACCACGCCTTGGTACCGTCAGGATGTTCCGGTCATGACCTTACCCGTCGTCACTTTCACCGCCCCCTACTCCGGCCGCTTCAGCGCCGCCTCCGATACACGTAGTTCACGTCTGACCATCGAGGACGCTGCGCCTTCGGCCTGGGATCAGGTGTATGGACAGGCCTCGCGGCAGGCGCAAACCGATGTTCTGGCTCAGGGATTTGCTGTCCCTGGCAGTAGCGAATTCAAAGGTCCGGCGATCCTGACTCTGCAAAGCGGTAGCGGTCATACCCAGCGGGTCGGACTGGTCGGCGGCATGACTCAGTTACAAGGCAACAGCAACGGGCTGCTGACCGGCCGCGCCCTTGCTGACCCCAGCCACGACACCCTCAACCTCGAAGGCCAAAGCCTCGGAGCTTACTGGAGTTTGACCGGGCCACAAGGCTGGCACGTGGACTTGACGGCCAGCGGCGGCCGGCTCAACGGCTATACCCGCAATGACCAGGGCGCCCGACTGGCGACCGAGGGCAGCGCGGTGACACTGTCGGTGGAAGGTGGTTTCCCCATTGGTCTGAGCGATAACTGGGTGGTCGAACCCCAGGCGCAGTTGATCAATCAACGCATTACCCTGGACACCCCGTATGCCGGGTCAGGCAATGCCTCATCCAGCGACCTGACGTCCTGGAGCGGCCGGGTCGGTGCACGGTTGAAAGGTAGTTACGACATCAACGGCCTGGGAGTTGAACCCTATGTGCGAACCAACGTGTGGCACACGGTGTACACCGGCAATACCGTGAACCTCGATCAGGTTGAGAAGATCAGCAGCAGCCGCTATTCATCGACTGTCGAAGTGGGTTTGGGCTTGGTGGCCAGAGTGACACCCGCCGTGAGTTTTTACGTCAGCGCCGATTACAGCAGTGATGTGGATGACAATGATTTGAATGGGTTGATCGGGAGTTTGGGTGTGCGGATGCGGTGGTGAAATCAGGCTTAAAGAAATGTTTTGTCAGGGCTGACCCCATCGCGAGCAGGCTCGCTCCCACAGTGGATTGATGTCGTACACAAAACCACTGTGGGAGCGAGCCTGCTCGCGAAAGGAGCGACTCGGTGTTAGATCAACCCTCCGGACGCAGCATCAACACCGCCAGCGGCGGCAGGTTCAATACCAACGAGAGTTCCTGCCCATGGCTCGGCTCATCCTCGGTAAACGCCCCGCCGCTGTTGCCATAGTTCGAACCGGCGTAAGTGGCCGCATCGCTGTTGATCACCTCGGTCCAACGCCCGGCAAACGGTACGCCGACGCGATAACCCTCACGCGGCACCGGCGTGAAGTTAGCCACCACCAACACCGGCCGCCCATCCCTGCTCCAGCGCATGAAGGCGTAGACGCTGTTGATTGCATCATCACCAATCAACCACTGGAAGCCTTGCGGCGCGTCGTCCTGATCATGCAGCGCCGGCTCTTCGCGATACAGCCGATTGAGATCGCCGACGAGTTTCTGCACACCTTTGTGCTCCGAGTACTGCAGCAAGTACCAGTCGAGTTGCTGGTCGTGGTTCCACTCACGCCACTGACCAAACTCGCAACCCATGAACAACAGCTTCTTGCCCGGATGCGCCCACATGAAACTGAGGTAGGCGCGCAGGTTGGCGAATTTCTGCCAGCGGTCGCCGGGCATCTTGTCTATCAACGAGTGCTTGCCGTGTACCACCTCGTCGTGGGAGATCGGCAGGATAAAGCGCTCGGACCAGGCATACACCAGGCCGAAACTCAGTTCGTTGTGGTGATGGGCGCGGTACACCGGGTCCTGCTGGATGTAGTGCAGCGAATCGTGCATCCAGCCCATGTTCCACTTGTAGTCGAAGCCCAGTCCGCCCTGTTGCGTGCCCTGGCTGACACCCGGCCAGGCGGTGGACTCTTCGGCAATCACCAGCGCGCCAGGGGCTTCGAGGTCGACCACGTCATTGAGATGGCGCAGGAAGTCGATGGCTTCGAGGTTCTCCCGACCGCCGTGGCGGTTTGGCACCCATTCGCCGGCCTTGCGCGAGTAATCGCGATACAGCATCGAAGCCACGGCATCGACGCGCAGACCGTCGACGTGGAAATGCTTCAGCCAGTGCAGCGCCGAGGCCAGCATGTAGCCGTGCACTTCGGTGCGACCCAGGTTGTAGATCAGCGTGTCCCAGTCCTGATGGAAGCCTTCCTGCGGGTTGCCGTATTCGTACAGCGCGGTGCCATCGAATTGCGCCAGGCCGTGGGTATCGGTCGGAAAATGTGCCGGCACCCAGTCGAGAATCACGCCGATGTCGGCCTGGTGGCAGGCATTGACGAACGCGGCGAAATCATCCGGCGTACCGTAGCGGGCGCTCGGGGCGAACTGCGACAGCAGCTGATAGCCCCAGGAACCGCCGAACGGATGTTCCATGATCGGCATCAGCTCGATGTGGGTAAAACCCAGATCCTTCACGTAAGGAATCAGCCGCTCGGCCAACTCATGCCAGGTGTACTGGCGGGCGACCTCGCCCAGATCATCCAGCTCACATTGCCACGAGCCAGCATGCAATTCGTAGATCGACAGCGGCGCACTCACCCGATGACGGTCACCCCGCGATTGCATCCACTCCTGATCCTGCCACTCGATGTTCAGCAGCGAAGCGACTTTTGACGCGGTGTCCGGCGGCAGCGAGGTGGCCAGCGCCATCGGATCGGCCTTGAGCGGCAGAATGCCGTGGGTACCGAGGATTTCGTACTTGTACGTTTCCCCCGCTTGCATGCGCGGGACGAAGATTTCCCAAACGCCGGTCGGATGACGCAGGCGCATCGGGTGCCGGCGACCGTCCCAGTTGTTGAAGTCACCCACCACCGACACCCTTTTGGCGTTCGGCGCCCACACGGCGAAACGCACGCCATCGACACCGTCGACCGTCTTCAACTGCGCGCCCAGGCAAGCGCTGAGATCGCGGTGATTGCCTTCGGCGAACAGGTACAAGTCCATCTCGCCGAGCAACGGGCCAAAGCTGTAAGGGTCCTCGGAAACCTGTTCGCCGCCGGCCCACCGGGTTCGCAGCAAATACGGCTGCGCCCGATCGAAGTGCCCGACGAACAAGCCCGGCGTCTGGGTGGCCTCAAGGTTGCCGAGTTCCTCCCCGGAATCCTTGGCCAGTACCTGCACGCTCAAGGCGTCCGGCAAATAGGCCCGAATGAATTGCCCGCCGGCACCATCGCCGTGGGGACCGAGAATTGCAAAGGGGTCCTGATGTTCGGCGCGTACCAGCGCGTCGATGTCCCGCGATCTGGGCAGCAACGCTTCTTTAGCGTGCCCCTGTTCCTTGTTCGAGAAACTCATGACTACTCTCCACCAAGATCGGAAAAGGGTTTAAGCCCACTCAATAACCCATACAAACCGTGCAACGGCACGGGCAACCAGGTGGGGCGATTTTCTGCCTCATAGGCCACTTCATACGCTGCCTTCTCCAGGCCGAACAACGCCAGCGCGGCGTCCTCGCCTTCCGGATCTTGCCATGCATGAGCAAGACTAGCTGCCGCCAGCCGATAAGCGTCGACAAATGCTTGTCTTGCTTCATTTAAATAGCGATCGGCGACACGTTGACGAGCGGCTTGGGCATCGGCCGTGTTATCGACGTTATGCACATTAATCGCCATCGCCGCAGCGTAGTCAAAAGAACGCAATACGCCACTGACATCTTTGTACGGGCTGTGTTTGCCCCGTCGCTCATGCAGCGGCCGCGCCGGTTCGCCTTCGAAGTCGATCAAGTAGGCGTCGCCCTTGATCACCAGCACCTGGCCCAAGTGCAAATCGCCGTGGACGCGAATCCGCAGACCACCAACGGCTTTTTTTCCCAGCTCCTGAACATGGCTGAGGATGGCTTTTTTGTTGTCCAGTAAACGAGTGACCAATGCGTTGTCTGCCGGGTTCAATTCGCTTTGATGCTGCTTGAGCAACTTCAGCGCGTACTCCAGTTGCGCCGCCACGTCCTTGGCCGAGGCCTGGGCATCTTTCTGGGTGGTGACCTGCGGGGCGAAGTCCGGGTTGTCGCTGGGCGCTGCCAGCAGCTGGTGCATTTCGCCCAGACGCTGGCCGAGCATGCCGGCGAAGTCTCTCAATTCACCCAAGGCGTTGTAGTGTTGCTCTTGCTCGGACATGGCGTCGGCCAGTTCGTCGCGCAGCGCCCGTTCGAGGTTGTTCTGGGTCCATTCCCAGGCGTCGCCCTGATTGCTCAAGTAGCCTTGGGCGATCATTAAAAGATTGTCCTCGCCCGACGGATCACGGCGAACCACCGAACCGAGCAGCGGCGAGATATTGCGGAAACCGGCGTGGGTCAGAAACGCGCTCATTTCCAGTTCCGGGTGCACGCCAGACGCGACCTTGCGGATCAGTTTCAGCACCAGGCTGTTGCCGATCACCACCGAACTGTTGGACTGCTCCGCGGACAGGTAACGCACTTCCGATTCCCCGCTCAGACCGAGTTTCGCCAGTTCCGCCGTCGGCTCGAAGCAGATCTCGCCCGCACTGGATGGCAATACGGTATTACGTTGAATGTCCTGCAATACTGCATGCACAAAGGTGTCGAGGCTGAAGGCGTCGGTGATCAAACCGACCTGACGCACGCGCCGGACTCGAGACAAGGCCAGTTGCTGAGGCAACGCGGCACCGACCTGATCTTCGGAGATAAAGCCGAACGGCAACTGATAGCGACTGGTCTGGCCGCCGCTGGTGACGTCGATTTCACTCAACAACACGGGGTGCAGCGGATCGCCGAAGCGCACGCCGTAAGCGATGTTGACCTGTTCAATGGCCGCGTCCTTGCCGGCAAACCAGCGGCGATTCTGCAGCCAGCTCGGCAAGATGCCCTGCTCCAGCGTGCCGCGGGACGGCGCTTCGAGCAGTTCTTCCATGCGTTTCTTCAGCACCAGCGTGGTGAAGTCCGGCAGGCTTTGCGCCGGTTCCACGTGCCAGCTCGGCATCTGGTTTTCCGCCGCGAGCACAAACCAATAGAAGCCGTAAGGCGCCAGGGTCAGCAGGAAATTCAACTGGCCGATCGGCGGGAAGGCGTTACCGCCGAGCATCTCTACCGGCACCATGCCGACGTAAGCCGACAGGTCCAGCTCCGCCGCTTGCGCGCTACGGGACACGTTGGCCACGCACAAGATGATTTCGTGCTTGCCGTCCGGTCCGGTGAATTCCCGGGTGTAGGCCAGGATCCGCCGGTTGCTCGGCGAGAGCATTTTCAGTGTGCCGCGACCGAAGGCCTTGGACTGCTTGCGCACGGCGAGCATGCGCCGGGTCCAGTTCAGCAGTGAATGCGGGTCGCCGGCCTGGGTTTCAACGTTGACCGACAGGTAACCGTATTGCGGGTCCATGATCGGTGGCAGCACCAGGCTGGCCGGGTCGGCACGGGAGAAACCGCCGTTACGGTCAATCGACCACTGCATCGGCGTCCGCACGCCGTCACGGTCGCCGAGGTAGATGTTGTCACCCATGCCGATTTCATCGCCGTAATACAGAGTCGGCGTGCCGGGCATCGACAGCAGCAGACTGTTGAGCAGTTCGACGCGGCGACGATCGCGCTCCATCAACGGCGCCAAGCGGCGGCGAATGCCCAGGTTGATCCGCGCCCGACGGTCGGCCGCGTAGTAATTCCAGAGGTAATCGCGCTCCTTGTCGGTGACCATTTCCAGGGTCAGCTCATCGTGGTTGCGCAGGAAAATCGCCCACTGACAGTTGGCCGGGATCTCCGGGGTCTGGCGCAGGATGTCGGTGATCGGGAAACGATCCTCCTGGGCCAGCGCCATGTACATGCGCGGCATCAGCGGGAAGTGGAACGCCATGTGGCATTCGTCGCCGTTCAGGCCTTTGGCGTCGGTGTCGCCGAAGTACAGTTGCGTGTCTTCCGGCCATTGGTTGGCCTCGGCCAGCAGCATGCGGTCCGGGTAATTGGCGTCGATTTCGGCACGGATTTGCTTGAGGACGTCATGGGTCTCGGGCAGGTTTTCGTTGTTGGTGCCGTCGCGTTCGATCAGGTACGGAATCGCGTCCAGGCGCAGGCCATCGATGCCCATGTCCAACCAGTAGCGCATCACCGACAGCACGGCTTTCATGACTTGCGGGTTATCGAAATTCAAGTCTGGCTGGTGGGAATAGAAGCGGTGCCAGAAGTACTGACCGGCCACCGGGTCCCAGGTCCAGTTGGACTTTTCGGTGTCGAGAAAGATGATACGAGTGCCGTCGTACTTTTGATCGTCATCGGACCAGACGTAAAAGTCCCGCGCCGCCGAACCGGGTTTGGCTTTGCGCGCACGCTGAAACCAGGCGTGCTGGTCAGAGGTGTGGTTGATGACCAGTTCGGTAATCACCCGCAGGCCACGTTTGTGGGCTTCCGAGATGAACCGCTTGGCGTCGGCCATGGTGCCGTAATCGGGATGCACGCCACGGTATTCGGCAATGTCGTAACCGTCGTCGCGCCGAGGCGAGGGATAGAACGGCAACAACCAAATGGTGTTGACGCCCAGATCGGCAATGTAATCGAGTTTGGCGATAAGACCGGGAAAGTCGCCGATTCCGTCATTGTTGGAATCGAAAAAAGACTTAACGTGAACTTGGTAAATGACCGCATCCTTGTACCAGAGCGGGTCCTTGATAAAGGTGGCAGCCTTGGGTTTCTTCGCCATTTGAAACTCCTGAAAAATTCTGGGAAAACAGTATCTGCCTGAAGAAATACGGTCAGTGTGGGAGCGGCGGTGCGACGATTCGACTTGCTCGCGAAGGGGCCATAACAGTCAGCATTGATGTCGCCTGACACACCGCTTTCGCGAGCAAGCCCGCTCCCACATTTGATCTTCGCCCGGCTCAGGAAATGCTGATCCGCCAGATCCCGAACGGTTGATTCGCCGGGTCTATCCGCATGAATTGGTACTTGCCGTGCCAGGTCCAGCGATGACCGCTCATCAAGTCTTCGCCCTGGGTGCTGGCGTCGTCGGGCAAGCCCATCTCCCACAGCGGCAACTCGAAATTCGCTTCCTGGACGTTAAGCGGATCAAGGCTGACCGCCACCAGAATGAAATTGCTGCCATCGGCGCTGCGTTTGCCGAAATACAAAATGTTGTCGTTCCAGGCGTTGTAGACCTTCAAGCCCAGATGCGTCTGCAGCGCCGGGTTCTGCCGGCGGATGCGGTTGAGCTGGGCGATCTCGGCAATGATGTTGCCCGACGCGTTGAAGTCCCGCGGGCGGATTTCGTACTTCTCGGAATTGAGGTACTCCTCCTTGCCCGGCACCGGTGCCGCTTCGCACAGTTCGAAGCCTGAATACATGCCCCACAGACCGGAGCCCATGGTCGCCAGCGCCGCGCGGATCAGAAATCCGGCACGCCCCGACTCATGCAAAAACGCCGGGTTGATGTCGGGTGTGTTGACGAAGAAGTTCGGCCGGAAGCATTCGCGCCACGGTGACTCATTGAGTTCGGTGAAATAGGTGGCCAGCTCGGACTTGTTGTTGCGCCAGGTGAAATAGGTGTAACTCTGGGAATAACCGACCTTGCCCAACCGCGCCATCATTGCCGGGGTGGTGAAGGCTTCGGCCAGGAAGATCACCTCGGGGTACAGCGCCCGCACATCAGCAATCAGCCACTGCCAGAACGGCAGCGGTTTGGTGTGAGGGTTGTCGACGCGAAACAGCTTTACGCCCTCCTCGACCCAACCCACCACGATGTCGCGCAACTCGACCCACAGACTGGGAATCGCATCGGCGGCATAAAAATCGACGTTGACGATGTCCTGGTATTTCTTCGGCGGGTTCTCGGCGTATTTGATCGTGCCGTCCGGCCGCCAGTTGAACCAACCCGGATGCTGCTGCAGCCACGGGTGATCCTGGGAACACTGAATTGCGAAGTCCAGGGCGATTTCCAGTCCATGGTCAGCGGCGGCTGCGACAAGGCGCCGGAAGTCTTCGCGAGTGCCCAGCTCCGAATGAATGGCTTCATGCCCGCCCTCTTCGCTGCCAATGGCATACGGACTGCCCGGATCGTCCGGCCCGGCGGTCAGGGAATTGTTCGGGCCTTTGCGGTAACTGCGGCCGATCGGGTGGATCGGCGGGAAGTACAGCACATCGAAGCCCATGTCCTGGATCATCGGCAGCCGCGCATGCACATCGTTGAAAGTGCCATGACGGGCCGGATCGTCAGTGATCGAACGCGGAAACAATTCATACCAACTGGCGAACTGCGCCAGGTCCCGCTCGACGTCGAGCGGGTACTCAGGGCTGATGCTCAAATAGGCACGATGATCGGCCTGCGTCATCAGCTCGGCGCTACGCTGGTGCAGAAACAACTCGACCTGCTCGATTTCGAGCAGACCCGACAATTCATGGTGCAGCGCCGCCAGTTGTTCACTCAGTTGCCCTTCGGTGCGTTCGGCGGCTTGCTGGACCAGCGTTCGCCCCTCCTGCAACTCCAGGCTGATCGGCACCCTGGCTGCGTGTTTTTTCTCCAGCTCATAACAGAAGCTGGCGAACTGATCGATCCAGGTTTCGATGCAAAACACATAACGGCCCTGGCGAGCGACCCGGAACTGGCCCTGCCAACCGTTATTGCCCAGGTCGGTCATGACTTCGCTTTGCCAGGTTTCCTCACCCTCGGCGTGCCAGCGCAATCGCACGGCCAACGTGTCGTGACCGTCGGCGAACACTTTGCTGGTCACCAACACGTCCTGACCCACCACGGCTTTGACGGCGAACTGCCCGCCATCGAGGGTCGGCATGGTGTTTTCGATGGCGATGCGCGGTAGCAGTAAAGCCTGGGACAGCGGCATATGAGGGTTGTAGTTCAGCTCTGTCGGTTTTTCAGCAGTCATCGAGCATCTCTCCTTTACGCCCCATGGACGCTCTTGTGTCTGTGGCTTGTAACAGGGTAGCCATCCCGCAGGATCGTCCGCCCCGGAATGAACTCACTTAGGTTCCGAGCGACAGGCGCCGGTAAAAGTTCACGAGGATTTGCCTGGGGCTTCGGTGGAATCAATTCCTTTACACAGTGGTCAACACACTTAAGCACGACTTACGCGATGTGCCACTGGAGGTTGAATTCATGAGCATTCCGATCCCTGCCGAAACGCCTGATCCAAACATCGACAGCCCGACCATTCCGCCGACCGAGCCTGAACCTGTGCCTGAGCAAGACCCGCCCGGCACCACACCGCCTCCCCGGGAAGACCCGCCGAGCACCATGCCGCCGGTGGTTGGCACACCCGATCATCAGTTCACGGATTTTGATCCTTGTCCTTGTCGATCATTCGCACAACGACGGGCATCACACTGAGAATCGCCAACGCCAGCAACGTGCTGAGCACCGCCGTCGCCTCTCGCCCCAACCCGGCCGAGACGCCAATGGCGGCGGTCATCCACAACCCGGCGGCGGTGGTCAGGCCTTTGACGTGCCCTTCGTCGCCCTCGGTGTTTTTAAGAATAGTCCCCGCGCAAAGAAAGCCGATCCCGGCGATCACGCCCTGCACCACCCGGCTCATGGCATCTGCCTGTGAGCCGGACATCTGCGGCACCAGCACAAACAGCGCGGCACCGAGCGCCACTAGCATGTGGGTGCGGACCCCGGCGGCCTTGCCTTTGTGCTCGCGTTCGAAGCCGAGAATTCCGCCCAACAACGCCGCCATCACCAAGCGCACAGTAATGCGCGTCAGTTGTGAAGCGTCGCCGATGTCGGCGAACTCCGCTTGCAGGGTCACCCAAACCTCATGCCACCAAGCGTTCATGGTGTTGTCCTTGTGATAACTGAACAGAAAGTTGCTCTATTGAGGATGGACCGCGTCGACCATTAATCGGTTGCACAGAACGATGATCCTCGGCTGTGCCCTAACACTTTAGAACCCGCAGAAAAAAGGACACCTCCATGACTGTGCGCATCGAAAACCAGACCTGCTTCTTCATCACCGAGAACGGCGAAGAAATTCGTTTGTGTCCCGACGTCACCATCATTACCGACTCGGAAAAAGCCATGTCGGCGGTGGAGCTCGACGGCCAGCGCATCTACATTACCGAAGCAGAAGCCGACGCATTGACCGTAGCAGGCGCAGTCGACGGGCGTAAGCATTTGAAGGCCACCGACAGTGATTCGGTGATTTGACTGACCCGGATCAATAACACCCGCAGACGCTTGATACAGGTGTCTGCGTCCCGCTGTAGCGGGTGCATCAACTTGTCGCAGGCAGCGGATCAATGCCCATCTGATCCGCTTTTTATTGCAATAGGTGAGTCTGTTATGCAATCAGATCGCCGCTCATAGTGCTCAGGCCTGATGGAGGCTGATGAGCGAAAGACCATGAGCGATAGAATCCCCGTCCGAATTGTTGAAAGTGCACCGCTAGTGCAAAGCTACGAGCCTTCGCGTCCAAAGATGAAGGCCAAGTCCAGCGACAACCTGATCCACACCCGCAGCTTCACCGGTTTATTCCGCACCCTGCGCTTGAGCGGCGCGGGGTTTCTGTTTTTGCTGTTCTTCGGCACGGTGTGGTTGAACTGGGGCGGCCGCCAAGCCGTGCTCTGGGACCTTTCCGAAAGCAAATTCCACATCTTCGGCGCAACCTTCTGGCCGCAGGATTTCATCCTGCTGTCGGCGCTGCTGATCATTGCCGCGTTCGGCCTGTTTGCGATCACCGTGTTCGCCGGGCGAGTCTGGTGCGGTTACACCTGCCCACAGAGCTCCTGGACCTGGATCTTCATGTGGTGCGAGAAACTCACCGAAGGCGAACGCAACCAGAGGATCAAGCTGCAAGCCGCGCCCTGGGGCCTGAACAAACTGATCCGCCGCTCGGCCAAGCACACCTTGTGGCTGGCCATCAGCCTGTTGACCGGGCTGACCTTTGTCGGCTATTTCACCCCGATCCGGCCGCTGGCCGAAGAACTGCTGACCTTGCAGATGGGCGGCGTCAGCCTGTTCTGGGTGCTGTTCTTTACCGGCGCGACTTACATCAACGCCGGTTGGCTGCGTGAAGCGGTGTGCATGCACATGTGTCCGTATGCGCGGTTCCAGAGCGTAATGTTCGACAAAGACACCCTGACCATCTCCTACGACGTGGCCCGTGGCGAAAACCGTGGCCCGCGCAAACGTGACGTGGCACCGGCTGAGGTCGGCCTCGGTGATTGCATCGACTGCCAGGTGTGCGTGCAGGTCTGCCCGACCGGCATCGACATCCGCGACGGCTTGCAGATGGAATGCATCGGCTGCGCCGCGTGTATCGACGCCTGTGATTCGATCATGGACAAAATGGGCTACGCCCGCGGGCTGATCAGCTACACCTCGGAGCATCAGTTGCAGGGCGGCAAGACTCATTTGCTGCGGCCACGATTGATCGGCTACACCGTGGTCCTGCTGGTGATGATCGGTGCGCTTGCCCTGGCGCTGGTGGAGCGGCCAATGGTGTCGCTGGACGTGAGCAAGGACCGTGGCCTGTTCCGCGAGAACAGTCAGGGGCAGATCGAAAACATCTACAGCCTCAAAGTCATCAACAAGACTCAGCAACGTCAGGACTATCGTCTGACCTTGGTCGATAGCGACGGTTTCCTGCTGCAAGGCAAGACCGAACTGAGCCTGGCACCGGGTGAGATTGTGGATGTGCCGGTGTCGGTGGCGATGACCACGGAACGGCCGAGCAGCAGTTCGCAGACGATTACGTTCAAGATCGCCGACAGCGATGATCCGGGCATTTATAGCGTGGCGAAGAGCCGGTTTGTTGCGCCGATGAACCGTTGATCCCTTAGACTGCGGTGCTGCCATTCGCGAGCAAGCTTCGCTCCTACAGTCAATACCTACCGTAGGAGCGAGGCTTGCCCGCGAAGAAGTCACCTCGATTTTACTGAATGACACCAACCGGGCACTCGATGAAACGCTACGAAAAATTCGCCGATGACATCGCTGAACTGATCCGCTGCGGCGTTCTCGGCCCCGGCCAGCGCGTGCCATCGGTGCGCTACGCCAGCCAGACTTACGGGGTCAGCCCGTCCACGGTGTTCCAGGCCTACTACCTGCTCGAACGCCGCGGCTTGATCCGCGCTCGCCCGCGTTCCGGCTACTTCGTCAACGCACACGCGCCGAGCCCGTTCTCGGAGCCGGTAATCAGCAGCCAGGTCAACGAGTCCACCGAAGTCGACGTCAGCGAACTGGTGTTCTCCGTCCTCGATTCGATCAAGGACCCGAACACCGTGCCCTTCGGCTCGGCTTTCCCCAGCCCGACCCTGTTCCCCCTGCAACGGTTGTCCCGTTCCCTGGCCAGCGCCGCCCGCGAGATGGACCCGCGCATGGTCGTCACCGACATGTCGCCGGGCAACCCGCAACTGCGTCGACAAATCGCCCTGCGCTACATGGTCGGCGGGCTGATGCTGCCCATGGAAGAACTGCTGATCACCAACGGCGCGCTGGAAGCGCTGAACCTGTGCCTGCAAGCGGTCACCGAGCCCGGCGATCTGGTGGCCATCGAAGCCCCGGCGTTCTACGCGTGCCTGCAAATCCTGGAGCGGCTGAAGCTCAAAGCCGTGGAAATCCCTGTGCATCCGCGCGATGGCATCGACCTTGGCGTACTCGCGCAAACCCTGGCACGGCACCCGATCAAGGCTGTCTGGTGCATGACCAGTTTCCAGAACCCGATGGGCGCGACGATGCCCGAGGCGAAGAAACAGGAACTGGTTGAGCTTTTGCGCAGCCATCAAGTGCCGTTGATCGAGGACGATGTCTACGCAGAGCTGTATTACGGCCAACAGGCGCCGAAACCGGCCAAGGCTTTTGATACCGAAGGGCTGGTGATGCACTGCGGTTCGTTCGCCAAAAGCCTGGCCCCCGGCTACCGGATCGGCTGGGTCGCCGCCGGGCGTTATGCGCAGAAGATCGAACGGCTGAAACTCATGACGTCGCTGTGCGCGTCGATGCCGGCCCAGGCGGCCATCGCCGATTACCTGCAACACGGCGGCTACGACCGGCACCTGCGAAAACTGCGTTACGCCCTCGAAGAACAGCAAAGCGCCATGCTCGCCGCTATCGCGCGCTACTTCCCGGCGCAAACCCGTGTCAGTCAACCGGCCGGCGGCTACTTTTTGTGGCTGGAATTGCCACCGCAGATGGATTCGCTGAAGTTGTTTCAGATGGCGTTGGCGCAAGGAATCAGCATTGCCCCCGGGCCGATCTTTTCACCGACCCAACGCTTCAGGAATTGTATTCGACTGAATTACGGCAGCCCCTGGGATGAGACTGCCGAGAAGGCGATGGAGACGTTGGGCCGAATTGTGCGGTCGTTCTGAGAGTTTGATGGCGTCGGGTCTACCGCCTTCGCGAGCAGGCTCGCTCCCACAGGGGAATGCGATCAACTGTGGGAGATTCTATGTTGCAGGGCAACCCCGCAACCTCAGGCCGGGTGGTATTCGCTCTGATTTTTCATCAGGGCAAATGCCACCCGGCAGAGTTTCCGGGCAAGGGCCACCAAGGCCTGGGTTTTCGAGAAGCCTCTTGCCAAATACGACTCGTAAAACGGTTTCCATTTAGCTGAGCGACAGGCTGCCATTGCGGCGTTGTAAGCCAACCGGCGGACTTCCGGATCCCCTTTTTTTGTCAGGTGCCGGGGGCCGTTCTTCTTCCCGGAGTCATCGACCGTAAGGTCCATCCCTAGAAACGCGATGAACGCATCACTATTGGCAAAATCACCGCGCATAAAGGTCGTCGCCAACCCGGTTGCAGTCAGTTCGCCAACCCCTTCGATGGCTTTGCAGCGGTCGATATTCTCTTCAATACCCGCCTCTTTGCTGACCTTGCGCAGCAGTTTCTGAATGGCCTGATCCGCTTGCTTGAAGGCCTTTTGCTGGGCGCTCTGTACTTTCTTCAACAAGGGTTCATTGGCCCAGCTCAGCATCAGACCGGCATGGTTCTGGATCAGCGTTGCACGTCTGTGGAGCAGGCTTTTCAGCGAGGTGTAGGCCTTGGGTGGTGGGCTCCAGATCCGCAGTCCGTCTTGTTCGTTCGTCAAATAACGCGCCAGCAGACGGGCATCGCAGGGATCGTTCTTGGCTCGTTGGCCGATGCCGCGGCGATAGTTGCTCACCCGATAAGCATCCACGACATAGACCTGGTGCCCCATCGCATGGGCCAGCTCGACGGTGTCCAGGTGGTAGATGTTGGTGGCTTCAACGGCGATAGCGCTTTGGGCGGGCAATGTTTTAAGCCAGCGTTTGAGGGCTGTTCGATCGTTCTTGATGGTGTCAGTGGTTAGCCGGTCGGAGCGATAGACAACTATTTCGGCCTTGGCGATATCGACGCCAACCACCGTCTGCGAAGTAAGGATTGTCATGACGAATCCTCGGAGCTAGGGTTTAAGAGCTTGTCGGGGTCTACCGTTGCGCTGGCTTGCCTCTATCGTCGGTTTTACCGATGAATTCCTTATCGGCGCTTTGGGTAGAAGGGGCGGGATGAGAAGTCTCCCACGGTCTGTACTGGTCAGAGTCAGAATCGAGCTTTTAGTCCCGCCCACCCCTTCAAGTCTAAACATACAAGCGAGCTTGCTCGCTCCCACAGGCGGGTTGTGTGTTTTCCAGAGTGTCGTTGCGTCTGAGGCGTCGGATTGCTGGTGCTGGTCACCCTCCTGGTCTCAATGATCCTGCTATGGTTCAACGTATTACACCTGAATACCTGCGCGCGACCGTCGGTTGATCGCCAAAGGCTCTACATCGCAGCACGCACCCGACGAGTACCGAGCATGAGTTTCATTTTGTGGGTGGCGGTGTTGGGTGCGGTGCTGCTGACGCTGGCGCTGACCTCGTCGTACCTGCGCTGGATGCCGGTGACCACGTCGGCGGTGTGCCTGGTGTTGGGTGTAACCATCGGGCCCGCGGGGTTCGGGTTGTTGAAACTGGACACCGAAGATGCGTCCACCTGGATGGAGCATCTGACGGAAGTCGCAGTGCTGTTTTCGTTGTTTGTCTGTGGTTTGAAGTTGCGCTTGCCGCTCAGGGACAAAACCTGGCGCATTGCCTACGGCCTGGCCGGCCCGGTCATGGTGTTGACCATTGCCGGCGTGAGTCTGTTGCTGCATTACGGTTTCGAATTGTCCTGGGGCGCGTCCGTGTTGATCGGCTCGATTCTGGCGCCCACCGACCCGGTGCTCGCCGCCCTGGTGCAAGTCAACGACGCCCGGGATGATGACAGCGTGCGCTTCGGGCTGTCGGGTGAAGCCGGGCTCAATGACGGGATCGCCTTCCCGTTTGTCATCCTCGGCCTGCTCCTGGTGCAACACGACGGCAACCCCGGCTGGCTGAGCGACTGGGTGCTGCGCAGCTTATTGTGGGCAGTCCCGGCCGGTTTGCTCACCGGCTACTGGATGGGACGCGGCATTGGTCGCCTGACCTTGTTAATGCGCATCAAAAATGACGACAGCACCCTTTCTCCGAATGATTACCTCGCCCTCGCCTTGATTGCCCTGGCGTATGTCGGGGCCGAGTCGATTCACGGCTACGGCTTTCTGTCGGTGTTCGCTGCCGGCCTGGGTTTACGCCACGAAGAAGTCAAATCCACGGGCGACGACGAACTTCCCGCCGAGCATCTGGTTCAGCCTGTCGTGGGACATCAGAACGTCGAACCGCAACATGCGGTTCACGGTGATACCGCAAGACTTGAAGACACTCAAGTCGCCGCGGGCATCATGATGGGCGACATGCTCGCCTTCGGCAGCCTGGTGGAACGGGCCATGGAAGTTTTTCTGGTAACGCTGCTCGGCGTGGTGCTGATGGCGCACTGGGACTGGCGTGCGTTGCCGATCGCTGGCGTGTTGTTTTGCCTGATACGACCCCTGAGCGTCGTCGCTATGCCTTGGGGCCGTTTGCTCAACGGCCACCAGCGAATGTTGATTGGCTGGTTCGGCATACGCGGTATCGGCAGTCTGTATTACCTGTTTTATGCCCTGAACCACGGGCTGGACCCGTCGATTGCAACGCTCTGCATGGATCTGACCTTGTGCGTGGTCGCGCTAAGCATCCTCATCCACGGGATCAGCACCCAACCGATGCTGGCTCGATATGAACAGCATAAGAAACGGGATATTTGATTTGATGTCTGTGCGTTCAGGGTCCGAATTATCGAATTTTCACGTTCATAAATTTGAAATTCTTTTGCAATCCAGCAGGTCACAACCTTAATCCTGCCCGGCTTTTGCACGGCGGGACTTGCCAGGCTCGGTTCCCCTGTGGCGTCGATGCCTATCAAAAGAGACCTCGAGAAAATCAGGTGCTGGTCATGATTCACTATTCCACCTCCGAAGAAATCAAAGCCTGCCGGGCCTTCGCCCTGGAACGTAATCATCAAATGTTTGAAGACGCCCAGGCACTGAGCCGCTGCGCCTGGGCGTTACTCGAGGTCAGCGACATGGATATGGAACTGTTTGATCGTTATCAGGCGATGCGCAGAAAGGCCGACTTGAAATTCGAGGAAGCGATCGAGCACTTGCGGCTGCTCAACGAAGATTTCCCGCCTGTCTCGATGTCCACGCAAAACGCTAATCGTTTGCTCCAGCAGCCCGAATCCAGAGCCTGAACTTGAAAAGCCCGGCACAGTCGCCGGGCTTTTTATTGTCTGGAACATCAATGCTCCACTGCGAACTGCATGAGCCGATTTCCGGACTCATGCAGGCTGCATGACCGCAGTTCGCCATCAGTCACTTCAACTTATTGTTTTATAAGGCAGTTATCGCACCGGCAAACCGGCACGACAAATGCTCAAGGACAATGAGCGACTTTCGGCCTTGAGACCGTTCGCGCTCACCCCTGACTCGTTGGAGAGACTCGACCATGAACGCCATAGACTTGTTGAAAGCCGACCATGAACGCGTAAAAGGCATCCTGACCCAGCTAAGCGAATCCACCGAACGTGGTGTTAAAAAGCGCGGCGAGTTGCTGGCCAAACTGGAAATGGAGATCGCCATCCACACCCGTCTCGAAGAGGAAGTCTTGTACCCGGCGTACAAGAAAGCCGGGGGTAAGGAGCAAGACGTCATGTATTACGAAGCCAAGGAAGAACATCGCACCGTTGATTCCCTGGTGCTGCCGGACTTGAAAGTCACCGACCCGTCCACCCCGGAATTCGCCGGTCGCGTGAAAGTGGTCAAGGAACTGCTGGAACATCACATTGAAGAAGAGGAAACGGAAATGTTCCCTCAGGCGAAAAAACTGTTGGGCAAAGCCACACTTGAAGAGCTGGGCGCGCAAATGGAAAGTTTGAAAGCTCAGTACAAGAAAGAAATGAGCGCAGCCAATCTGGCGGCTTGATGCACGTGGCGAGGCAACAAAAGACCTGGCTTGCACCGGGCCTTTTGTTGTCTGGTTCACGCGCCGGGGTTGGTCACCTGAATGTAAAACGCATAGCTGCCCAGTAGCACCCAGAACGTGGCGAAAATCCACGGCGTACGCACCGAAAACAGCAACGACTTGCGATAACCCTTATGGGACGACTCCATCTCACTGAACAGCGGCGATTCATCGTAGGCGAGGCCCATCAAGGGTTCGCTGCGCAACAATTCACTTTGCTTGAAATGCCAGTGATCAATGATGTCGTAGGCCGCGCGAATGCCCGGCCAGGCGTTGAGTGAACTGAGCAGCCCCAACAAAGCCAAAAAGGGTGGCACCACCAGCGTGAAGAGTTTCCCCCACTCGGGGTTGAGGTTGGACATGCAGGAAGCAAAGGCAATCACCAGAAACGATTGCGCCGCCAGGTAGGCATCCGTTCGATTGGCCAGAATGCTGGTTTCGTACTGGATTTCCCGGCGGTAGAAATCCAGGCGTTCCTTGGGTGAACCGAACATCTTCGCGTTGTGTTCGGTCAGGGCTTCTTTGGCGGGGGCTTCGGTCAGTATTCTTGGCACAAGTGTCACGCACGGGATGGGAAACGTTTAGAAGAAACGTTTAGAAGAAACGTTTACTGACAAGTTCAGCTGGATTTCAACGCGCCCTCCAGGCGCCCATCAATGCACCCCCGCCGCCGTACACCGGATCGGCCAAGGGAAGTGGGACCTTGGCGATTCGAGCAACGGACTGGTCGTGAGTCGTTGGTTCCGGACGCTGAATGTCATACTTTTCCTGGCCTTTTGGATACACCCAACACCTCATGCGCGGTCGAGTGGTAATGGTGATAATCGAACACCAGCGCCCGCCATTGAGCCGGCCAGTGATTGGCGTTGAACAACGCTTCGAACGCGCGGGCCTTGTCCGCCGATTTCAGCGCGACATTTCGATAAAGCAGCACCGGCAGGCGACTGTTGGGTGTCTGCCCGTCATCGTCGAAAAACAGGTGGGTCGGCGGGTGCTCAATCGAATGGCTCATGGCGGGAGTGCTCGAAGGCGCTATAAAGACTCTGAGCCGCTCAATGGCCAAAAATTCAAAGGCGTCGTGAGGCAAAGCACCGAACGGTGCCTCGCCACTGTGGTCCCTCAGATAAGGGTCTGACGTTAAGGAATGGGGATGGACTATCTCGATTGGGTGCAATGGCCAGCGATGCTGGTCACGGTGCTGGCGGCGTGGTTGATCGGTTCGCAAAGCCCCAGGCGCAGGGTCTCGGGCTTTGTCTGTTTTATCGTCAGCAATGTTTTATGGGTGACGTGGGGTTACCACACCCAGGCCTATGCACTGATCGTGTTGCAGTTTTGCCTGTGCGCCATGAACGTGCGTGGTTTCAAGAAGAACGCGGGAGCCGCGGCCGAACGTTGAGCTCGCTGGTCATTTCATGGTCGAGGCGATGATTTCCACCAGATTGAGTTGAGTAAACGGTTTGGACAGGCGCGGAAGTCTGGTTGCGAACCCTTCCAGGCGCTCGGCATAACCGGTGGCAAGGATGATCGGCAGGTCCGGCTTCATGGTCCGGATAGCCTGCGCCAGTTCCGCGCCATTCATCTGTGGCATGGCCATGTCGGTGATGACCAGGTCAATCGCTGATTCAGTGTCGAATACTTTCAGCGCTTGCGCCCCGGACGTCGCACTGATCACCCGATGCCCCAGGTCTTCGAGTAACAGGCAGGTACTGGTCAACACCAGGCTGTCATCATCCACGACCAACACGCATAGACGGTGCACCGGCGGTGCGGCCGCCTCGGTAACGGGCTTGGCAACCGAACCGGTCGTGGCGATGGGTATCCACAGTTCGGCGATCGTGCCTATGTCCTTCTGGCTTTTGAGGACGAATCGTCCGCCCAGTTGCTCGATGTAACCATGCACCATCGACAGTCCCAGCCCCGTGCCTTTGCCAACGCCTTTTGTGGTGAAGAACGGGTCCATTGCCAAACCGAGCGTGGCGTCATCCATACCCTCCCCCGTGTCGCTGACACTCAGGCAGACATACCGGCCTGACAGCAGGGATAACTGCGGTTGATCCCAGGTTTCTTCAGTCTTGGCACTGATAACGATTTTTCCGCCATGCGGCATTGCATCGCGGGCGTTGGTCACCAGGTTCAGTACCGCCAGTTCAAGCTGATTGACGTCGGCCAGGACCGGCTCGAGTTCTTGCGAAAAGCGGGTTTCGAGTACCACGGAAGGCCCGAGCGAACTGCGCAACAGCCCGCTGATCCCTTGCACCAGCGCCGGGATCTCGACGGGTTCGGCTTTGAGCTCCTGACGTCTGGCAAACGCCAGCATGCGCTGGGTCAGGGTTACGCCCCGCAAGGCCCCCTGAGTGGCGTTGTCCACCAATCGGGTAATATTCGGATCGCCCCCCACGCGTTTGCGGACGATTTCCAGATTGCCGAGGATGACGGTCAGCAAATTGTTGAAGTCGTGGGCAACGCCGCCGCTGAGTTGGCCGATGGCCTGCATTTTCTGCGCCTGAAACAGCGCTTCGCGGGTTTGCTCCAGCGCCTGCTGGGCTTGTGTGGCTTCGGTGATATCACGGGTGATCTTGGCGAAACCGAGCAGCGTGCCGGTTTCGCCCCAAATCGGATCGACCACGACATTGGCCAGGAACCGCGTACCGTCCTTGCGCACGCGCCAGCCTTTGTTTTCGAATCGCCCTTCACGGATTGCAATGTCCAGGGTCCGTTGTGGTTCGCCGGCCTCGCGGTCTTCCGGGGTGTAAAACATCGAAAAATGCTGGCCGATGACTTCTTCGGGCAAGTAGCCCTTGATGCGCTGAGCCCCAAGGTTCCAGTTGGTCATGCGGCCATCCGGGGTGAGCATGTAGATGGCGTAGTCAGTGACACTTTGAACCAATAGGCGGAATTGCTGCTCGCTTTGCTTGAGGGTTTCTTCAGCCATCTTGCGGTCGGTCAGGTCGCGGGTAATCTTGGCAAACCCTAGCAACTTACCCGACGGGTCAAGAATCGGATCAATGACGACGTGGCACCAGAAATGCGTGCCGTCCTTGCGAACCCGCCAGCCTTCCCCCTCGAAACGCCCTTCTCTGATCGCCGTGTCGAGCGCTCGCTGGGGCAAACCGGCACGGCGATCCTCTTCGGTATAGAACCGCGAAAAGTGCTGACCGAGAATCTCGGCCTCTTCATACCCCTTGAAACGCCTGGCGCCGGTGTTCCAGCTGGTGATGATGCCTTCGGGATCAATCATGTAGATCGCGTAGTCAATCACAGCATCGATCAACAGGCGAAAACGACTGTTGTCGATGGCGTTGGCTTTGGTCCGATCCTCGCTCATTGATCCCTCACGTCACTGTCTTTTTTTTGGAGTATGCGACAAACCGAAAATTTGGAAAGCTCGAAAACAACGCTGGGTGGCGGGTCTGGAACGTATGCCTCAGATTACCTGGTGGTCATACGTTCGCGGAGTTGCAAAAGAGGCTGGCGCAATCGACCACCAACGCGGCAGTAACTGCTTGACCTTGCTATCGCCAAACCGGTCATCGATCAACATCACCACCCCCTGATCCTGCTGGGTGCGGATCACCCTCCCCGCCGCCTGCACCACTTTCTGCACACCGGGAAACAGGTAAGTGTAGTCATAACCGGCACCGAAAATCGCTGCCATGCGCTGTTTCAACTGCTCGTTGACCGGGTTGAGTTGCGCCAGTCCGAGGGTGGCGATAAACGCTCCGATCAGTCGCGCGCCCGGCAAGTCGATGCCTTCGCCAAACGCCCCGCCCAGCACCGCGAAACCGACGCCCTGACTTTCGGCGGTGAACTGATCGAGAAAGTCCTGTCGCTGCCCTTCCCCCATGCCCCGGGACTGCGACCACAGATTGATGTGTGGATGTTTCTCGGCCAGCAACTGCGCTACTTGCTGCAAATAATCGAAGCTGCTGAAAAACGCCAGGTAGTTGCCGGGACGTTGGCTGAACTGCCGGGCAATCAGCTCGACGATTGGCGCAAGGGATGACTGGCGATGGACGAACCGCGTAGAGATCTGGCTGACGATGTGTACTTGCAGCTGATCGGCATGAAATGGCGATTCAACGTCTATCCACACCGTGTTCGCCGGCGTACCCAGCAGGTCGGCATAGTAGTGGCGAGGGCTCAGGGTCGCGGAAAACAGCACGCTGCTGCGTGCGGCCGTCAGGCGTGGGCGGATGAAGCCGGCGGGCACCACGTTGCGCAGGCACAGCTGCGACAGGTTGCGTTGGCGATCGAGGTCGCGCTTGCTGATGTCGAACAGAAACTGTTCATCGAAGAGTTCGGCCACCCGGCAAAATTGCAGGATGTCGAAATAGAAGTTCTGTAATGCCCCGTCCAGGCCTTGCGGATGATCGTTCAGGTAATCGCCGATGCTCGCGCTGCACGAGGACAACGCCTGAAGCAGTTTTTCCGGCGCCTTGTCATAGGCCTGATAGGCGCCGAGTTGCTGGTTATGCAGGGCATTCCACTCACGATTGACCCGCTGCAAGGATTTTTTCAACCCCTCGGGCGCGGTTTTTCGTACGCCGTTGAGGGTCGATTGGTCGAGGCTGGCGCTGTACATCTGCCGGCCGCGCTCCACCAGGTTGTGCGCTTCGTCCACCAGCACCGCGACTTTCCAGTTATTGGCCTGGGCCAGCCCGAACAGCAGCGCGCTGAAATCGAAATAGTAGTTGTAGTCGGCGACCACCACGTCTGCCCAGCGGGCCATTTCCTGGCTCAGGTAGTAGGGACAGACGTCGTGTTGCAGGGCAACCTCGCGCAAAGCGCTCTGGTTCAGCAGGGACAATTTGCTGGCCGCCTCGCGAGCGGCGGGCAAGCGATCATAGAAACCCTGGGCCAGCGGGCAGGATTCGCCGTGACAGGCTTTGTCCGGATGCTCGCAGGCCTTGTCCCGGGCGATCATTTCGAGCACCCGCAAGGGCGGCGCGTCGGCACTGTCGAGGATCACTTGCGCGGCGTCCAGCGCCAGTTTGCGCCCCGGGGTTTTCGCCGTGAGGAAGAACACCTTGTCCAGTTGCTGCGGCGCCAGGGCTTTGAGCATCGGGAACAGCGTGCCGACGGTCTTGCCGATCCCCGTGGGCGCCTGGGCCATCAAGCAACGACCAGTGCTGATCGCCTTGAACACTGACTCCGCCAGATGACGCTGCCCCGGTCGAAAGTCGGCGTGGGGAAACGCCAGTTGTTGCGCCGCCTGATTTCGCCCTTCGCGATGAGCCATTTCCTGTTCGGCCCAGTGCAGGAACAAGGCGCAATGTTGTTCGAAGAACAGCCGCAGTTGCTCGGCGCTGAAAGCCACGACCAGGCAGGTTTCCTTTTCGCTGACGATGTCGAAATACACCAGGGCCAGATTGATCTGCGCCAGCTCCAGTTTCTGGCACATCAACCAGCCGTAAATCTTCGCCTGCGCCCAGTGCAGCTGACGGTGGTTGGCCGGTTGCTTGCTCAAGTCGCCGCGATAGGTTTTGACTTCTTCCAGGCAATTTTGCGCGGGGTCGTAGCCGTCGGCCCGGCCCTTTACCTTCAACGTTTGATACAGACCTTCAAGCGCGACTTCACTCTGGTAGCCCTCGCTGCGCCGGGACGCCACCGTACGGTGCCCGACAATCCCTTCCAGCGCCGTCGGCGAAGGCGTAAAACGCAGGTCGAGGTCACCGACCTTGGCGGTGAATTCACACAGCGCCCGCACCGCGATGCTGTAACTCAAGCGCTCTGCTCCGCCCATTGCACGTAGCAGACGGCAATCGGCATCTGGTGCTCATGGCAGAACTCGAGCCAGCGCAATTGATTGTCTTGCAGGCGATCACCGGGGCCTTTGACTTCGATCATCCGGTAGGTTTTGTCCTGCGGCCAAAACTGGATCAGGTCTGGCATACCGGCGCGATTGGCCTTGATGTCCAACAGCAGTCGATTGAACCAGCGCTTGAGGTGTTCGGCCGGCAGGCAATCGAGTGCCTGATCGAGCAATTCATCGCTCAGCACACCCCAGAACACGAAGGGCGACTGCACGCCCCACTTGCTGGCATAGCGTTCACGAATCGTCTGCAGGTAACGCCCGTCATCGAGTTCAGACAGGCAACCCTGGAACAGCTCCACGCGGCGTGCGTGAAAGTCCTCATTGAGCAAATCCACCGGCCCACGCTGGAACGGGTGGAAAAACGCCCCTGGCAATGGCGCGAAAATCGCCGGCCAGCACAGCAGACCGAACAGCGAGTTGATCAGGCTGTTTTCGACGTAATGCACCGGCGCCGACTCTTGCGCCAAATGCGCCTGAACGTAAGACTCCACCGACAACGCCGGGTCGGTTCTGGGCAGTTGCAGGTCCAGGCGCAGCATCTCCCGTGGGGACGAGCGCTTTATCACCGGACCGCCCAATTTGCGCCGAAGCCTGGGCAGCACACGCAGCAATTGTTGATGCTCGGCGGCACTTTCCGGCGATTGCTCCACCGCGGCGGCCAGGTCCATGGCCAGTTGGTATTCACCACAGCGCTCCAACACCCGAATCAACCGCAGGCGCGCGCCGGGATAGACACACTCGCGGTAGATCGTCAGTGCAGTAGAGAAATCCGCCACGCGCTCGCAGTGCTGACCGATCTGGAACAACAGTTTGCCGCGACGTCGTTGCAGCCAGGGATTGCTCAGCGCCAGCCCTTTGATCTGCTCGACAATGCCGTCTACTGCTTCGCCGGCCTCGAAATGCTGCTGACACTCATGAAGGAAGAGACAGGCGTCCACGTCGTCACGGCTGCGCAGGCCTCGGGAGTCGGCACAGAACTCGACTTTTTCATAGGTAAAGATGCCCAGGTCAGCCAGCACGAACTCGGACCAGTCCTGGTAAAGATTGCCGAAAAACATCAAGCGCAGCCGGTCGCACAGACGCATGGTGGTCAGGCTGAACAATCGATCATCCAGCGACGTGCACCACTGGCCGAAACTTTGGGCCTGGGGAAACTGTTCGCTCAGTGCGGGCAGCCAATCGGTCTTTTTTCCCTTGGGTTGATCGATGGTGGCGCCAAAACACTGGAAAATTTCCGCCTTGAGCAACACCTCGAACAGCGCTTCGATCGACAGCGGCGATTGCTCATCGATCCAGCCCAGCGCCAGCAGTGGGCCGGCGGCGATGGCGATGTCGCCGATTTCGACGTAATGCAGCTTGCTCGCCCGGAAGTGATTCCCCTTGCGCATCACCATCCTGACCAGCAGCGCCCTGGACTCACGGGGCAACCGCTTGAACTCGCGGATGAAGTGTTGCTCTTCGACACTCAGCACATCGGCATAGCGAAGCTCAAGCCAATCAAGCACTTGCATGAAGTTGTTCAAGTAGTAGAACGGATCGTCGAGCGGGTTTGCAGTCACAGGAAAAAGGGCCATGGCGAGCGAGTACTGGTTATGCGTACAGATACCAGCTGCACCCTGCCCGGCGCAAACGAAAAAGGATAAGCGGCGGCCTAATTCGGTAATTTTTCGGGTGCCTATGAACTTTCTGCCAATCCATCGCACCAACCGCGTTAGAGGTACAGTGACGATTGATTTCGTTCATGGCAGTCGCGCTGTTTTTTTGAAGGATGAGAGGTGGTTATGAATATCAAGACTCTGGGCTTGCCCTTGGCGGTAGCGGCCTTTCTGGCCCTGGCCGGTTGCTCGACGCCAACGGTTGTGACGCTGCAGAACGGCACCCAGTATTTGACCAAGGACATGCCGAAAACCAAGACCCAGGACGGCTTCTTTGAATTCGAAGATATTTCCGGGGCGAAAGTGAAGGTCAAGGCCGATGAAGTGACCACGATTCGACAGGAAGACTGAATACCGAGTCATCGTTCATCGTCGGAACGCCGCCCGGAGCCGGCTCGCTCCCACATTGGATCTGTGGCGTTCACAAATCCCCTGTGGGAGCGAGCCTGCTCGCGAAGAGTCCCTCACAGACGGCGCATCACCCTCAGGCGATAACAACCCCTCCACTGGACAAACTATCCAGCCCAACCCCAACCAATGTCACCGAATCCCCCCCAAACGTCAGCACCGTGTCGTGCCCTACCGTCGTGGCATGCGCCCGGTAGTCGTCGTTCGGCGTCACCCCCTGAACCCCGAGAAACACCAGTTTGTCGTTGGCCTGGTAGCCAATCACCCGGTCCTGACCAAACGCGCCGCTAAACAGGAACGTATCGATCCCGCCCCCCGACTCCATCAAGTCATTGCCCGCCCCCCCGACAAACACGTCGTTACCCTTGCTGCCGATCAAATGATCGTTGGCGTCCAGTCCAAACAACCAATCGCCGCCAGCGTGAGCCTTGAGCGTATCGGCGCCGGCGCCGCCCTTTACCGTTGATGCGTACTGAGTCAGGTTGTTGCCTACTTTCAGGCCATCGGCAGTGACGCTGTGGGTCACGTCATCCTTGAACTGGCCCCACAGAAACCCCGGTTCCTTGGTCACAATGCTGCCGATGTCGCGGGTCATGCTGATGCCGCCATTGGCGTCGCGGATGTACAGGTTGCCGGCGCCGTCATTGGCGAAGTCGAAGTTTTTCACCGACTGCTGCACATCCAGCACGTTGTTGCCCTTGCCGCCCAACAGGATGTTGTAACCGCCACCGTCGCGGAAGGTATCATTGCCATCGCGACCTTCCAGATAGTCGTTGCCCCGGCCACCCTGGATCAGATCGTTGCCGTCACTGCCGATGATGAAGGTGCTGCCCTTGTGGGTTTCAGCGTTGCGATTCAGATCCTGAACCCAAGTGTTGGCGCGCGCCGGGGCCGACAGATTGGCAACGATGATCGTCGAGTCTTTACTGGTGAGGTCGTAGAACTTCGACTCGATTACCCGGTTCATGCCGTCGCCATAGGCGGTGGGTAAGTGCGAGATCCAGGTCGGGATGTTGAGGATGGAAAACGGCAGCACATTCCACGCTGTCGAAGCGTAGTGGTCGTTAAAGCTGACGATGTTATCGGTCGCCGAGACCTTGGCGGCATCGTGCACGCCCACCGACGACAGGTTGAACGATGAGCCGTCGAGGGCACGGAACACCGGGTCGTTCTCGTAACCGACGTTCAGCACTTTGTCGGTGCTGCTTTGGGTCGGCGAGGCGTAGGCGATGTAGTTGGAATCCTTGTAGAATCCGGCCCACTTGTCGTTGCTCAAGTCTGCCAGGCTATTGACCGCCAGCCCGCCGAGGCTGTGACCGCTGACCAGCACGTCCTTGCCCGACAGGCCTTTGGCCAGGGCAAAGGCCGCCACGTCGCTGAGCAGATTACCGAAGGCTTCGCCGACGTAGTTTTTCGCATAATCCTTTGGCCCCAACGCCGCCAGCAGATCATTGATCACATCGCCGATGGAGTCGCTGATCTGGCTTTCTCGTGGGCCACTGGTGCCGCGAAAAGCGATACCGATTTCGCTGAGATGACCTTGCGCGTCGTACTTGCCAAGGATTTCCACCTGAGCGCTGGTGTACCCGGCCTTCTCGCCGAAGAACGTTCCCCGTGCATCGACCTTGCCGTCATAGCCCAGTTGCGTGGCGGTGATCGGCGTCCAGCCGGCTTTCTGCACCGCGTCCAGTGCGGCTTTTTCCGAATCGGGGTTCCATGGGATTCCGGGAATGACGCCCTGGGAGTCGGTACCACCGATCAGTGCTGTCACCAGTGTGGCCGGCAAGCCAAGGCCGAAGCCGTTGTGCTGATAGCCGGTGGCAAAGCCGTTATCCAGGTTGTGATAGGAATACAGCGTGATCGCCATTGCGTCGGTAAATAACGCTTTGGAATCTGCTGTACCGAAGTTTTTGTAGTCGTACACACCCATTGGTATTGCCTCTCTCGTTGTTGGAATTGTCAGAGATAGCTCACAACCAGGACGCCCGATCACGAGGCGCCCCGGAGCATTTAGTGCATGCAGCCTCAGGCAAACGTAATGCCTGAAGCCGACAGGTTATCCAGTCCCACCCCCACCAGGGTCACGGCAAAGTCGCCAATCTTCAGCACCGTGTCGTGGCCCGACTGCGAAGCGTGTTGCGTGTAGTCATACCCCTGCCCCGCGCCCTGCACGCCCATGAACAGCAATTTGTCGTTGCTCTGGTAGCCATTGACCACGTCGAAACCGAAGGCGCCGCTGAACAGGAACGTGTTGTTGCCACCCGAGGCTTGCATCACGTCATTGCCCGCTCCACCGACAAACGTCACCTGGCTTTTGTCGCTGCGCAGCAGGTCGTCGCCGGCATTGCCGAACAACCAGTCGCCGTCGACGCTGGCTGCCAGTGTGTTGCCGTAGGCATCACCGTGAAGCGAGTGGTTGTACTGGGTCAGTTCGCTGCCGTTAAGCAAACCGTTGGCGGTCACGCTGTAAGTCACCTCCTTGCTCCCCCACCATGAGCCCGACTCCTGACTAACCAGCGCGCCGATGTCGCGGGTCATGCTGATGCCGCCATAGGCATCACGCACGTACAGCGTGCCGTCGCCGTCGTTGGCAACGCTGAAGTTCTGCAACGGCTTCTGCAATTCGAAGGTGTTGCTGCCCTTGCCGCCCAGCAGGAGGTTGTAGCCACCGTCATCGCGGAACCGGTCATTGCCATCGCGGCCTTCGATGAAGTCATTGCCGGCACCGCCCTTGAGCAGGTCGTTGCTGTCGGTGCCGATTATGAATGTGCTGCCGGTGTGAGGTTCGCCGCTGCGACCGAGGTCCTCGACCCAGGTTTTGCCCCGGGACGCTTGCGCCAGGTTGGACACGATCAGCGTCGAGTCCTTGTCCGTGAGGTCGTAGAAACGCGAGTCGATCACCCGGTTCAACCCGTCGGCATACCCCAGCGAGCCGTGAGCCGACCAGTTCAGCGGGTTGAGGATGCTGAACGGCACCAGGTTCTGCGAGGTGGACGCGTACTGGTCATTGAAGTTGACGATGTTGTTGGTCGCCGAGTCCTGGTGTCCGTCGTGCTTACCCAGGGAGCCGCTGCTAAACGTGGTGCCGTCGAGTGCCCGAAACACCGGATCGTTTTCGTAGCCGATGTTCAGCACGTTGTTGCCGGTGGCGCTTTGGGTCGGCGAGGCGAACGCGATGTAGTTGGCCTCCTTGAAGAAACCGCCCCAGTTGTTGCCACTCAGTTCGGCGAGGCTATTGACCCCTAAGCCGCCAAGACTGTGACCGCTGACCAGCACGTCCCTGGCGTTCAGGCCATGGGCGAGCGCAAACGCGGCGACGTCCTTGAGCAAACTGTCGAAGGCGTTTTTCGCGTAGTTCGTCGCGTAATCCACCGGGCCGACAGCAGCCAGCAGGTTGTTTTTCATGTCGCCGAAGGTGTCGCTGTAACCCAGGCCGCCGGTGCCTCGGAAGGCAATGCCGATACCGATCAGCTTGCCCGCCGCATCGTACTTGCCGAGCACTTCGGCTTCGGCGCTGGTGAAGCCGTCCTTCTCGCCATAGAAGGTGCCTTGTGCACCGACCTTGCCTTGATAACCCAGCTGCGTGGCGCCAATCGGCACCCAACCGGTCGCCGGCAGTGGCTGACCGGTTGGCGTGTACGCATACAGCGTCAGCGCGATGGCATCGGAGTACAACGCCTTGCCGTCAGCATTTTTGTAATCAAACAGTCCCATAGGTTTGCTTCCTTTGCGTCAAATCAGAACTGCCAGTCGAGCGTCAGACCCACACCGTGGTCTTTCTCGCGGGAGCCGAGCAGTCCGTTGTAATCCAGGCTCACACGCACATCCTGCGCCACCGCCAAACCGGCCCGCGCACCCACAACGGCGGCGTTGCGGTCCAGGGAAACGCTCTGCACGCTGAACGCGGTGTTGCCGTTGGCGAAGGCCAGATGATCTTCGGAACGGGTGTTGCTCAGGTTGTGCTGCCAGCCCAGCGTGCCGGACAGTTCCAGCTGCTGTTGGTCCGACAGGGCAATCGCTTTGCTCGCCCGCAGACCGAGGGTCGAGAGCACGGCGTCGCGGTTGTCTTCGCCACCCTTGAGCGCCGCGGCATCACCTTTCTCGGTGAAGCTGTCGCTGTTCAGGTGCACGTAAGCCAGTTTGGCGAACGGTTCCAGCGCCAGCGGTTGCAGGTCCAGGCGATACGCCGCTTCGGTAAACAGTTGTGCGGTTGTCGCATCGCGTTTGGATTTCTGTTTACCGCTGACGTCGCCGAATTGCAGGTCACGTTTCACATCGATGCGGTGCCAGCTGTAAGCGCCGCCGACGCTCAGACGCAGTGCATCCATTTCATGGCCCAGATAGGCGCCCAAGTGGTAGCTATCGACGGAGGCTGACGAATGCGTCCCATCGCCCATGCTCAACGAACTGTCGCTGTAACCGGTCACGAAACCCAGCCGTGTATCTTCAGTGATCAGACCGTCGACACCGGCCAGCAAGCCGCCGATGGAGCTGTTGGAACTGGCGTTGTCATGCCCGCCATCGCTCTTGCCCCAGGCGCCGAGGACTTTGACCCAGGCGTTGCTGCGGTCATCGGTGGGTGCCGCAGCGTTGAACAGATCACGTTCACGCAGGCGTTCGCCGACGGCATCGCGCAGGTAACGGCTGTCGTTAATCAGCAGCGTGCCGATCGCCGGATGAATTTCACCGGACAGTTGCTGGAAGGCTTGTTGCGCGACGGCCGCAGTCGGCGACAACAGCAAGGTTTCATAGAGCGGATTGCCCGCACCCAATTGCTCGGCAGCAGCGGCAACGGCGCGTTGATTCGGGGTTTGGCCGACGCTGGCGAAGGACGCTGCGGTGCGCTCTACCGCCAGTTGGATGCCATTGGCCGAGTAGCCGAGTGTGCCTCCGATGAACAGATAATCCGGGAGCACGGCGCCGAAACGCCCTTCGATCCCGCCGGCCGCTTGCAGAATGTTGTACTGGTTACCGAGCAAGGATTTCACTTCGCTGGTGGTCAGCAAGGTCGGGCTATTTTCCAGGGACAGGCTGACGGTAGCGCCGTCGATCACGGCTTTGCCGCCCGCCACGATCCGATCGCTGCTGGTCGGCGATAACTCCACGGCGTAGGTCGAGCCAGGCTCGAAGGTGACGTCGCCCGCCACTTGCAAGGTGCCGATGGAATTGCCTGGCGCTACGGTGCCACCGCTTTTAGCGGTCAATACGCCGATGCGGCCATTACCGCCGAGGATCCCGCTGTCGTTGACGGTGACCGCCGAGAGCAGCGAGCCGTTGATTGCCAATCGGCCCTGATTGACCAGCGTCGGACCGGCGTAGGTGTTGGCGCCGGTCAGCACCAACGTGCCGATGCCCTGCTTGGTCAGGCCACCATGGCCGGAAATGTCGTTGCGCCACGTGTCGAGGCCGCAGTGCACGTCATTGCACACGCGTTCGGTTGGTTTGCCCGCGTCGATAATCGCGCCGATGCCTGGCAAATCCGCCACAAACTGGCTGGAACCATAGGCACCCTGAATGCGGAACTCCTCGGGAATGTCCTGCTCGGTGACCAACATCGCCGGGCCATCGATGCCTTTTCGCAGGTTGATCATGCCCCAGCCGTACAGCGAATCGACACCTGGCGCACCGAGGTCGGTGGCCGTGGTGCGCAACACGCTGGCGACCTGGGCGCCGGTCATGTACGGGAAGCGTTCCATCAACACGGCCATGGAACCGGCGACATGCGGCGCCGCCATCGAGGTGCCGTTGTAATTCTTGTAGCCGGTGGTCAGGTTGTCGGCGTTGGTACCGCTGATGATCGAGCTGTAGATCTTGCTGCCCGGTGCGGACACGCAAAAGCTGGCGGTGTAGCCGCAGCGTGAAGAGAAGGTGCTGATGTTGTAGAGGTCCGGGCTGTTGAGGTCCGGGTTTTTCTGCAACGCCGCCACGGTCACCCAGTTCGGCGCGATGTCCGGGACGAAATAGCCCAGACCTGCGATAGCGTCCGGGTTGTTGAGGTTGTAGTCGTTGCCGGCCGCGAAGATCGTCACGATACCGCTGCGGGCCGCCGCGATGGCGCCATCGTAGGCTCCGCCCGGTTTGGTCCCGAGCAACGGACGGATCTCGTTGAACTGCAATTGCGCGTCTTGCACGGTGAAATGCGGGTATGCGGGGTTGCGTCCGCCGAGGTCGAAGCGATCGGTGATGCCGATGCCCCAACTGTTGTTGATGATCCGCGCGCCGCTGGCGATCAAGGCATCCCAACCGGCCTTGTAGACTGCGCCGTCGTTGCCGCGAATGATGCCGTCCTCCGGACCCGGATCTCCGTTGTCCGCACTGATGATCTGAGAGCCAAACGCCACGCCATGCATCGGGCCGCCATCGCGACTGCCGGCAGCGATCCCGCCAACGTGGGTGCCGTGGGCACCCAGCTTGCCGTCGGAACCGATCGAGGGCGAACCGTCGTAGCGAAACGCATCGCCGGCTTTGACCGGGATGTACGGGTCGGTGTATTCGCGAATGCCGCTGGTGACCAGAGTGATTACTTTGTTCGGGCCGGAGAATTCCGGATGCGCGGCGTAGACCGGTTGGTCGAAGATCCCCAGCTTCACGCCTTTGCCGGTGTAACCGGCGGCGTAGGCCTCTTGTGCGTTGACCGCTCCCAGCCCCCAATCGGCATTGAATTCAGTGCTGCGCCAACTGTTGGGATCGCCCGCTCTACCGTTTTCCACGTAAGGCGCCGCTTGCGCGGTACCGAGGCTGGCCAATGCGCAGAGCATGGCAAGGTTGTTGTACTTGTTATTCATCCAGCTACCGTCCTTAGTTGTGTTGCCAAAATCCCTGTGCCTAGAAAGCACCCATTTTTATTTGTGAAACACGCCCCCCTGTAGCTGGCGAAGCCTGCGTCCGGCTGCGAAGCAGTCGTAAACCCTGAATGCACGGTGTAACTGATGGACCGCAGCGTCTGATTTTGCGACTGCTTCGCAGCCGAACGCAGGCTTCGCCAACTGCTACAAGGGTTCTGCGTTAAAACTGCCAGTTGAGGCTGAGCCCTACGCCATGGCTTTTCTCGCGACTGGCCAGTTGGCCGGTGTAATCGAGGTTCAAGCGGATGTCCCGGCTCAGGGCCAGGCTGGCATGGGCGCCCACCAGTGCTGCATCGCGCACCATTGGCGAACTTTCCACCGAGAACGGCGTGCTGCCGCTGGCGAACGCCAGGTGCTCTTCAGAATCGGTATGGCTCAGGTTGTGCTGCCAGCCGAGGCTGCCGCTCAGGTCCAGTTTCTGCCGGCCGGACAGGTTCACGGTTTTCAATGCGCGCACGCCCAACGTGCTGAGCACCGCGTCACGCTGGTCACCACTGCTTTTCAGTGCGGCAGCATCACCTTTCTCGGTGAAACCTTCGGTGTCGAGGTGCACGTAAGCCAGATTCGCGAAGGGTTCGAGCGCCAGAGGTTGCAGGTTCAGGCGATACGCCGCTTCACCGAACACTTGGGTGGTCCCGGCATCGACCTTGGCTTTCTGTTTGGCGCTGACGTCGCCGTATTGCAGGTCACGTTTGACGTCGGCCCGATGCCAGCTGTAGGCACCGCCGGCACTCAGACGCCAGGCACCTGACTCGCGGCCGGCATAAGCACCCAGGTGATAGCTGTCGACCTTGGCCGATGAGTGAGTGCCCGAGCCCATGCTCACCGAGCTGTCGCTATAGCCGGTGACCAGGCCGATCCGGGTTTGCTCATCGAGCGCCCCGTCGACACCGGCGAGCAAGCCGCCAATCGAGGTGGTGTAACCGGCGGTGTCATGGCGCTCATCGGTCTTGCCCCAGGCGCCCAGCGCCTTGATCCAGCCATTGCTTTGAGTGCCTTGGGCGTCAACCAGTCGCTCGCCGACAGCATCACGCAGGTAGCGGCTGTCGTTGATCAGTACCGAACCCAGCGCCGGATAGATTTCCCCCGACAACTGCTGAAACGCCTGTTGGGCGGACGTCGCGGTGGGCGACAGCAGCAGGCTTTCGTAAACCGGATTGCCCGCCCCAAGCCCTTCAACGGCGGAGGCTACGGCGCGCTGGTTCGGCGTTTGGCCGAGGCTGGCGAAGGTCGTGTCGTTGCGCTCGATACTCAATTGAATGCCGGTGGCGGCGTAATCGAGGCTGCCACCAATGAACAGATAGTTGGGCAGCACCGCGCCGAACTGACCTTGAATACCGCCGGCCGCTTGCAGGATGTTGTACTGATGACCGAGCAGGCTTTGCACTTGTTGAGTGCTGAGCAAGGTCGGGCTGTTTTCCAGTGACAGGCTGACGGTCGCGCCGCTGACCGTGGCCGTGCCGCCCGCGACGATCCGGTCACTCTCGGTCGGCGACAGCTCCACCTCGTAGGTCGAACCCGGCGCAAACGTGACGTCGCCGCTGACCTGCAAGGTGCCAATGGAATTGCCGGGTGCCACCGTAGCGCCGCGGTTGGCGGTCAGTGCACCGACGCGTCCCGACCCACCCAGCGTGCCGCTGTCATTGACGGTCACATTTGATGCCAGCGAACCGTTGACCGACAACAGACCGCCATTCACCGTGGTCGGCCCGCGATAAGTGCTGTTGCCGGTCAGCATCAGGCGTCCGACACCGGACTTGATCAGGTTGCCTTCGTAGACCCGACTGGAGGCTGCGAGATCGCGGGCCGTGCCGATCGCATAGTCGGTCTGATCCTGCTGACTGGCACCAACCGGTACACCGTTCTCCCAACCTTTGCTCTTCAGTGTCTGTTTCCAGGCACTGTGTTCCGCCGCGTCTTCGCTCTGACGCTGAATCAGCGCCTTGTCGGTGATGTTGTTGCTCCAGACATCGCTCTGCCCTGCCCCCAGGTTTGCGTCGAAACGTCCGAGTAATTGCCCCGGCCCGTGCATCGCCCGTTCTAGGTTGGCGACGCCCCAGCCAACACGGGTATTCGGCGCCTCGGTGATCGAACCGTCGAGTTGGGTGGCAGTGGTCAGCAGGGTTTCCAGCGCCTGCTGGTTGTTCATGTACGGATAGCGTTCCATCACCAGCGCCAAGGCACCGGTGGCATGCGGCGCGGACATGGAGGTGCCGGACTTGATCGCATAGCCAGCGCCGGGAATGGTGCTGTCGATCTTCGCGCCGGGCGTGGTGATGCACCAATACTTGGCGATCCCGCACTGGTTGTATTTCTGCTGGTTGCCTTGATCCAGCCCCGACACCGCCAGCCAGTGGCCTTCCAGGTCCGGCTCAAAATACGGCAAGGCAGAACGCACGCTGGCGTTGGGGTAACCGCTGTTACCGGCGCTGAACACGTTGATCACGCCGCGTCGGGAAACGTCTGCAGCCTCATCGAGCCAGGTGCCTTTGTTCCAGTGCTGGGCGTAGGCCGCATGCAGATCGTCGAGGGTCCGATAGCTGACACCCGGTGGTTGGCTGCCCCAGCTGTTGTTGATCGCTCGCACACCGGCATCCGCCAACGCGTTATAGACCGCTTTGAAGTAGCGTGGATCAGGGTTGGGGCCGAACAGGAAGCTGTCGTTCTTGTTGGTGTTGCCAACGTAGACCTGCGCGTTGTAGGCCACGCCGTGCATGCCCGAGCCATCGCGGGAAGCGCCGATGGTGCCGGCGACGTGCGTGCCATGGGAGTCGTTGTTGACGTTGAGTGTGCCATCGACATTGAACTGGGAGCCGTCAACGTAACGGCCGCTGGCGGTCACCGCGTGGTAACGGTCGGTGGCGAATTCGGGATGGGCAGCATCGAATCCTGAATCGAGCTCGCCGATTTTCACGCCTTTGCCAGTGATGCCGGCGGCGTAGGCTTGATCGGCTTGCATGCGGGCGAGTCCCCAGTCGCGCTGGAACTCCGCCGAGCGCCAACTGGCGGCATCTCCAGGCACGCCGGTTTCCAGGTAAGCGGCTTGCACCGAGACGGGCATTGCTGACACCAGGAGTAATAGCGTGCCGACCGACATCGGCTTGATCTGTACGTCCATGTTCATGACTACTCGCTTTTTTGGCGTTTTTAGAATTCTGGTTGCCCAAAACGGGCAGCAACGCATCTCCCTGCAGCAGCTGGCGCAGCCTGCGTTCGGCTGCGTAGCAGTCGCCATCCGGTCTATCTGACAAACCGTATTGTCAGGTTTTACGACTGCTTCGCAGCCGAACGCAGGCTTCGCCAGCTGCTACAGTTTTAACTCATTAACTCCTCGGGCCTTGGCCGAACGCCTCGTCAACCCTGGCCAAATCCTGCTCATTCAACGTCCCGGCGTAGTAATGCAACTTGGTCCAGGCCATCAAGTAGTCGTAGCGTGCCTGTGCCAGATCGCGGCGGGTGGTAAATAGTTGTTGTTCGGCGTTCAGCGCATCGAGGTTGACGCGCTCACCGCCCAAAATGCTTTGCTTGGTCGAGACCACCAGCGCTTCGGCAGACTTCAGGGCTTTCTGATAAGCCCGCAGCTTGTTCACACCGGACAGGCAGGCGCTGAACTGGCGACGCAGTTCAATCAACGTTTCCCGGGTCTTGCCGTCCAGTTCGTACTCGGCCTGCTCCATGGTGCGGCTGGCCTGACGCGTCGAGGCCGAAACCCCGCCGCCGGCGTACAGCGGCACGCTGACTTCGATGCCGATGGTGTTGGTGTCGTAACGCTGGTTGTAGGTGTTGCCGCTTTCCGACTCGTTCTGGCGCACCGAGGCGTAGGCACTGACTTTGGGCAGGTGTCCGGCGCGGTTGCGTTCGACTTCATAACGCGCGACTTCCACGGCATGGCGCTGCGAAGCCAGATTCGGGTTGTTGGCCACGGCCATCTCGTGCCAGGTATCGTAATTGGCCGGCTGCAGGGTGAACGTCTGGAAACTCTGATCCAGCGGCGCCAAATCCCCGATGTCGATCGCCGGCACGCCAACCAGCGCGCCCAGCTCTCGTAACGACGCGTCCTGCTCATCACGGGCTTCGATTTCCTCGGCCGTGGCCAGTTCATAGCGGGACTCGGCCTCAAGGATGTCGGTGCGCGTGCCCTCGCCCTGTCGGAACATGTGTTCGTTCTGCTGGAACTGTTGCTCGAAAGCCTTTTTCTTGGCTTGCGCGATGTCGATCTGATCCTGAGCGAACAGCGCCTGGGTGTAACTCTCCAGCACCCGAACCAGTAATTCCTGGCTCTTGCCGCGAAAGGCTTCGTCGGCAAACAGCGATTGCGCCACGCCTTTGCGGTACGACGCGTAAGCCTCGTAGTCGAGCAGCGGTTGTTGCAGGGTCAGGGTCGAGCCGTAACTGCTGTAGTTGCGATCATCGGTCCGGTTCTGCCCGCGCTCATTGAGGGCCGTGGCCTTGGAGGAGTTGCGCCCCTTGTTGTAGTTGTAACCGATCCTGGGCAACAGCCCGGCGCGGCCAATGACGCGGTTTTCGAGGCCGGCATCGCGTTCCTTGATGGCGCCGAGAAACACCGGATCATTGCGCAATGCTTGTTCGTAGATGTCGAACGGTCCCATCGCCAGCACACTGTTGCAGGTCAGCAACGCCAGGGTCGCTGCGAGCATGGAAAGCTTATTCATACAGCGGAACATCCTTATTCCTCAGTCAACGCGGAACCTGCCCGGTCGAGCAGCGGTTTGAACAAATAGTTGAGGAGTGAACGTTCACCGGTGCGCACGAACATTTCCGCCGGCATGCCTGGCTTGATCACCAGACCGTTGAGTTTTTCCATGGCCTGATCGCTGACGCTGCTGCGCAGTACGTAATAGGGCGCACCGGTTTTCTCGTCGATCATCTGGTCGGCAGAGATCAGGCTGACTTCGCCGGGCACGCGGGGCGTGCGGCTCTGGTTGAACGCCGTGAACAGAATGTCCACCGGCAAGTGCGTGCCGACCTTGTCGACCAGGTTGACAGGCAGGTGCCCTTCCACCTCCAGACTCGTCCCCTGAGGCACGATCTCCAGCAGGGTTTCGCCCTGACGCACCACCGCGCCCACGGTGTGAACCCCGAGGTTGACTGCAATGCCATCGGCCGTGGCGATGATCTCGCTGTGTTGCAGATCGAACCCGGCGGAAGTCAGCTGCTCTTCCAGCGTCACGCTTTTCAATTGCGCATCGGCCAGTTGGGTGCGGACCTCTTTCTGATATTCCTCGATGTGCTGTTGCAGTTTCAGCCGCGATTCGAGGATGCCCTGCTCCACACGACCGCTGTCTCCGGTGTTTTCTGCCAATTGTTGCTGAACCTGCGACAGCTGACGCTGGTACTCCATTAACCGATTGCGCGGGATGTAGCCGTTATCCGCCAGGGGCTGAAGGTTGCTCAGCTGTTGTTGCAGAGAGCTGGCCTGGGCAGTCAAGTCGGTGCGGGCGCGGCGCATGCCGGCCAGTTGCGCGCTGGCGCCTTCGATGCTGGCGCGCAAGGCAGCCTGCTCGCGGGAAAACGCTTCACGGCGGCTGCTGAACAACTGCCGTTGACCTTCCAGCACCAAGGCCAGACGCGGGTCAGGATTGTTGCTCAGTTCAGCGGGGAAACTCACCTGTTTGAGGTTGTCCCGTTCACTCTGCCACCGCGCCAGACTGGCCCAGGCCATGCGGTATTGCGCTTGCAGCGATTGCACGTCAGCGGCGACTTGCGTCTGGTCGAGTTGGAACAATGGCTGGCCCTGCTTCACCACTTGGCCCTCGCGCACCAAAATCTGGCTGACCACGCCACTGCTCATCGATTGCACGGCTTTGCGTTTGCCCGACACCACGACCGTGCCTTGCACGGGAATGCCTTGGTCAAGCGGCGCGAGACTGGCCCAGGTGAAGAAACTGCCGGCGCCGACGATCGCCAGAATCCAGCCCATGCGGACGAAGAAACGTGCGTCGCGCTCAGGGCGTTCTGCGATGTAGTCGTGTTCCATGGTGGCTTCGCTGATGTTGCTCATACGCCCGAATTCCTTGTCGAGGGCTGATACTGCCGGCTCATGCTGAGCCCGCCCGGTGCTTGCGCGGTTTTCTCCCGCGGCTGCTCCTGATTGGCTGCGAGTGCCTTAAGCACGTCCTGGCTTGCACCGAATGCTTGCAGGCGTCCTTCGTTGAGCACCAGTAGCTTGTCGGCCTGGGCCAGTGCCGAGGAGCGATGGGTCACCAGAATCACGCTGGTGCCTTGGGCTTTCATTTGCGCAATGGCGCTGGCCAATGCTGCTTCGCCCACGGTATCGAGGTTGGAATTGGGTTCATCCAGCACCACCAGGCGCGGGTTGCCGTACAACGCGCGCGCCAGGGCCACGCGCTGCTTCTGGCCCCCGGACAAGCCGCTACCGTCCTCGCCGAGCACGGTGTCGTAGCCTTGCGGCATGCGCAGAATCAGTTCGTGAACACCGGCCTGCTGCGCGGCTTCAACGACTTTTTGCGGGTCCGCCTCGCTGAACCGGGCGATGTTTTCGGCGATGCTGCCACTGAACAATTCGATGTCCTGAGGCAGATAACCGATGTAGGGGCCAAGATCGTCGCGGTTCCAGCGATGAATGTCCGCGCCGTCGAGCCGCACCGTACCGCCCAGCGTCGGCCAGACGCCGACCAGCACCCGGGCCAGGGTCGATTTGCCGGAACCGGAGGCCCCAAGCACGCCTAGCACTTCCCCGGCACCGAGGCTGAAATTGACCAGATGCAGCGTGGCGGCCCGTTGCCCCGGCGGCGCGGCGCTGACCTGCTCGAACGTGATCTGACCCTTCGGCGACGGCAGCGCCATGGCCTCTTCACTCGGTGGAAAGGCTTGCAGCAACGAATCAAGACGACGGTAAGCGAGCTTGGCGCCGCTCCACTGCTTCCACACAGCGATCAACTGATCGATGGGGCTCAGGACCCGCCCCATCAGAATGGAACCGGCGATCATCATTCCGGCCGTCATATCACCTTTGATCACCAGCAATGCACCCAGACCCAGCACCAACGATTGCAGGCACAGGCGCAGGGCTTTGCTCAGAGAGCTGATGACGGCACCGGTGTCGCTGGCCTGGTTCTGCAAGCCGAGAAAACGCGAGTGCACCTGGAACCAGCGTTTACGCAACGCCCCGAGCATGCCCATGGCCTGAATGGTTTCGGCGTTGTGCAGGTGACTGGTGGCCAGTTGGCTGGATTTCTGGGAAAACCCTGCGGCTTCGCCCAGGGGCTTTTTGGTCATTGTCTCGTTGAGGCAAGCAAGGCCGATCAACAGCACCGTGCCCGCCGTCGCAAACACGCCGAGCCAGACATTGAACAGGTAGATCACGAACAGATAGACCGGAAACCACGGCGCATCGAAGAAGGCAAACAGCGCAGGACCGGTGACGAATTGGCGAATTTGCGTCAGGTCCCCCAAGGCTTGCCCGGCGTTGCCCTCGCCCCGAAACAGGTTGCGCTCGAATGCGGCCTGATAAACCCGCAGGTTAAAGCGGCGCTCCAGTTGGCTGCCGATGCGGATAACGATGAAGCTGCGCACGATCTCAAGCAAACCGATGAAGGCAAAGAACCCGACCACCATCAACGACAGCATCGCCAGGGTGGTTTCATTTTGCGAAGACAGCACGCGGTCGTAGACCTGGAGCATGTAAATCGACGGGACCAGCATCAGCACGTTAATTAACGCGGTAAAACAACCGACGCTGATCAGGATGCTCTTGTAGTCGCCCAGCGCTTTGAACAAGGGTGCGGTGGCCGGGCTCTTTACCATCTTCATGGGTTATTCCTGAGGTGTTATTCCTCGCCCTAGCTGGCGAAGTTTCCATTAACTGTCCGCGCAGGGGCGGATATAGGCTTTGCGGGAACGTTTACAAACTAATAACAACTTTTCGTGGGCGACAGGGCGCTTCGATTAGTTGTGTTGTGCTTATGTCGGCAATGACGAACGCTATAGTCGAATCGTGTTATTGCACCTGGCGCACAAGTGTTATGACCAGATCGGATTTCAATGTGGCTTTATACGAACCATCGCGTTGGCGGCTGAGAAATAGAATCTTCGAACCTTCTTTGCCGGTGATCGCCAGGCCATCCGGCTCCGGGAACCAGCCAATCGCAGATTCGCCGTCCAGCCAGGCGCTGAGACAATCGGCGCCCTCACCCAGCGTCTGTTTCGGTTGAAAGTCGATGACGCAGACGTTGGACGGTTTGTCCTGCAACGCCTGGGACTCTGGCGAGTCATCTTTGGCGATCAGGGTCGCCTGCCATTTGCCTGCCAGTTCCGAGGGGTCTGCTAATTTCAGGCTGCTCGCCATGGCTAAATCTCCAAAAAACATCATGAACGTCGCCAATAGCCACGCGGTTGTTCTGTAGGTGAAGCCGTTATGGATCATAAGGCGCTTTACTCATTTCAAGGGGCAGAGAGCAGCGCGTCTGCGCCGCCCTCCTTTTCACCTCACATCACGCAGCGATGTCGGAGTAAGCCGCCTGGCCCACGGTGCTGACCAGGAAATCAGCCACGCCATGCCCGGAGAAGTCCACCGACAACAGGCTGTTGCCGCCCGAAGAGGTCAACACCGCATCGCCTGCCGCACCGGTGAACGAGTTCACGAAATGCAGGCCCGCGCCCTTGGTGATGCCGGTCAGGTCGATCTTGTCCAGGCCGCTGACAAAATCGAGGATCTGGTCTATAGCACCGGGTTTGGAGTCGCTGCTGGCGGCGAACACGAAAGTGTCCGAACCTGAACCGCCCCACAATTTGTCCGCACCGCCCGCGCCGAAGAGGATGTCGTTGCCGGCACCGCCCTTCAGTTCGTTGGACACGCTGTTGCCGATCAGCAGGTCGCTACCCGAACCGCCGATAGCGTTCTCGACGGTGACGCCCTTGGCGATGGACACGTTACCCACCAGGCCGCCAACGTCGGAGAACGAGGCCTCATTGAGGTTGATCTTCTGGTTTTGGGTGAAACCGGAGAAGTCCAGGGTGTCCTTGCCGCCCGCATCCCAAACCGAAAATACAACCTTGTCCGACGACGAAGTCGCGCTCAGGAAGTCGCGCCCGGCGTTGGAGTTGAAACCATAAGTGGTGTCACCGGTACGGGTGGTGGTGTTGGCGCCGTAGAGCTTTTGGATGGCCGCGATATCGTCCATCAGCGGACCGGACGAATAGGCTTCGACGCCGCCCTTGCTGAAGTCCTGGCTGGTATTGCTTTCACTCCAGTAGCTCATGACGCTGTAACCGCGGGTGTCTTGCCCGTAGGACGCGTCGTTGTAGGTCGGCGCGCCCTCGCCGGCGTTGTAGTCGCCAGGATGGGCAAGGCCCAGGGAGTGACCGATTTCGTGGGTCAGGGTCTGACGGCCGTAGTTGTTCAGGTCCGGTGTCTTGTTTACGTTATAGCCACTGCCCGTCAGATACCACGAAGTACCGTCATAACCCGCGCCGGTGCCCGGCAGATAAGCGAATGCCGCTGCGCCATCCTGGCCACCGCTGTAGTTGCCGAAGGTCATGTGAGCGTCGCCGCCCGTGGCCTTGTCGGTGAACGTGATTTTGGCCACATCAGCCCAGGATTGCATGGCCAGCACGGCCTGGGCTTTCTGCTGAGCGCTGAACTGGCTGAACCCGGTGATCCCGTGTTTGTTCATGGTGCTCGACGACGCCGAGGTCAGGAACGTGTAGGTGAGTTCGATTTTGCCGCTGCCGTCCTTGTCCTGGTAGGCAGCGCCATCGCGCAGCAACTGGGTCGCTGCCTGGTCGACGGAGAAGGAGGGTTTGCCATTGACCATGAGGTTACCGCCCCGATCATACTGATGGCTGAAGCTATTGATCTGGTTGAACGCAGAACTGGATGCAGCCAATGCTTGCAGTGGCTGGAACGCCTGTTCGGCGGTATCAATAGCGTTGTCTTTTACTTTCGACATAAACACACTTCCTTGTTTAGCTATGGAACAGTTTTTTGTCAGACAGCGACAATCTCTGGCGAGATCGTCCTATCACTCGCCCAATGAAGGCGAAAGAAAACTGACACAATTTGAAATCAACCGTCTACATTTTTTTTGACGTCAAATTGAGTTGTTCCTGCAAGTACCCGGAAACAATGGCTGCGCTGTCGAAATATTGTTTGTTAGATGGCGATTTGCGCAAATTGTCTGACGATTGGTTATTTAATTATTAAATAGAGGTAAGTTGCTTTTTGTCGATGGGGTCTCACTTTTTGTGAGTTATTAATTATGAGTGCAAGCGCATTGATATCAGTTGAATTTTTATTGAATTAGAGTTTTTGACGACTGCTGCGCAGCCGAACGCAGGCTGCGCCAGCTGCTACAGGTTTCGCGTACACCGCAATCCTTGTAGCAGCTGCCGAAGGCTGCGTTCGGCTGCGAAGCAGTCGCCAAATCATCACAACCAACACGCATCCCAAAGTGGGTAGTCATGAACCCGCGTCACCAGTCCAGCGCGTATTGGGTTGGCCACGACATACCGGGCAAGCGCCTTCACATCTTCCTCTCGCCGAACGGCACGATCGTGGTAACCCTTCTGCCACAACCGCCCTCGCCGCCCTAACGCCTGATTGACCGCCAAGCTACTCCGGGATTTGATTCGGCACATCAGCTCCGCCAACGTTTTCTCGCGCAGCTGCACTAAACAGTGCATGTGATCCGGCATGACAACCCACGTCAAAAAGTCCGCCCAGCCCTCCTCCTGTGCCTGACGCAACTCCTGAACAACCAACCTCCCCAATCGCCAATCAACAAAAAACGGCTGCCGTTGGTCAACGACAGCCGTTATCAAATAAATACGCCCTGGCTCAGAGAAGCGACCGATACGCAGATGACCAGCATTCAAGCAGACAGGCATTCCATTGCCTCCTAACCATTGAAAAGAGGCCAGGAATCTACCTCAACTCCCGGTACGAATCTTGTTCCACACCCGAGTACGAACCCGGTCAATGTTCAGCGGCATCGCCTCCAGCGCAAACAATTTCCCCATCATGTCCGGGCTCGGGTAGACCTTGGTGTCATTCTTGATCGCCGGGTCGATCAGGCTGTCGGCCTGTTCGTTGCCATTGGCGTAGTGCACGTAGTTGCTGATGCTGGCCATGACGTCCGGGCGCAGCAGGTAGTTCATGAAGGCGTAGCCGGCCTTTTCGTCCGGGGCGTCTACCGGCATGGCGACCATGTCGAACCAGATCGCGGCGCCTTCCTTGGGAATCGAATAGCCAATGTCGACGCCGTTCTTGGCTTCTTTCGCGCGGTTTTCGGCTTGCAGAATGTCACCGGAGAAGCCGACGGCCACGCAGATGTCGCCATTGGCCAGATCGCTGGTGTACTTGGACGAGTGGAAATAGCTGATATACGGGCGGACTTTCATCAGCAGCGCTTCAGCCTTCTTGTAGTCTTCCGGGATCTTGCTGTGATGCGGCAGGCCCAGGTAGTTCAGTGCCGCCGGCAACAGTTCGGGGCCGTTGTCGAGGATGGCCACGCCGCACTTCTGCAGCTTTTGCATGTTCTCGGGCTTGAAAATCAGGTCCCAGGAGTCCACTGGCGCGTCATCACCCAACACGGCCTTGACCTTGGCGATGTTGTAACCGATGCCGGTGCTGCCCCAGAGGTACGGGAAGCCGTGTTCGTTGCCCGGATCGTTGGTTTGCAAGGCCTTGAGCAACACCGGGTTAAGGTTTTTCCAGTTCGGCAGTTGGCTCTTGTCGAGCTTCTTCAGCGCCACACCTTGAATCTGCCGCGCCATGAAGTGGTTGGACGGGAAGACCACATCGTAGCCGGATTTGCCGGTCATCAATTTGCCGTCGAGGGTTTCATTGCTGTCGAAGACGTCGTAACTGAACGCGATGCCGGTTTCTTTCTGGAAGTTTTTGGTCGTGTCCGGGGCGATGTATTCCGACCAGTTGTAGATCTTGACGGTCTCGGCTGCGTGGCCGAGGGTCGCGAAGAGCGCAAGTGGAGCCAGAGTCAGTGTCTTTCGGATCATGAGTCGATTCCTGTTTGGTTTGTCTTCTTTTTATTGGAGGGCTGGCAGGCAATCAGAGGATCAAAAAATCAAAACGTAGGTCTTGCGCACGGTTTCCTGGATATCCCAGATGCCGAGGCTGTTGGCTGGCAACATCAGTGCATCGCCGGCTTCTATGTGCAGGGTTTCACCGTCATCCGGGGTAAACGTGCAGCGCCCCTGGATGAAGTGACAGAACTCCTGGGCGACGATCTGCCGCCGCCAGCGGCCGGGCGTGCATTCCCAGACGCCGGTTTCGACGCCATCGTCGCGTTCAACGCTGGTGGTCGAGGCCACCGCCACAGGCATGCCCAGTGGGACGGCGACCGGATTCGACTCTTCCAGCTCCAGGGTTGCGGTGTTCTTGAATTGCGTGATGCTCATGGGAGTACCTGTCGATTGAGCCTATGGATGAAGAGCGTGCCGTTTACTGCATGAAGCCTTCCATAAAGCCGGCAATACCGGTGGCCAGTTTGCGACGCCAGGGTGCGGTGGCCGGGTTGGCCAGGGTCTGGTCTTCGTGGGCGAAGCTGCGGATGATCGCGTTGTAACCAAGCCAGCGGCAGGGCTCCGGCTCCCAGGCCCGGAGCGTGTCGAGCCCTCCCTGGATGACCCACGGCTGGCGGACCAGCTCGGTGTCGCGCTGCAGAATCAGGTCGGCCAGGGTCCGGCCGCCCAGGTTGCTGGCACCGACGCCCTCCCCGCCATAGCCACCCGACAAGGCGATGCCGCTGGCCTGATCGCACAGCATGTGCGGTTTGAAACGCCGGGACATTCCCAGATTGCCGCCCCAGGCATGGGTAATCCGCGAGTTCTTGAGCTGCGGGAAGAGTTCGCCAAACAGATAACGCCGCAGCTCCACTTCGCTGGTGGTCAAGTCGAAGTCATGGCGCAACTTGGCAGCGAACTGATAACCGCCCCGCGCGCCGAACACCAACCGGTTGTCAGCCGTGCGCTGGCCGTAAGTGACCTGGCGACTGTTTTCGCTGAAGGCCTGGCCGCGACTCAGGCCGATTTCATCCCACGTGGCAGCGGATAGCGGCTCGGTGGCCACTATCAAGCTTTGCACCGGCAGCTGATAACGCCCCAACGGTGGCAAGGTGACCGAGTAACCCTCGACCGCCGGCACGATCCAACGGCTGCGAACCGAGGCTTTCGCCGTACGCAGGCCACCCGATTGCCATTGGGTGACCGGGCTGTTCTCGTAGATCCTGACGCCCATTTTCTCCACCGTCCGAGCCAGACCTCGTACCAACTTTGCCGGGTGAATGGTCGCGACGTGCGGTGCATAGATACCGCCATAAGGTTTGGCGACTCTGATCTGTTGCGCCAACTGCTCGGGGCTGAGCCAGCGGTAATCGCTTTCGGTCAATCCCTGGCTGTAGAGCGTGTCGAGATAGTGCCGAAGGCTGGCTTCTTGTTCCGGATAGCGGGCAGCGCAATACAGCGCCCCGCCTTTGCGGTAATCGCAGGCGATGCCTTCACGTTCGATGACGACCCCGACTTCATCCGGAATGCCGTGCAGCAAATCGAACGAAGCCCGGCGCTGTTCGGGCGGCAAGTCGGCGAGCAAGCGGTCTTCGCCCAGCACATTGCCCATCAGCCAACCGCCGTTACGCCCCGAGGCGCCAAAACCGGCGGTTTGCGCTTCAACAATGGCAATATTCAGGTCAGGCGCCAGGCGCTTGAGGTAGTACGCGGTCCAGAGCCCGGTGTACCCCGCGCCAATGATTGCGACGTCGACATCCAGATCCTGTTCCAGCGCCGGACGCGCCAATAATGGCTCGTCGAGTTGATCCATCCACAAACTGATAGTGCGCCACGCCGACATGCAAGACTCCGCCACTCAAACTTCGATGGCGTCGATCCTAGTGCGTGGACTTAGAGGCTGTCTTGCGCGCGTGCACGCAAAGAAATTTGTTTTACGTAGGCCTTGGGCGACTGGCCGGTGTGCTGGCGGAAGCAGCTATAAAACGCCGACAGCGAATTGAACCCGGCGGCAAACGCCAGTTCGTCGATACGCAGTGGCGGCGTGGCGTTATCCAGTGCCGCGAGCAAATGCTGCAGGCGCGCCTGGTTGACGTATCGGTAGAAGCTCTGGCCAAGCACCTGATTCAGCAGATAGGAAATCTGATTGCGGCTGTACCCGCATTCCTTCGCCACCCGTTGCAGGTCGAGTTCGGGATCGAGGTAAGGTTGTTGGCGCTGAAAGTACTGCTGCAAATCTTCAGCCATGAAGCTCAGCTGGCGTGCAGATAGCCCGAGTCGACTGACCGCAGGGCGTTGGCTGCTGGCGGCTTTGCTGACGAGCTGTTCATGCACCAGCGAGGCATATTCGTTGACCCGCCAGATCAGTCCGTCACGTACGGTAATCGCCTCGCTGGCCCGGAATGACACCAGGCCTTCACCGCCGCGAAGGGTTATGCGGTACTGAATGAACGCCGTGTTGCCGTCCAGACGGATACGGTCCGAATGCTCCAGGGCCTCATCGGGATCGCGGGGCATGCTGCTGCGCACGTATTCACGTAGTTCGGACAGCCCCATCACACGGTTCTGGAAAAAATCGCTGTACTGAATCTCTGGGTGATAGAGCGCCATCACCCCGTCCAGGTCCCGGTGTTTCCAGCGCAAGTGATAACGCATCACCGTGTCGCCCGTGGCCTGGGTTTGCAGCGGACCATCATCATCGGCGTGCATAAAGGACTCGGCGAGAAAAAGCCGAGCTTGCCGAAATTCCGTCTCAGCTTCAATGGCCAACCGATGGTGGCCAACTGCCTAAGAACCGCCATCCACGTGACCTGCATCAAAAAAAACTGAACCAATCGCTAAACGGCCTGAAAAATCCACATTAGTTTCACATCCGGATGCTACTTTTAAAGGCAGTCACCGGTTGAGCCATTGAAGGCTCTTCCCTCCTAACATGAGCTAAAGGAAGCGCTCGATGAATAAGGCGGGCTACACATGAATAAAGGGTTCAGTAAAGTCACCTTTCCAAACGCCTGCCAGCTGATGCGCTGGCATTTTCATCCCATGGGTTTCGAGGCGAGCATGGATGCGCCGGGCAGCATGATTGCCCGTCTATTTGACCGTGCCAGTGGCGAGACCATGATCGCCATCGCCGGCATTCCTTGCGCGACGGTAATGAATGCTGCGGATGTAGAACGGATAATCGAAGCGGTGGAAGACGAGCTTGAGGCTTTCATTCCGCCAGCTGCCCTCAGGAGCTATGCCTGAAGGCTGAACCTTCAACAACAAGCCCACGTTAAGTGGGCTTTTTTGTGCGCGCGAAGATCTTTTACGGTTCACGCCGATGTCTTGCCCTGTCGGTGATCGGCAAAGAACGCCTTGCCCTTGTCGATCCGATCGGAAGCTTTAGGCAGGTTGGCTGCCTGGGTGTCTTGCCCATCGACATACCAATAGCAATGACTCACCGCCCGAGTGATGCCGACGTAAGCCAGTCGCAGGATCTCGTCTTTTTGTGCGCTGTCATATGCTTCGCTGTCGCCTGTCTTGCCAAGACCCGCCATGCGGTAGACCTGGTTCTTGTACGGTGAACTGGTCAGGTGCTGACAATCACCCAGCAGGAACACGGCGTCAGCCTGAAGTCCCTTGGCGCTGTGATAAGTCAGCTGCTTCAGCCGCCGCGTTTCGTACGGCAAGCTAGAATCCACATTAACTACAGACTGAATATGCTCTTCTATCAATGACTTATCACTGCTTTTTCGATAAAGCATCAAGATCGAATCGCCCTTTCTGTAGTGCTCCATCAAGCGTTTGGCCATGCCTTGATCGTCACGATCGAGAACGTTAACCGGCAGCAATGCCTTCGGTTCGCCACTGGCCTTGGCCTTCTTGCCTGCGATCGCCGGCGCCGCACGAACGATATGTTCGGCGGCATCGATGATGTGCTGGTGACTACGGTAGTTGTCGCTCAGCATGACTTTGGTCGTGCTCGGCGACGGAAATTCCTTGTTGAATTCCATGAAATACGTCGGCGAACTGCCCCGCCAGCCATAGATGGACTGCCAATCATCGCCGACACAGAGCAAGGACGAACGTTGTGCACCGCGCCCCACGTGCATGGCGGGCCCGCGACTGCGGATTTCCGTCAGGCTGGCGCGGATCCAGGAAACGATCTGCGGCGATACGTCCTGAAATTCGTCGATCATCAAGTGCGACATCGGCCTGAGCAGCTCGTCGCTCAGCAGTTTCAGGTTTTCCGGCGAATGTTCGCTGAACAAGGCGAACATCCGGTTGTAGGTCATCACCGGTGGTTTCTGATCAATCAGATGATCTTCCAGCGCTCGCCAGTACAGGCTCAAGGCCTCGAAGAAAAACCGGTCCGGGTCGTCCTTGGCAAAACTCATCTGGCCCACGGCAGTGGGTACATCCAGGCCGAGGTTCTCGATAAACCCCGCCGCAGCGACAAAACAGTCCAGTAACGGCGCAGAGCTGAGCTCGCCCTTGACCTTGTAATCGAAGCCCGGCCCGGCACTGGCATCGCCTCCAAGGGACGCCAATACACGCTTTGATGACTCGTAACTATCAAGCCATATCAATGGTTTACGACAGAAAGCTTGAAACAGGGTTCGCTTGACCGCCCATTCCGCGCGCACGCTCAATTTGGCATTAGGGCGGCTGACCTGCGGGTTCTCCCGGGGATCGAATCCCAGCACCACCCAAGCGTCCAGGCTCGGAATATAGCCATGACAATGAAATGTTGAACCGTTGATATCGAATGTCTGGCGCTTCGGCTCGATGCCTTTGATTGGCCAGGCACCCGCGCGAAACCACAAGTCTTCGATAGCGTCGCAGAGCTCTTCATCACGCTTGGCGGCCAGTTCGGTCACGGCCATGCGCTTTTGCACGTCCGGGTGATCGCGCTCCAGCTCCCTGAGTTGCAGCGCGTGACGGGACAATGGCTTGATCAATTCGCGAAAGCGCTCATTGCGCGTGTGCAGGCTGTAATAGCAAGCGTTGAGTTGCTGGCGCTGGGCGTCGTTGATGCGCAGGTCGAAAGGATTGCTGTCGACCTCCTCATCGCCGTTTTGCGCACGGTGACTGAGGTTTTCAAAGGCTTGCAGCCGCTCGAAGCCTGGCAGGCTGCGAACCATTGGCAGGATTCGCGAATGGAAGGTGCGCACCAGATCACGCGCCTCTTTGAAACTGAGCGACCAGCCCCAGAGTGCAAACAGCTCGATCAGTTTATTGATGAAGTCTTTGCGCGATTCACGGGTAAAGGTCACCACCGTCATCGAACTAAGCTCGAACCCCAGATAATGGGTCAGCAGCAAAATACGCAACACCAACGTGGTCGACTTGCCCGCACCCGCGCCGGCAATCACCGAGGTCGAGGGTGTGTAGCTGAAGATCATTTTCCACTGCGCAGCGCTGGGCTGGGCGTGCGGTGGCAGCAGTCGAGCGACATCCGTCTTCATGCGCTTCTTCAACTCAGCGCTCAACGGCAGACGCCAATCGTCGAACAGATTCTCGTCAACGTTGGGCGGCCGGTGTTCGGTCGAACGCGAGTCACGAATCAACAATACCTGCCGGCCTTCCTCCAACCCTTCAAGTTTGCCTTCCTTATAGCCGTAATCCACCCCGGCACTGTGCCCACTGCGAAAGCCGTCGGCCTGGCCGTGCAGCCAGGATGCTCGGTGTTGTGCGCGCAGACGCGTCAGGCCGTGACCAAAGAACCGGGCGGCCAGACGCTTGAGCAGCGGCATCTCGGCCAGGGGACGAAGTTCAGGAGGAAGATCGGGGGTGTGTTGCGGCACGCGGGCTGACTCCAGGGTGTGAGGCTGTTGAGGGCTATGGTGTCTGCATTTGCCGTTCAGTTCTAGTGAAATGCTTACAGGTCATTGGCTTATGCGATGAAGTGAAGGTTGGGTGAGAATCTTTCGAGGTGATTTGATATCAAATTATTCGATTGTATTGAGGCATTTTTTACACTTTTTATCGATCAGTGCCTGATAGATGATGCTCGCCATCAACCACCGGTTCGCGTTTCGTGGCTCAGGCGCTCCTGCCCCATGACGAACCTTTTCAGGAGACGATCATGCTTGAACTCAGACCCTTCAACTCCCTGGGCGGCGCCAACCATGGCTGGTTGGATGCTCATCACCACTTTTCGTTCGCCGAGTACCATGACCCAAAACGCATGAACTGGGGCAACCTGAGGGTGTGGAACGACGACGTGATTGCCTCTGGCACCGGGTTCCCGAAACACCCGCACCGGGACATGGAAATCATCACTTACGTCCGTGAAGGCGCAATCACTCACGAAGACAACCTGGGCAACAAGGGCCGTACCCAAGCGGGCGACGTTCAGGTCATGAGCGCCGGCACCGGGATCGCCCACAGTGAATACAACCTGGAAGCGACCGAGACCAGGATATTCCAGATCTGGATCATCCCGAACGAATCCGGTTTGGCACCGTCCTGGGGCGCCAAGCCCTTTCCGAAAGGTCAGCGCGAAGGTTTCGTGACACTGGCAAGCGGCAAGGCCGGCGACGATCAAAGCCTGCGGATTCGAGCCGATGCGCGATTAGTGGCCGCGAACCTCAAGGCCGGTGAATCCGCCGAGTATCGCCTGGACAATGGCCGTCGCGCCTATCTGGTACCGGCTACCGGTGTCATTGAAGTCAATGGCTTGCGTGCACAAGCTCGAGACGGTATTGCAGTTGCCGATGAGCAAGTGTTGCGGGTGACCGCCATCGAAGACAGTGAAATCGTCCTGGTGGACCTGGCTTGATCTTGTAAATGCGGGACAAAAAAAAAGGGGCGACCGTCATGGCCGCCCCTTTTTACATTCTGGATTACTTCGCAGAGATCGCGCCGTCCACCAGTGTTTGCGCTTCTGCTACCAATTGCTTGAGGTGTTCGTCACTGACGAAGCTTTCAGCGTAGATCTTGTAAATGTCTTCAGTGCCCGACGGACGCGCCGCGAACCAGCCGTTCTCGGTCATGACTTTCAGACCACCGATCGCCTGGTCGTTACCCGGTGCATGACTGAGGATGCTCTGGATCGCTTCGCCCGCCAGTTGGGTCGAGGTGACCTGGTCCGGCGACAATTTGCTCAGCAGGGCCTTCTGCTCAGGATTGGCTTTGGCATCGACGCGCACCGAGAACGGTTCGCCCAGCTCATCGGTCAAGGCGCGATAGGCCTGACTTGGGTCGCGACCGGTGCGGGCGGTCATTTCTGCGGCCAGCAGTGCCGGGATCAAACCGTCCTTGTCGGTGCACCAGACGCTGCCATCCTTGCGAAGGAACGACGCACCGGCACTTTCTTCACCGCCGAAGCCCAGAGAGCCGTCGAACAGGCCGTCAGCAAACCACTTGAAGCCGACCGGCACTTCGTACAGGCGACGACCCAGACGTTTTGCCACGCGATCGATCAAGCCGCTGCTGACCACGGTTTTACCCACGGCCGCATCGGCGCGCCATTGCGGACGGTTCTGGAACAGGTAGTCGATCGATACGGCGAGGTAGTTGTTCGGCGCGAGCAAACCACCGGACGGGGTCACGATGCCATGACGATCGTGGTCCGGGTCGCACGCGAATGCTACGTCGAAACGCTCTTTCAGACCGATAAGGCCCTGCATGGCGTGAGTGGACGATGGGTCCATGCGGATCTGACCATCCCAGTCGACCGTCATGAAGCGGAAGGTCGGATCGACCTGTTTGTTGACCACCTCCAGGTCCAGACGGTAATGCTCGGCAATCGCCGACCAGTAGCGCACCCCTGCTCCGCCCAGCGGATCGACACCCAGACGCAGCTTGGCATCACGGATGGCGTCGAAGTCGATCACGTTGATCAGGTCGGCGACGTAGGTATTGAGGTAATCGTGACGATGGGTCGTGCTGGCCTTCAGCGCCTGCTCGTAGCTGATGCGTTTGACGCCGGCGAGCTTGTTGCTCAGCAGTTCGTTGGCCTTGGCTTCGATCCACTTGGTGATGTGGGTATCGGCCGGGCCACCATTGGTAGGGTTGTATTTGTAGCCACCGCTTTGCGGCGGATTGTGCGACGGCGTGATGACGATGCCGTCCGCCAGGCCCGACGTACGCCCGCGGTTGTAGCAGAGAATGGCGTGGGAAATGGCCGGTGTCGGGGTGTATTCGTCACCTTCGGCGATCATTACCGTCACGCCGTTGGCGGCCAGCACTTCAAGGGCACTGGCGCCGGCCGGGGTGGACAACGCGTGGGTGTCGATGCCGACGAACAGCGGGCCGTCGATGCCTTGGGCTTCGCGGTACAGGCAGATCGCCTGGCTGATCGCGAGGACGTGCCATTCGTTGAAACTCAAGTCGAACGAGCTGCCTCGGTGCCCGGACGTGCCAAAAGCTACGCGCTGGGTCGAAATGGCGGCATCGGGCTGGCCGGTGTAATAGGCCGTAACCAGTCGCGGGATGTCGACCAACAGTTCTACCGGTGCCGGTTTGCCCGCAAAAGGACTGAGTGTCATGCAAAACCTCTGAAGTCGAGTGGTTCAGGAATAGGAACGCAGTTTACTGGCAGTTCGACCGCAACGCGATGGGATCGATCCATGAGTGTCACGGAGGGTGTGTGGCCCCGTTCAGTCGATCGACTCCAGACGCAAGGCGTCCCCTAACAAGCCCATTGCCGCGGCAAGGTCGTGATCACCGCCGAAGGTGTGACTCAGGCGCAAGTGTTGCGCATGCAAGCCCTGGAGACTGAACAGCTCTCCCGGTGCGATCACCACCTGGTGCTTGAGCAGGCGCTGGAACACCCGACGTACATCGACCTGGCGCAGCGAACGAACCCAGATGGTTGCGCCGCCCTGGGGTTCGACAAAGTGCAAGGCATCTCCCAGACGCTCCTGCAACAGCTGAGTCATCTGCACCTTGCGGTCCTTGAGCATCCGCCGTAATACCTGAAGATGCTGATCGACACGTCCATTGCCATACAAGCGAGCGATGGCTTTCTGGCGAATCGGTGACAAGCGGAACGAACGCAGCAGAAAGTACCGTTGCAGTTCAGCACTGAAATGCCGCGACAGCAGATAGCCGTATGGCGCCTCCGGTCCGATGATTTTCTCGAACGTGGAAAACACGATCAGCCGATCGGGGTCCAGCAAGTCGCGAAACCGCTGGCCGTCCGGTTCGAATCCGAGTTCGCCGTAGCAGTCGTTTTCCAACACCCAACTGCCATGTCGTTCCAGCAACTGCGCGACGACTTGTCGGTTGTCGTCGGGTGCCAGGCTGCCCCGCGGCATGTTCAGCCCCGATGAAACCATCACCAGCCGCACCGGCTCGGTCTCCAGCAGCTCCTTGAGCCATTCGACGTCCAGGCCACCGCTGGATTGCACCGCCAGCTCGATCACTCGCACCTGCGCAGCCTGGAGCAACCGCAGAATCGCCCAGTCGCACGGCGACTCGACCAACACCGTGGCGTCCTTGAGATTCAACACAGCGATCAGTATTTCCAGCACGCCACGCAGGTCGGCGCCAATATAGACATCGTCGGCGTGCCAGCAGCGCAGCGGCGAGGAGGTGTAGCGCGCTGCCAGGGCAATGCGCAACTCCAGCTCGCCGCAAGGTTGCGATGTCGGTTGCGGCTGACGCGGATACTGGCGCAGCAGTTCTCGTTCCAGCAGTAACAACGGACTGTCGAGGGGTTGCAACAACGCCGGTTCATCGGCGCTCAAGACCAGCATACCGGGACGCCTGGCGTTGACATAAACGGTTTCGAGCAGGTCGTTGCCACTGCTGAGCGTGCTGATGGAGGACACCGGTAACGCGTAATATCCGGACTTGGCGACCGAATAAACGCGCCCTTCCTTCTCCAGAAGCGAATAAGCGTACTGAATGGTCGAGATCGATACGCTCAGACGCTCCGCCAACTGTCGCAAGGAAGGCAGACGGACTCGCGTGTCACTGACCGGTTCGTTGATCAGGTTAGTCAGATATCGGTACACCGCCTGATACGCGAAGTCAGTTTCTCGTGGCCCTTTCATGGGCGAGGGCCGAATGCCGTGTGAACGTCTTCATGCATCGTCAGGAAATCTGTCAAGCCACGCACTTTCAGCGCCCCGCTGACCATTCATCCGCCACCGCCGTGTCGTCGTCAAAGTCGGATGCTTCGGCTTGCAAACCCGCGTCGCCGAGTTCCGGGGCGCCTGCCCTACCCTCATCCGCAGACACCGGGCCCATGCGGTAAAGCTTGCCGATCAAGCTGACCGGCAACCCGCTGACGTCGGTCATCCATTGCAGAACCTGCTCCGGCACCGGATTGCCCTGCATTGCCCGGTGCAAATCAGGCATCGCCACGAGCATGCCGGGGTGGCACTGACGCAGAAAACGCTCAAGCGCCGCGCCATTCTCGACGAAAGGTGAAAAGAGCAGGCACACCAGTTGGGCCTCGCTCAGGCCAAGGTTTTTTTGAGCCTCGGCCGCTGCCAGCATGCGCTGCTCGGCCAACGTTGCCGGATTACCGAACACCTCTACCGCTTGCTCGCACAACCGTTCCGCCAGTTGTTTGCGCCGCATCATCACCAAGGCTCGTTGCAGGTATTCGGCGACACCCGTCTCGTAGCCGCGGTCGAGCACGAAACACGACTGCAAACCCCGCATGTGTGCAGAGATAGAAAGGCTGACGTACTCGTTGTCGCTGAGCTGAGCCCCCAGTTCGTCAGGTTGAAAACCGAGAAACTCTGTGAGCAGCGGCCAACGCTCTTCCAGGTTGCTGACCAGCATGTCGTGAATGTCGATGTACGTGGTGCGACGACAGGCCTCAAATCGTTCGGCCGGACGCCACGCAACCTGGTCATGCTCAGCATAAAAAGCGCGGTAGCAGTCGCAGCCCAGTTCATCGAGCAGCGCGAAAAGCACCTCGTAGCCGGTTTCGTGGTGATTCGAGGTCTTGAGCCCGGCCTTGGCGGCAGCACGTTTCAACCCGTCGAGAAACTGCTTCTGCTGACGAGGTGAGTCGCTGCTGATCAACGCATCGACACCGCTGTCCCAACGAGCTATTTGCCCATAGAACTCGCCGGTGGCCAGATACCCGTCGTCCCACAGATCAAGCGGCCCGTTCCAGGCGCGGCAATGGCCCACCATCAAAAGATTGAGCCGATTCGACTCACGGCCGCCTTCGGAAATCGGCGTCAGGTGGTTGAACGGCAGGACTTCCCGGTTATCGACCATCAACACTTCGACCCGAGGATCGTCGTAGAGGAACAAGGCGCTGTAGCTGCGATGGATGTTTTCCAGGGCCGTCGGGCTTGCGCCGTTCAAGCGCAAGGATGCCACTCGCAACTGGAATGTCGCTGGCGCCCGGCCTGCGATACTCAGCTGTGCAGCGCGCAGCAGCGCCAGGGTGTAACAACTGTCGCGGGAGCCGGACTGAATCGCCAGTACCTTGTAATCGCCAATACGCTCCATACCCCCGGCGGCCACCACCAGTCGCTGAATCATCAGCTGCAATGCCGTGCGTTCGGCGCGCGAGAAGAAACTCAGCAATCGCTGCAATACTTGCTGATAGACATAGTTCATCGCTTGGTCATGGATATTGGTCATCTTTATTTACCTGATGCTTGTAAGTTCGATATCGCGCCAACAACGACACGCATTGCGCAATGGGTTGCTTGCCACGATTGAAGTACTGGACGTTATTGCCAAATGCTAGCACTTAAGCTTTTAGTAATTATTTGAAATAACTGGAGGTCTCCCCTGCTCCGTCCAGAGACAGGTGGCCGCGACCCCCTGTAGAACCGGCCTCTAACGGCTGCGAGCGACATCCTAGGAAATGTCCGACAGCGTCCCACAGACAATTAGCACAAGAAATAGAGAAAGAAGTCACCCATGTTTTTTTGGCAACTGCGCAACGACGAACTATTGGTCGGATATGTATTAACAGTGTGTATTGAAAAGTATCAACCTGATACCCAGCCATGACTCATTCCTTGAGATAAAAGTAATCATTCAATTATCAAGGCTTATATGATGATTAGAAGATACAGATTGAGAGCAAAAACCAGTTCAGTTGCTGAACTGACCCATTGACGGGGCAATGGGACGTCTCATTTTGGCAGGAGCTGAAAACAGGAGAGTCCGTGGGGGCACGGACTCATGCAGAGGGGCTTACATGAAGGGCTTATGCAGGTTCGACCTGAAGGGCGACCCGTTCGCGGCATGGGCATTCGTCCATGTAGCGGTGTGCTTCGACAAACTCGGCAAACGGGAAGACCCGAGTCTTGAGCGGCAGCAGCACGCGGTCGGCGGTCATCTGGTTGATGTCGCGCAAGGCGCGTTGCAGTGCGACCTGGTCCTGGATGATGCCCAGTTCAGGCTTGCCGGTGAAGTTGCCGATGCAGTGCACAAAGAACTGGATGTTCTTCTGGAACGCTGCGCAGGCCGGGAACGGCGTCTGGTTGCCGCCTTGCAGGCCATACAGCACCAGGCTGCCGCGAGGTGCAAGCACATCGCCAAGCAACGACATCTGTGGACCGCCGAGACCGTCGAACACAACGTCCACGCCACGGTTGTCGGTGATCTTGTTGATCTGCATCAGCAGATCCTGCTCTTCGGTGACGATGACTTTCTCGGCACCCAGGGACAGCAGATTCTCACGCTCTTCCGCTGTCTTGGTCGCGGCAATGACCCGGATACCCAGAGCCTTGCCCAGTTGTACAAAGGACGGACCGGCACAGTGACTGGCGTCGGTCACCAGGGCGAATTGCCCGGGCTTGACCCGTGCCAGATCGACATAAGCGAAGTAAGCGATCAGCAGCGGCGTGTAATGCACGCTGGCTTCGATCGGGCTGAGCACGTCCGGGTAACGGGTGAGTGCCGAGCGCGGCAGAACGATCTGCTCGCCGTAGACCGGATAATCGTTGGGGCTTTCAGCCGGGAAGCTGGCGACCTTGTCACCGACAGCCAGGTCATCGACGCCCTCGCCAACCGCCGTCACGACGCCGGACATTTCATGGCCGAGGCCTGAAGGCAGACGAGCGTGGGACGAGGCCAGGTTCTGGCGCCAAAGAATGTCGTACCAGCTGATGCCAATCGCCTCGACGCGCACCTGCACTTCGCCCGGTGCAGGGAGAGCGGCCGCATGCTCTTCGCATTTGAGCACCTCGGCTGGACCAAACTTGTGAAAACGGATCGTGCGGGACATCGCAAACCTCGTCAAAGAAACCTCTAATGCCCTGAACTCTATCTGGGCTTTCTACCCAAGACTATCAGTGGCTATTAATAGTCGACATGCCTGTCATTGATTCCGCAGCGCCGGCGACATCGTCAAATGCCGTGAAAACCGAAGCAGCCTTTTCAGGAAAACTGAATTACTCGGTGCAGAGTAGCAGCCTTTCCCCTTAATATTCACGCCGGCCATTGTTCTCATATGGCCGCTCTCGTCAAGCTTGATGACTCTGCCAGGACTCCAGATGAATCGTAATGACCTGCGTCGTGTCGACCTGAACCTGTTGATCGTTTTCGAAACATTGATGCACGAACGCAGTGTGACCCGCGCTGCGGAGAAATTGTTCCTCGGGCAGCCGGCCATCAGTGCGGCGCTCTCGCGCCTGCGCGGGCTGTTCGATGATCCGTTGTTCGTGCGTACCGGCCGCAGCATGGAACCGTCCGCCCGGGCGGTGGAAATCTTCGCCCTGCTCTCGCCTGCACTGGATTCGATTTCCACCGCGGTAAGTCGTGCGGCGGAATTCGACCCGGCGACCAGCACCGCGGTGTTTCGCATCGGTCTGTCGGACGATGTCGAGTTCGCCCTGCTGCCGATGCTGCTCAAGCGCCTGCGCGCCGAATCACCGGGGATCGTGCTGGTGGTGCGCCGGGCCAACTACATCCTGATGCCGAGCCTGCTGGCCTCGGGCGAAATTTCTATCGGCGTCAGCTACACCGCCGACCTGCCGGCCAACGCCAAGCGCAAAATACTGCGTCGCAGCATGCCTAAGCTGTTGCGGGCCGACACGGTGCCGGGGCCGTTGAGCCTGGATGATTTCTGCGCACGGCCTCATGCACTGGTGTCGTTCGCCGGTGACCTGAGCGGCTTTATAGATGAAGAGCTGGAAAAGCTCGGACGCAAACGACATGTGGTGCTCGCAGTGCCACAGTTCAACGGACTCAGCACACTCATCAGCGGGACCGATATTGTCGCAACAGTGCCGGATTACACGGCTGAAGCGTTGACGGCGGCCGGCGGTGTGCGGGCTGAAGATCCACCGTTGCCGGTGCGCAGTTTTGAATTGCACATGGCCTGGCGTGGGTCGCAGGATAATGATCCGGGCGAGCGTTGGTTGCGCTCAAGGATTCAGATGTTTTTCGGGGATCCTGATAGCCTCGCTTGACCCTGATTGTTGTATCGGTACTGATGGCCTCTTCGCGAGCAGGCTCGCTCCCACATTGGTTTGCGGTGTTCACAAATCCCTGTGGAAGCGAGCCTGCTCGCGAAGGCCGCAACCCGGTCTCAAGCTGAACCTTTGCATTCCCCGCAACACTGAATTGTCATCAATCCAATTGATAGCCGCCTAACGAAAGGTGCACGCTAGAGAGCTTGGCTGGCGCTTATATCATTCCGAATGATAGTTACCTTTGTCTCATTCGATTCGTGCGATACAACCTCGCCGAGCATCATCCGTCCATTCTCAATACATTGGCGGATGCATCCATGGAACAATCACTCAAACATTTGCGCTTCCCGTTGGCCCTGTTGGCCGTACTGGTGATGAGCGCCTGCGGCAAGACTCCGGACACAGCCGCCACTATGCCCGCAGCCAAGGTCAGCGTGGCCAAGGTGCTGGAACAACCGGTTAACGAGTGGGACGAGTTCACCGGGCGCCTCGAAGCGCCGGAAACCGTAGAAATTCGTCCACGGGTCTCTGGTCAGATCGATGAAGTAGCGTTCACTGAAGGCGCATTGGTCAAGAAAGGCGACTTGCTGTTCCAGATCGACCCGCGTCCATTCCAGGCCGAGGTCCGCCGCCTCGAAGCCCTGGTTGCCCAGTCCCGTGCCAACGCCACCCGCAGCGAAAACGAATCCCAACGCGGTGAGCGTCTGCGCACCAGCAACGCGATCTCCGCCGAGCTGGCTGACTCGCGCACCAGTGCGGCTCAAGAAGCCCGCGCCGCCGTCGGAGCCCTCCAGGCACAATTGGATCTGGCCAAACTGAACCTGAGCTTCACCCGTGTCACCGCGCCGATCAGTGGTCGCGTCAGCCGCGCGGAAATCACCGCCGGCAACCTCGTGACCGCCGATACCACCGCGCTGACCAGTGTGGTGTCCACCGACAAGGTCTACGCCTACTTCGACGCCGACGAGCGTGTGTTCCTCAAATACACCCAGCTCGCTCGCCAGGGCAAACGCGGTGCTACCACGCCGGTGTACCTCGGCCTCTCCAACGAAGACGGCAACCCACACCAGGGCGTGATGAACTTCGTCGACAACCAGGTCAACCCGAAAACCGGCACCATCCGCGGTCGTGCCGTGTTCGACAACAGCGACGGCGCCTACACCCCAGGCCTGTATGCACGCTTGAAACTGGTCGGCAGCGGCACCTATTCCGCCGTGCTGATCAACGACGAAGCGGTCGGTACCGATCTGGGTAAAAAGTTCGTGCTGGTGATGGATGCCGACAACAAAACGGTTTACCGCTCGGTCGAGCTCGGTCCGAAGATCGAAGGTTTGCGCATCGTGCGCAGCGGCCTGAACAAGGACGACACCGTCATCGTCAAGGGCCTGCAACGGGTTCGCCCTGGTTCGCCGGTCACGCCAGAAGTGATCCCGATGGCCAGTGAACAAACCCTCGCGGCACTCGCACAACAACGACAAGCGCTGGAAGCCAGCAACCTGCCCCAAGTCGCACCTGCCAAGGTCGCGCCGGGTTCGGTTGTGAAACTGGCTGCCGCGACACCACGCGGTTAAGGGATCACTACGATGAATTTTTCCCAATTCTTCATTTCACGGCCGATCTTTGCAGCGGTACTTTCGCTGCTGATCCTGATCGCCGGCGCCATCTCGCTATTCCAGTTGCCGATCAGCGAATACCCGGAAGTGGTTCCGCCGACCGTTGTGGTTCGTGCGAACTTCCCGGGTGCCAACCCTAAAGTTATCGGTGAAACCGTGGCAGCTCCGTTGGAGCAAGCCATCACCGGCGTCGAGAACATGCTGTACATGTCCTCGCAGTCCACCGCTGACGGCAAGATCACCCTGACCATCACCTTTGCGCTGGGCACTGACCTAGATAACGCACAGGTACAAGTGCAGAACCGCGTGACCCGGACCGAGCCAAAACTTCCCGAGGAAGTGACCCGCATCGGTATCACCGTGGACAAGGCATCGCCCGACCTGACCATGGTTGTGCACTTGACCTCGCCGGACAAACGCTACGACATGCTCTACCTGTCCAACTACGCCTTGCTCAACATCAAGGATGAGCTGGCGCGTCTGGGTGGTGTAGGTGATGTGCAGCTGTTCGGTATGGGCGATTACTCGCTGCGGGTCTGGCTCGATCCGAACAAGACCGCTTCGCGTAACCTGACCGCCACCGACGTCGTGACCGCAATCCGTGAACAGAACCGTCAAGTGGCTGCCGGTGCGTTGGGTGCACCTCCTGCACCGAATGCCACTGCGTTCCAGCTGTCGGTCAACACGCAAGGTCGTCTGGTTTCTGAAGAAGAGTTCGAGAACATCATCATTCGCTCCGGCGAGAACGGTGAAATCACTCGCCTGAAAGACATTGCTCGCGTCGAACTCGGCTCCAGCCAATACGCCCTGCGTTCCTTGCTGAACAACCAGCCGGCAGTAGCGATCCCGATCTTCCAGCGCCCTGGCTCCAACGCGATCCAGATCTCCAACGACGTTCGGGAGAAAATGGCCGAGCTGAAGAAGAACTTCCCGGAAGGCATGGACTTCAGCATCGTCTATGACCCGACGATCTTCGTGCGCGGCTCCATCGAGGCGGTGGTTCACACCCTCTTCGAAGCGCTGATCCTCGTGGTGCTGGTGGTGATCCTGTTCCTGCAAACCTGGCGCGCCTCGATCATTCCGTTGGTGGCGGTGCCGGTTTCGCTGATCGGTACGTTTGCAGTGATGCACCTGTTCGGTTTCTCGCTGAACGCCCTGTCACTCTTCGGATTGGTACTGGCCATCGGTATCGTGGTGGACGACGCCATCGTGGTGGTGGAGAACGTCGAGCGAAACATCGGACTGGGACTAACGCCGGTCGAAGCAACCAAACGGGCCATGCGTGAAGTGACCGGTCCGATCATCGCGACGGCACTGGTGCTGTGTGCGGTGTTTATCCCGGCGGCCTTCATCTCCGGGTTGACCGGGCAGTTCTATAAACAGTTCGCCCTGACCATTGCGATCTCGACTGTGATCTCGGCGTTCAACTCGCTGACCCTGTCGCCTGCACTGGCTGCAGTTTTGCTCAAGAGCCACGACGCGCCGAAGGACGGTTTCTCCAAGGTCCTCGACAAGATCTTCGGTGGCTGGCTGTTCCGTCCGTTCAACCGCTTCTTCGACAAGGCCAGCCACGGTTATGTCGGCACCGTGGGCCGGGTTATCCGCAGCAGCGGCATTGCCCTGCTGTTGTACGCAGGCCTGATGGTGTTGACCTTCTTCGGTTTCTCCAGCACCCCGACCGGTTTCGTACCCGGCCAGGACAAGCAATACCTGGTGGCCTTCGCGCAACTGCCGGACGCCTCGAGCCTGGACCGCACCGAAGACGTGATCAAACGCATGTCCGACCTCGCCCTGAAACAGCCTGGCGTGGAAAGTGCCGTGGCCTTCCCGGGCCTGTCGATCAACGGTTTCACCAACAGCCCTAACGCCGGCATCGTGTTCGTGACCCTGAAACCGTTCGATGAGCGTAAAGATCCGAGCATGTCCGCCGGTGCGATTGCCGGTGCGTTGAACGGCCAGTTCGCCGGGATTCAAGAAGCCTACATGGCGATCTTCCCGCCGCCGCCCGTACAAGGCCTGGGCACCATCGGTGGTTTCCGCCTGCAGATCGAAGACCGGGGCAACCTGGGTTATGACGAGCTGTACAAAGAAACGATGAACATCATCAACAAAAGCCACAACGTGCCGGAACTGGCCGCCCTGTTCACCAGCTACACCGTGAACGTGCCACAGGTCGATGCGGCTATCGACCGCGAAAAAGCCAAGACCCACGGCGTGGCCGTCAGCGACATCTTCGACACCCTGCAGATCTATCTGGGTTCGCTGTATGCCAACGACTTCAACCGCTTTGGTCGTACTTATCAGGTCAACGTTCAGGCTGAACAGCAGTTCCGTCTCGAACCAGACCAGATCGGTCAGCTGAAAGTGCGTAACAACAAAGGCGAGATGATCCCGCTGGCGACCTTCATCAAGGTCAGCGACACCTCGGGCCCGGACCGCGTGATGCACTACAACGGCTTCATCACCGCTGAAATCAACGGTGCGGCAGCCCCCGGCTACAGCTCCGGCCAGGCCGAAAAAGCCATCGAGAAACTGCTCAAGGAAGAACTTCCGAACGGCATGACCTACGAATGGACCGACCTGACCTACCAGCAGATTCTGTCCGGTAACACCGCGCTGTTCGTGTTCCCGCTCTGCGTACTGCTGGCGTTCCTGGTACTCGCGGCTCAATACGAAAGCTGGAGCCTGCCACTGGCGGTGATCCTGATCGTACCGATGACCCTGCTGTCGGCCATCACCGGTGTGATTGCTTCGGGAGGCGACAACAACATCTTCACCCAGATCGGCTTGATCGTACTGGTGGGACTTGCCTGTAAGAACGCGATTCTGATCGTCGAGTTTGCCAAGGACAAACAGGAGGACGAAGGCCTCAGCCCGCTCGCCGCGGTACTGGAAGCCTGCCGTCTGCGTCTGCGGCCGATCCTGATGACTTCCTTCGCGTTCATCATGGGTGTTGTGCCTCTGGTCTTCTCCAGCGGTGCCGGTGCCGAAATGCGTCACGCCATGGGTGTGGCGGTGTTCTCCGGGATGCTCGGGGTGACCTTCTTCGGTCTGTTGCTGACGCCAGTGTTCTACGTATTGATTCGTAACTTTGTGGAGCGCGGTGAAAAGCGCAAAGCCGCCAAGGCCCTGAAACTGGAGGCGCAACAATGAGCCTGAAAGCCTTCCTGCTGAGCCTTCTGGTACTTGCCCTGAGTGCCTGTGCCGTCGGCCCGGACTACAAGACCCCAGCCACTGAACCGGCCAACATCACTACCGCCACCGATGGCAGCGCCGGTCAGAAGAACTTCGACCGCTCGCGTTTCGAAGGCATCTGGTGGCAGCAGTTCGAAGACCCGACCCTCAACCAGTTGGTGACTCAATCGCTGCAAGGCAACCGTGATTTGCGCGTGGCCTTTGCCCGCTGGAAAGCGGCGCGAGCGATTCGCGATGACGTCAGCAATGACGCCATGCCGACCATCACCAGCCGTGCCAGCAGTGATCTGGGCAAGGGTCAGATTCCGGGCCAGACCACTAAGCGGGTCAATAGCGAACGCTACGACCTGGGCCTGGACATGGCGTGGGAGATCGACCTGTTTGGCCGTATCCAGCGCAACCTGGAATCTGCCGACGCCGAACAGCAGGCGCTCGAAGCCGATCTGTACCAACTGCAAGTCTCGATGATTGCCGAACTAGTGGACGCCTACGGTCAACTGCGCGGTGCGCAGCTGCGGGAAAAGATCGCCCTGGCCAACCTGAACAACCAGCAAGAATCGAGCAAGATCACCGTCAGCCTGCGTGATGCCGGCGTCGGCGATCAGCTCGATGTGGTCCGCGCCGATGCACGCCTGGCGTCCGTCGAAGCCAGCGTGCCGCAATTGCAGGCTGAACAGGTTCGGCAGAAAAACCGCATCGCTACCCTGTTGGGTGAACGGCCGGACAAGCTGACCGTCGACTTGAGTCCAAAAGACTTGCCGGCGATTGCCAAGGCCCTCCCGATCGGTGATCCGGGTGAACTGCTGCAACGTCGCCCGGACATTCTCAGCGCCGAGCGCAAACTGGCCTCTGCCACCGCCCGTATCGGCGTGGCCAAGGCTGATTTGTTCCCACGGGTCAGCCTCAGCGGTTTCCTCGGTTTCACCGCCGGGCGCGGTTCGCAGATTGGTTCCTCGGCGGCCAACGCCTGGGCACTGGGCCCAAGCATTACCTGGGCGGCGTTCGACCTTGGCAGCGTGCGTGCCCGTCTACGTGGTGCCGATGCTGATGCCGAAGGCGCCCTGGCGACCTACGAGCAGCAAGTCCTGTTGGCGTTGGAAGAATCGGAAAACGCCTTTAGCGACTACGGCAAACGTCAACAGCGCTTGATCTCGCTGATTCGTCAGAGCGAATCCAGCCGCGCCGCGGCCGACCTCGCGCAAATTCGCTACCGCGAAGGCACAGCGGACTTCCTCGTCCTGCTCGACGCTCAACGTGAGCGGCTGGCGGCTGAAGACACCCAGGCTCAGGCCGAAGTCGATCTGTATCGCGGCATTGTCGCGATTTACAAAGCCCTGGGCGGTGGCTGGCAACCAGAGACGGTCGCCAGCAAGTAATGTTTTAACGAGCTCCTTTGGTTGGCCGCAACCAACCAATTCCTTTGCCCTGCGCCTCATTCGGTCGCGGGGCTTTTTTTTGCCGATCCCGAATTCAACGCATATCCCTGTGGGAGATTCTATGTTGCAGGGCGAACAACGCCACTCCGGGTCCGGGGTTGAATATCGCGTTGAAGTACTGAAGCAGCGGTTGCATGGGAGCGCTCATCGAGTCATCTCCAGCAAGCGTAGTCACTGCCAAGGCGCCTCGAAGGGTTTCAATGTCGACGCAACCTGTAGGCAAAATCATTGAAAAGCCAGACTGCCTTGAATCGACTGACCCACGTATTCAACTGAGTCTGTGTTTGACTCACAGCCTTGCCTGACCGAAGCTGGCACCTTTGCAACAGCTTGCCAGCTCCCGGATTCCTGCATGCCCCAGTCCCGCCGCTACCTGCTCATCAGCCTCTGCGTCCTGTTTGCCATCGGCGTTGCCTGGTTTTCCCTGCGCAGCACGACCCCCGCTGTGCCGGAGGCGATCAAGCGTGGCTACAGCGAGGCGCTGAATCAGGCGCGCGCAGGCCAACCGGGCGCAGCGCGGGTCCTCTACCAGCAATTGGGCCGCCCTGATATATCGGTCAAACGCCGCGTCTGGTTGCATGCCGAACTGCCCAACTACCCCAGCTCCGTGGCCCTGAAACTGGCGGATTCGGACTTGCAGCATGAATCACCAGACGTGCGCATTGCAGCGATCAAAAGCATCAGCGGTCTGGTGCCCAGCGGTCAGCGCAGCCTGCTGCTGGCCCCGTTACTCGATGACGGCGAACAGCGCGTCCGCTATGCCGCCGTAAACGCCTTGCTGGGGCTATCGCCGGACGATCTCGGTTTGTACTTCGGGCCGTTGGAGCAAGCCATCGATGCCTGGGAACAGGACCTGAAGAGTCAACCGGAAAGCGCCGACAACCAATATCAACTGGCTCGGCTGCATCTGCACAATGCCGAATTGAAAGAGGCGCAGCGGGCGCTGGAGAACACCTTGCGTCTTGCGCCCGGCAACCTGCCCGCGCTGGTGATGCAAATCGACGTGCTGGATCGCCTGGGCCAAAACGATGCTGCCCGGCAACTGTTGGCCAAGCAGCTGAAGGCTCAGCCCGATTCAGCCTACCTGCAACATGCCCTGGGGCTCTGGCTGTTGCATCACGGGCAAAGTGAATTCGCCCTGCTCGGCCTTTCCAAAGCCGTGGAGCTGGAGCCGGACAACAAGGATTACCGCTACGACCTGGCCACCACACTTCACGATGAACAGGAGCTGGAAGCGGCGCAGAAACAGTTGCAGGAGATCGTCCAGCGGCACCCGGCCGACCGGAGAGCCCGGGTATTGTTGATCAACTACTGGAAAGAAAGCGGCCAGCTACAGAACGTGCAGATTCTGCTGGCGCAACTTGAACAACTCAATCCCGACGACCCTGCCTTGCAGCAAGGGCTTTAACAACAGCAAAAATTTCGTTGAACTCGTCGTCTCGGCCAAGGGTCAAGAGAACAGGCAGTCCATTCAGGCACTTACGGCCTGCTGCCTCGCTTCCCCTAGTCATGAGAGGGTATTTTTTGTCTACATCAAACGAGTTGATCAGTGCAAAAGCCGCCACCGGCATCGAAGGTCTGGATGACATCCTGGCCGGCGGTTTGTCCCGCGGGCATGTGTTTTTACTGGAGGGTGAACCCGGTACCGGCAAAACCACCGTCGCTTTGCATTTCCTGTTGGCCGGTGCTCGTGCCGGCGAACGCTCGTTGTACATCACCCTGTCCGAGACCGAACGCGAATTGCGCCAAGGGGCCTTGTCCCACGGCTGGGAACTGGATGAGAACATCCACATCTTCGAGCTGACGCCCCCGGAAAGCCTGCTCAATGCCGAGCATCAGCAGAGCTTGTTGTATTCCTCGGACCTTGAACTGGGCGAAGCCACCAAGCAGATTTTCGAAGTGGTCGAACGGGTCAAGCCGACCCGTGTGGTGCTCGACAGTCTTTCCGAGATCCGTCTGCTGGCCCAAAGCTCATTGCGCTACCGTCGCCAGATCCTCGCGATCAAACATTACTTCGTGCGCTATGACGCCACGGTGGTGTTGCTGGACGACCTGACCACCGAATCCCTCGACAAAACCGTGCACAGTGTGGCCCACGGCGTCATTCGCCTTGAGGAACTGACCCCCAACTATGGCGCCGAGCGTCGGCGGATCCGTGTGGTGAAATACCGTGGCCAGAAGTACCGAGGCGGGTTTCACGACTTCACCATCATGGGCGATGGCGTGCATGTTTTTCCGCGCCTGGTGGCCGCCGAGCACCGCGGTCGCTATGTCCGCCAGCAATTGTCCAGCGGCATCAAGGCCATGGACGCCCTGCTCGGCGGCGGGATCGAGACCGGTTCCAGCACGCTGATCCTTGGTCCGGCCGGTACTGGCAAATCGCTGATCTCGATGATCTTCGCCGCCGCCGCCGTGGCCCGAGGCGAAAAAGCCGCACTGTTTATTTTCGATGAAGAGCTCGGGTTGCTGTTCGAACGCATGAAGAACATCGGCATCGACCTCAAGGCGCTGCAAGACACTGGCAACCTGCTGATCGAGCAAGTGGACGCGGCTGAGTTGTCCCCAGGAGAGTTTTCCTACCGGGTTCGTCGCTGCGTCGATGAGGGCAGTATCAAGACCGTGGTGATCGACAGCATCAATGGCTATCAGGCGGCGATGCCCGAGGAAAACGCGCTGGTACTGCACATGCACGAGTTGCTGCTGTACCTCAATCGCCAGGGTGCCGCGACCTACATGACCGTCGCCCAGCATGGACTGGTCGGTGACATGCAGGCCCCCGTGGACATCACCTATCTGGCCGACACGGTCATCCTGCTGCGCTACTTCGAGGCATTAGGCAAGGTTCGCCGGGCGATCTCGATCATCAAGAAACGCACGGGCAGTCATGAGTCAACCATTCGGGAATACCGAATCAGCGCTCAGGGCATGACCATTGGTGAACCGCTGGATGCATTTCAGGGGGTATTGCGGGGTGTCCCGACCTATCTGGGTGCCAGCAATCCTTTGCTTGAGGAACAAAGCCCGTGATTGCCCGGGAAGCGATGTCCGAGCGCGCGATCATTCTCGCGCCGCTGGGTCGCGACAGCCAGATTGCGCTGATGATGCTCAATGAAGCGGGTTACGACGGGGTGATTACTCGGGACCTTGTGGCGTTATGCAGCGAGCTGGTGCAAGGGGCAGGATTGCTGTTGATCTCTTCCGAGGCCTTGTTGGGCGGTAATCTTGAACCGCTGTTCAGTCTGATCGAACAACAGCCTGCCTGGTCCGACCTTCCGATTGTATTGATGACCCACCATGGCGGCCCGGAGCAAAACCCGGCGTCGCGCTACGGTCCACAGCTGGGGAACGTGACCTTTCTTGAGCGTCCTTTTCATCCCGTGACGTTAATCAGTCTGGTGACCACCGCGTTGCGCGGCCGTCGACGACAGTACGACGCCAGGGACCGGCTGATCGATCTGAGTCAAAGCGAACTGCGGTTGCAAAACACCCTCGAAACCCTCGAACAGCAGGTCGAGGAACGCACCGCCCAGCTGCGACACAATGAGGAAGCCCTGCGCCAATCGCAGAAGATGGAAGCGGTCGGCCAGCTCACCGGCGGCATTGCCCACGACTTTAACAACATGCTGACCGGCATCATCGGCAGCCTGGAGCTGCTGCGCCGACGTGTCGCCCGTGGGCGCACCGACGATCTGGACAGTCTTATCGACCTGGGTGTGACGTCAGCCAACCGCGCGGCAGGCCTGACCCACCGTCTGCTGGCATTCTCCCGGCGTCAGTCGCTGGACTCCAAACCCGTGGAGATGAACACCCTGGTGGTGTCCATGGGCGAGCTGCTTCAGCGCAGCATCAACGAAACCATTCAGCTGGACATGCAGCTGAACGAGCAACTCTGGGTGGCCGAGGCCGATCCCAATCAACTAGAAAGCGCCCTGCTCAATCTGGTGCTCAATGCTCGGGATGCGATGCCCGATGGCGGCAAACTGGTGGTAAAAACCAGCAATCAGCATCTGGACATTGGCTTCACCGAAGCCCAGAGCAACCTTCAACCGGGTGATTACGTGGTGCTGAGCGTCACAGACACTGGGTGTGGCATGCCGCAAAGCACCATCAACCGAGCCTTTGATCCGTTCTTTACCACCAAGCCCATCGGTCAGGGCACAGGCCTCGGGCTGTCGATGATTTATGGTTTCAGCAAACAATCGCGTGGCCACGTCGCCATTCACAGTGAAGTGGGCGAAGGCACCACGGTGAGCCTGTTTCTCCCGCGATTCGGCGGTGACGTGCCTCAGGACAGCCCGGTGGACGTCCAGCACGCTCCGTTCGCACAGAATGGCGAAACGGTGCTGATCGTCGAGGACGATCCGGCGGTACGGGTGTTGATCAGTACGGTGTTGAGTGACCTGGGCTATGCCTTCGTCGAGGCTGGTAATGCCGACAGCGCGGTGCCGATTCTCGACTCCAGGCAGCGTATCGATTTGTTGATCAGCGACGTTGGGTTGCCCGGCATGAATGGACGGCAACTGGCGGAAATCGGTCGGCAATACCGGCCGGATCTGAAGGTTTTGTTCATCACAGGCTACGCCGAGCATGCGGCAGTGCGTGGTGGTTTCCTTGATCCTGGCATGCAGATGATCACCAAGCCGTTCACCTTCGACCTATTGACGGCGAAGGTGCGGGAGATGATCCGCGTCTGAAGGTGCTTACGAGAGCATTTCCTGCATAAGCTCCTGCAGTACATCCAGATCGAACGGTTTGGCCAGGATCGGTGCTTTACGGGTGATCGGGCTGTCCGTCTCGCGGATCTCCTGCGGATAACCGCTGATAAAAATCACCTTGAGTTCCGGTCGCAGCTTCACGGCAGGTTCAGCAATCTGCACGCCAGAGATTCCGCCCGGCAGGCGGAAGTCGGTGATCATCATGTCCAGGTGTGGTTTGCTCGACAGAATCTCGAAGGCCTGCTCGCCGTTTTCGGCCTGCAATACCCGGTAGCCCTCACCCGACAGGTAGGCTGACAGCACCATCAAAATCGAGGGGTCATCTTCGACGATCAATACGACGTCTTGTGCATCTTCACTCATGGGAAGCCTTTGTTCGGTCAATAGCTGCTGATACGACCGTGGGGTCGATCAGAGGTTGCGTTTATCTGGCTGTTTTCCTACTGCGGCAGACAAACGCGAAACAAGGCGCCTTCGCCAATCCGGCTTTCGACGGTAATGGAACCGCCATGGGCGGCCACAATCTGCTCGGAAATAAATAAGCCCAGGCCCAACCCCGCGACAGCGTGTTTGGCCGTGACGCGTTCGAATTGCTGGAAAATACGCTTCTGATTCTCTTCGCCGATGCCGATCCCGAGATCGCGCACTTCCACCCGAGCCTGACCGCCCTCACTGTACACCTTAACGGTGATCGGACTCTTGGCGCCGTAGCGCAAAGCATTGGTCAGCAGATTGGAAATCACCTGTTCAATGCGAAATTCGTCCCAACTGCCCACCACCGGTTGCTCGGCCTCCAAGGTGACCGAGGACTCGGCAGCATCGATCTGCGGTGCGAAGTTCTGCAGCAAGCCGCGAACCAGCGCCGACAGATCGAAGCGCGTCGGTCGGATCGACAACTTGCCGGTGCGAATGCGCGACACATCGAGCATGTCTTCGATCAAGCGGATCAGGCTTTTGATCTGCCGCTCGTCGCGATCGACCATCGCGTGCATCTTGTCCAGGGTAAACGCCGCAGCGTTATCCCGGGCAAGGTGCATCTTGCGCAACTGGGTTTCGAGGATCAGGCCATTGAGCGGCGTGCGGACTTCATGGGCGACGATGGACATGAAGTCATCGCGCATGCGCACCGCTTGCTCCAGTTCCAGCTGAGTACTCTGTAACTGCTTGAGCAGCGCTTCCTGCTCACGGCGGCTTTGCTCCAGCTCCTCGACCTGCTGTTTCATCGCCTTGCTTTGGCGAAACAGTTCGACGAACACGTTGACCTTGCTCTTGACCGCGTGGATATCCAGCGGCTTGTAGAGGAAATCCACGGCGCCGCTTTCGTAGCCCTTGAACGCGTAGTTCAGCTCACGACCGGCCGCACTGACGAACACGATCGGGATGTTCTTGGTCTTTTCCGTGCCGCGCATCAGCTCGGCCAACTCGAAGCCGTTCATGCCGGGCATCTGCACGTCGAGAATGGCCATGGCGAACTCGTGTTGCAGCAACAACGACAAGGCTTCATCGGCGGACAAGGCTTTGTAGACGATACGGTCTTCGCGCCTGATCAGCGCTTCGAGCGCCAACAGGTTCTCCGGCAGATCGTCGACGATCAGCAGTTTGGCTTGGATAGTACTTAGCATGCGATTCGTTCCAGCTCGACAAGCAGACGGCCGATGCCGCGTATAGGGAGGATGTGGTCTGGCTGGTGCATATCCAGTGCAGCTTGGGGCATGGTTGCAACCTGAGCTTCGTCCGGGTCCTGGACGATGGTCATGCCACCACGGTATTTGACCTGGGCCAGACCGCTGGCGCCATCGCGGTTGGCACCAGTCAACAACACCGCGGCCAGGGCTGAGCCGTAGGCATCGGCGGCCGACTCGAACAGGTAATCGATGGCCGGTCGCGAATAATGCACACGGGCTTCCAGACTCAAGGAAAGACTGCGGTCCTGCTCCACCGACAAGTGATAACCCGGAGACGCGAAATAGAGCGTTCCAGCTTTCACCAGCGTCTTGTCGCAGGCTTCCAGTACAGGCATGGAGACTCGCCGGGCGAACACCTCGGCCAGCTGGCTGCGACGTTCGTCAGGGAGGTGAAGAACCACAATGATCGGCAGCGTGAAGCCTTTTCGCAGTGGGCTGAGGATATTCAGCAGCGCCTCTACACCGCCGGCCGAGGCGCCGATCACGACAGCCTCTATAGAAGGCAGATTCGCTGCACTGTTCATGATTTGCGGTAAATCCGTTCTTGTTTGACCAACGGTTCGAACTGGTTGCCGTAGGCCGAAAAATCCAGGGTTTCCTTACTACCCAGCACCAAAAATCCTCGATGGCAAAGGGATTCATGGAACAAACCGAACGCACGATCCTGAAGCTTTTTATTGAAGTAAATCAAAACATTACGACACGAAATTAATTGAGTTTCTGAAAAGACACTGTCAGTCGCCAGGCTGTGATCGGCGAAGGTCACGTTCTCACACAGCGTCTTGTCGAAAATGGCGTAACCGTAAGCCGCCGTGTAGTAGTCGGCGAACGAACGCTGGCCACCTGCCTGCTGGTAGTTATGAGTGTAGGCGCGGACATTCTCCATGGAGAAAATCCCCTGCTTGGCTTTATCCAGCGAGCGCGGGTTGATGTCCGTGGCGTAGATGATGGTGCGATCGAGCAAGCCTTCTTCGCGCAGCAGGATGGCCATCGAATAGACCTCTTCACCCGTGCTGCAACCGGCGATCCAGATCTTGATCGAGGGGTAAGTCTTGAGCAACGGCACCACTTCCTTGCGGATCGCCAGGAAATGCAAAGGGTCACGGAACATTTCACTGACCGGGATCGTCAGCAGTTGCAACAACTGCATGAACGCCGTCGGGTCGTGCAGGACCTTTTCCTGCAACGCTGAAATGGTCGTGCACTCGAACTGGCTCAACGCGTGATTGACCCGACGCTTGATCGAAGCGCCGGAGTAGTCGCGAAAGTCATAGCTGTATTTGAGATAGATCGCCTCGATCAACAAGCGCAATTCGATTTCGGTATTCTTTTCCACTAAAAGCTTTCCACTAAATGCGTTCCATCTTCGGTAACCACACGCGAATCAGCGAGAACAGGCGATCCAGGTCGATGGGCTTAGCCAGGTAATCATTGGAGCCCGCTTGCAAGCAGCGCTCCTGATCGTCCTTCATGGCCTTGGCCGTCACCGCAATGATCGGCAGCTTGCGCCAGCGCGGGTCCTTGCGGATCTCGATGGTGGCTTCGTAGCCATCCATCTCTGGCATCATCACGTCCATCAGCACCAGATCGATGTCCTCGACTTCATTCAGTCTTTCAATCGCTTCACGACCGTTACGGCCAATGACCACGACTGCACCCTTTTGCTCCAGAGCACTGGTGAGGGCGAAGATATTGCGTACATCGTCGTCCACCAGCAGCACCTTGCGACCCTCGAAAACCTTGTCGCGACTGCGCGCGGTCTTGAGCATCCTCTGGCGTTCATGGGACAACCTGGATTCGACTTTGTGCAGAAAGAGTGTGACCTCATCCAGCAAACGCTCTGGCGAGCGCGCCCCCTTGATGATGATCGAGCGCGAATACTTGCGCAGGTCGGCCTCTTCGTCCCGCGTCAGGTTGCGCCCGGTGTAGACGATCACCGGCGGGAACGAGCAGATATCTTCCGTGGACATGCGCTTGAGCAAGTCGTTGCCGAGCATGTCCGGCAGCTTCAGGTCGATGATCATGCAGTCGAAAATCGTCGTGCGCAGATGGTCCAGGGCATCCTGTGCCAGGCCAACAGCAGTGATCTCGATGTCTTCGTCGCCGATCAGCCGGGCAATGCTATCGCGCTGCAGATCATCGTCTTCGACCAGCAGGACGCGTTTGACTTTCTGGGTCAGCTTGGCCTCAAGGCGGGCAAACACGTCCTTGAGCTCCTCGCGGGTGGTCGGCTTGACCGCGTAACCAATGGCGCCCATGTGCATCGCGGCTTCGACCCGGTCTTCCACGGAAATCACATGCACCGGAATGTGCCGGGTTTCAGCGTGTTCCTTCAGGCGTTGTAGCACGGTCAACCCGGAATGATCCGGCAAGCGCATGTCCAGCAGAATGGCGTCCGGGATGAATTCCCTCGCCAGGTCGTAACCCTCGTCCGCGCCGTGCGCCACCAGGCACTGATAACCCAGCTCATGCGCCAGGTCGTAAAGGATATTGGCGAAGTTCGGCTCGTCTTCCACCACCAGAATGCAACGAGTGGCGAATGGCGCCTTGGTGCGATCGTCGTCGAAACGCGGGATATCGACTTCGGCAATCAACGGCACCAGCGCGGCGGGCGTCACTCTCGGTGTAAAGGCAACCGGCGTGGCTCTCATCGGCTCGACAGGATCCTCGCCCGGTTCAACGTATTGCTGCGGCAAAACCAGCGTAAACACACTGCCCTGCCCCGGCTCGCTGGTGACACTGATGGAACCACCGAGCAAGGCGGCCAGGTCACGGGAAATCGACAAGCCCAGGCCGGTGCCGCCGTAACGTCGATTGGTGGTGCCATCGGCCTGGCGGAAAGCTTCGAAAATGCTGTCCTGCTGATCCGCGGCAATGCCAATCCCCGAATCGCGAATGATAAAGGCGATACCGTCGCCTGGCTGGCTGGCAACCGTCAGGCTGACCGTGCCTCTTTCGGTGAATTTTACCGCGTTGGACAGCAGGTTCTTGATGACCTGCTCCAGACGTTGGCGGTCGGTAAAGATCATCATCGGCGCACCGGCCTGCACCTCGACCTGGAAATCCAGTTTCTTGTCGGTCGCCAAGGGCTGGAACATCCCGCGCAAGCCATCCACCAGCCGCGCGACACTGGTGTTCTCCGGTCGCATCTCAAGCTTGCCGGCCTCGACCTTGGAAATGTCGAGAATGTCGTTGATCAAGTTGAGCAAATCATTGCCGGCGGAGTAGATCGACTCGGCGAACTTGACCTGCTCGGCGCTGAGGTTTTCCTGGGGGTTTTCCGCCAGCAACTTGGCCAGGATCAACGAGCTGTTCAGCGGCGTGCGCAACTCGTGGGACATGTTGGCGAGGAATTCAGACTTGTACTTGCTCGAGCGCTGCAACTCTTCGGCGCGTTCTTCGAGCTGGGTCTGGGCCTGATTGAGCTCGCTGTTCTTCAGGTCCATGGCGTCGCGCTGAGACGCCAGTATCCCCGCCTGCTCGGCGAGCTGCTCATTCGTTTGTTCAAGCTCGACTTGCTGGGTCTCCAGATGCGCCTGGGACTCCTTGAGAATCCGCGACTGCTCTTCCAGCTCTTCGTTGGCGGTCTTGAGTTCTTCCTGCTGGACTTGCAGTTCTTCATTGAGCTGCTGGGTTTCGGCCAGCACTTCCTGCAAGCGCTGGCGATAGCGAGCGGCCTCGATGGACGTGCCGATGTTGCCAGCAATCAGTTCAAGCAATTCGACGTCACGGTCCGTCAGCGGGCGCAGGAAGCCCAGTTCGATCACACCGTTGACCCGATCGTCGTCATTGGTCGGCACGACCAGCACGCTGTGCGGCAGACCTTCGCCCAGGCCGGAGCTGACCTTGAAGTAATCGCTCGGTACGTCATCGAGACGAATCAAGCGAGCCTGGTTCGCTACCTGGCCGACAATGCCTTCATCGCTGTAAATCTGCTGTTCGCGCGCTTCCTGCTCGCGGGAGAAACCGTAAGAGGCAATGCGCTTGAGTCCACCGTGCTCTTCACGAACATAAATAGCCGCCACGGCCGTGCCCAGGTACTGCGCGCAGAACTGCAGTATGTTGCGGCCCAGCAGATTAAGCGACAGTTGCCCCAACACTTGTTCGGCCAGTTCGGTCTGGCCATTGCGCAGCCAGGCCTGCTGTTCCAGACGCTGGGCGCTGGCCTGTTGCGCGGCGAGGTTGGCGCTGTAACTTTGTGAAAGGTTGAGCAAGTCCCGACGGCCAATGTAGGCCAGCAATGCGCTGATCCCGGCGATGAACAACAGGTAAAGGCTGATGCTCCAGATCGTGGTGCGGCGCACTTCCTCGTTGCGCGTGGTGCGTAACTGCTGCTCCATGTCGATCACGTCTTCGAATTGCTTGCGGATCTCATCGGTCAGCCGCTTGCCGCGCCCGGCCTTGACCACGCTGCGGTAATCGCCGCTGGATCGCTGCAATTCAATGAGTGCCTGCGCGTAAGTGGCCCACTCATTCTGCAAGGCCTGGAGCCGGTTCAGACGGTCGGTCTGCACCGGGTTGTCCGCGGTCAGTTCGAGCAAGGTATTGAGGGCGACAGCGATTCGTGGCTTGGCCGTTTCGTAGGGTTCAAGGAAGTGTTCGTCGCCAGTGAGCAGGAAGCCGCGCATACCGGTTTCCAGATCGACGGTCAGCTTGACCGATTCATTGGCGTTATTGATCACCCGGTCGGTGTGCTCGACCCACTGGGTCACCGACAGCAGGTAAGTGATCAGCGAAACAAAGAACACTGCACTGAGCACGCCGACACCCAACGGCAGGCTGACGTTGCGGCTCAGGAGTTTACGGAATCGTTGCTCATCAACCGAAGACGCGGATGTCATGGGGGGGAAACCTTGTCGAACTGTTGAAAACCAAGGAGTTTGCCCCAAAAGCCCCGGTTTGATCCAATTTTCTGACACCTTTTCGCGCAAAATCCTACATTCCACTGCTCTAGCGCAAAGGAGCGGTTATCCTTGCCAGCACTTGTGCGGCTATTCTTTTTTCTACCGCGCGGGAACTTGTCGGGTTGCCTCACTTACTCAAGCAAGAACCCGGCGATTTAGATCGACCGACAACCGCGAATTCAACCTCTGAGAACCCACTATGTCCGCCACCGCGTCCATCATCCTTGTAGTCGAAGACGACGCCATCGTGCGCATGCTGATTGTCGATGTGCTGGAGGAACTCGAGTTCAAGGTGCTCGAGGCCGATGGCAGCGAACAGGCGCTGGAGTTTCTCAACGACGAAGATCAGTACATCGATTTGATGATGACAGACGTTGGTTTGCCGGTGATGGACGGCCGTGAATTGGCCACCCAGGCCCGGATGCTGCGCCCCGAGCTGCCCATCCTGTTTGCTAGCGGTTATGCCGAAAGTATTGATGTGCCCGAAGGTATGCACGTGATTGGTAAACCGTTTTCCATTGATCAGTTGCGCGTCAAGGTCAAAGGCATGCTGACCTGAGACAGTTGACTGGGCATCTTGGCCCCACCACTTTTCTGCATAAACCGACGTAAGGCTGCATTTTTCGGCGTTTTTGGGCTCTGACCTGTCAAGTTTGACAGTAGAAAAGGCCGCCCGCCTGGCGTTTGATTGGACCGGCGATCCCACTCATAAGGAACCGAGTCCATGCCGAGTCGAACCGAACGCTACGCACGTCATTTGAAAATCAGCGGATTATTGCTGATGCTCATCGCCGGATATGGTTGCCAGTCAGCCTCTTCCGACAATCCCCAGCACTGCTTTGAACAGAGCGGACAGGCGTTCAGCGAAGTATTGAGCTGCTATCGCAAAGCCGAAGCGACGCAACCGCTGCGCTACATCAGTAAGGGACAAGAGCAACAGCCCGGCGTCAACATCCGGCGCTTCGAACTGACGTCACAGACCTGGGGCCAGGGCGGTCAAGTCGCACCGGCAGACTGGACCCATGGAGTCGACCTGTACATTCCCGACAACGTCAAGGGTACGCGTGCCGTGCTGGTCGCCAACGACGGCGTCAACAAGCCTTTGCCCGGTGAGTCTCCGGGAGCACCCAACAACTTTTCGCAGCAAACGCTGCTCAACATTGCCCGGCAAACCGGTTTGATCGTAGTGGCTGTCAGCAATGTCCCTAACCAGTATTTGACCTACAGCGATGACGGCGTGCCGCGCACAGAAGATGGCAGCGTTGCCCACAGCTGGAAACTCTTCATGCAGGCCCCGGAACAACAGCCCTTTATGTCGCTGCATGTGCCGATGATGGAAGCGCTGGTCAAGGCCATGGACCTGGCGCAAAAGGAAACGCAGCCAGGCCAGGTGGTGAGTTTTCTTGCCACCGGTGCGTCGAAACGCGGTTGGGCGGTATGGCTGTCCGCCCTTGCGGACTCACGCGTCGATAGCATCGTGCCGTTTGTCATCGACGTCTTGAACACGGACAAAGTGTTCGACCAGACGTTTCTGGCCTACGGCGGTAACTGGCCACTGGCGTACATCGACTACTACTTGCAAGGCGTGATTGCCCAACGCAAGACCGAGCCGTTCAAGAAGCTGATGCAGGTCGAAGATCCGATGACCTATAGGAATCTGTCCGGTTACACCGGCCGCTTGAAGATCCCGAAATATGTCGTCAACGCCAGTGGCGATGACTTCTTCATCCCGGATGCTTCACGCGAGTATTTTCCGGACCTGCCGGGTGACAATACACTTCGGGTCATTCCCAATGCCGCCCACGATGTTCGGGCGTTTGTTGAAGCGAACCTGATTCCTTATATCAAGCGGCGGCAGACTGGCAATACCGCACCGAGGTTAAAGGCACAGGAACAGCGCCTGGACGCCACATTGACCAAGTTGCACCTGACCTTGTCCGAAATGCCGATCAGGACGACTCAGTGGACAGCGCTCAACCCGAAGGCCCGGGACTTTCGGTACAACTGCGGCGTGCGCTACACCGCAAAACCATTGCCGGTCGCAATGGACGTCCAGGCGACTCTCCGTGCTCCCGAGGAGGGTTGGAGCGCCCAGTTCATCGAAACTGAGTATGCGGACGGCGTTGTCGAAACGACGATGGTCAAGGTGCTTCCGCAAACATATCCGAATCAGCCGCCACCCGCCGATCAGGCATTTTGCAGAACGCTACCCGCCACCCCGGGTCAGTAAATCACGACACGACAATCTCAACCCTTTTGCTCTGTGGGGTTGTCGTGTTTCCTTGACTGTTCTCGGTCATTCATTTTCTTGCCTGACGCCGGAGCGTTCAGTTCAATGCCACGCTTGCTGTGGTTTAATTGCGCCCTACCCGATGACCCGTCTCAAGGAATACCGATGACCCAGCCCCGCGCAACCAAAGTCCTGGTCATTGGTTACGTCTGGCCCGAGCCCCGCTCTTCGGCGGCCGGCGGGCACATGATGCAAATTCTCGAGACCTTCTTGCAGCAAGGCTGGGACATTACTTTCAGTAGCCCGGCCGGCACCGGTGAACACCGGGCAGACCTGACGGTCTTGGGCATTCGCGAAGTCCCGATCGAATTGAACAACAGCAGTTTCGACACGTTCATCAGCGAACTGGCCCCGGACATTGTCCTGTTCGATCGGTTCATGATGGAAGAACAGTTCGGCTGGCGAGTTGAAAAACACTGCCCCGATGCCTTGCGCGTGCTTGAGACCTCCGACCTGCAAAGCCTGCGAGATGCCCGCCATCAACGCCTCAAGGAGCGTTTGAAGGCCAGTGACGACGCCAATGACTTCAATGAACTGTTCGCGCCGGCGTTACGTGAAGAGTTTGAGCTCATGGCCGAGACCGATCTGGCCAAACGGGAGATCGCAGCGATTTATCGTTGCGACTTGAATCTGATGATTTCAGAAGTAGAGATCGAGTTGCTGGTCGAGCAATTCAAGCTGCCGCGCCAACTGCTGCACTGGTGCCCGCTGATGGTCGATCTACCGAGCGTGCCACCGGCTTCTTTTGAAGACCGCGCGCACTTTCTCAGCATCGGCAACTTCCGTCATGCCCCTAACTGGGATGCGGTGCTCTGGATGAAAACCACTATCTGGCCGCTGATCCGCCAACAACTGCCAACGGCTCAATTGCACATTTACGGTGCTTACACACCGCCCAAAGCGACTGCGTTGCACAACCCCGGCCAGGGTTTTCATGTAATGAACTGGGCGGAAGATGCATTAAAAGTCATGTCTGGCGCACGGATTTGCCTGGCCCCCTTACGCTTCGGTGCCGGAATCAAAGGCAAAATTGTCGACGCCATGTTGTGTGGCACGCCCACGATCACAACGCCAATCGGCGCAGAAGCGATGCATGGCGAACATCCTTGGCCGGGTGCCGTGACCCGAACAGCACAGGCGTTCGCCGATTGCGCGGTTCAACTGTACAAGGACGAGGCTCTGTGGACGAACGCCCAATCCCAAGGGACGACCTTGCTGGCCGGTCGTTATCGACAGTCCGAACATGGCCCGGCGCTGATCGAAAAGTTGTTGTATTGCCAACAACACTTGGCACAACTTAGAAGCGATAACTTTACGGGAAGCATGTTGCGTCATCACCACCATAAAAGTACGCAATACATGGCGCAATGGATTGAAGCGAAGAATCGAAATCCGCTATAGAGCTCACACTAATAATAAATATTTTGCATCACCACCCTTGTTGACCACACCAACTCCACACCCTATAAACATCTGCCGAGCTTAAGCTTCGCTAGTTAAGTTAGACACAACCAACTTCTCTTTTTAAAAACAATGCAAGGATGCATTAAATGGATAACTTTGTTCAGAACAAAAGTACGCATAAAAACTGGATGCTAGCCACGCCGGCAATTGATACATTGTCACTCTGTGAATTGACACTGCCGGGAACACACAACGCAGGCAGCGACTGGAAAGCGTCCTGGCCGTTTTTCGGCCCTCCCGCCCATTGGGTGGCATGTCAGCATGAATCGTTCTACAGCCAGCTGTGTCACGGCTCTCGGGCTCTCGACATCCGTTTATTGCAGGACGATAGCGCAAAAGGACTCGACAAGTTCGGCATTCATCACAACGGCCACCGCAACTCTCGCACCTTGAAGAATCTTGTGACCGACGTGGAACAATTTCTTAAGGAGAGCCCGAATGAATTCATTATTCTAGACTTCCATCAACTGCAGGGTGATAGGTTTGATTTCACTAACTTCAATAGCATGGTGAAACAGTATCTTGGCAATCGCATAATCCCCACCAAAAACCTGTCTCTGAGCCTGCATCAGCTCAAACAAATCAGCTCTATACAAAGAATTTTAGTCGCCGCCCCATGGCACAGTGCTCTTGATCGAAACGTATTTCACGAGCAGATCGAGCACAAATGGTCTGGCAGCGGTATCGCCAGTGCCACTGATTTGGCGGTGCACATTATGAATGTGATGAGAAACCCGCCAGGCACAGAGGCACCGTGGTCGCTTTCCGCCACCAGTTACAGCGCTCTTGGCGGCCCCGTGGATATTCATGATGAGCTTAATTTCTGGTTCCACCCGAAGGCCAGCGACTGGGCGTCAAAGTGCAACATCATCAATGTCGATTTTATTGAAGAGTCCAACATTGTCTCTTATTGCCGAACTGTAAACCTGACGAAAGCGAGCAAGCGAAATTAACAAATTTCGCGCCATCAAATAGCTATTCTTGTGTAAGTGTTTCCGACGCTGGCAATACTGCCACACACTTCTATGCTGGGTCATGAAAGCCTTTTGTCTCAGGCGAGTAATACGGATGTGGCACCCAGCCACATCCGACACATGAACTTCTTCTCCCCACGGATGGGGCGAATCAACGACAAGGAACTGTCATGACCCGCAATACAGCAACCGCACCCGACAAACAGAAATGGATGAGCAACGTCCTGGATATCGGCCAGCTGAGGCTGACCGACATCGTCTGGCCCGGCACGCACAACGCCGGCATGGACAAAGAAGCGCCCAACTATGAGGTGGTGGTCGGCAACTGGACAACGTGCCAAAACGACTCATTTGCCTGGCAACTGGCCAACGGCGCACGGGCGTTCGATATCCGGCTTGGCTGTACCGCCGGCCCGGTAGTACCGGTGTTCTACTTCCATCACAGCGGCTATCAGTCCCACCGCATTCTTGATGAACTGATCGATGCGGTGACGTCATTCCTCGACCGAAACCCGGACGAATTCATCGTCCTCGACTTCCACCAGTTAGGGGATGCAGCGAAGCCTTTCGACTACCAACAACTCAATGATTTTCTGATGCGCCGCCTGGGTTCGCGCCTTATCCGCTCCTTGGATGCATTCAGTACCGTGGAACAACTCAAGCGCGCCAGCTCACAGCGCCGCATTGTCATGGCAGCGCAGGCGAAGCCCGGGCTGGACCGTGAGTATTTCTGGCCGCAGATACCTCACAAGTGGAACGGCAAGGTATTCACCGACACCAGCGATCTGCAATCGCATATCCAGACCACCCTTGTGGGGGCGCCTTACGATAGATTTCTCTGGTCTTTGCCGGCGACGTGCTATTCGCTGCTGGGGGGGCCGCAGCACATCAAAAACCAAATCAACGACTGGTTCCACACCACCCGCGACTGGGTCACCCGGTGCAGCATCATCAGCACCGATTTCTTTGACGAGGCGGATATTGTCCGCTACTGCTGGAGCGCCACCAGCATGAAAGCGGTTTACGGAGACAGGTTGCACAAGTCGGCCTAAGCGAAAGTCGTGGCACGCTGGCACAGCGGGCGCCAAAAGAGGCATGATCGGATAGCGATAACAAGAAAAGCGCCCTGACATGACCCGAACCGCCCGCGTGACAGACCCCTCCTACGAACTGATGGACGACCACAACGGGTTGTCCATCATCTACCGCCAGCACGGTTTTCCTTGCCCGTTGGTGCGTTGGCATTTTCACAAGGAATACGAACTGCACCTGATCGTCGCCAGCTCCGGCAAAGTGTTCATCGGTGACTACATCGGTAACTTCTATCCAGAATCGCTATTCCTCACCGGCCCCAACCTGCCCCACAACTGGATCAGCCAGGTGGCCGAAGACGAAGTGGTGCCCAAGCGCGACATGCTGGTCAACTTCACGGATGAGTTATTCGACAGCGGTCACTTGGTGTTTGCCGAGCTCAAAACGCTGGCGCCGCTGTTGGAGCGCGCCCAGTACGGCATCGAGTTTCGCTGCAAGCGCACCATTCGCCAGGCCATGACTTTGATGCAGCGCATCGCCGACAGCAAAGGCGTGACACGCCTCGGGCACTTTTTCATTCTGCTGGAGTTGCTGGCGGCCTCTGATGACTATCAGCTGCTATCCGGGGCCACGACGCCGCAATTGGCCGACGAGCACAACATCGATCGCACCAATCGGGCGGTGGATTACATCTTCGCGCATTACGCCCGGGACCTGCCGCTGGAGGAAGTCGCCGAGCACCTTGGCATGAAGCCGACTTATTTCAGTCGAGTGTTCAAGCAAGCCACTGGCCGCTGTTTCATCGAATTCGTCAATCGACTGCGCATCAGCAAATCCTGCGAGCTGCTGGCCGATGGCAACAAACCGGTAACCGATGTGTGTTTCGAGTCGGGCTTCAACAATATTTCCAACTTCAATCGGCGTTTTCAGCAGCTCAAGGGCATGACGCCGTCGCATTACCGGCGATTGGCCGTGCAGCGGCTGACTGAGCAGAACCTGGGTTAAACGCCTGAAAACCTATACGGATTCCACAGAGCCTAACCGCTGAAAAGCCGTCCCCTGCACCTCTCCCTCCAAACACCAGTGCAAAATAGTATCGATTCAAGTGCGATGGATGATTTGTCACGTCATCAATAGAAGGCTGTAATCAGTGCACATTCTTCCCTCCGCAGGAAGACACAAAAACAATAACTGTCCTTCTGTAACCCGCCGGGTGCAGAAAAGGAGTGCACGATGCAACCTTCTGTAAAAGCTCTGCTTGCCCTCACCTGCATGACCCTTAGCAGCGTCAGCCTCGGCGCCCAGACCCTGACCATCGCCACCGTCAACAACAGCGACATGATCCGCATGCAAAAACTCTCGAAAACCTTCGAGGCCGAGCATCCGGACATCAAGCTCAATTGGGTGGTGCTGGAAGAAAATGTCCTGCGCCAACGCCTGACCACCGACATCGCCACTCAGGGCGGACAGTTCGATGTACTGACCATTGGCATGTACGAAGCCGCACTCTGGGGCGCCAAGGGTTGGCTGGAGCCGATGAAGGACTTGCCGGCCAGTTACGCCCTCGACGACGTTTTCCCATCGGTGCGTGAAGGCCTGTCGGTCAAGGGTTCGCTGTATGCGTTGCCGTTCTACGCCGAAAGCTCCATCACCTATTACCGAACCGATCTGTTCAAGGAGGCCGGGCTGACCATGCCCGAGCACCCGACCTGGACCCAGATCAGCGAGTTCGCCAGCAAACTCACCAATAAGGATAAAGAACAGTACGGCATCTGCCTGCGCGGCAAGGCCGGCTGGGGCGAGAACATGGCGCTGATCACCACCGTCGCCAATGCCTATGGTGCGCGCTGGTTCGATGAGCAGTGGAAGCCTGAATTCACCGGCCCCGAGTGGAAAAACGCGCTGAACTTCTACGTCGACACCATGAAGAAATCCGGCCCTCCGGGTGCATCGAGCAATGGTTTCAATGAAAACCTGGCGCTGTTCAACAGCGGTAAATGCGCGATCTGGGTCGATGCCAGCGTCGCCGGCTCCTTCGTCACCGATAAGACCCAAAGCAAGGTCAGCGACCACGTCGGCTTCACCTACGCACCGCACGAAACCACCAACAAGGGCTCGGCCTGGTTGTATTCCTGGGCGCTGGCGATACCGACCAGTTCCAAGGCCAAGGACGCCGCGAAAACCTTCAGCGCCTGGGCAACCTCCAAGGAGTATGGCGCTTTGGTTGCCGAGAAAGACGGCATTGCCAACGTACCACCAGGTACCCGCGCTTCGACGTATAGCGACGAGTACATGAAGGCTGCGCCGTTCGCCAAGGTGACCCTTGAATCGCTGAAAGCCGCGGACCCGAGCAATCCGACCCTCAAACCCGTGCCGTATATCGGCATCCAGTTGGTGACCATTCCTGAATTCCAGGCCGTGGGCACCCAGGTCGGCAAATTGTTCTCGGCAGCGCTGATCGGCCAGACCACAGTCGACCAGGCCCTGACCGCCGCCCAGTCAACCACCGAACGTGAAATGAAGCGCGCCGGTTACCCCAAGTAACCCGCCATTTCAATGTGGGAGCGAGCCTGCTCGCGAAGAGGTCGGTACATCCGATGCATCTCTGGCGACTGGAACACCGCTTTCGCGAGCAGGCTCGCTCCCACAGTTGATCTTCATATGTCTGTTCCTTATCGGTTCTATCGCCATGAATATTTCAACTGCCAAAGCTCACATGGACATTCCCCAACCGGTGCGTAAAAGCCGGTTGGCCAACCCCGGCTGGTTCCTGGTCAGCCCCTCGGTGGCGTTGTTGCTGCTGTGGATGATCGTGCCGCTGGGCATGACCGTTTACTTCTCGCTGATCCGCTACAACCTGCTCTACCCCGGCGAGAACGAGTTCGTCGGGCTTGAGAACTTCAGCTACTTCCTCAGCGATTCGGGTTTTCTGCCCGGCGCCACCAACACCTTGTTGCTGGTCGGCAGCGTGCTGTTGATCAGCGTGGTGTTCGGCGTGTTGATCAGTGCACTGCTGGAGGCCAGTGAGTTTCTCGGTCGCGGCATCGTCCGGGTGATGCTGATCTCGCCGTTTTTCATCATGCCCACCGTCGGTGCGCTGATCTGGAAGAACCTGATATTCCATCCGGTGTCGGGGATTCTCGCCTACGTCTGGAAGCTGTTCGGCGCGCAGCCGGTGGACTGGCTGGCGCACTACCCGCTGCTGTCGATCATCATCATTGTGTCCTGGCAATGGCTGCCGTTTGCGATCCTGATCTTGATGACCGCCATGCAGTCCCTCGACCAGGAACAGAAGGAAGCTGCGCGCCTCGACGGTGCCGGGCCGATCGCGATTTTCTGGCACCTGACCTTGCCGCACCTGGCACGGCCGATTGCGGTGGTGGTGATGATCGAAACCATCTTCCTGCTCTCGGTGTTCGCCGAAATCTTCACCACCACCAACGGCGGCCCCGGCTACGCCTCGACCAACCTCGCCTACCTGATCTACAACCAGGCGCTGGTGCAGTTCGACGTCGGCATGGCGTCCGCCGGTGGTTTGATCGCGGTGGTGATCGCCAACATCGCGGCCATCGTGCTGGTGCGCATGATCGGCAAAAACCTGACAGACAAAGCCTGAGGCCTGCGCCATGACCCTTCAACAATCCCGCCGTCTGCAAAGCCTGCTGCTCGGCACCCTGGCCTGGGCCATCGCGATCCTGATCTTCTTCCCGATCTTCTGGATGGTGCTGACCAGTTTCAAAACCGAAATCGACGCGTTCGCCACGCCGCCGCAGTTCATCTTCACCCCGACGCTGGAGAACTACCTGCACATCAACGAGCGCAGCGATTACTTCAGCTTCGCCTGGAACTCGGTGGTGATTTCCTTCAGCGCTACAGCGCTGTGCCTGCTGATCGCGGTGCCGGCGGCGTACTCGATGGCGTTCTACGAAACCCAGCGCACCAAGGGCACATTGCTGTGGATGCTCTCTACCAAGATGCTGCCGCCGGTGGGCGTGCTGATGCCGATCTACTTGCTGGCCAAGAGTTTCGGCCTGCTCGATACGCGCATCGCGCTGATCGTGATCTACACGCTGATCAACCTGCCGATCGTGGTCTGGATGATTTACACCTACTTCAAAGACATCCCCAAGGACATCCTCGAAGCCGCGCGCCTCGACGGTGCCACGCTGTGGCAGGAAATGGTCCGGGTGCTGCTGCCGATTGCCAAGGGTGGCCTGGCGTCCACGGTGTTGCTGTCGCTGATTCTGTGCTGGAACGAGGCGTTCTGGTCCTTGAACCTGACTTCGTCGAAAGCCGCGCCGTTGACCGCATTGATCGCTTCGTACTCTAGTCCCGAAGGTCTGTTCTGGGCCAAGTTGTCAGCGGTGTCGACGCTGGCCTGTGCGCCAATCCTGATCTTCGGCTGGATCAGCCAGAAACAATTGGTCCGCGGCCTGTCGTTCGGCGCCGTGAAATAGTCCTTAAAGAATTAGACAAAAGGAGCGCCACCATGGCCAACCTGAAAATCAAGAATCTGCAAAAAGGCTTCGAAGGCTTTTCCATCATCAAAGGCATCGACCTGGAAGTGAACGACCGCGAGTTCGTGGTGTTCGTCGGCCCGTCGGGCTGCGGCAAATCCACGTTGCTGCGCCTGATTGCCGGCCTGGAAGAAGTCAGCGGCGGCACCATCGAACTGGATGGCCGCGACATCACCGAAGTCAGCCCGGCCAAGCGCGACCTGGCGATGGTGTTCCAGACCTACGCCTTGTACCCGCACATGAGCGTGCGCAAAAACATGTCGTTTGCCCTCGATCTGGCTGGCGTACCGAAAGCCGAAGTCGAGAAGAAAGTCGGCGAAGCGGCGCGCATCCTTGAACTCGGGCCGATGCTCGAACGTAAACCGAAACAGTTGTCCGGCGGTCAGCGTCAGCGCGTGGCCATCGGCCGGGCTATCGTGCGCAATCCGAAAATCTTTCTGTTCGACGAGCCGCTGTCCAACCTCGACGCCGCCCTGCGGGTGCAGATGCGCCTGGAACTGTTGCGCCTGCACAAAGAACTCAAAGCCACGATGATCTACGTGACCCACGATCAGGTCGAAGCCATGACCATGGCCGACAAGGTGGTCGTACTCAATGGCGGCAAAGTCGAACAAGTCGGCTCGCCCCTGGATCTGTATCACCAGCCGGCCAATCTGTTTGTCGCCGGGTTCCTGGGCACGCCGAAAATGGGCTTCCTCAAGGGCAAAGTTACCCGCGTCGAGAGCCAGAGCTGCGAAGTGCTGCTGGACGCCGGCACCCGCATCACGTTGCCGCTGAGCGGCGCCAACCTGAGCGTCGGTGGTGCGGTGACCCTGGGCATTCGCCCGGAGCATCTGAATCTCGCGCAAACCGGTGACTGCACTTTGCAGGTCACGGCCGACGTCAGCGAACGCCTGGGCAGCGACACCTTCTGCCACGTGGTGACCTCGTCCGGCGAAGCCTTGACCATGCGCGTTCGCGGCGACCTGGCCAGCCGTTATGGCGAGTCGCTGAGCCTGCATCTGGACGCCGAGCACTGCCATTTATTCGATGCCGACGGTGTGGCGCTGACCCGCCCGTTGCGCGCTGCGGCCTGATTTTAGAGAGCACGTGATGAAACTCAATAAACAGAACCTCAATCGCCTCGCCTCCGAGGTGGTCCTGCCCGCCTACGCCCTGAGCGACACCCGTCAAGGCATCGCGCACATCGGCGTCGGCGGTTTCCACCGCGCTCACCAGGCCTATTACACCGACGCGTTGATGAATACCGGTGAAGCACTGGACTGGGCCATTTGCGGCGTCGGCCTGCGCGCCGATGACCGCCGCGCCCGTGACGATCTCAAAGAGCAGGATTACCTCTTCACCCTGTTCGAGTTGGGCGATACCGACGACACCGAAGTTCGGGTGATCGGCGCGATTCGCGAGATGCTGCTGGCCGAAGATGGCGCACAAGCGCTGATCGACAAACTCGCCAGCCCCGCGATCCGTATCGTTTCGCTGACCATTACCGAAGGCGGTTACTGCATCGACGACAGCACCGGCGAGTTCATGGCCCAGCTGCCGCAAATCCAGCACGACCTGGCACACCCGAGCGCACCGAAAACCGTGTTCGGTTTTCTCTGCGCCGCGTTGGCCAAACGTCGTGCAGCCGGCACGCCCGCGTTCACCTTGATGTCCTGCGATAACCTGCCGCACAACGGCGCGGTCACTCGCAAAGCGTTACTGGCTTTCGCCGCCCTGCGCGATGCCGATCTGCGGGACTGGATCGCCACCCACGTGAGTTTCCCCAACGCGATGGTCGACCGCATCACGCCGATGACCAGCACCGAACACAAGCTGCAACTGCACGATAAACACGCTATCGACGATGCCTGGCCGGTGGTCTGCGAACCTTTTGTGCAATGGGTGCTGGAGGACAAGTTCGTCAACGGTCGTCCAGCCTGGGAAAAGGTCGGCGTGCAGTTCACCGACGACGTCACGCCTTATGAAGAGATGAAGATCAAACTGCTCAACGGCAGCCACCTGGCACTCACATATCTGGGTTTTTTGAAGGGTTACCGCTTCGTTCACGAAACCATGAACGACCCGCTGTTCGTATGCTACATGCGTGCCTACATGGACCTGGACGTGACCCCGCAACTGTCACCCGTGCCGGGGATTGACCTGACCGAGTACAAGAACACGCTGGAGGCGCGCTTCTCCAACCAGGCGATTGCCGATCAGCTGGAGCGTGTGTGTTCGGACGGTTCGTCGAAGTTTCCGAAGTTCACTGTGCCGACGATCAATCGATTGATTGCTGATGGACGAGAGATGACGCGTGCGGCATTGGTGGTGGCCGCTTGGGCGTTGTATTTGAAGGGCGTGGACGAGAATGGCGATACCTACAGCATTCCTGATCCGCGGGCGGCGTTCTGTCAGGCACTGGTGGCGGATGATGCGTTGATCACCCAGCGGTTGCTGGAGGTTGAGGAGATTTTTGGTACGGCGATTCCGCATTCGCCAGAATTCGTGGCGGCGTTTGAGTGGTGCTGTAACAGTTTGCGTGACGTCGGCGTGTCGCGGACGTTGGAGCGGGTGTTGGCTTAAGCACACGGCGGTGAATCTGCCTCCGTCTTCGCGAGCAGGTCGAATCGTCGCACCGTCGCTCCCACATGGGATCGGTGTCGGACACAAAATCCGTGTCCTCTGAAAATCTCCTGTGGGAGCGAGCCTGCTCGCGAATGGCTTCACCGAGATCGACCTGACACACCAAGGATCTTCCATGGCAAACCAACAACTATTCCTCGGCATCGACTGCGGCACCCAAGGCACCAAAGCCATCATCCTCGACGCCGTCAGCGGTCAGGTGCTGGGCCAGGGTGCCGCCGCCCACACCTTGATCAGTGGGGCCAATGGCCGCCGCGAGCAAGACACCTCCCAATGGCTGGACGCCTTCGCGCTGGCCACCCGCCGCGCATTGCTCGCGGCGAAGGTCGACGGCCAGGACATTCTCGGCATCGGCGTTTCCGGCCAGCAACATGGGTTAGTGCTGCTCGACGATCAGGGCCAGGTGCTGCGTCCGGCCAAACTCTGGTGTGACACCGAATCCACCCCGGAAAACGGTAGTCTGCTTGCCCATCTGGGCGGCGAAAAAGGCTCCCTGGAACGTCTCGGTGTCGTGATCGCGCCGGGCTACACCGTCTCCAAACTGCTCTGGACCAAAGAACACCATCCGCAGATTTTCGCTCGCATCGCGCGCATCCTGCTGCCCCATGACTACCTCAATTATTGGCTCACCGGCCGCAGTTGCAGCGAGTACGGCGACGCCTCGGGCACCGGGTATTTCAACGTGCGCACCCGCCAATGGGACTTGCAGCTGCTGCGTGACATCGATCCCACCGGACGACTGCAAGCCGCGCTGCCGGAGCTGATCGACGCTCATCAAGCCGTCGGCACGATCCTGCCGAGCATCGCCGAACACCTGGGCATCAACCCGCAGGCGCTGGTCTCCAGCGGCGGTGGCGACAACATGATGGGCGCCATCGGCACCGGCAACATCAAGCCCGGCGCTATCACCATGAGTCTCGGTTCATCGGGGACGGTGTGCGCCTATGCCGACCAGCCGAAAGTCAGTCCGGACTCTTCAGTCGCAACGTTCTGCTCCTCCAGTGGTGGCTGGCTGCCGCTGATCTGCACCATGAACCTGACCAACGCGACCGGGGTGATTCGCGAGCTGTTCGAGCTGGATATCGAACAGTTCAACGAACTCATCGCGCAAGCACCCATCGGTGCCGAAGGTGTGTGCATGCTGCCGTTCCTCAACGGCGAGCGCGTCCCCGCCCTGCCCCATGCCACCGGCAGTCTGCTGGGGTTGACGATGAGCAACCTGACCCAGGCCAACCTGTGCCGCGCGGTGGTCGAAGGCACGACCTTCGGTTTGCGTTATGGACTGGACCTGCTGCGCCAGAATGGCTTACAAAGCCGCAGCATTTGCCTGATCGGCGGCGGCTCGAAAAGCCCGGTGTGGCGGCAGATCGTCGCTGACATCATGAACACGCCGGTAATCTGCACCGAACAAAGCGAAGCCGCGGCCCTTGGCGCCGCTATTCAGGCGGCGTGGTGCAAGTCCTGGGAAAACGGGCATGAAGACAGCCTCGCGGACCTTTGCGAGCGTTGCGTGAAGCTAGACTCGGCCAGCGAAACCTTGCCGATCGCAGACAATGTGGCGGCCTGTCAGCAGGCCTACGAACGCTATCAACAGCATGTCGCAACCCTTTAAAGAGTGAATAACTATGTACCTGGTGTGTGGCGAAGCGCTGTTCGATTTCTTCAGTGAAGACGATGCCAGCGGCCTGGCTCCAAAAGTGAATTTCAAGGCGATTGCCGGCGGCTCGCCGTTCAACGTCGCGGTGGGTTTGCGCCGTTTGGGCGTGGACGCGGCGCTGTTTGCCGGGTTGTCGACCGACTACCTCGGCCGGCGCTTGCAGCAGGTGCTGCAGGATGAAGGCGTGCGCTCGGATTACCTGGTGGATTTCGCTGCGCCTACGACCCTGGCGATGGTGGCCGTCGGTGCCAATGGTTCACCGCATTACAGCTTCCGGGGCGAAGGCTGCGCGGATCGTCAGCTGAAAACCGAGCATCTGCCGGAACTGGGACCTGAAGTGCGCGGCTTGCACGTCGGTTCGTTTTCGCTGGTGGTGCAACCGATTGCCGACACGCTGTTGGCATTGGTGCAGCGGGAAAGCGGCAAACGCTTGATCAGCCTTGATCCCAACGTGCGGCTCAATCCTGAGCCGAATATCGACCTGTGGCGCTCGCGGATTGCCACCTTGGTTGAGCTGGCCGACCTGATCAAAGTCAGCGATGAGGATTTGAGCCTGCTGTACCCCGAGCAGGATCCGCAACGGGTGATCGAAGGCTGGCTGCAGCATCGCTGTCAGTTAGTGTTTCTGACCCGTGGTGGCGAGGGGGCGACTGTGTTCAGCCGTGCCCATGGTTCATGGTCGGTGCCGGCGAGCTCAGTGAAAATCGCCGACACCGTGGGCGCTGGCGATACGTTCCAGGCAGCGCTGATTACCTCGCTGACCGAGCAGCAGCTGGATTCGGTTGAGGGCGTGCAATCGCTCGACCGCGAGCAGATCGACGGGATGTTGAAGTTTGCGGTGCAAGCTGCGGCGCTGACGTGCAGCAAGACCGGGCCGGACTTGCCGTATCGCCAGCAGTTGGATCTTCGCTGAGGCTGAAGGCCTCTTCGCGAGCAGGCTCGCTCCCACAGTAGATCTTCAGTGGACACAGGTTTTGTGTTCGGCAACGATCCAATGTGGGAGCGAGCCTGCTCGCGAAGGCGGTGTCACTTACACCGCTAATCTTCCGACGCTGGAGTCGTGTGACTGGAGAACGGGGATTAGAACACGGGGGTGAGCGGCAATAAGAGTAGAGGGCTGTTACGTGCTACAGACGACTTTAGTCGGTAAATGACGGTTCGTTTCCTTGAACGAGGCGCTTTAATCCTGCACCATCCGCCCCAGCTTATTCAAAGGACGGAATTAAAGGCATGCTGGACGCGAACGCAACCCATATTTCCCTGACGCTGGAAGGCGTTTCCGTTGACCTTCAGGTACTCAGCTTCGTCGGTCGCGAAACCCTCAATCAGCCGTTCTGTTTCGACATCGAACTGGTCAGCGCGCGCCCCGACCTGAAACTCGAAGAGTTGCTGCACAAGCCCGGCTGCCTGACCTTCGGCGCCACCGGCAAAGGCATCATCCACGGCTTGGTGTATCGCATCGAGCAAGGCGACTCCGGCAAAAGCCTGACCCGTTACAGCATCAGCCTGGTGCCGCAACTCGCCTACCTGCGCCACAACCATGACCAGCAGATTTTCCAGCATTCAAGTGTGCCGAAGATCATCGCTCAGGTCCTCGAAGCGCGCGGCATCCTGGCCGACGCCTACAGCTTCCAGCTCGGCGCGATCTACCCGGAACGCGATTACTGCGTGCAGTACGACGAATCCGACCTGCATTTCATCCAGCGCCTGTGCGAAGAAGAAGGCATTCACTTCCACTTCCAGCACAGTGCGAGCGGCCACAAACTGGTGTTCGGCGATGACCAGACGGTGTTCCGTAAACTCGCGCCCGTGGCCTACCAGCAAGACTCCGGCATGGCTGCCGAGAAACCGGTGATCAAGCGCTTCAACCTGCGCCTGGAAACCCGCACCACCCGCGTCAGCCGTCGCGATTACGACTTCGAGAAACCGCGCATCCTTCCCGAAGGCGCCGCCAAAAGCGAATTCGCCCCGGACCTGGAAGACTACGACTACCCCGGCCGCTTCACCGACCGCGAACGCGGCAAGCAACTGGCGACCCGCACCCTGGAACGCCACCGCAGCGACTACAAACTTGCCGAAGGCAAAGGCGACGAGCCGACCCTGGTCAGCGGCCACTTCATGGCCCTGAGCGAACACCCGCGCGCCGAGTGGAACGACCTCTGGCTGCTGCTGGAAGTGGTGCACGAAGGCAAACAGCCGCAAGTGCTCGGCGCAAACGTCACCAGCGACGTCACCCAGAACAAAGACGATTTCCACCAGGGCTACCGCAACCGCTTCCTCGCCACCCCGTGGGACGCGCACTTCCGCCCTGCCCTCGAACACCCGAAACCCAAAGTCCTCGGCAGTCAGACCGCCATTGTCACCGGCCCTGCGGGTGAAGAAATCCACTGCGACGAATACGGCCGCGTCAAAGTCCAGTTCCACTGGGATCGCGAAGGCCAGGCTGACGACAAGACCAGCTGCTGGCTGCGCGTCGCCACCGGCTGGGCCGGAAGCGCCTACGGCGGCATCGCCATCCCGCGCATCGGCATGGAAGTGCTGGTGTCGTTTATGGAAGGCGACCCCGACCAACCACTGATCACCGGATGCCTGTACCACAAGGAAAACGTCGTCCCGTACGACCTGCCGGCGAACAAAACCCGCAGCACCTTCAAGACCCTGAGCTCTCCGGGTGGTAATGGTTACAACGAGTTTCGGATTGAAGACAAGAAAGGTGCGGAACAGATCTACCTGCACGCCCAGCGGGATTGGGATGAAAACATTGAGCATGACCAGAAGATTCGCATCGGCAACGAGCGACATGACACCGTTGAAGCGAATGTTTTCAGTGAGTTCAAGGTTGAAGAACATCGGATTACTCATCTGGATCGCAAGACTGAGACCCGGGCTAATGATCACCTGACGGTTGCCGTGACTCAGCATGTAAAGGTGGGGACCGCGCAGTTTGTTGAGGCGGGTCAGGAGATTCACTACAACGCTGGGGAAAAGGTTGTGGTTGAGGGCGGCATGGAGCTGACGGCCAAGGCTGGCGGGAGCTTTGTGAAAGTTGATGCGGGGGGCGTGACGATTAGTGGCGCGCAGGTCAAGGTCAACTCCGGCGGTGGTCCCGGCGCGGGGACGGGGATTCAGATTCTCCCTCCTGTTATTCCATGGGCCGCCGCCCAGGACAAAGCAGGCGCTCTGCTCGTCCCGGCCGCCGTGCAAATGGCCATGGCCAAAGCCGCCCGTGCGGCTGGCGACATCCGCTGCCCGATCTGCGAAGCCTGCCGTGAAGGCAAGTGTGATTTGGGGACGGCAGCATGAGCGACGCACTGAACAACTGGCTCGGCGAACAAACCCGGCTCAACCGAGTCCTGATCCTCGCCCTCGACAGCCTCGCCGAACCGAACCCGGTCACCTCGCTGTACAGCGCCGGCCTGATGCAGCGCTCGGTGCAACTCTATCGAGGCACCCAGTACGCCGAATTCGCCCCCATCAGCCCATGGCTGACCGAACTGCACAACCCCAGCGCCGACGCCTTCCGCAAACTGCTGGACGACCCACAGCGCAACTGGGGCTGGATCGGCAGCATGGACAAGGCCGACCTCGACAGCCTGACCCAACACTGGCGAGCGCGGATGATCATCGACGAAGACGGCGAGCGCTCGCTGTTCCGCTTCCAGGACAACCGCGTGATCGCCCGCTGCCTGGCCAACCTCAAAGCAACCGAATATCCGCTGCTTCTCGGCCCGATCGCTAGCGTAATGTTTTGGGATGAAGATCGGTGGAAGAGCGCCGACAACGTCCGGCCTGGGGTTTACCCGGCTCCTGATCCGGCGCCCTGGTTACGAAACCCTGAGTCCGGCGAACAGGCCCGCAGCATCCTGCGCGACAACCTCAAGCGCTGGCTCCTGACCTACCACGTCGAAGCAGCCGCTGAACTCGCGGAAACACGCGTCGTCAGTGAGTGGCTTGAGGAGCAGATGGACTTGCTGGATTTGTGGCGATGGAAAACGCCGGAACAGCGCGAGTTGACGCTGAGTCGACGGTTGAATGCCAAGTGCATGGAAGATGTCGCGTGGGAGCCTTTGCCGGGGGAAACGCCGGAAGTGCATTTTGCGCGGTGTCAGCGGGTGTTCGTTGAGCCAGGCGTTGCCGTTTGAAAATCAGTTTATGGTTACTGCCGGGATTGGTGCTGCTTCTCGGCGCGTGTAGTTGGGTGGGATCTGCTGCCCGAAACAGCGTTGAGGATGTAGCCAGTGGTTATGGGCGCGAGCATTTCACGCTTGTCGTCAGTGTTCCCCCGAATTTCGGCTTTACCTCTAAAGCGCAGTATTCACCGAAAGAGGGTCAGGACTGTGAAGTTTATAGCCCTGGCTTAGGCGGTTTGGTTACTCGACAACAACAGAAATTCGATAAATTTCCGGCAAAAAGCGCAGAGCAGAGAGTCTCTACTGATATCCCGTTGGAGTACCACATTGGTGGTTGCTCGATGGTACTCACGAGAGTGGATTATGAGGTTAATGCCACTTACGGTGCTGACGCCTGGGATCATGGCCTCGATCATGCAGGCGGGCTATCCATAAGACCCTCATCGACGAACGACAAGTCAAATCCTTCTTCGATCATTCAAGAACAACGTGGGATCTGCACATGGTTTTTCCAAATCAGTACTGCAAAGGCGAAGAAAGACGGTATTGAAAAAATCTTGTCTTGCAGTGCTGCCGACGAACAGTGGAGAGTATCAAGTAACTATATTGAACGACGAAAGCCTGGCAGCGTAGTTAACAGAGAATTGCTGAACCAAAAAACGGCAAATATCACCTTTCGCTTAGCTGAAGATGAGGAGCCCTCTATAGATAATCGATGGATTAAAACCGCCAGCGGGTGGAAGCCTTGTCAAGGCACAGCAACGTCAGACCGTTGTGGATCTCACCCAACCTTCAAAACTTTTGAAATGAATGGACGCCAGTGCACGGTTTATCCAAATTGCACTGAGCAGGGAATATTTAATGAATAGGCATTTTTTTTCATACAGCGTCAGGTCGGTTTTTTTTCTTGCTCTTCCGTTAATGGGCGCTTGTAGCTGGGCTGGGCAGATGGTCAAAGATAGCGTCGAGGGAGTGACCAGCAATTACGGAAGCGAACATTTCACTCTCGTTGCCATTGTTCCTCCAAACTTCGGTTTTACCTCCAAAGCGCAATACTCACCGAAAGAGGGTCAGGACTGTGAGGTCTATAGCCCAGGCCTTGGTGGTTCGGTCACTCGCCAGCAACAGAAATCCAATAAAACTCTGGCAAAAAGCACGGAGCAGACAATCTCTACAGAAATACCGTTGGAGTACCACATTGCTGGTTGCTCGATGGAGCTCACTAGAGTGAACTATGAGGTCGATGCTACCTATGGCAACGGTATCTGGGATGATGGGTTAGACCACGCAGGTGGATTGGCAATTGTAGGAAAAACATCCACAAAGACCTCGAGTGAGACCGGACAACGAGGTCTGTGCACATGGCTTTTCCAATTAAGCACCGCTAAGGCAAAAAAAGGTGGAATTGAAAAGATTCTGTCGTGCAACGCCGCTGATGAAAAATGGCAGGTTCCGGAGAATAAACGTGAGCGCCGTAAGCCTGGCGGTGTGGCCGAAAGAAGCGCCCTTCCCGGGAAAGTCATAAAGCTTGAGCTGCGCCAATCATCCGAGGAGCGACCTGCCATCGGCGATACCTGGCTGAAGCTACCTGAAGGATGGAAACCTTGTCTTGGTAAAGGTGTGAATGATCCATACGGATTCTGTCGAGGCAACACTAAAGACTTTAGAACTTTCAAGCTGAACGGACGCGAATGCACGGTTTATCCGAGCTGCAACTAAAAAGGATTTAGCTAATGGACAATCTGCAAACTTCATCGCTGAATGATCAACGTCGTTCCTGCCCATTGCGAGGTGAATGGATCAGCTTTCGTCTTGTAGATGAACTTGGTGACGGTGAGCCTTATGCGGGGCTTGCATACGAACTGAGTGACACCGAAGGTGGTAAAAAAACTGGGGTATTGGATGGCGAGGGTTTCGCGCGAGTCGAAGGAAACTACGCTGGCCCCGCGATACTTACGCTAGCGAAATCGTATAGCGGCGATGATGATTTCTATAATTTTCTAACGGAACGTGACAGTTATGATATTCCGCTAACAGAATTACAAGTAGCCGCCGAACAAACCCGCCGCCGCCCTATTGGTAGCACCGGCAAAACAGGGGCCTACCGAGCAGCCGCGGAAAAAGGCGAGTTCCATAACGTAGAAGTTCGTGAATTTGTTGAGTTCACAAAACACTTACCACCGGCAGCAAAGTTGTCCAACCCCGTTTCACCTGGTTGCGCCAAACTGGCTCGTGATTTCGCGGGTGATAAAGTGCCGAGCTTTGGTGTAGGTCTGCTTCCGGAAAAACATTACGTTCTTGAAGTACGTGCGCTTCGCGCATTCCGACCTCTGCTGTCGTTAGCCCCTGAGTTCAGTGCTCTTAACCTGTATCAGTTGTCACTGCTGGCGACACTGAGCTATGGCGCATTCGGCCAAGTCCCCGAAACGCTGGAAAACGCTGAGAAACCTAAGAAAGATTTTGCCTTCACATACCCGAAGATTGGAACCGTTGGGCATGTTTTAAACACATGCCTTGCGTGTTACGAAGAGCCGATGCGTTACGCGGACTCGAAGAAACCGGCGTTCCCGCTGGTGGAAGACGTACCCTATTCAAAACGTCTGGAAATCGTTCCCTTTGACCCGGACCGTTATCCTCAAAATGATCCCTCATCCGGGGAAAACCAAGAAACACCGTCGTCAGTGCATTTTTTCAACGACGCTCGACAGGGAACAACTGACTGGACGAATACTGATACGCAAGCTTATGCCACGCACGATGATCGAGTTGTATTGATCGGAGTCAGGGGAACAGCCGAAGGTTGGGATGGCTGGCGAGATGCCGATGCTCAGCAAGTGCCAATTGAAGGCGGGACGGGGAAAGCGCACCAAGGTTTTTATGAAGCCTTTATGGCACTTCGCCCTTTCATAGCAGACTACGTTCGTCGTTTTCGACGAGACCAAAAAATTCTTGTCTGTGGCCACAGCCTCGGCGGTGCAATCGCATTGTTGTTGGCCGAATGGCTTCGCCAGAACATCACAGATGACGTAATTCTCTACACCTTCGGCTCACCACGTGCCGGCGATGCCGATTTCGTCGACGGGGCCAAAGCATTGATTCATCACCGCATCGTCAACCATAACGATCCGGTTCCTAGCGTTCCCGCAGGATGGATGGATACCAAGAAACCGATCTGGATCACCGGCCTCGCCGCAACCGTCTCGGGCGTTCTGACGCCGGCAGCTGGCGGTTTGGTATTCGCAGCCGGCATGGCTAGGTTTGGCGGGAAGCCCTATTGGCACCACGGAGAACAGCGCCACTTCATGCCATTGCAGCTACCGGGGCAGGTTGTTTCCTCTGTGTTGTGGAAACCTGGATGTGAAGGCTATGAAGAAGCCGCGATGGCTCGCTGCGTGGCCCAAATGAAAAAGAACGACATGCCTGATCGCAGCCAATTCATGGCACAGGTGTTCAGCGCCGCAGATCACAAGATGCTCGATGGCTATATTCCGTCTTGCTGGGCATCACTTCGACGCTGGCAGGAAACACAAACGACTGGCGGCTACGTCATCAGCTCGACGGAATCGAATCGTCTGAAACTCGAAGTGGAAACCTACCGTACCGAACTTCAGAAATGGCAGCGCAACGCCGATTCGGAGTTCCCCGGAGGGACTATCGAAGGCCGTCCTCAAGAGCGCGCCACGCCGTTGCAGCGTCGATCCACGATGTCTGATCTTCAGGAGCGTCAAACGGCGGTCAATCAGGCAGTGCGACACAATAAAAAAGAGCTGCAAGCCATCGAACTCACCATGCAACGGCTGACGTCTTTGAGCAGCACCAAGCTGACTATCGCTGACGTATATGGCGATTGCACTGAATTGCCAGAGCTGAAAACGCACATCGACCGGTGGGCCGCACATACGGAAAACCAAGCGTCGGTGCGAATTGCGCAGATTCCGCCGTCAACTTCAGTGAGCATGGCCTGATCAGGTATTCCCCTATTTGCAATCTCAATAAAAAATCCAGCCTCTAAAGGGCTGGATATTTTATCTGTGCGCCGTCAGACCGGCGCCTTCCACCCCATCATCTGCTGCTGCGCAACCAGCAGCAAATCGGACCCATCCTGCGTCAGCAGATAAAGCGCGTGAGTAATGTGCGGAATATCCTGGACATCACCGTTCTTGAAACACTGGCAATGGAGCGTTTCAAGCAACTGGCTGGCGGCTCGGACACGCTGTAAAGCGGCTTCGAGTATGTCTTGGGGATTGGCCTCGGTGTCGATGACCATTGGGCTTGTCTCGGTAACGCTGCTTTTGATTGAGCGATAGCGATCGGGGAATGGATTTAGCGTTGGCATAGTAATTACTCGATGATTAGTAAATAACCGCCAGTACCGTGACCAAACGATGGGAGGCGGACTGTGTACAGGCTTGGTCAACCGATACCATCAAATCGGCTCGCCCGGAGGCGTCCAGCACACAGCCGCCATTGCAACGCACTACGAGGACATAGATGTCCGCAGCGCGAATGATGGCACACATAAGTGTGATGGCATCAGGTGACCAAACCTGTTCGCTGATTTTGCAGCGAGGTCAAACAGTAAACGCTGGTACCTTGCCGGCGAAAGACGACAAAGAGTCCGACCGTGTAGGAACGGGCCGAACCTCTCTCAGTTTTTTTACCTACATGAAACCTCTGACAGAAACCTCCTCACGACAGGCGGCATTGAGTCGGGTTAACCATCGCTTAACCCCGCGGTCCAAAACTTTACTGGACCGCACGCCCTTAGAGTTCTCTGACGCCCAGTGCGGCAGGTTCGACGCCTAAACGTCGAGCTGACTTTAAGCCTGCATCGGAGAACGTTCATGAACATGCGCACCTTGCTGATCACCACCGCCCTCGCCTGCACCGCGTTTGCCGGTCTGGCCCAGGCCAATGACACTTCGAGCTCTCAGGCGGTGCCATACCACTACGGTATGCCGCTGCACGTGGGCAAGGTCATTACCTTGACCGAACCGTCGACGCTGGACTGTAAAGTGGTCACAGCCAACATGAAATACATCGAGAGCACCTCGGGCAAGCCTGCGGAAATTTCCTACCGTAAACTTTCCGACGCTTGCAGTTACCAGAACTGACTGAAAGGTCTGATTCAACACTTTGCGGTATTCCTGTGAGGGGTTCTGGCGCTATGCTCTGCGCCTCCCCCCACTGCCGCAAGGATTCGCCATGCAGTTATCGTTTCGTGCCTTGTCGACTTTTACCGCCGCGCTGTGTTTTCTGTTGGCCCTGGTCTGGGGTTTGATGCCCGACTGGTTGCTGTCGATCTGGAGCCTCGAATACTCGTTGGCAGTGGGCGTTGTCGCGAGGCGCAGTGCAATGCTGTTCGCGGCATTGGGCGTGATGTTTTATCTGGTTCGAAACGAGGCGCCTTCGATCACCCGCCATGCGCTGAGCAATGGCTTCATGGTCGGCTGCTGGGGGCTGGCAGCACTGGGCTTCGGCGAATGGCTCAATGGCCATGCCGGTCCGGGCATTTTGCTGGCGGTGGTGGTCGAACTGGCGCTGGGTCTGGCATTTCTCCAGACCAAGCGCGTGTCGATGGAACTCGAAACCGTGGGTTAAAGCGCTTTTCTGTCTGGATGCAGGGTCCGGGCAATGGTTTGGTGCTGCATGTCAGAGCGCAGTCCAGCGATCAGGTTGTTGATTTCTCGGCAACCATTTAGCTGTTTGGCATTTATTCCTGTTTTCATTAGATCGAGGTGATCGGTTTCACGGTCGGAATACACCTTGACGGTCATCGACAGGTCCGGCGACAGCGTGCATTGACAACGTTTCGGCAAAAAACTGCTTTCAATGATATTGCGAAGTTCCAAGGCAGAAAGAAACATGGCGACCCTCTCCTTAATGTGAGACTGCCAATCAACGATCGATACTGACGCAATGAAATCCCCGGTCAGCTTAAGACCAGCTAAAGCATAAAACATGCCTTGGATTTCGCACTGCAGCTCATCGGTAAATCAACGATTTAGCGAAACCGCGCGTAAATAGCCCATGCAATATGCAAGAAAGGCGTTGTGGTGCCCCTGCAATTTGCATACATCCAGCGACAGGTTTGCATTGGCCGACGACGCCAGTAAGAATGCGGCCAATCAATTCAGTATCCGCTGACCCCACTCGCACGCAAGGAGGCATCATGGGTTCTTTGACCTGTATCACTACCGTCGGGCTGATTCTTGCCGGGCTGTCGACCATCGCTCACGCCGCGAAACTCGAAGAAGTCGCGCCGTTCCCCAAAGCTGAGAGCGGTTTCACCCGCCAGGTCATTCACCTTGTCCCACAGACTCAGGAAGACGGCTACCAAGTCGAAATCCTCGCCGGCAAAACCCTGACCGTCGACTGCAATCGCCAACGCCTGGGCGGCATTCTCGAGGAGAAAAACCTCGAAGGCTGGGGCTACCCGTTCTACCGACTGGAAAAAGTCATCGGCCCGATGAGTACGCTGATGGCCTGCCCGGACGGCAAAAGCAAAAAGGACTTCGTGCCGGTGGTCGGTGACGGTTTCATGCTGCGCTACAACAGCAAACTGCCGATCGTGCTCTACGTGCCCAAAGATATCGAAGTCCGCTACCGGATCTGGTCGGCGTCGAGCAAGATCGAGAAAGCCGTCCAGGAGTAACCGTTCTATCCCGTTACAGGAGCGCCATTTTGATTACCTGCCACGTCAGATATGTGATCGATCCGTATCAACTCAGCGAATTCGAAGCCTACGCCAAAGCCTGGCTCGGCATCGTCGAGCGTTTGGGTGGTACGCACCACGGGTACTTCCTGCCTTCCGAGGGCGCGAGCAATATCGCCTACTGCCTGTTCAGCTTTCCTTCGCTGGCGGACTACGAAAGCTACCGCCATATCGCGATGACTGATGCCGAAAGCACCGCGCTCGTAGCTTCGCTGGTCGAGAAGAAGTTTATCGTCAGTTATGAGCGGACCTTCCTGCGCCCGCTGCTGGCCTGACACCGCTCACGCCGGGGCGCCGCTCAATGCGGCGCGCTCGGCCACATGGCGCAAACTGTCGAAATTGATGTTGGCGCCCGAGCCGATCGCTACCAGTGTCTGACCACGGGCACCGGTTTGCGCCACGTATTTTTTGATTCCGGCCACGGCCAAGGCACCGGAAGGTTCGGTGATCGAGCGGGTATCGTCGTAGATATTCTTGATGGCGGCGCAGAGTTCGTCGTTGCTGACGGTCAGCACCTCATCGACGCAAAACCGGCAAACCTCGAAACCATAAGCACCGATCTGGGCGACGGCGACACCGTCGGCGAAAGTGCCTACGTTCGGCAGGACAACTCGCTCGCTGGCCCGCAATGCCGCATATAAACAGGCGGAATGCTCCGACTCGACGCCGATGATACGAACTTCTGGTCGCAGGTATTTGACGTACGCCGCGATACCGGCGATCAGGCCGCCACCTCCCACCGGGACGAAGATCGCGTCCAGTGGACCTTGATGCTGACGCAGGATTTCCATCGCCACCGTGCCCTGCCCCGCGATCACGTCCGGGTCGTCGAAGGGCGAGACAAAGGTGCGACCGGTTTGCCGCGCCAGGTTCAGTGCATAGTCCAGCGCAAACGGAAAACTCTCGCCATGCAGCACGGCATCGGCGCCCCGACTGCGCACACCCAGCACCTTCAGTTCCGGCGTCGTGCACGGCATCACAATGGTCGCGGCGATCCCCAGTTCACGCGCCGCCAGCGCCACGCCCTGGGCATGATTGCCCGCCGAAGCGGTGATCACGCCTCGAACCTTTTGCTCATCGCTCAACTGCACCAATTTGTTGTAGGCGCCGCGGATCTTGAAGGAAAAGGTCGGTTGCAAGTCTTCGCGCTTGAGCAGGATCTGATTCTCGAGCGTCTCGGACAACGCTGGCGCCGGTTGCAGCGGCGTACGCACCGCGAGCTCATACACGGGCGCGGCGAGGATCTTTTTCACGTAGTGCTCAAGCAAGGTCTGCTGGGCGGTGGTGCTGCTCATGGTCGTCTCCTGACGTTGATCGGAACCCAGGAGGCAGAAAGTAAAAACCCGCCTCTAGGGCGGGTTGGGTGCTGCAGTCGTGAGCTAGCCCGCCAAATAAGGAATGGCGGTAATAATGCTTGGCTGGCAGCGCAATACAGTGGAAGTCATGCCCGGAAATTAGCCGGGCGCTGATGGCAAGTCAATGGCCAATTTTACTCGGCCTCTGTAGGCTGGCGACTCTGCTCATCGTCCCAAGGAAGGAAACCATGAAGTCTGTCGTCCTGCCCCTCATTGCCCTGATCGCGTTCGCCGGCTACACCGTTTCGGTGATGCTTCAGGCCGAACAGTCATTGATCGACTTCGGCATCAGCCTGATGTCGCGCCCCGACACCGCGCAGGTGGTGATTGATTTGTACCTGCTGGCGACGCTCGCGGGCATCTGGATGTACACGGATGCGCGCAAGCGTGGGCAGTCGGGATGGTCGGTGGTTCCCTACCTTTTGATCACCGCTATTTTCGTCTCCATCGGGCCGCTGTTGTACCTCGTGGTTCGTGGCCTGCAAGATCGGAGAAAGTCCGTCACTTCGCCAACCGCCTGAGCCCGAGCACCATCACTCCAGCCCCCATTATCATCGCGGTCAGAAACAGCGGATACGAAACCCACCACGGCACGCCCGCCGTCATCATGCTGAACTCGGACATGCCGCCGATACTTGCAATCAGGTTCAGCGGCAGAAACACCACGTTGATCAACGTCAGTTTGCGCAGCAGGTTGTTCATGCTGTTGTTCATCAGGTTGCCCCGGGCGTCCATCAGCCCGGAGAACACCGTGGAGTAGATTTCCGCCTGTTTGTAGCACTGGTTGTTTTCGATGATCAGGTCGTCGATCAGGCCAATGGCTTCGGCGCTGAAATGTTCCTTTGCGGCGTGATTGCGCAACCGGGTCAGGACTGCGCCGTTGCTGTGAATCGCGTTGATGTAATAGATCAGGCTTTCGCTGAGGTTGAACATCTGGATCAGGTGCTGATTCTGCATCGACGCGTTGAATTTCTGCTGCAACTCCCGGGCTACCAGCTTGATCACTTTGAGGTGGCCCAAGTAGTGATGGATGTTGTTGAACAGCAGGTCGAGCAACACATCCAGCGGCGTGTTCAGTCGCTGGCGCATGCCGAGGCCACTGAGCGGCGAGTCGTCGGTGGCGATCACCAGCAAACGATGCTCGGAAAACAGCAAACCGCAGGACGACACTTCGAAGGCCAGGCTGCCGGCACCGGAATAGTTTTCCGGGCGTTTCCAGATCAGGAACAGGTTATCAGGGTGAAACTCGATGCGTGACACCTCGTCGGGGTCCAGGGCCGAGGCCAGCGCGTGTTCATCAACTTTGAAATGGCTGTGCAGCAGATCCCGTTCGGCCGCATCGGGATTGCTGAACAACATCACTTCGGCGTCCAGCCGTTCGACCGCTTGCAGGGCGCCTTGGCTCAGTTGAAAGCTCTTGATCATCCGCCGCTCACCAGGCCTGGCCGCGGCGCTTGAGTTCCAGGCGACGGACGAACTCTTCCAGCACCAGTGAATACAAATCGTCCTGCAAGTAAGCGTCTTCGATGCCGGCGTCCATGTTCGGGTTGTCGTTGACCTCAATCACGACCACTTTATCGCCGGACTGTTTGAGGTCGACACCGTAGAGGCCATCGCCGATCAGGTTCGCAGTCTTCACCGCCAGCTCCACCACCGCTCGCGGTGCTTCGTGAACCGCCAGGGTACGGCATTCGCCGTTGATGTCCTGGCCCTTGGCCTTGTGGTTGTAGATCTGCCAATGGCCCTTGGACATGAAGTACTGGCAAGCAAAGATGGGTTTGCGGTTGAGCACGCCGATACGCCAGTCGTATTCGGTGTAGAAGAATTCCTGAGCCAGCAACAGCACCGAATGCTCGAACAGTTCGGCCGTGGCTTCGAGCAAGGCTTGCTGGCTTTCGACCTTGATCACGCCCCGAGAGAAACAGCCGTCGGGGATCTTCAACACCAACGGGAAACCGAGGCGCTCGCCGACCCGCTCAAAATCTTCCGGTCGCTCCTTATAGAGAATCTCGGTGGCGGGCATGCCCAGTTGATGGCTCTTGAGCAGGTCGGTCAGATAGACCTTGTTGGTGCAACGCAGGATCGACGCCGGGTCGTCCATCACCACCAGCCCTTCGCTCTCGGCTTTCTTGGCAAAACGGTAGGTGTGGTTATCGACACTGGTCGTCTCGCGGATCAGCAGTCCGTCGTATTCGGCGATGCGTGCGTAGTCCTTGCGCTCGATCAGCTCGACGTCGATGCCCAACGTCTTACCAACCCTAACGAAGTTGTCCAGCGCCTTGGCATTAGACGGCGGCAACGCTTCCTGGGGATCGTGCAGGATGGCCAGGTCATACCGGGCCAAACGCCGGGAACGTGGTACGCGCCAGATCTTGCGACTGAAACTGTCGAGTGAGTGGGCGAACTGGTCTTCCTGGTCTTCGCGCAACTTATGTAAGGCGCCGGACTTTATCCCTTCAATGTGCCAGCCGTTAGTTCGACGAAACTCAACTAACAATATCGGGCACGGAAAGACTTCAAACAACTGTCGCGCCAGATCCTGCAACGGCTCGATATGAGTCTTGCCAAAGTACAGTGTCAGGGTAAAGCCTTCGGTATCGCTGTAAAGATGATGACTGAGGGCTTTTTCCAGGGTTTTATCCAGATCATCCAGGGCCAGGCCGTACAAGGATTTTCGAGTCAGTTCGCTGATGGTCCGCACCGACGGAATCACCTTGTGCCCGCGGGCCTCGGCCAGCAGCGAGCAGTAGTAACCGTGCCCCAGATACTTGTAGCTGCGGCACAGGTTGATCACCTGCACCCGCTTGCCCTGCTCGTTGGCCCGGGGTTTCTCGAGGTATTCCTGGGCGCTGACGATGTCTTCACTGGGAAAGTAGGAGGCCCAGTCTTCCTTGCGTTCGACGATGATAATCAACTGGCTAGAAGTTTTAACACCGTCATTTAAATAAGTTGCTGCCGGCAAAGTTTGCTCGGATACTTCGCGCCAATGACCCTGTACCGCTGACATAGTGATTGATCCGTTGGAGAACAAGACCTTTCCTATTAAGCACGAACTTTTTAGAAAGTCCCGTTTCGTTACGCAACTTTTACGGTGGTCATATGAATCTGGTTTTTCGCCTGGCGGTGGTTGAAGACTTGCCGGCACTGCTGGAACTCGAACAACACTGTTTCACCACGGATCGGCTTAACCGTCGCAGCTTTCAATGGATGATCACTCGGGCCCACGGGCAACTGCTGGTGGCCCAGCGTGGCGAGCACCTCGTTGGTTACGCCGTGGTGCTGTTTCACCGGGGTACTTCGCTGGCGCGCCTTTACTCGATTGCGATCGCCAGCGAAGCACGCGGCAGCGGACTGGGCAGGCAGTTGCTCGAACGGATTGAGGCCTGCGCCCTTGAGCACGACTGCGCCTACCTGCGGCTGGAAGTTCGCATCGACAACCCGACGGCGATTGCCCTGTATGAGCGCAACGGTTACCGACGCTTTGCCCTGATTCACGACTATTACCAGGACCATGCCGATGCGCTGCGGCTAGAGAAGCGCATCCTCCAGCACCGCGACTCGCGCAACATCAAGGTGCCCTGGTATCCGCAGACCACCGATTTCACCTGCGGCCCGGCCTGTCTGCTGATGGCCATGGGCGCGCTGCAAGCGGGTCGCGTGCTGGAGCGTCGCGAAGAACTGCAGATCTGGCGGGAGGCGACCACCGTGTTCATGACCTCGGGCCATGGTGGCTGCAGCCCTCAAGGCCTGGCGCTGGCGGCATGGCGACGAGGGTTTCGGGTGCGACTGCAACTGAGCATGGCTGGGCCACTGTTTCTCGATGGCGTACGCGATGCGCATAAAAAAGAGGTAATGCGGTTAGTACACGAAGAGTTCACCACGCAGCTACAAGAGACTGATGTGGAGCGAGTGATCGGCGGACCACTGAACCTTCCACGGTTACTGGATGATGGCGGACAACCGCTGGTGCTCATCAGTTGCTATCGACTGACCCGTTCCAAATCGCCGCATTGGGTGATCGTCACCGATTGCGATGAAGAGTTCGTCTACCTGCATGACCCGGATGTCGATCACAGCCAGCATCGCCAACCCATGGACTGCCAGCATTTGCCGGTCAGTCATGGGGAATTTGAAAAGATGTGCAGTTTCGGTCGAGGCAAGCTTCGGGCGGCAGTGATCCTGTACGCCCGAACGTGAGTTTCACAATCCCTGTAGCAGCTGCCGAAGGCTGCGTTCGGCTGCGCAGCAGTCGTAAATCCAGGCCCCTCGGTCTAACTGAGCTGCCGCGGCGGATGATTTTACGACTGCTGCGCAGCCGAACGCAGGCTTCGGCAGCTGCTACAGGTACCGGTTACTTCAGTCCAATCTTGTACAGGGCACCATCGTCCTCATCGGTCAGCACATACAAGTACCCGTCCGGGCCTTGCCGCACATCGCGAATGCGCTTGTTGAGTTCGCCCAGCAATCGCTCTTCGTGAACGACCTTGTCGCCCTCGAACTGCAAGCGGATCAACTCCTGGCTCACTAACGCGCCGATAAACACGTTGTGCTGCCAGGCCTTGAAGCGGTCAGCGTCGTAGAACGCCATGCCGCTGAGGCCGGGGGACTTTTCCCAGACGTGGCGCGGGGCGATGGTGCCTTCGGTGGTCTTGCCCTTGGCTTCCGGAATCGGCTGGCCGGAATAGTTGATGCCATGAGTTGCCATCGGCCAGCCATAGTTCTTGCCACGCTCGATGATGTTGATTTCATCGCCACCCAGAGGACCGTGCTCGTTTTCCCAGAGAGTGCCGGTCCAGGGGTTGAGCGCCGCGCCTTGCGGATTGCGCTGGCCGTAGGACCAGATTTCCGGGCGTACGCCGGCCTGACCGACAAAAGGGTTGTCATCCGGCACCTTGCCGTCCGGGTAGATCCGCACGACCTTGCCTTGCAGTTTGTCGAGGTCTTGGGCGGTCGGCCGGTCGTTGTTCTCGCCAAGGGTGATGAACAGATAGCCGTCGCGGTCGAACACCAGGCGCGAACCAAAGTGGTTACCGACCGAAAGCTTGGGCTCCTGGCGAAAGATCACTTTGAAATCCTTGAGGGCCGTCAGGTCGTCAGACAGACGTCCACGACCGACCGCGGTCCCGGCCTTGCCGCCCTCACCACCGCCTTCGGCATACGACAGATAGACCGTGCGGTCTTGCTTGAAGTCGGGCGATAACACCACATCCAGCAAGCCGCCCTGTCCCTTGGACCAGACCTTTGGCACGCCACTGAGCGGAGCGGAAAGTTTACCGTCGGCGCTGACCACTCGCAGGTTGCCGGGCCGTTCGGTCACCAGCATCCCTTGACGATCGGGAAGAAACGCCAAGGCCCAGGGATGTTCGAGCCCCTTGGTCATTGTCGTCACCTCAAGGGTGCCCTGTTCGCTTTTAAAATTCTGGGTTGGCGCTGCGAAAACGGGCGCCGTGACGGTGATCAGTGCGCTGGCACACAGTGTGGCCAGAAGGGTTTTACGCAACATGCACGATTCCTTTTGTCGTTCGAATGGCTGGCAAGAACGCTGTCGTGCCGTTCAACGGTTGCTGGTGTCTGCGTCTCGATGAGGTGGATTGGGAATGAATTTCGGTGGGGTAGCGGGAGGCGAGCGATCCTGGGGATAGCGGTTGCCGACACCACCATTGTCAAGCGTCGGAGGGCGCGGCACGGGCACTGTGTTCGGCCCACGAATGGCCGGCGCGCTGGGTTGCGTGCCTTGCATGCTGTTGGGATTGGCCCGGCGAATCGGGCTGTTGTAAGGATTGCTGGTGTGGCCCGTCGGGCTCTGGGCCAACAGCAATGAAGAAGTTGGCGATGCGGTGTCAGCCTGGGCCAGATTGCTCAGCACGCCACTCAACGCCAACGCGGTGCAGCCGAGCACAAATCTGTTCATGGGGAGCCTCTCGACATCAGCGTGGATAGGAACTTCGATATCACGCTACGCCCGGGGTTCGGATTTGTTAACTAAAACCTCCTTCACAAGATGTAACACGAGTTGACCCGACCACCGATACACCCGCAGGACCGGGTCGCAGCCCGCTGAAACTTTTGCGCCAGGCCGCAGGTCACCTGAACATCACTCGCGAGAAGACGACCATGGCACGGGCAATCTGGAAAGGCGCGATCAGTTTCGGTCTGGTGCATATCCCTGTTGCGCTGGTCTCGGCGACGTCCTCGCAAGGGGTGGATTTCGACTGGCTCGACAGCCGCAGCATGGACCCGGTGGGCTACAAGCGCGTCAACAAGGTCACCGGCAAGGAAGTGACCAAGGAACACATCGTTAAAGGTGTGCAGTATGAAAAGGGTCGGTATGTGGTCCTCAGCGACGAGGAAATCAAGTCGGCGCACCCGCTGTCCACTCAGACCATCGACATCTTTTCCTTTGTCGACAGCGAGCAGATTCCCCTGCAAAACATTGATACGCCCTACTACCTCGCGCCGGATAAACGCGGAGGCAAGGTCTATGCGCTGTTGCGCGAAACGTTAAGCAAAACCAATAAAGTCGCCCTGGCTCTTGTTGTGCTGCACACGCGCCAGCACCTCGCTGCGCTGATGCCGCTGGAATCGGCGATGGTATTGGTGATGCTGCGCTGGCCCGCCGAAGTGCGAAGTCTGGATACGCTTGAGTTGGGTAGTGAAGTCACCAAGCCCGAACTGGCCAAAGGTGAACTCGATATGGCCAAACGACTGGTTCAGGACATGAGCGCAGACTGGAAACCCGAGGATTATCACGACAGTTTTGAAGACAAGATCATGGCGTTGGTTGAGAAGAAGGCTAATGAAGGCAAGATCGAGGATGTGGAAACGGCGACGGGTGAAGAGGAGCGTAAAACCGCAGATGTCATTGATTTGACTGAGCTGCTTAAACGCAGCCTCGGCGGCAAGAGTACGGGCAAAACAAAGTCGGTCGCGAAACCCGCCGCAAATAAAAAAGCCACGAAGACTTCTCGTGGCTGATTGAGGGTTGTGCGGTGAATTTCAGGGCCTCTTCGCGATCAGGCTCGCTCCCACAGGTGATCGCGGTCATCTGTGGGAGCGAGCCTGCTCGCGAAGGGGCGATATGGCGCGACACAATTTTTAGATCAGAAAGAAAATCGCCAGCAGCCCACCAAAAATCGCCCACTTCTCCAGGTAATAGAGCTTGCGGTTGCGCTTCTTGAGCGCTTTGCCGCGAAGGCGAATCGTGTAGATTTTGGCGAACAAGCGGTTGATGCCGCCGGTCTTGTCACCCGCATCGTTCGGTGCGCCCGCCGCCGACATCACACTACGGCTGAACCAGCCATTGAACGCCGCCGCCCAGCGATACTTCATCGGTCGCTCAACGTCGCAGAACAGAATGATGCGGTTCTGCTCGGTGGTGTTTTCGGCGTAATGAATGAAGGTCTCGTCGAACATGACCGCTTCACCGTCACGCCAGTGGTAGTTCTCGCCATCGACGTTGATGTAGCAACCGGCATCGTTCGGTGTTTCCAGGCCCAGGTGATAGCGGTAGGAACCGGCATACGGATCGCGGTGACGGACCAGTTTCGAACCCGGTGGCAGCTCCGCGAACATCGCTGCCTTGATCGAGCCGATGCTTTGCACCAGTTCGGTGGTGCGCGGGCAGAGTTTCATGGCCGAAGGATGGCTGTCGCCATACCACTTCAGGTAGAAACGTTTCCAGCCCGTCTTGAAGAACGAGTTGAAGCCGACGTCGTCGTATTGATTCGAGCGTTTGATCTCCCCGGCCCTGAGCAGGTTCTGGCCCTCGGCGCGAATTTCTTCCCAATGGTCCTGCAACGGACTCAGATCAGGAAAGTCGGCCGGGTTGAGATAAGGCTTGTTGGGGATTTTCGAGAACAGATAAAGGAAGCAATTGATCGGCGCCAGAAACGTCGAGTGGTCGCTCAGTTGGCGGCCCAGCTTGTGGCGCACGCGTCCGCGCAAGTGGACGTACGCAATGGATACAACGTAAATAGCGGCAATGATCAATTTCACAAAAAATCGTCACACGTCAGAAGTGAACAAACTGCGTCCCTTGCCGATCGATCGGCCCGAGGGTCTTGTGCAGCGTCTGAAGACGAAACAGCGCGTCCTTGAGCCTATGCCGCCTGTCGGCATCAGGTGACAGATGGCATTTTAGCCACAGTTTGTAACCAATAGTTAACCTTCAACTGTGAAAATCTGTCCACTGATGCTGCCAAAGTGGCCGTGCGGCCTTAACGCCCTATCGTTTAAAGAGCCAGACCAGTACAATCGCCGCCAAACATTACGCGCCCCCCTTGGTTGATGACGGGAATGAACCCCGTCTCAGCGCACTTCGACTCGGGCCAAGCGCTCCATATGCTGCTGTCCACTTATTGCCAGATGGACCTTCCGCTTCTGACCGGGATGCATTTCCTGTGGTTCGAATACCGGAAACAGGTACTGAATCGGTACTGCCGCAACCCTAGCTACTCTGAATGCTTCGCAGGAAAAACCTTTGATCTCTACAGCTAACATCACGATGCAGTTCGGCGCCAAGCCGCTATTCGAAAACGTTTCGGTCAAATTCGCCGCGGGCAACCGCTACGGCCTGATCGGCGCCAACGGTTGCGGCAAGTCGACTTTCATGAAAATCCTCGGCGACGACCTCGAGCCATCCGGCGGCCAGGTCATGCTCGAGCCGAACGTGCGTCTGGGTAAACTGCGCCAGGACCAGTTCGCTTACGAAGAATTCACCGTGATCGATACCGTGATCATGGGTCACGAAGAACTGTGGAAGGTCAAGGCCGAGCGCGACCGCATCTACTCGCTGCCGGAAATGACCGAAGAAGACGGCATGGCCGTTGCGGAACTGGAAACCGAGTTCGCCGAAATGGACGGCTACACCGCCGAATCCCGCGCCGGCGAACTGCTGCTGGGCCTGGGTATCGGCATCGAGCAACACTTTGGCCCGATGAGCGAGGTTTCCCCAGGCTGGAAACTGCGCGTATTGCTGGCTCAGGCGCTGTTCTCCGATCCTGAAGTGTTGTTGCTCGACGAACCGACCAACCACCTGGACATCAACACCATCCGCTGGCTGGAAAACATTCTGACCCAGCGCTCCAGCCTGATGATCATCATCTCCCACGACCGTCACTTCCTGAACAGCGTGTGCACCCACATGGCTGACCTGGACTACGGCGAGTTGCGCCTGTTCCCGGGCAACTACGACGAGTACATGACCGTGGCGACCCAGTCCCGCGAGCAACTGCTGTCGGACAACGCCAAGAAGAAGGCGCAGATCTCAGAACTGCAATCGTTCGTCAGCCGCTTCTCGGCCAACGCCTCGAAAGCCAAGCAAGCGACCTCCCGCGCCAAGGCGATCGACAAGATCCAGCTGGCCGAGGTCAAGCCTTCGAGCCGTGTGAGCCCGTTCATCCGTTTCGAACAAACCAAGAAGCTGCACCGTCAGGCGGTCATCGTCGAGCGCATGGCCAAAGGCTTCGACGGCAAGACACTGTTCAAGGACTTCAGCTTCCAGGTTGAAGCTGGCGAGCGCGTGGCGATCATCGGCCCGAACGGCATCGGCAAAACCACCCTGCTGCGCACCCTGGTCAATGAACTGACCCCAGATGCCGGCACCGTGAAGTGGACCGACGCCGCAGAACTGGGCTACTACGCCCAGGACCACGCGCACGACTTCGAAGACGACTGCAACCTGTTCGACTGGATGGGCCAATGGACCCAGGGCGGCGAGCAAATCGTTCGCGGCACCCTCGGCCGTATGCTGTTCTCCAACGACGAGATCCTCAAGTCGGTCAAGGTCATCTCCGGTGGTGAGCAAGGTCGCATGCTGTTCGGCAAGCTGATCCTGCAAAAGCCGAACGTGCTGATCATGGACGAACCGACCAACCACTTGGACATGGAATCCATCGAGGCGCTGAACCTGGCGCTGGAGAACTACCCGGGCACGCTGATCTTCGTCAGCCACGACCGTGAGTTCGTATCGTCGTTGGCCACCCGCATTATCGAACTCAGCCCTAGCGGCGTGATCGACTTCAGCGGTACTTATGATGACTACCTGCGTAGCCAGGGTGTTGTGTTCTAAATAGCGGCTGAAACTGAAAAGCCCTGTCCTTGCGACGGGGCTTTTTGCATTTCATGGCCAAGGAATGCGTTGGTGCTGAAACCTTCGCGAGCAGGCTCGCTCCCACATTAGATTGCGGTCTACTGTGGGAGCGAGCCTGCTCGCGAAGAGGCCCTCAAACTCTACGAATATAGTTAGCCTGCTTTCTTTTATTTCATGCCCGCGCCATGATGCAGTTCTCCTACCGCCGCCCGCGAACGAGCCCTCATGTCTGTGCAGCAACTGCCACCGCAAAGCTCCATGGCGATCACTCTGCAGATCGTCTCCATCGTCTTTTATACCTTTATTGCCTTCCTCTGCATTGGCCTGCCGATTGCGGTATTGCCGGGCTACGTCCACGAACAGCTGGGTTTCAGCGCGATCATCGCGGGGCTGACCATCGGCTCGCAGTACCTGGCCACCCTGCTCAGCCGCCCGATGGCCGGACGCCTGTCGGACAGCATCGGCACCAAACGGGCGATTGTTTACGGGTTATCGGGGATTGTGTTGAGCGGTGCGCTGACGTGGATTTCAACGCTGCTGCAAAGTTTTCCGTTGCTGAGCCTGTTGATCCTGATCGCCGGCCGCTTGTTGCTGGGGATCGCCCAAGGCTTGATCGGGGTTGGGACGATCAGTTGGTGCATGGGTCAGGTGGGCGCTGAACATACCGCGCGATCGATCTCCTGGAACGGCATCGCCTCCTACGGCGCCATCGCCATTGGTGCGCCGCTGGGCGTGGTGATGGTCGGCGAGCTGGGGTTCGCCAGTCTTGGGATCGCGCTGTCGGTGCTTGCGCTGGCAGCGTTGTTGCTGATCCGAAGCAAACCCTCGGTGCCGGTGATTCGCGGCGAGCGCCTGCCGTTCTGGGCGGTGTTTGGGCGCATTGCGCCGTTCGGTGTGAGCCTGAGCCTCGCCTCCATCGGTTACGGCACCCTGACCACTTTTATTACCCTGTATTACGTCAGCCGTGGCTGGGCCGGCGCGGCTTACTGCCTGACGGTGTTCGGCGTGTGTTTCATTCTGGCGCGACTGTTGTTCATCTCCAGCATCAGCCGTTTCGGTGGGTTCACCTCGGCCATTGCCTGTATGAGCATTGAAACGGTGGGCCTTGCATTGCTATGGCTTGCACCTTCGACCGGTTATGCGCTGATCGGCGCAGGCCTGACCGGGTTCGGTTTGTCGCTGGTGTATCCGGCGCTGGGGGTCGAAGCGATCAAGCAAGTGCCCAACGCCAGCCGCGGGGCGGGATTGAGTGCTTACGCGGTGTTTTTCGATCTGGCGCTGGCGATTGCCGGGCCATTGATGGGCGCGGTGGCGTTGAACCTGGGGTACACGTGGATTTTCTTCAGCGCGGCGTTGTTGTCGATAACAGGATTGGGCCTGACGCTGTTGTTGAAACGTCGTGCGATGAACGCCTGATTACTGATCGGCGGTCTGCATCCCGGCCCGGGTCGATTTGCCAAGCGCATGAGAGAAGAAATGCCCGGCTTCGGACACCAGGGTGCGGTGGATGTCTTTGCGATCGACGCCATCGGCATCGGTGCACAGCGCCGGCATGGCGATGATCTGCTCTTCGTTGCAAGGCGCCATGAACACGAAGTGCCCTGCCCCGGCCAGCAACTTGAAGTCCGGTGCGATCGGCAGTTTGCGCGCCAGGGCGGCGGCATTCTTGTCGAATGCCACCAGTTTGTCGCCGTCGCCACTGTAGAGCAGCACCGGCACATGCACGTCGGCCAGGGTATGGCGGCCAAACTTCAGGCTCAGCGGCGCCATGAGCAACAAGGCGCGAACCCGAGGGTCAGCCACCGGTTGCAAGTCATCACGGTCAGCAATCAATTCGCCTTGGGTGTTGCAGGCATCGCGGTCGTCCGGGCGTTCCTGACAATAGCGGCGCAGACGGTCCAGGTCTGGTGTCGCGCCGGACAGAATCAGCGCCGTCTCTCCGCCCGCCGAATAACCGATCACACCCACCTGATCGGCATTGACGAAAGGCGCGAGCATTCGATCGCCAAGCGTCGCGGTAATGGCTTCGGAAATCTGGATGGGCCGACCGTAAAGGTTACTCAACGTACCGAGGCGGCTGTGGTCTTTGGAGTTGTCACCGGGGTGGATCACCGCCACCACCACAAACCCTTTGCGTGCCAGCGACGTGGCGAGGTCGTGCAAGGCCAGGGGGGTTCCGGTGTTGCCGTGGGACAGCATCAGCATCGGGAAACTACCGATGGCGACTCGGGTGTCTTCGCCCGCTTCGACCGTGTAGCCCTCGAGGATGCTGGAGTGTTCCTTGTCGCTGGAGGGATAGAAGGCGATGGCGCGCATCGGCTGCAAGTCCAGAGGGTCAAGAAAGCTCATCTCATGGAAGCCGACGCTCCAGTGAGGAGGCGGCGCAGGCGCGGCGTGCACTGAGTTCAGGCTGCTGAGCAGGCAAATCAGTAAAGTTGCACAAAGACGCACCATGGGAGGCTCCACTTGGCTATTGACCGGGGACGTTAACCCTCGACGGCATAACTCGGGCCACTATTTAATGAAATTCCGAAACAGCCAGAAACAAAAAACTCCGCATCTGGCACTTGCGTGATCAGAATACAGAGTTTTTGGGATGTTGCTCGAGCTGTTTGATTTTCTTTACACACGCCTTACGCGGCGGCGAACAACTGCTCGCTGATTTGCGTGTGAGCGTCGCTCATGGCTTTGGTACGGACGTCGTCACCGTAGGCAAGGCCATGGGCACGGACGAACTCAAGGTCGGTGATACCGATGAAGCCGAACAGCACCTTCAAGTACTCTTCGTGAGCCGCACCTGTGGCCTGACCGGCATGCAGACCGCCGGAAGTCGATACGATCACGACTTTCTTGCCACCGCAGAGGCCTTCAGGGCCGGCTTCGGTGTAACGGAAGGTCTGACCGGCAACGGCGATGCGATCGATCCAGGCCTTGAGTTGGGTCGGAATGGTGAAGTTGTACATCGGAGCTGCAATCACCACGGCATCGGCGGCGAGGAATTCGGCCAGGGTGGTGGTACTCAGATCGGCTTCGTGTTGCTGCGCGGCGTTACGCAGTTCAGCGGTGGTGCCGGCGGCAACCAGAGTCGTGGCAGAGAAATGGCTGATGGCATCGGCGGCCAGGTCGCGGTAGGTCACCACCGCAGTCGGCTCGGCGGTTTGCCAGGCTTTAACGACTTCGCTGCTCAGCTGACGGGAAGCCGAGTTGTCACCAAGAATGCTCGAATCGATATGCAGCAGTTTCATGTGGGATCTCCAGGTGAGGATCGCTACGAGGCGATCTGATGGGGAGAATCCTACAGGCGAAACCAATAGCTGATTAGACTGCAACAATGCGATAGTTCGTCCCACTGATAGAACAATCGAGCCCAACCATGCAAGACCTCAATGATCTTTACTACTTCGCCAAGGTGGTTGAAGCCGGTGGCTTCGCGGCGGCCGGGCGTTTGCTCGGGATTCCCAAGTCGCGGTTGTCGCGGCGCATTGCCGAGCTGGAAGAGCGCCTCGGCGCGCGCTTGCTGCAACGCACTACCCGACAACTGAAGCTGACTGCCGTGGGTGAACGTTATCTGCGGCACTGTCAGGCGATGCTGCTGGAAGCCGAGATGGCGGATGAAGCCGTCGCCAGCATGTCCAGCGAACCTCGCGGACGTTTGCGGGTGTCCTGCCCCGTCGGGCTGGCCCACGAAATTCTGCCGACAGTGATTAGCGACTTTCTTGAAAAGTTTCCTCAGGTACAACTGGAAGTCATGTTGCTCAACCGCCGCGTTGACCTGGTGACTGAGGGCATCGATGTCGCGCTGCGGGTGCGTGAGTTGGGCGACGAAGACCCACTGTTGGTCACCCGACGTTTGCGCCAGGCGCAGATGGCGATGGTCGCCAGCCCCGGTTTTTTGCACGGACTTGAAATCAACCACCCCGAAGACTTGAAACACCTGCCCGTGCTCGGCGCCCTGGAAGCCGACCGCCTGGTGCATATCCGCATGCTCGACCAGCAGGGTAAAAGCTGCGATCTCACCCTCGAAGCGCGATTGGGCATTGATGACTTTATCGTGCGCAAGGCCTGCACCCTCGCTGGCCAGGGTTTTACGATGCTGCCGATGATGTATTGCGAGCAGGAACTGGAAAACGGCTCGCTGATACAGTTGCTGCCCGACTGGTCGTTGCCTGGTGGCTGGCTGCAAGCGGTCTACCCTCATCGGCGCGGGGTGATGCCGGCCGTGCGCGCCTGGCTCGACCATTTGATCGAATCATTCAATGCCTGTGGGGACCGACTGATATGAAGGCTGGACGTATGAGCGAAGAGGATGTCGCGCAATTCTGTCTCGCGCTGCCGGGTGCGCGGGAAGACTACAAGTGGGGTGGCGTACGGGTGTTTTCGATTGCAGGGAACAAGATGTTTGCCTTGCAGAATCTGAGGGGCGAATCCCTGGCCTTCAAGGTCGACAAGGACTTGTTTCTTGGCCATTGCGACCGCCCGGGAATCCGCCCGGCGCCTTATCTGGCGCGGGCTCAGTGGATCATCATGGAAACGCCCTACCCGTTGGGCCCTGAAGAGCTGCAAGGCTTGTTGCAGCGTTCCCATCAATTGGTGGTGAGCAAGTTGCCCAAGCGCACTCAGGTCGGACTGCTGCTTTAAAGCAACGCGAACAGATGGGCGCCGAGAAACAGCTGGTCGATCCAGAACACTTGGTGCAGCAGCACAATGATCCAGAACACCAACTGAAACGAGAGCTTGCGCGTCTTGTGCCGAAACAGCTGCTGCGCCAGTAAGGCGCCCGGCCAGCCCCCGGCGAGTTCCACCGCATGCAACACGTTCTCCGGGGTGCGCCAATGGTCGGCGCGCGCCTTGCGCTTGTCGCTCCAGTACAGCAAGAACGCCAGCAGGCTGATGCCCCCGTACGCTGCCAGGGGAATCACGGAACCCCCGCGCAGCCACAACGACATCGAGCCGTACAGCGGCAGCGCGCACAGGACCGCAAACACCAACAATTTCAGCTGAAGATTGCGAATCTCTCCTGCGGGTTTGCGTCCAAGGTTGTTGCGCGAGCTGCCATCATTCATGGCTTGACCGCGGCCCAGTCAACCCAGCCAAACTGCCAGGTGGCCAGGATGACCAGGCCGAATGCGATGCGATACCAGGCAAACGCCGCATAGCTGTGGCTGCCGATGAACACGAGCAAGGCTCTGACGGCAATCATCGCGAAGATGAACGCCGTGACGAAACCGATCGCGAACACCGGAAAATCAGACGGAACGAACAGGTCGCGATACTTGTAGCCCGAGTACACCGCCGCGCCGACCATGGTCGGCATCGCCAGGAAGAAAGAAAACTCGGTGGCGGTCTTGCGCGACAAGCCGAACAGCAAACCGCCAATGATCGTCGAGCCGGAACGCGAGGTCCCGGGAATCATTGCCAGGCACTGGGCAAAGCCAACTTTCAGCGCGTCTTTCCAGGTGATTTCGTCGACGGTGTGGGCATGCACTTCATGCTGACGCTGCTCAGCCCACAGCATGACGATACCGCCCACGACCAACGCCGTGGCCACGGTGATCGGGTTGAACAGATACTCGTGGATCAGATCAGCGAAAATCACCCCCAATACCACGGCCGGCAGGAAGGCGATCAGCAGGTTCGCGGTAAAGCGTCGAGCGCTCGGCTGCGTCGGCAAACCGATGACCACATCAAATATCTTGCGACGAAACTCCCACACCACCGCCAGAATCGCGCCCAACTGGATAATGATGTTGAAGGCCATGGCCCGCTCGCCACCGAAGTCGAGCAGGTCAGCCACGATGATCTGGTGGCCGGTACTGGAAATCGGCAAAAACTCCGTCAGCCCTTCTACAACCCCAAGAATCAATGCCGAAAAGGCAGTCCAAAGATCCATCAATCCCCCAAGAAGCGATGCGCCACGGCATGCCCGTAAGTATTTTTTTTCAGAACGTTGACTGCGGTCAGCGTCGCTGCTGCACCGCGCGCATAGAATCCAGACGAAATCATAAAAATTCCGTGAAAAATCAACTTGGATTCAGGTTTTTCCGTGCGGGGCCGAAATCCTATCAGACAAGTCTGATTAACGCTGCGCGTTATTGGACTTGGGTCGGATATGACCGATTGGCAAAGTGTGGTTGGATGCTGGCGATCATTTATTACAAGAAAAAGAAACCGGAGTGACAGCGTTATGAACAGCTTGCGCAGTATGTCGATCAGCCGACGCTTGTGGCTTATCTTGATCGTGGCCGTCCTGATGCTAATGACGTTGGGCGTCTTGATGCTCAAGCAGATTCACGATGACCTGTACCACGCCAAGGCTCAGAAAACCCAGCATGTGGTGCAAACCGCCAGCGGTATTCTGACCTATTACCACGACCTCGAAACCGCCGGCACGCTCACCCGCGATGCTGCGCAGAAGCAGGCTCTGAGCGCCGTTCGTGGTCTGCGTTATGACCAGAATGACTACTTCTGGATCAATGACCTGACGCCGGTGATGATCATGCACCCGGCCAACCCGAAACTCGATGGCCAGAACCTATCGGCGATCCGCGACCCCGACGGTTTTGCCCTGTTTAACGAAATGGTCGCCGTCGCCAAGACCAAGGGTGCCGGCACCGTCGACTATCGCTGGCCGAAACCGGGCGCCAGCGCGCCGGTAGAAAAAACTTCCTACATCAAACTCTTCGAGCCCTGGGGTTGGGTAATCGGTTCGGGCGTGTATATCGATGACATGCAGGCCGAGTTCTATGGTCAGGTCTGGAAGGCCTCGTTCGTGGGGCTGGTGATTGCCCTGATCATGGCGCTGCTGGTCATCCTGATTGCCCGCAGCATCGTGCGTCCACTGCAGGAAACCGTGAACGCCATGGCCAACATCGCCAGCGGCGAGAGCGACCTGACCCACAGCCTCGACACACATGGCCAGGATGAAGTCACGCAACTGGCACGCCACTTCAACGCCTTCACCGCCAAGCTGCGACTGGTGATCAGGGAACTGCAAGTGTCCGCCAGTGCCCTGGGCCAGTCTTCCAGCGAACTGGGCAACGACGCCGCCCAGGCCCAGCAACGCAGTCAGCAACAGTCCCAGCAAATGGAACTGGTGGCCACTGCCATCAATGAAGTGACGTATGGCGTGCACGACGTCGCGAAAAACGCCGAGCACGCCGCCAGCGAAATGCGCGATGCCGAGTCTCAGGCGCAGCAAGGCCAGGTCAACATCGATGGCAGCCTGCAACAGATCGACAAGCTGTCTTCGACCATCGATCAGGCGGTAGAAGTGATTCGCACCCTGGCCGCCGAAAGCACGCAGATCGGCAGCGTCCTTGAAGTGATCCGCTCCATCGCCGAGCAAACCAACTTGCTGGCCCTCAACGCGGCCATCGAAGCCGCCCGGGCCGGCGAGCAAGGTCGCGGTTTTGCGGTGGTGGCCGATGAAGTGCGACTGCTGGCCCAGCGTACCCAGAAGTCCACGGCCGAGATCCAGTCGATGATCGAACGCCTGCAAAGCCACTCCGAAGCGGCGGTCAAAGTGATCGGCGACAGCAGCCGTGCATCGCAGTTGACCATCGAGCAGGCCGGCCTGGCCGGTGCAAGCCTGAATGCCATTGCCCAGGCGCTGCGCAACCTCAACGGGTTGAACGCCTCCATCGCCAGCGCGACCTTGCAACAGGCGCATGTGGTCGAGGACATCAACCAGAACGTCACCCAGGCGGCCGGTTTGTCCCACAGCACGGCGCTGGCGGCCGAACAGTCGAGCGCGGCCAGCGTTCACCTGAAGGAATTGAGTGAGCAATTGAACGGGCTGCTCAAGCAGTTCCGGGTGTAACCACCTTTGTAGCAGCTGCCGAGCCTGCGAGGCTGCGTTCGGCTACGGAGCAGTCGTAAACCTGGGCACCGCGGTGTATCAGGACGATCCTGCATGCCGGATTCACGACTGCTGCGCAGCCGAACGCAGCCTCGCAGGCTCGGCAGCTGCTACTTAGGGCGGCGCACGCTGTTCTACTTGGCAGCGCCTGCCGTTACAATCCGCTCCTCTTCGACTTCCCCCAAGGAACCTCCATGTCCGGGCTTGAACTGTTTGCCGCCACCCTCGGTGTCATTGCCGTCTGGTTGACGGTCAAACAGAACCCTTGGTGCTGGCCGATCGGTCTGGTCATGGTGCTGCTTTATAGCTGGATCTTTTTTGAGGTGAAGCTCTACTCGGACATGCTCCTGCAGGTGATCTACGCCGCATTGCAGCTCTATGGCTGGTGGCAGTGGACGCATGCGGGGGGCGCGCGCCATGGTCGGCAGGTCAGCCTGCTCGACGGTAAATCGGTCGCTATCAGTCTGGTCATTGGAGCGGTCGGCAGTCTGTTGCTGGGCGCTGCAATGGCGAACTGGACCGATGCCGCACAACCCTGGCTCGATGCGGCACTGACTGGCTTCAGCCTGGTGGCGCAGTTATGGATGGCGCAAAAACGCATTCAATGCTGGCCGCTGTGGTTCATCCTGGATGTGATCTTCGTCGGGCTGTTTATCTACAAAGACCTGTACCTGACCGCCGGGCTCTACGCGCTGTTCGCCCTGATTGCCGTCCAAGGCTGGCGGGAATGGCGGGCCGATCCGGCGTTGCGCACATGAAAGTTCTGGTACTCACAGGCCCAGAATCCAGCGGCAAGAGTTGGCTGGCAGCCGAGTTACAGCAGCATTTCGGCGGGGTCCTGGTAGACGAATATGTACGCTGGTTCATCGAACAGAATCCTCGAGACACCTGCCTGGCCGACATTCCGGAAATCGCCCGCGGACAGCTGAAATGGGAGGACGAGGCACGCGCCCGGCAGCCGCATTTGCTGATTCTCGACACTCACTTGCTGAGCAACATCCTCTGGAGCCAGACCTTGTTTGGTGATTGCCCGACGTGGATCGAGCAAGCATTGCTGGCACGGCACTACGACCTGCATTTGCTGCTGAGCCCTGAAACCGTGGCCTGGCATGACGACGGTCAGCGTTGCCAACCGCAACTGGCAGAACGCCAGGCGTTTTTCCACGCCAGCCGCCAATGGCTTGACCTGCACCACCAGCCTTGCCAGGTGCTGCATGGTGATTGGCAACAGCGCAAGGACGCGGCATTCGAGGCTGTGACCCGCTTGCTCAAGCCCTGACCGGGGTACCCCGCCCTGCCGCAAATGTCCATTCCTGAAACACCCCCCCCTGCGCGAACCCGCGAACTAAAGCGGCTCAAGCACTCCAGCAAGAAAATGTTAAGCCACTGATACAACCTACCTTCAGCGCCCTTTAGCGAGCAATGCCGCCAGCATGGATGGCACTTTTGCGTGGCTCTGTCTCAGTGGCGTTACAATTTTTTTTTGACAACCTCGACAATTAAAGCCAACCAACTGTTTTTAAAAGAAAAACAAAAACCGGCACACCTTCTGCTCTCTTCCTCGAAACGCTGATCAGGGCCAGCGTCCATTTACAGAAGGAATTGCCGCCGTGGGGAAATTTGATAACAAAATTTATAGCCTCCTGCTGATCGGATGCGCACTGGGCTCAAGTCTCTGCCTGCCTGTACAAGCTGACAACGGCATCATCATTATCAAGCGTGATGTCCAGCCGCGCATGGCAACGCGTGCGCCGCTGATTCCCGACCCTAGCCCCACGACCGCCAATGCCAACCCGTCCAAACACATCATCAGTCAAACGAACGAGTTGAGCGACGGCGACTTTGCCGGTGTCGCCAGTGGTGCAGGCATCTCCCGCCTGGTCACTCAAAACACCAACAACCTGGGCGGCAACATCAGCAACCAGACCCAGCTTTCCAACCTCCCCGCCGGGCGTTCGGGAAATGCCGGCAACGGTATTGCCAACATGGTCAATTCAAGCGTCCAGCAAGGCCTGGGTGCTCTGAAAGTCATACCGGGAGACCGTTAAGATGAATCGTACGCTGCTGATTATCGCCATGTTTTGCAGTGCATCGACCTTTGCCCAACCTCCCGTCATCAACAACGCCGAAATCGACGGTTCGGGCACGCAGTACAACGGCAACCTCGGGGTCAACCAGGCTGCCGGCGATTTACAGCAACAGGCTAACGCACGGGCCATCGCCGTTGGCCATGGAGCCAGCGCGACCACACAGATTCGCCAACGGTTGCGTACGGTGGTCGACCCCAGGATCGATGCTCGATCCAGCATTCAAGGCGACTCCTTCAGCCACGGCAACGGCGTACTGGGCGTCAACCAGAGCGCGGGCGCCAGCAACCAGCAAGCCAATGCCCTGCGGATAAGCATCAGCACGCAGCCGCAAAGTATCGACGACAGCGTCCTCAGGCAACAGAACGTGGCGCTGATCACTAACTCCGATCCAACTGACTCTGCACCAGGCTATCGCCAGGTCGCTACCAGCGATCAGGCCTTCACCGGCAGCCGTGGGGTGATCCAGTTGAATCAGAGCGCCGGGGTGGGAAACCGAACGGCCAATACCCTGAGCGTACGGGTCATGGATTGACCCAAACAGGTAAGAACAACACTTAACCTAAAATAAGTACGGAGAATCACCATGAAACCTTCGATGGCAATAAAGCCTCTGGTTTTTGCAATTGCTGCGGTCTTGGCTGTTGCTGCACAAGCGGGTCAGAACGATCGACGTGGTAACCATAATGGTCATCATAACGGTGGCCACCACACTCCTCCTCCAACATGGATCCATACCGACGCGACCGCCAACGCGAACGATAGGCAGACCAGTACCGGCAACCGCATCCACAACGAAGGGACTCAGAACTCAGCCGAGATGAGCAGCTCTGCCTCAGGCGCGAGCGGCAACGTCGGCGTCAACGTGGCAGCAGGCGCCGGCAACCAACAAGACAACGCGGCCGCCATCGCAAACGCTGGCTCCACCTCCAGCCTCGATAACAGCTTCGTGTTCGGCACTTCCGAAGCCAGCGCTCGAGTCTCGCAATACAGCAACAATAACAAGGTCAACAACTACGGCGTCACAAACTCTGCCGTGATGAGCGGATCTGGCGATGGCAGCAGCGGCAATATGGGTATCAACATTGCTGGCGGCGACCTCAACCAACAGAAAAACACCATGGCAATTGCCAACTCCAATGCTCCCCTGGGTAACGCAAGAGCCACTGCCTCTGCCAATCAAAACGGTCCTGGCCTGATAGTGAATAACACCGCTGATCGGACCTACCGCGTGGATACGATTACCGTTACCAACACGGCCAGCGGTAGTTTCTCTAAAGATAAGTCATTCGAGGTTAGCGGCAGTGAAAGCGCTTCTTCGAGCTGGGCCGCGGCCGGTGCCAATAGCTCTAATTCCAGCGGTTCCCTTAGCGTTGATATAAGCGGTTCGAAGAGCAGCAATGCGAGCGGTTCCAACAGCAGTTCTGCGAGCGGTTCTAACAGCAGTTCTGCAAGCGGTTCCAACAGCAGCAGTGCAAGCGGTTCTTCGAGTGCATCCTTGAACGCTTCCCTGGGCGCTACTTTGGACATTGATACGGCGGCTTCCAGCTCCACTACCGTCAACAATGGCTTTGGAGATCGCACCCGCAGCAGGAGTTCCGAGGCATCGCTTAACGCATCGCTTGACGCAACGCTTGACGTAGCGGTGAACAAATCGTTCGACAAATCGCGCGAATCCTCGTTCGACAGATCTCGCGACTCCTCGTACGACAGATCTCACGAATCCTCGTACGACCAATCGCGCGATTCCTCGTTCGAAAAATCGTTCGATAAGTCGTTCGAGAAATCGAACGCCTCCTCGTTCGAAAAATCGGCCAGTCAATCGTCCGAATCCGAGTTCGCAAAAGCGGGAAGCTTCAGTGAGAGCAGTTCATTTGATTTGAGCAACACCTACTCCTATCAAGTGCTGACTCCAACTGGCTGGGCAAACCCTGTGACCAACACTGCAACCCTGAGCGGTTCGGTGAATGGTGGCAGTGGCAACCTGGGCGTCAACGTAGCTGCCGGTGTGGGTAACCAACAAAGCAACTCGCTGGCCATTTCCAATCAGTCGTTCTAATTGCTGTCTCTGGAGGCCCCCTTATGGGGGCCTTTTTTCAACACAACCAGAAGGCATCCCACTATGCGCATTATCGCCTTGGCATTTTTGCTTTGCGTGACCAGTGTGAGCGAGGCTGCACAAATACCGCTTTCCGTCCTGCCGGGCGGCGCGGTGGTGTTCAAGCCGATCCAAAGCGTGCGCGAGCGCAAGTTTGCCGACCTGGTCCAACAGAAAACCGACTTCAGTTGCGGCGCAGCTGCGCTGGCAACGGTATTGCGTCAGGCGTATTGGCTTGACGTGGACGAAGAACAAATCATCGAAGGCATGCTGGCACACTCCGATCAGGATCTTGTCCGCGTCCAGGGCTTTTCCATGCTCGACATGAAGCGCTACGTGGAAAGTATCGGCATGCGGGCCCGTGGTTACCGGGTAGCGCAGGAAACGTTGAGCGAGATCAAAATTCCGGTTGTGGTACTCATGGATATCCGTGGCTACAAACATTTTGTGGTCATGCAAAGAGTTCATAAGGGCTGGGTCTATATCGGAGATCCGGTACTCGGTCATAAACGTTACAAAGTCGAAGACTTTGTAAAAGGCTGGAACGGCATCATCTTTGCCATCATCGGCCAGGGCTACGACAAAACCAATGCGTTGCTCGACCCACCCCTGCCACTGACCGCCAAGAACCGCATCAACACCTTCAGCCCGGTGCAAGACGCAGAGTTGATGGATTTCGGATTCATCCAAAGCGACTTCTTCTAATAACAAGGGAGCACGACGCTCCGGGAGCATTCCAATGAAGACTCCAATCTGGCTGGCCGTGGTTTGCCTGGCCGCCAGCCTGCCGACCCAGGCACAGATATTCAAACCCATTGAACTGAACGATCACGAATTGGCGAGCCTGCGAGGCCGCTATGTCATGCCGGGACGGATCGTCAGTTTCGGCATTGTCATGACCAGCACTTGGCAAAATGCCAACGGTGAAGTGATCGGGGCAACTTCCTCGATGCAAATTCAACAATCGACCATCACGCCACAGTTCTATGTGTCGATAATCAACGAAAAAGGTAATGGCTCCGCAATTTCGCAAGGCACCGGTACCGTCATTGGCGGCAGCGGCCTCAACAGCACCGAAGGCGTCACTCAAGTCGTGCGTGCTGCCGGCGACCATAACACTGCCTACAACAACGTTGATATCAACGTCACAAGGGCTAACCAAGCGCCAACAACGCAACAGCAGGGCCAGGCATTGGCCGCAGGCTCGACGTTGGTGGACGCCAATGGCGCGGGCTCGCTGAGCATTTCCTCGACCGGTACGGGTGTGCAACTCAACATCGTGGCCAACAACAACCAGGGCAGTACCGTACAACGCCTGGCCCAGGGTGGGCTGATGCAGAACACGACTTTGCTCGGCGGTGGCAACCAGGTCCGCAACCTCACGTCCCTTAATGTCGTGCTGCGTGACAACGTGGCGACAGCCGGGTCGCTGAACGGCAACCTGGACCAGCTCAAAGGTCTTCGCACTCAAGGATTCTGATCTACGCTCAGTCTCATCAGATGAAGTCAGAAGGGACGGCTAATCCATGCACCGATCGTTAACGTTCAAAGCTATCGTTTGTTTGAGTAGCCTGGCCCCGGCAACACTGCTATACGCAGCACCGGACCCCCAGGTCGAGATGCTAAAACAAGAACTCATGGAGTTGAAACAGCGTTACGAAGCACAACAGAACGCGCTGATGGTACTCGAGCAACGCGTTCGCCAAGTTGAAGAAACACCTGCGACACCGGCTCCCAAACGCCTGACCAAATCCCCTGCCGAAACGACCAGGGGTGGCCAAACGGTGGCCGCCGGTGCGCCGGGAACCACAGGCAGCTCATACGGCCAATCGCTCAAAGATGATTCGGAGCCTGCGCAAAGCGTTTCCAACCTGTATGACGAAGCCAGCGGCTTCTTCGGTGGCGGCAAGTTCAGCCTCGAAACGGGCGTGACCTACACGCACTACGATACCCGTGCGTTGGTACTCAACGGCTTCCTGGCACTGGACTCGATTTTCCTCGGCAACATCAACATCGACCGTATCAAGGCGGATAACTGGACCCTGGACCTGACCGCCCGCTACAACACGGGACAACGCTGGCAGTTCGACATTAACGTCCCCGTGGTTTATCGCGAATCAACGTATTCCTCCGGTGGCGCCGGAGGCGCAGGCCCGGTGACGTCGGACGCCACCGTTACCCGCGACCCGACCATTGGCGATGTGAACGTTGGCGTTGCTTACAAGTTTCTGGATGAGTCGGCCAATCTACCCGATGCAGTCGTTACCCTGCGCGTCAAGGCGCCGACCGGTGATGACCCTTACGGCATCAAGCTGATCAATGACCCAGCCAACGATAACCTCTCGGTACCCGAGGACTTGCCTACCGGCAATGGTGTCTGGTCGATCACCCCGGGTATCTCGTTGGTCAAGACCTTCGACCCGGCCGTGCTGTTCGGCAGCCTGTCCTACACCTATAACATTGAAGACTCTTTCAGCGACATCAGCCCTCAGATCAACTCCAAGGTGCCCGGGGATGTGAAACTGGGCAACTCCTGGCAGGTCGGCGCCGGTATTGCATTCGCCTTGAACGAGAAGATGAGTATGTCGTTCTCGTTCACCGATCAGTTCGCCCGCAAGAGCAAGATCAAGCCGGACGGTGGTGATTGGCAGTCAATTACCAACAGCGATTACAACTCAGCCAACTTCAACATCGGCATGACCCTGGCAGCAACCGATAACCTGACGATCGTTCCCAACCTGTCCATCGGCCTGACCGACGACTCGCCAGACTTTTCCTTCAGCCTGAAATTCCCGTACTACTTCTAAAACACAACAACAAAGCCCCGCTGCGACTTCAATCCCAGCGAGGCTTTTTTTGTCTTTAGATCTTGCGTCTAACGTATCTGATGCTTGTGCAGCAAACGGTAGAAGGTAGGCCTGGATATCCCCAGCACCTTGGCGGCGATGCTCAAATTATCGCTGTGGCGGTTAAGTACATCGCACAAGGCCTGGCGTTCTGCCCGGTGCTTGTAGTTTTCCAGCGTGCCCATCGGCGCAGCAACAGCCTGCTGGCTGATCAGCCCCAGGTCTCGCGCTTCGATCTGCCGACCTTCGGCCAGTACCAACCCGCGACGTACCCGGTTGGCCAGCTCGCGCACATTGCCCGGCCAGTCATGCTTGCCCATGGCAATCAAGGCGTCTTCACTGAAGCTGCGCGGACGGCGACCGGTTTCATGGCTGTAGAAATGGGAAAAGTGGTTGGCCAGCATCGACAGATCGCCATTGCGCTCACGCAGGGGCGCGGTCGCGACCTGCAACACGTTCAGGCGATAATACAGATCTTCGCGAAAGCGTTTCTTCTCGATCGCTGCCTCAAGATCGACATGGGTCGCGGCCAACACCCGCACATCCACGGAAATCGGCTGACTGCCGCCCACCCGCTCGATGTGCTTTTCCTGGAGGAAACGCAACAGGTTCGCCTGCAGCTCCAGGGGCAGATCACCGATTTCGTCGAGAAACAGCGTGCCGCCGTTAGCCGCTTCGATCCGCCCGACCTTGCGTTGATGGGCGCCAGTAAAAGCCCCCTTCTCGTGGCCAAACAGTTCGGACTGGATCAAGTGTTCAGGAATTGCTCCGCAATTGATCGCGACAAAAGGTTTGCTGTGACGTTGGGATTGTCGATGGAGCGTGCGAGCGACCAGTTCTTTACCGGTACCGCTTTCACCACGGATCAACACCGGAGACTCGGTGGGCGCCAGCTTGCTCAGCAACTTGCGCAGTTCGCGAATGGGTTTGCTGTCGCCAAGCAGCTCGTGTTCAGGCTGATCAATGTGAACCGTGCCCTGCCCACGCAGGCGTGCCATCCCGAATGCCCGGCCCAGCGTCACCTGAACCCGGGACACATCGAATGGCAAGGTATGGAAATCGAAAAACCATTCGCAGACAAAGTCCCCGACATTCTGCAATCGCAGGACTTCCTGGTTGAGTACGGCGATCCACTCGGTACCGCTACGGCTGATCAGCTCTTTGACGGCTTCCGGGCGTTCGAGGTGAAAAGGCTGCAAACGCAACAGGCCGACATCGCAGGTTTTGTCGGCAACGTTTTCCAGGGTGCAGCTGTCAACGTCCCAACCCCCAGCGCGCAAAACCGGCAGCAGACGATGACAGTCGTCGCAAGGGTCCACTACTAACAGACGTCGTAAGGCAGGCGCTTCGATCATGACTGTTCCTTGGCGCCAAAGTTATGAAATATTATTAAAAACAATCGTTTGGCGGACCTGGCTGTAACGTTAGCAATAATTTGACATGACCTTGTACCGTTTGACTATAGAGCGGTTGCGTTATTAGTTATAAGAAGCGACTTAGTTAGTTACCTAACGAGTCCTGCCTTTCATTCAGCTTTCAAAGCCTGTCCACACCTTGAGCCAATGAAAGAAAGTTGATATTTCTTTTAATTGTATGTGACCCGCCCCCCGGTTGCGGGCATCAGTACAAGTAACCAGCCGAACGGTAAGCCCAACCGACGGCACATCACTTGATTGGGCATACAGAGAGAAAACCCCATGAACGCCCCGCTCCGCATCAACGAAGCTCTTTTGATTGCCGACCGCGCATTCCAACCGTTCCAATGCGTGGCCTGGGCCCCACAAGACGGCAATGGCGAACTCAGCCTGACCGTTATCGATCGCACCAACACCCGCAGCATCGGCCGCAAGCAGATCCCAAGCAGTGCCTATACCGATCCTGCGCAACTTGAATGCCTGCTTGAAGCGGCACGTGCGGAATTGAGAGAGGAGGGTTACAAACTCCAATCGTGGTCGATGCCACACTAAGTGTTTTGCGGGTTGCTAAACGGTAACCCGCACCCTCCCCGATTATTCTTCGAACTTGCACGCGCCCAACTACTTGGCAGGCTTGTCAGTGGGTCGAAAAGACACTGTTCTGGCACACAGCGACCCTCCGTCTGTTAGTTATGACAGTTGTGCATCCAGGCGTTCAGGGATTGAATGTTTCCTTATACAGTCGCCACCCAAACTCCCGGTTCAGGACGACTCGCAAGGAGCTGCGTGCATGTCAATCCAGACCGCGTTTGCATTACGGGCAACCCTGAACAACGCCGGCAAACTTGATACAACCTTTGCCTCGTCTGGCAAAACCCAGGTGTATTTCGCTGGCAGCCTCTCAAGCATGGCCAACGGGGTCGCGATTGATTCACGCGGCAGGTTGTTAGTCGCGGCGAAGGTCGGAACGCCAGGCGGCAGCCGCTTCGGCCTGGCTCGCTTGCTCGAGGACGGCTCGGCGGATCTGGCGTTCGGCAATCAAGGCAGCGTCATCGGGCAATTTGAACACGGCTTCGAGGCCATGGCCGGCAAAGTCCACGTATTGCCCGATGGGCACATTCTGGTAGCCGGCCTGCACTACGAAAATGCTCACCGGACACTGCCCGCCCTCGCCCTTTTCGATCAGCATGGTCGGCCTGTTCAATGTTTTGGCGACAATGGCCGCTGCGTCGTGCGTCTGCCGGGCGGTCTTTCCCAAGGCGTGCGTGACACCTGGCTACCCCCCGGCGTATCGGGCACAGAAGGTTGTGATATCTGCGTGCAGGAGGACGGTCGAGTCCTGCTGCAGGCCAATCATCACTTCGAACTGTCCAATCATGTCGGCATTCTGATACGACTCAACACCGACGGCTCGCTGGACGACACCTTCAACGGTCGTGGCTTCGTGATTGTCAGGCACTTGCTGATGAATACCTGGCTCAGCAGCCTGATGGTGCAACGAGACGGCCGGATCCTGGTGGGCGGGTCGATCAACTTCCCTGAAGAAGGTCTGCTGGCCCGCTATCAAACCGACGGCAGGCTCGACGATTGTTTCGCCGTGGATGGTTTCATGACCTTCAAGGCATGTGGGTATAGCGCTCAGGTCAGCCGGATCATCCAACAGGAAAATGGCGATGTGCAGTGCTTTGGCAGCAGCCGCGACCCGATGCATTGCCTGGCACTGAAAGTACACAGCAACGGCCGCCCGGACATTCATTGCAATGGAGGCCAGGCCCAACTGCTGGAGATCGGTCACAGCGGCTGCCAGTGGACCGACGCACAGGCACTGCCGGACGGCTGCGTGGTGACGGTCGGGGCCACGATCGGCGGCGTCGAGGCGGATTTCATTCTGGCGCGGCATCTGCCCGACGGGCAACTTGATCGCAGCTTCGGCAATGGCACCGGCTGGATTCGCACCCGCCTGGGCCGCAGCCTGGATACCGCGACTTCAGTGGCCATGCAGGCCGATGGAAACATCGTAGTCGGAGGCTATTCACTGGACGGCAACTATCGAGCGATCGTCGCACGCTATCTGGGGTAGGCCTGCACAGTTTTCCTACACTTGATCTTCCCTTCCGCTTACGGCAAGTTGCGCGCTTCTTAATACAAGGAGTAGCCGATGCCCGGTTCAATGGCTCAGGCGTTCGCGCACAATTTTCTCGGGCATTCACCCCGCTGGTACAAGGCAAGCATTGTCGGTTTCCTGATTCTCAACGCACTGGTGTTGTGGACTGTCGGCCCGGTGGTGGCTGGCTGGCTGCTGGTGCTGGAGTTCATCTTCACCCTGGCCATGGCGCTCAAGTGTTATCCGTTAATGCCCGGCGGCCTGCTGTTGATCGAAGCACTGTTGCTGAAGATGACCACGCCCCAGGCACTCTACGACGAGCTGGTGCACAACTTCCCGGTGATCCTGCTGCTGATGTTCATGGTGGCCGGCATCTACTTCATGAAAGACCTGCTGCTGTTTCTGTTCTCACGACTCCTGCTCGGGGTTCGCTCCAAGGCGCTGCTGGCGTTGATGTTCTGCTTCCTGTCGGCGTTTCTGTCAGCGTTTCTCGATGCCTTGACCGTGACCGCCGTGATCATCAGTGCAACCGTCGGGTTTTACTCGGTGTATCACCGCGTCGCATCCGGCAATGATCCGCGTCAGGACAGCGAGTTTGGCGATGACCAGCACCTGCCCACACTCCATCACGCCGACCTCGAACAATTCCGCGCCTTTCTGCGCAGTCTGCTGATGCACGGTGCCGTGGGTACCGCACTGGGCGGTGTTTGCACATTGGTCGGTGAGCCGCAGAACCTGCTGATCGGCCACGAGATGGGCTGGCACTTCTCTGAGTTCTTTCTGAAAGTCGCCCCGGTTTCATTGCCGGTCCTGGTGGCAGGCCTGGTGACCTGCGTCCTGCTGGAGAAACTTCGCTGGTTCGGTTACGGCACGCTGTTACCGGAGAACGTGCGTGCAGTTCTGGCCAATCACGCGGCAGAAGACAATGCCGAACGCACCTCGCGCCAACGTGCAGCGCTCGTCGTGCAGGGATTGGCAGCGCTGATTCTGATTGCGGGGTTGGCGTTCCATATTGCTGAGGTCGGCCTGATCGGCTTGATGGTGATCGTGCTGATCACCGCATTCACTGGCATCACCGACGAGCACCGTATCGGCAACGCGTTCAAGGACGCCATGCCGTTCACAGCACTGCTGGTGGTGTTTTTCGCGGTAGTGGCGGTGATTCACGATCAGCAACTGTTCACGCCTTTGATCCAGTGGGTGCTGGCGCTGCCAGCGGATCAACAACCGGGCATGCTGTTTATTGCCAACGGCTTGCTGTCAGCCATCAGCGATAACGTGTTCGTCGCGACCATTTACATCACCGAAGTCAAACAGGCTTTCATCTCTGGCCACATGAGCCGTGAGCATTTCGAGACGCTGGCGATTGCGATCAACACCGGCACCAACCTGCCGAGCGTGGCGACGCCCAATGGTCAGGCTGCGTTTCTGTTCCTGCTGACCTCGGCGATTGCACCGCTGATTCGACTGTCGTACGGACGGATGGTGTGGATGGCGTTGCCGTACACCGTGGTGATGGGTGTTCTTGGCTGGTATGCAGTGAGTTTCTGGCTGTAAACCCAGAACAAAATGTGGGAGCGAGCTTGCTCGCGATGAGGTCGTGTCAGCCAACATCATTGTTGAATGACAGACCGCTATCGCGAGCAAGCTCAACGCCTCAAGTGATCGGGGGCCGAATTTTTGGTCAAGACAGTGACAGCCTGCCGATCACCTGTTCTCCGTCCACCCATGCGAGCGGCGGCTGGGGCTCAGCGAACCAGGTTATGAAAATACTTTGGCGGGCACAGGAGTTTGCCAAGTCCCTGGTGCGCTTTTGAAAGAACAAACCTGATGGCTTCGCCTGCGTCTGCCATGCCTTGGGCGAACCTGGCCATCCCCACGCGTTGGAGTTTTGCGAGAACGGCGCCTAGGCCGCAGCCTGGAAGCTGATGTTTATGAAGACCGACCCAGCGTTCTTTGTTGTCGGAATGGCCGAAACTCTAAATCCAGCAATTATCGAGGGCTATACCGAAATTTTCGGTTCTGCCCACCATCTCCTTTTCTAGCAAAGCTGCGCTGTGGCAGGTTCTCCGAGTCGGGTACCGGCAAAAGGTTGATTACAGCCTGACAATACCCCCCCCCGTTTTATCGTATAAAACCGCGCTAACTAGCAGGTACTTGGCTCACTAGGCTGAAAAAGTGCTGCGCTTTAATCAACGCGGGACGCTTTGCACCTGCGCCGTTTCCATCAGCAATAGATCAACGACTCGTGAGAGCGCGCCATCAACACTCCTTCCGTTGCGTGAGGCGGATTCGTAAGCATTGCGCTGCCGCTCTGCGCTGGAGCCGTTATGCACAATTCGACGAGCCTGGGAAAATACGCCCTCCACTCCCATTTTTTGGGCGGTGTCACCTAAGATCTGTTCTGCCAGGAACAACCATTGCTCAATCGTAAACGGTCGGTCGTAATTCTCGATTAGAAACGCAGCATGTGTTCCATACCGTTTGGCACGCCAGCGATTCTCCTTGAGGATCCATAGAGATCTCTGTGAGTAAGTTGATCCTGGATGAGGTTGGATGATGGCGTGAGCGATCATCAAGCGAAACAAAGAGGCGATGCACAACGTATCTTCTACACGTGGGCACGCATCCGTCATTCGCAGCTCCAAGGTCGGATAATTGGTAGAGGGTCGAACGCCCCACCAGCATTCGCTTGGATGCTTAATCGAGCCAGTTGACATCAAAAAGGAGATGTAGGCGTCGTAGGAAATCTGATCTCCAAAAAATTCAGGAACACCCATCCGAGGCCACTCATCGCACGCGGCTTGGCGATAGCTCATAAAGCCGGTGTCAGCTCCATCCCAAAAAGGTGATGAACTGCTTAGGGCCAGTAATAAAGGCGTCCAAGGCAACACCTCGTTCATCACTTGAATACGATCCAAGTGTTCCGCAACCTCCACGTGCACGTGCAAACCCGATAGCAGGCTGCGCTGGGCGACACGTTGGTAATCTTCGAATAACTTAAGAAAATGGTCGTGGGCTGTGGCGTGTTGTATGCGCCAATCAGCCAAGGGATGGCTGCCTGCACTGAGCAAGCCCAAGCCGAAAGGTTCGAGTGCGTGGTTTAACGTAAGACGTGCGTGAGCTAAATAATCCCCTGCTTCCGGTAGCGTATTGAAAACCGGCGAAGCTACTTCGATTTGTCCCTGGAACATCTCATAGGCGAAAAAATCACCCAAAAGTGCCTTGCACCGTTCAACCGCTGCGAAGGGGATATTGCCAGGCATCTGTCGAGTGGCAAGGTCGGTAATGAAATACTCTTCCTCAATACCAAACTTAAGGCATCTGATCATCGTCCCTCCCCGTGCTTGACTGTCGCTTTTATCGACGACCTCATCCGAAATTTATAGCCCCATTAAGCGACCACACTCAGTGATAATCCGCTCCCGCGACCGCAAGCAAATATGCTTGATCCGCCTCAACTCGAAGGTCTCGCCATTCCAACCAATTAACTATTCCCAGACGATCCATTTCATCAGCCTGCCGAAGCAATTCCTCATGATAGGCATCAGGACAATCCCTTCGGAGGGTGTAGTTTTCGAGCGCACAGTGCCAAGAGTCCATCGCGCAGAGTCGCCTTTCTTGCGCCGGCGTCAGCAGGTTTCTAAATGAGTTCATGGCTATAGGAATCCAAAAGTATTTCCTTATGGATCGGGACACTTCGGCTCAGGTTCATGAGGGCCGACAAGAGGTGTTCATTTGCTACACGTGGGCCGTTTTTTTTAATGCTACTTTCACTGCAACATCCGCAGATTCAGACGCCTACGATTGTCCGACAAACGTTTTGAATTTTTTTGGGCGCGCTCACTTCTTTGTCTATGAGCATAAGGAGGGCCTCATGAGCCGCCCTGATCTTTTCGTCATTGACTCCTCGAACTCCAACCACACCGCTGCGTCCAATTTAAAAGTCAATAGAGGTAAGCGAAATGAACAACGATGACAGTAATAACGACGCCGGATCGCAAGCAACGTCAAACGCCCCGCCCACCGATACATTGGGCAAACCCGTGAATGTGGTCGAAAGAGATTTACAGGATGCGGACAGCGACACCAAAGGCGTCGATGAAACCATTACGCCCTCTTCAACCCAAACCAAAGAGCAGGACACTGAGGAGCGCAATCGAAAAACAGCAGAGATAGAGCGCAAGATCGCGGATGGCAACTAGAAGAGGACTTAATTCATTAATCCGGATGAAAAGAGGGAGGTCAGTGTCAGACCTCCCGTCTTTCATTCAACCTGTTACGGAGTACCTAATCCTCTTGATAGATCGGCTGGTGCATCGGATGGTGTGCGGTGATCCCCTTCCGGTTTCGCATCCACCTCCGAATGTTCGGTCGTTTTTGTCACCGTATCGCGCACCGCCTCAAAGCCCTCCCGCGCCTGCTGCTTGACCTTGTCGGCCAGTCCCGCGCTGGTCTTGCCAAGATACCGTTGCTCGGTTGCCGTCGAAGGCAATGCCGCCCCCAGCATGGCGCCTAACGCGATGCCCGCAGCGGCTACCATCAAGGGTTGCTCCTTCAGCAACTGGCTGAGCTGATTGCTGATCACTTGGGAACTGCGCACCAATCGGTCACCTGCGTCGTGAACGGCGTGGCTGATGTTTTCAGTAGCATCACCCAAACTATCACCTAAATGCGCTGCCTTGTCTTTGACCGTCTGGTAACCCTCCTTAAGCGTGTCCGCTGTCTGGTGCAAATGATCACGGGCACTGTCCAAGCCATCAGCGAGGCCATCGGCCCACTCCCCTGCTTTATCCTGATCCGGGCCGACGCGATAACTTGGGCGAGCAGTCGGCGGACGGTTCTGACTCATCATCAACCACAGCAAACCAACCGAAGTCAGCACTGCCGGAACGGGGTTATTACGCACGCTGGTTCCTAGGTTGGTCAGGAATGTCGTTCCATTGCTCTGCATGAAAGACAACGCCTGATCGAACACCTGTCCAGGCGTGAATTTGCTTTCCAGCGCATCGACAATATTGCCAATGCTCGCTCGCTGCGCGTTGATTTCACGCTCGATGGCTTCAGGGCTCTTCTGCGACTCGGTTTCGAATTCACTATTCATGAGACTTTCCTCCGCAGCGCTTCCTGGTCTTTGTTCAAGGCATCCAGCGTGCGATCAGGCTTGAAGTGGGACGAATCAAATTGTTTCTTCCCGGACTGCAGCATGACGAACCCGATGATCATCACAACAACGCCAACAATCAGGGCTGCTAGCCACGGTGCCACGACGGTACTCAGGCCGTAAACAGCGGACATCAACAAGATGATGAACCCCGCTAGCAGCACAATTGCCCCGCCGGCAACACCCGCGATGCCCGCTTTCAGCGTCGTGAGGCTGGCCTGAAACTCAGCCTTGGCCAAGGCAAGTTCTTTTGTGAACAGCGCAGGCACTTCTCGGGATAGCTGCCGTATCAGTCCGACGACAGAAACGTCAGGGTCAGGTACGGGAACTGGTCTTGAGCCCGGCAAACCTGGATCTTCTCTATTCATCACAGTGCTCCTTTGAACGATGTTGAACCGGGTGTAGAGTTCGTCGCGAAGTCCGAAGGATGGTCTTGTTCATTTGGCGAAGCCGGCGTAATGCCAGTGGCCAGGCCCGGGTCTTGATCGGCGCGTGACGGAACTGAAGTTTCATAGGGTCTTTGCGCGCCGAAACCCCCAGATGGAGGCATTGAGTTGCCTGCTGCCGGGTCGCTGGAATCGGTAAATGTCGCCGCAGGCGAACTACCGGCCTTGAGAAAGCGCGACAGGCCAAATCCCAACGCAATACTGCCGGCGACGAACAATGCCGGGTTGTTACGAGCAAGCTCAGCCCCGTCATGAAGCAATTGTTCGGCACTCTTTCCACGCAGACTCCCGGCTAAGCCGCTCATGGACTCCGCCATGTCCGCGAGGTAAGCGGACATGCCGAGCGTGTCCTTGCTTTCCAGTTCGGAGACGACGGATTTCGCTCCCTTTGCCAATGCCTCAATCTGGTCTGCTGCCGTGTCGCGATATTGACCAAACTGCGCATCAGCCTGCTGCCTGGCGCCGCCAAGCGCCTCAGTAACGTTTTCTTTCAAGTGTTCGAAGTTCTGCTCTGGCCCTTCGGAGTCGGGTTTTACTGACTGATTCCCGGTGGTGCTGCTGTCTGAAGTATTCATGTCGTCCCTCGCCTTCTGAATGAAAAAGCGTAATCAGGGTTCGCCACGAAATGCCCGCAGCCCCCCTCATTCCAGATGACGGAGCAGTTTTAGGGGAGTTCCAATGGAATGATGAATGAAATGCTACGTCCGACGCATGCCCCCGCTCTACAGCGCGCTAACCGTGCATATAGTCCTGCTAAGCCCGGATCCAATGCGTTGCTTTACCAGAAAAATGAATACGGCTTTTGAGAAATCGAACATGTTCCAGCTCATTCCACGCGCTACGCTGCAATCTGTGTTCAACTCCATACCGGGTAGCCTGGCCACTGTCCCGGCCTCAATTACGCTCCCTCTGGATTACCGGCATGCGCCTAGCTGATTTCATCCTTGAAAACCTTGAGCCGATTCTGCAGGCTTGGGAAGATTTTGCGCGAACCATAGAAACACCTGGAGTTGCGCTTGATAGCGAGGCTCTCCGGGATCATGCCGAACAAATGCTGCGAGCTATCGCTCTTGATCTGCGGACAACTCAATCTGTGCAGGAACAAATTGACAAGGCCCGAGGAAACGGGCCACTAGACGAACAAGAAACCGCCGCCGAAACACATGCCGTCACACGGTTAATGTCAGGATTCACTATTGATCAAATGGTGTCGGAGTATCGTGCTTTGAGAACGAGTGTTCTCAGTCAGTGGATGAAACAAGTAAAGTCTGGCGCGCCATTAGATATGGACGATATGACCCGCTTCCATGAAGCCATTGACCAAGCGCTCGCTGAATCTATCGCTAGCTACTCGCGGGCCGTGGAGGCATCGCGCAACGTTTTCCTTGGTATTCTTGGTCATGATTTGCGCACTCCACTTGGCGCGATATTACTTGGCGCCGACATGCTGAGGCGTTCAGAGGGAATCGGTACGCGTGCAACGAAAGTTGCCACTCAGATTTACACTAGCGTCCGGCGCGCCAGCCAAATCGTTGGAGACCTGCTGGATTTGACTCGCTGTCAGATGGGCCCAGGGATTCCTGTTAAGAAAGCGGTCGTAGATCTGTCGCCGTTATGTGAACACATCGTAGAAGAAATTCGTGCGTTTCATCCAACAGCGAACGTGCTGTTCGAATCGCAAACTCCCGCCTCTGGGGAATTTGATGGCGCTCGAATGGAACAAGTATTTTCCAATATCATCAGTAACGCTGTGCAACACGGTAATCTTCAATTTCCGATAAGGGTGAAATTAGAGGCCACGGAAGAACATGTAGTTTTCACCGTCCACAACGGCGGCGAACCGATACCTGAGGACGTTTTACCGTTCATTTTCAATCCATTGGGGCGTTTTTCTCAACGGTCGATTATCGACCACGGGCCTACAGCAGGATTGGGATTGGGCCTGTTCATTGCCTCGGAAATCGTGGCCTCACACGCTGGCGTAATCACCGTAGACTCGGAAACGGAACGTGGCACTACATTTTTCGTGAAGGTTCCGAAAAGAACTTGAAAGAATGAGATGATCCGACAGTCCCTGGATTGAGAGATTCGATGCCGTAGCTCTGTGAATTCCTGCCTTCATCATGGAAAATAGCCTTAAATGTTGAGGTAACTGAAACCGTGCCGCCGTGTGCCTTCACGATTTTGCTGACGATGAAAAGCCCTAGACCTACGCTGCGGGTGTCTTGAGGGAGATTGACGCCTCGAGTCATCGGACTGAAGACAGTGGCAAGAACGTCTGGAGGAATCGGTGTACCCCAGTTGTGCGCCATCAATTCGAAACCCAGTTCCGTAATGGAGGATGTGACTGTCACGGGACGATCTCCCGCACCGTAAGCAACTGCGTTTGAGATTAAGTTGCCTGCAAGTTGCGCAAGCCTATCGCCGTCCGCAATGCATAAACCTTGGCCATGTGTTGAATGGACAAGCTCTCGTTTGGGATAAACGATTCTGAGTTGCTCGACAGCCCCTGCAATGAGCAGATGCAGATTGGTGGTCGCTTTTGTAACCCCGATACCACGCCCTATTCGCACCTGCGTGAAATCCAACAAATCGATAATGAGCCAGCGCGCTCTTTGAGCCGCATCGTGAGCGTGACGAACAAATTTTTGCTGCTTCGGTGTCAGTCCTTGGCGCTCAAGCATTTCGGTGGCCATTGATATCACCGAGAGAGGGCACGCCATTGCCGCTTCTTGTATAACGGTCCTGGCCACCCCACGCGTGATTGAAAAGTGCGGGTCGTTCAGTTGCAGGGGGGGCTGCCTTAAAACGGCTCACCACTACCAGCACCACGTGGTAGGTCTTGGATTCTCCGGGCAAGTTTTACAGGTTACGCTCCAACTGCCTGTCCGGATGGTGTGGAACCCGCACTGACTATCTGGAGTTCAAGCAAACTCTACTGATTCAATCATTCATCACCAATGAAAACACAGCCTGACCCAACGCCTGCGGGCCTTTTGTTGTACGCCCTCCCCGTTGCGACTCTTTCGATTACTCGATCGAAGTAGAAACGGTGCCCACCGAACATTCGCTACCTGATGCCCTTGAACGCCTGTACCAAAATCAGCTCGCCTTAGAGTTGACCTTGAGGGTTGAGAGCCAAGGCTCGACGGATACTAGCGATAATGTCGGCGGCGCGCTTCACACGATCAGTGAAAACGCGGGCACATCAGACAGGGCCTGGTCAGGCAGGCCCCTAACATTACGCTCCAGCTGCCGATGGACACGCAGATCGATGCCCACAGCGACCAATGCCCTCGCAACATCACGCAGAGCACGAGCATCTCCTAAGCTAATTTCAGGATAGGTACCGAGAGAAATACGGGGTTGCTTATCCGCCCAGGAAAAGCGGAAGTGCCAGCACTTTGCGCCTTTCGTATTCACGAAAAGGGCGAGGCCGTTGTAGTCAGGGAGGGTGTAGTCCTTGGCACGGGGTTTGGCGTGCCGGACTGCCGTATTGGTGAGAGCCAACGTACAATCTCCGTCTCGTATGAATGGAGGAGATTTGTACGGTTTGCGGTGAGACTGGTGCCACGAGAAAACCGATCTGCCGAGCACCGGATTGATGTACTGGAAAATGTGCCCATTGGGGCTGGATCTGAGTGTTTTCTGGGGCGGCGCGGCAAAAGCCAAAGAAAGACTTTTCTTTGGCCGAAAAAAATGGACCTCTTTTCAGAGATCCATTTTTTAATGCTTGGAGCGGGAAACGAGACTCGAACTCGCGACCCCGACCTTGGCAAGGTCGTGCTCTACCAACTGAGCTATTCCCGCGTCTTGGTGAGGCGCATTCTATAGAATCCAAATGCCCCGTCAACCCCTTGATTCAAAAAAGTTTATTTCTTTTCCACGTCGGTCTTCAGATGCGGCCAGGCAGCCCGCAAATATTGGACCATGGACCACAACGTCAGCCCCGCAGATATCAGCAGCAAGGCGTAACCCAGCAGCACCCAGAACGTGAAATCCGACGGATTGGCCAGCAGGATCACCAGCGCCAGCATTTGCGCGGCGGTTTTCCATTTGCCCAGGTTCGACACGGCGACGTGAGCGCGGGCGCCGAGTTCGGCCATCCATTCGCGTAGTGCCGAGACGACAATCTCGCGACCGATGATCACGGCGGCCGGCAGCGTGAGCCACAGGTTGCCATGTTCTTGCACCAGCAATACCAGCGCAACAGCGACCATCAGCTTGTCAGCCACGGGATCGAGGAAAGCCCCGAACGGTGTGCTTTGTTCCAGCCGGCGGGCAAGATACCCATCCAGCCAGTCTGTGGCGGCGGCAAATGCGAACACCGAGGCGGACGCCAGGTAGCTCCATTGATACGGCAGGTAGAACAGTAAAATGAAGATCGGAATGAGCAGGACGCGTAGTACGGTAATCAGATTAGGGATATTCATCGGCACAACTGGCTACGAGGTGAGGGGGCATTCTACTCGCTGTGCAGATTGGCATAAATCAACTCTGCGAGCTTTTTACTGATCCCGGGTGCTTTGGCGATCTCTTCGATGCTGGCACGAGACAGCTCCTGCAATCCACCAAAATGTTTCAACAAATCGCGGCGACGGGTCGGTCCGACACCGGCAACGCCCTCCAGGGTAGACGTGCGGCGAGTTTTCCCACGGCGTGCGCGGTGCCCGGTAATTGCGAAACGGTGAGCTTCGTCGCGTATCTGCTGAATCAAATGCAGCGCGGGGGAATCGCCGCGCAAGGTGAATTCGTGGGCGGCATCGTTCAGGTACAAGGTTTCGAAACCGGCCTTTCGCGTGGCGCCCTTGGCTACGCCCAGCAGAATCAAATCAGGCACGGCCAGTTCATTGAGCACATCACGTGCCATGGACAGCTGCCCCTTGCCACCGTCCACCAGCAAAATGTCCGGTAGCTTGCCCTCCCCGTCCTTCAGTTTGCTGAAGCGTCGGGTCAGGGCCTGGTGCATCGCGGCGTAGTCATCGCCCGGGGTGACGCCTTCAATGTTGTAGCGACGATAGTCGGACTTGATCGGACCTTCGGGACCGAACACCACGCAGGACGCCACGGTTGCTTCACCACTGGAGTGACTGATGTCGTAACACTCCAGGCGCTGTGGTGGCTCATCCAGGTTCAACACTTCCGCCAGGGCATCGAAACGTGCAGCAACGTGTTGACGGTTAGCCAGTCGCGCTCCCAGTGCCTGCTCGGCATTCGTGACCGCCAACTGTTGCCAGCGTGCTCGCGTACCACGAACCCGATAACTGATGGTCAATTCGCGACCGCGCAGCTCATCGATGGCCGCGATCAGTGTCGGGAAGTCTTCGTGAACCACGTTGACGATCAGTTCGCTCGGCAAGTCGCGCTCGGGACTGCTGATGAAGTACTGGCCGAGAAACGCCGCCATGACTTCAGAAACGTCCTCTTCAATACCCACCTGAGGAAAGAAGTTCTTGCTCCCCAGCACCCGCCCGCCGCGCACACTGATCAAATGAACGCAGGCACCACCCGGATTGACAAACGCGGCGATCACGTCGACATCGCCTGTCCCGCCTTCCATGCTCTGCTGATCCTGGACCCGGCGCAGTAATGAAATCTGATCCCGCAACTCGGCCGCCCGTTCGAACTCGAGATTGATCGCCGCCTCTTCCATTCCTGCGGACAACTCATCCGTCAGCGCATTGCTGCGCCCCTCGAGGAACATCACCGAGTGCCGTACGTCTTCAGCGTATACCTCGGGCTCCACCAGCCCGACACAGGGCGCCTTGCAGCGTTTGATCTGGTATTGCAGGCAAGGACGCGTGCGGTTCTTGTAATAGCTCTCTTCGCACTGACGAACAAAAAACGTCTTCTGCAGCAGGCTCAGGCTTTCACGAATGGCGCCGGCGCTGGGATAAGGGCCGAAATATTTGCCCTTGGCCTTTTTTGCACCGCGATGGATGCTCAAGCGTGGAAACTGACCATCCGAGAGAAAGACGTAGGGGTAGGATTTATCGTCGCGCAGCAGGATGTTGTAGGGCGGACGCCACTCCTTGATCAGCGTCTGCTCAAGCAACAAGGCTTCGGTTTCATTGGCCGTAATCGTCGTTTCGACCTGGGCGATACGCGCGACCAGCGCCGCGGTCTTGGGCGCAAGACCGGATTTGCGGAAGTAACTCGACAGGCGATTTTTGAGGTTCTTGGCCTTGCCGACGTAGAGCAGGCGTGCCTCGCTGTCGAACATGCGATACACACCGGGACGCCCACTGACCGTCGACAGAAAGGCGCTTGGATCGAAGACTTCAGTCATTTTCAGAGGCTGGCATCGACCATGCCGTGACGAACCGCCAACAGCGTCAACTCGACATCGCTGCTGATCGAAAGCTTTTCGAAAATGCGGTAACGGTAAGTGTTCACGGTTTTTGGCGACAGACACAGTTTGTCGGAAATGATCTGGACCTTCTGACAGCCGACAATCATCAGCGCGATCTGGATTTCCCGCTCCGACAAGGCGTCGAAAGGCGAATCATTGGTCGGCTGGAAGGATTTGATCGCCAGTTGCTGTGCAATTTGCGGGCTGATGTAGCGCTGCCCGGCAAACACCAGGCGGATGGCCTGGACCATTTCCGGCAGCCCGGCACCCTTGGTCAGATAACCCGCGGCACCGGCCTGCAACAACCGAGTCGGAAACGGATCTTCTTCGCACACGGTGACCGCGACGACTTTGATATCCGGATGACTGCGCAACAATTTGCGTGTGGCTTCAAGACCGCCGATGCCTGGCATCTTGACGTCCATCAGTACCACATCGGGTTTCAACTCACGCGCCTTGAGCAAGGATTCTTCGCCTGACTCAGCCTGGCCGACTACTTGCAGGCCATCGATGTCAGCCAGCATTCGTGTAATGCCTGTACGAACGAGATCATGATCATCGACTACTAGCACCCTAATCAAGCAGACACCTCGCGATATGGTCTTATTGGGTTGCCGACACCTTAGCAAAAAGCAACTGGCAGACCTAGCGGCAAGCGTCATATAAAAAGTTTCAATACATCTTGAAAGGCTTGTCGTATGCGTGTTTCAGCCAGGCGAGGCATCGATATCACGCTGCATTCTCAGGAAACACTCGTCCGTGCCGACCACCTTCAGGCCCTTTCTCTCATACAACGCTTGCGCGGGATTATTTTCAAAAACCGTCAAACGCAATGCCGGACGCCGTTCCTTGCACGCCATGGCGAATACCTGATCAATCGTCCAGGAACCGGCGCCCTGCCCTCGAAACGCTTCGATGACGTGCAACTCGCGAATGTACAGGGCTTTGGCATCACGACTCAGACTGACGTAGCCCACCAATGCCTCACCGCGCACAATCAACCAGTTCTCGCGCCCTGCCCAGCCAACATCGAAACCTTCGTCCTGCCACAGCAGATCGTGCTGAATGTAATAGCGCAGCATGTTTTTGCGGGTCAGATCACGAGCGAAGTCGAGGTCCCGAAGCGCCGCCGGGCGTAATTCAAATGCCATCAAGCCTCCGCAACAGCCACTATTTGCCCGTTCCAGCCATCTGCATCGCGGCGAGCCACGACCATCAGGCTGCCTGTACCCGGTGCGGCTGCAACCAGCGAGCCGTCCGACGCCCAGATCGCGCTGCGTCCTGCCGATTCCCAGCCACCCGTTGCACCGCCATGGTTGGCCATCAGGACCGTCATCGAATGAGCGCTGGCGTAGCCTTGCAGCAACGCGGTATCCGGGGCGTAGCCGTTTTCCGTGATCAGCACGCCCGCCGCATAGAGATCGGCGCCTTGCTGCGCCGCCGCGGCGGCATGACTGGCGTGAGAGAAATCTGCGCACACTGCCAACGCGACCGTATCGCCACCGATCGTCAGGGTCGAACCGCCGGTTCCCGGTGCAAATGCCACTTCCTCGCCTGGATGCAGATATTGCTTGCTGTAGATCCCGAGCGATCCATCAGCGCCCAACGCCAGCGCCCCAATCAATACGGGCGAATCCTGCGACAGGCGAATCGGCATCCCGACGACTGTCGTCACACCGACTTCCCGCGCGAAATCCCGTAGCGGTTGCAGAACCTCGGCGTCTGGCGCAATGGCCAATTCAGCCGCAAGTCCACGCTCGTACCCGGTCAGCGATAACTCCTGGAACACCAGCAATTGCACACCCTGCTCAGCGGCAACTTGCATGAAGCGCTGATGCCACACAATGTTTGCGGCAAGGTCACCGGCGATGGAGATCGATTGAGCAGCGGCGATGATCAGTGGCGTCATGATTCGTCCTTGTGACGTTGCATATATGCAAAGCACAAAGTGTGTCACAACCGGCGACGCACTCAAGCGATAGAAAACGCCTCCGGTGATCGATAGCATTTTCTGATTGAATCCACGTACCGGCCTCGAGTAAGCTCGGTGCACTCATCGGAGACAAATCATGCTCAACGCCCTCTCACAGCTTCATACCGTCAGCGCCTTGCGCTCGGTGTCGGCTGCCCGGGTGAATGACGTTTGTGCTCCGGTCAGCTTTTATTTTGGGTATTGGTTTAGCCACTGGCGCGCCTGATACCCACACGGCGCCCACTTTAAACGGGTCGCCACCAGAGAATTCTCAACCCCCGGTCGGCTTCCCGACCGGGGGTTTTGTTTTTTCAGCCCCGCACATTTTTAGCGACACACCAGACAACCAGAGGATTCAAAAATGAACTACGCCACTTATTACCGTTACGACAGTTTTACCGCCTGGCGATTTAGCAGCCTCCGCTCGGGACAGCCTGCCACCTCCGATCGGTCCCCCACAGGTGGCAAGCACACACACGCGGCCAATCCGGCCAATTGTCGAACACCCCAGTAGGGCCGAGCGCGCGGGAACGAACCCGCCGCCAGCCCAGGAAGCCCGAATATGAACTCGTCCGTCTCCGCTCTGCCGCTGTCCACCTTGAGCCCTGCCAATGAAGCGCTGACCCAGCGTCTGCCCAGCTCATTGCAACTCAAACAGCAATTGCCACTCAGCAACGTCCTGAGCCAGCAAGTCGCCGCCCACCGCCAAGCGGTTCGCGCGATCCTCAACGGTGAAGACTCCCGTCTGCTGGTCATCGTCGGCCCCTGCTCGATTCACGATCCTCAGTCCGCCCTCGAATACGCCAGCAACCTCGCCCGCCTCGCCGCCGACGTCAGCGATGAAATGCTGCTGGTGATGCGCGCCTACGTCGAAAAACCCCGCACCACCATCGGCTGGAAAGGCCTGGCCTACGATCCCCACCTGGATGGCAGCGATGACATGGCGGGCGGTTTGACGTTGTCCCGCGAGTTGATGCGCGAAATGCTCCGCCTGGGATTGCCGATTGCCACCGAACTGCTGCAACCGATGGCTGCCGGCTACTTCGACGACCTGCTGAGCTGGGTCGCCATTGGCGCTCGCACCACCGAATCGCAGATCCACCGTGAAATGGCCAGCGGCCTGAGCATGCCGGTCGGCTTTAAGAACGGCACCGACGGTGGTGTCGGTGTGGCCAGCGACGCCATGCGCTCTGCCGCCCATCCGCATCGCCATTTCGGGGTCGACAGCCAGGGTCATCCGGCAATCATTCAGACACCGGGCAATCCCGACACCCACCTGGTGCTGCGTGGCGGACACCGCGGGCCGAACTACGACCGCGACAGCGTCGCCCGGGTGAACAGCGATTTGACCAAACTGAAGATCCCGGCCCGGATCATGGTCGACTGCAGCCATGCCAACAGCGGCAAAGACCCGCTGCGTCAGCCAGCGGTGTTTAACGATGTGCTTGAACAGCGCTTGCAAGGTGATCGATCACTGATCGGCATGATGATCGAGAGTCACCTGTTCGAAGGCTGCCAACCGCTGGGCCATTCAATGCGTTACGGCGTGTCAGTCACGGACGGCTGCCTTGGCTGGAGCGGGACGGAATTATTGTTGCGCCAGGCAGCCGACCGGCTCAGAGCGCAGAGCAGGGATCAGCAATCGGCGTGAGGGTAAACCCATCGTCCAGTCCTCCCATCGAGGACTGGACGTCGGAATCGAGACACTATCAACAGGCAAAGGGTGTTCCCGAAGTAGGCCATCGCGGTAAAACGCTCTGTTACAGATAAAAAGATGTCCAAATATTCCGACCAAGGCCTCATCTACTTTCGAACTTTCGTACATTTTCTATTCCGTTTTCATCAAGATACAGCGGCTTTTTCATACAACGTCGAACAGCGGGTGTGCTTTAGAGTGAGCCCATCAACACACCTCTGAACGACTGTGAAAAAGGAAAGAACATGCTACGGAATGCAACTACTCAGTATCCGATCCTGTTGGTCCACGGGCTCTTCGGCTTCGACCGCATCGGCAAGGTCGAACTCTTTCATGACGTCAAGCAGGCCCTCAGGAGTGCAGGCGCAAGAGTGTTTATCCCGCACGTGTCGGCGACCCATAGCAATGAAGTCCGCGGCGACCAGCTTCGGGCGCAGATCGAACGCGTACTGGAAGGAACCGGTGCGAACAAAGTCAACCTGATCGGCCACAGCCAAGGCGCACTCGCTGTACGTTACGCGGCAGCGACAGCGCCGGAGGTCATCGCATCGGTGACGTCCGTCAGCGGCCCGAATCACGGCTCGGAGCTGGCCGACTTCTTGCGCAAGGCGCTGACGCCCGGGCGCCTGCCGGAACACGTCGCCTCGACAGTTGCAACGTTGTTTGCAGACTTTCTATCGTTGCTCAGCGGCCACCGTCACCTGCCGCAGAACGCCATCGCCGCTCTGAATGCCCTGACCACCGAAGGTGTAGGCGCGTTCAATGACAAGTACCCTCAGGGCTTGCCGAAAACCTGGGGTGGCAAGGGTCGCGAACTGGTCGACGGCGTACGTTATTACTCCTGGAGCGGCACCCTGCAGGGCGACATCCTCAATAAAGGGCTTGATGCTCTGAGTCCGCTGCACGGGTTCCTCCGCGCCTTTTCCCTATACTTCACCACCGAGCCCGAGCAGAACGACGGCCTGGTTGGCCGCTACAGCTCCCATTTGGGCAAAGTCATCCGGTCCGACTACCCGATGGATCATCTGGACAGCCTTAGCCAGACCGCCGGTCCGCTGCGCAAGGGCATCGACCCGATTGCCCTGTATGTGCAGCATGCGGAGCGCCTGAGAAATGCCGGCCTATAAAGGAATACCGTACCGGTCTGCATAGTCTGTACGGAACTTTGAGAAGAAATAGACCACTGAATCCGGTAGGCTCCGCACTTTACTGAACATTGAAAGGAGTATTTCACCATGGCTAAAGCCACTGCCCGTCACATCCTCGTTGCCAGCGAAGACAAGTGCAACGAATTGAAAGCCCAAATCGAAGGCGGCGCTGATTTCGCCGAAGTCGCCAAAGCCAACTCCACTTGCCCGTCCAGCCGCCAGGGCGGTGATCTGGGTTCGTTCGGTCCAGGCCAGATGGTCAAGGAATTCGACGCCGTGGTCTTCAGCGCACCAATCAACGTGGTGCAAGGCCCGGTCAAGACCCAGTTCGGTTACCACCTGCTGGAAGTGACCAGCCGTCAGGACTGATCAAGCCTTAAGTTTTCTGCACAACGGCCCGCCTTTTGGTGGGCCGTTGTGTTTCGGATGCGTGATACGAGTGGCGAGGGACGCGCCGCTAGCGTACAAATTGCGGTTATTGACCACCCGGCTCTAAGGCTGACAATGCGACTGGCGTTCCCTACTTTATTGTTCACGGCTTTGGCCCTGTTGTTGAGCGTCACCGGTGTGACTGCAGCACCGCAACATGCGTTGACCGTGTACGGTGAACCGGCGAAGTATCCTGCCGGCTTTAGTCATTTTGCCTACACAAACCCGCAAGCCCCCAAGGGCGGCACAATGCGCCGCTCGGCGATCGAAATCGGTCATTTCGATCATATGTTGCCTTACATCGACAAAGGCATTGGCGTCACACAGATCGATGGCCTGCTTTACTCACCCCTCGCCCAGCGTTCGCTGGACGAGCCTTACACCGTGTACGGTCTGGTGGCACAGAAGATGGAGCGCTCGGACGACGGTTTGTTCCTGCGCTTCTACCTGAACCCCAAGGCCCGTTTCGCGGACGGCAAACCGATCACCGCCGAAGACGTGCGCTACACCTTCGACCTGTTGATGACCCAGGGCAGCCTGCGTTATCGGACCCAGTTTGCCGACGTCAAAGGCGTCGAAGTGGAATCACCCCTGACGGTTCGGTTCGACTTGAAAAGCAATGAAAACCGTACCCTGCCCCTCGATATCGCGACCTTGCCGGTGTTTCCCGAGCATTGGTGGAAGACTCGCGACTTCGCCAATGGTGGCGGTTACGAGCCACCGTTGGGCAGCGGCCCCTACAGGGTGAGCAAAGTCGACTCCGGTCGCAGCATCACCTTCGAGCGCAATGCCGATTGGTGGGGCAAGGATCTACCGGTCAGCCGCGGCCTCTACAACTTCGATCGTTTCAGCATTGAGTACTTCGGGGATACCGACGTCGCCCGCCAGGTCCTGCGTGGCGGTGCCTACGACTACAACCGAGAATTCTCCGCCACCGGTTACTCCATTGGCTACGACAGCCCGGCCCTGAGCGACGGGCGCCTGCAAAAGGCGCATTTGGCAACGCAAGCTCCCCAAACGGCTCAGGGCTTTGTGTTCAACCTGCAAAACCCACTGTTCCAGGACCGTCGAGTGCGTCAGGCACTGGCCATGCTCTGGGATTTCGAGTGGAGCAACCGGCAGATGATGCGCGATATGTACATCCGCCAGCAGAGCTACTTTTCCAACACCGACCTCGCCGCCCGACAACTGCCGGACGCCGGCGAACTGGCGATTCTAGAACCGCTGCGCGGGCAGATCCCCGACGATGTTTTCACCCAGGTTTTCCAGGCACCGAAAACCGATGGCAGTGGCGTGATACGCGACAAACAGTTGCAGGCACTCGATTTGCTCGAACAGGCCGGCTGGAAACCCGATGGCGATCAACTGATCAACGCCGAAGGCAAGTCATTGAGTTTCACTTTCCTGGTCAGCCAGAACGGCATGGACCGATTGCTGCTGCCTTATAAGCGCACCCTGAAGCAGATCGGCATCGACATGAACATCCGCCGCATCGACTCGTCCCAATACGTGAATCGCCTGATGAGCCGCGACTACGACATGATCGTCACCGGCTACCCGGTCACGACATCGCCCGGGGGTGAATTGCTCAATTACTTCGGCTCGGTCTCGGCCAACGACCCTGGTGCCAATAACTACATGGTGTTGAAAAATCCGGCGGTCGACACACTGATCGCCGGACTGATTCGCGCCACCACCCAACCCGAAATGCTGCACTACGCCCACGCGCTGGACCGGGTACTGCAATGGAACTACTACTGGATTCCCAACTATTACCCGCCGGGCAGCTCCACCGTGTGGTGGAATCGTTTCGGCAGGCCCAACGAGCAAGCGAGCAATGACGAAGCCATCGAGAGCTGGTGGGAAATCAGCACCACGCCGCTGACCAACCAACAGATGACCGCTGAGCAAATCAGCCGTGGCAAACCCGGAGGGCCGCACTGATGTGGGCTTACATACTGCGGCGACTGTTGCTGATCATTCCGACGCTGGTGATTATTCTTCTGGTCAACTTCATCATCGTCCAGGCCGCGCCGGGCGGCCCGGTGGAACAGGCCATCGCGCAATTGCAAGGCATCGGCGGCGCGAGTGTCGGCGGCGGTTCCGGCGAACGCATGTCCGACACCTCCAGATCCAGTCGCGGCCTCGACCCGCAACTGATCAAGGACATCGAAAAGCAATACGGCTTCGATAAGCCGGCGCACGAACGCCTGTGGCTGATGCTCACCAGTTACGCGCGCCTGGACTTCGGCAAGAGCTTTTTCCGCGGCGCGACCGTCACCGATCTGATCCTGGAAAAAATGCCGGTGACCATTTCCCTTGGTCTCTGGGCGACGCTGATCACCTACCTGGTGTCGATTCCCTTGGGCATCCGCAAGGCCGTGCACCACGGCAGCCATTTCGATATCTGGAGCAGTACCGCGATCGTCATCGGTTACGCCATGCCGGCGTTCCTGTTCGCGATGTTCCTGATCGTGGTCTTCGCCGGCGGTACCTCGCTGAACTGGTTCCCGGTGCGGGGGCTGGTCTCGGACAACTTCGAATCGCTGTCGACCGTGGGCAAAATCGCCGATTACTTCTGGCACTTGGTATTGCCTGTAACGTCGCTGGTGATCGGCGGGTTCGCCACGCTGACCATTCTGACCAAGAACTCCTTCCTCAATGAAATCACACGCCAGTACGTGGTCACCGCCCGCGCCAAGGGCCTGAGCGAACGCCGAGTGCTCTACGGTCACGTGTTTCGCAATGCCATGCTGCTGGTGGTCTCGGGGATTCCCCAGGCGTTTATCAGCGTATTTTTCGCCGGTTCCCTGCTGATCGAAGTGATCTTCTCCCTCGACGGCCTGGGTCGCATGAGTTACGAAGCCGCGGTTTCCCGGGACTACCCGGTGGTATTCGGTTCGCTGTTCATCTTCACGCTGTTCGGTCTCTTGATAAAACTGGTCGGCGACCTCTGCTACACCCTCGTCGACCCGCGTATCGACTTCGCCGCGAGGAACGCCTGATGTTCAAGCTCTCGCCGTTAGGTCGTCGTCGTTTCGAGCGTTTCAAGAAAAACCGTCGTGGCTGGTGGTCGCTGTGGTTGTTTGTTGGCCTGTTCCTGTTGACCCTCGGTGGCGAACTGATTGCCAACGACAAGCCGCTGATCGTCAGCTATCAGGGCTCACTCTACTTCCCGGCACTGAAGCGTCATACCGAGCAGGAATTTGGCGGCCAGCTGCCGTTCCAGGCCGACTACCGCAGCGATTATGTGCAGAAGCTGATTCACCAGGACGGTGGCTGGATGCTGTTCCCGCCGATCCCCTTCAGCGACGACACACCGAACTATGACCTCAATCAACCGACGCCAAGTCCTCCGACGAAGGTTAACTGGCTGGGCACCGACGACCAGGCGCGGGACGTGTTGGCCCGAGTGATTTTCGGTGCGCGGGTGTCGATCCTGTTTGCCTTGATGCTGACGTTTGTCAGTGCACTGATCGGCATCGCTGCCGGCGCCCTGCAAGGCTACTACGGCGGCTGGGTCGACCTGATCGGTCAACGGTTGCTGGAGGTTTGGTCGGGGCTGCCGGTGCTGTACCTGCTGATCATCCTGTCGGGTTTCGTTGAGCCTAATTTCTGGTGGCTGCTGGGGATCATGGCGCTGTTTTCCTGGTTGGCCCTGGTGGACGTGGTGCGCGCCGAATTCCTGCGCGGACGCAACCTGGAATACGTCAAAGCAGCCCGGGCGCTGGGCTTGACCGACCGAAAAGTCATCGTCCGGCACATTCTGCCCAACGCGATGAACGCGACCCTGAGCTACCTGCCGTTCATTCTGACCGGAGCGATCTCCACCCTCACAGCGTTGGACTTTCTCGGTTTCGGCATGCCCGCCGGCAGTGCATCGTTGGGCGAGTTGATCGGTCAGGGTAAACAAAACCTGCAAGCGCCGTGGCTGGGATTGACGGCGTTTTTCACCCTGGCGCTGATTCTTTCTTTACTGGTGTTTATCGGGGAGGCGTTGCGTGATGCCTTTGATCCCCGATCGTGATGCGGACTACTGATATGAGTAACAACCTGATCGAAATCCGTGACCTGCGCGTCGCCTTCAGTGGCCAGACCGTGGTGCGCAATCTGTGCCTGGACATCCGCCCTGGCGAATGCCTGGCGCTGGTGGGCGAGTCGGGCTGCGGCAAATCGGTGACCGCTCACTCGATCCTGCAACTGCTGCCCGAGACCGGCACCGAAACCACGGGCAGTATTCGCTACCGTGGCCGGGAGCTGGTCGGCGCCCCGGCCAAGGTGTTGCGAGAACTGCGGGGTAACCGCATCGCGATGATCTTCCAGGAGCCCATGACCTCGCTCAACCCATTGCACAGCATTGAAAAGCAGATCGGCGAAACCCTGCTGCTGCATAAGGGCCTGGCCGGTAAAGCGGCGCAAGCGCGGATACTCGAGTTGCTGCATCTGGTCGGCATTCAGAAACCCAAAGAGCGGCTTAAGGCCTATCCCCATCAATTGTCCGGCGGCCAGCGGCAACGGGTGATGATCGCCATGGCCCTGGCCTGCGAACCGGAGTTGCTGATCGCCGACGAACCGACCACCGCGCTGGACGTGACAGTGCAGCGCAAGATCCTGCTGCTGCTCAAATCCCTGCAACAGCGTCTCGGCATGTCGCTGCTGCTGATCAGCCACGACCTCAATCTGGTGCGCAGCATTGCCCAACGAGTCTGCGTGATGAAGGCCGGGGAAATCGTCGAGCAGGCACCTTGCGAAACGCTGTTTACCGAACCGAAACATCCTTACAGCTGCGTCTTGCTGAATGCCGAACCGGAAGGTGAAGCGCTGCCCCGGGACGAGCGCGAGAACGTGCTTGAGGTAAATGACTTGCGGGTGCAGTTCGCCCTCAGTGGCGGGCTGTTTCAGCGCAAGACCTACCTGAAGGCCGTGGACGGCATCAGCCTCAACATTCAGCGCGGCAAGACGCTGGGCATTGTGGGCGAATCCGGTTCAGGCAAGTCGACGCTGGGTCAGGCAATCCTGCGCCTGCTCGATTCCGAAGGCAGCATTCGCTTTCAGGGTGCAGCGCTGGACGGCCTGACGCAAAAACAGCTGCGGCCGTGGCGCAAGAAAATGCAGGTGGTGTTCCAGGACCCGTTCGGCAGCCTCAGCCCGCGGATGTCCGTGGCGCAGATCATCAGTGAAGGCCTTGAGGTGCATAGCCAGTTGACGGCTGACGAATGCAAAGCCGAGGTAATTCGGGCGCTGGAGGAAGTCGGCCTCGACCCGCAAAGTCGCCATCGCTACCCGCACGAGTTTTCTGGCGGCCAACGCCAACGCATCGCCATCGCCCGGGCGCTGGTGCTGAAACCGGCGCTGATCCTGCTGGACGAACCGACCTCGGCACTGGATCGCACGGTGCAAAAACAAGTGGTCGCCCTGCTCCGCCAGCTTCAGGAAAAACATGGCCTGACCTACCTGTTCATCAGCCACGACCTGGCGGTGGTCCGCGCCCTGGCTCACGACATGATCGTGATCAAGGACGGAAAAGTCGTGGAAAGCGGTGCCAGCCACGACGTGTTCGATTCGCCGCAGCATCCGTATACCAAGGAGCTGTTGGCGGCGGCGCATCCACGGTAGGCCTACTGCACGCCCTGCTCCAGAGGGTTGAAGACAAACACCTGCCCTGCGGCGGCACCGAGCGTCGCGCGCAGGATCGGTATATAGCGACCGGTCACCTGAAAATAGTCCTTCTGATCATATTGAGCGCCACTCAAACCACCTCCCGGAACAAGCGCCTGCACGTTCCAGAAGAAGGCTTCAATGGGCAGTTGCGTCGGATTATTCTGCGGCCACGCAGCGACCATGAATTCGTTCCAGCCGTAAAAGTCCCCGCGATTCTGGCGCACATCGATACTCAGTTGAAATTGCTGTGGATCCAGATCAAATGCACACGAACCGTTGACGCGAGCACTGTACCTAGCCACCCACGCCTGGACACTTGTCACCCCCAACTCACTGCAAAGTCCGCCGTGCGTCCTGCAAACATCTGCACTGCCACCGGTGCCGGCGTCATAGGGGTAGGCACAGCGTAAACGCATGGGATTTCCGGTGGGAGCAGCCTGCTCACGAATGACAAACCCCTGGGATTTGTAGAATCTGCTTACACCGGCGTCGGCTCGTAGATAGCTGAACGATGCACCATTGCCGCGTACCGATCCCGGACTCGGATTCCACGAATGAAACGCCGTCGACTGATCCGTCGTCCGGATCAGTACACCATTGCAATAATACGCCGCACGCCCATCCCGACAGACCGGCGCTGTATCGGCATACCGCGCGTTCAATCGCGCAGCCACTTGATAACCGACATACAGTTGATCTGCCTGGTTGAACCCGAACAGGGTTTGTTGCACATCATCACGCTGCAGTCGCAGGATCGGTAGCCACTCTCCCGCGGCCTGAAAGTAGGCCAATTGGTCTTTTTGAGCTGCGCGAAGCGTACCTGTGACACCCAAGTTGTAGAACAGCGCCTTCAACGGTATTCGAGTCGGTGCCGCTTCATCCCAAATCTTGACCAATGCTTGCGCATCCGGGGCTGCGGCGTTGACCTCAAGTTCTTTGCCTATGCCAATGGCCGTGAACACATCCTCCAGCACAAATCCGTTGGGCAGACCTGTCTCGACCGAAACCCGATCCAGCCGCAAGTAATCAAATCGCTCCACACCAGAGGAGACGGCCTCGGCACTCAGTTTCCAGAAGGCTACGCTCGCTGGATTCTGCGAACGACGAACCAGCACTCCGCTACAAAAGTACACGGGTGTGGCACCAGCACAGACATCAGATGTCAGCCGATAACGGGCATTGAGCAGTTGTGCGACTTCCGGCCCGGTGACCGCCCACGCACTCTGAGCAGTGAACAGAATCATTAACAGCCAGGCGAAACGCATTGCGATCCCTTGTCTGAAACTCATGACGGTCCCTCCCTGGAAATACTCGTTGAGGATGATGCTCCGGGCCTACGGCGCACCCTGATCCGAAGGCTCGTACGAAAAAGGAATGCCATTGGCTGCATTGAGCGCGACACGGACAACCGGGACCGTGCGAGTCGTTTGTTGATAGAAATCACGCTGGATGAACTGGGCGTCCTGCAGCCCCGCAGTGCCGGCCACCACAAAAATCGCTTCGAGCGGCAACTGCCCAGGAATGTTCTGCGGCCAGGCGGCGATGATGATTTCGTTCCAGGCCGGATTGCGGTTGCGCACGTCGATGCTCAACTGAACCTGTGGGGGTGTGACGTTGAAGGCACACGTGCCGCCCTGCGCTCGATAGGCGGCCACCGTGGTCACACCGAGCACGTCGCAATAGATGCGGCAGCTGTTGGGAATCCCGCTGGTACCGGCATTGGTGGGGTAAATGCAACGCAATGCGGCGTCATAGGGCGTCGGTGCCGACGACTCCTTGAAGATCAATCCCTGATTACCGGCGATCTGCACCATCCCGACATCAGCTCTTGCCCAAGAAAACGACACCCCATTGCGGCCTACCGAGTTGGGGCTGGGATTCCAGGCATGAAACTGCGTCGACGCGGCCGTACCGCGAATCAACACACCGTTGCAGTAAAAGGCTGCACGCCCATCTCGACACGTAACGGCAGTATCGCGATACCGCGCGTTCAAGCGGGCTGCCACTTGATAGCCCGCATACAGTTGATCCTGCTGGTTAAAGCCGAAAACCTGTTGACTTGCGTCTCTGAGGTCCAGGCGTAGGATGGGCAACCACGTACCCGTCGACTGAAAAAAATCACGTTGATCGCGCTGTGCCGCCAGCAAGCTCGTGGGCCAGCTGCGGTCGTAAAACAACCCCTCGACCGGTATCGATTGCGGCGCCTGCTCGCTCCAGTTTCTGACCCGCACTTCCGCGCTCAAGTCCGGCTGCGAGACCTCCAGTGTTTTACCCAGCCCCAGCGCCGTAAATTTATCGGTGAACACATAGCCGTTTTGCAACAAGGATGGATCCCGAGCGATGTCTTTGCGCAGATAGGCAAATCGCTCGAACCCGGCACCAATCGCTTCGGAGCTGAGCATCCAGAACGGACGTCCCGGTCTTGTTTGTGAACCCCGCACCATCACGCCACTGCAGTGGTAGGGATCGGTGTCGCCCGAACACCTTGGGTTGTCGATTGCATAACGACTGTTAAGGATCTGCGCGACTTCCGGGCCGGTGACGGCCCAGGCCAACCCGCCAAATTGCAGGCAAAGCAATAGCGTGCTGTTGACCAGCAGACGATAAACGTTCATGGAATCCCTCCCGGAGCTACGCCCGGCGCAAACTCAACTCATCGAAACACCCAATACCTGATGAAACTCACTCAGGTCGGCGGAGGTGGGATTAGGGTCCAGTGGGTCGTTCACCGGTTTGTCCAGATCAACGATCCAGGCGGTATTGGCGCCGTTGGTTTCACCGGTCCAGAACGGATAAGGCAAACGTCCGAAGTAATCAGTCCGCGAACCGGCATTGGCGCTGTAAATGTTCAGCAACTGTCGCAGTTGAGCCAAGGAAGGCGGTTGCAACCCGGCAACCGAACAGGCATCGCGCATACCCGTCCAGTTGGCGGTAGCCGTCAGGAAATGCAACTGACCAATGCCTCTGACATTCAGCTGATATTTTTTGGTCTGACCCACGCTATCGGTAGCGCTGATCAGGCAAGTACCATTGCCAGTGGCCGTAACTTCTGCCTGCTGATCCACCACCCTGGCAACCTTGGCATCGCTGGTGCTGTAGTCATATGGGCCGACGCCCCATGTCGCCTCCCGGGTAAACCGGCTGAAGGCCGGCGGATCCACGGGCGGCTTGCCGGTCATCACCACGTAATTGGAGGTACTCAGATCCAGCGTGTGCTCGCCTTCAAAACCGGCCTTGATTTCCAGGTGCAGCTCCTGGGACGTGTGCAGCCGTTGATTACCGAACCAGACCTCGTATCTCACCCCTATGAAGCCGCCCAGGTATTGCGCAAACACGCTCGAGTCGACAAGGAAGAAAGGCGGGTTGGCACCCTGATTCGCCCTGATTTTGATCTTGTCGATCAGCTTTTGCGGGGTGCCCTGCGGGGTGATGTACAGATGAATTTCATCGTTGGACTTCATCCCGGCATACACGCGCAGGCGTACGGCTGTTCTCGGCTCCAGCGCCTGCGGATCGAGGGTGCCATCAAGTACACCGTCAACTGTCGGTTCGGGAAGCGTTGCCAGAACACCAGTGTTTTCTTCGAGCATTTCAGTCACCTCAGAGTCGATCAGACACTCGGCGCCCTCACGAGGCGTCGAGTGTCGAGCAGTTCGAATGGTTTTATTGAGACTCGGCTGTCTCGTTCGCTTCGACGTTTACTGCATCCATTGCCGAAGCAGTGCCGTCGATATAGGAGACGAAGCCGTTAAGGCCGGCAGCGCCACCGATGCCGGTCGCTTGCCCCCACGTGACCACGCGCTTGTCGGATGTCAGCGCGATGAACCCGTGCGAGTTGGTGTAAATGGCGACGACGTTAACCAGTTGTGCGGCGACCGGTGAGGTATCACCGCCGAGCGTTGCGTTGCCCCACGCAAAGACACGTCCGTCAGCACATAGCACCGCAAAGGCATGAGAGGTTCCGACTACCTGGATGGCGTTGGTGAGCGCAGCGATCTGCGCTGGCACGTCACCCGCTGGCGCTGTTCCCCAGGCAGCCACGCGGTTGTTTTCAGTGATTCCTGCGAACGCATGCCAAGTGGAGGCAACATCGACAAAACGCAGTGCGGCGATTCCGGGAAAGGCATTGAGATTGCCCCCGTAGCCGGCCTCACCCCAGGCAACGACATTCTTTGCGCTGGTGAGTGCCACAAAGGCACGTGCATTGGCGCAGCAAAGCCTTTGGATATCGGTGCGGTTGGCGATTTCGGCAGGAAGCGTGCCGCCGAAGCCTGCAACGCCGAACGCGAACAGCCGTTTCGTCTGGGTGATACCCGCGAATGCCTGATAGGAACAGATGATTCGCTCTACGTTATTGACGCCAGGAACCGGACTGGCCACAACGCCATGGCCCCAAGCTGTGATGCTGCCATCCATCCGCTCGGCACAGAACGCCAGGCCACCGTTGAACACACGCTTGATATTACTCAGTCCGCCCGCGGGCAGCGTGCCACCGTACGATGCATTGCCCCAGCACCGCACCTCACCGGTAGTGGTCAGCCCGAAAAATGCGTAACTGTTGCTGGCGAGGGTTTTGAATCCGTTAGGGTTGACCGCGCCCATATTGCCGCCACTGCCCGCTTCGCCGAACGGCAGCGCAACACCCTCTCTGCTAAGTGCTACAAACGCACCGCCGGAACAAAATACGCCCTGCAAATTCTCCAGGATCAGATACACCGGAGGAATGTTGCCACCGTAGGAGGCATTGCCGAATCCGGCGAGATCACGTCCACCCAAGCCGCCCCCGCCTGACACTCGAGCGTCGCGCAGCACGACAACTGCTGCGGCGCCGCTGACGTTGGCGTCTACGCCGTTGCCACACACATTGACTGGATTGAGGGTCACTTGCTCGGTGGAGGAGCGTACTTGTAGTGACCGGGAGGAGTCGGTATCGATGAACTGGGTGCCGGCAATCCAGGCCGCATCGCCAACATATCGCCACTCCGACAACATCGGCTGGAGGGTCTGGGCATTCAATGCCCACATCAGGCACGGCGCACTGGAGGAACGATAGGTATTGGAGTTATGCCGCGCCCCCATGACCTTCAATTTGCCGGAACCGATCACGCGACGAACATCGAAGTTCTTGAAGCCTGATGGTTCATCCGCACCGTTTGCCTTGCGTTTGATGGTGTAACTCAGAGTAAAATTTGCGCCATTTTGCCGTTCGATGAAAGAGCGCGGAATTTTCATGATCAGCTCCCGCCCTTCATCAGTCTTGAAAACCGTCCTGATGATTGCGGGTGCACCGCTGGGCATCAGCGTAACAACGTCACCTTCCTTGAGTTGCGCGGTAATCCCGATCCGGGCGTTGGCCCCATCGGCAGGCACGTCGTCAGGGTTGATCTGATCGCGGTTGGGGCCCGTCGCTTCGCTGATCGCAGGCAGTGGCAGTACCGCGCGCTGCACGCTCAATACCAGCACATCGGAAGGCTGCTCGCCCCCGGCGTCGCGCTCCACCGAATAAGACACCCGGATACCCAGGTCCTGATTGGCCAGCACATACTTTTGAGGGACCTGATGGGTGAAGGGCTTTCCTTCACCATTGAACGAAATGGACTCCCCCCACTGATAGTCTCCGTCCTGTGCGTCGCCATCCCACTTCAACTTGATGTAATCGCCAAATTTAAGGTCGGCGTCATCAATGACCACCGACGCCCCTTTGCTGGCCGTGTCCCCCGGATTCAGAACACCTGCATCATTGGCCTCCAATACCTTCGGTACAGGCAATGGCTGCTTCGCACTTGCGCCAATCGCCACTAACGTATTGGCCCCGAAGCGCTCCGTGCCGGATCCATTGGTAGGTTCGACCGAGTAACCGATCGTCAGTTTGTAACCCACGTTTGCCTTGAGGAAGTCCAGGGGCAGGTAAAACGACACCGGGATATCGAGATCGCGATCATCGATGTCAATGGAGTCGTCGTTGCGCTGTGAATCCAGCGGATTATCCGACTGATACCACAGGTAAACGGTGTGACCCTTCATGTCCTGGAACGGTAGAACCTGAACCTCCGCGTCCGAGAAGGGAGGCAGTTGTTCGGGATCCAGTACCCCGTCCAGCTCATCCACCACGATGGCAGCCTGCAAGTCGGGCCTGGGTTCGCCGACCCGTACCGAGTGGCGCAAGGATTCGGCCGCCAATGGATCGTCCTTGCTGGTGCCCACCTTGTGATGCACCTCGAGCGGCCCGCCATCGATCTTCGACAGGAATGCCACGGACAGCGGAAACGTCATGTCGCGGGTGGCCTGCGAACTGCTGATACGCCGTCCGCTATCGAACAGGTGCACTACTCCACCCGGCGCAATGCCCATCGCGTAAAAGTGCAACCACGTTTGCGCGACTATCCCGGCATGGGGTGAAACGATGCCGGTCGCAGCTTTGGCAGGATCGACCACAACACCATTGATCGGAAGGATTTTCGGTGCCGGCAGGTTCACCGCGCGGCCCTTCAGCCACACGGTGGTTCGGCTCGAGCGCCGGGTATCGCCCGTGCTTTTTTCGGTCAGTTCATAGCGGAAATAAATGTGCTCTCTGGCCAACTGCACAACCGTGACGTTGGGCATGAAAAAGCGCACGGTGCTGTTGATCTGGGTAACGGGTTTGGACTCGGTGAACACCACAGTCTCAACGCCACTCTTGATGCTGGAGACCGACAGCTTGACAGTATCTCCCAGGTCGAAGGTAACCGGGCGCGTGACCACGTCCACCTGAATATTCTTGCTGCCCAGCGTGGCGAGGTCATAAAACAATTCGCCTGTATCCGGATCGACTTGCACCGCATCCAGAATCACCGGACGCAACAGATCCGGAGTCACCTCGGCATACACCGAAATACGCAATGACCAGTCACTGGTAAGGTTATGCACTTGATCGCGTGGGCGATAAATAAAGATGTGATCGCCGTTGCCGGCTTTCATGATGACTTCCGGCAGTATTTTGCCCCGGATTTCCTTGCCAACCTGCTCGGGCAGCACGGTGGTGTAAAAGAAGACCCCACCGTAACTCACGCTAATTACGTCAAATTGACGCATGTTCAGATAAGCAGGAATGGCGAATTGCACCCCTTCAGCCGACTCCGCCAGTTCTCTGGTGATTCCCCCGGCAGGCACATTGAGCAACTTTGGCGCCAGCAACCGGTAGTGCCCGGGACGATCCGGCTCCGGATCCGTGCCGCCCGGCATCAAAAAACGGACGAAAACTTCAAGCGGTGTGGAGTCCCCAACGTTCTGGCTGTTGCGCATCACCTCATGCCGGAAAAACTGGAAGCCCTGTTTGAGCCGGTGCCCCGGCAAGAATACGTGGGAGGTTTTACTTTCCTGACCCGCCGCCAGATTGAATGACAGCAATGCGATCGGATCCAGACTGGAGTAAATGCGGATGTTGTCTCCCTCTGTAGCCCCCAGATACGGCAGTACATCAACCAGTAAGCCCTCGGCATTGGAGGTGCACATGCTACGGTTGACGCCAACCCGATTCTCGTTGGGCGTTCCGTCAGCATCATGGATTTGCGGAATCTGCCCCGGAATGTACAACGGCGACAGCGCCAGAATGTTCCCGGCCTTTACCAGAATCTCGTCCGGCAATAACTCTTCCGTAGTCATATGAAGTCTCCTTCGTGCGGTATGGCGCTGGATCGAGCGTACGTATCGGCGCCGGGTGCACCCATTTGGCAGCGCGAATGAATCGGGCACAACTGTCAGAAATTACAGGTAGGCGCCATATCCGACGAACGGCTACACACCATTTTTCACCGTTGCATCTCAGCAATGACCTTCGGCAGATGCCGATATAACGATCCACCGGCATAATGGCCGCCGGCATCCGAGGCATCCGAAAATGCCGGCACAGCTCATCCATTTGGGAACAAAAGATGAACACCACCGAAAGCCTCAAGGACTACCAGCGCGTTCGCCTGCTGGCCATCCGTTCGTTGTTCGAGATCATCGAGCAGTCCAGCGAAGGCACGGTGATTGTCGACCGCGATGCCAACATCGTCTGGATGAACGAGCGCTACGCACGGCGCTTTGGCCTGGAATCGGCGGAAGTGGCGATCGGCAAGGCCTGCGAAAGCGTGATCCCCGGCAGTCTGTTGCGCGAGGTGGTGCGCACTGGTCGGCCGATTTTGCTCGATATGCAGGACACCCCCAAAGAACCATTGGTGGTGATGCGCCTGCCGATTCATGACGACGCCGGCGTGGTGATCGGCGCCATCGGGTTTGCGCTGTTCGATGAATTACGCAGCCTCTCGCCGATGCTCAAGCGCTACATGAGCATGCAGGAAGAACTGGCCTCCACCCGCTCGCTGCTGCGAGCGCGGCAGACCAAGTACAACTTCGCACACTTTATCGGCACCAGCGCCGCCAGCCTCGAAGTCAAACGCCGCGCTCGACGCAGTGCCAGCGCCGAGTCCCCGGTGTTGCTGCTCGGTGAAACCGGCACCGGCAAAGAGCTGCTGGCTCAGGCGATCCACAGCGCTTCGCCGCGCGCACACAAGGCCTTTGTCAGCATCAACAGCGCGGCGATTCCCGAATCGTTGCTGGAAGCGGAATTCTTCGGCACCGCGCCCGGCGCGTTTACCGGCGCCGATCGCAAGGGCCGCGCCGGCAAGTTGCAAATTGCCCAGGGCGGCACCCTGTTTCTCGATGAAATCGGCGACATGCCGTTGCCACTGCAAAGCAAACTGCTGCGGGTACTGCAGGAGAAAGAATTCGAGCCGGTGGGTTCCAACGAAGTGATCCAGAGCGATGTGCGGGTGATTGCCGCGACCTCCACGGATTTGGATGCCGCGATCAAACGCGGTGAATTTCGCGCCGATCTGTATTACCGCCTCAACGTGCTGCCGATCCAGGTCCCACCGCTGCGTGATCGACTCGACGATCTCCCGGCTCTCAGTGAAGCCATTCTGGAAGAACTGCGCAGTCAACACGAATTGAACCGCGAAGCCTTGGACCTGCTGGGTCAACATGCCTGGCCGGGGAATATTCGTGAACTGCGCAACGTGCTGGAGCGGGCAGCATTGCTCAGTGATGACTTGATGCTGAATGCCGCAGATATCCGCGCGGCGATTGGTACGCTCACACCGGTAGCGCGTGCGGCGCCTGTAACGATTGAGCCGGTTGCGCATGAGACTTTCAGTGAGGCTCGGGAGCGGTTTGATCGACAGTTGATTGAAGCTGCCCTCGCGCAATGTGGCGGGAAGGTTGTTGAAGCGGCGGCGCGGTTGGGCTTGGGGCGGTCAACTTTGTATAAGAAGATGGTGGCGTTGGGGATTGTAGAGTCTCCGTAATGAGACACGAATCTCCATCGATAGACAGACCTTCGCGAGCAGGCTCGCTCCCACTCCTGATCGCATTTCTACAGGGTGGACACTCAACCTGTGGGAGCGAGCCTGCTCGCGAAAAGGCCTTCAAAATTGACATATATCTCAAAATAGAGACGAAAACCTCAAGCACGCCATGAAAATCTGAAAAATATCCATACATTTCAATGCCTTAACCTTCTGGCACGAAACTCGCTAAAGCCCTCTCCCACCAAGATCCACCCTAAAAAAAATAACAATCCAGGAGACACACCATGAGTGTGATCATTGCCTTGGCAGCTCTCACGCTGCTAATGCTCGCGGCTTACCGTGGCTACAGCGTTATCCTCTTTGCCCCGATTGCCGCCCTCGGCGCCGTACTGCTCACCGACCCTTCCGCCGTCGCCCCCGCGTTCACCGGGGTGTTCATGGAGAAAATGGTCGGCTTCATCAAACTGTATTTCCCGGTGTTCCTGCTCGGTGCGGTGTTCGGCAAGCTGATCGAGCTGTCGGGCTTTTCGCGCTCCATCGTCGCAGCGGCGATTCGTCTCCTCGGCACGAGTCAGGCGATGCTGGTGATCGTACTGGTCTGCGCCCTGCTGACCTACGGCGGCGTGTCGCTGTTCGTGGTGGTGTTCGCGGTCTACCCGTTTGCCGCTGAAATGTTCCGCCAGAGCAATATTCCCAAGCGACTGATTCCGGCGACCATTGCCCTCGGCGCATTCTCGTTCACCATGGACGCCCTGCCCGGTACCCCGCAAATCCAGAACATCATCCCCAGCACCTTCTTCAACACCACCGCCTGGGCCGCGCCCTGGCTGGGCCTGATCGGCGCGATCTTCGTGGTCTGCGCCGGCATGCTGTTTCTGCAGCGCCAGCGCAACAAAGCGCAGCACGCCGGTGAAGGGTATGGCACCGATCTGCGCAACGAGCCGCAAACCGCTGCCGACATCAAACTGCCCAACCCATGGATCGCCGTGTCGCCGCTGCTGGCCGTCGGCATCATGAACCTGCTGTTCACTCAGTGGATTCCGCAGTGGTACGGCAAGACCCACAGCCTTGCGCTGCCGGGCATGGCCGCGCCGGTGACCACTGAAATCGCCAAACTCACGGCGATCTGGGCAGTTCAGGCAGCCTTGCTGGTCGGCATCATTATGGTGCTGGTATTCGGCTTCCAGGCGATTCGCGGCAAACTCGCCGAGGGCAGTAGAAGTGCGGTCAGCGGTTCGTTGCTGGCGGCGATGAACACCGCATCGGAGTACGGCTTTGGTGCGGTGATCGCCTCCTTGCCGGGCTTCCTGGTATTGGCCGACTGGCTCAAGAGCATTCCCAATCCGCTGGTCAACGAAGCGATTACCGTGACCTTGCTGGCCGGTATCACCGGTTCTGCATCGGGCGGTATGAGCATTGCTCTGGCGGCCATGGCCAATGACTTCATCGCAGCGGCCCACGCCGCCAACATCCCGCTGGAAGTGCTGCACCGGGTGGCCGCGATGGCCAGTGGCGGCATGGACACCCTGCCGCACAACGGCGCGGTGATTACCTTGCTGGCGGTCACCGGCCTGACCCACCGCGAAGCCTACAAAGACATTTTCTGTATTACGCTGATCAAGACCCTGGCGGTTTTTGTGGTGATCGGTACTTTCTACGCCACTGGCATTGTGTGAGGTATTCATGACGACTCTTTCGGGCAAGACTGCACTGGTCACCGGTTCCACCAGCGGCATCGGCCTGGGCATTGCCCTCAGCCTGGCCAAGGCTGGCGCCAATCTGATCCTCAACGGTTTCGGTGATGCGTCCAAAGTGATTGCCGAGGTCGAGCAATTCGGTAGCAAGGTCGGCCATCACCCGGCCGATGTCAGCGACCCGGCGCAGATCGCCGACATGATTGCCTACGCCGAGCGTGAGTTCGGCGGCGTGGACATCCTGGTCAACAACGCCGGTATTCAGCATGTGGCGCCGGTGGAAGAGTTCCCGGTGGAGCGCTGGGATTCGATCATTGCGATCAACCTGTCGTCGGTATTCCACAGCACCCGTTTGAGCCTGCCAGGCATGCGCGCCAAGGGTTGGGGACGGATCATCAATATCGCTTCGGTGCATGGCCAGGTCGGGTCGGTGGGCAAGGCGGCTTACGTGGCGGCCAAGCATGGCGTCATCGGTTTGACCAAGGTGGTAGGGCTGGAAACGGCCACCACCAATGTCACCTGCAACGCCATCTGCCCAGGTTGGGTGCTGACGCCACTGGTGCAGAAGCAGATTGATGACCGCATCGCCAAAGGGATCGACCCGCAGCAGGCGCAGCATGATTTGCTGGCCGAGAAGCAGCCTTCGCTGGAGTTTGTGACGCCGCCACAATTGGGCGAACTGGTGCTGTTTTTGTGCAGTGAGGCCGGTAGCCAGGTGCGTGGCGCGGCGTGGAATATTGATGGTGGGTGGTTGGCGCAGTAACCCCCTTGCACTGATAGTTCCTACGTCGAGGCGTCGAACCGTCCGCGTGGGAACGATCTGAACAACAAGAAGAGGCAAGCCATGTCCGACATCCTCTGGCAACCCAGCGCCAAGCGCATCGGCAAGACCCGCATGGAGGCCTTCCGGCGCTTCATCAATCAGCGACACAACCTCCACGTCGACGACTACCCTGCCCTGCATCAATGGTCCATCGATCAGCGTGAAGCGTTCTGGCAGGCCATCGTCGATTTCTTCGACATCCGTTTCCACGATCAACCGGACGCTGTGCTGGTTGAGGGCGCGCAAATGCCCAGCGCCCAATGGTTTCCCGGCGCCACCCTGAACTTCGCCGAACACCTGATGCGCCGTCGCGACGATGCCGTGGCGGTCATTGCCATCGGCGAGAACGGCCAGCGTGAACACCTGACCTGGGCAGAACTGGGCGAGCATGTCGCCGGGTTTCAGAACAGCTTGAAAGCCGCCGGTGTCAGCCTCGGTGACCGCGTCGCGGCGTGCATGCCCAATACCTGGCAAACCCTCGTGGCGATGCTCGGCACCACCAGTTTGGGAGCGATCTGGTCCTGCTCCTCACCGGACTTCGGCACCCAGGGCGTAATCGACCGTTTCGGCCAGATCGAGCCGACAGTGCTGATCACCTGCGCCGGTTACCGCTATGCCGGCAAGGACATCGACCAGACCGCCAAGGTCAATGAAATCCTCGAGCGCTTGCCGTCCTTGCAGCAGTTGATTGTCGTGCCTTACGCCCGACCGCAAGCGCGCATCGAACATTTCCACACCCGGGCCAACGTGACGCTCTGGGATGATTTCTACGACGCTGGCGGCGAGCCGGATTTCGTTGCCGTGCCCTTCGCTCATCCGCTGTACATCCTCTATTCCAGCGGCACCACCGGCGTACCGAAATGCATCATTCACAGCACGGGTGGTGTGTTGCTGCAACACGTCAAGGAACATGGCCTGCATTGCGATCTCGGTCCCGGCGACCGGTTGTTCTACTACACCACCTGCGGCTGGATGATGTGGAACTGGCTGGTCTCGGCGCTGGCCGTGGACAGCACGGTGGTGCTGTACGACGGCTCGCCATTTCATCCCGCCCCCGAGCGTCTGATCGACCTGATCGACGACGAATGCATCAGTGTCTTCGGCACCAGCCCCAAGTACCTTGCGACCCTGGAAAGCAACGGCGTCAAACCTCGCGAAAGCCATGACCTGAGCAGCCTCAAAACCCTGCTCTGCACCGGTTCCGCGTTGTCGCCGCAGAGTTACGACTACGTCTACCGCGACCTCAAGCCTGACCTTTGCCTGGCCTCGATGTCCGGCGGCACCGACATCGTTTCGTGTTTTGTGAACAGCAATCCGCTGCAGCCGGTACGCAGTGGCGAGATACAAGGCAAAAGCCTGGGCATGGCGGTGGAAGTCTGGAACGACAACGGCCAGCCGGTGATCGGCGAAAAAGGTGAGCTGGTGTGCACCCGGCACTTCCCGGCAATCCCCATCGGGTTTTGGAATGACCCTCAGCAGGAAAAGCTTCGTGCCTCGTATTTCAGTCAGTTCCCCGGCGTCTGGGCCCAAGGCGATTACGCGGAACAATTGCCCCATGGCGCGATGATGATCCACGGACGCTCCGACGCCGTGCTCAATCCCGGCGGCGTGCGCATCGGCACTGCGGAAATCTACCGTCAGGTGGAGAAAGTCCCACAGGTTCTGGACAGCGTGGCGATCGGTCAGCAATGGCAGGATGACGTGCGGGTGGTGCTATTCGTGCGATTGCGCGAGGGCATCGAACTGGACGAAGCGCTACAACAACAGATCCGCCAGGTTATCCGCGCCAACACCACACCGCGGCATGTGCCGGCGAAGATTGTCGCGGTGACTGATATACCGCGCACCATCAGCGGCAAGGTCGTTGAACTGGCGGTGAGGAATGTGGTGCATGGGCAGAAGGTCAAGAACACCGATGCACTGGCCAATCCCGAGGCGCTTGAGCAATTCCGAAACCGCCCCGAACTCAACGACTGAACGCCGGGAATCTACTGTGGGAGCGAGCCTGCTCGCGAAAGCGGTGTGTCAGTCGACATCAATATTGACTGACCCGGCGCCATCGCGAGCAGGCTCGCTCCCACATTCGATCTTTGTCAGTCCATGAGTCCCCATTCGCCCGGCGGCGCATGGGGACCCGGTGACGCTTCGGCGTGCAGCTTCAGCCGCAAGCGCAAGTTGTTCACCGAATCCGCATGCTTCAACGCTTCCTCCTCATTGATCGCCCCATCGACGACCAACGCGTAAAGCGCTCCGTCGAACGTCTGCATCCCCAGTTCTACAGACTTCTCCATAATCCCCTTGAGCTCGGATAACTCATTGCGCCGAATCAGGTCGCCGACGGTTGGCGTCCCGAGCATCACTTCCACCGCCGCCCGTCGCTGACCGTCACGGGTATGCACCAACCGCTGGGAAACGAATGCCTTGAGGTTGTTGCCCAGATCATGAAGCAGCTGCGTCCGGCGCTCCTCGGGAAAGAAGTTGATGATCCGGTCCAGCGCCTGATTGGCGTTGTGGGCATGCAGGGTGGAGATAACCAGATGACCGGTATCGGCAAACGCCAGCGCGTGCTCCATCGTCTCGCGGTCACGAATTTCGCCGATCAACACCACGTCCGGTGCCTGGCGCAAGGTATTTTTCAATGCGGCGTGAAAACTGCGGGTATCGACGCCGACCTCACGCTGGTTGATGATCGACTTCTTGTGCCGATGGATGTACTCGACCGGGTCTTCAATGGTGATGATGTGGCCACTGCTGTGGCGATTGCGGTAGTCGATCAATGCTGCCAGCGAGGTTGACTTACCCGAGTCGGTAGCGCCGACGAACAGCATCAATCCTTGTTTGAGCATCACAGTCTCGAGCAGCACCGGCGGCAGTTTGAGGTCTTCGAAACGCGGAATGTCGAGCTTGATGTTGCGCGCCACGACTGACACATCGTTGCGTTGTTTAAAGATATTGACCCGAAAGCGCCCGATACCGGTCAAAGAAATCGCCAGGTTCATCTCCAGCTCCCGATCGAACTCCAGACGCTGTTCGGCGTCCATGATGGACGCGGCAATGGCCGCGACTTCTCCCGGCTTGAATGGCTGATCGGCCAAGGGTCTAAGCACACCCTCGAACCGTGCGCTGGGTGGCGCACCGGTAGACAGATAAAGATCGGAGCCATTCTGGCTGGCCAGGAGCCTTAACAGTGCATCGATTTCCATGGCAAAAAGCACCCGCGAAGCATTCAATGAATAAAAATGACCCAAAACGGGTCATCCAGCGTCTACTGCGGTACAAGGATAGTTGACGCCGCCACACCGACTTAAGTGCAGGACATCTTGATGAACGCATCACCGACCGGCAGCGATGCCCAGGCCTTGATTGCCCGACTGGACTGGAGACGCAGCCCGCTGGGCGCTGCCAGTACCTGGCCGCAAAGCCTGAGAACCGCCGTGGATATCGTGATTCATTCGCCGATGCCCATGCTGTTGCTGTGGGGGCCGCAGCTCACGCAGATCTACAACGACGGCTTCGCCCTGCTGGCCGGCAGCAAGCATCCACACGCATTCGGACAGCCGACACACCTGATCTGGCCAGAGTTAAAAGACTTTACCGACCCCATTTACAGCGCCGTCCTACAAGGACAGGTACGGACCTACAGTGAACAGCGCTTCACCTTGCAGCGTAATGGCCATGATTCTGACTTCTGGCTGGACCTGACCTACAGCCCCATCCGCGATGAAAGCGCCCAGGTCGCCGGGATTCTGGTCACCGCCATCGAAACCAACGAACGCCGACGCATCGCCCTCGAACTCGAACAGCGCTCGGCCGCCAGCCTCAAGGCCCAGCACGAAACCGAGGAGCGCCTGCAACTGGCCCTCGCGGCCACCGACGCCGTCGGCACCTGGGACTGGGACATAAACGAAGACCGCTTCATTGCCGACACCCACTTCGCCCAGTTACACGGCATCGACCCGCTGCTCGCCAATCAGTTGCCCATCAGCGCCTACCTTCAGGGCGTGCATCCGGAAGACCGCGCCATGGTCGCCCGCAGCATCAAGCACTCCATCACCCACGGCACCGAGTACGCCGAGGAATATCGCCTTCTGCAAGCCGACGGTCAGCTGCGCTGGGTGTTTGCCCGGGGTCGTTGCTACAAGGACCACCATGGTCGGCCAATCCGCTTCCTCGGCGCCGCCCTGGACCTGACCGAACGTAAGCACACCGAGCAGGCCTTGCGGCAAAGTCAGACCGAGCTGCAACTGATCATCAACGCCATGCCGATCCTGATCAGCTACGTGGACAGCGAGGAACGCTTTCGCCTGAACAATGCGGCCTACCTCGATTGGTACGGGCTGACGCCTCAGGAGCTCTTTGGCAAAACCATCCGTGAAGTACTGGGTGAAGAAGCCTATGCCTTGCGCGCCGAATACATCGCCCAGGCGCTGTCCGGCAAGCCTTGTTGTTTCAGCATCCGCACCCCGCACCGTGACGGCAGCATCCGCCATGCCCTGATGAACTACTTGCCGCGCCACGGCGCGGATGGTGCGGTCAATGGTTTCTACATCTTTGTGATTGACGAAACCGAGCGCAAACAGACCGAAGAAGCCCTGCGCAATCTCAACGAAACGCTTGAGGAACGAGTCGCCGCCCGCACCCAGCAATTGGCTGAAGCCAACCAGCGACTGCAGAACGAGATGTTCGAACGCGAGCGCGCCGAAGAGGCGTTGCGGCATGCGCAGAAGATGGAAGCGCTCGGCCAGCTCACCGGCGGCATCGCCCATGACTTCAACAATATGCTCACCGGGATCATTGGCAGCCTCGATTTGATGCAGCGCTATATCGCCGACGGGCGCGCCGCCGAGGTGGGCCGTTTCACCGAGGCGGCAGTGTCCTCGGCCAACCGCGCCGCCGCCCTGACCCATCGCCTGCTGGCGTTTTCCCGGCGTCAGTCACTGGACCGCAAGCCGCTGAACGCCAATGATCTGATCCATTCCCTGGAAGATCTGCTCAGCCGGACCAAGGGCGACCACATCGAGCTCAAACTGCAATTGGCCGATGACGTCTGGCCGGTCAGCACCGACGTCAGCCAGCTGGAAAACGCCCTGCTCAATCTGGTGATCAACGCCCGGGACGCCATGCCCGATGGCGGCGAGTTGCGGATCGAAACCGCCAACGTTTATCTCGACAGCAGTGACATCAACACCCTGGAACCGGTCAAGGCCGGGGATTATCTGATGATTGCCGTCAGCGACAACGGTACCGGCATGACACCGTCGGTGCTGGCCAAAGCTTTCGACCCGTTCTTCACCACCAAACCCATCGGCCAGGGCACCGGTCTTGGGCTGTCGATGATCTATGGTTTTGCCCAGCAGTCGGGCGGTCACGTCAGCCTGTTCAGCTTGCCGGGCCAGGGCACCAGCGTTCGTCTGTACCTGCCGCGGCTGCACGCCGCAGAGCCCGAAAACATCCTGATGCCGGTCACCAGCGAGGCGCCGGCCGCGATCGCCGGTGAAACCGTGATGTTGGTGGAGGACGACCCGGCGGTGCGCATGCTGGTGCTCGACCTGCTCCACGAGCTGGGTTACCACGCCCATGAAGCCGAAGACGCGAAGACCGCCCTGCCCCTGCTGGAATCCGACCTGCGGGTCGATTTGCTGGTCACCGATGTCGGGCTGCCGGGGATGAACGGTCGGCAACTGGCGGAGATTGCGCGCCAGCACCGCCCCGAGCTCAAAGTGCTGTTCATGACCGGTTACGCGGAAAAAGCCGCCGAGCGCCAGGGCTTCCTGGAGGAAGGCATGGACATGGTGGCCAAGCCCTTTTCCATTGACCTGTTGGCCAACAAGATTCGCGCGATGATCGGTCAACCGGACTGAGTTAAGGCATAATCGCGCGCCCCCGCTGGCACCAACATAGCCACCACCGTTGCAAGGTACTGCCCATGAAAGCTCAAGCCCGCCATATTCTGGTGAAAACCTCGGAAGAAGCCGAACAGCTCAAACAACGCATCGCCAAGGGCGAAGCCTTCGATGTGCTGGCCAAGAAGTATTCCACCTGCCCGTCCGGCAAGCGCGGCGGCGACTTGGGTGAAGTGCGGCCCGGGCAGATGGTTGGAGTTATCGATGCCGTGATTTTCAAAAAACCTTTGCGCGTGGTGCACGGACCGATCAAGAGCAAGTTCGGCTATCACCTGGTGCAGGTGTTTTACCGGGATTAATGGATCGTGTTTCAGGTTCGGGGAATGAGGGCTCCAGGCACCTGAATCACCCGACTCGCCAATTGATGCCCCGCTTCGGCAGCCTCAACCGGGCTGCCTCCTTTCAGGCGACTGGCTAAATACGCCGCGCTAAATGAATCCCCCGCCGCCGTGGTGTCCACCACCCGCTCGACCACCTGCGCCGGCACTTCAAACGACTCTCCATCACAACGAATCAGACACGCCTCGGCGCCACGCTTGAGTACCACTTCAGGCGTGCCAATCTGCTCGTAAGCGGCAAACACCGCCTCGCAATCGGAAAAATGAAACAGCGCCTGTTCGTCATCGACAGTCAGCAATGCCAGATCGACATAGGGCAGAACGCTGCGATAGGCCGCCCGTGCGTCCTCGATCGACGCCCACAAACGTGGCCGGTAGTTGTTGTCGAACACGATCCGCGCATCCCGCTGCCGGGCTTCGACCAGGGTTTCCAGTAACTTCTCCCGACCTTGCACACCCAGTACCGCCAGGGTGATGCCACTGAAATACAGCACATCGTAATCCGGCAGTGCCGCCAGGATCGGCGCGGCGGCCGGGGTGGTGAAACAATCGCGGACTGCCGCCTCGTTGCGCCAGTAAAGAAAACGTCGCTCACCGGCAGCGTCAGTCTGGATGCAATACAAACCGGGCAATCGGCCGGGCAAGCGCTGGACCATACCGAGCCCGATGTTTTCGTCGGCCCAACTCTGGCACATGGCATCGCTGAAACTGTCGTCGCCCAGGGCAGTGACGTAATCCACCGTGCCGCCCTCGCCCAACTCCCGGGACAGGTAGACCGCCGTGTTCAAGGTATCGCCACCGAAACTCTGTTGCAGGCTGCCGTCGGCGCGTTGCTGCAACTCGATCATGCATTCGCCGATCAGGGCAATGCGCGGGGTGTTGGGGCCAAGGGTGCTGATGGTGTTCATTGTTCTTGGGCTCTCTGGTGTTTCTGTGTTGTCTGGTAGGGCCCTTTCGCGAACAGGCTCGCTCCCACAATGGAATGCGTCCCCTGTGGGAGCGAGCCTGCTCGCGAAGGCCGCGCTGCGGTCTCAAGCCTTAGAAACAGGTTTCCATGGTTTCGATGACGTTCAGTTGCTCATCCACCAGACACCCGATACGCCACTTGTCGAACGTCAGGCACGGATGCGAGGTACCAAAGGAAACAATGTCCCCCACCCGCAACTCAACCCCCGGCGCCACGGTCATGAACGCATGCTGGTCCATCACCGCCGTCACCTTGCAGGCGCTGACGTCATCGCCCATCGCCGGCACTACACCGGCCTTGTAGCGCATCAGCGGCACCGGCAACCCGGCGTCGTAGGCCACGTCGCGTTTACCCAGGGCGATCACCGCAAAACCCGGTTCCGGCAACGACTGCACGTGAGCCCAGACTTCCAGCGCCGGGCGCAGGCCTTCGTGCAAGTCGCTGCGGCGGTCGAGCACGCAGCATTGCGCTTCTTTATAGATGCCATGGTCGTGAGCCACATAGCTACCGGGACGCAGCACACTGAGGAAACGCCCACCGGCGTTCTGCGCTTCGAAGGACTCGGCGATCAGGTCATACCAGGCCGAACCCGACGCCGTGATGATCGGCTTGGGAATGGCGAACGCGCCGCTGTCCTGCAATTGCACGGCCAGACGCACCAAAGAATCAGCGAACGCACGGATGCCGCTCACAGCGTGATCGCCGTGAATCACCCCTTCGTATCCTTCGATCCCGGTCAGCGCCAACGCCGGTTGCGCCGCGATGGCCTTGGCCAGCGCGACCACTTCGTCTTCCGTGCGGCAACCGCAACGACCACCGACCACGCCGTACTCGATCATCACGTTCAAGCGCACACCGCGCGAGGCGAAATACGCGCCGAGGTCAGCGACGTTGTCCGGGTGATCGACCATGCAATGGAAGTCGAAAGCCGGATCAGCCATCAGATCGGCGATCAACGCCATGTTCGGCGTACCGACCAATTGGTTGGCCATCAGCACCCGATGCACGCCATGGGAGTAAGCCGCGCGGGTTTGCGTGGCGCTGGCCAGGGTGATGCCCCAGGCACCGGCGTCCAGTTGGCGCTGAAACAGCGCTGGGGTCATGCTGGTTTTACCGTGGGGCGCGAGCTCGGCTCCGCTGTTGCTGACAAACGCCTGCATCCAGCGAATGTTGTGTTCCAGTGCTTCGCGGTGCAGCACCAGCGCCGGCAGGCTGACGTCGCGCACCAGGTTGGCGCCAGTGTGGGCAAAGCCCTTTTCCACGGCGGCAGTATTTTTGGCAGAAGACATGGTCGAACTCCTCACATTCGCGGCCGCAGGCAGCCGCTGTTATTCACTGATGCGACGGGCCAGGCTGTTGGCACTGTCGATCAGCACCCGGCGGTAGTCGTTGTAATTGTTCTTGGCATCGGCCCTTGGGGCGACGATGCACAGGGTTGCAATGGCCACACCGTTCGGGTCTTTGACCGGGGCGGCGAAGCAATGGGTAAAGGTGTCCGCGACGCTATCGAAGGAGAAAAAGCCATCGATAGCGGCCTGACGGATTTCACCGAGAAACTGTTCAAGCGGCAGGCATTCACCGTTGGGCAGGATGAAGTCGTCGTGATCAATCAGATCGACGATTTCCTGGTCGCTCAAGTGCGCCAGCAGCAGGCGCCCGGAAGCGGTCCAGGGGATCGGCGCGTTCTCGCCGATGTCCGAGGAAATGCGGAAATGCCGCTCGCCCTCTTTCATCAAGGCCACGGTGTATTTTCGTCCGTTGAGCAGGCACATCTGCGCGGTTTCGCGGGTCTGGCTGACGATCTCCTGCAAGGCATGATCGGCCTCGCGGGTCAGGTCGAAATGGCGTAAATGCGCTTGCCCGAGGAAGTACAGCTGACGGCCGAGGTAGACGTGACCGTCCTTGCCCACGGCCTCCAGAATCCGTCGCTCCAGCAGGGAGGCAACCAATTCGTAGACCGTGGATTTCGGGCTGCCAATGCCGCTGGCAATTTCGTTCGGGCGCAGGGGCTTGCCGACTTCCTTGAGAAAATCGAGGATATCGAACGCCCGGTCCAGACCGCGAGCCCGGCGCTTGATGGTGTCTTCGGTCATGTCTGTGTTCCCATTCAAAGTCGCCGGGATATTAACTGGCCGAGATGGTGGTGTCAGTCAGATCCACCCCTCACCCCCCGCCCTCTCCCCAGAGGGGAGAGGGCGCCTGACCGTGTCGATACAGAAGTATGTGTTAAACCCCTTTACCTGCATCGATACATATCAGTCCCCTCTCCCTCCGGGAGAGGGTTAGGGTGAGGGATGGCCATCAAAACCACCGCAAATCTCAGGCCTTTTTCTTGTACGCGACGCAGTCAATCTCGACCTTGCAATCGACCATCATGTTCGCCTGCACACAGGCCCGGGCCGGTGCGTGTTCACTTTTGAAGTATTCGGAAAACACTTTGTTGAAACTCCAGAAATCCCGCGGGTCTTCCAGCCACACACCGGTGCGCACCACATCTTCCAGGCCATAACCGGCCTCTTCGAGAATCGCGATCAGGTTCTTCATGGTCTGGTGAGTCTGTTCGACGATGCCACCCACAATGATTTCGCCATCCAGCGCCGGTACTTGTCCGGACACATGCAGCCAGCCATCGGCTTCAACGGCGCGGGCGAAAGGACGGGGCTGGCCGCCACCGGCGGTGCTGCCGGTGCCGTAACGAGTAATGCTCATGAGTGTTTCTCCTGATTGAAAAGTGATAGGTCAAAAGCGCGTGTTCTTGAGAAATTCCGCCAGACGCGGTGATTGCGGGCGTTCGAACAGTTCCTTGGGTGGCCCCTGCTCTTCGATCCGCCCCTGATTCATGAAGACGATCTTGTCCGAGACTTCAAACGCAAAGCGCATTTCGTGGGTCACCAGCAGCATGGTCATGCCGTCCTCGGCCAGGCCTTTGATCACACTCAGTACTTCGCCTACCAGTTCCGGATCGAGGGCCGAAGTGACTTCGTCGAACAGCATCAGGCTCGGGTTCATCGCAATCGCACGGGCAATCGCCACACGCTGCTGCTGACCACCGGACAACTGACCGGGGAAGTGATCGCGGCGTTCCAGCAAGCCAACCCGCTCCAGCCATTTTTCCGCCAGGGCCACTGCTTCATCCTTGTGCAGCTTTTTGACCTTGAGCAGACCGAGGGTGACGTTCTGCAACGCCGTGAGGTGCGGAAACAGGTTGAACTGCTGGAACGCCATGCCCGTCATGGCCCGATGCCGGGCGATAACTTTTTCCGGGTGACGCACGCGCTTGCCGTTGATCTCGTCATAACCGATGGACTCGCCATCGAGCATGATCTGCCCGCCCTGGAACTCTTCGAGCATGTTCACGCAACGCAGCAGCGTGGTCTTGCCCGAGCCGCTGGAACCGATCAGCGTCACGACGTTGCCGCGCTGCATCGTCAGGTCGACGCCCTTGAGCACTTCGAGCTGGCCGTATTGTTTTTGCAGGCCGCGGATGTCCAGCAGGGCCTGATCGTTTTGAGCATCTTTTACGTTAGAGAGCGAAGGTTGAGTCATGGCAAGGCCACCCGCTTTTCAATGTGCCGGCCGAGTAATTCGATGGCGTAGTTGATGACGAAAAACAGAAATCCGGCGAACAGGTAAAACTCGAGGGTCATGAAGGTCCGGGCGATGATCTGCTGCGTACTGAGCAGCAACTCGGCGACACCGATCACCGACAGCAGCGTGGAGGCCTTGACGATCTCGGTGGACGAGTTGACCCAGGTCGGCAAGATCTGCCGCAACGCCTGAGGCAACAGCACGTAACCGAGTGCTTGATAAAACGTCAGGCCGATGGCCTTGCTCGCTTCCATCTGACCACTGGGCAGTGCTTGCAACGCGCCGCGCACAATCTCGGCGACGTGGGAGCCGCAAAACAGCGTCAGCCCCAATGCACCAGCCTGAAAGGCACTGATCTGCCAGCCCAGCGCCGGCGCCATATAGAAGCAGGCCAGCACCAATACAAACACGGGCGTGCCGCGAATGATGTCGACGTAAAACCGAAACGGTGCGCGCATCCAGAACTTGCCGTAGGTCAGCACCAGACCCGCGACGATGCCGAGCATCGTGCCCAACAAAATCGCCAGGGCCGAGACCTGCACACTGGTCATAAAGCCTTGCCACAGGACTTCCCGTGCCACCCATAACTCATGTAACCAACTGGGGGATTCGTACATGTGGGCCTCCTATCGGCGAATCGCCAGACGCTGCTCGAGGTAACGCAGCATCATGGCAATGAGGTAACAGGCCGCCACATAGAGTGCGGTGGTCACCATCCAGGTTTCAATCACCCGGTAGCTCTCGACATTGATCTTGCGCGCGTAATAGGTCAGCTCCGGCACGGCAATCGCCGCGGCCAGAGAGGTGTCCTTGAACAGCGAAATGAAGTTGTTCGACAAGGCCGGCAGTACATTGCGCAGCATCACCGGCACGGTGACGTACGCCTTGACCTGCCACTCGCCCAAACCGATCGCCAACCCCGCTTCGCGCTGGCCTTTGGGAATGCTCAACAGCCCGCCGCGGAACACTTCGGTCAGATAGGCCCCGGCATACAGCGACAGGGTGATGATGAACGACGGGATCTTGTCCAGACGGATCCCAAGACTGGGCAAGGCAAAGTAGATCAACAGAATCAACACCAGAATCGGCGTGTTACGGATCACCGTCACATACACCGACGCCAGCACCCGCAACGCGCGGTGCTTCGACAACAAAGCAAACGCCATCAGCAGGCCGATCACGCAGCCGATGGCGATCGACACCAGCGCCAGCTCAAGACCCAGACCGAGCCCCGCCAGCAAGTTGTCAAAATCGCGCCACACGGCGGCAAAATTCAACTGATAGTTCATGGTCAGCAGTACCTTGAACGGGGCGATCGGAACCGCCCCGCTCTCACGGGATCATTTGAATTCGACGGGAAAACCGATGGCTGGCGACGGCAGATCGACACCGAACCACTGCTTGAAGGAGGCGGCGTAGGTCGGGAATTCAACGCCGGTCATGGCTTCATGCAATGCGGTGTTGACGAAGTTCAGCCAGTCCTGGTCGCCGCGCTTGACCGCGCATGCGTAGGTTTGCGGGCTCCAGGCATAAGCCGGGCTGCGATAGCGCCCCTGGTTCTGCACCTTCAGGTATTTCACCGAGGACTGATCGGTGGCCGCGGCGTCGGCACGGCCGGAGTTCACCGCCTGATACATCAGGTCCACGCTGTCGTACTGATCGACCTTGGCCTTGGGCAAGGCCTGATGCACCAGTTCTTCGGCGTACACGTTCTGCAGCACCGCCACAGTCACGCTGTCGTTGGCGGCTTTGAGGTCTTCGATTTCCTTGTACTTGCTGTTGGCCGGCAACAGCAGGCCGACGCCTTCGCGGTAGTACGGCAGCGTGAATGCCACCTGCTGGGCACGGCTGGCCGTCACGGTGATGAACTGACAGCTCATGTCGACCTTGTCGGTCAGCAGGTTGGGAATCCGCGCATCGGACGACTGCACCACGAACTCGACTTTGCTCGGATCGTTGAACAACCCCTTGGCCACCATCCGCGCGATATCGATATCAAAACCCTGCAACTTGCCGTCCGCTGCCTGGAAGTGCCACGGCGCGTTGGTACTGCCCGTGCCCACAATCAGTTTCCCGCGGGCCAGCACGCTATCGAGCTTGCTGTCCGCCGCCTGGGCCACACCCATGACAGCAGCCGAAGCCGCGAGAACAAAAACACACGCTTTAAACAAGGAAGGTCGGCGATGCATGGCAAGCACTCCAGGGTGATGTTTATTCCGCTATACCGGATATTGGTATGTAACAACGGAATACACAGCAGAAAGTGTGCCACAGGATTGACGGAAAATCTTCGTGGATCCGAAAAGGCTATTAATTCAAGAGGATAGAAAAATCTGACCTGAATACTGCGCGCCATCGACCGCGGCGAGGCTGCTACCGCGGGCTACGCCCATGAGTAGCAAGGCCACAAAAGGTGCGTGGCGCACCATAAAGAAACGGCGCATGCCTGCCCGTTCGCACTAATGCGCCAGGCTACCAATTGATGACCGTTCATCGGTTTTCAGAGTTGACCTGTCAGATATGACAGTTGTGGACCGCGGGTTATGAGCGCTCAATCCGTGCAACCGCTCAAACCTTCCCTCACACGCGATTGGCTGGGCTTGCGGTTTTTGACAAACCACTTACAGGAGTTTTCACATGTCTCAACAATCCTCTACCGCTAATTTGCTGCTCAATGGTGATTTCACAGAAGAAGGCCAGCACTGGACACCGAATCCACCGGAGAAAGCCCGCTATGAAGACGGTTGTTGTGTCTTGCAGGCACCAAGCCTGATCACTCAGGACGTTACGATCGCCAGCGAGGGCGAGTTCCGTTTTTCCGTGAAAATGAAAACAGAGCGAGGCTGCGCCTGCACAGCACAAGTTTTGCTGCATCCATCATGGGAGATGCGACGCCTCGCTATCGGCGGTGGCACCCCCTGGAGCGCGCACTTCGTAGACTTCACTGTACCGGCAGGCACCAACAAAGTGTCGATCAAGCTGGAAGCAAACGATGGTCCATTCGACACTTTTGGATCGTATTTCGATGATGTGCGACTCGAGCAACGTTGAAGGCTGACCAACTGGTAGCCAGCCATCTGGCAACCAGCCCCTTCACCGCTACAACACGTGCCCATTTTGAAGACGGAGATTTCAATGAGCTCGATAACCACCCCTGCACCGCTAGCCCCGGTCTACCGCAAGGCCCTGAAAACCTGGCGCCCGGTGATCCTGTACTTCGGCAGTCAGCACTGTCCAGCCTGCGAAATGGCTGGACCGATCTTTCGCCAGATCGCCGAGCCGTATCGGCATCACGCGCAGATTTACATGCTCAATACCAGCGAATCCCCCCGCCACCCGAACGTCACCGGCACTCCGACCGTGCTGTTTTACAAGGATGGGAAGCTGCTGAAGAAGCTCAAGGGAATTGGCACTGAGCAAACCTTGCAGGAAGACTTCGCCAGGCATATCGGCAAGGTGAAACCGGCAACGGTGAACCGTAAACAGGTTCACGATCTGGCGTGGTTGCGCCAGACCCTGCGAAGGTTGCGCACTGTGCCTCGCGCAACCCGGCAGTTGAATCGGCGGGTTTGCTGTTAGCTCGCGAAGCTTTTGCGCTTAGCGATTTTTGACCTGATCTATATACCTGGCGACCGCCGCGGACTTCTCGAACCGACGATAAATCAACGACAACCACGAACTCGCCTCGCAACCTTTGATTGCCCGGTACAACACACCGGGCAAACCCACGTGGCCAACCACTGATTCGGGCACGACGGCAACACCCTGCCCCAACGACACCAACGCAATGACTGCCACCAGCCCACCCGGTTGCGCCCCCAGTTTCGGCGCAAATCCGCCTTCGGCGGCGACTTGCAAGGTGCCGCTGATTTGCTCCGGCAGGATGAACGTCTCGTTCTGCAAATGTTCCGGACCAATTTCTGGCAGACGGCACAGCCAGGACTCGGTCGGCAGTGCCAGCACAAAGCCTTCTGCGTCCAGGCGAATGGCTTCCAGGCCTTCAGGCAGGGTCATGGGTGAGCGGACATAGCCAATATCGAAACGCCCCTCGACCACCATCATCGGCAATGACGCCATGGGACTTTCCCGTACGTTCAGGCTGACGTCAGGACACTCGCGGCTGAAGGCTTGCACCTGTTTCTGCAGCAAGCCCGAATACACCGCCGAAGCCACGTAACCCAGTTCGATATGGCCAATATCCCCGCGCCCGGCACGCTGGGCGTTGTACTGAGCGTATTCGAATTGCCGCACCGTCGCCTCGGCTTCGATCACCAGCGCGGCGCCGGCCTCGGTCAGGCTGACTTCACGTGTCTGGCGCACGAACAACCTCGTGCCGAGTTCGTTCTCCATGTCCTGAATCTGTCGAGTCAAAGTCGGCGGTGCGATACCGAGTTGTTCGGCGGCGCGGGTGAAGTTGCCTTGCCGGGCAACGGCCAGAAAATAGCGGAAATGCCGTATGTCCATGGGTGCGTTAGCTCAAAGGTAATGAAGTGACAAGGCACGCCTAACAAGGGAAGCGTCAACAGACGATAAGCTGCACTGACTTTCACAGTAGAGAAACGTTGCTATGCCCGTCAAACCCAAGGTGAGCCCGCGCCTGACATTACTCACAGCCTCAGGCGTTTGCTCGCTGATTGTCCTCGACACCAACATTGTCGCCGTCACCCTGCCTACGATCGCCCGCGACCTGGGCGCAAACTTTGCCGACATCGAATGGGTGGTCAGCGCTTACATGCTGGCCTTCGCCGCCCTTTTGTTGCCGGCTGGCAGCATCGCCGACCGCTTCGGTCGACAGAAAACCCTGCTCTGTGGGCTGGCCATTTTCATCCTCGCGTCCATCGGTTGCGGTGCCGCGCCCAATGCGCTGTTCCTCGACATCGCCCGGGCGATCAAGGGTGTCGGCGCGGCCTTGCTGCTGACCTCGGCCCTCGCCTCCATCGGCCACTCCTTTCACGATGAAGTGGAGCGGGCCAAGGCCTGGGCGTTCTGGGGGGCATGCATGGGGGTGGCGATGACCGCCGCGCCGACAGTCGGCGGGCTGATCACCGAATACATGGGCTGGCGCTGGATTTTCTACCTTAACCTGCCCGTCGGAGTGTTCCTGATGGTGATGGTCTGGCGCGCCGTGCCGGAGTCCCGCGACACTCAGTCCGCACGCCTCGACCCCTGGGGCAGCCTGGCGTTCAGTGCGAGTTTGCTGTGCCTGATCTGGGGCCTGATCGAGGCGAACCGGATCGGCTGGAGCAACCCGCTGACCTACGCTCGGCTGATCGGCGGCGCCCTGTTGCTGGGGCTGTTCGTGGTGATTGAACGGATGCAGCGGCGGCCGATGGTTGACCTGCAACTGTTCAAGCATCCGCGTTTCATCGGCGCGCTATTGGGCATGTTTGCCTACGCCGGCTGCGCCCAGGTGATGATGACCCTGCTGCCGTTCTACCTGCAAAACGGCCTGGGTTTCTCGGCCATCGCTTCAGGTCTGGGGATGTTGCCGTTTGCCCTGACCATGCTGATTTGCCCGCGCATCGGCGTACGTCTGGCGCGTCGATTTGCCCCCGCCACATTGATGGCCGCCGGTTTGACCCTGGTCGGCAGCGGCAATCTGCTCAGTGCCTGGGCGGTCAGCAGCGGCGGTTACCTGCCCTTCGCCCTGGCGATTGCCGTGACGGGCGCCGGTGCCGGGCTGCTCAACGGCGATACGCAAAAGAACATCATGGCCTGCGTGCCACGGGAGCGCACTGGCATGGCCTCAGGCATGAGCACCACCATGCGCTTCAGCGCAATCGTGCTGGCCATCGGCGTGTTCGGTGCGTTGCTGTCCAGTCATACCGAGCTGCTGTTGCGTACGAGCCTGACGGCACAAGGTGCGCAATGGCTCGGCCAAACCCAGGGCATCGCCTCGCGGGTGGTGGCCGGTGACATGACGGCGGCGATGGGCCTGTTGCCGGAAACCGCGCGCACCGTGGTCGAACCGTTGGCCCGGCAAGCCTTCGTCGGTGGCTTTAGTCTGCTGCTTTGGGTTGCAGGTTTGCTGGCATTGTTGGGTGCGCTGGTGGTGGGCACGCTGATGCGCAATCCGATCCCCGCTCCGTCGACCGCAGCTATCGGCGCTAAGGCTTGAACCTCGCCAATACCCGCCAGCAGTTCGTCTTGCTTGAACGCACCGGTCGCGCTGTCCGGCAACAACTGCTTCACCTCTTCCAGGCTGAACCCGGCCTGCTGGGCGCAAAGGATGATCTTCAGGGCTTGCAACGCTTGGTCGGGATAATGCCGGTAACCGTTGACCCGGAGCTCCACCTGCCGAATCAAACCCTGAGCCTCGTAAAACCGAATGCGCGACGCGTTGAATTTGCCCACGGCCAGACCATCGGCAACCGCATCGCCAAAGCCGCGATGGAAGAGAACCTCGCTGACAGCGGGCAGGCACCTGCAGAGGCCTTGTTCCGGCTGTATCAGGCGTGGGCCGAAGGCGAGGCCGGCCTGTTGCTGACGGGCAACGTGATGATCGACCGCCGCGCCATGACCGGCCCCGGCGGTGTGGTGCTGGATGCAGCTCAATCATCCCGGCCGTCAGACCATGGCCAACCTCGGCCAGCAAGCTTGGGCGCCATCCGCAGTGGCGCTGGATCTGGGTGGGTTCTCGAAGATGTTTGCCGAGCCCGAACCCATGCCGCGCACGGCTATCTGATCAGCCAATTCCTCTCGCCCTTGACCAACCGCCGGACCGACCGCTGGGGTGGTTCTCTGGAAAATCGCGCGCGCTTGTTGTTGGCAGTAGTCAGCGCCGTGCGCAAGTCTGTGTCGCCGCAGTTTTGCGTGGCGGTGAAGCTCAACTCGGCGGATTTCCAGCGCGGCGGTTTCGATGCCGACGGTGCCCGGCAAGTCATCCAGTGGCTCAACGATCAATCGATCAATCTGCTGGAGCTCTCCGGCGGCAGCTACGAAGCCCCGGCCATGCAAGGCGAAGCCCGGGATGGCCGGACCCTGGCGCGTGAAGCGTACTTTCTGGAGATGGCCGGGGAATTGGCCCGTGTGGCGAACATGCCGGGGATGGTGACAGGCGGAATTCGACGCCTGGCGATCGTCGAACAAGTGCTCGACAGCGGCATCGCCATGGCCGGGATCGGCACAGCACTGGCGATTGAACCTCAACTGGTCAAACGCTGGCGCGAAGGTCAGAACAGTCATCCGCAACTGCCGCCGATTCGCTGGCAGCGCAAACCCCTGGCGGCACTGGCAAGCATGGCCGTCGTGAAGTTCCAGCTCAATCGCCTGAGCCGTGGGCGCAAGACCCGTCCCGATGTTTCGGCGCTATGGGCGTTGATCCTCGACCGCGTGTACATCGCCCGGCGTACTCGTCAGTACCGGCAGGCGATGGGAATGAAGTAATCCAGTAGTCGAAGATCCAATGTGGGAGCGAGCCTGCTCGCGAAGGCGGAGTGTCAGACAACATCATTGTTGACTGGAAGGCGGCCTTCGCGAGCAGGCTCGCTCCCACATTGGGGCGTCTGCCCCGCGAGTGTGTTTACCGTCCGGAAAAACGCAATCTGGATAGCTGACGCAAATCTCCATCGAGGTAATAGTCATCGGTCCAGCTGTCATCCGCTGCCAACGGATGGACCTGCTTGAGCGCGAGTTTTTTGGCGAAGTAGCGAAAGCGGTAAAGCTCGTAGAACCGCAGCAGTTCCAGACCATAACGGTCTGCCAGATCGGTATCACCGCGAATGATCAGGTAGTTCTCGTCATTGCCATTGCTGGCCGCGGCGCTGAGGTTATGGCTGCCGCTGATGATTGTCGGCGCATCGCTGGTGAAATCTGTTACCACGGCTTTGGTGTGCACCAGCAGGTTGCCCTTCTGGCCTTTCATGTTCTCTCGGAGCCAGCCTTCCAGCCCGGTGTTGAGCAGCGCGGTGGCGGCGAATTCGGCGGAGCGGTCGGCGTGGAAACCGGTGATACGGCTGGCGGTGTTTTGCAGCCCGTAACGCAAAATGTCGTCGTGGGGCAGGCCGAGCAAGGCGTTCAGGATGTCGTCGGGCAAGGCGAACGCGGTGACGAACAGCACGTCCTTTTTCGCCGCGTTGATTATCTCGACGAACGCATGCAGATCCCCTCTGCCCGAGCGCGGAGAGAAACCGGCGAACATCGGCTGCAGCGAATCCATCGGGTTATTTTGCGTGATCCAGTTTCGGGTGGCACCGACATCCGCCGGGTTAGCCCAGACCTGCTCGAAGGTGTGCAGATAGCTGACGCTGACGCGTGTGTCGTCCAGCACATGCACCACGTTGGCCTGGCGGTAAACGCCGTTGGGCGTGAAATTGGTGCTGCCGCAAAGCACCGCTTCGGGTTGACGCTGCCCCGCCGTGTCGAGCCGGCTCAGCACCATGAATTTGTTATGGAAGATGTTGTGGGTGACCCGCCCACGCTTGTTCTCTGCCGGGATTTTTTCCAGGCTGGCCTCGTTCATGGCGGTGTCCTCATCGCCCGGTTGGGCGTGATAGAGCACGCGAACGTTTACCCCACGCTCGAACGCGGCATTGACCGCATCGACAATGGCCTGCAATTCATACTCGTAGATGGCAATGTCCAGCGCCCACTGGCCATCCACCGCACGCTCGATAAACCCCAGCAAACGCCCGAGCAAACCGTTTTCCAGCCATTGCCGCGGGGCATCCGGCCAGGCTTCGATGGGCAGGTTCTTGTTGGCGCTGATCAGCGCGTCGAGCTCGGGAAACTTGCGCTGGAACGCCTGGCTGGCGGCCACTGCGCGATTGAAGATCACACTTTGGTTATTCGGCTGACCATTGTCGGAGGTGACCGTCACTTCCAGGAATTCACCCAGTTGCGGTGTATCAACGCTGCCGTAGGCCAGGTGGATTCGGTAATGGATCGTCATCCCCGGATTGACCGCGTAATCGGCCCAGCGAAATTTCTGTAATGGCGCGATATCGCTGGGGGTGGCATGAAACTGGGGAAACGTATGCACCTTGCCGGGGAAGGTCAGTCTGTTGAACAGGAACAGCCAAGGCTTGGGGCCTTGCTGTTTTTCGATGGCGAAACCCAAGAGGCCTTTGCGGCGGGGTTCGGCCAGGTCCATGGCCAACAGCACGCCATTGGTGCCGGCGTAGGCCTTGACGCGGAAATCATCCTGATCGTTGACGGCTAGAACGCGCATGACTCACTCCTGTGATTTTTTCGGCTCACTCCATATCATCGATATGTCGATATTCGGCCTGCAACTCGGTAGCGATCACCTTAGCCCGTCCAAGCCGAATCGGCCCGCGTTCGATGTCGATCAGTAACCCCGGACAATCAAGCCCCGGCAACATCGACCAGTCCTTCAATCGGCCATCGGTCACCAGCAACATACGCTGATGTTCCGCCGGAAAACGCTTCTGCCTGACCGCCAGCCAGCGCCCCGCCTCACCCAGCGCTGCCAGCAACGGCGTACCACCGCCCGCTCCCAGCCCATCTAACCAATTGCGTAACCCGGCGGAGGCTTTCAACCCTTGCACTTGCCATTTCGGCACATGACCACTGGCCGTGAGCAACGCCAGGCGCGCACGCTGGCGATAGGCATCGTCGAACAGTTGCGCGAGCAAGCCCTTGGCATCGCTCAACGCCTGTTGGCGACGAGTCGAAGCCGAGGCGTCGACGATCACCAACCACAGTTCGTGGGGCGAACGGGTGCGCAGGTGAAACAAGACATCGGCGCGTTGACGCGGGCGGCCATTTAACAAGGTGCCGGGCCAATTGATCGAGCCGCTGCGCGCCGCGTGACGTTTACCCTGTTTGCCATTGTCCAGTCGTCCGGCGCGGGGTCTGGCATTCGCCCCCGCATCAGATCGAGGGCGAATGCCTAGGGCTTTTTTGGCCAGCTCGGCACGTCACGGCGTGCGCCGACCGGGAGCGCCTGAGCGGGCATTTCACCCCATTGGCCCTCGCCTTCGCTCGGGTTCGAATGTTGCGTAGAGGGAGGCTGACTTTGTTGCGGTGCCGGTGGCGATGGCTCGCGGCGGCGATGGCGCAAGGCAAACTCGGCGACGGCGTCGATATCTTCCTCGGCGATGGTGCTCGCCCCACGCCACGCAGCGTGGGCACGCGCCGCGCGCAACCAGACCAGGTCGGCCCGCAAGCCATCGACACCGGCGGCAAAGCAGCGCTCGGTAATCTGCGCCAGCGCATGATCGTCGAGCGGGATGCTTGCCAGCGCGCTGCGCGCCTTCTGGCAACGTTCGCGCAGAGACTGCTGTTGGCTTTCCCATTCGGCGCAGAAGCGCTGGGGATCGCTGTCGAAATCCAGCCGTCGCCGGATGATTTGGCCGCGCTCGGTCGGTGCTGTGTGGCCACTGAGGGCGACGTTCAGGCCAAAGCGGTCGAGCAATTGCGGACGCAGCTCACCCTCTTCCGGGTTCATGGTGCCGATCAGCACGAACTTCGCCGAATGCCGATGGGAAATACCGTCGCGTTCGATCAGGTTGGTGCCGCTAGCGGCCACATCCAGCAGCAGGTCCACCAGGTGATCGGGCAATAAATTGACCTCATCGACGTAGAGCACGCCGCCGTCGGCCTTGGCCAGCACACCGGGGGAAAACTGTGCGCGACCCTCGCTCAGGGCGGCGTCCAGGTCGAGGGTGCCGACCAGTCGCTCTTCGGTGGCGCCCAACGGCAATGTCACGAATTGGCCGCTGGCCAGCAGATCCGCCAGGCCCCGGGCCAGGGTCGACTTGGCCATGCCGCGGGGGCCTTCGATGAGAACGCCGCCGATTTTCGGGTCGATGGCGGTCAGGTAGAGGGCGAGTTTGAGATCGTCGGCGCCGACCACGGCGGAGAGGGGAAAATGGGGGGTCTCGGTCATTTTTAAATCTCGGTCATGGTCGGTAGTTACATCAGTGCAATTCACAGGCAAACCTCATACCTGTGGGAGCGCACTAACTGTCTTCTTCTATATCGAGCAACAAATTTTCCAATGCGTCTCGGTACTCACCCGGCTCCTTCCACATCCCCCGCTGCTGCGCCTCAAGCATCCGCTCAGTCATGTCGCGCAACGCATGCGGATTATGCTCACGGACAAAATCCCGGGTCGCCGGATCCAGCAAATACGCATCCGCCAGCAACGCATACTGGTGATCGTCGATCAGCTGCGTTGTAGCGTCGAAAGCGAACAGGTTATCAACCGTCGCCGCCAGTTCAAACGCGCCTTTATAGCCGTGGCGCTTCACGCCGTCGATCCACTTCGGGTTGGCTGCCCGTGAGCGAATCACCCGGTTCAGCTCTTCCTTCAACGTGCGGATCTTCGGCAAGTCCGGCTGACTGTGATCGCCATGGTAACTGGCCGCGGCTTCACCACTGAGGCTTTCCACCGCCGCGAGCATGCCGCCCTGGAACTGGTAATAGTCGTTGGAATCGAGCAAGTCGTGTTCACGGTTGTCCTGGTTTTGCAGCACTGCCTGAACCTGGCTCAGGCGCTGAGCGAACTGCTCTCGCGCTGCGGTGCCTTCGTCAGAGCCGCCGTAAGCGTAGCCACCCCAGTTCAGATAGACCTCGGCCAGGTCTTCGCGGCTTTGCCACAGACGACCGTCGATGGCGCCCTGCACGCCCGCGCCGTAAGCACCGGGTTTGGCGCCAAAGATGCGCCAACCGGCCTGACGCTTGGCCGCCTCTTCATCCAGCCCCGATTGCACCAACGCTTCGCGCTCGGCACGCACCTTGGCAGCCAAGGGGTTGAGGTCGTCCGGCTCGTCGAGGGCGGCGACCGCTTGCACGGCGGCGTCGAACAGGCGGATCAGATTGGCAAAGGCATCGCGGAAGAATCCGGAGACGCGCAAGGTCACGTCCACCCGCGGACGGTCCAGCAGACTCAGCGGCAGAATCTCGAAGTCGTCGACTCGCTGACTGCCCGTGGCCCAGACCGGGCGCACGCCCATCAGCGCCATGGCCTGGGCGATGTCGTCGCCGCCGGTGCGCATGGTCGCGGTGCCCCACACCGACAGGCCAAGCTGACGCAGGTGATCGCCGTGGTCTTGCAGGTGTCGTTCAAGAATCAGGTTGGCCGACTGGAAACCGATACGCCATGCGGTGGTGGTCGGCAGGTTACGCACGTCCACCGAGTAGAAGTTGCGACCGGTCGGTAGCACGTCGAGTCGACCGCGACTCGGCGCACCGCTGGGGCCGGCCGGCACGAAGCGGCCGCTGAGGGCGTCGAGCAGACCGCGCATTTCCGCCGGGCCGCAGGCGTCCAGTCCTGGAGCGACGACTTCACGCAGGCTATCGATGATGGCTTTCACCTCTGACCATCCTGGCGCGTTCAGCTGCTCAACCTCAGTAACCAAGGCTTGCTCGATCAGGTGCGTGGCGAACAGTTCCAGACGTTCGCGGGTATCACCTGCCGTGCGCCAGGCTTCATCGGTGAGGGTTTGCAGTTCAATCGGACGCGGCCCGATCCAAGGCTCAGCAAGCGCACAATCCAGCGGATCGAAGCCCAACGTGAACGCCTTGGCCAAGGCTCGCAGCAGACTCGATTGCGCCCCACGTCCATCTCCACGCGGAATACGCAACAACGCCAGCAAGGTGTCGATGCGCAAGCGCCCGGTCGGCGACTCGCCAAACACATGCAGGCCGTCGCGGATCTGTGACTCTTTCAAGTCGCACAAATACGTGTCCAGACGCGGCAACCAGATCGCCGCATCGGCATCACTGTCGAGTTTTTTGTCCAGTTGCAGTTCGCGGTCGATGTGTGTATCGCGCACCAGTTGCAGGATGTCGCGCTGCAATTCCCGGGCACGGCGCGGATCGAGCAATTGCGCTTCGTAATACTCGTCGGCGAGTAATTCGAGGTTGCGCAACGGGCCGTAAGTTTCGGCGCGAGTCAGCGGCGGCATCAGGTGATCGATGATCACCGCCTGCGTACGGCGCTTGGCCTGGGCGCCCTCGCCCGGATCGTTGACGATGAACGGATAGATGTTCGGCAACGGCCCGAGCAGCGCATCCGGCCAGCAATTCTCAGAAAGCCCGACGCCCTTGCCCGGCAACCATTCGAGGTTGCCGTGCTTGCCGACATGGATCACACCGTGGGCGCCGTAGGTGTTACGCAACCAGAAATAGAACGCCAAGTAACCGTGAGGCGGCACCAGGTCGGGGTCGTGATACACCGCGCTCGGGTCTACCTGATAACCCCGCGCCGGTTGAATGCCGACGAAGGTCAGGCCAAAGCGCAGCCCGGCGATCATCATTCGCCCGCCACGGCACATCGGATCGCTTTGCGGCGTACCCCAACGTTCCAGCACGGCCTGGCGGTTGGCCTCGGGCAAGGCGTTGAACATCAGGTTGTAGTCGTCCATCGACAGGCTTTGATGACACGGACGTTGGTCGAGGGTGTCGAGGTCGTTGCTGACGCCACCGAGCAACTGCTGGATCAACGCGGTGCCGCTATCAGGCAATTCGGCCGGCAGCGGATAACCTTCTTTATGCAGCGCACGCAGGATGTTCAGCGCCGCCGCCGGGGTGTCGAGGCCCACGCCATTGCCGATGCGACCGTCGCGGGTCGGGTAGTTGGCGAGGATCAGCGCGATGCGTTTTTCAGCGTTGGGCACCCGCGCCAGATCAATCCAGCGCCGCGCCAGTTCGGCGACAAAATCCATGCGCTCCGGTTGTGGCCGATAGCAGACCACATCGGATTGACTGCGCTCGCTGCGCCAGGCCAGGTCTTTGAAGCTGATCGGTCGGCTGATGATCCGCCCGTCCAGTTCCGGCAGCGCGATGTGCATCGCCAGATCACGCGGACCGAGGCCTTGTTCGCTGGCGCGCCAACCGGGTTCGTTGTCCTGGGCACAGATCGCCTGGATCACTGGAATGTTGCGACGAAACGGTCGCAAGTGCGGCGCTTCGGGGCTGGATTGAGCGAAACCGGTGGTGTTGAGAATCACGCCGGCTTCGACTTCGTCCAACAGGTCCTCGACCACCGTCAGGCAGCCGGGTTCTTTCAAACTGGCCACGGCAATCGGCAAAGGGTTTAACCCTGCCGCCTGCAAACGCTGGCAGAAAATATCGATGAAGCCGGTGTTGGCCGCCTGCAAGTGCGAGCGGTAAAACAGCACCGCCGCAACCGGTTGACCGGCCTGCCATTCGGCTTGCCAATCCTTCAGCTCCGCGGGGCTTTTTTTCGGGTGGTAAATCGCCGTGCGTGGCAGGGTTTGTGGCTCGGCCCAGGCGTAGTCGCGGCCCAGCCAACGACTGGCGAGGCAGCGGAAGAAATCCAGGGCATTGCTCATACCGCCCTGACGCAGAAACTGCCAGAGTCGATCGCGGTCGCAGGCAGCCACCGTGCTCAGCTCGCCGAGTTCGGGGTCCGGGCGGTCATCGCCGGGCACCAGAATCAGTTGCACGCCGCGCTCCGACAGTTGCACCAGTTGCTCGACGCCGTAACGCCAATAGGCGATGCCGCCGTGCAGCGAAATCAGAATCACCTTGGCATGGCGCAGCACTTCGTCGACATACAAGTCGACCGACGCGTGGTTCTGCACCTGCATCGGGTTAGCCAGGCGCACGCTCGGGTAATCGTCGGGCAACTGCTGTGCGGCTTCGGCGAGCAGCGCGAGGCTGGAGTCGCCGCTGCACAGGATCACCAGCTCGGCGGGGGTTTGCCCAAGGTCGGCAATGTTGTCATCCGACACGAAACCGCCGGGCTGGGTCCTGAGCAGGTGCATGGCTTAAACGCTGAGCGCAGCGCGCAATTGCGCTTCAAGCAGAGTGGCGTCCAGCTCCTGACCGATCAAAACCAAACGCGTGGTGCGCGCTTCATCGGTGCCCCACTGACGGTCGAAATGCTTGTCGAAACGTGTGCCCACGCCCTGGATCAGCAGGCGCATCGGTTTGTTCGGGATCGCCGCAAAACCTTTGACGCGCAGAATGCCGTGCTGGACCACCAATTGGGTCAGCGCATCCAGCAGCAGGCTTTCGTCGGCTTGAGGCAGTTCGATGGAGATGGAGTCGAAGGCATCGTGGTCGTGATCGTCTTCACCTTCGTGGTGGTGATCGTGATGGCTGTGACGGCTGTCGATGTGTTCTTCAGAACCGGCACCGAGGCCGATCAGCACGTCCAGTGGCAGACGACCGCTGCTGGCTTCGATGACTTTCACCGCTGGCGGCAGTTCTTCAGCGACTTCCAGGCGTACACGGGCCAGGTCTTCAGGGCTGATCAGGTCGGCCTTGTTGAGGATCACCAGGTCGGCGCTGGCCAGTTGGTCGGCGAACAGCTCGTGCAGCGGCGATTCGTGGTCCAGGTTCGGATCGAGTTTGCGCTGGGCATCGACCTGGTCCGGGAACGCCGCGAAGGTGCCGGCGGCGACCGCTGGGCTGTCGACCACGGTGATGACCGCGTCAACGGTGCAGGCGCTGCGGATTTCCGGCCACTGGAAGGCTTGCACCAGCGGTTTTGGCAGGGCCAGGCCTGAGGTTTCGATGAGGATGTGGTCGAGGTCGCCGCGACGGGCGACCAACTCGCGCATCACCGGGAAGAATTCTTCTTGAACGGTGCAGCACAGGCAGCCGTTGGCCAGTTCGTAGACGCGGCCGTTGGCTTCTTCTTCAGTGCAACCGATGGAGCACTGCTTGAGGATTTCGCCGTCGATGCCCAGCTCGCCGAACTCGTTGACGATCACCGCAATGCGACGGCCCTGAGCGTTGTCGAGCATGTGCCGCAGCAAGGTGGTTTTGCCCGAGCCGAGGAAGCCGGTAACGATGGTGACGGGGAGTTTGGCCAGTGTTTTCATCGGATGCCCTTTGGCAAGGTGGCGGGCATACGGGACGACAATCGCTGCGACGGATGCGCGCGCGGAAGAGTTCGCCACCGGATCACCCCGCCCGGTTGTAGTGAGAATCTGTGTCGAGGCAGGTCTCCTGGCTGACGGTGTGCCGGGCTTGTGGGCCTGGCATTCACTGCGCCTTCCCGCGAACCCGTTGCACAGGGTTTGCAGTGGCGTGGCAGCGAACATCACCGTTCACAGTTGCGGGGGCAGCCGCGGCATCGACCGCGTTCCCTTCTTAGCTTCGGCAGACGCCGAAGAACCTCGAAAGCGCAAGGCTACGCATCGTGTGGGGGCGGGTCAATCACTGAGCATGCCGCCCGCGATCAACTCAAACGAGAACCCTTGCCAATTGACGCCCAACCCCCGCCCATGCTCTCCTACACGCCTTGTTACGGGTGCCCTTCACAGGGTGAAACGGGAAACCGGTGAATCATGTGCTTTACTCTAAAGTCATGTCAGTCCGGTGCTGCCCCCGCAACGGTAAGCGAGCGAAGCGTCAGATCCACTGTGCCAGCAGTTCGGCATGGGAAGGTGATGCTTGCAGGTCAAGGCGAAAGCCAGTGCCCCTCGTGAGCCCGGAGACCGGCCCGCAACACAAAGTGACCATTACGCTCACTGAATAACAAACCCGCGGTGGGCGGGCGCTGTTTGAACCTCTGCGTGCCCGACTCGCAGGGATCTTCCATGCGCTCTATATCACCCGCTGACAGACCAGAGGGAAGCGCCATGTCGATCATCAGCAGTACCGGCAGCAACACCGATAAGAGCACCGCCAGCAGCACCAATACCCTGACTCAACGCCTGACCGTCGCCCTGTGCGCGTCGATCCTGGGTGCTAGCCTTGTGTATTTCGCCGGTTTCTCGCACATCGAAGCGGTGCACAACGCCGCTCACGATACCCGCCACAGCTCCGCATTCCCGTGCCATTGAGACCTGCCGACATGATCAAGCGTATTGCGCAAACCGCAGGGTTCACCGGGCTGCTGGCCGCCCTGTTGCTGACCCTGCTGCAAAGCTTCTGGGTGGCTCCACTGATTTTGCAAGCCGAGGCTTACGAAAAATCCGAGCCCGCCGCTGTTGAAGTTCACGAACACGCCGCAGGTGCTGTCGCCGCTCACACCCACGATGCTGAAGCCTGGGAACCGGAAGACGGCTGGCAGCGCGTGCTGTCCACTACAGGTGGCAACCTCGTGGTCGCTGTCGGTTTCGCCCTGATGCTCGCCGGTCTCTACACCGTGCGCGCACCGACCAAAACCTCCCAAGGCCTGCTTTGGGGTTTGGCCGGTTACGCGACGTTCGTGCTGGCACCGACCCTCGGTCTGCCGCCTGAGCTGCCGGGCACTGCCGCGGCTGATTTGGCGCAGCGGCAGATCTGGTGGATCGGCACGGCCGCCTCCACCGCGGTCGGCATCGCATTGATCGTGTTCAGCCGTCACTGGCTGATGAAAGTGCTCGGCGTGGCAATCCTGGCCGTTCCTCACGTGATCGGCGCACCACAACCGGAAGTCCACTCGATGCTGGCTCCGCAAGCCCTGGAAGCTCAGTTCAAAATCGCTTCGCAGGTGACCAACGTGGCATTTTGGCTGGCCCTGGGCCTGATCAGTGCCTGGTTGTTCCGCCGCAAAAGCGATGGTCAATACCACGCATGACTGAGATCAGCACAGCGCCGACGTTAGTGGTCGGCCTGGGCTGCCAGCGCGGCTGCCCTGTCAGCACGCTGCGGGCGCTTCTCGATCAGGCGTTACAGGCTCATAAAATCGAACTTCACCAGATCAAGGCCCTAGCCAGCATCGACCTGAAGCGCGAAGAGCCTGGCTTGATCGAACTGGCCAAACAGCTTGAGTTACCGTTGATGTACTTCAGCAGCGAACAATTGGCCGGTTATCAACCGCAACTCAGCCACCGCTCGGACATCGCGTTCGAACGCACCGGCTGCTACGGCGTCGCGGAAAGTGCCGCCCTGGCCCTGGCCGAACACCTGGCCCAGGCACCGGCAAAATTGCTGATTTCACGACAAAAATATGCCCAAGCCACCTTGGCATTGGCCGGCGCTGCATAAAATCCCCGATAATCCCCGTCTTTGATCATGAGCAATCTTCATCTGAAGTCTTGCCCAGCCCCTTTTTCTCACAGGAACCGACGATGACCGTCTACTTCATTGGCGCAGGTCCCGGAGACCCGGAACTGATCACCGTCAAAGGCCAACGGCTTATTCGCAGCTGCCCGGTGATCATCTATGCCGGCTCCCTGGTGCCCGCCGCCGTGCTGGAAGGCCATCGCGCCGAACAGGTGGTCAACAGCGCCGAATTGCACCTGGAACAAATCATCGAGCTGATCAAATCCGCCCATGCCAATGGCCAGGACGTGGCCAGGGTGCACTCTGGCGACCCGAGTCTTTATGGTGCGATTGGCGAGCAGATCCGCTACCTGCGCGAACTCGACATCCCGTTTGAAATCATTCCCGGCGTCACGGCCACGGCGGCCTGCGCGGCACTGTTGGGCGCGGAACTAACGTTACCGGACGTGTCGCAAAGCGTGATCCTGACCCGCTATGCCGACAAGACCGCGATGCCCGCCGGCGAAGAGCTCGGCAGCCTGGCGCAGCACAGGGCGACCATGGCGATCCATCTGGGGGTCAATCATCTGGAGAAAATCCTGGCCGAATTGCTGCCGCATTACGGCGCGGATTGCCCGATCGCGGTGATTCACCGGGCGACCTGGCCGGATCAGGATTGGGTGGTGGGGACGCTTGAAGACATTGCCGCGAAGGTTGAAGCCAAGGGGTTTCGGCGCACGGCGTTGATTTTGGTGGGCCGGGTTTTGGGCAGTGATCACTTCAGTGAGTCGTCGTTGTACCGCGCGGGGCATGCGCATTTGTATCGCCCATAAAAAAACGGCGTTCACGGGGCGCCGTTTTTTTTGTCTGCAGCGAACACCTTACTTAGTAGTAGGCGTTTTCTTTCTGCGTGTGGTCGGTGACGTCACGAACACCCTTGAGCTCGGGAATGCGCTCGAGCAAGGTGCGCTCGATGCCTTCGCGCAAGGTAACGTCTGCCTGACCGCAGCCCTGGCAACCGCCGCCGAACTTCAGCACGGCGATGCCGTCTTCGACCACATCGATCAGGCTGACCTGACCGCCGTGGCTGGCCAGCCCCGGGTTGATCTCGGTTTGCAGGTAATAATTGATACGCTCATTGACCGGACTGTCGGCGCTGACCATCGGTACTTTGGCGTTTGGCGCCTTGATGGTGAGCTGGCCGCCCATACGGTCGGTGGCGTAGTCGACTACCGCATCGTCCAGGAACGCTTCGCTGAACGAGTCGATGTAAGCGGTGAAGCTTTTGAGCCCCAGCGCCGTGTCTTCGGGTTTTTCTTCGCCCGGCTTGCAATAAGCAATACAGGTTTCGGCGTACTGGGTGCCAGGCTGGGTGATAAAGACGCGGATGCCGATGCCTGGGGTGTTCTGCTTGGAGAGCAGATCAGCCAGATAATCGTGGGCGGCGTCGGTAATGGTAATAGCGGTCATGGAAACTCCTCGCAGGCTTGGGCGCAGTTTACGCCAATCATCGCGCCGTACAAAGTCCTAGTATTTTTGTCGGGAAAGAAACGGAGATCCCCTGTAGGAGTGAGCCTGCTCGCGATGGCGTCAGTGCAGCAAAATCGATGCTGACTGTAAGGATGCTATCGCGAGCAGGCTCACTCCTACAGGAGGAAGCGGTCGGACTCAAAGATTCTCGTACCGGTTCATGTCCAGCACGCCCTCTTCCACCGGTTCGGTCTCATGGACGTACCGGCTCAGGTCATGGAAGTAGAACCAGAACTGCGGATGGCTGCGGCGAATCCCCCAGCGCTCGACGATTTTTTCAAACCGATTGGCGTCCTTGGCGTTATCCATCTCGTCCACGAACTCAGGCACTTGCTCGGCTGGAATGTTGAACATGAAGTTCGGATAGCTGCTGAGCACGCCCGGATAAATAGTCAATGTGTCGAGCCCTGGCTGATACCGCAGGGATTCACCGAGCAGGAACGCGACGTTACTGTGCGCCCGGTTACGCAGCAGGCTGTAAACCTCACGCTTTCCGCCCGCGGTTTCGATGCGCAGCAGGGTCGCTTCCGGCAACTGATCGATAACCTTCAGTCCGGCCGCCGGACGCGAAGTCAGGCGACTCAACGCCTGTTCGGCGCTCTGCAAGGCCGGATCTATGTTCGGCCGCGAGCAATAAGCACCGTCACAACGGTTGATCGGATCCGGCTTGGCGTTGAGGTCGCCGTAACGGGCCAGCAACTGCAGGGCGAAGTCGCGTTTCGGGTCCTTTTCGTCCAGTACCAGTGCCGTCGGTTTGTCGTTGTCGATGGCCTCGTAGTCCAGCCACATCTTGAATTTGCCGCCGCTCTGATACCAGTCGTCGAGGTAGTCGTCCCGCGAGTCGGCTGGCATCAGGCGAAGGAAGTTCTGCTCGGCGCCGTTGCGGATCAGGTCGAAGTACAGGCGCGTTTGCGCCTGATGGGAGACGTTGCCGAACACGTCGAAGTTGACCGCCAACTGATAATAGGTGCGCTCCAGCAGCGGGAAGTCGAACAACCACATCGTTTGCGGCACGTCACCGATCAGGCCTTTGTTCACTGAGGCACTGTCAAAATGCCGGAAGATCGTCAGCAAGGCGTTATCGTTACCGGCCCATAAGGTCGACCAGCTCGGCGCCGGCGCATCGGCGTAACTGTCACGGCGCAACGCCTCGTACTCGTTACGCTTGTCGCGGTAGTCATGCCACAGGCTCAGGACGCTGCCGACATCGTCGTTCTGCCCCGGCATCGCCAACAACGGCGTGGCCTGGCCGCGGTAGTTCGGATCGATGATGTAGAGGTCGTGTTCAGGCGCCTGGAACAGTGCCCAGAAGTTATCGCGGATCACGTCGGTGGCGATCTGGCCGCGGCACACCGGGCCGCGAATAAACGTACGGACGAAGTATTCGGCGTTATCGAGCATGAATTGATAACGCGCCTGGGCCGGGATCGCCTCGAACGTGGTGAACGGATTGGCCCGACGCTCCGGCCCGTAGCCCGGCAAGGCGTTGACCTGCCAGTTGCCGTTATAGAAGAGACTTTTGATCCGAGCCATCTTCGCCGCGCTCAACGGGTAGGTGATGTGGGTCTTCTGCACAATCACGCCTTGCACCGGCCACAAGCGGTAATACACCTGAGTGCCCGGATCGTCATTCGGGCGGCGTGTACTGATCAGATCGATAGGCTGGCCGGTCGGCGTGCGCGAACGCACCCACTGAAAGAAATGCCCCGGCTCGCCGTCCTTGAAATACAGATGAGCGAGAAACCAATGCTCGAACAACCAACGCCCCACCAGGCTTTGCCGTGCGCCCGGTGCGTTGAGCAGGTTTTCCCACTGCACCACCTGCAACGCCTCTTTGGCGCTCGGTACAAGACCTTGCTCGTCAATCGGCGCGCCGGACGCGAGCCAGCGCTGGAGCGTCTGGTATTGCTGGTCGGTCAGGCCGGTGACCGCCAGCGGCATGCCCTCTTTGGGATGTGATTTGGCGTAGCCGTCAAACTCGGCCGGCAGGGCGCACATGTTGTCCCGGTTCAGTCCAAGGACGATGTCCTCCGGCAACCTGGCGTTGGGTTGCAAGGGGGTTTTGTGGCCCTGCTCAAGCATCCGCGCCATCAACGCGGCCTGACTGCCCTGAGCATCGAGCACCGAATAGAAGTCCTTTTGCTGCCAGGCGCCTTTACCGAAGGCGTCATAAAACAGCCGGGTCGGCGCGGCAGCCTGGCGGCGCTCGCCGTCGTAGACCGGGATCTTGGTCGCGCCACGGGCAGCCCCTTCGCCACTGCCCAGGTTGAGCTGACAGGCGGAGTCATAGCAGGCATGGCAGGCCACACACTTTTCGGTGAAGATCGGTTGAATGTCGCGACTGTAGGAAATGGCAGAGGAAATGGCCGGATCCTGCGCGGCGGCGCCCCAGCTTAAAAACAGCAAAACCATGCTGATGACGCGATAAGACATATCCCTGGTCCCAATCTTGAAAAACGCCGCGATTCTACCGGTCTGATCCCTGTACCAACATGAGCGATATTCATGCAAAACCGGGACATGCTCTAAAACCGCACAGGTTTGCTATTATCCCGCCCCTTCGTCATGGTCTTTCCGAGTAGTCCAAATGTCCGATCGCAGTGTTCGCCTTCAAGCTCTCAAGCACGCCCTCAAAGAGCGCATCCTGATTCTCGATGGCGGCATGGGCACGATGATCCAGAGCTACAAGCTTGAAGAGCAGGATTACCGCGGCAAACGCTTCGCCGACTGGCCAAGTGACGTCAAGGGCAACAACGACCTGTTGATCCTGACGCGCCCGGACGTGATTGGCGCCATCGAGAAAGCCTACCTGGATGCCGGCGCCGACATTCTGGAAACCAACACCTTCAATGCCACCCAGGTGTCCCAGGCTGACTACGGCATGCAAAGCCTGGCGTACGAGCTAAACGTAGAAGGCGCACGCCTGGCGCGCAAGGTTGCAGACGCCAAGACCCTGGAAACACCGAACAAGCCGCGCTTCGTCGCGGGCGTGCTCGGTCCTACAAGCCGCACCTGCTCGCTGTCGCCTGATGTGAACAACCCCGGTTACCGCAACGTGACCTTCGATGAACTGGTGGAAAACTACACCGAGGCCACCAAAGGCCTGATCGAAGGCGGCGCCGACCTGATCCTGATCGAAACCATTTTCGACACCCTGAACGCCAAAGCGGCGATTTTCGCCGTGCAAGGTGTGTACGAAGAACTCGGCGTCGAGTTGCCGATCATGATCTCCGGCACCATTACCGATGCCTCCGGCCGTACGCTCTCCGGCCAGACCACCGAAGCCTTCTGGAACTCCGTGGCCCACGCCAAGCCGATCTCGGTCGGCCTGAACTGCGCCCTCGGCGCCAGCGAGTTGCGCCCGTACCTGGAAGAGCTGTCGAACAAGGCGAGCACCCACGTGTCGGCGCACCCGAACGCCGGCCTGCCGAACGAATTCGGCGAGTACGACGAACTGCCGTCGGAAACCGCCAAGGTCATTGAAGAGTTCGCCCAAAGCGGCTTCCTCAACATCGTCGGCGGTTGCTGCGGCACCACGCCGGGCCACATCGAAGCCATCGCCAACGCCGTGGCCGGTTATGCGCCGCGCGAGATTCCGGAGATTCCCAAGGCCTGCCGCCTCTCGGGTCTGGAGCCGTTCACCATCGATCGCAACTCGTTGTTCATCAACGTCGGCGAGCGCACTAACATCACCGGTTCGGCCAAGTTTGCGCGGCTGATCCGTGAAGATAACTACACCGAAGCCCTGGAAGTCGCCCTGCAGCAGGTCGAAGCCGGTGCCCAGGTGATCGACATCAACATGGACGAAGGGATGCTCGATTCGAAGAAGGCCATGGTGACCTTCCTCAATCTGATTGCCGGTGAGCCGGACATCTCCCGCGTGCCGATCATGATCGATTCCTCCAAATGGGAAGTGATCGAAGCCGGCCTCAAATGCATTCAGGGCAAGGGCATCGTCAACTCGATCAGCATGAAGGAAGGCGTCGAGCAGTTCATTCACCACGCCAAACTGTGCAAGCGCTATGGCGCCGCCGTGGTGGTGATGGCCTTCGACGAAGCAGGACAGGCCGACACCGAAGCGCGCAAAAAAGAGATCTGCAAGCGCTCCTACGACATTCTGGTCAACGAAGTCGGCTTCCCGCCGGAAGACATCATCTTCGACCCGAACATCTTCGCCATCGCCACCGGCATCGAAGAACACAACAACTACGCTGTGGACTTCATCAACGCCTGTGCCTACATCCGTGACGAACTGCCGTACGCGCTGACCTCGGGCGGCGTGTCCAACGTGTCGTTCTCGTTCCGTGGCAACAACCCGGTGCGCGAGGCGATTCACTCGGTGTTCCTGCTGTATGCGATCCGCAACGGCCTGACCATGGGTATCGTCAACGCCGGCCAGCTGGAGATCTACGACCAGATCCCGGCCGAGCTGCGTGACGCCGTGGAAGACGTGGTGCTCAACCGCACCCCGGAAGGCACCGACGCCCTCCTCGCCATTGCCGACAAGTACAAGGGTGACGGCAGCGTCAAGGAAGCCGAGACCGAAGAATGGCGCGGCTGGCCCGTCAACAAGCGTCTGGAGCATGCACTGGTCAAAGGCATCACCACGCATATCGTTGAAGACACCGAAGAATCCCGTCAGTCCTTCGCTCGCCCGATCGAAGTGATCGAAGGCCCGCTGATGTCCGGCATGAACATCGTCGGCGACCTGTTCGGCGCCGGCAAAATGTTCCTGCCGCAGGTGGTGAAATCCGCCCGCGTGATGAAGCAGGCCGTGGCCCACTTGATCCCGTTCATCGAACTGGAAAAAGGCGATAAACCGGAAGCCAAGGGCAAAATCCTCATGGCCACGGTAAAAGGCGACGTGCACGACATCGGCAAGAACATCGTTGGCGTAGTGCTGGGTTGTAACGGCTACGACATCGTCGACCTCGGCGTGATGGTGCCGGCGGAGAAAATCCTGCAGGTGGCCAAGGAGCAGAAGTGCGACATCATCGGCCTGTCCGGCCTGATCACCCCTTCCCTGGATGAAATGGTCCACGTGGCCCGCGAAATGCAGCGTCAGGACTTCCATCTGCCGCTGATGATCGGTGGCGCGACCACCTCGAAAGCGCACACGGCGGTGAAGATCGAGCCGAAATACAGCAACGACGCTGTGATCTACGTCACCGACGCCTCCCGAGCCGTGGGCGTGGCGACGCAGTTGCTGTCCAAGGAATTGAAGCCGGCGTTCATCGAGAAGACTCGCCTGGAATACATCGAAGTCCGCGAGCGCACCGCCAACCGCAGCGCCCGTACCGAACGCCTGAGCTATCCGGCGGCCATTGCCAAAAAGCCGCAGTTTGACTGGACCACTTACGAGCCGGTCAAACCGACGTTTACCGGTGCCAAGGTGCTGGACAACATCGACTTGAAAGTCCTGGCCGAATACATCGACTGGACACCGTTCTTTATCTCCTGGGACCTGGCCGGCAAATTCCCGCGCATCCTCACGGATGAAGTGGTCGGTGAAGCCGCCACTGCGCTGTTCGCCGATGCCCAGGAAATGCTCGCCAAGCTGATTGACGAGAAACTCATCAGCGCCCGTGCGGTGTTCGGCTTCTGGCCGGCCAACCAGGTGCGTGAGGATGACATTGAAGTCTATGGCGATGACGGCAAGCCGATTGCCAAGCTGCATCACTTGCGTCAGCAGATCATCAAGACCGACGGCAAACCGAACTTCTCCCTGGCTGACTTCGTTGCACCGAAGGACAGCGAGGTAACCGACTATGTGGGTGGTTTCATCACCACCGCCGGGATCGGTGCCGAAGAAGTGGCCAAGGCCTATCAGGATGCCGGCGACGATTACAACTCGATCATGGTCAAGGCACTGGCCGACCGCCTGGCCGAGGCTTGCGCCGAGTGGCTGCACCAGCAGGTCCGTAAAGACTACTGGGGTTACGCCAAGGACGAGACGCTCGACAACGAGGCGCTGATCAAAGAGCAATACACCGGTATACGCCCTGCCCCGGGCTACCCGGCCTGTCCGGATCACACCGAGAAATCCACGCTGTTCAAATTGCTGGACCCTGAGGCCTCGGAAATGAAAGCCGGCCGCAGCGGCGTGTTCCTCACCGAGCACTACGCCATGTTCCCGGCGGCAGCGGTCAGTGGTTGGTACTTCGCTCACCCGCAAGCGCAGTATTTTGCCGTGGGCAAGATCGACAAGGATCAGGTGCAGAGCTACACGTCGCGCAAGGGTCAGGAGTTGAGCGTGACCGAGCGGTGGCTGGCGCCGAACCTGGGTTACGACAACTGATGATGGTCCCGGGAGTCGACTGGTGCGACTCCCGGGGTTCTTGTGAAAGCTGCAGGTAAACGTTACAGCCCCACCAGCGTCCGTTCTTTTTCAGACAATTCGCGCACCAACTTTCCTTGCTCGAAGAGAAGGTCTGCCTCTATCGCCTGCATGGCGGTTTTGTACTGCTCCTCCACTCCTTCGCCGTAATTTGGATACGCCTCGTCTACATCATGCTCTCTGCCTGCAAAACCCTCTCGCACCTGTGCGAACCGTTCAGGGGATTTGCCCTTCAAATAGTCGCTCCAGTACTTGCGGCCGACCAAATCATCAATAAATGCCGATGATTGTTCTGCCGCGATCACTTCAGCATGGGCCGCATCCAGCATGGCAGGCGTAACGTTGCCGCTGTAGCGCATGCCTCTTGGTTGCCCTGGCAACTCAAGTCGCTCGGCAAGGCCGATCCGATAGGCTAACCGCACCTCCGCCGGATCAGTTGAACGGCGCTTTGCCTGTCGCTGGACAATGTCGCGGTTAGCGATTTCCTCGACTTTCCCAAGGCGAAACAGGCTCCTGCCAAGTCTGAACAAGACGTTACCTTGTTGGCCCGGAGAAATTGACTTCGTGGTCTCAAATTCGAAAGCCTTAACTTCTATGTCGCTGAACAACAGGATTTGACCATCAACGCAGGTTGCGCCAGACCTCGCCATTTCGAATATCGTATCCCTCAGACCTGCGTCGCTATCGGCCACCCTCAGTACGGTATGGACCCGCCGCACAAGATCAGAGCGTCCCGTCAGGAAGTCTGTCGTACCTTCCATTTTGGTCAGCAGATTGAAGAAGAACTGATTGTTTTGCGCTTGCTCGAAGTCATTCCATATCCGTATCAATTCCTCTGAGTCAGCTGCTGACGGAGCGATCCATCGCTCACGGGCGTCGGTACCTGTCACCTCATCCATATCCACTTCTACGTCACTTGCGATCAAGTCATCGCTATCGCTGTCGTTAAATCTGCCGCTGTCGCTACTGCTATCAAACCGCTCCAACGCCTCGTCAATCGTTGACGGCGTCCATCCCACTATCTGCTCGCCCTCCCGCACCTGATTACGCAGCATTAGCAGGCTCGCGCCATCCAGATCGTTGCTGGCCAGATCCGTGCCCGCACGCAATACCCTGTGCTCGTCGGCCATCAGGAACGGCGGAATGGACTCGATCATGTTGTCGCGCAAATCCAGTGCGCTGAGCGAGGGGAGCTGAAGCGCTCCCTGCGGCCAGATGACCAGGCGATTGCCACTCAGATCGAGGGCCTGCAAACGGGTAAGAGGGCTGACATCCAGCGACTCAAGCCAGTTTTCCGCCAGGTTCAATGACTCCAGGTTGCTCAATCCTGCAAGCTGACGCTGGAGCTGAGGCGCATTGGAAAAACGGTTATTGACTGCCGAAAGTCGCTTGAGGCTGTTCAATGAGATCACGGACTCTGGCAAGGCATACATTGCGTTGGCATTCAGCGCCAGGGTATGAACATGAGTAAACGCACCAAGGAAATCGCTCAGCCCCTCTTCTCTCAGATACACGTTGTTCAGGTTCAACGCACCGACATGAGCGAAGTCGGCGGGTAGAGCCGGGAGATTGCCCAAGGGGTTATCGGACAGATCAAGGATATAACCTCCCGATGCGCTCTCCACGGCCTGCGCCCCGCGGAGGTTCTGCCTCCAGCACGCCATTATCCGGTCAGCCGCCTGACGACGCTCGGTGGCTGCAATCCACACAGGAGGAGAGGATTCACCCATCTGCTGTGGTGGGGTTTCGATCCATGTGTTCAGGGTCTTCGTCAATGCCTGATGTTGTCTGTCCCATTTGGCCAATTGCTCATACAGGGGGCCAGCGCCGCCATGGCGTAACGTCAGTTCATCAATCATCTGTATCGCCTCGGCGCCTGGCAGATCCGGGTCAAGCCTTCGCAAGCGGGCTTGCGGGGTCAAGCGTGTCAGGTCGTTGCCAGGTGCAACGGGCAGCGGCAATAACAAGTCCGGATTTTGCGCGACCAGAACCGGAAAGTACTCTGGTTCACCCATGGTAATGCCCGTCTGCAAGCTGGCTCTGGAGATACCCATGGGTGTTTCGGAAGAAGTACTCGCCAGCAAATCGGTGCGGGCCTTTGCCGTCAACCGACAGCCAGTCATATCGATCCTTAGAGCATCATGGCCGGTCAGGGCAGCCTCGGGAATCGCCGTGATCGCGCTGTTGTTCAACTCGAGCCTGCCGAGGCCGGACAAGCCCAACGTACCTTTTGGCCAGTCTTTAATAGCGGTATGACCCACACGCAGGGTCTTCAAGCGGGTCATGGCGCTGACATCCAGCGAATCGAGCCGGTTATAGCGCAAGTCCAGGCTTTCAAGGGCAGACAACCGGTTCAAGCGTCGCTGCATACTCGGGGTAATTGTCAGGTGATTTCGGCTCAGCTCCAGATCACTGAGTTTTCCGAGGTTGTCCAATGCCGACGGAAGATCCAGCAGTTGATTGCCACTCAGATCCAACCCGCGAATGTCGGTGAAGCTGCTCAAAAAACGACTGAAATCCTCGGATGAGGCCACCACACCCGACATTTGCAGGGTTTGCACATGGGCAAAATTCGTTGCTGACAGCGCTGGCAGTTCAGGCAGATCGCCCAGCGCCCAGCCGGACAAATCAAGATTCGATGAAATGATTTGTCGCGGCATGACAGGCCATGGCCGCACCGTTGAAGGTCCGGCCTGAGGTTGCGAAGACTGTGCCTCCTCCGTACCGCCATAGCGTTTACGCAGACCATCACGCCAGCACTCACGGATTCGCCGGGCAACGGATTCTCGTTCCCGAATGTTGACTTGCCGGCCATTGGCGCTTGCTGTTCGCTGCTGCCACGCCTCCAGTTGCTGTCGCAATGCCTGTCCATCCTGGCGCAGTGCATTGATCCGTGCCAGCAACGCCCGCCCTGCCAACCCCTCAGCCTTCATTCGCCCAAGGGCAATCTTCGAAAGCTCGGCGCTTGTCTCCAGGGCGTTGTGTAGCGTGCCTTGGCAATAACGATCCAGCATTTGCTCGCTATCCAGCAAATGCGCAGGATTGTCGTGCACATACTCGTATGCCTTCACGAAGTCCTCAGTGCTCAGCCTGGCCCAGTTGAGTTTCATGCCAGGCCACAGTGATTCATGCCCGGATAGCCATTCAGGGGGAAGTGTCTTGACGCTTGAGTGAGTGAGATCCAGCGACCTGAGCTGCGGCAATTGCAGAGCGCCCTTCGGCCAGGCCTCTGTCGTTCCGTACACACTCAACGAATGCAGTTGAGTCAGGCGACTGACATCCAGCTCGTCCGCCATGCCGATCACGTCCAATCGTTGCAGTTGTGGCATGGCGTCTATCACCGATTGGGCAGCTTCAGTGAATTCCGGACCCAGCGGCCCTGCCATCCGCAGTTCACAAATACTCGGCAGTGCCTTTAGCCTCTCGGCCAGTTGAACCCTATCGACGCCATCGTGGATCCCCAACGTTAGCCACCGGGCGTTGGGGAACTGACGCACAAAGGTTTCCGGTGTCTGACTCAATACTCCACCAACGCTCATGTTCAGACGACTTACGTGAGGAAAGTTGGCGGCCAGTTCCGGCAGGCTGTCTGCAGCGCCCACGTCCAGAGAAACACTGGCATCGCCATCGTAAATACCCCTCTGCTGCCAGACGTATTGAATGTTTCGTGCGACTTGATGGCGCACAGTATTCTGGCCGCCGCTGGTTATCCATTGTTCGAGCTGCGCCGTCAGTGCCTCGTATTCCCGGCCCCGCATGTTCAGAAAATTGGCGATCTGCGTTTCGGTCATGCCATCAAGCGCAAGCTTGATGACCATCAATTCCGCCAACTCATCGGAGAAGATCGGATAGACATCCCGCAACCTGGAGACCAATGAGGGATTCACCGTTGCTCCGGCACCTCGCCCGCTCAATGGGTAGCCGACCCTGCCGTCGGCCAGTCGCACCGGCGAACGGAATCGTGGCGTGGCGGCGTTGGGCACGAGGGTTTCCATCATCTGATCACGGTGGCCCATGGCGTAGGTGGCCAATGTCTTTTGTAACTTGGCACCCTGCGTCACATTGGGCATGCCCAACTGAGTGCGGACGTCGCCCGGCAACGCATGCATGACCGAAGAGAAAAAGTTGTCGCCTTCTTTCGGCACGCTGTTCAATGAGTTTTTTTGCTGGTCGAAGGCCTGGAACTGGTTGGTTTGATGATGTTGATAGCCGTCCTTGACCAGGTATTTGACTTGCTCGGCCGTCTCGCTACCGATGCTGTCGAGCAGTTTTCCACCGCAATCGCCCTGACGAACTTCCAGGCGCAGGTTTTTCGACCAGCCGGGGAGTTTTTCCAGGCTGTGCAGTGCCAGGCGCTGGCTGTCGGATGACGCCATGCTCTCCAGCTGCAATCCGGCCAGGGCCTTGTTCAGCCGAGTCACCCGGGCGCGCGCACGTCCCTTGAGCAACAGACTGGTGGGGAGTCGGCCGGCTTGTTTGATGTGCAGCCGTTCCTTGGCTGTGGCGTTGGCCAGGACTTCTTGCGCCGCGTCCGTCGATAGACCGGGGAAAGTACGTTGCAGCGCCTGAAGTTCACGCGTTGTTGCCTTGGAATCCTGGCTGAGTTTGTCGAACAATGAGGTTTTGTTGCCCGAAAGCTGGTCGCCAAGCTGTTGTCGAAAAACCGTTTCACGCTCTGCCTCGACCCGCGCACCTTCACCCCCCAGCAAGCGAACGATTTCTTCCTTATCCAATGCCGCAAGCACTCGTTCGGGCAATTTCCCGGCAGACACATCCTCACGGAAAATCTTGATGCCCGGCTTCACGGGTGTCGACGCCTCACCGTAGCGGGACGAAGCACCGCTCAGGCTTGCATTGTCGAACACGTCGATCACCCGCCCCTGCGGCCAACGCGGCATATTGATCACTTGCGGCAAGACGTCGTTGTAGCGGCTGTCCGGCACCGGCTGATCGAGACGAATCTGTTCAATCATTTCATTGAGCTGACGGTTGATCTGAAACTGCCGCAACGTGTCGGATAACGCTGATGGCAAGCGCAGGTTATCCGTATGGATCTTGCGCAACGCGTCGTCGTTAACGCCGCTGATATCGGCGATTTTCTCCAGCGTCGCCGCGTCAATACCGTCGGTGACCGGGCCAAGACGTCGTAACAAGGTGGCACGATCCCACCCCAGCGGGCGTTCGAAACGATGGTGCCACGCGCCCTCACCGTTGTGTTCAAGAACGGGGGAGTAAGCGTTCGGGTCCGTCGGGTGTTTGAGACGCCATTTGTTCAGCGAGGGGTCGAAAATTTTTTCGTAGACGTTACCGTCGAGCCTGATACAGGTCTTGCCGTCCACTTCATACTGCCCAAGCTTGTCGGGCCTGAGCCCCGCCGGCAAGACCCTGTCGCTCAGGTAAGGCGTCAAGCGAGGACGCCACAACTGTTCGCTGCCAAACGGCAATTTGACCTTCACCAGGCCATCGACGATGGGTGTGGAGAGCACTTTTGGCGCTTTACTGGCAACCGCGCCTACAGCCGCCATGAATGCCACGTTCACGGCCACTGACTTCAAATAACTCCAGGCCTGATCCGTGTCCCCGATGCTCCAGGCTTCAACCCCGTGATAAATGTCTGTGGTCAGTTGCACAGCCATCACGGCCATCATTACCTCGCCCAGGCCGGGCACAAAAAATGCTGCCACGTTGAGTATGTTCAGCCCCCACTCGGCATAGCGGGCGAGTCGTTCATACCAGGCGTCATGATCGACCTTGGCCGTCGGCACCGCCAGTTGCTCGGCAGTCTCCTTGAGGTGCGTCAGGTGCCGCGTGTACAGCTCGCCGAACAGCTCCGTATCAAAAAATTCTTCACTGATATCAAGAGTCGGTTCGTCCCGGTAAACGTGTTCGTAGATTCCGTCCAGGTGCCCTAAGAGTGTCTGTTTACGGTAAGGGAAATCCGGGTTCCATTGGAGTGTTTGCAGAGCAGTCTTGATCTTGCCGAGGAACTTGCCCGCATCACCGTGACGGATGAGCCTGAGGAAAGAGCGCTGGTAGTTCACATCGCGCAGCCTGTAACTCAGGTCATTTTCAAAGGACTTGAGCGAGGCATATTCCATGACCGGCGCCACTGGATCACCCGGAATACAGACGATGATCCTCGAGTCCTGGTAACCCAGTACGTCAAACAGGTTTACACCGGGATTGGTCCAGCTGAAGTTGACCTTTTTACCTTTTCGCCGGCTTGCGCCAATGACAAACAGCTCACTGACAGACGACCCCAGCACATGCAACTGACTGCAAGTGACGCGCTCACCGTCCAGTGTTGGCCATTTGTCGCCGTTGAGCACGGCCAGCAATGTGCTGTAGGCCGATGGCGTGATCAGCGATTTGAGGTGGGCGATATGGGCATGCACCCGCAGACTGTCCGTCCACGCGCCGACCGTTTGGGTGCGCACGGTGGCCGCCCTGTCCGCGGCGTCAAACATCGCCGTCAGGTGTTCCTGATACTGCTTGCCGATATCCAGTTCACGGCATAGCGAGGCGAAATCGGCGGGCTTTATCGGTAGCTTCTTGATCCTGTAGCGCGTTGAAGGCCCCTTTTCCGGGTAGTCCCAACCGTAAGGTCCTCCTTGAGTTTCCAGATAGGCAGCCCGTTTACCTCGTTCAGCAATGACGTCACGCCCATCAAACGCCTGGTCTTCTTCAAAATTGCGCAGTGCCAATTGCAGCAGTGTCTGGTGAGTGATCAGCGAGCCTGCAAAGGGCTCGTAGAGCCAGGTCTGCGCAACATCAACTTTCAACCCGAACTTTTTTTGCAACGCCGCTTCGAGCAACGGTTGTGCGAATTCGGTGACCCCTTTGAGCCCGGCGAGTGTTTTTGCCAGGGTTTCGTTGGAGGTTCGACTGCGCTTCTGGTCGTCCCGTACAGTGTGTCGTTGGTCACTGGAGGCCTTCTGAAACCAGTCCGGCATGGCATTTTCGGCCAGGCCTCCCGGTGTTCTCGCCCGATCCAGAGCCCGGATGTTTGCCGGGGTCAGGTGGCGTATCCGATCGTGCAGCTTTTTTTTGATGAAATGGTTGTGAAGGCCCTTTTCCTGGGTCGATGGGATTCCACTCATGTGGCAACACCTGATGCTGTTAAATGAAGCACCAGTCAATCAGCAGGTTTGTCGTCCAGGGCGGTACATAGTTATACCGGGTAGCGCCGGGGGCGATTTTCTTTCCGTGGGTTGTCTATGCTTGTCTTACTCAAACGGGAGACGAGGGGTTTATGGACGATCCAGCCGACAACAAGCCGCCCACTTTCTGGCAAATACTGCACAGCGTCATGGCGGCGGCGTTCGGGGTGCAGAGTGGGAAGAACCGGGCCCGGGACTTCACTCACGGCAAGCCCAGTCATTTCGTGATGCTGGGGATTTTGTTCACCGCGGTGTTCGCATTGACGCTGTATGGCATCGTGCAACTGGTGGTGCATCTGGCCGGGGTTTAGCGCATCAAGGTTTGCAGGCTGAACGGATAGCGATACGACGTCGGCTGGCCCTTGGCTGAAAGACGGCGGAAGTTCACACCGTAATCCGGTGATTCCCCCATGGCCAGCAGTCGCTTGGCCTGTGCCTTGTCGATCAGTTGCAGCAACGGGATTTGTCGGTCTCGGCCGCCGTAATGGGTGAGATCCACGCCCTGCTCAAGATCATGCAACTCCACCAGCGCCCAGCCGCCCAATGTGAAGTGCCCGCCCAACAGCACGCTGATGCGTCCGTCGACCGTCGCCTGCAACGCCGCCGGCGAGGTGTTGACCGCACTGAACAACGCATCCTTGCCGGGTATCCCACCCGCCTCCGAATACGCCTGCATGGCGCCAAACGCCATTTCGTCATTGGCTGACCACACCAGCGAGACCTTGGGGTAACGCCGGAACAGCAGTTTGGCCTGTTCATACGCCCGTTCCCGGGTCCAGCCGCTGTAAACCAGCTGTCGCAAGCGCACTTCCGAGTGTTCGGCCAAGGCCCGCATCATGCCTTGCTCACGCAATTGCGCCGAAGGGGTGATCTTCAGGCCGGAAAACGCCAGCAACTCGATGACCTGACCGGGCGCCGCGGGCGGATGCTGGCGAATCAGTTCCTTGAGCATCAGGTAGCCACCCTCCTCGTCGTTGGGCACCAGGCTGCCCAAGCGCTCAGGGCGCTCACCCAGCAGGCTCGTTTGGTTGGCCGTCAGGGACGCGTTGACCATAAACAGCTTTACCCCGCTGCCCTGGGCCAGGCGAATGATCTGCGGGGCGACGTACTGTTCGTTGGCGAACACCAGATAGTCCGGACGATCGGGGCCTTGCAGCGCCTGACGCGCTTGCGCCAACGTGAGCTCCGGCATGCGTCGGGAATAGAGAATTCGCAGATCAATGCCCAGATCCGTGGCTGCCGCGTACATGAATTGCGAGTAGCTGATCCAGAAGGCTTCGTCAGTCTTTCCGGGGTTCAGGAACAATACCGATTCCGCGCGCGCAACAGGGCAGTAAACCGCGCCAAGCATCAGCAGGAATGAGTAGAAAAACTTCAACATTGATCGTCCGAGCCCCCGGCAATTCGCCGCGCATTATAGCCAGCGAAGTCCCGGAAAACGGCGTTTATTCCGGTTATTGTCCGACAATCGTCGGGATGGGGCCCGGACGGGGTCGGTTATTGATGGCTGACCCAAAATACCGCTGTGCCCACGACCAGGATGATCAGGAACAGAATGGCCCAAGCATCGACCGTGCTATCGGGTTTTGACGTTTTGGTAGGGTTGCTCATTGCATCGCCTCTTGTCGGTTTTATCGGTGATTGCATAAAGACTCGAGCACAGTTAAGACGATGATTGCCCGCACCACAAATGTGGCTTTTACCTCATTGGTCTTCATTAGTCGTTTTGGTTCTTTACATATACTCAAACATCACTTTTGCGCATAACTGCAAACTGGTATCTTGCCCCGGCTCCGTTGGGAGTGCGCGGCCGTGCGCGCAGAATTGCCGAGGCAGCATCGGAGACTTCTAGGCGAAAAACGCAACTGGATCCGACCGGCCCAAGCCTGAGAACAGGACTTATATGTACGTATACGACGAGTACGATCAGCGGATCATCGAGGACCGCGTCAAGCAGTTCCGTGATCAGACCCGACGCTATCTGGCAGGCGAGCTGAGCGAAGAAGAATTCCGCCCCCTGCGCCTGCAAAATGGCCTATATATCCAGCGCTTCGCGCCGATGTTGCGGGTGGCGGTGCCTTACGGCCAACTGACTTCGCGCCAGACGCGAATGATGGCCAGGATTGCCCGCGACTATGACAAAGGCTACGCCCACATCAGCACCCGGCAGAACGTACAGTTCAACTGGCCGGCGCTGGAAGACATCCCGGACATCCTTGCCGAACTGGCCACCGTTCAGATGCACGCGATCCAGACCAGCGGCAACTGCTTGCGCAACGTCACCACCGACCAGTTCGCCGGTGTCGCTGCCGACGAGCTGATCGATCCGCGCCCGTGGTGCGAGATCGTCCGCCAATGGACCACGTTCCACCCTGAATTCGCTTACTTGCCGCGCAAGTTCAAGATCGCCATCAACGGTTCGACTTCCGACCGTGCGGCCATCGAAGTCCATGACATCGGCCTTGAGCCGGTGCACAACGCCGCTGGCGAGTTGGGCTTCCGTGTGCTGGTGGGTGGCGGTCTCGGCCGCACCCCGGTGGTGGGCGCGTTCATCAATGAATTCCTGCCGTGGCAAGACCTGTTGAGCTACCTCGACGCCATCCTGCGGGTCTACAACCGCTACGGCCGTCGTGACAACAAGTACAAGGCGCGGATCAAGATTCTGGTCAAGGCCCTGACACCTGAAGTCTTCGCGCAAAAAGTCGATGCGGAAATGGAGCACCTTCGCGGTGGCCAGACCACATTGACCGATGCCGAAGTGCATCGCGTCGCCAAACACTTCGTCGACCCCGAGTACAAGGCTCTGGACAACCAGACCTTGGCGTTGGCCGAACTCGATAAAGAACACCCGGGCTTCGCGCGCTGGCGCACCCGCAATACCCTGGCCCACAAGAAGCCCGGTTATGTAGCCGTGACCCTGTCCCTGAAGCCGACCGGTGTTGCACCGGGCGACATCACCGACAAACAGCTCGATGCCGTTGCCGACCTGGCCGAGCGTTACAGCTTCGGTCAGTTGCGCACCTCCCACGAGCAGAACATCATTCTGGCCGACGTTGAGCAGACCCAACTGTTCGCGATGTGGGGCGAGTTGCGCGAGCAGGGTTTCGCCACGCCGAACATCGGCTTGCTGACCGACATCATCTGCTGCCCGGGCGGCGACTTCTGCTCCTTGGCCAACGCCAAGTCGATCCCGATCGCCGAGTCGATCCAGCGTCGCTTCGAAGACATGGATTACCTGTTCGATATCGGCGAACTGGACCTGAACATCTCCGGCTGCATGAACGCCTGTGGTCACCACCACGTCGGCCACATCGGCATCCTCGGGGTGGACAAAAAAGGCGAAGAGTTCTACCAGGTGTCCCTGGGTGGCAGCGCCAGTCGCGATGCGAGCCTGGGCAAAATCCTCGGCCCGTCCTTCGCCCAGGAAGCCATGCCTGATGTGATTGAAAAGCTGATCGACGTGTACATCGAACAACGTACCGAAGACGAGCGTTTCATCGACACCTATCAGCGTATTGGCATCGACCTCTTCAAGGAACGCGTCTATGCAGCGAATAATTAAGAACAACGAAGTCGTCGACGAAACCTGGCACTTGCTGCCCAAGGACTTCAACATCGACGAGATCAGCAACTGCGACGACCTGATCGTCCCGTTGCAGCTGTGGCGCGAACACAGCCGCATGCTCAAGGCCCGCGATGGCGGCCTGGGCGTGTGGCTGGATGCCGATGAAGAAGCCGAAGAGATTGGTGAAGACGTGGCGGATTTCCAGGTCATCGCCTTGAACTTCCCGGCCTTCACCGATGGCCGCAACTACTCCAATGCGCGCCTGCTGCGTGACCGTTATGGTTTCAAAGGCGAATTGCGGGCAATTGGCGATGTGCTGCGCGACCAGCTATTCTACCTGCACCGCTGCGGTTTCGACGCCTTTGCGATCCGCGCCGATAAAGACCCGTACGAAGCCCTGGAAGGTCTCAAGGACTTCTCGGTGACCTATCAGGCTGCTACCGACGAACCGCTGCCGCTGTTCCGTCGCCGCTGATCGTCAAACCTTGAACCCCTTCGCGGGGTTCAAGGCTCCCTCCTTGTACTGAATTAAAGACCTGCGCGCTGTTCCAGCGCCCTGAAAGCCACCAATGGGTTTTCAAGTCGACCACGCACCGTGCCCAATCGACTCCATACTTCGCCTGAAGCATCGGCCTCCTCCAAGAGTCGCCAGACCCGCGCCTGAAGCGACAGATAACTGACCTGAAAGTCGGCGGTCAGGCTCAGCCTGTCGATTGCGCTTAAAAACCGCGTACCGGAGGGTTTGCCTGCCAGCCGCTGCCAAAGGGCTTGTCGGGACTGTTGCAGCGGTTCGTCGCAGTCTCGTAGCCACACAATCGGCTGTCCATAGTCAGCGCTTGGCGCGCTCAGCCATAAATTGATTCCCGTGTGCTCACGATGACTGATCAGTCGGCGCAGCGTGTCCTCGTCCGTCAGCGGATTACCCCACAGCAGCACACGATCCACCGAGACGGCCTGATTCATCACCGCGGGCGGAACCCGGGTAATGCGGTTATCACACAAATCCAGAGAGATCATGTAGGGCTCATCCCTGATGCCGATCGGGCACCGGGTAATCTGGGTGTCGCTCAGGTTCAGCTGACGCAAGTCATTCATCCCGAGCAGCACGGGGGGTACGCTCAATGGGTTTTCACTCAGGTCCAGCGTGTGAAGCCTGACCAACCCGGTCAACTGCGACGCCGTCTCTTGGGTGAACACCAGGCCCGTGGCTCTAAGATTCAACGACGTGAGATGAGTCAGGCTGAACATGGCCGTCGGCAGAACGGTCTGCGCCCTACCCTCGGCGTCGAATTGAGTCAGCTCGGCGCACTCAAGATTCAAGGTCTGCAGATTCGGAAAACACTCGAGGAACCCATTCAAGGTTTCACGCTCGGTCACATGGAAGTGCGGCATCGACAACTCGACGACCTCGTTGAACCGGATGTTCATGACCGGCAATCGATGATAGTCCTCGCCCGCCATGTCGAGCTTGAACCCCACAAGCTGCTCGCCTGAATAGACGCGCTGATCTTGCGATGCCCGCTTTTGCCAGAGGGCGATCAGCTCGTCAGCCAGCTCGGTCCTGGTTTTACGCTCGTACGCCATGATGCTCTCGACCAACTCGGCGTTATGCTCGTTGATTTGATCATCATTCAGCCCCTCTGCCTCGTCGTCGGTATCGATCAGAAAGTGAACATCCATGTCCTCAATGTCTTCCTGCACCTGATCGATCCAGCCACTCAAGTCAATGTTGAGCTGCTGAAACTGTTGCTTCAGCTGATCGATGTGTACCTGAGCATTGCCACCAGCACGCTGTAACAGTTCATCGGCTTCAGCGTTCGAGAAATCCGGATAGATCTCCTTGAGCTGCAACCTCATCATCTCGTGCGTCAACCCTTCGGCCTGCGGCGTACCGGGGAAGCCGCCGCCGCGTAGCCCTTGCGCCTCAAAGGGCAGACCGAAATCCATCCTGCCCAGACCGAGCACGAGTTCGAAGCGCGGCATTGCCCGATCGCCGGCTTTCAGCTGCAACTCGCGGGCCGGATCAAGCGATGAAAGTTGCAGCGTCTCACGTTCGTCCCCGGACAAGATTTCAAGGACCGCTTCATAAAAGCCCGTTGGCATATCGCGACTCTGGTAACGGTTTCCCACCTTGATCAACCGTCGAACACTGGCGGCGTCAAACGCACCGCTACGGTCCAGAACCCGGCCTGCGAGGGAACTGTCGTGGACCTCAATTCGAAGGCTTTTTGGCCATCCGGGGAGATTTTTGAGGGAATGCAGGGCCAGCGTGTCGGACTCCGGGTTGATCACCGAGGGAAGGAACAGCCCCTCATACGCGCGATTGAGCCGTGCATGTTGTTGATACTGGCGGGCCTTACTGTCCAGACGCCTCAAGACTTGCCGGACCTGGATCGCGTCGGGCGGACTCTGGATGTCCACGCCATAGCGGTCGAGCATTTGCTCGATGGCGCTTTTCGGCAGGCCTGGGTATTGCCGCTGAAACAACCGGACCCATTCATACTCCGAGTGCTGAAGCGCTTCGTAACGGCTTTCGAACAGCTCGGCTCGCTGGCCTTGCAACATGCTGGCTTGCCCGAATTCCTGATCAATCCTAAAGCGGCTGATGGTATCGGCCAGCAAAGGCGTCGGCGGGCGTCCGGCCTGCATTAACCGCAGCATGTCATCATCGACGGCACTGACCTTGCCGATTTGCGCCAGCACGTCATCGCTGAAAGACGCCACCGACGGGCCGATTCCCCGGAGAAGCTCCACGCGACTCGGCAGTGCCAGGTTCGATGGTCCGGAAGTCGCGGCAACAACCTGATCCGGTGTCGGCCTGGCAACCGCCTCCCTCGGCGCTGCGCCAGGTTCACGCACTCTTTCGGCAATGACGCGGGCCTCGGCAGTTTCACTCCTGAGGGCCGCTCCTGCGCCTGCCAGCGGCAGCGCATTGAGCAATGCCAAACACCGTGCGAGTCACGCCCGCCGATCGATCACTTGGACTTTCACCGTTGATGGTCTGATCCAGGCCATACCCGGCGTCGATGATGCCTGCCAGCACCAGTAACCCTTCACCACCGGGCACAAACAACGCCAAAGGCCCAAATCGATTGATCCACTGCACGACCGGTTCAACGACTGCACTCAAGTTATCCCGGTTGACCTGCGCATCGTCACGAATGGTCTGGACACTGGCCCGAGAGGCCTCCTTCATGGTCAGGACCAGCTTGGCAAACGGATCGGTGCCGGATGGCGAGTCATCGAAATCGATGTATCGCCCAGGCTCCCAAAAGCCGTCATTGTTGAAGAACCCCGCCTCTTTGGTAAGCCGGTGTTCCTTCGGATAGACCGCCATGCCATCCAGCGCCGTCAGCACACCGGCATGGAAAGTGCCGTCCTTGCGATCATCCTCGGCAAAGTGGGCGGCCAGAGCCCGTTTTGTATCGTCACGCCGGCCCTGGTTGACAACCCATTGGTGCAATTGCCCGGAATCGTCAAACGCGTGCAGGGGTGAAGAGTTGCCGGGGATGTACAACAGAATCCTGCCGTCAGGTCCACGGTAGCCCCAGATATCTTTCGAGGTGTAGCGATAAAGCTTCAGGCGTCCCGTCTTGAGTATCCCGGGCACCCTGGTCGGCGCCTGCAATTGTTCGATTGTCAGCGTTGCCCATGCCTGATCAGACGGTAGCCCTGCCGCGTGCATGGCCAATTCGAATCCCTTTGCGGTCAGACTGTTCTCATGCCGCTGCAGCAAAGCGGCCATGACGAAAGCGGCTTTGGCCGACGTTTTCAGTGCGTGTGGTCTGGGTGCGATGATCACTTCGTCCGAGGGCCAGGCTTGAACAAGATAGGCCTGATATCGGTCCTGGAGGTCCAGTTCCCAGACCCATTTCTTGAAGTCAGCAGGCCTCACGGCGATCTGGGTTAGCGGTCCGTAGCGCTGCGGAACGGTTCGGCGATAAATGCCTTCATAGGTGTAGTAATAGTCGTTGCCGGGCTCGGTCAAATCATCGACGTGTTCCGTAACAACGATGGACGGCCCGACATCGGGTGGCGTGTACAAGCCAAACACTGTTTCGCCGAAACGCCCGTCGCCCACGGTTTGATAGTTGCCAATCAGCACCTGCACCAGGGACATGGAACTCGCTACCCGCCCCTGATGGATGCCGTTCTGCGCAGGACGTCCCTTGTAATCGAGGGTCACCAGCTGTGCGGTTGTCGGATCAATGTCATGACCCCACTTTTCTTTGATCAGGTGTTCGCCAAACTGACTAGGTGTCTGCGGCAGAGCGGCATCCACAGCGGATCTCAGCTCCTCGCGCATGCCGGGAGAGGCCGGTGCATTGTCGTCTCTGTGAGGGTGGTCAATCATGGTGCATTCCATTGCAGCATTTCAGGAACACCACCCTAACTGACCACGGATCAACCGGATGCGGGAGCGATCGACAATGACCTCAGGAAAATTCTCAAATACCGGAAGGAAAACGCATGGACTTAAAACCCGCAAAAAAAAATGAAACCGGGGAGGTATCCACGGTTTCATTTTTTTGAACGATGATGCTTTTTGAGTACTACCAGAAGCGTTGCTGGGTCAGCCGGCTCCACCAGCTCAGCAACACACGATCGACCGAGCCGCTGGCCGCCATGCCGATGCGTTCCTGCAGACTTTTACGTTCGGCGTAGTGCAAGTGGTACAGCTCGGACTTTTTGGCACGTTCGGCGAGGTATTCATCGCTGGTCTTGAGTTCGTCCACCAGTTGTTTATCCAGCGCCGCGATGCCGAGCCAGATCTCACCGGTAGCCACTTCGTCGATGGCCAGTTGCGGGCGATAGCGGGAAACGAAGTTCTTGAACAACTGGTGAGTGATGTCCAGGTCTTCCTGGAACTTCTCCCGGCCTTTCTCGGTGTTTTCGCCAAACACCGTCAGGGTGCGCTTGTACTCGCCGGCGGTCAGCACTTCGAAGTCGATGTCGTGTTTTTTCAGCAGACGGTTGACGTTAGGCAACTGCGCCACAACGCCGATCGAGCCGAGAATCGCGAACGGCGCACTGATGATCTTCTCGCCGATGCACGCCATCATGTAGCCGCCGCTGGCCGCGACCTTGTCGATGCACACGGTCAACGGCACACCGGCATCACGGATCCGCGCCAGTTGCGAGGACGCCAGGCCGTAGCTGTGAACCATGCCGCCGCCGCTTTCCAGACGCAGCACCACTTCATCCTTGGGCGTGGCGAGGGTCAGCAGCGCGGTGATTTCATGGCGCAGGCTTTCGGTGGCCGACGCCTTGATGTCGCCGTCGAAATCCAGCACGAACACCCGAGGTTTGGCTGCCTCAGGTTTTTTCTTTTGCTTTTTCTCGGTTTTAGCTTCGACCTTGCGCAAGGCCTTGAGCTGGTCCTTGTCGAGCAAGGTTTGCTCCAGGCGTTCGCGCAGCCCTTTGTAGAAATCATTGAGTTTGCTGACTTGCAACTGGCCGACCGACTTGCGCCGGCCTTTGCTGCGCAACGCCGCGAAACTGGCCAGGACCACCAGAATGGCGATCACCAGTGTCACGGTCTTAGCCAGAAAAACTGCGTACTCGGCAAAAAACTCCACAGGGACTCCTTTAATACGATGCGCTGCAAAAACGCGCGCGGGATACCTCCAGCATACCCATGCACCGGCTCGGCGGCCAGCCGTGAAACCTCTGGCAACAGCCCTGTAACGGGCATTTCAAACAAGCGTATGTTTTTTCATTGACAGGTCACCGTCATCCTCATAACCTCGCCGAACCTTCAACGTACCGGGATGACGCGGACGTGGGCAGTATCTATTTGATTCGACATGGCCAGGCCTCCTTTGGTGCAGACGACTATGACGTCCTGTCGCCGACCGGTATTCGCCAGGCAGAAGTCCTCGGTCAGCACCTCGCCGAGCTGGGTATTAGCTTCGATCGCTGCCTTTCGGGCGACCTTCGTCGTCAGCAGCATACAGCCACCAGCGCGCTGGAACAGTTCTCTGCCGTGGGCCAGCCAGTGCCGACCCTGGAAATTGATTCCGCCTTTAACGAGTTCGACGCCGACGCGGTGATCCGCGCGCTGCTGCCGGCCATGTTGCAGGACGAGCCGCAAGCCCTGGAGATCCTGCGTAACGCCGCGCAAAACCGTAGCGAATTCCAGCGGATCTTCGCCCTGATCATCGAGCGCTGGCTCGCCGGCACTTATGACACACCGGGCCTGGAAAGCTGGCTGAGGTTTGTCGAACGGGTGCAAGCCGGTCTGCAGCGGATCCTCGAAAGCGCCGACAACACTCAGAAAATCGCCGTGTTCACCTCCGGCGGCACTATCACGGCCCTGCTCCATCTCATTACGCAAATGCCTGCCAGGCAGGCGTTTGAACTGAACTGGCAAATCGTCAACACCTCGCTCAACCTGCTGAAGTTTCGTGGTCGCGAGGTGGCTCTGTCTTCTTTCAACAGTCACGCGCACCTGCAACTGTTGAAGACCCCGGAACTCATCACGTTTCGCTGAGTCCGGACTATTGTGACCCTGGCTGTATTCACCCAGCTCTAATTACCCAAGAAAGGATCGAACCATGACCTCCGTAGCTGATGCCGTACAAGCAATGAAAGCAAAGTTCAACCCAGCCGCTGCTGCCGGTCTGGACCTGGTATTCGGTTTCCGCATCGACGACACCAAGAACTTCTCGCTGATCGTCAAGGACAGCACCTGCGAGCTCCAGGAAGGCGAAAATCCGGACGCCCAGGTGACTCTGGTCATGGACGGCGAAACCCTGGAAGGCATCGTCAGCGGCGAAACCGACGGCATGCAAGCCTTCATGGGCGGCAAACTGCGCGCTGAAGGCGACATGATGCTGGCCATGAAACTGTCCGAGCTGTTCCCGGCCTAAGCGCGCCGCTCCCGACCTTCGGGAGCACGCCTGGCTGCAAACGAATCCCGCCCCTCGTGGCGGGATTCGTCGTTTTTCGCCATTGGAAACGGCTACCTGTGGATTTGCCGTCTATATTCCTTCTGGCCGCATGCGTCAGACATCGGCTGTTTGCCCTCGCTTTTTTTATGAAGAGCCTTTGCGTGGAGCATTGCCATGAGCCCACCTGACGACCACGACGGTTTTAACCGCCGCCGTGTACTGCAAGGCCTTTCGGCAGGCGCCGTCGGTGCCTGGATCAGCCCGCTACTCGCAGGGAGTAAAACCATGCCCGACGCCCCCGCCGACCTCATCCTGTACAACGGACGCCTGCACACCGTCGATCGCAAAAAACCTCAAGCCAGCGCCGTCGCGATCAAGGACGGACGCTTCGTGGTGGTCGGCAGCGATGCCCAGGCCATGGCCCTGCAAGGCCCCGGCAGCCAGATTATCGACCTGCACGGTCGCACGGTGATTCCCGGTCTCAACGACTCGCACCTGCACCTGATCCGTGGTGGCCTCAACTACAACCTCGAACTGCGCTGGGAAGGCGTCCCCTCACTGGTCGACGCGCTGCGCATGCTCAAGGATCAGGCGGACCGCACACCCACGCCGCAATGGGTGCGGGTGGTCGGTGGCTGGAACGAGTTCCAGTTCGCCGAAAAACGCCTGCCGACGATTGATGAATTGAACAAGGCCGCGCCGGATACCCCGGTGTTCGTCCTGCACCTCTACGACCGCGCCCTGCTTAACCGAGCCGCGTTGAAGGTGGTCGGTTATACCCGCGACACGCCGAACCCGCCGGGTGGCGAAATCCAGCGTGATGCCAATGGCGACCCGACGGGCATGCTGATCGCCCGCCCCAACGCGATGATTCTCTACTCGACCCTGGCCAAAGGGCCGAAACTGCCGCTGGAATACCAGGTCAACTCCACCCGCCAATTCATGCGTGAACTCAATCGCCTGGGTGTCACCAGCGCCATCGACGCCGGCGGCGGTTATCAGAATTATCCGGACGACTATCAAGTCATCCAGCAACTGGCCAAAGACCAGCAGCTCACGGTGCGCATTGCTTACAACCTGTTCACGCAGAAACCCAAGGAAGAGCTGACCGACTTCAAGAACTGGACCAGCACCTCCCACTATGGTCAGGGCGATGACTTTCTACGGCACAACGGTGCCGGGGAAATGCTGGTGTTCTCGGCGGCAGACTTCGAGGCCTTCCTCGAACCCCGCCCAGACCTGCCGCAAACCATGGAGCAGGAACTGGAACCGGTGGTCCGCCATCTGGTGGAGCAGCGCTGGCCGTTCCGTTTGCACGCCACGTACAACGAATCCATCAGCCGCATGCTCGACGTGTTCGAGAAGGTCAATCGCGACATTCCGTTCGACGGTTTGCCGTGGTTCTTCGACCACGCGGAAACCATCACCCCGCAGAACATCGAACGGGTCAAAGCCCTCGGCGGCGGCATCGCGATCCAGGACCGCATGGCATTCCAGGGCGAATACTTCGTCGACCGTTACGGCGCCAAGGCTGCCGAAGCCACGCCGCCCATCACTCGTATGTTGGCCGAAGGCATTCCTGTCGGCGCCGGCACCGATGCCACGCGCGTGTCCAGCTACAACCCCTGGACTTCGCTGTACTGGCTGGTCAGCGGTCGCACCGTCGGTGGTCTGGCGCTGTACCCGCAAGGCTTGAGCCGCGATACCGCGCTGGAACTCTTCACCCACGGCAGCGCCTGGTTTTCCTCCGAGCAAGGCAAAAAAGGCCAGATCAAGGTCGGGCAACTGGCCGACTTGATTGCGTTGTCGGCGGACTATTTCCACATCGAGGATGAAGCGGTCAAATGGATCGAATCGGTACTGACCATCGTCGACGGCAAGATTGTCTACGGCAGCGTCGAGTTTGAAAAACTCGGGCCGCCGCCCGTCCCGGTGGTGCCTGAATGGTCGCCCGTTGCCAAAGTACCGGGCCATTGGAAACCCCTCGCGCCGCTGACCGCGCAGGTTCATCAATGCGTCGGAGCTTGCGCGGTGCATGCCCATCGCCATGAACGGGCGCGGCTGTCCTCGGCGCCTGTCAGTGATTTCGCTGGTTTCTGGGGGGCCTTGGGTTGCTCGTGTTTTGCGTTTTGAAATGAGCCGCTAAAAAATCGCAGTCAGCGGCAGCTCCTACTTGATCCCTGTAGCAGCTGCCGAAGGCTGCGTTCGGCTGCGCAGCAGTCGCTAAACCATACGCTGCGGGTGTCTCAGATAAACCGCGTGCATATGATTCACGACTGCTGCGCAGCCGAACGCAGGCTTCGCCAGCTGCTACATGAACTGATCCGGCGGTATCTGTTTACAATGCCTGCACTTTCCCCTCCGGCCGCCCCATGGATATCGATCTCGCCCGCACCTTTCTGGAAATCGTCCGCCACGGCAGCCTTGCCGCCGCCGCCGAAAAACTCCACGTTACCCAGACCGCGATCACGGCGCGGGTACAGAAACTCGAAAGCCAGCTAGGCAGTACGTTGTTCGTGCGCAACCGCGCCGGTGCGCGCCTGACGCCTAACGGTGAAGCCTTCGTGGTCTACGCCAATCAACTGGTCGAAACCTGGGAAGCGGCGCGGCGGGACTTGCCGCTGCCCGAGGGTTACCGCGACGTGCTGCACATCGGTGGCGAGGTCAGTCTGTGCAACCCGCTGATGCTCAGCTGGGCCGGCGCACTGCGCGAGAAGATCCCCAGCCACGCCCTGCGCATGGAAATCCGTGACGGTGAAAACCTGCTGCGCCAACTGGAGCTGGGGGTTCTGGATGCGGCGCTGGTTTACCAGCCCGAGTATTGGCCACGCCTGCAAGTCGAGCAGGTGCTGGAAGAAAAACTGGTCCTCATCCGCCTGGCCGCAAGACCCGATCCCTACGTGTACATCGACTGGGGCCCGGACTTCCGCCGTCAGCACGATGCGGCCCTGCCGGAAAAAGCCAAAGCCGCATTGAGCTTCAACCTCGGCCCACTGGGCTTGCAGTACATTCTGGAAAACGGCGGCAGCGGTTACTTCCGCACCCGGGTGGTCCAGAGTTATCTGCAAAGCGGTGTGCTGGAGCAAGTGCCCAAAGCCCCGGAATTCAGCTACCCGACTTATCTGGTTTACTCCCGCGACCGCGACTCCGCGACGTTGCAACGAGCCTTCGACCTGCTGCGCGAAGTGATCAAATCCGACGATGACTGGTCGCAACGCTGGAACCCGCTGACCTGAGTCCCGTTTGCACCGGATCATGGCATTTGTGACCTCACGGTTCGGCCCGCCTGAAACGCCGGGATCGTCTAATCTGCTGGAGATAACAATAACCACAGGTGATTGCAGTGAGGCAGACCACCGAAGCATTCCGCGCCCGCTACCGCGCTAATATTCATCCGCTCTACAACCCATGGCTGCACGGCACTTTTGTGCTGCTGTTCGGGGTGCTGGCCATCGGCGGATTCTGGAGCACCGTGCACCAGGTACAGCCACTGGAATGGCTGGCGGTGCCGTTGACGTTGTTGTTCTTCAACTTCGGCGTGTACATGGTCCATCGGCACTTGGGGCATCACAAAAAGAGCTTCGCGCGAATGTTCTATGCCCGCCATGCCTGCGACCATCACAGCTTTTTCGCCCCCGGCCACATGACCTACGACAGTGCCCGGGACTGGCGGGTGATTCTGTTTCCAGCCTGGCTGATCGTGCTGCACACGGTCGTCATCACCCTGCCCGTCTGGTGGCTGCTTGAGCAGTTCGATGCCAACGTTGCCGGGTTGTTCGGCGGCTGTCTGGTCCTCGGCTACCTGACCTATGAAGTGTTCCATGCCTGCGAGCACCTGCCACCCGAGAACCCCGTCACACGGTTGCCGTGGATCCGCCAGATGCGCCGCCTGCATGAACTGCATCACCGTCGTGAGCTGATGCAGGTACGCAATTTCAATATCGTTTTTCCGCTGATGGACTACCTGTTCGGCACCCTCTATTGGGAACCGGAGCCGACTGACCTGCACTCGACGAGAACAACCATGACCCGCATGCAGCATCAAATCGACATTGCTGGAGACCCGATTGACGTGCTCGCCTATGCCAGCACCGTGACCCGTTGGCCGGAGTGGCATCCCTCGTCCCTCAAGGTCGATGGCCAGAGCGGTCCGCTGCATGCCGGAGGGCGGTTCGAGGAAGACATCAAGGCGGGCGGGCGTGAGGGACACTTGCGCTGGGAGGTTAACGAATACCTGCCAGGACGCCGCTGGAGTGCCTGGGCCCATGACGATCACGGGTTGTCTTTAGTGGTGACTTACGAGTGCGAGATCCTGGGCGATGGAACACACTTTGTCCGCACCCTGGAGTATCAGTTCAGCGGCCTGGCGATGCGCATTGCCAATCGACTGCTGCTCAAGCGCCGCATCGATCGTGAGTCGGCAGCTTCGATGTTGGCATTGCGCGAGATGGCGCAAAAACAATTGGCCTCGGCGGGAGTCAGCGCATGAGTCGAACCGTCAAGTTTCGCCATCTGTTGTTGCTGATAATCGTCACCATCGGCGCCTTTCTGCTGCTGATGCCAACCAAGGTGCAACCGGTGGCCTGGACACCGCCGCCGGCACCCTCCCTCACCAGCGGAATCTACGCCGACAATCAGCGCCTCAAAGGCATGGAGCGCGTCGGCGCCACGGATATCGACGGGCCGGAAGCGTTGCTACTGGAGGAAGACGTTCTCATCACGGGTTTGCATGACGGCCGACTGATCCGTACCAGCCTCGACGGCAAGGTCACCAAGGTACTGGCCGATACGGGCGGCAGACCCTTGGGCCTGGCCCGTCATCCCAACGGTCTGCTGGTGATTGCCGACGGGGTCAAGGGCTTGCTGTCACTGGATGCCCAAGGCCGATTGATCCCATTGACCACTGCGGCCAGTGGCGTGCCCTTCGGTTTCACCGACGACGTGGCGATCGACAAATCCGGGCACTACGCCTATTTCAGTGATGCCTCCAGTCGTTTTGGCTACGGCAGTGACGGCGAAGCGATCATCGAGCACGGCGGCGATGGCCGCTTGCTGCGTTATGACTTCCAGACCGGCAAGACCGCGGTCCTGTTGGATAAGCTGGAATTCGCCAACGGCGTGACCCTGGGCCCGGACGATGCCTTTGTATTGGTCAACGAAACGGGCGCCTATCGCATCAGTCGTTACTGGCTGAGCGGGCCGAAAGCGGGCACCCGTGATCTATTCATCGACAACTTGCCAGGGTTGCCGGACAACCTCGCGTTCAATGGTCGCGACCGCTTCTGGGTGGCGCTCTATGCACCGCGCAACGCATTGCTCGATGCCACCGCGCCGCATCCATTCGTGCGCAAGATGATCGTGCGAGCCATGACTGTCCTGCCTAAACCGGTGGAGAATCGCGCCTTTGCGCTGGGGCTGGATCTGGACGGTAAAGTGATCGCCAACTTGCAGGACGGTAGCCGCGACAACTACTCGCCGATCACTACCGTTCGCGAATATGGAGATTGGTTGTACTTCGGGTCGTTGAAGGCGAAAAACATGGCGCGATTGCCGTTGAGCAAGGCATTGCAACAGTAAACGTGCCTGACTCAACGCGGATCCACCTCACCATCGCGCACCGCGTTATCCGTTTCATCATGCACCCTTTCCGGGTCCATGGCGGTGGAGTCATCCTCGTCCATCGGGATGGCACCTTCGTTGTTCGGCAGTTCGTCGATGCCCGGCTCGTCTTCGGGATTGAGGGTGGTGCGTCCTGGACTCAGGGGTTCGGGATGTGTCGGGATGGGGTCGTAGCCACCCTGCTCTTCGCTGGGGAATTTTGGATTCATGAGGCACCTCGCATGGAGCCGTAAATTCGGACTCTGAACATTCGAGGTGCCGGTATTTATCGCCGTTCCAATTTTTCAGTCACCGATCGTCGGTGACCAGACAGGGCGCGTCAGGACGGCGTCTGGAGTCGATCAACGATCTTTTGCTTAACCTCCACGCGCTTCGCCTTGAGTTTCTTTAATGCGTCATCGCTGGGCGCATCCGATCTTGCGGATTCAGCCTTTACGACCTCGGCGTCCGCCTGCGAATACTTGTTGATCAGTGAATCCAGTAACGGATCCTTGGTGCGTTTTTGCTGGATATCTTCCTTTGAAAGTTTGAGATCCTGATAAAGGTCGTGTGGCACCGGCATGGGAACACCTCCGTTTGTTGATCGGAGGCAAACGCGATCAATGGCGTTCACCAACTATCAGAATGGCCTTGGTTAGCGGGTTCTGTCGACCGCCTATCAGACCAGCGGTGCCCGTTCGTCGCCCTGCCGCAAACGTAATAAAACCTTTGCCCACTCGTCGGCCTCCACAGATTAACGATCACTCGATCACCCATGAAAACCTGTGTGGAGAATAACCAATGGACGGACTTACCCTGCGCCACCTCACGTTGGCCGTTGCCTTGAGTACCAGCATGGGCACGGCTTTCGCTGCCACTTCCAATGACTTTGTCGACAGCGCGGCCGCGAGCAATATCGCGGAAATCGAAACAAGCCGATTGGCCCTGGAAAAAAGTTCATCGGCGGACATCAAGAAATTCGCCAATATGATGATCACCGACCATTCCAAGGCCAACGATGAACTGGCGGCGCTGGCGAAAAAAAATGACATCGAGGTGCCGGACAACACCACGCTGATCAAGCAGGCGAAAGAGAAAATCCTTGACATGCGCGATGAATCCTTCGATGCGGCGTACGCCAACAATCAGGTGAAGGCTCACGAAGACACCATCGAGCTGTTCAAGAAAGAAGCCAATACGGTGACAGACGACAAAGTCAAAGGCGCCACGGAGCTGAAAGGTTTCGCGCAAAAGATGCTGCCGGCGCTGGAGAAGCATCTGGGTATGGCGAAAAAACTCCAGGCTGCCCATCCGGGCAAATAACCCTCCCACAAAAAGGCCGCACCGTTTGATGCGGCCGTCTTCAATGCCTGACTAGCCGCCATCGGTGTCGATGTCGGCATCGGTGTCATCCCCAGGTTTTGGTCGGTCGGGATTCGGCTTGAAACCCGGGCTGAACTCGTTGTCGTTATCCGTGTGGATATTCTTCTGGTCAACCGCTTTGTCTGCGCTTTCGGGTTCGCCGGTTTTTGCGTCTTCTTCAAGACCACTGTCATCGTTCATAAGTACCTCATTCGTCACTGCAAGAGCGCGGCTGAAACAGTCACGCTTTGTAGATTCGAAGCCTCCCCGGGGACAGGGTTCCATCGCAAGGGAAATTCATGGTCAAAAGCCGCAACCCTTTGACTATGCTCAAGTGACGGACACTGACTGATCATTCACCCTGGAGCCCGTCGATGAAGCGTGACATCCGTTTGCTGATCGTCGACGACAACGTCGCCACGCGCTACGCCCTGCGCCGGCGCCTGGAGCGCCACGGCTATGAAGTGCTCGAAGCCGGCACCGGCACCGAGGGCTTGGAGCTGATCGACAGCGTGACGATCGATGCGCTGATCCTCGACGTCAATCTGCCGGACATGAGCGGCTTCGACATCGTGCGCAAACTGCGCGCCGAACCCGCCACCGCCCTGCTGCCGGTGATTCACGTCTCGGCGGCCTCGATCCAGACCGGCGACATCATTACCGGCCTGGACGCGGGTGCCGATGCCTACCTGATCCACCCGGTGGACCCGGATGTCCTGCTCGCAACCTTGCGCACCTTGCTGCGGGTGCGTGAAACCGAAAATGCCCTGCGCGAAAGCGAGGCGCGGTTTCGGGAAATCTTTGTCAATGTATCGGTGCCCATCGCGGTGCTGGATGCCGAGTTGAAGGTGCATGAATGCAACCATGCCTTCGCGCAGCTGATTCAGAACAACCTCAACCCGGACACCCTGCGCGAGTGCTTTGCCGAGGATCAGGATGTCGTCATCGAAGAACTGCGCCTGCGTCTGGCCTACGGCGAGCGCTGGAAAGGCACCCTGAGCATGCGGGTCCACGGCGAGGTTCGCGAAACCGAGTGGCAGATTTCGCCGTACCGCACGCCGGAACTGAGCCTGGTGTTTATCGAGTATGTCACTGAAAACCGTCACCGCGAACGCTCGCACCTGGCTCGGCTTGACGACGCCACCACCCAGTTGGCCAAAGAAGTCGCCGAGCGAGCGCGAACCGAAGCTCAGCTGCTGCAAGTGCAGAAAATGGATGCACTGGGCAAGCTGACCGGGGGCATCGCCCACGACTTCAATAACTTGCTGACCGGCATCATCACCAGCCTGGAACTGATTCTGAAACGGATCGCCGCCTCACGCACCGACAAGGTTCAGTTTTACGCCGAAGCCGCCTTGAACTCGGCCATGAGTGCTGCGTCCCTGACCCATCGCCTGCTCGCCTTCGCGCGCCAACAGCCACTCGATACCCGGCCCGTGGACATCAACGAACACGTGCGCTCCCTTGAAGAATTGCTGGTGCGCACCATCGGCGAGCGCATCGCGCTGAAACTCGAATTGACCTCTAAAGCCGCCATTGCCCTGGTCGACCCCATTCAGCTCGAAAGCGCGATGCTCAACCTGGTGATCAACGCTCGCGATGCCTTGCCCCAGGGCGGCAACATTTGGGTCAGCACCTATGCCGCCTATTCCCATGGCGATCCCAATCTGGCCGATGGTGCGTATGTCGCGTTGTCGGTGCGCGATGACGGTACCGGTATCGAACACGGCGTGATCGACAAGGTGTTCGACCCGTTTTTCACCACCAAGCCACTGGGCCAGGGCACCGGGCTGGGGTTGTCGACCCTCTACGGTTTCGCCCGGCAATCGGGTGGCGATGCACACATCCGCAGCGTCGCCCGGCGCGGCACCGAAGTCACCATCATGCTGCCGGCCAGCTCCGGCTCCATGGCCGGCGAAGCCGAGTCAGCCACCATCGATCATCAGGGTGCCGGCGAACATGTGTTGATCGTCGAGGACACGCCGTCGGTGCGCATGTTCGTGGCCGAAGTGTTGGTGGATGCCGGTTACCGTTGCACGCAGGTGGGCGACATCGAAGGTGCCCTCGAGCGCCTGCAAAACGATGAGTCCATCGACCTGCTGCTGACAGACGTCGGACTACCGCGCATGAGCGGCCGCGAGCTGGCCGATGTGGCACGGGGCTGGCGCGAAAAGCTGCCGATCCTGTTCATGACCGGTTACGCCGAAACCGCGATCAACCGTCAGGTGTTCCTCAGCGATGGCATGGAGATGCTGATCAAGCCGTTCCAGATCAATGAACTGCTGGACAAAGTTCGACGCACTTTAGACGGCGCCTGATAGACCATTCGCGAGCAAGCCCGCTTGTGTCTTGCGCAGGAATTAGACTGAGGATGAGAGCGGTGAATGGCAAGCTGAATGCCCGGAGTGCTTAAAGCACGTGTGGGAGCCCATGCTGCCATTCACCTCTCCACTCTGGTTATTGAGCCCGAACAGTTGAACGAGCCTACCTCGAACATTTACAAGCGTGGTGCCCAGCCAGAGTGCTCTCACCTTTGAGTGTAAGAGGATTCAGCTATGTTTTCCTGCGCAGGCATCGACGTTGCCAAAGATACTCTTGAGGTTCGGATTAACCCGCAAGACGTTGGCGCAAGTTACCTCAATACCGCCAGTGACTTCCTTGCGCTGATTGATTGGTTAAAGCGCTACCAGGTCAACCGCGTATTGCTGGAAGCCACCGGCGGCTATGAGCGAGAGGCCATGAAAGCGCTTCAGGCCGCGGGCTTCGAAGTCTTGCGGATCAACCCTCGTCGCGCCAAGAACTTTGCCAAGGCGATGGGGCAGCACGCTAAAACCGACCCGATAGATGCGCGACTTCTCGCGCAGTTTGCAGAAGTCATAAAGTCGCCAAGCAACCGCATCACCAGCCCTGAACAGGACAATTTGCGTGCGCTGGTACAGCAACGTGAAAACTTTGTTCAGCAGCAAAGCGATGATATTCGGCGCCTCAAAACAGCCTCTGTAGACCGGGTAAAACCCTGTCTGCAGAGGCATATCGACTATTTATGCCAAGCAATAAAGTCGATAGAGAAGTTGATCCGTCAAAGTGCCCAAGACCTGGACAGTGATAAAATAGCCCGTTTGTGCTCGGTCAAGGGAATAGGGCTCGTGACGGCAGCCAGCTTAATGGCCTATTTGCCTGAGCTGGGCGAGGTTGGACGGCACGAGATTGCAGCGCTGGCAGGCATAGCCCCCTACAACGATGACAGCGGCAAGCATGAAGGTCCGCGCCATATTAGCGGCGGCAGGTTTGCTGCGCGTCGCGCGATGTACATGGCGTGCTGGGTGGTGATTCAGCGACAGCCTGAGTTCAAAGCGCGGTATGACGCACTGCGTCATAAGGGTAAATGCGCAAAAGTAGCGCTCATCGCCTGTATGCGCGTGCTGCTGATACGACTGAACGCCATGATCCGAGACCGAACTGAGTGGAAACAACCCTTGGCCTAAAACGGGTCGCGGTGTTCCTGTAGGGCATCGCATGGCGTAAAGCTGTGGGAATTCAGCTGTCTATCAATATGCCTTCAAAATAAAGATCATCAAGACAGTTGCTCCCACACTTGATCGAGTTGCCCTCACTTTCGTGAACGACATCGGACTAATGTAGGGCTTGCTCGCGAAGGCGTCAGCAAAAACACCACCGACTCAAGCCATGCCGAGGGTTCTGGCCAAAAAGGGCGCCGTCCGGCTCTTTTTACTCTTGGCGACCTTCTGCGGTGTGCCTGCAATAACAATCTTCCCGCCCTGATCCCCCGCCCCCGGGCCGATGTCGATCACCCAGTCACTCTGTGCAACCACGCGCATTTCATGTTCGACGACGATCACCGTATGCCCCGCCGTTACCAGCGTATTCAACTGTTCGAGCAAGCGATCGACATCCCTTGGGTGCAAACCCGTGGTGGGCTCGTCGAGTACATACAACGTTGCCCCGCGCTGGTTGCGTTGCAGCTCGGTGGCCAGTTTGATCCGCTGGGCTTCGCCGCCCGACAGCTCGGTCGCCGGCTGGCCGAGGCGCAGGTAACCCAGGCCGATATCGCGCAGCACCTCCAGCGAGCGACGAATGCCCGGTTGTTCAGCGAACACCGTGACCGCCTCATCCACCGTCAGCTGCAACACCTGAGCGATGTTCAACCCTTGCCAGATGATTGCCAGCGTCTCGGGGTTGTAACGCGCGCCGTGACAGGTCGAGCACGGTGCATAGACGCTGGGCATGAACAGCAACTCGACGCTGACAAAGCCTTCACCTTCGCACGTCGGGCAACGGCCCTTGGCAACATTGAAGGAGAACTGACCGGCGTCGTAACCCGCGGCCTGTGCCTGGGGGGTGGCGGCGTACAGTTTGCGCACGTTGTCGAAGAGCCCGGTGTAGGTCGCCAGGTTCGAGCGCGGTGTGCGGCCGATGGGTTTCTGATCGACTTGCACCAGGCGCTTGATCGATTCCAGTCCCGCCGAGACCTGACCGCCGCTGACTTGCGGTGCGTCGTCCTCAAGGCTCAACTCCTGCGGCTCGCTGTCACTTGCCGTGCGCCCGAGATGCGCGCCCACCAGTTCCAGCAACGCCTGACTGACCAGGCTCGATTTACCGGAACCGGAGACGCCGGTCACCGCGGTAAAACAGCCCAGCGGGAATTCGACGCTGAGGTTGTTCAGGTTATTGCGAGTGATGCCTTCCAGCCGTAGCCAATCGTTTGCCTTACGGCTGGTTTGGGGCTGAGTGACCTGCTCGGCGAACAGATAAGCGCGCGTCTGCGAGCTCGCCACCTGCGCCAACCCTGGCGGCGGTCCGCTGTACAGGACTTGGCCGCCATGCTCGCCGGCCGCCGGGCCTACGTCGATCAACCAGTCAGCGCGACGCATGGTTTCCAGGTCATGCTCAACCACGAACAAGGTGTTGCCCGCGGCTTTCAAGCGTTGCAGGGCTTCGAACAGCGCTTCACCATCCGCCGGGTGCAGACCGGCCGACGGTTCATCCAGCACGTAGATCACGCCGAACAACTGCGAACCCAATTGCGTCGCCAGGCGCAGACGCTGCAACTCACCGGACGACAGCGTCGGCGTGCTGCGTTCCAGCGCCAGGTAACCGAGCCCCAGATCGGTCAACGTGCTGACCCGTTCCAGCAAGTCCTGAGCGATCCGCTGCGCGGCCAGGCGTTTCTCCACTGACAGGTTCGGCGTGTGGCGTACATCCGGCGCGTTGGCGTGACCACTGGCACCGTGGGCCACTCGTTGCTCGCGGGCCTCGCGGGTCTGGTCGTGCGTCAATACCTCACCCGCCGCCTCGGTCTGTTCGAGGTAGCTGTGAGCGGCCACTGGTTTCAAGACTTCGGCCACTTGCAGCAACGGCATCTGCGACAGTTCGCCGATGTCGTAACCGGCAAAGGTCACCGACAATGCCTCGAGTTTGAGCCGTTTGCCATCGCACAACGGGCACGGGCTGCCGAGCATGAATTGCGAGACGCGCTTCTTCATCAGCGCGCTTTGGGAATGGCTGAAGGTGTGCAGGATATAGCGCCGGGCGCCGGTGAACGTGCCCTGGTAACTCGGTTCCATTTTGCGTTTAAGCGCGATTTTGGTTTCTTCGGGAGTGAGCCCGGCATACACCGGCACCGTGGGTGTTTCTTCGGTGAAGAGAATCCAGTCGCGCAGTTTTTTCGGCAGATCACGCCAGGGTTTGTCGACGTCGTAACCCATCGTCACCAGGATGTCGCGCAGGTTCTGTCCCTGCCAGGCGGTGGGCCAGGAGGCGACCGCGCGCTGGCGAATGGTCAGGCTCGGGTCCGGGACCATCAATGCTTCGGTGACTTCATACACCCGCCCCAATCCATGACATTCGGGGCACGCGCCCTGGGGCGTGTTGGGCGAAAAATCTTCGGCATACAGCATTGGCTGCCCCGGCGGATAACTGCCGGCCCGGGAGTACAGCATGCGGATCAGGCTCGACAACGTCGTCACGCTGCCCACCGAAGAGCGAGTGCTCGGTGTACCCCGTTGTTGTTGCAAGGCCACCGCCGGCGGCAAGCCTTCGATGGAGTCGACGTCCGGCACCCCGACCTGATCGATCAGACGCCGCGCATAAGGCGCCACGGATTCGAAATAGCGGCGTTGCGCTTCGGCGTAGAGGGTCGAGAACGCCAACGACGACTTCCCCGAACCGGACACGCCAGTGAACACCACCAGGGCGTCCCGGGGGATGTCGACATCGATGTTCTTGAGGTTGTGTTCCCGGGCGCCGCGCACCCTGACCATGCCGGAAGGAGGGTTGGAGGTGCGTGTGGATGTCATCAGGTGGCCTTAATGAAATTGCAGGAAAAACACAAAACCAATGTGGGAGCGAGCCTGCTCGCGAATGCAATTTATCATTCAACGTTAATATCGACTGACACGACGCTTTCGCGAGCAGGCTCGCTCCCACATTGGATCTGTTTAGCCGTTGAGGACGGTGCGAACCATTTGGGTAAGCGCCTCGGGACCATAAGGTTTGCTCAGCAAGTAAGTGCCGGGGCTGAGTTGGTGATTGCGCGAAATAATGTCACGGGTGTGGCCCGAGGTGAACAGCACAGCCAGCGGCGGCGTCTGCATCTTGGCCCAGGCGGCCAGGTCCGAACTTTTGATCAGACCAGGCATGACCACGTCGGTGAAAATCAGGTCCACCACCGCGCCCTCCAGCAACATCTGCATCGCGACGTCACCGTTGGCCGCCGTCAGGACTTGATAACCTTCTTCGCGCAGTAGCTCCACTGCTGAGCTGCGAACCGCCTCGTTGTCCTCGACCACCAGAATGGTTTCGTGTCCGCCTCGCTGTTGCGGATCATGACGTGTCGTTTCGCTGAGTATCGGGCGCAGGCTGCGAGGGAAATACAGCTGCACCCGAGTGCCCTGCCCGACCACGCTGGAAATCTCGATATGCCCGCCACTCTGCTTGACGAAACCGAACACCATGCTCAGGCCCAGACCCGTGCCCTGGCCATCGGGCTTGGTGGTAAAAAACGGTTCGAAAGCCTGTGCGAGTACCTGCGGCGACATGCCAACCCCTCTGTCAGCCACCGCCACGCAGACATAATCGCCGGCGACGATGCCCTTGCCTGCACAAAACTTGCTATCAAGGGCAATGTTCTCGGCGCTCAGGTCAATGGTCCCCTCGCCTTTCATGGCGTCACGGGCATTGATTGCCAGATTGAGGACGGCGTTTTCCAGTTGATTGCGGTCCACGTAGACGTGCCAAAGAGCTTCGGCAGCGGTGACATCGATCTGAATGGTTTCCCCCAGCGCCCGCTGCAACAATTCCCCAAGTCCATCGAAGACCTGGCGCAGGTCGCAGACCGCTGGCGACAAGGGCTGACGACGGGCGAACGCGAGCAATTGCGAAGACAGTTTGGCGCCGCGCTCGACCGCGGCAATCGACGCACTGACCCGGCGCTGCACATTGGCGTTGTCCGGTTCATGCCGCGCCAGCAAGTGTAGGTTGCCGGCGATCACCTGCAACAGGTTGTTGAAGTCATGGGCCACGCCGCCGGTGAGACCGCCGATGGCTTCGAGTTTCTGCGATTGACGCAGTTGTTCTTCAGCGGCCAGCCGCGCTTCGACTTCGTCGGCAACGCGTTGCTCCAGATTGCGGGTGAACTTGAGCAGGGATTCTTCGGCGGTCTTGCGCTCGTGGATATCGATCAACACCCCGGGAAAACGGAACGGTTCGCCCTGTTCATTGAACTCGCAGCCACCACTCGCCTGCACCCACAGATAACTGCCATCCGGACGCAGGACCCGATACTCGGCGTTAAAGGGTTCGCCGGTTTCCACTGATTGATTGATCTGCTCCTGTACCCAGCTGCGGTCATCGGGATGGATCCGTGCTTCGGCGATGTCCGTTGGCAGGTCGGCCAGGTTTTGCTCCGGCGGGTAGGAAAAGGTGCGGGCGAAACGCTCGTCACCGGAGAGCGCATTGCCCTTGATGTCCCAGACGAACGAGCCGAGCAAAGCCCCGGCATTGAGCGCCAGGCGCACCCGTTCGTTATCAGCGTGATAGGCGTCCTCGGCGGCCTGACGGCGGCGCTCGGAAATAACATGCTCGGTGGTCTCGACCACCATCGCCATGACCCCGGCCGGTTTCCCGTCATCATCCGCCACCGGGCTGTAATAGAGGTCCAGCCAGACGTCTTCGGGTATCCCGTCGCGCAGCAGCTCCAGGACTTTGTTGCGATAGGACAAGGTGCCGCCGGCCAGGCAGGTGTCGACCACATGCCGATTGAAGTCGGCGACTTCGGGCCAGCCCAGTTCCACCGGGGAGCCCAACAGGTAAGGATGGCGGCCACCGGCAAACGTCGAGTACGCATCGTTATAGATCATGTAACCCGGTCGGCCCCACAGCATCACCATCGGCAGTGGGGACGCGAGCATCAACTGCACCGCGCTGCACAGGCTTGCGGGCCAGGTGTCCATGTTTCCCAGCTCAGTCACGCTCCAGTCGAACGCGCGGATGCGCCCGGCCATTTCACCGTTCCAGCCGGCACACCCGTGGCTATCGTCTAGAAACTGCATCGACTGATTCCGTGTCCCTGTAGATGACTGGCTTAAGGGATCGCAACGGCATGAGGACGGTGCGAGCCCGTCTGTTTCGAGCATCGCCGTCGCTAATGGTTTCATAGAGGTTAGCTGATTCACATCATCCAGGCTTTTGTGGCAATGGGAGTGTGCCCTGGGGGTGAACCTTGTAGCAGCTGGCGAAGCCTGCGTTCGGCTGCGAAGCAGTCGTAAACCCTGCATCCGAGTTTGTCCTGTCACACCGAGATGTTTGATTTCACGACGGCTTCGCCGCCGAACGCAGCCTCGCAGGCTCGGCAGCTGCTACAAGGTTTCAGCGTGGCTAAACCTCGATCAGGTGCTTGAGCGGGTGGTAGCCGGTTTTCAGCGTGGCGGCGACGTCGAGAATGGCCTTCTCGATGCCATTCAAATGCATGCAGGTCAGTTCGATCGCAGCGCTCTGGTTGCCGGCTTCGATGTACTCGATCAGCCGCAGGTGTTCATCGTCGCGGCAAGCTTCGTGACTGTCGTCATCCAGCGCGGCGGCGTACAGCGAGGCGCGGGAAATCAGCTTGCGGAACCAGTCCAGCAACACCGGGTTGTTCAGGCTTTGCGCGAGCTTGATGTGGAACTCGCCAAGCAGATGAATCAGCCGTTCATGGTCGCCACTGCGGTGCGCTTCATCCTCCAGTAACAGGTGATCACGCAGGTCCTGGGTCACGGCAGTATCACGACGACGACAGAGCTCAGTGACGATGCCGATCTCGATCAGACGCCTCGTTTCAAACAGCGAGCGGATCTCCTCATCACTGGGCAACGACACCGACGCCCCTTTGTTGGGCTCGGTGGTGACCAGACCATCGGCCTCCAACTGCTTGAGCGCGGCACGAACCGACGTCCGGCTGACATTAAAAAGTTCGGCCAATGACGCTTCGCCGAGCTTCATCCCGGGACGCAATGAACGCTTGCTGATCGCCTCGTAAACCCCTTGGTAGACGCGGTCGACCGTGGTCTCGAGTTTTTTCTCGGTCATCTGAACACTCCTTTAGCGCTAAGCAACCAGCCCCTGCCGACGATCAGCCCTTTCAAAAGGGGGTTGCACGAGCAGATTAATCCGGTTATTTCTAGATTGCATCCAGATATTGCATACAATAATTAGAGGAATGCACCAATATGGGTCATCCAACAGCGATTGAAGTGCGTAACGTCTCCAAGCGGTATTCCGACGATCCGGGGCTGGCTCCAGCCCTCGACAACGTTTCAGTCGACATTGCCGACAATGAATTCTTCACCCTGCTCGGCCCTTCCGGCTGCGGCAAGACCACTTTGTTGCGGACCATCGCCGGCTTCGAACAGGTCAGCGAGGGCGAGATCCGTCTGGCGGGCGAGCCGGTCAATGATTTGCCACCGTTCAAGCGCCGGGTCAACACCGTATTCCAGAGCTACGCGCTGTTTCCGCACATGAGCGTCGCGCAGAATATCGCCTTCGGCCTCGAGATGCAGGGTCTTGATCGCAAGCTCATCCCGCAACGTGTCGAAGAGATGCTGACGCTGGTGCAAATGCAACACTTGGCCCAGCGCAAACCGGCCGAGTTGTCCGGCGGCCAGCAGCAGCGCGTGGCCCTGGCCCGGGCCTTGGCGCCGAAACCCAAAGTGCTGTTGCTCGACGAACCGCTGTCGGCGCTGGACTTGAAGCTGCGCAAGGAAATGCAGGTCGAACTCAAGCGCGTACAGAAGGAAGCCGGGATCACCTTCATTTTCGTCACCCACGACCAGGAAGAAGCGCTGACCCTGTCCGACCGCATCGCCGTGATGTCCGCCGGCAAGATCCTGCAAATCGGCACACCGAACGATATCTACGAACGGCCGCAGCACCGTTTCGTTGCTCAATTCATCGGCGACATCAACTTCCTCCCCGGCCACATCAAGCGCGGCCAGCAGAACGAAAAACTGTTCGTGCCGAGCGGCATGCCGGTGGAGATCCCTTGCCCGGCTCAAGGCTTCGACGGCACCAAAGTGCAACTGGCGTTCCGCCCGGAACGCTCGCAATTGGTCGACCCGGCGCAACCGCACCACCTGCGCGGCGTCATTGAAGCGGTGCTGTATGTCGGCACCGCGACCCTTTACCAGTGCCGGTTGAACAACGACATCAAGGTCATGTTGCGCGAGAACAACGAAGGCCTGAACCGCAGCCGGGTGGTCGGTGATCGCGTCGCGGTCAACCTGCCGCCCCACGCCTGCCTGTTGATGGAGGCCTGAGATGAGCGTCAGCAGCACTTCTCCCGCCCTCAACCGTGCGCTGTTGCTCAGCCCGGTGGTTCTGACTTTGCTGGCGTTGATCGCCATTCCGCTCGGCATCATGGGCTACATCAGCCTGTTGCCGCGCAACGTGTATGGCGGCGTCGACTGGCAGGCCGACTGGCAATTGCAAAGCTACGTGCAATTGTTTTTCCAGGAAGGTTTCGACGGTGAACTGGAACTGAACTGGGTCTACGCCCAGGCGCTGTTGCGCTCGGTGTTCCAGGCCGGCGGCACCACCCTGCTGTGTTTCCTGTTCGGCTTCCCGGTGGCGTTGTGGATGTCGAGCCTGACACCGCGTCGGCGCAACCTCATGGTGTTGCTGATCACCATCCCGTTCTGGACCAACCTGCTGATCCGCAACTACGCGTGGCTGATCATTCTGCGCGAGCATGGCTGGGTTGCTCAGAGCCTCAACGCACTGTTCCCCCAGGCCGGTGGCATCACCCTGCTCTACAACGACTTCGCCGTCAGCGTCGGGCTGGTCTACAGCTTCTTGCCGTTCATGATTCTGCCGATCTACTCGACCCTGGAAAAACTCGACTGGCGTCTGGTGGAAGCCGCTTACGACCTCGGCGCCAATCGCTGGCATGCGTTGCGGCGGATCATCCTGCCGCTGTCGATGCCCGGCGTGATTGCCGGCGCGCTGCTGGTGTTTGTGCCGAGTCTCGGTGCCTTCATCACCCCGGCGATTCTCGGCGGCGGCAAGACACTGATGATCGGCAACCTGATCCAGCAACAGTTCGGCACCGCGCGCAACTGGCCGCTGGGCAGTTCGTTGTCGTTCCTGCTGCTGGGGATTCTGCTGCTGTCCCTGGTGCTTTACGCCCTTTATAGCCGCAGCACCGCCAAAACCCTTCGTCGGGGAGCCACCGCATGATCGCCCTGCACCTGAAAAAACTACCGCTGACCCGCGAAGTCAGCCTGCTGATCCTGGCCTATCTGTACGTGCCGATCTTTGTGCTGATCGCCTACAGCTTCAACGCCAACCGTTCGGCCACGGTGTGGACCGAGTTCTCCTTCGCCTGGTACGGAAGGATTCTGGCTAACCCGTCGATCCAGACCGCAGCGCTGAACTCGATCATCGTCGCCGGCATCGCCACGGTTTTTGCCACGGCGATTGCGTTGCTCGCGGCGCTGGCGACTTACCGCCCGTTCTATGGACAGAAGATGGTCGAGGGCGGGATCAACCTGCCGCTGATCCTGCCGGAGATTGTCACTGCCGTGGCCACCCTGCTGCTGTTCATGGCGCTGGGGATCAAGCTCGGTTTGCTGACGGTGATTGTTGCGCACATCGGCTTCTGCATTCCTTTCGCGTACCTGCCGATCCGTGCGCGGCTCAATGACCTCGACAAGAGCTTGCTGGAGGCGGCGAACGATTTGTACGCCAACCCGTGGCAGGTTTTTCGTCGGGTGACGCTGCCGCTGCTGTGGCCGGCGGTGTTGTCCGGTTCGGTGTTGGCGTTCGTGGTCAGCCTCGACGATTTCATCATGACCTTCTTCGTTGCCGGCCCCGGTTCGACGACGTTGCCGGTGTACATCTTCTCGGCGATCAAATCCGGTGTCACGCCGGAGATCAACGCGATTTCGACCCTGATGCTGGTGATTTCCATCGTGCTGGTGGTGCTGGCCTTCTGGCTGGGACAGCGCGGCAAAAACCAATGAGCCCTTTCCTTCGCGGTACTTTCGGAGCGTAAAACCATGATGTTGAAAAACACGATCTTCAAAAGCATGCGTTACGGCGTCGCCGGTCTGGCCCTCAGTTGCTTCAGCGTTTTCACCGCCCAGGCCGCCGAACCCAAGGAATTGTTCTTCTACAACTGGACCGACTACTACCCGGTGGAACTGCTGGCCAAGTTCGAAAAGGAGACCGGGATCAAGGTCACCATGGACGGCTACGACAGCAACGAAACCTTGCTGGCCAAGTTGCAGGCCGGTGGGGCAGCGTATGACGTGATCGTGCCGTCGCAATCGATCATGCGCACGTTGATCAACCAGAACCTGCTACTGCAAATCGACGCGTCGACCTTGCCCAACTTCCAGTACGTCAAACCGGCGTTCCGCGACCCGAGTTTCGACCCCGGTCGCAAGTTCTCCGCCCCGTACCTGTGGGGCACCACCGGGTTTTCCTATGACAGCGCGCGGGTGCCCGGCGGCAAACTGGACGATTCATGGAAAGAGTTCTTCGAACCGCGCAAGGAACTCGAAGGCCAACTCGCCGCCCTCGACACCTCCAGCAGTGTGATCAACGCCGCCAGCCATTACCTGAACGTCGACGAATGCAGCGAAAACCCGCAGGACGCCAAGCGCATTCTGGAGCTGCTGAAAAAACAGAAACCGCACTTGAAGATGTACAGCTCGGACAACACCGTCGACCGCATGGCCTCCGGTGAAGTGATCATGATGCAGAACTGGAACGGCTCCACCGCCCGGGCCACGTTGCAAAAAAGCACCATCAAATACGTGTACCCGCGCGAAGGCCTGGCGATGTTCCAGGACAACTTCGCCGTACCGAAAAGCGCCCCGCACCCTGGCAACGCGAAGATCTTCATCGACTGGATGATGAAGCCGGAAAACGCCGCCGCCGTGTCCAACGCCATCGCCTACGCCAACGGCATCCAGAGCGACAAACTGATCGACGCCAAATGGCGGGTGATGGACGCGATCAACATGCCCGACGAGTTCGCCTCGCGCCTGCGCCCGGAAAAAGAGTGCAGCAACAAGGCGCGTGAGCTGCAGGACCGGATCTGGTCGAAGCTCAAGGGCTGATCCTAGACCGCCCCCTCACCCTAACCCTCTCCCGGAGGGAGAGGGGACTGACCGGGTAATATTTAAGGATTGCTGCGACCTGAAAATCCTTCTCTGAATCCGAAATTGACTCGATCTTTCAGGTCACCGAATTCCTCGGAATTAACTCGGTCAGTCCCCTCTCCCTCCGGGAGAGGGTTAGGGTGAGGGAAAGATTTCACGCAAGGAACAAAAGGTCAGGAAGCACCGCATTCCAACCGAATTTAAAGAACAAATGAGGCTCCTATGTCCCAACCCCGCTGGCTACGCAACGTGCGCCCCTACGGTTCCACCGCCGAAGACCTGTTGATCGAAAACGGCCTGTTCAAGCAACGCCGCCCGGCATCGACCGCTGCCCTGACCACCACCGACATCGACGGCCAAAACCAGCTCCTCACCCCTGCCCTGGTGGAAAGCCACGTCCACCTCGACAAAACCCTCTGGGGCCAACCCTGGCGCCCGAACAGCGCCGGCCCGACGCTCAAGGATTACATTGCCAACGAGCGCCGCGTGCTGCGTGAAGTCCAGGCACCCATCGCCCAACGCGCCGGCGCCCTGCTGGAAAACTGCATCGCCCGTGGCTCGCTGACGATGCGTTGTCACGTCGACATCGACCCGGAATTCGGCCTGCGCCATGTCGAGGCCATGCAACAGCTGCGCGAAGGCTACCGCGACCTGATCGACCTGCAACTGGTGGTGTTCCCGCAAACCGGCCTGATCAGCCGCCCCGGCACCGCCGAACTGATGCGCGAAGCCATGGCCCTGGGCGTGGAAAACGTCGGCGGCCTCGACCCGTGCGGCATCGACAATGACCCGATAGCACAGCTCGACTTCGTGTTTAAGCTGGCCTGCGAATTCGAGCGTGGCGTCGACATTCACCTGCACGACAAGGGCGAACTGGGCCTGTGGCAGATCGCACTGATCGCCGACTACACCGAACGCTTCGGGCGTCAGGGTCGGGTGATGATCAGCCACGCTTACTGCCTTGGGATGTTGCCGTGGAGCCAGGTCAAACCGGTGGCCGAACGCCTGGCGGCGCTGAACATTTCGCTGATGAGTTCGGCACCGGCCGATTGCGCGGTGCCGCCGTTCCTCGCCCTGCGCGAGGTCGGGGTGAACGTGTGCCTGGGTTCGGACGGCATTCGTGATGCCTGGTCGCCCATGGGCAACGGCGACATGCTGGAACGGGCGATGCTGCTGGCCTTTCGTTTCGACTTGAACAAGGACGATGAACTGACGGCGGCGTTCGAAGCCGCGACGGTGAATGGCGCTCGGGCGTTGGGCTGTGAAGGTTATGGGCTGGAGATCGGCCAACCGGCGGACTTTTTGCTGATGCCGGTGCAGACGCTGGGTGAGGCGGTGGTGTCGCGGCCGGCGCGGCAGGTTTATCGCGGCGGTGAGTTGATCGCCTCCGGTGGCCGTCTGCTGGAAAGCCGCTTGTGAAAAGGATTGGATTGAAAGCCAGTTGCGTGGTCGGGTTCGACGGCACACAGCATGTGCTGTGGCGCGACGGCCAAGTGGTGTTCGAAGGTTCGCGCATCGTGTTTGTCGGGCGGGATTATCCGGGGCCGGTGGACCAATGGATTGATTACGGCAAAGCGTTGATCGGTCCGGGCTTCATCGATCTGGATGCACTCGGGGATCTTGATTCGACGGTGCTGACGCTGGACAACGGCGATGAACGCGACATGGGCCGGATGTGGTCCGAGGACTACCTGACGGCAGGTCCGCGAGAGAGTTACAGCGCAGATGAAGAAGTCTTCAAATACCGCTACGCCTTCACTCAGCTGATCCGCAACGGCATCACCACCGCCATGCCGATCACCTCGATGTATTACCGCGAGTGGGCCGAAACCTACGACGAATTTTCTGCGGTGGCCGGTGTGGCGGCCGAGTTGGGGCTGCGGACTTACCTCGGCCCCTGCTACATGAGCGGCATGAGTTTCTGGCGCGCCGATGGAACCCTCGGGCATCACTGGGATGAAGCGCGAGGCATGGCGGGGCTCGACGCGGCTGCTCGGTTTTTCAATGATTTCGACGGCGCACACGAGGGTTTGATTCGTGGCGCGCTGCTGCCGGACCGTATCCAGACCTGCACCCCGGCTCTGCTGCAACGCACTGCCGCGCTCAGCCGGGAACTGAACGCGCCGATGCGTTTGCATTGCTGCCAGGGGCTCGGCGAGGTGGCGATGGTCGAGCAACTGCGCGGTACTTCGCCGCTGGGTTGGTTGCAGCAACTGGATCTGCTGACCCCGCGCAGTCTGCTGCCCCACGGCATCTACACCTCCGGCGAAGACGATCTGCAACGCGTGGCGGATAGCGGCGCGAGTCTGGTGCATTGTCCGGTGGTGTTTGCCCGTGACGGCGAGGCGCTGAACTCCTTCGGTCGCTATCGGGCCAAGGGCATCAACTTCGCCTTGGGCACCGACACCTGGCCGGCGGATTTGCTGGAAAACATGCGCCAGGGTCTGAACATCGCGCGATTGATGGAGGGCGGCAACTCGCTCACCACCACGCTGGACCTGTACAACGCCGCCACTCTCGGCGGCGCCAAGGCTTTGGGCCGCGATGATCTCGGCCGTTTGGCGCCGGGCGCCAAGGCTGATATCACGGTGTTCAACCTTCGCGGTCTGCACCTGGGGCCACTGTTCGACCCACTGAAAAACCTGGTATTGGCCGGGCGCGGTGACGACTGCATCGCCAGCTACATCAACGGCTGCTGCGTGATGCAGGACGGTCAGGTTCAAGGCGTCGACTACCCCGCCCTGCAACGCCAGGCCCAACAACAATTCGAAAAACTGATGCGCAGCCACAGCGACCGGGCCTTCGGCCAACCGGACTGGAAAGGCCTGTTCAAACCGGCCATCCCGTTCGCTGACGACTACAGCGCACACGCGCCGCTGAGCGCGATTGATCCCCTTCTTTAGAGAGTTCTGCCCATGCAAAGCTTCGACTTCAGCCAATTGAGCCCGCGAGACAAGTACAAGATTCTGATCGGCAGCGTGGTGCCACGGCCGATTGCTCTGGTCACCACCATCGACGGCGAAGGCCGGATCAACGCCGCGCCGTTCAGCTTCTTCAACGCCCTCTCGGCCGACCCGCCGATCCTCGCGTTGGGCGTGGAAAACTACGGCGACCAAAGTCCCAAGGACACCACGCGCAATATCCAGCTCAACCAGGAATTCACCGTCAACATCGTCAGCGATGCCCTGGTGGAAGCCATGAACGTCTGCGCCGTGCCGTTCGCCCCCGGTTTCGACGAGCTGACGGCCGCCGGCCTCACTGCCATTCCCGGCACCACGGTCAAATGCCCACGGATTGGCGAAGCCCCGGTGGCGTTGGAATGTCGACGGATGATGGCGCTGTCCATCGGACAGTCCCGGGAGATTATCTTTGGCGAAGTGCTGATGGCGCATGTGCGGGATGAATTGATCGACCCGAAAACCTTGTATATCGATCAACTCGGGCTCGATGCGATTGGCCGGATGGGTGGGCATGGGTATGCGCGCACACGCGATTATTTTGATTTGCCAACACGGTCGTTGCAGGCGTGGACGGAGACGCCGGGGGGTGGGGAGCGGTTTTGGCCGTCAGGTAAATGATCGTTCCCGCGCTCTGCGTGGGAACGATCCTGCACAGAGGGTTCAGTCAGTGCCGTATTTCGGCGAACGCGGCCCGTACAGCAACCCCGCCGGTTGTCCTGCCGACAGCAGCCGAGCGCTGGTCACGCCGGCAATCGGGTGACCGGCGTCGGTGGAACTGTTGATGATCTGCTTCACCGCCGCCGTAATCAGCATGCCAATCAAACCGCCGCCACCGTTGTTACCGCCCTCCTCGCTCGAAGCCCGAGCCGAGCCGGTCCACAGGGTGGTGCCGCTCTTGAGGTCCACCAGTTTCGCGCTGGCCGTAACCACGGTTTCGCTGCTGATGATCATGTAGCGAGTGCCGTAGTCCGTCACAGTGATGTACAGCGCAGCATCGGCACCGAAGATTTCTTGCAGTTTGTTGGCCGGTGCCTGATGGATATCCGCCGGCGTGGTCAAGCCATTCTGGCGGAACGTCTCATCGACCAGGGTGATCGGCAGCACGTAGTAACCGGCTTCAGCCAACGGGTACGTGACCTGCGACAACAGGCTGTAGGACGCCTTGACGTCCGGCGAGTTGTTCAGCGGCGGCAGCACCAGAATGGTTTTTGGACGACTTTGCTTGTACGCCGAATAGTCCACGGTCTTGGGGCTGACGCAGCCACCGAGCACGGCCAGCGCCAGCAGCCCGGCCATCAGTTTCAATGAGCGTGCGATCATTGGGTGTCTCCGGTCTTGGCGTTTTTAAGCAGAAAGTCCATGTACGGCGTCGACTCGGGGAACAACGTCTTCTCGGTTCTGAATTGCTGCACCATCTGATCGTCCTTGCCCATGCTCAGGTATAACAGCCCCAAGTGAGCGTGGTAGCCAGGCGGCGGTGTCCTGCCGGTGGACCTGATTTTCTGCAAATCGCGCTCAAGGGCTTCGGCCTGAGCTTCCTTGGGCTCTTCACCCTTGAAGTACTCGTAGACTTCCGGCTGGTAGCTTTCCCACTGGTAAAGGGTTTTCGGGCCGCTGTTGCAGCCGGCCAACAGGCCACTGACCAGCACGGTCGACGCCATCAGCGCCCATTTCGCATACATCTTGAACATGCTTGTACCGCTCCTTGTCATCGACCTTGATCAGTTGCCCGGTTTCCATGCACCGGCATTCATGCCGTCCACCAGACGATTGATCGCCTCGCGCATGGCCAGGTCGAGCACTTTGCCGTTCAGGGTCGAATCGTAGGCAGCGGTGCCGCCAAAGCCGATGACTTCACGGTTGGACAAGGCGTATTCGCCCGCGCCCTGAGTCGAATAAACCACTTCGGACGTGCTGATATTGACGATGTTCAAATTGACCTTGGCGTAGGCCACCTGGGTCTTGCCGCGACCGAGAATGCCGAACAACTGGTGATCGCCAGTCTCTTTGCGGCCGAACTCGGTGACATCACCGGTGACCACAAAGTCAGCACCCTTGAGGCGCTGGGATTGGCCCTTGATCGCGGCCTCCTGCTGGATCTCGCCCATGTTGTCGCGATCCAGCACGCTGAAGCGGTTGGTTTGCTGCAAGTGAGTGATCAGGATGGTCTTGGCCTGACCGCCGAGGCGATCCACACCGTCGGAAAAGATCCCGCGCATGTAGCTCGAACGGTTGTCGAACTTGCCGACCGCCATGGGTACGCGAACGCCGGCATAAGCGAGGCTGGCGCTTTCGACCTTTTCTACCGGCAAGGCGCGCGAGCTTTCGGTCGCACACCCGGCTATCGCGCCGAAGAGGGCAATCGCTGCCGTCGATACCAACATCCGAGAGATCATTCTCACTGTGCATTCCTTTTGAAAAACGGTTTATCCCGGCACGGCAATAGCCAGCCACTGCGGGTTGCAGCGGCAAAAAAGCGAGGGGGATTCAAATCGACAATCGACGTGCGGGACGTCGGCGGCCGGCATTATGCCAAAGTGCCATCACTGAGGACAGTGCTTATTTTACTTTTGACGTCAACGCATTGGCTGGCGCATCAAATTAACTCTATGGGGGCAAGCCCCTCGCCACAGGTCAGCGGAAATCCCGGCTGCGCACACTGATGCCGTCGAGCAACGGGCTCAAATCGCTCAACCGTCCGGCAATCAAATGCCGCACTTCGCCTTCCTTTTCCCAGCGCCCGTCGACCTTGAGCAATTGCGAGCCAACCAACACCTGGCGCTGCCGGTCGGCCAGGTCGCGCCAGACAATGACGTTGACGTTGCCGAACTCATCTTCAAGGGTGACAAAGGTCACACCACTGGCGGTGCCCGGGCGTTGTCGACCGGTCACCAGACCGGCGACGCTGACCGGTCGCCCATGCTCGACCTCCAGCAGTTCCTTCGAACTGCGGCAGCGCCGGGCTTTCAATTCACCCCGCAACAACGCCAGCGGATGCGGACCGAGCGTGGTGCCGACACTGTTGTAATCGGCTAGCAGGTCCTCGCCGACGGTGGGTTTGGGCAAACACACCGCACCCTCCTCCTGACTCGGCAGACCGGCAAACAAGCCGAGCTGTTTCTGCACACCCGCCACTTCCCAGCGCGCCCGATGACGGTCACCCGCCAGGCCACGTAGCGCACCGGCATCGGCCAGTTGTTCCTGGGCGCGGGCGTCGAGTCGCGCCCGTTCGCCGAGGTCGGCAATGTCGATAAACGCCCCCTTCGACCTCGCCGTTTCGATGCGCCGGGCATCGTCCTCACGAAAGCCCTTGATCATCCGTAAACCCATGCGAATCGCTGGCTGGGCACCGGTGATCGGTTCGAGGCTGCAATCCCAGTCGCTGGCGCGCACGTCCACCGGGCGAATTTGCAAATGATGCCGGCGCGCGTCCTGCAGAATCTGGTCCGGGCTATAGAAACCCATGGGCCAGCTGTTGATCAGCGCACAGGCGAAGGCCGCCGGCTCGTGGCATTTCAACCAGCAACTGGCGTAGGTCAGCAAGGCGAAACTGGCGGCGTGGGACTCGGGGAAACCATAACTGCCGAAGCCTTTGATCTGCTCGAAAATCTGCGCGGCAAACTCGGCCGTGTAGCCGTTTTTCTTCATCCCGGCGGCCAGACGATCCTTGTGCGGTTCTAGTCCGCCGTGGCGTTTCCAGGCAGCCATGGAGCGGCGCAACTGATCGGCCTCGCCGGGGCTGTAGTCGGCGGCGACAATCGCGATCTGCATCACTTGTTCCTGAAACAACGGCACGCCCAGGGTGCGCTTGAGCACGGTTTCCAGTGCCGGGGACGGATAGATCTCGGGTTCTTCCTTGTTTCGGCGTCGCAGGTACGGATGCACCATCCCGCCCTGAATCGGCCCCGGACGGACGATCGCCACCTCGATCACCAGGTCATAGAAGGTCCGGGGCTTGAGTCTCGGCAGCATCGACATCTGCGCCCGGGACTCGATCTGGAACACGCCAATGGTGTCGGCACGGCCGATCATGTCGTAGGTCTGCGAGTCTTCGGCCGGGATCGTCGCCAGGCTCAGGTCCCGATTGCGATGACGACGCAACAGATCGAAACAACGGCGGATCGCACTGAGCATGCCCAACGCCAGAATATCCACCTTGAGCAGCCCGACGGCATCGAGGTCGTCCTTGTCCCACTGGATGATGGTGCGCTCGGCCATGGCGGCGTTTTCCACCGGGACCAGGCTGTCCAGAGGCTGCTCGGAAATCACGAAACCGCCGGGGTGCTGGGACAGGTGTCGGGGGAAACCGATCAGCTGCCCCGTCAGGCTGAGCACCCGGCGCAGCACCGGGCTCTCGGGATCGAACCCGCCTTCAAGCAGGCGCTCCACGGGCGGTGTTTCATCACTCCAGTGGCCACAGCAATCGGCCAGGGCGTTGATCTGATCCGGCGGTAAACCCAAGGCCTTGGCCACATCACGCACCGCGCCGGCCGCGTGATACGTACTGACCACCGCTGTGAGCGCCGCGCGGGTCCGGCCATAACGCTGGAACACGTACTGCAAGACTTCTTCACGACGTTCGTGTTCGAAATCGACGTCGATGTCCGGCGGTTCGTTGCGCTCTTTGGAAAGAAAGCGCTCGAACAACAGCGTGGTGCGATCCGGATCGATTTCCGTGATGCCCAAGGCAAAGCACACTGCGGAGTTGGCCGCCGAACCACGGCCCTGACACAGGATTTTTTGCTCACGGGCGAATCGCACAATGTCGTGAACCGTCAGGAAATAGCTTTCGTAGCCCAGCTCGGCGATCAGCTCCAATTCCTTGTCGATCTGCGTCAGCACCTGGGCCTGCGGGCCTTTTGGCCAGCGCCACGCGATGCCCTCCTCGGTCAGATGACGCAGCCAGGACGTGGCGGTCTCGCCTTCTGGCGCCAACTCCCGGGGATATTGATAACGCAACTGACCGAGGTCGAAGGTGCAGCGCCGGGCGATGTTCAGCGTTTCGTCGAGCAGTGTTTGCGGATAGATCGATTGCAGAGCATCGAGACTGCGCACATGCCGCTCGCCATTGGGATGAAGACGCAGCCCGGCCTCCGCTACCGGCACGTGATGACGGATCGCGGTCATGGTGTCCTGCAAGGCGCGCCGCCCACGAGCGTGCATGTGCACATCGCCGCTGGCCACTGCCGGGATTCGCAGCTCTCTCGCCAACATCAACAGCTCGTTCAACCGTCGGGTATCGTCCTGGCCGCGATGCAGCTGGACGGCCAGCCACAGGCGTTCGGCGAAGGTCTGTTTCAGCCAGTGGCCCTGTTCGAAGTCATCGACCGCGTCCGGCACCCACAACGCCAACAGCCCCGGCAAGGGCTCACTGAAGTCTTCCCGCAGCACTTGATACTGGCCTTTCTGCGTGCGGCGTCGGGCTCGGGTAATCAGTCGGCACAGGGTCTGGTAGCCCTCGATATTTTCCACCAGCAGCACCAGTTTCGGGCCGTTCTCGATCCGCACTTCGCTGCCGATAATCAGCGGCAGCTCCACGGATTTGGCTGCTTGCCAGGCGCGGACAATACCGGCCAGGGTGCATTCATCGGTGATTGCCAAGGCCTGATAGCCGTGTTTTTTCGCCCGTTGAAACAGTTCGAGGGCACTGGAAGCACCGCGCTGGAAACTGAAGTTCGACAGGCAGTGCAGTTCGGCGTAATCGATGCTCATGCGAACCACCCCTGCAGCCACAACGGGCCGTCCTCACCGACCGCACGATAGGCCCAGCCCTGCTGGCCGGAACGGGTTTCGATCAGGAAGTAATCGCGACGCACATCGGCGCCGTCCCACCAACCGGACTCGATGCGTTCCGGCCCCATCAGGATACGCGTCGAACCTTCGTGCACCGCCAGCGGTTCAGTCAGCAGCCAGCCCGGACGTTGCACGGCAGGCAGCCCTGCACAGCGCTGACTGTCGACACTGGCCTGCCACGCGCATTCCGGCCGGTGATCGGCCTGGAACCGCAAGGCCTGCACCGCGTCATCCCCCAGCCGCGCGCGCAAGCGTTCGCGCAGTTGCTCCCACGGCAAGGATTGCTGCGGGCGGTCGTCGAACAGCTCCTGATACTGGGGAACGAAGGCCGGCAAGTCTTCGGCGCGCAGGCGAAAACCGCGCACCGGGGCCTCGACCTGGACGTGCTCCAACCGGCCCCGGGCCAGTTCAAAGAGCATCGCCGGATCACGTTCGGCGCTGAGCAGGCCGACCTTGATGACGGTGTCCGGCAACCCGGCGTGCTCCAGGTGCAGGTCAAAACGCTGCACGCCGCTGTCCCGACCGCAAAGAAACGCCGACAGGTCACCGGTCAATCGGCGTAACGGAAACAGCAGCGCCTGATGGGACTGGACATCGAAGTTGAGTTCGATGCGCACATCGAAGCGGTCCGGCGGCAGGTAGAACGTCAGCGCCAGCGGCCGTAACCCGAGCAAGGCGTCCAGATGCTTGAGCACCTGAGCCTCGAAACGCCGGGCCAGACTATGGCGAGGCAACGCCTGAACCTGACTCAAAGTGCGCAGCCCCATGCGCGACAACGCCGTGGCGACGCTGGTTTCCAGCCCGATCCGGTCGATGGGCAACTGCCCAAGATAATGTTGCAAGGCTTGGTCGTCGGGCACCACCAGACCGTCATACGCGTTGGCCAACACCCGCGCTGCCACCGGGTTGGGCGCGGCAACAATCCGATGGCGAAACCCCAACTCGCCGAGCTCGGCCCGCAACCGCGCCTCGAATTGCGGCCAGGCGCCGAACAATCCCAGGCTGGACTCGATTTCAAACACCACCGCACGCGGGTAATGCACGCTGACTTGTGAACTGAATCGATAAGCCCAGGCGGCCAGAAACTGCTGCCAGTGCTCGATCTCGGCAGCGTCGTATTCGGCCGTGACAAACCCTTTGCTCAAGGCCTGGGCGGCGGTCATCGACTGGCCCGGGCGCAAGCCCAGCGCCCGCGCCGAAGCGTTGACCGCTTGCAACACCCGACGCAGGGCCGGACCGGTCAGCAGCGCCAGCGGCTCATCGGGATCGGCGCGCTGACGCAGTACCGCGTCCAGCGCCAATTGCGGAAAGAGAATGCAGACCCAGCGCATGGCAACCTCAATGTCCCACGGGGAAGGCAATCGGCGCCGAACGCGCCAACCCACCCCGGCACTTGAGCACGCGCAATTGCGCAGGTCTGGCATCGATGGCGATGCGCAGCGCCGCTGGCGAAGGGTTGATCGCCTCATTGATCGAGCGGTAGGCAAACGCCAGGGTGGAGCCGGTTTCCGCCGCCACCTGCAAGCGCCGCAACGCCCGGTCATCGGCCTTGTGCGGCCAGCACAGCACTGCGCCGCAACTGCCCGAACGCAGGCATTGTTCCGCTGCCCACAAGGCATCGCGCTCGCTGGCCTGGATGATCGACAACTGGCGCAGATCGACCCCGGCGTTCTGCCAGGCCTGGGGATAGGGCACGTAAGGCGGCGCCACCAGCACGATGCGCTCGCCCGCGGCGGACAACCGCGCCAGCACCGGCCACACCAGTTGCAATTCACCGACGCCCTGCCCGGCCAAAAGGATTTCGGTCAGCGCCGCTTCCGGCCAACCGCCCGTCGGTAACGCCGCATCCAGCGCGGCATGCCCGGTGGGTTGGGGGCTGACGGCCGGTGGCGCAGGCCGGCCCTTCCAGACCTGGCCGCCATTGAACAGCGTATCCAGCGCAACGACGGCGCCCATCACCCTTGCCTCACCAGACCGCAGAACACCCCTTCGATGGCCAGGTCCTGATTGGCTTCGACGATGATCGGCTTATAGGCCGGATTCCGTGGCAGCAATCGGACAACCTCGCCGACTCGCTCGAAACGTTTGATGGTGACTTCGCCGTCGAGTCGCGCGACGACGATCTGGCCGTTGACCGCCTCGGGATTGCGGTGCACGCCCACCAGATCGCCGTCGAGAATGCCGTCCTCGATCATCGAGTCGCCCTGGACCCGCAGCATGTAATCCGGCACCCGCGAGAAGATCGACGGGTCGAGCAGCAAGCGGCTGTGAACCTCGGCATCGGCACCGATCGGCGCACCCGCCGCCACCCGGCCGAGTACCGGAATGTCCAGCAACTCAGGCCGCGCCGGCTGCCCGAGCAAACGAATGCCCCGGGCCTGATGCGCATTGACCTCGATGAAACCGGCCTCGGTCAGCGCCAGCACATGCTTGCGCGCCACGCTACGGGAGGCGAAACCGAACGCCTCACTGATTTCAGCGAGGCTCGGGGACTGGCCATGCTCGGCGATTCGATCGCGGATAAAGGTCAGGATGGCGGTACGGCGGGGAGTTAAAGTCGTCATGGAGTACATTTGTACTCTTTTGGCTTTTTTCTGGCAAGGACCGCCAGTCAGCTGACTGGTCGACCACACAACCTGAGGTAAACACCGATTAAATGTGGGAGCGGGCTCGCGAATGCGGTTCAACATTCAACATTTACGTTGACTGACACACCGCCTATATCGCGAGCAAGCCCGCTCCCACATTTGATCTCCGTTGACTACAGGACAGGTGCACGAAACAGGTGAAATTACTACTTTAGTACTGGTTTCCCTGTCTATCGTCGCATTCCAATCGCACCGAGACTGGCATGTAATAGGTTCATAACTATAAGGATTGAACCCCATGCCGCGTGCCCGACGTCGTCTGCTGCGCCCTTCTCTCGCTGCGCTATCGCTGAGCCTGTTGCTGGGCGTCGCGCAGGCCGAAACACCGCTGTTCTCCGCCGACGGCTATCGCATCGGTCTGTACCGCAGCCCGACCCCGAATCAAATACAGGGCGCCGGCATCATCGATACCGCGGCCCTGCAAATCCTGCTGGCGCAAACACCGCGTCCGGTGCTGATCGACGTCTACCGCCGCCAGTGGTTGCAAGGACGTTTCATCGAGGACCAGCCCCACGAAAACCTCCCCGGCAGCCATTGGCTGGCCAATACCGGCGACGGTGACCTGACGCCCGACTGGCAGGACTATTTTGCGCGTAAGCTGGACACATTGACCGCAGGTGATCTCGCGCAACCGCTGGTCTTCTACTGCCGCTCCGATTGCTGGCTGAGCTGGAACGCCGTGAAGCGCGCCGCCGCCATGGGCTATAAGACGCTCTATTGGTATCGCGACGGCCTGGACGCCTGGCAGGCCGCCAACCTGCCCGTAACGCCCGCCCAGCCCGAGCCCTTCCCCTGACCTTACGCGTGCGAGTTGTTGCCACACCCTAATCAAAATAATGAGGTGAAAGGCTATGTACAAAATTCTGATTGCCGACGATCACCCGCTGTTTCGCGAAGCCATTCATAACGTCATCAGCGACGGTTTCCCCGGCAGCGAAGTGATGGAAACCGCCGACCTGGACAGCGCCCTGGTGCTGACGCAGGAACACGACGACCTGGACCTGATCCTGCTCGACCTGAACATGCCCGGCATGCACGGCCTCAATGGCCTGATCAACTTGCGCAACGAGGCGCCGACCATTCCGGTGGTGATCGTCTCGGCCGAACAGGACAAACAAGTCGTGCTGCAAGCCATCACTTACGGCGCGGTGGGTTTCATCACCAAATCCTCGCCACGGTTGCAGATGACCGAGGCCATCCAGCAGATTCTCAACGGCAATGTCTACTTGCCGCCGGACATCATCCGCACACAAAAATGCGGTACAAGGCGCATGAACGATGCCCCGAGCTTTCCACCTGAACTGCTCCAGGCCTTGACCCGCAAGCAGTTGCTGGTACTCGAACGCATGACCAAGGGCGAGTCGAACAAACAGATCGCCTACACCCTGGAAATCGCCGAAACCACGGTCAAGGCCCACGTCTCGGCCATCCTGCGCAAACTCAATGTGCACAACCGGGTGCAGGCGATTTTGAGTGCCGGTGATATTGATTTCGGATCGTATTTGCGGCGCTGAAACGCACCTTCTGCAGCTGGCTAAGCCTGCGTTCGGCTGCGCAGCAGTCGTGAATTCAGACCCCGCGGTTTGTCAGGAAGACCGCGCCGCCTGTATTTACGACTGCTGCGCAGCCGAACGCAGGCTTCGCCAGCTGCTACAGGTTCAGGATTGGCTCAGGTTATCGGGATTGACCGAGCAAGTGACTCATCGCGGTCTTGAGCTTCATCGGCCGCACCGGTTTGTGCATCAGGGTGTGGCCCAGTTCGCGGATCTGCTGTTTGAGTTCATTGCTGTAGTTGGCAGTGATCATCATCGCCGGAATGGCCGAGCCGCGACGGGCGTTGATCCGGGCCACGGCATCGACGCCGTTCTGATCGTCATTCAGGTGATAGTCGGCGATCAGCAAGTCTGCTTCTTCGTGATAGTTGTCCACTTGCCGCGCCAGGTCCTGCTCCGACAGTGCCGTGACCACCAGACACCCCCACCCTTCGAGCAACGTGCGCATGCCGGCGCAAATGGCCGCGTCGTTGTCCAGCACCCACACCCGCGCGCCACGCAGACGTTCAAGCATCGGTTCACTCATCAGCAGGCTCGGTAGCGCCTTGGGTGCCGTGGCGCTGAGCGGCACTTCGACCGAGAACATCGAGCCCTTGCCCGGCCACGAACGCACGTGAATGCGGTGACCAAGAATCCCGGCGATCTTTTCCACGATCGCCAGGCCCAGGCCCAAACCGCGATCCTGATCAGGACGCTGTACATCACCGCGTTTGAATTCCTGAAAAACTTCCTCGAGGCGGTTTTCGGCGATGCCCATGCCGCTGTCCCAGACCTCAATCGACAGACGCTGGTGATGACGCCGGCAACCGAGAACAACACGACCGCTGTAGGTGTAGCGAATGGCGTTGCTCAACAGATTTCGAAGAATCCGCGCCAGCAACTGAATGTCGCTGCGCACAAGAGCCGAACACGGGATGAAATGCAGCTCCAGGCCTTCACTGCGAGCCACCTGGGTGTACTCGGCCGCGAGGTTCTCCAACAATTCGCTCAAGGCGAACGGCGCAATGTCGGCCTTGATCACCCCGGCATCCAGTTTTGAAATGTCCACCAGCGTACCCAGCAGGTTCTCCACATCTTCCAGGGAGTTGCTGACATTTCGTACCAAAATCGCATTGGCCACCGGCTCCCGCCGTTCGAGCAACGCGCTGGTAAACAGCCGCGCGGCATTGAGCGGTTGCAGCAGGTCATGGCTGACGGCGGCAAGAAACTTGGTCTTGGACAGGTTGGCCTGCTCGGCCTCGAGTTTGGCTTCGCGCAGACGAGATTCCGCTCGCCGACGCTCGTCGATCTCGCGCAGCAATTGGTCGTTGAGCGTGGTCAGTTCCGCCGTGCGTTCGCGCACACGTAACTCAAGATTCTGATAAGCCTGGTGCAGCGCTTCAGCGGTGCGGCGGCGTTCGGTGATGTCGCGGATCAACACGAAAATCCCCACCACTTCCCCGGTGGCCAGGCGATTGGGTACGTAGGAGCGCAGCATGTAGCGTTCCTGGTTGTTGATGTTGGTTTCGGCGAACTCGAACGTCACGCTCTCACCGGCCAGGGCCCGGGCCACGTAGGCTTCCAGGCGTTGGTAATGCTGTTCGCTGTGGACTTCGCGCAGGCTCTGCCCAAGCATCACGCCCCGAGGCCAGCAGTACCATTCTTCATACACCTTGTTGGTGAACTCGTAGACCAGATCGGCATTCAGGTAGGCAATCAGCGCCGGCACATGGTCGGTGATCAGGCGAATCCAGCGCTCGCTTTCGCTCAGCGCTTCGGCGTGTTGGTAGCGTTCGGTGATGTCGGTGAAGGTGTTGACAAAACCGCCGGTGGGCAACGGATGGGTGCGGATTTCCAGCACCCGGCCATCGTAGAGACGCTGCTCGCGTTCCTGCACCGGCCGCCCGTTTGCATCGCGACTGGCCGGGGTCAGCAGGTTCAACTCGCTGTCGGCGATCACTTCGGCAAACGGACGATGGGCCGCCACCGGTGCCAGCCCGCTTAACTCAAGGAAACGCCGGTTCCATAGCTCCAGAATGCCCTCGGCGTTGACCATGGCCACGCCTTGGGACAGGTTGTCGACCGCTCGTTGCAACAAATGCGATTTCTGCGCCACCGCCTGCTCACGGCGCACGGTTTCGCTGAGTTTGACGTCGGTAATGTCGGTAAACAGGATCACCCGCCCACCTTCTTGGGTAGGTCGTTCGCTGACTTGCAACCAGCGACCGTCCTGCAGGCGATAGAGCAGGTTTTCGTCGGCATGCCCGCGCGGTTCTTCAGTGAACAGCCCAGTGGCGGACATCAGCCGCTTGACCTCGGCCAGGCGCATGCCGGCGTTGATCCGCACCCGGCTGTTGCCCCAGAACGCCTTGAAACGGCTATTGAACAAGACGATTCGCTGGTCCGCATCGAACAGCACAAACGCATCGGAAATGCTCTCGATCGCATCGATCAAATGCTGATGCGCGGTTTCCGCGCGCAGCCGTGCCTCGCTGAGCAGGTGATTGCCCGACTTGAGTTCAGCCATGGCCTGGTTCAAGGCGTCGGTGCGCTCACGCACCTGCTCGGCCAGCACCACCGAATGCTGGAACGCCGCGTAGGGATCATTGCCGCGGGTGATACCGGACTCGATCCGCTCGATCAGCGCACCATTGATGCGCTGCAGTTTGTGATTGTCGCGCTGCAGGCTGGCGATCTGCGCCTGAAGCTCAACGGTGTCCAGGGGACCGGCCCCGGGCAATGGCAACCCCGGTGAAGGTCTGGTTGATGTGCATGCCATTGAACTGTTCTCCGTAGGTGTTGAAACCCATCACCCGCTGGTCACGCAAAAACGTTCCGATCTGCTCCAGACTGCCGCCATCTTCGAGTTCCAGACGCCTGAGAAAGCAGTCGCAGCCGATGGTCAGCAACAGGTCGCCGAGGCGCTCCTGCAAGCCTTCGAACAGGGTTTGCAGATTCGGCAGCATTGGGCCGGGCGTCATGACGGTGAGGACGATGCCGTTTTCCACCGCGCAGTAGAAACTCAGGCTCAGGTCCGGGTGAACCTGCTGGATCGCCCGCACGTAATACTGATCGTTGATCCGCACGGCCAAGGGGTGCGCGGCGAAGATTCGATGATCGAGCTCCGCCACCGGCACACCGATGTGCCGGGCGTATTCCTCGGCGGCCGGCTCGGCATTCAGTTCAAAGACCCGGCGCGAGGCACTGTCGGCCCCGGTGACCACCAGTTTTTCCGCTCTCGGCAGGATGTGGTGAGTAGTGAACACCTCGAAATCCAGCCAGGTATTGACCAGCACCACCACCGCCGCGCCGCTGTGAAACGCGCCATTAAAATAGACGTGGGTGTGGGTCAGGTAATTGTCGTCGCCGGCCGAACCGCCGAAATGCGGGATGTCGCCCAGCGCCGCACTCAGGGCGGCAAGGACCATTTCTTCACGACTGGACAAGCCATCGAGCAGGGTCAGGGCAAAGCTGTTGCCCTTGATCGGCGCCAGGGTGTTGCTGCGACAGCCACCGACCAGTCGCTCGACCATTTGCTGGGCGTCGATCAGGCTGAAACGCTCCATCTCGGAGATCAGTTCGGCGTCGATGGAAAAATGCCGATGGTCGAAGCCCACCGCGGTCACGCAGTTGCGACCGTAGCCCAAGGGCGTGATTTCCCCGGCGCTGGTGCAACCCACCAGGCGAATGCCGCCGAAGCTTTGTTGCAAGGCATGGCCCAGCGCCTGCAAGTCGTACTCGGCGGAACAGAAGAACAGCACGAAGCCCAAGTGCGGGTGCAACAGTTGTCGCGCCAGCTCCTGGGCCACCTGTTGGGCATCGGTGGCCTGGGACATTGCACTGACCACACCTTCATCACTCTGGACCTGCTGCATCGTCGCCTCCCGCAGGTGCGCATGTATGAGGTTCGAGTGTACGAAGCCTGTGAGCTGCGACGTATGCTACTTGGGTAGCGGGTAGCCGCTTCGATGGGATGAGAACGGTGTCGACCCTCGCCGCGATGCGCGCAGCGAAGGTCGCCACCAATGGCTTACCAGGTCAGCACAGCCCCCACCGCAAAGGTGTCGGTGTCTTCGTTCTGGTCGCTGGTGTCGTGGCCGTTGATTGCGAACTGGTTGTACTCGGCCACCAGCTTGAGGTTGTCGTTGACGTCATGGAACAGCGCGACGCCGCGTGTTTCGTAGTCCGCGCCGCTGCCGACCACGCCGTTGCCGTCGTCGTTGGTCTTGCCGTAAGACAAAGCCAACCGGTTCTTGCCCAGTTTGTAGGAGCCCTGCAACAGGTAACCGTCGCTGTCGACGTTGCGCAGGGTCGGTTCGCCGGCGTTGTTGGTGAAGAACGGGTTGATGCCCTTGGCCTGGAAGCCGGAGCCGGTGAGGGACAAACCGCCCATTTTCGCCTGCACGCCATAGCCGACGCCTTTGGAGGTGACGGACTCGACGGTGGAATCGGTATTGTCCGACGTCTGGTAGCTGCCGTTGACCCAGCTGTAGATCTTCGCTCCGGCAACGTCGAACTGATAGGTGATCTCGCTCTCGGTGCGTGGGTTCTCCTGATAGGCCTTGCCCAATGGACTGCTGTCGTTGGTGTCCACCGGGTCCATGATCCCCACGGCCACCCGCAAGCCCTCCATCACCGGCGTGCGATAGGTAATCTGCGATGTCGGGAACGGGTACGGATAACCCGTGCCGATGTTGCCGAACGACACCCCGCCACCGTCCACCAGGCCCAGGGAATCGCTGACCTGGCCGTAACCGGCGAGCATTTCATCCAGCAGGATGTTGGAGCGGGCGAACAGGCCGAAGTCCTTGCCGATCAGCACTTCGCCCCACTCCGGGTTGGCCACGGTGCCGTAGAACTGCCGCACGTCGATGGCGGTGTCGGTGCCGTTGGTTTCACTGTCGTTGATGGTCACCCAGAAGGAGGACCGGGCGCCGAGCTTGAGGTCATCGACCTGCTTGCCCATGTTGAATCCCAGGTAGTTAGGCAGAAAACCCATTTTGACCCGCGCCTGTTTCCGGTCGAATTGGTCGCCGGCACGGTCCACATCGCTGTTCACATAGAAGGCGTTGATGTAGCCGTCGGTGGAAAACGTGGTCTGGTCCTTGTCGTACAGCACGATCTCGGCTTCGGCCATTGAGCTCAAACCGAGGGTCGACAGGCTGGCGATGAAGGCAGGCAAGAAACGATGCTTGATGTTCTTGTTGTTGTGCATGACGCGCTCCGCAGCGGGGACTGGATGTCGGAGGCGATTATCGAAAGCTGACCGGCGGCGTCATACGCTGCCTTGGAGGCGGTATTGAAGTGCTTTGGAGTGGCAGGTCATGCGCGGCAAGTTCGGTGTAAGACCGTCCGTCGACGAGGCCCGGAACTTAAGGTGTACGCCTGTGGAGCGGACTGGCATCCACAGGAACCGGTACTTGCTAGACGCCCGCTCTAAACAGCATGTAAGCGGCGACCACGACACAGATGCTGGCGAAGCCAATCTGCAATCCCCGGGCCGGTACTCGCGCGCAAAGTCTTCGGCCTATGATCATGCCGACGATGCTCGCGACGATAAACGCCACGCCCAAACCGTCGATTCGCACCCCGGCCTGAAACGCGCCGATCACGCCGATGGCGGAAATCAGGCTGATGACCATCAAGGAAGTGGCGACGATTCCGCGCATCTGCACATCGGTAAGCTGCTTGAACGCCGGGACGATCAGGAAGCCGCCGCCCACCCCGAGCAGCCCGGAGACCACACCGGTCACCGCGCCCAGTGCCGCGAGGGTTGCGGTGCATTTGGCGGTCCAGGAAAAGCGCCCGGTCTGCTGATCGAGCATGCAGTTCTTCTGGCCCCAGTTGGCGTGCCCGTGGTCGCTTGGACCCTCGTCCTGGCGCTCACGACGCAGCATCCGCCAGGCCACCATGACCATCAGCAGACTGAACAGGATCATCAGGATTTTTTCCGGCAACTGATGGGCGAAGTAGATGCCGACCGGCGAAAAGATCGCCCCCAGCAGGGCGATCAGCAACGCTGCGCGATAGCGCACCAGACCATGGCGCAACCCGTCAATGGCGCCGACAGCCGCCGCACTGCCCACCGCAAACAGTGCGACCGGTGCAGCCTGGGTCATGGTCAAACCCAGCCCCAGCACCAAGGCCGGCACCGCAAGAATGCCGCCACCGGCGCCGGTCAAACCAAGTACCAACCCCATCACCACGCCAAAGAAACTTGCCAGCAACATAAAACACTCGTGATCTGCAAAAAAAAGCCGGGAGCGCCCGGTATCGATGACTGACAGGATAGAGCCCGCACAGCTTTTTTCATTAATTGAATTGATGCGGGCTGGTCAGCGCAGGGAAAATGAAACTACCCTCGTGACTTGTCCAGAAAGAAACGGCCACCATGCCTGCCTTGATTGAAGCTTTTTTAGACCCTGCCTCGTCGACCTTCAGCTACGTGATTTACGAAGGTGCTGGCAGTCAATGCGCCATTGTCGACCCGGTGCTCGACTACGACCCCGCCGCCGGGCGAACCGCCAACACCCAGGCCGACAAGATCATCGCCTTCGTTCGCCAACAACAATTGCAAGTGCAATGGCTGCTGGAAACCCACGCCCATGCCGATCACCTGTCCGCCGCACCGTATCTGCGTCGGGAACTGGGCGGGAAGATTGCGATTGGTCAGTCGATCAGCAAGGTTCAGGGCGTGTTCAAGACCCTATTCAACCTTGAGCCGGAATTTCGCAGTGACGGTTCGCAGTTCGACCATCTGTTCGCGCCGGATGAATCGTTCAGGATCGGCAACCTAAAGGCCACGGCGCTGCATGTGCCCGGCCACACGCCGGCGGACATGGCCTATCTGATCGACAGCGATGTGATTTTGGTGGGCGATACACTGTTCATGCCGGACGTGGGCACTGCTCGTTGCGACTTCCCCGGCGGCAACGCCAACCAGATGTTCGCCTCGATTCGCAAACTGCTGGCCTTCCCTGCCGGCGTTCGACTGTATGTCTGCCACGATTACCCGCCTGAGGGTCGCGAACCGCAGTGCATGAGCACGGTGGGCGAGCAGCGCAAAAGCAACATTCACATTCATGACGGCATCGACGAAACCGCGTTCGTCGCCATGCGCACCCAGCGCGATGCGGGGTTGGGCATGCCGACGCTGTTGCTGCCGGCGATTCAGGTGAATGTGCGGGCGGGGAATTTGCCGCCGGCCGAGGGCAATGGCGTGACCTACCTGAAAATCCCGATCAACAAACTCTGAGTTTCCCCTCGTAGCAGCTGTCGAGCACCGCGAGGCTGCGTCCGCGGCTTACCTGAAGGAACTCGGTTGTAGGGTCTGCGACTGCTTCGCAGCCGAACGCTGCCTCGCGGTGCTCGACAGCTGCTACAGGGGATTTGCGTTTAGTTGTTGAGGGTCAGGCCGTTAGCCGGCAACGGCAGCGCGGTTTTATAGCGCACCTGTTTGAGCGCAAAGCTCGAACGGATGTTGGCGACGCCGGGGACTTTGGTGAGGAAGTCCATCATGAAGCGTTCCAGCGACTGAATGGTCGGCACCAACACCCGGATCAAATAGTCCGGGTCGCCGGCCATCAAATAGCACTCCATCACTTCCGGGCGATCCGAGATCGCCTCCTCGAAATGCTGCAACGCCTCCTCCACCTGTTTTTCCAGGCTGACGTGAATGAACACGTTCACATGCAGCCCCAGCAGCTCGGCATCCAGCAGGGTCACTTGCTCACGAATCAGGCCCAATTCTTCCATCGCCTTGACCCGGTTGAAGCACGGGGTTGGCGACAGGTTGACCGAGCGTGCGAGGTCGGCGTTGGTGATACGGGCGTTCTCCTGAAGGCTGTTCAAAATGCCGATATCGGTACGGTCCAGTTTGCGCATGAGACAAAACCACCTGTTTTTTATGTTTATGCAGATTTTTTATCCTCAAATGATCGCCAACGCAACGAAACAGAGATAAATATTCTTCTGTGCCGGGCCTATGATTGTTGTAGGACAAGATTTCTTTTATCGAAGAATGACGGTCAGCTCACTACAAGAAATTCACAAGATCGAGCGTAGAAGCCATGAACCAAGCGTACGAACCGCTGCAACTGCACGTACCCGAACCTTCGGGCCGTCCTGGCTGCAAAACCGACTTCTCCTACCTGCGTCTGACCGATGCTGGCACGGTGCGCAAACCCCCAATCGACGTTGAACCGGCCGACACCGCCGACCTGGCCAAGGGCCTGATCCGTGTGCTCGACGACCAGGGCAACGCCCTCGGTCCATGGGCTGAAGGCGTACCATCCGAGATCCTGCGCAAAGGCATGCGCGCCATGCTCAAGACGCGGATCTATGACAACCGTATGGTGGTCGCCCAGCGTCAGAAGAAGATGTCGTTCTACATGCAGAGCCTTGGCGAAGAAGCCATCGGCAGCGGCCAGGCCCTGGCGCTGAACGTCGATGACATGTGCTTCCCGACGTACCGCCAGCAAAGCATCCTGATGGCGCGCGAAGTGCCGCTGGTGGACCTGATCTGCCAACTGCTGTCCAACGAGCGTGATCCGCTCAAGGGACGTCAACTGCCGATCATGTATTCGGTCAAAGACTTCGGCTTCTTCACCATTTCCGGCAACCTCGCCACCCAATTCGTACAGGGTGTGGGCTGGGGCATGGCGTCGGCGATCAAGGGCGACACCAAAATCGCCTCGGCCTGGATCGGCGACGGCGCTACCGCTGAATCCGACTTCCACACCGCCCTCACCTTCGCCCACGTTTACCGTGCGCCGGTGATCCTCAACGTGGTCAACAACCAGTGGGCAATCTCGACCTTCCAGGCGATTGCCGGTGGTGAAGCCACGACCTTCGCCGGTCGTGGCGTCGGTTGCGGCATTGCCTCCCTGCGGGTCGACGGCAACGATTTCGTCGCGGTCTACGCCGCCTCTGCCTGGGCCGCCGAACGCGCCCGCCGCAACCTCGGCCCGACCATGATCGAATGGGTCACCTACCGCGCCGGTCCGCACTCCACGTCTGATGATCCGTCCAAATACCGTCCTGCCGACGACTGGAGCTACTTCCCGTTGGGCGACCCGATTGCGCGCCTGAAGCAGCACCTGATCAAGATCGGTCAGTGGTCCGAAGAGGAGCACGTCGCCGTCAGCGCCGAACTCGAAGCCGAAGTGATTGCCGCGCAGAAAGAAGCCGAGCAGTACGGCACCCTCGCCGGTGGCCAGATTCCGAGCGCCGCGACCATGTTCGAAGACGTCTATAAAGAGATGCCGGAGCACTTGAAGCGCCAGCGTCAAGAGTTGGGGATCTGACATGAACGATCACAACAACAAAATCGAGTTGGAAACCGCCATGACCACGACCACCATGACCATGATCCAGGCCCTGCGCTCGGCTATGGATGTGATGCTTGAGCGTGACGACAACGTCGTGGTGTTCGGCCAGGACGTCGGCTACTTCGGCGGCGTGTTCCGTTGCACCGAAGGCCTGCAGAACAAGTACGGCACCTCCCGGGTGTTCGACGCGCCGATCTCCGAAAGCGGCATCGTCGGCGTCGCCGTCGGTATGGGCGCTTATGGTCTGCGGCCGGTTGCCGAGATCCAGTTCGCCGATTACGTTTACCCGGCGTCGGACCAGATCATTTCCGAAGCCGCCCGCCTGCGTTATCGCTCGGCCGGCGAGTTCACCGCACCGATGACCCTGCGCATGCCTTGCGGCGGCGGCATCTACGGCGGCCAGACGCACAGCCAAAGTATTGAGGCGATGTTCACCCAGGTCTGCGGTTTGCGCACGGTGATGCCGTCCAACCCTTACGACGCCAAAGGCTTATTGATCGCCTCCATCGAAAACGATGACCCGGTGATCTTCCTCGAGCCAAAACGCCTGTACAACGGTCCGTTCGACGGTCACCACGAACGCCCGGTAACCCCGTGGTCGAAACACCCGGCCGCGCAAGTGCCGGACGGTTACTACACCGTGCCGCTGGACGTCGCCGCCATCACCCGCCCGGGCAAGGACGTGACCATCCTGACGTACGGCACCACGGTTTATGTGTCGCAAGTCGCGGCTGAAGAAACCGGCATCGACGCTGAAGTCATCGACCTGCGCAGCCTGTGGCCGCTGGACCTGGACACCATCGTCAAGTCGGTGAAAAAAACCGGCCGTTGCGTGATCGTTCACGAAGCGACCCGCACCTGCGGTTTCGGCGCCGAACTGGTCGCGCTGGTGCAAGAGCATTGCTTCCACTACCTGGAAGCGCCTATCGAGCGCGTCACCGGTTGGGACACCCCCTACCCGCACGCACAAGAGTGGGCGTATTTCCCTGGTCCGTCCCGGGTGGGCGCGGCTTTGCATCGGGTTATGGAGGTCTGAATGGGCACGCACGTTATTAAAATGCCGGACATTGGTGAAGGCATTGCAGAAGTTGAATTGTCGGTATGGCACGTCAAAGTCGGCGACATGGTCGTCGAAGATCAGGTGCTGGCCGATGTCATGACTGACAAGGCGATGGTCGACATCCCGTCGCCGGTGAACGGCAAGGTGATTGCGCTGGGCGGTGTGCCGGGCGAAGTCATGGCGGTTGGCAGCATCCTGATCAGCATTGAAGTCGAAGGCGCTGGCAACGTTAAAGAGTCGGCTCAGCCTGCACCTGTTAAAGAAGCGCCGGTTGCGGCGCCGAAAGTTGCAGCCGTTGTTGAAAGCAAACCGGTCGCCGCTGCAGCGCCGCGAGCGGCCGTATGCCAAGGCCCAATGGTCGCTCGCGAAGCTGATGAGCGTCCGCTGGCTTCCCCGGCCGTGCGTAAACATGCGCTGGACCTCGGCATCCAGTTGCGTCTGGTGCGTGGCACCGGCCCCGCCGGTCGGGTGCTGCACGAAGACCTCGACACCTATCTGACCCAGGGTCAACAGCCGCAATCCACCATTGCCGCCGCTTACGCCCAGCGTAACGACGAAGAACAAATCCCGGTCATCGGCATGCGCCGCAAGATCGCCCAGCGTATGCAGGACGCCACTCAGCGCGCCGCTCACTTCAGTTACGTCGAAGAAATCGACGTCACCGCCGTGGAAGAACTGCGCGCTCATCTGAACGAAAAACACAGCGCGACCCGCGGCAAGCTGACCTTGCTACCGTTCCTGGTCCGCGCATTGGTCGTTGCCCTGCGCGACTTCCCGCAGATCAACGCCCGTTACGACGACGAAGCCCAGGTCATCACCCGCCTCGGCGCGGTGCATGTCGGCGTCGCCACACAAGCCGACATCGGTTTGATGGTGCCAGTGGTCCGTCACGCCGAAACCCGCAGCCTGTGGGACAGCGCTCAGGAAATTTCTCGCCTCGCTACCGCTGCCCGTAATGGCAAGGCCAGCCGCGATGAGCTGTCCGGCTCGAGCATCACCCTGACCAGCCTCGGCGCCTTGGGCGGTATCGTCAGCACCCCGGTGCTGAACCTGCCGGAAGTGGCGATCGTCGGCGTCAACAAAATCGTCGAACGCCCGATGGTCGTCAAAGGCCAGATCGTGATTCGCAAGATGATGAACCTCTCCAGCTCCTTCGATCACCGCGTGGTCGATGGCATGGACGCGGCGCAATTCATCCAGGCCATCCGTGGCTTGCTCGAACAACCCGCCACCCTGTTTGTGGACTGATTATGAGTGGAGCAGGCATGCAAACTTTAAACACCACGCTGCTGATCATCGGCGGCGGCCCTGGCGGTTATGTGACGGCGATTCGTGCCGGTCAGTTGGGCATCTCGACCATTCTGGTGGAAGGCGAATCCCTGGGCGGCACTTGCCTGAACATCGGCTGCATTCCGTCGAAGGCGTTGATCCACGTCGCCGAACAATTTCACCAGACGCAGCACCACAGCCAGCACTCGGCGTTGGGCATCAGCGTGTCGGCGCCGACGCTCGATATCAGCAAGAGTGTCGAGTGGAAGGACGGCATCGTTGATCGCCTGACCACCGGCGTGTCGGCACTGCTGAAAAAGAACAAAGTCCAGGTCATTCAAGGCTGGGCCAAAGTCATTGACGGTAAAACTGTCGACGTCGGCGACACGCGCATTCAGTGCGAGCACCTGGTGCTGGCCACCGGCTCGAAAAGCGTGAACCTGCCGATGCTGCCGATTGGCGGCCCGATCATCTCCTCTACCGAAGCCCTGGCGCCGACGTCCGTGCCGAAACGGCTGATCGTGGTCGGTGGCGGTTACATCGGTCTGGAGCTGGGGATTGCCTATCGCAAGCTCGGTGCCGAGGTCAGCGTGGTCGAGGCTCAGGATCGTATCCTGCCGGCCTACGACGCTGAACTGACGCAGCCTGTGCATGACGAACTGAAAAAACTCGGCATAAAGCTTTACTTGAAGCACAGCGTCCAAGGCTTTGATTCTGTTAGCAAAACACTGCAAGTACTTGACCCGAATGGCGACACCCTGAACCTGGAAACCGACCAGGTACTGGTGGCCGTTGGCCGCAAACCGAACACTCAAGGCTGGAACCTCGAAGGTTTGAACCTGGACATGAACGGCTCGGCGATCAAGATCGACAACCGCTGCCAGACCAGCATGCGCAACGTGTATGCCATTGGCGACGTGAGCGGCGAACCGATGCTCGCGCACAGGGCCATGGCTCAGGGCGAGATGGTTGCCGAGCTGATCAGCGGTAAATCCCGTGAGTTCAACCCGACCGCCATCGCCGCCGTGTGCTTTACCGACCCGGAACTGGTGGTCGTTGGCAAGACACCGGACGACGTCAAGGCTGCTGGCCTGGACTGCATCGTTTCCAGCTTCCCGTTTGCGGCCAATGGTCGGGCGATGACGTTGGAATCGAAAAGCGGCTTTGTGCGGGTCGTGGCGCGGCGTGACAATCATGTGATTGTCGGCTGGCAGGCGGTCGGTGTGGGCGTGTCGGAATTGTCGACGGCGTTCGGTCAGAGCCTGGAAATGGGCGCCCGGCTGGAAGACATTGCCGGCACGGTCCACGCGCATCCGACCTTGGGCGAGGCTGTGCAGGAAGCGGCGTTGCGAGCCCTTGGCCACGCGCTGCATCTGTAAAGACGCACACAAAACCCTGTAGCAGCTGTCGAGCAACGCGAGGCAGCGTCCGGCGGCGAAGCCGTCGTATTTCGGCTGACTCGGTCCGCCTGAAAGCACTCGGTGGCAGGTTTTGCGACGACTTCGTCGCCGAACGCTGCCTCGCGTTGCTCGACAGCTGCTACGTCGGGGTGCATCGATGGTCGTAGAGATCGAATTCCAGGCTGCGAAATGGGCCAGGAATGAAGTATTGTTGTCCCCATCCAGAAAAACGTCAGAAGCCTTGAACCGTTTCGGCGGTTGTTAAGTGATAGAGGGTGTCATGGGTAACGAAAGCATCAATTGGGACAAGTTGGGTTTTGACTACATCAAGACAGACAAGCGCTATCTGTCGCACTGGCGTAATGGCGAGTGGGACAAAGGCACCCTGACCGAAGACAATGTGCTGCACATCAGCGAAGGTTCCACAGCCCTTCACTATGGCCAGCAATGCTTCGAGGGCTTGAAGGCCTATCGTTGCAAGGACGGTTCGATCAACCTGTTCCGCCCGGACCAGAACGCCGCACGCATGCAACGCAGCTGCGCGCGCCTGCTGATGCCGTTCGTGGAAACCGAGCAGTTCATCGAAGCCTGTAAAGAAGTAGTCCGCGCCAACGAGCGTTTCATCCCGCCTTACGGCACCGGCGGCGCGCTGTACCTGCGTCCGTTCGTGATCGGCGTGGGTGACAACATCGGTGTGCGTACCGCCCCCGAGTTCATCTTCTCGATCTTCGCCATTCCGGTTGGTGCCTACTTCAAGGGCGGCCTGACCCCGCACAACTTCCTGATTTCCAGCTACGACCGCGCCGCCCCACAAGGCACCGGTGCGGCCAAAGTCGGTGGCAACTACGCGGCCAGCCTGATGCCAGGTTCCCAGGCCAAGAAAGCCCACTTCGCCGACTGCATCTACCTGGACCCGATGACCCACACGAAAATCGAAGAAGTCGGCTCGGCCAACTTCTTCGGGATCACCCACGACAACAAGTTCGTGACCCCGAACTCGCCGTCGGTCCTGCCGGGTATCACCCGTCTGTCGTTGATCGAGCTGGCAAAATCGCGTCTGGGTCTTGAAGTGGTCGAAGGCGACGTGTTCATCGACAAGCTGTCCGACTTCAAGGAAGCCGGCGCTTGCGGTACTGCTGCGGTGATCACCCCAATCGGCGGCATCAGCTATAACGACAAACTGCACGTGTTCCACAGCGAAACCGAAGTCGGCCCGGTCACCCAGAAGCTCTACAAAGAGCTGACGGGCGTACAGACTGGCGACATCGAGGCGCCAGCGGGTTGGATCGTCAAGGTTTGATTTGACGCAACTGTCCGTTTGAACACAAAAGCCCGGCCATCACGTTGAAGGCCGGGCTTTTTTTCGTCCGCGTATCGCGGAAAACGTCATTAGACTAGCCACGTTCAATAGCCATTAACAGGTGCCACCTCAACCATGAGCAAACTCTGGCGAAAGTATCTGACTTTGCTGGACACCGACTTCACCACGCAAGTGTTCGACAACATCAAGAACCTGCTGGTGTGTGCCCTGCTGTTCGCGGCGGGCACCAACGCGCTGCACAGCGATCAGTACTTGTTTATGGGGTTTCTCACCTCAAGCCTCGCCGGCTGGGGATTGATCCTGCTGTCAGCGGTGCTGATGCTGCTTAATGTCAGCGACGGCCTGCGTCGACTGTCCAGGTTGCCGTATCACACGGCGTTTCAGATCATTCTTTTTCTAATCTACCTGGTGCTGGCGGTGCGGGTGGTGGAGATTGTCTGGAATTTCAGGGCGTAGCAGTTACAGCACGAGGTGTTTGCCAATGCAGCACATCCTCAGCAATGCGGGCAAACAACCACTCCACAAACACCCGTGTCTGCACCGTCACGTCCGGCGCAACACCGTAGTAATAACGCGGCAACGGCATGCGCAACTCGGGCAACGGGCAAATCAGCCGTCCGCTCGAGAGATGGGTGCCCAGCAAAGAGGTCGGACACAGGGCAATGCCCTGTCCATCCACGGCGGCTTCAAGCACCAGGTGCATGCGGTCAAACTGCCGGGTGACCTGAGTGGCTGACTGGGTTTGACCAAAATGCAGGGCCCGGTTGTGCCAATCTTCGCGACGCGCCTAGGCGGTCAGTAACGTGTGCCGGCTCAGGGACGCGAGGTCTTGAAGCGCCAGGCGTTCGATAAGCGAGGGTGCCGCGACCAGCAACAGTTCGTCTTCGAAGAGGGATCGCGCCTCAATTGCCGGTGCCCAGTCGTCACGACCACGGCGAATGACGATGTCGAACGCGTCGTGCGTATGATCGGGAGCCTGGGTTTGGGTGATCACCTGCGGCTTGATGTCCGGGTGCTGCGCAATGAAATCCACCAGCCGGGGCGTTAGCCAAAGCATGACACCTCGGCGCACTTCTCCACCCAGTTTTTCAAGCTGGTCGCGTCCTACGGCGTACTGGTAATTCTGGTACATGGCAGCTACGCCTTGCTCGCCAATGCCGCCAAAGGCTGGTTGTCCAGCCCAAAGGGTTCCTGGCTGGCGGCGAAAGTCTCGGCCAGTCGCTAAGGTGCAGAGCTGGCGTTCGCGCGACGCCGGGGCTCGGTGAACTCGGATTGTGCTGTCGATACCTGAACCGGCAGTTCAACGGCAAACCGGCTGCTGAGTTCCTTTCGCCCCGTCGCCGTCAACGCCAGCGCACGGCTGTCCAGGTCCTGAGTCACCCATTTGCGCTTGATCGCCGTTTGCAACAACGCCGTCCCCAACGAACCACCCAGATGCGGCCGGCGCATGCTCCAGTCCAGGCATGGGCAGGCGAAGCGGCGGCGCAGCGTACTCAGGTACTTGACCTCGATACCCAACCCTTCAAACAACACCTCACCGCTGTCGCTGAGCTGATAGTCCTGTTCATCGGTTTCCAGCAGCCACCCCGCTTCGATCATCCGGTCATGCAGCAGCACCGCCAACGTGCCGGCCATGTGGTCGTAGCAAGTGCGGGCAAATTGCAGGCGATCCGGGGTGCGCGGATTGAAGGTTGGCGCGGCGTTCTGGCCGATCACCATCAACGCTTCCAGCGCTTGGGCGACGCGCTTGTCCGTCAGGCTGTAATAGCGATGTCGGCCCTGCACGTGCAGCCGCACCAGCGCCAATTCCTTGAGTTTGGCCAGGTGCGCGCTGGCGGTGGAGGCGCTGACCTCGGCAATCGCTGCCAGCTCGGTGCTGGTGCGGGCGTGGCCGTCCATCAGCGAACAGAGGATTTTCGTCCGGGCCGGTTCCGCGATGGCCGCGGCCACCTGAGAGACGCCGATGTCGTGCTGTTCTACGTTCATATTTCGCTCCCGGACGAATCAAGGCCTTTTCGGACTGGAGATAGTAGCAACACTTTTCCAACCACGAACAAGGCTGCACCCCATGGACCCGATCATCGCTGCGACTCACGCCGATCCTTATCCCTATTACGCGCAACTGCGCGCGGACGGCGGGCTGGTTTTTCACCAAGGACTGAAAGTGTGGGTGACAAGTAGCGCCCGAGCCGTTGGGGCCGTGCTGGCGCATCCTGACTGTCATGTCCGGCCGTCATACGAGCCGGTGCCCAAGGCGATTGTTGGCGGGATGGCCGGCAAGGTCTTTGGTCAGTTGATGCGGATGAATGAGGGCGAACGGCAGCGTTGCCCGAGGTCGGCGATTCAACCAGCGTTGGCGTCGATTGATGCAGATGAAGTCAATACGCTGGTCGGCGCTCGCCTGATCACTCCGGGCGCCGATGGGTTGTACAAGGCGATGTTCCGCGGGCCGGTGTGCGTGGTGGCTGCATTGCTGGGGTTCTCTCCGGCTCAGGGCCGGGCTATCAGCGAGCTGACCGGGGACTTCATCGCATGCCTGTCGCCCCTTGGCGATCAGGCGCAACGGGATGCAGCGCACGTTGCGGCGGAACACTTGAGCGGCTATTTCGTTGAGTTGCTGGATGACCCGAACAATCAGAGCACTCTGCTCGCCGGGATCCGCCAGCGTTTCGCGGCAACCTCTAGTGACGCTGAAATGTTGATCGCCAACCTGATCGGGCTGTTTTCCCAGACCTATGAAGCCACCGCCGGGCTGATCGGCAATGCGCTGTTGGCGTTGATTCGAAACCCGTCGGTGCACAGCGAACTGACACCCGTTGACGACTTTATCGCTGAAGTTCAGCGCTTCGACCCGTCGGTGCAGAACACCCGCCGGTTTGTCGCTGCGCCTTGTGAAATCGACGGGGTAAGCCTCAATTCAGGCGATGTGGTTCTGGTGCTGCTGGCTTCGGCCAATCGCGATCCACAGCTCAATGACCATCCCGACGTCTTTCTTCTTGATCGTCCAGACCGGCGCAGCTTCACCTTTGGTGCGGTGCGGCATCAATGTCCGGGACAGACATTGGCCCTAAGCATTGCCAGCGCTACGTTGAAGGAGATTCTGACGATAAAGCCTGCTTTGGATCGCCTGACCTGGCATTACCGGCCTTCGCTGAACGGACGTATTCCGCTGTTTAGCGATTTGCCCTAAGACCGATTGTTCCCACGCGCGTGGGAACAATCAATCAACCCGACCAACACGCTCCGCATCCGGCCAGAATAGTGCCGCCTGCCCCCGATGCTCACCGTGCTGATCAATCAGTGTCCAGACTTTGCCTTCGTGAATCATGAAGGCATGGCCATCCCGATCCACCCGATAACCGCTGTAGCCATGAGCAATCCCATTGGCCGTGACCTGCTCCAGCAACGTCTGGCGCATGGCTCGGTCCAGTGGCGAAGCGCTGAACCGTGACGGCATGCCAAGGAATTGCGAGCGAGGGTATTTGAAACAGGCCAGCGTTTGTTCGTTGGCGTAGAAGAAGCACGGATCGGCTTCGGTGCCATGAGCCAACAGGCTGTAAGGCGCTTGCGCGTGCAACCAGTGCAAGCGCTCAGTTCCGCTCAGCGACTCAGGGGCTGGCAGGCTTTGCCCGGTCCAGCGCCGGTAAGCTTCGTCCAGCAGTTGAACAGCAGCTACATATTCGTTGATTGACGACACGCGTCCTCCCACGCAAAGGCGTTGGTTTTTGATGCCCTTCCCCGGTGATGGATTGCCGTCGGGTGGTGCGTTGAATGAGCTGGGTGTTGAGGGTTTTCTCCAGGCTCTCTGGATATGCCGTTCAATCATGCGCGCCTGACCGCCTCGGTGTGTGCTCGCCTGGGCCTTGACTGTGTACTGATCCTGACCCGCGCGGTACCCAAAACCGATGTAGATTACGAACTAACGGCAACGTTCTGCTCGACCAGTTGTTCGGCGCACAGCTACAGGTGCTTGCCGGGGGCAGCAACTTACTCGCCATGGACGAAACACGGGCCACGCTACTTCGGGATTCGGGGCGCAACGTGCTGGTGATTCCCACGGGTGGTTCAACGCCGCGGGGCAGTCTCGGTTATGCGCGCTGCGCGGCGGAGTTCGCGCAACAGGGTCCGGAACTCGACCTCACCTTCAATCAAGTCGTGGTGCCCAACGGCAGCACCGGCACCCACGCCGGGCTCGCGGCGGGTTTCTAGTTGCTGGGCCGCGGCACCTCGATCATAAAATCCTATTCGGTGTTGTCCGATCGAGACACGTCAGCGGCCAGAACCCGGAAATTGACCCAGGACGCATTGGCGCTGTTGGGCAGCAGCGCCGTCGTTCAGGCTGAAGAGATCGCCATCGACGGCAGTCAGTTGGGCGACGGTTACGGTCTGCCAACGCCAGCCATGCAGGAAGCAGTGCGCCTGATGACTCGCGCCGAAGGCCTGTTGATCGACCCGGTTTACTCCGGCAAAGCGATTGCAGGGCTGTTGGCCGATATCAGACAAGGACGCTACCGCTCCGGGGACGACGTGCTGTTCGTGATGACCGGCGGAATACCGGGCCTTTATGCCTACCGGGACACCTTGCAGTCCTAGTGGTTAATCATCGCGCGTCAGCACTTCCAGTAACTCACTTCTCTCGATTGATTTTCCGTAAGCGGGCAGGCATCACACCTTGGCTTGCGAAATACGCACAGACGATCACGGCCCGGGCAGTCCCTGCACAACCGGTTCGAATAACCGCATCAGCCCTTTGGCCAACGGGATAACCAAACCGCTGACGTTAGTCGTCTTCGTATCATCACATGCACAGACGACGGGTCAGATCATTCAAAAGCCATCGGCCTGCTTTCCCTAAAGAGCGATTTTGCATGTGCGCTGCGTAGATCGTAAGTGTGTCTGGTGTGCGCTGAAGTTCGGCGGTTAACTCAAGCGGTATTAGGCGTCCTGAAGCCAGATGATCCGCAATCAGATGCTCTGGCATTCGACACCAACCGAACCCGGCGAGCAAAAAATCCAGCCGCCGTGCCAAATCTACAAACCGCCACTGGTGACTGCCCGTCACCCCATAGCTAGGGCCGTCGGGAGAAACCGGATCGGAAAGTACCAGTTGCACATAAGGCTTGAGGTCTGCACTTGTTGCCCGACGGCCTAACATAGCCAGGGGATGTCCGCTGGCTACTACGGGCCTCAAGTCGACGCTGAGCAGCGGCAGTGCGTTGACATCGTCGGGCACTGTCGGAATCAATGTGCATAGCGCCAGTGCCGCATCGCCGTTGCGCAATCGACGCTCTGCGCCGCCTAAGCCTTCTGTAGAAAAACTCACTGCCAGATGCGGAAAAGCCTCACGGATAGCGCGGAGGCTTTCGATGAGCGGTGCGCTAGGGACTAAAGGGTCTATGGCGAGAGCCAACTCCGGCTCAACCCCTGCTGCCGTACTTGCGGCCATTGCTTCAAACTGGGCAGCGCTTGCCAGCACTACGCGCGCTTGAACCACTAGCACTCTACCTACCTCTGTGAGAGTTGGACGATGGCCGCTCCGATCAAACAGCCTCACACCTTGAACTGACTCAAGTGTGGCAATCGACTGGCTAATGGCAGATTGAGCACGCCGCAGGTGACGTCCCGTTGCCGAGAAGCTGCCTGTATCAGCAATGGTTACAAGGATCCGCAACTGGTCCAAGCTGAGATTTCCGATCATGACCCATCACTGAAACAGATGGACTCAATCATATTTACATCACTCCTGCGTAGAGATCGCATTGGGTAGAGTGTGTCGCACATCGCCTAAAGCGACAACGCAAAACATACCGCCGCGTCACCGCGCAGGAGTTACTTTCATGTCCAGGCTTCTCACCATTGAAACCAGCCCACGTGGGGATGCTTCAATCTCCCGGCAGCTCACTCGCCGATTTGTGGCCACGTGGGAAGCTGCACACCCTAGGGGCGCCATCAAAGTACGGGATCTAACGGACACTCCGCTTACGTTCGTGACGGCCCCCTGGTTACAGGCTTACTTCACCCCAGAAACCCAGCATTCGCCTGAAATGAAAGCCGTGTTGCAGCTATCCGATGAGCTTGTGGCCGAGTTGCTGGAAACCGATCACGTGGTTATTTCAACGCCGGTCTACAACTACAACGTCCCTGCGGCGCTCAAGGCGTGGGTGGATCACGTGGTACGTAAAGGCCTGACCTTGGGCTTTGATGGTAAAGGGCTGGTGACCGGTAAAAAGGCAACGGTGCTGCTCGCCTCGGGAGGTGTATACACCAACGACTCCCCGATTAGAGACCGTGACATTGCGACCCAATATTTGAAACTGATCCTGAACGTCCTAGGTATCACTGATGTCACCTTTATTGCGGCCGGCGGCGCTAAAGCTGTAGATCTCGGAGAAATCAGCATGCACGATTTTCTAGATACATTTGATCATCAGATTCAAAAGTCGCTGGTTTAGACAACTAGATGTAGCGCAAGGCCTGTTCGGCAAGCTGGCTTTTGTTCGTAATGTGCAGCTCGAAGAATTTGCGTCGCGCATGAGCCATGCAGCCGATCTCGGTCACACCGAGTGCAAAACTGACCTTGTAGCCGCCAAAATCATCGCAGACTAGTTGGCCATTCCAGTCTTGCAGGAAGGCCCGGGCGTGTTCGCCGAGCGATTGGGGCTGAAGTCGTAAACAACAGCCTTTACGTTGGCAAACTGGTTCGTGACATAGGCCCAGACGTAGGCACGGAGGGTTTTCTTCGCGCCCGGCGTGAGCATCTGGACCGGCGTTTCGTCGGCGTGCACCACGTTGTGTCCAAGCACGACCTCGCGCAGCGCATCGACCAGCGGCTGCAACTGCGCACCGCAAGTGCCGACCCACTGCGCCAGGGTGAGCGCGCGATGGCCAGACAGGCCCTGGCAAAGACCTTTTCCTGACGATACAGCGGTAAATGATCACTGTACTTGGCGATCATCACCTGGGCCAGCAGGCCTGCTGTGGGGACGTCCCCCTCCTTGGAAGGAGTTGTGACGGATATCCTTGACGACATTGACGCATTCACCTGAATCACCAAACAGAAGGCGCTGGCGAAAAAATGGTGACGAGGTGGCTTGATCAATGTTCCAAAAAAAACCGCCCTTTCTGTGTGCAGATAGTGCGGTTTTTGTCATTTCAGCTCATACGCCAATCAATCATCGCGCGTCAGCACTTCCAGCAATTCAATCTCGAAAATCAGGTTCGAGTTCGGCGTGATCTTGCCCATGGTCCGTTCACCGTAGGCCAGATGCGCAGGCACCAGCAACTTGCGCTTACCGCCGACCTGCATCCCCATGATCCCCTGATCCCACCCCTTGATCACCCGACCCGTGCCAATCACGCACTGGAAAGGTTTACCCCGGCTGTAGGAGGAATCGAATTCAGTCCCGTCTTCCAGCCAGCCGCGGTATTGGGTGGTAATCAGCGCGCCTTTGACGGCGGCTTTGCCGTCGCCCGGCTCAAGGTCAATGATTTGCAACTCGTCGTTCATGATTCCTACTCGTTCACTGTCGCCCAGTGATTGGGGCGCGGACGGAGGTTTTCGCAGAAACCGGCGCGCAAGGCAATCCACGGAACCGAAAGACCGTCATCCGGCTCACATGAATAACGACTTCGTATTCAGGAAAGGATGCTCTGATGACCGACTCATCACCGCTGTACAGTTTCATCCCGCCCTACATCCTCAACCAAATCATCGCCCACGGTTCCGACCGTCAGCGCTCCAGCGCCCAGACCACGCTGATCCATGTCCGCCGTCTGCGGCACAATCCCGGCCCGCCATCGCGACCACCCGCCGAAGCGATCCTGTCGCAGCCCGGCCAACCCGGCCTGGCACAGCGCAGCATTTATGACGCGCAAGGCAAAATGCTTCTGCCGGGTATGCCTGTGCGGCTTGAAGGCCAGGCGGCAACCGGCGATCCGGCGGTCGACGAGGCCTACGACGCAATGGGTGCCAGCTATGATTTCTTCTGGAAGGTGCTGGGTCGGGACTCCATCGACAACATGGGTTTTGCCCTGATCGGCAGCGTGCATTACGGCCTGGATTACGAAAACGCGTTCTGGAATGGCGCGCAAATGGTGTTCGGTGACGGCGATGGCGAAATCTTCGAACGCTTTACCCGCTCTCTGGATGTGATCGGTCACGAGTTGACGCACGGCGTGATCGAAAGCGAAGCCGGTCTGGTCTATGCCAGCCAGTCCGGGGCATTGAATGAATCGATTTCGGACGTTTTCGGGGTACTGATCAAACAACATGTACTGGGCCAGACCGCCGAAGAGGCTGACTGGCTGATCGGTGCGGACCTGCTGGCACCGCGCATCAAAGGCATCGGTTTACGCTCGATGGCCCTTCCGGGCACGGCCTATGACGACCCGTTGCTTGGCAAGGACCCGCAACCGGACCACATGCGCAAGTTCGTCATCACCCAAGAAGACAATGGTGGGGTGCACATCAATTCGGGCATCCCCAATCGGGCTTTTTATCTGGCCGCGATGGAGCTGGGCGGCTTTGCCTGGGAAAGAACCGGCCGCATCTGGTACGACGCGCTGTGCGACAAACGCCTGAGTAGCGAAGCGACATTCAGTGCCTTCGCGCAACTGACCGTCGAGCATGCCCGGCAAGGATTTGGTGCGAAGGCAGTCGAGGCGGTGCGACACGGCTGGTCTGAAGTGGGCGTCGACCTGACGCCGGAGGAACAATGAAAACCTTGCCAACACTGGACGATAACGCGGTGGTCTGTGTCTCCCGCCAGGGCGGCGTGGCGGCGATCCACACCTTGACCCGCCCCCGAGAGATCGAATTCGCCCAATGCAATGCCGACCAACGCACCCGCATCTGCTCGTTGCTTGAGGGTTGCCTGCTTATGACGAGTTCATCCGCCGGTCGGGGCGATCAGCGCTTCTATCAAATCGAAGTGCGCTACCGCAACGGCGAACAGGACGACCGGATGGTGATGAAGGTGCCTGAAGATCAGGCGCCTGGGGAATTGGTGCATCTGTGGGACAAAGGTGAACTGCTATAAGTTTGGCGCCCCTCGTAATAGAGGCTGATGATCGAGGGCCGTGTGAACTAACATAGGCGCATCTCTCCCGATACGGCTGATACGCCACGATGGCGAAACCTGAATGAATGTGGATTGGACCAGCGCCGCCATCGGCTCACTGATGCTAGCCCTGATCGTCGCGTTGATCTGTCGCGAGCGCTCGCTGCAAAAGCAGCTGGCCGAGTATCGCGTGCTGATCACCAGCCTGACTGACGGACAAAACATCCGCCAGGACGGCGACGTCGAACGCTTCAAGCGTAGCCAGTATTTCGCCCGCATCGGCACGTGGGACTGGGATGTCGACACCGACAAGCTCTACTGGTCGGACGCGATCTACGGCATGTTTGGCTTCAAGATCGACGAAGTAACGCCCTCCTACGCCCTATTTTGCTCATGTGTTCACCCCGATGATCGGGCCAAGGTCCGGGCCGGGGAATTGCGCTGCCTGGAAACCGGCGACAACCATGACGAGGAATACCGGGTCGTCTGGCCCGACGGCACGATCCGCTGGCTTCGGGAAACCGGCAATGTGGTCAAGAACGACCACGATGCAACGATCAAGATGATGGGTGTGGTACGCGACATCACCGAGGAAAAAGCCTCCGCCAGCTACCTGCAACACTTGGCCCACTTCGACCCGCTGACCGGTCTGCCCAATCGTCTGGTGCTCGAGCAGCGTCTGTCCGAAGCGCTGGAACAGGCGCGCATCAGCGCTACGAGGGTTGCGCTGGTATTTGTCGACCTCAATGGTTTCAAGGCAATCAACGACCATTACGGCCATGCCGCCGGTGACCGGGTACTGATCACCACCGCCACCCGACTGAAGAAAATCCTGCGTTCAACCGATACCGTCGCCCGGATCGGTGGCGACGAGTTTGTGGTCATCCTTCAAGGCCTGTCCCAGGGCAACAGCCTACAAGACGAAGCCCGCAGCATCTGCCAGAAAATCTTCGTCGAACTGTCGCCTCCGGTGACCATCGGCAATGACCAACGACACATCGGCACCAGCCTGGGGGTCGCGGTGTTCCCGGACCATGCGCCGAGCATGGACCGGTTGATTCATATTGCGGATCTGGCGATGTATGAGGCGAAGCGCAGTGGGAATAATCAGTATCGATTGGGCGAGCAAACGATGAGCCATAGTCGGGTTGATTGACCCGCTCAGTCCTTGCGTTGGCCGAAAGGAACATCATTGAAGGTGAATGTTGCTTGCGGCCTAACGCTCCACTGGCGTGATATCAATAATCGTCCCGTTGGTAATCATCACCATCATGTACTTGTCATTGATCTGCACCCACTGCGCCTGAGCCTTCGGGGTTTTCAGGCCTTTCTGCTTCCAGTTGGCCAGGGCTTTTTCGCTGCGCTGGTAAACGTCTGGGGCGCGGTCGCCGACCACTAACTCCCGGGTGTTGTTGACTCCCGGCTGAACGGTTTTTTGCGGTGGGTCATCCGCTTGAACGATCGGGCTAATACCGGCAATGCCTGCGACAAGGGCGAGGCTGGCGATAAGGGTTTTGTTGTTCATCGGTGAATCTCCATTGATGTCTTGGCACCTGGAATCCGACTGCGCTGGCGCTGAATCATTCCTTATTGCTGTGATTATTACGATTGCATTGGCATGACGCATTCTTCTCAAGCCTTTATCCTTACCGCCCCGCCGTACCGAGTCCCTGGAGTTTCGCTATGCCCCATGAAGGCAACCTGTTGCAAGCCGCTGTCGTGTTTCTGTTCGCGGCCGTGCTCACCGTTCCCTTGGCCAAGCGCCTGCAACTGGGGGCGGTGCTGGGTTATCTGTTTGCCGGCGTGATCATCGGCCCGTCGGTGCTGGGCTTGATTGGCAATCCGCAAAGCGTCAGCCACATTTCCGAACTCGGGGTGGTGTTGCTGCTGTTCATCATTGGCCTTGAACTGTCGCCGCGACGTTTGTGGGTGATGCGCAAATCGGTGTTCGGCGTAGGCCTGGCGCAAGTGCTGCTGACGGGCTCAGTGATTGGTGTACTGGCGTTATTCGTGTTCGGCCAGCCGTTGAACAGCGCGATCGTGTTGGGCTTGGGCCTGGCGCTGTCGTCCACCGCGTTCGGTTTGCAAAGCTTGGCCGAGCGCAAGGAACTGACCAGTCCCCACGGGCGCTTGGCATTCGCGATTCTGCTGTTCCAGGACATCGCCGCTATCCCTTTGATCGCCATGGTGCCGTTGCTGGCGGGCGGCGATCACACCAGCAGCGCTGGCGAAGGCCTCAATCACGGCTTGCGCGTGCTGGGCAGCATCGCGGTGGTGGTGATCGGTGGGCGGTATCTGCTGCGCCCAGTGTTCCGGGTGGTGGCCAAGACCGGTTTGCCGGAAGTCTCGACCGCCACTGCGTTGCTGGTAGTGATAGGCACGGCGTGGCTGATGGACTTGGTCGGCGTGTCCATGGCGCTGGGGGCGTTCCTCGCCGGGTTGCTGCTGGCGGACTCCGAATACCGTCACGAACTGGAAGCGCAAATCGAACCGTTCAAGGGATTGCTGCTGGGTCTGTTTTTCATCAGCGTCGGCATGAGCGCCAACCTGAGTCTTCTCCTGAGCGCGCCGATCACGGTGCTGGGCCTGACTCTATTGCTGATCGCAATCAAACTGCCGCTGCTGTTTGTAGTCGGTCGGCTGGCGGGTGGTCTGGGCAAGGTCAGTGCGATTCGCCTCGGCATCGTGCTGGCGGCCGGTGGTGAGTTTGCGTTTGTGGTGTTCAAGATCGGCCGCGACCAGGGACTGTTCGAGCCGCGCCTGTACGACTTGCTGGTGCTGACCATCACCTTGTCCATGGCGGTGACGCCGCTGCTGTTGCTGGTGTGCGCGCGACTGGTCAGCCCCAAGGTTCAACCCGTGGTGGTGCCGGAGAAATTCCGCGCGATCGATACCGACACGCCACGCGTGGTGATCGCCGGCATGGGCCGTATGGGGCAGATCGTTGCGCGGATTTTGCGCGCGCAGAACATCAAGTTCGTCGCCCTCGACACCTCGGTGGAAACCATCGAACTGTCGCGCAGCTTCGGCGGCGTCCCGGTGTTCTACGGCGACCCGATGCGCCCGGAGATCCTCAGTGCGGCCAAGGTCGAGCAGGCGGAATACTTTGTCATCGCCACCGACGACCCGGACACCAACATCAAGACCGCCGAGTTGGTGCACAAACTCTATCCGCACATCAAAATCATCGCCCGGGCCCGTAACCGTCAGCATGTGCATCGCTTGGTGGACCTTGGCGCCGAGGCCATTCGGGAAACCTATTATTCGAGTCTGGAAATGAGCCGGCGCACGCTGGTCGGCCTAGGGCTGACCCAGGCCCAGGCCGATGCGCGGATCAAGCGCTTCAAGCATCACGACGAGCAGGTGCTGGAAGCCCAGCATGCGATTTATGACGATGCGGCGAAGGTAATGCAGACGGCGCAGGAAGCCCGGGTGGAACTGGCGAGGTTGTTTGAGTCGGATCAACTAGAAGAGGAAGCGGGTAAGCGTTGAGGCGACTGTGAGGGCCTTTTCGCGAGCAAGCCCGCTCCCACACTTGATTTACGTCGTACACAAATCCCGTGTTCACCAAAGAACCCATGTGGAGCGGGCATGCTCGCGAAGAACGATAACGCGGTACCTCAGGCAAACCAGAATTTCCAAGGAACTCACTATGGCTGACCAACCCGCCCCTGCCCTAAAAGAAATCTTCAACGCCGACCGCCTCAAGCACATCGCCACCGAGATGACCGCCGTCTACCCAGCGTTCAACGCCAAGGCCTTCCTGAAACTGGCCAACGACGGGCTTGCCGATTTATCAATCATGCAGCGCATGGCCCGGGTCAGCGAGTGCCTGCACGCGGTCCTGCCGTTGAGCTATGAAGAGACGCTTGAAGTGCTGCGCGCCCTCGCTCCGCGGCTGAACAGCGGTTTCGTCAGCATTTCATTACCGCATTACGTCGCGACGTACGGCGGACATGCCTTCGAACAATCCATGGACGCGCTGAAATATTTCACTGCCTTCGGCTCCTCGGAGTTCGCGATCCGCCATTTCCTGCGCAGCAATATCGAAGGCTCCCTGGCGGTCATGCACGATTGGTCCCTGGACGAAAACGAACATGTCCGCCGCCTGGCCAGTGAAGGCAGCCGACCGCGCCTGCCATGGTCGTTCCGTCTGGAACAGATTCAGGCTGACCCAACATTGGCGGCGGCGATCCTCGACAACCTCAAGGCCGACAACAGCCTTTACGTGCGCAAGTCCGTGGCCAACCACCTCAACGACATCACCAAGGATCATCCCGAGTGGGTGCTGGACCTGATCGAAGGCTGGTCGCTGAACAACAAACACACCGCGTGGATCGCCAAACACGCCCTGCGCAGCCTGATCAAACAGGGCAACCAACGAGCGTTGGCGATCATTGGCGCAAGCGGCAAGCCTGAGGTCGAGATCATCGATGTGAAGGTGGAACCGGCAGTGATTCGTCTGGGTGAAAAAATCACCCTGTCCTTCGCCGTGAAATCCACGGTCCAGGACAGTCAGCGACTGGTGATCGACTACGCCATCGATTACGTAAAAGCCAACGGCAGCACGTCGGCGAAGGTGTTCAAGCTCAAGGCGCTGACGCTTCCCGGCAAGGCGACCGAATCCATCGCCCGTAGCCAGCAGATCAAGGAACTCACCACCCGCAAACACTACGTGGGCAAACACGCCGTGCACGTGCTGGTGAATGGGGAGCGCCTGGCTAGCACCTCATTCGAAATCCTCCCTTGAAACACGAACCCCTTTAGGAGCAAAGCTTGCTCGCGATGAACGAAGACGCGGTATGCCAGACCTGACGCCATCGCGAGCAAGCTTTGCTCCTACAGGGGATTGGGTCCAACAGTAGCCTCTGTTCGTGCTCACACAACTCCACCGCGTAATCCCATAGCAATCTGAGCCACACCGATTTGTGCTGCTCGCGCCGGTTGCTGATTCAGTTGGCGGATACAGGTCCAGAGGGCCGAATCGTCTTCAGGGCTAAGGCTTATTAAGTCACCCATCAAGGGACCACAACTCTCGCGAACGACACCGAACAAATGTGGGAGCGATCTTGCTCCGGGCGGCGTTCCGACGAAGACGGCCGCACATCCAGCATCCGTGTAATTGCCTGCCACGTCGCGAGCCGTTTACAGGTGGCTCACGTTTTAGCGCTCGCCAAATAATGCGCAACCAAAGCATTGGCATGGCCATGCCCCATACCATGCTCAGTCTTCAGCCAGGCCACCATTTCCATGTGCTTTTTGTCGCTGACGGTTACGAGCACATCCAGCCAGTGGCTGATGGGCTGGCCATATTTTTTCTCGATTGACGGGAAGTACGACGCCGGGCCTTTTATTTTTGTGTCGTCGGTCATGCTGCAAGCTCCCTTGTTCGCGGCGGAGTGTCGGTCGACGCTCCTAGTCTTTACCCCACAAATTGAAGTCCAGGACGATCGCGCAGTCCAGCGCAAACAAGCTCGCAGTTAATAAGCAACCATTGAAGCTATCGCGAAGCGCTCTAAAGAACTGTCATTTCTAACAGGTCACTTTCAGTTTCGCCGGGGCTATGCTGCGCCCACTGGAATGAATTGAGGTGTTCATCATGTCTCGCAATCGTTACCTATTGCCGCTGGGCGTTTGCTTGTTGGCAATGCTGCCCGTGTTCCGCGATGCCCTAGGTGTCACGTGGGTGCCCTTAAAAGACGAAGTGGAATTTCAATGCGAAAACGGCAACACGGTGCCGGGCTACAGTGTGTATGTTGTCGGCAACCATCCGGAGCTAGGGAATTGGGATCCAGCCAAGGCCGTAAAGCTCGACCCTAAACCCGCCCCTAACAACTCTACATGGACCGGCAAGGTACTTTTTCCGGGCACGGACGACGGCAAAGATGTGGAATGGAAGTGTATCGTGCGCAAAGAGAACGACCCGACCGACGTGAAGTGGCAGCTTGCCAAAAACAACACGGTGAAGTTGGTTTTCCGCACAAAGAGTATCGGCACGTTCTGAGGCGTGAGTGAACTTATGGGAAAGTGAATCTGACACTTCCCCAAGATCAAAAGATCGGGCCGCGTTCGGACGATCTGTTGATGTTTGTTATCCCAGCAACAACCCCTGTTCCGCCTCACACAACCCCACCACGTAATCCCACAACACACGCAACCGCACGGATTTGTGCAGCTCACGCCGCGTGCTGATCCAGTAGCTGCGCTGAATACTCTCATCCGGCAACAATGGCACCAGGCCGGGATCGGCGCTGGCCATGTAACAAGGCAGCACGGCGATCCCCAACCCGGAACGCGCGGCCTGTTGTTGGGCGATGACGCTGGTGCTGTGGAACACCACCTGCGGATTGCGGCAGAAGCTGTTGAGGAACATCAGTTCCTGGCTGAACAGCAAGTCATCGACATAGCCGATCCAGGCGTGGCGACCGAGGTCTTCGCGGCTGCGCAGCGGTGGCGAACGGTCGAGATACTCCTGGCTGGCGTACAGCGCCAATCGATAGTCAGTCAGTTTGCGGGTGACCAGCATGTCGGCGGCCGGGCGCTCCAGGTGGATGCTGATTTCGGCCTCACGATTGAGGATGCTGACAAAGCGCGGCACGGCCACCAGTTCCACTTCCAGCCCCGGATAACGTTCGAACAGGCCGTTCATGCGGCTGGCGAGGAACATGATGCCCAACCCTTCGGTCACGCCAACGCGGATCTTGCCCAGCGGCGCCGTGGACTGAGTGATTTCTTCCTGAGCCAGCAGCGCGACGTTTTCCATCGCTTCGGCGTGCTTGAGCAGCGCTTCACCGGCCGGGGTCAGCTCATAACCCTGGGCATGCTGAACAAACAATGCCGTGCCGAGGCTCTTTTCGATGGCCTCGATGTGCCGGGCCACGGTGGCGTGGGTGGTGTTCAAACGGCGGGCAGCGGTGAGCAGACGCCCGCTACGCTGCAACTCGAGAAAAAACCGCAGGTCATTCCAGTCGAACATGAACCGTCCTTGAGGTGGGGCTGTTTAAAAACGCACAGCGGCTGCGCAAAAACTAACATTCTTTTGACGAAAGCTAACAACTAGGATACCGACAACAAGAACAACATGAGGTCACGGATGCAGACTTCCCTGGATGAATACGACTACATCGTGGTCGGTGCCGGCCCGGCCGGTTGTTTGCTGGCCAATCGGTTGTCGGCCGACCCGCAACATCGCGTGTTGCTGCTCGAAGCCGGCGGCCGCGATAACTATGCGTGGATTCACATCCCCGTGGGTTACCTGTTCTGCATCGGCAACCCGCGCACCGACTGGTGCTTCAAGACCGAAGCGCAACCCGGCCTGCAAGGTCGCGCCCTGAGTTATCCCCGTGGCAAGGTGCTCGGCGGCTGTTCCTCGATCAACGGCATGATCTACATGCGCGGGCAGGCCGGCGACTACGACGGCTGGGCCGCTCAGGGCAATCCCGGCTGGAGCTGGCAAGACGTCCTGCCATTGTTCAAAAAGAGCGAAAACCACTTTGCCGGCGACTCGGAATTTCACGGCGCCGCCGGTGAATGGCGGATCGAACGTCAGCGACTGTCGTGGCCGATTCTCGATGCCTTCCGCAGCGCCGCCGAGCAAAACGGCATCGCCAGCATCGATGACTTCAACCAGGGCGACAACGAAGGCTGCGGCTACTTCCAGGTCAACCAGAAGGCCGGGATTCGCTGGAACGCGGCCAAGGCGTTTCTCAAACCGGTCCGCAACCGGCCTAATCTCACCGTGCTGACCGACGTCGAAGTGGATCGCGTGCTGCTGGAAAACGGCCGTGCGTCATCGGTCAGTGCGCGTTGGCAGGGTCAGGCGAAAACCTTCAAGGCGCGCAAGGAAATCGTGCTGTGCGCCGGTTCCGTCGGCTCACCGAGCATCCTGCAACGTTCCGGCATCGGCCCTCGCCCGCTGCTGCAACGATTGGGGATCGGTGTCGCCCATGAACTGCCTGGCGTGGGGGGCAATCTGCAGGATCACCTGCAACTGCGCCTGATCTACAAACTGGAAAACGCCCGCACCCTTAACAAGATCGCCGGTAGCCTGTGGGGCAAGATGGGCATGGGCCTGCGTTACCTGTATGACCGCAGCGGCCCGCTGTCCATGGCGCCGAGCCAACTCGGGGCCTTCGCCCGCTCGGGACCGGAGCAGACATCGGCGAATCTCGAGTACCACGTTCAGCCGCTGTCGCTGGAGCGTTTCGGCGAGCCGTTGCATGCGTTCCCCGCCTTCACGGCGTCGGTGTGCGATCTACGCCCGCAAAGCCGTGGTTGCGTCGAGATTCGCTCCACCGATCCGCAGGAAGCGCCGCTGATTCAGCCCAATTACTTGAGCCATCCGGAGGACTTGCGGGTGGCAGCGGATGCCATTCGCCTGACCCGGCGCATCGTCGGCGCGCCGGCCCTGCAAGCGTTCAAACCAGTGGAGTACTTGCCCGGCGACAGCTTGCAGAGCGAAGAACAATTGCACGAAGCCGCCGCCCGCATCGGCACCACCATCTTCCATCCGGTCGGCACCTGCCGCATGGGCAACAACCCGGACGCAGTGGTCGATGCGCAACTCAAAGTCCATGGCATCCCGGGCCTGCGCATCGCCGACGCCTCGATCATGCCGCGCATCACCTCGGGCAACACCTGTTCGCCTACGCTGATGATTGCCGAAAAAGCTGCACAACTGATCCTGGAAACACCTACAAGGAGTTTTGCACCCGACGAAAAAGCACTGACCGCAGTCTCTTGAGCAAAGGAATAGCGGCGCCAGTCCATAAGCCCGGCGCCGACAGTGGAACAAAAAGAACAATCACTGTGAGGGATACCGATATGTCAGAACATGTTCAGCCTCTGGAAGCCGTGCGCAGCGCGGGCACCAGCAAGGAAACCCAGAAAGTCATCTTCGCCTCGTCGCTCGGGACAGTCTTCGAGTGGTACGACTTTTTCCTCTACGGCGCACTCGCGGCGGTGATCAGCAAACAGTTCTTTGCCGGGGTCAACGACACCACGGCGTTCATCTTTGCGCTGATGGCGTTCGCCGCGGGCTTCATCGTGCGACCGTTCGGCGCACTGGTGTTCGGACGGCTGGGGGACATGATCGGGCGTAAGTACACCTTCCTCGCCACCATCATCCTCATGGGGGTGGCGACTTTCTGCGTCGGATTGCTCCCGACCTACGCGAGCATCGGCATCGCCGCGCCGATCATTCTTGTGGTGCTGCGCATGCTTCAGGGCCTGGCCCTGGGCGGTGAATACGGCGGCGCTGCCACGTATGTCGCGGAACACGCACCGATGGGTAAACGCGGTTTCCACACCAGCTGGATTCAGTCTACCGCGACCCTCGGGTTGCTGCTGTCGCTGTTGGTGGTGCTCGGTTGCCGCTACTTCACCGGTGACCAGTTCGAGGTCTGGGGCTGGCGGATTCCGTTCCTGTTTTCGATCATTCTGCTGGGCATCTCGACCTGGATTCGCATGAGCCTGCACGAGTCGCCTGCGTTCGTGAAAATGAAAGAGGAAGGCAAGCTCTGCAAGTCGCCGCTGCGCGATTCCTTCGGCAAATGGGAAAACCTTAAAGTCGTCCTGATCGCCCTGTTCAGCATCAACGCCGGGCAAGCCGTGACTTTCTACGCGGCGCAGTTCTACGTACTGTTCTTCCTCACCCAGTTCCTGAAAATGGACCCGGCCTTGGCCAACAGCCTGCTGATCGTCAGCGTGATCATCGGTGCACCGTTCTTTATTTTCTTCGGCTGGCTGTCGGATAAAGTCGGGCGCAAACCGGTGCTGATGATCGGCCTGCTGCTGGCGACTGCACTGTACTTCCCGATCTTCAAGTCCATCGCCCACTACGCCAACCCGGCCATCGACCAGGCGAGCCGTCAGGCACCGATCACCGTGCTGGCTGACCCGGCCACCTGCACCTTCCAGTTCGACCCGGTGGGCAAGGCGAAATTTGATAGCCCGTGCGACAAGGTCAAAACCTTCCTGGTGAAACAGGGCCTTCCTTACAAAAGCGAAGCCGCACCGGCCGGCAGCGCCGTGCAGGTGAGCGTCGGTGAAGTGAAACTCGAAGGCTACGATGAAGCGGCCCTGCGTGGCGCCGTGATCCTGGCCGGATATCCGTCCCAAGCCGATACGCAACAGGTCAACAAGTCCATGATCGTGGCGCTGATGGTGGCGCTGATCATCATTTCGGCCATGTGCTACGGCCCGCTGGCAGCGCTGATGGTCGAACTGTTCCCGACCCGCATTCGCTACACCTCGATGTCCCTGCCGTACCACATCGGTAATGGCTGGTTCGGCGGTTTCCTGCCAACGGTGTCGTTTGCCTTGGTGGTGTACACCGGGGACATCTTCTACGGGCTGTGGTACCCGGTGCTGATTACCGGGGTGAGCCTGGTCGTCGGGATGATCTGTTTGCGTGAGACCAAGAACGTGGATCTGGATACCAACTGACAGCACGTGTAAAAAACGCCCGATAATGCGGGGAATGCTGGTCAGTTAAGGTTGGGGGACATATCCGTTTCTGCGGTAACGGCGTCTTAGGGTTCCGCCCTTACGGCGGGTCACTTTGGAAAAGCCCCAAAGTAACCAAAGGGCTCTTGCCCCTTTCGTTCGGTGCCTCGCCCAGGCTCGGCATGCCCTCGCTCCGGTCCTGCTCCGTGGGCCCGCCGCCATCGGCCATCCATGGCCGGGGGCGGCTAACCCGGCATCCATGCCGGGTTGCCCACTACGCAGAACCTCCACTCGGCCTCTCGAGGGGGCGTGCACCGCGAAAGCCAAAGCGAGGCGGCCTACCGGCCGACCTGGCTTCAAGTGAACGCATTTCCCTGTAGGAGCTGTCGAGCGAAGCGAGGCTGCGATCTTTTGATCTTGCCGTTGCCGTTGCTTTGGCTTCAGATCTGCCGCCCCTTTCCCAGAGGCCGAACGCAGGCGTTGCGCAGGGGGCACCGCGGCAAGGATGCCGCGGTAGCCGCCCCCGGCCATGGATGGCCGATGGCGGCGGGCCCCCGGAGCAATGCCGGAGTGAGGGCATGCCGAGCCTAGGCGAGGCACCGAATGGAGGGGCAAAAGCGCTTTGGTTGCTTTCGCGCTTTTCGAAAGTGACTTGCTGTAAAAGCGAAACCGCTAGCAGCCGCTACCGCAGCAATGGATATGTACCCCATCCCATCCCAAACTTTTCTTAAGTGAACAGCATTACCGCAATGCGGGGCGTTTTCGTTAATCTGACCCGACGCTCGACGCAACCATCGCCCCGCCACTCACCAGACCGAGGCACCATGATCATTTCATCCGCATCTGACTATCGCGAGGCAGCACGCCGCAAACTCCCGCGTTTTTTGTTTGATTACATTGATGGCGGGGCCTATGCAGAGCACACGCTGAGGGCCAATAGCGCTGATCTGACCGGCATCAGCCTGCGTCAGCGCATTCTGAAAAACGTCGAAACCCTGAGCCTTGAAACCACCCTCTTCGATCAACCACTTTCAATGCCGATCATATTGGCGCCGGTAGGGCTGACGGGAATGTTCGCCCGTCGTGGTGAAGTGCAGGCTGTAAAAGCGGCGGAAAATAAAGGCATCCCACTGTGCCTATCAACGGTTTCGGTGTGCTCGATCGAGGAAGTCTCGGCGCAAAGCCAGCAGTCCATCTGGTTTCAGCTGTATGTGTTGAAGGACAGAGGCTTCATGAAAAATGCACTGGAACGGGCGAAGGCCGCCGGTGTGAAAAACCTGGTGTTTACCGTTGACATGCCCACGCCCGGCGCCCGATACAGGGACGCCCACTCGGGCATGTCAGGCCCTTTTGCATCATCGCGGCGAATGCTTCAGGCCATGACTAAACCCGACTGGGCATTCAACGTCGGCGTCATGGGGCGTCCACACGACCTGGGCAATATCTCGAAGTACCTTGGCAAAGCCGTCACGCTCGAAGACTACATGGGTTGGTTGGCCAACAACTTCGACCCTTCGATCAGCTGGAGTGACCTGGAGTGGATTCGTGAGTTCTGGAAAGGCCCGATGATCATCAAAGGCATTCTCGATCCTCAGGATGCCAGAGACGCGGTCAGCTTTGGCGCGGATGGCATTGTCGTGTCGAACCACGGCGGGAGACAGCTGGACGGCGTGCTCTCCACCACCCGGGCGTTGCCGCCCATCATGCAAGCCATCGGCAATGATCTGACGGTGCTGGTCGACTCGGGAATCCGCTCGGGGCTTGACGTTGTACGGATGTTGGCACTGGGCGCAAAAGGCGTATTGCTGGGGCGCTCCATGGCCTATGCACTGGCCGCCGATGGTCAACGCGGGGTGGAGAACATGCTGGATATCTTCGCCAAGGAAATGCGCGTCGCCATGACCTTGACCGGGGTGACCTCGATTGGCCAGATTGATGAATCCACGCTGGTGGATGCTGTTCGATGAGCTGAACACCTGACCTTAAAACGCCGCGCCCATGCGCGGCGTTTTCGTTGATGCCTGGAAAGCGACCCTCACTCGACGTCTTTGAGCACCTCAAACGTGACTTGATCGGGATAGAACGCCATGTAGCCGCGAATCTGATCGACCGACACTTTGGGGTCTTCATAGCTCCACACCGCGTTAGCGCCTTCATGCCCCGGGATTTGCAGACTGAAATAGCTGGCATCGCCCTTGTAGGGGCAATAACTCGTGTGATCGGTGCGGGCAAAGTATTTTTCATCGATGTCCTCCCGCGGTACGTAATACACCGGAGGATAGTTGGCCTCGAGCAACACCAGCGCCCGTGCGGAAGCGGCCACCTGAATACCGTGAAACTTTACAAGCAGGCAGCCTGGCTGCTCTGCAATGGTGATGACAGGACTAGGACCGGTGCTTTTCATGAAATACGTTCCTCATGACGGTGATGAACCTGTGAGAGCGAGGGTTGCCCGCGGTGGGCGGCGCAGCAGCCCCAAAACCTGAGACCACGACTTTCAGGTATAACCCAGATTTTGCACTCACGACGGCTTCGCAGCCGAACGGGACGATGCGGCGTTCCGACGAGCCCTTCGCCCGCCGGGCCCGGTGTAAGCGCGTCAGCCGCATAGGCTTCCCTGTGCAATGAATCGCAATGCACCGACTGTACATCCATACAGATAAAGATTGCCCCATCGCTCGTCAGCCGCCATTCTGTCCGCCTCTCGACAGTTGATGAGCGATGGTGGTTATGCGGCTGTACCTCTGTGAAAAACCTTCCCAGGCCAAAGACATTGCGGCCGTCCTCGGCGCCAGGCGTCGTGGCGACGGCTGCTGGCTGGGAACGGACGTCACGGTGACCTGGTGCATCGGCCATCTGCTGGAAACCGCGCCGCCGGACGCCTATGACGCGCGTTACAAGCGCTGGGTGCTGGCGGATCTGCCGATCATTCCAGAGAAGTGGAAGATGACCGTCAAACCGCGTACGGCCAGCCAGTACAAAGCGGTCAAGCGGCTGCTCGGCGAGGCCGATGAATTGGTGATCGCCACCGACGCCGACCGTGAAGGCGAGATGATCGCCCGGGAACTGGTCGAGCATTGCCGTTATCGCGGACCGATCCAGCGGCTATGGCTGTCGGCCCTGGACGATGCGTCGATCCGCAAGGCGTTGGCAGCCCTGAAACCGGGGGCCGAGACCTTTAGCCTTTACCATTCGGCACTCGGGCGCTCGCGGGCCGACTGGTTGATCGGGATGAACATGAGTCGGCTGTTCACACTGCTGGGGCGTCAGTCCGGTTATCAGGGCGTTTTGCCGGTCGGTCGGGTGCAAACGCCGACCCTGCGCCTGGTGGTGGATCGCGACCGCAGCATCGCCGATTTCGTGCCGGTCGCCTATTGGGCCATCGATGTGCAACTGCTGCATGACGGCACCGCGTTCACCGCCCAGTGGCGTGCGGCCTCCGAGGTTTGCGACGATCAGGATCGCTGCCTGAATCAGGCGTTGGCGCAAAATGCAGCGGCAGCAATTGGCAGTGCGGCGAGTGCCCGGGTGATCAAACTGCGCACCGAGCGGATGCGCGAAATCGCCCCCCTGCCCTTCGATCTGGGCACCTTGCAGGAAGTCTGTTCGAGGAAGCTCGGGCTCGGCGCCCAGGAAACCCTCGACATCGCCCAGGCCCTGTACGAAACCCACAAGGTCATCACCTATCCACGCAGCGACTGCGGTTACCTGCCCGTGAGTCAGCACAGCGAAGCACCGGGCATTCTGGCCGCGCTGAGGCAGGCTGATCCGGCACTGAACGCCTTGAACGATTTCCTGCAGCCTCAGCGCCGCTCACGGGCCTGGAACGACGCCAAGGTCAGCGCTCACCACGGCATCATCCCCACCGCTGCGGCGAAAAACCTCGAGCGGCTGGCGGGCAAGCAGCGGGCGGTCTACACCCTGATCCGCGCGCGTTATCTGGCGCAGTTTCTGCCCAACCATGAATACGACCGGACCCAGGCCGACTTCGACTGCGCCGGTGAAGCCTTGCGTGCCGTCGGCAAGCAGATCGTCGAACCCGGCTGGAAGCGCGCCCTGCCCGAGGCCCTCGCCCCGGCCAAGGGCCGCGAAGCACCAGCGCCACAAACGCTGCCGGCTTTGGCCGAAGGACGTGACTGCGCGGTGGCCGACGTCAAGCTCAAGGACCTCTGGACCCAACCGCCCAAACCGTTCACCGAAGGCGATCTGATCAAGGCGATGAAGAACGTCGCCAAACTGGTGGAAGATCCGCTGCTCAAGCAAAAACTCAAGGACACCACCGGCATCGGCACTGAAGCCACCCGCGCCTCGATCATCCAGGGCCTGCTCGACCGTGGTTATCTGATCAAGAACAGCAAGGCCCTGGCCGCCACCCCGGCTGCGTTCAGCCTGATCGACGCGGTGCCGCGTGCCATCGCCGACCCCGGGACCACAGCGATTTGGGAGCAGGCGCTGGACATGGTGCAGAGCGGCGAGATGAGCCTGGAAGAATTCGTCACCAAGCAGGCCGCGTGGATGAGCAAACAGGTCGCCCGATGCGCCGGCCTGAGCCTGACCATCAGCGGACCGGCAAGCCCCGCAGGGGGCGGTGCCACACCGTGGAAAAACAAACGCAAGCCAGCCAAACGAAAGCCCTTGACGGGCACCAAACGCGCGGCAAAACCGGCGAGCAAGGCTTGAGGGCACTTCGAGCGAGCCAAAAGGGTCTAGTGTTCTTCAAGTCCAGCGACAACCCCATTTTCTGAGAAGGCATCGACCATGATTATCGTGCATCACCTGAACAACTCCCGTTCCCAGCGGATTCTCTGGTTGCTGGAAGAACTGGCCATCCCTTACGAGCTGAAACGCTATCAGCGCGACCCGAAGACCAACCTGGCACCGCCCGAATTGAAAGCGATCAATGCCCTGGGTAAATCACCGGTCATCGAAGACGGCGCGCAGAAGCTGATCGAGTCCGCCGCGATCATCGACTACCTGATCCGCCGTCATGGCGACGGTCACCTGCAACCCGATCCGTCCACCCCCGCCTATGACGAATACGTGCAGTGGCTGCATTTCGCCGAAGGCTCGGCGATGTTGCCGCTGATGTTGAACCTGTACGTGGGACGCCTCGGTGAAGCCGGCACGCCGTTGCATCCGCGGATCAATTCGGAGGTGGCCAACTACCTGGGTTACCTCGACACGGCTCTGAGCCAATCCGATTACCTGCTGGGCGATGAGTTCAGCGCCGCCGACATCCAGATGAGTTTTATCGGTGAGATCGCCAGAGCCCAAGGCAAGCTCGGCAACTATCCTCATATAGCGGTCTGGATTGAACGCTTTCAGGCTCGCCCTGCCTATCAAGCTGCTCTGCAAAAAGGTGGGAAATACGATTTCGCCCCCCACTGAGTGATCACGCCTGGGCCAGGGATGGCCTGCACCTCAGGAGCTATCAACATGCCCTTGATCGAACTGCACGCCGCCCACCGCGACGAACTGGAAACGATTGAAAACCTAATGCAGTTCTACATGTATGACTTCAGCGAGTGGCTGCCGCTGAAGCTCGGTGAGCATGGCTTCTTCAATGCCCAGCCCAAACCGGGTTACTGGCGCAACCCCGCAACCAGGCCGTTTCTGATCAAGGTCGACGGAGAATTGGCCGGTTTCGTGACGGTGGATGACGAAACCCATCTTCACGGCGCCGAGTACAACATCGGCTACTTCTTTGTCAGTCGACGCTTTCGTGGCCAAGGTGTGGCGAAGTTTGTCGTTTCCACCCTCTTGAGCCGGTTCCCCGGTCAATGGCAAATTTTCCATCTCGACGCGAATCAGCCTGCGCGGCGGTTCTGGGCCCGGGTCCTGGCCGATCTCACCCATGGCGAGTTCACCCCGCATCAGCTGCCGATAGACGGTTATCCCTGCACCGTTTACCGATTCCAGACATCGTTGCCATCGTCCTGACTGGCGCTTTCCGATTCCGCTTTTTAATTCCAAACGACTTTGTCCGACAATATGTAGTGACCAAAAATAATCACTACAAAACCGTTGACGCCTCCGATTTGCCCTTGCATGATGCAGACGTCTCCCCGATCGGGAGAACAGGCAACACGTTTGAGCAAGCTCGTCTGACCGCCGAGCTGTTTTTCCCGGATACACGCTGCCCACAAGGCAGATTGAAGAAGCTGACCTGGCCTGAACGTCCAGTACAAGGACGAGAAGCGCTGGCGATCAATCCTCATGAAGCTTGTGGCCGACCCTGAAAACGTCGGCAGTGGCCAGAAGGTTTTCGCCGTTTCTCCTCGTTGTGACGCTATTGCGTAGCAGTTATTCAACACGACTACATGCAACAGACGCGGGACCCCGTCATTTTGGCGGCTGACCGCTGACGTCCTGGTTTCGGTGCCAGGGATCAACTAACCGATGGGCTACCTGTATTAGCGAATCAACTTTGAAAGATCACCAAATGGTCAAGGGGCTTACTATGAATCTGAACAATCAACCCACTTTCGATGAACTGGCTCACCTGTTCGCTGCGCAAAAAGACAGCCATGACAGCCATATTCTGTGGATCAGCAAGTCGGGCCAGGTGCATATCGACTGCCTGTCGCCTCATGCCCATGAAGCGGAGTTCGACAAGAACAACCAGAACCTGCTCGCCCGACTGAAGATGTACCGTCGCGGCCAAGGCTATGTCGGCAAGAAAGCCGCGGCTGACAAGGACTTCATCGGTAATGTTCTGCAAACGCTGAAACAGGCATGGGCCTCGATGCAGAATCAGAGCGAAGTTCGGGTGATTGATCGGTTCTACTGATACCTCCACACCCCATCCATAAAAAGGCCCCGCTCGTCATATCGAGCGGGGCCTTTTTGTTTGTCTCGTGCGCACCAAACAACGCTATCGTTAACCGTGTGCACTGGATCATTGGAGGTTTGTGATGAACATACATCTGACAGGCTTGCTGTTGCTCGTAATGGCCAGTGCTGCCCATGCAAACAGCATCACCGGCGTTCCGTTGTTCGATGCGGACTGCCCCGGCAAAATCATCGTCCACGCGGATCAGGACGGACCGGTGTTGATCAACAGCAAGGAAGCCGAGACCAGAGCCCTTGACGATCGCCGTTTCGAAGCCAGGGGTTCGGGCGTCGTCATCTCGATCCTCCTCGCCGATGACGATTCGGTCACGGTGTCCTCTACGGGCAAGGCACCCAATGGTGTGTGCCAATTAATAGAAGACTGATGCCGTCGACTCACCTGCAGCCGCACCCAACACCAGTTCCATAAAAGCCTTCGACGCGGCACTGTGATAGTTGTTTTTGCGTCGGAGCAGCGCGGCCCCTCGTTTGGGCGCCTCCCCCAACAACGGGATTTTGCGCAACGCCCGGTCTTCGGTGGCAATGGGCTCCGGAAGGATGGTGGCGATGGCCGTGTGCCGAATGACTTCCAGCAAGGTGCTCACCGAGTTGACCTCGATCACCACCTTCGGCGTGATCTGCTCCTGAGCAAAGTACTCATCAATGCGGGTGCGGGTAACGAAGTCCGGTGCCAGCAGCGCAAACTCCAGCTGCGCGACCTCTTGCGCGGACAACCCGACCTGGCTTTCGTATAACGGGTGATCGCGCCCCACCATGACGCCCAAGGTCTCGGTAAACGCCGGGATCGACTCGATGTCGGCATTTCTGACCTGGGTAAACGCGATGGCGATATCCAGTGAGTCATCCACCAGCCCGGCCTCGATGTCATCCATCGACAGCTCGAAAATCTGTAGATGGATGTTCGGATACCGCGCCACGTAATCGCGCACCAGCGGCCCCACCAGGTACGCCATGAACGTTGGGGTCATGGCCAGTCGCAAGGTGCCGCGGGATAAATCCTTCACGTCATGCAGCGCACGTTTGCCTGCCTCCAGTTCCACCAGCACCCGACGAGCACACTCGATGTAGGCCTCTCCCGCATCGGTGGGTTTCACCGTGCGCGAGGTTCGGTCGAACAGACTGACACCCAGGGTTTCTTCCAGTTGCCGGATCTGTTGGGACAGGGTCGGCTGCGAAACGTGAAGCGCCTCGGCGGCGCGGGTGAAACCGCCGTGGTCGGCAACCGCCAGCAAATAGCGCAAATGTCGGAGCAACATGAGTAATCACCATCTATAGGCTGTGCTTATGCACTGCATTGTACATCGGTCTTGGACGCTATGGATCGATCAGCAGAAGATTGCTCCACACCCAAGCAACATCACTCCCGACAGGAGAAACACCATGCAACAATCCCACGCTTACAACGACCCAAGCCTGGCCCTGACCACGTCGATCCTCGATGCAAAAGCGCGCAAAAACCTGTCCTGGCAGGACCTGACCGACGGCACCGGTCTCGGCCTGGCCTACGTCACTGCCGCCCTGCTCGGTCAGCACCCGCTGCCGGAAAGCGCCGCCAAAGTGATTGGCGAGAAACTGGACCTGGACGCCGACACCGTGGCCCGCCTGCAGATCATCCCGTTGCGCGGCAGCCTCTCGGGTGTCCCAACCGATCCGACCATCTACCGCTTCTACGAAATGATCCAGATTTACGGCACCACCTTGAAAGCCCTGGTTCATGAGCAATTCGGCGACGGCATCATCAGTGCGATCAACTTCAAGCTCGACATGAAGAAAGTCGAAGACCCGGAAGGCGGCTCCCGCGCAGTGATTACCCTCGACGGCAAGTTCCTGCCGCTGCGTCCTTTCTAAGTGGATGACAGGCGAGTCGAATTTCCGCCTGTGACACGCGATCCCCTGTAGCAGCTGCCGAGCTCGCGAGGCTGCGTTCGAGCCGGGGTCGCGCTCGACCGAAGTCCTCGCAGACCCAGGCGACTGCTGCGCAGCCGAACGCAGCCTCGCGGGCTCGGCAGCTGCTACAAAATAATCATTCGATTCACACACGAGGAAGTCGCCATGAAAGCGCTCATCGAAGGTTTTTTAAAGTTTCAGAAAGAAGCCTTTCCGCAACGGACCGACCTGTTCAAGCACCTGGCCACCACCCAGCATCCGGGCACGCTGTTCATCACCTGTTCCGACAGCCGTGTCGTGCCGGAACTGCTGACCCAACAAGAACCCGGTGAACTGTTTGTGATCCGCAATGCCGGCAACATCGTGCCCTCCTACAGCCCTCACCCCGGCGGTGTGTCGGCCACGGTCGAATATGCGGTCGCAGTGCTCGGCGTCACCGATATTGTGATCTGCGGGCACTCGGACTGCGGCGCCATGACCGCCGTCGCCAAGTGCAAATGCATGGACCACCTGCCCGCCGTCAGCGGCTGGTTGCAGCACGCCGAGTCAGCGAAAGTCATCAACGAATCCCGCCCTCACGCCAATGACGCGGCGAAGGTGAGCTCAATGGTTCGGGAGAATGTCATCGCGCAACTGGCCAATATCCAGACGCATCCGAGCGTACGCCTGGCTCAGGAGAAAGGCCTGTTGAATTTGCATGGTTGGGTTTATGACATCGGGACCGGTTCGGTCGACGCCCTGGATGCCGACAGCCACCGTTTTGTGGCGCTCGCCGAGTATCCGGACACCTGCGCCCTTCAAGCACGATCCATAGAAGCAGCAGCCTGAAGCGTGTATCCATTGGCATCGAGACGATCGACGCAGCGCTCCCGGCTCACGGGAGCGCTGCACTGACACGATCGACTGGGTTATTTATCGTCGATCTTTGTTGACGATTGTGGCCGATTCTCAGGGGCCTCTTCAGCGTTGGGTGGTTCTGGAATGCTGCCTGGCGTGAACACGTGAGTCAGCAAGTCTTTGGCATCGACTTCGACGACCCCCTGAACCGAACGGGCCAGAGCAACAGCCTGCTCACACTGTTTATGGGTGTTGACGCGACCGCTCAATGCCACCGTGCCCCCGTGGGTTTTGACATGGATTTGCAGTCCAAGGCTGGGTTCAGCCATTGCCAGGGCTGACTTCACCCTCGCGGTAATCCACGTGTCGTGAACGCCCCTTTCCAGATCATGAGAGTATTGTTGAAAGGAATGAAGTTTCATGGTGTAACCCTCTCTCCGTCATCGGATGCACTGCCCGTCCATTGGCTGTGCAGCCTTGACTCTCAGGCGAGCGTTATGGACATCTGATACGTTTTGGAGTGCTCGCCACGCCCATACAGACGCACATTAAGTATAGTGCGGCCGTTGACTGGGGTCGTGGTGCTGGATCAGCGTTTGACCGACAGATCCGTCTGGGTCATGCGACTGCGGATCGTGAACACCCCATCTCCCGAGAGAATCGCACTGCGAGCAAACAGACGACCGCTCTCCCAGTTCGAAAGCCCCAGTTCCGGCTTGTTCAGCGCGTACTGTCCGTCGACCCAGCGGGTAATCCCGTTGCCGACAAAAGGTGCGTTGACCGCGTTGTAGAAGCGTTCCTGAGCCGCGGCATCTTCACTGATCAACGACACGGTGAATTGCGGGCTATAGCGATTGAACAACGCGATGGCGCTGTCCAGGTCATCGACAATCTTCAGGCTGACTTCCGGGGTTTCTTCCCATTCCCACTCGCGGCCCAACTGATCCTCGGGCAGCGGTTCGGCCAACGCTTCGGTTCGATAGCCTTCGGCGCGGTACACCTCAACGCTGGCAGTCTGCCAATCGGTCGGCAAGTACGGCTCGCTGCCTTCGACGATGTGCAATTTGCAGCCCTGCCCGCGTGCGGTGCCAGCCTGTTGCAGCGCGTCGAGGAACAGCGGCAGCAATTGCGCAACACGGTCACGGTGAATCAGGCAGACGTTCATCGTGTTGCAGACTTTGCGATCCAGCGAGTTGCGCACTACCGCGGCAAAGCGCTTGGCATTGGCGTCCTTGTCGGCGATCAACCAGGCGCCACCGGTGCCGTGCAGGCTGACGGCGGTGCCGGCCTGCTGGGCGATGCTGCCCAATTGACTGACAGCGCGACCCGAACCACGGGCCACCGCCAGCGACAGACGCCGGTCGGCGAACATCGCCCAACCGGCCGCGTGATTGACGCTTTCCACCAGCGACACCGCGCCGGTCGGCAACCCGGCGTCGCTCAGTGCCGGATTCAGCGCGTGGGTGACGATGGCTTGCGCCGTGCCCAACGCATCGCTACCAATGCGCAACACCGCCGTGTTACCCGTACGCAACACACCGGCGGCGTCGGCGAAGACGTTCGGTCGCCCTTCGAAGACGAACGCGACGATGCCGAGCGGCGAGACCACTTGCTCGACTTTCCAACCGTCATGCTCGATGCAACTGACCACTTTGCCGCGCGTGGCCGACGCATCGCGCCAGGCCCTGAGGCCGGCGATCATGTCGCGGCGCATGCGTTCATCCGCCAGAAGCCGCGTGGTGGAACGTCCACGGGCCTTGGCCCGCTCGATGTCGGCCAGGTTGGCGGCTTCGATCAAGGCCCAGCAGTCAGGGTTTTCCAGGCGTTGGGCGAAGCGATCAAAGAACTCGCTGATGGCTTGATCGGAGACCGCGGCCATTGCGCTGAACGCCGCTTCGGCACGCTCGATTGCAATGGCCGCCGCTTGCTGGTCAGCCACCGGAATCAGCAACAATTCGCCGCTGACCTGCTCCACCAGCAAATGGTCCCCGGGCTGAAAACGCGCGGCCAATTCGGGGCTGACCACAGAGACACGATTCCCGGCGAAAGGGATAGGCGTGCCAGCGACTAGACGTTCGAGCGCAAGAGACATGAAGCGGTTTCACCATGCTGTGGGCGGCCGGAAAATGTATAGGAAAATCCCTGGAGCGTCATTAACCGCACGCCTGACCGGTGATCGAAAACCCGGCGGCCCGGCACACGGCCCTCCTACGCTAAAAGAGGTACACGCAGCCGGGTCGAAGCGTTGCCGCGCTGACCCGGTCTAGAACACCGACCAGCCAATCCGCTGACTCAGCAACTCCAGCGCGGCCATGCCCGCGAGGGAGTTGCCGGCGGTGTTCAACTCCGGCGACCAGACGCACACCGTGAATTGCCCCGGCACCACCGCGACAATCCCCCCGCCCACGCCGCTCTTGCCGGGCAAACCGACGCGATAGGCAAAATTGCCGGCTTCATCGTAGAGGCCGCTGGTGGCCATGATCGAGTTGACTTGCTGGGTCTGGCGGGCGGTTAGAATCTGTTCACCGCTGTGCTTGCAGAAACCGTCATTGGCCAGAAAACAGAACGCCCGCGCCAGATCCACGCAGCTCATGCGCAGGGCACAATGGCTGAAGTAACTGCGCAGTACCGCTTCGACGTCGTTGTGGAAATTGCCGAAAGACTGCATCAGATAAGCCATCGCCGCGTTGCGCGCACGATGCTGGTATTCGGACTCGGCGACCTTGCCGTCCACCATGACTTGCGGGTTGCCGGACAGCCGACGGACAAAATCGCGCATGGACAGGGCCGGCGCGGCAAAGCGTGACTGGTTGATGTCGCAGATCACCAGCGCACCGGCATTGATGAAGGGATTGCGCGGGCGTCCGCGCTCAAACTCCAGTTGCACCAGCGAATTGAACGGCTGGCCGGAAGGCTCGTGACCCAGGCGTTTCCAAATGGCTTCGCCGGAGTGTCCGATGGCCTGCACCAGGCTGAACACCTTGGAAATACTCTGCACCGAGAACAGCGTATGGGCATCGCCGGCGCAATACAGTTCGCCGTCATTGCCATACACCGCGATGCCCAACTGATCGGCCGGCACCGAACCGAGGGCGGGAATGTAGTCAGCCACCTTGCCCTGGCCGATCAGGGGACGTACTGCGTCAAGGATCTCGTTCAACAGCGCTTGCATGCCGGGTTCCGAAGTCTCGCCCCATGGGATTGTGGGGACACAGACGCTAGACGCCAGCGGTCGAGGCCGGATCACATGCCACCGGCTCTCTGTAGCAGCTGTCGAGCCCCAGCGAGGCTGCGTTCTAGCTGAGCAATTTCAGGGTTACGTATCACAGTGTGTACAGCCCCGCCCCCGACACACCCCGCCTCTAAAACCCCACGCCAAAGACACATCGCAGATACACCTGCTTGATGAACTGTGCCTGTCGATTGGCCACGCCGATCAGAGCGCTCAACTCACTCAATGCTACGGAGTATCACCATGTTCAAACTCTCGACTTCTTCTTTGACCCTCGGCCTGATCATCGCTGGCGGCCTGGCCCTGTCCAACGCGGCTTCAGCCTCTGAGTCCGAGGCGTTCAGCATGAAACAACTGGCCCACGGCTACAGCCAGGTCCAGGCCGACTCGGCAGAAAAACCGGCGGAAGGCAAATGTGGCGAAGGCAAGTGCGGCGCCGGCGAGTAACCCAATGTGTGGGGCACCGCGGTGCCCCTCCTCCCTCACTGAACGGAGATCAAGCCCATGTCCACCTCACTCTCTTCGGCTGTGAAAGGCCTGCACCTGAACCTCGACCGTGCCGGTAGCTGGATTGCGCCGCTGACCCTGCGGGTGTTCCTTGCCTGGGAGTTCTTCGAATCAGGCCTGGAAAAATTCAATGGCGAAAACTGGTTTGCCGATATTCAGGACAGCTTCCCGTTCCCCTTCAACCACGTGCCGGCCACGCTGAACTGGGACCTGTCGATGTGGGCCGAACTGATCTGCGCCCTGGCCATACTGGTCGGCCTGGGAACGCGGATCTCGGCAATCATTTTGATCGTGGTCACGGTCGTCGCGACCGCCGTCGTTCACTGGCCGGCCGATTGGTCTACATTGAGTGAGCTTGCCCAGGGTTACGCCATCAGCAACAAGGGTCACGGCAACTTCAAACTGCCGCTGATCTACCTCGCGGCCTTTATGCCGCTGTTGCTCTCGGGTGCCGGCAAGCTCAGCCTCGATGCGCTGCTGGCTCGAGTCTTCTGGCGCCGCGATAACCGCTGAAACGCCAGGGACTCGATACGTCAAGAACCCAGCATCGACGACTTACAGCCCCAACAAGCTTCACCCCACTCACATGCGAAGAAAGGAGCCACCATGAGCGTGACCACCCAATGGATCGAGATCGACAGCGCCGACGGAAAATTCGGCGCTTACCTGGCCATTCCGCACACCCGCAAAGGCCCGGGGATCGTGTTGATCCAGGAAATCTTTGGCGTGAATGAACACATCCGCTCGGTCGCCGAACAATACGCTGCCGACGGTTACCTGGTGATTGCACCGGACCTGTTCTGGCGCAGCGGCCACCGCATCGAACTGACCTACGACGAGGCCGGTTGGAAACGCGCCGTCGAGTTGATGAACACCACCGACATCAGCAAGGCACAGACCGACATCGAACTGGCCATCGACGCCTTGAAAGCCCAGCCGGGTCTGGACGGCGGCATCGCCTCGATTGGTTACTGCTTCGGTGGTTTGCTCTCGTACCACACCGCCGCCAATGGACTGGTGGACGTGGCCATCGCCTATTACGGCGGCGGAATCCAGAATCAGCTGGACCGGGCCGATGAAATCGAAGTGCCGCTGCTGATGCACTTCGGTGAACAGGACAGCCACATCCCACTGGAAGCCGTGGAGAAAATCGCTGAGCGTTTCGATACCAACGATAACGTCGAAATTGTCGTGTATCCGGAAGCCGAACATGGCTTCAACTGCTCGCATCGCGACAGCTACAACCAGCGCGCAGCGGTTGAGGCACATGGCAACACGCTGATCTTTTTGGGTATGGAACTGTAAGGCCAGGCGAGCAAAAGGGGACTTCCAGAGTCCCCTTTTTTGTATCTGCCGTTTAACGACTGATTTCTTCCACAGTATCGGTCACCGCCAGTTTCGGATGCGCACTGCGCTCATGCACATGGGCTGTCGGTGTGCGGTCGATCAGCAGGCTCAACAGTTCTGGACGGCTGTAGTGACCGCGCGAATCCATCATGCGTTTGCGCTTGTCGATCAGGCCCATGTCGAGGTCGACGATCACCTCGCCTTCGCCTTCGCCTTCGGTCAGCGAGCCCAGCACTACGCCGTCCGGGCTGATGATCGCGGTAAAGCAACCACCGAAAATGGGGCAGCCGGTATCGGCCATGATTTGCGCCTGTTGCTCAGGGTTCAGCCAGGCCGTGGAGTTGACCACGAAGCACGCCGATTCCAGCGCGTGTTGACGAATGTTGACTTCCATTTGCGAGGTAAACAGCGGGCCAGCAAACGACCCTGGGTACATCGAGGCGAGGATCTGTTCGCCGTCGGCCATCAAGGCGTAACGGGCCAGCGGGTTGTAATGTTCCCAGCACGCCAGTTGGCCGATGCGCCCTACCGCGCTGTCGCTGCGACGCGCAGCGGAAAAGTCCCGCACGCTTGCACTGCAACGGCTCGACGCCTATCTGCTGCAAACACCCGAAACGACGCCTTGCTACACCAAGTTCAAGATGATCCGCGAGCGGGCCGCGACGTTCAATACCGGCTCGTTCTCACACTACGCGGAAGACCCGCTGATCCGGGCGCTACTGCTGTCGCTGACCGGTATCGGCGGCTCGGCCATTGTCGATGCGTTGAACTATGCGAAGTTCTAGCAGCAACGGGTATTACATTTCCCACGGCCGAAACGGGCCTCCTGACGCTCACGGAAAAACGCCGAATAGCTCATGACCGGTTCGCCGGGACGATTGAGCGCCATTTGCGCAACGTAGTTATCGTAATCGGGCACGCCGACCATCAAACGCGCGCTCTGGCTGAGGAACTTCGCGACATGCTGCAGTTTGCGGTACATGGCAATTCTCTCTATGAGTGTGGGGCTGGCCCATGAAACCGCACTGATGTATCTGCAATGTGTCAGCACCGGGGCGCTTTGTATGTTCAAGTATCAAACGCATCGATGCTCAACGCCCGGCTCGTTCTCACGCTAGGCTGAAGAGTAACGACATCGTGAAAGGAGGCGTTTGAGATGCAACTCATCACGTTGAAAATCGATAAACCGGAAGCGACGAACTTCATTTTGGGTCAGACCCACTTCATCAAGTCCGTCGAGGACATCCACGAAGCGTTGGTCAATGCCGTGCCAGGTATCCGCTTTGGCGTGGCCTTTTGCGAAGCTTCCGGCAAATGCCTGGTGCGCTGGTCCGGCACCGATACCGCCATGATCGAACTGGCCCGGAGCAATGCCCAAGCCATCGGCGCAGGCCATAGCTTCATCATTTTCCTCGACGATGGCTTCTATCCCGTAAACGTGTTGAACGCCGTCAAAATGGTTCCAGAGGTGTGCCGAATTTTTTGTGCAACGGCCAATCCGACTGAAGTGATTCTCGCCGAGACGGACCAAGGGCGAGCGATTCTGGGCGTGGTGGATGGCTACTGTGCCCGTGGCATTGAAGGCGAGGAAGACATCCTGTGGCGCAAGAACCTGTTGCGGCAGATCGGCTACAAACTTTGAGCACCTTCCGTTATCTGACGCAGATCGACGAGGTCGAGCAGCTGATCAGCAGCAGTCGGGCAACCCCTAAAGGCCTGATTCGCGTCAACGCTTCGCTGGGATTCGGTCGGCGCTATATCGGCCCCGCCCTGGGCGCGTTCTTCGCGCAATACCCGGAGGTGGAAATACAGCTGGAAATCAGCGACCACCCGCTCGACCTGACGACTCACGGGTTTGACCTGGGTATTCGTTTCGGCACGCTGCCGGACGCCGCCTTACATGCCCGAAAGATCGCCTCCAATCGCCGTCTGTTATGCGCCTCGTCGCTGTACCTGGAACAACATGGCGTGCCCAACACCTGGCGGATTTACAGCAACACAACTACATCTTCCTGCGGCAAAACGAAACGCCCAACGGCGTGTGGCGTTTCACCAACGGTGGGCGCACGCAAAACATCAAAGTGCGCGGCGCGTTAGGCTGCAACGACGGTGAAGTGGCCCTGAACTGGGCGCTGGAAGGATACGGCATTTTGCTGCGGGCCGAATGGGACATCGCTCGTTACGTGCGCATTGGTCGCTTGCGCCTGGTGCTGGAGGATCAGACCCCCACCCGCGCCGATGTCTACGCCGTGTATCCGCAACAGTTGCACCTGTCGGCGCGGGTACGCAGCCTGATCGATTTTCTGGTCGAGCGCTTCAAGCACATCGATCATCTGGAGGAACCGGAATCTACGCACGACTGAACAGGGTTGGTGGGCGTCAGCTCACGGAGCTGCCGGTGGTCGTTGCATTTCGCTTGTCACCGGCGTTTGACTAAGCTGAACAAATCGGTACGAACTGAAACCCAAGTGATAGCGGCCATCAGCGGATCTGGGTGGGTATCAAGACGGTAAATCACAAAGGAGACGACTATGTATGCGGTCATACGAACCTACTCAGGTCCTGGTGCAAAGCAGCTTTTCGATGTTTTAGAAAAGCAAAAGGCCGACGTCGAAGCTGCCCTCCGGAAAGTGGCTGGCCTGGCAAGCTACACACTGCTACCTCTCAGTGATGGCGGTATGTCGGTGACTGTTTGCACGGACAAGGCCGGCACCGATGAGAGCATGAAAGTCGCTCGCGACTGGATTCAGAAAAACGCCTCGCACATCCACGCGAACCCGCCAGTCGTCACGGAAGGCCCGGTCATTGTGCAGATCAATTAGCGCGCCCCTTGCGTTCGCGTGAACATTTTTACCTGCTTGTGCAGCAGGAATTGGGAAGGAGTCTAATATTGAAATGCCATAGATCGGTCCACCCCCTATCTGCGAAATGATGCGAGGGACCGTTGGCAGGCAGGCAGGCGGCTTTGGAGCCAATATCGGACCGGTGCTGGCTAAATAGATTTCAACTTGGAGGGAGCCATGAGCAATCTCATCGCCAGCGGCGAGCCACCTGAAGCCGTCCGCCTCATGGTCAAGGTTTATGCCTACTTGCTGCTCGCAGGATTTGCGTTTGTTCCGGCCTATCTGATTGGCTACTTGTACGTCTTTCAAGACCCCACCCTTATATTCGAGAATCACCTGTTCCATATCATTGCGATCACGGCAGCCACCTTGGCGGGCCTGTTTGTTACTTACGTAACGTGGCGCTGCTATCAGTCATCGGGAGATCCGCTGCTGCGATGGATGACGCTTGGTTTTCTCGGTTTTGTACTGATCTACGCGTTGCATGGCGCGTTCACCGGGCAAGCGCACCACAATATCTGGCTCTTCCTGCTTTATGGACCGGCCTCCCGACTGGTCATGTCGATTCTGCTGTTAGTCGGAATGCTGTCGTACCACCGCCCACCCGATGCAGCGGACCAACGAATGAAGGCCCGCCCGTGGTTGACCTGGATAGGACTGTTCCTGTTGGTTGACGTGGCAGTGGCGTACGTCGCGAATTCACCGATCGCCGGCAATCTCGCGGTGCGCCTCTCGATGGAAAGTGGTGCCCTCATTCTTTCCACATTGACCGTGGCAATACTCCTGCTGCGCCGTATCCGTTCGCCGTTGATGATGATTTTTGTCATCTCGGTCACCGCGTTCGCGCTGTCATCGCTTGCCTTCATCCTTGCACGTCCGTGGAACCACATGTGGTGGCTCGCTCATGCGATCTTCGCCGGTGGATTCTTCATGTTGAGCTATGGAGTCGTGCAAGCGTTTCTCACCACGCGGTCGTTCTCGAAGATTTACAGCCAAGAGGAGTTGATGGTGCGTCTTGCCGAAGCGATGGCGTATACCGAGAGCGCCCTGCAGGAACTCCAGCGCACCAATCAAGAGCTCGGGCACCTTGCGGCGACCGATCCACTGACTGGCGCTGATAATCGGCGTCGGTTCATGGAGCGGGTCGAAGTCGAAATGGGCCGGACCAAGCGCGGCGGTGAGCCGTTCTCCGTGTTGGCACTCGATCTGGATAATTTCAAGTCCATCAACGATCGCTTCGGGCATCAGGTTGGCGACGACATCCTGAAAGATTTCGTGGAGAAATGCCTCGATTCGATCCGGCCGTATGACGGCGTAGCCCGAGTGGGCGGGGAAGAGTTCATGATTCTGCTACCTCAGACTTCACTTGAAGGCGCGCACGTAATCGCCGAGCGTCTGCGAAACACCGTTGCAAGTAATTCTTTTCATGGCCTGCAGCGGTTAACCGTGGTCACAGTGAGCATCGGCGTATCGCAATCCGGCCGCGACGGCGACACCATCGAGGCCATTCTGCGTACAGCTGATCAACGCCTGTATCACGCTAAACACGAAGGCCGTAACCGTGTGGTCACTACCATCAAGACCAGCCTCCAATCGCTGTGAAAGCGTCGGCACCGATACCCGGCTTTGCGCCACAGCATTGGGCGTTATTCGATCTCCGCATTCGGAGCGTTCCTTTCACGACGTACAGGCTGCGCCTGGCTTCGACCGACTATGCGATCTGCTGAGCATCAACCCGGCACATTGTGAGCAAGTCAGGCGCAATGGTGGTTATTTAGCTGTCCGGCACCAGGGCACGCATATCGGGTGCCTGGGCTAATAAAAGGGCCACTTTGGGCAAGGGGTGTTGATCGATTGTTGCCCATCGCGACAGGCAGCAATCGGCCAAAAGCTGCCTGTCGTGAGGGCCTGCAATCGACCACGTAAACGGACCTGCCGTCATATCGGTAGTAACTGAGTTGCTATCGAACCTGAATTTTTGCCTGGATCACCCACAACCCCAGAAAAGCCAGCACAGCGAAGCCCCCTCCCATCAAGAAGGTAGCCTGGTAGCCTACCGTATCCCACAGCGCCCCCGCGATGACACTAGCCATCAGCAAGGCCAACCCAGTCAACAAATTGAACATGCCAAATGCCGTCCCACGCAGTTCAGCCGGCGCGCAATCGGCGATCAGGGCGGCGAATATCCCTTGGGTAAACCCCATGTGCAGCCCCCATAGAACGACGCCTGCGACCAGGCCACCGATGCCCGGCGCGAACGCCAGCGTCAGATCGGCAGCAATCAGCAATATCAGACCTGCACCGAGCACCGTCACGCGGCTGACACGATCCGACAATGCCCCGGCGGGATAGGCTGACAGCGAGTACGCCACTCCCATCAGGACAAGCACCGCGGGTGCCCACATCGGCGCCAGCCCAACGGTCTGGCCGCGCAGGATCAGAAAGGCTTCACTGAAGCGCGCCAGGGTGAACACCGCAGCGACACCCACCACCCACCAGTAACCAGCGCCCAGTCGGGCTAATTCCCGCCGGCTCAAAGGCGCACGCACCCGGTGCGTCCCTTCCACTTGTTTGGGCTCATGAACGAACACCAGCAGCACCGCGACGGCGAGGAAGGCCGGGATGACGGCCACCCAGAACACAGTCTGGAAGTGGTTCGCGGTTAGCCACATCAATCCGATCGCCAGCAACGGTCCCAGGAACGCACCCACGGTATCCAGAGTTTGCCGCAGGCCGAAAGCTGCCCCCCGTATCTCGGGCGGCGTGATGTCGGCTACCAACGCATCGCGCGGGGCGCCGCGAATACCTTTGCCAATGCGGTCGATAAAGCGAGCCCCGATCAGCCAGTCCAGCGAGCCCGCCAAAGGAAAGATCGGCTTGGACAGTGCCCCCAGTCCATAACCCAGCGCCGCGAGCAGTTTGCGCTTGCCCAATCGATCACTGAGCGCCCCGGAGAATACCTTGGTGATCGAGGCCGTAGCCTCGGCTATCCCTTCGATGAGCCCCACCGCCAGGACGGAGGTACCCAGTACTGTCACCATGTAGAGCGGCAGCAATGCATGGATCATCTCTGAGGAGATGTCCATCAGCATCGAGACGAAGCCTAGCGCCCAGATACCGCCAGGCATGGTGCGCCAGGCATTCCCGGTTGAGGTCTTCTGGATTGGCGCAGTAGTTGAAACATCGCCCGGCTTGTCAGTGGTTTTCATCATGAGCCTCGAAAACCTGTTTGGCATAGGCATCCAAAATCGCCTCGCACTCCTGCAACCGCGTCGCCGCTACCTCGGCCAGTTGCGCTCCATAGAAATCGAGCTTGCGGATCTTTTCGAGCCAGCGTTGCAATTTCTTTAGGTCGGAATCCTCTTCCTCCAGTTCCGCGTAAGTGAACTTCTGGATCGCCACTTCGTGGGCGATCTCGGCCTCGAAGTCCGCGCAGCGGCCGAGGAACTCACGATACTGGTCGTCCCGATCAGCTTTGAAACGAGCGATGACTTTATCTTCCTGAGCACGGTCCAGCGCCACAGTCTCCAGGATCACACAATCGCCAGCCATGCCGGCGATGTCGTTTTCAATCATCTTCAGTCGGCGAATATGGTCATCGGTCTTGGGCAACAGGCACACCCCGCTTTGCAAGTACACGGCCCCCATGGCTTTTAGGCGGCGCCATAAGGCTATGCGTTTGGTGGTCGGCTCTGCGGGGACTTTGTAGGTGATCAATAGCCAGTTTGTTGCGCTCATAGAGACTCATAAAATGTAACGATGGTTACATCCTAGCCGAACTGAATCTAGAAAACCAAACAGTGATCAACTGAGGCGTCAGAGGTACACACCCTGGTCATCAGTTCTACTGATCGAACATCCGGGATGGTTGCATGAGTCGCAGTGGAGAAGGTTAGGGCCGTTCGCGGTTGGCCGTTTTCTTGACCGAATCTACACATCTCAACCATTCGCCAACGCCTGCAATTGGGCCGATTGCAACCGGTCGCGGATGGCCGGAGTCGGCGAGGAGCGACCGGCAGACAAGCCGCTGGCATGTCGGCATACGCTGTTTGATTTGAGCTTTTGGCGGCAACCGATGGCGATACCTACCGGGATACCTCAACGCGCGCCCTCAAACAATCCGCCCCAGTCGCTGAGGCGCTCTTTACGAGTCATTTAATAGCGAATCCATTCACTGATCCGCAGACCCCGTAACGGCGAAAATGTTGCAGGGCACTTGATACAGAACATGCTCCGTCGTACTGCCCACCCATTTGCCCAGTCCCTTGCGATGCGCGTTTCCCATGACGATCACATCGGCCCGGTGATGCGCTGCAAAGTCGGCCAGCGCTTTGCCAGGTGGCCCTTCAACGAAGTGTTGTCGCTCAGTGGGCACACCATAGTGGTCAGCCAATGCGATAAATGACTTTTGCAGTGACTTGCGCACTTCGCTGCTGAAACCTGGCATCGTCACTGCACCAGCGCCTGCGTCGGATATATGTGTCTGCGATAGATCGTAGGCATGCAGCAGATGCAGTTCCGCGCTGCATTGCATTGACAATCCGTTCGCCGCCTGGATGATGCGGTCGTTGATGCCAGCGATCTGAGTCTCAGGTTGTGACGGATCGACTGCCGCCACTACCACCCGCGGAAGTGGACACCTGATTTCGCTGACCAGATGCACAGCCACCGGACATTCACGCAACAGGTGCCAATCCAGAGGCGTAATGAAAACGCGTTTGAGCGCTGACTCGTGTTGCACGTCCTTGATAACCAGATCCGGCTGCATTTCTGCCACATGCCGAAGTATTTCTTGCAGCGCGGTTCGCGTAACAAGCACTTCGGTACTCACCATGACCCCGCGCTCGCGTATTAGATCGGCCTCATCCTTCAACCATTTTTCGTTCTCTTGCTGACAGGCCTCACGAAAACGTGCACCAGCGCTCAAACCCAAGAGGTTGTAGTCTTCGATAAACACCGTGATGTGCAGCGCTGCGCCAGTGGCTTCGGCAATGGCGACCGCTCGCTCCAACGCCGGTGTGTGACGCATGCCTGGACCGGCTATCAGAAAGAGTCGTTGATATTGGCTCATGTAACACCTCCAAACGTTCCGGGATATCTAGCTCCCCCAGCGCTCTCGCCTGTCACACCACCGACGATTTACTATCGCCTCAACTATCTGGATCGACACTATCAATATACGCCTGGATTCCCGAGTTTGGAGCCATAGGCTTTAAGGATGGCGTAGACCTCGCTCATGCGATCGTCCCTACTTCGCCGACCCACCACGCGGCTTATAAAAAAGAAACATCAAGGTCTCTGTGGTCTTGATGTATTTCCTGGCCCAAACGGGTTTCACATTCCGGTCGTGGAAATACATCGCGCCGCGGGTTCGGTCGTTCAGTTGCTTGTTGAGCGCCTTGCGCGCGATTTCCTTGGCCATCGCGTATTGGGTTTCTTCCTGGACCTGATCCGAGCGTCCATCACACCACCACGAAAACTGACAATTCCTGGTTTCAGAACCCTGCTTGACCACGGCGCATACCGTGTCCGGAAAGCCCCCATGGCCCAGGCGGTTCATGACGACGCTGGCGACGGCTTCCATGTCGGCGGACGATTTGCCTTTGGCTTCCCAATAGATGGAGCGGGCCAGACAGGTGGTTGCATCGTCCAGCGGCGACGCACCGGCGGGATCGACTGCCTGAACTTCGGAGGTGGTGATGGCTTCTGACCTGGGCACCGGTACATCGGAGCCCATCTCCGCAGCTTTATGCTCAAGGACCTCGGCCTTGTCCTCAGCCACTTCCTTTTTTTGCTCTTGCTCAGACGCAGTGGCCTGGCCAGCGAGAAGAGTTATTGCCAAGCAGGTGGCTATCCAGATAACTCGCATGATCGACCCTTCTGGCGGAATCGGGAGCACGCCGCGCTGGCGACTTTGCTTGATTGTAGTTGCCAAAATTCATTCCAACAGACGAACAAAAAAAACAGTCTTGGGGCGTGAAAAGTCATTGCACTCGCGGGGGTGAAATCGCGCATCATGGGCGCAGTCAGCTCAAGGGGATTTCCATGCGCTTCAAATCATCTGCTATGCGTCTTGCCACGTTGTCACTGGGGATGTTGTTCGCCGTGAATGCGTTGGCGGCCGACGAAAAACAACTGATTGATTCGATCAACCTCTACCGCAGCCAGGTGCAGCGCTGCGCGGGTCAGGTATCGCAGGAACTGCCACCGCTGGCCGGCGACCCACGTTTGGCGCTGAACGCCAACAGCGTCGGCAATCTGCAGCAGGCAATGGCCAGCGCGGGTTATCCGATGAAGAATGTACAGGCGATCAGCCTGTCCGGGCCGCGCGATGCGCCGTCGGCGATGAAAGCCATTCAGGAAAGCTTTTGCCAGATCGTGCTGGACCCGCAATTCGTCGATGTCGGCGTCAGCCACCAGGACCACGAGTGGCGCATCGTGCTGGCTCGGCCACTGCTGAGCGCTCGCCTGGGCGACTGGCAGGCGGAAGGTCAGAAGCTGTTGGCCGAACTCAACATCGCACGCAGTCAGCCGCGCCAGTGCGGCACGCAATCCTTTGCCGCCACCACGCCACTGGCCTGGAACGCCACGCTGGCGACGGCGGCCGAGGAGCACGCACGGTCGATGGCCAACAACAATTACTTCGATCACAAGGACCGCGATGGCCGCATGCCGGGTGACCGGGCTGAATTGGCAGGTTATGGCGGCGGGCAGGTCGGCGAGACCATCGCTGCCGGACAAGACACCGTGCGCAAGGTGGTAGATGGCTGGGTGTCCAGCGCCGGTCACTGCGCGAACCTGATGAACCCGCAGTACCGGGAGTTGGGCGCGGCCTATGCGGTTGATCCGAAGAGTGATCCGGGGATTTACTGGACGGCGATGTTCGGGGCGCAGTGAGTTCGGGACGATTGATAGAAAAAAACCCGGAGCCCTGTCATGGGGCTCCGGGTTTCTTTTTGTGGCGATCGTCAGTGGGTACTCATCCCGGCCGCCTGCATCAACAATCGCAATGCCCCCGCCACTAATGGTAGCCATCACCGATCCTCACTTTTCCGCGGAACACGTAGTAGCTCCAGCAGGTGTACATCAGGATTATCGGCCAGGAGCTGTGCCATCCGGATCAGGCGATCGAGGACTTTGACGAGATCGCCTTTTTCCCGCCGGTGACCGGGGGCTGAAGCATGACGGTTCGACATCGGCCAACGGGTGAAAACCCAACGCGTTTCACGCCTCCACCTGCACCACCTCGATCCCTAGCTTCTGATAGTCCTCGACATTGCCCGACGCCACATGACGCTCGGTGATCAGGGTATGAATGCGCTGACACGGCGCGACAACGAACGGCTCCACCGCCCCCAGTTTGTCGGCGGTGGTAACGGCAACGACATGGGAGGCGCTGGCGAGCATCGCCTGTTTGACCGGCACCTCGTCGAAATGCAGGGAGCTGATGCCGACTTCCGGGTGAATCGCGCAGACCCCGGTGAACAGCAGATCAGCCTTGATGCCCTCGATCAGCCGCAGGGTTTCATGTCCGCTGGCCGACATGGTTGCAGGATTGAGTTGCCCGCCGGCCAGAATCACCGTGATGCCTTTGTATTCAGCCAGGGTGATCGCGATCATCGGCGAGGCGGTGACGGCCGTGATGGAAATATCCGAAGGCAGCGACCGGGCGATCTGCAGCGTCGTGCTCCCCGAATCGAAAATGACAATCTGGCCGTTGTGTACCTGGCGAGCGGCGAGTTGCGCCAGGTGTGTTTTCACCTCATCGGTTTCACTGACGCGGGTGAAATAATCCTTGCCGGTGTCCTTGGGCCGCGGCAGCGCCCCGCCGTGCACCCGCAGCACCAGCCCGGCGGTGGCCAGCTCCGCCAGATCACGGCGAATGGTGTCTTCGGACACCGCGAAATGCTGGCTCAGTTCACTAGCCATGACCTTGCCATCACGTTCGAGAATCAATAGGATTTTTTGCCGACGCAGATAAGGGAGCTCGACGGCTGAGTGTGAGTCGTGCATGTTTTTGCCCGTTTTTGCGCGTAATTGCGTGTTTGTGCGAGACTAGCTAAAGCGCGGGGTAAACACAAACCACCCGGACATCAATTCTTTCGATGATTCAAAACATAAAGCCGAATTTTTTATTTGTTTGTGACTTGTTCAAGATGGCGCCATCACAAATGCTTTGGATGAAAACTTCATGAACCTGAATTTTGCCTTTGCCTGCATGATCGTGGTCTCGTTCGCGATTGCGTTGGGGCACACCTGATCAGCAGAAGCCGAGGGCCATTCGCTCCCTCCTCCATCCAGAGTCGACTCATACTATTTTCCCTTGTATCGAACGGCGCTCTCGTCACGCCTGAAAGGCCGGATACAACGGTGCCCTGGTGGAGCTTTACCAAAACTGTGCTCGCTGCTGCCGCGCTGTCACTGGTGCGTGACGGGTTGATCACCCTGGACGACACCGTTGCTGAAGGCCCCTTCACGCTGCGCCAGCTGCTGCGGCATGAGGCCGGGCTGGCGGATTATGGCGAACTCGCCGACTACCACAACGCCGTGGCCCGCCATGAGACGCCCTGGTCGGCCGATGACATGCTGCAACGCCTTGATGCCAGCCGGTTGCGCTACGCACCCGGGGACGGTTGGCGCTATTCAAACGTCGGCTATCTGTTTGTCGTGCGACTGATTGAACGCGTGACTGGGCGCACGCTTGAAGCAGCGCTCACGGAGCGTGTGTTCGCCCACCTCGGTTTATCCCGCATACGCCTCGCCAAAACGCAAGCCGATCTAGAGGGCGTGAACATGGGGAGCGCGCCAACCTACGACCCCGGTTGGGTCTATCACGGTTTACTTGTCGGCCCGCTTGAGGAAGCCGCCCTTTGTCTGGACGGCCTGCTGGCCGGGCACCTTCTGCCAAACTCGCTGCTGCACGCGATGCAAACGGCACGCGTCCTCGGCGGCCCGCTTCCCGGTCGCCCGTGGACTTCCCCGGGCTACGCTCTCGGCCTGATGCAGGGTTTGGTCATGGGCGATCTGACGTTGAGCGGACACACCGGCGCCGGTCCGGGCAGCGTAGTGGCGGTCTATCGCTGCGTTGATGGCGAAAACGCGGCGAGTTGTGCTGTCTTCCATGAAGGCGCCAACGAAGGGGTTGCCGAAGCAGAAGTGGTCGAGCGCCTGTCGGCAGCCCTTGGGAGAAGCCGGTAGAAAAGCCGTAACCCTTCCCAACATGGTCTATAACCAGTGGCGACATGATTTGGATCAGGGAACGTTGAAGGCTCCCTCGCTAAATTGATCTCTTGAAAAAAAGCCGACAAGTGACTGTCCGCTAGGAGATTCCTCGCATGAAAGCCCTGAAAATAGCCGCCAGTGATTCCGCGTTCGATTGCTTCCAGACCTCCCGAGAAGTGATTCCGCTCAATCAAACTGACTACACCGATGTCGCGGTTGCAGTGTTCTCTGTGGAGGATGTGGTGGCGGGCGCCCTGGACGCCCTGCAACGTACCGGTTTCGATATCCCCATTTTTCTCGTCGCCTCCCCCGGTTCCGGCAACCGCGCCCGGGACGTCTACAAGCACCTGCAAGACGTTCTGCTTCAGGTGAATGGTATTTTTGACCCCTCGCGCAACAACGCCGAATACCATGGCAACCAATTGGAGACCGCGGCAAAAGCCTATGAAGAAAGTCTCCTGCCACCCTTCTTCGACGCGCTCAAGCACTACACCGAATCGGCCAACGCGACGTTCGCCTGCCCTGGCCACCAGGGCGGCCAGTTTTTCCGCAAACACCCGGCTGGCCGACAGTTTTTCGACTTCTTCGGCGAGACCCTGTTTCGCGCCGACATGTGCAACGCCGACGTCAAACTCGGCGATTTGCTGATCCACGAAGGCCCGGCACTTCTGGCGCAAAAACACGCGGCGCAGGTGTTCAACGCCGACAAGACCTACTTCGTGCTCAATGGCACATCGGCCTCCAACAAGGTGGTTACCAACGCGTTGCTCACGCCTGGCGATCTGGTGCTGTTCGACCGCAACAACCACAAATCCAATCACCAAGGTGCGTTGATCCAGGCGGGGGCGACCCCGGTTTACCTGGAAACCGCGCGCAACCCTTATGGGTTCATCGGCGGGATTGACGCGCATTGTTTCGAAGAAGATTACCTGCGCGAACTCATCAGCGAAGTCGCACCGGACAAGGCCCAGCTGCCACGGCCGTTTCGCCTGGCGATCATTCAGCTGGGCACCTATGACGGCACCATCTACAACGCCAGACAAGTCGTCGATCGCATCGGCAAACTGTGCGACTACATCCTGTTTGACTCGGCGTGGGTGGGCTACGAACAGTTCATCCCGATGATGAAGGATTGCTCGCCGTTGCTGCTGGATCTGCATGAATACGACCCCGGGATCTTTGTCACTCAATCGGTGCACAAACAGCAGGCGGGGTTTTCCCAGGCGTCGCAGATCCACAAGAAAGATCGCCATATCAAAGGCCAGGCCCGTTATTGCAACCATGCACGGGTGAACAACGCCTTCATGGCCCAAGCCTCTACCAGCCCGTTTTACCCGCTGTTCGCCTCACTGGATGTGAACGCGCGCATTCATTCCGGCCGCAGTGGCCTGCGCCTGTGGGAAGACTGTGTGAAGTTCGGCATCGACGCACGCAAGTTGATTCTGGAAGCGTGCACCATGGTTCGCCCCTTCGTGCCGGACACCATTGACGGTCGCCCCTGGCAGGACCATCCGACTGAGGACATCGCCAACGACATCCGGTTTTTCGAATTCCATCCGAAGGATCGCTGGCATGCCTTCAGCGGTTACGCCGACAAGCAATACTTCATCGACCCCTGCAAGTTGCTGTTCACAACACCCGGCATCGACCCGATCGATGGCAGTTACACCGACTTCGGCATCCATGCCGGCATCCTCGCCAACTTCCTGCGCGAGAATGGCATCGTTCCGGAAAAGTGCGACCTGAACTCGATTCTGTTCTTGCTCACCCCGGCCGAAGACTGGGCGAAGATGACCCATCTCGCCGCACAGATCGCGCGCTTTGAACGCTTCATCAGTGATGACGCGCCGATGAGCCGGGTGTTGCCGGCCATCTATGCGCAGCACCAGGAGCGCTATCGCAACTACACCATTCGCCAACTCTGCCAGGAGATGCACGACCTCTACCGCGACCACAACGTCCAGCAATTGCAGAAAGCAATGTTCCGCAAGGAACACTTCCCGAAAAAGGCGATGAATCCGCAGGCAGCACAATTCGAGTTCATCCGTGGCAACGTCGAACTGGTGGCACTGGCAGACGCGGAGGGTCGCATCGCTGCCGAAGGTGCGCTGCCCTATCCACCCGGCGTGCTCTGCGTGGTGCCCGGGGAAATATGGGGAGGTGCGGTGCTCAAATACTTCCTGGCGCTGGAGGAAGGTATCAACTCTCTTCCTGGATTCACGCCGGAACTGCAGGGCGTGTACTTGAAACAGGAAGGGGGTCGCATTCGAGCCTATGGGTACGTGATCAAGACTTGAGTCTTCACGCCTCCAGCGGTGTGTCAGCCCGGGGTTGAGCGTGATGGCGAGTGGATATCTGCGCGAAGCCGATTATGCTTCAGGAAACCTTGCAGCGATGCGAGGCCGTCAGCCTGTGTGCATGCTTCGCGCAATCCGTATTCCGACGACATCAGCCCCAGGGCCTGGGTGCGGCAAAAAGGTAACGAGGTACTCCGGCCTATAACAAGAACGACGGAGAAGACTCATGGCCGCAATCGACAACACTTCCACGGGCAGCGCGCCCCACCACGGGATCACCAAGGAGGAGCGCAAGGTCATTTTTGCCTCGTCCCTGGGCACCGTGTTCGAGTGGTACGACTTCTACCTTTATGGGTCTCTCGCTGCGATCATTGCCAAGCACTTCTTCGCCGGCGTCAATGAGACAACGTCCTTCATCTTCGCGCTGCTCGCGTTCGCTGCGGGCTTCGCGGTACGCCCCTTCGGCGCCATCGTGTTCGGCCGACTGGGTGACATGATCGGGCGCAAACACACCTTTCTCATCACCATTGTGATCATGGGTATCTCCACCGCCATCGTGGGCTTTTTGCCCGGCTACGCGACCATTGGCGTGGCGGCACCGATCATCCTGATCACCTTGCGTCTGCTGCAAGGCCTGGCCCTGGGCGGTGAGTACGGCGGCGCTGCGACCTACGTGGCGGAACATGCGCCGAAAGGCAAACGCGGCTACTTCACCTCGTGGATTCAAACCACTGCAACCCTTGGGCTGTTCCTCTCGCTGCTGGTGATCCTCGCTTGCCGCACGGTCCTCGGCACAGAAGCTTTCGAGGCCTGGGGCTGGCGGATTCCATTCCTGCTGTCGATCCTGCTGCTGATTGTCTCGGTGTACATCCGCCTGCAACTCAGCGAGTCGCCGGTGTTCTTGAAGATGAAAGCCGAAGGCAAGTCCTCCAAGGCGCCGCTGACCGAATCCTTCGCCCGCTGGGACAATCTCAAGATCGTGATCATGGCCCTGCTCGGCGGCACTGCCGGCCAGGCCGTCGTCTGGTACACCGGGCAGTTCTATGCGCTGTTCTTCCTGCTGCAGACGCTGAAGATAGAACCGCAGACCGCCAACTTGCTGATTGCCGGCTCGCTGCTGATCGGCACGCCGTTCTTCGTCATATTCGGCAGTCTGTCCGACCGTATCGGCCGCAAAGGGATCATCATGGCCGGCTGCATTATCGCGGCGCTGACTTACTTCCCGATCTTCCATGCGTTGACCCAATACGGAAACCCCGACGTGTTCATCGCGCAGGAGAAGAACCCGGTCACGGTGGTCGCCGATCCTGACCAGTGCTCGTTCCAGTTCGACCCGGTGGGCAAGGCCAAATTCACCAGCTCCTGCGACCTCGCCAAGACTGTTCTGGCGAAGAGGGCCATCCCCTACAAGAACGAGAAGGCTGAGCCTGGCGCCGTCGCGCAGGTCCGCATCGGCAACAAAGTGATCCCGAGCTTCGAGGGCACCGGCATGCCGGCCGCCGACTTCAAGGCCAAGAACGACACCTTCGCCGCCACCCTCGGCACCGCGCTCAAGGACGCCGGCTACCCCGAGAAGGCCGACCCGGCCAAGACCAACTACCCAATGGTCCTGCTGCTCCTGACCATCCTGGTGATCTACGTGACCATGGTCTATGGCCCGATCGCCGCCTGGCTGGTGGAACTGTTCCCGGCGCGCATCCGCTACACCTCGATGTCGCTGCCCTACCACATCGGCAACGGATGGTTCGGCGGCTTTCTGCCCACGGTGGCGTTTGCCATGGTCGCGGCCACGGGTGATATCTACTACGGGCTGTGGTACCCCATCGTCATCGCGGTGATGACGGCGATTCTTGGCATCTTCTTCCTGCCGGAAACCAAGGATCGGGAAATTCATCACACCTAGGCTGGCATCTGCCCTCTCTCGCAAGGGAGAGGGCAATCCTTCTGTATTTAGTGTGTTGTAGGGAAAAGGAAGAAATGGACGGGAAATGGGGACGGGGAAATGGGGACGGATCTATTTGTTCGGCTCGTTACGAGCGCAGCACGCCGATCGCCCGTCGATACTTTTCAATGCGCTCCAGGTCTTCCCACGACGGCTGCGCAATCCGTGACAGATCGCTGTTCTCTTCAAGGTCCGCCAGTTTGACTACCCGGCCAATGGGATTCTGCGCCGCGCGCTCGACGAAGGCCTCATAGGATTCACCTGGCACTTTAGTGACCGATTCGATGGCTGTCAGAACGACTTCGCTGAACCCTTCCTTGCGCAGGTCATCAAGGCTGATGCCGCAGTCCTCGACCACGTCATGCAGCACTGCGACGATGCGTTCTTCCAGCGTCGTAACCCGCAACATGACTTTCAGCGGATGCAGAATGTAAGGGTTTGCGCCCTTGTCGACCTGCCCCTCATGCGCGGTGGCGGCGATGGCAATGGCGCGTTCCAGTGTTTGAGTCATCTCGCAGCTCCCAGGCTTGAATGTCTTAACGGTCGTCGGGCTTGAGCAACACAAGGCCTTCCTCAAGCGCTGAGGCGACAATATTTTGTGCGGGTACGTTGATCCAGGTTGAAGCATCGATTTCGCCCATTGACGCAAGCCAGCGCCCAACCATCTGATAACCGAGCGTATAGCCAAGCCATTTTGGGTGAGCACCAAAACCGAAGAACCACTCTGCGTGATTGTAGTTCGTGGACTCAAGGGTCTTCAGGCCTACAGGTGAGCGAAGCAGATCGGCGCAGGTGACGGCACACTCCCAAGGCTCTGGGTCATTACCGAGCAAGTGCCGGACAAACTGTCCGGCAAGTCCCTCGCTGACCAAGGCTTCTCCTAACGTCCAACCGTAGCCAGGGCCCGCCATGCGCAAGCAATGATGGACTTCATGGACAATCTGTCGATGCAGCGCGCCAGTGCGCAGACTTGGCAGAAAATTCGGGTTGTCCGGGTCGATGGTCATCGTGAACATGGTGCTTCGATAAGCCCGCCCCACGAGGCCCATCTCAGGAATGGTCTCGCCAGGGAGCCGCTGGATCAACACATCAAGTCGCGGAGGCGTCATCAGACGGGAGACCGTCTTGTAAGCGGCGTCAAACTCGCCGATCAGATCGGAGCGAAGTTCAGCAAGACTCCCCGAGGCTTCCAGCCAATGCAGTGTCCATGCGTCCATTCTTACCTCTGAAAAACTGTCACGAAGCCTAAAAACTCAGCCCAACAGATGCTGTGAGATGAGTTTGGAAATCTCGACCATCGACGTCCTCCCAGTGAATTCAAACTTCACTTTGCCCAGCGCCGAGAAGTAGATCTCCAGCTCAGAATCCAGGTCGAAGGTGCCCGAGGTTTCCACGGAGTAAGCGACGATGTTTTTGTAAGGCAACGAAGTGAAGTCTTTTTTGCTGCCGGTGATGCCTTGGACGTTGACCGCGATGATTCGTTTGTTGGTAAACACCACGCCGTCGCGCATGGATTTATAGGCATCAATGACCTGCTCGCCGTCCAGCAGCAGCGCGGTGACTCGCTCCGCGTACTCGTTGTTTTGCTTGAGTTTGAAAAAGCCTTTGTTGTTGAAATCGATCATCCGCCATTCCCTTCCTTAAAGAGTGTTCCCTGGATTGCCAGCGCGTGGCGCGGCGAGCATACCATCGGGCCTGCGCTTTTTGCGCCCCCTCCACAGCGGATCTGAAAATCCAATGGAACCCTGCGCCTCATCGCGCTTTCGAAACCCTATCAGCGCTGATCTTTGATCAAACAAGGCGCCATTGGAGAGGAAATCCCGATGAACAGTAGACTGCTGTTTTTGCTTGCCAGCCTGAGTCCCACCCTGGTCATGGCTGAAGGCTGTGACGTGCTGACCCGCTCTCAAAGCCCTTCCGTTCCAGTGGTGGAATCTCATAGCTGCTATGAGTACGAAGGCATGCCGGTGAACGCCATCGATTGGTCATGCAGCAACGAGAGTAAAGACATGCTGGCCAGCACCAAGAAAAAAGTCGAACAGTGCGCCGATCATTCTCAGGCCACGTGTATCGCGACGTTGACGCAAGAATCGCTGGCCAACCCTCACTCCACCAGCAAGGACAAGAACAGCAAATCGCTGAACATTCCCGCCAATGCTCAAGTGACTACGTACTACTACGACGCTGAGTATTTGAATCAGGCGAAGATTGATTGCGAGTCGGGTGGTGGACACTGGAAAGCGAAGTAGCCGCTCAAGAACGCAAAAGCGCCTTCACCATCGGAATGCAAGCGAGTTGCAGGCCGGAGGGCGAATGGTAAATAGCCGTCTGCTCACCGACGAAACCGCATCGCCGGTAGAAGTGAGCGGCGTTCAACGTAGCGTCCAGTTGAACTTCCTCCAGCCCCAAATCCCGCGCCAGGCACTCAAGGTAATCCAGAATGCGCTTGCCAATGCCCCGCTGCATAAAGCCAGGCAGGACAAAGATCGCGCCGATTTCACGCCTCTCCAGATCAAGCATGCCTGTCGCCACAGGCTCTCCCTGAATACACCCCAGATAAAAGTGTTTTCCCATCAGGTCGCAATATCCGTCCTCAGCGGCCCCTGCCGTCCAGACGTCCAGTTGCTGAGGGGTATAGGCGCCGATGCATTGATGCCGTATCGCTTGACGGCGAATGTCGAATGCCGTCCGGCAATCGCCTTGATGGGCTCGTTTGATCTCTAACATTTCAATCTCCGTTAGCCATCGGCGGACGGAGAACTAAAAAGCCCCGTCCATTTCTGGCGGGGCCTTGGCTAATACGTCAGGTTCTAGCACGCATGACCTCATGGCCCGCCAGAAGCGGTCATGTAGGAATACATCATGTACGTGCGGGGTGTGTAGGTCATGGGCAGATAGTGTTGCTGGAGAAGTGGGTTGCGCAATGAGGTTAGGGTCGTCTTTGGGTCAAATGCTGCCGGTTACAGTTACCCGGTCCAGTGCCAAGCTTCAGCACAGGCCAGCATTCGACCTGTCCAAGCGCCCGGCCCCCAGCAGCGCTGGTTAACCCTTAACAGCCGCTTCAATCGCAGCGATGTCGATCTTTCCCATCTCCATCATGGCGTCGAACGCACGCTTGGCCGCTGCTTGATCAGGATTGGCTATCGCGGCCGTCAAAACGTGTGGTGTGATCTGCCATGACAACCCCCACTTGTCCTGGCACCAGCCGCATACATTTTCCTGGCCGCCATTTCCGACAATCGCATTCCACAAGCGATCCGTTTCGGCTTGGTCGTCGGTTGCAACCTGGAACGAAAAAGCCTCGTTGTGTTTGATCGCCGAACCTCCGTTCAGTCCGAGGCAAGGGATGCCCATCACCGTGAACTCGACCGTCAAGACATCGCCCTGCTTGCCCGCCGGATAGTCGCCAGGCGCGCGAAGGACCGCTCCCACCTCGCTGTCCGGGAAGGTTTCGGCGTAGAACGTCGCAGCGTCCAACGCGGTGCCGTCGTACCACAGACAAATCGTGTTTTTGCTGATCATCTTGGTTCTCCAGAATCGGAACGGGTGCGTGCATTTTAGCAGCGCATTCAGCGGGTCGGCTTTGGCAACTAGCGTCACCCTGGGATGGCGCGCTTGCGCGATCGATTGCCAATGGCAGCCACCGCTCAAATGCAGCCAGTGGGTGCATCAGCGCCCGAGTCCCTGGTCTGCCAACTTCAGTAGCTGCTCCGCATTGGAGGCGATAACATCCCGGCCTCGCATGGGGTATGCGAACACATATTCAAAGGATGAACACATGAGCCGCACCGACCACATCTGCCTGATGGCGACCTATAACCAATGGATGAACGCAAAGATCTATGAGGCAACCAGGTGCTTGTCCGATGATGAGCTCTCAGCCGATAGGAAAGCGTTCTTCAAGTCTATTCTCGGGACGCTAAACCACTTGGCAATCGGAGACACTGTGTGGCTAAAGCGATTCGCCAAGCATCCAGCGGACCACTCGGCACTGGAGCCGGTGAGGCAACTTTGCGATCCGGAAAGCCTCGACCAATTGTTGTTCTTTACTGTTCCAGAGCTCTCAGTGCATCGAGAGAGACTCGATCAGATAATCGTCGAATGGGCTCACTCTATTACAGAGTCAGATCTGGACCACACTCTCCATTACGCCAGCATGAAAGGTGTAGTGTCCGATAAGGATTTCTACAGTCTGGTCATGCATTTTTTCAACCATCAAACCCATCATCGTGGCCAGGTTACTACGCTGCTTTCACAGGCGGGTATTGACATAGTTGATACAGATTTAGTCTTTCTCATTCCATCCAAATCCTGCGTATAAAAGAAAGCTCATCATTGGGCACCCGATCATTGGGCAGACTTCAATACCTGACAAGAGAGCCTTTTCAATCCAGTAGATACGTCGGCTCCGGTTGCTCCTGACAGTCGTTGTCCGGTACTGCCCCTTCAGTCTGGGAACTCTTTTCGTGCACCTTGAAGGTAGAAAACCCCAAGCGATCACCTAAGCTCTAAGGGGAGATTTTGCGCTGCTGCAAATTGATAGCACCACACTATGGAACACGCTCCGTTAATGCGATTTCCATGGACTGAAATCCAGGTCATTTGGCCTCAATCGAACCTCGAATCCAGCCGATGCCAAGAAGGTAGCCATCCACCCGAAAGGAGCCTCTCATGTTCACACCCGGGCACCTGAACCGTACTAATACTCCTGGCACTCCCGGAGTCCCGGAATACAACATTGATGTCTTCTATGAAGTCCGCCGCGACCCCAAGGAATGCATGCTGATGCACTTCAAGATGGACGGAGCGGTATCCGGTAAAAGCTTCACTGAAGAATTCGATATGCACCGCGACACGGCCTTCAACTTTGCCAGCCGCGTGGCAAAGGCCGCGGTCAAGCATGGTGTGCCGGCCAATGCCAGTCTCATCATGCGCGGGCACAAGGAATACGACGCGATGTTCGAGGATATTCGCGACAAACTCGGCGTCCAGCCAGGCGATCCAGTCAATCTGGATAACGCTGAGAACGACCGTCGCTGAGTGACGCAGTATCACTCAGTGCGCCCCATCCACCGGATGGATCACGAGGTAGCTGTCGACGGCATTGCCTATGGTTGGAAAGAACGCCGTTTCGCCAAGTCGCGCGAAAAGCCCGAATCGCTTCAGCTTGTCCTTGACCGGGTCCTTCATCTCGGCCACGCACAACTTGATGCCTACCGCGTGCAAGGTATCGTCCAGCTCAGCCAGCATGTCGGCAGAGGTCACGTCCACACTGGTGACGGGTTCCGCCGCAACGACCAACCAGCGCACGGGCGTAGGCGATGCCGCCACTGCGTCGAGCACTCGCTCATTGAACAGTTCGGCGTTGGCAAAGAACAACGGCGCATCCCAGCGAAACAGCACCAGGCCGGGTGTAAGGTGCGCGTCGGGATAGCGCTGGATGTCGTGGTAGCCCTTAACGCCATCGACTCGCCCCAGCACCGCGGAATACGGCCGCCAGCCATCCCACAGGAATTCGATGACGGCGATCACGATGGCCAGCCCGATGCCCTCGATCGCACCGAACACGGCCACACCGACGGTGCAGACGATCGACAACCAGAACTCCCAGCGCTGGATGCGATAAATGCGTCGCAGGTCGGCGACCTCAATCAGGCCGATGGCCGACGCGATCACGACCGCTGCCAGTGCACTGCTGGGCAAACTCTGCAACAGGTTCGGCGCCACTACCAGCAGCAGGGCAACGGCCAACGCGCCGACAACCCCGGTCAACTGGGTTTTGGCGCCTGCGGCTTCGGCCACGGGGGTGCGTGAAGAACTACTACTGATCGCAAAGCCCTGGAAAAATCCCGCCGCCAGATTGGCAAAACCGAGCCCTGCCATCTCCTGGTTCGGATCGACATAGGTACGGGTCCGCGCCGCATAGACACGCGAGAGCACGCTGGTGTCGGCGAACGACACCAGGGCGACGGCGCAACCGCCGATGAGCACGGGGACAATATCGGCGCGGGTGATCCAGGGGATGGCGAACGCAGGTAAACCTTGTGGAAGAGCACCGAGGACCGACACCCCCGCACGCGCGGCAAGGTCCAGCACACCGACGGCGACGGTCGCGCCTGCCACTGCGATCAAGATGCCCGGCACGCGCTTGAAGCCCTTGAGCAGCAGGATCACGAGCAAGGTGGCTGCGCCGATCATGAACGCGGTCCAGTTGGTCTTTCCTTCCATCACCGCGGTGGCGATAGCCCAAATGTTTCTCAGCGGGCCGTCGGACTCAATCGAAAAACCGAAAAACTTGGGCAGTTGGCTGATCAATACGGTCAGCGCGATGCCGTTCATGTACCCGTAGCGGATCGGCTTGGACAGCAACTCCGTAATGAAGCCCAAACGCATGATGCCCGCCAGGATGCACACGGCGCCTGAAACGATTGCCATCATGCCCGCCAGGGCGACGGCGCGATGCGGGTCGCCGCCCGACAGGGGCAGGACGACTGCAAGGATCACGGCGGCCAGTGAGGAATCCGGGCCCAGCACCAAAATCCGGCTAGGCCCGAACAAGGCGTAAGCGAGTAGCGGAACGATGGTCGCGTAGAGGCCATAGATGCCGGGTACGCCCGATGCCACGGCGTAGGCGATGCCGACAGGCACCAACATCGTGGTGAGCACCAGCCCGGCCATGATGTCGTGACGCAACCAGGCAATCTGGTACCCGCGCAGCGTGCGAAGTCCAGGAAGCCAGCGGCCCCAGCCGGTTTCGTCGCCGGCATCCCGGCGTGCAATACGGCCCGGTTCCGGGACGGGAGGCGAAGAGTCCGAATCGCTCATAGAACTGTGGCCTTTAGGTGTACAGCGCCGATTCGCTTAAACGTGCCCGTCAGAATTTTCCGGGCACTCGCCGGTGCGGATAATCCGGGTCGCGATAGCCGCCTGGCTTCTGCCGTTTGGGCAATATCACCTCCTCGCGTGCGACATCCTTGTACGGAATACGGCTGAGCAAATCGGTGATGATGTTAAGGCGCGCCCGCCGTTTGTCGTTGGAATTGGCCACCAGCCATGGGGCATGTTCGGTGTCGGTTGCCTTGAACATGTCGTCACGCGCGCGTGAATAGTCATACCAACGGCTGTATGACTTGAGATCCATGGGGGTCAGTTTCCAGATTTTTCGTCCGTCCTTGATGCGCGCCTGAAGCCGGCGGGTCTGCTCGTCTTCGCTGACTTCCAGCCAATACTTGAGCAGGATCACGCCCGAGTCGACGATTGCACGCTCCACCTGAGGCGTTGTCTTCAGGAAACTGGCAACCTGCGCTTTGGTGCAGAACCCCATCACGCGCTCGACACCCGCCCGGTTGTACCAACTGCGATCGAAGATCACCACTTCGCCAGCCGCGGGCAGGTACGGCAGGTAACGCTGGACATACATTTGGCTTTTCTCTCGATCACTCGGCGCCGTTAGCGCCACCACCCGAAAGACGCGCGGACTGACGCGTTCGGTGATCGCCTTGATCGTCCCGCCCTTGCCAGCGCCATCGCGCCCTTCGAAAACGATACAGATCTTGATGCCCTTGGCTTTTACCCACTCCTGTAACTTGACCAGTTCCACGTGCAAGCCGCGCAGTTGCTCAAGGTAATCCTTGTTCTTCAGCTTCGGGTTTTCAACAGCATTGCGCCTAGGGGCTTTCTTCTTGTCCTTTGCCATGACCAAGACCTCATAGATGCCAGTCGCCGATAGGTAAACAGCGTAGGTTGCGATCTGCTCACCCGCCGAGCGCGATGATCGCGGTGATTAGCACAGCGCCGGTGACGGCCGTCGCAAGACTGAGCAGGCCGAAGATGACCTCCGTGACACGATCGACCGGATCAAGTACACGGGCCCGCTTTCGCTCTCCAGCGCTTTGCATGCGCTCATCCTCGCCACGGCGGCTGCGTCAGCGTGGTCCTGGTTTTCAGCCGTGCCAGGATGGCCAAGACCCGGCATCCGCAAGCACACCGAACAGCTTAGTTCAGACCTGACCTCTAACAACGGGATGCATCGACAACGACTAAACTTTTGCGATTGAACCTTGTTTCCCAAAGATATCTCCATGAGCGCCGCTCCCCTGTCCGAACTCGATGCCGCTCTACCCGGACTGGCCCGCAAGATCCGCGTGCTGGAGGCCCTGGCCTGGCCGGATGGGGTCGAAGAAGCATTCCTGACACGTTGGCGCGCCGGGCAGGCAGAACTGCCCAAGGTCGAACTGCGCCCGCGCGACCACAGCGCCGACATCGCCGCCTTCGAAGCCTTTATCGGCCGCTGCGATGAGGGCCATCCGGCCGGGCGCCACCTCGCCATGACGGCGCGCAGCTATGCCACGGCGGGGCGCATGCTCGGTGCCATTGGCACACCCGCCTTTACGCAGTATTCGTCAGCGCTGTACCGACGCCCGGACTTCTACTACTCGCGCCTGAAACTGAGCATGCTGGACGCGGCCCAATTCTTCCTCAAGACCACCGACGCCCTTCTGGGCGGGGCCCGGATTCCACCGTGCCCGGCCGAGATCCCGGCCGAAGTCTTCGCCGCCTGGATGCAGCCGGAACTGGACCGCTTCTTCGGCCCGGGCCGGATCACCGTCGTGCTCGATCCGACCCTGGCCGCCAAGGCCATCGCCGGGGCCAGTCGCATCCGCCTGCGTGCCAGCGCCCTGTTCTCAGAACTGGACAAGAAGCAGCTGTTGCAGCATGAGGCCTTCGTGCATGTCGCCACAGCACAAAACGGTGCGCTGCAACCCAACCTGAAAAGCCTGGGCCTGGGGGCGCCACGCACGACCCAGACTCAGGAGGGCATCGCCACCCTGGCCGAGCTGTTCACCGGCAGCATGGACATCAACCGCCTGCGCCGCCTCGCCCTGCGTGTGCTCGCGGTCCAGCAGGCGCTGGATGGCGCCGATTTCATCCAGGTATTCGAAGGTTTTCTCGCCGCCGGTCAGTCACAGGAAGAATCCTTCCGCTCGACCCAGCGGGTGTTCCGCGGCGCTGACCTGCGCGGCGGTTCGGCGTTCACCAAGGATGCCGCCTACCTGACCGGTTTGCTCGGCGTGCATACCCTGTTGCGCATCGCGATCCGCGACAACCGGCCGGAACTGGTGGGCCATTTGTTCGCCGGGCGCCTCAGTCTGGGGGATACCGTTCGCCTGGCGCCGCTTTTCGAGTCCGGCTGGCTCCAGGGACCGGTCCATGTCCCGGCCTGGGCCTCCGATCTGCGTCTGCTCGCCGCCAACCTGGCGTTCTCCGCTTTTATTTCCCGAATCAAGCTGGATGTACTCGATCTGGAAGTGCTCATGGCCTTCGCCGACGAGCATGAAGCCGATGCCAGCGCCTAGCGTTTAAAGGGAGAGCCACCGAACCAAACGCTCTGCATCAGTTATTTATACTCAAATGCCAGCTTAATAATATTTTACCGATACCAGGGTGATCCCTAGTCTTGACCCCAAGAAATGGCAGGCCGTTACCGACCTAAATCCAACTTCGAAGGGTATTGAGATGACCACTGAAAAAGTAAAAACAGATACGCTGATTGTGGGCGCCGGTCAGGCTGGTGTGGCCATGAGTGAACACTTGAGCAAACTCGGCGTGCCGCACCTGGTGCTGGAGCGCAACCGTATCGCCGAACGCTGGCGCACCGGGCGCTGGGATTCACTGGTGGCCAACGGTCCGGCCTGGCACGACCGTTTTCCCGGTCTCGATTTCGACGACCTCAGCCCCGACGACTTTGCCCCGAAAGAGCGGGTTGCCGACTACTTCGAAGCCTATGCCAAGAAATTCAACGCCCCGATCCGCACCGGCGTGGACGTGCTGAAGGTTGAGCGCAATGTCGGTCGCCCGGGCTTCACCATTGAAACCTCAGAGGGCGTGATCGAGGCCAACCGCGTGGTGGCTGCCACCGGGCCTTTCCAGCGCCCTGTCATCCCGCCAATCGCGCCGAAAGATCAACCATTTTTGCAGATCCACTCGGCTGAATACCGTAATCCAGCGCAGCTGCCCGAAGGCGCTGTTCTGGTGGTCGGCGCCGGCTCGTCGGGCGTGCAAATCGCCGATGAGTTGCAGCGTGCCGGCAAGAAGGTTTACCTCTCGGTCGGCGCACATGATCGCCCTCCTCGCGCCTATCGCAACCGTGATTTCTGCTGGTGGTTGGGTGTGCTCGGCGAATGGGATCAGGCGGCCATGAAACCGGGCCGGGAACACGTGACCATCGCGGTGAGCGGTGCACATGGCGGCCGCACGGTGGACTTCCGTGGTCTGGCTCATCGCGGCATGACGCTGGTGGGTTTGACCCAATCGTTCAATGGCGGCGTAGCGGCTTTTCAATCGAACCTTGCCGAGAACCTGGCACGCGGCGATGAGAACTATCTGGCGCTGCTCAACGCGGCTGACGCCTACATCGAGCGCAACGGCCTGGACCTGCCGGAAGAGCCTGAAGCGCGCATTACCTTTTCCGATCCAGACTGTGTGACTAACCCGATTCTTGAACTCGACCTGGCCAAGGCCGGCGTGACCTCGATCATCTGGGCCACCGGTTTTGCCACGGATTACAGCTGGCTCAAGGTTGATGCCTTCGACGACAACGGCAAACCGCAGCATCAACGCGGCGTGTCGAGCGAAGCTGGCGTGTATTTCCTCGGCCTGCCGTGGCAGTCCCGTCGCGGGTCTTCGTTCATCTGGGGCGTTTGGCACGACGCCAAGTACGTGGCTGATCACATCGCCATCCAGCGTTCATACCTCGACTACCACGACGCCGCGCAGCGCGAGGCTGAAACCGTCCCGGCCGCCCATAAAGCAACTGTCAGCGCTTGAGCCATTTTTCTTTAGGAGCTTCAAATGTCCACGCCAACCCATACCCGCATTCGCATGTTCAACACCAAGGAAACCTACCCGAACCAGAGTCTGGACAACGACCTGTGCCAGGCCGTCCGGGCCGGCAACACCGTTTATGTTCGCGGTCAGGTCGGCACCGATTTCGAAGGCAACCTGGTAGGCCTCGGTGACCCACGAGCGCAAACCGAGCAAGCCATGCGCAACGTCAAACAGCTGCTGGAAGAAGCCGGCAGCGACCTGAGCCATATCGTAAAAACCACCACTTACCTGATCGATCCGCGTTACCGCGAGCCGGTGTATCAGGAAGTGGGCAAGTGGCTTAAAGGGGTGTTTCCGATCTCGACCGGGTTGGTGGTTTCAGCGCTGGGGCAGCCGCAGTGGTTGATGGAAATTGATGTGATTGCGGTGATTCCTGAGTAAGCAGGGACACCGCATCGCGGCCATCGCGAGCAAGCTTTGCTCCTACAGCGGATCTTCAGTGCGACGACTGTCCCGTAGGAGCAGAGCTTGCTCGCGATGAGGCCAGCTCAGACACCACCTCAGCCAAGGCAATACAAGGAGCAAAACCATGACCTTCTCCATCGCAGCACGTTGCCCCGAAACCGGTCAGTTCGGCATTGCGATCAGTTCCTCCAGCATCGCCGTCGGCGCCCGCTGCCCCTGGCTGCTGCCGGGTGTCGGCGCCGTCTCCACACAAAACATCACCCTGCCGTCGCTCGGCCCGGAAGTCCTCGCCCTCATGGAACAAGGCCTAGCGCCAGCCGAGGCTTTGGACAAGGTCCTGACCCGCAATGGCTACAGCCAATATCGCCAGATCACGGCGATTGACCACCTGGGCCAAACCGCGCACTTCAGCGGCGCGCAAACCCTGGGCAACCACAATGCCGTGTCCGGCGATCAATGCGTCGCTGCCGGCAACATGCTGGCGGACCGTGCAGTGATCGAAGCGATGGTCGAAGCGTTTGAACATGGCGAGGGCCAACTGACCGACCGCCTGCTCGCGGCCATGAAAGCAGCCATCGCGGCGGGCGGCGAAGCCGGACCAGTGCATTCGGCAGCGGTGGTGGTGGTCGGCGAGTTGACCTGGCCGATCATCAACCTGCGGGTGGATTGGGCGGACCACGATCCAATCGGTCAATTGGAGAAACTCTGGGACGCCTATCGCCCACAGGTTCAGGACTACATCGACCGCGCCCTGGCCCCTGACAAATCCCCTGGCTACGGTGTCGCCGGAGACGACCGATGAGCAACAGCCTCGATTTGCTGAAAACGTTGGTGGCGTTCGACACCACGAGCCGCGAATCAAACCTGCACCTCATCGAGTTCGTCCGCGACTACCTCGAACGCTTCGACGTGCCTTGCGAGCTGGTCTACAACGAGCAACGCAGCAAGGCCAATCTGTTCGCAACCATTGGCCCGGCGGATCGGCCGGGCATCGTCCTGTCGGGGCACACCGACGTGGTGCCCGTCGACGGCCAGCCGTGGACCGTTGCGCCGTTCGAACTCACCGAGCGCGACGGCAAACTGTACGGTCGCGGCACGGCGGACATGAAAGGCTACATCGCCTGCGTGCTCGCGTTGGTTCCGTCGCTGGTGAACGCCACGCTGCGGGTGCCGGTGCATATCGCGCTGTCCTACGATGAGGAAGTCGGCTGCCTCGGTGTGCGTTCGTTGCTGTCGGAATTGGAAAAGCGCCCGGTCAAACCGATGCTCTGCATTATTGGTGAGCCGACCGAGCTCAAACCGGTGCTTGGCCACAAGGGCAAACTGGCGATGCGTTGCGATATTCACGGTGAAGCGTGCCATTCGGCCTACGCCCCGCTCGGGGTCAACGCCATTGAATACGCCGCTGAACTGATCGGTGAACTGGGACGGATCGGAAACCGGCTCAAAGCACCCGAGCATCACGACGCGCGTTTCGATCCGCCGTTCAGCACCGTGCAAACCGGCGTCATTTCCGGCGGCAAGGCCTTGAACATCGTCCCCGCCGATTGCCGCTTCGACTTCGAAATCCGCGCCCTGCCCTCGCATGATCCGAGTGAGGTTGCGCAGGAGCTGAAGGCCTATGCCGAACAGCAGGTTTTGCCGCGCATGCGTGCGGTGAGTGAACAGAGTGAGATTCGCTTCAGCGAGTTGTCGGCGTACCCCGGTTTAGCGACCGATGCACACAGTGAAGCGGCTGAGTTGATTGCTGCGTTCTCAGGCTCTCGAGAGTTCGGCACCGTAGCCTTCGGAACCGAGGGCGGACTATTCGACGCGGCAGGCATTCCCACCGTCGTCTGCGGCCCCGGCAGCATGGATCAAGGCCACAAACCCGACGAATTCGTCAGCCTGGCGCAAATGAACGGTTGCGACGCCATGCTCCATCGAATGCTGCAATCGATCTGTTAACCCAATCCCTGTAGCAGCTGGCGAAGCCTGCGTTCGGCTGCGCAGCAGTCGTAAACCCTGCGCCCGCGGTTTTCCTGATGCACCGCGTCGTCGGATTTTGCGACTGCTGCGCAGCCGAACGCAGGCTTCGCCAGCTGCTACAAGTTTGCGACCGGCAAGCCCCATCCGGCGGGCTTGCGTTCGCGCGTGGGCGCCGTAATACCAGCCTCTACAGCCACCCCACCCGACATACATTTTTTAACGTCTATACCCACAAACTTACTAATTTATCTCTCACTCCCCACCGCACATCATCAACTCCAACAAGAAAAGCGTCGCCCCCGTGCAGCGCTCACCGAAGTACGTCCACGTACTCAAATTGCCTTGGAGTCCGTCATGGTTACCGCAGCAACAACCTCCGCCCCGCTCATCGAAAAACACACCATCGGCTACGTGCCGCCCGAAGATCGCCACGGAAAAACCAGAGACCTGTTCACCCTCTGGTTCGGCGGCAACATCGCGCCGTTGCCCATCGTCACCGGCGCCCTCGGCGTGCAAATGTTCCACCTGAACCTGGTGTGGGGCATCGTCGCCATCCTCGTTGGCCACCTGGTCGGCGGCGTGCTGATGGCGCTGCACTCGGCGCAAGGCCCGCAGATGGGCATTCCGCAAATGATCCAGAGCCGCGCCCAGTTCGGCTCGCTCGGCGCACTGCTGGTGGTGTTGATCGCCGGCATCATGTACATCGGCTTCTTCGCCTCCAACATCGTCCTCGCCGGCAAATCCCTGCACGGCGTGGTCGACAGCGTGCCCGTGCCGGTGGGCATCGTCATCGGCGCCCTCGGTTCGGGCATCATCGGCATCATCGGCTACCGCTTCATCCACGTGCTCAACCGCATCGGCACCTGGGTGCTCGGCGCCGGCATCGTGCTGGGCTTCGGCTACATCTTCACCCACGTGCAGACCGCCGACTTCCTCACCCGCGGCAGCTTCAACATCTCCGGCTGGCTCGCCACCGTCTCCCTTGCCGCGCTCTGGCAAATCGCCTTCGCGCCCTACGTCTCCGACTACTCGCGCTACCTGCCCGCCAACGTGCCCGTGGCCGCAACGTTCTGGACCACTTATCTCGGCACCGTGCTCGGCTCCAGCCTCTCATTCATCTTTGGCGCCGTCGCCGTCCTCGCCACACCCGTGGGCATGGACACCATGGACGCCGTCAAACTCGCCACCGGCTCCATCGGCCCACTGATGCTCGTGCTGTTTTTGCTCAGCGTCATCAGCCACAACGCCCTCAACCTCTACGGCGCCGTACTGTCGCTGATCACCCTGGTCCAAACCTTCGCCTACCGCTGGATCCCGACCGCCAAGAGCCGCGCCGTCCTCTCAATCATCGTCCTCGCCGCCTGCTGCTTCGCCGCCGTCGGCGCCTCCGCCAACTTCATCGGCCACTTCGTCGACATGGTGCTGGTGCTGCTCGTGGTGCTGGTGCCGTGGACCGCGATCAACCTGATCGACTTCTACGCCATTCACAAAGGTCAGTACGACATCGGCTCGATCTTCAAGGTGGATGGCGGGATCTATGGCCGGTACAACCCGCAGGCGTTGTTGGCGTATGCGATCGGGATTGTCGTGCAGATTCCGTTTATGAACACGCCGCTGTATGTCGGGCCGATCTCGGAGCATATCAATGGGGCTGACTTGTCCTGGCTAGTAGGCCTGCTGATCACCTCGCCGCTCTATTACTGGCTAGCCAACCGCGACACAGCCTACAAACGCCACCTCTCAACCGGAAAACTCGCCAACTCGATCTAACTAAACCCCCAATCCCCTGTGGGAGCGAGCTTGTTCGCGATGAGGCCATGACAGCCAATATTGATTTAGCTGACAAACCCCCATCGCGAGCAAACCCATTTTCGCTTTACCCGCTCTCGCTACAAAACCCCGAAATTTAATGAACCCCGCCCACACCGACTCACCTAACTGAATGACTATCAGGAGGTGACTAATGCAATTCGAAACAATCTGGATCGTACTGACAGCAGTTCTTTTGCTGGTCGAGTTATGGGCAATCAACAGAGTGCGCAAAGCCGAAGGCAAATCGAGCAACAAGCTCTTATGGATAGTGGTGATCGTGTTTGTACCGCTGATTGGGCTGGTGCTGTGGGCATTGGCGGGGCTGAAGCATGTTGCTCAGAATCCGCATTCAGTGCAGGCCCAGCAGTAGCGTAGGAGGACATGCGGTACCAATTTGAGATCTGCGCAATTTCAAACGACAAAGCCCCTATGATTCGGGGCTTTGTCGTTTCTGGCTGGAACGCCTGAGATCAGCCGTCACCCGTACCCATCAACGTTTCTACTCTCCTACTCTCTCGTCCAGGGTTCCAAAATTGATAGTTCTCGCATACGCGGGATCCATCTCAGTGCCGTCAGGCCGCCCTCCCTCGGTTCTCACGTTAAAAAACTGCCCTTTTACTATGCCTTTATCGGGATCCATTTCTTTGATTCGCATTGTGCCTTCGACGATCAGGCCTCCACTTATCATCTCATTGCCACCTTGGATCAACAGCGCACCAAAACCTCCCGAGCCGACCTTGTAATCAATACCTGGCTGAAAATTGAAGTGAGTAAAATCCAAGCGAAACACCCAATGATTGGGGGCTTCTTCCGGGTTAAACCCCCAAAAATATCGTTGTCCGGTAGCGGTAAAATGGCCTTCAATTTTCACTTTTCTGATGACTTCAGAAAATTCACTATCAGTCAATTCGACTTCAAATTTTGCCTTCCAGTTATCATTAGAAGATTCAGTCGGGACAACATCGTTTATTCCAATCGATTTAACATTCGTCATGACAGATATCCATATTTAGTAATAAAGCTTTAACAAGTCCTTTTTAAAACTAATGAAATTAGGTCGAAAGCGAACCTGTAAAATATGACAGTTAACCATATCGATTCGCTATATCTGCTACAGCCTTTATCACTCTCAGCTATAGATTCAATCTTCCAGGTCGATGGCGAGATTTATGGGCGGTACAACCCGCAGGCGTTGCTGGCGTATGCGATCGGGATTGTGGTGCAGATTCCGTTCATGAACACGCCGCTGTATGTCGGGCCGATTTCCGAGCACATCAATGGGGCTGATTTGTCGTGGTTGGTGGGACTGCTGATCACCTCACCGCTGTATTTCTGGCTGGCCAACCGCGACAGCGCCTACAAGCGTCGGTTGTCGAGTGGGAAACTGGCTAACAGCATGTAAGCGTGAAATACCGGGGCGGCCCACGATTTCAGAAACCGTTTTACGGAGAAATCGTGGACCGTCCTTCATGCGTTTGGCAGGAAAAGATCGAGGCGCAGATGTATGCTTCGCACGCTCGATAGAACCTGAAGACCCAACTGAAAAGGAATTCGCGTGAAAACTGATTGGCAGCAAATTCGAGAAATGATGAACACGGTCATCGACAGCTGTGAGCAGATCGAAGCGGCAGGTTTTAGTGAAGAACATCGCTCTGCCACGGTGGAAATAAACGGCGTCGACTACTCTGTTCAGGAATTTCTAATCAGTGCCTGGACACTGCCAGAGAACATTCGCTACCAGATTATTCGTCAGCGCCATGAAGCTGGAAGCGATCTTCCCTACGTACCCGAACTCGCCCGGATACTTGTTGCGATGGCTCAGGCGAGCGCTGAGTTGGTCGGAGCCTACGACACTGCCCCCGCCAAGAAAGCCATTGAAGGGATGAATCATTGGTACAAGGCCTACGCCGTGCCTCACATGACGACAGTCCTCGCAGCGGCCAACAAAAACTCTGATGCCTCGTTTCAGGAACCCTGAGTCGGCAGGAGACGGGGTTGTTCCCTTGGCTCGCATTCCGAAAACCAAAAAACCAAACCGGACGGCTCGGGATAGCGACCGTAAACGGCGACATTTTTTAAGGCCAAAGCTCCGTTGATTCGGGGCTTTGTCATTTCGGCTCCCCGTCCCGCGTAGGAGCTGCCGAAGGCTGCGATCTTTTGATCTTCCGCTCCGAAAATCTCGTAGGAATTCACCATCTTTGGAGAGGGAGCTTGCTCCCCGCTAGGCTGCGAAACAGCCTCAAACCCTCCCCAACTTTTAAACATCAACCTAAACCTGTAGCAGCTGGCGAAGCCTGCGTTCGGCTGCGCAGCAGCCGTAAATCCAGCAAGCAAGCAAGATCGATCTGACACTAAACAACTTCTGACACCACAACTGCTAAGCAGCCAATCGCAGTCTCCATCATCACCGCAAAACCGGCCTGGCGTCCTACACACCCGTTTGCAGACGGAAAAACCGCAGCATATAGTTCGCCCCGTCGCTGACAGCAACACGCAGTCAGCGGCAGGGTTTCGCAGCCCTAAAAAGAAGACACCAAGTACCGTCAGCCACAACACAGCCGATTTCCGACTGTGAATTGGTTATGACGGATGTGATTCATCTTTCTAGGTCTAGAACCATGACAATCCAAAACCCACCTCGCCGCTTCACCCCCATGTCCCAATTCGCAACCGAGTACCCCGTCCTCCTCATCGACAGCGACGCCCCACTCCGCGAACTCCACAACTGCGTCAGCGAACGCCTCAGCGCCGTCCTCAAGTACCTCAACCTCATGGCCTGCACCAGCCTCCCCGACTACGCCGAAAACGACATAAACACCGTCACCAACATCGCCCGGATCATGATCCAGGATGTGAGCGATGTGTTTCGGGTGATTGAGCAGCGTGGGTTTGATGTACCAAAGAGTCAGTGATCAGAGTTGAGTCGTAAAAAAGCCCGCGATGAATTGCGGGTTTTTTGTTTTGTTCAGGCCTGTCGAGTTGGCGAGAGGATTGTCTTCTCTATCAGCGCAGCGACGTCCTTCGCACCAAAGCACCGGAATTTAACGCTGCCCGCACCGGTATCCAGACGGATGATCTTCGTCATGAACCCGCCTTCAATCGTGACCTTTCGGATTAATGCCAGTGGGAGTTCAATATCCAGCGTCCCGTCCTGAACGAGTCGGTTCATGGCATTGGCACTCAGACGAACCATTGTTTGGGTCAGCACCATCTTCCCGCCAACCCAAAGTCCTCCGTATGCTTCCTTGAAGACCTCCAGCACATCGCCCAACGCGTCCACATTGCCAGCCTCAGCCATGGAATATAAATCGCCCACGTTGTCGTAATTCACCTCGGCATCGGCCACCAGAAAATTGACCAACTTCGACTTCAAAACCTGTCCAGTCATCTTTGCCTCTCCATAATTTGCGTAGCAGCCCTGAAATCCAGATGCCTGTTTTGTCCGGGGCGCGCTGCACGAACACCCTATCGTCGCTACAAGCGGCGTCCTATTTGGCAGCCAACACTCATGCTGATATGCCATCACTCTTTCAATGAAGTACACCTGCATGGATGCCACGTCCCACCCTTTCAGCTTTTTTTCACTGCTTACTGCTGCCTTGATCCTTTCTGGATGCCAAGCGACAAAGCCCCTGCCCGCTCAAATCACAACACCTGAGGCCCTGCCAGGCCTTGAGGTCTTCAACAGTGTGATGCTCGAGACCCCCGAGCCGAGTTCGATTGTGCGAGAGGGAGACAGGATCACCTATTTAGTGACTTCGTCCCCCAGCCCGGAACTCCACTATCTGGCACGTTTCGACGCCAACTGCAGCCAACCCGATGCGCAAATGGCTTACCGCAGCAAAGCGCGGATGTCTCTATTCGCCGTTAAACCGCGGGGGCGTTCAGAGGAATCCTGGCAATTGCCTGCGGAACAAAAGAGCCAGTACCTGCAAAGCGTGCAGTTGAAGCAGGTGTGCGCCCAGACAACACCGCCTCAATGGCGCGTGTTCTCGGCCCCCGAACATCAGGACTGGCAGATGATCAACCGCAGCAGCCTGAAAGTAAAAGGTGATGAGGTGACTTTCTGGACTGCTCGGGTACTTCCCGCCGAACTGTTGCTGCCCGGCTCAAAAAACGTCTTGTATGGTCAGGCGCGCCAGCGCTGGATGGCCAACTGCACCCTGCAACAACTGACCGCGTTAAGCCATTTCTATCTTGATGCGCGCAGCCGCGTGATCAATGGAGCGGTTCAAACGGAAGTTGAAGCCATCGGCTTGCAAAGCCTCAGCGCCGATGAGCGTCAGCTTTTTCAGGTGGCCTGTGGCAAGCCGCAATCGCTGGATCAATACAAACACTTTGAAGGACGCGAGCAGTCTCCCTTCGAATTGCCGGTCCCCGCCGTTGCCGTCCCGGTGTTGAGAGCCATTGAGGCATTGAATATGCCCAAACCGGAGAAAAGCATTCAACACTTGCGCCGCGTGTTCACGGATAAGTCCGAGCCAAGGCAGTATTCAGATGAAGGTGTACGGCTTAACGGGCGCGACTCGAAATACCTTTCTGACGAGACGAGTAAACAACTGACGGAGCGTTTTAAAGGCAGAGGAAGTCAGTGGGCCAAAGTCACTTTCCGGGGCCTGATTGACCTGGCTGAAAGTGAATTCAGCACTCGTGCAGGTGAGATAACGATCGAGGATAACGCGATCACGAACCTCAGCTTCGAGGGTGATTGGGTGAACATGCCAGTCGGCGCACTGCTGCGATACACGGCGCAAGATATGCAGTTCCGTTACGGCAACGGCGGGAAAGGTCCCAGAGCCTTGGTGCCGGTCGACAACAGATACAGTTGCGAGGTGGAGTCGCAGAAGCCGGCCAGCACGTATCACCCAAGTTTGACCGGGACGGCCAAGGTACTCAGTTGCACGAAAGATACTTATCAATACGCCACCAACCTTTACGTCTACCTCGAAGCGTATGGCGTGTTTGTGCAGACTCAATACGTCACGAAGAACGTGCTGGGCGAATGGACGATTGAGGCGGTGGAATTTTGAGTTGCCTGGCCATTAGCCCCAAAAAAACCGTTGAAGTGGAAGCACACACTGCTTCCGCGTTTTCACATCAATGCCAACACCCGGCAAGGAACGCACATGAATTTCTTTAAGAAGCTTCTCGACTTACTGAGAAGCCCTGTCACCCAAGACCTCCGGGCCGAACCGCAAATCAACGAGGCTGAAGCGGCCAATCTGGCGGCGCGACTCGCCGGCGAAGCGTGCCTGGATCGTCATTGGCGCTCTGTCGGCACGGTCGAGCGGGACGTCATTGCCTATATGATCAGTCCGAGTTTCAGAGGTGGCCCTGACTGGCCCTCGACTCGTCAGGCCTACCGGGTGGTTCGCCGTGGTGACTCGATACTCCTTGCCACCGACGGCCTGTCGGACCCATTCGATGGAGTTGAAGGAATGGGCAATGGTTTCGAGATGGAGTTGTTCATGGAAACAGCTGAAATACCCGAGCACGCACGTGGTTCACTTGGTGACGTCGATCCATTAAAAAACAGCTGGGCATTCGAACTGTTGGAGCACGTTGCCAAAACGGTGGCTGACGCTGGAGGAGTCACCGAACGACTCGATCAGTACGGTACGCTATCTCTCGAAATTCCCGGGTTCAGCCTGTCGCACCACATGAGCGATCAACTCCCCAAAATCTTCGTGACCGAGGACGACAGCACCGGCGTCCTGCTGGGAGCCCTGGAACCGGATTTCCAGACCCGACTGGATGACATGCCGTTATCTCCGGTCAGGTTGGTTTCGATGGTATTGATCACCGCATCGGAACTTGAATATGTCCGATCGGGTGGGCGAGCAGCACGCGAAGATCTGGTCAGCCGTTTGAAGGCCGCCGGCATCGGACATATGAGCAATCTGAATCGTGCTAGCGTTGTGTGAAAACCGAGCGGTCGCTTTCATGCGCACGAAAAAGGTGACAGATCTGAATGGCACTTACTTAACATGTTTTGCGTGCCCATTTTTCCTGACATCTGCCCTTGCTGACCGACGCGGTTTGGTCAGTAAGGGGTAGGCTTGAGGTCTTCGTTTTATGGCTCGCGGCTCGATACGACCAGGCCGATTCCCGACGCGCCTCTGAGCAATCAACATCAATAAATTCGACAGGCCATCCTCGTCTTCGGGGCTGCCATATTGTCGCAAAGCCAGCCATAGCTGAAGGCTGTGTTTGAAGCTCAGTTCGCGAGGCAAGCAATCCGCTAACAGAGCCGATTGCGCCATGAGCATTCGGATCAGATTGTGTGCCAACAGATAGACCCATAACTCCTTGACTGCCATGCCTGGGGTTTTGCAGCTTAACTTTCCAAGTCCTAGCGTAGCTTTGAGATTGCGCAGATCCAACTCGACATGCCATCGACCCTTGTACAGCGATTTGAGAGCTGTTTTGGGTGTCTGCTTCGGGCAATGCAACGTGGTGACCAAAGTCTTTCCACCCGCCTTCAGCTCTCGCACTGTCAGTCTTTCAGGCGCCTGTTCGTAATGCGTTTGACTCATCCACGGCGGTCTTCTTGCAGGCTTTTTCAATTCGATCAGGTGATCTTCCGAACCCAGACTTTGCCCTAGGCGAAAGTCCGTGCTGCGCCGTCGAGCACCGTATTGTTCGAACACGCCATCGACACCTCTTCGTTGCAACTCACACAGCAAGAAGTAGGTAGCGTAGTAAGCGTCGCCCAATAAAATGTCGCCTGTTTTCAGCGTGTCGAGCATTGATCTGAGCAGCGTTTGCTCATCGCCGCCTTTGCCTCGGAAGCGCCCAAGGGCGGCATCCAAGACGGCGCCGCTGGAAAGGCAAACGATGCCAACCACGCGACACAGGGGAAAACCAAGACCGACTTTCTGGCCGCGTGACTGCGGATAGGCACCCTGATTGGCCGCAGTGTCGGGCATGCTGACCGTCGTGCCGTCCACCAACCGTACAGGCCGTCCCATCCAGCGCCACGACGAGGGTGCGTTATCACTTATCGAAGCACCGGTGTGCCTGACCAGCGTAGAAACCATTTCCACAGGTAGGCGTTTTCTGGCTTTGCAGTAGGCGCCCGTGCGAGTGCTACTGGGCTTCATGCCGCCACATGACCGTTTAATCGACAAGTCGTTGACGGCGTTCTGGCAGGAACGGTCGGCACTCATTGCTTGAGCCAGAAACATGGACAGCGTTTCAGTCGGCGGAAACAGACGCTCCCGATATTCCGGCAGTGCAGACTCGACGCGCTGTAAGAGCTCGGGAGACGTGAGGAGATTGAAAAACGCATAGGCATCACAGTCCGAAGCGTGTCGATGAAAACGTTGCTGTTGATGCTGGAGAATTTCACGTCTACGATTCATTTGGGGCTGTGTCCTTGGTTCGTCGGGGTGTGTTCGCAACTATCACCGTAGACCAAGACCAGCCCTTCTTCATTTTTTGCTTTCAGCTCAAGTGGTTAGCAGCTAAGTAAGTGCCATTCAAATCTGTCCCCTTTTTGCTTTAAAGGGGGCAGATCTACTTCTGAGGGAAAATCGTGACAGGCAAGCATATTTATCTGACGTTCCCATTCACCAAGGATGAGGATTTCCCCAAGGTCTGGGAGGAATACCTGCTGATTCGGAGACGACAACTGGATGAACTTTATTTCAGGAATTGAACCGTCAATATTGTTGCAATACTGCCGCTGCAATCTCAGCGATCAGTTTTGACAGACCGAGCACGATCAAGGCATGCAAATGCCGCCTTGCGGTTCCGTTGATTCAAGAGCTTCACCATGAAAAACTTTCCACCCGACGCCCCCAAAAAAACGGGCGATCTAATGATCGCCCGTTTTATGCATTTCAAGTCAGCACACTTTCCTCAACCTCATACTTAACCACCACCCGATTCTTATAAAGCCGCTCACTCTTCAGCACCTGACTCTCCTGCCCCTTGCTCCTGACCTCCCGCCATATCTCGTTCTCCCGAAAAACCCGTCCACCGTCTCGCACAAACCGATACCCAAGTTGATAAACGTGATACCGAAACCCTCTCGCCTGATCGCATAACAACTCCCCTTCCAACTGTTGCTCGACGACATTGAGCTTCAACTGAAAATAACGATCGGTAGGGTTATGCAGCACCAGGTCAATGTAGTTGTAAAAGATCGCTGCACCCGAGCCGAATGGCAGTACCCGCCCCTCGTCAGGAAAGGGATCGAAGCTGTGGTTCGACCGCTCAACCACGACCAATGGCGAGTGAATCGCCATCCAGTGAATCAGGTTGCTCAGTTGGCAGATCCCGCCACCAATGCCGCTGCGGGCTTCACCAAATGACAGCTCCATGCCTTCGACATAACCGCGTTTGCAAGAATAATCGCCAGGGCCGATGACGACGCCGTCCATCGAAGCGACGGTCAGTTTCAGGTTGATGACTTTGTTGTGTTGCAGGGCGAGATCGGAGTTGCCGAGTTTGCGGATCAGTTTGGAGGTGTGCTTGAGGTAGCGGAATGGCAAACGGGAGGCGGTGTTCAGGGGGACAACGTATTGCTGCAAGTGTGTATCGCACGTCGATAAGGTGTTCGCCCAGTGTAATGGCCTGGCAATCCATGCACCGGTAAAGAGCCCTGACACTGGGCGAACGGGAAGTATTTTAATTGAAGTTTTCGAATATGTCCGCGTATATGAACATGAAATTTACCGAAACAACTTTCGATTAAATGTCGGCCAAAATACTATTTTGCAGACCACCAAAACTCACCAGTTAGACCATTAAAACTGATTGCTCTTATACATAAAAATTGTACAAGCAACATATAGAGCTAATACTCAACTTCAGTGCTTGCTGGTCACTGTCAATATGTCGGTATAGGTCACAACGACACTCTGTCCAACTTTCAGATCTTTCAATTTCGCTTGAACTTCGGGTCTTACGACGTCAACGGTCTTGGACTGGCCGGCGGGGTTTTCGAAGGTTACCTGGTTTTTCTTCACGTCGATTTTGGTGATTTTCAGTTGGACCTGCACCTGACGGTAGGCTTCGCCGCCCGGGTTGTCGCTGCCGGGAGCTGCGCGGACTTCGCCAGTGCGTTCGACGGTGCCTGGCAGGCCTTTGTCGACATCGGTGTCGAGGTAGGCGGCGACAGCGCTAGTAACTGTGACTTCGACTTGGTCGCCGACTTTCAAGTTGCCGAGGTTTTTGGCCTTGTCGGTCAATTGCACATGGACCTGACGACCTTCCGGCCCCTCCAGTACGACCTGATGTTTGGCAGCATCGACCGAGACAACTTTGGTGGTGACCTGATCCGCCTCCACAACGGCAGACAGCGGGATGTCCGCAGCCATGGCGCTAAGACTGGCGGCAGACAGCAGGGTCGCAAGGGTGATGGCTTTGGTCAGTGCGTGAAGTTTCATAAGCGGTACATTCCCTGTGAATTGGAGGCAGCAACGAGCGCTGAACCACCGTCCAGCGCCCTCTGCGCAGATGAGCATAGACGCTGATCAGGGAGTGTTCGCAGTTTCTTGTGCGGTGGATTCACCGCTTTCTGTACCCTTGCCGCTTTCCTTACGCCGGGTCGGATCGGTCGGGCGCAGAGCGTCGTTGTCGCGCTCGACTTCTCCCGGTGGCCGCGGTTCGTCAGGGTGTTCAGTGGGGGTCGTCGGTTTCATGTGGGTTCTCCTCAAGCCTCGGGATCGTCGACCTCTTGGGCGACGTTCACGGCAGGCGAATCTTTATGGGATTGATCGGCCTTGGCCTTCAAGGCTTGCCACTGTTCCAGGTCAATGGCGCCCTGCCCCAGCAAGTCGTCGGCCACTCGCAGCAATTCGGTGTAATGGGCGTCGGGGGATTGTTGCCAGTAGGCCTTGTCTTCGAACAGGCGCTGCCACGAGGCAAGGTCGGGCGGTTTCAGGTCTTCACTCATGGCGGGCTCCTGTGAATGGGCTTCTAAAATTAGGAGGCCATCGCTCTGCCGAGAGTTCCGACTTAATACCCGGTCATTTCCAGATAACCCTGCCCACCATGGCTGCCGCTCAATTGCACCGGTCCTTCCCAATAGGGAATGCGCAAAGCCATCCACGCATTGGGATTGAGCGCGCTGATCGTGATGTCGAGGTGTTTGTCGGGGATTTTGATCGACCAGCGCACCGGCATCGAACGTCCGGCGACGTTGACGTTGTCTTGCGGTGTGAGGCTGATGTCGGCGGCGTGCAGCAACTGCGTCTGGCCTTGAGCGTCGATCCAGGTGCCGGTGAGGTATGGCGCGCCGTCCTTCTGCCGCATGCGGTAGAGCATCACCTGTTCGCCGCTGTCCAGGTGCAGAGAAAACCAATCCCAGCCAGTCTGGTTGGCGGTCAGGGGTTGGCTGCTCCATTCCCGGTCGAGCCAGGCCGGACCGCTGACTTGATATGTTTTACCGTCGATTTCCAGCGTGCCGCTGGCCTGAAAAAACGGCTGACTGTAGTAGTACGACGCCTGCCCTTGTTCGGATTTCTGACTGAAGCCTTTGTCGCCCTGAAGCACCAAAGGACGTGTGGAGGTCAGCCGCAGTTGATAGCCAAAATCCTTGTCCCGGGCGCTGAGTTGAAGCTCCGCCATAGGGTCGGAACCCTGACTGCTGAAACGCCAATCATCGATCCACGCGTTGAACGGCGTGAGACTCACGCCAGCCTGACCAACGCCACCACGGGCATAACGCTCGGCAGCGTGATGCACCGTCGCCGACGTCACGGCCGCGTGGCCAAGCCAGATAACTTGATTACCCCAGCCAGCTACTTCGGGCGTCGCTTTCAAGGCGCTGCGAAACAACGTCCACTGCGCGCCGAACTCGCGTCCCTGATCGTCCTTGAGGTTGGCGGTGACGTACCACCATTCGATGCGAAAACCGTCATGAGGACCGTGATCCGCCGGAAAGCTGAACACCCGACCGGGCACCACCGGCGTAAACGCGGCGGCCTGATGACCCAGCCCCGCGAAGCCTTTCTCAACAGGCGCCGAGTTATCGCACCCGCTCAATAACGCCAATAGCAACACGCCAACCTTAATCTTCATGAGCAAACGTCCTCAGCAGATCCGCCGGTTGCGTGCGGTACAGCGAGTACAGCGGCCACGCCGACGCCAACAAAGTCGCCAACAGCGCCAACCCCATCAACTGCAACAGTTGCAGCGGAAACACCCGCAGCGGCAAGCGCCAGCCGAAGGCCTGAACGTTGATCACCGTGTCCAGGCACCACGCCAGCGCGATCCCCAACGGCAACGCCAGCACCAGGGTCAGCACCGCCAACAACCAGGTCTGCCCGAGATTGAGCAGCATCAGTTGCCGGCGAGTCACGCCGAGCGCCCACAGCGGTGCGAGTTGCCCGAGGCGGCTCTGACTTTGGGTCAACAGGCTGATGAACAGCGCCACGCCCGCCACACAGAGGGTCAGGCTGTTGAGCGCGGCGGTCGCGGCAAAGGTGCGTTCGAACACTTGCGTGGACCAACCCTTGAGCCGGGCCTGGTCGACGATGCGGCTGTCCTCCAGCGTGAAGCGGGTTTGCAGCGCGGTCTGGAAGGCAGGGATCAATGTCGGGTCGATGCGCAGGTTGAAACGGCTGGGTGTCAGTTGCGGCCAGCCGCGCAGCAGATGGTTGACGTTGACCAGAATGTGGCCCTTGGGATTGCCGTAGTCGGCGTAGATGCCGACTATCCGTGGAGACCATGTGCCATTGGGTGTGGAAATCGTCAAGTGATCGCCAAGGCGCACCTTCAGCCGACGGGCCAGTTGTTCGCTGAGCATCAGTGCGTCGTCCTTGGCCAGTCGGTCCCAAGGGTCGTCGCCCAAGGCTTCCAGCAGCGGCCAATGCTGGCGATACGTCGGGTGATCGATCACGCCGAAGACGTCCGCTGGCCAGCCTTGCAACTGGATTGACACTTGCCAGTTGGGCAGCACCGCCGTGAGTCCGGGTTGCTGCTTGAGCCAGGTTTGCAGCTCTCTGGCCTGGTCCGGATTTCGCGGATTAACGTACAGCTCGGCGGTCAGGCGTTGTTCGAGCCAATCGCTGAAGGTCTGACGAAAACCGGCCGTCATGCTGCCCGCTCCAATGTTCGCCGCCAGTGCCAACAACAGCGCCATCAACGCCAGGCTCAGGGCCGGCAGTTGCTGGCGGCAGTCGGCGAGAAACCATTGCCCGAGCACCGAACGACTGCGATGCAGCACCCGGTTCAACACCCAGTTGAGCACCACCGGCAACGCCAGCGCAGCGCCGATCAACAGTGCCGCCATCAGCACGAAGCCACTGCTCAGGCTGTCGCCAAAGATCAACGCCAGCAGTGCGATCACCGCGGCGATCGCGGCGACCCAACCCTGGCGCCGCAACCAGCGCGCGTGAGCCTGATGCCAGGCTTGCGGGTCGGCCAGAGCCAGCAAAGGCAGGCGCGCGGCCCGCAATAAACTGTTGGCCCCCGCCAACAACGCGCCCAACAGACTCAGGCCGACGCCGCTGAGCCACCACCACGGACTAAGGCTCAACTGCCCCGCCACTTCGGCGCCGTACAACCCGCGCAGGCTGGCGGCGACGTCGGGCAACAGCACGCTGGCCAGCAGGTAGCCGCTGGCGACGCCGACCAGTCCGCCGATCAACGCCAGACCGCCCAGCTCAACCGCCAGACAGGCAATCAACATCCGTGCACTAACACCGCAGGCGCGCAGGGTTCTGAGCAAGCCACGGCGTTGTTCCAGCGCCAGGCCGATCGCGGCGTGGACGATGAACAGGCCGACCACGAATGACAGAAAACCCAGCGCATCGAGGTTCAGGTGAAAGCTTTCGGTCAGGCGCGACAAATTGTTCTCTTCACCGCTGGTTTTGAGCTGCAGTTGCCCCTTGAATTGCTCAGGCAGGGTCGCGGTGAAATCCTTCGGCAGCAGCAGGCGTGAGAGCTGATCCGGCAGGCCGAGAATCTGCTGGGCGAAGCCGATGTCCACCAACAACATACCGGGGGCCATATCGGGTTGGGCATGCAGCGGCGGCAATGCCTGACCACTCAAAGTCACCGGGCGTTCGCCCTCGTGCAGACCCAGAGCCTGCAACGTCTGCGGCGAAATCCAGGTACTGCCCGGCGGGCTGAAAAACTCGACAACCTGCTCAATCGCCAACGCCTGCCCGGCCACAGAGGAACCGGCGGGCAGCGACACCGGCTCGATCCCCATCAGCTGCAAGCGCTGGTCTTCATGGCCCTTGCGCGTCACCCGGCCTTGCAGGACCGGCGACACCGGCCAACCCAAACGGCGCAGGTCGACAAACACGTGTTGGGAGAAGGTTGCGCCACTGGGTGAACTGAGGCTGGCCTGGGGTTCGCCGCCAATCAACTGACTGGCCCGGGCATAGCTTTCACGCGCCTGGCTATTCAGCGCCTGCACGCCGGTCAGCAGGCTGGTGGCGAGCCAGAGCCCGGTCAGTACACTGAAAAACTGCACCGGATGTTGCCGCCAATGACTGAGCAGCGCCCGCAGTGTCTCGCGAAAGACCCGCACTTCAGCGCTCGTCCGCGCCAGCCAGACGACCACCGTGGAGCACCACTTTCTCTGCCAACCGCGCGGCAACCCGCGGGCTGTGGGTGACCATCAACAAGGTGGTGGGACTGTCGTCGAGCAACTCCAGCAACAACTTCAAGACCTCATCGCTGGCGGCTTCATCGAGGCTGCCGGTGGGCTCGTCGGCCAGCAGCAGTTTCGGCTGCGACGCCAGGGCACGGCCCAACGCGACCCGTTGCTGCTGGCCGCCGGACAACTGTTCCGGATAACGCTGCAGCAAATCAGCCAAGCCCAGACGTTGCACCAGATGCGCCTGCCAGCGCGGATCGTGGCGCCCCGCCAATCGCGCCTGGAATGCCAGATTGTCCTCCACGCGCAAACTGCCGATCAGGTTGAACTGCTGAAACACCAGGCCGATTTCGGTCCGCCGCCAGTTTGCCAGTTGCCCTTCGCTCATCTGCTCCAGCCGATGCTCACCGCTGCGGATGCTGCCGCGATCGACCTTGTCCAGCCCGGCAATCAGGTGCAGCAAAGTGCTCTTGCCACTGCCCGACTCCCCCATCAACGCCAGGCTGCTGCCGGGTTTCAATATGAGGTCGACACCTTGCAGAACCGGCAGTGGGCCCTGGGGAGTGGCGTAGCTTTTGAAGACGCCTTGGACCGAAAGCATGGGGGAAACCGTTCGATGTACGTGGAGCAAGGATAGCGGACGGCAGCGGCACCGCGAATAGGTCCGCTCAGACAGCCCATAGCCCACACACTTCAGGGAAAAAACATACACAACCAAGGAATTGCCTGACTGCTCATTCGTATCCACATGGATACATTTGAGCCATGAATTATCTTATTCAACAAACTATGATCTTCGCGACATGGCATGCCTCAGTTCGTGACTTGCGGGCGAAGTTAGCCATCGCTCGTCGCATTGATCGTGCCTCTGCGGGTAATCTGGGCGATATCAAACCGGTGGGTGATGGTGTTTCCGAAATGCGCGTGGACGTCGGTGCAGGCTATCGGGTCTACTTCACTATGCGAAATAGCGTCGTCATTGTGCTGTTGGCGGGTGGTGACAAATCTTCGCAAACCGCCGACATCAGGCGGGCGAAAAAATTGGCGAAGGAGGTGTAAACATGAGCCAGACTTTGACTACTTTCGATATGGCGGCTCTGCTGGACAGTGACGAAGCCATCAGCGAGTATCTTTCGCAAGTGCTCGCAGACGGCGACAACGAAGAATTTCTTCGCGCTATCGGCTATGTGGTGAAAGCGCGTGGAATGACACAGATAGCCAAGGATTCGGGTATGGGCCGCGAAAGCCTGTACAAGGCCTTCGCACCAGGTGCAAAACCACGTTTCGATACGGTTTTAAAGGTCATTCACGCCCTTGGCATTGATCTCTGCGCGCAGCCGGGTCATTCGGTCAATCACTCGACTCTCTGAGAGACTCTTCTGACTAGACTGCTCGCTTCACCGCCACCCACGTAAAACACAACGGCAGCTGCACCGTTTGCTGCTCATACCGATCATAGAGTTCCTCGCGGTTGGAATGCGGGTACTCCTTGAAGTGGCTGATCTGCAATCCGGCGTCGATGGCGCCGGTGAAGATGGCGCCCAGGGTGTGGACGAACCAGTAGGACGAAGCTGCCTGCTGGTCGACTTTGCCTTCGTAGACGATCGGTTGGTCCTGCACGAAAGGTTCGCTGCGAAAGTACGAGCTGTCCGGCCGATACGGATCGGCGGACTCGGGGTCGAACATTTCCAGGTAGGGATGGGTTTCGTACACCACCAGGCTGCCACCGGGCTTGAGGGTTTGTGCGACATGGCGGAAGAATTCGGCGATGTCCGGCATCCAGTTCAACACGCCGATGGTGATCAGGGCCACGTCGAAGCGGCCATGAAGTTCAGTCGGCAAGTGATGGATGTCTGCCTCGATGAACTCAGGCGCATGGGGCGAGCGTGACGCCAGTTCCCGCGCCTGATCGAGGAAAGCCTCGGACTGATCGACGCCTACGACGCTGCGGGCACCCAGCGCAAACAACGAAAGGCTTTCGCGGCCGTTGTTGCAGCCCAGTTGCACCACGTCTTTGCCGTCGACACCGACCTGCTCCAGCAAACCTCGGAGGGTGTCGTCCATGCAGCAAAAATCCCTATTACCAACAGCCGTCAAACGGGCCTGCCATTCGGGGGTGTCTTTGTGGTGTCGGGCGGAGTCATTCCAGGCATCGCGGTTGCTGGCGATGGCTTTTTCTTTTGTCGGCATTTCCATTGCGCGCTCCAGACGGGGGTCTTGATTGACCGGCACGAGTCTAGATCAGGGTTTCGAAAAACCCCATTCAGTCTTTGTTCAAATCTTGTAATCCGGGCATCGCGAACACGCGCTCGTACGGGAGCTATAGTTAATGACCTTGGGGAAATGCGGGAAAAACCGATTTCGCAGGTGCTGCCATGAAAACAACCGATCTGAGGCTACTGCTCGCCCTCTGCCTGATCACCACAACCGGTGCTCACGCGGACGACAGCCTGACACCCACTAGCGATTACAGCAGTGAGTTCAACTATTACGGGGCCGACCAACCCTTCGCTCACCCCGTGCCACCGTCACTGAGCACGGTGCCGCCAGGGTCGTACATCCCGACAGCGCCTCAGGACTTCATCCCCATTTCGAGCCAGCATGAGTTCTACGACTCAAGATTGCCGACGGTAGCGGATGCCACGGTTCGAGTGTTCATCCGCTCCTACGATCAGCAACGCGGTGTCTACGTGAACGAAGAAGCCCTCGACCCCACGTGCCTGCTCGCGTGCCTCAGCCGTCAGGGGCCATTGATGCAATAAGGCCTACCACTGGCGTTTGTCCGGGCGCGCGAGGCCGAGTTTTTCGATCCGGTAACGCAGCATGTCGCGGCTCAGGCCAAGCAGCCGTGCGGATTTGGTGACGTTCCAGTCGGTCTTGTCGAGCATCTTGCGCACCATGTCGCGCTCCACTTCCGGCAGGTTCATGGACTCGGTGCCGTTGTAGACCGGACGTGGCTCGCAGTGTTGCGGCTCGTGCTGGAACAACAGCGGCTCATCCACCAGGCTCAGGCACACGTTCAATTGATGGGCGGCGATGGTGTCGCTCTGGGCCAACAACACGGTTTGCTCAAGCATGTTTCGCAACTCGCGCACGTTGCCCGGCCAGCTGTAGCTGAGGAGCAGTTCCTCGGCCTGATCGCTGAAATACAGGTTCGGTTTGCCATAGCGTTTGCCGTGGACCGCCAGGAAGTGCCGAGCCAGCAGCAGGATGTCTGCGCCACGGGCATACAGGCGCGGCACCTTGATCGAGATAATCCGCAAACGGAAGAACAGGTCGCGGCGGAACTTGCCCTGCTGGACCATTTGTTCAAGGTTGCAGTTGGTGGCGCTGATCACCCGCAAATCGACCTTGCGCTCCTTCACCGAGCCGACCCGGCGGATCGTCCGGTCCTCCAGCAGCTTCAGCAGTTTGGCTTGCAGCAACAGGTCCATCTCGCCGACCTCATCGAGAAACAGCGTCCCGCCGTCGGCCGCTTCCACCAGCCCGACGCGGCGGTCCTTGGCGTCGGTGAAGGCGCCCTTCTCGTGACCGAACAGCTCTGACTCCACCAGGTTGGAAGGAATCGAGGCACAGTTGAATTCAATGAACGGACCTTTGCTGCGCGGGCCGTCGAAGTGCAACGCACGGGCCACCAGTTCCTTGCCGGTGCCGGTCTCGCCTTCCACCAACACCGGTGGCAGATCGGTATTGGCCATGCGCCGCTCGGCGTCGATTAACTGGCCAATGGTGCTTTTCAAGTACTGCATCGGTGCCGATACGCCGATCAATGCCTGCACCCCTGACTTCTGCGCTTCGCGCTCCTGATAGAACGACAGTGTGCGTTCCATTCGATCGGTAGCCAGGGCCTTGTCCAGCAGCAGCTTGAGCTCCGGCAGCGCCACCGGTTTGGTGACGTAATGGAAAGCGCCCTCTTTCATCGCCACCACGGCGTCTTCAACGTTGCCATAGCCGGTCATCATGATCACTTTCAGATCCGGCGCGCTGATGCGCAGCTTCTGGATCAGGTCGTGACCACTCATGCCCGGCAGCGAGTTATCGGTCAGCACCACGTCCGGGACGAAAGTGCCCAATTGGTCCAGCGCGTCCTCAGCCGAGTGGCAGACCGTCACCTCGAAGTCCTTGCGCTCCAGGTAGGTCTGAATATTCTCGGCGAGGAGTTCATCATCCTCGACCAGCAGAATGCTGTGCTCCATATACCCCTCCCGTTGCCACTTTAAAATTGAGACAAACGCGGGTTCCTTCCTGCTCTCGGCTGGTCAATTCGACCGAGCCTTGGAAACGCTCCATTATTCTTTTGACCAGGGCCAGGCCCACGCCCAACCCTCCTTGTTTGGTGGTGAAAAACGGCTTGAAGGCCATTTGTTCTTGCTGTGTGGTCATGCCCTTGCCGGTATCGCTCAGGGTCATGCGCACGAGTCCGGGCTGCGGCGTTTCGATATCGATACTCAGCACGCCGCCCTTGGGCATGGCTTCCAGGGCATTGGCAAACAGGCTATTAAGAATTTGCGTGAGCAACACCTGTTGGCTGACGACCGGCGGACAACTCTGAGGGATGAAACGCACGTCGATGCTGGAGCGTTTAATCAGCGCGTCAAACGCACTCAACGTGTCGTCGATGACCAGCACCAGGTCTACCGTTTCGTAGTCGTCGTTCATGGGTCGCAATGACACCAGCAACTCCCGAACCCAGCGCGACATGCGGTCGACCTGACTGATGATGTCGCCGATGTTCTTCTGCGCGTTCTGGCTGGCGATTTCCTGAGCCAGTTCGGCGCTGGAACGAATGTTGGCCAACGGATTGCGCAAGCTGTGGGCCACTGCCGAGGACATTTCCCCCAGCGCGACGAAGGTCTCGTTGCTGATCAGTTGTTTCTGCTGGCTCTGCAGCAGCATGGCCGCATGCCGCACAATCCAGAACAGTCCGAGGTAGATGGCCAGGCCGCCGAGCAGGGTTGCCAGCCAGATCGACTTGAAGCCGCGCTGGATGCGTTCCACCAGGTCCACAGGTTCCTTGTAGATCTCCACCATGGCGATCACTTTGCTTTTGTCGGCATTGAACATCGGGATGTAGTTCTCGATGAACAGATATTCAGGCTCGCGCAGCAGTTGCTGCTCGGGACGTTCCTCATCGATTTCGTGGTAGCTGGTGGACACGGGCTCCTTCATTTCGAAAGACTCGTCCAGTTCCTCATCACCTTCGACGCGCATGCCAATCATTTGCGCATTGGTCGACCAGACCACGGTGCGATCCAGGGCGTACACCACCGCCAACAGCGTGTCCGGCAGGTGTGCGACATGATCGAGAAACTCTATGCGGGCAGCGGCACGGGCCGCCGGATCTACGTCGGGATAGGCAATGTCATCGCGCGGATCGAGCATTTCACCCATGGTTCTTTGCAGGGTGATGCCGGCATGGCGAATTTCTGCATCACCAATGGCCTGAATGAACTGCGCAGTCAGCATGGAATCACGCTCGATGCTCTCATCGACGACGAAACGCGTGGACACGTAGCCCAACCCCAGCGCCACGGCGGCGATGATGAAAAAGCTGCCCAGGGAAAACCAGCGCAGCAAGTTGAACTGTCCTCGCCAGCCCTTGCTTTCTGCTGCCGACATAGCCGGCGCAGGTATTTTTTGTTGTTCTGGTATCTGCATAGGACCTTCCCGGATGCCTTGCATCCAGCCTTTTCAGCCGCGTTTCGGATCAGTGTAGGTGGCATTGATCGAGACTGACGGCCCCACTGATAGTATTTAGCCGCTATTGCGTTTGCGCCGCCTGTAGCGGTTGCTGACGATCGGTTTCTTCCTGCAAAAAACCCACGATGGACTGCGCCGCGCTCTCATCCAGGCGCAGGTTGGGCATGGGGATTTTGTCGAAACGCTCAAACAGCTCCAGCGCGATCGGGTCTTTTTCCGCCAGCATGCGGTCCGGCTCGCGAATCCAGCGACTCAGCCAGGCCGGATCACGCAGGCGAGTGACGCCGATCAGGTCCGGGCCGATGCTGCGCATGCCGATGCCCTGCCCGTCCATCGGACCCAGGCTGTGGCACGACGCGCAACGGGTGCGAAACAGTTCTTCGCCGTTGCTCGGCGGGCGAATCTCGGGCGCATTCGCGTAGTTTTCTTCAACGCTGGGCTGCTTCCAGTTCTGCAGCGTGTTGGCCAACTGATCGGCCAGGATCCACGGGTTTTCGAAAGGTGAAGCTTTCATCCACCGGCCTGTCGTCTGGTTGCCGACGATCAGGCTCAGGTTATGGTCCTTGCTGCGGCCGTTGTCGACGCCTTCGATGAACAGCCCGAGTTTTTTGCGCAGGTCAGTGACGGCCTCAAATTCCCCGGTGAGAAATTGCCAGCCCGGCCCGACTTTGAAACGCTGCGCATAGGCTTTGAGCACTTGCGGTGTATCGCTCAACGGGTCGATGCTGATCGAGTAGAAAAAGATGTCGTGGCCGACCCGGTCCCCCAGCAACTGTTGCACCTGGCGCAGGCGCGCGGTTTCCAGCGGGCAGGAGTCGCTGCACGTAGTGAAGATGAAATTGATCACCACCACTTTGTCCTTGATCAAATCATCGAAGAAACGCACCTGCCGACCGTCCTGATCGGTCAGCAAGGTGTTGGGGAAGTAATCGCCGCCCCAGGGTGTCGCCGACTCCGTCGGCGACGGTGTACTTTCATGAGCGAGCAGCACCCAAGCGGCCAGCACACAGGTGACCAGCAGCAAAATCAGGTGCATGCCCAGGGCGCGGGAGCGCGGCGTACGTGATGTCATGTCGGCTCCCCTGCGGATCATGGTGTGACCTCTGCTTTGGTGCCGTGGCCGTCGCCAGTGCGGAAGGTTGGCAGCGCGGCGGAGTTCACGTAGCGCACGCCATCCCAGCTCGGCAACGGAGTCGGCATCAACTTCACTTGCCCCGGTTTCTCAAGGTCCCACCGCAGCAACATGGAGTTGTCCTCATGTTGCGTGTTGTGGCAGTGCTCCATGTAGGTGCCGGCGAATTCGCGAAACTGGATCGCAATCTCGACATTGTCCGTACCATCCTTTTCCGAACCGACGCGATACACGTCCTTGCGTGCCCATTTTTCCCATTCCGGTGGTGGCTTGCCGCCACGACTGAGGATGATCCCTTCCTCGAAGTGCACGTGCACCGGGTGGCCCCAGCCCGTGTCATTGCCCTTGATGAGCCACACTTCCAGCGTGCCGAAACCCGTGACGCCGGCGTCGGTCGGACCGCTGGCCAGTTTGATCGCGGTGTTCAGCCGGCGCGGGTCCATGCGAAACCCGTAGCCTCCGTCGGTCTTGATCGTCCAGGGCGCTTCATCGGTGCCGTCGGAACGGCCGAAGGTGTAGGTGCGGTGACGGGCTTTGGCCAGCAGCGCCTTGTCAGCAGCATTGTCGTAGTGAATCTTCAGCGGGATCATAAACAGGCCTTCAGCCTTGCCCGGTTTGGCCGGTTCATAAGCGGCCGGGTCCATGGCCAGGTCCTGACCGGTGTAAGCCTTGACGTTGAGTTGCAACACCTTGCCTACCGCCGGATCACCGTCCTCCCACTTTGGCCCCTTGCTGGTTTGCTTGAGGATCGCCCGGTATTTCTCGGACAGCACGTCAGCCAGGGCGACGGGTTCTGCCGGACCCTTGCCGTCTTCGTGCACCAGCAGGTTGACGAAGAACAGCTTGTCGCCTGGTTTGATCCCGTTTTTCGAGAAGTTAACGATGATGTCGTGACGCTCGGCGATGCCCAGGGTTGGCAGAATCGCGTTGTGGTTCTGTTTATCACCGTCGGCATCCAGGTCCATGCTGCCGTCGAACGGCACGCTGTGTTCCATGATATTGCCGTCGTTGGCAATCATGTGGAACGGCACCCGGGCATACGACACACCCGACCCGGCAGGCCCTTGGAACTCGCCGCTGGTGCCCTTGATCTCGCGCACCAGCGCCATTTTGAAGTAGCGCGACACTGAGCCATTGAGCATGCGCAAGCGATAGCTGCGGGCGCGCACGTCCAGGGTCGGTTTCCACTTCCAGTTGACCAACACCTGGTCACCGAGGAAGCCGTTAGTGTTGAAGGGGTTGAACCACAGTTGACCGTTCTTATCCCACGCCTTGTCGGCAAACATCAGGTTGACGTCGTAGTCGCGGTTACCCCAGGGCAAGGCGCTGCCGCTGGGGAGGCGCAGGTTGACGCCGTCATTCACCGATTCATTGCCGCGGTCGAGGGCACTGTAGTAGTTCATCATCGCCGCGTTGCCCTTGTAGACGTTCTGCGCGGTGAAATCGAGCATGTGGTCGTGGAACCAGTGAGTGCTCATGGTTTCGCGCCAGTCGCCGCGGATCTTGATCATGCCGTTGTCGCAGGTTTTGCGGCTGGGGGTGAGGTCGTTGGTCCACAGGGTTTCGCCCGGCGAGCAAGGAAACGCCGCACGCGGGTCTTCAGCCTTGGTGTTGATGCTGTCGTAGCCGGCCAACTGGATCGGCCAGCGATAGTCGTAAAACTGCCCGGGGAAGAAAAACGCGCTGGCAAAACCGTCGCTTTCCGCCGGTACGTGACCGTTGTGTTCGTGGGTAGTGATGGTGTGCAGACCAAAACCCATGTTCGCCGACGGGTCGATCGGCAAGCCGTTGTAATGGCGCATCAACACGGGTTGCCCGTAACGCACCATGAGCAATTTGGGCGGAAAGGTGCCGTCGAAGGTCCACACCGAGTTATGTTTCTGCACCGGCATTTTCGGGTGAAACCGCGGTTCAAAGCCTTTGGAGGTACCTGCGGTCGCCGGCACGCCAGCCACATTGTAATAGAGGCCACTGGGGCCAAACTCGCCCACGGCATAGCGGTGCATCTGGCGACTGTCACGCAAGCCGGTATTCAACCGTGCGCCGGTTTGCACGGTCTTGTAGGCGACTTGCGGGTAAAACTCGTTCCAGCGCTGGTGCGACCAGCCTTTTCCTGGCGGACGGCCTTCAGCCGACGAGCCGATACGGCGGTTGAGGAAAAATTCAATCTGCTTCTGCCAAGGGTTGCGGTCGACCACGTTGGAATAATGGCTGGGGAACGGCGTCAAGCCCGGTTGACGCAAGAACGCGTCGAGCGCCGCACTCGGCGGGGCGCTGCGTGCGACGCTGGTGGGATCTTGTTGCGGCAGCGGGCCGATGGTGGCGGGTGGAAAGGGCAACTGCGCCGCCGGGGTAGTGGGGTCGAGTTTTTCCAGACCGAACTCTTCGAACAGCGCCAGTGGCTGAGTGAACGGCAGTGCACCGTACAGTGGGCTGGGCTTTCCGTTGGAAGGGTAATTGAAACTGGTCTGCAGCGCTGGCGGCAGGATGTTTTCCACCCGCGTGGTGTCTTTGCTGCCTTTCACGCCACCGGGTAAATCGAAGGAATCTTTATTGGCCGGGGGCATGGTCAAAATGGCGTTCAACGCCGCCGCTTTGTCAGCCGCTTCATCGTGGTAAGCCGAGGGGTCGGAAGGTTCGGGCTGCCGCTCGTCGTCGATGGGGCTGGCGCGCAGAGTCGTTGTGCCCAGCGTCATTGTCAGAAGAACACTCAGAGGCGTCAGGAGGCCGAACCATTTGAAGGAGTACCGCGCTTTTCTGTCCATCACCAGCCGCCTCGAAGTCATGAGTCATGAAGGGGGTAATGGGGGTTGTGCAAGGACCTCGCCAGCTGCAACCGTTTTTTACGAAAGCATTAATAGCCATCAAAACAATGGCTTATCAACATCAATGCGCCATTTCTGGGGGATGACTGGGGAATGACACCCGCTAACGGGGAAAGTTCACACCCGTTTTCAGGGGACTAATTTGAACGACAGACGGACACTCGTGCCCTCGCCTTCACGGCTTTCCAGGGTCACCGCACCGCCAAACCGTTCCATGATCCGCTTGACCAGCACCAGCCCGACACCCAGCCCACCTTGTTTGGTGGTGAAAAACGGCCGGAAGGCCATGCTGCGCTGTTCTTCGCTCATGCCTTTGCCGGTGTCGCTCACCACCACGCTGAGGCCACGGGAATCGGTCGGCTCCAACGTGATGGTTAACGTGCCGCTCTTGTCCATGGCTTCCAGTGCATTGGCCAGCAAACTGTTGAGGATCTGCGTCAACTGCACCTGCTGGCTCAGGACCATGGGCGTCAGCTTCGGGTCGAACACCACGTGGACCGAGGCTTTGGTGATTTGATGCTCGAAGGCCATCAGGCTGTCATGCAGCGCCGCCACCAGATTGACAGGCTCGGCGTCATCGTTGAGCGGACGCAAGGATTGCAGCAGCTCCCTCACCCACTTCGACATGCGATCCACTTGGCCGATGATGTCATTGATGTTCTTGTGGGCCGGGCCGCTGTCGAATTCCAGCGACAGTTCGGCGCTTGAACGGATGGTCGCCAGCGGATTACGCAAACTGTGGGCGACCGCCGACGACATCTCGCCCAGGACGACAAAGGTTTCGTTGGTGATCAGTTGCTTTTGTTGCGCGGCCAGCAAAATCGCCGCCCGGCGCACGATCCAGTACAGCCCCAGGTAAATCAGCCCACCGCCCAGCGCAGTGGCCAGCCAGATCAGCACCAGGCCGCGCTCCATGCGGCTGATCAGGTCCTTGGGTTCCTTGTAGATCTCGACCATCGCCGTGACTTTGTCGCCGTCGGCATCGAACAGCGGAATGTAGTTCTCGATGAAGATGTATTCCGGGGGCGTCACGAACTTCTGTTCCATGCGGCTCTTGTCCACATCGTGATAGCTGGCCGACACAGGAATTCTGGAAGTAAAGGCTTGCTCCAGGTCTTCGTCGGCGTGGATCGTGGTGCCCATTAAGGCCGGGTTGGTCGACCAGATCACCATGCGGTCGGGGGCATAGATGTTGGCCAGAATCACGTCCGGCAAGTGCCCGATATGGTCGAGGAATTCGCCCCGGGCAATGGCGCGGGCCAGCGGGTCGACGTCGGAGAAGTCTTTGTCGTTACGCGGATCGAGCAGTTCGCCCATGGTCCGCACGTTGGGAATCGATACGTGGCGCACCTCGACCAAGGCAATCGCCTGAATGAACTGGGATGTCAACAACGCATCGCGTTGCACGCTTTCGGTAATCACGAACCGGGTGGACACCGCCCCCAACGCCACCGCCACCGTGCCAATCACCGCCATGCTGATGAGCGAAAACCAGCGCAGTAGATTGAACGGCTGCTTGCGCGAGCTCAGGCGAATATCACCCCCCTCGGCCTGGAGCGTTTGAGTAGGCATGTCCATGAACGTGTTCCCGACGATTCCCCTATAGGGTTATAGCCCACTCATGGCCGATTGCCCGACGTTGGGTCTCGTCCCCCCACTTCTTCCTTATGCCCATCTACCCCCAATCATGGGGACAGTGGCCCGCGCCCAAAAACCGCACTCCGATGCCGTTTGTGAGTGACACGCCCGTGACTCGGGCCTCTGCCGACCGTTTTCGCCGGTTGGTATGGAAGTTGCCGAACCCCTCTCAACTGGCCCGTCTCCATGGGGCAGGCATTCCGATATATAGAGGGCTTAACTCATGCACCCTTTACTGTCCAAAACCGCGGCCGCCCTGGTCGTTAGCGCACTGGCCCAAGGCGTCGCCCAGGCGGCGCTGTTTGCCGTCGACCCCGGCCCCTACGTGCCAGCCAACGGCTCGTTCGCTGCCTGGTATCAGGACACTCACGGTCGGACCCTTGAGCTTTGCCTGTCCAAGGCTGTCAGCTCCAGGGTTGCCAGTGCACCCGGTGCGCCGGCCTACATGTGCCTGTTGAATCCGACCCCCGGCGTTTTCGACGACACGCAGCCCGTCGTTTTCCCGAGCAACTTTCCCGATGAGGCATTCTGGTTCACCGGCGACGGCTCAATCGTCGATGCCGCACGGGGCATCGACCTGACCTATGTCAGCGCCGTGGAAGCAGCCTTCGCCGCTGAAGAACCGGTAGAAGGCGACCAGGTCAGTTTTGGCCGCATCCGCATTCGGGTGGACGTGCCCACCGCCGGCGTCTACACCATCACCCACCCCTACGGCGTCGACATATTTGACGTTCCCGCAGGTGGACGCCGCGCCATCAACATGACCCGCGACATCGGCATCGGCTCGCCGAAAAACTATGACGGCGCACTCAAGAGTGACATCGGCCCGTTCCTGCGCAGCGTCAACGGCCCCTATACCGAAACCAATCCGGTCACCGGTTCGGCCGAGCAATTCGTTGGCGATCCGAATCTGGAAGAAGCCTTCACCGGCAGCCCTTTCAATACCAACTACATCCGCATCGAAGGGCCTAACGGTCTGGACTTGCGCACGACGGCAATGGCCATTTCCGGCAAGTTGGCGACCGTGGTCCGTCCCACCCCGATGATCACCAACCGCAGCACTTACTCGCGTAAGGCCGGTGAAAGCGCACCGGTGGCGCAGCAGGATGTGTTCGTCATGGCCCCACCGCCACCGGCCACCGTGACCCTGGACAGCAACAGCCCGGTGCTGAACCTGACCGAGGCTGATACCTCTGGCCACTGGTATGCCCAGTCCGCAACCAACCCGACGTTGCCAAGCAACCTGGTGGTGACCGCCGACAACCACCTGGCCATTCCCAGCAGCACGCCGACCACGCTGTCGATGCCACTGACAGACCTGGTGGTGATCCAGACCGCCCAATACAGCTTGAGCACCGCGCAAATCACGGTAGTGGCTTCGACCAGCGATGAAACCTCGCCGCCGGTACTCACCGCCACCACCGGCACCGGTATCGCCATAGGAGCCCTGAGTGGCGATGGCGCAGTGAAATCCCTGGCGACCGGCATCTCGCCGATTCCACCGGCCAACGTTCGCGTGACGTCATCCAATGGCGGCAGCGACACCGAAGAAGTGGTCATCGTGCAATGAACGCTCACATGCCCAGATCCTCATCAGGAGGCATCATGAACAATTGGCCACGCCTGGCACTCAACGCACTGGGACTGACTCTATCGCTGTCCGGCAGTGCTTTCGCGCAACTCGCTGCCGTCGACCCCGGCCCCTACACCTTTGCCACCGGGAAATTCCCGATGTGGTATCAGGACAACACTCTGCTGTCGCTGGAACTGTGCCAGTCGCGGGCTACCAGCTCGCGGTCGCCTGGCGCACCTGGCGCGCCCTCCTACATGTGCATCCTGAATCCGGAACCTGGGGTTTTCGACGACACCCAGCCGATGGTGTTTCCGGATAACTGGCCACCGGAAGCGTTCTGGTTCCTCGCCGAGACCAGCATCAATGATGTCGCAGGCTATGGCGTGGATGCCTACGTGGCCGGGATCGAAGCAGCTTTCGCTGCGGAAAACCCTGTCGACGGCGATCAGGCAAGCTTCGCGCGGATTCGTCTGCGGGTGAACGTGCCTGTCGCCGGGACCTACACCATCACCCACCCGTACGGCGAAGAAACGGTCAACGTCACTACTCCGGGCCGTCGGGCGATCAACATCACCCGCGACATCGGCATCGGCGCGCCGGGCAACTTCTCCGGCGCCCTCAACGGGCAGGTCGGGCCATTCCTGCGCAGCGTCAATGGGCCGTACACCGAGGTGAACCCGGACACCGGTTCCATCGAGACTTACGTCGGCGATCCGAACCTCACCGAAGCGGTCACCGGCAGCCCGTTCAATAACAACTTTCTGCGTGTGCAGGGGCCTGCCGGGACCCTCCAGACCACCCTCTTTACCGTGTCTGGCAAAGTCCTCGACAACCGTGCGCAAACCCCGGTGGAAATTGGCCGCGCCACTTACCGCCGCACCTCTTCAGGCCCGGGCAACAGCAGTACGCGGGTAGAAGTGTTTGGCAAATCGGCCAACGGTTCGAGCGTGTGCTTCCGCGAAACCGTGGCCCTTGTGCCCGGACCACCGCAGACGCCATGCCTGACCAACATGCTTGGCGACAACAATGGTCAGTTCTTCGGCCATCGACTGACGGGTGCCACCGTGCCTGCGGTGGTGGTGGTCACCGCTACCGACCCGAGTGCCACCACCCGGCCGACGGCAGTGTCGAGCAAGCTCGTTGACCTGGTGAAAATCCAGACTGCTCGCTACAACTGGAGCAATCACAGCCTGCTGATCGAGGCCACGTCCACTGACGAAGTGGCGGTGCCAGACATGGTCGCGCAGGGTTACGGACGTCTGTCGAAAACCGGCACCTTGCAACGCCTGACCGTCGCCGACCTGACTCAGCCGCCGGCAACCGTTACGGTCAAATCCGCCGCGGGCGGCAGTGACACCGAGCTTGTCGTCGTAGTGGGCTCCGCGCCAGATACCGGCGAGAACCAGGCGCCGCTGAGCGTTGCCGACACCGGCAGCACCAGCTTCGGCGTGCCGATCACCCTCAACCTACTGGCCAACGACAGTGACCCGGACGACAACACGCCGCTGAGCATCACCGCACTGACCCAACCGGCCGCAGGCCAAGGCACCGTGGCGTTGAGTGGCACGACTGCGGTGGTGTACACCCCGCCAGCCGTGGTCAATGCACCGTTGACCACGACCTTCACCTACAAGGCTCAAGACATCAAAGGCCTGGCCTCGACCGCTGCGGCGACCGTGACCATCACCGTTGCGCCTAACCGGCCACCGGTGGCGGTCGCCGACAGCATCGCGACCCTGGGCGTGGCGGTTCCGATCAACGTGTTGGCCAACGACACCGATCCGGAAGGCAACGTGCCTTTGGCTGTCGCCAGCCTGACCCAACCTGCAGCCGGCCGTGGCACGGTCAGCAGCAACGGCACGGTGATCACCTACACCCCACCGGCCACGGTCACGACGGCCTTCACCACGACCTTCACCTACATTGCCCGGGACAGCTTCGGCGCCCTGTCGACACCGGCCACGGTAACGGTGCAAGTCTCGCCACGGCCTGCTGCGGAAACCTTCACGGTGACCACGGCTACGGTGTCGGCTCGCTCCAACAACCGCTTCACCTGGGACTTTGCGGGCACCTCATCGGTGATTACTGGCAACACCATCACCGTGCAGGTCAGCACCCCGACAGGGCTCGTAACCCTGGGCACCACCACGGTGCCGGTGACCGGTCGCTGGCGGTTGACGGTGAGCAACAGCACCACGGTGATCCCGTCGGCTAACCCGACTGCGACCATCACCTCGTCCCAAGGCACCGTGCGCACGGTGTCGGTGATCTCCAACTGAGCCCTCGCCCCACCCGCCGATTCGGTGGGTGGGGCCGGCCTCTTCACAAAGGACGCAGCCATGAAAACCTCGACCGCCGCCCTGCTCTGCCTGCTTCTGCTTTGCAGCAGTGCGGGCGCGCGCGCCGACGATTTGATGGAGAACGACGACCTGGCCCCCGGCGCCGACCTCGGCGAGTTACCACCACCGATTGGCCAGCAAGCACTGATCGATCAGAACGGACAGGCCAACGTGGCGCTGCTGCAACAGAACGGCCAGTCGCTGCTCGGTCGCATCGTCCAGTCGGGCAGTCATCAGGAAGCCTACATCCTGCAACAAGGCAGCGACCTGATGGCAATGATCACTCAGCAAGGCAGTGGCAACGCCGCCTCAATCACACAAAACGGCAGCCACAACCGCGCGCAGATTTCCCAGAACGGCAACAACAACGACGCCAGCATCGACCAGGCCGGCACGGGGCTTTCAAGCGCCGTGACCCAGTCGGGAAACGGCATGAGCGTTTCGGTCAAACAATACCGCTAAAGCACTGCAACACTTGGAGGTTTCATCATGTTCAAACTGACGCCCCTCACCGCCGCCATCCTGGTCCTAGTCAGTGCCCAGGCGATGGCCGACGACAGCGTTTCCACCCAGGACCAGGTTGGTACCGCCAACATCGCCGACGTGAAACAGACCGCGGCCCCGTTCAGTACCGCCACCCAACAACAACTCGGCGAGGGCAACGATGCCGCAGCGGTGCAAGACAACGCCACCAGCACCATCACCCAGGATCAACTCGGCGACTACAACGCCGGTTACGCCGAGCAACTGTTCGAAAACGGCAGCACCATCACCCAGCAACAGGTCGGCAGCTCCAACACCAGCCACGCCAGCCAGTCGATAGGCGTGGGCGGCAACGAAGCGCTGCAACAACAGCAAGGCACCGGCAACTTCTCGTTCATTTATCAGGACACTCAGGAAGGCACCCAAGCTCAAACCTTCCAGTTTGGTGACGGCAACGAGGCCAATATCGAACAGATCCAACTGGGCACTGCCAACAACGCAGTGATCATCCAGTACGGCACCGCCAACTACGCCACCGCCGAACAAATCGCCCACATGGGCGGCCAGATCAATCTCAACCAGGCGGGCGAAGGCAACTACGCCTATGGCGACCAGCGCGATGGCAACGGCGGCACCGTGACCATCAACCAGTTCGGCGACTTCAACGGCGCCGAAGTCTGGCAAGGCGGGCAAACCGCCAGCGAGGCCACCGTCAACCAGTACGGGAAAACCAACGAGACTGTGGTCGACCAGAGCTTCGGCGAAAACAACGTCGCCCAGGTGCTGCAAGTCGGCGACCTCAACGCGATCTACACCGACCAGTTCGAATCCGTCGGCTCGACCCTGGCGCTGTACCAACAAGGTACCGGCAACGTGCACTTCACCTACCAGAAGGGCGATAGCCATGTGCTGAACGCCACCTCCGTGGGCACTGAAAACAAGGTCTACGCCAGCGACTGGAAAGGCCCGGAAAAGGGTGGCCAGTTCGGCAGCAACCAACGTGCAACCGTCAACCAGAACGGCACCAACAACACCGCCAACTTCACCCAGAACGGCATCGGCCACCTCATGACCACCAGCCAGACCGGTGCCGGCAACAAAACCACCGTTAAACAGGCTGAAAACTACAACGAGCTGTACTTCGACCAGAACGGCAGCGACAACATCCTCATCGCCGACCAGCGCGGCACCACCAACCTGGCCCAGGGCAGCAGCACCGGTATCGGCAACACCACCAACTTCGACCAGTCCGGCACCATGAACGTGGCCTACGTCACTCAGGGCGGCAACGGAAACATTGCCAGCGTCACTCAGAGTGGCATGACCCAGACTGCGACCGTGCAGCAGTTGGGCAGCGACAACCGGGCAACCGTGCTTCAGCAATAATCGCGCGGCATAAAAAAACGCGACCCGTGGAGGGTCGCGTTTTTTTTGTCTGTCCCGGTCAATCGTTCTCACGCTCTGCGTGGGAACGATCGATGGTACGGCTTACGCCTGCGGATCGATATTATCCAGCGCCCGATTTACCGCCAGGTCGGCCAGCATGATGACCTGCTGGATGCCCAATAACATGCTGCGCTGCGGCCCCTCCAGAAACACCGCGAAATCAGTGGCCATGACACTGGCGGAAGCCAGCGATTCACAGGCGTGGGCCAACAGGCTTTCGGTGTCGATGTCCGGGGCGATGACGAACATCGTCCTGACCTTGCGTTCGGGCGTGTCTTTTTGGGAATTGAGGTAATGGTCGAAGGCGCGGTCGGCGGCTTCGTGGAGTTTTTTTGAATCGGGTGACTCGTAAGGGGAAACGGTGTCGGTTTCTGGGGGATTGGGTGTGGCTTTGAACATGGTGAAGCTCCTTTGGAAAATAGCGCCACCAGAACCTGTCGCTAAACAAGTAAGGGTGGCGACTGTATGCAGGTTAGCGAACCGGTCAAAGGCACCCGGTAGACCCGAAGATCTCCCGCATACAGCCACCATAACGTAAATGCAGACATCAAAAGTCTGCAAGAAAGTCTGGAGCACTGATGCACTTTGGATAGCCCGGGTCGCTAAACCCGGCCGCTGAATTCAACGGCCCGGAAACGATAAAGACCAGGTACAAAGCGCACAAGCCGGCGGATTCTGGCGCAGTCGTAGGCAACGGCGCAAGGATCTGTAGCTTTCAGGAAGTAACGCTAAACGCCATTAAACACGCCCCTCGAATCAGCACATATTCCCTGTGGGAATGGGTACATCTGCAAGAGACTGGTCGGCTGTCAGGCCGCAATCGCAGGCAAGCCAATAACCTACTGACAAACCACCCTCCCCCAAACACCGAGAAAAATTCGGACTTCCCCTACAAGCCAAACCGAATCCCCCGGCATCCACCATTGAGCCCTATCGCCAAAGTGCCCCGTTTCCAAGGACCGGGCACAAAGCGTGACCAAACTCATCTCCCAACACCAACTCGCCGGCCAGAGCGGCCAAGTACTCGACAGCCATCAAGCTGCCGATGCTCTTCGTCAGGCCCTGAACTACCCATACGACTTACAAGGCTTCGACGACCTGCTGAATGCCGTGGGCGCCAACCGCTCCAACTACATGCAAACCGTCCACCAGCAAAAACTGATTCAGGCCGTGAGCAACGGCGATTGGGTGATGGTCACGCCTCGCGTCAATCTGGATAACAGTGGCGGTTCATGGAATGGTTTCAAGCCCAAACCCGAACCACCACCGGCGCAACACCTGGTCGAAGATCACGCCTTCACGCAGCCCAAACCGGCGGAGTCCGGATTTCACATAATTGGAAAGCCCATGAGCCTTGAGGCACTGGAACGCTCGCTATACGAGAGTTCGCCAAGCGATGCATTACGTCGCGAATTTCGTTCGCTCAATCGCCATCTGGGTGAACACGTGAAACCGGGGCAAATGGTGATCTTCAGCGATTCACGGCACTACATGTGCCGGCGTGAAGAGGCGCAGATGATGATTGCTGCCGAGAAGGTCAACGAGGCGCTCAAGGATCTGAGTGATGAAGAGGCTTCGTTTATGGTTGAACACCATGAAGTGATTGAGCCGTTTCTGGAGGTGTCGGCGGGATCGTTGGGTGTGGCGTCGTTCATGATTGGGCAGCATCTGGAGGGCTTGAAAAATGCCCTCAAAGAACTGGAGGAGCTGCATCAGCAACAATATCGCCAGTACCGCAATCTGCATTCGCCAGAGTTTTTTTCCAAGCGTAAACGACTTATGGCGAAGCTTGATGCGAGCCTTGGGTCACTCGTACGCAAAGGCACCGGCATTGCGGATCACCCGAAACTCAAGCGAGCCTTGGGGTTATCAACTCGCAGAACGATTCATCGTTGGGACAAGGCTGGGGCACCAACACAGTTGCCTGGGTACGCAACGAACATTGAGGGTGTCTCACGAGCGGCAAAATATATGAAAGCCGGTGGTTATGTCGGGATTGGTCTGCAGCTAGGCGCATCCAGTTTAAAAATTCATGAGGTATGCACTACTGGTCGCGAGGATGAATGCAAGCAAATGAAATTTGTTGAGGGCGCAAAAATGGTGGGCGGTACAGCCGGAGCTGTCGCCGGGGGTGCAGCAGGCTCGAAAATAGGCACCGCTGTGTGTGCAAAAGTAAAAGGACTCGGAAAACTCGTTTGTGTACTCGTTGCCGGCGCGGTAGGCGCCACCGGAACCGGAACGCTGATGACCGACGGCAGCGAACTGATTGGGCAAGAACTCTATGAGCATTCTGAATAATGGAACTCACTAGAACAACACTCGCCTGGGTTTGGGGAGCGCTTATCCTGCTGAGCCTTTTCGACGTAGCTATCATTTTTTATGCTGCTCACACAAAACTCGAAGCGCTGGAAAAGCATTTCAAACAACTGGATTCCATATGCATCAACCGCCTCACGTGGGGCAAAGGGCATCATGGAAGAATTTTTCGTCTGGCCGCAATCAGCGCTTTAATCTCGTCTAAAAAAATTCAGCGCCAGGAACCCTTATCAGTTGAAGAAGTGAAACGGTTGCCTAAAAGGCTTAAGCGCTGGGCAGCGTATCCATTTCATATTGCCTATTTCGTTACAGGGGCGGTGGTGGTTCTTTGGTTCTATGGGAAATACACCGGCCTACTCAAATGAAGAACCAGCAGCTAATTCTACGACCCAATACGAGTCCCTACATTCATGAATGAAGCCAAAGACATTTCTCTTATCTTAGGTATGAGTATGGGTATGGGTATGTTTTTATTAATTTTTATCAGCCAAGGGATTCTTTTGTACGCCGCCTATTTCAAGCTCAATCACATTGAAAAACACTTCAGTTCTTATGATTGGAGGCGCGCCCGATCAAATGTTCGAAATGGCCCGATTGATCGAATGAGGCGACTTAGGGAAATTGGTGAATTAATGGGCACACCCAATCATCTTTGCATGTTTGATCATGAGTCCTTTCGAGAGGCGGAACTTTTGCCAACGCAGCTGAAGCGATGGGTCGTCATCCCGAGAACTTTAATATTGATCGCATTTGGAATCATCTTGTTTTTGTGGGTAGGCGACGGATATTTGAACTTAATTTGGACCATCTCCAATCCTATGGGTGAAATGGCGTTAGCCTTCACTGCTGCTTGGGTTGCTTCCGTGATCGTCTTTTTAATGGCTATGTCATTGCGCGCCGGACTCTCTTTTTTCAAGCTTGAGGAATTCGAATCCTATCTTGAGAGTTCATACTTCATCGGCCGCAACCGCCGGGTGTTGGGTGACGGGGTGCTCGGACGCCTCCGCCGCTTGACTCACATTTCTTTGATGCTGGCGCCAGATAGCGATTTTGTTTTTGGCAATGATGCGCAGGTGATAAAAGCCATTAAGACGTTTCCTGGCCATCTTCGACGATGGATCGAAATCTCGCAGAGATTTACTGCCTGTTCATTCTTCGGATTGGTAGCGCTTTGGGGGCTGGGGAAGGTCACTGGATTACTGGGCTAACACTCAACCGCTTAGACGCAGATCTAGATTTTTGCATCCAGATACTAAAGGCCGCTAAAACGCGAAGTCCTTGAAAGGACTAGCCGCAAGGGTGAAAACCTAAGTGGCCGTTGCCGCAGGAATGGATATGTACGCCTGAAAGAAATAGGTCGGCTATCAGGCCGCCTTCGCGAGCAAGCTCGGCTCCTACAGTTGATCGGGGTACATCTGAAAAAGCCAGGTCGGCCCGAAGGCCGCCTCGGCTCACTCTTCCTCACCTTCAGGAACAACCTTGTTCTGAGTCAAATAGCGGTCGAGCGTCGCATTGTTGTCAGGCGAAGAATTATCCCCGGCCACCTGCCACAACCGCCGCTCAATCCCCTGCGCCAGCAAATGCCCAACGGCCGCCTCGATCGCCGACAACACACACAACTGAGCCGGCTCGTTCGTGGTGTACCCGACCTCAGCCTCCAGCAACTTCTTGAACTCGATAAACTTGAACACCCCGGCACTGCGCCCGACAGAGTAAATCGTCTTGCTGGTCATCACATTAGCCAACACCTGCCCACTGCGCACATCGACAGCACGAAGGTTCACCGACACCTGATCCACACGATACTCCCGGGAAATATCGATCCCCAAATACCGCGCCCCTTCCCCGCCACTGCGCACGTTGGTGTCATAGGCAATAATCCCGCCCTCAAGCATCAAATTGGCCGCCTGCAACGGTGGCAACTCACCCTGGATATTCACCGGCGTATTCGGCTTTTTCTGCGAGGCGCGAATGATCTTGCGCTCGGTCAACAGGTTCTGCAGCCCCTCACGTTCCAGCACCACAAACCAGCCACTGGCCTGCAACGCATCCATCAACATGCTCGCCGCGCCCTGGGTCACGCTGGTGGAAAAGGAACTGGCCGGGGTCGGTTTGTACTGCCCGGTCTGATCCCGGAAGCCATACACCACCGCCATCAAACGGCCCTTGGGTCGTGGCATGTTCAGCAAGTCGTAATAGGTCGACGCCCGAGGTGTCAGGGTCGGTGATTCGGTGTCCTGCTCGGCCCCCATCGGCTCGCGCAAACTGCACCCTTGTAATGCCGCCAACATCAGCCCTAGCGCTATTATTTTTTTCATGTCCTTAACTCCCCATCGATCCAAGTCCCCGTCAAGGGGCCAGGCCATTCACCTGGATTTCGGAAACTTCACCGGTCGCTCGGTCGGTCACTTCAATAGTCAGTGCACCGGAGTCGTCGATGACGTTCACAACAAAAGCGTCAGTGGTCAGGCTCCCGGCATTGCCCGCGGAGATGTTGTCCATCAACTGCCCTAGCAGCCGTGATTGCAGCTGACTGGTGAAGCGCTCCAGGGCCGACGTGCCGGCCGCGCTCGTACGGTTTTTCAAGTCAGGGTCGTCGTAATCGTTCTGCGCCTGGGCGTTGTTGAGCAACCAGGTCCCGTTCAACGGGTTGCCGCCAAACGACGGGTTGATCGGCGTGTAGACCAGCTCCGTGGCCTGGACCAGCCCGCAGCTGCCCACCCCTAATAACCACATGCCCGTGCGTTGCGAGAAAGTTCCAGTGTTCATAGTTCGTCCCTCTCAAGGTCGGTGGTGTCCTGCAACAAGGCTTCCAGCTTGCGCTGGACGATCTGCACGCGGACCAGATCGGCAGCCTCATAGGCCTCGTCCTTCAACTCCACGGTGTTCGGCGGCAGGAAACGCCGATAAACCAATCGTTGCTGATATTCCACGGTCACCAGGCTGCCCCAGCGTGCCGAAGGTCGTTCACGCACTACCAGGTTGAAGTCCATCGGACTGGTGGCACGCAGGCGTTCACTGAACGAGTAGTAAAAGTCGTGGCCGATGTGCGAGATCGTGTCGTCGACGATAAAACCCAGCATTTCGTCTTCTTCGGCAGCCGACACGAAGGACGTCATCAGCATCAGGACCAGGGCCGGTAGCCAGTGTCTGTTCATGGCATCACCGCCCCAACACCCGAGTCGTTTTTGGATTGGCCTTTGGGCGCGGACGCGCCATCGAGGAAGGCTTTCTCGGCCACGAACTGCCAGTCCTTGTAGCTCGCCATGCCGGTGAAGTCCGACCATTGAGTGGGAAAATCCGCCTGCTTGAGCGGCGTGTCCGTGGAGGGGCTGCTGAGGCCGGTGATGCGCCCGTCGAACCCGCGCATCAACGTCCATTCGCCGCCACCAATCGGGTCCGGGTACAGGTTGCGCAAGTGGTGTTTGGGCGACGGAAAACGCTCGTCCTGCAACAGGTCCGCCAACTCTTTCGGGTACTGGGCCAGGCCAGGCGAACTGCGGTAATAACTGCGTAATGCCTGGGCGTATTGAGTGCCGACCCAGAGCAACTGGCGTTCACGATCACGGCGCGACGCGGTGGACCACAACTCACCGGCGCTGGCCAGGCCCAGGCCCATCAACATGATCAGAAACAGCACGCCCAGGTAAGTGAAACCCGCCTCGTTAGAGGGCTTACCACTCGGAATACAGGCTGCCATCACGCGCCCTCCCTGTGGCCCCGCTTTTGATATCGGCGACCCCGCCCGGGACGCCGTCAGGCGGCGCCACCAGCACCCAAAGATCTTTGCGTTCGGCAATCGGGTCCATCGGCGGGTTGCGCAGGTAACGCTGCTCGACCAGCTGTTCGATGGAGTCGGGATAACGCCCGGTGTCGCCGTAGTAGTGATCCAGTGCTTCGCGCATGGCCGACAGGCTCTGGCGCAGCGTGGTCTCTTTCGAGACCTCGAGGCTGTTGAAATAGCGTGGCAAGGCGATGGTCATCAAGGTGGCGATGATTGCCATGACCACCATCAGTTCCAGCAGGGTAAAACCCTTTTCCCGACGCATAATCTCACCACTCCCGGTAGGCGATGCCGTTGAGACCCTTGCCGCGCGCCTTGGAGTAAACGTCAAAAACGTCCTCGCCTTCGCGCGGGTTTTGAGCCGTGCTGTCGTAGGAGCGCACGCCCCAGCCGCCTTCGTCGTCACGCTTGACCGGCGCCAGCGGGTCATGGGGCACGCGCCGCAAAAAGAAGAACTTGGCGCCCTTGGCGCTGCGCACATCGCGCACACCGTCCACCAGCACTTGCAGGTTCGGCGGGTAGCCGCTGCTGTTCAGGGATTTCTCGATGTAGCCGGCGTCGAACGCACGTTTGTAGGCGTCGATGGCATCACGAATCTGATACAGCGCCGTGCGCAGCTCCTGCTCCTTGCCCCGGCGCACCACGGTCTCGGTCAGCGGCGCGGCCATGCCGGCCAACAGGCCGATCAGGGCCAGCGTCACCACGACTTCGATCAGGGTAAAACCGCGTTGCGAGGCGTTCATGATCAAGGCTTCTCGACGACAACGCGGGTGGAAGCAACCGGAGCGCTCAGGGCCTCTGTGCGAATCGCCGAGTCCATCCCACGGTCCGGTGCCTGAATATGCATGCTGGTTTCGGTACCGGTGGTGAACTCCATGTCCGACGGGCTCTGGTACGGCAGGTTGCGCACGATCCGCGGCGTGATCGACAGCACCAACTCCGACTTGCCGACCGTGTCCTTGTTGCTGCCGAACAAGCGGCCAAGACCTGGAATGTCGCCAAGGCCGGGGATTTTGTTGCCGGTGGCGCCATGGTCGTTGCGCATCAGGCCGGCGAGGATCTGGGTTTCGCCGTCATGCAGACGTAGGGTGGTCTGGGCGTTGCGGGTATCGACCTGAACCGGAATCGTGCCCTGGCGGGTCGGCTCCAGTGGCGTGGCGTTACTCACTTCCAGGGCGATTTTGATCGCCACTTCGTTGTTCAGGTGCACGGTGGGCTGCACTTCGAGTTTCAGACCGACGTCCAGGTAGGTGACGCTTTCAGTGATCACCGGGCCTTGAGTCGAGGGCACCGAGGTGGCGCTGATGATTGGCACGCGCTGACCAATGTGGATGCGCGCCTGTTCGCGGTTGCTGACGCGAATCACCGGGCTGGCCAGGGTGTTGATGTCGTTGTCCTGGGCGTTGATCTTGGCCTGCGGCGACGGCGAGATGGAGATCCGGCTGGAGTTGATGCCTTTGAGTTGATCGAGCAGGGTCACGGCCGAGCCGTCGCTGTTGACCACGCCGAAGGTGTTCGGCCATTGCAGGCCAAGGTCGAGAATCCGCTGAGTGGCGACTTCCATCACCTCCACTTCCAGCACCACTTCAGGGTTGGACTGGTCCTGCGATTGCAGGAGTTTTTCAGCCATGCGGACAGCGTCTTCAGAGTCGCGCATGGTCAGGGTATTGAGGCGTTCGTCGACGAACACGTCGCGGGTCTTGAGCATGGTTTTGATCATGTTCAGCGCGGTGTTGGCATCGATGCTGGTCAGGTAGAAAGTACGCATCACCAACTCTTGGTAATCCTTGAGCTTCTGTGGTGAGTCCGGGTAGATCAGCAAGGTGTTTTCGTTCACCACTTTCTGGTGCAGCTGGTTCTGTTGCAGCAGCAGTTCCACCGCGTCTTCGATGCGCACGTCACGCACGAAGATGGTGGCTTTCATGTCCGGGCGCAGGTCTTTGTCGAAGATGAAGTTCAAACCGGCGACCTGCGACAGCACTTCGAAGATGGTTTTCAAGTTGGCGTCGCGAAATTCCAGGGTCACCGGACGGTCGAGACGGGTCCGCAGTTGTGGATACGCAATCACGTTACGGCTTTGCACCAGGCGGACGTTGCTTTGCAGCTCCAGCGCCCCTTCATTCTTCGGGTCCAGTTCGAGGATCTGTTTCACCTGGCGGTCGGCGCCGTAGATGTCGCCACGACGCAGGTCACCACGGGCCAGTTCGAGTTTTTCATCCAGGCTGCGCATGTGATCGAGCTGGCGCAGCGAGTCCTGGGCACGGCGGTTGTTCGGTTCGATGGTCAACACCCGGCTGTAAGCCTGGCGGGCAGACGCGAAATCACGCTGGGCGCGATCCATGTCGCCCTGGGTCAACAGCGCCGTCACTGCACGAGCACGGCTGCTGTTCAGGGCCAGGTGCAGCTCGGTGTTGCGAGGGTTTTCCTTCAGCCCTTCTTCGATGCGGGCCAGGCCGGCTTCATATTGTCCCGACTCCATCAGGTCGGTCGCCTCTTGCTTGGCAACCTGCGCCGAACTGCACGCGGCCAGTCCTGCACAAAGGCAAAGGTTCATCAGCAAACGGGATCTGTTCATTGCGTGCTCCCCACAGACAAAGTCTGAGACAAATGCAGAGGCAGGTAGACAAAGCTGAGTTCCACATCGGAAATCCCCTCGATCCGCCAGGTGTCGTCGATCACATCCCCCTTGCGCACGACGTATATTTTTTCGCCGCTCTGCAAAAACACTTGCAGGTCGGAACGGTCATTCAGCTTGCCAATGAACTGGAAAGGCATCGGTGGTGCCGTGGGGACTTGCACCTCCGGGGTCAGGTTGACGGGTTGTTCGGTGACGGTGGCGAGCTGCGGCGCAGCCTTCCAGCTGCGGGCGGCGAACAGGTCGCCAGCCGGGCTCAGGTCCTTGACCGCTGCCGATGTTTTGCCGGCGGATGCGGCGGGCAGCACACCACGGGTTTTGCTGTTGGTCGGGGTGGTCACGACGGTAACCGACGCATCGCCCTCCTCTGACGACGTGAAATATTCAGGCAACCAGGTCAGCGCCGCCGCCACACCGAAGAACGCCGCCCAACCCACTGCGCGTTTGGTATTCATCATGACCTCGACAGGTAAAGGGTCATGCGGATCCGCCCGGTCAGGTCGGTGTCGGCGATTTTTTTACGCTGGAACTCCACGTCCTCCACCACCACCGCCGGCAACTGGCCGAGCAAGGCATGCAGGAAGCGCCGCAGTTGCGGGTAGCTGCCGCGCACCGGCAGCAGAATCTGATAACGGGCCAGGTGAGTCTTGGGGTCGATGCCCAGGGAATATTCGCCACGGGCCAGGGTGATGTGCTCCTGAGCCGCCAGTGCGTAAATCTTGTCGATGGCCACGGTGGCCTGCGGCTGGGACGGCAACTTGCTGCGGAAATCGTCGAGCTGACGTTGCGGCACCACCGGCGCGGCAACACTGCCGTCTTCGACTTTGGCCAGGTACTCGCCGGCTTCGCGCGTCTGCTGGCTGAGCGTTTGCAGCGACTGCCAGTCAGGCATCAGGCCGACCAGGCCATACCCAAGCGCCAGCAGCAACATCGCCAGCCCTGCCAGGCCGGGAGTGCCCAAGTCTTGCAAGTATTCGTGGACGATCAATCTAGGGATTTGCATCGCCAATCTCCCAGCTAGCCGACAGGTTGAATTGCACCGGGTGTTCCGGCACGTTCGCGACGATTTCGTGGCTGAGCAGCGACACATCGGACAGCTCGTCGCTGGCTTCGAGGCTGCGGTGGAAGTCGAGCATGGCTTCCAGATCTCGCGCTTCGGCGCTGATTCGCACCTGGCCTTTGCGGGCATCCGGGGTCAGGGTCAGCAAGGCAATGTCGTCCCGGGGCATGGCTTCGAGCATGGCGAACAGACGCTCCCATGGCCGGCGCAATTGCTGGGACACCTTGCGCATCTCGGCCAGGTTGTGTGCCTGTTCGCGGGTTTCGGCCGGGGTCAGGCTGACTTTGCCGCCGGTGTCGCCGGTGAGTCCGCGCTGGGCGGTTTGCAAATGGCCTTGTTGTTGCGCGGCCTGTTCACTGAGGTGTTGCTGAACCAGCAAGCAGGTCAGCGTCAGCACCACGCCACCGGCCAGCAGGCTCCAGCCCAAAGGGCCCGAGCGGCGAGGCGGCTGGAAATCGAGCATCAGGGCGCGCATGTCAGGCCACCGCCCGGGACATGACGTACAAGCCATCGCGTACGGATGTGCGGTGTTCTTCGAGGGTTCGCAGGTGCACGCCGGGCACCTCGGGATGCGAGTCAATGCGTGCCGGCGCGTGCAGGTAAACGTTCAGCGGCCGCTCGCTGGTGGACGCCTGCAATTGGCTTTCACGACCGATCAACGCGGTCAGCGCGACGTCGCTGTCGCTGCTGCCGACCGAACGTACCGCCGCCCAGCGCCCTTCCCGCGCCAGCAGCAACACACTGCGCACCGGTTCGGCGACGACGAACAGGAAGTCGCCGGCGTCGAAGCTTTTATCGAAGTGATTGAACGCCGCCATCAGGTACGGCTGCACCGAACGCAGGCGCAGGCCACGACCCGTGACCAGCGTGCGCAGATGCGTCAGCAAGTCCTGCGGCAGCGCGGTGGCGACCCGGTCATAACCCGCCGGTTCAGCCGACAACACCATGCTCCAGGGTTGCGTCGGCACACCGTAAAGGTCTTCGAAACACAGTTGGGCAAACCCGAGCAATTCGGCAGGGCTGCTGATCTGTTCGCTCCAGGGCACCAGACAGAAACGGCTGAAGTGCCCGGAGATCACCACACTCAATTCGGCACCGGGACGGGTGTGTTCGCCCAGCAGACGGTCGAGGGTTTCCAACGCCACGGCCCAGGCATGGAAACCTTCGTCGATAAAGCCGACGCTGCCCAGCCACAAGGTTTCACTGCCACGGCGCTGGCCCAGACCGACACCACTGGCGCCGAGCACGGCGACAAAACGATCACGAGATAAAAGTGACACGATTGATCTCCTCGAGCGTGGTCCGCCCCTCTGCAACCAGCTCCAGTGCCGACTCGCGCAACAGGCGCAAGCCACGGCTGCACGCCAGGGCCTTGATTTTCGAAATGGGTTGGCGCTCAACGATCATCTGCCGCAGCTCGTCGTCCAGGTGCAGCAGTTCGGCAATCGCCGTACGCCCGCGGTAACCGGTGCCCCGGCAATGACCGCAGCCCTTGCCGTGGACGAAGTGGTAGTGATCGACTTGTTGCGGATCGAGGCCCGAGAGGCGCAATTCTTCATCGGTCGGGTAGGCCGGCGCGCTGCAACTGGCGCAGACCAGTCGGATCAAGCGCTGGGCCAGCACGGCATTGAGTGCCGACACGAGGCTGTAAGGGTCGATTTCCATCTGCGTGAACCGTCCGATCACGTCGAACACGTTGTTGGCGTGAATGGTGGTGAACACCAGGTGCCCGGTGAGCGCCGATTGCACGGCGATCTGCGCGGTGTCGGGGTCGCGGATTTCACCGACCATGATCTTGTCCGGGTCATGGCGCAGGATCGAGCGCAAACCACGGGCGAAGGTCAGGCCTTTCTTTTCGTTGACCGGGATTTGCAGCACGCCCGGCAGTTGGTATTCCACCGGGTCTTCAATGGTGATGATCTTTTCCACGCCGTGGTTGATCTCGGTGATCATCGCGTACAGCGTGGTGGTTTTGCCGCTACCGGTGGGGCCGGTCACCAGCACCATGCCGTAAGGTTCGGCCGCCAGCCGACGCAGATGACGCAGGGTTTCTTCTTCGAAGCCCAAGGCTTGCAACTGCACGCCGCAGACCTTGTCGGCCAGGTCCTGTTTGTCGAGGACCCGCAGCACCGCGTCTTCGCCGAAAATGCTCGGCATGATCGACACCCGAAAGTCGATCTGCCGGCCGCTGATGCCGATCTTGAAGCGACCGTCCTGGGGCACGCGTTTTTCGCCGATGTCCAGTTCGGCCATGACCTTGACCCGGGAAATCACTTGCTCGGCGAATTCGCTGCCCTGGATTTTGCTGATGTTGTTCAACACGCCATCGATCCGGTACTTGATCACCAGGCCGCTGCCGGTAGTGCCCAGATGGATATCGCTGGCGTGCATTTTCAGCGCGTCGTAGAGGGTCGAGTTGACCAGTTTGACGACGACGCTGGCGTCTTCGCTGATGCTGGTCAGGGACAGGCTTTGCAGGGTATCGATTTCGACATTGGCGTCGGCCTGGGCGTTGAGCGATTCCACGGCGTGGAAGCTCTCTTCGTGGCGTGCCAGGTAGGCTTTCAGGTCGTCGGCATGCACCAGGTACAGCGGCGCGCCGTGCAGGCAGTCGTCGATCCAGGCCAGGCGTGAGGTATCGAAGGGGTCGGCAAACACACCGATAACCGCATCGTCGTGACGCAGCAGGATGAATTCACGTTTGAGGCATTGGGCCAGGGTGACCCGGTCGAACACCGGAGTGGCTTTGAACAGGCTGTCGGTGTCGAGCACCGGATAATGCAGGGTCGCGCCGAGGCACTGGATGAAAGGCATGGGGGCCAGTTCGCACAACCCCCCGAGGGATTCCAGTACCCGCTCGCCGGAACTGGCGGCCAGGGAGCGTGCCTGGGCCAGTTGCTCACTGGAAAAGCGAGACGGTACACAGTCCGACAGCGCCGGTTCGACGACAAGGGATAGACGGTCCATGGCATGCTCTCCAACGCCGGGGGCTTTGAGCCCTGTCGACGCGGCAGGCCATTGCGGCGGATGCCGGAACGTCTTGTCGCGCCACTACTCCCCGGTGAGCAATTGTTCGTCGTCTGGTGCCTTGGAGGTCGATGTGTTTCGTCGACGATCTACCAGCACCCAACTGCCGTCGTACAACTGCAGCGGGAAACTCTCGGACCTGCTCTGGCGTCGTTCGACAAAACCTTGCGAATTGCTCATGCCTGCTTTGGGTTCGCGCTCCATCCCCAGAAGGTCGCAGACTGCTCGGGCCAATTCCGCCAATGGAAACGGTTTGAACAGGATATGGCTGACTCCCAGTTGCCGGGCCCGCTCACAGACTTCAGCGGTTGGGTGCCCGGTAATCAGCACAAAATGGCACTTCCTGTTCTGGCGGACGGCATCGAGCACCTCAAAGCCTTCCATGTCGGGCAAGCGGTAATCGAACACCATCACATCGGGTGAAAAACGCTCGGCCTCGCCGATTGCCATCGCACCGTCGTGAGCTATCCGGACGTCCAGCGCTTGCGCCTGAAGGTAATCCTTGAGGTTTTCGGCAAGCAGCTGTTCGTCTTCGACAACCAGTATTTTGTTTAACAAGGTCGACTCCTTGAAGCCGCAGGTCCGATGTTCCAGCCCTGGGAGTACGCGCCTTCACTGAGGCTAACGCACACTTCATGCCAGGCTGAGCGTCGGTTTTTTACCGTTGCACGTCTTTGATTTTCATGAAAAAACCATTTCGTCCAGAAACTCCATCCCCCAATGGCGGGGAAGCACTCGAATGTACCTTGAAGCATTTCCCCACTATTGGGGGGGGAACCTTCAATCATCGTCAACCCGTTCGATTCGATTGCTTGATCGCAGTTGCGCGAGAACCTGTAGACGAGCCTGAGCTTGTTGCTGTCGGGCAAGGTAAGCCCGGACCATTTCAAGCCCTTGCACCTCTGAGACATCGGTCGCCTCCAAGTGGTTCTGCAGGTAGATCAAATGCCAGCCCAGCGGTGTACGCACCGGTGTACTGACAGCCCCCGGTGCCAGGGCAAAAGCCGCCGCTTCGAATTCAGGCATCATCCGCCCACGAGGAAAATAGCCCAGATCACCGCCCTCGCTGGCGGAAACGTCTTCGGAACCAGCCCGGGCCACGCTGGCAAAATCCTCACCCTGACTGATTTTCACCTGCATCTCCTCTAAGCGTAGCCGGGCTGCTTCAACTGTGGCGGCATCCGCGCCTTCAGGCACTTTGATCAGGATGTGCCGTGCCTGGATGTGTTCCGGCCGGCTCATTTCGGCGCGATGCTCTTCATAGAACGCACGGACCTGTTTTTCGTCAGGCCCGGCGACCTGCGTGAGGTCGGCAAACACTTGCTGGGCCGCGAGCTCACGGCGGGTGTACTCGGTGTAACCGACTTCGTTGAAACCGGCGTCTTCCAGGCGCCGGGCGAACACGTCGGCACCGCCCATGGCCTGCCGGGTCTGATCGACCTGGCGTTGCACCACCGCGTCACTGACCAGCACCCCGCGCTTGACGGCTTCTTGCCACAGCAATTCTTTGTCAATCAAGGCTGTCAGTGCCGCCTGACGTAATTGTTTGTAGGCCTTGGGGTTGCGAATGCTGCCCAGCGCCCGGCCCTGATCCTCCAGGTACTCGGCGAAATAGCGCTCCAGGCGAAATTCGGAAATTTCCTCACCATTGACCCGCGCGGCGGCCGGGCCATTGCTGCAGAACGCCACGGGAACCCACAGCGTGAGCAGGAGCAACAGAGTCTTGAGCGGCATGATCGAGACCTCCAGTCAGGGCGTAGCGGCAATGGGTTTATAGGGCGCTACCAGATAAAAGCGCTGATCGGGCAGGTCCACGGTGACGATATGCGCGCCACGCAAGCCGAGGCGGCGGCGAGGACCGAAGCTGATCAGCGGGGTCAGCCCGGTATCGAAGTCATGCAGGCCTTCCAGCGCACTGATGAGTTTCTCGCGGCTGGCGTCGCGCCCGGCCTGTTTCATGCCTTCGCTGAGTAGCAACATCGAACTGAACGCGCCGACTTGAAGCATCGCATGCTGACCGCCGAGCCCCTGGCGTTCGCGCAGTTGGGTCAGGGCCAGGCGTCCGGCCAGCGTCCAGTCACTGGGCACGAACGGATAAGCCAGAAACACCCGCCGGGAAAAATCACTGGGCACCTGCAACAGATCACCCGCCACCTGGTTCGACGCAGCGAACAGATAAGGCACCTGCCCCGCCGCCTGCAAGCGCTCGGCGAGGCGACTGAAACCGCCGCCGCTGCCCAGGTAAAACAACGACCGCGAGCCCAGTGGCAGTTCGTCTTGCGCCAAGTCGTAGACTTTCAGACTGACCTTTTGCCAGGCGTGATCCTGCAAGTACTGGCCGAGGCTCTGCGCCGCCAGCCGTTGACTGGGCTCGTCCGGATAGAGGATCAGCGTCGGTCCCTCGAGCACCCGCAAATTGCGGGTGGCGTAATCGGCCAGGGCGATCAGTTGCTCGCGCAACCCCGGCAGTGGTTCGAAAATCTGTCGACTGGCCTGCGCCGTACCCAACAACGACAGCGGTCCGATCAGCGGAATGCCGGCCCGTTCCAGGCGCGCGGCCAGGTCCAGTGCCGGTGCCAGCGGCGCGATCAGGGTGAACACCTGTTCCTGCTCGATCAATCGATCCAGCGCCTGCTCGGCACTGGCGCGGTCCGGCCCCGGATCGACGATGGTCAGGCGCAACTGCCGGCCATGAATCCCGCCCGCTTCGTTGATTCGCGCCACGCTGCCCTGGAGCACCGCCGCCACCGTGGCGCCCTCCTCGCTCAACGGTCCGTGGCGTGGCAACAAGGTGCCCAGGTGCAGACTGTCGGGGCTCAGGCCGGGGTCGCGGTCCTCGGCCACGCGTTTGAGGTAAGCCGTGAGGTTGCGCTGATCATTCATCGACAGGACGAAGCGCGGCATCGCCGGGTCGAGCCGATTGTTGCCCGGATCACGCCCTTCCTGAATGGCACGCGCCAACGTGCCTTCGGTATACGCCGGGTAATCACGGCCATTGATGTGCTGCTGGCCGTAGGTGCTGGTGAGCCGCGACCAGCTGAGATCCGGCGGTCGCACCCCGCCTTCGGGCCGCCCGAGGCCATCGGCGCCGTGGCAGTTGGCGCACGGCAGGCTGGTGGCCGGCAACAGTATGTCCGCCGCCCCGACCCGCGCCATAATCGGCTCGCCACTCCCGGACACACCCTCGCGATACAGCCGTTTACCGGCGCTTTCGTTAGGGTTCAGCGGCAACGCATCAGCGGCGAGATGCAGGCCGCCAAGCAGTAGCAGGCCGAGAGCGAGTGAAGTTCTCATGGCGCGGGCTCAACGGCCGGCCACGGGCATTGTCAGCAACTGCAAGCGCTGGGCAATGGCGGCGGCCGGGGCATCGGGACGGATTTTGCTCCAGCGTTTGTTGGCCACGTCACCCACGATCAGTTGTGTTGAATGCTGCTCGGGGGTCGGCACGATCTGGCCGATGCGCCCCAATACAAGGTCCATCTGTGCCTTGTCGCCGGTAAGAAAAAGCCAGTGGGGGCCATCGACGCCCTGCTTCAAGGTGTAAGCCTTGAGTACCGCTGGCGTGTCCCGCAGCGGATCACTGGTAAGGGAGATAAAAGTGATGCCGTCCGCCTTGTCGCCCAGCAACTCACGCACTTCCTTGAGCTTGCGGGTGATCAGCGGGCAGGCATCGTTGCAGCGGGTGAAAATCACATTGAGCAGCACCACGCGGTTCTGCAGCGCGTCGCTGTAGAACCGCAGGGTCTCGCCGTTCTGGTCCTGCAACGGTGTGTCGGTGAACCAGGTTCTCGCATCGCGGGTGCCAGTGCCCGTAACCAAGCCGGGCGGTGCGGCAACGGCGGCCACCGCCGGTGCCGGCTCTTCGTGCCCTTCGTGGGCGGACGTCAGCGAACTGAACAAGCAAAAGCAAACCGTCAGGGTGATCCAGTCGAGGGCTCTCATGGCTTCTGCTCCATCGCGATGGCCGTGTGCTTGGCGTGAACGTTGCGCTGACCGCTGAGTTTCTCCACTTCACGGGCCAGCACCGTCGGGTCGGTGAAGCCGTAGTAGCGGGTCCAGTGGCGGCTGTTGCCATCCCCCACCAGAATCAATGGCTGATGGCTTTTGAAGTCCCCGCTAAAGGTGCCCAGTCCCTTGAGGGTTTCGTTGATCGACTGCGAGCTGCCGGTCAGCCAGCTCCAGCCGGGACCGTTCTGGAAGTTGCGGGCGTAGTCGTTCAGGCGTTTGGCGTCGTCGCGCTGCGGGTCGATGCTGATCGACACCAGTTGCACCTCGCCGCCGACCCGGGCACCCAGCTGTTTTTGCACCTTGCCCATGATCGACGACACCACCGGGCAAACCGTGGTGCAACTGGTGTAGATGAAGCTCATGAGCACAATCTTGTTGGTCACCAGGTCTTTTTCCAGGCGCACCGCTTTACCGTTCTGGTCCACCAGCGCCACGTCGGCGAACTTGACCTGAGCGCTTTCCGAACGGGCGCTTTTGGCCGGCATTTCGTGACCGGCGTGTTCATCCGCCGAGTGGGCCAAGGCCTGGCCGATACCGGCGGCCAGCAGGCAGAACGTCAGCAGTCCACGGTGTGCGAATCGGTTCATGTCGAAACTCCTTTTAGTGGGCATCGCCGGGCAGGACCCGAACGCTGGCAAAAGTCTTGTCATCGAAACTCGCGCCCAGCGACGCCGCGCGTACGTGCAGGTACCAGGCGCCGTGCTGGTCGAGGGTCACCGGGGCTTCATAAACACCGTCGCCCACTTCCAGCGCGGCGACTTGCTGGACCCGGGACGTCGGGGCCCGGAAGTAGCGCACCTGAACGTCCTTGATCCCGCTGCGCTGTGCCTTCTGCTTGCCCTGAACGATGCGAAAACGCACCACGTAAGGACTGCCGAGGGCGGCCGTGGACGTGTCGCGCATGAACTCCACCTTCGGCACACCCGGGTGCCGGGCGAGGGTTTTATCCGGCTCAACCAAAGCCGAGAAGCAATGGATGATGTTCGGCTGGTTCAGCAGGAAGGCCACGTCGAAGCGTCCGGCGGCGGGCAGTTTGATCCGGGCGCTGTACAGCCCTGGCTCGACTTCGCGCAGGCTGCGGTCGATGACCATCGCCGCCCGCGCCACCTGCCCGCGATTGGGGTAGCCGGACATCGGCGCGTTCATGCCTTCGGCGTAGAAGTAGGTGGTGTTGTCCACCGGGTTGACCACAAACACCGCGTTGTCATCCCGCGACACCGCCAGACTCGATGCCAACGGCAAATCACCCGCCAACCGTGGCGCCTGAGGCCCGGCTTCAAAACCCTGGCTGATGGGCGTGCGGCCCTCGCCGAGGGATGACAGGTTGATCATCGTGACCTTGGCCGAGGCCAGTCCGCGAATGTAGGCATAGGCCTTGGTGAACACCACTTGATAGGGTTCGGTGGACACGTTCAGTTCATGGATCAACGAGTCGGTGGCCGCGTCGATCACCGAGGCCTGGTTCTCCAGGGTGTTGAGCACGATGCCGAAACGACCGTCAGCGCTGAAACCCATCGGGCCCAGGCCCTGTTTCATCTTGATCACCCGCCGGACTGCGAGGCTGGCGGTGTCGACCACGGTCACCGTGCCGTCCTTGCCATCGGCGACATACACCGCCTGGGACAGCGACGAGTACGCCACGGACAACGGGTGCGAGCCGGTCTTGAGTTGCTTGCTGATGGTCAGGCTGGCGATGTCGATGAGGCTCACCGTCCCGTCATCGCGGTTGGTGACGAAGGCAAAACGACTGTCCTTGCTGAAGGCGATTTCGTGATGCCCGGCACCGGTGGCCAGGTATTTGAGCGTCTTGAGGCTGCGCGTGTCGATCACCGTCACCCCGGACGCCTCGGCCGATTTCGCGTTGTTGCCGACCCACAGCAGACGCTCATCCGGTTGTAATGCCAGCCGAACCGGATTGCTGCCGGCAGCCACCGAGTCGATCAACTTGAATTGCTCGCTGTCGATCACCGCAATTTCATCGCTGGTCGGCATGGAGACGAACACCCGCTTGTTGTCACGGGGCGTCACCCAATCCATCGGCGGCTGCTTGATGTCGATCCGCGCCATCGTGCTGGTGATCCCGCCGACCGACACCGACGGATCGACCACCGAGACGCTGGCATCGCGGTTCATCACCAGCAGGAAGTAGCTGTTCAGATCGAGCATCGGCCGCGCGCCGATGCTCGATTTCAGAAACACCCCGACCCGGGATTTGCAGCTGTGTTCGCGGCCCTGGGCCTGGTCGGCGGCGACGGTTTCCGGATCGAGCCAGGCACCGGGTGCGACACCCGACAGTGGCTGGCCCGAAGCGCTGTCAGTGACCCGAAAGCGCACGTCGGCGAACTCGCCCTCGCGCAGCACGCCGTCCTGCGCCAGCGGCCGTACCTCGATCGCCACCGACACCCCGTCACGCTCAAGCGTCTGGCCGCCCCAGGTGTTCGGCAGCGCGACCTCGCTCAGCATGGCCGGGGGCGTCGTGCGCCACACTCCCAGCCAGATCAGCGCCAACCCTACAACCAGCGCACATACGGCGATTTTGATGGTCCTGTTCATAATGCTTCTCCCCTTCAGATCTGTGTCTGCTATGGCTCAAGGTGCCGGAGCCGGTTCAGGTTCGTTGGTCACCCGCAACAATCCCCAAAGCCCGGCGGTGTTGCCGTACGCGCCGTAGTCACGGAACAGGTAGTCGCCCGGTATCGCGTTGCTGCCCCCGGCGCTCGGGTGCATGAAGCTGAAGTGCGCCGCAGGCAGGATGCTTTCGCGGGCACCGATGTACATCGACATCGGGTTGTAGCCGAACCGCACCGAACCCACCCCTGGTGTATTCGTCGGATAACCGCCGGTATCGCTCTTCTCCGACTGGAACGGGTTGACCGACCAGACGTGACCGTCAAGCTGGAAGGTCGTACCGCGGCTGCCACCGGTGGGCATCATGATGTGGGTGCGGAACGGTTGCCCCGGCTTCACATACAGCACCGGTGTTTGCGGATCGCCTCCCACCAGCGCGTTGCTGTAAGCCATGTGCGCATTGGGTACGTCACCATAACCATGGCCGTCGGCACGGCCGAACGGCGCATCCGGTGCCAGCCCGAAGCGGAACCACAGCGGCTCGGCCCTGTAGTTGATGGCCATGCTCGAGTTGTCCTGCGGATCGGTCGGCACACCCAGGCCTTCGGCGGCAATGCCTTCGACCGGCCGGCCGTTGGCCCAGCGGATGTTCAGGGCTTTTTGCCAGACCATCGCAAAGTCGCGGTAGGTGGTTTGCCCCGCAGCGGTGACAGTCGCCGTCACTTTGCGCGCATCGTCAACCCAGGTCGCCCCGATCGGCAGGATGCTCATCGCCCCGCCCAGGCCTTTCTGCGGCTGTTTGATGACGTCCGCCGGGGTGAAATTCAACCCGCCGAACTCCACCGCCGTGGCGTTGATGTTGTCGACACTGCGGCCCAGTTGCGTGACCGGTTTGCCTTCACGCTCCAGGTGCCCGGCGTAGTACTGATAGGTACGCGTCGGGTACGCGCCGACGGTGCCAACACGTGGCGGCACGGTCTGGATCGGGTTGGCGCCGACGTTGGTGCCATCGGATTTGGTGATGTCATACGCCAGCAGTTGCGCGTGCAGGCCCACATGGCTGGACGGCCGCATCAGGTTATTGCTGAAGGTGGTCGCCCCCAGGCCGCTGTTGCGATCACGTTTGACCATGCCCTGCATCACCGCTGTCTGGGTCAGGTCCGGCATGATCATGGGCAGACGGTTTTCCAGGGTGATTTTGATGCAATCACCGGCCGCCGCGCGCAGCACCAGCGGTTCGACAGGCACACCGGGTTTGAGCTTGCCGGTGATTGGGTCGAGATCGCCCTTGCGCACATAAAGGATCGCCGTCGGGTCATGCAGCGGCCCGCTTTGCCCGCCGATGGTGAAGGTCTCACCGTCTTCGGGATCAGTCACGGTGACCTGCGCAATGCTCACGGGGCGCGAGTTGAACACCAGGGTCCCGCCCGCCGGATTCAATGACCCGCCGACATGATGACCCATCCCCGCCGGATCACCGATGGACAGGTTCAACGGGTTGCCGAGGATGTCGTTGGCCAGTGCCGCGACCACTTCATAGTTGCGTTGCACGGTCGGTCGGGTACCGATGCCATTGGGGTTGGCGCCGATCCGTGGACAGATGCCATCGAACGCCACAGTGTTGCGCATCCCCATCGGTTTCGCGTTGTTCGGCAGCGCGAACAGGTCGCTGCGTTGGGCCGTGTAGTTGCGCATCACGCCCCAGATCCCGCTCCAGTATCCTTCCAGGGAGGCGTCCATCGAGTACAGGTAGTCACCCGTGGTCGCGGCCGAGCTGGAGACCATCGACACCGGTGCATTGAAGCCCAATTGCTCGGAGATCCCGACCATCTGCGACGAACGCCAGCCCGAGTTGGAGCTGTTGCCGAACCCGGAACCGCTTTGCAGCCATTTCACGCCATGCAGGGTCACGTTGTGCTCTTCTTCGTGACCGCCGGCATGCACCCGCAGCCGCACGTTGTCACCGGTATAGGTACGCAGCATCGGGGTGAACGGGTCACCCGGTTCTGCGCCGCCACGGTTGATGTGCGGCGGGAACAGCGTAGTGCCGCCGGTTGGACCGGTGGCCGCGGTCACCAGGTTCGGCGCCAGGTTCATCGCCGGGATGGCGCGGTCGGTGCGGCTTTGCATGGCGTACGCCAGGTCGCCGCCGAGGCCGTCGGCCTGCATGCCGCGCTTGCCGTCCGGGCCGACCTTGTTCGGGTCGTACACCCGCAGGGCCAGCGGTTCGTTGCGGTAATTGACCACGAACATGCCTGGATCATCGACCGAGATCGCTTGTGGGCATGGCCGGCTTGGGCAACCGGGCACTTGCCCGCCTTGCACTTCGACGATCCCTTCCAGCAGGTTGCTGGCGTTATTGCGCACCGGTGGGTTGATCGCGTAGCGGAAGCTGTCGGCGGTGGCCGGGAAGGCTTGCGGATCGGGCACGCCATTGGGGCCGGCGCCTACATACACACCCGCTTCATAGGCGTGCTGGAAGTCGCTGTACTCAAGGAAGAACTCACGGAAGCTGTCGTTCTTGCCATCACCATCGATGTCACCGGTGGAAATCACCGCTTGCCATGAAGTCGGCCCGCCATCCTGCCGCGCGCCGCTGTACAACGGCTCGCCGGTTTCGGCGTGGAACCAGGTGGAACCAGCCGGTTCCGCCAGCACAGTGGCGTACAGACCGACCTGTTGGTGAGTCGATGGGCCTAAGTGGTCGTGGGTAAAAATGGTCCCCAGCCCACGATCGACACCTTTGGCGTTCACCACCGGATCGACAAACCAGCGCTGCATCGCCGTGCGCGCGCCGACCCAGTCAGCACGGCCAAATTGACCGAAGTACGGGTGATTTTTGGCTTTCGGACAGGCCGGCGTGCCGTCACGCGGGTCGGTGCCTTCGCACTGGTTAAACTCGCGAATCGCGCGGACGCGTTCTTGCACTGCCCCCGGGGAAAGGACGCCGTCTTCATAGTTCCAGCCGTTGGCCGAACCATCGGCGGCCGTCAGGTCCCATTTCGGCAGGTGAATGTGCTGACCGATCACGTCGGTTGGCGTGCGCACCTGATAGTCGTCCATTTCATAGGTGGCTGGCACCAGGTTGGTTTGCTGGTATTGCACGCAGTCGAAGGTGTTCATGCGCATCACCAAAGGCTCTGGCGGACGCTGCTTGGTAATCACCGGCCAGGCGTCTTCCCACAGCGCGAGAATGCGCGCTTGCGGGAAGTGGTAACCAACTTTGTTGTAGACCGCATCGAACTGGATGTTTGCGGCTTTGTAGACGCGTGGACGGTCGGCGGTGAACGTCGACGTACCGGTGAAGGACATGCCGTCGATCCGTTCGCCACTGGCAAACTCGCCGGTGCCGGCGCTGCTGGTCAGGCGTTTTTGCCGATCATCCATGCACGGTTCGTAATACGGTGCGCCCGCTATCGGCAAGGCACCGTTGGTGCGAAAGTTGCGCGCCACGACTTGATTGCCGGGTAGCACGGCGAAGCTCGGATGGTCTTTTTTTGCGTGGAACGCCATGGCCGCCTGTTCGACTTCAGTGCCCTCTTCCGGCATGTAAATGGGTTTGGCGCGGGTCACTTTCTTGGAGAAATCCAGGGACGTGGTAATGGTTTGCGCCTGGCCACCGGAGGAGAAGCCGTCCAGAGTATGGCGCCCCAGACCGCCGTCCCAGCCACCGGACTGAGCCGGGTCGAGGTTGGCCCACAAGGCGTTGCCGCTGGTTTTCAAGGACTGCGCCTTGGCAGCGTCGAGCATGTCCAGCGGTGGGGTCGGTGGGCGCTGACCGACCGAGCTTTCCATGCCGCCGATCCAGAACGGATAGCCAGGGTTTTTCAGGCTGCCGTCGGCATTGCGGTTGGCTTCACTGCGATCCACCAGGGCCAGCGAACCGATGGCTTGAGCGCCGCCGTTACCGCCGTCACGTTCGCCGTCGTCATCCTCTTCGTCATCGTCATCACCACCGGCCACCAGGGTTTCGCCGATTTTCGGCACGACCGCGACTTTGCCCGGCATCGGCGCCATGGCTTTGCCTGGCAGCGGCACGACGGCTGGAATCGGCGTACCGGCGACGATCTCGCCATCGGGCAAGGCCCGGGCGCCAGCAGCCGGTTTACCGCTGCGCAGCGCATAAGGTTCGCTGTGATAACCGTCGGTGCCCTGCTGGGAAACCTCGAGTTTGGTGCCCTCTTCGAATACGTCATGCACCCGCCACATGCTCCACATGCCTTGGGCAAAGTGCGGATAGAAGTGGCAGTGATAGATCGCATCGCCCGCGACCCGGTTGCGGTTGCCCGAACCCCCGTTGGCGATTTCGTAGGTGTAACCGGCGCCCGGACCGATGCCTTGGGCGTCCACATAGTCGGAGTTGTCGTCGTTGGGGTTGAACAACCACTGGTGCCCGTGCAGGTGGAAAATGTGCTGCTCGTGGCCGTTGTGGGTGTTGCGAAATTTGATGAAGTCACCGATGTAGCTGTGGTTGACGTTGGACGGCTCGGACGGATACAGCGCCATGGTCGCCTTGACCCCGATCTGATCGGCGCTCGGCGTTTCACCGGGACGAATATTTTCCAGGCCTGCGTTGGCCGGCACGTCCACCAGCATCGCCACATCGCCGACGGTGTGCGAGCTGAGGAAGAATTCTTCATAGGCGCAGGACAGGCAATCGTGCATCGGCCCGACGCCCAAACGGTTGGCAACCACTTCGGCGCCCATGCCGCCGGAGCCATAGTTGATCATGAACGAGTCGCGCGTCGGCTCCAGCACGTGAGCCATCACCGGGTCTGCCCAGTAAGCGGGGAACGCCTGAGTCGCGGCGGTTTCATCCTGGAACTGCGAGGCGAAATCGCGGAACGGCTCCAGACGATTCGGGATCGCCGGGTTGCGTTTGCCGATGGCTTCCAGCGGATAGGTCGACGGCGGGAAGCTGCCGTCGGCGTTGCTGCCCATCACGATCGCGTCGGCCTCGCTGGAAATGATTTCATTGCCGTCGACCATGTTGATGATCGGCGTGCCGGCCTTGCCTTCACGTATCCACGGTTCACGCTGCGGATAGCGCGCCTGGTAATCGACAATCGGTTGACCGGCCGGGGTGCGGCCGACGCTGGCCAGGCGCATTTCTTCTTCGGTCACGGTGTTGCGATAGGTGCGGCCGCCCTTGGGCACCACGACCACTTGGCCGAACAGTCCGTTGGCCACGTTGCCTGCATCCCCTTCACCGCCGAAGGTCGCGCCGCGGCTGCTGGCGGCAAACGCTCCTTCGCGCTCGGCGTACAAGGTGTAGGAACGGGTGGCGCCGGGGGCAATCAAGGTATTGGCGTTGCGCCCGGTATAGGACGCAATGTCGTCGATGCTGTTGACCGCTTGCATGCCATTGACCTGGAAGCCGACGTGGCGGTCGGCGACCTGTTCATCGACCTTGAATTCGTCTTCGTTGCCGATGGCGACTTCGCCCTCAATCTCACCCTCCTCCCCGTTTTCGTGGCTGCCGGGGTTGGCCTGGTAAGCGAGCAGGTTCTGCAGGTTGATGGTCAGGCAGTCACCGGCAGCGACGCGCAGTACCAGTGGACGCGGACGCTTGTCGGGCCGCAGCGAGACTTTGCCCGGCACCGCTGCACCGCCCTGGGCCAGGGACATCTCGTGGTCATCGACCACATCGCGGCGCAGGGCGAACATCATGCCGTTGACGTTCTGTGCACCGAGGCGGTTGAACATCAGCGGCTGATCCAGCGCCACCACGTTGGCCACCAGATTGCGCTCGCAACGCACGGCCGCTTCGGCCAGCTCGATGCTCAGCATCGACGCCACCAACAGCAGATTAAACAAGGACGGAGCGTAGGGTATGCCGGTCATGATCACGGGCCTCGCTGTGGATGCTCCAGGGAACAATTCTCGACAAATCCCCTTGAGCAATCCGCATGCCATAAATAATTTAGTTATTTTTCAATCGGTTAGATAAACGACTTAACAACTCGGGGGATATTCCCCACCCATCCCCCCCACTTTTCGGGCTGAAGAAACTTCCCTCAAATGCACATCCCGTAGCAGCTGCCGAGCCTGCGAGGCTGCGTTCGGACGCAGCCGTCGTAAAACCTGAACGTGAGGTTTTCCTGAAACACCGCGTTGCCGGATCTCACGACGGCTGCGCCGCCGAACGCAGCCTCGCAAGCTCGACAGCTGCTACAGGACGATTGCGGTCTTCGGTCGGCGGTACGGATCGGGTGCCCCACAAATGGGGGGAAACCCCCGATCACAGCGGCGCATCCACGGCCAGGCCCTGCAAGCGTCGGTATTGGCGCAAGACACTGGGCACGTAACGCTGGGTTTCGGCGAACGGCGGGATCACCCCGCCACGGCTGAGCACCGCTTGCGGCCCGGCGTTGTAGGCCGCCACGGCGAGGCTGATGTCGTTATCGAACAGGGTCATCAGGTGCTTCAGGTACTTGGCGCCACCCTGAATGTTGGCTTTCGGGTCGTAGACATTCTTCACCCCCAACTCCCGGGCGGTGTCAGGCATCAATTGCATCAACCCGCCCGCGCCCTTGGGTGACCGCGCACGGGAGTCATACGCGGACTCGGCCTGGATCACCGCATGCAACAGCGCTGCCGGTAATTCATTGGCCGTGGCGGCCGCCGACACCAGCTCGGCATAGGGCTGCCGAGCAATCATCTGGGGTTGCTGATCCATGCTGACCCGGGCGGATTCTGGTTCGTGAATCACCCGTTCATAGGTGCGGCCGGGACGGTGGACATTGGACAGAACGTAGCTGCCCTTGGCGTCGACGGAAACGAACACATCGGCCTGTACGACGCCGGTCAGCACCAGCAGACCGAGCAGTCCTGTGGTGAGTGTTTTCATTTTTCAGCCTCCCCTGCCGGCCCCGAAAAATGGGGCTAATGCCCCAATGGCCGGTAGTAAACCAGCCATATGCAAGCACTGCGCCGGATGCGAAAAGGCCCGTAATTCAGGGGTTGCAGAAGAATGCCCGGGCATGTGCATGGCAATTGCATAAGCCTTCACGGCGACCCTTCTGCCGACTGTGTGAGGTCATCATGAATCAGCGTTTGCGTTCCGCCCCGCGTACTCAACGCGGGTTCACCCTGCTCGAACTGTTGGTGGTGCTGGTGGTGCTGGGGCTGTTGGCTGGCATCGTCGCGCCGAAGTATTTCGCCCAACTGGGCCGCTCCGAAGTGAAGGTGGCCAAGGCGCAAATAGAAGGTCTGGGCAAAGCACTGGACCTGTACCGTCTGGAGGTCGGTCATTACCCGTCGACCGAACAGGGTTTGCAGGCGCTGGTCACCGCGCCCAGCGATGAAACCCGCTGGACCGGCCCTTACTTGCAGAAAAAACTCCCGCAGGATCCGTGGGGCCGTAACTACACCTATCGCCACCCCGGCGAAAACGGCGAATACGACTTGTTGTCCATGGGCAAGGACGGACAACCCGGCGGCGAAGGCGAAAACGCCGAAGTCACCAGCTGGCAATAACGGGAGTGGCGACTATGCGATTTCATCTCAAAGCCGTTGGCAAGGCCGGCGTCGTCTCGATGACCGTCGAGGCGCTCGGCCACAGCGAAGCCCGGCGTATCGTTGAAGACCAGGGCTACCGGGTGATCAGCCTGTACGCCGAGCGTCACTGGCGTGCGCTGCGCTTACGACAGCGAGAGACCTTCAACCTGGTGCTGTTCAGCCAGGAACTAACCACGTTGCTCAATGCGGGCCTGCCGCTGATCGATGCGCTGGAAAGCCTCGCGGAAAAAGAGAACGCGCCCCAGGCCCGCAAGACCTTGAGCGAACTGGTGCGCCTGCTTTATGAAGGCAAATCGTTCTCCCAGGCACTTGGCCAGTTGTCAGCGGTTTTTCCCCCTCTCTATGTTGCGCTAGTACAGTCCAGCGAGAAGACCGGCGCCGTGGGCGATGCCCTGGGCCGCTATGTCAGCTATCGCCAGCGCATGGACGAGGTTCGGCAAAAAATCGTCAGCGCTTCGATCTACCCCCTGCTGTTGCTGGTGGTGGGCGGTGGCGTGGTGTTGTTTCTGATGGGCTACGTGGTGCCGCGCTTCAGCCTGGTGTTCGAAGGGCTGGGCTCGAACCTGCCGTGGCTGTCGCAGATCCTGATGAGCAGCGGGATGTTCCTGCACGCCCATCAGGGCGAATTCTTCGGCGCATTGCTGGCGATCATCGTCGCCCTCACCTTCCTCCAGCGCCAACCGGCCTTTCGTCGGGGCCTGGACCGCGTGGTTGAAAAACTCCCGGCGGTCCATCAACGCATTTTCATGTACGAACTGGCGCGCTTCTACCGCTCGCTGGGGATTCTGCTGCAAGGCGGCATTCCCCTCGTCACCGCCATGGGCATGGTTCGCGGCCTGCTCACCGTCGCCTCCCGCGCGCGCCTGGACCAGGCCTGCGAACGGGTGCGCGAGGGCCAGTCGCTGTCGACCGCCCTGGAACTCAATCACCTCGTGACTCCAGTGTCCCTGCGCTTGCTGCGCGCCGGCGAGCAGTCCGGCAACCTCGGGCAAATGATGGAGCGCAGCGCCGACTTCTACGACGAAGAAATCAGCCGCTGGATCGAATGGTTCGTGCGGCTGTTCGAACCCTTGCTCATGACCTTCATCGGCCTGCTGATCGGGGTGATCGTGATCCTGATGTACATCCCGATTTTCGAGCTGGCCTCGAGTATTCACTGAGCCCTGGAACAGGGTCGAACGGCACGTTGCATTGTTTATCGACTTACAAATGAATAAATCGGTGCGTTGAAGTGTTTATCAACTGAATCAAGCAGCACGTTGCATTGTTCATCAACGTTCCAACCCGAATTAAGAAGACGGAGAACGACATGCACATCAACAAGCTTTTACTGGCAGTAGCGATTGGCGCAGTTCTGTCGGCGTCTACCGTATTGATTCCGGACAGCCTGTCCGGTGTATCGAGCGCACAGGCCAAGGAGGGTGGAAGTGGCGGAGGGGGCGGCTCTGGTGGCGGGGGCGGTGGAGGCTCTGGCGGTGGGGGTGGCGGCTCCGGGGGTGGCGGGGGCTCTGGCGGTGGTCACGGTGGAAGCGGCAGCGGAGGCAATAGCGGCGGTCACGGGGGAAGCGGTAGTGGCGGCAATAGCGGCAGCGGTCACAGTGGCAGCGACCATGGCTCGGGCCATTCCGGCAACTCGGCCTCGTCCTCTTCCGGGCGTAGCGGCACTCACGCCGAACCTGGGGATGATCACGGCGTTCATCGCTCCGGTGAAGTCGGTGATGACCACGGTGTGCATCGCTCGGGTGAAGTCGGCGATGACCACGGTGTGCATGTCGGCGGTGAGCCAGGCGATGACAAAAGGTCCTGACAACTGCTGATGCCCAAACAACACAGCTCCCTGTAGGAGCCGCCCGGAGCAAGCTCGGCTCCCACAGTGGATCGTGTTAACCGCCGATAACGTCAGCGGCTCGGGCCGGAATGGGACAGCCAAGGCGCGAACAATCGCGTCGCCATCGGCATGAACAAGTACACCACCGACAGCACGATGGTCAGGGTGATCAGGAAGGTGGCAATGATGTAATTGGAGAGGAAAGTGTTGAGCTGCAACAACGGTCCCCAGATCAGCGGCACCAGCAAAGTGTGCGGCGGAATCACCAACAACGTCACCACAGCCTGCTTCCAGCGCGGCGGTGGCGATCCCGCTTCGGTCTGCGGGGCGAACCAGAATTCATTAACCGGGTTGACCTCAGTCTGATCACCGTCCGCCAGCATCGGCGTGGCTTCGTCGACCAGTGCTTGCCGTTGCGGCGAATCGAGCCAGCGCTGCATCGCCTCGGTGGAGCAAAAACGCAGCACGCAGGTGAACATATCCAGGCCGCTGCTCTTGCCGTGAATCACGTCCACGCCCAGATGCCCTTCGCTCTGCCCCGCCACACCCACGATGTGTCGAAGCCAGGCTTCGTAAGGCACTTCAAATCCGGCCTTGACCCGGTGTTTGACGATCAGGGTCACGACTTCCTCTAAACGATTGGATTCAGGCATCACGCAAGGCTCCGGTGAAACGGACATCAAGCGCCGGCCGTTTCGGACCGGCGATGAAGAGGCTGCTGAACAGAATCAACAGCAGCAAGCCGAACAGCCCTTTGGCCACGCTGACGTTAAGCAGCTTCCCCTGACCATCAGCTTTCTTCCAGGCAAAAAAAAACGGCTTCATAAGAGACCGTTCTTCTTTCCCACGACGGTATAGATACGCGCCGGAAAACTCACCGCCGTCGCCAGATTCGCCACCCCGTCCATATTCACCCGAAAGAGGATGGACAATTTACTGCCATCCCCGAGTTCCTTCAGGTAATCGTAAAGAACATGGGCGTCGAAGCTGCCAGTCGAGACCCATCCTCGAGTGACCGCGTTGCGCCCCCCCGTCCAGATCGTAAGATTATGAGCGTTCCCCCCTGCATTTTGGCCTTCCAGGTTCAGCCATATCCGCTGGGCGACGGCAATATGCGGCCAGCTGCCAAGTCGAAGGGTCCCACCATTGAACACGTCTTTGAGGTCCAGCACCGACGTACCGTTCGCCTGGGTAATCACCGGCGCAATTAACTCATCTGCCGGGATTGTCAGCACATTCAGGAGACGCGGTAGTGAGGTCTGCGGAGTCGATGCCCCACGGGTGTAGGTGAAAGACACTGTCACCGGTTTTTTCAGATTGAAACGCACCAGTGAAATGGGCAGCGGTATTTCCCTCGGCCTTGTGCTACCGGCCGCGACGGGGGGCGTGGTTCGCGACCCCCCATCCGGAGTGCCCGGCGCGCCTGTCCAGGTCACGCTGATGCTGTCCTCGGGTTCCATGGCGTAATCCACGACGGCGGTCAGGCGATCCCTGGCCGCAATCGGGTTCAGGTTGGTGTTGTCGGGAGCCTCTTTGATGGACGGCGGCTGCAGCAATAGCGACGCTATGTTGATCGTCCATTTGTTGGACACTTCACCACTGCCATACAAGGCTTTGGCCGTGAACATGTGGCTTCCATTGGCCAGCCCCGTCACCGGGAGTTCCCAGCGATCACCGGAATCGGCCCTGACCATGCCTCGGGAAATTTCCCCGTCAAAGACTTCCACTTCTTCACCCGCCATCACGGTGCCGGTTACCGTCACATTGGTTTGATCGGTATTACCCCCATTGGGAATCTCCTGATCGCTTGAGTCTTTCACCGACTCAATCACCGGCGTTGTCTCGGCACGCGTTCTGATGATGTAGGTCCGCAACGCAAACCTCACCGCCCGAGCCTCATCCAGATTTCTGTCCAGTGCCGCTTTAAACTCCAGGGCCAGCGTGCTGCCATCCTTGAGCCTCTTCAACGGGTTGGCCGAAAAGTTTTGCGCATGGAAGCCGTAGATGATCCATGGCTGACTGACGTTGTTGGTGGGCGCCTTCCAGTACGTAAGGTTTAAAAAGCTACCGTCGGCGTTGGTCCCTTTCAGGCGCAACCATACGTACTGACCGAAAGCGATCAGTGGCCATCCATTCATGCGCAGGGTGAATTCAGTCAGGTTACTCACGTCCAGCACCTGACCTGTGCCATTGCCGGGCGCTTGTGCAATAAACGGCCTGGGCAGCGCGCCTTGCGCAAGCGGCAACACATTCAACGTCAGCGGTAGCGAGGGCATAGGCGCCGAGGACCCACGGATGACGGTGTAGGTCAGCGTCATGGTTTTGTCCAGGTTGAAGGCCACCATCGAATTGGGCAGCGGTATTTCTCTGGGACCGGTACTGCCAGCCTCGACGAAACCCGTGGTGTAGGAACCCTCGGCCGGGGTGCCCGCCGCGCCTGTCCAGGTCACGCTGATTCTGTCATCGGGTTCCATGACGTAATCCACGATGACTGTAAGGGTGTCTTTGACCGCAATCGGGTTCAGGTTGGTGTTGTCGGGATTTTCCTTGATGGACGGTGGCAGCAGGTCGATGACACTTTCTACGGCAGACGGGATGTTCATCATTCTTTCCTTGAGCGTGATTGAACTTGCCCCCTTGGGACGCAGGCTCATCACACTCCGGATTCGCAACATGCGCTACTGTCAGAAATAACAGGTCAACGGCTATAACGGACGAATGGTAGGAAGTTACAGGTAATGATCGAGGGCGCGGTCGGCGGCTTCGTGGAGTTTTTTGGAGTCGAGGGAATGTCGTCGGTTTCTGATGGGTCGGGGGTGATCTTGAACCTATGAAGCTCCTAAAGTTGTGAAGCCGCGACACATCGCTGCTAAACGAAAGTGACGCGGGCTTCTCAGGAGTCTTGAGCGCTATCGGTAACCGCGGGCCTGCAAATCAAACAACTTTGCATAGCGCCCGCCCGCGGCCACCAGACTGTCGTGATCACCCCGTTCAAGGATCGCGCCCTGGTCCAGCACGATGATGTGGTCCGCATTGCGCACGCTGGAAAACCGGTGAGAGATCAGCAACGTCATCCGGCCTTCAGTGTGCTCACTGAAGTGCTCGAACACCGCAGCTTCCGCCGCAGGGTCGAGTGCCGAGGTCGGCTCATCCAGAATCAGAATATCGGCGTTGCGCCGCATGTAGGCGCGCGACAACGCGATCTTCTGCCATTGCCCGCCGGACAGTTCCTGCCCCCCGGCGAACCACCGTCCCAATTGCGTGGCATACCCTCGATCCAGCCCCTCGATAAAGGGGGCGGCCATGCCCTCGGCGGCAGCCTCCTGCCAGCGCTGTTCATCGTTGAACGCCAGCGTGTCACCGACGCCGATGTTCTCGCCGACGGAGAATTGGTAGCGGATGTAATCCTGAAAAATCACCCCGATGCGCCGCCGCAGCGCGTCTTCTTCCCACGCGTGCAGATCACTGCCGTCCAGCAGGATACGGCCCTGATCAGGACGGTACAGCCGCGTCAGTAATTTGATCAGCGTGGTCTTGCCCGAACCGTTCTCCCCCACCAGCGCCACACTGTGGCCGGGCACAAGGTGAAGATCGATGCCTTCCAGCGCGGCGCGACTGGCGCCCGGATAGCGGAAACCGACGTTCTCGAAACGCAGGCCATCGCCGGGGACCGCACCCACGGTAAGGCTGCCGGTATCGGCGACAACAGGCTCGGCCAGGTATTCATAAAGGCTGGAGAGGTACAGGCCATCTTCGTAGAGACCGCTGATGGCACTCAGGCTGCTGCTCACCGCCGTCTGCCCTTGCTTGAACAACACCAGGTACATGGTCATCTGACCGAGGCTGATGTTGCCGTGGACGGTATCGACCACCACCCAGGCATAGGCCAGATAAAACGCGCCGGTGCCCAGTAGACCGAGGACAAATCCCCAGCCATCTCGACGTAGCGTCAGGCGCCGGTCTTCGGCATAGAGCCGCGCGAACGTCTCGCGATAACGCTTCAACAGCAGCGGCGCGAAACCGAACAGTTTGACCTCTTTGATGTAGCCCTCGTGAGAGAGGAGCGTTTCGATGTAACTCTGTTGCCGACTCTCCGGCGCGCGGCGAGTGAACAGTCTGAAAGCATCACCGGAAAAATGCGCTTCGGCGAAGAATACCGGTAGTGCACCGACCACCAGCAGCACCAGCGCCCAAGGCGAAAAATGCACCAGCAACACACCGAAGCTGATCAACACGATCAGGTTCTGGATCAACCCCAACGACTTCATCACCAGCGCCAACGGCCGGGTCGAAGCCTCGCGGCGCACCCGAACCAGTTTGTCGTAGAACTCCGAATTCTCGAACTGCACCAGCGATAACGTCTGGGCCTTCTCCAGAATCATCGTATTGACCTTCTGCCCCAACTGCACCCGCAGCAGCGATTGCTGGACCGACAGCGCCCGCTGAGCTCCGGACAGCAATGCGAGCACGCCCGCTTCAAACAGCACATAACGCACGACCGGCCACAACGGCGCACTGCCCTGTTGCGCGTGCAACTGCATGGCGGTGACGACCGCATCGACGATGCGTTGGCCTAACCACGCCGCCAGTGCTGGAAGTACGCCGGCGATCAGGGTAGCCAGCACCAATCCCAGAAACAGTCCGCGAGACGTTGCCCAGACCAGCAGCAAGGCGCGTCTCGCCTGGTCGAGTAACGAGGTGAAACGATCAAGAACAGGGTTCACTCCGTGAGCTCCCCCTGATACCTCGCCCGATATCGCCCCGGACTTTCTCCCGTCCACTTTTTGAAAGCCCGATGGAACGCACTCGGCTCCTGAAAGCCAAGCTGCTCGGCAATGTCACTGATGCTCGCTCGGCTCTGGCGCAGCTGTTCGAAGGCAACACCACGCCGCACCTCGTCCTTGATCTCCTGATACGAACACCCTTCACGCTCCAGCTTTCGGCGGAAAGTGCTGGGGCTCAGGTGCTGTTCCAGGGCGAAGGCCTGCAAGGTGGGCCATTGGCTGTAATGGCTGTTACGCAGGCGCTGGTGGACCTGCGACGCCAGGCCGTGTTGATTGCGAAAACGGATCACCAGCCATTGCGGTGCGGTGCGCAAAAACACTTTCAGTGATGCCAGATCCTGAACCACCGGCAGACGCAGATAGTGGCTGGCGAATTCGATTTCGGTGCGCTCCGCGCCAAAGGTCAGGTTCGGTCCCCAGAGCAAACGGTCATCGCTGAGCGACACACGTTCGTGGCGAAAATCTGCGCGGTCGATAGGGATGCGCCGCCCACCCAGCCAGCAGAGCAGACTGATCATCAACACCAGAAACGTCTCCTCGCCCAAACGACTGACGTCGCTGTTTGGCGAGTGGTTCTGCAGGCTGATCACCGCACGTTTTCCGCGCACCGTCAGCGTGCCGCGAAAGTCGTGGAGGAATAGCGCGAAATTGGCCAGGCACTGGCGCATGGCTTTGTGCAGGTCAGGTTCCTGAATCAATGCCCGGCAGATCAGGGCGAAACCGCCCGGCGGCATGCCATGAGAATCGAGTCCGAAGAACTCATCGTTGAGCTCGCGGATCTGAATCAACCACAACGCGGCAAACGCACTCGCCGGTACACGCGCAGTAGGCTGCTCAATCAACGCAGGATCGATGCCGGCCTCTTCAAGCGCAGCCCTCTGACGTTGCGGATTGTTTCCCAGCCCATGGATCATTGCCTGCACGAAGTAGGCAGAAACCGAGTCCTTTTCCCGCATGTGAACGCTTCTCTCCCCATCACCCGAATGGCAAAAAACACCAGTGCCGTTGAACAGTTTCGGCATAGGACAACCGCCCTGCCGGCTCTAGACTCGCGGCCAATAGTACGCCTTCGGCCACTACGGCGGCCAAGGTATCGCGGGATTTGATCGGAAGGACAGAACATGAATCTGCAAAACATTGGCGTGATCGGCGCAGGCACCATGGGCAATGGCATTGCGCAAGTCTGCGCCTTGGCCGGTTTTAACGTGACCTTGCTCGACATCTCCGAGAGCGCTCTGCAAAAGGCCCTCGCAACCGTCAGTAAAAACCTCGATCGACAGGTTGCCAAGGAAACGCTGACGCAAGAGCAAAAGCTCGCCGCCCTCGACAAGATCCGCACCAGCACCGACTACAGCAACCTGCAGAACGTGCAACTGGTGATCGAAGCCGCGACCGAAAACCTCGAGCTGAAACTGCGCGTGCTGCAACAGATCGCCGCGCAGGTCAGCGACGATTGCGTGATTGCCTCCAACACGTCTTCGCTGTCCATCACCCAACTCGCTGCCAGCGTGAGCCAGCCTGAGCGCTTCATCGGCCTGCACTTCTTCAACCCGGTGCCGGTGATGGGCCTGATCGAGGTGATTCGCGGTTTGCAAACCAGCGACGCCACCCACGCCCTGGCGCTGGACATGGCGACCACTCTCGGCAAAACCGCGATCACCGCCGGCAACCGTCCGGGCTTCGTGGTCAACCGGATTCTAGTGCCGATGATCAACGAAGCGATCCTGGTGTTTCAGGAAGGCCTGGCCAGCGCCGAAGACATCGACGCCGGCATGCGCCTGGGCTGCAATCAGCCGATCGGGCCGCTGGCGTTGGCGGACCTGATCGGTTTGGACACCGTGCTGGCCATTCTCGAAGCCTTCTACGACGGCTTCAACGACAGCAAATACCGCCCTGCTCCACTGCTCAAGGAAATGGTCGCCGCCGGTTACCTGGGGCGCAAAACGGGGCGTGGCTTCCATGCCTATGCCTGAGCGCTGCTCGCGCTTTGCCGAGTACCGGGACAAGGTGCTGGAGCTGTTCGCCTGCAAAGGTTTCGGACAGGTCGGCATGCGTGAGCTCGCGACCTGTCTGGGCCTCGCCCCCGGCTCGTTGTATCACCATTACCCCAGCAAACAGCACTTGCTGCTCGACCTGATCGAAGAGTTCTACGAAGAGCTGTTGGCAACCTTGGGGCGGATCGAGCAAAAGGCGTCGGCAAAACGTGACAAACTCCATGCCCTTATCCGAGCGCATTTGAACCTGCATCAGGAAATGCCTTGGCATTTCCGTCTGGCAGAGCGTGACAGCGGCTGCCTGAATGAAGAGCAACAGGAACGGGTTAGGCAGCTGCGCGAGCAATACGAGCGCAAATTGCTGCTGATGCTCGGGGCTCGATCCCGCTTCAGTGAACAGGGTTTGCTGGCCGCCGGACATGCAATCGCAAACTTACTCAACAGCGCACCCGGCTGGTTGGTGCAACATTCGCTGGATGAGCGGGAGCGCGTTGAGCTGTTGGAGAGTCTGGTGAGTGGAGCCATCGAACGTTTGCTGCGCCCCTCGGTTCCACGCGCAGCAGCTTGAGGACCCAGGACGATATCCCCGTGACCGTGGATCGACACCTAGGCGCCGGAAGCCATAAGCCGCGCCGCTTCAATAGAAAAAACATCTAAACAATTCCCGCCAATCACGACATCTAACGCTTTGCTAAAGGGAGCCCAATCACTGCGGAGCCTGAGGTGAATTCGGCCTCTCTTCGCCTCTTCGTAACCGGGAGCAAAGCATGAAAATCAATCCCTACCTGATCTTCAACGGCGATTGCAAAGCCGCCTTCACCTTCTATGCCCAAAGCCTGCCAGGCCAGATCGAAGTCATGATGACCTTCGGCGAAAGCCCCGCGCGCGAGCACTTTCCGGCGGACTACCACAACCTGATCATCCACACCCGCCTGCTGGTGGGCGATCAGGCGATCATGGGCTCGGACACAACACCTGATCGCCCTACTGACGAAATGAGCGGCTGTTCGGTTTCACTGAATGTCGACAGCATTGCGGAGGCTGAACGGGTGTTTTCTGCGTTGTCGGACGGCGGCAAGGTTGAAATGCCACTGGAAACCACGTTCTGGGCGGCTCGCTTCGGCATGTTGGTTGATCGGTTTGGTGTTTCGTGGATGGTGAATTGCGAAAAGGATCAATGAAACTCAACTTTCTCAAGGCATCAGGTTGCGTGCCCTCGTCGAGGGCTGCTTCCATTGGCGCCAGATGACGCAGCGAAGTTTATGCCGCACCCACCCGTCCAGTTCCTCAATCGGTCGCTTGCTCTGACTGAGTTTGAAGTAGCCAGCCCAGCCGCGCAGTACAGGGTTAATCCGCTCGATGACGTTCGCCATCTTGTGGCCCCCTGCTCCGTGCAGCAGGTCTCTGAGTCGGTCGCGTAAGCGACCCAGACTCATTGTCGCTACTCTCAGCCTTGGCTGTTGATGCCAGCTCATCCCATAACCCAGATAGTCGCAGACCCAAGGCCGTGCCACATGGGCCATCAATACATCGTGTGTTGACCCGATCGAAGAACTTCTCCAGATCGAGTTCCACGCACCAGCAGTGACCCGCCACCACATGGGCGCGGGGTTTCTCGATGGCTTGGTGGGCGCTTATGCCCGGTCGGAAGCCGTAGCTATTGTCCGAGAATAGCGGGTCGAAGATCGGCGTGAGCTGTTGCAGCAATGCCTGTTGGATCAGGCGATCCACGACGCTGGGGATACCCAGCTGTCTTGTGCCGCCTTTGGGTTTGGGGATTTCGACGGCGCGTACACCTTGCGGGTGATACTCGCCGGCCAGCAACCTGGCCTTGAGGGTTGGCCAATACTGTTCCACGTAGCCCGCCAACTCGTCGACCGTCATGCCATCGGCCCCCGGCGCACCCTTGTTGCTGACCACGCGCTGATACGCACGCTTGAGGTTGGCCGGTGCAAGCACCCGCGCCATCAGCGTGCCCGGCTCCGCGTTCGTCCACGCCACAGACGTCGCCGATGCCTGCGCACTGCCAGCCGTCATCCGCGAATTCTGTCCGGAACTAGGGGTCACAGTTCTCCCTCGGAGAAATTTCTGCTTTTCGACATTCGACGAGACTCTGACGCCTACTGGCGGCATAACCTGTTCGGCCCTTGGTGGCAGGGTTATTTGCCACTTACTACGGCCTCGGCTGACTTCTGCACGCTCATCCCGTCGCCTCTCGACGCTCGGTAGCACAGTGGCAAACGTGCAGATCTCCCAGGGTAATTCGCGCGACCTTCCTGCTTATGCCTGTCGGATATACGTCGTAGCGTTCCGTGCAAGTATTGGGCTTTGACGATTATGGCCGTCTTACCCCCGCTACGCCGCCTCATCCGCTTCCTGTTCGTCAGGCCAGCATTTTGCCTCGCGACACCCTTGCCTTTGGCTAACACTTCCCCTTGCCGGGTGTGTAGAGGACTTGCACCTCCAAGTCACCAGCGTGGCCACCCAGCCAAGCTGGTTGCGCTTGCGCGCAACGCGCCATGCCTGGCGCACCATGAAAAAGCCCAACCTGAAAAGGTTGGGCTTCTGGCAACTGCCGAACGGTCTGACCGTCAACACACTATCTCGTACAGCAGCAGATTGTTCGGAGGAACCCCACTATGCCTGCCCATGACGTGCCTTGGTCCACTCGTTTCAAACTGTCACTGCTGGCTGCAGGGCTCACCGCCACTCTGCTGGCGCTGAGTGGGTGCGCACCGTCGACGCCCAGACCACCGCCTATGTGGGCGTGGAGCATCCTGCACCGAGCCTCTTAGCCCTCACGTCCGATTGGGTGAGGTGGTCATCGACGCGAGCGTCGAGCCTGCTGCTCCCATCACTCAGGTAGAAGAAAAACTACGCGAAGAGTCCGCCAAGCTCGGCGGCGATGCCGTGGTGGTGGTCTACGACCATATCCAACCGGTGGGCGCCTATGTCACCGGTCCACTGTTGGCTCGCGACGTAAAAACCATCGAAGGTCGGAAACTCAAAGGGATTGTGATCAAGTACCGGTAATGTCCGTTCGCACTTTCCTGCAGACAAAACAAAACCCCTACCTGCATACGCAGATAGGGGTTTCGGAATTCAATCTTGACGATGACCTACTCTCACATGGGGAAACCCCACACTACCATCGGCGATGCATCGTTTCACTGCTGAGTTCGGGATGGGATCAGGTGGTTCCAATGCTCTATGGTCGTCAAGAAATTCAGTAGCCAGGTCGTTCTCCTTGCGGATCACGCTCCAGCGAATGGGCAGGTGATAGATTTGTGTGTTGCGTTGCAAATTTTCGACTTGTGTCGTCTTCACACACCGCAATCTGGTGCCTCTTCAGGTCAGCAAATTGCTTGGGTGTTATATGGTCAAGCCTCACGGGCAATTAGTATTGGTTAGCTCAACGCCTCACAGCGCTTACACACCCAACCTATCAACGTCGTAGTCTTCGACGGCCCTTCAGGGGACTCAAGGTCCCAGTGAGATCTCATCTTGAGGCTAGTTTCCCGCTTAGATGCTTTCAGCGGTTATCTATTCCGAACATAGCTACCCGGCAATGCCACTGGCGTGACAACCGGAACACCAGAGGTTCGTCCACTCCGGTCCTCTCGTACTAGGAGCAGCCCCTCTCAAATCTCAAACGTCCACGGCAGATAGGGACCGAACTGTCTCACGACGTTCTAAACCCAGCTCGCGTACCACTTTAAATGGCGAACAGCCATACCCTTGGGACCGGCTTCAGCCCCAGGATGTGATGAGCCGACATCGAGGTGCCAAACACCGCCGTCGATATGAACTCTTGGGCGGTATCAGCCTGTTATCCCCGGAGTACCTTTTATCCGTTGAGCGATGGCCCTTCCATACAGAACCACCGGATCACTAAGACCTAC
>NZ_CP125618.1:0-2402500 GCF_030053095.1 Pseudomonas sp. PMCC200344 | reverse complement strand
CCAGATTCTACCGTCAACCCTTAATTGAGATTTTCTATCAAACACGTGCAGAACGCCGGAAAACAGCCCGTTTCCTCTCTATATAGAGAGGAAAACCAATCCCTCTATATAGAGGGATTGGAAATCCCGAAGTCCCTGGATAGTTTTGCGCAGCCCCAAAACGAGAAACAGGATCAAGCACCAAGTGCTTGATCCCCTTAGGGCGACCCAATCAGCTGCCGTACACTTTCGCTGCCGGCACCGCCCGAGCCATCAATTGCTCTACCGCCTGACCCACCTCGCCCACCGCCCACCGCCCAACGCCCTTGCCTGTCCAGTTCCAGACCTCTACGCCAGCCGTCGGCAATCGACAACTTTTCGCCCTCGACTTCGAACATCTGCCCGTTCACCGCACTGGACGCTTGCGAGCCGAGCCAGACCACCAACGGCGCAAAGTTTTCCGGAGCGACGTAGTCGAAGCCCTCTTCGGGTTTTTTCATGGTATCGGCGAACACTTGCTCGGTCCTGCCGGTGCGCGCGGCCGGGGCCAGGGCGTTGACGGTTATGCCATAGCGACCCAGTTCAGCCGCCTGCACAAGCGTCAACGCAGCGATACCGGCCTTGGCAGCGGCATAGTTGGACTGACCGATTGAGCCCTGCAAACCGGCCCCGGAACTGGTGTTGATGATCCGCGCACTCAGCTGCGCACCACCCTTGGCCTGCTCGCGCCAGTAACGCGCGGCGTGGCTGGCGATACAGAAGTGGCCTTTGAGGTGCACGGCTACCACCGCATCCCAGTCGGCTTCGGTGAGGTTGGCGAACATTCGGTCGCGACAGATGCCGGCGTTGTTGACCACCACGTCCAGGCCGCCGAAGGTTTCGATGGCGTGGCGCACGATCAACGCCGCATCGTCGTAGCGGGTGATGTCGTTGCTGTTGGCCACCGCGCTTCCACCCTGCCCGAGAATTTCACCGACCACGGCCAGCGCCGCTTCACGATTGATATCGTTGACCACCACTTTAGCGCCCTCGGTGGCGAAGGCCGGCGCGTAGGCCCGGCCCAGACCACCGCCGGCACCGGCGATGATCACCACGCGGTTCTCACAGATTTTCATGTTCCTGCTCCCTTCAAATACATCGCTTACAAGCGTTCGATAATCGTCACGTTGGCCTGGCCGCCGCCTTCGCACATGGTCTGCAAACCGAAGCGTCCCCCGCTGCGCTCCAGTTCATGCAACAACGTGCACATCAACCGGGTGCCGGTGGCGCCCAGCGGATGACCGAGGGCAATTGCGCCGCCGTTGACATTGGTCTGTTCGTGGGGATAACCCGTCTCCTTGAGCCAGGCCATCGCGACCGAAGCGAAGGCTTCGTTGATCTCCACCCGGTCGATGTCTTCAAGTTTCATCCCGGCTCGCTTGAGTGCATAAGCGGTGGCCGGGATTGGAGCGGTGAGCATCCAGATCGGGTTTGCGGCGCGCACGCTGAGGTGGTGGATACGCGCGCGCGGTGTCAGCCCGTGGCGTTTGAGTGCCGCTTCAGAAACGATCAGCATCGCGCTGGCCGCGTCGCAGGTCTGGCTGGACACTGCTGCGGTCACCCGGTCGCAGCCAAACAGAACGTCCAGTTCGGCCATTTTCGCCAGGCTGGTCTGACGCGGCGTTTCGTCGTGCACGACTCCGGCCAGTGGCACGATTTCCCGGTTGAACCGCCCTTGCTCGATGGCCCGCAATGCCCGCTGATGGGACTCCAGTGAATAGGCTTCCAGTTGTTCGCGGGACAGCCCCCACTTCTCGGCAATCATCTGCGCCGAACGGAATTGAGTCGGCGGTTGTGCGCCATAACGCCGGCCCCAACCTTCGGAGCCGCTGAACGGATCACTGAAGCCCAGTGGTTCGGCAGCGATCATGGCTGAGAAAATAGGAATCTGGGTCATGGTTTGCACGCCGCCGGCGACGACCACATCCTGGGTGCCGCTCATCACCGCTTGGGCGGCAAAGTGCACCGCTTGCTGGGACGAACCGCACTGGCGATCGATGGTGGTGCCGGGTACCGCCTCCGACAGGCCGGCGGCCAGCCAACTGGTGCGGGCAATGTCCCCGGCCTGCGGGCCGATGGTGTCGACACAGCCGAAGATCACGTCGTCGTAATCGTCATCGGGGATGTCGTTGCGCTCGACCAGCGCACGCAAGACGTGGGCGTCCAGATCGGCGGCGTGAATCTGGCTCAAACCACCCTTGCGCCGCCCGGTGGGCGTGCGCAGGGCGTCGACAATATAGGCTTCAGGCATGGTGTACCTCGGGGTAAATGTTGACGTCAGGCACAGTCGCCATCAGAAGTTTTTCCAGCACCCAGTGCTGGATTGCCGTCGAACAAGGCCGCGCGGATCCGCCCTTTATGATGGCCGCGGTCACCCCAGACCTTGTCCAGCGCCCAAGCGCGCGTCATGAACAAATGCAGGTCGACTTCCCAGGTGTAACCCATGGCGCCATGGGCCTGAATGGTGTTTTTCGCGGCGAGCATGCCTGCTTCCGAAGTTGCCAACTTGGCATGAGACACCAGCATTTCTTGTCCCGGTTGCTGCTCGGCCAGTGCATAAGCGGCGCGATACAGCGGCCCTTTGGCGAACTCGATCTGCACCGCGACGTTGGCCATCAGATGCTTGACCGCTTGGAACGAACCCACCGGTTTGCCGAACTGTTTGCGTTCAGAGGTGTAATCCACCGCGAGGTCGACCATGCGCTTGGCCAGCCCCAGCATTTGCGCGGCACAGCCCAGCGCGCCACGATTAAACGCGGCGGCGTTCGGCAATGATGTTGCGCTGGATCTCGTTGGTGCCGGCATAGATCGGTCCGGCCTGGGAAAACAGAAAACCTTCCAGCCAATGGCCGACGTCGCCCGCAGCAGGTGCTTCGGGCAGCAGCTCGCCACGCAAGCCGAGAATGCTCATGGCGGTGTCGTGCATGCGCTGATCGAGTTCCGACCAGAAGATTTTGTTGGTCGAAGACTCTGGCCCAATCTTGCCGCCCTGCACCAGTTTCGAGGCGGTCATGTAGGTGCTCAGGGTGTAAAACCGAGCAACGCCATCGCGATCTTCCAGCCCTCGCCCGGCGCGCCAATAATATTGGCGGCGTCGGTGCAGGCATCATCGAAGAACACTTCGTTGAACTCGCAGGTGCCTGTGAGCTGCTCGATCGGCCGCACGATAATCTCCGTCTGGACCATGGGCACTAGCAAGAAGGACAAGCCGCGATGGCCAACGCTGCCCGGTTCAGTGCGGGCGATCACAAAACACCAGTCCGACTCATGGGCCAGGGAGGTCCAGACTTTTTGTCCGTTGATCACCCAGGTGCCGCTGGCTTCATCAAGCACCGCGCGGGTCTTGACGTTGGCCAGGTCGGACCCCGCACCCCGTTCGGAATAGCCCTGGCACCAGAAGGACGTGCCGTTGACGACAGACCACGCCCACCGTGCTCCGGCGCCCAGCCGACACAGGTCCAGCCGCCCTCGGCGAGTTTGCGTTCCCAGGCTTTGCGTTCACCCGGATACATATGCCCATCACCCGGGCCACCCCGAAATCGCAGGGGCTCGAATTCACCACACAGGTTCGCGCTCAACCAGTCGGCCACTTCCTGACGGAAGCACTCGTCCTGCTCACTGAAACTGATTTTCATGGCTGCTCTCCAAGAATCACTGCGGCAATCCGCTGGCGATGCCAGGCAGGTAGCCCGAGAAAGCTTTCGCTGCCACGGGCGCGTTTGAAGTAGAGGTGCGGGTCGTATTCCCAGGTGAAACCAACGCCGCCATGCAACTGGATCGACTCGGACGCGCAGTGGAAATAGGTTTCAGAGCAGTGCGCCTTGGCCAGCGCCGCCGCCAGCGGCAGCTCGGCGGCCACCTGCGGATCGCCTTCAGGATCGAGGACTTCCTGGGCCACGCAGGCCGCGTAATAACTGGCCGAACGTGCGCATTCGACCTGCAGCATCATGTCGGCGGCACGGTGTTTGAGCGTCTGGAAACTGGCCTCACCGAGCAGGCAGTCAGCGCTGAGGTACAGCCCCTTGAGCTGAACCCGTGCCTGACGACGGGTCTGGTCCATGGTCGGCAACATTTGACGCTCGATCCCTGCCCAGTCCGCGTCCACGGCGAACAGGCTGATGCCCGCCTCGCCGGTCGATCCGGGAACCCGTGTGGCGATGATCAAGACGTCAGCGCTGTGCCCGTCGAGCACATGATTAAGGGTTCCGTTAAGCACAAAACCCTCGCCCTCGGTCACCACCGTGGCCTGAACATCCTTGGCCGCCCAGCCGCTGGCGCTGCTGAAGGCCAGCGTAGCGGTGAGGCTGCCGTCGGCGATCAACGGCAGCCAGCGTTGTTTTTGGTGTTCGTTGGCGGCCAGCAACAGCGCGGGTGTGGCCATGCAGGCGGTGGCGAAGAACGGCGAACACAGCAAGCGCCGGCCCATCTGTTCCAGCAGAATCGACAGTTCGACAAAGCCCAGTCCCAGGCCGCCGTACGCTTCTGGAATATGAATCGCCGGCCAGTACATTTCGCGGCACAGGCGCTGCCAGAGTGCCTCGTCAAAACCTCGCTCGCTGACCATCGCCGCTCGCACGGCGGCAGAATCCGAGACATCGGCGAGAAAGCCCTCGGCCGATGCGCGGATCATTTCCTGTTCGTCGCTGAATGAAAACTCCATCGCGGCGCCTTCTGCTCGTTAGGCGGGGCACGCATGAAGCGACACCCCTCTGGCCTTCGAGTTTGGTGCCAGCGGCACACAACAGAAACGTCAGCCCTGCCTAGTCCGAATGGGCGATGCCGAGGCCGATCCGCCGAGGATCGAATGCCTGGCCCATGGGCGGCCGACCCCATCACTTCTGATACCAACCCTGTAGCACTCGGTAACATCCGGCCCTGTTACGGGGCGTCTTTTCAACGACTCGACATCACGCGCCCCGCCCTGCAAGGCCAAAACAGCCATGGCGCAAATTGTGCATCTAAACGCAATCCAATCCTGCTTGAAGCCGCCATGCGCCCCAAGGAACTGAAACTCTGGACTACCGGTGTTGCCCATTTACTGGACCTTCCTGCCGGACATGCGCGGTTAGCAGGCTTAAGTCACTGGTTGCGGCAAGTATGCCCGGTCGATCACTTCGTTCTGTTCGTCTACGAAGGCAATCATCGGCCGTTGGCGCTGTTCGACACCTTCGTAGCCGACAAGCGTGCGGTGTATGTCGATGACTATCAGTGCGGGCCCTATTTACTGGATCCGTTCTACCTGGCATGCACTCGCGGGCAAGCGCCTGGACTGTGGCGTTTGCGACAGTTCGCACCCGACCACTTTTACCTCGGCGAGTATTACCTGACGTATTACCAGCAAACCGGACTGGCTGAAGAAGTGGCGTTTTTCGTCGACCTCGGTGGCGGCGCCATGGCCGTTCTGTCGTTGATGCGATCCACCGCCAGCTGTGCTTTTGGTCGTGACGAGATGCAGTTGATCGAGTGCGCGCAGGCCGTGGTTGAACAGGTCATCAATGAAGCCTGGCGTTTGCGTCAAGCCCAGCAACCGCGCCCGGCGCAGGACCTGGACTTCAAGATCCGCGAAGCCTTCGATCAGTTCGGCGCGCACATCCTCACCCACCGCGAACAAGAGATTGTCCAGTTGCTGCTACGCGGTCACTCCAGCGCCTCGGTCGCCGAACAACTGGGCATCAGTCCTGGCACGGTGAAGATTCACCGCAAGAACATCTACGCCAAACTCGGCATCGGCAGCCAGTCCGAATTGCTCGGGCTGTTTATCCGCGACCTTACCGGCCAGGAACTGGTCGTCGAAGCCTGACACCTGAAACCGACTCTATCCCCCAAGGGATATATACAGCGCAAAACCCCGATTGCTAGTTTGGCCCCCGACGCACTGATTCATCACTGCAAGGGAGCCCACCTCGTGAACAACAGCGTGAATGACACTTCGCCAAGCGATATCGAATTCTGCAATGTGGTCAAACGCTATGGCGAGGTGTCAGCCGTCAATGGCCTCAACTTCGCGGTGCGTCGCGGCTCATTCCATTCCTTCCTCGGCGGTTCCGGCTGCGGCAAAACCACCACCCTGCGCATGATCGCCGGCTTCGAACAGCCCAGTAGCGGCGAAGTGCGCCTGTCGGGCAAAAACGTTGCCGGAGTGCCGGCGTTTGAGCGGCCGGTGAACATGGTGTTCCAGCATTACGCCCTCTTCCCGCACCTGACAGTGGCGCAGAACATCGCCTATGGGCTGCGTTATCGCACCCCGCGACCCGACAAAAAAGCCCAACTGCGCATGGCTGATGAAGCGTTGGAAATGGTGCGCCTGAGCGGCTTCGGCCAACGCAAGCCGAGTGAACTTTCCGGCGGCCAACAGCAGCGCGTGGCCCTGGCCCGGGCGCTGGTCAACAAGCCGACCGTGTTGCTGCTGGATGAGCCGCTGGCGGCGCTGGATCGCAAGCTGCGCAAGGAAATGCAATCCGAATTGCTGCGCCTGCAACGCGAAGTCGGTATCACCTTTGTGCTGGTCACCCACGATCAGGAAGAAGCCTTGTCGATGAGTGACAGCATCAGCGTGATGCACAACGGTTCGATCATCCAGACCGCCACCCCGGAACAACTGTATGAAGCGCCGGCCAGCCGTTACGTGGCCGACTTTATCGGCGAATCCAATCTGTTCAACGGCACGGTTCGTCAAATGCAGGGCGATTCAGTCGTGCTGCGCACCGAGCAAGGACTGGAACTGACCAGCCCACTGACGCCCACCGGCAAAGCCTTGAGCGCAGACGCCGCCGGTTGCATCGCGGTGCGCCCGGAGCTGATCAGCATCGCCAGCGCCAACGCCAACATGACCCGCGAAGTGAAGCTGCAAGGCCACGTGGAAGACCGCATCTACCTCGGCAACTCCACCGAATACCGCGTGCGCACCCAAGCCTTTGGCGTGGTTTGCGTGCGTGTGCCGCGCCAGCAGGATCACGGCGCCAATGCATTCGAACACGGCGCTGCAGTGAGCGTCGGCTGGGATCACGCCAATGGCCTGGCCATGGCGTTGTAAATCATCGATTCGTTTGATCAACCGAATGTGGAGCGTGCTATGGACCAGAAGACGTTTATCAAAACCCTGCGTAGCTGGCAGAACGGCTCGATCAGCCGCCGCGAGTTCCTTGGTCGCACAGGCCTGGGAATTGCCGCAGCGGTGGTCGCAACCAACATGCCCGGCCTGCTGACCTCCACCGCCGAGGCCGCCGAGCAGGCCAAGCTGGGCGATCGCCTGTCGCTGGCGACTTGGCCGAATTACCACAGCCAGGAAAACCTCGACACCTTCGCCAAAACCACCGGTGCGCGCGTTTCGATGAGCGTGTTCGGTTCCAACGAAGAGATGCTTGCCAAATTGCAGGCCGGTGGCAGTGGCTGGGACGTACTGGTACCGACCAACTACACCATCAGCACTTACGTTGGCCTGGGCCTGATCGAACCATTGGACCTGTCGCGCATTCCCAACTTTGAGGCGTCGGCTTTCCAGCAAAAGTTCATGGCCCAGGGAACGGTGGACGGCAAGGTGTATGCGGTGCCGAAAAATTGGGGCACTACCGGCATGCTCTACGACGCCGGCAAACTGAAGAACGGCCCCTCCAGCTGGAAAGAATTCTGGATTGCAGCTCAAGGCCCCGCCAGCGGCCGGACGATGGTTCACGACTACCAACTGACCGCCATCGGCAACGCGCTGAAAAGCTTCGGCTATAGCTTCAACTCCCTGGACCCGAAAGAACTGGCCGATGCCGAAAAACTGCTGATCGAGGTCAAGCCGCACCTGTTCGCCATCAACTCCGACATCCAGCCGTCAATGCGCAGCGGCGATGCCTGGCTGGCGATGTCCTGGACCGGCGATGCCTCTCAGTTGCACCGCGACAACGCGCAGATGCAGTTCGAACTGGGCAAGGAAGGGGGCGAACTGTGGAGTGACTTCTTTGCCATTCCCAAAAGCTCGGAGCACAAGGACGCGGCCTACGCCTTCATCAACTACCTGCTCGATCCGCAGCACAACAAGCTCGAAGTGTTGAGCCACGGCTACCCGAGCGGCGACAATCGCGTCGATGCGTTGCTGCCCACCGCCATGCTCGATGATCCGATCATGTACCCGGCCGCCGAAGCGCTCAGTCCTCTGGAGTTCGGTGCCGCAGCGACGCTCACCAGCCCGGCGCGCGCCGAACTGATGGCTCGCTTCAAGTCCGCCTGATCGCCTGGCCATGGCCAATGAGGAGTCCCCATGAACGCCACCACCCACCCGCAAACGGTGCAGCCGGGCAATGCCCTGTCGGTCGAGGTTCGCCAACGGCGCAGCCTCGGCCGGCGGATCACCCTGCTGATGCTCTTGCCCTCGACCTTGTGGTTCCTGCTGCTGTTGTTGATGCCGCTGGTGATCATTCTGGTCTTCAGTTTCGGCGAGCGCAGTGCCGTGGGCGGTTACGCCGGTGGCTTCACGCTGGCCAACTACTTGAACCTCGGTTCCCGGGGCGCGGCGTTCAGTAACACGCTGATGTTGGCGCCGCTGGGCACGCTGGTGTGCCTGGTGGCGGCTTACCCGCTGGCGTATTTTCTGGCAGTCAAGGTCAGCAAGAACCGCTCGCTACTCCTGACGCTGGTAATTGTGCCGTTTTGGACCAGTTTCCTGATCCGCACTTACGCCTGGATTTTCATCCTCAGCGGCAAGGGCATTCCGGCCTTGCTCGCAAGCCTTGGCCTTGAAGACGTGCGGCTGATCAATACGCCGTGGGCGGTGCTGATCGGCATCGTTTACGGCTACTTGCCGCTGATGGTGTTTCCGATTTACGTCAGCCTGGAAAAACTCGACAAGCGTCTGCTCGAAGCCTCGGCAGACCTGGGTGCCAGCGCTTTCGAAAGTTTCCGGCGGATCACCCTGCCACTCTCCGCGCCCGGGATCATTACCGGGGTGATGTTGGTGTTTATCCTGTTGATGGGTGAGTTTCTGATCCCGGCCATTCTCGGTGGCGGCAAAGTGTTCTTCGTCGGCAACGCACTGGTCGACCTGTTTCTGCAATCGCGCAACTGGCCCTTCGGCAGCGCGCTGGCGATGACCTTGGTGGCGATGATGCTGCTGATCATCGGCGTGTATTTGAAACTGGTGGCGCGCTATGGCGGCCGCCCTGCCGACGGAGGGTTGTGACATGTGGCTGCGCAGCTATTCGACTTCGCTGTACCTGTTTCTCTACGCACCGATCGCGTTGATCGTGCTGTTCAGCTTCAACGCCGGGCGCAGTGGCCTGGCGTTCGAATGCTGCTCGGTGCAGTGGTTTGGTCGCGCGTTTGGCAACCCGTTCATCATGGAGGCGCTGGGCCATAGCGCGTTCATTGCCTTCACTTCAGCGGTGATTGCCACGCTGTTCGGCACGCTCGCGGTGTTCGGTTTGCAACGTGCCAGCGCCAAAGTGCGGTTGCTGTTCGATGCGCTGACCTATTGCGCAATCATCGTGCCCGGGATCGTCATCGGCATCTCGACACTGATTGCGTTCATTAGCCTGTTCGACCTGATCAACCCGTTGCTGGCGAGCTGGATACCGAGCGTGCCACGGTTGAACATGGGCTTCTTTACCGTGATCGCCGCGCACTCGCTGTTCACCATGGCATTGGTCATGGTGATCGTGCGCAGCCGCGTCGACTCACTGGACAAGGCCTTGCTGGAAGCCTCGGCCGACCTCTACGCCCCCCCAATGCAAACGTTCTGGCGGGTCACCCTGCCGCAGATCAGTCCGGCGATCATGGCCGGGTTTCTGCTGGCGTTCACCTTCAGCTTCGACGATTTCATCATCGCGTTCTTCGTCGCCGGTTCCGAAACAACCTTGCCGATCTACATCTTTTCATCCATCCGCCGCGGCGTGACCCCGGAGATTAACGCGGTTTCGACCGTCATCATCTGCGCGTCGCTGGCGCTGCTGTTCACTTCCCGTCACCTGCAAAACCGCCGCACCGGCGTCCAGGAGTCTCACCATGCGTGATCAGCTTTACATCAACGGCGAGTGGGTCAGCCCGGATCTGGGCGGCTACCTGGACGTCATCGATCCGGCCACCGGACAGGCTTTCCATCGGGTAGCCGCGGGCACCGAAGAAGACGTCGATCATGCGGTGCGCGCCGCCAGACGAGCGTTCGATAACGGCTGGAGCCAAACCACTGGCGCCGAGCGCGCGCAGTGGCTGGAAGCGTTGGCTGATGAACTGGACAGTGGTCAACAGGCGTTGGCTGAACTGGAAGTGCGCGACAACGGCAAACCGTTGCCCGAAGCGCAGTGGGACGTTGGCGATGCGATCGGTTGCTTTCGTTACTACGCCGGGTTGGCCCGGGAACTGGATCAACAGCAGGACCACCCGCTGGCGCTGCCGGATGAACGCTTTCGCTGCCGCATCCGTCATGAGCCGATCGGCGTTGCCGGGCAGATCATCCCCTGGAACTACCCGCTGCTGATGGCCGCGTGGAAGGTCGCGCCCGCCTTGGCCGCCGGGGCCACGCTGGTGTTGAAACCGTCCGAACTGACACCACTGACAGCGCTGGAACTGGCCGCGGCCGCCGACCGCATTGGTCTGCCGGCCGGGGTCCTGAACGTCGTGACCGGTCTTGGAGCCGACGCCGGCGGTCCGCTCACCGAACACCCTGGCGTGGACAAACTGGCCTTCACCGGGAGCGTGCCCACCGGGGCAAAAATCATGTCGGCGGCCGCTCGCGACATCAAGAACATCAGCCTGGAGCTGGGCGGAAAATCTGCGTTGATTGTGTTCGACGACGCCGATGTCGAAGCGGCGGTGGAGTGGATTCTGTTCGGGATTTTCTGGAACCAGGGCCAGGTGTGCAGCGCCACTTCACGCTTGCTGGTGCAGGAAAACATCGCCTCGCGGTTGATCGAACGACTGGTTGAGGAAACCCGCAAGATCACCATCGGCCCAGGGCTGGAACCCGGTGTGTTGTTGGGCCCTTTGGTCAGCCGGGGTCAACACGACAAGGTCCTCGGCTTTATCGATCAGGGACTGGCCAGCGGCGCACGCCTGCTCACCGGAGGTCGGCAACCGGCGTATCTACCAGAGGGTTATTTCATCGAACCGGCCATCTTCGACGAGCCCGGACACAGCAGCATCCTCTGGCGCGAAGAGGTGTTCGGCCCGGTGCTGTGCATCAAGCGCTTCAAGACCGAAGAGCAAGCCTTGCAAATGGCCAACGCCAGCCGCTTCGGCCTCGCCGCCGCCGTGATGAGTGCTGATTTGCAACGTACCGCCCGCGTCGCCAACCAACTGCGCGCAGGGATTATCTGGGTCAACTGCTCTCAACCCACCTTTGTGGAAGCACCGTGGGGCGGCATGAAACACAGCGGTATTGGCCGGGAACTCGGCCAATGGGGGCTGCACAATTATCTGGAGGTGAAGCAAGTGACCGAATACGTCAGCGACCAGCCATGGGGCTGGTATCTGAAATAGCGGTGCCCTATTGCCAGCCAGTGAAGAAATCCACTGAAACACGCCCCTGCAGCTGGCGAAGCCTGCGTTCGGCTGCATTCGGCTGCGTAGCAGTCGTGAAATCAGGCGACGCGGTGGATCAGGAAGACTGCACACTCAGGTCTCACGACTGCTACGCAGCCGAACGCAGGCTGCTACAGAGCGTGGGGTTAACAGGCGCTTCAGCCCAGATACCAACCCCCACGCTTCGCCGTTGCATCGGGTTATCTGATTGGTTTCGAGGTAGTTGTTGTAGCCCCACTCAAGCCCATGACACCGCCATTGCAGAAGCCGACTTCTTGCGGACTGGCGTCCTTGGCTTCGCGGATCGCCAGCAAGCGCCCCTCTTCGAGCAGACCAAGCCCTACCTGGATCCACGGCTGACCTGCCTCATGTCGCGGCATCGACTGGCTACACCCGCAACCAGATCTCGTTCTTTCTCAATCAGGTTCGGGGGCAAACGTTTTATACGCTGCTCAATCAGCTGCGCCTGGATGAAGCCCTTTCACGCTTGAATGCGCAACGCCACGCCTCGCGCATTGACGAGATTGCCAGCGCCTCAGGCTTTAACTCGCTGTCCACGTTCTACCGTTGCTTCAAGCAAAAAACAGGGTGTTCGCCGAAGGCTTATTTGCAGCAACTGTCTCGTCCTGAATAAGGTTTACACCTTCTGGAGTGGCGCGGTCGACCCATCCATCAGCCTTTAACTGCCCCTCCAAAACCTGCACAATTGCCGGCTTTTTTCGCGACAGGAAGTCCTCATGCAACGGATTGTAATTCTGGGCAATGCCGGTAGCGGCAAGTCCACCCTCGCCCGCGCCCTCGGCAAGCGACTGAGTCTGCCCGTGGTGCACCTGGACACGCTGTTCTGGGAGCCCGGTTGGGTCGAACCCGACGCCGAGCAGTTCCGCGCACGGGTCCGCGAAGCGGTCGCACCGGATGCCTGGATTTGTGAAGGCAACTATGCGCGGCGAACCTTCGACCTCCGCCTGCCCCGTACCGACCTGATCATCTGGCTCGATACGCCGCCGCTCACCTGTTTCACCCGGGTGATCATGCGCAGCGTAATGAACCGCCCTCGCCCTGACCTTGCAGCAGGCTGTACAGAGAAGCTCGATCGGGCGTTCCTGACCTTCCTGAACTTCGTGTGGAATTTCGATCGTGGCTATCGCCCAGGTATCGAGGCGGTGCGCCTGGCAATAGGCCCGCAAACTTCTACGCTGCACTTGCGCGGTACCCGGCAGATTGCCGCATTTCTCGATAGCTTGCCCGTAACGCCTGGAATCTGCCTTGAATAGATGGAGGGTGATTTTCGCCATCCCGGCCGTCGATCCGCGCAGGCCCCAGCAGGGGTTGCGAGAGAAAACCCTCGGGTTCGCGAAGAAGTCCGTGTGTCGCACAAAGTAGAGTCAGGTTTCGATGTGGCTTTTTTACGACTACATTTATCCGTCAGAACTACCTCTGCTTCCATAGACAAGCAGCTAGCGGCACGAGTGCTTACAAATACATGCTCCCCACTTCGAGGATCAGACATGCATCCATCCTTTCTGCAGCGTATCGATGAGCTCGGCGCCCTGCTCATCCACTCCAATGCAGCACGCGTCGATTTCTTCCGGCGCATTAATCGACTGAAGTCGCGCCGCGGTGTTCGCTTCCAGGTGGTGACCATGAAGCTCGGCATCTTCCAGGTCGTCGAGCGATACACTGGCAAGACCTGGGCCTACCGTTTCAACTACCGAGAGGCCATGGATTTCGCCATCCAACTCGAGGAAAAGTCCAACCGTCGGAAGGGAGTTGCGCGGTGTTCGGCGAGCTGATGCCGCATTCGCGAGACGCGGTGATCGCCGATTCTGACTGTCGAACTGTTTCTAAAACGTTTTCACACAGCCTGGGTCGTAAGCAGCCATTCGTGACGTACTGCTTTCACCCCCTCGGTCAGGCTGTAAACGCCCCACCATGACGCGTTAAGCCAGTTATGTCGGAAGGAGTCCCGCCTCTTGATAGCTCTGAACAAGTTCGTCGAATAAACCGATATCGAAGCGAGTTCGGGCAATCAATTGAGCGCTTGCAACGGCGGTGTAAATGGCGCGGGCACGTCGCTCGCACACTTCAATGCCGTTAGCAGAGAAAGGCCTGCTGTCCCGGATCGAGTTTGTACCGGTCAATCTATGGACAGGCGAGCACAAGAAACCAGCGTTTCTAGCCAACTACCCCGGAACACTTCCCGTCCTGGAGTTGGCCGACGGTACGCTCATCGCGGAGTGCACCGCTATCACTCAGTACCTGGATGTTCTGGATGACAGCCCTGTGCTCACCGGTAAAACGCCCACTGAGAAAGGCATCATCCATATGATGACCAAGCGTGCGGAAATTGAATTTCTGGACGCTTTCAGCGCGTACTTCCATCGCGCAACGCCGGGGCTTGGGCCGGACGTCGAGCTTTCTCAGAACCCTGAATGGGGTGAGCGGATACGGGATAAGGCCGTAAGGGGGATGCACTGTTTCAACAGCGTCCTGGAAAATCAGCCTTTTGTGGCGGGCAATGCATTTTCGATGGCCGACATTGCGGTACTGGGCGGCATGATTTTCGCCTCGCTGGTGAAACTGCCTATACCTGATGAATGTGAAGCATGCGTGCATGGCATGCCAAAATGCACGAGCGATCAAGCGTCCAGGAATGGCGCGCTATGGTGAAACAAGGCGGGCCAATAAACTGAGAAAAAATACATCTGGGTATGACTCACCCACATAGGTAACAAAACAGTTCAAGCACATAGGTAACAGTTTTTAACTGGCACTGGTAACGACCGGCGCGACATAGTGCGCCGATCACTTCCACCACCCCCAATTCGTATAGCTTCGTATAATTAACCAAAAGAATCGTAAAGAAATCGTAGATCGCCTTGAGTTCTGCAGAAGATATTTTATCCTCCGGATCAAATTTCGACGGGAGAATATTATGAGCAGCTCGGACTTGGGCATTATGGTCATTTCAATTATTGGACTGTTCGGACTTGCATCTTTTGTTTTTGAGTATTTGAGCAGCAACTACTCAACCAAAAACAACAAGCAGAGACGCCCCATAGTAAAGCGACAAAGAGAAGGCCTGCCCAAGAAAAACGCCCTTCACTAAACAACTACCCCTGATCTAACCGCACTATCTTGGATCTTTATAAGATCTTTATTCTTTCGCCCCCAATCCTTTTAACAATTTATTAGTCGTCAAACTAGGCTTCTTTCATTGCTGGAGGAAATACCATGGACTCAACTTTTTAGTACTCGGAGCGCTGCTTTTTATCAGTCTGGTGGGACTGGCGCGCGGCTGTGCGGCGCTTAACAGGAGGCGGTCATAACGGGCTTCTATCTATTCGGCAGCCTGATAGCGGCCGGGTTGCTGGTTTATCTCGTCTGCGCGTTGCTGTTTCCGGAGGACTTCCTGTGACTATTCAAGCCTGGGTCCTGCTTGGGGCTTTTCTTCTGACGCTCGGCATTCTGGCCTGGCCTCTTGGCCTTTGGCTGACCACCGTGATGGAAGGCCGGTTAACCTTCGGTTCGCGCATTGAGTCGCCGCTGTATCGCCTTGCCGGGGTCAAATCTGAAATGCAGATGAGCTGGCTTCAATACGCACTCGCCTTGATCGTATTCAATGCGCTGGGTTTGTTGGTCGTTTATGCACTACAACGATTGCAAGGCGTTCTGCCATTTAACCCGCAAGGAATGGGCGCCGTGAGTCCGGACTCGTCGTTTAATACTGCCCTGATTCGCCGATTCGCGCGCCAACAGCGCGGACAGCATCGGCAATGCCTGGACCGATCTCACGCGCATTACCTTGTGGGTGCTGTTACCGCTGTCGCTGATTTTCGCGTTGTTCTTCGTCAGCCAAGGCGTAATCCAGAATCTTGGCCCCTATAAGGAAGTCACGACGATGGAGGTCATGCTGTACCAGGTTCCGGCGCTCAATGACGCCGGTCAGCCGACCCTTGATGCGCAAGGCAATCCCGCATTGAAAATGCATGAACAGTGACAAGCAGACCATTGCCATGGGGCCGGTGGCGTCACAAGAGGCCATCAATATGCTGGACTAACGGTGGCGGTGTCTTCAACGCCAACTCGGCCCACCCCTATGAGAACCCCATCGTCATTACCAACTTCCTGCAGTTGATCGCGATTTTCCTGATTCCAACGGCGCTGTGTTTCCTGTTTGGCCATGTCGTCAGCGACATACGCTAAGGCTGGGCGCTGCTGGCGACGATGACGATCACCTTCTTGATCGCGGTGGCGCGCGGGGTCCCATCGTTGAACACTTCATCATGATCAAGTGAGATCACGAACATGAGGAGTTGGTCAGAGGTGCCGATCATTGTGTTGTCTGCCCGTGGCGCGGAGTCGGACAAGATCCTGGCCCTGGACACTGGCGCAGATGACTATCTGGTGAAGCCGTTTGGCACCGGAGAACTGCTGGCTCGTGTCCGCGCAATGCTACGCAGACACGTAAAAGATACCGAGAACCATGCGGTCCTGGCCTTTGGCGAGGTGCGGATTGATATGGAGCGGCGTATCGTGGAGCGCTCTGTCGCCCCTCTACATTTGACACCGCTGGAGTACCACCTGCTGGTCCATCTTTGCTCACATCCGAACCGGGTCCTGACACACCAGCAACTACTCAAGGCTGTGTGGGGTCATGCGCACACCACCGATACGCCTTACCTTCGAGTTTTCATGGGGGGCCTGCGTAAAAAAGTCGAAGCAGACCCTTCCCAGCCACGACACCTCATCACCGAAACCGGTGTTGGGTATCGTTTTATTCCTTGAGCGTAGGGTTACCGAAGTAAGCGGCCTGTTACCGCTACATCTCGACCTGTGTGCCCAGCTCAATCACCCGATTCAGCGGCAACTTGAAGTATTTCAAGTTGCTATTGGCGTTCTTGAGCAAAAACGCGAACAAGGTTTCTCGCCAACGGGCCATACCGATGCGTTTGGTCGGGATCACGGTCTCTCGGCTGAGGAAATAGGTCGTTCGCATTGGACTGAAATCCAGCTCAGCCAAGTGACAGAGACTCAACGCCAAGGGGACATCGGGCTCCTCGATAAAACCAAAATGCAGACTGACCCGGAAGAACCCTTCACCATAGGCTTCGACCTCGAACCGCCGTTCAGCACTGACGCGAGGGCTGTCTTCAGACACTACGGTTAGCAATACCACTTGCTCATGCAAAACCTGGTTATGCAGCAGGTTGTGCAACAGCGCATGAGGAACAGCATCGGCCCTGGCCGTCAGAAACACCGCCGTGCCTTGTACGCGATGGGGAGGTTGAGTACGGATGCTGCCGATAAATAGCGGTAGAGGAAGCGCGGTTTCATCCAGCCGTTCAACAATGATCTTCCGGCCCCTTTTCCAGGTGGTCATCAAAATGAACAGGCCAATGCCAGCAATCACCGGGAACGCACCGCCTTGGAAGATCTTCGGTGCATTGGCCGCGAAATACAGACCGTCTACCAGCAAAAATCCGAGCAACATCGGGACGGCCAACCAGCGCGGCGTTTTCCATAGCAGCAGGACGACAGCCGAGGACAGGATGGTGGTGATCAACATGGTCCCCGTCACGGCGACTCCGTAGGCGGCGGCCAACGCACTGGACGATTCGAAACCAATCACCAGCAGCACGACACCAACCATCAACGCCCAGTTAACCGTACCGATATAGATCTGTCCCTGCTCCTGGCTGGAGGTGTGTTGGATAAACATGCGAGGGACGTATCCCAGCTGAATGGCCTGGCGCGTCAGGGAGAAAGCACCGGAGATTACGGCTTGAGAAGCGATGATGGTAGCCAGAGTGGAAAGAGCGACCATCGGCAGCAGTGCCCAGCTAGGCGCGAGCAGATAAAACGGATTGCGCACCGCCTCCGGATTCTCCAGGATCAAGGCACCTTGGCCAAAGTAATTGAGTACCAGTCCAGGCAACACCAAAATGAACCAGGCGCGGGCAATGGGCTTGCGGCCGAAGTGGCCCATGTCGGCATACAGTGCTTCGGCACCGGTCAAAGCCAATACGACAGCACCCAGGATGGCGACACCGATTCCCGGATGAGCGATAAAAAAATGCGCTCCCCAGTATGGATTGAGCGCTTGCAGTACTTCCGGGCGCTGCAATATGCCATAGATCCCCAGCGCACCTAACACGACAAACCACAGCACCATCACTGGGCCGAACAGGATACCGATGCGAGCCGTGCCGTGCTTTTGGATCAAGAATAACGCCACCAGCACGACCACTGACAAGGGCACAACCCAGTGCTCTATTCCGTCAAACGCCAGCTGTAGTCCTTCAACCGCAGAGAGCACTGAAATCGCCGGGGTGATCATGCTGTCGCCGTAAAAAAGTGCTGCACCGAACAGGCCAAGCAGAACGAGTACTTTGCTCATGTACGGATATGGGGCTGCCGCACGGCGGGCTAACGCCGTCAACGCCATGATGCCGCCTTCGCCCTGGTTGTTGGCTCGAAGGATGAACAGCACGTACTTTATCGAGACCACCCAGATCAACGACCAGAAGATCAACGACAGAATGCCCAGCACGCCATCGTGGTTGGCCTGGACACCGTAGTGACCGGAAAACACTTCCTTAAGCGTGTACAGGGGACTGGTGCCAATATCTCCGTACACCACCCCAACAGCAGCGACGAGCAGTCCTACCGCTGAAGTTTTGCGATGGGGTTCTTCAATTGCATGGGTCGCTGTTTTGCTCACTTTCTACGTCTCGAATATTGAGGGCTGAAAACGCATTCCGTGAGATTTCAAGGCCGTTGTGGACTTCACTGAAACTGCCATCAGATTCAAATGAGTAATAAAAACAGTAGTCCATGCACAGCCAAGTGATCACTCTTTCTGAAGGGCCTGCGACCGACCCGCACCACCTTCTGCTCCCCTAAAACAGCATTGATCAGTCCAAGGAAATCTTGTGGGAAAAACCGAAGAGATTGAGGGTTGCAAGGCATAAAAGCACTGTCAATTTTGCCGGCCAGTATCGTTGCGAGCAACAAAACCCACCGTAAAAAAAACGTAAATTTTTTTGCGCCTTACCCATAAAGAGGCTGCCAAATAAGACATCAATTCGAACGAACACAGTGAGGATTCCACCCTGAGCCAGTCGTTTTGTGTGAGGGGAAAAGTAGGGGGAACCCATTTCATGGCCAAAATCACCATCAAAGAACTCGAGTCGCTGACCATCAGTGATGCCGGCCGAATCCTGCCGGTTTTCGCCTGTGCCGCAGTTGTTGCTGTTGGTGGCCGAGCAGCGGGGGTGAGTGCCATATAGGCGCCTACTCCAGGTGCCGACAGCGGGGGGTCAGTTTGCACGCAGCATTGATGGCGATCACAGCAGCCATGAAATTTCGGACGATTAGATAATTCGATTTGGCCGTCGGCTGCGCGCAGCAGGCGTAACCGAGAAAGACCGCAAGGCTCTTCTTGGCCACAAGAACGGCAGCATCACCAGTCACTACTCGGGCGCTGAGCTCGGGCATCTGATTGAAGCTGCGAACATGGTATCAGCAACCGATTCGCGTGGACCGGTCCTGGCAATATTGAAGAGAAAGCAGGCGTGAAAAATTAGAGGAGTCACGCAAAATTCACGCACATGAAAAAGCCCAACCTGAAAAGATTGGGCTAAGTCATTGAAAAATATGGTCGGGACGGAGTGATTCGAACACTCGACCCCTAGCACCCCATGCTAGTGCGCTACCGGACTGCGCTACGCCCCGACTAGGCGTGAAACTCGTTCCTCATCTCAAGGAACGATCAAGAATATATCGCAAGCTTTTGAAAACTGGAAGTATTCAAAAGCAGGAAATTATTTCTTGAGGACCACCAACACATCTTCCAGCTCGGCAATCATCTGCCGAATCATTTGTTTGTATTGGGTCGTGTCGTCTTTGGCTTCATCGCCGGACAAACGCAAGCGTGCACCGCCGATGGTGAACCCCTGATCGTAAAGAAGCGCGCGGATCTGCCGGATCATCAGCACGTCTTGTCGCTGATAATACCGGCGGTTTCCGCGGCGTTTGACGGGGTTGAGTTGAGGAAACTCCTGCTCCCAGTAACGCAGCACGTGCGGTTTTACCGCACACAGCTCGCTGACTTCACCAATGGTGAAGTAGCGTTTGCCTGGGATGACGGGTAGTTCGTCGTTATGACTTGGTTCCAGCATAAGCCTCAACTCGGGCCTTCAACTTCTGCCCTGGACGAAAGGTGACCACACGGCGAGCCGTGATCGGGATTTCTTCACCCGTTTTCGGATTGCGGCCAGGCCGCTGGCGTTTGTCCCGAAGGTCGAAATTGCCGAAACCGGACAATTTGACTTGTTCGTTGTCTTCAAGAGCGTGCCTGATTTCTTCAAAAAACAGTTCGACCAATTCCTTGGCTTCCCGTTTATTCAGGCCCAGCTCTTCATACAGACGTTCCGCCATCTCAGCTTTCGTCAAAGCCCCCATACGTCACTTCCTTAACGTGGCGTTCAACCTTTGTTCGAGCGAGGTGAGGATATTTTGCGTCGTGTTATTCACCTCATCGTCATTAAGAGTGCGCGATGGATGCTGCCAGGTCAAGCCAACTGCAAGGCTTTTTCTATCAGGATCAATGCCTTTACCCTGATACACGTCAAATAGCCTGAGGTCCGTCAGCCATTCCCCTGCATTTTCACGGATTACGTCCAGTACGGCGCTGGCGGCGACGTCTTTTTCGGCAATCAACGCAAGGTCACGTCGCACTTCAGGAAAACGCGATAACTCCTGGAATTTAGGCATTTTACCCAATGCCACTTCGGCCAGAACCAGCTCGAAAACGAAGACCGGACGGTCGAGACCGAGGGTTTTCGACAATTCAGGGTGAATAGCGCCGACGAAACCGACCAAGCGACCTTCACGTTCGATGCGTGCGGTTTGACCCGGGTGCAATGCAGGGTGTTTGCCCGGTACGAAAGTGAACGAATCCAGTGCGCCGGCAAAGCCCAGCACCGCCTCTACGTCGGCTTTGACGTCGAAGAAGTCCACGACATCGCGACCTTGCGCCCAGCCTTCCGGCAGGCGGCTACCGCAAACAACACCCGCCAGCATCGGCTCTTGCTTCAGATCTTCCAGCTGACCGACAAAACGCAGGCCGCTTTCGAACAAACGAACGCGATCCTGCTGACGGTTCAGGTTGTGCTGGAGCGCCTTCACCAAACCCGGCCACAAGGACGAGCGCATGGCCGCCATGTCATTCGAGATCGGGTTGGCCAGCAGCAGCGGCTCGACACCCGGATTAAACAACTCGAATTGTTTCGGATCGATGAAGCTGTAAGTGATCGCTTCCTGGTAACCACGAGCCACCAGCAGACGGCGCAGCTCTGGTAGATCACTACGCGCTTCAGCCTTGGCTTGCGGCGCCAGACGAGCTTGCGGGTAGCGAACCGGCAGACGGTTGTAACCATACAGACGAGCCAGTTCTTCGATCAGATCGACTTCCAGGCTGATGTCGAAGCGATGGCTTGGAACTTCAACGCGCCACTGCCCTGCCCCATCGGCAGAAATCACCAGACCCAAGCCGCTGAGCAGTTGCTCGACTTCGGCCGAATCCATTTCCATACCCAGCATCTGAGTGATGCGTTGCGCACGCAGAGTAACTGGCGCAATCGACGGCAGGTGCTGCTCGCTGACGGTTTCGATGATCGGACCAGCTTCGCAGCCAGTGATTTCCAGCAGCAGGCCGGTGGCGCGCTCCATCGCTTCACGAGCCAACTGCCAGTCCACGCCACGCTCGTAGCGGTGCGAGGCGTCGGTGTGCAGGCCATAGGAACGGGCCTTGCCAGCGACAGCAATCTGATCGAAAAACGCGCTTTCCAGGAAAATATCACGAGTGGTCGCGGTGTTGACGCCACTGTGCTCGCCACCCATGACGCCGGCGATTGCCAAGGCGCGGGTATGGTCGGCAATCACCAGCGTATCGCTACGCAGGCTGACTTCCTGACCGTCGAGTAGTACCAGCTTCTCGCCTTCTTCAGCCATGCGCACGCGGATGCCACCATTGATTTCGGCGAGATCAAATGCATGCAGTGGTTGACCCAGCTCCAGCATCACATAGTTGGTGATGTCGACGGCAGCGTCGATGCTGCGCACGTCGCCACGACGCAAGCGCTCAACCATCCACAGTGGCGTCGGCTTGGACAGGTCAACGTTACGGATCACACGACCCAAGTAACGCGGGCAAGCAGCCGGCGCCAGAACTTCAACCGAACGCACTTCATCGTGCACGGCTGGCACAACAGCAACCACCGGACGGGTGACTTCAGCAGCGTACAACGCGCCGACTTCACGGGCCAGGCCGGCCAGAGACAGGCAGTCGCCGCGGTTCGGGGTCAGGTCGACCTCGATGCTCGCGTCGTCCAGACTCAGGTATTCACGAATGTCCTGACCAACCGGCGCATCGGCCGGCAATTCCATCAGGCCATCGTTACCTTCGCCGACTTGCAGCTCGGCTTGCGAGCACAGCATGCCGTTGGACTCAACGCCACGCAGCTTGGCTTTCTTGATCTTGAAGTCGCCCGGCAGTTCGGCACCGATCATGGCGAACGGGATCTTCAGGCCCGGGCGGACGTTAGGCGCACCGCAAACGACCTGGAAGGTCTCCGAGCCATTGCTGACCTGGCAAACGCGCAACTTGTCGGCGTCCGGGTGCTGTTCGGTGCTCAGCACCTCGCCCACCACCACACCGGTGAATTCGCCGGCGGCCAGCGTAACGCTATCGACCTCAAGACCGGCCATCGACAGACGAGCAACCAGCTCGTCACGACTTACCTGCGGGCTTACCCAGCCACGCAGCCATTGTTCACTGAATTTCATCCTGCTCTCCTAAGAATTCGTTACGACTAGCGAAATTGCGCGAGGAACCGCAAGTCGTTGTCGAAGAACAGACGCAAGTCGTTCACGCCGTAACGCAGCATGGCCAGACGTTCAACACCCATGCCGAAGGCAAAGCCCGAAAACTCTTCCGGGTCGATCCCGGACATGCGCAGCACATTCGGGTGAACCATGCCGCAGCCCATCACTTCCAGCCAGCCAGTCTGCTTGCAGACACGGCAGCCTTTACCGCTGCACATCACGCATTCCATGTCGACTTCAGCGGACGGCTCGGTGAACGGGAAATACGAAGGGCGGAAACGCACGGCCAGTTCTTTTTCGAAGAACACGCGCAGGAACTCTTCGATGGTGCCTTTCAGGTCGGCGAAGTTGATATCACGGTCGACCAGCAGGCCTTCAACCTGGTGGAACATCGGGGAGTGGGTGATATCGGAGTCGCTACGGTACACACGGCCTGGGCAGACGATGCGGATCGGCGGCTGTTTCGATTCCATGGTGCGGACCTGTACCGGCGAGGTATGGGTGCGCAGCAACATGTTGGCATTGAAATAGAAGGTGTCATGCATCGACCGGGCCGGGTGATGGCCTGGGATGTTGAGCGCTTCGAAGTTGTGGTAGTCGTCTTCGACCTCAGGGCCTTCGGCAATACCGTAGCCGATGTGAGTGAAGAACTGTTCGATACGTTCCAGAGTGCGAGTAACCGGATGCAGACCACCCGAGGTCTGGCCACGGCCAGGCAGGGTCACGTCAATGGACTCGGCGGACAATTTGGCGGCCAGGTCGGCCTCTTCAAACAGTGCCTTGCGCGCATTGAGAACCTCTGTGACACGCTCCTTGGCAACGTTGATCAGGGCGCCGACTTGCGGACGCTCTTCTGCCGGCAAATTCCCCAGGGTCTTCATCACCTGAGTCAATTCACCCTTTTTGCCAAGGTAGTGAACCCGGATTTGCTCCAGGGCATTGATATCTTCAGCGCTTTGCACAGCCTCTAGAGCTTGAGAGACGAGCGCATCCAGGTTTTCCATGTACAGACTCCAGATACAAAATAGGGGAAGAGCTTGAAGGCTCTTCCCCTATTTATGACGTTTAACACCTGACCCCACAGAGGTGAGGCCGGGTGACTGTCGGGGGTACTTAAGCCAAGGTGGCTTTAGCTTTCTCGACAATCGCAGCAAACGCCGCTTTTTCGTTCACTGCCAGATCAGCCAGAACCTTACGGTCGATCTCGATGGACGCTTTTTTCAGGCCGGCGATGAAACGGCTGTAGGACAGACCGTTGATACGTGCACCAGCGTTGATACGAGCGATCCACAGAGCGCGGAACTGACGTTTTTTCTGACGACGGTCACGGTAGGCGTATTGGCCTGCCTTGATTACCGCTTGCTTGGCAACACGGAATACGCGCGAGCGAGCGCCGTAGTAGCCTTTAGCAAGTTTCAGAATTTTTTTGTGACGTTTACGGGCAATGACGCCACGCTTTACACGAGCCATGAGTTACTTCCTCTATTCTTGACTAAATTAACGAAGGCGCAGCATGCGCTCGACTTTTGCCACGTCACACGGTGCCAGCAAGCTGCTACCGCGCAGTTGACGCTTACGCTTGGTCGACATTTTAGTCAGGATGTGGCTCTTGAAAGCGTGCTTGTGCTTGATACCGTTAGCAGTTTTCAGAAACCGCTTAGCAGCACCACTTTTAGTTTTCATTTTTGGCATGTTCGGATACTCCGCATTCAGTTGATAAACATAATCAGAAGGCCTGCCGTGCCCTATTGATTATTTCTTCTTTTTCGGGGCGATGACCATGATCAGCTGGCGTCCTTCCATCTTAGGATGCTGTTCGACCGAACCGTACTCGAGCAAGTCACCTTCAACTCGCTTGAGGAGTTCCATCCCCAGCTCCTGGTGGGCCATCTCACGGCCGCGGAATCGCAAGGATACCTTGGCCCTGTCCCCATCACTCAGGAAACGTACCAGGTTGCGCAGTTTTACCTGGTAATCCCCTTCCTCCGTCCCTGGACGAAACTTGATTTCTTTAACCTGAATCTGCTTCTGGTTTTTCTTGGCCGCGGCAACCTGCTTCTTCTTCTCGAAGATCGATTTGCCGTAGTCCATCAGTTTGCAAACAGGGGGTACTGCATCGGCGGAAATTTCCACCAGATCCAGTTTGGCCTCTTCAGCCTTAAGAAGCGCGTCTTCAATTGACACAATCCCAAGCTGTTCACCTTCAGCCCCAATTAACCGAACCTCGCGTGCCGAGATATTCTCGTTGATCGGGGCTTTCGGTGCAGCTCGTTTATCTTGTCTCATTTCACGCTTAATAGTAATTACTCCGAATCTGGGCGACCACGCCGGGAAACCGCTTGCGCGAGAAACTCAGCGAACTGGGCGACGGGCATCGAGCCCAGGTCAGCACCTTCACGAGTACGCACAGCGACAGTCTGCATCTCGACTTCCCGATCTCCAATAACCAAGAGATAAGGAACCTTGAGCAAAGTATGCTCGCGGATTTTAAAGCCGATCTTTTCATTTCTCAAGTCAGACTTGGCACGAAATCCGCTTTCATTGAGAGTTTTTTCAACCTCAGCAGCAAAATCGGCCTGTTTATCTGTGATGTTCATGATCACTGCCTGGGTCGGAGCCAGCCACGCGGGGAATGCACCCTCGTAGTGCTCGATCAGGATTCCGACAAAACGTTCGAAGGAACCGAGGATCGCCCGGTGCAACATCACCGGGTGCTTGCGACTGTTGTCTTCAGAGACGTATTCGGCTCCCAGACGGACAGGCAGGTTAAAATCGAGCTGAAGGGTACCACACTGCCAGACGCGGCCAAGGCAATCTTTCAGCGAGAACTCGATCTTCGGACCGTAGAACGCACCCTCGCCCGGCTGCAGATCGTACGGCAGGCCAGCGCTATCAAGGGCTGCAGCCAGGGCCGCTTCGGCGCGATCCCACAGCTCGTCGGAACCGACGCGTTTTTCCGGACGAGTGGACAGCTTCATCTCGACGTCTTTGAAGCCGAAGTCGGCATAAACGTCCATGGTCAGCTTGATGAACGCAGCGGATTCGGCCTGCATCTGCTCTTCAGTGCAGAAGATGTGGGCGTCGTCCTGAGTGAACGCACGCACACGCATGATGCCATGCAGCGCACCCGATGGCTCGTTACGGTGGCAAGCACCGAATTCGGCCAAGCGCATTGGCAACTCACGGTAGCTTTTCAGGCCCTGGTTGAACACCTGCACGTGGCAAGGGCAGTTCATCGGCTTGATCGCGTAGTCGCGGTTTTCCGACTGCGTGGTGAACATGTTGTCGGCGTAGTTGGCCCAGTGCCCGGATTTCTCCCAGAGACTGCGGTCAACGACCTGCGGAGTCTTGATCTCCAGATAGCCATTGTCGCGCTGAACCTTGCGCATGTACTGCTCGAGCACCTGATACAGAGTCCAGCCGTTCGGGTGCCAGAACACCATGCCCGGCGACTCTTCCTGGGTGTGGAACAGGCCCAGACGCTTGCCGATCTTGCGGTGATCGCGCTTCTCAGCTTCTTCGATGCGCTGGATGTAAGCCGCCAGCTGCTTCTTGTCTGCCCACGCCGTGCCGTAAACGCGCTGCAATTGCTCGTTCTTGGCATCGCCACGCCAGTAGGCGCCGGACAACTTGGTCAGCTTGAAGGATTTCAGGAAGCGCGTGTTCGGCACGTGCGGACCGCGGCACATGTCGACGTATTCTTCGTGATAGTACAGGCCCATGGCCTGCTCGTTCGGCATGTCCTCGACCAGACGCAATTTGTAGTCTTCGCCGCGGGCCTTGAACACTTCGATCACTTCGGCGCGCGGAGTGACTTTCTTGATCACGTCGTAATCTTTTTCGATCAGCTGCTGCATGCGCTGTTCGATGGCGGCCAGGTCGTCCGGAGTGAAGGGACGTTCAAAGGCGATATCGTAATAGAAGCCTTCGTCGATGACCGGACCGATGACCATCTTGGCCGCCGGGTAAAGCTGCTTGACCGCATGGCCAACCAGGTGGGCGCAAGAGTGGCGAATAATCTCCAGCCCCTCTTCATCCTTTGGCGTAATGATTTGCAGCGTAGCGTCGCTGCTGATGATGTCGCTGGCGTCGACCAGCTTGCCATCGACCTTGCCGGCCACGGTGGCTTTGGCCAGACCTGCACCAATGGATGCGGCGACCTCGGCTACGGATACCGGGTGATCGAATGAACGTTGACTGCCGTCGGGAAGAGTAATAGTTGGCATGGCGCCTCCTCTCCTAGTGGTGACCCCTACCAAAGGTCACGTGGGTTGGGATGAGCCAGTACAAGATCCGATCCAGGCCATTCAATGACGAACGCCTGCCTTACAGCGGCAGGAGCCTTGCGGCCAACCGGAAAACCGAACCAGAGTGACTGGGATTCAAATCAGGGTTATTCGCACATTTGCCGCTACCGGGACTGAAGGTCATCCGGAGCCTGCAAACGCCCGAGCGAGGCATGCTAGCACAGATGAACGGTCGTCGATGCACCGAGGTTTTGCCCTGGGGCAAATCAGGCATTTTTATGCCAGAGTGCTGAACTTGAACCCCGCTTTACCCCTCAGATAACTAGACATTGACCCACAAGGAGCATCTCAGCATGCGTCTGAATCGTTTGTTCGCAGTAGTCGCCCCCATCGTTCTGCTGCTGCCACTGGCCGCCCACGCCGATTGGCCGAAGGGCGAGCGTAATAAATACATGGCTCAGTGCACACAAGCTGCGACCCCGCAGATTGGTGCTGCAGCAGCGAAGGCTCACTGCGCCTGCGGTGCTGATTCGATCAAATCTTACCCGGCGGCTGACATCCAGGCGCTGATGGACAACAAGGCAACCCCGGAACTGCAGCAGAAAGCACTGGGCCAGATTGCCAAATGCAAGGCCAATGTGCCGGCGAAAAAGTGAGAAAAAAGTTCTTTTGACTCGGCTCAACGCTGATAAAAAGTGATGAATTCAAGCTTTTTCGTACAATTTACGCAGGTTTTACAGGTTTTTTTATCGTCTTCACTTTCGGCTGAAAGCCTTGTAAAACGGGGCTTTCAGCTACATCAAGCAGCAAACGAAACGCGACTGCAGGGCAAACAGCACGTCCGGGGGGCTCCCAAAGCGAACATTTCGACTATGATACCCCAGTGTGCCCAGTTGGCCTGAGCAGCACAGCACTACTGAAAATATATGTTTCTTGGAGATACACCATGTCTAATCGCCAAACCGGCACCGTTAAATGGTTCAACGATGAAAAAGGCTTCGGCTTCATCACTCCTCAAGGTGGCGGTGACGACCTGTTCGTACACTTCAAAGCTATCGAAAGCGACGGTTTCAAAAGCCTGAAAGAAGGCCAGACCGTTTCCTTCGTGGCTGAGAAAGGCCAAAAGGGTATGCAAGCTGCACAAGTCCGCGCTGAGTAATTTTCAGCCGCACTAAAAAAACCCCGTCCACGTGACGGGGTTTTTTATGGGCGAAACAAAAGCCCGAAGCGATCAACCGCAGTTGACGCGGGTGACGACCCGATTGGCATCGGTATTCAGATTCAGGCGATCGGAGCGGTACTCCAGGGTCACCATGTCGGTGGGCAAGAGGAACCGTGCATTCTGCGCACCTGCGCGAGTACGCGCCTGCTCCAGCAGTTCAGGCGAAGCCTTTTTGCCAATGGTGAATTCGGCAGCCTTTGCCTCACAACGGCTGTGACCCGTGTCAGTCGTCGTGACAGGATCTGTTGTCGACTCGGTGGAGGTAGTGCTGCAACCGGCCAGCATGGCAACGGCCAACAAAGTACCCAATGACGCGAGCTTCCAAGGCATGAAGCCTCCTTTTTTCAATAGTTGAGCTGAGATCGTGCGACCGCCAATCTGGCGCTTGGTTTCACAGGGAGTACTAGCACCCTGCCCTCTATTCGGACACGCGGCGAGTTTGCCTGAGCATCGCTCTGCCGTTTACCACTCAATCGTGACTGAATATGAATAGCGTTCAATAGACGTCAATGTAGTCGAACGGCGGATTCGGCCAGTTCTCTTTCAGCGCATTGAAAATCTGCATGACCCAGACCTCGTCACTGGCCGCGACCCATCCGACATAACCGGAACCCTTGGCCCACGTCTCCAGACGAAACAACAGCCCGCTGATATCAGTGCCACCCACAACGCCTGACGAAATATAGGCGATGCCGCCCTTGGTAACTCGCAATTGAGTGTGTTCATCGTCGCTGGCAGAGGCCAGCAGCTGACGCACCGCCTCAAGGGTCAAGCCGTCAGGAGTGTTCAAATCGATCTGCACAGCACAGTCCTTGAAAATTCGTCAAAGACCAAGTGTCGCATAGCCCTCCCCTCATGCCTAAGTCGGAGTGCCAAAAGCCGCGCAAAATGGTTAACTCGACACTCAGACTTTCCCGACTTCGCGAGCGCCATCATGACCACCGTAAGTATCGACGCCGACATCAAAGCCAAGTGGCCACAGGGCCACAGCTCTTACAGCCCGGGCAGCCCGGAAGAGTTGGCAATCATTGGTATCGATCTATTGGTCAAGGAACTGGGGACGCAAGCCGCCCAGATATTCATCGCACAGATATTCGAGAAGTACCCTACCGACTATATTGGCCTGATAGATAGCGAGTGAAAGTAAACCCGCAGGCTGGCACCTGCGGGTCTATGGCTTACTTCAGACGAGCCAGACGCTCGGTCAGCAGGTCAAAGAAGCCCTGGGCGTCACCGCTTTCTACCCAGAAAGCGTTCTTCGGCGCTTTCAGGCCGTCATACCAGTCGACGATGGTTTGGCCGAACGTCGGGCCTTCGCGGCTATCAACGACTACGTTGACTGAACGACCGCTGAACAACTCAGGCTTGAGCAGGTAGGCGATGACGGTTGCGTCATGCACCGGGCCACCCGGAATGCCGTAGTGTTCCATGTCGCCTTTGACGTATTCATTGAGAATATCGCCCACCAGCTTGCTGGCATTGTTGTTGATCGCTGCGATCTGCTTAAGACGCGCTTCACTGGTGAGGATCTTGTGGGTCACGTCCAGCGGCAGGTAGGTCAGCTTCACCCCACTGTTCAATACCACTTCCGCAGCCTGTGGGTCGGCGAACAGGTTGAACTCAGCCACCGGGGTAATGTTGCCACCGTTGAAGTGCGCCCCGCCCATGATCACCACCTCCTTGATGCCCTGAACGATCTCAGGTTCCTGGATCAGCGCCAGGGCCAGGTTGGTCTGTGGACCGAGCATGGCGATGGTAATGCTATGGGGCTTGGCGGCTTTCAAGGTGTCGATCAGGTAATTGACCGCATTGCCCTGGGCCAGGCCTTTCTTCGGCTCGTGTACGGTGACGCCCGACAGGCCTTCCTTGCCATGGATGTTCTCGGCATAGATCGGCGTGCGCATCAGCGGCTTCGGAGCGCCCGCGTAGACCGGCACCTCCTCGCGCCCTGCCCACTCGCGGGCCAGCCGCGCATTACGCGAAGTCTTGTCCAGACGCACATTGCCGGCGACGGTGGTCAGCGCACGAATGTTCAGCTCTTGCGGCGATGCCAGGGCAAACAGCAAGGCAACCACGTCATCGGCACCCGGGTCGGTGTCGATGATCAAGTCGATCTTTTCCGCCGCTTGGGCGCTTGTTGCGGTAATCAGGGACAAAAGCAGCAGACTCCGGAGCAGGTGGTGCAGTTTCTGAGCATAGCGGTGCATAGCGCACTCCTTGTGCGTGGGACAGCAGAAAGACAACAGCGAGTTAGAACGTAACCCCTGCCACCAGCACGATGTTGCAGTACGGCTGACATTCACCCGTACGAACAATCGCCCGTGCCTCTCGGCTGAGGACTTTGAATTGGTCATGACTGAGCAGCTCACGCCGACCCAGCGCACCTTCGGCATTCAGCTCATCGAGCGTCGCCAATGCCGAAGGCTTTTTGTCCAGGATCTCCTGGGCCAATACATGGCTCTCGACCTGCATTTCGCTGAGCACAACCTTCAAAGTGCTGACGAAATCCGGGATACCGTGGGTCAGGGCCAGGTCGATCAGTTCAACGCCTGGCGGCACCGGCAGACCTGCGTCGCCGATCACCACCCTGTCGCCATGGCCCAGGGATGCGATCAGCCGCGACAGCGCGGCGTTGAGCAAAGGTGTTTTTTTCATGGTGCTTTAAAGGCCTGTACGTCGGACAAGGTGGGAATCGAGGGTTGCGCGCCAGCACGGGTCACCGACAGCGCCGCGGCGACCTGGCCGAAACGGATCGCGTCGGCTTCGCTTTTGCCGGCTGCCAGCGCGGCAGCGAAACCACCGACGAAGGTGTCGCCAGCCGCCGTGGTATCGACAGCCTTCACCTTCGGCGCAGGGAAATGCTCGAAGCTTTTGCCGCTGGCAAACAGCGAACCTTGAGCACCGAGGGTGATGATGACCTTACCCGCACCCATCGCGATCAGCCGTGTCGCAGCGGTTTCGGCAGATGCCAGAGAATCCACTGGCAAACCACTCAGCGCCGAGGCCTCGCTTTCGTTGGGAATCAGATAATCGATTGACGCGTACCAGTCCGCCGGCAGTGGGCGGCTGGCCGGCGCCGGGTTGAGGATCACGGTCTTACCCAACTCACGGCCGCGCTTGAGCGCATGACCGACAGTGGCATCCGGGATTTCCAGCTGACAGATGATCACGTCCGCTGCCCGCAATACTGCGTCGAAACGACAAATCACCTCTGGAGTCAGCGCTCCGTTGGCACCGGCAACGATCACGATTGCGTTCTGGCTGTTGTCATCGACCACGATCAACGCTACGCCACTGGAATCGTCGACGGTGCTGACTGCCTGGCAATCGATCTGCTCGGCCAACAGCGCCCCGCGCAGCTCTTCGCCGTAGGCATCGCTGCCCACGCAACCGACCATCGACACCTGTGCCCCCAGCCTCGCCGCGGCGACCGCCTGATTCGCGCCCTTGCCACCGGAAACCGTAGCAAACGACTCGCCGATCAGCGTTTCACCGCCACGGGGCAGCCGTGGCGCCCGGGTGACCAGATCCATGTTCAGGCTGCCTATAACCACTACTTTTGCTGGCATACGTCACTACTCATCAATTCTGTTTCAGCGGTGCTTTCGATCCAGCGGCTTTCAATTTCAACGGAACTGGGCGAACACGCCGGCCAGCGGCGCAGTCGACTCCCGCAAGACAATACTGGGCGTCACGATCCGTTGATCGGTGGCCATATCCGGTGTGGCGATTCTTCTTAAAAGCACTTCGGCCGCCATCTCGCCGAGTTGCAGGATCGACTGCCCCACGGTGGTCAGCGCCGGGTACACATAGCGGCTCATCTGAATATCGTCGAAGCCGATCACCGACAGCTCCGTCGGCACGCGAATATTGCGCTCGGCCGCCGCTCGCAGCACACCGATGCCAATCATGTCGTTACCGGCAAAGATCGCGCTCGGCGGGTTCTTTTCCAGCAGTATCGCGGCGGCGTTGTAGCCGCCGGTGCTAGTGAAGTCGCTTTCCAGCATGCGCTCGCGGGATACTTCGACACCCGCCTCTTTCAGGGCACGGCAATAACCGGCCAGACGCATCTGCGCCACGCTGGTACTCGCCGGGCCGCCAATGGTGGCAATGTCTCGATGCCCCAATTCCAGAAGGTGGCGGGTCGCCAGATAGGCGCCGTACTCGTGATCGATTCGCACCAGATCGGCATTCACACCTTCCAGTCCACGGTCAACGATCACCATCGGTGTACGCACACCCGCCAGACCTTCTGCCAGCCCCGCGTCACCGCCAGCCGAAGCGACGATCAGCCCGTCGATGCGTTTTTCCAGCAGTACGCGCAGGTAACTACGTTGCTTGTCCGGGTTGTCATCGGAGTTACAGAGAATCACGCAGTAGCCATTACGCTCGCAGTAATCCTCGATGCCGCGCGCCAGTTCGGCGAAGTACGGGTTGAGGCTGTTGGGCACCAGCAGACCGATGGTCGCCGTGGTTTTGGCTTTGAGAGACCGGGCCACGGCACTGGGCACGTAGTCGAGAGTTTTGATCGCTGCCTCGACCTTGACCCGCACCTCTTCGCTCACCGGCCGAGTCTTGTTCACGACGTGGGAAACCGTGGTGTAGGAAATTCCCGCGAGCGCTGCCACATCCTTGATTGTTGCCATGACTCAGGTCCGCCGGCTTGCGCGCTGACTGCGATAAGTATCAAGCACCACCGCCACCACGATCACTGCGCCGGTGATGATGCGTTTGGTGGGTTCAGTCGCGCCGATCTGCGCGAGACCGGCCGCCAATACGGAAATGATCAGAACCCCGAAGAACGTACTGATGACCGAACCGCGGCCACCCATCAAACTAGTGCCTCCGATCACGACCGCTGCAATCACTTGCAACTCCAGCCCGGAGCCGGCATTCGGATCCGCCGCTTCCAGGCGAGAAATCTGAAACAGCGCTGCGATGCCGGCCAGCAGCCCCATCAGACTGAATACCAGGATCTTGTAGGGCTTCGGATTGATCCCTGCCAGACGCACCGCCTCTTCGTTGGTGCCGATGCCGATCAGGTAACGACCGAACACGGTACGCGTCAGCACTGCCTGGGCACTGAAGATGATCAGCAAGGCAATGATGAACGACGGCGAGATGCCGAAGGCGATCGGGTTGGACAACCAGGCGAAGGCATCACCGATGTAGGCCGTGCGCGATCCGGTCATCTGATACGCCACACCGCGGGCCATTTCCAGCACACCGAGGGACACAATGAATGACGGAATCCGCCACGCCACAGTGATCGAACCCGTAATGGTCCCGGCCAGTGCTGCCGCCGCCATTCCGAGTAACGCCGCAGGCAATACGCTCCAGCCCCAACCGAGAATCGCCACGCTGACCGTTGACGCCGCGAGCGCGAGCACCGAGCCCACCGACAGGTCGATGCCGCCGATGATCAACACGAACGTCATGCCGACCGCCAGTACCATCAAGTCCGGAATCTGGTTGGCCAGGGTGCTGAAGGTGTCATAGGACAGGAAATGGCTGCTCAGAACCGAGAACAGCGCAACCATTGCCAGCAAGGCACCGGCCAGCCCCAGATAGGTACCGAGGCCGTAAAAGTTGCCACTACGTTTGCCGGCAGTCACTGCAGTATTCATGCGAGATCCCTAGGCGCTGCTTCGTTGAGCAACGCATCACGTTTTTGGTAGCCGGCGAACGCGGCGGCAAGCAAATCATCCTGGGTCCAGCTGTCACGCTCAAAGGTGTCGATCAGACGCCCCGCCGAGAGCACGCCAATGCGGTCGCAGATCAACATCAGCTCACGCAGGTCGCTGGACACCACCACGAGCGCTTTGCCTTGGCGGGTCAACTCACCGAGCAAGGCATAAATGTCAAACTTGGCGCCGACGTCGATGCCACGCGTTGGCTCGTCGAACAGCATCACCGAGCAATCACGCTCAAGCCACCGGCCGATCACGACTTTCTGTTGGTTGCCGCCGGACAGTTCCGACACAAGTTGCGTCGGGCTGGAACTGCGGATGCGCATGGCGTCGATCTGACGCTGGGCCAGCGCCATCTCGTCACCATTGTTGACGAAGCCACCGCTGGAAATCACAGGCATATTGCCCAAGGCAATATTCGCGCTGATCGATTGGGTCAGCAGCAGGCCTTCGCCCTTGCGGTCTTCAGTGATCAGGGCAATGCCATGACCGACCGCGTCAGCCGGCGAACGGATACTGACGATCTGTGCTGGCGAACCGAGCGCAACCGTGCCGCTGTCTGCAGTATCAGCACCGAAAATCAGCCGCAGCAACTCGGTGCGCCCTGCCCCGATCAAACCGGAAATTCCGTAGATCTCGCCGGCACGCACCTCGAAGGACACGTCGCAGACCTTGTCGGAACGGGTCAGCCCTTTGACCGTCAAGGCTGGAGCGCCGATCTTGCGCGGCCCCATGTCGATGTGTTCGCCGAGTTCACGACCGACCATCAGCGTCACCAGTTGCTCGCTGTTGTAATTGGCCATCGGCTCGACGCAAACCAGGTTGCCATCGCGCAGTACCGCAATACGCTGGGCGACCCGCGCCAGCTCTTCGAGACGGTGCGAGATATAGATGATCGACACGCCGCGAGCTTGCAGACGAGTGATTTGCTCGAACAACATCTCGACTTCCCGATTCGTCAACATCGCAGTCGGTTCGTCGAGGATCAGCACGTGGCAATCGCCGATCAGGTTGCGGGCGATCTCCACCATTTGCTGGTGTCCAATGCCCAATTCGCCCACCAGCGTGTCCGGGTCAATCGCGTCGAGGCCGACCTGGGCCATGGCTTCGATCGCAGCCTTGCGCAATTGCTTGCGACTGATCCAGCCGCCATTGCTTGGCAGGTTGTCGAGAAACAGGTTTTCAGCCACCGACAGGGTCGGCAACAGATTGAGTTCCTGCATCACCATGCGGATGCCGAGGTCTTCGGCCTGGGTACGGCTTGCGGGGCGGTAATCCTGCCCCTGGAATTGCATGTGGCCGGTGGTCGGTGTGACCAGCCCGCCGATGATCTTCGACAGCGTGCTTTTCCCCGCGCCGTTTTCGCCGGTCAGCGCCAGCACTTCACCGCGCATCAGCGTCAGGTTGATGCCGGTCAGGACCGGTTGGGCGTAGGTCTTGCCGATACCGCTGACCGAGAGGACAGCATTCGGGGCAGAAACTGACATAAAAACTCTCCATGTGCTCGCCCGGACGGGCGAGCACCGTTGTGTCGCCAGAAGGCCTACTTGGTGACCAGCTCTACCGGAGTTTCGATCACGCCATTGGTGCCGCTGTCGACTTTCTCACCCTTGATGATCTTCAGCGCAGTTTCGATGCCAAACACGGCTTGCCTGGCTGCAAACTGGTCAGCGGTGGCCAGAACGCGGCCATCCTTGAGCATTGGCTTGATGGCGTTGATGTTGTCGTAACCGACCACTTGCACCTTGCCGGCCTTGCCTGCTGCGCGCACGGCGGATACTGCGCCGACGGCCATGCTGTCGTTACCGGCCAGCAGGGCTTTGACTTGCGGGTATTCGCTGAGGATCGAGGCAGCAACCTTGTTGCCTTTGTCGATTTCCCAGTCACCGGACTGCAAAGAGACGACCTTGATCTGCGCCGCTTCCATCGCATCCTTGAAGCCTGCGGTTCTTTGCTGTGCGTTGGTGGTGGTTGAAACGCCTTCGATGATGCCGACTTCGTCTCCGGCCTTCAGTTGCTTGGCCAGGTACTCGCCCACCAGACGCGCGCCTTTGCGGTTATCCGGGCCTACGAACGGTACGGTGATGTTTTTGCTTTTGACCACAGCCGGGTCCAACTGGTTGTCGATGTTGATCACGGTGATACCGGCATCGATGGCTTTCTTGATCACAGGGACCATGGCCTTGGAGTCAGCCGGTGCGATGACCAGCGCATTGACCTTGGCCAGAATCATTTGCTCGACGATGCGTGTCTGGCCAGCCGTGTCGGTTTCGTCTTTGATGCCGTTGGAGATCAGCTCGAAATCGCCGGAGTGGTCTTTCTGATAGGCCTTGGCGCCGTCTTCCATGGTCAGGAAGAATTCATTGGCCAGGGATTTCATGACCAGCGCGACTTTGGGTTTTTCAGTCTCGGCGAAGGCCGAAGAGACGGGTAACGCGACGGATGCGGCAGTCAGCATAGCGACAGCGAGAAGACGTCCAGCGAATGGCAGCTTCATGGGTTCACTCCGATCTTATGATTATTGTGAGCAACGCTTGCGCTGGCGTAGGCTTCATTGCGCTCACTGATGGAAACCACCGGGAGCGCCGCGCAAACGTTTGCGTAGACCGAACTATGCGAACCCTGCCGACATTTGTCAACGACCAGAAAAACCGTTTTGCGGGGGAAACCGCAAATACCGGTATTCATGTCATACCGTCGTGTTGACTACCGATCCGGTACTGGAGCTCTTGGCCATTTCCTTGTAAAGGCTGTTGGCCGTTTCCAGTATTGCGGCAGTGGTGTCGGCCATTTGCCCCTGAATCGCCATCACCACGGTGGCCTTGGCTTCAGGCGTCGGGTAAGACGCCGATTGGGCCGCCGCCAATTGTTGCTGTTGCTGACGCAACTGCTCTTGCAGTTCTTTCAGACGCTTGAGCAAAACCTTTTGCGCCACCGAGGCGTTGTCGGCGTCACCCGCTTCAGTCGACGCCTCCGCACTTTTATCCAGGCCCACAGCGCCGGTTCTGACTTGCTTGCTGTCGCTTTCCTTCGTACCCAACGCTTGATTCGCGGCATCGGCCGTCTGATCGCTCAACGCTTGAATCGAAGCGGCGGACTTGCCGCCGATGGTGACGCCTGCGGCGTTTGGGATACCAATGGATAACGACATGTGAACTCCTGTGAGTAGAAAGATCCTTTAAAGGAACATCGACCGAAGCACGGGTTTCTTTAGCAGTGATTCGCAATCTTGCAAGGCGATTTGCTCTACAGAGGTCGTAGTACTTTTCGGAGAGCCGAACAGAAACGCTCAACGCGTTCGGAAACCCGGACAACAGACTGTGCAACCATTCTGGCCAATCAAATAAATACTGATACAAATCATCAAGTTAAAAGTTTTTCTCATTCAAAGTACGACTGGTACAGATCCTGCTCATCTCATTCACCCCAAGCGCTCAGATCCGCTTGGGGCGCATCTAGATGAACCTGCATCAGCACCGTCTCACTACTAGAGAGAAAAATAATGACATCTGCTTTCAAGACCTTCGTTCCGGGCGCTTTAGCCCTCTTGCTGCTCCTGCCTACTGCCCTTCAGGCAAAAGAAGTCGAAACCCAACAGAAACTGGCGAACGTGGTGATCCTGGCCACCGGCGGCACCATTGCCGGCGCGGGCGCCAGCGCCGCCAATAGCGCGACCTATCAAGCGGCAAAAGTCGGCATCGAACAATTGATCGCCGGGGTTCCGGAACTCAGCCAGCTGGCTAACGTTCGTGGCGAACAGGTCATGCAGATTGCGTCCGAAAGCATCACCAACGACAACCTGCTGCAACTGGGTCGTCGCGTGGCTGAACTGGCCGACAGCAAAGACGTCGACGGCATCGTTATCACCCACGGCACCGACACCCTGGAAGAAACCGCGTACTTCCTGAACCTGGTGGAAAAAACCGACAAGCCCATCATCGTTGTCGGCTCCATGCGCCCAGGCACCGCGATGTCGGCCGATGGCATGCTGAACCTGTACAACGCAGTGGCCGTGGCCAGCAGCAAAGAGGCGCGCGGCAAAGGCGTACTGGTGACCATGAACGATGAAATCCAGTCGGGTCGCGACGTCAGCAAAATGATCAACATCAAGACTGAGGCGTTCAAAAGTGCCTGGGGCCCACTCGGCATGGTGGTCGAAGGTAAATCCTACTGGTTCCGTCTGCCGGCCAAGCGTCACACCATGGACTCGGAATTCGACATCAAAACCATCACGAGCCTGCCTGACGTCGAAATCGCCTATTCCTACGGCAATGTCAGCGATACCGCTTACAAAGCGTTGGCTCAGTCTGGCGCCAAAGCCATCATTCACGCCGGTACCGGCAATGGCTCAGTCTCGTCCCGTGTAGTCCCATCGCTGCAAGCCCTGCGCAAGGACGGCGTGCAAATCATTCGCTCGTCCCACGTCAACGCCGGCGGTTTCGTACTGCGTAACGCCGAACAGCCTGATGACAAGTACGACTGGGTTGTGGCGCATGATCTGAACCCGCAAAAGGCCCGCATCCTGGCCATGGTCGCACTGACCAAGACCAACGACAGCAAAGAGCTGCAACGGATGTTCTGGGAATACTGATTCGCCCTCGCCCGACCGGTTCCGGTCGGGCACTGCTTTCACCACTCGCCAACCCAGGCGAGTGGCTCACACCCCCTTCCGATATTTCGATAAAAATTTTCCATTCGTCCTACACCAAACGGAAAAAATTGCTGTCAGAGGATTTTCTTGAATTTTAAGCAGTTGCGAAAATGCTTACAGTTAAATACTGTATGCACGTACAGCTTAATAAGGATAATTCCGTGGCCAACACCTCTGCCTCTCCTGACTCCTATGCACGCATGGGTATGCGCGTTCAAAAAATCATCAATTCCCCTACCGCTCAAAAAGCCAAAGCAGCCTTGATCTTCCGTCTACCGGACGAACCTGTGGATGAGTGGGAACAATTGCTCGAAGAAATCGACGAGAACGACAACGTCACCCTCGCCTATCGCGACGATGGCGGTGTGCAGATTTTTTGGGTTGTGCCGAAGGAAGATTGAGTCAATGAGTGTCCGCTGGTTTGCTTTGCTGTTTTTGTTCATCACCCTCGGCGCCCAGGCTGGCGCCCCCCGCACCTTCAACGAAGCCAAGAAAGTTGCCTGGAAGCTCTACGCACCGCAATCCACAGAGTTCTATTGCGGGTGCAAATACACCGGCAACAAAATCAACCTCGCAGCCTGCGGTTACGTACCGCGCAAAAACGCGAAGCGCGCTGCCCGCATCGAGTGGGAGCACATTGTTCCGGCCTGGCAGATCGGCCATCAGCGTCAGTGCTGGCAAGATGGTGGGCGCAAGAACTGCACGCGTTACGATCCGACCTACCAGAAGGCCGAAGCCGACCTGCACAACCTGGTGCCGAGCATTGGTGAGGTGAATGGCGATCGCAGCAACTTCAGTTTCGGCTGGTTGCCGGTGCAGTCGGGCCAATATGGCTCGTGCCTGACTCAGGTCGACTTCAAGGCGAAGAAGGTCATGCCCCGCCCGTCCATACGCGGCATGATCGCTCGAACGTATTTCTACATGAGCAAGCAGTACGGTCTGCGCCTGTCGAAACAGGATCGACAACTGTACGAAGCCTGGAACAAAACCTATCCGGTAGAGGCCTGGGAACGACAGCGCAACCAAAGCGTGGCGTGCGTCATGGGACGCGGCAACGAGTTTGTCGGCCCGGTCGATATGAAAGCCTGCGGTTAAGTGCACGCTGAAAACACAAAGGCCTCGGGTTTAATGCCCGAGGCCTTTGTTCGTTTCTAACCGCCCACTTTGTTGTAGCGCCAATAGCCCATGAGGTTGAGTGATTCCTTGGCAATGCCGCATTCCTTGATCAAGTATTTGCGCAGACTCATCACTGCAACCGTTTCCCCGGCGACCCAGCCGTAGAAGCCATCACCGACAGACTCGGACGTTTCCCAGAGCATGTCTTCGTCGACATCGACTTCCGCCAGTTCCACCGTTTCGAATGCTTTCGAAGAGGATGACGGCAGAATGGCCCGACGGACCGCGTCGGTCATCAGCGAACCCGCTCCAGTCACGGTGGCGTGATCTCGAATCAGCCACTCCACCGAAAGTCCGGGCCAGTCAGGAACCGGCAACGCATCGTCCACACTGTCTACTTCAAAAAACGCCTGGGTTATCGGTGGTACGGCAAGCGCTGCCAGCTCATCCAGAATGCCGAGCGCCGCGGGTAAAGCCGTGGCATCGGCGACCAGTAACAGATGCTTGAGCTGTTGAGGCGGCTTCCATTCGAAACCGCCCGCGTCTTGCGCCGAAAACTGGCGATCAGGTGCGACGATCTGGATCGGTTCACCCGCCGCTGCATGAATTGCCCAACGGGATGCGGGTCCGGTTTCGACGTGCAACACGAAGTCGATGTCCACTTCGCCCTGCTCGGCACGCAAATGTCGGATGGTGTAAGTGCGCATCGCCGGGCGCTGGGCAACCGGCATCGAGCGGTAACGTGCGTACCAGTCATCGCCATGAGAGAGCCTGGCAGGCGAACCGTCCACAGCCGGAAAGAACAGCTTCACGCGCTGGTCGGGTGACCAGGTCGCCATTTCGGTAACCATCGGACCGGCCAGAGTGACGCGCATCAAATGAGGACTCAGCATCTTTTTGTGGCGCAGGACTGCGTCGAATATTTTGTAAGGGGTGGCGGAGGCCATGGGGGAACTCCTACAGGGAATCGACAGTGACTACGTCTAGAAACGAGTCAATGTGGATCCCCTTTAAGGCGTTCCGTCGAAAGCCCCCTGGATACGACCGTTACTGGGTCAATGGACGTTCGACGACCAGCAATTCGATGTTCTGTTTCTTCGCGCGGGTGAGCGCCGCGCGCACTTCTGTCTGTTTGGCCTCGGCCTCTGCTTTCGAACTGAATGGCCCGAGCAGAATCCGGGCCTTTCCATTTTCCTTGACGATATTGGAAACAAAACTGTGCTCAATCAGCCAGCCGCTCAAATCGCTGACCGCCTGAGGTGTTTCGCCTCGAACTTCGAGATCCCATTGTGGCGCGGATACCACCGAAGGTGCAGCCGCAGCTGCCGATTGCGGCTTTTGCGCCTCAACACGCTTGCCCTCACCGCATCCCGCCAGCGCCAGTACCGCGATTACCAAGACCATTTTGCGCACAACGCTTCCCTCAGAATGCTTAAAGCGGCGATTTTAGCATCCATGAATACTTCCCGAGTGCCGCAAAATGGGCTGAAAACAACGAGAATGATGGTTGCGGCCTCTGTATAGTTACGCCTTGGGAATTAATGCAGCATCTGCGCGTCAGAAAGAGGCACCCAAACCGTGAGACTTCGCACTAATCTATACATACCACCGACCTCTGCACTGTCCGAATCAGGTGCCCTACAAAGCAATCAAGGAGAAGACCATGCTGATACTCACCCGCAAAGTCGGTGAAAGCATAAATATTGGTGATGACATTACGATCACCATTCTGGGCGTTAGCGGCCAGCAAGTCAGAATTGGCATCAATGCCCCGAAAGACGTTGCGGTTCATCGCGAAGAAATCTATCAGCGCATTCAGGCTGGCCTCACCGCTCCAGACAAACCGCAGACTCCCTGAATCCTGTTGCAGTCAGTAGCCAGCCCGTTCGTTACAGCGCAATGGCTGGCTAAAGATTCATGCTCGGCATTTTGTTGAGCACTCGCCTCCTCCCCCCATTACGTGAAGCCGATGCTACCGGCTTCGGCCACGCCGTGGCTGTCAGATTATTCGCTTTAACCCCGACGAATCACGCCGTTATTAGCCGAAGGTCACACCGCGCGCCATGCCGGTGGCCGCAATCACCATCATCATCAACAACAGCGCTTCGATATGGCTGATGCGCGCAAACAGCCTGGCTCGGCCCTGGTCAATCGAAGCGCCCCTGCCCAAGGCGATCCGCCACTTGATCAAGGTGATCATTGGTGCCACTTCAAGCAGCAGAATGATCACGAACAGCGTCATCTTCAGATGGAACAACGGCTGATGAAGGTAATAGTCGGTGCCTTTGTCGTACCCACCGAAGGCCCGCATCAAACCTGTGATCAGCAAAATACCCGCACAGATGCCCCATACGTTATCGGCAACCAGCACGCTGCGGACCTGCGCCGTACCGACGGCCAGGCGGCTTAACGCCGCCCCTCGGGTGAGCACCGCCCAGAGGCCCAAGGCAACAGCCAAGAGGTGGATCGCCGCAAGAAACCAGTGAGACAGCATAGGGATGCTCCTGACAGGGATAAGGAAATGGGCTTGTCAGTAGTAGTCCAAATTCTGGAAATCTGCCTGCCAGGCACCTACAGGCTGAGGGCGATTTTTTCGAAGCATGCCTGCTCAGGGCGACATGACTGGCGAACAGCCAGCTATCTCCCTATCATGCCGCTCACTGGCCCTTGCGTAAGGAGTCAGAGGATAATCATTCAAAAGGAATTAGACGTGAAAGAGTTCGTAATTGGCGTAAACAACGTAGTTCTGTACGTCGCACTGGCCGTTATCTGGATCGCCGCAGTGGTCATGATCTTCGTTCAGGGCTTCTGGTCCGGGGCAGGCGTTTTCATTACCGGCACCCTGACGTGGTGCATCATCTCCGGCTTCTGGTTTGTACAGTCGGCGACTTATGAAGAACTGAAGAAGTTGAACGCCAGGTAAGATTGGTTTTAGTTGGTTGGACCTACCACGCAGGTCCGACGCTGTTGAGATGAACCACGCCAGTAGTGATTCATGCTCTTCATGCAACATTTGTAACGAGGGGGCAATCCCCTCGTTACAGTGCCTGGCGACTACCCAGGCTTGTGGTTATCCAGTACGCGATTGACCGCTAACTCACCCATCATCATCACCTGTTGCAGCACCAGCATCGTCTTGCGCTGCGGGCCTTCCATCTGGCCGGCGATATCACTGGTCATAACGCTGGGCCGACGCCAACGATTCGCAGGCAAGGACGGAACACATGAATCGATCAACTCCCACGCTGGTTCTGCTACCTGGAATGGATGGAACAGGTGAATTGTTCGCAGCCTTTGCATCCAGCATGGAGCGCGAATTCGATACGCTAATCATCACCTATCCCCCCAATATTCCGCTGAGCTACACAGCGCTGGAGTCGCTGGTCCGAGAGTCGCTGCCGACCGACCGCCCATTCGTACTGCTGGGTGAATCCTTCTCGGGACCGATCGCTATTTCCCTGAGCGCCAGGCAACCGCCCCAGCAGCTGGGACTCGTGCTGTGCGGCACATTCGCACGCAATCCAAGACCAATATTCAGTCACTTGAGTTTTTTGCTCGGCGCACTGCCTTGCGCCTGTCGGATGGATCAGCAAAGTATTGCTCGGCCGGTTTTCCACGAGCGCCCTGCGCGCAGCGCTACGCCAGGCCATCACTCAAGTGAGCCCTTCGGTAATGCGTTCACGACTACGATCGGTTCTTACCGTTGACGTATCCGCCAAGCTCGCCCAAGTCAGCGTACCGACTATTTACCTTCGCGCTAAGCATGATTCGGTGGTTCCCGGGACAGCGTCTACGCGGGTCTCTTCAATGAACGGTGATACACGAATCATTGAAATCGAAGCACCGCACTGCCTGCTTCAGGTTGCGCCTGAAGAGGCGGCCAGACACATCCAAGCATTTTTGAAAACGCTGGAAGGTATTTGAGGTTCTCGGTGTTAAAGGCGACCAAACCCATGCCTCTGCCCTGCCTGACAGCAAGCGCTGCAATGATGCCGAGATCCAGATGTGAAGAGCCCAGCGCGATGGCTGGGCTCTGGTTATTTTCTGTTTTCCATCATCTTGTCGGCGAGAGCTTTGGCCCTTTCAATCAACAGGTTCTGCCTGTCTTCATGAGTAGCCCCTCCTACAACCGGTGCCGTCAGATTGCTTTCCGCAATCAACGCAGCGCAGAAGTATTGATCCCAAACAGCTCTATCCTCAGATACCGGCTTGTTCATTTGGTCGGCGATCATATGCGGCTCCTTTTGATGAGGTAGCACCGCTATCTTACGCCTGAATCACTGGCAACCCGTGCCGCTGAAGCTAATCGGCAAACCGGGTGATCATTGGGCCCGAGGAGCGCCTGTCACCGCCGTCTCTCGCTAGCCGATGGCCTGCGCACTCAGTCGCTCTATCGTCACGATCACGATCGTGATTGCGATCATACCCCTGCATTGTCACGCGCCCATTCCCCTACGACACCACCCGCGCTACGGCGGCCACCAGCAAAGTGAAGACACGACGAAAAGAAGGTCGAGTATCTGGAGGTGGGCGCCGAGCTGGCGTTTGAGTGGGGTTTTGCAAAAGTTTTGCAAATCGCAGACAACAAAAAAGGGCCCACCTTTCGGTGAGCCCTTCTAGACCGCCCAGCAGAGCGGATTTTGTTTGGTAGGCGCGATTGGACTCGAACCAACGACCCCCACCATGTCAAGGTGGTGCTCTAACCAACTGAGCTACGTGCCTGCTGTGAGGCGGCATTCTACGGAATTCCGGAGGGGTGTCAACACCTTTTTTCGAGCTAACCCTATGAATATGCAAAATATTTAATTTTGCCGCTGCAAAGAAGATTTTACGGTGGCTGGCGGTCGATTTTTATCTCGGGTAGGATCGATGCACTCGTAAAATATATTAAACAGAGGCTGCAGGATGGCGAACACCCCCTACCCGGAATCCTATTACGCCGCATCGGCCAATGCGGTTCCGCCGCGCCCGGCCTTGCAGGATGACGTAGAGTCTGATGTCTGTGTGATCGGTGCCGGTTACACCGGTCTGTCCTCTGCCCTGTTTCTGCTGGAAAACGGTTTCCGGGTTACGGTGCTTGAGGCCGCGAAGGTAGGTTTTGGTGCGTCGGGGCGTAACGGTGGCCAGATCGTTAACAGTTATAGCCGCGACATCGATGTGATCGAGCGCAGTGTCGGTCCCAAGCAGGCTCAGTTGCTGGGGCAGATGGCATTCGAAGGTGGGCGGATCATTCGTGAGCGGGTTGCCAAATATAATATCCAGTGCGACTTGAAGGACGGTGGCGTATTCGCCGCCATTACCGCCAAGCACATGGGCCATCTGGAATCCCAGAAGCGTCTGTGGGAGCGGTTCGGTCACACGCAGCTTGAACTGATGGATCAGCGTCGCATCCGTGAAGTGGTCGCTTGCGATCAATACGTCGGCGGCATGCTCGACATGAGCGGCGGGCACATTCATCCACTTAACCTGGTATTGGGCGAAGCCGCAGCTGTGGAGTCGTTGGGCGGAACTATTTATGAGCAATCGCCGGCGGTGCGCATCGAGCGCGGCGCGAGTCCGGTGGTGCATACGCCTCAGGGCAAGGTCAGAGCCAAGTTCATCATCGTGGCGGGCAATGCGTATCTCGGTAATCTGGTGCCGGAACTGGCCGCCAAATCGATGCCCTGCGGGACTCAGGTGATCACCACTGAACCCTTGAGCGAAGCATTGGCCAAGAGCCTGTTGCCGCAGGATTACTGCGTCGAGGACTGCAACTACCTGCTCGACTACTACCGTTTGACTGGCGACAAGCGCCTGGTCTTCGGCGGTGGCGTGGTGTATGGCGCGCGGGATCCGGCGAACATCGAGGCGATAATTCGGCCGAAGATGCTCAAGGCCTTCCCGCAGCTCAAGGACGTGAAGATCGATTACGCCTGGACCGGCAATTTCCTGCTGACCTTGTCGCGTCTTCCCCAGGTCGGACGCCTGGGCGACAACATCTACTATTCCCAGGGTTGCAGCGGCCATGGCGTGACGTACACGCACCTGGCGGGCAAGGTGTTGGCTGAAGCATTACGTGGCCAGGCTGAGCGTTTCGATGCGTTTGCCGACCTGCCCCACTACCCGTTCCCCGGCGGACAACTGCTGCGCACACCGTTCGCTGCGTTGGGCGCCTGGTATTACGGACTGCGCGACAAACTCGGCTTCTGACCGATTAGATGCAAAAAAGGGGCAACTGCACAGTTGCCCCTTTTCATTTCAGCTCGGGAAGTCAGCCCCTTCGCTGATTGAGCCTCTGCAAGAACTCGGCCCTGCGCTGCTGGTCCATTTCCTCTTTGGCCAAGAGCTCGGGAAGCAGCTCGGCCGCACGCTGGGCATCGAGGATGAAGACACCGTCATCATCACCAATGGCCAGGTCCCCCGGCTGCACCCGAACCCCGCCCACATTGATCGACTGATTGACTTCCCCATGGGCGCCAATGCCGCGAGTCGTGTACGCACTGACGTCCCGGCAAAAGATCGGCAACCCATGGCGACGCAATGCGCCGACATCCGTGACCGCACCCGATACCACCACCCCGGCCAACCCTTTGATCAGCCCGGCCAGGGTGCGCAGTTCACCCCAGCAGCCACACTCCTCGTCGCCCACACATTCGATCACCAGCACGTCACCCGGCTCACTCAGCAACAGTGCTTCACGCAAAATGCTGCCATCCGGTGGGAAGACTTTGACGGTGACGACATTACCGACCATGCGGATGTCGTTGAACAGCGGCTTGATCCCCCGCAGGAAACCCTGATCAGAAAAATGGCCGATGGTTGATGAAGGGATCGACCGGTAGGCGTTGAGTAACTCCGGGGTGACGAGCTGATGGCGAGGGTTGATCTGATCACTCATCGGCATTTCCCCGGACGTAGCAATGGGCAGGTCGAACAATATTCAGCGGGCTCAGTAGCCAGGTAATAGAAGCAGCAGGTTCGCCGAAAGCGAATGCTGCGCTGCCCCTCATCGAGCAGTGTCGGCGGTCGGCGGAAATGGCTCAGCGGGTTGTAATCGAGGCCGAACAGCGCAGGTTCTGCCTGGGTGAGCAACCACCTGAAGTCCGCTTCATAGCGCTCGCGCACCGACGGTTCGTCGATTTTTGCCATGCGTTTTTCATACAACGAATACACGCGTACGGCGGTGTTTTCCCACAAGATGCGCCGTGAAACGCCACTCACACGGTTGAAGGTTTGCCACAGCGGCTTCAACAGCCCGGCAAACAATGCCTGCACCAGGGTTTCCCGCCAGGTCTCGCGCTCACCTGCCTCGTACGTCAGCGGCAGGGAATGAACCAGCGGCATCGAAGACGTCCACAGCCCTTCATCGTGGCCGTATTCGATCACCGTGTTATCCAGGGACAGCAGCAGTCCTTTGTCGTACACCGACATGGCGTACAAACAGGCGCCGGTTGCCAGGAACGACAGGCGCTTGCCTAGCAGTGAGGCCGTGATCGCCCGCGACGGTGAGCCAATGACCGGGCTCAATGCGTCCAGCAAACGCTCGCACACATCTTCCTGCAACAGGTCACGCGCCATCAGCGAGCGTAATGGGTCACGTTCGGCGCAGTCCTTCAGACGCAACCCACCGCCCAGCACGTTCCATTCTTGCGCGGTGAAGTGGTGAGCCAGATTCATTGCGGCAATTCCCGACCAAACGGGATGCACATCGGCGTACCAAAGAAAGGGTCAGGAATAATCCTGCAGTTGAGATCGAACACGGTTTTGACCAGCGCCTGGGTCAAGACGTCCTCAGGGCGGCCTTGGGCAAATGCCGTACGTTCATGTACCGCAACCATATGATCGGCATAACGACAGGCCAGGTTGAGGTCGTGAAGCACCATGATGATGGTTTTGTTTTCGAGCCGGTTGAGGTCGCGCAGCAGGTCCAGCACTTCAATCTGGTGAGCCAGGTCGAGGAAGGTCGTCGGCTCATCCAGTAGCACGATGCCGGTGTCCTGGGCCAGGGTCATGGCGATCCACGCACGCTGGCGCTGCCCACCGGACAAGGCATCCACCGGCCGATCCGCCAGCGCCTGCAAACTGGTCTGCGACAGGGCGCGATTGACCATGGCTTCATCCTCGGCCGACCACTGTTGCATCCAGCTCTGATAAGGGTACCGGCCCAGGGCCACGAGTTGGCGAACGGTAATGCCCTCGGGCGCCGTCGGTGTCTGAGGCAGGATGGCCAACTCACGCGCCACCGCCGCCGTGGATTTTTGCTGGATATCCACGCCGTTGAGAATCACCGAGCCTTGCTGCGGTTTCAGCAATCGGGCAAAGGATTTGAGCAAGGTACTTTTACCGCAGCCGTTACTGCCAATCAGCACCGAGATCTTGCCCTTGGGCAGTTGCATGTCCAGCGCGTCAATAATCACCTGGCGCTGATAACTCAGGGTCAGGCCGCGACTTGCAATCGACGTCATACGTTGAATTCCTTAATGACGCTGTTTAATCAATAAGTAGAGAAAAAAGGGCGTGCCCAGCACCGCGACAAAGATCCCGGCCGGTAGATCCAGGGGCAAAAACAGCGTGCGCCCGACCAGGTCCGCCAGCATCACCAGGTTTGCGCCAATCAGGGCTGCCATCACGGCCTGCCCAGCGAAACCAGGGGCCACCAGGCGTTTGGCAATATGCGGCGCAATCAGCCCGACAAACGCGATCGCCCCACCCCAGGCAATGGCCGCACCGGCCAACGCCACACTCACCAGCAACAAACCGGCCCGCAGCCATTGCACGCGCACGCCGATGCCCTGTGCCAGGTTGTCATCCAACTGTTGCACCATCACCTGACGGGCCAGCAGCACCAGCAGCGGACAAATGCCCAACAACCAGCCCGCCAGCGCCAGCGGTTCGGGCCAACTGGCGCCGTACACGCTCCCGGTCAGCCAAACGTAGGCAGACAGGGTGGTGGTCAGCGGACTGAACACCAGAATGAAGGTGGTCGCGGCCGTCAACATCGCCGAGACGCCCACACCGATCAGCACCAGCCGCAGCGGTGAGGCCCCCTGCTTCCAGGCCAGCAGGTAAATGGCCAATGTTGCCAGAGCCGCACCGAGCATCGCGGCCAGGGGCAGAAACTGTTGGCCCAGCGTCGCGGACAAGAACGACAGGTAAAGCACGGCGGCGGCGCTTGCACCGCTGGTGATGCCCAGCAGGTCGGGCGATGCCAGCGGGTTGCGGATGATGCTTTGCAGGATCAGCCCCGACACCGACAACGCAGCCCCCACCAGCGCCGCCAGCACAATGCGTGGAAAACGCAGTTGCTCGACGATCAACGTCAGGCTGGCGTCCTGGCTGGAAAACAGAATTCGCATCACCTCAAGGGGCGAAAGGTTGACTTTCCCCAGCGACAACGAGCCGAGCATCACCAGCACCGTCAGCACCAGCGCCGCCGCCAACCGCAACCACGTGGAAAGGTTGACCCGCCGGGAATACCCGCCCCGGCGCCAAGTCACCACCCTATCCATAACGACCTCCACGCCGGGCCAACATAATGAAAAACGGCGCGCCGAACAGCGCCGTCATCACCCCTACCGGCACCTCCTGAGGCAAGATCAATACCCGCGACAGCGTATCCGCCAACAGCAGGAGAATGGCGCCGAGCAGCGCACAACCGGGCAGCAACCAGCGATGGTCGATAGACAACCCCTTGCGCACCATGTGCGGCACCAGAAGACCGATGAAACCAATGCTGCCGGCCAACGCCACCGCGCTGCCCGCGAGACAAATCACCAGCACGCTCATCAGCAGCCGGATCAGACCGGTTCGCTGCCCCAGACCCGTGGCAATCTCTTCCCCGGCGTTCAGCACGTTGACCTGCCCGGCCAGCAACAGCGCCCCCGACAACCCGAACACATCAGTCAGCAACAAGGGTGCGGCGCTCGGCAGGTTGCGTTCGGACAACGAACCAGCCATCCAGAACAGCACCGTGTCCAGGCCATCCTGATTCACCACCAGCAGCGCCTGGCTGAAGGCGGAGAACAACGCGGCGATCGCCGCGCCCGCCAGCACGATGCGCAGTGGACTGAGACTGCCTTGCCCCATGTTGCCGATCAGCCACACCAGACAACCCGCCACGGCAGCGCCAATGAACGCCGACCATAGCCAGGCATCCGGGGATGACAGCGAGAAGATCGAGGAAAACAGAATGATAAAAAAGGTCGCGCCGGCGTTGATCCCGAACAATCCGGGGGACGCCAACGGATTGCGCGTCAGTGCCTGCATCAGGGCGCCCGCGACCGCCAGGCTAGCGCCTACGGAAATCGCCATCAAGGTGCGCGACAGGCGCGTGGTGGTCACCAGCACATGACTGATACTCAATGGGTCGGGGTGGACAAACGCCGCGGCAATCTGTGGCAGTGGAATCCAGGTGGCACCGACCGCCAGGCTCAACACGCAGCACAGCAGCAACACGACACCCGCGCTGCAGAGCTTTACTCCCGGGCTCATGAGGCCACCTGCGCAGCGGCCACGCGAGCCACATCGTCGAGCATCAGGTTTGCCCCCAACATCCCGCCCGACAGACTCCACGCGACGCCATCGACCTGCCACACCTGTCCTTGCTGCGGGGCACGCATCTGCTTCCACAGCGGGTGTTGCACCAGGCTCTCGTAGTTGCGCTGCACCGCCCCGTTCTGCGCGCGCAGGAACACAAAAAAGATGTCGGCATTCACCACGGCAAGGCTTTCCTTGCTGGTGAGTTTGATCGATACCCCGCTCGCCTCCCGGCTGCTGTCACTCCAATTGAATCCCAGTTCGCTGAGCACGGAGCCCGGAAAACTCGCCGGCAGGTAACTGCGAATGTGGTCTTCGCGGACATCCAGAATCGACACCGTGGGAGGCCAGCGTCCGGCAAATGTCTGCTGCAGTTGCGCGCACAGTTGTGCCACGCGTTGCTGCCATCGGTTCAGAATCTCGTCGGCCCTCTGTTGCTGGTGTAAAGCAGCGCCCATCAGCGCCAGGGTCTTTTTGAATTCAAACACTTCCTCCAGCATCAGCACCGGGGCGATCTGCTTAAGTAACGGCGAAATGCGTTCATGGCGATAGCGCGAGGCAATAATCACGTCCGGTTTGAGCAGCGCGATGTCCTCAAGACTGGGCTGAGTCTCCAGCCCGACATGGGGCACCTGCTCCAGTGCAGCGCGCAAGTAACGATAGGTCGGTTTTTCGCTCCAGGAATCAACCACGCCACACGGGGTAACACCCAACACCACAGCGCAGTCGGTGGCGCCCTGAAACAGCGTGATCACCCGCAACGGCGCGGCGCCAGCCTCGGCCCACGCCGGCGCGGAAAACCTGAGGGCAAGCGCCCCCAGGGACAGGCGCAACAGCGTGCGCCTGGAGGGATGACATCGCGGTTCAGGCTTCACGATCGAGCCTGTGAAACGGATTGACCACCTGCCCTTTACCAAACGGCATGCTGCCAGGGCCACCCGCGCGTTCGATCATCGGGGTGAGCAGCAATTTCTGTGGCCAATGTGGCGCTTCGAACAACTGGTGCTTGATCGTGATCCGCGCCTCGGCGTCAAACTCGATGGTGTCGATCAACTCGTTGAGCACTTCGCCCATCGCCATCCACAACCCGGTCGCCGGCAATGCGTAGACCTCAGCCAGCGTATCGATGATGGCGCGGAAGTTGACCTGAATGCCCAGGGTCTGCAACCAGAACAGCAGGTCTTCAGGGCGATCGTGATACAGCGTGTTGGCATGCCCCTTCTTCAACCGGTAAGCCGGATCGGCCAGACCGTTGCGTTCCAGCCACGGCACGAAGATGCGCAACGAATCGTGATCGCGCAACAGCAAGCCCTGCGCGTAACCGGCCTTCCACACCAGCACCGCGTTCTGCCCGTGAATTTCCCCCAGCATGCCGATGCGGAACATTCGCAGGTTGATATCGAAGAAGCTGTGGCACAACTCGCGGAACAGCGTCATCACCGACGCGGCATTGGCCGGCAGTTGGCGGTAGCCCATCCAGTCATCGAAGAAGTGCTGATTGCTGCCCGGCAGCGGTGTGCCCAACGCAGCCATGGGCACCAGTCGGCAGTCCGGGTCTTCGAGCAGCGCGGGTGGATAGCCGCGAACCATGGCCGACAGGTGACGCGGCGCTTCGTCGAACAGCGTCGCGTCGGGCGGCATGAACGCCCACCATTTGGTTTCGTCGCACAGGTGCAGGGACTGTTGCAGGGTTTGATCCTTGCTCAGTGCCTGGCGCAGCAGCGCCTCACTCAGGCCGCCGTTGATCATTTTTACTGCGGGCAGGTAACGCGAAGCGCCCAGCGAATAGATCGCCATCGGCAACTTGAGGTAATCGGCGCTGTTGAAGCACGGGGTCATCGAGCGCAATGACGAGGTGGCGAAGAAATTACCGTCGGTGAAGTCCAGCCGATGGCAATCACCCTTGGCGAACGCGTCGCCGAGTTGCGCCTCCAGCACGTGTTCGAACTGCCACGGGTGAACCGGCAACGCGATGTGGCTCTGGGCAATGCCCCGCTGCTGCAGCTCTTGTTGCAAGTTGGCCTGCAACAGCGGCGGCAACAGGTAGTGGGCGGGATAGCTCTGCGCCAGGTCCGTCACACCGACGCCGCATTGCAGCAACGTGCGGTCGACCGCGACCCAATTGAGCGCCACCGGACGGGCAAATTCCGCCTGATACTGCTGGTATTCGGTTTCGCTCAAACCCTGCTTGGCTTTGGCCAGTGGGTGATAGGGACGATCACGCAACGAAGCCCACTGCTCCATCGCCAGGAAAAAGTCCGCGTTGCTCTTTTCCAGCAAGCGTTCGCTGTCAACCCGATGGGCCAGGGACAATTCGGTTTGCCGGACGCTGGTGCGCAGCACATCCAGGAACAGGGCGAAGCCTTTTTCATTGTCCGGGTAGCGATCGGTCATCCCTGCCAACACCCGGGTCGTGAAGGCCTCGGGTGACAGCGCGGTCAGTTGGTCATTCTGTCGCGCCCAAACCGGCGTGCCCGGTACTTTCTCCCATTGCTGAGTTATACCGGGACGCAAGGCAATGACGATGCAACCTTGGGGATCGCTGGGCCATTCCCAAATCCGTTGTTCGGCGCTCAACCCGGTAAACGGCTGATCGGCCGATGACGATGGCGCCACCAGATTCAGCGGCTCGGTCCCGAAAAAATGTTCGGCCAGCAAACAATCGACCAGATCCTGCATCACCTTGTCGGCGGCCATTGTGGTGAAGTTCATCCGATTATTTTCCTTCTGCTGAAGTGGCGGCCAATCTGGCCTGGAGGGCACGAAAAGCGATGCCACGCTCGTCACCCAAAACAAAGCTTTTTACGCCGCGAGCCAACCACCGTCCGTGGTCGCCCGGCTGACGTGGAATCGCGCAATACGGCACGCCCGCGGCACTCGCCGCATGCCAGCTGGAGAGCAGCGCTTGCTGCACCTCGGGCCGGTCGATCTGCCAAGGCATGCCCATCGATTGCGATAAGTCGGCGGCCCCTTCCAGAATCATGTCCAAGCCAGGCACCGCGGCAATCTCTGCCGCCCGCCGCACACCTTCGGCACTTTCGATCATCGCCACGACCATGATTTGCTCATTGGCCAGCGCGACGTACTCCGCCAGGCTGTGTTTGCCAAAGGCACCGGGGCGACCGGCATTCAGGCTGCGGGTGCCCTGCGGGTGGTATTTGCACGCCCGAATGCTTTCGGCCAAGGGCTCGGGGCCTTCGATCATCGGCAACACAATGCCCTGGGCACCGCCATCGAGCAGGCGCAGCAGGATTTTCGGGTTGAGGTCGGCCACCCGCACCAGCGGGGTCAGTGCGTAACTTTCGGCGGTGCGGATCATGTTCTCCACGGTCTCGGGATTGATCAGCACGTGTTCCATATCGATGATCACAAAATCGAAACCGGCCTCGGCAATCAGTTCAATGGCCGCTGGCGACGGAATCGAGCTGATCAGGCCGTAGACCGGCTCACCTGTTCTGAGCTTCTGCTTGAGCAGATTGGTCCTCAGCATGATTGCGGCCGGAAGGCGTGCAGCGGATTCGGCACCGATTTGAAACGACGTTCGCCGTCGCCCAGCAGGCGGCGCTTGGTCAGTTCTTCCACTTCATAAAACGGCGCGAAGACATCAAACGCTGCATAACGCGGGCGGTGTTGCGGATGCTCGGCCTGGTAAGCGGTGATCACCTCGGCAGTTATCTGCCAGAACAAGGCTTCTTCCAGCTGATAGTGCTGATGCAGGAAGATCGCCATCTCGGCCAGGGCGATGAAAAAGAACGAATCACAGGAAAAATCCCGGACCGCATCCAGGTCGTCGGTGAGGATGAACGAATTGCGGTTGAGCTTGGCGTGGCTGGCGGGCAGCGGCACCAGGGTCGGACACAGCTCGGGGCGCCCCAAGTGCTGCGGTGAATAGCGCACGCCGTCATGGAAGTCTTTCAGGGCAATACGTTGCGGCCAGCCCTGCTTCACGATCAGGACGATGTTCTGCCCATGGGATTCCATGCCGATGCCTTCGGCGTACAGCATGTGAATGATCGGTGACACCGCCACCTGCAACAGTTGGCGCGTCCAGGCGTGCAGGCCGTATTGAGCAATCCACGCATCGATGAACGGCTTCTGTTCACCGCTGCCGTAGCGGTTGTCCACGGAGCTCAAACCATTGAACGGCACCGCTTGCTCGTCGTCTTGCAGGTACTGGTGAATGCTCTCGCGCCACAGGGTGCCCATCGTGCCGTAGGCCTGGGACATCCGCGTGGCGGGCAGGTGATCGTAGTCAAAACTGACCCCGACCACTTCTCCGAGTATTACAAAGCCAAGGTCACGGGCGGTGCTGTCGCTGCCGATCAACTGCTGCAACCAGTCGGTGATGATCGGGCCGTTCATCACCGTGTGCCGGGCCAGAATTCGGGTGCTGGAGGTATTGGTCATGCTCAGCGCGAGCTTGACGTAAGGCCGCTTTTTCTCAGTGACGTTGGCCAGGGTGCGGATCGATTGCTGCGCCTGATAGCGATCATCCGTGGTGCCCAGATAGATCACTTCACCGCTGACCAGTTCTGGGTAGAAAACGGGAACGATGACGTTTTCCCACTGCCACGGGTGCACCGGCATCAACCAATAATCGCCCATCGCCTTGCCGTGGTCGGTGAGGGTCTCAGCCAGTTGCTGCCAGCGCTGAAATCCGAATTCCTGCTGGATAAATCCTTCGTAATCCAGGTGCTGCGAGATGTTCATCGCCCCGCAGGATTTGGCCACGGCCAGCCAGACAATCGCGATGGGCGCGGCAAATTCCGGCCCGTAACGGGCGTTGTCCTTGAGCGAGAAACCGATGCGCGATTTGTAGCAAGGGTGATAGCTGTGGGCGTCCATGAAGTGCTGCTCCAGCGCATCGACATCCAGTTGATGGGTTGGCTTTGCCGCTTGGTAACCCTGGCTGCGCGATTGCAGATCCTTGAGCATCGTTTGTTCAAGCTCATAGGTGAAGCGTGGCAGGTGCGGGCTTTCCTGAAGTTCGATCAGCAGCTCCGCCAATGCTTGATGAAGGTGCGGCCGGCTGCGCGCACCCAACGCATCTACGCGTTCGAGACTGGCATAGTCGAGACGGATCAGCTCGAAGCTTTCGCTGAGCAATCCGCTGCAGTGGTACTCCACCGGTTGTTGCTGCGCGTCGAAGCCGCTGACGACAAAACGGTACTGGCCGCCATCGAGGGGCGAATGGCGATACGGCAGGACGTTTTCATACAGCAGCGTTTGCAGCAGCTGGCCCACCACGCGCTGTTCCACTTGCTGATAGTGGCGGGGATCGGCCGTCGCCAGCCAGACGCCTGGCGCTGAATCCGCAGCTTGATGTGTTGCCTGTGAAGAAGTCGCCATAGTCATAACCTTGTCCGTGAAAGAATTAACGGTGTTCGAGGGCTGAGGGCAATGCCTCGGCCGGCTCGTCGGATGCGTGAACGGGAAAACGCCAGGCACAGGGCAATGCCAGCAGGATGAGAATGCCGGTGGCCATGAAGACCTCGCTGATCGCCCCCGAGCTGGCCATCGAAACCACCCCGCCCCCGGTCTCGGCAGTCAGGCGGAATTCCAGCCACAGGGAGGCGATCACGATGGCCAGTGACGAGACGAGACGACGGGAAATGTTGTTCATCGCCGCGCCCTGAGTGACCATCGATTCAGGCAGCGCATCGAGCCCGGCGGTGGTGATGGGGATATAGGACAAGCCCAGCCCGGCACCGCGGACCATCATCAGAAAAAACACCACACCGATTGAAGCGCCAGCCCCCAGCACGCCCAATCCCAATGTGGCGCCCCCGGTCAAAAGCAGCCCCCAGAGCACCACGCCACGCGGGCCGTGACGGTCCAGCCACTTGCCGCCGAGATGCCCGAACAGGCTGGCGAACATCGCTGTGCACAGCAGCGACAGGCCGGTCCAGATAGCGCTGTAGCCCATCACCACTTGCACCAGCAGCGGCAGCAGGACCAGACACTCGAACATGCCGACCGACTGCACCACCGCGATGATCACGCTCAAGCGATAACCGCGCAGGGCAAAGATTCGCAGGTTGAGCAACGGCGCGGTCCGGTTCAGTTCCAGTCGTACAAACGCAACCAGACACAGAATGGCCGCCAGCAGCATGCCAAGGTTGAGGGGATCAATGAGGGCTTCGGCATGGCGCAGGCGGCCAACAGCGATCATCAACAGACCGATGCCCGTCGCGATCAACAGGTAACCCGCCAGATCGAAAGGTTTGCGTTCTGCCGCTTCAGAGGCCGGAAGCACACCGACACCCAGGATCAGCGCCAGCAGGCCAATCGGCACATTCATCAGGAACAGCGAGCGCCAACTGAACCACTCCAGCATCAGGCTCCCGCACAAGGGCCCCAATGCCGGCGCCAGCATGACCGCCGCGCCCCACAGGCCGGTGACCCTGCCCCGCTCGCCCTTGGCGTACACCGAAAAAATGATCGCCAGCGACAGCGGAATCATCAGCCCGCTGGCGATGCCTTGCACCACGCGCGCGGTAATCACCAGCGCGATAGAGTTGGCCAGCGCGCCCATCAGCGAGCCGCAGACAAACAACGCCACGCCCCACAAATACAGGGATTTGCGTCCCATCCGTTGGCTGAGAAAACTGGTGAGGGGCATGGTCATGCCCATGCTCACCATGAACGCCGCCACAATCCAGGTGGCCAACAGCGGGCCGATCTGAAAGGCTTCCATGAACGCCGGCAACGCCGGATTCAGCGAGCTGTTGTTCAGGCTGACCGTCAGCGTTCCCAACAACACATTGACCACCACCAACCAGCGCGGCACGGCAAACGTCAAACTCACGGGGCGACTCCGGCTTCTTGCACAAACACCTGCGGCGGTCGCGGATGACAGAGGAAGTCGGCATGGGAGATGTTGTAGCCATAGGCACCCGCCAGCGGCAGCACCAGCATGTCGCCGATCTCCACCCCGGTGAGCGGGCAATCGCGGCTCAGCACATCCTTGGGCGTACAGAGTTGCCCCACCACGGTCCACTGCTGTTGCACTGCGCCCGGTGTTGCAGGGTGCCGGGGCAGATGAATGATCGGGTGATCATGGCCCTGGGCAACCGGCAAACGAAACTGATGGGTGCCGCCCCGACAGACCAGGAAGTGCTTGCCGTGACTGGTTTTCTTGTCCAGCACTTCAATGACGTAATAGCCGCAGAAAGCGCTGATGAAACGACCGGGCTCAAAGCGCACGATGGGCGCATCGGCGCACGCCGCGAGGGACTGGCCCAAATGCGTACACAAGCGCTGCCAGTCGAATTGCTGCGGCCCAAGGTAATTAACGCCGATGCCACCGCCCACATTGAGGTGAGTGATCGCCGCGGGATCGGCCGACAACGCCTTCCATTGCGGCCAGCGCTGCAAGTACAGATCGAGCAATTGTTCATGGCGTTCCACCAGCGACTGATGAGACATCGCATGCACATGGAAGCCCTTGAGCCGCAGGTGGCTGGCGTTATCGACCCAACTGACCGCCTGAGCCAGTTCCGACTCATCGATCCCGAACGGTGTGGCCGTGCCGGCCATCGCCAGTTTGCTGGAGAGCGGCGACGGAAGTTCAGGGTTGATCCGCAGCAGCACGTCTTGCACGCGCCTCGCTTCCAGTGCCAGCTGCTGCAGGCGGACGATTTCATTCAGGCTTTCGATGTGAATCGCTTCGACCTGATGTTGCAGCGCCGAACGCAGATCGGAGTCCAGTTTGCCGGGGCCGGAGAAGATGAACGGCTTGCGCGTCGGGCAGGCCGGGAGACGATCGATCTCGCCGCCGGAGGAAATCTCGAAGCCGTGCACCAACGGCGCCACGGCGGCCAGGATTTGCGGTTCACTGTTGGCCTTGATCGCGTAGTAAAGCTCTACGCCTTCGGGCAGCGCCGCCATCACCTGCGTGACGTGCTGTTTCAGCGCGTCCAGGTCATAGATGAACAGCGCCAGCGGGTCTTCGTGCTGCGGGCGGGCTTCGTCGATGGCGGCCAATACCGTTGCGGGCAGCTTATCCATGCTTGGCCTCCTTGCCCCACGGGGACACCAGACTGACGTAGCTGGCCTGGCGATCAGCCTTGGCTGCCAGGCGGACTTTCAGGTTGGTTTTACAGGCAATCGGCTGACCGGCGATCAGCGCGTCCAACTCCGGCGCAGCGCGGGTCAATTCGGCGCGGATGCTGATCAATTGCTGTTCCACCCGTTGCCACATCAGCGGCGCCAGGTGCGGACGTTCCCAACTCAGGGCCAGCACAGCCTCGGACAAGTTGTTGACGAACAGGCAATAGACGATGCGATTCCAGCCTTGCTGGCGGGAATAGAGCAGCGACTCACGCACCCTTGGATGAACGTCTGCGTCGATCCGGGAAGCACCCAGTTCGTCGGTCAGTTTGACCCCTTCGAAATCCCGCAGCAGCAAGCGTTGTGGACGACCGTTGTCATGCACCAGCACGCTGTTCTGCAAATGCGGTTCCATGACGATGCCGTGATTGAAGAACAGCGCCAGCACCGGCCGTAGCAGCAGCGCCTGATAGTCGTCGAACCAGCTCAACAGCGTTTGATCGTCGATGTCATTGCCGTTGAACCGGCTCAGGAACTCATGCACCAACGGCGGTAAATGCAGGCCGCGAGCGAACAACGTACCGGCCATGATGCTGCAGTCGGTGCCGGTGTCGAGGCAGAAGTTCTCCCGCAGGATCGCCCCGGTCTGTTCGCGGAACCAGTGGTTATCGGCTTCGCTGGCCTGTTGCGGCGCCCAGCTCAGATTGCCCGGTTCGGCCACCACCGAGAGCCCGCCAAGGGTTTCGGGCTGGGTCAATTGGAGGTTACGGAAGACTCGGTCGATCATCAGTGCGCTTTCCAATTCGTACCAGGCGTTTTTCCTGACGCAGTTGGTGATGCGCACGTTCAGCGAGCCCTTGATAAAGAACTCATGGCCCTCGATGTACCAGGTGCGGATGGACGCAGTGGGGTTGGCCATCAGCCCTGTGGCGCCAAGGTCGACGATGGCCGCGGATTTCAACAAACGCTGAACCCGACCATCCTGCATGAACAGCTGGGCCTGTACCGGGTGCATGCAGATAACCGCGTGCCCTGGCCGCGCCTGCGCTTGATCGGCAAAACCGGCCAGCACTTGGGCTTTGCTCAGGCCGTTGGCCCCGACGTTCAATCCTTCCAGCGGCACCTCGAACAGGTGTAATGGCGTGCGGGCCTGGAATTCCGGGGCGTAGGTTTCCTGGGCCAGATGAGCTGGCCACAGCCGCGCCTTGGGTGCCGGGTGGTTCGGATGACCGAACCACAAGCCCTGCTCGCTGGCGAGGTAACCGCTGAGCGGTGCCGGGTGCTGGCCGTCCATGTTGTGGCCGACGATGGCCGCGGTCAGCAACTGGCTTTGCAACACCTGATCCAGCAACTCGTCGTTACTGGCGCGGGTCATGTGTTCGCACGCCGCGAGCAACTGCTCGACGAACTCGGTAAACCTCAGGCACGACCAGTCGCCCTCGCCACGCCGGGCATAAACATCCGACAGGTAACGGTGACTGCCCAGACCATCACGGCGGTCCACCATCACAAAGAACTGCTGCTGGTTGGGCAGGTTGATGGTCAGGGGAATGCCCTTCCATTCCAGCCCCTCGAGGTAACTGCCCGGGGCGATACCTTGCATCTGCGTCGGCCAACTGTAACTGAGGCAGTTTTCCGGCAGGGCGAACTCTTTGATCAAACAATTAAGCAACGCACGCGTCGTCGCCAACTCACTGACCATATTCGATAAAACACTGCGATCTGGATGATTCATGGGTGCTCCACAGTAGCCCGCGAGGCCACTGGACACGTTATATGGCGAAAAATTAGTTGCTGATCGACCTGTTTAACGGCCGACGAAACCCCATGTAACGACATCACTTCACTGAACCTTTTTAAACAACCAGACGACCATCAAAGTTACCTGCAGCGCTGTCATCAAACTGCAATTCGGCGGACTGCCAACGCAACTTCGATTGATTCATTCAAGGGCGCAACTGCAATAACGCTGCAGCCATCGCGTTATCAAAACGCTGGATCACTTGTTGGCATTGTTCATCGTCGATAATCAATGGCGGCAACAAGCGGATGACATTGCCCTTACGCCCGCCGCGCTCCAGCAACAGGCCTTGTTTGAAGCACTGTTGCTGGATGGCCACGGCCAGCGCCGGGTCCATCGGGAAATGCCCGTGGCGATCAGCCGGCTGGCGCTCGTCGACGATCTCTATGCCCAGCATGAGGCCGCGACCGCGCACTTGGCCGAGGGCCGGATAATGCGCCTGCAACTCGACCAGTCGGTCCTTGAGCCACTGGCCACGACGCTCGGCCTGGGCGGCGAGGTTTTGCTGTTGCAGTACCTGCAACGTGGCCAGCCCGGCGGCCATGGCCATCTGATTGCCGCGGAAGGTGCCGGCGTGATTGCCTGGCTCCCAGGCGTCGAATTCACGACGGATGCCCAACACTGCCATGGGCAAACCGCCACCGACCGCTTTGGACATAACGATCAGGTCCGGCTCGATGTCGGCGTGTTCGAAGGCAAACATCTTGCCGGTGCGGGCGAAACCGGTCTGCACTTCGTCGAGGATCAGCAGGATGCCGTGCTTGCGCGTTACCTCGCGGATCGCCCGCAGCCAGCTCGCCGGGGCACAGTTGACCCCGCCCTCACCCTGCACCGCTTCAAGGATCACCGCCGCCGGCAGTGACACGCCGCTTTCGACGTCTTCGATGAACTGGGTGAAGTAGTGGGTCAAGGCCTCGACCCCGGCCTCACCGCCAATGCCCAGCGGGCAACGGTATTCGTGGGGGTACGGCATGAACTGCACCCCGGGCATCAGGCTGGCGATGGCATTTTTCGGCGCGGTGTTGCCGGTCAGGGCCAGGGCGCCGTGGGTCATGCCATGGTAGGCCCCGGAGAAACTGATGATGTTGTTGCGCCCGGTGAAGGTCTTGGCCAATTTCAGCGCGGCCTCCACCGCATCCGCCCCGGATGGCCCGCAAAACTGCAAGCAGTAATCACGGCCCTGGTTCGGCAACAGGCTGAGCAAGGTTTCGCTAAAGGCGTCCTTGACCGCGGTGGTCAGGTCCAAGGTGTGCATCGGCAGGCCTGAGGCGAGGAAGCTGTCGAGGCTGGCCATGATGGCCGGGTGATTGTGCCCCAGGGCCAAAGTACCGGCGCCGGCCAGACAGTCGAGGTACGTATTGCCCTCGACATCGGTCACCCAGAGCCCGTGCGCCTTGGCGATGGCCAGCGGTAACTTGCGTGGATAACTGCGTACATTAGATTCGAACTTGCTTTGTCGAGCCAAATAGTCGGCATTGGTTTTTTGCAAAGGATTAGAGTGCAATACGCCATCATTCAACATCGCTTCACCCTCGTTAAATTCGATATGCAACTTATTCTCATTAACAAGTTGTTGCAACTAATTCTTACAACCCATTTGGAAATTTACATATAGCTATTTGAACTATTTTAAAAACCATCAGACACGCAAAAAACCAAGTTAATAAACCTGGTATAAACTCCGGAAGCGCCATGATCTAGCCATGATCTTGTAATGAAACTGACAACTTCGATATAGGCTACGGATAGATAGCGACTTATACGCAAGTGTCTCGATCGTTCATTAACTGATGGTGTGCATATGTCCTTCCTCTATACGAATCAGGTCATGGTCCAACGATGGCGCCCCGGTCCCTGGGGCGCATGACACAGGTGAATCAGAAGTCGACGGTCGCCGAAAGGAGGTAGGTGCGCGGGGTCGACAGCGTCAAGCCAGGCTCGCTGTCATCCGAGGCCCCGGCCGAACTCCAGTAGCGCTTGTCCGCCACGTTCTCGACATTGGCACGCAGGGTGATGTTCTTTTCCTCGACCTTGAACGCATAGCGTGCGCCCACGTCGAAACGCTCCCAGGAGTCGATTTCCTTGTTGTTGGACTGGTCCAGGTACTGCGAGCTGGAATAGATGCCGCGGCTGGTCAGGGTCAGGCCCTGCACGGTCGGTACGTCCCACTCGGCGCCCAGGTTGACGTTGTATTTCGGCGTGGCCGGTGCCCGGTTGCCGTCGAAGGTGCCATTGGTGGTGTTACTCAATTCGCTGTCGATGTACATGACACCGCCGAGCAAACGGAAACCATCGAGCGGTTCACCGAACACACTCAGTTCCACACCCGTGTTCTCACGCTTGCCGTTCGGGCCAAAGACGCGCGTCGTGGCATTGGTCTCGTAAGCCGGCTGCTTGATCCGGAACACAGCGGCGGTGACGGCGAACGCACCAGCGTCATACTTGGCACCGACCTCGACCTGGCGGCTGATGAACGGCGGGAAGATCTCGTCCTCGTTCACCGAGGTCGACGGTGCGATCTTGCCCTGGCTCAGGCCTTCCATGTAGTTGGCATACAGCGACAGCTTATCGGTTGCCTTGAACAGGATGCCGCCCGACGGCGAAACCTTTTCCTCGTCGTAGGCGGTGTCGCCTCTGACGTTATCGGTCCAGTCGTCAACCTTCACGCGCTGCCAGCGGGCGCCGAGGGTCAGCAGCAGCCGGTCATCGAAGAAACCCAGGGTGTCGGACAACGCCACACCGCTGGAGCGGTTTTCGGTATAGACCTCCGAATCCTGTCGCGTGGGTCTGACAGGCGTTGGTGTTTCAACGGGGTTATAAATGTTGCTGTTGGCCGCAGCATAACGGGCGCCGCCATTTTCGAAGTCCATGTAGTAATAGCTGGCTGCCAGGTTGACTTCATGGCTTACCGGGCCGGTATGGAACCAGTTGCGCACTCCCGCCGTGGCCGTCCGGACATTTTCGTCACGGGTGAAGTCACGCGGTTGAACGCTGAAATTGCCAGCGTTGTTGGTGACCGAAACGGCATGTCGGAGGAAGTCATGGTTACTTTTGCGCGCGCCCACACCGCCATACAGCATGACGGAATCACTGACATCGTATTCAGCATTCACAGTGCCGAAAGTGTCGTTGGTACTCGCCTTGCTCCAGGGTTGCGCATAGTTGCGGCGCACATCGCTGGCATGCGGAACCTGCGCGTTAGGGCCAACCTGTACGCGCTCCTGCGGTGCGTCGGTATCACGTTCGGTGCGCCCGATGTCCGTCGAGAGTCGCAGGCGTTCACCGCGAAAATCCAGGCCCAGGACGGCCATCTCGCGGTCGACATTCTGGTGATCCCATTCGGTGTCGCCGGACTGCTTCACGCCATTGAAACGAAGACCGAACTTGTTGTCTTCACCAAAGCGCCGGCCAACATCCACGGCACCACCGACCTGGCTGTCGGAAGCGTACATACCGGTGAACGAAGTGATGGGCTTGTCGGTCGCGCGCTTGGGCACCACGTTGATCCCGCCACCCACGCTGCCCCGCGGCGAGATGCCGTTGATGAGCTGGCTCGGGCCTTTGAGGACGTCGACGCGGTCAGCCATCTCCATGTCGATCGTATAGGTCGGCAGGACGCCGTAGAGACCGTTATAGGCAACATCACTGTTGAACAGGCTCAACCCTCGAATGGTGAACTGCTCATAGCGCCCACCCGCCGGGTTGGTGGCGCGAACCGAAGGATCGTTGGCGATCAGGTCGCCCAAGGTACGCGCCTGCTGGTTTTTGACCACCTCACTGGTGTAGGTGGTCATGCTGAACGGCGTTTCCATAAAGTCTTTCGAGCCCAGCAAGCCTTGCGAACCACGGCGCGCGACCTGGCCGCCGGCATACGGATCGCCGTCCACCGGATCAATGGCACCGAGAATCGAGGTGGCGCCCAGTTGCAGGCTGCTGCCTTCCGGCGCTGGCGTCAGGATGTACGCCTCTTCGCCCACCGGCTGCAGTTGCAGACCGGAACCCTGCAGCAGTCGGGCAAAGCCCTCCTCGACCGCGTATTCGCCGGAAAGTCCTGGGCTGGTGCGACTGCCCACCAGTGCCGGGTCCACTGACAGATTGACCCCGGCCAACCCGGCGAAACGGGTCAGCGCTGCGCTGAGGCTTCCTGCCGGCACCTGATAACTGCGTCGAGGCGCGTCTTCGGCCCAACCGGCAGTGATGAACGACGGACAAGCACTCAGACTCAGTAACAGACTCAAGTGCAACAACGGGCGCAGCCTGGAAGAACCCAGACGCGTACTGCAGGGCATCACTACGGGCATTGAGAATCTCTCTGATTTCGTTTCACTTGCCTTGAATGACAAGCGACGCGAAAAAAGGGGACAGGCCTCAGACACTATTTTTGCGCGGCAGCAACGTAACCCAGTAGCGGGTTCGCCTATGCACCTCCAGCGGCAAGCTGGCCGCCAGCAACGTCAGGATGCGATCGGTGTCTTCCAGACGGAAACTGCCGGTGACGCGCAGGGATTCGAGTTCCGGTTCCCAGCGCAACAATCCCGAACGATAGGTGCTGACTTCGCGCAGAAAATCGCCCAGGGGCTGGTTCTGCGCCATCAACACGCCGTCGCGCCAGCCTGGGGCAAGCACATCGAAAGGTTCGACGCGTCCGGCACCCATCGCCTGAAGGCTGACTTGCTGGCCTGCGCGCAATGAAAAGACCGGCCCGCGCAAAGGCTGCAACTGCACAGCGCCTTTAAGCACTGACACCTTGCACCCCGTCTGCCCCTGACGAACGCACACTTCGCTCTGACTGACGACCACTTGCCCGAAGTGCGTCTGGATCGTCAGCGGCGATGTACCGGGCACATTCAGCGCTATTTCGCCTTCCACCAGTGTCAGCCGGCGATTCTTCAGGTCGATATCGACGGCACTCGCGGTGTTCAATTGCAGCGAGCTGCCATCGGCCAACTGGACTTTTTTGCCCTCCCCGGTCGCGGTTCGCAAGTCAGCGCGCCAGACGTCCAGAGGTAGCTGCCGGCTGATCAGCCAGGCGGTTGGCACCAGTGCGACCGCCCCGACGGCGCGCTTGAGCACCGTGCGCCGACTCGTCTGCGGCCGATCCAGGCTGGCCATGGCCAGTGCCGACGGCAGGTCGGCAAAGCGTTGGCGCAAGAGTTGGGCTTTCTGCCAGGCCTGTTCGTGACTGGGATGGCTGTCACGCCAGTGCTGCAGATTGGCACGATCGCGTTCATTGGCGGCGCCTGATTCCATGAGCGCCAGCCATTGAGCGGCAGCCCGCACAACTTGCCGGGCTTCAGCCGAAGGTGTCGAACCGATCACAATTCCACCAGCAGGCAATGTTCATAGGCTTGCGCCATGTAGCGCTTGATCGTGCGCTCCGAGACTTGCAGGCGTTCAGCAATCTCGTGATAACCCAAACCCTCCAACTGGCTCCAGAGAAACGCTCGTCGCACCGCCGTCGGCAATCCATCGAGCAATTCGTCCAGGGCTTGCAGGGTTTCCAGCAGCAACCAACGCTGCTCGGGCGACGGCACGCAGTCTTCAGGCAGCAGCGCCAGCGCACTGAGGTAGGCTTGCTCCAGGCTGCGGCGCTTATAGAAATTGGTGAGCAGTCGCTTGCCGACTGTCGCCAGATAAGCGCGGGGTTCTTGCAGGTCAGCGATGTGCTGGGAGCTGGCGAGTAAACGCACGAACGTATCCTGGCTCAAGTCCGCCGCATCATGGCCATTGCTCATGCGTCGCCTCAACCAGCTTTCGAGCCAGCCACGATGGTCGCGGTACAGGTCGTGGAAGGTTTGCGCCGCCGGCATCGCTGCATCACTCATCTAAAGGAACCCTGCGCGAAGAAATATTTTAAATGCGACTCATTCTAATTAGTGTTGATACTTCAAACCAAGCGCTTTATGCGTTTTGCCCCCAGGAAAAACTGAATATGCAAATGAAAGACAGGTGTTTCTGCCACGCAGCCACCGGTTGATCAGGGCTGAGCGTTATTGAGGGAAATCATCGAGAGGAGTAACAATTCGACACACGGCCGCATTTGGCCGGCAGATGCGGATACCCATGGTTGCGGGGAGCAGGAGAGAAAAGCCAAATCGCAGACACAAAAAACCCCGGTCTTTCGACCAGGGTCTTTGCTATCGACTCGAAGTAGACACTGGCTTTACCAGCAGCTTTCTTCGTAGCTTCAAGGCGTTCAGTGGGCCTTGAGGCAGATATGGCGCAGCGGACGGGACTCGAACCCGCGACCCCCGGCGTGACAGGCCGGTATTCTAACCGACTGAACTACCGCTGCGTATCGCTTTGGACTTGCGTCCAAGTAACTCGTCTGACTGAAAGCTTCGAGGCTTTCAATCTCGAACCAGAATAAACCTGACTCGGAAAATATGGCGCAGCGGACGGGACTCGAACCCGCGACCCCCGGCGTGACAGGCCGGTATTCTAACCGACTGAACTACCGCTGCGCGTCGGTGGAGGCTTTTAAAAGCTTCCATCTTGCTTTCGCAAGACTCTCGGAAGTGGTGGGTGATGACGGGATCGAACCGCCGACATTCTGCTTGTAAGGCAGACGCTCTCCCAGCTGAGCTAATCACCCGTTTGCATCTCCGAGGCCGCGAAATTTACGCAGGTACCGAAGCTAAGTCAATACCCCGCTTGAAGTTTTTCTGAAAAAGACAAAATCATGTCATTTCCCGCAGCGCTGCCCACGGCCGCCTGCAACCTCAAGCCGCCGCTGTCGCGGCCCCCGCTCGGATTACTCGCTGTAAATCATCTTCTTGGTCATGCCGCCATCGACCACGAACTCCTGGCCCGTGACGAAACCGGCGTTCTTCGACAACAGCCAGGCGACCATCGCCGCCACGTCCTCGACCGTACCTACCCTGCCCGCCGGATGCTGTGCATGGTCGGCATCAGTCAGTGGTTCGGCACGACGTGCGGACGGATCCCGCGCATCGATCCAACCCGGGCTGACTGCATTGACGCGGATTTCCGGCCCGAGGCTGATTGCCAAGGCGTGAGTCAGGGCCAACAGGCCGCCCTTGCTCGCCGCATAAGCCTCGGTGTCGGGCTCCGACTGCCCGGCGCGGGTCGAAGCCAGGTTGACGATTGCGCCGCTGTGAGCGCGCAGGTACGGCGCACAGTGCTTGGCCAGCAGCATCGGCCCACTGAGATTCACCGCCAGCACCCGATTCCAGTACACCAGATCAAGGCTTTCAAGGGTGATGTTGTGCGGATCGGCAACCGCCGCGTTGCACACCAGCGCATCCAGACGCCCGAACTGCCCCAGCACTTCGGCGACGCCCAATGCCACCTGCCCTTCGTTCGAGACGTCCATGGCGATGAACCAGGCGTTGTCGCCGAGCACCTTCGCCACTTTCGAACCGCGTACCCGATCAAGATCAGTCAGCACCACTTGCCAGCCTTCGCTGATCAGCCAGGCCGAGATCCCCAGACCAATGCCCCGCGCAGCACCCGTGACCAGTGCAACGCGGCCGTTGGTGCCAGTGGTCGGCGTGGACAACTCGATCACAAGGCAGCCAACCCGCGCGCCAGATCGGCTTGCAGGTCTGCCACGTCTTCCAGACCGACCGCGATGCGGATCAGACTGTCACGAATTCCCGCTGCTTCACGCTCTTGCGGCGCCAGACGGCCGTGGGAGGTAGTGCTCGGGTGCGTAATGGTGGTTTTGCTGTCACCGAGGTTGGCGGTGATGGAAATCAGACGGGTCGCATCGATAAAGCGCCAGGCGCCCTCTTTGCCGCCCTTGACCTCGAAACTGACGACCGCACCAAAGCCTTTCTGCTGACGCAGGGCCAACTCGTGCTGCGGATGGCTTTTGAGACCGGCGTAATGGACTTTCTCGATACCTTCCTGCTGCTCCAGCCATTCGGCCAGTTGCTGGGCATTGGCGCAGTGAGCCTTCATGCGCAGGCTCAAGGTTTCCAGGCCCTTGAGGAAGATCCAGGCGTTGAACGGGCTCAGGGTCGGCCCGGCAGTCCGCAGGAAACCGACGACTTCTTTCATCTGTTCGCTGCGACCGGCCACAACACCGCCCATGCAACGGCCCTGGCCGTCGATGAACTTGGTCGCCGAGTGCACGACGATGTCCGCGCCCATCTTCAGCGGCTGCTGCAACGCAGGGGTGCAGAAGCAGTTGTCGACCACCAGCATCGCGCCTTTGGCGTGAGCGATTTTCGATAACTCGGCGATGTCCACCAGTTCAGCCAGCGGGTTGGACGGCGATTCGACGAACAGCAATTTAGTGTTGGCCTTGATCGCCGCATCCCAACCGGATAAATCCGCCAAGGGCACGTAATCGACTTCGATGCCGAAGCGCTTGAAGTACTTTTCGAACAGGCTGATGGTCGAACCGAACACGCTGCGCGACACCAGTACGTGATCACCAGCGCTGCAGAGGCTCATCACCACCGCCATGATCGCGGCCATGCCGGTCGCCGTGGCCACGGCTTGCTCGGCGCTTTCCAGTGCGGCAATGCGCTCTTCGAACGCGCGCACGGTCGGGTTGGTGTAGCGCGAGTAAACGTTACCCGGCACTTCACCGGCAAAGCGTGCCGCCGCATCAGCAGCGGTACGGAATACGTAGCTGGAAGTGAAGAACATCGGGTCACCGTGTTCGCCTTCCGGCGTGCGGTGCTGACCGGCGCGTACGGCCAGGGTGTCGAACGCTACGCCTTCGAGGTCGCTGTCCAGCCGACCGGCATCCCAATCCTGACTCATGCTGTCACTCCTTGCCTTGCTCTTTTTAGTAGATACAAAACCGGCCCCTCAGGGCCGGTAGTTACTCAGTTGTTATACAGATCAATGATCGCACTGACTGCCTGCGTCTTGACCTTGGAGGCATCGTTACGTGCCTGCTCGATCTTGTTCAGGTAAGCCTCGTCGACGTCGCCGGTGACGTACTGGCCGTCGAACACCGCGCAATCGAACTTCTCGATCTTGATCTTGCCGCCACCGACCGCTTCGATCAAGTCAGGCAAGTCCTGATAGATCAACCAGTCAGCGCCGATCAGATCAGCCACGTCCTGGGTTGAACGGTTGTGCGCGATCAACTCGTGAGCGCTCGGCATGTCGATGCCGTAAACGTTCGGGTAACGAACGGCCGGTGCCGCGGAGCAGAAGTAGACATTTTTGGCGCCGGCTTCGCGGGCCATCTGGATAATCTGCTTGCAGGTGGTGCCGCGAACGATGGAGTCGTCCACCAGCATCACGTTCTTGCCGCGGAATTCCAGCTCGATGGCGTTGAGCTTCTGGCGTACGGATTTTTTCCGTGCTGCCTGGCCCGGCATGATGAAGGTCCGGCCGATGTAGCGGTTCTTCACGAAGCCTTCGCGGAACTTGACGCCCAAGTGGTTCGCCAGCTCCAGGGCCGCGGTACGGCTGGTGTCCGGAATCGGGATAACCACGTCGATGTCGTGTTCTGGACGCTCGCGCAGGATCTTCTCGGCGAGTTTCTCGCCCATGCGCAGGCGGGCCTTGTAGACCGACACGCCGTCGATGATCGAATCCGGACGCGCCAGGTAAACGTGTTCGAAGATGCACGGGGTCAGGGACGGGTTGGTCGCACACTGACGGGTGTGCAGCTTGCCGTCTTCAGTGATGTAGACCGCTTCGCCCGGCGCGAGGTCGCGAATCAGGGTGAAACCGAGCACGTCCAGAGAGACGCTTTCGGAGGCGATCATGTACTCGACGCCTTCATCCGTGTGACGCTGACCGAAGACAATCGGGCGGATGCCATGCGGGTCGCGGAAACCGACGATGCCGTAACCCGTCACCATCGCCACGACCGCGTAACCACCGACGCAACGGTTGTGCACGTCTGTAACAGCGGCGAACACGTCTTCTTCAGTTGGCTGCAACTTGCCGCGCTGGGCCAGTTCGTGCGCGAACACGTTAAGCAGCACTTCCGAATCGGAGTTGGTGTTGACGTGGCGCAGGTCAGACTCGTAAATCTCCTTGGCCAGCTGCTCAACGTTGGTCAGGTTACCGTTGTGCGCCAGGGTGATGCCGTAAGGCGAGTTGACGTAAAACGGTTGGGCTTCGGCCGAAGTCGAGCTGCCCGCGGTCGGGTAACGCACATGACCAATACCCATGTGGCCGACCAGGCGCTGCATGTGACGTTGATGGAACACGTCACGCACCAGGCCATTGTCCTTGCGCAGGAATAACCGGCCATCATGGCTGGTCACGATACCGGCAGCGTCCTGGCCGCGGTGCTGGAGGACGGTTAGCGCGTCATACAGCGCCTGATTGACGTTCGACTTACCGACGATACCGACGATGCCACACATGCGACGCAACCCCTACTTAATGGATCTGAACTGAACACAACTCACTGAGGCGTTTTGGCCATCGGCAAGAGGTGCTCCTTGAACGGTATCTCAGCGGGTACGCTGATACCGCTGGCAAGCCACTGACTGCTCCACCCAAGAATCAGGTTTTTGGACCAGTCTGCAACCAATAGAAATTTTGGCACGAGCTGTGACTCTTGCCACCACCCGTCCTGCTGTACCGGCCCCAGGCTCAATAGCCCGACCGCCACGACCACCAGCAACACGCCACGCGCGGCGCCGAAGGCCATGCCGAGGAATCGATCGGTCCCGGACAGCCCGGTGACGCGAACCAATTCGCCGATAAGATAATTGATCATCGCGCCTACGATTAACGTGGCGACAAACATGATGGCACAGCCCGTGATCACACGGGCCGACGGCGTTTGGATGTATCCGGCGAGGTACTCGGACAATGAACCACCGAACATCCAGGCGACGACTCCTGCGATGATCCAGGTCACCAGCGACAGTGCTTCTTTGACGAAGCCGCGGCTCAGACTGATCAATGCGGAGATGGCGACGATTGCAACGATCGCCCAGTCAACCCAGGTAAATGGCACAGTGCAGCCTACAGACGGATAAGGCGGCGCATTTTAGCAGAGCGCATGGCTATCGGTAAGCTGCGATTGTCAGTGCATTTCAAATCGGGGCGCTAGTTTTAACCACGCTCAGGCTGGAAACGCACCACAAAACCCTTGAGGTTCTGCTGGCGACTCAACAAGTCACGCAAACGATCGGCTTCTGCCCGCTCGATCAGCGGTCCGACAAACACCCTATTCTTGCCGTCGGCAGTACGAATGTAGGCGTTGTAGCCCTGGCTGCGCAGGGATTTCTGCAGGCTTTCTGCACTTGCACGGCTCGACAGGCTGGCCAGTTGCACCGACCAACTGACCGACAGGCCATTGGCATCGACGCGACTTTGAGTCGTGTCCGGCTTGCCCGGTGCAGCTGTGATGGGCTGGGTAGGTGCTGTCGCAGGCTTGACGACCGGAACAGGAGCCGGAGCGACCGGTTTGGCGGCAGGCGCAGGCGCCACCGGTACACTCGGGGCAATCGCTGTCGACGGTGCTTCTTGCTGAGCGATTTCGTCATCACTCGGCACAGGCTCCTGAGGCAGCGCTTGCGGCTCAGGCACCACCACCGGTTCGACCTGAACTTGCGGCACCGCAGGCGCTTGCGGCGCAGCCGGGGCTTCAACCGTCACTTGACGCTGTTCATCCTGACGGGAAAACAGCATCGGCAGGAAAATCACCGCCAGCGCCACCAGAACCAGGGCGCCAACCATGCGCTGTTTGTATGCCTTATCCAGCAATGCCATTTGCCGCTTCCTCCGTGGAGCGCCGGGCCAGCCATTCAAGGGCCTCGGCAACACAATAAAATGATCCGAACAACAGAATCTCGTCGTCGTTCGTCGCCAGCGCGCACTGCCCTTCCAGGGCGGCGGCCACGCTGTCATAGGACGCTACCGAGGCGCCAAGGTTCTGCAATGCCGCGTGCAAATCGGCAACCGGGCGTGCTCGCGGTGAATCCAGCGGCGCGACGGCCCATTGCTGGACACTAGCATTCAATTCACCGACAACACCATCCAGATCCTTGTCCGCCAGCAATCCGAACACCGCCAGACGCTTGCCGACCGGTGGACGACTGGCCAGACGGCGAGCCAGATACTCTGCCGCATGGGGGTTATGCCCCACGTCCAGCAACAGGTTCAGGCGCTTGCCCTGCCAGTCAAACTGACGGCGATCGAGGCGACCGACCACCCGAGTGGCTTTCAGCGCAGCAATAATTTGTGCATCCACCCAAGGCAAACCGAGCAACAGGTAAGCCTGCAACGCCAGCGCGGCGTTTTCCATCGGCAGATCAAGCAACGGCAGATCATGCAGCTCGACCACTCGCCCTTGAGCGTCAAGACCGCGCCATTGCCAGTTGTGATCGGTGATGCCGAGGTCAAAATCGCGCCCACGCAGGAAAAACGGGCAATTGAGCTCTCGCGCTTTATCCAGCAGAGGCTGTGGAGGATTCAGGTCGCCACAGAGCGCAGGCGCGCCCTGGCGGAAGATGCCGGCCTTTTCGAACGCTACGGATTCACGGGTATCACCCAGATAGTCCGCGTGATCGACACCGATGCTGGTGACCAGCGCCATATCGGCATCGACCACGTTGACCGTGTCCAGACGCCCGCCCAGCCCGACTTCCAGCACCACCGCATCGAGACTGGCGTGTTGGAACAGCCAGAACGCCGCCAGGGTGCCCATTTCGAAGTACGTCAGCGAAGTGTCGCCACGGCCCGCCTCGACCGCTGCAAAGGCTTCGCACAGCTCGGCGTCAGTGGCTTCGACGCCATTGACCTGCACCCGCTCGTTGTAACGCAGCAGGTGCGGAGAATTGTAGACACCGACGTTCAGGCCCTGCACACGCAGCAACGAAGCCACGAATGCGCAGGTAGAACCTTTGCCATTGGTGCCGGTGACCGTGATCACCCGAGGCGCCGGCTTGCCCAGTCCCATGCGGGACGCTACCTGTTGCGAGCGCTCCAGGCCCATGTCGATGGCCGAAGGGTGCAACTGCTCAAGGTAGGCGAGCCACTCGCCAAGGGTACGTTCGATCATATGTTGGCGGGTACCGGTGGAACTACGATTGGCTCGATTGGCGCGGCGACGAATTTCGGCGTCGGCAGGCCCATCATTTGTGCCAGCAGATTGCCCAGACGCGGACGCAGCTCCTGACGGTGGATGATCATGTCGATCGCACCGTGTTCCAGCAGGAACTCGCTGCGCTGGAAGCCTTCCGGCAGTTTTTCACGCACGGTTTGCTCGATCACGCGCGGCCCGGCGAAGCCGATCAGGGCCTTTGGCTCACCAACAATCACGTCACCGAGCATCGCCAGACTGGCGGAAACACCACCGTAGACCGGGTCGGTCAGCACAGAGATGAACGGAATGCCTTCTTCACGCAGACGCGCCAGTACCGCGGAGGTCTTGGCCATTTGCATCAGGGAGATCAGGGCTTCCTGCATCCGCGCACCGCCGGAAGCGGCGAAGCAGATCATCGGGCAACGGTTTTCCAGCGCGTAGTTGGCGGCGCGAACAAAACGCTCACCAACGATGGCGCCCATCGAACCACCCATGAAGGAGAATTCGAAGGCCGAAACCACTACCGGCATGCCCAACAGGGAGCCGCTCATGGAGATCAGTGCGTCTTTTTCGCCGGTCGCCTTTTGCGCAGCTGTCAGGCGATCCTTGTACTTCTTGCCGTCGCGGAACTTCAGACGGTCAACCGGCTCCAGGTCCGCGCCCAGTTCGGCACGGCCTTCAGCGTCGAGGAAGATATCAATACGAGCGCGAGCGCCAATACGCATGTGGTGATTGCACTTGGGGCAAACGTCCAGGGTCTTTTCCAGCTCCGGACGATACAGCACAGCCTCGCAAGACGGGCATTTGTGCCACAGACCTTCAGGCACCGAGCTCTTCTTGACCTCGGAACGCATGATCGAAGGGATCAGTTTGTCTACTAACCAGTTGCTCATGCTTTCTTTCTCCAGTACCGGCGGCCCGAACGCTTTGGTTCGCAGCCCCGCGTATGCCCTTGAGCTAAATTCATGTGTGTGGCGATGATCGATGGGTTGCCGGATCAGCTAAACGTGACCTGCGTACACCCCAAAAACCCTCAGCCATGCCTGTGGACGGCGGCAGTGTGCCAGCCGTCACATCAGCTACCGCGTACCGCTTTAATGAATGCCTGAATCTTTGCGTGATCCTTGATGCCCTTGCTCGCCTCCACCCCACCGCTGACGTCCACGGCATAAGGCCGAACCCTTGCAATCGCCTCGGCGACGTTGTCCAGCGTCAAGCCACCCGCCAGGATGATCGGTTTGCTCAAGCCTTGCGGTATCAGAGACCAGTCAAACGCTTCACCGGTTCCGCCGGGTACGCCTTCAACGTAGGCGTCGAGCAGGATACCGCTGGCACTTGGAAACGCATCGCACGCAGCCGCGATATCGTCACCGGCCTTGACCCGCAGCGCCTTGATGTACGGACGATTCCATTCTTCGCAGTCGGCCGCGGTTTCGTCGCCGTGGAACTGCAACAGGTCCAGCGGCACGGCGTCGAGGATTTCCCCCAACTCGCAGCGGCTGGCGTTGACGAACAACCCTACGGTGGTCACGAACGGCGGCAACGCCTCGATGATCGAGCGCGCCTGCTGAAACGTCACGGCCCGGGGGCTTTTGGCGTAGAACACAAATCCGATCGCATCAGCCCCGGCCTCAACCGCTGCCAACGCATCTTCTATGCGGGTAATCCCGCAAATCTTGCTGCGAATGGCCGACATGTCGATAGAACCCCAAGGTAAATCCGAGAAAGTCCCGGATGGTAACAAAAGCGTTCGAGGGCGTCAGCCGTCAAGTTCCGAGAAGCCGGTCAGGAAGTGCGGCCCGATGTAACGCTCGGGCAATTCGAACTCGTCGCGGTACTCGACCTGCACCAGGTACAGGCCGTACGGATGCGCCGTCACCCCACCGGAACGGCGAATGCGGCTCTCCAGCACTTCTTTCATCCACTCCACCGGGCGCTCGCCGGCACCGATGGTCATCAGCACGCCAGCAATGTTGCGCACCATGTGGTGCAGGAAGGCGCTGGCGCGGATGTCCAGCACGATCATCTTGCCGTGGCGCGTGACGCGCAGGTGATGCAGCTCCTTGATCGGCGACTTGGCCTGACACTGGCCGGCACGGAAAGCGCTGAAATCGTGGGTACCGACCAGGTACTGCGCCGCCTCGGCCATGCGTTCGACGTCCAGCGGACGGTGGTTCCAGGTGATTTCTTCGTTCAGGTGCGCCGGGCGGATCTGATCGTTGTAGATCACGTAGCGATAGCGCCGGGCAATCGCCTTGAACCGCGCATGAAAATGCGCCGGCATAACCTTGGCCCAGCTGACACTGACGTCGTGGGGCAAATTGATATTGGCGCCCATGACCCAGGCTTTCATCGAACGCTCGACCTGGGTATCGAAATGCACCACCTGACCGCACGCATGAACGCCGGCATCCGTACGCCCGGCGCAGAGCAGCGACACGGGTGAATCGGCGACTTTGGACAAGGCCTTTTCGAGCGTTTCCTGCACGGTAAGTACGCCGGAAGCCTGGCGCTGCCAGCCGCGATAGCGCGAGCCTTTGTATTCAACGCCCAACGCGATCCGGAAAAAGCCGTCGGCCACCATTTCGGCGGCCGGGTTATCTATATTTGCCAAGGAGTGACAGCCTGCTGATGTACGCAAAGGCGGGCATTATAAGGCCGCCGGACCGGGACGCCAGAGGCGTGTGCTGTTTGTGACCTGCCGGGAACGATCTGTCGTCGGCTGAAACAAAAACGGCAGCCTCAATGGGCTGCCGTTTTGTTTACGCCTTACCGATCAATCAAGCCAGACGCGAAAGCATCTCCTTGGCTTCGCTCTTCTGACCTGCATCACCCTCGGTCACCACTTCGTTGAGGATGTCCCGGGCGCCGTCGGCGTCGCCCATGTCGATATAGGCCTGGGCCAGATCGAGTTTGGTCGCGACTTCGTCAGTGCCGGAAAGGAAATCGAATTCCGGCTCGTCAGCGGCGGAGGCCATGGCGTCTTCCGCCGTGAAGCTCGGCTCGCCAAGACTCTGAGACAGACGATCCAGTTCGGCGTTGACGTCATTCAGTTCGGCTGCAAACGCGTCCGGAGCGTCTGGCGCGTCCATTTCGTCAGCCAGCGACAGGTCGAAATCGGCTGGCAGCTCCAGATCGTCCAGCGCAACCTCGGGAACAGTCGGCGCTTCAGCGACAGGTAGATCCAGGTCCTTGACGCCTTCATCCAGACTCAACAGGAAGTCGTCTTCGGCCAGGGTCGCCGGCGAGGCATCCCCACCAAGATCCATATCCAGGTCGAAGTCCGACAGGTCATCGAGGCTTTCCTTGATGTCGGTCTGCTGCTGCAACACCGACTCGAAGCTCAAGTCGTCGTCCAGCGGGAACTCGTCCAGCTCAGCCGCAGACACTGGCTCTGGTTCTGGTTCTGGTGCAACCACTGCCGGAGAGGCAGTTTCCAGATCATCCAGACTCAAATCGAAGGCACTGTCGAAGTCATCGGACTCTGCTTCTGCTTCTGCTTCTGGTTCTGGTGCAACCACTGCCGGAGAGGCAGCTTCCAGATCATCCAGGCTCAAATCGAAGGCATTGTCGAAGTCATCGGGCGCTGCCGGTGCCGGCGCTTCAGGCTCGTCCAGCAGCAGATCCTTGACGTATTGCGCGTCCAGTTCGGCAGCGATCGCAGCGGCTGCGATACCACCGGCTGCCGCAATGACCATGGCCGGGAAGCGGCTCTTGAGTTTTTCGACCTGAGCAAAGTTGTCACCATTGGCCACCAATTGGCGTTCCTGGGCAACGAATGCATCGCGGTCGCCTTGCTGACCGTAGACTTCCATCAGCTTGAGGCGCAAGTCACTGCGTTGCGGCTCTTGCTTGATCCCGTCTTCCAGCAAGGCAGCCGCCTGATTCAGACGACCGGCAGTAATGTGCGACTGCGCCTTGGTCAATACGTCGTCATCGCGCTCGCCAGCAGGCGATACCAATGGCGCGGCGATTGGCGGCGTTACCACAACCGGAGCAATCACCGGAGCCGGCGCGGGTGCAGGCGACGGCGCTGGGATTGGCGCGGTAGCGAGCTTCACGCTCGGCGGCGGCACTTCCAGGTCTTCAAAGATGCTTTTTGGCAGGTCGAGTTCAGCGGAGAACGCCTGCTCCTCGGCCAAATCACGGGCCATGCGCAAATGCTTCTCGGCTTCTTGCTGGGCTTTGCGGCGACGCGCCAGCAACAGCAGCAGGAACAGCGCCACCACGGCACCGCCACCTGCCAAACCCAATAGCCACGGATTGGTCAGCAGTTCTTTGAATTGCTGATCGTCGGATGCTGCCGGCGTCGGCTCGACTGGCTTCTCGGCTGGAGCCGGAGTGGCCTCAGGCGCAGCAGCCTCAGGTGCAGTCGGAGCCGCGTCCGCAGGCGCTGTTGCCGCAGGGTTGGCCGCCAGTTCGGCTGACATCGCCGGAGCGGTCGCACCTGGTGCTGGCGCACCCGCCGCGCCTTCAGCCTGCAACTTGGCCAGTTGATTGTTCTTCAGTTCGATCAGGCGTTGCAGCTTCTCCAGCTGACTTTGCAGATCGGTCATGCGGCTTTTCAGTTCGGCATTGTCACGACGGGTCGTGTCGAGGCTTTCCTGGGTCACGGCCAGCTTGTTGCTCAAATTCTTGGCATCACCGGCGGCGCCTTTGCCACCGGCCTTGCCGGACTCGGCAGAGACCAGGCTCAGCTTGTCTGTCGCCGTTTGCGACGAAGGCCCTTCGTCGCGAGCGCGCTTGGTGGCATCAAGCTGCTGCTGTCCGGTCCCGGACTTCGCCACATAGCGACGACCCTGACGCCATGCGGTGTTCTGCGCGGAGACTTCAGCAATGGCCTTCGGTTGCGGCACGCTGGTGCTCTGCGCCTGATCCGGCAGACGCAGCACCTGACCGGCTTTCAACCGGTTGATGTTGCCGTCGATAAAGGCATCCGGATTCAACGCCTGGATGGCCAGCATGGTTTGCTGGACCGAGCCGCCATTGCGCGCCTTCGCAGCGATTTCCCACAGGGTATCGCGCGGCGCGGTGGTGTATTGGGTTGGTTCGGTGCTACCGGTCACCGGTGCGGTGACGGATTGCGTCGGTGCAGGCTGCGCAGCCGCATCAGCGGTTTGCGGCGAGAATTTGGACGGATCGAGCAGCACGCTGTAATCACGTAGCAGGCGACCGTTGGGCCACATCACCTGAACCAGGAATTTCACCATGGGTTCGGAGAGTGGTTTGCTGGACGTCACACGCAGGATGCTTTTGCCGCTGGCGTTGAGCACCGGGGTAAAGGTCAGGTCATTGAGAAATGCCTGGCGGTCGACACCGGCCTTGGCGAAATCTTCGGGCGAAGCCAGGCTCGGCACCACTTCGGCAGCGGTGAGGTCCTTGACGTCGAGCAACTCGATTTCTGCTACCAGGGGCTGGTTCAGCGTCGACTTCAGGGTCAATTCCCCAAGCCCGAGGGCATGCGCCATACCGGAGGACAGCGCCGAGGCGGCCGCTATTGCTAACACCAGTTTGCGAACTTGAACCATAGCCTCATCCTTTGTTTGAACATTCCTCGGCCAGCGAGAAGGTGTTGATAGTCGCTGCCGTAAGGCATTGCGCGCGGCGGCGAAGAGTCGTCGCGCGCGATCATTTCATTCATGCCACGCAAAGCCCCGAAGGGAGCCCGCATTCAGCAGTCCGGCCAAGCATAGCGCCCGGCTGGATTCATTCGACAAATTGTTGCCAAGTATCTTTTACAGCAGGTCTTTTATCAACAATTCAGCCACCTGCACAGCATTGAGCGCTGCGCCTTTGCGTACGTTATCTGACGTCAGCCACAAATTTAGTTCCGACAGGTCGTCGATCCCGCTGCGAACCCGACCAACGTAGACCACGTCCTGCCCTACCGCATCGCCTACCGGCGTCGGGTAATCGCCGGCTTCCACCAACTCGATACCGGGCGCGTCTTCCAGGGCGGCGTTGACTTTTGCCAGGTCGATGTCGCTCGATGACTGCAAGGTCACGTTAAAGCTATCGCCAAAAAACACCGGGGCTTGAATGCAAGTGACGGAAATCTTTAATAAAGGCAGCGCCATGACCTGACGCAGCTCGCGTACCAGGCGTTTTTCCAGCAGCGTATGCCCCTGCTCATCGGGCTTGCCCACTTGCGCCAGCAGATTGAAGGCCATCTGCCGATCGAAGAAGGTCGGCTCCAGCGGACGCACATTGAGCAGCTCGGCCGTTTGCCGTGCCAGCTCGGTGACGGCTTCGCGGCCCTGGGCGGAGACGGCCAGGCTGGCGGTCAAATTGATGCGTTGCAGATCGAGCAAACCGAGCAACGGCGCCAGCACTACCGCCAGTGTGGTGGCCGAAGGGCTTGGACTGCTGACCTGGAACGGCTTTTTCAAACCCGCCAGCACCTGCGCGTTGGCTTCAGGCACGACGTGTGGCGCCTGATCAGCCGGCAAGGCGCCGGACAAGTCGATCAGCGAGCAACCGGCGGCCGTGGCACGCGAAGCGAAACTCAGGGTTACCGCCGGGCCGGCAGCGAAGAACACCAGCTGGACCTTGCTGAAGTCGAACTCATCGACTTCCCGCACCCGCACATTCTTGCCGCGAAACGGCACCGAATGTCCGGCCGATTCGCTGCTGGCGAGCAGGTGCAGATTGCCGACAGGGAAGTCGCGCTCTTCGAGAATCTGCACGAGCGTTTCGCCGACAGTACCGGTGGCGCCGATCACGGCGATATCAAAGGACTGGCTCATGGTTCTACCTCTGGCGAAACGGGGGGAGCGGCACTTTACCGGGTGGTTGGCATGCAGGCAATTCTGCCAAGGATTTGTGGTGCCTGTACCGGCCTCTTCGCGGGCAAGCCTCGCTCCTACATGGAATCGCGTTGCCCTTGTAGGAGCGAGGCTTGCCCGCGAAGAGGACCTCACTGGCGACACAACCCCCATAAAAAAACCCGCACCTCTTTCAAGGCACGGGTTCGTTCATTACTTCAATCGATCAACGCTCAAGCAGGATCCGCAGCATGCGACGCAGCGGTTCGGCCGCGCCCCACAGCAGTTGGTCGCCGACGGTGAACGCGCCAACGTACTGCGTGCCCATGTTCAGCTTGCGCAGACGGCCAACCGGTACGTTCAGGGTGCCGGTGACTTTCGTCGGGCTCAGTTCCTGAATGCTGGCTTCGCGGCTGTTCGGCACCAGTTTGACCCAAGGGTTGTGCTGGCTGATCAGCCCTTCGATATCGGCGATCGGCACGTCTTTGTTCAGTTTGATGGTCAACGCCTGGCTGTGGCAGCGCATGGCGCCGATACGCACGCAGATGCCATCGACCGGAATCGGGCTCTTGAAGCGACCGAGGATCTTGTTGGTCTCGGCCTGGGCCTTCCACTCTTCGCGGCTCTGACCGTTCGGCAGTTCTTTGTCGATCCACGGGATCAGGCTGCCGGCCAGCGGTACGCCGAAGTTTTCAGTCGGGTACGCGTCGCTTCGCATGGCTTCGGCAACACGACGGTCGATGTCGAGGATCGCGCTGGCCGGGTCGGCCAGTTGATCAGCGACGGCGGCGTGGGTCGCGCCCATTTGCTTGATCAGTTCGCGCATGTTCTGCGCGCCGGCACCGGAGGCCGCCTGATAGGTCATGGCGCTCATCCACTCGACCAGACCGGCTTCGAACAGGCCGCCCAGGCCCATCAGCATCAGGCTGACGGTGCAGTTGCCGCCGATGTAGTTCTTGGTGCCCGCGTCGAGCTGCTGGTCGATGACCTTGCGATTCACCGGGTCCAGCACGATCACCGCGTCATCCTGCATGCGCAGGCTGGAAGCGGCGTCGATCCAGTAACCCTGCCAGCCGGCTTCGCGCAGTTTCGGGAAAACTTCGCTGGTGTAGTCGCCACCCTGGCAGGTCAGAATCACGTCGAGGGTTTTCAGCTCATCAATGCTGTAAGCGTCCTTGAGCGGAGCAATGTCCTTGCCCACGGACGGGCCTTGGCCACCGACATTGGACGTGGTGAAAAACACCGGCTCAATAAGATCGAAATCCTGCTCTTCCAGCATCCGCTGCATGAGCACGGAACCGACCATACCGCGCCAACCGATCAGACCTACACGTTTCATCGCAACTACACCTTCTTTAAAAGTGGGCCGCTGCTTTCAAGGTTGAAAGTTGCAGCGGGCCAAAGAGATTACAGATTCCGCAGCGCGGCGACTACTGCGTCGCCCATTTCCTGCGTACCGACTTTAGTGCAACCGGCCGACCAGATGTCGCCAGTACGCAGGCCCTGGTCCAATACCAGACTGACGGCCTTCTCGATCGCATCGGCCGCATCCTGCAGATTGAAGCTGTAACGCAGCATCATCGACACCGACAAAATGGTCGCCAGCGGGTTGGCAATGCCTTTGCCAGCGATGTCCGGCGCCGAACCATGGCACGGCTCGTACATGCCTTTGTTGTTGGTATCCAGGGACGCCGACGGCAGCATGCCGATGGAACCGGTAAGCATCGACGCTTGGTCGGAAAGAATGTCGCCGAACAGGTTGTCAGTGACGATCACGTCGAATTGCTTCGGTGCACGCACCAGCTGCATGGCGGCGTTGTCGACGTACATGTGGCTCAGTTCAACTTCAGGGTAATCCTTGGCCACTTGCTCGACGATTTCACGCCACAGTTGGCTGGAGGCCAGCACGTTGGCCTTGTCCACCGAGCACAGCTTCTTGCCGCGCACCATGGCCATGTCGAAACCGACACGGGCGATACGGCGGATTTCGCTTTCGCTGTACGGCAGGGTGTCGTAAGCCTGACGCTCGCCGTTTTCCAGCTCGCGAACGCCACGTGGCGCGCCGAAGTAGATGCCGCCGGTCAGTTCACGGACGATCAGGATGTCCAGGCCAGCCACGATTTCAGGCTTCAGGCTCGAAGCCTCGGCCAGTTGCGGGTACAGGATCGCTGGACGCAGGTTGCCGAACAGGCCCAGTTGCGCACGAATTTTCAGCAGACCGCGCTCAGGGCGAATGTCACGCTCGATGGTGTCCCATTTCGGGCCGCCCACGGCACCGAGCAGTACAGCGTCGGCCGCGCGTGCACGGTCCAGGGTTTCGTCAGCCAGCGGCACGCCGTGTTTGTCGATGGCAGCGCCACCGATCACGTCATGGCTCAGCTCGAAGTCCAGGCTGTACTTGTCGTTCGCCAGCTCCAGCACCTTGACCGCTTCGGCCATGATTTCCGGGCCAATACCGTCGCCTGGGAGAATCAGAATCTGCTTGCTCATGCTTTCCTCATGTCATCAGTCGGTACGCCCGCAGACGTACCCGGAAAAAGTCTTGCCGCTTATCGTTCAGCCATCAGCACCAGTACATCGGTGCTGAACGAACCATCGGCCTCAATTTCAAAATATTCGCGCACTTCGTTGCCCATCGATTGCTGCAACTCGAGGATTGCCGCGCGCATCACCTCTGGTGTGCGCATGCGCTCGACCCAGGAGGTGTACTCCAGTCGCAGCCGTTGACGGGTGGTGCTACGGGTATGCAACCCCGCTTCGCTGACCTGACGCAACCACTCGCCGGCGGAATAATCGCGCACATGACTGGTGTCGCGCAGCACTTCGACGCTTTGCAGGTAAGTGTCGAACAACGGACTGCCCGGTGACAACACGTCGATGAACGCCGCCACGCCGCCCGGCTTCAGCACCCGGCGAACCTCTCGCAGGGCCAGGCCGAGATCGCTCCAATGGTGCGCCGAATAACGGCTGAAGACGAAATCGAACTCACCATCGGCGAACGGCAGACGCTCGGCGGCGCCCAGCACGGTGGACACGTTGGTCAGACCGCGATCGACGGCGGCACCGGCTACCACGTCGAGCATCTGCTGCGACAAATCGTAGGCCACCACTTCCTTGACCAGCGACGCTACGTGAAAACTCACGTGACCGGCGCCGCAGCCCAAGTCCAGCACCCGGGCATCGCCCTGCCCTGCCAGTTCAGCCTGTAGCAACGCAAATTCGGTGCCCTGAGCGTGTACGGCGCTGCTCAGATAGGCCGAGGCCTGTTCACCGAATTGCTTTTGTACGACTTGGCTGTGCTGGGCGTTGCTGGTCATATGGACTTCCTTTTTGGGGCTTAGCCTTGTGGTGTCTATCCGGGCCTCATCGTCGCCTTACGCAAAATCAAACGTCGCGAAACAACCACGGCTGGCTCGCACGGTGTTTGGCTTCAAACGCCGCAATCGCTTCGTGGTCCTGCAAGGTCAGGCCGATGTCGTCCAGGCCGTTGACCAGGCAATGCTTGCGGAACTCGTCAAGTTCGAAGCTGTAGACCTTGCCATCAGGCCGGGTGACGGTCTGGGCTTGCAGGTCGACCGTCAACTCGTAACCCGGATTGGCTTCAACCTGCTGGAACAACTCATCCACTTCAGCGTCGCTCAAGATGATCGGCAGCAAGCCGTTCTTGAAGCTGTTGTTGTAGAAGATGTCGGCGTAGCTCGGCGCGATGATGCTGCGAAAACCGTACTCTTCCAGCGCCCACGGCGCGTGTTCACGGCTGGAGCCGCAACCGAAGTTCTCGCGGGCCAGCAGCACGCTGGCGCCTTGATAACGCTCGGCGTTGAGCACGAAATCCTTGTTCAGCGGACGCTTGGAGTTGTCCTGGTAGGCGTAGCCCACGTCCAGGTAACGCCATTCGTCGAACAGGTTCGGGCCAAAACCGGTGCGTTTGATCGACTTCAAGAACTGCTTCGGAATGATCTGGTCGGTGTCGACGTTGGCACGATCCAATGGCGCGACCAAACCGGTGTGTTGGGTAAAAGCTCTCATGTGCGGTTCCTCAGATCAGTTCGCGAACGTCGATGAAACGACCGTGGACGGCAGCCGCCGCGGCCATGGCCGGGCTGACCAGGTGCGTACGGCCACCGGCGCCCTGACGCCCTTCGAAGTTGCGGTTGGAGGTCGAGGCGCAATGCTCGCCCGACTCCAAACGGTCCGGGTTCATCGCCAGGCACATCGAGCAACCCGGTTCACGCCACTCGAAACCGGCTTCGAGGAAAATCTTGTCCAGGCCTTCGGCCTCGGCTTGCGCCTTCACCAGGCCCGAGCCCGGCACCACGATGGCTTGCTTGATGGTCGAAGCGACTTTACGGCCCTTGGCGATCACCGCCGCTGCGCGCAAATCTTCGATCCGCGAGTTGGTGCAGGAACCAATGAAGACGCGGTCCAGTTGAATGTCGGTGATCGCCTGGTTGGCGCTCAAACCCATGTATTTCAAGGCGCGTTCGATGGAACCGCGTTTGACCAGGTCCATTTCCTTCGCCGGGTCCGGCACGTTCTGATCAACCGCCAAGACCATCTCGGGCGAAGTGCCCCAGCTGACTTGCGGCTTGATCTGAGTGGCGTCGAGCTCGACGACGGTGTCGAACACCGCATCGGCGTCGGAAACGAGGTCTTTCCAGGCTTCGACCGCCATGTCCCATTCCGCGCCTTTCGGGGCAAATGGACGGCCCTTGACGTAAGCCACGGTTTTTTCGTCGGCAGCCACCAGGCCAACACGAGCGCCGGCTTCAATGGACATGTTGCAGATGGTCATGCGGCCTTCGACGGACAAATCGCGAATGGCGCTGCCTGCGAACTCGATGGCGTGGCCGTTACCGCCGGCGGTGCCGATCTTGCCGATGACGGCGAGCACGATGTCCTTGGCGGTCACGCCGAACGGCAATTTGCCTTCGACCGACACCCGCATGTTTTTCATTTTCTTGGCGACCAGGCACTGCGTGGCGAACACGTGCTCGACCTCGGAAGTCCCGATGCCGTGGGCCAAGGCGCCAAACGCGCCGTGAGTCGAGGTGTGCGAGTCGCCGCAGACCACGGTCATACCCGGCAAGGTGGCACCCTGCTCCGGACCGATCACGTGAACGATGCCCTGTCGCACGTCATTCATTTTGAATTCAGTGATGCCATATTCGTCGCAATAGTCATCGAGGGTCTGAACCTGCAAGCGCGAGACCTGGTCGGTAATCGCTTCGATGCCGCCCTTACGATCAGGAGTGGTCGGTACGTTGTGGTCCGGGGTGGCGATGATCGAGTCGACGCGCCAAGGCTTGCGCCCGGCCAGACGCAGGCCTTCGAAAGCTTGGGGCGAAGTCACTTCATGGATGATGTGGCGGTCGATATAGATCAGCGACGACCCATCGTCGCGCCGTTTCACTTCATGGGAATCCCAAAGCTTGTCGTAAAGCGTTTTGCCGGCCATCAGACGGTCCTCATCAGCGTGTTTCTATGCCCTGGGTTTTGAACAACTCAATAACCCCTTGGCTTGTGAGGTCGATCCTAGGGGGTTACATTAAATAACTCAAATTCATATTTTTTATGCTTTGGATAACCAACTGGAATACTGCAATGGACCTCGCCAACCTCAATGCTTTTATCGCGATTGCCGAGACCGGTAGCTTCTCCGGCGCTGGCGAACGGCTGCACCTGACGCAACCGGCCATCAGCAAGCGCATTGCCGGGCTGGAACAGCAATTGAAGGTGCGCCTGTTTGATCGCCTGGGCCGTGAAGTGGGCCTGACCGAAGCCGGACGCGCCTTGCTGCCGCGGGCCTATCAGATCCTGAATGTGCTGGACGACACGCGCCGCGCCCTGACCAACCTGACCGGCGAAGTGACCGGCCGCCTGACACTGGCCACCAGCCACCACATCGGCCTGCACCGCTTGCCCCCCTTATTAAGGGAATTCACCCGACGTTACCCGCAGGTGGCGCTGGATATTCAGTTCCTCGATTCGGAAGTGGCCTACGAAGAAATCCTCCATGGCCGCGCCGAACTGGCAGTCATCACCCTGGCGCCGGAGCCCCACGCACTGGTCAAGGCCACGCCGGTGTGGGACGACCCGCTGGACTTCGTGGTCGCCCCGGAGCACTCGCTGATCAGCCACGGCCCGGTCAGCCTGGCGGACATTGCCCTGCACCCGGCGGTTTTCCCCGGCGGCAACACCTTTACTCACCACATCGTCCGGCACCTGTTCGAAGCTCAAGGCCTGACGCCGAACATCGCCATGAGCACGAATTATCTGGAAACCATCAAGATGATGGTCTCCATCGGCCTGGCCTGGAGCGTGTTGCCGCGCACCATGCTTGATGATCAGGTTGCGAGAATACCTTTACCGGGCATACAACTGACTCGCCAGCTAGGCTATATCCTGCACACAGAGCGGACGCTGTCGAATGCGGCACGGGCCTTCATGGCCCTGCTGGATGCGCAAATCGATCTGCCAGGGACTCTCGGCTAAGCTGTGCTACTTCTATAGAGCCTCGAGTCACTGAACCTGACACCCCACTCAGCCAAGGCTTGCCAATGCCGAAATCTGTTGACCGTATTCCGCCGATGCCGCGTATACAGGCGCTTGACCCAAAACGGTCCGAGCAGAGCTGGGAAAGCGCCCCACAATTGCTGGCCGCCCTCAACGGTGCACGTTTGGGCGCCTGGTATTGGGACATCGAACGTGGGCAGATCAGCTGGTCGCGGGGTACCCAGGCGCTGTTCGGCTTCGATCCCCGGCAACCGCTGCCGGCGGATCTGGAATACCTCGACTTGCTGCCGCCAGAGGATCGGGCGAAAACCATTCGCGCCTTCGACGCGGTCATCGCCGGCGCCCCGCTGGAACAGGCGATGCATCACCGCATACGCTGGCCCGACGGCAGCCTGCACTGGCTGGAGATCAACGGCAGCCTGCTGCCGGACAAACACGGTCGACCACGCATGATTGGCGTCATCCGTGAGATCACCCACCAGCGCCAGCGCGAACAGGCGTTGAGCAGCTCGGAAAAACGCTTCGCCACGCTGTTCCACCTGTGTCCGAACATGGTCCTGCTGACTCGCCAGGAAGACGGCCTGATCAGCGAAGCCAACCAGTATTTCGAAAGCCTGTTTGGCTGGCCAGTGCAGAACGCTATTGGTCGCACCACCCTGGAACTGGGCCTCTGGGTGCATCCGGAGCAACGGGCGCAACTCGTCAAAGCCACCAAGGCCAAGGGCGAACTGATCAACATGGAGGTGCAATTTCGTGCCAGCAACGGCCAGATCCACGACGGCATCCTCAGCGCGCAAAAGGTCGAGCTCGAAGGCCAGCCTTATCTGCTGAGTACGTTCCTTGACACCACCGAACGCAAAGCCGCCGAGCTTGCTCTGAAAGACAGCCAGGAGCGCCTCGACCTGGCGCTGGATTCAGCGCAACTCGGCACCTGGGACTGGCACATTCCCAGCGGCATGCTGTACGGCTCGGCACGCGCCGCCCAACTGCACGGGCTGGAAGCCATACCTTTCCATGAATCCTTCGACGAGTTTTTTGAAGGCGTGCCCGGCGAAGAGCGCGGCACCATGCGCGACGCCTATCGCAGCCTGCGAGAAGGCCCTGCCGGCAATTATCAACTGACCTACCGCGTGCAACTGCCGGACGGGAGCTCGCGTTTCCTGGAAAGCCGCGCCCGACTCTATCGCGATGAAAACGGTGTCCCGCTGCGCATGGCCGGCACCCTGCTCGACATCACCGACCAGGTGGAGCGGGAGCAACTGCTGGTGGCGTCCGAAGAGAAGTTCGCCACCCTGTTCCAGGTCAGCCCGGACCCGATCTGCGTGACCCGTCAAGACACCGGTCAATTCATCGAGATCAACTCCAGCTTCACCCAGACCTTCGGCTGGAGCGCCGCCGATGTAATTGGCCGCGGCGCCGACGAAATCGGACTATGGGACGCTTCGGCACAAAGCCTGCGACGCATCGAGCAGGTCATCCGCGAGCAAGTCCTGAACAACGTGGCGATCCTCGTTCAGCACAAAGACGGGCAAGCCCTGACCTGCGTGATTTCCAGCCGCCAGATCAGCGTCGGCGACCAGCCGTGCATCGTCACCACCCTGCGCGATATCACTCAGCAGCAACGCTCGGAAGCCGCGCTCAAGGCCAGCGAAGAGAAGTTCGCCAAGGCCTTCCACTCCAGCCCCGACGCCATCACCATCACCGAGCGCGACACCGGGCGTTATCTGGAGGTTAACGATGGCTTCTGCCGCCTGACCGGCTACCGCGCCGATGAAGTGGTCGGTCGCACGGTGTATCAGGTCGGCATCTGGGCCGAGGAAAAACAACGTTCGGCGCTGCTCACCGAACTCCAGATCAACGGTCGGGTACTTCATCAGGAAATGCTCGGACGCAATAAACGCGGCGAGTTGCTGACCGTCGAAGTCTCGGTAGAACCGATCACCCTCAACGAAACCGCCTGCCTGCTGCTGACCGCGCGGGACGTCAGCCTGCTGAAAAACGCCGAAGCGCAGATCCGTCACCTGGCCTACCACGACCCGCTGACCAACCTGCCCAATCGCGCCCTGCTGATGGATCGCCTGAGTCAGCAGATCGCCCTGCTCAAGCGCCACAACCTACGCGGCGCCTTGCTGTTTCTCGACCTTGATCACTTCAAGCACATCAATGATTCGCTCGGTCATCCGGTGGGCGATACCGTGCTGAAAATCATCACCGCGCGCCTCGAAGCCAGCGTGCGTATGGAAGACACCGTCGCGCGTTTGGGCGGTGACGAATTCGTGGTGCTGCTCAGCGGGCTCGAAGGCTCGCGCAACGAGGTCAGCGAGCAAGTCCTGCAACTGGCGGACACATTGCGTGAACTGCTGTCGGAGCCGATGTTCCTCGACGGACAACGCCTGCAAGTAACCCCGAGCATCGGCATCGCGCTGATTCCCGATCACGGTTCGACCCCGACCGACCTGCTCAAACGCGCCGACATCGCCCTCTACCGGGCCAAGGATTCGGGCCGCAACACCGCGCAGATGTACCACAACACCATGCAGAAGGCGGCGAGCGAACGCTTGCGCATGGAAACCGACCTGCGCCTGGCCCTTTCCCGGGGTGAGTTCCGCGTGCACTACCAGCCTCAGGTGGACGCCCGGAACGACCGCATCGTCGGCGCCGAGGCGCTGGTGCGCTGGAACCATCCGGAACTCGGCGCGCAATCGCCCACCGAGTTCATCAAGGTGCTGGAGGACAGCGGGCTTATTCTGGAAGTCGGCACATGGATCATCGATGAAGCCTGCAGCGCCTTCAAACAACTGATCGCCAAGGGCCTGGTCGATCCGCTGGACTTCAGCCTGTGCGTCAACATCAGCCCACGGCAATTTCGCCAAAACGACTTCGTCGAACGCATCGAACACAGCCTCGTCAGCCACGGTCTGCCCTGCTCGCTGCTGAAACTGGAAATCACCGAAGGCATCGTGATCCAGAACCTGGAAGACACCATCAACAAAATGCGTAGCCTGAAAAAACTCGGCGTGAGTTTCGCCATGGACGATTTCGGCACCGGTTATTCCTCGCTGACTTACCTAAAGCGTCTGCCGGTCGACACCCTGAAAATCGACCAATCGTTCATCCGCGACGCCACCACCGACCCCAACGACGCCGAGATCATCCGCGCCATCGTTGCCATGGCCCGCAGCCTGGAATTGAAAGTGATTGCCGAAGGGGTAGAGACACCGGAGCAGCTGGAATTTTTGCAAGGGCTGGGCTGCCATTTCTATCAGGGGTATTTGCACAGCCCGCCGCTGCCGGTGGAGGATTTTCAAAAGCTGCTCAAATGACGCGGACCTTGTTATTGCTCTGCCTTAGTGCTGCAGCGCTGGGTTTTGCGTCCCGTTGACTGGATTGGATTCAGGCCGCTTCAGACACCTGAAGACCCAGTAAACGCGAGACCTGATCCAGTTCGGTCTCGCGACGCAGCACGGTAAACAGCTCGACCGCTTCGGGATAATTGCGGGTCAGCATTGCCAGCCACTGCTTCAAGCGACCCGGCGATTGGCGCGGCGTCATCTGCGCCTTGGCTTGCAGCCAGAAGTCCTGAATCAGCGGCAACAACTCGGCCCAGGTCATCTCGACGACGTCCTCACCGGCCCGCGCCATTGCGATTTGCCGTGCCAGGTCCGGGCGCGAAACCAGGCCGCGACCGAGCATGATGTCCTCGACGCCGCTGATTTCACGGCAACGACGCCAGTCTTCGACACTCCAGATGTCGCCATTGGCGAACACTGGAACCTTGACCACATCCTGCACCCGGGGGATCCATTCCCAATGGGCTGGCGGCTTGTAGCCGTCAGTTTTGGTCCGCGCGTGAACCACGATGTGCGCCGCGCCACCTTCGGCCAGGGCCGTGGCACACACCAGCGCACCGTCCGGGCTGTCGAAACCGAGGCGCATCTTGGCAGTCACTGGAATGTGCGCCGGAACGGCGCGACGCACGTGTTCGACGATCTGGTTTAGCAGCTCAGGTTCTTTGAGCAGCACCGCACCGCCACGGGACTTGTTCACAGTCTTGGCCGGGCAGCCGAAGTTCAGGTCGATGACCTCGGAACCCAGTTCGCACGCCAGCGCAGCGTTTTCCGCCAGGCATACCGGATCGGAACCGAGCAGCTGCACCCGCAGCGGCACCCCGGATGCGGTGCGGGCGCCGGTCAACAGCTCCGGGCCGAACTTGTGGTAATAGGCAGGCGTAAGCAGTTGATCGTTGATCCGAATGAACTCGGTCACGCACCAATCGATACCGCCCACACGGGTCAGCACGTCCCGCAGGATGTTGTCGACCAACCCCTCCATGGGCGCCAAAGCAATTTGCATGAAAAACACACTCAACGAAAAACGTGCGGCAGTTTACTGGATTGCGCGGAAAATCTGCAGAACATCGCAGATCAACTGTGGGAGCGAGCCTGCTCGCGAAAGCGGTGTGTCAGTCGAAACATAAGTTGTTTGACACGCCGCCTTCGCGAGCAGGCTCGCTCCCACATTAGATTTTGGTTACATCCAAGACCTGTAATGCCGGGCCGTAGCCCTCGATGAATTCCGCTGGCATGCGCTTGGGCTTGCCGGTCGACAGTTCAATGCAGACGAAGGTGGTCTGCGCCCGCAGCAACGTGGTGTTGTCGCTGGGGCGCTTCAACTGGAAGTGTCGGGTCATTTTCAGACGTTGGTCCCAATCGACGATCCAGGTCGCCAATTGCAACTCATCGCCTTCATAGGCGGCCGCCAGGTAATCGATCTCGTGCCGCACCACCGCCATCGCCCGATCCAGCCGACGATACTCGACCAGGTCCAGGCCAAGCCGCTGGGAGTGGCGCCAGGCACAGCGTTCGAGCCAGGTTACGTACACCGCGTTATTCGCGTGACCCAGCCCATCGATGTCCTCTGCACCGACTTCCAGATCAATGATAAATGGCGTTGCCCGATCCCAGCCCATGCCCCACTCCTGGTCAGAAAATTTTGACCGGGGCAGTGTAACGGATGCTCAGGCCAATTGGCGCGATTGCAGACTGCGACCGGCCAGCAGCGAAAGAACGCCTTCGATCACCCGAGGATCAGCCAGCACCCGTTGATGACCACCTGCTTCCAGGCGCAACAGACGGCTGTCAAACCAGGCTTCGTTGATCAGCTGCGATTCCTTGACCGGAACGTAGCAGTCGTCTTCGGCATGGACGATCAGGCCGGGCATGTCGAGTTGATAGTGCGCGACATCCAGCGCCGCAGCGCGCATGCCGACGTCTCTTTCGATCTGACGAATGAACGCTGAACGGGCTTTCGGTGGCAACCGCACGTAACGGGCGAAACCGCGCAACACGCCGAGAATCCGAGCCGGGGCGGCGATCGTGACCAGGGTTTCGGTGCGCAAGCCCAGTTGAACGGCGAGCATGGCACTGGCACCACCCATGGAGTGACCGATAACCGCTTGCAGCGGCGGCAACTCGGCAGCGGCTTCAAGCATGGCACGAGCAAACAGCACAACGTTCGCTTCGCTGCCCGGCGAGCGACCGTGGGCCGGGCCGTCCAGAGCCACCACGGTGTAACCGGCATCGACCAGCGCGGTGATGAGGCTGGCAAACTGCGTCGGCCGGCCTTCCCAACCATGCATCAGCAACACGGCCGGGCCCTGCCCCCAACGCAGTGCCGAGAGACCGAAGCGCAAGGTGATCCGCTCGGATGTCGCCAGCAGCGGCAATTCCCAATCACGCGGCGGCAGCTCGCGCGGCGTCATGAATGCCAGTCGCATTATGTTCGCAACCAGTTTTGGTGCGACCCAGCCCAAGGTGCCATTAACGCCACGAACCCACTTCAACGTGCTCATCGCTCTCACTCCTCAGGCCTAGGCCTAGGCCTATAGGTCACAGCACCGCAGACTTGGCGGCGCGCAGCAATCGATCGGACAATTCTCCTGGCCCCAACGCGCGAGCCAAAGCCAAACCACCCACCATCAAGGCCATGTCGGCCAGGGCCTTGTCGGTGTCTTCCGGGCTGGCCGCCAACTGCGCGACCATCATTTCCACATGCTCATTCAACGCCACGCGAAACGCGTCCGGCAGACGGCCCAGCTCACCGACAGAAGCCGGAATCGGGCACGCTGACTCGGAGGAATCACGGTGTTTGCGTGACAGATAAAACGCAGCAACCAGCGCGCGACGCTCTTCGCCGGTCAACTCGGCGTCCATGTCGGCGATCAAGCCACGGCGGTGACCGAGCAGCTGCTTGAACGCTTCCAGCATCATCGCGTCCTTGCTTTCGAAGTGCGCGTAGAAGCCGCCGACGGTCAGGCCGGCCGCGCCCATCACTTCGCCTACGCTCGGTTCGGCCGGGCCGCGCTGAATCAGCGCTGCGCTGGCAGCCTTGAGGATGCGTTCGCGGGTTTGAGCTTTTTTATCGTTCATCGTTGCCTCCGAATATTACGACTAGAATATTATTCTCATAATAATTTTACGCAAGTCGTGAATGTGACCGCTGGTCTGAAGAACAGTTTGAAAGAAATAGGGATTTGGCCAAACGCCAGACAAACAAAAGGGCCATTCAATAATTGAATGACCCTTATAAAATCCCGCAAAGCGGGTAATCGTGGCGTCCCCTAGGGGACTCGAACCCCTGTTACCGCCGTGAAAGGGCGGTGTCCTAGGCCACTAGACGAAGGGGACGCAAAACCTTCTATACAACTGATCAGTGCTGAGAGCTGATCGATTCAAGGCCGGTGTGGCCAGACCTTGAACTGTAAAATTGGTGGAGCTAAGCGGGATCGAACCGCTGACCTCCTGCATGCCATGCAGGCGCTCTCCCAGCTGAGCTATAGCCCCGGATTTTTCGCCTCGCGGCGGAGCGACATCTTGCAACATCGCTTCTGTAAAACTGGCGTCCCCTAGGGGACTCGAACCCCTGTTACCGCCGTGAAAGGGCGGTGTCCTAGGCCACTAGACGAAGGGGACGCAAACCCTTCTATACAACAGATCAACGCTGAGTGTTGATCGCTTCAAGACCGGTGTGGCCAGGCCTTGAAGTGTAAATTGGTGGAGCTAGACGGGATCGAACCGTCGACCTCTTGCATGCCATGCAAGCGCTCTCCCAGCTGAGCTATAGCCCCTCATCGCTGAGGACGGGGCGAATCTTAATGGCGCACCGGAAGGCTGTCAAACTTATTTTTAAAATATTTCAAAGTTTTTTGCCGACATAACAATCACTTACCACCCTCCCCCGTAAATCCGGGGGTGTATCCGTTCTTGTAGCAACTGCCGCAGGCTGCGTTCGAGTGCGTAGCACTCGCGATTCAGCCACCCTGCCCTTTCAGACAGATTGTGCTGCTGCCATAAGGGGCTGCTGCGCAGCCCAACGCAGCCTTCGGCAGCTGCTATGTATGGACTCGCCCCCACTGTCTACCCGCTTTTGAAAAACCGCCGCCCCGTTGCATCTATGTATTAGGCCTATTCGAGGAAGCCGTCTTCGGCTTCTGGCCAAAATTGGAAGAGCTCGTGGTATGCCGATTACAGTCAGGCCTCGAAGGCCAGTAGCAGCTAAGGCATCAATCCACGCCGGTCTTACCTGGGGTCAATTTTTTTTCAGCAAAGGGCCGGACAGTTAGTACCTCGGTGGCAGAACTCTGTCGCTCAGTGGCTCATCGTCGCTTGCCGGCCATCACCAGCCTGGCGACGATAAGTCTGGTCATTCTGTAGAAGCACCCAGACGATTCGCAGGTTGCGGTTGGCTAACCTGACCGCAGCCTCCTTACGGCCCAGTCGGCTCATCCAGCGCAACAAGCGGCGGTCATCGGGTTGCTGGGAATCAGGTCGTAGTTGTTGCAGTACCGCATGGGCTCCCTGGATCATCAGGCTGCGTAAATAAACATCGCCTCGCTTGGTCATGTCCCCCAGCCGGACCGTCTGCCCGCTGCTGTGCTGGTCAGGCACCATGCCAAAGTACGCGGCAAACTTGCGGGCATTGGGAAATCGCTCAGGCTTGGTTTCCTTGGCCACCAGTGCCGTGGCAGTGACTGGGCCGATGCCGCGCACAGTCATCAGTCGCTTCGCCGTCATGTCGGCGTTGGCGGCCACTTCGAGGCGCCCCGTCAGCACGCTGATGCGTTCGCCCAAATGGCGCCACTCGGCCAACAGTTCGTCGATCAGTTCACGCAGCAGACCCGGCACCGGCTGGGTGGCATCTTCCAGTACCCGCGGAATTTTCTGGCTGATCGCAACATCGCCCTGCGCCAAGGCCACGCCATGCTCGAGCAGCAGGCCGCGCATCTGATTACTCACGGCGGTGCGGCGACGCACGTAACCTTGACGAGCGCGATGCAGTGCCTGCATGGCCAGCGCCGCAACGCTTTTGACCGGCACTGCGCAGATCTTTTCATCGCGACCAGCCCGCAGGATCGCCAGCGCATCGTTGCGATCATTTTTAGGCCCGCTGCGATGTGTGGCCACCAAGCCGGCTGGAAGAATCCGCGCCAGATTGCCTTGGTCTTGCAGCTGCCGGGCCCAGGCTTGAGCACCCGGGCCGGTCTCCATCAGAACCACGACATGAGGCGGCAACTGGCGTAGAAACTCATAAAACGCCTCGCGCGACTTGATCCGTTGCTCGTAGTGCACCTGGCCGAGGACGTCTTCACCGGCGACCTGAAAGACCTGCTTGGCCAGATCGACCGCCACGGTTGTGCAGGCCGACAAATCGGAAGAAGACAGGAATTGATCAATCGAAGTATGCTTTTTCATGGACTCGCCCTCGCTGTCGTTGGCTGTTTAGACTGCCACCGTGGCGCATTGACGCCTCGGCTTGGGCGAGTCCATCCAATTACAGAGAACAGTGGGAATCAGGCGATGTTGCCCAAGAGTTTTTCCCACTCCTTGTTTTCCTTCTTCGACACGCCGCCCAGCAAGTCGATCGCCTGGCGCAGACGGAAACGGGTCAGGTCCGGACCCAGGATTTCCATCGCATCAAGCACCGACACCGAACTGGCCTGGCCAGTGATCGCGGCAAACATCAGCGGCATGGCGTCGCGCAGCTTCAGTTCCAGGGATTCGACCACCGCTTGAATCGTTGCGGTGATGCTGTCCTTCTCCCACTGGCGCAGGCTTTCCAGCTTCCACAAAATCAACTGCATCAACTGACGCACCTGATCGCCCGACAGCTTCTTGGATTCAAACAGCTTGGCGTCTGGATTCACGCCACCGGCGAAGAAGAAACCGGCCAGCGGTGCTACCTGGCTGAATGTTTCAACCCGACCTTGCACGTGCGGCGCGATCTTCATCATGTATTCCGGGTTCAACGCCCATGTTTGCAGGCGCGAAGCGAACTCTTCCACCGGCAGGTCACGCAACCATTGGCCGTTGAGCCACGACAGTTTCTCGATGTCAAAAATCGGCCCGCCGAGGGAGACGCGGCTCAGGTCGAAGTGGTCGACCATTTCCTGCAGCGAGAACTTCTCGCGCTCGTCCGGCATCGACCAGCCCATGCGACCGAGGTAGTTGAGCATCGCTTCCGGCATGAAACCCATGCGCTCGTAGAACGTCACCGAGGTCGGGTTCTTGCGTTTGGACAGCTTGCTCTTGTCCGGGTTACGCAGCAGCGGCATGTAGCACAGCTCTGGTTGTTCCCAGCCGAAGTATTCGTACAGCAGAATCAGTTTCGGCGCCGACGGCAGCCACTCTTCGCCACGCAGAACGTGGGTGATGCCCATCAGGTGGTCATCGACGACGTTGGCCAGGAAGTACGTCGGCAGGCCGTCGGTCTTCATCAGCACTTGCATGTCCATGCGATCCCAAGGGATCTCGACGTCGCCACGCAGCATGTCCGGCACCACGCAAACGCCTTCGCTCGGCACTTTCATGCGGATCACGTGCGGCTCGCCAGCGGCCAGGCGACGATCGACTTCTTCCTTGGACAGCAACAGCGCACGGCCGTCGTAACGCGGGGTTTCGCCGCGAGCCATTTGTTCGGCGCGCATCTGGTCGAGTTCTTCGGCGGTGCAGAAGCACGGGAAAGCGTGGCCCATTTCGACCAGTTGCTGGCAGTACTTCTGATAGATGTCGCCACGCTCGCTCTGACGGTAAGGACCGTGCGGGCCGCCAACGTCCGGACCTTCGCTCCAGTCGATACCCAACCAACGCAGGGCGTCGAAAATCTGTTGTTCGGACTCGCGGGTCGAACGCAACTGGTCGGTGTCTTCGATCCGCAGGATGAACTCACCGCCGTGCTGCTTGGCAAAGCAGTAGTTGAACAAAGCGATGTAAGCGGTACCTACGTGGGGATCCCCGGTAGGCGATGGCGCGATGCGAGTGCGGACGGTGGTCATGGCAAGTCTCGAAATGAAGATAAAACAAAGGGCGAATGGTAACAGGCGTTGCCCGCCCGGCTCCAGTGAACAGGGCATTTAAGCCAAGGTTGCGTCTACAACGCGCTCTAGCCTTGGTGAATGGCCGATTATCAGCCGATGGCATCTACCCATCATTCGCTGTATGCCAGATTTGACCCGCCGAAATGGCTGTGCGCGCTGGGTCTCGGGCTATTTGGATTGGCGAGTTTTTCATCGGGGGGGTTGAACCCGGACTTCGCCGGGCCGCAGTTCAATCAAATCCAGATCATCCGCGCGCTGAGCCAGCCGCTGATCATGGTGACCATCTCGTTGATCGCCACGACCCTGATTGTGCCGACCAACCCGCAGGTGGCCGAGCGCATGGCGTCGCTGACGGATCGGTTTGGCAGTGAGACGGCAGCGCTGGGCAAGCTCAGTGAAATTGCGCATCAGCAGGCGTCGATCATGGCTTACAACGATGCGTTTCACTTTGTCGGGATTGCGCTGGGGATCAGCATGTTGGCGGTGTTGCTGACCAAGGCGCTGCCGGCGGGATTGAAGGTTGGCGAGGCACATTGAGACCGAGGCGCCCCCATCGTCGGAACGCCGCCCGGACCAAGCTCGCTCCCACAAGGTTCAGCGTGATCCCTGTGGGAGCGAGCTTGCTCCGGGCGGCGATCCGACGATAAGGCCCTGTCAGGCACCACACATCAAACAGTGATCAACCGCTCACGCAACTTGCCAATCTCGTCGCGCATCTGCGCCGCTGCTTCGAACTCCAGGTCGCGGGCGAGTTGGTACATTTTCTCTTCCAGCGCCTTGATGCGCTTGGCGATCTCGCCCGGCGAGCGCAGTTCAGCTTCGTACTTGGCACTTTCCTCGGCGGCCTTGGCCATGCCTTTGCGCTTCTTGCTGCGCGAACCCGGCACGGTGGCGCCTTCCATGATATCGGCAACGTCCTTGAACACGCCCTTGGGCGTAATGCCATTGGCCAGGTTAAAGGCGATCTGCTTGTCGCGACGACGCTCGGTTTCGCCGATCGCCCGCTCCATGGAACCGGTGATGCGATCCGCGTAGAGAATCGCCCGACCATTGAGATTTCGCGCCGCCCGGCCGATGGTCTGGATCAGCGAGCGCTCGGAACGCAGGAAGCCTTCCTTGTCCGCGTCGAGGATCGCCACCAGTGAGACTTCCGGCATGTCGAGACCTTCACGCAGCAGGTTGATCCCCACCAGCACATCGAAGGTGCCCAAACGCAGATCGCGGATGATTTCGACCCGCTCCACCGTGTCGATGTCCGAGTGCAGATAACGCACCCGTACGCCGTGGTCCGCCAGGTAATCGGTCAAGTCTTCGGACATGCGCTTGGTCAGCGTGGTGACCAGCACCCGCTCTTCCAGCGCCACACGCTTGCCGATTTCCGAGAGCAGATCGTCGACCTGGGTCAACGCCGGGCGGATTTCGATTTGCGGGTCTACAAGGCCTGTCGGGCGGACCAGTTGCTCGACCACGCGACCGGCGTGTTCCGCCTCGTAATTACCCGGTGTGGCCGAGACAAAAATCGTCTGCGGGCTGATGTTTTCGAACTCGTCGAAGCGCATCGGCCGGTTATCCAGGGCGGACGGCAGACGGAAACCGTATTCCACCAACGTCTCTTTACGCGAACGGTCGCCCTTATACATGGCGCCGACCTGCGGCACGCTGACGTGGGATTCATCGATCACCAGCAAGGCGTCAGCCGGCAGGTAGTCAAACAACGTCGGTGGTGCCTGGCCGGATTCACGGCCCGACAGGTAGCGCGAGTAGTTTTCGATGCCGTTGCAGTAACCCAGTTCGAGGATCATCTCCAGGTCGAAACGGGTGCGCTGCTCCAGGCGCTGCGCTTCCACCAGTTTGTTGTTGGAACGCAGGTAGTCCAGGCGCTCCTGAAGCTCGACCTTGATGCCTTCGATGGCGCCGAGCAGGGTTTCCCGTGGCGTCACGTAGTGGCTTTTCGGATAGAAGGTGAAGCGCGGCAACTGGCGGATCACTTCGCCGGTCAACGGATCGAAGGCGGAAATCTTCTCGACTTCATCGTCGAAGAGTTCGATACGGATCGCTTCGAAATCGGATTCCGCCGGGTGGATATCGATTACATCGCCGCGGACCCGGAAGGTCGCACGGGCAAACTCCATGTCGTTGCGGGTGTATTGCAAGTCTGCCAAGCGACGCAGCAACGCACGCTGATCGAGCTTGTCGCCGCGATCCACGTGCAGCACCATCTTCAAATAGGTTTCCGGACTGCCCAGACCGTAAATGCACGACACGGTGGTGACGATGATCGCGTCCTTACGCTCCAACAACGCCTTGGTCGCGGACAGTCGCATTTGCTCGATGTGGTCGTTGATCGACGCGTCTTTCTCAATGAACGTGTCCGACGAAGGCACATAAGCTTCGGGCTGGTAGTAGTCGTAGTAGGAAACGAAGTATTCGACCGCGTTGTTCGGGAAGAACGCCTTGAACTCACCGTACAACTGCGCGGCCAGGGTCTTGTTCGGCGCCAGTACCAGGGTCGGACGCTGAATCTGGGCGATCACATTGGCGATGCTGAAGGTCTTGCCCGAGCCGGTCACACCGAGCAACGTCTGGTGCGCCAGCCCGGCTTCGATGCCCTCGACCATCAGGCGGATGGCTTCCGGCTGATCGCCGGCGGGCTCGAAGCGGGTGACTAGCTGGAATTCAGACATGAAATACCTCTCGGTTTTCGAAGCAGGAGTCGCGCCTGTCCGGCCGAACCGGGCAGCAACGGGAAAGACCGCAAACGACCGATGTCGCCCGAGGAAAAAACTGGATTGTGCTCAATGTGGAGCCGATTGCCCTCGCTTTCAAGTCAAACGTCCTACATCGGGTAAAACCTTTGACGATGCCAATCGACTAACGGTCCAGAAATAATCGGAAAAACTTACCGTAAAAGCCGAATCGTCTGTCGCCATCAATCGCAGATGGCCTCTATACTAGCTCCCCGTTTGTGCACCGCTCTAGTGCATTCGGCTGGAGCGCGACACGTCCCTCCACTTTCCATTCAGAGCCGCCGCAAAATGAGCCTGTTCTCCGCTGTCGAAATGGCACCACGTGATCCAATCCTGGGCCTCAACGAAGCATTCAACGCCGACACCCGCACCAACAAGGTCAACCTGGGGGTCGGTGTTTACTGCAACGAGGAGGGGCGAATTCCACTCCTGCGCGCCGTTGTCGAAGCCGAGACGATTCGCGTCGCTCAACACGCTTCCCGTGGCTACTTGCCAATCGACGGCATTGCTGCCTACGACCAGGCCGTACAGAAACTGCTGTTTGGCAATGACTCGCCACTGATCGCCGCTGGCCGCGTCATCACCACCCAAGCCGTTGGCGGTACTGGCGCGCTGAAAATCGGTGCCGACTTCCTCAAGCAACTGCTGCCGAACGCCGTCGTGGCGATCAGCGACCCGAGCTGGGAAAACCACCGCGCGCTGTTCGAAACGGCCGGTTTCCCGGTGCAGAACTATCGCTACTACGACGCCGCGACCCACGACGTGAACCGTGTTGGCTTGCTGGAAGACTTGAACGCCCTGCCGTCCGGCTCCATCGTTGTCCTGCACGCTTGCTGCCATAACCCGACCGGCGTGGACCTGAGCCCGGCGGACTGGAACAACGTCCTGGACGTGGTGAAAGCCAAAGGTCACGTACCGTTCCTCGACATGGCCTACCAGGGCTTTGGCGATGGTATCGACGAAGACGCCGCTGCCGTGCGTCTGTTCGCTGAATCGGGCCTGACCTTCTTCGTCTCCAGCTCGTTCTCCAAATCGTTCTCTCTGTACGGCGAACGCGTGGGCGCCCTGTCGATCGTCAGCGAATCGAAAGAAGAAAGCGCACGCGTGCTGTCGCAGGTCAAACGCGTGATCCGCACCAACTACTCCAACCCGCCGACCCACGGTGCAAGCATTGTCGCCGCTGTACTGAACAGCCCGGAACTGCGCGCTCAGTGGGAAGAAGAACTGGCTGAAATGCGTCTGCGGATTCGCGGCATGCGCATCCAGATGGTTGAGCAGCTGGCGAAGCAAGCTCCACAGCGTGACTTCAGCTTCGTCGGTCGTCAGCGCGGCATGTTCTCCTACTCCGGCCTGACGGTTGAGCAAGTGACCCGCCTGCGCAGCGAGTTCGGCATCTATGCACTGGACACCGGCCGCATCTGCGTGGCCGCGTTGAACCAGAGCAACATCGACGTTGTGACCAAGGCCATCGTTGCGGTGATCTGAGTCGTCGAGTGGTAAAAAAAACGGGAAGCCCTTGGGCTTCCCGTTTTACTTGCCTCAGATAGTTCCCAGCGCAGCGAACGACCGCTTTAGACTGCACGCAGATCAAATGTGGGAGCGAGCCTGCTCGCGAAGGCGTCGTATCAGCCAACATCAATGTTGAATGCAATACCCCTTCGCGAGCAGGCTCGCTCCCACAGGTTTTGTGTACACCCGAGAATTCTGACGAGAGCCAACATGAAAAACGATGACCTACGCGCCGACCGCGATGAGCTGGACCACTTCGTGCCCCGCACCCCGGCCAAACGCAGTAACAACCTGGTAATGCAAGTCGCTGCCGGCGTGTTTCTCGGCGGCCTGGCCTTGTGGCTAGTGCAGCTGGCCGCAACGATGTTGTACGCCAAACTGATGCTCGCCACCGTCACCTTTGGCGGTTAGGCCAGTTCGGTTGCGCGCTGGCTGGCAGCGTCGTCATAGGCGACGTAGAGCGATTCGGCGACCTGGCTTTTGATGGCCTTGGTGCTTTCCAGACCCAGGACAAAACCTTCGGCCTTGCCACCGGCACGGTTCAATTCGTCAGCGGTGCTGGCCTGAGTGATTGCGTCGAACAGTTTTTCGGCGTGAGGGCCGACACCTTTGGGCAGGCTGATCTGAGCGATGCTCATGCGAACACCCCGTTGTGGCGAAGTGTGGTGGTTGGGTGATTCATGGCGCGTACCTTTTCGGCGAATGGCCGGCAGCGCGTGTAACCACTTCCGGGCCGCCATGGTAGACCTCTGAGGCGATTCTGGTAACCGCCCACGGTCGATAAACCACCGTCCGTCCCCATGAACCCATCAAACTGCTAACAGGTGCTTGACTTCTCTTTTTGAATCAGTAACATACGCGCCATTCCGCGATAGCTCAGTTGGTAGAGCAAGTGACTGTTAATCACTGGGTCCCTGGTTCGAGTCCAGGTCGTGGAGCCAGACAGCAATATCGAAAAGCCCCTGAATCGAAAGGTTCAGGGGCTTTTTTGTGGCTCTTCATAAAGTCAAAAGATCGCAGCCTGCGGCAGTTCCTACATGGGAATCGCGTACACCCGTGATTCATCGGGCGAACACAAATTCTGTAAGAGCTGCCGCAGGCTGCGATCTTTTAATCCTCCGGCTATAAACTGTCAGACATGCTCACTGCTTTTCGCATGGCTGGGGTGGTGCTCGTCTGATGCATGGGCCACCTCCACCACTGGAATCTCATTCCCGTCGCAGTCACGCAGTTTGCCTTCGCTGAAATAATCCCCTTCGCGCAACGCTGCCAGATCCTGATAGCGCAGGACGCGTTCAGTGCCAGCCGCGAACACCGACTGCTGATCGGAGTTACCGGCAGTGAGGTGGTTGAAGGTCAGGTTCAGCACGATGGCCATGATCGCCGAGGAGCTGATGCCCGAGTGGAAGATCGTGGCGAACCAGCTTGGGAAGTGGTCGTAGAAGCTCGGCGCAGCGATGGGGATCATGCCGAAGCCGATGGAGGTGGCGACGATAATCAGGTTGACGTTGTTGCGGTAGTCGACCTTGGACAGCGTACGAATACCGCTGGCCGCGACGGTGCCGAACAGCACGATACCGGCGCCGCCGAGGACAGAAGTCGGTACAGCGGCGATGACGCGGCCCATAAACGGCAGCAACCCGAGGATCACCAGAAACAAACCGCCGGTAGCCACCACGAAACGGCTCTTGATGCCGGTCACCGCCACCAGCCCGACGTTCTGGGCGAAGGCACTTTGGGTAAAGGAACCGAAGATCGGCGCGATCATGCTCGACAGCATGTCGGCACGCAGGCCGTTGCCCAGGCGTTTGGAGTCGACCTTGGTGTCGATGATTTCACCCACCGCCAGGATGTCGGCCGAGGTTTCCACCAGAGTCACCATGACCACGATGCACATCGACAGGATCGCGGCGAAGTGGAAGGTCGGCATGCCGAAATGGAAGGGTGTCGGGAAGCCGAACATCGGGCCCTGGGTGACGGACGAGAAATCCGCCATGCCAAGGAACACCGCGATCACCGTACCGATGACCATGGCCAACAGGATCGACAACCGGGAGATGGTCGCGCTGCCGATCTTGCTCAACAGCAGAACCAGCATCAGCGTCACTGCCGCCAGACCGATGTTCGCCATGCTGCCGAAGTCCGGGGCATGGCTGTTACCACCCATGGCCCAGCGTGCAGCGACTGGCATCAGCGTCAGGCCGATGGTGGTGATCACAATGCCCGTGACCAGCGGCGGGAAAAACTTGGTGATTCGCGAGAACACCGGCGTGATCAGCAGGCCAATCAACGACGCGGCAATCACCGCCCCGAGAATCGATTGAAACCCGCCCTCCCCGCCACTGCTGACAATCGCAACCATCGTCGCGACACCAGAGAACGACACGCCCTGTACCAGCGGCAATTGGCAGCCGAAAAACGGTAAGCCCAGGGTTTGCAGCAATGTCGCCAGCCCCCCTGCAAACAATGAAGCAGCAATCAACAAACCGATGTCCGCTGGCGAGAGCCCGGCCGCTTGGCCGATGATCAAGGGCACCGCAACGATGCCGCCGTACATGGTCAGAACGTGTTGCAGGCCGTAAGCCATATTCGCGCCGACCCCGAGATTTTCATCCTCAGGCCGTTGGTGTGAAACATGGGGCGTTTTCATGGTTTGGGGGGTTCCCTGGTTTTTGTTGTGCGCACACTGTATGCAAGACTCAGGACAAATGTCTATAGAGTTGTATACAACTAATCAGTCAGATTATGGACACATGGCCATTTCACACCTGAGACTTGCGCCGCACCTTCCCTGATATGAAGCCAAAACCTCCCGGCAACATGACGCAAGGCAAGACGTGCACTACTTTGATAGAGGTACGCTCTTACTGAGTCCACGATAGGAAATCGACATGAGCAAGGCTGACCAACTCGCCGCGAAACTGAAGCAGACCCAGCAGTCCAGCGCCGACGAGACACTCTGTGCAGATCACCAAATAGACAGCTGGCCTGCGCAGGTTTACGAGCTGTACCACCTCATCGAAACCTGGCTGGCGCCGCTCAGCGAAGCCGGGCTGAACATCCGGCGAGTGCCTACGCACGTCTTCGAGTGTCATCCTGACGGTGCGACCTACGACTACGCCATCGACCAGTTACTGATTGAAGGCAATCACCACAGCATCACCTTCGACCCCATCGCTCGTTTCACTGAGGATGGTGCCGGGCGGGTCGAGATCCGCCCCCTAGGAAAGGCACTCTCGATGCTGCGAACCGTGAGCGAACACGGCGAGACGCAGTGGTGGCTGCAAGCGATCGATCAATCCGGGCAACAACCGGATGCGATCGCCATGACCGAAGACACTCTGCTTTCGGTGGTGCAGGAGGGGCTGGAGCTGTGAGGTTCAGGGCTGTTGAATCAGCCCTTCAATAACCCGACGCAACGCCGCCTCCCGTGGCACCCGAATACCGAACTCGCTGCGCAACACATCCATCAATTCATCCACATCCGTCACTTGCCGCCGCTCAGTCTCACTGCCGATCCGATGAATCGCAAAACTGCCGTTGTTAAGCGTGCGGCGCCACCCTTCGCCGGTGCGCGCCACCATCAACTGCCTGGCGAACGACGATTCGGGATGGGTCGAGACGTACCAGTTGCCGACGGCGTAATCGATGTCTTCCTGGCGCTGCAAATCGAAAATGTACATCGCCCGCCATTCGCCGGCGACGTTGGCCCGCAGGGTGTAGCCATCCTCGTGCTGCTCGATGCGATAGGGTTCGTGAGGTGTGAACTGTTCAGCCGGGGTATCGAGCACCAGCGGTGCGGTGGGCACCATGCCGCCGAAGCCGACGTCGGTGATGTAGCGCACGCCGTCCAGGGTCACCAGGCTCAAGCGGTGTGTACGGGCGGTCCATGCGCCTTCGGGTTGGCCCATGACCACTCGGCCGGAAATGCCGCGAGCATCGAAGCCCAGTGCCTGGAGCAAGGCCAGGAACAGGTTGTTGAGTTCGTAGCAGTAACCGCCGCGACCGTCGTGCAGAACCTTTTGTTCGATGGACGGCAGATCGATGAGCACCGGCTGCCCCGACAACGTGCTGAGGTTTTCGAACGGGAAGACGCCGGTGTGGCGCAGTTGAAGTTGGCGCAGGGTTTCCAGGGTCGGCGCCGGAGGCGCGTCGAAGCCCAGGCGCTGCAGGTACAACGCAAGATTACTCAGGTGTGGCTCGCTCATCGCTCAGTCCTTATGCATGGGGCCGGATTTCTCCGCCGATGGGCGCCATGTATAAGGGATAAAGCGGCTTGACTGACAATTGATTTAGCCAATCGCCACACACTTCAATCTCAACGCCGCTTGCGCGAACTCAACCGAATCCACGTCGGCGCATGATCACTCGCGTGGGGCTCATTGCGAACCCAGGCATCGACTCCGGCCCCCAGCAGATAAGGGCTCAGCGCCGTGTTAAGCAACAGATGATCGATGCGCAGCCCTGAGTTCTTTTGCCAGTGCTGGCGAAAATAATCCCAGAAGGTATAGAGCCGATCCTCCGGATACAGATGGCGCAAGGAATCGGTCCAGCCCTGGGCCAGCAAGCGCTGATAACACTCGCGGCTTTCAGGTTGCAGCAACGCATCCTTCAGCCAGGATCGCGGGTTGTAGATGTCCAGGTCGGTGGGCACCACGTTGTAGTCACCGGCCAGCACCACGGGATGCTCACTGGCCTGAAGCGTCTGCGCGTAATGGATCAGTCGTTCGAACCACGCCAGCTTGTAATCGAACTTCGGCCCCGGCTGCGGGTTGCCGTTGGGCAGGTACAGGCAGCCCACCAGGATCCCGTGCACGGCGGCCTCCAAATATCGACTATGGGTGTCGCTGTCATCACCCGGCAGACCTCGACGACTCTCCAGCGGCTGCGCATCCCGCGCCAGAATCGCCACGCCGTTCCACGAAGACTGGCCTTGCCAGATCGCGCCGTAGCCAGCGGCCTCAAGCTCGGTGGCCGGGAATGCACTGTCATCCGACTTGAGTTCCTGCAAACAGGCGATGTCTGGCTGCTCTCGCTCAAGCCAGGCCAGCAAGTTGGGCATTCGGGCGCGCATGCCGTTGACGTTGAATGTCGCGATTTTCAGGTTCTTCATGTTCCAACGCTCGCAACGCAGGATCGATGTCCAGTTGTGACCGGGGGCACGCCCCGGCAGTTGCCTCTATGAGCGAGACAGGCGACTAAAGGCACGCCCCTACACTGGAAACTCGTCATGCGACGCCTTGAGCAATGGCAGTAACGCCTGCTTTTCCATAGGCCGACTCAAGTAGAAACCCTGCACTTCATTGCACTGGTCCGAGACCAGGAAGTCCAGTTGCTCCAGGGTCTCGACGCCCTCTGCCGTCACGGTCAGGCCCATGGCTTTGCCCAGGTTGATGATCGCCTGCACCACGGCGCGGTCATTGCCGCCGCCGCTCATGGACGAGATGAAACGCTTGTCGATCTTGATCCCGTCGAACGGGTACGTGCGCAAGTAACCCAGGGACGAATAGCCGGTACCGAAGTCGTCCATGTTCAACCGCACGCCCAGTTCCTTGAGCGCATTCATGGTCGCCAACGCGCCCTCCACATCGATGAGCATCACGTTTTCGGTGATTTCCAGCTCCAGACGACTGGCCGGCAAACGGCTCTGGATCAATGCCTCCCTGACGTCCTCCACCACATCGCTGCGGGCAAATTGAACTGGCGACAAATTGACCGACACCATCAACGCACCGGGCCAGGTCAGGGCCGTTTCACAGGCTTCGCGCAACACCCAGCGCCCCAAAGGCACGATCAGGTCAGTCTGCTCAGCCAAAGGGATAAACTCGTCGGGGCTCAGCAGCCCCTGTTCCGGATGCTGCCAGCGCAGCAACGCTTCCACCGAAACCACCTGCTTGCCGCCCATGTTGTAGCGCGGCTGGTAATGCAGCACGAACTCGTTGTTCTTGATCGCCCGGCGCAGGTCGTTTTCCAGTTGCCGACGGTGCTGGATCTGATCGTTCATGTGCGGCGCAAAGTAGCACCAGGTCTTCTTGCCGTCGGATTTAGCCTGATACAGCGCAATGTCGGCACACCGGATCAGCTCATTGGGAATGTGCCCCTGACGCCGACTCAAGGCGACACCGATGCTCGCGCCGATGTGCAGCGTGTGGTGCTCGTAATGAATCGGCTGCTGCAAGCTCTCGAGCAAACGCTCGCAGAACCGGTCGATTTCGGCGTGGCTGTCCATGCCGTTGAGCACCAGCACAAACTCATCACCACCGAGCCGGGCGACCAGATCAATGTCCCGCGTGCACTCGCGCAATCGGGTGGCCACTTCCAGCAGCACAGCGTCGCCGGCCGGGTGGCCAAGGGAATCGTTGATCGGCTTGAAGTTATCCAGATCGATCATCAACAGCGCCAGCGCCGCCGAATGCCCTTTTTGCGCCAGGGCCTCGTCGAGGAAACGCGCCAGTTTGTTGCGATTCGGCAGCCCCGTCAGGGCATCGTGCAACGACAGATGCTGGATCTGGGCATGGGCGGCGACTTCATCGGTGATGTCGCTGGCCGTTCCGCGATAGCCCAGCACCGCGCCCTTGCGATGGATCGGTCGTGCCGAAACCCGGCAAATACGCTGTTGCCCCGACTGATCGCGATAGGAGCAGCGCAAATGGCTGACGGGTTGTTCTTCATTGAGCTTATGCAGCCACAGCGACAAGGGCAGGGTATCGCAATTGAGCAGTTGCCCGATGTCCTGCCCTATCCATTGCTGATCGGAAAAACCGGTGACGGTGGCGAAACGTCCTGACAGATAAGAGATGCAATGCTTGTCGTCGATTTCCCAGATCCAGTCGGAAGCGGCCTCAGCCACGGCACGAAAACGTTCTTCACTGGCCTCCAGCGCCTGGTTCGATAAATCGAGGCTGGTGTAGCTGGCATCCACATGCCCGGACGTGCGTAAGACATACCGGAAGAAATAAGCCGTTAACAACGCCAGCACCAACAGCGCGCCGCCCAATGGCGGCAGCAGCGACCAGAGTAACTGATGGCCCGGTTGCTCAAGTCGGGAAACCAGGCTGTAGCCGGTGTCCGCCAGTGCCACGGCTGGCCTGCCGGGCGAGATGGCGTTATCAGGCGTCAGGTTTAAATCATGCAAACCGTAATCGGCGCCCAGGGCGCTGAGCTTGTCAGGGTTTAATTGGTCAACGAACACCAGCACCGAGGTGCTTTGGGGATCGACTGCCGGCCTTTCGTCATTGGGGACGATCGCGGCAGCCGTCAGCAATGCCGGTTTGCCCTCGAACAGCGTGAACTGGCTGACCGGATCAATGAGGCTTTCCTGACGCTGGACTGCCTGTATCAGCGTCGCCATTGATGCCGAAAGATAGGTGGTCGCCGCCTCCTGCACCTGAAGCCCGCGCACCACTGCGTATTTGGTTTGCTGAGGATCGACCACGAAGACGCCATCGTAGTGATCGATGCTGAACAAGGTTTTGCCCAGGTTCTGCTCGACGTAGGCCCATTGCACATCGACCTTGCCGTTCAAATGGTCGTAGGCGGTCGTCCAGTTTGCATAACTGGCGACGTAGTTTTTCGAGGCGGTGATGCGGTTTTCCAGCGCACGCTGGGTGTAGAACGTGGTCTTGGCCAGGTCCTGGGAGTCCAGCCTCCCGGCAATGTTGAACAAGGCCAACAGGGCGATCAGCACACCCAGAACAAACAGCAAGCCGACGACAAACACCAGGTTACGGGTTATCGGCGTATGACGGGGAGCAGCGACAGTGGTAACGGCGGTCATATCCATGCACTTGATCCTGTCAATCGATTGCCTGATCGGGATGCGACGCTCGCAATGCTTTTTTACCAGGGCACTGGCCGAACGTTCATTGACCATAGCAGCCATGCCGGGCCTTGGCGCCTGGATAACGCAAGTCATTGCCGCTAATAAAGAACCGATTACACAACCCTTGCCAATCGACGGCCGCGGCCCTGTAATTGCACGCATCGCCCGCGTACCTTTTGAAGCCGAGAATACCTGCTGATGGACACACTGGAAGGTCAACGAATCGGCCTGCGCCCCCCTACAGTTAAGGATGCTGCAGTACGCCTTCGACACACTGGATTGCGTGCGGGTGCCACCACCGACGAAAACAACCAGAAATCACGTAATGCGGTCCTCAGGCTCGGCGCGCAGCAGGAAGGCATCGTGCGCCACGAACGGATCATGCCGGACGGACGCAAGTGCCCTGCCCTTCACACCAACATCAGGTAACGACTCATCTTGGGAGATGCACCATGATGATCATCAAAATGACTTCGCTGTTACTGGCTGGAGTGCTGTCCGCCTTGTCCGTCGGCACTTTTGCAGCCTCCGGCGATGGTGCTTATGCGACCGGCACCCAATCGGGTTCAATAGGCCGCACGACAATGGCGCCCAACAATAACCTTGGCCAACCCTCGAGCGACCAAAACGCTAACGGCGGCAATATCGGATCGGGCTCGTCGGGTGGCGGAAATGGTGGCAATGCCGGGAACAGCGGCTCTGGCGCGGGGGGTGGCACGGGCGCGGCGGGCGGTGGAACGGGCGGTGCCGGCGGCGGGACGGGCAGTTGGACGCGTAAAAGCAGCCGATGATCGTCAGCTGCTTTTGAGCCTGAAACGCGGTACTAGGCTGGCTTGACCGGTGGCGGGTTCCACTTGCCGTTCAAAACCTCGGGCTTGGGCCCATACAAACGCATGGTCAGATTGAACCTACCCTTCGGCCGTTGACCACACCAGTGAGCGTTGGAACTTTCCACGTCTTCAGCGTCTGCGCGTCTTCGGGCACGGCCTGGAGCGCTGCTTTGATTTCAGGGTCCAGCGCATCCATGTTGAAGGATTTTCCGGGCTCGATACCGATACGCTTCATCTGCGCCAGGATCGGTTGATCGGTGATGTGCGCAGGGTGCACTTTGAGCAATTCGGCGGCGTAGGCGAAGTAGTCGGCTGCCGACATTGAGTCCACCTGGATCTTGGGCGGGGTCTTCATGTCCACGGCCGGGTTAATGTTAACGCTGACCGGCCCGGGGCTTTTAACCAGTCGGGACAGCGGTGTCACGGTATAGCCAGCCTGAATTTTGTGCACGTCCGCGTAGTCCGCAGCGCCATCGGTCTTGGTGCGGCCAATGACCCAGACAAAGGGCGTAGGCGCCGGCAGATGGTTCAGTCCGGCAGGCACCGTCCCGGTCCAGTCAGGCGGTGTCACCAGAAACTGCCCCGCTTGTGTACCCGTGGTGCGCCAGCCCGGTGAGGCGAACACATCGGTCCACATGTCGAGCATCGGCAGCAGGTAAAAACGCCCGGCCGTATCGGGCGCTGCAATCACCAGCGGTTCTTGGGTCAAGTCCAGCCAGGCAATGGAATACAAGGTGTCGAAGTTCGAGCGCACCACCCCTTTGAAATCGGCAGGTGGATACTGCGGCACGCTGACAAACATATTCATCGGACCTTTGCCGAATTCCTTACCCGATTCGATGTTGGTGAATTGCTTGCGGGTGATGTCCATGGTCAACAGCGGGTACAAATAAAGGTAGGCATCCACGCCGATGGCGTGTGCTTCTTCGGCTGTGACTTTCGATTGAGCGTGGCTCGCGAGCGGAAAGATGGCGCAGGCTGCAACGGTTAGAGCAACGGCTGCCAATGCTTGAGTAATCAACATTTTGACGATCATCCGTGCGGTGGGGGGACCTGCCGGGATCGGCAGCGTTACCGCAACTCTAGACGATCAATTGAAGGGGATCTGACAGGCAGACAGCCGGCGGGCCAGGGTGTTGCGCGGGTGAAACACCCTCTCGAGACACCTCAACGATCCGAACGCAGCAGTGCCTCGACACCGCCCTCCATCGACAGCACCCCCGAGCGGTTTCGCCCCGAATGCTTGGCTTGATACAGCGCCGCATCCGCACGTTCGATAAACACTTCCATGCTGTCCCGCCCCGTCGGCACAAACGAATAACACCCCAGACTGACCGTCACGAAGCCCGAGGGTGAACCGCTGTGGATGATGTTCTTGTCCATGACGCTGCGGCGGATCTGCTCGGCAATCACCATCGCGCCGTGAATGTCCGTGTCGGGCAGCAATACCGCAAATTCCTCACCGCCGTAGCGCACTGCCAAATCGGCTTTTCGATGGCAGCACCCCTTCACCGCCAGCGCCACTTCAGCCAGGCAATGGTCCCCCGCCACGTGGCCGTAAGCGTCGTTGTAGCGTTTGAAGTAATCGATATCGAGCATGATCAGGCTCAGCGAACTCGACTGCCGGGCACCTCGGCCGAACTCGATGTCCAGCGCCCCCTCGAACAGCCGGCGATTGCCCAGGCCGGTCAGGCTGTCGTGGGTCGCGATCAGCTTCAGCGCTTCCTTTGCCTTGCGCAAATCCGCCTCGATCTGTTCGCCGACACGCACCTGATAAAGGAACACCCAACCGAACAACCCCACGCCCAGCACCACCAGGGCAACGATGACTGTGGAGCGAAATGCCGTGTCGTACCAATCCTTGAGAATCGATTCCCTGGACGAGGCGGCAGACACGACCAGCGGATAAGTGTCGAGCTGACGGTAGCCATACAACCGCACGACACCATCGACCAGTGAGCTGAACATTGCGTTACCGGAGGGTGCGTTGGGCAGCAATTTCTCGAAGATCTCGCTCTTGGCCAGTGATGTGCCAATCAGCGATTCCACAAACGGCCGTCGCGCCAGCAGCGTTCCGTCGGTCAAGCCCAAAAACATCGAACCGTTGTCATCAATGCTGAAGCTTTTGAAGAACTGATCGAAGTACGCCATCTTGATGCCGGCCAACAAGACGCCCTGGAAATTGCCATTCTTGTCGTTCACCCGTTTGGATATCGGGATGATCCATTCGCCATTTTCCCGACTGCGAATCGCCGGCCCGATGTGCGCCAGGGAGGAGACGTTCTGCTGGTGGAATTTGAAGTACTCGCGATCCGACACACCCGGGCCACGTGGCAGGTTTTCGAAGGAGCTAACGATCCACTGCCCCTTCTGGTCGAACAGAAATATCCCGTGCAATTGATTCAGCGCCTGCACCCGCCGGGCGAACGTTTTCTGCAAGCGTGCCTTTTGGGGGGCGCCGAAACCGTCAGCCTGAATCCAGTCGGCCAGACTGGTCAGCACCAGATCGGCTTGCATGAAGGTGTCTTCGGCCTGCTGCGCCATGGCCCGCGTCAGGTTTGATGACGCCACTTTCGCCAATGCCAGGTCATGCCGGCGCGACTGCTCCAGTTGCAGGTAAAGCAAACCGCACAGGCTCAGGCACACGACCGCAATAAACAGTACCGCTGCTTTGCGCAGAGGTAACCGTTTCAACGTGACGCCGGTGGCGTTGTGCGGATCGTGAAGAGGGATAGACAAAAGCGCGTCCTGTAAGGGTAAGGCATGGGTAACACCCCAAAACCCTTATTTTTTGTGAGCTTAGTCTACGGGGGGGTATGGGGCAAATGTCCTTTGGCTAGTCGCCGCATCGCGCTGTGCAAATGCGCCCGAGCACTTTCTGCATCCCCCAGGCGCATTTGCTCATAGGCCCGCTGAGCAATCTCATGGGGCACCGGCTTGAGTTCACGCTGGGTCGCCATCGCCATCAACTGCACCTGGGCGGCACGCTCAAGGTAATACAGATCGTCCCAGGCTTCGGCGATGGTTGGCCCGGCGACGATCACCCCGTGGTTCTTCAAAAACAGAATGTCGGCATCGCCCATGACGCTGGCAATCCGGTCGCCTTCAGACTCGTCGAGCGCCAGACCGTTGTAGTCCTCGTCCACCGCCGTACGGCCGTAGAATTTCAAGGCCGTTTGCCCCAGCCACAACAGCGGCGGACCTTGCAGCAGGCACAACGCCGTGGCGTGAGGCATATGCGTGTGAAACGCCACTTTCACCCTCGGCAGCTGTTTGTGCAGTCGCGCGTGGATATAGAACGCGGTCGCTTCCGGCAGCCCTTCGCCCACCACGACGTTGCCGTGAAAATCGCAGACCAGCAGGTTGTCAGCGGTGACTTCTTCGAACGCGTAGCCGTAGGGGTTCACGAAAAACAGATCATCCCGACCCGGCACCATGGCGGAAAAATGGTTACAGATGCCCTCCTCCAAACCGTGCAGCGCCGCCAATTGAAAGCACGCCGCCAATTCCGTGCGAGCGGCGATGGCGGCCTCCGAATCGAGATTCAGATCGGCGTAACGCGAGGGACGGGAACTGCCTGCAAGGGTGTGGGCCATGACGACTCCGTGTTTACCAGCCAAGGGATGTGAACAAGGGCACGACCTGGTCCAGCGTGCTTAATATCGCATCGGGTTGATAGTCCGGCAGCAACTGCCGACCCGTGCTGCGGTCAATCCAGACGCAGCGAAAGTGCATGTCGCGGGCGGCGGTATGGTCCAGCATCGGGCTGGCGCAGATGTGCACCACCTGATCACGACTGACGCCGAGCTGTTCATGAGCGTAGTCAAATAACCGCGGATCCGGCTTATAAGCACCGGCCTGCTGAGCGGTGATGACCCGGTCGATATGCCCACCGAGCTGCGCAACGTTCCCGGCAATGATGTCGTCATCGGTGTTGGACACGATGCATAACTTGAACCCCATCGCCTTAAGCCGCGCGAGCGTCTCGACCACTTCGGGGAACGGCGGCATCCGCGGGATCGCCCCGGCCAGCCGCTGACTGTCTTCGGGCGCGCTCGCCAGCCCCAACTCCTCCAGAGCGAGGTGCAAGCCCTGCGCGCTCAACTGGCGAAACGAGCGATGCGGCGGGATCTGCTCCAGTCGGTGTTCATGCCGGTCGTACACCTCAATCAGGCGATCGACATCAACGGCGTGGTCGCCCTTGTCGCGCAAAATATCGGCGACCACGGTCTTCAAGCCTTCATCCCACTGAATCAGCGTGCCGTAGCAATCGAAGGTCAGCCACTCGGGGCGCGGGGTGTTTTTGAGTGTCATGTTCGTGTCCTCTGAAAGGTGATCTTCAGACTACGAGCCATTAGTGATAGTGTGAAATTAAATTAATATCTACTTGTCAGTGGCAAATCGAATATCAAGGAAGCCGCCATGCTCGACCTCGAATTGCTCAAGACCTTCGTCTGCGTGGTCGACGAAGGCAGCTTTACCCGCGCCGCCGAGCGTGTGCATCGGACCCAATCCACGGTGAGCCAACAGATTCGTAAACTCGAAGAACTGGTCGGGCATTCGCTGTTGCTGCGTGATCGGACCGGGCAGAACGTCAGTGTCACCGAGCATGGCGAACTGCTGATTCACTATGCCCGGCGCTTGCTGGCGTTGTCCTCTGAAGCGGTTGAAGCGTTGGCCAGCGACCTCGATCTGGAAATTTTGCGCATTGGTGTACCGGAGGATTTCGACGCTCGGCGCCTGGCGGTCATTCTCGCCGGCTTCAACCGGGCCAGACCTGAAGCGCGCCTGGAAACCATCAGTGGCATGAGCACCGATCTCAAACAGAAACTGAGCGCGGGCACCGTAGACATTGCGCTGATCAAGCGCGAACCGGACAGCGGGCCGTGCTGGGCAGCCTGGCCGGAAGTGTTGGTGTGGGTCAAAGGTGCAGGCGTGGATTCAGCCAACGGGGTATTGCCATTGGCGCTGTTCCCGCAGGGCTGCATTTACCGCCAACGGGCCATCCGCCTGCTGGATGTGGCTCAGCGTCCCTGGCGGGTTGCGTTTGGCAGTCATAGCCTGACAGGCATTCAAGCCGCGGTGGCTTCAGGTCTGGGCGTGTCGGTGCTGCCCGCTTCGGCGGTATTGCCTGAGCACAGCGTGTGCACCGACCTGCCCGAACTGCCGCCGACGGAGTTGGCGTTGATCAGCCGCGAGGGAGCGCTGACCGGGTTGCAGCGGGCTTTGGTGGAGTTTTTGCGCGAGGAACTGGGCCAGACATAATCACCAGGCAAAAAAATGGGCGCCTCGAGGGCGCCCATTTCAATAAGGCACGAACAACCTTTAGATCAATTTGTCGATCTCATCCAGCGTCACCCGGGGAATGAGTTCACCCGGAATCCTTGAGGAACTGGACAAGTTGTAGACCTGAAAATCTTCATCCACGACGTACTTCGACAAGATCTCGAACGACGGCAGGATTCTCGTATAAAAATGCTGATCGAGCATGCAGGGTGAGGCGAACGCATCACCCCCTTCGTAAAAACGGTTTATAGATTGATTCAAGTCGACGCCGACCAAAAACACCTTGGTAAACCCCACGTGATAGGCAATCTGTAACGCCAGATAAGCCACCGTACGGGCATCAAAAAAACCGCGTTTAAGATTCTTGCTGAAACCAAGGGTTCTATTGCGGCCATTTCCGAGTTTGCGATTTCTGACGAGTTCTTTATCCGCCCTGAAAACCAGGTCCGTCCAGGAGAGCTTGGGTGCTCGGCCGAGTAAATACAGTTCGCCCTCAGGCGCTACCGTCGTATGCCAGATGTGCTCTTGCCACAGTGCAACCCGCTGACTAATACGCATGGCCTGTGAAAACAGTTCGGGTTGCTGTTGGGAAAAGCCTTGATCCGTACAGGCATAAAAGAACGGCTTGATACCTGTCCTGGAGAACATGGAGATGGCACCATTCATCGTGATCATCGGAACGTCTGCAAACCTTTCCTGCGGAAAATCTTTAGCGGACGCCCCCGAGGCAATGATAAACACAGCACCTTTTTGGATGTTGCGGCACTCATCGAGGTCATGCGCATGAAGCATACCGGTGATGAGTGACGAGTTTTTTTGCGCAACATCCATCTTCAATTTCCTATCCCTTGATATTGAGCGGTGGCTATTTTGCATTGTGATAGTTTTCAACGGGTGAGCCAACAACTTGGCTTCACCACCCTCGGAATCTGCGACGGAGCGCAAAGGTTGACGAAGAGCGCTTGCATCGAAGGTGCATCAATAACCCGCAAGTCCCGCTTCCTTAACGGCCATTGCCGGTTTTGCCCCGCCGCCACAGCGGAAGTTCCTGCTCGTCGCACATCCTGAACGGGCAGTTCCGAAGGCAGATTCAACCCCCGAAGTACTGCGGAATCGTACCCGTAGACATCGGGTTTAAACATCACTCGACCATCATTGCTCAGGTCCACCGTCCAGTAAGCCAACAGCACCGGCACCTTGACGGGAAGTCTGATGTTTTCGGTCTTGCCGTTCGCCAACTGGGCCTGTATCCCGGCACTGCTCCAACGAACCGGGTCGTTGAACAGTAGCTCTACTAACTGCAGTGGCTTCTCCACTCGTATGCAGCCTGAACTGGTGGCACGGCGTGATTGCGCAAACAACTCGCGATGCGGCGTGTCGTGGAGGTAAATCGAATAGTCATTGGGAAACCGAATGACCACCTGCCCCAGCGAATTATCCGGCCCGGCATCCTGTCGCAGCGTGATACCGCGCGCGTTATCCCAGTCGACGGTCGACGGATCGAGCACATTCCCCTCTCGATCAAGCGCTCTTATACGGTTGGCGGCAAGGTAGCCAGGATCTCGTTGAATCTTCGGCAACATGTCTTTGACGAGGATCGTCGGTGGCACGGTCCAGGTGGGGTTGAACGTCACGTAAGTAATCTCGGATTGAAACACCGGCGTACTGCGGAACGGCTTACCGACCTGAACCCGGGAACGCCATATCGCCTTACCGTCGCGATAAAGCGCCACCTTGTAACCCGCAATATCAACGATGACAAAAGTGCCCTGAAGTTTGTACAGCAACCAACGCGCGCGCTCCATGTTCACCCGAACCTGGTCTATCCGCGCCTCTACGGGCACATTCAACGCAGCCAGTGTCGCGGCCCCCGCCACGCCATCCGCCCCCAGGTATTGCTCGGTCTGATACTTTTTCACCGCCGCGGTGACGTTGTCGTCGTAATCAGTGCGTTGCTTCTTTGATGGGGCCAGATACCCCCCCACCACTAACCGTGCTCGCAACTGCGCGACAGAGGCGTCATCCATGCCTGGCTTGAGCGCTTGGCCTTCGGCTATCTTCGGCCAGCCGCCAGCGTCCCGAACCTTGCGCAGTTGCGCCAGGCCCACGCGCAGGCTGCGGTAAACCGCCTCTTGTGGTGGCGCTTCGGCGAAAGCGCGCGCCACGTCATGAGCATCGAGCGCAACGAACAAGTTATTCATGTCTCCACGAGGATCGGCACCGACAGGGTCGAAATTCCAATGGATGTCCAGACGTGAAGGGTCAACCTTGCCGCGCCGCAACTGCAGCAGCGCCGTGATAAAGGTGCGGGTGGCCGCGATATCGAACGCCGCCCGTTGCGCCACCGTCGGCTCTGCTGCCTGCATCGATGCTCTGGCCTTCGTCAACTCATCAATATGAAAGTCCGCAGGGTCCAACCCATCGGCCTGGGTCTCGCTCAGGCTTTTCAATAACTGAATGACATCGCTGTCGTTCGCCCAGGCCGAGCGATAACTCCGATGCATGTAAAAATCCATGACCACGCGACCCGGATCCACCCGTTGATGCCCACGGGAAGTGAGCAAGGGTGGAAACGATGAACTCAAGGGCTCAAGTGCCGCCTGAATCGTTTGAGCGACGTAATCGTCAGGTGCTGCGCCATTTCTGCTAATGACTGGAGATGCCGCCTCAATCGGCGAAGTTTCAGCATTCGCTGCGCCGCTGATCAGAAAGCCCATAAAAAAGATGCGGCTTATGACGAATAACCTTGTTAACTGCCCCATGGATAATCCTTAATCGCCCCGGATTCAACGGCTAGCATCCTGCACACTGCTAGACTCGAAACATTAATGTGAGACTTACAAATGGCGCTAGACCGCTTTGGTTTCCTATTCACGGCCCTGCTGCTGACGTCAGTTTCGGTACCGGCAGCCTACGCCGATTCGCTTGCAGCCGCGCTGCTCAAAGCAGCACCGGGCGCCAACGCCAAAGTCATCGGACTGGCCGTACGCGCTACCCAGTGCAGCTTGGCCCAAGGTAAAGCACCTGTCCAAAGACTTGCTGTTATCGACTACTCACTGCCTTCGACCGAACAACGGTTGTGGGTGTTCGATCTGAAGAAACGTAAATTACTGTTCCACGAACTGGTCGCCCACGGTCGCAACAGCGGCGAGAACATGGCGGTCAAGTTCTCCAACCAGAATGAAAGCTTTGCCACCAGCCTCGGTTTGTACCGCACCCAGTCGAGCTATGTCGGCCAGAACGGTTATTCCTTGCGCATGGAAGGTCTGGAGCCGGGTTTCAACGACAACGCATTTGAACGGGCGATCGTTATTCACGGGGCGCCCTATGTCAGTCCGGTTCTTGCCCGAACCAATGGCCGGATTGGTAGAAGCCTGGGCTGTCCGGCTGTGCGGCCGGCGATTGCGCATAAGTTGATTGATTCGATGAAGGATGGGCAGTTGTTGTTTTCTTATTATCCGGATCAACGCTGGTTGAAGTCGTCTTCGTATATCAATTGCGGTGGCGGCACTGTGGCTGATGCGTCCAGGCCCAATAAAAGCTCTTGACCCCGGAACAGAAAGCAAGTGTACGCATAGCACTGGCTGAGGCGTTTGTAGACAATCCGGTCGACTACGCCTACATCGCCGAGCAAATTCGGCCATACGACTTAGAAGCCGTGAAAGACATCCTTTACGCAGAAGTCGCACCGGTCTGTTTCTGGAACCTGGAAGTGGCCGTCCCACCCATCTGGACGGGTTTCAAGGATGACTGGCTACTGAGTGAAATCGAAAAAACATTGAACGCACGAGCGTCGAGTCCGGTTCGTCGCACCTTCGCGAAAGTGAAAATCGCTTGGCTGCGCTACAGCTACGGATATGTCTGGAAGGAAATTCGGGAGTATTTATAAGCTTCTGGTGTTATCCATCGCCCCCACCCATTCCCCCACTGAGTCTCAAGGATGAAAAAACTGATCGCTGTTATCGCGCTGATCTTGTTGGGCATGCTGAGTCTCGGTTACTACAACGCCCTTGAAGACGCCGACGTCGAAACAATCCCCTTCATCAAGAAACACCCAACCCTGCAAATCAAGTTCTACAACATCCACGCCAATGACGGCGACACTCGAAAAGTGGAACGCCTGACGGAAGAGCAACGCGCGTGGATTATCGACTACTGCAAATACCGGTTGGGAATCGAAACCGATTTGAAAACCCAGGATGATGTTGAGCGGTGCAGTAAAAAGTAAGTCCCTCACCCCCCACTCCATCATGGAAGCCGGATAACAATGAACAACCTAAAAAGCACAATGATGCTCGGTGGCCTGCTCGCTCTATCGTTTGGCGCTCAAGCCGAGCAATCGCATTTGGACAGCGTCATCCAACAGGGCCAACTGCGCGTGTGCACAACAGGCGACTACAAACCCTATACCGTCAAAGCCGAGGACGGCGAATACTCGGGCATCGACATCGCCATGGCCCGCTCGCTGGCCGACAGCCTGGGCGTCAAGGTCGAGTGGGTGCAGACCACATGGAAAACCCTGATGCCCGACATGCTCGCGGGCAAATGCGACATCGGCGTCGGCGGCATCTCCGTCACGCTGGAGCGCCAGAAAAAGGCCTTCTTCAGCACCACGCTGGACGTCGACGGCAAAATCCCGCTGGTGCGCTGCGAAGATCAGGCGCTGTACCAGACCGTTGAGCAAATCAACCAGCCTTCGGTTCGTTTGGTCGAACCGGCCGGCGGCACCAACGAAGCCTTTGTTCACGCCTTTCTACCCAACGCGCAATTGCGCCTTCACGACAACGTGACCATCTTCCAGGAGCTGCTGGACAAGAAGGCTGACGTGATGATCACCGATGCTTCGGAAGCGCTGTATCAGCAGAAACTCAAACCCGGTCTGTGCGCGGTGAACCCGAAGCAATTCATGCAGTACGGCGAAAAGGCTTACTTGCTGCCGCGTGATGACATGACTTGGAAGTTGTACGTCGATCAGTGGTTGCACTTGGCCAAAGTCACGGGCAACTACCAAAAAGTTCTGGGCCAATGGATAGCGACACCCGAGCCCAAATAACCGCACGTACACCATCCATGTAGCAGTTGGCGAAGCCTGCGTCCGACTGCGCAGCAGTCGCCAACCCAAAGCACACGACACATCAGGCATAACGCAAAACGGCGGAAACACTTCCGCCGTTAATCGTCGTGCAACAACCCCGAACTGTACTCGCCGAAGCTGTTGCCGAGCGCACTGCCATGGAAATTCATCTTATTGGGGTTGTTGGTAGGCCCCGGACCAAAACCGGCAGACGGCAGGGTGGCTTCCGAATATTCGCTATGGGTGCTTGCACCCGAACAGGCGCTCAACAGCAACGCACCACCGATCAGTACGACTTTTAAGAGATTCGAGATCATTTTTCAGTTCCCTGTGGGTTCGAAGCGCGGTGACCTTAGGTCGTCATCCTATGCCGCAAGACCAACAGGAATTATGAAACTTTGCTGGGCGACAGCGTTGGTTCAGGTACTGATTGCTTGAGGCAAAAAAGGGGGCTCCCCAGACAAACTGTTAAAAGAGTAACGTCCTACACGACTCTGGGAATTGTCCGTACACTTGTCCATTGCTGCGCTTTTGTCACGAGGCCTATAGTCCACCCAACGCCAAAATGGCGTGTCGGGTTTGGCGACTCGATGGCAATTGAACTGAAACCTTCGAGCATTTTCGGAGCGTTTCGGAACGCACTTAGCTGCCTGTTTTATGGTGGCTGTGCGCGGGAGACCTTAGGGTCTGCCGGTTTCTCCATTGCCCGGTTCGCCAACCCGCGTACGGCTACCACCCATTCGTTTGGCGACGATTGAGTAGTAGTTCTTCTCGAATTAATGGAGCGTCACATGAAAGAATTTATGGCTTTAACCAGCAACGCCGACGACCTTCCCTCGCTGTATGTAAACACCACCCAACCGCTGCACTCACTGCTAAGCACCGCACGCTACCGAATTGGTGCGGTAACGCAGATTCTGGAGAACCTCGCAATGCGCGGCGACATCACCACGGATTCGGTGATACTCAGCGACTTTGCAATGCTTTGCTGCATACCCTTGCGCGATGGCTGCGATGTTCTAGATGTCGTTGCGCGACGTATGGATGCTGAATCGTCCTGACGTCATAACGAGGCGCCCTCCTCGGACGCCTCGTTGACCCATCTATCTCGTTCCTCGACTTCCTCCACACGCCGCCGTGAAGAACCGCTGCAAGACTCGTCTAAGCCCCCACACCCGCCCCGCTCTCCCAAAAAACCAGGACAGATTTATTTACTCGTAGCGATCCAGTCGATTCCCTCTTATGCCGTTGTTCAGATGCCCTGACAACGGCAGCAAGACTCGCCTAAGCCCCACAACCCCAATCCTGATAAACTCCCCACCTCCCAGCCTCACCCATCTCAGAACCGCCAATGCCCCCAATCACCGCCACACCCGCCTCGCTCTCCCGCCGTTTCTCCGTCGCCCCGATGATGGATTGGACCGATCGCCATTGCCGTTTTTTCCTGCGCCTACTCTCCAAGCACGCCCTCCTCTACACCGAAATGGTCACCACCGGGGCGCTGCTCAACGGCGATCACGACCGTTTCCTGCGTCACAACGAAGCCGAACACCCGCTCGCGCTGCAACTCGGCGGCAGTGTGCCGCTGGACCTGGCGATGTGCGCGCGCATGGCGCAGGAGCATGGTTACGACGAGGTGAATCTGAATGTTGGCTGCCCGAGTGATCGGGTGCAGAACAATATGATCGGTGCCTGCCTGATGGGGCATCCGCAGTTGGTGGCGGATTGTGTGAAGGCGATGCGCGATGCGGTGTCGATTCCGGTGACGGTGAAGCATCGCATCGGGATTAATGGGCGGGACAGTTACGATGAGTTGTGTGATTTCGTCGGCACGGTTCGGGATGCCGGGTGCACGAGCTTTACGGTGCATGCGCGGATTGCGATTCTGGAGGGGTTGTCGCCGAAGGAGAACCGCGACATTCCGCCCCTGCGTTATGACGTGGCGGCGCGGTTGAAGACGGATTTTCCGGAGCTGGAGATTATTCTCAACGGCGGGATCAAGACGCTGGAAGCCTGTCACGAACATTTGCAGACGTTCGACGGCGTGATGCTGGGCCGTGAGGCTTATCACAATCCTTATGTGATGGCTGAGGTGGATCAGCAACTGTTCGGCAGCACCGCGCCGGTGATCAGCCGGGCCGAGGCGCTGGCGCAGTTGCGGCCTTATATAGCGGCGCATATTGATGCGGGCGGCTCGATGCACCACATCACTCGGCATGTGCTGGGGCTGGGCACCGGGTTTCCGGGGGCGCGCAAGTTTCGGCAGTTGTTGTCGGTGGATATTCACAAGGCTAAAGAGCCTTTGGTATTGCTGGATCAGGCGGCGGAGTTGCTTGAGGGGCGTTAACGGTCGCTTGGGTTGAACCTGTGGTCTGATTTGGCATCGTATTTACCGATACCGCGCCCCGCCTTTCAAACAGCCGTTTTCCGGATGTTGCCGCTGGGGCCCTCGATACGTACACGCACCCTTGAGTGGCTGTCAGCGCTCGGGTAATGTCATTAGACCCATAGGACAGAGCACGCCCATGACTTCCAAGCTGGAACAACTCAAACAAATGACCACCGTGGTTGCCGACACCGGCGACTTCGAAGCTATCGCTCGCGTTAAACCCGTGGACGCTACCACCAACCCTTCCCTGCTGCTCAAAGCGGCGGCCATTCCCGCTTATGCCGAGTTGCTGAACGCTTGCGTCAGCGACTGCAAGGGCGATGTGGGCCTGGCCAGCGACCGTTTTGGCGTTGCGGTAGGGCAAGAAATTCTGAAAGTGATCCCTGGCCGTATTTCCACCGAAGTGGATGCGCGCCTGTCGTTCGACACTGACGCCGTATTGAAGCGTGCGCACCGTCTGATCGAGCTGTACGACAAGGCCGGCATTGGCCGTGACCGCGTGCTGATCAAGATCGCTTCCACTTGGGAAGGCATCCGCGCTGCCGAAATTCTGGAAAAAGAAGGCATTCAGACCAACCTGACGTTGCTGTTCTCGTTCGCTCAGGCTGCGGCGTGTGCTGACGCCGGGGTATTCCTGATTTCGCCGTTCGTGGGTCGCATCTACGACTGGTACAAGAAGGCCAACGGCAACGACTACACCGGCGCTGATGATCCGGGCGTGCAGTCGGTGACACGCATCTACAACTACTACAAGGCCAATGACTACAAGACTGTGGTCATGGGCGCAAGCTTCCGTAACCTGAATCAGATCGAGCAGTTGGCCGGTTGCGACCGTCTGACCATCAGCCCGGATTTGATCGATAAGCTGGCGGCGGACACTGGCAAGCTGGAGCGCAAATTGGCGCCGGGTCATGCCGGTGAAGCGCGTTTGAGCTTGAATGAAGCGCAGTTCCGTTGGTTGTCCAACGAGGACGCGATGGCGACCGAGAAACTGGCTGAAGGTATTCGTCAGTTCGCTCGCGACCAGGAAAAACTCGAAGCATTGCTGCAAGCCAAGCTCTGATCCAGTAAGAGCAAACGCAAAAAAGGGCGAACCCTCACAGGTTCGCCCTTTTTTGTGCGCGGTCGCTTATGGAATCAGTGACGCTCGAGGGCGTTCACCAGATCATGAAACGCTTCACGATTGGAGTCGTTCAAGCCCATGAGGATCTTGTGTGCTTCGAGCACTTTGATCCGCACCACTTCTTCGGACTGATCCTGGTCCGGCAGGTCGGTCAGGCACTCAGGGCACGGGATCGGGCGGTCAACGATGTTGAACACTTGCTCGAAGCCCATGGACTGCAGCAGACGGGTGATGTCTTCGTGGGTGGTGACGACGGTCGGCAGCAAGCCGACCTTTTGCCGCGACAGGATCGACAGCTTGGCCAAAAGGCCAAGGGTGGTGCTGTCGATGCTGCGGGTTTCGGTCAGGTCGATCACGATTGCGTTGAAGTTCAACGCCGTGAAGATCCGCTCAATAGTCGCATCCAACGCCGAACACAGGGTCAGGCGAACTTCACCGACGAACTTCAGGACGAAGGTGCCATCCTGCTCGGCGAACTGGATTCTACCGGTACTCATTAAAGATTCCTGCTCAACACCAACAGGGCGATATCATCCGGCATCTCCCCTAGCGTGGCCAATCCAAAAACCTGCCGCAGACCATCCAGGCTGCCGCCCGCTGCCTTGACCCTTTGGGGCAAAGCCGCTTCTTTTTCTTTGAGTGTAGGTTCTGGCAAAAGGTCCAGAATGCCATCGGACATCAGCGTCAGGCTGAACGTCGGCGGCAGCTCCAATACGTGGTCTTCGTAGGTGGCTTCATTGAAGAGGCCCACCGGCAGACCACGCCCTTCCAGATAACGAACACTGTCTGGCGTGTACAACACAGGCAACGGCAAATGACCACCGATGCTATAGGTCAACAAACCTGTCTCCTCGTCGATGACTCCACCGACCATTGTGACGTGTTTACCCAGCTTACAACTGATCAGGCCTCGGTTGATATGACCAAGGACCTCTGAAGGCTTGAATTCCGGCAATGTACCGCTGCGCTTGGATTCGAACAGCAAGCGCGTGGTCATGAACTTCAGCAGCACGGTAACGAAGGCTGAAGAGGCGCCATGACCGGAAACGTCCGCCAGGTAGAAGGCTACCCGACGCTCGTCGACCCGAAAGTAGTCGACGAAATCACCCGACAGGTACAGCGACGGGATGATCTGGTGAGCAAACTGGAACTCGTCGATGGTCCAGGGGCTGACCGGCAGCATGTTCATCTGCACCTGGCGACCGGCGTTCTGGTCTTCCTGGAGCAGGTTCAGGCTGGCGGCGAGCTCGCGGTTGGCCTTTTCCAGCTTCTCGCGGTAGCGCTGGTTTTCCAGCAGCAGGCGCGCACGATCCAGGGCCCGGCGCACAGAGTGCTCGAGCACAGCCAGATCTTCGAGAGGCTTGATCAGGTAGTCCGCCGCGCCCAGGCGCAGGGCCTCGACCGCGTCGTTCATCACGCCGGCGCCCGAAACCACGATCACCGGGGTTTGTGGCGACAGCTCGGTGACCTGGCGAATGAGTTCGAGTCCGCCCATCTGCGGCATGCGCAGATCGCAGATGACCAAGTCGGGCTTGTCTTGCTCGAATACCTGAAGACCCTGCTGGCCATTGCTGGCCTGCAGGACACTGAAACCACTGTCTTCCAAGTAGGCCGCGAGGCTCGCGCGCACTACTTCGTCATCATCGATTATCAGCAGCGTGGCACTGGTTTTTGGCATGTGGGCAAACGGCGCCAGAATTAGGTTGGCGTAGCAGGCAGGGGCTTTGTCCCGGCTCTCACTACTGGATTCGCTTTCTAGCCTCTCTACTGCACTGTTTTCGAGCGTTTGCCCTACACACAGGTACACCAGAGGTGCCCTTCTAAGGCGCAGACGGTACTCCCATCCGCGGGGCGTTTCAAGCTCACGCCGATGGTCGCTTGACGTCTTTCGATTTCAAATCACCGGGAGTTATAAGAACAGGCAAAACCGAAACGTAATGGAAGGTTCAAACCCATGAATCAAACCGGTCCCGGAAGCCAAACGAAAGAAGGCGGCCAACCGGCCGCCCTCTTCGTTTTTACCGGTCGAGATCAAAAATCGTCTTCGACCTGGCCGTCTTTAACTTTGAATTCGCGGTTCTGCAAGTAAGCATTGCGGATGAAGATGTACTTGTCGCCGCTGATCAGCTTCTCACTCGATAGCAGACTGGCGCGGGTGTCGACGATGTTCAGGCCGAAGATCGAGTTACGCACAGGCACGTCGTTGATGTACCGATACGGACCGGTGTAGCCGTCGACATACTTGGACGGCGCGTCACGCAGAGTGCTTGGACCCAGAAGCGGCAGCATCACGTACGGGCCGCTGCCTACGCCCCAGTAGCCGAGGGTCTGGCCGAAGTCTTCGTCATTGCGTTGCAGGCCCATCTTGGTGCCCACATCGAAGAAACCCAGCAGGCCGAAGGTGGTGTTGAAGATCAAGCGTGCGGTGTCGACGCCAGCGGCGGCCGGTTTGGCCTGCAAGATATCGTTGGCGAGGTTGGTGACATCACCGACGTTGCGGAAGATGTTGTGGATGCCGTCTTCAAGGAACTGCGGCGTCACGAACTGATAGCCCTGGGCCAAAGGCTTCAGCGCATAGGTGTCGAGCACATCGTTGAACTTGTAGATCGGGCGGTTGATGCTTTCCCAAGGATCGTCTTCCGAGGCTGCCTGGGCAACGAACGGAACCAGCAATACGCTGGCAAATACACAAAACTGAGCTAGATGATTGCTCCAGCGCATAGAAAAACTCCTTGGATTGTACTGGCGTGGGCGCTTGGCCCAAGCGTTAAGCGGGCTAGTATAAGACGGAAAAGCCGCTTAAGGCAGCACCGTGCGAGGCAGCCTACGGATCATTCGTGATGATTGTGAGCGATTCACATCAGTGTCACTCAACTGTCACCGTCGCCCCCTAGCCTTGAGGCTATTTCAGGGACGTTGATATGCCGCACGCCGAAACCTTGCCCCACATTGCGCCCAGCCTGACCGCCGTCCTGTTCGGCCTCAGTGGTTGCCTGGTGGATTTCGGTGCCCGCACACGCGCACACGGCATCTCCTCTGCCATACACGCCGAGGCCACGCCCGGCGCGCTGGATAGCCTGCGCAGCTTGCAACATCAGCAGATTCCCTGTGCCTGGCTCGATGAACTCCCCCCTGCCCTCAGCCATTCCCTGGCCGCTGCCTTGCCTTCATGGATCAAACCCTCGCAACACCGCGAAACAAACAATCCATGGCCGGCACCGCATGCCTGTTGGCAAGCCCTAATGACGTTGAATGTCGAACGACTGGAGGGTTGCGTGCTGGTCAGCGGCGAACCGCGATTGCTGCAAGCGGGGCTCAATGCCGGATTGTGGACGATTGGGCTGGCGTCCTGCGGCTCACTCTGCGGCCTGGCACCCAACGACTGGCAGGCGCTGACTCAGCAGGAGCGGGAATTCAAACGCGGCAAGGCAACGGTGCAACTGTTCGGTCTGGGCGTGCATTCGGTGATCGATCACCTCGGTGAACTCGACACCTGCCTGGCCGACATCAGCCTGCGTCGGCTCAAGGGCGAAAAGCCCTGATCGAGATCATGCAGGTTGCGCGCGAGTGGATTAATCTAAAGGTCAAGCCATAGACCTTTGGCGTGCTGCTGCGGTCTATGCCAGTGCCTATCGATAAAAGGAAGAACGCCATGCCTGCCCGCGAACTGCAACAACAGCTCAATACTCTGCGCGAGCAATTGGAACAGAATCCACCGCTGACCGAAGCCGAGCGCGAAGACCTGCACGCGCTGATGCAACAGATCGAACTGGAACTTGAGCTCGAAACCAAAACCAAGGACTCCAGCCTCTCCGACAATGTGAACCTGGCCGTCGAGCGCTTCGAAATCGAACACCCAACCCTGGCCGGCACCTTGCGCAACATCGTGCAAGCCCTGGCCAATATGGGGATCTGAACCCATCAGATACAAAAAAGCCCCGCTAGTGATTTATTCCCCCCACTTTGGAATACATAATTTGGGGCTTTTCAGGTTTTTGCTACACGAATACCCCTCTCCGAGGGGTATTTTTTTGCTCTGCGAATGTGAAAGCCATACCGTGATCTAGCATGGTATGTAGACGCCGTTCAATCCGATGTAACCCACGCGCACCATGGAAAACTGGATAGCAGCCTAGTCACGCGACACACAAACGTTGAGCAGAACTTAGCCTCAACCTCGTTGGTCGCAATGTCCGTCCTGCCCATTTCCATCGTCGCTAGCGCTTGCATTAGATTGCTTCGCATCTCACGACCTCATTGATTGGAGCAATGACATGCCTACCGGATACTACCTGGCGTGCCTCGAAACCTACCGCTATGTCTGGATCGGCTCGCTTGGCGACACAACGTCCGCAGTTGGTGTCGACACCGATCTCGTATCTAGCTTCTGCTTGGTTCATCGCGGCAAGTCGCTAGTTGTGGTCAGCGAGACGCACCAGGTCATTGGAGAAGGTCAAGAATGGGAGATTTGACAAGTACATTGCGCAGATAGGTCAGATCTCATGTTTGTGACAGTCAAGGCGCGCGTCTATACAGATGCCACAGGTGTCTACACAGAACTTCCAGTGCTGCTGACGCCCGCTGGAGTGTTGGAACCGTTGCTCGACTATTACCTTTATCGCAGCCACGACCGCAGCCTGACGTGGATGACGAAAGTGGCTCGCTCAGTTCGGATGTTCCTTGAGTATCTACAAATAAATCCCGAAGAACGCGATACCTTTCGACTTTTTCAGAATTTCGCTCAACGCCTCTACACTGGGACATTCAACCGCGAGACAGGCCTCGACCCGAGCGAACTATGCTGGGTTCAGAGAACTCCTCAAGACGCTTCGCACATTATCACCCACCTGACTGACTTCTTCGACTGGCTCGGCGAGATGCGCCCCGAGGCTGCAAAGGTGAACCCACGCTATACGATTGGCGCCTTCGACCGACAGGCTGAAGAAGCAGCTTACCAGTACCGACGTAGTAAGGCTTTCCTTGGCCACACCTGGGCGGCAAACACCTCCCACGTCGAGACCGGACACCGTGTGCGAGGCCGGCGCCTGCCCAAGGTAGAGAAGCCCGAACCACCGGCTTTCCCGGAGGAGCGCTTTGAGGAGCTGCTATATAAGGGATTCTGCGTTGGTGGACGATACGACTATCGCGGGATGCTCATCACCTTGTTGCTGCACGGCGCGGGCTTTCGCGAGTCGGAGCCTCTTCATCTCTATATTCCTGACGTGATCCCTGAGCCCGCAAACAAGAGCAAGGCGAAGGTCCTCATCCACCATCCGAGTTACGGTGCAGCACCTGGGGATTGGCGCGATGAGCGAGGACGATCACGTAACGGTAATCGAGCGGAATACCTTGCCCATCAGTTCGGCCTCACGCCCCGTACTGAGCTAATGAACAGCCGTCACGCCGGCTGGAAAGGTGGCACACACGATGGCCCCTACTACAAGCAGGCATATTGGTTCTTGCCTGAGTTTGGCGAGTGGTTCCTGAACCTTTGGTACCGATACCTGGCACAGGTGGTGCACGTCGAGCGCGACCATCCCTTCGCCTTCATAAACCTTAGCCGCGAGCCCGTCGGTGCAATGTACACGCTCACCCAGTACAACAAGGCACACGCCGCCGCCTGCGAGCGTATTGGTCTCACAGTAGGCAAGGCTCTGGGCACGACGCCGCACGGCCACCGTCACGCCTATGGCCGCCGGCTGAGCAAAGCCGGCATCGACAAAGCGCTCATCCGCCGCTTCATGCATCACGCCTCGCTGGAAAGCCAGGAGGTATACACGCAGGCAAACACGCGTGAGGCTCTTGCATCACTGGAAATAGCTGCGCAGCTACTACGGAACAAATACGCTGGGACATTCTATACATCTGACTTATCGTTGCCCGGTATGGGACACAACGACTGAGGGACTCTCATGGCTGCCAGAACCAAAATGATGCCAAAGCCCTCCAGCATTCCGACCGCAAAGGTAGTAGGAGTTACACGTGAAACGGACACGGCGCTTGGGTGGGTCGAACGCGAATACCCGGAACTGACCGTTTGGCGCATCTTAGCTGTTGACTGGCTAAAGGGTGAGATGACTGACGTAAGCGCCAAACTTAGCGGGTTGGTAGCCTTCCTAGAACGTTTTCTTATCCAACAGAATCTTCCGCTCGATCCGGCGGTAATTCTAGCGAGAGAGTCAGTTTTGCCTGACTTCTACCGGATGACGTGCCCCGACTCGGAAAGAGGTGTTAGGTACAACAACTATATTCACGCGTTTCTAAACTTCGTTCTGCTGCGGAATTTCAGTGAACTTGGGCACAACGATCAACCGGTAGTCTTAACCGGCTTCCACAATCCTGTGTCCCGCCTCTCATTCGCTGGTCTACGCAAACTAGACGAAAGTGTGCATTCACCGTTGCCCTACGGCTACATCGAGGAACTGCGGCAAATACTTGCCGCAGGGCCGCATTTTCGTGACTGGCATTGGGCCCAAGGTGGACTCAGCGAAGTAGCTGGTCTGTGCGGGCCCGGTGGGCCTGCCTGGTTCGAGGTAATCGAGGAGCAAATTGATCGGAGCGACCCGGATTGCGTATGGCGTGAGCGTTCGGCAAAGAATGGGAGTCGCTTAGAAATGTGGAGCCCGGTTCGCTGGGTAGCACTGCTGGTCAAGCTTATCTTGCCGCTCCGCACCTTCCAGATCCGTATGCTCGACTCGGGCGAAGCTGATACTCGGCGCTACGCAAGGGAAACTTGGGAGCCAAACAAGGGCCGACTCGCCCAGGGCAGTGAACGTAGACCAATTCAACAAGGTGTGTTCCGTTACCCCAGCCAGCTCGCCGATAGCGAAGGAGTTCCGGTTGTACTGTATATCAACACCAATAAGACCGCCGATATAGCCAAGCACGGTCCCGACAAAGGCTATTTACTTCCGTGGGCATTCGGTGGATCAGTGCATCAGGATGTGTACTACTGGCTTGAAAAGATGCGCAATTGGCAAGAAAAGTACAACCCCATCTCGCAGCGTACTTCTTGGACTCAGCTAGATGGCCGTCACATCAAAGCCAAGAGCGCACTGCAATTGGCCGGTTATTCTGATGCTTGCTTTCTGTTCCGTCTGGCGGAATCGCGGGCGAGCGAACGCCATCTTCCATTGACCTTAGATTCGTTAGAGAAACCTTGGTTTAACTTGCTTGAGGCGCTCGAACTGCGGCTAATCGAGCGTGGAGAAACCCACTGCAAAGGGCAGCCGATACGATTTCTCCCTCCCCTAGAAGAGCGAAAGTTATCCTCGAAGAAAACTCTTTTTCCTTTGCATAGCCTGCGAGTTTCACTCATCACCGCGCTCGCCCTGGAGGGGCTGGTGCCGTTCCCCATCCTACAAAAACTCGTAGGCCACAGCCGCTTACTGATGACGTTGTATTACACCAAGCCTGGCGCGACGTATATCAACGACGTGTTACTCAAGGCAGTAGAACGACTGGAAGCGAACAAAGAAGCGAGCATTCAAAACTTTCTTCTGGACACCGAATATGGCGAACTCTTAAATAAAACCATCTGCAACAGCGTTTCCAGTATTGCCGCAGCTATCCCCCAGCATCCGGCCGCGCGGAACGCAGTCGGCTGGATGCCAATGCACCACGGGCTTTGCTTGGTAGGCGGCAACACCAGCGAAATCGAAGAAAATGACTCGGTGGGCGGCTGTTACAACGGTGGCCCTCAAATCGGCTCACTTTGCTCGAAAAAACATGGCCCCGTGCCAGGCGGGAGCAGAAATTGCGTACGTTGCCGCTGGTTCGTAACTGAACCGCACCACCTGCCTGCACTGGCTGCCCACTTCAATACACTCGCCTACCACTTTGACGAGGCGCGTAACATTTGTATTGCCCACGAAAAAACGCTGCAGGACCTGAAAAAACAACGAGCTGACGCCGAGGAAGAAAACCAACCGTTTGCGCGGATCGACACATACCGGCAGGCAGAACGAATGTGGGAAAAAAGCATGAAGCGTTTCAGCGACCTTGCCGAGGACTTGGTAGCCTGCTGGCGCCTCATCGAACGATGTAAGGACGCCCTTAATGCACCATCTAGCGATGGTACGCAATTGGTTGCCGCTGGCACGTTGGGTGATGCGAATATTGTCTTTGAAGAGACGGAATCGGAGTTGCTCCAGCTAGCGGGCGTATGCGAAAGCGTAGAGGTCTACCCCGACCTAGAGCCGGGTAAAGCAATATTCCGTCGCAGCCAATTGCTCGACGCGACCCTTTATCGCGAGGATCTTTCTCCCCTGTTCATGCTGTTAAGTGAACAGGAGCAACTTCTCGCCGGCAATGCTTTCATGCGCCACCTTGCGCAGAAAATGAACCCTGAAAATCCCGCACTTGGTCAACGCCAAGTCATTCATTTGATTGATGCGGGCGTGAGCCTCAGTCACCACTTCGATATTGACCTGTCTACTCTACTACCGACGAAAAAAGGCGTTCAGGCGGCTTTTTCCGTGCACCAAGTCCTCGCGGGAGATGAAACATGAATGGCAAAACGGACATCCACCCGGACGCGATCTTGGAAGTTTTACTCGCTAAGGGCGGGCGATCAAACCGGCGCGCCAACCTAGTTAAGATGCACGAACTTTGCCGCAAGCAGTATGAGACCAGCTCTCGAGACTTCTTGCTGCCAGCCATCGGCCGTCTGGCAGAAGCGGATGGCATCATAAAGGGCCGAGCGCTCTACAATGCTCAGTCTGCTGACTACCGAGTGCTCATCGAAGCCTGGGCCGCCTACGCGGGACCGCCCGCGCCCAAACCGGCAAAGATTCTCGCGAGCCACGAATATCTGATGCGTATTGAAGATCCAGCCATTCGCTCCATCATGCAAGCCATTATTGCCGAGCGAGATAAGCTCAAGGCACAGCTCAACGTCCTGAAGGCCAACACGCAAGTTACGGTGGATCGGCGTCCACTGGGGGCAACTATTGCGAGTGCGCCTGGAGCGCAGGTTGCAGTGCTCGCCCTTGCTGCGCAACTGACCCCATCTGAGTACGAAGCCTTGCTGAAGGCGATATCGCCCGAACACTTGGAAACATGCGGTCTGCGGGAAGGTAGCCACGGCGAAATTGTCAATGAGCGCGGACGGACGTTGTTCGACGTGGGTTTTGCTCGAGCGATTCGGAAGATACTGGGCAATTGAACCAGGATCCAAATTTAGGTCTGCAACAGATAAGGTCAACGGCAGTCAGGCTGGTGCTACCAAAAAAAAAGGGGATATTATATGGCCAAGACTCCACTAGATGATTTTATTGAGTTCATTGAACAAAAACATGGTGAAGAGATAATAAGGCGCTGAAATCGCTCATTTCGTTCGCTGGGACGGCGTGCCGCCGCCCCTTAGCTCAATCGTTAGGTGGAGCCGCACATGCAGTTTTGCACTGTAGAAGAAGCTAAAGAGTATGTTGTCGCTCTCACAAACAAAGCGAAGACACTTGAAGAAATTAACTCAACCATAAGCCATTATCAGGAAATGTTTGAGAGCGCACACAGTGAGGAATCTCGGGGCTTATGGCTAAGTGAACTGGAAAAATTGAAAGAATGGAAAAATAGCGATGATTTTAAGCAAGGAAACTATCCTCAGGGCATTGATGAATTAATTCTTGAACTCATCGAATGGCGAGCCATGGTGTATGCATTTCAAAATGTAGAAACAAAAAACAATCCATTCAAAGACAGTGGTTTTTATGCTCAATGGTATCTCGGCTCAATCTATGGTGTATTCACAATTATTGGAAAGCTTGTAAGCAAAGACAAACGCGACAACTCATTGCGCAAGTTATGGGAGCTTGCCTCTCCATTAATACTTTCTAACGGCGCGTGCACTAAAGAAGAAGTCGACTATATCCACTCGGCAATGGAAATAAAATCCGGCCTCTTTACAAACGAAAACTCCAAGACATTATTATTCAGAAACAAGCTAGTTTCACACAACGAGGCAATGCCAATTGTCCGGTGGAGTGACGTTGACAACGACCTGCGCCTACTAGTTAGAGTGTGGTCGCTTTTAGTTTCTTGGAGTTCATTTGGTCTCTTTCAACCATTCCGAGCCGATGAGCAGGCGTTTCTGGGTTTAGGCTCGATGTTCGAGATCACAGAAATAAAGGAGCTGAAGTTAAAAAGGCAATGCTACTTTAAAATTGTTCAAGGTTGGAGCAAGTGCTATGCCCATTCAGGCATTGAAGATCCTGGGCGAGGAGCTTTTTCAACTCTGTCTGTAACAGCCGACATCGTTCACACCACCTAACAAATGGTTCAAATCATTCGCTTCGCTCACTGGGACGGGCTAAAGCCCGCCCCTTAACCAAACGTTAGTAGCCAAAGGAATGCTCCGTGTTCACCCAAAACCGACATCCAGACAGGCATATACTCGATTCAATAGTAAAACCCCTCGCCTCTAAGGGTTTCTTAATTTTTATTTCTTTAGCAGCCTTTGGCGCAGGAATTACTTTTTCATTAATTAATGAAAACTGGTCGTGGATGAATCGATTTGGCGCGGTGGTTATAGTGGTCGGCCTGCTTTTTACTATGTCACCTCTGTTTTCAAGCGGAGTTTATAAGTCACAATCCGGCGCTGGGCGCTTCGCTGACCTCCACACCGACGGCACGCCGATAATCACGACAGCAGAAGAACGGAGGATTGGTAATAATGTTGCACTAGGCATCGTTATTACTGCCATAGGCACGCTAACTAACGCCTTTGGCGACTTACTAGGCAATTGTGTATATGGTTTTTAACAATACGCAAACGTCGCTCACTTGGCTTGCCAGACAGTCAAACGGTACGCTTTTGCCTGCCGTTTACCTGATCGTTAGTGCCCGCTCTGGGTCACTTTGTGCCTCTTGGGATGGGCAGAAAACGGCCAAAAGCGGTCATTGAGACTTGTCTACTAAATTGGAGGCAATTTAGAGTGCAAACGCAAATCGCACCACGAACCTATGATCAGGCATTGCTTTTGTTGAGATTGGCACCGTACCGAAAAACCCGATCGCCAGAACTTTTGCAAAGCCCAATTTTAGATTGAAATGGCGTACTATCATCAGCAGGAACAGTCAGTGAAACTGACCTGGCTGAAATGACATAGCACCGAAAACAAGGTGCAATACAAAACGCAGAATTTATCCTATGAATTCAACTTTCTACCTTCCGCGCAGCCTCTCCAATAAAGACAGCATTTACACTGAAGAAGCGTTGCTGGCGGCTTCAAATTACGTTGTTGTCTTAGCAGAGCCCGGAGGCGGAAAAACTGAACTTATGGGAAGCTTAGCCCGACAGCTGGGAACTTCCACCGTTACCGCAAACAAGTTCAAACACTTGGGGGCCGATGCCGAGAATAACCCACTCGTGATCGATGCGTTTGATGAGTTGGCCAAACTCGATCAAACGGGTATTCACAGCCTTCTTGCTAACGCCAGAAAAGCAAAGCCAACACGCGTCATCATTTCTAGCCGATCCAGCGAGTGGGGCACAGCTGCCACAAACGCATTCGAAGACTATCTAGGATGCTCACCGCTGGTGGTTAGGCTTTGCGAGTTTGAAGAGGGAGAACAGCGGGAAATTTTTCATCATCATGTTCGGGGTGAGGAATTTTCAAAGTTCCAAGCGGAAGTGTCTCGATTCGACTTAGGAGCGTTACTCCCTAATCCCCAATTTCTCAAGATGTTTGCAGATGCTTATATGGAAAGCGGCAGACACTTCACAGATAAACGAAATATATTTTCACAAGCTGTCGAGCGGCTGGCGAAGGAAGCTAACGTCAATGTAGCGCAGACGCTATCCAGCACACAAAGGGTTGCTCTGTCCTCCGAAGTGTTCGCCAAGCTTTTGCTGTCCGGAGCAGAAGGCATAGGGACGAGCGAGTTAACCGCAGATCGGATCTATCCACTACTGGCATCACTCTTTGACAAACACACAGTAGCTGAAGGCATCTTGGCAACTCGACTTTTCAAACCTGGAGACAGTGCGGATCAGCATCGGCCTGTTCACAAGATCGTTGCTGAATACTGTGCGGCAGACTACCTTGCAAAGCGGATTTCTGATCCGGTTGATCCTCTGACATTACATAAATGCCTACCTATCATCGCTCCGAACAACTTAGTTCGAGATGAGCTCCGGGGATTACTGGGTTGGCTCGCGGCGCTAGGCAACAGATCCATTCAAGAGATTGCTATTGAGCTTGACCCCTACGCGGTGCTTGCGAACGGTGATCCCTCTCAACTTGAACACTCCTCAAAACGTCTACTTATACAGGGTCTGAAAGACGTCGAAACGAAGGATCCCTATTTCCGCCGAGGCGATGCTTGGCGCCGGTTCAGTGCTTCAGGTTTCTTCACCCAAGAGGTTATGACAGAGATTAAACCCCTGCTAGCGAGCGGCAGTGATGGGCATTGGCGTGATCTAATTCTTGAGCTTCTGACGGGGTCACCAGCGATTGCGCAACTGACACAAGAACTGCGTCAACTCTTGTTGAACTCAAGCGAAAGCGAACACACTCGCTTGTTGGCTAGCAGATGTCTGCTCGATCTGTCGGGCCATGACCATCGCGCCGATTTAGCAGTCCTAGTCTCTGAATCCAGTCATACCTCTCTGAAAATTGCGGTAACCATCCTTACGGCTATCGGCGCAGAAGTATTAGGTTTAGCTTACCTCGCCAGCTTCTTTCGAGTCTGCTCAAACCTTTACCCTAGTCATCAAGACCCTTACAAATCCACAATCGGTACGCGTTATTTCATAAAGCGCTTAGTTGGCGAGCTTGGTTTGATATCAATCGAGTGGCTACTTGATGACTTAACCAAAGACCTTGTTTGCACATGCAAAAAAAAACATTATGAATGTGATTGTCGAATTGGGATCAGCAAGGTTATAGGCCTAATGCTGGATCGATACTTTGACCTGGCAATGCCTCATTTTGCCCCGAAAAGAGTTTGGCATTGGATCGAAAATCTGATTTTTCATGAGCAGAAATCAGCAGGTCAGAGCAAGGCAGTTCAAGTGCTTCAAGATGACGATGGTTTGCGTCAAGGGATCATGGCACAAGCACTTGGAAACCTTACCAACAGCGACGATATTTTCGAGACTAAAATACAGAAATTTGATTTTCACTCTCACTCGGGCCTTCGTTTTCAATCCAATGATTACAATTTTATAGTCGATCTGGCATTTGAAATTGATAACCCAGCCTTGTGGGCGAGCTATATCGCAATGCATAACTTTCATCAAAGTGAAACACTGCGAGGCCCAAATAAATTGCGACGGCACATGCGTGAACAGGCATTGGAGAAATCCTCTTTGATGCGTGAGTGGGCAAAGTTCAACAGAGCTGCCGCGCAATCTGCACAATCCCAACAAAAAAGTATGTTTGCTCATAGGCGGAGGATGAAACGCCGCCACCGAGAACAAAACGACATCAATAAGTTAAACATCCAGTATTTGCGAGACAACCGTGAGCTTGTTGAAAGTGGTCGGCATTGGCTTTGTCTTGCGCGCTTTGCTCATTTGGCTCTTAACGACCCCGATAAAATTGAGCATGAGTTCGGTGATGAAGCGCTCGTTCGTAAAGCTCTCAGAAACTGCCTAGATTTCATTGCTCCCGATGTCCCTAATCTGCTCAGGCTTGCGGAATTACAGTGTGCATCGCAGGGCGCACATACTGAACCTGTTCTTTTTGCAGCTTGCTTGGAAATCATGCGCAGCGACGGGAACCTGGAAAATGTCGATCTGTCGTTACTGAACGCACTGCGTACTAATCTTGACATGGGTTACAGTGCCGTGCCCGACGAAGAACGCCAAGCGCTGAAAGATGAAGTCAACCGATTGATTTTCGCCTCCGCGGGAAGTGCCGAAACCTTTCTCCGGCAGTACGTCGAGCCCCAACTCGCACAAAAGGGCTGTCAACATCCCGATATTTGGTTGTTACGCGGTGATGAGGTTTTCAGCCATCTACGAGCGGCAATCTCAATAGAATGGCTTAACCGATTTCCTGATTTGGCGCTCGGATCGCTTGATACGCTCTTTGAAATTGCGGCCGAGTTCGGTGATCGCGATGCCCTTCAAAAAATCATTGCAGAGCGTTGCTCAACTTTCATGTCCGCGTGGCCCAGCCCGACTGGTGATGAAGACCTCGAAAAAAGGCGCGTGTTTTGGTTCGTGCGCGCTTTTTATTTTTTAGAGGAAACTCCTAAAACATACTGGAATTGGCTCAAAACCGACAAGGACACCATATTTTCGCTTAATGATCGCTCTGGGCGATTTAACTATGGCGAACACTCCCATTGGCCCAAGCTCACATTAAGCAAAGTAGTGGCTGTTCTAGAGGCCTTTATTGACAAGTGGCCGAAGGTGGACCTACCGAGCCATTGGGGTACGGGAAGCCCCAGCGAAGAAAATGCATACCGCTTTTTGACAGAAATCGTTTGGTTAATCGATTTAGATGTCTCCGATGACGCCGTCCGTGTCATTGATCGCCTTCTTGCCGATCCGAAGTTCATAGACATGTACAACGATCTTAAGAGCATACGTGCTGGTAAAATCAGTCAGAAAGCACGGAGGGATTTTGAACCGCCGACGCCACAGGAAATCGTCGATCGCCTGGATCGCGACATGGTGGTGAATGTTGAGGGCTTGCGCCAACTTGTCCTCCAAGAACTTCAAGATTTTCAGAAAGCAATAAATGGTGGTGAATTTAACTCCGCGGATCGCTTTTACGACGATGGTAAGCACTTGAATGAAGTACGAGCTACCGAGATCATTGCTGAACGTCTCAGCCTAATACTCAAACCGCAAGGCATCGCAATTACGCCGGAGCACCAGCTGAAGAGTGCTAACCGCAGCGATTTTACGGCGACAAAGTTGATTGGCGGTACAAGACGGCTGCTTGTGATTGAGGTAAAAGGTCAGTGGCATAGAGAGTTATACACTGCCGCGGCGGCGCAATTATATGCGCGCTACTCCATCCACCCCGACGCTGAACACCAAGGCATTTATCTTGTGATCTGGTTTGGCCGAAATGTGAACGTCGCAGGAATTAAAAACAGAACTATCAACACCGCTCAGGAGCTGAAAAACAGCATCGAGAAAACGATGCCGCCAGAGTTAGCAGGACTAATTGATGTGTTTGTTTTGGACGTTTCTAAACCCTAAGATGCAGCAATGAAAGACCGAGCCTCGGCTGGACGTAGCAGGCTTAGAAGAATCCAAATACCGGACTCCGAATCAGCCCTAGTTTTGTAGGCAGGAGGAATGACCGCTTCTGGCCGATTTCTGTCTGTCGCTAAGGGCTGAAAACGGCCAGAAGCGGACGCTGGACAGCGCACGGCAGCATGTCTCTGAGATCGCAATCCAACGTCATTAACGATGCTGATCACATGTCTATGCCCAGGCTATCCGCTAACGCCCTTAGCCTCAGTGTTACGGCGATGATCTCGTCTTTCGTCATTCCACAATATGTAGGGAGTGATTCGGACGGAATGTGCTGCGCGAGAGCTGGCCCACATGCAATGAGATACCTAAGCTCTCGCTTGGTCACCGTGAGGTTTACACATTCAATATCGGAAAGATCGTCCATTCAAATCCCAAACGAACCCAGAGCTGTCGTTACTCCACATTTATACGCCTGCGCCTCACAATTTGTCAGTGTTCCCAACCACCCTTGGCTAATTGTGCTTTCTGACACTGTCCGCTTTGGGTCGAAAGTAGCCGGTGACAGCTTCATCAATTGACCATACTCCAATCAACCTATTGCAGGTTCCAATTGGGGGCACTGTCGCTGCTATGCTTGAGCTTTCTCGAAAGGAATCGACACCATGCCAAGCGATTATTCACTGTCGGATGTACTGGAAAGGCTGTTCGAAAATCAGCAGGCCTTAGAGGCGGCCATTATGGAGTTGACCCTGCTGATTGAGGAGCAAGGGGCACAGGAAGTGGGCGGAAATGTCCGTGGTGCACTGTGGACCATGGGTGAAAACGCCGGTCATATCAAACAAGGCCTGGCTCGATTGAAGAAATTGGACATCGGCTAGGTGCAACACCTTTGCCAAGGCTGCCTGAATCCGACTCCAAAGTGCCTATGGGCGCATCGCTCGAGGGTTCTGACGACGATCAGACGCTTGATGCCAAAAAGAGGCGGAGAGTTGATTCTGGCAAGCGATGAGCAGACATTTTTTTGCGATTTACTCTGATACGCTGCTGAAGCACTCGTTTACAGGAGTTGTTCGCATGATTGGCAAGTTAATTTCGACGGGGTTCAGTTTGGCCACCTTGCCCGCCCGCCTGACTTTTCGCAGCGTCCGCGCCTTGGCCATGACGCCTGCCGAAGCCAGCCGCCTGCTGGCGGACATGCGTCAGGCATCGGATCAGGCGGTGCAGGAACTCCAGGGGCTGTTGGCCAACGTCGATGCGGACATGACCCACAAAACGGCGCACCTCAGTGCTGCCGACAAGCGCCTGGCAGCCGAACTGGCCCTGCACGCCGCCGAACAACACCTGAACATGGCCGCGATCAACATTCTGCGGGCCGTCTGGCTGACGCTTCACTCGACGCCGAACTTGCCGCCAAGCGAGCTTGATAAGCGGCTTGAACAGACACGTAACGACTAACAGACCGTCCGGCGGATCGGTCGATCCGAGCGAGAAATGGGAACTCAGCATCCTTGAATCGGCGCTTCATGTGCAGGTGGGGTTTATGGAGCGCTTACAATTCGGTTAGTCAGTCCGGTTCACCTCACTGGCAGCTATTGGCGACAGTTTAGTTGCGACCATCGCAGAGGAATTACACCTCCGTCTGTTCAGCCATTTCTAGGGCATCATCGACCTCGATACCCAGGTATCTGTCAGTGCTTTCAAGCTTCGTATGACCAAGCAGGAGTTGCACAGCTCTCAGGTTCTTCGTCCTGCGATAGATCAGCGATGCCTTGGTTCGCCGGAGCGTGTGAGTACCGTACATGGTTGGGTCAAGGCCAATGGTTGTCACCCACGCTTTGACTATTCGAGCGTATTGCCTGGTGGATAGATGGTCTGAGCCGTGCAACCGGGTCGGAAACAAGAAGTCCTCGCTGCGGAGGCGGGCCTGATGCATCCAAGCCTCCAGAACTGTTCGGGTTTGCTCTGTGATTTCAAATTGCACTGGGTGCTGGGTTTTCTGCTGCATCACGATGGCCCGTGACGACACATATTCCCCATGGGCTATGTCTCGGACTCGCAGCTTGGTTAAATCACAGGCACGCAGCTTGCTGTCGATGGCCAAGTTGAAGAGAGCCAGATCCCGTGTTTTCTCCGCGAGCTGGAGTCTTACCCGAATGGCCCAGATATCTCTGACTCGGAGCGGGGCTTTCTGTCCGACTAGCTTTCCCTTGTTCCATGGCTGACGACTATATGTAGCAATGATCTTCATGGTTTGTCCTCCACGTTGAGGGAGGACAAGGGTGGATCAGTCACGGTGCGTGGTGGTCGCTAACCGACCCTATGCAGTCGTTCGCAAAAGGCAGCAACCGGCCGAGGCTGTGTAAAAACGTTTTTGAGCGCGACAGGTACTCAAAGCCGGACTGGAAATCGCGCTTCTACGCGAAATCCACATCTGCTGACGGGCCAATAAATTTCAGATTTAACGTAGACGCGCACACTTCAATTTTGGCGAAGCGTTTTTACACACTCTGGGCCAGAAGCAGACAAAACCGTGGCAAATGGATGGCATGGGCCGCTATGCTGAGTCCTCGCAAAGTATTGAGCTTGCCGTCACCAATAAGAGTGTCAGTAATCAGGATAGTCACATGCATCACATCATCGGTTTATACACCTCGAAAAAAACAGAGCAATTGTGGCGGCTAGAGTCTCAAGACCAAATTGTTTTCAGATCTGATTGCTTTCATTCGCTTGGTTATTTTTACCTGATAGCTCCTGCTTTTGAACAATATGCTCAAAGAGATGCAGGGATAAGCATTACGTCAATGAACGTAAAATTTTGCCTCAGAAGTGACGATCTAAATAACGCGGTGGAAATTTTGAATAATTTCGAAATGGCGCTATATCAGCGACCCACAAGCTGGCGGGAATATCTAGGTGAAATTCAGTACCCCAGGCAACCACGGCGGCCAATTCAACCGCTGTTATTCAGGGAGCGACTAGCTCGACTCGTCCACAAGCTGCGAGCGTTAGTGCTTAAAGCTCAAGCCCTGGATGCGGGCCTTGTGTATGGGAATGGGGTCTGTTACCGCTCTCTGCGCGGTATAAAATTGCCGCCCGGTACTGTTGTGTATTCTTAGATCCTGGTTAACGGTACAAGCCTTTCTTTTTGCTCGGGACGTGTTAGAGCTCGCCCCTCAATCAAACCAGTATATTTACTACGAAAAATTATATGAAAAAGCTAAGTAACGATTTCAGTGGGGCACTCCGAACATTTGCATACTTCATGGCAAGTGGAACCCACTACATGCTAAAAAACGTGGAGTACCTGGACGTTTATGGCTCAGAACCAAGTGCAATCGAGATGGTGTTCGCAATATTTGCGAACGTGATAGAGATGGACAGTGAAGGGAATGTGCTCAATTTCACCCACGCCCAAAAGAGAGCGACTGACTACCTAAGGTCCTACTGCGACCCATCTTTCAAAGTGACGCCACCTCTTGAAGACTGGGAAACCGAACTTTATGGGCCGCCCCCACTCGGACGCTAAGAGCGGGCTTTAATCTGTTGCGATAAAAACACATATTGGAAATTTCTCCCTCTTTACTGAACGACCGCTTTTGGCCCGATTTCTGTAAGCGTCCGCCGAAGTCACCTTGCATGACTCAGGCAGATACCCACTGATGCGGCAGCAGTTGGTCGATCTCACTCGCCCGCTGCGTCGGCAGCCGCGTCAGCACATCTTTGAGATAGGCATACGGATCGTGCCCATTCATACGTGCCGACTGGATCAAACTCATAATCGCCGCTGCCCGTTTGCCGCTGCGAAGCGATCCAGCAAACAACCAGTTCGAGCGTCCAAGTGCCCACGGCCTGATCTGGTTTTCGACTGGATTGTTGTCTATGGGCACCGCCCCATCGACCAGGTAGCGCGTCAGCGCTACCCAGCGTTTAAGGCTGTAATCCAAGGCTTTGGCCGTTGCTGATCCATTGGGCACAAGATCGCGCTGGGCCAACATCCAGTCGTGCAGTGCTTTGGCCAGCGGCGCCGCTTTTTCTTGCCGTATTCGACAGCGATCTCCATCACTCATGTCTCGCACTTGCCGCTCAACTTCGTACAAACCGCCAATCGAGTGCAGCGCCTGTTCTGCCAACTGACTTTTATTCGCGACATGCAGATCGAAAAACTTGCGGCGGGCGTGAGCCATGCAGCCGATTTCGATCATGCCTTTCTCAAACCCAGCTTTGTAACCAGCAAAGTCGTCGCACACCAGCTTGCCATTCCACGCGCCGAGGAAGTTACGCGCATGCTCACCGGCGCGGCTCGGGCTGAAGTCATAAACCACTGCCTTAAGCGCCGAAAACGGCGTGGTGCAGTAAGCCCAGACATAAGCGCGGTGAGTTTTCTTCTCTCCGGGCGCAAGCATCTGCACCGGCGTCTCATCGGCGTGGACAACTTGCTGCGCCAGGACGGCTTCTCGCAAGGCATCAACTAATGGCTGAAGCTGTACACCTGTTTGTCCAACCCATTGAGCTAGTGTGGAGCGCGGGATCGCTAAACCAGCGCGTCCGAAGATTTTCTCCTGCCGATACAGCGGCAAGTGGTCAGCGAACTTCGCCACCAACACATGCGCGATCAGGCCCGCAGTTGGGATGCCCTTGTCGATCACTTGGGCCGGTACCGGTGCCTGGATCAGTGTTTCGCACTGACGGCAGGCCCACTTCCCACGCACATGCTGTTCAACAGTGAACACGCCCGGCGTGTAATCGAGCTTCTCGCTGATGTCCTCGCCGATGCGCTGGAGTTGGCAGCCGCAAGTGCACTGAGTGCTTTCTGGTTCGTGATGAATGACGGTGCGTGGAAACTGCGGCGGCAGTGGCGCGCGCTTTGGTTTTTGGCGCGCCTCTTCTGGAGCAGGAGCCGGAAGCAGTGCCGTCAGCTCGGCGTCGATAGCCTCAAGGTCGGTGTTGAGCAGATCGTCGAGCAAGCTGCCTTGTTCAGGACTGATCTGCTCGCTGCGTTTGGCAAACCGGTGCCGCTTGAGGATCGCGATCTCGTGGGTCAGCTGTTCGATGATGGTTTGATCGCGGTGGATCTTTCTGCCCATGGTGTCGACCTTCGACATCAACTGCGCAGCGAGGGCGCGCAGTTGGTCGGGGGTCATTTGGTCGAGGTTGGGCAAGGAAGTCATGCCGTGGATTTTACCAAAGCAGACCGCCTACGGCAGTAGGCCAAGAAGCAAAATTAAAACTTTTAAAGCAGTGTAATTACGCCGCCAACGCCAACACGTTGCCAAGGTAGACCGAGCACCAACGCCCGAAGTTGCTCGGCATCCAGCTCCATCTCGCAACCTTGGCGAATGCCTGGCCAGTGGAATTTGCCTTGGTTCAACCGCCGTGCCGCCAGCCAAACACCAATTCCGTCATGAACCAGGACTTTCATTCGGTTAGCCCTGCGATTGGCAAACAGATAAGCACAGTGCGGCTTCGCCGCACCGAATACTGCGATCACTCTGGCCAGCGCAGTCTCGGTACCCGCGCGCATATCCATGGGCTCGGTGGCGAGCCAGATGGCGTCTATGCGGATCACTTGGCAAGCTCTCGAATAAATCGAGCGCACCCATCAGGATCGGAAACTGGCCACTTCACTGCGATGGCTTGTTCGCCAACGGGTATCTCGATGATCGCCGATGCCTCCGACGGCCGCTTAGGCGGAGCCTTCAACGGGACAAACGCAGGCAACGCGGCAACTGAGGTATGCCGGTAAAGCGGCAGCCATTTACGAATGACGTTGGCGTTGATGCCGTGAGCGATGGCAACGCTTGAAACGGTGGCCCCGGGCTGAAGGCATTCCTGAACGACCTGGGCTTTGAACGGTTTGGGATAAGAGCTTCGTTGGCGCATGGAAATCCTGGCGATTAAGGGTGATCGCGTCCGCTTAAAAATACGCGGACACCATCGCCCTTAATGCTGGAGTTTTGAAGGTGACATGGCCGGACGCTTACCGATTTCTGCCTGTCGCCACCGTCAGTTTTGGGTCGAAAGCAGCCCCATGATGGATTGGGTAGATAGGTTGCTGCAGGCCCCATAAAATAAGGCTTTCATTGCTTTTAATACATATGATGTAGCAGGTACTAAGCAACCCACTTTTAGGTGGCCCGTATGACCGAGCCGTCCCGTCGATGCCGTTGACTATTTCAGCCGACAAAATCACTAGGGCAATTAAGGAGTGGAGAGCAGCTAACGGTCTCCCTGGATTCAGGAATAGGCCCTTATTAGAGGTTTCAACAAGCGTCTTTTTGGGATTGGATTTTGGGGTCAGGCTTTGAGGCTTTGCAAGTCAAGGGGTCAGGTCTTGCGTCAACTCTGCTTGGCATATCTCTCGATCTAGCAGGCTACTGAAAACAGTATTTTTCAGCAGCCTGCTAACCCGAACGAGTATGTTACGGGTGGTAACTCAAGTACGTAAGTACTTGAATTGTTGTGAAGGCTAGCGGCTCCACTCGGTGAAGCCCCATGTGTCGGTAAAGTCCCTTAATATCATTAGATTTGCGTTGTCATTGCCACGCCAAACGAATGCAAGATGGTCATCCTTTCTCATACACCACTCGAATCCTCCAGACTGAATCTTATTCACAACCATCTGCTCCCATGCTCGCTGGTACTGAGCTTCACAGATAAGCCTCTCTTTAGTGTTGTAGCCAAGGTAAGCCCCGTTAGAACTTTCAGGGGCTACACGGCAAATAAAACCAAGGTAGCCCCCATACTCGACACACTCAAATTTTTGGTTTGGAAGGCCCGCCCATACCGCCATTTTCACGGCCCCTGCAAGGTTAGGACCCGTATCCACCGTTACAGCACTTGCGTGAAAATGATTCGTAGGTACTGGATATTCATGAATAGCATAGGATATGCCTGGGGTCGGAATATGGTTGCCGTTGAGTTGCATAGTCATTCCTCGCTAGTTTATGTGGCATTGAGTTTGTTAGAGCAAATTATTGATGAGAATATAGGATGTAGCAGGACAATCTCGCGATTGTCTGTGCCGCTTTTTAGTACGGAACCGTCAACTAGTCCATTCTCGGCAAGTAGGGATTTTTGGTACTTGACTGTGTCAGTCGTAGCCGTAGAACAGCCCATCGGGGGGATTTTTCTCAATCGCAATCAAATATAGGCTCAGATGCTCTTTGAATATCTAGTGCTGAAACGTCAGGGTCAGCGGCCTGTTGACCGCCTGTTGCTAATTTATAATTTTTTGACTTTTTACCATTTAAAAGAAACATGCCGCCATAGAAAGAGCACATGTTGCCATCTCCATTTCAATAGGCCGGGGCCACCGACCTGCTCGTCCAATCCGCGTAGCTGCGGGAGTGACACAGTCAATTGACCGTGTACACCATAGTCATTCAAAACACGACAGGCTTCTACTGTTAAAAGCCTTATACATTATATTAATTCGCGATTAACACTATTAGTATTTGAGCTCTTTCATGTTTTGCACATCATAATTCAGGTGATCTACCGTGATGGATTGGGTCTAGCAGTCCTCCAACGCCCCAGCCTGACTGGCTAATCTGCTGCGACTTCTTCGCTTTGTAGCAATTTCTAAGCAAGCTGTAATAACCGCCTGACATTGGCACTGCCGGTAGTATGCTTGTGTTTTTCTTGAAAGGAGTCGACACCATGCCTGGTGACTATTCATTGTCGGATGTACTGGAAAGGCTGTACGAAAACCAGCAGGCTCTGCAGGCGGCCATTATGGAGCTGACCCTCCTAATTGAGGAGCAAGGGGCGCAGGAAGTGGGCGGAAATATCCGTGGAGCACTATGGACCATGGGTGAAAACGCCGGCCATATCAAACAAGGCCTGGCTCGATTGAAGAAGTTGGATATCGGTTAACCGATTGCACACAAAAGGCCAGTCGACAGTTGAATTCGGAGAACCAGCCCGGTTCACCTCACAGGCAGCTATCGGCCAAGAGCGGCCATTGCGCAACAACGGCCTGGTTGCTCCCTCAACACTCTTGTGAGACGTTGAGGTGTCGCTAATTTTTCAGGAAGATCATGGACATTCGATCGACGGAAGCAAAAGACTGGATGCTTTTGAAGCAAGTCCGTCTCGCCGCGCTTTTGGACACACCGACAGCGTTTGGTGTGAGTTACCAAACTGCCGCCAATTACAGTGACGAACAGTGGAAAGAACGAGCCTCGTCAGCAGGAACGGAATTCTGGCTGGCCTTCGAGGGAGACAACCCCGTGGGAATGATAGGGGCCGGGGTCAGTAGCGCGAATCGCTATAACTTGATCGGAATGTGGGTTGAACCCGCTGCACGTGGCTCTGGCATGGCAGCTAAGCTGATTGAGGCAGTGAAATCTCGCGCGATGGGGAAAGGGCACGACCGCGTTTTTCTGGACGTCTCTCCCGACAATGCGAGAGCCTCGAACTTCTATCTGAAGCAGGGTTTTTCTTTCATAGATGAATGGGAACCGTTAGAAAGTCATCCGCATATCACGGTTCAGACAATGCTCTGGACTATCGGAAACTGATTCACAAGCCTCCCTGCTCGGTGGATGTCCGCAATGGGTCGAGGCTGTGTGAAAACGTTTTAGAGCAAGTTTGACAGTCAGGACGGGGCCGAAAATCGCGTTCCTACGCAAATTTTCGGTCTATTGATTAACCAAACGCTGGCAGATTTTACGTAGCAACGCAGACTTCAAAACGGCGCATGCGTTTTCACACAGCCTGGGTCAGGAGCAGACACTCAGTGCTTACGACCGGCCCCTGAGCGCCACCTCAATCCCACAGGCGCTCACCCTAGGCACAGCGGCGTAGGAAAGAGCAGCATCAATAGCCACCCAGCCCCAAAGAGCCCAATTCCGAACGTCAAATGCGCAATGACGCTTCTGCGTCTTACCACGTTCGGTGCCGCTGTCCTCGAAGCGGCGATGCCGAAACCGAACGCGGGCAGCATAATGAAGAGAGGTGCAATCACACTGATCAAACCAGTCACCAGCGCGGGCATCAGAGAGGGGTTGCACATCCAGGCAAGCCCTTGGGCACCGAAGAGCACCATCGCGAAGACACCGCCAGTGATGTAATGGAACACCCAGCCAACCAGGCGTTCATTCCCGACAGGGGGCGCAGTCACAATCGAGGCGTGACGAAACCGCCCTTGTAACATGTGGCCCAACCAACGACCGACGAGCCCATAGTCAAGCGACGCCAAGCCAAATACCCGCGTTTGAATAAAAGCCGATACGTCCATGATCAGCGTGGCCCCCATTCCAACAAACAGAATGCGCAGTACTGTCTCACCTACTCCCACGGTATTTCCCCTTGCCTTCAGCCTGTTTTGGCGGTTTGATCCCGGCAGTCTGCAAGTTCAAGTCGACTTGAGGTCAAGCATGAAAGAGATGGATATCGGTGAAGTGGCACGACGTTCCGGTCTGCCGTCTTCAACCCTGCGCTACTACGAAGAAAAAGGTCTTATCAGCTCGATAGGTCGTCGTGGTCTGAGCCGCGTATTTCGTGCGGATGTACTCCAGCGGCTGTCATTGATCGCGCTCGGGCAATCTGCGGCGTTTTCATTGGACGATATCGCCGCCATGCTGGACGCGGACGGTCAGCCTGCCATTGATCACAAGCGGCTTGAAGAAAAGGCTGACGAACTGGACCGCACCATCAAGCGCCTCAGTACTATACGCGACGAGCTTCGTCGTGCTGCGTCGTGCCCTGCTCCCCGTCATATCGAATGCTCGACGTTTCAGAAAATGCTGAACGCTATTGGGACGGGGGATCTCAAGAGAGAAACCGGCAAGGGCAACCTACGCAGACATGGATCGTGAAACGGTCGCGTGCCCACTTCACGCCCTGAGGACGTCAGTCGTGACAGGCAGTTATCGGCCAAAAGCAGACGGTCAAAATGCGGGCAGTAAATCTCTCTCTTTTTCCATGCCGCCTTTTCCAGCGTGCCAGGTAGAGTGTGGCCGTAAAACCTGCAAACACTAAAGCGTGCAAGTTTTATGACCGCCAAGGCCAATCAGAACGTCTTGCTGGCGCTGACCACCACGGTCGCCGAGCACACATCGGTATAACCGTAATAGCTCGCGCACTCGCTCTTGGAAAGATCCGTGGCAACGTAACTCAGCCCCCAGTCAACGCCAAAAGCGCTACGGGTCAGCTTGGCTTCCCATTCGTCATAGTTACTGCGAACCCTGCCACTGGTTGAGACGAACACGTCATCCTGAGGTCGACAGGCACGCGTCAACGGGTTGTTACGACCCTTGACCGAACAAACCATGGCCCCAACTGGGCTTTGCTGACTCATCGCGACAGCGAGAACGACCCGGTGGCGCGGAGCTTCAGTGAGTGGTTACTTAACCACCTGGTAGCAGGAAGCCAGGCTACGTAACGGTTCCGGACTAGACAAAGACAAGGCTTCGCCCTTCCCATGCCCAAAAGGGCACAGGTCAGGCGTACGTCAGAGAGACAGGTATCTGTTGCGGGTAACCGGAGCTAATGTCTAACGCTTAGCTCAACCGAGGATCTCAGTGGCAGTGAGATCCAGGCACTGACGCGCCTTGGTCACAAGTTCGTCAATTTCGGCCTTGCTGATTACAAGCGGCGGCGAAATGATCATGGTGTCGCCGACGGCGCGCATGATCAGGCCGTTGTCGAAACAGTGACCGCGGCAGATCATGCCGAGGCCCCTACCCTCGAAACGCTCGCGAGTCTGCTTGTTCTTCACCAGTTCGATCGCACCGAGCATGCCGACGCCACGGACCTCGCCCACCAGCGGATGATCCGCCAGCTCGCGCAAACGTTGCTGCAAATAAGGTGCTATTTCTTCACGCACGCGCTCGAGAATCTTTTCTTCGCGCAGGATGCGGATGTTTTCCAGCGCCACCGCCGCCGCCACGGGGTGCCCGGAGTAGGTGAAACCGTGGTTGAAATCGCCACCCTCGTTGAGCACCTCGACGATCTTGTCGCTGACGATCAGCCCGCCCATGGGAATGTAGCCGGAGGTCAGACCCTTGGCGATGGTCATCATGTCTGGCTTGTTAGCGAAGTAGTCGCTGCCGAACCATTCGCCGGTGCGACCGAAGCCACAGATCACTTCGTCGGCAACGAACAGGATGTCGTACCTGCCAAGGATCTCGCGGATCTTGGGCCAGTAGGTGTCGGGTGGAATGATCACGCCGCCGGCACCCTGAATCGGCTCGGCAATGAAAGCCGCGACCTTTTCCACACCGACTTCAAGGATTTTAGTCTCCAACTGCTCGGCGGCCCAAATACCGAACTCGTCCGGCGTCATATCCCCGCCTTCGCCGAACCAGTACGGCTGCGGGATGTGCACGATATCGGGTATCAGGCCTCCTTGGTTGTGCATGCCTTGCATCCCGCCTAGGCTGGCGCCGGCCACGGTCGAACCGTGATAGCCGTTGATGCGGCCGATGATAACTTTTTTCTGTGGCTGGCCTTTGATCGCCCAGTAGTGACGAACCATGCGCAGCATGGTGTCGTTGCCTTCCGAACCGGAGCCGGTGAAGAACACATGGTTCATGCCGGCTGGTGCGATATCAGCAATCGCCTTGGCCAGTTCCAGCACCGGTGGGTGCGCGGTCATGAAGAAGGTGTTGTAGAAAGGCAGCTGTTTCATCTGCTTGCTGGCGGCCTGCACCAACTCGTCACGACCATACCCCACCGCCACGCACCAGAGCCCGGCCATACCGTCGAGGATCTTATTGCCCTCGCTGTCCCAGATATAGACCCCGTCGGCCTTGGTAATAATCCGTGGTCCCTTCTCCTTCAGCTGTTTGTGATCGCTGAAGGGCGCCAAGTGGTGATCATTGCTCAGTGCTTGCCACTCGAGTGTCTGCGGGTTGCTGACTTGCTTGCTCATAGTTGATTCCTACAGTCGTACCTAACAAATCCGGAGAGAGTTTGCTGCCCCCAACCACGTCAACACGCGGGAACAGCGAACGGCCACTTACAGATACCAGCGGTATTCGCGCGCATCGATCTCTTGCATAAAGGCCAGATGGTCCTGGCGTTTGTTTTCGCAGTAGACATCGACGAACTCCGCGCCCAGCCCCTCGCGTATCCGTGGCTCGTGCTGCATTGCACGCACCGCTTCCAGTATTTCCAGCGGGAAGTCGATGCCGCTGCGGCGGTCTTCGTTGAGCGACGCGATCGGTTCATGGCCGGTGACCAGGCCGCTCTCCAGACCGACCAGGATCGCAGCCAGGACTAAATAAGGATTGGCATCGGCGCTGGCCAGACGATATTCAATTCGCAGGTTCTGCGGGTCCGACTCGGGAATCCGTACACAGGCATCGCGATCCTCAAAACCCCAGCTGGCCCGCGTCGCGGCGTTCACTGTGCCGCCCAAACGGCGAAAGGCATTCTGGTTCGGTGCGAAAATCGGCATGCAATGCGGTAGCAGCTCCAGGCAACCGGCCACTGCATGACGCAGCGCCTGCTGCTGGTTTGCTGCCAGCAGGTTATTCCCCGCCGCGTCGTAGAGGCTGACATGTACGTGCATGCCGCTGCCCGGGTGCTGCAAATAAGGCTTGGCCATGAAGCTGGCGCGGTAACCATGCTTGAGGGCGACACCGCGAGTGCTGCGGCAAAACAGAGCGGCCCAGTCGGCGGCACGCAGACCGTCATCGAGGTGACCAAAATTAATCTCGAATTGACCCGGACCAAGTTCGGCAGTGATCACCGTGGTATCGATGCCTTGGGTCCGCGCCGCCTCGACCATTTCATCGAGCACCGGAGAAAAGCGCGACAGCCGTTCGATGTGCATATTCGGCTGATCATCCGCATCGTCCGTCAGCAGATCGCGGGGGAACTGTGGTTGTCCATCGCAAAGCTGCTTATCGAACAGATAGAACTCCAGCTCGAAGGCCACCACCGGGTGAATGTCTTTGCTGCGCAGGCGATCCAGGACCTGCGCCAAGACTTCGCGCGGTTCGAAAACGATAGGCGCCTCAGTGCCATCCGAGGTAATCAACATCTGCCCCAGCGGTTGTGCTTCCCAGCTCACCGGCTTGAGTGTGCCGGGCACCAGACGACGACCGGCATCCGGGTCGCCGTCGTTGAAGCAGTAGTCGCCAATCTTGAACAGCCCACCCTGGACACCTAGTAGCACGCAGTTCTGCGGCAGCTTGAGGGCGCTACCGGCGGCCACCTTCTCGAGCATTTCTACTGGGTAGCGCTTGCCATAAAAGTGCCCGGGAATATCCAGGGAAATCAGGTCGACGTAACGCACCTGAGGGTAGCTCTGGCGAAAAGCACGAACCTCGGCCAGCAGGTCAAAGCAGCGAGTATCCATTGTTGTTCTTCCTTTGATCTCTTATTAGGCAATCAGGTGTAAACCCAGAGGACTCGGGCAGGATCTTCAGTGAGGTTGCCGTAGCGACAACGGGCACGGCTGGCCAACTGGAAGCTGTCGCCGGGATACAAGGTGACGGGCTCATCGTCATCGAGCCACAGCGTCAACTCCCCCTCCAAGACATAGCCGCCCTGCTCTGAGCTGTCGCTCAAGTGCCGCTCGCCACTGTGGGCACCCGCCTCCAGCTGGCTTTCAAGCATGGAGAAGGTGGCCGACATACTCGGCGAAACCAAAATGTCAGTAATCCCGTTGGCGAAATACAGCGTGCGCCGCTCATCCGGCCGGGTAACCCAAGGCAATTCCTTGGGCTTGGGCAAGCTATAGAAATAGGTGGTCGGCACCTCGAGGGTTTCGCTGATCGCCGTCAAGTCCGCCACGGTGGGGCGCGATATACCGCGTTCGACTTGCGAGAGAAAACCTACCGAGCGGCCGATTTTGTCCGCCAGCTCCGTCAGGGTGTATTTCTTGTGCTTGCGTAGGTCCTGAATGAGGATCGCCAAGGCAGCGATTTCTTCTTGCTTGTTCATGCCAGGAGCTCCAAAAGATTGCTCATCAAATACTATCGCGCAGTCCATACCAGGCCTTGCCGATGGCTTCCACCGGGGCTGCCAGGTGTTTGCCGCCGGGGAACCTGCTGTTGCTCAAACCTTGGTACAAGGCCAGCTCATCCGGCTGGCCGAGAATCGCATCGGACACCGCGCGGGCTCCGGCCAACGTCGGAAGTACACCGTGTCCGGAGTAGCCCTGTAGCCAGTAGAGGTCACCACGCCGGCCGATATCGGGGGTGCGCTTGAGAGTGAGGTCGATATGCCCTCCCCAGGCAAACTCCAGCTCGACGTCCTTAAGCTGTGGGAAGACCCGTTGCAGATAAGGCCGGGTCGCTGCGGCGATGTCCTTGGGCATCCCGCCCAGATAGGTGCAACCACCACCGAACAGCAGGCGGTTATCCGGTGTGCGGCGGAAATAATCGAGGACGAACTGGTTATCGGTGACGCAGACATTGCTCGGCAGCAATGCAGTGGCTTGCTCTGCTGTCAGCGGCGCGGTGGCGACCTGATAGGTGCCGACCGGCAATACACAGCTGGCCAGTTCAGGATCGAGCTGATCGAGGTAGGCGTTGCACGCCAGCACCAGCACATCCGCCCGAATGCTGCCGTGTTCGGTAGTGACCACGTACTGATCACCTGCTTCGCGATAGCTCAGCGCCTTGCTCTGCTCATAGATGCGACCACCCGCGCGTTCGATGGCGGCAGCCAGGCCGAGCGCCAGTTTCAGCGGATTCAGATGCCCGCCTTCGGGGTCGAACAGGCCCGCCTGATAACGCTCGCTGGCGACCCATTGCGGCAACTCTGCGCGCGGGATAAAACGCAAGCCGTCGTGCCCCCACTTGTGGCTGGCCTCGCGCTGCCATTCGGTCAGGATACTTACCCGACACGCCATCGCCGAAGTCCACAGGTGGCCGGCGCGGTAATCGCAATCGAAGTCATGGCGCGCGGGTAACTCACGCAACTCCTGCGCAGCCCAGCGCATGCTGTCCCACAGCCGCCGTGCTCGTTCATAGCCCTGTGCTACCTCCAGCGGCGGCATATCAGAGGACCACCCTAGAGTCGCCTGACCACCATTGCGCCCTGAAGCTGCCCAGGCAACCCGGCTGGCTTCCAGCAATGTCACACGCTTGCCAGCCAAGGCCAGGCGCAAGGCCGTATGCAGGCCACTGAACCCGGCACCGATGATCAGCACCTCAGTGTCGTGTTCACCTTCCAGCGCGGCACGATCCAACAGGCGATCAGCGCAACTGTGGGCGTAATAGCTGGAGACGTGTTGCGTGGACTGCTGAAACATGAACACCTCATGAAATTATGCTTATATAATTTCATGAAAAATTATCATTTAAATTTCACAACCGCAACATTCCGGGAGAATTTACTTACCCGAACAAGCGCAACTCACGCAATGAAGTGACGGCCAAGCCCCCCCAGAAAAGGCTAGAGCGAACGCCAGCGGTGTGTGTGTGTGGTGTGTAAGCCGAGTGGCTGAAGATGGCACGCAAGAGATGCAAACCTGCCAGCCGCACGGCGGGCTAGCAGGAACTGCGGTTGCAGGTCAGTAAGGCTTGCCTGGCAATCGGCCCTGCCGGCTCGTTAGCCGGCAAGCCCCTGGGCTTTCATCAGCTCAGTGATGATCGGCACCGGGCCGAGCAAATGTTCACGCATGATGCGGCTGGCACGCTCGGCATCCCGTGCCAGAATCGCCTCCACCAGCACCGCATGCTCGTGCCGCTTGGCCTGCAGCGCTGCTTCGGAAAACACCGTTTGCTGCAGCCAGAGATGGCGATAGCGCTCAGCCTGATCGAATAGGGACGCGCGGACCTTGAGCAAATGGGCGGAGCCACAACCGGCGACAATCGCCCCGTGGAAGGCCTTGTGCCGGGCATCCCAAAGGCTGAGCATCTCCTCGGCATTTCTGACTTCCACAACCTTGGTCAAGGTATGCGCCCCCGCCAGAATTTCTGCCTCCCAGGCGTCATCACCGCGCTCGATCGCCAGCGTCAGCAGCATGGCTTCAAGGTTGGCCCGGGCATCGTAGATGTCCGCCAACTCGCTCAGCGACATCGGTGCGACCCGATAACCGCGCTGGCTGATAGCAACCACCAAACGCTCCGCCACCAGCTGTGACAGCGCTTCGCGCAGCGGTCCTACGCCCAACCCATAGCGCTCTTTCAGGCCACTCATCAAGAGCTTTTCACCCGGTTTGAATACGCCGCAAATGATGTCCCGCTTCAATACGTCGTAGCCGCGAACACCAGAGTTTTCCCGGGAAATCAGTGCTTCCATTTGAGCAAGTCCTTTCACATAACCCGCCCATTGTACCGGATCGAGGTACAAGAACCGCTAGTATCTAGATACTCATCGGTTTGTTGACATATCTTTAAAATGTAGATATTTTTCAATTTCGGCGACATTAAATCATCGCTGCGTCTCATCCCTTGGATTCGCCCATCTCACTGCCCAAGAGAAACGCCATGACAATTTTCACCCCCCTCAAAAATCTTGTTGTGCCACTGCCCAAGGAGCTCAAGGGCTTCACCCTCGCCCCAAGCGAGTACTCGCCGCGCCTGCTACAACTGACCTTCGCCAAAAGCACGGTAGAGGCGTTTCTCGCGGCGACGGCCCAATGGCCAATACAGGCGCTGGAATACAAATCCTTCCTGCGTTTTCGCGCCGCCAGGTTGCTGGATGAGTTGTGCGAAGGCAGCTTGCAGCCGGTCCTGATCAACACGCTGGTTGATCGCGATACCGGGGGCATGCTGGTAACGGCGCAAGGTTTGGACACTGTCGAGCAGGCTGACGACATGGTGAAACTGGCGACGGCCGTGGCCCATCTGTTTGGCCGCTCCAACTACGATGCGATGAGCGGGCAGTACTACGCGCGCTTCGTCGTGGAGAACGTCGACCGCTCTGATAGCTACCTGCGTCAACCCCATCGAGTGCTGGAGCTGCACACCGATGGGACTTTCGTCGAACAGGACACCGACTATGTGCTGATGATGAAGATCGACGAAAAGAACATGGAAGGCGGCAATTCCCTGCTCTTGCACCTGGATGATTGGGAACACCTGCAGACATTCAGCAGCCATCCACTGGCTCGGCGTGAAATGCGCTGGACTGCACCGCCGAGCAAGAAGGTCGACAAGGACATTTTTCACGCTGTTTTCGATAACGACAACCAGGGCTTGCCGATCATCAGCTACATCGACCAGTTCGTGCAGCCGAAGAACTTCGAGGAAGGCAACTGGCTGACCGACCTCTGTGAAGCGCTCGAAACCAGCCAACAGAAACTCTCGGTGCCGGTGCCGGTGGGTAGTTTCGTCTTGATCAACAACCATTTCTGGCTGCACGGGCGCGACCGCTTCACCGCACACCCGGGGCTGCGCCGTGAACTGATGCGCCAGCGTGGTTACTTCACCCACGCCAAGGTGCTGCGCAACCCCCGCCAGTGAACCGCGGGCGGCCCCACTTAACGCCATGTCGAGGGCAGCCAGGCTGCTGCACCTGCCCTCTTGCGGCACCCACCGTTACAGCAGCGTAGGCAACGACATGTACGACTTCATCATCATCGGCGGCGGCATCATTGGCATGTCCACGGCCATGCAGTTGATCAAGACCTATCCCGACAGCAAGATGCTGCTGCTGGAAAAAGAGTCGGGGCCAGCCCACCATCAAACTGGTCATAACAGCGGCGTCATTCACGCGGGCGTCTATTACACGCCCGGCAGCCTGAAGGCCAAGTTCTGCCTGGAGGGCAATCGGGCAACCAAGGCCTTCTGTGACCAGCAAGGCATCCCTTACGACGAGTGCGGCAAGCTGCTGGTGGCGACCAACGAGCTGGAAATGCAACGAATGAAAGCGCTTTGGGAACGCACTGCAGCTAATGGACTGGAGCGGAGTTGGTTGTCTGCCGGACAGTTGCGTGAGCGTGAGCCAAACATCAGTGGCATCGGCGGTATCTTCGTGCCCTCCAGCGGCATCGTGAATTATGCCGCGGTCACCGCCGCCATGGCCCGTGAGTTCCAGAAGCGCGGCGGCGAGATTCGCTACGACACCGAGGTCAGCGGGCTGGAAGAACACCCCACGGAAATGCTGGTGAAAACCAAGACCGGCGAATTCCGCGGCCGCTTCATGGTCACCTGCTCAGGGTTGATGGCCGACCGCATAGTGCGCATGCTCGGCCTGGATCCGGGCTTCAGCATTTGCCCGTTCCGCGGCGAATACTATTTGCTGCCCGAGCAGCACAACCGTATCGTCAACCACCTGATTTACCCGATCCCGGACCCGTCGATGCCGTTCCTCGGCGTGCACCTGACTCGCATGATTGATGGCAGTGTGACGGTCGGGCCGAATGCGGTATTGGCGCTCAAGCGCGAGGGCTATCGCAAACGCGATATTTCGCTGGCTGACATCTTCGACATGCTGACCAACCCGGGCATCCTCAAGGTGCTCAAAGACAACCTTCGCCCCGGCCTGATCGAGATGAAGAACTCGCTGTTCAAGCGTGGCTATCTGCAGCAAGTGCGTAAATATTGCCCCAGCCTCAGGGTGCAGGATCTCAAACCGTATCCGGCCGGGGTCCGCGCCCAGGCGATCTCCAAGGAAGGCAAGCTGATTGAGGACTTCCTGTTTCGCAATACCCGGCGCAGCGTCAACGTCTGTAACGCGCCATCACCCGCGGCAACGTCTGCACTCCCTATCGGCGCTTACATCATCAAGCAAATCGACGCTCAGCTGCTGGCCCTGCCGGGTTTCAGCAAAGCCAAGCAGCCCGCCTGAACAGAGCGTTTTGGAGAAAAAACGGCGCACCTGACGATAATCCAGCAACCGTCCCAGGCACTTGGCCTGAGGCGGGTACGCCCGATTGGCGTCGCGACTCGCCCAGTAAAGCTAGCCCTATGCCTTGTCACTCACCTTGAGAGCGTGCCATGAACCAGCCAGTTTCCTCGCTGCAAGAAAAAGACATCCAGTATCAACTACACCCTTACACCAATGCTCGCCTGCACCAGGAAGTCGGCCCGCTGATCATTGAGCGTGGCGAAGGCATCTATGTGTATGACGATCAAGGCAAAGCCTACATCGAAGCGATGTCTGGTTTGTGGAGCGCTGCGCTGGGCTTCAGCAATCAACGCCTGATCAAGGCCGCCGAAAAGCAGCTGCATACCCTGCCGTTCTACCACCTGTTCAGCCACAAATCGCACCGCCCTAGCATCGAACTGGCCGAAAAGCTGATCGAGATGGCGCCAGTCCCGATGAGCAAGGTGTTCTTCACCAACTCAGGCTCCGAGGCAAACGACACCGTAGTCAAGATGGTCTGGTACCTGAACAACGCACTTGGTCGACCGACCAAGAAAAAATTCATCAGCAGGGTCAACGGTTACCACGGCATCACGATTGCCAGCGCCAGCCTGACCGGTCTGCCGGGTAACCAGCGTGGTTTCGACCTGCCGCTGCCAGGCTTCCTGCATGTCGGTTGCCCGCACCACTACCGCTTCGCCCAGCCCGGTGAAAGCGAAGAGCAGTTTGCCGACCGCCTGGCAGTAGAACTGGAGCAGAAGATTCTCGCCGAAGGCCCGGAAACCATCGCCGCCTTTATTGGCGAACCGTTGATGGGCGCCGGGGGCGTCATCGTGCCGCCACGCACCTACTGGGAAAAAATACAGAGGGTCTGCCGCAAGCACGACATCCTGGTGATCGCCGATGAAGTCATTTGTGGTTTCGGCAGAACCGGGCAGATGTTCGGTAGCCAGACCTTCAACATTCAACCGGACATTTTGGTTGTGTCCAAGCAACTGTCCTCCTCCTACCAGCCGATCGCGGCGATTCTGATCAACGACAAAGTCTTCCAAGGCATCGCCGATCAGAGCCATGCCCTCGGCACCCTCGGCCATGGTTTCACCGGCAGCGGCCATCCGGTGGCTAGCGCTGTGGCCCTGGAAAACCTGAAGATTATCGAGGAGGAAAATCTGGTCGAACACGCAGCACAAATGGGCAAGCAGCTTCATGCGGGCCTGCAGGATTTCGCCGATCATCCTTTGGTTGGTGAGATTCGCGGTTGCGGCCTGATCGCAGCGGTCGAGCTGGTTGGCGATCGCGCGAGCAAGGCACCCCACCAGGCACTCGGCACCCTTGGCCGCTACATGGCCGGCAGGGCTCAGGAGCACGGCATGATCACCCGCGCCATGGGCGATGCCGTCGCCCTCTGCCCGCCGCTGATTGTCACTGAACAGGAAGTCGGCCTGATCCTGGAGCGCTTCGGCAAGGCACTCGACGACACCACCCAGTGGGTTGGCTGAATCAGTCCGGGGGGCGAGGATCACAACCAGCCCCATCTGCCGGCAAAACATTCCGCCAGAGGCGGAATCTCAAGGCTCTCTGTCTCCCCTGATGCCTCCAGGCAATCACCCGGCTGCGAGCTGGCGGCGGCTATAGGCGGAAGCGCAGCACCAGGGCTTGTTGGTTGTCGGCCACTTGCTGCAGGTGCTCGCCGCTGCTGCGGGTATGTGCCGCATTCTGCCGGTTGTCGCGGGTCATGTCGTGCAGGCGGTGCATGTGCTGATTCACTTCCTGCGTGGTTCCGGCCTGTTCGTCCGCAGCGACGGCGATCTGCACAGCGAGGGCGTGCACGCCTTGCAGGGAGTTGTCCAACTGGCTGAGCGAGGTCAGCACGACCTGGGTTTCACGCTCCAGCGTATGGGCTTGTTCGGCCGAGGCCTGCATCGCCTGCTGGGCTTCGGTGGAAGAGCCTTGTAAGGTGAGGGTAATGGCGACGATTTCTTCGGTGGCACTGCCGGTGCGTCGGGCAAGGTTACGCACCTCGTCAGCGACCACAGCAAAGCCACGGCCTTGTTCACCGGCGCGCGCGGCTTCTATAGCGGCGTTGAGTGCCAGCAGATTGGTTTGCTCGGCAATGCCGCGGATCACCGCAAATGGCCAAGCTCGAAACCCGCCTCGGGTATCGCCTGTGCGAACGCGGCAAGGCGGGCTTTCACCTGACGCCCAAGGGTGAGCGAGTACTGCAAGCCACCCGCAAGTTGTTCTCCTCGATCGAGGTGTTCAAGGGTGAGGCACTGGGGATGGCCGACACGTTGCTCGGCGAACTGTCCATCGGGTTGTCCGAGTCACTCGACTCACAAGTGCTCGAACGTGTCGCGCACGCCATCGGCTTGTTTCGCAAACGCAATCAGGCGGTGCAGATCGATCTGCTCAGTGCCATGCCAGCCGAACTCGAGCGCCGTCTGCTACAGGATCAGCTGCATTTGGCTATCGGTTATTTCTCGGGACAGCAAAGCTCGCTGGATTACCATCCGCTGTTCAGCGAGCAACAACAGTTGTACTGCGCCAAGAGTCATCCATTGTTCGGTGTGTCGAAGGTCACTCAGGCGCATCTCGATGCCTGTGACGGCGTGCGATATCCCTACCGGTTCGTCAACGCTGCCGAACCCTATCTGCCTGGCCATAGCACCGGGCGCACCGAGCAGGTCGAGGGCAGTTTGGCCTTCATTCTTTCTGGCGCCCATATCGGCTACCTGCCCCAGCACATCGCAGCGCCTTGGGAAGCCCGAGGATTGTTACGACCGCTAGAACCGCAGCGGCTGGGCCACAACGTGCAATTTCACCTGACGAACCATCGCGGCCGTCAGCCGAGCGAGGCCCAGCAAGCGTTGGTTGAAGACTTGATGCAGGCCTTTGCTGACGCCAGTAACGATTAGAAACCAACGGGTGTTGAGCGTCATTACACTCAACACCCGTACGCCTCGGTTTTACATGTACCAGCGATACTCGCGAGCACTGATCTCTTGCATGAACGCCAGATGGTCCTGGCGTTTGTTCTCGCAATACACATCCACGAATTCAGCCCCCAGACCTTCGCGCAGTTGCGGTTGATGCTGCATCGCGCGAACGGCGTCCAGCATTTCCAGCGGGAAGCCGATCCCACTGTTGCGGTCTTCGTTGAGTGGCGCGATGGGTTCTTTGCCTGCTTGCAGGCCATGTTCCAGCCCCACCAGAATCGCCGCCAGCACCAGATAGGGGTGGGCATCGGCACCGGCCAGACGGTATTCGATACGCAGGTTTTTCGAGTCCGACTCCGGAATGCGCAAGCACGCATCGCGATCCTCGAACCCCCAGCTCGCTTGGGTGGCTACGTTTACCGTGCCGCCCAAGCGACGCATGGCATTCTGGTTCGGCGCGAAGATCGGCATGCAGTGCGGCAGCAGTTCCAGACAACCAGCCACGGCGTGCCGCAGTGGTTGCTGCTGGTTAGCCGCCAACAGGTTATTACCGGCAGCATCGTACAGACTGACATGCACATGCATGCCGCTGCCCGGGTGCTGCAAATAAGGCTTGGCCATGAAGCTGGCGCGGTAACCATGCTTGAGGGCGACACCGCGAGTGCTGCGGCAAAACAGAGCGGCCCAGTCGGCGGCACGCAGACCGTCATCGAGGTGACCAAAATTAATCTCGAATTGACCCGGACCAAGTTCGGCAGTGATCACCGTGGTATCGATGCCTTGGGTCCGCGCCGCCTCGACCATTTCATCGAGCACCGGAGAAAAGCGCGACAGCCGTTCGATGTGCATATTCGGCTGATCATCCGCATCGTCCGTCAGCAGATCGCGGGGGAACTGTGGTTGCCCATCGCGCAGCTGCTTATCGAACAGATAGAACTCCAGCTCGAAGGCCACCACCGGGTGAATGCCTTTGCTGCGCAGGCGATCCAGGACCTGCGCCAAGACTTCGCGCGGTTCGAAAACGATAGGCGCCTCAGTGCCATCCGAAGTGATCAGCATCTGTCCCAGCGGCTGTGCTTCCCAGGTCACCGGTTTGAGTGTGCCGGGGACCAATCGACGCAGCGCGTCCGGGTCACCGTCGTTAAAGCAGTAGTCACCGATTTTGAACAACCCGCCCTGCACGCCCAGCAACACACAGTTCTGGGGCAGCTTGAGCGCGCTGCCGGCCGCGACTTTTTCCAGCATCTCAACGGGATAACGTTTGCCGTAAAAGTGTCCCGGAATGTCCAGGGAAATCAGGTCGACATAACGCACCTCGGGGTAGCGTTGGCGAAAAGCACGCACTTCGGACAGCAAATCAGAGCAGGCAGCATCCATCTTGGTTGTTCCTTTGTTGTTATCAGGTGTAGACCCAGAGCACTCGCGTGAGATGCTCGGTAAGGTTGCCGTAACGGCAACGGGTGTGACTGTCGAACTGAAAACTGTCGCCGGTTCGTAAAGTGACAGGGTCTTCGTCATCCCCCAGCCAGAGCGTCAACTCGCCCTCGAGTACGTAGCCGCCCTGCTCCGAGCTGTCGGTCAGGTGCCTGTCACCACTGCTGGCGCCGGCTTCCAGATGACTTTCGAGCATCGAAAACGAGGCCCGCATCTTGGGCGAAACCAGCACGTCGGTAATCCCGTTGGCGTAATACAACGTGCGACGCTCGTCAGGCCGGGTCACCCACGGCAGAACCTTGGGTTTTGGCAAGCTATAGAAATAGGTCGTCGGTACGCCCAGGGTTTCGCTGATCGCCGTCAGATCGGCTACCGTTGGCCGAGACAAGCCACGCTCGACTTGAGACAAAAAACCCACTGAACGGCCGATCTGGTCGGCCAGGTCCTTCAAGGTGAATTTCTTATGTTTGCGCAAATCGTGAATAAGGATCGCCAGCGCGGCGATTTCTTCTTGCTTGTTCATGGCTGGGATTCCGGTCAATGACTCATCAAATGCTGTCGCGCAGTCGGTACCAGGCTTTGCCGATGGCTTCCAGCGGCGCGGCCAGGTACTTGCCGCCGGGAAAGCTGCCATTACTCAAGCCTTGATACAACGCCAATTCATCCCCCTGGCCGAGAATCGCATCGGCCACCGCGCGGGCGGCCGCCAGTGTCGGGAGCACGCCATGCCCGGAGTACCCTTGTAGCCAGTAACGATCACCCTGACGTCCGACGTCCGGTGTGCGGTTCAAGGTGAGGTCGATGTGTCCGCCCCAGGCAAACTCCAGATCGACACCCTTGAGCTGCGGAAACACGCGCTCCAGGAAAGGCCGGGTTGCACCAGCAATGTCCTTGGGCAGGCCGCCCAGATAGGTGCAGCCACCGCCGAACAGCAAGCGGTGATCAGGGGTGCGACGGAAGTAGTCGAGGACAAACTGATTATCGGTCACGCACACATTGGTCGGCAGCAGCGCCTTGGCCTGCTCACACGTCAGCGGGGCGGTAGCGACCTGATACGTCCCGACCGGCAACACGCAACTGGCCAGTTTTGGATCGAGCCGGTCCAGGTAGGCGTTGCAGGCCAATACCAGCACATCGGCCTTAATCGACCCATGCTCGGTATTCACCCGAAAACGGCCACCCTCTTCTCGATAACTCAACGCTTTGCTTTGTTCATGAATGCGTCCGCCAGCACGCTCGATAGCCGCTGCCAGGCCCAGCGCCAGTTTCAGCGGGTTGAGGTGAGCGCCTTCGGGATCGTAGAGACCGGCCTGATAGCGATAGCTGGCCACCCAACTGGGCAACTGCTCACGGCTGATGAACTGCAACCCGTGATGACCCCACTTATGACTGGCTTCGCGTTGCCATTCGGTCAACAGGCTGACCCGGCGCGGCATGACCGAGGTCCACAGATGCCCGGCCCGATAGTCACAGTCGAAGCCATGACGCCCCGGCAATTCACGCAACTCCCTGGCGGCCCAACGCATGCCGTCCCACAGACGCCGGGCACGTTCATAACCCAACGCGGCTTCCAGCGGTGGCATGTCACACGACCAGCCGAGAATGGCCTGCCCGCCATTGCGCCCCGAGGCGGCCCACGCCACGCGGCTGGCTTCCAGCAGCGTCACCCGTTTGCCGGCCAAAGCGAGGCGCAACGCAGTGTGCAGGCCACTGAAGCCAGCACCGACGATCACGACGTCGGTGTCGTGCTCACCCGACAGCCCGGCCCGAGGTACCAGGTGATCGGCGCAACTGTGAGCGTAATAGCTGGCGACATGTCGCTTGGATTGCTGAAACATTCGAGGCCTCGTGAAATTATGTTTTTATAATTTCATGAAAAACTACAGCACAAATTTCACATCCGCAACTCGAATTACATTGATAGGTTATCAATGTAATTAATTGTAACTTCGCATTTATTCAATGAAAACAAACAGACATGCCGCGCCCAATCCGCCGCGCTCCGTGACGCGGCTTTTCGCAAATGCGTTGCACACTGGATGAGGGCAAGTGATGACTGACAAGAATTTCGACCAGATGGAAATGTTTGCGTGGTGGGGAGTGCCGACACTTTTTCGCTGCCCAATGGAACGCGATCTGGCTGCCGTCGATATAGGCCTGGTAGGTGTACCGCACTCTAGTGGCAATGGCTGGAACGAGCGTGACCAGCACTTCGGTCCACGCGCCATGCGTGATGTGTCCATGGGCTATCGACGAGTCCATCGCGAGTACAAACTGTCGCCTTGGGAGCAGTGCCGAATTTGTGACATGGGCGATACACCGCTGCCGAACGCCATGCACAACGATCAAACGATCAAGGACATCCAAGAGTTTTACATGCCTCTCGTAGCGGCAGGCATCAAGCCGGTCTCTATTGGCGGCGATCACTCGGTGACCTTGCCAATTCTGCGCGCCTTGAGGAGCGCCGAGTCCACGGTGACCAATGAACCGCTGGCTATGGTTCACTTTGACGCCCACCACGACTTTTATGACGCCAGTGATTACGGCGACAAGTTTCTGGGCAATGTCGAATGGGCCGGTGCTTGGACCAAGATCATGTGTGACGAAGGATTAGTCGCCCCGAAAAAAGTCATCCAGATCGGAATGCGGGGGCACATGGATGCCGAAACCGAAGGCAGCTTTAGTGAAAAAGCCGGCTATCGCGTGATTGAGGCCCTTGAGTTTCACAAGATGGGCCCTGCTGCCGAATTCAAGGTAATCCGCGAAATTATCGGCGAAGATACCCTGTTTATGTCACTTTCGATCTCGATTCGCTGGACCCTTTGTATTCTCCTGGCGTATCGAACATCTAATCCGGCTACCCAGGGTTGAACATGTGGGATGTCATGCAAGTGCTGCCGGCATGTGCGGAATGAATGCGATCGGTGCTGACGTGGTCTGCCGCCGAGTGGATCTCGATAGCGATGGGCACTCTGGACTCCACGTTCACTTCCGACAAGCAGAAACATATAGAGGTGGTGTCCAAGGCAACATGGTATGAAATTCAGGATTATTGGCCACAGTCCCAATGACCGTTTGGGGTCGGAAAGCGACCATGCACCGTGACTGATCCATCTTTGTCCTCCCTCAACGCGAAGGACAAGCCATGAACACTATTGCTACATACGGCCATCAGCCTTGGAACAAGGGAAAGCTTGTCGGGGAGAAAGCCCCGCTTCGAATCAGAGATATCTGGGCCATCCGGGTCAGACTCCAGCTCGCGGAGAAGACACGGGATCTAGCTCTCTTCAACTTGGCTATCGACAGCAGTCTGCGTGCCTGTGACTTAACCAAGCTGTGTACTCTTCTGCTCACTAGTCAACAGTGTAAACGGGTATCGAGTGAGCCAGTGGCTGGCTTAAACAACAGGGGATGGAACTCGACGCGCATGGAGTCTTCCTTGTGGGGTATGAGCGACCGGTCAGGAACTATCAGGCGATGTTGAGCCTCGTGTCTACCGTCATTTGGCTGGCCTGATTGAGAACGCCCTGTAGTCGCTCAAAGGTGCATGAATTATGGGGCTTACTTCAGGTTGCCGCTGAGAAACTGCTTCAGGCGTTCGCTTTGCGGGTTGCCCAGTACGGCCTCGGGCGCACCCTGCTCTTCGACCCGCCCCTGGTGCAGGAACAGCACCTGGTTCGACACTTTGCGCGCAAAGCTCATTTCGTGGGTCACCATGATCATGGTCCGGCCTTCCTCGGCCAGCCCCTGGATTACCTTGAGCACTTCGCCCACCAGTTCCGGGTCCAGGGCCGAGGTCGGCTCGTCGAACAGCATGATCTCCGGTTCCATGCTCAGGGCCCGGGCGATGGCGACCCGTTGTTGCTGGCCACCCGAGAGGAACGCCGGGTACTGGTCGGCGACCCGCGACGGCAAACCGACCTTGTCCAGATAGCGCCGGGCGCGCTCCTCCGCATCCTTCTTGCTGACGCCCAGCACCCGGCGTGGGGCCATGGTGATGTTGTCGAGCACGGTCATGTGGCTCCACAGGTTGAAGTGCTGGAACACCATCGCCAGGCGCGTGCGCAGGCGCTGCAGTTCATCGGCGTCGGCCACGCGCATGCCGTGTTGGTCATGGACCATGCGGATAGGCTGGTTGTCCAGGCTCATGGCGCCGTCGTTGGGCGTTTCCAGGAAGTTGATGCAACGCAGGAAGGTGCTCTTGCCCGAACCACTGGCGCCAATCAGGCTGATAACATCGCCGGTCCTGGCGTTTAGCGAAACGCCCTTGAGCACTTCGAGGTTGCCGTAGCTTTTGTGCAGGTTTTCAACGGTCAGTTTGTACATGAACAGCATCCTGAATTAGTGAGCCGGACCAAGGAAAGACAGCCAACGGCGTTCAGCCAGGCGGAACAGGCCGACCAGGGAGAAAGTGACTGCCAGGTAGATCAACGCGGCGATGCCGAACGACTGGAAGGTCAGGAAGGTCGCCGAGTTGGCGTCCCGCGCGACTTTCAAAATGTCCGGGATGGTGGCGGTGAAGGCCACGGTGGTCGAGTGCAGCATCAGGATCACTTCGTTGCTGTAGTACGGCAACGAGCGGCGCAGGGCCGACGGCATGATCACGTAGGCGTACAGCCTCCAGCCGCGCAGCCCATAGGCCTTGGCCGCTTCCACTTCACCGTGGTTCATGCTGCGGATGGCCCCGGCGAAGATCTCCGTGGTGTAAGCGCAGGTGTTCAGGGCGAAGGCCAGGATGGTGCAGTTCATCGCGTCGCGAAAGAACGCATCCAGTACTGGCTGGGCACGCACCGCGGCCAGGCTGTAGATCCCGGTGTAGCAAATCAGCAACTGGATATACAGCGGCGTACCGCGGAACAGGTAGGTGTAGAACTGCACCGGCCAGCGCACCCAGACATTGCTCGAGACCCGGGCAATCGACAGCGGGATCGACATCACGAAGCCGAAGAAGATCGAGGCACTGAGCAGCCAGAGGGTCATGGCCAGGCCGGTGATGTGACTGCCATCCTGGTACAGGAAGGGTCGCCAGTATTCCTGCAGAAGTTCGATCATCGTACGGCCTCCCGGGTGCCTGCGGCATAGAAGACTTCCAGCCGGCGCAAGACGTAATTGGAAGCGGTGGTAATCACCAGATAGATCAAGGCGGCCAGCACCAGGAAGAAGAACAGTTGATAGGAGCTTTTGCCCGCGTCCTGGGCCACCTTGACCAGATCGGCCAGGCCAATGATCGACACCAGCGCGGTGGCCTTGAGGATCACCATCCAGTTATTACCGATGCCCGGCAGGGCAAAGCGCATCATTTGCGGAAACACCACCAGGCGAAAGCGCTGGGCACGGGTCAGGCCGTAGGCGGTAGCCGCTTCCATCTGCCCGCGCGGTACAGCGAGGATGGCGCCGCGAAAGGTCTCGGTGAAATACGCCCCGTAGATGAAGCCCAAGGTGATGACCCCGGCGCTGAACGGATTGATGTCGATGTATTCCCAACCCAGGTATTCGGTCAGGCTGGTCAGCCAGGTTTGCAGGCTGTAGAAGATCAGCAACATCAGCACCAGGTCCGGCACGCCGCGGATCAGCGTGGTGTAGGCTTGCGCGGGAACGCGCAGCAGCGCCGATCTCGAAAGCTTGGCACTGGCGCCGAACAGACCCAGGCCGACGCTCACCAGCAGCGATAGAAAGGACAGCTGGACGGTCATCCAGGTGCCTTGCACCAACAGCGGGCCGAAGCCCTTTAGGCTGAAGCCGGAAAGCCCCAGTATGTGCAATAGGTGTTCGAACATTGAGCAGCCCTTTGGCATTCAAAAAAAACGCCCATCGTCAGATGGGCGCAGGGGGCATTATTGGCCGCTGTGGAGATTCAGGTCGCCAAAGTGCTTCTGCTGGACGGCAGCGTAGGTGCCATTGTCGTGCAGTGCCTTGATGCCTTTGTTCAGCAAGGCCTGGAGCTCGGCGTTGCCTTTGCTGATGCCCACTGCGGTTTTCGCGGGAAGCAACTCGCTATCGACCGGCTCGCTGATTTGGAAGTCGACGCCTGGTGGCGACTTCAGGAAGCCCAGTTCGGCTTGCAGCATGTCCTGGATCGAGGCGTCGAGGCGTCCGGAGATCAGGTCAGCGTACACCTGGTCCTGGTTGGCGTACGCCTGGGTCTCGACCCCGGCCTTGTCCAGCACGGCCTTGGCGTAGGCTTCCTGGATGGTGCCTTGCTCGTAGCCGACTTTCTTGCCCTTGAGGGAGGCCGGATCGGTGCCGAGGGCCGCGCCTTTCTTGAAAACCAGCGCGGTCGGGCCAGAGAACAGCTCGCTCGAGAAATCGATGACTTTCTCCCGCGCCGGCGTGACGGTCATGGACGAGATCACACCGTCGAACTTGTTGGCCTTGAGGCCAGGGATCATGCCGTCGAAGTCGCTTTCGACCCATTTGCATTTGACCTTCAGTTCGGCACAGATCGCGTTGCCCAGATCGATATCGAAGCCCACCAGGCTGCCATCGGCGGCCTTGGATTCGAACGGCGCATAAGAGGGGTCGACGCCAAAACGCAACTCCTTGTACTCCTTGGCCAGCGAGGAACCGGCAGCTACACACAAAGCCAATGCAGAAAGGGTGAGAAATTTTTTTTTCATTGTTTTATTCCCAAGGACCAACATGAGCGCTTGTGACTCATGAGTACTGTTATGGAGCTCGTATGAGACTTTGGAAGAACTAACACCCGACAGGTCGCGCTCCCTCGCGTAGAAGGCAGAGCCCGCGGGGAAAGTAGTTTAGAAGCAAGCGAGTGCGACGATAAGACGAAAAGTGCGTTGATTTAACGAATCATTGGTCATTATGACGAGAAATAGTGACTATATGATGATTTGGCGTGTTGCCGCTGACCGAAAATTGCCCCTGGTGTTTGACTGTACCTGCTCAACTTTCGGGCAGGGGCACACAGGTTGTTTAGCATGGGGTAGCTTCCATTTTCGCGGACGCGAAAATTGCATCCTGGTACTGCCAAAGCCCCGACACGATGGGGCGATGTGCGGCTGATAATTCCTTCGACTCGCCCCCCATTTGCATTCCACCTGACCAGTTGGATGTGTCGGGGGCTTGACGAGAAGGGAGAATTGGCGGGCGGCAGATGGAAATTTCAGGCAGTCCATTAATGGTTGCAACGGGTCGTTTCCGATCAGTCCTGACAGGCAGAAAACGGCCATTAGCAGCCGGTCGGAGGTGTCTACTAAATCAAGGACGACTCATACCGTAGAATTCACTCGCTCTCACCCTCCGTTTACCGCCGCGCAGGATGACAGTTCTTTGGTGTGAGCGAGCAGCCAGCTTACTTCAGCCCGCAACGAAGGCATCAACCTAAGGCTTGGCTCGGTCCCATTGACACTCTTTCAACCTGTCTACGTCAGTACCGCTCTCTTTTAGCATGTCGATGTTGCCATCTGCGTTTAGATAGATATCGGTGTTAGGCCACTTCGGTGTATGCGTCCGGCCAAGTCATCTACCCAGCCCCGCAAAGCCAAGACATGGTGTGCACTTAAATTTAAGTGGGCACCAGTTCTAGCCTTTTAAGCGGGTATTTCATGCAGCCACAACGCCGTTCCTACTCCAAATCCTTCAAAGCCCAGGTCATTCAAGAGTGTGCCCAGCCCGGCGCTTCGATCGCCAGCGTCGCGCTGAGCCACAGTCTCAACGCGAACCTCGTCCATAAGTGGATTCGGCTACAGTCGCAGAAAAGTGTCGCCCTGCAACCTGCCTTTATCCCGGTGGCATTACCGTCGCCAGCGTCACGATCGGATTTCACCCCGGCCATGATCTGCCTCGAAATCCCACACCCACGCGGCACCGTCAAAGTGAACTGGCCGACCGACAGCGCGGCTGCCTGTGCGACCTTTCTTCGAGACCTGTTGCGATGATCCGCATCGACTCCATCTGGCTCGCCACCGAGCCCATGGACATGCGCGCCGGCACCGAAACCGCGCTGGCGCGTGTGGTCGCCGTGTTCGGTGCGGCGCAGCAGCACTGTGCTTATTTGTTTGCCAACCGCCGCGCCAATCGCATGAAAGTGCTGGTGCACGACGGGTTGGGTATTTGGCTGGCGGCGCGCCGCCTGCATCAAGGCAAGTTCTTCTGGCCGGGTTCTCGATACGGCTCTCAGATGGAATTAGGTGCCGAACAACTGCATGCCCTGGTGCTGGGTTTGCCTTGGCAAAGAGTTGGGCCAAGCGGCGCGATTTCCATCGTGTGACGCCTGCCATGGCCAGCCTGGCCGTGCAATTGTCCGATGAGTCTATCGCCGGTGTAGCCTTGCTCTGGCAAAATCGGCGGCATGACTTCGCTTCCAAACCTCGACCAACTAAACCCTGAACAACTGCGCGCTCTGGCGGCGCAGTTGATGCGGCGTGTCGAGAATCTCGATCAGAAAGTCGAGACGATGGGTAAGAAAATCCACCATCACAAAACGGTCAACGAGAAACTGGCCCACGAGATCGCGCAGCTCAAGCGCTTCAAGTTTGCCAAGCGCAGCGAGCAACTGAGCCCGGATCAGGCCAGCCTGCTTGACGACCTGATCGACACTGACATCGCAGCCATCGAAGCCGAACTTGAAGCGCTACAACCCGCTCCCGTTTCGACCGAGGCTCGGTAAAAACCCAAGCGTACCGCCTTGCCGCCGCAGTTTCCGCGCACCCTGATCCACCACGAACCCGACAACAGCCACTGCCAGTGCGGCTGCGCCCTCAAGCGTATCGGCGAGGATGTCAGCGAGAAACTCGACTACACGCCAGGCGTGTTCACCGTCGAGCGTCATATCCGAGGCAAGTGGGTCTGCGGCCAGTGCGAAACGCTGATCCAGGCGCCGGTTCCGGCGCAGGTCATCGACAAGGGCATCCCGACCGCCGGCCTGCTAGCCCACGTGATGATCGCAAAGTTCGCCGACCATTTACCGCTCTATCGTCAGGAGTCGATTTTTGGTCGGGCCGGTCTGGTCATCGCCCGCTCGACCTTGGCGCAATGGGTCGGCAGCTGTGGTGTGCAGTTGCAGCCGCTGGTCGATGCCCTGCGCGATGCGGTTCTCGAACATGGCGTAATACATGCCGATGAAACGCCGGTGCAGATGCTTACGCCGGGCGCAAAGAAAACCCATCGCGCGTATGTCTGGGCCTACGCCACCACCCAGTTCTCGGACTTGGCGGCGGTCGTTTACGACTTCAGCCCGAGCCGCGCCGGAGAGCATGCATGCAACTTCCTGCAAGACTGGAAAGGCAAGCTGGTCTGTGATGATTTTGGCGGCTACAAGGCCAGCTTTGAACTCGGCGTCACCGAGATCGGCTGCATGGCCCATGCACGGCGCAAGTTCTTCGAACTGCACGCCACCAACAAGAGCCAGCTCGCCGAACAGGCCTTGCGCTACATCCAGTTGCTTTACGAAATCGAGAGCGAAGCCCGCAACCTTGAACCGGATTTACGCCGCCGAATACGGCAAGAAAAAGCTGTACCGGTGATGGATGCTCTGCATGCCTGGATGATCGCCCAGCGCCAGATCGTGCACGACGGCTCGGCGATAAGCAAAGCTCTGGATTACAGCCTCAAACGCTGGACGGCGCTGTCGCGCTACCTCGATGACGGGGCCGTACCCATTGACAATAATTGGTGCGAAAACCAAATCCGACCATGGGCGTTGGGTCGCAAAAACTGGCTCTTTGCAGGTTCGCTGCGCAGCGGCAAGCGCGCGGCGGCGATTATGAGCCTGATCCAGTCAGCGCGCATGAATGGGCATGATCCGTATGCCTATCTGAAGGATGTGCTGACGCGGCTGCCGACGCAGCGAGCAAGTGAGATCGGGCAACTGCTGCCGCATCAGTGGATTCCGGTCTAGCTTACCTCCCAGGCTTACGAAAGGAGCCCCCAGCAGACGCTTATTGTCCACGGGCATTCGCACGAGTAATACCCTGAAAACAAACAAGGCCGCAAATGCGGCCTTGTTTTCTATTATCATTCTTTACGCAACAGCACCTTCGTCACTCGCCGCTCTTCGACCTCGACAACGGTCATGCTCCACTCCTGCCAATTGAGCTTGTCTCCAATGATCGGCAAGCGATCCAGCAGGCTCATAACCAACCCCGCGAGCGTCTGATAGTCATCGGTCGCTTTCGCTTGGAAACCGATGTGTTCGCGAATCTGGCTGAGATTCAGCGCACCGCTGACGAGGAAACCGCCATCCTCAGCAACGATGTTCGGGCCTTCAATTTCACTGGCATCCGGCAACTCACCTGCGATGGATTCAAGAATGTCGGTCATGGTAAGAATACCGATGAAGTCACCGAACTCGTTCACCACGAAAGCGATGTGAGTCGACTCTTTACGCATCTGTTCCAGCGCGTTGAGAATCGTGAAGTTGTCCAGCAAGTTGATAGCCTTGCGCGCCATGGCTTCCAGATTCGGCTCATTACCTGCCAACAGCTCCTTGAGCAGCTCCTTCTTGTGGATGAACCCCAACGGCTCATCAACGCGCCCCTCCCGGATCAACGGCAACCTGGAGTACGACGAGTGCATCAGCTTTGTGCGAATTTCTTCTGGAGAGTCGGCTAAGTCAATTTGGTCGATTTCTGCACGAGGGGTCATGACACCGCGTATAGGGCGTTCCGCCAACTGAAGTACGCCACTGATCATGACGCGCTCCCGTCGGTGGAAAACCTGTTCTGCTTCATCGCCTGACAGCATGTCAGCGATTTCTTCACCGACTTCATCGACCCCCAACTTGTGACCACCCAGCAAACGCATCACTGCATGCGCGGTACGCTCACGCATGGGGCGAAGACCATGCAGGCTCTTCTTGCGACGTGAGCGAGCCAACTGGTTGAACAGTTCGATCAGGATCGAGAATCCAATCGCCGCGTACAGATAGCCTTTCGGAATGTGAAAGCCCAGGCCCTCAGCGGTGAGGCTGAAGCCGATCATCATCAAGAAGCCCAGGCAGAGCATGATGACGGTTGGGTGCCCGTTGACGAAGTTAGTCAGCGGCTTACTTGCGATGATCATCAGGCCAATGGAAAAAATCACAGCGATCATCATGACCGACAGGTGTTCCACCATGCCCACAGCAGTGATCACAGCGTCCAGCGAGAAGACCGCATCCAACACCACAATCTGCGCAACGATAGGCCAGAACATCGCATAGGCCGCATTACCTGAACGTTCTGTCACATGTCCTTCGAGTCGCTCATGCAACTCCATGGTTGCCTTGAACAACAGGAACACACCACCGAACAGCATGATTAAGTCTCGGCCCGAGAACGTCTTGTCGAAGACCTCGAACAAAGGTTCGGTAAGGGTGACCATCCAGGAGATGCTGGCCAGCAAGCCAAGACGCATCAACAACGCAAGGGATAGGCCGATGACACGCGCACGATCTCGCTGCTCCGGCGGTAGCTTGTCAGCCAAGATGGCAATGAACACAAGGTTATCGATGCCGAGCACCAGCTCCAGCACGATCAGGGTCAGCAGGCCAAGCCATGCAGTGGGATCAGCAATCCATTCCATAGGGATTATTCAATCTCTCGTAGAGTTAGGGCTAATGAGTGAACTGCACGAAAACACGAACTCCTGCTCGACGGAGCGGATTTGATGTTCAGTGCGAAAGGCGCAAGAGAGAAAGGCTTCCCCAAGCGTATGCAAGGAGGTAAAGCTTTGGAGATGACACAGTTCGACTTGGGGAAAGTAATCGCTGAGAAACCTACAGACGAGATTTCGAGGTTAAGCGATCTTAAAAAACGAGATCTACGCCTAACAGCGGAGAGCGAACTGATACAAGGTGTGGATTGAAAAAAACTACTGGGAGGCTCCAGGAGGGTGCTCATAAAGACCTGAAAAAAATTGGGGATGAAATCCTACAATGTTTCGGAGCGCCTCATACGAGACCAATTATTACAGAATCTGACAAAGCGGCAGTAGATATTGGGAATGGCTGTGCACCGAATTTTGCCCCTAGTGACTCGTAACATCATCCGGCCAACACATCTTCCTGACCCCATCGCTTCAATAATCGACGTCGGGATGTGTTGGCCGGACGGTTACACTTCGGTGTGATGCTGATGCAATGATTACGCCCTTCTTTTTTGCTCCACCACGAAAACTCCATGAAGAATTCGTCATCTGGGAAGAGCACCCCATTATCAACGCACCGTATTACCCACACTGGGATCCGCCCCCTATGCTCCTGATTTCAGCTACGGACGCCCTTAAGCAGAAGCTCAAGTGCCCCCAGGGCCTGCAACAGCCTGTCTGAACCTGGCTCAGCTACTGCGATCCAGAATGCTGCTTCGCACAAGGCACCATGGATCAGCATCGCCAATGCTTCGGGATCGGTTTGTACAACCGTCTCTTGCAGCATCAGTTGCTCAAGCATCTTTTGTAGGGAGGCTGCACAGTGCCGATGCGCTTCTGGTGGGGAGCTACCCAGAACAGCGCGCGCATCCCGCAATACGATGCGCTGTATCTCAGGCTCCTGTGCCATTTCCAGATACATGCGACAGCGGTCCCTGAAAGCCTCCCATGCGTTGTCTGTACTGTCCGAAATCACTTGTAGCCGCGTGTCCATCTCCGCATCAATTTGAGCAACCACGGCCGTGAGTAAACCTTTCTTGTCGCCGAAATGATGGTAAAGCGCGCCCCTCGTCAGGCCAGCCAGCGCTGTCAAATCATCCATGGACGTTTCGGCATAGCCATGTTCGCTGAAAACCTGGCGCGCGGTCTTCAGCAACGTGGCACGTGTTTCTTCCATATCAGCGCGTGTACGTCGAACCATGATATCTCCCAGACCAACAAGCTATTTACATTCACTGCGTATGATTATAGGGTTTTAATCATACGTAATGAATGTATATTCCCAGTTCAGCGACGCCCCGAAAAGCTGAACTCATTCGATAAGGAGTATCGAGCATGGCCAATCCGTACCGAATACTGTTCCAAGCCCCCGGCACCAAGGGATTCTTCCTGGCAGGCCTCCTCGCCCGTTTACCGCTCCCCATGACAGGTATCGGCATCATCACCATGCTTTCGCAGTTGCGGGGCAGCTACGCACTGGCAGGCGCGGTTTCTGCCACCTTCGTCCTGACGTATGCATTGATGTCACCGCAGGTTTCACGCATGGTGGATCGATACGGCCAGCGCAGGGTACTACCCTTGTCAGCTGGCATCAGTGTTTTGGGTATTCTTCTACTGCTTGCCTGTACCTACTGGCATACGCCCGATTGGACATTGTTCGTGGCCGCTGTGTTAGCGGGTTTCATGCCGAGCATGTCGGCCATGGTCCGCGCTCGCTGGACTGCGATGTACAGGGGCAAGCCGCACCTGCAAACAGCTTACTCACTAGAAACCGTGCTGGACGAAGTGACGTTTATCGCAGGCCCTCCGGTTTCCATTGGTTTGAGCGTGGCCGTCTTCCCCCAGGCAGGACCGTTAGCGGCAGTTGTACTGCTGGCGATTGGCGCACTTGCTTTGGCAGCACAAGCATCCACCGAACCGCCAGTAGAATCCGCTGAAGAAATGAGCACGCGAACAGCCTCAATCTTTCGCCTGGCGGACGTCCGGCTATTAACATTGCTGATGGTCGCGATGGGCGTCATCGTCGGAACGGTCGATATCGTGAGTGTCGCGTTTGCTGAACAAATGGGCAGTCCGGCGACGGCCAGTATCGTGTTGTCCTGTTACGCCATCGGCTCGTGCGCCGCGGGCTTGTTGTTCGGTGCGCTAAAACTGAAAACGCCGTTGCACAAACTCTTGCTGTTGGGTGGCCTTGCAACTGCCGCAACGACACTGCCCTTGTTGATGGCTTGCAACATTGCCAGCCTCTCGGGAGCAGTGTTGGTGTCCGGGTTATTCTTTGCGCCCACCATGATTGTGGCGATGTCCTTGGTTGAGCGAATTGTGCCGGAACGACAATTGACCGAAGGCATGACCTGGTTACTGGCAGGCTTGAATGTTGGGGTGGCGATGGGTGCTGCGGCGTCGGGCCAACTGGTGGATATGGAAGGTGCTCGCTATGGGTTTAACGTTGCTCTGGCAGCCGGAGCAGCTGTATTACTGGTAACTATTTGGGGGTATCGACGGATGCGAGAGCACTCGCTTGCGGCATCGTACTCGGTATGAAGCCCCTCTGTGACGCGCCCTGCTCAGAGTAATCTGCAGATAGAAAAGCCACTCGTGAGAGTGGCTTTTCTTTAACTCAGAGCGAAGAGTCGGCTCTTCCACATAGCCTTTACCACAAGCAGCTTGAACGCTACGCGGAGTTAGAGTCGCTGCTTCCTCCGTGGCAAGTATTAGCATTTTGTATAACGGTTTTTGGCCGAAAGTGGTCCCGCCATGAACATCCGCTAGTGGCCGTTTTTGACTATCGCCACCGGCAGCTTTGGGTCGTTCTCTGCCGGTCACCGCCACGACGCTGGTAGTCAAGTCCGATGCAAATGGCTGGTCAAGTTGAATGCAAACGGGTGGGCAAGTCTGTGCAACTACCCATCCTTCAGCCTGACTGGAAACACTGGGCCAGGGGCCGCGACTAGGGCTGTGGATCGGAAAATAAAAAAGCGCCGACGTAGCCGTGGGCGCTTAGGAATTACGATGTCTTAGGATGTATTTCTACATCGTAAGGCTAGGATGATTGAAAGCCAACACCTGTTAGACCTTCGGTCCCAGCTGAAAAAACTATGTACCGTTAGGGTATAAGTCGTCAAAAGCGGGGCTTTTTATTGTCTGCGACTTGCAATGCAATCCCCTGTGGGAGCGAGCCTGCTCGCGAATGCGGAGTGTCAGTCACCATTGATGTTGAATGTGCTGACCTCTTCGCGAGCAGGCTCGCTCCCACAGTGGTTCTTTATTGGCGGACCAGACGGTGGTTTGGCAGTTGAACGGTTTCAGTACTGCGATACGGGTTGATGTCCAACCCACCGCGCCGCACATACCGCGCATACACCGTCAATTTCTCCGGTTTCAACAACCGTTGCAGGTCGAGAAAAATCCGCTCCACGCACTGTTCATGAAAGTCCGAGTGCTGACGGAAGCTCACGATGTACTCCAGCAAACTCGCGTGATCCAGCGCCGCGCCACGGTATTCCACCGCCACGCTACCCCAGTCCGGCTGACTGGTGACCGGGCAGTTGGATTTGAGCAAATGGCTGTGCACGCTCTCCTCCACGATGCGCGATTCATCGCAACGCAGCAGTTCCGGACGCGGATGCTCGTAGTTGCTGACGCTGATGTCCAGATCATCAATGCACACGCCCGGCAACGCCACAACGCCTTCAGCTTCGACGTCCTTCAGGCTGCGAATCCGCACGCCGACCGGTTTACCGGCAGCGGCCGACAGGTCTTTCGCCAATGTCGATTCAAGGCTCGCGGTGTCGGCAAACGGCGTCTGGTTCAGGGAGTTGAGGTACAGCTTGAACGACTTTGATTCGATGATATTCGGCGAATCCGCCGGGATACTGAATTCGCCAATCGCCACCACTGGCTTGCCGGACGGCAACAGCCACGACAGCTCGAAGCAGTTCCAGAAATCCACGCCCTTGTATGGCAGGGTTTCAGCCGTCAGGCCCAGCTCTGCCCATTTCGCGGTGCGCGGGATCGGGAACAGCAAGGACGGCGTGTAGGTGGCGATGTATTCGCTGGATTTGCCCAGCGGCGAGTGTTCGGCTGCGGGATGCATGGCGGAAACCTGACTGAAGAATCAGCGGATTCTACCAGCCTTTGCTCCCGCCTTTGAGTGCTTACTGACTGACAGTCATCTTGCCGACCATGCCAGCCTGGTAATGACCGGGGATGTTGCAGGCAAATTCCAGGTTGGTGGCCTTGGTGAAGGTCCAAGTCAGCTCGGCGGTTTTACCCGGCTCGACGAGCGCGCTATTGGGGTCGTCGTGCTTCATTCCATGCCCCATACCGGCCATGGCGCCGTGGTCCATTTCCTTCATGCCTGCAGGCATCAGCATTCCGCTCTGCTGCATCTTCATCATTTCCTGCTGATGTTTGGCATGCATTGCCGCGTCACCGAGGTTGAATTCGTGCAACAACTGACCTTTATTCACCAACACAAAACGAACCGTCTCACCGGCCTTGATATCAATCGCCTTGGGCGTGAACGACATGTCGCCCATGACAACTTCAATGCTGCGAGTCACCTTGGCCGCCGGGGCCGGCTGGCCGAAGTCGTAGGTATGCGCCGGGGAAGCCCACGCCGGCGAGCTCAGCGCCAGCAAACACGCGACGCGTACCAGTGATTTGCGCAAAAACATAGTCGTACTCCAACAAGATAAGGTTCAGCCTGTGGAAAACTCTAAACTGCTGTGACTGCCCGCAACCTGACGGCCAGATTACAACTTTGTCAGGTTGACCTGTATTAACGCCGCCCACGGTATAAAGCGTTCGTTCCATTTGCCTCGAGTCGCCCATGAAACTGCTGATCGTCGAAGACCAACCGAAAACTGGCCACTACTTGCGCCAAGGCCTGACCGAAGCCGGTTTCAATACTGAACTGGTGGCGGACGGCAGCACCGGCCAACAATTGGCGCTGACCGGCGATTACGCGCTGTTGATCCTTGATGTGATGCTGCCCGGTCGCGATGGCTGGCAGATTCTGCAAGCGGTGCGCGGTGCCGGCCTCGACACGCCGGTACTGTTTCTGACAACGCGAGACGAAATGCTCCTGCGCAGGCAAGGCGAAGTCCTGCCCAAGTCGTTGATCGCTTCTCAGGTCTGGGACATGAACTTCGACAGTGACACCAACGTCATCGAAGTGGCGATCCGTCGTTTGCGCCTGAAGATCGACGATGAATTCCCGAACAAGTTGATTCACACCGTGCGTGGCATGGGTTACGTCCTTGAAGAGCGCCCCGCTTGATGCGCCGACTTTCGTTAAGCAGCCGTCTGGCGCTGCTGTTTGCGGCGTGCACCGCCGTGGTGTCGCTGTTTGCCGGGGTGTTGTTCAGCCGGGCCAGTGAAGCGCATTTCGTTGAACTCGATCAGCAGTTGCTCGACGGCAAGTTGATTGGTTTGCGTCGGGCACTTCATGACATTCAGTCGAGTGAAAGCGAAGTCAAACTGGCCGATGAATTGAGCCGCCAGGCTGATCTGTCGCTGCGGATCACCGGCAGCGACGGCAAGCGCTGGTATGACAGCTCGACGCGCCTGCCCCAGGCATTGCCGACCCAACCGGGCTTGTCCACGGTGAGCAGCGAAGGTACCGACTACCGCGTCCTCAACGCTCCGTTGTTCCTCGACAAACCTGACTCGCCGCAGTTGACCTTGCTGCTGGACATCACCCATCACCAGCACTTTCTGCAACGCATGCAGCACCTGATCTGGCTGACAGTCGGTTTGTCAGCATTGGCCACCGCCCTGCTCGGAGCCTGGGCCGCGCGCAGAGGGTTGCGGCCGTTACGGCGCATGAGTGCGGTTGCCAGCGGCGTTTCAGCGCAATCGCTCAATTCACGCCTGTCCGAAGAAAACATGCCGCCAGAACTCGCGGAAATGGCCCACAACTTCAACGCCATGCTCGGACGCCTCGACGACTCTTTTCAGCGGCTCTCGGCCTTCTCCGCCGACATCGCCCATGAATTGCGCACGCCGCTGTCGAACCTGTTGACCCACACCCAGGTCACCCTCACCCGTCCACGGCCCATTGAGGATTACCGCGAAGCACTGCACAGCAATCTCGAAGAACTGCAATGGATGGCGCAACTGGTCAACGACATGTTGTACCTGGCCAAGGCTGACCACGGGTTGTTGATGCCCAAGCGCGAACCGCTGGAACTGGCGGAAGAAGCGGATCTGTTGCTGGAATTTTTTGCGCCGTTGGCGGAGGACGCTCAGGTCAGGTTGAGTCGTGAAGGCAGTGCTCGCATGGAGGGCGATCGCAGCATGTTGCGTCGGGCGCTCTCCAATTTGCTGGACAATGCGTTGCGGTTTACGCCGGTCGAAGGCGAGGTTCGGGTGCAGATTGTTGATCAACCTAAGGGGTTGAGCCTGACGGTCGAGAATAGCGGCGACGGAATTGACGGGGCGTTGCTGCCGCGTTTATTTGATCGCTTCTACCGGGCTGACCCGGCGCGCCAGGAAGGCAGTAGTGAACATGCGGGATTGGGGTTGGCAATCACTCAGTCAATCATCCGCGCCCATGGCGGGCAGATTCGTTGCGAATCGGAAAACGGGTGGACGCGGTTTGTGATTGAGTTGCCGCGAACTTGATCGTTCCCACAGAGTGGGAACGATCATGGGTAACTTACGAATACCGCAACGCGGTAGCCGGCTCGACTTTCGCCGCACGCCATGCAGGGTAAACGGTGGCGAGAAAGCTCAGAATGAACCCGGCAGAGCAGATCAACACCACATCCGCACCCTGCAGTTCGGACGGTAGGTTACTGACGAAGTACACGTCTGAACTGAAGATGTGCTGCCCGCTGACCCGCTCCATCCAGCCCACCAGTTCACTGACGTTCAGCGCCGCAATCACGCCAAGCACACCACCAATCAACGTACCGACAACCCCGATCACGGTGCCCTGCACCATGAAGATCGCCATGATCTGCCGCGGCGTAGCGCCGATGGTCCGCAGGATCGCGATGTCCGCGCCTTTGTCGTTCACCACCATAATCAGGGTTGCGATGATGTTGAACGCCGCCACGGCGACGATCATCAGCAACAGCAAACCGATCATGGTTTTTTCCATCTTCATTGCACTGAACAGACTGCCCTGTGTGTGAGTCCAGTCATCAGCCTTGTAAGCGGTGCCCAGCCCGCCAGCAATATCGCTGGAAACCTTCGGCGCAGCATACAAATCCTTCACCGCCAGACGCACGCTTTGCACTTGATTCGGCGCCCAGTGCTGCATCTGCGCGGCATCGGCCACGTGGATCAGCGCCATGGAGCCGTCCAGTTCGGCGCCAACCTTGAACACTCCAACCACGTTCAACCGCTGCATGCGCGGGGTGATGCCGCCCGGTGCAGTGCTGACTTCAGGCACGATCAGGGTGATCTTGTCGCCGACGTTCAAGCGGAAGCGGCGTGCCGTGATCTCGCCGATCACCACGCCGAACTCACCCGGCTTCAAGGCATCGAGACGACCCTGAACAATGTGCTGGGCAACGATCGACACCTTGCCTTCCAGCGCCGGATCAACGCCACTGACCTGGATCGGCTGCATCGTCCCCTTGTAGGACAGCATACCTTCCATCTCGGTGAACGGCACGGCGGCTGTCACTTCGGGATTCTTCATGGCGGCGGCAGCGACGGGCTGCCAATCGTCGATCGGATTGACGCCGACGATAGTCGCGTGAGGCACCATGCCGAGGATGCGGGAGCTCATTTCGCGCTGGAAGCCGTTCATCACCGACAGGACCACGATCATCGCCAGCACGCCCAAGGCGAGGCCGATCATCGAGGTCATCGAGATGAAGGAAACAAAGCGATTGCGGCGCTTGGCGCGGGTATAGCGCGCGCCGATAAAGATCGATAACGGTCTGAACATTCGCTGGGCACCGTATAAAAATAAAAGACCCGACGTACTGTTCAGTACGCCGGGTTTCGGTCAATCAGATGGGCGTCAGGTAACCTTCCTGCAAATGCAGGACGCGATCCATCTGGCGAGCCAGGTTCATGTCGTGAGTCACCACCAGGAACGCCGTGCGCATCGAGGTGCTGAGTTCCAGCATCAAATCCTGAATGCCTTGGGCGGTGTGGGAGTCGAGGTTGCCGGTCGGCTCGTCGAGCATCACCAGGCCTGGCTTGTTCACCAGGGCACGGGCGATGGCCACCCGTTGACGTTCGCCGCCGGACAGTTCGGCCGGCTTGTGTTCCAGGCGATGACCCAGCCCTACCCGCTCCAGCAACGCTGTCGCACGTTGACGCGCTTCCGGGATCGCAGTCTTGCCGATCAGCAGCGGCATGCAGACGTTTTCCAACGCGGTGAATTCGGGCAGCAAATGGTGGAACTGGTAAACGAAACCCAGCGACCGATTGCGCAGCAAACCGCGAGCCTTTTCGTTCAGCGCCGACAGCTCTTCACCAGCCAGCCAGACGCTGCCCTTGGTCGGTGTATCGAGGCCACCCAGCAGGTTGAGCAAGGTACTTTTGCCCGAGCCCGAGGTACCGACAATCGCCACGCGCTCACCCGGATGCAGCTCCAGTTGCAGACCGGCCAGAACCTCTACCGACTCCGGGCCTTCCTCGTAGGATTTGCCCAGGTTGCGGCAGCTCAAGATTGCTTTATCACTCATGCCCAACTCACTCATAACGTAGCGCCTCCGCAGGCTGGGTGCGCGCAGCACGCCAGGCTGGATACAGGGTGGCGAGGAAACTCAGGACCAACGCGGCGGCGCAGACCATCAACACATCCTGGCTCTGCACTTGCGACGGCAGGTAATCGATGAAGTACACGTCGGCGTTGAGGAACTTGTGCCCGATCAGCCCTTCGAGGGCCGAGATCGCGGCGCTGACGTTCAGCGCGGCGAAGATCCCGACCACGGCGCCGATCAGCGTCCCGACCACACCAATGACGGTGCCCTGCACCATAAAGATCGCCATGATCGAACCCGGCGTGGCGCCAAGGGTGCGCAGAATCGCGATGTCGCCCTTCTTGTCGTTCACCACCATCACCAGCGTGGAAATGATATTGAACGCGGCAACAGCGACGATCAGCAGCAACAGCAAACCTATCATGGCTTTTTCCATGCGGATCGCCTGATACAGATTGCCGTGGGTGCGCGTCCAGTCGCGGGCATAGAAATGGTCTTCGCCGAGTTGCTGAGCGATGCTCCACGCCACGCGTGGCGCCTGGAACAGGTCGTCGAACTTCAGGCGGATGCCCTGGACCTGATCCGGTTTCCAGCGATGCAGCTTGGCCAGATCCTGCAGATTGGTGATGCCCAGATAGCCGTCCAGTTCACCGGCGCCGACATGGAAGATGCCGACCACGGTAAAGCGTTTCATGCGCGGGAACATCCCGGCCGGGGTCACGGTGACCTCCGGTGCCACAAACGTCAGCTTGTCGCCGATCGCCGCACCCAACTTGGCCGCGGCTTTGTCACCGATGACGATGCCGAAACTGCCCGGCGCCAGGTCGTCGAGTTTGCCCTGCTGCATGAAGTTATCAATGATCGAGACCTGCCGTTCCAGCGCAGGGTCGATGGCATTGAGCAGGACTTTGGAGACCTTGCCGTTGTTGGTCAGCAAACCCTGCATCTGGGTAAACGGCGCCACGGCCGTCACCTGCGGGTTCTGCTTGACCCTGGCGGCCAGGCTTTGCCAGTCGCTGATCGGTTCACCGGACTCGATGGTCGCGTGGGGCACCATGCCCAGCACGCGGGTGCGCATCTCATGATCGAAGCCGTTCATGACCGACAGCACCACGATCATCACGACCACGCCAAGGGCGAGTCCGATCATCGAGGTCAGGGAAATGAATGACACAAAATGATTGCGACGCTTTGCACGGGTATAACGCGTGCCAATAAATACGAAGAGAGGTCTGAACATGTCGGGGCTTGTTCGGAGGGAAAAGGAACGTCCTTGTGGCGGGGGTCGATAACCAGCTTTACACTCAGACCACCGCCGCTACCATGGGTTCGCCATGTCGACATTAGATGAAGAAGATCGCCGCGAATACTACCGTATCGAGGACACGATCGCACTGGAAATTCGGCCCCTGTCCGCTCCCGAAGCCGCAGGCCAGGAAGTGTTGCAGGATGCTTCCCCTCTGTTCAACTTGCTCAGCGAACTGCACCTGAGCGAATTCGAGTCACAGCACCTGTTGCGCCAGATCAGTGAGCGCGACCGGAACCTCGCCGCATTCCTGAAATCCCAGAATAAACGCATCGATTTGCTCAGCCAGGTGATCGCAATCACTGTGCTCGGGCAGATCGGCGAGCCGCAGCCGGTGATCATTTCCGAAGGCGGGATCGAGTTTCAGCATCCGACGCCCATTGCCGAGGGCGCCCACCTGTCGGTCAAACTAGTGCTAATGCCGCAAGCCCTCGGACTCTTATTGCGAGCTCGCGTCACTCATTGCGATCGCAAAGGCGACGGCTATGACGTCGGTACCGAATTCGAGTACCCGACCGATGCCCAGCGCCAATTGCTGGCTCGCTACATTTTGCAGAAGCAGGCCCAGGAACGACGCCTGGCCCGCGAACAAAACGAATCAGGCATTTAATTTAAGGAAGAACCGTGACTCTCATCTACGGCCATCGCGGCGCCAAGGGCGAAGCACCGGAAAATACGCTGACCAGCTTTCAGCAATGCCTCAAGCACGGCGTGCGCCGCTGCGAACTGGACCTGCACCTGTCCATGGACGGCGAGTTGATGGTTATCCACGACCCGACACTCAAGCGCACCACCGACCGTCGCGGCAAAGTCGTCGAACACACGGCGGCTGAGCTGGTGACCTACGATGCGCGCACCGGCGGACCGGGCTGGATTAAACCGTGCCCGATTCCAACACTGGAAGAACTGTTCGAGAAATGCGATTTCGAGCACTGGCAACTGGAAGTCAAAAGCGCTTCACGCACCCGCGCCGCGACTACGGTGCTGGCGATTCGCGAAATGGCTCAGCGTTTCGGCCTGCTCGACAAGGTCACGATCACCTCGAGTTCACGGGAAGTATTGAAAGCTGCGCTGGACTTCGTGCCGGATGTGTCCCGCGGATTGGTGGCCGAGTACGCCTGGCTTGACCCGTTGAAGGTCGCGCAAAGCTATGGCTGTGAGATTCTGGCGCTGAACTGGACCCTGTGTACGCCGGAACGCCTGCAGAAGGCGCAGCGTCAGGGGCTGCATGTGTCGGTATGGACAGTCAACGAGCCCGCGCTAATGCGCAGACTCGCCGACTTCGGCGTTGACAGCCTGATTACAGACTTTCCCGGTTTGGCCAGCGCCACGCTCGAGAATTGCTGAAATCGGTCTCCCCGGCCGGCTCAGGCCACCGGCCGGAGCCACTCAAAAAAGCCGGTTGAGGCCATCGTACGCCGCTACCCGATAGGCTTCAGCCATGGTCGGGTAGTTGAACGTCGTGTTGACGAAGTACTTCAGCGTGTTCAGTTCGCCCGGCTGGTTCATGATCGCCTGACCAATGTGAACGATCTCCGACGCCTGATAACCGAAGCAGTGAACGCCCAGCACTTCCAGGGTTTCGCGATGGAACAGAATCTTCAGCATGCCCTGAGGCTCGCCGGCGATCTGTGCACGCGCCATGCCCTTGAAGAACGCCTTGCCCACTTCGTACGGCACCTTGGCCTGAGTCAGCTCCTGCTCGTTCTTGCCGATCGAGCTGATCTCCGGAATGGTGTAGATACCGGTTGGCACGTCGTTGACGAAACGCCAGCTATGGTTGTCAACGATGCTGCCAGCGGCCGAACGCCCCTGGTCGTGAGCGGCACTGGCCAGGCTCGGCCAACCAATCACGTCACCGGCGCCGTAGATGTTCGGCTTGCAGGTACGGTAGGCCTCGTCGACTTCGATCTGGCCACGGCTGTTGACCTTCACGCCGACGTTTTCCAGACCCAACTGGTCGGTGTTGCCGGTACGACCGTTGCACCAGAGCAAGGCGTCGGCCTTGATCTTCTTGCCGGACTTCAGGTGCAGGATCACGCCGTTGTCCACGCCTTCGACGCGGTCGTAGTCTTCGTTGTGGCGAACCGTGATGTTGTTGTTGCTGAAGTGATAACTCAGGGCCTGGGAAATTTCCGAGTCGAGGAAGCTCAGCAACTGACCGCGGTTATCCACCAGTTCAACCAATACACCCAGACCGCTGAAGATCGAAGCGTACTCACAACCGATCACGCCGGCGCCGTAAACAATCAGTTTGCGCGGGGTGTGGCCGAGGCTGAGGATGGTGTCGCTATCGTAGATACGCGGATGGTGGAAATCGATGTCCGCCGGACGATAAGGACGCGAGCCGGTGGCGATGATGATGTGCTTGGCCACCAGTTTTTCGACCACGCCATTGGCGCAAACCACTTCAATGGTTTGCTCGTCGGCGAAGCTGCCGGTGCCGAAGAACACGTCGACGCGGTTACGGGCGTAGTAGCCGGTGCGCGATGCGACTTGTTTGGAGATGACTTTTTCGGCGCTTTTCAAAACGTCCGGGAACGAGAACCAGCGTGGCTCACCAATGGCCCGGAACATCGGGTTGGTGTTGAACTGCATGATCTGCCGGACCGAGTGACGCAGTGCCTTGGACGGGATGGTGCCCAGGTGAGTGCAGTTGCCGCCGACCTGGCGACGGCTATCGACCATCGCCACCTTGCGCCCTGCTTTGGCGGCGTTCATTGCCGCGCCTTCTCCCGCCGGGCCGGAACCCAGCACCACCACGTCGTAGTTGTAGACAGCCATGCATACTCCTCAGAACAGGCCGCGGCGCCCTCGGCACCTGCGGCTAAATCACGCCGATCTGCGGCGTGAAGGAACAATTTGGGGCCAGTGCAGAACCCGGACACAGTCTATATAAGCGTCAACGCCGCGCACATTAACCCTTGGTCGCGTCGTAGGCTAGTTTTGCCTGCACTACAACGCCAGTCTTTGCTGCTTGAATCGCCGTGATCACTCGGTTTTTCCGTCACTCAGGCGTTCAAAAGCCTGCGTGGTTCGTGTGACGAAACCTGTATCGGCACGAATCACAAAGAATGCACCGATGTCATGTTTTTCTGCGTAATCCCAACCCTGTTCAGGCCCCAGAATCAGCAACAGCGTCGATAAGCCATCGGCCATCAACGCTGAAGGATGAATCACCGTGACTGACGCCAGGGTGTGTGAGACCGGCGCCCCGGTGCGGGCATCGAAGGTGTGGGAATAACGCCGACCGTCCTGCTCGAAATAGTTGCGGTAATCGCCGGAAGTGGAAACGCCGTAGCCGTCGACGGCGATGATGCGCTCGGCCACTTGCTGGTCGTCGCGGGGTTCTTCCAGGGCGACGCGCCACGGTGAACCGTCGAGTTTCTTGCCGGCGGCCTTGAGTTCGCCGGTGGCTTCGGCGAGGTAGTTGTGGATGCCCATTGCTTCGAGTTTCGCGGCAATCGTGTCGACTGCGTAGCCAGCGGCGATGCTGTTGAAGTCAACCTCGACCGCGGCGTCCTTGCACAGCTGATCGCCGTCGATACGCAGGTGCTGGTAACCGACTCGCTGCCGCACTTCGGCCAGCGCTTGGGCCGCGGGGATTTTTTCCTCGCGAGCCTGCGGGCCGAAACCCCAGAGGTTAAGCAGCGGTTCCACCGTCAGGTCGAAAGAACCTTCGCTTTGTTCCGACAGACGCTCACCGACGCGCACCAGTTTGAGGATCGGCGGGGGCATTTTCTGACAGCGGTTGGCGGGTAGATCGTTGAAGCGCTCGATGTCGGAGTCGCTGCGGTAAGTCGACATTTGTTGATCGACTTCAGCAAGGATCTTTTCGACCTGAACACGGACCTCGGTCGGGGCGGGAAGCCCGGCATGGCGCAGGTACTTGATCGAATACGTGCTGCCCATGGTCGGGCCGCCGAAGCTTTCCATGGAATCGCCGTTGCCGCAGCCTGAAAGGACGCCGAACAGAAAAATTAAAACGCCTTGCCACCTATTCAACAATCCCCACCCCCCCAGGCATTCCCTGACACAACGCCAAGGCCAACCATTATGCTCCCACAGGGAAAAAAGATCGTTCCTACGCTCTGCGTGAGAACGATCACCGCACAAACAAAAACGCCCCGACCAAAGTCGGGGCGTTTTCATGTGCAGCTAACGCTTAGCGCGGGAATGCAGGCGGGTTTACACCGGCCATGTCTTCCATCACGCGAACCACCTGGCAGCTGTAACCGAATTCGTTGTCGTACCAAACGTACAGAACAACGCGGTTGTCTTGGCTGATGGTTGCTTCAGCATCCACTACGCCTGCGTGGCGCGAGCCAACGAAGTCGGTGGAAACCACTTCCTGCGAATTGACGTAGTCGATTTGCTTATGCAGATCGGAGTGCAGCGCCATGTAGCGCAGGTACTCGTTCATCTCTTCACGGGTGGCGGCTTTCTCAAGGTTCAGGTTGAGAATGGCCATCGACACGTTTGGCGTCGGAACGCGGATCGCGTTACCGGTCAGCTTGCCGGCCAGCTCAGGCAGCGCCTTGGCAGCAGCGGTGGCAGCACCGGTCTCGGTGATCACCATGTTCAACGCGGCGCTACGGCCACGGCGATCGCCTTTGTGGAAGTTGTCGATCAGGTTCTGGTCGTTGGTGTACGAGTGAACCGTTTCAACGTGACCGTTGATGATGCCGAACTTGTCGTTGACGGCTTTGAGCACCGGCACGATGGCGTTGGTGGTGCAGGAAGCCGCGGAAACGATCTTGTCATCAGCGGTGATTTCACCGTGGTTGATGCCGTGAACGATGTTCTTCAGCTTGCCTTTGCCAGGCGCGGTCAGAACAACGCGGTCGATACCCGGGCAAGCCAAGTGCTGGCCCAGACCGTCGGCGTCACGCCATACACCGGTGTTGTCCACCAGCAGCGCGTCTTTGATGCCGTACTGGGTGTAGTCCACTTCAGTCGGGTTTTTCGCGTAGATAACCTGGATCAGGTTGCCGTTGGCAGTAATGGTGTTGTTGGCTTCATCAATGGTGATGGTGCCATCGAACGGACCATGAACCGAGTCACGACGCAGCAGGCTGGCACGTTTGACCAGATCGTTCTCGGCGCCCTTGCGGACAACGATGGCGCGCAGACGCAGGCCGTCGCCACCACCAGTTTTCTCGATCAGGATGCGCGCCAGCAGACGGCCGATACGACCGAAGCCGTACAGAACAACGTCGGTGCCTTTGCGGGCGGAAACATTTTGCTGACCAACGACGTCAGCCAGTTCTTCACGGACGAACTGCTCGGCAGTGCGGCCATTGCCTTCAGCCTTGAACTTGACTGCAAGCTTGCCCAGGTCTACCGAAGCAGCGCCGAGCTTGAGCTCGCTCATTGCCTTGAGCAGCGGGAATGTTTCGTGGACGGACAATTCGCTGTCATCAGACTGACGATGACGAGCAAAGCGGTGAGCTTTGAGAATCGCAATGACTGAACGATTGATCAGGCTGCGGCCATAGATCGAGCTCACCACGTTGTTATTGCGGTAGAGCTGACCGATAAGCGGAATCATCGCTTCTGCGAGTGCTTCACGGTCGATCCATTCACCAAGACACTGGTCGGGCTTCTGAGTCACGGGAACCTTCCACATGTAGGGGCAGAAAAAAGGGGCTACATTATGCCGCCGAGCGCCTCCCGTAGCAATGCGCGCCTGTCGCACGGCCAGTAACAAAATCCTCTTCAAAAAAATCACGCACGGCTCAAACCCAACGAAACCGCGGCCTGCAGCGCAGTCATTTTTTGGTAGACAACACCGTCTTGTCTGTAACCCTCCGTAACACTCGGTCGTTTTGCCACTACATATTCAGTCATTTTTACTAAAAAACGGGCCGATTTTGTCTTTACCACTACATTTTGCCCAACCTGCGTAATAGACACAGTCTGCAACTGACAGGCGGCACCCGGGACCGTTACAATTACCGACTTTGTCGCAACGCTTGGAGCTCAACCTTCCGTGCCCGTTCTGCGTCTACCGCTTCTCCCTGCCGCGGCAGGTAAACAGCACTGGGGCAACCTGCCCGGTGCCGCCCTGAGCCTGGCCATTGCCGAGGCCGCCAGCGCTGCCAAGCGCTTCACCCTGCTACTGACTGCCGACAGCCAAAGTGCCGAACGGCTGGAACAGGAGCTGAGTTTCTTCGCCCCGGATTTGCCAGTGCTGCATTTCCCGGACTGGGAAACGCTGCCCTACGATCTGTTTTCGCCGCATCAGGACATTATTTCCCAGCGAATCTCCGCGTTGTATCGATTGCCGGAGCTGAGTCATGGCGTTTTGGTCGTGCCTATCACGACGGCTCTGCATCGCCTGGCACCGACCAAATTCCTGCTCGGCAGCAGCCTGGTGCTGGACATCGGCCAGAAGCTCGATGTCGAGCAAATGCGCACCCGGCTTGAGGCCAGCGGCTATCGCTACGTCGACACTGTCTATGAGCATGGCGAATTCACCGTGCGTGGCTCGTTGATCGACCTGTTCCCGATGGGCAGCAAACTGCCTTTCCGCATCGACCTGTTCGACGACGAAATCGAGACCCTTCGTACCTTCGATCCGGAAAACCAGCGCTCCATCGACAAGGTTGAAACGGTTCGCCTCCTGCCAGCGAGAGAGTTTCCGCTGCAAAAGGATGCGGTCACCCGCTTCAAGGCGCGCTTCCGCGAGCGTTTCGATGTCGACTTCCGTCGCTGCCCGATCTTCCAGGATCTGAGCAGCGGGATTACACCGGCCGGTATCGAGTACTACCTGCCGCTGTTCTTCGATGAGACCTCCACGCTGTTCGATTACCTGCCGCAGGACACGCAAGTGTTTTCCCTGCCGGGCATCGAGCAGGCGGCTGAAAACTTCTGGAACGACGTGCGCAATCGTTATGAAGAGCGCCGCGTCGATCCGGCCCGTCCTTTATTGCCGCCAGCTGAACTGTTCCTGCCGGTGGAAGATTGCTTCGCTCGCCTGAAAAACTGGCCGCGCGTGGTCGCCAGTCAACAGGACGTTGAAACCGGCGTCGGCCGCGAGCGCTTTCCCGCTCGGGAGCTGCCGAACCTGGCCATCGAAGCCAAGGCCACTCAACCGTTGGCGGCGCTGGCAGGCTTCCTTGATGAGTTCCCCGGTCGCGTGCTGTTTACCGCCGAGTCGGCGGGCCGTCGTGAAGTGCTATTGGAGTTGCTGGAACGCCTGAAGCTGCGACCGAAAACCGTCGACAGCTGGCCGGACTTTGTTGCGAGCAAGGAGCGCCTGGCGATCACCATCGCGCCGCTCGACGAAGGATTGGTACTCGACGATCCGGCCCTGGCCCTGGTCGCCGAGAGCCCGTTGTTCGGTCAGCGCGTGATGCAGCGCCGTCGCCGCGAGAAACGCGCCGATGCCAACAACGATGCCGTCATCAAGAACCTCACCGAGCTGCGCGAAGGTGCGCCGGTGGTGCACATCGATCACGGTGTCGGTCGCTATCTCGGGCTGACGATTCTGGAAATCGATAGTCAGGCCGCCGAGTTCCTGACCCTCGAATACGCCGAAAACGCCAAGCTTTATGTGCCGGTGGCCAACCTGCATCTGATCGCCCGATACACCGGCAGCGACGATGCCCTGGCCCCACTGCACCGTCTCGGCTCCGAGACCTGGCAGAAAGCCAAACGCAAAGCCGCCGAACAGGTGCGCGACGTGGCGGCCGAACTGCTCGACATCTATGCCCGCCGCGCCGCCCGCGAAGGTTATGCGTTCGCCGACCCGAAAGCCGATTACGCGACCTTCAGCGCCGGCTTCCCGTTCGAAGAAACTCCGGACCAGCAAACCACCATTGAAGCCGTGCGCACCGACATGCTCGCGCCGAAACCGATGGACCGTCTGGTCTGCGGCGACGTTGGTTTCGGCAAGACCGAAGTGGCGATGCGCGCCGCGTTCATCGCGGTGCATGGCGGGCGTCAAGTGGCGATTCTGGTACCGACCACCCTGCTCGCCCAGCAGCATTACAACAGCTTCCGCGACCGTTTCGCCGATTGGCCGGTGAGCGTGGAAGTGATGAGCCGATTCAAGTCGACCAAAGAAGTGAATGCTGCGGTCGCGGATCTGGCCGAAGGCAAGATCGACATCGTCATCGGCACGCACAAGCTGCTGCAAGACGACGTAAAAATCAAAAACCTGGGGCTGGTGATCATCGACGAAGAGCACCGTTTTGGTGTCCGTCAGAAGGAACAGCTCAAGGCCCTGCGCAGTGAAGTCGACATCCTCACCCTGACCGCCACGCCGATTCCGCGCACGCTGAACATGGCCGTGTCGGGCATGCGCGATCTGTCGATCATCGCCACGCCGCCGGCCCGTCGACTGTCGGTACGGACGTTCGTCATGGAGCAGAACAAGAGCACGGTCAAAGAGGCCTTGCTCCGTGAGCTGTTGCGTGGCGGTCAGGTCTATTACCTGCACAACGACGTGAAGACCATCGAGAAATGCGCCGCCGACCTCGCCGAACTGGTGCCGGAAGCGCGGATCGGCATCGGCCACGGGCAGATGCGCGAACGCGATCTCGAACAAGTGATGAGCGACTTCTACCACAAGCGTTTCAACGTGCTGATCGCCTCGACCATCATCGAGACCGGCATTGACGTGCCGAGCGCCAACACCATCATCATTGAGCGTGCCGACAAGTTCGGCCTGGCGCAGCTGCACCAGTTGCGCGGCCGGGTCGGTCGCAGTCACCACCAGGCGTATGCTTATTTGCTGACGCCTCCGCGCCAGCAAATCACGCCTGACGCCGAAAAACGTCTGGAAGCCATCGCCAATACACAGGACCTCGGTGCGGGCTTCGTGCTCGCCACCAACGACCTGGAAATCCGTGGCGCCGGCGAACTGCTCGGCGACGGGCAGAGCGGACAGATCCAGGCCGTCGGTTTCACGCTGTACATGGAAATGCTCGAGCGCGCGGTGAAGTCGATCCGCAAGGGCGAACAACCGAACCTCGATCAACCGCTCGGCGGTGGTCCGGAAGTCAATCTGCGGGTACCGGCGTTGATTCCCGAGGACTATCTGCCGGACGTACACGCCCGACTGATTCTCTACAAACGCATCGCCTCGGCCACCGACGAGGAAGGCCTCAAGGACTTGCAGGTGGAGATGATCGATCGTTTCGGTCTGCTGCCGGAACCGACCAAGAACCTGATGCGCATTACCGCGCTGAAATTGCAGGCCGAGCTACTGGGTATCAAGAAAGTCGACGGCGGCCCGCAAGGTGGCCGAATCGAGTTCGCGACGCAAACCCCGGTCGACCCGCTGACGCTGATCAAACTGATCCAGAGCCAGCCCAAACGCTACAAATTCGAAGGCGCCACGATGTTTAAATTCCAGGTGCCAATGGAGCGCCCGGAAGAGCGCTTTAATACTGTAGAGGCGCTGTTTGAGCACCTCATTCCGAAAACTGCTTGAAGGACGCCGCATGCGCCTGTTTCGCTCACTGATCCTGTTGATGACCCTGGTTGCGCCGACGACGTTTGCCGATGACCTGTACCAGATAGAAATGATTCTGGTCCGCCAAAACGCCGTGCCCGCAATCGTCAGCCGCGCCGCACCGGAAGACTGGGCTGCCGGAGCTCAATCCATCAACCCCGACAGCCTGCGCACACCGAGCCTCAATGCCGAAGTGGAAAAACTCACCGCCAGCAATGAATACACGGTGTTGCTGCACAAGGCCTGGCAACAGAACCTTGGCGAAGAAGCCAGCAAAGTTGCGATCAGCGAGGGCAAAGAACAGTTCGGCCAGTTCCCGATCGAGGGCACGCTGAGCATGAAACTGGGACGTTTCACCGACGTCGACGCAGACTTCTGGGTCAACCAGATCGACGCCAATGGCATGGTGACCGCCAGCGAACGCATGAAACAGGAAAGCCACACCAAGAACGGCCAGCTGAACTTCCTAGACAACGGCCATCTCGGCCTGCTGATCAAGATCACCTCGCTGACTGCCCCTGCGCCTCGGCCAGTCCCCGATGAAATTCCGGACTGATTGAAGTCCTTATGCCCCCGACCCTGAGCAAACCCCTGGCACCTTCCTGGGTCAGCCGATTCAAGGAACAGAGCCTGGAGCGCGGCCGTCGCTACGCTTTGGAGAACCGCGTCAGGATCGTCGAGGCTGGCGACGCCACGATCATTGCCGCCTGCGAGGGCTCTGGCGGCAACGTTTACCGTCAGACCATTCGCCTGCGCGAGTCAGCCAAAGCCACGTTGCTTATGATTGACGCCACCTGCACCTGCCCGGTCCACAGCAACTGCAAGCACTGCGCGGCGGTGCTGCTGAAAGTGCAGGAAACCCTGGCTTACCCCGCCGCCGCGCAAGACGCCGAGCTGCTGGAAAAACTTCAAGCCGTACTGGAAAACCGCAGCCCGAAGGCGCCACCGCAAGTGCTGGTGGATAACGTGCAACCGGTGCCGCGCCTATGGCTGGCGAGCATCGAGTTCAGCGCCTTCGAACCGCGCAATGGCAAGATGCAGCGTTATATTCAGCATCGCGCGGCGCTGTCTTTCAGCTATCTGGATGAATACGTTTCCGGGCAGAAGAACGCTGACATCCTGATCCGTCAGGAAACCCAGACGCTTCGGATAAAACGTCACCCGGAAGTCGAACAGACCTACAGGGAACAGCTGCGAATCCTCGGATTCAAAGTCGCAACCCGGCAAAGCAAGGCCTTGCCGGAAAGTGCGGGCGAACTTTTCGAGATGGTCAACGACAGCGCCTGGCTGACCTTCACCCTCAATGAACTGCCGAAGCTGCGTACCCAGGGTTGGGAGTTGCAGATCGACGAAGACTTCGGTTTCGACCTGACTGCCGTGGACGATTGGTACGCCACCGTAGAACAGGCACCGGAGCGCGACTGGTTCGATCTGGAACTGGGGATCATCGTCAACGGCGAGCGGCTCAGTCTGCTGCCGATCCTGTTGAACCTGATGCGTTCCCACACCGAGATCCTCAACCCGGAACGCCTCGCCCGACGTCGCGACGACGAGTTGATCCTGGTGAACATTCCCAATCGCCCGAACTCTGAGTACGGCCCGCTGCAAGTCGCCCTGCCCTTCGGCCGATTGAAACCGGTGCTGGCGACCCTCGGCGAGTTCTACCTGCAAGGGCCCGGCGAAACGACGCTGCGCCTGAGCAAAGCCGATGCCACGCGCCTGAATCCGCTGGAAGACTTGCCGTTGCTTTGGGAGGGCGGCGAGCAAATTCGCACTTTTGCCCAGCGGCTGCGGGACATCAAGGACTTCACCGCGACCGCACCGGAAGGCTTGAACGCGATCTTGCGCCCCTATCAGCTGGAAGGCTTGAGCTGGATGCAGTCGTTGCGACAACTGGAAGTCGGCGGGATTCTCGCAGACGACATGGGTCTGGGCAAAACCCTACAGACCCTGGCGCACATTCTCTGCGAGAAGAACGCCGGACGCCTCGATCGGCCGTGCATGGTGGTGATGCCCACCAGCCTGATCCCCAACTGGCTGGATGAAGCGGCGCACTTCACGCCGCAACTCAACGTGCTGGCACTGTACGGCGCCAGTCGCAAAAAGCATTTCGACACGCTGGCCGATTACGACCTGATCCTGACCACCTATGCGTTGCTGCCCAAGGACGTCGAACGTCTGGCGGCGCAACCTTTGCATGTATTGGTTCTGGACGAGGCGCAATACATCAAGAACCCCAACAGCAAGGCCGCCCATGCTGCCCGCGAATTGAATGCCCGACAGCGTCTGTGCCTGAGCGGCACACCGCTGGAAAACCACCTGGGTGAACTGTGGTCGCTGTTTCACTTCCTGTTGCCCGGCTGGCTGGGTGACGTGAAAAGCTTCAACCGCGATTACCGCGTGCCGATCGAAAAACGCGCCAGCGAAGTTCGACTTCAGCACCTCAACGGCCGGATAAAACCGTTCCTGCTGCGTCGAACCAAGGAACAAGTGGCGACCGAGTTGCCGCCGAAAACCGAAATCATCCATTGGGTCGAGCTCAACGAAGCCCAGCGCGACGTGTACGAAACCATGCGCCTGGCCATGGACAAGAAAGTCCGCGACGAGATCACCCGCAAGGGCGTGGCGCGCAGCCAGATCATCATTCTTGAGGCGCTGCTGAAGCTGCGTCAGGTCTGCTGCGATTTGCGCCTGGTCAACGATGCCACCCTGCCCACTCGCGGCAGCACGTCGGGCAAGCTCGACAGCCTGATGGAAATGCTTGAGGAATTGTTCGATGAAGGTCGGCGGATTCTGCTGTTCTCGCAGTTCACTTCGATGCTGTCGTTGATTGAAGATGAGCTGAAAAAACGCGGAGTCGATTATGCGCTGCTGACCGGGCAGACCCGCGACCGGCGCGCCCCGGTAAAAGACTTCCAGAGCGGCAAGCGTCAGATCTTTCTGATCAGCCTGAAGGCGGGTGGCGTCGGCCTGAACCTGACCGAAGCCGACACGGTGATTCACTATGATCCGTGGTGGAATCCGGCGACGGAGAATCAGGCCACTGACCGGGCGTATCGCATTGGTCAGGAGAAACCGGTGTTTGTCTACAAGATGATTGCCAGGGGCACGGTGGAAGAGAAGATTCAGCATCTGCAGAAGGAAAAATCCGACCTGGCGGCTGGCGTGCTGGATGGGCGCAAAACCGGGGACTGGAAGTTGCAGAGTGATGATATTGAAGCGTTGTTTGCGCCGTTGCCGGATAAACTCGAAAAATAGCGGCGACTGTAAGATCGCTATCGCAGGCAAGCCCCCACGGGAAGTCACTGAACCTGTGGGAGCGTGGCTTGCCCGCGATGGGGTCGCCTCGGTTTTCCTGAAAAGACCGGGTATCAGAACTTGGGATCAGGCAATGGCGCAAACAACGCCTCAATATCACTCTGCTCAAGCTTCCATCCACCCGTCGTCCCACCTTCAAGCACCGCCCCGGCCAGCGCCGCCTTCTCCTGCTGCAGCGCCTGTATTTTTTCTTCCACCGTGCCACGCGCAATCATCTTGTAGACGAACACCGGCTTATCCTGACCGATACGATAAGCACGGTCCGTCGCCTGGTTTTCAACGGCAGGATTCCACCAGGGATCGAAGTGGATCACCGTGTCCGCCGCTGTCAGGTTCAGTCCTGTCCCGCCTGCCTTGAGACTGATCAGAAACAACGGCACTTTGCCGCCCTGAAAGTCTTTGACCGGTGTGCGCCGATCCGTCGTTTCACCCGTCAACAATGAATAACCGATCCCTCGCCGCTGCAATTCTTCCTCAATCAATGCAAGCATCGACGTGAACTGCGAGAACAACAAAATCTTGCGGCCTTCGCTGAGCAACTCCTCGAGCATCTCCATCAGGCCGATCAACTTGCCGCTGCCCGCACGAAGTGCTTTCGCCGTCAGGGGCATTTTGATCAGCCGTAGATCGCAGCACACCTGACGCAGCTTGAGCAAGGCGTCGAGAATGATGATCTGGCTACGCGCAACACCGCTTCGGGCAATTTCGTCACGCACCTTCTTGTCCATCGCCACACGCACGGTTTCATAGACATCGCGTTGCCCATCGCTGAGTTCGACCCAATGCACGATCTCGGTTTTTGGCGGCAACTCGGTGGCGACCTGTTCTTTCTTGCGGCGTAGCAGAAAGGGCTTTATCCGGGCTGTCAGGTGCTGCATCCGCTCGCTATTGCCGTGTTTCTCGATCGGCGTGCGGTAGTCGCGATTGAAGGTTTTACTGTCGCCAAGCCAGCCGGGCAACAGGAAGTGAAACAGTGACCATAGCTCGCCGAGGTGATTTTCCAACGGCGTGCCGGACAGGCACAAACGCTGCCGGGCCTCCAGATCACGGGCAGCCTGAGCGGCTTTGCTGAGCGGATTTTTGATGTTCTGCGCTTCATCGAGAATCAGCACGCTCCAGACCTGAGGCTGCAAAACCTCAAGATCACGCGGCAACAACGCATAGGTGGTCAGCACCAAATCGTATTCGGCAAGGTTGCTGAAGTCCTTTTGCCGAGTGGCGCCATGCAGCGCCAAGACTTTCAGCTGCGGGGTGAAGCGTGCCGCTTCGTCGAGCCAGTTGGGAATGAGGCTGGTCGGCATCACAGCGAGTGCCGGAAGATCGAGTCGACCCGACTGCTTTTCCAACAGCAGATGAGCCAGGGTTTGTAGCGTCTTGCCCAAGCCCATGTCGTCGCCGAGGATACCGCCGACCTCCAGCTCACGAAGGGTTTGCATCCAGTTCAGGCCTTCAAGCTGATAAGGCCGCAGTGCGGCGTTGAGGCCTTGAGGAGCAGCAACGTTTTGCTGAGTCGATTCACGCAAGCGTTTTGCGAAACTACGTAAACGCTCGCCGCCCTGCCACACTAATGGCAGGCCTTCAAGCGCACTCAAGCGCGCCGCATCAGGGCCACTCAAGCGCAGCGAATCACCGCTGGTCGCGTTTAAATACAACTCACTGAGCGTAGCCATTAACGGCTTGATCCGTCCGAGGGACAGCGCGACTTTGATGCCAGGTTTGGCACCGAGTTGACCACTATTGAGATCGATCAGCACCTGATCGTCATCGTCGCGCAAGGCCAGGTTACCCGGATCCATCAACTGCGGTTGCCTGCGCAACAGTTGCAACAGAATCGGCAGCAAACTGTGTCGCTCGCCATTGACCACGACACCCAACTGCAGATCAAACCATTCGCGCCCCGGAGATTCCTCGACATCGGCATACCATTCATCTATAGGCTGCAAATTGAAATGAAAGCCCTCGTTGATACGGATCTGCCAATTTGCCTCTCTGAGCGCCGGGACCCCGGACTGCACAAAAACCAGCCAAGCCGAGTCGTCCGGCAAATCGAACATTTCGCCTGCACTATCGGGTAGCGCATCACTTTTACGGGTGGCCTTTTTGAAGCCCTGTTTTTGCAAGGCTTGGCGCAAGGCTTTTTCAGCCACGGGTTTGCGTTGAATGCGCTGGGTTTCGGTGCCGGACAGTATCAGTACTTCTGAGGATTTTTTGTCCGCCGCCATGTGGCCGTTGTAGGTAAACGCCAATGCCGCGCGATGCTCGGGTTCGTACTTCCAGTTCCTGTAACGGTTGGTGCTTGCAAGCGCCAGGAAGGCTTGGGGTTCAACGTCGTCGACGATCCGCTCGGTCAATGCATGCGGTGGAGGCACGACTCGAGTTGCAGTACTCATCCGATGGCTGAACTGCATGGCCTGACGTGCGGGAATGTCAGGGGCCAATGACAGATGACAGGCCAGCTTTTCATCTAGCTCGCTTAGCAGTGGCCCAACCGCCATCCGTTCGCGGTCCAGGTAGTACAAAGGTTCCAGCGCCAGAATCGTTTCCTCAGGCGCTTCGTCACTACGCCATTGAGGACGGAAGCTGCCGCTGGCTTGCTCGGTCCAGGCAAACTGCGCAGACCTGCTCTTTCCAGCTACCAGCGGCTGCAATTGTTCGAAGTCGAGATACAGGCGTGAGGTTTTCAATGCCAATTGAAGAACTTCGGCACCACTGCTGCCTTGCAGGGGATAGCCGCTGTAAAACGAATGATGGGAGTGGACGGCGACCAGCAATCTTGCGATTCGCAGATCAAGCTCCGACAGATAGCCGGGCTCTCGCATCAGAGCGTCTGACGGCGAGTACACAGATTTGATGTCCTGCAAGCGGCCATCCTTGAGCTGACGAGCCTTGTAAATTTCCAGCAACCACTTGCCTGTAGTGGACGTTGCTTTGAGTTTGTAGACCCAGCACGTGCCGGTGCTCTGCGCAGTCCCATCGCGATCCGGAACGTCGCGAGGAATATCATTGAGCCAGCGCTCCAAGTCGCGATTCAGTTGAACCGATGCAGTGCTTTTGAACGAGTCCACGGGGAGTTCTTGCAGGTTGTAAAGCACGGTTGCGCAGTGTTTGCAATTGATCACCACTGGACACGAACAAGAGCAAACCAGCTCAAAATCACCATTCGTGTCTTCAATGAGTTCAATGGCTTGTTCGTAGATGTTCCCTTGGGAACCCTTGCAGATTGCGAGAACCAAAGCGTCCTCGATTTCGCGGATCTGTACCCGGCTTTCTACAGCGTATCTGCGAGCCTTATCCAGAGCGCGATGACTGAACGCCTCCGCCCACGGCAGCTCATGAAGTTGCTCAATAATTGCCGACATAATATCTACGCTTCTGAAAGTGACTGTAGTTCGCAGGTATCAAGACTCAGCCTTTAAGCACCCGAGCCAACGTCGACTTCACCTTGCCCATCCCGTCATGCAGCGCTTGCTCGATCTCGACCATGGTGATCACTGCCGTCGACTTGCCCGCTGCCGGGTTTACTACCAGCGCCAGACAGGCGTAATCCAGTTCCAGTTCGCGAGCCAATGCCGCTTCAGGCATCCCGGTCATGCCGACGATGTCGCATCCGTCGCGCTCCAGTCTCGCGATTTCAGCGACGGTTTCCAGCCGTGGCCCCTGGGTGCAGGCGTACACGCCTTGGCTGGCAAAACCAACGCCTTCAGCCTCCAATGCCGCGATTAGCTGCTGACGCAGGGCTTCGCTGTAGGGATAGCTGAAATCGATGTGGGTAACTTGTTCGAGATTATCGGCGAAATAGGTGTGTTCGCGACCACTGGTGTAGTCGATCAATTGATGCGGTACGCAGAAATATCCGGTGTCCATCACGGCATGAATTCCACCCACGGCGTTGACCGCGAGAATCGCTTCGGCACCGGCCTGCTTCAGCGCCCAGAGGTTGGCGCGGTAGTTCACCTGATGCGGCGGGAAACGGTGAGGATGACCGTGGCGCGCGAGGAACAGCACTTCCTTGCCGGCGTACTCGCCAATCTGCACTTCAGCCGAAGGCGCACCGTAAGGGGTGTCCACCGCCAATGATTGACGAATGCTCAGGCCTTCGAGTTGAGTCAGACCGGTGCCGCCGATAATCGCGTAAACCGTCATAACGAAAAGTCCTCAATCAATCAGTTGAGCTTCTTTGAGCGCGCCGACCGCTGCGAGCCAGCGCGGGTCTTGACGGTATTCAGTGCTGGCGTACGACTGGCCGCGCATCCGCGCAATGCGCTCGGACGGCTTGACCTTCAGACGCTGGGCGGCGCTCAGGGCCAACTCAGCGGCCGCGCGATCGTTGCACACCAGACCCATGTCGCAACCGGCGGTCAGTGCCGCTTCGATACGACTGGCGGCATCGCCGACCACGTGGGCGCCTGCCATGGACAGGTCATCGCTGAAGATCACGCCGTCGAATTGCAGCTCGCCACGCAGGATGTCCTGCAACCAGCGGCGGGAGAAGCCGGCAGGCTGGGAATCGATTTGTGGATAGATAACGTGGGCCGGCATGACCGCAGCCAATTGCTTGCTCAGTCGGGTGAACGGCACCAAGTCATTGGCGCGGATTTCGTCGAGGCTGCGCTCATCAACAGGGATCGCAACATGGGAATCGGCCTCGGCCCAGCCGTGACCGGGAAAGTGCTTGCCGGTGGCGGCCATGCCGGCGCTGTTCATGCCGCGAATGAAGGCTCCCGCCAGCAACGCTGCACGCTCGGGATCACCTTCAAATGAACGGGTGCCGACCACAGCACTGCGCTGGAAGTCGAGGTCCAGCACCGGAGCGAAGCTCAGATCGAGGCCGACGGCCAGCACTTCAGTCGCCATGATCCAGCCGCACTGCTCGGCGAGGTACTCGGCATTCGGATTGTCAGCGATGGCGCGCATGGCTGGCAGTCGTACGAAGCCCTGACGCAAACGCTGAACCCGGCCGCCCTCCTGGTCGACTGCCAGCAGCAGATCGGGGCGAATGGCGCGGATTGAGGCGCTCAACTCGCGCACCTGGCGGGGGTGTTCGATATTGCGGGCAAAAATGATCAGCCCGCCCACTTCGGGTTGGCGCAACAATTGGCGATCTTCAGCCGTCAGCCAGGTACCGGCGACGTCCACCATCAACGAGCCTTGCAGGCCAGCAGTCATAGAGATTCCTTGATAACGATAAACCCGGCTCGCACGCAATCGCCGCCATGGGAAATGCCCGGCAGGTCGGCGATACAAATGGGGAACGGGTTCAGAACGAGAGTCGGCATGGGCGGCTAGCTTAGCGGATGTCAGCTGCCGCGCCCACCCGTGTGCGGGTTAAACCTTGGCGGCAACCGGGGTTGATTTGCTGCGCGGACGCAACTGCGCGGTGGCCATGGCTACGTCGGTCACACCGGTTTCGGCGCGCATGCCTGCTGCCAGGAACGGCACCATCAGACGCATGACTTGCTCAATGGAGGTGTTGACGCCGAAGTCGGTCTCGGCAATTGCGCGCAGGGCTTTGATACCGGACATGCTGAACGCGGCGGCGCCGAGCATGAAGTGCACACGCCAGAACAGCTCAATTGGCGGAATACGCGGCGCAGCTTCGTTGACCAACATCATGTAGCGGCGGAACACCTTGCCGTACATGTCTTCCAGATAACGTCGCAAGTGCCCTTGGCTCTGACTGAAAGCCAGACCCAGCAAACGCATGAAAATCGACAGATCGTTGCCACTGCGTGGTTGCACCACCAGGGCTTGCTCGACGAGGATTTCCAGCAGCTCTTCAAGCGTCGGCTTGTTCTCCGGCTTGGCTTGACGCCGCTCCAGCTCTTTATCAAGGCTTAAGCAAAACGGCCCGAGAAAGCGCGAAAAAACTGCCTGGATCAGCGCCTTCTTCGAACCGAAGTGATAGTTCACCGCCGCCAGATTGACACCGGCCTTGCTGGTGATCAGACGCAATGAGGTTTCAGCAAAACCTTTTTCCGCGAACAATTGCTCGGCAGCATCAAGAATGCGTTCAACGGTTTCCGACTGGGCCATGGCTACTCCGCCTGACAAACACTTGTTTGAAACATACGTTTCAGCCCAGGCCTTGTCAAGCCTGACGGTTCGTTTTGGGAATGGTCGGTCAGCTATTTAACCATACAACTCGCAAGCGTGAATCAGCAGGCTCATCGACCGTCTGGCGGCCGGCAAAAAAAGGGGCATTGCCAAGACAGTTCCACTGTATATAATCCCAGTCACTGTATAAAAAGACAGAGCGATCAATATGCTAAAGCTGACGCCACGCCAAGCAGAGATTCTGGCCTTCATCAAACGTTGCCTCGAAGACAACGGCTACCCACCCACCCGCGCGGAAATCGCTCAGGAACTGGGTTTCAAGTCGCCCAATGCGGCGGAAGAACACCTTAAGGCGCTGGCCCGCAAGGGTGCGATCGAGATGACGCCTGGCGCTTCCCGCGGCATTCGCATTCCCGGCTTCGAAGCCAAGGCCGACGAATCCACCCTGCCGATCATTGGCCGAGTGGCTGCCGGTGCTCCGATCCTCGCCCAGCAGCACATCGAAGAGTCCTGCAACATCAACCCGTCATTCTTCCATCCTCGGGCCGACTATCTACTTCGGGTTCATGGCATGAGCATGAAGGACGTGGGCATTTTCGACGGTGACCTGCTGGCAGTGCACACCACCCGCGAGGCCCGCAACGGCCAGATCGTAGTAGCGCGGATCGGCGATGAAGTGACCGTCAAGCGCTTCAAGCGAGATGGCAGCAAGGTCTGGTTGATTGCCGAAAACCCTGAATTCGCCCCTATCGAAGTGAACCTGAAAGATCAGGAACTGGTGATCGAAGGCTTGAGTGTCGGCGTCATTCGCCGCTAAAGGAGGCTTTATGCAGTTCCCACACACATCACAGCAAGCCCAACTGCCGTTGTTCGAGGCTTTCATGGTGCAGCCCTTGGCGCCGATCCTGAAAGAAGTGGTCGAGTTACCCTGGAGCGCCGAGCCCGAAGTCTTCAGCGAGCTGTCGCTGCGTGGTGCAGCCGGGAACTGCCTGAACCTGCTTGCGCCGATTCTCAGGGAACTGAGTCAGGAACAGGACGCGCGGTGGCTGACGCTGATCGCTCCGCCCGCCAGCCTGACCCAGGCCTGGTTGCGGGACGCCGGCCTTAACCGCGAACGCATCCTGCTGCTGCAACCGCGCGGTACTCAGAGCGCTCAGCAGTTGACCTGCGAGGCCTTGCGCCTGGGCCGCAGTCACACGGTGGTCAGCTGGCTCAACCCATTGAGCTCAACTTCACGGCAACAGTTGATCAGCGCCGCCCGGACCGGGGACGCACAAAGCCTGAATATTCGATTGGGTAACTGACAAACAAAGCGCGCGCTGAGCAGCGCGGGGCTTCTCCAAGGATAGAGAAGCCAACCTATAGCGATATCAGCAAAAAACCGACGGATGGGATCAATGAAGAACCCGCGACCCCTCGTCCGTATTGAAATCGCCTTCAACCAATCGTCCGGCCATCTGAACGCCGACGCTCAACATCGCCTTGGCGACTTCCACGTGCTGGCCCTGCAAGAACGCTTTGGCATCCTCGGAGAAATCCAAAGTAACCAGAGAACCCTCGTCCTCAGCCCTGCGCAGCTCGATGCGGCCGTCTGGTAACTCGACAATTTCTAGAAAGGACGTTGGCATAAAGGTCTGTTCTCCACGAAAGGCGGGGATTATATAGGCATCGGCCAGGCTTCGCTCGGGATCTTGACCAGATGCCACTACAAAGAGAAGGTCCGCCAGTTCTCATACCTGAACGGACAACCCAGCGGGCCATCCATTGTTCAGCTCAATCCTTCAGCACTCGTTCAGGCCTTCGCGAAACCGAATCGCCAGCCCCTTGAGGTTCTGACGCCAGCTCTCCAGCTCTTCCCGGCTCAGCTCTTGTGGAGCCTCTTCTTCATCCAGGTTTACGGCCAGGATCAGCGGTTGCGTCACGTCACCCTTGGGCTTGTGCGGCGCCCGTGGAGGCTGAAACAGTGCAGCATGGGCCGCAAGCAGTTTGGCCAGCCAGGTTTCCGAATTATTGGCCAACTCCACCATCTCGGCCATTTCCGGAATCGCGATGGCTTCAAGCACTTCGCGAGTCAGCAGCAACTCGGCCCGAGGTGCATTGGCCTGAGGCAAGCGGTAGAAACCGGCGATTTCATGGCACAGCCCCAACAGGGCACCGTACAGGTGAAACAACGCCGACTCGCGTCCGGCTTGAATCAGCGCCAGGGAGTTCATCGCCCGCCCCTCTTCGGCTCTGGCGAGCGCTTCCAGAGACAGACCGGCGAAGTAAATCTTCTGGTTGGTACGGGTATAGAGTTCGTGGGCCATGACGGCAGCCTCCACAACGAAATAATTGCTTCACGCAGGTCAGACAGTGTCGTGGATCAGCTCCGCTTCCCGCAAGTACAAAACAAAAAGGCCGCATGAAAACCCGAGGGTTGTCATGCGGCCTTTTCAGTACAGCACCTGTTAAGCCTTGGCAGCCTTCGCCGGGCGCTTGTCTTCAACCGTCCACTTGCCGCCGTCGTAGTACGCTTTCCAGCCAGTCGGCTTACCGTCGACTTCAGTCTGCACGTACTGCTCTTTGGTTTTACGGCTGTAACGGATCACAGCAGGCAAGCCGTCTGGATCTTTCTTCGGCGCTTCGCAGAGGAAGTGGTACTTCGGATCGATCTCATCCTTGTGCGGCACAATTTCCATGACCAGCGGAGCACGCGTCTCGCGGTTTTTCGGGAATTGACTGGCCGCCAGGAACAGGCCGGAAGCACCGTCGCGCAGGATGTAGGTGTCGTTGACCTTTTCGCACTTCAGCTCAGGCATCTTCACCGGATCCATCTTCGGCGGTGCTGCATCACCGCTTTTCAGCAGTTTGCGGGTGTTCTTGCACGTCGCATTGGTGCAACCGAAGAACTTGCCGAAACGGCCGGTCTTGAGCTGCATCTCGCTGCCGCACTTGTCGCATTCCAGGCTCGGACCTTCGTAGCCTTTGATGCGATAAGTGCCCTCTTCGATTTCGTAGCCAGAGCAATCCGGGTTGTTACCGCAGATGTGCAGCTTGCGCTTCTCATCCAGAAGGTAAGCGTCCATCGCCGTGCTGCAGATCGGGCAGCGGTGCTTGCCACGCAGCACCAGCGATTCCGATTCACCCTCGTCGTCCGCAGCGATTTCATCGCCCGGCACCAGGTTGACGGTGGCCTTGCAGCGCTCTTTCGGCGGCAGGCTGTAGCCCGAGCAGCCGAGGAACACGCCGGTCGATGCGGTACGAATTTGCATCGGACGACTGCACAGCACACACGGAATGTCAGTCATCACCGGTTGGTTGGCGCGCATGCCGCCTTCGGCGCTTTCGGCTACTTCAAGTTTCTTCTTGAAGTCACCGTAGAACTCGTCGAGCACGTTCTTCCAGTCGCGCTCACCCTGAGCAACGTCATCGAGGTTCTCTTCCATGCCGGCGGTGAAGCCGTAGTCCATGAGATTGGAGAAGCTCTCGGCCAGACGCTCGGTAACGATGTCGCCCATCTTTTCCGAGTAGAAACGACGATTGTGCAGCGCTACGTAGCCACGATCCTGGATGGTCGAAATGATCGCCGCGTAGGTCGAAGGACGACCGATGCCGCGCTTTTCCATTTCTTTAACCAGGCTCGCTTCCGAGTAACGCGCCGGCGGCTTGGTGAAGTGCTGGGTCGGATCAAGCTTGATCAGCTTCATCGCGTCGCCCTGAGCCATGTCCGGCAACACGTCGTCATCGCCAGGCTTGGCAATTTGCGGCATGACGCGGGTGTAACCGTCGAACTTCAGGATGCGGCCTTTGGCGCGCAACTCGAAGTCACCGGCACCGACGGTGACAGTGGTCGACAAGTATTGGGCCGGCAGCATCTGGCAAGCGAGGAACTGGCGCCAGATCAGCTCGTAGAGCCGCTCTGCATCGCGCTCCATGCCCGACAACTTGCTTGGCTCGGTATTGGCATCGGAGGGACGAATCGCTTCGTGAGCCTCTTGTGCGCCTTCCTTGCTGCTGTAGACGTTCGGGTTTTCCGGCAGGTATTTCTTGCCGAACTCACCTTCAATATAAGTACGCGCCATCGTCACGGCATCGACCGAGAGATTGGTGGAGTCGGTACGCATGTAAGTGATGTAGCCGGCTTCGTACAGACGCTGGGCCATCATCATGGTTTTCTTCACGCCGAAGCCCAGGCGGTTACTCGCAGCCTGTTGCAGAGTGGACGTGATGAAAGGTGCCGACGGTTTGCTGCTGGTCGGCTTGTCTTCGCGCTTGACGATGCTGTAGCTGGAAGCCTTGAGCTTCTCCAGCGCGGCCATGGCCTGCGCTTCGTTAAGCGGCTTGAAGGCTTCGCCTTTCTCGCGAGCCACGTCAAAGCGCACGGTTGCGCCCTTCGCGGTGCCGAGGTCGGCATGAACTTCCCAGTACTCTTCCGGGTTGAACGCGCGGATTTCACGCTCACGCTCGACGACCAACTTCACGGCAACCGACTGCACACGACCGGCGGACAGGCCACGAGCGACCTTGGCCCACAGCAGTGGCGAAACCATGTAACCCACCACGCGATCGAGGAAACGACGCGCCTGTTGGGCGTTTACACGGTCGATGTCTAGCTCGCCCGGCTTGGAGAAGGCTTCCTGAATCGCCTTCTTGGTGATTTCGTTGAACACCACGCGCTTGTAGCGGCTGTCGTCACCACCGATGGCTTCGCGCAGGTGCCAGGCAATGGCTTCCCCCTCGCGATCCAAGTCGGTTGCGAGATAGATGGTGTCAGCATCCTTGGCGAGCCGGCGCAGCTCTTCGATGACCTTTTCCTTGCCCGGGAGGATCTCGTACTTGGCTTTCCAGCCATGATCGGGATCGACCCCCATGCGCGAGACCAGCTGCTTGCGCGCCTTCTCTTTTGGCGTGAGCACCGGACCTTCACCCGCAGCGGCCTTGCCGCGCTTGGCGGCTGGCTCTTTGCTGGCGCTAGCCGAACCGCTGGTGGGCAGGTCTCGGATATGGCCGATACTCGACTTCACCACGTATTGGTTACCCAGATACTTGTTGATGGTCTTGGCCTTAGCCGGGGATTCCACAATGACCAGCGATTTGCCCATGGATCAGAAAATTCCTGAATTCTAGAAGTGAAAGGCGGTTGGCGCCTGACGCGGCACCGCTATATATAGTGGCTACAAGGTGAGGTCAAGCGCAGGGTATTGCGCGCACTCAGCTTATGGCTTGGAAAAAAGGCTCGGTTCGGCTTGCACCAAAGCAAAGCGTGGCACCTGTTCGCCGTCAACCTCGACCGACTCCAGGAACATGCTCAAGGGACGCACCCAAAAGCCGTAATCGCCATACAGGGCTTGGTAGAAGACCACTTCTTCTTCAGTTTCCGAATGCCGCGCAACACTGAATACGCGGTACTGCGGACCTTTGTAATGTTGGTAGAGCCCAGGTTGTATCGGCATGGTTTGGCCCTCGCTCAAATCTTTTCAAAATAAAAACAAAAATAAATTCAGAAAAACAAAAACCGGGGCACTTGGCCCCGGCTTCCTTCAACGAAAACGCTTAAACGCGTTCGAAGACGGTGGAGATGCCTTGGCCGAGACCAATGCACATGGTAGCTACCCCGAAGGTGCCGCCATTTTGCTTCATCACGTTCAGCAGAGTGCCGGAGATACGCGCACCGGAGCAACCAAATGGGTGACCCAGGGCGATCGCGCCGCCGTGCAGGTTAACCTTCTCGTTCATCTTGTCGAGCACTTTCAGATCTTTCAGCACTGGCAGGGCCTGTGCGGCGAAAGCTTCGTTGAGCTCGAAGAAGTCGATATCGTTAATGCCAAGACCGGCGCGCTTCAGTGCTTTTTGTGTGGCCGGTACTGGACCATAGCCCATGATTGCCGGATCTACACCTGCCACCGCCATCGAACGAATCACCGCCATAGGCTGAATGCCCAGGTCCTGTGCACGTTGCGCCGACATCACGATCATGCACGAAGCACCATCGGTGATTTGCGACGAAGTACCGGCTGTCACGGTACCGCCCTTAGGGTTGAACGCTGGCTTCAGAGCCGCCAGGCTTTCCAGAGTAGTTTCCGGACGAATGGTTTCGTCGTAGTCAAACAGTTTCAGGAAACCGTTCTCGTCGTAGCCCTGCATCGGGATGATTTCGTCTTTGAACTTACCTTCCAGGGTCGCCTTGTGGGCGAGCTGGTGGGAGCGCACGCCGAAAGCGTCCTGTTGTTCGCGAGTGATGCCGTGCATTTTACCCAGCATTTCAGCGGTCAAACCCATCATGCCCGAAGCTTTCGCCGCGTACAGCGACATGTGCGGGTTCGGGTCGACACCGTGCATCATGCTCACGTGACCCATATGCTCGACGCCGCCAACCACGAACACGTCACCGTTGCCGGTCATGATCGCTTGCGCAGCAGTGTGCAGAGCGCTCATCGACGAACCACACAGACGGCTGACGGTCTGGCCGGCAGCGGTGTGCGGGATCTGCGTCATCAGGGATGCCATGCGGGCGATGTTCCAGCCCTGCTCCAGGGTCTGGTTCACACAGCCCCAGATCACGTCTTCGACTTCGCTCGGATCAACCTTGACGTTGCGTTCCAGCAGTTTACTGATCAGGTGCGCCGACATGTCTTCGGCGCGGGTGTTGCGGTGCATGCCGCCCTTGGAGCGGCCCATCGGAGTACGACCGAAGTCGACTATCACGACGTCTCTAGGATTCAAGCTCATATATTCACTCTCACTCTAGTTGGGGGCGCTTAACCGAAGAACCGCTGGCCGGTTTTGGCCATTTCACGCAGTTTTGCGGTCGGGTGGTACAGCGCGCCCAAATCAGCGTACCGGTCAGCCAGGGCAACGAACTCTGCAACACCGATCGAATCGATGTAGCGCAGCGCACCGCCACGGAATGGAGGGAAACCAATACCGTAGACCAGACCCATGTCGGCTTCGGCAGCGGTTTCGACAATGCCGTCTTCCAGGCAACGCACGGTTTCCAGGCACAGCGGGATCATCATCCAGTTGATGATGTCTTCGTCAGTGACTTCGCGCTGTTCAAAGACGATCGGCTTGAGCACTTCCAGCACCGACGGATCGGCGACTTTCTTCTGCTTGCCGCGCTTGTCGGTCTCGTAGGCGTAGAAGCCCTTGCCGTTCTTCTGGCCCAGGCGCTTGGCTTCGTACAGCACGTCGATGGCCGAACGACGGTCGTCTTTCATGCGGTCCGGGAAGCCTTCAGCCATCACGTCGCGACCGTGGTGGCCGGTGTCGATACCGACCACGTCCATCAAGTACGCCGGGCCCATTGGCCAGCCGAATTTTTCCATGACCTTGTCGATGCGGACGAAGTCCACGCCGGCGCTGACCAGCTTGGCGAAACCGCCGAAGTACGGGAACAGCACGCGGTTGACCAGAAAGCCCGGGCAGTCGTTGACGACGATCGGGTTCTTGCCCATTTTCTTGGCGTAGGCAACGGTAGTGGCAACTGCCAGCTCGCTGGACTTCTCGCCACGGATCACTTCCACCAACGGCATCATGTGCACCGGGTTGAAGAAGTGCATGCCGACGAAGTTTTCCGGACGCTTCAGGGCTTTGGCCAGCAAGGTGATGGAAATGGTCGAGGTGTTGGACGCGAGGATGGTGTCCTCTTTGACCTTGTCTTCCACTTCAGCCAGAACGGCTTGCTTGACCTTAGGGTTCTCGACGACAGCTTCAACGACCAGGTCGACGTGACCGAAATCACCGTAGGACAAGGTCGGGCGAATGCCGTTGAGCACTTCAGCCATTTTTGCCGGGGTCATGCGACCTTTATCAACGCGGCCCACCAGCAATTTGGCGGCTTCGGCCAGACCTTGCTCGATGCCGTGCTCGTTGATGTCCTTCATCAGGATCGGCGTCCCTTTGGAAGCCGACTGATAAGCGATACCGCCACCCATGATGCCGGCGCCCAATACGGCAGCCTGCTTCACGTCCTTGGCGATTTCGTCGTAGGCCTTGGCCTTTTTCTTCAGTTCCTGATCGTTCAGGAACAGACCGATCAAGCTCTGCGCGGCAGAGGTCTTGGCCAGTTTGACGAAACCGCTGGCTTCGACTTCCAGCGCCTTGTCGCGACCGAAGTTCGCGGCTTTCTGGATAGTTTTGATCGCTTCGACCGGTGCCGGGTAGTTCGGGCCAGCTTGACCGGCCACGAAACCCTTGGCGGTTTCGAACGACATCATTTGTTCGATGGCGTTGAGCTTGAGCTTTTCAAGCTTCGGCTGACGCTTGGCCTTGTAGTCGAACTCGCCTGAGATGGCGCGCTTGATCAGCTCCAGAGCAGCTTCCTGCAGTTTCTCGGGAGCAACCACTGCGTCGACTGCGCCGACTTTCAGCGCATCTTCAGGACGGTTTTCCTTGCCGGCGGCAATCCACTCGATGGCGTTGTCGGCACCGATGATGCGCGGCAGGCGCACGGTACCGCCGAAGCCCGGGTAGATGCCCAGCTTGACTTCCGGAAGACCGATCTTGGCCTTGGTGGACATGACGCGGTAGTCCGCCGCCAGGCACATTTCCAGACCGCCACCCAGGGCGATGCCGTTGATCGCGGCGACAGTCGGGACGTTGAGGTCTTCGAAATCGCTGAAAATCTTGTTGGCTTCCAGGTTGCCAGCAACAAGCTCTGCATCAGGCAGCTTGAAGTTCTCGACAAATTCGGTGATGTCGGCGCCGACGATGAACACGTCCTTGCCACTGCTGACGATCACACCCTTGATCGAAGCATCTGCCTTGATGGTGTCTACGGCCTGACGCAGTTCGTTCAGGGTTAGACGGTTGAACTTGTTGACGGACTCACCCTTGAGGTCGAATTTCAATTCGACGATGCCACTTTCAAGAGCCTTAACCGTGATGGCTTTACCTTCGTAAATCATCAACTGATCTCCACGATATGGAAGCTGAACAGTACACGTCGGACGCAGGCGAATGGCTCGGCAAGGACGTTTAAGTCAATGCTACGCCCATCCACCCGGCACACCCGCCAACGCGATAGTCGGGATTCTGTAGGAGCGGTCTGTAATACAAACGCTCAATTCATACGCCCGTTTGATTTGGGTACGTCACCTTCACGGAATTTCCGACAATTGTCAATCGCCCAAAATACTGGTTGAAACGCGACTTTCCGGTCATTTCCGTACCGCGAAGCCCTGCAACACGCGGCTGCATGTGAGGTCATTCATAGGATCAATAGTTAGAAAAGTCGCCCTAATTCGCTGCAGCCTTTGTTTAAAAAGCTACGCTGGCGGGACCTTGAGGAAAAAAACATGAACGCTTTTGGCGAATGCCCAGCGTAAGATCAGCGCCACACAGAATTACCGGCCTGCCTGGCCAACTCCAGCCCGATGATGTCGGGCTTTTTATTGCTTGTTTGCCAGACGTTTCGCGCCATTGCGGCGCGAAATTTCCGCGATTTATGCCAGCGCCTTCAGCACCGCATCAATATCCTCCAAAACCGACGCTTCGCCCTTCTCGCCCCAATACAACGTGATCATCTGCTTGTCTGCTTCGACCTTGTAAACGTTGTCTGGCAACTTTTCGAAATGAATCAACAACGTAGGCTCCTCGCAGACCTCCTGCCATTGATTGACCCACACACCCGGCGCTTTTTGCCAGTAACTCCAGCACGCCGGCCGATTGCCACGCCGCGGTCGATGGTATTGGGCGCAAGGGCTCGGCGGCTCCTTGCTCAGCCAGTGCGGCCAGTCCTGAGGCGCCAGTTGCATCGCCAATCCGATGCGTCGCGCCTCCATGCGCAGGGCCATGCGGCCGCTCTGGTGGCGCGACGGTCGCAACCATGCCAGCGGACTCAGTACCACCAACAGGATTGACACCACTATCCAGACCGTCATATCTGTACTCCCGATTCTTGATGAGCGCATTGAGTCACTTTGAAAACAATGCGCTTGAAACCAGCCATACTTACCAATATTGCAACCCTCAGGAGGAGCACCTCATGCCCTACAACCACATTCTGGTCGCTGTAGATCTAACCGAAGAGTGCGATCCTGTAATCCACCGCGCTCGCGAACTGTCGGTGAGCAACGGGGCAAAATTGTCCTTGGTGCACATTGTCGAGCCAATGGCCATGGCCTTTGGCGGCGACGTGCCCATGGACCTGTCACAACTGCAACAACAGCAGTTCGATCAGGCCAAGGAACGCTTGGATCGGCTGATCGTGAAGTATCCGGAACTCTCCAAAGAATACAGCCACCTGACCTACGGCCAGCCACGCCAGGAAATCCACCACCTGGCCAAGGAACAAACCTGCGACCTGATCGTGGTGGGCAGCCATGGCCGACACGGCCTGGCATTGCTGCTGGGTTCAACCGCCAATGACGTGCTGCACGGTGCGCCCTGTGATGTGCTCGCGGTGCGCCTGATCAAAAGCTAAACCACAGCGCCTACGAAAAGCCCGGCGCTCATCACTGAACGCCGGGCTTTTTTATAGCAGGATCAATCAGGCATCCAGCTCGGCCCAGCGCTCGACCATTACGTCGTGCTCAGCCTGCAACTGCTCCAACTGAGCGATCACTGCAGCGGTCTCGGCAGCAGGACGCTGATAGAAACCGGCATCGGCCATTTGCGCCTCAACGGTAGCGATCTGCTGCTCCATGGCTTCGATCTGACCCGGCAACATTTCCAGCTCACGCTGCAACTTGTAGCTGAGCTTCTTCTTCGCCACCGGCGCTTCGACGACAGCAGCAGCGACTGGCGCCGCTTCGGCCGTCACGACAGCGGAGGTCAGGTCGGCTTTGCCAGACTTGCTCTCGGTCACGCCCAGCAGGCGCGGCGAGCCGCCCTGACGCAGCCAGTCCTGATAACCACCGACGTATTCACGAACCTTGCCTTCACCTTCGAAGACCAGGGTGCTGGTGACCACGTTGTCGAGGAATGCCCGGTCGTGGCTGACCATCAGCACGGTGCCGTTGAAGGTCAGCAAGACCTCTTCCAGCAACTCGAGGGTTTCGACGTCGAGGTCGTTGGTCGGTTCGTCGAGGACCAGCAGGTTCGCTGGTTTGCTGAACAGTTTCGCCAGCAGCAGACGGGCACGCTCACCACCAGACAGCGCCTTCACCGGCGTGCGGGCACGCTGCGGGCTGAACAGGAAATCGCCGAGGTAGCTCAGCACGTGGCGGCTCTGACCATCGATATCGATGAAGTCGCGACCTTCTGCGACGTTGTCGATTACGGTCTTTTCCAGGTCCAGCTGATGGCGCAACTGATCGAAGTAGGCCACGTCGATGCGCGTCCCCTCTTCCACTGTGCCGCTGGTTGGCTGCAGACCGCTGAGCATCAGCTTCAGCAATGTAGTTTTGCCGGTACCGTTGGCGCCGAGCAGACCGATACGGTCGCCGCGCTGCAGGACCATCGAGAAATCCTTGATCAGGAACGGGCCGCCCGGGTGAGCGAAGCTCACGTTATCGAGGACCATTACCTGCTTGCCAGACTTGTCAGCCGTATCCAGCTGAATGTTGGCTTTGCCGGTGCGCTCACGACGCTCGCTACGCTCGTTGCGCAGGGCTTTCAGGGCGCGTACGCGGCCTTCGTTACGGGTCCGGCGAGCCTTGATGCCCTGGCGGATCCAGACTTCTTCCTGGGCCAGTTTTTTGTCGAACAGCGCGTTGGCGGTGTCTTCAGCGGCCAGGGAAGCCTCTTTGTGGACGAGGAAACTGGCGTAGTCGCCGTTCCAGTCGATCAGGCCACCGCGATCCAGTTCGAGAATGCGGGTCGCGAGGTTCTGCAGGAATGAACGGTCGTGCGTGATGAACAGCACGGCGCCCTGGAAATCCTTCAGCGCTTCTTCGAGCCAGGCAATTGCACCGATATCCAGGTGGTTGGTCGGTTCGTCGAGCAGCAGCAGATCGGGTTCGGAAACCAGAGCCTGAGCCAGCAGGACGCGACGACGCCAGCCGCCGGACAGTTCGGCGAGGGTCTTGTCGGCCGGCAACTGCAGACGGCTCAACGTGCTGTCGACCAATTGCTGCAAACGCCAGCCGTCACGGGCTTCGAGGTCGTGCTGGACGTGCATCAGTTTGTCCAGGTCGGCGTCGGTGACGATGTTCTGGCTGAGGTGGTGATACTGCGCGAGCAGCTCGCCGACACCGTCCAGACCTTCGGCCACCACGTCGAACACGGTCCGCTCGTCGGCTACCGGCAATTCTTGCGGCAATTCGCCAATCTTTAGGCCAGGTGCGCGCCAAACGGAGCCTTCATCAGGCTTCTGGTCGCCCTTGACGAGCTTCATCATGCTGGACTTGCCAGTGCCATTGCGGCCGATGATGCACACCCGCTCACCACGGGCGATCTGCCAGGACACCTTGTCCAACAACGGCATAGCGCCGAAAGCAAGGGACACATCGCTGAATTTGAGCAGGGTCATGAGCTTCTCCAAAAACCGGGCGCGCATTCTACCTGACTTGAGGCTTCAGAAGGCCGGCAATTTCACCTTCGCAACACTCTGCATGACAAATGTTGCGAACTGATGCTGACAGGCCGGCAAAGCTTTCGCCCGCTGCCGGCAAAAGGCTAAGCTACAGACAATTCAGTGCAGGCCATGCTCGCACTTGTCATGATTTCTCTGCCCGGACGTCTCATGCGCAGTCGCCTTTTCAGTCTTTTATCCTGTTTTCTTCTTTCTGCCACTGCCGTTCAAACCGCCCAGGCGGTGGACCTGTCCACCCAGCGCCAGTATTACGATGAAGCCAAGCGTGCCCTCGCCAAGGGGGATACCGGTCCTTATTTCCGTTACAGCCAGGCCCTCAGCGATTACCCGCTGGAGCCGTACCTGGCGTATGACGAACTGACCGCTCGCCTTAAAACCGCTAGCAATGCCGAAATCGAGAAATTCCTCGCCGAGCACGGTGACCTGCCCCAGGCCAACTGGATGAAGTTGCGCTGGTTGCGCTGGCTGTCCGAACGCGGCGACTGGGCGACCTTCGTCAAGTACTACGATCCCAAGCTCAATTTCACCGAACTGGACTGCCTGAACGCGCAGTATCAGATCGGGCATAACCAGAAATCCGAAGGTTACGCCAACGCCAATAAACTCTGGCTGACCGGCAAATCCCAACCCGCCGCGTGCGATGCGCTGTTTGGTATTTGGGCCGCCGAAGGTCAACTGACCGAGCAGAAACGCTGGGAGCGCGCCAAGCTTGCCGCCCAGGCACGCAACTATCCGTTGGCCAACAGCTTGGTCAACGGACTGACCACCCTCGCCCCTCGCGGTCGTTTGCTGGTGGAGGTGGCGCAGAAACCCGAACTGCTCAACGCTCCTTCACGGTTCATTCCGGCCGATGAGCCGATGTCCGACGTGGTCAGCCTTGGCCTGCGCCGTCTGGCGCGGCAGGATCCTGACCGGGCGATGCAGATGCTCGATAGTTATGCCAGCAGCATGCACTTCTCCCGTGACGAAAAAGTGGCGATCGCCCGGGAAATCGGCCTGTCCCTGGCTAAACGGTTCGACAGCCGCGCGCTGGACATGATGACTAAATACGACCCGGAACTGCGTGACAACACGGTGTCCGAATGGCGCTTGCGTCTGCTGCTGCGCCTGGCCCGCTGGGACGATGCCTATCAGCTGACTCGCCGCCTGCCGCCGGATCTGGCGACCACCAACCGCTGGCGCTATTGGCAGGCCCGCAGCCTGGAACTGGCGCAGCCGCAGAACCCGGAAGCGCAGACGCTTTATAAGGACCTCGCCCGCGAGCGTGATTTTTACGGTTTCCTCGCGGCGGATCGCTCGCAGCTGCCCTACTCGTTGAACAACAAACCGCTGGTGCTAAGCCAGGCGCTGATCAACAAGGTCCGCAATACCCCAGGCGTGCGTCGGGCGCTTGAGTTTCATGCTCGCGGACAGATCGTCGATGGTCGCCGCGAGTGGTACCACGTCAGCCGCCACTTCAGCCGCGACGAAATGGTCGCCCAGGCGAAACTGGCCTACGACCTGAAATGGTATTTCCCGGCGATCCGCACCATCAGTCAGGCGAAGTACTGGGACGACCTGGACATCCGCTTCCCGATGGCCCACCGCGAAACCCTGGTGCGCGAAGCCAAGGTTCGCGGCCTGCATTCGAGCTGGGTGTTCGCCATCACCCGCCAGGAAAGTGCCTTCATGGCCGACGCCCGCTCCGGCGTTGGCGCCAGCGGCCTGATGCAACTGATGCCCGGCACCGCCAAGGAAACCGCGCGCAAGTTCAGCATTCCACTGGCCTCGCCGCAGCAAGTGTTCGATCCGGATAAGAACATCCAGCTCGGCGCCGCTTACCTGAGCCAGGTCCACAGCCAGTTCAACGGCAACCGCGTCCTCGCCTCCGCCGCTTACAACGCCGGCCCGGGGCGCGTGCGTCAGTGGCTGCGCGGTGCGGACCACCTGAGTTTTGACGTCTGGGTGGAAAGCATTCCGTTCGACGAAACCCGTCAGTACGTGCAGAACGTGTTGTCGTACTCGGTGATCTACGGCCAGAAGCTCAACTCACCGCAACCGCTGGTGGATTGGCATGAGCGCTACTTTGACGATCAATGAGCCTGCTTTGAAGCGCAGACAAAAATGCCCGCATCGATTGATGCGGGCATTTTTTTTGGGTGCTCTACTTGGTCGATTACTTAGTCGGTTACTTGGTCGGTTGGTACATGGCGCCCATCACTGAACTGCAACGCCGCCAACCGCGCATACAGCGCGTTGCTCGCAATCAATTCCTGATGCGTCCCCACCGCTACCAGTTTCCCTTGGTCCATCACCGCGATCCGGTCAGCGTTTTTCACCGTGGCCAGTCGGTGGGCGATGACCAGCGTCGTGCGGTTTTTCATCAGGCTCGGCAGGGCTTGCTGGATCAGGTGTTCGCTCTGGGCGTCGAGGGCGCTGGTGGCTTCGTCCAGTAGCAGAATCGGCGCGTCCACCAGCAAGGCCCGGGCAATGGCCAAGCGTTGGCGTTGACCACCGGACAAACCGAGGCCACCGTCGCCAAGGTGGGTCTGGTAGCCGTTGGGCATTTGCTCGATGAAGTCGTGGGCGTAAGCGATTTTCGCCGCTTCCTGAACCTGGGCCAGGGTTGCCGTCGGGTTGCCGTAGCGGATGTTCTCTTCGATGCTGCCAAAGAACAGCGCCGGGGATTGCGAGACCAGGGCGAAGCAGCGGCGCAGGTCCAACGGATCGAGTTGAGTCAGCGGCACGCCATCGAGCAGGATGCGTCCTTCGGCCGGGTCGTAAAAGCGCAGCAGCAAGTCATACACCGTAGACTTACCGGCACCGGACGGCCCGACCAACGCGAGGGTTTCACCGGCATTGATCGTCAGATTCAAACCATCGACCGCATAGCTTTCGGGACGCGACGGGTAGGAAAAGCGCACGTCTTGCAGCACCAGGTCACCCTTTACCCGTTCAGGCAAGGTCACCAGGTCAGCGGTCGGTGGCCGGATGATGTTTTCCGAACGCAGCAATTCGGCTATCCGCTCGGCGGCGCCGGCGGCACGCTGCAGTTCGCCGATCACTTCGCTCAATGTGCCGAATGCGCTACCAACGATCAGGCTGTAAAACACAAACGCCGCCAGCTCGCCCGCGGAAATTCGCCCGGCGATGACATCCATTCCGCCGACCCAGAGCATCACCCCGACGGCGCCAAGCACCAGCACGATCACCAGGGTAATCAGCCAGGCCCGCTGGAAGATCCGCTTGCGAGCGGTGTTGAAGGCCTCCTCCACCGTTGCGGCAAAGCGCTGCTCATCCTGGACCTGATGGTTGTAGGCCTGCACGGTTTTGATCTGGCCCAGGGTTTCGGAAACGTAGCTGCCGATATCGGCAATCCGGTCCTGGCTCAGGCGCGACAGGCTACGCACCCGACGGCCAAAGATCAGGATCGGCGCGATCACCAACGGCAACGCGACCACTACGATGCTGGTGAGCTTGGGGTTGGTGATGAACAGCAGGACGATCCCGCCGATCACCATCAACAGATTGCGTAAAAACAGCGACAGCGAAGAGCCGATCACCGATTGCAGCAGCGTAGTGTCAGCGGTTAACCGCGACTGAATCTCGGAGCTGCGGTTGTCTTCGTAGAATCCTGGGTGCAGATAAATCAGATGGTTGAACACTTGACGGCGGATGTCCGCGACAACGCGCTCGCCTATCCATGAGACCAGGTAAAAACGCGCGAAGGTGCCAATCGCCAGCCCGACCACCAGCAACATAAACAAGCCGATGGACTGGTTGAGCAAATGCGGCGACTGGGTCATGAAACCCTGATCCACCAGCAGGCGAATCCCCTGCCCCATGGACAAGGTGATGCCCGCCGTGACGATCAATGCGAGCAAGGCACCGACGGCCGGCCAGCGATAAGGCGCGATGAAACGCAGGGCCAGGCGCATGGCGCGCCGTTGACGGGATGAGAGGATGGAGATCATTCGATGGCGCAACCAGTAGGGTTTGACGCGATCAAGCCTACACCGGTCGATGGGATTGAACGCTGTAAATCATAATGAGTCAGGTTAAATATGACCGCAAAGACTAGGTCCTAGACGGTATTGGTCTAAAGTCCGGGTGGCAACGCTGCGGTATTTCTGGTGGACTGATGTTGCCGCTCTGGAAAGATCGCAGGGAGTTGTCACAGCCCGGTCACCTGGCGGTTCTACAGTAAGCACACAACCTGATGAGGAGACAGGCCATGTCCTTGCAAAACAGTAGCGAAGACAAGATTGAAGTGATCCGCACACAGCCAGACCAGTCTCTGGGTTGCTCAATTATCGATAAGGATGGGCGCGAAGTACCGATCACTGAAGACATGATCCAGGACGCTTGCCGCGAACTGGAACAGCGATTGGTCAAGCCTGCCGAACAAGAGTGATATAGCCACCGTCTTCTTGACCCGGCCTCTGATGGCCGGGTTTTTTATGGGTGCCTTTTGAGGGTGCTGCGCACCCAATCGCGGGGTTCAGACAGCCGAAGCACCCAACGCCACCACGATCTTCTGCAATGCCGGCGAATCCCCATCGATCTGCACCGCCAACCCGTCAATCTCACGCCGCAGCGGATAATGCTTGCGCAGTGAATCGAACGCCGCACGCTGTTCGTTCACATTGCCTACAAGGCTGCGACGGAAATCCGCATCGTCGCGGCGCGGGTCGTACACGCCACGGCACAACATGGCCAGCGACCAGGCCGGATCGCTGTTAGCGTTCAAGGTCACTTGCGACAACCAGGGCGTCGGCAGCAAATCACTCAAGCTGACCTGGGCCGGCTGCCCAAGAAAATCGCAATAGGCCTGATAGATCTGCGCTGTCCCACGCTGTCTGCCGTCGAGGCTGTAACCGGCAATGTGCGGCGTCGCCAGCACACAGAGTTCGGCCAGTGCCACATCGACCTCAGGCTCACCTTCCCAGACATCCAGCACTGCTTGCAGGTCTTCGCGTTGCAGCAACACCTGGCGCAGCGCGGCATTGTCCACCACCGGGCCACGACTGGCGTTGATCAGCCAGGTGCCGGGTTTGAGCTGGCTCAAACGGTTTTTATCGAACAGATGCCAGGTCAACTGGGCGCCATGTTTCTTCAACGGCGTGTGCAGGCTGATGACATCGCACTGCTCGATGATCTGTTCGAGGCTGACGTAATCGCCACCTTCAGCGGCTTGTCTTGGCGGATCACAGACCAGCACGTTCCAGCCCAGACCTTGCAGGACCTTGACCAACCGGCCGCCCACTTCACCGGCACCGACGACGCCGTAGGTGCGTTGAGTCAGGTCGGCGCCTTCGATTTCGGACAGGGTCAGCAGACTGCCGAGTACGTAGTCGACCACGCCCCGGGCGTTGCAGCCGGGTGCGCTGGACCAGGTGATGCCGGCCCGCTGAAAGTAATCCAGATCCAGGTGATCCGTGCCGATGGTGCAGGTGCCGACAAAGCGTACCTTGCTGCCTTCGAGCAACGCGCGGTTAACGTTGGTCACCGAGCGCACCAGCAGCACATCGGCCTGTTCGACGGTAGCGCGGTCAATGGAACGTCCCGGCACCCGGCGGATTTCACCGAAACCTTCGAAGAAGGCATCGAGCAGCGGGATATTTTCGTCGGCAACAATCAGCATGGCAGGCTCCTTTGGCGGATCGGCAGTGTAGGCGGAGATAGAGGTGATGGGCCACCGGGGATGCAGAAACATTCAAAATCCGATTACAAATCCGCAACACAGGACTTTTCCTGACCACTGCGTCAGGGCGTAGAATGCGCCGCCTTGCGCATCAACATCTTTGGACGTTTCGCCCTTGAATTCCGTGACTGACCGCCCCGCCGCTACTTCCCTAACCCGCCCGGCCCGGGTTCGCCTGGAGCTGAAAAACCTGCTCGGCCTGGCCTTGCCGATCATGATCGCGCAACTGGCGACCACCGCCATGGGCTTCGTCGATGCGGTGATGGCGGGCCGGGTCGGGCCAATGGATCTGGCGGCGGTTGCGCTGGGCAACTCGATCTGGGTGCCGGTGTTTCTGTTGATGACCGGCACTCTGCTGGCTACTACCCCGAAAGTCGCCCAACGTTTCGGCGCTGGCACCCACAGCGAGATCGGCCCGATCGTGCGCCAGGCACTGTGGCTGGCATTGGTGGTGGGCTTGATGGCGACCGGCATGTTGTTCAGCGCCGAACCGATTTTGCACATCATGAAGGTCGATCCCGAATTGATCGGCCCGTGCATGCAGTACCTGCATGGCATCGCCAGCGGTTTGCCCGCCGTCGCGTTCTACCATGTGCTGCGCTGTTTCAGTGATGGCCTGGGGCGCACGCGTCCGGCCATGGTTTTGGGCCTGTGCGGGCTGGCGCTGAACATTCCGCTGAACTACGTCTTCATCTATGGCCACTTCGGTGTGCCGGCCATGGGCGGTGTCGGTTGCGGCTGGGCCACGGGGATCGTGATGTGGGTGATGGCCCTGGGCATGGCCGGGTGGGAGCGTTGGGCGCCGGCGTATCAGTCGAGCCAGTTGTTCAGCCGTTTCGACTGGCCGCAGTGGTCGGTGATCAAACGCCTGCTGGGCATTGGCCTGCCGATCGGCATCGCGGTGTTCGCCGAGTCGAGCATCTTCGCGGTGATTGCGCTGCTGATCGGCAGCCTCGGCGCGACAGTGGTGGCCGGGCATCAGATCGCGCTGAACTTCAGCTCGCTGGTGTTCATGATTCCTTACTCCCTTGGCATGGCCGTGACCGTGCGGGTCGGCCAGGCGCTCGGCCGTCAGGAGCCGCGCCAGGCCCGCTTCGCCGCCGGTGTCGGCATGGGCACGGCGCTGGCCTATGCGTGCATCTCCGCGAGCATGATGCTATTGCTGCGTGAACACATCGCAACGATCTACACGTCTGATCCGACTGTGATTCATGTCGCGGCGATGCTGATTGTGTATTCGGCGCTGTTCCAGTTTTCCGATGCGATCCAGGTGACGGCTGCCGGCGCATTGCGCGGCTATCAGGACACTCGGGTGACGATGATCCTGACGCTGTTCGCTTACTGGGGGATTGGTTTGCCGGTGGGTTACGCGTTGGGCCTGACCGATTGGTTCGGCACGCCGAGCGGCCCGAGCGGGCTGTGGCAGGGATTGATCGTGGGCTTGAGTTGCGCGGCGCTGATGCTGTCGATCCGCCTGACGCGCAGTGCACGCAAGCGGATCCGCATCAGTCAGTCGGCGGGTTAAGCGAGTTTCTTGCGGATCCAGTAGAGGTAGGTGCCTGCCTCTTCGTGCTGCGCCACCAGTTCGTGGTCGAGAAACACGCAGAACTTGGGAATGTCGCGACGGGTCGACGGGTCGGTGGCGATCACCTTGAGCAGGCCGCCGGGCACCAGGTCACGGATGTGCTGGTGCAGCATCATCACCGGCTCCGGGCAGTTGAGGCCGGTGGCGTCGAGGGTGCCGTCAACCGGCGTATCAATCATTTCACTCATGATTCACTCCTGAAACTTGCCGGCATTGTCGCGCATTGCCGGGTGTTCGGTCATCTTTGGCGTTACACCGATCCCTGTGTATCAGCGGGATTTCGGTTTCTTTACGTCGATCCGGCGCAGGTGGCAGGTCACTTCTTCGCGGTCGTGATACAGCTGCTTGCAGCCGATCTCGACCCGAATGCCGCGTTCCTTGAACCCGTCGGCAATGCGCTCCAGCAAACGCTTCACTTCGGCGTAACGCTGCTTCATCGGCAGTTTGAGGTTGACCACCGCTTCGCGGCAATGCCCCTCGCCAATCCATTCTTCCAGCATCGCGGCGTTGCGCGCCGGTTTCTCGACGATGTCGCAGACCATCCAGTCCACCGGTTGCTTGGGCTTGAAGGTGAAACCGTCAGCCATCAAGTGTTGCACCAGACCGGTGTCCATCAGGCTTTCGGCCATCGGGCCGTTGTCGATCGCGGTCACCAGCATGCCGCGGTTGACCAGTTGCCAGGTCCAGCCGCCGGGAGCAGCGCCAAGGTCGACGCCAGTCATATCACTGTGCAGACGCTCGTCCCACTGATCGCGAGGGATGAAATGGTGCCACGCCTCTTCCAGTTTCAGCGTCGAACGGCTCGGTGCTTCACGCGGAAACTTCAGCCGCGGAATGCCCATCGGCCACATCGCCGAGTTGTTCGACTCGGCCAGCCCCATGAACACTTCGCGGCCACTTTTGAAGGTCAGCAGCAGGCGCGGTTTATGGGCATCTTCAACCAGTTTGCCAGCGGCCATCAGCGCCTTGCGCAGGTGGCCTTCGAACTTCTTGCAGAAGTTCGACAGTTCCTTGCCATCGTTGGTGTCGACCATTTCCAGCCACAGGCTGCCGCACAGCGGGAAGTCCGCCATGTGCGCGAGGATCACGCTGATGCGGTCGGTTTCCGGCAGATCAATGAAAATCCCGCGAGCCCACTGGCGAGGGAAGATCAGATCGGCGAAACGCTGACCACGCATCAGGCGCTGGGCGCCGTCTTCTTCGGTGCAGATGAATTCGGCGCAGGCGCTGGCAGTCTTGGCCTTGGCATAACCGGCCACGTTCAGCCGCGCGGCGTGTTCGGAAATCTCGGAACAGACTTCGCTTTCGAAGCCCGGCCGGCAATGCATAAAGAGGGTGTTCATTCTTACTCCTGGGCAGATGGCGAGAAATTCAACCACTGCGCGATGCCCAGACTTGCGTTGAAGCAAAGCCTGTCACGAAAACGGGCGCATGATAGCCGAGTTCGGAACCTCGGACTTGTCGATAGAGTCCAGTTATTAGCCAGCTACTTAAAACAGGGCTAGTTTTAATGCTCTGTCCGTCCCCTCAGTCCGTAGCCGTGCGGACTCAAAGGAGTCATTTCAATGCCGTCCCTCGATAGCCTGAAAACCCTTAAAACCTTACAAGTTGACGACAAGACCTATCACTATTTCAGTTTGCCGGATGCCGCCAAGAGCTTGGGCGATCTGGACAAGCTGCCAATGTCGTTGAAAGTGTTGCTGGAAAACCTGCTGCGCTGGGAAGATGAAAAAACCGTCACCGGCGCCGACCTCAGGGCGATTGCCGCCTGGCTCAAGGAACGTCGCTCCGACCGTGAAATTCAGTACCGTCCCGCGCGGGTATTGATGCAAGACTTTACCGGTGTTCCCGCCGTGGTCGACCTCGCCGCCATGCGCGCCGCGATGGCGAAGGCTGGCGGCGACCCGCAGCGAATCAATCCGCTCTCCCCCGTGGATCTGGTCATCGACCACTCGGTGATGGTCGATAAATTCGCCAGCGCCAGCGCCTTCGAACAGAACGTCGACATCGAAATGCAGCGCAATGGTGAACGTTATGCGTTCCTGCGCTGGGGCCAAAGCGCCTTCGATAACTTCAGCGTGGTACCGCCGGGCACCGGCATCTGCCACCAGGTGAATCTGGAATACCTGGGGCGCACGGTCTGGACCAAGGACGAGGACGAGCGCACGTATGCCTTCCCGGACACCCTGGTAGGCACCGACTCCCACACCACCATGATCAACGGCCTCGGCGTACTCGGCTGGGGTGTCGGCGGGATCGAAGCGGAAGCGGCGATGCTCGGCCAACCGGTGTCGATGCTGATCCCGGAAGTGATCGGCTTCAAACTCACCGGCAAGCTCAAGGAAGGCATCACCGCCACCGACCTGGTGCTGACCGTCACCCAGATGCTGCGCAAGAAAGGCGTAGTCGGCAAATTCGTCGAGTTCTACGGCGACGGCCTCGCCGACCTGCCACTGGCCGACCGCGCGACCATCGCCAACATGGCCCCGGAGTACGGCGCCACCTGCGGCTTCTTCCCGGTGGACGATATCACCCTGGACTATCTGCGTTTATCCGGCCGCCCCAGCGAGACCGTGAAACTGGTCGAGGCGTACAGCAAAGCCCAGGGTCTGTGGCGCCTGCCGGGACAGGAACCGGCGTTCACCGACAGTCTGGCGCTGGACATGGGCAGCGTCGAAGCCAGCCTTGCCGGGCCGAAACGCCCACAGGACCGGGTATCGCTGCCGAATGTTGCGCAAGCGTTCAGTGACTTCATCGACCTGCAATTCAAACCCACCAGCAAGGAAGTCGGTCGTCTCGAAAGTGAAGGCGGCGGTGGCGTCGCGGTGGGCAATGCCGATCTGGCCGGTGAAGCCGACTACGAATACGACGGCCAGATTTATCGATTGAAAAACGGCGCGGTGGTCATTGCCGCGATCACCTCCTGCACCAACACCTCCAACCCGAGCGTGATGATGGCCGCCGGCCTGGTGGCGAAGAAAGCCGTCGAAAAAGGCCTCAAGCGCAAACCGTGGGTCAAGAGTTCGCTGGCCCCAGGCTCGAAAGTGGTCACCGACTACTACAAGGCGGCCGGCCTGACCCAGTACCTTGATGAACTGGGTTTTGCCTTGGTCGGCTACGGCTGCACCACGTGCATCGGCAACTCCGGGCCATTGGCGGAGCCGATCGAAAAAGCCATTCAGGCTGCCGACCTAACCGTCGCCTCGGTGCTGTCGGGCAACCGCAACTTCGAAGGTCGCGTGCATCCTCTGGTGAAAACCAACTGGCTGGCCTCCCCACCGCTGGTCGTCGCTTATGCGTTGGCCGGTACGGTGCGCATCGACATCAGCAGCGAGCCTTTGGGTACCGACAAAGAGGGCAATCTGGTGTATCTGCGGGACATCTGGCCAAGCACCAAAGAGATCGCCGACGCGGTGAACCAGGTCAACACCGCGATGTTCCACAAGGAATACGCCGAAGTGTTTGCCGGCGACGAGCAATGGCAGGCGATTGAAGTGCCGCAAGCGGCGACCTATGTCTGGCAGGACGATTCGACGTACATCCAGCATCCACCGTTCTTCGATGACATCGGCGGGCCGCCGCCGGTGGTCAAGGACGTCGCCGGTGCCAGAGTCCTCGCGCTGCTGGGTGATTCGGTGACCACCGACCACATCTCTCCGGCCGGCAACATCAAGGCTGACAGCCCGGCAGGCCACTACCTGCGCGAGAAAGGTGTGGAACCACGAGACTTCAACTCCTACGGCTCGCGTCGCGGCAACCACGAAGTGATGATGCGCGGCACCTTCGCCAACATCCGCATTCGCAACGAGATGCTCGGTGGCGAAGAAGGCGGCAATACGATTTACATTCCCACCGGGGAGAGGATGCCGATCTACGACGCGGCCATGCGTTATCAAGCCTCGGGCACGCCGCTGGTGGTGATTGCCGGGCAAGAATATGGCACCGGCTCGAGTCGTGACTGGGCGGCCAAGGGCACCAATCTGCTGGGGGTCAAAGCGGTCATTGCGGAAAGTTTCGAACGGATTCACCGCTCCAACCTGGTAGGCATGGGCGTGTTGCCGTTGCAGTTCAAGCTGGATCAAAACCGCAAGAGCCTGAACCTGACCGGCAAGGAGACGCTCGATATTCTGGGTTTGACCGGCGTAGAGCTGACGCCGCGGATGAACCTGACGCTGGTGATCACCCGTGAAAACGGCAGCCGCGAGAAAGTCGAGGTGTTGTGCCGGATCGATACCCTGAATGAGGTGGAGTACTTCAAATCGGGGGGGATTTTGCATTACGTGTTGCGGCAGTTGATTGCCTCGTAACAGCCTGCTGACACAGACACCGCCTTCGGGCGGTGTTTTTGTTTGGGCCGCGAGCGCCCCTATAATCCCGCGCCTCTATGTAGCAGCTGCCGAAGGCTGCGTTCGGCTGCGTAGCAGTCGCAAATCAGGCATCGCGGCTTTTCAGATTCATCGTGGATTCAGGGTTTACGACTGCTACGCAGCCGAACGCAGCCTCCGGCAGCTGCTACAGGTTATCCGCTGACCAAAAGACCAAGGACCTCACATGATTGCCCTGCCATGGATTTATCTGGCTCTCCTCTCTACTGGCTATGGTCTGGCACTGATCTACGGCCAACTTGGCTGGCTGGCCGGCATCTCCGTTGCTTTGCTGCTGTTCGCCGGCTTCGCAGTTCGCCAACAAAAGCTCTCCATCGCGTGGCACCTCGGTCACGCCTTATTCATTGTCCTGGCCCTGGCACTGGCGATGCACTGGCTTCCCGGTTTCTACAACGGTCGCGCCATCGACCCTCAGCGATTCACCGACGATGCCGTACCGTTTTCCATGTACCTGAATCTGGACAAATCACTAATAGGCTTTTGGCTATTACTGGTCTGCCCGTGGATTGTCGGCCGCCGTTCGCTGCGCCTTTCCATTTATGCCACTGCTATGGCGCTGTCCCTGAGTGCCGTGTTGGCCTTGGGTGGCGCGCTGTTGCTGGGCGTGATCAGTTGGGCACCGAAGTGGCCCCATCAAGCCTGGTTATGGGCGCTGAACAATCTGCTGCTGGTGACCCTGGTCGAGGAAGCACTCTTTCGCGGCTACATCCAGGGCGGTCTGACCCGGCGCTTCAAAAACCTGCCCTACGGTGAAAACCTCGCCCTGCTCCTCGCCTCGCTGCTGTTCAGCCTGGTGCATGTGGGCGCCGGCTGGCAATGGGTGTTGCTGGCGAGTCTGGCGGGTGTCGGCTATGGTCTGGCCTACCGTTTTGGTGGCTTGGGTGCGGCCATCGCCACCCATTTCGGCCTGAACCTGCTGCATTTCGGGCTGTTCACCTATCCGATGATCGCCGGCTGACGCAAGGGTCGTTTTGCGACGAGCCACTGATTACTGAAAAATAATCTCAATAAATGGCTGACGATGCCGACAACCAGTCAAAGCCTTGCGGATTGAAAAAGCCATGCGTAACAACCAGCCTATTACACAACGCGAACGGACCTTCCCGGCTCAGCAACGGTTGATTTCCACCACCGATGCCAAGGGCGTGATCACATACTGCAACGATGCTTTCGTCGAAATCAGTGGGTATTCTCGTGAAGAGCTGATCCGTGCGCCGCATAACCTGGTCCGTCACCCTGACGTCCCGGCCGCGGTATTCGCGCACATGTGGGGCACACTGAAACAAGGCTTGCCATGGATGGGCATTGTCAAGAATCGCTGCAAGACCGGTGATCACTATTGGGTTAACGCCTATGTCACACCGGTTTTCGAAGGCAATCAGGTGGTCGGTTACGAATCGGTGCGGGTCAAACCCACCGCCGAGCAGATCCGCCGCGCCGAAGCGCTCTACCAACGCATCAACCAGGGCAAGTCGGCGATTCCTTCAACGGACAAATGGCTGCCGGTGCTGCAGGACTGGCTGCCGTTCATCCTCGTCAGCCAGCTGAGCTTCATGATCGGTGCGTCGCTCAATTCCCAATGGGGTTTTGCGTTGGCCGCCGGCCTGTCGGTGCCATTGGGCCTGTTGGGGTTGAGCTGGCAACAACGCGGCCTCAAGCGCCTGCTGCACCTGGCCGGGCAGACAACCTCTGACCCGCTGATCGCGCAGATGTACACCGACAGTCGCGGCGCTCAAGCACGTCTGGAGATGTCGATCCTCAGCCAGGAAGCCCGCCTGAAAACCTGCCTGACCCGTCTGCAGGACACCGCCGAGCACCTGAGCGACCAAGCGAAACAGTCCGACACCCTGGCGCATAACAGCTCCAACGGTCTGGAACGCCAACGCGTCGAAACCGAGCAAGTGGCCACCGCCGTCAATCAGATGGCCGCCACCACTCAGGAAGTCGCCAGCCACGTGCAGCGCACGGCCGATGCGACTCAGGAAGCCAATCGCCTGACTGGTCGCGGCCGCGACATCGCAGGGGAAACCCGCGAAGCCATCCAGCGCCTGTCGGTGGTGGTCGGTGAAACCGGCCGGACCGTGACTCAACTGGCCAAGGACAGCGACGAAATCGGTGGCGTGGTCGATGTGATCAAAGGCATCGCCGACCAGACCAACCTGCTGGCCTTGAACGCGGCTATCGAAGCGGCCCGTGCCGGTGAAATGGGTCGCGGGTTTGCGGTGGTTGCCGACGAAGTTCGCCAACTGGCGCAACGCACCAGCGAATCCACCGGGCAGATCCACGCCCTGATCGCCAAGCTCCAGCAAACCGCCAGCACTGCGGTGCAAACCATGGAGGCCGGTCATCGCCAGGCCGAAGAAGGTGTGGCGCGGGTTCTGGAAGCGGATCAGGCACTGGTGGGGATCAGCGAAGCGGTGGCCAACATCACCGACATGACCACCCAGATCGCTGCGGCGACTGAAGAGCAAAGCGCTGTCGCCGAAGAGATCAGCCGCAACATCAGCAACATCTCGCAACTGGCGGATCAGACCTCGGAACAGGCTCAACACTCGGCGCTGTTGAGTGAAGAACTGACGAAGACTGCGAATACTCAGTATTCGTTGGTGGAGCGGTTTAACCGCTGATCTCTGCAAGCAGGGCAAAAAACCCGGAAGGTGATACTTCCGGGTTTTTTATTGCGTCATGGAAAGCATTACCGAGACGCACGATTGGACGTAGGCAAGCGTCATACACATCTAAAACCCGGTGTATAGCTGTCAGGTTTGACAGTAGACGCACCCGCGTGGGCGGGATATCAATCGAGTGCCGAGATACCCGTCGGCATTTGCTTCATTCCCATGTGGACAGAGAAGGATTTCGCCATGAGCACAAAAGATATTTTCATCCCGAAAGGGAACAGTATTCAGGCACCAGGAAACGATTTTCACTGGAACTTCGGAAGTGAAGTGACAAGGGCCGAGAAAACTCTATTTTTCCTACACGAGTTCCCGCCTACCGGCGAACTTAGCTGGGTTATGTCCGGAATCACAGGAACACTCGACGACGAGAACTACTTCAGTTTCAAAGTGTCCGTGCCCTACATCGATGACACTCTGCTGGAGCGGACTTATAAGCTAGGCGATGAGCTGGATGTTTCGCACAGTCACTCGATACCCGCACCGCCTGGTTTCACCGGTTTCCGGTTTGTCGACGCTGACAATGCCGAACTGACTATCAGACTTGACCCGATCAAAGGAACGGTACAAGGCGACTTCAACGCTATTTTCAAAAGCGAAGGCTACCGCTTGAATCCAAACGGCACATTCAAACTGACAAGAGACGATCAATGAAGGATGTCGTCTGCTAAACCGCTATCGCGAGCAGGCTCTCACCCTCAGTCTAATTCCTGCCCAAGACACAAGCGAGCTTGCTCGCGATGAGGCCCTGCCCGACACCGCAAACTTCACTGCAGAAACTCGGACACCTTGCTCGCCACAGCCGCCAGATGCTGTTCATGGGTAAACCCCGAAGCCTTCAACGGCTTCAAATCATGATCCCCCGCTACCATCCAGAAGACCTCGATAGCCGGCGCCAACGTGTAAGCCTCGACGGCCTCGCGATTCCCCAGCGCATCCCGCTCGCCCTGCACGATCAACGTCGGCGTCTTCAGCGCGGCCAAATGCTCAACCCGAGGTTTCTCCGGTTTACCCACCGCATAAAACGGATACCCAAGGCATACCAACGCATCGACCTCCAGTTCATCCGCCAAAAGACTGGCCATCCGCCCGCCCATGGACTTGCCGCCAATGGCCAAACGCCCAGCGACATGGCGTCGCACCACCGCATACACCTCATGCCAGCATTCGAGCAGTTTCGGGGCCGGGTTCGGTGGACGTTTGCCGCCTTCAACACGTCGTTGCGCCATGTACGGAAACTCGAAGCGCAACACGTTGACCCCAGAAGCAGCAAGGCGTGCAGCCATATCGTTCATCCAGGCGCTGTCCATCGGCGCACCGGCGCCATGGGCGAGGATCAACGTCGCCGATGCCGGCGCTGAGGCGGCATTCCACAACCATCCATGATCCCGCACACACCGCGCCCATTGATCCCCGTCAATACTGGCCTTGTGCTCTTTGTCCATGCTTGCCTCGCTTTTAGTCTGCCTATAACTCCAGGCGAAGGGAGCGTCTGCCGTGCGGCTTACTCGCAAAGGCGGGCCTTCACTTCGGCTGAACCGTGGATGGGGAACCATGAACACTTCTATCAGTACCGCCTACAACTACAAGGTGGTCCGCCAATTCGCCATTATGACGGTGGTGTGGGGCATCGTCGGCATGGGGCTCGGGGTTTTTCTCGCAGCTCAATTGGTCTGGCCTGAACTCAACTTCAATCTGCCGTGGACCAGCTTTGGGCGCCTGCGCCCGTTGCACACCAACGCAGTGATCTTCGCCTTCGGCGGTTGCGCCCTGTTCGCCAGTTCGTTCTATTCGGTGCAGCGCACCTGCCAGACCCGATTGTTCGCGCCGAAAATTGCCGCGTTCTGCTTCTGGGGCTGGCAAGTCGTGATTCTGCTGGCGGCCATCAGCCTGCCGCTGGGTTACACCAGCTCCAAGGAATACGCCGAACTGGAATGGCCGATCGATATCCTGATCACCATCGTCTGGGTCGCCTACGCCGTGGTGTTCTTCGGCACGCTGGCCAAGCGCAAGACCAAGCACATCTACGTCGGCAACTGGTTCTTCGGTGCGTTCATCATCACCGTGGCCATTTTGCACATCGTCAACAACCTTGAGCTGCCGGTGAGCTTTACCAAGTCCTACTCGGTGTACGCGGGTGCTACCGATGCCATGGTTCAGTGGTGGTACGGCCACAACGCCGTAGGCTTTTTCCTCACCGCCGGTTTCCTCGGGATGATGTACTACTTCGTGCCGAAACAGGCCGAGCGTCCGGTGTATTCCTATCGTTTGTCGATCGTGCACTTCTGGGCGCTGATCACCCTGTACATCTGGGCCGGTCCGCACCATTTGCACTACACCGCGCTGCCGGACTGGGCACAGTCGCTGGGCATGGTGATGTCGCTGATCCTGCTCGCGCCAAGCTGGGGCGGGATGATCAACGGCATGATGACGCTCTCGGGCGCCTGGCATAAGTTGCGCAGCGACCCGATCCTGCGCTTCCTCGTGGTTTCGCTGGCGTTCTACGGCATGTCGACCTTCGAAGGGCCGATGATGGCCATCAAGACGGTCAACGCCCTCTCCCACTACACCGACTGGACCATCGGCCACGTTCACGCCGGCGCCCTCGGTTGGGTCGCGATGATCTCCATCGGCGCGCTCTACCACATGATTCCGAAAATCTTCGGTCGCACGCAGATGCACAGCATCGGCCTGATCAACGCGCACTTCTGGCTCGCCACCATCGGCACCGTGCTGTACATCGCTTCGATGTGGGTCAACGGCATCGCCCAGGGCCTCATGTGGCGCGCTGTCAATGAAGACGGCACGCTGACCTACTCCTTCGTCGAAACCCTGGTGGCTAGCCACCCAGGCTTCGTCGTGCGCCTGGTAGGCGGTGCGATCTTCTTCAGCGGCATGTTGCTGATGGCCTACAACACCTGGCGCACCGTGCGGGCCTCGCAGCCTGCCGAAGTCGCCGCTGCCGCGCAGATCGCCTGAGGAGGCCGCCATGAAACACGAAACAATCGAGAAAAACGTCGGCCTGCTGATGTTGCTGATGGTGCTGGCCGTGAGCATTGGCGGTCTGACCCAGATCGTCCCGCTGTTCTTTCAGGACGTGACCAATAAACCGGTGGAAGGCATGAAGCCCTACACCGCACTGCAACTGGAAGGTCGCGACATCTACATCCGCGAAGGCTGCGTCGGCTGCCATTCGCAGATGATCCGTCCGTTCCGCGCCGAGACCGAACGCTACGGCCACTACTCGGTGGCCGGTGAAAGCGTCTGGGATCACCCGTTCCTGTGGGGCTCGAAACGTACCGGTCCGGACCTGGCCCGGGTCGGCGATCGCTACTCCGAGGACTGGCACCGCGCGCACTTGTACAACCCGCGCAACGTCGTGCCGGAATCGAAGATGCCCGGCTATCCGTGGCTGGTGGCCAATCAACTCGACAGCAGCCACACCGAAAGCAAGATCAAGGCGATGCGCACCCTCGGCGTGCCGTACACCGACGACGACATCACAGGCGCTGTCGCCTCGCTCAAGGGCAAGACCGAAATGGACGCACTGGTCGCTTACCTGCAAGTGCTTGGCACATCCATCAAGAGCAAGAGGTGAGCCATGGCCATGCCCTTTGAAATAGTGAGCGAAATGAGCAGTGGAATGATCCGCGGCCTGGGCACCGTCGTGGTGTTTGTGGCCTTCGTCGGCCTGACGCTGTGGGTGTTCAACAGCAAGCGCAATCCGGAATTCGCCGAAGCGCGTTTGCTGCCGTTCGCCGATGAACCGCTACCCGATGACGCCACCCAAGAACCTGAAACAAGGAGTACCCGGCCATGACCACCTTCTGGAGTACGTGGATCTGCGTACTGACCATCGGCAGCCTGATCGGCCTGACCTGGCTGCTGATCAGCACCCGCAAGGGCGAAACCAAGGGCAGCGTCGACCAGACCATGGGCCACAGCTTCGACGGGATCGAGGAGTACGACAACCCGCTGCCGCAGTGGTGGTTCATGCTGTTCGCCGGCACGCTGGTGTTTGCCGTGGGCTATCTGGTGCTGTACCCCGGCCTGGGCAACTGGAAAGGCGTTCTGCCGGGTTACGAGGACGGTTGGACCGGGGTCCACGAGTGGGAAAAGGAAATGGCCAAGTCAGATGCGAAGTTCGGACCGATCTTCGCCAAATTCGCGGCGATGCCCGTGGAAGAAGTGGCCGCGGACCCGCTAGCGTTGAAAATGGGCGGTCGCCTGTTTGCCTCCAATTGCGCGGTCTGCCACGGCTCGGATGCCAAGGGCGCCTTTGGCTTCCCCAACCTGGCAGACACCAGCTGGCGCTGGGGCGGCAACGCCGACACCATCAAAACCACGATCATGGGTGGTCGCATGGCCGCGATGCCGGCCTGGGGTGAAATCCTGGGTGATGCCGGCGTGAAGAACGTCGCGGCTTACGTGCGCCACGACCTGGCCGGCCTGTCGTTGCCTGCCGACAGCGGTGCCGACCTGCATGCCGGACAGCAAGCGTTCAGCACGATGTGCGTAGCCTGTCATGGTGCAAACGGCCAGGGCACTGAAGCCATGGGTGCGCCGAATCTGACGCAACCGGCCGGTTTTATCTACGGAACAAGCCTGGCGCAACTGCAACAGACCATTCGTCATGGTCGCCAAGGCCATATGCCGGCGCAGAATGAACTGCTCGGCAACGACAAGGTGCAACTGCTGGCCGCTTACGTTTACAGCTTGTCTCATGGGCTGAACACCGAGCGTTTGCAGGCTGAAGGCAAACACGAATAAATCTCGACCGTTCTGCTGCCGCATTCTCCCGGATGCGGCAGTTCCCTGCCCCTTTGCGACCAAGTGTCGCACCCCTCCGTTAGTCCTCCTTTCGGTTCCCCAGATTCGGGGCTAAGCTTCCCCCGATGCGGACTGGCATGAGCCGGTTCCAGGTCGACCCAACCCGATGTGTTCGACGAATCTGCTCGATGGCAAGCCGCAAAGGCTGGTAGATACCGGCTGTCGTGCCAATTGCCATCTGTCACCCGCTCGTTGTGTTTGAACACACCCCGTTACATTCGACCTGACCCCTCACCATTTTCGTCTGCTGCGACATTTTGCCCTTCGGCAGTTTTGTCCTTACGCGGCGCATGGAAAGGCCGCAGAATCAGCTTTTGAAAGCATTGACCCAGGTCATGGCGCGTTGCAATGACCCCCCGCTTTCTCCATACTTGCGGCCGATTTTTACTCCTAATAAAACACCCAAACCGTGGAACCTTAGAATGAGCACAGCAATCAGTCCGACTGCTTATAACTATAAGGTAGTCCGCCAGTTCGCCATCATGACGGTGGTCTGGGGGATCCTTGGCATGGGGCTCGGTGTCTTCATCGCCTCGCAACTGGTCTGGCCGGAGTTGAACTTCGGTCTGGAATGGACGAGCTTTGGACGCCTGCGCCCGTTGCACACCAACCTGGTGATTTTCGCCTTCGGTGGTTGTGCACTGTTTGCCACTTCTTATTACGTCGTGCAGCGAACCTGCCAAACGCGACTGATTTCCGACAGTCTCGCGGCCTTCACCTTTTGGGGTTGGCAAGCGGTGATCGTCGGTGCAGGCATTTCCTTGCCGCTGGGCTACACCACGTCCAAGGAATACGCTGAACTGGAATGGCCTATCGCCATTTTGCTGGCCATTGTCTGGATCACCTACGCCGTGGTGTTCTTTGGCACCATTACCAAGCGCAAAACCAAACATATCTATGTGGGTAACTGGTTCTACGGTGCCTTCATCGTTGTGACGGCGATGCTGCACATCGTCAACCACGCTTCCCTGCCGGTCAGCTTGTTCAAGTCCTACTCGGCCTACGCCGGTGCGACTGACGCGATGATCCAGTGGTGGTACGGCCACAACGCGGTCGGTTTCTTCCTGACCACGGGCTTCCTGGGGATGATGTACTACTTCGTTCCCAAGCAAGCCGAGCGTCCGATCTACTCCTATCGTCTGTCGATCGTGCACTTCTGGGCGCTGATCACCCTGTACATCTGGGCCGGTCCGCACCACCTGCACTACACCGCGCTGCCGGACTGGGCTCAGTCGCTGGGCATGGCGATGTCGATCATCCTGCTGGCGCCAAGCTGGGGCGGCATGATCAACGGCATGATGACCCTGTCGGGCGCCTGGCATAAGCTGCGCACCGACCCGATCCTGCGCTTCCTCGTTGTGTCGCTGGCCTTCTACGGCATGTCGACCTTCGAAGGCCCGATGATGGCCATCAAGACCGTCAACTCGCTGTCTCACTACACAGATTGGACCATCGGCCACGTACACGCCGGTGCCTTGGGCTGGGTAGCGATGATCTCGATCGGCGCCATCTACCACATGATCCCGAAACTGTTCGGTCGTGTGCAGATGCACAGCATCGGTCTGATCAACACGCACTTCTGGCTCGCGACAATCGGTACCGTTCTGTACATCGCTTCGATGTGGGTCAACGGCATCACCCAGGGTCTGATGTGGCGTGCAATCAACGACGACGGCACCCTCACCTACTCGTTCGTCGAAGCGCTGCAAGCCAGCCATCCTGGTTTCATCGTTCGCGCCCTGGGCGGTGCGTTCTTCGCCAGCGGCATGCTGTTCATGGCCTACAACGTATGGCGTACCGTACGTGCCTCGAACCCGGCTGAAGCCAAAGCTGCTGAACAGATTGCTGTAGTTGGAGCTCACTGATGAAGCATGAAGCAGTCGAGAAGAACATTGGCCTGCTGGCCTTCTTCATGGTTATCGCCGTCAGCATCGGCGGCCTGACCCAGATCGTTCCGCTGTTTTTCCAGGACGTCACCAATAAGCCGGTCGAAGGCATGAAGCCTCGCACCGCCCTTGAACTGGAAGGCCGCGACATCTACATCGCGAACGGTTGTGTCGGCTGCCACTCGCAGATGATCCGCCCGTTCCGCGCTGAAACCGAACGTTACGGCCACTACTCGGTCGCCGGTGAAAGCGTCTGGGACCACCCGTTCCTGTGGGGTTCCAAGCGTACCGGTCCGGACCTGGCCCGTGTTGGCGGTCGTTACTCCGATGACTGGCAGCGTGCGCATTTGTACAACCCGCGCAACGTTGTGCCTGAGTCGAAAATGCCGGCCTACCCGTTCCTCGTGGAAAACAAGCTCGACGGCAAAGACACCGCCAAGAAAATGGAAGTCTTGCGCACGCTCGGCGTCCCTTACACCGACGAAGACATCGCCGGCGCCAAGGATGCTGTGAAGGGCAAAACCGAAATGGACGCGCTGGTGGCCTATCTGCAAGGCCTGGGCACCATCATCAAAAGCAAACGGTGATTTAGATGGATATCGGGATGATTCGTGGCCTAGGCACCGTTGTTGTGATGGTGGCCTTCATCGGTCTGGCGTTGTGGGTATTCAGCCCCAAGCGCAAGTCGGAGTTTGAAGACGCGACCTTGCTGCCTTTCGCGGATGATCCCGAAGCCATCAAGCACGTCGAGCAAGCTTCTAGGAGTAACAAAGAATGACTACGTTCTGGAGTCTGTACGTCACAGTCCTCAGTCTCGGCACGATCTTCGCCCTGACCTGGCTGCTGCTGTCCACCCGCAAGGGCCAGCGCAGCGAAGCCACCGAAGAAACGGTTGGCCACTCCTTCGACGGGATCGAGGAGTACGACAACCCACTGCCGAAATGGTGGTTCATGCTGTTCGTGGGCACCATCATCTTCGCCCTGGGCTACCTGGTTCTGTACCCGGGCCTGGGTAACTGGAAAGGCCTGCTGCCGGGTTACAACTACCTCGATAACGACAAGCAGACCGCGTTCGCCAACGGCCAGAGCGGCTGGACCGGCGTTCACGAGTGGGAAAAGGAAATGGCCAAGTCGGACGCCAAGTTCGGCCCGATCTTCGCCAAGTTCGCTTCCATGCCAATCGAAGAAGTCGCCAAGGACCCACAAGCCCTGAAGATGGGTGGCCGCCTGTTCGCCTCCAACTGCTCGGTCTGCCACGGCTCCGATGCCAAGGGCGCTTATGGCTTCCCTAACCTGACCGATGCCGACTGGCGCTGGGGCGGCGAAGCGGAAACCATCAAAACCACCATCATGGGCGGTCGTCACGCTGTGATGCCGGCCTGGGCTGAAGTGATCGGCGAGCAAGGCGTTGCGAACGTTGCCGCGTTCGTACTGACCAACCTCGATGGCCGCAAACTGCCGGAAGGCACCAAGGCTGACCCGGTAGCCGGCCAGAAGCTGTTCGCTGCCAACTGCGTGGCGTGCCATGGTCCGGCAGGCAAAGGTACACCAGCAATGGGCGCACCTGACCTGACCCACCCGGGCGCGTTCATCTACGGTTCGAGCTTCGCTCAACTGCAGCAGACCATCCGTTACGGCCGTCAGGGCCAGATGCCTGCGCAAGAACAGCTGCAAGGCAACGACAAGGTTCACCTGCTGGCCGCTTACGTCTACAGCCTTTCTCACGGTGAGAAAGCGCCAGTGGCGGACGCCCAGTAAGGCAAACGCTTGATGCCACAAAAAACGGCCCCGCCAGTGAGAATTGGCGGGGCCGTTTTGGTTTCAGGATCTGTGCGACTTAGCGCTGAACCGCAATGGTCGACTCAAGCTTGCGACTCGGCCAGTTATTGCCCGTCACGCGGTAGATCATCAACTTGTCCCTTTCCTTGGAGAAGCTCGCAATCAGATACGTTTGCTGGGAAGCGGCCCCACTCAGGAACAATGGCACGTCACCAAACTCGCTGGATGCGCTGTAGTATTGGCCACTAAACCAGTGGTAGTGCCCGGCAAACACCGCAGTCACCTTGTAATCTTTGATCATCTTACTGAAGCGACTCAATTGCTGGTCACTGCCATCCCACTTGGGTTTATGCATATTCAAAATAATGATCTGGCCTCTTTCCCGAGCAGCCTTCAGATCCTTTTCCAACCAGTCAAGTGCGTCCGTCAGGTGATAGCTCTTCGGCACAAGCCAGTCATAAGCGGTGAAGCTGACCGAGTAAGTAGGCTCATTATTTAGCTGCACCATATGAACATCTCCAAAATTCTTGGAGTAAGCCAGACTGCCAGACACTCTTTTCTTTACGGTACCCTCCTCCGTAAGTTGAACATCAATGCTGTCGGCCCTGCCATTCTTACCGGTATAGCGTGCCAGAAAGTCCTCAACGCTCCCTGCGGCACAATTATTAAAAAGGCAATCATCGACATTATTCTCATAGTCGTGATTACCCAGACCATAGTCATACAGGCCGAGCAGTTTACTGTCCAGAATCGGCTTGACCACCGAGCGCTGCCAGCCATGGCCAAAGGCAGTGATATCGCCGTTGATCATCACCGGCACCCGCGCGGCGCCGCCGAAGTTCTGCCTGAAATTGGCAATATCATCATATTGGGTTTCGATCAGCCACTTAGAGCGCGAATCCCGATACGAGTCGGTCTGGGTTTCACCGGCATCGGTTTTCTCAGTCCACGGGTATTGCGGATCGGAGGTAAACACCATATCCATCGGAGATACAGTTGTGGGTGCCGAATGCGCAAAAGGCGTCATGACAGCAAAGGCCAGACACGCCAGCAAACTGCCAGATTTTGATAAGTTCATAGAATTCCATTTCCATCTAACATTAATAATAGAGCGACAGGCAACTTGCCTGAACACGAACATATAACAGACCTCGAACACACACAAACATCCAACACCCGACAATTAATTATCTATATTTCCAACCAACAATTAACGCACCTACAAAACCACCCACAAGCCCCTTATATAAGCACTCCAACAATAACAATACGAAGATTAAAACAACAAACTCATAACAGTCATTGAATCGCGAGGCTGCCCTCAGGCTCGCCGCGACAGGCGGATAGTGTGTGGAAGGCAGGACGCGAAAAAGCCGTCCATACTGAACAAGTCAATTGATCTGCATCACGACTTGTTACATTTGCTACACCATCCACGATTTTTCCCCAACGCGACCAAAGGTCGCACCCTTGACCTAGAGCGACAGGCGTATCATTGCGCCACTGCAACACCTCTTTTTGACCGCGGTCGGCATGTACTGACCGAGGCATTTTTCCACTGCCGTGGGATGCAATGATGAGCAACCAGATTCCGGTACACGACGTCACCCCTGCCAAGAACGCGAACAACAGCGTCGACCTCTACGCCTCTCGAGAAAAAATCTACACCCGCGCCTTCACCGGCCTGTTCCGCAACCTGCGGATGATGGGCGGTGCCGGGTTGTTTCTGCTGTATTTCGGTACGGTCTGGCTGAGTTGGGGTGGCCATCAGGCCGTCTGGTGGAACCTGCCGGAACGCAAATTCTTCATCTTTGGCGCAACCTTCTGGCCTCAGGACTTCATCCTGCTCTCGGGGATCCTGATCGTCAGTGCCTTCGGCCTGTTCTTCATTACCGTGTACGCCGGGCGGATCTGGTGCGGCTATACCTGCCCACAGAGTGTCTGGACCTGGATTTTCATGTGGTGCGAGAAGGTCACCGAAGGCGACCGCAACCAGCGCATCAAGCTGGACAAAGCGCCCATGAGCGCCAACAAATTCCTGCGCAAACTCAGCAAACACTCGATGTGGTTGTTGATCGGCTTTGTGACCGGCATGACCTTTGTGGGTTACTTCTCGCCCATTCGCGAGCTGACCATCGACTTCTTCACCGGCGAAGCCGACGGCTGGTCGTATTTCTGGGTCGGCTTCTTCACCCTCGCCACCTACGGCAATGCCGGCTGGTTGCGCGAGCAAGTGTGCATTTACATGTGCCCGTACGCGCGCTTCCAGAGCGTGATGTTCGACAAAGACACCCTGATCGTTTCCTACGACCCGCGTCGTGGTGAAAGCCGCGGCCCGCGCAAGAAAGGCGTCGACTACAAGGCCATGGGCCTGGGCGACTGCATCGACTGCACCATGTGCGTCCAGGTTTGCCCGACCGGTATCGACATCCGCGACGGCCTGCAAGTCGAATGCATCGGCTGTGCGGCCTGCATCGATGCCTGCGACAGCATCATGGACAAGATGGATTACCCTCGCGGCCTGATCAGCTACACCACCGAGCACAACCTGTCCGGGCAAAAAACCAATAAACTGCGCCCGCGCCTGATTGGCTATGCCACGGTCCTGCTGGCGATGATCGCTTTGCTGATGACCGCATTCTTCATGCGTTCGCTGGTCGGTTTCGACGTCAGCAAGGACCGCGTACTGTACCGCGAGAACGCCGAAGGCCGGATCGAAAACGTCTACAGCCTGAAGATCATGAACAAGGATCAGCGCGACCACACCTACGTGCTCGAAGCCGTTGGCCTGCCGGACCTCAAGCTGCAAGGCAAGCGCGAGATCAAGGTCGCCGCCGGGGAGATTTTCAGTCAGCCGGTCGAACTGTCCAGCGCACCGGAGAAACTGCCATCGAGCACCAACGAGGTGAAATTCATCCTCAAAGATGCCGATGACGACAGCGTCCACATTGAAGCCAAGAGCCGGTTCATCGGCCCACAAGTTCGTTGAGAGAAGTGATCATGCCCACAGCAACTGCCGCAAGTCCCTGGTACAAGCACCTTTGGCCGTGGATCATCATCGCCATCCTGGCGTGTTCCGTGACCCTGACCTTGTCCATGGTGACGATCGCGGTGAAAAACCCGGACAACCTGGTCAACGACAACTATTACGAGGCCGGCAAAGGCATCAACCGTTCCCTCGACCGTGAGCTGCTGGCGCAGACCCTGCTGCTGCGCGCCAGTGTTCATCTGGACGATGTGACCGGTGAAGTCGACCTGCGCCTGAGCGGCAACAGCCAACCCAAAACCCTGGAGCTGAACCTGATCTCGCCGACCCAGCCGGAGAAGGATCGCAAGATCACCCTGGCGCGCAGCGAAACCGAACAGGGCCGCTACATTGGCCAGTTGAACGACAAGGTCGACGGTCGCCGCTTTGTAGAACTGCTGGGCGTACAGGACGACAAGACCTGGCGCATGTTCGAAGAAGAACAGGTCAGCCATGACAAGGATCTGCTGCTGGGTGATGAACCGCTGCAGGGCGCCGAAGACCTGAAGAAGTAAAAGCCTGCGCTTCGCGCATCGCGAGCAAGCTCGCTCCCACAGGGTTTTGTGAACGCCACAAATCCAATGTGGGAGCGAGCTTGCTCCGGGCGGCGATCCGACGATGAGGCCCTTCCGGACGATATAGACTTCACCTCATGACCACTCCGCTCCCCTGTTACCACTGCGCCCTGCCCGTCCCGGCCGGCAGCCGCTTCACCGCTGCCGTCCTCGGTGAAACCCGCGAGTTCTGCTGCCCGGGTTGTCAGGCTGTGGCCGAAGCCATTGTGGCCGGTGGACTGGAAACCTATTACCAGCATCGCAGCGAGTCATCGGCCAACCCCGAAGCCTTGCCGGTGCAGTTGGTGGATGAGCTGGCGCTGTACGACCGCGCCGACGTGCAAGCGCCCTTCGTCCGCCACGAAGGTGAACTCGCCGAAACCACCCTGTTGATGGAAGGCATCAGTTGCGCCGCCTGCGGCTGGCTGATCGAGAAACACCTGCGTGGCTTGCCGGCGGTGGCCGAAGCGCGCCTGAACCTGTCCAACCATCGCCTGCACGTGCGCTGGGCCGATGCGCAACTGCCTCTGAGCCAGATACTCAGCGAATTGCGCCACATCGGTTACGCCGCGCACCCCTACCAGGCCGATCGCGCCAGTGAACAACTGGCCAGCGAAAACCGCCTGGCCCTGCGTCAACTCGGCGTGGCCGGGCTGCTGTGGTTCCAGGCGATGATGGCGACCATGGCCACCTGGCCGGAATTCAACATCGACCTCAGCCCCGAGCTGCACACCATCCTGCGTTGGGTCGCGCTATTTCTCACCACCCCGATCGTGTTCTACAGCTGCGCGCCATTCTTCAAAGGCGCGATGCGCGACTTGCGCACCCGCCACCTGACCATGGACGTCTCGGTGTCGCTGGCGATTGGCAGTGCCTACATCGCCGGGATCTGGACCTCGATCACCGGCGTCGGTGAGCTGTATTTCGATGCGGTCGGCATGTTCGCGCTGTTCCTGCTGGCCGGCCGTTATCTCGAACGTCGCGCCCGCGAACGCACCGCCGCCGCCACAGCACAACTGGTCAATCTATTGCCCGCCTCGTGTCTGCGCCTGAGTGCCGACGGCCAGAGCGAGCGGATCCTGCTCAGCGAACTGCGTGTGGGTGATCAGGTGCTGGTGCATCCCGGCGCGATCCTCCCGGCTGACGGCAAGATCCTCGAAGGCCAGTCGAGCATCGACGAATCCCTGCTCACCGGCGAATACCTGCCGCAACCGCGCACGCCGGGCGATGCCGTCACCGCTGGCACCCTGAACGTCGAAGGTGCGTTGACCGTGGAAGTCCTGGCCCTCGGCCAGGACACCCGACTGTCCGCCATCGTCCGCCTGCTGGACCGTGCTCAGGCCGAGAAGCCGCGACTGGCGGAAATTGCCGACCGCGCCGCGCAGTGGTTCCTGCTGCTGTCGCTGATTGCCGCTGCCGTCATCGGCCTGATCTGGTGGGAACTGGATTCGTCGCGGGCCTTCTGGATTGTTTTGGCGATGCTCGTTGCAACCTGCCCGTGCGCCCTGTCCCTCGCCACGCCGACCGCCCTCACCGCCGCCACTGGCACACTGCACAAACTCGGCTTGCTGCTGACTCGCGGCCATGTGCTGGAAGGTCTGAACCAGATCGACACGGTGATTTTCGACAAGACCGGCACGCTGACGGAAGGTCGCCTGGCCTTGCGATCGATTCGCCCGCTCGGCGAACTCAACAGCGATCAATGCCTGAGCCTGGCCGCCGCCTTGGAAAACCGCTCTGAACATCCAATCGCCCGCGCGTTTGGCCGGGCGCCGCTGGCCGCCGAAGAAGTCCACAGCACGCCCGGACTTGGCCTCGAAGGCTTGGTCGGTGAGCAACGCTTGCGCATCGGCCAACCGGGATTTGTCTGTGAACTCAGTGGCGCTGCCGTGCCATCGATGCCGGATGAAGCCGGCCAATGGCTGTTGCTCGGCGACAGCCGGGGGCCGTTGGCATGGTTTGTTCTCGACGACCGCCTGCGTGCCGATGCACCTGCCCTGCTCGCGGCCTGCAAGGCTCGCGGCTGGCGCACGCTGCTGCTGTCCGGCGACAGCTCGCCGATGGTCGCCAGTGTCGCCGCGGAACTGGGCATCGATGAAGCCCGTGGCGGCTTGCGTCCGGACGATAAATTGCAGGTCTTGCAACAGCTGCACAAGGAAGGCCGCAAGGTGTTGATGCTCGGTGACGGGGTCAACGACGTGCCAGTGCTGGCCGCCGCCGACATCAGCGTGGCCATGGGTTCGGCCACCGACCTGGCGAAAACCAGTGCCGACGCGGTACTGCTGTCGAACCGCCTCGATGCATTGGTCCAAGCCTTTAGCCTGGCTCGACGCACCCGCCGGGTAATCATCGAGAACCTGCTGTGGGCCGGGCTGTACAATGGCCTCATGTTGCCGTTCGCCGCCCTCGGCTGGATCACTCCGGTATGGGCCGCGGTCGGCATGTCCATCAGTTCGTTGACCGTGGTGCTGAACGCTCTGCGCCTGACTCGCATGCCAAACACGCCTGCGATCAGCGCCACGCCAGAAACCCGTCCGCTGCCGGCCTGAGCCGCGCGGGCATGGAGTCAAGATGCCAGCTCTCTACGTGATGATCCCGGCCGCGCTGCTGATCGTGGCCATCGCTATTTACATCTTCTTCTGGGCAGTCGACAGCGGTCAGTACGACGACCTCGACGGTCCGGCCCACAGCATTCTGTTTGACGACCAGGACCCGAACCACAAGGCTGCGGTCGACGAAGCCAGCGGCCATCCGGCCAAACCGGACGACAAGGCGCCACCCCATGCTTGAGTTGGCGCCGCTGCTGGTGTCTGCGGTGATTCTCGGTCTGCTAGGGGGCGGGCATTGCCTGGGCATGTGCGGCGGCTTGATGGGCGCGTTGACCCTGGCGATTCCCAAGGAACAACGCAGCCGACGCTTTCGACTGCTGCTGGCCTACAACCTGGGGCGAATTCTCAGCTATGCAACGGCCGGCCTGCTGATCGGCCTGGCCGGTTGGGCGGTGGCCAACAGCCCGGCAGCGATGTTCATGCGCATCATCGCCGGATTGCTGTTGGTCGCCATGGGCCTGTACCTCGCCGGTTGGTGGAGCGGCCTGACCCGCATCGAAAGCCTCGGCCGCGGCCTGTGGCGGCATATCCAGCCGGTTGCCAATAAACTGCTGCCGGTGTCGAGCGTACCCCGTGCGTTGCTGCTGGGCGCGCTTTGGGGCTGGCTGCCGTGCGGGTTGGTTTACAGCACGTTGCTGTGGTCGGCGAGTCAGGGCAATGCGCTGGACAGTGCGCTTTTGATGCTTGCGTTCGGGTTGGGCACCTGGCCGGTGTTGCTCGCCACGGGCTTGGCGGCTGAGCGGGTCACGGCGTTGTTGCGCAAACGTAGCGTGCGGATGACGGGGGGATTACTGGTGATCCTGTTCGGCATATGGACCTTGCCGGGGCCACATCAGCATTGGCTCATGGGGCATTAGATCGGCGGCGCGCCCTTGTAGCAGCTGCCGAGCCTGCGAGGCTGCGTCCGGCGGCGCAGCCGTCGTAAACCCTGAGTACCAAACTCACCTGAGCACCGCACAGTCTGATTTCACGACGGCTGCGTCCGAACGCGGCCCGCACCGAACGCAGCCTCGCAGGCTCGGCAGCTGCTACAGGGTGATGTTTGGCAATGACACCGTTGATGCAAATCAAGATGCCCCACCGCGACGCCCCCTAGACTCGCTGACACTGCCAGCCTATCCGGGGGAATGCCCGCATGATGCTCGACGCCATTCGTTGGGACACCGATCTGATCCGCCGTTACGACCTGGCGGGACCGCGCTACACCTCCTACCCGACCGCGGTGCAATTCGACGGTCAGGTCGGCACGTTTGACCTGTTCCACGCCCTGCGCGACAGCCGTAAAGCCCTGCGACCGTTATCGCTGTATGTGCACGTGCCGTTCTGCGCGAACATTTGCTACTACTGCGCCTGCAATAAAGTCATCACCAAGGACCGCGGCCGGGCCCAGCCCTATTTGCAGCGACTTGAGCAGGAAATCCAGCTGATTGCCTGCCACCTCGACCCCGCGCAAAAAGTCGAGCAACTGCATTTCGGCGGCGGCACCCCGACCTTTCTCAGTCACGATGAACTGCGCCAGTTGATGGCCCAGTTGCGCAAAAGCTTCAACTTGCTGGACGACAATTCCGGCGACTACGGCATCGAAATCGACCCTCGCGAAGCCGACTGGTCGACCATGGGCCTGCTCCGTGAACTAGGCTTCAATCGGGTCAGTATCGGCCTGCAAGACCTCGATCCGGCAGTGCAACGGGCAGTCAATCGCCTGCAAAGCCTGGAAGAAACCCGCGCGGTGATCGACGCTGCCCGCACGCTGCAGTTTCGCTCGATCAACATTGACCTGATCTACGGCTTGCCGAGGCAGACACCCGAGAATTTCGCCCGTACCGTCGATGAAGTGATCAACCTGCAACCGGACCGCCTCTCGGTGTTCAACTACGCGCACCTGCCGGAACGCTTCATGCCGCAACGGCGAATCAACAGCGACGAGCTACCGACACCGGCGCAAAAACTGGAAATGCTCCAGGGCACCATCGAACAGCTGACCCAGGCCGGTTACCGCTACATCGGCATGGACCACTTCGCGCTGCCCGACGATGAACTGGCGATTGCTCAGGAAGAATCGACCCTGCAACGCAACTTCCAGGGCTACACCACCCACGGTCATTGCGACCTGATTGGCCTGGGCGTGTCGGCCATCAGCCAGATCGGCGACTTATATTGCCAGAACAGCAGCGACCTCAATCAGTACCAGAACACGCTGGCCAGCGCGCAGCTGGCCACCAACCGTGGTCTGCTGTGCAACGCCGATGACCGCCTGCGACGTGCGGTCATCCAACAACTGATCTGTAATTTCAGCCTGGAATTCGCCGAGATCGAACAGGCCTTCAACATCGACTTTCAGGGTTACTTCGGCGAACTCTGGCCACAGTTGCAGGGAATGGGCGAAGACGGCCTGATCGAACTTGATAACGAACGGATCACCGTACTGCCCGCCGGACGATTGCTGGTGCGTTCGGTGTGCATGGTGTTCGACGCATACCTGGAACAGCAAAATCGCCAGCGGTTTTCGCGTGTGATCTAGCCATCACCTCACTGGCCGGTCTGTGAAACGCTGACTTTACGACCCTGCGACAAAATCGCCGCGTGCCTGAATGTCCTTCCGTGGGTTACCCTTACGGCTTATGTGTGTTTTCCCACAAGGATTGAAGAAATGTCCGAGCCAGTAAAGCTGCGCGCTCATAGTCAGGCCCATTGCAAGGATTGCAGCCTGGCCCCCCTCTGCTTGCCACTTTCTTTGAATCTGGAAGACATGGATGCGCTGGACGAAATCGTTAAACGTGGCCGCCCGCTGAAAAAGGGCGAATTCCTGTTCCGCCAGGGCGACACCTTCGATTCCGTTTATGCAGTACGCTCTGGCGCCCTGAAGACCTTCAGCCTGAGCGATGGCGGCGAAGAACAACTCACCGGTTTCCACCTGCCGAGCGAACTGGTCGGCCTGTCGGGCATGGACACCGAAAAACACCCGGTCTCGGCGCAAGCCATGGAAACCACATCGGTGTGTGAAATCCCTTTCGAACGCCTCGACGAACTGGCGCTGCAACTGCCGCAACTGCGCCGTCAGTTGATGCGCGTGATGAGTCGCGAGATTCGCGACGATCAGCAAATGATGTTGCTGCTGTCGAAGAAAACCGCCGACGAGCGCATCGCCACGTTCCTGGTCAACCTGTCGGCCCGTTTCCGCGCCCGGGGCTTCTCGGCCAACCAGTTCCGCCTGAGCATGTCGCGCAACGAAATCGGCAATTACCTGGGCCTGGCGGTGGAAACCGTGTCCCGGGTGTTCACGCGCTTCCAGCAAAACGAACTGATCGCCGCCGAAGGCAAGGAAATCCATATCCTCGACCCGATCCAGCTCTGCGCCCTGGCCGGCGGCTCGCTAGACGGCTGATTTCGGCGATGGCGGCTGAGCGAAACGGTTCAGCCGCCGTTATACTGCGTCGTTTGCAGCCTGCCAGGACACTTCGACGATGGTCTTCGACTCCTTCGACATCAAATCCCTCATCCGCCCTGTGATCGACTTTCCCAAGCCGGGCGTGATCTTTCGCGACATTACCCCGCTGTTCCAGTCGCCCAAGGCCCTGCGCCTGGTGATGGACAGCTTCGCCCACCGTTATGTCGAGGCTGACTTCACTCACATCGGTGCGATGGACGCTCGCGGCTTTCTGATCGGTTCGGTCCTGGCCTATCAGCTGAACAAGCCGCTGGTGCTGTTCCGCAAGCAAGGCAAGCTGCCGGCCGACGTGCTGGCCGAGGGTTATGCGACCGAATACGGCGAAGCCTTCCTCGAAGTCCACGCCGACAGCCTGTGCGAGGGCGATTCGGTGGTGATGTTCGATGACCTGATCGCCACGGGCGGGACGCTGATTGCGGCGGCGAACCTGGTTCGGCGCATGGGCGCACGGGTTCATGAAGCGGCGGCGATCATTGATTTGCCGGAGTTGGGCGGGTCGCAGCGGCTGGAAGATATGGGGATTCCAACGTTTTGCCTGACGCAGTTTGCGTTGTCTGATAAGTAACGCGGCGTCTGCACCGACGCTATCGCGAGCAGGCTCGCTCCCACAGTTAATCTCTGTCGTGCACAAAACTTGGGTACACAGAAAATCCCCTGCTCCGGGCGGCGTTCCGACGATGGCGTCAGCCGCCACACCGCAGATTAGAGCCCCATCTGCTTGCTGATGATCTCGTTCATCACTTCCCGCGTCCCCCCACCGATCGACAAAATCCGGTTATCGCGGTACAGCCGCTCCACCAGGCTCTCGCGCATGTAACCGAGGCCACCCAAAATCTGCACCGCATCCGTAGTAATCCGGTCAGCCGTGTCAGTCGCAAAATTCTTGGCCATCGAAATCTCCTTGACCACACTCTGCCCCGCCGCCATTTTCGCCGCCTGGCGGTAGGTGAATTCCCGTGACACCTCCAGCGCCGTGGCCATTTCGGCAAGGCGATGCTTGAGCACCTGAAACTTGCCGATGGGCTTACCGAATGCTTCACGCTGGTGAGCCCATTTCAGGCTTTCTTCCAGCGCCAGTTGCGCGGTCATGTTGGCCATTAGCGCCAGCGCCAGGCGTTCGCTCTGGAAGTTGCCCATGATGCAGGCGAAGCCCATGTTTTCGGCACCAATCAGATTGCCTACCGGCACCCGGCAATCGTCGAAGAACAGCTCGGCGGTGTCCGACGCCCACCAGCCCATTTTCTTCAACTGACGGCCGACGGTAAAACCAGGCGTGCCCTTCTCGATCAACAGCAGGCTGATGCCACCGAACCCCGGCGCACCGGTGCGCACCGCGACGGTGTAGAAATCCGCGCGGACGCCACTGGTGATAAAGGTTTTGCTGCCGCTGACCCGGTAAAAGTCGCCGTCACACACGGCGCGGGTTTGCAGGTTGGCAACGTCAGAGCCACCGCTGGGTTCGGTAACCGCCAGGGCACTGATCTTGTCGCCGGCAAGCACCTGCGGCACAACGCGATCGCGGACTTCAGGCCTGGCCCACTTGAGGATCGGCGGCAGGCCGATGTCCAGAGAGCCGAGCCCCGCCACCACACCGCCGGAGCCACAGCGCATCAGCTCTTCGCTGGCGGCGACCTTGGCGAACAGATCACCTTCGTGGCTGCCGCCCAGGGCTTCGGGATAACCGATCCCCAGAATCCCCGCCGCGCCGGCCTTGAGGTAGAGCTCGCGGGGAAAGCTTTCGGCTTCTTCCCACTGGTCGATGTCCGGCAAGATTTCGCGCTCGACGAAACGTCTGACGCTGTCGCGAACCAATTGGTGGCTGGGGTCGAAGTATTCCTGAAAGGCAGGCATCGGCGAACTCCACTGAAGGTTCAGCGAAGTTAGCCGAGCGCTTGCTTGGTTTTCAACAGGATTGTGTGAATCAGATAAACCCAGGCGCGTCCTTCGCGAGCAGGCTCGCTCCCACAGGGGTTTTGTGAACACCACAAATCCAATGTGGGAGCGACGGTGCGACGATTCGACCTGCTCGCGAAGGCGCCAATTCAAACGCTACAAAACGATCGGCTTACGCCCGGCAAACGAATGCGCCAACGTCCCGCCATCCACCAATTCCAGCTCGCCACCCAACGGCACACCATGAGCGATGCGCGAGGCGATCAGGCCTTTGTTGCTGAGCAATTGGGCAATGTAATGCGCTGTCGCCTCGCCTTCCACGGTCGGGTTTGTCGCCAGAATGACTTCAGTGAACGTGCCCGCCTCTTCGATCCGCGCCAGCAGTTGCGGAATACCGATAGCTTCCGGCCCAAGTCCGTCGAGTGGCGACAGATGGCCCTTGAGCACAAAGTAGCGACCACGAAAACCGGTCTGCTCCACCGCGTAAACGTCCATCGGCCCTTCCACCACGCAGAGCAAGGTGTCGTCGCGACGGGTATCGGCGCATTGCGGGCAGAGGTCGTCTTCGGTCAGCGTGCGGCACAACCGGCAATGGCCCACCCCTTCCATGGCCTGGCTCAGCGCCAGCGCCAGGCGAGAGCCGCCGCTGCGATCACGCTCGAGCAGCTGCAACGCCATGCGTTGGGCAGTTTTCTGACCCACACCTGGCAAAATTCGCAGGGCGTCGATCAGTTGGCGAATCAAAGGGCTGAAGCTCATGGGGAAAAGTCCGACAAAACAACGAGACGCGGTTTATACCCGCGCCTCTGTTTAGCGTCAATTACTCAGTCCTGGGCGACCCGCACAACCAGTTTGCCGAAGTTGCGTCCTTCCAGCAGACCGATGAACGCTTCTGGTGCCTGCTCCAGGCCGTCGACCATGTCTTCGCGGAACTTCACCTTGCCGTCGCGCACCCACGGCGCCATGGCGCTGACGAATTCCGGCTGACGATCACCGTAGTCGTCGAACACGATGAAGCCCTGGATTCGCACACGTTTGGTCAGTAGCGTGCGCTGCAATTGCGGCAGACGATCCGCCCCGGTCGGTGCTTCGTGAGCGTTGTAGGACGCGATCAGGCCGCAGAGTGGAATTCGCGCCTTGGGCTTGAGCAGTGGCAGCACGGCATCGAACACCTTGCCGCCGACGTTTTCGTAATAGATGTCGATGCCCTTCGGAGCACGCCTTGGCCAATTCATCGGCGAAGTTCGGGCTCTTGTGGTCGATACACGCATCAAAACCCAGCTCATCGACCACATAACGGCACTTGTCCGCGCCACCGGCCACGCCGACCACGCGCAAGCCCTTGATCTTCGCCACCTGGCCGACCACCGAACCCACGGCGCCGGATGCCGCCGCAACCACTAGGGTTTCGCCGGCCTTGGGCTGGCCGATGTCCATCAGGCCCATGTAAGCGGTCATTCCGGGCATGCCCAACACGCCCAACGCCATTGACGGGCTCGGCAGCCCGGACGGCACCGGAATGATGTCGCGACCGTCGCTGATGCTGTGGCTCTGCCAGCCAGTAGAACCCACCACCAGATCACCTTCTTGAAACTTCGGATTCAGCGAGCGCTCGACCCGGCTGACAGCGCCACCGGTCATCACCTCGCCGATTTCAACCGGTGCGGCGTAGGACGGCGCGTCGCTCATGCGTCCGCGCATGTAGGGATCGAGTGACAGGTAAAGGGTCTTGAGCAGCACCTGACCGTCGGCGAGGTCCGGCAGCGCAACGCGCTCCAGACGGAAATTCTCCGGCGTCGGTGCGCCTACCGGGCGGGACGCCAGGACGATACGTTGGTTGAGGGTCAATGCGTCTGGCATGTGAGCGTCTCCTTTGATCGATGAATTCGACGGTATAGGGGAGCAGACCGTTGTGGCGGTTTCGCGTTCGATGTTTCTGGTCCCGATCGTTCCAACGCTCTGCGTATGGCAGAAACAAAAATGCCAGGCGCAATGCCTGGCATTTTTTTGTAGCCCATCCGACGCGCTTTGGCGAATCAGAATGGCAGTTTCATACCCGGTGGCAGTTGCATGCCAGCGGTCATGCCGGACATTTTGTCCTGGCTGTTGGCTTCGATCTTACGCACGGCATCGTTGACGGCGGCGGCGAACACGGCCTCCAGCATCTCTTTGTCGTCTTCGCTCAAGCCTTCGACCAGGCTTGGATCGATGGTCACGCGCTTGACGTCGTGACGACCGGTCATCACCACGGTGACCATATCGCCACCGGCTTTACCGGTGACTTCGGCGTTGGCCAGCTCTTCCTGCATCTTGGCCATTTTTTCCTGCATCTGCTGTGCCTGCTTCATCAGGCCGGCCATGCCACCTTTCATCATGGGAATCACCTCAAAAGTACTTGGATAAATACAGCGCCCGGCCCTTTCGGCCGAACACCTTCAGTTACTAGCCCTGAGTGACCAGGGTCTCGACAGGTTCAATAGTATCGTTACGGACCACCGCACCGAACTGCTGCATCATTTGCTGGATGAACGGATCACCGTGGATCGACTCTTCGGCCTCGCGCTGACGGTTCGCACGGCGACGGGACGCAGCCTGGGCCGGGGTTTCCTGCTCGGGCTTGATCAACTCCATGCGCAGGGTCAGCGTACGCCCGTGAAACTGGTTCAACGCATCGTTCAAGCGACGCTGCTGAGTCGCGTTGAACAACGCGCTGTGGGCCGGGTCCAGGTGCATCAGCCAATTGTCACCCTCGACAGCGATCAGCGTGCAGTTGGCGGCGATGCTGCCGGTCATGCCGGAGATCGGCAGTTTCGGGAACAACTCCAGCCATTGCAGCGCCAGACCGGTGGCCGGCATGGCGGCCGGTTCAGGCTCGGCTTCCGGCGCTGGCTCGGCGGTGTGTTCGCTGGCCAGTTCATCGAGGTAGCTGTAGGCCGATTCCATATCCGGCTCGATGTAGTCCTCGTCCAGCGGCGGCTCGTCGTCCAGGTCCATGCCCGGCGTCGCGGCATCGACTTCGGCCACCGACGGCTCCGGAATCGGCGCAGCGGCCCACTCCGGTGCGTCCGGCACCACGCTGTCGGGGGTCGGCAACGGCATCGGCGCCAATTCGGGTTGTTCGCTGGCAGTTTCCAGCACCGGCTCGACGGCGGGTTGCTGAACGACTTCGGGCTCTATCGGGTCGTTCCACGGCAGATCGACGACGGCTTCGACCGCTGCTGGCTCAACGACAGGCTCGGGCGCGACGACGGGCGCAACCGGCTCAGGCTCGGGCGCTTGCACTGGAGCAACCACCGCCGCCACCGGCGCAGGTGCGACGGGGGCAACTGCCGCAGCGACTACCGGCGCAACAACGGGCGCGGCAGCCACTGAATTTGTGGAATCAACTGTGGCTTGGCTGATCCCCACTGGCTTTAGCGGTTGCCTCGGAGCGTCCGAGGTGTCTGCCGGGCGGAACGCGAGCATTCGCAGCAGGACCATTTCGAAGCCACCGCGCGGGTCGGGCGCCAGCGGCAAGTCGCGGCGACCGATCAGGCCCATCTGATAATAAAACTGCACGTCTTCGGCTGGCAGAGCCTGAGCCAGTGCCAGCACCCGGTCACGGTCGCCATGACCGTTGTCGACGCCTTCAGGCAGGGCCTGGGCGATGGCAACACGGTGCAGCACGTTGAGAATTTCCGAGAGCACGCCGTTCCAGTCCGGGCCTTGTTCGGCCAGGTGACGAACGGCTTCGAGCAAGGCCTTGGCGTCGCCTTCGATCAGCGCGTGCAAAACGTCGTAGACCTGACCGTGATCGAGCGTGCCGAGCATCGCCCGTACGTCGGCGGCCATGACTTTGCCTTCACCGAAGGCGATGGCCTGGTCGGTCAGGCTCATGGCGTCGCGCATCGAACCGTCGGCAGCACGGCCCAGCAGCCACAGCGCGTCGTCTTCGAACGGCACGTTCTCAACGCCCAGCACGTGGGTCAAATGCTCGACCACCCGCTCCGGCGTCATGTTCTTCAGAGAGAACTGCAGGCACCGCGAAAGAATGGTTGCAGGAAGTTTCTGCGGATCGGTGGTCGCCAGGATGAACTTGACGTAGGGCGGCGGCTCTTCAAGGGTTTTCAACAGCGCATTGAAGGAATGGCTGGAAAGCATGTGCACTTCGTCGATCAGGTAGACCTTGAAGCGCCCGCGGCTCGGCGCGTACTGCACGTTGTCGAGCAGTTCGCGGGTATCCTCGACCTTGGTCCGGCTCGCGGCGTCGATCTCGATCAGGTCGACAAAGCGACCTTCATCAATCTCGCGGCACACCGAGCACTCGCCGCAAGGCGTAGAAGTGATACCTGTTTCACAGTTCAGGCATTTGGCGATGATCCGCGCGATGGTGGTCTTGCCGACCCCGCGGGTACCGGTAAACAGATAGGCGTGGTGCAGCCGCTGGCTGTCCAAGGCATTGATCAGAGCCTTGAGCACATGGGTCTGGCCGACCATTTCGCGAAACGAGCGCGGACGCCATTTACGTGCAAGAACCTGATAACTCATCGAAAACCGTCGCAACGAAGGAACAGAAGCGGCTAATGCTATCGGAGCAAGGCCAAAATTGCATCCGGTGCGCTCGTCTAATCTGGCTAAGATGGTCTTTGGGGGGCTTTTATCGGCTCGGGTTTTATCAGCACCGGAGCGTTTATGCGGCGGGTCTTGGGGGCACTGCTGATGATCAGCCTGAATGTCGCTGGCGCCGAGCCGCCATTGCGCTTTGTGGTGCCCGACAGTTGGACGATGCCGATGGTGCAACTGGAACGCGGCCACCCCACCCAAGGCATCCTGCACGACGTGATGGTCAGCCTAGCGACCCAGGTCGGCGTGCCGGCCCAATTTCACGTGCTGCCTCGCACGCGAGTGCAAAACGCCATGGAGCACGGCGAAGTCGATATCCGCTGCTATGCGGCGCAGTCCTGGCAGCCGAATCAGTCCGGGGATTACATCTGGAGCATTCCACTTTGGTTTCAGCGCGACATGCTGATCAGCCGGCCAGATCCGCTGACCTCAGTGACGCCTGCGGACTTGTCGCGACAATCCATCGGCACGGTACTCGGCTACAGCTACCCGACCCTGCAACCGCTGTTCGACGCCGACCGACTGCATCGCGAAGACGCGCGCAACCAGGAACAGGTGCTGGAAAAACTCCTGGCCGGACGCTATCACTACGCCGTGAGCAATCAATGGACGCTGGACTGGTTCAATCAGCGCCTGCTGCCTGGCCGGCAACTGCAAGGCGTGGCGGTTTTGCAGGAACAGAGTGTCGGTTGTTATGTTCGCAACGATCCCAAGGTGCCCGTGCAGCGCATTTTGCGCACCTTGGTGCGAATGAAAATGTCCGGGGAAATCGACGACATTATCCGGCTCTACATTGGTGGCGAGCCACTCAAGGCGCCCAATGGCAAGCCTTAGCCTGCCTGCTCCAGCACCTGCCATTGCTTGGGTGCGACAAAACCCTCGACCCAGCCCGCCACCTCTGCGGGCGGCATCGGCCGGGCAATGAAGTAGCCTTGAGCAACTTCGCAGCCCAGGCGCAGCAGCAATTCACCGTGCTCGATACTTTCCAGCCCTTCGGCGATCACCTGCCGGCCAAAGGCCCGAGCCAGGCCAATGACCGCCATGGTCAGGGCCAGATCATCACGATCATTAACGATGTCGCGCACGAACGACTTGTCGATCTTGATGGTTTGGGTTTGCAAACGCTTGAGGTAGCTCAGGGACGAATAACCGGTGCCGAAGTCCCCCAATGAAAACTGCACCCCCAGCGCCTGACAGGCCTGTAAACAGGCACTGACATGCTGGATGTTCTCGATCGCCACCGACTCGACGATTTCCAGATCGAGCATGTGCGGAGCCACCTGGCTATGCCGGGCGAGCACGTGCTTGAGCCGGTCGACGAAATCCGCGCGCTGGAAATGTCGTGCCGCAATATTAATGCTGACTGGCCAGCCCTGCCCCGCTTGCTGCCAATGGTGCAACTGCGACAGGACCTGATCCATTACCCACTCACCAATATCGATGATCAGGTCCGTTTCTTCCACCAGCGGCAAAAACTCCCGGGTCGGCATCAAGCCGTGTTGCGGATGCTCCCAACGTAACAACGCCTCGAAGCCGACAACCTCGCCACGACGCATGTTCACCTTGGGCTGGAAATGCACACGCAACTCACCGGCAGCCAGCGCCTGGCGCACTCGCGCGACCGTCTGGTGAGTGGCCTTGACCTCCTGATCCCGGGACACGTCGAACAAATGAAAGCGATTGCGACCGCGTTGTTTCGCCACGTACATGGCCTGATCGGCATGACGCAACAGGGTTTCGGCGTCTTCATTGTCGTCGGGGAACAAGGTAACGCCGATACTGGCAAACACATTGACGCTCTTGCCATGCAGCGAGTACGGCGCCGAAATAGCGCCGAGCACCCGGTTCAACGCCGCACGCAGTTCCGCCAGATCTCGCACGTATCGCAACACCAGCACAAACTCGTCACCGGCCAACCGTGCCACCACATCTTCGCCGCGAACAATGGCGCGCAAACGCTTGGCCACCTCGACCAACAGCAGATCGCCACTGGCATGCCCGTAGCCATCATTGACCGCTTTGAAGCCGTCGAGATCGAGCATGCATACCGCCAGCGGGATGTTTTCGTGACGAGAGAACTCCAGCGCCTGATCCAGCAAATCCGAGAGGAACGCGCGATTCGGCAGCCCGGTCAGCACGTCATGCCCCACCCGCCATTGCAGTGAATGCAGCAACTGGTGTTTTTCGCTGATGTCGAAACGAATCGAAAGATAACGGTCAACCCGCCCGGTAGCGTCATCGAGCACCGGCACCATGGTGCTGTCGACCCAATACAGGCTGCCGTCCTTGGCGCGATTACAAATCTCGCCTTTCCAGACCTTGCCCAAGGCGATGGTGCGCCACATCGCCGCGAAGAATTCGGCGGAGTGCAGACCCGAGTTGAGGAGACGATGGTTCTGTCCGAGCAGTTCTTCGCGACTGTAGCCGGACACGGCACAGAACCGATCGTTGACGTGGGTGATCCGGCCGCACAAATCGGTCTCGGAAAAAATCGCGGCGGCATCCACGGCCCTGCGGTATTTCTCATCCATGAGTCAGGCTCGCTGTGGCTAGCGGTGATACCGCTCGACCCGTGCAGGATGCCCGGAAGAGGTGTTTTTATAGGTAATGCGCAGCAACACGATATCACTCCATGAACAGTGTTTGATGGCCTCCTGACAGCAGAGATCAACTAACCTTAAAGGCCCAAAATACCTATTTTGAGCGGCGATTCTACGAAACGCATCACATTTTGCAAAGCAAGGTGATGGATCATGCAGTTGTCTAATGCAAAAATCTATCGTTAAGTTCTTGATTCTAAATGGGAATTAAGCGATGCAAATTTCAAGTTTGGGTGCGGCCATTCGGCGCTACCGTAAGGTCGCTGGGCTTACTCAGGCTGAACTCGGCGAAAAAACCGGTTTTGACCCCAAAACCATCAGCCGCTTCGAAACCGGCACCTACACCCCCAGCGTGGAAGCTTTGTTCCTGCTTGCCGATGTGTTGGGCGTGAAGCTGAAAGCCTTTTTCGCAGATTTAGGCGATGAAGATGAACAGCGGGCGTATCTGTTCGGTGTCATACATAAAGCCACCCCGAAGGATCTGGGAAAGCTGATTGCAGCGGTTGACCAGGCCTTGTCCAAGCCTTAGAGCCAGAAATAAAAAAGGAGGCCGAGCTGTCGCATTCGACAGCCCGGCCTCCTTTTATGTGTTCGCTCTGAAAACCGGAAACGAAAAAACACCGCCCAGGACAAGATCCGTGGCAGAGCAACAAGAATGTATTTTTAGACAGATAACGCGAGAGAGGACTCGCGGCGCGTTATGGAGGCAACCCCACCAGCCACACCCCGGCACACAATGTTCCCGCTGTGGCTGCTTCCTTCCGGATCTGACCAGGTTCACGGGTAATCGTTGCGGGGGGACCGATGGGGTCACCATAACGACGCTCACCTGACGGCGAGCCGCGCCATTGTACCTATCTGAGACGAAGTTACAACCGTTCGGGGGGATTAAAAAATATGTGCTGCTTCAAGGACATGCGCAACCCCTGAAAAGATCGCAGCCTGCGGCAGCTCCTACCCCTGCAACACCTCATCCGCCCGGCCGCCCTCCTGCTGGATCACCAGGTGGATGAAGTGCAGCTTGGCGATTACTGCCGGCGGCAGGACGAATGGATAGAAATCCGGCTGGCCCATGCTGCGTGACAGTTCATTGAGCATGCCCGCCAGTTCGATCCATGCATTGACGAATGACAGGAACGCCGCGCCACCGGGATGCTGTGGATCGTAGAGGGTGCTGGGGGGAAATGGCTGATAGTCGAAGTCCATCTCCCTGGCACTCATTCCGAAACCCAGCGCCGTATCCACCGCGTCCATCATGTGCAGGTAGTGAGCCCAGGTTTCGGCCCAGTCCTCCCACGGATGCATGGTCGCGTAGGCGCTGACGTAATGTTGCTGCCAGTCGAGCGGCGCACCTTGCTGGTAATGCCGTTCGAGGGCGTCGGCATAGCTGGCGCGTTCGTCGCCGAACAGGCCGCGAAACGGTTCCAGCCAATGACTGTTGGCGATCAACCGATCCCAGTAGTAATGCCCGACTTCATGCCGAAAATGCCCGAGCAGCGTGCGGTAAGGTTCGTGCATCTGCACCCGAAGCTGCTCGCGATGGGCGTCGTCGGCTTCTTTGATATCGAGGGTGATCAGACCGTTGGCGTGACCGGTGGTTGGCGGCTTGCCTTCGAGGTCGACACCAATAAAATCGAAAGCCAGCCCCGTCTCTTCGTCCACGGTTTTGGGAATTACCTGCAAACCCAAGCTGACCAACTGTGCGACCAGACGCCGCTTGGCCGTTTCGACCTTGCGCCAGCGTTCGTGGTTTTCGGCAATCGACAGGTCGGGGATGGTGTGGTTCAGGCTACAGGCGATGCATAACGCATCGTGGTCATTGGCGGGCAACAACCAATTGCACGCGGCCGGGGAATCGAGGTTGGCGCAGCGGCGCAAGACACCGGCTTCGGGATCGGCGTCGAGCAACCAGGTATCTGCCTGCAAGCCGGGCTGCAGCGACGATAGGCGACTCTGCTCCGGTTGATAACCCAACGCCGCCGAACACGCCAGACACTGGCTGTTGCGAAAAAACAGCGGCTGCCCGCAGCGACACTGCCAGACCTTGCTGTTGCGCGAGCTTTCGCCGATGAAGGGCGCGGCGATGCGTGTACTGAGCTGTTCGAAGAAGCGGTACATGGCGATCTCTCCCTGGGGCTTGCCAAGACTAGATCATTGCCGCGCGAAGATCGTTCCCACGCTCTGCGTGGTAACGATCAACTAAACCGCAATACCGTGCTTGCCGAGAAACTCGACAAACGCCTCTTCATCCAGAACCTTCAATCCCAGCTCATTGGCCTTCGCCAACTTGGAGCCTGCACCCGGTCCAGCGACCACACAATGAGTCTTGGCCGACACCGAGCCCGCCACCTTGGCACCGAGGCTTTCAAGTTTGTCCTTGGCGATGTCGCGGCTCATCAACTCCAGCGAACCGGTCAGCACCCAGGTCTGCCCAGCCAGCGGCAAGCCTTCAACGACTTTCTTATCGCTCTGCCAGTGCATGCCGAAATCACGCAGCTGTTTTTCGGCGGCTTCAGCAATTTGACGATTTTGCGTAACTGCAAAGAACTCCCGAACCGAAGTGGCCTGTTTCTCCGGCAGCGCCTGACGCATATCCAGCCAGTCGGCGCTGAAAACCCCTTCAAGCGAACCAAACTTGTCCGCCAGTTTCTGCGCCCCACCCGGCCCGACCGAAGGAATATGCAGCTTGTCGAGGAAACCACCCAACGTAGTGCTGGCGGAAAACTCGGCACCCAGGTCACCTTGATCCTGAATCTGCATACCGTGCTTGAGCAGATCCTTGATCACCTGCTGGTTATGCGCATCTTCGAAGAAGCTGTGAATCTCGTGAGCCACTTCCAGACCAACGTCCGGCAAATACGTGAGCACTTGCGGCAAGGCTTGCTGAACCCGCTCCAGCGAGCCGAGAGAACGCGCCAGCACCTTGGCCGTCTCTTCGCCGACATCGGGAATCCCGAGGGCGTAGATGAAGCGTGCCAGACTCGGCTTCTTGCTGTCTTCGATGGCGCTGAGCAAGTTCTTGCTCGACAGTTCGGCAAAACCTTCCAGATCGACGATTTGCTCGAACGTCAGGGCGTATAGATCGGCCGGCGAATTCACCAGGCCTTCATCCACCAATTGCTCGACGCTCTTCTCGCCCAGCCCTTCGATGTCCATGGCGCGACGGGAGACGAAGTGAATGATCGCCTGCTTGAGTTGCGCACCGCAGGCCAGTCGACCGACGCAGCGGTACACCGCGCCTTCGCTGACGGTCTCGCGACCTTTGCTGCGTTTGACCAGTTGCGTGCGCTCGACATGCGAGCCGCAGACCGGGCATTGCTCGGGAATCTGTACTGGCCGGGCGCTGTCCGGACGGCGCTCAATGACCACTTGCACCACCTGCGGAATCACATCGCCTGCGCGGCGGATGATCACTGTGTCGCCAATCATCAGACCCAGACGCGCCACTTCGTCCATGTTGTGCAGCGTTGCGTTGGCCACGGTCACACCGGCGACCTTGACCGGCTTCAAGCGCGCCACCGGCGTCACCGCGCCGGTGCGACCGACCTGGAATTCCACGTCGAGCAATTCAGTGAGCTCTTCCATGGCCGGGAATTTGTGCGCGATCGCCCAGCGCGGTTCACGAGCACGGAAGCCCAGCTCACGCTGAGAGGCAATGCTGTTGACCTTGAACACCACGCCGTCGATTTCGTAGGGCAGCGAATTTCGGCGCTCGCCGATGTCACGGTAGTAATCCAGGCATTCATCAATACCCTGAGCCAGTTTCAACTCATGACTGATCGGCATGCCCCAAGCCTTGAGCTGCTGCAGATTGCCAATGTGCGTATCAGCAATATCAGCCGAAATCTGGCCGATGCCATAGCAACAGAACTCCAGCGGACGGTTGGCCGTGATCTTCGAATCGAGCTGACGCAAGCTGCCAGCCGCCGCGTTGCGCGGATTGGCGAAGGTCTTGCCGCCGACTTCCAGCTGCGTGGCGTTGAGGCGTTCGAAACCGGCCTTGGACATGAACACTTCGCCGCGTACTTCCAGGGTCGCTGGCCAGCCGGTACCGTGCAGTTTGAGCGGAATGTTGCGCACGGTACGCACGTTGATGCTGATGTCTTCGCCGGTGGTGCCATCGCCGCGAGTTGCACCGCGCACCAGCACGCCGTCCTGATACAGCAAGCTGACCGCCAGGCCATCGAGTTTGGGTTCACAGCTGTATTCCACCGCCGCGCCGCCGCCGAACAAGTCGCCAACCGGCAGGTCGAGACCTTCAGTCACCCGACGATCGAACTCGCGCATGTCGGTTTCTTCGAAGGCGTTACCGAGGCTGAGCATCGGTACTTCGTGGCGAACCTGAGTGAACGCCGACAGCGCCGCACTGCCGACACGTTGGGTCGGCGAGTCGCTGGTGATCAGTTCGGGATGCGCCGCTTCGAGGGCCTTGAGCTCGTGGAACAACCGGTCGTATTCGGCGTCCGGAATGCTCGGCTCGTCCAGCACGTGGTAGCGATAGTTATGCTGATCCAGCTCAGCACGCAGCTCTAGAATGCGGTTTTTGGCGGCGGTCATGGGTGTTCTCTCATAAAGCAAAAGAGCAGCCGAGGCTGCTCTATCTGTTGATGCGGCTAAAGCTCATTGTAGGAGCTGAGCTTGCTCGCGATGGCGATCCTGAGAACGCCATCGCCGGCAAGCCGTGCTCCTACAGATCAACGCTTCTGGGTCAGGGCGCGACGTTCGAACTCGACAATGCGCTGACGGTAATGCTCGATCGTCTGGGCAGTCAGCACGCTGCGCTGATCGTCTTTCAGTTCGCCGTTCAGCTCCTGAGACAGTTTGCGCGCCGCGGCCACCATCACGTCGAAGGCTTGCTTCGGATGACGCGGGCCTGGCAGACCGAGGAAGAAGCTCACTGCCGGTGTGCTGAAGTGGTCGATGTCGTCCAGATCGAAAACACCCGGCTTGACCGCATTGGCCATCGAGAACAGGACCTCGCCATTGCCGGCCATGCTTTCGTGGCGGTGGAAGATGTCCATCTCGCCGAAACGCAGACCGCTTTCCAGAATGTTCTGCAACAGCGCCGGGCCTTTGAAGCCGGCGGCGTCACGGCAAATCACGCTGATCACCAGCACTTCTTCGGCTTGCGGTTGTTCCTTGTCGCTGGCCGAACTCGAAGCCTTGGTGTCATCCGGGAAATCGTCGTCACGGCTGCTGAAGCTCGGGCCGCCGTCCAGATCCAGACTGAGGTTCATGTCGCCCTGGGAAGGCTCGCCATGGCCACGCTTGCCGCGCTTGGAACCCGACTCACGCGGTTCACGGGCAGGCATGCTCACCGACGGCAGATCGTGCTCGTCCAGTTGCGGCTCTTTATGCGTATCCAGCACACGGGGCGGGCCCAACAGCTCGGCGCTGGTGTCCTCGTCCTGCAAGTTGGACAAACTTCGGTCGAGACGGAATTTCAGTTTCCCCTTGCCGCCGCGCATGCGACGCCAGCCATCGAAAAGAATACCGGCAATGACAATAATGCCGATGACGATCAGCCACTCGCGCAGACCGATTTCCATGTAATCCCGTGCCTCTATAAAAAATGCTGAAAAATAAGAGGTTTACAACTCGTAAACCGCTTTAAAACGTGGCGCCAACTCTATGTTCTGACAGGCGTTTTGCCCACGTATACGAAAAATTGACATTAAACTAGCACGACCAAAGGCAACTTTACACCGTCTGTCACAACGGCTTGCGCGATTATGTCGATTGGCCAGCAAGTCAGGGCAGGTAAATAAGTCCTACAACTCAAAAATACCTCTCCTACAAGCGCCGACTCAGGCATCCACCATCGCCATCGCCTCCTCGACATCCACTGCCACCAGACGCGAACAACCCGGCTCGTGCATCGTCACCCCCATCAGTTGCTCGGCCATTTCCATGGCGATCTTGTTGTGGGTGATATAGATGAACTGCACCGTCTGCGACATCTCTTTGACCAGCCGTGCGTAGCGTCCAACGTTAGCGTCATCCAATGGCGCGTCAACTTCATCGAGCATGCAGAACGGCGCCGGATTCAACTTGAAGATGGCAAAAACCAGAGCCAAGGCAGTCAGGGCTTTTTCGCCACCGGAGAGCAAATGGATGGTGCTGTTCTTCTTTCCTGGCGGCTGCGCCATGATCGTTACCCCTGTATCGAGTAGATCTTCGCCCGTCAGTTCCAAATACGCGCGGCCTCCCCCGAAAACTTTTGGGAAAAGGGCCTGTAAACCGCCATTGATCTGATCAAAGGTATCTTTGAAGCGGTTTCGGGTTTCCTTGTCGATCTTGCGAATCACGTTTTCGAGCGTATCCAGCGCCTCGACCAGATCGTCGTTCTGCGCATCCAGATAACGTTTACGCTCGGATTGTTGCTGATATTCGTCGATGGCCGCCAGGTTGATCGCACCGAGACGCTGAATGCGCGCGGCAATGCGTTCGAGTTCTTCTTCCGCGTCTTTCTCGTTGGCGTCGGCCACCAGGGTGGCGAGCACGCCGTGGAGGTCGTAACCGTCTTCCAGCAACTGATCTTCCAAGGTCTTGCGGCGCACGGTCAGGGCCTGCCATTCCATGCGCTGTGTTTCCATCTGCCCCCGAATCAACTGCGATTGCTGCTCGGCCTGGTTGCGACGTTTTTCCGCATCACGCAATTCACGGTCAGCGTCTTCCAGAGCGATCTGCGCAGTCTTTAGTTCTTCGTCGACGGTCATGCGTTTGTCGAGCAGCTCTTCAAGCTTCAGGCGCAATTCCTCCAGCGGCGCTTCGCCCTCCTCCAGGTTGAGACTCAGCTGTTCGCGCTTCTCGGTCAGGCGCTCGGATTGCATCTCCAGACGTTCCAGCGCCTGGCGCGTGGAATCGTGCTGGGCCTTAAGCGAACCCAGACGCACCGCCAGTTGATGGGCGTGATCCTTGTGCTGCCGGGCTTCCTGCCGCACCCGATCGAGTCGCTCGCGCAAGCTGTCGCGCTGAGCCAGCAGCAACTCGCGCTGCTCGGTGTCCAGCGCCATGCTGTCGAGGGCTTCCTGCAATTGCAGACGCGCTTCGCCGATATTTTCGTGCTCCAGAGCGCGTTGCTCAGCCAATTCGGTGAGTTCTTCGTCCAGGCGTGTACGACGCAGGGTCAGTTGTTCGGCCTTGGCTTTGCCGGCGGACAACTGGGCTTTAAATTCACCTTGCTGACGGGCTTCGTCTTGCAGCAGACGGCGCAGATGTTCGCGACCGTTTTCCTGCTGACGCTGTTGCGCCCTGAGATTCTGAAGTTGGGTTTCCAGGGTTTCAACCGTGGCTTCGCGCTCTTCGCGCTCGAGGCCCAGACGCTGGATTTCCTGACCTCGAGCCAGTACACCGCTTTCCGCTTCGCTGGCCCGACGTACGCGCAAAAAGTGTCGACCGACCCAGTATCCGTCGCGGCTGATCAGACTCTGGCCGGCGGTCAATTGATTGCGCAGGGCCAACGCCTGTTCGAGGCTGTCGACCGGTTTAACCTGCCCCAACCATGGCGCCAGATCAATCTGCGCTTCCACTTTATCGAGCAAGCTGCCGGGCACGCGCACGCCATCACTGGCGGGGCTGAGCAAACGCAAATCGCCCTGGGCAAAACCGGCCAGATCGAAGTCACCGAAGTCATCTACCAGCACCGCTTGCAGGTCGGCGCCGAGCACGGTTTCCACCGCCAGCTCCCAACCGGCTTCGACTTTCAGGCCTTCGGCCAGACGCGGACGGTCCGCCAAATGTTGTTCGCGCAGCCATTCTGCGGTACCGGTGCCGGGATCGAGCGCGGCTTGCTGCAAGGCCTCAAGGGAGGCAAGGCGACCGTTCAGACGCTGCAAGTCGCCCTGAGCCTGTTGCTGATTTTGCAGCGCTAATTGCAATTCCTGACGCAGTTGCTCAAGGCGTTCGACCTGGGCTTCTTCGCTGGCCTGTAAATCTTCAAGCGTTGCTTCGCTGGCGGCGAGTTGCTCGCTGAGTTCCATGATCGCCGCGTCTTCCGGGTCTGCCGAGAGCAAGGCGCGCTCTTCGCCGAGACGCTTCTGACGATCGGCCAGGCGCTCCATGCTGGTTTCCAGCTGCTGGATCCGCGACTGCTGAACTTCGGATTGGCGACGCGGTTCGGCGGCCGTCAGGTTGAAGGTGTCCCACTGTTCCTGCCAGGCGTGCATGGTGGTTTCGGATTCTTCCAGCGCGGCGGCGGCTTCTTCGGCGGCGGCGCTGGTGACTTCCTGTTCGGGGGTGAGCACGTCCAGCTCTTCGCCCAGCGTTAGCAGCAAGGTGCGGTCGTGGCCCAAGTGAGACTCGGTTTCCAGACGCGCGCGCTCGGCTTCTTTCAGGTCGTCCTGCAATTGGCGCAAACGCTGCTGACCGTGCTGGATGCTCTGCTCGACCCGGGCGATGTCGCCGCCGACCGAATAGAAGCGCCCCTGCACCAGATTGAAGCGCTCGGACAAGTCGTGGTGCCCGTCCCGGAAGCGTTCAATGGCCGCGTCGGCATTGCGCTGCTCCGCAACCAGGGCTTCGAAGGTGACTTCCTGATTGCCGATGATCGCTTCGCGCTGACCAACCTGCTCGTTCAACGCCTGCCAGCGCAGGGCCGACAGTTGGGCCTTGAGCTGACGCTCCTCGCCCTTGTATTCCTGATACTTCTTGGCGGCCTCGGCCTGGCGGTACAAGCGTTCAAGCTGACGCTCGAGTTCTTCGCGCAGGTCGGTCAGGCGAGCCAGGTTCTCGTGGGTGCGGCGGATGCGGTTTTCAGTCTCACGCCGGCGCTCCTTGTACTTGGAGATGCCCGCCGCTTCTTCAATAAAGTTGCGCAGGTCTTCGGGCTTTGACTCGATCAGCTTGGAGATCATCCCCTGCTCGATAATCGAGTAGCTGCGCGGGCCCAGGCCGGTGCCGAGGAAGATGTCGGTGATATCGCGACGGCGGCACTTGGTGCCGTTGAGGTAGTAAGTGGTCTGGCTGTCGCGAGTCACTTTGCGGCGAATGGAAATTTCCGCATAGGCCGCGTATTCGCCGAGCAGGGTGCCGTCGGAGTTATCGAACACCAGCTCGATGCTCGCCTGGCTAACCGGTTTACGGCTGGTCGAGCCGTTGAAGATGACGTCAGTCATCGACTCGCCGCGCAGGTTCTTGGCCGAACTCTCGCCCATCACCCAACGCACGGCGTCGATGATGTTCGACTTGCCGCAACCATTGGGCCCGACCACCGCCGCCATGTTACTGGGGAAGTTCACCGTGGTCGGGTCGACGAAGGATTTGAACCCCGCCAGTTTGATGCACTTTAGCCGCACGCTTAAGCGTCCGTCAGGGCGGAGACCACCAGATCACTGCTGCGCTGGGCATACGCCGTCAGCACAATGCGGATCTGCGGAAAATCACGGGCCAGCACGGCGGCGAGCAAGCGTTCGAACAGTTCGAGGAACTCGCTCATCGAGGCCTTGCGCTGTTCCAGGGCGAGGAAATACGCGCGGCTCATGGCCGGCTGCAGATTCTCGACGGTTTCCTGCAAGTACGGGTTGTTGGCGAACGGATACGCGGCGCGCATCACACTGAAGCTGTCGTCGACAAAGGTGCGAATGTCCTGGCGCTCGTAGCTGGCGGTCAGACGCTGCTGGATTTGCACGAACGGCGCCATGTCGGTCTGGACTTGCCAGCCGCTGGCCACTGCATTGCCGAGCAAGATGTAAAGCTCGCTCATCAGCGTGCACAGGCTTCGGACCTTGTGAACCGTCAGCTCGGTCACGTGGGCGCCGCGTCGCGGCAGGATCGCGATCAGGTGGCGGCGCTCGAGGATCAGCAAGGCTTCACGGACCGAACCGCGGCTGACATTGAGGGCCAGCGTGACCTTCTGTTCCTGGATGCGCTCCCCGGGCTTCATTTCGCCACGAATGATGCGTTCGGCGAGGTGGTGAGCAATTTGCTCGGCGAGGCTGTCCGGCGCCTTGAACGTCATGGTTGTCCTTCAAACTCTTCTATCTGCACAAGCGGCGCAGTGTAGCGCACATAAAGGGTCATGGCGGAGTGCCCACTGGGCGGTTTTTGGCACGATTCAAGCAAAAAGCAGGCTATCCCGTGAGGGTCAATAATAAAGGAACGAGTCGTTTATCGACAAAATGCTATTTCCTGACCTTTAAGTCAGAAAATCATTGACCGGAAAGTCAGACCTGATAAATTCGGTTCAAGTCGGTTAACAACAATAATGAGTCTGCGAGGCCTTCCGTGATCCAGTTTTTACTTAACCAGGAACTCCGTAGCGAGCACGCCCTGGACCCAAACCTGACCGTGCTCAATTATCTGCGCGACCATGTGGGCAAACCCGGCACCAAAGAAGGCTGCGCCAGCGGTGACTGCGGCGCGTGCACCGTGGTGGTCGGCGAGCTGCAAACGGATGACGATGGCCGCGAACACATTCGCTATCGCAGCCTCAACTCGTGTCTGACGTTCGTTTCGTCACTGCACGGCAAACAATTGATCAGTGTCGAAGACCTCAAGCACCAAGGCGAGCTGCACAGCGTGCAGAAAGCCATGGTCGAGTGCCACGGCTCGCAATGCGGTTTCTGCACGCCGGGCTTCGTCATGTCGCTGTTTGCACTGCAAAAGAACAGCGATCAACCGGATGCTCATCAAGCCCATGAAGCGCTGGCCGGCAACCTCTGCCGCTGCACTGGCTATCGGCCGATTCTGGCGGCCGCCGAACAATCCTGCTGCGGCAAGCAAACGGATCAGTTCGATGCTCGCGAAGCCGACACCATCGCTCGCCTGAAGGCCATCGCCCCCACTGACATCGGCGAACTCAACAGTGGCGACAAACGCTGCCTGGTACCGCTGACCGTCGCCGATCTGGCCGACCTCTACGACGCTTATCCTCAAGCCCGCCTGCTGGCCGGCGGCACGGATCTGGCGCTGGAAGTCACGCAGTTCCACCGCACCCTGCCGGTGATGATTTACGTCGGCAATGTCGCCGAGATGAAGCGTATCGAGTGCTTCGACGATCGCCTGGAAATCGGCGCCGCCACTGCCCTCTCCGATTGCTATGAAGCCTTGAAAGCCGAGTACCCGGACTTCGGCGAATTGCTGCAACGCTTTGCTTCCCTGCAAATCCGCAACCAGGGCACTCTCGGCGGCAACATCGGCAACGCCTCGCCGATCGGTGACTCCCCGCCCCTGCTGATTGCACTCGGCGCGCAGATGGTTTTGTGCAAAGGCGAAGTCCGCCGCACGATGGCGCTGGAAGATTACTTCATCGATTACCGGGTTACCGCGCGCCAGGAAAGCGAGTTCATCGAAAAGATCATCGTGCCGCGTGCCAGCGCCGAACAACTGTTCCGCGCCTACAAAGTCTCCAAGCGTCTGGACGATGACATTTCCGCCGTCTGCGCCGCGTTCAACCTGCGCATCGACAACGGCGTGATCGCCGACGCCCGCGTTGCCTTCGGCGGCATGGCTGCTACACCAAAACGCGCCAAGGCTTGCGAAGCCGTATTGCTCGGCGCCACCTGGAACAACGACACCGTCGAACGCGCCTGCGCTGCGCTGGCCGAAGATTTCACGCCGCTCTCGGACTTCCGTGCCAGCAAGGAATACCGCCTGCTCAGCGCCCAGAACCTGTTGCGTAAGTACTTCATCGAACTGCAAACACCGCACATCGAGACTCGGGTGACCGCTTATGTCTAATCATCACGCCGTAGAGAAGACCCAGGCCGAATTGGCTGAACTGTTCGCCAAGGACCTGACCACCGGTGTCGGCCGCAGCGTCAAGCACGACAGCGCCACCAAACACGTGTCCGGTGAAGCGCAGTACATCGACGACCGGCTGGAATTTCCGAACCAGTTACATGTTTACGCACGCCTGTCGGACCGCGCCCACGCGAAAATTATCAGCATCGACACCCAGCCTTGCTACGCCTTCGAAGGCGTGCGCATCGCTATCACCCACAAAGACGTACCAGGCCTGAAAGACATCGGCCCATTGCTGCCAGGTGACCCATTGCTGGCTATCGACGACGTGCAATTCGTCGGTCAAGTGGTGCTCGCCGTTGCGGCGAAGGACCTGGAAACCGCACGCAAAGCCGCCATGGCCGCGATCATCGAATACGAAGATCTGGAGCCGGTGCTGGACGTGGTTGAAGCGCTGCGCAAACGCCACTTTGTGCTCGACAGCCACACGCATCAACGCGGTGATTCGGCCGGCGCTTTAGCCACTGCCGAACACCGCATTCAAGGCACACTGCACATCGGCGGCCAGGAACACTTCTATCTCGAAACCCAGATCTCTTCGGTGATGCCGACCGAAGACGGCGGCATGATTGTCTACTGCTCGACGCAGAACCCCACCGAAGTACAGAAGCTTGTAGCCGAAGTGCTGGACGTATCGATGAACAAGATCGTCGTCGACATGCGCCGCATGGGCGGTGGTTTCGGCGGCAAGGAAACCCAGGCCGCGAGCCCTGCGTGCCTCTGTGCAGTTGTTGCACACCTCACCGGCCAGCCGACCAAAATGCGCCTGCCGCGGGTCGAAGACATGCTGATGACCGGCAAGCGTCACCCGTTCTACGTCGAGTACGACGTGGGCTTCGACAGCACTGGCCGGCTGCACGGCATTGCCCTGGAACTGGCCGGTAACTGCGGTTGCTCGCCGGACCTCTCGGCGTCGATTGTCGACCGTGCAATGTTCCACGCCGACAACTCGTACTACCTGGGCGACGCGACCATCAACGGTCACCGCTGCAAGACCAACACCGCGTCGAACACCGCTTACCGTGGCTTCGGCGGCCCGCAAGGCATGGTCGCCATCGAAGAAGTGATGGACGCGATTGCCCGCCACCTGGCCCTCGATCCGCTGGCGGTGCGCAAGGCCAACTACTACGGCAAGACCGAGCGCAACGTCACCCATTACTACCAGACCGTCGAGCACAACATGCTCGAGGAAATGACCGCCGAACTCGAAGAAAGCAGCCAGTACGCCGAGCGCCGCGAAGCGATTCGTCGCTACAACGCCAACAGCCCGATCCTGAAAAAAGGCCTGGCGCTGACCCCGGTAAAATTCGGTATTTCCTTCACTGCCAGCTTCCTCAACCAGGCCGGTGCGCTGATCCATATCTACACCGATGGCAGCATCCACCTCAACCATGGCGGCACCGAAATGGGCCAGGGCCTGAACACCAAAGTCGCGCAGGTCGTGGCTGAAGTGTTCCAGGTGGAAATGGACCGCGTGCAGATCACCGCAACCAACACTGACAAGGTGCCGAACACCTCGCCGACCGCCGCTTCCAGTGGCGCCGACCTGAACGGTAAAGCCGCACAGAATGCAGCTGAGATCATCAAAAAGCGCCTGGTTGAATTCGCCGCGCGCCAATACAAGGTCAGCGAAGAAGACGTGGAGTTCCACAACGGTCACGTGCGGGTTCGCGATCATATTCTGACGTTTGAATCGCTGATCCAGCAGGCGTATTTCGCTCAGGTGTCGCTGTCGAGCACCGGGTTCTACAAGACCCCGAAAATCTTCTACGACCGTAGCCAGGCGCGGGGCCGGCCGTTCTATTACTACGCCTTCGGCGCAGCGTGCTGCGAGGTGATCATCGACACCTTGACCGGCGAGTACAAAATGCTGCGCACCGACATTTTGCATGACGTCGGCGACTCGCTGAACCCGGCCATCGACATCGGCCAGGTCGAGGGCGGTTTCATCCAGGGCATGGGCTGGCTGACCATGGAAGAACTGGTGTGGAACAACAAAGGCAAACTGATGACCAACGGCCCGGCCAGCTACAAGATCCCGGCCGTGGCCGACATGCCGTTGGACCTGCGGGTGAAGCTGGTGGAAAACCGCAAGAACCCGGAAGACACGGTGTTCCATTCCAAGGCCGTGGGCGAGCCGCCGTTCATGCTGGGTATTGCGTCGTGGTGTGCGATCAAGGACGCCGTTGCGAGTCTTGGCGACTACAAGCATCAACCGAAAATCGACGCACCGGCGACGCCGGAGCGGGTGTTGTGGGGCTGTGAGCAGATGCGCCAGTTGAAGGCGGCGAAAGCCGTGGAAGCTGAAACCGAGCTGGCTTCGCTCTAGACCGAGGCGCGGCCTTCGCGGGCAAGCCTCGCTCCTACAGGTTTGCGGTGATCATTTGAACATCACCATTCCCGTAGGAGCGAGGCTTGCCCGCGAAGAGGCCCGAACAGACAACAGAGATGTTGAGGTGAAACATGTACAACTGGATCGACGCCCTCGCCGACCTGCAATCCCAGGGTGAACCCTGCGTGTTGGTCACGATAATCGAAGAACTCGGCTCGACGCCGCGTAACGCCGGCTCGAAGATGGTCATCAGCGCCAGCCAGACCTTCGACACCATCGGTGGCGGGCATCTGGAATACAAGGCCATGCAAATCGGCCGCGAAATGCTGGCCAGCGGTAAGCAGGACACGCACCTTGAGCGCTTCAGCCTCGGCGCCAGCCTGGGTCAGTGCTGTGGTGGAGTGACGGTGTTGCTGTTCGAACCAATGGGCCAGGTCCAGGCGCAGATCGCCGTATTCGGTGCCGGCCACGTCGGCCGGGCGCTGGTGCCGCTGCTCGCCAGCCTGCCCTGCCGGGTGCGCTGGATCGATTCGCGGGACGCCGAATTCCCGGAACAGATCCCCCATGGCGTACGCAAAATCGTCGCCGAAGAACCGGTGGACGAAATCGATGACCTGCCCGCTGGCAGCTACTGCATCGTCATGACCCACAACCACCAGCTCGACCTCGAACTCACCGCCGCGATCCTCAAGCGCAACGACTTCGCCTACTTCGGCCTGATCGGTTCGAAGACCAAACGGGTGAAATTCGAACACCGCTTGCGTGACCGTGGTTTCGACAGCGCCGTGCTGCAACGCATGCGCTGCCCGATGGGCATCGGCGAAGTCAAAGGCAAGTTGCCTGTGGAAATCGCCATCTCCATCGCCGGCGAAATCATCGCCACCTATAACGCCAATTTCGGCCAGCACACCGCCAGCGCCGGATCATCGATCGCCAAACTGCTGCCTGCTTCACGCCGCAGCCAAGCCACGAATTGAGAAATTTTATGCCTCTGACTCGCAAAGCCTACCGCGCCGCCATTCTGCACAGCATCGCCGATCCTGCCGAAGTCGGTATCGAAGCCTCTTACGAGTATTTCGAAGATGGCCTGCTGGTGGTCGATAACGGCCAGATCAGCGCCCTTGGTCACGCCAGCGACTTGCTGCCGACCCTGCCGGCCGACATCGAGATCACCCATTATCAGGACGCGCTGATCACCCCTGGCTTCATCGACACCCACATTCACTTGCCGCAAACCGGCATGGTCGGTGCCTACGGCGAGCAACTGCTGGACTGGCTCAACACTTACACCTTCCCGTGCGAAAGCCAGTTCGCCGACAAGGCTCACGCCGACGAGGTCGCGGGCATTTTCATCAAGGAACTGCTGCGCAACGGCACCACTACGGCGCTGGTGTTCGGCAGCGTGCATCCACAATCAGTGAACTCGTTCTTCGAGGCCGCCGAACAGCTGGACCTGCGGATGATTGCCGGCAAGGTGATGATGGACCGCAACGCGCCGGACTACCTGACCGACACCGCCGAATCCAGCTACGTCGAAAGCAAGGCGCTGATCGAGCGCTGGCACGGCAAGGGTCGCCTGCACTACGCGGTCACCCCGCGGTTCGCCCCGACCAGCACCCCGGAACAGCTGACCCTCGCCGGCCAGTTGCTCAGCGAATTCCCAGACCTGTACATGCAGACTCACATCAGCGAAAACCTCAAGGAAGTCGAGTGGGTCAAGGAGCTGTTCCCGGAGCGCAAGGGCTACCTGGACGTCTACGACCATTACAAGCTGCTCGGCGAGCGCTCGGTATTCGCCCACGGCGTACACCTGTGCGACGACGAATGCGCGCGGCTGGCGGAAACCGGCTCGGCGATTGCCTTCTGTCCGACCTCGAACTTCTTCCTCGGCAGCGGCCTGTTCAACCTGCCGATGGCCGAGAAGCACAAATTGAATGTCGGCCTCGGTACGGACGTCGGTGGCGGCACCAGTTTCTCGCTGCTGCAAACCTTGAACGAAGCGTACAAAGTCATGCAGATGCAAGGTGCGCGACTGAGCCCGTTCAAGTCGCTGTACCTGGCGACCCTCGGCGGCGCCCGCGCGTTGCGCCTGGAAGACAAGATTGGCACCCTGCAACCGGGCACCGACGCCGACTTCCTGGTACTGGACTACAACGCCACACCGCTGCTGAGCTATCGCTTGAAGCAGGCCAATAACATTGCCGAAACGTTGTTTGTATTGATGACGCTGGGGGATGACCGGACGGTGTTGCAGACATATGCGGCGGGGAATCAGGTGCATCAGCGCTAAGATCTTCCGGGCATAAAAAATCCCCCGTCGCCGTACAGCCCGGGGGATTTTTATTGCCTGTCAGATCGCCTTCGCGAGCAGGCTCGCTCCCACAGTTGATCTTCAGTGGTTACAAGATTTGCATTCAATACAAAACCTTGTGGGAGCGAGCCTGCTCGCGATGGACGCGACGCGGTGTCAGAGTTTGACCGCTGGCCGCCCTGGTTTCTTGGTCTGCAACAAATGCGAGAACACCGCATGCAAATCATCCGACGCGCTTTCTTCGTCGAGGTTGAGTTTGCTGTCGATGTGATCCATGTGATGCATCATCAGGTCCACCGCCAGCTCAGCGTTGCGCGCTTCGATGGCGTCGATCAGCTGGGTGTGCTCGTCGTAGGAACAGTGGGAGCGATTGCCGCTTTCATACTGGGCAATGATCAACGACGTCTGGGACACCAGGCTGCGCTGGAAGCTGATCAGCGGAGCATTTTTCGCCGCTTCAGCCAGTTTCAAGTGGAACTCGCCCGACAGACGAATACCGGCGCCGCGATCGCCACGGGAGAAGCTGTCGCGCTCGTCGTTGACCATCTGGCGCAACTCGGCAATCTGCTCGGCAGTGGCGTGCTGCACCGCCAATTCAGTGATCGCTCGCTCCACCAGACGCCGGGCCATGAACACCTGGCGAGCCTCTTCGACACTCGGGCTGGCGACGACAGCGCCACGGTTCGGACGCAGCAGCACGACGCCTTCATGGGCCAGGCGCGAGAGCGCGCGGCGAATGATGGTGCGACTGACCCCGAAAATTTCCCCCAGCGCTTCTTCGCTCAACTTGGTACCGGGCGCCAGACGCTGTTCGAGGATGGCCTCGAAGATATGCGCGTAGACAATATCGTCCTGGGTACCGCTGCGGCCGGCTTTGCCTGCTCGCGGTTGTTTCTTTAGGGGTTGCAACTGTTCGTTCATGGGCACTCGAGTCGGAAGAACTGCGGCGAATTGACCGTGACTGTAATACGGCACAGTGGGTCGCTGGCAAGTATCGCGTAAAAAACACCGCGATTGTACACAATGGAGGGTGGCAACACGACTGTACGGCTGTTTGTCGCCTCGGCTGTATTGCAACGCCTGGTTACTTTTGAGTTTAGGCTTGAACCTGGGTTTTACCTTTCAAAAGTATAAGGAATACCGCTGTCATGAACGACGCCACACATACGCAGCTCCGCCCTTTGGCCGACACGTCACCCTCGGCGATCGTCGCCGGCTTCATCGCGATGATGACCGGTTACACCAGCTCGCTGGTGCTGATGTTTCAGGCCGGGCAAGCGGCGGGCCTGACCAGCGGGCAGATTTCTTCGTGGATCTGGGCGATCTCGATTGGCATGGCGGTGTGCTCGATTGGCCTGTCTCTGCGTTACCGCACGCCGATCACAATCGCCTGGTCGACCCCCGGCGCTGCGTTGCTGATCACCAGTTTGGGCGGCGTAACCTACGGCGAAGCCATTGGCGCCTACATTACCTGTGCGGTGCTGGTGACGATTTGTGGCTTGACCGGCAGCTTCGAACGGCTGGTGAAAAAGATTCCGGCATCATTGGCCGCCGCCCTGCTGGCGGGGATTCTGTTCAAGATCGGCAGCGAAATCTTCGTCGCCGCGCAGCATCGCACCGCGCTGGTATTGGGCATGTTCTTCACTTATCTGGTGGTCAAACGTCTGTCGCCGCGTTATGCGGTACTCGCCGCGCTGTTGATCGGCACGGCACTGTCGGGGTTCATGGGTCTGCTGGATTTCAGTGGTTTCCACCTGGAAGTAGCGACGCCGGTCTGGACCACGCCGCACTTCTCTCTCGCCGCGACCATCAGCATCGGCATTCCGCTGTTTGTCGTGGCAATGACCTCGCAGAACATGCCCGGCATCGCCGTGCTGCGTGCCGACGGCTACACCGTGCCGGCCTCGCCACTGATCACCACCACGGGCATCGCTTCGTTGCTGCTGGCGCCGTTCGGTTCCCACGGGATCAACCTAGCGGCTATCAGCGCGGCGATTTGCACCGGGCCGCATGCCCATGAGGATCGCAACAAGCGCTACACGGCGGCCGTCTGGTGTGGGATTTTCTACGGGATCGCCGGGGTGTTCGGCGCGACGCTGGCGGCGCTGTTTGCCGCGCTGCCGAAAGAGTTGGTGCTGTCGATTGCGGCGCTGGCGTTGTTCGGCTCGATCATCAATGGCTTGAGCATCGCCATGAATGAAGTGAAGGAACGTGAAGCGGCGCTGATTACCTTTATGGTGACGGCGTCGGGGTTGACGCTGTTTTCCATCGGTTCGGCGTTCTGGGGGATTGTGGCGGGGGTGTTGACGTTGGTGATTCTGAACTGGCGTAAAAGCTAAAAGCTCGCAGCCTCGTTTCACTCGACAGCTGCTACAGGGATTGCATTGCCCTGTAGCAGCTGTCGAGAACGAGGCTGCGATCCTTTGATCGTCACAAAAAAAAACGGCGACCCTTGGGTCGCCGTTTTTTATGACATCAAGCTACCGGATTGATCGGCTTTTCCGGGTACCAGACGTCGATCAGCGGGCTGACAGTCGCTTCAGTCAGTTCGCTGCGGCCTTTGAGCCAGGCTTCAACAGCGGCACGCTGCTCTTCGGACACCGAGCCACGCTTCTGCAGGCAAACCAGACCGAAGTCGTCGCCGCCAACATAGCCCAGACCGTTGGCTTCCATGGCTTCTTTCAGGAACGCGTCGAGGAAAGCATCAATGGCTTCATCAGCCAAATCTTCTTTAAAATCCAGGTTCAGTTCGAAACCCAGCTCTTGAAATTCATCGACGCACAGTTTTTTGCGCAGACGCTGGGAACGGTTAGTCGCCATTGGAACAATCCTCATAAGTAATAACGGGCGGCACTTTAGCAGTTTAAGGCGCCGATTGCCCGTCTCTCTGGGTTGCAAGCCCTACCGTCGGTAAAAAATAGCGGATTAGAAGGCCAGGGCACGGCACAAGCCGCTACACCTTGGGGCATAATGCCGACACTTTCATGACCACTGAGGGAATTTATCTTCATGCCCTCGTCTTTTTCCCCCTCGGCTGTAGGGTTTTATTTCACATGATCAAATCTTTGCGTCCATTGTTACTGGCCGGTTTTCTGCTCCCTCTGGCCTTCTCTGTTTCCGCCGCCTCGATCAACACCGCGCTATCGCCCAACGTTGAAAAAGCCCTCAAGGCCAGCAAGATGCAGGACAACGCCCTGTCGCTGGTGATGATCCCGCTCAACGGCCCTGGCACCCCGACGATTTTCAACGCTGACGTCTCCGTCAATCCGGCCTCGACCATGAAACTGGTCACCACTTACGCGGCGCTGGAAATGCTCGGCCCGAACCACCAGTGGAAAACCGAGTTCTACACCGACGGCACGCTCAGCGGCGGCATCCTCAACGGTAACCTCTACCTCAAGGGTGGCGGCGATCCGAAGCTAAACATGGAAAAACTCTGGTTGCTGATGCGTGACCTGCGCGCCAACGGTGTGACGCAAATCACCGGCGATCTGGTGCTGGACCGCAATTTCTTCGTACAACCGCAATTACCGCAGTTCAACGACGACGGCAATGACGATAACAAGCCGTTCCTGGTCAAACCTGACGCGCTGATGGTCAACCTCAAGGCCCTGCGCTTCGTGGCGCGTAACGACAACGGCCGGGTGCTGGTGTCGGTGGAGCCGCCGATTGCCACCATTCGCATCGAAAATCAGGTCAAAGCCGTCAACTCCAAGCAATGCACCGGTGGCGTGCGTTACAACCCGGTGCCCCAGGCCGATGGCAGCGTGACCGTGACGGTCGGCGGCCAGTTGGGCGAGGGCTGCAGCTCCCAGACTTACCTGTCGCTGCTCGACCACGCGACCTACACCGCGGGTGCCGTGCGAGCGATCTGGAAGGAACTGGGCGGCAGCATTCAGGGCGTGGACCGTCTGGCGCCAACGCCTAAAAATGCTAAGGTCCTGGCTCGGGCCTTCTCGCCGGACCTGGCGGAAATCATCCGCGACATCAACAAATACAGTAACAACACCATGGCCCAGCAGCTGTTCCTGAGCCTGGGCGCGCAGTTCCGCACCGAGGCCGACGGTGACGATGCCAAGGCTGCACAGCGTGTCGTGCGTCAGTGGCTGGCGAAGAAAGGCATCACCGCGCCGCACCTGGTGATGGAAAACGGCTCCGGTCTGTCCCGTGCCGAACGTGTGAGTGCGCGTGAATTGGCTGGCATGCTGCAAGCCGCCTGGAGAAGTCCGTACGCGGCCGAGTTCATCAGTTCGATGCCGATTGCCGGCACCGATGGCACTATGCGCAAACGCCTGAAGACCACTGCGATGCGCGGTGAAGCCCACGTCAAGACCGGCACCCTGAATACCGTGCGGGCGATTGCCGGTTTCAGCCGCGACATCAACGGCAATACCTGGGCTGTGGTGGCGATCCTCAACGACAAGGCACCGTTTGGCGCGTCGTCGGTGCTGGATCAGGTGCTGCTGGACCTGTATCGCCAGCCGAAACTGCCGGAAACGGCTTCGGTGCTCTAACCCGATCTACCAGACACCTTAGATCCAATGTGGGAGCGAGCCTACTCGCGAAAACGGCGTCACATCCAGCAACGATGTGATTGACAGACCGCTTTCGCGAGCAGGCTCGCTCCCACAGGGTATTGCGTAGCCGGACCTAACTCATCTCTCCTTCTACCCGATCCCGCCCGGCCTGTTTCGCCGCGTACACCCCCGAATCCGCCCGCAGCAGCAGCGCATCCGCGCCCTCCCCGACTCGCCAACTGGCAATCCCGAAACTGGCGGTCACTGTCCCGACGCCTTCGATCGGCGAACTGCGCAACCCTTGCCATAGCTGCAAGGCAAGGACATGGGCATGCTCGCCGTTGATGTCCGGGCAAAGCACCATGAACTCCTCACCACCCAGGCGACAGAACACGTCGGTGCGGCGCAGCCGATGGCCGATGCGTTCGCACACGATCTGCAACACCCTATCGCCGACCGCGTGGCCATGCTGGTCATTGATACGCTTGAAGTGGTCGATATCGAGCATGATCACCGATAGTTCGCCGCCACCGCGCTCGACCCGGGCCATTTCGGTGGTCAGGCGTTCCTGGAAATAGCGGCGGTTGTGGATCCCGGTCAGCGAGTCAGTGATCGACAGCGCGCGCAATTCTTCTTGCACCCGCTTGAGGTCGGAGATGTCCGAGACGTAGCCATGCCAGAGCACGCCGCCGCCGGGCAGTTCCTCCGGCGTCGCCTCGCCACGAACCCAGCGCAGGCCGCGCAGGGGCAGCTGCACGCGGTATTCCTCGCGCCAAGGGCTGAGGGTGTCCGCCGACGCCCGGATCGAAGCACGGACCCGGGTGGTGTCCTGCGGATGAATCCGCGTGAAAATCGCTTCGGCGTTGAACAACAGCACATCCGGTTCAAGTTCGTAGATCTCGCGAATACCGTCGCTGGCGTAGATCACGCTAAAGCGCCCATCGAACTCCATCTTGAATTGGTAGATCCCGCCGGGCACATGGGCGCTGAGTTTCTTCAACAACAGGTCCCGTGCCGCCAGGGCCTCGTGGACCCGCTTGCGTTCAGTGATGTCGATACAGATCGCCAGGTGCCCGACCCACAAACCTTGCTCGTCGAGGACCGGGGTCGCCAGCATGTTCACCGTCAAATGGCTGCCGTCGCTACGCAGCAGCGTCCATTCCCGCGCTTCGTGACCGCCCTCCTCGCCGCCCTCGACCAACATCGCCTGGCAGGTCGGAATCGGTTTGCCATAGCGCGCACTCAACTCCGCCGAGCGGGCGAGGAGCTCCCGGGGCAGGTGCAGGTTTTCCAGGGTCATGTGGCCCACCACCTCAGCGCTGGTGTAGCCGAGCATTTGCTCTGCACCGGCATTAAAGGTGCTGATGATCCCGCGTAAGTCAGTGGCGATGATCGCCACCTGGGTCGCGGCATTCAGCACGCCGCGCAACTGGCCATGGGTGCCGCGCAACTCCTGCTCGCGAGCGCGCAGTTCCTGGGTTCGTTGCTCGACCATTTTCAGCGCCCGTTGACGCTGACTGACCAGCACATAGAGCAAGGCACTGAGCAACAGACTGAGCAAGCCACCCAGCACTATCAGGCTGGTCACAGAAGAGTGGTTGGCTTTCAGGAAGGCATCGCTGGGCTGAATGTCGACTTGATAGTCATGGTCGGCGAGCCGCAGCAGCCGCGTCGCGGCCAATTCACTGAGGGCTGGGGTGTTGGGAGACTCATAAAGCACTTCGTGCTGATCATCTGTGGATAAGTCGAGGATGCGCACCGAAAGGTAGTCACGGCCCGCCTCCGGCAGCCCGTCCGCCAGCAACTGGCGCATGCTGATCACGGCCATAACATAACCGAACGGTTTCAACCCCGCCGTGGTCGGGCTATTGCGCAGCAGCACCGGCGCGACCAGCAGCACGCCGCGTGCATAGGCCGGCTCGATACTGGCCAGATGCATCGGCTGCGATACCGCCATGCCGCCGTGCTGATCGGCCCGTTCAAGGGTGGAACGGCGCAAGGGTTGAGCCAACAAGTCGTAGCCCAGGGGCGAGCCAAGCTTGCTTTGGGTCTGGCTGTAAAGCACCGCCACGTACTCCTCCCGTTCGGCCGCCAGTTGCAGTTGGCCGTCGGCATTGAGTTCACGCAGGGTGAACTCGGGTAAACCCTCTGCACGCACCTGGCGTTCAAATACCGCCCGTTCGGCACCGGTTACCCGCTTGGCGAAGGAATAGGCCTGAGTCCGGTGCAGCAGCGGTTGGGTGTAACCGTCGAACTCCGCGCGGGAGACCGAATCGGAATTGGCAAAGAACCGGCGCAGGCCATCGAGGCGCTGCTCCTGATCTTCGAAGCGTTCTTCGATACGGCTGTAACGTTCACTGGCCAGCAGTTGGAAACGTTGCCGCAGTTGATGGTGGAACAGATTCAGCGTCGACCACGCCAGCAATCCCGTGAGAATTGCGCCGACGAGCAATACCAGCAGCGCGACCAGCCAGGCCGAGGCATCTTCACTGATAAAACCCAGGATCTTGGGGCGCACGGCGTGCAACGACATAGACGCAACTCAAAACGCCAGGTGCGGGAAAGCCCATTGGCCATGCGTTGAGTTATAGCTATTAGCCATCAATTTGACCAGCACAGAAAGAAGCCAAGAGCCTTTAAAAATCAAGGCTCTGTGGATCCAATCCCTTCAAGTGTCAACGAGCCGTGATTTTCCAGGCACGGTGGATTTTGCCATTACGGGCGAAATCCGGATCGATGGTCTGGGCGGTGATTTCCTCGACCGCATAACGCTCGGTGAGGTTTTCCTCGAGCTGGAACTTGCGGAAGTTGTTGGAGAAGTACAACACGCCGCCCGGGGCCAGACGCGCCATGGCCAGGTCGATCAATTGCACCTGGTCACGCTGCACGTCGAAGATCCCTTCCATGCGCTTGGAGTTGGAGAACGTCGGAGGATCGATGAAGATCAGGTCGTATTCGTCACGGCAGGCATCGAGCCAGGCCATCACGTCGCCCTGCTCCAGACGGTTCTTCTCGGAGAAACCGTTCAGCGACAGGTTGCGACGCGCCCAGTCCAGATAGGTTTTCGACAGGTCGACGCTGGTGGTGCTGCGCGCGCCGCCCTTGGCTGCGTGAACACTGGCGGTTGCGGTGTAGCTATACAGGTTGAGGAAGCGCTTGCCGGCCGCCTCTTTCTGGATCCGCATGCGCATCGGCCGGTGATCGAGGAACAGCCCGGTGTCGAGGTAATCCGTGAGGTTGACCAGCAGCTTCACACCACCTTCGTTGACCTCGACGAACTTGCCCTGTGCCGCTTGGCGTTCGTACTGCTTGGTGCCGCTCTGACGCTCGCGACGCTTGACCACCACGCGGCTCTTGTCGATGTTCAGGGCCTGCGGAATGGCGGCCAGGGCATCGAACATACGCGCCGAGGCTTTTTCCGGATCGATGGATTTCGGCGCGGCGTATTCCTGGACGTGGACCCAATCCTGATACAGGTCGATGGCCATGGAGTATTCCGGCATGTCGGCATCGTAGACGCGGTAGCAGTCGATGCCTTCACGCTTGACCCACTTGCCGAGGGCCTTGAGGTTCTTTTGCAGACGGTTGGCAAACATCTGCCCGCCTTCGCTCAAGCGCGGCTGCTCGATCACCACCGGTGCCGGTTTGATCGGGTTACCGTTCTTGTTGTACTTCTCGTACTTGCCGGGTGCTACATCGTTGTCTGCGACTTCGACTTCGGCTTGAACTTGTTCACGCTCGACCTGACGCTGTTCCGGAGTGCGACGTTCGCCGGTGACGAACTGGTCTGGAGTGACTTTGATCAGCAGCAATTTGCACGGCAACGCGCCGTTCCAGAACGAATACTGTTTGTGGCTGCGGATGCCCATGCGCTTGCCCAGGTCCGGGGCGCCGGTGAATACCGCGGCTTCCCAGTTCAAGCAGGCCTGACGCAGACGTTCGCCGAGGTTCTGGTAGAGATAGAGCAAGCTCGCTTCGTCACCCAGACGTTCGCCGTACGGTGGGTTGCAGATCACCAGGCCTTTCTGGTTCTGGTCCGGACGTGGCTCGAACGTCCCGACTTCGCCCTGGTAGATCTTGATCCACTCGCTCAGGCCGGCACGTTCAACGTTGTTGCGGCCCGGTTGAATCAGGCGTGGATCGGCTTCGTAACCGCGAATCCACAGCGGTGGCTTGGCCAGACCGGCCGCGCAACGCTCAGCGGCTTCTTCGTGAAGCTTTTTCCACAGCGCCGGGACGTGACCGAGCCAGGCCGTGAAGCCCCATTGTTCGCGACGCAGGTTCGGCGCCATGTCGGCGGCGATCATCGCGGCTTCGACGAGGAACGTACCGACACCGCACATCGGGTCAGCCAGCGCGCCGCCATCGGCCGCAATGCGTGGCCAGCCGGAACGGATCAGGATCGCGGCCGCGAGGTTTTCCTTCAGCGGCGCCGCGCCCTGCTGCAAGCGATAGCCGCGCTGGTGCAGGCTGTGGCCCGAGAGGTCGAGGGACAGGATCGCTTCACCACGGTCCAGGCGCAGGTGAATGCGCAGGTCCGGATTGAGTTTGTCGATGGACGGACGATCGCCCTGCGGCGTGCGCAGTTTGTCGACGATGGCGTCCTTGACCTTCAACGCGCCGAAGTGGGTGTTGTCGATGCCCGAGCCGTGACCGCTGAACTCAACGGCCAGGGTGCCATCGTTGAGCATGTGGTCTTGCCACTCGATATCCAGCACGCCGTGATAAAGATCTTCGGCGTCCTTCATCGGGAAACGCTTGAGCACCAGCAGCACCCGGTTCGCCAGACGCGACCACAGGCACAGGCGATAAGCGGTTTCCATGGTTGCCATGCCACGCACGGCAGAGGTGTGCTCACGCGCTTCTTCAAGGCCAAGCCCGACGGCTTCCTCGATGAGCAGGCCTTCAAGGCCTTTTGGGCAAGTGAGGAAGATTTCGAATTGATCGGACATTGGAATTTCAGAGCCTTTGGCTTAGTGAACCGACAACGCATTGCCGGCCCGGTTTTCAATCAGGCGCTTTTCTAAAAGAGCGCCCGCGTGGCACGAAGGTGTGCCATTCCACCCTTGCTGCTCGGGTTAAAAGAGCTTAGATGCAAAGACAGATAAAAAAGTTGATGCAACAAAATGTCATAAGTCGACCCTTCGTCGAATAGTCCCCCTGCTCAACAGGAGGCGTTCTCACTTAGGGATTCAATCCATCATGCAGCGCAGGGCCGATCATACCGGGGTTTTGCCAATAAACACGGGACAACATCGTGTTACTTATGGCCATACCACCTTAATAGTTACGTCCTTATGACAAAACGATCATTCCCTCGATGTGACGCATTGGTTAGAACTCAACACAGGTTGATGCCGCAATGACGTCAACACCTTGGCTCGCGACGCCGGCAGCGAGCCCCAACGGCAGGAGTTTTTCTGCCAGACCTCAATTGAGGTCGACGCGATAAATACAGTCAACAAGTGAGGGCAACACCCTATGAGAAGACTTAAGCGTGATCCGTTGGAAAGAGCATTTTTGCGCGGATATCAATATGGAGTTGGTGGCAAATCCCGTGAGCTTTGCCCATTTACTCTACCGTCGGTACGCCAAGCCTGGATTAACGGCTGGCGAGAAGGACGCGGCGACAACTGGGACGGTATGACCGGCACTGCGGGAATCCATAGACTCAACGAACTTCACGCCGTCGGCTAACACAGGGCACACACTCCGACACGACAATTTGATTACGTAACGACTTACCACGCACGCCCCATCCGGGCGGCGGGCTTCGGCCCAGGGGCTCCTTCGAGGAGCCCTTTTTTATGCCTGCTTTTCGCCAAAATACAATTCCCTTGTAGCAGCTACCGAGCACCGCGAGGCTGCGTTCGGCGGCAGAGCCGTCGTGAAACCTGAAAGCACGGTGTACCTGTAAGACCGCGGTGTCTGATTCTACGACTGCTGCGCAGCCGAACGCAGCCTCGCAGGCTCGGCAGCTGCTACAAGGTCAGCGCAAGGCGGCGATGGCGTCTACAGATTCACGAATCAGCGCCGGACCTTTATAGATGAAGCCGGAATAGAGCTGCACCAGGCTGGCACCCGCAGCGATTTTCTCAGCCGCGTGCTTGCCTTCGGTGATGCCGCCCACGGCGATGATCGGCAAGCGACCGGCCAACTCGGCCGCCAGCACCTTCACGGTGTGGGTGCTCTTGTCGCGAACCGGTGCGCCGGACAGACCGCCCGCCTCGTCACCATGCTCCATGCCTTCTACGCCGACGCGGCTCAGGGTGGTGTTGGTGGCGATCACCGCGTCCATCCCGGTTTCGATCAGCGCTTGCGCGACCTGAGCGGTTTCTTCGTCGGTCATGTCCGGCGCAATTTTGATCGCCAGCGGTACATGTTTGCCGTGGCGCAGCGCCAGTTCTGCGCGGCGGGTAGCCAGGTCGGCCAACAACTGCTTCAGCGAATCGCCGAATTGCAGGCTGCGCAGGCCCGGGGTGTTCGGCGAGCTGACGTTGACTGTCACGTAGCTGGCGTGGGCGTAGACCTTGTCCAGGCAGATCAGGTAGTCGTCGACCGCCCGCTCAACCGGGGTATCGAAGTTTTTGCCGATATTGATGCCCAGCACGCCCTTGAACTTGGCCGCCGCTACTCGAGCCAGCAGGTGATCGACGCCGAGGTTGTTGAACCCCATGCGGTTGATGATCGCCTCGGCATCCGGCAGGCGGAAAATGCGTGGCTTCGGATTGCCCGGCTGCGGGCGCGGCGTGATGGTGCCGATTTCGACAAAACCAAAACCCAGTTGCGCAAAACCGTCGATGGCCGCGCCGTTCTTGTCCAGACCGGCCGCCAGACCCACCGGGTTCGGGAAGTCCAGGCCCATGACAGTCACCGGCATGTTCGCCGGTGTCTTGCACAGCAAGCCGTTGAGGCCCAAACGCCCGCCCGCGCCGATCAGGTCCAGGGACAGATCGTGGGAGGTTTCCGGGGAAAGTTTGAACAACAGCTGACGGGCCAGGGTGTACATGGGCGGGTTTGACTCTGGGCTACGAAAAGTGGCGGCGATTATAGCCGGGCATCGGGGTTGCAGGCGAGGCGCGCGACAAAATCAGTGAGCGATGGCATATGCCTTGCACCGTCACTGACATCAGCACTCATGCCAACGGCGGGATGAGTCGAAAGACAACGGCGTCGTCACTTGGCCTTGCCCTGGCAAGCAGCCCGGTCCGGCGCTTTTTTATGGAAGGTGTTTACTGATGATTGAAGTTCCAGCCAACCCTCTGGCCTGGGTCAACGGCAGCGATGCCCCGGAAAAGACCGAAATCAGCCTCGGCTTCATGGCCCTGAGCGACTGCGCCTCGGTAGTGGTCGCGGCCACGCAGGGCTTTGCCCAACCTTATGGCCTGACCCTGAACCTCAAGCGCCAGTCGTCCTGGGCCAACCTGCGGGACAAACTGGTCAGTGGCGAACTCGACGCCGCGCACAGCCTGTACGGTTTGATCTACGCCGTGCATTTGGGCATCGGCGGTGTCGCGTCGACCGACATGGCGGTGCTCATGGGCCTGAATCAGAATGGCCAGAGCATCAACCTCTCCCATGGCTTACAGGCGCTGGGCGTGACCAGTCCTGAAGCACTGGAACGGCACGTGCACCAAAGTCGCCCAAAACTCACCTTCGCCCAGACATTTCCTACGGGCACCCACGCCATGTGGTTGTATTACTGGCTCGCGAGTCAGGGTATTCATCCGTTGCAGGACGTCGACAGCGTGGTGGTGCCGCCGCCGCAAATGGTCGCGCACCTGCAAGCCGGGCGCATCGACGGCTTCTGCGTCGGCGAGCCATGGTCCGCCAGCGCGGTGCAGCAAAATCTGGGGTTCACGATGGCAACCACCCAGACCATCTGGCCCGATCATCCGGAAAAAGTCCTCGGTTGCACCCGCGCCTTTGTCGAGCAATACCCCAACACCGCAAGGGCGCTGGTGATGGCGATTCTGGAGGCCAGCCGCTTCATCGAAGAAAGCACCGAGAATCGCCGCAGCACCGCGAAGCTGTTGAGTGCCCCGCAATACCTCGACGCACCGCTCGACTGCATCGAACCGCGATTGCTCGGTGACTACGCCGATGGCCTGGGTCATTGCTGGCAAGACCCGCACGCACTGCGCTTCCATGGTGATGGCGAGGTCAATCTGCCGTATCTGTCCGATGGCATGTGGTTCATGACTCAGTTCCGCCGTTGGGGTTTGTTGCGCGACGACCCCGACTACCTGGGCGTGGCCCGTCAGGTCCAGCAACTAGACTTGTATCGAGAGGCCGCCACCGCTGTCGGTGTGGCCGTGAGTGATCAGCCAATGCGCAGCAGCCAGTTGATCGACGGCAAGGTCTGGGATGGCCTGGACCCCGCCGGCTATGCCCGCAGTTTCAAGCTGCACGCCATGAGCGACAGCTCGCCCCTTCTCGCCAGCCGCTGACAGGAGACTACGAATATGTTGCGTATCCTGCTGATCAACGACACCGCGAAGAAAGTCGGTCGCCTGAAGGCGGCCCTGACCGAAGCCGGGTTCGAGGTGATCGACGAGTCGGGCCTGACCATCGACTTGCCCGCGCGCGTCGAAACGGTGCGTCCGGACGTGATTTTGATCGATACCGAGTCACCGAGCCGCGATGTGATGGAACAAGTGGTGCTGGTGAGCCGCGACCAACCGCGGCCGATCGTGATGTTTACCGATGAACATGACCCCGATGTGATGCGTCAGGCGATCAAGTCCGGCGTCAGTGCCTACATCGTCGAAGGCATCCACGCACAGCGCTTGCAGCCGATTCTCGACGTGGCCATGGCGCGTTTTGAAAGCGACCAGGCCTTGCGCGCCCAGCTCAACGCCCGCGACCAGCAACTGGCCGAGCGCAAGCGCATCGAGCTGGCCAAAGGGCTGCTGATGAAAATGAAGGACTGCAACGAGGAAGAGGCCTACACCCTGATGCGCCGCCAGGCCATGAGCCGGCAGCAGAAGCTGATTCAGGTGGCGGAGCAGATCATCGCCATGAGTGAGTTGCTCGGCTGAAGCTCTGTAGTGCCTGAAAGGACCCCATCGTCGGAACGCCGCCCGGAGCAAGCTCACTCCCACAGTTGATTTGTGTACGGCGCAATTCCCTGTGGGAGTGAGCCTGCTCGCGAATGGCGGCGACTCGGTTTCACCTGTTGGCACAGATCTCGCTAGGTAATCGCCACAGGTAACCAACGGCGGTTGCCCCACCTACGACAAAGACGTCGCTCACCTCATTTGCCCTTTGGCGAATCCGGTGGCGGCGTTTTTTTGTTTTGGCCCCACAGACCGGGGCCGGTGGTGCGGCCGATGCGGCGCCCCACCTGCAAGCTCATGACTCCTTCTCGAGACTCCTAACAGCTGAGGTGCGCGATGAATTCAAGCTTCTGGAAATCCGGCCATACCCCGACACTGTTCGCGGCCTTCCTCTATTTCGACCTGAGTTTCATGGTCTGGTACCTGCTCGGTCCAATGGCGGTGCAGATCGCCGCCGATCTGCAGCTGACCACCCAACAGCGCGGACTGATGGTGGCCACGCCGATTCTGGCCGGGGCGGTATTGCGCTTTGTGATGGGCTTGCTGGCTGATCGCCTGTCGCCGAAAACCGCCGGGCTGATTGGACAGGTGATCGTCATCTGCGCCCTGTTCGGCGCCTGGAAACTCGGCATCCACAGTTATGAACAAGCGCTGGTGCTGGGCCTGTTCCTCGGCATGGCCGGCGCATCCTTCGCCGTCGCTCTGCCGCTGGCGTCGCAATGGTATCCGCCACAACACCAAGGCAAAGCCATGGGCATCGCCGGTGCCGGTAACTCGGGCACAGTGCTCGCTGCACTGATCGCCCCGGTGCTGGCCGCTGCATTTGGCTGGAGCAACGTGTTCGGCTTCGCCCTGATCCCGCTGATCCTGACCCTCATCGTCTTCGCCTGGCTGGCCAAAAACGCGCCTGAACGGCCAAAAGCCAAATCGATGTCCGACTACTTCAAGGCCTTGGGCGACCGCGACAGCTGGTGGTTCATGTTTTTCTACAGCGTGACCTTCGGCGGCTTCATTGGCCTGGCCAGCGCCCTGCCCGGGTATTTCAACGACCAATATGGCCTGAGCCCGGTGACTGCCGGTTACTACACCGCAGCCTGCGTGTTCGGTGGCAGCTTGATGCGTCCGTTGGGCGGCGCTCTGGCCGACCGTTTCGGTGGCATTCGCACCCTCTTGGGGATGTACACGGTGGCGGCGGTCTGCATCGCAGCGGTGGGTTTCAATCTGCCGAGTTCCTACGCGGCACTGGCACTTTTCGTCTGCACCATGCTCGGTTTGGGCGCAGGTAACGGCGCCGTTTTCCAATTGGTGCCGCAGCGCTTTCGTCGCGAGATCGGTGTGATGACCGGTTTGATCGGCATGGCCGGCGGTATTGGTGGATTTGCACTGGCAGCGGGCATGGGCGCGATCAAACAAAGCACCGGCAGCTATCAACTGGCCTTGTGGTTGTTCGCCAGCCTTGGCGTTCTGGCCTGGTTCGGTCTGCACGGCGTGAAACGTCGCTGGAGAACCACTTGGGGTTCGGCAGCCGTGACCGCTGCTCGGGTCTGAAGCCTTAATGAGCCTGCAACTGAGTTTTGCCGAAGCGAGCGCCATCGGCCCTCGCGAGGAGAATCAGGACGCCCTGCGCCTGGTGACTCCGGCCCCGGCGCTGGCGGCGAGCAAGGGTTACCTGTTCGCCATCGCCGATGGCGTCAGCCAGTGCGCCGATGGTGGCCTCGCCGCCCGCTCGACGTTGCAGGCTTTGGCGCTGGATTACTACGCCACACCGGAAACCTGGGGTGTCGCACAGGCATTGGATCGTCTGCTACTGGCCCAAAATCGCTGGTTGCAGGCCAATGGCGGTGGGCAACCGTTGCTCACCACGGTCAGTGCTTTGGTGATGCGCGGTAGGCGTTTTACCTTGGCCCATGTCGGAGATTGCCGGGTTTATCGCTGGCACGCCGACACCTTGCAGCGGGTCAGCGAGGATCACGTCTGGGACCAGCCCGGCATGCAGCATGTGCTCAAACGGGCCCTTGGGCTCGATCAGCATTTGGTGCTGGATTTTCTCGATGGCGAACTGCGGTTGAACGAAAGTTTCGTACTGCTCAGCGACGGCATTTGGGCCGTGCTGGGTGACACCGCGATTGCGGCAATTTTGCGCGATCAACCGGATTTGAACAGCGCTGCGCAGACCTTGGTCAGTGCGGCGCATCTGGCCGGCAGCCAGGACAACGCCAGCGCCTTGTTGGTGCGGGTCGATGCCCTCGGTGAAACGAGCATCGGCGATGCGTTGATTCATTTGCAGCAATGGCCACTGCCGCCAGCCTTGAAACCAGGCCTGACTTTCGAGGGTTGGCAGGTCGAAGGGATACTCGGTCAGAGCCAGCAGTCATTGCTCTATCGGGTGCGCGATGGGCAACAACAACCTTGGCTGCTGAAAACCTTGCCCGGTGCACTGCGCGACGATCACTTGGCTGGGCAGGCGTTGCTGTCGGAAGAATGGTTTCTCAAGCGCGTGGCCGGGCGGCATTTCCCTGAAGTCCATGCCGCCAGTCAGCGTCAGCATTTGTACTACGTGATGCGAGAATATTCCGGATCTACCTTGGCGGAGCTGCACGCAGAAGTCGGACCGCTGCCTCTGCCCCAATGGCTGGATCTGGCCGAACGCCTGCTGCGTGCCGTTGGCATACTGCATCGACGGCAGATTCTCCATCGCGATATCAAGCCGGAGAACCTGCTGCTGGGGGACGACGGCGAATTACGCCTGCTGGACTTCGGTCTCGCCTACTGCCCTGGCCTGTCTGAAGATCAGCCCTCTGCCCTGCCCGGAACGCCCACCTATATCGCGCCGGAAGCCTTTCGCGGGGAAGCACCGACACCGCAACAGGATTTGTATGCCGTCGGCGTGACCTTGTATTTCCTGCTCACCGGGCATTATCCCTACGGCGAAATCGAAGCCTTCCAGCGCCCACGGTTCGGGGTTTCTGTCAGCGCCAGTCGCTATCGACCCGACCTGCCGGAATGGATTGCTCAAAGTCTGGAGCGCGCCGTGGCGGCGGATCCGGGTCAGCGCTTTGAAACGGCGGAAGAATGGTTGCTGCTGTTGGAACAGGGCGAGCGGCGCAGTTGGAGCGTTCGACCCAGACCGCTGCTGGAGCGCGAACCGTTGAAGGTCTGGCGGACCTTGGCGCTGGTGTCGTTGTTGGTGAACCTGGTGCTGCTGTTTTTAGTATTTCACGGCTAACACCGATCCCCTGTAATTGGATGGACTCGCCCAAGCCGAGGCGTCAATGCGCCACGGTGGCAGTCTAAACAGCCAACGACAGCGAGGGCGAGTCCATGAAAAAGCATACTTCGATTGATCAATTCCTGTCTTCTTCCGATTTGTCGGCCTGCACAACCGTGGCGGTCGATCTGGCCAAGCAGGTCTTTCAGGTCGCCGGTGAAGACGTCCTCGGCCAGGTGCACTACGAGCAACGGATCAAGTCGCGCGAGGCGTTTTATGAGTTTCTACGCCAGTTGCCGCCTCATGTCGTGGTTCTGATGGAGACCGGCCCGGGTGCTCAAGCCTGGGCCCGGCAGCTGCAAGACCAAGGCAATCTGGCGCGGATTCTTCCAGCCGGCTTGGTGGCCACACATCGCAGCGGGCCTAAAAATGATCGCAACGATGCGCTGGCGATCCTGCGGGCTGGTCGCGATGAAAAGATCTGCGCAGTGCCGGTCAAAAGCGTTGCGGCGCTGGCCATGCAGGCACTGCATCGCGCTCGTCAAGGTTACGTGCGTCGCCGCACCGCCGTGAGTAATCAGATGCGCGGCCTGCTGCTCGAGCATGGCGTGGCCTTGGCGCAGGGCGATGTTGCGATCAGCCAGAAAATTCCGCGGGTACTGGAAGATGCCACCCAGCCGGTGCCGGGTCTGCTGCGTGAACTGATCGACGAACTGTTGGCCGAGTGGCGCCATTTGGGCGAACGCATCAGCGTGCTGACGGGGCGCCTCGAAGTGGCCGCCAACGCCGACATGACGGCGAAGCGACTGATGACTGTGCGCGGCATCGGCCCAGTCACTGCCACGGCACTGGTGGCCAAGGAAACCAAGCCTGAGCGATTTCCCAATGCCCGCAAGTTTGCCGCGTACTTTGGCATGGTGCCTGACCAGCACAGCAGCGGGCAGACGGTCCGGCTGGGGGACATGACCAAGCGAGGCGATGTTTATTTACGCAGCCTGATGATCCAGGGAGCCCATGCGGTACTGCAACAACTACGACCTGATTCCCAGCAACCCGATGACCGCCGCTTGTTGCGCTGGATGAGCCGACTGGGCCGTAAGGAGGCTGCGGTCAGGTTAGCCAACCGCAACCTGCGAATCGTCTGGGTGCTTCTACAGAATGACCAGACTTATCGTCGCCAGGCTGGTGATGGCCGGCAAGCGACGATGAGCCACTGAGCGACAGAGTTCTGCCACCGAGGTACTAACTGTCCGGCCCTTTGCTGAAAAAAAATTGACCCCAGGTAAGACCGGCGTGGATTGATGCCTTAGCTGCTACTGGCCTTCGAGGCCTGACTGTAATCGGCATACCACGAGCTCTTCCAATTTTGGCCAGAAGCCGAAGACGGCTTCCTCGAATAGGCCTAATACATAGATGCAACGGGGCGGCGGTTTTTCAAAAGCGGGTAGACAGTGGGGGCGAGTCCATACATAGCAGCTGGCGAAGCCTGCGTTCGGCTGCGAAGCAGTCGTAAATTCTGCATGCAGGGTGTACCAGGCACACCGCGTTGCCTGAAATCGCGACTGCTGCGCAGCCGAACGCAGGCTTCGCCAGCTGCTACAGAGACCGCTCCAATTACGGGCAACGTGCAATGTTTCAGTGCAAAAACATCCAAATCAAATGCCGAGTCCGCGACCAACCCCAGTAAATTCGGGCACCTGAAGAACTTGGCACAACCACTGCATTACCTCTCTCACCATACATAAAGCCCAGCCTTCAACGATGAAGGATGCGCTGCCCGAGAGAACGGGACCAGGACAAAGGCGTCCTCGCTAGGCAACTAGCGGGACGCCTTTTTTTGTTTGCGCAAATTTTGTCGAGCAAGACCTGAAAGCCCTGATGAGGCGGGTCCGAGCTCCCCGGAGAACCTGATGAAAAAACTAAAACTGGTGATGATCGGCAACGGCATGGCCGGGGTTCGCACCCTGGAAGAACTGCTCAAGCTGAGCAATGAGCTGTACGACATCACGGTCTTCGGCGCCGAACCTCATACCAACTACAACCGCATCCTGCTGTCGCCCGTGTTGGCCGGCGAACAGTCCTTCGAAGAGATCGTGCTGAACGATCTGGACTGGTACCTGGACAACAACATCAAGCTGCTGCTCAACCGCAAAGTGGTGGAGATTGACCGGGTCAAACGCCGGGTTATCGCCGAAGACGGCAGCGAGGCCGAATACGATCGTCTGCTGATCGCCACCGGCTCGACTCCGTTCATCCTGCCGATCCCCGGCAACACCTTGGACGGCGTGATCGGCTACCGCGACATCGCCGACACCCAGGCAATGATCGACACCGCGAAAACCCACAAGCACGCCGTTGTGATCGGTGGCGGCCTGCTCGGCCTGGAAGCCGCCAACGGCCTGATGCTGCGCGGCATGCACGTCACCGTGGTGCACATCGGTGAATGGCTGCTGGAACGGCAACTGGACAAAACCAGCGGCCAGTTGCTGCAAACCGCCCTGGAAGCCCGCGGCCTGCACTTTCGTCTTTGCGAGCAAACCCAGGCCCTGCACGATGCCGGCAATGGCCGGGTCGGCTCGGTTGAGTTCAAGAATGGCGACATCATCCCCGCCGACCTGGTGGTGATGGCCGCCGGTATTCGCCCCAACACCGAACTCGCAGAAAAATCCGGCATCCCCTGCAACCGCGGGATTCTGGTCAACGACACCCTGCAAACCTACGACCCACGCATCTACGCCATCGGCGAATGCGCCAGTCACCGCGGCATCGCTTACGGCCTGGTGGCGCCGCTGTTCGAACAGGCCAAGGTCTGCGCCAACCACCTCGCCCAATTGGGCTTCGCCACCTACAAGGGCTCGGTGACGTCGACCAAATTGAAAGTCACCGGCATCGACCTGTTCTCCGCCGGCGACTTCATGGGCGGCGAAGGCACCGAAACCATCACCCTTTCCGACCCTATCGGCGGGGTCTACAAAAAACTGGTGATCAAGGATGACGTGCTGGTCGGGGCCTGTCTGTACGGCGATACGGCAGACGGTGGCTGGTATTTCCGGCAGATCCGTGAGAATCACGCCATCGACGAGATCCGCGATCACCTGATGTTCGGTGAAAACGCTTTAGGCGATGTAGGACATCAAGGCCAGGACAAAGCCATGAGCATGGCCGACACCGCCGAAGTCTGCGGCTGCAACGGCGTGTGCAAAGGCACCATCGTCAAGGCGATTCAGGAGCACGGGTTGTTCAGCGTCGACGACGTCAAGAAACACACCAAGGCTGCCAGCTCCTGCGGCTCCTGCGCCGGGTTGGTGGAACAGATCCTGATCAACACCGTGGGCGGCGCAGCGGACGTCAAACCGAAAAGCGAAAAAGCCATTTGCGGTTGCAGCGACTTGAATCACGGGCAAATCCGCCAGGCCATCCGCGAGCAGCATCTGCTGACCATCTCCGGCACCCTGAGCTATTTGAACTGGCGCACGCCGAACGGCTGCGCCACGTGCCGGCCGGCGCTCAACTACTACCTGATTTCCACCTGGCCTGGCGAAGCCAAGGACGACCCGCAATCGCGCCTGATCAACGAACGGGCCCACGCCAACATTCAGAAAGACGGCACTTACTCTGTAGTCCCGCGGATGTGGGGCGGTGTGACCAATCCTTCGGAGCTGCGGCGCATTGCCGACGTGGCCGACAAATACAACGTGCCAATGGTCAAGGTGACCGGCGGCCAGCGTATCGATTTGCTGGGGATCAAGAAGCAGGACCTGCCGGGCGTCTGGAAGGACCTCGACATGCCGTCCGGCCACGCCTACGGCAAATCCATCCGCACCGTGAAAACCTGCGTCGGCAGTGAGTTCTGCCGCTTCGGTACCCAGAACTCCACGCAACTGGGCATCGAGCTTGAGCACGACCTGTTCAACATGTGGTCGCCGCACAAAGTGAAACTGGCCGTCTCCGGTTGCCCTCGCAACTGTTCGGAAGCAGGCATCAAGGACGTCGGAATTATCGGCGTGGATTCGGGCTGGGAGATGTACATCGGTGGCAACGGCGGGATCAAAACCGAAGTCGCGGAATTCTTCGTCAAGCTCAAGACCGCCGAGGAAGTGCGCGAATACAACGGCGCGTTCCTGCAGCTCTATCGCGAAGAAGCTTTCTACCTCGAACGCACCGTGCACTACCTGCAACGGGTCGGCATGGAACACATCAAGAAAGCCGTGCTGGAAGACCCGGAGCGGCGCAAGGCACTCAACGATCGCTTGCAATTCTCCTTGTCGTTCGAACAGGACCCGTGGAAGGAACGCCTGGAACAGCCGCTGCTGAAGAAAGAATTCGACGTCATCACGGTGAAGAATCTGGAGGTGCCGGCATGAACTGGCTGGATATCTGCGCACTGGAAGAAATCAATGCCCTGGGCTCGCGGATCATTGCCGGCCCGAAAGGCGACATCGCGATTTTTCGTACCAGCGACAATGAGGTTTTCGCACTCGATGACCGCTGCCCGCACAAGGGCGGGCCACTGTCCCAAGGTTTGATCTACGGCAAACGGGTCGCCTGCCCGCTGCATAACTGGCAGATCGACCTGGAAACCGGCGAAGCACAGGCCCCGGACATCGGTTGCGCTCACCACCATTCAGCACGGGTCGAGAATGGCCGGGTGTTTCTGGCCCTGCGGGAAGCAAGCTGATGAACCAGATCACCGCTTCCACCTGCTGCTATTGCGGGGTCGGCTGCGGCGTGCTGATCGAGCATGACGGCGAGCGCATTCTCGGCGTCAGCGGCGATCCGACCCACCCGGCCAACTTCGGCAAACTGTGCAGTAAAGGCTCTACCTTGCACCTGACCGGCGACCTCGCGGCCCGGGCGTTGTATCCCGAACTGCGCCTGGGAAAAGGCCTGGCACGCAGCCGCACTGACTGGGATACCGCCCTCGATCACGCCGCCAGCGTTTTTGCCGAAACCATCGCCGAACACGGCCCGGACAGCGTGGCGTTCTACATTTCCGGGCAATTGCTGACCGAGGATTACTACGCCTTCAACAAACTGGCGCGAGCGCTGGTGGGCACCAACAACATCGACAGCAATTCGCGCCTGTGCATGTCTTCGGCAGTGGTCGGCTACAAGCGCAGCCTGGGCGCCGACGCACCGCCATGCAGCTACGAAGACCTGGAATTGAGCGACTGCGTGATGATCGTCGGCAGCAACATGGCCTACGCCCACCCGATACTTTTCCGTCGCCTGGAGGAAGCGAAATCCCGCCGGCCGCAGATGAAAGTCATCGTCATCGACCCGCGTCGTACCGACACCTGCGATTTGGCTGACCTGCACCTGGCGATTCTGCCGGGCACCGATGTCGCGTTGTTCCATGGGATTTTGCACCTGCTGTTGTGGGAAGACTGGGTCGACCGCGACTTCATCAAGGCCCACACCGAAGGCTTGGCCGAACTGAAAAACCTGGTGCGCGATTACACGCCGCAGATGGTTTCGCAGCTCTGCGGGATCAGCGTCGAGCAACTGCAGCAATGCGCCGAATGGGTTGGCACTTCACCGAGCTTCCTGTCGCTGTGGTGCATGGGCTTGAACCAGTCCACCGCCGGCAGCGCGAAAAACAGTGCGCTGATCAACCTGCACCTGGCCACCGGACAAATCGGCCGCCCCGGTGCAGGACCGTTCTCCCTGACCGGTCAGCCAAACGCCATGGGTGGTCGCGAAACCGGCAGCTTGTCGAACCTGCTGCCCGGCCATCGCGAGGCCGCCAATGCCGAAGATCGCGCGGAAGTGGCAGCGTATTGGGGCGTGGATCAACTGCCTGCAAACACCGGGCTCACCGCTATCGAGTTGTTTGAGCAGATGCGCAGCGGAAAAATCAAGGCACTGTGGATCGCCTGCACCAACCCTGCGCAATCAATGCCGGATCAAACCGCCGTGCGCGCGGCACTGCAAGCCTGCCCGTTCGTGGTATTGCAGGAGGCCTTTCGCACCACCGAAACCGCAGCCTTCGCAGACCTGTTGCTGCCCGCCGCCAGTTGGGGCGAAAAGGACGGTACGGTGACCAACTCCGAACGGCGCATTTCCCACGTTCGTCGAGCCATCGTCGCACCCGGCGAAGCCCGCTCTGACTGGGCGATCACCGTTGATTTCGCACAGCGCCTGGAAAAATATCTACGTCCCGATCAAACCAGCCTGTTTGCCTTTGAAAACCCGGCGCAGGTCTTCGACGAGTACAAGCAATTGACGCGCGGGCGTGATCTGGACTTGTCCGGCATCAGTCATGCACTGATCGACCACCTCGGCCCGCAGCAATGGCCCTTCCCCACTGGCGCCAGCGAAGGTACGGCGCGGCTGTACCTGGACGGAATTTTCCCGACGGCCAGTGGACGTGCGCAATTCGTGGCTGACCCGTATCGCGCCGCCAAGGAACAACGCGACGCGCGCTTCCCGCTGACCCTGATCACCGGCCGCCTGCGGGATCAATGGCACGGCATGAGCCGCACCGGCACCGCCGCACAACTATTCGGCCACGTCAGCGAAGCCGTGTTGAGTTTGCACCCGGATGAACTACGCCGGCATCGGCTGCAATCGGGCGACCTGGTCAGCCTGAAAAGTCGCCGTGGCGCGTTGATTGTCGCCGTCGGCGGTGACGACAGCGTGCGACCCGGCCAGGCCTTTCTGCCAATGCATTGGGGTGATCGCTTCCTCAAGGGCGGCGTAAATACCCTCACTCTTCCCGCCTTCGACCCGCTATCGAAACAGCCCGAACTCAAACACAGCGGCGTGCGCCTGGAACCGGTGGAACTGCCGTGGAACCTGTTCGCCCTGATCGAGGGCGATGTTCAACAGCATTTTGAGACGCTACGGCCGCTCTGTGAGGCGCTTTCCTACGTCAGCCTCAGCCTGGCCGGCCGCGAACGCCCCGCGCTGCTGGTACGCGCGGCCAGCGCCGTCGCGCCCGATCCGCAATTGCTGCGTGATATCGATCAATGCCTGGGACTCAACGATGGCCCGGTTTTGGCCTACGACGACCCACGGCGCTCCATCGGTAAACGGGTGCGGATCGAGAACGGCCGGATCACTGCCATTCGCCTGGCCGGTGAAACCCTTGCCCAACACTGGCTGCAAAGCCTGTGGCTGGAAGGTCGCGCTGACGAACAGCTGCGGCGCTGGCTGCTGGCACCGCTGAGCGCACCACCGGGCAACACCCGTACGCCGGCCATCGGTAACAAAACCCTGTGCAACTGCAAAAACGTCAGCCAAAGCGCGGTCTGCGCCGGCATTAGCCGCGGCCTGGACCTGCAGGGCTTGAAACAAGAATTGGGCTGCGGCACGCAATGCGGCTCCTGCGTCCCGGAAATCAAGCGTCTGCTGGCCGCCACTGCGCAGCCGGTCGCCGTCACCTCGTGAGGAAAACACTATGAGCGCAAAAGTCTGGCTGGTGGGTGCGGGTCCTGGCGATCCGGAACTGTTGACCCTCAAGGCCGTGCGGGCGTTGAGCGAAGCGGATGTGGTGCTGATCGATGACCTGGTCAACGACGCGGTGCTGGAGCATTGCCCGCAGGCGCGGATCATTCCCGTGGGCAAGCGCGGCGGCTGTCGCTCCACACCTCAGGCATTCATTCATCGCCTGATGCTTCGTTATGCCCGCCACGGTAAATGCGTGGTGCGGCTCAAGGGTGGCGACCCGTGCATTTTTGGCCGGGGCGGCGAAGAGGCGCAGTGGCTGCGTGAGCATGGGGTCGAAGTGGAACTGGTCAACGGCATCACTGCCGGGCTTGCCGGCGCAACGCAATGCGATATTCCGTTGACCCTGCGGGGTGTTGCGCGCGGCGTGACGCTGGTCACCGCCCACACTCAGGATGGCAGCAGTCTGAACTGGCAAGCCCTGGCCCAAGGTGGCACGACGCTGGTGGTGTATATGGGTGTCGCAAAACTGAGCGAGATTCGTGAGCAGTTGCTCGCCGGAGGAATGGCGGCGGATACACCGGTGGCGATGATTGAAAACGCATCCCTGCCACACCAACGTGAATGTCGGAGCGATCTGACAGCGATGGAAGAAGATGCCCACTCCTTTGAGTTGAAAAGCCCAGCAATCCTGGTCATCGGCGCGGTTGCGGCCTGTGCAGAAGTACCCCTGTCGGTATCTGATTTTCCCGCGAATGCAGTCAATCTGTCAGCCTGACTCTCCCTGCTTCAACCCTGCCCTCACCAAATCGCAGACAAAGAAAAGCCCGGCCTAAGCCGGGCTTTTCAGAGCTGCGCGCTAATTACTTAGCGTTAGCTTCAACCTGCGCTTCTACGCGACGGTTTACAGCTTGGCCAGCTTTAGTCGCGTTGTCAGCAACTGGGCGGGATTCGCCGTAGCCAACAGACTGAACGCGGGACGATTCAACACCGTACTGGTTGGTCAGAACTTGCTTAACGGCGTTTGCACGACGCTCAGACAGTTTCTGGTTGTAAGCGTCAGGACCGACGGAGTCAGTGTGACCTTCAACAGTAGTGCTGGTGGATGGGTACTGCTTCATGAAGTCAGCGAGGTTTTTGATGTCGCCGTAGCTGTTAGGCTTGACTACCGACTTGTCGAAGTCGAATTTCACGTCCAGCTCAACACGAACAACTTCAGCAACTGCTGGGCAGCCATCAGCGTCAACAGTTACGTTGGCTGGGGTGTCCGGGCACTTGTCAACGTTGTCGCAAACGCCATCGTTGTCGCTGTCGGAGCAGACTTCAGCTGGTGCTGGAACTGGAGCAGCAGCAGGCTTGGAGCCGCCACCGAAGTTCACACCGATACCGACGCTTGGAGCCCACTCGGTGTCGCCCTGGTCGATGTTGTATTGAGCTTCAACGCCAGCACGGGCGTAGAAGTTCTCGGTGAAGTACAGCTTGGCACCGCCGCCAACGTTGGCGAAAGTGGAACGGTTACGACCGCCGGAGCCATTCTGACCGATGCTTTGATCGGAGAAGCCAGCCGATACGTACGGACGCAGCATGTCGCCCGGGTTGTTGAAGTGGTACAGAGCGTCCAGAGCGGTGTTAGCGCCCTTGATGTTACGACCGTCGTCGGAACGCACGTTGTGCACTTCGTCGTAAGCCAGACGCAGTTCAACGTCGTCGGTCAGGAAGTAGCCGATCGAACCGCCGAACAGGTTGCCGTTGTTCTTGAAGTTACGAGCGCTGTCGAATTGTTCTTTCTTGGCGAAGCCTTCGATTTCAACTGCGCCTTGGCCTTGTGCCAGAGCGCCGAACGAAGTGGCGGCAATCAAAGAACCAATGGCCAAGCCCAAGGTGTTTTTCAGTTTCATCCGTTAAATCCCCATCTGGTGATTGTGAAGCAGTCCCGCAAACCGGGGGACAACTCGGCGGCAAGTCTATCAGAACTTGCCTACACGTAAGAGATATTTGCGCCGAACTAAGTTTCAGCAATGCCTGCAAATTTCTCACGCAATTTATCTAGAGCACGTTTGTAACGCATTTTTGTCGCACTCAACCCCATGTGCATGATATCCGCGATCTCTTGAAATTCCAGCTCTGCGACAAATCGTAGCACCAGAATTTCACGGTCAATCGGGTTCACATACACTAACCAGCGATCGAGTCCACCCTTGTCCTCGGGTTTCGGCGCCTTTTCTTCAGACGCTTCCTCGAGGGGGTCCAGACTCAAAGCATCCATCAAGCGACGCTTTCGCCGTTCTTTCCGATACTGCGTGATGCACTCGTTGTACGTGATGCTATATAGCCATGTCTTGAACTTCGATTTACCCTCGAAGTTCTTCAGGCCATACAGCACCTTCAACATCACTTCCTGACAGACATCGTCTGCGTCACGATCGTTCCCAAGATACCGTGCACAGACGTTAAATAATGTTCGCTGGTAACGCCGCATCAGTTCTTCATAGGCGCGCGTTACGTGAAACAGCTCGGTATGCGAGCGCGCGACCAACTCCTCATCAGAGAGCTCGCGGGGGTCGTAGCGCGTGGACAGCGATTGAGCTTTATTCAAAACAAGTCGGGCCGACAGTCAGGTCAATGTCCGCCGCAACCCTTTTCAGGGCATTTTTGCGGCGGCATACATTAGCAGGGTTTGCCGGGTTAGCGGCTACTCACATGCTGTTCCAAGAGAATCCGATTGGAAAGAGAGACTAGCTCACCCTCATCGGTCAGCAATGTGGTTTTAACCGTGCCGATCTCTTCGATCTGACCTTCGACCTCGCCAACACGCACTTGTTGCCCAACCTGATACAACTCACGCACATAGATTCCCGCAAGAATCTGACCGGCAATTTCCCGGCTTCCCAACCCCATGGCCAGCGCAACCGCCAGACCAACGGTAATCAATACAATCACAATCACGTGGTTGAGCAGGTCAGTTTTGACCTCCAACTGGCTGATTGCGACCGAAATACTGATGATAATCACCAGGCCCTGGGCAATTCGCCCCAGACCCGCAGCGTAGTCCAGCCCTACGCCCTCTGCCGCACCCCGCACCAGCCCATTGGCCAATTGCGCGAGCAAAACACCCACCAGCAGCACCAGCGCGGCGCCAAATACTTTCGGCAAATACAGCGCAAGCATGTCAAGCGTAGCCGAAACTCGCTCAAGTCCAAGGGATTCTGCGGCAGAAACCAGAAAAATCAGCAGAACGAACCAATAGACGATCTTTCCGATCAAGGTCGAGATCGGCACTTGAAGGCCGGCCCGAGACAGCAATTTGGTCAGTCCAGTGCCGCCCATCAGGCGATCGAGCCCCAGCTTGGCGAGCAACTTCGACAGCAAAGTGTCCAAAAGTTTCGCAACGACGAAACCCAACAGCAACACAACCAGTGCGCCGAACAGGTTCGGGATGAAATTTGCAACCTTGGTCCATAACGCAGTCATTGCAGTGACGAGGCTCTGAGTCCAGAGATCAAGTTCCATATTCAATCAGCCTTATCAGCAGTGCGAACGGTAGGTTTACGGTGACGGGAAACCGGAGCGACATGGGCCGATCCATTATTCAAGGCAATCATCAGCGCGGGCAACCAGCGGCCCAGCAGGCTGAACAGATCACCGGCGCCGACCTGGCGGTTGGCGGTTTTCAGTACACGCCCAAGGCACGCATCATCGTCCCGGGTGGACGGTGATGCCTTGAGCATGTCACGCAAAGACTGTTCAAACGGATCGTGCATACGCACCTCTCGTGATGTCTGTGAAAGACGCGGTCAAATTTGCTCGGGTCACATGGCTCACCCTCAGACCCAGCGCAAACGTCGGAACAACCACCACTGCCCTAGCGCCACCGAGACCATCATCAGACACGCGATCAGGAAGCCATAGGGGCTTGCAGAGAACGGAATCCCGCCGACATTGATACCTAAAAGCCCCGCCAGAAAACTCATCGGCAAAAAGATCCCGGTGATGATCCCGAAGCGGTACATCGTGCGGTTCATTCGCACGCTCAAACGTCTATCTTCAGCCTCGAGGACCAACCCCACCCGCTCCCGAGTCAATTCCAGCTCCTCGAGATACCGAGTCAGGCTGTTGTTCAATTCGTTCCAGTAATCACCGTCGTCTTCGACGAACCAAGGCAGTTTTATCCGTGTCAGCTGCCCGAATATTTCCCGCTGCGGTGCAAGAAAACGTTTCAGCGCAGCGGCCCTTCGACGGATCTGCAAAACGGCACCGTGCTCGGGCGTGTACCGTTCGTCGGCATCCAGCTTTTCTTCTTCCTCATCGACCACTTCCGAGAGGCAACTGACCAGATCCTGCACCTTGTTGGTGAGGTATTGCGCCATATAAAGGATGAGTTCTGACGCCGTTTTCGGTCCTTTGCCTTCGGCGAGCTGCACCAGCAACTCATCGGTGGCGCGCAACGGACGCAAACGCAGAGAAATAACCCGCTGGGCTGACGCGAAAATCCGCACCGAGACCATGTCTTCCGGCTCGGCACCCGGGTTCAGGTTGACCCCACGCAAAAATAGCAGCAGTTCGCTGTCCGAAAGCTGTAAAAGACGCGGCCGGGTGTTTTCTTCAAGTAAAAGATCACAGCTGAATTCGCTCAGACCGCTGGATTTTCGCAACCAGGTCCGGGTTTGCGGATGACTGCGATCCCAGTGCAGCCACAGGCTTTCATGGGCCTGTAGCTGCAAGTCATCGAGTTCAGTCCGGGCTATCGAACGCGCACCGCCTTTACCGTCCAGCACCAGGGCATGCACCAGCCCCCACTGCGCGTTTTCTTCCTCGAACATCCTCACCCCTTTGTTGGTGTAGCGCTTTATTCAGGCATCTTCAGCGGACTTGGCGAGATGATCACGCCATTGTTATCCGCGTAGATGTAATGGCCTGGATGGAACGTCACGCCAGCAAAGGTCACGGCTACGTTGAGATCGCCGATGCCGCGTTTGTCGGTTTTCATCGGGTGGCTGGCCAGCGCCTGAACACCTAGATCGGTTTGCGCAATGACGTCGACGTCACGGATGCAACCGTAGATCACCAGCCCTTCCCAACCGTTTTTCGCGGCTTTCTCGGCAATCAAGTCGCCCAGCAGCGCACGACGCAGGGAACCGCCACCGTCGACCACCAACACCTTGCCATTGCCCTTGAGCTCGGCTTGTTCCTTGACCAGCGAGTTGTCTTCGAAGCATTTGATGGTCACGATTTCGCCGCCGAAAGAATCACGGCCACCGAAATTGCTGAACATCGGTTCCAGCACCTGCACCAGCTCCGGATAGGCGTCGCACAGGTCAGGCGTGAGGTAATGATTCATCGAGAAACTCCTGTAAAGAGGAAGACAATCGAGGGTGTCGAAACGTGACCAGAACAGCTCAATGCGTCATATCTTAGCCGCAAGCCGAACAGAGCGAAATGCCCTTGTTAGAGCATCAGGCTCAGACCTTCGCAGCCAGATCCGGTTTTTCACCCAGCAATGGCGTTTGCTGATCTGCCAACCAGCGCGCCACCAGCGGCCAGACTTCAGTCTGGGCGGCTTTGCTGACGAGCATCTCCACATGACCGAAATTATCGCCAAAGCCCTGTTCGCGACCCAGGTTGATGAATTGCTTATGCTCGGAACCCATCTGATCGAACAGCTTGCGACAAGCCCAGGTCGGGTCCTGATGGTCACCTGCGGCACTCACGGCCAATACCGGTAACTGAACGTCGGCCAATCCGGCCCACCAATCCTTATCGACATCGCCAAAGCGCCCGAACAGGCCATACCAGCGCATGCTTTCCAGGGCCAGGCCAATGGGCTCGTCCTCCGGGCCGCGCTTGAGCCGTGAACCGGACAGCTGGGCAAAACGTTTGAGAATGAAGCGCCCGCTCCACTCCACCGGCGGAATCTTCAACGGCCAGTAGGTGCGGCTGATTTGCGTACCAAAAAACGCCGCGGAAGCCACCACCGGCTCGCCGATGTACTCCCCACCCAGTGCAGCCGCCAGCGTAATCCCGCCCAGCGAGTGACCGATCCAGTGCGGGACCTGGCCGCTCTGCTCGCGCACGAACGCGCCAATGGCCGGCAAATCGTAACGGGCGTAGTCGGCAACGCGGTTCTTGCGGTAGTTCTGGTTACGCTGGGACAGGCCGTGGCCACGCATTTCGGGAATCCATACATCGAATCCCAGACGCGTCAGATAGGCACCCAGTCCAAGCCCCTTCGGGGAAAACCAGAACCGGCGATTGGAAAAGCTGCCGTGAAGCAAAATAACCGGAACGCCACGCGCGCCTGAGCCATCCGCCATGCCCAGGCGCGTCACAGCCAGCTCGACGGTGCCGTCAGGGCTGTTACCGGGTTTCAGACGATAGACGTCTTCGCTCAGATCGCCGCGCCGCTCGGCGCTGATCAGGGCGACAGGAAATAGGTTGCTGCTGCTTTGCATAATGCTCTTGCACAAAAAAGGGCGGCTTCCAGAGGAGCCCGCCCTACTTGAATCTTAAAGGCAGCGTTCACCGACCACGCTGCCAATCATTGTAGGATCGAGCCTGCTCGCGATGGTCGCCAACGATAACGCGTTCATGCTGAAAAAACGCGGCGTTCTGCAGTCCATCGCGAGCAGGCTCGCTCCTACAGGGTCAAGCCTGCGCCTGACCTTCAGCCAGGAAGAACCAGGTTTCCAGTACGGAATCGGGGTTCAACGAAACGCTTTCGATGCCCTGCTCCATCAGCCATTTGGCCAGATCAGGGTGGTCCGAAGGGCCCTGACCGCAAATGCCGATGTACTTGCCAGCCTTGTTGCAGGCCTGAATCGCGTTAGCCAGCAGCTTCTTGACCGCCGGATTACGCTCGTCAAACAGGTGCGCGATGATCCCGGAGTCACGATCCAGGCCCAGGGTCAGCTGGGTCAGGTCGTTGGAGCCGATGGAGAAGCCGTCAAAGAACTCGAGGAATTCTTCCGCGAGGATCGCGTTGGACGGCAGTTCGCACATCATGATGATGCGCAGACCATTCTCACCGCGGGCTAGGCCATTTTCGGCCAACAGATCGATCACTTGGCTAGCTTCGCCCAGGGTACGGACGAACGGCACCATGATTTCAACGTTGGTCAGGCCCATCTCGTTGCGCACACGCTTGAGGGCGCGGCACTCGAGTTCGAAGCAGTCACGGAACGCTTCGCTGATGTAACGCGAAGCACCGCGGAAGCCCAGCATCGGGTTTTCTTCTTCCGGCTCGTAGAGCTTGCCGCCGATCAGGTTGGCGTATTCGTTGGACTTAAAGTCCGACAGGCGCACGATGACCTTTTTCGGGGTGAACGCGGCGGCCAGGGTGCTGATGCCTTCAACCAGTTTGTCGACATAGAAGCCAACCGGATCGTCGTAACCGGCGATGCGCTTGTCGACGCTGTCCTTGATGTCCTGCGGCAGGCCGTCGTAGTTCAACAGCGCTTTCGGGTGAACACCGATCATGCGGTTGATGATGAACTCCAGACGGGCCAGGCCCACACCGGCGTTCGGCAGCTGAGCGAAATCGAAGGCGCGGTCCGGGTTGCCGACGTTCATCATGATCTTGAACGGCAGATCAGGCATGGCATCGACGGAGTTTTTCTTGATGTCGAAGCCCAGTTCGCCTTCGAAGATGTAACCGGTGTCGCCTTCAGCGCAGGAAACGGTCACGCCCTGGCCGTCTTTCAACAGCTGGGTGGCGTTGCCGCAACCGACTACAGCAGGAATGCCCAACTCGCGAGCGATGATCGCCGCGTGGCAGGTACGACCGCCACGGTTGGTGACGATGGCGCTGGCGCGCTTCATGACCGGCTCCCAGTCCGGGTCGGTCATGTCGGAGACCAGTACGTCGCCTGGCTGGACTTTGTCCATCTCGGACACGTCCTTGATGATGCGCACCTTGCCGGCGCCGATGCGCTGACCGATGGCGCGACCTTCAACCAGCACGGTGCCGGTTTCTTTCAACAGGTAGCGTTCCATGACGTTCGCCGAGGTACGGCTCTTCACGGTTTCAGGACGGGCCTGAACGATGTAGAGCTTGCCGTCGTCGCCGTCTTTGGCCCATTCGATGTCCATCGGGCACTTGTAGTGCTTCTCGATGATCATCGCTTGCTTGGCCAACTCGCTGACCTCGGCGTCGCTCAGGCAGAAACGTGCGCGATCAGCCTTGTCGACGTCGATGGTCTTGACCGACTTACCGGCCGTGGCGATTTCGCCGTAGATCATCTTGATGGCTTTGCTGCCCAGGTTGCGACGCAGGATGGCCGGACGACCGGCTGCCAGCGTGCCTTTGTGGACGTAGAACTCATCCGGGTTCACCGCGCCTTGTACGACGGTTTCACCCAGGCCGTAGGCGCCGGTGATGAACACCACGTCACGGAAGCCCGATTCGGTATCGAGGGTGAACATCACGCCGGCGGTGCCGGTTTCGGAGCGGACCATGCGCTGCACGCCAGCCGACAGGGCTACCAGCTTGTGGTCGAAGCCCTGGTGGACGCGGTAAGAAATCGCGCGGTCGTTAAACAGAGAAGCGAACACCTCTTTGGCGGCGCGAATAACGTTTTCGACACCACGGATGTTCAGGAAGGTTTCCTGCTGACCGGCAAAGGAAGCGTCCGGCAGGTCTTCGGCGGTAGCGGAAGAGCGCACGGCCACGGCCATGTCAGGGTTGCCGGCCGACAGCGTAGCGAACGCAGTGCGGATCTCGGCGTTGAGCTTCTCGGGGAATTCGGCTTCCATGATCCATTGACGGATCTGGGCGCCGGTCTTGGCCAGGGCATTGACATCGTCGACGTCCAGGGCGTCGAGGGCAGCGTGGATCTGATCGTTCAGGCCGCTCAGCTCGAGAAAATCACGATAAGCCTGAGCTGTCGTGGCGAAGCCACCGGGCACCGATACACCGGCACCTGCAAGGTTACTGATCATCTCGCCCAGGGATGCGTTCTTGCCCCCTACGTGCTCTACATCATGGACGCCGAGCTTATCGAGGGAAACTACGTACTCTACCAAGGTGATCTCTCCACTAACTGTGTTGGAAAAGCTCAGAAGCCGGCTGCTACAGGGAGCGTTTGCCAGCTGTATGGCCTGGACCTGGAAAATAAGTGAGAATGCGGGCCACTGGCGGCCGGCAAATCGCGCCTATCATATCCAAGATTCGTCACAAGTGTCCTGTGATACAGGACACTCACTTAAGGCCCAAGGTGCAAATGAAACGATCTGCTTTCTTTATCTCCGATGGCACCGGCATCACAGCCGAAACCCTGGGTCAAAGCCTCCTGGCGCAGTTCGAAAACATTACCTTCAGCAAATTCACGAAGCCGTACATCGACAACGCTGATAAAGCGCGGGTCATGGTACAACAAATCAACAAAGCCGCTGAAAACGATGGTTTTCGGCCGATCATCTTCGACACCATTGTCAATCAGGACATCCGTGAGATCCTCGCAACGTCCAATGGTTTCATGATCGACATTTTCTCGACCTTTCTGGCGCCTCTTGAACAGGAACTGACCGAGCATTCTTCCTACACCGTCGGCAAATCCCACTCGATTGGCAGCAACTCCAATTACATGGAGCGGATCGAGGCGGTGAACTTCGCCCTCGACAACGACGATGGCGCGCGCACGCATTATTACGACAAGGCGGACCTGATCCTAGTGGGCGTGTCGCGTTGTGGTAAGACGCCGACGTGTCTGTACATGGCCATGCAATTTGGCATCCGCGCGGCCAACTACCCGCTGACCGAAGACGACATGGAACGCCTGCAACTGCCAGGCACCCTGCGTGCCCACCAGCACAAACTGTTCGGCCTGACCATCGACCCGGACCGCCTCACCGCGATTCGCAACGAGCGCAAGCCCAACAGCCGCTATTCGAGCTACGCACAGTGCGAATTCGAAGTGCGTGAGGTGGAGAATCTGTTCCGCCGCGAGAACATTCCGCACATCAATTCCACGCATTTTTCGGTGGAAGAGATTTCGGCGAAGATTCTGGTGGAGAAAGGCGTCGAACGGCGGTTCAAGTAGATTTTTCGGCGACAGTTACATCGCTATCGCGAGCAGGCTCGCTCCCACAGTGGATCTCTGTCGTACACAAACGCTGTGTCCACTGGAGATCAACTGTGGGAGCGAGCCTGCTCCGGGCGGCGTTCCGACGATGAACGATTACACGGACTCTGTTAATGCCCCCACCAGCGCATCAAATCCTTGCAGCAACAACCGATCATCCCCCGCCGAATTACAAACACTCGCCCTGATGAACTGCGGTACCGCCCCATGCCCGACCGCAAACGCTTCAGCGGTGGCGATCAGATAATTATTCACCTTGAGTTCCTCAGCAATCTGCGAGGCCCGCCACGGCTCGGGCACTTCGACCCAGAAGTGCGGGCTATGGGGATGGGTTTTGTACGCCAAGCCCTCCAGCACACCACTCACCAACGCCTTGCGCCGACCGATCTCGGCAATCTGCTGGCCCAGCAACTGCTCGGCAATGCCGTTTTCTATCCACAGACTCGCCACCTCCAGCGACAACGGGCTGGCCATCCAGCACGTCCCGCGCACAGCGGCGCTCAAGCGTCCGATCAACGGTTGCGGCGCATGCAGGTAACCGACTCGCAAACCCGCCGAAACCGCCTTGCTCAGGCTGCCGATCAGCACCGAACGCTCCGGGGCGAAATGGCTCAAGGGCAACGGTCGCTGTTGAGCTAATACCGCGTGGGCTTCGTCTTCAAAGATCAACAGATTGTGCTGCCGACAGACCTCTGCAATCGCCTCGCGCCGTGCGACGGACATCACTGCAGCCGTAGGATTCTGGATCGTCGGCGTGCAATACAGCGCCGAGACACGATGGTTGCGGCAAACCTCCTCCAGGGCATCGGGCATCAGTCCTTCATCATCCATCCCGACACCGATGAGTTTTATCCCGAGCTGGCGTGCGACGCTGATCAACCCCGGGTAGGTCAGGTGCTCCGTCACCAACGTATCGCCTGCCTTGAGCAACCCCATCAAGGCACACAACAGGCCGTGCTGGCCGCCGTTCACGCAAACGATCTGCTCGGTGTTCGGGACAAACTCTTTATGCCTGAGCCAGTGCGCGCCCGCCGCACGATAGCGTGGCAAACCGACATCGGCGGTGTAGCCACTGATGTGTTGCAACGCCTCAGGATCAAGGGACAACGCTTGCAGGCTCTGACTCAAAAAAAGCGCTTCCTGCCCCGGAATCGGTTGATTGCGGCTCATGTCAAAAAACGCCCGCGGTTCATCACTGACATTGCGAAAGCCACGGTCCCGCGATCGTTCCATTCCGCGCTGACGCACATACGTGCCGTCCCCCACCCGCGCGACCACCAATCCCACACGTTCGAGTTCACCGTAAGCGCGGCTGATGGTACCGATAGTCACGCCGAGGCTATCCGCCAGCAACCGATGAGGCGGCAATTTGCTGGCGGGCTCGATCAGCCCTTCAGCGATGCCTTTTTCGATCGCGTCGGCGAGGCGTTTGTATTTCACCCCCAGACCATTGGCGAGGCCGTCGCGCAGGATTGACACCATGGCAATACTTGTTTTGACAGTCATTCCAGCCCCGAATAGCGTGCTTGAAACAGGTTCAATCAGGGATAGACCTTTTGCAGATGAAGGTCAATTCCGACGACAAAAGGAGTTCGATCATGTCCATCGCCATCAGCGTACCTTCACGTACTGCCAAACCCTGGCTGGCCGCCCTGATCACCAGCGTGTTGTTCCTGATCGTGTGCCTGAGTTGGGGCACCACGTGGCTCGGGATCAAGATTGCCGTTGAAAGCGTGCCGCCACTAACTGCTGCCGGCCTGCGGTTCCTGATCGCTTTTCCGTTATTTCTCGGCTTCGCCCTGATACGTCGTGAGCCGCTGCTGTTTCCCAAGGAAAGCCGTTGGTTTTTTGTCTTCGTCACGCTGTCGTATTTCAGCCTGCCGTATTACTTGCTCAACTACGGCGAGATGCACGTTTCGTCCGGCCTGACGGCGCTGCTGTTCAGCTGCATGCCGGTGTTCATCCTGCTGTTTTCCGCGCTGTTTCTGCGGGAGAAAATCTACCCCTCGCAAGTGCTCGGCATCGCTATCGGTTTCGGCAGCCTGTTCATGATCATCCGCAGCCAAGGGCTGTATCTGGACCATGCCGAATTGCTCGGGGTGTTGGCGATTCTCTGCGCCGCGGTGATGCATGCGCTGTGTTACGTGGTGACGAAAAACCACGGTACGGCGATTAGCGTCATCACCTACAACACGCTGCCCATTGGCATCGCCGGGCTGATGCTGTTTGTCGCCGGATTGAGTGTCGAAGCACCGGTGTTCGATGCCATCACCGCGCGTTCGTGGAGCGCCCTGTTCTATCTGGGACTGGTGGCGTCGGTGGGCGGGTTTATCGTTTACTTCCTGCTGCTCAAGCGACTGAGCCCGATCATTCTGTCGTTTGTGTTCATCATTTTTCCGGTGTTCGCGGTGATCATCGGTGCCTGGTACGAGGGGCAAGCCTTGTCCCGGGAACTGATGATGTACTCGGCGATTTTGCTGACGGGGTTTGCGATCACCAAATTACCTGTGGAAAAGTGGCTCATCGGCAAAAAAGCAAACCCCTAGGCGACGGTCAGATCACAAACAAATCCACAAACCGATTCACCGGTGTCGCCTCAAGCGCAGCCTGATCCTTGCACAATGCAAAGATCTCGGCGCTGCGCTGGGCCGTGAAGCGCGTAGTCAGGTTGGCCTTGAACTTCTCTTCCAGCAGCGGAATGCCGTCGGTGCGGCGACGGCGATGGCCGATCGGGTACTCCACCAATACGTTTTCGGTGCTGGAGCCGTCCTTGAAGAACACCTGTATCGCATTGGCGATGGAGCGTTTGTCGGCCTCCAGGTATTCGCGGGTGTAGCGTGGGTCTTCGACGATGACCATTTTTTCGCGCAGCACGTCGATGATCGGATGCGCCGCGTGGAAGTCGTCTTCGTACTGCTCGGCCACCAGATTGCCGAACGCCAGCGGCACGGCGGTCATGTACTGAAGGCAATGGTCACGGTCCGCAGCGTTGGCCAGCGGGCCGACCTTGGAGATGATGCGGATCGCCGATTCGTGGGTGGTGATGACGATTTTGTCGATTTCGTGCAGGCGATTTCTGACTTGCGGATGCAACGTAACGGCGGCTTCGCACGCCGTTTGCGCGTGGAACTCGGCCGGGAAGCTGATTTTGAACAGCACGTTTTCCATCACGTAGCTGCCGTACGGCCGGGAGAAGCTGAACGCGCGTTTGTCTTCAGGCTTGAGCGCCAGGTCGTTGTTGGTGTGGCTGAACAGCACGTCGTAGAAGCCCCATTGTTTGGCGGTCAGTACGCCGGGGATGCCCATTTCGCCACGCATTGCGATGTCCGCAAGCCGCACGCCGCGACTGGACGCATCGCCGGCCGCCCAGGATTTACGCGATCCGGCATTCGGCGCATGACGGTAAGTGCGCAGCGCCTGACCGTCGGCGAACGCATGGGACAATGCGGACAACAACTGCTCGTGATTGGCGCCCATCAGCTTGGCGGTGACAGCGGTCGAGGCGACTTTCACCAGAATGACGTGATCCAGGCCTACGCGATTGAAGGAGTTTTCCAGCGCGATCACCCCCTGGATTTCGTGAGCCATGATCATGGCTTCGAGCACCACGCGAATGGTCAGCGGCGCATCGCCATTGGCGAGGCGTTTTTGCGACAAGTGGTCCGCCACCGCGAGAATGCCGCCGAGGTTATCGGACGGATGGCCCCACTCGGCCGCGAGCCAGGTGTCGTTGTAGTCGAGCCAGCGGACGATGCAACCGATATCCCACGCTGCTTTGACCGGGTCGAGGCGATAACTGGTGCCGGGGACGCGAGCGCCGAACGGGACGACGGTGCCTTCGACGATCGGGCCAAGGTGTTTGGTGCACTCGGGGAAGCGCAGGGCCAGCAGGCCGCAGCCCAACGTATCCATCAGGCAATTGCGGGCGGTGTCGAGGGCTTCGGCGGATTGGATCTTGAAGTTGAGGACGTAGTCGGCAATGTCCTGCAGGACCGTGTCGTAGTCGGGGCGGTTGTTCTGGTCGACGTTGGTGCTCATGTTCGATTCACTCTTGAAGTGGTTCGTTAATGGGACCTCGGTTCAGGGGGCAATCTCAGTCAGTTACTACTTTCTTATTTTGGTAATCGAGATCAACTGTGGGAGATTCTATGTTGCAGGGCAACCCCGCAACCTCAGGCCGGGTGGTATTCGCTCTGATTTTTCATCAGGGCAAATGCCACCCGGCAGAGTTTCCGGGCAAGGGCCACCAAGGCCTGGGTTTTCGAGAAGCCTCTTGCCAAATACGACTCGTAAAACGGTTTCCATTTAGCTGAGCGACAGGCTGCCATTGCGGCGTTGTAAGCCAACCGGCGGACTTCCGGATCCCCTTTTTTTGTCAGGTGCCGGGGGCCGTTCTTCTTCCCGGAGTCATCGACCGTAAGGTCCATCCCTAGAAACGCGATGAACGCATCACTATTGGCAAAATCACCGCGCATAAAGGTCGTCGCCAACCCGGTTGCAGTCAGTTCGCCAACCCCTTCGATGGCTTTGCAGCGGTCGATATTCTCTTCAATACCCGCCTCTTTGCTGACCTTGCGCAGCAGTTTCTGAATGGCCTGATCCGCTTGCTTGAAGGCCTTTTGCTGGGCGCTCTGTACTTTCTTCAACAAGGGTTCATTGGCCCAGCTCAGCATCAGACCGGCATGGTTCTGGATCAGCGTTGCACGTCTGTGGAGCAGGCTTTTCAGCGAGGTGTAGGCCTTGGGTGGTGGGCTCCAGATCCGCAGTCCGTCTTGTTCGTTCGTCAAATAACGCGCCAGCAGACGGGCATCGCAGGGATCGTTCTTGGCTCGTTGGCCGATGCCGCGGCGATAGTTGCTCACCCGATAAGCATCCACGACATAGACCTGGTGCCCCATCGCATGGGCCAGCTCGACGGTGTCCAGGTGGTAGATGTTGGTGGCTTCAACGGCGATAGCGCTTTGGGCGGGCAATGTTTTAAGCCAGCGTTTGAGGGCTGTTCGATCGTTCTTGATGGTGTCAGTGGTTAGCCGGTCGGAGCGATAGACAACTATTTCGGCCTTGGCGATATCGACGCCAACCACCGTCTGCGAAGTAAGGATTGTCATGACGAATCCTCGGAGCTAGGGTTTAAGAGCTTGTCGGGGTCTACCGTTGCGCTGGCTTGCCTCTATCGTCGGTTTTACCGATGAATTCCTTATCGGCGCTTTGGGTAGAAGGGGCGGGATGAGAAGTCTCCCACGGTCTGTACTGGTCAGAGTCAGAATCGAGCTTTTAGTCCCGCCCACCCCTTCAAGTCTAAACATACAAGCGAGCTTGCTCGCGAAGGCGGTGTGACAGGCAACATTGATGTTGAATGTTATGGCCTCTTCGCGAGCAGGCTCGCTCCCACAGGGTTTTGTGTTTATTTCTGGATTTGTGTCAGAAACAGTCGCCCGGCACCCGGACAAAGCCCTCCATCAACACCCGCGCACTGCGGCTCATGATGGCTTTGTTCACAGTCCATTCACCGTTCACCTGGCTCGCCTCAGCACCCACGCGCAAGGTGCCGGACGGATGCCCAAAGCGCACAGCATTGCGTTCAATACCCCCCGCCGCAAGATTCACCAGCGTGCCGGAAATCGCCGCTGCCGTACCAATCGCCACCGCCGCTGTGCCCATCATCGCGTGGTGCAATTTGCCCATGGACAGTGCCCGCACCAACAGATCGATATCGCCCGCCGCAATCGCTTTGCCACTCGAAGCAACGTAGTCCGCAGGCTTGGCCACAAAAGCAACCTTAGGCGTGTGCTGACGCTTGGCCGCTTCGTCCAGATCCTTGATCAGGCCCATGCGCAATGCGCCGTAAGCCCGAATGGTTTCAAACATCAGCAACGCTTTCGGATCGCTGTTGATCGCGCCTTGCAGCTCAGTGCCGGTGTAACCGATGTCTTCGGCATTGACGAAAATCGTCGGAATACCGGCATTGATCATGGTCGCCTTGAAGGTTCCGACACCCGGCACTTCGAGGTCATCGACCAGATTGCCGGTAGGAAACATCGAACCACCGCCGCCCTCTTCTTCTGCTGCCGGATCCATGAATTCGACCTGCACTTCAGCGGCCGGAAAGGTCACGCCGTCAAGTTCGAAATCACCGGTTTCCTGCACTTCACCATTGGTGATCGGCACGTGGGCGATGATGGTCTTGCCGATGTTGGCCTGCCACACGCGAACCACGGCAACGCCGTTCTGCGGAATGCGGCTAGCGTCCACCAAACCATTGCTGATAGCAAACGAACCGACCGCTGCCGACAGGTTGCCGCAGTTGCCGCTCCAATCGACGAAAGGCTTATCGATGGACACCTGACCGAATAGATAGTCGACGTCGTGATCGGCCTTGATGCTTTTCGACAGGATCACGGTTTTGCTGGTGCTGGAGGTCGCGCCGCCCATGCCGTCGATTTGCTTGTCGTACGGGTCGGGGCTGCCGATCACGCGCAGCAACAAGGCATCGCGAGCAGGCCCTGGAATCTGTGCCGCTTCGGGCAGGTCTTTCAGGCTGAAGAACACGCCTTTGCTGGTGCCGCCACGCATGTAGGTGGCGGGGATTTTGATCTGGGGTGCGTGAGCCATGATGTTCCTTTTAGGATCGAGCGGGACCGCATGGCCCCGCCCGAACTCATCGTGTTAAACGGCAACCGCCGATTCTTCGAGGAAGTCCTGAGCGAAGCGTTGCAGCACGCCGCCCGCCTCATAGATCGACACTTCTTCGGCGGTGTCGAGGCGGCAGGTCACCGGCACTTCGACGCGTTCGCCGTTCTTGCGGTTGATCACCAGCGTCAGCTCGGCACGCGGGGTGCGCTCACCGATCACATCGTAGGTTTCGCTGCCATCGATGCCCAATGTCTTGCGGTCGGTGCCCGGTTTGAATTCCAGCGGCAACACGCCCATGCCCACCAGGTTGGTGCGGTGAATGCGCTCGAAGCCTTCGGCCGCAATCGCTTCCACACCCGCCAGACGCACACCTTTGGCTGCCCAGTCGCGGGACGAACCCTGACCGTAGTCGGCGCCGGCGATGATGATCAGCGGCTGCTTGCGTTCCATGTAGGTTTCGATGGCTTCCCACATGCGCATGACCTGGCCTTCCGGCTCGACGCGAGTCAGCGAACCCTGTTTGACCTTGCCGTTTTCCTGAACCATTTCATTGAACAGTTTCGGGTTGGCGAAGGTCGCGCGTTGCGCGGTCAAGTGGTCACCGCGGTGCGTTGCATAAGAGTTGAAGTCCTCTTCCGGCAAGCCCATTTTCGCCAGGTATTCACCGGCGGCGCTGTCGAGCATGATCGCATTCGAAGGCGACAGGTGATCGGTGGTGATGTTGTCCGGCAGCACCGCCAGCGGGCGCATGCCCTTCAGCGGACGAGCCCCGGCCAGCGCGCCTTCCCAATACGGCGGACGGCGGATGTAGGTGCTCATCTCGCGCCAGTCGTACAGCGGCGTCACTTTCGGGCCGGTGTCTTCGTGGATGGCGAACATCGGAATGTAGACCTGACGGAACTGCTCCGGCTTGACCGACGCCTTGACCACCGCGTCGATTTCTTCGTCGCTCGGCCAGATGTCTTTCAGGCGGATTTCCTTGCCCTCGGCGTCCAGGCCCAGCACATCTTTTTCGATGTCGAAACGGATGGTGCCGGCGATGGCGTAAGCCACGACCAATGGCGGCGACGCAAGGAAGGCGTTCTTGGCGTACGGGTGGATCCGGCCGTCGAAGTTGCGGTTACCGGACAACACAGCAGTGGCGTACAGGTCGCGGTCGATGATCTCTTGCTGGATCACCGGATCCAGCGCGCCGGACATGCCGTTGCAGGTGGTGCAAGCGAAGGCGACGATGCCGAAACCGAGTTGTTCCAGCTCGCTGGTCAGGCCGGCCTCGTCGAGGTACAGCGCCACGGTTTTCGAACCCGGCGCCAGGGACGATTTGACCCACGGCTTGCGGGTCAACCCGAGCTTGTTGGCATTGCGCGCCAGCAGGCCGGCGGCAATGACGTTGCGCGGGTTGCTGGTGTTGGTGCAACTGGTGATGGCGGCGATGATCACCGCGCCGTCCGGCATCTGGCCTGGAACGTCGTCCCACTGGCCGGAGATGCCTTGAGCCGCGAGGTCCGAGGTGGCGACGCGGGCGTGCGGGTTGCTCGGGCCAGCCATATTGCGCACTACCGAGGACAGGTTGAAGGTCAACCCGCGCTCGTATTGCGCGCCTTTCAGACTGTCAGCCCACAGACCTGTGGTCTTTGCATATTGCTCTACAAGCTGCACCTGCTCGTCTTCACGGCCAGTGAGTTTCAGGTAGTCGATGGTCTGCTGGTCGATGTAGAACATCGCTGCGGTAGCCCCGTACTCCGGGGCCATGTTGGAAATGGTTGCGCGGTCACCGAGGGTCAGCGCCGAGGCGCCTTCGCCGAAGAATTCCAGCCACGCGCCGACGACTTTTTGCTGACGCAGGAACTCTGTCAGCGCCAGCACCATGTCGGTGGCGGTGATGCCCGGTTGCAGCTTGCCGGTCAGTTCAACGCCAACGCTTTCCGGCAGACGCATCCAGGACGCGCGGCCGAGCATCACGCTTTCAGCTTCCAGACCGCCGACACCGATGGCGATCACGCCCAGTGCATCGACGTGCGGAGTGTGGCTGTCGGTGCCGACGCAAGTGTCGGGGAAGGCCACGCCGTCGCGCACCTGGATCACCGGAGACATTTTCTCCAGGTTGATCTGGTGCATGATCCCGTTGCCAGGCGGGATCACATCAACGTTCTTGAAGGCCTTTTTGGTCCAGTTGATGAAGTGGAAACGGTCTTCGTTGCGACGGTCTTCGATGGCGCGGTTCTTCTCGAACGCCTCCGGATCGAAGCCACCGCGCTCGACGGCCAGGGAGTGGTCGACGATCAATTGAGTCGGCACCACCGGGTTCACTTGCGCCGGGTCGCCACCTTGCAGGGCGATGGCGTCACGCAGACCGGCGAGGTCGACCAGCGCGGTCTGGCCGAGAATGTCGTGGCACACCACGCGGGCCGGGAACCACGGGAAGTCGAGGTCGCGTTTGCGCTCGATGAATTGCTTCAGGGATTCGGTGAGCGTGGCCGGGTCGCAGCGACGCACCAGGTTTTCCGCCAGCACGCGGGAGGTGTACGGCAGAGTGTCGTAGGCGCCGGGCTGGATGGCTTCGACAGCCGCGCGGACGTCGAAGTAATCCAGATGGCTGCCGGGCAGCGGTTTACGGAATTCAGTGTTCATCGTCAGGACTCGGTCACGGTAGTTGCGAAAGTGGGTGCCTGGCGCTAGCCCTGAAAGTCACACGATCCAATGTGGGAGCGAGCCTGCTCGCGAAAGCGGTATTTCAGTCGACATCATTGTTGGATGTCAGTCCGTCTTCGCGAGCAGGCTCGCTCCCACAGGGTTCCCGGTTCCTTCAGTTAGCTGCCTCAGCCTCCACCATTCAGCGTTGTTCGATTGGCACGAACTTGCGCTGTTCGACGCCGACGTACTCGGCGCTCGGGCGGATGATGCGGTTGTTGGCACGTTGTTCGAACACGTGCGCCGCCCAGCCGGTCAGGCGCGAGCAGACGAAAATCGGTGTGAACAACTTGGTCGGGATGCCCATGAAGTGGTACGTCGACGCATGGTAGAAGTCGGCGTTCGGGAACAGTTTCTTCTGTTCCCACATGGTCTTGTCGATGGCTTCGGAAACCGGGAACAACACGGTGTCGCCCACTTCGTCAGCGAGTTTTTTCGACCAGCCCTTGATCACCTCGTTGCGCGGATCGTTGTCCTTATAGATCGCGTGACCGAAGCCCATGATCTTGTCCTTGCGCTCGAGCATGCCGAGGGTGCCTTTGATCGCCTCTTCCGGCGAGCTGAAGCGCTCGATCATTTCCATCGCCGCTTCGTTGGCGCCGCCATGCAGCGGACCACGCAGCGAGCCAATGGCGGCCGTGACGCAGGAGTACATGTCCGACAGCGTCGATGCACAAACCCGTGCGGTGAAGGTCGAGGCGTTGAACTCGTGTTCCGCGTAGAGAATCAGCGAAACGTTCATCACTTTGACGTGCAACTCGCTCGGCTTCTTGTCGTGCAGCAGGTGCAGGAAGTGGCCGCCGATGGATTGTTCGTCGCTCACGCAGCTGATGCGTTTGCCGTCATGGCTGAAGCGATACCAGTAGCACATGATCGCCGGGAACGCGGCCAGCAGGCGGTCGGTCACGTCGTGTTGTTCGGAGAAGTCCTTCTCCGGCTCGATGTTGCCCAGGAACGAGCAACCGGTGCGCATCACGTCCATCGGGTGGGCGTCGGCGGGGATGCGTTCCAGCACTTCTTTCAGCGCTTGCGGCAGGTCGCGCAGCTTGCTCAGTTTGCTGATGTAAGCGGCGAGTTGTGTTTTGGTCGGCAGTTCGCCGTAAAGCAGCAGGTAGGCCACTTCTTCGAATTGTGCGTCAGCCGCCAGTTCGCGAACGTCGTAGCCACGATAGGTCAGGCCTGCGCCCGACTGGCCCACGGTGGACAGTGCGGTTTGCCCGGCAACCTGGCCACGGAGCCCGGCGCCACTGAGTACTTTTGCTTCGGCCATTGCTGTCTCCAATCTTGAATTTGTTAGGGAATCTGCAATTTCTACACGGTTACATTCTTTTCGTAGCAGCTGTCGAGCCTGCGAGGCTGCGTCCTCTCGTAGCAGCTGTCGAGCAGCGCGAGGCTGCGTTCGGCTGCGAAGCAGTCGTAAAACCTGTAAGCACGGTTGCCCGGCTTGGCGAGTCCTTCGGCCTCGAACGCAGCCTCGCGCTGCTCGGCAGCTGCTACAGAGGTGCGTTCGTCATTACTTCTTCGCGGCGAACAACGCATCGAGCTTCTGCTCGAAGGTGTGGTAGTCGATGCGATCGTAAAGCTCCATGCGCGTCTGCATGGTGTCGATGACGTTCTGTTGCGTGCCGTCGCGGCGGATCGCGGTGTAGACGTTTTCTGCAGCTTTGTTCATCGCGCGGAACGCCGACAGCGGGTACAGCACCAGCGACACATCGGCAGCAGCGAGTTGCTCGGTGGTGTACAGCGGCGTCGCGCCGAATTCGGTGATGTTGGCCAGGATCGGCGCTTTCACGCGGTTGGCGAACAGCTTGTACATGTCCAGTTCGGTGATAGCTTCCGGGAAGATCATGTCAGCGCCGGCCTCGATGCACGCCGCGGCACGATCCAGTGCAGATTCCAGGCCTTCCACCGCAAGGGCGTCGGTGCGGGCCATGATCACGAAGCTGTCATCGGTGCGGGCATCGACAGCAGCCTTGATGCGATCGACCATTTCCTGCAGCGACACGATCTCTTTATTAGGACGGTGCCCGCAGCGCTTGGCGCCGACCTGGTCTTCGATGTGAATCGCCGCCGCGCCGAACTTGATCATCGACTTGACGGTGCGCGCGACGTTGAACGCCGAAGAACCGAAACCGGTGTCCACGTCCACCAGCAGCGGCAGGTCGCAGACGTCAGTGATGCGACGTACGTCAGTCAGCACATCGTCCAGACCGGTGATACCCAAGTCCGGCACGCCGAGGGAGCCGGCAGCCACCCCGCCACCCGACAGATAAATAGCCTTGAAACCGGCGCGCTTGGCCAGCAGCGCGTGATTGGCGTTGATCGCGCCGACCACTTGCAGCGGATGTTCGCTGGCGACCGCATCGCGGAAACGCTGGCCTGGAGTGCTCTTGTTGGAACTCATGACTCACCTCGTTCAGTGGCTGTCTGGTTTGCGCCGTCCTGGTAGTGACGAGCGATATTGCGTTTGGAGGCGCCGATATGGCGGCGCATCAACAACTCGGCTAGCTCACCGTCACGGTCGGCGATGGCGTCGAGAATTCGGTGGTGCTCGGCAAAGGCCTGACGCGGACGATTGGGCGTGGTGGAAAACTGGATGCGGTACATGCGCACCAGTTGATAGAGCTCGCCGCAGAGCATCTGCGTCAGGGTGCGGTTGCCGCTGCCCTGGATGATTCGGTAGTGGAAGTCGAAATCGCCTTCCTGCTGGTAGTAGCCGACACCGGCCTGAAACGCCGCATCGCGCTCGTGGGTTTCGAGGACCCGGCGCAGTTCGTCGATTTCTTCGAGGGTCATGCGCTCGGCCGCCAGACGGCAGGCCATGCCTTCGAGGGATTCGCGGATTTCGTAGAGTTCCAGCAGCTCGGCATGGCTCAACGAAACCACCCGCGCCCCGACGTGCGGCACGCGAACCAGCAGGCGCTGGCCTTCCAGACGGTGGATCGCCTCACGCAGCGGCCCGCGGCTGATGCCATAGGTGCGCGCCAGTTCCGGCTCGGAGATCTTGCTGCCCGGGGCGATCTCACCCTTGACGATGGCCGCCTGAATGCGGCGGAAGACGTTCTCGGAAAGTGTCTCGGAATCGTCTTGGGCAATGACCGGGGGATCGAGTTGATCCAGCATATTGTCGACACCTTGAAAGCTGATGCCGCAAAAACTAGCGAATACAGACCTTTTAGTCAAAGGATAAATAGGTATTGTCGACAATCGTCTAATAACCGACTGCACCTTAACGAAGCAGTCCCTCTGTTTATAGCCGCCTCCCGGCGCTGGCGCCATAAAACCACCGTGCTAGAATGCCGGCCGCATTTGTTTGTGACATCTGCACTGCTTGTCATAAACAGTTGATAGGCATACGAGGGAGCTTGCGCAGCGATGCCAGGGCCTTGAATCGAAGTACGGACCGCTGCGCACCAGGATTTATGAGACTCAAGCCCTTCCCCACCTTCCTTTATCTTCTTTGCCTGCCCGGTTTCGCCGCGGCGGGGGAAAAGACTGTTTACGGCCTCAACGAGTACGCCTCCCTGGACGGCATCGACCTGGAAGTCGCCGCCAAACTCGACACCGGGGCGAAAACCGCGTCCCTGAGTGCCCGTGACATCAAACGCTTCAAGCGCAATGGCGAATCCTGGGTGCGCTTCTATCTGGCGATCGACGCTGCGCACTCGCACCCGATCGAACGGCCACTGGCCCGCGTCAGCAAGATCAAGCGCAGGGCCGGCGACTACGACCCGGAAGAAGGCAAGAAGTACACCGCCCGTCCGGTGATCGAGCTGAATATCTGCATGGGTTCGGCTTTACGCAGCATCGAAGTGAACTTGACCGACCGTAGCGCCTTCCAATACCCGCTCCTGATCGGCTCCGAAGCGCTGAAACGTTTCGATGCGCTGGTCGACCCCAGTCTTAAATACGCTGCTGGCAAACCCGCCTGCGCCACCGACGCTCATACCGCAGAGTAATTCCAATGCGCTCTCTTACCCTTCACCTGAAATTCCTGATCGCCATCCTGGTGGTGCTGGGTATTTCAGTCACGGCCTATCAGATCTTCGTGCTCGGCATCCCCGTGACCGAAGACGCCACCGACGACTTGTGGAACATCGACGCCAAAGTCGAGTTCGTCGCCAGTACCAAGGACCCGGTCAAGATCCAGATGTTCGTGCCGCCGCTGAGCCGCGACTACGTCAGCCTCAACGAAAGCTTCATTTCCAATAACTACGGCGTGGCCGTGAACCGTGCCGACGGCAACCGCAAAGTCACCTGGTCGGCACGTCGGGCCAAGGGCAATCAGACCCTTTATTACCGCCTGGTGCTGACCAAGCGCTACACCGGTGAAAAGTCCAAGCTCAAAGGCCCGACCTTCCGCGACAGTATCGCCGTCGAAGGCGCGGAAAAAGTCGCCGCCGAAGCCCTGCTCGCACCGATCCGCCAGCACTCGGCCGACGTCGAAACCTTCATCGGCGAAGCCATCAAGCGTGTCAACAATCTCAACGACGACAATGTGAAGCTGTTGCTGGGCGGCGATCCGTCCCCCGGGCACAAGGCGAAAATCGTCGAGCTGGTGCTGTCCATCGCCCACGTGCCGGTGGAAAAGGTCCACACCATTCGTCTGGTGGCCGACCAGCCGCAAATGCCGGAACTCTGGCTGCGCAGTTTCAACGGCACCGACTGGCTGTATTTCAACCCGGAAACCGGTGAACAGGGCCTGCCGACCGACCGCCTGCTGTGGTGGACCGGTGACGAAAACCTGATCACTGTCGATGGCGGCAAGAAAGCCAACGTTACCTTCAGCCTGAACAACAGCGAGATGAATGCGATCCGCCTGGCCAAGCTGACCGACGAAAACACCGACGCCAACTTTCTCGAATACTCGCTGTACGGTTTGCCGCTGCAAACCCAGCAGACGTTCATGATCATGGTGATGATCCCGATCGGTGTGCTGGTGATTTTGATCCTGCGCAACCTGATCGGCATTCAAACCCTCGGCACCTTTACTCCCGTGCTGATCGCCCTCGCCTTCAGGGAAACCCAGCTCGGCTTCGGTATCGTGCTGTTTACCATCATCACGGCGCTGGGCCTGTCGCTGCGCTCCTACCTTGAACACTTGAAGCTGCAAATGCTGCCGAGGCTGTCGGTGGTGCTGACTTTCGTGGTGGTGCTGATCGCGGCGATCAGCCTGCTCAGCCATAAACTCGGCCTGGAACGCGGGTTGTCGGTGGCGCTGTTCCCAATGGTGATTCTGACCATGACCATCGAACGCCTGTCGATTACCTGGGAAGAACGCGGTTCGGGGCATGCAATGAAAGTGGCGATCGGCACCTTGTTCGCGGCCACCCTGGCGCACCTGATCATGAGCGTGCCAGAGCTGGTTTACTTCGTGTTCACCTTCCCGGCGATCCTGTTGATCCTGGTGGGCTTCATGCTGGCGATGGGGCGTTATCGCGGCTACCGCCTGACCGAACTGGTGCGTTTCAAGGCCTTCCTGAAGAAGGCTGACGCCTGATGTTCGGCTTCTGGAAGACCTGGAAGGCCCTGGAAGCCCGGGGCATCATGGGGATCAATCGGCGTAACGCAGACTACGTGCTCAAGTACAACAAGCGCAGTCTGTACCCGATTGTCGATGACAAAATCATCACCAAGGAACGCGCCATCGCCGCCGGCATTCATGTGCCGGAACTGTATGGCGTGATTTCCACCGAAAAAGAAATCGACAACCTCAACGACATCATCGGTGGGCGCAACGATTTCGTGATCAAACCGGCCCAAGGCGCGGGCGGTGACGGCATCATTGTGGTTGCCGACCGGTTCGAGGGGCGCTATCGCACAGTGTCCGGCAAGATCATCAGCCATGAGGAAATCGAGCACCATATCTCCAGCATCCTGACCGGCCTCTATTCCCTGGGCGGTCACCGGGATCGGGCGCTGATCGAGTACCGCGTGACCCCGGACCAGATCTTCAAGAGCATCAGCTATGAAGGCGTGCCGGACATTCGGATCATCGTGCTGATGGGCTATCCGGTGATGGCCATGCTGCGGCTGCCCACCCGCCAGTCCGGCGGCAAGGCCAACCTGCACCAGGGCGCCATCGGCGTGGGCGTGGACCTGGCCACCGGCCTGACCCTGCGCGGCACCTGGCTGAATAACATCATCACCAAACACCCGGACACCACCAACGCAGTGGATGGCGTGCAACTGCCCTACTGGGACGGTTTCATGAAACTTGCCGCGGGCTGCTATGAGCTGTGCGGGCTGGGTTATATCGGTGTCGACATGGTGCTGGACCAGGAGAAAGGGCCGCTGATTCTTGAGCTCAACGCACGGCCTGGGTTGAACATTCAGATTGCTAATGATTGTGGGCTGACGTTGCGTACCCATGCGGTCGAGGCGCGAATTGAAGAGTTGAAGGCTCGCGGGGTTGTTGAGACGGTGCAGGAGCGGGTTGAGTTTGTTCAGGAAATGTTTGGGCATATTCCTGCGGTTGAGGGCTGAAATCGTCCCTCACCCTAACCCTCTCCCAGAGGTAGAGGGGACTGACCGAGGTGTTCTTGGAGCTGCGTCGACCTGAAAGCCCGAGCCGAACTCAAGTTTTGAAAAGCCCCCAATCTGCTCCCTTTCCCCCTCTCCCCACTGGGGCGGTCCGACGTTTCGGGAGGGCTGGGGTGAGGGGTGGCTTTTGAATCCGACACAAATCCTGAACCTCCACCAACCTGCCAATCCCCGACATCCCCTCTAGGAGCAATTCCCCGAGGAGACTACAATCGCCACCCTCGCCTCGTTGGCTGATCTGCCCCGCCCATGTTGACCTGTTCCGTACACCCGCTCCCCTATCGCGCCAACCCTGCCGAGTACTTCGCGGCGATTCGTCATGCCCCCGGTGCCGTGCTGCTCGACAGTGGCCGGCCGAGTGCCGAGCGTGGACGTTATGACCTGCTCAGTGCCTGGCCGCTGGAGCAAATAGCAGTATTGCCTGACGAAAGTGGCAGCGATTTCCTGCAACGCCTTCGCGATAATCTGACACGACTCGGTGAAGCGGCTGCTCCTTACGATTTGCCCTTCGCTGGCGGCCTCATCGGTTACCTGAGCTACGACTTCGGTCGGCATCTGGAAAACCTGCCGAGTCAGGCGCAGGACGATCTGCAACTGCCCGATGCACGCTTTGGGCTGTATGACTGGGCACTGATCAGCGATCACCAACTGAGTACAAGTCAGTTGGTCTTCCACCCGTCGCTGATCGACAGCGAACGTCAGCGTCTGATCACGCTATTCAGTAAGCCTACGGCTGAAGCAGTCGAGCCTTTCAAGTTGAAAGCCCCGATGAAGGCCGACCTTAGCCCTGACGAGTATCGCCACGCGCTCGAACGCATTCAGCAATACATCCAGGCCGGCGACTGTTACCAGGTCAACTTCGCCCAGCGTTTCCGCGCGCAGTGCCAGGGCGATCCTTGGGCCGCGTATTGCGCGCTGCGGGCGGCGTGCCCGACGCCATTTTCCGGTTTTCAGAGCTTGCCTGACGGCGGTGCGGTACTGAGTCTGTCGCCAGAACGCTTCGTCAAAGTCAGCGAACGCCATGTGGAAACCCGCCCGATCAAAGGCACCCGCCCTCGCGGACTGACCGCTGCCGAAGATGCGGCAAACGCCGCCGAACTGCTGGCCAGCCCCAAGGACCGCGCAGAAAACCTGATGATCGTCGACCTGCTGCGCAATGACCTCGGCCGGACTTGCCGTATCGGTTCGGTGCGGGTCCCGGAGTTGTTCATCCTGGAAAGCTACCCGAACGTGCATCACCTGGTGAGCAGCGTCACCGGAGAGCTGGCGGATGACCGGGATGCGCTGGACCTGATCGCCGGCAGCTTCCCTGGCGGCTCGATTACCGGTGCACCGAAAATTCGCGCGATGCAGATCATCGACGAACTGGAGCCGACGCGTCGTGGGTTGTACTGCGGATCTTTGCTCTATCTGGACGTGCGCGGCGAGATGGACAGCTCGATCGCGATTCGCAGTTTGCTGGTCAAGGATGGGCAGGTGTGTTGCTGGGGCGGTGGCGGAATCGTCGCGGATTCTGAGTGGCAGGCTGAGTATCAGGAGTCGATAACCAAGGTGAAGGTATTGCTCGACACCCTGAAAAACCTTTAAAAGCTTCGCGGGCAAGCCTCGCTCCTACTGTGACCGGTGATCACCTGTAGGAACGAGGCTTGCCCGCGAAGGCGTCCTTGAAAACAACTACAAACTCAACGCCCGATTCGAAGCCTTGATGAACTCCTGCTTCAGCGCTTCAAAGCTGTGCACCGCCGGGAACTGCGGAAACTCGCGAATCACATTGTCCGGCGCATGAAACAGAATCCCCACATCCGCCTCACCCAGCATCGTAGTGTCGTTGTAGGAATCCCCCGCCGCGATCACCCGGTAGTAAAGGCTCTTGAAGGCCAAAACCGACTGGCGCTTGGGATCTTTCTGACGCAATTGATAGCTCGTCACCCGACCGGAATCGTCAGTAATCAGGCGATGGCAGAGCAATGTCGGAAAGCCCAGTTGACGCATCAACGGCTGGGAGAACTCGTAGAACGTGTCCGACAGAATCACCACCTGAAAGCGCTCACGCAGCCAGTTGACGAACTCGATGGCGCCATCCAGTGGCTTGAGCGTGGCGATCACTTCCTGAATATCAGCGAGTTTCAAGCCGTGCTCGTCGAGGATCCGCAGGCGCTGCTTCATCAGCACGTCGTAGTCGGGGATGTCCCGGGTGGTAGCCCTGAGGGATTCAATCCCGGTTTTTTCGGCGAAGGCGATCCAGATTTCCGGGACCAGTACACCTTCAAGATCCAGACAGGCAATTTCCACAAGACACTCCCATTTGTATTGATTATTGAGTCGAGCGAGCAAAAGGACTGCCGAACTCTAGCGACTCAGGCTGGCGGGTGCAACGCAGAGGGCGCGCCAGCAGCAGCAGGATTTTGTTACCATCAGCCCCATATAGAGCGCCCAGCGCCACCGACCTGTAGGAAGCCGCCCTGATGAGCCCAACGTTCGACGTCGTGGAACTCGCCACGACCTATGCCAACAAATCCGCACAGGACATCCTGAAACTCGCGTTCGCTGAGTTTGGCGATGACCTGTGGATATCTTTCAGCGGCGCCGAAGACGTGGTGCTGGTGGACATGGCCTGGAAGCTGAACAAGAACGTCAAAGTGTTCAGCCTCGACACCGGCCGCTTGCACCCCGAGACCTACCGCTTCATCGATCAGGTGCGCGAGCACTACAAGATCGACATCGAACTGGTGTCGCCGGACTACACCAAGCTCGAACCTTTCGTGAAGGAAAAAGGCCTGTTCAGTTTCTACAAGGACGGCCATGGCGAATGCTGCGGCATCCGCAAGATCGAGCCGCTACGTCGCAAGCTCTCGGGGGTGACGGCCTGGGCCACCGGGCAGCGTCGTGATCAGAGCCCTGGAACTCGCAGCGCCGTCGCGGTGCTGGAAATTGATACCGCGTTCTCTACTCCAGAACGCACCCTGTACAAATTCAACCCACTGGCGCAAATGACCAGTGAAGAGATCTGGGGTTACATCCGCATGCTGGAGCTGCCGTACAACAGCCTGCACGAACGCGGGTTCATCAGCATCGGCTGCGAGCCCTGCACCCGTCCGGTGTTGCCGAACCAGCACGAGCGCGAAGGTCGTTGGTGGTGGGAAGAAGCGACGCAGAAGGAATGCGGTCTGCATGCGGGCAACATCATCAGCAAATCCAAGGCTTGAAAACCGCCTCAATAAATGTGTACACACGAATGTCACCATAGGTGCCATTTGTGTGTGCACTTTTCATTTCAGCGCCCCAAAAAGTTACACGCCCCTCTTCAGACTTCCTCAGTCGACCTTTCATACACATCCCACTGAAAAATAAATACCTGTTCAAACAGTCAATTTTTATCGCCTTTATTTCAGATACTTATCGCAAACAGATAACAAAACGAAATTAACGGTGAAATTCATAGATCGCTGACTGGCATGGATTTGGCTTAAATGCATACATGTTTTGTATACAACCACATCAAAACATACACACATTTTAGATCCGCAAGCCTGAAGCGCCCTATCCCGTACAGGCTGCAGATGCCCCGTAACCAATGATGCTGACTGCCCGCGACGAAGATTTGTCGAGCCAACGCTCATGCACAGTCATCGCGACGCCAAGCTCGGAGCCTGCCGGAATGCGTACTAGCCTCTCCAACAACAACATCGCGCTGGATCTGCCCTCCCACCCACCCACTTCAACCCCTCACGACCAAACGTTTCAAGAACCCGTCGTACTCAGCCCCCGCCTGCACAACAAGGACCTGGCGCCGACCAAAGCCGAAGGTCGACGTTGGGGCCGCTACAGCATTTTCGCCCTGTGGACCAACGACGTTCATAACATCGCCAATTACTCATTCGCCATCGGGCTGTATGCGCTCGGACTGGGCGGCTGGCAAATCCTGCTGTCCCTGGGGATCGGCGCGGCGTTGGTGTATTGCTTCATGAACCTCTCGGGTTACATGGGGCAAAAAACCGGCGTGCCGTTTCCTGTCATCAGCCGGATCAGTTTCGGCATTCACGGGGCGCAGATTCCTGCGTTGATTCGTGCCGTTATCGCCATCGCCTGGTTCGGAATTCAGACGTACCTGGCCTCGGTGGTCTTTCGGGTACTGCTGACAGCGGTTCATCCAGGTTTCGCTGACTACGACCACAACTCAATCCTCGGCCTATCAAGCCTGGGCTGGGTGTGCTTCGTGGCGATCTGGTTCGTGCAACTGGCGATTCTCGCCTATGGCATGGAAATGGTGCGGCGCTACGAAGCGTTCGCCGGGCCAGTGATTCTGCTGACCGTCGCCGCTCTTGCCGGGTGGATGTACTTTCAGGCCAACGCGACCATCGCCTGGTCGATCCGCGAACCGCTGACCGGCGGCGAGATGTGGCGCAACATCTTTGCCGGTGGTGCGTTGTGGCTGTCGATCTACGGCACGCTGATCCTCAACTTCTGCGACTTCGCTCGCTCGTCACCGTGCCGCAAGACCATCAAGGTCGGCAATTTCTGGGGCCTGCCGGTAAATATTCTGGTGTTCGCCTGCATCACAGTCCTGCTCTGCGGCGCGCAATTTCAGATCAATGGACGGATCATCGAAAGCCCGACGGAAATTATTGCCTCGATCCCCAACACCTTCTTTCTGGTGCTCGGCTGCCTGGCGTTCCTGATCGTCACCGTGGCGGTGAACATCATGGCCAACTTCGTCGCTCCGGCCTTCGTGCTGAGCAATCTGGCGCCCAAATACCTGACGTTCCGCCGCGCCGGGCTGATCAGCGCGACCATCGCGGTGCTGATCCTGCCGTGGAACCTCTACAACAGCCCGCTGGTGATCGTGTATTTCCTGTCCGGCCTTGGCGCCCTGCTCGGCCCGTTGTACGGGGTGATCATGGTCGACTACTGGCTCGTACGAAAAGGTCAGGTCAACGTGCCGCAGTTGTACAGCGAAGACCCCAACGGCGCTTATTACTACAGCCGCGGAGTCAATTTACGCGCCGTCGCGGCGTTCATTCCTGCCGCGCTGATCGCCATCGTCCTGGCGCTGGTCCCGGGCTTCGACAGCGTATCGCCCTTCTCCTGGCTGATTGGGGCCGGGATTGCCGGGATGCTCTACCTGATCATCGCCAAACGGCAGCCCCATTACGCAGACGTCAGCGGCGAAGCCATCGCCGTCGATAACGTCAGTCATTAACCCCTTGGCGGCCCGGCACCTTGGGGCCGCAGAACCACCTGTTATAAGGACTTCCCATGCGAATTCTCGTGGTCAACGTCAACACCACCGAGTCCATTACCCAGGCCATCGCACGCTCGGCTCAGTCCGTGGCCGCGCCCGGCACAGAAATCATCGGCCTGACGCCCTACTTCGGTGCTGACTCCATCGAAGGCAATTTCGAAAGTTATCTGGCTGCTATCGCGGTGATGGACCGGGTGATGTCCTACGACCAACCCTTCGATGCCGTGATCCAGGCCGGTTACGGCGAGCACGGCCGCGAGGGTTTGCAGGAGTTGCTCAACGTGCCGGTGGTGGACATAACCGATGCGGCGGCCAGTACCGCCATGTTCCTCGGCCATGCCTACTCGGTGGTCACCACGCTGGACCGCACCGTCCCATTGATCGAGGATCGCCTCAAACTGTCCGGACTCTGGGACCGTTGCGCGTCGGTGCGGGCCAGTGGTTTGGCGGTGCTGGAACTGGAATCCGATCCCGAGCGTGCGCTGGAGGCAATTATTCGTCAGGCGGAATTGGCCGTGCTTGAAGACAAGGCCGAGGTGATTTGCCTGGGCTGCGGCGGCATGGCCGGGCTGGATGAACAGATTCGTCAGCGCACTGGCGTGCCGGTGGTGGATGGTGTGACGGCGGCGGTGACGATTGCCGAGTCGTTGGTGCGATTGGGATTGTCGACGTCGAAAGTGCGGACTTATGCGACGCCGCGGCCGAAGAAAATTATTGGCTGGCCTGGGCGGTTTGGCAGGTAGACCGCGTCATCGTTCATCGCGAGCAGGCTCGCTCCCACAATGGGTCTGTGTCGTTCACAAATCCAATGTGGGAGCGAGCCTGCTCGCGAAGGCCGCGCCTCGGTTTTGAAGCCGGCTCATAGTGCACTGAACCGCTGCCCCAACCCCTGCTCCGCAAACTGCTCAATGACGAAATCCACAAACGCCCGGGTCTTGCCGGGCAGCAGTTTGTGCTCCGCGTAATAAATCGAAATGTTGCCATCGTCGACATACCAGTCCGGCAGCACCCGCTGCAAGGTCCCGGCCTCCAGGTAGCCCACGGCAAACGGCATGCTCACCAGCGCAATGCCCAACCCTTGGGCGGCCGTGGCGCAGGCCGCCTCCGAATCACTCATGGTCATCCGCGCCTTGAGCGTCAGCGGGCTGTGTTGCTGGGTGCGACTGGTCAATTGCCAGGAACGCACACGACCGGTCTGCGGCGATCGAATCAGGATGCCATCGTGATGCTTCAGATCATCGGGCTCGGCAATCACCTCACGCCCTGCAAGATAGTCGGCTGATGCTACCAACACCCGATGCGCCGGCGTCAGCTTACGCGCCACCACCCCCTGCGGCAGCTCGAATCCCCCACCAATCGCCGCATCGAACCCCTGAGCAATCAGATCGACCTGACGATTATCGAAATGCCAGTCCGGGTTGATCGCCGGAAAGCGTCGCAGAAACTCCCCGAGCAACGGCACGATGTACAAACGCCCGAACACGGTACCCATGCTGACCTTCAACGTCCCCGCAGGTAGCCCCTCGGCGCTGGCCAGATTGGCCACGGCATTCTGGATCGTGTGAAGACTGGAACTCACTTCACCGAGAAACCGATGACCCGCTTCAGTGAGCGTCAGGCTGCGAGTGCTGCGCTGAAACAGCCGCACACCCAGTCGCGCCTCAAGTTTGGCGACGCTCTTACCCACCGCCGCCGGGGTCAGACTCAGGCGGCGCGCGGCTTCGGCGAAGCTGCCGACCTCGGCACTGCGCACGAAGCATTCGATACTGCTGAAGGTTTCCATAAGCACCACTATAAACTTCTGGTTTACACAGACTATCGCAATTACCGTCTACACAGCCGGTAATCCTGAATCGATACTGGGCTCCATCAACCGAGACATCTCGCCTCGGGACTCTGGAGATCGATATGACTACTCAGAACCTCAGCGGCAAAGTGGCTTTGATTCAAGGCGGATCCCGCGGTATCGGCGCCGCCATTGTCAAACGCCTGGCCGCTGAAGGCGCGACAGTGGCCTTCACCTACGTCAGCTCCACGGCCAAAGCCGAAGAATTGCAAAACAGCATCACCGGTGACGGCGGCAAAGCCCTCGCCATCAAGGCTGACAGCGCCGACGCCGAGGCCATCCGCAACGCCGTGACCGCCACCGTAAAAGCCTTTGGCCGCCTGGACATTCTGGTCAACAACGCAGGCGTGCTGGCCGTTGCACCGCTGGAAGATTTCAAACTCGAAGACTTCGACCAGACCCTCGCGATCAACGTGCGCAGCGTATTCATCGCCACCCAGGCCGCAGCCAAACACATGACCGAAGGCGGTCGCATCATCAACATCGGCAGCACCAACGCCGACCGCATGCCGTTCGCCGGAGGTGGCCCTTACGCCATGAGCAAGTCGGCGCTGGTCGGCCTGACCAAAGGCCTGGCGCGTGACCTCGGCCCGCGCGGCATCACCATCAACAACGTGCAGCCGGGCCCGGTTGACACTGACATGAACCCCGCCAGTGGTGACTTCGCCGAAAGCCTGATCCCATTGATGGCGGTGGGTCGTTACGGTAAAGCGGAAGAAATCGCCAGTTTCGTCGCCTACCTCGTGGGTCCCGAAGCCGGCTACATCACCGGTGCCAGCCTGACCATCGACGGTGGTTTCGGCGCCTGATGTTCTGAATCACGCATAAAAAAACGCTGGCAACCCTGACCAGGTTGCCGGCGTTTTCATGTACGCAGCTTTAAGCCCATTCGAGCGCTGGCAAACCGCAAGCGCTCGGATTGAACGCTTTCAGCGTACGAAGAATGCCATCGGCGTGTGCGTATTTTTCGTCAGCCATCGCCGCATCCGGGATCGCAATCGCGGTCATCCCCGCCGCTTTCGCCGCCGTGACACCGAACGGTGAATCCTCGAACACCAGGCAATCTTCAGGCGCTACACCCAGGCGCCGCGCCGCCGTGAGGAAGATGTCCGGTGCCGGTTTGGCCGCGCCGACTTCAGGATCATCGGCCGTCACGATGAAATCGAACAGCGCGAACCAGTCGCGGTGCAACGTGGTTTTCTGGCCGAACGACTGACGCGACGAACTGGTGCCCACCGCGATCGGAATGTTGTTGGCCTTCAAATGCCGAACCAGCTCCTGCGCGCCAGGCATCGCCAGCGCTGTAGGAAAACGCTCACGCATCAGCGGTTCGCGGATCACCAGGAACTCTTCGGCGGTGATCGGCAGGTCCAGCGCCTCGACCACATAACGCGCCAGATCACCCGCGCCACGGCCGATGATGTGCTGTTTGACGCTCCAATCGAAGACCCGACCGTAACGCGCGGCAATCATGGACGTGACCTCGGTGTAAATGCCCTCGGTGTCCAGCAACAAGCCGTCCATATCGAAAATCACGGCCTTGATCGGGCCGAATTCATTCAGCGGTGCATTCATCGCATCTGATCCGTTTTCTATGACATCCCAGAGGCGGCTCAGGTACGGCCGGGTCCGCGATCGATTAAAGGATTCAGCAGCATAGCGACCGCGACTGGCATAGGGCAACGGGCAATGCCTGAGTGGTACTAAAACCTGCGCCGAAGTGCTCTCCGTCATTTAGCGATTTCCCCTACACCAAACACTTACTTTCCCGACTTCTTTCCCCGCCGATCCCCCGCAAAGTCTCGCGCTCTGAATTGATCCGCGCGAGGGACTGCGAATGTTCATACCTGACAACCTCCTGGCCTTGAACAATACCATCGGGCTGCTGGTGGTCGCCGCCATGGACCCTGAGCACCCGGATGTCGAAGCGCTGCTCGATGACTTTCGGCTCTGCCTCAATGACTACGATGCCTGGGCTGAAAGTTTCTGGACCGGCAAGGCCCTGGATGTCGAGCAAGTATTCAAGGTCGGCAATGAAGTCCGTCTAAGCGCGCCGAAGAATTCGACCACGCCTGTCAGTGCGACTGTCGCCGCGTGCCAGGCCAGCGGTCCGTTGACCCTGGTGCATATGTTTGAGGCAGCGCGTTTCGTGCCGATCGGCAATACGCCGGTGATGCTTGAACCTTTGCTTTCCGATGTGGCGGGTGAACAGACGTTCGGCGAGCCGATCTACGACGAGATCGGCCCCAGCGGCATCCTGGAAATCCGCGATTGCCAGCGCGGCCAGCGTTATCGCATCACCTTCTTTCCCGATGTATCCGCTGATCACGTCAAAGCACTTTACGCCTCCTATCAGGGCGTCATCGGCGAGCTGGAACGCTGGTTGCGCAACGAATGGACGACCGAGTTCGAACCAGCGTGGGCCGGGTTCTCCCAGGTCGGTTTCATCAAGCGCTACGGCATGCTGCAACAAGCCGATTGGCGCGGCTTCGAGAACTCGCTGAACGGTTTGTGGGATGACGTGAAACAGATTTACGCCCTGATCGCGGACCTGCAAGCCAACAGCGAAAAACTCCTCGAATACCTGACCCGATCCGAGCTTGAAACGCTGCTGAACGCTTCGGCGGAGTCCATCGCCAAGGTGTTGCTGATGCTGAGCGACGAGCCGTTGATGTTCATTCATCTCGCGGCGTTCACCAGTTGGCTGAGGATGCTGCCGCCGCAGTACATCGCCGAAGTCGTGGCGGAAATTCGTACGGAGATATTGATCAGTTTCCTGCTCGTGTGCCTTACCGGTCCTGCGGGACTGGAGTTGCGCCTGAGTGAGAAGGTGCTGTCCGGGATCAAGTCCCCGCAGACCCGGCAATGGCTGGCGGCCGCCAGTTTGCGATTGGCTGAGCTCACCGCCAGGTCCGACCTGACAGCCCACGCTGGCGCGCTCAAACCGCTGATGGTCAATGCCCGGAATGCACCGATCAAACCTGCGCCCGCCGTGTCGTTGCAAATCACCGCCGGGGTTGCGCCAGTTCTGTTGGTGAAGAATCCGGTGGCCATTGCTCGCGACAAGTCTGAAGCCATGACCAGGATTGGCAGGCAGGAACATCGCGATGATGCCCCGGAGCAGGCGAAAAACCCCAACGGTGAGAGCGCCGATTGCGGACCGTTGACCTGTACCAATGGCTGTCCGGTATCGATGGTCACGGGCGAGGAACTGCTCACGCTGACCGACGGTTCACTTGACGGTATTTTGCCGTTCGACTTCACCCGGCTCTATCGCACCAGTGCGGTGGAGATCGATTGCGGGCTCGGATTCGGCTGGAGTCACTCACTCGCCCATCACCTGGAAATCGATGGCGACACCGTCATCTGGATCGACCACGAAAACCGTCGTACGACCTTTCCGCTACCGAATATCGAGCGCCCGACGATTCACAATAGCCTGTCGCGGGCGGCGATTTATCTCGGCGATGAACCCGAAGAATTGATCCTCGCGCAAGCTGGCGAAAAAACGCGTTTTTTCCACTTTCGTGCAGGACGTCTGACGGCCATCAGCGATGCCTATGGCAATCGGCTGACGGCGCAGCGGGACACTTCTGACAGGATCAAACGCCTCGATAACGGCGTAGGGCGTTCCCTTCTACTGCGCTATGAGCGCCGGCACATCGTCGCCGTCGAGTATCAGTGTTTTTATCCGGCCGACACCCTGGAAGACGTCTGGCGTACCGAGCACACACTGGTTGCCTACCGCTATGACGCTCGTCATCGCTTGATCGAAGCGACCAATGCCGCCGGCGAAAGCGAACGCTACGACTACGACGATCAGCAGGTGATTCTGCAGCGGCAGTTGGCCGGTGGGGCGAGTTTCTTCTGGGAGTGGGAACGTGCCGGTAAGGCGGCCCGGTGCGTGCGGCATTGGGCGACTTTTTCGCAGATGGACACGCGTTATGTCTGGGACGACAACGGCAGTGTGCGGGTTAAAAACGCCGACGGTAGCGAAGAGATTTACGAGCACGACGACCGCGCGCGGCTGGTGCGCAAGGTCGAGCTGGACGGCGGCGAACACCTCAAGGCCTACGACGATCAAGGTCGGTTGCTTGCTGAGCAGAATCCGCTCGGCGCCGTCACCGAATACCGTTATGACGAAGTCGGACGGCTTATCGCGCTGATTCCGCCGGAAGACGAGCCGACGACCTACGAGTACCGCAACGGTTTCCTGCATGCGCGGTACCGCGGTAAAGCGGTGTGGAAATATCAGCGTAATGCGCACGGTGACGTCACCGAAGCGACCGACCCTGACGGCCATGTCAGTCACTTTCACTACGACGAAAAAGGGCAGCTGCTGTCGATCCGTTACCCGGACAACAGTCGGCATGTGTTCGTTTGGAATGGCTTGGGGCAGTTGGTTGAAGAAACGCTGCCGGACGGTGGTGTGCGGCGGTTTTCTTACGATGCGTTGGGGCGGCAGATTACCCGACAGGATGAACACGGCGCCGTTACCCACTACCAATGGGATGCCGTTGGACGACTGATCCAGACGACGCTTCCTACAGGCGCGAGCCGCGCCTTCAGCTACAACGCCTACGGAAAAATCACCGCCGAACGCGATGAACTGGGCCGCGTCACCCGCTACGAATACATCGACGACCTGCACCTGGTCAGCCGCCGCATCAATGCCGACGGCACCCAACTGAAGTACCGCTACGACAACGCCCAGCTGTTGCTCACGGAAATCGAAAACGAGTCCGGCGAAAAATATCTGCTGGACTACACGCCCAATGGCTTGATCCGACAGGAAACCGGATTCGACGGCCAACGCACGGCGTACGCGTACGACCTCAACGGCCATCTGCTGGAGAAAACCGAGTTCGGCGAGGACGGTTCGCAGCTGGTGACGGCTTATCAGCGGGATTCGGCCGGACGCCTGCTGGTCAAAACCTTGCCCGACGGCATCAAGGTTGAATACCGCTACGACAGCCTCGGCCGACTGGTCAGCGTCGACGACGGCCACGATCACCCGCTGGAGTTCGAATACGACCAGCAAGACCGGCTGATCAGCGAACACCAAGGTTGGGGCACCTTGCATTATGGCTACGACGCCTGCGGTCAGCTGAATCGCCTGCGCCTGCCGGACAACAGCAAACTCCACTACCACCACGCCAAAGGCGGCGCGCTGACGGCCATCGACCTCAACGGCACCCGACTGACGTCGCATACCTTCTTCGCCGGGCGCGAACTAAACCGCCAACAAGGCCTGTTGCTCAGCGATTATCAGTATGACGACCAGGGCCGTCTGAAAGCCCACTCTGTCAGGCAACACCTCCAACCGCTGTATCGCCGCGACTATGCCTACAGCGCCAACGGCAACCTCGACTACATTGCCGACACGCGACACGGCCAACGCAGCCACCAATACGACCCGCTCAACCGCCTGATCCGCGTCCGCCACACCCGCGACGACCCACCGGAAACCTTCGCCCACGACCCGGCGGGCAACCTGCTGATGCAGGACCGCCCCGGCGCCGCGACCGTCAAAGGCAATCGTCTGCTGATGCAAGGCGACCGCCATTACGACTACGACGCCTTTGGCAACCTGATCCGCGAGCGCCGCGGCACCGGGCAAAAACTGGTCACCGAGTACCGCTACGACTGCCAACATCGGCTGATCGGCGCCACCCTGCCCAACGGCAGCCAGGCGACCTACCGCTACGACGCCTTCGGCCGTCGCATCAGCAAAACCGTCGACGGCAACACCACCGAGTTCTTCTGGCAGGGCGACCACCTCGTCGCCGAAAGCAGCCGCGAGCATTACCGCAGCTACGTCTACGAACCGGGCAGCTTCCGCCCGCTGGCCATGCTCGACGGCAAAGGCCCACATCAGGCCTGCCCGTTCTACTAGCAACTCGACCACCTCGGCACACCGCAAGAACTCACCGATTACAGCGGCGACATCATCTGGGCCGCCCGATACACAGCCTATGGCCGCCTGACTCGCCTCAACCGCGACACTCATCAGGTGCTTGATCAGCCGTTGAGGTTTCAGGGGCAGTATTTCGATGCGGAGACCGGCCTGCATTACAACCGGCATCGCTACTACAATCCGGATGTTGGACGGTATTTGACGCCGGATCCGAGTAGGTTGGCGGGTGGGATTAACGGGTATCGGTACACGCGGAACCCGACGGGGTGGGTTGATCCGCTGGGGTTGAGTGAGAATTGCCCACAGGCGGGAACAGGAAATTGCCTACCTCCGGATGAGACAGGCAACACTAAAATAAATGATGGAGAGCCTGACCTCCCCTATTCAGGAACCATCTCAGCCGCAATGCAGAAAAAGATTCTGTACGGGATTCGGAGCCCTAGGCATAACAGCCCTATTGGTGGGCACTCCGCAAAAGTACTTAACTCCCCGGAGTATCAAGTGGACGTACTTCAGACGAATAGAGATGGCACCATCAGCGCAAAAAATTTCAAGATGATTCTGGAGCGTAAAGATGGAACAGTAGGCTGGTCGGCCGCTAAATCACCTAATCGACATACGTTTGCGCCGGAGAACTGGAGTGACGAAAAGATCCTAAGAGCTACAGATGAGGTGGCACGTGCGCCAGGTGCAATCATTCGCGATGAGGCTGGAATGAAAATCACCCAACACACAAAAGTCATTGATGGCGTCGAATGGCAAGTGATTAAAGAAAACGATCAGATCACCTCATCCTATCCAACGGGAGGTAAGCCGTGAGGCCAGAAGATAAGAATGACATTTTTCAAAAGTTTGAGACTTGGATGGGTGATTCAGAAAACTCCAACTGGACTGCCTATTCCAGCGAGCTTGTGGCCAAAGTGGTGTTGTGTGATTTTGCAGCCGAGGATTGGATAAAACTTGCAGCAACAGTGTTAAGCAAAGCTGAATACTGGCAGCAGCGTTGTATCGTTTCCTTAGGAGAAAACCGCTCACCAGAAGCGATTGAAATAATGAAACTTGTCCTCATGGATTCTTCATATATTGACGCCCGCACAATCGCAATTTACGAATTGGACTGGGCCGAGGTCGCAATAGAAAGCAAATATGCGTCTGCGATAATTGAGATCATAAACTCAACCCCACACGAAGAGGTTGAACCTGAGCTCAAATCGCTATTAGCGAAATCTCAAGCTTCAACGGATTAGGGTGAGCCAAAAATGCCCAGCAGTTTACTGGGCATTCAGTTGCAAATATTGAGTTACTTAATCACCCGAACCTCTCGTACTCCCACCAGCACCACCCGCGCCTCCTCCCGCAGACCCAGAACTCCCACCGCTCCCGCTTCCACTCATCCCGGAACTACCGGATCCTCCAGACCTACTCCCAGAACCGCTCCCACTCGAACCTCCACCACTCATCGCCCCGTTTCCCTTCTCCGGGCTGGTGCTACTCCCGTTTGCATCACCACCATCCCCACCCTCAATGGTGCCAGGCGGCAACGCCTTCCCGTCCGAGGAGCCCGCATTCATTTCGGAGTACGGTGGCCTCCCGCCCTTATCCACAGGTGCATCGCTGCCGGAGGACTGAGCAAACGCCGACATTGAACCGGCCGACAACACGCCGATCACCGTCAGGGCCGTCAATTTTGACCTGATCATGGTGTATCTCCTTTAAAAGGTGCGTACCTGATTTCTGGCAGCCATCGCTTTTCAAAGGTGCCGCACAATCGACGAGCGGCGCAGAGCCACAGCGTAAATTCAGCTCGATTCGTTTGAACCGTCGTCACCGGCAATGTCCGGGTCGTCAGGGTGAGCTTCAACATCTCCGCGCTTCACTTCATCAGACGGCAACTGCTCTACAGCGGTGTCGTCATCAGGCGGACGTTGATCACGACTCAGGGAATCGGTCGGTGAAGGCAGCGGATATTCGGGGGTATCGTCGATGTCGGAGACTTTCGGATCAGCGTTCATAAAGCACCTCTCGTGGGGCCTGAAAAGCAGGCCCTGAGGTTTCGAGGATCGCGCCCTGCATTGCGTTCGATCAGAGAGACGATCGGTCGAACCCATCGCACAGCAGGGTCAATCTTCGTCCTCATCCTCTTCCTCGTCTTCGAACTCGATATTTCCGACGTCGCCCGCATCATCGGAATCATTGAGCGGCACCGTTGCGTCATCCATCAGGGAGCCTGGGTCTTCGTTACCAGGATCGTTAATGAACGGAAGCCCGCTCGGGCCTTTTTCTTCCTTGCCTTCGGTTTCAGGAGTCATGGCACGCCTCACATTCTGGGGTGTATGAAGTTCGAGGCGGCCCACGACCAAACGTTCCAGAGTCCTACTACCAGAAATGAAAAACCCGGCGCTAGGCCGGGTTTCTGGTGTAGCTCAATGTCGAATCAGTGATGTTTGTTCTTGTGCTTGTTTTTATGCTTATGCTTGTGGCCGCTACCGGAGTGCGAACTGCCGCTATCGTTACCCAAGTTGTTGCCTACCGCCCCACCCGCCGCGCCGCCCAGGCCTGCGCCAATGGTCGAACCGGTAGAACCACCGAGGCTATTGCCAATCACCGAGCCACCGGCCGACCCCAGACCACCACCAATAGCCGCTTCTGTGCGACTGCCTTTGTTCGCGCCGACCGCGCTACCTGCCGCGCCGCCTACACCGGCGCCAATCGCGGCACCCGTGCTGCCGCCCATTTGCCGGCCGACCACGTCACCTAGCGCACCGCCAATACCACCGCCAACTGCAGCGGTGCCGTCACCGGCAGCCATTGCACCTTGAGCGACCAAAAGTCCCAGAACCAACGTGGACAATGTCAAACGCATGATATGAACCTCTAAATTCCGTATCGGGGGTAAGAGAACGCGTTACGGATGGCGTGAGTTTAGCTTTTTCATCACGCCAGCGCTGATCGTTGGACAGCTGTAAATTCGAAGAGCGCGAATAAGAAATATCCAGATACAAAAAGCCCGGCATCAAGCCGGGCTTTTTGAGCTGTTCAATCAGGATCAGTGACGCTTGTGACCTTTGGCCAGGTTGCTGCCCACGCCGCCGCCCAATGCGCCGCCCAAGCCTGCGCCAATGGTGGAACCGGTCTTGCCGCCCAGGCTGTTGCCGATTAACGAACCGCCGGCCGCGCCGACACCACCACCAATGGCGGCTTTAGTGCGGCTGCCTTTGCGTGCTCCAACAGCACTGCCGGCCGCGCCCGCGACACCAGCACCAATCGCTGCACCGGTGCTGCCGCCCATGCTCTGGCCAACCACATTACCCAGCGCGCCACCCAAACCACCACCGATGGCGGCAGTGCCATCACCCGCGGCCATCGCACCTTGAGCAACCAAAAGCCCCAGAACCAAAGCAGGCAGTGTTAAACGCATGACAAGAACCTCAAAAAAAGGGGTAACCGAAAGGGGCGAGATTGAATGCTTTAGAGGAGACAAAGTCCAGACACGCACGGGTACAACCTCGCAATAGGCGACGGTTGGACAGCGTTTTTAGAAAAGGTTTTATGACAGGCAAAAAAAAGCCCGCTGGGGGAACGGGCCAGGTACTGCTTTCTAACGGATGAGTTAAGCCTACGTAGGTAGGTGTGAAAAGTTTGTGAAAAAAAACACCAACTGCGGGTTGTGTATCTGTAGTCCAAATCTCAACAGCCGAACTTGTGAAAATGAAAACCCCGCTCAATGGCGGGGGCTGTCCGGTTGACGGCTACTTCCTGGAAGGCGGCATCCTCTTGGGCAAGAAATTCGCCTTTTCGGTTCGGGGCACCTTGTATTTCACTTTGGCGACCTGGTCCCGGTCTTCACCAAAGCCCGATACATACTCCGCTTGACCACACTGCATGCAATTGTTGATCGGAAACTCAGATCCGTCGTCTTCGATATACGAATCAGCCATACCTTTCCCCTCTCAAAAAAGGGTCGACACCGGCAAGCCCTATTTGCCTGAAAAATATCGACCTTCAACGCTTCTGAGACTAGCCAGTCATTACTGGACTTGTAGTTCAGATTACTGCATCCCCGACGAACGGCCTCGTGACACATTCACCTCAACTTGACCGCCGTTCCGGTCACGAACACCACCACCATCCCGCCCTTCCCGGCCGGCATGCTGATCTCATAATCAAGCCCCACCACCGCATCAGCTTGAAGTGCCCGCGCCCGTTCCTTCAACTCGTCGGTTGCCTGAATCCGTGCTTCCTTCAACGCCCGCTCCAATGTCTGAGAGCGCCCACCGAAAAAATCCCGCATCCCGGCGAACATATCGCGGATAACGTTGACACCCTGCACCGACTCGGCGCTGACAATGTCCAGATAGGCGGTGATTTGTCGGCCTTCGATGGTGTGGGTTGTGGTGGTGATCATTAAATTTCCTTCTTCAGGGTCCGGGGATAATTACTCAAGGCAACCTGGACAGATGTTGAGCCAACGCATCAAACGCCGGCAAGGTAACCGGATTGTTAGCCGAGTTACTGGCGACCGGATGGGAGGCGTAGCGAACAATCACCATCTCGGCTTTCGGGTCGACATAGATGCGTTGCCCATGGACCCCGCGCGCCATGAAGGCTCCACCTTCTTTGTTGGTCACCCACCACATTGAACAGTAGCTCCACCCCTTCAACAAATAGTACCCCGCCAGGGCGAATGCCTGCTTGTCACCGCCGCGACGTATGGTCGTCGACCACCGCTTGGGGCACGATTTGCTGACCGTTGAACTGGCCGTCATTACGAAACATCTCGCCAAACCGTGCGATGCATCACCACAATCCCGTCGGTGTAGGTGGCCGCGAGGGATTGATCCCAGGTCATCGGAGCCTTCGCGCCAAGCGGGACGAAGCTGATCGTATCGATGTCTTTGCGCAGCGCAGATACCAATGGAACCGGTGCACCGAGCCCCCGTGAAATGTTGATCGTAGGCATCAGTTGACGGAAGTTCGAGACACTCCAACGCATCGCCGGGAACTGGAAATAGCTGCCGTCTTCGAAGCGCACGGTACGATCTGCATTTGGTGGCGAGCCGACCATCCAGCCTAGTTTTGCGGGGTCGCTGGCTTCAGCATCGGGGAAAGTCTTAGTCGTGGATGCAGTGGCGAATAAGGAGACGGTACTCATCAACGCGGCGGAGAGGGAAATAGCAATGCGGCGGGAAGCGGCTGTTGTCGGTTTAACAGAAATCCCGTTTACACAAAATCTGGGACACCCTCGAAGACCGTGCTTGCAAAGTCGTCTAACAGAGCTCACGCCCGTTGCACAGCCGTGATGCGGAGCGCCTTGTTCATCTGCTACTGCCAAGGTACTAGAGCAGCTTGACCAACACAGTTGTGACAGTGGCCACCGTGCCAATCAACCCAGTCGCTACAGCCACCGGATACCAAAAAGCTTCACGGGTCATCTTCCCCGCCTCGGCGTTCAGCTTGCGCTGCTCAGCCATCAGCTTGACGATCTCCACGTGAGCCTTTTCCAGTTCGGCCTGTTCCATGGTGAATTTCCTGCATAACGTGCGTTCGTCCTTCCAGATAACAGGCCGCGTCATGTGCCTTGCCGTTGATTCATTTTGTACCCTAAAGGCGCAAAGCGAATACCCCTCACGAAACGGCTCGTGTCAGGCGCTGAAACTTATGAAAGCACCCAACTACCTGGCTTTCCATCATTACTTCCCACATTCCTATCCCCCGTCCTACATGAATTTCGGAAGCGCCTTCGCCGATGGTCTTGGGTCAATAACATTGCCATCCACAAAATCCAGACACCAGAAACCACAAAACCCCTGACTTCTCTCGAAATCAGGGGTTTTGGTTACATCGAATTTGGCGGTGAAGGAGAGATTCGAACTCTCGATACAATTTCTTGTATACACACTTTCCAGGCGTGCTCCTTAAGCCACTCGGACACTTCACCGTATCTCGTCAAACATGTTCTGTCTGTCGAGGCGCGCTAATGTAGTCGAAAGCTTTTCCGATGGCAAACTTTTTTTGCAGAATTTTCATGCGCTTAGCGTTTTAGTCGTTCGAGCAGGTTCCAATCCATGGCAAACCCGCCAATCTCCGGCTTCGCGCCCTCCTCTATATAGAGGGGAATGCGCGGCTGGTGCGGCGGGCGACGCTTGCCGGGCGGGGAATGGGTGACTGGGTGGTCAGTCACGGCGCTTTACCTGGCCTGCGGCGGTGGGTAACGTCTGCCCTACTTTATTGAAAGGAATAGCGTCATGAGTGAGTTGATTTCCTACCATCTCGAAGACGGTATCGCGACCCTGACCTTGAGCAATGGCAAGGTCAATGCCATCTCTCCAGACGTGATTGCTGCGTTTAACGCCGCGCTGGATCAGGCGGTGACTGATCGTGCGGTGGTGATCATTACCGGTACACCCGGGATTCTGTCGGGCGGTTATGACTTGAAGGTGATGACCTCCGGTCCTAAAGAAGCCGTGGCGCTGGTGACTGCCGGTTCGACGCTGGCCCGTCGTCTGTTGGCGCACCCGTTCCCGGTGATCGCGGCATGCCCTGGGCATGCGGTGGCCAAGGGCGCGTTCCTGCTGTTGTCGGTGGATTACCGCATTGGTGTCGACGGCCCGTTCAGCATTGGTCTGAACGAAGTGCAGATCGGCATGACCATGCACCACGCCGGTATTGAGTTGGCCCGTGATCGTCTGCGCAAGTCGGCGTTCCACCGCTCTGTCATCAATGGCGAGATGTTTAATCCGCAAAGCGCCGTGGATGCCGGTTTCCTCGACGTGGTGGTGTCGGCTGAAGAGCTGCAAGGCGCGGCGCTGGCGGCGGCTCGTCAGTTGAAGAAAATCAACATGACCGCTCACAAGAACACCAAGCTCAAAGTGCGCAAGGCGCTGCTGGAGACGCTGGACAACGCGATCATCCAGGATCAGGAGATTTTGGTTTAAAGCCAAACGTGCCGCACCGAAAAGCCCGACCGTCGTGTCGGGCTTTTTCTTACGCGCTCCGTTGAAAAGCCTAAAACCGCTCTAGATCGCGTCTGACCCACAAGTCGGAAACATGCGCTCAAACATCGCCTATCTCCCACCTCTATAGCGACAATTGCCGAAAACAGTGCACATCCGTACACTGCGCCACCTTTTGTCCCGGTGGGGCCTGTAAATGCTGTTTGTGTTTCGTATGTTACTGATGGGCCTGCACTTTATTCTGGCTGGTGTGCTCGGAGTGATTCTCGGCCTGTGCCGACCGTTCAATCCGGACAACAGCCGTTTGTGCGCGCGTCTTTATGCATGGCCGGCGATGTGCATTTTGCGTCTGCGGGTGAAGGCCGACGTCGGACCGCTGATGGATAAACCCGACAGCTGCGTGATCATCGCCAACCACCAGTCCAACTACGATCTGTTCGTGTTCGGCAACGTGGTGCCCCGCCGCACCGTGTGTATCGGCAAGAAGAGTCTGAAGTGGGTGCCGCTGTTTGGTCAGTTGTTCTGGCTGGCAGGCAATGTGCTGATCGATCGCGGCAATGCGCAGAAAGCGCGCCAGTCGATGCTCACCACTACTCACACGCTACAGAATGAAGACACTTCGATCTGGGTCTTCCCGGAAGGCACGCGCAACCTGGGCGAAGAGTTGCTGCCGTTCAAGAAAGGCGCCTTTCAAATGGCCATTGCCGCCGGGGTGCCGATTGTTCCGGTGTGTGTCAGCAGTTACGTTAAACACATGCGATTGAACCGTTGGCGCAGTGGGAAGATTCTGATCCGCTCGTTACCGGCGATTCCTACGGCTGGATTGAGCCTGGATGACATGCCGCTGCTGATTGCCCAGTGCCGCGAGCAGATGCGCGAGTGCATCGCTTCAATGGATCGGCAACTTCAAGCCGCGTAAAAGAGACCCGCCTTGTGTAATGCCAGTCAGTTAAGCTGACTGGCATTTTTCTTTCTGATCGGATATTTCGGTGATTTGAGCCTTATGGCGCGGGGATAAATGCGCTCTTCCCGTCGATGCGGCAGAACATAATGCGGGGCAGAGGCGTGCAGCTCGGCCAGATATTTGGGGATGTTCCCGGAACGGTCGGCCGAAACGCTGTTGATAAACCCTAAAATTGCCCAAGTACACGCGGTAAAGCTCATTTCGCACGGGTAAATACCTGGACAGTGGCGGCTCATTTCCACCATCTGGTAGCGCAGCAGGTTGTAGCCCAGCAACACACCCCACAGTTCCTGCTCGATCATCTCGGGCGTCTTGCTACGCAATGTATAGCTGCTGTTGAGCAGCGTCTGTTTCATCTCGCGAAACCCTAATTCGATCTCCCATCGCTGGCTGTACAGGTCGACGATTTCGTCGGACGGGAAGCGTAGCGGATCGGCCATCGACGTCAGGATCTGACAAACCTTGCCCTTGACGGTTTTGCTCAGCAATCGCGCGGTCAGGCGCTCCGGCAGCCCCGGCCATTGCGTGCGGGCCTGCGGCGAAGTGCTCAACGAGACCACAGCGTCCTGGCGCCCCAAGCGCTGAATCACTTCGTACTGCGCACCTTTGCGCAGAGGCATCAGCCAATGTCGCTCGATGCCTGCTTGCTGCCACTGATGCAGCAAACCCAAGGAGTAAAAACCGCGATCGAACAGCGTCAGCGAGTGATCGGGCGTGGTTTCGATCAGTTGCTCCGCCAGTTTCATTTCGTTGCTGCGATAGCCATCCAACGCGCTGCCGATCAGCATGTGGCTGGTCAACTCCATTTGGCAGACCATGCGCACCTGGGGGAAACCGGTGTCGCCATGCTGGTTGCTGGCGGAATCGTAGCGCGCCCGATTTTCGGGTGTATCGGGCGTTCGCCATACGACACCGTCGACCCCCAGCAAACGCAAGCCTGCCCAAGTTGGGTGATCCACGGCCTCATGCCAACTTTTCTGAGTCAGATGGAAGACTTGTCGTACAGCCTCGCAGCCCAATCTCTGACGGGCTTGAACCACAGCGCTGGGTGCCACCAATGGACGTTGGCCCGGCAGCATGATGTTCATGCGGCTGACCACATCCCACGCCGACATGCGGCGAAAGAAGGCCATGGAGATCACGCACCAGAGCATCATTTCCAGTGGCAAACGCCGCTTGCGCAGGGGCGCCACGCCGGCCTGTTCAAGTGCCTGCTCGACCAAAGATGGATCGAGTAAAGAATCCAGTCCCTCGATTGAGTTAGGGGTGGAGGCGATATTGTGGGTCAGTTCCAGGGCCCGAGCGAGACGCATAAAAAAATCCGATGCCAGTACAGGCATCGGATTTTGATTTCTTGCGGCCAAAGGTCAAGCGAGAGGGCTTAACTGATCGGCATTACCCGCCTTGTGCGGGTTTTCTTTCGTCTGCGAGCTATTGCCTGCGAACTCAGTAGATTTCATTGACTCTCAAGCAGCAGACAAGGCTAAGCTGGACACTGCCTGCCACTGCCATCTTTGCTTATAGAAAGCTGCCAATAAGAAGTGAATTACTATCATGGGTAGAGTTGTTGCTGCTGCGGTTTACAGCGCTGGTAAGAAAGTCACCAATATCACCCTCGACGAAGGCGCCGCCTGGGCGGCAAAGCCCGACCACTTTGTCTGGATCGGCCTCGAAGAGCCGAACGCTCAGGAGCTGTTCAATCTACAACGCCAGTTCAACCTGCACGAACTGGCCATCGAAGACGCCCTGGAAAAACACAGTCGACCGAAACTGGAAACCTTCGGCGACGCACTGTTCATCGTCACGTATTCGCCGATCCGGAATGAAGGCAAACTGCAGTTCATCGAGACTCACATCTTTGCCGGCAACGGCTACATCATTACCGCACGCAATGGTCATTCAGCGTCCTACGCCTATGTCCGACAGCGTTGTGAGGCGCGTCCGTTGTTGCTGGAGCACGGGGAAGATTTCGTACTCTATGCCATCCTCGATTTCGTGATTGAAAACTACCAGCCCGTGGGTGAAGCGATCCATGCCGAGATCGATGAGCTGGAGAGCAACGTAATGTGTGGGCATCTAAATGAACATGACATCCAGAAGCTCCACAGCCTGCGCCGCGATGTATTGCGCTTGCGTCGGTATGCGGCACCGATGGTAGAAATCGGTGAGGAATTGCAGAAGCTGAGCTTTCCATTCATAGACAAGAATATGCGGCCGTACTTTCGCGATGTGCAGATTCATGTCACGCGACAGATGGAAGACCTGACGACCCTGGCAGACATTGCGAGCCAGACCATCGAGGTCGGGGTGTTGCTGGAGGCATCACGCCAAAGCGTGGTGCAGCGCAAGTTTGCGGCGTGGGCGGCGATTCTGGCGTTCCCGACGGCGGTGGCCGGGATCTACGGGATGAACTTCGAGAACATGCCGGAGTTGACGTGGCAATACGGGTATTTCGGGGTGGTGGGGTTTATTACGGTGGGTTGTGTGGGTTTGTGGGCGAGCTTCAAAAAATCAGGTTGGCTTTAACAAGCTATTGTAGCGAGGGGACAAGCCCCCTCGTCACAGGTTCGTTGTCAGCTCATTGAACCGATCCAGCTTCAGGCTTGTGCGCCACAAACCGCATCATCCACTCCGCAACGGTAGTGCCGTGATGGTCGCGCTCAAGGCTCGCCATACCTTTCGAATAAATCTGTTCGCCCAGCGCTTCCTGACGAATGTCCAACAGCGCGCGCGAGTAATCGTGAATGAATTCCGGATGCCCCTGGAAGCACAGCACCTGATCGTTGATGTGGTACGCGGCGAACGGGCAGAAATCGCTGGAAGCAATGACCGTGGCGTTTTCCGGGAGCGCGGTGACCTGGTCCTGATGGCTGATCAACAAGGTCAGCTCTTCCCTCACCGGGCTCATCCATGGTGCCTTGGCGGCGAGTTTGTAGTTGTGGGTGCCGACGCCCCAGCCTTGGGTCGCACGTTCGCTCTTGCCACCCAGCAGCAGCGCTAACAGTTGATGACCGAAGCACACGCCCAGCAGTTTGTCACCGCGCTCGTAGCGGGTCAGCAGATAAGTCCTGAGGGTTTCAATCCACGGGTCGGTGCCGAAGGAATCGGCCTTGCTGCCGGTGACCAGGTAGGCATCGAACGTCAGCTCATCGCCGGGATACTCGCCCTGCATCACGTTGTACACGGTGAACTCGGCAGCGATGGGTTGCTGCGAAAACAGACGCTGGAACATCTGCCCGTAACCCTGATATTGATCGACCAGTTCCGGACGCAGGATGTCGGTTTCCAGAATGCAGATGCGTAACGACATAAAAAATACCTGACACGTGATGGGAATAATGCACACCCCTGAGCCTGCCTTGAAACACAGTGGCAAGGCAAGCCCCGGAATGCGTCACCCGTCCCCTAGAACGCCTCCTCTTTGGCAGCTTTTTCCAGCAATAGCGCAGGGGGTGCGAATCGCTCGCCATACTGCTCCGCCAGGTACTGGGCGCGGGCGACGAAATCTTTCACGCCGTACTGATTGATGAACTGCAGCGCGCCGCCGGTCCAGGCGGCGAAGCCGATGCCGAAGATCGAGCCGACGTTGGCATCCGCCGTCGAGGTCAACACCCCCTCCTCCACACAGCGCACGGTTTCGATGGCTTGCACGAATAGCAGTCGATCACGCACGTCCTTCGGCGAAATCTGCCCGTCAGCCTTCTCAAAACGGCGTTGCAGCTCTGGCCACAGATGCTTCTGCCCACGGGCAGGATAATCGTAGAAACCACCACCCGCAGCCTTGCCCGGACGTTTGTATTCGTTGAGTAGCAAGTCAATCACGGCGAACGCCGGGTGCTCAATCAGCGGTTTCCCTTCTGCTTGCAGGTCTTTGGCGGTTTGCTGGCGGATATGGCTCATCAGGCTGAGGGAAACTTCGTCGGAGATCGCCAGAGGTCCGATCGGCATGCCCGCCTTGCGCGCTTCGGTCTCGATCATCGGCGCGCTCACGCCTTCGCCCAGCATGGCGATGCCTTCGTTGGTGAACGTGCCGAACACCCGCGAGGTGAAGAAACCGCGACTGTCGTTGACCACAATCGGCGTTTTCTTGATTTGCAGGACGAAATCGAACCCGCGAGCGAGGGTTTCGTTGCTGGTGTGGGCGCCTTTGATGATTTCCACCAAGGGCATTTTCTCCACGGGGCTGAAGAAATGCAGGCCGAGGAACTTGCTCTGATCCGGCACGGCGGTCGCGAGGCCGCTGATTGGCAAGGTCGACGTGTTGGAAGCAATCACCGCATCCGGGCCAACGACTTTTTGCGCCGCCGAAGAGACCTTGGCTTTCAAATCGCGATCTTCAAACACCGCTTCAATGATCAGATCACAACCGGCCAGGTCGGCATCGCTTTCAGTGGGGTGAATTCGCGCCAGCGTTGCATCGCGCTGATCGGCACTCAATTGGCCACGCGCAACCTTCTTGTCCAGCAGCGCCGCCGAATGAGCCTTGCCCTTCTGTGCAGCCGCAAGGTTGATGTCCTTGAGCACCACGTCGATGCCGGCCGACGCGCTGACAAAGGCGATTCCGGCGCCCATCATGCCTGCGCCCAGCACGCCCACGCGACGAGTCACGTAGGGCGAAAACCCCCGAGGCCGCGAGCTGCCGGCATTGATTTCGTTGAGCTGGAACCAGAACGTGCCAATCAGGTTTTTCGACACCTGGCCGGTGGTCAATTCGGTGAAGTAACGGGTTTCGATCAAGTGCGCGGTGTCGAAATCCACCTGAGCGCCTTCCACCGCGGCGCAGAGGATTTTCTCTGGCGCCGGCAGGCAGCCCTGGGTTTTGCTGCGCAGGATCGACGGCGCGATGGCCAGCATCTGCGCGACTTTCGGGTTCGACGGCGTACCACCGGGAATCTGGTAACCCTTCACGTCCCAGCGCTGCACAGCTGAAGGATGGGCAATAATCCAGGCGCGAGCCTTAGCCAGCAGTTCATCACGATCCGCCGCCAACTCATCAATCAAACCTGCCCGCAACGCCTGCTGCGGCCGGACTTTCTTGCCTTCGAGCAGATAGGGCAAGGCTTTTTCAATACCGAGCATCCGCACCATGCGCACCACTCCGCCGCCCCCCGGCAACAAGCCGAGGGTCACTTCCGGCAAGCCGAGTTGCACCGAAGAATCGTCCAGCGCAATCCGGTGATGACACGCCAGGCAGATTTCCCAACCGCCGCCCAACGCGGCGCCGTTGATCGCGGCGACCACCGGTTTGCCGAGGGTTTCCAGGGTTCGCAGCTGCCCTTTGAGCGTCAGCACCATGTCATAGAAGGCTTTGGCTTCAGGCTTGCCGACCTTGATCAGTTCGTTGAGGTCGCCGCCGGCGAAAAAAGTTTTCTTGGCCGAGGTGATGATCACGCCAGCGATGGTGTCTTTGTCGGCAACGAGTCTGGCAACACAGGCGGCCATGGCTTCGCGGTAGACCGCGTTCATGGTGTTGGCGCTCTGGCCCGGCATGTCGATGGTCAGGACGACGATCTGGTCCTGACCTTTTTCGTAACGGATGGCTTCGGTCATGAAAGGATTTCCTTGAAGTCGGTCGGGGCTCAGAGGCGTTCGATGATGGTGGCAATGCCCATGCCGCCGCCGACACACAGCGTCGCGAGGCCATAACGCAGGCGCCGGGTTTCCAATTCGTCGAGCAGCGTGCCGAGGATCGCGCAGCCAGTGGCACCCAGCGGGTGGCCCATGGCGATGGAGCCGCCGTTGACGTTGACCTTGTCCGGGTCGATCGCCATGTCCTTGATGAATTTCAGCACCACCGAGGCGAAGGCTTCGTTAACCTCGAACAAGTCGATGTCTTCAACCCGTAGACCGGCCTTGGCCAGAGCCTTGCGGGTGGCCGGCGCGGGACCGGTGAGCATGATGGTCGGGTCGGTGCTGGTGACGGCGGTGGCGACGATTCGCGCCCGCGGTTGCAAACCCAGCGCCCGGCCCTTGGCTTCGGAGCCGATCAGCATCAGCGCCGCGCCATCGACGATCCCGGAACTGTTACCCGCCGTGTGCACGTGGTTGATCCGCTCAACATGGCTGAAGACCCGAAGCGCGGTGGCATCGAAGCCCATTTGCCCGACCATCTCGAAGCTCGGCTTGAGCTTGCCCAAGCCCTCCATGGTCGATTCGGCGCGGATGAATTCATCGTGATCGAGCAGGATGATGCCGTTCTGGTCCTGCACCGGCACCAGCGATTTGTTGAACGAACCGTCGGCCCTTGCCCGCGCAGCCTTTTGCTGGGAGTGCAGCGCATAGGCATCGACGTCCTGACGGCTAAAGCCTTCGATCGTGGCGATCAGGTCAGCGCCCACGCCTTGAGGGGCAAAATGGTTGTGAAAATTGGTCTCCGGGTCCAGCGCCCAGGCGCCGCCATCGCTGCCCATCGGCACGCGGGACATGGACTCGACGCCGCCGACCACCACCAGGTCTTCGAAGCCGGAACGCACCTTCATCGCCCCAAGGTTCACCGCCTCCAGCCCCGAGGCGCAAAAGCGGTTGATCTGCAAACCCGCCACGCTGACGTCCCAATCCGCCACCTGAGTCGCGGTTTTGGCGATGTCGGAACCCTGGTCGCCGATGGGCGTCACGCAGCCCAGTACCACATCGTCGACCTGACTGGTGTCGAGGGACGTGCGCTGTTGCAGCGCCGTTAGCAGCCCGGCTACCAGGTTCACCGGTTTGACGCTGTGCAAGGCGCCATTGGCCTTGCCTTTGCCGCGGGGCGTGCGTAACGCGTCGAAAATCAAAGCTTGGGTCATGACGTCCTCGAACCTGAGCGGGGAGTAAATGCAGTCCCCACTCTTAGGCCGAGCGGCCCTGGATTCAATGACCGCAGTGCTCACAGACGTTGACGGTCACGCTCAGACGGACGGTAGGCAACCACCGGATTAACCGATTCAGGACACCAAGCTGTCTAGCAAACGGGCGCCCAAGAAGCTGGCATTAGGCCTCATGCCTTTTTAAGAGCAATTTATGTGAGGCCCATACGAAATGGATCTAAACCAAGCGTGACGCGGGCTCTAAGGTGAACTTGTACGAAGTTGTCGTCGGGTTTTGCCGAGGCGCTCGTCAAACAGGAAGTGCAACGCTCTGCCGTCATGGAGAAATGCAGGCAGGCATCAGGAAATAACAATAAAGGCGGTCAAGCCATGTTCAAACAATCGAAAGTACGTCAAGCCGGGCTCATTCTTTTCGCCACTACGCTGTTGTTGATTTTGCCGAACCTGACCAAGGTGATCGGCTAGTCGGTCAATAAAAAATACGGCGCCAGGTTTTATATCGCCCTCTAAAAATGTGACTGGCTCGCTACCCGGGCCAGCGTGGGTGTGCCAACCTTTACGGCACTTCCACGACATGGACGGCGATCACTTGAAAACGCTCATTCTTTTCGGGGCCTTGCTGCTCAGCACGGCTCTGTCTGCCGCACAACTGAACCTTGAGCTGGGCGCGAGCACTCGCACCTGGCAAACCGAGGAGTTGCTCAAGCATCCTCAGGTTCAGACCCTCACTATCAGCAACGACGTTTCCTACAAACGGGACATGAGCTATCGCGCTGTTCCGTTGGCTGCGTTGTTGACGGGCATCAAACCTGAAGACCACTTACAGGCTGTAGCCCTGGATGGTTTCGCCGCAGAACTGTCAGCCGCGCCGTTGCTCAATACACAGGGTGCGCGCGCATGGTTGGCGATTGAAGAACCCGCCAAGCCGTGGCCACCGCTGTCGGAAGGCAAATCCGGCGCCGGGCCATTCTATCTGGTCTGGACCGATCCGCAGGCGGGCGACATCAGCCCCGAGCAATGGCCCTTTCAAGTGGCGAGCATCAAGCGCTTGGCACCGGTGGCCGAGCGCTTCCCTGCCCTGCTGCCCGATCCGGCGTTGAAGGCTGACGATCCGGTGAACAAGGGCTTTGCGCTGTTTCAGAAGAATTGCCTGGCGTGCCATCGATTGAACGGCGCCGGGGATGCGCAGTTTGGGCCGGACCTGAATATTCCGTTTAACCCGACCGAGTACTTCGGCGCGGATTTCCTCAAGCGCTACATTCGTGATCCGCAGAGCTTGCGCCAATGGCCACAGGCGAAGATGCCCGGATTCTCGGCGACGGTGTTGCCGGACGGGGATCTGGAGGGGTTGGTGGGGTATTTGAAGCACATGGCTGGGCGAAAAGTTAAACCCTGACACCATCCCCCTGTGGGAGCAAGCTCGCTCCCACAGGGGATTCGTGGTGTTCCGGATTATTGCTGTTGGACTGAGATAATCGGCATCGGTGTCGGTGACACAAACACCTTCGCATGCATCTGCTCGCAACCACCGCCACGCCGCATGCCTCGCACCGGGCAGGCATCCAGGTAGTCCAGGCCCACCGCCAGTTTCAAATGACGCTCAGGCCGCGCCAATTCATTGGTCACGTCGAAGCTGTACCAGGCGTCATCGAGCCAGGCTTCCGCCCAGGCGTGACTGGCCAGGTGTTCGCTGTTCTCGCTGTACAAATAGCCCGACACATAACGCGAAGGGATGCCCAGGCTGCGAGCGCAGGCGAGAAAGGCGTGGGTGTGGTCCTGGCAGACGCCCGAACGCCCGGCGAAGGCCTGGGCGGCGCTGGTGTCCACTTCGGTGGAGCCCGGCGTGTAGGTCATGTGCTGGTTCAGGCCATGCATCAAGTCGATCAGCGCCGTGCGATCCCGGCGCTGCTTGCATTCTTTCTCGGCGAACGCACGCAGGGCTTCGTCGGCTTCGGTCAGGCGCGTGAAACGCAGGAACGGCAGCGCCGACTGGCTTTCATGCTCCGCCTCACGCAATTCGTCAATGTCCACCTGCCCACGAGCGCCGATGATGATCGCCTCATGAGGCTCGTCCATGGTCAGCACGTGCAAGATATTGCCGAACGGATCGAGTTGCGCACGCACCGGGCGTGGCAAGTCGAGCTGCCAGCTGAGCACATGCTGGCGCTCGCTGTCGTGGGGTGTCAGTCGCAGGTACTGGATGCTCGCCCGCACCTGATCTTCGTAGTGATAGGTGGTCTCGTGGCTAATGGAAAGTCTCATGCAGCCTCCAGGTAGGAACTGTGTATGGCGTTACCCAACTGGCGCACCAGCGGGATGAACTCGGTCAGCCAGGCGTGCAGGCCTTCGTCGAGAATTTCGGTGATGCCGGTGTAGCGCAGGCGTGCATCCATTTCCGCTGCCAGGCGTTGCGCGGGACGGCCGTTGGCCCCCGGCAGCTGGGCAAGGATCTGGTCGATTTCTTCAGTGCAGGCGCGCAATGAACGCGGCACGTCAGCGCGCAGCAACAGCAACTCAGCCACATGCCGGGCGCCGGGCGCATCGCGGTAGATTTCGGTATAGGCCTCGAACGAGGACAACGCCCGCAGCAAAGCACTCCACTGGTAATACGCGTGAGCGGTGCCATCGCTGACCGCCTCTGCCTGATCGCCAGCCATTTCGTAGCGGGCGTCGAGCAGGCGCAACGTGTTGTCGGCCCTTTCGATAAACGTCCCCAGACGAATAAAGCGGAACGCATCGTTACGCATGATCGTGCCGTAGGACGCGCCGCGGAACAGGTGGGAACGTTCCTTGATCCACTCGCAGAATCGGCTCATGCCGTAGCGACTCAAGCCTTGATCAGCTATCCCGCGAATTTCCAGCCAGGTGGCATTGATGTTTTCCCACATATCGGCGGTGATTCGCCCACGCACCGCATGGGCACTGGCCCGCGCGGCGCCGAGGCAGCTGTAGATGCTCGCCGGATTGGCCGCGTCCAGGGCGAAGAAATGCAGCAGCCGTTCAGCGTGCAATTCACCGTGGCGCTCCAGGTAATCGTCCAGGGTGCCGGTGATCAACAGCGGCATGGCGAGTTCATGCAGGCCGTCACCACGGCCATCCTGCGGCATCAGCGACAGCGAATAACTGATGTCGAGCATCCGTGCGAGGTTTTCCGCCCGCTCCAGGTAACGCGACATCCAATACAAATCCGAGGCAGTTCTACTTAACATGGCAGGCTTCCTTCAATCCTCGACCACCCAGGTGTCCTTGGTTCCACCGCCCTGGGATGAATTCACCACCAGGGAGCCTTCGCGCAGGGCGACACGGGTCAAACCGCCGGGCACAACCCGGGTTTCGCGGCCAGACAATACAAACGGACGCAGGTCGATGTGGCGTGGAGCGATGCCGTTTTCGACAAAGGTCGGACAGGTCGACAGGGACAACGTCGGTTGCGCGATGTACGCATGGGGCTTTGCTTTGATCCGCGCGCGGAAAGACTCGATTTCCGCCGCCGTCGCCGCCGGCCCTACCAGCATTCCGTAACCGCCGGAGCCCTGGGTTTCCTTGACCACCAGTTCTGGAAGATTGGCCAGTACATGGGACAGTTCAGAGGGATTACGACACTGCCACGTCGGCACATTCTTCAGAATCGGCTCTTCATCCAGATAGAAACGGATCATGTCCGTGACGAATGGATACACCGACTTATCGTCCGCGACCCCGGTGCCGATGGCATTTGCCAGCACCACGTTGCCGGAGCGATACGACGACAGCAGCCCTGGAACGCCGAGCATCGAGTCCGGGTTGAACGCCAGCGGATCGAGGAACGCATCGTCGAGGCGACGGTAGATCACGTCGACGGCTTTCGGTCCGTCCGTGGTGCGCATGAACACCTTGTCATCCCGCACGAACAGGTCCGCGCCTTCCACCAGCTCAACGCCCATTTCCCGCGCCAGAAACGCATGTTCAAAGAACGCGCTGTTGAAACGACCCGGCGTCAGCACCACCACGCTCGGGTTATCGATCGGGCTGGAGCTTTTCAAGGTGTCGAGCAACAGGTTCGGATAGTGGTCGATAGGGGCAATGCGCTGGGCCGCGAACAACTCGGGGAACAACCGCATCATCATCTTGCGGTCCTCCAGCATGTAGCTGACGCCGCTCGGTGTACGAAGGTTGTCTTCAAGCACGTAGTACGTGCCGTCGCCATCGCGCACCAGATCGACCCCGGAGATGTGGGAATAGATATCGCGGTGCAAATCCAGCCCTTGCATCGCCAACTGGTATTGCTCGTTGGCCAGCACTTGCTCGGCCGGAATGATGCCGGCCTTGATAATGCGCTGCTCGTGATAGAGGTCGGTGAGGAACATGTTCAACGCCTTGACCCGCTGAATGCAGCCGCGCTCGACGACTCGCCATTCACTGGCGGGGATGCTGCGGGGGATGGTGTCGAAGGGAATCAGGCGCTCTGTCCCTTGCTCATCACCATAGAGCGTGAACGTAATCCCGGCGCGATGAAATAACAGATCGGCCTCGCGTCGCCGTTGTGCCAAAAGCTCGTCAGGCGTTTCGGACAGCCAACGGGCAAACTCCCGATAATGCGGGCGGACCTGGCCGCCGGCATCGTACATCTCATCAAAATAGGTGCGGATCATGCCGTACTCCTTGTCACCCGGACATCTGGGCTTCGCAAAGCCCGTGCCATCGGCATAAACGCTTTGATATCAATCAGTTGGATAATCGCATTGCACGAACCGCACCAATCCTGTGCGGTAAATGCCCCCACCTGATCGCCCCCGCTTCATTGCGAAGCAATGTTGTCGCCTATCACCAGCATAGCCAGAGTTGATTTCACTGCCCGGGAGTCGATGCGGATAATCCGCGCATTCGCTGAAAATCTTGACGAATTTCCCTTTAGCCGCTTGTTTAGGCGGCTTTTTTTTGCGTTTTTGAAACGTTATGAATCAAAAACACGATTTCCAACCCCCACAAACGAAAACGGCCAACCCTGAGGTCAGCCGTTGCTGAGTGTTGTCACTGTTCATAAGTTATGCGAGTCGCCCTCGTACCTCCTGCTTGACGCCCCATCCTTCGATGATGCCGCCCAAAGGCTCGACCACCGCCTCGAAATCCTGCTCAAAATCGCCGATGCCGTCATAGGTGGCGTACATCACTTTGCTCAGTTCCAGGTACCACGCGCCGTCGTCGCGCACGCTGATTTGGGCATTCAAGGATTCACCACAGTAATGCCCTGCCGCCCTGCGCGCCCGCTCCTCGTCCGGGAAAATGGCGTAGAACTCGATGGGATGGAATCGTGAAAAGTCGAAGCCGCCTTCTTTCATACGGCGCAAGACGCTGGTGCTGATGTCTTCTTGATAGGCTGTGCTCATGAAACGTCCCCCTCAGACTGATGGATAGACTTTCCGTATTCCCGGCACTCGCAACCGAATGGGGCGAGTGATGCGGCAACAACGTTGCCGGTGGGAAGCAAGCATGTAGCTGACAAGACCAGACCTTAGCGATCCGTTCGCTGATCTCGATTGCAGAGTAGCCTCAAGATAGAGCCGCTGCCAAGGCCTGGTTAGGAATGTGACAGGAGATGTTCAGATTGGCGTGATGCTGAGGATTTCAATGCTGTACTGGGACTTCAGACTTTTGACAGTCGGATCGTCGGTGCGCCCTTCCAGATCGTTGAGGTCCAGTTCGGCAGCCACAGGCAGACACCGGGCGCGAATGAGCTTCGCGGCTTGTTCGTTGTTCGGGCATTCATCGCTCTCGAACACCTCGTCAACTTGTTCACCGTGATCATCAACGAAAGTGACTTTCCACTTTTGCATCAGGAGCCTCCTCGATAAAACCCATGGATGGGCTTACATGTATCTCGACATTTTTCCCCGGCCAATCGTTCAACCGGACCTTCTATAAGTGAAGCATGAAAAAAGGGCCGTCTGCGGTGTGTTTTCACACAACCTGAGAGGGCCCTTTCTGACTTGCTCGATATCAGTCGTTGCTAGGCTTGTTCACAGCCTGCAGGACGTATTGCGGCAAGGCGAACGCGCCGATGTGGATTTCCGGATTGTAGTAACGGGTGATGATGCCGCTGCCGGCGAAGCGCTGCTGCAGGGTTTCGCGGGACAATTTGCGATAGGCGGTATTGGTCGCACCCCAGGCGAAGGTCATGGCGCCGCCGATGTAGGTCGGCACGGCCGCCTGATAGAAGTGCCAGTCCGGGAACAGGCTGCGCAGGCGCCCGGCGGTGGTTTTGACTTCTTCGATTTGCATGAACGGCGTGCCGTTCTGGGTCACCAGGATGCCGCCTTCGTTCAGGCAGCGACGGCAGGCCTGGTAGAAGTTTTCCGAGAACAGCACTTCGCCCGGGCCGATCGGGTCGGTGGAATCGGAAATGATCACGTCGAATTTTTCGGTGGTGGTGGCGACGAAACGCATGCCGTCGTCGATCACCAGGTTCAGGCGTGGATCAGCGAACGCACCCTTGGAGTGGTTCGGCAGGAATTCCTTGCACATGTCGACCACGGTGCCGTCAATCTCGACCATGGTGATGTGCTCGATGCTGCGGTGCTTGGCCACTTCACGCAGCATGCCGCCGTCGCCGCCACCGATGATCAGCACGCGCTTGGCGGTGCCATGCGCCAGGATCGGCACGTGGGTCAACATCTCGTGGTAGATGAATTCGTCGGCTTCGGTGGTCTGGATCACGCCGTCCAGCGCCATGACGCGGCCCATGCGCGGGTTCTCGAAAATCACCAGGTGTTGGTGTTCGGTGCGCACTTCGTGCAGCAGTTTTTCCATGCGAAAACGCTGGCCGTAACCTTCGTAGAGAGTTTCCAGATACTCGCTGGGCGGGGTGTTGCTCATGGGAAGTGCTCCGATGAATGCGGGTGGCAACGGACGGTTACCCGCCCATGATGGCCAATCGATCAGCTCGATTGCCCCGGGAAAGGCTCAAATTCTACGTTGCGGAACATGACAGGTCGAACCGTCCAGCGGACTGTCAGATCCTTACATTGCCTCGTGGCCCGGCGATGGCCCAGATGATCAGACCCAGCACCGGCAGCAGCAGGATCAGCAGCACCCAGATGATTTTCATCCCTGTGTCGGCACCACTTTTGAGCACGTTGATGATTGCCCAGATATCCAAGGCAAGAATAATCAGGCCAATCAGACCGTTGAACGTGGAACCCATGGTGTTGCTCCCTAAGAGTGGTTTGCACTCTTAGGATAGCCGGGCCTTGCGAGGGTTCCGCTTTTTAAACGTGGATGGCAATTTTGAGGGCTTCCAGCGAGGGTGCGGCAGCGATGCCGACTTTGGCGCACAACTCGAGTACGCGCGGCACGTCGTTGCCGTAGACCACCACCACTTGCAGTTCGTCGTCGAGCAACTGACTGAAGTTCATCAGCGTGTAACCGCCGTTTTCCTTGTTCATGCTGCTCATCTGCACCTGAATGCGATTAAGCGCGGTCAGGGCTTCAGTCTTGGCCAGTTGCTTGGGCTTGATGTTGAAATCAACGCCGGGGCCGAACGAGGAAACGATCTGGGCGAACAGGTCCATGTAGGTGTCGGCCTGGAACAGCACGGTTTCCGGAAGACTGCCGACGACGACCCACTCGCCCAGCGGAATCGGAAACGTGTCGTCGTAGTTGATATCCGGATTGGCCGTCAGAAAAGCCTCGGGATCGGCGTAGGCCTGGGCCGCTTCGTCAGCGACTTTCAGGATTTCGTCATCGCTCATGCACCCGGAGCTTATTTTGCTGATGAGTTCGACGAGTGCGGCTTTCATGGGGCGGATTCCTGTAGCGAGGGAATTTTGAAGGCGCGAAGAATAGCGCATTACGCCCCGCAATTCCTGTGCGCGAGCATGGCCGGGATTGTTGACCCACATCAAGATCCAGCGCCCTGAGTAGCGGCACAATACTGGCACCTTGCCGAAACTGTTTCCGCTATCAGAGAAGACCTCCATGGGTGCCTGGCTTAGCAATATCTCGCTGAAATACAAATTCTGGGCGGTCAACGCCGTCGCCTTCGTCACCACTTTGCTGCTGGTGTTGTACGCCGTACAGCTCGAACAACAGGCCCGCAGCCATGCTTATCAGGCATCGGCACAAGCCCAGGCGCGACTGCTCAACGCCTGGCCCGCCGGGCAACCGCTCCCCAAAGCCGATAACGTGCTGACTTTCAGTCGCGGGCAGGCACCGTTGCTGAACGGGCAGCCGGTTCTGGAACTGGCCGATACCAACGGCTGGGTCGGAATCAATGCCATGCCGCTGTTCGGCGACAACCCGTTGATGGGCGCCGAAGTGTTTACGCGCACGGATGGCAACCAGGTCGCGGTGATTGCTCGTGGCCCGAGCCTGACCCAGGTCTTTGGCGAGCGTTTTCCCAACTATGCGGTGGCGGTGGCGGTGGCGATCCTGATGCTGGCGATGCTCGGCGCTTCGCAATTGTTGATCCGCTTCCTGCTCAGCCAGCTCAATACGCTGAAGGACGTGATGCTTCACGTCGAGAAAACCGGTGACCTGTCGGCCCGTGTGCCGCTGGCCTGCACGGATGAAGTCGGGCAGATGGCCAATGCCTTCAACGCCATGCAGGCCGGTTACCAGCGAGTGGTCAACACCGTTGCCAGCACCGCCCGGCAACTGGATGTCGGCGCGGCACGGCTGGCGTCGAGCATGAACGAGGTGCGTCACGGCATGCTCGGCCAGCAAAGCGAAACCGATCAGGCCGCCACGGCGATCAACGAAATGACTGCCACGGTCTATCACATAGCCCAGCACGCCGGCGCCACCCGCGACCTCTCGCAAACCGCCGACACCCTGGCCGGCAGCGGGCAGGAAGTGGTCAGTCGGGTGCAGAAGTCGATTGCCGGTTTGTCCAGCGGGGTGCAGCAGACTGCCGAGATGATTCAGCGTCTGGCCGAGGACAGTCAGAAGATCAACGGCGTAGTCAGTGTGATTCACAGCATCGCCGAGCAGACCAATCTGCTGGCGCTGAACGCAGCGATTGAAGCGGCCCGTGCCGGTGAAATGGGGCGCGGGTTTGCGGTGGTCGCCGATGAAGTGCGCAACCTGGCCAAACGTGTCCAGACCTCCACTGACGAGATCACAATCATGGTTTCCGCGTTGCAGGCCGGTACTCGGGACGCGGTGGATTTCATGCAGGAAAGCTCGTTCAAGGCCGACGATTGCGTGCAGCAAGCTCAGGAGGCCGGCGCATCCTTGGCGGAAATCACCAGCGCAGTGGCGCAGATGCGGGAAAGCAACACACAGATCGCCGTGGCAGCCGAGCAGCAGAGCCACGTGGCGGAAGAGATGAATCGGGCGGTGGTGAGTATTCGCGACGTCACCGAGACCACCGTGCAGCAGACGGTGGATTCGGCGACCACCAGCCATGAACTGGCAGCGTTGGCCGGGGAATTGAGCAAGGCTATAGGGCAGCTCAAACTTTGACGGCCCCTTCGCGAGCAAGTCGGATCGCCGCACCGCCGCTCCCACATTGGAATGCGATCAAATGTGGGAGTGGCGGTGCGGCGATCCGACTTGCTCGCGAAGGCGTCAGTCCCGTCACCATCAATATTGAACATGACACCTATCGCTTCGATAGCCAGCCTTGATTCGCCGACTGGTTTGGCCCGGCCTATTCTTTGTTCAAGAGCCTCAACGAACAAGGATTACCATCATGGGCAAACGTCACCCCAACCTGCCCGCCTGGCAATGGCGAGCGCCCCCGAACAATCACCAGCACCCGACCAATCTGGTGCTGCACCTGATTGCCGTGCCACTGTTCATCGTGGCGTTTCTGCTGATTGTCTCGGGGGTATTCAGTCTGAGCTTCGCAAATGTCGCGATCGGTGTGATCGGCCTGCTCGCAGCGCTCGGCCTGCAACGCCACGGTCACCGTGAGCGCCACCGTCGTCACTGATCAGGCGAAAATCGTCACCGTCTGCCGGCTCATGGCAATCAACTGACCGTCCGCGCTCCACAACTTCGCGGCCGCATGGCCGTAGCCGTCAGCGGCATGCTCGATCTCGACGAGGTATTTGCACCAGTCCAGCGTGCTCAGCTCAAGCAACGGCTGGACGAATTCAATGGTCCAGGTCAGCGTGCTGCCCATCGCCGGTTTTTTCAGGTGCGGCAACAGCGCCGGTGGCCAGGCGTCGACCAGCGCCAGGATATGCGACTCGCTGACTGCCTCTTCCTTCACGTCCCCACGCAAGCGCACCCAGCCGCCCATCTCGCGGGATTTGTTGCCGGTGAACGGCAGACCGCCGACACTCCAGCGCATCGCCAGATGCCGCATGAACTCCGGAGTCACTCCTTTGATGTAAGGCAGTTCCTGACAGTCGTCCCAGTGCTTCATCTCGGGCGCCGGTTCGGCGATCACCGCCACTTCCGACGGTCGCGAGGCGCCGAAGCTGCCCTGGACCAATGTCACCACCTGGCCCTTCTGCATCGCCCGGCCCAGCACCTGGCTGACCGCTTTGCCTTCGCGCAACACATCGACTTCAAAACTGACCGGCACTTCAGGCTCGACCGGGCCGACAAAGGTGATCGCCAGCGAGCGCACCGGACGATCCGCCGGGACTTTTGCGCGCATGGCTTCGTACTGCAAGGCGGCCACCAGGCCACCGAAACTGGCACGCCCCTGAGCCCATTCGGCCGGGATAGACAGCTCCAGCGGCTGGCTGCGGACAGCGTCGAGCAGATCGGAAAAGCGCATGGAAACCTCGGTGCGGGAAAAGGATGAAGGGATCTTAACCAGCCCGCGAGGATGGCACAGCGCTTATTCCGGCCAAAAGCACTGACAGATGAGCCGGATAGTACCGCCATCCCTGTAGCAACTGCCGAAGGCTGCGTTCGGCTGCGAAGCAGTCGTAAAACCTGCATGCGATTTTACAGCTATCACCGAGATAACCAGATTAGCGACTGCTGCGCAGCCGAACGCAGCCTTCGGCAGCTGCTACATAGATCTGTCTTGTGGTGGTTTCAGGATTTGAAGCAAGCAGCGCTGAATTTGTCGAGGACGCGGTCGGCGCGGCCTTCGGCCTTGGCCATGGCGGTTTTCCAGGCCGCGACGCAGGGCTGTAAATCGGTTTCCTTCTCAGCTATGGCCAACCATTGCAAGCAATCGTGCCAATCGCCCAATGCACCTTGCGCGGATTTCAAGCACGGCATCGCCGCTTTCGGCAGTCGATCCAGTTCGGGATAGGCTTCGATGCCATAGCGCACACGCTTGATCAACAGGCGCAAACGGTGGCGATCATGCGCTGGATCGTGCAGGGCTTTGTCGAGTTTTTTCCACTGTTTGGCCAAACGTTGTTCGATGCTTTGACGCAAGCCCTTGAGCAAGCCCTGACGCTGGGAGGCCCGCAGAAAACGCGGGAAGGCGTCGAGGATCATCAGCAACTGCGCCACTTCAGGACTCGTCGCGACCGCCGGGTAAGCCTCGGCCATTTGCGCCATACGCCGATGGGCAGCCTCGGGTTGATCATGCTCGAGCAGGTAGGCCGCCAGCACTTCGCGATCGCGCAACGGTGTGGTCAAGTCGCCGACCCGGGACGCCGCCGCTTCCAGCTGTTCGACCCCGGGCAAACCGCGCAATGGCCGCAGCAGACTGCGCAAGCGGCGAACCGTGGTACGCAGATCGTGCAGCGCTTCAGGGTCGGTGCGCGCACTCAAGCGTGCCTGACAGGCCAGCAAACGGACTTCCAGGCCCAGTACATGAGCCACCAACCGGTTAATCATGGGGTATTACTCCGTAAACAGCTGCAAGCCGTCAGCCGAAATCCGGGGCGACCGACTTATTGCTTGCAGCTTAGAGCTTAGAGCTGCTTTCAGCGCCCCGCGCGCGATTCACGAATATAAAAACGCGCCTTCTCGGCCTTCTTGGTGCAGCCTTCGAACGCTTCGAATTGCTGCTGAGTCTTGGCGCCGGTCAGCAGCGACAGGGCCTTGGAATAGCTGACAGTTCCGGCAAAACCTTCAGCCTTCGCCAGATCCAGTTCACGCCACGCAGCATCGATCCCGCTACCGCAGCTGTCACGGTAAGCGGTTTTGCCGGCACAACCGGCAAGTGCCAGGGCAATCAAAGGCACACAGATCCAGGCTTTCATTATTCACACCTCAAAGATAGGTAAACAGTCGTGCAGTTAAGACGGTCTGGCGCGTGAAAAGTGCCTTGCTCCCGCCTCGGAAACTCTAGCGCTCGCGAGAATACCCATCTGCCGCCAAAGAGTGTCGAAAAAACGACGCCCTCGCCTCGCGGAACGACCTTAGCGATTGAAGCGCGCCCCTCGATGGGTGCATTGTTGAACCTTGTCAGACGAGGGCGATTCATGAAAAAGCGTGTCGCGCTGGTGCTGGGCTCAGGTGGGGCCCGGGGCTACGCCCATATCGGGGTCATTGAAGAGATCGAACGGCGTGGCTATGACATCGCCTGCATCGCCGGATGCTCCATGGGCGCGGTGGTCGGCGGGATCTATGCCGCCGGCAAACTCGACGAATATCGCAACTGGATCGAAAGCCTGGATTACCTCGACGTCTTGCGTCTGGTGGACGTCAGTTTTCGTCTGGGCGCGATTCGCGGAGAGAAGGTTTTCGGGCAGATCCGCAAGATCGTCGGCGAGATCAATATCGAGGACCTGCGCATCCCCTACACGGCGGTGGCCACTGACCTGACCAACCAACAGGAAATCTGGTTCCAGGAAGGCTGCCTGCACCAAGCCATGCGCGCCTCGGCGGCGATTCCCAGCCTGTTCACCCCGGTGATGCAAGGCAACCGCATGCTGGTGGACGGCGGCATCCTCAACCCTTTACCGATCGTGCCGGTGGTGTCGAGTCATTGCGACCTGATCATCGCGGTCAACCTCAACTCCACCAACCAGCGCCACTATCAATTGCCGGTGATCCAGCGCCCGGCGGCGTTCAAGAGCCGTTTCGACAGCCTGATCAACTCGCTCGGTTCAAAATTGCCATTTCGCCGCAAACAGGCGGAACAATTGCTGCTGCTGGAAAAGGAAGCGTTGATGGCAGAAGCGGCCGAGATCAACCCGTGGATCGAATCCGCCGAACCCAAAGCCCAGCAGCCGGCCGCCGCCCCTGAACGCGACGGCGCGCCGAAGTCCGCCACCGGTTCGTTCATCATCGACAACGTCGGACCGGCGTCTTTGCTGGACCTGATCAACCAGAGTTTCGAGGTGATGCAAACCTCATTGTCGCAGTACAAGATCGCCGGTTATCCGCCGGATATTTTGATCAACGTGCCAAAGCGAGTGTGCCGGTTTTTCGAGTTTTACAAGGCGCCGGAATTGATCGCGCTGGGGCGGGAGATTGCGCGGGATACGCTCGATCGGTATGAGAGTGAGCGGGATTCCTGAGATTCTCGAATGAATGATCCGGCCCCATCGCGAGCTTGCTCGCGATGGGGCCAGATCATTCAATACAAAACTAAAGATTGTCCTCACTCAACAACCGATACCCGACCCCCGCCTCGGTGACGATAAACCGAGGCTGCGTCGGATCATCCGTCAGTTTCTGGCGCAAATGCCCGACCACAATCCGCAGGTAGTGACTGTCTTCGGTATGAGTCGGCCCCCAAATATCCTTGAGCAATTGCTGCTGGGTGATGACCCGTCCCGGATGTCGCGCCAGTTGCGCCAGTACCGCGTATTCCTTGCGGGTCAGCGCGACTTCGGTGCCGTCGAGCGACACCCGGCGATAAGCCAGATCCACGGTCAACGGGCCGAACGTCAGTGCCGCTTGTTGCGCTTCTCCCGCCGGAGCCTGACGCAACAAGGCACGCACCCGCGCAAGAAACTCCTGAATGCCAAACGGCTTGGTCACGTAGTCGTTGGCGCCGTAGTCGAGCGCTTCGACTTTCTGCCCTTCACTGGCGCGCACCGAGAGCACCAGCACCGGCACCGTCGACCACTCGCGAAACTCGCGTAGCACCTGCTGGCCGTCCATGTCCGGCAGGCCGAGGTCGAGTACCAGCAAGTCCGGTTTATTCAGTGCCGCCTGGGCCAGGCCCTCGGTGCCAGTGCCGGCCTCCAGCACTTTGTAGCCCTGGGAAACAAGGCTGATGCGCAGAAATTTACGGATCTGCGGTTCGTCGTCGATGACCAAAATGGTCGCGGTCTGGCTCATGAATTCACATCAACATAAAGAAGTGGCAAGAGAGTAACGCAAGCGGGATCAAGCTTCACTTTCGGCTCTTAATTTTCAAAGGCCGGCTGAGTTTGCAACGGCAGGTGCAAGGTGATGCAGGTGCCGCGCCCCTCGATGCCATCGGCGACGCTGATCCGCCCGCCATGGGCACCGACCATGCCCTGACAGATCGCCAACCCCAGACCGGTCCCCTGCCCGCCACGATCACCGCGCGCGGCGGTGTAGAACATGTCGAAAATCTTCGCCCGCTCTTCCTGCGGAATCCCCGGCCCTTCATCGCTCACCGAAAAAAACAGCTCGCTGTCGTCGGCTCCGGCGCGCAATTGCAGGCGACCGTGAGACGGTGAAAACCGCGCGGCATTTTCCAGCACGTTGACCAGCGCCTGTTCGATCAGCGCGGCGTGGACATACAGCAGCGGCAACTGCGGCGGCACTTCGGTGCTCACCTGCAACGGCGCCAGCACGGCGCGCAGACGATTGAGCGAACTGCCGACGATGTCGGCCGGCGACACCCAGTCCCGCGCCAGCTTCAGCGCGCCGTGCCCGAGGCGGGTCATGTCCAGCAGATTTTGGATGTAGCGATCGAGGCGCTCGGCTTCATCGCGCGTGCCTTCGAGCAGTTCGCGGCGATCTTCCAGCGGGATCGCTTCACCGAGGGCCAACAGGCTATCGATGCTGCCGCGCATGGAGGTCAGCGGCGTGCGCAAATCGTGGGACACCGAGGCCAGCAAGGCACTGCGCAGTTGCTCGGTTTCGCCGTGCAGGCGGGCGGCTTCCAGGTCCTCGGCCAATTGCGCACGGGCCAGTGCCTGAGCCAGCGGCTGGCTCAGCGCGGTCAACAAACGCCGACGCTGACCGCTCAAGCTCTGGCCCTCTTTGGCACACACGCCGAGCAGCGCCAGCGGCCCGTCTTCCACTGACAACGGCCACCACCACCAACGTCCGAACGGCAACGTGCCGGTGCCCGCGCCCGCCGGTTGATCGTGTTGCCAGGCCCAATCGGCGGCAGCGCGCTCGGCTTCGGAAAACTCCAGCGGGCCACCGGTTTCGACTTTCCAGCCGCCCTGCCCGTCTTGATTGAGCAGGCACAGTTGCAGGTCACTCCAGCCGTTGAGGTGCTGGGCCGCTGCGCTGACCACCGCCTGACGGTCGGTGGCGGCCGTGAGTTTGCGTGACAAGTCGAGCAGTTCGGTGGTCTCTTCCTGAGTGTCGCGCAGGGCTTGTAACTGCCGCCGCTGTCGGGCCGCGAGGTTACCGGTGAGCGCCGCCATCAGCAGGAAGAACAGCAACGTCAGCACGTCTTCTTCGCGCTGGATTCTGAAAGAGAAAGTCGGCGGAATGAACAAAAAGTCGTAGGTCAGAAACGACAACACCGCACAGGCCAGCGCCGGGCCGAGGCTGCTGCGCACCGCCACCAGCAACACTGCAACGAGGAACACCAGCGAGATATTGGGCAGCGGCAAGACACTTGCCACCGCCCAGGCCAACGCACTGGCGAGCACCGTCGCCACCAACGCCAGCGCGTAGTCGAACCACACCAGTGCCTGCGCCGAACGCTGACGCGGCTGATGCTGTTCGTGATCGCTGTCGAGGACGTTGATTTCCAGCCCGCGCGCATCGCGCAGCAAACGCGACGCCAGTCCGCCGCCGAACAACCGTCGACGCAAACGCTGCCGGGACTGACCGACCAACACCAGACTCGCGCGGCGTTCGGCGGCGTGCTGAATCAAGGTTTTTGCCACCTCACCGGCGCGTAACAGCACCACTTCGCCGCCAAGGCGTTCGGCCAATTGCTGAGCACTTTGCAGACGCAGGCGCGACTGCTCGTCACGCACACTGCCGTTGTCCACATGCACCAGGCTCCACGGCAAATGCCGACGCTGGGCGACGCGACTGGCGTGACGCACCAACCGTTCGGCCTGTGCATCGCCATCGACGCCAACCAACAGGCGACCGCGTACCGCCGGCGCCGCTTGGCCGAGCTGGCGATAGCCCTGGGCCAAATCATCATCGACCTGAGCGGCAGCGGTTTGCATCGCCAGTTCCCGCAGGGCCGTGAGGTTGGTCTGGGTGAAGAAAGCGTCGATGGCCGCCCTCGCCTGCTCCGGCACGTAGACCTTGCCATCGCGCAGACGCTCGAGCAGCTCGCGCGGCGGCAGGTCGATCAGCAGCAGTTCGTAGGCCTCTTGCAGCACCCAGTCCGGCAGGGTTTCGCGGACCTGCACGCCGGTGATGCCACGCACTTTGTCGTTCAGACTTTCCAGGTGCTGGACGTTGACCGTGGTGTACACGTCGATGCCCGCAGCGAGCAGTTCCTGAATGTCTTGCCAGCGTTTGGCGTGACGACTGCCGGGCGCGTTGCTGTGGGCCAGTTCGTCCACCAGCACCAGTTTCGGTTTGGCGGCGAGCAAGCTGTCGAGGTCCATTTCTTCGAGCATCACACCACGGTATTCCGAGCGCACCAACGGCTGCTGCGGCAAGCCGCCGAGCAGCGCTTCGGTCTCGGCACGACCGTGGGTTTCGACCACGCCGGCAATGACTTTCACGCCCTGGCGCAGTTGGGTGTGGGCCGCTTGCAGCATGGCGTAGGTCTTGCCGACACCGGGTGCGGCGCCGAGAAAAACCTTGAGCCGGCCACGGCCGTCGCGGGGCAGGTCTGCTAACAGCGCGTCGGCGCGGCCGGAATCACTCATGCTTGAAGTTCTCTTCTTTCAGGTATTGATATGGTGATTTTTCGGCCGTCTTCGCGAGCAGGCTCGCTCCCACATTGGAATGCATTCTCCTGTGGGAGCGAGCCTGCTCGCGATTAGGGGCGCCACCGATTTACAGGTTTTCCAGCGCCATATTCAGCGCCAACACGTTCACCACTGGCGGCCCCACCAATGGCTGCTCGATATTCGCATCCATCAACTGCTGGAGCGTAGACACCGGCAAATTGCGCGCCGCCGCAACACGCGCAAGTTGATAGGTAATTGCGGCCGGTGGCAAGTGTGGATCGAGGCCGCTGCCGGAGGTGGTGACCATCGCCAATGGCACCGGACCCTGGCCCGACACTAGCAGCTTGTGGGCATCATCGGTCACCCGAGTGGCCAGGGCCGGGTTGCTTGGCGAAAGGTTGCTGGCACCGCTCGACACGGTGGCAAATGCACCGGCCGATGGCCGTGGATGGAACCAGGCGTCGCCGACGAAATCTTGCGCAATCAGCGACGAGCCGCGGACCTTGCCATCCGCGTCGTGGACCAGACTGCCATTGGCTTGATCGGGGAATGCGACCTGGGCGACACCGGTGACCACCAGTGGATAGGCAACGCCGGTGATCAGGGTCATCAGGACGAGCAGGCTCAGGGCCGGGCGTATCATTGTGGACATTTCAGAATCCTCGAAATTGGAGAAGTTGTGGGGTGTCAGGGAAATCCACCCCTCACCCAGCCCTCTCCCCATAGGGGAGAGGGGAAAGGGAGCAGATCTTCAAGTTTTTCAAAACTTGAGTTCGACTCGGTCTTTCAGGTCGCAGCACCTCGTAAAAACACCTCGGTCAGTCCCCTCGCCCCCCTGGGGAGAGGGTTAGGGTGAGGGGGTCGATTTCAGCCTCAAACCAAATGCAACGCCGTCAACAGCATGTCGATCGCCTTGATCCCCACAAACGGCACCACAAGCCCGCCCAATCCATAGATCAGCAGATTGCGTCGCAACAACGCCGATGCACTCGCCGCCTGCACGCGCACGCCGCGCAATGCCAATGGAATCAGCACCACGATGATCAAGGCGTTGAACACAATCGCCGAGAGAATCGCGCTCTGCGGACTGCTCAGGTGCATGACGTTCAGCACGCCCAGTTGCGGGTAGATCGAGGCGAACAGCGCCGGCAAAATCGCGAAGTATTTGGCCACGTCGTTGGCGATGGAAAACGTCGTCAACGCACCGCGGGTCACCAGCAGTTCCTTACCGATCTGCACCACGTCCAGCAGCTTGGTCGGATCGCTGTCGAGGTCGACCATGTTCGCCGCCTCGCGCGCCGCTTGCGTCCCGTCGTTCATCGCCATGCCCACGTCCGCCTGGGCCAGGGCCGGGGCGTCGTTGGCGCCGTCGCCGCACATGGCGACCAGGCGACCGTCGTTCTGCTCGTGGCGAATGCGCGCCAGTTTTTTCTCCGGTGTGGCTTCGGCCAGCACGTCATCGACGCCCGCCTCGGCCGCAATCGCCGCGGCGGTCAGCGGGTTGTCGCCGGTCACCATGACGGTGCGAATCCCCAGTTTGCGCAGTTCGGCGAAACGCTCGCGAATGCCGGGTTTGACCACGTCCTTGAGGTGAATCGCGCCGAGCAATTTACCGTCGGCGCAGACCAGCAACGGGGTCCCGCCGCTCTGGGCGATCTTGTCGATTTCCCGGGACAGCGGCGCGGCCAGATCGGCACGTTTCAGGCCAACGAAGGCCAGCAACGAATCCACCGCGCCTTTGCGATACACGCGGCCCTGATAGTCGACACCGGACAGACGAGTTTCAGCACTGAACGGCACCACGGTCAGCAACTCGGTGGCTGGCTCTGGCTGTGGATGAATCCCGCGCAGGTACTCGACGATGGATTTACCTTCGGCCGTGTCATCGGCCAGCGAGGCGAACAACGCACCTTCGGCCAGCTCTTTGCTGCTCACACCCGGCGCGGCATAGACCGCTGTGCAACGACGGTTACCGAAGGTGATGGTGCCGGTCTTGTCCAGCAACAGGACGTGTACGTCCCCCGCCGCTTCCACGGCGCGACCGGATTTGGCGATCACATTCAGGCGCACCAGACGGTCCATCCCGGCGATACCGATGGCGGACAGCAGACCGCCAATGGTGGTCGGAATCAGCGTGACCAACAACGCCACCAGGAACACCAGCGGCAGGCTGCCGTTGGCGAAGTGGGCGAACGGTTGCAGGGTGACGACCACCAGCAGGAAGATCAGGGTCAGGCCGATCAGCAGGATGTCGAGCGCCACTTCGTTCGGGGTTTTCTGGCGTTTGGCGCCTTCGACCAGGGCGATCATGCGGTCCAGTGTCGACTCGCCCGGGTTGGCGGTGATGCGCACCAACAGCCAGTCGGAGACCAGGCGGGTGTTGCCGGTGACGGCGGAACGGTCGCCGCCGGATTCGCGAATCACTGGCGCGGATTCACCGGTAATCGCCGCTTCGTTGACCGCTGCGATACCTTCAATCACCTCGCCGTCACCGGGGATCATTTCCCCCGCTTCAACGCGGACCACATCGCCCTTGCGCAGGCTGGTGGCCGGCACGACTTGAAAGGCGCCGTTGCTGGTTTTGCGCAGAGCACTCAGGCCTTCGCTACCGGCCTTGAGGCTGTCGGCGCGAGCCTTGCCGCGACCTTCGGCCAGTGCTTCGGCGAAGTTGGCAAACAGCACGGTGAACCACAACCACAAGGCGATTTGCGCGGCGACAAAGGTCGGCACGCTGCTGTCGGGAATGAAGCACAGCACGGTGGTCAGGATCGCGGTCAGTTCGACCACCAGCATCACCGGCGCGCGTTGCAATTGTCGAGGGTCGAGCTTGACGAAGGCTTGCACCAGCGCCGGACGCCAGAGGGCCGAGATCGCGGTTTTCGGTTGCTCCGGCGCCTTGACGGTGGCGGTTTTAGTTGCGGGCATATTCATCATTGATTCCTCAGAAGCCCAAGCTCAAATGTTCAGCAATAGGACCCAGCGCCAATGTCGGCAGGAAGGTCAAACCACCCACCAACAAAATGGTCACGGTCAGCAAGGTCACGAACAGCGGGCCATGGGTCGGGAAGCTGTTCTGGCCGATCGGTGCGGTTTTCTTCATCGCCAGGCTGCCGGCCAGGGCCAGTACCGGGAGGATGTAACCGAAGCGACCGATCAACATGCCCAGGCCCAGCATCAGGTTGTGGAACGGGGTGTTGGCCCCGAAGCCGCCAAACGCAGAACCGTTGTTGGCGCTGGCCGAGGTGTAGTTGTAAAGCAATTGGCTGAAACCGTGGGCGCCGGGGTTGCTCACCGAGGACACCGGGCCTGGCAGGCTCGCGGCAATCGCGCCAAGTACCAGCACGCCGACCGGCATCACCAGCAAGGTCACAACCAACAACTGGACTTCCTTCGCTTGCAGTTTCTTGCCGAGGTATTCCGGGGTGCGGCCGATCATCAGGCCGGCGAGGAACACCGCGATCAACACGTTCAGCAACATGCCGTAGAGCCCGGCACCGACGCCGCCGAAGATCACTTCGCCGACCATCATGTTGACCAGCGCGACCATGCCGCTCAGCGGGTTAAGGCTGTCGTGCATGCCGTTGACCGAACCGTTGGATGCCGCAGTGGTGGTCACCGACCACAGCACCGTGGCGGTCGTGCCGAAGCGTGCTTCCTTGCCTTCCAGTGGCGCCGTCTGCTCGACAGCGACGTTGTTCAGGGTCGGGTTCGGTTGGTATTCAGCCCACAACGAGGTGGCGCCGCCGATCAGGAACAGCGCCAGCATGCAGGCGATGATCGCCCGGCTCTGACGCAGGTCTTTCACGTAATGGCCAAAAGTGAACACCAGCGCGACCGGGATCAGAATGATCGAGGTCATCTCGAACAGGTTGCTCCAGGCTGTCGGGTTCTCGAACGGATGTGCCGAGTTGACGCCGAAGAAGCCACCACCGTTGGTGCCCAGTTGCTTGATCGCAATCTGGCTGGCCGCAGGGCCGAGCGGGATCACTTGATCAACACCCTGCATCGTCACGGCATTCACGTACTGCGCGAAGGTTTGCGGCACGCCCTGCCAGACCAGATACAGCGCCAGCAGCAGGCACAGCGGCAACAAGCCGTAGAGGGTGGCGCGGGTCATGTCGACCCAGAAGTTGCCGAGGGTCTTGCTCGACTTGCGGCCGATCCCGCGACACAGGGCAACCAACACGGCGAGGCCGGTGGCGGCGCTGACAAAGTTCTGCACGGTGAGGCCGACCATCTGACTCAGGTAGCTCAGGGTCGCTTCGCCACTGTAGGACTGCCAGTTGGTATTGGTCATAAAGCTGACGGCGGTATTGAACGCTTGCGTCCACTCTTGACCCGGCAGGTTCTGCGGGTTCAGTGGCAAGTGGTCTTGGAACAACAGGATCGCGAACAACAGCAAAAAGCCCGCGAGGTTGAAGGCGAGCAAGGCCAGGGTGTACTTCTGCCAGCTCTGTTCGGCCTGCGGATCTACGCCGGCCACCCGATAACACCCGCGCTCTACCGGGCCGAGGATCGGTGTCAGCCAGGTGTGCTGACCTTCCATCACCTTGTAGTAGAAGCGCCCCAGAAACGGTGCCGGAATCAGCACCAGGGCGAAGAAGGCGAGGATCAGCCAATAGTCATAACTGTGCATAGCTGCTCCTAGTTCCGGTCGGCGCGCAACAGCGCAACCAACAGATAAATGAACAGCCCCACTGCCAGTAGCAGTGACACCCCGTCCAGAACGCTCATGAAAGTTCTCCGTGTTACGGCGTATTGCCGCGTGTGGAGCCATTGTCGGCAGGGAGGCTGTAAAGGAACGAGATCGAGGGGTGTGGCGGGGCATAAAAAAAGCGTAAAGAGTGGGTTTACGCTAGGGTTACGGTGGTGTCTGGGGGCATACAACACCGTTCCGGATTTATCAGGCATCTCTATCGTCCTGCATCGATAGTTAAGACTCCCCAAAACCAAAGTGGGATGAACAACCTATTGCACCACCCCGCCCCTGCCGACAAGATATGACCGTTTGCGTTTTCGACTACTGAAAAAGGCTGGCCACCATGCGTATCCTCATCACCGGCGGTGCCGGTTTCATTGGCTCTGCCTTGATTCGCGAGCTGATTCGGCACACCGAGCATGAAGTGCTCAACCTTGACAAGCTGACCTACGCCGGCAATCTCGAATCGCTGTCCGGCATTGCCAACGACACTCGCTACGAGTTCGTTCAAGCCGATATCGTTGATCAGGCGACCGTCAGCGCAGTGCTGACACGTTTCCAGCCGCAGGCGATCATGCACCTGGCAGCGGAATCCCACGTCGACCGTTCCATCGACGGACCTTCGGATTTCATCCAGACCAACATCGTCGGCACCTACAGCCTGCTGGAGGCCACCCGCGCCTATTGGCAAACCCTCGCCGAGCCGAAAAAAAGCGCCTTCCGTTTCCACCATATCTCCACTGACGAGGTCTATGGTGACCTGCATGGTGCCGATGATCTGTTTACGGAAACGACGCCCTACGCCCCGAGTTCACCGTACTCCGCCAGCAAAGCGGCGTCCGACCACCTGGTCCGTGCCTGGCAGCGCACCTATGGCCTGCCGGTGCTGTTGACCAACTGCTCGAACAATTACGGTCCGTTCCACTTTCCCGAAAAATTGATTCCGCTGGTCATCCTCAATGCCTTGGCCGGCAAGCCGCTGCCGGTGTACGGCGACGGCCTGCAAATCCGCGACTGGCTGTTCGTCGAAGATCACGCCCGGGCGCTGCTCAAAGTGGTGACCACCGGTATCGTCGGCGAGACCTACAACATCGGCGGGCACAACGAACAAAAGAATATCGACGTGGTGCGTGGCCTCTGCGCCCTGCTTGAAGAACTGGCACCGCACAAGCCAGTGGGGGTCGCGCACTACGCCGACTTGATCACGTTCGTACAGGATCGTCCTGGCCATGACCTGCGCTACGCGATCGATGCCAGCAAGATCGAACACGAACTGGGCTGGGTACCCGAAGAGACCTTCGAAACCGGCCTTCGCAAAACCGTTCAGTGGTACTTGAACAACCTTGAGTGGTGCCGTCGCGTTCAGGATGGCAGCTACCAGGGTGAACGCCTTGGTGCCATCAATCCCCAGGAGCTTCATGCATGATGAAAGGTATCGTTTTGGCAGGCGGCTCGGGCACACGCCTGCATCCGATCACGCTCGGGGTGTCCAAACAGCTGTTGCCGGTCTACGACAAACCGATGATCTATTACCCGATTTCGGTCCTGATGCTGGCCGGCATCAAAGACATTTTAGTGATCTCTACTCCCCAGGATCTGCCCCAGTACCGCAATCTGCTGGGTGATGGCAGTCAGTTCGGGGTCAATTTCAGCTATGCCGAGCAGCCGTCACCGGATGGACTGGCCCAGGCTTTTCTGATTGGCGAAAGCTTCATTGGCAATGATCCAGTGTGCCTGATCCTCGGCGACAACATTTTCCATGGTCAACACTTTGGCGAGCAGTTGCAAAACGCGGCAACACGCACTTCTGGCGCTACCGTGTTCGGCTATTGGGTCAAAGACCCGGAGCGATTCGGCGTGATTGATTTCGACAGCCAGGGCCGTGCCCTGTCGATCGAAGAAAAGCCGAAAATACCGAAATCCAGCTATGCCGTCACCGGCCTGTATTTCTACGATAACGATGTAATCAGGATCGCCAAAGCGGTAAAGCCTTCGCCTCGCGGCGAGCTGGAAATCACCGACGTCAACAATGCGTATCTCAAACGGGGAGACCTGCAGGTCGAGCGCTTCGGCCGTGGTTTCGCCTGGCTCGACACCGGCACCCACGACAGCTTGCTCGATGCCTCACAGTACGTGCAGACCATCGAACATCGACAAGGCTTGAAAGTCGCCTGCCTCGAAGAGATCGCTTATGAAAAGAAATGGATCAACCGCGAACAGCTGCTGGAGCGTGCCCGCTACTTCGGCAAGACCGGGTATGGCCAGTACCTGGCCAAGCTGGCCGGAGATGAACAATGGATGTGAATGAACCCGGTCTGCGCGGCGAAGTGATCATCGGTAAAAGGCTGCAAGAGGCTGATCTGCTCCCATGAGAGTTCTCATCAGCGGCCAGCATGGTCAGGTCTCACGCGAACTGCAGCGTCGACTGGGGGGTGTCGGCGAGTTGATTGTGCTGGGTCGCGATCAACTCGATCTGGCACAACCCCAGCAGATTCGCCAACAGGTACAAAAGGTTCGTCCGGATCTGATCATCAACGCGGCGGCCCACACAGCGGTCGATCTGGCTGAAAGCGAGCCGGAAACAGCCTTTGCCATCAACGCCGTGGCCCCTGGCATCTTTGCCGAAGAAGCACTGAAGCTTGGCATCCCGCTGATTCACTACTCCACCGATTATGTATTCGACGGCATGAAGGTCGGGACTTATAACGAAGACGACACGCCAAACCCTCTCGGGGTTTACGGCAAGAGCAAACTGGCCGGTGAACGGGCGATCACTGACGTGCAAGGCAAACATCTTATCCTGCGTACCAGCTGGGTCTATTCGACCCATGGCCGCAATTTCCTGCTGACGATGCAACGCCTGCTGCAAGAGAGACCGGAAGTACGCATTGTCGCCGATCAGATCGGTGCACCTACCTGGGCAGGCACAATTGCCAATAGCACCCTTGCCCTGATCGAACGCTGGCAGGCAGGTGAGGCCGCTACTTGGGGGACATATCATCTGACCGCTCAGGGAGAAACCTCCTGGTTCGGCTTCGCCCAGGCCATTGGCGAAGCGTTACGGCAACAGGGAAAGCCCTGCGCAAACCTGCTGCCGATTCCCTCCAGCGATTACCCGACACCGGCGGCCCGACCGCTCAACTCATGCCTTGATTGCAGTCGCCTGCAACGTGAATGGGGCATCAGCCAACCAGACTGGCAACTTGCGCTGCGCGAATGTCTTGCCGAGCAAGGCTAAACCTACAAGCAGGACTTGCCCACGAAGACGGCAAAACCGCCACCAGCGCCCCCAACTGGCGCACCCATTTGCGCGCATCGAGCGGCAAACATCCCCGATACGACAGCTTTCGGCGCTTTACGACGCGTCAACACACAATGGCACGCCCACTGCAAACGCCCTCCCTGAGCTTTCCAAACCGTTCAGGGAGCAACGCATGAACACACAACTCAAACCCACACTGGGCACGCTGCACCTGTGGGGCATTGCGGTCGGGCTGGTGATTTCCGGTGAATACTTCGGCTGGAGTTATGGCTGGGGCGTGGCAGGCACACTCGGTTTTCTGGTGACGTCCTTTATGGTCGCCACGATGTACACCTGCTTCATCTTCAGTTTCACCGAGTTGACCACCGCGATTCCTCACGCTGGTGGTCCCTTTGCCTACAGCCGCCGCGCCTTTGGCGAGAAAGGCGGATTGATCGCGGGGCTGGCGACACTGATTGAATTTGTCTTCGCCCCGCCAGCCATCGCTCTGGCGATCGGTGCGTATCTGAACGTTCAGTTTCCAGCGCTTGATCCGAAACACGCCGCGGTCGGCGCCTACATCGTGTTCATGGGCCTGAACATCCTCGGGGTGAAACTGGCCGCAACCTTCGAATTGGTGGTCTGCGTTCTCGCAGTGGCCGAACTGCTGGTGTTCATGGGCGTGGTCGCCCCGGCGTTCAGCTTCAGTAACTTCGCGCTGAACGGCTGGGCCGGTTCCGACGTGTTCGGCGCCCCGGCGATTGCCGGGATGTTCGCGGCGATTCCGTTTGCCATCTGGTTCTTCCTGGCCATCGAAGGCGCCGCCATGGCCGCCGAAGAAGCCAAGGATCCGAAACGCACCATTCCGAAGGCCTACATCAGCGGCATTCTGACGCTGGTCTTACTGGCGATGGGCGTGATGTTCTTTGCCGGCGGCGTCGGTGACTGGCGCACCCTGTCGAACATCAACGACCCGCTGCCGCAAGCGATGAAAACCGTGGTGGGTGAAAGCTCGGGCTGGTTGCACATGCTGGTGTGGATCGGCCTGTTCGGCCTGGTGGCGAGTTTCCACGGAATCATCCTCGGCTACTCGCGGCAGTTTTTCGCCCTCGCCCGGGCCGGTTACCTGCCGGCGTCCCTGGCCAAGCTGTCCCGCTTTCAGACCCCGCACCGGGCAATCATCGCCGGTGGCGTGATCGGCATTGCCGCGATCTACAGTGATGGTTTGATCAATCTGGGCGGCATGACGCTGACGGCGGCGATGATCACGATGGCGGTATTCGGGGCGATCGTGATGTACATCATGAGCATGCTCAGCCTGTTCAAACTGCGCAAAACCGAACCGAATCTGGAGCGCACCTTTCGCGCGCCCTGCTACCCATTGGTACCGATGATTGCGCTGGTGCTGGCGGTGGTCTGCCTGGTGGCAATGGCCTGGTTCAACACGTTGATCGGGTTGATCTTCCTGGCCTTCATGGCGTTGGGGTTCGTGTACTTCATGCTGACGGCGCAACTGCGTGCCGATGCACCGGCGGACGCAATGCTGACCGGGCTCTAAACAGGCGAAGTGCGGCTGTCAGAACAGGCATAGAATGGAACCACTGCGAAAATTAATCGCTCAAAGTGGTATGCACGATCGATTGGCGAAACCCGCCCATCGGCCTGCCCTTAAGGAGAGCCCTATGCCCTGGTATGCCTGGTTGATTCTGATCGTTGCAATTGGCTCGATCGTTGGTGGTTTGATGATGTTGCGTGACACCGCCAACAAGGTCGAACTGACTGAAGAGCAACGTAAACGCGTCGCTGAACGCAACGCGGAAGCGGATGCCAAGGATGCGCAGGACCGCTAACAGAACAAACCCCGTCATTCTCATCAAATGACGGGGTTTCGCGTTTCTACTTTTCCCAATCGGCCTTGGCAATGTGCAAGCCATGCAGCCCTTTGTACGCAGCACGTTCCGGCTGGCTCCAGCCCTTAAGCAACGAATCCTCCAACCGATAAATCTCAATCCCGAGCGGGCGACACACGCTTAGCGGGTCCTGCGCATCCGGCCCCCACATGGCCAGAGACAGATCGCCGCCCGGGCAGGTCGAGAGCGCACACAGCAGATCGATTTCGGCAAAAAACTCCAGGTAATCGCCCTTCTGTGCCGGACAGGCTTTCATGAAATACATGTCATCGTGGTTCAGGCCCGTGCACTGGAAAATGTTCAGCACGTCATGCACGTCGAATTCGGTCAGCCCATGAGGCAGCACCGCGCGGGTCAGGTTCGAGTGGCAGTGATGATGGAAGTCTTCGCCGGTGAGCATTTTGTTCACGTAAGGGTCGCAACGGGTGCCGAGCAAATCGTGCAAGCGACCGCCATGTTCGTCGATGCCGTAACCGGCCAGGCTGTCATCGGTGATGGTCACCAGCGGCCGTAAAAAAGGCAGGTTCGACCAGAGCCGGTCATGGGTGCTGACGTGAGCGCCCTGTAACTGCCGGGTCCGTGCTGCCCACAAGCGCTCCCGTGGATCGTTGGCATTCCAGACGTTGAAATCCCCGACTTGCGGCCCGACGGGCGTGGTCACCCGGAACACATGCCCCGCCGGCACTTTCCAGGCGCGGCCGGTGCGAATCGGCACCTCGAATTCCTCAATTAGCGTGCGACCGTCCTTCTTGTCGCGAATCCGCTCGTAGAAGCCTTTGTCCACCTGTAACGCTGAGCCTTTGCTGACTTGATAGGCCGCCGGATAGTCTTTGTACATGGCACGAATCCTCGATCAGTGATGGGAAACTGGGGCAAGCATTTGCAACAGGAGGTGTTCGGAATCGTCGAGATACAGGCTCATGGCGTCCTCGGCCGCGCGTTTGTCGCCCTCGGCCAACAACTCATGGATCTGCCGATCGCGTGCCAACCAGGGCGCCTGAAAACGTGATTCATCGGGGGCGGTGCAGAACACCAGGCGCAATTGCGCGACGACGTTGGTGAAGAACTCATCGAACAGTGGACTGCGCAGCAATCCAACAATGTGTTGATGAAAGGCCAGGCTGTGGGTGCCGACGGCGCGCCAGTCTTCGCGCTCCCGGGCAAGCTCGGTGGCTTCCAGGGCTTCGAGCATCCGGTCGGATTGATAGTCGCGCAGCGGCTGACTCGCGCTGATGGCCTGCAACTCCAGGGTGCGCCTGACCTTGAACAGATCCCGCACGTCCTCGACGCCCAGCCTGCGCACCATCACGCCCTTATTGCGCACATAACGGGTCAGACCTTCCTGCCCCAGGCGATGCAGCGCTTCGCGAATGGTATTGCGGGAGGCGTTGTAGGCAGACACCAGATCGTTTTCCACCAACGCCATGCCGGGCAGCAAACGGCCGCCAATGATGTCGGCGCGCAACTCAAGTGTAATGTGGTCGGCCAGGGACAGTCCGCTGTTCATACTCATTGCCTCGTGATTGTTCAACAATCGTCAGTTAATGAGTAATCACTATTCGTGCCAGTTCATTCTAGACAGCAGGACGGAGTTGGACGCATCTGCATGCTTTTTAGAAGTAGAAGTACAATCACCATCCCATTTTCATTGGTTAATATGGCGCATTGTTGCGGAGATACCCAATGCGTTACTCGCAGGACCATAAAGCCCAGACCCACCAACGCATCATCAAGGAAGCGTCAGCGCGCTTTCGCCGCGATGGCATTGGCGCGACAGGTCTGCAACCGCTGATGAAAGCACTGGGCCTGACTCACGGTGGTTTCTACTCGCATTTCAAGTCCAAAGACGAACTGGTGGAAAAGGCTTTGCAAGCCGCGGGCGAGCAGGTCGATGTCATTTGCGCCGAGCTCTTCGCACAAGATCGTCCGCTGGAAGCGTTCATCGACGCCTATTTGTCCGAATGGCATCAGACCTCACCCGATGAAGGTTGCCCGCTGCCAACCATGTCATCGGAACTCGGCCTGCGCGGGCAGCAAAGCCCGACCACTGACGTGGTGCTCAACGCACGGCTCGAACAAGTGCAAGGCACTCTTGAAGACGAGGACGCCGCCGACCAAAGCATCGTCATCATGTCGACACTGGTCGGGGCTTTACTGCTGTCACGCAGCGTCGAGAATCCCGAGCTGGCGCAGCGGATTCTCGACGTGACTCGCGCCTATCTCAAACAGTCCCGCGACTAACCCTCCCAGCGCTTGAACAGCACGCTGGCATTCACCCCACCAAACCCGAAGCCATTGGACAGCGCGTATTCGATAGCCATCGGCCGTGCCTGGCCGTGGACGATGTCCACGCCTTGGGCGGCGGGGTCCGGGTTGTCGAAGTTGAGGGTGGCTGGCACGACCTGATCGCGAATCGCCAACAGCGTGAAGATCGCCTCGATACCGCCCGCTGCACCGAGCAAATGCCCGGTGGCCGATTTGGTCGATGTCACGGCGATTTTGTTATCCGTGCCGAACAACGCCTTGATGGCCGCCAACTCTCCCAAGTCCCCGACCGGTGTCGAGGTTGCATGAGCATTGAGATGCTGCACCTGCGCCGGCGAAATGCCCGCCTGGGCCAACGCCAGCGACATCGCCCGTTGCGCACCGCTGCCATCCTCGGGCCCCGCCGTCAGGTGATAGGCATCGGCACTGGTGCCGTAACCGACCAGTTCCGCCAGCGGCTGAGCACCGCGGGCCAAGGCATGTTCCAGGGATTCAATCACCAGAAGGCCAGCGCCCTCCCCCATGACGAAGCCATCGCGGTCACTGTCGAACGGCCGCGAGGCACGCTCCGGGGTGTCGTTGTATCCGCTGGACAAGGCGCGAGCAGCGGCAAACCCGGCGAGACTGACGCGATCGATCGCCGCTTCCGCGCCGCCACATACCGCAATGTCAGCTTCGCCACAACGAATCAACCGCGCCGCATCACCAATCGCCTGCACCCCAGCCGCGCAAGCCGTCACCGGAGCACCCAATGGGCCCTTGAAACCGTGCTGGATCGACACATGACCCGCGGCGAGGTTGACCAGAAATGAAGGAATGGTGAACGGCGACAGGCGTCGCGGTCCACGGCTGTCCGTGGTGCGCACCGCATCGGCAATCGCACCGAAACCACCCACGCCGGAACCGATAATGGTTGCCGTACGCTCCTGGGCATTGGCGTCCGCCGCTTGCCAACCGGCCTGCTCCAGCGCCTGACGCGCCGCTTCCATGGCGAACATAATGAAGCGGTCCATCTTCTTCTGCTCTTTGGGCGCCGTCGCCCGGTCCGGGTCAAATCCCGCCTCGGGATCGTCAGCCAGGGTCGGCACTGCGCCACCGACCTTGGCCGGCAAATCGGCAACCACCTCGTCCGGCAAATTGCGCAACCCCGAACGCCCGGCCAACAGACGCGACCAAACGGCTTCGACGCCAGAACCCAATGGCGACACCAGGCCCATGCCCGTTACAACTACTCGACGATCACTCATACCGCAAATACCTCAAGCCGATTCATGACGCCTCACGTGTAACGCGCGGCGGCCTTACTTTTGGAAAGATTCGGCGCCATCACATGACGCGCCGCAACAAAGGCATCCCAGTCGGCCGCATCCGGCAACGAAGGAATGGTGATCAACTCACCCTGGTCCAGACCCGACAACGCCGCATCGACCATCTCCCCGGCTTCCATCACCATATCCGCCGGAATCTGAGTAGCGTCGATACCGGAGCGCTCCCAGATTTCGGTGCGTGTTACGCCTGGCAACACGGCCTGCACCTTGACCTCAGTGCCCTCCAATTCGGCGTTCAACGACTGAGTCAGACTTAACACATAAGCCTTGCTGGCGCTGTAAGTGGCATTGAAGCGCTCGGGAAACAACGCCACCACTGACCCGATATTGATGATCGTCCCCCGACCCGCCTTGGCAAAACTGGCGGCGGCTGCCGATGCCAACCGCGTGACCGTTGTCACGTTCAGTTGAATCAAACGCTCCAGTTGATCCATGTCGGAATTGGCCAACAAACCATCCGCTGCAACACCGGCGTTGTTCAGTAACAGGCTGATACTCGAATCGCTGCGAAGACGCTGCTCAAGCTTCAGCACATCATCCTTTTGCGTCAGATCCGCCTTGAGAACCTCGACCTGAACACCATGCTCGGCGCGCAACTTGCTCGCCGCTGCTTCCAGCCGCTCTTGATCACGAGCGACCAATAACAAATCAAAACCACGCGCCGCCAACCGCTCGGCGTAAATCGCACCGATACCGGAAGAAGCACCGGTGACGAGGGCCGTACCTTGGGACTGGACAGAGTTCATGACTGTGCTCCTGGGAGATGCCTAAGGGAAAGACAAGCGCCTGAGGCTCAGATGCCTTGGCGGAAAAGTCTTTTATTATAGGCATAATCTGATTCGCATATGATAGACGTAATTTTTCTCGTATCGACGAAAGGCGCATCCTCACGGCGTTCGCCAGATAGCAAAAAGGCCGATCAATGACCGGCCCCTGGCGCTGACGTATAAGCTTAGTTCACCTCAAGCTTCTCGCGATTCTTATCCAGAATCGCTTTACCGATTCCCTTCACTTCGAGCAATTCGTCCACGGACGCAAACGGCCCATTACTCTCACGATAGGCAACAATCGCCTTGGCCTTGGCCTCGCCTACACCGGACAACTCGCGCTGAAGGGTTGGCGCATCGGCCTGATTCAGATCGACCTTGCCGGACTGTGCCTTGGGAGAAACTTCCAGCACCAAGGGTGCATTGCCAGCCTCGGGCTTGACCGTTGGCGCAGCAATGGCCGCAATAGAGGCGCTGGTGAGCAGGGCAAAAACCAGAGAGTAGAAATAGCCAGTACGCATAAATGACGCTCCATGACATCGATTGAGAAAGCAGCTTTTCCGAAGCTGCCTTCCAAACTTAGGCGATGTCTGGAGACTGTCAAAAGTGTGTCCGTTACAGGATGTGAAACAATTGAAAGAACCACCCTCCAGCGCGGGATAAACGGTCGCGGTAGGAATGGCAGTCACCTGCCACCCCCCGCACAGATCCGTACGTGCAGAATTACCGCATACGGCTCCTGCCTTGGGTTTTGACGCCGAAGCGGGTTATGGGATACGGGTGCATAGTTAGCTCGCGTGGATAGGGTATGAACAACCGGGCTAGCGCAATCATGCGCTCCCAATTCAACCGGTGCCGCTGACTTCGTCGTTTAAGAGCATGCCTCCACGCCCTGATAATTTCACGGCGAAAAGCATCCAACCGCCGCGTATTGCCGGGGACATGGTAATAATTGCAATACCCTCTAAACAACCGACTCAACCACTGACCAATCACTGGGACTGGCTCGTGCCTGCGCTTGTGAAGTTGCACTCGGATTTCCTTGAGCGTTGCCCTCATACGTTTGCCGATAGTTACGCGTCCAACCTCGAACTTCCCGTTCTTGGCCTGACTACAGAAATGCGTGAACCCAAGGAAATCGAATGTTTCGGGTTTTCCTTCCCCTCGCTTCTTACGATCCTCCACCGCGAACCGGCCAAACCGTAGCAAACGTGTTTTCTCTGGGTGTAGAGTCAGGTTGAATTGAGCGAGTCGAACTTCCAACGCATGGCGAAAACTCCGTGCATCTTCAGGCTTTTCAAACCCAAATACACTGTCGTCTGCGTACCGCACGGCAATCATTTCGCCTTGTGCCGTACGCCCACGCCATTGTCTTACCCATAAATCCATCACGTAGTGCAGGTAAATATTGGCTAGCAGTGGTGAAACGGGCGCACCTTGTGGTGTGCCTTGCTTCGCAGGAATTCGTTTTCCGTTTTCGAGAACACCTGTACGTAGCCATCGAGCTATTAGCGCTAACACACGCCTATCCGCGATTCGGTGTTGCAGGAAGCACATCATCCACTCATGGTCGATGGTGTCAAAGAACGCACGTATATCGACGTCCAATATCCACCGTACCAGTGTTTTCTGTATTCCCACCGACAGAGCGTCCAATGCATCATGTTGCCCTCGACCAGGGCGAAACCCATACGAAAGTCCGAGAAAGTTCTGCTCATAAATCGCATTGAGCACTTGTACGATTGCTGCCTGGACGATCTTGTCTTCCAAGGCAGTTACGCCCAGCGGCCGCTCGCTGCCGTCTGCCTTTGGGATGTACACCCGCCGAACAGGTTTGGCTCGATAGCGACCACTGTGCACGTTGGCGTGCAGGGCTTTCAGCTTTATGAGAAGGTCTTGCTCGTACTCTCGCCACGACAGGCCATCCACACCACTGGCCGCATCTCGCTTGAGGTTGTAGAAACTCTCGCGCAATAGCTCGACCGTTACGTGGTGCAGCAGGCTCGTGAACTTGACCCGGCGATCCCGCCGGGCTGCTTGACGTACAGCGAGCAACCCCGACAACGCATTTGTCCGGCTCTGAGTCCGGGATGCGGAAGGCTGTTCACTGTTCCCCTTGGCTAACTCCCTTTCCTCCATTACCTCCGCTGAGCCAAGCTCATTGTTCGGCAACTTCTCAGGTACTACGGAGTTATCCGACTTCTCATGCGCGTAGACGGCAGACATTTGGCTTGTGGCCTCTTCTACCCCGTCTGGTGTGTCACGACCAGACACGAATGAGATCTCCCAGCTTCCGTACAGTTGACTTCCCAGCATGCTCAGGGTCTACGACCGCGCAGGGCGTGAGACATGACTTGCGATTATCGTCATGCACACCGTGGCCTTCCGCTTCGCATAACAGCGTCGGCGCCCCAAACTGATGATTTCGCGGCTCAATGGCTGGCCTGCTGGTTTCCCCTGCCAACGCTTCGCCATACACCTCGCGGTGCATAGCGCATGACTCGGGGTCGAGGTGTTTCGCCATAACTTCTCTCGTAGGGACTTTCACCCTTTATCAACTGCCAGCTTTGCTGGCGCACTATCCGATCCATGAACCACACCTACCGTAAGACAACCGCCTCGTTTACCGTGGCATCTCTGGCGAGCAGTTCCATGGCAGCAATGCTTCATAGTCGGTTACTGACTGCGCATGCGGCAGTCGCTCCAGTACGTGGCGCAGCCACGTATAGGGCTCTTGGCCGTTGACCTTCGCGGTTTCGACCAGGCTGTAGATCTGGGCGCTGGCAGTCGCGCCTTTGGGCGTATCGCTGAACAGCCATGCCTTGCGCCCGATCACAAACGGTTTTATTGCACGCTCCGCCGGATTGTTGTCGATCGGTAAAAAACCGGCTTCCACGTAGCGTTCCAGTCGGCTCCAGTTGTTGACCAGGTAGTTCACTGCCTTACCCAGCACACTTTGAGGGGTGACCTGAGGTTGCGTTTTTTCCAGCCAGCCTTTCAACTGGGCCAGGATCGGCAGGCTCTTTTCCTGACGGCCAATAAAACGCTGCTCATCACGGGCATCCTTGAGTTCACGCTCGATGCCGTACAACTTGTTGATCATCGTCAGTGCAATATCGGCGCGACCTGTCTTGCCTTTGGGCTGCACTTTTTGCGCGTCGACGAACTTGCGCCGGGCATGGGCCATGCACGCCAGACGTTCCACGCCCGGTTGCAACGCCAACGCGTTATATCCCGCGTAATCGTCGGTCATCACATAGCCGCGATAACTTTCCAGCAGACGCAACGGCACGTCCTGCGCACGGCTGGAGGTGTAGTCGAACAGCACGACTTTGCGATCCGGCGGGCCGCTTGCTTGCACCCACATCCAGGATTGGCTGGTCGGGTCTCGATCCGGCTCTTTGAGTACCTGGACGCGGGTTTCATCGCAGTGGATGACCGGACTTTCCAGCAACCGCTCGCGCATCAGATTCAATAACGGTTGCAGATGTTCGCCGCACTGGATAATCCAGCGGGCCAGCGTTTGGCGCGGGATTTCTATGCCATGTCGGCTTAGCACCGTTTCAAAACGATGCAGCGGCAAGCCATCGACATACTTGGTGGTCAGCAGCATCGCCAACACGCTTGGACTGGCCATGCTCTTTTCGATTAATTGAGCGGGCTTGTCGGCGGTGACCGGCGCTGTTTCACAGCCACGGCAGCCGTAGACTTTGCGGATGTGTTTGATCACCCGGATCTGCATCGGCACGATGTCCAGCTGTTCGCTGGTTTCTTCACTGATCACATGCTTGCGGCAACCGCAGGCACAGGTCAGTTCATGTTCTGGCAGTTCGTGGATGACTTCGATGCGCGGCAGATCAGCCGAGAGTGGCTTGCGTTTGCCACGACGTGGAGTCGGAGCAACCACTTCTTCGTCAGCGTCGCCGACTGAAGGCATCGGCTCGCTTTCGGGCTCGTTGAACAATGCCAGTTGCGGCGTGTTGGGCTCGACCGTCTGCTCGGATTTGCGCCCGAAGATACGGTCACGCAACAGCTTGATCTGTTCTTTCAGATCAACAATGTGGGTGGCGTAAGCGTCTTTGACTTCCTGCTCGCGCGAGCGTGCTTCGTAACTCTCAAGCAACATCTGTTTGAGCAGTACAGGATCGTCAGGAAGGTTTTCGGGCAATGGTCGCATGCCCTGGATTATACCCGTCAGGCAACAAACCTTGGAGTCAAAACCTTGTGCGGCCGGTTGCGCCAGAGGTCAAACCCATCCAGTAACCAGTTCAGTTCTTGCACCGTCAGCACGATGGCCTCATCCAGTTCATCGGGTGAAGTTTTGAACCGCTCGGACTCCAGACGCTTGAGCCAAAGGCAGAAGCCGTTGCGCTCCCAATACAACACCTTGACGCGGTTGCGGTGGCGATTCAGAAAAACGAAAAGCACGGGGTCAAACACCGCGACTTTGATATCAAGTTCGACCAGCGCAGCCAGGCCGTCGATGGACTTTCGAAAGTCCACCGGTTTGGGGTAGAGGTACACTTTTTCAACACTGGCATTGGGACGCATCATGGTGATGGGCTCCTGATGGAAATCGGGAGCACAGCATCCGTTGTCAGCTATTCGCTTGGAATGTGGGGTTCGTGGAGCGGATACGGATAAACCGTTGATGTGGAGCATGCCACTCCGGACGTTAAAAACATTGTGCTTTCCACGATTTGTACGTTGCACGGCAGGGTTTACCGGAAAATACCGCCTTGCATGAATCGCGTATGAATCTCACATCCCAAGCCGCTCGTTGCTGAGTCGTATCGGACTGCCCATGGTAATCTTTCACCCCTCAGCGCAAAGGCCCTGACATCGGCAAATTTCGGCTCTAGAATTGCGCCACGTCAAACGTGCCGACGAAAAAGCTTAAGGATCGAAGATGAAAATTTATGCAATTGTAGGTGCTGGTGGTTTTGGACGTGAGGTAGCACCACTCGTTACCGAAATGCTCGGCAAGGCCAACGAAAACGATTTCACTATCATTTTCGTGGATGACAATTCAAAAGAAGAAAAAATCAATGGATACAGTGTCGTTGACACTGAGGCCTTTGTGAAAATGGAAGGTGAAAAATTTTTCAACATCACCATTGCCAATAGCAAACTGAGACAGTCAATTTCCGAAAAACTAGTTTCCCTTGGCATCGCCCCCTTCACCATTTCAGCAATGAACTCGGTAAACCTTAGCCACAACATCATCAGTGAAGGGGCTGTACTTTGCCCATTCACTACGATAACGGCCAATGCGAAGATTGGAAAATACTTCCACGCAAATATCTATTCGTACGTCGCGCACGACTGCGTGATTGGTGATTTTGTAACTTTTGCGCCTAACGTTCAGTGCAACGGGAACGTCGTGATTGAGGATCATGCTTACATTGGAACAGGAGCAATGATTCGACAAGGGACGGTAGACCGCCCAATTATTATCGGTGAAGGCGCAGTTGTCGGCATGGGTTCTGTAGTTACAAAGAGCGTTGAACCCTACACCACTGTTTTCGGCAACCCTGCTAAACCACTTCGAAAAGTTTCAAGCTAAGGATCCCGTAGAGCATGAAAGACGTAAAAGTCGCGGTCATTGGATCGGGAACGATGGGAAAAGGGATTGTTCAAGTGCTTGCACAATCTACCGTTGTTTCTTCAATAGTCTGGATCGGTCGATCCGAATCCGCCTGCGCAACCTCTCTAGATAACCTAAACTCCCATTGGGAAAGAATGGTAAATAAAAAGAGACTACTACCAGAAGAGGTTTCAAACTTTTCCGGAAAAATAGCCGTCTCTGGCAGTTACGAAAACGTAAAAAACTGCGACCTTATTATTGAAGCCGTGTCGGAAGACATGAGCGTAAAGCATACGATTTTCAGGGAAATCGCAGTTCATGCTGACGCTAACTCTATAATCGCATCCAATACATCTTCGCTGTCGATTACAGAGCTTGCAAGCCTTACAAAAGTCCCAGCGAACATCATTGGCTTGCATTTTTTCAACCCGGCGCCGGTGATGAAGCTAATTGAAGTGATAGTGGGTCTGGCCACCGCCCCCGAAACTATTACTTGGGCTGTCAATTTCGCCAAGGCGTTGGAAAAAGATCCAGTATTGGTAAATGAGGCTCCTGGATTTATTGTAAATCGGATGCTGATACCAATGATAAACGAAGCAATCGGTATTCTCGCAGAAGGCGTAGCCAGCGCTGAAGAGATCGATAAGGCCATGAAACTCGGGGCTAATCATCCAATCGGACCTTTAGCCTTAGCGGACCTAATTGGCAACGACGTAAACCTCTCCATTATGGAAACGCTTCATAATGAAACAGGGGACTCTAAATATCGGGCCCATCCGTTGTTGCGAAAAATGGTCAGAGCGAACAAACTTGGTCGAAAAACCGGATCTGGCTTTTACAACTACTGAAAAATATAACCGGTTAAAATTTTCAATACGGGGGGAACGATGAAAGCCTACAAATGCATGTTCAAGACAGCGGAAGTGGCAGACTCCGCTGCTTTTTACAAAGAATTTGAGCAAGTGTGCTCTACAGAGTTGACCCCCGCATACTCAGGATCAGATGCTTGGACCGGCGTACGGGTTTTCGATCTACGAGGAACTAACCGACTCTCGGAGCTTCCGTATCTTAGGGCGCAACTGGAAAAGATTGGCATGAAGAATATTGCCATGGTGAACTATTACAATATGGCTCCCCATTCTGAACAGCATGCTCACCGAGACCAATCCGGCAATCTACTTTTTGGCATCTCAAGACTGCACATACCACTCAAAACAAACCCATTGGCCTTTCTAGAGATTGAACATATTCGATACCACCTCAAATTGAACGAGGTATGGGCATTGGATACCTCAGGACTCCATGCTGCTCAAAATGAGAGCGATGAAGGCCGAGTTCACTTGGTTATTGATGTAAAGCGCTCACCGGAAACCGAAAAATACTTCCCGAAAATGACATTCGCAGTGCGACTGCATCTAGCTAAATTCATTCTCATTATGGGCTTCAAAGTTGTCCGAGACATCATAACTAAACCTGCGACCATCATGGACCGCATGACTTACATCGTAAAAATGATGACTAAAAGTAAAACTTGAATCCAAAGCTATCTACTCCCAACTGGGAGCAGATAGCTTTCTAATTAAACCTGGAAATCAGATAAAATTACTGACTGGCCGTAAAGTTATGAAACATACGGGCGAACATTGGAGCGATAATTGCGTCACCACGCAAATTCAAGTGATCGTCATCATAATAAATCGGCACTCCATTGACCGCGGCGTAGCATTTATCTCCCCGACACAAATAGGGTAAAGGATCTAGTATTTTTACCCCGCAAGCCTCTTTCGCAGCATCCTGTGCTTCCCAGACAAAATTGTGACGCTCCTTATATTCACTCATTGAGATCGCGATATTTCTGTTCATTCCGAACAGCAATGCCCGACCGGAGAAGTGAGGAACATTGATTTTCATCTCCGGAATGGGCCGAACCAGATAAACCTCTCTGGTCTTTGCATATTCACAAGCCGTATTGATAATACCTGCGCGCATTTTTGCAAGATGCTCTGAAAGCCCCTGTTTGTCTGGTGACTCAAAATACATGGGGGCCAAAAGTCCTTTTACGACATCATCAGACTCGTTAGGACCAAACGCGTAAAGAGACGTTCGATTAACTATAATTATAGGGGCGTCTTTCGGTAGCTTTTTTTGCTGAGCCACGGTCCATTCGACAAACTTTCCACATTCATTACGCCCATCCATGGTCTTACTTGTTAACACTGTAGGGCACGCATCTAGCGTCCACTGCAATACATAGCCACTTCTATTCGGTATTGCTTGCTCAACCGCCTTTACAAGGGCAGCAGCATGGCTGTCGCCAATGACAATAGCAGCCAGCTTGCCCTCTCCATACTTACATCCCGTCACTTCTCCCTCTTCATAAACTTTGGAATGATCGAAATGCTTACAAACCTCATGACGCTCGTTCATATTTTGAGCTTGCGCAAAAGCGAGTTCAGCGTTAGAGGATATACGCCCGTTTATTCCGCCAACTGAATCGATAAACAACCCGGGCAACGCAATAACAACCAACAGCACGATAAAAGCAAATACAGAAGTATTTCTTGGAAACCGCCTGAAAGAAAGCAGCGTACTTTTTTCAACAAACGAGAAAGATAAAACACCCAGCGCTAGCGTAGCAATCAGCCCAATACCAACTGCAATAGGTGAATCTAGGTACTCAAGATAAACAAGACCAACAACAATAGGCCAGTGCCAGAGATAAATTGAATAAGATCTAGTTCCAACCCATTGCGCAACAAATGTTGATGTAAAGACAGATCGATCACGACCAGCAAGAAGAACCATCATTGTGCCTATTACTGGCACTAGCGCCAGATATCCAGGCCAAACGTCCGCAGTATTGAAAAAAAGTACAGAATATACAATTAGCGAAAAACCAATGAACTCTACAATCCTTCGCAAGCTTGCAGGATAGTCAAGCTTATTTGCCACTAAAAACACCAACCCTCCAGCAAGCATCTCCCAAGCCCTCATAGGCAGAAGGTAAAATGCAGCAGAAGAATCTGTCACGGAAAGGATAGCAGATAAATATAATGATCCGGCAAATAGGGCTACCAGAATAAAAGCCAATAACTTTTTATCAGGCCTGACTTTCCATATACCTGCCATAATCAAAGGCAACAACATGTAAAACTGCCACTCAACAGAAAGCGACCATGTATGAAGGAGCCACTTCTCATGAGAAGCAGTATCAAAATACCCTGCCTCACTCCAGAATTGGATATTTGAAAAAAACCCCAAGGCACTAGCTATATGTCTGCCGAGCTTACTATAGTCTGCAGGAGGTAGAACAAACCATCCAACAATCAACAGTACCAGACTTAACATCCCAAGAGCGGGAATAATCCTTCTTGCTCGAGCCAGATAGAATGATACAAGAGAGAACTCCCCCTTAATCAGCCCATTATAAATGATACCGGTCATCAAGAAGCCAGAGATAACGAAGAAAACGTCGACCCCGACAAATCCACCGCCGAAACCAGACAAAGAAAAATGATAAAAAACGACAGCGATTACGGCCCAAGCTCGCAATCCATTAATATCCGTTCTGAAACTTTTTTCTTTCTGTTGTGGTGAAGTAGAAATCACAGCTTAAACGTCCTTAAAATTCAAACTTTCGAGTTTCAAACCGAAAAAAAATTAACTTTTAAACAGCTCTGCGTGTTGCCTACAGTTTTCACGAAAATCAACGGGGCAAAATTACGTAGCACAAAAGCTCCTATCGCGCATGACACGTTAAGCTTTTTCCCGTGGCGCCAAAGAATATCAGCTTTTGAGCAAAATTAGTGCTGTTCTTCGGCGCTATCCGAGGAGCCATTTTTTTGACAGTCGTCTAGACCAATAGAAAATGCGTTGCATTTCCGCTAAAACATCAATCGCTTCTGCCGTTTATACAGGGAGATGAAAATGTAAGGCGACGGATGCCTGAGTACCTGACACGAGGCATGTATCGATAAAGGTGAACCCCACACCGCATCAGGTGAAACACGAGCGGACAAAAAGGCCCCACTCCTCTAAAATCACCGCTGGCCAACCAACGACAAAGCGGCTCGGTCCGAAAACCTTACGTTTGTGCATGAAACCAAAGAGTGCAACACAAGTGCCACTTACTTCAGCGACAGCAAAGAATCACGGGAAATTTAGCCTTGACATCAACGGCCTCAGAGCATGGGCCGTAGTGGCAGTAATACTATTCCACTTCAAAATCCCAGGTTTCACCGGGGGGTTCGCTGGCGTGGACATTTTTTTTGTAATCTCCGGGTTACTGATGACAAAAATAATCATCGAGAACCTAGAGCAGAAAAAATACAAGAATAAAATATTTTTATTATGCGATTTTTACTTTTCAAGAATGAAACGTATTTTGCCAACATTATTGGCATTGTGTTTTTCATTAATCGTAATCGGATGGTTCTGCCTAGGCCCAGTGGAATACATCACGCTGGGTAAGCATGTAACAAGTGCAGTTCTATTTTTTTCCAATATTGAATTTCAGCAAGAGGCCGGCTATTTCGATTCCGCATCTCATGAAAAGTGGTTGCTTCATACATGGTCTCTCGCAGTGGAATGGCAATTTTATCTCGTCTTTCCTTTAGTACTCCTGGCGGCTTGGAAATCAAGACCAGGCCGTCTTCCCATTACGTTAATAATTGCGGTGACGTTCATAGCCTCTTTCGGCGCATCTATGTATTACACCACCGTGCAACCTACCAAAGCTTTCTATTTCCTTCCTACGCGCGTGTGGGAAATGCTTGCCGGCAGCCTGGTGTTTTTGCTTGGAGCTCGTTTACAACTTTCTTCGAGAAACAACCGGATCATTGAATTTACTGGTCTATTGTTAATTATTCTCAGTATCTTCGTATTTGACGAAAACACCGCTTGGCCAGGTAGTTATGCCATGGTTCCAGTATCAGGCACAGCGCTTGTACTACTCGCTGCGCGACAAGACTCCCTCTTTACTAGCAATGCACTCGCTCAGTGGCTTGGAACCCGTTCCTACTCGCTTTACCTTTGGCACTGGCCAGTAGTCGTTGGTCTGTATTTTCTAGAGTACTTAGATCTGTTGGCCGCCTTGGTTGGAATCAGCATCACAATTATCCTGGGGCATTTTTCCTATCATTTTATCGAGCGAAAATCTCAAAAAGCCTTAACTGCATTTAGCCCAACTATATCCACAACTATTTTAATTATCGCTGTTAGTGCGCCTGTCATGATAGGGAAAGCTGTTATAGCAAATGAGGGATCTCCTGCACGGTTGCCTGAAAAATACGTGCAGATTCTGAAAGAAGCCCAAAACATGCATCCACGCCGGGGAGAGTGTCATGTGGGGGGTATGATGAAAACTCCTGAATGTACTTATGGCGGGGATCAACTTGGCGTTATTGTTATCGGGGATAGTCACGCGGCCTCAATTATGACCGCCGTTGAAAATGCGCTTCCTGATAAAAGATTAAACGTGCTGCACTGGACCTTCAGTGCGTGTCCGACGTTCATGGGAGTGAAACAGCCTAATACCGCATGTGCAGACTTTGTTAGCTGGGCATTGGAAAAACAAAAAGCCCTTCCAAGCAATGTACCAGTAATAATTATGAACGAGACTTCAGCCTACGTTCACGGTTTTTCTGAAGGGCAAAAACCGACAGTGTACTTTAAGAAACAATACGACGAGCGATCCCCAAAGTATTTACAGGAACTTCGTGAAAGCCTTATTGACGCCGCTTGCGAAATTGCAAAACATCATCCGGTGTTTATAGTACGCCCCATTCCGGAAATGAAGTCCTCCGTACCTGCTACTACTGCGCGAGCATTTTTACTTGGAAAGACCAGCGGTACGTCTATTAGTCTGGAGGAATATCACAAGCGAAATGATTTTGCTTGGGAGGCGCAGGATGCCGCTCGGCAAAAGTGCAATATAAAAATTCTCGACCCCCTACCTTACCTTTGCCATGACGGGCGATGCTATGGCTCACAGGGTGACTGGCCCATATACTACGATGATAATCACTTAAGTGAGCGTGGTTCCAGAATCATCTCTCCACTGTTTCGGGAGGTTTTTAAAAATTTATCTATAACTCAAAAACCACTTTAGCAGACTAGTCTGCTTTCCCCTGCTGAATTAGAAAGCACATATTGTGTAGCAAAATGAATTTCACGACCCATGAAGTGCCAGCTTACAAAACGGAAGAATGGTGTCGATCATGGACTAAAATGCTTTCCGGTGAGAATATAACCGTAATGATGTGGTTGGGCTGAAGAGGTTAAGGAAAAAAGATGGACGAAGCAACAACTCTTGAAAAACTGCTGGCGATTTCATTCAGCTTGAGCATTCTAGGATACGCTCTTATTCTCAAGCATAAATCTCGGTCGTGGGTTACGCCAGGCGTTATCTTTGCTTTATTCTGGTTTTTATTCACGTTTTTTCCGCTGACCGTTATGTTCAACGTCCCAGCCAACCCTTGGGCAACTTTTTTTATAGCAAGTTGTGTTTTCATGTTTGGCCTCCCGGGACTGGCCTCAGGCCTAAGTACGACACTTGAACTTAACTCCCGAAATAAACAGGATTCCCTGGGCTACTATTCCGGTCCGTTTCTGACCTATACCTTCGTCAGCATGCAAGTCATCACGTTATTATGCATATTGATCAACCTGTCTATACAGGGCTTTAGTCCTACAGACTTTGTCTCAGACCTATTTGGTACCGCCAACCGATATTTAGCCCTGCGTTACTCCGGACAGCTAGATCCAAATATATATGCACAACTAGGTGTTGCTTTAAATTACACCGCTGTCTGTCTAGGCGGCCTTATCTTGAATTCAAAAAGAAAGAACCTGGCTAAATTATTTATTTTGGTTCTTAGCTTCGTACCTGCTGCATTGCATATGATTATATATGCAGACAAGGGCACCCTCTTTCTTTGCGCCTCTCTATTCTACGGCGGAGTAATTATAAGTCGGTTAAGGAAAGGTGATACGGCACTCACAAATAAAGCGACGAACAAAATCCTGTTCGGCGCGTTTCTATTGTTAATGCCTGTACTTACTTCCTCCTTTATAGCAAGAGGCATAGAAAGCACTGATACTGGTGACATGGTCGAAAAGTTAAGCTATTACTTATCGTCTTATGCGTTTGGTCATCTGTACGCCTTTTCAGACTGGTTCTCAAGCTACCTTTCCAACCCCTCGCTACAATACTACCGCCACGATGATGGCTTAACCTTTGGATTTTCAACCTTTATGGCACTATTCAGGGTCTTGGGGGATCTAACACTAGTCCCAGATGGCTATTATGACGAGTATTTTAAGTATCAAGAACTTTTGCAGACCAATATATACACCATATATAGAGGTGCCATACAAGACTTTGGAATTCCCGGCACACTACTCTACATGTTAATCACGGGCACGGTATTCAACATTGCTTACATTAAAATACTATCCGAGAAAAACCCTGTCATCTCAGTCGCAATCTATATTTGCATGGCCGGATATATCTACACTTCATTCATCATTAGCATAATGGTTTGGAATAGCATATTTGTGCTATTTTTCTTTCTCACCTTCGCCCTATATGCCAACAACATTTACCAAAATAGACGAAATACAAACCCAACAAAAACTTAACTAACCACAACAAAAAAGCGCTTACCGAACGTAAGCGCTTTTTTTGTTCTGCAACTTACAGAAATGCTTTACTCGACACCCCAAACCGCTTCATGGTTACCTTGTTTGAACTGTTGTGCTTTCCCGCCAGTCACTAGTTCTGCGATTGTTCCTTTCGGAACAGTAAATGTTATTTTTCGATTCGGGTAATCGAAAACAATACTTATCACCCCATGAGGCGTTGGTATCGTCGACTTTGCAGAAAACTGTAATACTCGTGATGGTTTTATTTGCCAGCGATCCCATCCTGGCGCACTAGGACTTACTCCAAGTATAAACCGAGGAATAATATTTGCTGGCGCCGCGCCCCACGCATGTGTCCAGTCTTCGTTGTCCTTGAACTGCACATCCCATGCTTCGTGAGTTATGGTGGCATCATACTTATTGATCATATTCATCCAGCCGCGCTGGGTCTTGTTCAGCATTAACGACAGCGCTAGATCATCCGCTTCGGATTCAAATAATGCTTCCAAAAGATACTGGGCGGTGAATACCGAACTTGGAAAGCCACCGCCATACTCTTGAACCTTTGAATTCAGCTTTTCAACAACCGTATCGCGTTGACCACTATCAACCATGCCAAATGCGAGCGGTATGAACAGGCTTAGCGCCGAGGTATGGTTGGAGCCTATCCCATCCACGTAGGTACCGTTACTTCCCTTTACCTTACTATCCATCGCTGCCTTCAAATTACCGGACAGTTTCTTGAACATCTTATTATCAGCGTCTTCTCCCAGTACTCGAGCAATATCCGCCATGCGAACGAAGCCTTTATAAATAAAGGCGTTTGTAACAGTATTATTCGCAAGCATTTCATGACCATCTCGTTGGGAGGGGGGCCAATCTACTAAATCCCCAAGAGGATAGGTAACCTTGAGTTTAGTCTTAAGAGACTCAGAAAACTTTGTAACATCAACCATGCCCGTGTCAGAAACCCCCTCAGCCAAACTTATGGTTTTCAGCCACTTATAATGCTTCCTTAAAAAATCAACATCTCCGGACTGCAAGTAATCGGCCCACGCCATGAATATCATGTGCGCCTGCCATTCTGTTGGCCAACTTGGATGTTCAACCAGGAACTCGAATGTGCGGCGAGGTACTGATAAATCGTTTACATTGGCAAACCAGCCGAGCATATTGATATAAGCATCGGCCTCATAAGGGAGGCGCTCTCTATCGCCATCAATGAAAACTCCAGCAAAACTGGTGGCTTCAATTGTATGATTCGATAGCTCAAGAATTTTGTTGAGTTCTTCGGCCGTGGAGCCACCGGAGAAACTGGTCGTACCTTGTTTTTTATATTTGGAAGAGCGAGCAAATTCGACGTTTAGGAACTTTTCAGAAAACTCCCCCTTCCATCCGTAAATATCGATGTAGCGGAACGGCATTACCGCGCCAATACTGGCAGGCATCAATCTTTTATCCGACTCAGGTAGCGGTACATCTTGGGGACTTTTGCCCAAAATAATTTCCTGACTCAAATAACGGACGCCAATTTTTTCTGGTCCGGTGCTGGGGAGCGGATCCGGTTCGCTGCTTTCTCTCAGTTTAATAGTAACGGTGTTACCTATGTTTTCTGAATTAGGGTTAATAGTTACCTTTGAAAAATACACCTTCCCATAATCAACCGTGATCTTGTTTTCACTGAACTTCAAGTCTATCGGCGAGACTTTCGACAATACGACAGATCCTTCTATACCAATCGGACGAGGCTGCTCTGCTGCAGATGCCGACAAACAAAAGAAAGCAAAAAAAAATTTAACGAACAACTTCATTTGTGATTCCTCGCCTTACTTTCTCGATCAATTTTTGCCAAAACATGCAAAAATGATTTTAGCATTCCAGAGATATATACTTGATCAAAGCCTCAGTCTTCGAGGCTCGCCAGTTGTTTATCGAGAAATAGCTGTTAGAGCAACGATCGTAGAAGACGCGCATAAAATAATACGCAATCAATCCAAAGATATTACGGTTCTAAACGACGCTGTTGGTAAAACCAGTCTACGATCTCCCCATCGGGAGTGTAGCCACTGACTGTTTCACGAAGCAATTGCCGAACTCTAGTATAGTCATCAGCGACGACCGCTAGCTTTAGCTCAGTCAAGTGAGTTTTCAAATGCTCCCAGGGAATATAGGCCTCATTAGCACTCATGATCATCGGATGTTCGGTTGTTACAACGTTGTCACCAATCAATAGCTCTTCGTATAGCTTCTCACCTGGACGCAGGCCAGAGAACTCAATAGCAATATCTCCATGCGGATTTGATTCAGAGCGTACGCTCATGCCCGACAAGTGGATCATCTTTTTTGCAAGTTCAATGATCTTGACGGGCTCTCCCATATCAAGAACAAATACATCACCGCCAAGTCCCATAGAGCCGGCCTGAATAACTAACTGGGCGGCTTCAGGAATAGTCATGAAATAGCGAGTTATTTTTGGATGCGTAACAGTTAACGGACCACCACTCTTAATTTGCTTGTGAAACAGTGGTATCACAGACCCAGACGACCCCAACACATTTCCAAACCTGACCATAGTAAAGCGAGTTTTGTTAACATTGGAAATATTGCTGCTATCACTGAATAACACCGGTGCAAGTTCGTGACTCAAGGCTTGCAATATCATTTCAGCCAAGCGCTTCGTGCTTCCCATTACGTTCGTCGGCCGAACAGCCTTGTCTGTTGATACGAGTACAAAATTCGAAACACCAGACCTTAATGCAGCCTCCGCTGTATTCAAGGTACCGATAACATTATTCAAGATACCTTCTGAAATATTATGTTCCACCATGGGCACATGCTTATAAGCCGCAGCGTGGTAAACAGTTTCCACCCGCCAGGCTTTCATAACTTCTAGCAGCTTATCTTGATTTCGAATTGAACCAAGTATTGGCAACAATTTAACTGGAAGTGACTCCTTAAAAATTCGCCGCTCCAGTTCCGAAGTAATTTCGTATAGATTGAACTCACTATGCTCAAATAACAAAAGTGTGGTTGGGTTCTGCGAAAGAATTTGCCTACAAAGTTCAGATCCGATGGAGCCACCCGCACCGGTTACAAGTACCACTTTACCTTTGATGCAATGTTCCAGTAAGTTCTCCTTTGCTGGAACAGAATCGCGCCCCAGCAAGTCTGCTATATCAACTTCCTGGATATCATCTACCTTGACCCGTCCGCTTGCCAGATCCATAAAGCCAGGTACGCTTCTAACGTGTAATGGAAAACCTTCCAGGAAGGTAAGAATCTCTCGGCGCCGGGCACGCGTCGACGACGGGATAGCTAAAAGAATTTCTTGAACCCCTGTTACATCCATCATGCGTTTAATGTGTTTAGGTTTATACACCTGCAAACCGGCAATGACACTCTTTGAAAGGCTATGATCATCATCAATAAATGCGACAGGTCGCATCAACTTACCCATTCGAAGTGCGGCAACAAGTTGGTTACCTGCCGCGCCCGCACCATAGATGGCAACTTTAGGAATTCCATCATCCCTGTTAGCAAAAGGCACATGTTGAACAGCAGCAAACCAGTCACCCAGAAAATACTGGCGCATGGACAATCGCAGCCCACCGATCATTATCAGGCTCAGCCACCAGTAGTTAAACATAATGGAGCGAGGCACTACATGTTGATGATTACTGTACCAGTAAACTATGAAGCCTAGTATCAACGCAGAAAGCGTTACAGCCTTGATAATTACAATTAGGGCATCATTACCAAAATAACGCATCACGGCACGGTACATGCCACATCGAATAAAAATAGGAATAGCTACAACAGGAGCAACAAGAAATAACCAGAAGTGCTCTTTAAAGGGATTTATCATTTCGTCGATACCGAGACGAACGATAAATGACATCCAGAGTGCGACCCAAACTAAAATTACATCTGCGGTCAGCTGAAAGGCACGTTTTTTTCGGCGCGGTAAACCCAGCAAGAAACCTCTCAACCCTTCTACTCCCTTCTCAAACACCGCGCAAACCTCCAACGATGAGCACAAAATTACTGAGGCTTATGCAAAAATAACTTTTGCCAACATCTCAAAATAACACAAAACTGCCATATTTCAGGCAGTTTATCAGGCCTAACATTGTGGCAATCGAGCCGACTGCTTTACTGCGTCGCCTTCCGCATCACTTCCGAAAGCACATCACAGGTTTTAGTTATTTCAGAGTCCAGTAGCGTTGGATGAACCATAAACATAATACTCGTTTCACCCAGTTCAACCGCGACCTCAAGCCGCTTGGCAGGGCGCCATCCAGTATTGTCAAAAGCCTTTTCCAAATATACTTCAGAACATGAACCGGAAAAACAAGGCACACCACGCGAGGTGATCTCTGCAAGAATCCTGTCGCGTGACCAGCCTTCTTTCAACGTTTCAGGTTTCAGGAACACATAGCATTTATAAGCAGCATGGGAACAGTCACTTGGAATTTCCGGTACCCGCAGCCCTTTCAGCAGCCTGGCGCTTTCCCAGATCCGATTCGAATTCGCTAGTCTTCGTGCAGTCCAGTCTGCCATCTGACGCAACTGTATTCGCCCCAACACAGCCTGAACCTCGAGCATCCGCCAGTTTGTACCGAAGCTCTCATGCAGCCAGCGGAATCCCGGTTGGTGTTCCTTCTCATATACTGCACTCCAACTCTTGCCGTGATCCTTGTAAGCCCACATAGCCGCCCAAAGATCTCGATCATTCGTTGTGACCATGCCGCCCTCCCCTCCTGTGGTCATGATTTTATCCTGGCAGAAAGACCACGCCCCGATGTGACCTATACTACCGACAGGGGAACCTTTGTACTTTGCGCCATGGGCTTGCGCGCAATCCTCAATGACCTTGAGCTCCAATTCATCGGCCAGCGCCATGATTGGATCCATATCACATGGCCAGCCAGCAAGGTGCACGCAGACAATCGCCTTGGTCCGAGGGCTGCAAACAGCACGAATAGTTTCGGCAGTAATATTTTGCGATTCACGATCAACATCAGCGAAAACGGGAATCGCCCCAGTGTTCACGATACTGGACACCGAGGCCAGAAACGTTCTGGAGGTGACAACGACTTCATCGCCTTCGCCGATTTTCAAAGCTTTGAAAGCCAAGTCCAAAGCAACAGTGCCGTTAGCAACGGCTACTGCATATTGGGTTGCACTCCATACTGCGAATTCCTTCTCAAACTCCCGACACTCTTGTCCTGTCCAATAATTTACTTTATTGGAAAGAATCACGTCACGGACAGCATCAGCTTCCTCATTGGAGAAAGAAGGCCAGGGAGCAAATGGAGTGTTCAACATGGTTATTAGGTCCAAATTTTATAGGTAGGTGAGCTGGGCCCCTGACAGATGGATCTCACGAACATCACCGGTGAGTCTCCGTACAGTTGCACCTGCTAGGTTTTTCAGGCGGGTTGTCACCGGGCCGTCTGGGCCAACTTACTCATTGCCGGTGAATTTTGACATAGAAACCTCACCATCGGCACTGATGCCGTCCCGGACAAGAACCTTACGCACAGTTCTGAAAATAATCTTCACATCCAGCAAAAATGATTGGTTGTCCACATACCAGACATCCAGAGCAAATTTCTCTTTCCAGCTCAGCGCGTTGCGACCATTGATCTGGGCCCACCCCGTCACCCCTGGCCGAACCTCATGCCGGCGATATTGTTCGGCGCTATAGAGCGGCAAGTACTCCATCAAGAGAGGCCTTGGACCAACCAGGCTCATGTCGCCCTTCAAAACGTTTAAGAGTTCCGGTAACTCGTCCAGGCTCGTCGAACGTAAAAAACTTCCAAATGGCGTCATCCGCTCCGCGTCAGGTAACGGATTGCCATCACCATCCAGCGCATCTCTCATGGTTCGAAATTTAACCATTTCGAAGGGAACACCATTGACGCCCGGACGGGTTTGGCGAAAGAGGACAGGTGATCCGAGTTTGCGTTTGATCTGCCAAGCGGTAATGACGATTACCGGCGATAGCAAGACCAGCCCTATGACAGACGCGACGATATCGAACATTCTCTTGATCAAGCTTTAGCCCCTTCCAGCCAATCCACAAAACGATTGGACAGCAGTGTCCGATCAAATTCCCCCTCAGCCAGCCGCAGTGCGTTCTGGCCCATCACCGTTAACGCATCCTTATCGTCGGAGGCAATTTCAAGTGCCGTAGCGAAAGCGTTGGCATCTTGCGGAGGCACAGCAAAACCGCATTTGTGCTTGGTAATCATACCGGCCAGCCAGCCTGGGTAATTATTGAGCACTGGCAATCCCGCAGAAATATAATCGAAAAACTTATTAGGTGAGGTACCAAAATAAAAAGCTGGAATGTTAGCCAAAAGCTGCAAACCTATATCGGCACTGGCCATAAGCCCGGACAATTTTGCCTTATTGATCGGCTCATGAAAAATAACGTTATCTAGCTGTTCCGACTCGGCTCGAGCCATCAGCGCTGGTTTTAATTTACCTTGGCCGATCAAAAGCAACTTGATGTCGGACCGACCGCGGCGCTTCAGTTCAGCTGCGGTATCCAGTAATGCATCAAGGCCATTGGCGATACCATGAGTTCCAGCAAAAATTGCAAGCAAATCGGTTTCGGCAACCCCCAGCGGACGCCATGCCTGCACATCTTGATTAAAAAGCTTCAAGTCGCAGCCATTAGGTACTAATTCGACTTTGGCCTTGGAGATGCCCTTATGCACGATACCGTCGACAATGCCAGGCGAAAGACCGATCAGTCGATGAGCAGAATGGTAAGTCACCCACTCGAGTGCAGACATCGCGGCTAATACAACAGGGTTGGTAATAACACCCATGGCTTTTGGCAATTCAGGCCATAAATCTCTTACCTCAAAAACAAAGGGTTTACCTCGCAACCAACGAGCAAAAATCCCCGGTATCCCTGCAGTCAACGGTGTAGTCGTGGCGAACACCACATCATATTTTTCAACTAGGGCAATGCGCACACTTACCAGCGCAAACTTCACAAACGTCAGGGCTCGCTTCAAAAAGCCGTCACTGTTTGAATATGAAATATCAACTTCGATAATGTTGATTCCATCTACAACGCCGGTACGACGCGAGTTGACAAAGGGGCTGGTCAGGCCAGTGTCCCCTCCACCATAGCTCCCACATACCATAGTCACCGTGTGACCACGCTCAATAAGACGTTGGGCCATTTCATAAGATCGAGTACCAACACTTCCCTTGGGCGTAGAAAAATGCTGGTGAAAATAAAGAATATTCATAAGCTCCAACTGTACTTTGTCGTCAATGAACCTGACTGACTGACTTCCAATTCCAAAATTGGAACCTGAGTCTTGTCGAGATAATAGAGAGACTCCCAGCCTTCGACCAACTCAAGCCGGATAATGGGCATCGTGCCGAGAACCTCAATGACATGATCACCACAGCTAAGCCGATTGCCCTCCAACTGCCACTCCCCTGGCCTCAGACGCCAACGAAGAACCGCGCTCTTCCTGACTCCAGAAATATCGTCGACAACCATAAGAGAGTCTTCGCCCAACACTATTTTGCGTTTGTGTTCGGCTCTCGATGCATCCTTGTAGCCAGCTGCAAAGCTGACGGTCGCACCTATCATCTGAAGTGGCTCCAGATGAGATGTCTTCAGCCATCGACCGAACAAGAATCGACTGATCCTTGGCATCTGGTCGCGCCCGTCGAACTGGACAGTATTATGAGCCGCTGTACCGGGAAAATAGTTGAGCCACTTGGCCTCAGTGTTATAAGAATAGGTCCCGGCATCACGCAACAGATTGTCTGCTCCCACCCAAAGGTCAACGTGCAACGCATCCGCCTGGCTCGGTCTGAACCGAAAACGAGGAAACCGTAACATTGCCATGGCATTAGCATTGCGCAGGACGGCGAAACCACCCTCGTCGAAAACCTGGCTACCTTGCGAAACGGCTGTTTCGCTCGACTCTTTTAGCCCCAGCCATCGAATGGGCTCGTCCCAGCGGCCTGCACCGAACCCCTTTCGCCCCCAGAAAAGATTCATGGCAAGTTGAACACTCGGACGAAAGTCACGGTAGTCCGATCGACCCAACTGTAACAACCGAGCGCCGTCATTAGCCCCAAGATTCGGGGCTTCACCATTCTCATCTCTGACCATCGATCGAAGCCAGTTCGTAGCTGCCGCGGCTCGCGAGTACCAGGAATCAGAAAACCGCGGAAGGCTCAGGTGCCTGCGCCAGACCTCGACCATACTGAATGTATCAAGCATCAACCGATGATAGTTGAGGGAATATTGGCTAAAGCTGCCATCAACTCCGATCAATCGTTGCGCTCGGTTTTCCAGCCAACGGGATCCTTGATGAGCCCATTCGACACCTTCCGCACGCCCGTTATGAGCGAGGAAGCTCCCACCAATATAAAGTGCGGCCGCCTCCGAAGTGCCATGATTATTATCCTGAGCCATCGCATAACTAACTGTTGGTGCAATTCTTCTGAGATGTTGATTGATAAGTTCAAGCAGCGCAGGAGTCGCCTCGCCTGTCTGCTCCAGAATCAGCGAAGCCATTATCAAATGCATGACCCGGATAGAAGCTTCCTGACCGCATTTCCAATTAACGCCCTTGTAAGGAGGATTGTTAGCACACCAGTCCGTAAGCCAGCTTTCGAGACGTACGTGATACTGGTTGTCTCCCGCCTTGAATCGCTGCGCAAATGCCAGCAACCAGTCGAGGCGAGACAACTCCCAAACTAGCTTGATATCACCAAGCTGAGCGTCAAAATCGGGTATCTCCCACCAATTCCGTTGGGGCTGGTCGACACGTGCACCTGTCAGCGGGTTGCAATGCCAATCAGGCGGAGCGCTCGTTACCGAATACTCCCAATGGCCGAAAAGCAGCGCGGCCTCCTCCCACTGAATTGGTGGCGCCATCTCCACTGCGGAATAATCGCGATCAACAAAGAAAGGCCCACTCTGCGCAACACCTTGAAGATGCATTGCAGAACTGAGGCCTAATTTAAGTCCCATTCTGTACTGGAAAACCCGAATGAGATTCGGAACTCCCAGTGCAAGAATAGAAGATATTTTTGTTAAAAAACGCATTATTGATTGCGCAATAGCGTTGCAATTTCAATGGAAACTCGAGCGACCTCGAAAACTTCTTCAGCAGGTATTGCAGCGTTACCAGCCTGAATAGCACCCATGAAGCTAGCCGCACAAGCATTCTGACCTTTATCTTGCTTCCAAAGATTAAGCTTCTTAAATCCAGGCCAGCCGAAACCACGTAGCTTACGGAAGTTATCCAACTGAAGAACACGACCGGCGGTGAACACTTCAACACGCTCTTTGGCAAAACTCGAAGCACCGCTCGCCGTGTAAATGATCGTACCGAAGGAGCCGTCTTCAAAACCTAAAGTCATAGACGCTTTATCTTCAGTAATCTCTACGCCGGGAGCATCACCCATCCGGCGAGCTTGTACCGAAATGATCTTGCTGCCTGCAAGAAAGCGCATGAGGTCGATAAAGTGGCACGCTTCGCCAATGATTCGACCACCACCAACATTGTTGTCCTGAGTCCAATGATTCGATGGTATGGCGCCCGCGTTCATTGTCATCAGGAACGTCTTAGGCTCTTTAACCGAGCTTAAAAGCTCTTTCATTTTTACAATATGTGGGGCGAATCGACGGTTAAAACCAACCATCAATTGCGGCCCCTTATCACCGGAATGAGCATTAGCGTAGGCAGCCTGCACCTCATCCAATTCCAAGTGAGTAATTGCCAGTGGCTTTTCTACGAAAACGTTTTTCCCGGCAGCCAATGCCTTACCCACGAAATAGGCATGACTATCATGGCGAGTAACGATTGCTACGGTATTTATCGACGAGTCAGCCAGCATCCCGTCGACATCTGTGGAAGCGACTGCAAAACCAGATTTAGCACCGTGTATGACTCCACTCACACCACCAGCAGTAACGATGGTATGAAACTGCGCACCAGCAGTTTTAAAGGCTGGAATCAAAACCCGCGAAGCATAGTTTCCAGCGCCGATGAAACCCAATACCGGGCGTTGAGCATTGAAGGTGCTTGCAGAGTGAAGAACGACACTCTTGTTCGTTCTCTCTGCAACATCGGATGTGTAATCCAGGCATATGCCTAATCCGGACTTATCTTCGGTGAGCATGCTGTAAGCTTTGGCAGCATCTTCGAATGCAAACCGCTGGCTGACAAGTGGTTTGACGTCCAACTGCCGCGAGGCAAGCATATCGAGAATCGCTTCAAAGTTTCGCTGCTCAGTCCAACGAACAAATCCAATCGGGTAATCCTGGCCCTTGTCTTCATACGATGGATCATAACGGCCCGGGCCATACGAGCATGAAACCTGAAAGCTCAGTTCTTTCTCATAGAAATCAGCACGATTAAGCTCGAGTCCTGTCACACCCACCAGCACGATACGACCGCGCTTACGAGACATCTTTGCCGCATGGGTGACAGGATCGCTAGACTTGGTAGAGGCGGTAATGATGACTCCGTCAACACCGTGACCACGACTGAATGCCATCCCTGCTGCAACCGGATCCTCACCTTTGGCTGGATTACATGTACTCGCACCAAACTGACGAGCCAGAGTAAGTTTTGATTCATCAAAATCGATCGCCAGTACCCTGCAACCCTGCGCGCGTAACAATTGGACGGTTAGCAGACCGATCAATCCCGCGCCGATGACGACAAATGCCTCTCCAAGCGTGGGTTCAGCAAGCCTGATACCCTGTAGACCGATACTTGCAACTACGGTAAACGAAGCGTCGATGTCATCAACTTCATCAGGAATAAGGGCGCATAGCTTATTTGGAACTTTGACTACGTCAGAATGAGCACCATTAGAGACAACCCGGTCACCCACTTTAAAGCCATCTACACCTGCGCCAACCTCATGGATAACGCCGACGTTGCAATAGCCCAATAGCAATGGTTGGGCCAATTTTGACTGGACAGCCTCAAGAGTAGTAACAAGCCCGTCAGTCTGAATTTTCTCTAGTACCATTTTGACTTTTTCGGGCTGCTGGCGGGCCTTCTCTAAATAAGAAGCCTTACCAAAACCCACCAACATACGTTCAGTACCAGCCGAAATCAGCGATACTCGGGTATGGATAATAAGGTTACCGCGAGAGACTTGGGGAGCAGGAGCCTCGGTAATAGTGGTTCCGCCTTTCGCCATGTCCTGCAAAATCTGTTTCATAAAACCACCATCAAGAATGATAAGTATCGACAATATATTTCAAGGACTTTACATGCTCGCTCGCGATGAACTCGAGCTTCTCGCGGGAAGTAGATCCGTGGTCATCATCAACGATCGCTATACTTGGCTGGTACTGGACCTTTAATCCGATCCTTAGACATTGTTCGGCTACAAAGTCTTCTTCGCCAAATAAAAACTGAGGGTAGTCTACTGAACCACCCTGTACGAAATACCGGTTAGTGAATAAAATAAATGATCCATGAGGAGAGTAAAAAAATTCACCTGGAGCTACTGTGCCGATAGCACTTTTAACTTTCAGGTCCGAAAGTTTACGATAAATCTTGAACAACCATAGTCGCTTGAAGATGAAAATATTTTTCAACAAAGAGTAGCGTGTGGGTCTGAACAAAGTCTTTGGATTTAAATCCCCCCCCCGTTCCTTGGAAAGGATCGCAGGCGCGATAATGCCTACCTGTTCAGATACCGTCGCTATTTGAGCTTTCAATGACTTAAAAAAGTCTGCGCGCACAGTTAGATCGACATTTGAAATCGCGACGCAATCAAATTCACTTAATGAACCAAGCAACTCCGCTCCTTTCTTGAATCCTGGAAAATAACCAACATTCTCAGATTTCAAATAGTGAGTATTGAAGCCCATTCCTGAGATGTCCGCCAAGACCTTTTGGTTCGCTTCTTTTGTCGAGTTATCGACAACAACAAATGTAAATTCAATTCCTGCCGACTGATCAAAAGACTCTTTAAGGGAAGCCGCAAACCTTAGCAAATGATCGTACGCATTATAACAAACACAAACTATCGCTACTTTCATATCAACCTGCACAATTAAAGTTTCCGACGAGTTTGATTCGCACATAATGAGAAAAAATTAAAATCATGCCGAAAAATATCGCGCCAACAACGAATCTCGCTCCGAGAATGTTGGGTAGTTGATTAGCACAGCTTTATACACACCTTTGAATACAAAAAGGCTCCCCGCTGCAGCGCCCACTACTCCAAACTTACTGATCAGTGCGCCCACATCTTCCAACGAGCCAGCTCCACCCAGAATCGTCAGAGGGACATGGACCTTTTGGTGTACTTTATCAGCAACATCAAAATTATAACCTTTCATTACACCATCGTAGTCGATGGAGTTGATAACAATCTCGCCCACACCTTGCTCCTGGAGTTCGTTACACATCTCCAGGAGGCATTTGCCGGTGTTCTTTTTACCGTTATTGATCCATACGTCGTATCGACCACCCAACAGTTTTTTCTTGACGTCGAGAACAACAACGACACTTTGACTTCCAATTTCTTGCGCGATTTCTCTAACCAGAGCAGGATTTTGGATCGCCGCCGAGCTGATCGCAATTTTCTCGACGCCTAGCCCAATTATTTTGCGCGCTTGCTCAACCGTAGATATACCACCGCCATAACAAAAAGGCATTCGACATTCCATTGCCATTTTTTTTATAAGCGCATAATCCGGTTCGCGACCTTCCGCCGAGGCATCGATATCGAGAACGATCAGTTCATCGACTTCTTTCTCGTTAAATATTTTTACTGCATTGAGAGGATCCCCAATATATTTTGATTCTTTAAACTTTACAGTTTTGACAAGACCTTTATTTCGAATGAGCAAACACGGAATTATTCTGGGCCGCAGCATTTATTATAACTCCGAAAAATTCTTTAATAAGTTTACGCCAAAGTGATGACTCTTTTCCGGGTGAAATTGCACCCCATACACTGACCCAGCGTTGACCGCACAGGTAAATTCTTCACCGTAGATCGAAGAAGCTAATGCGTGCTTTTGATCCGCACATTCAAAATAGTAAGAATGCAGAAAATAGTATTTAGGGGGTTCCAGAAAATCTTTGAATAACCCCCCTTCGTTCAAAGGCACTACATCATTCCACCCCATATGGGGTAGTTGCTTTACTTTAGCCAAGTCAAACTTCTTGACGGTCCCGGGCACCCAGCCCAAGCCGGGAAGCTCGCCTTCATCGCTAAAGTTGGCAAGCATTTGCATTCCGACACAGATACCCAGTACCGGCACCTTTTGGTTTAGAACCAGGTCATCCAACCCTTCGCGCATTCCCGAGCGATCCAAGCTGATCATTGCATGGTCAAAGGAACCAACGCCTGGAAGAATTAGTTTAGTGGATCCGACAAGATCTCGATGAGAGGTCGCCACTCGGCATTCGATATTGAGGCGCTTATAAAGATTTATAAACGACAAAATGTTCCCAATCCCATAATCAATGACGGTGATCATCTCTTGACGGCCCTCTCCATACCCAGCATGTGCATAACCTTGGCACCGAGGTCGAATAGATAGCGTTGAGATTTGTAGTCACGGTATGACTTGTTCGGCAACTTCATCAACGCTGTAAGTTCTGCAACTGTCATGTCTAACTTATTCGCGATGTATTCGAAATCTTGCTCGATAGTTTCTTTATCGTATGCCGGCTGGGCCAGATTGCTCAGAGCTTCTTCGCGAGTCATTTGCCCAGTTAGAATCAAACTTGAGTACTGAATTTTCCGGGTATCGTAGCCGAACTTCGTTGGCAACCAATAGCCTTCATAGAACTTGGTGAAACGCGACTCGTCATGTTTACGCGGATACGACTTCCAGCCGTACTCTTTCGACAGTGTTTCTATGGCTTCTGATCGGATGTAGGGGACGTAGTTCAAAGGTTTAACGACCTTGACGCCTTTGAGAAAACGCAAATAAACCTTGTGAAACCAGATACTACTCAGCGGGTAATCAACAAGAGGACGCTCACCAAACTTTTTATGAATATCTTTCAACTGCCACATGTCAGTGCCGTAATACATCCACTCCAACGGATTCCTCACACACTCTGTAGAATAGTTGCCGCCGTTCAGAATATATTTGATTCCGTGCTTATTCGCAAAATGGTAAAGCGTTGCAATAAAAGCGTGATCCTGAGGAATATCAATATGCGGAACAGATGCCTTGAAGAATGCACGTTGGAAGTCCTTCATCTCCTCCCAGTTAATTACCTCAGTGTACAAGTCGAGCCCCAACTTCTCGACGATCACTTCGATGTTATGTACCGCCAACTGGGAATTCCAACCGCCATCAACATGAAATACTAACGGGCGAAGACCGAATTCTTTAACGGCGATATGCAGCAAGTATGAGCTATCCAGGCCTCCGCTCATGCCCATTATGCAATCAAATGGCTTACCTTTATTCTCGGCCTTGATCTTGTCGAAAATTTCAGTGATCTGCTGCCGACCCTTGGGCCCGGTATCCCAGTGAGGTAGCAGGTCACGATAGTAGCCGTTACAGTGATCACAAACCCCTTTGTCATCAAATACAATATTTTCGTCTGTAGTGTCCATCACACAGTTCGTGCAAATTTGATAGGGTCTTTTACTCATACTAGCTCCGGGTATATTAATCATTGACACTCAAGGTGTCTAAATTTTTTTAGAAAGCAGGGCAATATTTATCATTCCCCACTCCCAATTTTAACTTTCAAATATCGGGTTAGAATCAGGGTGAAAAGAATTAACTCACCGAGAACAAAACTGGTCGCGGCACCGTAAACGCCCCATATCTTGCTAAGTACCAAACAGAGGGATACTGTCGTGACGCCTGTCAATATCAATATTGTGGCGAAGTATTTTTTGGAATTCAGGTTATTTAGGCCTGCCGTTCCCAACATGAAATTGGCAACACCAAAAAATACGCCAATTGCCATGAACAAAAAGAGCCCAGCCATAAAATTTTTGTTTGGATAGGACTTCAAAAACTCAAAAAAGTCATTAAATAGCAGCCATCCGATCACAATGCATACAAGAACGATCGCAAGAGCGAGCAATTGCACCCATGTAAATCTCATAATTTTAACAAGCGCCAGCGGAGTGGGTACTACTTCGTCACGCAATGCTTGAATGGCCCGCGTGAAAAAAAACTGATTGAGCGGTCTGATCAACGCTTGGAACGCCTTGATAAATTTCTCTACGACTGAATAGCTCGCTATAGCCAAAGGATTTACAGAGAAAAGACTTAACACTAACAAATTTGAATCCCGGAAAAGAACCACCGCGATATTGCCAAAAAAAATCTCTTTCCCTTCAAGCAGGCACTCCCTTAGGCGAGCAACCGAAACGCTTACATACTGCAATCCCAGTACCGCTCTCAAATAAATTGATGAGGCAAGCCCCCCTACGAGATAGCAGCCGCCTACGATTAACGGTAAAACGTAGACCGGTGTTTCAGGCTTTATAATAAGAAATACAGCTATGCAGCACGCCAGGCGACTTAGCAAAGAAAAAAACGCAACTGGAAGGTTATTTTCTATCGACTGATAAAAATATGTCGACTGAAAGATAAAGCTAAGCGGCACCAACATCCAACACAATAAAGAAAAGAAAAATTGAGCACGGAGAAAAAGTCCAGAAACTAAAACAACACCTAAGCATGCAATCCAAATTACAACCCGTGAAACAAGCACTTCCCAGTATACCTGCGAGGCCAGGGCCATCCCACCGCGTGCATATGAACTGACAACTCGCGAAACTCCGTTGATCTCATAACTGTAAAGCACGATAGCCAATACGATTAGCGACACAGCTTCTGACACTACAAGATCTGCATACTTGGCCGAACCAAACAAATGCAAGACGTAGGGAAATATCAAAATGGGTAGCGCTGCGTTTGCTCCTTGAATACACGCTAGCGAGACTATATTTGTCAGATCTTTTCGCAACAATTTTAACTCTCACTTTAATAAGTTCGATCGTTAATTTTTACCGGTGGCTACTTCCTCCTCTACAATTAAATCAAGCACCTTCCTCACTTAATACTATAAATAGCAAGAAGCAGCACCCAGCGAGGAGCTGCTTGCAAGCACAATACAAGTTGCGCCATGAGATTAAAACTAAGCAACAAATGGCTTATTATTTACCCCACACACCACGCGTATCAATCAAACTAACTGTTTCGAATCGAGATTCATCCAACTCTTTGAAGGCTTTATGATCAACTAGCAGCAAGACAATTGTTGCTTCTCTCAATGCTTCATCTATCGACTTGAATTCCACCTGCTCGCCAAGGGCCGCCGGTAGCTCCGATATGTTGGGCTCTACCGCAAATACACGTCCAGGATGTTCGTGCGCGATACGTTTAGTAATCGCCACCGCAGGGCTTTCGCGCAAATCGTCGATGTCTGGCTTGAACGCGAGACCGAAACAAGCAACTGTCACTTCTTTTGCTGTTTTATCTGGATTGGCTTGAAGATGCTCTGCAACAGCCAGCTTGACCTTGTCGATGACCCACTCAGGCTTCGAATCGTTCACCTCCCGTGCGCATCGAATGATCTTGGCTACTTCTGGAGTTTTGCTCACGATGAACCACGGGTCGACAGCAATGCAATGTCCACCAACACCTGGCCCCGGTTGAAGAATATTTACCCTTGGGTGGCGGTTAGCCAACCGAATCAGTTCCCAGACATTGATGTCCAACTTATCGCAGATCATCGAAAGCTCGTTGGCAAACGCGATGTTCACATCGCGAAAGCTGTTTTCGGTGAGTTTGCACATCTCCGCGGTCCGAGCGTTAGTGATGACACACTCCCCCTCCACAAAAAGCTTGTAAAGCTTGGTCGCGCGCTCGGAACACTTGGCGGTCATGCCACCAATCACGCGATCATTCTGAACCAGTTCTCGCAGAACGTGCCCAGGCAGGACGCGCTCTGGACAGTGGGCAACCCGAATGTCAGACGACTCTCCATGACTCTGGGGAAATGTAAGATCAGTGCGCGTTTCAGCCAGCCACTGAGCTACCTGCTCCGTGGCGCCTACAGGCGAGGTCGATTCCAGAATCACCAAGTCGCCGGACTTCAATACCGGAGCAATGGCCCGGCATGCAGATTCGATGTACGAAAGATCGGGCTCGTGGTCGCCCTTGAATGGGGTTGGCACCGCGATCAGAAATGCGTCCGCAGGCTCTGGGGTCTGGGTCGCGCGCAGGTAGCCTTCTGTTACCGCGGCATGAACAACGATATCGAGTTCCGGCTCAACGATATGAATCATGCCTTTGTTGATGGTATCAACAGCGAGCTTGTTCACGTCCACCCCAACTACCTTGATTTTCCGCGATGCGAAAACCGCTGCGGTAGGTAGGCCGATATAGCCCAAGCCGATAACTGAAATAGTTTTAAACACGATGCCCGCCCTTCAATTCCTGGGAGTTAAATCTCCCGATTCCGATAAATTAATTTTTTACAGCGACGGTATAGTCGGCCAGCACTTCGATTATACGTTGGCAAGCTTTGCCATCACCGTATGGATTATGAGCAAAACTCATGCTTTCGTAGGCCGCGGTATCTGTCAGCAGTAACTTCAAATTCTCGGCAATCGCGTTTCTTTCGGTGCCTACCAGTTTGACCGTTCCTGCTTCGACAGCTTCGGGACGTTCGGTGGTCTCACGCATGACGAGCACAGGCTTGCCTAGCGAAGGTGCCTCTTCCTGAATACCACCGGAGTCGGTCAGAATGATAAATGACTGATTCATCAAATAAACGAAAGGCAAATAGTCCAATGGCTCAATCAAGTGAATATTGTCAATACCCGACAACAGACGGTTGATTGGCTCTCTGACATTAGGATTCAGATGCACGGGATAGACAATTTCGACATCTGGAAATGCCTTGGCGGTATCCACAAGCGCTTGGCAAATACGCTCGAAACCGCCACCGAAACTTTCGCGACGATGACCGGTAACCAGAATCAGTTTCTCGGCGTTACGGATAAATGAGAACTGATTTTCCAGAGCCGTTTTTAACGAGCTTGATGCTTCCAGTTTTTTGACAACGTCCAGCAACGCGTCAATGACTGTGTTGCCTGTTACATGCACAAACTCAGGTTTGATACCTTCGTTCAGAAGATTGGAACGGGAGTTTTCTGTCGGAGCAAAATGCAGTGCAGCCAACGCACCGGTGAGCTTGCGGTTACCCTCTTCGGGCCAGGGAGAATAAAGATTTCCTGTTCTCAAACCGGCTTCAACATGGGCGACGGGAATTTGCTGATAATAGGCTGCCAGGGCAGTTGCAAATGTCGTCGCAGTATCGCCGTGGACCAGCACGATATCGGGTTTGAAATCTTCAAAAACTTCTTTTATGCCCTGCAGGATCGCGGTCGTCACCCCGTTCAGATCCTGGCCAGGCTGCATGATATTCAGATCATAGTCTGGTTTTAACTCAAACAGATCCAGCACCTGATCCAGCATTTGTCGGTGTTGAGCAGTGACACAAACTTTCGACTCGAAACGATCGTCCTCTGCGAGCGCCAGCGCGAGAGGAGCCATTTTTATAGCTTCTGGCCTGGTTCCAAATACAGAAAGTACTTTTAAGGGCATTTTTTTACCAACGCTGAGGAAAATTGATATTCATTCATGCAGACGATCTAGATTATCGAGGCTGACTTCAAAATTTTTGGATCGAACTGGCACTGCACAGATTTTAAAACACGCTACCGCCCCAGGATTTAACGTCAGCTTCCTGAGAACGATGTACACAATCATGTCAAGCCCACTCGTCTCTTTTTAATTCGAGCAAGCCTTAATCGGACCTGTCACCCGTCAGTTTCCTGGGTAGCTCCGTTGGCGAGTAACTAAATCGATGAAAAGCAATGCGCGCTGATCTACATCCGCCGTCATGAAAATGGCGTCCAATTCAGGAAAGGCGCTGCCTTGACTGCTCAGTTTATCATCGTCGCCAAGCGTTGACTTGAGGGTTTGCGCAGAACGATCCTGAAGCTCAACGACGAGAGAGTCACTGACAGGCAAAGGTGTACCGCCAAAACCTACCACTCTGGCGACACCTCGAGTCGAACGCAAAGGAACCCAATTTGCATCGTCAGGGAGATTGATAAACAGATACCCCGGAAAAAGAGATTCAGTAAGCCACTGACGCTGCCCTCTTACCGTTTTTTCTCGAAGGCAGGTAGGCCGCGAGCATTGATAGCCCTGACGAATCAAATGCTCCTCGGCGCGTCCATCCTGGCGAGGTTTGCATTGAATGAGATACCACGTTTGCTGCCGAGGAGCGCTTAAGTCGCTCCTCGCATCATGAATCTTCATATCCATACACATATCAAAAATAGTCGTTTCTTGGTCAGCCATACGCCCGGCACTACCAATAATGCATTCAGTTTGACCAGTCCTAGCCCATTTATGTTGACGGCAGGTGAGCTCAGACGGAACCCCGCGGTAGCAAGCAAACAACGTGACGCGGGACCAGGCAATCGTTCTCCGAACTCAAGCCTGTAGATTTGTTCAACATTCTACCTGCAACGGGTGCTCATTACGAAAACGATGAGTGTGGTCTGGTCCGCCAGATTTCTAGCGCTCCCCCTACCCAGGCAAGGCAAAAACGAGAGTTTTCGTAGAGGCCAAGGGTGCAGTTGGCACCAGCCAGTGCGCCGAATATTTTGCTAATCAAGCAGTTTAAAGCCGGGCTGGAAAATCAGTGCTTAATTTCTCGTCTGACAAAGATCTGGTACGCCACTGCTGCCATACAGCCAAGCACGAGACCACACAACAATCCAAGCAATGTGATAACCACCTTTTTAGGCTTGACTGGCGTATCAGGTAGCTCGACTGCACCGTCAACACGGTAGACCGCGACGTCTCGAGTGCGAGCTTGCAGCTCTTTGAAAAAGCTGTACTTCGCTTGAAGTTCTCTGAGACGGCCGATGAACGGATCATCAGAAACCCGAGCTTCCAGATTTTTGATCTCCGCCTCAAGCGCCTTGGTACCGCGCATGTAAATCAACTGCCCATCCATGCTTCCTGCAATTTCTACAGCTGGGTTACCAGTGATGATCGGCGGTTTTTCGAGTTTAATCGCGCTAGCGACTTCCCTAGCCTCACGCAGTTTGGTGATCGCGTCTTCGCGGTTCTGTTTACCGGTTTCGCGCAAGGAATCAATTTGCTGCGCAAGATTACGAGCTCGCACTTCGGCTTCACGAGACACGTTTTTGAACATTTCGTTTTCTGCGCGTTCGCCCGCACGTTCGATATAGATATCAACCCATTCTTTCGCAACCACCGGGTCTTTATTTTGAGCAATAATCAAATAGCGATCAGGTGCGTCTTTACTTGGCGGCAGCACTACAATCTTCTTACTGAATTGTGAGTAAAGCACATCCTGCGGACCTTCACGTTCGCTGCTACTCAACATCGGAAGGTACTTTTCCTCGTAAAACTTTCGCCGCAGGGACTCAGCCTGCAAGTTCCGGACAAAAATACCGTAGACGTCTTTGACTTTATAAGGCGAAAGCTCTGCTTCCTTGGAACGACCATAGTTAAAGTTGGCAATATCATTTTGTGTTGGGGGTATCACATATGCACGTGCCTCATAGACAGGTGTGCTCGTGTATGCATAAACCGCTGCAAGTGCGGTTGTAATAGCAGCCACACCTATCACCATCCACTTTTGTTCCCACAATATTCTGAGAACACTCCCGAAATCGATCTCCTGTGATGCACTAGGATTCACGGGACTATTTTGCATAAAGAAACTGACCTTTTATTAATTTTGAAAACCTATCAAGACGTTCGATAAGGTCCTAATTTGATGTCGCTATGGCTCAAACAGCTAGAGTTTGTGACGACAAAAACTATTCACCGTGGCCTGACGCTGATTGCGCAAGGGTCTGCAGATAATGCCCATACCCCGTTTTTTTCAATCGATCAGCCTGCAAGAGCAATTCTTCAATAGTGATCCATCCATTATTGAATGCGATCTCTTCAAGGCACGCGACCTTCAAGCCTTGACGCTTTTCGATCGTATGGACGAAATGGCTGGCTTCAAGCAGAGAATCATGTGTACCCGTGTCTAACCAAGCAAAGCCTCGACCCAACATCTCGACATTGAGAACCCCCTGCTCCAGATAGGCACGATTAACGTCGGTAATTTCCAGCTCGCCTCGGGCAGATGGCGAGATACCCTTCGCTATCTCCACGACCCGATTATCGTAAAAGTACAACCCCGTAACGGCGTAGTTGGACTTTGGCTTGAGTGGTTTCTCCTCGATACTCAAGGCACGTCCCGATGCGTCGAATTCAACGACCCCGAAACGCTCCGGATCGGACACGTGATAACCGAATACGGTAGCGCCGGTTTGTTGGCTGCTGGCCGACCGCAAGTTGTCAGAGAAGTGCTGACCGTAAAAGATGTTGTCACCCAGGATCAGACAGCAAGGATCCTTACCGATGAACTCTTCGCCAATAATGAAGGCTTGTGCCAAGCCGTCCGGACTAGGCTGCTCGGCGTAGGTCAACTTGATGCCGTACAAACTGCCGTCTCCCAGCAACTTTCGGAAGCACGGCAGGTCTTCCGGGGTGGAGATGATCAGAATTTCACGCATACCCGCGAGCATCAGTACCGACAGCGGATAAAAGATCATCGGCTTGTCGTAGATTGGCAGCATCTGCTTGGACACACCGAGGGTCAACGGGTGCAAACGCGTGCCCGAACCGCCAGCGAGGATGATGCCTTTACGATTTGTCGTGCTCATTTATTCAGAACTTCCCTAAGCATTCGGGTTACGCCACTTTGCCAATCCGGCAAGTGTAGAGAAAAGTTGTCACGCAGCTTCTGAGTATTCAAACGCGAATTCAGAGGGCGGCGCGCAGGTGTTGGATAAGCCGTCGTTTCAATCGGATAGATCGCCGTTACGGCGAGCTGCTCGCCGTTGTCTTGGGCGAAACCGATCACATGGCTAGCATAGCCGTGCCAGGACACTTCGCCACTGGCCGCCAAGTGATACAAGCCCGACAGCTCGGGACGTTGCAGAACTTGCTGAATGGCCAACGCGCTCACGTCGGCAATCAGGTCCGCCCCCGTCGGAGCTCCGATCTGGTCAGCGATAACGCTCAAGGTTTCGCGATCCGTGGCCAGACGCAGCATGGTCTTGGCGAAGTTGTTGCCGCGAGCGCCATAGACCCAGCTAGTGCGGAAGATCAGGTGTTTGCATCCCGATGCGGTAATTGCTTGTTCGCCGGCCAGTTTACTGGCGCCGTAGTGATTCACCGGGGCGACTGCATCTGACTCTTGCCACGGTGCAGAACCCTGGCCGCTGAAGACGTAGTCAGTCGAGTAATGGATCAGCCAAGCACCCAGAGTCGCGGCCTCTTCGGCCATGACCTGGCTTGCCTGACCGTTCACACGGTTGGCCAGCTCGGTCTCGGACTCGGCTTTATCGACGGCGGTGTAGGCCGCAGCGTTGACGATGACGTCGGGTTTAACCTGACGGATCGTTGCGCGCAAGGCGTCGAGATCAGACAGATCGCCGCACAATCCATCGACCGCATGGCGATCCAGGGCGATTAACTCACCCAGTGGTGCGAGGGAGCGCTGCAGCTCCCAGCCTACCTGGCCGTTTTTTCCAAGCAGAAGGATTTTCATACTTTGTTCGAACGATCAGCGTAGTTCTGGTCGATCCACTGCTGGTAGCTACCGCTCTTCACGTGGGCTACCCATTCAGTATTGTTGAGGTACCACTCGACCGTTTTGCGGATGCCGGTTTCAAAGGTTTCTTCCGGCGTCCAACCCAGTTCACGCTGGATTTTGCTGGCGTCGATTGCGTAGCGCTGGTCATGGCCCGGGCGATCCTGAACATAGGTGATCAGGCTGGCATGTGGACGGTGAGCAGAATTGGGACGTAGTTCGTCGAGCAGTGCGCACAGGGTATACACCACTTCGATGTTTTGCTTTTCGTTATGACCACCGATGTTGTACGTCTCGCCGATAACGCCTTCGGTCACGACTTTGTACAGTGCGCGGGCGTGATCTTCGACGTAGAGCCAATCGCGGACCTGATTACCTTTGCCGTAGACCGGCAGCGGCTTGCCTTCCAGTGCATTGAGAATGATCAACGGGATCAACTTCTCAGGGAAATGGCATGGACCGTAGTTGTTCGAGCAGTTGGTGACCAGGGTCGGCAAGCCGTAAGTTCGGCTCCAGGCGCGAACCAGGTGATCGGAACTGGCCTTGCTGGCGGAGTATGGCGAGCTTGGCTGATACGGTGTGGTTTCGGTGAAGAGGTCTTCCGGACCTTCGAGGTCTCCGTAAACTTCGTCAGTTGAAATATGGTGAAAGCGGAAGTTGGCTTTACGCGCATCATCCAGCGCAGCCCAATAGTGGCGCGCAGCTTCCAACAGGGTGTAAGTGCCGATGATGTTGGTCTGGATGAACTCAGACGGACCAGAGATCGAGCGATCAACGTGGGACTCAGCGGCCAGGTGCATGATCGCATCTGGTTGGTGTTCACGCAGGACGCGGTCAACCTGATCGCGGTCGCAGATGTCGACGCGCTCGAACACGTAACGCGAGTTCTGGCTAACTTCGGCCAATGATTCAAGGTTACCGGCGTAAGTCAGCTTGTCGACGTTTACGACAGAGTCATTAGTGTTGGAGATGATATGACGGATGACTGCCGAGCCGATAAACCCGGCGCCGCCGGTTACTAGAATTTTCACGCGAAACCATACCCTTGAGTTACTGACAGGGCCGCCAACCGAGCACTGTCTAATCCATGAATGCAGAAGCCATCAAGTCAGCTGAGGCCTCTGACAGAGTCAGTTTGAACCGACGTGGGCATACGCCACTATCGGACAAGCGCAGCATTTTACAGCTTAATGACGGTTTTACTAATGGATATAGACAAGCTGTGGCTAAAGCTTAGTGCGCCTTGCACGTCATGTCGCAATCAGACAAGGCGCTTGCGTGAAACTCTGGACGTACGTCCCAGAAACCAGCCAAGAATCGGCCCGATCACCATCCCAATCAGCAACGCAACAACCATGACCAGCGATACCGGTAGTTGCGGCCCCGCCCAACCCAGGAACAGCAGGGAAACCGATTGCTGATTCTCGAGAACGAACGCCAGGATCGCCAAAGCCAGCAACAGGACGATTACGGCGAGCAGTATACGCTTGAGGTTACGCATGAGCGGTTCCTTTAATTGCGGTAGCCGTCAAAGCCCTTCCTCCTCATCCTCGTTCACACGATCGCGCAATTCTTTGCCTGGCTTGAAATGCGGCACGAACTTGCCGTCGAGGCTGACCGACTGACCGGTCTTCGGATTACGCCCCACCCGCGGCGCGCGGTAGTGCAAGGAGAAGCTGCCAAACCCACGAATCTCAATGCGATCCCCGGTGGCCAAGCATTGAGACATTTGCTCGAGCATAGTCTTGATGGCCAGCTCCACATCCTTGGATGAGAGCAGCCCCTGATGGGTGACAATTCGTTCGATCAACTCCGACTTCGTCATATTTTTCCCTTCTTTTTCAAGCAGCTAGGAAAATCGCTATCAAGGTTTTAGCATGACCGGAGGAATTTGAACAGCCCATGTTTTGACGTATATCTGCCAGCATCGGGATGCTGGACACGAAGGGCTCTGAAACACCGTCGCGCCATTACTCACTCATCTGCAGATGACCAGCATGGTGCGCGTCAGATAGCCCGCGGGATTAAAGCCAAAGGGGTACTCATCCTCGTCTTTGGCATCATCGGATCTGGCTACAACTTTGTAGCCAGCCGCCTTGCACTCCTTGTTCGCTCGCTTGCGACACTTCTCCCATCCCGACCCCAGCCCCGAACAATCGATCTCGATACCACTGACCCCACGCACCGCGTGAGTCTTGGCATTAGTGGTACAGCCTGCCAGTGTCAGTACTGCTATCACGACAATGAGCTTGTTCATTCGCTTCCTTAGGCCGGACACGCCGCCCGACGGTCGTTCGCTTCAAGCTAAAGACTAGCTGCAAATAAACGATTGATCCGATTAAAGAAAGAGACAACTTGTCGGGAGGATTGGTTTCACGGCAAACAATCGCAGCGCCGCGAAACTATCAGAATCACCAAATCGCAGACGCAAAAAAGGGCGACCGAAGTCGCCCTTTTTTATGGTCTGACAGAACTTAGTTCTGTTTTTCCATTTGTGCACGCAACAGGTCGCCCAGAGTGGTAGGACCAGCAGCGATGCTATCCGTAGGCTTGTCTTTCAAGCTCTGGATTGCTTCTTTCTCTTCAGCATCGTCTTTCGACTTGATGGAGAGCTGGATTACGCGGCTCTTGCGGTCAACGCTGATGATCTTGGCTTCTACTTCCTGGCCTTCTTTCAGAACGTTGCGCGCGTCTTCAACGCGGTCACGGCTGATTTCGGAGGCTTTCAGAGTCGCTTCGATATCGTCGGCCAGAGTGATGATGGCGCCTTTAGCGTCAACTTCTTTCACGATGCCTTTAACGATTGCGCCTTTGTCGTTCTCTTGAACGTACTCGGAGAACGGATCGCTTTCCAGTTGCTTGATACCCAGGGAGATGCGCTCGCGCTCTGGGTCAACCGACAGGATAACGGTGTCCAGCTCGTCGCCCTTCTTGAAGCGGCGAACGGCTTCTTCGCCCACTTCGTTCCAGGAGATGTCGGACAGGTGAACCAGACCGTCGATGCCGCCGTCCAGACCAATGAAGATACCGAAATCGGTGATCGACTTGATGGTGCCGGAGATTTTATCGCCCTTGTTGAACTGGCCAGAGAAATCTTCCCATGGGTTAGATTTGCACTGCTTGATGCCGAGGGAGATACGACGACGCTCTTCGTCGATGTCCAGAACCATAACTTCCACTTCGTCGCCGACTTGTACGACTTTCGAAGGGTGGATGTTCTTGTTGGTCCAGTCCATTTCGGAAACGTGTACCAGGCCTTCAACGCCTTCTTCCAGCTCAGCGAAGCAGCCGTAGTCGGTCAGGTTGGTTACACGAGCGGTAACGCGAGTGCTTTCTGGGTAACGGGCTTTGATAGCAACCCATGGATCTTCGCCCAGTTGCTTGAGGCCCAGGGAAACACGATTGCGTTCGCGATCGTACTTCAGAACCTTGACATCGATCTCGTCGCCAACGTTGACGATTTCGGAAGGATGCTTGATACGCTTCCAAGCCATGTCGGTAATGTGCAGCAGGCCATCGACGCCACCCAGATCGACGAATGCGCCGTAATCGGTGAGGTTTTTGACGATACCTTTGACTTGTTGACCTTCCTGCAGGGATTCCAGCAGAGCTTCACGCTCAGCGGAGTTCTCGGCTTCGAGGACGCTACGACGGGAAACGACAACGTTGTTGCGTTTCTGGTCAAGCTTGATGACCTTGAATTCCAGCTCTTTGCCTTCCAGGTGCGTGGTGTCGCGCACAGGACGGACGTCAACCAGAGAACCTGGCAGGAACGCACGGATGCCGTTAACGTCGACAGTGAAGCCGCCTTTAACCTTACCGTTGATAACGCCCTTGACCACTTCTTCGGCTGCGAAGGCTGCTTCCAGAACAATCCAGCATTCAGCGCGCTTGGCTTTTTCACGGGACAGCTTGGTTTCACCAAAGCCGTCTTCAACCGAGTCCAGAGCAACGTGAACTTCGTCACCGACGTTGATAGTCAGTTCGCCAGCATCGTTGTAGAACTGCTCAAGCGGGATGAGTGCTTCAGACTTCAGGCCAGCGTGAACGGTTACCCAGCGAGCTTGGTAATCGATATCAACGATAACACCGGTGATGATGGAGCCTGCCTGAAGGTTCAGGGTTTTTAGGCTTTCTTCAAAGAGTTCCGCAAAGCTTTCGCTCATTTTAATTCCTGTTGAATAAGGGCGAAGGATACGCCCATCTCCACGTCCCAGACGACGTGGGTTATGTTCATTAGAAGAAACACCGCAAGACTATGACTGGTCCCCTACGGAGTTTCTTGGTCACCCGGCGATATCGCGAATGGCGATCTCGCTCATGATGCGTTCCAGCACCTGATCGATGGATAATTCCGTGGAATCCAGCTGTATGGCGTCAGCCGCCGGCTTGAGCGGGGCTACCGCTCGCTGGGTGTCACGCTCATCGCGGACACGTATCTCATCTAGCAGACTCGACAGACTAACACCATCGACTTTGCCCTTCAACTGCAAGTATCGACGGCGCGCACGCTCCTCGGCACTGGCAGTGAGGAATATCTTCAGCGGTGCATCCGGGAAAACCACCGTGCCCATGTCGCGGCCATCGGCCACCAGACCCGGAGCCTCCTGAAACGCCCGCTGGCGCTGGAGCAGCGCATCACGCACCGCCGGCAGTGCAGCGACCTGGGAAGCCCAGGCGCCAACTTGTTCGTTGCGCAAATCATCAGTGACATCGTCACCTTCGAGAATGATCCGCTGCGGATGACCTTCGGTCGCACCGACGAACTGCACATCCAGATGAGCGGCCAGCAGCTTCAGCGACTCTTCATTGGTCAGATCGACGCCATGGTTACGCGCGGCGAATGCCAGCAGACGGTACAGCGCACCGGAATCCAGCAGGCACCAGCCCAGGCGCTTGGCCAGAATTCCGGCAATAGTGCCCTTGCCCGAACCGCTAGGCCCGTCGATGGTGATGACCGGTGGCTTGATAATCACGACTGAGCCTCTTGTGCAACACGGATACCGACCTGCGCGCACAGCGCGAGGAAGTTCGGGAACGACGTCGCGACGTTGGCGCAATCATGAATGCGGATCGGTGCAGTGGCGCGCAGCGATGCCACGCTGAAGGCCATGGCAATCCGGTGATCGCCGTGACCGTGCACTTCGCCGCCGCCGATCTGGCCGCCGTCGATGATGATGCCGTCCGGAGTCGGTTCGCATTTGACGCCCAGCGCCAGCAAGCCATCCGCCATGACCTGAATCCGGTCCGACTCTTTAACCCGCAGCTCTTCCGCGCCACGCAGGATGGTGCGCCCTTCGGCACAGGCGGCAGCCACGAACAGCACCGGGAATTCGTCGATGGCCAGCGGAACCAGCGCTTCGGGAATCTCGATACCTTTGAGTTTAGCTGCACGTACGCGCAGATCAGCTACTGGCTCGCCACCCACTTCACGCTGGTTTTCCAGGGTGATGTCAGCGCCCATCAGACGCAGGATGTCGATCACGCCGGTACGGGTCGGGTTGATGCCGACGTGCTCAAGCACCAGCTCCGAACCTTCGGCAATCGATGCCGCCACCAGGAAGAACGCGGAAGACGAGATGTCGCCCGGCACTTCAATGTGGGTCGCGGTCAGCTTGTGGCCGGACTCGACCGAAGCGGTCGCACCGTTGACGGAAACCGGGTAGCCGAAGCCACGCAGCATGCGCTCGGTGTGGTCGCGGGTTGGAGCCGGCTCGGTGACGGTGGTTTTGCCTTCGGCGTACAAACCCGCCAGCAACAGGCAGGATTTAACCTGGGCACTGGCCATCGGCATGGTGTAGGTCAAGCCTTTGAGCTTGTTGCCGCCACGAATGGTCATCGGCGGACGACCTTCAGCAGCAGTCTCGATCACGGCGCCCATTTCACGAAGTGGATTGGCCACGCGATTCATCGGACGCTTGGACAGCGAAGCATCGCCCGTCAGCGTGCTGTCGAAGTTCTGCGCAGCCAACAGGCCAGACAGCAGACGCATCGAAGTGCCGGAGTTGCCCAGATAGATCGGGCCCGGCGCAGGTTTCAAGCCATGCAGGCCGACGCCGTGAATGGTCACGCGACCGTGGTGCGGACCTTCGATCACGACGCCCATGTCGCGGAAGGCCTGCAAGGTTGCCAGGGCGTCTTCGCCCTCGAGAAAACCTTCCACTTCGGTGACGCCTTCAGCCAGGGAGCCGAGCATGATCGAACGGTGGGAAATTGATTTGTCGCCCGGTACGCGAATCCGCCCAGTCAGGCGGCCACCAGGTTGTGCCAGGAAAATCAGGTCGTTGGAATTCATAGCGTCCACATAAGCCCGGCGGGCCAGGATTTTACTGAAATGTTCGCGGGCAACCCGGGCGCGCGTAAACACGCCCAACAATTGGTGCCCATCCCCTGCATCGACCGCGTCGCGCAAGGCGTCGAGGTCGCTGCGAAATGTATCGAGTGTGCGCAGGACAGCTTCGCGGTTGGCGAGGAAGATGTCGTGCCACATGACCGGGTCGCTACCCGCGATTCTTGTGAAATCACGGAAACCGCCCGCAGCGTAACGGAAGATCTCAAGGTTTTCATTGCGCTTGGCCAACGAATCGACCAAACCGAACGCCAACAAGTGCGGCAAATGGCTGGTCGCCGCCAACACTTCGTCATGACGCTCGACCTGCATGCGCTCGACATCGGCGCCCAATTCGCGCCACAACCGGTCGACCACTGCCAGGGCTGCCGGATCAGTCTGATCCAGCGGTGTCAGAATCACTTTATGGCGACGGAACAGCTCTGAGTTAGAGGCTTCCACCCCGCTCTGCTCGGAACCGGCAATCGGATGCCCCGGCACGAATCGCGACGGAATGCCGCCAAACGCCTCGGTTGCTGCCCGCACCACATTGCCTTTGGCGCTGCCGACGTCAGTCAGAATCGCTTGCCCCAAATCCATGCCGGCCAATTGGCCGAGCATTTTTTCCATGGCGAGGATCGGTACGGCCAGCTGAATCACGTCAGCGCCCTGGCATGCGGTGACCAGGTCTTCTTCGCAGCGATCCACCACACCCAATTCAACCGCCAGTTTGCGCGACTGCGGGTCGAGATCGACCCCGACCACTTCGCGGCACAAGCCACTTTCACGCAAACCCTTGGCAAACGAACCGCCGATCAGCCCCAGACCGACCACCACCAGGCGACCGATCATAGGTTCAGCAGATTGCAGTGCAGTGACATCAACCACGAGCCAGAACCTTGGTCAGCGCTTCGAGGAAGCGGCTGTTTTCCGCCGGCAGACCGATGGTGATGCGCAGGTGGTTCGGCATGCCGTAATTGGCCACCGGACGCACGATCACGCCTTCGCGCAATAAGCCCTGGAAGACCGGTGCCGCAACACGGCTCAGATCGACGCAGATGAAGTTGCCCTTGGACGGAATCCAGCTCAACCCCAGCTCACGGAAACCCGCTTCCAGTTGCTGCATGCCGGATTCGTTCAGGCGACGGCTTTCAGTCAGGTACTCGGCGTCTTGCAGCGCAGCGCATGCAGCAGCCAGGGCCAGGCTGTTAACGTTAAACGGTTGACGGACGCGGTTTAGCACATCCGCGACCACCGAAGTGGACAAGCCATAACCGACCCGCAACGCCGCCAGACCATAGGCCTTGGAGAACGTGCGCGAAACAAGCAGGTTCGGGTAAGCCGCCAGGTAGTCCAGACCGTCCGGCAAGTCGCTGCCTTCAGCGTATTCGATATAGGCCTCGTCCAGCACCACCAGCACGTGTTCCGGTACGTCCTGCAGGAATTCGTCCAGAGCCTCGGCGCCAAACCAGGTCCCGGTCGGGTTGTTCGGATTGGCGATAAAGACCACGCGGGTATCGGCATCGATCGCGGCCAGCATGGCCGACAGATCATGGCCCCAGTCTTTGGCCGGAATCACTTTGGCCGTAGCGCCGACGGCTTGCGTGACGATTGGATAGACCGCAAACGCATGTTCGCTAAACACGGCGTTCAGACCTGGCGCCAGATAGGCACGGGCGACCAGCTCCAGAATGTCATTGGAACCGTTGCCCAGCGTCACCTGATTGAGCTCGACGCGGCACTGATCGGCCAGCAGGGTCTTGAGCGCAAAACCGTTGCCGTCTGGATAGCGGGTCAGCTCGGCCAATCCTTCGCGAATCGCCGCCAGAGCCTTGGGACTGGCGCCCAGCGGGTTTTCGTTGCTGGCCAGTTTGACGATGCTGGCCGGATCGATGTTCAGCTCGCGCGCCAGTTCGTCCACGGGCTTGCCCGGAACGTAAGGCGAAAGTTGTTGCACGCCCGACTGTGCCAGAGCGAGGAAGTCACCACTCATTTGCTACCGCCCTTAGAGAACTGCTTTCGGGTAGGAACCCAGCACTTTGAGTGCCACTGCTTCCTGACTGATCTTTTCCAACACACCTTTGACCAGTGGGTCGCGGTGGTGGCCGACGAAGTCGATGAAGAACACGTAGGTCCATTTACCGCTGCGCGACGGACGCGTCTCGATTCGCGTCAGGTCGATGCCGTTGTCGTGGAACGGCACCAGCAACTCGTGAAGTGCGCCGGGCTTGTTGCTCATGGAGACGATGATCGACGTCTTGTCGTCGCCGGTCGGCGGCACTTCCTGGCTGCCAATCATCAGGAATCGCGTGGAGTTGTCCGGGCGATCCTCGATTTTCTCGGCCAGGTGGGTCAGCCCGTACAAGCCTGCGGCCATGTCGCCGGCAATCGCCGCCGAGTTCCACTCACCCTTGACCCGCTTGGCCGCTTCGGCGTTGCTGGACACCGCCACGCGCTCGACATTCGGGTAATGCGCGTCCAGCCACTTGCGGCACTGGGCCAGGGACTGGGCGTGAGAATAGATGCGGCTGATGCTGTCGGTCTTGGTGTTTTCACCGACCAACAGGTGGTGGTGAATCCGCAGCTCGACTTCGCCACAGATCACCATGTCGTGTTCGAGGAAGCTGTCGAGGGTGTGGTTGACCGCGCCCTCGGTGGAGTTTTCCACCGGAACCACGCCAAAGTTCACCGCACCGGCTGCCACTTCGCGGAACACTTCGTCGATTGCCGCCATCGGCTTGCTGATCACCGCGTGACCGAAGTGCTTCATGGCCGCCGCTTGGGTGAAGGTACCTTCAGGGCCGAGGTAAGCCACTTTCAATGGCTGCTCGAGGGCCAGGCACGAGGACATAATTTCGCGGAACAACCGCGCCATCTCTTCGTTGCCCAGCGGCCCCTGGTTACGCTCCATGACGCGTTTGAGCACCTGAGCTTCACGCTCAGGACGATAGAACACCGGCACTTCGCCTTCGGCCAGCGAGGCCATCTTTACTCGCGCAACTTCCTGGGCGCAGCGTGCGCGCTCACTGATCAGCTCCAGGACTTTCTCGTCCAGGGCATCAATGCGCAGGCGCAGTGCCTTGAGTTCTTGCTCAGACATTAGCCGTGTTCCTTCTCGAACTCTGCCATGTACGAAATCAGTGCGTTGACCGCAACGATGTCGACGGCGTTATAGATGGAGGCACGCATGCCACCCACGGAACGGTGACCCTTGAGATTCAACAGGCCACGCTCTTCGGCACCGACCAGGAATGGCTTGTCGAGACGGTCGTCAGCCAAGCGAAACGGTACGTTCATCCACGAGCGATCCGACTTGTTGATCGGGTTGCTGTACAAGCCGCTGGCGTCGATGAAGTCGTACAGCGTGCGCTGTTTCACTTCATTGAGCTTGCCGATGGCTTCAACACCACCCTGCTCTTTCAGCCACTCGAATACCAGACCCGAGAGGTACCAGGCCAGGGTTGGCGGAGTGTTGTACATCGAGCCGTTGTCGGCCGCGACCTTGTAGTTGAGCATGGTCGGGCACAGGGAACGGGCGTGACCCAGCAGGTCTTCGCGAACGATGTTGACGACGATGCCGCTCGGACCGATGTTCTTCTGGGCGCCGGCGTAGATCATGCCGAAGCGCGAAACATCGATCGGACGCGAGAGAATGTCGGAAGACATGTCGGCGACCAGCGGGACATCACCGGTTTCCGGGACCCAGTTGAATTCCAGACCGCCGATGGTTTCGTTCGGCGCGTAGTGAACGTAGGCCGCGTCTTTCGACAGGTTCCATTCGTTCTGACCGGGAATAGCGAAATAGTCGTAAGGCTTGGCGGTAGCGGCAACGTTGACGTTTCCGTAGCGCGAAGCTTCTTCGATGGCTTTCTGCGACCAGATACCGGTGTCGATATAGTCGGCGGTGCCGCTTTCCGGTAACAGGTTCAGAGGAATCTGAGCAAATTGCTGGCTGGCGCCACCTTGCAGAAACAGCACTTTATAGTTCGAGGGGATATTCAGCAGATCACGCAGATCCTGCTCGGCCTTGGTGGCGATGGACACGAACTCATCACTGCGATGGCTCATTTCCATGACCGACAGGCCCTTGCCGTGCCAATCAAGGAGTTCACCCTGGGCGCGCTGCAGGACAGCTTCGGGAAGTGCCGCAGGACCGGCACAGAAGTTATAGGCTCTCTTGCTCACATCCAATCTCGCTCTGATTTGGTGGTATCACGCAGTAAATCGCATTATCAGCCGACACCGGGTCCCTGCTGAAACAGAGATTAGTGGGAGCGAGCCTGCTCGCGATTGCATCACCGCGATACATCAGACGCAACGCGGCGCCTGCATCGCGAGCAGGCTCGCTCCCACAAGGGATCTCCAGTGGTGTCGATATTTCATTACGGACAAACAACAAGGGGGCGAATTCTTATCCGCCCCCTGTCTGTCCGCTTACTCCTGCGGTTCTTCGTCGGCTGCGGCGTCGAGTTGCTGATCTTCAACAATGTCGTCGATTACGACTTCGCCGTCGAACACTGCACCCTCTTCACCTTCTTCCAGCTCTTCACCTTCGACTTCCGACGGCTCCTGAACCCGCTCCAGACCTACCAGCGTTTCATCGCTGGCCAGTTTGATAAGGGTCACGCCCTGGGTGTTACGACCCAGACTGGAGACTTCGTCGACGCGAGTACGAACCAGCGTGCCCTGGTCGGAAATCAGCATGATTTCCTCGCCGTCGAGCACCTGGACTGCACCGACCAGACGGCCGTTACGGTCGTTGCTGACCATGGCGATAACGCCCTGACCACCACGTTTGTACTCAGGGAACTCGGTGATCGCCGTGCGCTTGCCGAAACCACGGGCCGAAGCGGTCAGGATCTGGCTGCCTTCTTCCGGGATCAACATCGAAATCAGCTTCTGACCTTCCGGCAGACGCATGCCGCGGACACCGCGAGCGGTACGACCCATGGCGCGAACGTCGGTTTCTTTGAAGCGAGTGACCTTGCCGCCGTCGGAGAACAGCATGACTTCGCGCTCGCCATCGGTAATGGCGGCAGAGATCAGTACGTCACCTTCATCCAGTTCCAGCGCGATCAGGCCAACGCTGCGTTGACGGCTGAAGGATTCCAGCGGGGTCTTCTTCACGGTGCCTTTGGCAGTGGCCATGAAGATGAAGTGACCTTCGGTGTATTCGTCGACCGGCAGCATGGTGGTGATGTATTCATCACTGTCCAGCGGCAGCAGGTTGACCAGCGGACGACCACGGGCAGCGCGGGAAGCCTCCGGGATTTCGTAGGTTTTGAGCCAGTACACTTTGCCTTTGCTGGAGAACAGCAGCAGCGTGGTGTGGCTGTTGGCGACCAGCAGGTGAGCGATGTAATCCTCATCCTTCACGCCAGTAGCCGATTTGCCTTTACCGCCACGACGCTGAGCCTGGTACGCAGCCAATGGCTGGGTCTTGGCGTAGCCACCGTGGGAAATGGTCACGACGCGCTCTTCTTCCGGGATCATGTCACCCAGGGTCAGGTCGAGACGGGCATCGAGAATCTCGGTGCGGCGCACGTCGCCGTATTCGGCGCGGATCACTTCCAGCTCTTCGCGGATCACTTCCATCAGACGCGTAGCGCTGCTGAGGATGCGGATCAGTTCGCCGATCTGGTTGAGGATCTCTTGATACTCGGCCAGCAGCTTTTCGTGTTCCAGGCCGGTCAGACGGTGCAGACGCAGTTCCAGAATCGCTTGTGCCTGTTCCGGCGACAGGAAGTACTTGCCTTCGCGCAGACCGTATTGCGGGTCCAGGGTCTCTGGACGGCACGAGTCAGCGCCAGCGCGTTCAACCATCGCGACCACGGCGGAAGATTCCCACGCAGTCTTGATCAGCGCTTCCTTGGCTTCCGACGGCGTTGGCGAGGCTTTGATCAGGGCGATGACCGGGTCGATGTTCGACAGGGCAACCGCTTGACCTTCCAGAATGTGGCCACGTTCGCGGGCTTTACGCAGTTCGAATACGGTACGGCGGGTAACAACTTCGCGACGGTGACGAACGAAGGCTTCCAGCAGGTCTTTGAGGTTCAGGATCCGCGGACGGCCGTCGATCAGCGCGACGATGTTGATACCGAACACCGCTTGCAGCTGGGTCTGGGCGTAGAGGTTGTTGAGGATCACCTCAGGCACTTCGCCGCGACGCAGTTCGATCACGACGCGCATACCGTCCTTGTCGGACTCGTCGCGCAGTTCGGTGATGCCTTCAAGCTTCTTCTCTTTTACCAGCTCGGCGATTTTCTCGATCAGACGGGCCTTGTTCAGCTGGTAAGGGAGTTCGGTGATGACGATCTGCTGACGGCCACCGACCTTGTCGATGTCTTCGATCATCGAGCGGGCGCGCATGTAAATGCGGCCACGACCGGTGCGGTAGGCTTCGATGATGCCGGCGCGACCGTTGATGATCGCGGCGGTCGGGAAGTCCGGACCGGGGATGTGTTGCATCAGCTCATCGATGGTCAACTCAGGGTTGTCGATGAGTGCCAGGCAACCGTCGATGACTTCACCGAGGTTGTGCGGCGGGATGTTGGTCGCCATGCCCACGGCGATACCGCTGGAGCCGTTGACCAACAGGTTGGGAATACGGGTCGGCATGACCGCCGGGATCATTTCGGTGCCGTCGTAGTTCGGCACCCAGTCCACGGTTTCTTTGTGCAGGTCAGCCAGCAGCTCGTGCGCCAGCTTGGTCATGCGCACTTCGGTGTATCGCATGGCGGCGGCGTTGTCGCCGTCCACGGAACCGAAGTTGCCTTGACCGTCTACCAGCAGGTAACGCAGCGAGAATGGCTGCGCCATCCGAACGATGGTGTCGTACACCGCGGTATCACCGTGAGGGTGATACTTACCGATCACGTCACCGACAACACGGGCAGATTTCTTGTACGGCTTGTTGAAGTCGTTGCCCAGCTCGCTCATCGCGAACAGCACACGCCGGTGCACGGGCTTCAAGCCATCGCGCGCATCCGGCAGTGCCCGCCCGACAATTACGCTCATCGCGTAGTCGAGGTAGGACTGCTTCAGCTCGTCTTCGATATTGACCGGTAGGATTTCTTTGGCCAGTTCGCCCATGAGAAGCCTGATTCCTTTTTCTGGTGAAACTTCGTCACATCCATATGGGACGAACGAAGCTCGCCGCTGCAGGCTGAGTGCCATGCACCGACTTACGACAAATCAACGAGTTATGCCATGGATCTGCGCAGTAAAGGCAGCCACATCGGGCTACCTTGGAAACCGCCGGATGTTATCACAAGAGCCGCCACGCACCTATCCCCCTGATGCGCATGGAGCATAGTTAGTTGACCGGTGACAGGCTTGAAGGGGACGAGAGAGGCTTAGAGCCCTTTTGAATGAAGAATTACGGGGTGAATGGGGGGAGTTCGGTGACTGTTATGACCCCTTCGCGAGCAGGCTCGCTCCCACATTGGATGTGCGTCATCCACAAATCCCCTGTGGGAGCGAGCCTGCTCGCGAAGGCTTTCTAACTGGCGACAGAGATCATCAATGCAGACGCTTACGACACATCAACTGCGCCATTTTCGCGGTGTCCGGGCGCTCGACGATGCCTTTTTCGGTAACGATCGCGTCGATCAAGTCCGCCGGGGTCACGTCGAACACCGGGTTAAACGCATCGACATCCGCCCCGACCCGCTTGCCGCCGACTTCCAGCAACTCGCGACCATCGCGCTCTTCAATCGGGATGTCATCACCGCTGGCCAGGTTCATGTCGATGGTCGAACTCGGCGCCACCACCATGAAGCGCACGCCATGGTGCATGGCGTTCACCGCCAGCTGATAGGTGCCGATCTTGTTGGCCACGTCGCCATTGGCGGTGATCCGGTCAGCGCCGACGATCACCCAGGTAATGCCTTTGGTCTTCATGATGTGGGCAGCGGCGGAATCCGCGTTGAGCGTGACGGGAATGCCTTCGTTGGCCAATTCCCATGCGGTCAACCGCGAACCTTGCAGCCATGGACGGGTTTCGTCGACATAGACGCGCTCGACCATGCCTTCAATGAAAGCGCCACGAATGACGCCAAGCGCCGTGCCAAAGCCGCCGGTGGCCAGCGCGCCGGTGTTGCAGTGGGTCAGAATCGCCTGGGCGTTGCCCTGGTGCTTGCGGATCAGGTCCACGCCCAGTTGCGCCATCGTCAGGTTGGCTTCGCGATCGCTTTCATGAATGGCGATGGCCTCGGCTTCCAGCGCCGCCAGAGGGTCTGCATCACCCTTGAGACGATCCAGGCGGTCACGCATGCGACTCAAGGCCCAGAACAGATTCACCGCCGTTGGACGAGAATCGGCCAACAATGCGTAATCCTCCTCCCATGCGGCCTGCCAGTCACCGCCCTCGGCAATTCGCGCCCGGGCTGACAGGACCATGGCATACGCGGCAGTGATGCCAATCGCCGGCGCACCGCGCACCACCATCGAACGAATGGCCTCGGCCACGCCAGCAGCGCTTGTGTAGGCGATCCAGGTTTCCTCGAACGGCAAAATACGCTGATCCAGCAGGCAAAGGGCGCCATCACGCCAATCGATGGCCTTCACCTTCTCCGCAGCCAACAGTCGATCGCGCATCCGTCACCCCGTACTCATGAACAAAAGCCGTCGATTATAGCGATCCCCCTGCGAAGACGCTCGGGTATACTTCGCCATCCTTTACAAAAGCTCTGGAACCGACTCTCGATGCCGAACACTGCCGCTGCGCTCGACTTGCTATTGCTGCCGACCTGGCTGGTACCCGTCGAACCCGCTGGCGTTGTCCTCAAAGAGCACGCCCTGGGTATCCGCGACGGACGCATCGTATTCATCGGCCCACGTTCGGCTGCGCTCAAGCTTAATGCAACCGAGGTCCGCGAACTGCCGGACATGTTGCTCTGCCCTGGCTTGATCAATGCCCACGGTCATGCGGCGATGACGCTGTTCCGTGGCCTGGCCGATGATCTGCCCCTGATGACCTGGCTGGAAGACCACATTTGGCCGGCCGAAGCCAAGTGGGTCGATGAAGCTTTCGTACGTGACGGCACCGACCTTGCAATCGCCGAACAGATCAAAGGTGGCATCACCTGCTTCTCTGACATGTATTTCTTCCCGAAGGTTGCCAGCGAGCGCGTCCATAACAGCGGCATTCGCGCGCAAATCGTGATTCCGATCCTCGATTTCCCGATCCCGGGCGCCAGCACGGCGGACGACGCCATTCGTCAGGGCGTCGAATTGTTTGGCGATCTCAAGCACCACGAGCGCATCAAAGTCACCTTCGGTCCCCACGCACCCTACACCGTGGGCGACGAGAACCTGGAGAAAATCCGGGTGATCGCCGAAGAACTGGACGCCTCGATCCATATGCACGTGCATGAAACCGCTTATGAAGTGCAGCAGTCCGTCGAGCAGCGCGGTGAACGCCCGCTGGCCCGACTCGGGCGCCTGGGTTTGTTGGGGCCGCGCTTCCAGGCGGTGCACATGACTCAGATCAGCGACGAAGACCTGGTGTTGCTGGTAGAAAGTAACACCAACGTGATTCATTGCCCGGAGTCGAACCTGAAGCTGGCCAGCGGGTTCTGCCCGGTGGAGCGTTTGTGGCAGGCTGGCGTCAATGTGGCGATCGGCACCGATGGCGCGGCCAGCAACAACGACCTGGACCTGCTCGGCGAAACCCGCACCGCCGCTTTACTGGCCAAAGCCGTCGCCGGCTCGGCCACCGCGCTGGACGCCCATCGCGCCCTGCGCATGGCCACGCTCAACGGCGCCCGCGCGCTGGGCATTGAATCCGAAGTGGGATCGCTGGAAGTCGGCAAAGCAGCAGACATCGTCGCATTCGACCTCTCCGGCCTGGCGCAGCAACCGGTCTACGACCCGGTTTCGCAACTTATATATGCCACCGGCCGCGATTGCGTGAAACACCTTTGGGTCGCCGGCAAGCAACTGCTCGACGACCGTCGCCTGACTCGCCTGGATGAAGAACAGCTCTGCACCACCGCCAAGGCCTGGGGCCAGCGCATCAGCGGCCATACCGAATCGTAAGCACCCCGGACTTACCACCGGGGCAACAGGATTTTTCAAGTTTTAGAGGACTTAACATGAGCAACGTCGACTACGCCGAAATCGCCAAATTCGAAGCCCTGGCCCATCGCTGGTGGGACCGCGAAAGCGAGTTCAAACCGCTGCACGACATCAACCCGCTGCGGGTCAACTGGATTGACGAACGGGTCAACCTGGCCGGCAAGAAAGTCCTCGACGTCGGTTGCGGCGGCGGCATTCTCAGCGAAGCCATGGCCCAGCGCGGCGCTACCGTCATGGGCATCGACATGGGCGAAGCGCCGCTGGCGGTCGCGCAACTGCATCAGCTGGAATCCGGCGTGAGTGTCGAATACCGGCAGATCACCGCCGAAGGGCTGGCCGAAGAAATGCCTGAGCAGTTCGACGTGGTCACCTGCCTGGAAATGCTTGAACACGTGCCGGACCCGTCCTCGGTGATCCGCGCCTGTTTCCGCATGGTCAAACCCGGCGGCCAGGTGTTCTTCTCCACCATCAACCGCAACCCGAAGGCGTACCTGTTCGCCATCGTCGGCGCGGAATACATCATGAAGCTGCTGCCGCGCGGCACTCACGACTTCAAGAAATTCATCCGCCCGTCCGAGCTGGGTGCCTGGAGCCGCATGGCCGGCCTGACCGTCAAGGACATCATCGGCCTGACCTACAACCCGCTGACCAAGCACTACAAGCTGGCCTCCGACGTGGACGTCAACTACATGATCCAGACCCTGCGCGAGGAGTAAGCCGATGCGTATCAGAGCAGTTCTTTTCGACATGGACGGCACTCTGCTCGACACCGCGCCGGACTTCATTGCGATTTGTCAGGCGATGCGCGCCGATCGCGGCTTGCCGCCGATGAACGACAAACACATTCGCGACGAGATCTCCGGCGGCGCCAAGGCAATGGTCGCCGTGACCTTCTCCATGGACCCGGAATCACCGGGTTTCGAGGCGTTGCGCCTGGAGTTCCTGGAGCGTTACCTCGCCGGTTGCGCGGTTCACAGCAAACTCTTCGACGGCATGGGCGAACTGTTGGCCGACATCGAGAAGGCCAACCTGATCTGGGGCGTGGTCACCAACAAGCCGCTGCGGTTCGCCGAGCCGATCATGCAGCAGCTTGGCCTGGCCGAGCGCTCGGCGTTGTTGATCTGCCCGGACCATGTGAAGAACAGCAAACCGGACCCCGAGCCGTTGATCCTGGCGTGCAAGATGCTCGACCTGGACCCGGCCAGCGTGCTGTTTGTGGGTGATGACCTGCGCGATATCGAATCCGGTCGCGATGCCGGCACCAAGACGGCCGCCGTGACCTATGGCTACATTCATCCGGACGATAACCCGCGGCATTGGGGCGCGGATGTGGTGGTCGACCATCCGCTGGAGTTGCGCAAAGTGCTCGATAGCGCGCTGTGTAGTTGCTGAGCCGCTTTTCGTAGGAGCACGGCTTGCCGGCGATAGCGATTCTGAAAACGCCATCGCAGGCAAGCCGTGCTCCTACAGGGTCCGCTTTCTGATTTGTTGAGGTTTCTTATGTTTGATTATTCCGCCCGCCCAGAATCGCTCAAGGACCGGGTCATCCTGGTCACCGGCGCTGGCCGTGGCATCGGTGCTGCCGCCGCAAAAACCTTCGCTGCACACGGCGCCACCGTGCTGTTGCTGGGCAAGACCGAAGCCAACCTGACTCAGATCTACGACGAAATCGAAGCCGCCGGCCATCCACAACCGGCCGTGATCCCGTTCAACCTGGAAACCGCCCTGCCCCATCAATACGATGAGCTGGCAGCGATGATCGAAACCGAATTCGGCCACCTCGACGGTTTGCTGCACAACGCGTCGATCATTGGCCCGCGTACGCCAATCGAGCAGCTGTCCGGCGAAAACTTCATGCGGGTCATGCACGTCAACGTCAACGCCATGTTCATGCTCACCAGCACCCTGTTGCCGCTGCTCAAGCTGTCGCAGGATGCTTCGGTGGTGTTCACCTCCAGCAGCGTCGGCCGCAAGGGGCGTGCGTATTGGGGCGCTTATGGCGTGTCCAAATTCGCCACCGAAGGCTTGATGCAAACCCTCGCTGACGAAGTCGACACCGTGGCACCGGTGCGCTCCAACAGCATCAACCCGGGCGCCACCCGCACCAGCATGCGCGCCCAGGCTTACCCGGGTGAAAACCCGCTGAACAACCCGACGCCCGAGGAGATCATGCCGGTCTACCTCTACCTGATGGGTCCAGACAGTACCGGCATCAACGGCCAGGCGTTCAACGCTCAGTAACGTCCGCACGTCGCTTTTGTGCCGCGACGGCTTCCCGTCGCGGCACCCAAAGTGCGTCGCAACCACCCCCGCCACAAGTCAAACAACTGTCACCGAACGCAACAACGCTCTTCAACGACGCTTCAATACTTTGATTTAGAACGATTTTTATCCGACTGAACTGAATGGCACGACTTTCGCTCTAAATTTGCTCAGACACGCAGTGTGAAAGCAGACAGGGCGGACGCCTGAGCCGACAGGTTACTTATCGTCGGCAAAGCGGACTAAACTTGCGCCAAATGTCCTACGGGACTGATGGACCAGTATGACGCGCAGCCCAAAGCCGCTCTCACCCAGCCTGTAAGACAGCCTTACTGCTTAGGGGCGCACGCCATATGAAATCACCTTCCCAGACCAACGCAATTGACTTCGATAGCGCCAAATTGCAACGCCTGGGCTTTGGTCAGCAGCCTACCCTCATCGAGAGGTCCGTCAGCCTTGCGCAACTGCGCCAGCAACTGAGCCTGCAGCTGCAAACCAGTCTTGAGCCGCAACGCATTCTCGGGCTCTTCTTCCGCGAGATTCAGCGACTTGTACCGCTTGACGCCTTGACGTACGAGCACACGTCCAGCAACTTGCGCCTGGTGTTCGGCCTGCGCGGCCATCATTCGATCAGCTACAGCCTCAGCCATGAAGGCGAGCACCTGGGCGACCTGGTATTCCGCCGCAATCAGCGCTTCAGTGAGCAGGAACAAGGCAACCTCGAGTCACTGCTGTCCGCATTGCTGTATCCAATGCGCAATGCCCTGCTCTACCGCGCCGCCACCCAAAGTGCCTTGCGCGATCCGCTCACGGACACCGGCAACCGCATCGCCATGGATCAGACCCTGCAACGGGAAACAGAGATGTCGCGTCGGCATCTGCAACCCTTGTCGCTGCTGATGCTGGACATCGATCACTTCAAACGCATCAACGACAACCACGGACACAGCGCCGGCGATGACGTGCTCAAGGCCGTTGCAGCCTCGATCAAGAACCAGTTACGCAACGTGGACATGGTCTTCCGCTTTGGTGGCGAAGAGTTCCTGATCCTGCTTTCCAACACGAGTCGTGAGGCGGCAGCCATGGTTGGCGAACGGTTACGATTTGCAGTGCAGGCAGAGGAATATTCGGCCGACGGCGATGCGATCGAGCTGACGGTCAGCCTTGGCTGCTCGACGCTATTGCCCGGCGAGTCCGCCGAGAGCCTGTTGCGACGGGCCGACAGTGCGTTGTATGTGGCCAAGCGCGAGGGACGTAACCGGTTGGCGATGGCGGGTTGAATGCCCGGAGCGGGCACGCTTGGTTAGCGGCCCGCAACGAAAGGAATTAGCGCACAGCGCCGCGCAATTCCCCTACCATCCCTTGCAACCTGGCTGGCTCTGCCACCTCAACCGATACCGCTGGCCCTGCCACCAGCGTCACCCGTGACCACAACCGGCGAAACACGCCCTTTTGCGGATCGCGGCTGAAGAAGCTCCCCCACAAACCCTGCAATGCCAACGGAATCACCGGCACCGGCGTCTCTTCGAGAATCCGCGTCAGCCCGCCCTTGAACTCGTTGATCTCGCCATCGGCAGTCAATTTGCCCTCAGGGAAGATGCACACCAATTCACCGTCCTTCAGATACTGAGCAATGTGCGTGAAGGCTTTTTCGTAGATCTGAATGTCTTCCTGACGCCCCGCGATCGGAATGGTCCCGGCCGTGCGAAAGATAAAGTTCAGCACCGGCAAGTTGTAGATCTTGTAATACATCACAAAGCGAATCGGCCGACGCACCGCGCCGCCAATCAGCAAGGCGTCGACGAAGGACACGTGATTGCACACCAGCAACGCCGCGCCTTCATCGGGAATCAGCTGCAGATTGCGATGCTCCACGCGGTACATGGAATGGCTGAGCAGCCAGATCATGAAGCGCATGCTGAACTCGGGGACGATGCTGAAGATGTAGGCGTTGACGCCAATGTTCAGCAGCGACACCACCAGGAATAGCTGCGGGATCGATAGCTTGACCATGCTCAGCAAGACGATCGAGACAATCGCCGAGACCACCATGAACAGCGCGTTGAGAATATTGTTGGCGGCAATCACCCGCGCCCGCTCATTCTCGGGGGTACGAGACTGAATCAGCGCGTACAGCGGCACGATATAGAAACCGCCGAAAACCCCAAGCCCCAGAATGTCGATCAACACCAGCCAGGCGTGGCCGAAACTCAGGACTTCGATCCAGCCATGACCTGTGACGCTGTCCGGAATTCCACCGGAATGCCACCACAGCAGTAAACCAAACACGGTCAGACCAAACGAGCCGAACGGCACCAGCCCGATCTCGACTTTACGTCCGGACAGTTTCTCGCAAAGCATCGAACCGAGCGCGATGCCGACCGAGAACACCGTAAGAATCAGCGTCACCACGGTTTCGTCGCCGTGCATCCACTCCTTGGCATAGGCCGGGATCTGCGTCAGATAAATCGCCCCGACAAACCAGAACCACGAGTTGCCGACAATCGAGCGTGACACCGCTGGCGTCTGCCCCAAGCCCAGTTTCAATGTGGCCCAGGACTGGCTGAAAATGTTCCAGTTCAGGCGCATTTCCGGGGAGGCGGCCGCAGCCCGTGGAATGCTGCGACTGGCCAGATAGCCGAGCACCGCAACACCGATGATCGCCGTGGAGACGATCGGCGCGTAATGACTGGAGGACATCATGATCCCGGCACCGATGGTCCCGGCGAGGATCGCCAGGAAGGTGCCCATTTCCACCAGGCCGTTGCCACCCACCAGCTCTTCATCACGCAAGGCCTGGGGCAGGATCGAGTATTTCACCGGCCCGAACAGCGCCGAGTGAGTGCCCATGGCAAACAGCGCCATTAGCATCAGCGACAGGTGATCGAACATGAAACCGACCGCGCCGACCGCCATGATGGCGATCTCCCCGAGCTTGATCAGACGAATCAACGCGTCCTTGGCGAACTTTTCACCGAACTGCCCGGCCAGCGCCGAGAACAGAAAGAACGGCAGGATGAACAGCAGCGCACACAGGTTGACCCAGATCGAGCGGTCACCGTCGATGGTCAACTTGTAGAGAATGGCGAGGATCAGCGACTGCTTGAAGATGTTGTCGTTGAATGCCCCGAGCGACTGTGTGACGAAGAATGGCAGGAAGCGCCGGGTGCGAAGCAAGGTGAACTGTGAGGGGTGACTCATCTTCCATGTGTCCCTGATTTGCATAAAAGAGTGGGTAGAGAGTGGCGTGGATACCGTTATTGGAATATCGAACGACGATCCAGGCCACACATTACCTATCTTCGCCGGTTATTTCTTCAATCCGGCTATGCACGGCGAGACAAATAACTCGCCCCGCCACGCCCCTTGCACCGTACGTTTGGCGACGATCAGCCACATCACCGCCAGCAACACCACCAGCACACAGCCGAAAGCACTGAAAAACGTCAGGTTCAAGGTGCTGGCCAGTTTCAACGTCGCCAGAGAATAGACGCCCAACGGGAAGGTAAAACCCCACCAGCCGAGATTGAAAGGGATACCGGCGCGCAGGTAACGCAGGGTGATGAGCACCGCGATCAGCATCCACCACAAACCAAAACCCCACAGGGTGATCCCGGCCACCAACCCCAGCCCTGCGGCGATTTCACCGATGCCCGGCAGACCGTTGTCCGCGAAGATCGCCGGCGCGTCCGCTCCCAGCAGCAACATGCCCAGCGCCCCGGTGCCGATCGGGCCGAGCGCCAGCCAGCTGGAGGCGGCCATGTTTTCGTGGGGCAATTTATGCAGTGCCATGCGCAGCAACAGAATGGTCAGAATGCTGAACGCAACCGGCAGGGAAAAGGCCCAGAGCACGTAGCTGGTCACCAGCACCACCAGTTGCGAATGGGCATCGGCCAGGTGCGGCGCCAGCAGACCACCGCTGGCGGCTGCCACTTCCGCCGCCACCACCGGCAACAGCCAGACGGCGGTCATCTGGTCGATGCTGTGTTCCTGACGGGTGAACATCAGGTAGGGAATCAGCACGCCGCACGCCACAGACATCGCCACGTCCAGCCACCACAGCGCCTCGGCGACATCAATCACGCCCTCGCCCCAACGCGGCAGACCGAACACCAGGAAACCATTAATGATGGTCGCCAGGCCCATGGGGATGGTGCCAAAAAACATCGAGACCGTGGAGTGACCGAAAATCCGCCGCGCCTCATCGAAAAACAGCGCCCAACGCGCTGCATACATAACCGTGAATAAAACAAACAGCACAATATTGAACAGCCAAAGGGCTTCGGCAATCGCGTGTAAACCGGCATTTGCGCCCGGCAGCTGCGCCAGCGCCAACGCCAGCACACCGGTGCCCATGGTGGCGGCGAACCAGTTCGGCGTGAACTGGCGGATGACTTCACGCGGGTGCTGCAAATGACTGAAGGGTTTGAAACCGGCTGGGGCAGTGTTGGGGCATGTCATGGTGAACTCCTGTCCTCTGTTGAGGTGGAGCTCATGGTAGATCCGAATCGAATATCGATATAACGGGTAATATCTGTAACTGTTATCTGTTTTGCAGATACAGCGTCAAACGCTGCCTTCAGTCTCGATCACCAGAATTCTTGCCGCACCCTGCGGATGGGCAACGTGTTCGGTACCGACGTCGGCATAGAAGATATCGCCTACACCCAACATCACTTCTTTCTCCTGTCCTTCTTCGCGATAACGCATCTGCACTTGACCATCCAACACCACGAACACTTCTTGCCCATCATTGATGTGCCATTTATAGGGCTGATCGGTCCAGTGCAAACGCGTGGTGATGCCGTTCATGTTGGCGATATCCAAAGCGCCCCAGGCACGGTCAGCGGTGAAGGATTTGCTGCGGATGATTTTCATGCGTCGGCCCGTCGAAATGTATGGCGGCGCCAAGGCTAACGGTCATCGAACATCGACGCCACAGACTTTCATGGACTGCTGACGCATCAACGCGAGCAGAGCGCCGACCGAGAGAATAATCAGCACCGCGCCGTAACCATCGGTGGTGGCCACCAGCCCGAAGGTCCGGGTCAAGTTTCCGGCCAGCAACGACGGCAAGCAGAAAGCCAGATAACTGAGCACGTAGTAAGCCGACATCAACCCTGCCCGTTCATGGGGTAAGGCCAGCGGCACGACGCTGCGCAATGCACCAAGGAAACCGGCGCCGAAACCGCATCCGGCCACCAGCGTCCCGACGAAAAACAGCGTAAGACTGGCACTGTGTACCGCCATCAGAATCAGCGCGACGCCGGCAGGCAGCAGACTGCCGCCCAATCGCAAAACCTGGTCGGCCGGCCGATCGCGCAAGGTGTAGATCATCAACGCGCCGGTCACCGTCAACACAGCCACCGTCGCACCGCCAATCAGATTTGAGGTCGATCCGGTGGCCGTGCGCACCAGAGACGGCGCCAAAGAAGCGTAAAAGCCACCGAGTGCCCACACCGCGATGTTGATCGGCAGCACCAGCCACAACGCACGCCGCGCCTGGATTGGCACATGCAGTGTCGGGCGCAGCGAGGCCCAGGCTCCCGGTTGGGGACTGACGCTTTCCGGCAAACGCCAAACGTACAGCGCTTGCATCACAAACAGCGCGAACAGCACCCAATAGGTCAACTGCAATGGCAGTGGTGCGAACTCAGCCAACAAGCCGCAGCCCATGGCACCCGACGCCATGCCCAGCAACGGCGCCACACTGTTGACCAGCGGCCCTTGCTGGCGATCGGTGTCCAGCAGCGCCGCACTCAGTACGGCAGTGGCCATCCCCGTAGCAAAACCTTGAAGCACGCGTGCGCTGATCAACCAGGCGACACTGTCTGCATTGATAAACAGCAGCATCGCTAGCATGTTCAACATCACAGCGGTAAAAATTACAGGCTTGCGACCCAGGTAATCCGAGAGCGAACCGACCGTGAGCAACGCCGCCAGCAAGCTGATGGCGTACACGCCGAAAATCAGGGTCAGGGTCGCTGCCGAGAATTGCAGGTGTTCCTGGTACAAGTGATACAACGGCGTCGGCGCGGTGGAAGCGGCAAGAAAACTGAGTAAGGTGATTGCCAGAAACCACAGGCTTGAACGATTAGACGTTGAACTGGACATAAATACACTCCGCAAAAGCTAACTTTTTGCTTTTGCGGAGTGTGCTACTGGCTGGCGCTTAAAGCAAATTCTTTGTGTTAAGGTCCGATGCATGGCTATTAAAGAAGGTTTACGCCCTGGCGGCCGGAGTGCCCGGGTGCAAGAGTCGGTTCATTCGGCAGTCCGCGATCTTCTCGAAGAGCAGGACCGCACCACCGTGACCGTCCCGCAAATCGCCGCGCGCGCCGGCGTCACGCCGTCGACCATCTACCGGCGCTGGGGCGATCTGTCGGTGTTGCTGGCGGATGTCGCCCTCGCCCGCATGCGCCCCGAGAGCGAGCCGGCCCATACCGGCAGCCTGCACGGTGACGTGCGCGCCTGGGCCGAGCAGTATCTGGACGAGATGAGTTCCGAGCCCGGCCGCAACATGTTGCGCGACGTGCAATGCAGCACCACGCCAGCCCTTTGCGCGACGATCATTGGCGGGCAGCTGCAGACGATTCTGGATCGATACCCCGATCAGCCGAAGCCGAACGTTGATCGGCTGATCAACCTGGTGGCGGCGCCGACGGCGTTTCGTATCCTGTTTTCAGCGGCGCCGCTGGAGGTTGAGGAATTGCATCGGTTGATCGAGATTGCGTTGAGTCAGTGATACCGCCATCGCGAGCAGGCTCACTCCCACAGGTGATCTTCAGGGGACACGTAATTTGTGCCCAACATAGATCCAATGTGGGAGCGAGCCTGCTCGCGAAGGGGCCTGCAAAACACCCAAGATGCAACTGACAAGCGCCCTGCGACACCCCGCCGCGCCGCGACCTTGGTCGACACTGACTAACCCCTGCCATCGTGCGAGACTGTCTGTCCGGGCGGGAGTCCCGGGTGTCTTTTGTCTGGAGTTCCCATGTCGCTGTCCAGCGGGCTGATCGCCGCCGTCGCCCTGGCCTATATGGCCATCCTGTTCGCCATCGCCTTCTACGGCGACCGTCGCAGCACGCCGTTGCCGCCGCGAGTGCGTGCCTGGGTGTACAGCCTGTCGCTGGCCGTCTACTGCACCAGCTGGACCTTCTTTGGCGCCGTGGGCCAGGCCGCCGAACAACTCTGGTCTTTCCTGCCGATCTACCTCGGACCGATCCTGCTGCTGGTGTGCGCGCCGTGGGTCCTGCAAAAAATGGTGATGATCAGCAAGCAGGAGAACATCACCTCGATTGCCGACTTCATCGCCGCGCGTTATGGCAAATCCCAGTCGCTGGCGGTGGTGGTGGCGCTGATCTGCCTGGTCGGCGTGTTGCCCTACATCGCGTTGCAACTGAAGGGCATCGTGCTCGGGGTGAACTTGCTGATCGGCGCCGGTGCCGACGCCATGGGCACGCGCGCCCAGGACACGGCGCTGATCGTGTCGCTGGTGCTGGCGCTGTTCACCATCGTCTTCGGTACCCGCAACCTCGACGCCACGGAACACCACCGCGGTATGGTGCTGGCGATTGCGTTCGAATCGCTGGTCAAGTTGTTCGCGTTTCTCGCGGTAGGCGCGTTCGTGACCTACGGCCTGTACGACGGTTTCGAAGACCTGTTCGACCAGGCCATGCTCGCCCCGCGTCTGGAAGAATACTGGAAGGAAACCATCAACTGGCCGTCGATGGTGGTGCAGACCGGCGTGGCAATGATGGCAATCATCTGCCTGCCCCGGCAGTTCCACGTGACCGTGGTGGAGAACATCGATCCTCAGGATCTGCGCCTGGCCAAATGGGTGTTTCCAGCCTATCTGGCGCTGGCGGCGCTGTTCGTCGTTCCCATCGCCCTCGCCGGCCAGATGCTGCTGCCGAGCTCGGTGCTGCCGGACTCGTTTGTCATCAGCCTGCCGCTGGCCCAATCCCATCCTGCGTTGGCGATGCTGGCGTTTATCGGGGGCGCCTCGGCGGCGACCGGCATGGTGATTGTCGCCAGCGTGGCGTTGTCGACCATGGTCTCCAACGACATGCTGTTGCCATGGCTGCTGCGGCGCAACAACGCCGAGCGGCCGTTCGAAGTGTTCCGCCAATGGATGCTCTCGGTGCGCCGAGTGAGCATTGTGGTGATTCTGCTGTTGGCCTACGTCAGTTATCGCCTGCTCGGCTCGACGGCGAGTCTGGCGACCATCGGCCAGATCGCCTTCGCCGCCGTGACCCAGCTGGCCCCGGCCATGCTCGGCGCGCTGTACTGGAAACAAGCCAATCGCCGGGGAGTATTCGCCGGCCTCGCCGCCGGGACGTTCCTGTGGTTCTACACCTTGATCCTGCCGATTGCCGCCCAAAGCCTCGGTTTGTCCTTGAGCAGTTCCCCGGGGCTGGCCTGGTTGCACAGCAACCCGCTGAAATTGCCGCTCACCCCGTTGACACAAGGAGTGGTGTTGTCGCTTGCAGCCAACTTCACGCTGTTCGCCTGGGTGTCGGTGCTGTCGCGTACAAGGGTTTCGGAACATTGGCAGGCGGGTCGCTTCATCGGTCAGGAAATCAGCGCCCGCCCCAGCGCCCGTTCGATGCTGTCGGTGCAGATCGACGATTTGTTGCAGCTGGCCGCACGCTTCGTCGGCGAAGAACGCGCCCGTCAAAGCTTTATCCGCTTCGCCTACCGTCAGGGCAAAGGCTTCAACCCGAACCAGAACGCCGACGGTGAATGGATCGCCCACACTGAACGCTTGCTGGCCGGTGTGCTCGGTGCTTCTTCGACGCGGGCGGTGGTAAAAGCCGCCATCGAAGGTCGGGAAATGCAACTCGAAGACGTCGTCCGAATCGCCGACGAAGCCTCGGAAGTGCTGCAATTCAACCGCGCACTGCTGCAAGGTGCGATCGAGAACATCACCCAAGGCATCAGTGTGGTCGACCAGTCGCTGAAACTGGTGGCCTGGAACCGGCGCTATCTGGAGCTGTTCAACTACCCGGATGGGCTGATCAGGCTTGGCCGCCCGATTGCCGACATCATTCGCTACAACGCCGAGCGCGGCCTGTGTGGTCCCGGCGAAGCTGAAGTGCACGTCGCACGGCGCTTGCACTGGATGCGTCAGGGCCGCGCCCATACTTCTGAAAGACTTTTCCCCAATGGCCGTGTGATCGAGCTGATCGGCAACCCGATGCCGGGCGGCGGTTTTGTCATGAGTTTCACCGACATCAGCGCCTTCCGCGAGGCTGAGCAAGCGCTGACCGAAGCCAACGAGGGCCTGGAGCGACGGGTCACCGAGCGGACCCACGAACTGTCGCAACTCAACGTCGCCCTGACCGAAGCCAAGGGCACCGCAGAGTCGGCCAACCAGTCTAAAACCCGTTTCCTGGCGGCGGTCAGTCACGACTTGATGCAACCGTTGAACGCTGCGCGACTGTTCTCGGCCGCCCTTTCCCACCAAGACGACGGCCTCTCCGGTGAGGCGCAGAAACTGGTCCATCATCTGGACACGTCACTGCGCTCGGCCGAGGACTTGATCAGCGACCTGCTGGACATTTCCCGTCTGGAAAACGGCAAGATCAACCCTGATCCCAAACCGTTCGTGCTCAATGAGATGTTCGATGTCCTCGGTGCCGAGTTCAAGGCGCTGGCCTGCGACCAAGGGCTGAAATTCCGTGTCAGGGGCAGTACGTTGCGCGTCGACAGCGACATCAAACTGCTGCGACGTATCCTGCAGAACTTCCTGACCAATGCCTTCCGCTACGCCAAAGGGCCGGTGCTGCTGGGGGTTCGCCGACGCAAGGGCGAGCTGTGCCTGGAAGTCTGGGACCGAGGTCCGGGCATTCCTGTGGATAAACAGCAGGTCATTTTCGAAGAATTCAAACGCCTCGATAGCCACCAGACGCGCGCAGAGAAAGGCCTGGGGCTAGGCCTGGCAATCGCCGACGGGCTGTGTCGCGTGCTGGGTCATACCTTGCGCGTACGCTCCTGGCCGGGGCGCGGCAGCGTGTTCAGCGTCAGTGTGCCGTTGGCTCAGGCGCAGTCCGCGACCCCGACCAAGGTCGTCGAACTCAATGGCAAATTGCTGAGCGGCGCGCAAGTACTGTGCATCGACAACGAAGACAGCATCCTGATCGGCATGAACAGCTTGCTCACGCGCTGGGGTTGTCAGGTCTGGACCGCGCGCAACCGCGATGAATGCGCGGCGCTGCTCAGCGATGGGATGCGACCGCAATTGGCGCTGGTGGATTACCACCTGGACGATGGCGAGACAGGGACCGAACTGATGGCATGGCTGCGCACCCGATTGGGTGAGCCAGTGCCAGGGGTAGTGATCAGCGCCGATGGGCGGCCGGAGACGGTGGCCCAAGTGCATGCGGCGGGGCTGGATTATCTGGCCAAACCGGTGAAACCGGCGGCGTTGCGGGCGTTGCTGAGTCGGCATTTGCCGTTGTAACCCGGCAGCGTTTGAGTCTTGTGGTGGAGCAACTGCCACCTTCGCGAGCAAGCCCACACATTGGACCGAGTTCATCCAGATGGAATGCGGTTCAATGTGTGAGCGGGCTTGCTCGCGAAGCTTTTCGGCTTACTCCGGCAATTCCGCCAACCCGTCCACATCCGTCATTGCCCGCTCCAGCAAGTCTGCGGGCAGGCTCTTGCTCGCCCGCGCGCCAAGCAACTTGAGCTGCTCACTGCGGCTGACGAGGTTGCCACGGCCTTCCGTCAGCTTATTACGCGCCGAGCTGTAGGCTTTATCCAGTTGCTGTAATCGATTGCCGACTTCATCCAGATCCTGGATGAACAACACGAACTTGTCGTACAGCCACCCGGCCCGCTCGGCGATTTCTCGGGCATTCTGGCTTTGGCGCTCCTGCTTCCACAGGCTGTCGATGACGCGTAGGGTCGCCAGCAAAGTGGTCGGGCTGACGATCACGATGTTGCGGTCGAAGGCCTCTTGGAACAGCGTCGGCTCAGCCTGCAATGCGGCGGAAAACGCGGCTTCGATCGGTACGAAGAGCAGGACGAAATCCAGGCTGTGCAAACCGTCGAGACGCTTGTAATCCTTGCCGGCGAGCCCTTTGACGTGAGTGCGCAAGGACAGCACGTGCTGCTTGATGGCAATCTGGCCGATGGCATCGTCTTCGGCCGCGACGTATTGCTGATAGGCCGTGAGGCTGACCTTGGAGTCGACCACCACCTGTTTGTCGCCCGGCAGATAAATGATCACGTCCGGCTGGAAACGCTCACCGTCCGGCCCCTTGAGGTTGACCTGGGTCTGGTACTCGCGCCCCTTCTCCAGACCCGCGTGTTCAAGCACTCGCTCAAGAATCAGCTCGCCCCAGTTACCTTGGGTTTTCTGCCCTTTCAAGGCGCGGGTCAGGTTGGTGGCTTCGTCGCTCAGGCGCAGGTTCAGCTGTTGCAGCCGCTCCAGTTCCTTGGCCAGGGAAAAACGTTCGCGGGCTTCAGCCTGATAGCTTTCCTCGACGCGTTTTTCGAAGGACTGGATGCGTTCTTTCAACGGATCGAGCAACTGACCGAGGCGTTGTTGACTGGTTTCGGCAAAGCGCTGCTCGCGCTCGTCGAAGATCTTGCCAGCCAGCTCCGCGAACTGCGCTCGCAACTCGTCTCGCGAGCCCTGCAGGTCGTTAAGGCGCTGCTGATGGCTTTCCTGCTGCTCGCGCAGCTCGGCGTTGAGCGAAGCGGCCTGGGCGTCCAGACGACGCAACTCAGCCTCTTTGCCGGCGCGTTCCAGATTCCAGGCGTGGGCGGCGTCGCGTGCGTCGTCACGTTCGATCTGCAGCAGTTCGACTTCACGGCGTACGGCGGCCAGGTCTGCTTGTTTGGCGGCGTTGGCCTGGCCCAGATCACCCATTTCATCGCGACAGGCTTCGAGTTGCGCGTTCAATCCATCCTGAGCCAGATGGGCCGTGGCCAGACGCTCTTCCAGCAGTGCAACCTCTGACTGCGTGGCGCTCGCTCGCCGCTGAAGTTGCCAGGCCAGTACCAGTAAAGGCAGCGCAGCGCCCGCCAGACCGAGCAATGCGCTGGTCAAGTCCATAGCCATAGCCACTCCTGCCAATGAAATAAAGCTTGAAGGTTAACCAAGGCGTCAGGTCTTGGACAGCTCAGTCTTCGATCAGACCCAGTTCCTGCTGAGCGCGCCGATCCCCTGCCCGCGCAGCCGAACGCAAAAGGTCCTGGCCGATACGGCGATCCCGGGCATTCCCGCATTCACGGCACATCAGCTGACCTAGACGGCTTTGCGCGGCCACGACCCCTTCACGGGCTGGCTGCTTGAGCAAACGTCCGGCGAAGTGTTTGACGTTGGGGTTTTCGCCCAGACGCGGGCTGTCGAGCAGCCACTCGGCCACACGCATCGAAAAGCGCTTGGGCGGGGTAACGCTGGGAGGTGTGGAGGTTGCAGAGACTGATACTGAGCGAAACTTCATAAAGCACTGTGGGGCAGATCGAAAGGCGCGCCACTCTACTCTTTTTTTCTTACAGGTAAAGCCTAAAAAAACCCGGCACGCCCGTACTAGAGCAAGCGCTCGGGACAATCCACAGAAGCTGTGGATAACTCAGTGGACAACCGCCCTTGAACTCTCGCAAAGCCGTATGGAATGGGGCTCGCAGTCAAACTGACGATTTTTTCACCAGTAAAAAAAAGCGATGTTTTTCATTGACTTAAATTTTGGTTACAGGCACCCACTGCGTTTGAAGGGAAGATGACAGCAGCGTGACACCCTCCGTGACTTATGTGCACAAGTACCTTCGAGGCAGTTATATCGATGCGCTTTTTCGGCGCATATTTCGCCTGCACCTGGGATAAACCTTGGTAAACCCATGATCCTGGCTGGTCCTGGCCCGATGAGCCGTGACTAGCAATGGTCGGAATTTGTGCTATTACAGGGCAAGTCTGCGGGTCATGGCTTTTTCCGAGCGCCAATCCGGACTTGAATGAGGGGCCTCCCAAGAACTTTTTTGTTAACACACTTCCCTTCAGCGATTCAATCCGTTAGTATCCGCGGCGTTAGTACCAAGCTGAAAGTCAATTCTGGTCGAACAAATCCCCACGGTCAGCCTTCCCAAAGGAAGCGTCCACCGACAAAGCGGGATCGACCACCTCGATGGTTTCCAGGTAAACCTTGCGTCAACACAGCCTTTGAATCGAAAGCAAAGGGTGTTGCGAAGCTCACTTACTCTGACCGAACCAACCTGCAAATTGATCAGGATCTTCACCCCGGGCCCAGAACCTTTGCCCTTGATGTGTTGCCTGCCCTCCTAAGTACCTACCTGCCAGCCCAAGCGCGCCAATTTATAAGCGCTTCAAACTGGCTGCTTTGTTCCAGTCGGGTTCTTCGTTCGACCAATGGTGGTCGTCGTCACTGGAACGTTTTAATTTTGCACGGTTCTTATCCGTGTCGCTTGTAGGAACACCCAATGACTATGTCTACTCAAATCCACACCCAGGATGCCATTCGCACCCTAACCAACGCTTTTGCACCAATGAACTGCCTGATCATGGCTGCTCGCAAAGGCTGCTTCAGCTTCACTCTGGTCAACGAACACGGCATCGCTCGTCACAGCGAACGCCTGTACCCCGATCAATACTCCAGCGCCGAGCCGCTGCAGGCCGTGATCGAGCGTACCCGTCAGGCACTGGTTGCCTGATACGCCAGAAAGACTGAAAACCTCAAAAGCCTCGCTCAAAAAGCGGGGCTTTTTATTGCCTGATATTTCTCTTTTCGCTGCCACCGCCTAAGCACTAAGCGATATAACGGTTATAACTCGCAGCCGGAAATATTTTAAAAACAGGCCTTTACGGAGCGAATATGACACTACACTTCAACTCAAGCGGCTTGAGCCGCTTCCGGCGAGCCTGAGTCGATTCACCCGCTGCCAAGGCCCCTTCAGGTATCGCCGACCATTTCACGTTTCGAGGGCTTTATGGGTATCGCTGCCAGCGAACTGTGCCGTTATGTGATCCGCCCGACATTGATTTACCTCGGGCGCCATAGCGCAACTGCCGAATCCCTGCTGCTGGGCGTCGCCGCCAGCCAGTCAGCCCTGGGTACTGCCCTGCATGACCGCCGTGGACACGGCCTGTACCGAATCGCCGAACCCCGCCACCAGGCACTTTGGGACCACTACCTGGCACTTGACCCGGAACGCGCAAGCCTGGTTCGCGGCCTGGCCAGCCAGCATGCTTTCCTGAGTGGTCCGCACCTCGAATTGACCGTCAACCTGCGTTACGCCACAGCCATCGCCTGGCTGCTGGTAGAAGAACAGAACACCCCCCTCCCCGAAGCAGACGACCTACTGGGAATGGCCCGTATCTGGCGCCAGACCTTCCAGCCTCAAGGACGCCTGAGAGACTTCACCTGCGCCTGGCAAACCTGTGTTTCACCGCTGAATCAGGTCGCCTGTTGATCTGCTGTTTCCACAAGATCGCGTAACTGCTGCGATTTTGGTCGGATTGTCCTACAAAACCGCTCTAAATCAAGCATTACAGCCTATGGCGCTGGAACGAAAATGTTGGTAATTTTCGCCCCGGTGATCACCAGGAGTTCTAATAATGAAAAAAGTAATGCTCAAAACCACCCTTAGCCTCGCCGTTGCCTTGGCATCCACCCAGATCTTCGCAAGTGGCTTCGCCCTCAACGAACAAAGCATCAGCGGGATGGGGACAGGTTTTGCCGGGCGATCTTCAGCTGCCGACGACGCATCCACTGTTTTTGGTAACCCTGCCGGCATGTCTCGCCTCAAGCGCGAACAAGTGACGGGTGGTGTTGCATTTATCGACGCGCACACTGATATCAGTGATGCGAACTCCAGTCCGAATGGTGGTACCAACAAAGGTGACATGGTCCCTTTCATGGGCGTCCCCATGGGCTACTACGTAAAGCCAATCGATGACCAGTGGGCAGTCGGTTTCGGCGTCTACGCTCCATTCGGCCTGGTGACCGACTACGAGAACGGCTTCGCCGGCAAATACTTCGGCAGCAAGAGCGAAGTCAAAATCGTGACTCTCCAGCCAACCGTCAGCTACGCCTTCAACGACAAGGTGTCGATCGGTTTCGGTCCGACCATCAACCGCATCGACGGTACACTGGAATCGAACCTGTCGCTGAACCCTCGCGCAGCAGACGGTACCGTCAAGATCAAGGGTGACGACACCGCGCTGGGTTACAACATCGGCATCATGGTTCAAGCCCTCGAAAGCACTCGCCTCGGCCTGACCTATCACTCGAAAGTGAAGTACAAGCTCGAAGGTGACACCAAGGTCAACTACGGCGTGCTCGCGGCGCTGGGCCAGAACCCGAACCAGAAGTTCGACGCTTCGCTGGACATCACCACGCCTGAGTCGGTGGACTTCTCGGTCACTCACCAGTTGAACGACCAGTGGACCCTCTACGCAGGCAGCACCTGGACTCGCTGGAGCCGACTGAAAGAGATCTCCGTCGAGAACGAAGGCGTTCCTGCCGCCCTGGCCGCACGCGGCTTTGGCACCATCACCGAAGAGCAGAACTGGCACGACACCTGGGCTCACGCCATCGGTGCGTCCTATCAGCTGAACAAGCAGTGGGTGCTGCGTACCGGCCTGTCGGTTGACCAGTCGCCGACCAACAACGAAAACCGCTCTCCACGCATCCCGACGGGCGATCGCAAGATTTTCAGCTTGGGCGCTGGCTGGAGCCCGACCGACGACCTGACCATCGACGTAGCGTACTCGTACCTGCGCGAAGAGTCGGTCAAGGTCAACAACAGCAACGGCCGCCAGAATTACAGCGCCGAGTATGAAAACTATGCGAACGGTTTCGGTGTTGGCGCGACCTACCGCTTCTGATGATTCACGGCGAGCTTGAACCACTCGCCGCGTGAATTGAAAAAGCCCCGCTCTCTTGTACAGAGGCGGGGCTTTTTAACGGGTGTGGATCAGGGTTGCGAGGCCAGGGCTTTCTCCACCGCAGCGATGAACTCGGGATCGTCAGGCGTGGTCAGGCTGGAGAAATTGGCGATCACCTTGCCTTTGCGATCGACCACATATTTGTAAAAGTTCCACTTCGGCGCGGTACTCTGCTTGGCGATGATCTTGAACAAGTGAGTCGCGTCATTACCGCGGACTTTCTGCGGTTCAGTCATGGTGAACGTCACGCCGTAGTTCACGTAGCAGACCTTGGCAGTCTCTTCGCCATCCTTGGACTCTTGCTTGAAGTCGTTGGACGGAACGCCGATCACCTCCAGCCCCTGTTCCTTGTAACGCTGATTCAGCGCCTCAAGGCTTTTGAACTGCGGGGCGAAACCACAGAAGCTCGCGGTATTGACCACCACCAGCGGTTTGCCAGCGAAGCGTTGGCACAGGTCGATGGATTCCTTGGCGCGCAGCTTGGGCAACGAGCCTTGCAAAAGGTCCGGGCACTCTGCCGCTTGAACCCATCCACTAAACGCTACCAGTAATGCGGGAACTGCGAGCCAGCGCATCAGCATGTCGGTGCATCCTTGAGAAGTCGTTAAAAACGAAGTTACTCGCCCTCGCATCCTGCTAGCAAGCACCCATGCCCAGTTGCATCAACGCCAGCCCGCCCTGATGCCAGCCCCACCACGACAAGGCGAGCAGCAAGGCGCAGACAGCGACGACAGCGATACGCGGCCAGAGGCTGTTCATAGCGCACTCATCTGTGTTTGCAGGCGCGCCACCGGCTGCTCACGCACCGGCCAGTTCAGGGCGGCGGCCAACAGGCTCAAGAGTATCGCTACCTGCCAGATCAAGTCATAGCTCCCGGTTCGGTCGTACACCACCCCGCCCAACCAGCCGCCGAGGAACGATCCGAGCTGGTGAAACAGGAAAACAATCCCACCGAGCATGGACAGATTTCGCACGCCGAACAAGGTCGCGACGGTACCGTTGGTCAAGGGCACGGTCGACAGCCAAAGAAAGCCCATCGCCATACCAAACAGGTAAGCGGTGGTCGTCGTGACCGGCGCCAACAGGAACAACCCGATCACCACTGCCCGCAGCAGATACAGGCCGGTGAGCAAACGCGGCTTGGACATCCGCCCGCCGAGCCAGCCCGCCGTGTAAGTACCGAAAATATTGAACAGCCCGATCAACGCCAGCACCGTCGTACCGACGCTCGCCGGAAGATGCTGATCCACCAGATAAGCCGGCAAGTGCACGCCGATGAATACCACTTGAAAACCGCAAACAAAAAAGCCGAACGCCAGCAGCCAGAATCCCGAATGTGAACAGGCCTCGTGCAGGGCTTCGGACAGTGTTTGTTCATGACCGAACACCGGTAGCGGCTTGTCCTTGAGCATGCTCACCAGCGGCACGATCAGCGCCACCAACAGGCCCAACACCAGCAATGCCGCTGACCAGCCGAGCCAGCCGATCAACCCCAGCGTACCGGGCAACATGGCGAATTGACCGAAAGAGCCGGCAGCGCTGGCGATGCCCATGCCCATGCTGCGTTTCTCTGGCGGCACTGCGCGGCCGACCACGCCGAGGATCACCGAGAACGAAGTGCCCGACAGACCGATGCCGATCAACAGGCCGGCACTCAGGGACAAGGTCACGGCCGAATCCGACAGGCCCATGAACACCAGGCCCAACGCATACAGGACACCGCCGACCAGCACCACTTTCGCGGCGCCAAAGCGGTCGGCCAGCGCGCCGGTGAATGGCTGCGCCAGGCCCCAGATCAGGTTCTGCAAGGCGATAGCGAAGGCAAACGTCTCACGCCCCCAGCCGAACTCGGCACTCATCGGCGCCAGAAACAGCCCGAAGCCGTGTCTGACGCCCAAGGACAACGCGAGAATCAGCGCACTCCCCAACAAAACCCAACCGCACGTACGCCACATCGAGGTCATTCTTATTCTCCGGTAGCGGGTATATACCCGCTTAAGATCGGAAAAACCGGCATCACGCCAGTTCGTCCAGCAGTCGCAGCAAGGTTTCGCGTTTCTCGGCACCCAGACGGTCAATCAACCGCTGTTGCGCCGCTTCCCAGGCGGGCAAGGCCGCTTTTAGGCGTTCAATACCCGCCTCGGTGAGCATGACGATGCGATTGCGCATGTCTTCGCCCTCGACCAGCATCAGCAGGCCTTCGCCTTCCAGCACCCGCAGATTGCGCCCCAAGGTGCTGCGATCCAATCCCATGGCCTCGGCCAACGTGGAAATACTCGGCTTATCCAGACGCTGCAGATTACACAGCAGAGAATACTGGGCAACGTTGATCCCGAAGCCATCGAGCGCGCCGTCGTAGTGTCTGCTGACGCCACGGGCGGCGCGACGCAGGTTGATGCATAAACATTGGGAATCGAGCATGGTGCGTGTATATACCCGCGGTTGTGTTAAATCAAGTTACATGATGTGGGAAGTTCAGCAGATAGCCAATCCCACCAGCACCGCGACCTCAAGGATTTCCAGCAACGCCCCCGCCGTATCGCCCGTGGTGCCGCCCAATCGGCGCAGCATCACTTGCCGCAGCCAGACAAACACCAGCGCCGCCAGCACGACTGCCAACACGCCGCTGAGACCGGCAATCAAAACACACGCCAACGCACTCACCGCCAACACCTGCTTGCCCGCCAAACGCGGCAGATGATCGGCCAGCGCTTGCCCCAAGCCACCGGCGCGCACATAAGGCGTGGTCAGGAACAAGCCCAGCATCGCGCTGCGCCCGATCAACGGAACAATGATCAGGACAACGGCGTGTTGCTGCTCGATCAATGCCAGCAACGCGGCGAATTTGAGCAGCAACACCAGTACCAGCGTCACGACCGCAATCGGCCCGCTGCGCGGGTCCTTCATGATCGTCAACGTGCGCTCTCGATCGCCGAACCCACCGAGCCACGCATCGGCGCTGTCGGCCAGGCCGTCCAGGTGCAACGCGCCGCTGAGCAATACCCAAACCGTCAGCAACAGCGCTGCGTGAAGCAATAACGGCGTACCGAGCAGCAGCCAGTTGAACGCCCACAAAATCCCGCCGAACAGCAGGCCGACCAGCGGATAAAACAGCAACGACCGCCCCAACTCCTGTGGCGCCGGCATGCCCGGCAGACGAATCGGCAGACTGCTCAAAAATTGCAGGGCGATCCAGAACGGCAACATGGTCAGATCGCTTCCTTTAACAACACGCCGGATTCGACCGTCAGCGAAAACAACGCGCCATGCCCGACTTCGACGTTGAGCAACTGCTCACGAGGCAATCCCCGCGCCTGAGCCAGCAACAAGCGCATGACCCCGCCGTGACTGATCAGCAACACCCGCTCGCCTGCGTAGGTAGCCTGCAAGCGCCCAACAGCGGCCAACACCCGCGTCGAAAAATCCACCACCGCCTCACCCTGAGGCGGCGTAAACGAATAAGGGTCGGCCCAAAACAATCCCAACGCCTCGGCATCGGTGTCCATCAGAGCGGAGGCGCTCCGTCCTTCCCATGCGCCGAAGTGCAGCTCCTGGAGGTCTTTATCCAACTGCACCGGCAAACCAAGCTGTGCACCGAGTTCTTCGGCGAACCGCGCACACCGCTGCAGTGGCGAGCTGACCAAATGATCCCAAGGCCCCTGCTCGACCACCGCCGCGCGCATCTGCGCCCAGCCCTTTTCGGTCAGTGCATCGTCAAGGCTGCCGCGCAAGCCGCCGCCGAGTTCGGTTTCGCCGTGGCGCAACAGGTCCAGACGCAAAGTCATGCCGGACGGTCCGCCACGGCGGCCTCGGCGAAAGTCGCCATCTGCCCGTGAAGGTCGCACGCCAGACGCAGCAACGGCACGGCCAATGCGGCGCCACTGCCCTCACCCAGACGCAGGCCGAGGTCCAGCAGCGGTTCGGCGTTCAGGGTTTCCAGTACATGACGATGACCCGGCTCGGCGCCGCGATGACCGAACAACATCCACTGACGGCATTCAGGGTTCAAGCGCACCGACACCAACGCCGCGACACTGCAAATAAAACCGTCCACCAGCACCGCGACGCCTTCCTGAGCACACGCCAGATACGCGCCGACCAGCGCAGCGATTTCAAAACCGCCGAGGTTGTACAGGGTTTGTAGCGCATCGCCACGTTGAGCACTGTGCAACGCCAAAGCGCGCTCGATGACCTGAGCTTTATGGCTGACACCCGCCGCGTTCAAACCCGTGCCCGGCCCGGTCAGATGCACCACCGGGCAATCGAGCAAGGCACAGGCCAACGCGCTGGCCGCAGTGGTGTTACCGATGCCCATCTCGCCACCGATAAACAACTGCGCACCCGCCGCGATGGCGCGCTGCACGCTGTCGCGGCCGGCCTGCAAAGCGAGTTCGCCTTGAGCCGGCGTCATGGCCGCCCCTTCGACGAAATTCGCCGTGCCCGGGCCGATGTTCACGTGACGCACGCCTGGTAAATTCAACGACGGCGTCACCGTGCCGAGGTCGACAACTTCCAGGGATGCCCCGAGTTGCCGCGCCAACACGCTGATCGCCGCGCCACCGCTGACGAAGTTGTGCAGCATCTGCCCGGTGACTTCCTGAGGAAATGCCGACACCCCTTCCGCGACCACGCCGTGGTCACCGGCAAAAATCGCGATCCACAGCTGATCGAGTCTCGGCTTGACCTGCCCCTGCAACCCGGCCAATTGCACGGCCACCGACTCAAGCCGACCGAGGGAGCCGGCCGGTTTGGTCAGTTGCTGTTGACGGGCCTGCGCCTGCTCGACCGCTTGAGCATCGATCGGTTTGCATGGGTTCAGCCACCAGGATTGAGTCATAACGCAGTTCCTTTCAAAGTCAGGGGCAGGCCGGCGACGGTCAGGACAACTCGCTCACAGCGCTCGGCCAACGCTTGATGCAGCCAACCGGCTTCATCGACATAGCGGCGGGTCAATTCGCCCAGCGGCACGACACCCATTCCGGTCTCGTTGCTGACAAAAATGATTTCACCCGGCAGCGACGCCAGGCAGTCCAGCAACGCATCACGTTCGGCCGACAGACGCTCGGTGTCGTCGAGCATCAGCAGATTGGTCATCCACAACGTCAGGCAATCCACCAGCAGGCACCGATCGGTGCTGGCGGTTTCGCGCAGGACGCGGGCGAGTTCCACAGGCTCTTCGATCAATGCCCATTCGGCCGGACGACGGGCGCGGTGATGGGCGACCCGCTCGTTCATTTCACCGTCGAGCGGTTGACTGGTGGCGATGTAAGTCACTGCCAGAGCGCTGTCGGAGGCGAGTTTTTCGGCCAGGCGACTTTTGCCGGAGCGGGCGCCGCCGAGGATCAGTTGCAGCATGCTGATAACCCTTCTTTAAAACCCACAGAGCTCACGCAACAACCCGGTATCAAGATGCTTCTCCACCAGATCCGCCAGCCGTTCGATATCGCGCTCACGCAACGCGTGATAATCCACGTCCTGCACCGCCTGCAAACCTGCCCAGCGCAACAGCGCACTGCACGCCGCGGGCGATTCAAACAGCCCATGCAGATAGGTGCCGAATATCTGCCCGTCCACACTTTGCGCACCGTCGCAGCGACCGTCGTCCAACTGCACCGCGGCGTTTTCCAACGCCGGACCGGTGGTCACGCCGGCGTGAATTTCATAGCCGCTGACCGGCGCGTCTTCGAGCGCCAGACGCCCGCGCACATTGCGCAATTGCTTCTCTTCTTCGAGCTGGGTTTCGAACGTCAATAAGCCCAAACCAGCGCTGGAACCCGGTGCACCTTCGAGGCCCAGCGGATCGTGGACCTGCTCGCCGAGCATTTGCAAACCACCGCAAATGCCCAGCACTTTGCCGCCATAACGCAGATGACGACTGATCGCAGTGTCCCAGCCATTGGCCCGCAGATACGCGAGGTCGCTGCGCACGCTTTTCGAACCGGGGAGAATCATCAGGTCGGCCGGTGGAATCGCCTGGCCGGGGCCGATGAATTGCAGATCCACCTGCGGATGCAGGCGCAGCGGATCGAAATCGGTGTGATTGCTGATGCGCGGCAGCACCGGCACCAGCACTTTCAGCACCTGGTCGGCCTTGTCGGTCTGACGCTGGTCAATGCCGTCCTCGGCCTCCAGGTGCAGGTCCATCACGTAAGGCAGAACGCCGATCACCGGTTTGCCGGTGCGCGCTTCCAGCCAGTCAAGACCCGGTTGCAGCAAAGCGATATCACCGCGAAACCGGTTGATGATGAAGCCTTTGACCCGCGCCTGCTCGCTGGGCGACAGCAGCTCCAGCGTGCCCACCAGATGCGCAAAAACCCCGCCGCGATTGATATCGGCGATCAGCAGCACCGGACAATCCACGGCCTCGGCAAAGCCCATGTTGGCGATGTCACCGGCACGCAGATTGATCTCGGCCGGCGAGCCCGCGCCTTCGACCATGACCACTGGATACGCGGCGCTCAGCCGTTCATGAGAGGCCAGCACTGCTTGCATGGCGATGGCTTTGTAGTCGTGATACGCGACGGCGTTCATCGTCGTGACCGCGCGGCCATGGATGATCACTTGAGCGCCGGTATCGCTGTTGGGCTTGAGCAGCACCGGGTTCATGTCGGTGTGCGGCTCAAGGTTGGCGGCCTGAGCCTGCACCGCTTGCGCACGACCGATCTCGCCACCGTCGGCGGTCACGGCACTGTTGAGCGCCATGTTCTGTGGCTTGAACGGCACGACGCTCACACCCTGACGCGTGACCCAGCGGCACAACGCCGTCACCAGCGTACTTTTACCGGCGTCGGAAGTGGTGCCCTGCACCATCAACGTAGTCATTGGGTTTCCCTAGCGTAGGCTTCGAACGCTTGCGCGAGACGTGTCCAGTCGGCTTCATCGGCGGGCAAACCGAAACGCAGGCTGCTGTTGTGCGTGAACAACCGCAACAGAATGCCGCGCCGGGCCATGAACTCATGCAGGACTTCGGCGCTGTCGGTGATCAGCCATTGAAACAAGGCGCAGCCACCCTGGGGTTTGAAACCGTGGTGTTCAAGCAGCAGCGCCAGACGTTCACTGGCTTCATCAGCGCGAACCCGTTGCCGGGCATGCCCTTCGGTATCCAGCAGACAGGCCTGCCCCAGCACCCGTGTCGGCCCGCTGACCGCCCACGGTCCCACTTGCTCAGCCAGCAACTTGAGCAACTTGCGCTCGGCCAGCACAAAACCCAGGCGCACACCGGCCAGGCCGAAAAATTTGCCGAAGGAACGAAGCACGATCAACCCGACCTGATTGGAAAAAGGTGCGAGGCTCAGCTGCGGTGTGTTGTCCATGAACGCCTCGTCTACCACCAGCCAGCCACCACGTTGGGCCAGCCGCGAATGCCAGTCGAGCAGCCGACTCGGTGTCAGGCTCAGGCCGGTAGGATTGTTCGGGTTGACCACCACCAGCACGTCGAGGCTGTCGAGAAAGAAGTCGACTTCCTGCTCCAGCACTTCACGCACGATGTAGCCATTACGGCGCCACGCTTCGGCGTGTTCGGCGTAACACGGCGAGAGCACGCCGACCTTGCCGACCCGGCGCAAACGCGGCAGCAGCTGGATCGCCATTTGCGAACCGGCCACCGGCAGCACCTGAGCGGCGCCGTAATAATCACAGGCCGCCTGCTCCAGACCGTCATCGGTTTCCGGCAAACGCGCCCAGGCCCGCAACGGAATCTCCGGGACCGGAAACGGCCAGGGCGCGAGGCCGCTGGACAGGTCGAGCCAATCGGCTTCGGCGATGCCGTAATCGAGCGCCGCCTTGCGTAACCGACCACCGTGCTCAAGCATAAAATTCAGCCCCCACGCAGAGTATCAGCAACCATAACCATACCCCGCGCTGGACCAATTGCCAGCCGCGGTCGATGGAGTCGGCATCCGCCGGCACGCCTTCGCCTAGCGGCGGACGCTGATGCAGTTCACCGTGATAAATCGCCGCCCCGCCCAACTCGACACCGAGCGCACCGGCTCCGGCCGCCATCACCGGACCGGCATTCGGGCTGTCCCAGGTCGGGCCTTGAGTACGCCAGCATTTCAGCGCCAGTCGGGTTTTGCCCAGCAGCGCGTAGGTCAGCGCCACCAGGCGTGCTGGAATATAGTTGAGGACGTCGTCGATCTTTGCCGCGGCCCAGCCGAAACGCTCGAAGCGTTCATTGCGATAACCCCACATCGCATCCAGCGTGTTGCTCAAACGGTAGAGCACCACGCCAGGCGCGCCGGCCACGGCAAACCAGAACAACGCGGCAAATACTGCGTCGCTACCGTTCTCCAACACGGATTCGGTGGCGGCGCGGGCGACTTCGGTTTTATCCAGTTCGCTGGTCTGGCGGCTGACCAGATAGCTGACCCGTTTGCGCGCCTCGTCCAAATCATCGCTGCGTAGAGCCTTGGCCACCGGTTCGACGTGTTCACCGAGGCTGCGCATACCGAGGGCGCAATAGAGCACGAGAATTTCGACGATCCAACCGACATAGGGCGCCCAGGAAAACGCCGTGGCCAGCAGGGTCAGCGGCAACACCGCGATCACCCAGGCAGTGACGCCATGGCTGCGCCAGCCGCGACCCTCACCATTGAAACGTTGCTCGATGCGATCGGCAAAACGGCCGAACGCCACCAGCGGATGCCAGCGTTTGGGTTCACCCAGCAGCGCATCCAGCGCAACCGCGGCGACACTCAACAACGCCACACTCATTGACTTACTCCCCAATAATTTTCGTACAGCAACTCACTGAGCGGACGCGCCTGCGCCCAGCCTTCAAGTACCAGCATCGGCGCCGGATAGAATTCCTTGACCGGCCCCAGGCAAAGAACGGCCAACGGCTTGGCTCCGGCCGGCAAACCCAGCAGGTCCGCCAGGGCTTGCGGCTCGAACAGCGACACCCAGCCCATGCCCAATCCTTCAGCGCGGGAGGCCAGCCAGAGGTTCTGGATCGCGCAGGACAACGAGGCCAAATCCATTTCCGGCAAGGTGCGTCGGCCGAAGATGTGGCGCTCGCGATCGTCCATCAGCGCAGCGACCAGCACTTCGGCGCAGTCGTTGATGCCTTCGACTTTCAGCTTCATGAATTCGTCGGTGCGCTCGCCGAGGGCTTCGGCGGTGCGGATGCGTTCTTCTTCCACCAATAACTGGATCTTGCCGCGCAGGGCTCGATCGCTGATGCGAATGAACCTCCAGGGCTGCATCAGACCGACACTCGGTGCCTGATGCGCAGCTTCGAGCAGGCGCCGCAGTAACTCCGGCTCGACGGTGCCACCGCTGAAATGACGCATGTCGCGGCGTTCGCCGATGGCTCGGTAGACCGCCGCGCGCTCAGCTTCGGAGAAGGCGTTGTCAGTCATGGCCTCTTCGCGAGCAGGCTCGCTCCCACATTGGAAGGTGTGCTGTCTGAAGAAACGCGGTCCCCTGTGGGAGTGAGCCTGCTCGCGATGGCGGCCTCAAGGTCAGGCGCAAACAATGCGGCTACAGCAGTCGGATTGGATGGGAAATAAAAGTGCACATAAGAAGCCGTCATCCGCCCCTCACGATAAACCGCCTCTGCGCCTCGCCCACCGTTCGGGCTCAGGCCACGAGCGATTGGCTCAAGTTCGGTGCTGGTTAGCGAATGGTGATAGGTGTGCCCGCGCAACGAACCTTCTGGCAACTCAACTGCCTGCAACGCCAACGCGGCCAGACGCTTTTGCATCACCGCATCACCGGCCAGCAAGCCGACCAGTTCAGCACGGGTACCTTCGACATCCGTCAGAGAATCGAGCAGATACAGCATGCCGCCGCACTCGGCCAACAACGGTTTCCCCGCCGCATGGTGAGCGCGGATTGCGGCCAGCATCGTGGTGTTCTGTGACAGCGCTACATGGTGCAATTCGGGATAACCACCCGGCAGATAGAGGCTATCTGCCTCCGGTAATTGCGTGTCACGGATCGGCGAGAAAAACGACAACTCGGCGCCCATGGCGCGGAGCAAATCCAGGCTGGCACCGTAGGTGAAGGCAAACGCTTCGTCACGGGCCACAGCAATCCGCACACCGGCCAGCAACGGCTCGGCAGCGATGACATCAGGGGCGGCGAATTCCACCGCTGGTGGCAGCGCGACTTCGCAACTGCTGGCCAGTGCATCGGCCGCCGCATCGAGGCGCAGATCGAGATCGTTCAACTCACTGGCCTGAACCAGACCCAAATGGCGACTCGGCAATTCGATCCCGGTTTCCCGGGACAACGCGCCGTACCAGCGCAAACCTTCAGTGAGGCTGCCTTCCAGTAATTGCGCGTGACGCAGGGTGCCGACGCGGTTGGCCAGCACACCGGCAAACGGCAAGTCCGGCTGATAACGCGCCAGCCCCAACGCCAGTGCGCCAAAGGTCTGGGCCATGGCCGTGCCGTCGATTACACCGAGCACCGGCACACCGAAGTGCCGCGCCAGATCTGCGCTGGACGGCGTACCGTCGAACAGGCCCATGACGCCTTCGATGAGGATCAGATCGGCTTCGCCGGCGGCTTCCCACAACAGTCGACGACTTTCCTGCTCGCCGACCATCCACATGTCCAGTTGATACACCGGTGCACCGCTGGCGCGCTCGAGAATCATAGGGTCGAGAAAATCCGGGCCGCATTTGAACACGCGCACCTTGCGCCCCTGATTGCGATGCAAACGGGCCAGCGCGGCGGTCACGGTGGTCTTGCCCTGACCGGAGGCCGGCGCGGCAATCAATACCGCCGGGCAATGACGTGGCTGACTCACAATTCGACGCCTTTTTGCGCTTTGATCCCGGCCTGGAATGCGTGCTTGATCACGCCCATTTCGGTGACGGTGTCGGCCAGTTCGACCATCTCCGGCTTGGCGCCGCGACCGGTCACCACCACGTGCTGCATCGGCGGACGGGCCTGCAAGTCGCTGAGCACTTGATCGAGATCCAGATAACCGTGCTTGAGCGCGATGTTCAATTCATCCAGCACCACCAGGCCGATCGACGGATCACACAGCAATTCGCGGGACACCGCCCACGCGGCTTCAGCGGCGGCGATGTCACGCTGGCGATCCTGGGTTTCCCAGGTGAAGCCCTCGCCCATCACATGAAAACGCACCTGTTCCGGGAAGCGCCGGAAGAACAGTTCTTCGCCGGTGCTGCTGCGTCCTTTAATGAACTGCACCACGCCACACTGCATGCCGTGGCCCATGGACCGGGCGAGCATGCCGAAGGCCGAACTGCTTTTGCCTTTGCCGTTGCCGGTCAGCACCAGCAGCAGGCCGCATTCATTCGGGGAATTGGCGATGCGTTCGTCGATCACGGCTTTTTTTCGCAGCATGCGCGCCAGATGACGTTCGTCACGATCGGGGGTATCAGTCATGGGGGAGCTCTCCGTTGAGGCTGGATAACGGCGGGCAGGCACAAGAATAGACGGCAAAAAGCCTGGCATCGCCCACCGTGATGCCGCTGGATGGATCAGGCCGGTCTCCGGGCTCATGAGCGGCGTTTTGCCTGACTGCGCGCCTTCCCATGTCGACAGTCGACACAGTGGCTCAAGGCGCAGTCTTCACTCATTTACCGTTGCGGGGGCAGCGCCGGGATCATGGCTCTTCGTCATTTGAAGATCGTCACTCACCGGCTTCCCTGTTTCACTCTGTCGACCAAGGTCACAGAGCACCTGAAACAAGCCGCGAAGGTTAGAGGGTTGGGGATGGAGCGTCAATTGAAGACGGGCGGCCTGCGAGCGAATAACTGCCGCCGATCAATTATCTGACGCCAATCTTGTGCCACACTCTCAGCAGTGATATCAAAGAGCCATAACCTCACAACACAATAACAAGGGTGAGCCGCATGCAAGGCATGATCATCAGCAATCCGAAGCTGGAATTCCTGCGCCCGGTGCTGGAACGCTGGTTTGACTGTATCGACCGCTACAACGCCGTGCGCGGCGATAACGACACGCCTTACTGGTTCGACGAAAAGGCCAACCTGGGCCTGCTTTCCGCCGCGGCCTGGATGGCAGAAATGGTTACGCTGCAACAAACACCGACCCGTAAACAGACCGAAGAAGGCGAACGCAATGGCCGCGCCGACCTGTTTATCGCGACCAGCGAAGAACGCGCTTACCTTCAGGCGACCCAGCGCTGGCCACGCGTCAACAGCCTGAACCTGACTCAAGCATTGCAGGACATCACCAGCGACGCCAAGCGCATCAGCTACGCCAGCGACCTGAAACTCGGCTGCCTGTTCGTTGCGCCGCAAAAGGCCCAACAAAGCGCTACTCCGGAAGAACTCCAGGACATGGTCGACGACCTGCAAAAGGAACACACCTGCGCGGTGGCCTGGTATTTCCCCTACGCGTATCGCAAGTTGCGCAACGAAGCCGGCAACTATCACCCCGGCATCGCCGTGCTGTTCAAGGAAGCCCGCGGCTGACCGGTTGAACCATCGCGCACCTGCGCTTCTCTATTGATTAGGTCAATGCATTCATAGGGAAGATCAGCATGCGCAAGCCTCAGCTCGCTCTCGTCATCGTGCTCGCCGGAGGGCTTGCCGCCTGTGGTGAAACCTCCAGGCTGCAAGTCTCCGACGGCACCGGCCCGTCACCCAAGCTACCAGAACCCAACAAAACCCTGATCCCGACAGTGAACATCGCCCCGGCGATTGGCTGGCCGGACGGCGCGAAACCTATCGCCGCGACGGGGACTCAGGTGGCGGCTTTTGCTGATGGTCTCGACCACCCGCGCTGGCTCTACGTGTTGCCCAACGGCGACGTGCTGGTCGCCGAAACCAACGCACCACCCAAACCCGATGACGGCAAAGGTATTCGTGGCTGGGTCATGGGCAAAGTCATGGGCCGTGCCGGCGCCGGCGTACCGAGCCCGAACCGCATCACGCTGCTGCGGGACAAGGATCACGACGGGGTCGCCGAAACCCGCACGGTGTTCCTGGAAAACCTCAACTCGCCCTTCGGCATGACCCTGGTCGGCAATGACCTGTACGTCGCTGACACAGACCGCTTGCTGCGCTTCCACTATGAAAACGGCGAGACGGCGATCAAGTCACAGCCGATGAAGGTGATCGACCTGCCGGGCGGTACGCTGAATCATCACTGGACCAAAAACGTCATCGCCAGCAAGGACGGCAGCAAGCTGTACGTCACGGTGGGTTCCAACAGCAACGTGGCCGAAAACGGCATGGACAAGGAAGAAGGTCGCGCGGCGATCTGGGAAGTGGATCGCGCCACCGGCAATCATCGAATCTTCGCCTCGGGGATTCGTAATCCAAACGGCCTGGCCTGGGAACCTCGAAGCGGCGCACTGTGGACGGCGGTTAACGAGCGCGATGAAATCGGCAGTGATCTGGTGCCCGACTACATCACTTCAGTGAAGGACGGCGGGTTCTACGGCTGGCCTTACAGTTATTACGGTCAGCACGTCGACATCCGCGTCGAGCCGCAAAACCCCGACCTGGTGGCCAAGGCCATTGCGCCGGACTACGCGGTCGGCCCGCATACCGCATCGCTGGGCCTGACGTTTGCTGAAGGCAACAGACTGCCGGCGCAGTTCAAGGAAGGGGCGTTCATCGGCCAGCATGGCTCATGGAACCGTAAACCGCACAGTGGCTATAAAGTGATTTTTGTACCGTTCAGCGCAGGGAAGCCGACTGGACAGCCGGTGGATGTGCTTACTGGTTTCCTCAATGACGAGGAAAAAGCCATGGGCCGGCCGGTGGGTGTGGTGATTGACCAGCAGGGTGATTTGTTGGTGGCGGATGACGTGGGCAACAAGGTGTGGCGCGTGTCGGCGGCCAAGTAAACGCCTAACGCTTGCGGCACAGTGTCAATCCATCGCCCAATGGCAACAGCGACAGATCCACACGCGGGTCATCCTTCAAGGCGCGATTGAGCGCCTGGATGGCTCGGGTGTCTTCGCTCTCGGGATTGTCCTCAAGCACCCGGCCACTCCACAGCGTGTTATCAAACACCGCCAGACCGCCGATGCGCAGCAGACGTAATGCGTGCTCCAGATAGCGTGGGTAGTTGGCTTTGTCGGCATCGATGAAGATCAGGTCGAATGGCACTTGCTGATCCAGCTGAGCCAGGGTTTCCAGCGCGGGCGCCAGACGCAGATCGATCCGCTCGGCAAGACCCGCCTCCTGCCAGTAACAGCGCGCGATGGCGTTGTAGTCGCCGGGTATGTCACAGCAGATCAGCGAACCGTCATCCGGCAATGCAGCCGCCATGCACAACGCGCTGTAACCGGTGAAGGTGCCGATTTCCAGCAGACGCTTGGCACCGGTGAGTTTCACCAATAGCGCGAGGAATTGCCCCTGCTCCGGCGCCACCTGCCAGCGAGCCATGGGCAGCGCCTGGGTTTCGTCACGCAAACGCTTGAGCAACGGCGTTTCGCGCAATGAAACGTCGAGCAGGTATTGATACAGAGAATCGTCGAGATTGAGGGTGCGAGCGGTCATGACAACCTCTGCAATTTATGGGTTGCGTGCCAAGTGCTCAGGTTGCAAGACGCGCTTGGCACTCAGATAGGCTTTCTGCCAGTAAGCTTTGGACAAGCTGTCGAGCTTCACCGTGCCGCCGGTGGCCGGCGCATGGACGAAGCGACCTTCGCCGACGTAGATCCCGGCGTGACTGACCTGAGAACCGCCATTGGTGGCGAAGAAGATCAGGTCACCGGTTTGCAGGCCTTCCTTGCCCACGCTGGCCGCCTGCATGCTGATCATCTCGCGCGTGGTACGCGGCAGAGAAATGCCGGCGACGTCACGATAGACATAACCGATCAGCCCGCTGCAATCGAAACCCGAATCCGGCGTGTTGCCACCCCAACGATACGGCGTGCCCACCAGGCCGAGCGCGCGGAACAATACGTCTTCTGCCTCAGGGGAGAATGCTTGGGAGGAACTGAAAATAATGGGAGCGCGAACCACCGGCGCAGGAGGCGGTGTACGGCTGGCGCAGGCGCTGAGCAGCGCTGCGAAGAACATGATTGCGAGGCGGGCCGACGTCGACATATGCAGAGCATCCTGATCTGGCTGCGGCTTTTTCTGCAGGGGGCGCAGAAAAGAAAACCGCCTGCGCAGGACGCAGGCGGTTTGCCATCAATAATAGATCAGGATTCTAGCTGCTACGTGGCAAACTTCAAGTAAGACTTTAAGTTCACCTTACAAAAAGTCCGTTTACTTGCGAGCCGTGACGATCGTCGGGGCCGCAGTCGGTGCCATCGCCAGTGCGCGCTTGGCTTCGATGAAGGTTTTGCTCCAGTAGCTGTCGCCCAGGCTATCGATCCGGACACCACCGCTTTTACGGCTGCTGGAATGGATGAACTGGTTGTCACCCAGGTAGATCCCGGCGTGACTGACGCGGCCGCGACGGCCATTGGTGGCGAAAAACAGCAAGTCGCCCGGCTCCAGTTTGCTGCGAGAAACCAGCGGAGCGTCGACGTTGATCATTTCGCGAGTGGAGCGTGGCAGGTTCAGGCCGGCTTCTTCACGAAACAGGTAACCGATGAAGCCGCTGCAATCAAAGCCAGCTTCGGAGGTGCCGCCGAAACGGTAACGGGTACCTATCAGGGACATGCCGCGTTCGAGGATGCTGTCAGCAAGAACGGGAAGCTGGTACGACTTGCCGCCGGCGAAGTCTGCCAGTTCTTTTTCGGTGGCCGCCTCTTCCTGGAAAAGAGCTTGCTGATAAAGAGCGGAAGATTGGGCGGTAGCAGAATTCTTAACCTGCTGTTGTTGCTCTTGCTGGGACACTGGGGAGTGAGCAGCGCAACCGAACAACAGGGTGACGAGTGCGAGGGGCACGAGGGGTGCAAAGCGATTTAGCATGGGCACGACCGTGACTGATAGTTCTAAAGAAGCCGAGACTATGCCTACTATCATCCTCATTTGCAAATTCAATCGAACTTTATGTGACTTCTTGGTTTCGCGTTTACATCTAAGCGCTGAAGCCCGTTTTAGACAGTCGCGCAGCCTGCAACCCTGTAGGAAAGCGAAATTCTTGACGCCTGAAATATGCCTAAACCCGCTGCAGGCCCTTGGTTTTACCAGCCTAACGTTTCTTTCAGGAACGGAATTGTCAGCTTGCGCTGAGCTTGAAGGGAGGCCTGATCGAGACGCTCAAGCAGCTCGAAAAGTGCACTCATGCTGCGCGTACCGCGGGTCAAAATAAAATGCCCGACTTCATCGGTCAGGTGCAATCCACGACGAGATGCCCGCAGTTGCAAGGCACGCAATTTGTCTTCGTCGGAGAGCGGACGCATCTGAAAGATCAGCGCCAACGTCAGACGGGATTTGAGGTCCGCCAGCTTCACCGGCAGCTCACGCGGGGATGTCGAAGCGGCGATCAACAGGCGTCGACCGCTGTCACGCAGACGATTGAACAGATGGAACAGCGCCTCTTCCCAATCCGCCCGACCGGCCACCGCCTGCAAATCATCCAGGCAGACCAGTTCGTACTGTTCGAGGTTGTCGAGGATGGCGATGCCGCGATCAAGCAGTTCGGCCAACGGCAAATACACCGCCGGCTCCCCCAGCTGTTCAAAGCGCAGGCAGGCCGCCTGCAACAAATGCGTACGCCCTACCCCGTCCTTGCCCCAGAGATAAATCAGGCTTTCGGTCCAGCCGGCGTCGGCTTCGCATAGCCGCTCGACATAGCCGAGTGCAGCGGCATTGGCGCCTGGATAGTAATTGATAAAGGTAGCGTCATCACGCAGACGCACACCTAGGGGCAGCTGAATCGGTTTCATGCTGACTGAACAGTTCCAAAGGAACCGTTAGTGGCCTCTGTGTAAAGTTTGCGAAGTTTATACCCGTGAGGCGGGTCGCACAATGCGACAGACCACAAGCAAAATCAAAGGTTTGCGTTAACGCCCTGGTTTTATGACAGTTTCTTTGGCGGCGCATGTGACAGCCGCGCGAGGGATTCGGGTCAACCTGGCATGGAACCAGGCTGCCCGCGATGCTTGATCAGGCCCTGTTAAATCTCGGGCTCATCAACCCCGCTGTACATACCCGAATCTTTATACAAATCATGCATATGGCGAACCAGCACCATGATCACCGCCGCCACTGGCAATGCCAGCAGCACACCGGTAAATCCGAACAGTTCGCCCCCTGCCAGAATCGCGAAGATCACCGCCACCGGGTGTAGACCGATCTTGTCCCCCACCAACAATGGCGTCAGCACCATGCCTTCCAGCGCCTGCCCCACCATGAACACCGCGACGATACCGAACATGGGATACAGATCGCCGCCGAACTGGAACAGACCGGCAATCAAGGCCGCGCCGATCCCGATGACAAACCCCATGTACGGCACGATCGCCGCCAGACCGGCAATCAACCCGATCAACAGCCCTAGCTCCAGCCCTACCAACATCAGGCCGGCCGCGTAGATCACGCCCAATGCCACCATGACCAGCAACTGCCCGCGCACGAATGCACCCAGCACTTCATGGCATTCACCTGCCAGGGTCACGACACGCTCTTCGCGATCACGGGGCAGCAGGCTGCGGATCTTGGCCATCATCAGGTCCCAGTCCCGCAGCAAATAGAAGACCACCACCGGGATCAGCACCAGATTCGCCAGCAAGCCAATCAATGCGAGGCCGGAGGCCGTTGCCTGACTCAGCACAACACCGACAATGTCAGTGGTTTGGCCCATGTGCTCACTGATCGCAGCCTTGAGCTTGTCGAACTTCCAGAAATTATCCGACAGTCCAAATTTCGATTGCGCCCACGGCAGTGCGGTGTGCTGCAACCAATCGAGCATCTGCGGCGTCAGTTCGTACAAACGAAACAGCTGCTTGGCGAGCATCGGTATCAACACCAGCAGCAAGGTCGTGAAGATCAGGGTGAACAGCGCAAACACCGCCACCACGCCCCAGGTCCGAGACAGGCCGGCCTTCTCCAGCCGATCCACCAGCGGATCGAACAGATAGGCCAGCAGCAACGCGACCAGGAACGGGGTCAGAATCGGATGCAACAACCAGACAAACACGCAGAGCAGAACCACCCCACCCAACCAGAACCAACGCCGCGTATCGGCCATGTACCACTCCATATGCATCTATATAAAGAAAGAAAACCGTTACCAACGGAATCGCAACTGCGGCACAGGTGCCGGAGTCGGCGCTACTACCGGTGCCGAACCCTCGGCCGGCTGAGCCGGTGCTACTGGCGCCGGCGCTTCACCGGCTGGAACTTCCTGCAACTTCGCCAACGACAATTGCGCCCTCAATTGCTCGGCGCTGCCATTGACCCGGTAGAGAATCCGGTCGCCGTCGACACTTTGCAGACGCGCACCAAACGGCTCCAGCAAGCGCCCAAGTGCCGCGTAACGCTCCAGGTTCACGCCCTGCACTTCGAGCAATTGTTCACCCGAAGCACCTGGCTTGACCACAAAACGAGGCGCCAGCCGTTGACTGACTGCCAGCATCACCGCATCAGCCACAGCAGCCTGATCCGCGCCCTGAACACTGCCCGCCTCCTTCTTGTCGCCCAGCCACAACTGCCACTTGGCCTGCCACTGTCCGCCCTCTTCACGGGCATGCACCGCGAGCAAGGCGTCAGCGTTGTAACGCTCCGATGCGCCGCGCAGTGGCGTCGCGTCCGTACCTTCCAGATTCGGTGCCGTGGCGACAATCTGCTCACTCAGATCCGCCAGCGGCAGGCGCAGCGGCAAACCACGGTGTTGCGCTGCTCGACGCAGCGGTGCAGCACTGGCCTGCCCATCGCCGACCAGACTCGAACCCTCGGTGGAATCGTTCAACCACCAGCCGAGGATCGAAGGCCGGTTCGCCCCCCACAACGACAGCCCGGCACGGCGTAACGCTTGCTCGGTGGTGGCCGGGTCGAAATCGATCTTCAGCACTTCCGGCGGGCCAGCGTCAAAGCCGTACTGACTGATGATTTGCTGCGGGTCCTTGCGCAGTGCCGCCAACCCCGGGCTTTGCGCAGCCTTGGGATCGCCGGTCAGACGCAACACCAACGTATCCAGCGCTTGCTGAGTCGCTTGATCGCGCACTTCCGGGGTTTGACCACTGACAGGCTGACGCACCTGATACAGGCTTTTGACGGTTTCGGCATGACTCGCCAGGCTGACCAATGACAAACAGCCCGCAAACAAAAATCTAGAAAAAAAGCGCATGGAGGATTCCTGACGACAAGAGCGGCTGGAACAGGCCGCGTGAACCGGATTGAGCAAGGCTGTGACCACGCCCCCAAGCAAAACATTCACCCGACCCCGGCAAGTTTTTGCACTGTCCTAACGATAGACGGTTAATAGCGATACCTTATACAGCCATGAAGGAGGCGGCCAACACGGGCAATGAAGGTTTTTTTAAGCTGATATGCCCCTGCCGTCGGCCTGAGGATGGCCGCTGCCCCTCAAGCCTGATAAAATCGCGCGCCTTCGCAGACCGGCAACAGCCGGGCACCCTGAAATTCGCGGATGGCAATCGCCTTCGTCAGTTTCGGTGGTCCCACTGGACTCGGTCGTTACCCCTGAATCCCCCCTAAAGGCCTGGATCATGAGCAAGCAACCCTCCCTGAGCTACAAGGACGCCGGTGTAGACATCGACGCCGGTGAAGCATTGGTCGAACGCATCAAGAGCGTCGCCAAGCGCACTGCGCGCCCGGAAGTCATGGGCGGCCTGGGCGGTTTCGGCGCCCTCTGCGAAATCCCGGCCGGCTACAAGCAGCCAGTACTGGTTTCCGGCACTGACGGCGTCGGCACCAAGCTGCGCCTGGCACTGAACCTGAACAAGCACGACAGCATCGGCATCGACCTGGTTGCCATGTGCGTGAACGACCTGGTGGTCTGCGGCGCCGAGCCGCTGTTCTTCCTCGACTACTACGCTACCGGCAAACTCAACGTCGAAACCGCGACACAAGTCGTGACCGGCATTGGCGCTGGCTGTGAATTGTCCGGCTGCTCCCTGGTTGGCGGCGAAACCGCTGAAATGCCTGGCATGTACGAAGGCGAAGACTACGACCTGGCCGGCTTCTGCGTCGGCGTCGTGGAAAAATCCGAAATCATCGACGGTTCCAAAGTCGCTGCCGGCGATGCCCTGCTCGCCCTGCCGTCTTCCGGCCCGCACTCCAACGGCTACTCGCTGATCCGCAAGATCATCGAAGTGTCAGGTGCCGACATCGAAAACATCCAGCTCGACGGCCAACCGCTGACCGACCTGTTGATGGCCCCGACCCGTATCTACGTGAAGCCGCTGCTCAAGCTGATCAAGGAAACCGGCGCGGTCAAAGCCATGGCCCACATCACCGGTGGTGGCCTGCTGGACAACATCCCGCGCGTTCTGCCAAAAGGCGCACAAGCCGTGGTTGACGTCGCGAGCTGGACCCGACCTGCCGTGTTCGACTGGCTGCAAGAGAAAGGCAACGTCGACGAAAACGAAATGCACCGCGTGTTGAACTGCGGCGTCGGCATGGTCATCTGCGTCGCTCAAGAGCACGTAGAAACCGCGCTGAACGTCCTGCGTGAAGCCGGCGAGCAGCCTTGGGTCATCGGTCAGATCTCCACCGCTGCCGAAGGCGCGGCCTCGGTTGAACTGAAGAACCTCAAGGCACACTGATGCAAGAGCGGATGTCCCAGACCTGTGATGTGGTGGTGCTGTTGTCCGGCACCGGCAGTAACTTGCAGGCCTTGATCGACAGCACGCGGACCGGCGACAGCCCGGCCCGCATCGCTGCGGTGATTTCCAACCGCGCCGACGCCTACGGCCTGCAACGCGCCAGGGACGCGGGTATCGACACCCGCACCTTGGATCACAAGGCTTTCGAAGGCCGCGAGGCCTTCGATGCCGCGCTGATCGAACAGATCGACGCGTTCAACCCCAAACTCGTGGTACTGGCCGGCTTCATGCGCATTCTCAGCGCTGACTTCGTGCGCCACTACGCGGGTCGCCTGCTCAACATCCATCCCTCGCTGCTACCCAAATACAAAGGGTTACACACGCATCAGCGCGCGCTGGAAGCCGGCGATACCGAACACGGCTGCTCCGTGCACTTCGTCACCGAGGAACTCGATGGCGGACCACTGGTCGTACAGGCAGTAATACCGGTAGAGTTGCACGATTCGCCGCAGAGTCTGGCGCAGCGAGTTCATACCCAGGAACACCTGATCTACCCGTTGGCTGTACGCTGGTTTGCCGAAGGTCGTTTATCACTCGGCGAGCAAGGTGCTTTACTGGATGGAAAGTTACTCGCGGCCAGCGGCCACTTGATTCGAACCTAGGAGATTTTATGCGTCGCGCCCTGCTCTTCGCTTGCGCTCTGCTCGCACTGCCATTTGCGCAGGCTGCAGAACTTCAACCTTTCTCCGCCAGCTACACCGCTGACTGGAAGCAGTTGCCCATGAGCGGCACCGCTGAACGCAGCCTGACCAAGCAAGCCAACGGCGCCTGGAAGCTCAGCTTCAAGGCCTCGATGATGATCGCCAGCCTGACCGAAGAAAGCACCCTGACCCTGGACAAGGATACCCTGCTGCCGCAGTCCTACCACTTCGAACGTGGCGGCCTGGGCAAAGCCAAGAAGGCTGACCTGGATTTTGACTGGACCAACAAAATGGTCACCGGCACCGATCGCGGTGACCCGGTCAAGATCCCGCTCAACCGCGGCATGGTCGACAAATCCACTTATCAGCTCGCCCTGCAGCACGACGTGGCCGCTGGCAAGAAAAGCATGAGCTATCAAGTCGTCGACGATGGTGAAGTCGATACCTATGATTTCCGCGTGCTGGGTTCGGAAAAGGTCGACACCAAAGCTGGCCAGATCGAAGCAATCAAGGTCGAGCGCGTGCGCGACCCGACACAAAGCAAGCGCATCACCGTCCTGTGGTTCGCCAAAGACTGGGATTACCTGCTGGTTCGTCTGCAACAGGTTGAAACCGACGGCAAGGAGTACAACATCATGCTCCTCGACGGTACGGTCAACGGCAAGGCTGTCAAAGGCAACTGATCCGGCCCGACACAAAAATCCGGAATCCGATAAGGGTTCCGGATTTTTTTTGCCTGCTGAAATTCAGATCCGCGCCAGCGCCTGTGCCAGGTCGGCGCGCAGGTCTTCGACATCCTCGACCCCCACGGACAACCGCACCAACGCATCACCGATGCCGAGTTGCGCACGAGTATCCGCGGGGATGCTGGCGTGGGTCATGATCGCCGGGTGCTCGATCAGGCTTTCCACACCGCCCAGGCTCTCGGCCAAGGCAAAGATCCGTACACTCTCGAGGAAACGCGTGGCACCGGCCAGGTCGGTGTTCAGGTCGAGGGATATCATCCCGCCGAAACCGCGCATCTGCCGCTGCGCCAGTTCATGCTGCGGGTGCGACGGCAGCCCCGGATAATAGACGCGCGCCACCTGCGGTTGACGCTCCAGCCATTGCGCCAGGTCCAGCGCGTTGTTGCAGTGGCGTTCCATGCGCAGCGCCAGGGTCTTAACGCCGCGCAAGGTGAGGAAAGCGTCGAACGGCCCGGCGATCGCGCCCACCGCGTTCTGCAGGAAGCCCAGGCGCTCCGCCAGGTCTGCGTTTTGTCCGACCACCGCGATGCCGCCGATCACATCGGAGTGGCCGTTCAGGTATTTGGTGGTCGAGTGCAGCACGATGTCGAAGCCCAGCTCCAGCGGGCGCTGTATCCATGGGCTGGCAAAGGTGTTGTCGGCCACACAAATGATGCCTCGCTGGCGGCAGATGCGGGCGATGGCAACGAGGTCAGTGAGGCGCAGCAAAGGATTGCTCGGCGTCTCGACCATGACCATCCGCGTGTCGTCCTGCAGCGCCGCTTCGAAGGCCGACACATCAGTCAGGTCGACGAAGCTGAAGCGATGCCCGGCGCTGCGCCGGCGCACTTTATCGAACAGGCGGAAAGTACCGCCGTACAGGTCATTGCCAGAGACGATGTGCGAATCAGCATCGAGCAATTCGAGCACGGTGGAAATCGTCGCCAGCCCGGAGGCGAACGCGAAGGCCTGGGTGCCGCCTTCGAGGTCCGCAACGCAACGCTCCAGCGCAAAGCGCGTCGGGTTGTGCGAGCGCCCGTAGTCGAAGCCTTTGTGCACTCCGGGGCTCTGTTGCAAATAGGTGGAGTTGGCATAAATCGGCGGCATCAGCGCGCCGGTGGAAGGGTCGGGCGTTTGCCCGGCATGGATCACACGGGTGGCGAAGGCGCGTGGCACAGCGTTTTCATCGTGTTGACTCATGTAAGCGATCTCCGTAGGTGAATGAGCATGTCGACTCGAGTAATCAAGCCGTAGAAGCCCGAAGCGTCGGCGATGATCGCCACCAGCCCACGGTCGAGCTCCGCCCGTAGTTCCGCCAGACTGGCGCTTGGAGGCAGGGTTTGCAGCTGATCGGTCATCGCGCTGGCCACGCTCGCGCGAAAGTGCGAAGCATCTTCTTGCATGCCAAGCAGAATGTCGGACTCGTCGATCACACCGACCAGCCGCTGCCCGCCCTCCAGCACCGGCAGTTGCGACACATCAGCCAGGCGCATGCGCTGGAACGCGGTGAGCAGCGTATCGTCCGGGCCCACGCTGATCACCCGGCCATCCTCAAAGCGCCGTGAGATCAGGTCGCGCAGATCGCCGTAATGTTTGTACTGCAGCAGGCCCTGATCGTTCATCCACTGGTCGTTATAGACCTTTGACAGGTAGCGTGTGCCGGTGTCGCAGACGAAGCTGACGACCCGCTTCGGCTCGGTTTGCTCGCGGCAGTAACGCAGCGCCGCCGCCAGCAGTGTGCCCGTCGAGGAACCGCCGAGAATGCCTTCGGCGCGCAGCAGTTGGCGGGCATGATCGAAGCTTTCCTCATCGCTGATCGAATACGCGTGGCGCACGCTGGACAGGTCGGCAATCGACGGAATGAAGTCCTCGCCGATGCCCTCCACCGCCCAGGAGCCGGGCGTGCTCATGGTGCCGCTGCGGCTGTATTCGGCCATCACCGAGCCGACCGGATCGGCCAGCACCATGACCAGCTCCGGCTGCACGCGGCGAAAGAAACGGGTCAGCCCGGTCAGCGTACCGGCCGAGCCAACGCCGACGACGATGGCGTCCAGATCATGCTGAGTCTGCGCCCAGATCTCCGGCGCGGTGCTGCATTCGTGGGCCAGCGGGTTGGCCGGGTTGTTGAATTGATCGGCGAAGAAAGCGTCGGGAATTTCCAGCGCCAGCCGCGCCGCAACGTCCTGGTAGTAATCGGGATGGCCCTTGCCGACGTCGGAGCGGGTAATGTGCACCTCGGCGCCCATCGCCTTGAGGTGCAAAACCTTCTCGGTGGACATCTTGTCCGGCACCACCAACACCACTCGGTAACCCTTGGCACGGCCGACCAGGGCCAGGCCAAGGCCGGTGTTGCCGGCGGTCGCCTCAACGATGGTGCCGCCGGGACGCAAGCGGCCATCGCGCTCGGCGGCGTCGATCATCGCCAGGCCGATGCGATCTTTGATCGAACCGCCGGGGTTCTGCGATTCGAGTTTGAGGAACAGCGTGCACGGGCCGGTATCGAAACGGCTGACGCGCACCAGCGGCGTATTGCCGATCAGTTCGAGTACGGCGGGTCGGGAGTCGGTGGGCATGTCGTCACCTCGCTACGCAAATCAGCACTGGATGGACAGCAACCGGCGGCGAGTCATCGCGCGCCAGTCGCAGGCAAAGCATCGCTTGGACCATAGGCCGGGATGGCGCCACCCGCAACCTTGCACAGCCAGCCGGTAGCGTCGCAGGAACGACAAATCCGCTCGGCGTTCAGACCGAAAACCGCGCCACCATCGTATTCAGATCGACCGCCAACCGAGACAGCTCCTGGCTCGCGGCACTGGTTTGATTCGCCCCGGCCGACGTCTGCAACGCCAGATCGCGAATGTTCATCAGGTTGCGATCCACCTCGCGCGCGACAGCCGCTTGTTCCTCTGAGGCGCTGGCGATCACCAGGTTGCGCTCATTGATCAGGGTAAACGCCGTGGCGATTTCCTCCAGCGCCGTGCCGGCGGCTTTCGCCACTTCCAGGGTCGAACGCGCGCGCGTGTTGCTCTGCTGCATCGAGCTGACCGCAGCGTCGGTGCCTTGCTGGATGCCAGTAATCATCTGCTCGATTTCCTGGGTCGATTGCTGCGTCCGGTGCGCCAGCGCCCGCACTTCATCGGCCACCACCGCAAAGCCGCGCCCGGCACTCCCGGCCCGCGCCGCTTCGATGGCCGCGTTCAGGGCCAGCAAGTTCGTCTGCTCGGCAATCGAGCGAATCACATCCAGGACTTTGCTGATGCCATAGACTTTCAGCGCCAAGTCCTCGACCTGGGTCGCATTGGCCGTGACATCGTCGGCCAGGGATTCGATGGACAACACGGTCTGATGCACCTGCTCGCGACCGTGCTGGGCGATCCGGTCGGATTCCCGAGACGCTTCGGACGTGGCCACCGCATTGCTCGCCACCTCCTCCACCGCAGCGGTCATCTGATTCACCGCCGTGGCGGCCTGGTCGATTTCCAGGCTCTGCTGATGCAGGCCCCGGGTGGCCTCTTCAGTCACACAACTGAGTTCTTCCGAGGCCGAGGCCAATTGGCTGGATGAGTCGGAGATACGCCGCAGGGTTTCGCGCAAACTCCCCTGCATGCTTTTGAGCGCGTGCAACAGCCGCGCCGGCTCGTCCTTGCCGGTGATGCTGATATCACCGGTGAGATCGCCGCCAGCCACCCCTTCAGCCACCTTCAACGATTGGGAAAGCGGCACGACGATGCTGCGGGTCAGCAGCAGCGCCAGGCCGATGGTCATCAGCGCCGTCAGGCCGATCATCACCCCGACCCAGACCCGCGAATGGCTGAACACCTGGCGCCCCGCCTCCGTCGCCAGGTTAGCGTTGTGTTTGTTCAGTTCGACCAATGCCTTGAGGGTGGCGGCGATTTCATCGGCCAACGGACTCATCTCGCCATTGAGGATGGCGGCCGCCTCTTCCACCCGTCCCTGAGCAGACAGCGTCATCACCTGCGTCTGAAACTGCAGGTAGTGTTGCTCCGAGACTTTGAAGCGGTCGAACAGCACACGCTCTTCGGGCAGCACGATCAGCGCGTCATACCACTGCTGAGGCTCACCCAGGACGCCTTTGAGCTCGTCGAGTTTGCTGACGTTTTGCGCCAGCGCCTGCGGGTCCCGATTGATCAGCAGGCGCATGGTCAATGCCCGCAGCCGCAGCATGTCCTGATTCATCTCCCCGACCGCCATCACGCTGGGCAGCCAGTTGTCATCGACCTGATCGGACTGCGCGCGCATTTTCGACATTTGCAGCAGGGCGAACGCCCCCAATCCAAACACCATCAACGCCAGCAGGCCAAAACCCAGGCCCGCGCGCGGCGCAATATTGAGACTTCTGATACTCATTGCTCTGGTTCCTTCCATAAGCGCTGCATCAACCCTGCAGCGGGTTGCTTTAGAAGGTATCGGCCCGGGAAAATTTTGCGTAAGACGAAAACGTGATATCAAAACGCCCAACTACTTCGATCGACGGGCGGTAACGATTCAGCGCTCGGGAATGGGCACGCAAGAAAGTGGAACGCGTAACAGGAGGAGTGCTCTATAACTTCAAGGTCTTTTTTGACCGAATGACTTTTCCTGTTGCCTACGAGGTTTCCCATGACTGTCACCGTCAACACCGTCTCCACCGAAGGTTTTCGTCACAGCGTACAGATTGATGACCATGAACTCTTTGCCGACGTACCGACACTCGCCGGCGGCGAAGGCTCGGCGCCCGAGCCACACGATTACTTCGACGCGGCCCTGGGTGCCTGCAAGGCCCTGACCCTGAAGATGTACGCGAAGAAGAAAGACATCCCTTTGACCGGTATCACGGTCGAAGTCAAACGTGACAACAGTGAAGAGCAGAAAGGTAAATATGCCCTCCACGTCAAACTGACACTCAAAGGTGTGCTCACCGACGCTCAGCGCGATGAGCTGCACCGCGTGGCCGACCGTTGCCCGGTCCACAAGTTGATGACCACCACCGACGTCAGCATCGAAACGCACCTGTCTGAAGGTGCCTTCAGCCAATAGCGGCAAGGGCTGCGCAAGCGGGTTATGCTCCACGCATTACCCGCTCAGCCTGGAATGCAGCATGAACACTCCGCTCGTGATCCGTCCCCGCGCCGAAGATGTCGAAGGCCAGCCAATTCTTCGCCCACTGCCGTCAGCCAAATGCCGCAGCGTCGGGCCTTTCGTGTTTTTCGACCATATGCTCGAAACCCGTTATGGGGCGGGAAAAGGCATGAACATCCGTCAGCATCCGCACATTGGTCTGTCGACCCTCACGTACTTGTTCGAAGGAAAAATCCAGCACAAGGACAGCCTCGGTTCTGACCAAGTGGTGGAGGCCGGTGATGTCAGCTGGATGACGGCGGGCAGCGCGATTGCCCACGTCGAGCGCACGCCCGAGGCGTTGAAAGACAGCGGCTTCACCATGCACGGTTTACAGATTTGGCTGGCCTCACCAAAAGATAAAGAGCACGGTCCCGGACACTACAGTCACCATCCGGCGGCCACGCTGCCGGTCAGCGATAACCTGGGGGTGAAGATCCGGATGATTGCCGGGTCAGGCTTTTGCCTGGAATCACCGGTCCCGGTGCTTTCTCCAACGCTATATGCCGAATTGAACCTGCAAACGGCGACCACCTTGCTGATTCCAACCGAGCATGAAGAGCGGGCGTTGTATGTGCTGGACGGCGAGGTGCAACTGGATGGCGAGCTGATAGATCCGCATTCGCTGGTGGTGTTGCCGGTTGGGGAAGAGATGACGCTGTTCGCTGAAAGCGACTGTCATGCCGTGCTGTTTGGTGGTGCGCCGCTGGATGGGCCGCGCCGGATCAACTGGAACTTCGTGGCGAGCGATCCGGCGTTGATCGATGAAGCGCGGCGACGTTGGGCGGCCGGGGATTGGCCGACGGTGCCGGGGGAAAGTGACAGGATTGAGTTGCCTCGGTAGGTAGCGTCAGGCTGAAAATCGACCCCTCACCCCAGCCCTCCCGAAACGTCGGACCGCCCCAATGGGGAGAGGGGGAAAGGGGAGCAGATCGGGGGCTTTTTCAAACTGAGTTCGACTCAATCTTTCAGGTCGCAATATTTCAAACATCCCCATAGGTCAGTCCCCTCTCCCTCCGGGAGAGGGTTAGGGTGAGGGAAGCTTTTCGCTTTTAGCCTTTAAACACTTCATCCAGCAAGTTGTGCATCGACGCAAACGCACGCCCCGCCGTCTTCGCGTCATACATCATCATGCCCGGCACATTGGCATGCGGATCGGTGAAGGAGTGCACCGCGCCGCCGTAGCTCAGCAGTTGCCAATCCACGCCCGCCGCGCTCATTTCATCTTCAAACGCCGGCAACTGCTCTTTCGGCACCAGTGGGTCGGATGCACCGTGCAGCACCAACACCGAACCTTTGATGTTCCTGGCATCCGCCGGATTCGGCGAATCCAGAGTTCCGTGGAAAGACACCGCTGCTTTCACCGGCGCGCCGGTGCGAGCCAGGTCCAGGGCGCAGCAACCGCCGAAGCAGAAACCAAACGTCGCCAGCTTCGAGGTATCGACCGCCGCTTCGTCCTGGATTTGCAACTGATCGAACGCTGCTTGCATGCGTTTGCGCAACAACGGCCGGTCATGCTGGAGCGGCATCATGGCTGCACCCGCCTCGTCGCCGTTCTGCGGACGGACCGACTGGCCGTAGAGGTCCGCGATCAGCACCACATAACCCTTGGACGCCACAGACTTGGCAATTTCCTCGGCACCGGCGCTGACGCCCATCCAATTCGGCGCCATCAACAGGCCGGGGCGTGGGCCTTTGTGGTCGGCATCGAACGCCAGACGGCTTTCATACGACTGGCCATCAATCTGATAAGTGACGGAACGAACAGTGATCTGGCTCATGACTAACTCCCAGTAAAAGACACCAGAATAAAAAAACCCGCCGAAGCGGGTTTTTGTACAACGCAGTTAAACCGACAGTTCAACCAGCAGCTTGTTGAGGCGGCGCACGTACGCGGCCGGGTCTTTCAAGCTGTCGCCGGCGGCCAGCGCCGCCTGATCGAAGAGAATGTGCGACAGGTCGCCGAAGCGTTCGTCGCTCTGCTCGTTGTCGAGCTTCTCGATCAGCGGGTGAGCCGGGTTGAATTCGAAGATCGGCTTCGATTCCGGAACCTTCTGACCGCTGGCTTCCAGGATCTGACGCATCTGCATGCCCAGGTCCTGCTCGCCGATGGCCAGAATCGCCGGGGAGTCGGTCAGACGATGGGAAACCCGCACTTCAGCGACGGAATCGCCCAGCGCAGTTTTCAGTCGCTCAACCAGACCTTCTTTGGACTTGGCGACTTCTTCCGCAGCTTTCTTGTCTTCTTCCGAATCCAGGTTGCCCAGGTCCAGGTCACCCCGCGCCACGTCGACAAAGCTCTTGCCGTCGAAGTCGCTGAGGTAGCTCATCAGCCACTCGTCGATGCGGTCGGTCAACAGCAGCACTTCGATGCCTTTCTTGCGGAAGACTTCCAGGTGCGGGCTGTTCTTGACTTGCGCGTAGGTTTCGCCGGTCAGGTAGTAGATCTTGTCCTGACCTTCCTTGGCGCGAGCCAGGTATTCGGCCAGACCCACCACTTGCTCGCCTTCATCACCGCTGGTCGATGCGAAACGCAGCAGGCCAGCGATTTTCTCTTTATTGGAGAAGTCTTCTGCCGGGCCTTCTTTCATGACCTGGCCAAAGTTTTTCCAGAAGCTCTTGTATTGCTCAGGCTCGTTCTTCGCCAGCTTTTCCAGCATGTCGAGAACGCGCTTGGTCAGCGCCGACTTCATGGAATCGATGATCGGGTCTTTCTGCAGGATTTCCCGCGACACGTTCAGCGACAGGTCATTGGAATCGACCACGCCTTTGATGAAGCGCAGGTACAGCGGCAGGAACGACTCTGCCTGATCCATCACGAACACGCGCTGCACGTACAGTTTCAAGCCTTTCGGCGCTTCACGCTGGTACAGATCGAATGGAGCACGAGCCGGCACGTAGAGCAGCGAGCTGTATTCGAGCTTGCCTTCGACCTTGTTGTGGCTCCAGCTCAGCGGGTTTTCGAAGTCATGAGCGACGTGTTTGTAGAACTCCTGGTATTCCTCGTCTTTCACTTCAGTGCGAGGGCGAGTCCACAGGGCGCTGGCGCGGTTGACGGTTTCCCATTCAACGGCCGGTTGCTCTTCGCCTTCAACGGCTGCCACTTCTTTCGGCAACTCGATCGGCAGAGCGATGTGGTCGGAGTACTTCTTGATGATGTTGCGCAGACGCCAGCCATCGGCGAATTCGTCTTCACCGGACTTCAGGTGCAGGACGATGCGAGTGCCGCGCTCGGCTTTATCAACGGTGGCAACTTCAAAATCGCCTTCACCCTTGGACGACCAGTGCACGCCTTCGGTGGCAGCAGCACCGGCACGACGGCTGAACACGTCGACTTTATCGGCGACGATGAATGCAGAGTAGAAACCCACACCGAATTGACCGATCAGGTGCGAGTCTTTTTTCTGATCGCCGGAGAGATGTTTCATGAAATCGGCAGTGCCGGATTTGGCGATGGTACCCAGGTGGGTGATCGCATCTTCACGGCTCATGCCGATACCGTTGTCTTCGAGGGTGACGGTTTTAGCGTCCTTGTCGAAGCTCACACGGATTTTCAGTTCGGCGCCACCTTCCAGCAACTCAGGCTTGGACAGGGCTTCGAAACGTAACTTGTCGACAGCGTCAGAGGCGTTCGAGATCAATTCGCGAAGGAAAATTTCCTTGTTGGAATACAGCGAATGGATCATGAGGTGCAGCAGCTGCTTCACCTCGGTCTGGAAGCCCAGGGTTTCCTTTTGAGTTTCCACACTCATGGTCATCAAACTCCAATCAGATGGCAGTGGCCGCGACCTGAAGGGTCGGCGGCGGGTTGTCATCAAAGTTGGGGGCTGAGTTCAGGATTTCAAGGGCTATTCAATTTTGAAATGGGCGCGGGCTGTGGCAATCGGTTCGGCTTCAGTGCTTTGCCAGGCCGTAATCGCAACGTTGGCGACCCGGCGACCCTGCCGGCAAACCTGGCATCTGGCCCAGGTGTCGCGAAACTGCCCGGCGCGCAGATAGTCGAGGGAGAAATCGATGATCTTCGGCACACCCGGCGAACCGGTGAAAATCAGCAGGTGCAGCGCTGCGGACAACTCCATGAACCCGGCGATCACGCCACCATGAATCGCCGGCAATAAGGGGTTACCAATGTTGTCCTTGTTGGCCGGCAAGCGAAACAGCAGATCATCCCCCACCCGCGAACATTCGATGCCGATCAATTTGGCGTAGGGAATCAGGTGCAGCAGTGAGGCGTAGTCGCCCTGCTCATGTGCCTGCTGAAGTTGTTCCTTGAAGGAATCGGTCATTTCGCACCTCCGGCGATGACGCCGCCAAAGCCTTTGGTGCCCTTGATGGCTTTGCCCATGCGCATGAAGGTACCCACCACATGGGCGATGGGCTGCTCGGGGTCGTCCTGGTAGGCGAAACCGCGAGCAAAGATCACATCCGTGGTCACCCGGTAGCACTGGGCAAAACCGTAGACATCTTTATGCGGCTCGGCGGCGTGCATGTAGTCGATGCGCAGGTCGAGGGTCGGACAAACTTCGAATTCGGGCAGCACGCAGAGGGTGGACATGCCGCAGGCCGTGTCCATCAGCGAGGTCAGCGCCCCGCCGTGAATCACGCCGGTTTGCGGGTTGCCAACAATTTGAGGACTATACGGCAGGATGACCGTTAGCCCATCAGCGCTGGCGCTGTGAACCCGCAGCCCAAGTACCTGACAATGTCGCAGCGCCGATAAAAATCGTGTAGCGCGCTCAAAAACGGGGTTTTCGGCCATTTTGATAAAACTCTTCTTAGTGTTCAGGCAACGCACTAGGCGTTTCAGTAAAAGTTCCCGTCGGAATAAACTTATATATCTGTATGATTTGAGGAACTTAACGCTATGGGCTGTGCTCTTAAGGTCAGTAGATATTTTCCATAAGGAGAAACACCCCATGCGTAAGACTTTAGCTGTTGCCTTGATGTTGACCGCTTCCCTCGGTCTCGCAGCCTGCGATAAAAAATCCGAGGACAAAGCTCAAGATGCTGCCAAACATGCTGAGCAAGCTCAGCAAGACATGAGCAAAGCTCAGGATAAAGTGAACGACGCTGCGAAAGAAAACGCCGAAGCCGCCAAAGCTCAGGCTGAATCGGATGCAGCGGCAGCAAAAGAAGCACCTAAAAACTAAAACAGTTTTTAGCGTGAGAAAGAAAACCCGCCAAGTGCGGGTTTTCTTTTGCCTGCTGTTTTTTTGCACTGCAGGCGTTACAGCAAAATAGTTTTAAAAGTCGGACTAATCATCAACAGCAACGAACACACTAGTCCGACGAACCATACCAGGCTGCGCTGCCAGGCCAGATCAACCCAATAGCACAGCAAATAAATGATTCGCGTAATCACGAAGATGATTGCCAGCAAGTCGATCAGCCACCCCGCTGTCTGCGTGGTGTGAGCCATCAACACCCCCACCGCGAACAGAATGAACGCCTCAAAACAGTTTTGATGAGCCGCCAACGCACGAGCACCGAAGCCTGTCAGTTGCGCCTGTTGCTGACGCGGCAAGTGGTTGTCGTAACCACCCTGGTCATTCATCGCCTTGGCCACGGGAATCTTTGCCACAAAAATCAGCAAGGCACTGATAAACACACACCAGAACGGAATACTCATCAAACAGCCTCTTTAATCGCCTCGGGCAATGGTGCCTCTGTAGGTGTATAGACCATCACGTCCAGAACGTCGGAATGAAACTCCCGGCGATACAACACCAGCACCACGCCGGCACTCATCAACATGAACAACCACGGGCTGACGAACCAGGCCAGCATGGTCATGCCGAAGTAGTAAGAGCGCAGTCCGAAGTTGAACTGGTTGGCGGCCATGGAAATGACGCGGGCCGCCCGGGCAGCAAAGGCTTTGCGCTCTTGTTCGGAAACGTGACGCTCACCGACCATGGGCGCTGAGCCAACCAGAATTGCCGCAAAGTTGTACTGGCGCATGCACCAACTGAACGTAAAGAACGCATAGACAAATACCAGCGCCAGGCACAGTAACTTGATCTCCGACATTCCCTGGGACGCCTGTTGCACCATCGGGATATCCGCCAACAACGACACCGCCCGTTCGGAGGCTCCGAGCACCGTGAGAATGCCGGCCAGGATAATCAGTGTGCTGGAGGCGAAGAACGAGGCGTTGCGCTCCAGGTTACCGATCACGCTGGCGTCAGCGATGCGGTTGTCGCGCAACAGCATGCGGCGCATCCAGTCTTCGCGATAAAGGTGCAGCACGCTGGCCAGGCACGCGGTGTCGCGGCCCTTCCACGTCGCATAACGGGTGTAGCCGCCCCAGCAGATGGCGAACCAGAGTGCAGCGAGGATGTGGATCATGTTGGCGTGGATGAACGACATGCAGGTCCTTGTGATGTGTTTGGCAAAGCAAGTAGTGCTTCGACGTTAGCTCAAGGAAAAAGACACTGCACCGACTCCAAAAAAAATGCCCCGTATCGATTGATACGGGGCATTTCCATGTGTGTTCACGACCCGCTTGTGGCGGGCCATGAAGCGGCTTAAGCCAGTGCTTCTTCGCGCTTGCCCAGCAGGCGATCGCAAACCACCGCGACGACCAGGGTCATGACCGACGGCACCAGCCAGGCCAGGCCTTGCTCGCTCAGCGGCAGGTGGGACAACTGAGTCGGCATCCAGTCCGCTAGACCCGCGCCCTTGAGGGCGTCGATCAAACCGAAGATGAACGACACCAGCATCACCGGACCGACGATGCGGCCCTGCTCATGCCAGAAGTCCTTGCAGAAGCTCAGGGCGACCAGGGCAATGCACGGCGGGTAGATCGCGGTCAGCACCGGGATTGAGAACGCAATCAGCTTGGTGAGGCCCAGGTTGGACACCAGCAGGGAGAACGCGGCCAGGATGATGACCAATGTCTTGTAGGACAGCGGCAGCACACGGCTGAAGTATTCGGCGCAGGCGCAGGTCAGACCCACCGCCGTCACCAGACAGGCCAGGGAGATCAGCACCGCCAGAAAACCGCTGCCCAGAGAGCCGAAGGTGTGTTGCACGTAAGCGTGCAACACCGCCGCGCCGTTGGTGGCACCCGCGGCCACTTCATGGCTGCCCGAACCGAGACGGAACAGGCTGACGTAAACCAGCGCCAGACCCACGCCGGCAATCAGCCCGGCGATGATCGCGTAACGAGTAATCAACACCGGCGACTCCACGCCACGGGAGCGGATTGCGTTGACAATGACAATGCCAAATACCAGTGCGCCCAGAGTATCCATGGTCAGGTAACCATTGATGAAGCCTTGGGAGAACGGTGCCGCCACGTATTCCGGGGTGGCCACGCCGACATCACCGGCCGGCAATGCAAACGCGGCGATGCCGAGCGCGGCCAGGGCGATGATCTTCAGCGGTGCGAGGAAACGTCCTACGGTATCCAGCAGCCGGCCCGGATAGAGCGAGATGAAAAACACCAGCAGGAAGTACACCGAGCTGTAGAGGAACAGCGCCAGCGGGCTCTCGCCGGTCAGCGGCGCCAAGCCGACTTCGAATGACACGCTGGCGGTGCGCGGTGTCGCGAACAGCGGGCCGACAGCGAGGTAGCACGCAGCAGCCAGCAGGCCACCGGCGACTTTCCCGATCGGGCTGCTCAAGGCATCCATGGCGCCACCGACCTTGGCCAGGGCGACGACGGTGATCACCGGCAGACCGACCGCAGTGATCAGAAAGCCCAGCGCCGCCATCCAGACATTTGGACCGGACTGCAGACCGACAATAGGCGGGAAGATGATGTTGCCAGCCCCGACAAACAGGGCAAACGTCATAAAACCAAGTGCCAGGATGTCCTGGCCTTTCAACACTTTCATTAAGGAAATACCACACTACTGAATCGGAATTTAGAGAGGGATTTCCCTGAGGGGTGAGGGAAATGCTGTCGGTCCGTATAGGACTGACCCGTTTAGCGCGTAGCAACCTTGTGGGCCGCGGACGCAAAAATGGCTGCTAGCCTAACGAATTTGCCCGACAAACGCACTGTTAGGGTGCGATATGTCCGATGCGCGACATTTCCGTGTCGCGTTTACATATCTAAATTTCCTACCTCCGCACAGATCGTTCCCACACGGGAGCGTGGGAACGATCACCAGAAACGACAAAGGCCACCCGAGGGTGGCCTTTGTTTGGTGAAGCGTCAGATAAGCGCGAAGCTTACTTGATCGCCCAACCGGTCAGCTCGGACAAAGCCTTGCCGATGTCTGCCAGCGAACGCACGGTTTTAACACCTGCGTCTTCCAGGGCAGCAAACTTCTCGTCTGCAGTGCCTTTGCCGCCAGAGATGATTGCGCCAGCATGGCCCATGCGCTTACCCGCAGGGGCAGTCACACCAGCGATGTAGGAAACAACCGGCTTGGTCACGTGTGCCTTGATGTAGGCAGCCGCTTCTTCTTCAGCCGAACCGCCGATCTCACCGATCATCACGATCGCTTCGGTCTTCGGGTCTTCCTGGAACAGCTTCAGGATGTCGATGAAGTTCGAGCCTGGGATCGGGTCACCGCCGATGCCGACGCAAGTCGACTGACCGAAACCGGCGTCAGTAGTCTGCTTGACAGCTTCGTAGGTCAGGGTGCCGGACCGGGAAACGATACCGACCTTGCCTGGCAAGTGAATGTGACCTGGCATGATGCCGATCTTGCATTCGCCTGGAGTGATCACGCCTGGGCAGTTAGGACCGATCAGGACTACGCCCAGCTCGTCGCACTTGACCTTGGCATCCAGCATATCCAGGGTAGGAATGCCTTCAGTGATGCAAACGATCAGCTTGATGCCGCCGAATGCTGCTTCCAGGATGGAGTCCTTGCAGAAAGGAGCTGGAACGTAGATCACGCTGGCGGTGGCGCCAGTGGCAGCTACAGCATCTTTCACGGTGTTGAACACTGGCAGACCCAGGTGCTCGGTGCCGCCTTTACCAGGTGTTACGCCACCCACCATCTTGGTGCCGTATTCGATGGCTTGCTGGGTGTGGAAACTACCTTGCGAACCGGTAATACCCTGGCAGATAACTTTGGTGTCTTTATTGATCAGGACGCTCATTATTTGCCCTCCGCAGCTTTGACAACTTGTTGAGCAGCGTCGGTCAGGCTGGTAGCAGCGATGATGTTCAAACCGCTTTCTGCCAGTACTTTAGCGCCCAGCTCAGCGTTGTTGCCTTCAAGGCGAACAACAACCGGGATTTTCACGCCGACTTCTTTCACAGCGCCGATGATGCCTTCGGCAATCATGTCGCAACGAACGATGCCGCCGAAGATGTTGACCAATACTGCAGCGACGTTAGTGTCGGACAGGATGATCTTGAACGCTTCGGTAACGCGTTCTTTGGTAGCACCGCCGCCCACGTCGAGGAAGTTGGCTGGTTTGCCGCCATGCAGGTTGACGATGTCCATGGTACCCATGGCCAGGCCAGCACCGTTGACCATGCAACCGATGTTGCCTTCCAGTGCTACGTAGTTCAGTTCGAACTTGGCAGCGTGCGCTTCGCGCGGATCGTCTTGCGACGGATCGTGGAAAGTCTTCAGCTTAGGCTGACGGTACATGGCGTTGGCGTCGATGTTGATCTTGGCGTCGAGGCAATGCAGATCGCCGTCAGCCTTGATCACCAGCGGGTTCACTTCCAGCAGGGCCAGGTCGTGATCCTTGAACAGCTTGGCCAGGCCTACGAAGATCTTGGCGAACTGAGCAACTTGCTTGCCTTCCAGACCGAGCTGGAATGCCAGCTCGCGACCCTGGAATGGCTGAGCGCCAACCAGTGGATCGATAGTGGCCTTGAGGATTTTCTCAGGGGTGTCGTGAGCGATTTTCTCGATGTCCACGCCACCTTCGGTGGAAGCCATGAACACGATGCGACGGCTCGAACGGTCAACGACAGCGCCCAGGTACAGCTCTTTAGCGATATCAGTGCACGACTCAACCAGGATCTTGGTGACTGGCTGACCATTGGCATCAGTCTGGTAAGTCACCAGACGCTTGCCCAACCACTGTTGAGCAAATGCTTTGGCGTCTTCTTTGCTACGAACCAGCTTGACGCCGCCCGCTTTACCGCGACCACCTGCGTGAACCTGGGCTTTGACAACCCATTCGGTCCCGCCGATTTTGTCGCACGCTTCTGCTGCTGCTTCCGGGGTGTCTACGGCGAAACCCTGGGATACTGGCAGGCCGTATTCGGCGAACAGCTGCTTACCCTGATACTCGTGAAGATTCATGCTTATTACCGTCTTCGTTAGGTACTGCGCATTCGGTGCTGCACTTGTTCAAGTGCCGCACCACCTGTGACTGCTGCTTGCGTAGGTGTTCCGGATAACCGGTGAACTACGCAAGGCTGCGTCCGGCGGACATTCCGCGGTGAGTCTTGCACGCAAGGCTCACGACGGGCCTTCCGCCGTGGTTTCTTATTGTCTTGTCTTAACGCTTCTTGCGGTTGGCGATGTGAATGGCGCCGCCATTCACCGCCAGAGCAGCTTCATGCAAGGCTTCGGACAGGGTCGGATGGGAGAAAACCATCATGCCCAGGTCTTCGGCACTGGTGCCGAACTCCATACCGATCGCGCCCTGCTGAACCAGTTCTGCAGCGCTCGGGCCAATCACGTGGACGCCCAATACGCGGTCAGTCTTGGCATCAGCAATGACTTTCACAAAACCGCCGGTGTCGTTGGCTGCCATGGCACGGCCACTGGCTGCGAACGGGAAGGTGCCAACGTTAACTTCAACACCTTCAGCCTTCAAGACCTGCTCGGTTTTGCCAACCCACGCGATTTCCGGGTGAGTATAAATAACAGACGGGATCAGGTCATAGTTGATCTGGGCTTTGTGGCCCTTGATGCGCTCAACCACCATGATGCCTTCTTCGGACGCCTTGTGCGCCAGCATCATGCCGCGAACCACGTCGCCTATCGCGTAAACGCCCGGAACGCTGGTGGCGCACTGGTCGTCAACGAAAACGAAGCCACGTTCGTCGATGTTCACACCGCTGTCAGCTGCCAGCAGCTCGGTGGTCACCGGACGGCGACCAACGGCAACGATCAGCTTGTCGAACGTGATGTTCTGTTCGCCATTGGCATCGGTGTAGTTCACGACAACTTCGTTGCCGTTCACTTTGGAACCGGTGACGCGAGCGCCCAGCTTGATGTCCAGACCTTGTTTGGTCAGGGTCTTGTAGGCTTCTTTGGAAACGGCGTCGTCAGCCGCTGGCAGGAACTTCTCCAGCGCTTCCAGAACAACCACTTCGGAACCCAGACGGGACCAGACCGAACCCAGTTCCAGACCGATTACGCCAGCGCCGATAACGCCCAGACGTTTTGGAACCGATTGGAATTCCAGTGCGCCAGTCGAATCGACGATCACGTTCTGATCAACCGGAGCTGGTGGAATGTCGATCGGACGCGAGCCCGAAGCCAGAATCACGTTCTCGGCTTCGATGATTTCGACGGTGCCGTCTGGCTTGGTCAGTTCAACTTTCTTGCCGGCCAGCAGTTTGCCGTGGCCTTGCAGGGAAGTGACGCCGTTCGCCTTGAACAGGGTGGCAACGCCAGAGGTCAGGCCTTTGACGATGTTGGCTTTACGGCCAACCATTGCCGCCACGTCCATGGTCACGCCAGCGTGATTGATACCGTGGATCGCGAAGCCTTCTTTGGCTTCCTTGTATTTCCAGGAGCTGTCCAGCAGCGCCTTGGATGGAATGCAGCCGACGTTCAGGCAAGTACCGCCGAGGGCCAGTTTGCCTTCCTTGTCGGTGTATTTCTCGATGCAGGCAGTGGAGAGGCCCAGTTGCGCTGCTTTAATGGCAGCCACGTAGCCGCCAGGGCCCGCGCCAATCACTACCACGTCGAATTTCTGAGTCATGTGTCATTCCTTCTCGAATCAAACCGGACGGGCCCTTTTGAGGACCGTCGTGGGACGAAGCTGGTCATTACAGAAGGGCCGTCCATCACTGGACGGCCCGTGCAACGAAATCAGATATCCAGCAGCAAACGAGCCGGGTCTTCCAGCAAGTTCTTGATGGTAACCAGGAAGGTCACAGCTTCTTTGCCATCGATCAGACGGTGATCGTAGGACAGAGCGAGGTACATCATCGGACGGATAACAACCTGACCGTTGATCGCCATAGGACGCTGCAGAATGTTGTGCATGCCCAGAATAGCCGCTTGCGGCGGGTTGACGATCGGGGTCGACATCATCGAACCGAAGGTACCACCGTTAGTGATGGTGAACGTACCGCCGGTCATCTCGTCCATCGACAGTTTGCCGTCACGAGCCTTCTTGCCGAAGGTGGCGATGCCGCCTTCGATTTCCGCCAGGCTCATCAGTTCGGCGTTACGCAGAACCGGTACAACCAGACCGCGGTCGCTGGAAACAGCAACACCGACGTCAGCGTAGCCGTGGTAAACGATGTCAGCACCGTCGATTGACGCGTTGACAGCCGGGAAGCGTTTCAGCGCTTCGGTAGCAGCCTTGACGAAGAACGACATGAAGCCCAGGCGCACGCCGTTGTGGGACTTCTCGAACAGGTCCTTGTACTTCGAACGCAGGGCCATGACTTCGGTCATGTCGACTTCGTTGAAAGTGGTCAGCATCGCCATGTTCGATTGAGCTTCAACCAGACGCTTGGCGACGGTGGCCCGCACGCGGGTCATCGGTACGCGCTTCTCGATGCGATCGCCGGCAGCGAACACTGGAGCAGCAGCGGCAGGAGCAGCAGCCTTGGCAGGCGCGGCAGCCGGAGCGGCTTTCTTGGCAGCTACAGCGGCAACAACGTCTTCCTTGGTCACACGACCGCCTTTGCCAGTGCCGGCAACGGAAGCGATGTTGATACCGTTTTCTTCAGCCAGCTTGCGAGCAGCCGGTGCAGCAACAGGATCATCTTCGCCTTCAGCGGCAGGAGCAGCAGCTTGTGCAGCGGCCGGAGCAGCGGCAGCAGCTGGAGCGGCAGCAGCGCCGCCCGCTTCGATGGAGCCCAGGACTTCGTCGGACAGAACGGTGTCGCCTTCGTTCTTGACGATAGCGCCCAGCACGCCATCAGCGGTGGCCAACACTTCCAACACGACTTTGTCAGTTTCGATGTCGACGATCAGGTCATCGCGCTTGACGGCGTCGCCCGGCTTTTTGTGCCAGGTGGCAACGGTGCCATCGGCAACCGATTCCGGGAAAGTGGGGGCTTTGATTTCGATAGCCATTATCTGTGGGTCCTTAAATTCGGTTTCAGGTGCGCGAAGGCGTTAAACAGTAAAGGCGTCTTGCAGCAGTTTTTCCTGCTGCTCAGCGTGCATCGATGCATAACCACAAGCAGGTGCAGCGGAAGCATCACGACCGGCGTACTCGAGAAAGAGTGCTTTGTTGTGATTGCCAACGATGCGGCGCATGTGGTGTTGGCTGCAGTACCAGGCACCCTGGTTCATCGGCTCTTCCTGACACCAAACGATATGTTTGAGGTTGGTGTACGGAGCCAGGACTTCGTTCAAGTCGTCCTCAGGGAATGGGTACAGCTGCTCGATACGCACGATGGCGATGTCATCACGACCTTCGGCACGGCGTTTTTCCAGCAGGTCGTAGTAGACCTTGCCGCTACACAGAACAATGCGCTCGACCTTTTTCGGGTCCAGGGTATCGATTTCCGGGATAACGGTCTGGAACGAACCTTCGGCCAGATCTTCCAGGGTCGAGATGGCCAGTTTGTGACGCAGCAGCGACTTCGGCGTCAGGACGATCAACGGCTTGCGCAGCGGGCGAATCACCTGGCGACGCAGCAAGTGGTAGATCTGAGCCGGCGTAGTCGGCACGGCTACCTGAATGTTGTGCTCGGCGCACAGTTGCAGGTAACGCTCCAGACGAGCCGAAGAGTGCTCCGGACCCTGACCTTCATAACCGTGCGGCAGCAGCATGGTCAGACCGCAGAGACGGCCCCACTTGTGCTCGCCACTAGTGATGAACTGGTCGATAACCACTTGGGCACCGTTGGCGAAGTCACCGAACTGGGCTTCCCAGATCACCAGCGCCTCAGGCGTGGTGGTCGAGTAACCGTATTCGAACGCCAACACGGCTTCTTCGGACAGGAACGAATCGTACAGGTCGAAACGTGGCTGGCCCTTGTACAGGTTTTGCAGCGGGACGTAGGTACCCGCGTCTTTCTGGTTGTGCAAGACAGCGTGACGGTGCGAGAACGTACCACGACCGATGTCCTGACCCGTCATGCGGATCGGGTGACCTTCGAACGCCAGGGTCGCGTACGCCATGGTTTCGGCGTAACCCCAGTTGATCGGCAGGCCGCCGGCTTGCATTTTCTGACGGTCTTCGTAGATTTTCGAGACCTGGCGCTGAACCACGAAGCCTTCTGGAATTTCCAGCAGCTTGGCGGACAGTTCCTGCAAGGTTTTCAGATCGAAGCGAGTGTCGTGACGCGCGGTCCAGGCGTGGCCCAGATACGGACGCCAGTCCACGAACAACTCTTTGTTCGGCTCTTTGACCAGGCTTTTTACAACATGCAGACCGTTGTCCAGCGCATTGCGGTATTCGTCGACTTTCGCCTGAACACGCTCTGCGTCGAGCACACCGCCCTGAGTCAGACGATCGGCATACAGCTCACGGGTGGTGCGCTGTTTGGTGATCTGCTGATACATGATTGGCTGGGTGCCGCTTGGCTCGTCGGCCTCGTTGTGGCCACGACGACGGTAGCAGACCAGGTCGATCACCACGTCACGCTTGAACTGCATGCGGTAGTCGATGGCCAGCTGGGTCACGAACAACACGGCTTCCGGATCATCACCATTCACATGGAGGATCGGCGCCTGGATCATTTTCGCAACGTCGGTCGCGTACTCGGTGGAACGCGAGTCCAGCGGGTTGCTGATGGTGAAACCGACCTGGTTGTTGATCACGATGTGCACGGTACCGCCGGTCTTGAAACCGCGGGTCTGCGACATCTGGAAGGTTTCCATGACCACGCCCTGACCGGCAAATGCCGCGTCACCGTGGATGGAGATCGGCAGAACCTTCTCGCCGGTAGGGTCGTTACGACGATCCTGACGGGCGCGAACCGAACCCTCGACCACCGGGGAAACGATTTCCAGGTGGGACGGGTTGAACGCCATGGCCAGGTGAACTTCACCGCCAGTGGTCATCACGTTGGACGAGAAGCCCTGGTGATACTTAACGTCACCGGAACCCAGCTCGACCTTCTTCTTGCCTTCAAACTCGTCGAACAGCTCGCGCGGGTTCTTGCCGAAGGTGTTGACCAGCACGTTGAGACGGCCACGGTGGGCCATGCCGATAACGATTTCCTTGGTGCCGTAGGAACCGGAACGCTGGATCAGCTCGTCGAGCATCGGAATCAGGCTCTCGCCGCCTTCCAGACCGAAACGCTTGGTACCCGGGTATTTGGTACCCAGGTATTTTTCCAGACCTTCGCCGGCGGTGACGCGCTCGAGCAGGTGGCTCTTGATGTCGGCGGAGTACGTTGGACGGCCGCGCACGCTTTCCAGACGCTGCTGGAACCACTGGCGCTGCTCGGAATCGGTGATATGCGTAAATTCAGCGCCGATGGTGCGGCAATATGTCTGCTGCAACGCTTCGTGAATTTCGCGTAGGCTCGCCTCCTCTTTGCCGATGAACAGGTCGCCGGCACGGAAGGTCGTATCAAGATCGGCATTGGTCAAGCCGTAGTGATTGATCGACAGGTCTGCAGGTGCAGGACGCTGCCACAGCCCCAGCGGGTCAAGCTGGGCTGCCTGGTGGCCACGCATACGGTAGGCCTGGATCAATCGCAGCACTTCAACTTGCTTCTTCTCGTGCTCACTGCTCACGCTGCCGGCGGAAACCGGTTGGGCGCGGCGCTGGTTCTTTGCCAGCAAGACGAAATGATCGCGAATTGTGGAGTGCGAAACATCGGTGGCAGTGTTGCCGTCAGCAGGCAACTTCTGGAAGTAGGTGCGCCACTCTTCTGGCACAGCGTTAGGGTCGTGCAGGTAGAGCTCGTAGAGCTCTTCCACATAGGCAGCGTTACTACCGGATAGGTAGGCGCTGTTCCACATGCGCTGCATCACGCTTTCTTGCATGCTTGGTCACCCTCGGTTAGGGGAACACCACCGGCGTCGACACCGAGCACACTTGCAGAAGTCCAAATGCAGCGACTAAAACAAGCCACTTAGGATCACGCTGATAGTCCGGGTACCAGCCCGGATGCCCCTGCTTGTCTCATTTCTTCAAAATAAGAGCCGCAGCCTTATAAGCTGCTGCTCAGGTTAAGACTACGGCGCCGGTTGAAGCCTGCGCCGTAGCATCTACGGGTACAGCGGTACTACATTTACAACAGCCGGGTTACGGCAGCTGAATCACACGCCGCTTTGCAGCAGCATGTTACGTACGTGACCGATGGCCTTAGTCGGGTTCAGGCCTTTCGGGCAGACGTTGACGCAGTTCATGATCCCGCGGCAGCGGAATACGCTGAACGGGTCATCCAGTGAAGCCAGACGCTCGGCAGTCTTGGTGTCGCGGCTGTCTGCCAGGAAGCGATACGCTTGCAGCAGAGCAGCTGGACCCAGGAACTTGTCCGGGTTCCACCAGAAGGACGGGCAAGAGGTCGAGCAGCAAGCGCACAGGATGCACTCGTACAGACCGTCGAGCTTTTCACGCTCTTCAGGGGTCTGCAGACGTTCGATGGCCGGAGCCGGCGTGTCGTTCTGCAGGTATGGCTTAACCTTCTCGTATTGCTTGTAGAAGATGCTCATATCGACGACCAGGTCACGGATAACCGGCAAACCTGGCAGAGGACGAACGATCAGCTTGTTACCTTTTACAACAGCAGACAGCGGCGTGACGCACGCCAGAGCGTTTTTGCCGTTGATGTTCATGCCGTCGGAACCGCAAACACCTTCACGGCAAGAGCGACGATAGGAGAAACCTTCGTCCTGCTCTTTGATCAGGGCCAGGACGTCCAGCACCATCAGGTCTTTACCACCGGTATCGACCGTAAATTCCTGCATGAACGGCGCAGCGTCCTGATCAGGGTTGTAGCGATAAACACTGACTTGCAACATGGCGGCCACCCTTAATAAGTCCGAATCTTAGGTTCAAAAGTCGGAACGGTCTTCGGCGAGAAGTTCACAGCACGCTTGGTAACGCGCTTGTCACCCGGGAAGTACAGGGTGTGGCACAGCCAGTTTTCGTCGTCGCGATCTTCGTAGTCTTCACGGGCGTGAGCGCCGCGGGACTCTTTGCGGATCTCTGCGGCGATGGCGGTAGCTTCGGCCACTTCCAGCAGGTTCTGCAATTCAAGAGCTTCGATACGAGCGGTGTTGAACGCCTGGCTCTTGTCGTTGATCTTGACGTTGGCGATACGGCCACGCAGATCAGCCAGCTGAGCAATACCCTTCTGCATGTATTCGCCGGTACGGAACACACCGAAGTAGTTCTGCATGCAGCTTTGCAGCTCTTTACGCAGGGTGGCGACGTCTTCGCCTTCGGTACGCGAGTTCAGGCCATCGAGACGTGCCAGGGCAGCGTCGATGTCGGACTGGCGAGCGCGGGTGTAGTCGACGCCTTCTTTCAGGGTCTGTTCCAGGAACAGGCCGGCAGCACGACCGAATACCACCAAGTCGAGCAGCGAGTTGCCGCCCAGACGGTTGGCACCGTGAACCGATACGCAGGCCACTTCGCCTACTGCGAACAGGCCCGGGATGATCTGGTCAACGCCGTTTTCATCCTGAGTGATTGCCTGACCATGAATGTTGGTCGGCACGCCGCCCATCATATAGTGGCAGGTTGGAACGACCGGAATCGGCGCTACGGCTGGATCGACGTGGGCGAAGGTCTTGGACAGTTCCATGATGCCTGGCAGACGACTGTGCAGAACTTCTTCACCGAGGTGATCGAGTTTCAGCATTACGTGGTCGCCATCCGGACCGCAACCGTTGCCGGCGATGATTTCTTTAACCATCGAGCGAGCAACAACGTCACGACCAGCAAGGTCTTTGGCGTTCGGAGCATAACGCTCCATGAAACGCTCGCCGTGCTTGTTGATCAGGTAACCGCCTTCACCGCGGCAGCCTTCAGTAACCAGTACACCGGCGCCGGCGATGCCGGTTGGGTGGAACTGCCACATTTCAATGTCTTGTACCGGCACGCCAGCACGCAGAGCCATGCCGACGCCGTCACCGGTGTTGATCAGGGCATTGGTGGTGGACGAGTAGATACGACCTGCACCGCCAGTCGCCAGTACAGTGGCGTTAGCGCGGACGTAGGAGGTTTCGCCGGTTTCGATGCAGATGACGATCATGCCGACAAAGGCACCATCTTCGTTCTTCACCAGGTCGACACCGTAGTATTCGTTGAGGAACACGGTGCCGGCCTTCAGGTTGGCCTGGTACAGGGTGTGCAGCAGTGCATGACCGGTACGGTCGGCAGCGGCGCAAGTACGTGCAGCCTGGCCGCCTTTACCGAAGTCTTTCGACTGTCCGCCGAACGGACGCTGATAGATGCGACCTTGTTCAGTACGGGAGAACGGCAAGCCCATGTGCTCGAGTTCGAAGACCGCTTCCGGGCCTACGGAACACATGTATTCGATAGCGTCCTGGTCACCGATATAGTCGGAACCCTTGACGGTATCGTACATGTGCCAGCGCCAGTCATCGTTCGGATCTGCCGAAGCGATGGCGCAGGTGATACCACCCTGGGCGGAAACAGTGTGCGAGCGAGTCGGGAAAACCTTGGTAACTACGGCAGTCTTGTGACCACCCTGTGCCAGCTGCAGAGCAGCGCGCATACCAGCACCGCCGCCGCCAATAATGATGGCGTCGAACGAAAGCGTATTAACTGTAGTAGACATGAATCAGATACCCCAAAGAATCTGCACACCCCAGACGAAGTAAGCGAACATCGCGACGCCGCATACCGCCTGGAAGAGGAAACGTATTGCAGTCGCGGACTTGCCGAACGCCATTGGCGTCAGGTAGTCGGTCGCGATGGTCCACATGCCGACCCAGGCGTGAGCGCCGAGGGCAACGAGGGCCAGGAGACTGAAAATACGCATCCAGTTGCTTGCGAACAGTTCATGCCATTGGGCGTAGCCGATGCCAGGGTTGGCAACGACGTATCCGATCAGGAAGATGAAATAAGCCGCGAGAACGACCGCAGAAACACGTTGTGCCATCCAGTCATAGAGGCCCGAACGCGACAGGTTCGTGACGTTAGTTACCATATCCAAACTCCTGCCAGAACGATTACCACCACGGAAACGGCGATAACGATTTTCGAGCCCAGTTTGCCGCCTTCAAGCGACTCGCCGATGCCCATGTCCATCATCAAATGGCGCACACCGGCAACCAAGTGATACAGCAAGGCGGACAGGATGCCCCATGTCACTAGCTTGGCTAGCGGACTGGTCAGACACGCTTTCACCTGACCGAAGCCTTCTTCCGAGTCGAGCGACTTGTCCAATGCATAAAGCATGATGGCCAGGCTGACAAAGAGGATGATTCCGGAGATTCGGTGAAGAATGGACGTGTAAGCAGTGACTGGGAGTTTGATGGTCCTTAGGTCTAGGTTTACAGGTCGTTGGCTATTCACGGCTTTTTTTCACACTGAAGAGCCCCTAACAATCAGGGCAAAGTTGTTGGGGAGTGCACTGGTCAGGTACCCACCACCCAGGGAGTGCGACCCCCAGTAAAGCAGGCCCAAAAGCCCCTGGCGGTCGGAGGCCGAGTATAGACAGTTAGGCTACTAATGACAACGCAATCGCCTTCCCCTAATAGCTCATTGCACAAGTCGTATAAAAGGCGTAAATGGCAGTCAATTTCGAGGAAAAAGTCCGGTTAAAGCCTTCTGGAGCAAGACTTTAGGCAAATTGACATTCGAATTTATCTCACTATAGTGGTGCGGGCCCTGCGTGGGGGGTCTGTCTGATGATTTCAAGCATAAATAGGAGGCCACATGGCTGACAAAAAAGCGCAGTTGATCATCGAGGGCGCAGCCCCCGTCGAGCTGCCCATTTTAACCGGCACCGTTGGTCCCGATGTAATTGATGTTCGGGGCCTGACGGCCACGGGCCGTTTCACCTTTGACCCGGGTTTCATGTCGACCGCTGCCTGCGAGTCGAAGATCACCTATATCGACGGTGACAACGGGATCCTGCTGCACCGCGGCTACCCGATCGAACAGCTGGCTGAAAAATCGGACTACCTGGAAACCTGCTATCTGCTGCTCAACGGCGAACTGCCGACCGCAGAACAGAAAGCCCAGTTCGTCAGCACCGTGAAGAACCACACCATGGTTCACGAGCAGCTGAAAACTTTCTTCAACGGTTTCCGTCGCGACGCCCACCCGATGGCCGTCATGTGCGGTGTAGTCGGCGCCCTCTCGGCCTTCTACCACGACTCCCTGGACATCAATAACCCGCAGCATCGCGAAATCTCCGCGATTCGCCTGGTTGCCAAGATGCCAACCCTGGCAGCGATGGTTTACAAGTACTCCATGGGCCAACCCATGATGTACCCGCGCAACGACCTGACGTACGCGGAAAACTTCCTGCACATGATGTTCAACACTCCGTGCGAGATCAAACCGATCAGCCCGGTACTCGCCAAGGCCATGGACAAGATCTTCATCCTCCATGCCGACCACGAGCAGAACGCATCGACTTCCACCGTACGCCTGGCTGGCTCTTCGGGCGCCAACCCGTTCGCCTGTATCGCCGCCGGCATCGCTGCACTGTGGGGCCCTGCCCACGGCGGCGCGAACGAAGCTGTTCTGACCATGCTCGATGAAATAGGCGATGTGTCGAACATCGACAAGTACATCGCCAAGGCCAAGGACAAGAACGACCCGTTCAAACTGATGGGCTTCGGTCACCGGGTTTACAAAAACCGCGACCCACGCGCAACAGTCATGAAGCAGACCTGCGACGAAGTGCTGAAGGAACTGGGCATCACCAACGATCCGCAACTCGAACTGGCCATGCGCCTGGAAGAGATCGCCCTGACCGACCCGTACTTCATTGAACGCTCGCTGTACCCGAACGTCGACTTCTACTCGGGGATCATCCTCAAGGCGATCGGCATTCCAACCAGCATGTTCACCGTGATCTTCGCTTTGGCGCGGACTGTCGGCTGGATCTCCCACTGGAAAGAAATGCTCTCCAGCCCGTACAAGATTGGCCGTCCGCGCCAGTTGTACACCGGCTACGAGTCGCGTGACATCACCAAGCTGGAAGACCGCAAATAAGACCTGTCTTGCGATAACGTCTTAAAGTTGCACCGGGAACGGCCTCTATGTAGATAGAGGCCGTTTCTGTTTGTGCTGGTTCAGCGGCCTGAAGGCCGACTGGGTCTTTGGTCGTGTACATATCCGTTGCTGCGGTAACGGCTGATTATGGTTTCGCTTTTACAGCCAGCCCTTTCAAGGTCTTTGATAAAATCCTCAAAACTCCAGTCAGGACGGCGAGACGATGTGGGCAGAGGTTTAGCGCGGTTCGAGAAAAAAGCACCGGCCAGTGTCATGGCCAAATTGGTTTTGGAGCAGGCCGTTGCGGCAGAGTGGGTTGATCAGGTGTTCGAAGAACATCGTCAGCGCCAGTACCCGCGCGAGCTTTTGTTTTCGACCATTATTGAGCTGATGTCCCTTGTTTCTCTGGGTTTGCGGCCCTCCCTACACGCCGCCGCGCGGCAGATGGAGGATCTTCCCGTCAGCCTGGCGGCGCTTTATGACAAGGTCAGCCGAACCGAACCTGCGCTGTTGCGCGCGTTGGTAACTGGTAGCGCGCAGCGCCTGGCTCCGACGATTCAAGAATTGGGTTGCTCGGCCATTTTGCCTGGCTGGCAATTACGCGTCGTCGACGGCAACCATCTGCCTTCCAGCGAAAAACGTCTGGGCGCTTTGCGCCGCCAACGAGGTGCTGCCCGCCCTGGTTTTTCGGTCGTGGTTTACGACCCTGATCTCGACCAAGTCGTCGACCTTCAGCCCTGTGAAGATGCCTATGCCAGCGAGCGCGTCAGCGTGCTGCCGTTGCTGGAAAAGGCCACGGCGGGCCAGCTATGGATGGCTGATCGGCTCTACTGCACGCTCCCGGTCATGGAGGCCTGCGAAGATGCCGGCGCTTCATTCATCATTCGCGAACAAAGCAAGCATCCACGCCTGCTTAAAGAAAGCGACTGGCAGGAGCCTGTCCCGGTCGCAACCGCCAGCGTGCGCGAGCAAACCATCGAAGTAAAAGGCGGACGCCAGTGGCGGCGTGTCGAACTGAACCTGCAAAACCCCACCGAATCCGGCGACACCACGCTGTCCTTCTGGAGCAACTTGCCCGACACCATCAGCGCAGAGCAGATCGCCGATTTGTACCGACGTCGCTGGAGTATTGAAGGGATGTTCCAGCGTCTGGAATCGGTGCTGGACAGTGAAATCGAAACCTTGGGCAACCCCAAAGCCGCCCTGCTGGGGTTCGCGTCCGCCGTGTTGGCTTACAACGTTTTGTCCGTGCTTAAACGCAGTGTCGAACAGGCTCATTGCCAGACCCAACCCGAGGGCTGGGAAGCGTCGATCTTTCACCTGACGGTACAGGTTCGCAGCGGTTATGAGGGTATGCAAATAGCCTTGCCGCCAGAGCACTTATCCCTCCCCATCCCCGCAGGAGGGCTGGCTCAGTACCTGCTGACGCTAGGCCGAAACGTCCAGCCCAAAGCGGTCGCCAAAAGCAAACGAAGTCCGAAGGTGCTCAAGTCCAAAGAATGGCTGGAGGGTAAGGCAGTGAATGCCCACGTGTCGACGGATCGGGTGCTCAAAGCCGCGAAAGTCAAAAGACCTTGAAAGGGCTGGCTGTAAAAGCGAAACCATAATCAGCCGTTACCGCAGCAACGGATATGTACACAATCAAACCGCCCAACAAAAAAAGCCCCGATCTCTCGACCGGGGCATTTCTGTTTAACGCAGCTTATATAAGCAAACCTGAAACCTTAGTGAGAAACCGCCCCACTCGCCCCCAAGCCCGTCTGCGAACGAACAAACTGAGGGAAGAACAGCGCCCGCTCATTGTCAGCCGCGGTCGACTTGTCTGTAATCGAGAAGAACCAGATCCCGATAAACGCAATGGCCATGGAGAACAGCGCCGGGTACTCATACGGGAAGATAGCCTTCTCGTTATGCAGGATCTGCACCCAGATGGTTGGCCCAAGCACCATCAAACCAACGGCACTGATCAGACCCAACCAGCCGCCGATCATCGCACCACGCGTGGTCAGATTCTTCCAGTACATGGAAAGCAGCAGCACCGGGAAGTTACAGCTCGCCGCGATGGAGAACGCCAGGCCCACCATGAACGCGATGTTCTGGCTTTCGAACAGAATGCCCAGACCGATCGCCAGCACGCCCAGAAAGATGGTGGTGATTTTCGAGACGCGGATCTCGTCCTTGTCGTTGGCCTTGCCCTTCTTGATCACGCTGGCGTAAAGGTCGTGAGACACCGCCGTAGCGCCGGCCAGCGTCAAACCAGCCACTACAGCCAGAATGGTTGCGAACGCGACTGCCGAGATGAAGCCCAGGAAGATACTGCCACCGACCGCGTTAGCCAGGTGCACCGCCGCCATGTTGTTGCCGCCCAACAGCGCGCCAGCAGCATCTTTAAAGGCAGGGTTGGTGCTGACCAGCAGGATCGCGCCGAAGCCGATGATGAACGTCAGGATGTAGAAGTAGCCAATGAAGCCGGTTGCATACAGCACGCTCTTGCGAGCTTCTTTCGCGTCACTCACGGTGAAGAAGCGCATCAGAATGTGCGGCAGGCCAGCGGTACCGAACATCAGTGCCAGGCCAAGGGAGAACGCGGAGATCGGGTCTTTCACCAGACCGCCGGGGCTCATGATCGCCTCACCTTTAGGGTGAACCTTGATCGCCTCGGAAAACAGCGCATTGAAGTCGAAGTTGACGTGCTTCATCACCATCAGCGCCATGAACGAGGCACCGGACAGCAGCAACACTGCCTTGATGATCTGCACCCAAGTGGTCGCCAGCATGCCGCCGAACAACACGTACATGCACATCAGGACACCGACCAGGATCACTGCAATGTGATAGTCGAGACCGAACAGCAGTTGAATCAGCTTGCCGGCACCGACCATTTGCGCGATCAGGTAGAACGCCACCACCACCAGCGAGCCGCAAGCGGACAACGTGCGGATCTGGGTTTGCCCAAGGCGATAGGACGCCACGTCGGCAAAGGTGTATTTACCCAGGTTACGCAGGCGCTCGGCGATCAGGAACAGAATGATCGGCCAGCCCACCAGGAACCCGATCGAGTAGATCAGGCCGTCGTAGCCGGAAGTGAACACCAGGGCGGAAATACCCAGGAAGGACGCCGCCGACATGTAGTCACCGGCAATCGCCAGACCGTTCTGGAAGCCGGTGATCTTGCCACCCGCCGCATAGTAGTCGGCTGCCGAATTGTTGCGCTTGGAAGCCCAGTAGGTGATGCACAGGGTCAAACCGACGAACGCTACGAACATCAAAATCGCAGAGACGTTAAGCGGTTGTTTGTTGACTTCACCAGTCAGGGCTTCAGCGGCCCAGGCACCAGGCGCGAAAGCTGCGATGCTCAATAGAGCCATTAGACGCCGGATCATTGCTGAGCCTCCTTGAGAATCGCATTGTTCAGGTCGTCGAATTCGCCATTGGCGCGTCGTACGTAGATTGCAGTCAGGATAAAGGCCGAGAGAATCAACCCGACACCAATCGGTATCCCCCAGGTAATCGAAGACTCGGGGCTAATTTTTGCCCCCAGAATATGCGGCCCGTAAGCAATCAAAAGGATGAAACCGGAGTAAAGCCCAAGCATGATCGCCGAAAGAATCCAGGCGAACCTTTCTCGCTTACTAACCAGCTCCTTGAAGCGCGGGCTGTTTTGAATCGAGAGGTAAATGCTGTCGTTCATTGTTTTTATCCTCGCAGCACAGATGAAGTTGGAACGTTATCCACTCTATGCGGCTGCGGAACTGGTTCCAGACGACCTTAGTATTAGAACGACATGACAGTTTTGTTCCCCCTGTAGGAGCACGGCTTGCCGGCGATGGCAATTTTGAGGGCGCCATCGCTGGCAAGCCGTGCTCCTACGGAAATGCAAAAGGCCGCTTGGAAGCGATACCAAGCGGCCCTGTAAAGTGCTGACTAGACGCGTCAGTTCAAATCATTTGGTCCAGTCTGCAACGCGTTCCGGGTGTTTGGCCACCCACTCCTTCGCGGCGGCTTCAGGTTTGGCACCGTCCTGAATGGCCAACATGACTTCGCCGATTTCGTCTTTCGACGCCCACTGGAAGTTCTTCAGGAACTTGGCAACTTCCGGAGCCTTGGTTGCCAGTTCTTTGCTGCCGATGTTGTTTACGGTTTCAGCCGCGCCATAAACGCCTTTCGGGTCGTCCAGGAAGCGCAGTTTCCACTTGGCGAACATCCAGTGCGGCACCCAACCGGTGACAGCAATGGATTCGTTTTTCTTCTCGGCACGGGTCAGCTCGGCAATCATGCCGGCGCCGGAACTGGCCTTGAGTTGATAGCCGGTCAGATCGTAGTCCTTGATTGCCTGCTCGGACTTGAGCATTACGCCCGAACCGGCGTCGATGCCGACGATACGACTTTTGAAGCTGTCGTCGGTTTTCAGATCGGCAATACTTTTAGCTTTGACGTACTCCGGCACGATCAGGCCGATTCTCGCGTCCTTGAAGTTCGGACCGTAATCGACGACTTGATCCTTGTTCTTGGTCCAGTATTCACCATGAGTCACAGGCAGCCATGCAGACATCATGGCATCGAGTTTGCCAGTGGCCACGCCCTGCCACATGATCCCGGTGGCGACTGCTTGCAGTTTCACGTCATAACCGAGTTTCTGCCTGATCACTTCAGCGGCCACGTTGGTCGTGGCGACACTGTCCGACCAGCCGTCGACATAACCGATAGTCACTGCCTTGCCTTCGGCGCTGACTACAGTAGAACTGATCGCCAGCACCAAAGCGGCACCTGCGCCCAAGAGTCGTCGCATCTTCATCGTTACTTCCCCGAAAGTGCTGCGCTCGACGGATGCCGAGTCGCGTCAACGTATTGTTATGGTGCACAGCGCCCCCATCACGCCCACCGCAAACTCATCCGAACATCAGCGCGATTTATCTATGAGAGCACTGATGCGTCGATAATCAACCTCACGACAATGGCGTCCTTCTCTGCCAGCGACCTCAAGGCATCGAGAAACGACATCAGAACGCCATTAATCTAGACCACCGGAAGTCCGCCGGCCAATCCGCCCAAACTTTGCATGTCAAAAGTATGCAGGCCACCAAGCACGCGGCAAATGAAGGTAACATGCGCGGCTTTGCTCCCAGACGGCCTGACCATGCCCGCGACATCACGCTTTCCTTTTTTTGCTTATCTATTCGCCTGCCTGTTGGGGCTTTTTGCCCTCGGTGGCTTCTGGTACGGCCTCGGTAAACCGGTGGTGCTGCCGGACGTGGCCAGCGCGACGCACAAGCTGCAATGCGCCTCCTACACCCCGTTCGACAAGGACCAATCGCCGTTCGATCAGCCGTTCAAACTGCGCCCCGAGCGCATGGACGCCGACCTCGCGCTGCTGGCCAAAAGCTTCGAATGCATCCGCACCTATTCCATGACCGGCCTCGAAGCCTTGCCCGCCCTGGCGCGCAAGCACGGGCTGAAGCTGATGATCGGCGCCTGGGTCAACAGCAACCCGGTGGACACCGCCAAGGAGGTCGACCTGCTGATCGCCTCGGCCAACGCCAACGCGGACGTGGTGACCTCAGTGATCGTCGGCAACGAAACCCTGTTGCGCAAGGAAATCACCGGCGCGCAGTTGGCCAAGCTCATTGATAAAGTCAAAAGCCAGGTCAAACAACCTGTCACTTACGCCGACGTCTGGGAGTTCTGGCTCAAGCACCCGGAAATCGCCCCGGCGGTGGACTTCCTGACCATCCATTTGTTGCCGTACTGGGAAGATGACCCGTCGAATATCGACGCCGCCCTGCAGCATGTGGCCGAAGTACGTCAGGTGTTCGGCAACAAGTTCGCACCCAAGGACGTGATGATTGGCGAAACCGGCTGGCCCAGCGAAGGCCGTCAGCGTGAAACCGCCCTGCCGAGCCGGGTCAATGAAGCCAAGTTCATTCGTGCTTTTGTCATCATGGCGGAGCAGCAAGGCTGGCATTACAACCTGATCGAAGCCTTCGACCAGCCGTGGAAACGCGCCAGCGAAGGTGCGGTCGGTGGTTACTGGGGGCTGTTCGATGCCGATCGCCAGGACAAAGGTGTGCTCGCCGGTCCGGTGTCGAACGTGCCTTACTGGACCCAGTGGCTGGTGGTGGGTGGTTTGATCTTCCTTGGCACGTTGATCCTCGGCGGCCGTGTACGCAGCACTCGCGCAGCGCTGGTTCTACCGCTGCTGGGTGCGCTGGCCGCTTGCTCGATTGGCGCCTGGGGCGACTTGGCCCGTGTCACTACGCGGTTTACCAGTGAATGGTTGTGGGTCGCTTTGCTGACGGCTTTGAATGTGTTGGTGCTGGCGCATGCGGCACTGACGCTGAGCGCTCGCACTGATTGGCGCGGACGGGCGTTCAATGCGCTGGAACGTCGGGCGGGCTGGTTGCTCGCTGTGGCCGGGTTTGCCGCTGCGGTGACGATGCTGGAGCTGGTGTTCGATCCGCGTTATCGCAGCTTCCCGAGTGTCGCATTCATCCTGCCGGCGCTGGTCTATCTGTGCCGCCCGGTGAGCGTGCCGCGTCGGGAGATTGCCCTGCTGACCTTCATCATCGGTGCTGGCATTGCGCCGCAGCTGTATCGTGAAGGTTTGCAGAATCAGCAGGCCTGGGGTTGGGCGCTGGTGAGTGTGTTGATGGTTGCAGCGTTGTGGCGCAGTTTGCGGGTTCGCAAAGGATAATCATCAAGCAAGATCAAAAGATCGCAGCCTGCGGCAGCTACAGGGAAACGCGTATTCCTGTGTGGAGCTGCCGCAGGCTGCGATCTTTCTGTGTCAGGCGACGCGGTTTTCCCGAACCAACCGCAACCCGGCAATCACCACCGCAAAAACAGCCAATGTCGTGTTGTACAACGCCAGCGCCGGAAACCCGAACACCAGCGCGAGCACGGCCAACCACCACCCTGCCCGGCCCGGTAGCACAAAACCGATAACGGCTGCCGCCAATGCCGCGAAGCCCAAGACATTGAAGTGAATCATCAGGCCCAGGCTCGAACGAACCTGGCATTCCCAGCGACTCGCTTCGTCCACGCAGATGCCGACCCATTGAGCATCCTCCATAAAGCCATAACGCGCGCCATAACTGGCGGCCAGCCATAACGGCAGGAGAACGAGCAGCAGAATCACAGGCAGACGGCGGGACATGAAGCACTCCAATAAACGAAAACGGCGGCCAGCTTAATCCCCCGCCAGCGGTAAGCAAACGCATGTAAGAGATAATTGGTCACGAAATAGCTGCAAAGTGTATCGTCCAGCTACTATTACTCCGAAATTAGTCCTGATTGGTGCCGATCCATGGCACTTTGGCGCAAACCCCGTGGTCATAGCCTGCGAACTTCATTCGGCACCTTTCTCTAAGAGATCTAGTCATGCTCCGTTCCTTGCGCTTCGCCGCCCTGTTTGGCGGCCTTATTTTGAGTGCGTCCGCACTGGCGGTCGACATCGACGCCGCCAGTTATGGCTATCCCTTGACCAACCCGTTCGAGGCGACCATTGCCACGACACCGCCGCACTTGCGCCCGGAGTTGCCGCTGGATGACGACATCAATCAGGCCGACCGCAGCGTCAGGTTGCGCCCGGAGCGTGAGTTCGACCTGCCGGATAACTTCTGGCCGGTGAAAAAACTCACCTATCGCATCGCCACCCAGGACAAAGCCGCACCGTTGATCTTCCTGATCTCCGGCACCGGCGCGCGCTATGACAGCAGCCTCAACGAGTACCTGAAAAAGCTCTACTACAAGGCCGGCTACCATGTGGTGCAACTGTCGTCGCCCACCAGCTTCGACTTCATGAGCGCCGCCTCACGCTTCGCCACACCCGGCATCACCAAGGAAGACGCCGAAGACATGTACCGGGTAATGCAGGCTGTGCGGGCACAAAACCCGAAAGTCCCTGTCACTGATTACTACCTGACCGGCTACAGCCTGGGCGCACTGGACGCGGCATTCGTCGCGCACCTGGACGAAACCCGCCGCAGCTTCAACTTCAAGAAAGTCTTGCTGCTCAACCCGCCGGTCAACCTCTACACGTCGATCACCAACCTGGACAAGCTCGTCCAGACAGAGGTCAAGGGCATCAACAACACCACCACTTTCTACGAGCTGGTGCTGGACAAACTGACCCGTTACTTCCAGCAGAAAGGCTACATCGACCTCAACGATGCGCTGCTCTACGACTTTCAGCAGTCCAAGCAGCACCTGAGCAACGAACAGATGGCCATGCTGATCGGCACCTCGTTCCGCTTCTCGGCCGCCGACATTGCTTTCACCTCGGACCTGATCAACCGGCGCGGCCTGATCACGCCACCGAAATACCCGATCACCGAAGGCACCACCCTCACGCCGTTCCTCAAACGCGCGCTGCAGTGCGACTTCGACTGCTACCTCACCGAACAGGTCATCCCGATGTGGCGCGCCCGCACCGACGGCGGCAGCCTGCTGCAACTGATCGACCAGGTCAGTTTGTATGCGCTCAAGGATTACCTGCATGACAGCCCGAAAATCGCCGTCATGCACAACGCCGACGACGTGATCCTCGGCCCTGGCGACCTCGGTTTCCTGCGCAAGACCTTTGGCGATCGTTTGACCGTTTATCCACTGGGCGGCCATTGCGGCAACCTTAATTACCGCGTCAACAGCGACGCCATGCTGGAGTTCTTCCGTGGCTAAACACCTCCTGCTTATCGCAGCGTTACTCTGTGCAGGCGTCGCCAATGCCGACAACAGCAAAGCCAACGCACCGGTTGTCATCGACAGTGACGGCTTCAAGGAGCCGCTGAGCAAACTCAAAATCAACCCGGGGCTGGATCAGCGCGAATTCGAACGCTCGACGCTTAACGCGCTGAACGTCTACGACCCGCTGGAAGAGTGGAACCGCCGCGTCTACCACTTCAACTACCGCTTCGACCAATGGGTGTTCCTGCCAGTGGTTGACGGCTATCGCTACATCACACCGAGTTTCCTGCGCACTGGCGTCAGCAACTTCTTCAACAACCTCGGTGATGTGCCGAACCTGTTGAACAGCTTGCTGCAGTTCAAGGGGCAGCGCTCGATGGAAACCACCGCGCGCCTGCTCCTCAACACCACCGTCGGCATCGCCGGCCTGTGGGACCCGGCCACTGCCATGGGTCTGCCGCGCCAGAGCGAAGACTTCGGCCAGACGCTGGGTTTCTACGGTGTACCCAGCGGCGCCTACTTCGTGTTGCCGATCCTCGGCCCTTCGAACATCCGCGACACCGGTGGCCTGGTGGCGGACTTCAGCGCGGAATCGGCAATCAACTTCCTGAACGTCTCCGAAGTCAGCTCCAACCATCCTGAGGTCTGGCTACTGCGCGGCGTCGACAAGCGTCACCAGAATAGCTTCCGCTATGGCCAGCTGAACTCGCCGTTCGAGTACGAGAAAGTGCGCTACGTGTACACCGAGTCGCGCAAGTTGCAGATCGCCGAGTAAATCCATCGGCAACAAAAAAGGCCGTTCGATGCGAATCGAATGGCCTTTTTCATTTCTAGACTTTCCACAAATCCTCTGTGGTTGTCTTCAGCCTTTCACTGCTTTCCAGAGCTTGCTGGCAACCATCACACCCGCCAACACCACCGCCCCCGCCACAATCCCCGCCACCGCATTCAGCAACGTCGGCACGATAAACCCAGCACCGCCCGCCCCTGCGCTGACACTCTCAATCCAGTGATGAACCACCGGCACGCCGTGGGTGAGTATTCCGCCACCCACCAGGAACATCGCCGCCGTGCCGATCACCGACAGGCTTTTCATCATGTACGGCGCCGCACGCAGGATCCCGCCGCCAATGCTTTTGGCCATCTGTCCAGGCTTCTGAGTCAGCCACAAGCCGAGGTCGTCGAGTTTGACAATGCCGGCCACCAGGCCATACACGCCAATGGTCATGACGATGGCAATGCCCGAAAGCACGATGACTTGTTGGGTCAGCGAAGCATCAGCCACGGTACCCAGAGTGATGGCGATGATTTCTGCAGAGAGAATGAAGTCGGTGCGGATGGCGCCTTTGATCTTGTCCTGCTCGAACGCCACCAGATCGACCGCCGGATCAGCCACGGCCTCGACCAGTTCGGCATGTTCGGCCTGGTCTTCAGCCTTGCTGTGCAAGAATTTATGGGCCAGTTTTTCGAAACCTTCGAAACACAGGTACGCGCCACCGATCATCAACAACGGCGTGACCAGCCAGGGAATGAACGCGCTGATGGCCAACGCCGAGGGCACCAGGATCAGCTTGTTGAGAAACGAGCCCTTGGCCACCGCCCATACCACCGGGATTTCCCGCTCAGCACGCACACCGGAAACCTGTTGGGCATTGAGCGCCAAATCGTCGCCGAGCACGCCAGCAGTCTTCTTGGCGGCCATTTTGGTCATCAACGCCACATCGTCGAGTACCGCGGCGATGTCGTCGATCAGCAACAGCAAACTGCTTCCTGCCATGAATCAGGTTTCCTTCTTGATTGAATGCCGCGCAGCATAGCGCGGCCGGGGACCGCACGGGGCATTCTTGAGCGCCGCGCGAGGCCGGTGCTACCATGCGCAACCGCCAGAACAGGCAAGGAACCCCCTGGTTTATGAGCACCATCCGCGAGCGCAACAAAGAACTGATCCTGCGTGCCGCCAGTGAAGAGTTTGCCGACAAGGGCTTCGCTGCGACCAAAACCAGTGACATCGCAGCCAAGGCGGGATTGCCCAAGCCCAACGTCTACTACTACTTCAAATCCAAGGAAAACCTCTACCGCGAGGTCCTGGAAAGCATCATCGAACCGATTCTGAAGGCCTCGACACCGTTCAACGCCGACGGCGTGCCCAGTGAAGTGCTGAGCGGCTACATCCGCTCGAAAATCCGCATCTCCCGCGACCTGCCCTTCGCCTCCAAGGTGTTCGCCAGCGAAATCATGCACGGCGCCCCGCACCTGAGCGCGGATCTGGTTGAACGACTCAACGGCCAGGCCAAGCACAACATCGACTGCATCCAGACCTGGATCGATCGCGGCCAGATTGCCCCGATCGACCCCAACCACCTGATGTTCAGCATCTGGGCCGCGACCCAGACCTATGCCGACTTCGACTGGCAGATTTCCGCAGTGACCGGAAAGGCCAAGCTCGATGAGGCTGATTATGAAGCGGCGGCGCAGACGATTATCCGGTTGGTGCTCAAGGGGTGTGAGCCGGACTGATACACCGTGGCGCGCCCATCGCCAGCAGGCTGGCTCCCACAATGGATCTCTGACACTCAGATAATCCACCTGTGGGAGCCAGCCTGCTGGCGATGGGGAGGACTCGGTTTTTGGATCAAACCCAGATCGCATCCCACAGCGGATAGTCGCCAAGCCGCTCGACCAACCCGGCCCGCAACGGGTTAGCCACAACATACCGGGCAACCTTTACCAAGTCCTCTTAACGACGCAGCGCTCGATCATGAAAACTTCGCTGCCAAAGACTGGCCCTACGGCCGGCAGACAGATTCACTGCCTTGGTACTCAAAGACTTGGTCTTTTGCATCAGTCCGCACAGCGACCCCCGCTGCAATTCGATCAGCCAATGAAAATGATCCGGCATGACGACCCAGGCCAGTGAGTTTGCACAACCTTGGTCCTGCGCAGCGCGAAATTGCGAGACGACTAATCTGCCCAAGGTGAAGTCCTTGAAAACAGGTTCTCGCTCGAGTGTGTTTGTCGTTAAGAGATAGATGCGGTTTTGCTCGGCATAGCGGCCGATGCGCAGACGGTTTGAAGCTGGTAAATCCGGCATTCCATTGCCCTTTTCATGATGAAATCAAAAAAAGCCTAGTCTTGTGATGACTAAAAGGCGGGGGCAGACTTTTGGCAGGATGTGTCTGGCAGAGCACCATCGCCAGCAGGCTGGCGATAGCGGTAGATCAATCACCCAATAATCAAGCAGTCACCCCGGCATCCGCCTGCAACCCCAACGCCTCAATCGCGTTGATCGCACATTGCTCATCAACATCAGAAAGATCACCGCTGATACCAACAGCCCCGAGCACATTCCCGTCCTGATCCCGAATCAATACACCGCCCGGTGCCGGCACAACGCTGCCTTGCCCCAGACTGTTCAAAGCGGCGATAAACGCCGGTCGTTGCTGTGCGTCCAGCGCCAGCAGGCGTGAACCTTTGCCCAGGGCGATGGCGCCCCAGGCTTTGCCGATGGCGATCTGCGGGCGCAGCAGGCTGGCCCCGTCTTCACGCTGCAGGGTGACCAAGTGTCCACCCGCATCCAGTACTGCGATGGTCAATGGAGCCGCCGAGATTGCACGCCCGGCGGAGATAGCCTGATTGGCCAGGTTAACTGCGACTTTCAAGGTTAAAGCGCTCATGGTGCCGTCCTCATTTTGTTATAGGGAAAGCTGCTGGACTGCGTTTTGTTCAGAAGTCCGATGCAACAAATAGAACACAATGAGTTATTTTTTTGTATACAATAATTCTCGAAAAGCGCCACATGCGACGAAACGCCACAGTAGATCGGGCTTCCGACGAATGAAACGGCCGCTTGAGAAAATGGATTGACCTGCGCCGTCCGCCGTGAATACACTCTGCGCAAAGCCACTTGTATACAATTACAAAACGTAAGAGGCACAAAACAATGAGCAAAATGAGAGCAATCGAAGCCGCCGTTCTGGTGATGCGCCGTGAAGGAGTTGATACCGCTTTTGGCATCCCGGGCGCCGCGATCAACCCGCTGTACTCCGCCTTGCAGAAGGTCGGTGGCATCGATCACGTCCTCGCTCGCCACGTTGAAGGCGCCTCGCACATGGCCGAGGGCTACACCCGCACCAAGGCCGGCAACATCGGCGTGTGCATCGGCACTTCGGGACCTGCCGGTACCGACATGGTCACCGGGCTCTACAGCGCCTCGGCCGACTCGATCCCGATTCTTTGCATTACCGGCCAGGCCCCCCGCGCCCGTATGCACAAGGAAGACTTCCAGGCTGTCGACATCACCTCGATCGTCAAGCCAGTGACCAAGTGGGCAACCACCGTCATGGAACCGGGTCAGGTGCCTTACGCGTTCCAGAAAGCCTTCTACGAAATGCGCTCCGGCCGTCCAGGCCCGGTGCTGATCGATCTGCCGTTCGACGTGCAGATGGCTGAAATCGAATTCGACATCGACGCCTATGAACCACTGCCGCTGGCCAAGCCAACCGCTAACCGCGTGCAAATCGAGAAGGCCCTGGCCATGCTCGATCAGGCCGAGCGTCCGTTGCTGGTGGCCGGTGGCGGCATCATCAATGCCGACGCCAGCGAATTGCTGGTGGAGTTTGCCGAGCTGACCGGTATCCCGGTGATCCCGACCCTGATGGGCTGGGGCACGATTCCGGACGATCACCCGTTGATGGTCGGCATGGTTGGCCTGCAAACCTCGCACCGCTACGGCAACGCGACAATGCTGAAGTCGGACGTGGTGCTGGGCGTCGGTAACCGTTGGGCCAACCGTCACACCGGTTCGATCGACGTCTACACCGAAGGCCGCAAGTTCATCCACGTTGACATTGAACCGACCCAGATCGGCCGCGTGTTCACCCCGGACCTGGGCATCGTGTCCGACGCCGCTGCCGCGCTGACCGTGTTCATCGAAGTCGCTCGCGAATGGCAAGCCGCCGGCAAGCTGAAAAACCGCAGCGCCTGGCTGCAAGACTGCCAGCAGCGCAAGGCCAGCCTGCACCGCAAGACCCACTTCGACAACGTGCCGGTCAAGCCGCAGCGCGTGTACGAAGAGATGAACCAAGTGTTCGGCAAAGACACTTGCTATGTAAGCACCATCGGTCTGTCGCAGATTGCCGGCGCGCAGTTCCTGCACGTCTACAAACCGCGTCACTGGATCAACTGCGGTCAGGCAGGTCCTCTGGGCTGGACCATTCCGGCAGCGCTGGGCGTGGTCAAGGCTGATCCGACCCGTAAAGTTGTGGCGCTGTCGGGCGACTATGACTTCCAGTTCATGATCGAAGAGTTGGCGGTGGGCGCGCAGTTCAAGCTGCCGTACATCCACGTGGTGGTGAACAACTCGTACCTGGGGCTGATCCGTCAGGCTCAGCGCGGTTTCGACATGGACTACTGCGTGCAGCTGTCCTTCGACAACCTGAACGCTCCGGAACTCAACGGTTACGGTGTCGACCACGTCGCGGTTGCCGAAGGTCTCGGCTGCAAGGCGCTGCGTGTGTTCGAACCGGGTCAGATCCAGCCTGCCCTGCGCAGGGCTCAGGAGCTGATCGAAGAGTTCAAGGTGCCGGTGATCGTCGAGATTATTCTGGAGCGTGTGACCAACATTTCCATGGGCACCGAGATCAACGCCGTCAACGAATTCGAAGACCTGGCGCTGGTCGGCAACGATGCGCCAACCGCGATTTCGTTGCTCGATTAAGACGACCTGATACCTGTAGCAGCTGCCGAGGTACGAGGCTGCGTTGCGTGTCCGCAGGACCGCCGTCGGGGGCCGCTTCGCAGCCCAACGCAGCCTCGTCCCTCGGCAGCTGCTACAGGCACCTATTTTTACAGGAGACCACCATGCCGCGTTTCGCAGCCAACCTGTCCATGCTGTTCACCGAGCAGGATTTTCTTGCCCGTTTTGAAGCTGCCGCCAAGGCCGGCTTCAGTGGTGTCGAATACCTGTTCCCTTACGACTTCAGCTCCGCCGAGATCAAAGCCAAGCTCGATGCCAACGGCCTGACCCAGGTGTTGTTCAACTTGCCGGCCGGTGACTGGGCCAAGGGTGAGCGCGGTATCGCGTGCCTGCCGGATCGGGTTGGAGAGTTCCGCGCCGGTGTCGACCTGGCGATTGCCTACGCGAAAGTGTTGGGCAACACCCAGGTCAACTGCCTGGCCGGTATTCGTCCACAAGGCATCGACGATGCCACCGTGGAAAAAACCTTCGTCGCCAACCTCAAGTACGCCGCCGACAAGCTGCAAGCGGCGGGCATCAAACTGGTGATGGAAGCGATCAACACCCGCGACATCCCGGGTTTCTACCTGAACAACACCGCGCAAGCCCTGTCGATTCGCGAACAGGTCGGCAGCGCCAACCTGTTCCTGCAATACGACATCTACCACATGCAAATCATGGAGGGCGACCTGGCCCGCACCCTGCAATCACACCTGGGCGAAATCAACCACGTGCAATTGGCGGACAACCCAGGGCGCAACGAACCAGGCACCGGTGAGATCAACTACCGCTTCCTGTTCGAACACCTGGACCGCATTGGTTATCAGGGCTGGGTCGGCTGTGAATACAAGCCGCTGACCACCACTGAAGCGGGTCTGGGCTGGTTGAAAACCCATAACGCGATCTGACACAGATCCCACCCAAAGCAGCACTCCCCTATTTGCTTGAGCAACACAAAAACAAGAGGATTTTCTCATGGCTAAAATCGGATTTATCGGCACCGGCATCATGGGCCACCCAATGGCGTTGAACCTGCAGAAAGCCGGTCACAGCCTGTTCCTGTCGGCGCACCACGACCCTGCACCTGCTGACCTGATTGCCGGTGGCGCCGTCGCCCTGGCGAACCCGAAAGAAGTCGCGCAAGAAGCCGAATTCATCATCGTCATGGTGCCGGATACCCCGCAGGTCGATGACGTGCTGTTCCGCGCCGACGGTGTTGCGGCCGGTGTTGGCAAAGGCAAAGTCGTGATCGACATGAGCTCGATCTCGCCGACTGCCACCAAAGCCTTCGCTGCCAAAATCAACGAAAAAGGCGCTCAGTACCTCGACGCGCCAGTGTCCGGTGGTGAAGTCGGCGCCAAGGCCGCGACCCTGAGCATCATGGTCGGCGGCGATGCCGATGCCTTCGAACGCGTTCTGCCGCTGTTCCAGGCGATGGGCAAGAACATCACCCTGGTGGGCGGCAACGGCGACGGTCAAACCGCCAAAGTGGCTAACCAGATCATCGTGGCGCTGAACATCCAGGCCGTGGCCGAAGCCCTGCTGTTTGCTTCGAAAAACGGTGCCGATCCAGCCAAGGTCCGTGAAGCGCTGATGGGCGGTTTCGCATCCTCGAAGATCCTCGAAGTGCACGGCGAGCGCATGATCAAAGGCACCTTCGACCCAGGCTTCCGCATCAGCCTGCACCAGAAGGACCTGAACCTGGCCCTGGCCGGCGCACGCGAACTGGGCATCAACCTGCCGAACACCGCCAACACCCAGCAAGTGTTCAGCACCTGCGCAGCGATCGGTGGCAGCAACTGGGACCACTCGGCGCTGATCAAGGGCCTGGAACACATGGCGAATTTCTCGATTCGCGATAAGTAACATCCGCGCTACAGAGGGCCGACCTGTCCCTCTGTAGGAGCGAGGCTTGCCCGCGAAGGGATCGCCTCGGTGCAGCAGAAACACCGTGGTGTCCGGTTCGCGGGCAAGCCTCGCTCCTACGGGGGCGATGCAAGGCCCGACATCTCCAATAACAAGAAATCCGGGAACCCGCCATGTCGGTCAATCCGCAACAATTCCTGCGCGAGCTGTTTGCCACAGCCATCGACGCGGCCCATCCGCAGCAAGTTCTCGAAGCCCATCTGCCCAAAGACCGCAGCGGTCGGGTGATCGTCATCGGCGCTGGCAAAGCCGCGGCCGCCATGGCTCAAGTGGTCGAGCGTTGCTGGCAGGGTGACGTCTCGGGTCTGGTGGTGACGCGTTACGGTCACGGCGCCCCGTGTGAAAAAATCGAAGTGGTTGAAGCCGCTCACCCGGTACCTGATGCTGCCGGTCTGGCGGTCGCCAAACGCGTGTTGGAACTGGTCAGCAATCTGACTGAAGACGACCGCGTAATCTTCCTGCTCTCGGGCGGTGGCTCTGCCCTGCTGGCTTTGCCCGCGGCCGGCATCACCCTGGCCGACAAGCAGTCGATCAACAAAGCCCTGCTCAAATCCGGTGCCACCATCGGCGAGATGAATTGCGTACGCAAGCACCTCTCGGCGATCAAGGGCGGCCGCCTCGGCAAAGCCTGCTGGCCTGCCACTGTTTATACCTATGCGATTTCCGATGTACCGGGCGACCTCGCCACGGTCATCGCTTCCGGTCCCACCGTGGCCGACCCAAGCACCTCCGCCGAAGCCCTGGCGATCCTCAAGCGCTACAACATCGAAGTCCCGGCCTCGGTGCGCAACTGGCTGCAGAGCCCGGAATCAGAGACGGTCAAACCCGGCGACCCGAGCCTGGCGCGCAGTCACTTCCAGCTGATCGCTCGTCCACAACAGTCGCTTGAAGCCGCGGCGGTGAAAGCGCGTCAGGCCGGTTTCAGCCCGCTGATCCTCGGCGACCTGGAAGGCGAATCCCGCGAAGTGGCCAAGGTTCACGCCGGTATCGCCCGTCAGGTCGTGCTGCACGGTCAGCCATTGGCGGCGCCCTGCGTGATCCTCTCGGGCGGTGAAACCACGGTCACCGTACGCGGCAATGGCCGTGGCGGACGCAACGCCGAATTCCTGCTGAGCCTGACCGACAGCCTCAAAGGCCTGCCCGGCGTCTACGCGCTGGCCGGCGACACCGATGGCATCGACGGCTCCGAAGACAACGCCGGCGCAATCATGACCCCGGACAGCTACGCCCGCGCTGTCGCACTCGGTCTGAGCGCCAGCGACGAGTTGGACAACAACAATGGCTACGGCTATTTCGAGGCACTGGACGCTCTGATCGTCACTGAGCCGACCCGCACCAACGTCAACGACTTCCGTGCCATCCTGATTCTCGAGAGCCCTAAAAATGACGCCTGACAAGAAGGTTAAAATCCTCGCCACCCTCGGTCCTGCCACTAACGGGATCGACGACATCCGTGAGCTGGTGCAGGCCGGGGTCAACATCTTTCGCCTGAACTTCAGCCATGGCGATCACGCCGACCACGCTCAGCGCTATCAGTGGATTCGTGAAGTCGAGCGTCAGCTGAATTATCCGCTGGGCATTCTGATGGACCTGCAAGGCCCGAAACTTCGGGTCGGCAAGTTCGCCGAGGGCAAGGTGCAACTGCATCGCGGTCAGGCACTGCGCCTGGACCTGGACCCGACGCCGGGCGATGAACGCCGGGTCACCTTGCCTCACCCGGAAATCATCGCGGCGCTGGAGCCGGGCATGGACCTGCTGCTGGACGACGGCAAGTTGCGTCTTCGCGTGGTGACAAAGTACTCCGACGCCATCGACACCACCGTGCTCAATGGCGGCGAGCTGTCGGACCGCAAAGGTGTGAACGTGCCGCAAGCGGTGTTGGAACTGAGCCCGCTGACCGCCAAGGACCGTCGCGATTTGAGCTTCGGTCTGGAGCTGGGCGTGGACTGGGTCGCGCTGTCGTTTGTGCAGCGTCCGGAAGACATCCGCGAGGCCCGCGAACTGATCGGCGACAAAGCGTTTTTGATGGCCAAGATCGAGAAGCCTTCGGCCGTGACGCAACTGCGCGAGATCGCCGAATTGAGCGACGCGATCATGGTCGCTCGCGGTGACCTGGGCGTGGAAGTGCCGGCCGAAAGCGTGCCGCAGATTCAGAAAAACATCATCAGCATCTGCCGTCAGCTCGGCAAACCGGTGGTGGTGGCGACGCAGATGCTGGAGTCGATGCGCTTCTCCCCTGCCCCGACCCGTGCCGAGGTGACCGATGTTGCCAATGCCGTGGCTGAAGGTGCGGATGCGGTGATGTTGTCGGCGGAAACCGCGTCCGGTGAGTACCCGCTGGAAGCCGTGCAGATGATGAGCAAGATCATTCGTCAGGTGGAAAACGGCCCGGACTATCAGGCGCAACTCGACGTGAGCCGGCCGAAGGCTGAGGCGACTGTTTCTGATGCGATCAGCTGCGCGATTCGCCGTATCAGCAATGTGCTGCCGGTGGCGGTGCTGGTGAATTACAGCGAGTCCGGCACGTCGAGTTTGCGTGCGGCGCGGGAACGGCCGACGGTGCCGATCCTCAACCTGACGCCGAACCTGCAAACCGCTCGCCGGTTGACGGTGGCGTGGGGCGTGCATTCGGTGGTCAATGATCGGCTGCGGCAGGTGGATGAAGTGTGCTCAACGGCGCTGGAAATTGCCCAGGCGCAGGGCATGGCCAAGCGTGGCGACACCTTATTGATCACGGCGGGTGTGCCGTTTGGGCAGCCGGGGTCGACTAACTCTCTGCGCATTGAGACGCTGATTTAGCGCCCATACCGGCCCCTTCGCGAGCAGGCTCGCTCCCACAGTCGATTTGTGTTGTTCACAAATCTGGCGACTGAACACAGATTCAGTGTGGGAGCGAGCCTGCTCGCGAAGCAGGCGACACGGTTTAACTGAAACACCACAGATTCCATCATGCCTGCCAACCACTTCAACACCCACTGCCCCGACTGGGCCACTGCCCTGCTCAACGGCTTCAGCCAGATCTTTCTCCAGCGCCATCCGCTGTGCGGTCTGCTGTGCCTGTTGGCCATTCTTTTCACCGCGCCCGCCCTGCTCGGCGGTGCACTGCTGGGCGGTGTCGCCGGGCTGCTCACCGCGCAACGACGCGGCTATGCCAAGGCCGATCGACAGGCCGGGCTGTTCAGTTACAACGGTGTCTTACTCGGCTTGCTGCTGAGCCTCTATTTCCCGTGGTCGGCGATGTTGCCGCCGCTGATCATTGCAGCGGGAGGCCTGAGCGCGATGGTCACTCAACAGTGGCTCAAACGCTCCCGGGTCAGCCAATACCTGCCCGCCTACACCGCGCCCTTCGTGGGACTGGGCTGGTTGCTGCTGTGCTTCGCCACGCCGTTGACCAAGGCGCATTTGATCGAAATCAACACACTGAACATGCTCGTCGCACCACTCAAAGGCCTGGGCCAGGTGATGTTCCTCGGTCATCCGCTGGCCGGTGCGATGATTGCCATGGGTTTGCTGATCGCTGATCGCCGCGCATTCTGCTGGGCGTTGTTCGCGTCTGTCGCGGGCATGGGCTGGAGCCTGCTGCACCAAGACTTCTACAGCGCATTGAGCGGCCTCGGTGGCTATAACGCCGTACTCGCCGCCCTCGCCTTCAGCTCGCAGCGCCAGAAGCCTTGGCTGCCGTGGCTACCGCTCATTGGTATTGCATCAGCGCTGTTACTGACGCCGGTGTTTGCCGCCATCGGTCTGCCCACGCTGACCGCGCCTTTCATCCTGTCCTGCTGGCTGATCCGCACGGTTGTTCAAATGCTCGGCAAGACCACTGTCACCCGTCCGCCTTGCGCTCTGGAGGAGAATCAACCTAGGCTTCGCTGATCATTGGTTCAGGCGGTATCCATGGACAGCAGCAAAAACTGGCGTGAAGAGCTTTACGTCATGGTTTTCCAGAGCGACACCAAGGCCGGTCAGCGCTTCGACGGCATTCTGCTGTTGATCATCCTCGCCAGCATTGTGATCGTGATGCTCGACAGCATCGACTCCATTCACCAGAACTACGCCAATGTGCTGGCGTACATCGAGTGGGGCTTCACGGTCATCTTCGCCATCGAATATGGCCTTCGTTTGTACTGCTCGCCCAAGCCGCTGCGCTATGCGTTCAGCTTTTATGGGCTGGTGGATTTGCTGGCGATCGTGCCCGGCATTCTTGCGCTGTATTACGCCGATGCGCAGTACCTGCTGATTATCCGGATCATTCGGATGCTGCGGATTTTCCGTGTGCTCAAGCTCAGCCCGTACCTCAAGCAAGCCAACTATCTGATGTCCGCATTGCGCGGCAGCAAGCAGAAGATCGTGGTGTTTCTGCTCAGCGTCTGCACCTTGGTGACGGTGTTCGGTACGCTGATGTACGTGATCGAAGGCCCGGAGCACGGCTTCACCAGCATTCCCAAAGGCATCTATTGGGCTATCGTCACGCTGACCACCGTGGGCTTCGGCGACATCGTGCCGAAGACACCGCTGGGTCAGGTGATTTCGTCATTGGTGATGATCACCGGTTACTCGATCATCGCCGTGCCAACGGGGATTTTTACCGCCGAACTGGCTAACGCGATGCGCGGTGAACAACTGCAACATGACTGCCCGGTGTGCAAGAAAAACAACCACGAACATGGCGCAGCATTCTGCTCACGGTGCGGTAATCAGCTGTTTAAGAAACTGGAATAAGCAAAGAGCTTTTTAATCTTTAAAGGACTATGCGAGCCCCGTTATAGTCGCTGGCAAATTGCCGCTTTTAAATAAAAACTTTATGAACACTCTTTTTAAAACAAGGACTGCGCAGTGAAAAAACTCTTTGGCGCCTCATTTCTGGCCGCTGGCCTGGCACTGACCAGCATGGCTCAGGCCGCACCGACCCTGCTCAACGTTTCCTACGACGTGATGCGCGATTTCTACAAGGACTACAACACTGCCTTCCAGAAACACTGGCAAGCCGAGCACAACGAAAACATCACCCTGCAAATGTCCTTCGGCGGCTCCAGCAAACAGGCGCGTTCGGTGATCGATGGACTGCCGGCTGACGTCATCACCATGAACATGGCCACCGACATCAACGCCCTGGCGGACAACGGCAAACTGGTCCCGGACAACTGGGTCACACGCCTGCCGAACAACAGCGCGCCGTTCACCTCGGCCACCGTGTTCATCGTCCGCAAAGGCAACCCGAAAGCCCTGAAAGACTGGCCCGACCTGCTCAAGGACGGCGTGCAGGTGATCGTGCCAAACCCGAAAACGTCGGGTAACGGCCGCTACACCTACCTCTCGGCCTGGGGTTATGTGCTGAAAAACGGTGGCGACGAAAGCAAAGCCAAAGACTTCGTCGGCAAGCTGTTCAAACAAGCGCCGGTCCTCGACACCGGTGGCCGTGCGGCCACTACGACCTTCATGACCAACCAGATTGGTGATGTGCTGGTGACCTTCGAAAACGAAGCGGAAATGATTGCCCGTGAATTTGGTCGTGATCAGTTTGAAGTGATCTACCCAAGTGTTTCCGCCGAAGCGGAGCCGCCAGTGTCGGTGGTCGATAAAACCGTCGACAAGAAAGGCACCCGCGCTGCGGCCGAGGAATACCTGAAGTACCTGTGGTCGCCGGAAGGTCAGGAGATTGCTGCGGCGAACTACCTGCGTCCGCGTGATCCGGCGGTGCTGGCCAAGTACACCGATCGTTTCCCGAAAGTGGATTTCCTGTCGGTAGAAAAGACCTTTGGTGACTGGCGAACTGTGCAGAAGACCCACTTCAATGATGGCGGGATCTTTGATCAGATCTACAGCGGTCAGTAATTCCTGAGTCCAATGAAAAAGGCGACCTGAGAAGGTCGCCTTTTTTGTGGTCGAACACAAAACTCTTGTTCGCTGAAGATCCCCTGTGGGAGTGAGCCTGCTCGCGATGACATTTACCCATTCGATAAATTTGTTGCCTGACACGCCGCTATCGCGAGCAGGCTCGCTCCCACAGGGTTTGCGCCAATCAGTTACATCGGCGGTGTCACGCCGTCCTTGCCCGCCGAAATCGACTGAGCCGTCAGCGTCCCTTCTGCCCATTCCGATAGCCCTTTAGCCTGCGCGCATTCTCTTTTGCTCAGCGAAACCCGTTATGACCCCAGCGACCCAAGCGCCCCAAGGCACCGCGACAATGACCCGAGGCATGGTGCTGCTATTCGCCTTCTGCTGCGGCGCTATCGTTGCCAACATCTACTACGCCCAACCGATCATCGGCCTGATCGCACCCGACATCGGCCTGACCAGCACCATGGCCAGCCTGATCGTTTCACTGACCCAGATAGGTTACGCGTTAGGTTTGTTCTTCCTGGTGCCGCTGGGTGATCTGCTGGAAAACCGCCGCTCGATGATCATCACGACCGTGGTGGCGATTGCCAGTCTGTTGGGCGCCGCGTTTACCGATCAGCCAAACGTGTTTTTGCTGATCTCGCTGCTGGTGGGATTCAGCTCGGTGTCGGTGCAGATCCTGATTCCACTGGCCGCGCATCTGGCGCCAGAGGAATCGCGTGGCCGTGTGGTCGGCGGCATCATGGGCGGTTTGCTGCTGGGGATTCTGTTGGCGCGACCGGTGTCCAGTGTGGTGGCTGAGCATTTTGGCTGGCGTGCGATGTTTGTGATTGCAGCGGTGTTGATGGCGGCGATCAGCATGGTGTTGGCGCTGACGATTCCCAAGCGTCAGCCTGATCACAGCGCTTCTTATGGTCAGTTGCTGGGGTCTCTGTGGACCCTGTTGCGTCAACAACCAGTGTTGCGTCAGCGCGCGTTTTACCAGGGGTGCATGTTCGCCACCTTCAGCCTGTTCTGGACTGCCGTGCCGCTGGAACTGGCGCGCAATCATGGCTTGTCGCAAACCCAGATCGCGATCTTCGCCCTGGTCGGAGCCATCGGCGCCATCGCCGCTCCCATTGCCGGTCGACTGGACGATGCCGGCCACACTCGCATTGCTTCACTGCTGGCCCTGCTGTTCGCCAGCCTGAGCTTCCTGCCCGCCTTCATCCACCCGGTCTACAGCGTCATCGGCCTCGCGGTCACCGGCGTGGTGCTCGACTTCTGCGTGCAGATGAACATGGTCCTCGGCCAACGCGCTGTCTACGCCCTCGACGCCAAAAGCCGCAGCCGCCTGAATGCGCTGTACATGACCAGCATCTTCATCGATGGCGCATTTGGTTCTTCGGTGGCCAGTGGGGTGTATGAACATGGCGGCTGGTTGTGGATCGTGATTGTGGGTAGCGCGTTTCCGCTGTTGGCGTTGTTGCGGTTCTTGAATGTTTCGCCGAAGCGTTCGCTGGCGACGGCATAGACACCAATAGCTTCGCGGGCAAGGGTTAGGCGCCCGCGAAGGCAATGGGTTTGATATCACTCAGTGTCGAACCAACTTCTCCATCGCCGCATCTGCCAGAAAGGAAGAGCGGCTTTTGACATTGTGCTCGCGCACATATCGATCAATGCGCTGAATCACATAGCCGGGCAGCGTCACATTGACCTTCTCGGTTTTGCCCATGTACGGCGCGATGTCCAGCTCAAGCATTCCCCAGCCCATGTCGGCAAAGTCGGGATTGCCACGGTGAACGGCAGCAGACGTAGGCATGGGAATCGACTCCCCGTCAGCCGCAATCTCCTGAAGCATGATGTGAGCAATCTCGACCGCCGCGTTATAGGCGTCTTCAAACGTATCCCCGGCCGTTACGGCGCCTGGAATATCGGGGATCTGAATACCGATGGCGGTGTTCTCGTCGCCCCACTCGATACAGATTGGATATTGCATTATGGATCTCCTGCATAACTGGCTCCCGGGCAATACAACCCGGCTCGCCTCCTGATGCATTTGACCGTCCCTATCGGCAAATCCTTTTTCGGATGAGGGACGGGTATCGTGTACGGGTTGTATCGGTGTTTGAAGAGGTGATGACTGCCGGCAATCCGATCCAGTATCCAGCCGGCCTCCTCCAACTCCTTGATCAATAGCCTGCTCTGCACCACTCGCCTCCTTGCTCAGGCCCAAACAAAAATAACCCTAGAGTTATCTTTACTCAAGCACAAAAATCCGGAACGCGACGCTCGGTTGTTTTACAAAGTGTGATTGTGGGCCGCGGCATTCTTCCCAGGAATGAATACTTTCGCTCAGCCTGATCCGTTACCCCGAGGTCAACACGGATTACACTCAGCGTCCTGAGCCTGACGCGATGCTGGATGCGATTCGCGGCTGAACCGAACAAATGCCGCCTGACCCGCGGCATGTTCTTTCAAGGAGTGTGTAATGACCCGACGTACCTTTCTCATCACCGGCGCCAGCAAAGGCATCGGCCGCGCGGTCGCGGAGCACCTGGACCGCGCGGGTCATCGGGTGGTCGGAATCGCCCGATCGCCCGACCTGAGCTTTCCCGGCATTCTGTTTCCGCTGGATCTGAGCGACAGGGCACTGACTCAGGAAGTGCTGGCGGATCTGGCCAGGACTTATGAGTTCGACGGGCTGGTGAATAACGTCGGTCTGGTGCGCCCGCAGGTGCTGGGCGAAATCGACCTCGATACCTTCGACGACGTAATGCGGGTCAACCTGCATTCGGCGTTGCAGGCTACTCAGGCGCTACTGCCGAACATGCGCGCCAAGGCCTGGGGTCGGGTGGTGAATATTTCCAGCCTGACTGTGCTGGGTATCACGCAGCGCACCGCCTACGCGGCGGCTAAAGCGGCGCTGATCAGCTTCACTCGATCCTGGGCGCTGGAACTGGCGCAAACCGGCGTGACAGTAAACGCCGTGGCCCCGGGACCGACCGAAACCGAACTGTTTCGCGCCAACAATCCGCCGGGCAGCGAAGGTGAAGCGCGTTATCTCGCCGGCGTGCCGATGGGGCGGTTGGGGCAGCCGCAAGAGATCGCTGCGGCGATTGCGTTTTTGTTGTCCGAGCAGAGCGGATTTATCACCGGGCAAACCTTGTTTGTAGACGGTGGCGCGTCCGTGGGCAAAGCAGCTTTCTGATAAACAACACCAATCAAATGTGGGAGCTGGCTTGCTCGCGAAGACGGACTGACATTCACCATTGATGTCGACTGATACACCGCTTTCGCGAGCAAGCCCGCTTGTGTCTTGCGCAGGAATTAGACTGAGGATGGACCGCCTCGCCGCAATGGAAACCTTCGTCTATGTGGTGGAAACCGGCTCGTTTTCCGCCGCCCGGCGCTTGAATATCGGCCAGCCCGCCGTCTCGAAAGCCATCGCGCAATTGGAGGCGCGTCTCGCGGTCAGCCTGCTGTTGCGCTCGACCCGAGTCCTGACACCCACCGAAGCTGGTCTGGCCTTTTTCGAACGGTCCAAGCGTGCCATCGAAGAAGCGGACGAGGCCGACAACGCCGCTCGCGTTGCCGCCAGCGGCCTGAGCGGTAACCTACGGATCTGTGCCGCCGTGACCTTCGGCCGGCTGCCTATCGTTCCGCACCTCGGGCCTTTCCTTGATCAGAACCCGGACCTGAACATCGATTTGATGCTGGGCGATCGCAACGTCAACCTGGTGGAAGAAGGCGTCGACATCGCCCTACGGATGGGCGCCCAGAGCGACTCCGGCCTCACCGCCCGCAAGATCGCGAGTATGTGCAGGGGTTGCTGATAAAAGAGGTCTGATATTTCGATTATTTCGTTTATTGCGATTTTCGATTAATTCGAATAGCCTGCCAACTTCGATTACTCAGAATATTGGAAACCGCCATGTCGCCTGTCATCCACCCGCCGATTACCTTGCCTATGGAGCGCGAAGTACAAGCTGCCATCGAGGGGCAGCGCGCCTTGGCGGCCTATCTTGCGACTCAATTTGAAACTCAGCACATCCAGATTTTCGACGAGCAGAATGAAGCTCACACTGTCGAATTGCCCACCTCAGCCCTCAGGTTGCTGGTCGACATTCTGGCTGAGCTAGCAGCGGGCAACGCCGTCAAAGTGGTCCCGGTTCACGCTGAGTTGACCACCCAGGAAGCCGCCGACCTGCTTAACGTCTCACGCCCGCACCTGATCAAACTGCTGGAATCCGGCGAGTTGTCCTACCACAAAACCGGCAAGCACCGACGTGTGCGCGTTGCCGATTTGATGGACTATAAAAACCGGCGCGACACTGCCAGCGAGCAAGCAATGACGCTTCTCGCCGAGCAGGCACAAGCGTTAAGGACAGGATACGAGTGAGGCAATCCTCTTTTACCGCTGTATATGACGCATGTGTTCTGTACCCCGCGCCCCTGAGCTACACAATCAAGATCAAAAGATCGCAGGCTTCGCCAGCTCCTACCTTTATCGAGTACACCCGCCGGTCATTGTCGTACACGATCCTGTAGGAGCTGGCGAAGCCTGCGATCTTTTCAGACTCCAGAAAGCAAAACGGCGATCCTTAGATCGCCGTTTCTGTTTACTGCCCGAATTGCCGTCCCAACCCGCCTGGCACGCCTTGGATGTCTGTCTCTTCCCATGGCCCGTTGGGGCTGATCGACCGGCTCCAGCCGTTGTTCCAGCGATAGTACGTGCGCTGGCGGTAGAAAGTGTTGGTCTGATCATCGAGAACGTACACGCCGAGTTTGGCGTCCCAATGGCTGTTGCCACCCGGTGGCGGCGCGAAGCTGGCGGAGGTGCGTGGCAGCGGTTTGGCGGGCTTGGCCGGGATGCTCGGCTTGCCCGGTGTCGGTGTCGGGGACGGCGTCGGACGCGGCTGCGACGGCGGGATCGGTGGCAGCCGTTCAGGCTGCTGCGGTTGGACCACACAAGCGCTTAACCCCAAAACCATACTGAGCAGGGTGATACGTGCGATGGCGGTCATAGTGGCGTTTCCTGTCATTTGTCCGGGCTGTCGATGGTCAGTGTTTGCTGCGTCGTTGTGCTGCTGGCCAGAGGCTGGCTGCGGCCGATCCATTCGCCGGCAGTCGGTTTGCCGGCGCGGGAGATGCGCGCAACCAGTTGGACTTCAGGGAAGTTCGACAGTTTCAACTGCGGCATCATTGCGTCGGCATCGCCCAGCTCGACGGTCGCCGGCAAGTCGGCCACGGTCAGGCGCTTGGCGGCCAATGGCGCAGGAGGCCCTGCGGTGGCGCGGGCGAAGATGAATACGCTGTCGCCCGGCTGGACTTTGGCTTTCAGCTCTGGTGCCAGATCCACGCGCACCTTGAGCAGTGCCGCAACCTTGGCGGCGGGCGCCTGGGCAACCTTGCCGCCGCTGGCTTCGAGTTTCTCGGTGGCCCGAGTGATGCCGCCTTGCAGCGCGGCGCGGGAACTGTCCTCCGGTGGCAGTTGCACCAGCAGGCGATTCCAGTAGTCGATGGCGTCCTGATAACGCTGACTTTCAAAGGCAGCAATACCGAGCAAGCCAAGGCTGGTGACTTCTTTCGGATCGGCTTTGAGTGCTTCGTCGGTCAGCGCCTGAACCTTGTCCGACCACTTTTTGCCGTCGGCGAAGTACTGGGCCTGCGCCCATTGACCCAACAGCTCCGGCTGACGACCAGCCAGATTCACCGTGCGCTCGAAGATCTTCGCCGCATCGCCAGGGCGATCCTGAGCCATGTACGTGCGACCGAGGAAATACAGGCCTTCAGCCGAATCCGGCTGAGCCGCGACCGCACGCTCCAGACGACGGGTCATCTCTTCCATCGACTGCGGCGCCTGGGAGAATTCGCGGGTCAGTTCGACCTTGTCGCTTGCCCCAAAATGCAGATAAAGGCCAAGACCCAGCACCGGCACCAGAATCGCCGCCAGCAAGGGCCACGGTTTGCCCAGGCGGGACACGCGTGGCGCCTCGACGCCTTCGGTGTCGGCGAGCAACTCACGGGCGGCTTCGGCGCGACCGGTGTCCATTTGCGCGGCATCGAGAACGCCCTCTTCCTGCTGAGTCTGCAACTCAGCCACGCGCTCCTGATACAGCGCGACGTTCAGGGCCGTACGATCTTCCTCAAGCTGGGCGCGACGACCACGCAGAACGGGAATCAGCAGAAAACTCAGGGCAACCAGAAGTAGCAGACCTGCAGCGAGCCAGAAATCAATCATTCTTGGTTTTATCCAACAGGTGGTCGAGGCGCTCACGCTCCTCGGCAGAGAGCTCATCCTTGGGGTCAGCGCGTTGCACGCGACGACGGCGGACGATCACGGCGATGATCACAAAACCGCCCAGCAGCAGGCCGGCTGGGCCGAACCAGAGCACAGCAGTCTTGGCGTTCAGAGCAGGTTTGTAGCGAACGAAATCACCGTAGCGGTCGACCATAAAGTCGATGATCTGCTGATTGTCCTTGCCCTCGCCGAGCATGCGAAAAATCTCTTTGCGCAGGTCGGCGGCGATCGGTGCATTGGAATCGGCAATGTCCTGATTCTGACACTTGGGGCAACGCAGCTCTTTGGTCAGCTCGCGAAAACGCTCGCGATCACCTTCTTTGGCGAATTCGTAGGTGTCGATGGCCGCGTGCGCCACACCGACCATGCTCAAACCCAATACCGCGGCGGCTATCCAGCGCTTCATGGCTTGGCCTCATCGACCAGCGCCTGATACTTGGCCGCCAGTTTTTCGCGCCAGACCTGTTCGTCGATCACGCCAACGAATTTGTCGCGGATGATGCCCTTGGCATCAATGAAGAAGGTTTCCGGCGCACCGTAAACACCGAGATTCAGACCCAATGTGCCTGCGTCGTCACGGATATCCAGCTGGTACGGATTGTGGAACTCGTCCAGCCACTTCAACGCATCCGCGTTGACGTCCTTGTAGTTGATGCCGTAGATCACCACACCCTGCTTCGCCAGTTTGTTCAGCACCGGGTGCTCGACCCGGCAAGAGATGCACCAGGTGCCCCAGACGTTAACCAGCGCTGGTTTACCCAGAATGTCGGCCCTGGTCAGGGTCTTGTCACCCTGCACGGCCGGCAGGGAAAACTCCGGGAATGGCTTGTCGATCATCGCCGAGGGTAACTCGGCCGGGTTCAAGAACAGACCGCGATAAAGGAAAACAGCCACCACCAGAAAAATCACCAGTGGCAACAGCATCAACCAACGTCTCATGCCGTGGCTCCCGTCATGCCCAGTGCGTCACGCACGCGGCTTTTCACCTTGACCCGGTAACGGCGATCGAATGCCGCCAGCAACCCGCCCAAACCGGTGAGCAGACCACCGAACCAGATCCAGCGTACGAACGGTTTAACGTGGACGCGAACGGCCCAGGCGCCATCGCCCAACGGTTCGCCGAGTGCGACGTAGAGGTCGCGGGTGAAACCGGCGTCGATCCCGGCTTCGGTCATCACCGAGTTCTGCACGGTGTAGAGGCGTTTTTCCGGGTGCAGCACGCTGATTTCCTTGCCGTTGCGGATCACCCGAACGGTGCCCTTGTCGGACGTGAAGTTCGGGCCTTCGAAATGCTTGGCGCCTTCGAACACGAACTGGTAACCGCCCAGGTCCATGGACTCGCCCGGCGCCAGGCGCAGGTCGCGCTCGGCACTGTTCTGACTCGACAGCACGACGCCGAGGGCACACACGGCAATGCCGAGGTGAGCGACCTGCATGCCCCAATAACTGCGGGTCAGAGTCGGCAGGCCTTTGATCAGGCCTTTGTGGCGAGTCTTGTCGAAGATGTCACGCACACCGGCCAGCAACACCCAGGCGGCGAGCATGAACGTCGCAATCACTGCCCAATTGAAATCGCCATAAGCGACACCGGCGACCACGGCCAGCGCGGCGCTGCCGAGCAACACCGGGGTCAGCATGCTCAACAGCCATTTGACCGGGGTGTCTTTCCAGCGCACCAGCATGCCGACCGCCATCACCATCATCAGCAAGGCCATCAACGGAATGAACAGTGCGTTGAAGTACGGCGGGCCGACCGACAGCTTGGCGCCGGTCATCGCATCGAGAATCAGCGGATACAACGTGCCCAGCAGAATCATCGACGCCGCCACCACCAGCACCAGGTTGTTACCCAGCAGCAGGGTTTCCCGGGACCAGAGGTTGAAGCCCACGTGGCTCTTCACCACGGGAGCGCGCAGGGCAAACAGCGTCAGCGAGCCACCGACCACAAACAGCAGGAAGATCAGAATGAACACACCCCGTTCAGGGTCGGACGCAAAGGCGTGAACCGAGGTCAGCACACCGGAACGCACAAGGAAGGTCCCCAGCAAGCTCAACGAGAACGCGGCGATGGCCAGCAACACGGTCCAACTCTTGAACACGCCACGTTTTTCCGTGACCGCCAACGAGTGAATCAACGCCGTACCCACCAGCCATGGCATGAAGGAGGCGTTTTCCACCGGGTCCCAGAACCACCAGCCGCCCCAGCCGAGTTCGTAGTACGCCCACCATGAACCAAGGGTGATACCAATACCGAGGAAGGCCCAGGCGACGATGGTCCACGGACGGGACCAGCGAGCCCACGCCGCATCAAGACGACCGCCCAGCAGTGCAGCGATAGCGAAAGCGAAGGCCACGGAGAAACCGACATAGCCCATGTACAGCATCGGCGGATGAACGATCAGGCCGATGTCTTGCAGCAGTGGGTTGAGATCACGACCGTCCGCAGGAATCTGCGGCAGGATCCGTGCAAACGGGTTGGACGTGAGGATCAAGAACAACAGGAAACCAGTGCTGATCATGCCCATCACCGCCAGCACGCGAGCCAGCATCACTTGCGGCAACTGCCGGGAGAACACCGACACCGCGAAGGTCCAGCCGCCGAGGATCAACGCCCACAGCAGCAATGACCCTTCGTGAGCGCCCCACACCGCGCTGAACTTGTAGTACCACGGCAACGCGCTGTTGGAGTTGCTGGCAACGTAGGCGACGGAGAAATCGTCGGCCATGAAGGCGTAAGTCAGGCAACCGAAGGCGAACAGCAGAAACGCGAATTGCCCCCAAGCCGCTGGTTGAGCGAGGCTCATCCACAAACGGTCACCGCGCCAGGCACCGAACAACGGCACCACGGCCTGAACCAGCGCGAAACACAGCGCCAGAATCATGGCCAGGTGGCCGAGTTCAGGAATATAGAGTCCGGACGTCATCGATCAACCCTCCTTCGCGGGCGTTGGAGCAGATTGACCACTGTCTTTCAAAGCCTTGGTCACTTCTGGCGGCATGTACTTCTCGTCGTGCTTGGCCAGCACTTCATCGGCCACCACCACGCCGTCGGCGTTGAGTTTGCCCAGGGCAACGATGCCCTGCCCTTCGCGGAACAGGTCCGGAAGGATGCCGCGGTAGCTGATGGTCACGGATTTACTGAAGTCGGTGACGATGAATTTAACGTCCAGCGAATCGCCGGAACGTTGCAGCGAACCTTTCTCGACCATGCCGCCAGCGCGGATGCGCGTGTCTTGCGGGGCTTCGCCATTGGCGATCTGGGTCGGGGTGTAAAACAGATTGATGTTTTGCTGCAGGGCGCTCAGGGCCAGGCCGACGGCAGCGCCGACACCGACCAGGATCGCGAGAATGATGATAAGACGCTTTTTGCGCAGCGGATTCACTTGCCGTTCTCCCGGCGCAGACGACGCGCCTCTTGTTGCAGATACCGCTTGCGGGCCAGGATCGGCGCCGCCACGTTGAGGGCCAGCACCGCCAGGCTAATGCCATAGGCTGACCAGACATACAGGCCGTGATGGCCCATGGCGAGAAAGTCGCCGAATGAAGCGAAACTCATCGAGCGGCCTCCAGACTGTTCTGCACTTCGGCCTTGACCCAACTGGCGCGGGCTTCGCGCTTGAGCACTTCAAGACGCATGCGCAGCAGCAACACAGCGCCGAAGAAACAGTAGAAACCCACCACCGTCAGCAGCAGTGGCAACCACATCTCGGCGGGCATTGCCGGTTTTTCGGTGAGGGTGAAGGTCGCGCCCTGGTGCAGGGTATTCCACCACTCCACCGAGTATTTAATGATCGGGATGTTGATCACGCCAACAATCGCCAATACCGCGCAGGCCTTGGCGGCACTGTCACGATTGCTGATCGCGTTGCCCAGCGCAATAAGACCGAAGTACAGAAACAGCAGAATAAGCATGGACGTAAGTCGTGCATCCCAGACCCACCACGAACCCCAGGTCGGTTTGCCCCAGATCGCGCCGGTGACCAGCGCCACGGCGGTCATCCAGGCGCCAATGGGCGCCGCGCATTGCAGGGCGACGTCGGCCAGCTTCATCTTCCACACCAGCCCGACGATGCCGCACACAGCCAGCATCACGTAGATGGACTGGGCCAGCATGGCGGCCGGAACGTGGATATAAATGATGCGAAAGCTGTTGCCTTGCTGGTAGTCCGGCGGCGCGAAGGCCAGGCCCCACACTACACCAACGCTGATCAGCAGCAACGCCGCGACACTCAGCCACGGCAGCAGTTTGCCACTGATGCCGTAAAACCATTTGGGCGAGCCGAGCTTATGAAACCAAGTCCAGTTCATTACTGTTTCCATCACGGTTGCTGCTCGCCATCACGAGCAGCGAAGGGTCTGCCTTTCATTTAAAAGAAAGCGATCAAAAATTGATCAGACCTCATTATTATTCGCCGACGCTGATCTTCAGGCCAGCAGCTATTGCAAAAGGTGTCAGAGTTATCGCCAGGGCGGTCAGGCTACCAAGCCACAGGAGATAACCGGTCGCCGGCATTCCCTGCAATGCCGCCTGCAAGGCGCCACTGCCAAGAATCAATACCGGGATGTACAACGGTAGAATCAGCAGCGCCAGCAACAGGCCACCGCGCTTCAATCCCACCGTCAGGGCTGCGCCCACCGCACCGAGCAGGCTCAGCACCGGTGTACCCAGCAACAACGAAAGCAGCAACACCGGCAGACAGGCGGTTGGCAAACCGAGCATCAACGCCAGTAATGGAGCGAGCAAAACCAGTGCCAGGCCAGAGAAGGACCAGTGTGCCAGTACCTTGGCCAAAACCAGAAGAGGCAGGGGGTGCGACGAAAGGACCCACTGTTCAAGCGATCCGTCTTCGAAATCACTGCGGAAAAGCCCGTCCAGCGAGAGCAAAACCGATAAAAGGGCCGCGACCCAGACCAGTCCCGGAGACAAGGTTTGCAACAATTGAGACTCGGGTCCGACCGCCAACGGGAACAGGGAAACCACGATCGCGAAGAATACGAGCGGATTGGCCAACTCCGCCGGACGGCGGAACAACAATCGGGCTTCACGGGCGACCAACAGGCCGAAAACACTCATACGGCCCAGTTCCCCAGATCAATGTCGCGATAGCCGGCCGGCATCCGGGTCAACGTGTGGTGAGTGGTCAAGACCACCATGCCGCCGCGTTCGCAGTGTGCGGCCAGGTGTTCTTCGAGTTGCGCCACGCCTTGTTTGTCGAGCGCGGTGAATGGTTCATCGAGGATCCATAGCGGCGGGCTTTCCAGGTACAACCGCGCCAACGCGACCCGGCGTTGCTGCCCGGCAGACAGCGTATGGCAAGGAACATCCTCGAAACCGCGCAGTCCGACAGCCGTCAGCGCCTGCCAGATCGCCTCATGGGAGGCCGGTTGATGCAAGGCGCAAAGCCAGCTCAGGTTTTCTTCCGGCGTCAGCAAATCCTTGATCCCGGCGGCATGACCGATCCACAGCAGGTTGCGCGCCAGCTCAAAGCGTTGCTCGTTCAATGGCTGGCCGTTGAGCAACACCTGACCGGCAGTCGGCTGCATCAGACCGCAAAGCAGACGTAAAAGGCTGGTTTTGCCACTGCCGTTGGGGCCGCTGATTTGCAACATTTCGCCACTGGCCAGTCTCAATTCGAGATTTTCGAAGAGCAGCCGAAGGTCTCGCTCACAGGCGAGGGCAACGGTTTGCAGGACTGGACTGGTCAAGAGATCACGGGCCTTTTGGGTTCAAGTCGGCAGTGGAGCGGCCGTTAAAGATATGCAGGATAAATGCATTGGCGGCCCGTTCTAAGGAGCTGGATCAAGTATTTGAAATGTTTTCAGCGCCCCGGATACAACGGGGCGGCATTATACATGCCATGCCCTACTCTAAAGAGGGCAATTTCCTCAGGTTGTGACCGCGTATGACAGGCGAAATGAACATCCTCCCGCTACCGCAGACCACCCCCGCGACTTCGCGGCCTCTGGTGGTGAGTGGCGACCTGCTGAAGTTACTGACGCCGATGGAGGGCCTGATCACTGCAGGTCAGACCGCCAAGGCCGAAGTGCTGTCCCTCAAGCAGGCGGATCAGACCTTTCAACTGTTGCTCAAGGTCACCCTCGACAGCGGCCGTCAGACCACGGTCCAGGCTACCAGCACGCAACCACTGCCTCAGGGCACCAGCCTGGCGATCACCCAGCCATCGGCGGGTAATCTGGCCGTCACCGTGCAACAGGCCATCGCCTCCAGCGTTGCCACCCTCACCCGTATCGACACGGCGCAACTGCCCGTCGGCACCCTGCTTCAAGGCAAAGTACTGACCTCTCAGGTGTTGCCGCAGGTGCCAGGCCAGCCGACGGTGTTTCGCTCGATGGTGAGCTTGCTCAACACCGCGTTGAGCGGCAGCACCCTGAGCATCGACAGCCCGACGCCGCTGCGCATCGGCACTTTGCTGAGTGCGCTGGTGCAGGACACCCAGACATTGAAGTTCGTGCCATTGAGCAGCCGCCAGGAGCAATTGGCGGTGACCCAACAACTGGTCAACCAACAGAGCCGCCAAGGCTCGCTGGATGGCCTGCTCAAACTCCTGCAAAACCTGCCGTCCTCGAACCAGACGTCCAGTGATCTGCGTGCCGCCGTCGACAAGTTGCTCGCCGGCCTGCCCGATGTTCAACAACTCAGCACGCCAAAGGGGCTGGCCCAGGCACTGGCCAATAGCGGGCTGTTCCTTGAAGCCAAACTGCTCAGCGGTCATAACTCGACGCTGGCCCCGGACATGAAAGGCGATCTGCTCAAGCTGATCGCACAACTGACGCCAGGCCTGCCGGCCAACACCAATCTCAACGCGATCATTGCCGCCAACACACTGGCCCAGGCCATGCCGAACTACGTGCGCAGCGCCCTCGGCATGCTCGGCCAGGTCAGCGCCAAACCGCAGCCAACCAGCTTCCCGCTGCCCGAGCGCCTGTTACAGAGCATGGACGGCGAAGGCGATCTCGAGCACTTGCTGCGTTTGGCAGCAGCGGCGGTTTCGCGCCTGCAAAGCCATCAACTGTCGAGCCTGGAACAGACCGGCGTCACTGACGACGGACGGTTGATGAGTACCTGGCAACTGGAAATCCCGATGCGCAATCTGCAGGACATCGTGCCGTTGCAGGTCAAGTTCCAGCGCGAAGAAGCGCCCGAGAAAGAACAGCAAAACGAACGCCGCGACGAGCGCGAACCCAAACAACAACTGTGGCGAGTGGACCTGGCGTTCGACATGGAGCCATTAGGCCCGCTGCAGATTCAGGCACAACTGATCAAAGGCAGCCTGTCCAGCCAGCTGTGGGCCGAACGCCCGTACACCGCCAGCCTGATCGAAAGTCACCTGACCGAACTGCGTCAGCGGCTGCTGGCGTCCGGCCTGAATGTCGGCGATCTCGCTTGCCATCTCGGCACACCGCCACAAGGCCCTCAAACCCGTCTCGAACAACGCTGGGTCGACGAAACCGCATGAGAAACCCCAACACCCCGCGCCAAGCCATCGCCCTCAAATACGACGGCAGCCACGCCCCTACCCTCACGGCCAAAGGTGACGAAGCACTGGCCGAAGCCATTCTGAAGATTGCCCGCGATTATGAAGTGCCCATCTACGAAAACGCCGAGCTGGTGAAACTGCTGGCGCGGATGGAATTGGGGGAGAGTATTCCGGAGGAGTTGTATCGCACGATTGCCGAGATTATTGCGTTTGCGTGGAATTTGAAGGGTAAGTTTCCGGCGGGGCATGATCCGAATGCGGCGATGGTCGAGAAAGATATTACTGATCGCGGGGATGATTACTGAGGTTTCGAGGACGCCTTCGCGAGCAAGCCCGCTCCCACAGTGGATTGGCGGCGTTTACACATTCTGTGTCCACCACCGATCCACTGTGGGAGCGGGCTTGCTCGCGAATAGCGATCTCGGCTGAATCGCAACAATCAGTTCTTGTGCAACTTACTCATCAACTCCGCCTCAGCCTGGGTCAACCCGCAGGACTGAGTCAGTTCATCGACGCTCGCGCCCATACCGACCAGTTTTGCCGCCTGGGCAAACGACAGGCTCGACGGATCGCGCTGTTCCAGCTGAGCCAGTTTGTCTGGCAACGGGCCAATCACCGCGCGCAGTTCGTGCAGGTCTTCACCCATGCGCACGATGCCGCTCTGGTAGTCGTCGACACGCTTGCCCAGATCCTTGATGCGCTGATCGCGCAGCGCATCGCCCTGAGCCTGTTGCGCGGCGATCAGTCGTTGGCCTCGTATGTACGCCAGAAACATCGCCAGCGTGCCTGCCCAAAAGAGGAACAGGACAATGACCGCCACCTCAAGAATCAATCAGATGTTCTCCAGGTCCGACCATTCTTCTTCGCTCATCATCTTGTCCAGCTCGACCAGGATCAGCAGTTCGTTGTTCTTGTTGCATACGCCTTGAATGAACTTGGCGGATTCTTCGTTACCGACGTTCGGTGCGGTCTCGATTTCCGACTGACGCAGGTAAACCACTTCGGCCACGCTGTCGACCATGATCCCAACGACTTGCTTGTCGGCTTCGATGATGACGATACGGGTGTTGTCGCTGATCTCGGCATTCATCAGGCCGAAGCGCTGACGGGTGTCGATCACGGTGACCACGTTACCGCGCAGGTTGATGATGCCCAGCACGTAGCTCGGAGCACCCGGGACCGGGGCGATTTCGGTGTAACGCAAGACTTCCTGAACGCGCATCACGTTGATGCCGTAGGTTTCATTGTCCAGCTTGAAGGTTACCCATTGCAGGATCGGATCTTCGGAACCCTTTGCAGCCGTCGCCTTATCATTCATACCCTGACCCCTCGAAAAACCGCCCTAGCGGTGTGTGTTCTGTGCAGCGGCAGTGACTGCCGTCGCGTGTTTGTTATGTTGGTTTGTGAGTCGGCGTGGTGCCGCTCATGTGCTTTGCCCCACCGCTGGCGATCAACTCGGCCAGGGCGGAAACGTCCAGCAGCGCACACATGTGCTCAATCACCGTGCCGGCGAGCCATGGCCGCTGACCTCGATGACTTCTCCATTTGATTTCGTTCGGGTCCAGGCGCAACGAGCGGCTGACCTGATGCACCGCCAGCCCCCATTCGTAGCCCTGAACCGAAATAACGTATTGCAGGCCCTGGCGGAAATCGTCGCGGTAACGGTCGGGCATGACCCAACGCGCGGTGTCCAATACTTTCAGGTTGCCGGCCTGGCTCGGCAGGATCCCGAGGAACCACTCCGGTTGACCGAACAGCGGTGTCAGCTCGTGACCGGCCAAAGAATAAATCGAGCCCAGACACACCAGCGGCACGGCCAGGGTCAGCCCGGCGACATCGAACAACAGGCATTCGAATGGCTCGGCGGCCCAGGACGGGCGACCATCGATTTCCACTGGTGGTGGCGTGTTGCTCGGTGGCAGGTGGACGTCGACCACCGGTGGCACCAAGGCTTGCAGCAGCGGGGCGATGGTCGAGATCGGTGCGAGAACCGGCGCTGGTGCTTCGATCACGGCTACCGGTGCTTTCGCCACGGGCGCTGCTACCGGCGCGGCAACCACGGCGGGTTTCTGCGCATCGCGAGCCTGCTCTTCGAGCACCGCTGCCTGGAACTCGTCCAGCGCAGCTTCAACTTCGACCGCTTCAACAACCTCAACGATTTCAACCAGCGCTTCGATTTCCGGCGGCAACTCTTCAGTCGCCTCCATCAGCAAGCTGTCCAGATAAGACTGGAGAGCCAGTTGCGGGCGCGAGGTGGTTTTTACCGGGCGGTTCATCTCACGCCACCTGCGGAACAAGTTGTGCTGCCAGCAGATGCTTGAGCAACGCGCGATAAGCCAGCACCCCACGGCTCTTGCCGTCGAACTGTGAAGGCGTCACGCCGGCACGGCTGGCGTCACGCAAGCGCGTATCGACTGGAATGTAGCCCTGCCAGATTTCTTCCGGGTACTTGTCGCGCAATACCCGCAGCGTGCCGAGGGACGCCTGCGTGCGGCGGTCAAACAGGGTCGGCACGATGCTGAACGGCAGCGCCTGTTTACGCGAACGGTTGATCATCGCCAGGGTGTTGACCATGCGCTCCAGACCTTTGACCGCCAAGTGTTCGGTCTGCACCGGAATCACCAATTGCTGGCTCGCCGCCAAGGCATTGACCATCAGCAAGCCGAGCAACGGCGGGCTGTCGATCACGGCGTAATCGAAGTCCTGCCAAAGTTGCGCCAGGCTCTTGGCAATCACCAGGCCCAGGCCACTCTGACCCGGCGACTGCCGTTCCAGAGTCGCGAGTGCGGTGCTCGACGGCAACAGGGAAATACTCTCGTGGCTGGTGGGCAACAGCAACTGACCGGGCAGGCCTTGCGGCACACTGCCCTTATGCAGGAACAGGTCGTAGCTGCTGTGTTCCAGGCTGTCGGGGTCGTAACCGAAGTAGCTGGTCATGGAGCCATGGGGGTCGAGATCGACCACGACCACGCGCTTGCCCGCCTCGGCCAGTAAACCGGCTAAAGCGATAGAGGAAGTGGTTTTACCGACACCACCCTTTTGATTGGCGACTGCCCAGACTCTCATTCGGATTGTTCCTCCCGGTCGAAATGGTCGACCGAGAAATAGCTCAACGTATTAATGCGGGTGACGGAGAATTGACGGCACTCTCTCGTCCCGGCGACTTGACCGGGGTCGGTGCAGTTTGTGTGCCAGCACGCTTCAACGCAGCATCCGGTTTCGCATTGGTGGTTCCGGTACCCGTGAGGCTGCGGCGTACATCAAGATTTCGTGACACCACCAGCACCACCCGACGGTTACGCGCCCGGCCCTCGGCAGTCGCGTTGTTGGCCACTGGCTGGAACTCGCCGTAACCCACCGACGCCAGGCGACCGGGGTTTACACCCTGCATTGCCAGCATGCGCACGATGCTTGCCGAGCGGGCCGAGGACAGCTCCCAGTTGGTCGGGTATTGCGCGGTGCGGATCGGTTGATCGTCAGTGAAACCTTCGACGTGAATCGGGTTGTCGAACGGTTTCAGAATCGCGGCAACCTTGTCGATGATGTTGAACGCGATGTCGCTGGGCATGGCGTCGCCGCTGCCGAACAACAGGCTGGAATTGAGTTCGATCTCGACCCACAGCTCGTTGCCGCGAATGGTCATCTGGTTGGAGCTGATCAAGTCGCCAAACGCGGCGCTGATGTCGTCGGCGATGCTTTTGAGCGGATCGCTGGCACCCGCGATACCGGCGTCGACCTGCTCGGCGTCTTTAACCAGCGGCTTGGCCGGGGTCACGGTCTTCGGTCGCTCGTCGCCGATCGGGATCGGCTTGAGGGCGCGGTCGGAATCGGTAAACACCCCGATCAACGCTTCGGAAATGACCTTGTACTTGCCTTCGTTGATCGAAGAGATCGAGTACATCACCACGAAGAAAGCGAACAGCAACGTAATGAAGTCGGCGTATGAAACCAGCCAACGCTCATGGTTTACATGTTCTTCAGGTTGCCGACGACGAGCCATAGTCCATTACCCCCATCAATCCATGAAGCCCTGAAGCTTCAACTCAATAGAGCGAGGGTTTTCACCTTCGGCGATCGACAGAATGCCTTCCAACAACATTTCGCGATAACGCGACTGCCGCAAAGCGACGGACTTGAGTTTGGCGGCAATCGGCAGCAGCACCAGGTTGGCACTGGCCACGCCGTAGATGGTCGCGACGAAGGCCACGGCAATGCCGCTACCCAGTTGCGATGGATCGGCCAGGTTGCCCATCACGTGGATCAGGCCCATCACCGCACCGATGATGCCGATGGTCGGCGCGTAGCCACCCATGCTTTCGAAGACCTTGGCGGCTTCGATGTCGCGGCTTTCCTGAGTGTAGAAATCCACTTCCAGGATGCTGCGAATCGCTTCCGGCTCGGCGCCGTCCACCAGCAGTTGCAGACCTTTGCGCGAGTAGTTGTCAGGTTCGGCGTCGGCCACCCCTTCCAGACCCAGCAGGCCTTCCTTGCGTGCGGTCAGGCTCCAGTTGACGACGCGATCGACGCCACCGGCGAGGTCGATGCGTGGAGGGAACAGGATCCAGGCCAGTATCTGCATGGAGCGCTTGAAGGCGCTCATCGGTGACTGCAGCAGCGCCGCACCGACGGTTCCGCCGATAACGATCAACGCCGCCGGGCCGTTGGCCAAGGCGCCGAGGTGGCCGCCTTCAAGGTAGTTGCCGCCAATGATGGCGACGAACGCCATGATGATCCCGATGAGGCTTAAAACATCCATCAAATACAAGCCTCGACCAGATGCTTGCCGATATCGTCCAGCCCGTACACCGCGTCGGCGAGTTCGGCTTTGACGATGGCCATCGGCATGCCGTAGATCACGCAGCTGGCTTCATCCTGAGCCCAGATCGAGCTGCCGCCCTGCTTGAGCAGACGCGCGCCTTCGCGACCATCGGCGCCCATGCCGGTCAATACGACCGCCAAAACTTTGTCACCGTAAGACTTGGCCGCGGAACCAAAGGTGATGTCCACGCACGGCTTGTAGTTCAGACGTTCGTCGCCCGGGAGGATCTTCACCGCGCCACGGCCGTCGATCATCATTTGCTTGCCACCCGGCGCCAGCAGCGCCAGGCCCGGACGCAGGATGTCGCCATCCTCGGCTTCCTTGACGCTGATGCGGCAGAGCTTGTCCAGACGCTCGGCAAAGGCCTTGGTAAAGGCAGCTGGCATGTGCTGGATCAATACGATCGGTGCGGGGAAATTGGCCGGCAATTGGGTCAGAACCCGCTGCAGGGCAACCGGGCCGCCAGTGGACGTACCGATGGCGACCAGTTTGTAGGCTTTGCGTTTCGGCGTTGGCGACGACGAGGCTGGCGCGTACGTACGCGCCGGAATCGGAGCCGGTGCCGGACGCGCAGGCGCACTGCTGCCGTAGCTGCTGACGCTGGCAGGTGCAGGCGTCGGGGCGGGTGCGGCGACAGGTGCCGGAGCGCTGTAGGTGTTGGCGCGACGGTTACTGCGCGAGATGCTGAGAATCTTCTCGCACAGCAGTTGCTTGACCTTCTCCGGGTTACGGGAGATGTCTTCGAAATTTTTCGGCAGGAAATCCACCGCGCCAGCGTCCAGCGCGTCGAGGGTTACCCGAGCGCCTTCGTGGGTCAGCGAGGAGAACATCAACACCGGGGTCGGGCAGCGCTGCATGATGTGCCGCACTGCCGTGATGCCATCCATCATCGGCATCTCGTAATCCATGGTGATTACGTCTGGCTTGAGGGCCAGCGCCTGATCAATCGCCTCTTTTCCGTTGGTCGCCGTGCCGACGACCTGGATATTCGGATCCGCTGAAAGAATTTCCGAGACGCGGCGGCGGAAAAACCCCGAATCGTCCACCACCAGGACTTTAACTGCCATAAACACTCCGTTAGACGGAGCGAGGCTCAGTCGCCCCGCTCCACCAGAATCAAATACGCCGTGCGGCGTAACGCTTGAGCATGCTCGGAACATCGAGAATCAGCGCAATGCGGCCGTCACCGGTGATGGTGGCGCCGGACATGCCCGGGGTTCCCTGGAGCATTTTGCCCAATGGCTTGATGACCACTTCTTCCTGGCCCACCAGTTGATCGACGACGAAGCCGATCCGCTGAGTGCCCACCGAAAGGATCACCACATGGCCTTCGCGCTGCTCTTCATGAGCGGCGGAGCTGACCAGCCAGCGTTTGAGGTAGAACAATGGCAGCGCCTTGTCCCGCACGATCACCACTTCCTGGCCGTCCACCACGTTGGTGCGCGACAGGTCGAGGTGGAAGATCTCGTTGACGTTCACCAGCGGGAACGCAAACGCCTGGTTGCCCAGCATGACCATCAGCGTCGGCATGATCGCCAGGGTCAACGGGACCTTGATGACGATCTTCGAGCCCTTGCCCTTGGTCGAATAGATATTGATGGTGCCGTTGAGCTGGGCGATTTTGGTTTTCACCACGTCCATGCCCACGCCGCGTCCGGAGACATCGGAAATTTCGGTCTTGGTCGAGAAACCCGGCGCGAAGATCAGGTTGAAGCAATCGGTTTCGCTGAGGCGATCCGCTGCATCCTTGTCCATCAAGCCTTTCTTCACGGCAATGCCGCGCAGAACATCGGCGTCCATGCCCTTGCCGTCATCGGAAATCGACAGCAGGATGTGGTCGCCTTCCTGTTCAGCGGACAGGATCACCTTGCCGCTGCGAGGCTTGCCCATCGCTTCACGCTCGGCCGGCTCTTCAATACCGTGGTCGACCGAGTTGCGCACCAAGTGGACCAGCGGGTCGGCCAGGGCCTCGACGAGGTTCTTGTCGAGATCGGTTTCTTCGCCGACCAGTTCCAGGTTGATCTCTTTCTTGAGCTGGCGAGCCAGGTCGCGAACCAGACGCGGGAAGCGCCCGAAGACCTTCTTGATCGGTTGCATCCGGGTCTTCATGACCGCGGTTTGCAGGTCGGCCGTGACCACGTCGAGGTTCGACACGGCCTTGGACATGGCTTCGTCGCCGCTGTTGAGGCCCAGACGGACCAAACGGTTACGCACCAGTACCAACTCGCCGACCATGTTCATGATTTCGTCGAGACGCGCGGTATCGACCCGCACAGTGGTCTCTGCTTCGCTGGCCGGTTTTTCCGGTGGCGGCGCGGACGGAGCACGAGCCGGAGCCGGGGCAGCAGCGGCAGGCTTCGGCGCTTCGGCTTTAGGCTCGGGCGCTTTGGCAACGGGTTTCGGTGCAACAGCCTTGGCAATGGGCGCCGCAACCGAAGCGCTGGCGCCCGACGCGGTACCGACTTCAGTGAACTTGCCTTTGCCGTGCAATTCGTCGAGCAGCGATTCGAACTCGTGATCGGAGATCAGATCGCCCCCAGCCGCTTTAGCGGTGGGCGCAGCCGGGGCCGGCACCGCAGCAATGGCCGATTCCAGCGCATCAACGGCAAAGTTACCCTTGCCGTGCAGCTGATCGAGCAGTGCTTCGAACTCGTCGTCGGTGATATCGGAGCTGTCGCCTGCCGCTTTCGGGGCAGCCGGTGCGGCTGGCGCCGGGGCCACCGCATCGACGGCGAACTGGCCTTTACCGTGCAGTTGATCGAGCAACGACTCGAACTCGGCATCGGTAATTTCGTCGCTGCCCGCTGCATTGCTGCTCGGCGCTGGCACAGCCGCCGGGGCTTCTGCCTGAGCCTTGACGGCGTTCAGCGAGTCCAGCAGTTGTTCGAATTCGTTATCGGTGATGTCACCCGATTCGCTCTCGGCGGCAGGTTCTTCCACCACCTCGGCGACCGGTGCCGTTTCATCGGCGGTTTGCGGCTCGGCCAGACGGGCCAGAGCTGCCAGCAGTTCAGGCGTGGCAGCCGTGATCGGGCTGCGCTCGCGGACTTCGGTAAACATGCCGTTCACCGCATCCAGCGCTTCGAGAACCACGTCCATCAGTTCCGAGTCGACGCGACGTTCACCCTTGCGCAGGATGTCGAACACGTTCTCGGCGATGTGACAGCACTCCACCAGCTCGTTGAGCTGGAGGAAGCCGGCGCCTCCTTTTACAGTGTGAAAACCGCGAAAAATTGCATTGAGCAAGTCCGCATCATCAGGTCGGCTTTCAAGCTCGACCAGCTGTTCGGACAGTTGCTCTAGAATCTCGCCGGCCTCAACCAGGAAATCCTGAAGGATCTCTTCATCGGCGCCGAAGCTCATGTGTAGGGGTGCTCCTAGAATCCAAGGCTGGAAAGCAAATCGTCTACATCGTCCTGACCGGACACAACGTCTTCTCTTTTATCGGCATGAATCTGCGGACCTTCACCCTGAGAGAGATGTTTTTGCGGATCTTTTTCTGCCAGCATCGCTTCACGGTCATGTTCGATGCCCGCAAAGCGGTCCACCTGACTGGCCATAAGCACGAGCTTGAGCAGGTTGCTTTCAACTTCGGTGACCAATTGGGTCACGCGCTTGATCACCTGACCGGTGAGGTCCTGGTAATCCTGAGCGAGCAGAATGTCGTTGAGGTTGCTCGACACAACGCGATTGTCTTCGCTGCTGCGTGTCAGGAAACCGTCGACTCGCCGGGCCAGCTCGCGGAACTCTTCAGCCCCGACTTCGCGACGCATGAACCGTCCCCAGTCGGTGCTCAAGGCCTGGGCTTCGTTGCTCAGGCCGTTGACCAGCGGCGTGGCGTTTTCCACCAGGTCCATGGTGCGGTTGGCAGCAGCCTCGGTCAGCTTGACCACATAACCCAGACGCTCGGTGGCATCCGTGATCTGCGAGACTTCCTCGGCTTGCGGCATGTGCGGGTCAATCTGGAAATTGACGATCGCGCTATGCAGCTCGCGAGTGAGCTTGCCCACTTCCTGATACAGCCCACGGTCACGGGTCTGATTGAGCTCATGGATCAGTTGCACAGCGTCGCCGAACCTGCCTTTTTCAAGGCTTTCGACCAGTTCGACCGCGTGTTTTTTCAGAGTCGATTCAAAATCGCCCTGTGAAGACTCGTTATGCTCCATAGCTCCCCCGTGGCGCAGTGGCTTCGCACATCAACCGATGCGTTCGAAAATCTTCTCGATTTTTTCTTTTAACGCCTGGGCCGTGAAAGGCTTGACCACATAGCCGTTAACACCGGCCTGGGCTGCCTCGATGATCTGCTCGCGCTTGGCTTCAGCGGTCACCATCAGCACCGGCAGGTGCTTGAGCTTTTCATCGGCACGCACGTGGCGCAGCAGATCGATACCGGTCATGCCAGGCATGTTCCAGTCTGTTACCAGAAAGTCGATGCTGCCGCTGTTGAGAACCGGAATGGCAGTAGTGCCATCGTCGGCCTCGACCGTGTTGGTGAACCCAAGGTCACGCAACAGGTTTTTAATGATCCGCCGCATCGTTGAGAAGTCATCAACGATGAGGATTTTCATGTTCTTGTCCAATTCGACCTCCAAGCAGTCTTAAACGCGCCCAGCACCTGGACGCGCCATTTCAATCAATCCGGCAAAGCACTCAGTGACTGTCTGGAGCACAACAGATCGGGACCGGTACGGTTCAACACCCCACCAGCCGCGTTCGCAGTGTCCCCACACTGCCTTCAGCGCGCTCGCCACTCCCCCAAACGCCCCCGCAAACGGGCCGCGCACTGGCTGTGTAACTGGCTGACCCGAGATTCGCTGACCCCCAGGACCTCACCGATTTCCTTGAGATTCAACTCTTCGTCGTAGTACAGCGCCAACACCAGTCGCTCACGCTCCGGCAAATTGGCAATCGCGTCCGCCAGCGCTGCCTGGAAGCGTTCATCTTCCAGATCGCGCGACGGCTCCAGATGAGCACTGGCGCCATCCTCGTGCAGCCCTTCGTGTTCGCCGTCCTGCAACAGATCGTCGAAACTGAATAAGCGGCTGCCCAGGGTGTCGTTCAAAATCCCGTAATAATCGTCGAGACTCAATTGGAGTTCGGCCGCAACCTCGTGATCTTTAGCGTCACGGCCGGTTTTAGCTTCAATCGAGCGAATGGCGTCGCTGACCATCCGGGTATTGCGGTGGACCGAACGTGGCGCCCAGTCCCCCTTGCGTACTTCATCGAGCATCGCGCCACGGATTCGAATGCCCGCGTACGTCTCGAAACTCGCGCCTTTGCTGGCGTCGTATTTGGTCGACACTTCAAGCAGGCCGATCATCCCGGCCTGGATCAGATCTTCCACCTGAACACTGGCTGGCAGACGCGCCAGCAAGTGGTAGGCAATGCGTTTAACCAGTGGCGCGTAACGCTCGATCAGCTCGTACTGCGCGTCACGTGCCGACTTCTTGTAGAGGTTGTAGCCACTGGCTGTCATAGCACGGGTCCTGCCGTTTGTTGCACGAGGCGCTCGACGAAAAACTCCAGGTGCCCACGCGGGTTGGCAGGCAGCGGCCAGGTATCGACCTTCTGTGCAATGGCCTTGAACGCCAGTGAGCACTTGGACCGCGGGAAGGCTTCGTAAACGGCGCGCTGCTTCTGCACAGCCTTGCGCACACTTTCGTCGTAAGGCACCGCGCCGACGTATTGTAAGGCGACGTCAAGGAAGCGATCCGTGACCTTGGTCAACTTGGCGAACAGGTTGCGACCTTCCTGCGGGCTCTGGGCCATGTTAGCCAGGACCCGGAAGCGGTTCATGCCGTAATCGCGGTTCAGCAGTTTGATCAGTGCGTAGGCATCTGTGATCGAGGTCGGTTCGTCGCAGACCACCAGCAAGACTTCTTGCGCTGCGCGAACGAAACTGACGACCGAGTCTCCAATGCCCGCAGCGGTGTCGATCACCAGCACGTCGAGGTTGTCGCCGATATCGCTGAACGCCTGGATCAGGCCGGCGTGTTGGGCCGGGCTCAAATGAACCATGCTCTGTGTGCCGGACGCGGCCGGGACGATGCGAATGCCGCCAGGGCCTTGCAACAGTACGTCGCGCAGCTCGCAGCGGCCTTCGATCACGTCGGCCAAAGTACGTTTGGGTGTCAGTCCCAGCAGGACGTCGACGTTCGCCAGCCCCAGATCGGCGTCCAACAGCATGACGCGCCGGCCGAGCTCAGCTAGAGCCAGGGACAAGTTCACTGACACGTTAGTCTTCCCGACGCCACCTTTGCCGCCGGTCACCGCGATCACCTGTACGGGATGCATGCTGCCCATGAATTTTCTTTACCTTGTCTTACTTAGACGGAGGCCACATTACTGGCTGCGCGTTCACTAACTGAACAATGCATGGCAGACCATCGATGTAGGTACAAAAACTGTTCATTAATACCTCAGCCGACCTGCTTGGTCGGGCTGTGGTAAATATCAGCGAACATGTCAGCCATGGCTTCTTCGCTGGGTTCTTCTTGCATTTGCACGCTGACGGCGCGACTGACCAACTGATGACGACGCGGTAGATGCAAATCATCCGGAATCCGCGGGCCATCGGTCAGGTAGGCCACCGGCAATTCATGACTGATGGCCAGGCTCAACACCTCGCCCAGACTTGCCGTTTCATCCAGTTTAGTCAGGATGCAGCCAGCGAGCCCACAACGCTTGTAACTGTGATAAGCGGCCGTTAGAACCTGTTTCTGGCTGGTGGTTGCCAACACCAGATAATTTTTTGATTTGATGCCACGACCAGCCAGGCTTTCGAGCTGCATGCGCAGTGCCGGATCGCTGGCCTGAAGGCCCGCGGTATCGATCAGCACCACGCGTTTGCGCAGCAAGGGCTCCAGCGCCTGCACCAGCGATTGGCCCGGATCGACATGCGTCACCGACACATTGAGGATCCGGCCCAACGTCTTGAGTTGTTCCTGAGCACCAATACGGTAGCTGTCCATGCTGACCAGCGCGATGTTCTGCGCGCCGTACTTGAGCACGTAACGGGCCGCGAGTTTGGCCAGGGTGGTGGTCTTGCCCATGCCGGCGGGGCCGACCATGGCAATCACGCCGCCCTCTTCCAAAGGCTCGACTTCCGGTGTGGCGATCATCCGCGCCAGGTGTGCCAGCAACATGCGCCAGGCCTGACGAGGTTCTTCAATATCGGTAATCAGCGCCAGCAAATCACGCGACAACGGGCCGGACAGACCGATGCGTTGCAGGCGACGCCAAAGATTGGCCTGGGCCGGACGGCTGCCTTGCAGCTGATTCCAGGCCAGGGAGCCGAGTTGCACTTCCATCAGTTCGCGCAGGCTGTTGAGTTCGAAACGCATCGAGTCGAACGCCCGTGGGTCGACGCCACCGGAGGCAGGTGCCGCAGCCGGTGCAGGACGACGGGGTTCGGTGTAGGTTGGCTCGATCAGCGGCTCGGCGGCGGTCAGTGGCAGGCCGGCGAACAATTGGCGATTGGTGGACTTATCGCTCTCGCCATCGCTGCGCAGGCTCAGTTCGGCCTGGGCGGTGACGATCCGCGATTGGGTCTTGCGCAGCTCGTCTTCGAGTTCCATGTTCGGAACGCGCGGGGCCAGCGCCGACAACTTGTAATCCAGGGCAGCCGTCAGCTCGACACCACCGGCGATCCGGCGGTTGCCAATGATGGCGGCATCAGCGCCCAGCTCATCACGAACCAGTTTCATGGCCTGACGCATATCGGCGGCGAAAAAACGCTTAACTTGCATAAACCACTACCTCAGCCGTTGGGCCCTACTGTCGCAACGATGGTCACTTGCTTGTTGTCAGGAATTTCCTGGTAAGCCAACACATGCAAACCCGGGACTGCCAATCGGCCGAATCGCGACAGCATCGCGCGAACCGGACCGGCTACCAACAGAATCACCGGTTGACCTTGCATTTCCTGACGCTGCGCCGCATCGATCAACGAGCGTTGCAGTTTCTCAGCCATGCTTGGCTCCAGCAGAACACCCTCTTCCGAGCCTTGTCCTGCCTTCTGAAGACTATTGAGCAATATTTGTTCCAACCTTGGCTCCAGGGTGATCACTGGCAGCTCGGAGTCAGTGCCTACAATGCTTTGGACGATTGCGCGGGATACGCCAACGCGAACCGCGGCCACCAGCGCGGCAGTATCTTGACTCTTGCTGGCATTGTTTGCGATGGCTTCGGCAATGCTGCGAATGTCCCGTACTGGCACCTGTTCGGCCAGCAACGCCTGCAATACTTTGAGCAGCTGCGACAGAGACACCACACCCGGCACCAGCTCTTCGGCCAGTTTTGGCGAGCTTTTGGCCAACAATTGCATGAGCTGCTGCACTTCTTCGTGACCGATCAACTCGCTCGAGTGTTTGTACAGAATCTGGTTCAAGTGGGTTGCCACTACCGTACTGGCATCGACCACGGTGTAACCGAGGGATTGCGCCTGGGCACGCTGGCTGACTTCGATCCAGACCGCCTCCAGACCGAAAGCCGGATCTTTGGCGGTAATGCCGCTGAGCGTACCGTAGACCTGCCCCGGGTTGATCGCCAGTTCGCGGTCCGGGTAAATCTCCGCTTCAGCCAGGATCACCCCCATCAGGGTCAGGCGGTAGGCGCTCGGCGCCAGGTCGAGGTTGTCACGGATATGCACGGTCGGCATCAGGAAGCCCAGATCCTGGGACAGCTTCTTGCGCACACCCTTGATCCGCGCCAGCAACTGACCACCCTGATTGCGGTCCACCAGCGGAATCAGCCGGTAGCCGACTTCCAGGCCGATCATGTCGATCGGAGTGACGTCATCCCAGCCAAGCTCCTTGGTTTCCTGAGCGCGAGCCGGCGATGGCAGCAGTTCCTGTTGACGCTTGACCTCCTGCAAAGCTTGAACCTTGACCACGTTCTGCTTCTTCCAGAACAGGTACGCGCCGCCGGCCGCCAGGGCCGCCATGCTGAGAAAGGAGAAGTGTGGCATGCCGGGCACCAGGCCCATGACCGCCATAATACCCGCCGCCACTGCCAACGCTTTCGGCGAGGCGAACATCTGGCGATTGATCTGTTTGCCCATGTCTTCCGAGCCGGACGCACGAGTCACCATGATCGCTGCGGCAGTCGACAACAGCAGTGATGGCAATTGCGCCACCAAACCGTCACCGATGGTCAACAAGGCGTACACCCGACCGGCATCGCCGAAGGTCATGCCGTGCTGGAAGATACCGACCGCCATGCCGCCGATCAGGTTGATGAACAGAATCAGCAGGCCGGCAATGGCGTCACCGCGAACGAACTTGCTGGCACCGTCCATGGAACCGTAGAACTCCGCCTCTTGGGCGACTTCCGAACGACGGGCCTTGGCCTGAGCCTGATCGATCAGACCAGCGTTGAGGTCGGCGTCGATCGCCATTTGTTTACCGGGCATCGCATCGAGGGTGAAACGCGCACTCACCTCGGAAATCCGCCCGGCACCCTTGGTCACCACGACGAAGTTGATGATCATCAAAATCGCGAAGACGACGATACCGACCACGTAGTTACCGCCGATCACCACCTCGCCGAAGGCCTGGATCACCTTACCGGCGGAGGCGTGACCGTCCTGACCGTGGAGCATCACCACCCGCGTGGAGGCCACGTTCAACGCCAGCCGCAGTAGCGTCGCCACCAGTAGAATGGTCGGAAACACCGCGAAATCCAGCGGTCGCAAGGCATAAACGCAGACCAGCAACACCACGATCGACAAGGCAATGTTGAAGGTGAAGAACACGTCCAGCAGGAACGGCGGGATCGGCAACATCATCATCGCCAGCATGACCAGCAGCAGCAACGGCACACCCAGATTGCCCCGACTTAAGTCGGCAACGTTTGTGCGAGCACTGTTGAGTAACTGAGAGCGATCCACCGGTATTCCCCGTTCCTTGAAGCAAACTTTTTGACGCCGAAAGCGGGCGCGGGACGGGTACTGCAAGAAGCCTTCCAACTTTTGCGGAGGCGGGGAATAGAGGGATTTATTGAGCTTTTGTAGCAGCTGTCGAGCGTTCGAGGCGGGATCGCGCTCGACGAACTCCTCGTAAGGTTTCACGGCTGCTGCGCCGCCGGACGCAGCCTCGCAGGCTCGACAGCTGCTACAAAAGGGATTAACGCGCCGTCAGAATCTGCTCTTTGTGGATCGGACCGAGATGAAGCGCCTTGCCGACCATGTACCGCGTACCACTATGCATTTGAAGACCTTCCACCTCTACAAAATCCTCCTCAGCGTAACCGAGCACCACGATGGTTAAAGGTGCCTTCTGACCAGAAAGGTCGTGCCCCAGCATGAGGTTAAGCGCCCATTGAAAGGGAATGACCGGCAGGTCTTCGACGTTGATCTCACGCTTGTCCTCCCAACGAAAGTCCTTGCGCGCAACAACTTGCAAACGGCCATCGACCACACTGAATTGCGGTTTGTGATAACACTCCTCCAGCCCTCCACTTGACCACTGATCCATGTAATAACGGGGGGACGTGAAGACATCGAACAACGCGCGGTTATCACCAATATTGCCAGCAGCATCGAAGAAGTAATTGTAAGCATAGTGGTAGCCGAACCCGTCCAGTTCGGGGCGAATCGCATTGATAGGGCTGTTCAGATAACCCGGAATATATGCATTGGCCATCTGCACAAAATGCGTAAAGTCCAGCGTCATTTCGAACGTAGCCGAGTAACTGATCGTGCGCTCGAGCGGATCCTCCTCCAGGACTCCCGAAACAAATTCCAACGCCATCCCTTGAAGCTTTCTGTATTCACGCTCTGCCATGACCGTAACCTCAAATGCCTAAATGAACGCCCATCCATAGTGATCAATCCACTCATTGAACGACCATGGCAAGGACATCGAACCGGAGAGTTCCCAAGGCCATGACAACGCTTAAGAGGAAGTGTGTCTACTGTCAGAACTAACAGGTACATAGCGTTTTCAGACGGACGGCGGCTCTCAGGAATCGCGCCGCAGGTCGGGCGGAATCGGCAGGTCGTCCTTGAGCGGATCCGGGCGCTTACCCTTGCCGGCGCGATGCTGGCGGATCTGGTAGACGTAAGCGAGCACCTGGGCGACGGCAAGGTAGAGCCCGCCGGGAATTTCCTGGTCAAGCTCGGTGGAGTAGTAGATCGAACGTGCCAGTGCCGGCGACTCAAGCAGCAGCACTTCGTTGGCCACAGCGATTTCACGGATCTTCAAGGCCAGGAAGTCGCTGCCCTTGGCGATCAGCATCGGCGCCCCACCCTTGTCCGGATCGTACTTGAGCGCTACGGCGTAGTGGGTCGGGTTGGTGATCACCACATCGGCGTCGGGGATCGCCGCCATCATCCGGCGCTGGGACATTTCGCGCTGCAGCTGGCGAATCCGTTGTTTGACCTCCGGCCGTCCTTCCTGGTCCTTGTGCTCGTCGCGCACTTCCTGCTTGGTCATCTTCAGTTTCTTGATGCTTTCCCAGAGCTGTATCGGCACGTCCACGGCGGCGATGATGATCAGCCCGCAGGCCATCCACAGGGTGCTCCAGCCGACCACTTGCAGGCTGTGAATGATCGCCATGTCCAAGGGCTCATGGGCGATGCGCAGCAGGTCATCAATGTCCGAGGACAACACCGCCAGGGCCACGAACAACACGATGAAAAATTTTGCGAGGGCCTTAAGCAGTTCCGCTATGGCCTTGGACGAGAACATGCGCTTGAGGCCGGCGCCGGGGTTCATGCGACTGAACTTGGGCGCCATGGTGCCGGCGGAGAACAACCAGCCACCCAGCGAAATCGGCCCGATCAGAGCAGCGAGCAATAAAGTGATCATCACTGGCTGAATCGCCAGCAAGGCAATCTGCCCCGAGTGCAGCAGATAGATGCCCATGGAGCGCTGATCCAACAGCACCTCCCGCGACAGCGAGAAGTTCAGGCGCATCAGTTCCATCAGGTCCTGCGCCAGCGCACCACCGAAAATCAGCAGGCCACCAGCGCCGGCGAGCATGATCGCCAGGGTATTCAGCTCTTTGGAGCGCGCAATCTCTCCCTTCTCACGGGCGTCCTTTTTCTTTTTGTCCGTGGGGTCTTCTGTTTTGTCCTGACCGCTTTCGCTCTCAGCCATGACTCAGCGCGCCCGTGCCAGTTCGCGTAACAACTGCAAGGCCTCGGAAGCCAGCGGTTGATACTGATTGATAATGTCCGCCAGCCCGACCCAGACGATGAACAGCCCGAGTACCAGCGTCAGCGGGAAGCCGATGGAAAAGATGTTCAGCTGTGGCGCAGCCCGGGTCATCACGCCAAAGGCGATGTTGACCACCAGCAACGCAGTGATCGCTGGCAACACCAGCAACAGCGCGGCACCGAGGACCCAGCCGAGCTTGCCGGCCAGCTCCCAGAAATGATTGACCATCAACCCGCTACCGACCGGCAGCGTAGTGAAGCTTTCAGTGAGGACTTCGAATACCACCAGATGGCCATTCATCGACAGGAACAACAGCGTCACCAGCATGGTGAAGAACTGCCCGATCACCGCCACCGAGACGCCGTTGGTAGGGTCGATCATCGAAGCAAAGCCCATGCCCATCTGAATGGAGACGATCTGACCCGCGACCACAAAGGCCTGGAAGAACAGCTGCAAGGAGAAACCCAACACTGCACCGACGAGGATCTGCTCGGCAATCAGCAGCAGCCCGCTCAAGTCCAGCGCATTGACCGGCGGCATCGGCGGCAGGCCGGGAGCGATGACCAACGTAATCGCCAAGGCGAAATAAAGGCGCACCCGCGTGGGCACCAGGGTCGTGCCGAAAACCGGCATGACCATCAGCAAGGCACCGATACGAAACAGCGGCAGCATGAACGTCGCCACCCAGGTACTGATCTGGGTATCGGTCAGCTGGAGCAGCGACATGGTTTAGCCGATGACCTGAGGAATACTGCCGTACAACTGCAGGATGTATTCCATGAAGGTCTGCACCAGCCACGGACCGGCGACGATCAACGTCACCAGCATCACCAGCAGACGCGGCAGAAAGCTCAGGGTCTGTTCGTTGATCTGCGTAGCGGCCTGGAACATCGCCACCAACAGGCCCACGAGCAAACTCGGAATCACCAGCACGGCAACCATCATGGTGGTCAGCCACAGCGCTTCCCGGAAGATGTCTACCGCAACTTCTGGCGTCATGGCGATACACCGCCGAAGCTGCTCGCCAGCGTACCGATGATCAACGCCCAGCCATCCACCAGCACGAACAGCATGATCTTGAATGGCAGGGAAATGATCAGCGGCGAGAGCATCATCATACCCATAGCCATCAGGACACTGGCCACGACTAGGTCGATGATCAGGAACGGAATGAAGATCATGAAGCCAATCTGGAACGCGGTTTTCAGCTCGGAGGTGACGAACGCCGGAACCAGGATGGTCAGCGGCGCCTGATCCGGCGACGCGATATCAGTGCGTTTGGACAAGCGCATGAACAACTCCAGATCGCTGCTGCGAGTCTGGGCGAGCATGAAATCCTTGATCGGCACCTGCGCCTTGGCCACGGCGTCTTGAGCGGTGAGTTTCTCCGCCAGATACGGCTGCAAGGCATCCTGATTAACCCGGTCGAATACCGGCGCCATGATGAACAGCGTCAGGAACAGCGCCATGCCCGTGAGGATTTGGTTAGACGGTGTCTGCTGCAGGCCCAGGGCCTGACGCAGGATCGAGAAGACGATGATGATCCGGGTGAAACTGGTCATCAGCATGACGAACGCCGGGATAAAACTCAGCGCCGTCATGATCAGCAGAATTTGCAGGCTGACCGAATATTCCTGAGCGCCTTCGGCATTGGTACCCAGGGTGATCGCCGGGATCGACAACGGATCGGCGGCGAACGCCAGCGGCGCGGCCAGCATCAGGGCCAGCGTTAAGACGATGCGTAACGCACCCATTACTTCTTATCCTTCTGATCCTTGCCCATCAGCTCCATCAGGCGCTGGGCAAACTCGGGGGTCGCTTTTTCAGTCCCGCTGGGCACTTGCACCGGCTCCTTGAGCACATGCAACGCGGTGATGGTGCCGGGGCTCAAGCCAAGCAGAATCTGCTCGTTGCCGACCTGCACCAGCATCAGACGGTCACGCGGGCCGAGCGCGCGGGAACCGATCAGCTCGATCACCTGCCCCTTGCCGGCCGGCCCGGCCTGTTGCACCCGACGCAGCAACCAGGCGAGGAAGAAGATCAACCCCAGCACCAGCAGCAAACCGAACACCAACTGTGTCAATTGCCCGGCTACACCGCTGCTGACCGCGGGTGCAGCGGCGCTGGCAGCCGTCGCCACCGGCTCGGCAGCCATAACGCTGAACGGCAAGGCAAGCGCTAACCCCAGAACCTTTTTCACTCAGCGCAGCTTCTTGATGCGTTCGCTTGGGCTGATCACGTCGGTCAGGCGGATGCCGAACTTCTCGTTGACCACCACCACTTCACCGTGGGCGATGAGCGTGCCGTTGACCAACACGTCCAGCGGTTCACCGGCCAGACGATCGAGCTCGATCACCGACCCCTGGTTAAGCTGCAGCAGGTTGCGGATATTGATGTCGGTGCTGCCAACTTCCATGGAAATCGACACCGGGATATCGAGAATCACGTCCAGGTTCGGACCGTCCAGGGTGACCGGTTCGTTGTTTTTAGGCACGCTGCCGAACTCTTCCATCGGCAGACGGTTGGACGGCGAACTGGCGGCGTCGGCGGCCAGCAAGGCGTCGATGTCGTCCTGCCCGGCGTCGCCGGTTTCTTCCAGGGCAGCAGCCCATTCATCGGCCAGCGCCTGGTCGTCCTGGGTGTTCATATCGTTAGCCATCAATTTGTCCTCGGCGGGCATCCATTCAATCAGGAGCCGTCAGTTAAAAGCACAGGGGGTTTGGAGCGCCGGTCAGCGGCGCTCGATCGGCTCGATCACTTGCAACGCGAGGTTGCCTTTGTGCGACCCCATCTTGACCTTGAACGCAGGCACGCCGTTGGCGCGCATGATCATCTCTTCCGGCATCTCGATCGGGATAATGTCCCCCGGCTGCATGTGCAGAATGTCCCGCAGGCGCAACTGACGACGGGCAACCGTGGCACCGATCGGTACGTCAACGTCCAGCACGTCCTGGCGCAAGGCGTTGACCCAGCGCTCGTCCTGATCGTCGAGGTCCGACTGGAAGCCGGCATCGAGCATTTCGCGTACAGGTTCGATCATCGAGTACGGCATGGTCACGTGCAGGTCGCCGCCACCGCCATCGAGTTCGATGTGGAAGGTCGACACCACAATCGCTTCGCTCGGGCCGACGATATTGGCCATGGCCGGGTTCACTTCCGAGTTGATGTACTCGAAGTTCACTTCCATGATCGCCTGCCAGGCTTCCTTCAAATCGACGAAGGCCTGTTCCAGCACCATGCGCACCACACGCAGTTCAGTAGGGGTGAATTCACGCCCTTCGATCTTCGCGTGACGGCCGTCGCCGCCGAAGAAGTTGTCCACCAGTTTGAACACCAGTTTGGCGTCGAGGATGAACAGTGCGGTGCCGCGCAACGGTTTGATCTTGACCAAGTTGAGGCTGGTCGGCACGTAAAGCGAGTGCACGTATTCGCCGAACTTCATCACCTGCACGCCACCGACGGCAACGTCCGCCGAGCGGCGCAGCATGTTGAACATGCTGATGCGGGTGTAACGGGCGAAACGCTCGTTGATCATTTCCAGGGTCGGCATGCGTCCACGGACGATGCGATCCTGGCTGGTCAGGTCGTAGCTTTTGACACTGCCGGGTTCAGCAGCGGTATCGGTCTGTACCAGACCATCGTCGACACCATGCAACAGCGCATCGATCTCATCCTGGGACAGCAGGTCCTGCACGGCCATGTCGTGTTCCTACTGCAGTACGAAATTAGTGAAAAGCAACTGTTCGATGACCACTTTGCCGAGTTCTTTCTGCGCCACTTCCTGGACGCTGGCCGTGGCTTTCTGACGCAACATTTCCTGGCCGACCGGCGACGCCAGGGTGGCGAAGTCTTGCCCGGAGAACAGCATGACCAGGTTATTGCGGATGACAGGCATGTGGACTTTGAGCGCTTCCAGATCGGCCTGATTGCGACCCTGCATGGTGATGCTCACCTGCATGTAGCGCTGACGGCCGTTCTGGTTGTAGTTGGCCACGAAGGCTGGAGCCATGGGCTCGAAAATCGCTGGCTGCTTGCCGACCGGGGCGGTTTCAGCCGCAGCGGCAGGCTTGCTCTGGGCGCTGTGCATGAAGAACCAGGTCGCTCCCACGGACAAACCGATCGCCAGCAGCAGGGCCACCACGATCACAATGATCAGCTTGAGTTTGCCTTTGGTTGCGGGGTCTTTTACTGCTGCTTCGCTCTTCGCCATGCCAATAATCCGTCACTATTCGGGTTTTCACAGTCGCACGCCAAGGCAAGAGCAAGTGTTATGCCAGAAATGTCTGAGGGAAAACTGGAAGGACAGTCGACCGTGGCCGAAAATCAAAAGATCGCAGCCTTCGGCAGCTCCATTGGAATGTGTACATCCTGTAGGAGCTGCCGAAGGCTGCGATCTTTTAGGGGGCGCCGCGAATTATCAGGCGTAATAATCGACGGCGCTGGAGCCAATGACGCTGGTGGTGCTGGCCGCTACTTCGGCAGCTGTTGGCGCAAGCTCTTCGTCCATGGAATCGAGACGACCACCGCTGGCGTTGGTGCGCCCCCCCTGGCTTTGGCCCTGCTGAGCCTGTTCCTGCCCTTGGCCCTGCCAGCCGCGGGACTGGTCGGACACATTGACGTCAACCTGGCCCATGCCCTGCTGCGCAAACATGTCACGCAAGCGATGCATCTGCCCGTCCAGCGCTTCGCGAACGCTTGGATGGGCGCTCATGAACGTCACTTGGGTCTGCTGGTCCGGAACCATGTTCACCCGAATGTCCAGCCGCCCCAGTTCAGCCGGTTGCAACTGGATGTCGGCGGCCTTGAGATTGGCACTGGACAGGTACATGACCCGGTTCACTACTTCTTCGGTCCAGCCGCTCTGATGCATGGCGATCGGTTGATTCACCGGCAATGCGTTGGCGGTTTTTGGCGTGGCCGCCTGGGTCAGTGCCGCCAGACGGTTGGCGAAATCGTCGACCCGGGTATCGCTACTCGCGGACTTCAGGTCCTTGAGACCGTCATCGACAAGACCACTGAAGGCCTTGTCGCCGCCCTGGCCGGTGCTGTCCTTGTCGGCTTGCACATTGAGCATGCTCGCCATGCCTGCGGCAAAGGTCTGCGCCGAGGTTGACTCGCCGTCTGCCTGGGCCTCTGCCGAGGTCGGTGCCGCTTTGGGCTGGGCCTGACTCGCAGCCGAAATATGGCCGCCCTGCTCCATGGCCATACGCACGGCCGGCAATGCATCGAGAGGATCCGCTTCGGGATCGAAATCGCTATCCGCCGTTGCAGCAGCAACTGGCGCCGCCGTCACTGCCGCAGCAACTGGCGCTTCGACCTGCGGCGCCACGGTGGCGACCACTGGAGGGGCTTGCGGAACGGGGGTTGCCACCACTGCCTGCAACGGTGGCAGTAACGAAGGATCGAGGGTTGGATCAACCGGCGCGGTGTCGACTACCGGCGTTTCGGCAGCCTCCGACGCATCATCGCTGGCAGCCTTGTCGTCAGCCTGCGCCGGTTTATCGGCGGGCAAGGATTTGCCGCTATCGGCAACCGCAGGTTCCGGGGCGGCAGACTTGTCGTTGCTGACGTCCTTTTTGCCGGGGCTGTCCGGCGTTTTATCGCGTATCGGCTTGGCCGATTCATCACCCATTGCAGAGGGTTTGTTCCGGGCTTGATTGGCGTAGACCTGAGCGAAGCTGGACGCCTTGTCCCCAGGCTCAGCGGCCGGCGCCGGTGTATTGGCGGAAGCGGCTTGAGTCTTGGCCTGCGCGGCGGCCTGGAGAAGTATATTGGGGGTAACGGGCATGGAACGGTCTCCGCTGCACTGGGATCGTAGGTACAGTTGACGGAGATTATTGCAAAGGTCGCGCCAGGTTTGAGCGACAGGCGCTAAAAGCGCCGGACGGTCTCATTGGCAGAGAGGGAACGCTGACGCTCCGCTTCATAGAGCGGTCGCACGATGGCGAATTCGCTGTCAATTTCCCCGATCAGCTTTTCGATGCCAGCGAGGCTTTTTTGCTTGGCGCGTTGCTCCAGCTCATGGCACAACTCAGCCAGGCGAATGGCGCCCATGTTGCTGCTGCTGCCCTTGAAACTATGGGCTGCATTCATGAGTTGCGCGGCATCTTCAGCTTCTCGCAAGACGCGCAAGCGCTCTTCGGAATCGGCGAGAAAGGTATCCAGCAACGTCGGATACTCATCCTCCATGACCTCTTGCAACGCGTTCAGCACGTCGCGGTCCAGGTGTGTGTCAGCCACTTGCTCACTCCTTGATCAAGAATGCGTGGATTATGCCAGAGCCTCCCAGAAAAATTCCACGCGGGCACTTCGACCATCGTCGGACCAACTCGCATTGTGGCCCAGCTGACGGATCAGACTGACGCCACGTCCCGACAGACGGACACCATCGACGGGCCGCTCCATCACCCGCGCAACATCGAAACCCTTGCCGCTGTCTTCAACCCGAACAGTCAGGCACCCGCCCTCGCCCTTGGGTGTCACCTGCAAATGCACCCGCACGAAGCCGTCCTGCAACTCGTCCAAGCGTGTATTGCGTTGTTGATAATAGCGGGTAAAACCCGAGGCATCGCGCTTGAGCGCCGAATCCAGCCCCAGCACTCCATGCTCCAGGGCATTGGAATACAGTTCGGCCAGCACACTGTAGAGCGCTCCGCTCTGAGCCCGCAGACCGTGGACCTCAAGCAGCAATTGCAGAAGATACGGCAGCGGATTGAAGCGTTTGAGCGTGGCGGCGCGAAATTCGAAACTCACTGACCAGTCCAGCGGGCAGGACTGACCACTGTCGGAATACACCAGCGCCGGCGGGCTCAGCTGTGCGGCCTCCAGCAGACTGACCTCGACCATGCTCACGTCATCGCGGGCCTCGCCGCGAAAGTCCCGCAACGCCTGCTCGATCTCTTCGAACAACTCATCAGGCTGACGATTGGCCGCAAACACCTGCTGCAATCGCTCCACACCAAACAACTGTTCGTTGGCATCGCAGGTATCGATCACCCCGTCGGACAACAGGAAGACCCGATCCCCGACCGCCATCGGAAACACCTCGGTGCGGTCATCAAAGGATTGCGGGCTCAGCACGCCGAGCGGCAAATGCCGAGCCGTCAGCGGCGTTCGCTCTCCGCTGACGATGCTGTGCAGATAACCGTCCGGCATCCCGCCATTCCAGACCTCCACCGAGCGTCGCTGAAAACTCAGGCACAGCAGCGTTGCACAACAGAACATGTCCACCGGCAGGATGCGCTTGAGCTTGGCATTCATCTCGCGCAGGGTTTCGGACAGGCCGTAACCCTTGGCGGTCATGCCATAGAAAACTTCGGCCAAGGGCATGGCACCGACCGCGGCCGGCAAACCATGACCGGTAAAATCGCCGAGCAGCACGTGCATGTCGCCGGCCGGGGTAAACGCGGCCAGCAGCAGATCGCCGTTGAACAACGCATAGGGCGATTGCAGGTAGCGAATATTCGGTGCACTCAGGCAGCCGGAGTGGGCCACCTTGTCGAACACGGCTTTGGCCACCCGCTGCTCGTTGAGCAGGTAGTCGTGGTGCCTGGCGATCTGGTCGCGCTGCTGCAACACCGTGGCCTGCAACCGCCGCAAGCGGTCCATCGCCTTGATCTTGGCGGCGAGGATCACCTGGTTGTAGGGTTTTGCCAGAAAGTCGTCGCCCCCGGCCTCCAGACAGCGGGCCAGCGCTTCGCTTTCGGTCAGCGAGGTGAGGAAGATGATCGGCACCAGGGTTTCCCCTGCCAATACCTTGATCTGCCGCGCCGCCTCGAAACCGTCCATCACCGGCATCATTGCGTCCATGAGCACCAGTTGCGGTCGTTGCTGGCGAAACGCGTCAACGGCTTCGGCACCGTTGGCGGCCGTCAGCACCTCATGCCCCTGGCGACGAACGATGGTCGACAGCAGCATGCGATCGGCCGCGCTGTCTTCGGCGATCAGGATCGTCAGCGGTTCGAACAAGGGTTGCATGGCGGTCACGCCACGTCGAAGATTTGTTCGAAGTTGGAGATGGCGAGGATCTTGCGCACATCTGCGTTAGCGTTGGTCAACGTGATCTCGGCATTCTCGCCGCCAGCGTGATCACGCAATAGCAACAGCATGCCGAGCGCTGAACTGTCGAGGTAGGTAGCGTCTTTCAGGTTCACTTCGAAGGATTCGGGTTTCGGCTCACGATTCTCGTAGGACTCGCGAAACTCCTGATGCTTGGCGAAATCGAATCGTCCCCTGATCGATATCGTCAGCTTTTGACCATCTTGGGATACTTCTGTAACGACTGACATTGAACGGCTTCCTTGTCATTGGTGAACGTACGTGTACAAGGTTTAGCACTTGGCTGGGGCTGGAGCAAGGCGGGAAAACGGTTGAACCCTGCCTGATCAATACGGATCCTGACGCGGCAACCGCTGGGACAACTCATCCAGCAACTTTTGCTCGCGCCGATCTTCCAGCCGCCGAGCCTCATCCATGTAGCGCGCCACCAGTTTGCGCAAGCCTTCGACCCGGGCAAACGCCTGCTGCCAGGATTCCCGCGCCTTGTTCAGGTTGTTTTGATGCCATACCAGGCTTTGTCGCTGCTGGTCGATGGCGGTACCCAGCTGCGCAAGGAAGCCTTGATAACCCAGCAGCCATTGGCCCGACACGCCACTGCTGCCGCGCACGATCCATTGTTCCTGGTAATCGAGACGAAAGGCTTCGAGGTCGGCGAGCTTGCTTTCGGCCAGACGGACTTGCCCCTGAAAGTGCCCCAGACGAAGGACCGCTGTTTTCTCGGCCTTTTCGGCCATTTCGACCACGGGGGCCAGGCGCGATGCTCGGCTCTGGGCCATGGCCGGTTAGCCGCCGGCCGCGGGAGCGAAAATCGTGCCGAGGTAGGCTTCGCTTTCGCCCAGGCTGATGCTGTCGTTGAGGCCCTGGCGCAGGTATTTCACCAGCTGCGGTTGCAGGGAGATCGCCAGGTCGGTTTCCCGATCACCACCGGCCACATAGGCGCCGACGCTGATCAAGTCACGACTCTGCTGATACCGCGACCACAGTTGCTTGAAATACTGGGCGCGCATCATGTGTTCCGGCGTAACCACCGACGGCATGACCCGGCTGATGGACGCTTCGATATCGATGGCCGGGTAATGACCTTCCTCGGCCAGGCGCCGGGACAGCACGATGTGCCCGTCGAGCACGCCTCGCGCGGCGTCGGCAATCGGGTCCTGTTGGTCATCGCCTTCGGACAAAACGGTGTAGAACGCGGTGATCGAACCGCCGCCCTTCTCCGCGTTACCGGCCCGCTCCACCAGTTTCGGTAGTTTGGCGAACACCGATGGCGGATAACCCTTGGTCGCCGGCGGCTCGCCGATGGCCAGGGCGATTTCCCGCTGGGCTTGGGCGAAACGGGTCAGGGAGTCCATGAGTAACAGGACGTTCTTGCCCTTGTCGCGGAAATACTCGGCGATTCGCGTGCAGTACATCGCAGCGCGCAGACGCATCAGCGGCGCATCGTCCGCCGGGGACGCCACCACGACCGAACGCTTGAGGCCTTCTTCACCGAGGATATGCTCGATGAATTCTTTAACTTCACGACCCCGCTCACCGATCAGCCCGACGACGATGATGTCGGCCTCGGTGAAGCGGGTCATCATGCCCAGCAGCACACTCTTGCCCACACCCGTACCGGCGAACAGGCCAAGACGCTGACCGCGACCGACCGTCAACAAACCGTTGATGCTGCGAATGCCCACGTCCAGCGGCTCGCTGATCGGTTCGCGCTTGAGCGGGTTGATGGTCGGGCCGTCCATCGGCACCCAGTCTTCGGCCTTCATCCCACCCTTGCCGTCCAGCGCGCGACCGGCGCCATCGAGCACCCGCCCGAGCATGCTCATGCCCATCGGCAGACGGCCGGTATCAGCCAGAGGAACCACACGGGCACCGGGAGCGATGCCGGCAACGCTGCCGACCGGCATCAGAAACACCTTGCTGCCGGAGAAGCCCATGACTTCGGCTTCGACCTGCACCGGGTGATAACTGTCGTCATTGATGACCATGCAGCGGCTGCCCATGGCGGCGCGCAAGCCCTCGGCCTCGAGGGTCAGGCCGACCATGCGCAGCAAGCGGCCTTCAAGGATCGGCGCGCCTTCCAGCTCCGTGGCCTCGGCATAGCTGCCGAGGCGCTTGGCGAAGCTAGTGCGATCAAGGCGCATCGGGATCGTCCAGTTCGGGTTCGACCGGCGCGACCGCTGGCTTGTCGCTGATCGGCAGCTCCAGGCTCAGATCCGGTTCGGCCGGGTGCAAGGCCTGTTCGTGCAACTGATCGAAGAGCTTGTCCATGACCCGCGCAACGCGGGTTTCGACCGTGGCATCGATGCGACTGTGTTCAGTCTCGACCCGGCAACCGCCGGGCAACAACGCCTCGTCCTCGACGATGCGCCAGGTTTCTTCATGGCGTTCGCGCAGGGCTTTGACCTGCTCGAAGTCTTGCGGATTGATGTACAGCCGCACATTGCCCACGCCCAGCGGCAAGAGCTTGAGGGCTTCACGCATGACGTGTTCGATCTGCGTCGAGTCGATGGCCAGTTCGCGCTGAATCACCTGTTTGGTGATGTGCTGCACCAGGTCGACCAGGGACTTTTCGATCAAGGTGTCCTGCTCGGCGATAGGCTCGAACAAATGCCCCATCAATTGCTCCAGAGCGGCAATCTTGGCGGCCAGGGCCACCTCCGCTTCCTGACGGACCTTGAGCGTGGTGCTATGGAAACCTTCTTTTTCGCCCGTGGCGAAGCCTTCGTTGTAGGCCTCCTGGCGAATGCTTTCGAGTTCTTCGAGGGTCAGTGGCTGGACTTCATCCAGTGGCACCTCTTCCATTTCCGGCGGCTCGGGCTCAGGTTCCGGCTCGGGTTCCGGCACGAACGGATCGAAACTGGGCAGCGACCAGACATCGAAACCACCGACGTCCTTGCCACGGATCAGGTCGGTGTTGGACTCATCATGTTTGGACGACATAGTGACCTTAGATCATCTCTTCGCCGCCCTTCCCGCCGAGAACGATTTCTCCAGCTTCGGCCATACGGCGGGCAATGGTGAGGATTTCTTTCTGCGCGGTTTCCACGTCGCTGACGCGCACCGGGCCTTTGGCCTCGAGGTCGTCGCGCAACAGTTCGGCCGCCCGTTTGGACATGTTCTTGAAGATCTTCTCTTTGACGCCTTCGTCCGAACCCTTGAGGGCCAGCACCAACACGTCGGAGGACACTTCGCGCAGCAGCGCCTGAATCCCGCGATCGTCGACATCGGACAAGTTGTTGAACACGAACATGAGGTCTTCGATCTGACCAGACAGGTCTTCGTCGACTTCGCGAATCGAGTCCATCAGCTGACCTTCGATCGAGCTGTCGAGGAAGTTCATGATATCTGCCGCACGCTTGATGCCACCCAGGGTGGTGCGCGCGGCATTCGAGTTGCCGGAGAACTGCTTCTCGAGAATCTGGTTGAGTTCTTTCAGGGCCGCCGGCTGCACAGTGTTCAGCGAGGAGACCCGCAGAATGATGTCCAGACGCACCTTGTGGTCGAAGTTGCCGAGCACTTCGCCGGCCTGGTCCGGATCGAGATACGCCACCACGATCGCCTGGATCTGCGGGTGCTCGTAACGGATCACGTCGGCGACGGCGCGCGGCTCCATCCACTTCAGGCTGTCGAGGCCACTGGTGTTGCCGCCCAGCAGGATGCGGTCGATCAGGCCGTTGGCCTTGTCTTCGCCCAGGGCCTGCGTGAGCATTTTGCGCACGTAGTCGTCGGAGCCGACGCCAAGGCTGGTCTGGTCGCCGACGATGTCGACGAACTCGCTCATCACCTGCTCGACCTGCTCGCGGTGCACGTTACCCATCTGGGCCATGGCCACACCCACACGCTGGACCTCTTTAGGCCCCATGTGGCGCAGCACTTGGGCGGCGTCGGTAGAACCCAGGGACAGCAGCAGAATCGCGGCTTTGTCGACCTTGGTCAGTTTGGCGGCAACGGCTCGGTTATCACTCATCTGCGTTAATCCACTCTTTCACGACCTGGGCCACGCGACCCGGATCTTCTGCCACCAGACTCTTGATTGCGTTCAACTGTGCGTCATAGCCTTCGCTCGGGCTCGGCAGCAGAATGCTGGTCGGGCCACCGAGACTGACACGGTCGTTGGCCAGTTCGCCGTCCAGGCCGCCCATGCCACCCAGCTCGACGTCGCTACCCAAGCCTGCAAACTGTTTGTCTTTGCCGCCACCGGTGATGTTGTTGAGCACCGGACGCAGCACACCGAACACCAGCACCAGGATGAACAAGACACCCAGCACTTGCTTGACGATGTCCCAGAACCACGGCTGGGAGTAGAACGGAATTTCAGCAATCACTTCACCGCGCTCGGCGGAGAACGGCATGTTGATCACGCTGACGCTGTCGCCACGGCTGGCGTCGAAGCCGACGGCGTCCTGTACCAGGCGAGTGAAGCGCGCCAATTCATCGGCGGTCCACGGCGCACGGGCGGTTTCACCGTTGGCCGCGTTGATCTTGACCTGGTCATCCACCACCACCGACACCGAGAGGCGATTCAAGCGACCCTGCTGTTGTTTGGTGTGGCTGATGGAGCGGTCAAGCTCGAAGTTCTTGGTGGATTGTTGACGCTTGTCCGCCGGGTACGGTGCAAGCATAGGCTGGCCGGTGGCCGGGTCCATGATTTGCTGACCATTGGCATCCAGCAGTGGCTGGCCTGGCTGCACCATGCCGGCCGACGCGGTAGCGCCACCGGTGGTTTGCGGCGCAGAGGCTGGCGCTGGTGGCTGGTTGCTCAAAGCACCCGGCACACCTTGCGGACCATTGCTGGCGGTACGTTGTTCGTTGACCGACTGCTCGCTGCGCAACGCAGGTTGGTCCGGGTTGAACTGCTCGGAGGTCGACTCGACGGCACTGAAATCCACATCGGCCGAGACTTCGGCTTTATAGCGATCGTTGCCCAGCACCGGTTGCAGAATGTTGTGCACGCGCTGAGTCAGCATGCTTTCCATGCGACGGCTGTAATCGAATTGCTTGCCGGCCATGGTCAGTTCGGAATTTTCCGCCTGATCCGACAGCAGGTTGCCCTTCTGGTCGACCACGGTGATCTGGGATTTGCTGAGCTCGGGAACGCTGGTCGCGACCAGATTGATGATCGCCACCACCTGACCCGGCTCCAGCGAACGGCCGGAATACAGCTCAACCAGTACCGAAGCGCTTGGCTTGCGTTCATCACGCACGAACACCGAGCTTTTCGGAATCGCCAGGTGCACGCGGGCACCCTTGACGTTGTTCAGGCTGGAAATGGTGCGAGCCAGTTCGCCTTCGAGACCGCGACGATAACGGGTCGCTTCCATGAACTGGCTGGTGCCCAGGCCCTGGTCCTTGTCGAGAATTTCAAAACCGATGTTGCCATCGGTGGGAGTGACACCAGCGCCCGCGAGTTTGATTCGCGCACGGGACAGATCATCGGCCTTGACCAGCAAAGCACCGGAGTTCGGTTCAACGGTATAGGGAATGTCGGCTGCGGCCAGGGTATCCATGACCTGTTTGGCGTCCATACCGGCAAGGCTGCCGTACAGAGGCCGGTAGTCCGGCTGCTGGGACCACAACACCACGGCAAAGCCAATCGCCACGCTCGCAGCCAGGCCGACCAACAGGCCTACCTGACGCAACATGGTCATCTCGGAGAGGTTTTCCAGGAAGGACAACCCGAACAGCGGCGGTTTGCCGTCTATTGGAGTGGCCTTGGCCGGAACATTATCGGCGACTGCTTCTGCCATGACTCAATTCGTCCTTAAACCGGCATCTGCATGATGTCTTGATATGCCTGAACCAGTTTGTTGCGCACTTGGGTCAACGCCTGAAAAGACACGCTGGCCTTCTGCGAGGAAATCATCACGTCCGTCAGGTCGACGCCGCTCTTGCCGATCTCGAAGGCACTGGCCAACTGACTGGACGCCTGTTGGGTGTCGTTCACTTTATTGACGGCCTGACCGAGCATGTCGGAAAAGCTGCTGCCACCCATTGCAGGAACAGCGGCAGTCGATTTCGACGCAGACATGGCATCCATTTGCATGGAGCGCATGTCCAGCATCAATCGATTGAATTCAATACCTTGGCTCATGGTCTCTCTCTTTGACGAGCTACGTCTTTGGCGACCCGCGATTTTTTTGACACTCACTCGGCGGGCAGTGAGGTGTTAGCAACAAGGGTGCCAGCTCCGTGGTCGCTCTAAACAAAAGCCATCCAGGGCTTTGCATTGCTAACGAATCAGGTGGCGAACAAATAAGCTTCCACGTCCATTCCGGCGTCACGCATCTGCGCCAGCTTGTAACGCAGAGTGCGCGGACTGATGCCCAGTCGCTCGGCGGCTTCTTTGCGACGACCACGCTCGGAGCGCAAGGTATCAATGATCATCTGGAATTCACGGCGCCGCAGGTCATCGCCGAGGGCGCCCGCCGATTCGGCGTCGACTTCTACTGCGCGCACAGTCGTTGGCGGCAATGCCGGCAACGGCGCACACGCCACAGGCCCGGCAAGACAGAAATCCTCAGGCTGTATCAATCCGCCCTGCTGCAGGATCAACGCTCGCTGAATCGCGTTATCCAGCTCACGCACATTACCCGGCCATGGATAACCGATCAGACACGCCTGAGCCTCGGGCGACAGCTTTGCCGCGGCATGCTTCATTTTATTGACGTACTTGGCCAGAAGACGCTCAGCCAACGGCAGGATGTCGGCGGTACGTTCGCGCAACGGACGCCAGGCCAGCGGAAACACCGACAGGCGATAGTAAAGGTCTTCGCGAAAACGTCCCGCCGCCACCTCACCCGCCAGGTCACGGTTGGTGGTTGCCACGACTCGAATATCCAGCGTGATCGGCTTGCGTGAGCCGACTCGCTCGACTTCGCGCTCCTGCAAAACTCGCAGCAACTTGGCCTGGAGCCCGAGGGGCATTTCCGAAATTTCGTCGAGCAGGATCGTGCCGCCATCAGCCTGTTCGAACTTGCCGGCCTGCGCCGCGATGGCGCCGGTGAACGAGCCCTTTTCATGACCAAACAACGTGGCTTCGAGCATGTTGTCGGGGATGGCTGCGCAGTTGATCGCAATGAACGGCTGACTGGCACGATGGGAGTGCTGATGGATGTACCGCGCCAGCACTTCCTTACCGGTCCCGGACTCACCGGAGATCAATACCGTGGAATCACTGCGCGCTACCCGTGCAGCCAGTTCCAGCAATTGCGCACTGGCCGGTTCGAACGCTACAGGTCCCTCGCCCTCGGTCGCACCGAGGCTGCCCAGCGCATGACGCGCCACCAGATCGAGCAATGCCTTGGGCTCGAACGGTTTGACCAGGTAATCCGCTGCGCCCTGACGCATCGCATCGACTGCCCGCTCTACGGCGCCGTGAGCCGTCATCAGCAACACCGGCAGTTGCGGCTGACGAGTGCGCAGCAATCCGAGCAGTTGATGACCGTCCATGCCCGGCATGTTGACGTCACTCAGCACCAGATTGAACGCCTCATTACCGACCGCCGCCAGCGCTTCTTCTGCCGAGCCTACTGCCGTGTAGTCGTGCCCCGCGAGCAGCAGCGTATCCGCCAGTGCTTCGCGTAGCGCGCGGTCATCCTCGACCAGTAAAACCTTGATTGCCATGTCCTTCACTCCGCTCCCTGAGCGTGGGGCTTTTCACCGGAAAAAAGCGGCAGGATGACCTGCGCGCAAGTGCCGCGCCCCAGCCGCGAGCGCAGTTGCAATTCTCCCTGATGGGCACGCGCCACTGCCTTGACCACGGTCAGGCCAAGGCCGGTCCCGGTGGTCTTAGTGGTAAAAAACGGCTCGCCGAGTCGTGCCAGCACTTTCGTGTCGATGCCACTGCCGCTGTCACTGACAGATACGCGCAGGTTGTTGTCACGGGTATAGAGGTGGACCTTCAAGCGGACGTCACCGGCGCTGGCCTGGATGGCGTTCTCGATCAGGTTCAGGATCGCCCCGACCAGCGTGTCACGATTGCACAGCAACTCGCCGGAATGACTGTCGCACTGCCAGCGAATCGGCAGGTCCTGCACATGGGTCAGTGCTGCCGCCTGCAGTGACTGCATCAGCACTTTGGGTGTGACGCGATCGGTCAGCGGCAGCTCGCCGCGCGCAAACACCAGCATGTCGCGAACCTGATGTTCCAACTCATGCAGACGCTCTTTCAGGCGCCCGGCAAAACGTTGCTGGGTCTCGACCGGCAACGCTTGCTCAGTCAAATGACTGGCGTAGAGCAAGGCGGCGGATAACGGTGTACGAATCTGATGAGCCAGCGAGGCGACCATTCGACCGAGGGACGAGAGTCGTTCGTGGCGGGCCAGCTGATCTTGCAGGTGACGGGTTTCAGTCAGGTCATTAAGCAACACCAACTGACCGGGCTCGGCATCCAGCGAGCGAGTGGAGATCGACAAACGCCGACCGTCCTTGAGCGAGATTTCGTGACCGTCGTCTTCACGAGGCGCAAAACAGCGGGCAATGACATGACGCCACAGCTCGCCTTCGAGGGGCAGACCGAGCAGCTCACAAGCAGCGGGGTTGGCTTCGCGCACGATGCCTTGGGCGTCGATGACGATGACGCCGCCGGGCAACAGATCGAGGAGGTTTTGCAGCCGGTTGGCCAGGCGTTCTTTTTCCGCCAGCTCCTGCATGCGCTGAGCACTGACCACCGCCAGCTCACCCTTGAGCTCGGTGACCCGGGCTTCGAGCATGCTGTAGGAATCGGTCAATTGGCTCGACATCTGGTTGAACAGTGCAAACGCCTGCTCAAGACCAAGCCGGCTCGCCTGCTCTACGGACGACGGTTGTCCCGAAGCGTCAGGGACAGGAGACATCTGGGCGGCTTGGGGCATCGTGCTCTCTCGCTTGGCTGACCGTCAGTTAAACGGAACGTTGCGAGGGATGTAGCAATACCCGTGCCTAAAAAAAACCGCCTACAAATGAAGGACTTGAAAAACAGGCGTCAATCATCTGCCTGTTCATCACCGTCACGACGACTCATACCGTACTTGCGCATCTTTTCCACCAGTGTGGTGCGACGAATACGCAGCCGCTCTGCCGCGCGCGCCACGATGCCATTGGCATCATCCAGCGCCTGCTGAATCAGCCCTTGTTCCAGACCACCGAGGTAGTCCTTCAGGTCCAGGCCTTCCGGCGGCAGCATGGCGCCGGCAGAGAAGTCCGGAGTATGACCGTTGATGGCCACGCGCTCTTCAAGATCGCTGCGCAAGCTGTCGACCAGTTGCTCGTCCTCATCGTCGACGTAACGGAATTTCTTCGGCAGCTCGACCACGCCGATCACCCCATAAGGATGCATGATCGCCATGCGCTCCACCAGGTTGGCCAGCTCGCGAACGTTGCCCGGCCAGCCGTGACGGCACAGCGACATGATCGCCGCGGAATTGAAACGGATCGACCCACGCTTCTCGTGCTCCATGCGCGAGATCAACTCGTTCATCAGCAGCGGAATGTCTTCGACACGCTCGCGCAGTGGCGCCATCTCGATCGGGAACACGTTCAGGCGGTAGTACAAGTCTTCGCGGAAGGTACCGATCTCGATCATGCTTTCGAGATTCTTGTGGGTCGCCGCGATGATCCGCACATCGACGCTTTGGGTCTTGTTGCTGCCCACGCGCTCGAAGGTGCGTTCCTGCAAAACGCGCAGCAGCTTGACCTGCATCGGCAGCGGCATGTCGCCGATTTCATCGAGGAACAGCGTGCCGCCATTGGCCAGTTCGAAACGCCCGGCGCGGCTGGTGATTGCCCCGGTGAAGGCGCCCTTCTCGTGGCCAAACAGTTCGCTTTCCAGCAACTCGGCCGGGATCGCCCCGCAGTTGACCGGTACGAACGGCGCGTCACGACGCTTGGAGTGATAGTGCAGGTTGCGCGCAACCACTTCCTTGCCAGTCCCGGATTCGCCGAGGATCAGTACGCTGGCGTCGGTGTCGGCGACTTGCTGCATCATCTGACGGACGTGTTGAATCGCCCGGCTGGTGCCGACAAGACTACGGAAAAGATTGGGTTCGCGATGGCGACCGCGCTCGCGGGCCTGGTCGTACATCTCGCGATAGACCTGGGCACGGTGCAGGGAGTCGAGCAATTTGCTGTAGCTGGGTGGCATTTCGAGGGTCGAAAGCACTCGGCGACGCTGGTCTTCTGGCAAGTCAACGGAAGAATTATCGCCCATTAACAAAACCGGAAGGAACTCATCCCAGGTTGAGAGTGTCTTTAACAAGCCCGTAAGTGCGCCAGGTGCATTGACCGTCCCGATGAGGACACAGATCACTTCACGACTTGATGACAATGAGCCGACAGCCTGCTGCCAGTCATGGCTACCGCAGGGTAAATTTTCTTCGCCAAGAAAATTTAAAATCACCGCCAAGTCGCGGCGGCGGACGCTATCGTCATCAATCAGCAGAATTTTGGTTTCACGCCACATGCAATAGCAACTTCCCTAGTCAACTCAATGCCCGAAATGAGGGGGCAAGCTAGACGCTTGCAGACACGTTGATGTCTGTAGACGCCTGAAATGTTCAACCAGCCACTAGTTAAGTCAAAAAACCGCGCACAGTCAAATTTATGGCGCACTATGTTTGTATTAACTGACGGTTAATCAACCAAACAGATGGTAAACCTTTGCCGCCTTCTGCGCTTGGGTGATCTGCGACATCTCGTCGACGATCGCTTGGCGCTCTCCCATCGTGGCCGTCAACAAATCCTTGTACACCTCTAGCAACCCCTCCAGATTGGTCCGCAACGCTTCTTCATCGATCGGCGCCTCGCTCAGCACCTCATCGACGCATTCGCGACAGGCCACATCCAATTCGCCGATCGCATCCCAATTACGCGCGGCCAAGGCGTCAACCAAGGCTTCGCGTGTTTCCTCAATCCGCTGCAATGCTTGACTCATGACGTCATCCTCAGGCTCGTGGGCCTATTGATTGGCAATACCATCCCAACCGCTTTTCAGGGTTTCGAGCAAACCCGAAACCTCATCGATGATCGCCGCATCGTTATCGCGGTTGGCCTCCATCAGGCGCGTCATCATGTAGGCATACAAGTTGTCAAGTTGCTGCAGCGACGCCGGGTCTTCGGTCTTTTCCGGGTTCAGACCGTCACGCAAGCCGATAACGATGTCGACCGCCTTGCCCAGCATCAACCCCTTGAGAGCGATGTCGCCACGCTCCATTGCACCCTTGGCTTGCGCCATGCGATCCAGCCCGCCTTCCATCAGCAACTGCACCAGGCGATGTGGATTGGCTTCAGAGATCTGGGCGTGGGAATTGACCTTCTGGTATTGGCGAAGGGCTCTCATGGGGTTCATGTTTCTACCTCGTGACAGACAACAACTGAAAAAGGGATTGCTCTAATCATTATGTCGACTGAGCGATACATAACTTTAACCCAGACCCACCACCAATGAAAAAACCCAGGCACTGTCATTACAGACTGCCTGGGTTTTTTTATGCCTGATGCGGATCAGTCCGACTTCGGATTGTTCAGCGCATTGAGCGTGGTCATGATGCTGCTGCTCTGCGCCCGCAGCTTGGCCACCAGTGAGTCCATGGCGGTGTACTTGGCGGACAGGCTCGCTTGCAGGCTGGTCATGCGTGCGTCGAGGGAATCCTGCTGCTTCTTCAAATCGTTAAGACTATTGGTCAGGGTTGCTGAACGAGCAGCGAACACGCCAGTCTTGCTCAAGGCAAAGCTATCAGTGGCGGACTTCATGCGCGCCAGCAAACCGGTGTCGCCAGTAAAGATACCGTTGATGTCGGAGGCGTTGGTAAGGGCCGCGGCGTCGAACAACTTATCGTCGACGGAGAGCATCCCAGTCTTTTGATCGGTTTTAACGCCGAACTGAGCGAGCGATTTCAACTGACCCGTCCCGCCCATCGCGTTCAGCTCGGTACGCACCGCCGACATCAATGAACGCAGGGAGGCATCGCCAGTGAGGGCGCCTGACGTCACCGAACCATTGGCATTGGTGGTGACCTGAGTCTCTGCATTGGATGCCTTGATCAAGGCGTTGTAGGTATCAACGAACCCCTTGACCGCTGACTTCAACGTCGCTGTGCTCGCAGACACCGTGATGGTTGCTGGCGTCGCTGCACCACCACCGGACGGCGTCGGCGACACACCAGTCAGCTTGACCGTGATCCCGCTCACGGCATCGGCGATGGTATTGGACTTGGAGATCATCGACACACCATCCAAAACGTACGCGGCGTTCTGCGGAGGAGCAAGGACGGTGACACCTGTTTGCAGGCCTGAGTTACCCGACAGTGTCAGATCCGTACCAACACCGGTTGTGGTCGAGGTCAGTACCATACGAGAGCCACTGGCGTCGGTCAGGATGTTGGCACTCAAGCCCTTGTTGGCGTACTGCGAGTTGATCGAGTCGCGGACTTGCTGCAACGTCGCGCCGGCGGGAATGCTGACATCGAAGGTATCGCTGCCCTGCTTGATGCTCAGCGTGGTCGGCACCGAACCGGCGTTGACCACCGTAGATGCACCGCCGGCATAAACCTGGGTGGAAATCTTCGACGCAGTTGCCAGCTTGGTAACCAGCAGCGAGAAACTGCCGGCCGCCGCGCCAGTGCCGGTGGTAACGGTGGCCACCTTCTCATCGGACGACGACCCGCTCAATCCGCTGAAACTGGAGGCAGTTTTCATGTTCTCCAACGCACTGCGGAAGGCTTCCAGCGCCGCCTGAATTTTACCGATGGACGACAGCGAGGTGGTTGCTTTCAGCGTCTGATTGTTGATCTGCGTTTGCTTGGGCGCTCTTTCCGCGTCCACCAAAGACTTCACGATCGACTGGGTATCGATGTTCGAACCAATACCGCTAACCGTTGTACCCGCCATCATCTCTCTCCTTATCCAGTGGCTGCCGTTTTCTTGACTAAGCGCGTCTTAAACAGCGACAGCAACAAAATTCATGCCAGTTCAGACTTTGTCGTCAAACAACAAACTACTGGCGTCCGACAGGCTTTGCGCCAGTTTCAATGCGGTTTCCGAAGGGATCTGACGAATCACGTCACCGGTTTCAGTGGCAATGACCTTGACCACGACCCGGCCGGAGGAATCATCAATGGAAAAATCCAGCTTGCGCTGGGCAGCCTGGACGAATTCCTGAATATCGGTCACAGCTTTTTCCAGGTCATCACGCTTGGGCTCGGAGCCCACAGACGCAACGGCTTCAACCTTGGGTTGATCCTGTTTAGCGGTAACAATCGGCGCGACACTCTGGGGAGCAACGGCCGGATAGGACAGGTTCAACTTGACGCTCATGTCCATGCTAAATCTCCTCATCACGGAAAAGACGAAAGGGCACGTAAACGCGCCCTTCCGTCAGTCACCAAGCGCTGGAATTACTGAAGCAGCTTCAGTACAGCGGATGGCAGCTGGTTAGCCTGGGACAGAATCGCGGTGGAAGCCTGTTGCAGGGTTTGTTGCTTGGTCAGCTGAGCAGTTTCCGACGCGAAGTCGACGTCCTGGATCACGCCACGAGCAGCAGTGGAGTTGTCCGAGATGCTGCGCAGGTTGGCCACGGTGCTGTCGAAACGGTTTTGCACCGCACCGAGGTCAGCACGCTGGGAGTCGATGTTGGCGATTGCCTGAGTGATCACGTCAACAGCGTTTTGCGCGTTGGTAGCGGTGGTCACGTCAGTGTTGTTAACGGTGGTCTTGGCCGAGCTGACGGTAGTACCGGCAGCCACGAACAGACCCGTTGCACCAGCACCGCTCAGCGAGTAGCTGTTGGTGGAGTTCAGCGATACCGCACCAGTCACCTGGATTGGACCAGCAGCGGCAGCAACACCAGCACCGTAGGCACCGGCACCGTTTTTGGCAGCAACGGTGATACCAGCGATTGCGCCAGCGTCACCAGTGTCCAGAGTGATGTTTTCACCGGTGTCGGATTTGATTTGCAGGTTGTTGGTGGTGGCGTTGTAGTTAACGCTGATGCCCAGCTTGGCAGCGTTGGACTTCAGTTGGTCAGCCAGACCAGCGGTGTCGGTAACACCAACCATGTTGACTGCGGCACCGCTGCCTACTTTGATGGAGAAGTTGGCGCTGGCTGGAGTAGCGGCCAGGATTGCAGCAGTGTTAACAGTGAACTGAGCTTCAGTGCTGGCAGTAGCCGACAGGCCACCGATAGCGCCGTTCAGCTGAGCAGCGGTAGCCTTGGCAGACTGACCGGCAGCAACAGTTACGCTAGCGGTCTGGCCACCACCGGTGACAGCCAGAGCACCGCCGGCAACGCCAGTTGCGCTTGGCGCGATGGCCACCGACTTCAGCTGCTGGGAACCGATGTTGTTAGCCGATACGTCGCCCAGAGTCATGTTGATGGTCTGGTTTGCGTTGGCGCCAACCTGGAAAGCGGTAGTACCGAAAGAACCGTCCAGCAGGTTACGACCACCGAAAGTAGTGGTGGTAGCGATACGGGTCAGCTCGGAAGTCAGAGCAGCGTATTCAGCGTTGTTCGACTTACGGTCTTCAGCGCTTGGCGAGCCGTTCGCGGAAGCCAGAGCCAGGGTACGCATTTTCTGCAGGATGTTGGTGGATTCTTGCATCGCGCCTTCAGCAGTTTGCGCGATGGAGATACCGTCACCGGCGTTCTTGATGGCAGTCTGCAGGCCGTTGATCTGGCTGGTCAGACGGTTGGAAATTTGCAGGCCGGCCGCATCGTCTTTAGCGCTGTTGATACGCAGGCCGGAAGACAGGCGTTGCATCGAAGTTTGCAGAGCGTCGGACGAACGGGTCAGGTTCTTTTGAACGTTCAGCGATGCAATGTTGGTGTTTACTGTTAAAGCCATGACGAAATCCTCGTTGGATGGATACTGCGGCTTCCGGCCCTGACATCCGTCGGGTGTGGCCTAGAGAACCTACGTAATAGTTATCGTCGTGAAGAGGCTTTGCTTGAGCGGTTTTTTTGAAATTTTTAGTGGCAGCTTGCCAGTCCTTTATTTTCAAGGCTTTGGAGCCAGAAAATCTGGCGTCAGAAAAACGCAAAACGCCCGGCAACTTTCGTTACCGGGCGTTTTTTTCATGCCATTGGCAAGGCGCTACGATCAGCCGCGATAAAGAATCGCCGAGCCCCACGACAGGCCCACACCGAAACCACTGATGGCCACACGCGTCCATTTCGAATCGAACACATGGTTCTGCAATAGCAGCGGAATGCTCGACGACACGGTGTTGCCGGTTTCCAGCATGTCCTTGATGAACTTCTCCGGCTCGCCCTCTTCGAAGCGCCGCGCAACGGCATCGACAATCGCCGCGCTACCCTGGTGAATGCAGAAAGCGTCGATATCGTGCGCCTGCAAGTTGGACTCATCCAGCAGCTCGTGCAAATGGGCCGGAACTTTCAGCAAAGCGAAGTTAAAGACCTGGCGGCCGTTCATAAAGAACACGCCATCGGTGACCTTGAGGTGCGGCGCACCGGAACCGTCAGTGCCGAACTTCGACTTGCCGAGCTGCCAGACAGCGTTTTCGCCCATCCAGGTCGCGGTGGCAGCATCGCCGAACAGCATGGTGGTGTTGCGGTCTTCCGGGTCGACAATCTTCGAGTACGGATCAGCCGTCACCAGCAGGCCATTTTTCAGCCCCGTCGCTTCCATGAACCCCTTGAGGGCATAGATGCCGTAAACGTAACCGGAACAGCCCAGGGAGATATCAAAAGCGGCGACATGGGTTGGCAGACCCAGTTTGTCCTGAACGATCGCAGCGGTATGCGGCAGGCCTTCCTCGTCACCGTTCTGGGTGACAACGATCAAGCAATCGATGGATTCACGCTTGAGTTCAGGGCTGGCGGCGAATAGTGCATTGACTGCTTCGACGCACAGATCCGAAGTTTCCTGATCGGCACCCTTGCGCGGCAAAAACGCCGAGCCGATCTTGCCAAGGATAAAGGTTTCGTCCTTGTCGAACTTTGCACCCTGGGCGTAGTTGTCAACCCCGGCTGCCGGCACATAACTCGCTATATTTTTTATGCCAATCATTATGGCTTCCCAATAATAAACAGCTGAATATCGCCGCTCGCTGAATCGAGGGCGTCTACAGTCAGGGCTCAGCCCCCAGAGGAGGCAACGTCGGGACTCAAGGATCACCTTGAACAGACCCACCACCTTCACCGCCCGCAGACAGGATACAGTGAAGATGCGCGTTTTGACTGGCGGGTCACTCAGAGATCAGTGCTTTATTTGATTTTGTGGCACAAGCCCTGCTCCGCCCCAACCTGCCTCACTAAAAAAATGCAAAAAAAAAGCCAGCCCTCTATGACAGGGACTGGCCGCGAGCGGTCAAGACCGACTCAAAGCTTGTTGAACAGGCCCAACTGGGAAATCTTCGAGAACGCCAATTGGGCCGCCTGCAGCATGGTTTGCTGCAAGGTCAGGCGAGTCAGCACTTCCGCTGGATCGGTGTTCTTGATTCCGTTCTGCGTTGAATCGTTGATCAGGCTAGTGCTCTGGTTTTGTTCGGCCTGCATATCCATTACGTTACCCCGGGCACCGATAGCGCCACGGGCCAGGTCGACCTGATTCTTGGCGTTGCCCAGGTTGGCAAGGGCCGAAGCCACGGTGTCTTCCAGAAAGCGCTGCGCGGTCGGATTGCCCTGGGTCGGCGAGTTAAGCGCCTGACGCAGCTGACTGATGGTATCCAGCACGTTCTGGGTCTGGTGAGTATTGACCGCGATGTCGAACTGATCACCCGTGGCGGGTGCGCCGCCACTGAGGGTAAAGCTGACACCGGCCGCCGTCGCCACACCCGCCGCCACAGCCCCGGAGGTTACCGGTGTGCTACTGCTGGTCAACGGACGGGCGTACAGGTCAAAGGTCGTCGGGCTGGTGAATTTCAGAACCGCCCCGCCTTCAGGGAAAAAGCTCTGATAATCCGCAGCATTGGTCACCGAAGTCTGGCTCGCCAAAGCTGTCGATCCGTTGCTCGGCGCACGGTTGCTGACGAAGCTGTCCGGCTTGGCCGTCAACTGGAAACTGTGTCCGGCGATCACCGCGTCGGCGTTGGTGGCGTTGTCACCGGCCTGGAAAGTGATATCCAGTTTAAAGGTCACACCACGGAAGTTGACGTCGGAGCCGCCCTTGGCATTTGGGTCAAACACCCCGCCCTGACTAGCCTCGGCGGTCACGTCATTACCCAAGGCATCCGTGATCGAAAACTGGGTGCTGCTGGTGAACGCCAAGGTATAAGGCTGACCGCTGCGGAAACTTGCATCGAAAGCCGGGCCGGAACTCACCAGGCCCGGCGACAAGGCCACACGCCCGTCATTGACGGCCGGCGCGGTCATGGTGGTCGAACTTCGGGCGGCATTGATCGCCTGCTGGAAAACATCCCAACCGGTATCGTTAAGACCCAGCGACATCGAGTCACCGATCTTCAATTGCAGCTGCGTCTGGTCACCCTGATAGCTGTAGGTACCGTCGCTGTTGCGTGCAAAAGGCTGAGTATTGTTGCTTGCGCCGGAAAAAATGTACTTGCCGTTGGCATCCTTGCTGTTCATCAGGCTCAGCAGTTGATCTTCAGCCTGACCGAGTTCTGCCGCAATGGATTTACGGTCGTCGTCGTTCAACGAACCGCCACCGGCACGTACCGCCAACTCGCTGACTTTTTGCAGCACGTTGTTGATGCTGTCCAGCACGCTTTCTTCCTGGGCCTGAGCAGTGTTCAACGCGCTGATGTTGGTTGTGTACTGACCCAGCATTGCCTTTTGCTGATCAAGTTGCAGCAGGCGGGCCGCACCGACCGGATCATCCGCCGCGGTCTCAAGCTTCACGCCGCTGCTGGCCTGCTCGGCCGTCTTGATCGCGTTGTTGAAGTTGCGCTGATAGTTGGCAGCCGTCGTCGCATAGTACTGTGCAGTAGAAATACGCATGTTTTACGGCTCCTTAAAGGGCGTTGATCAGAGTGCTGAAAATTTCCTGCGCAGTCTTGATGATCTGCGAAGAAGCCGAGTAGTACTGCTGGTATTTGATCAGGTTGCCAGTCTCTTCATCGAGGTCGACACCCGACAGCGAGTCGCGAGAATCCCGGGCCTGGGTCAGGATGGTTCCGGTGGCAGTGGCATCCAGTTGACCCTGCTTGGTCATGGAGCCGACCGACGAAACCAGACCACCATAAGCATCGGTAAAACTCACGCCAGGACTGGTGGCATTCGCGCCGACCGTGGCCTTGGTTTGCAGGCCGAGCAACGCCTGGGCGTTGCGATTGTCAGTGCTGCTGGCAGCCGTCATCGAAATATTGAAACTGTCGTCCTTGGCAGGGCTGCCACTGACGGTCATCGCCACGCTGAACGTTTTGGCAACGCCCCCGACGTCTGTGTAAGGCACGGAAATATTCAGATTGTTGTTCTGGCCAGGCACGATGCTGCCAGTGCCGATGCTGGTGCCCTTGGCGTCGAACACTTGGTAGGCGGTGGTGCTGGTCATGAGCAGGCGAACCGGCATCGATGCCTTGACCGCCGTCTGTACTTCCAGGCGCTGGGCCGGATCGTAGATGTCCAGGACTGTGCTCAGAACCGGCTGACTGACAGCACCGGTGCCGTCATTGCCCGAGGCCTTGGTGGACGTCAGCGGAGCGGCCGTGGCCAAGGTTTTACTGTCGGTCATGACGGTCGTCATGTCCGCGGCAGAACTGCGCGTCGGGGTAATCTTGAAGGTGTCGCCGGCATTCACCGGGCCAGCGTTGAGGCTCAGGCTGAAGCCGTCGATGACCGGTGCAGGGGTAGCGCCCAGCGTGAAACTGCCCATGTCGGTATTGTCCGACAGACGACGCACGCTGTAGCCCGTGGCGCTGGTGAAGGTCACCTGGTAATCGCTGGCCGCCAGCTTGCTGGTGTCTTTGATGCTGACGTTGAGGTTGCCGGACGCCGGGGCGTTACTGCCATTGGCGATACTGCGCTGGCTGATGGCCTTTAGACTATTGATGTCGTTAAACAACGCCGAGCCGAAATTACCGTTCTGATCCAGCCCCTGCCCCAACTGTTTGTTGACCTGATCGGCCACCACCATGGCGATGCGACCCAGGCCGTTGACGGCTGGCGTCAGCACGTCGTCGCGGTAACGCAACAGGCCGCCCATCTCGCCGCCGCTGACCCGGGAAGTGATATCAATCGTCGAACTGCCGCGATCCATGATGATCGAGGACCGGGTAGGGTCATTCTTGTCAGCCGCCACGCGCAACGTATTGGCCGTATCACCGATGACCAGCGGCTGACCGCTGCCCAGATAAATATCCAGTCTGCCGTTGGTTTCGGTGACCTGCGTGCCCACCAGCTCGGAGAGCTGGCGAACAGTCTCGTTGCGCTGGTCCAGCAGGTCGTTGGGCATGCCACCCGAACTACTGACCTCGCTGATTTTCTTGTTGTAGGCCGCAACAGTCGCCGCCAGCTTATTGACCTGCTCAGCCATCGAGCCCAGCTGATCGTTGATGTACGTGCCTTGCTGATTCAGTTGCTGGGAGATGGCATTGAAGCGACTGCTCAACCCCTGAGCATTGGTCAACAACGCTTGACGTGCAGTGCTGTCATTGGAGTTGGCGGACAGCGTTTGCAACGACGAGAAGAACGATTGCAGCGTTTTGGTTATACCGGTGCCACTGTCCGACAACAGCTTGTCCACTTGCGTGGCTTGCCCCAGATACGCTTGCGCATCGCTGTTGAGCGAAGTGGTGGTCTGCAGTTGTGCGTCAAGGTAGCTGTTGTACACCCGACGTACATCAGCCAGGGTCGTGCCGGTACCGATGTAGACATTGCCGAATTGCTGCGAGGCTTTGGTGCCCTGCACGGTCTGCTGGCGCGAGTAACCCGCGGTATCGACGTTGGCGATGTTGTTACCCGTAGTCATCAACGACGATTGGCTGGCTGACAGCCCCGACATCCCGATGTTGAGCAAACTCATGGTTCAGACCTTATAGCAATGCCTATAAAGGCGTGGTGGTAGCGCCCGCCGCAGCGTAGTTCTGGTAACTCGTCATCTGCTTGGCTATCTGCGAAATCTTGCTTGCGTAGTCCGGGTCGGTTGCGTAACCGGCCTTCTGCAACTCGCGCACAAACTGTTCTGGGTTATCGGCCGACTTCACAACATCTTGATAGCGATTGTTGGTTTGCAGCAGCGTCACAAGGTCATGGAAGCTGTCCTTGTAAGAGTCATAGGAACGGAACTGCGCCGTCTCCTTGACCATCTCACCATTCCTGAATTCGCTGGTGATCGCGCGCGCCGATTCGCCTTTCCAACTGCTGCTGGCCTTGATGCCGAACAGGTTGTGACTGCTGCTGCCATCCTGGGCGCGCATGACCGATTTGCCCCAACCGGTTTCCAGGGCGGCCTGTGCCACCAGGTAACGCGGATCGACACCAATGCGTTCGGCGGCCTCTTTGGCCATTGGCAGCATGGTGTTGACGAATTCGTCGGCGGAACTGAACGCTTTCTTCGCCGGTGCCAGCGGTATTTGCGCCATGGCACGACCATAAACCTGCAGACGCCCGCTGGATGTCGCATCCGCTTGCGAAGCCAGCCAATCGCCGTTGTACAGGGGGCCGGAACCGGTCTTGGTGCTCTGCGGCATTTGGATGTTGTTCTGCGCCGTCGTGACGGTCGCGGCAGTGGTCGATGCCGACGGCACCAGCCCTGCGAGCAAGCGGTCGGCCAGTTTCGGCGGCAGCGCCAGGCGTCGCTGATTGATCAGCGCCATATCATTGCGATGAGTGCCCTCGCCCGCACTGGCCGACGACTTCACCGAGCGCGAAGCCCACAACGGACGCTCGCCATTGAGGCGCGACAGCGGCCCGTTGGTGGCGACCGTACCGGCGCCAATCGGGGTTTCCACGGCGGCTTTCGCGGCCGCTTGCTTGGCGGCTGACGCAGCAGCGGCCTCGCCCGGGGCAAGCGGTTTGTTCTTCGACATCTGACGCATCAGCACGTCAGCCAGACCAATACCACCGCCCTCACGGGACATGGAAACGGCCAACTGCTGGTCGTACATTTCCTGGTATTGCTTGGCTGCCGGCGTGTTGAGCGGATTGTCCTGGCCCAGCGCGTCGGTGGCCGAGCGCATGGACTTGAGCATTTCACCGAGGAACAGCGACTCGAATTCCTGCGCAACCTTGCGCATGTTCGCGTCACTGTCCTTGTCGCCGACCTTGAGCTGGTTCAAGCGATTGAGGTCCGAATAGGAACCCGAATCGTTGCTGCTGACCCCCAATCCGCCCTTGCGCATATCCATGGTCGCCGTCCTCAGATCACGATCAGGTCGGCTTGCAACGCGCCGGCCTGTTTCAGTGCTTCGAGGATGGCCATCAAGTCACCCGGTGCCGCGCCGACCTGGTTCACCGCACGCACGATTTCGTCGAGGGTGGTGCCCGGGCCGAACTTGAACATCGGCTTGGCTTCCTGCTGGGCGTTGACCCGCGAGCGCGGCACGACCGCCGTCTGCCCATTGGACAGAGGGCCGGGCTGGCTGACGATCGGGTCTTCGGTGATGGTCACGGTCAAGCTGCCGTGGGTCACGGCGGCCGGGGAAACCTTGACGTTCTGGCCGATCACGATGGTGCCGGTCCGCGAATTGATGATGACTTTCGCCACCGCCTGACCCGGGTCGACTTCAAGGTTCTCGATGATCGACAAATAGTCGACGCGCTGACTCGGATCGAGTGGCGCACTGACGCGAATCGAACCGCCGTCGATGGCCTGGGCAACGCCAGGGCCGAGCATATTGTTGATCTTGTCGACGATGCGCTTGGCCGTGGTGAAGTCCGAACGGTTGAGGTTCAGCGTCAGGCTGTTGCCCTGGTTGAAACCGCTCGGCACCGAACGCTCAACCGATGCACCGCCCGGGATACGACCGGCCGACGGAACGTTGACGGTGATCTTCGAACCATCGCGACCTTCGGCATCGAAACCGCCGACCACCAGATTGCCCTGAGCGATCGCGTAGACGTTGCCGTCGATACCCTTGAGCGGCGTCAGCAGCAAGGTGCCACCGCGCAGGCTCTTGGAGTTACCGATGGACGCTACGGTAATGTCGACCTGCTGACCCGGCTTGGCGAACGCTGGCAAATCAGCACTGATCGACACTGCCGCGACGTTCTTCAACTGCACGTTGCCCGAACCCGCCGGCACCTTGATGCCGAACTGCGAGAGCATGTTGTTGAAGGTCTGTAGGGTGAACGGGGTTTGCGTCGTCTGGTCGCCGGTACCGTTAAGTCCGACCACCAGGCCGTAGCCGATCAATTGGTTGGAACGCACGCCGGAAATACTGGCGATATCCTTCAGCCGCTCGGCTTGAGCGTTGAACGCTGCGGACAGCAACAGGGCGGCCACCATCAGGTGTTTGAAGTTCAACGTAGCCACCTAGAAAGGGAACAGCGGGCTGAGGAAGAAACGGTCGAACCAGCCTGGCTGACTCGCATCGGCAAACGCACCGGTGCCCGAATAGGTGATCCGCGCATCGGCGACGCGGGTCGACGAAACGGTGTTGTCGGTGGCGATGTCATCGGCGCGAACGAGCCCGGCAATCCGCACCAGCTCATCACCGGTGTTGAGGGTCAGCCACTTCTCGCCACGCACGGCGATGATGCCGTTGGGCAACACATCAGCGACGGTCACGGTGATCGAACCGGTCAGGCTGTTGCTCTGGCCGGACTTGCTGTCGCCCTTGGTTGCGCGGTCACCTTCGTAACCGACATCCAGACTCAGGCTACCGCTGCCCACTGGGTCACTGGTGCTCAGGCCGCCACCGAAAAACGAGCTCAGGCCGATGTCGGTCTTGCTGTTCTTGGCGGTTTGCGAGTTAGCGTTCTTACTGGCCTGGGTGCGTTCGTTCAGGGTGATGGTGATGATGTCGCCCACCCGGAATGCCTTGCGGTCGCTGTACAGGTTCTGTTCAAAACCGGCCTGATAGATCGAGCCGTTATTGGCGGCAGCCGGCAACGGTGTGCGCGGCAACACCGGGGCGTAGTAAGGGTCATTGGGCTTGGGCGGCGGGGCAACGCAGCCCGCGAGCACGACGGCCCCACTCAGTGCCAGAACAGATACAAAGCGATTCATGACCCTACCTCACGGTGTTGCAGGCGACCTGATGGCCGCCTCATAGACTTGATTACAGATTCTGCGTTACGAACGAGAGCATCTGGTCGGCGGTGGAGATCACCTTGGAGTTCATCTCGTAAGCGCGCTGAGTGGTGATCATGTTGACCATCTCCTCAACGGTGCTGACGTTCGACGTTTCCAGGGTGTTCTGCAGCGTGGTGCCGAAACCGGCCAGGCCCGGGGTGCCGACTTGCGGCGCGCCGCTGGCAGCGGTTTCCAGGAACAGGTTGTTGCCCACGGCCTGAAGACCGGCCGGGTTGATGAAGTCGGCGGTTTGCAGGTTGCCGATCACCTGGGATGCCGGGTTGCCGGCAACGGTGATGGACACGGTGCCGTCGCGACCGACCGTGAAGGTCTGGGCATCGTTGGGGATGACAATGGTCGGTTCCAGGGCGAAGCCGCTGGCGTTGACGATCTGACCATTGGAATCCAGGTGGAACGTACCGTCACGGGTGTAGGACGTGGTGCCGTCCGGCTGCAGAATCTGGAAGAAACCGCGACCGTCGATGGCCATGTCCAACGGCTGCTCGGTGGTTTGCAGGCTGCCGGCGGTGAAGTTTTTCTGGGTGCCGACAATGCGCACACCGGTACCCAATTGCAGACCCGACGGCAGTTCACTGTCCTGGGTCGACTGGGCGCCTGGCTGGCGCTTGATCTGGTAGAGCAAGTCCTGGAACTCGGCGCGGTCACGTTTGAAACCCGTGGTCGACACGTTGGCCAGGTTGTTGGAAATGGTCGTCAGGTTGGTGTCCTGGGCGGACAGACCTGTTTTGGCAACCCATAGAGCCGGAAGCATTCGATTCTCCTCGTGCGCCTGTTTTACGGCGCGACGTTCTGATAATTAGCTGATCTGCAAGACCCGAGCCATGGCCTGGTCGTCTTCTTTGGCGGTGTTCATCATCTTGATGTGCAGTTCGAACTGCTTGGCCAGGGCCAGCACCGAGGTCATTTCTTCCACGGCGTTGACGTTGCTCGACTCGAGGAAACCGGACACCAGCTTGACCTTGGCATCGGCTTGCGCCGGCTTGCCGTCCTTGGTGTGGATCGAACCGTCCAGGCCTTTGGTCATGTTCTTGAAGTCAGGGTTGACCAGTTTGATGCGGTCGACTTCGGCCATCACGCGAGGACCTTCGCCCATCGCACGAATGCTGATAGTGCCGTCCTCTCCCACTTCGATTTGCTGCTCGGGCGGCACGGCAATCGGCCCGCCATTGCCCATCACCGGCATACCATTGCCGGCCCGCAGCACGCCCAGGGCGTCGACGTTCAGGCTGCCGGTGCGCACGTAGCTTTCGCCGCCGTCAGGGTTCTGCACGGCGATCCAGCCATTGCCTTGCACCGCGACATCGAGGTCACGACCGGTTTCCACCAATGCGCCCGGGGAGAAGTCGGTGGCCGGTCGTTCGGACAGGGCAAACGCACGCGCCGGAAAGCTGTCGCCGAACACCGGCATCGAACGAGCCTGCTCCAGGTCTTTCTGGAAACCGTTGGTGGAGATGTTCGCCAGGTTGTTCGCATGAGCCTTCTGCGCCAGTGCATTCTGGCTGGCGCCGGTCATTGCCACATAAAGGTACTTGTCCACACTCTTTCCTCTGCATGCCGGACGTTTGCCGCCCACCGCTGTACTGCTGAGCCATAAGCAATTTGCAGACCAACTTTTTTCTGGCGGCGCAGGGCCCGGCAAACAAAGGACTTGAGGGATTCAGGAGGGATTGGAGGATTGTGTCGAAGACGAAAAACCGGCGGTGTTATGCCGCTTCGCGGCAAGTGCCGATCTCTTCGGCTCAACACCGACCTACAGGACTTAGGCGCTGCCGGGTTCTTTACCGACCTCATACTCTCGCAATTTATTGGCAATAGTCGTATGCGAAACCCCCAACCGCTTGCCCAGTTGCCGACTGCTCGGATGCTCGGAATACAAACGCTCCAGCACCGCTTTCTCGAAGCGCCCGACAATCTCGTCCAGCCCGCCCTCGAGCGAGAAATCGCCAAGTGGCTGACGCACGCCGTAGTCCGGCAGGCGAACATGTTCGGCCTTGACCGTCCCGCCCTCGCACAAGGAAACCGCCTGGAATAACACGTTCTCCAATTGCCGAACATTGCCCGGCCAGTGGTAATGACTGAGCCGCTCCATCGCCGCTGGCGCCAGTTTCGGCAGCGGGCAACCGATCTGCCGACTGGCCTGATCGAGGAAGTGCTCCACCAGTTGTGTCAAACCATCCAGGCATTCACGCAGTGGCGGAATGTGCAACGACAGCACGTTCAAGCGGTGATACAAATCCTGGCGAAATTCACCCCGCGCGCACAACTCGGACAGGTCGACCTGCGTCGCGCAGATCACCCGCACATCCAGATAAACCTCTTCATCGCTGCCCACACGACGGAAGCAACCGTCCTGCAGGAAACGCAGCAATTTCACCTGCAAACGTGGGCTCATTTCCCCGACGCCATCGAGAAACAGCGTACCGCCCGCTGTCAGCTCCAGCAGCCCGAGCTTGCCTTCTGCCCTCGCCCCTGCGAAAGCGCCGGGACCGTAGCCGAACAACTCGGTCTCGGCCATCGACTCCGGCAGACCGGCGCAGTTGAGCGCCATCAACGGTGACTGCCCCCGCGGACTCGCCAGGTGGCAGGCTCGCGCCAGCAACTCTTTACCGGTACCGGTTTCACCTTCTATCAATAGCGGCGCATCCAGCGGTGCCATGCGCCGGGCCTCGCGCACCACGGCGGCCATCACCTTCGAGCTTTGGAAAATGCTGTCGAACCCGCGCAATTCCTGTTTGCGCACGTTGTAGATGCGCTCACCGACCCGGTCGGCGCGGTGCAGCGTGAGTACCGCGCCGGCCATGGCTTCGCTGTCGTCATGCTCCGATTGCAATGGCGCGATGTCGGCGAGAAACACGTCACCCTTGACCTTCACCCGCAAGCCGTTGATCCGCGACTTGTTGGCGCGCACCAGTTCCGGCAAGTCGAAATCTTCGGCGTAACGCGACAGTGGAATCCCAGGCACCTCATCCACGCGCACCCCGAGCAACTGCGCCGCTGCGCGGTTGGCCGCGACGATCGAGCCGCCCATGTCGATCGACAGCACCGGAAACTCCAGGGCGCCGAGCAAGGCATTGAGTTCCATGTGCCGACGCTCGCTGGGCATCAGACCTACGCGCTTGACGCCAAAAACCCCGGCAATCGATTCAAATTTCGGACGCAAAGCCTGGAACTGAATGTTGATCAGGTTCGGGCAATGCAGGTAGATGGCATTGCCATGCTCACCGCCGACCTCGCCGCGTGCGACGTTGATCCCGTATTCCACCAGCAGGTTGAGAATGTCGCGCAGGATGCCGATGCGGTTCTGGCAGTGGACTTTGATACGCATATAAAGGCCCGAAACAGGAGTGATCGAGGGCCTGAGCCAGAAATTTTCTGCGCAGGCGCCAACTTAGTCGTCAAGATTATGTGACACCTGCAAGCCATTTCAAACCCGCAAATCCCAATCTCTGCGCCATAGCGGCTGATCCGTAACGAAAACTTTACGAAAACCGACGAATTTTCCTACGCACCACGCGACTCGCGTGCTGCAACACTGCATTTCTTGAGGTATTTCTAGGTCCATAGCAGGACATAACAAGAACGAAATCCCCTAGCAGGAGAGCAGCATGAAGCAGACGCAATACGTGGCTCGCGAGCCCGATGCGCAAGGTTTTATCGACTACCCCGCCGAAGAACACGCGGTGTGGAACACGCTGATTACTCGCCAACTGAAAGTGATCGAGGGTCGCGCGTGCCAGGAATACCTGAACGGTATCGAAAAACTCGGTCTGCCCCACGACCGCATTCCGCAACTCGGTGAGATCAACAAGGTCCTCGGTGAAACCACCGGGTGGCAGGTCGCCCGGGTACCCGCACTGATCCCCTTCCAGACCTTTTTCGAATTGCTCGCCAACAAGCAGTTCCCGGTAGCGACGTTTATTCGTACCCGCGAAGAGCTGGATTACCTGCAAGAGCCGGACATTTTCCACGAGATCTTTGGCCACTGCCCGCTGCTGACCAACCCTTGGTTCGCCGAATTCACCCACACCTACGGCAAACTCGGCCTACAGGCTACCAAGGAAGAACGCGTGTACCTGGCGCGTTTGTACTGGATGACCATCGAGTTCGGTCTGGTCGACACTTCAGAAGGTATGCGCATCTACGGCGGCGGCATTCTCTCCTCGCCGAAAGAAACCGTTTACTGCCTGTCGGACGAACCTGAGCATCAGGCCTTCGATCCGCTGGAATGCATGCGCACGCCGTATCGCATCGACATCCTGCAACCGCTGTACTTTGTCCTGCCGAACCTCAAACGCCTGTTCGACCTCGCCCACGAAGACATCATGGGCATGGTCAAGCAAGGCATGCAGCTGGGCTTGCGCGCACCAAAATTTCCGCCAAAGGCTGCGTGATCCGCAGCTTTTAGAATCAAGTGAGCCTGTCAGGAACCAACGCTTTGGTTTAGCGTGGTGAATTGACGGCCGAATTCCAATAATTCGATTTCAGGAACCCATCATGTCCACATTAAACCAAGCCCATTGCGAAGCCTGCCGCGCCGATGCCCCTCAGGTCAGCGACGAAGAACTGCCGATACTGATCAAGCAGATCCCTGACTGGAACATTGAAGTACGCGACAGCGTGATGCAGCTGGAAAAAGTTTTCCTGTTCAAGAACTTCAAGCACGCACTGGCGTTCACCAACGCCGTCGGTGAAATCTCCGAGGCTGAAGGTCACCACCCAGGCCTGCTGACCGAGTGGGGCAAAGTCACCGTGACCTGGTGGAGCCACTCCATCAAGGGCCTGCATCGCAACGACTTCATCATGGCCGCGCGCACTGACGAAGTGGCCAAGGACGCCGAGGGCCGCAAATAATGCATTTCGACGCCATAGGTCGAGTACCCGGCGACCCGATTCTCGGCCTGATGGAGGCCTATGCGCAGGACCCCAACCCGCGCAAGTTCGACCTCGGCGTGGGCGTCTATAAAGATGCCCAGGGCCTGACACCGATCCCCCAGTCAGTGAAGCTCGCCGAGCAGCGCCTGCTGGATCGGCAGACCACCAAGACCTACATCGGTGGTCACGGTGAACCGGCGTTCGGCAAGGCCATCGTTGAATTGGTGCTGGGTGCCGATTCCCCGCTGATCGCTGAACATCGGGCCGGCGCGACGCAAACGCCGGGCGGCACCGGCGCGCTGCGCTTGAGTGCCGACTTCATCGCCCAATGCCTTCCCGGCCGGGGCGTGTGGCTGAGCAACCCGACCTGGCCGATCCACGAAACCATCTTCGCGGCAGCCGGAGTCAAGGTCAGTCATTACCCGTATGTTGGCAGCGATAACCGCCTCGACGTCGAAGCGATGCTCGCGGCACTCAAGGAAGCGCCGAAGGGCGATGTGGTGCTGCTGCACGCCTGCTGCCACAACCCGACCGGGTTCGATCTGTCCCATGACGATTGGCGCCGGGTGCTGGACGTGGTGCGCAGTCGCGATTTGGTGCCGCTGATCGACTTCGCCTACCAGGGCTTCGGCGATGGCCTGGAACAGGATGCCTGGTCGACGCGGTTGTTCGCTGCCGCGTTACCGGAAGTGCTGATCACCAGTTCCTGCTCGAAGAACTTCGGCCTGTACCGCGACCGCACCGGCGCGCTGATCGTCTGCGCGAAAACCACTGACAAGCTGGTGGACATCCGCAGCCAACTGGCCAACATCGCCCGCAACCTGTGGTCGACACCGCCGGATCACGGCGCGGCTGTGGTGGCGACCATCCTCAGTGATCCAGAGCTGAAAAGCCTCTGGGCCGACGAAGTGGAAGCCATGCGTTTGCGTATCGCCCAACTGCGCAGCGGTTTGGTTGAAGCGCTTGAACCTCATGGTTTGCGCGAGCGCTTTGCGCACATCGGCGTGCAGCGCGGGATGTTTTCCTACACCGGTTTGTCGCCGGAACAGGTCAAACAACTGCGTGATCATCACAGCGTTTACATGGTCAACTCAGGCCGGGCCAACGTGGCCGGGATTGATGCAACGCGCCTGGACCTGCTGGCCGAAGCAATCGCCAAGGTTTGCAAGTAACCATCAAACCCTGTACAGCCCCCTGTGGGAGCGAGCCTGCTCGCGAATGCGGAGTGTCAGTCGACATCAACATTGACTGATCCACCGCATTCGCGAGCAGGCTCGCTCCCACATTTGTTTTGTGTCGCTCTCTCTTCCAGACCTGTCTAGACAACCCCATCCGTCGCAACAATTGGATATAAAAGTCTATTTGTCATTTCTTCTGCTGTATCCTCCCCAAGCTTTTTAAAAGCGCGGATCTACCAGATCTATCAACAGACTTTGCGAGGAGCGCGATATGCACGAGATCCCTAATCTCCCCTTCCCAAGCCTGCACGAAACTGAGCAGACGCCCACGCAACAAGCCGGTGCCCAACAGCCCGAGCCGAAAGAAGCCACTGAACGCCGCAAGGCCGACAGCGAAGACTGATTCACCTGCAATGCCAGACCGTGTGGAAAGCGCTAACATGCGCTTTCCACACCGCCTGAACCCTTGAGCTCACCATGACCGACGACTTCACTCCTCCTTTTGATGAAGAGCTGCAGGCCAGCGTCTTGATCGGCACCACCGAGAAGATGATCGATATCTGGAATCGCCTGTCCCCCGAGAAACGCGCCGCGCTGCTCGCCCGTTTCGGCAGCGAAGAAAACGCCTTGGCCGCCCTGGTCACCACGCACCTGGTCGCTCCCGCCAAACCCTGATTCATCCCCGCCCGGCAAATAGTTTTACTTTTTCACGACCCGCAGCCGCTTGCGCCGCTATCATAAGCAGCCTATCTATCCTGCTTCCCCGTGGATCTTTACCCATGTCTGAAAACCAGCGCCCCCTGGCGGTCACGCTGCAAGTCGTTTCCATCGTCCTGTTCACCTTCATCGGCTACCTGAATATCGGCATTCCCCTGGCCGTGTTGCCGGGCTACGTCCACAGCGATCTGGGCTTCGGCGCGGTCATCGCCGGGCTGGTGATCAGCGTGCAATACCTGGCCACCCTGCTCAGTCGTCCGTATGCCGGGAAAATCATCGACAACAAGGGCAGCAAACTCGCCGTGATGTACGGCCTCGCCGGCTGCGGGTTGAGCGGCGTGTTCATGCTGATTTCGGCCTGGACCCAAAGCCTGCCGACCTTGAGCCTGATCAGCCTGTTGATCGGCCGTCTAGTGCTCGGCAGCGCAGAAAGCCTGGTGGGCTCCGGTTCGATCGGCTGGGGCATCGGCCGGGTTGGCGCGGCGAATACTGCCAAAGTCATTTCCTGGAACGGCATCGCCAGTTATGGCGCCATCGCCATCGGCGCACCGCTGGGCGTGCTGCTGGTCAGTCAATTGGGTTTGTGGAGCATGGGCGTAAGCATCGTGTTGCTGGCCGTCCTCGGCCTGGTGCTGGCCTGGCCGAAAACCGCCGCGCCGATTGTGGTCGGTGAACGTTTGCCGTTCATGCATGTGCTCGGTCGGGTGCTGCCGCATGGTTGCGGCCTGGCGCTGGGTTCCATCGGTTTCGGCACTATCGCGACTTTCATCACGTTGTATTACGCCACGCAGCATTGGGACAACGCGGTGCTGTGCTTGAGTTTGTTCGGCGCCAGTTTCATCGGTGCGCGGCTGCTGTTCGGCAACCTGATCAACCGCCTCGGCGGCTTTCGCGTGGCGATTGCCTGCCTGTCTGTGGAAACACTGGGGCTGTTGCTGCTATGGCTGGCGCCGGACGCTCATTGGGCATTGGCCGGTGCGGCGCTAAGCGGGTTCGGTTTCTCGCTGGTGTTCCCCGCGCTGGGCGTGGAAGCGGTCAACCTGGTGCCGGCCTCAAGTCGTGGCGCAGCAGTCGGGGCTTATTCGTTGTTCATCGATTTGTCGCTGGGGATTACCGGGCCGCTGGCCGGCGCGATTGCGGCAGGCTTTGGTTTTGCCTCGATCTTCCTGTTCGCTGCACTCGCCGCGTTGAGCGGTCTGGCATTGAGTGTTTACTTGTACCGGCAGGCGCCGAAGCATCTCAATGAAAAGTACCGGGAAGAGCGCCAAGCCCGCTAAAAATCGACCTTGCCGCGCCCGGCCTTGATACTGCCACGCTTGGTCTTGGATTCGAGCCGACGCTTCTTCGAACCGAGGGTCGGTTTGGTCGGACGACGTTTCTTTTCGACCTTGGTGGCACTGAGGATCAGCTCGGTCAGCCGTTCCAGCGCATCCGCGCGATTGGCTTCTTGCGTGCGGTATTGCTGGGCCTTGATGATCAACACCCCTTCGCTGGTGATGCGACTGTCACGCAGCGCCAGCAGCCGTTCCTTGTAGAACTCGGGCAAGGACGAGGCAGGAATGTCGAAACGCAGGTGCACCGCGCTGGAGACTTTATTGACATTCTGCCCACCGGCGCCCTGGGCACGAATGGCGGTCAACTCGATCTCGGCATCCGGCAGATGCACGTTGTTGGATATCACCAGCATGGAAAGCGTCCGTATTCAGAACGCGCAGGATACCGCGAATGAACTGAAAGAATGCGGTCCCTGTGGGAGTGGAGCCTGCTCGCGATAGCGGTGTGTCAGTCAACATCTTAGTTGCCTGACACACCGCTATCGCGAGCAGGCTCACTCCTACAAGGGGTTTGTATGAATCCTGAAATGACAAACCCGGCACATGGCCGGGTTTGTTGTTTCTGCGCTTTGCACTTACTTGGCAGCGGAACCCGCAGCCTGCAACGCATGCCGGTCACGACGTTTGTTCTTGATGCCGTAGCAAATCCACATGAACGCGACCCACACTGGAATCGCATACACCGAGATCTGAATCCCCGGAATCAGCAGCATCACGCCCAGAATGAACACCACGAACGCCAGGCAGATGTAGTTCCCGTACGGGTACCAAAAGGCCTTGAACAGCGGCGTCTGTTTGGTCTTGTTCATGTGCTGGCGGAACTTGAAGTGCGAGAAGCTGATCATCGCCCAGTTGATCACCAGGGTGGCAACCACCAGCGACATCAACAACTCCAGCGCGTTTTGCGGGATCAGGTAGTTCAGCAATACGGCAATCAATGTCACCGCCGCCGAAGCAAGGATCGAACGCACTGGCACGCCGCGCTTGTCGATCTTCGACAAGGCTTTCGGCGCATCGCCCTGCTCGGCCATGCCCAGCAGCATGCGGCTGTTGCAGTAGGTGCCGCTGTTGTACACCGACAATGCCGCGGTCAGGACGACGAAGTTGAGGATGTGCGCAGCGGTGTCACTGCCAAGCATCGAGAACACTTGAACGAACGGGCTGCCGCTGTAGGAATCACCCGACGCGTTCAGGTTCGCCAACAGGCTGTCCCATGGCGTCAGCGAAAGCAGGATAACCAACGCACCGATGTAGAAAATCAGGATCCGGTAGATCACCTGGTTGATGGCTTTCGGGATCACGGTTTTCGGCTTGTCGGCTTCAGCTGCGGTGAAACCGAGCATTTCCAGGCCGCCGAAGGAGAACATGATGATCGCCATGGCCATCACCAGGCCGCTGACACCATTCGGGAAGAAGCCGCCGTGGGCCCACAGATTGGTCACCGACGCTTGCGGGCCGCCGTCGCCGCTGACCAGCAGGTAGCTACCCAGCGCAATCATGCCGACGATGGCCACGACCTTGATGATCGCGAACCAGAACTCGGCCTCACCAAAGACTTTGACGTTGGCCAGGTTGATCAAGTTGATCAAGACAAAGAAGCCGGCTGCCGAGACCCAGGTCGGGATGTGTGGCGCCCAGTAGTGGATGTATTTGCCGACCGCGGTCAGCTCCGACATGCCCACCAGAATGTACAGAATCCAGCAGTTCCAGCCCGACAGGAAGCCCGCGAAACCGCCCCAGTATTTATGGGCGAAGTGGCTGAAGGAGCCGGCAACTGGCTCTTCGACGATCATTTCGCCTAGCTGGCGCATGATCATGAAAGCAATGAAGCCGCAGATGGCGTAGCCGAGGATCATCGACGGGCCGGCGGATTTCAGTACACCGGCCGAGCCGAGGAACAGCCCGGTACCGATCGCGCCACCGAGGGCGATCAGTTGAATGTGGCGATTTTTCAGGCCGCGTTTCAGCTCGCCTGAATGCGAGTTTTGTCCACTCATGAAAAGGGTCTCACGCAAGGTTTGATGATGTTCGTTAGACGTTGCTGCTCGGTTGCGATTTCAAGCAGCGCCGATCAAACCCCAGCGAAGGCAAAAGGAGTTCAGCGTTTTTACAACGGTCATGCGTCACCTGTTTGTTTTTATCTGTGACGAAATCGAACCCGACACGCTTGTGGCGAGGCGGAGTGAACAAGGCGGATAGCCTTGAGGTTTGCGCAGATGCGCAGGAGGTCACAGTTAAAACGCGGCGCATTGTACACCTGTAACCCCCTGCTGCCAGACACCGCTGGATCAGCGTGTCATTTGCCGGGATTGCCTGTGTCCGCCTCGAGGGTCTCGGGCGGCTGCAAAAATAGAGTCAGACCTTTGCGGGTCATCGACGGGAACGGCGGAAAAACCGCCCCACGGGGAGAAATGGAGATGAATCACGGCGTACATTGCGCCTCCTTCTTGTTATGCACCTGCACGACAGGCATGGGGCGCATCTCACCCTTCAACCGCGCCTGAAACAAGCGGGCCAGAGCCTTGCGGAAGGGTTGATTGGCTATTAGGCGGAAGGTTTTCCTTACATCCCTTCCGCAAGCGTCAAACCAAGGGCTTTGAGGCTTGATTTCGTCAGTATTTCTTTACATGCCGTAACGTAAATTTTCCGAATCAGATCTGACTGTAGACTGACTGCAAATTGACGGTAGGACGTTTCCTTAGGGAAAGGTCGAGTTAGTTTTTTGTTTTTTATTAACAAATTGCTTAATTAAAAACAGAATAAAAAGTTCAAACAAATCTTATTTGATTATTTTGTTGCAATTTAAAAACCTCTGAACTAGGTTTTCAGCGACTTGCGAGACGCATCAATCAGCAAGTTGGCGGGTTATTCAATGACTGAAAACGCGCCGCAGCACTTACCGAAAAAGTCATCTAGGAGATTCACAATGCAAGCACTTGAAAAAGACTTGGAAACTGAACTGCAACTGGACGATTGGTTTGAAGCACCGACCCATGACGCCGCCGTTGAAATGATGCAAGCCGATGCGGTTGTTCCGTTCGGCACGGCGATGTGGCCTCTGTAAGACATCCCGGCAGGCACGATCCGGCCGGTTGTGCCTGCCACTTTTTCTCGGTTTGTCAGGGAGGACTACATGGATAAGCAACGCGCCATTTCGCATTTCCTTTACTACCTCGAACATCACCCTGCCCTTGCCGGCATCAACCCGGCGAAGGTCTTGCTCGGCCACACGGCTGATTACCAGGCACTGACGGGCGCCATCGCCGAACAGGTCGGCAACAGCCCACGGTTCAGCTTCAGCGCGATGCGACTGGACCTGGAACCTACGGAATTGCTGGCCCAGGCGATTACCGACAGCGATCTGTACATTTTCTTCTACGACTCTTCCACCCTGCCCAACCCACGCCCCGACGGCCCGGAATTTGTCCGCGCGCTGCAAGGCGTCATGGCCGATAACTGGAAGAAGTCGCTGCTGTTCAAGGATTACGGCGATTACTTCTACGACACGTTCAGCGTCACCCCGCAGCGCATTGCCGGGTTGAACAGCCATTTGATCCAGCGCATGTCCCATGCCACCACGTTAAGTTTCAAAGATGATCACGGCTCGTGGTTCGAAACACCGTTGAGCAGTATCAAGAAGTGGACCGACATCAACGGTGTCGGCAACTTCGATCTGGCGCCCGGTGAAATTGCCACCCACAGCGAGGCCATTAACGGCCGGGTCAAGTTCATGGGGACTTTTCTCAGCACCATTCCATTTGCCCGCAAATACGGGGTGCTCGAGTCGCCGCTAGAGTTGTGGATCGAGAACTCGACCATCAGCAAAATCGCCACCGATGTGCCGGGGCTGGAACATGACTTCAACAAGTACCTGGAGGCCAATCCATCCAATCGGCGGATTGAGGAGTTGGGGATTGGCACCAATGAAGGCGTTAAGGCGTTGTATGCGCGCAATGCAGGGTTTGAGGAGCGCCATTGCGGGTTGCATCTGGGATTGGGGGGGGGCGCGAAGGGTAGCCATCATCTGGACCTGATCTTCTCCAGCGGCGTGTTGGCGCTGGATGATGAGCCGGTGTTTGATGGGCGGTTTGTGTTCTGACTGATCGTTCCCACGCTCTGGTCTGCACCCCATCAGTTGTGTCCAACTTTTGGGGTGCAGACCAGAGCGTGGGAACGATCAACCAATTTTGCCAGACCAAAAAAAACGCCAACCCGAGGGTTGGCGTTTTTCATGTGGCGCTTACCGATTACTCAGGTTTGCGACGACCGAAGCCTGGACGTTGGCCCGAACCGGCTGGCGCACCACGGCGTTTGCCCGATGGTGCGTCCTTGTCGACCAGAACGATGCCTGGACGCTTCTTCGCCGGTGCCTTGGCCGGGCGCTTGGTGTCGGAAGGACGGTCTGCCACCGGCGTACCGCGACCCGACTCACCACGAGACTCGCCACGACCGGCTGGAGCGCCGCGATCGCTACGACCACCGCTTGGCGCTCCACGGCCTTCACCGCGCTCGGTGCGACCGTTGGCCGGACGTGGCGTGCGCGGACCGCGCTCGCCGTCAGCACGAGGTGCTGCTGGCTTGCGGGCGGGGCGCTCGCCTTCGATTTGCGGTTCACGGGAGTCACGCGGTGTAGCAGCGGTCTGGTTACCGATGGCTGGACGCAACGAACGCACGCGCTCGGTCTTGCCCATTGGACGCGACGATTTACGCTGCATGCGGTCGAGCTTGTCTTTGCTCTTGGCGTTCATCTGCGGCATGGCCACAGGCGTCAGGCCCACTTCAGCACTCAGAATGTCGACTTCGTACTGGCTCATTTCGCGCCAGCGGCCCATCGGCAGGTCGGAGTTGAGGAACACCGGACCGAAACGCACACGCTTCAGACGGCTGACCACCAGGCCCTGGGATTCCCACAGACGACGAACTTCGCGGTTGCGACCTTCCATCACCACGCAGTGGTACCAGTGGTTGAAACCTTCGCCGCCTGGCGCCTGCTTGATGTCGGTGAACTTGGCCGGGCCGTCTTCGAGGACGACGCCTGCTTTCAAACGCTCGATCATCTCGTCATCGACTTCGCCACGCACACGTACCGCGTATTCACGGTCCATTTCGTAGGAAGGGTGCATCAGGCGGTTGGCCAGCTCACCGTCGGTGGTGAACATCAGCAGGCCGGTGGTGTTGATGTCCAGACGACCGATGTTGATCCAGCGACCTTCTTTCGGGCGCGGCATCTTGTCGAAAACGGTCGGACGGCCTTCCGGATCAAGGCGGGTGCAGATTTCGCCGTCCGGCTTGTTGTACATGATCACGCGGCGTACCGACTCGGCGGCTTCTTCGCGCTTGATCACCTTGCCATCAATAGTGATGGCGTCGTGCATGTCGACGCGCTGCCCGAGGGTGGCGTCTTTGCCATTGACCTTGATGCGGCCGTGGCTGATCCAGGCTTCTACGTCACGGCGCGAGCCGACGCCGATACGGGCGAGGACTTTCTGCAGTTTCTCGCCTGCTGGGCCGATTTCCTGGTCGTCTTTCTGGTCTTTGATACTCATCTGGGCACCTCCCGGTGTGGTCTGTTCAGGCCTGGCCTGAAGAGTTGAAAGCTGGTACTTGGGCGAAGGGATCGCCGAAGGGTCGCGAATCATACGCTCATGGGAGCGTTCGCGCATCAGAGACTAGCTGATCAATGGAGACTTACCTGGATTTCCGCCGACCGGTGGCGCCGAGTTTGATCAACCGCAGCGACGCTTCGGCGAACACCGTGAGCTTGTCGACCTTGTCGAGTTTCTTCCACGCCTTGATCTCGCGCTTGCTGCGACCACAACCGATGCAGATGTCGTCGGTGAACTTGCAGACGCTGATGCAGGGGTCTTTGGTTGAGCTCATCGATAATTCCAGGCAACACCACAAAACCACTGAGGGAGCGGGCTTGCTCACAGGTTTGGATCAATCGTCGAATTCGCGGCGTTCTGCCTCGATCGCTTCGGCAAGGGCACGGGCTTCGGCTTCTTCGTCGCTCAGTTCAGGTTCGGGCTTGCGTTGTTCAAGGGCGGCAACGGCGGCCAGAAGTTTCTCGCGGGCTTCGGCAACGCCAAGTACATCGTCTTCCAGCTCTTCTTCCTGCTCTTCTTCAACTGTGGCTTCGGGCTCGACGTGAAGTTCAACTTCGATTTCAGGCTCCGGTGTCTCTAGAACCTCTTTGGTATCGGTCACCTCGCCATCACGCAACAAATCGTCGAAATCGGTCTTGAGCCCCTCCTCCATGGTGTCCAGTTCCAGCAACAACGTGTGGAAACTGGTTTCTTCCTTCGGCTCTTCCGGCTCGGCGCTGGCGTCGGCCAACTCCTGCAGTCCGGCAGGCACCGGCGCGTCGTCAAAGTCGAGCACCGGATCAGGCTCAAGCTCGCGCAATTCAGCCAGCGGCGGCAAATCGTCGAGGTTTTTCAGGTTGAAGTGATCGAGAAACGCCTTGGTGGTCGCAAACATCGCCGGCTTACCCGGCACGTCGCGGTAACCGACGATACGGATCCACTCGCGCTCCAGCAAGGTTCTGACGATGTGACTGTTGACCGCCACGCCCCGCACGTCTTCGATCTCGCCCCGTGTGATCGGCTGGCGATAGGCGATCAGCGCAATGGTTTCGAGCATGGCGCGGGAATAGCGCTGCGGCCGCTCTTCCCACAAACGTCCTACCCACGGCGAGAACTTTTCGCGGATCTGCAGACGATACCCGGAGGCCACTTCCTTCAGCTCAAAGGCGCGGCCGTCGCAGGACTTGGCGAGAATCGTCAGGGCTTTCTTGAAGACTGGCGGCTCCGGGCGCTCGCCCTCTTCGAAGAGTTCGAACAGGCGTTCAAGCGATTGCGGTTTTCCCGAGGCCAACAGAAAAGCTTCAAGCAGTGGCGCCAGCTCGCGGGGTTCAGTCAGGTTCATGATTCAACTCGTTATTCGGCTCGGGCCCGCACGTGGATCGCTGCGAACGGCTCATTCTGCACCAGCTCGACCAAGGATTCCTTGACCAGTTCGAGAATCGCCATAAAGGTTACCACCACCCCCAGACGTCCTTCTTCAGCGGTGAACAGCTCGGCAAAGGGCACGAAACCGCCGCCCTTGAGGCGCTCCAGCACATCGCTCATGCGTTCGCGGGTGGACAGCGCCTCGCGGCTGACCTGGTGACTTTCGAACATGTCGCCACGGCGCAGGACCTCGGCCATGGACAACAGCAGCTCTGAAAGACGCACGTCTGGCAACAGCTTGCGTACCCGGGCTTCCGGGGCGTCGAGCTTGGGGACTACCACGTCACGACCCACACGGCTCAGGCCATCGATGCCTTCGGCTGCAGCCTTGAAGCGTTCGTACTCTTGCAAGCGGCGGATCAGTTCAGCGCGGGGGTCGTCTTCTTCGGCCTCGATCGTTTCGGCACGCGGCAACAGCATCCGCGATTTGATCTCGGCCAGCATCGCGGCCATGACCAGGTACTCGGCGGCCAGTTCCAGGCGCACCGATTGCATCAACTCGACATAGCCCATGTACTGCCGGGTGATTTCCGCCACCGGGATGTCGAGGATGTTGATGTTCTGTTTGCGGATCAGGTACAGCAGCAAGTCGAGGGGGCCTTCGAAGGCTTCAAGAAAAACCTCAAGCGCATCCGGTGGAATGTACAGGTCCAGCGGCATTTCCATGACCGCCTGGCCATAGACCATCGCGAAGGGCAGCTCTTGCTGGGCTCCGGCCTGACTGTCGACAACGGGTTCTACTGCAGACATCTACGCCTCGGCCATGAACGGCGTCGGGTCGCCGCAACCAACGCGGATCACTTCCGGCTCGCCGTCGGCGAGGTTGATCACGGTGGACGCCTTGATCCCGCCGAAACCGCCGTCGATGATCAGGTCGACCTGATGCTCGAGCAACTGGCGCATTTCATAAGGATCGGTCATCGGGTCGGTGTCGCCGGGCATGATCAGCGTCACGCTCATCAGCGGTTCGCCGAGTTCTTCCAGCAGCGCCAGGGCAATCGGATGGCTCGGTACGCGCAGGCCGATGGTGCGTTTTTTCGGGTGCAACAACAGCCTCGGGACTTCACGGGTGGCGTTCAGAATGAAGGTGTAAGGCCCAGGCAGGTGAGCTTTAAGCAGGCGGAAGGTGCCGGTATCGATCTTGGCAAACAGCCCCAGTTGCGACAGGTCGCTGCAAATCAGCGCGAAGTTGTGTTTTTCGTCCAGCTGTCTCAACCGGCGCACGCGCTCCACGGCATTCTTGTCGCCGATCTGGCAACCAATGGCGTAGGACGAGTCTGTGGGATAAATCACCACCCCGCCGCTGCGGATGATCTCGACAGCCTGTTTGATCAGGCGCGCTTGCGGGTTTTCCGGATGAATCTGGAAAAATTGACTCACATTCTCTACCTGTTCAGACGGCGGCAATAATTGGGTCATGTTTGAATCGACACCACAGTGGTGGCAAATCCTCCGGAAGCGGGCGGTATTCACCGATCTCGGACCAGCCTCCAGGGCCATGAAAATCACTGCCGGCGCTGACCAGCAGACCGAATTCACGGGCGAGAATCGCCAGGCTGCCCACTTGCTCGGCGGGCTGATGGCCATTGACCACTTCGATCGCGTGGCCCCCTGCTTGAATATAGTCGGCAATCAGCCGGCGACGTTTGCTGCGAGTGAAATCGTAGTGCCACGGATGCGCCAGGCTGACCCAGGCCTTGGCAGCGCGCAGGGTTTCGACCGTGTCTTCCAGGGTCGGCCAGTGTTGCTTGACGTCCCCCAGCTTGCCGGCGCCCAACCATTTGCGAAACGCTTCGGCGCGATCCTTGACGAAACCTTCACGCACCATCCAGTCGGCGAAATGCGGGCGGGCCGGCGCATTGCCGCTGTCGCCCAGTTCCTGCTGGATGGCCCGAGCCCCTTCGAGCGCGCCCGGCATGCCTTTAAGCGCCAACTTGCGGCTAATTTCTTCGGACCGTAACCAGCGGCCATCGTGCAATTTTGCGATGGCCTCGACCAACGGCGCGGCATTGACATCAAATCCGTAGCCCAAAACGTGAATGGTCGCGCCGCCCCAGGTGCAGGACAATTCGACGCCATTGACCAATTGCATCCCCAGCGCGGTCGCCGCACTGCGAGCCTCTTCGAGGCCTTCAAGGGTGTCATGATCGGTTAAGGCCAGGACTCGCACGCCTTTCTCGAACGCACGCGCAACCAGTACTGCAGGCGCGAGAGCGCCATCGGAGGCCGTGCTATGGCAGTGCAATTCAACATTCACAGGACTTTTTTACCTCAAATCAGCTGGCGCTATCGCGCGCCCATATGTTTGTTATTATGCCGCCACATCCTGCTTCTGGCTGCCACTGTGAAACAATTCATCGATTTCATCCCGCTTCTGCTGTTCTTCATCGTCTTCAAACTCGATCCCCGGGTCGTCGACATTGCCGGCCACGAGGTAACTGTAGGCGGTATTTACAGTGCCACCGCCATGCTGATCATCAGCTCCCTGGTGGTTTACGGCACGCTGTTCATCAAGCAGCGCAAGCTCGAGAAGAGCCAGTGGCTGACCCTCATCGCCTGCCTTGTCTTCGGCAGCCTGACCCTGGCGTTCCACAGCGAAACCTTCCTGAAATGGAAAGCCCCGGTGGTGAACTGGCTGTTCGCCCTGGCGTTCATTGGCAGCCACTTCGTCGGTGAGCAACTGCTGATCAAACGCATCATGGGCCACGCGCTGACCCTGCCGGAGCCGGTCTGGACCCGCCTGAACATCGCCTGGATCGGGTTTTTCCTGTTTTGCGGTGCCGCCAACCTGTTCGTCGCGTTCACCTTTCAGGAATACTGGGTTGACTTCAAAGTCTTCGGCAGCCTGGGCATGACGCTGCTGTTCCTGGTCGCCCAGGGCATTTATTTGTCCCGCCACCTGCACGACGCCGATACCACAACCCCAAAAACCGAGGACTGACATGCTTTACGCAATCATTGCCACAGACGTCGCCAACTCCCTGGAAGCCCGCCTGGCCGCACGGCCTGCACACCTTGAGCGCCTGCAAGTGCTCAAAGGTGAAGGTCGCATCGTGTTGGCCGGCCCACACCCGGCGGTCGACAGCAATGATCCGGGCGCTGCGGGTTTCACCGGCAGCCTGATCGTCGCCGAATTCGATTCCCTGAGCGCCGCCCAGGCTTGGGCCGACGCCGATCCGTATGTCGCCGCAGGCGTCTACGCCAACGTTTCGGTCAAGCCGTTCAAGCAAGTCCTGCCGTAATATCCCTCCAGCGCGATGAACCTTATCGGTTCATCGCGCGCTCAACGCTCATTATTCTCGTCTACCGGCCGACAACCTGCCCAATACTCGTATTGGAATCAGGAGTGGCGATGCGCAAAGGTCCGTTGTGTCTGATGTTGGTGACGTTGTCGATTGTGGCCCCTGCTCATGGTGAAGAAAGCGCCGAGGGCGGCAGCTCGACGCCGCTGTCGCTGAGCGCCGGCAGCCAGATCACCGAGTTGCAACAGCGCTTGAAGGTAAGCGAACAGCAACGAGAAGAACTGAGCAAACAACTGCAAAATACCGATGCCGAACGCGAAAGCGCCCAGCTGAGCCGGTTGCGCCAAGAGAATCAGCGCCTCAAGCTGCAACTCAAGGAAGCCCAGGCCAGCAGCCCGCTGCCGCGTCTGTTGACCGATCAGCAACAGTGGTTCGTCATCGGTGCCGGAGTAGCGCTATTGGCGCTGCTCTGCGGTATCTTCGCCAGTGGTGCCACCAGAAAACGTAGGCAATGGCTAAATTGAGTGAGTCATGAGCGAGCTGTTATTAATTGATGATGACCAGGAGCTGTGTGAGCTCCTGAGCAGTTGGTTGAGCCAGGAAGGCTTCCAGGTCCGCGCCTGCCACGATGGTCAGAGCGCCCGTCGCGCACTGGCCGAAACGTCGCCGGCAGCCGTGGTACTGGACGTAATGCTGCCCGACGGCAGCGGCCTGGAACTGCTCAAGCAATTGCGCAGCGATCACCCGGACTTGCCGGTGCTGATGCTCTCGGCCCGCGGCGAGCCGCTGGACCGCATCCTCGGCCTGGAGCTCGGCGCCGACGACTACCTGGCCAAACCGTGCGATCCACGGGAACTGACAGCCCGCTTGCGCGCCGTGTTGCGCCGCAGTCATCCGACAGCAGTCTCCAGTCAGCTCGAACTGGGCGACCTGTGTTTCAGCCCGGTACGTGGCGTGGTCAGCATCGATGAACAGGAATTCACCCTCACCGTTTCCGAAAGCCGTTTGCTCGAAGCCTTGCTCAAGCAACCTGGCGAGCCGCTGGACAAACAGGAACTGGCGCAAATCGCCCTCGGCCGCAAGCTGACGCTGTACGACCGCAGCCTGGACATGCACGTCAGCAACTTGCGCAAGAAGATCGGCCCGCACCCCGACGGTCGCCCACGCATCGTGGCCCTGCGCAGCCGTGGTTATTACTACAGCCTCTGAAGCCCAACGCGCCCTCTTGTAGCAGCTGTCGAGCCCCAGCGAGGCTGCGCAGCCGAACGCAGCCTCGCGGGCTCGGCAGCTGCTACACAAGTTATGTTTCGTTAGATAAATCGGCGAAAGTGTTGGATTTGTCAGGCCAATCTGAAATCGTCTTTACCCAAGCTTTACGCTCCGCTGACCGCCGCTGACCTTGATCTCCGTAATCTGTACTCATCCGGAACGTACCGGGAACGAGACAAGGAGATTCACCATGCGCAAGACTCTTATCGCTCTGATGTTCGCTGCCGCCCTGCCGACCGTTGCCATGGCCATGCCTGAAGGTGCCGGCCCGATGGGTGGCCCGATGGACGGCTCACGCCATGGCGGTCAGATGCACGGCATGCACGGCAAAGGCCCGTACAGCCAGCTGGACCTGAGCCGCGAACAGCGCGAGCAGATCCGCAAAATCATGGGCGAGCAGATGCATGAGCGTAAGCAAGTGGTCGACAAGTACCTGGAAAAACTCTCGCCAGCCGACCAGAAGGCCATGAAAGATGAAATGGCGGCCAACCACAAGAAAGCAGAAGCTGACGTGCGTGCCTTGCTGAAACCGGATCAACAGAAGCAATTCGACGAGATCCAGAAAAAACAGGCTGAGCGTCGCGCCGAATGGGCCGAGTTCAAGGCCTGGAAAGCGCAACAGCCGCAAAAGGCGCAATAATGTTTTAGCGTCATACAACAGCCCAACGGTTAATCGCCGTTGGGCTTTCTTTGCTTGAGGATTTTCTGTGCGCTCATTGTTCTGGCGTATTCTGGCCAGCTTCTGGTTGGCCATCGCTCTGGTTGCAGGGCTCTCCATTCTGCTGGGGCACATGCTCAACCAGGACGCGTGGATTCTCAGTCGCCATCCCGGCCTCAACACCTTGGCCGAACAGTGGACGCAAACCTACGAATCACAGGGTGAAGACGCGGCCCAGGACATTCTGGAACAGCGCAAGCGCCAGTATCACATCGACGTTCAAGTGCTCAACGAGAGCGGTGATCCGGTAGTGCGCGGCACCTTCCCACGCAGGGCGGCTGCCTTCGAAGCGCGGCAGAACAACGATGATCGCCGCCTGCCATGGCGTCGTCTGACCGCGGAATACACCAGCGAAAAAACCGGCGACACCTACCTGCTGATCTATCGAATTCCGCACCCGGAACTGGACTCATGGCATCGCGAAAGCCTGCTCTGGCCATTGAGTGCGCTGGGTATCGCGCTGGTGGTGCTGACCTTGTTCAGTCTGTTGGTGACGTTGTCCATTACTCGCCCACTCAACCGCTTGCGCGGCGCGGTGCATGATCTGGGGCAAACCACTTACCAGCAGAACAGCCTGGTGAAACTGGCCAACCGCCGCGATGAGTTCGGCGTGCTGGCCAACGACTTCAACCGCATGGGCGCGCGTCTGCAAAGTTTGATCGGCAGTCAGCGGCAGTTGCTGCGGGATGTATCCCATGAGCTGCGTTCACCGCTTGCCCGGCTGCGCATTGCGCTGGCACTGGCCGAGCGGGCCAACCCTGAAGAACGGGAAAAACTCTGGCCGCGCCTCACTCGGGAGTGCGACCGACTGGAAGCGCTGATCAGCGAGATCCTGGTACTGGCGCGGGTCGATGCCGACAACGCCAGCGCCGAAGAGGTTGATCTCAATGCGCTGCTCAACACACTGCAAAAGGATGCTCAATTGGGTTCGCCCGAACAGAACGTGCGCCTTGAGGCCGAGCCGCAGCTGAACCTCAAAGGCTGGCCAACGATGATCGAGCGCGCCGTCGACAACCTGCTGCGCAATGCTCAGCGGTTCAACCCGGTGGGGCAATCGATTGAAATGCAGGCGGTGCGTCAGGGTGAGCGGATTGTGGTCAGTGTGCGTGACCATGGACCGGGCGTAGAGGCTGCGCATTTGAGCCAGTTGGGTGAACCGTTCTACCGGGCGCCGGGGCAGACGGCGGCCGGGCATGGTTTGGGATTGGCGATTGCGCGGCGTGCGGCGGAACGGCATGGCGGGAGTCTGGTGCTGGCCAATCATCCGGATGGCGGGTTTATCGCCAGCCTGGAATTGCCGTTGGTGCCGGGAATCATCATCCAACCCTGACCCCCTGTGGGAGCGGTGGTGTCAGGCTTTTCCGGGCCAGGCGCTGACGAACTCGGCCAGATCAACCTTTTCGGCAACACGCGGTTCCTTCTGCGGCGTGCCGAGATAAAGAAACGCAATCACCTCTTCCCCTTCAGCCAGCCCCAGCCCCTTGGCCACATGCGCCGAATACGCCAGTTCACCCGTGCGCCACACCGCACCAATCCCTTGCGCATAAGCCGCCAGCAAAATCCCGTGAGCCGCACAACCCGCCGCCAGCAGTTGTTCGGACTTCGGATACTTGACGTGATCCTGCAACCGCGCGATCACCACAACCACCAGCGGCGCGCGCAGTGGACCGTTACGCGCCTTGTCCAGCGCCGCCTCGGACACCTCACTGTCCTGCAGCTTCGCCGCTTCGGCCAGCAACTCGCCCATTTGCTCGCGCGCCGCGCCTTCGACTGTCAGGAAGCGCCAAGGCTGCAAGTGGCCATGGTCTGGCGCTCGCATCGCAGCGCCAAACATCACTTCGCGTTGTTCTGCGGTCGGTGCCGGTTCGAGCAGTCGTGGAACGGAAACACGGTTGAGCAAAGCGTCGAGAGCCTGCATCGGCCACCTCCTGAAAAAAATGTTTGGCTATTCTAGGGCCTGCCATCAATTATTGCCTGCGCCGCGTTGTCGCCTGAAAGCGGGCCAGGCAAGGCGCAGTCCGCCGGTAATGGTCGTTCCCTTGTCAAGGACTGCAACGCAGCCTGGCCCGCTTTCAGGCACAACCCGAAGGGCCGGGCCTGCTGTTGTGCAGGGCTGCGTTGCTCGGAGCTTATTTGGAATGACCAAACTACGCTCCTCGCGCCTTGCCCTGCACAACAGCAGACCCGGCGCGGCACAGGCAATAATTGATGGCAGGCCCTGCAACTGCGCAGGCGGCGCCGGTTTACATGCCCTGCCCCGCAGGTAGAATGGCGCCCTTCCCTATTCCAGCCCGAGCGGACTTCATGGCGTTGCCGACCTTACGGATTATTGGTTTCATCATCGGCATCTTCCTGATCACGCTGGCCATCGCCATGGTCGTGCCCATGGCCACCCTGGTGATTTTCGACCGCACCAGCGACCTGCCATCGTTCCTCTGGGCGAGCATGATTACCTTCGTCGCGGGTTTGGCCCTGGTCATCCCCGGTCGTCCCGAACACATTCACCTGCGTCCGCGAGACATGTACCTGCTGACCGTCAGTAGTTGGGTGGTGGTGTGCATCTTCGCTGCGCTGCCATTCCTGCTGACCCAGCGCATCAGCTACACCGACTCGTTCTTTGAAAGCATGTCCGGCATCACCGCCACCGGGGCGACGGTGCTCAGCGGCCTGGACACCATGTCCCCCGGCATCCTGATGTGGCGCTCGTTGCTGCACTGGCTCGGCGGCATCGGCTTTATCGGCATGGCGGTAGCGATTCTGCCACTGCTGCGCATCGGTGGCATGCGGCTGTTTCAGACCGAGTCGTCGGACCGTTCCGAAAAAGTCATGCCCCGTTCGCACATGGTGGCGCGTTTGATCGTTGCGGCCTACGTCGGCATCACCATTTTCGGCAGCCTCGCGTTCTGGTGGGCCGGGATGAGCCCGTTCGATGCGATCAACCACGCGATGTCGGCGATTTCCACCGGCGGTTTCTCAACGTCCGATCAGTCTCTGGCCAAGTGGCCGGAGCCTGCAGTGCATTGGGTCGCGATCGTCATCATGATTCTTGGTGCCCTGCCGTTCACCCTGTATGTCGCAACGTTACGCGGTAACCGTCGGGCACTGATCAAGGATCAGCAGGTTCAAGGCTTGCTCGGCATGTTGCTGGTGACCTGGCTGGTGCTCGGCACCTGGTATTGGTGGACCACCCAGCTGCATTGGCTGGAAGCCCTGCGGCATGTGGCGTTGAACGTGACCTCGGTGGTGACGACCACCGGTTTCGCGCTCGGGGACTACAGCCTGTGGGGCAATTTCTCGCTGATGCTGTTCTTTTACCTGGGTTTTGTCGGCGGCTGCTCGGGCTCGACGGCTGGCGGGATCAAGATTTTCCGCTTCCAGGTCGCGTACATCCTGCTCAAGGCCAACCTTAACCAGTTGATTCACCCGCGCGCGGTGATCAAGCAGAAGTACAACGGTCACCGCCTCGACGAAGAGATCGTGCGTTCGATTCTGACCTTTTCCTTCTTCTTCGCCATCACCATCTGCGTGATCGCGCTGCTGTTGTCGCTGCTCGGCGTGGACTGGATGACCGCCCTCACCGGCGCGGCCGCCACGGTCTCCGGCGTCGGTCCGGGACTGGGCGAGACGATTGGCCCGGCGGGCAACTTTGCCACCCTGCCGGACGCCGCCAAGTGGATTCTCTCGTTCGGCATGCTACTGGGCCGACTCGAGATCATTACGGTGTTTGTTCTGTGTATTCCGGCGTTCTGGCGTCACTGACAGGCGCAGGCGCGCCCATCAGCCGCGTCCGGTACTCGCCGGGGGTGGCGTCGAACCAGCGGCGGAAAGCGCGGAAGAAGTTGCTCGGATCGGCGAACCCCAGCAGGTAGGCAATTTCCAGCAGGGTCATGGTCGGTTGCGCCAGGTATTGCTCAGCCAGTTCACGTCGCGTGTCGTCCAGCAACGTCTGAAAACTCGTGCCCTCTTCCTGCAAGCGTCGCTGCAAGGTGCGTTGCGACAGGTGCAACGTCTGCGCCACGGTATCGCGCTTGGGTTCGCCCTGGGGCAGCAAACGGCATAGCACCTGCCGCGCCTTGTGGGTCACGCGACTCTCGGAAAACCGTGCCAGGTACTCACCGGCAAACCGGTCATGCAGCAGCGCCATCGCCTCGTTGGCGGTAGGCAGCGGTGCTTCCATGTCGGCGCGCTCGAAGATCAAGGCGTCATAAGGCGCGTTGAACACCAAAGGCGCATGGAAGGCTTTTTTATAGGGTTCGAGATCGGCGGGTTCATCGCCCTGCACCAGCACCTTGCGCGGTTGCAAGGTGCGCCCGGTCAACCAGCCGCACAGCGCCAGGGCACAGGCCAGTGACGCTTCGGCACTCTGCCGGGTCGGTGGCAGATGGTCGCCGTGGACCGTCAGAATCAGCGCGTAGCCTTCTTCCAACAATCGGAAACTCAGATCGGCACTTTCCGCAATGATCCGCTGATAGCGCACCAGCCGTTGAAAGCCTTCAGCCAGGGTCTGGCTGGACATCAAGGCGTAGCCCGCCACATGGAAGGAGGCCGGTCGCACCACCTTGCCCATGTTCAGGCCAATCGCCGGGTTGCCGGACAGCTCAACCGCGCGCTGCCACAGTCGTGTCATGGAATCTTGCGGGAAGCGCGCGTCTGGATCATCCAGTGCCGCGTAGTCGAGCCCCAGCTGCTTGAACAGAACCCGGCAATCCAGGCCGTCCATCTCCAGTGCTTTGACAATCCCCATCGCCCAGCTTGCAGAAGTCGTTCGTTCGCTCATGTCGTCCACTTACATGATGAGCCGCATGCTACGGCCAATTTCCGAAGGATACTAAAGTGGCGCCTATAGTCACTGGCTGATGCCAATGATCACTCTAGACTCAAATAAGCTACCCGCAGAACAACTTGCAGTCAGAACAATAACCACAGAGATCGCAGTCGTGGAAAACATCAAACGTTTCAACAGCTTCGCTGAGTTCTACCCGTATTACCTCAGCGAACACAGCAACAGCACCTGCCGACGATTGCACTTTATCGGCACGACGCTGGTTGTTTTCATTCTGGCCCTGACCATCGGCATAGGCGCCTGGCTGCTGTTGTGGGCTTTACCGCTGGCGGGTTACAGCTTCGCCTGGGCCGGGCATTTCTTCTTCGAGAAGAACCGTCCCGCGACCTTTCAACACCCGTTTTACAGCCTGCTCGGCGATTTCGTCATGTACCGAGACATGATTCTGGGTCGCGTGCCGTTCTAGGCGCAATGAACCACAGGAGGACAGCCGATGAATGCCCATGCCCGTTTCACCCACATGCAGGACGGCACGCAGGAAGACTGGGCGATCATCGCCGCAGACTTCAGTGCCTATGCGAGGCAATTGCCGACACGGATTGTGGCGCATCTGAAATTACTGGAGGGTGATTTTGGCGGCTTCCCGGTGGATCGTCTGACCCATTCCCTGCAAACCGCCAGCCGTGCCTGGCGTGATGGCCGCGATGAAGAATACGTGGTCTGCGCGCTGCTTCACGACATCGGCGACACCTTGGGTTCCTACAACCACCCGGACATCGCTGCGGCAATCCTCAAGCCGTTCGTCAGCGCCGAGAACCTGTGGATGGTCGAGAAACACGGAATTTTCCAGGGGTATTACTTCTTCCATCATCTAGGGATGGACCGGCATTTGCGCGAGCAATTCAGCGGGCATCCGCAGTATCAGGCGACCATTGAGTTTTGCGCCAAATATGACGCTGCAGCGTTTGATCCGGCGTATGACACGCTGCCGCTGAGCTTCTTTGAACCGATGATGGAACGGTTGTTTGCTCAGCCGAAGTATTCAATTTACAAGGCGGCGATGGAAGAACATTCGCCAGCCTGAAAACTGCTGGGGACTGCTGCGCAGTCCATTCGCGAGCAGGCTCGCTCCCACAGGTGACCGAGTTCTTTCAGGAAAATACGATCAAAAATGTGGGAGCGAGCCTGCTCGCGAAGAGGCCCGTCCATACACCTTGTTCTTAAGCCGGCTCCGCGACCTTAATGGCCTTCAACTCCGCCTCCCGCGCCTGGGCATCCGCCAATCGATACAACTCGATTGATCCGTCCCAATGCTCGATCAGCGCGGTGCACGACTCCACCCAATCCCCACAATTGAGGTAATCCACCCCGCCGACCTTGCGAATCTCGGCATGGTGAATGTGCCCGCACACCACGCCGTGCAACTCGCGTTTGACGCATTCGTGAGCGATGGCTTCTTCAAAATCGCTGATGAAGCTGACCGCGGTTTTGACCTTGTGCTTGAGGTAGGCCGACAGCGACCAGTAACCGTAGCCATAGCGTGCGCGCCAATGGTTGAGCCAGCGGTTGAGGGTCAGGGTGAATTCATAGGCCGAGTCGCCGAGAAAGGCCAGCCAACGGTGATACCTCGTGATCACGTCAAACTGGTCGCCATGAATGACCAGCAGATGGCGACCATCGGCGGTCACGTGCACGGCTTCATCCACCAGTTGGATATTGCCCAGAATCAGCTTCGAATAGCGGCGCAGGAATTCGTCGTGGTTGCCGGTGACGTAGATCACCTCGGTGCCGCGCTTGCTCATGGTCAGCAGGCGGCGGATCACATTGGTGTGCGCCTGAGGCCAGTACATGCCGCCGCGCAGCTTCCAGCCATCGATGATGTCGCCGACCAGATAGATCTTGTCTGCGTGGTAGCCCTTGAGAAACTGCGACAGGTGTTCGGCCTGGCAATCCCGGGTGCCCAGATGCACGTCGGAAATCCACAAGGTTCGCACACGTTGCTTACGACTGGGTTTGGCGAGCTCGGCGCTGGTCATGGGCAACCCTCTGCAAAAGTTTTTGCAACTTTGCGCCGGTCGGGTTAATTGCCCATGACAGTGGCGAGTCAGTCCTGTGACAGCGTCCCACGATTACCCTCGGTGTAGACTGGCAGCCAAGCCCTGGAGACCTGCGATGAGACCGATCCTCACGCTACGCCAATACACTCATGACCTGATCGTCCATAGCCACGACCACGCGCAACTGGTGTTCGGGCTGTCAGGCTCGCTGGATTTCGAGGTCGACGGGCGTGGCAGTCGGGTGATCCAGCAGAGTTTCGTGGTAGTGCCGTCCGGTTTCCATCACGCTTGCGGTAGCGCCAATGGCAGCCGTTGCCTGGTACTGGATGTGCCCAGCGACCAATGGGTTTCTCAGTCCCTGGGTGATCACGCCGAAGCCAGTCGTCGTTTACTCGACAACGCCGGTCGCCTGTCGCTGGATGCCGGGCAAAGCCAATTGGTCAGTTGGTTGGCGGGCAGTCAGGTCAGCGATCCACTGATCGCGCAACAAGGCGCGGTGTTGCTGCTGGCCAGCCTCAACAACGCCAAACTCGAGATCGTCGGCGGTCGGCGCCTGCCTTATGCGGCGCTGAATGCGCACATCGATCAGTACGCAGCCTATCCACTTCAAGTCGCCGATCTGGCGCGTATCGCCGGTCTGTCCAGCGCTCGGCTGCATGCACGGTTCGTTGCTGAATGCGGGCAGACGCCGATGGATTACATCCGCAGTCGACGCTTGCACATGGCCGTGGGCTTGTTGCGGGATTCGGCGTTGCCGATCGGAGAGATTGCCAGTCGGGTCGGTTACAGTTCGCAGAGTGCCTTTGCGGCGGCGGTGTTGCGGGAGTTTGGTGCATCGCCCGGCGAGTTGCGGCGCGAGGCTGGCGACAAAAGGCAATAGTTTGCCGACAGACACAACTGGGGTTTTCACGGTTCAATGCAGGAGCTGCCGAAGGCTGCTCCTACATCTTTGTTCGCTTGTTGTTAAGGATTGCAATGACTCCCCGTACCGCCCTTGGCGCTTTGCATATTGGCGCATTGATGTTCGGCCTCACCGGCGTCTTCGGCAAACTTGCTGCCGCCTCCCCCGCTGTCATCGTCTTCGGGCGTGCCGCGTTTGCCGTGCTGGCGTTAGCCGTTTTTGCGCGGTTCGCCAGCACTACTCGCTGGCAGAAACTCGAGGCTGTGGACTGGCGCCGACTGTTGCTCAGCGGTTTGCTGCTGGCCGGACACTGGGTGAGTTTTTTCATTGCAGTGAAGGTCGCAGGCGTGGCAATCGCGACCCTGGGTTTCGCCAGCTTCCCGGCGTTTACCGTGATCCTTGAAGGGTTGATCTTCCGCGAACGAATTCGCGCCAACGAAATCCTGCTGGTAGTGCTGGTCAGTGTCGGGCTGGTGCTGGTCACCCCTGATTTCGACCTGGCCAGCGGCGCCACCATTGGTCTGCTGTGGGCGGTGGGCTCAGGTTTGCTGTTCTCTCTGCTATCGCTGACCAACCGCGCCAGCTCCGGGCGAATCCCGGCGGTGCAGGCTGCGCTGTGTCAGAACGTGGTGGTCGCGTTGTGCCTGCTGCCGGTGGCGGCACCGCAGTTGAGCGAAGTGAGCGCCATCGACTGGCTGTGGATCGGCTTGCTCGGGGTGTTCTGCACCGGCGTCGCTCACAGTCTGTTTGTCGCCAGCCTGGCAGTGATCAAAGCGCGGACCGCGGCAGTGGTTTTCGCTCTGGAGCCGGTTTACGGCATCACCGTGGCCTGGCTTCTGTTTGATGAAGATCCGACACTGCGCATGCTGATCGGTGGCGCGTTGATCATCGTGGCGATAGTGGTCTCCAACCGACTCTCGGGCGGCTCAAGCAAGAAGACCGTTGCGGCAGAAGCCGCCTCTCACTGAGTGCGGTCGTTGTGCCCCAGGTCGCGGTCCGGATCAATTTGATCACGGACCCGCTGCTTCAGCACTTTGGCCTCCGGGAAACCGCCATCACCCTTGCGCTCCCAGATCTGCACATCGTCACAGAAAATGTGGAACACCCCACCGGTGCCAGGCACCAGCGACACTTTGCCAAGGTCGTCACCAAAGGTGCTGAGCAGTTCCTGGGCCAGCCAGGCAGCACGCAACAGCCACTGGCATTGCGTGCAATAAGTGATGATTATTTCCGGTTTGCGTGAAGTCATGATCGGCGAAACTCCTGAGCCAGAGGTCGCCGCTATGATAGCCCGGCAAGCATGTTCCGCGCTGTTTGCTTAAGCGGCTCGTTACCTTCCTTGAGCAACTCGTTGAGCAGTTCGATGGCACTGTCCAGATCGCCGTCATCGATGCAGGTCTGGGCTTGTTCCAGTTTGCCGGCGCTGCTCGGCTCGGCTGGTTCCAGGTTCAACGGTTCCAACTCCAGCGACTGGCCGGGATCGCTGAACTCGTTGAGAAAGGCGTCATCCAGAGACTGCGAGTCAGGCTCGGCGACCCATTCAAGTTCGGGCTCGACCGGCGTCGACTCGTCGGGCATTTCAAACACCTCGGGCAAGACGTGCAGGTTCGAGATAAACGGCGGCTCGACCGGCGCGGATTCGCTCGATGGCTTCGCGGCGGACGGCGAGTGTTCAAAAGGGCTGATCAGGTCCCAACTCGAATCCATCGACAGGTCATCCAGGTTCAACTGAAACTCATCGTTGGGCGCTGCTTCGGGTATCGCAGCCTTGGAGAGAGTGATTGGCGCTGCGACAATCAACGCTACCGCACTGCGCAATTTCGGGTGTCGGGCGCGAATATTCTGAAGTTCTTGCAGGTCGTATCCGGTGTCACGCAGGTTGTTTTCCTGTGCTTCATAGGCGGGTACGTCACCCTGTTTACCCAAGACTTCCAACAGCTGAACGGCTAGATCCGTGCGTTGCGGCTCCTTGATCAGCGCCTCTCGCAACAAACCGGCCGCTTCGGAAAAACGGCCATAGGCCAGATAGATATCAACCCCTTCAAGCACATCGCCTGCAGGCGACTCTTCACCCGATTCAGTTGCCGGTTGCAACTCTGACGATTGGGCAACCGGTTCTGCAGTGCGATTGAGCACCGGTTCATGCCGTAACGGTAAAACCGGTAAAGCTTCGGGCAATGCCTGAACCTGTTGTCGTTGGCGCCGAACGAACACCCCCAGCAACACCAGAGCCACCACCGCCAGCAACCCGAGCATCTGCAGCCAGTTAGCAGACTCAGGCTCTTCAACAACGGCCGGTGCTGGAGCCGCAACGACAGGTGCAACCGGCTCCACCGCCGCTGTTTTGATTTCCGCCAATTGGGTTTGCAGTTCCGTCACCTGCTTTTTCTGACCGGCGACCTGCTCCTCCTGGGCCTGAAGCTTCGCCGTCAATTCATCGATAGTTGCTTGCAGCTGCTGGTTTTGCAGCACGCTGGCGGCCAGTTGCTCGGCAACCGGATCACTCACAGGCGCGGCGGCAGGTTGATCGACGCGAGGAACAGGGGGCTTTTTGCCCTTCGCCGCAGGTGGCTTCGCAACGGCCGGCTCAACCGTCGGGAATCCGGAGGACTGAACGTCGGTCACCGGTTCGTCAGTGACGGGAACGATCCCCGGTGAACCCGGCGGATCGATCAGCACCGTGTACTCGCGCAGCACGCGCCCGTTGGGTTGATTGAGCTGCACCAGGAAATTCAGGAAAGGTTCATTGACCGGTTTGCTGGAGCTCACCCGGATCAGGCTGCGGTTGCCACGCAGGATCGGCGTGAATTTCAGATTATTGAGAAAGAACACCCGATCGATGCCAGCGCGGCTGAACTCGTCCGCTGTCGCCAGGCTGACCGAGAGCTCGCCCTCCTCCAGTCCTGCGGCATCTTCCAGCGCAATGTCGGCACGCAACGGCTGATTCAACGCCGAATGCAGGGTGATATCACCCAGGCCCAACGCGGGCGCCAATGCCGAGTAAGTGACAGCACCACCGACCAGAAGCAGCCTGGCGCAACACCGCAAAACCATGTGCCAACTCTCGAGCATGAGCATCCCTTAGATAACCAGAACCATCTTGTACGCGTTCGCACATCCGGTACGAACACGATACTGCCAAGTAGTTCTTTATAGTCTGCCCAACGGGGTATCTCAAAAGTCCAGGGTACGTTTATGCCTCAAGACTTTTCCAGGTTGGCCAGAATGTGCCCGTGGACACGCATGCAGATCTTCAAATCCGCCTCATCGACGCCGTCGAACAACTCGTGGCGCAGTTGGGTGGCAATGGTTTCAATTTGTTCGATCAAGGGAAGGGCCGAGGCACAGAGGACGATTTTCTTCGCCCGGCGGTCTTCCAGCACCGATTGACGTTGCACCAATCCCTGGCTTTCGAGGCTGTCGAGCAATCGGGCCAGGGTCGGCCCTTCGACGCCGACACTTTGCGCCAGCTCACGTTGGGTGGGCGCATCTTCGAATCGCGCGAGGTGCAGCAGCACCAGCCAGCGCGCCTGGGAAAGACCCAGGCCAGCCAGACGGCGGTCCAGTTCGGCACGCCAGCCGCGCGACATCTGGGCCAGTTGCATGCCAAAGCGGTGTTGGTCGGTTAACGGCATAAAACACTCATGATCAGACTGAAATAAAGAAAAACTAATTATTAGTCAGCTAAGCATGACCCTTGGCCAGAGGCAAGGCTTGCTCTGTACTGAATCGTTACATCTATGTGGCAAATCACCTAAATCTCGAATTCGGATTGCAGCGCCGCCCGAACACAGTACAAAACGCCTTCCGGCACTCTCCCGGCAAACAGTGCAGTAATCTCCGACACGGGCGGCAATTCGCCCTCGCCGTCGAGGAACGCATCCTGGATTTCACCCATCAACTCTTCGGGCAGATCCAGCGCTTGTTCCAGCGACAACTGCTGCTTGCCAATCGCTTCGGCGAGCAGGGTGTAGACGTTCTTTTCCGAGCATTGCAGCTGACCGGCGATCTGCAACGGTGTCATGCCGGCTCGGGCCAGGGTGATCAGTTCGTGGCGCAAGTCGGCCACCACTTTCGGCGCCTCGACTTGCCCGCCGAGGACTTCGAGGAAGGCCTCGCCGTAACGCTCCAGCTTGCGCGCGCCAACGCCGCTGACCGTGGCCATTTCCGACAGCGAGGTCGGCTGGCTGCGGAGCATTTCCAACAGTGTCGAGTCGGGGAATATGACGTACGGCGGTACACCATGCTCTTCGGCGAGTTTGCGACGCAGGGCGCGCAAGGCTTCCCACTGTTCGCGCTCTTCGCCGCGAACCAGTTGGCTCGCCTGGCTCTTGCTGCTTTTGGCCGTGGTTTGCGGCTTGAGGTCGCGACGCAGCTCCAGGGTTACTTCGCCCTTGAGCAGCGGTCGACAGGTGTCGCTCAGGCGCAGGCCGCCGTAGCCTTCCAGGTCGATGTCCGCCAGACCGCGGGCAACCAGCTGACGGAACAAGGAGCGCCATTCGCTCTCTCCCATCGCCTTGCCTACACCAAATACCGACAGATGTTGATGGCCGAAGCTGCGGACCTTTTCGTTGTCCTTGCCCAGTAACACATCGACCAAATGCCCGACGCCATAGCGCTGGCCGGTGCGGTAGATCGCCGAAAGCGCCTGACGGGCCGGCTCGGTGGCGTCCCAGGTCTGCACGCCATCGACGCAGTTATCGCAATGGCCGCACGGCTCGGGCATGTCTTCGTCGAAATAGGCCAGCAGCGTCTGGCGACGGCAGCGGGTTTCTTCGCAGAGCGAGAGCATGGCGTCGAGCTTGTGCTGCTCCAGGCGCTTGTGGCGCTCGTCGCCCTCGGAGTTCTGCAACATCTGCTTGAGCATCACCACGTCTTGCAGGCCGTAGGCCATCCAGGCGTCTGCCGGCAGACCGTCTCGGCCGCCGCGACCGGTTTCCTGGTAGTAAGCTTCAAGGGATTTTGGCAAGTCGAGGTGAGCGACAAAGCGCACGTTGGGCTTGTCGATGCCCATGCCGAACGCCACGGTGGCGACCATGATCAGGCCTTCCTCATTAAGGAAGCGCTTCTGGTGGTGAGCCCGGGTATCGTTGGGCAGACCGGCGTGGTACGGCAGCGCCGGGAAGCCTTGCTCGCTGAGGAACACCGCCACTTCGTCGACTTTCTTGCGCGACAGGCAATAGACGATGCCGGCATCGCTGCGCCGCTCGGCGAGGAACGCCAGCAACTGCTTGCGCGGCTGCTCTTTGGGCACGATGCGATAAAAGATATTGGGGCGGTCGAAACTCGACAGGAAACGCTCGGCATCCTGAAGATGAAGGCGGTCTACGATTTCTTCCCGGGTACGCTTGTCGGCGGTCGCGGTCAGGGCGATACGCGGGACGTTGGGGAACAATTCCGCCAACTGGCCCAGTTGCAGGTATTCGCGGCGGAAGTCGTGGCCCCATTGGGACACGCAGTGGGCTTCGTCGATGGCGAACAGGGAAATTTCAAGGCTTTGCAGGAACGCCAGCATCCGTGGCTGAACCAGACGCTCAGGCGCGAGATAAAGCATTTTCACTTCACCGCGCTTGATCCGTGCCGCCAGGTCGCGCTGCTGCTCGGCGCTGAGCGTGGAGTTCAATGCCGCCGCAGCGACGCCCAGCTCTTCGAGGGTGGCGACCTGGTCGTCCATCAGGGCGATCAGCGGCGACACCACCACCGCCAGGCCTTCGCGCAACAGCGCCGGCACCTGGAAGCACAAGGACTTGCCGCCACCGGTAGGCATCAGCACCAGAGCGTCGCCGCCACTGGCCACGCGCTCAATGATTGCACCCTGACGGCCACGGAAACTGTCGTAGCCGAAGATGTCCTTGAGGACGCGTTGAGCCTGTTCGAGCATAGAAACTCCAAAAATCACAAAAACATCCCTGCAAGGCTGGTTCAGAACCACGAAGGCTGCACCGACAAATCGTAAGTGCGCATTGCATGACGCTTTACATTTCAGCCGCGACGCCGGCAGGGCGTCACAAAACGCGGGAGTATACCCGACCCCTGTCCGGCAAAGGGCGCCGCTGAGAAGACACACGAAGGTCAATGCACTGCAGAACCTGTGGGAGCGAGCCTGCTCGCGAAAGCGGAGTGTCAGTCGACATTAATGCTGGCTGGCACACTGCCTTCGCGAGCAGGCTCGCTCCCACAGGGGTTGCGGTGTTTCGCAGGGCCGCGATGGGGCAAAAATGCCGCGCGGCTGGCCCAAGCGCTCAAGAAGGCCTAGAATTCCCGCATCTGTTTAATTCCCAAGGTAGCCCTTTAATGTCCTTCGCTGAGCAACTAACCCGCCTGCAAGTCTTCCTCGACGCCGACGAACTGCATGACGAGGCGCTGGACTACGTGGCCGCCCACGGCTACCTCACTGCGCTGTCGATCTGTTCCGAAACCGTTCCCGACCGTGAATGGATCGACGCCCTCTTCGCCGAAGAGCCGCATTACGCCGACGACACCGAGCGTGAAGCGATTGAGTCCACCCTGTTGGCCCTCAAGGCTCACATCGCTCGCCAGCTGGCGTCCGATGAAGAGTTCGAGCTGCCCTGCGACCTGGACCTGGGCGAAGAGCCGGACGATTCCGACCTGCGCGGCTGGTGCATCGGTTTCATGGAAGGCGTGTTCCTACGCGAAGCAGCCTGGTTCGAAACCGCCGAAGACGAAGTCAGCGAAATGCTGCTGCCGATCATGGTCGGTTCGGGTCTGTTCGACGAACAGCCTGAGTTCGAAGACATCGCCAAAGACGCCAACCTGATGGACGACATGATCGTGCAGATCCCGGAAGCCCTGACCGCGCTGTACCTGCTGTGCCAGGCGCCAGACGAAAAACCGGCGATCCTCAAGCCTCGTCACCACTAAGGTTTTGCCTATGGACAACCCCATAGGCAACCGCTCCCTGATGTTGCGTTACGTGCTGCTGGCCATCGGCTGGCTGAGCGTAGCGCTTGGGGTGATCGGGATTTTCCTGCCGGTATTGCCCACCACGCCCTTCCTGCTGCTGGCGGCCGCCTGCTTCGCCCGCAGTTCGCCGCGTTTCTATCATTGGCTGGTTGAACATCCGCGGCTTGGGCCGTGGGTTCGCGATTACCTGAGCGGCAACGGCATCCCGCTCAAAGGCAAGGTCTACGCCATCGGCCTGATGTGGGCGAGCATCCTGCTTTCCTGCTACCTGGTGCCCCTCCCGTGGGCGCGGGGTGCCATGCTCACCAGCGCCGTTCTGGTGACGATCTACATTCTCAAGCAGAAAACCCTGCACAAACCCTGAAAACGCCACAATCTCTGTAGCAGCTGCCGAAGGCTGCGTTCGGCGGCGAAGCCGTCGCTAGTCCATCCGCTGTGGTCTATCAGGCAAACCGCATGTACAGGGTTTACGACTGCTTCGCAGCCGAACGCAGGCTTCGCCAGCGGCTACAAGTCCGCGTACCAACCGACGATCTGTCCTGCCTGGCTGAAAACACCGCCTAGACTTCAGGCATCTGCACCCGAGCGGCCAGACATGTCCCGCAGTCCGCGTAGTCCAGGATGGTCAACGCTCCGACTTCGGCTCGGCGGATGGCTGTTGCTGATCACTTTTCTGTTGGCCGGGCTGGGCAGTGTCTGGGCCAACTGGAGTTTTACGCTGATTCTGCAAACCGCCGAACAACGCTACGGCACCCTCGGCCCGGGACGGGGAAGGATCGAGGCCTGGAGTCAGATGCTGCAAAGCGAAGTCAACGCCCCCGAGCGCGAGCAACTGAACGCGGTCAATCGCTTCTTCAATCAGCAATTAAGCTTTCTGGACGACACCCGCATCTGGCACCAGACCGATTACTGGGCCACGCCCGTCGAATCCCTGATCAAGGGCTCCGCTGATTGCGAGGACTACGCACTGGCAAAATATTTCAGCCTGCGCTACCTGGGAATTCCCAGCGAAAAACTACGCATCACCTACGTGAAAGCCCTGACCCGGAACCAGGCGCACATGGTGCTGACGTTCTACAACAGCCCCACGGCCGATCCGCTGGTGCTGGACAACTTGATCGGCGAGGTCCGCCCCGCCTCCCAACGCAAAGACCTGCTGCCGGTGTACGCCTTCAATGCCGAAGGTCTGTACTTGCCGGGAGCCAATGGCGGCAAACGCAGCAGCGACTCGAAAAAACTGTCGCGCTGGCAGGACGTACTAAAAAAGATGCAGGCCGAAGGGTTCGCCGTGGGCGACGGCTAGCCACCTGAGCAAGGAGCGATTTATGTCACTGCGTAAACAGTTGTTTCTCGCCATTTGCCTGTTTTTGCTGGTGGCGTTCAGCGGCAGTTTTTTTGTCAGCCTGGAAAGCTCTCGCGACCAGATGCTCGGCCAGTTGCGCTCCCACGCCCAGGACGCCGCCACCGCGTTGGGTTTGTCGTTGACGGTACAAATCGATGACCCGACCATGATCGAATTAATGGTCAGCTCGATTTTCGACAGCGGTTACTTCAGCAGTATTCGAATCATCAACATCGAGGATGCGCAGGTGCTGGTGGAGCGCAGTGCGCCGAGGCAAATCGAGGGCGTTCCCGCCTGGTTTGTGAACCTGGTCAACCTGCACCCACCCGGTGGCGAAGCGCTGATCATGCGCGGCTGGGTCCAGGCGGCACGGGTCGAAGTGTTGAGCAATCCGCAGTTCGCCCTGGCCAAACTCTGGGACAGCACCCTCGGCAGCCTGATCTGGTTGCTGGTGTGCGGCCTGCTCAGTGCCGTGTTTGGTGGCTGGTTGCTGCGCCGGCAATTTCGTCCACTCGACACCATGGTCAAACAGGCCGAAGCCATCAGCAAACGCGAGTTCCTCAGCCTGCCGAAACTGCCGCGCACACCGGAGTTGAAACGCGTGGTATTGGCCATGAACCAGATGGTCGAGAAGCTCAAGGCGCTGTTCGCCGAAGAGGTCGCACGCAGTGAAAAACTGCGGGCCGAGTCCTATCAGGACAGCCTTACAGGCCTGGCCAATCGACGCTTGCTGGATGAAGAGTTGGCCGACGAGTTGCTGGTCTCCGAGCAGAGCAGCGACGGCCATTTGCTGATGCTGCGAATCAACGATCTGGTCGGTCTCAACCAACGCTTGGGCGGCCAGCGCACCGATGCGCTGATCAGCGCCGTCGGTGAATTGCTCAAACGCCTGACCCAGCCACCGGAACGTCGCACCTGGCTTGCAGCGCGCAATCGCGGCGGTGAATTCAGCCTGCTGACGCCAGGCCTGGACAGCACCGATGCCGCACGCCTGGCCTGCGAAATCAGCGCCACCCTGGAAAACCTGCGCCTGACCGGCGCCAGCGACTCCATGCCGGTGGCGCATTTGGGGATCGCCCCTTACCACCCCGGTGAGCCGGCCAGTGACGTGCTGCTGCGACTGGATCAGGCGTTGACCGAAGCCCGGCAACATCCCGAGCGCCCGTGGGTTCACTTGGCCGATTCCATCACCGCGCCGAACCCGTCCCAAAACGACTGGCAAACCTGGATCGACGACGCCCTGAACCAAGGCAAGATGCAGCTGTATTTCCAACCGGTGGTGCAATGCGCTGACACCAGCCAGGTGCTGCATCACAAAGTTCTCGCACGCCTGCTCGACCCGCAGGGCGAAGCCATTGCCGCCGGGCACTTCCTTCCGTGGATCGAGCGTCTCGGCTGGTCGGCGCGGTTCGACCTGGCCATGCTCGAAGCCACCCTCGACTACCTCATCGTCAATCGTTGGCCTCTGGCGTTAAGCCTGTCCGGCAGCACCCTGCGCGATCCAGCGCAGCTGCAACACATCCTCGACATGCTCGAATCGCTGCCCGAACTCGCGCCGTTGCTGATTCTGGAAATCGACGAGCGCCAACTGCCGCCTCAGGAAGAACTGCAACGCCTGAGCCACAGCCTGCTCAACACCGGTTACCGCATCGGCCTGCAGCATTTCGGCGGCAGCTTCGGCCAGATCGGCAACCTGACTCAACTGGGGCTGGCTTACTTGAAAATCGACGGTGCGTACATCCGTCACATTGATGAGCAGCGTGATAAAAAGCTGTTCATCGAGGCGATTTTTCGGGCGACCAACAGCATTGATTTGCCGTTGATTGCGGAGATGGTGGAGACCAAGGGGGAGTTGGAGGTGATCCGGGAGTTAGGGTTGTTTGGGGTGATGGGACGTTTGATTGGGCCGCCGGAGCCGATGTGAGGGGTATGACCGTTCGTCTTAAACGTGGGTTTACCTGTCATATATGACAGTAGGCAGAGGCTGGAGCGCGTTATCTAATCTGACCGTATCGGTGCCGCCCATTCGGGAAGCCGGGCGCCTCTTATGGAAGGTACACATTCATGAACAGCCCAATGACGAACGCTGACCCCGCAGCCAATGGACAAGTCGTTGTATTCCCGCCCGATCGCGGCATCGGTGTGCTGGCCGTCGTCCCGCCCTACCCGGTTGGTTTCAAACTGCAAAGCGACGGTGCCTTGGGGATCAACATCAACATGGTGCACGGCGATCGTGACGGATTGCTGGTTTACATTCTGGCCTATCTGAATATGGCCATCGGCGACAACATCAAGGTTTACATCGAAACAAAAAACGCTCCCGTTGCTGAATTTTCAGTCACCGACGCGCATTTCGATGCTGAAGGTAACGCGAAAAACATTCCCTTCTATATTTCGGCCAAAGATATGGAAGCCAGGTTTCTGCCTCTGCAGCCAGAGAATAAGGCCTTCTGGTTCGAGGTTCTGCGCGTGAGCGGTAACGGCACCGAACAATCGCCGCCTGTTCCGATGTTCTACAAATACCCGGCGCCGGGCGAAGCGGATACCGACGGCGGCAAGCCGTTCAACCAGGGCCTCAAGTTGCCCACTGCCTCCGAAAGCTTCATCGATCAAACAGTGATTGATGACGGCATGTTCGTGACCGTGCCGGAATATTTCAATCAATCCATCGGTGACGTGGTGGTGCTTGCCTTTGGATCTCTGCTCCTTGAGTTCACGGTCACTGCGTTAGGTGACATTCTCTTTGAGCTGACACCGGAAATGCTCGCAACTCTGGCACCCACCAACAGCTTGGTGGTGCGCTGGGAAGTGTTCGACGTGGTGGAAAATTCCAGCGGCTGGTCGGATGCACTCATCCTCACGTTCAAACCCGGCATGGTGTTGCTGGCCGCACCGATCTTTGAACTGGCCGATCCCGACAACGTGGTGCATCACGATTGGCTCCTGGGCGGCACGATGCCGATACTGGTTACGGGCGTATTCGCAGCGAGAGATGTAATCGAGCTTTTACTGGAGGGCTTCACCGAAGGTGGCGACCCGGTCAGCCACACCTATACCCAAACACTGACGGTCGCCGGCAGGTCGCTGGATTTTCCGGTTGAAAACCACCGGGTGCAAAACGTGATCAGGGGGAGCTTGCGCGCCTCTTACACGTTGACCAGAGCGGGCAAGACACAGCGCTCGAAACCTGCCGATATCACCATCACCGGCGGAGCCTTCAAATTGGGCTTGCCGACTGTCTCGCCCTTGGAAAACGACACGTTGCCGGTGGATACCGTCAGGGCAACGGCGAAATTTGCCGAGTACTGGCCCTTGAAACCAGGCGCTGTCGTCGAACTTCTCTGGCAAACCACCGACGACGCCGGTATTCCGATCCTGATCATTTTCCGGCAGCTCGTCACCGACCCGACATTACCGATCGTGTTCGAGGTGCTGGCCAAATACATCGCGCCTCATCCCAGCGCCCCGCTGACGGTGCAATGCGCAATCACCAACCCAGGTGAGGTCAGGGTCGTTTCCGACCTGCTGCGATTGAAGATTGGCGATGAGAAAGCCATCGTGCTCGCCCCCCCGACGCTTGTAGGCGTCACAGGACCGATTGATCCCTTGGCCGAAGATCGGACCATTCGAGTCGAGTACCCCGCGAGGATCGCGGGAGACCAGGCCAGACTGGTGCAGATGAAGGCTCCGGCCAGCCCCCCTTCTTTTGCGCTGACCACGCTAAACCAGAACAACCGCGCCAACTGGGTGCTCGACAGCAGGTTTCTTGTCGCCAACCACGGCACGACGGTTCAATTGCGCTGGAACCTGAGGCGCGACGGCAAAAAAATCGCCTCATCGCCGGGTGCGAGTTTTGAGATCGCGCCGATTGCCCCTGGAGACTCACGGCTCCCGACGCCGCGTATCAGCGGGGTATCAGGAGTCCTGGAGGTGAACAAGCTGACAGCCGCCAACCTGTTGGAAGTCGATCCATGGCCGGGACAGACTCAGGGACAAGCCAAGTTTCTGATACTTCAAGGGACCGATAAAAGCGGCACGACAGTCAGCTATCAAGCACTTGACGGCGAGCTTACGGGAGCGGAACAAGGTTCGAGAACGGAGTTACTTCTCGCCTGGTTCATCGAACTGAAAGATGAAACTGACCTACATATTGATTTCTCGGTGAGGCTGGGTCCGGAGCAAGCGCCTCTGCCGTTTCCGAAGCAGACGTATCTGGTCGAGTCGCTGGTTGAACTACAGCCTGTGATTACCTCGTTGCTAGACCCGCAGGAGCGTGAGGTGACGGAAAGCAGCGAGACGGTAGCAACCACCATCACCGTGTACGGCCATGGAAGCGATAACGAGCAGATCCAGATTCTGGTGAACGACGTGGTGGTAGAGACGGTGCGCACCGACGCCAGTGGCGACTTTGTCCAGGATGTGACCGCTGAGGCCTATGACCGCTCGAACACGATCCAGCTTCGAGCTCTTTATGGCAACAACTATTCGTCCCCTACCCGCTCTTATATCCTTCGCCGTCCTCTGCACATCCCTACGCATCAGATGAACCTGCACGGCTACAGGGTGTATACCGGCTGGCCGACCACAGGGCGTCCTTTCCCTGGCAATACGGAAACCCGCACAGCGCAATACGGCGTGGGCACGCGCCGCTTTTCGTCCAGCAATACGGGCGTGGCTACAGTCGACGCGAACGGCAACGTCACCGGTCTTCGTAACGGCGTGGCATGGATCTACGTACAGGATCAATTCACCTCCCTCGAGTTCTATGTAAGCGTGGCCAATGTTTATTCCCTGGTAACACTTCACTACGGCCTGGATGTGGCGGCATCAGTCAACTGGATGAACAGCATTCCTGGTTCGCAATCCGTGTTACACGCTTTCTCGGCGATGCAGCAGGTTTATGGCCCGGAAAATAACTGGCCGCTGAGACCAGGTGATGCATGGGGCATGTGCTACCCGGCCGCCTGTCCCGCCGGCTACAACTACGCCTTCTCCTGGCGCAATGGAGGGCTTAATTGTGGTCGGGATCACGGTATTTATTTGTATCATCCATGGTGCCTCAGACCTTACTGAGGGGCGTTGGTCGCACGGAAAGGGGACGTGTTTATTTACCGGCCCAAGTTGTTTGGTCGAGTTACATCGACCTGAAAAATCGCGTGAAACTCAGGCTTTTGAGTTGTTTCATAACTTGAGCCACGCACGGTCAGTCCCCTCTCCCTCTGGGAGAGGGTGAGGGTGAGGGATGGATTTCGAACTGAACGACGAACCCATAAACACCAAAAAAACCGCCATCCCTTTTCACAGGAATGGCGGGTTTTGTCGTTTCAAGTCACACGGTATCCACCTTCAGAGAATGATCATTGAGCATGCCGTTGATGATGGTCGCCGTATCGTGGCCACCGGCAATCACCCCTCCCGCCCCCGGCGTGACGCCGTAGTGACTGGCCAGGTTGACGCCGGCCAGATCGATGGTCTGGTTCGGCGCGGCACCGGCCATGGCGCTGACGTCGATGCTGGTGACCAGTGAATCGCCGCTGCCGGTGACTTTGAAGTGCAGGTAGTCATCCAGCGACGCCGCCGTGCTGTTTTCCCCTTGCAGCAGTTGCGACAGGTCGAGTTTGTCGATGCCCGGCGTGAAGTCGGTGACCACGTCGTGGCCGCTGTTGCCTTTGAGCCACTGGAAGGTGTCGGCACCGCTGCCGCCGTTGATGATGTTGCTGTGGATGTCGCCGGTGAGGGCGTCGTTGAAGTTTGAGCCGGTCAGGTTTTCGATTGCTGTCAGGGTGTCGGTCCCTGCGCCTACGGTGTTCTGCGCCCCGAGCACGCCTAGATTGACCGTGACCCCGGCGCTGGCGTGGGCATAAATCGCGGTGTCGACGCCGGTGCCGCCGTCGAGCAGGTCGTTGCCCGCACCGCTGTACAGCAAGTCATTGCCGGCGCCGCCGTGCATTTCGTTGTTGCCGGAACCGGCGGTGAGTACGTCGTTGCCGTCGCCGGCATTGATCACGTTATTATCGGCGCCCGCCACCAGTACATCGTCGCCCGCCGTGCCGGTGAGGGTGTGGCCGTCCTGATAGGTGATGGTCACGGCGGCGCGGGCGGTGTAGGTGCCGTGGACATCTGGCGCGATGTCGTGGGCGCCGGCGTGCCGGAAAAGGGGACGCATCTACTTATCAGCCACCCTCGACTACCTCATCGTCAATCGTTGGCCCCTGGCGTTAAGCCTGTCCGGCAGCACCCTGCGCGATCCAGCGCAACTGCAACACATCCTCGACATGCTCGAATCGCTGCCCGAACTCGCGCCGTTGCTGATTCTAGAGATCGACGAGCGCCAACTGCCGCCTCAGGAAGAACTGCAACGCCTGAGCCACAGCCTGTTCAACACCGGTTACCGCATCGGCCTGCAGCATTTCGGCGGCAGCTTCGGCCAGATCGGCAACCTGACTCAACTGGGGCTGGCTTACTTGAAAATCGACGGTGCGTACATCCGTCACATTGATGAGCAGAGTGATAAAAAGCTGTTCATCGAGGCTATTTTTCGGGCGACCAACAGCATTGATTTGCCGTTGATTACGGAGATGGTCGAGACCAAAGGGGAGCTGGAGGTGATCAGGGAGTTGGGGTTGTTTGGGGTGATGGGACGGTTGATTGGGCCGCCGGAGCCGATGTGATGCGGTTAGACCGTAAGTCTTCAACCTGCTGCTACCTGTTAGTTCTGACAGTAGCTAATTTCTCCTTGCCGGGAGCCTGAGAGACAAACCCGACCGCTCGTCGGAAACCATCATCTAACTGTCAAATGTGACAGTAGCCACCAACGCGACTTAGAGACCTAATAACTCCGTCACTTATTCCTTGACCGGAGTTGCATCGATGGCCTCCCAATTCCCGACCAATGTCAGATCATTGCCTGAACTAGACATCCCGGACCGCACCGAGCCCGCACTTCCATCGGAGGAATGGGGGATTAACATCGCCGCCGCTCAAGGCGTAAATCCGGATGATGGATTGAAGTGCCAAATCCAGCCATGGGACCCAATGGAGGTGGGTGACAAGGTCGTGCTACTGCTCGATGGCATTGAAGTCGCTCATGACGTTATTGATGCCAATGAAGTCAAACAGCGCGTGACCTTGTTCGTTGAGCCCTGGCGCCTTACCACAGGCGCTTATACGCTGAACTACAGCATTACGCGATTTAGCGGAGGGTCCGACGCGCCAGAAACGCCAATCCGCGTTTACGCAAAACTCGAGAGACCTGGCGGCAAGGATGAAAATGGCAGTACGCCAGGACATTCTGAACTGTACATGTTCATTGACCCGAAAATCATTGGCGGAGTGGTGGACAAAGAAACCGCCAAAAACGGTGTACCCATCACCATCATGACCAAGCCGGGCAGCGCAAAAAAAGAGGTTTACCCCAATATGGCGGTGGGCGATATATGCAGGCTGAGCTGGGGCTGGAGGATTGTCGAATCGGCCCCGGTGACAGAACTGCAAATCAAGGATCCGGCAAACAACCCCATCGTCATTACCGTTGACGAAGAAACCATTCTTTTGGTGGGCGACTCTGGCGAAGAAGGCTTGGCAGTCGCCTTTTATGTCAGGGATATCGTGAACAACCATTCCGAAGACTGGAGCGCCCCGCAGTGGCTCGAGGTCGATACAGGTAATTCACGACTCGATGCACCCATGGTCATACAAGCGGATGGCCAAGTACTTGATCTCGATACGCTGGGCGGCGAAAAGGTCATTGTCCAGATCGACGCGAAAAAAACCAGCATTGAAAAAGACGACATCATTGTTGTCAACCTCAAGGGCAACCCACTGGAAGGCCCGGCGGTGGATATCAATGTCTCCAAAACCATCGACAAACAGCCTGATACCGACGTAGAGGTGGAGCTGCCAAATGCTGCCGTACGTTTACTCGCCCAGACCCAGGCTGTTTTTTCCTATCACCTTGAAAAGCAGGATGGGACGCAAGACCTGAAATCAAAAGGGCGATTCATTGACATCATCGGTGAAGCCAATCGCCTGGCAGCGCCCATCGCCAACGATGCGCGCCAAGGTGCACTTGACCCTACACTCGCGAACACCACCGTCAGCATTACATTCGATGATTCGATGGTTGCCGGGCAGGAAATCGAGCTCAGGTGGGTGGGCACCCAACACGACAACGGCAGTTACGATCCGGTGCTGGAGCGGTATCCGATTAGCAACAACGATGTGCTCAATCGACGGCCGATTCCCATCACTGTGAGCGGTCAGCATATTGTCGCGATCAAGGACGGAAAACTTGATCTGTACTACCTGATCCATTCGATTGGTGATGACGAAAAACCCACCAAACGTGAATCCATTCACCTGGAACCTCTCATCATCGGGGCTCCATTGCTGGAGCTTGTAGTACCTGAAGTCGAGAAGGAACAAGGCGGCACACTCAACCCCGAAGATGTCCTCACTGGATTTCGGCTGACGATTCCCTACACCGGTACAGAAGCTGAAGACGTGGTGAAATTCACCTGGTTGGGATCAACCAGCGGCAGTATCAGTGATTCGATCACCCTGACCTCACACACCGCGGGTCAGCCTGTGGCATTCACGCTTGGCAGCCAATTCGTCATCGACCACCTCTTGCCCAATCGCCGCGGCACTGTCGAAGTCTGGTACGAAGTCAACCGACCCTCGGAGAAAGTTCGCTATTCGAACACGCTGACCCTGAAAATCAGCAAAGCTCGACCTGTACTGCAAATCGTTGGTAGCCGCTCGTCCAGTGGTCCTTACTACTATTCGAACCCGACACTCTTGAAGGGTACCCCCACTCGCAACGGCGACGTGTTGTGGACCTATGAAGGCGACAGTTCCGGCATTGCAGGTCAGTACTTTATCGACATCGAGCCTGAACGCCCCTTGATCGTCACCCTGCAAGACCAGGGCACTCTCATCGAGAAACACATTCTGCGCGCAGGTAACATTACGGGCTTGTTTAATCTGGCAGACCGTCACAGCGGGTGCATTACCAAGGATGACGGCAGTGTTTTTGGCTGGAGTGATAACGCCGAGATGCTCCCCCCAGTCGATCTCGCTGATGTGAGCTACGTCATGGCCGGCGGGCTCGCTTATGCCGCGATCAAACGAGATGGCACCGTCAATGCGTGGGGTGCTGCCGAGTTTGGGGGGACGATTCCGCCGATCATCAGCGCTCAACTCCGAAGCGTGAAGAAAATTGCCGCCAGCGGTGGCGGTGCATTTGTCGCCCTGCGCGTCGATGGCAGCCTCGTGGCCTGGGGCCGTAAAGAATTCGGTGGTGTCATTCCCACCGCGATCAGCTCACAACTCAGACAGGTGAAACAGGTTGTCGGCACGACCACCGATTTCAGCGCATTACTGAGTGACGGTCGTGTCTTCAGCTGGGGAGAGACCTGGCCCCAAGGCCTGAACATAACCGCGGCCAATGGTGCCGTACGCCTGAGTGCCAACAATCGCGCGTTCGCAGCCCTCAAGACTGATCGCAGGGTTGTGGCCTGGGGTTCCAAGGCGCACGGCGGAGAGATTCCCGCAGCGATTGCAAAGCAGCTCCTGAACGTGACGCATATCAGCGCGACCAGCGCAGCGTTTACCGCCTTGAAAGTAGATGGATCGGCGATTGCCTGGGGCAACTCCCGATTCGGCGGCGCTGCGCCAGGCACCTTGCAAAATGTACAGCATGTTACCGGTACCACTACCGCCTTCTGCGCATTGAAAAAGGACGGTTCACTGGTCGCTTGGGGAGAACCGGGCGAGGGAGCAACGATTCCGCGGGGGCTTGGGCCGGTACTCACGTTGTCGGCGTCTTATGGATCTTTCAGCGCGTTGCTGGAGGATTTCACGGTGGTGTCCTGGGGCATTAACTCAGGGGCGGTCGAGGGCCATGAAGCTGCTGGGGTTTACCACGCGGGCCCTCATTGGGTGCTCCTGACTCCGCAAAACACGGTGTACGCCTGGGGATCAGGCGCTCCCGATCTTCAACCGCTCGATGGTCAGATTTCTTACGCCGATTGAACAACAACCAATGGTTTTTGAACTGTGTTTCCTGCACGTGGGGAAACCTATCCCTGGAGAAATGCAATGAGCATCAACGTGAAAGCCGCACCGACTGTCAGCAACGTCACCATCATGGGTCAGCCACTCGTTGGCGGAACGATTACCGGCAGCTACCTCTACCAGAATTCGGACGAAAATCCCGAAAGTGGCTCAACGTACTGCTGGTACAACGGGGGGAAATCTGGCGACGTAATTGCCACTACGCTCGATTTAACGCTGCTACCCGAACACGATGGCATGGAGCTGACATTCTCGGTGACACCCAACGCCTTGTCTGGTGAAACTGGCGAGGAGACTTTCTCCGAGCCAGTCATCATCATCACTGGTGGGTTCCAGAACATCTCGGACGAAGAGAGCGAGAACAGTTACCTGAAGCAACGCGGCCAGTACGCCTTTCACGCCAATACCCCCAAGGATGGGATTATCACCACCTCGGCGGGCGCCATGGCGTTGAAGAACCGGGTCACACAGAACGTTTCCGTCATGGGAGGCAGTACCTTCGGTGGCGTAGTGCCCCCGGAGATAGCGAGCTTTCTGTTGAACAACCCCGCCACCACCATGTCTTCTACCCATAGCAGCTTTGGTGCATTGGTGCCGGTAGGCAGCGGTAACCAGCTGTTTGTCTGGGGTCCGGACAGGCCCGCCAACACGCCAATTATCAGGGATGTCAAAGCGGTTTACGCCAACGAGACGTCACTGGCGTTTATCTATCGAAACCCCAAACCGGGCGAGCACACCATTGGCGCTATTGGTACAGCGGCGACAGGGGGCGAGGTCCCATTGGCCATTCAGACCAAGCTGTTTTTTGACGCGCCAACCGCCATCTATTCCACCACCAGCTCATTCGTTGTGCTAACCAAGGCCGGCAAGGTATACGCCTGGGGACCGGTCGCCACAGGCGGCGTTATCCCGGCCGATGTGCAGGCAGAACTCGACTTGATGAAGGTGGAACGAATCGTTGCCTCATCTACAGCGTTTTGCGCAATCACGGCAGAAGGCGGCTTGATCGGCTGGGGAACAAGTGGTGTCATTCCGGCCGCTGCGCTGGAAAAAATCTATGACGATAACGGCGCTCAAACCGTCATTGCCAATGAGCATGCCTTCTGTGCAATCACCCTGGGCAGGAAAAAAGCCGTGACCTGGGGGAATGCGAGTTACGGCGGCACGATGTCTGAAGCAGCAGCAAGCCTTGCCGCCAAGGGCAACCTTACATTGTGTGCTGCCAGCCCCTGGGCCATGTGTTTTATCAATGCCAATGGCCAGGCAGCAGCCTGGGGATATGCAGGTTACGGCGGGGGGCCGATCCCGACCCGACGCATGGCCATGGGTGCTATGGGAGCCATGGGAGCCATGGGCGTAAAGGCCAGTAAAGAAAGCGTCGATGAACCCTCCATGAACGCACAGGCACTTTTTGAAGAAGGCGACACCCAAAGCCGTATCGAATCACTGTTTGAAGCCAGCCCTATTGCCGAACCCTCTGGCGCCGAGGCATTCAGGGCTTTCTCCGCCCCCAGTGTATCGACACGAGTGTCGTCCAGGGTTGAAACAAAAGATGGCGGCGACATCGAACTGGTACGCAATGACGGTAGCTTCGTGTTGATCAGTCGCGATGCCGATGGTCGCACCAAAGATGTCATCGCCTGGGGATTGGCTGCAACGGGAGGCACACTTCCTGACGTGACCCGCCAGGTCCTGATGGCCAGCACCATTCGTAAAGTGTATTGCTCCAACGGTGCGTTTGCCGCACTGGTCGATCAAGGCCAAACCAAAGGCGCTGTCGTTGCTTGGGGCAGAGCGACCTACGACGGCGGCGTGATTCCCCCAACGTTGCAAAGCGCATTGAGCAGCGGGGTTGTTGAAATCTATACGGTTCAGAGCCGACCCTCTCCTTCAGCAACCGTGTATGGGGGCTTTGTCGCACGCAAAGAGAACAACCGCTGCGTGACCTGGGGCGGTCATCTCCCGGCGCAGGATTTTGATCCGGCACGAGACGCTTAGCACTAACTCTGCCCGCCGGGGCCAGGCGAACACCTTCGACTGGCTCCCGGCGCTTCATTTCCCCCTTCAGCCATAAAGTTTCCATGATTGAGGGGCAACCACGACTCATCGCCAGGTAATGACCCTCAGGAGCTCCCATGGACCTTTCCAATCCAGGCCTATTCTCTCGATTTGATGACACTGATTCTGTGCTCGCCACGTATCCCTTGATGATCGCCGGCATGATCCGAGAGCTCGCGGACGGTGATGGTGGAGTCAACATTGCGGTGCTCACCGGTCATCCTGCCGGAATGCTTTGCAACATCGATCCTTATAGCGGCATGCAGGCAGGAGACCGACACGACATCTACTGGGGCGATCTCAAGATCTATGAAAAAGAGGTTTTGCCTGAAGAGGTCGATAATCGCCTGCTGTTCTACATACCGACTACCGACATTGTTTCGGGCTGGGTTGAGGAAGTGTATTACCAGATAACCCGCAATGGCTCGACGACCCCTGATGACAAGTCTGCGCCACTGCGAGTTCTGGTCAAGCTCAACCGCCCGGGCGGACCGGATAAACGACCCTTTGAAGCCTGGCATTCAGAACTGAAAGCCCCGCAGCTACCCGACGATGTGATCAAAAACGGCGTGGATGCCGAATGGGCGAAAAACGGTATTCCAATCACCGTACCGACTTACCCGGAGATTACCGCGAGAGATACGGTACGACTGAAGTGGGGGACTGTATTCGCCCCCGCTCTGCGGATCACTGAGCAACAGGCTGCAGGCACGGAGGCAATCACCATCACTATTGATCAGGCGACGGTCCTGGCCGGCGGTGACAGCAATGCCTTGCCGGTGCGCTACGAAGTTTATGATGAAGTGTTCAACTTCTGCGAAAAGTGGTCCGCAATCACCCCAGTGAATGTCGACGCCGGTGCCTGGCGACTGCTGGCTCCTCTTATCGTAGAAGCGTTGAACGGTGTTATCGATCTGGACCAATTGAACAGGGGCCCGGTCACACTGCAAATAGACATCACGCCCGAGTACTTCGAAACCGACGACACGCTTGAGGTGTCCTGGGTCGGTACGCGTCCTTCTTCCAGCGAGCCGGTCAACCATAAAGAATCGGTAACCATTGTCAAAGGGCCAGACCGTGTCCAGGTCAAGGTGCCCTACGAGATTGTCAAAGCCATTGCGATGGGCTCGGCGGATGCGTCATACGTGCTGATCAAAGCCAACGGTGCCCCACCATTGTCTTCCAAACACGCCTTTGCCACAGTCAGAGGCAAGATCTCGAATTTGCCGGCGCCGACCATCAGCGAAGTCATCGGGGAAACACTGGAGCCAAGCGTAAGCCGTGCGACCGTGCATATCCGTTATCTGGAAATGACCGACGGCGACCTTATCAGCCTCGTCTGGTCAGGCACACGGGCCAATGGCAATCCCTACCTGCATGAAGTGCCCCATACCGTCACTGCGGGCGAAACCAGACTCAAGCACATCACACTGCTCGTCGAGAATGCGCACATCACGCCACTCGATGGCGGCACGCTCGACCTTTTTTACCGTGTATCCAATGACCTGGCGCAAGCCCGCAGGATCGACGAATCCGATTATTTGTCGGTGAAGGTCGGGACAATATTGGCCACGTTGCCCGCCCCGCTAGTGGACGAAACGCAGGACGGCGTTCTCGATCCAGCACTGGTACCGCGCAACGCCACCTTGCGTATCCCCTACCTGGGAACTGCCAAGGGAGATGAGTTGACCTACTATTGGAGGGGTATCTCTCCTGTCGGCACTACCACCGACCGACTGCCAATCACCACCGGTCTGGTCGGCAAGCCATTGACCTTCAGGATCGATGCGCAATTCATCAAGCCAAACATGAACCAACAGGTCGAGGTCCGTTACACCCTCAAGCGCGCGGCCACCGGCGAATACGAGACCTCGGAACTGCTGCTGCTGATCGTCGGTACGTTGATTGGAGAATTGCCGGCGCCTGAGGTGAAAGAGGCTGACGGCAACACATTGAATCCGATCAAGGCGTTGACCCACCTCACAGTGAAAATTCCGCGCTATGCCACCATGGAGACGAGTGACCGACTCAGCGCCACCTGGACCGGGACCCCGGGCCAAGGGTCATTTACGAGCCCTGAAAGACAAGTTCGTACGATTGAACCTAAAGAAGTTGAGATGCCTACCCATTTGGTCCCCTTCAACCTGGATCGAGACGTGGTGGTCACCTATAACGTCAAACGCTATGTCCAATCGAAAGCTTCCGATCCGCTGAATCTTCACGTTCAGAAGTTTTCTCTCAGTGATCTGCCGACCCCGAAAGTCACGCAGGCGCCCGACGACCAGGTACTGGAACTGGCCGCCTTCATTGGAGATGCGACCACCACCCTGGCCAAATGGCCTCACAGCGCCGAGGGCCAGAAAGTCTGGTTGCACGCCGAAGGCACCAGCAACGGCAGCCTTGAAACCATTACGTTGTATGACGGCAAAACCATTACGCAGCAGGAAGCTGAACAAGGCTTGAGTACCTTCCTGACCCGCCAATGGCTCCTGCAAATGACCGACAAATCAACTCTCACGCTGATCGCCAAGGTCGCCTTCGATGGCGGCGATAACCCTGACCTGGCACAGGAGTTTCCGCGACTGGTGTTGACGTTGCTGCAAGTGGGAGAGTTGGTCCTGATCCCGCCCAGCGTCGACGGTGTGGTGGGCAACGCCTTTGACCCTTTCATACTGCCCGCCAGTGGCGCTGTGGTGAAGGTGCCTCGTTATGGTGGCATGGCCGTTGGAGACACAGTCTTCGTCAGCTGGCGTGGTGCTCCCGGAAGTGGCTCACACATTACAGATCCACAAGTGCTGCAAAAGCTGGGTGAAATGAGCTTCAGCGTGCCCAAAAATGTCGCGATCGCCAATGCCGGGCGCAGCGTTTTGGTGGTCTACCATGTAACGCGTGCCGAGGGGGGGGAAAAGCGTGAATCACCGCCCTATACCTTTAACGTCGTAGTCGAGCTCAGGCTGGGGCCGCCCACTGTTACCGGCGTCGTCGGTGGCATTCTTGACCCGGACAGAGTCCCTGCCAGCGGCGTTCCTGTGACCATCCCTCAGTATCAAGGCATGGCAATTGGCGACATGGTCAGAGTGAAGTGGACGGGCGAGGGCGGCAGCGGCACAACGCTGCCCGTGAGAATTGACTCATTGGGCTCCAGGACAGTCAACGTTGACCGGGCGCTGGCAATCAACAATCGAGGTTATGACGTTACGGTCACCTACCTGGTAACGCGTGTAACCGGAGGGCCAGAGCGAGAATCGCCAGCAGCAGCGTTTAAAGTACTGGTGCCCCAGGTGTTCAACACCAACCCCGTAACGCTCAGTGGCAAGGCCTACGTTCTTCGGGACTACCCGACAACACATCCCGCGTTGACCGCGGGTATCTCGGTGCGGTACCAGGCAAGTGGCGGACAACCGGGGTACCGCTATGTTTCCAGCAACACAGGCGTGGCCGTTGTCGATGCATCCGGCCTGGTGGTTGCCCGTGGCAGAGGGTCGGCGACCATCACGGCGATGGACTCATTCAATCAATCCAAAAGTTATACCGTGACAGTGACCAATGTCATTCAGTGCATAGGACTGGGTAGTGGAACATGGGCGGGTATTAACGCAGCAGCGAACGCCCATGGGGTGAGAATCCCAAGCTTTGGAGAGCTGGAGGAGATTCATGCGGCTTATGGTGGCCGTTGGCCAATGGGCGATCATCATTACTGGTCAACCACCGACCATAGTGACTTCCGGGGCCCCCAAAAAAGGTGCCATTACCTCGCCCGCGGTTCCAATATAAACATCTATGTAAGGACCGGCTACTCACTCGGAGTCGGTATCCGGTAAGTGATTTAGCCAGAGGCACCGCGTCATCGTCCTTCGCGGGCAAACCACGCTCCCACATCGGCGTACGACGCAGATGTGGGAGATTCTATGTTGCAGGAGAACCCAGCAGTCTTAAATTTGGCTGGTATTCGCTCTGGTTTTTCATGAGAGCAAATGCCGTCCGGCAGCTTCAGGATTTCAGGTCAGACGGTATCCACCTTCAACGAATGATCATTAAGCATCCCGTTGATAATCGTCGCCGTATCGTGCCCCCCCGCAATCACCCCACCCGCCCCCGGCGTTACGCCGTAATGGCTGGCCAGGTTCACACCCGCCAAATCAATGGTCTGATTCGGCCCAGCGCCAGCCATGGCGCTGACGTCGATGCTGGTGACCAGTGAATCGCCGCTGCCGGTGACTTTGAAGTGCAGGTAATCATCCAGCGACGCTGCGGTGCTGTTTTCCCCTTGCAGCAGTTGCGACAGGTCGAGTTTGTCGATGCCCGGCGTGAAGTCGGTGACCACGTCGTGGCCGCTGTTGCCTTTGAGCCATTGGAAGGTGTCGGCACCGCTGCCGCCGGTGAGGGTGTTGTTGCCCAGGCCGCCGATCAGGAAGTCATCGCCGCCCCCGCCGTTGAGCATGTCGTTGCCCAGGCCGCCGTTGATGATGTTGCTGTGGTTATCGCCCGTCAGGGAATCGTTGAAGTTGGAAAGGATAAGGGGACGGATCTATTTAATATTGAGCGTTTAAAAAAATCGCAGCCTGCGACAGTTCATACAGCGGATTGCATTTGATCCTGCTGGAGTTGCCGGGGGCTGTGATCTATTGCTTTTAAGCTATGGCGTTTAAAAACACTTCCAGACACGCCTTCCAGGCTACACATCCTTGCGCCATTGCCTACAGATACGCCAGAATCCGCCGGCTTGTGCGCCGTGGGGGTGGGTTCTATTGTGGTCCGGTCGCTGACGAATCAGCGATCGGGTTTAGCGACCTGATTCTATGTAGGCGCATCAGCGCTCCAAACTCCATCGCAGATCTCCTGATTGCGATTGGTGTCATGGCGGCTGTGCGTGGGAGACCTTCGGGTCTGCCGGGCGCCTACACCCGGTTCGCTAACCTGCGTCCAGCCGCCACCTTTATCTGTTTAGCGACAGGTTTTAGTGGCTCCACTTTGTAGGAGCTTCACCATGATCAAACCCACACCCAACCCGCCCGAAACCGCCCCCACCTCCCCCTACGAATCCCTCGATTCGAAAAAACTCCACGAAGCCGCTGACCGCGCGCTCGACCACTACCTCTGCCCGCCCGGCTCCACGCCACCCCCACGTAAAACCCGCGGGATGTATGCCGTGACCGCGGACACAAAACACGAGGAACTGTTGACCGATGCCTGCGAAACTCTCGCTTCGGCAAAGACCATCGCCCAGGACTTCGCCGGCCAGTTGCCGGGGCCGCAGCGCCGGACGGTGTTGGGGATTGCGCAGTTGATCATGCTCGGGGAACTGGCGGTGAATCGGGTGCTGGATAATCTGGAGTTGCCGGGCTGACCAAGGCCTGAGGAACACTTACTGATTGATTCGGTGTCCATTCTGGCCCCTTCGCGATCAAGCCCGCACACATTGGATCGTTGTCGAACACAAAATCTGTGATCGCTGAGGATCAACTGTGGGAGCGGGCTTGCTCGCAAAGGCTGACTCACCGACAACACATCTTTTCAGACAGAAAAAACCCGCCGCCCCGTTTGATCGGGCAGCGGGTTTTGTCGTTTCAGGCTCGAATCAAAAGCCGATCACACCGTATCAACCTTCAACGAATGGTCATTAAGCATCCCGTTGATAATCGTCGCCGTATCGTGCCCCCCCGCAATCACCCCACCCGCCCCCGGCGTTACGCCGTAATGGCTGGCCAGATTCACACCCGCCAAATCAATGGTCTGGTTCGGCGCGGCGCCAGCCATGGCGCTGACGTCGATACTGGTGACCAGTGAATCGCCGCTGCCGGTGACTTTGAATTGCAGGTAGTCATCCAGCGACGCCGCGGTGCTGTTTTCCCCTTGCAGCAGTTGCGACAGGTCGAGTTTGTCGATGCCCGGTGTGAAGTCGGTGACCACGTCGTGGCCGCTGTTGCCTTTGAGCCACTGGAAGGTGTCGGCACCGCTGCCGCCGGTGAGGGTGTTGTTGCCCAGGCCGCCGATCAGGAAGTCATCGCCGCCCCCGCCGTTGAGCATGTCGTTACCCAGGCCGCCGTTGATGATGTTGCTGTGGTTGTCGCCGGTGAGCGAGTCGTTGAAGTTGGAACCGGTGAGGTTTTCGATCGCTGTCAGGGTGTCGGTGCCGGCGCCCACCGTGTTCTGCGGGGTGAGCAGGTTCAGATCGACGGTGACGCCGGCCGTAGCGTGGGCATAGCTCGCGGTGTCGACGCCGGAGCCACCGTCGAGCAGGTCGTTGCCCGCACCGCTGTACAGCAAGTCATTGCCGGCGCCGCCGTGCAACTCGTTGTTGCCGGCGCCCGCCACCAGTACATCATCGCCCGCCGTGCCGGTGAGGATGTGGCCGTCCTGATAGGTGATGGTCGCGGCACCGCTGTCGCTGCCGCCATGGCTGTCGTTGGCAGCGTAGGTGCCGTGGGCATCTGGCGTGATGTCGTGGGCACCGGCGTAGTTGAGGGTCATGGTCAGTTGATAGTCTTCCGCCCCCTTCCCGCTGCTGCCCGGACCATCGATGTCGATGTTGGTGATGTGAATCTGGTACGTGCCGTCCGCTGCGGCAGTGATGGTCTGGCCGTCGGCGATGGCAATGAAGGCCCCACCGTTGACGGAGTACTCCATTGCGATGTGACCGCCCGCGAGGTTGTGATCCAGGTTAAGGGTTTCACCCTGTTTGAGGTTGACGGTGATGCGGTCCTCATCATTGGCATTGGCGACAGCGCCCAGATAGCCGCTGACCACCAGCAATGCGGTCATGGTCGCGACGTTGCCGGCAAAGGCGTTCCGCACATTTGCCAATGCCTGGTTCGCCTCGTTGTTGGTGCCGTAGAAATTGATCGCTCCGCTGCCGGTGAAGTCCGCACCTTTGGCAATCCAACCGGTGTTTAAGGTGGTCGGCGACGCGCTGAGCGCTTTGATGCAGCTGTCGCTGACATCGATAGTAATAGTGGTGGTTCTTTCGTCACCATCGCCATCGCGCAAAGTGTAGGTGAACACGTCGGTCGCACCGGGACCGTTCACGGCGTCCGGGTTGCTGTGATAGACCGCGTTGCCCGCTGCATCCAGCGTCAGGTAACCGTAGGTGCCATTGATGTGGCTGTTCAGGCCGCCGATGACCGAGGTCGAGGTGTCTGAACCGGCGCGCACGCCGACCACCCCACCCCCATCGGCGTCGCCGAAGTCGTTCGCCAGCACGTTGCCACTGACGATACCGCCCTCCGCTACCGAGGCTGCATCGGGGTTGGCAGTCGGCAGGTCATCGACGATTTTGACCACGATGGTGCTGGTGGTGGAATGGCCCAGGGCGTCGGTGGCTTTGTAAGTGAAACTTTCGCTGAGGGTATTCTCGCCATCGTCGGCGTGCGGCGTGGTGCTTGGCGCCGAGGTCAGCGTGTAAGTGTAGGAGCCATCGGGATTGAGGAGGATTTGCCCGTAGGTGCCGGTGGCGCTGCCGACCAGGGTGTAAGTGATCGCACCGCTGGCACCGGTGACGGAGCCGACCAGGGTGCCACTGGCGGTTTCAACCGTGCGGTCTGGCTGGCTGCCGGTGACGGTGCCCGCCGCCAGATCCTGACCGTCCTTGTTGAGATCCAGGGCTTTTTCGTAGACGGTCACGTCGCTGTCGCTGACCGCGCTGATGCAGCTGTTGAGCACGTCGATGGTGATGGTGGTGGTGCTTTGGTCACCGTCGGCATCGCGCAGGGTGTAGGTGAACACGTCGGTCGCGCCAGGGCCGCTTACGGCGTTCGGGTTGCTGTGGTAGACGGCGTTGCCGTTGGCGTCCAGCGTCAGGTAACCGTAGGTGCCATTGATCTGGCTGTTGAGGCCGCCAACGGCCGAGGTCGAGGTGTCTGAACCGGCACGCACGCCGAGCACCGCTCCTGCGGCGAGGCCATCGGCGCCGCCGACGTCGTTCCACAGCACGTTGCCGCTGACAACGCCGCCTTCGGCGACTGCGGTCGAGTCGGCGTGGGCGATCGGCTGATCATCAACGATTTTGACCACGATGGTGCTGGTGGTGCTGTTGCCCAGGGCATCGGTGGCTTTGTAGGTGAAGCTTTCACTCAAGGTGTTGGCGCCGTCGTTGGCGTGCGGCGTGGTGCTAGCCGGCGAGGTCAGGGTGTAGGTGTAGGTGCCGTTGGGGTTGAGGAGGATTTGGCCGTAGGTGCCAGTGGCGCTGCTGACCAGGGTGTAGGTGATCGCGCCGACCGCGCCGCTGACGGAGCCGACCAGGGTGCCACTGGCGGTTTCGCCGGTGTTGCTCGGCAGGCTGCCGGTGACCGTGCCGGGCGCCAGATCCTGGCCGTCTTTGTTTAGATCCAGGGCTTTTTCGTAGACGGTCACGTCACTGTCGCTGACCGCTGTGATGCAGCTGTTGTGCACATCGATGGTGATGGTCGTGGTGCTTTGGTCACCGTCGGCATCGCGCACGGTGTAGGTGAACGTGTCGGTCGCGCCGGGGCCGCTCACAGCGTTCGGGTTGCTGTGGTAGGCGGCGTTGCCGTTGGCGTCCAGCGTCAGGTAACCGTAGGTACCATTAATCTGACTGTTCAGGCCGCCAACAGCCGAGGTCGAGGTGTCTGAACCGGCGCGCACGCCGATTACCGCCCCTCCTGCGGCGAGGCCATCGGCGCCGCCGACGTCGTTCCACAGCACGTTGCCGCTGACAACGCCGCCCTCTGCGACCGCGGTCGAGTCGGCGTGGGCGATCGGCTGATCATCGACGATTTTGACCACGATGGTGCTGGTGGTGCTGTTGCCCAGAGCGTCGGTGGCTTTGTAGGTGAAGCTTTCGCTCAGGGTGTTCGGCCCGTCGTTGGCATGCGGCGTGGTGCTGGCCGGCGAGGTCAGGGTGTAGGTGTAAGTGCCGTTGGGATTGAGCAGGATTTGCCCGTAGGTGCCGGTGGCGCTGCTGACCAGGGTGTAGGTGATCGCGCCGACCGCGCCGCTGACGGAGCCGACCAGGGTGCCACTGGCGGTTTCGCCGGTGTTGCTCGGCAGGCTGCCGGTGACCGTGCCGGGCGCCAGATCCTGGCCGTCTTTGTTTAGATCCAGGGCTTTTTCGTAGACGGTCACGTCACTGTCGCTGACCGCTGTGATGCAGCTGTTGTGCACATCGATGGTGATGGTCGTGGTGCTTTGGTCACCGTCGGCATCGCGCACGGTGTAGGTGAACGTGTCGGTCGCGCCGGGGCCGCTCACAGCGTTCGGGTTGCTGTGGTAGGCGGCGTTGCCGTTGGCGTCCAGCGTCAGGTAACCGTAGGTACCATTAATCTGACTGTTCAGGCCGCCAACAGCCGAGGTCGAGGTGTCTGAACCGGCGCGCACGCCGATTACCGCCCCTCCTGCGGCGAGGCCATCGGCGCCGCCGACGTCGTTCCACAGCACGTTGCCGCTGACAACGCCGCCCTCTGCGACCGCGGTCGAGTCGGCGTGGGCGATCGGCTGATCATCGACGATTTTGACCACGATGGTGCTGGTGGTGCTGTTGCCCAGAGCGTCGGTGGCTTTGTAGGTGAAGCTTTCGCTCAGGGTGTTCGGCCCGTCGTTGGCATGCGGCGTGGTGCTGGCCGGCGAGGTCAGGGTGTAGGTGTAAGTGCCGTTGGGATTGAGCAGGATTTGCCCGTAGGTGCCGGTAGCGTTGCCGACCAGGGTGTAGGTGATCGCACCGACCGCGCCGCTGACCGAACCGACCAGGGTGCCACTGGCGGTTTCGCCGGTGTTGCTCGGCAGGCTGCCGGTGACCGTGCCGGGCGCCAGATCCTGGCCGTCTTTGTTTAGATCCAGGGCTTTTTCGTAGACGGTCACGTCACTGTCGCTGACCGCTGTGATGCAGCTGTTGTGCACATCGATGGTGATGGTCGTGGTGCTTTGGTCACCGTCGGCATCGCGCACGGTGTAGGTGAACGTGTCGGTCGCACCGGGACCGCTCACGGCGTTCGGGTTGCTGTGGTAGACGGCGTTGCCGTTGGCGTCCAGCGTCAGGTAACCGTAGGTGCCATTGATCTGAGTATTCAGGCCGCCAACAGCCGAGGTCGAGGTGTCTGAGCCGGCACGCACGCCGATTACCGCCCCTCCTGCGGCAAGACCATCGGCACCGCCGACGTCGTTCCACAGCACGTTGCCGCTGACGATACCGCCTTCGGCGACCGAAGCCTCGTCGGCATGAGCAGTCGGCAGGTCATCGACGATGTTGACGTTGATTTGCCCGGTCGCCGAACTGCCGTCCGTATCGGTGGCGACGACGTCGAAATTCTCGGTGATGCTGTTGGCGCCGTTGCCGGCCGGATGGGTTTCATTGTCGTTGAGGGTGTAGCTGTAACTCACAACCCCCGTGGCCGGGTTGTACCCGGTGACGGTCAGGGTGTTGCCCAACGGGGTGGTGATCGACAGTGGGAAGCCCGCGGCAACGCCCCCGCTGATCACGCTGACGCCACCGATGCTCAGGCTGGTCAGCCCGTCAGGCGCAGACACGCTAAACGTGCCGGTCTTGGTCAGCGCCCCAGGGTTGGGGGCCGAACCGTCGGCCAGGTTGGCCTCATTGACGGTCAGTTCACCTCCAGCCACCGACAGGCCGGTGAGGGTGACCGGATTGTTCGGCACCTCAGGAACAACCGGTGTTACAGGAACAACCGGTGCCCCAGGAACAACCGGCGCCACCGGAAGATCGCCTGAACCTCCCGAACCGCCTGAACCACCTGAACCACCTGAACCGCTTGCACCGTTGTCGCCGTTGTCCGGGTTTCCGGCCAGCCGCTCCAGGGGAAACTCAGGAATGCCGTTGAAACCTGCGGTAGGAAAACCAATGGTCGGATCGACCCGCCCGCCCACCTCTTCAAGCATGACAAACGTGTGGCCGCCGCCCAGTGCACCGGGTGCGCCGGTCGATCCCGGTCCGGCCGCCGTGGCTTCAGCGGTCTGGGTCGGGTCGTCGCCGGCAGCGATCGCTTTTTGCAGTTGCTCGACATCGGTCAGTTGCGCCTGAGTCGGCGTCACCGCTTCAGCAGTGTCCACATGGGGCGCCTGATGCACGAGTAACTGGGGCGTCATCTCCATACTGCTGCCACGCCCAAGTGTCAGTTCCTGGCCATTCTGCAGATGAACCGCTACCGCGCCTTCGGCCCCGGTGACCAGTTGATCGCCGGCGAATAACCGGTCCCCCTCGACCAGCGCGCGTCGGGTGCCATCGCTCGCAACCGCGAACACCTGACCAATGACCTTACTGACAATACCGATGAGCGTAGCCATGTGCACTTCCTCCGCTGCCAACCGCTGTCGGCATCCTGTTTTTGCGAAGAACGTGCTCCTGGCATCCAACGGGTTGCCTGACGGAATCGCCTGCTGGCAGCGGTTACCTGAAGTAAGCCGCTGCCCTGGCGCCGTTCTCGCCAAGCGTGCCGCTCGCGGGCGACGTGTCTGCTGCGGGATAAAAACCCTCTGCAATCAATGGCATCGGGATCCACTTGCGCAACAAGTCGCCCTTTGAGCGATGCGTAACGGTTTTGATCCACAAAGGTGACAAAAAACCGTCACCTTAAAACCGTCCGCTTCCCTCCCCTCCAGCACTTCCCCGCCCTATGTCGATTGTGGTTTGAAACTTTCCTCAAGCCCCGCCGAGCGCTCTAAGGCTCATAAATCAGGGGCTTTCGCAGTGAACAATGTGCTGGATTTTGCGGAGCGCATAAGTTTTATTTTGCATAAGCCTTATGAAAAATTCTTCTATGGTTCTCTCCAGAATGTTCTTAGCTCTGTTGTTACAAGCATGAAACGGTTTTCACTATAAATTCCGTCAAATATTTGGCGACTAATAAGCACCATTAGGAATCAGGGAGAGGCACCCATGCGCGTATTAACCCCCCTCTGCAGCGCAATTTTGCTGGCCATGGCCTGCACTTCTCAGGCTCAAGCCATGTCATTGACGGAGGCGATTCAGAGCACCATCGCAACCCACCCGGAGCTGGCGTCGCGTGTAGACAGCCGCCTCTCGGCCGATGAACAAGTGAAAGTCGCCAAGGGGGGCTTTTATCCATCGGTGGATCTGAATGCCGCCTACGGGCGCGGGTACAGCGATAACACCAGCACCCGGGCATTCGGTAATCACCACACCGAAATCCTGACCTACACCCAATCGGAATTGCGTCTGCGGCAAATGCTCTTCGATGGTTTCAACACCTCCAACGAAGTCCAGCGCACCAAAGGCGTGGTCAATTCCCGGGCCTATTACGCTCAGGGCACCGCTCAGGATCTGGCCCTGCGCACCATCGAGGTCTACCTCGAAGTGCTCAAGCGCCGCGAACTGGTGACCTTGGCCACGAACAATCTGCAAGCTCACATGCGGGTCAACGATCAGATCGGTCTGCGCACCCAGCGTGGTATCGGCAGCACCGCCGACTCCGACCAGTCCGTCGCTCGCCGGGCACTGGCACAAAACAACCTCGATACCGCTGAAGTCGATCTGGCGGATGCCGAGTCGAACTTCTACGCCGTCGTGGGGCGCCTGCCCGATGAACTCGAAGCCCCGCCCTCGACCCGCGGCGAACTGCCCGCCACCCTGCAGGAAGCCCAGCAAAGCATGGTGGAAAACAACCCGTACCTGAAATCCGCCCAGGCCGATGTGCAATCGGCCGAGAGCCAGTACGAAGTTGCCAAGTCGCCGTTCTACCCTCGCTTCGACGCCGAAGCCGCCGTGGGTGCGAACAATAACGTGCAGGGCGATGAAGGCCACGACAACGAGTGGCGAGTCGGCGTAGTGATGAACTACAACCTGTTCCGTGGTGGCAGCGACAAAGCTCGCCTGGCCTCCAATGCGCACCAGATCAACCAGGCGATGGACATCCGCAACAATGCCCTGCGCCAACTCAACGAGAACATTCACCTGGCCTGGAACGCCATGGTCAACGCCAAGAAACAAACCCCGACCGCCCGCGAATACGCGGACACCAGCGGGCGCGTACGCGTGGCGTATCAGGACCAGTTCGGCCTCGGTCAACGCACCCTGCTCGACCTGCTGGACAGTGAAAATGAGCTCTACAACGCCAACCGCCGCTACACCGAAGTGCGCTACACCGAGGAGTACTCGATGTACCGCGTGCTGGCGAACATGGGTCAGTTGCTGAGCAAACAACGGGTGGTGTTGCCCGCCGATGCGATCGCCTCCTCGGAAGTAAAAAACGAAGCCCGTTTGCCTGAACTGAAGTAGGCCTATGGAGAGATCAATGTGACCAGCATGGAAACCGGCAACATCAGTGTCGATCCGCGCTTGAGTTTCGATGACCCGCTTCTGGACGGTCTGTTGATCCTCTGCAAACTCCATGGCGCGACGGTCAGTCGCGCCAGCCTGAGTGCCGGGCTTCCCCTGAACAAACAACGCTTGAGCCTGGACCTGCTACCTCGCGCAGCGGCCCGGGCCAGTTTGCAGGCGCGATTGCTGCGCCGTGAACTGGCGGACATTTCCGCCCTCAACCTGCCTGTGATGCTGATCCTCAACAACGGCCGCACCGCCATTCTGCGACGCTTCGGCGATGACGGTCAGTTGCTGATTCTGCCGAGCGAAGCCGACGGCGGTGAACAATGGGTCAGCACGGACGAACTGGCCGAAAATTACAGCGGCCAAGCCTTGTTCGCGCGGCCGCGGCATGAACTCGAAGACTTGCGCTCGCCGCTGGTGCCGCGGGTGGAGGCGTGGTTTCGAGACACTTTGAAGCTGTCGAAGTGGCTGTACAGCGACGCGATTCTGGCGAGTTTTCTGATCAACCTGCTGGGGTTGATGGTGCCGCTGTTCGTGATGCAGACCTACGACCGGGTGGTGCCGAACCAGGCCACGTCGACGTTGTGGGTGCTGTCCATCGGCTTGCTGATCGGCACCGGTTTCGAACTGGTGTTGCGGGTGGTCCGCGCGCACCTGCTGGACACCGCCGGGCAGAAAACTGACGTGATCCTTTCGGCCACGTTGTTCGAACGCATTACCGGCATGGCGATGAAAGCGCGGCCGGCGACCATTGGTGGTTTCGCCCAAAGCATCCATGACTTCCAGGGCCTGCGGGAATTCCTCACCGCCGTAACGCTGACAAGCCTGATCGACCTGCCCTTTGCCGTGCTGATGCTGGTGGTGATCGGCCTGCTCGGCGGCTGGCTGGTGGTGATTCCGTTACTGGCGTTTCCGATCACGATTATTTTCGCGATGGTGATCCAGGTGCGCCTGCGCGACACCGTACAGAAAAGCCTGACCCTGGGCGCCGAACGCCAGGCGCTGCTGATCGAAACCCTCGGCGGCCTCGAAACCCTCAAGGCCTGCAGCGCCGAAAGCGAACGCCAGCACACATGGGAAAGCACCCACGGCGCCCTCACCCGCCTCGACAGCCATGCGCGCAACCTCTCGGCACTGGCCACCAACGGCACGCTGTTCATCCAGCAATTCTGCGGCATGGCGACCATCGTCGCCGGGGTCTACAGCATCATCGCCGGCAACCTCAGCGTCGGCGCGCTGGTGGCGACCTACATGCTCGGCAGCCGGGTGCTCGCGCCGCTGGGGCAGATTGCCGGTTTGATCACGCGCTATCAGCAAGCGCAACTGACCATGAAAAGTACCGATGCGCTGATGTCCTTGCCGCAGGAACGCGACGCCAAACAACGGCCGCTTGAACGCACGCAACTGCAAGGCGCGATAGACGTCAGCAGTGTGACGTTCCACTACAACGGCCAGAACGCTCCGGCCCTGGCCAACATCAGCTTCAGCGTAAAACCCGGCGAGCGGATCGGCATCATCGGTCGCAGCGGCTCGGGCAAAAGTACGCTGGCGCGGCTGGTGATGGGTTTCTACGCACCGGAAGAAGGCCAGCTGCTGCTCGACGGTCTGGACCTGCGGCAACTGGATGTCGCCGACCTGCGCCAGCAAATCGGTTACGTCGCCCATGACCTGCCGCTGTTGGCCGGCAGCCTGCGCGACAACCTGACCCTCGGCGCACGCTACATCAGCGATTCACGGATGCTCGAAGTCGCCGAACTGACCGGCGTCACCGAGCTGGCGCGTCAACATCCGCAAGGCTTCGACCGGCCGGTGGGTGAACGCGGACAACTGCTGTCCGGCGGTCAACGTCAGGCGGTGTTGCTGGCTCGCGCCTTGTTGCTGGATCCGCCGATCATGTTGCTCGACGAACCCACCAGTGCCATGGACAACAGCAGCGAAGACGTTCTGCGGCAAAAACTCCACCGCTGGGTCCAGGGCAAAACCCTGCTGCTGGTAACCCACCGCACCTCGATGCTCAGCCTGGTGGATCGGCTGGTGGTGCTGGACAACGGGCGGATCGTCGCCGACGGTCCGAAAGAAGTGGTCATCGATGCACTGCGCAAGGGCCGTGTCGGCTCTGCGGCTGTCTAGGAGCTAGCCATGGCCCGTTCATCATCCGACGCGTCGCGCTCTGATTCGAAGCCGCGCGGCTACTTTGGCAGTTTCAGCAAAAGCGCCGAAAGCGAATTCATGCCGGAAACCGCCGGCGCCTCGTTGCAGGATTCGCCACGCTGGTCGCGGATCACCGTGTGGCTGGCGGCTGCGCTGATTATCACGGCGGTGGTCTGGGCCAAGTTCGCGGTGCTGCAGGAAGTGACCATGGGCGAAGGCAAGGCGATTCCGTCGAGCAAGGTTCAAGTGATCCAGAACTTGGAGGGCGGCATCGTCACTGAGATCTTCGTGCGCGAAGGGCAAATGGTGAACAAGGGCGACACCTTGCTGCGCCTCGATGACACTCGATTCCTGTCGAACAAGGGCGAAAGCGAGGCGGATCGTTATGCGCTGACCGCGCAGGTCGAACGGCTGTCGGCCGAAGCGGAAGGCCGGCCGTTCAAGCTCTCCCCGGAAGTGATCGCCAAGGCGCCGCAAGTGGCCGAAGACGAGCGCTCGCTGCACGAGCAACGACAACGTCGACTGGCCAGCGAACAGCGCACCTTGAGTGAGCAACTTCGGCAAAAAACTCAGGAGCTGGCAGAGTTCCGCTCCAAGCAGGGCCAATACAGTTCAAGCCTGGCATTGCTGCAACAAGAAATGAACATGTCCGCGCCGCTGGTAGGCAGCGGGGCGGTTTCGCCGGTGGAAATATTGCGACTCAAACGCAGTGCGGTGGAGATTCGCGGTTCATTGAACGCCACGACCCTGGCAATTCCCCGTGCGGAATCGGCGATCAATGAGATCAAAAGCAAGATTGATGAGTCCGAACAATCCTTCCGCTCCGACGCGGCGAAAGAGCTGAATGAAAAACGCACCGACCTGTCGAAAATCACGGCATCGAGCATTGCTATCGATGACCGCGTCACCCGCACCACAGTGGTGTCGCCGGTTCACGGGATTATCAAAGTGCTGAAGGTCAACACCATCGGCGGCGTGGTCCAGCCGGGCAGCGACATGGTGGAAATCGTGCCCATTGAAGACAACTTGCTGATCGAAGCCAAAGTGCGGCCGCAGGACGTGGCGTTCCTGCATCCGGGGCAGAAAGCGATGGTCAAGTTCAGTGCTTACGATTACACGATTTATGGCGGGCTGAGTGCGAAGCTGGAGTTGATTGGGGCGGACACGATTACGGATGACAAGGGCAACAGCTTCTACCTGATTCAGGTGAGAACAGATAAGAATCACTTGGGCGGGGATGTGAAACCGTTGCTGATCATTCCGGGGATGGTGGCGACGGTGGACATCATCACCGGGGAGAAAAGCGTGCTGGATTACTTGCTCAAACCGGTGCTTAAAGCCCGGACCGAAGCGATGCGCGAAAGATAGTTTCTGGTTAGGTTTATTGGTGATTGTTCCACCGCTTTCGCGAGCAGGCTCGCTCCCACAGTGGATCGCATTTCTTCAGGAAGAACTCCGTCAACTGTGGGAGCGAGCCTGCTCGCGAAGAGGCCCTCAATCACAACGACTATTTCGGCCCATGATTACGCTGAAAAACCACATCCCCCATCGCCGCAATCTGCCCCTCGATCAACGCTTCGAACGGCCGCAGCAACGGTTCGAAAGTGGTCGGTGCTTCGAGGGTCTGCAACGCCTGAACAATCGCCTCCACCGTCGACAACGCGCCCGGCCCCGGTGCTTTGCGCAATCGATATCTCGACACCCCGCCCTGCGCCAACGTCACCCTCGGCAGCGCCGCCAGCAACGGGTTGAGGTGCAGCATCTTGCGCGCCTTGCGCCAGGTGCCGTCCGGGACGACCAGCAACAATGGTTGATCAGTTGCCGTGTAAGCCTGCAACGGCTGCGCATCGTCAGCAGGAAACAGCAGCCGAGCCTGATAGCCCGGTTGATTCAACAATGCCGGTAAATCCTCGAACACCTCGCCCACTATCAACTCGGCATTCTTCAACCCCAACGCCGCCAACCGTGCGGTGTTCAGTGCATGGTTCACTTCGCTGGAATGCTGCAACAACAGCACTCGGGTGCGGCTGTCGAGGCTCGGAATCAGCGGACACAAACAGTGAGTTTGCGGGCGCAGGCAGCGCGGACATTGGATTCTGGACATTGTTTTCAAGCCTGATTCAGTTGCGCTTTGAGCAAATCGCGGAAGGTCTGGATCAGCGGCTCGCGGCTGCGGCCACGGCGCACGATCATCGAGAACGGCGCCTGATACCCGAAGGTCGCCGGCAGCAGCACCCGCAAATCGCCCTTGTCCGCCCACGCCTGGGCGTAGTGCTCCGGCAGGTAACCGATGTAGGCGCCGGACAGCACCAGAATCAGCTGCGCTTCCATACTTTCCACCGTCGCCGCGCTGTGCTTGAAACCGTGACGTGCCAGTTCCGCCTGGCTCCAGTAGCCGCGGCCAACCATGCGTTGCTGAGTGATGACTTGCTCGGGAATGCGCCGTTCGGTGAACAGCGGATGACGGCTGCTGCAATACAACCAGTGTTGTTCGCGGTACAGCGGCATGTACACCAGACCGCTCATGCGCGTGGAGAACGCGCCGATGGCCAGGTCGAGGCGGTTGTCCTGCACGCCGAGTTGCAGCTCGTAAGGGCTCATGACCGACAAATGCAAATGCACGGCCGGGTGTTCCTGGCTGTAGGCGCCAATGGCTTCGGCGAAGGGCAAGGCCTTGTCGCTGACGGTGGAGTCGATGACGCCGAGGTTCAAGGTGCCCCGCAGTTCGCCCTTGAGCGCCGCAGCGTATTGTTCGAAGCCTTCGAGTTCGCCGAGCAGACGCAGGGTTTCCTGGTGAAACAGCTCGCCTTTGCTGGTCAGGCTGAAACCACCGCGGCCGCGATGGCACAGGACCAGACCGAGGGCGGCTTCGAGCTGGCTCATGTAAGTGCTGATGGCCGAGGTCGAGAGGTTGAGCTCTTGCTGGGCGTTGGCAAACCCCTGATGGCGAACCACGCTGACGAAGATGCGCAACAGTTTCAGGTCGGGTAATGCGTTGGCCATGGGGGCTCCGGGCTTTAGAAATGTGTTGCCTGTTGAATCCACCCCTCACCCCAGCCCTCTCCCCAAGGGGAGAGGGGGAAAGGGAGCCGATCTCCATGGCTTTCAAATCCTGAGTTCGACTCTATATTTCAGGTCGATGTAATTCCCGAGAACACCTCGGTCAGTCCCCTCTACCCCCTGGGGAGAGGGTTAGGGTGAGGGGTCGTTCTTGAGCCGAGCACAAATCTCAATGCCGCAAAGTCTAATCCCCCTCCAGCCATTAGTTTAGAAAAATCTGAACTAAGTATTTGCCCGTAGCGATTCTTCCCGGCCACTACATTTCGCAGAATCGCCCCACAGCGGTGCCTGCGTCTCTCCGACCTGCGCAACCGACATAAATAAAACAACGACGATGAGGCCTTACCCGTGGACAAGATTCTTCACCAACCACTGGGCGGCAATGAAATGCCGCGCTTCGGCGGCATCGCCACCATGATGCGACTTCCCCATTTGCCAACCGCTGCCGGTCTGGATGCTGCCTTCGTTGGCGTCCCGCTGGACATCGGCACTTCCCTGCGTCCCGGTACCCGTTTCGGACCTCGCGAAATCCGCGCTGAATCGGTGATGATCCGCCCGTACAACATGGCTACCGGCGCTGCACCGTTTGACTCGCTGTCGGTTGCCGACATCGGTGACGTGGCGATCAACACGTTCAACCTGCTGGACGCGGTACGGATCATCGAAGAGTCCTACCACAAAATCCTCGAACACAATGTGATCCCCCTGACCCTCGGCGGCGACCACACCATTACTCTGCCAATCCTGCGTGCGATTCATAAGAAGCACGGCAAGGTCGGCCTGGTGCACATCGACGCTCACGCCGATGTGAACGACCACATGTTCGGCGAGAAAATCGCCCACGGCACCACCTTCCGTCGCGCTGTCGAAGAAGGCCTTCTGGATCCGGACCGCGTGGTGCAAATCGGTCTGCGCGCTCAGGGCTACACCGCTGACGACTTCAACTGGAGCCGCAACCAGGGCTTCCGTGTGGTTCAGGCTGAAGAGTGCTGGCACAAATCCCTGGCACCGCTGATGGCCGAAGTTCGCGAGAAAGTCGGCGGCGGTCCGGTGTACCTGAGTTTCGACATCGACGGCATCGATCCAGCCTGGGCGCCAGGTACCGGCACCCCGGAAATCGGTGGTCTGACGACCATTCAGGCGATTGAAATTGTTCGCGGCTGCCAAGGCCTCGACCTGGTCGGCTGCGATCTGGTAGAAGTCTCGCCCGCTTACGACACCACCGGCAACACCTCGCTGCTGGCCGCCAACCTGCTGTACGAAATGCTCTGCGTACTGCCTGGCGTGGTCCACCGCTGAGGATCGGTCATGAACGAACGTGATCAGGTACTCAAGGCCGCTGCCGATCTGGTGTCAGCCTTTGCCCGTAACGATCGCGAGGCCTACTTCGGCGCGTTCAGCGCCGACGCGAGCTTCGTGTTCTACACCCTCGAACAGCCCCTGCTGTCGCGCGATGCCTATCAGGCGTTGTGGGACACTTGGCGCTCGGAGGATGGCTTCGAGGTGCTTTCGTGTGCTTCAAGCAACGCCTTTGTCAGCCTGCAAGGTGACGTGGCGATTTTCATCCATGACGTGGCCACCGAGCTGCGCATGCAAGGGGAGCAACACTTCAGCCAGGAGCGCGAGACGATTGTTTTCAAGAAACAAGCGTCTGGCCAAGAACAACAAGGCCTATGGCTGGCCTGCCACGAACATTTGTCCGCAATGCCGGAAGGGCTGCCACCCCCTTAGCCAAAACAGGTGACGCTCACGCACGATGAGCGCGCCTTTATGATCGGAGCAGATCATGAATAACAACAACAAAGACCAAAGCCTTACGCAGATTGAAACCCACGGGGTCGAACAGATCCCGGATCATGAGCGCGACGCCCGACCCAGCGACCTGTTTCGCTTGATCTTCGGCGGCGCCAACACCTTTGCTACCGCCGTGCTCGGCAGTTTCCCGGTGCTGTTCGGCCTGTCGTTCCAGGCCGGTGTCTGGGCGATCGTGCTGGGCGTGTTACTCGGTGCGCTGATCCTCGCGCCGATGGGCCTGTTCGGCCCGATCAATGGCACCAACAACGCTGTGTCTTCCGGTGCGCACTTTGGCGTGCACGGGCGGATCGTCGGATCGTTTTTGTCGCTGTTGACCGCCATCGCCTTCTTCTCGCTCTCGGTGTGGAGTTCGGGTGATGCGCTGATCGGTGGTGCCAAACGCCTGATCGGTCTTCCGGAAACCGACCTGACCCTGGGGCTGGCCTACGGTCTGTTCGCGATCCTGGTGCTCACCGTTTGCATCTACGGTTTCCGCTTCCTGCTGTGGGTCAACAAGATCGCGGTATGGAGCGCCAGCCTGCTGTTCCTGCTGGGCATCTTCGCCTTCGTCGGTCCGTTCGATGTGAACTACGCCGGCACCGTCAGCATGGGCCAACCCGGTTTCTGGGCCGCCTTCATCGGCGCGGCGCTGGTGGCGATGAGTAACCCGATTTCCTTCGGCGCGTTCCTCGGTGACTGGTCGCGTTACATCCCGCGTGACACCTCCAAGCGCCGCATCATGGCCGCCGTGGTGATCTCGCAGATCGCAACCTTCATCCCGTTCCTGTTCGGCCTCGCCACTGCCACCATCGTAGCGATCAAGGCGCCGGACTACATCGCAGCCAACAACTACGTGGGTGGGCTGCTGGCCGTCTCGCCGAGCTGGTTCTTCCTGCCGGTGTGCCTGATCGCAGTGATCGGCGGCATGTCCACCGGCACCACCTCGCTCTATGGCACCGGGCTGGACATGTCCAGCGTGTTCCCTCGTGTGCTGTCGCGGGTCAAGGCAACGCTGCTGATCGGCGTGATGTCGATTGCCTTCATCTTCATCGGGCGCTTTGCCGCGAACCTGGTGCAGAGCGTGTCGACCTTCGCCGTGCTGATCATCACCTGCACCACCCCGTGGATGGTGATCATGATCATCGGCCTGCTGGTGCGTCGCGGCTTCTACTGTCCGGATGACCTGCAAGTGTTCACCCGCGGCGAGAAAGGGGGTCGTTACTGGTTCACGCATGGCTGGAACTGGCGTGGGCTGGGTGCCTGGATCCCGAGCGCTGCGGTGGGCTTGTGCTTTGTGAACCTGCCTGGGCAGTTCGTGGGTCCGCTCGGTGAACTGGCCGGCGGCATCGACATCAGCTTGCCGGTCACCCTTGGCCTGGCGTCGCTGGTGTACCTGGCGCTGTTGAGCCTGTTCCCGGAATCGGCCGCGGTGTTCGGTCCAAACGATCCACGCAGCAAGGGTGCCAGCACCATCAAGAAATCTGAAATACGTCAGCCGGCTTGAAACCGCTTCCCCTGTGGGAGCGAGCCTGCTCGCGAAGACGGCGGCACATTCAACATCAATGTGACTGATAGACCGCTTTCGCGAGCAGGCTCGCTCCCACAGTGAGCAGCCCCACAGAACCATCTTTGTTTCACCATAAAAAAGACAATCGGAGACACGCCATCATGGCATTGGATTTATTCGTCGTTCTCATTTACGCCGCCGCGATGCTGGTACTCGGCTACTTCGGCATGCGCAAGGCCAAGACCAACGAAGACTACTTGGTCGCCGGTCGTAACCTCGGCCCTACCCTGTACATGGGCACCATGGCCGCTACCGTTCTGGGCGGTGCTTCTACCGTCGGTACTGTGCGTCTGGGCTACGTCCATGGCATCTCCGGTTTCTGGCTCTGCGCCGCACTGGGTTGCGGGATCGTGGCGCTGAATCTGTTCCTCGCCAAACCGCTGCTGAAGCTGAAAATCTACACCGTTACCCAAGTGCTGGAAAAACGCTACAACCCGATGGCCCGCTCGGCGAGCGCGGCGATCATGCTGGCGTACGCGCTGATGATCGGCGTGACCTCGATCCTGGCAATCGGCACCGTGCTGCAAGTGCTGTTCGGCCTGCCGTTCTGGATCTCGGTACTGCTCGGCGGTGGCGTGGTGGTGATCTACTCGGCCATCGGCGGCATGTGGTCCCTGACCCTGACCGACATCGTCCAGTTCGTGATCAAGACCGTCGGCCTGATGTTCATCCTGTTGCCGATCTGCCTGTACCGCGTCGGCGGTTGGGATGAGTTGGTGTTGAAACTGCCGGAAGCCGCCTTCAGCTTCACCACCATCGGCTGGGACACCATCATCACCTACTTCATGATCTACTTCTTCGGGATCCTGATTGGCCAGGACATCTGGCAGCGTGTGTTCACCGTCAAGAGCGCCAAAGTGGCTCAGGTTGCCGGTACTTTCGCGGGCATCTATTGCATCTTCTACGGTCTGGCCTGTGCCCTGATCGGCATGGCCGCTCATGTACTGATCCCAGACCTGGACAACGTCAACAATGCCTTCGCCGCCATCGTCAAACTGTCCCTGCCAGACGGTATCCGTGGCCTGGTGATCGCTGCTGCACTGGCCGCCATGATGTCCACTGCCAGCGCCGGCCTGCTCGCCGCGTCCACCACGCTGACCGAAGACCTGCTGCCGAAACTGCGCGGCGGCAAACAGTCGACTCTGGGTATCAACCGCCTGTTCACTCTGTTGACCGGCATCGCGGTACTCGGCATCGCGCTGGTAGTCAACGACGTGATCAGCGCGCTGACCCTGGCGTACAACCTGTTGGTGGGTGGCATGCTGATCCCGCTGATCGGTGCAATCTTCTGGAAACGCGCAACCACCGCCGGCGCTATCGCCAGCATGGGCCTGGGCTTTGCCACCGCGCTGGTGTTCATGATCAAGGACGGAATGGACGCCAACACCCCGATCTACTACAGCCTCGGCGTGGGTCTGGTGAGTTTCGTGGTGGTCAGCTTGCTGTCCCCTCGCCCTGCAGCGGTGGCCAGCGCCGCCTAAGCTGAACATAACGACTTGATGCTTTCTTCGACGGGTGTGGCGTCGGTTGCCACATCCGTTTTTTTTCGTCTGGAGAAAACCTTGATGAAGATTGTTTCTCGCGATCAGTGGTTTGAAGTCAAACAACTCAGCGACAGCATTCGCCTGATTCACGAGCCTTACATCCGCCCCTTCTATCGCTGCAACCTCTGGCACATCCAGGGACGCGACAAAGACTTGCTGCTCGACAGCGGCTCCGGGTTGGTCAGCCTGCGCGAGCAACTGCCGTGGATCACCGAGCGGCCGCTGGTCGCCGTGGCCAGTCATTGCCATTTCGACCACATCGCCGGACACCACGAATTCCCTGAGCGGCTGGTGCATCCGGCTGAAGCGGACATCCTCGCCGCACCCGACGGCGACAACGATTTGAGCAAAGCCTTTGTCGGCGACGACATGTTCGAGGCTCACCCCGACTGCCCACTGTGCTACGCCGAATACCGGGTCAAAGCCGCGCCAGCCACCGGCCTGATCGAAGAAGGCGACGTGCTGGATCTGGGCAACCGCACGCTGCAAGTGCTGCATACGCCGGGGCATTCACCGGGCGGCATCAGCCTTTACGAAGCAGCGACCGAAACCCTGTTCAGCGGCGACATCATCTACGACGGGCCACTGATCGAAGACGCCTACCACTCCAACCTCGACGACTACGCCCGCAGCCTGCAGCGTTTGCGCGAGTTGCCGATCCGCACGGTGCACGGCGGGCATTTCGGGAGTTTTTCCGGGGAACATTTGCGCACGATGATTGACGAGTGGCAGCGCTTGCACGCCTGAAGCCTGCTGTACTCAGCCCCAGGGACAACAACAATAACGCCCTCGAAGAACAACCATGAAAAGAGCTGCCGTTCGTGCTGCCGTGCATCGTTTCATCCGCCGCCTGCTGGAGAGTCAGGATGACTTCGACGACAACGCGAGCCTGGCGCAATTGGGATTGGATAAAGAAGATATCGAAGAGCTGATCTTCCATCTGGAAGATGAGCTGGGTTTGACGGCGTTTACGGCGGAGGAAGATCAGATGCTCAAGACCGCCAGAACGGCGAATGACTTGAGCCGGTTTTTGATGGAGATTGGGCGGCATTGAGTTTGCCACCTCTTGAGCTAGCGCGCCCCTGTAATTGGATGGACTCGCCCAAGCCGAGGCGTCAATGCGCCACGGTGGCAGTCTAAACAGCCAACGACAGCGAGGGCGAGTCCATGAAAAAGCATACTTCGATTGATCAATTCCTGTCTTCTTCCGATTTGTCGGCCTGCACAACCGTGGCGGTCGATCTGGCCAAGCAGGTCTTTCAGGTCGCCGGTGAAGACGTCCTCGGCCAGGTGCACTACGAGCAACGGATCAAGTCGCGCGAGGCGTTTTATGAGTTTCTACGCCAGTTGCCGCCTCATGTCGTGGTTCTGATGGAGACCGGCCCGGGTGCTCAAGCCTGGGCCCGGCAGCTGCAAGACCAAGGCAATCTGGCGCGGATTCTTCCAGCCGGCTTGGTGGCCACACATCGCAGCGGGCCTAAAAATGATCGCAACGATGCGCTGGCGATCCTGCGGGCTGGTCGCGATGAAAAGATCTGCGCAGTGCCGGTCAAAAGCGTTGCGGCGCTGGCCATGCAGGCACTGCATCGCGCTCGTCAAGGTTACGTGCGTCGCCGCACCGCCGTGAGTAATCAGATGCGCGGCCTGCTGCTCGAGCATGGCGTGGCCTTGGCGCAGGGCGATGTTGCGATCAGCCAGAAAATTCCGCGGGTACTGGAAGATGCCACCCAGCCGGTGCCGGGTCTGCTGCGTGAACTGATCGACGAACTGTTGGCCGAGTGGCGCCATTTGGGCGAACGCATCAGCGTGCTGACGGGGCGCCTCGAAGTGGCCGCCAACGCCGACATGACGGCGAAGCGACTGATGACTGTGCGCGGCATCGGCCCAGTCACTGCCACGGCACTGGTGGCCAAGGAAACCAAGCCTGAGCGATTTCCCAATGCCCGCAAGTTTGCCGCGTACTTTGGCATGGTGCCTGACCAGCACAGCAGCGGGCAGACGGTCCGGCTGGGGGACATGACCAAGCGAGGCGATGTTTATTTACGCAGCCTGATGATCCAGGGAGCCCATGCGGTACTGCAACAACTACGACCTGATTCCCAGCAACCCGATGACCGCCGCTTGTTGCGCTGGATGAGCCGACTGGGCCGTAAGGAGGCTGCGGTCAGGTTAGCCAACCGCAACCTGCGAATCGTCTGGGTGCTTCTACAGAATGACCAGACTTATCGTCGCCAGGCTGGTGATGGCCGGCAAGCGACGATGAGCCACTGAGCGACAGAGTTCTGCCACCGAGGTACTAACTGTCCGGCCCTTTGCTGAAAAAAAATTGACCCCAGGTAAGACCGGCGTGGATTGATGCCTTAGCTGCTACTGGCCTTCGAGGCCTGACTGTAATCGGCATACCACGAGCTCTTCCAATTTTGGCCAGAAGCCGAAGACGGCTTCCTCGAATAGGCCTAATACATAGATGCAACGGGGCGGCGGTTTTTCAAAAGCGGGTAGACAGTGGGGGCGAGTCCATACATAGCAGCTGCCGAGCCTGCGAGGCTGCGTTCGACTGCGAAGCAGTCGCAGAACATACAATTGCATTCCGTCAGTATTACCGCGCGCACCGAACCTACGACTGCTTCGTCCGAACGCGGCCCGAGCCGAACGCAGCCTCGCGGTGCTCGGCAGCTGCTACAACGGCTGCGTTACGCTTACCGGCGGCGCTGTTGGCGTCGGCGTTGTTCGTCGTCAGTGCGAATAGGCACAGGTTGCAGAGGCGGTTCGATCAAACCGAGTGCAACACCCAGGTCGTGCAGCCAGTTTTGGATTTTCTCTTTCATGGTGCCCCCTTCAGGGTAGTGCCGAGTAGCCAAAATTCTGTAGCCACTTCGCACTGATAATAGTCCGAAGTCCTACGTAATGCTCGCCCAAAGTCGCAATGATCTGTTACTGAATTGATCAAAATACCTGACCGATAGTTCAAGCCATCGCCCGAGCCTGACTCGGCGCCGACGGATAGACCCATTTTTGCTGCTCAAGCCAGGCGTTCAAGTTCGCCCCGACCATGCCTTTTCGCCACATCAGCCACATGTTGGCACTGGCAAATGGCTCGGCCCACGGATGCACCGCCACGCTTTCGCGGCCCGGCAGACTAACAAGCATCGACTCTGACATCAGCGCCACGCCCGAGCCGGCGATCACGCAGGCAGCTGGTGATGCAACGTTCCCGGGAGCTGGCGCCCCACGCCCACCCAGCGCAACGCCGGGCTGCTGACGGCGTGCTTTGCGGTGGGTCAGCTCAGCGGGCCGTTGCTGCCGGCGTTAAGCAGCCACTTCAGCGATGGTTTGCAGCCAGCGCTGGTGCTCGCTGGCTGTGGTTTGCTGGTGGCTGGCGGTTTACTGCTAAGTCCGGTCAGCTCTGCCCAAGGGCTTTGCGCAAGCGACGGCGCACCCACTGCTCAGCGCTGACAAATGTAATGCCCAACAACACCAGCACCGCGCCGACAATGAAGTTGAAGCTTAGCTCTTCGCCCAGCAGCACCACGCCGAACGTGACGCCGAACAGCGGCGTCATGAACGAAAACACCGCCAGGTTCGCCGCCAGATAACGGCGCAACAGCCAGAACCAGGTCAGGTAACTGAAGAAAGACACCACCAATCCCTGGAACAACACACTGGCCACCGCCACGGTAGTCAGGCTGACGTGGGTGACCTGGCCGCTGAGGATCGCGATCAGCAACAGGCCTACGAAACCGACGATCAATTGATAGAACAGCGTCAGCGTCACCGGCGCTTCCGACAGGCGCGAAGCGCGCACCACCACCGTGGTTGCACCCCATGACGCGCCAGCCAGCACGCCCAGCGCATCGCCCATCAACATGCGGTGATCGAGGTTGTCCCACGACACCCCGCCGGCAAAGGCGATGGCGATCCCGACGAAGGCGAGGAAAATTCCCAGCCACTGGACCGGCCTTAAACGCTCACTCGGCAAAAGCCAATGAACGCCCAATGCGGTGAAGATCGGCGCGGTGTAAAGGAACACCGACATGTGCGCGGCCGTGGTCAGTTGCAAGCCTTCGGAAATGAAGAAGAACTCCAGGCCAAAAAGCGCGCCAGCCAGCAGTCCTCCGCGCCAGGTATTGCCCACTTGATCCCAGCCGCCCTTCCAGCAGATCAACAATCCTACGAGTAACGCGGAAATACCCGAGCGCCCGGCGGCCTGCATGACCGGCGCGATGTCTGGCGCCGCCCACTTGATCATCACCTGCTGAATACCCCAGATCAGGCACAACCCAATCATCACTTGCAGGGCAAACCCATCGGCGCTGCGCCGGGTGGCGCTCACAGGAACACCTCGACAACACAAAACATGGCAGTCACTCGACAGTAAAAAGCAAAGCCCCGACACAGGGCCGGGACTTTTTCATCACAGTCCGACCCTATGCAATCGCATTACATGAGGGCGGGCGCGAGCTCAGCTCAGTTCAATGCGATCGGCGTGAATAACGATCTGGCCGTTCTTGTACAACGCACCAATGGCCTTTTTGAAGTTGCCCTTGCTCACGCCAAACATACTGCTGATCACCGTCGGGTCGCTCTTGTCGCTGACCGGCAGGCTGCCATTGTTGTCGCGCAACTTGGCGAGAATCTTCGAGTTCAGGCTGGTGGCGGCTTCTTCGCCGACCGGTTGCAGGCTCAGGCTGATCTTGCCGTCGGCACGGACTTCTTTGATAAAGCCCTTCTCTTCTTTGCCAGCGCGCATGAACTTGAAGATTTCGTTCTTGTGAATCAGACCCCAGTGCTTGTTGTTGATGATCGCCTTGAAGCCCATATCGGTGGCTTCGGCAACCAGCAAATCAACTTCCTGGCCAGGGGTGTAGTTGGCCGGGGTCTTGTCGAGGTAGCGGTCCAGACGCGCCGTCGCGGTGATGCGGCGGGTGTGCTTGTCGAGGTAGACGTGCACCACCACATACTCGCCGGCGGTCATCTGACGCTTTTCTTCGGAGTACGGCAGCAACAGATCCTTCGGCAAGCCCCAATCCAGGAAAACACCGATGCTGTTGACTTCAACGACTTTTAAACTGGCGAATTCACCGACTTGAACTTTCGGCTTTTCGGTAGTTGCGATGAGTTTGTCATCGCTGTCCAGATAAATAAAAACGTTGAGCCAGTCTTCATCTTCGCTGGGAATATCTTTGGGAATATAACGATTAGGCAGGAGGATTTCGCCATCCGCGCCACCGTCCAGATATAAACCGAAGTTAGTGTGTTTAACCACTTGCAAACTGTTGTAGCGCCCGACTAAAGCCATTTCCAATACCCTCATTGCGTGGGCGGCATTCTACCCGGTTTTGCGGGCTGCGTTCGCTGGCCAGCCCGGTGGCGCAAGAAAATCCTCTGAAGGGCTTAATTTTCCTGGGCTTTACCGCACGCACCAGGCCGCTCGTCAGGCCGTTCTGGAGATTTTCGCACCTGTCCGCCAGGCGGAAAACTGTAATTTTTCACGATTGTTCTTAGTTAAAACAGCAGCTTAGAGGCCTATTCAGAATAATAACTTGTGATTAATTCTTCATCTGCTCTGTGCATTTCGGGGGGATATTTACCAAGCAATTGTCAAGTATTTCCTGTACGATGCCTGGCCAAGTTAATTTTCTATAGGTTAATGGCCGCCATGCGTGTAAAAGCATCCAACAGCAAAGCAAAGCCAGCTCCAGCCGTTGAAACCAGCGAATCGATCAACAACCAGATTGCTGCGTTCCTCAAGTCCGGCGGAGAGATCCAACAAATTGCCAAAGGCGTCAGCGGCCAGACGTTCGGCCCGTCCAAGCAGATCACTCTGGGCAAGAAGTAACGTCCCCAAGATCCGCCGCGTCACCTGGTCCCTAAGCGCTTTGAGCTTCGAAGCGCTTGGACTGGAACCCTCCTCGCAACACCCCCGCAAACAAACCAATATTTCAAAAATCGACGAACGGCCCTCGATGCCGAGCATTCGCCGGTATGCTTGCACACGTCTAGATCAAGCGTTTCAGTAGGTTTTTAGTGCCTGCACCTCGCTGTCATGGAGTGACGCATGCTCAAACCCTCCTATTTATTGCTCGGCACCCTGCTGTCGTGTTCGGTCGCCAATGCGCAAATCTTTCAGCGTGAACTGGGCGACTTCGATCTCAAACTCGGCACTACCCCCAGCCGCAGCATGGCCCAGGGGCTGGTCAAACCTTCCAGCACCGGCTCGTTCCACGGTGGTCTCGACCTGAGTCACGAAAGCGGTTTTTACGTGGGCCAATGGGCACCGAGCATGGGTTTAACGCCTGGGGCCAACCTTGAAGTCGACTCCTACATGGGCTTTAAACAGCCTTTCGATAATACCCTCGGGTACGAAGTCGGCATGATCCGTTACAGCTATCCGAAAGTGGACACCCTCGACAGCCAGGAGCTTTTCGGTGGCCTGACCTTTTTGGGCAGCCGTTTCGGCGCAGCCTTCAGCAATGACCCGGACAAACAGAACAGCACCGTATTCGCCGACCTCGGTGGCAATCAGCCCTTCGGCATCGGGATCAGCATGAAATACACCACCCACCAGCTCAACACGCCGGTGTCCGTAGACGGTGGGTATGTAGGCAGTTTCACCGACTGGTCAGTGCAACTTTCCCGCCCGTTCATGGGCGTCGATCTGGACCTGATCTACAGTGACTCCAGCTTGAGCGGCAACAGTTGCTCCGCCTATTCCGGGCGCAACAGCCAATGCGACGGGCTAATCACCCTCAAGGCCGAACGCGCCTTTTATTGATCGGCTGAACTGCGAGGCTCATCCTGCGTTCACATAGAAAAGCCCATTAAAAAAGCCAGGCCTTCGCAAAGGATTCGCCCATGTCGCGCTGGTTGAAGTGTCTCGCCGTCGTTATCACCCTCAGTCTCGCCCTCGGTGCGTGCAGCCGCGTGGGCCTGGCCTATCGCAACCTCGACGTGATCATTCCGTGGACGCTCAGCGACTACCTGGACATGAACGGCGAGCAGAAAGGCTGGTTCAACGAGCGCCTCAAGGAACACCTGAGCTGGCACTGCACCACTCAATTGCCGGGCTACCTCGACTGGCTGGACCGCTTGCAGGTCATGGTCGAGACCAACCAGGTCACCGACGCTGCGCTGCAAACCCGCGTCAAGGAAGCCAAACAGGCCATCGCCCAGACCGCCCGGGAAATCACCCCGTCGGCCATTGAGCTGTTACAGGGGCTGGATGACAAGCAAGTCGCAGAGATGAACGACGCCTTCGCCAAGGACCAGAACAAGCGCCAGGAGCGATACCTCAAACCGTCTCTCGACCAACAGATCAAGGCGCGCAGCCAGCGTATGGAAAAACGCCTGAATGACTGGCTCGGCCCGCTCAGCGCCACCCAGCAGCTACGCGTTGTCGCGTGGTCCAACACCTTGGGTGACCAGAATACGCAATGGATCGCCAACCGTGCCCATTGGCAGAAGCAATTCAGTGCGACGGTTGCGCAGCGCCAGAGTCCAGAATTCCCACAGCGCATCGAGACGCTTCTGGTGAATCGCGAGAGCTTGTGGACGCCCGCTTATCGCCAGGCCTACGCCAGCACCGAAGCCCAGGCACGGGGACTGTTTGTAGATTTGATGGCCGAAAGCACACCGGAACAGCGCCAGCGGTTGTTGAAGAAGATCGAGGGTGTGAGGAAGGATTTCAATGATTTGAAGTGCCTGAAGGCAGCGCAACAGAGCTAAGCGCAACACAAATCCAATGTGGGAGCGAGCCTGCTCGCGATTACGGTGTATCAGTAAACAATGATGTTACTGATGTACCGCAATCGCGAGCAGGCTCGCTCCCACAATGGGTTATGGGGTGATCGTCAGGCAATCTGTGCCCTCGACGCGATCTCATCAAACCTCACCTCATCTAGCGCATCTTCCTGCTCATCCAACACCTGCCGCGGATGGTCATTCCCCGGAATGCTGCTGTCGATCAAGCTCAATAAACTCGAGCCCCGTGGCGTCAAAATGTAATTCGAACCGTTCCCACCTTGATCCTCAGGCCGAGGCTCAATATAGCCGCGCGCCAACAGTAACTTTTCATACTCACCGGCCACTGTTTTCAGATGATCCAGGTTCTCAATCTCCTCGCCGTTCGCCGCTTTCTCCGCCGCGTACTGCTCGGCGTAGGGCCGTGGCGTAAAGCTGTGGCCGGCGCTGTTCTGCACCTCGTGCAACAAGCGTTCAATCAAATCCCAGTTATAAGTCGTCATCCTGATTCAACCTCCAAAGCCAGAGAGTGAGATGGCCTTCATAGATTGTGACCGGCGCGGTTCGTAGCCGTTCAGCCGAGGTTTTGAACAGCATCGACCAGCGGTATGTCGAATTGGGCGTAGGTCAAACGACTAGGTTGTGTAAGTCACCTCCCAGCACCCCGCAGGAGAATCCCAATGAACATTCAGAATCATCCCGTCGTCTCCCGAGAAGAATGGCTCGCCGCCCGCAAGCAACACCTGGCCCACGAAAAAGCCTTCACCAAAGAACGAGACAAACTCAGCGCCGAACGCCGCGCCCTGCCCTGGGTGAAAATCGACAAGGACTACCACTTTCAGGGCCCGAACGGCGAACTGAAACTGGCGGACCTGTTCGGCGGCCGCAGCCAGTTGGTCATCTACCACTTCATGTTTGGCAAAGGTTGGGACGAAGGCTGTTCCGGCTGCTCGTTCCTCTCCGATCACATTGACGGCGCCAACCAACACCTGGCCCATCATGACGTCGCCGTGGTGGCAGTTTCCCACGCACCGTTCGCCGAATTCCAGGCCTTCAAACGACGCATGGGCTGGAAATTCGATTGGGTGTCGTCAGAAGGCTGCGACTTCAATTACGACTTCGGCGTCTCGGCCCGAGCAGAAGACGTCACCGCCGGTAAAGCCACCTACAACTACGAAAAATCCGACGGTGCCGAAGAAGAACTCCCCGGCCTTAGCGTGTTTTATCGCAATGAAGCTGGAGAGATTTTCCACACCTATTCCACTTATGCCCGAGGTTTGGACATGTTGGTTGGGGCTTACAACTACTTGGACCTGACGCCCAAGGGCCGCAATGAAGAGGAAATCATGGAGTGGGTGAGGCTTCATGATCAGTATGATGACAAGGTCTCGGCCGGTTGCTGCCACAGCTAAAGTTCCTACACCAATCTCGGAAATCAGGCGCCTTGCACCGTCGGAACGATGAAGCTTATAGTCCGTCCGTCGCCCACATGGCGATTCAGGTTTGGCGACCTGATACAGAGAATGCGAAGGCTATCAGCTTAATTGCAGGCGCCGACGCACCCGCAAAGCCGCTATTTATGGCGGCTGTGCGCGGGAGATCTTCGGGTCTGCCGGTTTCTCTGTACCGGTTCGCCAACCTGCGTACAGCTGCCACCCTCTCGTTTGGCGACGACTGAGTGACGGCATTAGCCAATCAAACAGAGACCTTCAAATGAATCGATACATGCCCCTCACCGGAATCGACTTGATCCCGGCCTCCCTGCTCATCGACACCCAAGCCCCGCTAGACGTCCTGCAAGCCATGGCGGATTACCGCATTCGCACGGTCACTCAGGTGCTGGAGAACATCGCCTTTCGTGCCGAAATAGGTTGTGACACGGTTGTGCTTTCTGACTTCTCCAAATTGCTGGCCATACCATTGCGTGATGGCTGTGATTTGATGGATGTGATTGGTCGGCGATTGCGGGCGCAGGTTGTGGAGTGAATGAAAACGGGCGACCTTTTGGGTCGCCCGTTTCATATTGTGAGCAATAGATAAATCCCTTTCACACCGCTGGTACGCTCGTCACGGGAATACGCTGCTGAGGCTGGGTGACATCGTAAACATGCTGCTCACAGCGCTCACCCACAAACTGGAACTCCACCAGATAGACCTTGCTTCGTTCTGGCGTAAAGGTGCTTTTCAGCGGACCGCAACTATAGGTACCCCCAGCGCTCCTGCCATTCGAATATCCCGACACCTCGAACGGCTTATCGGCATCGGCCTGTACTTCCAACTGCGGGAAGCGTTTAACCGTGGCGCTGTTGGCCACTTCGTTGAGTTTAGCGATCCAGCCGAACACCTTGCCCTGGCCGGAATCCACCACAGTTCCAAGTACCTCAAATCGTTGGTCAGGATCTGTCGCACGGCGGACCGAAAATTCTACTGGAAATGTGTAGCCCGACGCTTTCATGATGACCTTGGCGTGCTGCGCATCGACAACTACCGTGTTCTGGCGCAGCTGGATGCCGTCTTTCAGCAGACTTGGGGACGAGTCTCTGATGCTGGAATGGCAGCCTGGTAATGTGAGAATCAGGGTCAGTGTTAGCAATATGGTTCTCTTCAAAGATACATCCTTATAAGCGTATGTTTTGACCAATGAAAAAACTTTTTTAATCCAGCGCATCATAAATATTTAAATAAACAAAGAGGAACGCGATAATTTTTACTACACCACACTACACACCGCCCCCTTACGCTATACAGCCACCTCCATCAAACCAACTTCTCTTAATAGTATTTTCCGCCCCCCACATTTCGCGAAGCAACACCTGATCATAATAATAAAAAAGGAAAACCATTTGCATGATCCTCAGATTTATATTTTGGCCATCGCACCGCTGCAAAACTAATAAGTCCGCCCCCTTTACCGTCCCCTTTACCCCCCATTTACCCTCGCACTTTCAGAAAAAACATGATTTGTCGCTGCTTCCGTTTTCTCACTTATTAAAAGCCTTTGCAGCAATACTGCCACACTCCAGATCCACTAAGTAATCAACTCCATTCCAATTGGATACAACCACGCCCCCATCCTTAGCACGAAAAATTCCGACGTATGGTTTCTCCGCTTCGGTCCCATGGGGACTTTCTGCAATTTGCCAAACAATTTCACCTTTCCTTGTAACCGCAAAGATATTCCTATTGAAAATAACACCGATTGGCGGCTCAACTCTAACCAAAAGCAAACTACCACACGCCACAACATCACCAACTATGTACGGCAGACCGACGGACTCACCCCCAACAAAAAGCCTTTCACCTTTAACACTAAACTCGATAGCATTCATTGTCCAAGCCTCCTAGTATTTGTAAATGCCGATGCAGGTAGTCGTTGTAGCAGCTCATATTGCGTCGCATTTCCTACGCCTTCAAAAACTGGATTCACAGTACCTGTCCTAATTCTAGTACCGGCTGGCACATTGACCTCGGATACAAACGTGGGCAGATCAGGAAGCGCATATTTCGATTTAATCTGCGCAGGGGTCAACCCCTCAATAGCTTCGGACTTCATCATCCAGGAGCGAGCCATGTTGCTTTCACCATGAACCCGGACGTAGACATCATCTACGGTATTTGTAAATTCGGTAACTCTCGTACCAGGTTTGTATGGCGGAGACCACCCTTCAGGGAATGTCACATTTATTTCGGAAGCCAGACGATAGCTTATGTCAGTTCTCCCCGCATACTTCCCAACTTTAGAGGAGTTCGTCGTTAATACTAAATTGCCAGGTGCAACTGCAGTTTCACCCTTTGCACCATTAAACTTTAGGCACTAGCGCGAAAAGCCCCCATTGCATTAAGTAGCTGCAAATGTAATTCGCTGCCTTATCTGAACTTCGCTTTAAAAAAACAGAATCCGACTCATCTGGAGCTTGGTCGCAGTACCAACTGTCGTACGTCTGCTCAGCTATCTCGCCAACTAATTGATATACATCCCCTCCAAGAATCGAGATTCCGAGAGCCTCAAGTTCATAAATAGCACGTAAAGCGTCATCGCGACGCAGGGCCCAGTTCCGCACCCCCAAATATTCTAGGGATATCCCGCGACTTAGAATAGGATCAATTTGTTCCGACCATATAACACTCATAAGTCACTCCGCCGGGGTCGGCTTGAATAGTCGATGATTGATTGACCCATCCGACTCCTTTATGAACTCGAAAACGCCTTGTTTCCCACGATACTCACCTGGAATTTTCAGCATATCTCTTACAACACCATCTCCCCCTGTGATCTTCGTCACCTGTCCGGCCCCTTGGAACGTTGTGACACTTTCCGGGAATCCATGAAGATCGCCAGTCTTGATCTGACCTAAGACTTTATCTGTGTATTTCGTACCTGCAAAGAAATCATTCGCGACCGAGCTTCCACCTTTTGCACCCTCAAGGAACTGTCTTTCCCATCCTACAACCTCACCCAGCTTCCCAACCCGCCCCGCTGGCACCAGATTAATTGCCATTTCCGCATCATATTTGGCTCGAACCGCCGCGCTAGCAGCCGTGTCGCCTTGCAGCTGATACAGATAGGTCAATATCTCTACGTCATTCTTGTTTTCACGGTAGCTGCTCAACAGCCTATCGGGGCTCGCCATCGAGAACAATAGACCGTTTGCGATCTGACTCGTCGTATCTACGGGGTGTTTGAAAAGGCTATTGCCCAGCGCCCAGAAATTGGTGGCGGCACCAGTCGCAGCATTCCAATACCCTTTCGGTAGACCCGTGATTGAACCGGCAATGAAGTCGCCAAAACCGTCACGGAAATTCAGATTTTTTTCATAAAAATCCAGGTTATGAAAGTCTTCAACTGTTGGGAAGTAATTGGAGTTCGGATTCAGATAATCGCCGTACAGCCGATTATCCGCATACGCCTCAGGGTGGTTAACACTGTAATTTTGAAGCAGACGAGCCGTTTCGTTTGGCGTGTAGGTCTTTTTGTCACTGAACACAGGGACATCTTCGTTGACCGTCGCAGTGACATCGTAGCTATCCGCCAATGGGGCTAATGCAATACCCAAATACTTGAGGGTCATGTCAGCAGGGGCCGTCGCCTTGGCGTCAATGACCGTACGCCAGCCCGCATCGGTGTAGTACACCAATGCCCTGGCCAAGCGCGTTTCCGCCTCGGCTTCGGTAATCCCTGCGTCTTTGGCCAATGCTTGTGCTTGAGCCTTAATCAGCGGAATTTCTGCCGGGTGCATCTGACGGTTGAACTGCTCAACATTGGCAGCAATAGCGGCACCGCTCATCTGCGCAACCGAACCGCCGCCGCCGACCGCCGCCCCCAAGCCTGCGGCGATCAAAGTCCCGAATGCATCCCGGCTTGCCACGCCGATATCGTAACCTTTCAGCACCTCATCCAACGCCGGCATGATTGCTGCCGACGCGCCTGCGCTAAGGGCACCGTTTACTACCGAGCCACTCGTTAAGCCTTGTACGGCACCGGCCAGGCTGTGCAACAAGACACGTGCAGAGCCACCTTCAGCCCACGCCGCTTGCAGGGTCGTGTCCTTGTTACGTATTGCGTCCGCCAGTTGTTGATCGGCGTAGTTGCCTATCGTTCTGAAGGTATCCGCCGCTGTGGTATTGGCGACAACGCCTATCGCCGTCGCACCGCTCACACTCCCCAAACCGGCGGCTATCACGCCAGCGGCGATATCCGCCATAAAGCGTTTGTCGCCGCCTGCTCGCCAACTGTCGAACTCATTGATTGCAGCCTGGCGCTCCTCCTCAGTCGTCGCGGATTTGATTTTGTCACTGGCTGCTTGCTGCTGAGCGTTGGCTACTTTGTTGATGATGTTTTTTGAAAGCGCAACGGTGCTCTGGATTAGATCAATCCGCTCCTGCATCGCTTTTTCATCAGGCTTGTCCAGCGTCTGGTTGGCGTTTGCGGTATCGCGATTCAGCCCAACCAGATCATTCGCACCCTCGGCGTTGCGCACGATGATGCTGCCTTCGCTGACAGCACTGCGGGTGCTGCTGTGGTCCGAATCGTTCAGTGACAGCGGAACGCTACCGCCCACACTTGAGCCGGCATTGCTGCCGTAGGAAGCCGAAAAGCCTGCCGACTGGGCGCTGATGTCGCTGGTATTTTTGATGTCACTGACGATCAGACGATCAGTGCTGAGCAGGTTCTTGTCGGCAGACGCCTCACTGGCAATCACCGCACCTTGCAAGGTGGTGTTTTTACCGACGGTGATGTCGTAACCGCCCTTGCCGGCGAACAAACCGCTCTGGTCTGTTACAGCCTTGTACTCACTGTTCATGTTGCCAGCGGCCAGGCTTCCAGACACGGCCACGGTTGAGCCGTAGCAGAACGGCGGAATACAGATGCTGCCACCGAAACCGGCACTGCCCTGTTTGCTCTTCTGGGTCTCGGTGTCCTGGCGCGAGGTGATGGTGAGGTTGCCGTCAATCAACGCGTTGATGCTGTCGGCCCGTACCTGCGCGCCAGCCAGGGTGGTGTCCTGCCCACTGTGAAGGGATAGAGAACCGGTATCCAGGGTCGTGTTGACTTGGGTAACGGAGCTACCGGTCCCCATGCTCTTGGCGATGGACGCTCCCAGGTCGAGGGTGAACCCATTCTGCTCGCCGAGGTTGAAGCTGGCACCTATGGCGGTTTTGTTGTTGCTGTTGTTATTGGCCCAGTTGGCAGTGTTTTGCGCGCTTTCCAGGGTGATGTTGTTTTTTGCAATTAATACGGTGTCGGCGGCTTTCAAGCTGCTGCCAATGACGTGAATATCACCCGCCGCTCCCGGCGCACCGCCATCGGCGATGATCAACAAGTTTTTGCCTGCATTGAGCGTACTTTGCTTGGCGGTTTGGCTGGTGTACTCACTTGTGCTTTTGCTATGAGTGTTCGCCAGTTCCGTACCAATCTTGATCATGGAGTCGTTGCTGGCAGAGCCCTGTTTTTTTCCATAATCCGAACCAGCGCCTTCCGCGTCGCCGCCCATACCTCCCAGATCGTTGAACGCCATTGCCGCCTGAGCCAGCTTCACCGCTTTGAGTCGCGGATCGTCGGCGTTATTAGCCGCTTCTACTGAGCTTCGAATCGTATTGACCGTGTCCACGATCACGCCGCCAACTACCCGACCTACAGCCAAACTGCTGCTCTTGTCGGTACTGCTCTGGCTCGCGCTTTCCATGCCGGCAGCGATGGTCACCTTGGAACCGATCAGACTCATGTTCTTGGTGCTGATCAGGTCGCTGGCGATCACGTTCAGTTCACGACCGCTGGTGAGGCTGACGCTACCCTCACTGGAGCCAATGGTGCTACCGGTCAAGGTGGTTTGGGACGAAGTGCCGGTGTGATTCTGACTGCTGACCGACAGGTGCTGGTTGCCAGTGATGTCATCGACGCCAAGGTTATTGGCCGTCAGTACGCCGCTCAGATCACGATTTTTTTCCTTATGGAATTCGTCGCGGGTGAAGATGTTTTCCGCTGCGTTGATGGTCAGGTCACGGCCGGCCTGTACAGCCAGATCCTGGGTACTGACCAGGGATGAGCCGGTGATTGTGACGTCGCGATTGGCCACCACATCCACGGTGTTACCCGAGATCACGCTACCGACAGCAGTGGTTTGTGTCTCAGAAAGCTGATCCTTGACCTTGCTCGACTTCAAGCCCCCCCAACTACTTTTGCTTGAGCTGCTCTCATGGCGGGCACTGTTCGAATCAGTGACCGCAACGATCTGCACGTCATTGCCAGCCACCAGTTGCACACCACCTTTATCGGCCGCGATCTCGCTGCCTTTTATCAGCATGTCATTGCCGGCCAGCAGCGTACTGTTGCCGCCGGAGGTCACGGCGCTTGCGATGTTGGTGGTGCTGGCCACCTCATCGAGTCGACTCTTCTTGCCCGAGGAGCTTTTCTTGGTTTTGCTGTAAAAGCTGTAATCACTGTCTTCTGCGCTCTGGAGCGTCAGGTTATTGGCCGCAAACAGATAGGCCTCATCCCCCGCACTCACTCGGCTGGCAATCAGGTCCAGATCCTTGCCCGCACTGAGGGTAATGTTGCCCCCCGCATTGACCGTCGTAGACACCTGACTGACATGATCCTCCTGACTGGTAACCTTCTTGCTCTTGCTATATGAGTGCTGTTCATCCGCCGCCGAAGCCAGGGTCAAGTCGCCGACAGCGCTCATGCTCACATCGCGTTTGGCATCGATCTGGCTGGCAATGACGGTGAGGTCTCGACCGGCATTGACCTTCAGGTCCTGCCCTACATCAATGTCTGAGCCATATTGGGTAATGCTCTGATCCCGATGCAGTCCCCGCTCACCACTGACGATCTGTTCGGCTGATGTGAGGTTGACGTCACGGCCGGCAGTGATCGTGGTATCCGCCCCGCTTTTCAGCACGCCGCCAACGTTGTTGATATCGCGTCCGGCCTTGAGGGTGAGCGAGTTGCCGGCTTCGATGCGGGCGGCGTTGTCGACGAAGTCGGTGCGCTCGTTGCGATAGCCGCTGCCGCTTTCGTGAGTGGTGACGGTGCGTTCGTTGATCACATCGCCCCGGGTGGCGGTCAGCGTGACGTCACGGCCGGCGATGATGCCGCCGGCCTTGTTGACGATGTTGTTGCCGGCCTGCAGGTCGAGGCGATTGCCGGCTTCTACCAGGCCGCTGTTGACCAGGTCGTTGGTGGCGGTGGCCGACAGGTTGTTGGAGGCGCGCAAGGTACCGGCGTTGTTCAGGTCCTTGCCGGCGATCAGGGTCACGTCGCTGCCCTGGATCAGGGCGCCGTTGGCAGCCAGGCGGTTGTTGGCGTTGGCCAGGTACAGCACCGGCACCAGCACTTGCTCGCCGTTCACTTCGGCGTTTTCCATCCAGACAATGTCGTGGGTCAGCGCCGCGACCTGTTCGGAGGTCAGGCTGACGCCCAGCGACAGGTTGAGTTCCGTCTTGCTGGCGATGGCGTTGTTCATCAGGTATTTGAACAGGCCTTCGTCGCTGGTCTGGCCATCGATGAAGCGCTGGCCGGTACGAGCCACTACCGCTTGCTGGATCAGGCGTTGTTCATAAAGGCCATCGCCCAGGCGCTTGGCACTTTGGTCGGGGTTGTAGCCCAGGTTGGCCAGCAGGTAATCCGAACTCATGAACTGCTTGAGGTTGGTGAGTACCGGATTGGTTTCGATCAGGTATTTCTGGGGCTTGGACTGAGTGCTGTTGGCCGGTAATCCCTGGACACGGTTGACCGTGAAGGCGCTGGCGGCAGGCTGGGGGATGCTACTCGGTGGATTGTTCCCAGCCGAGATATTGGCCTTGCCCATGGTCCAGTTCTGCGGACCGTTGTTGGCGGCGCCGGAGGTGGTGCCTTGCGCGCTGCTGCGAGTTTCTCTGGAGGCGTCGAAAAGGGGACACCCATTAGTATGTTTGATGCCGGCGACGGGCAGGATGCGAAGAAGCCCAATATTCGCCGACAGCGAGAGTTGGATAAAACATCACCGGTACAAGGCCGGTGCAGAACAGATATAACTTTCGCAAATGCGCAACAACTAACTCATATAGAAACTCATAACAATAGGTAAACAGGGCAGACAACGATCTCTTTAAGAGGCAACGAAAGAAAACCATTGCCCAGTACTCTTATCTTCTTCCACCTTCCATACAATCACCTTAAAAGTAAACCTGGCTCCGCCTTCCCAGTATTTAAATCAATATCGTACATGCCGCCATCCCACCTATAACCTTGAAGCCGACCGTCAGTAAAAGTGATATTAGTGAATGCACCTCCATCAGAGTCAAAACCAGAGCGTACCTGCCAAATAACATTATCCCCATCATCAATTAAATAAATATTCCTCGCACACTCAGAAGGCCCATACAGACCCTCCTGACCAAGACGATCAATCAGGACTACTTTTAGCGACTCTGACGCAGAAATTATTTTTGAAGCCAGTTTTTTATCAATATGCTTACTCATTTTAATGCCCTCGGCACGCCAAAACTATTGCTTGATATTTGATCCAATAACTGGTACTGAACCCCGCCTTTTGCATCTGCTCCGAACGCTGGCTGAGCAGCAACACGACCAACTTGCATATTAGTACCGGCAGGAACAGTAACATCCGCGATCTGAGTCGGGATTTTTGGCAAAGCCAGATGTTGCTGGATCTGCAGAGGGGTCATACCTGCAATTTCATCGGCCCTAACCAAAAATGCTCCTTGGGGATTATCTACAGTGGAAACACGCGCAAACTGAACATCAGCAGTCGTTGTAAAGGTTCTCACCTGTGAACCAGTATCATACGGTGGACTCCAGCCACGTGCGACAAATGGGGCATTTGCCTGTTCGGCACTGATAGCACGTACATTCGCAATTGAATTACTAGGCAAATCAGCCGTCGTTACAACTGTCTTTATATTATTGGAACTAGACACCTCTAGCTGTGCAATGGTCTCACTTATTTTCGCGCCATCCTTGCCAACAAATTGACCTAGGACTTTGCTCGAGATCTCTACTCCGACCTTCCCTAGAGCGGAGGCGGCTTTCGCCAAGCCACCAATGTCTGCTGCCAGGCCGCCTACGGTTTGCAACAGCAAACCTAAATCTCGTCCAAGCTGGAGGGCTTGATCGGTTCCACCATTCTCTAATGCATACTCCATCCTACCAATCGACGCTAGCAGACTATCAGCCGCGGCATCACCGATTTTCGCTCGTAAATTTTTATCAGTGACAATTTGGCGCAACCCGTCAAGGCTTTCCAATGGACTCGCCATGAACTCTGCGAGCCCGCTGATATCTTTCCAGCCGCCCTCCTGAAGGCCGATTATCAGACCAAAACCAGTCGCCACATCCTGAGTGCTGTCAATGCTCCCCCATTTCTGCCAAACCTTGATTTTCTCAATAAGGTCAGGAGCAGCGTCGAGTTCCTTATCTCTTTGGACCTTTTGTTGTGTCGCCAACCAATTGTTATCAACGTTCGCTGTGGCTGCGTTGTTTGCGGTTGCCGCACCGCTCGGGTCACTCATGGCCGCAATGCCGGTCACTAGGCTAGTAATGATATTGCGTTTGGCCTCTCGCTCCGCTGCGGTTTCATTCGGATCGGCGTCGGCGAACAGCCCCGCCAGTACGCTGGCAGCAGCTCCTCCCAAGGCACCGGCCGAGCAACTCTGATTACTAGCAGCCGCGCCAGCACAACCAAGGATCGCATGCAAGGCCGCGTGTTCAGGGCTGCCTTCTTTCAAACCCTTTAGCACCAATTGACCGATGTAAGCGGAGCCCTGTTGTTGGACATAATTGACTACCATGTTTTGCGCAAACTGAGCACTACTACCGGTCACTCCACCGCTGATACCGGCGACCAGGGCTGTCGCGATTTGACGGTAAGTGCCGCCAGGCCCCCAGTTCTGAGCAATGTCCTTGATCTGCTGATTGAGTTGCAGATAGTTCTCTCGGTGGGTTGCTTGATCTGCGTCGGATAGCGCCGGATTGTGCGAAGCCGCCAGCTCCAGATCAGCCTGTTTTTTCTTGGAATCAATTTCCCGCGCTTTATTTTCAATAAATTGCGAAACGTTCTGCACAAACTTGCCGACAATCTCGAAGTCCACGCCGATTTCTTGCGCGTCAAAAATCGGTTTGAGTTTGTTACTGCCATCGCGCTCGCTGGAAACATCGGTATTGATTGACGCAACGGCCTGTTCTGCCGTCTGCCCTGTCAACTCCTGCTGTTTGACGGTATTGGTGATGGTGACCGCTGCGCCACTGATTCCGCTGTAGGTGGTGCTGCTGGAGTTGCCGCTGGCGAACAGCACGATCGGAGTTGTAACACTCACGCCATCCTTACTGGCAACGACTGGCCCGCCACGGTTGGCCGTGGCGCTGGCATTACCGTTGGCATCACGACCTATATCACCGCCGTAACCGCCGCTGAGGTTGATGCTGCTGGCGTCGTATTCGGCCTTGTTTTTGACGTCGGAGCTGGTCAGCGTCCCGGTGCTCAGGGTGTTTTTGCCATCAGCGACCGCTTTGTCGGTACTGGCAATCACCGCTCCGACAAGATCGGTATTGCCGGTCACTTCAACCTGGAAGCCACCATCACCGGCCTTGATGCCCGATTGCTCGCTGACGCTGGCGTAGTCGCTCTGCATGTGTTGCTGGGCGATGCCGCCGCTGACGCTGCTCGTGCCATAACAGAATGGCGGAATGCACAGGCTCACCCCGACGTTGGCACTCTGTTGTTTGGAGGTGTAGGTGCTGGTGTCCTGCAAACTCTCGATATTGAGGTCGCCACCCACTTTGACTTTGACCGTTTCACCACTGGCGACTGCGCCCTTGATGTTGGTGTCGCCGCCACTTTGCAGGTTCAGCGTATGGCCGGACTTTATCGACGTGTTGGTTTGGGTGACATCATCGCCATCGGCGCTACCACGTCCCTTGTTGGCAGCGAGTTCAAAGGTGATGCCGTTGCTTTCACCGAAGCCGAAACCAATGCCGGCGCTCCAGCCATTGTTGCTGTTGTTGCTTTCCTGATGCGCGGTGTTTTGCGCAGAGAGCAAGTTGATCGCGCCGTCTGCCTTGAGAGAGACGTCCCCGCCACCTTCAACCCGGCTCCCGACTACATTGATATCGCTGTCAGCACCGGCGCCCGTGGAGACGATGTTGATGTTGCCTCCAGCCACCACGCCACTGCCCACGACGTTACGACCACTCTGAGTGCTGGTCATGTTGCTCTGACTGTTGCTCAGATTGACGCTGACCTTCACCCCGGTTCTAGGGTCTTCCACCATCGACTTGCCTGCATCCATCGCCTGATCGGCACTCATGGCGGCGTTCACGGCAGCCAACGCGACCATCCGGTCATCACTGGTTTTCTGCGCCGCTTCGCCCATCTGCTGGATGCCACGCAACGCGTCAAGCAGCGGAATGCTCACCGTTCCACCAATGGCCGTACGGCTGGTGCTGGCGGTTTTGGTGGATTCCATGGTGTCGAAACCGGCCTCGATATCGACATGTTTGGCGGTAATGCCGATATCACCCTGAGGCGCGACTACCTGGCTGGCGGTTTGGGTGTAATGGTCGCCCGCCGTGAGGCTGATGTTGCCCCCCAGCGACGCGATCTGGCTGCCCGACTGGCGGATAGAGGTGTATTGATCGGCTTCTTTCTGCTTGACGATCCCTGTCGCGCCCTGCCACCAGGAGCCTATTTCACCGACTTTTTTACTGCCGGATTTGGAGCTCGAAGTCTCGGTATTTTCAGCGCTAGTGATCTCCAGATTGCGACCGGCATCGAGGCCGATGTTCTTGTCGGCCACCAGAGTACTGCCCTCAACAACAGTGTCGCGGCCACTCTTGATTTGAATGCTGCCGCCATTGATATCACTGCCGATGCTTTGGGTTGAGGTCGTTTGCCCTTGTTGCGATTTTTGGCTGGAAGACAGCCAACCCGTGACCGTCACACCGGCCTTGCTGGAGCTTTTCGTCTGAGTGGTTGTTTGCGTTTCCTCACCAGCGCCAATCAGTACATCGTTGCCAGCGGTGAGTTTCACCGCCTCTTCAGCACGCAAAGCCGCGGCCGTCAGCGAGATGTCGTTGTCGGCTTTCAGCTCGATGTTTTTGGCGACCAGCTCGGTGCTGTTCAAACGGGTCTGCGTGACTTCCGAACTGCTGGACTTGCTGGAGGACCAGCCCTTTTTAGATGATGCGTTGGCCTGACTTACATAGTCTTCGGCGGCATCAAGATTGATATCGCGGCCAGCGCTAGCGAGCAATGTCCCATCGCTGTTCAGCTTGGCGCCGGTGGCGTTGAAATCCTGCCCGGCAGAGATGACCAGTTTGTTCCCCGCCTCGACACTCGAACTGACAGACATGACGCTGTCGGTTTCGGTCATCGTCGATTTTTTCTTGCCGAACGAGCCCTTCTTGGTTTTCGAGTAGTAGGAGTAGTCGACGTTGTCCGCTGTCTCCAGATTCACATCATCGCCAGCAAACAGATAGGCCTCATCCCCCGCACTCACCCGACTGGCAATCAAATCCAGATCCTTACCCGCACTCAACGCCACATTGCCGCCCGCCGTGACGTTGGTGGACACCTGGCTTACATGGTCTTGCTGACTGGTGACTTTCTTGCTCTTGGAGAACGAGTGACTCTCATCCGCCGCAGACGCCAGGGTGAGGTTTTGCCCGGCGTCCATGCTGAGGTTGCGCTTGGCTTCAATCTGGCTGGCGATGGCGGTCAGGTCGCGACCGGCCCTGATGCTGAGGTCTTGGCCGGTGGTGATTTCGCTGCCGTGTTGGGTGATGGTTTCGCGCAGGAAGCGGCTGCGGGTTTCGCTGTTTTGCTCTTCCGCTGCGACGAGGTTGGCATCGCGGCCTGCGTTGATGGTGGTGTCGCGTTTGGCTTGCAGTACGCCACCGGTGTTGTTGAGGTCGCGCCCGGCGTTGAGGGTCAGGTCGTTGGCGGCTTCGATGCGCGCGGCGCTGTCGAGGAAGTCGTGACGGTCCTTCAGATCGCCGCTGGCGCTCTGGTGCGAGGTGACGGTGCGCTCGTTGATCAGGTCGCCACGCAGGGTGGTCAGGCTGACGTCGCGACCGGCGATGATCCCGCCGGACTTGTTCACCAGGTGGTTGCCGGCCAGCAGGTCAAGACGATTGCCGGCCTCGATCAGACCGCTGTTGACCAGGTCGTTGCCCGCCGAGGCCGACAGATTGTTGCTGGCGCGCAAGGTGCCAGCATTGATCAGGTCTTTGCCGGCAATCAGGGACACGTCCTTGCCGGCGATCAGGGCGCCGTTGGAGGCCAGGCGTTGGTTGGCATTGGCCAGGTAAAGCACCGGCACCAGTACTTTTTCGCCGTTGACCTCATGCTCTTCGAGCCAGACGATATCGTGGGTCAGCGCGGCCACTTGTTGCGAAGTCAGGGTGACACCCACCGCCAGGTCCAGCTGCTGCTTGCTGACGATGGCGTTGTTCATCAGGTATTTGAACAAGCCTTCGTCGGAGGTCTGGCCATTGATGAATCGCTGGCCGGTACGGGCCACCACCGCTTGCTGGACCAAGCGTTGTTCATAGAGGCCATCGCCCAGTCGTTTGGCGCTCTTGTCCGGATCGTAGCCGAGGTTGGACAGCAGGTAATCCGAGCTCATGAATTGCTTGAGGTCGGTAAGCACCGGGTTGGTTTCGATCAGGTACTTGTGCGGTCGGAATTTATCGACAGACCTTGTACGCGGTTGATTGTAAAGGTCCTACACCAACCTCGGAATCAGGCACCTTGCACCGCTAGAACGATGAAGCTTATAGTCCGCCCGTCGTCCATATGGCGACCGGGTTTGGCGACCTGACTAACGTGTGCGAGAGCTGTGCTTATTTGCAGGCGCCTCCGCATCCGCAAAACTGTTTTTTATGGCAGTTGTGCGCGGGAGACCTTCGGGTCTGCCGGTTACTCGTTTCCGGTTCGCCAACCTGCGTACAGCTGCCACCCCATTTCGTTTGGCGACGATCTGTTGGCAGTCTCAGCAAACTAAACGAGGCTTCAACTATGGATAGATACATGCCCCTCACCGGAATCGACCTGATCCCGGCGTCACTGCTCATCGACACCCAAGCCCCACTCGACGTCCTTCAAGCCATGGCGGATTACCGCATTCGCACGGTCACGCAGGTGTTGGAAAATATTGCCTATCGCGCCGAGATTGGTTGCGACACGGTGGTGCTGTCGGACTTTTCCAAACTGCTGGTCATTCCGTTGCGTGATGGTTGTGATTTGATGGATGTAATTGGTCGGCGACTGCGGGCGCAGGTTGCGGAGTGAATGAAAAACGGGCGACTTATAGGTCGCCCGTTTCAAGTTGCCCCTCTTACAACCAGTAATAAATGAATCCGTCGCCTTTTCCGTCGAACAAATCTGCCATTTTTTCGACAACTAATAGCGAATCCACTTCCCCGTACATATTAATTTCGGGCTATTACAATCAACCAAATAAAGCCATTCTGGGTCATGCCCTACCGTACCAACCAAGACACCTAGCGTGTCAGGATGATTGGGCATCGCACCAGAGTGGACGGCCCCTATATAACTGCCTTCACCCTGAGGATTGTGCAGTTGAAAACGTAATGAGCCGTCAACATTATAGATCGCAGCGTTATTAGGGAAATCAAAAAACCAGGGAGCTTCGGGGCAGCTAAATGTTGAAGGATCCTTATCAAAAACCACCAAAACACCAGTTCTATCAGGCAGTATACAAGGGGTACCAGCAACAGAAACCTGGACTGCCGCCCCCCCTTCAGAAACTATAAATCTCACCACCTTCACGACTGGACTAACCTTCACATATCTGAGGTGTTCCATTTCAACTTCAAAATCAGTTCTGCCACCCTGCCAATCATAGAACTCCTCAAAGACTGTTCCATCAGCATGCGTCACCTCACTCCTTACACATGCAATAAGACTATTCATTTCAACAACCTCAGACTGCCAATATCAACATTATAGAACTCAGGGTTTGTACGAGGAGTTTTATCCATAAAATTGACTTGATTTGCTCCACCCTGCAGCCTTATTTTTTGATTGGCATCCCACATGTCACCAGCGGCACCCTCACGAACCCCAACACCTGGCTTTATAGTAAATTCAACCTTATACAAGTTACCATCTTTAAATTCGCTAGAAATAGCCAGTTTATTTCTAACGTCATCTATCGAGTTTACCGGAGAGTCTGTTGCCCAGCCTCCTAGAGAAGATGCCGGATTTGATCCTACTTTTTCGCTGTTACGCATAGCGTCGTATTGTCTCTGATCTATAACCATAGTCATGGTACGCGGCTGTTCTAAAACCTTATCGGTCACTATTGTTCCTTCCTTCCAGGCCGCGCGTTGTGTTCCCCAATAGGGAAGTTCTACCCCACCCGCTTGCTCCGTCAAGAGCAGATCATTCGCCTTTTTCTCATCATCGACACGCGGAAGGCCATCACGGTCTGTCACCTGCCCTGCGTTGATGTTCTCCGCACGATGCTCCATTCCTGGAACAAAGTCACGCTGTGCAGACGGCCCAAACCCTTCCGCATCGCGTGTAGCGTTCAACTCGATGAGACGCTTCTCTAATACTGTCTTCTCAGCCTTCGCCAACGCATCACGAGTGGCCAACTCCTTCAGAACCGCAAGAAGAGTGCCTTTGGTGGCCTTGCCGGGAGGTAGCATCTCAACGAGCAACTCGAGGTCAATGTTCGAGTTCAACCCACCCGTCGCGTATTCACGGAACATTCTCCATTGATCGGCACTGAGTTCAGCGTCGCTATTGATGGCTCCTATTTCACGCAACCGTTTGGTAGCGACTGACTCTCCATATTGATCAATCCACTTGTCGGGCACGACTCCCAAGCCATCTGGAGAATTTATTAGAGTTGTATTACTGGTGGAATTAAACAGCTGCGAGTCTTTGTATTGGTTACTCGTTGAAGTAAACGCGTATACCTTTTCCCCATTCGCTACGATTGGCGCTCCATCCGCAAAAGTCAGGAGAACTTTTTCACTTTGTAGCTGCTTAACGACCTCACCGGCCAGCTTCAAATCAGACGCGACACGAATGCCCTCAGGATTATTTTTACCGTAGCTACTTAAAATCGCTTGCAGCTGAGCGTTGTCTTCTTCATCTATTTGCCCGCCGGACGCGAACTCAAGCAAAATGCTCCAGCTAATACCCGTTTTGCTTTTACCAACAGTTGAGTCCAGGTTTGCGGCTTCTTTGGACAACCGCTCTTTCTCAAGAACATGGAGCTTACGGTTGTATGACTGCGCACTCCCGGCTATCTCAGAACCTACTGAAACATTACCACCGGCGGTAGCCGCCGCCACAAGACCAACTAGCTTAGAAGCTGCGTTGACCAGTCGATCATGTTCAATAGGGTCCTTCCCACTCAACAGGTCACTTTTATCAAGCATCGAAATAAGTGCTTCGTTTGCCCCAGCGGCAATGGCCCCGGTTTTAAAGTCCGCACCCATAGCCTCTGAAACAAGCCCGCCAATAACAGCGTGCAAAGCAGTTTTCCCGAAACCGCTTTCCTCAAGATTTAACTTTGCCCCAACGTCTCCAGCACCGGTAAACGCAACGGCTTGAAGTATATTGAAAAGACTGCCCTTAATCGCATCGTTGAACCCCCCCTGCCCAAGCGCTTCGGACAACGCTCCGCGTACGGCTCCGCCAGCGAGCTGGATGGTTCCGAAGCGCGCCAACGCTGCTGGGTCACTTAGATGAGGAGCGATGCTCGGGCCGGTTACCTTATTGGTGAACGCATCAGTTTGCGCCCCAAACCAGTTCCCGCTTGCATAGTTGATAAAGCCAGCGCTTGCCCCTGCAATAAGCGCTTGTTTCATGCTGTCACTGCTAAATGTTTCTTTAAATGCAGCACCCAAATTGCCCTTGTTGTTGATCGTGCTGACTGCCGCAGTGCCAGCCATTGAGGTCAACATGCCCGCCGCGATCACATTACCCAGTCCCGCCGCAGTGGCTGCGGTGGCAGCACTCGTCGCCGTTGCTGCGGTGGCTGCAGAAGCGGCTGCCATGGTCCCACCGGCGGTAGCGCCCATGGCGGTACTGGCGGAAGCCACCGCGGCACTCGCCGCCCCCGCCGTCAGCACGGTGACGATGATAATGATCGCCAGCATCGCCCCTTGGCCGAGGCTGGATTGGTCGTATTTGAAGGACTCGTGAGTTTCCTTCACCAACTGCCAATCTACGTCGCCGCGCTTTTCTGCTTCCTTGAGCCAGGCCAGTTGTGGATCGACCTTTACCATCGCATCAATGGTTTGACTGATGCTTTTCTGGTCAATGTGCTTGAGGTCGACCTTCAAGCCATCGACTGCTTTGATAACGAGATTTCCCTGAGCAATCAGTTGGCTCTGACGCAGGGTTTCGTCTGTGTTGCCTTTACCCTTGGCGCTGTTCCAGGCGAGGTCGCTGCTGCTCTTCTCATGGCTTTCCTGGTGAAGGTCCTTCACGCCTTCAAACGTAATATTCCCCCCACTGTCCAGCGTGATGTCCTTGCCACTCTCCAGCTTCGCCACCTGATACCGTTGATCCCCACCACTGACCAAGGTCAGGTTGCCCCCGGTGGTAATTTCACTGCCGATGTTTTTCACATCGGTCACTTCATCGCGCTGGGTTTTCTTACTGCCCCAACCGCCTTTTTTCTTCATGTCGTACAGCGAGTAGTCGCTGTCTTGTGCGGCGAGCAGTTCGAGGTTTTCGCCGGCGACCAGGTAGGCTTCGTCGCCGGCGTGGATGCGGCTGGAGATCAGGGTCAGGTCTTTACCAGCGCTGAGGACAACGTCGCCACCGGCTTTTAGGTCGGTACCGACCTGGCTTACATGATCTTGCTGACTGGTGACTTTCTTGCTCTTGGAGAACGAGTGACTCTCATCCGCCGCAGACGCCAGGGTGAGGTTTTGCCCGGCGTCCATGCTGAGGTTGCGCTTGGCTTCAATCTGGCTGGCGATGGCGGTCAGGTCACGACTGGCCCTGACGCTGAGGTCGCGGCCGGTGGTGATTTCGCTGCCGTGTTGGGTGATGGTTTCGCGCAGGAAGCGGCTGCGGGTTTCGCTGTTTTGCTCTTCCACTGCGACGAGGTTGGCATCGCGGCCTGCGTTGATGGTGGTGTCGCGTTTGGCTTGCAGTACGCCACCGCTGTTGTTGAGGTCGCGCCCGGCGTTGAGGGTCAGGTCGTTGGCGGCTTCGATGCGCGCGGCGCTGTCGAGGAAGTCGTGACGGTCCTTCAGATCGCCGCTGGCGCTCTGGTGCGAGGTGACGGTGCGTTCGTTGATCAGGTCGCCACGCAGGGTGGTCAGGTTGACGTCGCGACCGGCGATGATCCCGCCGGCCTTGTTCACCAGGTTGTTGCCGGCCAACAGGTCAAGACGATTGCCGGCCTCGATCAGACCGCTGTTGACCAGGTCGTTGCCCGCCGAGGCCGACAGATTGTTACTGGCGCGCAAGGTGCCGGCATTGATCAGGTCTTTGCCGGCAATCAGGGACACGTCCTTGCCGGCGATCAGGGCGCCGTTGGAGGCCAGGCGTTGGTTGGCACTGGCCAGGTAAAGCACCGGCACCAGTACTTTTTCGCCGTTGACCTCATGCTCTTCGAGCCAGACGATATCGTGGGTCAGCGCGACCACTTGTTGCGAAGTCAGGGTGACACCCACCGCCAGGTCCAGCTGCTGCTTGCTGACGATGGCGTTGTTCATCAGGTATTTGAACAAGGCTTCGTCGGAGGTCTGGCCATTGATGAATCGCTGGCCGGTACGGGCCACCACCGCTTGCTGGACCAAGCGTTGTTCATAGAGGCCATCGCCCAGTCGTTTGGCGCTCTTGTCCGGATCGTAGCCGAGGTTGGACAGCAGGTAATCCGAGCTCATGAATTGCTTGAGGTCGGTAAGCACCGGGTTGGTTTCGATCAGGTACTTGTGCGGATTGGACGGAGGGATTGCCGACGGCAGCCCCTGAACCCGGGCAATAGTCTGGTTCTGTGAGCCACGGCTGGAACTGTTAACCAATGGCAGGTTGGCGCTGGCGCCGTCCGCCGGGATCGTCGTGATAAAGCTCGGCAAGCTGACATCGACGCCGGCACTCTGCCGGGCAATGGCGTCCAGCTGACGTTCGCTGGCGGCCACCGCGGCCACGTCACCTATTTGAATGACGCGCCCCTGGCCGACCGGCAGTTGTTGCGTGTGCTGCGCCAGGCTCAGGCTGGCGCTGCCCATGGTCCAGCTTTGCGGCGCAACGTTGGCCTGGGTCGGCGCGGTAGCGCTCGCACCCTGGCCACTGAGCCGGAACATGCCGTTTTGCCCGGCAGGCAAGGTGAAGCCTGGCAACGTCAACGGGTTGACCTGTTGCTGCGCCAAATCTGGCGGTAGCTGGGAGTTGATGTAGATAGGGGTCGAATACTGGCTGCCGACGCTGATGTCGCCGGTTTTCTTGCCGCCACCGACGTACGCGTAGTAGCCGCGCACCACGCTGTTGTTGATGTTTTGCGAGGCGGTGAGCTGGACGGCAGCACCGGACTGGATGATTGCGTCGTAGGTCAGGCCGCTGCCCGGCAGGTCATGGCTCTTGACCGAGATCGTGCCGCCTGTCATCAGTTTGTTGAAGGCGGCCATGTCCGCCTCAAAGGTGGCCGAAACTTTTCCTTTGTTATTGGCGTTGAATTTGGCGACGGCCTTTTTCGCACCCTTGAACTCGTAAACGTGGTTGTACTTGATGGAGATCGTTTCCAGGTCCTTGGCCTCGACCCCCAGGTTTTCGATGCTCGCAGCATTGATCGCCAGGTCACCCGAGGCGGCAATGGAACTGCTCTGGTTACTCAACTGTTGGGCACCGATGTTCAGTCGACCGCCGCTCATGATGCTCGATGCATCACTGCTTTCACTTACGATCAGTCGATCACGTTCAGTGACCTGCCAGACCGCATTGCGTCGCCCGCCGCTGCTCTTGACGTGGCATTTGCCAAACGGCGCGCAAGGGATTTCATGAATTTCGGCAAAGTACTTCTCATGACCTGAAACGGTCAGGATGTCCCGCACGTTCTTGACCGTCATGGCCCGAATGGTCAGGTCGCCGACGCTTTCAATCGAACCCGAACGGTTCTCCAGCAGGCTCGACTGGGCTTGCCCGGCATTCGCCGCAATCAACAAGCGGCCCATGCTGTAGACCTCGGCGTAGCGGTTGTTGAAGGTGTTGGCCAACAACTGCATGTCACCGCCGCTGGAGATCAGGCTGTGTTCGGTGGCACTGATCCCGGCGTTGAGCAAGTTCCCGGTTGTCAGAGTCATGCCCTGGCCGCTGGCGAGGGTCCCGCGGTTGCTGATACTGCCCGCGTCGATCATCAGCGCGCCGCGGGAGCTCAGACGGCCGAAGTTGTTCAGTTGCCCGCCGACGTTGATGCGCGTATCGCCGCCGCCCGCCAGGCTGGCTGCACTTGGCAGGTTCAATTGCGCCGCACCCAGGGTGAGATCGCCCTGGCTGCTAAGGCGCCCGTTGCCTCCGTAAACCCCGGTCAGTTGCAGGTTCAAGCTGCCGTCACTGGCAATCAGGCCATCGTTGGTCCAGTTACCGCCGCTACCTTCAAGACGCTCGGAGGTCAGCAACTGACCGCTGGCGCTCTGGTAGAAGTTGTTGACGTTGACCTTCAAGCGCCCGGCCTGGATGACGCTACTGTTGGACCATGAGTCCGCGTTCAGTGTCATGCCGCCGCGGGTGACGAGGGTGCCGCCGGCACCGAGGATGTTGGCGGTGGTCATGTCGAACTCACCGGTGCCGGAGTGCAACACGCTACCGCCGACGTTCTGAAAGCCACCAACGGCCAGGCTCAGGTCGGTGTTGACCACCTCGAGTCGGCCACTGCGGTTGTCGAACAGGCCGCCGATCTGGAACGCGGTTTTGCCCGCGCCGCCGGTGGCGCGCACTTGGCCATTGCGGTTATCGAGACTGCTGGCGCGAACCGCGAGATTGCTGTCGCTTTCGATGATGCCTTGCTGATTGTCGAGGGCGGCGTTGAGGCTCAAATCAATCAGTTGGCCGCCTATCTGACCGGCCGTGTTATCCAGCCCGTTAGCGTTGATGCGTATCTGGCCGCCGGACAAAAGTGCGCCGTTGCGGTTGTTCAAGTCAGCGGTGTGGACGGAGGCATCGGCAGTGCGCGCAGCGATGCGGCCGCCGTTGTTGTCCAGTCCGGCCAAGGCTCGCAGCGTCAGGCGCTGGGCTTCGATCATCCCGCCCTGACGGTTGTTGTTCAGGTCATAACCGTTGCGCAGCACGCCGGAGACCTTGGCCTCCAGCGCACCCTTGATGCTCGACAGCGCGCCACCGCGGTTGTCTAGGTTGGCGGCGCTGAGCATCAGGTCTTCGTCCTGGACGATGATCTTGCCGCTCTGATTGTCGACGTCGCCGAGAATCTCCAGGTTCAAGGCTTTCTGGCTTTGGATCGCGCCCTTTGCGTTATCGAGGCTGGCGGCCTTGAGGCTCAGGCCAGCGTCACGGCTGTAGATCAGACCGCCATTGCTGTTGCGAGCCGCGCCCGCGAGCGTCAGCGTCGTTTGCTCATTGGCGGCGACGGTGCCGTGATCGCGGTTGTCCAGGCTGTCCGCGGTCAGGGTCAGCAGGCGCTGGCTCATCAGCTTGCCGCCACGGTTGTCGATCTGCGCCGCGTGCTTGAGCAGCAGCGCCCCGTTGCTGTTAAGAACCCCCTGAACGTTGCTCAGGTTGCCCAGCAAATCGAGGTTGATGGCGCCCTTGCCCGAGAGCGTGCCAGCGCTGTTGTCCAGGCTGCCCGCGGTGATATCCAGGTCTTGCAGTGCGCTGATTTTGCCGGCGTGATTGTTAAGGTTGGCAGCGTGCACGTTGAGGGTGCCATCGCTGTCGATCTGCCCGCCGTCGGCGTTGTTCAGGTCACCGGCGATGTTCAGTTGCTGACTGCCGAGGCTGGAGACCACCCCGCCGTTGCTGTTGTCCAGGCTGGCGGCGGTGAGCTTGAGGGTGCCATTGCTGACCAGCGCCCCGGCATTGCTGTTGAGCGCGTTGCCTTTGAGGTCGACGTTCAGGTCGCCGTACTTGCTCGAGAGCGTACCGTGGTTGCGGTTATCCAGGCTGGTCGCTTCGACCCCCAGGCCTTGCAGGCCTGAAATCAGACCGTTCTGGTTGATCAACTGGGCAACTGTGAGGCCGAGTCGGGCGTCGCTGAGTAGCTTGCCGCCGCTGTTGTCCACGTTGCGTGCGAGCAACGTGAACCCCTGCCGGCTGGACAGTTCGCCGTTCTGGTTTTTCAGATCGCGCAACTGGTTGATGGTCAGCGGGCCTTTGGCCGTCAACCGGCCCTGGCGGTTGTCCAGATCGCCACCGGCCAGGTTCAACGTCAGGGCGCTATCACCCAGCAAACGTCCACCAACCTGGGTGAGTGCATTCAGGTTCAGGGTCATGTCGCCGTTGGCCGAGACTTCACCCGAGGCGCTCGAGTCCAACGAGGTCGCGTTGAGATTCAACGTGCCCTTGCTGTTGATCAGGCCAACGGCGCTGTTGTCCAACGCCATCGCCGACAGGGTAACGGCGGTGCCGCCCAACAGGCTGCCGCCACGATTGTTCAGGTCCGCACTGCGGATGTTCAGCCCGTCGATGGCCTGGATAAGTCCTTGGTTCTGGTTGACCAGGGCCCCTTGCACCGCGAGCTCAAGATCGCCGCGGCTGGTGAGGTTGCCCGCGGTGTTGTCCAGGCTGGCAGCGCTGACCTTCAGGGCAGCGGCCGCGATCTGGCCTTTGATCGACGTCAGGGTGTCGCTGATGTGCAGCGTCAACGCCTGGTTGCCGAGCAGTTTGCCGCCGTCGTTGTTCAGTCGATTGGCGACTACCTGAAAGGTTTCGTCGCTGGAAATTTCTCCGTTGCGGTTATCGACGCCGTCGAGGTGAGTGAGCAGCAGTTGACCCGGCGCGTGGATGAAACCGCCCTGGTTGTTCAGTTGCCCGTGATTCAGGTCCAGGCTCAGGGACTGGTTGCTGAACAGCTTGCCGTCTTGCTGATCAAGCCCGCTGACACTCGCAGTCAGGGCCTTTTCGCTGGCGATTCGACCTTGATGATTGGTCAACTGCGCCGTGCGCAAGTCCAGGGTATCGCCGCTGTCGAGGCTGCCGTTCTGGCTGTTATCGAACTCGCCGGTATGAACCTGCGCCACGCCTTTGGCGCTGATCACCCCGTGCTCACGGTTGTCGAGGCTGGCGCTACGCAGCACGAGAGCCGCATCGGTCACCACCTTGCCGCCAACGTTGGTGAGGGCACCCTTGGCGCTGAGATCAAGGGCTTCGGCACTGGTGAGCGCGCCACCGCTGTTATCGATGGCATCCGCCTTGAGGTTGAGCTCGCGCTGGCTGTTGATCTTGCCCTGCTGATTGCGCAGGTCGCCCGACAGATCGAGGCTCAGGTGCTGTTGACTCTTGAGCTGGCCGTTGCGGTTGTCCAGATGCTGGCCAGTGAGCGCCAGGCCCGAGCGGCTATTCAACAAGCCACCGCTGGTGTTCAGGATCTCACCAACATTCAAGCGCAGATCGCTCGCCTCGATCAGACCTGCGTCGCTGTTGTTCAGGTGCGAACCGTCAACGGTGAGGGTGCCGGTCTGGCTGGAGAGTTCGCCACCTCGGTTATCGATGGCGTCGATTTTGAGTGTCAGCGCTTTTGTCGCGCCTACCAGTCCGTCCTGACGGTTATCGAGGGTCGAACCGGTGAGATCCAGGGCGCCGGTGGCGATCATCTGACCGTTTTGATTGTCCAGTGTGTTGACCGTCGCGCGCACATCCAGCTTACCGGTGATGTGCCCTGCTCGGTTATCGAGACTGCCGGCCGCCAGCAGTAATTCACCATCAGCCGCGACAGTTCCGCGCTGGTTATCAAAGCCGTTGACCACGTTCAGATCAAGGGCGCCGCGGCTGCTGATCAACCCGTCGGTGTTGCTCAGTCGTTCTCCGTGACTGTCGAGGATGCTGGCAGAAATCAGTCCTTTGGCATCATTCAACAACTGTGCGACACGCAGACTCAGACGTTGCTCGCTGATCAGTTTGGCGCCAGTGTTATCGAGGCTTTGCGCAGCCAGTGTGAAGGCCTGGGCGCTGGAGATTTCGCCCTTCTGGTTGTTGACGTCCTTGAGGTTGTTGAGCACCAACGGGCCCGTGGCATGGACGTACCCGCCCTGATTGTTCAACTGCCCGTGGTTCAGGTCCAGGCTCAGGCCGGCCTTGCTGAACAGCTCCCCGCCTTGCTGACTGAGGCCGGTGACGCTGGCGGTAAGGTTGCCCTCGCTGCTGATGGTTGCGCCTTCGCTGTTGCGCACCTCGGTGGCAGTGAGTTCCAGGGTGTCCCCACTGATCAGCCGTCCACCCTGATGGTTATCTAAACGGGTGGTGGTGACGCGGGTGGCGGCCTTGCCGGACAACAGCCCCTTCTGGCTGTTATCGAGGCTGCCCGTGGCCAGTGTCAGGGCTTTGTCCGAGGTGACCGTGCCGCCCTGGTTCAACAGCACACCCTTGCTGGTGATAGAGACGTCATCGGCGCTGCTCAACTTCGCGGCACTGTTGTCGATCTGACCGGCCTGGAGCGTCAGGGAGCGGTCGCTGCGGATCAGTCCCCGAGTATTGTCGAGTGCCTCATCGAGCGTGATGTTCAGCGTCTCGCGGCTGTCAATCACCCCGTCGGTGTTGTCCAGATGAGTACCGGTAATGCGGCTGGTGCTGCGGCCCTGGATCAGGCCGGTGGTCTGGTTGATCAGGTGGCCGACTTTCAGCGCCAGATCGCCGCCAGCCAGCAATCGCCCACCGTCGCTGTTGTTGAGGTGCTCCGCGTTGAGGGTCAGCCCCAAGGTGCTGGACAGTTTGCCGGCGCGATTGTCAATCTGCTGAACATCGATTTTCAGCGCTTTTGTCGCAGCGACCAGACCGTCCTGGCGGTTATCGAAGGTTGCGCCGGTCAGGCTCAGGTTGCCCTGAGCGACCAGTGCGCCCCCTTGTTGTTGCAACAGACCGATGATGGCGGTGAGGTCGCTCTGGCTGGAGATCCGCCCCGCCGTGTTTTGCACTTCATCGGCTTTGAGGGTGACCGGACCCACAGCACTCAGCAGGCCCCCGCTATTGTCCAGGCGAGTACCGTCATAGGCGATGCCGGCCTTGCCGCTGATCAAGCCCTTGTCGCGGTTATCCAGTTGGCCAATCTGCAGCTTCAGACGCTTGTCGGCCTGGGTCACTCCGCCGCGATTATCGGCCGAGTCGCTGCTGACGGTCAGCGTGTCTTTGCCGGTGACTTTACCCCCGCGATTATCGAGGCTGCCGGTGCGTACATCGATTGCGCCTTTGGCGGTGATCTCGCCCTTGTTCCGGTTATCCAGCAAACCGCCGATGCGCGCGGTGAGGCTACCGCCGCTGACCACCACGCCTTCGTCACGGTTGTCGAGGCTGGCGGCTTTAAGGTCCAGCGCCTTGCCCGTGCCCAGCAGACCATCGCGGTTATCCAGCGAGCCGCTGAGGTCGATATTCAAGCCAAGGTCACCCAGGACCTGGCCGTTGCGGTTGTTCAGTGTGGTCGCGTTGAGCCGGGTGATGCTGGTACTGGAAATCTCGCCGTTGCTGTTGTTCAGCTGACCGATAGTGCCGGTCAAATTGCCCGTGCTGTTGATCACGCCGTTGGCGTTGAGCACCTGATTGGCCGCGATGTTCAGCGCGCCCGTGCTCAACACCCGTCCATTGTTTTGGTTATCCAGCGTCCCGGCGGTGATGTTGGCGGTTTGTCCGCTGAGCGTGCCGCCCTGGTTGCTCAAGGTCTGTGCGGTGTTGATGGTGAGGTTGCGGCTGGAGACCAGGCTTTTGCCGGTGTTGTTGAGATTCTGCGCGCTGAGGCTCACATCGCCGTTGGCGTTGCGGCTGCCATCGGCGTTGACCCCGGCCTCGATGACACCGCTGTTGGTCAACTGACCGCCGGCGCTCAGCACGATGCTGTCGCGGGCGGCGAGGGTTTGCTGGTTGCTCAGGTTGCCTTGGGTTTGTACGTTTAGCGCCGTGCCCGCGTAGACCGGACCGCGTGCATCGAGACTGGCGGCTTTGACATTGACCGCGCCGTTAGTCGCCGAGGTGTCGACCAGGCTCAAGTGGCCGTTGGCATCGAGCTGGATATCGCCACCACTGGCGATCAGTTTGCCGTCGAGTTTCACCCCGACACCCGACTCGGTACCGACCAGTTTGATCGCCCCGGCGTACATCCCGCCCAGCGCCGACGAGTCGATGGCCAATTGCGGTTTGGCACTGCCGTCATCGGCGCGGGCGGTGGCATTGAGGCTGTCGGCATTGACGTCGTTTCGACCGGCGACGATGGTCAGGTTCTTCGCCTGAATCTCGGCATTGATCTTCGCGCTGCGGGTGATGATTTCGAAGCTGTCGACGTTGTTGGCGTTCAGCACGGTGCCGTCGATGGAAACGCTGCCCTGATCCACCTGAAAGCGATCCAGTCGACCGTTGTCCAGCACCGGTTTGCCGGTGGTCAGGGTCACGCGCGGGGTGTTGATGAAACCGCACCCATTGCAGCTGATGCCGTAAGGGTTGGCGACGATCACGCGGGCTGACTGCCCCGCCACTTCTGTGTAACCGCGTAACTGGCTCGGGCTGCCGCCGATGACTTCGTTGAGTATCGTCTGCGCCGCACCGCTTTTTTTCAGGTGCGGGTTGCCAATGATGAGGCCGCCCAATTGCGTCGCCGTCGTCTGGGTCGAACCGTTGTTGAGGATCAACCCCTGGGCGCTGACGTTGTAATCGTGGAACTGGTTATGCGATAGACCGCTGCCATTAGGGGTGGCAATGTTGATGATCTGCACACCATTGCCGGCGTGATCCAGCGTGGTGCCCGGCGTGCTGACGACGATGCCTTCGGCCTGGGCCCATATCGGTTGCCAGAACATGACGTTGGCTAACAGGAACGCCAACCCGCGCTTGGGCAGACCCCAGAAGTGTTCACGGTTTTTTACGGCAGCAACGGGTTGACCGGCCAAAAAGGCCAGTTGGCGAACGTCCATGATCGAATCTCGTTTAAAGCAGAATTTAGAGGAAGAAATCCACACGGAAGTAGATCGGCGCTTCGCGCTCGGTCAGGGTGTCCGGGCGTTCGAGGGAATGGGCAAAAGTCACGCTGGCGGCCAGGTGCTGACCGCGAGCAAACAACTCCACCGAGTTGCTGGACATGCGCCCGTGCTGATCGCCGTTGTAGCGATCGCCACGAATCACGCCTTGGTCGTAACCGAGGCTGGAGCCGTATTCGGCGAACGCCGGGCGCAGCCATTCCAGCGTCACCGGACGGCTCCAGCGCAGGTCGTTGCGCCAGTAACCACCACTGTCGCCGGACAAGGATTGGTCCTTGTAACCACGAATCGACGACTGCCCGCCGAGGCTGGTGCGCTGCGGGCTGAACAGCACGTCTTCGCTGCGCTGGCCAGTCATCAGGCTGCTGAAACTGAACGACTCGCCCCACACCTTGAACGGTTGCAGGTAGCTCGCGGTGGCGGTGTATTTGCGGTAGCGCGCATTAGGTTCGCCGGGGCCAGGGTGACCGTTGCCCTGCGCATCGAACGCGCCAATGCCTTGCTGCATGCCGAGGTCAATGTTGACGAACGCGCTGCCGACTCGCCGACCGTGGTTGATGCCGAACTGCGCTTCGCTGATACGGTTGCTGCTCAGCTTGAGCTTGCTGTCTTCGATGAAGTTGTTGGTGCGCAGGTAAGAGAGACCGGTGCTGAGGGATGTCTTGCTCACAGCATCGCGATGGATCACCCGCTCGGCACGCAACTGATGGTTTTCGCTATCGCCGGTCTGCTTGAAATTGAAGCCATTGGCTTGAGCCTGCGAGCGGTACTCACTCTGGCTGTAGGTGTAGTTGAAGTTCCACCAGCCCCACGGCAGGTTGTAATTGAGCATCGCGTTATTGGAGGTGTGCTGGTGATCGGTCATCGCATCGTGACCGCCGCGCAGATTCAACTGATCCGCCAGCCCCAGCGGGCTGTCCCAATCAAACGTCGTGCCCCACTGCTGCTCGCCGGTGCTGCGCTGGCCATCGTTGCTGCGGGACAACCCGGCACGCCAGGGCTTTTGCGGCGTGTTCTTGACCAACACTTCGCTGCCCCCGACGTTCTTGCCCGGCGTCAACTCCATCTGCGCCTGGTTCGACGGCAAGCGGTTCAGTTGATCGACCAGTTGCTCGATCTCGCGCAGATTGACCAGGTCGCCAGTCTTGCCGGGAAAAGCCATGCCCAGTTCACGGTCCGACAGCTTGCTGTCCTCTGCACCCTTCAAACCTTCAAGCCGTCCCTCGACCACCAACACCTTCAAATGCCCACCGGATAAATCCTGCTGCGGCAAATAGGCACGGCTGGTGACCAGGCCTTTTTCGATGTAGTGGTCGGTGATGACTTTCAGCAATTCGTTGAGCTGAGTGACGCCCAGGCATTGGCCGATGTACGGCTTGAGCAGACGACTTTTTTCGCTCTCGGCGAGACTGTCAGCGCCTTTGAGTTCGATGTCTTTGATCGGAAAACAACGGGTATCAGCGGGCGTCGCCGGTGCTGCAGGTTTGACTTCCTTGCCGGGTAATTCCTTGAGCTCTTCGAGACGCCGACGTTGCTCTTCGAGCAAGCGATCCTGACGTTCGCGGATCAGATCGGTTTCACCGGGGGTGGGGGTGGCGTGAGCAAGATTTAGCGGAGAAAGGCACAGCAAAGCCAGGCACAACCTCGCCACGAGGGCGGGTGGGTACATGTTCGTTCCTTCGAATGGAGTCTGATAGCAAAATAGTGGCGCGATATTAGAGGGCCACTATTCTGGCGTCAATGAATGGTTGGATCCAGAGAGCGTAATTAACGAGCGGAAACACCTAAACCGGACGGTTCCGGCGCAACAGCGGGAAATGTCTTGAAGTGATGTCGAAAGCGTCTGGAAGAGGTAGGACGTTTTCGGGCACCGTCCTACGGGGCTGATCACGAGCATAAAAAAGGTAAAAAAGGTAAAAAAGGGGATTTAATTTCTGACCTCTTCATCGACAGCCAAATAAATAAATCCGTCCCGAATGGCACTTACTTAACATGTTTTGCGTGCCCATTTTTCCTGACATCTGCCCTTGCTGACCGACGCGGTTTGGTCAGTAAGGGGTAGGCTTGAGGTCTTCGTTTTATGGCTCGCGGCTCGATACGACCAGGCCGATTCCCGACGCGCCTCTGAGCAATCAACATCAATAAATTCGACAGGCCATCCTCGTCTTCGGGGCTGCCATATTGTCGCAAAGCCAGCCATAGCTGAAGGCTGTGTTTGAAGCTCAGTTCGCGAGGCAAGCAATCCGCTAACAGAGCCGATTGCGCCATGAGCATTCGGATCAGATTGTGTGCCAACAGATAGACCCATAACTCCTTGACTGCCATGCCTGGGGTTTTGCAGCTTAACTTTCCAAGTCCTAGCGTAGCTTTGAGATTGCGCAGATCCAACTCGACATGCCATCGACCCTTGTACAGCGATTTGAGAGCTGTTTTGGGTGTCTGCTTCGGGCAATGCAACGTGGTGACCAAAGTCTTTCCACCCGCCTTCAGCTCTCGCACTGTCAGTCTTTCAGGCGCCTGTTCGTAATGCGTTTGACTCATCCACGGCGGTCTTCTTGCAGGCTTTTTCAATTCGATCAGGTGATCTTCCGAACCCAGACTTTGCCCTAGGCGAAAGTCCGTGCTGCGCCGTCGAGCACCGTATTGTTCGAACACGCCATCGACACCTCTTCGTTGCAACTCACACAGCAAGAAGTAGGTAGCGTAGTAAGCGTCGCCCAATAAAATGTCGCCTGTTTTCAGCGTGTCGAGCATTGATCTGAGCAGCGTTTGCTCATCGCCGCCTTTGCCTCGGAAGCGCCCAAGGGCGGCATCCAAGACGGCGCCGCTGGAAAGGCAAACGATGCCAACCACGCGACACAGGGGAAAACCAAGACCGACTTTCTGGCCGCGTGACTGCGGATAGGCACCCTGATTGGCCGCAGTGTCGGGCATGCTGACCGTCGTGCCGTCCACCAACCGTACAGGCCGTCCCATCCAGCGCCACGACGAGGGTGCGTTATCACTTATCGAAGCACCGGTGTGCCTGACCAGCGTAGAAACCATTTCCACAGGTAGGCGTTTTCTGGCTTTGCAGTAGGCGCCCGTGCGAGTGCTACTGGGCTTCATGCCGCCACATGACCGTTTAATCGACAAGTCGTTGACGGCGTTCTGGCAGGAACGGTCGGCACTCATTGCTTGAGCCAGAAACATGGACAGCGTTTCAGTCGGCGGAAACAGACGCTCCCGATATTCCGGCAGTGCAGACTCGACGCGCTGTAAGAGCTCGGGAGACGTGAGGAGATTGAAAAACGCATAGGCATCACAGTCCGAAGCGTGTCGATGAAAACGTTGCTGTTGATGCTGGAGAATTTCACGTCTACGATTCATTTGGGGCTGTGTCCTTGGTTCGTCGGGGTGTGTTCGCAACTATCACCGTAGACCAAGACCAGCCCTTCTTCATTTTTTGCTTTCAGCTCAAGTGGTTAGCAGCTAAGTAAGTGCCATTCAAATCCGTCCCCTTTTTTTTGTCCCCTTTACCGTCTTGATCTTTCAGCCACGACCAAAGCGAGCGGCGAGAAAAGGGAGGTTTTCAGTAAGCGGATAAAGCAACACCGGCACGGGGCCGGTGTTGAGTGAACTCTATGTAAAACGACTACTCATAGACTTTCGCCGCACACAATATCTTTGCAAAAGTGCTCCAGCTAGGGCTAGTAACATCACTATCACCAGAGTTCTTTGCATACATATCTATTGACCTAATCCAGGCCTCCATTGCAGCTAAAAACCTCTCTAGGTCTGGATTTTCCCAGTCGTCAGGATTAAGTATCAATCCCTCCCTGAACTCTCCAATAAAATCTGCAAGATCTTCTTTTGTCTGTATATCCCTAACTCGCTCAGAACTCATACGACCCTCACTTACAAACACCTCGAACACAGATAATAGAACCATTATTGGGCGTAGTCATTTTCCATCCTTCCCTAGCAACCTCTGCTGGCGTAGCTGGGACAACTTTGATTGGAACGCCAGCCTCAGACGCAGCAAGCAATCGCCGATTATCTAAGCTGTAAACCGCTCCGTCCTTCTCAAAAACTCGAATAGGAGGCAAGTCATCTGGAGAAATTTTTCCTGACTTCAGCCCGTCAATTGTTGACTGGAGAGTCTGACCATCTTTGAAAGTGTTCGAAACACTATCTTGCGTGAACCGGATGTCTTTCGGGTTTGCATAACCAGTCAAATTATCTGGTAAAGCCGATGGCAGCTTTTGGCCCCCCACGGTGATATGAGAATCACCTTTCCCCGGCACCTTCCCGGGCAACGCCCCCGTCAAGATACTGGTAAGCAGCTCACCGCCGCCAATCACATAGCTATCGCTGGCAAAGTCGGGATTTAGTTTCGTCCCCTCAATAACCTCAGCCACTTTTTTGCCAGTTTCAGCTATTGCCTTGTCGATATTTGCTGAAATCGTTTGACCAGCCTCTGTCCCTGCAAGCGCCTGCATGACAATAAATTGAGCGACACCTTTTGGCCCTTGAGCAGCGGCCATGACATACCCAATTGTCTCTGCGCTTCCCGGATGATTCTTGATATAAGCCTGGAACGCGGACAATTGATGGAGGACACCTTGAAGCTCTTCAATCCCGGTCGGGTTGACTTCCTGTTCCTTCAAGATCAATGCGTTTGGATTAGGAACGAATTTATCCGATGCAACAATTTCCTCAATGTCCTTGACAACCTGAGGTTCGATCCCATTCATCCTGGCCAAATTGGCAAGAACGCCATCGATGAACGCGGGATCGCCCATCATCGTCAAGGCGTCTTTACGGCTCTTGCCTGACAGGAGAAGCGCTTCCAGAGTGCTTTCGGCCAACTCCTTGCCTGCCGCATCTTGAGCGCGGGTATCCAAGGGACGGCCCAGAATGTTATCCACGCGATTGACCACGACGTTCAGCGCCGAGGCCGCTCTGTCGAAGTTGGCCAGTGCGGTCTTGTCATAGTCGAGGAATGCTTCGGTCCATTGCTGCACGGTTACAACAGGGTGGAGTACCGCGTTAATGGAAGAATCGCTGGCATAAAGATCGGTGCGTTCTTCTTCATCCTTGGTGATCTCATACGCCTTGCTCACATCACGGTTCAGCCCAACCGTGGAGTCAGCGCCGGTCTGCGCATCGTTGCGCACGACGATCTCGCCGGCGCCGACGGTGGCCCGCACGATCTGCTCGCGATCCTTCTCGTAGTTCCAGCCTTCAACGCTCCCACCTGCCTGGCCTTCCTTGCCTTTCCCTACCTGGCTGCCGTCTTGCACGGTGCCGCCATTACCGCCGGAGTTGTAGGTGCCGCCGACGTTCAAGTAGTAACCGTGCTCTTTATCCTTCCCGGTGATATCGCTGAAGCCCAATGTGCCGGTGTCCAGCTTCAGGTTGCCGTTGTCGGCAGCAATCACCGCACCGTCGATCTGGGTGTGGTTTTCGGTGCGGATATCGACTTTGCTTTTGCCGGTGATGCTGGTTTGTTCTTCAACCCAGTTGGTCTTGCCGGTGGTCTGGCCGTAGCCGACCGAGCCACTGACACCGACGAAGGAGCCGGTGGCGCTGATGTCGAACTCCTTGCCCTTGACCTCGCCGGTATCGGCTACCGAGGAAACATTGAGGTCGCCGCCAACACGACCGACCACTTCATCGCCGCGCAGGGTGGCACCTGCGATGTTGGTGTCTTGGCCACTGGTGAAGCCCAAGCGGTTACCGGCGTAGAGGTACGCCTCTTGTTGACGTTCGCCCTCACGCTCCAGATTGCCCTTGCCGAGGCTGACGCTGACATAAACGCCCACCCCCTCGGAGCCGAAGGTAAGACCGGCTTCACCGCCGCCATTGTGTCGGTTGTTTTCACTGCTGCTGTCGTTATGCGCCGAGCGAATGTTCAGTTCGTTACCGGCGTTCAGATCGATATCACGCTCTGCCCTGACCTGGGTACCGATCAGGTTCAGGTCGTTGCTGGCCTTGAGGTTGATATCGCGGCCCGCGCCCAGTTGCGTGACCGTTGCCGATCCTTGAGCGCTGTCGCCACTGGCAGTGCCATAGCTGCCACCGACACCAATCTTGATGCCGCCACTGGTTCCGCCGTGAATGCCGCCCCAACTTTCGGTGTTTTGGGTTTCCTGACTGACGCCGCCCTTGGCGACATCGAAGGTCACATCTCGACCTTTGACGTTGATGTCACGCCCGGCATCCAGCCGGCTGCCCTTGACCACTACGTCATTGTTGGCGTTCAGGTTGAGGTCGTGACCGGCATTGAGGGTCGAGGATCTGTTGGTCTGCTCGACAACCTGCTGGCTGTTGCTTTGCTTGCTGTTACCTAACTTGACGTCGCCCGTCGGCCCCGCCAGGAACTGGCCAATGGCATCAACCCCCTTCAGGACACTGGAGCCTTGGCTAATGCCGTTTTCGCCTTTTCCGGCCCCATTCGCAGCATCCTTCGTCTTGCCGTAGTTGTGGTTGAGGGTGACACCCAGACCATTGCGCTCGGCTTCGCGCTGCTGCTCGGTCAACAGGGTTTCCCGCGCGGCGTCGATCCTGATATCACGGCCAGCGTTCAGGTTGATGTCGTTGTCGGCTTTCAGGTCGGAACCGATCTGGTTGATATCGCGCACGGCCTTGATCGTCAGGTCTTGCCCGGCACTGATCTGGCTGGCGGTAGCGGTCTGCTGTTCTAGACGATTTTTTTCCTTGAGCTTATCGGCACCAACGAACAGGCTCACGCCGTTGGCGTCACTGGAAACGCCGATACCTGCCTGCTTGGATTTTGACCAATCCTGCTCGGCATTCTCGTTCTGCGCGGCGGCCACATTCACGTCGCGTCCGGCGTTCAGACTGACGTTACGCCCGGCGTTGATACCGCTGCCCAATACGTTGATGTCACGCTCGGCCTGCAAGGTCGCATCACGATCAGCCACCACTTGGCTGCCCACGCTGGTACTGCTTTGCGCCTGACGACCGGACTCCTTGGCTGAGGAAATGGACAGGAACCCACCTGAAGTGGAGAGACCGGTTTTTTTCTTGTATTGCTCGCTGCGGCTATAAGCCGTGTCATTGGCCGAAACCAGGTTGATGTCACCGTCCTTGTTGACCAGGCCCGCCCGCAGTTCAACATCATTGCCGGCCGAAGTTTCGCTGGCACGTAGACGGAAGTCATTACCCGCCGCGACGACCACATCGTTGCCCGCTTCCAGCTCACTGGCCACCTGACTGGCGGTGGTCTTCAACTCGCTCTTGCCACTCTTGGACATGCCGAAGAGGCCGGATTTGGTTTTCTTGCTGTAGGAACCATGCTCCTCAATGCCCGAAAGCACCGCCACATCACGAGTCGCACCGACCATCAGATCATTGCCGGCTTTCAACTGACTGCCGATAACGGTGACATCACGACCGCCATCGAGGGTGATCCCACCGCTGGCTGTTTTGCTGGTGTTGACGGTCAGGTCCTGGCCGGCCTCGATCACCGAAGCGACGTTAGTGCTGTCATAGCTCTCTTTTTGGGTGGTACTGCCGCGACCAAACGAGCCTTTTTTCTTCTTGTAGTAGTAGGAAGAACTCTCGTCTATTGCCGAGGCGACGGTGATGTCCTGCACTGCATCGAGGCTGATGTCTTCCTGGGCCTTGATCCGGCTGGCGATGATGCCCAGATCGTTGCCCGCATTAAGCGCAATGTCGCGACCGGCATTCAGTACGGAGGCCTGTTGAGTAGTGCTATGGGTTTCCCGCGTTTGCCTCTTGCTGCGCGAGACGTAATCACTCTCGTTGGCTGCCGAGGTGATGACGATGTCATTGCCTGCATCGACACCGATATCACGCTTGGCGTCCAGGCGACTTGCAACAATGGCGACGTCACGATCAGCGCTGATCGACAGATCCCGGCCAGAGGTCACCTCAGCAGCATGCTGGGTAATGGTCTGGTTGAGGAAATGGCTGCCACGCGCATTGGTGCTGCGATCCTGGACTGAGGTGATGTTGACGTCTCGACCTGCATCAAGTTCGAGGTCACGCCCACTCTGCAACACACCACCAATGTTGTTGATGTCACGACCCGCATTGATACTCAGATCGTTGGCCGCCTCGATCCGCGCCGCGTTATCGAGATAATCGCGATGCTGCAGGCTTCCACCCCGACGGACATCAACACCGGTCACGTCACGCTGGTTGATCACATCACCATTGGTTGCCGTCAGACTGACGTCGCGACCGGAGATGATCCCGCCCGATTTGTTGACGATGTTATTGCCCGCCTTCAGCGTCAGGCGATCACCCGCCGCGATCAAGCCGGTGTTGGTGAGGTCGTTGCCGGCCTCGGCCGAAAGGTTGTTGGTGGCGCGCAGGGTGCCGGCGTTGTTCAGGTCCTGGCCGGCGATCAGCTTGACGTCGCCGCCCTGGATCAATGCGCCATTGGGTGCCAGACGATTGTTCGCCTGGGCCAGGTAAAGCACCGGCACCAAGACTTTTTCACCGTTCACCACATGCTCTTCGAGCCAGACGATGTCGTGGGTCAGCGCCGCGACTTGCTGTGCGGTCAGGGTTACGCCCATGGACAAGTTCAGTTGGTCCTTGCTGGCGATGGCGTTGTTCATCAGGTATTTGAACATCGCTTCGTCAGAGGTCTGACCGTCGAGGAAGCGCTGGCCGGTGCGTGCGACGATCGATTGCTGGACCAGGCGTTGCTCAAACAAACCATCGCCCAGTCGTTTGGCGCTGGTGTCCGGGTTGTAGCCGAGGTTCGCCAACAGGTAGTCCGAACTCATGAACTGCTTGAGGTTGGTCAGTACCGGGTTGGTTTCGATCAGGTACTTGTGCGGGTTGGAGCGCACGCTGGTGTCGGGCAGCCCCTGCACTCGTGGCACGTTGAAGGAAGCGTTCCCGCGATTGGGCAACAGCACACCGACCGGACCGTCACCGGCGGCGGCATTGACGTTGATCAGAGCGGTCTTGTCGTTGAGATTCACCGACGGGCGACTGGCCAGGGCCAGCTCGCGATTTTTGACCGAGACCGGGTCGTTCTGGTCGAACTGGAATTCGGTGGCCTGCCTGACAGGCATGCCGTCCGAACGCTGCGTGGTACCGGCCGGAACGGAACCAATAGTCCAGCTCTGTCCGGGTACGATCGTTTGCTCGGTGCCGCCTTTGCGGCTGAGACGGAACAGGCCGTTATCGCCAGTCGGCAGGGTGAAGCCAGGTAGTGTCAGCGGGTTGACCTGTTGCTGAGCCAAGTCCGGTGGCAGCTGAGCATTGATTCGAATAACCGGAATCGTAGCTCCCCGGTTTACACCTGTATCCGGAGAATTCTTCGCTACGCCTGTAAACGCCGTATAGGCCTGAAGGCTGCCATTTTTAAGGGTTGTTTTGGCGTTAACTTCCAACGCCTGCCCAGCCTGAACAATTGACGGTGCCCCGCCCTTGCTGGTGAAGACTGTATCGCCACCCTTGAAGTCGTAGCCGAATATTCTTGCAGGCACGGCAACCTCGGCGCCGATCCCAAAGTCTGGATTCAAGGTCGTGGTAGTCTGACTGCTTCGCGGTATAGGGGCCGGACCGCAGCCCTGCCAATCCTGGCCGCCGCAAAGATAATCTGAGTACTGATGAATATATTTGGAGTTTCTGCGAGCGTAGGCCGTGATTGGACCCCTGTCTTCATCAACCAGCCCCATCCAATCACGTGACCGGGCGTTATAGATGAGAGTCTTCGTATAACTTCCCGAGTCCAATGCCGTGTTATCAAACGACCCCACGTCAAGTTTGATATTTTTTCCCGCAGAAATCACCGAGGCAAAGTTAGTAAACTCACCTACCGTCGCATTTATATTGCCTGCGACAGAGATGACGGAGCTTTCCCCAGTAGTGGTCGACTCGGACTCATAGTGCTCTTCAATATAGTAGTTAACCCACTTACATTCTCCACCCTGGCACGCGTAGGTTATATCTCCCGAGACCAGTTTCTCTTTTCCCAGCACACCCTCAGTTTTATTAAGAAAGACATTTGCCGCCAATGTTAAATCGCCGTCGATCGTTATCGTCGATGCCAGATTTCTTACACTATTGGCTTGACCACCATTGATTCCTGAAATGTTGAGGTTGGCGAGACTGAACAGGGAGCCGTTCTGATTGGTGAAATCATTCACCAACAAACTCATATCTTTCCCGCTAAAAATCAACCCGCGCTCATTGAGCAAGGTCGGCGTTTTTATCGTCAGGTTCTGCCCACTGCCCAGCGTGCCAAAATTACTGATACCGCCCGCCTGGACTTGCATATTTGCGCTTGAGGTCAAGCGACCGTGGTTGTTCAACGGCCCGCTAACATCGATCCGGGCATCGCCACCGCTGGCGATTGTCGACGCCGTGCTCAAATCTAATTGCCCTGCGGCCAGGCCAAGATTACCCAGGCTGCTTACCCGACCATCGCCCTTATACCCCCCGGTCAACTGCAAATCCAGGCTGCCATCACTGGCAATCAACCCATCGTTGGTCCAGTTCACGCCTCGACCTTCGAGGTGGTTCGACGCCAGCAATTGACCGCTTACGGTTTGCACAAAATTGTTGACGTTAACCGTCAATCGCCCCGCCTGAATCACACTGCTGTTAGTCCAACTATCGGCATTCAACGTCAGCCCGCCACGGGTCACCATTGTGCCGCCAGCATTCATGACGTTGGCTGTCGAAATGTCGAACTCACCCACGCCCACATGAGTCACGGTACCGCCCGCATTTAAGAAGCTCGGCGTCGCGAGAGTCAGGTCAGTGTTCGCCGTTTCCACCAGGCCATTGCGGTTATCGAACAGGCTGCCGATCTGGAAGCTGGTTTTCCCGCTGATACCCAGCGCACGCAGTTTGCCCGTCTGGTTATCAACGCTGGTGGCACGCACTGCGAGGGTGCCGGCGCTTTCAATCAGGCCGCCGCGGTTGGTGAGATTGCTATCGAGAACGACGTCGATACCATCGCCGCTGATCTTGCCGGCGTTGTTGTTCAGCGCGCCGCCAATAACCTTGACCTGGCCTTTGGCGTAGATCCCGCCGTTGCTGTTATCGATCGCGGCGTTGCCAGCATTAAGCAGAATGTCGCCAGTGTTGGCGGCGATGCGTCCGCCGTCGCTGTAGATTCCGCCCAAGGCCTGAAGGTCGAGGCGATTGCCTTCGATCTTGCCGCCCTGGCCGTTGCGCAATACGCCCGTCAGGCGGGTCTGCAGCAAACCTTTGAGGCTCGACAGCACACCGGCGCGGCTGTCGAGGCTGGCGGCAGTGATGTTCAGCTCACCGTTCTGGGCGATGACCTTGCCGCCCTGGTTGTCGATGGCGCCGCCCTTCACGTCCAGGGTCAATGCGCCCTGGCTTTGTAGCGCGCCGCCGGCATTGTTGAGGGACGCGGCTTTGACGTTGAGGCCTGCATCGCGACTGGAGATCAGGCCGCCGACGTCGTTACGAACACTGCCGGTGGCGATGAGGTCGAGCTGCCCGTTGGCAGCCACGGTGCCCTCCTGGCTGTTATTCAGGCTACCGGTCAACAGGCTCAACAAACCTTGGCTGAGTAGCTGGCCGCCCTGGTTATCGATGCTGCTGGAACGCTTGATCACCAGCGGCCCCGTACTGCCTAGCGCGCCTTTGGTGTTGGTCAGCGTACCGAGCAGATCGAGGGTGACGCTGTCTTCACCGACCAGACTGCCGTTGCTGTTATCCAGGCTCGTACCGGTGAAGGTCAGCGCTTTGTTCGCGGTGACTTTCCCCGACGCGTTGTTCAAGGAGGTCACGCTGATATCCAGTGTGCCGCTGCTTTCGATCAGGCCACCCGATGCGTTGTTGATTGCACCTTGCATTGTCAGCTTCTGCTTGCCGCCACTGGTGACGATGCCGTTGCTGTTGTCGAGACTGGCGGCAGTGATGGTCACGTCGCCTAAGCCCGCCAGGCCGCCCTTGGCGTTGTTGATCAACGCACCGCTGAGGTCGATGTTCAGATTGCCGAGCAGGCTGGAGAGCGTGCCTTCCTGGCTGTTATCGAGGCTACCGCCGGCAACGGCGAGTTTGTTCCAGCCGGAAACCAGGCCGCCCTGGTTATTCAGGCGGGTGGCGTTGAGGGTCAACTGATCATTGCTGATCAGGTTGCCACCGCGGTTATCCAGCGTTTTGCCGGTCAGGCTGAAGCTGTGAACGCTGGAGATTTCGCCTTTCTGGTTATTCAGGTCACGCAGGTGCGCAATGCTCAACACGCCCTTGGTGTTGATCAGGCCGTTCTGGTTATTCAGGTCGGCAGGTGTTGCACCCAGATCGATGCTCAGGCCAGTGCCGCCCAGCAACGTACCGCCCTGGTTATTCAGACCGTTGCTGTTGAGGGTGAGTTGTCCGGCCGCTTTGATCAGACCTTTGTTCTGGTTGGTCAGCAGACCGTCGACGGTCACTTGCAGATCGCCATCGCTGAGCATTGTGCCGGCGCTGTTATCCAGACTGGCGGCGCGAACTTGCAATGCGGCGGCGGCAATTTTGCCTTTGACCGAGGTCAGCGCCTGCTCAATACGCAGCGTGAGTTTTTGGTTGCTGAGCACCTGACCATCGCTGTTATCCAGTTGCCTGGCGACTAGGTCGAAGGCTTCCTCGCTGGAGATTTCGCCGTTGCGGTTATTCACGCCTGCGAGGTTTTTCAGCAGCAACTGGCCAGGTGCACTGATGAAGCCATCCTGGTTGTTCAGCGCGCCGCCGTTCACGTCCAGGCTCAAGGCGCCCTTGCTGAAGAGCTTGCCGCCTTGCTGATCCAGGCCACTGACGCTGGCAACCAGCGAGGTGGCCGCGCCGATGCTGCCGCCGGTGTTGGTGACCTGGCCGGCGCCCAGTTCCAGGCGGTCGCCCGCGTAAATACTGGCCTGGCTGTTATTGAGCGCGCCGGTGGTGATGCTCATTCCACCTTTGCTGCTGATCGCACCTTTTTGCTGGTTATCCAGGCTGGTGCTGGTGAGGGTCAGTGTGGTGTCGGTCAGCACTTTGCCGCCCTGGTTGCTGACCGCGCCTTTGCTATCGACCGTGAGCGCCTTGGCGCTGGAAATCGTGCCGCCGTTGTTGCTCAGGCTCTGGGCATTGATCGCCAATTTACCCTCGCTGACGAGGCTGCCCTGATTGTTGTCCAGATCCGAAGTGAGGTTCACCGTGAGGTTGTTCAGCGTGGTCAGCCGACCGCTGTTTTCCAGCGTCTGCCCCGTCAGCGTCAACCCGGCGTCGCCGGACAGTAGCCCTTTGTTGCGGTTGATGACCTTGTCTACGGTCAGTGCAAGGTTGCCCCCGGCCAGGATGTAACCGGCGTCGCTGTTGTCGAGTTGTTGGCCGATCAGTGTCACATCAGCCTTGCTCGACAGTTCGCCGTTACGGTTATCGATGTCATCGACGGTCAGTTTCAGCGCTTTTGTGGCCCCTACCAAACCCTCCTGGCGGTTATCGAGGCTGGCGGCTTTTACGGTCAGCCCGTCATCGGCAATGACCACACCGGCCTGGTTATCGAAGGCGTCGGTAACCATCAGTTCCACTTCGCCGCGGCCACGGATTTCACCACTGGCGTTGTTCAGGCTGGCACTGCGACTGTCGAGGCCGGCGGAGGCAATCAGTCCTTTGACGTTGCTCAGTGCACGGTCGATAACGAGAGTGAGTTTCTCGTTGCTCAACAGCTTGCCGCCATCGTTGTTCAGGCTTTGCGCAGTGAGGCTGTAGGCCTTGGCACCGGAGATTTCGCCGCCGCTGTTGTTCACCTCCTTGAGGTTTTTCAACAGCAACAGACCCGGCGTATGGATATTGCCACGCTGGTTGTTCAGCAGGCCGTTGTTCAGGTCGAGGGTCAGGTCGCTGTTGCTGAACAGCTCGCCGCCATCTTGATCCAGGCTCGTGACCGAGACGTTTAGCCGTTGCTGACTGCCAATCTGCCCGGCCGAGTTATCCAGGTGTTTGGCGGTCAGGTCGAGCGTGCCGTCATTCGCCAGACTGCCGCCCTTGCTGTTGTTGAATTCACCCGTAGTGACGGTCGATGCCGCCTTGGCGCTGATGATGCCTTTAACGCTGTTATCGAGACTGGCGCTAGTCAGCGTCAGACCTTTTTGCGAAGCGATCAAACCACCCTGGTTTTGCAGGGCTGCCGCTAAGTTGAGCGTCATGGCTTCGAGGCTCGAGAGTTTGCCCAGACGGTTGTCCAGACTGCCGCCGCTGAGCACCAGTTTGCCTTCGCTGCTGATCAGCCCCTGCTGGTTGTTCTTGATGTCGTCGAAGGTCAACGCGAGGTTGTTCTGGCTGACGATCTTGCCGCCCGAGTTGTCGAGGCCGACGCCACTGAGCGTGTTCGCGCCTTTGCTGAAAATCAGCCCGGCGGTCTGGTTGATGATCTGATCGACCTTCAGCGCCAAGGTCGTGTCGGACAACACTTTGCCGCTGTCGCTGTTGTTCAGGCTCGCACCGTTGATGTGCAGGTCGGCCTGGCTGGACAGTGTACCGCCACGGTTGTCGATCTGATCGACGTTGACCGTCAGCGATTTGAGCGACGCGACCAGGCCTTCTTTACGGTTATCCAGCGTCTTGCCGGTCAACTTCAGATTGCCCTCGGCAACCAGTTCGCCAGCCTGCTGGCTCAAGGTATCGATATTGGCTTCGATATCACCCTTGCCGGAAATTCGGCCGCCATTGTTGGCGACGTCTTTGGCCTTGAGGGTCAGCAGACCGGTGGCGGTCAGCAGGCCACCGTTGCGGTTGTCCAGTTTATTGCCGTCCAGGCTCAGTGCAGCCTTGCTTTCGAGCCGGCCTTTGTCACGGTTGTCCAAGTCAGTGATCAACAGCTTCACCGCCTGATCGGCACGAATCACGCCGTTGCGGTTGTCGGTGTTATTGCTGCTGAGCGTTAGTGTGTTCAGGCTGGAAATCTTGCCACTGCGGTTGTCCAGGTCCATCGCCTGCACATCCATCGCGCCGTTGGCCTGTATCAACCCTTTGCTCTGGTTGTTCAGGAGACCGCTGACTCGGGTGGTTAGCTGGCCTTCGCTGCTCAGCTTTCCTTGTTGGCTGTTGTCGAGGTTTTGTGTGCGGACTGTCAGAGCTTGTTTCGCCCCCAGGGTGCCGCTGACGTTGTTAATGCCACCACTGGCGGTGATGTCCAGCAGGCGACCGGCTGTCACAAGGCCGGCGACGTTATCCAGCGAGGTTACATTCAGGACAACATCAGCCAGGCTGCTCAGCTCGCCGCTGCTGTTGCTCAATCGGCCGACGTTGCCAGTGAGTTTGCCGGTGCTGTTGATCACGCCTTTCGAGTTCAGTACCTGATTGGCATTGAGGCTCAACGTGCTGTTGCTCAGCACTCGCCCGTTGTTTTGATTGTCCAGGGTTGCAGCGGTGATGTGGGTGCTTTGCCCGCTCAGCGTGCCGCCCTGGTTGCTCAAGGTCTGTGCGGTATTGATGGTGAGAGTGCGGCTGGCGACCAGGCTTTTGCCGGTGTTGTTGAGATTCTGCGCGCTGAGGCTTACATCGCCGTTGGCGTTGCGGCTACCGTCGGCGTTGACCCCGGCCTCGATGACGCCGCTGTTGGTCAACTGACCGCCGGCGCTCAGCACGATACTGTCGCGGGCGGCGAGGGTTTGCTGGTTGCTCAGGTTGCCTTGGGTTTGTACGTTTAGCGCCGTGCCCGCGTAGAGCGGACCGTGTGCATCGAGACTGGCGGCTTTGACATTGACTGCGCCGTTAGTCGCCGAGGTATCGACCAGGCTCAAGTGGCCGTTGGCATCGAGCTGAATATCGCCACCACTGGCGATCAGTTTGCCGTCGAGTTTCACCCCGACCCCAGCTTCGGTGCCGACCAGTTTGATCGCCCCGGCGTACATCCCGCCCAAGGCGGAGGAGTCGATAGCCAGCCCCGGTTTGCCGCTGCCGTCATCGGCGCGAGCGGTAGCAGTGAGACTCTGCGCATTAACGTCGTTGCGACCGGCGACAATCGTCAGGTTCTTCGCCTGAATCTCGGCATTGATCTTCGCGCTGCGGGTGATGATTTCGAAGCTGTCGACGTTGTTGGCGTTCAGCCCGGTGCCGTCGATGGACACGCTGCCCTGATCCACCTGAAAGCGATCCAGTCGACCGTTGTCCAGCACCGGTTTGCCGGTGGTCAACGTCACGCGCGGGGTGTTGATGAAGCCGCAGCCGTTACAGCTGATGCCGTAGGGGTTGGCGACGATGACCCGCGCCGACTGCCCCGCCACTTCGGTGTAACCGCGCAACTGGCTCGGGCTGCCGCCGACCACTTCGTTGAGGATGGTCTGCGCCGCGACCCGGTTGGTGAGGTTGGGGTTGCCTACAATGATGCCACCCAGTTGTGTCGCACCGGTCTGCGTGGCGACGTTGTTGAGGATGACGCCCTGGGTGCCGACGTTGTAATCGTGGAACTGGTTATGCGACAGCCCGGTGCCATTCGGCGTGGCGATATTGACGATCGGCACCCCGTTGCCCGCCTGCCCAAGGCTGGTGCCCGGCGTGGCCACCACGATCCCCTCGGCCTGAGCCCACATCGGTTGCCAGAACATCACGTTGGCCAACAGGAACGCCAATCCACGCTTGGGCATGCCCCAGAAGTGCTCGCTGGTTTTCACGGCAGCAGAAGGCTGGCGCGCGAGGAAAGCGTAGTGACGAACGTCCATGTTGAAGGTCTCGATGGGGCGAAATTAGAGAAAGAAATCCATGCGGAAATAGATCGGCGCTTCGCGCTCGGTCAGGGTGTCCGGACGTTCGAGGGAATGGGCAAAAGTCACGCTGGCGGCCAGGTGCTGACCGCGAGCAAACAACTCCACCGAGTTGCTGGACATGCGCCCGTGCTGATCGCCGTTGTAGCGATCGCCACGAATCACGCCTTGGTCGTAACCGAGGCTGGAGCCGTATTCGGCGAACGCAGGGCGGAGCCATTCCAGCGTCACTGGACGGCTCCAGCGCAGGTCGTTGCGCCAGTAACCGCCGCTGTCGCCGGACAAGGATTGATCCTTGTAACCGCGGATCGACGATTGCCCGCCGAGGCTGGTGCGCTGCGGGCTGAACAGCACGTCTTCACTGCGCTGGCCGGTCATCAGGCTGCTGAAACTGAACGACTCGCCCCACACCTTGAACGGTTGCAGGTAGCTCGCGGTGGCGGTGTATTTTCGGTAGCGAGCATCCGGTTCGCCGGAGCCCGGGTGACCGTTGCCCTGCGCATCGAACGCACCGATGCCTTGCTGCATGCCGAGGTCGAGGTTGACGAACGCGCTGCCGACTCGCCGACCGTGGTTGATGCCGAACTGCGCTTCGCTGATGCGGTTGCTGCTCAGTTTGAGCTTGCTGTCTTCGATGAAGTTGTTGGTGCGCAGGTAAGAGAGACCGGTGCTGAGGGATGTCTTGCTCACAGCATCGCGATGGATCACCCGCTCGGCACGCAACTGATGGTTTTCGCTATCGCCGGTCTGCTTGAAATTGAAGCCATTGGCTTGAGCCTGCGAGCGGTATTCACTCTGGCTGTAGGTGTAATTGAAGTTCCACCAGCCCCAGGGCAGGTTGTAATTGAGCATCGCGTTATTGGAGGTGTGCTGGTGATCGGTCATCGCATCGTGACCGCCGCGCAACATCAACTGATCCGCCAAACCCAGCGGGCTGTCCCAATCAAACGTCGTGCCCCACTGCTGCTCGCCGGTGCTGCGCTGGCCGTCGTTGCTGCGGGACAACCCGGCGCGCCAAGGCTTTTGCGGCGTGTTCTTGACCAACACTTCGCTGCCCCCGACGTTCTTGCCCGGCGTCAACTCCATCTGCGCCTGGTTCGACGGCAAGCGGTTCAGTTGATCGACCAGTTGCTCGATCTCACGCAAATTGACCAGGTCGCCAGTCTTGCCGGGAAAAGTCATGCCCAGTTCACGGTCCGACAGCTTGCTGTCCTCTGCACCCTTCAAACCTTCAAGCCGTCCCTCGACCACCAACACCTTCAAATGCCCACCGGATAAATCCTGCTGCGGCAAATAGGCACGGCTGGTGACCAGGCCTTTTTCGATGTAGTGGTCGGTGATGACTTTCAGCAGTTCGTTGAGCTGAGTGACGCCCAGGCATTGGCCGATGTACGGCTTGAGCAGGCGATTTTTATCGCTGTCCGAGAGACTGTCAGCGCCTTTGAGTTCGATGTCCTTGATGGGGAAACAACGCGCGTCGGCCGGGGCCGTCGGTTGCGTTGGCTTGGCTTCCTTGCCCGGCAACTCCTTGAGTTCTTCGAGACGCCTACGCTGCTCTTCGAGCAGGCGATCCTGGCGTTCGCGGATGAGGTCGGTTTCACCGGGAGTGGGGGCGGCGTGAGCAAGATTTAGCGGAGAAAGGCACAGCAAAGCCAGGCACAACCTCGCCACGAGGGCGGGTGGGTACATGTTCGATCCCTCGAATGGAGACTGATAGCAAAATAGTGGCGCGATATTAGAGGGCCACTATTCTGGCGTCAATGAATGGATCCATTCGAAAATAAGTAATTGACGACGGGTGCTGGCTAAACCAGGCGCTTGCAACGCGAGGGACAGCGCGAAAATCGGGGACGAAAATCGGGGACAGAACACGTTGAATCGAAAAAGCACTGCCTCTTTCTCAGGATAAATGTGGTCTGCCCCGTTTATCCCCCATCAACAGGCGCAGACGTTGGAGTAGATTTGTGGGGATCCCTCAGGGTCTGTCCCCGCTTTTCAAACAATCTCGTCATATCCGTAATTGATCTTCAGCTTATTACGCAGAACATCGAAATTTATTTCACGTTTCGTCCAAACAATCTCTCCACTTAAAAGTGGTCCATTTCTTAACTTAACCAAAAGCTCTGTTAAATCGCCTATCGCACGAGCGGGCGGCCTGAACCAATCAGTCTTGTCGCTACTATCGACATAGTCGAATTCGTACTTACAAGCGTCACCTTCTGGATACAACTCGGCTCTTACGACAATTACATTGGCACTTTCGGGGCCTGCATCAACCAACAGTTGCCCGATCTCTTGCAACAAATCCTGTTCCTGCGCCATCAAACACCTCCCGGGGCGTTCTTGAAGTCGATGGTAACCGGCCGGCCCCCATTGAAAGAGCCGGCCGCCTTGAGGCCATCGACCAGCCAATACCACTTGTAGGTCTCCTCGACCACGACACCGAGCAGTTCGGCACGATGCGCTTCGAGTAGCGGGAGAATTTGCGTCAGCTCATTGTGGAGAAAAGGGGACAGATTTGAATGGCACTTACTTAACATGTTTTGCGTGCCCATTTTTCCTGACATCTGCCCTTGCTGACCGACGCGGTTTGGTCAGTAAGGGGTAGGCTTGAGGTCTTCGTTTTATGGCTCGCGGCTCGATACGACCAGGCCGATTCCCGACGCGCCTCTGAGCAATCAACATCAATAAATTCGACAGGCCATCCTCGTCTTCGGGGCTGCCATATTGTCGCAAAGCCAGCCATAGCTGAAGGCTGTGTTTGAAGCTCAGTTCGCGAGGCAAGCAATCCGCTAACAGAGCCGATTGCGCCATGAGCATTCGGATCAGATTGTGTGCCAACAGATAGACCCATAACTCCTTGACTGCCATGCCTGGGGTTTTGCAGCTTAACTTTCCAAGTCCTAGCGTAGCTTTGAGATTGCGCAGATCCAACTCGACATGCCATCGACCCTTGTACAGCGATTTGAGAGCTGTTTTGGGTGTCTGCTTCGGGCAATGCAACGTGGTGACCAAAGTCTTTCCACCCGCCTTCAGCTCTCGCACTGTCAGTCTTTCAGGCGCCTGTTCGTAATGCGTTTGACTCATCCACGGCGGTCTTCTTGCAGGCTTTTTCAATTCGATCAGGTGATCTTCCGAACCCAGACTTTGCCCTAGGCGAAAGTCCGTGCTGCGCCGTCGAGCACCGTATTGTTCGAACACGCCATCGACACCTCTTCGTTGCAACTCACACAGCAAGAAGTAGGTAGCGTAGTAAGCGTCGCCCAATAAAATGTCGCCTGTTTTCAGCGTGTCGAGCATTGATCTGAGCAGCGTTTGCTCATCGCCGCCTTTGCCTCGGAAGCGCCCAAGGGCGGCATCCAAGACGGCGCCGCTGGAAAGGCAAACGATGCCAACCACGCGACACAGGGGAAAACCAAGACCGACTTTCTGGCCGCGTGACTGCGGATAGGCACCCTGATTGGCCGCAGTGTCGGGCATGCTGACCGTCGTGCCGTCCACCAACCGTACAGGCCGTCCCATCCAGCGCCACGACGAGGGTGCGTTATCACTTATCGAAGCACCGGTGTGCCTGACCAGCGTAGAAACCATTTCCACAGGTAGGCGTTTTCTGGCTTTGCAGTAGGCGCCCGTGCGAGTGCTACTGGGCTTCATGCCGCCACATGACCGTTTAATCGACAAGTCGTTGACGGCGTTCTGGCAGGAACGGTCGGCACTCATTGCTTGAGCCAGAAACATGGACAGCGTTTCAGTCGGCGGAAACAGACGCTCCCGATATTCCGGCAGTGCAGACTCGACGCGCTGTAAGAGCTCGGGAGACGTGAGGAGATTGAAAAACGCATAGGCATCACAGTCCGAAGCGTGTCGATGAAAACGTTGCTGTTGATGCTGGAGAATTTCACGTCTACGATTCATTTGGGGCTGTGTCCTTGGTTCGTCGGGGTGTGTTCGCAACTATCACCGTAGACCAAGACCAGCCCTTCTTCATTTTTTGCTTTCAGCTCAAGTGGTTAGCAGCTAAGTAAGTGCCATTCGGGACAGATTTATTTTTTGGACAAGCCAAATAAATAAATCCGTCCCCTTTTTCCATGCAGTGGGTATCGGTACTGAGGCTGTCGGCCCACGAAAATTGGACGCCCCCTTTACGAAAACACTGTCCCGCCCTGAATAAGGCTTACACCTTCTAATCTATATTCAGGACTGGCCAAGCCAAACAAATCCATTCCCGTACATCCCTCAGAGTCCGCCCCCCGCTTTATTCGCCCATATCAACTATCAAGAAGTAATTTCACATAAGCAGTGTTTTTATAAAACCATCGTAAGCTCATAAATACAGTCAACGGCAGTCCCAGCCATATGAACACACTGTTGAACTCCATCGTATATACTAGCGAAATCAACGCCACTACCACTGCCGAAACCACTAGCGACATCAAACAGAACACCGAAAACACCATACAGACCAACCCAGAAAACATTATTAACTTCGCAATGATATTTCTATTTCTCACTTGTAGCCTCGTTGTAAAAATCACCAGCCTTACCAGTAACCCCCTTCAGGTAAATACCCAAGGCGGTGCCATTATAGAAAAGGGGACAGATTTATTTTCTGGACAAGCCAAATAAATAAATCCGTCCCGAATGGCACTTACTTAGCTGCTAACCACTTGAGCTGAAAGCAAAAAATGAAGAAGGGCTGGTCTTGGTCTACGGTGATAGTTGCGAACACACCCCGACGAACCAAGGACACAGCCCCAAATGAATCGTAGACGTGAAATTCTCCAGCATCAACAGCAACGTTTTCATCGACACGCTTCGGACTGTGATGCCTATGCGTTTTTCAATCTCCTCACGTCTCCCGAGCTCTTACAGCGCGTCGAGTCTGCACTGCCGGAATATCGGGAGCGTCTGTTTCCGCCGACTGAAACGCTGTCCATGTTTCTGGCTCAAGCAATGAGTGCCGACCGTTCCTGCCAGAACGCCGTCAACGACTTGTCGATTAAACGGTCATGTGGCGGCATGAAGCCCAGTAGCACTCGCACGGGCGCCTACTGCAAAGCCAGAAAACGCCTACCTGTGGAAATGGTTTCTACGCTGGTCAGGCACACCGGTGCTTCGATAAGTGATAACGCACCCTCGTCGTGGCGCTGGATGGGACGGCCTGTACGGTTGGTGGACGGCACGACGGTCAGCATGCCCGACACTGCGGCCAATCAGGGTGCCTATCCGCAGTCACGCGGCCAGAAAGTCGGTCTTGGTTTTCCCCTGTGTCGCGTGGTTGGCATCGTTTGCCTTTCCAGCGGCGCCGTCTTGGATGCCGCCCTTGGGCGCTTCCGAGGCAAAGGCGGCGATGAGCAAACGCTGCTCAGATCAATGCTCGACACGCTGAAAACAGGCGACATTTTATTGGGCGACGCTTACTACGCTACCTACTTCTTGCTGTGTGAGTTGCAACGAAGAGGTGTCGATGGCGTGTTCGAACAATACGGTGCTCGACGGCGCAGCACGGACTTTCGCCTAGGGCAAAGTCTGGGTTCGGAAGATCACCTGATCGAATTGAAAAAGCCTGCAAGAAGACCGCCGTGGATGAGTCAAACGCATTACGAACAGGCGCCTGAAAGACTGACAGTGCGAGAGCTGAAGGCGGGTGGAAAGACTTTGGTCACCACGTTGCATTGCCCGAAGCAGACACCCAAAACAGCTCTCAAATCGCTGTACAAGGGTCGATGGCATGTCGAGTTGGATCTGCGCAATCTCAAAGCTACGCTAGGACTTGGAAAGTTAAGCTGCAAAACCCCAGGCATGGCAGTCAAGGAGTTATGGGTCTATCTGTTGGCACACAATCTGATCCGAATGCTCATGGCGCAATCGGCTCTGTTAGCGGATTGCTTGCCTCGCGAACTGAGCTTCAAACACAGCCTTCAGCTATGGCTGGCTTTGCGACAATATGGCAGCCCCGAAGACGAGGATGGCCTGTCGAATTTATTGATGTTGATTGCTCAGAGGCGCGTCGGGAATCGGCCTGGTCGTATCGAGCCGCGAGCCATAAAACGAAGACCTCAAGCCTACCCCTTACTGACCAAACCGCGTCGGTCAGCAAGGGCAGATGTCAGGAAAAATGGGCACGCAAAACATGTTAAGTAAGTGCCATTCAAATCCGTCCCCTTTTTCCTTGTCCCCTTTTTCCTTGCTATTCCTTGCATAAGCGAGCTGGTACTGCTGTACTCATAAGGGCTAATCAACAAATGGACATGATTAGTCATAAGACACCACGCGTGAATTTCACACGCACTTTTGTTGGCCTGCTCAGCAAGCAGCTTTAAATAAAAAAGGTAATCATCCTCTGAAAAAAAGCAAACTTATCTAATGTTTCCTCGTTGAATCAGATGCAAGGGAACACCTAGCATCAAGAGACGTGCTCTGCGTGGCATACGGTGAATCCGTTCACAATTAATGATGCCAAAAGCTTAGTCAATCCCACGAAAAACAATCTCCCTATCTATTTCACACTATTTCAGATCGTTAAAGTGCAACACAGAAAAACCTGGTCTATCCCCGTTTATCACGTTGAATAACAAAAGTGAAAGCTCTTACCTGTTTGGCCGCCCCCTGCCCAAAAAATCCTGCCAGACTTACATGAACAGTTAAAACTGCAGCGTAAGTAGGCTTTTAATTTTGATTCGACATTGGCTAATGAGAGTTCCTTTCCGCTCTAACAGCTTCAACATTTGGTGTGGCTCGTCTCAGGCAAGAAAAAGCGTGCCGCCAACCAGCAAGTAGCGGTTGAAGCGACGAAGATCATGAGCATTTCAAAAATATAATCCGAGAATTGGGCGTTCTTGACTCCGCGCACTACAGCCGTAACAAACAACAATGCCCACAACATGGCAAGGCAGCCCCCCGCCAAGGAAAGAACCACACAGGCGCGCGGAGTCCTGTTGACTTTCAGCCACGCAACCATCAGTGCAAACCCCAGAAACGGCAGAAAAAATGCCACCTGCGCGATGAGCGGAGCCACCACTGGCATCAATAGTAGTTCCGCGCCCCTTACCTCGCCCAACAGCCGTGGAGTGCTCGCCAAATGGGCGAGCAGTGCAACGAACTTGAAAATACCAGCGAAAAATCCCAGCACCAAGGGGCAGAGGAAGAAGGCCGTAAATACTTTGCGACGCGGGTAATTTATTTCACTCATGGTGTGCAGCCCTGACTCTTGGAATATCCCAGCAATTTACAACCAAACTCCACTCTAGATCGATAATCCAAAATATTCACTCCGCCGACAACACCTTGTTTTTGATCAATAAAAGAATTTGGCCAAACCGAAACATCAGTCATGACGTTGGAAATCCACTGAAAGCTGCTCCGATCCCCCAAGTACTGTTGATGAATGGGCTGCAGGATAGTCTGTTCATCCTTCAATTGCTTGATATCCCAAGCGACAGGGTCAGTGACAGCCTTGTTGTATAGATCCTTGAAGTTATTAAAGCCGCCAGTGATCAGCGCATCCCCAGCAGCTTTACGCCAGTCAAAAACCGGAGCTAAGAACCAGCCGGCGGCAAAGGACAGATAAGACGCGTTACCGTCGGCCCCCAACCCAGTCACAGGTGCTCTGGAAACCATCTCCGCACCACCAAACCAACTGGCACCAATACCCATTTGTTGTTCATAAACATTGCTGGCCCCGAAGAAGTTGGTTCGGTTGTCGATGGTATTCAAATAGGTTACCAGACGCCCGGACGCACCTTCCGTGTTGTAGAGATAGTTGAACGCATTTTGCGAAGAGCGCACCACATCCTTATGCATTACATTCCAGGCATCCTGCATGGCAACATATTTTATCGCTGTGTTGACCGCCACTCGGCAGCCGTCACTCTGTGGGGCTTTTTCACAGATGCTACGCATCTGCGAGTCCAGCCATTCGCTGGTCTCCTCCGCCTTCGCTATCGCCGCGTCTTTCTGCTCCTGAGTGGAGCAAGTTCTGCCCGACAGGCAACTATCAACCTCGTCAAACGCCTGGTGAGTCAGGTAGTTGTACTGCGTAGCATTCGCCGCCACTGCAGCGCCAACCCCGACATCCCCGCCAGAAGCCGCTGCGCCTAGCACACCGACAATTTGCGATAGCGCGAGAATGTTGGCCTGGGCCTGGTTGTATTCCGCAGACCCCGGAACGAGGTTTGAGGGTAGAAGTTTGTCACCCAGCAATCCGACCAGTATTTCGTTAGCGCCACCCGCCAACGCTCCAGTGCGGAAATCACCGCCCATCGCTTCAGCCAGCAAACCACCCAAGCCCGCATGCAAGAGGATTTTTGCCAAACCGCCCTCTGGCAGGTTCAGATCGCCAATCTCCCCAGCCCCCACAGCGCCACCAATACTTGCGGCCACGCTGACAGCCGAACTGGCCAGATTGTCCTTCAGGCTTCCGCCGTAGACAGCCGTTTTGATCAGAGCATCGGCGGTGACCTTGATCGCCACAATCTGCATGCTCTTGGCATCCAGCCCCAGTGCGCCCGGATTGTAATTGAGCCCTTGCATCACGCCGGCTGTCGCAGCGGCTGTCACATAGCCTTTGATACTGTCTTTCGAAGTAACGTCCTTGATTACCTTCCCAAGGTTGCCCCGGTTGTCGATGGTGCTGACAGTGGCCTTTGTCGCCGCACTCACCGCGACCGCCTGCAACATCGTGTTCATGCCGGCCATCATCGGCCCCATGACGGCAGCCAACGCAATCGCGATGATAATCTGCGAAGCCGGGCCTAACCCCGAGTTCTCGTACTTAAACGACTCATGGATTTCCTTGACCTGCCTCCAGTCCACATCGCCCCGCGCTTCGGCTTGCTTCAACCAGGCCAGTTGCGGATCGGCCTTGACCATCGCATCGATGGTTTGACTGACGCTTTGCTGATTCACCTCTTTAATGTCGATTTGCAGACCTTCGACGGCCTTGATCGTGATGTTGCCTTTGGCAATCATCTGGGTCTGGCGCAGTGTCTCGTCGGTATTGCCCTTGCCTTTCGATGAGGTCCAGAAGGCATCACCATCACTTTTGGTATGGCTCTCGTCATGCAGGTCTTTTACCCCTTCAAAAACAATCGCCCCACCACTGTCCAGCGTAATGTCCTTGCCACTCTCAAGCTTGGCCACCTGATACCGCTGGTCCCCACCGCTGACCAAGGTCAGATTGCCCCCAGTGGTGATTTCGCTGCCGATGTTTTTCACATCGGTGACTTCATCGCGCTTGGTTTTCTTCGAGCCGAAGGAACCTTTTTTCTTTTTGTCGTATAGCGAGTAGTCAGTGTCCTGCGCCGCAAGGATGTCGAGTCTGTCGCCCGCTACCAGATACGCTTCGTCGCCTGCGGTAATGCGGCTGGAGACCACGGCGAGATTCTGACCGGCACCCAATGCCACGTCGCCGCCCGCCGTAATACCCGACATGACCTGGCTGACATGATCTTCCTGCCGGGTGAGCTTTTTGCTCTTGGACAGGGAGTGCTCTTCGTCCGCCGCAGAACTGATGATCAGGTTATCGGTTGCCGACATCGCGATGTCGCGTTTGGCATCGATCTGGCTGGCGATCACGCTGATATCACGCCCAGCCTGGGCCGACAGGTCACGGCCGGCGCTGACGGTGGCCCCCAATTGGGTGATGTCGCTGCTGTTGTGTCTTTTGTCGCGGAATACACTGTTGATGACCTGTGCCGAGGACACGTTGAGGTCCCGTTCGGCATTCAGGTCCATGTCACGGCCGCTTTGCAGCACGCCACCAATATTGTTGATGTCCCGCCCCGCCGAGACGTTGAGGTCATTGGCGGCTTCAATGCGCGCGACGCTGTCAGCGAAGTCGTGATGTTGCGTACCAAAGCGCGTATTGCTGTCTTGCGAAGTGATGGTGCGCTCGTTGAGCACGTCACCCATGATCGCGTTCACGCTCACATCACGACCAGCAAGAATGCCGCCCGATTTGTTGATGACGTCATTACCCGCCAGCACATCCAGACGATTACCCGCCTGAATCAGACCGCTGTTGACCAAGTCCTTGCCCGCCGTCGCCGACAGGTTATTGGTGGCGCGCAGCGTGCCGACGTTATCGAGGTTCTGACCGGCGATCAGCGTCACGTCTTTACCGGCGATCAGCGCACCGGTCGGGCCGAGACGGCCTTCGGCCTGTGCCAGATAGAGCACCGGCACCAGGACTTTTTCGCCATTCACTTCGTGCTCTTCGAGCCAGACGATGTCGTGGGTCAGCGCCGCGACTTGCTGCGAGGTCAGGCTCACGCCCATGGACAAATTCAGTGCGTCCTTGCTGGCGATGGCGTTGTTCATCAGGTACCTGAACAGGCCTTCGTCGGTGGTCTGGCCGTCGATGTAGCGTTGGCCGGTGCGAGCGACAACTGCTTGCTGGATCAGGCGCTGTTCGTAGAGGCCGTCACCCAGGCGTTTGGCGCTGGTGTCCGGGTCGTAGCCGAGGTTGCCCAACAGGTAATCCGAACTCATGAACTGCTTGAGGTTGGTGAGTACCGGATTGGTTTCGATCAGGTATTTGTGGCCGTTGGCCGGCGCTTTCACATCCGGCAGGCCGGTGACGCGCGTCAGGGGACGAATGCCGATCGCGGACTGGATGGCTTTCGTATGCGCGTCGGCATTAGAGCCATCGAGTTTGACGGTCACGTCGAGTGTGCTGGCGACGTCCGTTGCCACGGTCGGTGTGCGCCTGGCAGGGAGTACGGCGCGGTCACTGCTGGAGACGGCCGTCGGGGTGTTGACCTGCAAGCTGCGCGGACCACCGCTGTTAGCGGCGACCACGTGTCCCTGGGTGATGACGTTTTCACCGCCCACCGTCCAACCCGGCGGATGCAGTGAGCCTGCAACCGGCGCCTGATCACTCGTGTCCTGAGTACTCAGACGAAACAGGCCGTTCTGCCCGGTGGGAAGACTAAAGCCCGGCAATGTCAGGGGGTTAACTTGCTGCTGGGCAAGGTCGGGCGGAAGTTGGCTATTGAGCCTGATGACGGTGGTGCCGGTGCCACTCGCCTTGGTATCCGCGACTTTGTTGGTGCCGCCGCCGGCACTGTAGTCCTGGTGGATGACGCTGTTCTGCAGATCCTGGGTAGCCGTGATCGCTACATTGCCACCGGCCTGGATAACGGCATTACGAGTACTGCCTACACCTGCGGTACCGCCACTGTCTTTGGCGATTTCAACGTCGCTGAGCAGTGTGTACTGGGACAGCTGGCTCGGCGGCTCAAGCAGGTTGTTCGGGTCGTATTGGGATAGCGTCGTGTTTTCGAATCCGTATTTCAGGCCGGGCAGTACGATGTTATAGACGCTGCGTGTATCGACGGTTGCACCCGTATCGGCGTCTTTGAGGGAGACCGCTTCATACATTTCACCGTCTCGCCCCGGCTCTCTGCCGCGAGCCGATTTGGGTATGGCCTTGTGGATATTGTCTTCCAGATCAAGGTAATACACATAAGGGAAATCAGGGTTGTTGCGCTGGTTGTAGGGCGTCAGGACATCGGAGAAAAACTGCCCGGTACCGCCCGCGCTCATATCGTAGACCTTGTACAGGCGCGTGCGCTCAATAGTCCCGCTTTTCGAACCAATGTTCTGAAGACTGTCAGCGTTGATAGTGATATTGCCGCCGGCGCTCACAGTGCTTTTGCTATTGAGGAAGCTGCCGCCCTGGAAAACGAAATCCTTGCCGGCTGTAAGTAGCGCCGAGGCACTGGTGTCGTTGTCGACACTTTCGTAGACCTCACGGGCAGCCAGCGTGAAGGTGTAATAGTCCCCTTTGCAGTCATTACATATATTGGCGATAAACCCCGACACCAGCTTGCGACCGCCAGACGCGACGGCGCCATCAGTACGGTTCTGGAACACATCAGCGTTAATCGTGAATGCTCCACCGCTCTCCATTGCGCCGGAAATGTTGTGGACACCAGCGGCCCGCACAGCACCACCGCCATAACCACCAATCACCACGTTGCCCAGTCCGTACAGATCACCGTTCTGGTTGGTGAAGTTACCGACGCTCAGCGTCATGTCGGCACCGCTGAAGATCAGCCCGCGATCATTGAGCAGCGACGGGGTTTTGAGGTCGAGGTTTTGAGCGGCCCCCAGCGTTCCGGTGTTGTTCAGGCTACCGGCTTCGATGGTCAGGTCGGCATTGGAAGTCAGCCGCCCGGCGTTGGTCAGTTGTCCGCCAATCTTGACCGTGGAATCACCACCACCCGCGATGCTTGAGGCTGCGTTCAGGCTCAGTTGTGCCGCGGTCAGGGAAAGACCGCCAATGCTCGACATCCGCCCGTTGCCGCTGTAACTGCCGCCCAACTGCATATCCAACACGCCATCGCTGGCGATCAGGCCATCATTGGTCCAATTACCACCACGAGCTTGCAAGTAGTCAGAGGCCAGCAACTTGCCACTAGCAGTCTGACTGAAATTACCGACGTTAACGTTCAAACGCCCGGCCTGGATGACGCTGGAGTTGGTCCAGGTATCGGCATTTAGATCCAGAGTGCCGGCGGTGGTGATGCCGCCTCCGGCACCAATGACGTTGGCGGTGGAGATATCAAACCGGCCAAGACCGACGTGATTGAGTTGGCCACCGGCATTCAGAAAGCTGCCAACGGCCAAGGTCAGGTCGGTATTGGCGGTCTCGAGCACGCCATTACGGTTATCCAGCAATCCGCCAATCTGGAAGCTGGTCTTGCCGGTATTGCCCAGGGAGCGAAGCCGACCAGTCTGGTTATCGACGCTAGCCGCTTTGACGGTCAGCGTGGTGTCGCTTTCGACGATACCGGCGCGGTTGTTCAGAGCGCCGCTGAGGCTGAGGTCGATACGGTTACCGGCAATCTGACCGTTACCGTTGTCCAGACTGGTGCCGGTCACGCCGATCACGCCCTTGGCGTAGAGCACGCCATTGCGGTTGTCGAACGCGGCGGTGGTGATGCTCACGTCAGTGGCTTGCGCCGAGATCCGTCCGCCGTTGTTGTCCAGGCCGGCCAGTGCCGACAGCGTCAGGCCCTGGCCTTGAATGATCCCGCCCTGACGGTTGTTGTTGAGGTCGTAGCCGTTACGCAACACGCCAACGGTTCGCGCTTCAAGGGCGCCTTTGATACTCGACAGCACGCCGCCGCGGTTGTCGATGCTGGCGGCTTTGACCGTCACCACGCCGTTCTCGGCAATGACTTTGCCGCTCTGGTTATCGAGGTCGCCGCTGACGTCGAGAGTCAGGCCGTTCTGGCTCTGGATCGCGCCTTTGCCATTGGCCAGGCTGGCGGCTTGCACGTTCAGGCCGGCGCTCTGGCTGTAGATCAAACCGTTGGCGTTGTTGCGTACCGCGCCGCTGGCGGTGATCTGCAAGGCGTCTTTGGCGGCGATGGTGCCGTTGTTGCTGTTGTCCAGTGAACCGGTCAGGAGAGTCAGCGTGCTTTGGCTGGCGAGTTGGCCGTTCTGGTTGGCGAGGTCGGTAACGCGCTTGATCAGCACCGGGCCGGCGCCGGCCAGTTTGCCGCTGGTATTGGTCAATGCACCGAGCAGATCCAGCGTCACTGCGCCATTGCCGGCGATGCTCCCGGCAGTGTTGTCCAGGCCGGTGGCCGTGGCATTGATCGCCTCTTGCGCGTTGATCGTGCCGCCCGCGTTGGTCAATGCGCCGGCGGTGATGTCCAGTGCGGCGCCGCTGTCGATCAGGCCGCCCTGGTTGTTGTTGAGGGACTCGCCCAGGGTAAGGGTCTGTCCTGCCGCGCTGCTGAGGATGCCTTTGTTACTGTTATCCAAACTCTTTGATTTGACGCTCAAGCTGCCCTGGCTGACCAATGCCCCGGCATTGCTGTTGAGCAAGGCGTCCTTGAGGTCCACGGCAACATCACCGTTGCGACTCGAGAGTGTGCCGCTGTCGCGGTTATCGAGGCTATCGCCATTGACGGTCAGACCTTGCCAGCCGGAGATCAGTCCCTTCTGGTTGACCAGACTGGTGCCATTGACGGTCAGTAGCTGATTGCTGATCAGTTTGCCGGCACTGTTATTCAACGCGCGGGCAATCACATCGAAACCGAGGTTGCTGGAGATTTCGCCGTTCTGGTTTTTGAGATCGCGCAGGTGCTTGAGGGTCAGAGGCCCCTTGGCCGTGAGCAGGCCGTTGCGATTGTCCAGGTCGCCGTTGGCCAGCTCCACGGTGACAGCTTTGTCGCCGAGCAGGCGGCCACCGTCCTGGGTCAGGGACGTCAGGGTCAGGTCGATATCGCCCTTGGCCGAGACTTCGCCATCGTTGCTGGAGTCCAGGTTAGTGGCAGTCAGGGTCAGATTGCCCTTGCTGTTGATCAACCCGCTATCACGGTTGTTCAGCGCCATGGCGTTGAGAATGACGGCGCTGGCGCCAAGCACCGTGCCGCTCTGGTTATTGAATTCGGCGCTACCGATTTTGAGTAGCTGAGCCGCGTTGATCAGGCCCTTGGCATCGTTGCGCAACAAACCGTCGACGGTCAGTCCGAGGTCACCGCGGCTGGTCAGGCTACCGCCGCTGTTGTTCAGGCTGGCGGCGCGCGCGTCGAGGGACGCAGCGCCGATCAGGCCTTTGACGTTGTCCAGCGCGTTGGCGATGCGCAGGGTCAGGCCCTGATTGCTCAGCAATTTGCCGTTGCTGTTGTCCAGGCTTTGCGCGGTCAGCGTGAAGGCTTCGGCGCTGGAGATTTCACCACCTTGGTTGTTGACGCCTTTGAGTTGTTTGAGCAGCAAGGCACCGGGGGCATTGATCAGCCCGTTTTGGTTATTCAACTGGCCGTTGTTCAGGTCCAATGTGAGGCTGTTGTTGCTGAACAGTTTGCCGCCCTGCTGATCCAGCCCGGTGACCGAAGCGGTCAAGGCGCCCTCGCTGCCGATGCGGCCGTCGTCCTGGTTGGTGACCTGACCCGCAATGAGATTCAAGGTGCTGGCGCTGTTGAGTCTGCCGCCATGGCTGTTATCGAACGCGCCGGTGGTGACCGTCACCGCGCCTTTGCCGCTGATGCTGCCTTGCTGGCGGTTGTCGAGGCTGGCACTGGTGAGTGTGAGCGCACCATCGGTGACCACTGCACCGCCCTGGTTGCTGACGGTGCCGTCGCTGGTAAGCTTCAGACCGGCGGCGCTGGAAAGACTGCCCTCGGTATTGGTCAGTTGCGTGATTTTGACGGTCAACGCACCTTCGCTGCTGACCTGGCCCAGGCTGTTGTCGAACGCGCCGGTCAGGTTCAAGTGCATGTTTTGCACGCTGAGAAAATTGCCGCCGCTGTTATCCAGCAAACGCCCTTGCAGGTTCAGCGCAGTAGTGGCGCTGAGCAGACCTTTGTTGCGGTTGAGCAACTGGTCCACGGTGAGGGTCAGCGCCTGACCGGTGAAAACCTGGCCGCCATCGCTGTTGTCGAGCTTTTTGCCGGTGATCGACAAGTCGGCGTTGGTGCTGATTTCACCACCGCGGTTATCAAGGTCATCTACCGTCAGGGTCATGGCTTTGGTCGAACCGAGCAGACCTTTTTGGCGGTTGTCGAGAGTGGCGGCGGTCAACTTGAGCACACCGGTGGTGATCAGTTTTCCTTTCTGGTTATCGAGGGTTTTGACCTTAACGGTGGCGTCGGACTTGCCGGCAATATCGCCGCCAAGGTTGTCCAGGGTGTCGGCAGTGAGCAGCAGTTCACCGTCAGCGATGATTGCACCTTGCTGGTTATCCAGTGTGTTGTCAGTGGTGAGTTCCAGTCGATCGTGGCTGCTGATCAAGCCTTCGCTGTTGTTGAGGCTGTCGCTGTGGCTATCGAGGGAGGCGGCGGAAATCACGCCTTTGAGGTTGTTCAGGGCTTGTGCGATGCGCAGGGTCAGCCCCTGATTGCTCAGCAATTTGCCATTGCTGTTGTCCAGGTTCTGAGCCGCCAGTGTGAAGGCTTGAGCGCTGGAGATTTCACCCTTCTGGTTGTTGACGTCCTTGAGGTTTTTCAACATCAGCAACGGCGCGTTGATCAGACCGCTCTGGTTGTTCAGTTGGCCGTTGTTCAGGTCCAGGCTCAGGCTGGTTTGGCTGAACAGTTCACCGCCCTGTTGGTCGAGCCCGGTGACCGAGGCGGTTAACGCTTGCTGGCTGGCAATGCGTCCGGAGGCGTTATTAATGTGCTTGGCAGTGAGCTCCAGGGTGGCGCCGCTGATGAGACGCCCGCCCTGACTGTTATCTACGTTGCCAGTGACGACGCGGGTGGTGTCTTTGCCGGATATCAGGCCTTTCTGGCTGTTATCCAGGCTGGCGCTATCAAGGGTCAAAGTGTTGTCGGTGCTGATCGAGCCACCCTGATTGACCAAGGCGCCACGACTGGTCACGGACAACGCACCGGCACTGCTCAGGCTGCCGGCGCTGTTGTCGAGGCTGGCCGCATTGACGCTCAAAGTCCCTTCGCTGCTGATCAGCCCCTGGCCATTGAGCAAGGCATTGTCGAGGGTGATCACCAACCCCTTGAGGCTGTCGAAGGTGCCGCCGGTATTATCCAGCATGGTGCCGGTCAGCGTCGTCGCGCCTTTGGCGACGATCAGACCTTTATTCTGGTTGATCAGTTTGGCAACGACCATTTCCAGATCGGTAGCGGCCAGCACTTTCCCGCCGTCGCTGTTGTTCAGGCGCTGACCTTCGACCTTCAGCAACAGGCTGCTGGAGAGCTCGCCTGCGCGGTTGTCGATGTCGTCGACTTTAAGCGTCAGCGCTTTAGTGGTACCGATCAGGCCGCCATCGCTGTTATCGAGGGTCGTGCCGGTCAGGCTCAGATTGCCTTGGGCAACCAATGCCCCGCCTTGTTGTTGCAGAAGACCAATGGTGGCGGTGAGGTCACTTTGGCTGGAGATCCGCCCGGCCGCGTTTTGCACTTCATCGGCGTCGAGGGTGACCGCGCCGATGGCACTGAGCAAACCGTCACGGTTGTCCAGGCGAGTACCGTCATAGGCGATACCGGCCTTGCCGCTGATCAAGCCTTTGTCACGGTTATCCAGTTGGCCGATTTGCAATTTCAGCTGTTTGTCGGCCTGGATCACCCCGCCGCGGTTATCGGCAGAATTGCTGCTGACAGTCAGCGTGTCTTTGCCGCTGACTTTGCCACCCCGATTGTCGAGGCTGCCGGTGCGCACATCGATAGCGCCCTTGGCGCTGATTTCACCGGCGTTCTGGTTATCCAGAACACCGCTGATGCGCGCGGTAAGGCTTCCGTCGCTGACCACCACGCCGGCGTCGCGGTTGTCGAGGCTGGCGGCTTTGAGATCAACGTTCTTGCCCGAACCCAATACACCGTCGCGGTTATCCAAGACGCCGCTGAGGTCGATGTTCAAACCCAGATCGCCCAGGACCTGGCCACTGCGGTTGTTCAGTGCGATCGCGTTGAGCCGGGTGATGCCGGCACTGGAAATCTCGCCATTGCTGTTGTTCAACTGACCGATCGTGCCCGTCAAATTGCCCGTGCTGTTGATGACCCCATTGGTGTTGAAGACCTGATTGGCCATGACGTTCAGTACACCGCTGCTCAACACTCGCCCATTGTTCTGGTTGTCCAGCGTCCCGGCGGTGATGTTGGCGGTTTGCGCAGCGCTCAGCGTGCCGTTCTGGTTGCTCAGGGTTTGGCTCGTATTGACCGTCAGGTTACGGCTGGCCACCACGCTCTTGCCGGTGTTGTTGAGATTCTGTGCGCTCAGACTCACATCGCCCGTGGCATTGCGGCTGGAGTCGGCGTTGACTCCGGCCTCGATGATGCCGTTGTTGGTCAGTACACCGCCGGCGCTCAGGGTGATGTTGTCCCGAGCGACGAGAGTTTGCTGGTTGGTCAGGTTGCCTTGGGTTTGCACGTTGACGGCGGTGCCAGCGTAGACCGGGCCGCGAGCATCGAGGCTGGCCGCTTTGACGTTGACTGCGCCCGTGGCTGACGTCTGCGCCAGACTGAGATGCCCGTTGGCATCCAGCTGAATATCCCCACCGCTGGCCGCCAGGTTGCCATCGAGTTTCACCCCGACGCCGGCCTCGGTGCCGACCAGTTTGATCGCACCGGCGTACATGCCGCCCAACGCCGAGGAGTCGATAGCCAGTTGCGGCTTGGCACTGCCATCATCGGCGCGGGCGGTGGCATTGAGGCTGTCGGCATTGACGTCGTTGCGACCGGCGACGATGGTCAGGTTTTTCGCCTGAATCTCAGCGTTGATCTTCGCGCTGCGGGTGATGATTTCGAAGCGGTCGACATTGTTGGCGTTCAGCCCGGCACCGTCGATGGACACGCTGCCCTGATCCACCTGAAAGCGATCCAGTCGACCGTTGTCCAGCACCGGATTGCCGGTGGTCAGGGTCACGCGCGGCGTGTTGATGAACCCGCACCCATTGCAGCTGATGCCGTAAGGGTTGGCGACGATCACGCGGGCCGACTGCCCCGCCACTTCGGTGTAACCGCGCAACTGGCTCGGGCTGCCGCCGATCACTTCGTTGAGGATGGTCTGCGCTGCGACCCGGTTGGTGAGGTTGGGGTTGCCGACGATGATGCCGCCCAGTTGTGTCGCACCGGTCTGCGCGGCGACGTTGTTGAGGATCACACCCTGGGTGCCGACGTTGTAATCGTGAAACTGGTTATGCGACAGCCCGGTGCCATTCGGCGTGGCGATTTGGACAATCGGCACCCCGTTGCCCGCCTGACCGAGACTAGTGCCCGGCGTGGCCACCACAATCCCGTCGGCCTGCGCCCACATCGGCTGCCAGAACATGACGTTAGCCAGCAGGAACGCCAAACCGCGCTTGGGTATACCCCAGAAGTGCTCACGGTTTTTGACCGCAGCAGAGGGCTGGCCAGCGAGGAAGGCGTAGTGGCGAACGTCCATGTCAAAAGGTCTCGTTTCGATCGGCAAGAATGGAATGAGCAATTCACAGACACAGCCGTCCCGACACGGCAGACGCTGGGGGCGTTTGCAGAGCGATTACGTCATAAGGGGATAAATGCGCGCTTGGGTCAGAAGGTCCAAAGCGTGGCGTAAACGACCATTGCATCAGCGTGCGGATGGCCTGTTCGGTCCCTCGAAACGGCGAAGTAATATCAATATGATGGCGCAATGTTAAGTTGCCATCATTCTGACGTCAATAAGACGTCCAGAATGTTTTTTGCGAACGCTCTAGAACGCTGGTTTGGCTCCATTGCCTGAACTTTCTGGATCGAGGAACCCTCAACTCAATAACGTCGTGGACATTGATCAATGAGGCTCACCCATGAAAACCACCCTGCTGAAACTCACCCTCGCCGCCACCCTCGCCTGTGCCCTCCCCGTTTGGGCCTGCCCCCCCGAGGAAGCCACCGCCAAGCGCGAACAGCTGGCCAAGGAGGTCGCCAAGATCACTGAGCAGAACCCGGCCAAGGCCAAGGAGATCAATGATGAGTTGCAGAAGATGGACCTGGAGACGGCCAGCAAGGATTTGCCGGACAAGTGCCAGTTGATTGATCAGCGCCTCAAGGAGCTGCAATCAGCAGAGAAAAAGGCCGAGAGCTAAAGGGCAAGATCAAAGGATCGCAGCCTTCGGCAGCTCGGCATTTGCGAACACCCAACGTATCCTTGTAGGAGTCCGCCCAGCCTAAGATCTTTTGACGTAAAAAAACCCGGACACTGTCCGGGTTTTTATTGGATCGCTACCGCGCCTTATTCAGCAGCCGGCGCTTCCGGCTTGCGGCGCTTGAGCGGCGCCATGCCGTCCTTGCTGACCAGCGACAGGGCGTCGGTCTTCGGGCGGTTGGCGATTTTGCGTTTGGTCGGTGCCTTGGCGCCGGTTTTCTTCTTGTCGCCTTTGGCGTCGACTTTTTTCTTCTTCACGCCAACGGCTTTGCCCGAAGCCTTGACCTTTTTCGGTCCGCCGTAGGTGCCTTTGACTTCCTTGATGGTACGGCGCTCGAAGCTCTGCTTGAGGTAGCGCTCGACGCTCGACATCAGGTTCCAGTCGCCGTGGCAGATCAGCGAGATGGCCAGGCCATCGTTGCCGGCGCGACCGGTACGACCGATGCGGTGAACGTACTCGTCGCCGCTGCGTGGCATGTCGAAGTTGATCACCAGGTCCAGGCCTTCCACGTCGAGGCCGCGAGCGGCAACGTCGGTGGCGACGAGGATTTTCACGCCGCCCTGCTTCAGACGGTCGATGGCCAGCTTGCGATCCTTCTGGTCTTTGTCACCGTGCAGGACGAACGCTTTGTATTCCTGCGCCACTAGACGGCCGTAGATACGGTCAGCCATGGCCCGGGTGTTGGTGAACACGATGGCCTTCTGGTAGGTCTCGTTGGCCAGCAGCCAGTTCACGATCTGTTCTTTGTGCTGGTTGTGGTCAGCGGTGATGATCTGCTGACGGGTGGTCGCGTTCAGATCGCTGACGTTGTTCAGCTGCAGGTGCTCAGGGTTGTTCAACACCTTGGCGACCATCTCGCGCAGGCCCGAACCACCAGTGGTGGCGGAGAACAGCATGGTCTGCTGGCGGTTGGTGCACTCTTGCACCAGACGCTGGACGTCTTCGGCAAAGCCCATGTCGAGCATGCGGTCGGCTTCGTCGAGGACCAGTACTTCGACTTCTTTGAGGTCGAGGTTGCCGGCGTTCAGTTGCTCGATCATCCGGCCCGGCGTACCGATCAGGATGTCCGGCACCTTGCGCAGCATGGCAGCCTGGACCTTGAAGTCTTCACCGCCGGTGATCAGGCCGGACTTGATGAACGTGAACTGCGCAAAGCGCTCGACTTCCTTGATGGTCTGCTGAGCCAGCTCGCGGGTCGGCAGCAGGATCAGGGTCTTGATGCTGACGCGGACTTTAGCCGGGCCGATCAGACGGTTGAGGATCGGCAAAACGAATGCAGCGGTTTTGCCGCTACCGGTTTGCGCTGTCACCCGCAGGTCACGCCCTTGGAGCGCCAGCGGAATAGCCGCTGCTTGCACAGGCGTTGGCTCGACAAATTTAAGCTCGGCCACGGCTTTGAGCAGGCGTTCGTGCAGGGCGAATTGGGAAAACACGGGTGCTACCTCGAAGAAATACAAAAAAACAGCTGCATAGGGTAACGGTTTCGAGCGCTCAGGCCGAGTTTCTTTATACAAACGGCGCTAAACAGTGGTTTTTTTTTTGCGTCGTTTGTCCTCAAACGTCACCCAAAGCGTCTTAAATGCTCTAATCGCCCCGTCGCGTCCTACAGAAGAACCGTTTTTACCCATGGATATCAAACAGCTCTGGCTCAACGTCCAAGACCTTTGGGGTGCGCTCGATCAGCACCCGCTCCTGCATTCCAGCCTGGCATTGGTGGTATTACTGGTGGTTGCGCTGGTCCTCGGACGAGTGGCGCGCTATCTGATCCTGCATGCGACCAAAATGCTTGGCCGCCAGCCAGCGCTGCACTGGGTCAACGATTTACGCCACAACAAGGTCTTTCATCGCCTGGCACAGATGACGCCGTCGCTGGTGATCCAGTTCGGCTTGCACCTTGTGCCGGAGCTGAGCAAGACCAGCCTGATTTTCCTTGGCAATGTGGCGCTGGCGTTCACCATTCTATTTCTGGTGCTGGCCATCAGCGCCGTGCTCAACGCCCTGCTCGACATCTACGCGCGCACCGAACATGCCCGTACCCGCTCGATCAAAGGCTACATTCAACTGGCGAAAATGGTCTTGTACGTATTTGGCGCGATCATCATCGTCGCCACGCTGATCGACCGTTCGCCGCTATTGCTGCTGTCGGGTCTGGGCGCCATGTCGGCGGTAATTCTGTTGGTCTACAAGGACACCCTGCTGTCGTTCGTCGCCAGCGTGCAGCTGACCAGCAACGACATGCTGCGAGTCGGCGACTGGATCGAGATGCCGCAAGTCGGCGCCGACGGTGATGTGGTCGACATCACGCTGCACACGGTCAAGGTGCAGAATTTTGATAAAACGATTGTTTCGATTCCGACCTGGCGCTTGATGTCCGAGTCTTTCAAGAACTGGCGCGGCATGCAGCAATCCGGTGGACGACGGATCAAGCGCAGCCTGTTCATCGACGCCAGTGGCGTGCGATTCATCCGCGATGACGAAGAGCAGAAGCTGTCCCAGGTGCATCTGCTGACCGACTACATCAGTCGCAAGCAGGCTGAACTCAAGGCCTGGAACGAAGCCCAGGGTAATGTGGCGGCGATGTCGGCCAACCGTCGGCGGATGACCAATATCGGGACCTTCCGCGCGTATGCACTGGCGTATTTGAAGAGTCACCCGGAAATCCAGCCGAACATGACCTGCATGGTCCGCCAGATGCAGACCACCGCGCAGGGTATTCCGCTGGAAATCTACTGCTTCACCGGCACCACGGCGTGGGCGGATTACGAGCGGATTCAGGGGGACATTTTCGATTACCTGCTGGCGGTGCTGCCGGAGTTTGGCTTGAGCCTTTATCAGCAGCCCAGTGGCGGGGATTTGCGGGCGGGGTTGTTACCGGCAATGTTGGGCGCAAGCCATATTCCCGAGACTGAAAAACACGTCATGTAACACCGCAGTATCCTGTGGGAGCAAGCTCGCACACAGGGGTTTAGTGTCTATTTTTTGAAGAGTCGGCGCACCTGAACGGGATCGGCATGACCGCTTTGGTCAAGCGCAAGGAAGTATTTGAGCTGCCATTGCTGCGTCTTCATCGCTTGTTTGGCGACGGGTCTGGACCATGGCGGATAGACACGAATCGCCCGCTTGCCACCTTCGCCATCAATCGACATGACACCCTTGGCGGCCAGTATCTTCTGGTCAAACACAAACTGCCCGCGATGGGTTTCATCAGCAACACTCACCACCACAAAGGCGACGCCATCGCCGGTGTCGAGCGGTGCAATTTCGCTGGCAGGCGTTGGCCGCTTCCAGAGCGTGACGAATTGGCCAATCTTGGTCGGCGTGGTTTTCGCCACTCGGAAGACAATCACCTGGCCATCGAGGCCGAAGCGGCAGGCGCCGTATTCGGCACTCTCCTCCTCGCGCCGAGCTTCATCCGTTAACGTCATACCTGCAGGCTTGTAGATCTGCTCGATGGCGGCGATCAGGTCCGTCATGGCCGTTCCCGCAACGGCAGCATTTCTCGCCTGACGCCCAACCGACTGATCCACACCGCCATCAGAATCACCGCCCCACCCAGGAACAACCGCCCCAGTTCTTCATGCTGATTCCAGATCAGCAAATTGATCAACAACCCCACCGGCACATGCAGGTTGTTCATCACCGCGAGCGTCCCGCCATTCACCAGGCACGCGCCCTTGTTCCACCAGTACAACCCGAGCGCAGTCGAGACCAGGCCGAGGAACACCAGCACGCCCCATTGCAGAGGCGCTTGGGGCAGGAAGTTCTGTTTGCCGAACAGCAGAAACGCTGGCAACGCCACCGCCAATGCGCCGAGATAGAAGTAACCGAAGCGCCGGTAATGCGGCAAATCACTCGGATGGCGGGCCACCAGATGCTTATAGAGCACTTGCCCGGCGGCGTAGGTGAAGTTGGCCAGTTGCAATAGCAGGAAGCCCATGAAGAAATCGGGGTTGATCCGGTCGTAGCGAATCACCGCTGCGCCCATCACCGCCACCAGTGCCGCGATCAAAGCCCACGGATTGAAGCGCCGGTTCAGCGCGTCTTCGATCAAGGTCACGTGCAGCGGCGTGAGGATGGTGAACAGCAACACCTCTGGCACCGTCAAAACTCGAAAGCTCAGGTACAGGCAGACGTAGGTCACGCCGAACTGCAACGCGCCGATCAGCAGCATGCCACGCATGAACGCCGGTTCAACCGAACGCCAGCGGGTCAACGGAATGAACACCAGCCCCGCCAGCACCACTCGCACCAGCACCGCAAAGTAACTGTCGACATGACCGGCCAGGTATTCGCCGATCAAGCTGAAGGAAAACGCCTGAATCAGCGTGACAAAAAGTAGATAGCCCATGCTCGCCTCGTTTCGAATGGCGGCGACGATAGCGGTTTTTGCCCGTTATCGCGAACAGGCAGCCAACACAAAACCCTGTGGGAGCGGCGGTGCGGCGATCCGACTTGCTCGCGAAGAGGGCATGCCAGTCGTTATCAATCTTGAATGACGCACCGCATTCGCGAGCAAGCCCGCTCCCACAAGGTTTTATGCCCGTCCATCAAATCGCGGGCAAAAAAAAGCCCGATCTCGCTAAAGCGTTCAATCGGGCTACAGCACTCAGGAGCAACAAGTGCAAAGGGAGGTTTGATGCGCGTAAAGCCATGAAGGGGTTGCGCCAGGCCACTTGAACATCAAGGGATTATCTGGCGATTAAAGCCTCAGGCGACGAGGGAAAGCTTGGCGTTGGCCTGGCTCAGGCCTTTCTCCTGGAAATCACCGCCCAGGTTCATGCCTTCGGCGTGAATAAAGGTCACGTCGTGGATCCCGATGAAGCCCATGACCTGACGCAGGTACGGTTCCTGGTGATCCGCGGTGCTGCCGGCGTAGATCCCGCCGCGCGCAGTCAGCACGTAGGCACGCTTGCCGCTGAGCAAGCCTTGCGGGCCGGTGTCGGTGTACTTGAAGGTAACACCGGCACGCAGCACATGGTCGAGCCAGGCTTTGAGGGTGCTCGGGATGGCGAAGTTGTACATCGGTGCGGCCATGACCAGTACATCGGCGACCAGTAGTTCGTCGGTCAACTGGTTGGAGCGTTCCAGGGAAACCTGTTCGATGTCGTTGCGCTGCTCGGCAGGTTTCATCCAGCCGCCCAGCAGGTTGATGTCCAGATGCGGCACCGGGTTGACGGCCAGGTCTCGAACGGTGATTTGGTCGATCGGGTGGGCGGTTTGCCACTGGCTGATGAAGGTCTGGGTCAGTTGACGCGAAACCGAGTCTTGCTGACGAGCGCTGCTTTCGATGATCAGAACGCGGGACATGGGATGTAGCCTCCATCTGAGAATGCTGTAGGTCGATGGAGTGAAGGTTAAACAGAGTTAAATCGATGAAAAAGCGCAAATAACTGCTATAAACCATCAATAAATTCGTTTATAAGCGGAGCATGCCTGGCGGGCGTGCTCCGTTTGGGGTCATTTGGGGGTGCAGGTCAGTTTGATACGCATCTTGATGATGCTCCGGTTGAACTTGGCGGTGGCATTTTTGTGTTTACCAGCGGCCACTTCGATATTGCGGGTGCGTGGCGCTTCCGGGCCATTGTTGAAAACCACCTTACATGCCGCATCGGTGGTGCCGTAGTTGTTCACCTGAATGGAGGCGATGTCGCTATCCGTGTCATACGCGTTGTAGTCGATGCTCAAGCCGTTCAGCTGTTTTTCAACGTCGATCGGATAGGCAAACGCCGTCAGCGGCAGCATCGCCAGCAGCACACAACCCGATACCACACAACAAAGCTTTTTCATTCAGCAGTCTCCAATAAGGACTGCCAGCTTAGGACAAGAGGAGCTATTCATGAAAGCGCCCCGCGTGACCCTTGATCAATGGCGAACGTTACAGGCCGTGGTCGACCACGGCGGTTTCGCCCAGGCCGCCGAAGCGCTGCACCGCTCGCAATCATCGGTGAGCTACACCGTGGCGCGCATGCAGGACCAGCTCGGCGTGCCGCTGTTGCGCATCGACGGCCGCAAAGCGGTGCTGACCGAAGCCGGTGGCGTGCTGCTGCGCCGTTCGCGGCAATTGGTGAAACAGGCCAGTCAGCTGGAGGACCTGGCCCATCACATGGAACAAGGCTGGGAAGCAGAAGTGCGGCTGGTGGTCGACGCCGCCTACCCGAGCGCCCGCCTCGTCCGCGCCTTGACCGCGTTCATGCCACAAAGTCGTGGCTGTCGGGTGCGTCTGCGTGAGGAGGTTTTATCCGGCGTAGAGGAAGTCTTGCTCGAAGGCGTGGCCGACCTGGCCATCACCGGCCTGAGCATTCCCGGTTACCTGGGTGCGGAATTGAGCGACGTAGAGTTTGTGGCTGTCGCTCACCCCGAACACCCACTGCATCGTCTGAACCGCGAACTGAACTTCCAGGATCTGGAATCCCAGATGCAAGTGGTCATCCGCGACTCCGGTCGCCAGCAGCCACGGGACGTCGGCTGGCTCGGCGCGGAACAGCGCTGGACCGTCGGCAGCCTGGCCACCGCGGCAACTTTTGTCAGCAGCGGTCTGGGTTTCGCCTGGTTGCCTCGGCACATGATCGAACGGGAACTCAAGGAAGGTCTGCTCAAGCTGCTACCGTTGGACCAGGGTGGCAGCCGCAACCCGAGCTTCTATCTGTACTCGAACAAGGACAAACCCTTGGGTCCGGCCACGCAGATTCTCATCGAACTGCTGCGCACTTTCGACACTGCGCCGCTGGATGCACCTTTCGCCGCCCCTGAACAAGCCTGACACGGAGTGTACGCATGGCCTATTTTGAACACGAAGGTTGCAACCTGCACTATGAGGAATATGGCCACGGCACGCCGTTGCTGCTGGTCCACGGGCTGGGTTCCAGCACCCTGGACTGGGAACAGCAGATCCCGGCGCTGTCGGCCCGCTACCGGGTGATCGTCCCGGATGTACGCGGCCACGGTCGCTCCGACAAACCCCGCGAGCGCTACAGCATCGCCGGGTTCAGCGCCGACCTGATCGCCCTGATTGAACACCTGAACCTCGGCCCCACTCATTACGTGGGCCTGTCCATGGGCGGCATGATCGGTTTTCAACTGGCCGTGGACCAGCCGCAATTGCTCAAAAGCCTGTGCATCGTCAACAGCGCGCCCGAGGTCAAACTACGCAGCCGCGACGATTACTGGCAGTGGTTCAAGCGCTGGAGCCTGATGCGCGTCCTCAGTCTGGGCGCCATCGGCACGGCCCTGGGCGGCAAGCTGTTTCCCAAACGCGAACAGGCTGACCTGCGACAAAAAATGGCCGAGCGCTGGGCAAAAAACGACAAACATGCTTATCTCGCCAGCTTCGATGCGATCGTTGGCTGGGGGGTTCAGGAACGACTTTCGCGGGTCTCCTGTCCAACCCTCATCGTCAGCGCCGACCGTGACTACACACCGGTCTCGCTGAAAGAAACCTATGTAAAACTGCTGCCCGATGCGCGGCTGGTGGTGATCGCCGATTCGCGCCACGCCACCCCGCTGGATCAACCCGAAATGTTCAACCAAACGCTGCTCGAGTTTCTCACCGCAGTCGACACCACCTCACTCAGGATCACTGACCCATGCTGAAAAAAATCGCCCTCGTCGCTGGCTCCGTTCTGTTTGCCGCCAACCTGATGGCCGCAACGCCCGCCAAGGCGCCGCACGTGCTGCTGGAAACCACTAACGGCCAGATCGAGATCGAACTGGACCCGGTCAAGGCGCCGATCAGTACCAAGAACTTCCTTGATTACGTCAACAGCGGCTTCTACAACAACACGATTTTTCACCGTGTGATTCCGGGCTTCATGGTCCAGGGTGGTGGTTTCACTCAACAAATGCAGCAAAAAGAAACCAAGGCACCGATCAAGAACGAGTCCAAAAACGGTCTGCATAACGTCCGTGGCACGCTGTCCATGGCCCGCACCTCTAATCCTGATTCGGCCACTAGCCAGTTCTTCGTCAACGTCAAAGACAACGACTTCCTCGACAGCGGTGACGGCTATGCGGTCTTCGGTAAAGTCGTGAAAGGCATGGACGTGGTGGACGTCATCGTCAACTCGCAAACCACCACCCGTGGCGGCATGAAAGATGTGCCAGCCGACCCTGTGTTCATCAAGTCGGCCAAAGTCATCGACTAAGCTACACAGGAAGTCTTGAGCGGCTGCCGGAGTGCGCCGCTCACACTGTTCAAAGGAGAGCCCGTGCGCGGGCGGAGAACTGATGCTTTATCGCCGTTTCGAGAAACTGATCGACATTTTCCGCGATGCCCCGACGGCCGCTCCGCCGGATCGGGTTCTCCCTTTTTATACCTATTACTTGAAGCAGGTCTGGCCGAGTTTTGCTGTCCTGCTGTTCGTCGGTCTGATCGGTGCGCTGATCGAAGTGGCGCTGTTCAGTTACCTGAGTCGCATCATCGACCTGACCCAAGGCACACCTAACGTCGATTTCTTCAAGGAACACGGCATCGAGCTGGCCTGGATGGCGGTGGTCGCCCTGGTTTTTCGGCCGATTTTTGTTGGCCTGCATGACCTGCTGGTGCACCAGACCCTGAGCCCCAGCATGACCAGCCTGATCCGCTGGCAGAACCACAGTTATGTGCTCAAACAGAGCCTGAATTTTTTCCAGAACGACTTCGCCGGGCGCATCGCCCAACGCATCATGCAGACCGGCAACTCGCTGCGCGATTCGGCTGTGCAAGCGGTGGACGCGCTGTGGCACGTGCTGATCTACGCGATCAGCTCGCTGGTGCTGTTTGCCGAAGCCGACTGGCGCCTGATGATCCCGCTGCTGACCTGGATCGTCGCCTTCATCAGTGCCCTTTACTACTTCGTGCCACGGGTCAAGGAACGCTCGGTGGTGTCCTCCGACGCGCGCTCCAAACTCATGGGGCGGATCGTCGACGGCTACACCAACATCACCACCCTGAAGCTGTTCGCCCACACCAACTTCGAGCAGCAATACGCTCGCGAAGCGATCAAGGAACAAACCGAAAAAGCCCAACTGGCCGGCCGGGTGGTCACCAGCATGGACGTGGTCATCACCAGCATGAACGGCTTGCTGATCGTCGGCACCACCGGCCTGGCCCTGTGGCTGTGGACGCAGTCGCTGATCACCGTAGGCGCGATTGCCCTGGCGACCGGCCTGGTGATCCGCATCGTCAACATGTCCGGCTGGATCATGTGGGTGGTCACCGGCATTTTCGAAAATATCGGCATGGTTCAGGACGGTTTGCAGACCATTTCTCAACCGGTCAGCGTCACCGATCGAGAGCAGGCCAAACCGCTGGCGGTCACCCGTGGCGAAGTGCGTTTCGAGCACGTGGATTTCCACTACGGCAAGAAGAGCGGGATCATCGGCGACCTCAACCTGACCATCAAGCCCGGTGAAAAAATCGGCCTGATCGGTCCGTCCGGTGCCGGCAAGTCAACCCTGGTCAACCTGCTGCTGCGCCTCTATGACGTGGAGGGCGGACGCATCCTCATCGACGGCCAGAACATTGCCGAAGTCGGCCAGGAAAGCCTGCGCGAGCGCATTGGCATGATCACCCAGGACACGTCCCTGCTGCATCGCTCGATCCGCGACAATTTGTTGTACGGCAAACCCGACGCCACCGACGCCGAACTTTGGGAAGCGGTACACAAGGCCCGCGCCGATGAGTTCATCCCGTTGTTGTCGGACTCCGAAGGCCGCACCGGTTTCGATGCCCACGTCGGTGAACGCGGGGTGAAACTCTCCGGCGGCCAGCGTCAGCGGATTGCGATTGCTCGCGTGCTGCTCAAGGACGCGCCGATCCTGATCATGGACGAGGCCACCTCGGCGCTGGATTCGGAGGTCGAAGCGGCGATCCAGGAAAGCCTCGAAACCCTGATGCAGGGCAAAACCGTGATAGCCATCGCCCACCGGCTCTCGACCATTGCCCGCATGGACCGGCTGGTGGTGCTGGAAAAAGGCAAGATCGCCGAAACCGGCAGCCACGCCGAACTGCTGGCCCATGGCGGGTTGTATGCGCGGTTGTGGCAGCACCAGACAGGTGGGTTTGTCGGGATCGATTGAATCTTCCTGCCTGATCGTTTCCCCGCTCTGGTCTGCACCCCATCAGTCTTGCCGGTAAGGCAAGGCTGTCCTCGCTTCCTCGGCATACGCCAGCACGCCAACGCGCTCTTGCTGCAGGAAGTCTTTGACGGCAGCTTTCAGGCCGGGATGACGCAAGTAGTGCCATGAATGAGTGATCACAGGTTCAAACCCGCGAATCAACTTGTGCTCGCCCTGGGCACCGGCATCGAAACGCTGGAAGCCATTGGTAATCGCGTAGTCCATGCCCTGATAGAAACAGGTCTCGAAGTGCAAACGATCAAACTCCGCCAGACAGCCCCAGTAACGACCGTAAAAACTGTCGCCGCCCACCAGACTGAAGGCCATGGCCACCGGCCGTGAGCCCTGCTTGGCCAACACCACACGAATCGACTCTGGCATGCGCTCGGCCAGCAAACTGAAAAACTCCCGCGTCAGGTACGGCGCTTGCCGACGCACTGCGTAGGTATTGGCGTAGCAGGCATAGACAAAATCCCACTGCGCCTGATCGAGTTGCCTACCTTCAAGCCATTCGAAATCAATGCCCTGCCCCGCCACTTGTTCGCGTTCCTTGCGCATCTGCTTGCGCTTGCGCGAACTGAGGACGTCGAGGAAGTCCTGAAAATCCCGATAGCCGCGATTCTGCCAGTGGTACTGACAGCCGATTCGCTGCAACCAGCCCGGCTGCTCGGCCAATGCTGCGTCAGTGAACGGGTCGGTGAAGTTGATGTGGGCACTGGAGAGTTGTTCGATTTCAAGGTAGCCCGGCAGGCTTTTCAACAGTTCGAAACCGTCCTCGAGCGTGGCCGCCAGCAAACGCGGACCGCTGACCGGACTGAACGGCACAGCCGTCAGCAGCTTGGGGTAGTAATCGATACCGGCACGCTCACAGGCATCGGCCCAGGCGTGATCGAACACGTACTCGCCGTAGGAATGCCATTTGCGGTAACTGGGTAACGCGGCGATCAGGCGATCGCCTTCGATGTGCAGCAAATGCTCGGGTTGCCAGCCGGAATGAGGGCCGACGCTGCCGCTGTCTTCCAGTGCGCTGAGAAAGGCGTGGCGCAGAAAGAGCTGATTCTCGGGCACCAGGGCGTCCCACGTCTGCGACGCGATTTCGGACAGACTTTCCAGACGTTGCAGCGGCATCAGTTCTTCCCTACTTCTTTGCGTGAAAGCCCGGCGAGTATCGCCCATCGCCAAAAAATCCACACGAGCAATCCGCCGACAGGGCTCTGGGCCAGGGTGTACGCCATATTTGTATCGTCATCGAGACGCCATCATCTTGCCACTGCACTGTCATAAACCATCGCGATACTGGCGCCTGTTTTTAGAGCGCCGGATTCTATAGCCGGCCACTGTTTTCCGTCCGTCAACGGTCGGTTGTGTCCTGGATGGCTCAGTCATCCCATTACATCTTCGGAGATTGATATGCGTCTTGCTTCCACGAAAACTGCGGCGGCCTTGTGTGGTGGGTTGCTGCTGGCCATGAGTGTTCCGGCCAGCGCCGCAGTCGACGCCAAACTGCTCGACATGCTCAAGGCAAACGGCTCGATTTCTCCTGCGCAGTACACCGAACTGCAAGCCGAGCTGGCCAGCGATCAGAAAGACCAGCAAATCGCCCGTCAGGCTCAGCGAGAGACCAACGAGCAGATCGCGGCGACCGCGAAGAAAACCAATGAACTGAGCACCTTCGACCAGAAACTGGCGTGGGCTGCCAAGACCCAGTTCAAAGGCGATGTTCGTTTCCGTCAGGAAACAGTCAAGAACGATGGTGTTTCCAACACTGGCGACCAGGACCGTCAACGCATTCGTGTCCGCCTGGGTGCCTACACCGAAATCAACCCGCAAGTCGACACCGGCATCCGGATCGCCACGGGCAGCGACAACGATTCGCGCTCCACCAACCAGAGCCTGGACAACAACTTCACCAAGAAGGATATCTGGCTGGACCAGGGCTACGTGGATTACCACCCGACGGCCATCAAGGACCTGCACTTGATCGGCGGCAAGATGCCGCAACCGTGGGTGAGCACCGGCGACATCATCTGGGATAGCGACATCAGCCCTGAAGGTCTGGCAGCAACCTACAAGCACGCGCTGGGCCCTGTCGAGATGTTCGGTAGCGCCGGTCACTACACGCTCAAGGACAACGTCGACGGCGAAGGCAAGCAGTTCCGTCATGACCTGCGTCTGTATGCCGGCCAGTTGGGCGCGCGTTTCGCGATCACCGACTACTTGAAAATGACTCTGGGCGGCAGTCTCTACGCTTACGACAACGACAACGACATCAACAATACGTGTGCCGCGGCAACATGCCGACTGGCCGTCAACGGCAACACTGCGAACGAACAGTTCAAACTGTACGAAGGCTTTGGTCAGCTCGACATCGGCGGCCTGCCAATGCCGCTGTCGCTTTACGGTCAAATCGTCACCAACGACGATGCCAGCAACGATCAGGACATGGGCTGGCTGGCTGGCGTCAAGACCAAGTTCTACGGCTTCGGAGTGGACTACAACTACCGCGACGTACAGCGTAACGCGGTGGTCGGCGCCTTCACCGACTCCGACTTCGCCAACGGTTTCACCGGTTCGCGTGGCAGCAAGCTGAAAGTGAGCTACGAGATCGACAAGAACTTCTCCCTCGGCGCGACGTACTTAATGGCTGACTCCGACTACACCAACGCCACCCTGCGGGATTCGAAAATCAACACCCTGCAACTGGACGCAGAAGCCAAGTTCTGATCCACGCTACACGGCTCGGGCAAGGAAGCCAGAGCTGCTTTACCAAACTCGCGTTGCTGTATCGGTCCCCATCATCCGTCCGATACAGCAACGCGAGTTTTTTTGTCTGCGCAAAAAAAATCGTCCGAACTCGGACGATCTTTTTTTGACGAACTCAGCGCTTGCGCAGAATCACGCTACCAATCGAGTAACCGGCGCCGAACGAGCTGAGCACAGCCAGCGAACCGGCGGCCAGACCGTCCTGGTTCTTGTGAAACGCGATCACGGAACCGGCGGAGCTGGTGTTGGCGTAGGTGTCGAGAATCACCGGGGCTTCTTCTTCGGTGGCTTCGCGGCCCAGCAGCTTCTTGACGATCAGGTGGTTCATGCTGAGGTTGGCCTGATGCAGCCAGAAGCGTTTCACGTCGCTGATGTTGAGCGTGTTCTCTTCCAGGTGCGTAGCGATCAGCTCGGCGACCATCGGGCAGACATCGCGGAACACCTTGCGGCCTTCCTGCACGAACAGTTTGTCCTTGGCACCGATGCCCTCTTCCGCCGCGCGATTGAGGAAGCCGAAGTTGTTGCGGATGTTGTTGGAGAACTTGGTCAGCAGCTTGGTACTGACGATATCGAACTGGTACTTGGACGTCGCCAGGTCAGCACGTTCGATGATCACCGCAGTCGCGGCGTCGCCGAAGATGAAGTGGCTGTCACGGTCGCGGAAGTTCAGGTGCCCGGTGCAGACTTCCGGGTTGACCATCAGGATCGCCCGGGCCTGGCCCAGTTGCACGCTGTTGGCCGCCGCCTGAATGCCGAAGGTCGCCGAAGAGCAGGCGACGTTCATGTCGTAACCGAAACCCTGGATACCCAAGGCTTCCTGGACTTCGATGGCGATGGCCGGATAGGCCCGTTGCAGGTTGGAGCAGGCGACGATCACGCCGTCGATGTCCGCGGCGGTCTTGCCGGCGCGCTGCAAGGCTTGCTCGGCGGCACCGATGGCCATTTGGCAAAGCACCGACCACTCGTCATTCGAGCGTTCCGGCAGGCGTGGCGCCATGCGTTGCGGGTCGAGAATGCCTTCCTTGTCCATGACAAAGCGGCTTTTGATGCCAGAGGCTTTTTCAATAAACGCCGCGCTGGACTCGGTCAACGCTTCGATTTCGCCGCGCGCGATGGCGTCGGCATTGTCGGCGTTGAATTGCGCGACGTAAGCGTTGAAAGACTGCACCAGCTCTTCGTTGGAGATGCTGTTGGCCGGGGTGTACAGGCCGGTGCCGCTGATGACGACGTTATGCATGGTCGTTTCTCTAATCTGTTCAGGCAGAAAGTGTTGGCACCGACGTACCAACACACAAAGGATCTGCTCCCGTCAGGGGGAGCAAACCTGGCATCGCTTTATTCCGATCCGCCCAGACCTGTGAAAGCTCAAAACCGCGGGGCCGGCGTTTATAGGCGCGAAGTTTGCCATAAACATTGGGGTTTGGCGCCTTTTGCGAGAGCAACGCGTACCTAATGTAGGAGCGGGCTTGCTCGCGAAAGCGGTGTATCAGTCAACATTGATGTTGAAGCTGACGGCCCCTTCGCGAGCAAGCCCGCTCCCACAGGGGGTTACGGTTCGACTTGGGTCCATTGCTTGTTCAGGCGCTTGTCGGAGATCGGCACCTTGGTCCCCAATTGTTGGGCGAACAGGGAAACCCGGTATTCCTCCAGCCACCAGCGATAGAGCTCCAGTTGCGGATCGCGTTTGCCTTCTTGGGCATGTTTGTTGGCGCGCGTTTGATATTGCGTCCACAGGCCAGATAACTCGCCACTCCAGACCCGGTCCCTCTGCACCTGAGCGCCGATTTTCTCGAAGCGCTGCTCGACCGCTTTCAGATAACGCGGCAGCTCCTTGAGCCACTGCATCGGGGTTTCACGGACGAAGCCCGGATACACCAGATGACTGAGCTGCTGCTTGATGTCGTTCAACGCCACGGCTTGCGCCAGGTCGATCTTGCCCTTGAAGCGTTTTTGCAGGCCGTGCCAGAGCTTGAGGATTTCCAGCGCCAGCTTGGCCAGGCGCTCGGCGTGCTCGGTCCAGCCGCCGCGCTTGCGTTCGGCCAGTGAGGCCAACCCGGCGCCATCGCGTGGCAGCGGGTCTTCGCCCTCGAGAATGCAGCTGTCGAGGCTGGCCAACAGGATGTCTTCGACCAGACTGTCGATGCGCCCCATGTCGCGGTACATCAGGCCCAATTCGGTCAGTCCCGGCAACTTGCTGCGCAGGAACTTCGCCGGTTCGGCCAGTTGCTGCATCAGCAAACGCTGCAAGGCGCGGCGATGTTGAAACTCTGCCTCGGCCGGTGTCGAGAAACGTCCTTCCTTGACCGTGCCGCTCTCTTCCACCAGCGCCGGATACACCGTCATCGATAGCCCGGCGATCTTCTGCTGGGTTTTCTCGGCGACGGCGGCAAACACTTTCGGCTCCACCGGTTGCTGGTTTTTCGCGGTTTGCGGCACGGCCAACGCAGCCTGACTGGCTTCGGCAAAGCGTGCGGTCAGTTCCGCCAGATCACGCCCTTCGCCCAGGAACTTGCCTTGGCCGTCGACGATTTCCAGGTTCATCCGCAAATGACTGTCGACCTGCTGCGACGCTTCGGCCCAGGCTTCATCGCTGACCCGCGCACCGGTCATGCGCAACAGTTCACGACCCAACGCCTGAGGCAGCGAGCCCTCGGCGAAAGTCATGCGCTGCAATGCGGCTTTGACGAAGTCCGGCACCGGTACGAAATTCTTGCGCAACGCTTTGGGCAGGTTGCGCACCAGCGCGATGCACTTGGACTCGATCACGCCCGGCACCAGCCATTCCAGACGTTCCGGCGGCAGCATCGGCAACAACGGCGCCGGCACTCGCAGGGTTACGCCGTCGCGTGGATGGTTCGGTTCGAAGTGGTAACTGAGCGCCAATTCCAGATCACCGATGTGCAAGGTGTCCGGGTAATGCAAAGCGGTGACTTCACTCGCCTCGCGGGCCAACACGTCTTCTTCGCGCATGATCAACAGCTGCGGGTCTTTCTGGCTGTTGACCCGATACCAGCTGTCGAAGGTCGCGGTCTGGTGGATCTCCGCCGGCAGTCGCGCATCGTAGAAGGCGAACAGGGTTTCTTCGTCGGCGAGAATGTCGCGACGGCGGGCCTTGGCTTCCAGTTCGTCGAGCTGTTCCAGCAGTTGCGCATTGGCCGTCAGGCACTTGGCCTTGGACTGAATCTCGCCGCGTACCAGACCTTCACGAATGAACAACTCACGAGACACCACCGGGTCGATCGGCCCGTAATGCACCGGTCGGCGACCGACCACGATCAGCCCGAACAAGGTGATTTGCTCGAAGGCCACCACCTGACCGCGCTTCTTCTCCCAATGGGGTTCGAAGTGGTTTTTCTTGATCAGGTGCCCGGCCAAGGGTTCGATCCAGTCGGCGTCGATCTTGGCGACCATGCGCGCGTAGAGCTTGGTGGTTTCCACCAGTTCGGCGGCCATCAGCCATTGCGGACGCTTCTTGCCGAGGCCCGATGACGGGTGAATCCAGAAACGCCGCTGACGGGCGCCGAGGTAGTCACCGTCTTCGGTTTTCTGACCGATCTGGCTGAGCAGCCCCGAGAGCACGGCTTTGTGCAGTTTCGGGTAATCCGCCGGCTCTTTATTGAGGCTCAACTGCATGTCGCGGCAGATCAGGCTCAACTGCCGATGGGAGTCGCGCCATTCGCGCAGACGCAGGTAATTCAGGAAGTTCTTGCGGCACCAATTACGCAGCGGGCTGGCGGTCAACGCCTGGCGCTGTTCTTCGAAACCACGCCACAGATTGACCAGCCCGGCGAAGTCCGAGTCCACATCCTTCCACTGAGCATGCGCCTGATCCGCCGCTTGCTGACGTTCTGGCGGACGCTCGCGCGGGTCCTGAATCGACATGGCGCTGGCGACAATCAGCACTTCCTGCAAGCTGCCGAGTTTCGCCGCTTCCAGCAACATGCGGCCCATGCGCGGGTCCACCGGCAACCGCGCCAATTGGCGGCCAAGCGGGGTCAGCTGGCTGTTGCGGTCGACCGCCGAGAGTTCTTGCAGCAGGTTGAAACCGTCGCTGATGGCTTTGCCATCCGGCGGCTCGATAAACGGGAAATCGGTGATCTCGCCGAGACGCAGGTGCAGCATCTGCAGGATTACGGCGGCGAGGTTCGTGCGCAGGATTTCCGGGTCGGTAAATTCCGGGCGACCGATGAAATCTTCTTCGCCGTAGAGGCGGATGCAAATGCCCGGTTCGACCCGTCCGCATCGACCTTTACGTTGGTTGGCGCTGGCCTGGGAAATGGCTTCGATGGGCAGGCGCTGGACCTTGGCGCGGTAGCTGTAACGGCTGATGCGCGCGGTGCCGCTATCGATCACGTAACGAATGCCCGGCACGGTCAGCGAGGTTTCCGCGACGTTGGTCGCCAGGACCACGCGACGGCCTGGGTGCGACTGGAAAATCCGCTGCTGTTCGGCCGGCGACAGCCGCGCGTAGAGCGGCAGAATCTCGGTGTGCTTGAGCTGGGCCTTGCGCAGCATGTCCGCCGCGTCGCGAATCTCACGCTCGCCGGGCAGGAACACCAACACATCGCCGGGGCTCTTGCGCTCGCTGCGTTCGAACGCGGCGATTTCGTCGAGGGTGGCAAGAATCGCCTGATCCACCGTCAAGTCATCCTCGACGCGGTTGCCCTCTTCGTCCTGCTCCAGGGTCAGCGGGCGATACCAGGTTTCCACGGGGAAGGTGCGGCCGGAGACTTCGACAATTGGCGCATCATCGAAATGCTTGGAGAAACGCTCCAGGTCGATGGTCGCCGAGGTGATGATGACTTTCAGGTCCGGACGACGCGGCAGCAGGGTTTTCAGGTAACCGAGCAGGAAGTCGATGTTCAGGCTGCGTTCGTGGGCTTCGTCGACGATGATCGTGTCGTAGCGTTCGAGGTAACGGTCGTTCTGGGTTTCCGCCAGCAGGATGCCGTCGGTCATCAGCTTGATCAGGGTGTTGGAATCGCTCTGATCTTCGAACCGCACCTGATAGCCGACCACCGCGCCCAACGGCGTCGCCAGTTCTTCGGCGACCCGGCTCGCCACGCTGCGGGCGGCGATTCGACGGGGCTGGGTGTGGCCGATCAGGCCATGCTGACCGCGACCGATTTCCAGACAAATCTTCGGCAACTGGGTGGTTTTACCCGAACCGGTTTCACCGGCAATGATCAGCACCTGATGCTTGAGCAACGCTTCTTTGATTTCGTCGCGCTTGGCGGCGATCGGCAGGTTGTCGTCATAACGAATCACCGGCAGGCTGGCTCGCCGCGCCAACACCTGATCACAGGACGCCTGCATGCGCGTTACCCACTGGGCCAGTTTGGCTTCGTCAGGTTTTTTGCGCAGCTCAAGCAACTGCCGCCGCAGCCGGTGGCGGTCGGCAAGCATGGCGTGATCGAGGTTTTTCAGCAGTTTGTCGATGGAAGGCGATTCGTCAGTCATCAGGTACGCAATAAGTCGTCTAGTGGCGCAGGGGGCGGATTGTCGCAGATTTAAAGGGCGAACGAGATCCCTTGTAGCAGCTGTCGAGCCCCAGCGAGGCTGCGTTCGGCTGTGAAGCAGTCGTAAAATCAGCCAGCGCGGTGTTTCAGGTAAACCGAGGTGATTGGGTTGACGACTGCTTCGCAGCCGAACGCAGCCTCGCCGGGGCTCGACAGCAGCTACATAGATCGTGCGAATACGGTTACTCGTTGTCGAGGCCTTTACGGCGGTACGGAAACACATCAATCACCTTCCCCGCCCGAATCGCCTCCTGCAAGCTCCTCCAGTAATCGGCGTTGTACAACTCACCATGCAACTGATCAAACAACTTCCTTTGCCCCGAATCAGCAAACAAAAACGGTGGAAACTCTTCAGGAAACACATCCAGCGGTCCGATCGAATACCACGGTTCCGACGCCATCTCGTCTTCCGGCGTACGCGGTTGCGGGATGTGCCGGAAGTTGGCTTCAGTCAGGAAGCAGATCTCGTCATAGTCATAAAACACCACCCGCCCGTGACGCGTGACGCCAAAGTTCTTCAGCAGCATGTCGCCGGGAAAGATGTTCGCCGCCGCCAGTTGCTTGATCGCCAGCCCGTAATCTTCCAGCGCCTCGCGGACCTGAGCGTCGTTGGCGTTCTCCAGATACAGGTTCAACGGCGTCATCCGCCGTTCGGTCCAGCAGTGGCGGATCAGCACGGTGTCGCCCTCTACCGACACGGTGGACGCTGCCACTTCGAGCAATTCTTCCAGACAGGCCGGGTCGAACTTGCTCAACGGGAAACGGAAGTCGGCAAACTCCTGGGTGTCGGCCAGGCGCCCGACCCGGTCGACGCTTTTCACCAAACGGTACTTCTCGATCACCGTGGCGCGATCGACGTTCTTTGACGGAGAGAAGCGGTCTTTGATGATTTTGAATACGGTGTTGAAACCCGGCAGGGTAAACACGCTCATCACCATGCCACGCACGCCCGGGGCCATGATGAACTGGTCGTCGGTGTTGGCCAGGTGATTGATCAGCGCCCGGTAGAACTCGGACTTGCCGTGCTTGTAGAAACCGATCGAGGTGTACAGCTCGGCGATGTGCTTGCCCGGCAAAATGCGCTTGAGGAAACCGATGAACTCCGCCGGCACCGGGACGTCGACCATGAAATACGAACGTGTGAACGAGAAGATGATCGACACGTCCGCTTCATCGGTGATCAGCGCATCGATCTGAATCCCGCGACCTTCGCGGTGCAGCAGCGGAATCACCAGCGGCCATTGTTCGTCCTGGGTGTAGATGCGCCCGACCAGGTACGCGCCTTTGTTGCGGTAAAGCACCGAGGAAAACAGCTCGACGCTCAATTCCGGGTCCTTGCAGACCCAGTCCGGCAGGTTCTCGCGCAATTGCCCTTCGAGACGACTCAGGTCGCCCGCCAGGTTGGCGTAATCCTCGCTGAAGCGGTAGTCGGCAAAAATGCTCGCCAGCATCCCGGACAACTGGCCCTGGGGCTTGTACGTGCGGGTTTGTGCGGCGCGGGCCCGGCGCAGACTGGGTCGGGTGGTGTGGATGAACATGCAGCCGTCGCTGATCAGGTCGTGGCTGAACAGCCCGCAGAAAATCGAGTTGTACCAGGTTTCGGACAGTTCATCGTCGAAGCGCAGGTCGATCAGCGTGATGTAAGCGCTTTTGACCAGCGGCCAGCAGCTGACATCCAGCGTGTCGGCGTCGAACGCGATGTGCAACCGTTCCACCGTTTCGCTGACTTTTTCTTCGTAGAGATTGATCCGCGCGGCCGACGCCGATTGCGTCTCCTGCCACTTGGCCTGCTCGAAGCGAGCCCGGGCGCCGTCGGTGATCTGGCGGAAATGCTCGCGGTAATCGTCAAAGCCGTCGAGGATCATTCGGGCGATGTCGGCGGCTGGCCATTGCTGCGGCATAGGTAAAACCTCGGCGGCTGATTCTTATCGTGGGGCCTGAGCTTAGTGGCCCTTTGTTACGCAACGCAACCATTGCCTTGCGTCCTGACTGGCGCGACACTTGCGCGCTAATCAAGGAAGGAACGCGCTGTGAACCCCGTCGATACTCTGCGTTTGTTATCGCTTGCCGCCATTTGGGGCGCGAGCTTTCTGTTCATGCGCATCATCGCCCCGGTGATTGGCACAATCCCCACTGCTTTTTTCCGCGTATCGATTGCCGCGGTCGGTCTGTTGGTGATCCTCGGGCTGATGCGCATCAGCTGGGATTTCAAAGGCAAACTCAAAACCGTGATGCTGCTCGGGGTGATCAACTCCGGGATTCCGGCGACCCTGTATTCGGTGGCCGCACAAGTACTGCCGGCCGGTTATTCGGCGATTTTCAACGCCACCACGCCACTGATGGGCGTGCTGATCGGCGGTCTGTTCTTCCATGAAAGGCTCACCGCCGCCAAACTTGGCGGCGTGTTCCTCGGGCTGTTGGGCGTGGGCATCCTGACCCGAGCCGGTCCGGTGGCGTTCGACATGGAACTGCTGATGGGCGCCCTCGCCTGCCTGCTCGCCACGACCTGCTACGGTTTCGCCGGGTTCCTCGCGCGCCGCTGGCTTGATCAGGCCGGTGGTCTCGACAGTCGTCTATCGGCGGTGGGCAGCATGCTCGGGGCGACGTTGTTTCTGTTGCCGCTGTTCGGTTACAGCGTGATCAGCCAGCCACCGGAGAGCTGGGGTGGCTGGAGTGTCTGGTTGTCGCTGCTGGGATTGGGGCTGGTGTGTACAGCGCTTGCGTACATTATTTACTTCCGTTTGCTCAGCTCGGTCGGGCCGGTGAAGTCGATGACCACGACCTTTCTGATTCCGCCGTTCGGGGTGTTGTGGGGGGCGTTGTTGCTGGATGAGCCGTTGTCGATGGCGCACATCTATGGCGGGGTGTTGATTGCGGCGGCGTTGTGGTTGGTGTTGAAGACGGCGGTGGTGAAGGTTAAAGAGGTGGTTACCAGGTAGTTTTGTGGTACGGCCGATGTGAATTCGGTGCGGGCCGAGCATGCGCGAGCCAAATAAAAAAGGCCTGGAACTCGTGCCCCAGGCCTTGTTTTGTTTCAAGCGTTTTTACGGAATACGAACACCAGACCGATGATGATCAGCAACATGCCAAGCATGCTCAACGCCGCCAGCCGGTTGCCGAAAATCAGGTAGTCCATCACCGCCGTCACCGCCGGCACCAGGTAAAACAGACTGGTGACATTGACCAGGTTGCCCCGGGCGATCAAGCGATACAGCAGCAAGGTCGCCAGCACCGACACCACCAATCCCATCCACAACACCGGTACGATAAAACCGGTGCTGTGTTCGAAATGAAAGGGTTGGAACGGCACGAAGACTCCGCAGAGCAACAGCCCGGCCAGGTACTGCACTGGCAGCGTGCCGAGTGGATTGTCGGTGATGCGCTTCTGCATGATCGAGCCGAACGTCATGCTCGCCAGTGCCAGCAATCCGAAGAGCATACCGGCCAATGACATACCGGCCAGACCAATGCCCTGATAGACCACCATGATCAACCCGGCCAAACCCAGCGTCAGACCAAACATTCTGCTGGCTGATCGCTGACGCTCCATGATCACCACCGTGAGAATGGGCTGCACGCCCATGATCGTCGCCATCACTCCCGGGGTGACTTTCAGGTCCAGGGCCAGCAGATAGAAAATCTGATAAGCCCCCAACAACACCACGCCTGTGGCCATCGCATACACCATCGGCTTGCCGCCCTTGGGCAGTTTCAGCTTGAGCAACGGCACCAGCAGCACCAATCCGCAGATTGCGATAGCGAAGCGAAACAGCAGAAAGGCAAAGGGTGACGCGTGGGCCAGGCCCCATTTGGAGAAGATCGCCCCGCTGCTCCACAGCAAAACGAACAGGCTCGTGGACGCCGCCGCGAGAGCGGTGTTTTTCGAAAGGACAAACATGAATACCACCTGTAGTCAGGCAAAAAGCCAACTCAGCCGAAGCTGAAATTCAGTAGTTTTTTCAAGCGGGGGCTTTTTCAGACGGGCGTGGGAACAGCAGAAAAAAGCTGATCAGCCCGAAAAGCCAACGCCTGGCGGTGATACGACTGCGCACACCGGCGAGCTACTGACAGGTGGAGGGTAATGACTGATCTGCGCAGGCTGCTGATTCCCGCACGGCACGACGCCAGCGTTGACCGCTGAATCGACTACCGCGTTGATGAGGGAAGCTGGCATGGGCTGATCTTTTTTGAAGGGTAGAAAGGTGGGTTGGAAAACACCGAGCGCCGACTATAACCAGCGACTGACATGGATTGCAATGGCCAGTAAAAACAGCTCGCTGCAACGCGACCTGCTACAAAAGAGGGTGTTTCACTTGATATTTTTCTGTGTTCGGAATCACCCAAACAACCAATACCCCAACAACGTCAGCACCACCACCGCCAACACCGGTCGCAGCACACGGTAGGCCTTGGGATTGCGACGCTTCCATTGTTTGATCACACCACTGAACTTGTCGCTGGAGTTCTTGCTCCATGCGTAAACCTGGTTAATCCCGCCAACACGTTCATCTTCAAGATTCTGCGGTGCAGTGGCGCGACCCAAAAAGCCACTGATCCAGCGGTTGGTGCGGGTCATTAGGCGGTTGCTCAGCGGTCGTTCGATGTCGCAAAAGAGGATGACCCGAGTCTTGTCGGTTTCATTCTTGACCCAATGCACGTAGGTTTCGTCGAACATCACGTCTTCGCCATCACGCCAGGCGTAGACCTGACCGTCGACGAAGATCCGGCAATCGTCGGAGTTCGGCGTCGACAGCCCCAGGTGATAACGCAGAGAACCGCCGAACGGATCACGGTGCGGGTTGAGGTGGCTGCGGCCTGGCAGCAACGCGAACATGGCGCCTTTGACGTTGGGAATGCTGCTGAGCAGTGCCACGGTTTTCGGGCACAGGGCTTCGGCCGATGGCAGTGGTTTGTCGTACCACTTGAGGTAAAAGCGCTTCCAGCCTTTCTTGAAGAACGAACCGAACCCGGCGTCGTTGTTCCTTTCGGCGGCACGGATGTAACCCTCGTCGAACAAATGCATCGCTTCGTCGCGGATGCCTTCCCAGTTGTCCTTGAGCACATCCAGTTCCGGGAACTTGCTGCGGTCAGGATAGGGTTTGGATGGCACGCTGGAGAACAGGTACATCAAGGCGTTATAGGGCGCGAACAAAGCCGAGTGGTTGACGAACTGACGCAAGACCGGCAAACGCGCCTTGCCGCGCAAATGCACATAGAGAGTGCTACCGAAGAACAACAGCAAAAGCGACGCCTTTGCGGCAAGGGAAACGGTCATCAACAACTCCTTGATAGTAGACAACTCTGCACCACGCCATTTACCCGACGTGGCAGCCGGCCATGATAAACACTACCGGCCTCGGGAAAAACCCGCATAACTCAACATTCAGTGTTAAGGCGTGCGCAATAAAGCACTTCTTAACATAAGGTTCCTGAACGGGGGCTGACCTGAATCACCCCCTCCCACTGGATCAAAAATCGCAACGCCTATTGCTGATTCTCCTGCTCGGTAAACAGATCACTGAACAGCATGCTCGACAGGTAGCGTTCACCGGAGTCCGGCAGGATCACCACGATGGTCTTGCCCTGCATTTCCGGGGTTTCCGCCAGGCGGACGGCCACCGCCATGGCGGCGCCGCAGGAAATGCCGCTTAAAATCCCTTCTTCCTGCATCAGGCGCAGGGCCATGGCCTTGGATTCTTCATCGCTGACCAACTCAACCCGATCGACCATCGACAGATCAAGATTCTTCGGCACAAAACCGGCACCAATACCCTGGATCTTGTGAGGGCTCGGCTTGATTTCTTCACCGGCCATTGCCTGGGTGATGACCGGAGACACCGCTGGCTCCACCGCCACCGAGATAATCGGTTTACCTTGGGTATTCTTGATATACCGCGAAACCCCGGTAATGGTTCCACCTGTTCCGACGCCTGCCACCAATACGTCGACTGCACCGTCGGTGTCGTTCCAGATTTCCGGACCGGTCGTTTTTTCGTGGATGGCCGGATTGGCCGGGTTTTCAAACTGCGACGGCATGAAGTAGGCAGCCGGGTCACTGGCGACAATTTCCGCAGCCTTTTCGATCGCTCCTTTCATGCCCTTGGCTGGTTCGGTCAGTACCAGTTCGGCCCCCAGAGCCTTGAGCACTTTGCGTCGCTCGATACTCATGGACGCCGGCATGGTCAGCATCAGCTTGTAACCGCGAGCCGCAGCAACGAATGCCAGGCCGATACCGGTATTGCCTGAGGTCGGTTCGACGATGGTCATGCCAGGCTTGAGTTTGCCGGTGCTTTCGGCGTCCCAGATCATGCTTGCACCGATCCGGCACTTGACCGAGTAACCGGGGTTACGCCCTTCGATCTTGGCCAGGATGGTCACGCCGCGCGGGGCGATACGGTTGATCTGCACCAGCGGTGTATTGCCGATGGAATGGGCGTTGTCAGCGTAAATACGGCTCATGGCTGGGTCCTTGTACAGCGTTGAATAAGCCATTCAAGGTATGCCTGTTGCCCGTGGTCGTCCAGTCAGTCGAACGTCCTGCAACCGGCGCAGTCAATGGTTTTACATCGCCAGAGATTTGCCATCATGAAACGGAGATACAGTTGGCCGCTGTGGACCCTCGCCGGCCTTGTTGTGCTGCTGATAGCCCTGCACATCGCCCTGCCCTACTTGGTGCGCGACTACCTGAATGACAAGCTGGCGGACATGGGTGACTACCGTGGCCAGATCACTGATGTGGACCTGGCCCTGTGGCGCGGCGCCTACAAAATCAACGGACTGAAAATCGTCAAGGTCGACGGAAAAGTCCCGGTGCCTTTCGTCAACGCGCCGCTGATCGACCTTTCCGTCAGTTGGCACTCGCTCTGGTCCGACCACGCCGTCGTGGCCGAGGTACAGTTCTTCAACCCCGAGGTGAACTTCGTCGACGGCGGCGCCAACAAGAAAAACTCCCAGACCGGTCAGGGCACCGACTGGCGTGCGCAGTTGAGCAAACTGGCCCCCATCACTCTGAACGAAGTGCGGATCAGCGATGGCAAAATCAGTTTCCGCAACTTCAACTCCAAGCCCCCCGTGAACATGAACGCCACTCAGGTCAACGCCAGCTTTTACAACCTGACCAACGTGGTCGACACCAAAGGCAAACGCGACGCTCGCTTCGAAGGCAAGGCGCTGCTGTTAGGGCACGCGCCACTGGAAACCACCGCAACCTTCGACCCTTTGAGCAATTTCGAAGACTTCGAATTCCGCCTGCGAGCCAGGGACATCCAACTCAAACGCATGAACGACTTCGCCTCGGCCTATGGCAAGTTCGACTTCAATGCAGGTCACGGTGATGTGGTCATTGAAGCCCAGGCTAAAAAAGCTCAATTAACGGGTTACATCAAACCGCTGCTAAAGGACGTCGACGTGTTCAATTGGCAGCAGGACGTCAAGAACAAGGACAAAGGGATTTTCCGCTCCATTTGGGAGGCCATTGTCGGCGGCTCCGAAACGGTGCTGAAAAACCAGGGCAAGAACCAGTTTGCGACTCGCGTGGAACTGAGCGGCAATGTGCATCGCCGAAATATCAGCGCATTCGAGGCTTTTTTGCAGATTTTACGCAACGGCTTCATCCAGGCGTTCAATGCCCAATACGAACGGCCCAAGCCGGACGCCGGTTAAGGCTTGCGTGTGACGGTATAGCGACCGGTTTCTTCGGCCGCCCGCGCCGGGCTCGATTGCTGCTGCAAGAAGTCCCAGCCCAGACAGGCCAGTGCCAGCGATCGCGGTACGGCTTCACGACCACTGCTGTAACGCGTAATGCTGCGGGCACTGACCCCCAACGCTTCGGCCGCCTGATTGAGCGGCAGCCCGGTGCGAGCGCGCCAGTCGATGAAGATCCGGGTGTTTTCGTCCACTGCATTTTGTGCGAGAGCATCCAGATACAGGGTGTCTGCGCCGATCTGGATGTCCAGTTCGGGCCACTCGACACTCCAGCCATCGTCGCCCAGGGTTGCACCGTCGAAAGCGCCAGCCTCCAGCAATGGCTGCAACCCTGGATAGGCGCGCAGGTCCCGACTCAAATCGAGGTTCAGTTGCTGACCGTCGATAAAGGTCAGCATAAGGCGGTGATCCGGCAGCGCCTGCACGGACGACAGCCGTGGTCGTTTCATGGGTAACATCGTTTCCAATCCTCCAGCAATTTCACCTGATGGGCCCTGACCCACTCCAGCGCTTCCTTGATAATCAACGGCGGCGCCTTGCCCACCATCACTTCGACGGTTTCAAGGCTGAGCATGACGTCCAGCCCACCACCGGTCAGGTGGACATGGGGCGGCGGATGATCCTTCTCGCGCAACTGAATGCGGTACGTATCGCGAAATCGGTATTTAGTAGACATGCCCAGCAAGCTATCGCCAAAATGGCGATATCTCAATACTGGCTAGCGGCCGAGACTGAGTCAAGATGTGACGCCCCATTCAGAGACTGAATAAGCCGTCTGCGTTCACAGTCGACCGGGCACCGCGTTATAGTCGGGTACTACAATTATTGCACCCCGCCCTGCTTCGTTCAGGTCGGCGTTACCGTTCGAGGATTAGCAGATGAAGTTCGAAGGCACCCAGGCTTACGTCGCCACCGATGACCTGAAGCTGGCGGTCAACGCCGCCATCACCCTGGAGCGTCCGCTGCTGGTCAAGGGCGAACCGGGCACCGGCAAGACCATGCTCGCCGAGCAACTGGCCGAGTCCTTCGGCGCCAAATTGATCACCTGGCACATCAAGTCCACCACCAAGGCGCATCAAGGCCTGTACGAGTACGACGCGGTCAGCCGTCTGCGCGACTCGCAGCTGGGCACGGAAAAAGTCCACGACGTACGCAACTACCTGAAAAAGGGCAAGCTCTGGGAAGCCTTCGAATCCGAAGAGCGGGTGATCCTGCTGATCGACGAAATCGACAAGGCCGACATCGAGTTCCCGAACGACTTGCTGCAAGAACTCGACAAGATGGAGTTCTACGTTTACGAGATCGACGAGACCATCAAGGCCAAGAAACGCCCGATCATCATCATTACTTCCAACAACGAGAAAGAACTGCCGGACGCCTTCCTGCGCCGCTGCTTCTTCCACTACATCGCCTTCCCTGATCGCATCACGATGCAGAGGATCGTCGACGTGCACTACCCGAACATCAAGAAGGACCTGGTCAGCGAAGCGCTGGACGTGTTCTTCGACGTGCGCAAGGTGCCGGGCCTGAAGAAGAAGCCATCGACCTCCGAACTGGTGGACTGGCTGAAGCTGCTGATGGCCGACAACATCGGCGAAGCGGTGCTGCGCGAGCGCGATCCGACCAAGGCCATTCCACCGCTGGCCGGCGCCTTGGTGAAGAACGAACAGGACGTGCAATTGCTTGAGCGTCTGGCGTTCATGAGCCGTCGCGGCACTCGCTGATCCCTCTGTTTAACAAGATAGAGGGCGATAGCCATGCTGCTTAACCTGTTCAATGAAATGCGCGCAGCCAAAGTGCCGGTCTCGGTACGGGAGCTGCTGGACCTGATCAACGCGCTTAAACAGCGCGTGACCTTCGCCGACATGGACGAGTTCTATTACTTGTCGCGAGCGATTCTGGTGAAGGACGAAAAGCATTTCGACAAGTTCGACCGGGCCTTCGGTGCTTACTTCAATGGCCTGGAAAAACTCGACGACCACCTTCAGGCATTAATTCCGGAAGACTGGCTGCGCAAGGAATTCGAGCGTTCGTTGACCGACGAAGAACGGGCGGCGATCCAGTCCCTCGGCGGCCTGGACAAGTTGATCGAAGAGTTCAAGAAACGCCTCGAAGAACAGAAAGAACGTCATGCCGGCGGTAACAAGTGGATCGGCACGGGCGGTACCAGTCCGTTTGGCTCCGGCGGCTTCAACCCGGAAGGCATTCGCGTCGGCGATGCCGGCAAGCGCCAGGGCAAAGCGGTCAAGGTCTGGGATCAGCGCGAGTACAAGAACCTCGACGATTCGGTGGAGCTGGGCACGCGCAACATCAAGGTCGCCCTACGACGGTTGCGCAAATTCGCGCGCCAGGGTGCGGCGGAAGAGCTGGACATCGATGGCACCATCGACCACACCGCACGCGATGCCGGGCTACTGAACATCCAGATGCGTCCGGAGCGGCGCAACACCGTCAAGTTGTTGCTGCTGTTCGACATCGGCGGCTCGATGGACGCCCACGTGAAGATCTGCGAAGAGCTGTTTTCGGCCTGCAAGACCGAGTTCAAACACTTGGAGTATTTCTACTTCCACAACTTCATTTATGAATCGGTGTGGAAGAACAACATGCGCCGCACGTCCGAGCGCACGTCGACCCAGGATCTGCTGCACAAATACGGCGCCGACTACAAAGTGATCTTCATCGGTGACGCCGCCATGGCGCCGTACGAAATCACCCAGGCCGGCGGCAGCGTCGAGCACTGGAACGAAGAAGCGGGTTATGTGTGGATGCAGCGGTTCATGGAGAAGTACAAAAAGGTCATCTGGATCAACCCGTATCCGAAAGATACCTGGGGCTATACGTCTTCGACCAACATCGTGCGGGACTTGATTAACGACCAGATGTACCCGCTGACGTTGCGGGGTTTGGAAGAAGGGATGCGGTTTCTTTCCAAGTAATCTTCGTCGTCTGTTCGACCGCTATCGCGAGCAGGCTCGCTCCCACAGTTGATATCCAGCGAACACATTATTTGTGTACGACCAAAATCCAATGTGGGAGCGAGCCTGCTCGGGATGCTTTTAGCAGTTAAAAAAACGGCGTAAATACTCGACCTGCTCCCGATGCGCGACTTCCTGCACCACCGGCCGCAACCGCACCTGCGCCCCCGGCAAACACTGCGCCAGTCGCGCCAGCGCCAACGGCGTCAACGCCCCCAATCGCGGATAACCCCCAATGGTCTGCCGATCATTGAGCAACACAATCGGCTGCCCGTCCGGCGGCACCTGAACCGCACCCAGCGGGATGCCTTCGGAAATCATCGGTTTACCCTGATACTGCAACGCCGTTCCCAGCAAGCGTATGCCCATCCGGTCGGCACGGCTGTCGAGGGTCCAGATGCTGTTGAACGCGTCAAACGAACTCTGCCCACTGAACTCGCCGATCTGGGCACCGAGCACCAGGTCTAGCGGCGCGTTGAGTTTGAAATCCGGTACCTGTTCGCGCGCCAATTCCCGCAACAGTAGCAGTGAGCTCCCCGAGTAGCTCAACTGCGCATCTTTGGTCAACGCCCGGCCCATGCCATCCAGCCCGCCGAGTTCCTCACGGACAACCGTTGCGCTGCTGCCCAACACCTTTGGCGCATCAAATCCGCCCGGGGCTGCCAAATATGCCCGAGCGCCAAGCAGCGGCTGAGTGAATTGCAATTGCTGACCTTTGTTCAGCCTGAAACTGCGCCACGGCGCCAACGCCTCGCCATCCACCTGCGCCCCCAGATCCGCCCCGGCCAACGCCAGCACGCAATCCTCTTCGGCAACGACGGTGAACCCGCCGAGGGTGATTTCAATCACCGGTGCATCCAGGCCGTTGCCCAGCAACCAATTAGCCCACGACATCGATCGCCAATCCGCCGCCCCGCCCTGGGTCACGCCCAGATGCCGCACGCCGAAACGGCCAGCATCCTGCAACAAACACAGCGGTGTACTCGCTTCTATTGATAGACGACTCATGCCTGCGCCTCCAACGGCGTGTCATCACCGCCCAAATTGATGAATTCGGCATGACTGACGGCTTCGAAGCGCACTGTATCGCCCGGTTGCATCAGGCTGTAGCCGTCGCGTTCGCGGTCGAACAATTTGGCCGGGGTGCGGCCGATCAGATTCCAGCCACCGGGGGACACCACCGGGTAAGCGGCCGTTTGCCGTTCGGCGATGCCGACACTGCCGGCGGCCACCTTTTTACGCGGAGTGTTCAGACGCGGCGCCGCCAGCGCTTCTTCCACCAACCCCATGAAGGCGAAACCCGGCGCGAAACCCAAGGCGAACACCTGATATTCGCGCTCGCTGTGGCGGCGGATCACTTCATCCACGGCCAATCCGCTGCGCTGGGACAACAGGCTCAACTCCGGGCCAACGCTCAAGTCATACCAGACCGGCAACACATGACATTTGCCGCGGGGGCCGGTGTTGGGCGACAGATCGATCAGGGCCTCAGCGATCAGTTCCCGAGCCTGAGCCGGACTCAACGCGGTCAGATCGTAATGCACCATCAACGTCGTATAGGACGGCACCAGATCGATCAGATGCCCGGCGAACGCAGCACGCAGACTTTCACTGGCGGCGAGCATCCACGGCATGTTCGCTTCGGCTATCTCATCGAACAGGCGCACCATCAGGCAATCCAGCGCCACCACTTCGACCCGGATTTTCATGGCGCACTCTGCTGATCAAGTGCTTCGCGAATACGCCGCACGGCGGCTACCGAACTGGCATTGTCGCCGTGTACGCAGAGGGTATTGGCCTGCAAATGCAAGGCACTGCCATCGCTGGCCGTAAGGTTGCCCCCGCGGGCAATGGTCAGCGCCTGCTCAATAATTGTTTCGGGATCGTGATGCACTGCGCCTGGCAGTTGCCGCGAGACCAGCATTCCCGCGCTGTCGTAAGCGCGATCGGCGAAGGCTTCGAACCACAGGGTCACGCCGTATTCATCGCCCAACTGCTGGGCTGCGCTGTTGTCGCGAGTGGCCATCAACATCAGCGGTAACTCACGATCATAGGACGCCACAGCCTGAAGCACCGCGCGCAATTGCGCCGGGTTGGCCATCATGTCGTTGTACATCGCGCCGTGCGGCTTGACGTAACTCACCCGCCCGCCCTGAGCCCGGCAAATGCCGTCGAGGGCGCCGATCTGGTAATGCACAATGTCCTGAAGTTCCTGGGCGGTGTAGGCCATGGAACGGCGGCCGAAACCGACCAGATCCTGATACGCCGGATGGGCGCCGATCTGCACGCCGTTGCTCAAGGCCAGGCTGACGGTCTTGCGCATGATGCTCGGGTCGCCGGCGTGGAAGCCGCAGGCGATGTTGGCGCAATCGATGAAGGGCATGACCTCGGCGTCCAGACCCATGGTCCAGTTGCCGAAACTCTCGCCGATGTCGCAGTTCAATAGCAGGCGGTTCACGGTGAACACTCCTGTAGGTTTGATTCTTTTAGCTGTAGGCATTTGCCCGCAGATTATCAGCTACTCGGCTTCAAGTTGCTTGCCACGGGTTTCCGGCAAGCTCAGTGCCGCAAGAATCACCACCCCGTAGGACACCGCCGCAAAAGCACCGATTCCCACGCTCAATGGCACCTTCTGGCTCATCAAGCCGATCAACAGGGGGAACAACGCCGCCAACGCCCGGCCGATGTTGTAGCAAAAGCCCTGACCAGAACCGCGAATCCGCGTTGGAAACAGCTCGGTCAAAAACGCGCCCATGCCGCTGAAGATCCCCGAGGCGAAGAAGCCCAGAGGAAAGCCCAGCCAGAGCATCACGCCATTGCTCACCGGCAATTGGGTGTAGAGCAGAACAATGGTGAACGAGCCGACCGCGAACAGAATGAAGTTCTTTTTACGCCCGAGGATGTCAGTCAAATACGCGCTGATGACATAGCCGACGTAGGAACCGACGATCACCATCGCCAGATAACCGCCCGTACCGAGTACGCTCAAACCGCGTTCGTTCTTCAGAAAGGTCGGCAACCAGGAGGTGATCGCGTAGTAACCGCCCAGGGCACCGGTGGTCAGCACCGACGCGCGAATCGTGGTGGAAAGGATGCAGGGAGCGAATATCTCGTAAAACTTTGCCGGATTACTGGGCTCTTGCTTAGCCTTGGCTTCGCGATAGATTTCCGGGTCCTTGACCAGTCGACGGACGAAGATCACAAAGATCGCCGGCACGATGCCAAGGATGAACAGTGCGCGCCAGGCGTCTTCCGGTGGCAGCACCGAAAACAGCAGCGCGTACAAGATCGCCGTCAGTCCCCAACCCAATGCCCAGCCGGATTGCACCATGCCAACAGCCTTGCCGCGGTCCTTGGCGCGAATCACTTCACCCATCAACACCGCGCCGGCGGTCCATTCGCCGCCGAAACCGAAGCCCATCAGCGTGCGGCTGATCAGCAGTTGTTCGTAGTTTTGGGCGAAACCGCAGAGGAAGGTGAAGAAGGCGAACCACAACACCGTCAGTTGCAAGGTGCGTACGCGACCGATGCGGTCGGACAGAATCCCCGCCACCCAACCGCCGATGGCCGAGGCGATCAGGGTGCTGGTGTGAATCAGCCCGGCCTCGCCGGTGGTGATGCCCCACATCGCAATCAGGGTTGGCACCACGAAGCTGAGCATCTGGGTGTCCATACCGTCCAGGCCATAGCCGATCTTGCAGCTCCAGAAGGTGCGGCGTTCCTGTTGATTGATGTTGCGGTACCAGTCGAAAGGTCCCGGGCGAACCGTGGCTTTTGGGATGTCGAGCGTGTCGGGCGCACTCATGGCAAATCTCCGCGCTAATTTTTATTGGTATTGTTCTGAGCCCCGACGACGCCTATCGTGGGAACCGGATGGCCTGATTTTTGGGCTGCCGGCCCTGCTGCGTCCAACTAATAAAACCCCGCTCTAGACATAAGAAAAACTTGTCCCTATGAACCTGAAGTTTCTTGAGACCTTTGTCTGGGTCGCCCGACTCAAGAGTTTTCGCCTGACGGCAGACAAGCTCTTCACCACCCAGGCGTCGATTTCCAGCCGCATTGCCGTGCTCGAAGGCGAGCTCGGGGTGAAGCTGTTCCTGCGCGATTCACGTGGCGTGAGTCTGACGCCCGAGGGCTTGAAAGTGCTCGAGTACGCCGAGCAAATGATGGACACCATGCAAGCCCTCAAACAGTCGATCGAAACCCGCTCGAGCAAGGTCGGACGGGTTCGCATTGGCGTGATGGACACGGTCATCCATACCTGGCTGAGCCCGTTGGTGGCACAAATGATGGATCACTATCCGCTGGTGGAAATCGAGTTGGTGGCGGATACCGCGCTCAACCTCTGCGATCAGCTGCAAAAAGGCTTTCTCGATCTGATCTTGCAAACCGACCTGTTGCGTCAGGAAAGCGTGCGCAGCCTTGAGCTGGCCAGTCACCCGATGGGCTGGATTGTGGCGAGCAATTCGATCTACAACCGTGAGTATTCCGGCATCGCCGATCTGGCGCGCGAGCGCATCATTACTTACTCGAAAAACTCACACCCGCATCAGGACATCTTGAGTTTGATGCAGGCCAACGGCGTCATGACGCCGCGGTTGAACTGCGTGAACTCGGTATCGGCGATCACTCGGTTGCTGCGGGACGGTTTCGGTATTGGCGCGCTGCCGCCAGTGCTGGTCGCCGAGGAACTGGCGCGGGGGGAATTGACCTTGCTGGCCATCGATCAACGGCCACCGAATTTGCAGGTGGTGGTGTCGTGGCGGGTTGGCGTGGAGTGGGTCGAGGAGATTGTTCAGTTGTGTCAGCAGGTGCTGGATGGGTATGCGAAGAAGGTGGGTGAGAACTACATCGTCCTCGCGCGCTAACCTTGTAGCAGCTGGCGAAGCCTGCTGCTACAGGTCGGTGGCGCTCATTACAGCCCGCGCACATCCCGATCTTCGATCGGCCGGCTCTGGCGCAGGCGTTTGCCACCCAGCACCACCCAGTCGATCAGACGGAACAGGCATTCAATGCCGAACGACAACAGCAACGCCCCGCTCATGCCCCAGATCATCGCTTCCGGCGTCAGCAGGATCTGGTAGCTGTAGCCATTCCAGGTTTCCTTGCGAATATCCGGATCAGCCGCCAGTGCAACCTGCAGGAAGCGGATGTACCACGGGCCTTGCATGGCCTGGAACTGTTTATCGAGGGCCAGTTGACGGGTCAGCAAGGTGCTCAGGCTGTCGGCATCGCTGCGAAAAATCGGGTCTTCGCTGGCGCGGTAATGGGCCACCAGCGCCTGCATGTCACCCTTGAAGAACTGATTGGCAGTGCCCTGAAAACCGCTCAAACCGGTCTGTGCCTCAATCAGATGCGCTTCGACCCGCTTGGCATAATCGCTGATGAACCCCGGCACCTGGACACCGATCAACAGGCCCGCCGCGAACAACACCAGCCGTAGATAACTGAGCAACATGAGGGCAATCCTTATTCGGTCTTGCCTTGGCTGACGCATTCGCCGCGTCGCCAGAGGCTCCATTGGCCCGGTTCGTAGCGGGTCCAGGTTTCGTTTTCGGTCAAGGGTTCGGTGGCGATCACCGTGACCACGTCGTTAGGCGTAGTTTCGGCCTGGAAATCGACGATCACATCGACGTCCTTCAAGCGCGCCGGGCCAAAGGGTGCACGACGAGTGATTTGCGCCAGTTTGGTCGAGCAATAGCAGAACAACCAATCGCCATCGCTGAGCAGGCAGTTGAATACGCCTTTGCTGCGGTATTCGGCGCAAGCGGCCACCAGGTCTGGCAGCAGCTCTTCGACCTCTACCGGTTCCGGGAACGCTGCGCGCACGCGGTTGAGCAAATCGCAGAACGCCGCTTCGCTGTCGGTATCGCCGACGGGGCGGTAAAAACTCTTGATCGGTTGAAACTCCGCGAGCTGGCCGTTGTGGGCGAAACACCAGTTGCGCCCCCACAGCTCACGCACAAACGGATGGGTATTGGACAGGCAGACCTTGCCGACATTGGCCTGGCGGATGTGCCCGATCACCACTTCGCTCTTGATCGGATAGCGCTGCACCAGGTTCGCGACTTCGGACTCACAGCTCGCCGCCGGGTCCTGAAACAGGCGCAGGCCACGGCCCTCGTAAAAGGCGATGCCCCAGCCGTCACGGTGCGGACCGGTGCGGCCGCCGCGCTGCATCAGCCCGGTGAAGCTGAACACGATATCGGTCGGCACATTGGCGCTCATGCCCAATAACTCACACATGCTCGGATTCTCGATGAAAGGCAGGGGCAAGGTTACAGACGCGGTTCGACCCGCAATCGCTGAGGGTTGCTCGGCACCGGTGGACGACCGTAACGATCATCGCCCGCCCCGCCGAATGGTTGATCTTCTTCTGCTTCATCGGCCCGGGTCGCAGCCTTGGCAGCGGCAGCCTGTTCCTTGCGAGCGTTGGACGCCCGTTCAATAGGGAACCGGATCGCCACGAACACCAGGTAAATGCCGAAGGCGATCATGCCGTACATGAACAGGTCGGACACCGCGCGCCAGGCGTTGTTGCCGACCTTGAACAATAGATCCAGGGCAGTAATGGCGATGGCCGGAGCGACCTTTTCCTTCACCGGATCAATGATGGTCGGGCTGAACAGCAACACGGCAACCAATAGCCGTAACGGCTCACGCAGCCAGCGCCACATCCAGCGGGTGATACGCATCCACACCAACAGGCAGCCCAAAGCGGCAAAGGCGTAGAGGCCCCAAGCGATCAGATAGTCGTTCTCGGTCATGGTGTCCATGGCAAGGCAGGCAAAGAGGCGCTTATAGTAACGACTTTTCGCACGTCAGGCTTGCCCGCCGTCTGCGAACCCTATTTCGTAAACGCTCGAGAGTCCTTCATGCCCCTATCCGTCAACGTTTCCGACGCTCCCATTGCCCGCAAGGCCGAAGGCGACGACCCGTATGCCTGGCTGCAGGAGCGCGACACCGACGCGGTGCTCGACTACCTGAAAGCGGAAAACCGCTACCAAGAGGCGCAAACCGCCGATCAGGCCGGGTTGCGTGAAACCCTGTTCGAAGAGATCAAGGCCCGGATTCTCGAAACCGACCTGTCCTTGCCCTCCCCTTGGGGTCCGTACCTGTATTACACCCGCACCACGGCCGGTGATGAATATGCCCGTCACTACCGCTGCCCGCGCCCTGCCGATGACAGCCTGCAGCTTGACGAAAGCCAGGAACAGCTGCTGCTGGACCCGAATGCACTGGCCAAAGGCGGCTTCTTTTCCCTGGGCGCGTTCAGTATCAGCCCGGACCACCAGCGTCTGGCTTATAGCATCGACGCCACGGGCGATGAGATTTTCACGCTGTTCGTGAAGGAATTATCCAGCAGCCGTGTCAGCGAACTGGAATTCCAGGATTGCGACGGCAGCATGACCTGGGCCAATGACAGCCTGACGCTGTTCTTCGGCGAGCTCGACGACACCCATCGCCCGCACAAACTGTTCCGCTATCGGCTGGACGGTACGGCGGCCGAAGAAGTGTTCCATGAGCCGGACGGTCGATTCTTCATGCATTGCTACCGCTCCAGTTCCGAGCAGCAATTGCTGCTGTCCCTCGGCAGCAAGACCACCAGCGAAGTCTGGGTTCTCGACGCGTTCCAGCCGCAGCAGGCTTTTACCTGCATCGCACCGAGGGTTGAAGACCATGAGTACGACGTCGACCACGGCGCGCTCGACGGTCAATGGACCTGGTTCATTCGCACCAACCGCGACGGCATCAACTTTGCTCTTTACCACGCCGTAGACACCGGCATGGCACCGACCGAGGCCGACTGGCAGAACCTGATCCCCCACAGCGACACGGTGATGATCGAAGGCATGAGCCTGAACGCCGGGGCCATGACCCTGAGCCTGCGTGAAGGTGGCTTGCCGATCATCGAAGTTCATCCGCAAGACCTGCCGAGCTACCGCGTGCAATTACCGGATGCGGCCTACAGCCTGCACGTGCAGAACAGTCTGGAGTTCGTCAGCGACAAGATCCGTCTGCGCTACGAAGCGCTGAACCGTCCGGCGCAAATCCGCCAACTGGTATTGGGCAGCGGCGAGCAGAAAGTCCTCAAGGAAACCCCGGTGCTCGGTCCGTTCGACGCCGATGCCTATGTCAGTCAGCGCCTGTGGGCGACCGCACCGGACGGTACGAAAGTGCCGATCAGCCTCGTCGTCAAACGCGAAGCACTCGGCAAGCCGACGCCGCTTTATCTGTACGGTTATGGCGCCTACGGTGAAAGCCTCGACCCGTGGTTCTCCCACGCTCGTTTGAGTCTGCTGGATCGTGGCGTGGCGTTCGCCATCGCTCACGTGCGTGGCGGCGGTGAACTGGGCGAAGCCTGGTATCGCGCTGGCAAGCAGGAACACAAACACAACACCTTCAGCGACTTCATCGCCTGCGCCGAACACCTGATCGCCAATGGTTTCACTGCTTCACAGCAACTGGCGATCAGCGGTGGCAGCGCCGGTGGTCTGCTGATCGGCGCGGTGCTCAATCAGCGGCCGGAGTTGTTTGCTGCTGCGATTGCCGAAGTGCCGTTCGTCGACGTGCTGAACACCATGCTCGACCCGGATCTGCCGTTGACCGTCACCGAATATGACGAGTGGGGCAACCCTGAAGAACCGGACGTCTATGAGCGGATCAAGGCCTACGCCCCGTACGAAAACGTCACCGCACAAGCTTATCCGGCGACCCTGGTGATTGCCGGCTACAACGACAGCCGCGTGCAGTACTGGGAAGCGGCCAAGTGGGTGGCGAAATTACGCGCGACCAAAACCGACACCAATCCTCTGTTACTCAAGACCGAATTGGGTGCCGGGCACGGCGGGATGAGCGGTCGTTATCAGGGATTACGTGACGTAGCACTCGAATACGCATTTGTTTTCAAGGTTTTGGGCATCGCCTGAGGAACTTGGCCCGGCGTGTCGGTCTTAAGACCAGACACCGGGCCCGAGACGACACAACTCCACTGTGGGAGCGAGCCTGCTCGCGAAAGCGGTCGATCAGTCGACATTGATGTTGAATGTGCTGGCCTCTTCGTCGGAACGCCGCCCGGAGCAGGCTCGCTCCCACAGGGGATTGGGGACGTCCAGAAAACCGGAACCAGACACAAGAAAAAGACCGTGACGACATGTCAGAACCGACCTTACTCAACAACGAAATTCGCGACTGGCTGATGGACTGTGGCCTGTTCGATCAACTGCTGCCGGCGGACTTCGCCACGGCCTCGGGCTACTTCAGCATTAGCACCATTGCTCAGGGCGAAGAGATTTTCCATGAGGGTGATGCCGGCAGCTTCATGTGCATCATCCACACCGGCCAGGTGGCGGTGCAGAAAACCAACAGCGACGGGCACCTGGTGACCATGGCAACGTTACGCAGCGGCCGGGCGTTCGGCGAAATGGCCGTACTCGACGGCGAACGCCGCTCGGCCAGTTGCGTGGCCGCGAGCAATTGTCAGTTGCTCAATCTGGGCAAGGACTCGTTGGAAAAGATGCTCAACGATGCGCCGAAAATCGCCGCCAAAATCATCCGCGCCCTCGCCGTCTCCCTCTCCAAACGCTTGCGCATGGCCGATGGGCAACTGCTCTCGCAGCAGGTTTAACCGCCGGGTGATTTGGCTTTCGACGGGTTTTGCTCCAGCCCCGGCAGTGGCTGGTCCTTGGTGGGCGGGCTAGGCATTTCAATAGGCACCAACGGCGGACCGCCACTGCCGGGGCCAACCTTGGGTGCGCTGGTCGGGGTGATTTGCGGGTACGGTGTCGGTGTCGCGGTGCCGGGCGAGCCGGGCAGCGGCGCAGGGCTGGTCGGAATGGTTTGCAACTGCTGGGCCTGCACTGCAGTTATCGAGAGCGCGGCCAAGGTAATGACCGTTAGAATGGTGCGCTTCATCAATGGCTCCGTTGGCCTTGTTGTCTTTTTGCAGGCTACTCCCAACTGCGCGTGTTTGCCTTCCCCCTCTTATGCCAATTTCTCTTCAAGTGAGTCCCATGAAACGTTTCGTTCTGCTCGACACCACTCCAATTCCTGAAAATGGCGGTGCCTTGTGCCTGTTCGAATACGGCGAGGATTTCGTCATCAAGATCCAGGGCGGCGACGGCGGGCAACTGATGAACACCCGCATGCACGGCTCGGAAGACGCTCTGGCGGAGATCCCGTGCCGTAAAGTGGCTGGCCGGCCGAATTCGCGCGTGCTGATCGGCGGCCTGGGCATGGGCTTCACCCTCGCCTCGGCCCTCAAGCATCTGGGCAAGACCGCTGAAGTGGTGGTCGCCGAACTGGTGCCGGGCGTGGTGGAGTGGAACCGTGGACCGCTCGGCGAGAAAGCCGGGAACCCGCTGCTTGACCCGCGCACCGTCATTCGCATGGAAGACGTGGCCAAAGTCCTGCAGGCCGAGCCGCAAGGTTTTGACGCGATCATGCTCGACGTCGACAACGGCCCCGAAGGCCTGACCCAGAAGGCCAACAGCTGGCTCTACTCCGCTGGTGGCCTGAGTGCCTGCGCCAAGGCCCTGCGGCCTAAAGGCGTGCTGGCCGTCTGGTCCGCGAGCGCTGACCGACAGTTTTCCGACAAACTGAAGAAGGCCGGCTTCAAGGCCGAGGAAGTCCAGGTCTTCGCCCACGGCAACAAAGGCACCCGCCACACCATCTGGATTGCCGAGAAGCTCAAGGGCTGAGCTAAACTGCGTTTGTTACCGTCATTAGTCTTTTTACAAAGGTGAACCCATGAGTTCGTCAACACCTGCGACCAACACGTCGAAACTGGACCGCATCCTCGCTGACAACCAGCGCGACAAGGAAATGGGTTACCGCGACAAGGCCCTGAAAATGTACCCGCACGTGTGTGGCCGCTGCGCCCGTGAGTTTTCCGGCAAGCGCCTGAGCGAACTGACCGTGCACCACCGCGACCACAACCACGACAACAACCCTCAGGACGGCTCGAACTGGGAATTGTTGTGCCTGTATTGCCACGACAATGAACACTCGCGGTACACCGACCAGCAGTACTTTGATGAAGGCTCACTGAGCTCGCCGAAAATCGCCAAGGCGACGCATAACCCGTTTGCGGCGTTGGCGGGTTTGATGAAGAAAGACGAATAATATCTGCAGCGCCTCGACCGGCCCCTTCGCGAGCAGGCTCGCTCCCACAGGGGATTTTCTGTGAACACAACATTTGTGAACACTCAGGATCCACTGTGGGAGCGAGCCGGCTCCGGGCGGCGTTCCGACGAAGGCGGCCGACCAGACACCACCAATCTCAAACCGAACACCCCTCCCCCAATCCCCGTATAATCGCCGTTTTTTCCCCGAAGGCACCCGCTCGTGGCAGACAAACGGTACAGCTGCATTGGTTTGTTTAACCCCAAATCACCGGAGAACGTCGGTTCGGTGATGCGCGCCGCTGGCTGTTATGGCGTGGCGTCCGTGTTCTACACCGGCAAACGTTATGAACGCGCCGCCGACTTCGTCACCGACACCAAGCGCGTCCACTACGACATTCCGCTGATCGGCATCGACGACCTGAAAAAAATCCTGCCGCTGGGCTGCGTTCCGGTCGCTGTGGAACTGGTGGACGGCGCCCGTTCGCTGCCGGAATACACGCACCCGGACCGCGCGCTGTACATCTTCGGCCCGGAAGACGGCTCGCTGGATAAAGAGATTCGCGACTGGTGCGAAGACGTGGTCTACATCCCGACCACCGGTTGCATGAACCTGGCAGCCACCGTCAACGTCGTGCTCTATGACCGCATGTCCAAGGGGCTCAACACCCGCTCCGGGGCGAAATTTCGCTGATTCAGCGTACATTCGATGGAACAAGCCGCCCGCCTCGGCAGTCAGCTTAAGTATCTATTCCTGAAGCAGCTATTCCCGACTGGAGACAGATCATGAGCGAACTCAAACGCGTAGAACGCATCGAATCCACCCCGTTCCAGACTCACACTGAGCAGAACGTGCAGGGTTGGGAACGTATCGGTTCCCTGGCCGGCGGCGTGGTGATGGTCGGCAAGGGCCTGCGTCGCGGTGGTCTGTTCGGCTTGATTCAAGTGGCGATCGGCGGTGTAGCCCTGGCGCGTGGTATTACCGGGCACAGTTCGGCGAAAAGCCTGCTGGAGAAAAGCCGTCAGGACATGAACAACGTAAGGGCGAAGATTCAGCGGGCGGGTGAAGAGTTGAACCGGTTGAAGGCGAATGCCGAAGCGGCGACCAATACCGCTACCGTGACCGGTAATGATTCGTTGCAGTCGCCTAAAACCGGGGTTTGATCCGGGATTTTCATTGAGGCTTAGGGCCCCTTCGCGAGCAGGCTCGCTCCCACATTGGAATGCGGTCACCTGTGGGAGCGAGCCTGCTCGCGAAGGCGGTGCTACTGCAGTAATTCGGTATCGAGGACTTGGGAAGATTCACCAATGATGCTTTCCGCAAGCTGAACAAATTCCTTGGTATCCACGCTCTCCAGATGCATCGCCCCGCGCAACACATCATCCAGCGAACGCTTGTTGCGGGTCTTCAGGCGGATTTCGCGGTCCAGTTCCTGCAATAACACGACCGCTTTCGACACCTGCGCCGGGCTGACCTGCTCAGCGCGCAAGGTCGTGACGTTCTGGCTGTCCTTGGCCAGCTTCTTCTGCAAACTCTCATACCGCTCATCACTCATGCCGCCGGCGCGGCGCACCAGTTCGATGGCGTAATACTCGGCAAATCCTTCGCTGATCCAGTCACTGCGCTGCTGGTCGTTGATCCGTCCGAACACCTGCGCCAACTCCCGCACCAGCGCACTGCTGCCGCTTTCGCTGACCAGCGGCAGACGCGTGTTCAGATAGATCGATTCGCGAGCGCCGAGACTGCCACGCCACATCGGGTCGTTGGCGCCGACAATCAGCAGTTTGACGGGATGACGGGGATACACCGCCTGCACTTGCGGCCAGACAAAAGTCAGCAGCGTCAGCACATCCATGCGGCGCATGCCCTGGCCCTGAGGTGAGGCGACGGTGACCTCGGTTTCCCCAAGCCGCGTGCGACGGCTGCCGAGGTGGCCGGCGAGCATCCAGCCGGTGGGCCGGTCGAACAAGCGAGAAACGTTATCGACCCGGAATTTGTTCTTGCCGATTCGCGGCCAGGCGGTTTCAACGCTTTTCCAGCCGGTGGGCAATTCGAATTCAAGGCGTGAAACCAACTCAATGCCGTCCTGCTGATCGAGTTTGGCCGCCGGTACCAGATCGTCGCCGCGCATCAGCGCCCAAGTTGGCGTCATGCGTGTATCGAAGCTGCCGCTCTTGCGGCCGTGGCTGATGCGTACGCGGTAAGTCAGGCTGGCCTTGTCGGCGGCCGGACGCCACACACCACGGGCCTGCTTGCCCGGCGTGAGCTGCCATTGGCCGTCGGCTTTGAAATCGCTGTAGTGGCTGCCATCGCCCAGGTCGAAATCCAGACTGCGTACCGCCGAACCCTGAGCCAGGGTCAACCGCACTTCGGCTTGATCGCTTTGCGGCAACAGGCGCACGTGGTAATCCAGATCAACCTTCTTCGCCGCCCACGCGGGCGAACCCAGGACTAATAGTCCAAGGGTCAACGCCAGCCGCAATCCCACAGCCATACACACTCCTTCGTGAAACGTTAATACGCTTGGCGTTTAACCCGCCCGGAAAATCAGATGGTCTTCCCAATCGTCTTCGGCCACGCTGCCTTCGGCGAGCATGCGCCCGGACTGGGAAATTCGCTCGTGGTGCACCGCATCGCGATCACCGCACACCAGATGGTGCCAGAGCGGCAGGTCCTTGCCTTCGCTGACCAGTCGATAGCCGCAGGTCGGTGGCAACCATTTGAATTCGTCAGCCTTGCCCGGTGTGAGCTGGATGCAGTCGGGGACGAAATCGCGGCGGTTCGGGTAATCGGTGCACTGACAGGTTTTCAGGTCCAGCAGTTTGCAGGCGATACGCGTGTAATAGACGCTGTTGTCGTCTTCATCTTCGAGCTTTTGCAGGCAGCACAGGCCACAGCCGTCGCACAGCGATTCCCATTCCTCTTGATCGAGTTGATCGAGGGTTTTGCGTATCCAGAACGGTTCGACTTTGGCGGCCATGGCTCAAGCATCAACATCAGGTGGTGAAAAGGCCGCCAGTCTAGTGCCAAGGCCCTTGTGGGCCAAGCGTTGGCGACTGCCGGTAGAACGAGCTTGTCAGTTATTGCGCCGCCCAGTAGGGTTTTGCGTCGCCCCTCACCTTCAAACGTAGCAAGGAATCTCCTGATGAGTGCTAATCCACGCGTTGCCGACTATGCCATCCACCCTCAGTTCACCGACCGCTGGTCGCCCCGCGCCTTCACCGGCGAAGCGATCTCCGAAGAAACCCTGCTGAGCTTCTTCGAAGCTGCACGTTGGGCGCCATCGGCCTACAACTCGCAGCCTTGGCGGTTTCTGTATGCGCGTCGCGACACGCCGAACTGGGAGCGCTATCTGGGGCTGTTGAACGAATTCAACCGCAGCTGGGCGCAACACGCCTCGGCATTGGTGATCGTGATCTCGAAAACCACCTTCGCGGTGCCTGGCGCCACTGAAGAAACCCCGGCCTTGTGGCACACCTTCGACACCGGTTCCGCTTGGGGCCATCTGGCGTTGCAAGCGAGCATCAGCGGCTGGCACACCCACGGCATGGCCGGTTTCGACCAGGACCTGACCCGCAAGGAGCTGAACATTCCTGAGGGTTATGCGCTGCACGCGGCGGTGGCGGTGGGCAAACTGGGCGACAAGGCGACGCTGGCGGACTACCTGCAAGCGCGTGAAGAGCCAAGCCCGCGTCGTCCGCTGAGCGAGTTGGCGGCTGAAGGCGACTTCACTCTCTAAGCCACACTGCAAAAAATGTGGGAGCGAGCCTGCTCGCGAAGGGGCCGTCACATTCAACGCCAATGTTGAGTGTGAGACCGCTTTCGCGAGCAGGCTCGCTCCCACAATTTGATCGGGGGTGGATTCAATACCCGCGATTGAAATCCACTTCCCCGCGCAACGCCTCACCTGCCTGATACGCCCGCAGGTTCTCGACGAACAGATTCACCATCATCGGTGGCGAGGTCGGTGCCGAGCTGTGGCCAGTCAGCAGCAAGCCCCAAGCGGTCCAGAACGGATGACGTTGCGGCAGCGGCTCCTGACGGCAGACGTCGATCACCGCACCGGCCAGATGCCCCTCTTTCAAAGCTTCCACCAAGTCCGCATCAACCACTGCCACGCCGCGCCCGACGTTGATGAACAACCCGGTCGGCTTGAACTGCTTGAACAGCGCCGCGTCGTACAGGTCGTGGGTGTTCGGCGTATTGGGCAGCAGATTGATCACGTAATCCACTTCACCCACCAGACGCGGCAAATCAGCCAGCGCCCCGACTTCGACAAACGGCGCCTGCTCGCGGGCTTCGCTGGCGATGCCGTACAACTTGACGCCAAACGGCACGAGGAACTGCGCCACGGTCTGCCCGATGTCACCGGTGCCAACGATCAACACTTTGCGGCCGGCCAGGCTTTGGCCCTGGCGACTGTCCCACTTGCGCTCGACCTGGCTGACCAGCCGCGGCAGCACTTCGCGCTCGTGGCCGAGCATGTAGGTCAGCACGTATTCGGCCATGACCTGACCGAAAATGCCCACCGCCCGAGTCAGGCGATAGTGCCGAGGCAAGCCGTCGGCCAGCAGCGGCGTAATGCCCGCCCAGGTCGATTGCAGCCATTGTGGCTCGTGGCCCTGACGCAGCAAGGTCGCCAGCAGGTCCGGCTGACCGAGCCAGATCGGACAATCAGCGGCCTGGCTGGCCAGTTCGGCGGAGTCGCCGCTGGTCAGCACTTCCAGGTCGGGCGCTGCTTGACGCAACAGCTGGGCGTATACCGGGTGGTCGTGTTCAGCAATCAGAACGCGCATGGTTCAAACCTTTCAAAAACAGAGCAGACGGCCGCCGACGGAGTATCGCTCCATCGCCCTGGCCATCGCCAAAATCATTCCAGTGTTTCATACAGGCTCTGAACAGAGCCTGTCTGCCGGTCACATCGGGTCGTTGCGGCGCAGCAATTCCTCCGGCAAGTGTTCGATGTATTCGTCTTCGGCCGGCGGCATTTGCAAGTGGTAACCCTGCTTCTCAAGGTTTTCCAGCACCACGGTGATGTCCTCGCGCGACAGTTTGCGCTCGGGGGTCAGCACCAGGTCGAAGGCGTGATGCGGTTTGCCGAAGGCGGCCATCAGACTTTCCGGGACGCGCTCCAGTGCATCGCTTTTGAGCACATAGAGGTACATCTCGTTTTTTTTCAGGCTTCGATAAATGGAGCAAATACGTTTCAAGGCTGTTCTCCGGCGGTGGCCAGGCTGTCGAGCAGCGCCTGGCCCATCAATTCGCGGCGCCAGCCACGCAGCGAATCAGGCAATTGGTAAGGACCGTTGGGATAGCCGCTCTTGAGCAGCGATTCCAGGGTTTTCTTGCGCAGCATCAGCTCCGGCGCAATGTTCAGGCGCTCGGCTTCGACCTGGCCGATCGCACGCAGCTGTTTGACCAGGGCGGCGGCGTCCACCGGCAAAGGCTCCGGCACCGCAGGCGGCCATTGATCAGGCGACACACTGCCAGAGCGCTTGATCAGATCAAGCAGAAATTCGCCGTCCTGACGCACGGTACGCGGGTGCATGTCTTCGATTTTCGCCAACGCGCCGAGGTTGTCCGGCTGAGTCCGCGCCAGCGGCCACAGGGAATGCTCACGCACGATGCGGTTGCGCGGCAGATCACGGGCACGGGCTTCGCGCTCGCGCCAGGCGCACAGTTCACGCAACACGGCGAGTTGGGCGCGGGAGAGCTTCCAGGCCAGCTTGGCTTCGCGATAGACCTCATACGGATCAACTTCGCGACGCAGGTTGGCCACCAGCTCGGCGCCGTCTTCCAGGACCCAGGCGTACTTGTCGTCAGACAGTTTCGGACGAAGCTGTACGAAAACTTCCGCCAGGTGCAAGGCATCTTCGGCGGCGTAGCTGATTTGGGTGTCGGAAAGCGGACGTTGCAGCCAGTCGGAACGGGTCTCGCCCTTGGGCAGGTCGATGCCGAGCACTTCCTGCACCAGCCGCGAATAGCCCATGGAAAAACCGAGGTTCAGGTAAGCGGCGGCCAACTGAGTATCGAACAACGGCGCCGGCAGGCTGCCGGTCAGGCGCAGCAGGACTTCGAGGTCTTCGCTGCACGCATGGACGACTTTGACCACCGCCGGATTTTCCAGCAACGCGGCCAGCGGCTGCCAGTTATCGATGCTCAGTGGATCAATCAGGTAAGCGCGTACGCCATCGCCGATCTGCAGCAGGCCTGCAATCGGATAAAAGGTGTCGACCCGCATGAATTCGGTGTCGAGGGCAACGAATGGCAGCTGCTGCCACTCGGCGCAAAACTGACCGAGGCTATCGTTGTCGCGAATCCAGTGAATATCGATGGCCACACGGCTCTCCCTTGAAGAATGGCGCGCAGTATATATCGCCCCCGGCAATTTCCGCGCATCCACTGAACAAGAGCTTTAGCGAAAATGCCTGCCAAACAGCAAGAAATGTCTGACAAGCGGAGACTAGCCGGCCTTACGCAGTACGTAGACGCGCATCCGCGCACAGCCGGGCAGGAAGTCCTGATGACTGAGCAAGCGCAAACCTGCGCGCTGGAACTCGGCTTCCACGTCGGCCTTGCTGGCCAACGGTCGGGCCGGAACGCCCTGTGCATCCGTGCGCCGGCCTTTGAAATGAGCATCGACCCGTACCGCCACAATCACCGTATCGCGACTGACCCGATGGAACTCCTTAAGCATGGCCAGGCGATGGTCGGGGCTGGTGAGGTGTTGAAACAGCTGCATGCAAAAAATGCAGTCAACCGCATTCGCCGACAAGCCGATGGTGAACGCTGAACTCTGAAAGGTCTTGACCCGTTTCAGCAGGTTCTGCGGATGATGGGTGCGGGCATGATCGAGTATGTCCTGCGACGGGTCGGCCGCGAGGATCACCCGGTTGGCATGCTCGGCCAGTACCGGCCAGAAGCGCCCGACACCACAAGCCAAATCGAGAACCAGGCCCGGCTCGCCGGCAACCTTGAGCGCGTTGCGCACCAGTTGCTCGTCACGCCAGAACGTCAACCGCCCGGCCAGGCCACGCGGTCGCGGCTGAAGACAGACGCGGGCGTGCTCCTGATCGTAGCGCCGGGCGATCTCAAGCTCGATGGCGGATGGGGGCTGAGCGGACATGTGCAATGGTTCTCGGGGGGAAGCTCTAACCGGCCGCAGGTTAGCGACCGGTGCGTGAAAAAAAGGTTGAAGCACTCACTCTTTGGCCAACACGCCGTCGATGACCGCACCGCGACATCCGGCAAACATATCCAGGTCCTGGTTGTAGACCTTGCTCTTGACCTCCAGCAAACCGAGCATCGAATGGAACAGGTTGTCCTGGCTCAAGGGTTTTTCGCGACTCAGTTGCAGGCAATGGGTGTCCACCGAGAACGACTTTTGATAGCTGTCGGAAAACCAGGCCAGCATCGCGACATGCTTTTGTTGTTCCGGCGCCAACATGTAAGGCGTGCCATGCAGGAACAAGTTGTACTCGCCCAGGGATTCGCCGTGGTCCGACAGATAGAGCATCGCGGTGTCGACTTTGTCCTGATTGTTACGCAACAAATCGATCAGGGTGGACAGCACGTGATCGGTATACACCAGGGTGTTGTCGTAGCCATTGACGATACTTTCGCGACTGCAATTGTTCAGCGCGTTACTTTCACAAACCGGGGTGAAGCGCTCGTATTCTTTCGGGTAGCGCTTGAAGTATTCCGGACCGTGACTGCCCATCTGGTGCAGCACCAGTACCGTGTCTTTATCCAGGGTATCGATGAAGTGCTGCAAACCCTGCAGCAGGATTTCATCGCGGCATTCGCTATTGGCGCACAGCACCGGGTCTTTCAGGTTACTGACGTCGTCGAGGGTGACCCGATCGCAAGTGCCTTTGCAACCCGATTGGTTATCGCGCCAGATCACCTCGAGACCCGCGCGTTTGAGTACGTCCAGCAGGCCTTCCTGGTTCTTTGCCTTGCTGGCGTTGTAATCCTTGCGGCCCATGTCGGAGAACATGCACGGCACCGACACCGCTGTTTCCGTCCCGCAGGAATGCACGTCGGTGAACGCGATCAGGCCAGCCTCTTTATCCAGTTTGGGTGTGGTGTCACGGTCATACCCCAGGATGCCGAAGTTCTCGGCCCGGGCACTTTCGCCCACCACCAGCACGGTCAGGGATTTGCGGCCATGGGTTTGCCAGGCGGGATTTCGCTGGGCATCTTCACCCAGCGTGACAAAGGGTTGCCGCGCAGACGCGACCTGCTCACGCAGATAGCCGGCCGAGGCGCCAATGTAGTTGCTCGGCACCACCATCAGGCGCAACTCATGGTGATTGCGAAACAATGAAGACAAGCCTTGATAGTTAACCAGTGCGACCCCACCGATCACAGCAACTGATGCGACACACACGAGAACTTTACTGAGTAGTTCACGGTGCCAGCGACGGTAACTAACCGGCGTCCTCCACAACAAACAGGACGGCAAAATACCGAGCAAAACAATATAAACAAGCAACTTAATCGAGAGTAAGTCACGCACTTCCGTCGCATTGGTTTGCGCAAAATTACGCAACATCCCGGTGTCAATCAAAACACCATATTGGCTCATGAAATACGCCACCCCGGCGCTGATCATAAAGATCAGGGTCAAGACCGGTTTGAGTACAGGCCGGAACGCCAGCAGGGTCAGCACGATGTTGAAGGCAGCCAGAATCATCAAGCCGAAAGCCACGCGCATGACGATGCCCTGACCGTCAGATGCCGTGATTTCAAACAGGTGTTGCCAGAGAACGAGATTGAAGCCCGTTAATAGAAAGGTGCTGGCAATCAGTGTCACCCACTCGGGGCGCACGGCTTTAATCTTCAACATGATGATCGGCTGTTCCTGAAAAGAAGTGCCTTCGGCAAATGTGAAAATTTCATTTACCGAGACAGCACTAACTTTAGGCAGCGAACCATCAATTTTTTGTGAAAAAGAAGCCAACGATTAGTTGGCTCGTGGCACTAGGCCAAAACTTTTAACTTATTTGAGAATGGTTCAGGCTCTGTTCAGGCTTGATTCAAATACCAACGCCAGTCCTGTTCGCCGACCTCGCCCATGAACTGTCGATATTCGGCACGTTTTACCGCCAGGTACACGCCGAGGAACTCACCGCCGAACGCCTCCCGAGCCCAGCTTGAACCTTCCAGCGCCCGCAACGTGGTCAGCCAGTCAGTCGGCAACAGCTCCGTGGCCTGAGCATAGCCATTGCCCTCCACCGGCGCGCCAGGATCGAGTTGTTCACGAATTCCGCGATGGATCCCGGCCAGAATCGCCGCAGCCGCCAGATACGGGTTGGCGTCGGCGCCACAGATGCGGTGTTCGATATGCCGGGAAAACGCCGGCCCGCCGGGTACGCGCAAGCTCACGGTGCGGTTGTCCACCCCCCAGGTGGGTGCCAGCGGCGCATAGCTGTTGGTCTGGAAGCGACGGTAAGAGTTGGCGTTCGGACAAAACAGCAGCAATGAATCGAGCAACGTACTGAGCATCCCGCCGACGGCCTGTTTGAGCAACGGCGTACCTTCCGGGGCTTCGCTGGCGAACAGGTTGTTGCCCTCCTTGTCCGCCAGGCTGACGTGCATGTGCATGCCAGTGCCCGCCAGGTCATCGAACGGTTTGGCCATGAAGCACGCCGTCATCCCGTGCTTGTGCGCCACGCCCTTGACCAGTCGTTTGTAGCGCACCGCTTCGTCCATCGCCTGCAAGGCGTCGGTGCGGTGTTCGAGGGTAATTTCCACTTGCCCCGGCGCGTATTCGGAGATCGCCGTGCGCGCCGGAATGCCCTGGAGTTTGCAGGCGCTATAAAGATCGGCCAGAAACGGCTCGATCTGTTCCAGTTCACGCAATCCGTAGACCTGAGTCCCTCGCGGCCGCCCGCCATCGACATCCCGCGCCGGTTGCGGCCGACCGTTGCTGTCGCGCTGCTGATCCAGCAGGTAGAACTCCAGCTCCGCCGCCATCACCGGGTAATAACCGTCGGCCTGCAAGCCCTCGATGACTTTCGCCAGCAGATGCCGTGGATCGGCAATCGTCGCGGGCATGCCCTCCTTCGGGTGCATGCTGACCTGCACCGCCGCCGTAGGAATCAGCCGCCACGGCATGCGCGTCAAACTGCCGCTGATCGGGTACGCCCGGCAGTCGATATCGCCAACGTCCCAGACCAGGCCGGAGTTTTCGACGTCATCGCCGTTGATGGTCAGGCCAAGAATGGTGCTCGGCAATGGCCGCCCGCTTTCGTACACCGCCAGCAGTTCATCGCGGTGCAGCAACTTGCCCCGCGGTACGCCGTTGTTATCGAGGATGAACAACTCGAACATCTCGATATCCGGGTTCTGTTCCAGAAAAGTCAGGGCTTCTTGCTTGGAGGCGAAAGATGTCGTGGCAACACTCATGGGAATTCTCTTATTTCCGCGTCAGGCAAACGCACAGGCGTCGCCGCTTTGATCCCGGCGCATAGCGCGGGACCTGTAAGAACAATCAACGGGAAATGCTGGAATCCGGTGGGCGCGCGTGACGGCAGTGCCACAGCGCCCAAAAGGCTAATTCGGAGGGAAGTGCGACGGGACAACCGTCCATAGAAAAAACCACAGAGAACAGATGACCAGCAGCGTCACACGGGAGGTTAAGTCGTTAAATCGGGATTTGAAGAACTTTGGTTGCGGACTCGCTAAACATTGTTCGCGCCTTTCAGCTTCACACCGCTGTATTTAATTTCTAAATACTGCTCCGGACTTTCTGATTTGCGGCCTGCAGACCTCGCGCGCCTAATCGGCTCCTTGTCATTCAAGGTCCGATAGATGGAAAACGTTCGCGCAACCTCTCGCCCCGCCCTTTGGCTAATGTTCAGCATCATTCTTGTTGCCCTGAACCTGCGGCCTTCCATGGCCGCCGTCGGTCCTTTGCTGTCGGCGATTCGCGGCGACATTGCACTGAGTTTCAGCCTAGCCTCGCTGTTGACCATGCTGCCAGTAATGGCAATGGGGCTGGCGATGTTCTTTGGTCTGGGCGTCAGCCAACGAATCGGCGAACAACGCACCGTGGTGCTCTCGCTGCTGATCATCGGCGTGGCCACGGTGTCGCGGTTATTCCTCGAATCGGCGGCCGAACTGATCCTCAGCGCCGTGCTGGCGGGTATCGGTATCGCGCTGATCCAGGCGTTGATGCCAGCGCTGATCAAATCCCGCTTCAGCGACAACGTTTCCGTGTGCATGGGGCTCTACGTCACGTCGATCATGGGCGGAGCAGCAATTGCAGCGTCGTTTGCGCCGCTGGTGATGATCCGCACCGGCAGCTGGCGCGTGGGCCTGGCGATCTGGGCGGCACTGGCGCTGGTAGCGCTGCTGGTTTGGTGCATGCAACGTGAACGGATGCCGGCGCAGCCTGCTCAAGCGCAACGCAATGGGTCCTTCTTCGGCAATTCCCGCGCCTGGCTGCTCGCCATTTTCTTCGGCCTGGGCACGGCGTCCTACACCTGTGTGCTGGCCTGGCTGGCGCCGTACTACGTGGAAAAGGGTTGGAGCGAACAAAACGCCGGGTTGCTGCTGGGTTTCTTGACCGCCATGGAAGTGTTGTCCGGCCTGCTGACACCCGCCATCGCCAACCGCAGCCGTGACCGGCGCGTGGTGCTGGTGGTGTTGCTGGCGCTGATCATGGCCGGTTTCTGCGGGCTTATTCTCAGCCCGCAATACCTGAGTCTGTTGTGGCCCTGCCTGTTGGGGCTCGGCATCGGCGGACTGTTCCCGATGAGCCTGATCGTGTCCCTGGATCATCTGGACAATCCCCAGCGTGCCGGCGGCCTGACCGCGTTCGTGCAAGGCATCGGCTACCTGATCGCCGGTCTTTCGCCACTAATTGCCGGATTGATCCGCGATCAGCTCGGCAGCTTCGAATGGGCCTGGTGGTCACTGACCGGCGTTATGGCATTGATGATCCTGATGGTCTTGCGCTTCGATCCGCGGCATTACGCCCAACACATTCGCTGACCCAGGAACCCACATCATGAAACACACCGGTTTCGCCACCGCTCACGTCGGCATGCTGCTCTGGGCACTGTTGATCGCTGCATCGTTTTCTGCGGCAGCACAGGTCAGCCAGGCCATCGACCCGATCCTGCTGACCGGTTTACGCCTGCTGTTCTGCGCCCTGGTGTTTTTGCCGCTGTTGCTGTTCAAGGGCGATACCGCCATGACCGCCTGCGGACTGTTCGGCCATGCCGCGCTCGGCTTGCTGCTGGCGGTGTATTTCGGCTCGCTGTTCGAGGCACTGCGCTACACCTCGGCCATCAATACCGGAACGATGTTCACCTTGGTGCCACTACTGACATTGCTGTTCGAAGCCGTATTGATGCCTGACAGCAACCTGAAACAGCGGGTGCTGCCGATGCTGATTGCCGCTGCCGGGGCCGTGTTGCTGGTTTTGAAAGGCGCAGGCCCTGATGAGCTGCCTTCGCTATATGCAGTGTCGGTGTATGGCGTCGGTTGCCTGGCGATGGCGCTCTACTCGCCCCTGAGTCAACGGCTCAAGGCCAGCAGCCTCAAGGGGCGCGACCCGGTGGGGATGACTTTCTGGAACATGCTGTTCGGCGCACTGTTTCTGCTGGCATTCTGTGGGTTCAGCGGCGGCTGGCGATCGGCGTCATTGCTGACCGTGAGCGATTTCTGGTGGCTGATTTACCTGGCGGTGTTCGCCACGCTGGCGACCTTCTGGCTGCTGCATCGGGCCATCGGCCTCATCGCCCCTTCCTCGGTCATTTCCTACATTTACCTGAGCACGCTGTTTCTCACATTGTTTCACTGGTTCTGGTTACGTCAGTCGCCACTGCCGCTGGAAATCATCGGCGCGCTGCTGGTGGGAGTCGGTATGTGGGCACTGCTGATGTCCAGTCGCCGCGCGGTGCCTGCAGCCATTCAGGGCTGAAGGCCTCTGGAACTGCCCCACAACTTTCCATGAAAACTCCTACAGGGCATTCTCCTGGCACCATCGTTCCGTTAGGATCACTCGCACAAGTTTGCGCACAGTCAGCGCAAGGAGCACAGCGAGACGAAACGGATGTTGAACAGTAACTTGCTTAGAAAGCTCGATATGCAGGACCTCATGGTATTTATCGCCGTGTATGAGCAAAGCAGCGTCAGCGGTGTATCCGAGGCGCTCTGCGTCAGCCAGTCCACCGTGAGTTACTGCCTGAAAAAGCTGCGCACCAGTTTCGAAGACGAACTGTTCATCAATACCCGCGCCGGTATGCGCCCCACCTACAAAGCCAGCACCATGTACGCCCACGTGCTGAAGATCCTCGAAAGCATCAACCTGTGTCACGCTGGTGCGCCAGCATTCGACCCTACCCTGCAACCAGTCACCTTCAATATCTGTGCACCGGAATACTTCGAGCAGTTGATCCTGCCGCGCCTGTTGAAAAGCTTCGATTTCGCCGACCTGCCAGTGATGGTCAACATGCACAAGTTCGAAACCGACATCCCGGCCGAGGAGCTACGCGACGGCAGCCTCGACCTGGTGATTTGCTTCGGCCCGAACTTTCATCGCAGTCATGGCGATTTCAAATCCCGGATGTTGCTGGAGGACGACCTGGTCTGTGTCTTCGATAAACGTGCCACACCACCGGAGCCGCGTTTAAGCCTGCAAGCCTTCGTCGAACGCCGGCACGTGTTCCCGACACCCTGGACGTCCACCACCAACATGGTCGACGGCTGGCTGGCGCAGCAGGCGCAAAAACGGCAGATCGTCGCGCGCTCCAACAGCTACAGCGCGGCACTGAAGATGATCACCGGCACCGACTTCATCCTGACTCTGCCTCGGCGTATCCAGCAATTGCTGGCCAACGAGGCGATCTTCAATCATTGCGAAGCGCCCAACGGCTTGCCGGGTTTCAGCCTCGACATGCAGTGGAGCCAGAATGTCGATCAGGACAGCGCCAACACCTGGCTGCGCGAGCAAGTGGTCAAGGCCTGCACCGAGCAGGAAATGGCCTGAAACTCAGTGGCTGATGGCGATCTTGGTGTAGGACTCTCGATCGATGTCGAGGATTTCCACGGCCAGTTGGACTTCAATGTCCGTCGGCCATTCATACAGCTCCTGCACCACAGCCAGCAAACTTTCGGACAACTGCTTCTTGATCTGCGGTGAGCGACCGCTCAACAGTGCCAGTTTCACATGCACAAAGGCTCGCTCAGCTAACACCGTGCCGACCTTGAACGTCTCAACCTTCACCGCTCGGCTCTTGATGTCGTATTCAGCAGCAAACTGACCGGAAGCCACCAACGCATTGTTGAGCCGGATCAACGCCACGTCGGCGTTGAGCTCGGGCAGGTTGGCGGTGTATTCCATGTGCAGGTGAGGCATGACAGAGCTCCTGAATGTGGGCAGAAAGGTCGTACATATAACACAGCACTGCCCTCACTCGGGCAGTGCTAACACCGCGCGTTCACTCATGAACGCCTCCAGCCTCGACCTCAACCAGCGCTCGGCGGGGTCGGTATCGACATGACTGAGCCAGACCATGGACAGATCCAGGGTCGGCGTCTTGAACGGGAATGGTTCCTTGAACAACTGGCCGGACGCGGCCATCGCTTCGGCGGCGTAGTCCGGCAGACTGGCGATCAGATCGGTCCCGGCTAGCAAGGCCGGTAGCGAGCTGTATTGCGGCACGGAAAGGACGACTTGGCGCGTACGACCAATCTCCGCCAGCCACTCATCGGCGTAACCACTGACATTGGCGGTGTGGGAAACCAGCACGTGCGGTCGCGCGCAATACTCATCGAGCGTCAGCATTGTGTCCGATGCGTCCGCGCGCAAAATGCAGGGCAGGATGTGCCGCAACAACTTGCGCTTGGCGTTGGCCGGCAGCCCGCGAGTCTGGCTGATACCAACGGTGATATCGCCGGACGCCAGCAAATCCGGGATCCGCCAGTAATCGACATGCTGCACCACGAACACCACCTTCGGTGCTTCATGGCGCAAGGCTCGCAGCAACGGCGGCAGCAGGCCAAACTCGACATCGTCCGACAGCCCGATACGAAAGGTCATGGTGCTGCTGGCGGGGTCGAAATCATGGGTCAGGCTCAACGCCACCGACAACGAATCCAGCGCCGGAGACAGGTGCAGAATAATCTCCTCGGCCCGCGCCGTTGGCTCCATACGATGCCCGACACGTATGAACAGCGGGTCATTGAACATCGTGCGCAAGCGATTGAGCGCCGAACTGATGGTCGGCTGGCCGAGAAACAATTTCTCCGCCACCCGGGTTACGTTGCGTTCGAGCATCAGCGTTTCAAACACCACCATTAGGTTGATGTCGGCCTTGCGTAGTTCGTTACGATTCATCCACTGACCCCGCTCCCAAATCTGCTGACCGTTTAGGCAGGTGTCGCAATCGGCGTCTATGCGACTCAAGCACATTACGTTTAACGCAAATGCAGACACCTGACCAATCCTACATCCCGTTCCTGATTTCGTTGCTCGTATGGCGGGACTCGCTTGCGCCTCTAAGCTCAGCAACGTTTGGGGCAAAACGGCCCTGGCCATCGAAAACCATTTGAACTCAAGGGAGCCTACCAATGGCTAGAGATAAAGCGAAAGACGACAAACACTTCAACTGCACCCAGGACCATGAAGCCGACTACGTCGCCGGACTTTACCCTCACGCAAAGGAAGAGGTTAAAACGTTCCTGGCATCGGCCTGCAAGGATAAATCCCTGCACAACTCCACCCACAAGGATGTCTACGACCTGATCAAACGAAAACTGGGCCACTCACAACCGTAAGACCGCCCGTTGAAACGAAGCTGCTCTGACCGAGCAGCTTCACCGCCTGAAGCCTAGATTTCCTTGACCGGCGTCTGATCGTGGGTCCCTTTGATCAAGCTGATGGCATGCACACAATCAGCCTTGTTGACGTAAGCCTCCCCGCTGGCAATCGTTTCATGGTTTCCCGCCCTCAAACGCCACCGCCATTGACCTTTGCCAGTCTGTGCGATGCCACGGGTTTGCCTGTAAATCTCAAAATACATTGCTCGCTCCTTGCGATTGCTGATGACGGCAGATCAGTGACCTGCGAAACCAGAGTAGATGAGGATTTTTTGAGGCAACGGGTTTCAATGTCAGGGGATATTTCGGAGAAATACCCTTGATTCGCGGGGCGGCCAATGGATACGGGGGGTGGTAAATAGAGTGACTTGGTTGAGTAGGTTTTCCTAGAAACTGGCTTAATTTTCTTACGCTGTAGCGTTACCTGTTCCGACGTCAGCTGACTAACTTTTCTGCTGAGTTGAATCGTCAGCTGACAAGGCCAGAGGCTGTTCCGGCATTAGCGCTGGATCTTCCTCAAGTGGTGCTGCCGTGGTGGCGACTGGGTCAGGACGGGGTAAAACCCCCCGTACAACCCTATCAATCAGTGAAAGGATTCCATAGGTGATGAAGCCGAAGATAAGCCCGACAACCACAATGCTCAAAGGATGTAGCTGCGCTGCGTCGGGGCTTTCCAACATGTAGCGAAAAGCCTCAACAGCAACGGTCAGGCAGGCCGAAAATGCTGCCACCAGCTTCACAAACACCCAAAGCCGTCGCCACCTGTTCATGCACTCCTCCGTCATCCGGTGATTTGCTCTGTTCTCATGATAGCTAATGACCTGGATGCATCTTACTTTCTGAATCAGTCTGCGCTGCGCTGACAGCTTATCAAGATGAAAAACTAAAACCCCAGAAACGAAAAAGCCCCGTAACTTTTCAGCTACTGGGCTTTTTCTAGGTAATTGTCTCGTCCCGAATAAGGTTTACACCTTCTGACTTCTTATCAGGAAGGTGCAATGGATACGGGCGAAAAACGCAGTCAGCGGGATTACACGCTGACTATTAAATTGTCGGTCGTCGATCAGGTCGAAAAAGGCGAGTTGAGTTATAAAGTGGCTCAACGGCGTTATGGAATTCAGGCCCGCGTCGTCGGCTCCATGCGGCGGCCGACCCGGATAAACAGCGGATCATCGAACATCGCACGCAAACGGTTGAGTGCCGAGCTGATGGTCGGTTGCCCGAGAAACAGCTTCTCCGCCACTCGCGTCACGTTGCGTTCGAGCATCAACGTCTCGAACACCACCATCAGATTGATGTCGGCCTTACGCAGCTCATTGCGATTCATCAGCGGCTCCCGGTCCCCAAGACTGACGACAGTTTATGAAGCTGTGGGGAACGCCGCCCTTAAACGCCAGCGCCATTGGCCCTTCCCGGTAAGCGGAGTGCCTCGCGACTGCCTGTCTACTACGACAGCTATCCGCCCGATGATGAACACCATGGGTGGATATACCTCAAAAAAGTCGCTTTTTTGTTCATCACCCGCCAAGGGATAGTCCTGCCATCTCATTGATTTCAGGAAATCCCCCATGTCGCCTCTAAAAGTTGAATATTTTCATGATGTTGTGTGTGGCTGGTGCTTTGTACTGGGCCCTCGTTTGAAAGCGTTGAGCGAAGAGTTCGATCTGGATATCCAGCATCGCAGTTTCGTCCTGCAATCGAACAACGCGCAGATGATCCAGCGTTTCGGTTCGATGCCCAAGGCCAAGGAAGTGATCCTCCAGCACTGGGAACAGTGCGCAAAAGCCGAAGAGGTCAAGCGCATCAATATCGAAGGCATGCGCCAACAGGATTTTGAATACCCCTCGGGCCTGCTGGCCGCCAAAGCCTGTCAGACCGCCCAGTCCCTGGCCGGGCCCAAGGCCCACGAACTGATGTTTGACCGCCTGCAGCACGCCCATCTGGTGGAGAGCCGCAACATCGGCAGCCTGCAGACCATCCTCGAAGTGGCCGAGGAGCAAGGCTTCACCGCGGAACACTTCGCCCAGTACCTGGAACAGCACGCGCTGAGTGACCTGGAAAACGACCTCGCCCGAGGCCTGGCCCTGAACATCAGCTCGGTGCCGAGCCTCGTGGTCGAAGGACTGTGGGTGATACCGGGGGCTCTGTCGCTGGACATGCTGCGCGGCAACTTCACACAAATCCAGCAAGCCACTGCCGACAACCTGCCGATTGTCGAGGACAACTGAGATGAAAATGACTTATTGGCTCAGCGGCGGAACTGCGCTGGCAGCGGCTATCGGGATTGCCGCCTTCACCCCGCTGTTGGCCAGCGGCAAAGCCGACAAGCCTGCCGCATCAGTGGCCGCGCTGACTCCGGTGGCCGTGGCCAGCGTGATCTCCGGCCCTATCCCGGTGGAGCTTTCCGGAGTGGGCACCCTCGAAGCGGTGAATCAGGTCCAGGTCTCGCCGGAAGTCGGCGGGCGGATCGTGCAACTGAACTTCACCTCCGGCAAAAGCGTCAGCGCCGGCCAGGTGCTGATCAAGCTCAATGATGAACCCGAGCAGGGTGACATGAGCAAGCTACAGGCCCAGGCCAAGAACGCCCGGCTGGCCCTGGAGCGCACCCGCAAAGTCTTGCTGCTGGCCTCCACGCAATCGCAACTGGATCAGGCTCAGGCCAATTATGACCAGGTGCGCGGGGATATCGCCGGCGTCCAGGCAGTGATCAATCAGAAGACCATCCGCGCACCGTTCGCCGGGGTCCTGGGTATTCGCCGGGCCAACCTGGGCCAGTACCTCAACCCCGGTGATCCGGTAGTGACCCTGACCGACCTCTCGCGCCTGTTCGTCAACTTCCCGATGCCGGAACAGACCGCGGCCCAGTTGCAGCCTGGCCAAGAGGTCCATTTGCGCGTCGACGCCTACCCGGACCGGTTGTTCAAGGCCACTGTCAGCACCCTCGAACAGCAGATCGATCCAGGCGCCCGCTCCATGCAGGTCCAGGCCACGCTGGACAATCCTGACCTATTGCTCAAACCGGGGATGTTCGCCGACGTCACGATTTCACTGCCCAACCCGACCACCGCCCTGACCGTGCCGGAAACCGCGATCAACTACACCGCCTACGGCAACTCGGTGTTTGTGGTGCGCGACAATGGCGGCCAACTGAAGGTCGAGCAGGTGTTCGTCAAGGTCGGCCCCCGTCATCGCGATCGCATCGTCGTACTTGATGCGATCAAACCCGGTGAGCGCGTGGTGATTTCCGGCCAGATCAAGCTGAGCAATGGCATGCCGGTGCGCATCACCGAGGATGCCATGGCCCAGAACAATGGCCCGCTCCTGGATATGGCGCAAAAGCAATGAAGCGTTCCCTTCGCCAACGAGCAACAGAAGAAGGCTCTGTTCCGGTATGAAATTCACCGACCTGTTTATTCGTCGCCCCGTGCTGACGCTGGTGGTCAGCGCGCTGATCGTGATGCTCGGCGTTCTGGCGCTGCTCAATCTGCCGATACGCCAGTATCCGGCACTGGAAAGCGCAACCATCACCGTCACCACCAACTATCCCGGCGCCCGCTCCTCGCTGATGCAGGGGTTCGTCACCCAACCGATTTCCCAGGCGGTGGCCTCGGTCGACGGGGTCGATTACCTGACGTCCAGTTCGACTCAGGGCAAGAGCCTGATCAGCATCCGCCTGAAACTCAACGCCGACTCCAACAAGGCGCTGACGGAAATCATGGCGGCGGTCAATCAGGTGAAGTACCGCCTGCCCGAAGGCGCCTATGACTCGGTGATCGCCAAATCCTCCGGCGAAGGCACAGCGGTGATCTACATCGGTTTCTCCAGCAAGGATATCGGCCTGCCGGCCATTACCGATTACCTGTCGCGGGTGATCCAGCCGTTGTATTCCTCCATCGACGGCGTCGCCAATGCCGAAGTGCTTGGCGGTCAAACCCTGGCGATGCGCCTGTGGCTGGACCCGGTGCGCATGGCGGCGCGTAATATTTCCGCCAGCGACGTGGCCGAGGCGATCCGCAAGAACAACTTCCAGGCAGCCCCCGGCCAGACCAAGGGCGCATACGTTTCGGCCAACATCAACATCAACACCGATCTGACCAGCGTCGAGCAGTTTCGACAGCTGGTGATCAAGAGCAAGGGCGACACGCTGATCCGTCTGAGTGACATCGGCACTGCCGAGCTGGGCGCCACCGCCTATGAAACCAGCGGCATCATGGACGGTGAGAAAAGCGTCTTCATCGGCCTGCACCCGACGCCGAGCGGCAACCCGCTGACCATAGTCAAAGGGGTCGAGGACATGATGCCTCAAGTGCAGAAAACTCTGCCGCCGGGCATGACCATGAACATCGTTTTCGAGGTCGCGCGCTTTATCAAGGCGTCCATCGACGAAGTGATGCGCACCTTGCTGGAAGCAGTGGTCATCGTTGCCGTGGTGATTTTCCTGTTCCTCGGTTCGATGCGCACGGTACTGATTCCACTGGTGACGATTCCGCTGTCGCTGGTCGGCGCCGCGGCGATGATGAGCCTGTTCGGCTTCAGCATTAACCTGCTGACCCTGTTGTCGATGGTGCTGGCGATCGGGCTGGTGGTGGACGACGCCATTGTGGTGGTGGAGAACGTCCACCGACATATCGAGTCAGGCAAGTCACCGCTGCATGCGGCGATGGTGGGAGCACGGGAAATCAGTGGTCCGGTGATCGCCATGACCATCACCCTCGCGGCGGTTTACGCACCCATCGGCCTGATGGGCGGCCTCACGGGCGCACTGTTCAAAGAGTTCGCCTTTACCCTCGCGGGGGCGGTGATCGTCTCCGGGATCGTTGCCTTGACACTGTCGCCGCTGATGAGCTCGTTGCTGCTCACCAGCAAGTCCAACGAAGGCGTGATGGCCCGTGGCGCGGAACGATTCTTCCACTGGCTGGGCGACAAGTACGGCCGGGTGCTGGACTTCTCGTTGCACCATTCGTGGATCACCGCTGTGATTGCCGTGCTGGTGTTCGCCAGCCTGCCATTTCTCTACCTCAACGCCCAGCGTGAACTCGCCCCCGGCGAAGACCAGGCACAAGTGCTGGCGGTGGCCAAGGCCCCGCAATACGCCAACATCGACTACACCGAAACCTACTCGCGCAAACTCGACACCTTGCTGGGCACCTACCCGGAAACCGACATGACCTGGGTCGTGGTCGGCAACGACGGACCACGTAGCGCATTCGGCGGCGCCAACCTCAGCGAATGGGACAAACGCACCCGCAGCGCCGACACCATTCAGGCCCAGGTGCAGCAGGAAGCGAACGAGATCGAAGGCATGAGCATCTTTGCCTTCCAACTGCCCTCATTACCGGGTTCCACCGGTGGCCTGCCGGTGCAGATGGTGATTCAGAGCTCCCAGGATCACCGTGTGGTGTTCGAAGAACTGGAACGCATCAAGCAAGCGGCGCGCGCTAGCGGACTGTTCGCTGTGGTCGACAGCGATCTGGACTTCAACAGCCCGCTGGTCAACATCAAGATCGACCGCACCAAGGCCAACGATCTGGGCATCAGCATGCAGGCGATCGGTGATTCACTGGCGGTGCTGGTGGGCGAAAACTACATCAACCGCTTCGCCCTCAATGGTCGGGCCTACGATGTGATCCCGCAGGTGCCGCGCAACCAGCGCATGTCCGGCGAACTGCTGGTGGGCCAATACGTCGAGGCGGCCAACGGCGCGCACATTCCGCTGTCGACACTGGTCAGTTTCGAGATGGCGGTGGAAGCGAACAAGCTGACCCAGTTCAACCAGCTGAACTCGGCCACCCTGCAAGCCGTTCCGGCGCCCGGTGTCAGCATCGGCGATGCGGTGAAATTCCTGACCGCGCAAGCCCAGACACTGCCTGCCGGCTTTACCCATGACTGGCTGTCGGATGCCCGCCAGTTCGTTCAGGAAGGCAGTGCGTTGATGATCACCTTCGCCTTCGCGATTCTGGTGATCTACCTGGTACTGGCAGCGCAATTCGAGAGCCTGCGCGACCCGTTGGTGATTCTGATCAGTGTGCCGTTGTCGATCTGCGGCGCGTTGATTCCGCTGTACCTGGGCTACGCCACCGTCAATATCTATACCCAGATCGGGTTGGTGACGCTGATCGGTCTGATCAGCAAGCACGGGATCCTGATGGTCGAGTTCGCCAACGAACTGCAACAGAGCCAGCAACTCGACCGGCGCACAGCCATCGAGCAGGCGGCGCTTATCCGTTTGCGGCCGATTCTGATGACCACCGCCGCCATGGTGGTGGGGCTGATCCCACTGCTGCTGGCCAGCGGTGCGGGTGCCCACAGCCGATTCAGCCTGGGTCTGGTGATTGTGGTCGGGATGCTGGTGGGCACGCTGTTCACGCTGTTCATCCTGCCCACCGTTTATACCTACCTGGCCAAGGATCACCGAGCCGCTCAGCACTCGGCCCGCAATCAGGAACTCAGCCAGGTCAGTAACGCCCTGACGAACTGATTCCGCCCCCAACTGTTTTCATCTCGCCACCTGCCGCAGAACCCGCATTGGGTTCTGCGGGACAGGCTGGCCGAAAAAGAGTACCTGTCATGTTCAGATTGTCTTTGATAACCCTGCTGATCTTCGCCACCCAGGCCAACGCCGTTGAAACGTCCCCACGCAGCACACTGATGTCGGTGTACAGCCAGGTCGTGGAACACAACAGCGAAATAGCCGCCGCTCAGGAAGACTACTTCGCCCGCCGCGAAGCTGTGCCCCAGGCACGGGCCGACCTGTTGCCACAGATAGACCTGCAAGCCCTGAACGGCAGCACCCGGACCAACCTGCATGATGTCGACACACGCAACGGCAGCCTGTACCGCGTGACCTTGAACCAGCCGCTGTTCGATGCCGCGCACTGGTTCAACCTCAAGTCTGCCCACGCCCTGAGCGAACAGGCTCAACTGGACTTCTCCACTGTCCAGCAAGAGCTGGTACTCAAGACCGCCCAGAGCTATTTCGACACGCTGCTGGCCGAAGACACCCTGGCCGCCACCAAAGCCGAACTGCGCGCTTTCGAGCGTCAGTTGAACCAGACCCGGCAACGCTACGACGCCGGCCTCTCGGACCAGAATGATGTGCTTTCGGCGCAGGCCAGCTACGACCGCTCCCATGCCAGCGTGATCAATGCCCAGCGCCTGACCGACGATGCTTACCAGGCGCTGAATCGCCTGACCGGCCAGCCTCAGGCACCCTTGATCGGCATCCGGCATACCCTCCCTGTCGAGCCACCGGTGCCTAACGAAGCCCAGTCCTGGGTTGACCAGGCGCTGACGCAAAACCTGCGCCTGCGTGCCAGTCAGGTGAGAACCCAGGCGGCACAGGAAAACCTGCGCAGCAAAAAGGCCGAACACTTACCTACCTTGGGATTGCAATTGGGGTATGCCGAGGGTGACGCCGATGTGATGGACAACCCACCTGCCTTCGGCCAGCGCGGCGGTAATGAGAAACAGAGCTCAGTGCTGCTGAACTTCAAGCTGCCGCTGTACAGCGGTGGACGCACCAGCTCTCGGGTTCGCGAGGCTTATCACCGTTTCGACGAAAGCGAATACGACCAGACCAGCCTGCAACGGGAGGTGGTCGAGGCCTCACGCAATGCCTTTCGTTCGGTCAACAGCGAGCGCGAACAGGTGCGCGCCTTGCGCCAGACCATCATCTCCAGCCAAGGCGCGTTACACGCGACGGAAGTCGGCTATGAAGTGGGTAACCGCAACATCGTCGACATCCTGTCCGCCCAGCGTGATCTGTACAACGCGGTACGCGAATACAACCTGGCTCGCTACAGCTACATCCTCAGCGGCCTGCGCCTGAAGCTTGCAGCCGGAACCTTGAGCCCCGCTGACCTGCAAAGTCTGGCGCAGTACCTGAAACCCGATTACGACCCCGACAAGGACTTCCTGCCGGCAGACCTGGCGCAACAAGACGCCAAGACACTCTGAGGAAAGCCCGATCGCCACAGTTGGGTCACGGTTTCAGAGTGCCAGGGCCAGGGCCTCGGATTTGTCACTCTTGATGCCTTGGCACAGCTCACGAATGATGTCGCTCATCAGCCGGACTTCCGGGTTGAGCTTGTACTCTTCCGGGAAGCCCATATACATCGGCACTTCGCGTTCACGCTGATGACACAGAGGCACCGTGCGCAACTGACCACTCGCCAGCTTCTCGCTGACCATGTGCTCCGGCAGCCAGGCAAAGCCCAGGCCTCGTTCGACAAAGGTCAGCGCGGTGCTCAGGTTGCTCACGGTCCAGCGCTGCGACGTGCCGAGCCAACCGCTGTTCTGCGAGATGCGCATGCCCGAATCGCGAATCACGATTTGCCGATAGTCTTTCATGTCGGTAAGGCTCAGCTCGCCGTTGAAATGGGCCAGTGCGTGATCGGACGCCACGACGCACAGCAGCGAGACGTTGAGCAAGAATTCCTGCATATAGCCCGCCGGCAGACTGCTGGCGATGCCTAGCTCGACCTTGCCGTCCTCCAGCAGTTCGCGTGCGCCGGACAACGCCGTTTCGTACAACCGGATACGGTGCCCTTGCAAGACGGAGGAAAACCGGAACAGCGCCTGCTCCAGCAAATCGGCGGGAAACAGCATGTCGACCGCCAGCGCGTGTTCGGTAAACAGCCCCGGCTGGTACTGATTGGCCAGTCGCTCAAGTTTTTGCGCCGAGCCCAGCAAGTGCTTGGCCTGAGGCAGCAGGGCTTGGCCCAGAGGCGTCAATACCGCCTTGCGTCCCTCGATCAGAAACAGTTCCTGACCCAGCAGGGCTTCCATGCGATTGACCGAATGGCTGATGGCCGACTGCGACTTGAACATGTGCTCGCCAGCCTGCTGGAAACCGCCACACTCAACCGTAGAAACAAAAGCCTGCCACTGGTCGAGACTGATCTTGGAAAACATTCGAACCTCCTTGTCCGTATCAGGTAAAAATCAAAGCTACTGCGACGTGGCGTTTTACCACAAAAAAACCTCTCACCCTACTCAATCGACGCGCTCGACTCGTGCGTGCTCACTGTCGATCCGTGTCATTTTAGAACACATGAAAACAATGATTGGTTTGACTCAACTTAATTCACTTTTCCAGACCCGCTCTTTACCTTTATCAATGTTACCCAGCGTGAACAATAGTACTCGCGTTCCAAATACCGCTATCGCGCGACACGCCAGGAGTCTATTTTAGAAAAACAAACAAGCGCCACAGGCTAATTAAAAAAGCACCCCCTCTCAACTTCCCTGCCACTGACTGGTCATTCCAGTGGGTGCGTAGTCTATTGCCTTGTTATTTAAGATTCTCCAACTCTTGATTGACTCCCTTCTTTAGCGTCCTCCTCCACAAGGCCATTGTCAGAGCCAAAAACCTTGTTTTTCCGAAGGATAAATCGACAAATACCTTAAGCATAACCCTTGTAACTTTTCTGTCACATCCAGCCTCTGCCGTTGTTCATAAAACAGCCACATCGCCGTGTGCAGCAGAATCACCGATTTTTTTAATGAATAATGCCTGCGCCGACACTGCGCATGATGACTGAGGGCTGCCTAAAAAACATTCACATGCATAGGCGTAATGAAAAACATGAAGGGAGGTACTGGATCCAATCTGAATATTTCACTTTTCCAACTTGAGAGGGTTACGGCAATAATTTGTCGTCATTTGATTGCTTACTAAAGCGACGCCGCATTGCAGAACACCAACACCTCACCTATGGAATAAAAGATCATGGAATTAAACATGAAGATCGGCATCGATGACATTGGGTTGTATGTACCGGAGCACTTCTTCCCGCTCCACGAACTTGCCGTGCGGCATAACATTGATCCCAACAAATACCTGGTGGGTATTGGTCAGGAATTCATGGCGGTTCCAGCGCCTGACGAAGACATCGTCAGCATGGCCGCAAACGCCACCCAACCGCTGTTGACCGACGATCTGAGAGCGTCCATTTCGACCGTCATCCTCGCAACCGAGAGTGGTATCGACCAGTCCAAGTCCGCCGGGCTTTTCGTGCACCGGATGCTGGGGCTCAAAGCCGATTGCCGAGTCATCGAGTTCAAACAGGCATGCTACGGCGCGACCGCCGGCCTGCAGATGGCCTGTGCACTGGTGCGCCAGCGTCCAAACGAAAAAATCCTGCTGATTGCCTCGGACATCGCCCGCTACAAACAGGACTCGGAAGGCGAATGCACCCAAGGTGCCGGGGCTATCGCAATGATCATCGCCAAAGACCCACGCATTCTGGAAATTCACCCGCATGAGGGTAAATACAGCCTGGACGTCATGGATTTCTGGCGTCCGAACTTCGCCTCCACCGCGTTTGTCGACGGCAAGCTGTCGATCGATATTTACATGGAATCGCTCAAGCATTCCTGGCAGAACTACCGCAATGACGGTGGCCTGGCGCTCACCGATTTGAGTTACCTGTGCTTCCATCAACCGTTCACCAAAATGGCCAAGAAAGCCTTTTCGGTGTTCGAAACCCTGGAGCCAGCCGCAGCCGCCGCGCTCGGCGAAAGCAGCTACGCTGACAGCCAGATCTACGGTAAAGCCATCGGCAACTGCTACACCGCCTCGCTCTACATCGCACTGTTGTCACTGCTGGAAAACAACGCGCAAGACCTCTCTGGCAAAAACATCGGCCTGTTCAGCTATGGCTCCGGCAGCGTCGGCGAGTTCTTCTCCGGCACGGTGGTCAAGGGCTACGCAAACCATTCGCGCAAGCACTTTCACGCCAACATGCTCGAGCGCCGCACACAGCTGAAACACGCGCAGTACACCGACTGGTTCTATGGCGACAAACAAAGCGATGCCGAAACCTATCAAACGCCACGCATCAGCAGCGCCAGCTATCGCTTCGCCGGTACCGAAGGCTATCGCCGGCTGTATGAAGAAAACACTCAGCAAGCCTTGAGAGTCGCGTAATGAGTGAGGTTCTGCTGAGCTGGATCAATCCAGACGTCGCCTGTCTGACACTGAACAGGCCCCATGCAGGCAACGCGCTGAACGAAGCACTGTTGCTGCAACTGGCCGAGCATCTCGAGCTGCTGGCCAGCCAGGATGACCTTCGGGCCCTGGTGCTCGATGGGGAGGGACCGCACTTTTGCACCGGCGCAGACCTGCACTGGATGCGCCGCAGCCTGGAGTTCTGTCACGCGCAGAACCTGGACGATGCTGAACGCCTGGCCATCGTTCTACAGAGGCTCGACGAGTTCCCGGTTCCGGTGCTCGCCCTGGCCAAGGGCTCGGTGTTCGGCGGCGCCCTGGGCTTGATCAGCTGCGCCGACTATGTGCTCGCCAGCAGCGATGCGCGGTTCTCGTTCAGCGAGGCCCGCCTGGGGTTGGTCCCCGCATTGATCAGTCCCTATGTGGTACGCGCCATCGGTATGCGCCAGGCCCGGCACTACATGCTGTCGGCCGAGATTTTCGATACCGCCAGCGCCGTGCACCTCGGCCTGGTGCATCGACAGACCGCGACCTCGGCACTCCACAGCAGTCGCGATCAGTGGCTTGGACATATCCACAAAGGCGGGCCGCAAGCCTGCCGCGAAATAAAAACCATGCTGCGCCGACTGGGCAAGCACGACGGTCTGCTTGAGGAGCAGCCCGACAACCTTCGCCTGATCGCCAAGGTGCGCACCTCCCCCGAAGGACAGGCCGGCCTGAATGCGTTCTTCAACAATCGCAAACCTGATTGGGCCCTCTGAAACATCGCCCGGACCTGCGTGAACACTCGGTCCACGGGCACGGAGCTGACGCAGTGAAACGTCGCCAACATTATTGATTTTCTCAAGGAAAAATTTTTATGTGTGGTTTTATCGGTATGTATCAAACCGCTCCAGGAGCCATGTCCGAACAGGCCATGGCCGACGCCCTTCAGAGCATCAACCATCGCGGTCCGGACGAAAGCAGTGTCTGGCACGATCCGGCGGGTCGTGCGGCCCTGGGCCATACGCGCTTGAGCATCATCGGTCTGGACAATGGCGCACAACCTATCGTTGCCGACGAAGGCGACCTCGTGATCGTAGTCAACGGCGAACTCTATGACCATGAGCGTATTCGCCTGGAGCTGGAAGCCGAAGGCTGCGTTTTCAAGACCGAGTCCGACAGCGAAATCGCCTTGCACCTGTACCGTCGCTACGGCATGGCCGGCTTGAAGCGCCTGCGCGGCGAGTTCGCGTTCGTGCTGTTCGACCGCCAACGTCGCCTGATACTGGCGGTGCGTGATCGTCTGGGCATCAAGCCGCTGTTCTACACCCAACACGAAGGCACTTGGTATTTCGCCTCGGAAGTCAAAGCCATCCTCGCGGCCGGCGTGCCTTGCGAGTGGGATGAAGATGCTTACGCCAGCCGCGCGTTCTACCTGCGCGACCATACCCTGTTCAAGGGCGTGCGCAGCGTCAAACCCGGTTGCTGGGTGATGGTGGATAACGGCGGCATGCAGAGCGGCCGTTACTGGGACATGGAGTTCGCCCGCAAGGATGCGCCAGACCCTACCGACGAGCAGGGCATGATCGAAGCGATTCGCTCGGCCGTCGAAGAGTCGGTTCGCCTGCGCCTGCGTGCCGACGTGCCAATCGGTGTCTACCTGAGCGGCGGCATCGACTCCTCGGCGATGCTCGGGCTCGCCACGCAGCTGACAGGCAAACCCCTGGATGCGTTCAACCTATCGTTCACCGACATGGAAGACTACGACGAAAACCGTTTCGCCCGCCTGGCCGCCGAGCACAACGGCGCACGCTTTCACACTATCGAAATTACCCAGGATGACCTGGCAGACAATTTCGAACAGGCGCTGTGGCACAACGAAACACCCTTCTTCAACGCCCACGGCGTAGCCAAATACATCCTCAGCCAGGAAGTGCGCAAGGCCGGCATGAAAGTCGTGCTCACCGGAGAGGGCGCCGATGAAGTGTTCGCCGGTTACCCGCACTTCCGTCGTGACATGCTGCTGTACAACGTCGAACGCCAGGACCCGCAGGTCATCAGCAAGCTACGCCAGCGCATCCAGGAAAGCGAACAGGGCTACACCCGTTCCGAGATGCCGGATGACATTCACTGGATGATCAATCAGCTCAACCACGGTGTGTCCTGGCTGGACAACCAGGCCGGCTGGTTCAAGGCGCTGGAAAGCCTGTACAGCAGTGACTTCCGTGATCACTTCAGCGGGATCGACCCGTATCGCCAGTTCTTCGACCGCCTCGATCACAACCAGCTCGAAGGTCGCGACCCGGTGCACAAATCGATGTACCTGTGGGCCAAGTCGTACCTGCCAAACTTCGTGCTGACCACCCTGGGCGATCGCATGGAAATGGCCAACAGCATCGAAGGTCGCGTACCGCTGCTCGATCACCACGTGGTCGAGTTGGCCTGCAAGATGCCGGTCTGGATGAAAGTCCGTGGCTCGACCGAGAAGTTCATCTTCCGCGAAGCCATGCGCCCTTACCTGCCGCAAGCCTTGTATGAGCGCAAGAAGCATTACTTCCGTGCACCACCGGCCACGCTGCAGCAGCAAGGTCGTCTGTATCAACTGGTGCAGGACGTGCTGCACGGCAGCGAGCTGGACAACCTGCCGTTCTTCGATGCGGCAAAAGTCCGTCATCTGCTCGATCGTCTGCCAGGCCTGACGCCGAGGGAACAAGGCCTGCTTGATCCGATGCTAATGGAGCTGACCAGCCTCTGCCTGTTGCAGCGTCGCTACAAGATGCAAGCCACCGTCAACCCGCAGAGGGTACGAGGAGTCGCTGCATGAAAATCGCGATCATTGGCGCAGGCCTCAATGGCCTCGCCTGTGCGCTGATGCTCAAACGCTTCGGGCTGTCCTGTACGGTGTATGAACGCAGCCTGGGTCCTCGGGACTCAGGTACCGGGATCTACGTCTGGCCCCAAGGCGTGCAAGTACTGCGCTTTTTGTTCAATAGCCGCGAGTTCCTGGAGCACGGCAAGGCGATCGAGTTCCTCGACACCTACTCACGCGAAGGCCAGTTGATCCACAGCCAGCCGGTGCGACCGAGCGGGCTGGGGATCCCCGCACCGGCAATGATGTTCCGGCGTACCGAGCTATTCCGCCTGCTGTTGCAGGAACTGGGCGACGGCGCCGTGCGCTTTCAGATGGGCTGCAACCGCTTGCAGGATCTGGGACAAAAGACCCGGGTGAGCTTCAGCGACAACAGCGAGGAAGACTTCGACTTGGTGATTGGCGCCGACGGCGTCGGTTCCACCGTTCGCGAATTCATCAACCCGAACCTTGCGCCTTACGACACCGGTCTGGTGGCCAGCCGCGGCATGGTGGATTTCGGTTCGGACCTGCTCAAGTCCGATCGCTGCCAGATCTTCACCTCTGCCTTCGCGCGCGTGGTGACATACCCGCTGGATGCCCACAGTAACTATCGCTACTGGTTCGCCGCGTATCAGCATCATCACCAGCCCCTGCATGATCGGGCCGGCTTGCTGAAGCTGTTCGCCGAGCTGCCGAGCGAGGTGGTACGGATGATCGCCGCCACCGAGGAATCGGAGATTCTCACCCACAAGATGACAGCCCTGACCGGCGACGGCGCCTGGCAACGTTCACGGGTGGTGATGCTCGGCGACAGTATCCACGCGATGCTGCCGACCCTCGGCTATGGCCTGACCCTGGGTCTTGAGAACGGCTTCATGCTGGCCCAGGCGCTGATCGGTCATTGCGACGACAACCTCGACAGCGCACTGCAACGCTACGAGATTCGCGCCGCGGAACGCTCACGGTCGATGCTCAAGGTGATGAGCGACATGACGGATCTGTATTACTTCGAAGAAGACCGAGCCATGACACCGACGCGCATCTCGCCCATCGTCAACCGCTTCCAGGACCTGGCCCTGACCACGGTTTTTTGAGGGAATTGCCATGAGCGAACTCTTTCGCAAGCGGGTCGCACACTTTGTTGCGGAGCACATCACGCCCCATGTCGCCGAGTGGGAAACCCTCGGCACCTACCCGCCGGCACTGTACCGGCGGGCAGGCCTTGCCGGCCTGTTGGCACTGGGTCAGAACCAGAACCAACTCCCCGATGATCCACGCGCCGTGGCCATCCTGGTGCAGGAGTTGACCCGCAGTGGCGCCCAGGGCATCACCATGGGCCTGGCCTCACACTTTGTCAGCCTCAAGGCGCTGCAACGATGTGCGCCTGAGCTTGCGAGCAGTGTGGTGCCCGCGGTGTTGAGCGGTGAATGCAGTATTTCCCTGGCGTTGACTGAACCCCAGGCCGGTTCGGACCTGCGCGGCATGACCTGTCGTGCCGTACTCGAAAACGGGCAATACCGGCTGACCGGCACCAAGGCCTTCGTCTGCAACGGTGAACGGGCGGACTGGCTGTTATTGATCGCGCACTCTCCGGACGGTCTGGCGCTGTTTCTCGCCGAAGGTCATGCCCCAGGCATCACGCACACCCCGCAGCGGTGCCTCGGTTGGCGGTGTCTGCCTTTGACCGACCTGCACTTTACGAACACCCCGGTGGTCCGCCTCACTCAAGGCTCCGGGGTCGGGCGCATCTTGCAAAACAGCCTGTTGCAGGAACGCCTGAATCTTGCGGTGATGGCCGTAACCTCCGCCGACATGGCGCTGCAAGCCAGTATCGACTGGTGCAAGCAGCGTCAGATGGGGGGCAAACCACTCTTCGACAAATCGGTGATCCGCCAACGACTGGCCGAGTACCACGCGGAACTCGCGGTGGCGCAACACTATGTCGAGTCGGCAGTGAACTGGATGGCCGACGGCAACCTCGATCCACGCCGGGTAGCCATCGCCAAGAACCAGTCGGTCGCCGTGCTGGAGAAAATCGCTCGTGGCGCGGTGCAAGTGCACGGTGCCCACGGCTGCATCGAACCGGCCCTGGTGGAGCGGATCCATCGCGACGCGCGCCTGCTGGCCATCGGCGGCGGCACCCACGAAATCATGCTGGACATCATCGGACGATCTTTATAGGAGCAGGGACATGCGCCAAATCAGCGAACACGCCGCCGCCCATTCCAGCGCGTTGCTGGAACACGCCTACCAGCGCTACTGCGGTTTGCGGCTGGTGGAACAACGAGAGGGGTTCTGCCAATGTCGACTGGTGGTCAGCGAGGCCATCGACAACCTCAGCCAAACGCTCCACGGCGGGGTCATTTACTCGATGCTGGATGTGGTGAGCATGCTTGCCACACTGCCGCTGCTAGGGCCAGAGGAATATGCGCTGACCAACAGTTTCAATAGCATGTTGATGTCAGCCACACCCCTGCACAGCGAAGTAATTATTGAGGCCGAAGTTGTAAGAAACGGCCGAAACCTGATATTTACTCAAGCAGCCGCTTGGAAAATAAACAGCGATCAAACCCGTACTAAAATCGCTTCAGCGCAATTAAGCAAGTTCCGCCTAAAACATCAGTGGTAACCTCGAAAGCCCCGCTCCTGGGGCTTTCCAGCCCTCCTCCAACGCTTGAGCCGCATCAACCCCCCCCAAAACGCCGACAAAGCTTCTGTAAGAGGGGCCTTGAGAAACACATGAATGTCATGGGTGGGTGAACCTGAATTTATGCGCTATTCCTGTCTCTCCGATTGTTCAAAACTTGCTCTCAAACAGCCGCTGCATTACCTGAGAGAGAGAAAGCAATGAGTCAAAAAATACTGGTGATACGTTCGTCGATCAAAAGCGATGGTGGTTTTTCCGGGCAACTGGTGGACTACTTCCTGGACCAACTCAAAGAAGTCATTCCTGAATCCTCCATCGTCGTTCGCGACATCGCCAAGACGCCGATTGCCCACCTCAATGCCAACACCATGGCTGCGCTGTATGGCCGCGAGCCGAGCGACGATGAAGGGCGCCAAGCCCTGAGCCTCTCGAACGAACTGATCGAAGAAATCAACGAAGCCGACCGCATCGTCATCGGCCTGCCGCGCTACAACTTCGGTGCGCCTTCGCTGATCCACGCCTACATCGATCAACTGGTCATCTCCGGCGTAACCTTCACGTACAACGAAACCGGTCCTGTCGGCCTGATCGACAGCAAGCCGGTGTACGTCCTGACCGCCAGCGGCGGCATCTACAGCAATGGCCCGGACACCATGGCCCTGTGGCTGTCGCAGATCCTCTGTTTCATTGGCCTGACCCAGATCAAATACGTCTACGCCGAAGGCCTGGGCATGGGTGAAGAAAGCCTGGCCAAAGGTCTCAAACAAGCGCGTCACGAGATCGACCAGGCAATCAACGAACTGGGCGAACGACCTCGCCTGAAAATGGTTGGTTCGCAAGGGAGGTAACATGACCAAAGCGGTGAACAACACCCTCAACGATCAGCTGTTTCTCTCCGAGCTCGTGGCTGAAACCGACCGTTACCATCTGTACATCTCGCAGGCTTGCCCTTTTTCGCACCGTGCCTATCTGGTCCTGAGCGTACTGGGGCTTGAGGGTGTGCTGAACGTCTCGTCGGTTGCCGCACGCCGTCATGACCAGGGTTGGGAGTTCGACAACGTGGACCAGGACCCTCTGCACGGTGAAGTGTCCTTGCTCTCCACGCTGTATGAACATTCCCGACCCGGGTTCGCCGGTAATCAATCGGTGCCCGTGCTGTGGGACAAACACCAGGAGCGGATCGTCCATAACGACTCCGCAGACCTCGCCTGGCAGATGGCGACCCGATTGCTGCCGCTGGCGAAGACGCCCATCGAACTGGTGCCCGACGACCTGAGCGACAAAATCGCGAGCCTCAACGACTGGTTGCACACGCACGTCAATCGCATGGTTTACAACATGGGGTTTGCCAGCGACCAGCAGAGTTATAGCGAGGCGTTTACGGTGTTCTTCAACGCCATGGACGAACTGGAAACGCGTCTCGCTGATCAACGCTACCTGTTCGGCGACCGACTGACGTTATCCGACCTGTTCCTGTTACCCACGCTGATTCGTTTCGAGGCTGTGTATTGCCTGCATTTCAAGGCCAATCTGCGCCCGCTGCAAGACTACCCGGCACTGTACGACTACCTGTGCCGGTTGACCCAACGCGAAGACGTGCGGCGCACCATCGACATGGAACACATCAAACTGCATTACTACTACTCCCACAACCACATCAACCCGACACGAATCGTTCCCGACGGCCCACAACTGGCCTGGCTGGCACAATCCGCCTGATCGAATATGCATCCTCCGAGTCCGGGCCCCACCCGGACTCATCTCCTCCGACATCCCTCTCGCCTGTATTCTTTCTGTCATACAACTAGAACGAGACAATTAACGCACCGTTTTTATTTATTTTTTTGTCCGCCAAAAGATCACCCGGCATCGGCTTCATGACTCACATGAAGATTCTGAATAGGTACTGGTTAATTAATTCACTTTAAACAATCAAGCCACTTATGAGAAAAATCGAACCCACGCAGAACGCTGTCTAATTACGTCATCGCAGGATTTGCTATTCACTGACATACCAAATACGCCCCCCCACCGTTCCCGACCAGAGAGCCCTACACACATCGGTGTGGCTATAGCTGTGGACACGAGTGGGAGTCTAAAAACAACAGACATCCAATGGTGAACGAACACAGCCGAGGAACACGGCCCAACAGTTGATAAAACCAAGCTGTTACAGGGGGCATGAAAGAGCGCCTGTTGCCGTAAATAACAACAAGATCAACTAGCACACATGTACCAGAACAACCAAGCGATTCAACAATCTCTCTATCGACTCCGCAGAAAAGAACGGAAAACTTGCATGCGCATTCAAGTAGCCAAACGCAATACCCAACTCTGGAAGTCCGCCGTTGAATTTGTAAAACGTCGGTACATGAAATCCTTTAATGCCATCATCGAGCCATCTCCCGAGTACTTTTTAATCGTTTTACAAAACAATGACTCCATTCAGTCTTGTGCAGGTTTTAGTTTTGCCAAGTCAGGCCCTCTGTTGTCCGAGTGCTATCTGGACTCAACGTGCGAGGAGACACTGTCCAGCATCACCAACACCCGGATCGAACGCGACTGCATCGTCGAAGTCGGCAGTACCGCGTCGATCAATCCGGTTGCCGGCCAGACCTTGTTCAACATGCTCTCGGTGGTGACCTGGTGCATGGGCGCACGCTACCTGCTGTGCACCTGCACCCCCCACTTGATCAAAGTGATGGGCAACTGCAACGTCAGGGTCAACAAGATCTGCGATGCCGACCCGCAACGCATGACCTCCCAAGCGGAAGTCGAATGGGGCTCCTACTACGACCAGACGCCTATCACCGGTTACATCAAGCTGGGCGAGATGGAGCGTCACTACCACGAGACCGTCCTCAAGACCGTATTCCGACTCGACGTGCAGAGCGAGCAAGCAGCATGACGCATTTTGTCGAACGCTTGCTGGCCCAGGCCCAACGCACACCGGATGCCGTCTGCGTCGTCGACATTCCTTCGGCGCAAGGCACGGGCGGGCGCCGTCTGACCTACGCACAGGTGCTGGACCATGCCCGGCAGCTTGGGCAACACATGAACCGCCAGTTCCCCCACGAAAAGCGCACCATCGGCATCGTCATGCGCAACAGCAGCGACTGGGTCATTGCCGACTTCGCCTGTCTGCTCTTCGGCTTCACCTCCTTGCCGCTACCTTTGGGTTTCAGTAAGTACCAGGCCGAACACCTGGCCTTCGAATGTTCGGGCTTCCTGGTCGATGACAAAGGCCTGGAGACTCTGGAAAAGCGCTGGGAAATCGACCTCAACGCCAGCCGTCTGGTCCATGTACCCAGCGCACTTCAGACCCCGATTCCAGTGCCGGAGGGCCCAAGCTTCATCGACAACGCCGATGCTGAATGGATCTGCAAAGTCATCCACACCTCCGGCACCACCAGCAAGCCCAAAGGAGTGAAGCAAAGTCTGGACGGCCTGAGCGCCGTGCTGCAATCGCTACTCGGCGTGGTTCCGGCCGCCTTTCAGAAACGCTACCTGTCGGTGGTGCCGCTGAGCCTGTTGATCGAACAGGTCACGGCGGTCTACCTGCCGCTACTGTCCGGCGGCACGGTATATTTCCTGGACGAGCACACGCCGCTGATCGGCGAGGCTGGCTACACCACCTCGGCGATCCTTGCGCAACTGCTCAAAACCCGGGCGAGCGCGGTCACCGTACCGCCGATGATGCTCGACGTGTTCCTTGAAGTGGCCGAGCAAAACACCGACCCAGAGCTGCTGTCGTTGCTGCGCAACGAGTTGTACATCACCGCCGGTGGCGCTCCGATCAGCAGCGAAAAACTGCAACGCCTGAGCGCGCAGGGTATTGAGGTTCATCAGGGTTACGGGCTGAGCGAGAACGGTTCGGTGGTGAGCGTCAACACCCCTACCCACAGCAAGCTGGGCAGCGTTGGCAAACCCTTGCCTCACGTCCAGGTCCGGGTGACGGATCAGCAACGGGTAGAAATCAAAAGCACCTCAATGTTCCGGGGTTACTCCTGGGTCGATCCGAGTGCCTGTTCCTTCACCGAGGATGGCTGGCTACGCACAGGTGATATCGGCGAGCTCGATGACGAGGGCTTCCTGTTCATCACCGGACGCGAGAAAAACATCATCTGCCTGCCCAACGGCCGCAATGTGTCTCCGGAGCAAATCGAGCTGGAGTTCAAAGAGCAAACCGGCGTGAACGATGCGCTGATGTTCATGACCGCAGACGGTCAACTGGCGATCGTGCTCAGCGTCGGGCCGCAGTTCAACCACCCACAAACCCAGGACTGGGCGCAACAGCGCTTCTCGGAAGTCGAGCTGCCGCAGACCATCTGGCCACTGGCGTCGGACGCCCCGCAGTTGCAAAGCCTCTATACCCTCAACGGCCCGGCCCGTAGAGCCCACGCCACTGACCTGCATCGTCAGACATGTACTCACTAAAGGACTAGCGACATGACTCAATCTACTTATCAGGCGCGGGTCATCACCGATCGCGAGTATGCCTTGAGCACCGACACCGCGGCGGTTTTCGAAGAGCTCTCGAGCGCCGGCGTGATTATCTTCCGCAACTGCATCCAGTCTCTGGACGAGTTCGGTGCCTTCGTGAAAAAACACAGCTCGCGCCTTAGCCTGGACCCGGGCCGCGTGATCGCCAAAGGCGTCGCACAATTGGTGGACGCTGGAACCGATGCCGTAGGCCTGCACTGCGAAAACGGCAACGCGCCAATCTGGCCGGACCTGACATGGTTCTTCTGCGAAATCGCCCCCACCAAAGGTTCGCAAACCACCTTGTGCGATGGGGTGAAGGTCTACCAGGAACTCAGCGAAGAGGCCCGTCAGCGCTTCGAGAGCAGCCGTATCCGCTACCGCCGCACCGTGCCGGGCGAAAAGTGGCGCAAGATCGTCTGCTACTACAAACCGGAAATCCAGCAGCTGGAAGACGCCAGTTTCGAGCACCTGAGCGAGATCATCGGCCAGGACCCCAACACCCGGATGGAATACAACCCGGGCACCGATTGCGTGGCCTACGCCTACAGCGTCCCGGCGTGCCAAATCTCCAGTTTCTGTGAGCTCCCCGCTTTCGCCAACAGCATTCTCGGGCCGTCCTTCAACTACGAGAAACCGGTGATCGATTTCGAGAACGGCGAAGAGATTCCCTCCGAGCTGCTGGCGGAAATCACCGAAATCACCAAACGCAATACTCACACCGTGGGCTGGCAGGACCTGGACCTGGTGATGATCGACAACCGCCGGGTCATGCACGGCCGACAAGCGATCATCGATGACCAGCGTCGCATCTTCAATGCGCTGAGCTACCGGTAATGGCCGCCATGACGAATCACCCAGGTCAGACCTGGGCTGTCGAAGGCCAGTACGAAAGCTTCATCGACAACCACGGCCATCAACTGATTGACCTCAGTGGCGGGTTCGGCCTGCAAGTACCCGAGGTGGTGCAAGCCGTGAGTCGGCAGGTCGATAAAATCGGCCTGTCCAACCGTGTCCTGCTGTCCGCGCCGTTGATCGAGTTGTGCAAGCAACTCAGCGACTTCATGCCCGAAGGGCTGGAGAACTCGTATGTCTGCAACTCCGGCGACGAGGCGTTTGAAGGTGCGCTGAAACTCGCACGCTCGATCAACCCCCATCGGCGTACGGTGATCGCCGTGGGTGGCGTGGCGTACGGCTCGTTGTCTTATGGACGCTACCTGAGCGCCCCCGAGCATTACCCGGAGTCCGGGGGATTTCTGGGGATCAAGGTGGTGCATGTCGACTCGGCGCACGACCTGCCGGACATGGCGATCTGGCAGGACTGTTTTGCCCTGTGCTACGGCCCGTTGCGCACGGCCGCCAACGGACTGCTGGAAGCGGTTGACCCGATGCTGATCGCCAGTCTGGAACGGATCGCCAACAGCCAGCGAATAGCGACCCTGTTCAACGACGTCGACACCTGTCTGGGTAGCGTCGGGCATCTGCTGTCGCAGAGTCTGTCCGGTGCGCGCCCGGACATCGTTGTTCTGGGCAAAAGCCTGGGCGGCGGCTGCATCCCCATCGGCACCTACACCTGCAGCCATGCGCTGGCCTACAAGGCCTACGGCAAAGTCTCGCCTGCCAAACACGGGAGCACCACCGCCGGTAACCCGCCATCGTGTATCGCGGCACGGACCGCCCTGCGCTATGCGCAGGAAAAGCGGCTGGACCAGCGCAGTCTCGACAACGGCAAGGCGCTGGCCACAGAGCTGGCCGACTTCAGTGCACGGGCCATCGGCGGCATCGTCAAGGTACCGCTGGCCAGCACTGAGCAAGCCATTGAGGCGCAACGGGCGCTGTACGCCGCCGGTGTGCATATTCGTCGGCCAAGCGGGCGTGAACTGCTCTTGCGTTGCCCATTGGTCGCGCGCACGGAGCGCGTCGTCGACGCCGCACGCCTTATAAAAAGGACCTTGCAATATGCTGCTTAACAGCCTGGTGGATGACTGCTACAAACACTGGACGCCCTCGGCGGCCAAGCTTTATCGAATCGCTAATACCGGAATCGAACGCTCCGCCGAAGGTGCGATCGTCACCGACCATCGCGGCAAGCATTTCATCGATTGTGCGTGCAGCTATGGAATATTTCTGGTCGGCCACCAGAACCCTCTGGTCAAGTACTCCAGCCAGCGTCAGTTGAACCGGATGGCCTGGCAGCCCGAAGGGCTGACCCACGACTCGCAACACCAGTTGAGTGAGACCCTCAAGCGTCTGGCACCCGGCGAGTGGGGCGATGTGCGCTACACCATGACCGGTGCCGAAGCCATCGAGCAAACCTTGCGCTACGTGCTCAAACGGCAGTTGCCGCGCAAACGGATCGTGGTCATGCGCAATGCCTACCATGGCAAGACCCTGACCACGATGGCGATCCTCGGCCAGCAGTACCAGAGCAACCAGCATGGCCTGAACCGCCTGACGGTCGACTTCATTCCCTACGGAGACTTCGCCGCACTGGAACACGCCATCACCGATCAGGTGGCGGCGGTCTACATCGAGCCGATCCTCGGCGGCGCCTACCTGACCCTGCCCGAGGTCGGCTACAACACGCGGATCCGCGAATTGTGCAGCGCCCACGGCTGCCTGATGATCGCCGATGAAATCCAGACGGCGTTCGGTCGCTGCGGTAAATGGTTCGCCGTCGATTACGACAATGTGGTGCCCGACATCATGGTGCTTTCCAAGGGCTTGACCGGCGGCTACGCAGCCATCGCGGCGGTGATGTACAGCCGCGCCTTGATCGAACAGTTGCCACTCGACCCTCTTGAAGATCAAGTCTGCGGCCAGGGTGGCTTGCCTTATGCCTGTGAAACGGCCCTGGCCGCAATCCATGCGATTGAAGACGGCCAACTGATCGAAAAATCCCGGCCTGCCAGCACACAGCTGTGCCGGGGATTGCAGCTACTGGCCGAAGCCTACCCGCAGATCATCAGCGACGCGCCAGCGATTGGCCTGATGACCGGTTTGCGCCTCAAGGGCGCGGTGTGGGAAAGCTTGATCGGCATGGAACTGACCAAACGCGGGGTTCACGCCGGGCACTCGTTGAACGAAAAAGCCTCGGCTCCGGTGTTGCGTTTCTATCCACCGCTGACCATCAGCACCGGGGAAATCAGCCAGGTCCTCAAGGCCCTGGAAGAATCGCTCGAAGCCGTTGCCAGCAAGCCGCGCTGGATGCTCAAACTGATGACTCCGATCATCCGTAACCTCTACCGCCTCCCTTACGCCATGACCCCACGGAGCGCAGACCAATGATTCGCGTAGACGATCTCTCCCTGGTTGAAATGGCCTCGCTGATCCGTCATTCAACCCTGACCAGCGAAGCCATCACCCGCCACTACTTGCAGGCCTTGAAAGAACGCAACCCTGCTGTCAACGCGGTGATCCAGAAGTACACCGACGAAGCGATCCTTGCGCAGGCCCGCGAGGCCGACGCCGCGGTTTCCCGGGGTCAGTCTCTGGGGCCGCTGCACGGTGTGCCGATCACCATCAAGGACGTGTTGCATGTCGAAGGTTATCGGCTGTCGCGCGGGCTCACCGAGTTTCTCGGTGACGCCAGTCAGAAAGATGCCACTGCCGTTGCCCGCCTGCGTGCTGCGGGAGCAATCATCATCGGGCTGACCAACGTACCCGAACTGTGCATGGCCTTTGAAACCGACAATTTCGTCTATGGCCTGACCCGCAATCCCCACAACCTGAACCGTTCCGCCGGCGGCAGCAGCGGTGGCGAAGGCGCCGCTATTGCCGCCGGAATTTCCCCGGCGGGCCTGGCGTCGGATGCCAGCGGCAGCGTGCGGGTTCCGGCGCACTTCAACGGGGTCTGCGGCTTCAAACTGACGCAAGGCCGAGTGCCGTTGACCGGACAGTTTCCACGAGAGCGCTCCGGGCTCTTTCACCACACCTCCAGCTTCGGAGTGATGGGTCGTTATGTCGCAGACGTCGAAGTCATGGGCCGACTCATCACCGGGCCCGACGGTCATGACCCGGACACCGTCGACGTGCCCTGGCAAGGACTGGATAAACCGCTGGATCAGCTGCGGGTGGCATTCCTGTATGAAACCTCACGGGTTTCACCGTCGCCCGCCGTCGCCCGCACGCTGGATACGGTACGCGAGCTGACCGGCAAGATAGTCGCCAGCATCAGCGACGAACAGCCGCCGATGCTCGAAGAATCTTGCGATGTGCTGTGGCGTCTGTTCATCACTGGCGGCGATTCGGCCAGGGGCTGGAAACAGTTGTTCAGCGACATTGGCAAGAAGTCCTTCACCCCGGCCCTCAACACTCTGGTGGCCATGAGCGAGGAAGTCGAATGCAGCATCGACCAGGTGAAGCTCGACTGGAACAACCTTGATCGCATGCGCTACCAGCTGGCGGCGTTCTTCAGAACTCATGACCTGCTGATCACGCCGGTCCACCCCACGGTCGCGTTCGAGCATGGCCACTCCCTGAACGATCGTCACCAATATGGCTACGTGTTCCCGTTCAGCCTGTCCGGGTCACCGGTGCTGGTCATTCGGGCCGGGGTCGATGAAGCCAGCGGTTTGCCGATCGGTATCCAGATCGTCGCCCCGCACTGGCAGGAGGCGCGGCTGATCGAGTTCGGCAAGCGCCTGGAGGCCGCCTTGCCAAAATGGCAGGCGGTGATTCCCGCTCAGTAACCCTCCCCCCGCTGCAACCGTTGCCCATCGTTATCTCGGCAGCGGTTGCCGGACTTTGCTGTATCTCCCTACTTCCCAGGACATCCGCACCATGAACAACTACGTGGCAATCTACGACGGTATCGGCGAAAAGTTTGACCAGGCCATCAGCAAGGCCAGCGAGCGAGAGGTGGAGGTCAACACCTTCTTCCACATGCTCGGCGATGTGAACAACAAGCGAGTGCTCGACCTGGCCTGCGGCCATGGGTTCTTCGCCCGACAAATGATCGAACGCGGGGCTGATGAAGTGGTGGGTGTCGACATCTCAAGCGAGATGATCAAGCTTGCGATCAAGGACAGCCTGGACGTGCCGAACCTGCAGTACCACGTGCATGACGTGGCGCTGATGCCTCACTTGGGCAGCTTCGATCTGGTCAGTGCCGTCTGGCTGCTGTGCTACGCCGACAGCGAGGAAACCCTGGTGCAGATGCTGGTCAACATCCACGACAGCCTGCTGCCTGGCGGTCGGTTGATTGCCTACACCTCTAACCCGGACTTCCGCCTGGGGATCTGCAACTTCACCCGCTACGGCCTGACCATCCTCAGTGAAGAGCCCATAGAGGGCGGCTTCTCCTGTGATGCGCAGTTCGTCATCGAGCCACCGGTGCCCTTCCACTTTTATCGCCTCAGCCGTGAGGTCTACGAGCGCGCCATCCGACGAGCCGGTTTTAGTCACTTCGAATGGGTCGTCCCGATGATCCCGCAAAAGCATCTGGACGAATTTGGCGAAGCATACTGGTACGACTTTCAACGCAATTGCGATCAGGTGGGGCTGGTGTGCCAGAAATGAGCGTCCGGTGGGTTCTTCAGACCGGGGTAATGCGATAAGCGCAACGGCGGGCATTCATCAGAATGTGCTCCACGCGCTCAACCCTGGCTTGCAGAACCTGCTCGAACACATTCAGTTCGGCACGGCAGAAACCCTGACACGCGGCCGCCGCCGCGCAGATCGGACAATGGTTCTCGATCAACACGAAGGCCCCGTCCGGTTGCTCGCTCCACTCGGCCATATAGCCTTCACGGGCACGCAGGGCCGCAAGGCGTTTGACCCGTTCCTGAAGGGTCTCGGCACCGGCCAGTTCTTGCAGGTACAAGGTACGACTCTGCTGCTCGCGAACATCGATCAGACGATCGATGGCCTCGGGGCCGAAGGTCTCGCGCACGGTCTGCAAGAGCTGCACGGCCAGTTCCGAATGGGTATCGGGAAACCGCGCATGGCCAGCAGCTGTCAGATGCCAGACCTGCGACGGGCGTCCGACGCCCCGGACCTCGGACTGAGCGTGCACCAGGCCGCTGGCGGCCAGCTTGACGAACTGCTGGCGCGCCGCTTCCCCCGTGGTACCCAGCGCGCGTCCGGCATCGGCCGCCAATTGCGGGCCAAGGGTCTTGAGCATGTAAAGCAGTCGGTCGGCTGGCGACATCAAGACTTCATCCTGTTTTTCCAAGTATTTTCTTGACAAATAACGGCCCCCGCAGCTTCAATATTTAAAGAATTTACTTGGTAAATCTAACCCAAGCCTTGAAATCAGGCAATTGACTCTCGCAATCCGTCGGGTCGCGAGTCACAGCAGGAGGTTGTATGTCTACGGAAGAAAGCAGCTGGAGCGATTTACTCTCCGGAAAAAACGCCGCGCGATCCATCGCACTGTCAGGAGGCGTTGCGCTGCATGCGATCAATATTTACATCGCCACGACCATCCTGCCCTCCGTGGTCAAGGAAATCGGCGGGCTCGACCTGTACGCCTGGAACACCACACTTTTCGTCGTCGCATCCATCCTGGGCTCCGCGCTCACGGCCAAAGTCCTGCAACGCACAGGGCCACGCGTTTCCTATGCGATAGCCGCGTTACTTTTCCTCATCGGCAGCCTCATCTGCGCACTGGCACCGAGTATGCCGGTGATGCTGGTCGGTCGCTCGGTTCAAGGCCTGGGCGGTGGTTTGATGTTCGCCCTGTGCTACTCGATGATTCAGTTGGTGTTCGAAGAGCGTCTCTGGCCTCGAGCCATGGCTCTGGTCTCGGGTATGTGGGGGATCGCCACGCTGATCGGCCCGGCCATCGGCGGCATTTTTGCTGAAATGGATGCCTGGCGCGCCGCCTTTGGCTCGTTGGTCCCTGTGACGTTGGCGTACATCCTGCTGACCAGCAACGTGTTGCCAAAACGTGACATGAACCAACCTCCCGTGGGCCGCTTGCCCTTGCTGCAACTGTTTCTGCTGGCCGCGGCAGTGCTATCGGTATGCGCCGGCAGCGCCTCGTCGCTTCCAACCTGGAACCTGCTTGGCATAGGCCTCTGCCTGCTGCTGGTATTTTTCCTGGTTCGTCATGAATCCAGCACCCTGACGCGACTGCTGCCCAAGGACGCCTTGCGGCTCAATACCCCACTCTGTGCGCTGTACGCGACCATGGGACTGTTGGTGATCGGCATGACCAGCGAGATCTTCGTACCGTACTTCCTGCAAACCCTGCACGGGCAAACACCGCTGATTTCCGGCTACCTGGCGGCCCTCATGGCCGCTGGCTGGACGTTGTCTGAAGTGATGAGCTCCGGCTGGCGCGAGCGTGGCGTGCGCCGCGCAATCATCAGCGGCCCGGTGTTTGTACTGGTCGGACTGATCATCCTCGCCGTCGCCACACCGTTCAACAGTGGCGGAGACTGGGCGCTGCTCGCCCCAATCTGCATTGCCCTGACCTTGGTGGGATTCGGCATCGGCATCGGCTGGCCACACCTGCTGACCCGGGTCCTGCAAGTGGCCTCGGCCGAAGACCAGGACTCAGCCGCATCCTCCATCACCACCGTACAACTGTTCGCCACCGCGCTGGGCGCCGCACTGGCCGGCATGATCGCCAACATGGCCGGGCTCAACGACCCTTCCAACGCCGAAGGCACCGCCAACGCCGCGCGCTGGCTGTTTGCGCTGTTCACCATTGCGCCGATTCTGGCGTTGGTGACCGCAGTCCGTTCGACGCGCATTCGGCCAGACCTCGCAGCGGCCTGAAGCGGCTCTAGCTGTGTAAACCCACCACGTTGTTCACGGATGCTATTCGGCTAATCGGTGGCAAATAACTCAGGCTGGCATGCGGGCGATGCCAGTTGTACTCGTGCAGCCACGATGTCAGGTAGGTCGCACGTTGATCTGAGCTTTCGTAACTTCTGGCATAGGCCCATTCGCGCAGAGCGGTTTGGATAAACCGCTCTGCCTTGCCGTTCGTGCGCGGCGTGTAAGGTTTGGTATAGATGTGTTTAAGCCCTAGCCGCTGGCATAGACGCTTGAAGCGTCCGGACTTGTAGCAAGGGCCGTTATCGGTCATCACCCGCTCAAAGCAAACGCCAAGGCTTGCGTAGTAGCGCAGGGCCCGAATCAGTGCGAGGCTGGCGCTGCGTCCACTTTGGTCTGGGTACAAGCCGCTGTGTGCCACTCGACTGTTATCGTCGATGGCAACATGGGCGTATTCCCAACCGACATGGTAAGAGCGGCCCTTTAGGCGGTCTCGCGTCACTCGATGACCTGGTTTGTTAAAGCGCCCCAGCTTCTTGATGTCCAGGTGAAGCAGGCCTCCGGGCTGAGAGTATTCGTAGCGAATCACCGGCGGTGGCGGTTCTAGGTATGCCAAGCGGTTGAGGCCGTTACGGCTCAATAACCTGCCTACAGTGCTGTGTCCCACCTTCAAGTCCTGGCTGATCTGGCGATAGGTTTTTCGCTGGCGACGTAGCTCAAGCACTTGTTCCTGGCACTTCTCTGGAAGCGTGTGCGGACAAAACTTGGGGCGGGACGAACGATCCTGCAGTCCTTCCTTGCCTTCAACTCGATAGCGATTAAGCCACTTGTAGGCAGTGCGAACACTGACTCCTTGGGACTGAGCTACCTCAACAGGTCTTAGGCCTTCCTCAAGGATTCGTTGAACAAGAAGGGCTCGACCGGAAACGGTTAATCGGGCATTTTTATGAGTGTTCACTCGGGGCCTCCGGATGCTTGGTTTGGTTCGCACCTCCAATTTCCCGGAAAAGCCCCGAGTGAACAACCTACAGAGAGATCACAGCTAGCGACAATAAAAAACGGTGTTGACCGCAATGCTGTTCACTTAAGCCGGAGACCGGAGCTTTTTGATTTCAAGCTCTACGGTGAAAAACCCAGTAAAACGCCGCTTTCTCATGTCGAGAAAAGCGGCGTTTTTCCTTATTTGCCATCGGTGCGGCAGGACGACGATAGCGCGCTGACTGACCACAGCTGTAGCACCCAGAGAGCTAGGCCGCGCAAGGGAACAAATGGGGGAACAGAAACAGCAGAACGCAAAAAGGCCCCATAAAATGGGGCCTTTAAGTATAGATATGGCGGAGAGATAGGGATTCGAACCCTAGGTACCGGTGAAGGTACAACGGATTTCGAATCCGTCCCATTCGGCCACTCTGGCATCTCTCCAACGGCGCGCATCATAACAACACTTTTGCCGGAAGCGAACCCCCTAAGCGAAATTTTTCCGTGCTATCAGATGCTTGCGTCGATTAAAGCGGTACGCCCAGACGATTGGCAACTTCTTCGTAGGCTTCGATGACGTCACCGAGGCCCTGACGGAAGCGGTCCTTGTCCATTTTCTTGCCGGTCGCCTTGTCCCACAGGCGGCAGCCGTCCGGGCTGAATTCGTCGCCCAGGACGATGGAGCCGTCGGAGAACACGCCGAATTCGAGTTTGAAGTCGACCAGCAGCAGGCCAGCGTCGTCGAACAGTTTGCTCAGGACTTCGTTGACCTTGAGTGACAGTTCTTTCATGCGAACCAGTTGCTCGGCGGTGCCCCAACCGAAGGCCACAACGTGGGATTCGTTGATGAACGGGTCGCCCTTGGCGTCGTCCTTCAGGAACAGTTCGAAGGTGTAAGGGTTGAGCTTCATGCCCTCTTCGACGCCCAGGCGCTTGACCAGGCTGCCGGCGGCGTAGTTACGCACGACGCACTCGACCGGGATCATGTCGAGCTTCTTCACCAGGCATTCATTGTCGCCCAGCAGTTTGTCGAATTGGGTCGGCACGCCGGCTGCTTCGAGTTTCTGCATGATGAAGGCGTTGAACTTGTTGTTCACCATGCCTTTGCGGTCGAGCTGCTCGATGCGCTTGCCGTCGAACGCCGAAGTGTCGTTGCGAAACAGCAGGATCAAGCGGTCAGCGTCGTCGGTCTTGAAAACCGATTTGGCTTTGCCGCGGTAGAGTTCTTCACGTTTTTCCATGATGGGCTCCGCTTGCTAAGTAGGTGGGCTAGGCGATGTGTCGCCAGTCGAGCCCTGAATCTTGATCGGCCAGTTGCAGCCAGTCCGGGTCGCACCCGAGAGTGTCGACAAAACATTGCCGGGCCAGCTGCGGCAGGTTGTTCTTACTGCTCAGATGGGCCAGGACCAGGTGTTGCAGGCCTTGCCAGCCCAACTCGGACACCAGGAATGCCGCCTGATGGTTGTTCAAATGCCCCAGTTCACCGCCTACCCGTTGCTTGAGAAAGTACGGGTAGTGACCGCGAGCCAGCATGTCACGGCAATGGTTGGACTCGATCATCAACGCATCGAGGTCCCGATAGCCGTCCAGCACCTTGTTGCAATACGAGCCCAGGTCGGTCAACAGGCCGAAACGCCGCTCACCGTCACTGAAGACGTATTGCGTCGGCTCCTGTGCATCATGGGCCACGGCAATGACGCCGATGCTCAGTGCGCCGATCTGCAGTTGCTCGCCGCCGGCCAGAAGGCCAGCCGGTTCAATTGGTTTGCGCATCCCGCGCAGGGTACCGCGACTGAGGTAGACAGGCAGATTGTAGCGCCGAGACAGTAAACCCACGCCATGCACGTGGTCGGCATGTTCGTGGGTCACGAGTATCGCGCTCAGCTGCGCAGGGTTCACACCCAGGCGCAGCAGGCGTTTTTCGGTTTCCCGCAGGGAGAAACCACAATCCACCAGCACATACGTGTCAGCGCTGGCTATCAGCGTGCCGTTCCCTTGGCTACCGCTGCCGAGAACGGCAAAACGCATGTGATCAGCCCAGATTGTCCTGAATCACGCTCAATACCTTGCGCGCCACTTCTGCCGGCGCCACGGTGTTGATGTTTTTCTCGACGGTGACCTGGACGTTGTCGCCAACCTTGCTCAGGCGAACCTGATAACGCTCGGCACGGGCTTCAACTTCTTCCTTGTCCGGCTTGCTGCCGAACAGACCACTGAAGAAACCTGGCTTCTCGTCCTTCTTCTCGGCTTTTTCGGCCAGGTTGATGTAGTACAGACCCAGGCTGCGGTTGATGTCTTCAACGCGCCATTCGCCCTGTTCCAACGCACGACCGACGCTCGACCAGGCACGATCAAGGTCGGTGCCGACGTTCAGGACTGGGTTACCGCTGCCGTCTTCGCTCAGGCTGACACGACTTGGTGTATCGGAATCACGCGAAGCCAGCATGGAGACCGAACCGCCCTTCTCCGAGGTGCGGCTCATGCTCGCGAGCATGTCGTCGACCAGTGCCGCGTCCAGGCCAGTGTTGACCGAACGGTTGGTGAAGGCCACGTCGGAGGTGCTACCGGCAGGACGCTCGGCGCTGACCACGTAGATTTCACTGGTGTTGCGCTGCACGCCTGGCTCGATGCGGACCCGCACGCGGGTTTCGCTGTCGGCGCCGACACCGGCTGCGCTCAGGCGCTTGGCCATCGCGGCGGACAGTTCGTCGGAATGCTGCCAAGTGGTGGTGAATTCGCCGGTTTGCGGACGCTGTTCGTCCAGACGGAAACCGTTGTCCTGGAAGAACTGCACAGCCACTGGCCAGGCTTCGGCCGGCGGGTTCTGAGCGACGATCCAACGCGAATCACCGGTCTTTTGCAGGGAGTAGGCGCTGGCGTCAGCCCCTGCCGACAACGGCTGCGGACGAGGCACGATGTACTCGCCCTTGACGCTGTCATCGGCCACGTTGCGCGGGATCGGCAACAGCGGATCCAGACGTTTGGCGGTGCTGACATCCGACGGCAATTGCATGGGTGCAGTCTGTTGCGCTTCCAGGTAATCGCTACCGCGGTCACGGAAATAACCTTCCGGGCCCCAGACCCATCCGCAGCCACTGGTGCTGGAGATGATCAAGGCAAGTGCGGAAAGTCCGGCCAATCGCTTCATGCGTAGTACTTCCTCAATTAAACCAGGACGCCGCACTGGCGCAGGGCCGTGCGAAGCGTTTCATGACAAGGTGCGCTCAGCCAGGTCAGCGGCAGGCGAATGCCTTCGTGCATCAGGCCCATTTCGACCAAAGCCCACTTCACCGGAATCGGGTTGGCTTCGATGAACAGATCCTTGTGCAGCGGCATCAATTTTTCGTTGATTGCCCGTGCAGTCTCGGCGTCGCCCTTGAGCGCGGCCTCGCACAGGTCAGCCATTTCGCGCGGGGCGACATTGGCGGTGACGGAGATGTTGCCCTTGCCGCCCATCAGGATCAGCTCGACAGCGGTCGGATCATCGCCGGACAGCACGATGAAGTCCTTGCTCACGCCATCAAGGATTGCCTTGGCACGCTTCATGTCGCCGGTGGCTTCCTTGATACCGATGATGTTCGGCACAGTGGACAGGCGAATCACGGTCTCGGCCTGCATGTCGCAGGAGGTGCGGCCAGGAACGTTGTAGAGGATCTGTGGAATGTCGACCGCTTCAGCAATGTGCTTGAAGTGCAGGTACAACCCTTCCTGAGTCGGCTTGTTGTAGTACGGAACGACCAGCAGACAGGCGTCGGCTCCGGCCTCTTTGGCGTTGCGGGTCAGTTCTACGGCTTCGCGGGTCGAGTTGGCGCCGGTACCGGCAATGACCGGAATACGGCCATTGACCTGCTTGACCACGGCTTTGATGACGGCGATATGCTCGTCTACATCGAGGGTTGCCGACTCGCCGGTAGTACCGACCGCGACAATGGCATGGGTGCCGTTTTCAAGGTGGAAGTCCACCAGTTTGCTCAGGCTGTCCCAGTCGAGACGACCTTGTGCATCCATGGGTGTGACCAGTGCCACCATACTGCCCGCAATCATGCAACCGCTCCTGCCGGAAAAAGAGAGCGGTAATGGTACTGGCGCCAAGATGCTTGTACAAGCGAAGTACTGCGCTGCTGCCATTCCCCTTGGCGCTGCTTTTCGCTACCCTTCAGACTTTGATCGGTACTGATAAGCTCGTACGCCGGGTTCCAGCCTCCATTTTCGGCATCACAAGCCCCGATCCAGCGTTGCCACCCCTCGCTCTTGCCACTCTGGAGCACGTTGCAACCTTGCGGCTCGGGTTTTTTGAATTCGCATCCGCAGGCTCGCTCCCGGTAAAAAAGCCCGTAGAAGTATCGACCGCTCATCGCTTTAGGAATGCTGCATGTCCACCCCCACAGTTCGCGAACAATTCCTTGTCATCAGTGCCCTCGGCGCCAACCCCATGGAGCTGACTAACGTCCTGTGCCGCGCCAGCCATGAAAACCGCTGCGCCGTGGTCACCTCTCGCCTGACGCGTCATGGCGAGTGCAGCGCGTTGATCCTCGAGATCTCCGGCAGCTGGGACGCCCTGGCGCGCCTCGAAGGCAGCCTGCCGAGCCTCGCCAAGAAGCACGCCTTTACGGTCAATGTGGTGCGCAGCGCGGCGCTGGAGAATCGTCCTCAGGCACTGCCATACGTCGCTTATGTCAGCTCGGCTTATCGCTCTGACATCATTAACGAGCTGTGCCAGTTCTTCATGGACCACAACGTCGAACTGGAAAACCTGACCTGCGACACCTATCAGGCTCCGCAAACCGGCGGCACCATGCTCAATGCCACGTTTACCGTGACCTTGCCGGCCGGTGTGCAGATCAGTTGGCTGCGCGATCAGTTCCTGGATTTCGCCGACGCGCTGAACCTGGATGCCCTGATCGAACCGTGGCGCCCACAAAACCCAATGTAAGGAAGTTTTCATGGCCGTTGCCATCGACCAACCGGTTGCCGACTTCGAAGCACCCGCCACCAGCGGGCAGACCGTCAACCTCGCGAGCCTCAAAGGCAAGCAGGTGGTGATTTACTTCTATCCGAAGGACAGCACGCCAGGCTGCACCACTCAGGGTCAGGGCTTTCGTGACCAGCTTGACGCCTTTAAAGCCGCCAATACCGAAGTCTTTGGCGTGTCCCGCGACAGCCTTAAATCACACGAAAACTTCAAGGCCAAGCAGGCGTTCACCTTCGAGTTGATCAGCGACAAGGAAGAAGCGCTCTGCCAGCAGTTCGACGTGATCAAGCTGAAAAAGCTCTACGGCAAGGAATATATGGGCGTTGATCGCAGCACGTTCCTGATCGACAAGGACGGCGTGCTGCGTCAGGAATGGCGCGGAGTGAAGGTGCCGGGCCATGTGGATGCGGTATTGGCTGCAGCTCAGGCGCTGAACAAGGCCTGATCGTTGACTTCTGTGGGGGCCAGCTCCCACAGACGCTTCACAACAGCGGTGCCACCACCGGCTCTTTGCGCGGCCAGGCGTCCAGCACAGCCTTGAACAGGGTTGCTAGCGGAATCGCAAAGAACACCCCCCAAAAGCCCCACAGCCCGCCAAACAACAATACCGCGCAGATGATCGCCACCGGATGCAGATTGACCGCTTCCGAGAACAACAGCGGCACCAGCACGTTGCCGTCCAGCGTCTGGATGATCCCGTAGACCGCCATCAAATAGATGAACTGATCGCTCCAGCCCCACTGGAACAGCGCAATCAGCATGACCGGCACGGTCACCACCACGGCGCCGACGTAAGGCACCACCACCGACACGCCCACCAGCAATGCCAGCAGCGCCGCGTAGTTGAGGCCCAGAACAACGAAACCGATGTAGGTCACGCCACCGCAAATGAAAATCTCGATGACTTTGCCGCGAATGTAATTGGCGATCTGCCGGTTCATCTCATGAGCGACGCGGGTGATCAGCGCCCGCTCACGGGGCAAGTAATCCCGCACCCACTGACCGATCATCTCCCGATCCTTGAGAAAGAAAAACACCAGGATCGGCACCAGCACCAGGTAGATCATGATGTTCACCAGCAACGGCAGACTCGACAGCGAGAACGTCAGCGCCCACTGACCGAACTTGCCAATCTCGCCCCGCGCCACTTCGATGGCCTGCAGCACCTGCTCATCGGATACCAGATGCGGGTAGCGCTCGGGCAGCAGCAATAACAGCGACTGCCATTTGGCGAGCATGCCGGGCAACTCGTTGAACAGCGTAATCAACTGATGCCAGAGCAACGGCACCACAACCACGATGAACACCAGCAATAGCCCCATGAACAACGCAAAGACCAACCCCACCGCCACCCCGCCCGGCATGCGCAGGCGTTCGAGAGTGACGACCAACCCCTGCATCAGATACGCCAGCACCATCCCGGCCAGCACCGGTGCGAGCATGCCGCCCAGCGTGAGCACGGCGGTAAACGCCAGAAACAGCAGGACCGCCAGCACCACGGCTTCTTCATCGGAGAAGTAGCGCTGAATCCAGTCGCGTAACACTTTGAACATCAATAATCCTTAGCAACGAACGCAGCAGAATTCAGGCTTTTTTCAACCAGTAGCGGTAAACACCCGCTTCATCTTCTTCACGAAGCAGCGTATGACCGGCCAATCGGGCAAAGGTGCGGAAATCGCGCTGTGAGCCCGCATCGGTGGCAATTACCTTCAGCACTGCGCCGCTGGCCAGTCGATTGAGTTCCATCTTGGCCTTGAGCAACGGCAAGGGGCAGTTCAGGCCGCTGGCGTCGAGCTCGGCGTCATGGGCTACAGCGTCGGTCATTGCATCACTCCGGGGTCAGGTGGTCGAGCGGCTAGAATATCTGGTCCGAAGCGTAGTGTCCGGCTACAGTAAGGTCTTTGTCGACTAAGGCTTTGTGCATGACTTTTTTGCGCCCTACCCTGCTGACGCTCGCTTGCCTGCTCGCCTCACCGGGCTTCGCCGACGACCTGCCGTCACTCGGCGACGCCAGTTCTGCCATCGTCTCGCCGCAACAGGAACATCAGTTGGGCCGTGCCTGGCTGGCGCTGTTGCGCAGTCAGGTTTCGCAGCTCAACGATCCACAGCTCAAGGACTACGTCGAATCCAGCGTCTACAGGCTGGTAGAGACCAGCCAGGTCAATGACCGGCGCCTGGAATTCATCCTGATCAACAGCCCGCAACTCAACGCCTTCGCGGCACCGGGCGGCATTGTCGGGGTCAACGGCGGCTTGTTCCTCAATGCCCAGACCGAAGGTGAATACGCCTCGGTACTCGCTCACGAATTGGCTCACTTGTCGCAGCGCCATTTCGCCCGTGGCGTCGAAGCCCAACAGCGCATGCAGGTGCCGATGATGGCCGCGCTGCTGGCCGGGATCGTGATTGCCGCAGCTGGCGCCGGCGATGCCGGGATCGCGGCCATTGCGGGTACACAGGCGGCGGCCATTCAGGAACAGCGGCGTTTCTCTCGCCAGAACGAACAGGAAGCTGACCGCATCGGCATCCTCAATCTGGAAAAGGCCGGTTACGACCCGCGCTCAATGCCGACCATGTTCGAGCGATTGGCTCGCCAGTACCGCTTTGATGCCAAGCCACCGGAATTTCTGCTGACTCACCCGGTGACCGAGTCGCGGATCGCTGACACGCGCAACCGCGCCGAACAGGCAAAACCTGGCGGCATCGAAGACTCTATGCGTTATCAGCTGATTCGTGCACGGGTCCAGTTGATCTATGAAGAAACTCCAGGCTTGGGCGCCAAACGTTTTCGCGCCCAGCTTGATGAAAACCCGAAAAACGATGTCGCTCGCTATGGCCTGGCCATCGCCCAGATCAAGGGCGGCCAGCTGAATGAAGCACGGGAAAACCTTAAGTTGCTGCTGGCCAAGTCGCCGAACGAGATCATCTACAACCTGGCGCAGGTCGATCTGGACATCACCAACAATCGTCTGCCGGACGCCCAGTCCCGGGTTGACCGAATGTTGACTCAGTATCCCGGCAACTATCCGCTGAATTCGGTGCGTGTTGACCTGCTGCTCAAGCAGAACCGTGCGCCCGACGCGGAAAAAGCACTGGAGAATCTGCTCAAGAGCCGTCCGGACGATCCGGACGTCTGGTACATGGTGGCCGAGACTCGTGGTCTGTCAGGCAACATCATCGGCCTGCATCAGGCCCGAGCCGAGTATTTCGCCCTGGTCGGGGATTACCGTCAGGCCATTCAGCAACTGGATTTCGCCAAGCGCAAGGCAGGTACTAATTTCCCGCTGTCGTCGCGGATCGACGCACGGCAACGTGAGCTGATGGAACAGGAGCGCATGATCAAGGACATGATGGGCTGACGCTTGTCAGAGAAAAATTGCAGACATAAAAAAACCGCCTCTTTCGAGGCGGTTTTTTTAGCCAACAACCGGATTATTCAGCCAGTTTGAAGGTGATGAAGCTGGCGCGTCCTTGACGCAGAACCCGCATCGACACCGAGCGGTTCTTCGGCAGTGCCTTGGCGATATCCGTGAACTCCTTGGTGGAACCGATTGCCTGATTATTCAGGTGAGTGATCACATCGCCTGGCTGCAGGCCAATCAGAGAAGCAGGACCGTCCTGGACTTCCTTGATGACGACACCGCCTTTGAGGTCGTAGGTTTTCTTCTGTTCATCAGTCAGCTCGACCACGGAAACACCCAGGCGGTTGCTGCTGCGCTCGGTGGTGGATTTCGGCAGCGCATCCAGCTCTTTGCCTTCTTCCGGGATAGCACCAACAGTCAGCTCGACATTCTTGCGCTTGCCTTCACGAATCACTTCCAGATCAGCTTTCGAGCCGGCCTTCAGCGCGCCCACCAGATGCGGCAGATCGGCGGACATGACGATCGGTTGGCCGTTCATGGTCAGGATCACATCACCTACTTGCAGGCCACCCTTGGCAGCCGGGCCGTCATCCTGGATCTGAGCCACCAGCGCGCCGGCGGGCTTATCCAGACCGAACGACTCGGCCAGGTCCTTGTTCACTTCCTGAATCACCACACCCAACCAGCCACGGCTGACTTTGCCACCGCTTTTGAGCTGATTGGAAACGTCCATGGCTACGTCGATTGGGATCGCGAACGACACGCCCATGAAGCCGCCGGAACGGGTGTAGATCTGCGAGTTGATGCCAACCACTTCACCGGCCAAATTGAACAGCGGACCACCAGAGTTACCCGGGTTGATCGGCACGTCGGTCTGGATGAACGGAACATAGTTTTCGTTCGGCAGGCTGCGACCGATGGCACTGACGATACCTTGAGTCACGGTATGGTCGAAACCGAATGGCGAGCCAATAGCCACGACCCACTGGCCGGCTTTCAGATCCTGGGATTTGCCGAGTTTCAGGACCGGCAGATCCTTGCCTTCGATTTTCAACAGCGCCACGTCGGAGCGTGGATCGGTGCCGATCAGCTTGGCCTTCAATTCGCTGCGGTCGGCGAGACGAACGAGAATTTCGTCGGCGTCGGCGATTACATGGTTGTTGGTCAGGATGTAGCCATCAGGCGAGATGATGAAGCCCGAACCCAGAGATTGGGCTTCACGCTGACGATCACCGCGGGGCGTACGCGGCTGTGGCGGCATACCGCGCTCGAAGAACTCGCGCAACATGGGCGGCAAGCCTTCAAGGTCGGGCATCTGCTCGTTCACTTTGCGATCCGGCAGTTTCTGCGTGGTACTGATGTTCACCACCGCGGGCGAGGCCTGCTCGACCAACTGTGTGAAGTCAGGCAACTCGGCCGCCTGAACAGCGGCCGCCTGACCAAGCACCAGCACGGTGGCAAAAATAGAGAGATAAGACTTCAAGCGTGGTATCGACATACGGCTCCCGTTACGACGAGCATGGTTAAGCGATATGGAGCAAGGAACACCGGGAACGATACGCCGGTATTTTTGTTCCGGGAACAACAAACAAGGCCAGAGCCGAGGGGCTCTGACCTATAGAAAAAATCGGGGATATTTGCAAGTTGAAATGCTCACCAAACATTTCGATTTCAGCTCACTACTTGGTTGCAGTGGCGTCGCTGCGCATGGATAGCGCAATCCGTTCAGCGGTGCCAATCGGAATCTCACCGACCACGGTCACCATCATCTCGCCTTGCGGGGTAGTCAAGCGTCGGGAAACTGCAACGGTCGGCCCCAACTGGGTGCGAGTGTCAGTAATTGTTGCGCCATTCAACGGCTCAAGGAAAACCGAGAAACGGGCCAGACCATCGTCATACATCAGACTGTTGACTTGGGTTTTGGTCTCTGGATCCTTGCGGGAGGTACTGCTGGTCAGCTCGAAACCAGGTGGTAACCAGTCCGAACGCCATACTTGCGCCGTCTTGATTGCAGAAGCCTTGTTGCTGTCGAGGGCAACCGTTTTGCAATCGGCGCCAGGCTGCAAGTCGCTGTCGGACGGAACATCGGCGGTATCCAGTTGCGTGAACTGGAATCGCTCCAGCAATTGCCCTTTTTCATTCAAAAGCAATGATTTGAGAGGCAGGCCGGTTTCTTTATCCAGATGCAATTCAAAACCGTAGCGGTGCTGATCGCGAGGTGTCAGTGAAACGATTACTGCCGCACGCCCGGCCACACGCGACTTGCCAATGACGGCAAGGTTGTACCAATTCTTTAGTTTTTGTGGATCGAGTGTACGAGCAGCGGAGCTGGAGGAATCTCCAAGCCCTGCTATCAGAATGCCGCTAACGCATTGAGTACGCCCATCAATACGCACGACTTCCTGTGCCGAGCCGTCGAGCTGGAGTAACCGCTCGCGGACCTTGCCATCCTGGACGCGGTGCCAGATGTTGTGGGTAGAAAAACTACCGTTACGCTCGTAGACGAATGTACCGTGAAAGCTTTGCTGTTGCTCGGCTTGGCCCAGACGGGTCAACCAGTCCTGGGCTTCATCAGCATGGGCTGGAACAACAAACCAGCCACCGAGCAGAAGCGTAAGTAGAGGGATGGCGCGCATGATCCTCCTTAACGGTTTTCCAGACTTGCTGCACGAGCGTAAGGCAGAGCGCTCTCAGTACCTTTCAGTGCAGCCTGTTGAGCATGTTGGCGCAAGTAGCCTGGCAGACGCTGATCGTGCCAGCCTGGCTGACCTTGCAATACGCCGTTGGCCATAGGGCCAGTGGCTTCCGAACTCTCATTGTAGCCTGCTAATACAGCTGGACCCTTGACCTGAGGAACGGCCAGACCTGGTTGACTGGATTGTTGAGCCAGTTCGACCCCAGCGATCTCGTCCTGGTTATACAGACGAACACCTGCCAGTACGGCGAGGGTTACCGAAGCAGCGACCGCCAGACGACCCAGGCTGCGCCACGGACCACGGGTGGTTTTTGCAGGTACGGCTTCGTCAGCCAGCGCAGCAGAGACTGCCGCAGCGATATCCAGACGTGGAAGCAGCAAATCCTTGTGCATAACTGCCCGAGCGATTTGATAACGAGCCCAGGTATCACGGGTTTCAACATCGTCAAAGGCATTCAATACCCGACGCAATTCCAATTCGTCCGCTTCGTTATCCATCACTGCGGACAGCGATTCCTGCAGGGCTTCACGACTCATGGCGTTCCTCTCTTGGCTGTCGCCGCTGTCTCAGTTTTCCTGCAACAACGGCTGCAGGGCTTTATCGATGGCTTCCCGAGCGCGGAAAATCCGGGAGCGCACGGTACCCACCGGACATTGCATGACGGCCGCAATGTCCTCGTAACTCAGACCATCGAATTCACGTAAAGTTAAAGCCGTACGCAAATCTTCTGGCAGTTGCTGAATGGTTCGATGGACGGTGCCTTCGATCTCATCCCGCAGCAATGCACGTTCTGGCGACTCGAGATCCTTGAGGCCATGATCGCCATCGTAGAACTCTGCATCCTCGGAACTGACATCGCTATCCGGCGGCCGACGGCCGCGTGAAACCAGATAGTTTTTCGCCGTGTTAATGGCGATGCGGTAAAGCCACGTATAAAACGCGCTGTCCCCGCGAAAATTTCCAAGTGCACGGTACGCCTTGATAAAGGCTTCCTGCGCCACATCCTGGGCTTCATGGGTGTCGTGCACGAAACGCACGATCAACCCGAGAATTTTGTGCTGGTATTTCAGCACTAGCAGATCGAAAGCTCGCTTGTCGCCGCGCTGAACGCGTTCGACCAGCTGCTGATCCTCTTCCTGGGTTAGCATGAACTCTCCTCGATAAGCTCGGAGGAGGCTTGCATAACTAAACAACCAGACTTGCAAACATAGACTCGGGCTTTTCGCAAAAGTTCTCCCCCTCCAAGCAAGTTTCCTGCGGGCTCTGATTTGGCACGCACGAAAAGCGCAGCGCGGGTCAACCCGGCTGCGCGAATAATCTTGTCATCGGATTCGCCGGCAAGGATCAAATCACAGATCCCGCGTTGAAGCCGACACTGTCCCTTGAATCAGGCAACGGTCTATTGATCTTGGGCCTTTGGCAAAAGTTCCAAATACTTATAGCTGCGCACGACTGACATTGTGCAACCGTGAATAGAAAAAGACTGTTAAATCGTTGATACAGTCGTCTTGTCGCCGAACCGGCCGAAAAACCATCCGACGAAGCGTCAGGTATTTTCCGTCACAGTAGTTTCACAATGCCATGTGTGCTCGCTATTGTGCCGCTCCCCCCCTCTATATACTAGTGGGCTGTGTGGCTGTCTTGACTCGCCGATCCCAGGTGTCTTGCGCCAACCCCGACCCGGGTCGCTTTGAGCGGAATCCTGAAATGAGCCAACAGTTTCAACACGATGTTCTGGTAATTGGCAGCGGTGCTGCCGGCTTGAGCCTTGCGCTGACCTTGCCCGGTCATTTGCGCATCGCCGTACTGAGCAAAGGCGACCTCGCCAATGGCTCGACTTTCTGGGCCCAGGGTGGCGTCGCCGCCGTCCTGGATGACACCGACACCGTTGAATCACATGTCGATGACACCCTCAATGCCGGCGGCGGCCTGTGCCACGAAGACGCTGTGCGCTTTACCGTCGAGCACAGTAAAGAGGCGATTCAATGGCTGATCGACCAAGGTGTGCCCTTCACCCGCGATGAACAGTCCGGCACCGAAGATGGTGGATTCGAGTTTCACCTGACCCGCGAAGGCGGTCACAGCCATCGGCGCATCATTCATGCCGCCGATGCCACGGGCGCAGCGATTTTCAGAACCTTGCTCGACAAGGCCAGGCAACGACCGAACATCGAACTGCTGGAGCAGAGGGTCGCGGTCGACCTGATCACCGAAAAGCGCCTGGGCCTCGAAGGTGATCGCTGCCTCGGCGCCTATGTCCTCAATCGCGGGACCGGTGAAGTCGACACCTACGGCGCTCGTTTCGTGATCCTCGCATCGGGCGGCGCAGCAAAGGTCTATCTCTATACCAGCAACCCCGATGGCGCCTGCGGTGACGGCATTGCCATGGCCTGGCGTTCGGGCTGCCGGGTGGCGAATCTGGAATTCAACCAGTTCCACCCCACTTGCCTGTATCACCCGCAAGCCAAGAGTTTCCTGATCACCGAAGCCCTGCGCGGCGAAGGCGCACACCTGAAGCTGCCCAACGGCGAACGCTTCATGCAACGCTTCGACCCTCGCGCCGAGCTGGCCCCGCGCGACATCGTCGCCCGGGCCATCGACCATGAAATGAAGCGCCTGGGCGTCGATTGTGTCTATCTGGACATCAGCCACAAGCCGGAAGCGTTCATCAAGACTCACTTCCCGACGGTGTACGAACGCTGCCTCGAATTCTCCATCGACATCACCAAGCAACCGATTCCGGTGGTTCCGGCGGCGCACTACACGTGCGGCGGCGTGATGGTCGATCAGCAGGGTCGCACCGACGTGCCGGGACTATATGCCATTGGCGAAACCAGCTTCACCGGCCTGCACGGCGCCAACCGCATGGCCAGCAACTCGTTACTCGAGTGTTTCGTTTACGCGCGCTCGGCGGCGGCGGACATTCTTGAGCAGCTGCCGCAGGTTTCGATTCCGATCGCTCTGCCCGTCTGGGATGCGAGCCAGGTCACCGACTCCGATGAGGACGTAATCATTGCGCACAACTGGGACGAACTGCGGCGATTCATGTGGGACTACGTCGGTATTGTGCGCACCAACAAGCGCTTGCAACGGGCACAGCACCGCGTGCGTCTGTTGCTGGATGAAATCGACGAGTTCTACAGCAACTACAAGGTCAGTCGGGATTTGATCGAACTGCGTAACCTGGCCCAAGTGGCCGAGCTGATGATTCAGTCAGCCATGGAACGCAAGGAGAGTCGCGGCCTGCATTACACCCTCGACTATCCGAACATGCTACCGGTTGCCCTGGACACTATTCTGGTGCCGCCCACCTACGTCGACTGAACGTGAGCCGAACCCGCAGGCGCCGGTGCAGATCCGCCGCCTGCGAGTCGCGGGGAACGCAGATTGATCTGACCCGCCGCTCGTCTCGCAGTCGAAAACGCAGCACCACAATCAATGGCAATGCCAAGCTGTCCGGTCGCAACTGCACTGGCTGCCAAGCTGCTGCCTGATTCCACAACTGCCAGCCATCGGCATCGCGACGCAAGCCGCGAAATGCCTCAGGATGCGTCAGCAGAATATGCCTCGGCAACGCCCAACAGCCGTGAACCACGCACAGCACAACGCCGAGCAGACTGGCCCAGACCGGTATAGACAGAAGGAACAGCGAGCCCATCGCGAACAGCTGGGCCAGAAGATACGCCGCCAGCAATTGCCGTGAGGCATGCCAGCGGCATTCGAACGCATTACTTGGGCTGGACACGATCCAGGATCATGCGAACCATGCGTTGAAGCTCCGGATCTTCCGATTCGGCGCGTTCCATGAACCAGCCGAACATGTCCTGATCTTCGCATTCGAGCAGCTTGCGGTAGCAATCGCGGTCGACATCATTGAGGTGCGGATAGACCTCTTTCACGAACGGCACCAGCAACACGTCAAGCTCAAGCATGCCGCGGCGGCTGTGCCAGTAGAGGCGATTCAGTTCAACATCTTCGACCATGGAGCGCTCCTCAAATAGGCGGCAAGTATACATTCCCAGTCAGAGTCGGGCACTCGGCTTTGGTCGGGCACCAACGATCTTTTGTGAACTACCCATTTCAAGAGCGCCCCCTTATGATGTCCCCCAGACTCTTTACCCTGCGATGACCCATGGCCGATTCTGCTTTTTTCTGCACCCTGTCTCACGAAGGCGTTCTCGCAGTACGCGGCGCGGATGCCGGCAAATTCCTGCAAGGCCAATTGACCTGCAACCTCAATTACCTGAGTGACACCCAGGCCAGCCTCGGCGCCCGCTGCACGCAGAAAGGCCGGATGCAGTCGAGTTTCCGCATCCTGCTGGAAGGCGACGGCGTTCTGATGGCCATGGCCACCGAATTGCTGGAACCGCAACTGGCGGACCTGAAAAAGTACGCGGTGTTTTCCAAATCCAAACTGACCGACGAAAGCGCCGCCTGGGTCCGCTTCGGCATCGACCATGGCGATGCGGCACTCATCAGCCTCGGTCTTGAGCTGCCGGCCGACACCGACAGCGTCGCGCGCAATGACGGTTTGATCGCCATTCGCGTCTCGCCGGACCGCGCCGAACTCTGGGTCGCCGCCGACCAGGCCGAGCTTATCAAGGGCAAGCTGTCCGCCGTATTGGCCGAAGGCGATCTGAATCAATGGCTGTTGGGCCAGATCCGCGCAGGGATCGGTCAGGTCATGTCGAGCACTCGCGAGTTGTTCATCCCGCAGATGCTCAATCTGCAAGCCGTGGGTGGCGTGAGCTTCAAGAAAGGTTGCTACACCGGCCAGGAAATCGTCGCGCGCATGCAGTACCTGGGCAAACTCAAGCGCCGCTTGTATCGCCTGAAACTGGGTGCCAGCGAATTGCCTGAATCTGGCACACAATTGTTCTCCCCTACCCACGGCAGCTCTATCGGCGAAGTGGTGCTGGCCGCCAACGCCGGGCAAAACATTGAACTCCTGGCCGTGCTGCAAGCCGAAGCAGCAGAAGGGGGTGATATCCATCTGGGCGCGCTCGAAGGGCCAGCCCTGCACCTGCTTGACCTGCCTTACCAACTGGATCGCGATCGCGAAATCCAGCGTTAACAGCAGCATTTGTCGCAATACCTAGAGAAACGAAATGAGCGAGCTGGCGGAAAAGGTCCAACAGGATTTGGTTGAGGCCATCGATAACGATGACCTGGTTCTGCCAACGTTACCGGAAGTGGCCCTGCAGATTCGCAAGGCCGCTGAAGACCCGGAAATCAGTGTCAGCACCCTGAGCAAAGTGATCGGCCGCGATACCGCGCTGTCGGCGCGGCTGATCAAAGTGGTCAATAGCCCGCTGTTGCGCGCGACCCAGGAAGTCACTGATCTGCACACGGCAATCACTCGATTGGGCATCAATTACAGCAGCAACCTGGCCATCGGTCTGGTCATGGAACAGATTTTCCATGCCCGCTCCGAGGTGGTAGAACAAAAAATGCGCGATGTCTGGCGCAAAAGCCTGGAAATCGCCGGGATCAGCTATGCATTGTGCCGTAGATACACGCAACTCAAGCCCGACCAGGCAGCCCTTGGCGGACTGGTGCATCAGATCGGTGTGTTGCCGATCCTGACCTACGCCGAAGATCACTATGAACTGCTGGCTGACCCGGTCAGCCTCAACCATGTGATCGATCACATTCATCCACTGCTCGGCGACAAACTGCTCAGGGTCTGGGACTTTCCGGAGATGCTGGTACAGGTGCCGGGGCTTTATCTGGACTTCAATCGACAGTCCGAGCGGGTCGACTATGTCGATCTGGTGCAGGTGGCCAGCCTGTATTGCCACAAGGACACCGACCATCCCCTCGCGCGCATCGACGCATTCAGCGTGCCGGCATTCAAAAAGCTGGGGATTGATCCGGAGAACGAGGCGATGTGCCGCGATCTGGAAGAGTCGCGGTCGATGTTCTATTAGTCGAGAGACCGTGTCGCACCCATCGTCGGAACGCCGCCCGGAGCAAGCTCACGATGGGGCCATAACAAACACCATCACTCTCCCGCAATAAAACTCACCCGCACCTTCAACCCGGCCTGCTCTCCATCGTGCAGGCTGATTTGAGCCAGGTGCGCGCGGCAGATCTCGCCAACAATCGCCAGCCCCAACCCCGAACCGGCCACCTGCTGGTTACGCCGGTAAAAGCGCTCGAACACCCGATCGCGCTCTTCAAGAGGAATGCCCGGGCCGTCGTCCTCGACCTCCAACACCGCCGGTGCCGTGACCCGAAGAATGACGTTGCCACCCGACGGCGTATGGGCCAGAGCGTTATCCACCAGATTGCTCAACAGTTCGTTCAACAGCGTTGGCTCGCCGCGCAACCACACCGGTTCGTCCGCTTCCAGCGCCAGCGCCACACCGCGTGCGTGGGCCAGCGGCGCCATGGCCATGCCGAGTTCACGAGCCAGCTGACTGAGGTCAAGCAACTGCGCCCCGCCCTCGGCGATGGCCCGTGCACCATTTTCGACCCGTGCCAGCGAGAGCAATTGATTGGCAAGGTGGGTCAGACGATCCGTGCCTTGGGCGGCGATTTCCAACGTATTGCGCCAGGTTTCAGGTTCGGTCGAGCGCAAACCCAGTTCCAGTCGTGCCTTGAGCGCCGCCAGGGGAGTACGCAGTTCATGGGCGGCATCGGCGATGAACTGCGCCTGACGCTCGAACTGCCCGCGCAGGCGCTCGGTGAAGTGATTGAGCGCCCGCACCAGTGGCCATAATTCGTGCTGCACTTCCACCAACGGCAATGGCCGCAGATCGTCCGGCTGACGCTCTTCCACCGCGGTGCGCAAGCGTTCCAGCGGACGCAACGCGGCGCTGACCGCAAACCAAACCAACAACAACGCACCGATCGCCAGCATGCCCAGACGCAGTAACGTGTCCGCTGCCAGGCTGCGGGCCATGCTGACCCGCGCCTCATCGGTTTCCGCCACGCGGATTTCCGCCATGCCGTTCATGTTAGGCTCGCTCACGGGTTTGAGCAGGCTCACCACGCGTACGTTCTGCCCTTGGTACTTGGCGTTATAGAAACGCGCCAACGCTGGATAGTCATCAGTGCGAGGCGTTCCCGGCGGTGGTGGCGGCAGATTTTCGTAGCCCGAGATCAGCTTCTGATTGATGTCGTTGACCAGGTAAAAAATCCGTCCCGCACTGTCGTAGGCGAAGGTGTCGAGGGCCACGTACGGCACGTCGGCGCTCAGCGTGCCGTCGCGCTGGGAGACGCCCGCAGCGATGGTCCTCGCAGAGGCCAGCAAGGTCCGGTCATAGGCGGTGTCGGCCGCTTCGCGACCGTTCCAGTAAGCGCTCAAACCACTGGCCAACATCAACACCACCAGCAACAACGCCAGATTCCACAGCAACCGCCAGCGCAGGCTGCTGGGCTTATGCATCGCGGCTTTCCAGCAAGTAGCCGAGACCGCGGAAGGTCACGATGACGACCGGTTGGCCGTCTAGCTTTTTGCGCAGGCGATGGACATAGATCTCGATGGCGTCGGGGCTGGCCTCTTCGTCCAGTCCGAATACTTGCGAGGCCAGTTGTTCCTTGCTCATCACCCGGCCAGGTCGGGCGATCAGGGCTTCGAGCACTGCCTGCTCGCGGGAGGTCAGGGTCAGCAACTCTTCACCGAGGGTGAAGCGCCGAGTGTCCAGGTCATAGGTCAGCACACCGCAGCGCTGCTGGCGCTCACCACCGAGCACACTGCGGCGCAGCAAGGCTTTGACCCGGGCTTCGAGTTCGGTCAGTTCGAAAGGTTTGGCCAGGTAATCGTCAGCGCCGAGGTTCAGGCCGTGGACCCGATCCTTGACGTCGCTGCGAGCGGTCAACATCAACACCGGCAGGTTCTTGCCCCGCGCCCGCAGGCGCGCCAGCACTTCGAAGCCATCCATGCGCGGCAGGCCGACGTCGAGGATCGCCATGGCGTATTCCTCGCTGCTCAACGCCAGGTCCGCCGCCACACCGTCGTGCAGCACATCCACGGTCAGCCCGGTGCTCTTGAGCGCCTGGGCGACACTTTCGGCGAGCTGCAGATGGTCTTCGACGAGCAGAACACGCATGGATCTTTACCTCATTCAGGGATGGTCGACGCCATTCTTTGGCGCGGAGTTTACAGCCGCAACCGCCGCTGTGAAGCCCGAAAACCGTGAAAGTCTTCTGAAAGGTTAGCGAAAGGTTGGCCGGTTAGAGTCCAGCCACGGACAGTTTCGACTGCCCGTCGCTACCGCACATAGCGTACGAAAAACGCCTCGAAGCGTTTTCGCCAATAAGAACAATAAACGGAGTACTTCAAGATGCTGTCCATGCAGCTACAGGCTTGCCCGCCTGCTCGCTTTTCCCGCCTCAGCCACACCGCCCTTGCCAGTGCCGCCGCCCTCGCCGGCTTTTCGCCGTTGAGTCAGGCTGCCTTCTTCGAAGACAGTACGGCAACCTTCGAAACCCGCAACATGTATTTCAACCGCGACTTTCGCGACGGTACCAGCGCCCAGCAATCCAAGCGGGACGAATGGGCTCAGGGGTTCATGCTCAACCTGCAATCGGGTTACACCGACGGCACCGTGGGGTTCGGTGTCGATGCGCTGGGCATGCTGGGGGTCAAACTCGATTCGAGTCCCGACCGCACCGGCACCGGCCTGCTGCCAACCCATGACGACGGCCGCGCGGCCGATGAGTACTCCAAGCTTGGCTTGACCGGCAAAGTGAAAATCTCCGCCACGGAACTTAAAATCGGCAGCCTGATTCCGGAACTGCCGATCCTCAAGCCCAACGACGGGCGCATCCTGCCGCAGACCTTCGAAGGCGGCCTGCTGACCTCCAAAGAGATCAAGAACCTGACCTTCACCGGCGGGCGCCTGGAGAAAGCCAAGGACCGCGACAGCACCGACTTCGAGGACATCGCCCTCAACAACAAGAACAGCCGCTTCGCCGGCACTGCAGCCGGCAAGCATTTCGACTTTGGCGGCCTGGACTACAAGTTCACCGACAAAATCACCGGCAGCTACCACTTCGCGCAACTTGATGAAGTCTACAACCAGCACTTCCTCGGTGTTGTCGCTTCGCAACCGTTCGGCCCCGGCACTTTCGGCACCGATCTGCGCCTTGCCGTCAGTGATGATCAGGGCGCGGCCCGTGGCGGCAAGATCGACAACAAATCCCTCAACGGCTTGGTGAGCTACGCCTTGAATGGGCATAAATTCAGCGCCGGCTATCAGCACATGTCCGGCGACAGCGCGTTCCCTTATGTCGATGGCAGTGACCCGTACCTGGTCAACTTCGTTCAGATCAACGACTTTGCCGGCGCCGAAGAACGTTCCTGGCAGGCACGTTACGACTTTGACTTCGCCAAGCTTGGGGTTCCCGGCCTGAGTTTCATGAGCCGTTACCTGAGCGGTGACAACATCAAGCTCAAGAACGGTGACGAAGGCAAAGAGTGGGAGCGCAACACCGAAATCAAATACGTCGTACAAAGCGGCGCGCTCAAGGATGTCGCCGTGCGCCTGCGCAATGCCACTTACCGTTCCAACTACTCCGCTCGCGATGCCGATGAAGTGCGTCTGCTGGTGAGCTATAGCGTTGCCCTTTGGTAATTCAGTAAACCTATAACAACAACTCCCAAGGAGACTTGAATGAACTTATCACTGCGTAAAGTTGCTCTCACCGCCAGCGCCCTGCTGTTCGCCGGCCAACTGCTCGCTGAACCCAAACGTCCGGAATGCATCGCCCCGGCCTCGCCCGGCGGCGGTTTCGACCTGACCTGCAAACTGGCGCAAAGCGCGCTGGTGAATCAGAAACTGCTGACCAAACCGATGCGCGTGACCTACATGCCCGGCGGTGTTGGCGCGGTGGCGTACAACGCGGTGGTCGCTCAGCGTCCGGCCGACGCTGGCACGCTGGTAGCGTGGTCCAGCGGCTCGCTGCTGAACCTGGCCCAAGGCAAGTTCGGTCGTTTCGATGAAAACGCCGTGCGCTGGCTGGCGGCGGTTGGAACAAGCTACGGCGCCATCGCAGTGAAAAGCGATTCGCCTTACAAGACCCTGGACGATCTGGTTCAAGCGCTGAAGAAAGATCCGAGCAAAGTGGTGATCGGCTCCGGCGGCACCGTCGGCAGTCAGGACTGGATGCAGACCGCCCTGATTGCCAAGGCTGCCGGGATCAACCCGCGCGACCTGCGTTACGTCGCCCTCGAAGGCGGCGGTGAAATCGCCACCGCCCTGCTCGGCGGTCACATCCAGGTCGGCAGCACCGACATCTCCGACTCCATGCCGCACATCCAGAGCGGTGACATGCGCCTGCTGGCCGTGTTCTCCGAGAAGCGTCTGGACGAGCCGGAAATGAAAGACATTCCGACCGCCAAAGAACAAGGCTACGACATTGTCTGGCCAGTGGTTCGCGGCTTCTACCTCGGGCCAAAGGTTAGTGACGAAGACTACGCCTGGTGGAAAGACGCTTTCGACAAGCTGCTGGCTTCTGAAGAGTTCGCCAAGCTGCGCGATCAACGTGAGCTCTTCCCGTTCGCCATGACCGGCCCGGAGCTGGACACCTACGTGAAGAAGCAGGTTGCGGACTACAAAGTGCTGGCCAAAGAGTTCGGCCTGATTCAGTGATCGCCTCTGTCTAGCGGCTGCGGCCCCCTTTTGGAGGGCTGCAGCACAGGAGTTCCCCATGCTCTTACAACGCATTTTTGCTTCGGTGCTGTTGCTGGCCTGTCTCAGCCTGGTGCTGATGGCCTGGCCCTACCAGGCGCCTTTTTCCTACGAACCGATCGGACCACGGGCCTTCCCCCTGTTGATGCTGGGGCTGATGGGGCTGGGGCTGGTTTATATGGTGTATCGCCCTTCGCCGATCAAACACACCGATGAAGATCCGCCGATGGATCGCGAAACCCTGAACAAGATTGGCCTTTGCGTACTGTTGTTGCTGATCTTTGCCGGGCTGTTCGAACCACTGGGTTTCATCCTCAGCAGCATGCTGATTGGCATTCCGATGGCGCGCCTGTACGGCGGACGCTGGTTGCCGAGCGTGGTGATCATCAGCCTGATGAGTATCGGTCTGTACCTGCTGTTCGACAAAGTCATGGACGTGCCACTGCCTCTGGGCCTGCTCGACGTTCTGGAGAACTGATATGGATACGCTTGGTTATTTGAGTCACGGCTTCGGCGTCGCATTGACCCCTTACAACCTGGTGACCGCACTCAGCGGCACGCTGATCGGCACCGTCGTCGGACTGCTCCCCGGCCTGGGTCCGATCAACGGCGTGGCGTTGCTGATCCCGATCGCCTTCGCTCTCGGCCTGCCACCGGAGTCGGCGTTGATCCTGCTGGCCGCGGTTTATCTGGGTTGCGAGTACGGCGGCCGGATCAGTTCGATTCTGCTGAACATTCCGGGCGAAGCCTCCACGGTGATGACCACCCTCGACGGCTACCCGATGGCCCGTCAGGGGATGGCCGGGGTTGCGTTATCGCTTTCGGCGTGGAGTTCCTTCATCGGCGCTTTCATTGCGACCTGCGGGATGGTGGTGTTCGCACCGATTCTGGCGAAGTGGGCGATTGCCTTCGGTCCGGCGGAATATTTCGTACTGATGGTGTTCGCGATTGTCTGCCTCGGCGGCATGGCGGGTGATCGACCGCTCAAGACGTTTATTGCGGCGCTGATCGGTCTGTTCCTGTCGACGGTCGGCATTGATGCCAACAGTGGTGTCTACCGCTTTACCGGTGACAACATCCACCTCACCGATGGCATTCAGTTTGTGGTGCTGGTGCTGGGCCTGTTCTCGATCAGTGAAATCCTCCTGCTGCTGGAAAAAACCCACCGTGGCCAGGAAGCGTTCCAAGCCACCGGCCGGATGATGTTCAACTTTAAGGAGGCCGCGTCGGTGTTCTGGGTGAACATGCGTTGCGGTGTGCTCGGCTTCATCATGGGCGTGCTGCCCGGTGCCGGCGCGACACTGGCCAGCGCCGTGGCTTACATGACCGAGAAACGTATCGCGGGCCCAAGCGGAAAATTCGGACAAGGCGACAAGCGTGGTCTCGCCGCTCCGGAAACCGCCATCGGCGCTGAAGCCTGCGGCGCTCTGGTCCCGATGTTGACGCTGGGTGTTCCGGGTTCGGGCACGACGGCGGTGATGATCGGCGCACTGTCGCTGTACAACATCACCCCTGGCCCTCTGCTGTTTCAACAGCAACCGGACATCGTCTGGGGCCTGATCGCTTCGCTGTTTGTCGCCAACATCATGTTGGTCATCCTCAACATTCCAATGATCCGCATCTTCACCCGCATCCTCGCCGTGCCAAACTGGGCGCTGGTGCCGATGATCGCGATCATTACCGCCATCGGCGTTTTCGCGGTGCACGCCACCACCTTCGACCTGTTCCTGATGATCGGCATCGGCATCTTCGGCTACATTCTGCGTAAGCTGGATTTTCCGTTATCCCCCGTTCTGCTGGGCTTCATCCTCGGAGGCTTGATGGAACAGAACCTGCGCCGAGCCTTGTCGATCTCCAACGGTTCACTGGAGATCCTCTGGTCCAGCGGGATCACCATGGGTGTCTGGGCGTTGATCGCCGTGATGCTGCTGGTGCCGATCCTGCGAATCTGGCGCAAACGTTCGGTCGCCCGGCGCGTTATCGCCGATGTCTGATCGAACACCCTTCAAAGCCTGGTGGGGAACTCCGCTGGTCGGTCTGCTGGGCGGTTACCTGGCCAGCCAGATCGGCTGGCCACTGCCGTGGATGGTCGGCTCGTTGCTGGCGATCATCCTGGTGCGCTGCCTGACACCCTGGCAATTGGCGGAAATCCCTGGCGGCCGCAAGTGCGGCCAGTGGATTGTCGGCATCGGCATCGGCCTGCACTTCACCCCGGTGGTGATGGAGCAGGTCCTGAGCCACTTCGGTCTGATCTTCTTCGGTGCGTTGGTTACCAGCCTGTCGGCCGTAGTCGGGGTCTGGTTGATGCGGCGCACCGGTGAAGATCGCGCCACCGCGTTCTTTTCCAGCATGCCCGGCGGCTCCGGGGAGATGGTCAACCTCGGCGCGCGTAACGGCGCGGTGCTCAGTCGTGTTGCGGCGGGGCAAAGTCTGCGGGTGTTGGTGGTGGTGCTGTGTGTGCCGGCGGCGTTCAAGTATTTGTTGGGTGATGGTGCACCGCTGTCCCATGCCACGGTCGTTGATTGGCGCTGGCTGGCGATTCTGTTCCCGGCGGGCGCCCTCGCCGCCTGGCTATGGGAGCGTCTGCGGCAACCCAATCCGTGGTTGTTCGGACCGTTGTTGGTGAGTGCGGCGGTGAGCATTGGTTGGGACCTGCACATCGGTTTGCCCAACGGCGGCAGCCAGATCGGCCAATGGCTGATTGGCAGCGGGTTGGGGTGTCACTTCAATCGGCAGTTTTTCCGGCGTGCGCCTTCTTTTATGGGACGAACCTTGATCGGCACGGTGCTGACTATGTTGATCGCCACGCTGGCGGCATTGGGGTTGAGTGCGCTGACGCATTTGGATTTGCGTTCGCTGACCTTGGGCATGATGCCCGGCGGGATTGCGGAGATGAGCCTGACGGCAGAGACGTTGCAATTGTCGGTGCCGCTGGTGACGGCGATGCAGGTGATGCGGCTGTTGTTTGTATTGTTTCTGGCGGAGCCGTTGTTCAAGTATTGGAATCGGGTGCCGGATTCTGTCTGAAAGACCGGGTCGCCCCCTTCGCGAGCAGGCTCGCTCCCACAGGGTGTGGGAGCGAGCCTGCTCGCGAAGGGGGCCAACTCGGTCAACGCATCAAACTGGCGGCAATCGCCATTCGATCGGTGTCTCGCCATTCTGCTCCAGATACTTATTGGTTCGACTGAAGTGCCCGCACCCGAGAAAGCCACGATAGGCGGACAGCGGTGACGGATGCACCGACGTCAGCACCAGATGCTTGGTGGCATCGATCAGTTTCTGCTTGCTCTGGGCATGCGCGCCCCACAGCAGGAACACCAGATGTGGCTGGTGTTCGCTGACCACTTCGATAATCCGATCGGTAAAGTGTTGCCAGCCTTTGCCCGCATGGGCGTTGGCGTTGGCGCGTTCCACGGTCATGGTGGTGTTGATCATCAGCACGCCCTGGTCAGCCCAGCTTTGCAGGCAACCGTGGGGCGGGATGTCGATGTTCAGATCGCGTTTCAACTCTTTATAGATGTTCACCAGCGACGGCGGCGCCGGTACGCCCGGTTGCACCGAAAAGCACAAGCCATGGGCCTGTCCCGGACCGTGGTACGGGTCCTGGCCGAGAATGACGACTTTGACTTTATCCAGCGGCGTCGAATTGAGCGCGTTGAAAATCATCGGTCCTGGAGGGTAGATTTCCTTGCCTGCCGCGCGCTCCTCTTGCAGGAAGTCGCGCAACTCTGCCATGTAGGGCTGGTCGAATTCGGCACGCAGTGCCTCCTTCCAGCTCGGTTCGAGTTTGATACGGTCGTCAGCAGTCATGGTTACATCCGGCAAAAACAATGGGGCGAACCCTAGGAAAGCCCATCACGCTTGTCAATTGATCTGACGCAGATCCGGCACTTTCCTGTACAGCGATCATACTGAACGCTCAAATTCCCGATCGAGGTCACGATGAATCTGCACTTCGAAGAACTCACTGGCACCGACGGCGCACGCATCGGAGTCGCCAGCCTGGATGCCGAAAAGTCCCTCAATGCCCTGTCCTTGCCGATGATCAACGCCTTGCGCGATCAACTGGACGCCTGGGCCAAAGAGCCGCAAATCGTCTGCGTCGTGTTGCGCGGCAACGGTGCCAAAGCCTTTTGCGCTGGTGGAGAAGTCCGCAGCCTGGTGGAAGCCTGTCGCGCCCATCCCGGCGAAGTGCCGCCGCTGGCCGCGCATTTCTTTGCGGCGGAATATCGCCTGGACTTCAATCTGCACACTTACCCAAAACCGCTGATCTGCTGGGGGCATGGTTATGTGCTCGGCGGCGGCATGGGGCTGCTGCAAGGGGCGGGCATCCGGATTGTTACGCCGAGCAGCCGGTTGGCGATGCCGGAGATCAGTATCGGTTTGTACCCGGATGTCGGGGCCAGTTGGTTTCTGTCGCGCCTGCCCGGCAAGCTCGGATTGTTTCTCGGCCTGACCGGCGCCCATATGAACGGTCGCGATGCGATCGATCTCGACTTGGCCGACCGTTTCCTGCTCGATGAACAGCAGGGAGAGCTGATGGAAGGCCTGCTGCAGTTGAACTGGCAGGAACAGACGCCGATGCAGCTGAACAGTCTGCTCAAGGCCTTGCAGCAGGAAGCGCTCGCGCAAATGCCTGAAGCCCAGTGGCTACCGCGACGCCAGCAGATCGATGAGCTGCTGGATGTCAGTGACGTACGCTGCGCCTGGAAGGCCATCAGCCAGCTGCGCGACAACACGGATTTGCTGCTCAGCCGTGCTGCGAAAACCATGAGCGAAGGCTCGCCCCTGACCGCTCATCTGGTGTGGGAACAGATCGCCCGCGCCCGGCACATGTCGCTGGCTCAAGTCTTTCAGATGGAATACACCATGAGCCTCAACTGTTGCCGTCATCCGGAGTTCAGCGAAGGTGTGCGCGCACGGTTGATCGACAAGGATCAAAAACCGCATTGGCACTGGCCAGACATCAATAACCTGCCGGATGCAGTGGTAGACGCGCATTTCCACAAGGCCTGGGAAGGCCGGCATCCTCTGGCCGATTTGTAGGAATACTGAAATCCGGGCATAAAAAAGCGGCGCTTCATGCGCCGCTTTTTTCATGAGTGTTTAACGGTGGCCGCCTCGGCCATCGTGATCACCGCGACCGTTGTGGTCGCCCCTTCCGCCACGGTTGTCGCGTCCGCCATGACCGCCACGATAGTCGTTGTTTCCACCGCGGTTACGGCCGTCCCAACCGCCACGGTTATCGCCATCCCAGCCGCCACGTTTATGGCCATCCCAGCCGCGATTCTGATGAGCCCGGTAATCGGCTCGTGGCGACGACTGGTAATAACGTGGTGCCGGTTGATAAACCCGCGGTTGGTGATAATACCGCGGCGTTGGCTGGTAATACCGCGCTGGCGGGGCGTAGTACCGGCGTGGTTGCGTGTAATAACCGCCGCCACCTGAGTAGTAAGGCCCGCCACCGGAATAATAGGCTGGCGAGGTATAGACCTCGGAACTGTAGTAGCTGGCTCCTCCATCGGAATAAGGCACGCATGCACCAAGTGACAATCCCAATACAGCAATCAGAAGAATTCGCAGATACATGGCGGCCTCCTGGACCGCGAGTGAGCCACACCAGCGACGCTGGCAGGCGACAGTCAATTATTCGGTGACTGTCGAAAGATCAGACATCGTTTTCCAAATCTGGTGCGTTCGCGAAACAGATTGAAACAAGTCGCCGATGAAAGGTTTTTCATCCATTCATCCGCTGATTAGTGGTGACCACCACGATATCCACCTCTGTAATAACGTGGCGAATGCCCGCCCCAATAGTAGTAGCGATAGCCGCCATAAAAGCGCGGTCCGTGGTAATAGCGCGGTCCGTAATAGTAGGGATAGGGTGAGTAGCCGGGGTAGTAATAAGGCGCGGAATACACCTCGTAGCCACCGGCATAGTAGTAGCAGGTCACCTTGCCGGCGATCAGGTATTGATCGGCTTTGCACGGGATCTGAAGAGCTGTCTGCGGCACTCCGACATCGTCTGCCGTTGGGGCGGGGAGGAATTTATCGTGCTGCTCAAGGACACTGACGGTGAGACCGGTCTGATGGTCGCCGAGAAAATTCGTCAGCATGTCGAGCAACAGCGTTATGCCTACAACGATAAGGCCTTGCAGTTGACCGTAAGCATCGGCCTGACCACCCTGCAGACCGATGACACCTTGCACACGCTGCTCTCGAGAGCGGATCATGCGATGTACCGGGCCAAGCAAGCCGGCCGTAACCGCACCTGCGTGGAAATGCCTCACTCCAGTTATGAATAACCCTACATGAATAAGCCAGATTTCTGCCCGGCGTGCGGCGCCTCCAATGACTGCACTCTGGCCGACCCGCGAACTGCCGATCGGGCCTGCTGGTGCTACGGCGTCAGCATCGACCCGGCGGTACTCGAAGCGCTGCCGCCCGAACTGCGCGACAAATCCTGTTTGTGCCCACGCTGCGCGCAAGTCGAGGCGCAGCTGTAAGCAACCGCACAACCGATCACGTAAGATACGCGCCCCTTTCCTACCGATCCCTCGTCATGCGCATTGACCGTTTCCTCAGCAACCTGCCGCGCTTCAACCGTAAGCAGGTGCGTCTGTTGCTGGTGGAAAAGCGCGTCAGGATCGACGGAAAAGTTGTCAGCGACCCTCACGCCGACGTACTGGAATTCAGCCGCGTGGAAGTCGACGATGAGCGGCTGCAAGTCGGCAAGCCTGCACGCTACTTCATGCTGCACAAACCGTCTGGCTGCGTCAGTGCCACCCGCGATCCGCAACACCCGACCGTGCTCGACCTGATCCATGAGCCGGACAAGGAGGACCTGCACATCGCCGGGCGCCTGGACTTCAACACCACCGGCCTGATGCTGATCACCAATGATGGCAGCTGGTCGCGCCGCCTGACCCAACCGCAGACCAAACTGCCCAAGGTCTACTACGTCGAGACCGAGCAAGAGATTGGCCCGGAATACGCATTGAAATTCACCGAAGGCCTGTACTTCGCCTTCGAAGACCTCACCACCCAACCCGCCGAGATGGCCGTACTCGGACCAACATCCGCACGACTGAGCATCGTCGAGGGCCGTTATCATCAGGTGAAGCGGATGTTCGGCCATTTCGACAACAAGGTGCTGCGCCTGCACCGCGAAAGCATGGGCCCGCTGGTGCTCGACAGTGCCCTGAAACCGGGCGAGTACCGCGCATTACGCACCGAAGAGATTCAATTGATCTAAGCAGGCGACCGCTCAGCAGAAGTTGTCGAACAATTTACCAAAGATACTTGCGCGATGACGTGACCCCTGCTTGAATCAGGACGTCGGCCGAAATGTGACCGATGAGTCACAACATGCTTCCAAGAAACTTTTTGCCGGTAGAGAACCCTCAGGTTCCGCCTTCCCCCGGCAGACTGCCCGCCAATAACAATACCCGTCGACCGGACTGCAATGGATCGACATGGGCCTTTCAAATTCCAGGCGTATGCCTACCTGTCACAAAGCTCGTGCAATCTGATTTGCACGCATACCCGCTTGCCAGGAGTCTTATGACATGAGGCCAGAAATCGCTGTGCTGGATATACAGGGTCAGTATCGGGTTTACACGGAGTTCTATCGCGCAGATGCCGCAGAGAAGACCATTATTTTGGTCAACGGCTCGATGGCCACGACTGCGTCGTTTGCACAAACCGTGAAAAACCTTCATCCGCAGTTCAATGTGGTCTGCTACGACCAGCCCTACGCGGGCAGGTCCAAAGCCCACAATGTGCACGAAAAAATGCTGACCAAGGAAATCGAAGGGCAGATCCTCCTGGAGCTGATCGACCACTTCGGGGCCGAACACGTGCTGTCGTTTTCCTGGGGTGGCGCCGCGACCCTGGTCGCCCTGGCCCAACAGCCACGACGCATCGAAAAAGCCGTGATCAGCTCGTTCTCCCCGGAGATCAACTCGCACATGCTCGATTACCTCGAGCGCGGCGTCGATTACCTCGGCAGTCGGGACGGGGACCGGGTCGGCAACCTGGTGAACAGCACCATCGGCAAACACCTGCCGACGCTGTTCAAGCGTTTCAATTATCGCCACGTCAGCTCTTTGGCCGAGCATGAATACGGGCAGATGCATTTCCACATCAGCGATCTGCTGCACAGTGATCGCCAGTGCTTTTTCAAAGCCGCGGAGAAAATCAACGTGCCGGTGCTGTTCATGAACGGCGAATGGGACGAGTACACCGCTGCCGACGGCGCTCAACTGTTCGCCAACCACGTGCAACACGCTACTTTCACCACCCTGCAGGCCACCGGCCACTTTCTCGACATGGAACACAAAGCCGCTTGCCGAGACAGCCGCAACGCACTGTTAGGTTTCCTGAAACCGGCGCAACACGTCAGCCGACCGCGTTACCACTACGTCCAGGACCAGCATGCATTGGCCATCTGAAACAGAGTCATCGCGAGCAAGCTTCGCCCCGCAGCGTTAAACGCATTTCTGTAGGAGCGAGGCTTGCCCGCGAACGACCGTTACGCGGTGCATGGTTGTGTTTCACCCGGCGATAAAGCCATCGCGCGCAAAGAAAAACTTCATTTCCACGCGCACATCTGGTACAAAGTCAGCCGCTCTGAGCGGGTGTCGTATAATGGCATTACTCCAGCTTCCCAAGCTGATAACGAGGGTTCGATTCCCTTCACCCGCTCCAATCGAATTTTGGTCTCACGTCAGGAGGGTTTTGACGGGAGATGCAGGAACACAAAAACCGGTCCGTTGTGGCCGGTTTTTTTGTGCCCGGGATTTTGGGGCCGGGGAACCTGCCGGGAGCATCAGACCGCATGCTTCCCGTCCCCATGCCTGAATGATATGCAGTGCTATACTTTTTTATGGCTTGAATGAAGCGCCCAACGTGCCCTCGGGTACTGATACCGACTGCAAATCTCGACTGGCAGCTGCAAGACAAAGGAGGTCTACGGCAAGCACGAGATGGGAGGTGTGGCATGAATCGACACTATTACATCAGCAACAATCTCGACGATCTTGAAGCCGTTGAAAACGAGCTGGAAGCCAGCGGTATCAATCCCGAACAAATTCATGTGCTCAGCGAACACGTTGCCGATGTTGAACAACATCACCTTCACGAAGTTAATTCGTTAATGGAACAGGATGTTGTCCACTCTGGCGAAATTGGTGCAGTGATCGGTGTGCCACTCGCGGCGCTGGTTCTTGGCGGCGCCTATTGGCTGGGCTGGACCGAATCCGCCGCAGGTTGGATGCCTTTTATCTTTCTTGCCATTGTTGTATGTGGCTTCTGCATCTGGGAAGGCGGTTTTTTTGGTATCCAGGTGCCAAACACTCACTTTCGCAGTTTTAAACAGGTGGTAGCAGAGGGAAAACATATTTTCTTCGTAGATGTCGAGCCGGATCAGGAGTCGGTATTGGATGGGGTTATCGAACATCATCCAATGCTGGAGATCGCCGGTACGGGAACGGCCGCCCCCCACTGGACAGTCGCCTGGCAGCATAAATGGCATCAGTTCAAGCGAGTGATATCGGGTTAGCCCCTGGAGACTGAAGGCCATCCAGACGCTGCTTATTGGCCGAAGGAAATGATCCGGCTGAGGAAAACATAGTCCGCCTCGGTGGCCATCAGCCCGACAAGTACCAGCAAACACAACGGTGGCACGAGTATGGCGTAGACCATGGCCAACCGTTCCCAGGCCATATGCATGAAGATGGAGACAATTAAACCTGCCTTCAACAACATGAACGTGATAATCAGGGACCACCGAAGGTAGCCGTGGAAGTGAAAATAGTCGACAAGGTACGACAGCGTGCTGAGGACGAATAAAAGCCCCCAGATTTTAAGGTACAAACTGATTGGATGTTGCTGACCTTGAGCATGTGCCATCACCCGTGCTCCTCTACCATAAATAGAAGAAAGCAAAAATAAACACCCACACCAAATCCACGAAGTGCCAGTAAAGCCCGGCTATCTCGACGTTCTGATAGTTTCCGGAGCGCTCATAATCTCCCCGAAATACTTTCATCGCCACAATGCTGAGGTAGATGACGCCGATTGACACATGCAGTCCGTGGAACCCGGTAATCATGAAAAAGCTGGCACCAAACTGCGCCGCCCCCATAGGGTTCCCCCAGGGTCGCACCCCTTCTGCGATGAGCTTGCTCCATTCGAATGCCTGCATGCCGACGAAGGCCACACCCAAGGCAGCGGTGGCCAGCATCAGGGCAGCGGTTTTCGCACGATCACGGCGATAGGCGAAATTGACTGCCATGGCCATGGTGCCGCTGCTACTGATCAGCACAAAGGTCATGATGGCGATCAAAATAAGTGGGATCGCCTGACCGCCGATCGTCAATGCGAACACTTCACTGGGGTTCGGCCAGGCGGTGGTAATGGTCATGCGTACCGACATGTAGCCGGTTAAAAAACAGGTGAATATAAAAGTATCGCTGAGCAGGAATATCCACATCATCGCCTTGCCCCAAGAGACCTGCTTGAAAGCCTCCTTATCCGAGGACCAGTCGCTGGCGATGCCCTGCCATCCCGGTGATGGCGGTGAGTCTGGTGGATTGGATGAACTGGACTCGCCTGGGGCAAGTGGGTGCGATGCCATGGCTTTTCACCTCAGGCCGCAGAATCTGGCGATCGCTTCATAGGTTTGCGGCGTGCTGGTCAGCAAAGCGAATAGCACGAACCAAAGACCCAGTAAGTAATGCCAATAGATGGCACACAGCTCTACGCTGGCGCTGAGTTGCGGCAACGGCACGCGATGCAGGAATTTTGCAACGATTATGCCCCAGGCTATCAGCCCGCCCAGCAGGTGGAGCGCATGCAGGCCGGTCAACAGGTAGAAGAAGCTGTTGGCCGGATTGCTGGCGAGAAAGTAGCCCCAGGCGACAAACTGCTGCCAGACCCAGATCTGTCCCGCCAGAAAAGCAATGGCGAATACGCCCCCCAATGCAAACCCAATCACAGTTGCACCCAGTCGAGCCTGTCGGGCGGCCATGCGCGACCACTGCAGTGCGACGCAACTGAGTACCAGAAAAGCCGAATTCAGCCATAACTGCCAGAGATTGGCTAACGGTGCCAAGGGCTCTGTCAGGGGTAGCCAGTCGGTCATTTGTGAGCGGGCGATAAAGGCGAGCAAGAAGAGAAAGAATAACGAACTCACCACGACCAGAAATAAGCGCAGGCCTATTCTTGCGGTTTGGTTTCGATCGGCACCCTCGCCGGCCTGAATACCCTCCGGATCGCGATTCCAGCTGCCGCCGGGGTCAGCGCCGTCGGCGTTTCTCAATAGCAACCTGCTCATGTTTTAACGTCCGCTATCTTGGTTCCGGCACTCAGTTGCCGCATCTGCTCCAGCTCCTCGGCGGAGACTGTTTGCGGAACGAAATCCTGTTCTATCCCCGGCACACTGTAGTCATAGGCCCAGCGATGCACGACCGGCAGCTTCGCTCCCCAGTTACCGTGTATCGGCGGGGTGTTCGGCGTTTGCCATTCCAGACTGGCCGCACCCCAGGGATTACTGCCTGCGGGTTTGCCTTTAAACGCACTCCAGGCCAGGTTAAACAGGAACAGCAGCTGGGAAACGCCGACGGCCAATGCGACCACCGTAATAAAAGCATTCAAATCTTGCGCCGACTGCGGGATGAACGCGTAGTTTTCATAGGCGTAGTAACGGCGTGGCATGCCCTGGAAACCCAGGTAGTGCATGGGGAAGAAGATGGCGTAGGTGCCCAGGAAGGTAATCCAGAAATGCAGCTTGCCCAGGGTGTCGTTCAACATGCGCCCGGTTACTTTCGGGAACCAATGATAAATGCCGCCGAACACCACCAGTACCGGTGCAACCCCCATGACCATATGAAAATGGGCTACGACGAAATAGGTGTCGGAGAGCGGAATATCCACGATCACATTGCCCAGAAACAAGCCGGTCAGACCGCCGACCAGGAAAGTGACGATAAAGGCCAGGGCAAACAGCATCGGCACGGTCAGATGAATGTCGCCGCGCCACAGGGTCAGCACCCAGTTGTAGACTTTCAGTGCGGTCGGCACCGCGATGATCAAGGTGGTGACGGCGAAGAAAAAGCCAAAGTACGGGTTCATTCCGCTGACATACATATGGTGCGCCCAGACCACAAAACTGAGTACGCCAATTGCAATAATGGCCCACACCATCATTCGGTAGCCGAAGATATTTTTACGCGCATGCGTGCTGATCAAGTCGGAGACCAAACCAAACGCCGGGAGAGCAACGATGTAGACCTCCGGGTGGCCGAAGAACCAGAACAGGTGCTGGAATAATATCGGGCTGCCACCCTGGTGATCGAGCTGCTGCCCCAGCGAGATCATCGCCGGCATAAAGAAGCTGGTGCCCAACAGCTTGTCAAACAGCATCATGACCGCACTGACAAATAACGCCGGGAAAGCCAACAAGGCCATGATCGAGGCCATGAAGATTCCCCATACGGAGAGCGGCATGCGAAACAATGTCATCCCGTGCGTGCGCGCCTGCAACACCGTGGTCACGTAGTTCAACCCGCCCATGGTGGCTGCGACAATAAAAATCGCCAGTGAGACGAGCATCAGGACGATGCCCCACTCGACCCCCGGTGTCCCCTGAGAAATGGACTGTGGCGGATAGAGCGTCCAGCCCGCACCGGTGGGACCGCCCGGTACAAAGAAACTGGCGAGCAACACCACTACCGCCAGCAGGTAGAACCAGTAACTCAGCATGTTGACATAGGGGAACACCATGTCGCGGGCGCCCACCATCAGCGGGATCAGATAATTACCGAAGCCCCCCAGAAACAAGGCCGTCAGCAAATAAATGACCATGATCATGCCGTGCATGGTCATCGCCTGATAGTAAGCACTGGCGTCCATGAACGCCAAACTACCGGGGAAGCCTATCTGTATGCGCATCAAGCCGGACAACACCACGGCGATAACGCCCACGAATATAGCCGTCAAGGAATATTGAATGGCGATGACCTTGTGGTCCTGACTCCAGATATATTTGGTCAGGAAGCTTTTAGGTTCGTGTAGCGCTTCTGTTTCGGCTTGCTCCGCATAGGCCATCACGTCATCCTCCTGTTCGAAGTTTCGGTGCATTCCTGGCTGCTTTACGGCTACTTCCCTGGCTCCGCCTTGCTCGCATCAGCGTCGGCATTCGCTTTGGATTTGATAAAAGCGATCAGTGCGTTCAACTCCTGATCACTCGGGGTAAAGGCCGGCATGACGGCTGCATAGCCTTTGACGATTTTGGCACCGGGATTAAGAATCGAATCCTTTATATAGCCCTCATCGGCCTTTATCGTCGAACCGTCGGCAAGGGTTACGGTCTTGCCATACAGGCCCTGCCAACTGGGGCCAATACCCTTGCTACCATCGACACTGTGGCAGGCCAGACAGCCGAGCGACTCGGCCAGCCGCTGCCCCTGCGTCGCCAAGTCGTCACCTCTGTCCAATTTTTCGCTGGCAGAAGGTTCTTGCTGCGCGACACCGAGTGATTTGATCAGGGCGACGAGAGCACCCAGTTCATCGTCATTGAGAGTATAGGCCACCATGACCGGCGGATAACCTTGTACCAGTCGGGCCATCGGATCGAGAATCGACTCTTTCAGGTAAGCCTCATCGACCAGCGCACTGGTGCCATCGGCAAGCTGTTCAGTGCGGCCGTACAGCCCCTTCCATCCCGGGCCGAGATTGGCACTGCCATCCTGGCTATGGCAGGCACCGCAACCGTATTTTTCGACTAACAGGCGACCTTTTTCAAGCACGCTGTCCTGACTGGGTTTGGCAGCTGTCGTTAATGTCTGCGCAAAGGTCGGTTGGCTGTTCAGCCATTGAACGAAGGCGGCCTGGTCCTCCACGATCATATGACCGCGCATATTGTAATGACCTAGGCCACAATACTCAGCACAAAGGACTTCATACTTCCCGATTACAGTTGGTGTAAACCAAAAATACGACACCATCCCAGGTACCATGTCCATCTTGCTGCGAATCTGCGGTATATAGAAGTTGTGCAGTACATCTTTGGAACGCAATAAGACCTTCACCGGCTGATCGAGCGGAAGGTGAACTTCATTGCTTCTTATAAGCACATCGTCTTGCCCAACAGGATCCTTGGGGTCAAGGCCGAAGGGATTGGCGGAATCAACAAACTTAATATCCGATTTGCCCAGCTTCCCGTCCTGGCCGGGAAAACGAAAGGCCCATTGCCACTGCTGGGCGACCACTTCAAGTTCATGAGCATTTTTCGGCACCCGGACGAAATCGTTGTAAACCACCAGGCCTGGCGCCAACATCGCGGCAATACCTACCGAGGTCACGATAATCAACCATGTTTCCAGTTTTTTATTTTCTGGCTGATAGTGCGCCCTGGAGCCTTCCTTGTGACGATAACGCATCACGGCCACCGCCATGAATACGGTGATGGCGATGAAAAATATTCCGCTGATGATCAGGGTGATGAACAGGGTGGTGTCTATTGACCCCCAGTTGGAAGCTGCCGGTGTCGCATGCCAAGGCGCTAGGATATGAAACAGCACTGATGCAATAACGATTAGTACAAGAATAATTGCCATTGCCATTTTGCTTTCATCCTATTCCTGTTACTCATTGGTATGCCTAGGCATCGCCACAGAACAACATCGTCAAATCAATACTAATCTGACGCCAAAACAGGCTAGACAAATACCACTTATCTTCGTGACAAAGTCCGCAGGAAGTATAGTTCATGGCCAGAACAAACGCTTTTCCTGAAAAGCCTTGTTGCCTGGATATTCCAACTTCATCATCAACTTGATCGCTTGAAATCTATTCGCTATATATAACTGTAACTATTAAGCAACACATCTCGCCTGAACGACACGTCGAGCAAGCGAGGCCCGGTTGCCAGCTATAATTAAAATCTGATTACGGAAGGCAAAGATCGGCTAAAAGCGCCCGCAAAGATCCTCGCCTATGCATAGCGGTCAGACAAATGACGGCCAAGAGCGATAGCGTCCAGCCGTCCACAACGGAGATTTCGTCATGAGTGCCTTGACGATCGAAGGCTGGTGCAAAGTCAACGGACAACAAAAGTCTACCCCGATGGGTGAAATCCGTTTTTACGTCGATGGCCCCCTCCACAAGGGTCTGGAGGACGCTGAAGAACGCCTGCAGAAGACCCATGAGCGTGAAGCCATGGTCGATGTCGACATGGACACACTGGAGTTGAAATTGCCAGAGGGATACGACCCTTTGTCCGACTGCAAAATGCGCGTCTATATACACAACGAGCGCGGTCAGTTCCATTTGGTCGGGCATCGAGCGAGTGATGGAAGCTTGATCTATAGCAACGCGGTTTTGATTGATCAGCTGATTGACGCCTAGCTACGACGGGATTCTCGGCCATCAGTACGCGAAAGGGACAGACGAAAAGAGCGGGATCTGTCCCTAATGCCGATCAGTTAAGGAGCGACACAATCCGTAGCAGCTGGCGAAGCCTGCGTTCGGCTGCGAAGCAGTCGTGAAATCAGACGATGCGGTGTTTCAGGAAGACCGCAAACTCAGGTTTTACGACTGCTTCGCAGCCGAACGCAGGCTTCGCCAGCTGCTACGGATCGCGTTTTGGCTTAACTGATCGGCATTAGGATCTGTCCCTTTTTTATTAATGCATCAGCGGGTCGCGACGATAAACAACCGCGGGAACGGCAGCAGCACTGAACCATCGGCCAACGGCGGATAGGCCAGCTCGATCGCCGCCTGATACTGCTTGAGATACTGCGCCCGCTCAGCCTCATCCAGCGGATCCAGAAACGGTCGCAATCCGCTGCCCTTGAACCACTCGACCACACCAGACGCGCCGCCAGCAAGCGGATGATGGTAAGTCGTGCGCCACACATCGACACGGGAACAGTGGGCTCGCAGCATCGAGTAATAACCACTGGCATCTGCCATCTCCGTCCGCTGCCCGGCGGCGCCCGCCAGTTTGCCAGCCCATGGACCATCGGCTGCAACTTCGCGCATCAAGCGATGCGAAGGTTCGTTGAGATTGTCCGGCATCTGGATCGCCAGGCTACCACCGGGCGCCAGTTTGCTCGCCAGTGCAGGCAGCAACTTCGCGTGATCAGGTAGCCACTGCAACACCGCGTTGGCGAAAATCACATCGAACGGGCCGTTTTCGTTCCAGGCATCAATATCAGCCGTATCGAATTGCACCTGCGGCAAGCGCTTGCGGGCGGCCTCGATCATATCGGTCGAACTGTCCAAGCCACGTACCGTGGCATTGGCGAAGCGCTCAACCAACAACTCGGTGGAATTGCCGGGGCCGCAACCGATGTCGATTGCCGAGCTCGCGCCCGCCGCCGGGATCGCGGCCAGCAGGTCACGGGCGGGACGTGTGCGTTCATCTTCAAAAGCGACGTATTGTTTGGCGGACCAACTCATTGCGTTCTCCTGTCGGTGCGTTGTTGTAGCAAGAGGCGGAAAACCGGTTCGTTACGATACCTCGACCGGTGTACTCTGCCCTATCCGACCTCTGGCGAAAGAGTGTCAGTTAATCCAACCCCCTCGTTGCCAATACCCACGAAACCAGACGTACAAAGAGGGTTTGAATGAGCTTTTTTTATCGTAAAATCTTCTGAAGTCATAACCAAATCGACCGTTCGTCGAACTAGAAGCCAAGCAATTTTGACAGCCTAAAATTCACATCTATAGTCCTATCGCGGCCCGTCGGAAGGAACCCGAACCCGTTAGTTTGCACGCAAGGAGCAAGGCCAGCTCATGCCCGTGAAGGTGGGTTCCGTCCGTAGTGTTTTCGCAACGGCCGCAAGGCAAGCAAGCGTTGTTGTGCCTGAAAAGTAACCAGGCATTCACTATGATCAAGGAGCTTTACTATGTCTCGAGTCACGGATGTACTTGTTTCAATCGACACTGAAACCATTCTGAAAAACTACCCGAACATCAGCAAAAACCCTGCCTCGCCGACGTTGATCGACGTCAATCATGTGTACATGGTGACCAATCAGAACAACGTGGTCAGCGGCCAGGCCGGTGGCGAACTTAACTTGAAAGCCCAGGTAGGCGACTTGATTCGCTGGCGTGAAACCAGTCTGTCGCAGAGCTTCGAGACGGCAGTGATTTTCTACAAGTTTGTTGGCAATGTCGGCAACGAGTTGATCTCCACACCCACGCCCCGCAAGGCTACAGCGTGCGTTGCCGTTCCCAACACCAGCAACCCGTCGGTGCCGAGCTGCCAGAAAGTCGATAACCATTACTGGTCTTCGGAAACACTTTCGTGCGGTAGCGTGACCTACCACTTCCATTTCCTGATCGTTGATCGCGACTGCAAGATCGTAGGCTGCTGCTCGTGGGATCCGTTCATTACCATCCGTAACTGACGATGACCAGGCCCCTTGGCGACGAGGGGCCTACCGAGTTCGTTGCCGCTTCGGCCGGGATGGGATGTCTTGCTTGAACCGATGCGGCTGCCGTCTTGAATCAACATCATGAAAGGAATCCATGATGACTTCCGAACCGATTGCCTCCCCCTCGGCGAGTATCGCGCCAGCCAACAATGTGCTGCTGATCGTCGATGCCGAATCGCTGCTTTCACGCTATCCGCAGCCCAGTCTTGAGCCGCAAAATCCGACCGAGATTGAGGAAGGCTTCATCTTCGCCATCAGCGGCAAAAAAACAGCGCAAAGTAGAATAAATGACAGTATTGCGACGTTTGTCGCCAGTAACGGCGAGAACTTCCATATCCGTGGCAGGACCGTCAGCTTGCTCGCCGAACACAGCGTGGTGTTCTACGAGATGTCTGTAGGTGATGCCGGGGTACTTTCACCGCCTGAACTGGTGGTCCACACAAACCTGACAGTCCCCGCACCCGATCCCGAAAACCAGACCCAACCGGGCAGCCACACGGCCGATGATCATTACTGGCATTGCACGCAATTGGCGGCCGGGGTGGCGGCGTGCGAACTGAAATTCATGCTGATCAATAAAAGCTGCGAGGCATTGGGGTACTTCAGGTGGTCGGTGGACGTGACGTTGGCGGAGTGAACAGAAATCCAAAAAAAACCGGCCTCCGGGGCGTCCGTTGTGGCCGGTTTCTTCTGCCAATCGATCATCGTGGTTAGTCGTAATATCCAACAGTCTTCTTCAAGTGATCCGAGTATTCGTAGATATCGTCTATCGAGTTAATTGCGTGCCGGGTTTCATTTTTCTCTTCGTCAAAAATCCCGATGTACTTCTGCGAACGATTGAAGTGCAGACGACAGATAGGTTTGCGGTTGTTGTCGTCGAGCAGAATGCCGAAGTAGCTCTGGGTGTCGCGCTGAACAATCCGCTTCGCATCGACAACAGACCGAACGACGGCACGGACGATGTGATACCCCTCCAGTTCTTCCAGCGTTGTCAGAACCTTGTCCTCAGACTCGTCCCGCACATCCGGCTGCTCGGTACCACCAGAAGAAACCGGCAAAGAAGCCAACGCTGGTTGAATAGCACCGCTCATGGCCGACTTAAGCCTGTCGTTGATTTGGTCGTTGAGAAACTGCACCACGGCCTTTCTCGTTAGCTCATGGAACTGCTCACGGACCTTCTGAGTAATCACCCCGTCGTATACACGCGACGCGAACACCTTCACAAAGTCGTCATCAGGCTTACTGACTTGCAAAGCAATGACCTTTTTGATTTGGCTGACGTACTTCAGCTCACCTGCGGCGCTGATTATCGAATCCACATCGAAGGCTGACTTGGTGAGCTTGACCAATTCGGGGACGGAATACTCGTCGATATCCAGAAGGTCCAGTTCAAGAAACGGCTTCTCATCCATCTTGTTTGGCGCGTCCAGGTCGGTGAAAAACTTGTAGACCTGACCGTTGGTAAGGATAGAAATTCGGGCGCTGGTGACGTGAAAATAACGAAACAACTGGGAGGCATGATTGATGTGCAGCGGCTCGCCTATTTTTTTGCACTCGATGAGGATTTGAACCTCTCCTCCCTTCATGATTGCGTAATCAATTTTTTCTCCCTTTTTCGTTCCGATATCGCAAACGAATTCGGGAGTCACTTCGGTCGGATCGAAGACATCGTAGCCCAGCACCGTACTGATAAAGGGCATGACAAAAGCGTTCTTGGTCGCTTCTTCCGTTTGGATTGCAGCGCTCTGCAATCGAACTTTGGCGGCTAAGCTTGCTAACTTTTCGAAGAATTCCATGAGTGGCCTCTTACCTGGTTTCGATCCGTGAGATTGCATGCTGGCAAATTGACTGCCATTGATACTAGTCACAAACCGGCACAAAGAAAGATTCCAGCCAAGAAATGAGAACCGCCTAGATTTCTTCTATCCAGCTCTCGCTCAATCTGTCGTTGACATCACCAAGATCGCAGCCTTCGGCAGCTCCGCCGACCATATTCCAATGTAAAAGGTACCAAGCTCAGAAAACCGTTTTTTCAGTGGGCACAGATAAGTAATTAGAATTTCCAACAGACCGTCGCTGTCTGAAAATCAGGCGCATCCCTATAAGGAACACGGCTATGAAATTCGCAAAAGTCGCTCAGAAACTTGCCCTGTGGGCCGGCAGCCCCAAGACGTTCATGGGGGCGATCATTCTGATTTTTCTGTGGGGGCTGAGTGGGCCGATTTTTCACTTCAACGACACCTGGCAGCTGATCATCAATACGTCGACCACCATCATCACGTTCCTGATGGTGTTCCTGATCCAGAACACCCAGAACCGCGACACAGACATTTTGCATTTGAAGGTCGATGAGTTGCTGCGGGTGACGAAGGATGCGCAAAACGCGATGCTGGGGCTTGAGGCGCTGGACCTCAAGCAGTTGGAAGCGCTGAGAAAGCAGTATCGGCAACTTGGCGAGGGCGAAACGATTTCCCTGGACGGTACCGTCGTCCAGGAAAAAGGTAAGCAGGATTTGAATGAATGCTGATCGGGACATCGTGGGTGGCCCGAGGTCACCCGCGTACTTCGTGGGTTAGCGACTGGCTTGCAGCGCCTTGGCCATTTGCAGATGGCTCTGCAATTTGGGCAGGGTTTCTTCGGCGAAGGCTTTGATTTCAGGCACGTCGGTGGTCTGCGCTGCCTGTTGAAGCTGTTCGATGGCTTCCTGGGTGGTTTTCACCTGACTGGCCGCGTAGGCCTGGTCGAAGCTCGCGCCGTCCTTCACTTCCGGCATCAAGGCTTTGGCTTTATCGACGACCTCTTCGCGCGGGGCCACCGGTAAATCGAGCTGCTTGGCGATTTTCGCCAGGTGCTGGTTGGCGGTGGTGCGGTCGTTGATGACGACGATGGTGTAGTCCTTGACCTCTTTGGATTCGGTTTTCTGGTGCGCCAGGCGGCTGGCTTCGATATCGGCCATGCCTTTGGCCGACGCATCGTTAATGAATTCGGCGGGGGACTGGGCAAAGGCACTGCTGGCGCACAGGCCCAGCAACGTGGCAAAACTGGCATTGCGTAATCGGGTGGCAATCCGGCTCATGGTCGCGCCCTCCTCGTAAAAAATTCAAACGGGAGCTTACGCTCCCGCCTCTCAATCAAAACCACCTCAACCACTACTTCGACTTCTGACCACCTTTGCGGCCCATATCGGGCTTCGCAGGCTCTTTATCGACAGTCGTGGTGGTAGTTTTCCCACCTTTGCGACCGGCTTCAGACGCCTTCGTTCGATCGTTGGCGGAGTTTCCCGAGTTCGAGTTTCTTGAGTTAGGCATGATTCTCTACCTCTTGGTGATGATCGCGGCGAGCAGGAGCCCGCATAGAATCAGAATTTCGATCACCGCAAAGGTTTAGAAAAGTTGAAATCGCCGCGACGAACGGTGACGACACTCAGACCCCTGTGCGCAGGTGATGCTGGCGTTTGGCGGTGTACATCGCCTCGTCGGCGTGGCGGAACAACTGCTTTTCTTCGGTGCCGTGGTCGGGGTATCGCGCAACGCCGATGCTCGTCTGGATGATGAGGCTGTGGCCATCCAGGCGAAGGGGTTGAGCCAGGACCTGGCGGATTTTTCCCGCCACGCTGTCGGCGTCTTCCGAGGCATGGATGCTGTGCAACAACACTACAAACTCATCACCGCCGATGCGCGCCACGGTGTCGGTTTCGCGCACGCAGCCTTTGAGCCGATTGGCGACCGCTTGCAGCAGCATGTCGCCGACCGCATGGCCGTGGGTGTCGTTGACTTGCTTGAAGCGGTCGAGGTCGACGTACAGCAGTGCCATTCGGCCGGAGTCCGCCCGGGCCAGCGTCAACGAGGCTTTGAGCCGATCACGGAGTAACTCGCGGTTGGCCAGTTGAGTCAGTGGATCGTACTGGGCCATGCGCTGCAGTCGGGCATGCAATTGCTTGCGCTCGATCGCTGTTGCGATCTGGGCGCAAACGTACTGCAGCAGTTCCTTGTCCTGCTCTGTATAGCGTTCGCCACCCGGCACGCTTTTGACGATCAGCGCGCCGATGGTGCCGTTTTGCGAGTTCAACGGCACACCCAGCCAGCAAGGTGAATGCTGGCCCGCGACCAGCGCCTCAAACCCCGCCGGTGGATTGTCCTGATCCGGGGTCAGCAGAATCGGCTGGCCTTTGCGAATCACCTCGGCGCAGAGGCGCCCGGTGATCGCTCCGGGCTGCTCGGGTTGCAGCTCCAGGTCGCCCACGTGATAAGGGAAATTCAGCTGTGCGCAGTGTTCGTCATACAGCGCCACGGAAAAATTCAGCGCCGGCAGCCATTCACCGATGATCAAATGGATGCGCTTGAACAGCGCCAGTAAATCTTCCGCCGCGTGGGCCGCTTCGGAGATCGCATACAACGCCGCTTGCCGGGATTCGGCCTGCTTGCGCTCAGTGATGTCGCGTGCCACGGCGATGCGCAATTGGTCGACCTCCGACCAGCGTGCCGACCAGAGGATGTGCGCCACTCGGCCATCTTTGCGCAGGTAGCGGTTTTCAAAATTGAGCTTGGGCTCGCCGCCCATGATCTCCCGCGCGGCATCGAGGGTGCGCTGACGATCGGCGGGGTGCACCAGGTCGATCATCGGCTGGCCGATCAGCTCTTCGGGGGTATAACCGAAGATACGCTCGCAGGCCGCGCTGACAAAAACGAAGCGACCTTGTTTGTCGACCGCACAGACGGCGTCCAGCAAGAGATCGATGAAACTCGCCAACGGCGCGGAATTTCTGGTTGCCATAGTGCGGTGAGCGTGTCCGGACAATGCAGCAATAAAGAACCCTCCCTGCCCCATCAGTACAACTGACGCCTCCCTGCGATCAGCCTCACGCCTTGTTCGTCACCAGCCCCGGCAATGCATGCGCCAGGGCATTGATGGCGAATCCGATAAACATCACCCCACACAACCGGGTGATCAACAGCTCATGGCGCTGGTACAACCTGCGCACCTGCCGCGCACCGACAATGCCAATGAGGATAGCGTAGGCCATGAGGCCACCGACGAAGCTCAGGACAATCAGCCACGGCAGCATCGACCAGTGCAGCAATTCGGCACGGCTGGACAGCAGCGCCGTAAAAGTCGCTACCGCCACCGGGTAAGCCTTCGGATTGGTCAAGCCAAACAAAATACCGTGCCAGAACGGCTGCCGCGCCGGGCCCTGTGGTGCTTCGACACTGGTGCGACGGGCACGAACCGCGCGCAGACCGAGCCAAAACAAGTACAGCCCGCTGAGCACGCCCAGCACATCGAACGCAGTACTGCCGATTTCCCGCGCACCGACAATCGCGATCAGCGCGGTGCTGCACCAAACCACATCCCCCAGCAAATGCCCGCAGAGAAACCCCGCCCCTGCCCTCCGACCACGCGCCGCACCGATGCCGAACACCGCCAACACACCCGGCCCCGGCGTGATGCCGTAGATAAAGCCCGAGGCGAGAACAGCCATTAGCAGCGATGGGGTCATTGGAGGTCCTGTTAGCCTTGGTGAATGCACGCAAGTCTATCTCAGGTTCCCGGAACCCGACTTACGGATCGTCGAAGAACTTCATCCCGGCATAAGGCCGCTGCCGACAGGCTGCCAGCCGTGACGTCAGGTCACCGACATGGGCTTCAAGTTTGTGGCAGTTCGGGTCGAGGAAATAGAAGGACGCGCCTTCACTGCGGTTGTCGCGCCATTCCTGTACATGGGCGGCGCGCAGACGCTCAACGAGCAGAGGGAAATCCGCTGCGTCGAGGCTGAAGGCATAGTGGGTGTAGTCAGCGGCGGGTTCAGGCTTGCGCAATGGATCGAGGGAAAGGCACAGCCATAGTCCCGGCAGAGAAAGGTAGGCGCCCGTGTCCCAGGTGGCTTCGACGCGAAGTTGCAGCAGATCTTGATAGAACGCCACGCTGCGGTTCAGGTCGGTGACGGCGAGGGTCAGGTGGTTGAGGCCGGTGAGCATTTTTTCAGTAACCTTTGAGTTCTTCAGGCACGACGTAGTGTTTGCCATCGTAGCTCAGCGTGATCTGTGTTTTTTTCAGATCGCTGGTTTTAGAAAGGCACTCCTCGCCTGATTCGAAGTTTTTCAGCACGGTGATGCTTGAAGTGACGATCAAGTCTACAAATCCGTTGTGAGTCGATTTGCCGATTTCGACGGTTCTGCGTATGTCCTGCCCCTGACCTGTGCAGTCGCCCATCCACTCACCCGTGTTCTTGGCAACCACCAGCCCCTCCAGCACTGGACGCAGGGTATTACCCTCCCTGAGGTACAACGCAAGATCGGTTTTGGAGTAGGGCATAGCACTCGATCGGTGACCAAAGTCCGAACGCAGACCAAAGGCCCGGACATCCGACGCCAGCTTGTAGCGCGCCGTATCAATGACAAGACCTTCAAAACCGACTGCGTCGGAATTGTAAGCTTCGTTCTTGCGGTAAGTGGCCAGCGTCTGGTCGTTGGTGGAATTGACGATCGACAGTTCCAGATCGAACATCCCGCCATCGTTTACGTCTTCGGAGACCGGCGTAAATGTCGATTTCGTCGCAATGGCTTGGTCTTTAAAAGCCGGCCATACCTTGCAGCGAGCCAGCGAATGCCCATCGAAGGGCAGTTCTTCGCAGGCCGCTTGAGCGTAGCTAGTCATGGTTAAAACGCTGAAGGCGAGGATTGGGCCGAGCAGTCTGGTGTTGCTAGTCATCACCAAACCACGCAGCGCCGAACATCCCATCAACCCGGACTTCAATGTCATTCCCCTGCTCCTTGTGTGCTTCAAAACCAGACAATTTCAGCAGCGCACTATCCCCGGCTCGGAGTGACCGTTCAACCAATTGTTACGACAGACGAATGGGGGTAGCGTCCTCCCCTGCACGACGCGGTAGTATGTTGTATTACAAACCACTACATCGAGACCGTCATGTCCGTCATGTCTTTACGCTTGCCAGACGAACTGGCCGATACGCTCGCCAACCTTGCCAAGGCCACCGGTCGCAGCAAGTCATTTCTCGCGGTGGATGCTCTGCGTGAGTATCTCGCGCGAGAAGCCTGGCAAATCGAGGAAATTCAGAAAGCGCTGAAAGAAGCCGATGCCGGTGACTTCGCAACGCCGGAAGAAGTGAATGCAATCGCCGACAAGTGGACAGCCAATGCGGGTTGAGTGGCTGCGTAATGCATTAAAGAATCTCGATGACGAAGCCGCGTACATCGCGATGGAAAACCCAAAGGCGGCGGCAGATTTCGTTCAAGCCATTCTCGCCAACGTTGATCACCTTGCTCGATTTCCCGCGACAGGCCGAGAAGGTCGCTTGCCCGGGACTCGTGAATGGGTTTTGCCCGACCGGCCGTATCTGATTCCCTATCGAGTTCGCCAAGGTCGCTTGCAAGCGCTTAGGGTCTTCCATACTCGGCGACTTCCCCCCACCAATTGGTAGATATCAGCGTGCGCCACCCTGAAGATCAATCCTGCCTGATCCCCTCCTCGATCCGCCCATTCAACCAATTCAAAGCCTGATCCCCGCCCCGCCGCTTGTGCCAAACCAACACAAACGTAAACGACGGAATGTGAAACGGCGGCGGGACCACGATCAACGACTGTTCATCGATGTTGAGCAACCCTCGGGAAGCGACGGTGAGGATCAGGTCTGTGCCGCTGATGAGTTCCGGAGCGACGCTCCAGTGCGGCAGGCTGATCGCCACGCGACGGCGTTCACGCAGGGCTGTCAGGGCCCGTTCGATTTCCGGGGTGCCGCTGCCACGCATTTCCAGCAGGACATGGGGGCGGGCGAGGTAGGTCGGCAGGTCGAGCACGCCATCGGCGGGCAGGCTGTTGCGGTCTGCCAGACAGGCGTAGTGCTCTTCGAACAGCGGGGTGCTGCGCAACTCGTTCGGCAACTCTGGAAAGACACCTGCCGCCACGTCGATGTCGCCGTTGAGCACCCCCTCGAGCATGCCTTCGCGGCTGGCATGGCTGATTTGCAGATCGATGCCCGGCGCTTCCCGGCGCAAGGTCCGTATCAACCCCGGCAGGACGATTGCAGCGCCATAGTCGGACATCGCCAGTCGAAACGTGCGCTTGGCGGTGGCCGGATCGAAGGTATTCGGTGCCAGCAGCGATTGCACTTGAGCAAGGGCTTCGGCCAACGGAGCCATCAACTCCAGGGCTCGCGAGGTTGGCACGAGGCTGGCGCCCGCCCGCACCAGCAAAGGATCGCCGAGCAGATCACGCAACCGCGCCAAGGCATGACTGACGGCCGGCTGACTCAGGTGCAGGCGCTCGGCGGCACGGGTCACGTGTTGCTCGCTGAGCAAGGCGTCGAGGATCACCAGTAAATTGAGGTCGACGCGCCGAAGATCATTCATCTGATGCATGTTCTGAATAGCTATTTGGAATTTAAATCTGCGCGACGAATACTTTAGAGTCCAGCAAAACCTGCTGGAGAATCATCATGAGTACGTTGCATTGGGTCGGGCTGTTGCTGCTGGCCGTGATAGCCGGGGCGGTGGTGCCTTTTCAAAGCGCGATCAACGCCAACCTCGGGCGCGGTTTGGGCCATCCGTTGTGGGCAACCCTCGCGTCGTTGTTGGTGAGTATTGTGGTGTTGTTGCCGGTTATGTTGGCGCTGCGTTTGCCGTTGCCGTCGCTGGCGTTCATCAGCAAGGCGCCGCTGTGGATGTGGACCGGCGGCGCGTTTGGAGTGTGCTTTATTTCGTTGGCGCTGATGTTGCTGCCCAAACTCGGGGCATCGGGGTTTATTGCTTTGGCGCTGGCGGGACAGGTGGTTGCCTCGCTGGTGCTGGATCACTTCGGATGGTTTGGGTTGGTGGAGCGGGAGATGAAGTTGCCGCGAATGGTTGGGGCGATTTTGTTGGTGGCTGGAGTGGTGTTGATTCAGTTCGGTACTTCGCCGGCAAAGGCGATCATTGCGACGTCTTGAAGATCAAAAGATCGCAGGCTGCGCCAGCGCCTACAGGGATGCGTGGTCCCTGCACGAACTGGGATAGCCCGGCGATCTTTTAAAACTTGTCGAGCGTGCGCAGCTTCTACGGCAACCCCCACAGCAGCAGCGCGACGGCGATCAGTGCCGCGACGCCGATGACATACAGTGCCGGCGTGGTGCTGCCCGTCAGGTCTTTGATCCGCCCCACCATCACCGGGCTGATGATGCCGCCGAACTGGCCAAGGGTGTTGATCACTGCGATCCCGCCCGCAGCCCCTGCACCGGCCAGCAGTTTTGGCGGCAGGGTCCAGAAGCTCGAGATAGACGCGATGATCCCGGCACCAAGCAAGCCCAGCGCGACAATCAGGAAGGTCGTGTGGTTAGCGAAGATCCCCGCACAGAAGAACCCCACCGCGCCCCAAGGTCGGCCACGCCATCCAGCACACCCTGAATCACCCCGCTGCTGGGGCGCTCTTCGAGGTCGGTCTTGACCTGAGGATGACGCTCGGAAAAGTCCCGCAGGTCTTCGGGCAGAAACTGAATGATCGCCGACAGGTTGGCGAGCATCCGCACATAACCGCGGATACCGTGGCTGTGTTCGCCCAGTTCGAGCCCCATTTTCTCGACGTTGAACAGCATCTGCCGAGCATGGTGCAACAAGGTTTCACCGGCCGGCGTCAGGGTCATGCCCTTGGCCTGGCGCACGAACAGACTGATGCCCAACGCTTCTTCCAACTCCATCAGCCGCTTGCTGGCCGCCGACACGGCGATGGCTTCACGCGCTGCGGCACGGGTCAGCGTGCCCTCCTCATGAACGGCGACAAACAGCTGGAGAGTGATCAGGTCGAGGCGGCGGATCAGGCTTTTTTGCAGCATTGAGGGGTCGATGACTTCTGTTCGACTGAGTCGGCAGGATAGCCCGGTTTCTACGCGACTCGGCAAAGCAAATTGCCCACAACATCAGGAGGCATCGCCCTACACATAAATCTCTTGTAACACTCAGCCGTACCGGAAACAGCCGATTCAAAGCCTCCGCCGCGCTCTGTAAAGTCTGGAAACACACACGAACTGCAACACACCCATGGATCGTTTCACTCAAGGAAAGTCATTTTCATATGGACCAGACAGCACAGGCGGCAAACCTCTACACCAACTACCGCAAAGTCATCGCGTTGGCCGATCACGATTGGGAGAGCGCTGAAGCCGGGAAAATTTCGGGGCTTAACGTCGAAATCAAAAGTGCCAACCGGATGCTCGATCAGCACGGGCGCGCGTTTCATCATTTCTGCACGACGTCGTACCTGGGCCTGGATCACCATCCCGACATTCTCGACGGCGCCATGAATACCCTGTGGGAAACCGGCACCCTTCGCGTCGCCAACTCAAAGAACCGCTGCAAGCTGGCAATTTTGGAACAGTACGAAACCGAACTGTCCGAGTTGTTCGGCGCCAGTTGCCTGAGCACCTTGTCGTGCAGTGCAGCGAGTGCCGGAATCCTGCCATTGCTGGCCAGCGGCGTGTTCACGGAAAACCGACCTCCCGTGATGGTCTTCGACCGGTTGGCGCATTACTCGATGAATCACCTCAAAGCCGCCTGCGCCGATGAAACCACGGTCGTGACCTGCCCTCATAACGACATGGATTTTCTCGAGAAGCAGTGCCAGCAACACCGCACCATCGCGTATGTCGCCGACGGCGCCTACAGCATGGGCGGCGTCGCGGACATGGACAGTCTTTTGTATCTCAAGGACCGCTATGGGTTGTTTCTCTATCTGGATGATTCCCACGCGCTGTCCGCCGTCGGAACATTCGGCGCAGGCCTCGTACGCCCCAGGTTGCATGCCCTGGAGGATGACTGCCTGATCGTCGCCTCGCTGGCCAAGTCGTTTGGGGCCAGCGGTGGTCTGGTGATGCTGGGCAATGAACGGCAGAAGAGGCTCATTGCACGTTACGGCGGCCCCAGCAATTGGTCGCAAAGCCTGAACAGTGCAGCCATTGGCGCGGGCAGAGCATCCATCCAGCTTCATCGCACGCCTGAATTTGCCGCGTTACAGGAAAAACTTCAGGTTAATATCCGGCTGTTCGACAGCCTCATCCGAACCGATCAACACAACAGCAACATGGCGATTCGATTGGTCAACTGCGGCGAAGCAGCGCTGGCCAACAGCATTGCCATGGAACTGGCCAATCACGGTTTCTTCACCTCGGCCGTCTTTTTTCCGGTGGTCGCACAAGGCAAGGCAGCCATCAGAATCACCCTGCGCGCCGACATGGAGCCGACGCTGATCCGACACTTTTGTGAACTCATCACCGAGCTTTTACGCACTCGAGGCCGGGACATCGGCTGTTGAACTGAAACCAGGGAAGATTCAATGAAGAGCAGCACCACCCTCCTCGTCACCTGCTGCACGGTTTTCCTCGCGCAATTGGGCATGAGCATTTACCTGCCGGCGCTGCCGGACATGGCCCGGGATTTGTCCGCCGACGCCTCGCAGGTTTCCTGGGGGCTGGCGGTGTATCTGATCGGCATGGCGTTGCCGATGTTGTTTTGGGGCAGCCTTGGCCAGCGCATCGGCCGCAAACCGGTGCTGCTCGCCGCACTCGGCATCTACGGGTTGGGCAATCTGGCGTTGCCCCTGAGCCAGACGCTTGAATCGTTCCTGGCGTTTCGACTGGTTCAGGGCATTGGCGCCAGCGGCATTTCGGTCATGGCCCGGGTGCTGATCCGCGACAGTTTCCGCGGCGACCTGCTGGCCAAGGCGTTGTCCTGGATTTCGATTTCCTTTGTGGTGGCGCTGGGGATCGGCCAATACCTGGGGTCGATCATCCAGGTGGCGCTGGGCTGGCCAGCGATTTTCTACCTGTTGGGTGCTGTGAGTCTGATGATGGGGCTGGTCGTGGCCCGGGTTAGGTTCCCAATGCTGGCCGAGGAGAATGCCCCGTCATCCGCCTGGCCGAGCTATTGGCGCATTTTGCGTCATCGAGCCTTTCTGTTGCCGGCCCTCACCGGCGGCCTTGGGTACGGGGTGATTGTCGCGTTCAACACCGCAGCGCCGCTAATTCTGCAAGGGCCGTTCAACTGGTCGGCCGTGGAATACGGGTTGTTGGGCTGGCCGATCAGCGCGGCCTATTTTCTGGGGGCTTTGGGGGTCAATGGCTTTGTACTTCGCACCGGTCAACGCGGGTTGATAACGGCGGGTGTGGGGCTGGTGCTGGCTGGGAGCGCGGTGATGTTGCTGGGGAGTCTGGCGGGCACTTCAGTGGCGCTGCTGTTCTGGTTGCCCTATTGCGTTGCGGTGTTCGGCCAGTCTTTGACCTATCCGATCAGCCTGTCCCTGGCCAATGACGGTTCGCCGGTCGGCGGTGCGTATGCGATGGCGTTGAGTGGTTTCATTCATCAACTGATGGCTGCCGTTATCGGCGGGATCGCCAGTTTGATCGCGAGCCCGCAAGCATGGCCGTTGTCACTGTTGTGTACCTTGCTGGCGTTGGGCGCGATGCTCTGCGTAATGCTCGCGCCCGGCCGCAAAACTTCCTAAAAGGCGCTGCGGAAAATTTCCTCGATCTGGCGCTGATCCGCCACGCGAGGATTGGTCAGGCCACACGCGTCTTTCAAGGCATTGGTGGCGAGGATCGGGATGTCGTTGAGCTTGGCGCCGAGCTCACGCAAACCGGCGGGAATTTCCACGTCTTTGGACAGGCTGCGGATCGCCACGATGGCCGCCTGGGCGCCCGCTTCCGGGGTGAAACCGTGAACATCGGCGCCCATCGCAAGGGCGACATCGGTGAGGCGATCGGCGCAAACCAGCGCGTTAAAGCTTTGTACGTGAGGCAGCAGGACCGCGTTGCACACACCATGCGGCAAGTCGTAAAACCCGCCCAACTGGTGAGCCATGGCGTGGACATAACCCAGGGAGGCGTTATTGAACGCCATGCCGGCGAGGAACTGCGCGTAGGCCATGTTTTCCCGCGCGGCCATGTCACTGCCGTCGCGGACGGCCAGGCGCAGGTTGTTGCTGATCAACGTAATCGCCTTCAGTGCGCAGGCATCGGTAATCGGATTGGCGGCAGTGGAAACGTAGGCTTCGATAGCGTGAGTCAACGCGTCCATGCCGGTGGCAGCCGTCAGGCCCTTGGGCATGGCGACCATCAGCGCCGGGTCGTTGACCGACAGCAGCGGCGTGACGTTGCGATCGACAATGGCCATTTTCACGTGACGGGATTCGTCGGTGATGATGCAGAAACGGGTCATCTCGCTGGCCGTACCGGCCGTGGTGTTGATGGCGATCAGCGGCAGTTGCGGTTGGGTGGATTGATCGACGCCTTCGTAATCGCGAATCTGCCCGCCGTTGGTCGCGCATAACGCGATGCCTTTGGCGCAGTCATGGGGCGAACCGCCGCCCAGGGACACCACGAAGTCACAGCGGGTTTCTTTCAGCAGACCCAGACCGCTCTCGACGTTGGCGATGCTCGGGTTGGGCTTGGCACCGTCGAAAATCACCGAATCGATGTCCTGCATCGCCAGCTTCTCGGCAATCATCTTCGCTACGCCCGCCTTGGCCAGCCCGGCGTCGGTGACGATCAGCGCCTTGCGAAAACCGTACTTGCGAATGGCGTCCATGGCTTCGTCGAGGCAACCGATGCCCATGATGTTCACGGCGGGGATGAAAAACGTGCTGGTCATGAGCGAGTCTCCTGGCTGAGGCCGAATCGGCAGCGCCGAACTGGCGGGTACCCACAGGATCGACCTATCGGTCATGAAGTAACTTGATCTGGCTCAAGTCTTGGGCGTGATAAAGTCGCCGCCCATCAGACCTTCTGCTTTGAGACTTTGAACGCAATGACCGATTTCCAGGATGTTGATGCCCAACTTGAAGACTGGAACGCCTTGCGCGCCACCGCCTCGTTCAGCGGCCTGCTGGTGGGCAACGGCGCCAGCCGCGCCGTGTGGGACGACTTCGGCTACGACTCGCTGTTCGAAAACGCCCGTACCGTGGAAGAAAAACCCCTGAGCCAGTCCGAGCTGAGCGTGTTTGACGCCCTGCAGACACGCAGCTTCGAACAGGTGCTCAGCGCACTGAAAACCACCAGCCGGGTCAACAAGGCCCTGGCCGTGAGCTCCGCCGCGCCGCGCAATCGTTACTACGCGATCAAGGAAGCGCTGATCAACACCGTGCACGCGGTGCACATCCCGTGGCGGCTGGTGGTGCCTTCGACGCTGGCGACAATCAATCAGGAACTGGGCCGCTACCGGACCGTGTTCACCACCAACTACGACCTGCTCAACTACTGGGCGACTCAACACCAGCCTGATGCGATCAGCGACCTGTTTCAGGGTGCAGAATCAAGCTTTGATCTGAGCGCCACGGCGACCGATAAAACCCGGCTGCTTTACCTGCATGGCGGGTTGCATCTGGTGCGGAATCAGGACGGTACGGCGCGCAAACTGATGTCGACCGAGGGCACGTTGCTCGGCAGTTTCGCGATCAACAACACGATCAAGACCCTCGACGACGTGCCGCTGTTCGTCAATGAAGGTCCGGCGCAGGACAAGCTCAAAACCATTCGCAGCTCGGACTATCTGTCGTTCTGCTACGACCAGCTACTCGGTCATGGCGACGGGTTGTGCCTGTTCGGTCATGCCCTGGGTGAGCAGGACAGCCACATCATCCACGCTTTGCGCGAGGCGAAACCGCAAGTGGTGGCGATCTCGATTTATCCGCGCAGCAAGGCGTTCATTCAGCACCAGAAGCGGCACTACGCGAAGGTGTTTGAAGGAACCGGGAGTGAGTTGCGGTTTTTTGATTCGAAGACGCATGCGTTGGGTAGTCCGAAGCTGACGGTGCCGGTCGAGGTCTGAAGACCGTAAAGATCGTTCCAACGCGCTGCGTGGGAACGATCAGCGGTGTGTTTAGAGCACCGGCAAGGTCTTGTCCTTGATCACTGTGGTCGGCCCGTTGGTTTTTACGCTGGCGATGCCTTTCTCCAGCGCGGCAGCGGAGGTGTAAGCCTCGCTGCTACCGATGATCTCGTGGTTACCAGCCTTGAGGTTGAAGTAAGGATGGCCATCCTTGGTGGTTTTCTTCTCGTAGCGTTCATCCTTCGGGCTGTTGCTCTGAATCGACACGATGCCTTTTTCAGCGGCAGCGCGGGTGGTGTACAGCTCGCTGGTCAGAATGGTTTCCGCGTTAGCGGCCTTCAGTACAAATTTGAACTGACCATTGCTGCTTTTGCTCACTTCATACCATCCAGACATGCTCTTTCTCCTAGGCAATTGAGAGGTTTCGCGCTTCAGAGTAAAGACCAACCTGCCCTACTTCACCACCGCACGCACCACCGATAACTCCGGCGCCTGCACCCGTCGCTGACTCAGATACCGCGTACAACTGACCCGCAAAAACGAGGCGAAATTCACCACCTCGCCGCGGTAGTCCATCACCTCTTCATACAGCTTGGCGATCAACTGGTTGGTGGTCATGCCGTCGACCTCGGCGATTTCGCTGAGGATGTCCCAGAACTGATTCTCCAGCCGCAGGGTGGTGACCACCCCGCAGATGCGCAGCGAGCGGGAGCGCGATTCGTAGAGAATCGGATCGGCTTTGACGTAGAGCTCGCACATGGAAAGGTCCCTCGTTACAGCGTGATTTTGGTGCCCAGCAACCCGAGGAAACCGGCGAGCCAGCTCGGGTGCGCCGGCCAGGCTGGCGCAGTGGCCAGATTGCCCTGAACGTGACCTTCCGTCACCGGGATATCGATGAACGTACCGCCCGCCAGGCGCACTTCCGGGGCGCAGGCCGGGTAAGCACTGCACTCGCGACCTTCGAGAATCCCCGCGGCCGCCAGCAATTGTGCGCCGTGACACACAGCGGCGATCGGTTTGCCGGCCTTGTCGAACGCTCGCACCAGTTCCAGGACTTTTTCGTTCAGGCGCAGGTATTCCGGCGCACGACCGCCCGGCACCAGCAGGGCGTCATAGTCCTCGGACTTGACCTTGGCGAAGTCGAAGTTCAGGGCAAACAGGTGACCGGGTTTTTCGCTATAGGTCTGGTCGCCTTCGAAGTCATGGATCGCCGTGCGTACGGTCTGACCAGCGGTTTTGTCCGGGCAAACGGCGTGCACCATGTGGCCGACCATCAGCAGCGCCTGAAACGGCACCATCACTTCGTAGTCTTCGACGTAATCGCCGACCAGCATCAGAATTTTTTTAGCCGCCATGGGGAGGACTCCTCTGGGAGATACGTGGGCCTGCAGGAGTATTCAAAGTAGTCCTTATCCGCAGGGTCGGGTAATAACCAGCTACTACGGCGTTATCGTTCATCGCGAGTAGGCTCGCTCCCACATTGGAATGCGTTCCCCTGTGGGAGCGAGCCTGCTCGCGAAAAGGTCCTCAAACTGTACGGATAACTCTACGCCTAGCTGTAACAGAGCGATTCCCGCGGTTTATGGCTAGATGAAGATCTTCCCGCCACCCTAGATTCTGGTTGCCATCATGTCCTCGCGCGAAAACACCGGCATGGCCCTCGGCTTGCTCGGCGTTGTGATCTTCAGCCTCACCCTGCCCTTCACACGGATCGTCGTGCAGGAACTCCATCCTCTGCTCAACGGCCTGGGCCGTGCGCTGTTGGCGGCAGTTCCGGCGGCGATGTTGTTGCTGTGGCGCCGGGAAAAGTGGCCGACGTGGATACAGGTCAAAGGCCTGACCCTGGTGATTGCCGGGGTGATCCTCGGCTTCCCGGTGTTGTCGGCCTGGGCCATGCAAACCTTGCCGGCGTCTCACGGAGCACTGGTCAACGGCCTGCAACCGCTGTGCGTGGCGCTGTACGCCGCGTGGTTGTCCCACGAACAACCATCGAAAGCCTTCTGGGCTTGCGCCGCGCTGGGCAGTGCGCTGGTGCTGGGTTATGCGCTGATCAGCGGGGCCGGCAGCATTCAGGCCGGTGATTTGCTGATGCTCGGGGCGATTGCCGTGGGCGGTTTGGGATACGCCGAGGGCGGCCGATTGGCCAAAGAGATGGGCGGTTGGCAGGTGATCTGCTGGGCGTTGGTGTTGTCGACGCCATTGCTGATCGGGCCGGTGGTGTACCTGGCGCTGCAACATCAGGGCGAGATTTCGGCCAAGACCTGGTGGGCCTTCGGTTACGTCTCGCTGTTCTCGCAGTTCATCGGTTTCTTTGCCTGGTACGCCGGGCTGGCGATGGGCGGCATTGCCCGGGTCAGTCAGATCCAGCTGTTGCAGATCTTCTTCACCATCGCTTTTTCGGCGCTGTTCTTCGGCGAACACATCGAGCCGATCACCTGGCTGTTTGCCGCCGGGGTGATCGTGACCGTGATGTTGGGACGCAAGACGGCCGTCAAATCAAATGTGGGAGATTCTATGTTGCAGGGCAACCCCGCAACCTCAGGCCGGGTGGTATTCGCTCTGATTTTTCATCAGGGCAAATGCCACCCGGCAGAGTTTCCGGGCAAGGGCCACCAAGGCCTGGGTTTTCGAGAAGCCTCTTGCCAAATACGACTCGTAAAACGGTTTCCATTTAGCTGAGCGACAGGCTGCCATTGCGGCGTTGTAAGCCAACCGGCGGACTTCCGGATCCCCTTTTTTTGTCAGGTGCCGGGGGCCGTTCTTCTTCCCGGAGTCATCGACCGTAAGGTCCATCCCTAGAAACGCGATGAACGCATCACTATTGGCAAAATCACCGCGCATAAAGGTCGTCGCCAACCCGGTTGCAGTCAGTTCGCCAACCCCTTCGATGGCTTTGCAGCGGTCGATATTCTCTTCAATACCCGCCTCTTTGCTGACCTTGCGCAGCAGTTTCTGAATGGCCTGATCCGCTTGCTTGAAGGCCTTTTGCTGGGCGCTCTGTACTTTCTTCAACAAGGGTTCATTGGCCCAGCTCAGCATCAGACCGGCATGGTTCTGGATCAGCGTTGCACGTCTGTGGAGCAGGCTTTTCAGCGAGGTGTAGGCCTTGGGTGGTGGGCTCCAGATCCGCAGTCCGTCTTGTTCGTTCGTCAAATAACGCGCCAGCAGACGGGCATCGCAGGGATCGTTCTTGGCTCGTTGGCCGATGCCGCGGCGATAGTTGCTCACCCGATAAGCATCCACGACATAGACCTGGTGCCCCATCGCATGGGCCAGCTCGACGGTGTCCAGGTGGTAGATGTTGGTGGCTTCAACGGCGATAGCGCTTTGGGCGGGCAATGTTTTAAGCCAGCGTTTGAGGGCTGTTCGATCGTTCTTGATGGTGTCAGTGGTTAGCCGGTCGGAGCGATAGACAACTATTTCGGCCTTGGCGATATCGACGCCAACCACCGTCTGCGAAGTAAGGATTGTCATGACGAATCCTCGGAGCTAGGGTTTAAGAGCTTGTCGGGGTCTACCGTTGCGCTGGCTTGCCTCTATCGTCGGTTTTACCGATGAATTCCTTATCGGCGCTTTGGGTAGAAGGGGCGGGATGAGAAGTCTCCCACGGTCTGTACTGGTCAGAGTCAGAATCGAGCTTTTAGTCCCGCCCACCCCTTCAAGTCTAAACATACAAGCGAGCTTGCTCGCGAAGGGGCCGTAACATCCAACATCTGAGTTGGCTGTTACGGCCTTCGTCGGAACGCCGCCCGGAGCAGGCTCGCTCCCACAGGGATCAGAGGTAGCCATCGGCCCGCAGCAGCGTTTCGAGGCAATGTTCGCTGATGTGGTAGAAATCCTTCAGTTCCTGAGTCTTCACAAGCAGCTGAGTCGGATCAACCGGCTCGGCACGTTTGACCGCCAGGATCATCTTGTTCTTGTTGGTGTGGTCCAGTGAAATGAACTCGAACACCTTGGTCTCGTAACCGCAGGCTTCCAGGAACAACGCACGCAAACTGTCGGTGACCATTTCCGCTTGCTGGCCCAAATGCAGACCGTATTGCAGCATCGGCTTGAGCAGCGCCGGGCTCTGGATTTGCAGGCGGATCTGCTTGTGGCAGCACGGCGAGCACATGATGATCGAGGCGCCGGAACGAATGCCGGTGTGAATCGCATAGTCGGTGGCGATGTCGCAGGCATGCAGTGCGATCATCACGTCCAGCTCGCTCGGCGCCACGCTGCGCACATCGCCGCACTTGAACACCAGCCCCGGATGTTCGAGCTTTGCGGCCGCGGCGTTGCACAAATTTACCATCTCTTCGCGCAACTCGACGCCGGTCACCACGCCTTCGGCCTTCAAGGTATTGCGCAGGTAGTCATGAATCGCGAACGTCAGGTAACCCTTGCCCGAGCCGAAATCCGCCACCTGAACCGGCTTGTCCAGCGCCAGCGGTGAGGTGGTCAGCGCATGGCTGAAGACCTCGATGAACTTGTTGATCTGCTTCCACTTGCGCGACATCGCCGGGATCAACTCATGTTGCTTGTTGGTCACGCCGAGGTCGGCGAGGAACGGCCGGCTCAGGTCGAGGAAGCGGTTCTTCTCGCGGTTGTGCTCAGCGGATGGCACTTCACGCAATTGCTGAGGTTTGCTCTTGAACAGCGAAGACTTGCCCTTTTTGCTGTATTCCAGCTGAGCTTCATCAGTCAGCGACAGCAAATGCGCATTTTTAAACGATGCCGGCAAGAGTGCGGCGATGGTCGCTACGCCCTCGGCAATCGGCAAATTCTTGGTGATGTCGCGCGTCTTGTAGCGGTAGACGAAGGACAGACAGGGCTGATCCTTGACCGTCAGCTGCTTGATGATCAGCCGCTGCAAGTCCACTTCAGTGCCGACGTACTTGGCCAGCACCAGTTTGATGAAGGCGTTCTGGTCAAGGCTGGACTGCAGCAGGTCGATGAACTGGGCGTGATGATCCGGCGCGAGGCTGGCGGGAGTGGCGGTGACAGACATGGGAAAAACGGCCTCGGGCGGTGCGGATCGGGGAATGGCGGGTATTTTAGGGGGGATGGGGATTGAGGGCACGGGTAATTTCCCGAACGGTGCGATCTGTAGCAGCTGGCGCAGCCTGCGTTCGGCTGCGCAGCAGTCGTAAAATCAGCACACGCGGTGCAACAAGAAGACCGTGAATACCGGATTTACGACTGCTTCGCAGCCGAACGCAGGCTTCGCCAGCTGCTACAGGGGGATGCGTCGCTGCTGAGATTCAGCCTAGAACCACCAACCGATTCGGCAACTCATTCCTCACATGCGTCACCGGCACATGCACCTTAAGCAACTCGCCGCACGCCTCTACGCAGGACACAAATCCCTGCAACGTCTGCCCCTGTTTCACCTGTTGAGTAAACGCGGCAACTATCACGTCCCAGTTCTTGTTATCCAGGCGCGTGGAGATCCCCTCATCCACCAGAATCTCCACATAGCGCTCAGCCTCGGAGACGAAAATCAGCATGCCAGTGCTGCCCACCGTGTGGTGCAGGTTCTGCTCCAGAAACTGCCGGCGCGCCAGGTTCGAGGCGCGCCAGTGACGCACCGAGCGCGGGATCAGGTGCGTGGTGATTTTCGGAATCCGGAACACCAGGCACAGCACGATGAACGTGATCCATTGCACCAGCAGCAAACTGTGCAGGGTCAGCCAGCCAGTCAGGTAATGCACGACACCCGGCACCACCAGCGCCAGCAGGCTGGCCCAGAGCAGCGGGATGTACGCGTAGTCGTCGGCGCGGGCCGCGAGCACGGTCACCAGTTCGGCGTCGGTGTCGCGCTCGACCCGGGCAATCGCCTCGGCAACTTTGCGTTGTTCGTGTTCAGTCAGTAATGCCATGTTTAAGAATGCCCACTCGCTATTGTTGTGTGATCACCAGCCGCCCGACGAACCACCGCCCCCGAAACTGCCCCCGCCGCCGCTGAAGCCCCCGCCTCCACCGCCGCCAAAACCTCCACCACCGAACCCGCCGCTCGAACCGCCTCGACCACCGCCGCCGCTGGGCAGGATCCCGAGCATCTGGCAGACAAACATCGTCAGGATGAACAGCATCACCAGAAACACGAATACCCCCGGATACCGCGAAACGAAGTCGCTGTCCTGATTGCCGCCGGAGTCATACACCGTGGACGGCTCATCCAGCGGATTGCCGCCCAGCACCACGAGCATGGCCGCGACCCCGTCGCTGATGCCCTTGCTGAAGTTACCGGTCTTGAACGCCGGGGTGATCACCTGATTGATGATCACCGAGCTCTGCGCATCGGTCAGCCGGTCTTCCAGGCCATAACCGACTTCAATCCGCAGCTTGCGATCGTCACGCGCGACGATCAGCAGCGCGCCGGTGTTTTTGTCCTTTTGGCCGATGCCCCAATAACGCCCCAACTGATAGCCGAAGTCCGCAATGTCGGTGCCCTGCAAATCCGGCAACGTGACCACCACCAGTTGCTCGCCGGTCGCTTTTTCATGGGCCTGGAGCTGTTGCGTCAGCTGCTCACGCACCGACGGCTCGATCATCTGGGCGTTATCGACCACCCGTCCGGTCAGTTCCGGAAACTTCAACTCGGCCTGGGCCGTCAGGGCAAACACCCACAGCAACAGCACCAGGCCAACTTTCAACACGCGCATTGGCAACCTCATCCGTGGTGACGCTTCAAACCCATCCCGGTACTTACTTGAATTTCACTTCTGGCGCTTTTTGCGCATCGGGGCTGGTGGCCTCGAAGGTTTCGCGAATCGGCAAATCGCTGTACATCACGGTGTGCCACAGGCGACCGGGGAAGGTACGAAGTTCCGTGTTGTATTTCTGCACGGCGAGGATGAAGTCACGACGCGCCACGGCGATGCGGTTCTCGGTGCCTTCAAGTTGCGATTGCAGCGCCAGGAAATTCTGGTTGGCCTTGAGGTCCGGGTAACGCTCGGACACCACCATCAAACGGCTCAAGGCACCGGTCAGCTGATCCTGGGCCTGCTGGAACTGTTTGAGCTTTTCTGGATTGTCGAGCGTGCTGGCGTCCACCTGGATCGAAGTGGCCTTGGCCCGGGCTTCGATCACCGCGGTCAGGGTTTCCTGCTCATGCTGCGCGTAGCCCTTGACGGTTTCCACCAGATTGGGGATCAGGTCGGCGCGGCGCTGGTACTGGTTCTGCACCTGGCCCCACGCGGCCTTGGCCTGTTCGTCGAGGGTCGGGATCGTGTTGATGCCGCAGCCGGCCAGCAGTGTGGTCAGCAACATCAAGGCTGCAACCTGCAGGCTCGACCGATAGTGGTGTCGTACATTCATCTGGTTGATGCTCCCTTGCACATTCCGTTGAAAAACAACCTTCGAACTTTGAACCCGGCTCTTCGGGCATAATCTGCCGCCGCCACTGGATTGCATCGCGCCAATGGGCTAAAAGATGCCCCAGCGCGAAAACACGCAGAAGTGTGCTGCATTTACCTGAACAACAATAGTCGCTCCCTAAATTTTGGCTGACCGGCGCGTATTCACTGCCGTTTAGGCTTTTGAGAAAACTATTCATGAAGAAGCTGTGTTTGCTGGGCCTGTTCGTCAGCCTGGCCAGTCATACCGTATTGGCCGCCACGACGCCCGCACCTCTGGAAAACAAGGACGCTTTCATCAGCAACCTGATGAAGCAGATGACCCTCGATGAAAAGATCGGCCAGTTGCGCCTGATCAGCATCGGCCCGGAAATGCCTCGGGAGACGATCCGCAAGGAAATCGCTGCCGGCAACATCGGTGGCACGTTCAACTCGATCACCCGCCCGGAAAACCGTCCGATGCAGGACGCGGCCATGCGCAGCCGGCTGAAGATCCCGATGTTCTTCGCCTATGACGTGATCCACGGCCACCGCACCATTTTCCCGATCCCGATAGCCCTGGCTTCGAGCTGGGACATGGACGCCATCGGCCTGTCCGGGCGCATCGCCGCCAAGGAAGCCGCGGCTGACAGCCTCGATATCACCTTCGCGCCGATGGTCGACATCTCCCGCGACCCGCGCTGGGGCAGGACTTCCGAAGGCTTCGGTGAAGACACGTATCTGGTGTCGCGCATCGCCGGCGTGATGGTCGAAGCCTTCCAGGGCACGGGCGCGAACGCGGCCGACAGCATCATGGCCAGCGTCAAGCACTTTGCCCTGTACGGCGCGGTCGAGGGCGGTCGCGACTACAACGTCGTCGACATGAGCCCGGTCAAGATGTTCCAGGACTACCTGCCGCCGTACCGTGCGGCTATCGACGCCGGTGCTGGCGGGGTGATGGTCGCGCTGAACTCGATCAACGGCGTCCCGGCCACCGCCAACACTTGGCTGATGAACGACCTGTTGCGCAAGCAATGGGGTTTCAAAGGCCTGGCCGTCAGCGACCACGGGGCGATTTTCGAGCTGATCAAACACGGCGTCGCCCGTGACGGTCGCGAAGCCGCGAAGCTGGCGATCAAGGCTGGCATCGACATGAGCATGAACGACACCCTCTATGGCAAAGAGCTGCCGGGGCTGTTGAAGGCGGGTGAAATCCAGCAAAGCGACATCGACAACGCGGTGCGTGAAGTGCTCGCCGCCAAGTACGATATGGGCCTGTTCAAGGACCCGTACCTGCGCATCGGCAAGGCTGAAGATGATCCGGCCGACACGTACGCCGAGAGCCGGATGCACCGCACCGAGGCCCGTGACGTCGCGCGCCGCAGCATGGTGTTGCTGAAGAACCAGGGCGAAACCCTGCCGCTGAAGAAAACCGCGAAAATCGCATTGGTCGGTCCGCTGGCCAAGGCACCGATCGACATGATGGGTAGCTGGGCCGCCGCGGGTAAACCCGCGCAATCGGTGACTCTGTTCGACGGCATGACCACTGCACTGGGCGCGCAATCGACGCTGATCTACGCTCGAGGCGCCAACATCACCAGCGACAAGAAAGTTCTGGATTACCTGAACTTCCTCAACTTCGACGCACCTGAAGTGGTGGACGATCCGCGTTCGGCCCAAGTGCTGATCGACGAAGCCGTGAAAGCCGCCAAGGATGCCGATGTGGTGGTGGCAGCGGTGGGCGAGTCCCGTGGCATGTCCCACGAATCGTCGAGCCGCACCGACCTGAACATCCCGGCCAACCAGCGCGATTTGATCAAGGCGCTGAAAGCCACCGGCAAACCGCTGGTGCTGGTGTTAATGAACGGCCGTCCGCTGTCGATTCTCGAAGAGAAGGAACAGGCTGACGCGATTCTGGAAACCTGGTTCAGCGGCACCGAAGGCGGCAACGCCATCGCCGACGTACTGTTCGGCGACTACAACCCGTCGGGCAAATTGCCGATCACCTTCCCGCGCTCGGTAGGCCAGATTCCGACCTACTACAACCACCTGAGCATTGGCCGGCCGTTCACGCCGGGCAAACCGGGCAACTACACCTCGCAGTATTTCGATGACACCACCGGGCCGCTGTTCCCGTTTGGTTTCGGCCTGAGCTACACCGATTTCAGCCTGAGCGACATGGCGCTGTCGTCGACCACACTGAACAAAACCGGCAAGCTCGACGCCAGCGTCATGGTGAAAAACACTGGCAAGCGTGACGGCGAAACCGTGGTGCAGTTGTACATCCAGGACGTGACCGGCTCGATGATCCGTCCGATCAAGGAACTGAAGAACTTCCAGAAAGTCATGCTCAAGGCCGGCGAACAGAAAGTCGTGCGCTTCACCATCACCGAGGATGACCTGAAGTTCTACAACACCCAGCTCAAGTTCGCTGCCGAGCCGGGCAAGTTCAACGTGGAGATCGGTCTGGATTCACAGGACGTGACGCAGCAGAGCTTTGAACTGCTGTAACCCCTGGCACACCGCAATAAAACTGTGGGAGCGAGCCTGCTCGCGATGAGGCCATAACACTCAGCATCTTTGTAGAATGTTATGCCGCCATCGCGAGCAGGCTCGCTCCCACAGTAGATTAGGGTGTTGCGGAGATTGGGCTCAGCCCCGTCGATCCAGCAGATTCACCACCAGCCGATCCACCCATCCCCAAATCCTCTGCTTCACCCGCCGCCACAGCGGCCGGCGTTGCCATGCCTCCAGACTGACTTCCTGGCTCTGCGCAAAGTCCCTCTCGAAACTCGCCGCCACCGCCCGCGTCAGCCCCGGGTCCAGCGCCTCAAGGTTGGCTTCCAGGTTGAAGCGCAGATTCCAGTGATCGAAATTGCACGAGCCGATGCTCACCCAGTCATCGACCAGGACCATTTTCAGGTGCAGGAAACACGGCTGGTATTCGAAGATCGTCACCCCGGCCTTGAGCAATCGCGGGTAGTAGCGATGCCCGGCGTAGCGCACCGACGGGTGATCGGTGCGTGGCCCGGTCAGCAGCAGCCGCACATCGACGCCTCGGGCGGCAGCCCGGCGCAGTGAGCGGCGAACTTTCCAGGTCGGCAGGAAATACGGCGTCGCCAGCCAGATACGCTGCTGGCCGCTGTTCAACGCGCGAGTCAACGATTGCAGGATGTCCCGGTGCTGGCGGGCGTCGGCATAGGCGACCCGGCCCATGCCCTCGCCCGTGGACGGCACGCGTGGCAGACGCGGCAAGCCAAAATGCGAAGCGGTTTTCCAGGCGCGCCGATGCCGGTTGGCGATCCATTGGCGGTCGAACAGCAACTGCCAGTCGATGACCAAGGGACCGGTGATTTCCACCATCACTTCGTGCCATTCGCTGGTGTCTTCGCCCGGCGTCCAGAATTCGTCGGTCACCCCGGTGCCACCCACCACGGCCATGTTCTGATCGACCAGAAGCAGCTTGCGGTGATCGCGGTAGAAGTTGCCCAACCAGCGCCGCCAGCTCAGGCGATTGTAAAAACGCAGTTCCACGCCCGCCGCCATCAATCGCTGGCGCAAGGTCAGGGTGAATGCGAGGCTGCCGTAATCATCGAACAGGCAGCGCACGCGCACGCCACGTTCGGCAGCCTGGACCAACGCCTGAACCATCGCTTCGGCACAGGCACCCGCCTCCACCAGGTACAGCTCCAGTTCGACCTGCTCTTCGGCGCGGGCAATCGCCACCAACATCCGTGGAAAAAACTGCGGACCGTCGATTAACAGTTCAAAACGGTTGCCTTCACGCCAGGGGAAAATCGCGCCGGCCATGTCAGCGCGCCGTGAAAATCAGTACCGCACTCACCGGCACCGACAAACTGATGGCCGACAAACCGGCGACCTTGCGCAAACTTTCCAGGCCGGGGGTAAAGTCGAAATCCGCAGCGTTGATCACCAACGGCTCGAGGGTCACCACCTGGAAGCGCCGGTCATCGAGACGGGTTGCCAGCAGTTCGGCGTTGTATTCGTGCTGTTTGCCATGAAGGTTGACGGTCAGCGGCAGGCGCAATTCAAGTTGCGCGCCGGGTGCGAGGTCGTTGATCGGCCGCAGATCAATCTGCGCGGTGATCAGTGCTTCGGGGAAAGTCTGGATTTCAAACAGGTCCTTGCGCATGCGTTCATCGCGTAGCGGGATGCCACTGTTGACCGAGTCCATCTCGACTTCCACCTCGGCCAGGCCTTTGGGATCGACCTTGCCGTGCAGCACCAGAAAGCGTTGCACTTCTGAAATGTTGACGTTTTTTGTGCTGACGAACGACAAACGCGAGGACTCGCCATCCAGATACCAATCGGCGTGGACCGACAACGTGGCGCTGGCCAACAGCAGGAAGGCGAGGGTTTTGCAGAGGAAGCGGTTGAACATAGAGACTCGTGGGGCAGATAAACCTGCACGAACCTTAACCGCCCGTGAGCCAATTGCAAACTTGTGTAGCAGCTGCCGAAGGCTGCGTTCGGTTCGGGCCGCGTTCGGACGAAGCAGTCGCCAATCCAGCCACCTCGGTCTCCCTGTAAAACCGCAGCGCCTGATTTCACGACTGCTTCGCAGCCGAACGCAGGCTTCGCCAGCTGCTACAAGGACAGTGGTGTTCAGGGATTCAGGCGGCAACCCTGGCGCTCGCCGCCCCAGGTGGCGCTATTGCTGCGGCCCATGCCGCTGACGGTGACGCGCTTGCCGGCGGGTTCATCGGTAAAGCCACTGCTCGGCAACCACTGTTTCACATAGTCGTGGCAGTACTCGGCCGGGTAATTCATCACGTAACGGCACGAACAATATTCCTTGGCGGTGTAGGCACTGAGGATGTCCGGGAATGCCCACAACGCCACGCGCTCCTTCCAGATCCAGCCGAGCAAGGCGATCAGCAGGATCAACAACAACGTGCTGAACGGTCGGCGACGAACAAGGCTGCGGCGGTTCATGGCTGCACCTTCGCGGCAAATGCCTTGAGCGCGAGTTTGAGCAACTCGTTGTGCCGGTAGCTGCCGTCGCGGTCATCGCCGTAGCGCACGATCACCTGGTTTTCGCTGGGAATCACGTACATCGCCTGGCCCCAATGACCCAGCGCGGCGAAGGTGTCGGCAGGTGCATCGGGCCAGGGTTTTGCCGCACCTTCCACCGCGCGGTTAAGCCACCAATGGCCGCCGGGCACGGCGTCGTCTTGATTGACTTGATAATGGGCGAACGGTTCGCGGTTGAAAGTGACCCAGTCCTTGGGCAGCAATTGCCGCTCGCCCCAGCGGCCGTCGCGTGCCATCAGCAGACCAACTCGCGCGAGGTCCCGGGCGGTTAGGTAGGCATAGGACGAAGCGACGAAGGTTCCCGTGGCATCGCTTTCCCAGACGGCGTGGCGAATCCCCAAAGGCTCGAACAGCGCAGTCCATGGATAATCCGGATAGCGGGTCGGGCCGACGATGTTTTTCAGCGCGGCGGACAATAGATTGCTGTCGCCACTGGAATAACGGAATGCCTCACCGGGTTTGGCGTATTCAGCGTGATCGGCGGTGAACGCGGCCATGTCCGGGTGACCACGGGTGTAGAGCATCGCGACCACCGAGGATTTCAATGGCGCGTATTCATAGTCTTCCTGCCAGTCCAGTCCCGAGGCCCAGTGCAGCAGGTCGGCCATGGTCATCGTCGGGTGCTTTTCCAGCGGTGGATAAAATTTCTGCACCGGGTCCTGGAGCTTGAACAGACCTTCGCCATAGGCCACGCCGAGGACCGCGGCCATCAGGCTTTTGCTGATGGACCAGGTCAGGTGTGGGGTGTCGGCGGTGGTCGGATCGGCGTAGCGTTCGTAGATCAACTGGCCGTCGCGGATCACCAGCAAGGCGTCAGTGCGGATGCCTTTTCGGGTGGCCTCATCACGGGGTGGGAAGGCGTAAGTCTCCAGGGCTTGAAGCGCCGGCCCGGTGACTGTCGGGGCGGTCGACCATTGCTCGGCAGGCCAGTATTCGGCGTGAGCCGTGAGGCTGAACAACAGCCCGAAAGTCAGGGACACGCCTTTGAACATGGTGGGGGCTCGGAAGGATGAACCTGCTGAGCCTAGTCGAGCTTGATGACAGTTTTTGAGTTTGCATTGTTCTTGAGGACGCCTTCGCGAGCAGGCTCACGCCCACATTTGAAATGCATTCCCCTGTGGGAGCGGGCTTGCTCGCGAAGGGGCCGGTCAACCCTGCGAAGATCCCGCGAGTGCCTTTGCCAACCGCTTCCCCCGCGCACCCGCCGCCAAACCCATCACGCCCTGATCGCGCTGCCACATCGCCGCCCATTGCTGCGGACCATCGGCCAGTGCCTGAGCCACCTCAGCCTTGAGCCCATCGAACTGCGCAAACAAGCCACCGAGTAACACATGCCCGGACGGATTATTCGGCGCCTGCCGGCTGACTTCCGCACACCCGGCCAGCAGCGCCAGCAAACGCAGTTGCAAGGCTTGCGGCCAGTCGCTGTCCTGACCGATGCCGTACAGCCAGGCGGTCATGGCGCTCAGAACGTAAATGTCTTCAAGGGTGCGAAACGGTTTGATGTAAGCATCCCAGCCATCCCCCGCCAACAGCTCGCACTGAGCGTTATCGAGAAACAGCCGACCATGGCTGATGTCTGGCATCAACGGGATCGCCGGCAGTTTCTCCAGACGCACGCCCGGTTCATCGGGATAAACCACCGCCAGACTCAGGCGCGGTTTTTCGTCGGGAGCTTCACTGCGGGCCGCAATCAGCAGCCAATCGGCGGCATCGCCTGCGGTGACAAAATCCTTGCGCCCGCTCAGACGCAAATCGTGCAGACGAGTCTGCATATCCGCCACCCGCAAGCTGCGCTGTTCGGTCGCGCACAAGGCGCCAAGGCTCAGCGGCGCGCTCGGCCAAAGCATGCGCAACGCCGCTTGATAGCCCACCAGAAACGCCCGCCGGCCACCGCCAGTTCGAACGGCGTGACGTTGCCCAACTGGTGCAACAAGGTCGCGAACCCCTCGCCCAGGTCCGGGTTGGCGGGCAGACGATCGCGGCGGCGCAGCAGGTTTTGCCAGGGCATAAGAGGCTCCTCAAAGGCTGTCATATAAGCATCACCAAAGCTTCATGGCGATGACACCGGGGCTACATAGCCTGACTTTGCACAACACGGCTGCATAAAGAAAGTCGATCGGCTGCAACCCAAGACGGGTGACCGGCCCGTATGGAGATTCGCAATGACTCAGATCGCCCGCATCAGCGACACCGGCAATGAACGCCGCCTGCAAGCCGAACGCCTGGTGGGCGCCGAGGCCTTGCAGGAAGCCCAGGCCCTGCGCTTCAACGTGTTCAGCGGCGAATTCAACGCCAAGCTGAAAGGCGCGGAGCTGGGTCTGGACATGGATGACTATGATGTTCACTGCGCCCACATCGGCGTGCGTGACTTGAACACCGGGCGTCTGGTGGCGACCACCCGTTTGCTCGACCACACGGCCGCCAGCAGCCTGGGCAAGTTCTACAGCGAAGAAGAATTCAGCCTGCATGGCCTGGTCCATCTGAAAGGCCCGATCCTGGAAATCGGCCGCACTTGCGTCGACCCGGCCTACCGCAACGGCGGGACCATCGCCGTACTCTGGGGCGAACTGGCCGAAGTGCTGAACCAGGGCGGCTACAGCTATTTGATGGGTTGCGCGAGCATCCCGATGCAGGACGGCGGCATCCAGGCCCACGCGATCATGCAGCGCCTGCGCGAACGCTACCTGTGCACAGAACACCTGCGGGCAGAACCGAAAAAACCGCTGCCGAGCCTCGCTATTCCGTCCAACGTCATCGCCGAAATGCCACCGTTGCTCAAGGCCTACATGCGCCTCGGCGCGAAAATCTGTGGCGAGCCGTGCTGGGATGAAGACTTCCAGGTCGCCGACGTGTTCATTCTGCTCAAGCGCGACGAACTCTGCCCGCGTTATGCCAAGCACTTCAAGGCGGCCGTGTGATGAGTCAGTTACGGGTGTACGCGCGGATTGCGCGAGTGTTGGTGGTGGTGGCGCTGGGTTTGAGCATGGCCAGTGTGTTTGGGTTGTTCGAACGTTTGGGGATTGCTCATTCGATGGTCCGTCGCCAGCGCTGGTCGCGATTTTTCATGGCGCGCCTGAGCAATGCCCTGCCCTTTCGCGTGACCGTGCAGGGTGAATTGCCGAAGGCGCCGATGCTCTGGGTCAGCAACCATGTGTCCTGGACCGACATTCCACTGCTGGGCATGCTCACGCCGCTGTCGTTCCTGTCAAAGGCCGAAGTGCGCACCTGGCCGGTGGCGGGCTGGTTGGCGGCCAAGGCTGGCAGTTTGTTCATTCGTCGCGGGTCAGGCGACAGCCAGTTGATCCGCAAACAGATGACCCGTCATCTGGAGCAGGAACATCCGCTGCTGATGTTCCCGGAAGGCACCACCACCGATGGCCGCTCGCTGCGCACTTTCCACGGTCGATTGCTGTCTGCGGCGATCGACTCCGACGTGAAGTTGCAGCCGGTGGCGATTCGTTATCTGCGCGACGGAAAGCTCGATTCACTGGCGCCGTTCATTGGCGATGATGATTTGCTCTCGCACTTGATGCGCTTGTTTGCCAATGATCGGGGGGAGGTGGAGATTCATTTGCTCAAGCCGATCGCGTGTGAAGGCCGCGAGCGTGCGGCACTGGCGTTTGAGGCGCAGCAGGCGGTGCAGAAGGCGTTGTTTGGGGCGATTCCGGAAACACAGCAAGTCCCAATGCGACCCGCCATTGCGGCCTGACACCTATCTACTGAAGGAACAAAAATCCCCTGTGGGAGCGAGCCTGCTCGCGAAAGCGGTATGCCATTCAGCATCTTCGTTGAATGTTAAGCCGCTTTCGCGAGCAGGCTCGCTCCCACAATAGGTTTATGTCGTTGGATAGTTTTGGGCAAACTGCTGAAGCTGCGGATAGAACAACCGGAAGTCATCACTCAACGGCTCATACAACACCCGCAACTCCTGCATCGCTGCGGCCAGTTCCTCCGGCCGCGTCAACCGCCGCGAAATCCCCCGCAGCACCTGCTCAAGCACCGCGAACTCCCGATAAGAACCCAACCAGTCATTGGCCACCATGTGCGGCGCGATCTGCGCCAGACGTTCCGGCAATTGCGCCTCGGCGGACAGCACCCGGTACACGCCCGAAGTGAATTGCTCCAGTGGCTGGTCGGCGTACAGCGTCCAGTCACGCGCCAGGCAATGGTCGAAAAACACGTCGAGCACAATCCCGGCGTAACGCCGGCGGGTGATGGAAAACCGTGACAACGAGACGTCCACCAACGGATGGCGGTCGGTAAAGACATCGATGCTGCGATGCAGCTGGATGGCCGCTTCGATCTCCGGATCGAACTGCCCTTGCAGCCGCCCTTTGACGAAATCGCCATACAGACTGCCGAGCAATTGACCGGGGCGCTGGCCACCGAGGTGCAGATGTGCGAGATAGTTCATGCCGCGCAGCTTAGCACTACGCCCCACATATCGTTATAACTCGATATACCGAATTACTCGGTCGCCAGACCAAAATCATATTGGTATATCGCGAAGTACCGATTTAAAGTTCGCCTCATCGCGATATAGCGTTTTACTCATCACGAGCCCAAACCATGACCATCGACCTCGACGAAATAATAAAAGCCCTGGCACACCCAGTACGCCGAGACATCCTCATCTGGCTGAAAGATCCCAAAGCCCAGTTCCCGGAACAGATCCACAACCACGAGTACGGCATTTGCGCCGGACAGATCGATCAACGCTGCGGCCTGTCGCAGTCGACCGTGTCCGCCCATTTGGCGAACTTGCAACGTGCGGGACTGATCAGCAGCCAGAAAGCCGGTCAATGGCACTTTTTCAAACGCAACGAGGACGTGATTCAGGCGTTCCTCGATGCCATCGTCAAGGAGCTCAGCGCTCCGACTAGGAATTAAACAATGCCCCTCTCGCTACTCATTCTGGCCTTGAGCGCCTTCGCCATCGGCACCACCGAGTTCGTCATCATGGGCTTGTTGCCCGATGTGGCAGCGGACCTCGGTGTATCGATCCCCGGCGCCGGCTGGCTGGTGACCGGTTACGCCCTGGGCGTGGCCATCGGTGCGCCATTCATGGCACTGGCGACCTCTCGATTGCCGCGCAAGGCCGCACTGGTAGCGTTGATGGGCATCTTCATCATTGGCAACCTGCTCTGCGCAATGGCTACCGACTACAACGTGCTGATGTTTGCCCGTGTGGTGACCGCCCTCTGCCACGGTGCGTTCTTCGGCATCGGCTCGGTGGTGGCGGCAGGTCTGGTGCCTGCGAACAAACGCGCTTCGGCCGTGGCCCTGATGTTCACCGGCCTGACCCTGGCCAACGTGCTCGGCGTTCCGCTGGGCACCGCGCTCGGTCAGCAAGCCGGCTGGCGTTCGACCTTCTGGGCGGTGACCGTGATGGGTGTGATCGCGTTGATCGGCCTGATCCGCTTCCTTCCGGCCAAGCGTGATGAAGAGAAACTCGACATGCGCGCCGAACTGCGCGCCCTCAAAGGCGCCGGGATCTGGCTGTCGTTGAGCATGACCGCGTTGTTCGCTGCTTCGGTCTTCACCCTGTTCACCTACGTCGCCCCGCTGCTCGGCGATGTCACTGGCGTCTCGCCCAAAGGCGTGACCTGGACCCTGATGCTCATCGGGCTGGGCCTGACGGTGGGCAACATCATCGGCGGCAAGCTGGCTGACAAAGGCATGGCCGCAACGTTGATCGGCGTCTTTATCTCGATGGCCGTGATCTCGACCGTACTGACTTGGACCAGCGTTGCGCTGATTCCTACCGAAATCACCCTGTTCCTCTGGGCCACCGCGTGCTTTGCCGCCGTGCCGGCCCTGCAAGTGAACGTCGTGACCTACGGCAAGGCCGCACCGAACCTGGTGTCGACCCTGAACATCGGCGCTTTCAACATCGGCAACGCACTGGGTGCCTGGGTCGGTGGCAGCGTCATCGCCCACGGTTTCGGCTTGACCAGCGTTCCTCTCGCGGCAGCAGCACTGGCGGTACTCGCCCTGCTGGTGACCCTGATTACTTTCCGTCAGAGCGGCAATCCCGAACTGGCCCCTGCTACCCACTGATCTCTACAAGCGAGCTATTTCATGACGACTATTTTCGATCCGATCAAACTGGGCGACCTTGAGTTGGCCAACCGCATCATCATGGCGCCGCTGACCCGCTGCCGCGCCGACGAAGGCCGCGTACCAAACGCGCTGATGGCCGAGTACTACGTACAACGCGCCTCGGCCGGCCTGATCCTCAGCGAGGCCACGTCGGTCACGCCGATGGGCGTCGGCTACCCGGACACCCCGGGTATCTGGTCCAACGATCAAGTGCGTGGCTGGGCCAACGTGACCAAGGCTATTCACGGCGCGGGCGGCAAGATTTTCCTGCAACTGTGGCACGTCGGCCGTATTTCCCACGGGTCGTACCTGGGCGGTGAAGCGCCGGTCGCACCAAGCGCCATTCAGCCAAAAGGTCATGTCAGCCTGGTTCGCCCACTGGCCGACTTCCCAACCCCACGCGCCCTGGAAACCGCTGAAATCGCCGACATCGTCGACGCCTACCGCGTCGGTGCCGAGAACGCCAAGGCGGCCGGTTTTGACGGTGTGGAAATCCACGGCGCCAACGGTTACCTGCTCGACCAGTTCCTGCAAAGCAGCACCAACCAGCGCACCGACAACTACGGCGGTTCCGTGGAAAATCGTGCGCGCCTGTTGTTGGAAGTGACCGATGCCGCGATCGAAGTCTGGGGCGCGGGCCGTGTAGGTGTGCACCTGTCACCCCGTGCCGATCTCCATGACATGGGCGACGACAACCTGTCCGAGACCTTCACTTACGTCGCTCGCGAACTAGGCAAACGTGGCATCGCGTTCATCTGCTCCCGCGAGAAAGAAGAAGGCGACAGCCTGGGTCCACAATTGAAAGAAGCGTTCGGCGGCCCGTACATCGTCAACGAACGCTTCACCAAAGACAGCGCCAACGCCTGGCTCGCCAGCGGCAAGGCCGATGCGGTGGCCTTCGGCGTGCCGTTCATTGCCAACCCGGACCTGCCGGCACGTTTGAAGGCCGATGCGCCGCTGAACGAGCCACGTCCTGAGCTGTTTTATTCCAAGGGCGCGGTTGGCTACATCGACTACCCGGTGTTGTAAGCGTCCCCCCTTGAAACGCAAAAGCCCCGACTCGAAAGAGCCGGGGCTTTTGCATATGGAAGATCAAAGGATCGCTGCTTTCGGCAGCACAGGGTGTAAGCCATTCGAATAATGTAGGCGCTATCGAAGGCTGCGATCTTGTCAGCGCTTGCGCTGTCTCCAGGCCACCGCAAGACCGCTGAGGCAAACCACCGCAATCCCGATCACGCCGAAGCTGTCCGGGGTATGGTCAAAGATCAAATACCCGTACATCCCGGCAAACAGGATCTGTCCGTAACTGAAGGGGGCCAGCATCGCCGGTGCCGCATGGCGGAAGGCCTGGGTCAGCAACATGTGGCCGAGCATGCCGCAAGTACCCAGGCCAATCATGAACAGGCCGTGCAGCAACGTCGGCGTACTCCAGAAAAACGGCAACAGCGCACTCATGATCAGGCTGTTGAGAATGCCGGTCAGAAAGTTGCTGGTGGTCGGGCTGTCGATACCGCTGAGCAGGCGGGTGAGCAATTGATAGAAGCCAAAACACAAGGCCGAGCACAGAGGCAACAAGATCGCCGGGGTGAACAGAGCACCGCCGGGCCGCACGACGATCAACACGCCGACAAATCCACCCAGTACCGCCAGCCACTGATTGCGTGTTACCCGCTCATGCAGCAACGGTACAGACAATGCGGTCACTAATAACGGTGCAAGAAAGGTGACGGCCGTGGCCTCAGCCAAGGGGATGTAACGCAGACCGGTGGTGAAAAACAAGCTGGTGCCGATCAAACACAGGGCGCGTAATAACTGCAGTCCGGGACGCTTGGTGCGCACCACCGCCGAAAAACCACTGCGCGGCACGAACATCACCAGCATCAACAAGGTGTGCACCACGTAGCGCGCCCAAACCACCATCACGATCGGGTAGAAACCGGACAGGTACTTGGACAACGTGTCGTGGCTGGCGAACAACAAAACCGCCAGACAGATCAGCGCTATGCCCTTGATCGGCTGCTCGACGCCCTTGTAGCCCGGGTCGTTCACACTCATTCACACACTCGACACAAAATCCCTACAAAATACGTAGCTCGCTACCTATCAACCCGGCGAACGTACGTATATAAAAGCACCCCATTACAGAAAGGCGAGCGAAGCAGGGATATTCCCCGCTTCAAGTCTTGACACAAACGGATCCAATTACACACTTTGTTTCATTTGCGCAGGCTTGGGCTGAAGCGCAGCATGTCCAGCCCGGTATCGACCCAACGCTCGGCTTCGATGTGCAGTTCAAAGCTGTCGGGCGCCAACAGCCACTGATACAGGATGCCGTCGATGTACGCATGCAGGCTGATGGCTGCGCGGGCCGTATCGAGGTTTTCCGGTAACTGCCCCCGATTGACCGCATTACTCAGCGCCAGAGCGATTCGCACATTGCAATCAAGGCTGACCTCTCGGCGCTGCTGGCGCAGGTCGCACATTTCATCGGTGAATTCGCACTTATGAAACAGAATCTCATTGATGCGTCGGGTTTTCGGGTCCAGGGCAACTTGATGAAACAAATGAATCAGCAGCTTGCGCATGCAGCCGAGAGGGTCGAGTTCATCTTCGCTTTCACTGGCCTTGGCCATTTCATCCAGCGGCTCTTGCAAGGTATCAAGCATGGCCTGCACCAAATCCGCCTTGTTGCTGAAATGCCAATAGATGGCCCCGCGCGTGACCCCGGCCAGGGTAGCGATATCCGCCAGTGTCGTGCGCGCCACGCCCCGCTCAAAAAAGGCTTTTTCTGCCGCTTCGAGTATCTGGCTACGGGTTTCTTGAGCTTCCTCTTTGGTACGACGAACCATGGCAGTACAACCTCAATCAGGATGCTTCAGCGATTTCTGATTATTCGCTGAACAAAAGTGGGGCAAGCGCTCTTAGGCGTCGTCCCCGGCCTACTATTCGGATCTTTGAACGGCTTTTGTAACGGTGTGGATACGCGGTCGGGGTGTTTACAAACAACCATGAACGTAAGTATATTGCTTAGCAAGCTACTTATCCACTCAGCGCACATTTTTTACCTTTCCACCTTTCGAGTGCGCAACTTGCGCGCCTGACCCGAGGATTTTCATGCAATTCAAGCCAGCTGTTACCGCTCTGGTCACCGCCCTCGCCTTGGCATCGCTGCTCAGCGGATGCAAAAAGGAAGAGGCGGCACCTGCCGCACCACCCCCTCAGGTCGGCGTCGTTACTCTGCAACCTCAAGCTTTCACCCTGACCTCCGAGCTTCCGGGCCGTACCAGCGCGTACCGCATCGCCGAAGTTCGCCCTCAGGTTAACGGCATCATTCTCAAGCGCCTGTTCAAGGAAGGCGGCGACGTCAAGGCCGGCCAGCAGCTGTATCAGATCGATCCGGCCGTTTATGAAGCCACCCTGAAAAGCGCCCAAGCGAACTTGCAGCAGACCAAATCGATTTCGGATCGCTACAAGCAACTGGTCAGCGAACAGGCTGTGAGCCGTCAGGAATACGACACGGCCCTGGCCAACCGGTTGCAATCGGAAGCATCCCTGCAGAGCGCCCAGATCAATGTGCGTTACACCAAGGTTTACGCGCCACTCTCCGGCCGCATCGGCCGCTCGACCGTGACCGAAGGCGCGCTGGTTACCAGCGGCCAGGTCGACGCGATGGCGGTGATTCAGCAACTGGACCCGATCTACGTCGACGTCACCCAGTCTTCGGTAGAGCTGCTGGAATTACGCCGTGAACTGGAAAGCGGTCGTTTGCAAAAATCTGGCGACAACGCGGCCAAGGTCAAGCTGACCCTCGAAGACGGCAGCCAGTACAAACAGGAAGGCAAGCTCGAGTTCTCGGAAGTCTCGGTGGACCAGACCACCGGTTCCGTGACCTTGCGTGCGGTATTCCCCAACCCTGACCACACCCTGCTGCCAGGCATGTTTGTACACGCCCAATTGCAGGCTGGTGTGAACAGCGCGGCGATCCTCGCGCCGCAACAAGGCGTGACCCGTGATCTCAAAGGCACCCCGACCGCGCTGGTCGTCGGTCCAGACAACAAGGTCGAACTGCGTCAGCTCAAGGCCAGCCGCACTGTCGGCAGCCAGTGGCTGATCGAAGACGGTCTGAAGGCCGGCGATCGACTGATCACCGAAGGGCTGCAATACGTCAAACCTGGCGTTGAAGTAAAAGCCAGTGAAGCGACTAACGTTGGCGCAAAGAACCCGGCCCCCGCACAGGCAGCTAACAAGGCTTCCAGCGGCAAAGGGGAGTAAATCATGTCCAGATTTTTTATCGACCGTCCGATTTTTGCCTGGGTAATTGCCCTGGTGATCATGCTGGTCGGGGCACTATCGATCCTCAAACTCCCGATCAACCAATACCCAAGTATTGCGCCTCCGGCCATTGCGATCCAGGTGACCTACCCGGGCGCGTCCGCACAAACCGTGCAGGACACCGTGGTGCAGGTGATCGAGCAACAGCTCAACGGTATCGATAACCTGCGTTATGTCTCCTCGGAAAGTAACTCCGACGGCAGCATGACCATTACCGCGACCTTCGAGCAGGGCACCAACTCCGATACCGCGCAGGTTCAGGTCCAGAACAAACTGAACCTGGCCACCCCGCTGCTGCCGCAAGAAGTGCAGCAACAGGGGATCCGCGTCACCAAGGCAGTGAAGAACTTCCTGATGGTGATCGGCGTGGTCTCGCGCGACGGCAGCATGACCAAGGACGACTTGGCCAACTACATCGTGTCGAACATGCAGGACCCGGTCTCGCGGACCGCCGGTGTCGGTGACTTCCAGGTCTTCGGTGCTCAGTACGCGATGCGGATCTGGCTCGACCCGGCCAAGTTGAACAACTACAACCTGACCCCGGTGGACGTGAAAACCGCCATCGCCGCTCAGAACGTTCAGGTGTCGTCCGGTCAACTCGGCGGTTTGCCTGCCGTGGCAGGCCAACAGCTGAATGCGACGATCATCGGCAAGACCCGCCTGCAGACTGCCGAGCAGTTCAAGGCGATCCTGCTCAAGGTCAACAAGGACGGTTCGCAAGTGCGTGTCGGCGACGTTGCGGATGTCGGTCTGGGCGGTGAAAACTACTCGGTCAGTGCCCAGTTCAACGGCAGTCCGGCCTCCGGTCTGGCGGTGAAACTGGCCAACGGTGCCAACGCCCTCGACACTGCAAAAGCCCTGCGCAAGACCATCGAAACCCTCAAGCCGTTCTTCCCGCAAGGGATGGAAGTGGTGTTTCCGTACGACACGACTCCGGTGGTCACCGAATCGATCAAGGGCGTGGTTGAAACCCTGGTCGAAGCGATCGTGCTGGTGTTCCTGGTGATGTTTCTGTTCCTGCAAAACTTCCGCGCCACCGTCATCACCACGATGACTGTGCCCGTCGTATTGCTGGGTACCTTCGGGATCCTCGCGGCGTTCGGTTTCAGCATCAACACCCTGACCATGTTCGGCATGGTGCTGGCCATCGGTTTGCTGGTGGACGACGCCATCGTCGTGGTGGAAAACGTCGAACGGGTCATGAGCGAAGAAGGCCTGTCACCCAAGGAGGCCACCAAGAAATCCATGGGGCAGATCCAGGGTGCTCTGGTCGGTATTGCGCTCGTACTGTCGGCGGTACTGCTGCCGATGGCATTCTTCGGCGGTTCTACCGGTGTGATCTATAAGCAATTCTCGATCACCATCGTCTCGGCCATGGCCCTGTCGGTACTGGTCGCGCTGATCTTCACCCCGGCACTCTGCGCCACCATGCTCAAGCCGATTCCGAAAGGCGAGCACGGCGTTCCGAAACGCGGATTCTTCGGCTGGTTCAACCGCAACTTCGACCGTAGCGTGAAAAGTTACGAACGTGGCGTTGGCAATATTTTGCGCAACAAGGTGCCGTACCTGCTGGTCTACGTGATCATCGTCGTCGGCATGATCTGGCTGTTCATGCGCATCCCGTCCTCGTTCCTCCCGGAAGAAGACCAGGGCGTACTGTTCGCCCAGGTGCAAACCCCGGCCGGCTCCAGTGCCGAGCGCACGCAAGTGGTCGTGGACGAAATGCGTGAGTTCCTGCTGCGTCCGAGCAAGGATGGCGGTGAAGGCGATGCGGTGGCCTCGGTGTTTACCGTGACCGGCTTCAACTTCGCCGGCCGTGGCCAGAGCTCGGGTATGGCGTTCATCATGCTCAAACCGTGGGGCGAACGTAACGCCGACAACAGCGTGTTCAAACTGGCGGCCCGTGCCCAGAAGCACTTCTTCACCTTCCGGGACGCCATGGTGTTTGCCTTCGCCCCACCGGCGGTACTGGAACTGGGTAACGCCACCGGTTTCGACGTGTTCCTGCAGGACCGCGCCGGTATCGGTCACGACAAGTTGATGGAAGCGCGCAACCAGTTCCTCGGCATGGCGGCGCAGAGCAAGGTGCTGTCGCAAGTCCGTCCGAACGGTCTGAACGACGAACCGCAATACCAACTGGAAATCGACGACGAGAAGGCCAGCGCCCTTGGCGTGACGCTCACCGACATCAACAACACCCTGTCGATTGCGCTGGGCAGTAGCTACGTCAACGACTTCATCGACCGCGGTCGGGTGAAAAAGGTGTACGTGCAAGGCCAGCCGGGTTCGCGCATGAGCCCTGAAGACGTCAAGAAATGGTACGTGCGCAACAACGCCGGCACCATGGTCCCGTTCTCGGCGTTCGCCAAGGGTGAATGGATTTACGGTGCACCGAAACTGTCGCGTTACAACGGCGTAGAAGCGATGGAAATTCTTGGCACCCCGGCACCGGGTTACTCCAGCGGTGAAGCCATGGCCGAAGTCGAGGCCTTGGCGAAAAAGCTGCCGGCCGGTGTCGGTATTTCCTGGACCGGTCTGTCGTATGAAGAACGACTGGCAGGCTCTCAGGCGCCGGCGCTGTTCGCGCTGTCGATCCTGATGGTGTTCCTGTGTCTGGCGGCTTTGTATGAAAGCTGGTCAATTCCGATTGCGGTGGTGCTCGTGGTACCGCTGGGGATTATCGGTGCGCTGATGGCGACCAGCCTGCGCGGTCTGTCCAACGACGTGTACTTCCTGGTGGGTCTGTTGACCACCATCGGTCTGGCGGCGAAAAACGCCATTCTGATCGTCGAGTTCGCCAAAGATCTGCACGAACAGGGCAAGAGCTTGCAGGAGGCAGCCATCGAGGCTTGCCGCATGCGGTTGCGCCCGATCATCATGACGTCCCTGGCGTTCGTCCTCGGCGTGGTGCCCCTGGCCATTTCCAGCGGTGCTGGCTCGGGCAGCCAACACGCCATCGGTACCGTGGTCATTGGCGGTATGATCACCGCCACGGTACTGGCGATCTTCTGGGTCCCGTTGTTCTTCGTCACCGTGTCGGCCATGGGGCAGCGCAAAATCGCTGACCAGGACGACGCTATTGAACCTTCTAAAGAGGCTGGCTAATGAGCAAGTCGCTACTCTCCCTGGCTGTTGCCGCCTTCGTGCTCGGCGGCTGCTCGCTGATTCCCGATTATCAGCAGCCTGAAGCACCGGTGGCGGGCCAGTACCCGCAAGGTCCGGCGTATTCACCGGCCCAGGCGCCTGCCCAGGCTGCCGCCGAACAGGGCTGGAAGCAGTTTTTCCATGACCCGGCGCTGCAACAGCTGATCCAGGTCGCCCTGGAAAACAACCGTGACCTGCGTGTCGCGGCGCTGAACATCGACGCCTTTGCGGCTCAATACCGCATCCAGCGTGCCGATCTGTTCCCGGCCGTATCGGCCAACGGCACCGGCAGCCGTCAGCGGGTCCCGGCTCGGGCCTCGCAGACCGGCCAAGCGGACATCACCAGTTCCTACTCGGCCACAGTTGGCATCAGCGCCTATGAACTCGACCTGTTCGGTCGGGTTCGCAGCCTGAGCGAAGAAGCGCTGCAGAAGTACTTCGCCACTGAAGAAGCACGACGCAGTACCCAGATCAGCCTGGTGGCCAGTGTGGCCAACGCCTATCTGACCTGGCAGGCCGACAAGGAGCTGCTGAAACTGACCCAGGACACCCTGGGTGCGTTCGAGGAGAGCTACAAGCTCACCGCCCGCAGCAACGAAGTGGGTGTCGCCTCGGCACTGGACCTGGCCCAGTCGCGTACCTCGGTGGAAAACGCCCGTGCGCAAATGGCCAGGTACACCCGTCAAGTCGCCCAGGATGAAAACAGCCTGGTGTTGCTGCTCGGCACTGGTGTCCCGGCCAATCTGCAAGCGGCCAAGCCATTGGCTGACGACCTGCTGAGCGAAGTGCCGGCCGGTCTGCCATCGGACTTGCTGCAACGTCGTCCGGACATCCTCCAGGCCGAATACAACCTGAAAGCCGCCAATGCCAACATCGGCGCGGCACGGGCTGCGTTCTTCCCGAGCATCAGCCTGACGGCCAACGCCGGGTCCCTGAGCCCGGACCTGTCCGGTCTGTTCAAGGGCGGTTCGGGCACCTGGCTGTTCCAGCCACAGATCAACCTGCCGATCTTCAACGCCGGCAGCCTGCGCGCCAGCCTGGACTATTCAAAAATCCAGAAAGACATCGGCGTGGCGAACTACGAGAAGTCCATTCAGACGGCCTTCCAGGAAGTCGCCGATGGCCTGGCCGCCCGCCAGACCTACACAGATCAGTTGCAGGCCCAGCGTGATTTCGTCACCGCGAACCAGGACTACTACCGTCTGGCCGAGCGTCGTTACCGCATTGGTGTCGACAGCAACCTGACCTTCCTCGATGCCCAGCGCCAGCTGTTCAGTGCTGAACAGGTACTGATCACCGACCGCCTGGCGCAACTGGTCAGTGCCGTCAATCTGTACAAGGCACTGGGCGGTGGCTGGAACGAGCAGACCGCGAAGAACGAGCCGTTGAAAGAAGAAGCGCCGAAGATGAAGTTGTTCTGATAGCGCTATGAACACGAAGCCCACCTTTTGGTGGGCTTTTTGTTGCTCAAGATCAAAAGATCGCAGCCTCCGGCAGCTCCAGGAATCGCGTCCAATGTGAGCTGCCGGAGGCTGCGATCTTTTGATTTTGGCGTTCGATAATCGCCCAAAACCCGCTTTCCCCAATTGAATCACCCCGCCCATCCCCCGCACCATTCGTCGCACAAGACCAATAACAACAGGTTCGACACCATGCCCCCGCGCCCTGCCCTGTCCGGCCGATCCCGTTCGTTTTTATCCCGAATTCAAATTTTCGTCTGCAACCCCAGGTTGCGGCAGCGCCCCGTTTCACCCCTAAAAATTAGAGAGACCCGAACACATGACACCTTCCAATACTCAATACTGGTTCCCCAGCCTCATCGCCGTTGCACTGGTCAGTACGGCTCTGCCCGCCATGGCCGAGGAGTCAGGCTTTGTCGAAGGTGCCAAGGTCAACCTGAACCTGCGCAACTTCTACATCAATCGCAATTTCACCAACCCGACCAAAACCCAAGGCAAGGCAGAAGAGTGGACGCAAAGCTTCATCCTCGACGCTAAGTCCGGGTTCACCCAGGGCACCGTCGGGTTCGGCATGGATGTGCTGGGGATGTACTCGGTGAAACTCGACGGCGGTAAAGGCACGGGCGGTACGCAGTTGTTGCCGCTGGATCACGACGGTCGCCCGGCGGACAACTTCGGTCGCACCAACGTGGCGTTCAAGGCCAAGCTGTCGCAGACCGAAGTGAAGGTGGGCGAATGGATGCCGGTGCTGCCGATCCTGCATTCGGACGACGGTCGCTCCCTGCCGCAGACGTTCCGTGGTGGTCAGATCACCTCGAAGGAAATCAACGGCCTGACGTTCTACGGCGGCCAGTTCCGCGCCAACAGCCCGCGCGACGACAGCAGCATGAGCGACATGTCGATGATCGGCAAACCGGCGTTTACCTCCGACCGTTTCAACTTCCAGGGCGGTGAATACGCCTTTAACGAGAAGCGCACCCAGATTGGTTTGTGGAATGCCAAGCTATGACAATGCCAAAGAAAAATCCTGGCAGGTACGTCATGACTACAACTTCGTCGCCCTCGGCATTCCCGGCCTGACCCTGATGAACCGCTACATCAGCGGCGACAACGTCCACACCGGCACCGTCACCGACGGCAAGGAATGGGGCCGCGAAAGCGAATTGGGTTACACCGTGCAGAGCGGCGCGCTCAAAGACCTCAACGTCAAATGGCGCAACTCGACCATTCGCCGTGACTTCAGCAACAACGAGTTCGATGAGAACCGGTTGATCGTCAGCTATCCGATCAGCTTGCTATAACGCTTGCCATAGCGGAGCTCAGGCAGCGACCGCAGGATGAAAACGGTCGGATGCCTCTCACCGCCGGTCGGTACAAACTGGCGCTTTGTGTGTTCACAGATACAGTCAAGAAGCGTGTTTAATTCTCCATTGCGATGTAGGAGTCCCTTTTTTCTTCCGTTATCTCCGGATGCTGTACGCGAAGCTGCCATGACCACGGAGGTCAGGTATGAGCAAGCGAATAGTTATCGTCGGTGGCGGCGTAGGTGGAACCATGTTGGCCAATCAACTGGCCAGCAAGCTGTATCCAGAAATCCTGCGCGGCGAAGTCTCGATTGCACTACTGTCCAATTCCCCCGATCACTACTACAAACCTGCGTTCATGTACGTGGCGTTCAATCAGTTCTTTGAAGAAGAACTCAAGCGCCCGGAACGTTCACTGTTGCGCCCGGAAATCAGCTTTTACGTCGAAGAAGTCACGCGTTTCGATTTCCCCGGGCAATGCCTGAAAACCCGTAGCGGCAAGCGTTATGGCTATGACTTTCTGGTCATTGCCACCGGTTGCGTGCCCGCGCCGGAGCGCATTGAGGGCTTGAAAGAAGCCGGCGACCACTTCTACCAATATCAGCCCGCCCGGCAGTTGGCAGAACGGCTGAGCACGATCAAAAAAGGCCGGATCTTCATCACGGTGTCTTTCCCGCAGACACCCAACGTGCCGCACCAATGCGGCATTGCACCGGTAGAAACGACGTTGATGCTCGACGACTTCCTGCGTCGTCGGGGCGTGCGGGACCAGGTGGAAATCGTCTACACCTACCCGACCACGGCTCAGTTGCTGCGTAACTGCCTGTTTCTGCAACGCCCCACCGGGGAAATCCTGCCCGGAATTTTCGAGCAGAAGAACATCCGCTTCCAACGCGGTTTCACCCTCAGCCGTGTCGACCCCGAACGAAAAATCGCCTACTCCGAAGAAGGCGAAGAGCAACCCTTCGACATCCTGATGGCGACACCGCCGATCCGCGCCGTCGATGCCGTGCTGGAGTCCGGAGCGTCTCAAGCGCCCAACAACGAAGGTTGGTTGCCGACCCATCACGAGACCCTGCAGGTCTATGGCCTGGAACACGTCTACGTGATTGGCGACACCGTCGATCTGCCGGTGAGCAAGGCCGGTGGTGCCTGCCATAACCAGGCACCCGTCATCGCCAACAACATCGCCGCCGAGATTCGCCTCGGTGCGCCCAACAGCGTCTACGACGGACGGGTTCAGGCCGTGGCGCAGATGGGTCTCAACGCCGGTATGCCGCTGTGGTACGACTACGCCCATGACGTCCTGCCGACACCGCCGACCAAGCTCGGCGGCCTGCTGAGAAATGGCTTCAATCGTGGTCTGTACTGGGCGGTTGCCCGTGGAATGCTTTGATCTGCTCAGGGAGGAGTAAACCGTGACGAACCTATCAGATGAAACGCTGGCGACCAGCGCTGCCGGCATGCCAGCGACGCCGGGACTCGCCGCCTTGATGGCGAAAATTCAACCGCTGATCGACGGCGGTCGGCTGGACAACATTGTCGATGTGCTATCGCTGGTCTCGGACATGACCGACCTGCTGGACGCAGCGATGGTGGAAAAACTGGCGCGGCTGTTCGAAAACGCTACGGCGGCCACCTGGACTGTCAGTAACGCCGTGCGCCTGGCCAAGGCCGAGGTCGCCGCCGCCCCCGAGCCGCCGGGAGCCTATGCCTTGTTCAAACTGCTGAACGAGCCGGACACGCGCAAAGGCGTGGCGGTTGTCCTGAAAACACTGAACGTCATCGGAAGGCAGCTGTAACCGCCAGAGAGGATCACCTCATGCGCGTCAAACTTGAATCGGCAGGGAAAGCCTGCACCGACTGGGACGCCAAGGCGTACCAGCAGTTTTCCCGCCTCAGGCAACGACCGGTCAATGAATTGCTCGACCGTGTCGAACTCAAACAGCCCAAGCGTATCTACGACCTGGGATGCGGCACCGGCATCGCCACGCAACTTTTGGCCAAGCGTTGGCCTCGAGCGCAGTTGCAGGGCATCGACAGTTCCGGGCAAATGCTGGACGAAGCCCGTTGCCTGCCGATCAAGGCGTTGTGGAAACAGTGCGATCTACTCGACTGGCAACCCGAACAACCGGCGGACCTGCTGTTCGCCGCCGCCGTACTGCACTTCGTCAGTGGTCACGAACAGTTATTGCCGCGACTGCTCGGCCAGCTCAATCCGGGTGGATGCCTGGCGGCGCACATGCCCGACTGGCGGGATGCGCTGTGGTATCAACTGATGCTCGACACCCTTGAAGAGGCAGGCCCCGGTGGCAAACCACTCGGTACCCCGCAGTTGCGCGAGGCCATGGCTGCGCGGCCGCTGTTGTCTTTGGAAAGTTACTATCGGTTGCTCTCTCCGATTACCCGGACACTGGATATCTGGGAGACCGAACAGCTACAGGTTGTCGACGGCAAGTCGCCGATCTATGACTGGGTCAAAGTCTCGGCGCTGCGGCCGGTGATGCAGGGGTTGAAGGATGATGAACAGGCGCGGTTCATCTACCACTACCTGATGCGCGTGCATGCGCATTACCCGCCAGAGAGCGACGGGCACACGTTGTTTCCGTTCAAACGAATTTTCATCGTCGCCACCGTTTAAACGTGTGGGAGCGAGCCTGCTCGCGAAGGCGTGTTCTCAGCCAACACGTGTATTAAGGCTGCTACCGCTTTCGCGAGCAGGCTCGCTCCCACAGGTATTCATCTCTCCCGCGATTCAACCCCCAACTCATCCCACACCGACTCCGCCAGATGGAACGTCGCATTCGCTGCCGGAATGCCGCAGTAGATCGCGCTCTGCATGATCACTTCCTTGATCTCGCCGCGGGTCACGCCGTTGTTGGCGGCGGCGCGCAGGTGCAGTTTGAGTTCTTCGTTGCGGTTCATGCCGATCAGCATGGCCATGGTGATCAGGCTGCGGGTATGGCGCGGCAGCCCCGGACGGGTCCAGATGTCGCCCCAGGCGTGACGGGTGATCATCTCCTGAAACTCCGAGTTGAACTCGGTCAGCGCGTTCAAGCTGCGGTCGACGTGAGCGTCGCCGAGTACTGCACGGCGGACTTTCAGGCCTTCGTCGTAACGTTGTTTCTCGTCCACAAAAAAACCCTCAATGGCCTGACAAAAATGCCAGAACCCGTTCGCTGAACGCAGCACCGGCCTGGACGTTGGACAAGTGCGCGGCGTAGAACTCGGCGTACTCGGCGCCCTGCACATGCTCCTGAATGAAGTGCCCACCGGACGGCGGCGTGACCGCGTCTTGGGTGCCGGCGATGACCAGCAGCGGCACCTTGATCGAGGACAGCTGATCGCGAAAATCGGCATCGCGCACGGCGGCACAGTTCGCCGCATACCCTTCAGGCGAGGTGGCCGCGAGCATGTCAGTAATCTTCTTCGCGGCAGCAGGATTGGCTTCAGCAAAATCCGCGGTGAACCAGCGCGCAATCGACGCATCGCGCAAGGCGACCATGGCGGCCGGACCGTCACGCAGCACGGTTTCAATGCGTGGGTTCCACACCGACGGATCACCGATTTTCGCCGCGGTGTTGCACACCACCAGTTTGTTCAGGCGATCACCAGCGTTGATCCCCAGCCACTGGCCAATCAGCCCGCCCATGGACAGACCGCAGAAATGCGCGCGTTCGATGTGCAACGCATCCAGCAGCGCCAGCACGTCATGGCCCAGTTGCTCAATGTTGTACGGCCCCGGCGTGACCAGCGATTTGCCATGACCACGGGTGTCGAAACGCAGCACCCGGAAATGCTCGGTGAACGCCGCAATCTGCGCGTCCCACATGTGCAGGTCAGTGCCCAGCGAGTTGGACAGCACAAGTACCGGCGCATCCGCCGGGCCATCGAGTTGCGGCCCTTGAATTTGGTAGTGCAGTTCGCCCTCGGCGAGTTGTACGAAAGCCACAGCAATCTCCTTCAGGCAGTCAACGCAGAATGTTCAGCCACCGCTCGCTCGACCCAGGTATGGGCCTGACCGAGGTAATGGGCGGGGTCCAGCAGATGATCGAGTTCAGCATCCGACAGTTCGGCGGTCACTTGCGGCTCGTCGCCCAGTACCGCTCGCAGATGACGTTGTTCAGCCACTGCGCGCTTGCAGCATTGCTCCAGCAAATGGTGCGCAGTATCGCGGCCGACCCGTTGGGCGAGGACGATGCTCACCGCTTCGGCGAGCACCAGCCCTTGGGTCAGATCGAGGTTACGGGCCATGCGCTCGGCGTCCACTTCCAGCCCGTCCGCCACCAGCCGCGCCTGCTTCAGGCTGCCGGACACCAGGCAGCAAATCTCCGGCAGGGTTTCCCACTCGGCATGCCACAGACCCAGGCTACGCTCGTGTTCTTGAGGCATGGCGCTGAACAGCGTCGAGAGCAAACCTGGAACGCGAGTCGCCGCACTGATCAACACCGCCGCGCCCACCGGATTGCGTTTGTGCGGCATGGTCGAAGAACCGCCCTTGCCCGGCGCAGAAGGCTCGAACACCTCCCCCGCTTCGGTCTGCATCAACAGGCTGATGTCGCGCCCCAGTTTGCCGAGGCTGCCGGCGATCAATCCCAGTACCGAGCCGAACTCCACCAAGCGATCTCGCTGGGTGTGCCAAGGTTGATCCGGCAGTGTCAGTTTCAATTCTTCAGCCAGCGCCTGGGCAATCGGCATCGCCTGCTCGCCGAGGGCCGCGAGGGTTCCGGAGGCGCCGCCGAATTGCAGCACCAGCAGCCGCGGTTTGAGTTCGCGCAGACGCTGACGACTGCGAGTGACAGCGCCCAGCCAACCGGCGATCTTCATGCCGAGGGTGACAGGCGTCGCGTGCTGCAACCAGGTGCGCCCGGCCAGCGGTGTGGCGACGTAGCGCAACGCCTGGGTCGCCAGCGTTTCGCCCAGTTGCGCCAGATCGCTTTCGATCAGCTCCAGCGCACCACGCAGTTGCAACACCAGACCGGTGTCCATCACGTCCTGGCTGGTCGCGCCCAGATGCACATAACGCTCGGCTTCGGCATGGTTGGCCGCGATCTGTTTACCCAGCGCCTTGACCAACGGAATTGCCGAATTGCCGGCCGTGGCAATCGCCTCGCCGAGAGCAGCGAAGTCGTAATGCCCGGCCTGACAGGCCGCTTCAATCGGCGCGACAGCCGTTTGCGGAATCAGCCCGACTCGCGCCTCGGCCCGGGCCAGTGCCGCTTCGAAATCAAGCATCGCTTGAACCCGACCCTCATCGCAGAACACCTCACGCATGTCGCGGGCAGTGAAATAGGCATCGAATAATTGATTGCCCGGTCGCTCGTTCATAAACAGTCCCTGGAGGCGTGGGCCGGTCAGGCCCACGGGTAAAGATCAAAGGTCGTTATGCAAGTACTTCGCCTGTTTCGGCAAGCCAGGCTGACACCCAATGCGCGCACTTGCGGCGGGAACATTTCGGCTTTTACCAGGCCACTGATGGAGGTGTAAAAACTGACGATCGCCAGCGCTACAGTAATCAGCACAAATGCCAGGAACGGACTCCTGACGCTTTTCAGGCTCAGCAGAATCGACACGGTGAACAACGCCCCCAGAGCTACGAACCACAGCATCGAGTTCCGTCGGCCGATCTGGTCGGCGAGCATGCGGTTGGAGTCAATAATCGAAGAACACTGTCTCGGCATCGGTTCCCTGCAGGATCACATTCCACTGGTACACACCGGACGCATCTTGCTTCGCCAGCAACGTACCGCGGCGTTCAGCCGGCACACATTCCAGCAGCGGGTCCGCCACGTTGGCCGGTTCGCCATCAAAGTAGATCCGCGTCAGCAAGTGCTTCACCAACCCGCGAGCAAACACCAGCACCACCAGATGCGGCGCCTGGATCGTGCCTTTCAAGCCTTCCACCTTGCCTGGCTTGATCGTGGTGAAACGAAAGCGCCCTTCGGCATCCACCGGTACCCGGCCAAACCCTTCGAAGTTCGGGTCCAGGGGTTTTTCCTGATCGTCTTCGGGGTGGTCATACTTGCCGGCGGCGTTGGCTTGCCAGACTTCCAACATTGCGTCGTTGACGATGTCGCCGTTGCCATCGATGACTTGCCCGGTGATCGCCACACGCTCGCCCAGGGTTTGTTCGACGGTCAGGTCTTCGCGGTTCAGCCAGGTCAGGCCGATGTGGTAATACGGCCCGACGGTGTGGGATGTGGTCGCGTTCAGCGTCATCTTATTTCTCCATCGGCGTGGCTTCACGGCCGCGCAAGACGATGTCCCAGCGATAACCGAGGGCATAGGAAGGGATGGTTTTTTCCAGGTCGAAACGGGCGATCAAACGCTCCTTGGCGCTGGTGTCCGGCACGCAGTTGTAGATCGGGTCATAGGCCAGCAACGGATCGCCCGGGAAATACATCTGCGTGACCAGGCGCGTCAGAATGCTCGGCCCGAACAGCGAGAAATGGATGTGCGCCGGGCGCCACGCGTTGTGGTGGTTGCCCCACGGATAGGCTCCGGGCTTGATGGTCTGGAACTGGTACCGGCCATCGGCGTCGGTCACCGTGCGGCCAGTGCCGGTGAAATTCGGGTCCAACGGCGCATCGTGCAGGTCGCGGTCATGGTTGTAGCGACCGGCGGCATTGGCCTGCCAGATCTCCACCAGAATCCCCGGCACCGGTAAGCCATCTTCATCCAGCACGCGGCCGTGAATGATGATGCGCTCACCCAATGGCTCACCCTTGTGCTGGGCGGTCAGGTCGTTGTCCTGCGCTTGAATGCGCTCGGCACCGATGGTCGGACCGGTAATTTCCGACAGCGAATGGGGCAAAAACACCAACGGCTTGGACGGCGAGCGACGGTTGGTGGATTGATAGGCCGGGTGCAGGTATTCCGGCTGGGTGCCCTCTTGCGGGCGGCGGTAACCAGGCTTGTCAGTCATGAAGCATTCCTCAGTTCTTATTCATCAACGCTGCGCGTCAGACCCGTTCGATCGCCAAGGCCAGACCCTGGCCCACGCCGACGCACATGGTCGCCAGACCTTTCTTGCCGCCAGTCTTTTCCAGCTGATGCAGCGCGGTCATTACCAGGCGCGCGCCGCTCATGCCCAACGGATGGCCCAAGGCAATGGCGCCACCGTTCGGGTTGACCTGGGCAGCGTCGTCCGCCAGCCCCAGTTCCCGCAGCACCGCCAAACCCTGGCTGGCGAACGCTTCGTTGAGTTCGATCACGTCAAAATCACTGACGGCCAGACCGAGACGTTCGGTCAATTTGCGCACCGCCGGCACCGGGCCGATGCCCATGACCCGTGGTGCGACACCGGCACTGGACATGCCCAGCACTTTGGCGCGGGCGGTCAGACCGTGCTGTTTCACCGCTTCGGCCGAGGCCAGAATCAACGCCGCCGCACCGTCGTTCACCCCGGAAGCATTGCCGGCAGTGACGGTTTTGTCGGGACCATTGACCGGTTTCAGTTTGGCCAGGGTTTCCAGCGTGGTGTCGGCGCGAGGATGCTCATCCTGGCTGACGACACTTTCACCCTTCTTGTGGGCAATGCGCACTTCAACGATTTCTTCGGCGAAAAATCCTGCGGCTTGCGCGGCGGCTGTCCGCTGCTGACTGCGCAGTGCGAAAGCGTCCTGATCGGCGCGGGAAACTTCGTAATCGTCAGCCACGTTGTCGGCGGTCTGCGGCATCGCATCCACGCCGTATTGGGCTTTCATCAACGGGTTGATGAAGCGCCAGCCGATGGTGGTGTCTTCCAGCTTCATGTTGCGCGAGAACGCCGCATCGGCCTTGCCCATCACAAACGGTGCGCGGGACATCGACTCGACGCCGCCGGCAATCGCCAGTTCCATCTCGCCACTGGCGATCGCCCGAAATGCAGTGCCGATGGCATCCATACCCGAGGCGCAGAGGCGATTGAGGGTCACGCCCGGAATGGTTTCCGGCAGCCCCGCCAGCAACAACGCCATGCGCGCCACGTTGCGGTTGTCTTCGCCGGCCTGGTTGGCGCAACCGAGAAACACCTCGTCCACCGCGTTCCAGTCCACCGAAGGATTGCGCTCCATCAACGCCTTGATCGGCACGGCGGCCAGGTCGTCGGCGCGAACCGCCGACAGGCCACCGCCGAAACGGCCGATGGGGGTGCGAATCGCGTCGCAGATATAAACGTCACGCATCAGGCTTCTCCGGGTGCTTGGCCGTGGGCCGCGGCAGTGCGGGCTTCCAGATCCCTGAGTGCCTTCAGTTCGACATCCGTTGGCTCGGCTGTGTTTTCAACATTTTCTGCAAAACGAACAGCCCAACCGGTAGCCGCGGTCACTTGTTCACGGGTCACGCCTGGGTGCAGCGCGGTGACCACGAATTCATGGGTGTTGGCTTCCGGTTCCATGATGCACAGATCAGTAATGATGCCGACCGGACCGGCGCCCGGCAGGCCGAGACGCTTGCGCGAATCACCGCCCTCGCCATGGCCGACCGAGGTAATGAAGTCGAGTTTGTCGACAAAGGAACGCGCCGACTGCTTGAGGATGATCAGCACGCTTTTGGCCGAGCCAGCGATCTCCGGCGCACCGCCGGCACCCGGCAGGCGGACTTTCGGCGCGTGGTAATCGCCAACGACCGTGGTGTTGATATTGCCGAAGCGGTCGACTTGCGCGGCACCGAGGAAACCGACGTCGATGCGCCCGCCCTGCAACCAGTAGCGAAAAATCTCACCGGTCGGGACGACGGTGTCGGCGGTTTCCGCCAGTTCACCGTCACCGATCGACAGCGGCAGTACGCTCGGCTTGGCACCGATCGGACCCGATTCGTAGATCAGGACGACATCCGGCGAGGAAGTCAGACGCGCCAGGTTGGCGGCTTTCGACGGCAGGCCGATGCCGACGAAGCACACCGAACCGTTTTTCAAACGGCGGGCAGCGGCGACGGTCATCATTTCATTGGTGGTGTAAGTCATTACTTGGCCTCCGAAGCAGCGGCCAGTTTGGCCTGGAACTCGCTGAAGTCAGCGCAGCCGTGGATGTACTCGTTGATCCACGCGGTGAAGGTTTCACGGCCGCGGGCAATCGGGTCCCAGGCCTGGTAGAAACGGTTATCACGCTCGTTGTAGCCGTGAGCGTAGGACGGATGCGCACCACCGGGAACGTGGCAGACCGCGCTCAAGGCCCAGGTCGGCAGAACGCAGGAGTTCATCGGTGCATTGAGGTCGTCGACGATTTCCTCGACGGTGACGATGCAGCGCTTGGCGGCCAGTGCGGCTTCTTTCTGCACGCCGAGAATGCCCCAGAGCAACACGTTGCCTTTGCGGTCGGCTTTCTGTGCGTGAATCACGGTGATGTCCGGTCGCACCGAAGGCACGGCCGCCAATACTTCGCCGGTGAATGGGCAGGTGACGGTTTTGATCAGCGGGTTGACCTTCGGCAGGTCGGAGCCGGCGTAGGCACGCAGCACCGCGAACGGTAGGCCGGAAGCGCCAGCGACGTAGGCATTGGCCAGGTCGGCGTGGCTGTGTTCTTCGATTTCCAGCGCGTGTGGCCACTGCTTCTCGACGGCGTCACGCAAGCGATGCAGCGAACCGACGCCCGGGTTACCACCCCAGGAGAAAATCAGCTTGCGAGCACAACCGGCGCCGATCAACTGGTCGTAAATCAGGTCAGGCGTCATCCGCACCAGGGTCAGGTCTTTCTTGCCCTGGCGAATGATTTCGTGACCCGCCGCCGTAGGGATCAGGTGAGTGAAGCCTTCGAGCGCGACCGTATCGCCGTCGTTTACGAATTGCTTCACCGCGTCGTGCAGCGAAAGGATTTCAGCCATGGGGCAGGCTCCCGTTTTGTTATGAACCGACAGTGGAAGAAAAAGGCGCGATGCGCAGCGCCGGAATGACTGAAGAGTAAGCCCCTGAAAATCGTCAAACAATCCGATAATCGACTGAGTGTTCGGTTATCGAACAGATTGTTGTCTGCCTACCGATCCCCAAAAGCTTCGCGAGCAGGCTCGCTCCCACAGGGGAACGCGATCAACTGTGGGAGCGAGCCTGCTCGCGAAGAGGCCCGTCAATTCAATAACGATTCCGGACGCTGCCCTCAGGTCGCATCCGCATGGCTGACCATGCCCTTGATCACCACCGCCGTGGTCGCCAATGCCGCCGGAATCACCAGCGCTGTCAGTACCTGCTCGAAATTCCAGCCCAGCCCCAGTAGCGTTGCGCCCATCCACGCACCAAGGATCGCGCCAAAGCGACCAATCCCGAGCATCCACGACACCCCGGTCGCTCGCCCCTGCGTCGGATAAAAACGCGCCGCCAGTGAAGGCATCGCCGATTGCGCGCCGTTGACGCACATCCCGGCCACGAGCACCAACGTCGCCAATAGCGTGATGTTGCCCAGGCTCTGCCCTACCGCGTAGGCAAACACCCCGGCGAATAGATAGAAAATGCCGATAACCTTGTGCGGATTGAACCGGTCCATCGCCCAGCCCACGCCCACCGCGCTCAATACCCCGCCAAACTGGAACAACGCGCCGATGAATGCCGACTGCTCCATGCTCGCGCCACTGTCACGCATCAGCGTCGGCAGCCAACTTGTCAACAGATAAACGATCACCAGCCCCATGAAGTAGGTCAGCCACAGCAACAAGGTGCCAGTGCTGTAGGTGCCGGAGAAGATCACCGCGAATACGTTGCGGGCCTTCACGGTTTTCTGTTCTGGCACGCTGAAGCTGGAAGCCTGAGCGACGACGGTTGGATCGATGGGCGCCAGGGTCTTGCGCACTTTGTCAGTGCCGCGATTGCGGACGACGAGGTAGCGCGCCGATTCCGGCAGCCAGAACAGCAATACGACGGCGAGGATCAGCGGCAAAATCCCGCCGATCATCAGCAGACTGTGCCAACCAAAGGCTGGAATCAGTTTGGCGGAAATGAAACCGCCGCCCGCCATGCCAAGGTTGAAGCCGCAGAACATGCTGGTCACCAGCAGGGATTTCTTGCGCTCCGGGGTGTATTCGGACAGCAGCGTCGTGGCGTTCGGCATGCCGGCGCCAAGGCCCAGGCCAGTGAGGAAACGCAGCACCAGCAGCTGATCGACGTTGGTGCTATAAGCCGAGGCCAGGCTGAACGCGCCAAACAACAACACCGCGCCCACCAGTACGATTTTTCGCCCGAAGCGGTCAGCCAATGGGCCAGAACCCAGTGCGCCAAAGACCATACCGATCAACGCCGCGCTCATCACCGGGCCGAGACTGGCGCGGTCGATGCCCCAATCCTGAGACAGGGCGGGCGCGATGAAACCCATGGCCGCCGTGTCGAGGCCATCGAGGAAAACAATCAGGAAACACAGGATCACCACTCGCCATTGGTAGCGCGAAATGGGTTGAGCATTGATGAAGGACTGCACGTCGAGGCAGTTTCCTACAGCAGACTGGGGCTGGTTCATTATTTTTATTCCACGCAAAGAACGCAGTCGGATAGGAGCCAGCCAAGGCTGGCGCTGCCGCGACATTAGTGATCTTGGGGAAAGAGCGTCAATTCGATAAATGCGAGTCTGTGCGTTTATCGAACAGCTTAGGCAAATGGCTTACGCAAAGAGTTGCGCGCTGAGGTCGCGACTCGCGCTCAGAAGGCCAGGCAGGAAACGTTGTTCCAACTCGTTGCGGCTGACTCGACCGGCGTGGGTACTGACGTTTAACGCCGCTACGACTTGGCCGGAAGCGTCGTACACCGGAACGGCAATCGAGCGCAGACCTTGTTCCAGTTCCTGGTCGACGATGCACCAGCCTTGCTGTCGCACCTCTTGCAGGCATTCGAGCAACGCCTCGGGGGTGTGCAAGGTTCGGCTGGTCTTGGCTTGCAGCTCTGCATGGTCTAGGTACTCGCGCAGTGACGTATCGTCCAGCGCAGCGAGAAGAATCCGACCCATCGAGGTGCAATAGGCTGGCAGACGTCCACCCACCGACAGGTCGACCGAAATCAGTCGCTGGGTGGTGGCCGAACGAGCGATGTACAAGATGTCATCGCCTTCCAGAGTGGCCATGTTGCAGGCTTCATGAAGTTGCTCGCTCATGCGGTCCAGGTAGGGCTGGGCGGAAACCGCCAGCGGCGTCGAGGACACATAGGCATGGCCAAGCGTCAGTACTTTGGGCAGCAGCGAATACGTGCGGCCGTCGGTGGTGGCGTAACCGAGTTTGATCAGCGTGTGCAGGCAACGTCGCACAGCGGCGCGGGGAATTTCCGTGCGGTGACTGATCTGGGCGATGGTGAGGTGACGTTTGCGCTCCTGGAACGCTTGCACCACGGCCAGGCCTCGGGCCAGGGAGGTCATGAAATCCGGGTCGCCTGTCAGTGCCTGGATCCGCTTGGCGGGCGAGGCCACGATCGGCGGCGCCACTGAAGCGAAGGAATTGCGCATTTGATCGTTCATATAAGGTCCTTTTCCCACACGGTTCAGTGGCTATTACAAGCGGCAGCCGGTCCCTCACACAACCCCGGCCAGCCAAGACTGTTCGATTATCGAACCGTTGACCGATAATCGCAATCGACTCCCACCAGGACCAGCCGATTATTGAACGGGCTTGCACCTGTTTTTACACTGGCTCTGACGCAGACTAGAAGAGTCGATGTAATTGCCCTAACTTGTTCGACTTAATGGCGTCAGAAAGACATCACTGTAACGTCGTGCCGCCGAACGACCTAGTTAGCCGTATAAAGTTGCGAGTAACAAAACAATCACACATCAAGACCCACTTTTAACTCTTTGGCGATAGTGTTCTTCGAATCGACCGCTATAATGAAATTCAGTGGTGACCGGTTTTTAATTGCCGATTCCGCCATCCGGTAGCGCGATGTTCCATCGCCGTTACCCGCAGCAAGCGCCTGACACTCATTTCATATGCTTAGCCAAGGCGTTCGCTGTAACAGGAAACTGATGCTGCGTCAGCTGTTTATCTCTGGTGTCGTGGCCGCCTGCAACATGGAAGTAATTGATCGCAACGCCGTAAAAAATGATGCCTTTGCGGGCTTTGTCCATTCGGCGAGCGTGGTCAAATACATTTGATGCACGCGTTTCACCAGAATTCATCTCAACTCAATCAGGTAGCACTGTGACGAAAGACGAACTGCGCGCGGAACTTGAGCGCCAGGAACAACGTTACAAGGAAGTTTACGGCGGGGAAGTCACCACCTACGCCGCTCAGCCCGAACCGGAACGCAAACCCTGGCGTAAACGCGCCACCGTTCAGGATCAGGCTTTCACTCAAGAATTGCAGAAAATGGAAAAGGAACTCAAAGCCGAAGAGCCATAAGCCTCGGCCTGAATCCTTTCAAGGGTCTGCGTCTGCACCCGTTAAAAACGGGATGTATCGATGATGCCTTTCGCGCCCGCTACGAGCGGGCAGCGGCCACCTCACCCACCGGATGAGGCAAATGGCTCATGTCTGGCCCTCTTTTCAGATATTTCACACAAGCGTTCAAACCTCTTGCTCCTACGAGAGGACGCCTTGTGGCTGCGGCCTTTTCAAAGAAATTCAATGACTTGCAAAACCCAGTAAAAACCTGGGGTTTTGGCTGCTGCCACAAATTAATTCGTTGAAGAATGTTACCGATGAGCAGCAAGTGCATTGATTAGCAGTCTTTTCTGGCATAATCGCGCCCCCTTACGACCGGGTCAGAAAACCTTCATGATCGATTTATTCAGCGGACTAGATGCTTGGGTGCTTGTGAGCCTCTTGCTCGCCCTGGCCTTTGTCCTCGCCTTCGAGTTCATCAACGGCTTTCATGACACCGCAAACGCGGTGGCCACTGTTATCTACACCAAAGCCATGCCGCCCCATCTGGCGGTGTTCTTTTCCGGTGTGTTCAACTTTCTCGGCGTGCTGCTGGGCGGTGTTGGCGTGGCGTATGCCATCGTTCACCTGCTGCCGGTAGAACTGCTGATCAATGTGAACACCGGTCACGGGCTGGCCATGGTGTTCTCGCTGCTCGCCGCCGCCATCACCTGGAACCTGGGCACCTGGTACTTCGGTATCCCGGCTTCCAGCTCCCACACGCTGATCGGTTCGATCCTCGGTGTTGGTCTGGCCAACGCGTTGATCAACGATATTCCGTTGGCCGATGGTGTGAACTGGCAGAAAGCGATCGATATCGGTGCGTCCCTGGTGTTCTCGCCGATGGCGGGCTTCCTGGTTGCGGCTCTGATACTGATCGGTCTTAAATGGTGGCGTCCACTGTCGAAGATGCACAAGACGCCGGAACAGCGCCGCAAGATCGACGACAAGAAACACCCGCCGTTCTGGAACCGCCTGGTGCTGGTCATTTCGGCTATGGCCGTGAGCTTCGTGCACGGCTCCAACGATGGCCAGAAAGGTATCGGCCTGATCATGCTGGTGCTGATCGGTATCGTGCCGGCGCAGTTCGTACTCGACCTGGGCAGCACAACCTACCAGATCGAACGGACTCGCGACGCGACCCTGCACCTGAGCCAGTTCTACAAGCGCAATGCCGATACGCTGGGTGAATTCCTGGCCCTGGGCAAAAGCGTGGAAGGTGATCTGCCGGAGAAATTCCGTTGCAACCCGCAACAGACCGAACCGACCATTACCGCCCTGCTCGGCACCCTTAAAGGTGTAGCCGACTACCACTCGCTGCCGGCGGAAAGCCGCATCGAAGTGCGTCGCTACCTGCTCTGCCTGGACGACACGGCGAAGAAAGTCAGCAAGCTTCCTGGTCTCGCTGCCCGTGAAAAGGCTGACCTGAACAAGCTGCGTAAAGACCTGACCACTACCACCGAATACGCCCCGTTCTGGGTGATTCTGGCGGTCGCCCTGGCCCTCGGCCTGGGTACCATGGTGGGCTGGAAGCGCGTGGTTCTGACCATCGGCGAGAAGATCGGCAAGCAGGGCATGACTTACTCCCAAGGCATGTCGGCACAGATCACTACCGCGAGCCTGATCGGCATGGCCAACATCTTCAGCCTGCCGGTTTCCACCACCCACGTCCTGTCATCAGGCGTGGCTGGCACCATGGTTGCCAACAAAAGCGGCCTGCAGGGCGGCACCGTCAGAACCATCCTGCTGGCTTGGGTCCTGACCCTGCCAGCCACAGTGACCCTGTCGGCCGGCCTGTTCTGGCTGGCGTCGAAGGCACTGGGCAGCTGATACATAGCCGCACAAAAAAGGCGCGTTCCGTGAGGTTCGCGCCTTTTTTATTACTGCTGAAAAATAGATCGTTCCCACGCTTCAGGCAAATCGCACGCAAAAAAAAAGGGCAACCGAAGTTGCCCAAAATGCCTTGCGTGCTCATTGCTTCCAGAAAGACCTACGGTTTGCGCTTATGCGAATCCTTCCAGATGAAATATCCAAACCCTGCAAAAAACAGAACCATGAGGCCGACTGTCAGCACTCCGGCGATCACCACGTTGTCGAAAAACATGACTGGCCTCCTGCACTTGCCTTGTTGCGATGGGGCTAAGTTAACCAATCAGGCAGGAGAAAGAATTGACCGGGATCAATGTCGCCCGAGACTGGGCGTAAAGGAGGGGGAATAACTGACCTGCATCAACCAATGCAGGGCATTTCAACGCTTTTTCGGTTTGTTCTTCGGCTTTTTCTTCGCTTTACCCAACGGCATGGCGTGCTCGAACGCCTGGCGTACTTCGTTCAGGCGCTTTTCATTAAGGTCATGAACCCGCTTGGCGCGTTCGGCGTTGAGGTCGATCAGTTTGTCGTCTTGGCTCATGGTGATCAGTGCATCGCTTGGAATGAAATTCAGTTGCCGTATCTGCAGGCAAGGATGTACCAATAATGCGGTCTGATGGCAGCGCTGACCAGTCGTGACCTCAAATCTGGATATCGACCCACAAACCCTGCCGCGGCTGATCTTCCATCAATGGCGCCACTGGCACGGTATTGTCAGCGTTGAGCTCGTCACCGGGAATCGCCAGGTGCTCGTCGGGATCTTCATCGGCTTCACGGCGGCGCCTTTCCTGATCCTGCTTGCGGCGCTGTTCCTCGCGCAGCTGAAACGCCGCCTCTTCCGGATCGCGCTGTTGCAGGTCGATGGTGCTTTCGTTGGAGCTTTCCTGCACCGGCACCACGGGGGGAATATCCGGCCGCTGGCGAATCGGATCCTGCTGTGAGGTGATTGGCACGGCACTCAAGGGGAGCATCGGTGGCAGCATAATTATTAGTCTCCTGTCAGCAGGCTGTCGGCTGCGGGGATGGCGACTTGAGCCATCGGTCGCAAACTGTGACCCGTTTGGCACGAATAGGTGCCCCGACCTGCAAGCGCTGCATCGTTGGACTAACGTAAGACTTCGAGTTTTTATGAGAGTCCTTTGGCCCTGAAGCCCTCATTCCGTTAAGATAGCCCGCTTTTTCAAGGTGGGAGTCAGGCAGCATGGCGCAGCAGTATCAACCGGGGCAACGCTGGATCAGTGACAGCGAAGCCGAGCTGGGTTTAGGCACCGTTCTGGCACAGGACGGCCGCTTGTTGACCGTGCTCTACCCGGCCACTGGCGAGACTCGCCAGTACGCGCTACGGAATGCGCCCCTCACCCGCGTGCGGTTTTCGCCGGGTGACTCGATCACTCACTTCGAAGGCTGGAAACTGACCGTACAAGAAGTCGACGACGTCGACGGCCTGCTGGTTTACCACGGCCTCAACGGGCAGAACGAAGTGGTTACCCTGCCGGAAACCCAACTGTCGAACTTCATTCAGTTCCGGCTGGCCAGCGATCGTTTGTTCGCCGGGCAGATCGACCCGCTGGCCTGGTTCTCCCTGCGATACAACACCCTGGAACACACCAGCCGCCAGTTGCAGTCCGCGCTTTGGGGCCTCGGTGGCGTGCGTGCTCAACCGATCGCGCACCAGCTGCACATCGCCCGTGAAGTCGCCGACCGCATTGCACCGCGGGTTTTGCTGGCAGACGAAGTGGGTCTGGGTAAAACCATCGAAGCCGGTCTGGTGATCCATCGCCAACTGCTCTCGGGCCGCGCCAACCGCGTGCTGATCCTGGTTCCGGAGAACCTGCAGCACCAGTGGCTGGTCGAGATGCGCCGCCGCTTCAACCTGCAAGTCGCGCTGTTCGACGAAGAACGCTTCATCGAAAGCGATGCCGCCAACCCGTTCGAAGACACCCAGCTCGCACTGGTTGCACTCGAGTGGCTGGTGGAAGACGAGAAGGCCCAGGACGCACTGTTCGCCGCCGGTTGGGACCTGATGGTGGTCGACGAAGCCCACCACCTGGTGTGGCACGAAGACAAGGCCAGCCCGGAGTATTCGCTGGTTGAGCAACTGGCCGAAGTCATTCCCGGCGTTTTGCTGCTGACTGCGACCCCGGAACAACTGGGTCAGGACAGCCACTTTGCGCGTCTGCGCCTGCTCGACCCGAACCGTTTCCACGACCTGCACGCTTTCCGTGCCGAGAGCGAAAACTATCGCCCGGTGGCCGAAGCCGTTCAGGAGCTGCTGGACAAGGGACGCCTGTCGCCTGAAGCGCACGAGACCATTCACGGTTTCCTCGGCAACGAAGGCGAAGCCTTGCTGGCGGCGGTTAACGATGGCGACATCGAGGCCAGCGCCCGTCTGGTCCGCGAACTGCTCGACCGCCACGGCACCGGCCGCGTGCTGTTCCGTAACACCCGCGCCGCCGTGCAGGGTTTTCCGGAACGCAAACTGCACCCGTACCCGCTGCCGTGCCCCGACGAATACCTCGAACTGCCATTGGGCGATCACGCCGAGCTGTACCCGGAAGTCAGCTTCCAGGCCCAGCCGGATGCCAACGAAGAAGAACGCTGGTGGAAATTCGACCCGCGCGTCGAGTGGCTGATCGATCAGCTGAAGATGCTCAAGCGCACCAAAGTGCTGGTGATCTGCGCCCACGCCGAAACCGCCATGGACCTGGAAGACGCCCTGCGCGTGCGTTCCGGCATCCCGGCCACGGTCTTCCACGAAGGCATGAACATCCTCGAGCGTGATCGCGCCGCTGCCTACTTCGCCGACGAAGAATTTGGCGCGCAAGTGCTGATCTGCTCGGAAATCGGCAGTGAAGGTCGTAACTTCCAGTTCTCGCACCACTTGGTGCTGTTCGATCTGCCGTCGCACCCGGACCTGCTGGAGCAGCGTATCGGCCGTCTGGACCGGATCGGCCAGAAGCACATCATCGAACTGCATGTGCCGTACCTGGAAACCAGCCCGCAAGAGCGCCTGTTCCAGTGGTACCACGAAGCGCTGAATGCGTTCCTCAACACCTGCCCGACCGGCAATGCCCTGCAGCATCAGTTCGGCCCGCGCCTGCTGCCGCTGCTGGAAAACGCCGATGACGGCGAGTGGCAAGCGCTGATCGACGAAGCCCGCGCCGAGCGCGAGCGTCTGGAAGCCGAGCTGCACACCGGCCGTGACCGCTTGCTGGAGCTCAACTCCGGCGGCGCTGGCGAAGGTGATGCACTGGTCGAGGACATCCTTGAGCAAGACGACCAGTTCGCCCTGCCGATCTACATGGAAACCCTGTTCGACGCCTTCGGCATCGACAGCGAAGACCATTCGGAAAACGCGCTGATCCTCAAACCGAGCGAAAAAATGCTCGACGCCAGCTTCCCTCTGGGCGACGACGAAGGCGTGACCATCACTTACGACCGCAACCAGGCGCTGTCTCGCGAAGACATGCAGTTCATTACCTGGGAACACCCGATGGTGCAAGGCGGCATGGACCTGGTCTTGTCCGGTTCCATGGGCAACACCGCCGTGGCGCTGATCAAGAACAAGGCGTTGAAACCTGGCACCGTGTTGCTGGAACTGCTTTACGTCAGCGAAGTGGTTGCCCCGCGCTCGCTGCAACTGGGCCGTTACCTGCCACCGGCCGCCCTGCGCTGCCTGCTCGATGCCAATGGCAACGACCTGTCGGCCCGTGTGTCGTTCGAAACCCTTAACGATCAGCTGGAAAGCGTGCCGCGTGCCAGCGCCAACAAGTTCATCCAGGCCCAGCGCGATCAGCTGACGCCACGGATCAACGCCGGTGAAGAGAAAATCTTCCCTCGTCACGCCGAGCGCGTGGCTGAGGCGCAGCGTCGTCTGGCCGCCGACACCGACGAAGAACTGGCGCGCCTGACCGCGTTGCAAGCGGTCAACCCGACCGTGCGCGACAGCGAACTGGTTGCCCTGCGCAAGCAACGCGAGCAAGGCCTGGCCATGCTCGACAAGGCTGCGCTGCGACTGGAAGCGATTCGGGTGTTGGTGGCGGGATAAGCTCCCTCCCCTACCGCTAAAACAAAGAAGGCCCGCAGCGATGCGGGCCTTTTTTTGTCTGCTGGAATGTTGAGGTGTTGCTGATGACCCCTTGGCGATCACGCAGTCGCTACAGAAACCCCTGGCTCAACCACCGCCACCAACCCTTCCTTCATCCGCTTGGCATCGCGCACAAAACACCGAGAAGCCAGGAACAGAAATACCATGGTGAAAAACAGCGCCACCGGGATCAGGTACATCGCGTCATGCAAGCCGACAGCCTTGAACGCCTCAGTCATCTGTTCAGCACCGGCCGAGAGCATCGCCGTATGCGCGAAGTGGTCGGACAAGGCGCCCACCACTACTGGACCCAGACCGCCACCCAGCAAATATAACCCGGCAAAGAACAGCGCCATGGCCGTAGCCCGCAAGCGCGGCTCGACTACGTCCTGAATGGCGGTGTAAACGCAGGTGTAGAAGTTGTAGGCAAACAACCAGCCCACACTGAACACCGCCACAAACACGCCGATCTCGATCCGCCCGGAATGCAGCGCCCAAGCCGTGCACACCGTCGAGATGATCAAGCTGAATGCCGCAAACAACAGCCGACCACTGGCCACCCGCTGGTGAATCTTGTCCGCCACCCAACCGCCCAGTGTCAGGCCAAACAACCCGGTCACGCCGACGATCACCCCGGTCGCCACCGCCGCTTCCTGCAACGGCATCAGGAAATAGCGCTGCAGCATCGGTACCAGAAACGAGTTGCAGGCATACGTAGCGAAGTTGAAGCACAGCCCCGCCATCACCAGCCACAGGAAAGTCGGCACCGCCAGCACCCGACGGATTGGCCGGTCGACGCGCTCCTGCGAGACTTGCACACTCTCTGCGGCGCCGCGTTTCGGTTCCTTGATGAAGAACATGAAGACCGCAAGGATCAGCCCCGGCACTGCCGCGATAAAGAACGGCGCGCGCCAGCTGTCGAAGGCCTTGACCATCCAGCCGATGGTGAAGAACGCCAGCAGCAACCCCAGCGGCAGACCGAGCATGAAAATGCCCATCGCCCGTGCCCGACGGTGGGCCGGGAACAGATCGCCGATCAGCGAGTTGGCGGCCGGTGCGTAACTGGCTTCACCGATGCCGATACCCATGCGCACGATCAGGAAAGCCCAGAAACTCCCCACCAGTCCGTTGACCGCTGTCAGCCCGCTCCACGCCGCCAGGCCCCAGCCCATCAATTTACTGCGCGAACCGGTATCGGCCATCCGTCCCAGAGGCAGGCCGGCAATGGCATAAACGAGGGTGAATGCGGTACCGATGATCCCCAGCTGAAAGTCGCTGAGGTGCCATTCCATGCGGATCGGTTCGATGATGATGGCCGGAATGGTGCGGTCGAAGAAGTTGAACAGGTTGGCCAGGAACAGCAGGAACAGAATGCACCAGGCATTCGCCGCTTGGGTCGAGTTCTGCATGGGTCCGTCTCTTTTATTGTTATTGGGGCTTCACTGCCAGCGCAACCGAGCCCGGAACCTGCAATCTAGTCAGGCCAGCCAGAGCTGTCTGTCATTATTTGTAAAGCTGATATCCGCCCATGGAAGATGTCGCAGCTGATACAACATTTATTTCCAGACGCTCTAACGCTCATTCCAAAATGGTTAGGGCCAATTTGCCACTATCGTTTGCACTCTAAACATGCCTTCTATACTCCAAAGCATTCGCCAGCGTTCATGGCGCCAGCCAGGATGACAATGGGGCATGCTATGGAGTGGCTTGGTTTGCATTTCATTACTGAGCTGACGGCGAACGGCCAGGTAATACTCAACTGCACACATGACCCTTTTCTGGTACTGCTGGCGTATTTGGTCGCCTGTGTCGGCAGCTTTGCCACATTGGACATGGCCGAACGGGTCTGTCACATGGAAAAACCCGCCTCGCAGCGGCTCTGGCGCTGGGTCGGCGCCAGTTGCCTGGCGGGCGGGATCTGGGCCATGCACTTCATTGGCATGCTAGCGTTTCAGGCTCCGATCGACATTCAATATGAATTACCCATCACTCTCCTTTCTCTGTTGATCGCCCTGCTCGCCTCGTGGTTGGCCATGCATACTCTCAGCCATCCCCGCCTGAGTTTTTGGCAATACCTCCAGGCTTCGATCTGCATCGGCCTGGGCATCGCCACCATGCATTACGTGGGCATGACCGCCATGCGTTCGAGTGCGGTGGCCTATTACCAACCTACGCTATTCGCCCTCTCCATTGTGATCGCCATCGGTGCCAGCCTTGCAGCCCTGCTGATATCAAGTCATCTGCGCGACGGCACCGGTCTGTTCCATCAACTGCTCAAATACAGCGCCAGTCTGGTGCTCGGGGCAGGCATCATCAGCATGCACTTCACCGGCATGGCCGCCTTCAATCTGGTGCTGCCCGCCGACAGCCTCCAGCCGCTGCCCGGCGTAAACAATCATCTGCAACTGGGTCTGACGGTGGCGATCATGACGCTGCTGATCATCGGCAGCAGCATCAGCGCGGCGCTGGCGGACAAGAAGCTGCAAAACAAGGAGCGCGACCTGCAACGGGTCAACGCCCTGCTCAGTCAACTGGACCAGGCGAGGATGTCGTTACAACAGGTGGCGCACTACGACGCCCTGACCAACCTGATCAACCGTCGTGGCTTCAACCAGATTTTTGCCGAGAAACTCATCGAGAAAACCAACGAAGGCGGCATGCTGGCGGTGTTGTTCCTGGACATCGACCATTTCAAGCGGATCAACGACAGCCTCGGCCATGATGCCGGCGACGAATTGCTCAAAGTCCTGGCCAGCCACATCAAGGGTTCAGTGCGCAGCCACGAAGACGTCGTGGCGCGTTTCGGCGGTGACGAATTCTGCATCCTCATCGGCCTGCACGATCGTGAAGAAGCGCGGCACATGGCCCAACGCATCATGCTGAAAATGCAGGAGCCCATCGAGCTGTCCGGGCGGCGCATGGTCATGACCACCAGTATCGGCATCAGCTTGTTTCCGCAAGATGGCAAGACCTGTGAAGAGTTGCTGAAAAACGCTGACCTGGCGCTGTATCAGTCCAAGGACACCGGGCGCAATGGCCTGAATTTCTTCAGCGAAGACCTGAAAACCCGCGCAACGCTGGAACTGCAACTCGAAGAAGAACTGCGCCACGCCCTGCGCGAAAACACCGGGCTGATGCTCTATTACCAACCGATCTACGACCTGAAAACCGGCCAAGTCAGCAAGCTTGAAGCGCTGATCCGCTGGCAACATCCGGTTCACGGACTGCTGGCACCGGATCGCTTCATTGCCATCGCCGAAGCCAACGGCCTGATCGCCGAACTGGACCACTGGGTCCTGCGCAAAGCCTGTGAGGATCTGGGCGAGTTGTCGCGTCAGGGTTGCGAAGAACTCCACATCGCCGTGAACTGCTCGCCCCTGAACCTGGCGCGCGAAGAATTGGCCGATGAAATCGAACACGCACTGCGGCGCGCCGGAGTGGCGCCGCAGCGGCTGGAACTGGAAGTGACCGAGAACGCCTTGATGGGCAACATCGCCAACACGGCGGTGTTGCTGCGCCAGATTCGCGCCCTCGGCGTTTCGCTGTCGATTGACGACTTCGGCACCGGTTATTCCTCTCTGGCCTACCTCAAGCGCCTACCACTCAATACGCTGAAGATCGACCGCTCGTTCATTCAGGACATTCCCAAGGCCACCCAGGACATGGAAATCGTTCAAGCGATCATCGTCATGGCCCACACGCTGCATTTGCAGGTGGTGACCGAAGGCGTCGAAACCCTTGAGCAATACGAGTTTCTGGAGCGTAACGGCTGCGACTTCGTGCAGGGCTACTTGCTCAGTCGTCCGGTACCGCTGGTGGAATTGCGTCCCGTGCTGAACGAAATCAACCAGCGCAAGCACTCGCACACTGTCAGCCCTTTGGGTCTGGCTCGCGGTACAACTGCACTAGCGTCGACGGATCTTTTTCCAGGAATCCCTGGCTCCCATGCAGCCGCATCAATTGTGCGGCCAGTCCACTGATCGGCGTGGCCGAGCCTTGCTCACGGGAAAACTTCACCGCGGTGTCGAGGTCCTTGAGCAGCGTGCGCACATGCCATTTCACCGGTTCGAAACGACTATCGGCCATTTGCGGACCCAGGATCTGCAAGGGCTTTGAATCGGCAAACCCGCCTGCCAGAGCCTCTGCGATCAGGCTGGCCTGCACCCCGGAACGCTCGGCCAACGCCACGACTTCGGCGATGACCAGCGCGTTGCAGGCGACGATCATCTGATTGCAGGCCTTGGTCACCTGCCCCGCTCCGACGGCGCCCATGTGGGTCACGCGCTGGCCGAGGCTCAACAGCACAGGCCTGACGCGCTCAAGATCCGCCGTTTCACCGCCCACCATGATCGCCAGGCTGCCGGCCTCGGCACCGACCACTCCGCCAGACACTGGTGTATCCAGCCAGCTCATGCCGGTTTGGCTGACCAGCGCTGTCGCCATTTCCCGCGTCGCGGTAGGTTCCAGGCTGGAAAAATCCACCAGCAATTGACCGATTTTCGCACCTTGCGCAATCCCTTCCGCGCCAAACACCACCTCTCGAACCACCGATGTGTCCGCCAGGCACAGCATCACCACGTCGGCGTGCTGGCACAACTCAGCCGGCGTGGTGACCTGTCGTGCACCGGCCTCGACCAGCGGCGCGCACTTTGCCGGATTGCGGTTCCACACGGTCAGCGGATAACCCGCCGCCAGCAGGCGCCGGCACATCGGCAAACCCATCAGGCCGATCCCGGCAAACCCAAGTAAAGGTAACGTTGCCATCATTTAGCCTCCTTTTGATTAAAGATCACCGAATATTGGCCGATTCATCATGACTTAGGAAAGGATTCCCCCGAGCGATGCGCAGGCCAAGCCCCTGACGCTTGGGCCAAATACGCGCTGAAAAAAGACGCGAGATCCCATCCGTGATGGTTCGACGACAGCTTGTCGCCCAACCAACCAGCCCAGGTACATGGCGCACAATGACTTCTAAAAACAATCCGGCCGCTGCGATATCCGATCTGACGTTGAGCCCAGCGGCGAACAGCCCCGCACCGTCGAAGCCATTGACGCCATCGCGCCCGTTGGCGACTCAGCAATACCTGTACTTCACCGAAACCAACACCGACCGTATCCTAGACAACCTCGACGGCCTGCGCGACATGGTGTTCCCGCGCCCACCGCATCTGGAAGGCGACAGTGAACAGCACAGCGATCAGGAATTCCCGTCGGTATGCTTGATCGGCCTGGGCCGCTGCGGTTCGAACATCGCACTGGACGTCGCCGAACTGGTGTACAACGCCCGCAAGTTCTACCTCAACGAATTCAATAACGAAGACCGTCTGTCACCGGACAAGCGCTTCGCTGAAAAGGGCTACAGCCCGGCACAGTGGATTCGCAACAACCTGCGCCTGGGGCCGAACAAGGCTACCAAACCGGTGTTCCTGGTAGAACCGCTGGTCATGCTCGGCGACTTGGACAAAGACATCGCCGGTCGCATCCGCTTCTCGCGCAAGGGCGAAAAAAGTGGGTTCCTGCGCGACTACAGCAAAATGAAAATCATGGACTTGTCGGAAGTCCACGCCGGTGGCGCCGGTAACGCGCCGATCCTCGGTCAGTACCTGGCCAAGATCATCCTGAACAAGGACACCCAGCGTTTCTCCAGCCCTGACTGGAAGATGATCCACTCGTACCTGATCGACAGCTGCGGCATCAAGGCCAACCAGTCGCGCCTGTATTTCTCGATCTTCAGTGCCGGTGGTGGTACCGGTTCGGGCATGGCTTCGGAATTCGGCTTGGCCCAGCAACACTCGTACATGAACAAGACATTCGACACCAAGCCAATGGACGAGCACGACAGCAAAAGCGGCCATGCTTTCGTCTTCGAGCCGATCTTCACCAGCGGCATCTGCGTGCTGCCGAACATTTCCGATCACCGAAGCGAAATGTCTGAGGCGCTGCACATCAACGCCGGTCGCCTGCTGTGCAAATACCTGTCGGAAGAGTGGGATTTCTCCTACAACTTCGACAATGAAGACAGCAGCGAAGCCAGTGTCATGGGCCGTATCCGCCCATGGAACGCCATGATGCTGATCTCCAACGACATCATGCGTTACGCCGAAGAAAGCGATGACGGCAACATCCAGAACATCGACGTCAATGCGATGGAAAAGCACGCTAACCAATACATCTCACAGCAGATCTTCAACATTCTGACGGCGCAAGCGGTCACCACCGACTACGACCAGAACTATTTCCGTCGCGCCGGCATCGACATTGGCGAAACCATTCGCCTGGACGCCAACGACCTGTTCATGAGCCTGGCAGGCCCTGTAGCGATTGCCTACGCCGAGTCCGTGGTGCCGGAAACTCCGCCGCCGAGTAGCGACAAGTTCAAGGTGTTCGAGAAAGAACCTCAGCGCCTGAACATCGACGACTTGTTCTTCCGCTCCATCGACTTGCCGCACTTCAACAAAGTGACCCAGGCGATCGAAGGCATCAGCCTGTTGCCGATCGAATCCAAGCGCTATCGCGCCTCGCTGGAGCAGTACAAGAACTCGGGGTATGACGCGGCCGCCTTGCACGACCTGCACTTCTTCAAGAACTGCTCATCGGTAGTGTCGATTGTTTCGCTGCCGAAGGACTACAAGCTGTCCTACATGGACCTGAACCGGTTGAAGACCCACCTCAACAGCCTGTTCCCGAACACCACGCTCAAGCGTTATGCGCTGGTCATCGGCGCCTCGGCCAACCTGTCGCTGACCACCCTGATCGCCAAGAGCCCGTGCCTGTCGGACGACTTCCTGACGCTGATCGTGGCCTTCATCAAGCGTTGCTTCGCGAAAAACCCGTACCGCTTTGATGAAACCCTGGATAACTCGATTCTGGATTTCATCATTAATGAAGATTTCGACGAAGACCGGATCGACGAGTTGCTGAATGAATTCGAGAACCCGGCGAAGATCCTCGACACCAACTGGTACGCGATCAAACCGATGTACGAGAAGAAGTACCGCGAACTGATCAACGACAAAGACAAGTTCGTCTCGATCAATGACATTCGTCTGTCCCGGGACTGCGTGAAGAAGGCGATCAAGTACTTGCGCGAGATTTATCGCCACCGGATTGGCAAGACCAAGGTTATTTCTTTGAATAACCATACGGGCAAGACTGCTTAATTAGCGGCGCGCCCAATCGCGAGCAGGCTCGCTCCCACAGGTGACCGCGTTCTTTCAGGAGGAATGCGATCACATTGTGGGAGCGATCCTGCTCGCGATGGCGGCATAAAATTCACCACAAATCCCAACATTCAGAAACAATTAAGTAGCCCTTAGGCTGCTCGATAAACTGTTCCCGTTACGTTTACGTCACCGTGATGCTGGCCCGCCTGTGGCCTTTCTCTACGGCAACATGCCATCACGCTACTCGGCTACACACTTTCGTCCAACAAAGTCACGCACCAATAGAGTGCGCTACTTCAGCTCGTCGCCCTTTCCTGGATCAGAATCCACGGCGAAACGACCACTGCCCACAGCTCCGGATCGCGTTCAAAAAGATCCAGCGCCCGCGTTTCAGACAGCTTGGCGACCTTGTCGGCGGCCAGCCAGGCAGCCACTTTCTCGCCTTCGTCGGTCGCGACTGCCTCCGCTGCAGCAATCAGATCCAGACCGGGATCGACCCACAATAGGGCACCCCTAGCGAAGAACGGCTCAAGCTCCTTCCAGGTAATAGATGCGGTTTCACCAAGCAGCTTGGCATAGAGGGTGCTAGGTTCTTGAGTCATGGGTCCTGTCCGGAAAAGAAATCGACGTAATCATAACGTTGGTGGTCTGGCAGAAAAACCCGGATGCAATTGAGTTACTGATTGAAAACAGCAGGAAAGCCAAGGATTGCTGATATTTCAGCTATAACCCCCGCCGCCATTCTGTCTTTTTCTTTCAAAAAAGCGACACCCTCTGATTTTGCCCCCTGGCGCCAGCTTCCCAGGCTAACAATTGGCGCTCTACACTGTACCGGTACAGTTGCCGGGGGCATTTTCCGGAGGATATCGAAGATATCTGACCCGGTTCTGCTGCTACGGCGCCAGGACTATAAAAACTACAACAGTAAGAGTGGAGCACTATGACTAAGGCTACTAAGCAGATTTCCAAACTGTTTGCCGCTATGGTTCTGGCCGGGGTTGCCAGCCATTCGTTCGCAGCTGACACCATCAAGATCGGCATCGCCGGCCCTAAAACCGGCCCTGTAGCCCAATACGGCGACATGCAGTTCAGTGGCGCCAAAATGGCCATCGAACAGATCAACGCCAAAGGCGGCGTAGACGGCAAGAAACTCGAAGCCGTTGAATACGATGACGCCTGTGATCCAAAACAAGCGGTAGCGGTCGCGAACAAAGTCGTCAACGACGGCGTCAAGTTCGTGGTCGGTCACCTGTGCTCCAGCTCCACTCAACCGGCTTCGGACATTTACGAAGACGAAGGCGTGATCATGATCACCCCGGCTGCCACCAGCCCGGACATCACTTCCCGTGGTTACAAAATGGTGTTCCGCACCATCGGTCTGGACAGCGCCCAAGGCCCTGCCGCCGGTAACTACATTGCCGACTTCGTAAAACCGAAGATCGTTGCTGTTCTGCACGACAAACAGCAATACGGTGAAGGCATCGCCACCGCTGTGAAGAAAACCCTGGAAGGCAAAAACGTCAAGGTTGCCGTGTTCGAAGGCATCAACGCCGGCGACAAAGACTTCTCTTCGATGATCGCCAAACTCAAGCAAGCCAACGTCGACTTCGTCTACTACGGCGGCTACCACCCGGAGCTGGGCCTGATCCTGCGTCAAGCCCAGGAAAAAGGCCTGAAAGCCAAGTTCATGGGTCCGGAAGGCGTGGGTAACGACTCCATTTCGCAGATCGCCAAGGACGCTTCCGAAGGTCTGCTGGTAACCCTGCCGAAATCCTTCGACCAGGATCCGGCCAACGTCGCCCTGGCTGACGCGTTCAAAGCCAAGAAAGAAGACCCGAGCGGTCCGTTCGTGTTCCCGGCCTACTCGGCTGTGACCGTCATCGCTGACGGTATCAAGGCTGCCAAGAGCGAAGACACTGCCAAAGTGGCTGAAGCTATCCACGCAGGCACCTTCAAGACTCCGACTGGCGACCTGAGCTTCGACGCCAAGGGCGACTTGAAAGACTTCAAATTTGTGGTTTACGAGTGGCACTTCGGCAAACCTAAAACTGAAGCAAAACCTCAGTAAGGCGCGGCCAAACTGACTGCCAATAAAGCCCACGGCGTGCCGTGGGCTTTATTTTACGAATGTATTGGGCCGCACTGGCGTGATCCGCCAGTCTCCCCACCTGAAAATCTCAAAACCGTCATCAGCGGTTCGCTGGCAAACCTCGCGTTCGAAGTGGATGCAGATCCACGGGGCTCGAGCGGGAAAATGACTCCACCAGTGAAATGCGTATCAGGTTTTTAGGAGCGCTGTAATGCCTGACATCTATCACTTTTTCCAACAGCTGGTTAATGGTCTGACCATTGGCAGCACGTATGCCCTGATCGCCATCGGCTATACGATGGTTTACGGCATCATTGGAATGATCAACTTCGCCCACGGCGAGGTGTACATGATCGGTTCGTACGTGGCGTTCATCGCCATCGCCGGGCTGGCCATGATGGGACTCGACAGTGTTCCACTGTTGATGACCGCCGCTTTCCTCGCGACCATCGTCGTGACCAGTGCCTATGGCTACAGCATCGAACGGATCGCCTACCGCCCCTTGCGCGGCAGCAACCGTCTGATTCCGCTGATTTCCGCCATTGGCATGTCGATCTTCCTACAGAACACGGTTCTGCTGGCGCAAGACTCCAAGGACAAATCCATCCCCAACCTGATCCCCGGCAACTTCTCCATCGGGCCAGGTGGCGCACATGAAGTGCTGATTTCCTACATGCAAATCGTGGTGTTCGTGGTGACTCTGGTCGCCATGCTCGGCCTGACGCTGTTCATCTCCCGCTCTCGCCTGGGTCGCGCCTGCCGTGCCTGTGCCGAAGACATCAAGATGGCCAACCTCTTGGGTATCAACACCAACAACATCATCGCGCTGACCTTCGTCATCGGTGCCGCACTGGCAGCCATCGCGGCTGTGCTGCTGAGCATGCAATACGGGGTGATCAACCCGAACGCCGGTTTCCTGGTCGGCCTCAAGGCCTTCACCGCCGCGGTACTGGGCGGTATCGGCAGCATCCCCGGAGCCATGCTTGGCGGGATCGTGCTTGGGGTGGCGGAAGCTTTCGGTGCCGATATCTTCGGCGACCAGTACAAGGACGTCGTGGCGTTCGGCTTATTGGTTCTGGTGTTGTTGTTCCGGCCAACCGGCCTGTTGGGCCGTCCGGAGGTTGAGAAAGTATGACTAGGAATATTAAACAGGCGTTGTTCAGCGCCTTGCTGGTGTGGGCCGTTGCCTACCCGGTGCTCGGTCTGAAACTGACCATCGTCGGCATCAACCTCGAAGTCCATGGCACCAGCGACGCCACCCTGATCACCATCGCCGTGTGCTCGGTGTTGATGTTCCTGCGCGTGCTGTTCGACCAGCAGATCAGCTCGGCCTGGAAATCCTCGCCGAACCTGCCAGTGATGCCGGCCAAGGCCAGTACGTTCCTGACCCTGCCGACCACTCAGCGCTGGATCATCATCGCGTTGATCATCGGTGCGCTGGTCTGGCCGTTCTTCGGTTCCCGCGGTGCGGTGGATATCGCCACGCTGGTGCTGATCTACGTGATGCTCGGCCTGGGCCTGAACATCGTGGTCGGTCTGGCTGGTCTGCTCGACCTCGGTTACGTCGGCTTCTATGCCGTCGGCGCCTACAGTTATGCGCTGCTGTCGCACTACTACGGTCTGAGCTTCTGGATCTGCCTGCCAATCGCCGGGATGATGGCGGCCACCTTCGGCTTCCTGCTCGGCTTCCCGGTCCTGCGTCTGCGCGGTGACTATCTGGCGATCGTGACGCTGGGCTTCGGTGAGATCATCCGTCTGTTCCTGCGAAACCTGACCGACATCACCGGTGGCCCGAACGGCATCAGCAACATTCCCAAGCCAACGCTTTTCGGACTGACCTTCGATAAAACGGCCGCAGAGGGACTGCAGACGTTCCACGAGTACTTCGGCCTGGCATACAACTCGATCAACAAGGTGATCTTCCTTTACCTGATCGCGGTGTTGTTGTCGCTGTTCGCCCTGTTCGTCATCAACCGCTTGCTGCGCATGCCGCTGGGCCGTGCCTGGGAAGCGCTGCGTGAAGACGAAATCGCCTGCCGTGCGCTGGGGCTCAATCCTACGGTCATCAAGCTGTCGGCCTTCACCCTCGGTGCTGCGTTCGCCGGTTTCGCCGGTAGCTTCTTCGCCGCGCGCCAAGGTCTGGTGACACCGGAGTCCTTCACCTTCATCGAATCGGCGACCATCCTCGCCATCGTGGTGCTGGGTGGCATGGGCTCGCAGCTGGGCGTCGTACTCGCCGCCACGGTGATGATCCTGTTGCCTGAAATGATGCGTGAGTTCAGTGAATACCGCATGTTGATGTTCGGCGCCTTGATGGTGCTGATGATGATCTGGCGTCCTCAAGGACTGCTGCCCATGCAACGTCCTCACATGGAGCTGCGCAAATGAGCCGCGAGATCCTTAAAGTCGAAAATCTGAGCATGCGCTTCGGCGGCTTGCTGGCGGTCAACGGCGTAGCCCTGAGCGTGAAGGAAAAACAGGTCGTGGCACTGATCGGCCCCAACGGCGCCGGCAAGACCACCGTGTTCAACTGCCTGACCGGTTTCTACCAGCCGAGTGGCGGCAGCATCCTGCTGGACGGCGAGCCGATCCAAGGCCTGCCCGGCCACAAGATTGCCCTCAAAGGCGTAGTGCGCACCTTTCAGAACGTGCGGTTGTTCAAGGACATGACGGCGGTCGAGAACCTCTTGATCGCCCAGCACCGTCACCTGAACACCAACTTCCTGGCCGGTCTGTTCAAGACCCCGGCGTTCCGCAAGAGCGAGCGCGAGGCCATGGAGTTCGCCGAATTCTGGCTGGACAAGGTCAACCTGAAGGCGTTCGCCAACCGTCCGGCCGGTACCCTGGCCTACGGTCAGCAACGTCGTCTGGAAATCGCTCGCTGCATGATGACCCGCCCGCGGATCCTCATGCTCGACGAACCGGCCGCCGGCCTGAACCCGAAGGAAACCGAAGATCTTAAAGCGTTGATCAGCATGCTGCGTGAAGAGCACAACGTCACCGTGCTGCTGATCGAACACGACATGAAACTGGTCATGAGCATTTCCGACCACATCGTCGTGATCAACCAGGGCACGCCTCTGGCCAACGGCACGCCGGAACAGATCCGCGACAATCCCGAAGTGATCAAAGCCTACCTGGGGGAAGCGTAAATGCTGCAATTCGAAAACGTTTCCACCTTCTACGGCAAGATCCAGGCCTTGCACAGCGTCAACGTGGAAATCCGTCAGGGCGAAATCGTTACCCTGATCGGCGCCAACGGCGCGGGCAAATCCACCTTGCTGATGACGCTTTGCGGTTCGCCGCAAGCCCACAGCGGCAGCATCAAGTACATGGGTGAAGAGCTCGTGGGGCAGACCTCGGCGCAGATCATGCGCAAGAGCATCGCCGTGGTTCCGGAAGGTCGTCGAGTGTTTGCCCGTCTGACCGTGGAAGAAAACCTCGCCATGGGCGGTTTCTTCACCGATAAGGGCGATTATCAGGAACAGATGGACAAGGTTCTCGGACTTTTCCCACGCCTGAAAGAACGCTTCGCCCAACGCGGCGGCACCATGTCCGGCGGCGAACAGCAAATGCTCGCCATCGGCCGTGCGCTGATGAGCAAACCCAAGCTGCTGCTGCTCGACGAACCTTCGTTGGGCCTGGCACCGATCATCATCCAGCAGATCTTCGACATCATCGAACAGCTGCGCAAGGACGGTGTGACGGTGTTCCTGGTGGAGCAGAACGCCAACCAGGCGCTGAAAATTGCCGACCGTGCGTACGTTCTGGAGAACGGCCGGGTGGTAATGACAGGCACTGGGGAAGCCCTGCTGACTGATCCGAAAGTACGTGAAGCGTACTTGGGTGGTTGAGTCTTTGCGGTAAACAAAAAACGGCCTTCGGGCCGTTTTTTTTGTGCCTCACACAAACTCGGCAACGATGAAGATCCCTGTGGGAGCGAGCTTGCTCGCGATAGCGGTGTGACAGTCAACATTGATTCCGACTGACCCTCCGTCATCGCGAGCAAGCTCGCACAGGGGATATTGGGTGTTTTGGAGAGCGTGTTTAATCAGTGTCCGTGTTACTTCCTGCAAGCTACAACGTCTTGCTGCTCGGTATCCAGCAAAGCATCATGCTGGGCGAGCTGGCGGTGAATCGGGCGCTGGATCAAATCGCCCCACAAGAAGCCTGACCACGAAGATCACCCTGTGGGAGCGAGCCTGCTCGCGAATGCAATTTCACATTCAACAGAAATGTTGTCTGCCCTACCGCTTTCGCGAGCAGGCTCGCTCCCACAGAGATCTATGTGGTGTGCTGGAGCCGATCCAGCGCTTCACCGCTGCGCTTGAACCAGCCTATCAGGTAATCCGCCAACACCTGCGTGCGCTTCGGCAAACCGCCCTGATACGGGTGAACCAGGTACATCGGCATTCTGCGCGTCTGATAGCCACGCAGGAGCCAGAGCAAACGGCCGTCAGCCAATTCCGCTTGCAGCAGGTAGGACGGCAACCGCGCAATGCCGGCACCGGCCAGTGCCGCTTTCTTCAGCAAGCTGTAATGGTTGCTGGCGAACGGCCCCGAAACCCGTACCCGCAGCAACTCGTGTTGCTGGTGATAGAGCCACTCTTCGCGACCGCTGTAATGACTGTTGAGCAGACAGCGGTGTTCAGCGAGTGCTTGAGGCGTTAACGGTTCGCCGTATTGCTCTAGGTAGGCCGGGCTGGCGCAGGTCATTTCGTGCCAGGCTAATAGCGGTCGGGCCACCAGGCGTTCGTCATTGCCCACCTCGGAGCGAACCGCGAGATCAAACCCGTCGCGGGACAAATCACGGTAGTTGTTGCTCAGGTCCAGCTCGATCTGCACCTCGGGATATTTGCCAGAGAACTCCAGCAACAAGCCATCGAAGAAGGTTTCCCCCAGCGATACCGGAACCGTCATACGCACCGGCCCGGCCATGTCATCCTTCAACCGCGCCAATGCCTGACGTGCCCTCTCGACCTGGACTACGAGCGCCTGGGCTTGCGGCAACAGCGCCGCACCCGCGGCGGTCAGGCTCAAACGGCGGGTGGTGCGTTGCAGCAGCACCACTGAAAACCGCGATTCCAGTTGGCTGATGCGCTTGGATAACTGCCCCTTGCTGCACCCCAATTGCTGCGCCGCCAAGGTAAAACTCCCCGCTTCGATCAACACCGCAAACGCTGCCAGATCATCCATTTCGCTCATGGATTGTTTCCATTTGAAAACCAAAGGTTGCCTATTAGCGCGCTTATCAATGGAAAAAACCACTCTAGACTTAAGCCTCTTTCAACCCACTCGAGAATCAGCAGCATGAAAATTCTTTTGATAGGCGCAGGCGGCACCATCGGTTCGGCGGTCGACAAGGAGCTGTCCGAGCGTCACGAAATCATCCGTATCGGCCGCAACAGCGGTGATTACCATGTGGATATCAGCGACAGCGCTTCGATTCGCAAGCTGTTCGAGAAAACCGGCAAGTTCGATGCACTGGTCTGCGCCGCTGGCAACGTGACCTTTGCCCCCTTGAGCGAAATGACCGAAGACAGTTTTGCCCTGGGCTTGAAAGACAAGTTGATGGGCCAGGTCAATCTGCTGCTGATCGGTCGCGAGTTCGCCAATGACGGCGCCTCGTTCACCTTCACCACTGGTGTGCTCAGCCACGACCCAATTCGCAGCGGCGCTTCGGCAGCACTGGTCAATGGTGCTCTGGACAGCTTCGTCCGCGCCGCCGCCATCGAACTGCCTCGCGGCCTGCGCGTCAACTCAGTGAGCCCGAACGTACTGGTCGAAGCCATGGGCAGCTACGCGCCGTATTTCCGCGGCTACAAACCGGTTCCGGCAGCGGATGTGGCATTGGCCTACGCCAAAAGCGTGGAAGGCCTGCAAACAGGTCAGACCTTTCACGTGGGCTAAACCCTTGTGATGAACGGTCAGGCTGAGTAACGTGGCGGCACTTGTCTGGAGACTCAAAGATGCGTGTTGCCCGTTCCTTAGTCCTTGTTGCCCTGCTTCCGCTGTTTGCCGCATGCCAGTTTTTCGATGGCCCGCGTGAAAGTGCCTCCCACGTGGGCCAGACCCGCATGCAGGGCCAGTTGACGGCGGCCGACGGCAAACTGTTGTTCCAGCCGTGCAATGAGCAGCGCAGTTATGTGGTCAACGACACCGGCGGCACCAGCGTCCTGCAAGAGGCCGCAACCCTAGCCGATGCCCAAGGCAAGCTGTTTGCCGACGTACGCGGCCGGATCGTTGCCAGCGGTGCCGACAGCCGCCTCGATCTTGCGCAGCTGTACCGCGTCGAGCGCTCGGGCACCGCGTGCAACGATCCGAATTTCAAAGTGCTGATTCTGCGCGCCGCCGGCCATGGGCCTGAGTGGAACGTCAAAGTCAGCGGCAAAGGCATGGTCATCGAGCGCGCCGGTCAGCCGCCATTGGCCGTGCCCTACGTTGAAGAGCAACTGGGCGATGGCCGCTTCAACCTCAGCACTGAAGCCAATAACCAGCACATCGAATTGTGGGTGGCACCGCAACGTTGCGTCGACAGCAGCACCGGCAGTGTCCAGCACATGAGCGCCGAACTGCGCGTCGACGGCCAGGTTCAGCGTGGCTGCGGGTATTTCGGCGGATCGCGTAACGACTGATCGTTTTAGCCTCACGGGAATCATTCTTTGAGGCTTATAATCGCGGGCTTCAAACGCCTTGGCGCAGTTGTGCGCCCCGCGAACCGGATCCTGTCATGTTACGAATCACCGAACTCAAGCTGCCCATCGACCATCCCGAAGAAGACCTGCGCCCTGCCATCGTGCAGCGCCTGGGCATCACCAGTGATGACCTGCTCGACTTCACCTTGTTCAAGCGCAGCTACGATGCGCGCAAAAAGTCCTCCGAACTGTGCTTCATCTACACCATCGACCTCAACGTTCGCGATGAGGCGGCGGTGCTGCACACGTTCGCCGATGACCGTAACGTCAACGTGGCGCCGGATGTCAGCTACAAAGCGGTCGGCCAGGCGCCGGCTGATCTTGAGCAACGTCCTGTCGTCGTGGGCTTCGGTCCGTGCGGGATTTTCGCCGGGCTGCTGCTCGCGCAAATGGGCTTCAAGCCGATCATCCTCGAGCGCGGCACCGAAGTGCGTCAGCGCACCAAGGACACTTGGGGCCTGTGGCGTAAAAGCGTGCTTAACCCGGAATCCAACGTGCAGTTCGGTGAAGGTGGCGCGGGGACATTCTCCGACGGCAAGCTCTACAGCCAGATCAAGGACCCGAAGTTCATCGGTCGCAAAGTCCTGCACGAGTTCGTCAAGGCCGGTGCGCCGGAAGAAATCCTCTACGTCAGCAAACCGCACATCGGTACGTTCCGTCTGACCGGTGTTGTGGAAAACATGCGTGAGCAGATTCGCGCGTTGGGTGGCGAAGTGCGCTTCCAGCAGCGGGTGACCGATGTGTTGATCGAGGACGGCCAACTGGTCGGCGTCGAGCTCGATGGCGGCGAGCAGATCCATTCGAAACACGTGATTCTGGCCCTCGGTCACAGCGCCCGGGACACTTTCCGCATGCTCCACGGCCGTGGCGTGTTCATGGAAGCCAAGCCGTTTTCGGTGGGTTTCCGCATCGAACACCCGCAATCGCTGATCGACCGCGCGCGTCTGGGCAAGTACGCCGGCCACCCGAAACTCGGGGCTGCCGACTACAAACTGGTGCACCACGCCAGCAACGGACGTTCGGTCTACAGCTTCTGCATGTGCCCGGGCGGCACCGTGGTGGCGGCGACCTCCGAGCCAGGCCGCGTGGTCACCAACGGCATGAGCCAGTACTCGCGTAACGAACGCAACGCCAACTCCGGGATCGTCGTCGGGATCACCCCGGAAGTCGATTATCCGGGCGGCCCGCTGGCGGGTATCGAGTTGCAGGAACGCCTGGAATCCCACGCCTTTGTGCTGGGCGGCAGCAACTACGAAGCGCCGGCGCAACTGGTCGGCGACTTCATTGCCGGCAAGCCGTCCACCGAGTTGGGCAGCGTAGAACCGTCCTACAAACCGGGGGTTGCCTTGGGTGATTTGGCGTTGGCCTTGCCGGCGTTCGCCATTGAAGCCATTCGCGAAGCCTTGCCAGCGTTCGAGAAGCAGATTCGCGGTTACTCGCTGCACGACGCCGTGTTGACCGGGATCGAGACGCGTACGTCGTCGCCGCTGCGGATTACCCGTGACGAGTCGATGCAGAGCCTGAACGTGAAAGGCTTGTTCCCGGCGGGTGAAGGCGCGGGTTATGCGGGCGGGATTCTGTCAGCGGGTGTCGATGGGATTCGGATTGCAGAAGCTGTGGCCCGCGACATCCTCGGCCTCGAGGCCTGACCTGCACCTGGAGTAAATGCAAAACCCTGTGGGAGCGAGCCTGCTCGCGAAAGCGGATTAACATTCAACAGATATGTTGACTGAACTATCCATTTCGCGAGCAGGCTCGCTCCCACATTGGTTCAGCGTTGTGTCAGATATTGGCGCGCAGCACGGTGCCCGGCAGCGGCTCGCCGCGCTCAACACTCCCCGCCACGGCATCCATCAAACCGCTCAACTCATACCCCTGGGCCTTGAGCCAAGCCTGATCGTAATAGGTGGTGGCATAGCGCTCGCCGCCATCACACAGAATCGCCACGATTGACCCCGACTCCCCCGCCGCCGCCATCTGCTGGGCCGCCATCAAGGCGCCAATCAGGTTGGTCCCGCTCGACCCGCCCACCCGACGTCCCAAACGCTGCGCCAGGTAATGCATGGCCGCCAGAGATAACGCGTCCGGCACCTTGACCATCGCATCGATCACTTTGGGCAGGAACGACGCTTCTACCCGAGGCCGGCCAATGCCTTCAATCCGCGAACCGCAATCCAGGCGCAGACTGGCGTCGCCGGTCTGGTAGTAATCGAAGAACACCGAACGCTCGGCATCGGCGCAGAGCACGCGGGTGCAATGCTGACGGTAACGTACGTAACGGCCCAGCGTCGCGGTGGTGCCGCCGGTGCCGGGGCTGGAGATCAGCCAGTTCGGCTCGGGGTGCAGTTCGAAGCGCATTTGCTGGAAGATCGACTCGGCGATGTTGTTGTTCGCCCGCCAGTCGGTAGCGCGCTCGGCATAGGTGAACTGGTCGATGAAATGCCCATCGTGTTCTCGGGCCAGGCGCTCGGATTCGGCGTAGATCTGCGTCGGATCATCGACCAGATGACTTTTGCCACCGTAGAAGGCGATCTGCGCAATCTTCTCTTTGGAGGTGGTCGCCGGCATCACCGCAATGAACGGCAAGCCCAGCAAACTGGCGAAGTACGCCTCGGAAATCGCCGTCGAACCACTGGACGCTTCAATCACCGGCGCCCCGGGCTTGAGCCAGCCGTTACACAGCGCATACAGAAACAGCGAGCGCGCCAAACGGTGCTTCAGGCTGCCGGTGGGATGGCTGGACTCATCCTTGAAATACAATTCGATGCCCGGAAAACCCGGCAGCGGCAAGGGAATCAGGTGGGTGTCGGCGCTGCGCTGGAAGTCGGCTTCGATGATCCGGATGGCTTCGCGGGCCCACTGTCGGTTGTCGCTCATGGTGGTTTTCTCGTTGATTCGGCCTTGTTGCAAGGCTCAGCTAACAAGCTTAGGAAAAAACCTACATCACGCACAGGTACAGCTGAGGTTCAATACGCCGGACAACTGCTAGGCTCAGGTCCCTGCCGGTCGTTCACGTTGTAACGGCATATAACAAAAAAGAATATAACTTTTGTTTTAACAACTAACGGTACAGGTTAGGGTGTGCCACCTTTTGAATTCATCGATGGAGAGCGACCTTGCCTCTGCGTAGCACTTTCACGCGTTTCTTCCAGTTGGAAGCTGCTAGCGGTCTGTTATTGATCGCCGCTGCTGCCCTGGCTTTGATCATCAACAATTCCCCGCTGTCGTGGCTTTACAGCAGCTTTCTGGACACGCCGGTAGTGGCGCAGGTCGGCGCGTTGCAGATCGCCAAACCGGCGCTGCTGTGGATCAACGACGGCCTGATGGCCCTGTTCTTCCTGCTGATCGGGCTGGAAGTGAAGCGCGAAGTCCTTGACGGTCAACTGTCGAAACCGTCGCAAATTGTCCTGCCCGGCGCGGCGGCGATTGGCGGCATGGTGGTTCCGGCGCTGCTCTACTGGTTTCTGAACCGCGATGACCCGGCAGCCCTGAGTGGCTGGGCCATCCCGATGGCCACCGACATCGCCTTCGCCCTCGGCGTACTGGCCCTGCTGGGTAAGCGGGTACCGGTGTCGCTGAAGCTTTTCCTGATGACTTTGGCGATTATTGACGACCTCGGCGCAATCATCGTCATTGCGATCTTCTACTCGGGTACGCTCTCGACCCTTTCGCTGTCTCTGGCCGCGACGTGCATCGTGGCACTGATCGCGATGAACCGGCTCGGGGTGGTCAAGCTCGGGCCGTACATGATCATCGGCCTGATCCTTTGGGTTTGCGTGCTCAAGAGCGGCGTCCACGCGACTCTGGCCGGTGTGACCCTGGCCTTCTGCATTCCGCTGCGCACGAAAAACGCCGAACCTTCGCCGCTGCTGACCCTCGAACACGCCCTGCATCCGTGGGTGGCCTACGGCATCCTGCCGCTGTTCGCCTTCGCCAACGCCGGCCTGTCCCTGAGCGGCGTGACCATGGAAAGCTTCACCCACCACGTTCCCATGGGCATCGCGGTCGGCCTGCTGCTGGGCAAAACCCTCGGCGTCTTCGGCCTGACCTGGCTGGCTGTGAAAATCGGCATCGCCGCCCTGCCCCAAGGCGCCAATTGGGGCCAGGTGATGGGCGTGGCAATCCTCTGCGGTATCGGCTTCACCATGAGCCTGTTTGTCGGATCCCTGGCCTTCGTGCCCGGCGCCAGTGAATACGCCGGGATGGATCGGATGGGGATTTTGACCGGGTCGATACTGGCGGCGCTGATTGGTTATGCGGTCACGGCGGCGGCGAGTCACAAGAGCGCCGCGCTGCAATCCTGATCAACAGAGACAACTCCTAGAGTCATTCAAGACTCGTCCTACAGCCACGACCAGCCTCGTTCGTTAACGTCGCACAGCCCCTTTGTTGGGGGCTGTCGACGGACGAACGCAAGGAAGATCAGTGGCTGGCAATAAGGACATTCCCCGGGTTCAGAACCCTCCGTCAGGCGACGGTCATCACGTCACTCACCGCTTTATGACGGCCACCGAACTGGCCGCGCGGGATGCCAGACAAAACGCTTACGACGCCATGCTCGCGAGGCAAGACGCCTTCGAACGGAGTCGTGAGGTTGGCGCGAAAAAGCACGAAACCGTTCGCGCGGGCTGCGTCTTTGCCAAGTCCTGCAAGCTGCCGGACGCCATCATCGATTACTCGAATCCTTCGGGGATGGTGCCCACCGACAGTCTGAAGGACTACGGAGAAGTCGCCTGGCTCGGCGCTCGTGAGGTAGACGATGCCGGGCTGCTGAATCTTGAAACGATCAGTGGCAGTACCGTTTCGCTCGGTATTGGCCGTCTTGCACTCCGTACGCCGACTCTCGTCATTCCGGCCGCAGCACTCGGCGCAACTGGAGCTACCGTATTGGCCGGCCTGGCCGCAATTTTCTGGGTACCCGGCCTGGACGACAGCGCCCTCTACACCGAAGAACAATTACGCACCCTGGAACAGGCCCGCACCCGCGTTCGGCTGAGAGTCGAGCAACAGGCTGACGGCAGCCTCAAGGGATACGGTTTCTACACCGGCAAGAACCGCGATTGGGAAATGGTCGATGTCGCGCAGTTCGCATTGCACGGCAGTCAGCAGGTGGCGGATCTGGGGGATGGTGTTGAACTGATCTGGACACCGGCTGTGGATGGTTCCGACATCCTCGGCATTCCAGCGCTGGAAGCGGCACCACAAGCGCCGCATATTTGGGTTTATCCGCCGACGAAAGCGGCGGATAGCATCATCGTGAATCCGGTTTACCCGCCTGAGTACAAGGATTTCATTCTTGTGTTTCCAGCGAATTCTGGGGTTAAGCCGGTTTACATTGTTGTTAGTACCCGAGCCGGAGACTTCACTCACCACCCCGCCCCAAAGGGACTTACGGCATATCCTGATGCTGTGAAAGTGAAGTCCAAGACCAACGTCAAAGGTGGCGGAGCAGAACGTAAGCGATGGAAGGACCGAAAAGGTCGAATCTACGAATGGGACTCCATGCATGGCACGGTCGAAATATACGACAAGCAAGGAAAACACTTAGGTGAATTTAATCCGGAAACAGGCGCTCGACTTGAGGACGCCAAATCCAAAAGAAGAACCAACAAGTGAGAGTAAAAAAATGCATCTATGCATCAGTGGTTTCTTGATAGATGACAGCGAGGATGACTCGCTGAAATTCGAGCTCGATGTATCTAAAGATCACGAGGACGCGGTAATGGAGATAATGAACTGGAGAAACTTCAACGAAGGAGCTGTCGGAGAAGTTCCTTTGAGCCAAGCCAAAATTCGGCAAATAGAAGCGATACTAAAAACATCTTTGCCCCACGAACTGGCCTTATACATCGGCGTTGAGTCCTGATACTCATCGCCGAACCGGCACCCGCTTCATCTCGTAACACTCCCAAAAAACACAAAACCCCGACCAGTCACCTGATCGGGGTTTTGCTTTATTACCCGTTCCCGCTTAATGCGAAACGCGGCTAGTCCCATCAACAGTAGCAATCCGCACTCGCTCGCCCACACGGAATACTTCATTCTCCTGAACCTGTTGCACGTAGGCGCGCATGCTGCCGTCGTCTTCGCGAACAGTGATTTCCACACCTTGGGCGCGGGTCAGGCCTTCTTCGGTGGCCGAGCCGATCAGGCCGCCAGCAACGGCGCCGATAACCGCAGCAACGATGCTGCCGCGACCGCCACCGATAGCGCTGCCGCCAACACCGCCCACCGCCGCGCCGGCAAGGCCGCCGATCGGGGTTTTGGTGCCTTCGATTTTGACCGGTCGCAGGGATTCGATGGTGCCCATGCGAACGGTCTGCACGCGACGCGCTTCGTCACGGGAGTAGGAGTCACCGGTCAGGCTGGACTGGCAACCAGTGAGCAACATCGCCATCGTGGAAAAGGAAGCAACCAGCAGAACAGACTTACGCATAGCATCAACTCCAAAGGACAAGTATTCATTAAACTCCGCAACTTGACGCCTGTCACGGCCTCGCCCGGATAAAATTGGTTTGATTCAGGCCCGGTACAGGCACCTCCACGAACTCACCACACAGCAGCGGTAAATTCCGGAATCTGCGCCGCTTACCCAAGGATTGTCATGGATTACTTCATCATTGTCGTCACTACCGTTGCCGGTTTGTATTTCCACTGGTGGCTATACGTGCGGATCAAACGCTGGATGGACCGCGATCTGGCGTTGGCACTGGCGGGTAAAGACGAGCAGAAAAAGGCTTTCATGCTCCAGCAACTGGCGAACGCTCAAGCGCAGAAAATCAAGCGCCGAGACCTGCCACAGTGGCTTGAAGCCGCTGCGACAGGCTATCCCGATCGGTAGACTGCTTAGGGTGCCAGACGTTCAAGAATCCAGTCGGCGCCCTGCAAACGGTAGTTGAGGCGATCGTGCAGGCGGCTCGGACGGCCCTGCCAGAACTCGATGCGCTCCGGTAACAAGCGATAACCGCCCCAATGCTCAGGGCAATGAGGTTGCGTGTCGCTGAAACGTTGCTCGGTGTTCTTGAGCAGCGATTGCAGTTCGGCGCGATCGGCGATCACCCGGCTCTGAGGCGAAGCCCAGGCACCGAGGCGGCTGCCCAGTGGACGGACCTGAAAATAGGCGTCGGACTCTTCAGGCGTGACTTTCACCACCCGCCCTTCGATCCGCACCTGGCGCTCCAGGGCCGGCCAGAAAAAAGTCATGGCCGCGAACGGATTCGCGGCCAGATGCTGGCCCTTGGCGCTGTCGTAGTTGGTGAAGAAAGTGAAGCCCTGCTCGTCCAGCCCCTTGAGCAGCAGAATGCGGCAATGCGGCCGACCGTTCTGATCGACGGTGGCCAGGGTCATGGCGTTGGCTTCCACCGGCGCCTGCTCGGTTTTCACCGCGTCGGCGAACCACTGATGGAACAGCGCGAATGGCTCAGCCGGGGCTTGCGCCTCGGTCAGGCCATCACGGGTGTAGTCGCGACGCATATCAGCCAGGCCCTGGGTCATGGCGCATTCCTTTTGGTTAACGAATCACTTCTTTGTGGCGTCGCCGTCGGCAGCAGCGGCGGTGGCTTTTTTCGAGTCGGCAGCGGCTTTGGCCGGAGCGGTCTTTTTCGCCGGAGTCGCGGTTTTAGCAGGCGTCTTCTTGGCGGCGGCTTTCTTGGCCGGGGCTTTTTTCGCAGCAGGCACAGCCGCTTTCTTCGCGGCTGGCGCAGGGGTGACTGGTTTGACCACTGGCTTGACGTCCTGGGCAGCGACCACCTTCACTGGCGCCGGGGCTGGCATGTTGTACTTGCTCAGCAACGCGACCATGGTGTTTTGCGGTGTTACCAGCAGTTCGACGCGACGGTTCAAGGCTCGGCCTTCATTGCTGTCGTTGGCAGCACGCGGAGCTTCGCCACCCATACCGCGCAGCATCAGACGATCACGCTGCAGACCGCTGAGGCGGAAAATCGCTGCCACGGCCTGGGCACGCTCCTGGCTCAGTTTCACGTTGGCCGGTGCGGCGCCCGACGTATCACTGTGGCCGAGCACCAGCACGGCAGTCTTTGGATCAACTTCGAGGATTTTCGCGACGCGAGTGAACGGGCCGAGGGTCACCGGCAGCAGCATGGCCGGACGGTCAGGGTTGAACGAGCCATCTACCGGCGCGGTCACCACCAATACGTTTTCACGGCGCTCGAGTTGCAGGTTGCTGCCCTTGATCGCTTCGCGCAGGCGCGGTTCGTAGTCGTCGAGCCAGGCCTGGGTGACTTTAGGATCGGGCATCGGCACGGCTTTGGCAGTGCTTTGCTCTTTGCCGCCGAACGGCCACCACCATTTGCCACCGGCATCGGCCTCAGCCTTGGCCACCTCGACCGGTTTGGCTTCAGGCTTGGCTTCAGCTTTCACTTCAGGCTTGGCAGGCGTCTTGTCGGCGCCGTCATCGGAACCGAACGGCCAGTACCAAGGGCTGGAGCTTTCTGTCTTGGCCACCGGGGCGGTCGCGGCAGGCTTGAGGGGTGCCGGGGCCGGAGCCGGGTTTTTAGCGGCGACTTTGTCGGAAGAACCGAACGGCCACCAGCTGCTGCCATCCGAGTCATTTTGTGGAGTTTGTGCGCAACCGGTAATAGCGAAGCACAGGGCCAAAGCGAGAGTTTTATTGGATGACATTGGATATCCACAAAATGAAGTAATGAAAAATCAGGCCGGGTTGACCCGGATAAACAGACGCTTGGAAACCATAAAGGCCTCGGGGTTCCGGCCTTGGAACCCCTGAGCGCGTTTTACAGACAAGTGGCCAGTGCCCGCACCAGCTTTTGTGCGCGCGGGTCCATCAAGACGTACGGCCCTAGGGTATTTGTCACAAAGCCGAAGGCCACATCGTGTTCCGGGTCAGCAAAACCGGTGGAACCGCCGGCACCCGGATGGCCGAACGCGCGAGGGCCGAGGCCGTAGGTGGCGTTGGGGACGTCCGGTTGGTCGAGCATGCAACCCAGGCCGAAACGGGTCCGGGTCAGTAAAGTCTTGTCCTCGCCGAGGCTGTGCTCGCGTGTCATTTCGTCGAGCATTTCGCTTTCCAGTAAGCTGCCATCGAGCAGACCGGCATAGAACCCGGCCAGGCTGCGGGCATTGCCGTGGCCATTGGCGGCCGGCTGCTGCATGCGCCGCCACTCGGGTTTGTTGGTGCTGGTCATGATCGACGGCGGGTTGGTGAACGCCCTCGTGGTCATGGCCGTCGGCTCGCGCATGGTCACTTGCAGCAAGCGCTGGGCGGCGGCATCGCCGACATTGCCCTTGCCACGAGCGATGTGCGCCACGCGATGGAACTCCTGGTCCGCCAGGCCGACGTGGAAATCCAGCCCCAAAGGCTTCGCGATCCGCGCCACGATGGACTCACCCGGCCCACGACCGTCGGCACGGCGCAGCAACTCACCAACCAGCCAGCCGTAGGTGATCGCGGCGTAACCGTGACCGACGCCCGGCGTCCACCACGGTTCTTCGGCGGCCAGGGCATCAACCATGGTTTGCCAGTCGTAAAGGGCTTCCGGGGCCAACAGCTCACGCAGTGCCGGCAGACCGGCCTGATGGCAAAGCAATTGACGCAGGGTCACGGACTCTTTGCCGGCGGCAGCGAACTCGGGCCAGTAGCGGGCAACCGGTGCATCCAGTTGCAGCTTGCCTTCGGCCACCAGTTGCAGGGCGGTCACCGCGGTAAAAGTCTTGGTGCAGGAGAACAGATTGGCGATGGTGTCGCTGTGCCAGGCTTCGGTACCGTCCTTGTCAGCGCTGCCGGCCCACAGGTCGACCACGGTTTCACCGCCAATCTGGATGCACAACGCTGCGCCGCGTTCCTGAGGATCGTCGAACAGCGCCGAGAAAGCCTCACGCACCGCTTCGAACTTCAGCTCGTAAAAACCCTGAATCTGCACCCGCAACTCCTCTGGATAAACACTCTACAAAGTGGCCGTATTGTTCCAGCCATTAAAGGTTTTGGGAACAGGGCAGGGCCGGGCGGTCGCCATCCCGCCCGGGTGAAACACTCAGAAAATCTTACGTACCTGTCAGCACTCAGTGGCCATTGCCGGAATGCCCACCCGCATGGCCAGCGCCCTGCCCTGCGCCTTTGCCAGCCTCGCCTTTTCTGCCGCCCTCAGTTGCTTGACCGGCTTTATCCGCCTCAGCCTTGGCCTTCTCGGCCTCTTTACCGAGCTGATCGACGGTCTGCAAATTGCTCTTGCGCACGCTATCGACGAAACCCTGGAACGGCAGATCGGTAATGCCCACCAGCCCGAAGTGACCGTTCTCGCCATCCAGCAGACGACCGGTCACCGGTTGGTCAAGGTATTGGAACCAGTGCACGCCGACGATCGACGGTTCGCTCATCGCCTGTTTGAGGAAATTGGCATACGCCGGCCCACGATCTTCTTCCTTCGCCAATTGCGTCACGCCGCCCCAGAACGGGCCGCGATCCGCGGAGCCGAAGTTGAACTCGGTGATCAGCACCGGTTTGTCCAGGCTGCGCAGCTTGGCGAAGTCGTAACCGTCTTGCGGTTGCAGGGTGTACATGTTGAAGCTCAACACGTCGCAATACTGGGCGCAGGACTCAACCGCTTCCGGGGTGCTGATGGCAAACCGGCCACCCAGCAACAGCTGATTCGGCGCGTGCCACTTGAGCGAATCGGAGAGGGTCTTGAAGTACGTGTCGGCGAAGACCTTCTGGAAGTATTTGAAGTCGGCTTCGATTTCCGGGTATTCGGCGCTTGGCAGCGGCGGCACGAAGCCCGGGTCTTCCATCAATTCCCAGGCCGGCAAATCAATGCCCCAGGCTTTGGAAAGGCCCGCCTGATTGCGGTATTTATCCCGCAATTGCTTGAGGAACGCGCGTTTGGCCGGCACGTCGGTGGTCATTTTCAAGGTGCCGTAGGCCAAGGCGTAACGGGCTTTCGGGTCGTCGCCGGGGCCGGCCCAGGCCAATTCGTTGTCGGCAAAGTAGCCGATCAGCCATGGATCGTCGCGATGATCACGGGCGGCGATGGCCACGGCACGTTCGGTGGCCATGGCGAATCGTGGGTCGAACGGGTCGGGCATACCGCCCCACCAGTCGGTGCCGGTGCTGATGCTGGCGTAATCGCCGACAATCGACAGCGGCAAGGTGTACGGCACGCGATCAGCGTTGGCCAGCGCCGGGGCGCTCCAGTTGCCGATGGTGTTGAAGCCCCAGGCTTGCAGGCGATCAAGGGTGTGGCTGGCCCAGCGCTGTTCATCAACCACCGTTTTGCAGGGTTCGGCAGGTGTTTGCTCAGCTGCTTTCGCGGCGGTCGCTTCAACGGCGCCGGTCTTGGCGGCTTCGGCGACACCGGATTCGGCCGTCGAAGGAACGACAGGTTGCTCAGCAGCCTTCTCGGCTGTTGCCTCAACGGCGTCGGCCTTGGCGGCTTCAGCGACACCCGCCTTAGTGTCGCTGCCCTGAGCGCAAGATGCGCCATACAGACGCTGCAAGTTGGCGCCATAGAAGTCATACCAGCGACCGGCATTGTAGCCACGGCCCTGATCGACGCCGTTGCCTCCACGGTTATCGCCTTCGCCATAGTGGCTGGCCAGAGGCTCGTCGGGTTTGGGCAGCGATTCAAACATCCACTCGCGGCCGGCGACGTAGGTCTGATCGACATCCGGAGTGACGGTGTTGACCCCTAGCGAATAGAACGGATGGCCTTCCGGCGTCACCAGATACCAGCGACCGTCGCGCTTCTCAGTGCGGAAAAAGCCGCTGGCCTTGAATGCCGGGCCTTTGTTCCAGCCACCGAACTTGTCCAGGGACGACTTCTCGCGCTCGGCCAGCCAGGTTTTCAGTTGCTGCTGTTCCTTGGCGGCGGCGCTTTTCAGTTGCTCGTCGCTGCTGACTTTCTCTGGCCATTTGGCCCGGGTCGACTGGCCATAAGCGTCTACAAGGCCGCCAAAAGCCGCTTGGGTAACCGCATCGCCGGCCTGCACGCCAAAGCGTTCCAGCAGAATGCTTTGCGCGACTTTCGGCTGATCCATCGACAAGGTCACCGACACCACTTGGCTGCGCTCCAGCTCACCGGCGCTGCTGGCCAGCAATACGCGCTGCCCCTCAAACGTCATCGGCATCGGCGGGCCGGCTTTCAGGCCAAGGCTCAAAGGCGTAAAGGGCTGCAGCGGCACCAACAAGGTTTGCGCAGGGCCGGCCGGCAAGTCGACGCGGCTGACCAGCGTTTTGCCGTCGTTGCTCTGGATTTTCACGTACAGGGTCACGGCCCAGTTCATTGCGCTCTGAATCCGCAAACTCATGAAGCCCGACTGCGACCAGTCCCAGGCGCCGGTTTGCGGGGTCAGACGCAAGGTCGGTTGTGCCACCGGGTTGAACGTCACCCGACGCAGCACTTCGCCTTCGGCCGTTTGCTCGGCGTTGGATTGCGGCAGGCTGGCGTCCTGAGTCGCCACCTGGACCACATCGGCGGGGCGCACAAAGTTGAACAGCGTCTGTTGGCCGGCAGGAGCCGCCAGCAAAGGGGCTGCGAACATCAGAGCGAAAACGGCAGGTAACGAACGGCGCAGCGAACGGTGAATCATGAGAACGAAATTCTCCCTAACGACCCGGATGGGCCAGTGGAAAAGCGATGGCAGAGAGATAGACAACGCGGTGGGCAAATTTGCCCACCGGTGTATCAGGAAATTTCACGACGGAAGGGTGGCAACGCATTGAGGATCGCTTTGCCATAACGCTGGGTGACCAGACGTCGATCGAGCAAGGTGATGGTGCCGCGATCTTCTTCGGTGCGCAGCAAGCGACCGCAAGCCTGGACCAGCTTCAGCGAAGCATCCGGCACGGAGATTTCCATGAACGGATTGCCACCCCGAGCCTCGATCCACTCGGCCAGGGCCGCTTCAACCGGATCATCGGGCACCGAGAATGGAATCTTCGCGATCACCACGTGCTCGCAATATGCACCGGGCAAGTCGACCCCTTCGGCGAAACTCGCCAGGCCGAACAACACGCTGGAATCCCCCCCATCGACCCGTGCCTTGTGCTTGTTCAGGGTTTCCTGTTTCGACAGGTTGCCTTGAATGAACACTTGCTTGCGCCAGTCGCGGTCGAGACCGTCGAACACGTCTTGCATCTGTTTGCGCGAGGAGAACAGCACCAAAGTGCCGCGTGAACCTTCCACCAAGGCTGGCAAGTCACGGATGATCGCCGCGGTGTGGGCCGGCGCATCACGCGGATCAGCCTTCAGGTCCGGCACCCGCAACACACCAGCGTCGGCGTGATGGAACGGGCTGGGGACCACCGCCGTCACGGCTTTTTTCGGCAGGCCGGCGCGCATGCGGAAGCGGTCGAAGGTGCCGAGCGCGGTCAGGGTCGCGGAGGTCACCAGAGCGCCGTAGGCCACATTCCACAAATTGCGACGGAGCATTTCCGCCGCGAGGATCGGGCTGGCGTTGACCTCGATGTCGAACAGCGAGCCGCTTTCGGCCAGGGTCAGCCAGCGAGCCATCGGCGGATTGTCTTCCGGGTCTTCAGCGGTGAAAGCGCCCCACAATTCCCAGTTGCCCGAAGAGCGGGACAACAGGCTGCCGAACAGCGGATACCACTCTTCGGCCTGGTTGCTGGCGATGCCGATGTTGACCTCGCCATCCATGCCTTCCTTGAGCAGTTCGGTGAGCCGGGTGAACAGGTCAGTCAGACGGGCAAAGCCCTTCTTCAGCTCGATGCCCATTTCGCGCATGTGCTCGGGAATGACCCCACCGACGAAGCGATGACGCGGTCGCTCGCGACCTTCGACGTCTTCGCCGGGTTTGAAATCGGCGACCTGCTCGCAGGCGCTGAACATGAATTGCTGCTGGGTCTTGATTTCCCGCGCCAACTCCGGCACTTGTTCGATCAACTTGCCCAGGTCGCCCGGCAGCGGATGCTGGGCCAGTAATTTGGTGAGGTTCTTGGCGGTGGTTTCCAGCCAGTCGGCGGTGGAACGCAGACGCGTGTAGTGGGCGAAATGGCCGATGGCCTTGTCCGGCAGGTGGTGGCCTTCGTCGAACACGTAGATGGTGTCGCGCGGGTCCGGCAGCACGGCACCGCCGCCCAGCGCCAGGTCGGCCAGGACCATGTCGTGGTTGGTGACGATCACGTCGACCTTGCCCATGCCTTCGCGGGCCTTGTAGAAGGCGCACTGGCCGAAGTTCGGGCAATGACGGTTGGTGCATTGGCTGTGATCGGTGGTCAGGCGCGCCCAGTCGGCATCTTCCAGTGCGGTCGACCAACTGTCGCGGTCGCCGTCCCACTTATTACCGGCGAGTTTCTCGATCATGCTGGTGAACAGCTTCTGACTGGCCTCGTCGACCTCGATCTTGAAACCTTCTTCTTCAAACAGCTGCGCCGTGGCGGTTTGCGCGTGACCTTCCTGGAGCAACATGTCGAGCTTGGACAGGCACATGTAGCGCCCGCGCCCCTTGGCCAGGGCGAAACTGAAGTTCAGCCCGCTGTTGCGCATCAGGTCGGGTAAATCCTTGTAGACGATCTGTTCTTGCAGGGCCACGGTCGCCGTGGCGATCACCAGGCGTTTGCCGGCGGCCTTGGCCGTGGGGATGGCGGCCAGGCTGTAGGCCACGGTTTTGCCGGTACCGGTGCCGGCTTCCACCGCGACAATCGCGGGGTCGCCACTGCGCCGGCCTTCGTCGTCGGTGTCGATGTCACCGAGGACCTTGGCAATTTCGGCGATCATCAGGCGTTGACCGTAGCGCGGCTTGAGGCTCTTGGCTTCGAGAAAACGCGAGTAGGCGCCCTGGATCGTGGTTTTGAGTTCGGTGCTGATCATGGATTGTCGGGCGCAAAAAACGCTGGATAAATTTTCAGTGGTTCGGAGAGGCCGCTATCATACCCCGCTAATTAATCCCGCGCAGAACGGAGTACCTCAATGACACCTTTTGGCATCCTTTACACCCTGCATGTCCTGTCCGCCCTGGTCTGGGTCGGCGGCATGTTTTTCGCGTGGATGGTCTTGCGCCCCGCAGCGATGAAGGCTTTGGAAGGCCCTGCCCGTTTGAAGCTGTGGGTAGAAGTGTTTCAAGGTTTTTTCCGCTGGGTCTGGGTCGCGGTGGTGCTTTTGCCAATCAGCGGTGTGGGCATGATTCATTTGCAGTACAGCAGTTTTGAAGCGGCACCGCGGTATGTGCAGGTGATGATGGGGTTGTATGTGGTGATGACGGCGCTGTTTATCCGGATTCAGGCGTTGTTGTTGCCAGAGTTGCGTACGACGGTGGCGGCGCAGGACTGGCCGACCGGGGCTGCGACGCTTGGGAAAATTCGCAAGTTGGTGGGCATTAATCTGATGGTCGGGTTGGTGCTGGTGGCGATTGCTGCGGCTCGGCCGATGCTCTAGGGCGCCTGATCGTTCCCACTGCGTGGGAACGATCACTGTCAGGGGTTACAACCGCTGAACAGTCACCGAACCCGCCGCCCCCACAGGCCCCGGCTGACCATCAACACCTGGTCTGCCGTTCTTGCCGCCATCAGCCTTGTAAACGAAGCAGCCCTTGGCCTTGCCACCCGCGCCCGGTTTACCGCCAGGCCCGGCCACACCACCGTCACCGCCGGCCACCTGAACCTTGATCAGTTCCGCCGGGTAATCGCGCGGCACTTCCAGACGAACCAGTGCACCCGGCGCGCCCGGCTGACCGTCGCTGCCATCACTGCCATCGGCACCACGACCGGCCTGGCCCCAGGTACAACCCGGTGCCTGACCGTTGGCCCCGTCGAGACCGACGAAACCCGGTGCGCCCGCGCCGCCGCGAGCGTCCACCAACAATTGCGGCGCACTCAGTGCCTTGATCTGCAAGTTCAGGTTACGCCCGGAGCGGGCGGCCTTGAGATACGACCCCGGCGCGCCGCGAGCCGTGATCTGGCTGTCTTCCGACAACTGCGCACGAATGACCTTCAGCTCAAGCGGCTGTTCGCCGGGAACGATGGCGATCCGCGCTTCACGACCCAGACGCAATTCACCGACGGATACCTCCGTCACATTCGAGGGAATCAACAACGTGCCGTAGTCGGCCACTTCCAGGCGTTCCAGCTGCAAGGTGCTGGCGGTGTTGGGCAAACGCATCAGCGAGTTGGTTTCGACGCTCACCACCTGGGCGCAGGCCAACGGGCTGATGAGTGCAGCGAGCAGACAGAGTTTACGCATGGGAAGCCTTAGACGCGGTCGGAGCCGGAATGGTTTGCAGGTGGAAAACGCCGAAAAAAAGGATCTTCAGGCGATCAAGCCAAGGGTGGGCGCGACCTCTGAGGCTGCGGAAACAGAACACCGCCTCAAGAAAATGAAGGCATGCCAGCAGGCTGCCGGCCAGATCGACCAGCAGATGCAGAGGATTGACAAACGGCATGAGCTGATTGACCAGCACCATCAGCCAGAACAGCAGGGTCAACAACTTCCCCAGCCCCCAAAACACGTTCATACGCTCCCCCGTTGAGAATTATTCTTTGCACGCACAGTACCGGCTTCCACGCGGGATAAGCCAGAGGGCAACGGAAAATTCTTCATGAAGGCCGTCGAATGGCCGCCGGACTGACTTAAATTGTCGCCCGACGGCTCTATCACGGGGCTCAGCGATTGATGTGCAACTCCACCCGACGGTTTTTCGCCCGTCCTTCTTCCGTTTCGTTATCGGCCACCGGCTGACTTTGGCCCTTGCCCTCGCTGGTGAGCTTGTTCGGCGCCAGGCCCTGGCTCAACAGGTAGGCTGCCACGCTACTGGCGCGACGTTCCGAGAGTGCCTGGTTATAGGTTTCCGAGCCGACGCTGTCGGTATGACCGATCACCTTGATGCTCACCACCTCGGCGCTTTGCAGTTTGGGCATCAGCGAATCCAGCTTGCTCTGCGCGGCAGGGGTCAGTTCGGATTGGTTGAAGGCAAACAGTACGTCGCCCGCGTCGCTCAGGGTGATGACCTCCGATTGCACAGGTTCAGGTTTCACGCTGGCCGGGTACTGCGGCAGTGGGCAACCATGATGTTCGACGGGGGTATTGGCGGGCGTATCAGGGCAGCGATCGCGTCGATCGAAGACTCCATCATCGTCTTCGTCGCCATCCTGGGCGTAACAGATCAAGCCACCGGTCAAGACACCAAGCGCCGCCCCACCGGCCGCCCAACCGCTACTTTGGAGAGCGCCCAGACCGCCACCGACCAGGCCGCCGATAACGCTGCAGATTGGCCAGGTTCGTTGATTGAGGGGGGCGGTGCCATCGCTGTGAGTCGCGCAACCGGTCAACAGGCTGCCAAGCAGTACAACCGGCAAGACGGTCCGTGTGAGAACACTCATGGTGAAAGCTCCTGTGTTACCGGCCAATGCCGGTCACACAGGAGTAAAGACCCGCATCCGCGACTGCACAAGCCGCGGAGTACGAGGGTTTAGCGGTTGATTTTGATTTCCGTGCGACGGTTCATCGAGCGGCCTTCAGCGGTTTTGTTATCGGCAACCGGCTGGCTTTCACCGGCACCGGTGACAGACACGAAGCTGCTGCGTGGTACACCTTGGGAAATCAGGTATTCAACGACCGAGTGCGCACGACGATCCGACAGTTTCTGGTTATAGGTATCGCTGCCCACGCTGTCGGTGTGACCGGTTACAGTCAGTTGGGCGTTAGGCGCTTCCCCTTTCAAGCGAGTGGCGATTTTATCGAGTACCACTTTGTCGGCAGGGGTCAATGTGGCCTTGTCGAACTGGAAGTGAACATCGCGAATGACAATGACTTCTTCTCTAACCACGGCCGCTTCTTCGACCACTGGTGCAGGCACCGGTGGAGGGCAACCGTCGGCATCGACGCGCACGCCTTTAGGTGTTCCAGGGCACTTGTCGCGGCTATCCGGCACGCCATCGCCGTCTTCGTCGCCATCACCGTGAACCCAGCAATAGGCCGCAGCCGTACCGCCGACGAGCAGCGCGCCATACCCCGCCCATGCCGAGCTCTCGGTCGCGCCGAGACCTGCACCCACGACACCACCGACCGCCGCACAGGTCGGCCAGTCGGTTTTCTGCAAACCTGCGCAACCAGTCAACACACTGGTTAGCAGAACCAAGGGTAATGCTGTGCGAACTATGCTCATCTAGTTTTCTCCTGAGGGGATCGGCTTAGAACCGATTCAGGTAGTAAAGACCCGAGTTTTAATCTCCGCCAGCAATAGGCCATTGCAGTTTTAACCCCGTGTTCACGGCACATCGGCGCTTTTAGGACGAACCAACTCTAGGCCCGGTCCTTTGAGCAGGCTAGTCTTGGCAGCTCTGATTGAGGATCTTCGATGATTGCAGGTATTTCTTCGCGCACGCCCCAGCAGGCGTTGGTCGCTTTGCTTGATCGTTACGCCCCCGCGCGCCTGTTGCTGATTGGCGCCAGCGAGTTTCCCGCGCTTGAGGCCTTCAAGCTGGCGCACCCGGACACTTGTGTGGCCCATGCGGCACCTGGACCGTTGCCTGCTGAACTGGCGGCGCGCCGGTTTGACCTGGCGCTGGTGGTCGATTGCCTCGAACATTTACCCAAACGCGATGGCCTGAATTTGCTTGGCGGGGTCCGTAACCTCAACGCCAGTCGCATCGCGGTGCTGGCGGATTTGCCGGCCAGCGGCTGGCAGGAGACCGACTTTTTCTCCCTGGCCCTGCAAGCCAGCGAACGCTTCCAGCGCGACGATCAAGTGTTGACCCTGTTCACCTATGATCTGCTTGACTACAAACAAGTCCCCGATTGGCTCAACTCACGGTTCTGGGCCAATCCGGAAAACTTCGGGAAATATTGGTGGTAACGCAATGAGTACATCCATTTGCCCCTGCGGTAGCGGCACCCTCCTTGATGCCTGCTGCGGCCATTACCATGCCGGTCATCCGGCGCCTTGTGCCGAAGCCTTGATGCGTTCGCGCTACAGCGCCTACGTACTGGGACTGATCGATTATCTGGTGGCGACCACCCTGCCCGCACAACAGGCAGGCCTGGATCGGCAGTCCATCAGCGACTGGAGCGCCCAAAGCACCTGGCTGGGCCTTGAAGTGGAAAGCTCCGAGGTCTTGGGCGGCCAGCCGGAACATGCCTTCGTGACCTTTATCGCGCGCTGGCACGACGGCAGTGGTGAGCACAGTCACCGCGAGCGCTCGTCGTTCGTGCAGAACGCCGGCCACTGGTATTTCATCGACCCCACCGTACAACTCAAGGCCGGGCGCAATGATGCGTGCCCTTGCGCCAGCGGGCAGAAGTTCAAGAAGTGTTGTGCGGGTTATTTCAGCAGATGAGGTAATCGCAAGAGACTAGACTGGGCATCAAAGGGAGTCACTCCATGCTCAGTCAGCGGCGCGTCTTTCAAACCCTCACCCTGCTCCTATTTCTGGGGCTCGGCGGCTGTGCGTCCTGGTTCGGCGACGATAAACCGGAACCGCAGGTGCATCTGGTCAAGGTCGAAGTGGTCCAGGCCAAACTGATGCAGCAGCGATTCCTGCTGCACTTTCGCGTCGACAACCCCAACGACAGCGATCTGACGGTGCGGGGCATCGAGTACCGCATTCACTTGGGCGACATGCTGCTGACCGAAGGCGAGCACGAACATTGGTTCACCGTCGGTCCCAAACGCAGCGCCTACTTTAAAGTGCCGATCCGCACCAACCTGTGGCCCAAGGTGCGGGATCTGGTGAAACTGCTGAAAAAACCCAAGCAGCCCATTCCCTATCGTCTGGAAGGTGAACTGGAAACCGGTTTATTCATCGCGCACTACGTGCACCTGGCGCGCAATGGCGTGATAATCCCCGCCGATTTAATTCCGGAGCAAAACCGATGACCCAGCAACCCCATGTCCATGGCCCTGACTGCAACCACGATCATGACCATCATGATCACCATGATCACGACAACCATGATCACGACCACGGCCATGTCCACGGTCCGAACTGCGGCCACGCCCACCAGGAACCGGTGCGCAACGCCCTGAAAGACGTCGGCCGCAACGACCCTTGCCCCTGCGGCAACGGCAAGAAATTCAAGAAGTGCCACGGCGCTTGATGCTTCGGGCGAAGATCTTCTTCGCCGGTTGAATCGCCTTCGCGAGCAGGCTCGCTCCCACATTGGATCTGCTGTGTTCACGCAATTTATGGCTCGCGCAGTTCAAATGTGTGCGGGCTTGCTCGCGAAGACGGACTGACAGTCACCTCATTTCAGGATCTGCACGGTGCTCACGACCGTGGCATATTCCCCATGCAGATTGCCCAACGACATCGCATGCACTTCTTCAGCTGAATGGGTGTTGCCAAAATAATCGGCCTTGTCGAAGGTAAAACACGCATCCTCCACGACCCACGTTTCAAACCCCAGATTCCCGGCCGTTCGTGCCGTGGATTCCACCGAGTTGTTGGTCGCTACGCCCACAATGACCAACTGATCGATCCCCGCCTCTCGCAAACTTTTCTCAAGCCCCGTCGCACAAAACGCATCCGGCACCTGCTTTTGAATAAGCTGCTCACCGGTCTGTGGCTGAAACCGTTCCTGAAATTCCACCCCCGATTGCTGCGGCCAGAACACTGAGTCGGGTGAACGGGACAGGTGCTGCACATGAATGACCAGTCGCCCGGTTCGACGCCAATGCCCTAGCAAATCGAGGATTCGCTGCTCGGCCTGAAGATTATTTCGGCGACCCAGCTTGGGATGCAGGATGCCTTTTTGTTGATCGATGATGATCAGCGCCGCGTTTGTTTTGAGCTCCATGCCTGTTTTTCTCATGCGGGGTCATTGAATTTCCCGCACTTCAGCATCACCTGTTCCTACAGGCAAGCTATCGAACGCAAACAGGACGACCTGATGCCGGCGTTTGCTGTCCGCAAGTAACGACATCTTTTGATTTGGAGTACTCCATGATCGACCTGTATTACTGGACCACCCCCAACGGCCACAAAATCTCGATATTCCTGGAAGAAGCCGGCCTGCCCTACAACGTGCACCCGATCAACATCAGCCAGAACGACCAGTTCAAACGCGAATTCCTGAAAATTTCCCCGAACAACAAAATTCCGGCCATCGTCGATCCCGAACCGGCCGATGGCGGTGAACCGTTGGCACTGTTCGAGTCCGGGGCGATTCTGTTGTACCTGGCAGAGAAAACCGGCAAGTTCCTGCCCAAAGACTTGCGTGGTCGCCAGCAAGCGCTGCAATGGTTGTTCTGGCAGATGGGTGGCCTGGGGCCGATGGCCGGGCAGAATCATCACTTCAGCCAGTTCGCTCCGGAGAAAATTCCTTACGCGATCAAGCGCTACATCGACGAAACCGCCCGCCTCTACGGGGTACTCGACAAGCAGCTGGCCGATAAAGACTTCGTCGCCGGTAGCGAATACAGCATTGCCGACATGGCGATCTACCCGTGGATCGTTTCCCACAAGTGGCAGAGCCAGAACCTGGAAGACTTCCCCAACGTGCTGCGCTGGTTCAACCACATCCAGAGCCGTTCGGCGACGGTGAAGGCGTATGCCCTGGTGGCCAAAATCAACCCGCCTAAATCCTGAAAAACGACGCAATCCCCTGTGGCGAGGGGGCTAGCCCCCTCGCCACAGGGGAAGAAATAACCCCGCTGCCGCTTGCGCGGGCACCTCCTGCTCACTAACGTAGCGCCTTTAATGACGCTACCCCCCGCAGGAGCTTTGCCATGGCCTCGCCAGCCCTTACACATTTTCTTCCCCGGTTCGGCGTTGCCGCAGCAGTGGCCGGTGTTTTGAGCCTGACCGGTTGTCAGACCTGGAACACCCAGGACACCCTCCCGCCGACCACCGGTGTGCAGCCGCTCAAAGGCCTGGCGCAGAACGTTTCGGTACGCCGCAATGCCATGGGCATGCCGTTGATCGAAAGCAACACCTTCCACGACGCGCTGTTCACCCTGGGTTACGTCCACGCCACCGACCGCATCACGCAAATGGTCACCCTGCGCCTGTTGGCTCAGGGCCGTTTGTCGGAGATGTCCGGTTCGGACCTCCTCGACGCTGACCGCTACATGCGCGCCGTCAATCTGAAGAAAAGCGCCGGCGAGCTGTACAAGGCGTCTTCGCCGCGCCTCAAACGCTTCTTCGAAGTCTATGCCCGCGGCGTCAACGCCTACCTGTTCCGTTACCGCGACAAACTGCCGGCGGACCTCGCGGCCACCGGCTACAAGCCTGAATACTGGAAGCCGGAAGACTCGGCGCTGATTTTCTGCCTGCTGAACTTCAGCCAGTCGGCCAACCTGCCGGAAGAGATTGCCTCGCTGATGCTGGCCCAGACCGTCAGCACCGACAAACTCCCGTGGCTGACCCCGTCCGCTCCCGATGAAAAACTGCCGCTGACCGAAGCTGAAAAACTTCAGGGCATCAAGCTCAACGGGCAAATCCCGGGCCTGGCCGAGATCAGCAAAGCCACAAGCCAACTGTCCGATCTGAATCTGCTGGGCGCCACCTCGTCGAACAACTGGGCGATCGGCCCGCAACGCAGCCGCAGCGGCAAAAGCCTGCTGGCCAGCGATAGCCATGGCCCCCTGGGCGTGCCGTCGTTGTTCAGTTACGTGCAAATTCGCGCGCCGAAGTACCAGGCTTCTGGTGTGACGATTGCCGGTTTGCCGATGGTGCTTGGCGGTTTCAACGGCAAAGTGGCGTGGAGCATGACCACCGTCATGGGCGACAACCAGGACCTGTTCCTGGAAAAAATCAAACGCCAGGGCAACGGACTTTCCTACGAGGTGGGCGGCAAATGGCAGCCGGCGATCGTGCGAAACGAAACCTACTTCGTCAAAGGCCAGCGACCGATTCGCGAAGTGGTGTACGAAACCCGTCATGGCCCGCTGCTCAACAGTGCCCAAGGCACGACGCTGGCCAATGGGTTCGGCCTGGCCTTGCAAACGCCAAACTTCACCGACGACAAGACACTGGACGCGTTTTTCGACCTGTCCCGGGCGCAGAACGTCGAGAAAGCCTCGGACGCCAGCCGTGAAATCCGCGCCATTGCGCTGAACCTGGTATTTGCCGACGCCAGCAACATCGGCTGGCAAGTCACCGGTCGCTACCCCAACCGTCGCGAAGGTGAAGGCCTGCTGCCGTCTCCGGGCTGGGAAGGTCGTTACGATTGGGACGGTTACGCCGACCCAATGCTCCATCCCTATGACCAGGATCCGGTCCAAGGCTGGCTCGGCACAGCCAACCAGCGAGTCATTCCCCATGGCTACGGCATGCAACTGTCCAACTCCTGGTCAGCGCCGGAACGTGGCGAACGCTTGGCCGAACTGGCGGGCGTGGGTAAACACGACACGCGCAGCCTGATCGCCATGCAATACGACCAGACCACCACTTTCGCTTCCAAACTGAAGAAGATGTTTGAAGCGCCGGGCATGGCCCAACCGCTCAAGCAGGCCATTGAAGCATTGCCTGTGGCGGATCGTGGCAAGGCTCGCGAGGCGTATACCCGCCTGATGGCCTTCGACGGAAAACTCAGCCCGACCTCGGCTGATGCAGCGATTTACGAGCTGTTCCTGCAGCAAAGCACCCAGCAAATATTCCTCGACGAACTGGGCCCGGAAAGCAGCCCGGCGTGGAAAGCCTTTATCGCCAACGGCAAGTTGTCCTACGCGGCCCAGGCTGATCACCTGTTGGGGCGTGAGGACAGTCCGTTCTGGGATGACGCTCGCACACCGCAGAAAGAAGATAAACCGGCGATCCTCGCCCGCAGTCTGGCGGCAGCGATCAGCGCGGGCGACAGTCAGTTGGGCGGCGATCACAAAGCCTGGCAATGGGGCAAACTGCACCGCTACGAGTGGAAAAACGCCAGTGGCCAGACTGTGCGCGGTCCGGTGGCGGCCGGTGGCGACCACACCACGCTGAATACTGCAGCATTCGCCTGGGGTCAGGATTTCAACACCACCCTGGCGCCAGCCATGCGCTTTATCGTCGACTTCGGCCAGGCCGAACCGCTGATGGGGCAGAACGGTACGGGGCAATCCGGTAATCCGGCGAGTCCGAACTACCTCGACAGCATTGATCCTTGGCTAAAGGGGCAATACCTGAGCTTGCCAATGCAGCCGCAGAACTTTGACAAGGTGTATGGGAAGACGCGGTTGACGCTGACACCTGGCAAGTAAGGTCACCATCGACCCAATGTGTGTGGGCTTGCTCGCGAAAGCGGTGTGTCAGTTGACGATAATATTGACTGACACACCGCTTTCGCGAGCAAGCCCCACATGGGTATATCGGTTGCCGATGAAAAATCAACAGAACTTCTAGCCTCGCGCAAACCTCATAGCTAACAAGTCCCTCCATTTTGGTAACAACATGGATCTTGTTATCGCGCGTCCTGAAGGTTTGTACTGCCCGGCCGGGGATTTCTACATCGACCCGTGGCGGCCGGTCGAGCGTTCAGTCATCACCCACGCTCACGGCGACCATGCCCGCACCGGCAATCAGCATTATCTGGCGGCCGCTCCCGGCGAAGGGATTTTACGTGCGCGATTGGGCCAGGACATCAACCTGCAAACCCTGCCCTACGGTCACCCCCTGACCCACCATGGCGTCACCTTGAGTTTTCACCCCGCCGGGCATGTCCTTGGCTCGGCACAGGTGCGTCTGGAATACGGCGGCGAAGTCTGGGTCGCCTCGGGCGACTACAAGATCGAACCCGACGGCACCTGCGCGGCGTTCGAACCCGTGCGCTGCGATACCTTCATCACTGAATCGACCTTCGGACTTCCGATTTATCGCTGGCAACCTCAGGCGCACGTCTTTGCCGAGATCAATCAGTGGTGGCAAGCCAATGCCGCCGCCGACAAAACCAGCGTGTTGTTCTGCTATGCCTTCGGTAAGGCGCAGCGAATTCTCCACGGCATCGATGCCAGTCTCGGCCCTATTCTGGTGCATGGCGCCGTGGAACCGCTCAATCAGGTTTATCGCGAAGGTGGTATTTATTTACCGCCAACGATCTATGCCGGCGAAGTAAAAAAGAGCGACCCCATGATGCGCAAGGCGTTGGTCCTGGCCCCGCCTTCGGCTGGCGGCAGCACCTGGATGCGTCGCTTCGGTGACTACAGCGATGGTTTCGCCAGCGGCTGGATGCGTTTGCGTGGCACACGGCGGCGTCGTGGCGTGGATCGTGGCTTCGTACTGTCTGACCACGCCGACTGGCCCGGTCTGCTCTGGGCCATCGAACAGACCGGTGCTGAGCGTGTGATGGTGACCCACGGTTCGGTCGGAGTACTGGTGCGCCATCTGCGCGAACAGGGCCTCGATGCAATGAGTTTCAGCACCGAGTACGGCGACGATGAGGAAGAAAGCGCAGCCGTCGGCTCCGAGATCGCCGAGGTGCTGCCATGAAGGCGTTCGCCCAGTTGTACGCCGAACTCGATGCCACGACGTCGAGCAACGCCAAACTAGCGGCGATGCAACACTACTTCGCCGAGGCCGCGCCGGAAGATGCCGCATGGGCTGTTTACTTTTTGTCCGGCGGGCGGCCTCGGCAACTGGTGCCGGTGCGCATCCTGCGAGAGTTGGCGGTGGAGATCTCCGGCCTCTCGCCGTGGCTGTTCGAAGAGAGTTATCAGGCGGTCGGCGATTTGGCGGAAACCATTTCGCTGGTGCTGCCCGAAACGCTTCACAGCTCCAACGATGGATTGGCGATCTGGATTGAAGACAAATTGCTGCCGCTGCGCGGTGAAACCCCGCAAGTCCTCGCCGAGCGACTGCGTACCCTGTGGTCGCAACTGGACCGCCAGAGCCTGATGCTCTGCATCAAACTGATCACCGGCAGCTTCCGCGTCGGGGTCTCCAAGTTGCTGGTCACCCGCGCCTTGGCGGCCATGGCCGGGCTCGACAGCAAACGCGTCGCCCAGCGTCTGGTGGGTTACACCGACCTGTCCAACCGCCCGAGCGCGCCCGGTTATTTGAAGTTGATCGCCGCCGAATCGTCTGACGAACATGCCCAACGGGGCGGTCAGCCCTACCCGTTTTTCCTCGCTCACGCGCTATCACAACCCGTTGAACAATTCGAAACCCTGCTCGGCCCGGCCAGCGATTGGCAAGTGGAATGGAAGTGGGATGGCATCCGCGCCCAGGTGGTCAAACGCGACGGGCGATTGTGGATCTGGTCGCGAGGTGAAGAGCTGGTCACCGAGCGCTTCCCCGAACTCGACAGTCTGGTTCACTGCTTGCCCGAGGGTACGGTGATCGACGGTGAAATCGTCGCCTGGAAAACCGAACAACCCACCACCGAAGACGCCTTCAACCCGCAATCCCCGGCCTCACCCGCGGTAAAGCCTTTCGCTCTGCTGCAACAGCGGATCGGCCGCAAAACCCTGGACAAAAAAATCCTCGAAGAAGTGCCAGTGGTGATCCTCGCCTACGACCTGCTGGAATGGCAGGGCGAAGACTGGCGCAACCAGCCTCAAACCAAGCGTCGCACTCAACTGGAGCACGTCGTCGCCCGGTGCAACAGTCCGGTGTTACTCGCCTCACCGGTGCTCACCGGCGAAGACTGGTTCGACCTCGCCCGACAACGGCAAGCCTCCCGCAGGCTCGGTGTCGAAGGCATGATGCTCAAGGCCCGGGAGGCGTTGTATGGCGTCGGACGGACCAAGGACATGGGCGTCTGGTGGAAATGGAAAGTCGACCCGTTCAGCGTCGACGCGGTGCTGATTTATGCGCAACGCGGCCATGGTCGCCGCGCCAGCCTCTATAGCGATTACACCTTCGCCGTGTGGGATGGGCCACCTGACGCGAGCGAACGCGCACTGGTGCCGTTCGCCAAGGCGTATTCGGGGCTGACAGACGAAGAAATGCGCCAGGTCGACAGCATCGTGCGCAAAACTACCGTAGAGAAATTCGGGCCGGTGAGCAGCGTGACGCCGAGCCTGGTGTTTGAACTGGGATTTGAGGGCATCGCCCTGTCCAGGCGACACAAGAGCGGGATTGCGGTGCGGTTTCCGAGGATGTTGCGCTGGCGGCAGGATAAATCCGTCGAAGAAGCGGACAACCTGGGAACGCTGCAGGATTTGTTGGATTGATCCAATTCCCTTGTGGGAGCGAGCCTGCTCCGGGCGGCGTTCCGACGAAAGCGGTCTGTCAGAAGCATTGATATCGCCTGACACTCCCTCTTCGCGAGCAGGCTCGCTCCCACAGTGGCTTGTGTGATTCCGAACCAAGTTGGTGCAACTGTTTTCCGGCGGCCGTTTTCGTGCACAAATCCTTCCTTGCCATTTCTTGAATCACCTTTTAAAACACTTGTTCGGGACTCTGGTTCGGAAATTGCTACTTTCATAAGGTCTTACGCTTTCCAGTAACAATAATTCTGCGCCACAAGCGCTCATATTGGTTTTTAGGGATTGAATAATGAAAAAAGCATTGCTGACCCTTTCTGCACTGGCGTTGTGCATGGCAGCCGGTTCCGCGCTGGCCAAGGAATACAAGGAATTGCGTTTTGGCGTTGACCCTTCCTACGCTCCGTTCGAGTCAAAAGCGGCTGACGGTAGCCTGGTAGGCTTCGATATCGATCTGGGTAACGCGATCTGCGCCGAACTGAAGGTCAAGTGCAAATGGGTCGAAAGCGATTTCGACGGCATGATTCCGGGCCTGAAGGCCAATAAATTCGACGGTGTGATCTCTTCGATGACCGTCACCCCGGCCCGCGAAAAAGTCATCGACTTCTCCAACGAGCTGTTCTCCGGTCCAACCGCCTACGTATTCAAGAAAGGTTCCGGCCTGACCGAAGACGTCGCTTCGCTGAAGGGCAAAACCGTCGGCTACGAGCAAGGCACCATTCAGGAAGCTTATGCTAAAGCCGTTCTGGACAAGGCTGGCGTGAAAACCCAGGCCTATCAGAACCAGGATCAGGTGTATTCCGACCTGACTTCCGGTCGCCTCGATGCTGCGATCCAGGACATGCTGCAAGCCGAACTGGGCTTTTTGAAGTCGCCAAAAGGCGAGGGCTACGAAGTCAGCAAGCCGGTGGACAGCGAATTGCTTCCAGCCAAAACAGCTATCGGTATCTCTAAAGGTAACAAAGACCTCAAAGACCTTTTGAATAAAGGTATCAAAGCGTTACACGACGATGGCACCTACGCCACCATTCAGAAGAAACACTTTGGCGATCTGAATCTGTACAGCGGCAAATAATGCCCGGCGCCCATCTTGCGATGGGCGCTTTTTTCACCCGATCAGGTTGCTGATTTATGTTCGAAAACCTACTACAAAACCTGGGGCTCTCAGCCTTCAGCCTCCAGGGCTTCGGTCCGTTGCTGATGGAAGGCACCTGGATGACCATCAAGTTGTCGGTGTTGTCGCTGTCGGTGGCCGTTTTGCTCGGCTTGCTCGGCGCCAGCGCCAAGCTGTCAAAAGTCAAACTGGTGCGCGTACCGGCCCAGCTCTACACCACGCTGATTCGCGGTGTGCCGGACCTGGTGCTGATGCTGTTGATCTTCTACAGCCTGCAGACCTGGCTGACGTCGTTTACCGATTTCATGGAATGGGAATACATCGAGATCAACCCGTTCAGCGCCGGGGTCATCACCCTGGGCTTCATTTATGGCGCGTATTTCACCGAAACCTTCCGCGGGGCGATCCTCGCGGTCCCACGGGGCCAGGTCGAAGCCGCCACCGCTTATGGCCTCAAACGCGGCCAGCGTTTTCGTATCGTGGTGTTCCCGCAGATGATGCGCTTCGCCCTGCCGGGCATCGGTAACAACTGGATGGTGATGCTCAAGGCCACCGCACTGGTTTCGATTATCGGCCTTGCCGACTTGGTCAAAGCTGCGCAGGATGCCGGTAAAAGCACCTATCAACTGTTTTACTTCCTGGTGCTTGCCGCGCTGATTTACCTGCTGATCACCAGCGCCTCCAACTTCGTCCTGCGCTGGCTCGAACGCCGCTACGCCGCCGGTTCCCGGGAGGCCGTACGATGATCGAACTCTTGCAGGAATACTGGAGACCTTTCCTTTATACCGACGGCTACAACATCACCGGCCTGGCCATGACCCTGTGGCTGCTCAGCGCATCGATCTTCATCGGTTTCGTGGTGTCGATCCCGCTGTCCATCGCCCGGGTTTCGCCGCACTTCTACATCCGCTGGCCGGTTCAGTTCTTCACTTATCTGTTCCGGGGTACGCCGCTCTATATTCAGCTGCTGATCTTCTACACCGGGATTTACAGTCTGGCCGCCGTGCGCGCCCAACCCGTACTGGATGCGTTCTTTCGCGATGCGATGAACTGCACGATCCTGGCCTTCGCCCTGAACACCTGCGCCTACACCACGGAGATTTTCGCCGGGGCAATTCGCAGCATGGCCCATGGTGAAGTCGAAGCGGCCAAGGCTTACGGTCTGACAGGCTGGAAGCTGTATGCCTACGTGATCATGCCTTCGGCCCTGCGTCGTTCGTTGCCTTATTACAGCAACGAAGTGATTTTGATGCTGCACTCGACCACCGTGGCCTTCACCGCGACCATCCCGGACATCTTGAAAGTCGCGCGGGACGCCAACTCGGCGACCTTCCTGACCTTCCAGTCGTTCGGCATCGCTGCGCTGATCTACCTGACCGTTACCTTTGCGCTGGTTGGCCTGTTCCGCCTCGCCGAACGCCGATGGCTAGCCTTCCTCGGGCCGACCCACTAGGACCCGCTTTAGGAATAAAGAGACATGCGCCACCAGATTCATGACCTGCTGGCCCCGCTGCCGGGGACCGCTCGACAGATTCACAGCTTTCACTTCGGCCCCTCATCGGCCAAAGGCAAAATCTACATTCAGTCATCCCTGCATGCCGACGAAATGCCCGGCATGCTGGTTGCCTGGCACCTCAAGCAACGTTTGGCGGAACTCGAAGCCGCCGGCCGTCTGCGCAGCGAAATCGTGCTGGTGCCGGTGGCCAACCCGGTCGGCCTCGAACAAGTGCTGATGGATGTGCCGCTGGGTCGTTACGACCTCGAAAGCGGGCAGAACTTCAATCGCTGGTTCGTCGATCTGAGCGAAGCCGTCGGCAACGAGATCGAAGGCCTGCTCGGCGACGATCCACAGCACAACCTCGACCTGATTCGCAGCAGCCTGCGCAATGCCCTCGCCCAACAGACTGCCAGCACGCAACTGCAATCCCAGCGCCTGGCTCTGCAACGGCTGGCCTGCGATGCCGACATGGTGCTGGACCTGCATTGCGATTTCGAAGCGGTCGCCCACCTTTACACCACGCCCGAGGCGTGGCCGCAGGTCGAGCCGCTGGCGCGGTACATCGGTGCCGAAGCCAGTCTGCTAGCCACCGACTCCGGCGGGCAGTCATTCGATGAATGCTTCACCCTGCTCTGGTGGCAGTTGAAGGAGCGCTTCGGCGAACACTTTGATATTCCGCTGGGCAGCTTTTCGGTCACCGTCGAATTGCGCGGTCAGGGTGACGTCAATCACCCGCTGGCCAGCCTTGATTGCCAGGCGCTGATCGATTACCTGATTCATTACGGCGCGATTGCCGGCGAGCCGGCGCCACTGCCCGAGCTGCCCTACCCGGCCACGCCGCTGGCCGGTGTTGAACCGGTAGCGACACCGGTCGGCGGACTGCTGGTGTTCACCGCGCTGCCAGGGGAGTACCTCGAAGCCGGGCAACTGATCGCTGAAATCATCGACCCGATCTTTAACCGCGTCACCCCCGTTCATTGCACCGTTGCCGGGTTGATGTACGCCCGTTCGCTACGGCGCATGGCCACTGCCGGCATGGTGATAGCCCACATTGCGGGCACCGAAGCCTATCGCAGCGGCTACCTACTTTCGCCTTGAGGATGCATGCCCCATGTACAAACTGACCATTGAAGGCCTGCATAAAAGCTATGGCGAACATAAAGTACTCAAAGGCGTTTCGCTCAAGGCCAACACCGGCGACGTCATCAGCCTGATCGGCGCCAGCGGCTCGGGCAAAAGCACCTTCCTGCGTTGCATCAACTTTCTTGAACAGCCCAACGACGGCGCCATGAGCCTGGACGGCCAGAACATCCGCATGATCAAGGATCGCCACGGCATGCACGTGGCCGATGCCGATGAACTGCAACGGATCCGCACCCGCCTGGCGATGGTGTTCCAGCACTTCAACCTGTGGAGCCACATGACGGTGCTGGAAAACATCACCATGGCCCCGCGTCGGGTGTTGGGGTGCAGCAAGGAGGAAGCCGAAGACCGTGCCCGGCGCTATCTCGACAAGGTGGGCCTGGCCTCGCGCGTGGCGGATCAATACCCGGCGTTTCTGTCTGGCGGTCAGCAGCAACGGGTGGCGATTGCCAGGGCACTCGCGATGGAGCCGGAAGTGATGCTGTTCGACGAACCCACCTCGGCCCTCGATCCCGAACTGGTGGGTGAGGTGCTCAGGGTGATCCAGGGTCTGGCCGAGGAAGGCCGAACCATGATCATGGTGACCCACGAAATGAGCTTCGCGCGCAAGGTGTCGAGTCAGGTGTTGTTTCTGCACCAGGGGTTGGTCGAGGAAGAAGGTGCGCCAGAGGATGTGTTGGGGAATCCGAAGAGTGAGCGGTTGAAGCAGTTCCTGAGCGGCAACCTCAAGTAAACCTGAAACCCTGTAGGAGCGAAGCTTGCTCGCGAGGGCGGTGTGTCAGCCAACATTATCCTTGCCTGACACATCGCCTTCGCGAGCAAGCTTCGCTCCTCCACGCCATTCGTTTTTCGCAGGCGGCGATCAAACAACGGGCGCCGGAGGTGGCTCATCCGGCAGGGTAGGCTCACCGGGCTCGGTGGGTTGTTCGTTGGGGGTATCGGGATCAGGCTGACCGGGGATGCCCCCTGCCATGCTGATGGGTGGATGTGCCAACAAGGACCAGGCCAAAACGCCAACCTGATTGGGCTCAAGCCTTGCCAGTTCGGCACTTATTCGCGGATCGATCTTCATAAGGCACTCCTGAGCGATGGCCCCGTCCGCGTTGCGCGAACCGGGCAGTACACCCAATAGAGTGTCTACCCGCTCAAGAATTCCCACGAGTTGCCAGACGAACGGATCAGGTGCGTGGCAGGGTGACGCCGCGCTGGCCCTGATACTTGCCGCCACGGTCCTTGTAGGACACTTCGCACTCTTCGTCGGATTCGAAAAACAGCATCTGTGCCACACCTTCGTTAGCGTAGATTTTTGCCGGCAGCGTGGTGGTGTTGGAGAATTCCAGGGTCACGTGGCCTTCCCACTCAGGCTCAAGCGGCGTCACGTTGACGATAATGCCGCAACGCGCGTAAGTGCTTTTACCCAGGCAGATCGTCAGCACATTGCGCGGAATACGGAAGAATTCCACGGTGCGTGCCAAGGCAAAGGAGTTCGGCGGGATGATGCAAACATCGCTCTTGACGTCGACGAAGCTCTTCTCGTCGAAGTTCTTCGGATCAACGGTCGCCGAATTGATGTTGGTGAACACTTTGAATTCATCGGCGCAGCGTACGTCGTAGCCATAGCTCGACACGCCGTAGGAAATCACTCGGTCGGCGCCTTCACCGCGCATCTGGCGCTCTACGAAGGGCTCGATCATACCGTGCTCTTGCGCCATGCGGCGAATCCACTTGTCCGATTTGATGCTCATGGCGGGTGTCCTGAATAGCGAGGTGGAAAAAATCTGTCCGGCATCTTACCGGGCGCGCGCTTCGGGTTCAAAGTCCGGGTCACAAATCTTGCCGATCCCCCGTAATTTCCAGCCCTTGCGGGTAAATCGGCGGACCGTCAGTCATGAAAACAGAGAAACCTTCGCAGGAAGCATTGGCACGTTCCTGAAAAAGGGTTAAGGTGGCGCCACTGTGCTGCTTGTGTCACTGAGAATCTCTACACGATATGTTGAATTTCGATCCAACCATCTACAAGAATTTTTCCTGCTCTTTGCACTCAGTCTCGGCCAGGGTTCTTCCTGCGTCGCAGTTATCTTTGTTCAAGGAGTTACACCATGTCTAATCGCCAAACTGGTACCGTTAAGTGGTTCAACGATGAAAAAGGCTTCGGCTTCATCACCCCACAATCCGGTGACGACCTGTTCGTTCACTTCAAAGCTATCCAATCCGACGGCTTCAAAAGCCTGAAAGAAGGCCAACAGGTTTCTTTCATCGCTACCCGCGGTCAGAAAGGCATGCAAGCTGAAGAAGTTCAAGTTATCTAACTTGTACTTGCTTTAGTAAAAAGCCCCGCCCTCAAAAGCGGGGCTTTTTTGTGCCTGTCTGTTTTGCAGGCAAAAAAAATCGCAGCCCATGGCTGCGATTTTTTGCGTCTTACCAGGTCACGCCAAACCCTGCCGTATACCGAGTCTTGCTCAGGTCAGCCTCATCGCTACCGGTAATGATGTCTTTCTCTGCCTTCAGGTTCAGCGACGCCCAATCCGTCACCTTGTAGCGCAGCCCGACCTCGGCATCGAGGGCGTAATCGGCCACGCCCGACAACGGCTTGCCAACTTCGCCATTGGTAAAGAACTCCACCTTCTTGCCAACCAGGTAACGGTTGTAGTCCCACTTCATGGCGACGGAATAGAAGTTGTCCTTGCCGCCATCGCTGTATTCGTAATCGGTACGGTTGAGCAGCGAGCCCAGGGAGAATGCTCCGAGCTCATCATCCCAGAACTGATAACCGGGACCGGTACCGACGGTGCGCTGGCGGGCAAGGTCTTCGACCTTGTCGCGCTTGTAGACCAGGCGACCTTGCCAGAACCATTTATCGGTGAGGAAACGGTCGAGGGAGTACTCGCCTCTCCAGTTGTCCGTGGTGACTACGTCATCCTGGAATTCGCGGTTGTACTCGCCTTCTGCGGTGTGCCGCCATCTGCCATGACGCGCACTGGTCTTGAAGTCGACGTCATAGTCATCCGTGTCCTTTTCCGCCCGCTGATAATCCAGCGCCACGTCGACATTCCCTTTCCACACCAGATCCTCGACCACCGGCTTGGGCTTGAGGATCTGCTGAATACTGGCCAGTTCGACGGTCTTGGGAGCGTCGCCATTGGCCAGGGTGACCTTGCCGTCTTCTGCCGCATGCAGCGCCTTGGCCTTTTCGCCCGTGTAGGCATCCTGTTTGACCAGCAACTGCTGATCACTTTCCAGGGTTTTAACCTGCTTCCAGTCGATAGGGACGGCACCGGCGTATTCGGTCTGGATCAACAGCTTGCCGCCATCGAAAACGGTGATCTTGCCGCTCAGCTTGTCACCGTTCTTCAACCAGACGGTATCGGCGAGCAAGGGCGTGGAAGCACTGGCGACAGCGAGGCACAGCAGAGTTCTGGACAACATAAGCAATACAGGCTCAAGTTTGCGAAAAAAAGTCGGCATTATCCGTACGAATAAAACCCTAGCAAGGACTGACCCGACTATTTCTATTGAGTTCATTTCTCAATGGGTGATCCAGGATTTACTCTACAGACGGTAAGGCAAACTTTTTTTCAGGAACTGCGGACGTGACCGACTCAACCACTGAAACCGATAGTCCGGCGCAAATCCGACGCACGGCGCTCTACCTGACGCTGGCCCAAGTCCCCGAGGGCAAAGTCGTGAGTTACGGTCAGCTCGCCGAGTTGGCGGGACTGGGTCGCGCCGCCCGCTTCGTCGGACGGACACTGAGCCAACTGCCGGGTGACAGCAAATTACCCTGGCACCGCGTGCTCGGCGCCGGCGGGCGTATCAGCCTGCCTGCAGGCAGCCCTTCGGGGGATGAACAACGCGCGCGTTTGCGCATGGAGGGCATCAGTATCCTGAACAATCGTGTTGATATTCAGCGCCATGGCTGGCGCCCGGTAGAGCACAGCGGTTAGAGTGCGCGCTTTGTTTCCGTATTTCTTGAGGCAGACTCCAGCCCATGCCCCGTAAAACCTGGCGCGCCGCGCTCGCCGCCTATGCCAGCCCCTCGACGCTTGTACTGTTGCTGCTTGGTTTCGCCGCCGGCCTGCCTTACATGCTGGTGTTTTCGACACTTTCGGTCTGGCTGCGCGAAGCCGGCGTAGCTCGCGAAACCATTGGCTATGCAAGCCTGATCGGCCTGGCCTACGCCTTTAAATGGGTCTGGTCACCGCTGCTCGACCAATGGCGCCTGCCATTTCTCGGCAAGCTCGGTCGCCGACGCTCCTGGCTGGTGCTTTCCCAGGCACTGGTCATCCTCGGCCTGATCGGGATGGGTTTCTGCGACCCGCAAAAGCATTTGTCCTGGCTGATCGCCATTGCTGTGGTCGTTGCTTTCGCCTCGGCGACGCAAGATATCGCAGTCGACGCCTATCGCCTGGAAATCGCCGACGACACCCGCCAGGCCGCGCTCGCCGCCAGTTACATGTCCGGTTATCGGATCGCCGCGCTCCTGGCCACCGCCGGCGCCCTGTTCTTCGCTGAAGGCTTCGGCTCCACCGGTTTCAACTATAAGCATTCGGCATGGGCCGGCACCTACATCCTGTTCGGCGCCTTGATGGTTCCGGCGCTGCTGACCTCCTTTTTCATGCGCGAACCGCCGGTGCCGCTGCGCACGCAGCTTCAGGCCGGGCGCTACAGCTTTGTGCATCAACTGGCATCGGTGTTTGTGCTGATCGTGCTGCTGGTTTCCGTGCCGGCCATGTTCACTCAGTTGTACAACACCGATTTCGCCAGCGTGCTGTTCGAAGGCGTGAGCGTGCTCGACCTGCTGCTCGAAGACCGCGCGTTCCTGCGCGCGATCCTTTACACCACGCTCACCGCCATGTGCCTGTCGGCCATTGGCCGCCGTGGCCTGGCGCCGGTGCTGACGCCGATCAACGACTTCATTCTGCGCTACCGCTGGCAAGCGTTCCTGCTGCTTGGGTTGATCGCCACCTATCGGATGTCCGATACGGTCATGGGCGTGATGGCCAACGTGTTCTACATCGACCAGGGCTTCACCAAGGATCAGATTGCCAGCGTCAGCAAGATCTTTGGCCTGATCATGACCCTGGTCGGCGCTGGCATGGGCGGCCTGCTGATTGTGCGCTTCGGCATCTTGCCGATTCTGCTCATCGGCGGCATTGCATCAGCCGGTACCAACCTGCTGTTCCTGATGCTCGCCGACATGGGCGCCAACCTGAACATGCTGATTGGCACCATCTCCCTGGACAACTTCAGCTCGGGCCTGGCGACCTCGGCGTTCGTCGCCTACCTGTCGAGCCTGACCAACTTGAAGTTCTCCGCGACCCAGTACGCCCTGCTCAGCTCGATCATGCTCTTGCTGCCACGCCTGATCGGCGGCTACTCGGGGGTCATGGTGGAGAAATTCGGTTATCACAACTTCTTTCTGATCACTGCCCTGCTGGGCGTACCGACGCTGCTGTTGATCGCGTTGCACTGGTTCCAGGAGAGCCGCCGCGAAGGCCCGACGCCAACGCCGACACCAGAACCGGTTCCGACCCAGGTCGCGGAGGAATCGTAGGTTCTTTAGCGGGAAACAGCGCAGAGGGCGCGGGGATTCCCGCCCTCCCGCCACACCCCGCCGACCGCACGCCTGTACGCCAGCAGATCTCGCCCGTACAATGCTCCGTCATTTCTCGTCATCAGCAACCGACAACGGCCAACCATGCGCACCAGTCAATTTTTGCTCGCCACACAGAAAGAAACGCCTTCCGACGCGGTCGTGATCAGCCATCAGCTGATGCTGCGCGCCGGCATGATCCGCAAACTCGCCTCGGGCCTGTACACCTGGCTGCCGATGGGCTTGCGAGTGATGCGCAAGGTCGAAGCCGTCGTTCGTGAAGAAATGAACGCCGCGGGCTCTCTCGAAGTGTTGATGCCGAGCACCCAACCGGCTGAGCTGTGGCAGGAATCCGGTCGCTGGGAGGAATACGGCCCTGAATTGTTGCGCTTCAAGGATCGCCACGGTCGCGATTTCTGCGCCGGCCCGACTCACGAAGAAGTCATCACTGACCTGATGCGCAACGAGTTGAGCAGCTACAAACAGCTGCCGATCAACCTGTACCAGATCCAGACCAAATTCCGTGACGAAATCCGTCCACGCTTCGGTTTGATGCGCGGTCGCGAGTTCATCATGAAGGACGCCTACTCCTTCCACGCTGACCAGCCGTCGCTGCAGGTCACCTACGACCGTATGCACCAGGCGTATTGCAACGTGTTCACCCGTCTGGGCCTGAAATTCCGCCCGGTTGAAGCCGACAACGGCTCGATCGGTGGTGCTGGCTCCCACGAGTTCCACGTGCTGGCCGAATCCGGCGAAGACGATATCGCCTTCAGCAACGGTTCTGACTACGCGGCGAACATCGAGAAAGCCGAAGCCGTGCCACGCGAGACTTCCCGCGCCGCACCTGCCGAAGAGCTGCGTCTGGTCGACACGCCGAACGCCAAGACCATTGCGCAACTGGTCGAAGGCTTCAACCTGCCGATTGAAAAGACCATCAAGACCCTCGTGGTTCACGCTGAAGAGAAAGGCAAGCTGATTGCCCTGATCATCCGTGGCGACCACGAGCTGAACGAAATCAAGGCCGGCAACCAGCCTGGCGTTGCCAGCCCGCTGGTCATGGCATCCGAAGCCGAACTGCGCGACGCCATTGGCGCCGGCGCCGGATCCCTCGGCCCGCTGAACCTGCCACTGCCAATCATCATCGACCGTTCCGTCGAGCTGATGAGCGACTTCGGCATCGGTGCAAACATCGATGACAAACACTATTTCGGCGTGAACTGGGAGCGTGATCTGCCGGTTCCGACCGTTGCCGACCTGCGTAACGTGGTCGCCGGCGACCCGAGCCCGGATGGCAAGGGCACCCTGGAAATCAAGCGCGGCATCGAAGTCGGGCACATCTTCCAGCTGGGCAACAAGTACAGCAAAGCGATGAAGTGCGAAGTGCTGGGCGAGAATGGCAAGCCAGTCACCCTGGAAATGGGTTGCTACGGCATCGGCGTTTCCCGCGTGGTGGCTGCGGCCATCGAGCAGAACAACGACGCCAACGGGATCATCTGGAGTGACACGCTGGCCCCGTTCCAGATCGCTCTGGTACCGCTGCGCTACGAAACCGAACAGGTTCGCGAAGCCACCGACAAGCTGTATGCAGAATTGACTGCCGCCGGCTTCGAAGTACTGCTGGACGACCGCGACAAGAAAACCAGCCCGGGCATCAAGTTCGCGGACATGGAGCTGATCGGCATTCCTCACCGGATCGTGGTCAGTGACCGCGGCCTCGCCGAAGGCAATCTTGAATACAAGAGCCGCACCGAGCCCGAAGCGCAAGCGCTGCCGGTCGCAGACGTGCTGCCCTTCCTTCAGTCCCGTATCCGCCGCTGACACCAGATAGAGAAGTCATGTTCAAGCGAAACACCTTAGGCCTCGGCGGTGCCGCCCTGTGCGGCACCCTGCTGGTCAGCGGCTGTGCCAATCAAATGTCACAACGCAGCGAGCACGAGGAACGTGTCGAGCGTAAATTGCTCGATCACAGCCTGCAGATTGATGTCGGCGAGCCAAAGGTGCTTGAGCTGCCGCAACGTCGGGTGAAGATCCACGAGCAGAAGACTTTCGAAGTCACCGAATTCGAAGTCACACGCCACTACGACCGCTACACGCCTTACCAACCCTGGCGGGAGGCTTACGAGGTCCCGCTGGGTGCGGTGGCAGTAGTGGCCGGTGTCGGTGCGAACGTGGTCAACGTGTTCGCCCTCGGCAACCTGCCGGACAGCGTGACGAAAGACTGGTTGAGCTACGGTTTCGCCGGGCTCAACCCGTTCATGAACGTGCAGTCTCATGGTCGCGCGCAACAGAACCTGGCGGGAATCGACGAGGTCCAGCTCGACAAGCGCACCGAATACTCAAGCCTGCCATGGAGCGAGCGTCCGGTTGAGGTCAAGGCCGGTAAGGAAACGTTCAACCTGAGCACCGACAAAAACGGCGTATTGCGCGTGAACCTGCTGGACAGCCCGTTCGCCGAACACGACATCAATCATTTGAGCCGGCTGCTGATCAGTGTCCAGGATGCTCAGGACGACGTGCACACCAATTCGTCCCTGGCGGTCAGTAGCTCCTTGCGCGGCAAGCTGCTCGAAGCTCACGGACTGATTTACGACGACCTCGAAGACGACGAAGTGAGCCAGTGGGTACACCGGGTCAAACGTTTGTCGGAACTGGGCCTGGAAGAAGAAGCCACCGAACTGGAACAAAGCCTGATCGAACTGACACGCAACGATCCCGAGCTGCAGACCGAATTCCTCAAGTCATTGACCAAGGATGCCGGGCGACTGGTAGCGGATCCGGGACCGAATTAAAGTCAAAAGCTTCGCGAGCAGGCTCGCTCCCACATTAGACCGCGTTCGTCTGAACAACTCGGTCAACTGTGGGAGCGAGCCTGCTCGCGAAGGCGGCCTGACATTCACTACAACATTAAGATCTGCCCACTACCGCTCAAACAACTCCATCTGCTCAAACCCGCCCCGCAAATCCTCCAGCCGCACCCCAATTCCCAACAACCGCACCGGTTTCCCGCCGCGATTGAACGCCTGGGTCAGCAACAACTGATAGCTCCCCAAATCCCGCCCTGCCCCAGCCTGCTCCAGAGTGGTCTGGGTGAAGTCATGGAATTTCACTTTGACGAACGGCTTGCCCGGTCGATAGCTGCTGTCGATACGCGCCATGCGGCCGGCCAGGGTCTCCAGTAACTCGGGTAATTTATCGAAGCAGCTCACCAGATCCGGCAGGTCCACGTCGTAGGTGTTTTCGACACTGATCGACTGCCGACGACTGTCGTTGTGCACCAACCGGTCATCGATCCCACGGGCCAGACTCCAGAGTCGCTCGCCGAAGCTGCCGAACTCGCGCACAAGCGCCAACTTGTCCCATTCGCGCAGATGTGAACAATCGACGATGCCAAGCCTGCCTAATTTGTCCGCGGTCACTTTGCCAACGCCGTGCAACTTGCTCACCGGCAAACCACTGACAAAATCCTCGACCTGATCCGGCGTAATGACGAACAAGCCATTGGGCTTCTTCCAGTCGCTGGCGATCTTGGCCAGAAACTTGTTCGGCGCAACGCCAGCCGAAACGGTGATGTGCAGCTGATTAGAGACGCGACGGCGAATGTCTTGGGCGATCCGCGTGGCACTGCCGCCGAAATGCGCACTGTCCGACACGTCGAGATAGGCCTCATCCAGCGAAAGCGGCTCGATCAAGTCGGTGTAATCGCGAAAGATCGTGTGAATTTCCTTAGAGGCTTCTCTATAGGCCTCCATGCGTGGCTTGACGATGGTCAGGTCCGGACACAGCTTCAAGGCATGCCCGGAAGACATGGCCGAGCGCACCCCATAAGCCCGCGCTTCATAATTGCAGGTAGCGATCACTCCACGCCGATCCGCCGAACCACCCACTGCCAAGGGTTTACCGGCCAGGCGCGGGTCGTCACGCATCTCGATGGCGGCGTAGAAGCAGTCACAATCGACGTGGATGATTTTTCTCTGCGTCATATAAAAGCAGTGTTCATGGTGAAGAAATGGCGTATTGGCGAGTCAGATCGGCAGTATCTCACTGACACCTGTATATAGCACCAGTACTCTGAATGTTCTTTTCCACCCGTAGGAAAAGTGCCAGATGAATTTATCTTCTCAATCGAAAAGCCTCACCCGATAGAGCTGAAAGCCTTGCCACACTGACCTTACAGCCAATCACCCAGTCCTATTTTCAAGCTAAGCGATTGAACGGGAAGAGGTTTTCTCTGGATTGAAGGTTGACAGCCCGCCGATCCTCTGTAGAATGCCGACACACAGACGCGGGATGGAGCAGTCTGGTAGCTCGTCGGGCTCATAACCCGAAGGTCGTCGGTTCAAATCCGGCTCCCGCAACCAAACATCAAAAAAGGCTACTCGAAAGAGTGGCCTTTTTTGTGCGCGTCTCTTTTGTAAATATGAGCATAGATACGAGCGGGTTACGTCTGACGGCGCAGAAACGAGAAATCGTTCTGATTCCGAAACTTAAGTCTCCCCCACGACCGTTCGCCACTCATTTACTCTTATTTGACCCTATACTGGATTAACGGTTGACACTCCGGCGTTCGCCTGTAGAATGCCGCCACACAGACGCGGGATGGAGCAGTCTGGTAGCTCGTCGGGCTCATAACCCGAAGGTCGTCGGTTCAAATCCGGCTCCCGCAACCAAACATCAAAAAAGGCTACTCGAAAGAGTGGCCTTTTTTGTATCTGTTGAAAAAGTCCTTTCGCAACAATGATCTGCCACTGTGTAGCGAGCCGTCCGGGATCACCCATGCTCTGAGCCCAGACGATGCTGAACCTCAGACAGAACCCTCTACGACTGATGACGTACCATCGCCGATACCCGGTGAGAGGCGTCAAAATTTGTGATTATTTTTTTCTACAGGGATTGGTAACTTGGCTGGATACCCCCATCCTGTCGCGCACAATCCAAGAGGTGATTGATGCGCGCCAACTCGTCTGATTCACAAGACACCGTCACAGCGACACAACCGATCAAAGCCGAGCGTCTGCGCTTGCTTGATCGAATCAGCAAATACCGCCAGCCCATCGGCCTGGCAGTCACTTTGCTGTTGTTCGCTATCGCGCTGATTGCCTGTCGCCACCTGCTGAGCGAACTCGATCTATACGCTCTGCACGACTCGATTCTCGACGTTCCGAAACCGGCATTATTGGGCGCGCTGGGCGCGACCGCGGTCGGTTTCATTATCCTGCTGGGCTACGAATGGTCGGCCAGCCGCTACGCAGGCGTGACACTGGCGCCACGAATCCTGGCTCTGGGTGGGTTCACCGCATTCGCCATCGGCAATGCCATTGGCCTTTCGATGCTCTCGGGGGGCTCGGTTCGCTATCGTTTATATGCACGTCATGGTCTGGGCGCTTCTGAAGTCGCGCACATGACGCTGTTCGCCAGCCTCTCGCTCGGCTGCGCCCTGCCCCCACTGGCCGCTCTCGCCACCCTCAGCAACCTGCCTGGCGCCTCTGCCGCCCTGGGTCTGTCCGAGACGTTGCTGGGTGCCATCGCCGTGGCCGTTTTGCTGCTCTTCAGCGTACTGGCCATCGGGATTTACCGCCGCCGCCTGCCAGAGCAACCTCACCCGGACAACCTGCTGGTCAAGGTCGGACGCCGCACCTTGCGCCTACCGGGCCGTCGCCTGACGTTCCTGCAACTGATCATCACGGCCCTGGACGTCGCCGCAGCAGCAACCGTGCTCTATCTGTTGCTGCCTGAAGCACCGCCCTTCGGCGCGTTCCTTCTGGTGTACCTGCTGGCACTGGCCGCCGGTGTGCTCAGCCATGTTCCCGGCGGGGTCGGGGTGTTCGAAGCGATTCTGCTGGCCGCCTTCTCCGACAAACTCGGCGCTGCGCCACTCGCTGCCGCCCTGCTGCTCTATCGCCTGATCTACGTGGTGCTGCCGTTGCTGGTGGCCTGCGTATTCCTGCTGATCAACGAAGGTCAGCGCCTGTTTCAATCGCGTCAGTCCTTAAGGGTGGCGTCCGGCCTGGCCGCGCCGATTCTGGCGGTGCTGGTATTTCTGTCCGGCGTGGTGTTGCTGTTCTCCGGCGTCACCCCGGAAATCGACACACGCCTGGAACACATCGGCTTTCTGATCCCGCATCGACTGGTCGACGCCTCGCACTTCGGGGCCAGCCTGATCGGCGTGCTCTGCTTGCTGCTGGCTCAAGGGCTGCGCCGCCGACTGTCGGCCGCCTGGATGCTGACCACCATCTTGTTGCTGGTCGCTGCCCTGCTCTCTCTGCTCAAGGGTTTCGACTGGGAAGAAGCCTGCTTGCTGACGCTGACTGCGAGCCTGCTGGGGGTTTTCCGCAGCTCGTTCTATCGCCCGAGCCGTCTGACCGAGGTGCCGTTCTCGCCACTGTATCTGGTGGCCAGCCTGTGCGTACTCGGTGCATCGATCTGGCTGTTGCTGTTCGCCTATCAGGACGTCCCGTACAGCCATCAGCTCTGGTGGCAGTTCACCCTCGACGCCGATGCCCCGCGTGGCTTGCGCTCGCTGCTCGGCGCCGCCGTGCTGCTGGTGGTGGTGTCCCTGACCTGGCTGCTGCGCACCGCACGCCCGGTGATCCATCTGCCAACGCCCGATGAACTGGGCCGCGCGATAAAGATCCTCATGGCCTCCGCACAACCGGATGGCGGCCTCGCCCTGACCGGTGACAAGGCGCTGCTGTTTCACCCCAATGACGAGGCGTTTCTGATGTACGCCCGCCGTGGTCGCAGCCTGGTGGCCTTGTATGACCCGATCGGTCCGACCCAGCAACGGGCCGAAATGATCTGGCAGTTCCGCGACCTCTGCGACATCCACCACGCCCGCCCTGTGTTCTATCAAGTGCGCGCCGAGAACCTGCCGTACTACATGGACATCGGCCTGACCGCGATCAAACTCGGCGAAGAAGCCCGGGTCGATCTGCTTCGCTTTGATCTCGAGGCCAAAGGCAAAGAGATGAAAGACCTGCGCTACACCTGGAACCGTGGCACTCGCGATGGCCTGTCGCTGGAGATCTTTGATCCCGGACAAGCGCCGATGGATGAGCTCAAGGTGATTTCCGATGCCTGGCTGACCGGCAAGAACGTGCGCGAGAAAGGCTTCTCCCTCGGCCGCTTCAGCGATGACTACCTCAAGCATTTTCGCGTCGCGGTGATTCGTTTCGAAGGGCGCCCGGTAGCGTTCGCCAACCTGCTCGAGACTTACGGCCATGACCTGGCCAGCCTCGACCTGATGCGCGCGCACCCGGACGCACCCAAGTTGACCATGGAGTTCATGATGGTCGGCCTGATTCAACATTATAAAAATCATGGGTACGCGCGCTTCAGCCTGGGCATGGTGCCGTTGTCGGGGTTGCAACCCCGACGTGGTGCACCACTGACCCAGCGTCTGGGCTCGATGGTTTTCCGCCGTGGTGAGCAGCTCTACAACTTTCAAGGCTTGCGCCGCTTCAAAGACAAATTCCAGCCTGACTGGGAACCCCGTTATATGGCCGTGCCCGCCGGACTCGATCCGCTGGTTGCCCTGGCCGACACTGCAGCCCTGATTGCGGGCGGCTTGACTGGATTGGTGAAACGCTAATGATTCAACGCTCCTTGCGGTACGTACTGGCCACACTGGTAGTGCTGGCCCTGATTCTCGGTGGCGGTTACTGGTACCTGAAACGCCCGGCACCCGAACCGATCCTCGAACAGTTGACGCCGGCCGATGGCGCCGCGATGACCCGCGTCATCCCCGGCAACACGCCACGCGCCCAGGTGCTGGTGGCGGTCAATGAAGACCAGAAGCTCAGCAACAAACAGTTGATGACCCTGAGCCGCACCGGTTCGGCGCAGATTGTTCAGGTGATCCTGCCCAAAGACTGCCTGTTGCAAAGTCGCGCCCTGCAATCGGCCCTCAGAGAACTCAAAGGCCCGGCGACCCTGGTCAGCGGCATCGGCCCTGGCGCCGTGCTGGCGTGGCGCTGGTTGTCCGAGCAGAAGGACGACAAGGCTCAAGCCATCTCGGTGGACCTGGCCCTGGAAAAACCCGGCTGCACACACCTGCTACCGAAAAGCGCCGCTCACGGCCACTGGCTGGTGGCCTGGAACGATAACCCGGACGACACCAGCGCCGGCTTCGTGCGCGACCAACCCAACGCCGAAACCAGCATCAGCGACTACGACATCAACCTGCCGCAAGTGCTGAACAACGAACTGCGCAAGATCCTCGTCGGTGGCGATAAAGCCGCTGGCGGCCTGCAGATCCCGGTAGTCGAAGTGCCCGCCGGCCAAGCCAAGGACACCGTGACCCTGTTCCTGTCCGGTGACGGCGGCTGGCGTGACCTGGACCGCGACGTCGCGGGCGAGATGGCGAAGCTCGGCTACCCGGTGGTCGGCATCGACACCTTGCGATACTACTGGCAGCACAAAAGCCCCGAGCAAAGCGCTCTGGACATCGCCGAGTTGATGCAGCACTACCGGCAGAAATGGGGCACCAAGCGCTTCATCCTGACCGGTTACTCGTTCGGCGCCGACGTCCTGCCCGCCATCTACAACCGCCTGGAGCCAGCGGAACAGCAACGGGTCGATGCGATCATCCTGCTGGCCTTCGCCCGCACCGGCAGCTTCGAAATCGAAGTCGAAGGCTGGCTCGGCAACGCCGGCAAAGAAGCCGCCACCGGCCCGGAAATGGCCAAGCTGCCGCCGGAGAAAGTGGTGTGCATCTACGGAGAAGAAGAGGTCGACGAGAGCGGCTGCACCGACAAGACCGCGGTGGGCGAGGCGATGAAATTGCCGGGTGGACACCACTTCGACGAGAACTACCCAGCGCTGGCCCAGCGGTTGGTGGAAGTGATCGAGAAGCGTCAAGCGAAGGAGACGGCGGCTCAGGAGTGATCTGAGTCCCGCCTACGAAAAAGCCCCCGCAGCCTTAAGGTTGCGGGGGCTTTTTTGGTTAGAGACGACGCTCTGCCGCGCCGTAGACCTCTTCGTCACGTCGAGCACCAACGGCAACGATCAATACCTGAATCGCCTTGCCATCGACTCGATAAACAATTCGCGTGTCGCCTGTTCGGATCCGTCTACAGCCTGCAAGACTGGCTCTTAGGGGCTTGCCGCTCTTGTCCGGCTCACCATTGATAATCCGCTCTTCGATAACATCAAGAATGCGGTTCGCCGCCACAGCTCCCAGCAGATCCAGATCCTTCTGGACCTCCGGATGATAGATAACGCCCCAAACCATCCACAGCTCCTTTAGTCTTTCCTGGCGTACCGCGCCCGCATATCGTCGTGGCTGACAGCCTTGGCCTGATCAAAACCGATCAGTCGCTCTCGAGCCGCTGCTTCAACCCGAAGGTCCTCAAGCTCGTCGAGCATTTCCTGATACGCATCGACATTGATAATGACCGCTGCTGGCTGATTATCCTTGAAAATGACCAGCCGCTCGGTGGCTCGGCTGGAAATCTCTTTGAGCCTTGCGCTGAACCCCCTGACCATTGCAGTCACCGATATCGCTTGGTCAGCACGCTCCAGTAATGCCGTCATACTCACCTCTCTACACAATCATGCAAATTTGAACACACAGTTCTACGCAGAGTATTGCGTCGAATTCGACATACAGCAAGCTGCAAAAAACGCGAACTGATCAACGTGCTTGTTTCACGCCTACAAAAATGAATCGAACAATTTGTATATCCTCTCGCCATGTTTAACTTCGTTTACTTAAGGTGTCGCAATATCGGATGACGCCCGCAGACCTTGTAGGCAAACTCCGAATCTCGCGTTTGGGCACTTTGATGCCTTGTTGCGCTTTTCTTCGACGGGATACTCTCCGGACGTCGCTGACCATTCAGCGATCGGGTGTGGTAACCCGGCGAAACCAGCGCAACAGCGCCTTCATCCCGAACACAGGCATTTTTTATGTCTGCGATCTCAAGTTATGGCGGCTGTGCGTGGGACGCCCTCGGGCGTGCCGGTTTCCTTGGTTCCCGGTTTACCACCCTGCGTACAGCTGCCTCCCTTTCGTGTGGTAACGGAAATGGCAGCTCCTCGAACCCAGGAATAAAACCATGACCAAAACAAATCCATCAGAACCAGACGAACTGAAAACCATCGGCCTCACCCCCTTCATCTACTGCTCAAACAAGGCACTGTTCCGTGTCAGTCGAGACGTCCCCCTCGGTGATGCGCTAGCCATGGCCTCTGATTTTCTGTTCCTTGCCAAGGAGCTGACTAAAGATACTGCCTACGCCCGCGACACCGACAGACACGCCTGGGCCGCGCATTACCTGACGGCAATGAGCAAGGCCGTAATTGATGATGTAGTGAAGGTACTGACGCCGCCACCTCCAGCTGCTCGGACAAAGGCCGAATCTAAAAAATAGCTGCCTGAGCGCAATTAAAGGCACCGAGACACCAGACACAAAAAAGCCCCCGCTACCACAATGGCAACGGGGGCTTTTTGTTGTGGCTTACATCTCTACCTGCGTCCCCAACTCAATCACCCGGTTCAACGGCAGATTGAAGAAGCGCAAATTGCCGTTGGCGTTCTGCAACATGAAGGCGAACAGCGTCTCACGCCAGCGGGCCATGCCTTCGAGTTTGGAAGCGATGACCGTCTCGCGGCTGAGGAAGTAAGTGGTACGCATAGGGCTGAAATCCAGATCATCGAGATGACACAGTTTCAGTGCTTGCGGCACGTCCGGCTCGTCGACGAAGCCAAAGTGCAGGATCACCCGGAAGAAACCTTCGCCGTAGGCATCGACCTCGAAACGCCGTGATGCTGGCACCCGCGGGATGTCTTCGTACACCACCGTCAGCAGCACCACTTGCTCGTGCAGTACCTGGTTGTGCAGCAGATTGTGCAACAGCGCGTGGGGCACGGCGTCCGGCCGCGCGGTCAGGAACACGGCAGTGCCCTGGACGCGATGCGGCGGTTGCACGGCGATGCTGCTGATGAAGATCGGCAGCGGCAAGCCACCCTCGTCGAGACGATCAACCAGCAATTGCTTGCCGCGTTTCCAGGTGGTCATCAGCACAAACAGCACGATACCGGCAATCACCGGGAACGCCCCGCCCTGAATGATTTTTGGCACGTTGGCAGCGAAGTACAGACCGTCCACCACCAGGAAACCGAGCAATAACGGAACCGCGAGGACCGGAGGCCATTTCCACAGCAGCAATATCACCGCCGACACCAGAATGGTGGTCATCAGCATCGTGCCCGTCACGGCCACGCCGTAAGCCGCAGCCAGCGCGCCGGAGGACTCGAAGCCCAGCACCAACAGGATTACGCCGACCATCAGCGCCCAGTTCACCGCGCCGATGTAGATCTGGCCTTGTTCGGCACTGGAGGTGTGCTGAATGTGCATGCGCGGTATGTAACCGAGCTGAATCGCCTGACGAGTCAGGGAGAACGCACCGGAAATCACCGCCTGAGAAGCAATGACTGTGGCCAGGGTCGACAACCCCACCAACGGAATCAGCGCCCAGCTCGGCGCCAGCAAGTAGAACGGGTTGCGAGCGGCTTCCGGATCACCGAGCAGCAACGCGCCTTGGCCGAAGTAGTTCAGCACCAGCGCCGGCAGCACGAGGATGAACCAGGCGCGTGCGATCGGCTTGCGACCGAAGTGGCCCATGTCGGCGTACAGCGCTTCGGCACCGGTCAGTGCCAGCACCACCGCGCCGAGGATCGCCACCCCCATGCCCGGGTGCACGATGAAGAAGCGCACGCCCCAGACCGGGTTCATCGCTTGCAACACTTCCGGGTGCTGCATGATGCCGTAGACACCCAGCGCCCCCAGCACGACAAACCAGGTCACCATGATCGGCCCGAACAGAATGCCTATCCGCGCAGTGCCGTGGCGCTGAATCAGGAACAGCGCCACCAGCACGATCAGCGACAGTGGCACCACCCAATGGTCTATACCCTCGAAAGCCAGCCCCAGGCCTTCAATGGCCGAGAGTACGGAAATCGCCGGCGTGATCATGCTGTCGCCATAGAACAACGCCGCGCCGATCAGCCCGCAGACCACCAGCAACGCGCGCAACTTCGGATGCCCGGCCGCAGCCCGCCGAGCCAGGGCGGTCAAGGCCATGATCCCGCCTTCGCCCTGGTTGTCGGCACGCAGCACGAACAGCACGTATTTGATTGAAACGACCCAGATCAGCGACCAGAAAATCAGCGCCAGAATCCCGAACACGCCGTCATGGTCGACCGGTACACCATAGTGACCGGAAAACACTTCTTTGAGGGTGTACAGCGGGCTCGTGCCGATATCGCCATAAACCACACCGACCGCCGCGACCAGCATGCCGATCGGCTTTGCCGCCGAATGCTCAGAGCCCGCTACCTGACTACTTGCCTGCCCCATCCAAAACTCCTACTACTCAGACCCGGACTTCTTATAAGAAGCACTATGCTTTGCCGTGCAGCATGCGCTGTTTTACTTGAGGTTACAGACGTTTTGTTGACTGTAAAAATTCGGTAAAGCGTAAAGGCACGAAGCATAGCGCAGCACTCGTCGTATTTCCCTGCATAAAGCTGGTCAAGTGCGCCTCTCATCGCTAGAATTGCGCACTTTTTGATCAGAGGCTAAGCGTCCTGCCTCGCTAATACTGCTGTTTTTTGACGGCGCCTGTTGTTGCCATGCTGCGTTGCCGCTTCTCGCCATAGCGAACTATGACTCGGCGCGGCGCCTTGCCTGGCAACAACAGTCACTCGTCAAAGCAGCGTATTCACGAGGCAGGACGCCAAGCGCCCGTCTGTCGCCTTGCCGTCTTCGGCTGGAGGCGTCACAAATACCGAGGTTAGACATGTCCACCACTCCTGCGCCGGCCAATCCAAAGGTTGGCTTCGTATCCCTGGGTTGCCCCAAAGCACTGGTCGACTCCGAGCGCATCCTTACCCAGCTGCGCATGGAAGGCTATGACGTTGTGTCCACTTACGAGGACGCTGACGTCGTGGTGGTCAACACCTGCGGCTTCATCGACTCGGCCAAGGCTGAGTCTCTGGAAGTGATCGGCGAAGCCATCAAGGAAAACGGCAAGGTCATCGTGACCGGCTGCATGGGCGTCGAAGAAGGCAACATTCGTAAAGTGCACCCAAGCGTGCTGGCCGTGACCGGTCCGCAGCAGTACGAGCAAGTGGTCAACGCCGTGCACGACGCCGTGCCACCGCGCCAGGATCACAACCCGCTGATCGACCTGGTTCCGCCGCAAGGCATCAAGCTGACCCCGCGCCACTACGCCTACCTGAAGATTTCCGAAGGCTGCAACCACAGCTGCAGCTTCTGCATCATCCCGTCGATGCGCGGCAAACTGGTCAGCCGCCCGGTCGGTGACGTGCTCGACGAAGCCCAGCGCCTGGTCAAGGCCGGCGTCAAAGAGCTGTTGGTGATCTCGCAAGACACCAGCGCCTACGGCGTCGACGTGAAATACCGCACCGGTTTCTGGAACGGAGCGCCGGTGAAAACCCGCATGACCGAACTCTGCGAAGCCCTGAGCACCCTCGGCGTCTGGGTTCGTCTGCACTATGTTTACCCGTATCCGCACGTCGACGAGCTGATTCCGCTGATGGCCGCCGGAAAAATCCTGCCGTACCTGGACATCCCGTTCCAGCACGCCAGCCCGAAAGTCCTGAAAGCGATGAAACGCCCGGCCTTCGAAGACAAGACCCTGGCCCGCATCAAGAACTGGCGCGAAATCTGCCCGGACCTGATCATCCGCTCGACCTTCATCGTCGGCTTCCCCGGCGAAACCGAAGAAGACTTCCAGTACCTGCTGAACTGGCTGACCGAAGCGCAACTCGATCGCGTCGGCTGCTTCCAATACTCGCCAGTCGAAGGCGCACCAGCCAACCTGCTGGACGCGGCCATCGTGCCGGACGACGTCAAGCAAGACCGCTGGGATCGCTTCATGGCGCACCAGCAAGCCATCAGCTCGGCACGCCTGCAAATGCGCGTCGGTCGTGAAATCGAAGTGCTGGTCGATGAAGTCGACGAGCAAGGCGCGGTTGGCCGCTGCTTCTTCGATGCCCCGGAAATTGACGGCAACGTGTTCATCGACAACGGCAGCAACCTGAAACCAGGCGATAAAGTCTGGTGCAAAGTGACTGACGCCGACGAATACGACCTGTGGGCTGAACAGATCTAAACGCAAAAAATACGAAAAGCCCTGCTCTCTTGACGAGATGCGGGGCTTTTTTACGTCTATCGTTTTGTGAGGAAAGGATTCGCATCATCAACTGCAAAAGGGGCAGCCGGCCATGCGCCAACATTCGGTCATCCACACGCCGAAACAGAGCGACTACGAAGAACTCACTCAAGTCTGGGAAGCCTCGGTGCGCGCCACTCATGACTTTCTGCCGGACAGCTACATCGAACTGCTGAAGAATCTGGTGCTGACGCGCTACCTCGATGCGGTGATGCTGATCTGCACCAAAGACCCGCGCCAGCGCATCACCGGGTTCGCCGGGGTCGCGGCGGGCAAGATCGAAATGCTCTTCATCGACCCGGCTCACCGCGGCCAGGGCCTGGGCAAGCAGTTGCTGCGCTACGCCATGGAACATCTGAATGCCGATGAACTGGACGTCAACGAACAGAACCCGCAAGCCCTGGGTTTCTACTTCAAACAGGGCTTCGAAGTGATCGGTCGTTCGGAAGTCGATGGCATGGGCCAGCCTTATCCGCTGCTGCACATGCGTTTGCGCCAAAACCAGCAACATTCGCGGCATGGCTGACACCACACAGAACAACTGTGGGAGCAACTGTCTTGGTGATCTTTATTTTGAAGGCATATTGATAGACAGCTGAATTCCCACAGCTTTACGCCATGCGATGCCCTACAGGAACACCGCGACCCGTTTTAGGCCAAGGGTTGTTTCCACTCAGTTCGGTCTCGGATCATGGCGTTCAGTCGTATCAGCAGCACGCGCATACAGGCGATGAGCGCTACTTTTGCGCATTTGCCCTTACGACGCAGTGCGTCATACCGCGCTTTGAACTCAGGCTGTCGCTGAATCACCACCCAGCACGCCATGTACATCGCGCGACGCGCAGCAAACCTGCCGCCGCTAATATGGCGCGGACCTTCATGCTTGCCGCTGTCATCGTTGTAGGGGGCTATGCCTGCCAGCGCTGCAATCTCGTGCCGTCCAACCTCGCCCAGCTCAGGCAAATAGGCCATTAAGCTGGCTGCCGTCACGAGCCCTATTCCCTTGACCGAGCACAAACGGGCTATTTTATCACTGTCCAGGTCTTGGGCACTTTGACGGATCAACTTCTCTATCGACTTTATTGCTTGGCATAAATAGTCGATATGCCTCTGCAGACAGGGTTTTACCCGGTCTACAGAGGCTGTTTTGAGGCGCCGAATATCATCGCTTTGCTGCTGAACAAAGTTTTCACGTTGCTGTACCAGCGCACGCAAATTGTCCTGTTCAGGGCTGGTGATGCGGTTGCTTGGCGACTTTATGACTTCTGCAAACTGCGCGAGAAGTCGCGCATCTATCGGGTCGGTTTTAGCGTGCTGCCCCATCGCCTTGGCAAAGTTCTTGGCGCGACGAGGGTTGATCCGCAAGACTTCGAAGCCCGCGGCCTGAAGCGCTTTCATGGCCTCTCGCTCATAGCCGCCGGTGGCTTCCAGCAATACGCGGTTGACCTGGTAGCGCTTTAACCAATCAATCAGCGCAAGGAAGTCACTGGCGGTATTGAGGTAACTTGCGCCAACGTCTTGCGGGTTAATCCGAACCTCAAGAGTATCTTTGGCAACGTCGATGCCTGCGCAGGAAAACATAGCTGAATCCTCTTACACTCAAAGGTGAGAGCACTCTGGCTGGGCACCACGCTTGTAAATGTTCGAGGTAGGCTCGTTCAACTGTTCGGGCTCAATAACCAGAGTGGAGAGGTGAATGGCAGCATGGGCTCCCACACGTGCTTTAAGCACTCCGGGCATTCAGCTTGCCATTCACCGCTCTCATCCTCAGTCTAATTCCTGCGCAAGACACAAGCGGGCTTGCTCGCGAGGAGGCCATCAGCTTCAACATCAAATTGACTGACAAACCGCTTTCGCGAGCAAGCCCGCTCCCACAAAAAGCCAAACGGTGAAATGGACCCGCGATTAACCGGCGCCAGGCAGGTACAATGCCCACCCCTTTTTTGTTACGGCCCTGTCATGACTGACCCGATTCGTCTCTCCAAACGCCTCATCGAACTCGTCGGCTGTTCCCGTCGGGAGGCTGAGCTGTTCATCGAGGGCGGCTGGGTCACCGTGGACGGTGAAGTCATCGACGAGCCGCAGTTCAAGGTCGAGAACCAGAAAGTCGAGCTTGATCCAGAAGCCAAGGCCACTGCGCCGGAACCGGTGACCATCCTGCTGAACGTGCCCGTGGGCATGGATGCGGAAACGGCCTTGGCAACGATCAGCGCCGAGACCTTGAGCGAAGAACACCGCTTCAGCAAACGTCCGCTCAAGGGCCACTTCCTGCGCCTGACCGCCAGCACCGACCTGCAGGCCAACGCCAGCGGTCTTTTGGTGTTCACCCAGGACTGGAAGATCCTGCGCAAACTCACTGCCGACTCCGCCAAGATCGAGCAAGAGTATGTGGTCGAAGTTGAAGGTGACATGGTGGCTCACGGCCTCAACCGCCTGAACCACGGCCTGACCTACAAGGGCAAGGAACTGCCGCCGGTCAAAGCCAGCTGGCAGAACGAAAACCGCCTGCGTTTTGCGATGAAGAACCCACAACCGGGCGTCATCGCCCTGTTCTGCCAGGCCGTAGGCCTGAAGGTCGTCGCCATCCGCCGCATCCGCATTGGCGGCGTGTCCATCGGCAAAGTGCCGCTGGGGCAATGGCGCTACCTGTCCGGCAAAGAGAAGTTCTAAGACTTTTCACGCCGCCACACATTTTGGCGCCGCTGTTTATGCGGCGCCCACTGCTGAATATCAGGATTGCACACCATGATTCATAACGACGTACTGCGCAGCGTGCGCTACATGCTCGACATCAGCGACAAGAAAGTCATCGAGATCATCAAGCTCGGCGGCATGGACGTGACCCTGGAAGACCTGGTGACGTACCTCGACAAGAAAGAGGAAGACGAGGAAGGCTTCGTACGCTGCCCGGATGAAGTCATGGCGCATTTCCTCGACGGCCTGGTGACCTTCAAGCGCGGCAAGGACGAAAGCCGTCCGCCGCAGCCGATCGAAGTGCCGGTGACCAACAACATCATCCTGAAGAAACTGCGTGTGGCTTTCGAACTGAAAGAAGACGACATGCACGCCATCCTCAAGGCCTCCGAGTTCCCGGTGTCCAAGCCTGAACTGAGCGCGCTGTTCCGCAAGTTCGGCCACACCAACTACCGCCCGTGCGGCGACCAGTTGCTGCGCAACTTCCTCAAGGGCCTGACCCTGCGCGTGCGTCCGCAGTAAATCGCCCACGAACCTGTAAGAGCACAGCTTGCTGGCGAAGGCGATCTTGAAAACGCCTTCGCCAGCAAGCTGTGCTCCTACAGAGACGGTGGCAAAGGCTGTATAGACCCTCATTCCTCGCAAAAATAGTGGCTCCGCTTCCGGCGGCTGACGACTAGGGTGTATTGACCCTCAGCTCTCAGGATTCGCCATGCACCCGTACTTTTCCCTGCAAGGCCGCACCGCTCTGGTGACCGGCGGCTCCCGTGGTATCGGCAAAATGATCGCCAAGGCTTATGTCGAGGCCGGCGCCACCGTGTACGTCTGCGCCCGGGATGCCGAAGCCTGTCAGCAAACGGCAGATGAATTGAGCGCATTCGGTCGTTGCCACGGAGTGGCGGCCAACCTGGCCACCGAAGAAGGCGTACTTCAACTGGCTACGCGACTGGGCGAGCAGATCACTCATCTGGATATTCTGGTGAACAACGCCGGCACTACGTGGGGTGCGCCGCTGGAGAGCTACCCGGTCAAGGGCTGGGAAAAAGTCATGCAGCTCAACGTGACCTCGGTGTTCAACTGCATTCAGCAGTTTTTGCCACTGCTGCGTAAGGCCGGTTCGGCAGCGAATCCGGCGCGAATTATCAATATCGGTTCAGTGGCCGGGATTTCGTCCTTCGGCGAACAGGCGTATGCCTACGGGCCAAGTAAAGCTGCCCTACATCAACTATCACGGATTCTGGCGCGGGAGCTGGTGAGCCAACACATCAACGTCAACGTCATCGCGCCGGGGCGTTTTCCGAGCAAAATGACTCAGCACATCGGCAATGATGAGCAGGCGCTGGCCGACGACACGGCGTTGATTCCAATGAAACGCTGGGGCCGGGAGGAAGAGATGGCGGCGCTGGCGATCAGTCTGGCGAGTACGGCCGGGGCTTACATGACCGGGAATATCATTCCGCTGGATGGTGGGTTTAGCCTCTAGATCGGCGGCGCGGCCATCGCGGGCAAGCCACGCTCACACAGGGGAATGCATTTCAAATAATGAAATGGCTACCCCCGCGATGACGGACTAACAGGCACCACCGGTCTTGCGGCTGCTCGGGTTATCATGCCCGCCCTCACCCCGCCTCGACCCCAGACCATGACCTACAGCGTTTCCCCCATCGGCTTCGTGCGCTCCTGCTTCAAGGAGAAGTTCGCCATCCCGCGGCAGCCACAACTGGCCCCGGCCGCTCGCGGCGTACTGGAACTGGTGGCGCCGTTCGATCAGGGCGATGCGGTGCAAGGTCTGGAACAGGTCAGCCACGTGTGGCTGCTGTTCCTGTTTCACCAGGCCCTGGAAGAAAAGCCACGACTGAAAGTCCGCCCTCCTCGTCTCGGCGGTAACAAATCCATGGGTGTGTTCGCCACCCGCGCGACGTATCGGCCTAATGGCATCGGCCAATCCGTGGTGAAGCTGGACAAGGTTGAAGCCAATCGCCTGTGGATATCCGGCATTGACCTGCTGGACGGCACGCCGATTCTCGACATCAAACCCTACGTGCCTTACGCCGACATCATCGATACCGCCTCCAACAGCATCGCTAGCGCCGCACCGCAGTTGATTCCCGTGCAGTGGACGGATTCAGCGCTGCAACAGGCTCACGGCCATGCTCAGCGCCTTGAAGAACCGTTGGTGGAGTTGATCGAGCAATGCCTGGCACAAGACCCACGTCCGGCGTACCAGATTCCTACACCCGAACGGGAATACGGCGCGCAGTTCTGGGACCTGGACGTACGCTGGCATTACCCCGAAGCCGGGGTAATCCGTGTCCTGGAAGTCATCCCCGCCTCCAACCTGTAGGAGCTGTCGAGTGAAACGAGGCTGCGATCTTTTGATGTTACTTTTAAAAACAAGATCAAAAGATCGCAGCCTCGTTTCACTCGACAGCTCCTACAAGGTTTGCATTGGACATAAAAAAGCCCCCATTTGCCTGCACAGGCAATGGGGGCTTTTCAGTGATGCAGTGTACTTACTTCTCGACGAACGCTCGCTCGATCAGGTAATCACCCGGCTCGCGCATCCGCGGCGACACTTTCAGGCCGAAGCTGTTCAACACTTCGCTGGTCTCGTCGAGCATGCTCGGGCTGCCGCACAGCATGGCCCGATCGTCTTGCGGGTTGATTGGCGGCAGACCGATATCGCTGAACAGCTTGCCGCTGCGCATCAGGTCGGTCAGGCGACCTTCGTTCTCGAACGGCTCGCGGGTCACGGTCGGGTAGTAGATCAACTTGTCACTCAGGGCCTCGCCGAAGAACTCGTTCTGCGGCAAGTGCTCGGTGATGAACTCGCGGTAAGCGACTTCGTTGACGTAACGTACGCCGTGGCACAGGATCACTTTTTCGAAACGCTCGTAGGTTTCCGGGTCCTGGATGACGCTCATGAACGGCGCCAGACCGGTACCGGTGCTGAGCAGGTACAAATGTTTGCCAGGCTTCAAGTCATCCAGCACCAGCGTGCCGGTAGGCTTTTTGCTGATGATGATCTCGTCGCCTTCCTTCAGATGCTGCAGCTGGGAAGTCAGCGGGCCATCAGGCACCTTGATGCTGAAGAACTCGAGATGCTCTTCCCAGTTCGGGCTGGCAATCGAGTAAGCGCGCATGAGCGGCCGGCCGTTGGGCTGTTGCAGGCCGATCATCACGAACTGACCGTTCTCGAAGCGCAGGCCCGGATCGCGGGTGCACTTGAAGCTGAACAGAGTGTCGTTCCAGTGATGAACACTGAGGACACGCTCGTGGTTCATGTTGCTCATGTACGTGGGACTCCTGGAAATTTTGTCTGCGCATGCTCTGCGCCTGCTCTGCGAAAAATGAGCTGCTGTGCGCAATTGCATCGCATTCTAATGGCAGCCACAATATCTGTTAACTGGATTATTAAGATAAGGGTTATCGGTTATATAGATATGCGATTTACTCTCCGTCAACTTCAAGTATTCGTCGCCGTCGCCCAGCAGGAAAGCGTATCCCGTGCTGCGGGTCTGCTCAACCTCTCGCAATCGGCGGCGAGTACCTCGATCACCGAGCTAGAGCGTCAGTCCAGCTGTCAGCTGTTCGACCGCGCCGGCAAACGGCTGAGCCTCAACGCCCTCGGCAAACAGCTGCTGCCGCAAGCGGTGGCGCTGCTCGACCAGTCCAAAGAAATCGAAGACTTGCTCAATGGCAAGTCAGGATTCGGCTCTCTGGCGGTCGGCGCGACCCTGACCATCGGCAATTACCTGGCCACCTTGCTGATCGGCAGCTTCATGCAGCGCCATCCGGAAAGCCAGGTGAAGCTGCACGTGCAGAACACTGCCAACATTGTGCAGCAGGTCGCCCACTATGAAATTGATCTGGGTCTAATCGAAGGTGACTGCAGCCATCCAGACATCGAAGTGCAGAGCTGGGTCGAAGATGAACTGGTGGTGTTCTGCGCGCCCCAGCATCCACTGGCCAAGCGCGGCACGGCGACCATGGAAGAGCTGACCCACGAGGCCTGGATTCTGCGCGAACAGGGTTCTGGCACGCGACTGACCTTTGACCAGGCCATGCGTCACCATCGCAGCTCGCTGAATATCCGACTGGAACTGGAACACACCGAAGCGATCAAGCGTGCGGTGGAGTCCGGGTTGGGGATTGGCTGCATTTCGCGTCTGGCACTGCGTGACGCGTTCCGCCGTGGCAGCCTGGTGCCGGTGGAGACACCGGATCTGGATCTGGCGCGGCAGTTCTATTTCATCTGGCACAAACAGAAATATCAGACGTCGGCGATGCGTGAATTCCTCGACCTGTGCCGCGCTTTCACCGCTGGGGTTCAGCGCAGCGACGAGATTGTGCTGCCTACCATCGCTTAAAGCAGTATCACCGCCCACACCAGCGCGATCATGGTTAACGCCACGAGCTGAGCGGCGCTGCCCATGTCCTTGGCGTTTTTCGACAATGGGTGCAACTCAAGGGAAATGCGGTCGATGGCCGCTTCCACTGCCGAATTGAGCAATTCGACAATCAACGCCAACAGGCAGACTGCAATCAGCAACGCCTGCTCGACGCGACTGACGTTCAGGAAGAACGACAGCGGAATCAATATGACGTTGAGCAACACCAATTGCCGAAAGGCCGCTTCGCCGGTGAAGGCTGCGCGCAGACCGTCCAGTGAATAGCCGGAGGCGTTGAGGATGCGTTTTAGGCCGGTTTGGCCTTTGAAAGGTGACATAAAGTAGGCAACTGACCAAAAAGGAAGTGGGAAAGCTAGAGTAAGCAAAGTCAAAAAAGCGTGAACGCACCGCGCCTGATCAGCTCGAAATTGACTCAAGTTGTTGCAGAAGCAACGCCGCCTGGGTCCGGGTCCGCACATTCAGCTTGCGAAAAATCGCCGTCACATGCGCCTTGATCGTCGCTTCGGAAACGCTCAGCTCGTAGGCAATCTGCTTATTCAACAAGCCTTCACAGACCATGGTAAGAACACGAAACTGCTGAGGCGTCAGACTCGCAAGGCCTTCGCTGGCGGCCTTGGCTTCGGCGGAAACGCTGACCGCCTCGAAGGCCTGGGGCGGCCAGAACACATCACCATCGAGCACCGCGCGTACAGCTTTCTGGATGACGCTCAGATCACTGGATTTGGGGATGAAGCCGCTGGCGCCGAATTCACGAGACTTGACCATGATCGAGGCTTCTTCCTGGGCCGACACCATGACCACCGGAATTTGCGGATACTGACCGCGCAGCAACACCAGCCCTGAAAAACCGTAGGCCCCCGGCATGTTCAGGTCCAGCAGCACCAGATCCCAGTCGGACTTCTCGTCCAGACGGGTTTCCAGCTCGGCAATGCTCGCCACTTCCACCAGACGGACTTCCGGGCCCAGGCCCAGGGTCAACGCTTGATGCAGGGCGCTACGAAAAAGAGGGTGGTCATCGGCAATCAGGATTTCGTATGTGGCCATTTTTCAAATGATCCTGTTTTTCAAACAACTCGAGGTACAGCCACGGAGCTGTACCAACAGGGCACGTTCAACGCCAATCACGTGGCTATCCACGTAAAGAATACGGCGTATCAAACTTTGGCCGCGCCCTAATCGGCGCCAAGCATGCCCAGCGAAGCGGGGGTGGTCAAGGTGCATGGCCAGTACAGTTCTTTGCAGTATGGGCGACAATCAGCGCGAGACAGGGGCGCCGATTTACACAAAAGGCATCAGCTCTGCGTGTGCCGGTGTTGAAACATTCATTTCAAGCTGATGTTTGGCATCAAGGTAATGTTGGCTGAACACGTCGAAATAAGCGTCCAGCGCCGACGCTGCCTCGGTATCACCCGCCAGATCGAGACACAGTGCCGCCACTTCGGCGGTGCATAAATGCTCGCTGCGGGTCGATCGGCGCAACCGGTAGCGCGACAACTTCTCAGGCAACAAGCTCAGGATTGGCAGCCGATCAAAGTAGGGGCTTTTGCGGAAAATCTTCCGGGCTTCTGTCCACGTGGCATCCAGCAGAATGAACAGCGGACGCTTCGAACTATCGGCATCGACGCTGTTTGTGACACGCTCGGGCTCGACGTACTCACCCGGAAACACCAGATAGGGCTGCCATTGCGGATCGGCCAGCAGCGCCAGCAGTTGCTCATCAACTTCCGTACGCGACCAGATGAACGCATGGTTGTCGCGCACCACATCGGCGATCAGCCAACCGGTGTTGCTCGGTTTGAACACTTCCTTGTTGGTCATGATCAGGCACACGCCAGAACGGGCCTCGACCTGCGGGCGCCAGGCGCACAGGCAGTGGCTCTCGATCACGCGGCAGGCTCGGCAACGCGGCGCCCTCCAGCCTCGGGCCTGAATCGGCTTGATGCCCTCTTCCTCTCGCTCATCGCGCAAGCGGGCTACTGCGTTTGCAGCAAAGCGTGGGGTTGCAGGGTTCATCGCAGGCAACGCCGGCAGGGGAAGAAAATCGACACGAAAAACACTCGGCAGGGCAGAAAGTGGCGGCAGTTTATCAGAGCAGCCGGCGCAAGCCTGTACCGTCCAGGCCTCGTCCCCTATAATTCGCCGCCACTGAACGCACAGTCATGTGACGGGTCGAACCACCAGTCACTGAACCAGGAGAGTTTCATGCTGCGCCTTATCGTTCCCACCGCTGCCATTTTGCTGGCGTCGTCCTTCAGCGCTCAGGCTGCTTCCTTGAGTGAGCAGAATCTCAACAGAGAGCTGCGAAACGTCGCCACACAAAGCAGTGTTGGTACTCCACGGGCGATCAACGAAGACATTCTTGATCAGGGCTACACCGTCGAAGGCAACACGCTGATCAACCATCTAAGCGTACAAAGCAGCCACGCCAACAAGATGCGTGCCGACCCGAAAGCCGTGTATTTCCAGCTTGGCGCCTCTGTATGCAACAACCCATCGTTCCGCAAACTGATGGCCAAGGGCGCAGTCATGCGTTACGACTTCACTGAGGTGAAGACCAACCGCTCAGTCGGCTCCGCCAGTTATCAGGAATCGGACTGCCCGAAAGCGGCTCCGACCAAGAAGAAGTAATCATCGGGAAGTGGCGCGCCGCTGTTCATCCTCGGCGCGCAGTTCTGCCAACAACGCCTGCAAATAACGGGAACGTCGGTCGGCGCCCTCCAGACGTCGGCAACACTCCTCTTCGAGACTCAAATGATTGGTCTCGGCCGATGACTTCAGTAATCGATACAATTGCGTATCGATCTCCAGAATGACTCTGGCCATCGCTTCCCGCCTCCCTGCACCTCGCCCTTGCTTGAGCGATAAAATCCTTGAACCGCTTGTACCGTACGCCTTGCCTTTGACGCAAAGTTGTCGTGTCGTGCCTGTAATTCAGTAAATCAGACTGTCAGACACTCGCCTTGCGTTCAGACGAGCGGTGAAAGCACCTTGCAAATCGCCAATAAGCGGTTGCCAGGAAAGACTTTGCGGCGCAATGATCAAGTCAGCGAAAATCTCCGCGAGGGTCTAGATTCATAGTGTTCACGTTCATTTTTCAGGGCAGGAAAGGGGCTGCCCGTTGCACGTCTTGTTGTGCGAATGTTTCCTTCATCCAAGGGAAAAACAGAGCCTGTATGGAAGGAGAAGTTGATGCCTTACCAATCGAATGACCTCCTGAGCCGTCATTTTGAAGAAAGCGGCCACGACCTCATCAGCAAGGTCGAAGAGCAACTCAACCTGGTTTCACCCAACAGCCCGAACATCCCGATCTACCGCGACATGATCCTGACCGTGCTACGCATGGCCCAGGAAGATCACAACCGCTGGAATGCCAAGATCACCCTGCAAGCCCTGCGTGAACTGGAGCACGCTTTCCGTGTTCTGGAGCAATTCAGGGGGCGCCGCAAGGTCACCGTTTTTGGCTCGGCCCGAACACCGATAGAACATCCTTTATACGGTCTGGCCCGGGAACTTGGCGCCGCGCTGGCGCGCTCAGACCTGATGGTCATCACCGGTGCCGGTGGTGGCATCATGGCGGCGGCCCACGAAGGTGCTGGCCTGGCACACAGCCTGGGATTCAATATCACCCTGCCCTTCGAGCAACATGCCAATCCCACCGTGAATGGCACCACCAACCTGCTGCCCTTCCACTTCTTCTTTACCCGCAAGCTGTTCTTCGTCAAGGAAGCCGATGCTCTGGTCCTGTGCCCTGGCGGTTTCGGTACCCTGGATGAAGCGCTGGAAGTGCTGACATTGATCCAGACTGGCAAAAGCCCGCTGGTGCCCGTGATATTGCTGGACGCTCCCGGCGGTAAGTTCTGGCAAGGCGCGCTGGACTTCATCCACCATCAACTGGAGGAAAATCGCTACATCCTGCCGACCGATATGAAGCTCGTCAGTCTGGTCTACAGCGCGGAAGAGGCTGTGGAGCAGATCAACCAGTTCTACAGCAACTTCCACTCCAGCCGCTGGCTCAAGCATCAATTCGTGATCCGCATGAATCACAAGCTCAGCGACCAGGCGCTCGAACACATGCAAGAGGCTTTTGCCGACCTGTGCCTGAGCGACCATTTCCATCAACATGCTTACAGCGGAGAGGAACACGACGAACCGCAGTTCAGCCACCTGGCGCGACTCGCTTTCACCTTCAACGCCCGTGATCATGGACGCCTGCGTGAACTGGTGGACTACATCAACCTGCCGGAAAACTGGGCGCAATCCCAACCCCAGGCGCAACAGCGCTCGCGGGAACCGTCCAAGGTTACATAGACAAAAAAACGGCCCGCTATCGAAGTAGCGAGCCGTTTCAGTCAATCGTCCATCCCTCGGCCGCTGAACAAGCGGCTGATCATTTCCATGGAATATCCCCGATAACTCAGGAACCTGCCTTGTTTGGCACGTTCCCGGGCGTCTATCGGTAAATGCCCGGAAAACTTTCGCCGCCAGGTGTCTTCCAGTTGTTCCTGCCAGTTGATACCGCTCTCGCGTAAAGCGAGTTCGATGTCGGTACGTTGCAGGCCGCGCTGGCTCAACTCTTCGCGAATACGCAAAGGGCCATAACCGGAACGGGAACGGTAGGAAACAAAGCTTTCGAGATAACGGGATTCGGACAGCAGGCCTTCTTCCGTCAAACGGTCGAGTGCCGTGTCGATCATTTCAGGGAGGGCGCCGCGTTGACGCAGTTTACGCGTCAACTCGACTCGACCGTGCTCGCGTCGCGCGAGCAGGTCCATTGCGGTTCGCCGCACCGCGACGAGTGTATCGAGTACGGCGATCATCGGATCAATCAGATATCAGCGTCAGCCAGGTCATCAGCAGTCTCTTTGACTGGCGATGCTTTGACGTCCGGCGCTGGAGTCAGCAACTTGTCGCGCAGCTGCTTCTCGAGCTTGGCGGCGATTTCCGGATTATCTGCCAGGAACTTGGCCGAGTTAGCCTTGCCCTGACCGATCTTGGTGCCTTCATAGGCATACCAGGCACCGGACTTCTCAACGAAACCGTGCAGAACACCCAAGTCGATCATCTCACCGTTGAGGTAGATGCCTTTGCCGTAAAGAATCTGGAACTCGGCCTGACGGAACGGCGAAGCTACCTTGTTCTTCACAACCTTGACGCGGGTTTCGCTACCGACAACCTCGTCACCTTCTTTCACCGCGCCGGTACGGCGGATATCCAGACGAACCGAAGCGTAGAACTTCAGCGCGTTACCACCGGTGGTGGTTTCCGGGCTGCCGAACATCACACCGATTTTCATACGTATCTGGTTGATGAAGATAACCAGGCAGTTGGCGTTCTTGATGTTACCGGTGATTTTACGCAGCGCCTGGGACATCAGACGGGCTTGCAGGCCCACGTGCATGTCACCCATTTCGCCTTCGATTTCAGCCTTTGGAACCAGAGCCGCCACGGAGTCGACGATGATCACGTCAACCGCGTTGGAACGCACCAACATGTCGGTGATTTCCAGGGCTTGCTCGCCGGTGTCCGGCTGCGAAACCAGCAGGTCATCGACGTTGACGCCCAGTTTGCCAGCGTATTCAGGGTCAAGGGCGTGTTCAGCATCGACGAATGCGCAGGTCGCGCCGGCTTTTTGAGCCTGGGCGATGACCGACAGTGTCAGCGTGGTTTTACCGGAGGATTCAGGACCGTAGATCTCAACGATACGGCCTTTTGGCAGACCGCCAATGCCGAGCGCGATGTCCAGACCCAGAGAGCCAGTGGAGATAGCCGGGATCGCCTGACGGTCCTGATCGCCCATACGCATTACGGCACCCTTGCCGAATTGACGTTCGATCTGACCCAGGGCCGCAGCCAAGGCTTTCTTCTTGTTGTCGTCCATTAAAGTCCTCACGTAATCAATAAGGCCTGACGGCCAACACCTGTATAAGTAGCCAGTATTATTCCACAGCGTTTCAGGATCGCCTACCCCTGATTTGAGATTTCTCCTGCGGCATGGCGCAGCAGCCCCTCTAGCGCGGCCTTCACCGTTTGTCGGCGGACCTCGTCACGGTTGCCGGGAAAGTACTGCACCTCGCTGAACACCTGTTCACCAACGCCCCAGGCCAGCCACACGGTGCCCACCGGCTTGCTCGGCGAACCGCCATCCGGTCCCGCCACACCACTGACCGCCACGGCAAAACGCGCCCGGCTTTTTTCCTGCGCGCCGCGGACCATGGCCTCAACCACCTCGCGACTGACCGCCCCCACCGCTGCAAACAACTCGACAGGGACATTCAATTGCTCGGTTTTCTGGCGATTGGAATAGGTGACATAACCAGCCTCGAACCATGCCGAACTCCCCGGAATCCGGGTGATCGCCTCGCTGATCCCGCCGCCGGTACAGGACTCGGCGGCGGTGACATGGGTATTGAGAACCTGCAAGCGCCTGCCAAGTTCAGCGGCCAGTTGAGTGATTTCTTTCACGGTCATCTCCTGAGCAAGCGGAATGAGAACTACCGTACACGAGCGTAACGCGCTTGCAAGGCGCAGGATCGATCAAAATGTTAGCGAGCGAGGGCTCTGATATAAGCCTGACAGGCCTGCAAGGCAATCAGTCCGCGGTCGCCGGCGTCGGTGATGGCGACAATTCGTTGAGCATGCGCCGGGTCAAGTCGGGCGCGCGCTGCTCCATGATCCACGCGGCTGGCTCCGGAGGCGGTTGGCACTGCACAGACAGAGGCAGCATCATGGGCATCGAGGAGGACTGACAAGCGCACATCAGCAGTGGCAAGACGATCGCGCAGGCGACCTTGATCACGTTGGGCATCGCTAAGCGCTCGATAATGGGTTTGTTCGCTGGCCGACAGCCGCTGCTCCAGCGCCAGATGCTCGTGCTGCTCGGCCTGTTGCTGCGTCGCGGTTGCCAGGGTCAGCTGATTCAGTGCCTCGGCGTGCAGCTTGGCCTGTTCCGCCAGTTGCCCGCCATAACGCCAATCCTGAAAGCGCCAGGCCAGCGCCGCCGAGCCACCGGCCAACACAGCCAGAAAAACAACAACGCCAATGACGCGGTAAGACATCGGCATCAAACCGAAGACTGGCATAACACCGCCCTCGCCCGCGCCCAGAGTTGCAAGCGATCCTGCAAACCGTTCAGGCCGCCGTTGATGCGGCGGGTGATGCTGTTGAACTGGTCGCGGTCGGCCAGTTCATTGAAGCCATTTTGCTCCCAGAACCACGCGGCCGATTCGGCGGCCCATTGCGGTTGTTCCAGTAGTTCTGGCAAAAACAGTAAACGATCATCACCGAAGAGTCCGAGACTGCACTGACGGTAATTGTCGCGACCAGTGATCTGAATCAGGCCTCGGCCACGGTATTTCTGACCGTCACCGTCAGGCTCCGGTGTATTTCCCAAGCGCGCAGCCAGCGCGCCAGTGTCGTACTTGCTCAAGTACTGAGCGCTCCCCAACTCACGTACGTACTGCAACTGCCCCGATTCGTGACCGACTTGCGCGAGGAAGGCGGCAATGCGTTTGGGGGTGTTGATGTTGCGGTGAGACATGGCTGTGTTCAGGACGGAAATGAAAACGCCCGCTTGGGAGCGGGCGTTGGGGAAAATGTTGAGTAACTGTTGATCGGTGACGCGCATCACTCGCTCCTGTGGTTAATGGATGACCGCCCGAAAATCAGTGGTGTCAGGCCTTCGCGTCCAGGCAGGTCGCGTCAATCGTGCAGCGATAGCTTTTTTCTCGGTCGCCGGTGGCGGTGACCTTGTCGATCGACCAACGACCGCGCATGAAATCCGGCCAGGTGGGGTCCAGCAGCACGATTCCTTCAGCGGACAATCCCGGATTGCCAGGGCATGCGATCGTCACTTTGAGTGCTTCGCGCATCATCCGGCGCACCTCACCTTCGCCGGCAGCCCGGGCATCGTCTGCGCTCTGAAAACGCTGGCGAAGGGTCTTGAACGGCGCAATACCGCTCTCCTCCACACGCACACTGCCGGCCGCCGCGTCCCACCAACGGGTCTTGCAGCCCTGGTATTTCGCCCGGGCGGTTTCATCCAGGATGGCGGAGATAAAGGCGTGATCGCCTGGGCGATTGTTGGCCGTCACCGACAGCTTTATGGTCGGCAGTACTTTGCCCGATAATGATTTCGCCTGACCGCGCCGTGCCAGCACATACAGCTCGTTGATCGGCTTGGCGACGGCGTCATGAAGGTAGGCCAGTCGCGTCAGAAAACCCATGTCAGTTTCGTTGGACTGGTCGATGTGCTCGATTTTTATCAGCGACAGGTCCGGGGCCACACGAGGGGAAAATCCGTGCCTGGACGTCAACTGGCGAAACAGCGCACCCAAGGTCGTCGGGCCATGGCTGACCGATCGGCGCTGCTTGAATCCGGTCTGATCAGCCGCACTGAACGGCGCCGCCATGGCCACCAGCGTCAAACGCAGAGGAAACAGGGTCGGCGTGCGCCGGGTAATGACGAACTCACCTTTATCCACCAGCCCCGACTCCAGATAACCGACCCGCAGACCGATTTTTCCGCCCAGGCTGGGCAACCCTTCAAGCCCATCCAGACTGATCGTGAGCGTCAGTTGATCGGACTCGATCCCCGCCGCGTCGATGTGCGTCCAACTGAGCAATCGTTCGTTGAGCAGCGCAGCGTTCGCGCCGTAAATTTCCACCGCAGGCGTGAAACCCAGTGACATGTTGCCTCCTTAATCCCAGGCCGAAACCGGTGTGGGTGCAACGGGTTTTGAATCCACTTCCGGCAGGACAACCCACACCCCCGCCGGCAATACCGGCCCCCATTCGGCAAGCCCCGGATTGAGACGCCAGAGCGCTTCCTCAGCGGCATCGTCACAACGCTCAAGCTCGCGGTACAGCAACAGATTCACCGAATCACCGGCAATACTTCGAACCCTACGCATTGGCGAACTCCGTCAATTCGATCACCCAGCCGACCACCATCGCAGTGCCGTCATCAATGACCTCACTCTGGGTTTCCGACACCTTGTTGATCTGCCACAGACCCCAGTTGCGGCCGATGCCGTCAACCAACGGCACAGGGATGCGCAGAGCCTGCAATGCACGCAACTCATCGAGCCGATCCATGGCGGTCGCGTACATCGACTTGCCTGTTATCGTCAGCCCTTGCAGGCCTTGGCCGACCTGACTGGACTTGGGTTTACTGGTGAGGATGTCGATGCTCTTCCAGCCGCCGTCCGACGTGCGCACCAAACTGTGGTAAGCGAAGTTTCTGGACAGGCCGAAAATGAAACTGCCGAGTGCCATTTGCTGACGCATCACGTACCTCCGTCGGTCAGGGCCGCGTCACTTCGCATGGCGAGTGAATTGGGCATGGTCATTAGCCCGAATTGGCCAGTAATCTGTTGCAGCACCAGGTTTGCCAACTGACTGGCGCTGGCCTGATCCTGGCCGTTGATGTAAATGTTCGCGGTCATCGCGTTCTGCTGACTGGTTGTTTGGGAGCTGCTCAGGTCTTTGCTGACCTGGTCTGGAGCGGCGAGCTTGTCAGCGGGTTTGGCCAGTTTTTCACCCAGCCATTCCCCTCCCCAACTGCCCGCCATACCACCCAACAAGCCACCGATCACGCCACCGACTGCGGTGCCCAGAATAGGCACTACGCTGCCGATCATGGCGCCGGCAGCAGCGCCCGTATAAGTGCCGGCGAGCCCACCACCGGCAGAGCCCAGCGCCCCGCCGACCGCTTTGGTATCACCCGCCTGCAGGCCTTTGACGACATCGTAACCAGCGCTGAGCAGCATCAGCGGCGCGACCCGTTTGGTGACAGCCGAGCCCATTCTGGCGGCACCCAGCAAGCGACTCCCGGTCGACATACGTGACAGCTTGGTAGCGTTTTTGGGGATGGGCTTGATCGCAGCTTTTCCAGGAGCAGTGCCTTTTTCGGCCCTACCGCCTCGGGATTGTTTTTTGCCCTTACGGCCGCGTTCCTTGGCATCGACTGTCAGATCCCCCGCTTCGGGAATCGGTCGCGCACCTGCCAGAGCCAGAAGTTTTGTCGCGGCAGCGGTGATGGCCGAGGCCATCGCGACCTTGATTTCAGCACCACGCGCCAACGCAATGGCCCCAGCGAGTACGAGCAATCCTGCGGTAGCTTTCGGTTGTGCTTCAGCGACCCCACTCAAGCCATCGGCCAACGCGCCGAGCGATACCATCAAGCCGTCGGTCAACGGTGCCAAAGCATTGCCGCCCGCCGCGAACATCCGGTTTTTACTGGCATCCAGCGCATTCCAGCGCCCTTGCGAGGTTTCTCCCAGCGATTCGGCGGTTTGCGCTACGGAGCCTGTGAACTTCGGCAACGCGCCATCTTTGGTTCTTTCGGATACCAACAAAAGAGCCTTTTGGGCATCTTCCGGCTTCTTCAGCAGCTCAAGAATCCCCGCGTTATCGCCAAACAGTGTCTTGGTCAGCGACTGCTGTGCTTGCGCAGGTTTGTTCTTCAGTGCTTCAAGCACCTGGTTAATCGTTCCGAGTGGGTCCGTGCGCAGGCCATCGGCGACCATCGTGGGATTAAATTTTGAGTCCAGTTCTGTCCAGGCCCTGCGCTGCTCCGGAGAAGCCGCGTCCCCCTTAGCCAACCCCGTGGTGAAGCTTTTCAAAGCCACGCCGGCACCGGCCTTGTCCGCTCCGCTGTTCAAGAACGCGGCCACGAGAGCCGCCACCTGTTCAGGCTTCAAGCCTGAAGCGATGCCAGCTTCGCCACTCTGCTGCACTACAGAGCCGATATCGGCCGCTTTGACATTCAGGCCGCTATTACCAAGATGGTTGGTCGCATCCGCCAGACTCAGGGTTTGTCCCCGATCCAGCTTCATCGAGGTGCGCCAGCCCATCAGCATCTCGCTGGCGGTCTTGACGTCGAGATTGAACGCCGACGCCGTCACTGCGCTATCGCGAGTGAAGTTCAGCAGTTCGTCCTGCTTTTTAGCCGGGTCGAGCCCATCCCCGATACCCGCCTTCGCCGCCGCCAACTCGACCTGGGCCAGTTGAACCGCGGTTGCGCCGCTCGGAGCAACCTGCTTGTCCGTGGCCATTTTCTGGTTGGCCTCCGACAGTTTCTGCAACTGGACATAGTCCAGTTTCAGCACCTGGTTGAGCTCAACCATTGCCAGCTCAGTCGCCATCGCAGACTTGAGCAAATCAGGCGGTGCACGCTGGTCAATCTCAGCCTTGAGCTTTGACTTTGGCTCACTGCCTGCCGCCGACACCGAAGCGTTCGCCTTGAGCAGCGACTGCTGCGACGACAGGGCAATGTTCAGCAACGCCAAGGTTTCACGGAGCTTTACCTGCTCCGACACCAGCAGACGAATGTCGAGGCTGGCCGTGGTCAGTGCCAGGTTCAGCCCCGACGTTTCAGACGCGCTGCCCAGTTGCGGCAACTCGATGCTCGCCGCACCGGACAGCGAATACTTACTGTCTGCCATCCCGTTCTACTCCTGTTTCACGCCAAGGCGAGTGATCGCGATGTCGTAACGGCGCAATGCCTTGCCGGCGTCCCACTCCAGAATTTCCGCTTCACTTACCGAGTAAATGAGCGGCACCACATCGAGAATTACTTCGATGTCGCGTTCCGAAAGTAGTCCGCCGGTTTGTTTAAAAAATCGTCGATGCGTACCTGAAGCTGTGTCCAGTCGGGCACGGTCAGCAGGTCCAGGTCGGGTAGCATCAGACCGGTGCAATGGGCGGTGATGAACTCGGCGCGTTCTTTGGCCGTTTTCAGTTTTTTCATCGCCTTGGTGGCGCGCAGCACCGGCATTTCCAGGGTCAGCGAGGTCATGCTGCGGCCCACTGCGTTGAGCGGTTGCAGCAGTTGCACCTGATCGGGGTCGTCCGCGGACTCGATAGATGATTCGTCTTCGACTACCTGCGCCAGAAAGTACGACGCCGGACAGGTCGACATTTCGTGCACGTACTGGGCGATGCTCACGTAGTCCGGCCGTTTGAGCTGGTCGAGTTCCTTGACCGACAACCCGGTGGCCAACCTGGCCAGTTCGAAAAACTGATCGTCCTCATCATCACCGGCACGGGCCAGGGCTTCTTTCTGCGCAGCGTAGAACAGTGGTTTGAGCTGAATCTGCTCGATCGTCGACTGATCGTCGGCGGTGATCGGCGACAACAAGGCGTGAACAGGAGGCGTCCAGGACATGAAATGAATTCCTTGGTGGATCATGGGGAGTTGTTGCGCAAGGCCGGCCGATGAATGCAGATCTGTGGGCTGGCAAAGCCCCTGTGGGAGCGAGCTTGCTCGCGATGGCGGCGGGTCAGGCAATGTCAGTGCTGGATGTGCCGGCCTCATCGCGAGCAAGCTCGCTCCCACAGGGATCACGTTTAACCGGCGGGCGTTGCGGGAGTTACGGCAGCAACACGGCGCGGCGGGCGTCGCCGAGAATGTCGACACCGTTGAGCACGAACTTCTGGGTGCGCACGTCGATGTCGATCACCGGGATGCCGTTTTCGAGGCGGTTGTAGGTGCGGCAGGAGAGCTCGAGCGTGGTGACCGGCTTGTCGCCCATCTTCAGCGCCGTTTCGGTCAGGGACTTCAGCTTGCCGCCGACGGTGTGGTAGGTGAACCAGGTATTGCCGTCCTGATCCTGACCCGCCTCGCGCACGTTCAGCAGAATGTCGTCACCCAGCGTCACACCCAGGGCCAGCATGATTTCCGGGCCAACGCCTTGCAGGACCAAAGTGGCCCCAAGCACGGTACCGTTCTTGGCCATTTCCTCGCCGATAAAGCGCCCGCCCGTCATCGATTCCATTCCGAACTCGATCTTCGGCGGGGTGAAACTTTCCACCGTCGCCGACAACGGCAGGCCTTGCAGGGTGGCCGCGATGGCCTGTCTTACACGGTTGGTAAACATTAGAGAACATCCTCCAGGAACTGCTCGATGATTTCATCGCGGGCGTTGAGTTGGTAAACCATGTGTTCATTCGGCGCGTAGCGGCCGTAGTCGATGACGATGAACCATGTGCCGTTTTTGTACTTCTCGACGCTGTTCAATTCCGGGTGCAGATACACGCTACCGCCCGGGATGGTTTCGTCGGCGACCAGGGTTTGCAGCCAGTCATTGATGCGCTTGACCTCTTGATCCATGAACGACTTGGTCAGGTTCTTGGCCATGGCTTTCTGGCCCGCCTTCACCAACTTGCGGCTGATGGCGTCTTCCAGGCCGACGTAGCTGATGAACTTGCCGGTGATGGAGCGGTTACCCAGCAGCGAGAAGCCGCCAAGGATGGTCCGGGCGTAATAGCTGACGCCGTAGCGGTTGAGCAGATCGCCCTCGGTGGAGGTGTCGAGAATGTTGTATTCAACAGTCCGCGATACATCTTCGGCATAGGTGACCTGGTTGCCCGGGCTCTCCCATTGCTTGACCTTGGCGAGCGCGGCGATGGCCAGGCTCGAAGGCGCCAGGAAGACGTTTTTCTTCGCCGCTTTGGAGTAAACGGCCGGCATGTTGTGCACCACCAGGCAGCGGTCGAAACCGAGGTCCGCGCCGCCCAGTTCCTGGCTATAAGTCACTTGATCGGCGACCGCGGCGTCCTTGCCGTCGAGCACTACCCGCGCCTTGATGCGTTTGCCGAACGAGGCGAACTCGCTCGCCACAGCCTTGGTGCCGGTGAAACCCGGCGCGCCGATGATGGTCAGGTCTTCCGCGACCCCGCTCAACGCGGCCAGACCCAGCTTGCGACCGGTCTGTGCCTCAACGCCACCGATGACATTGTTCAGCGTATCGGCCGGGGTAGCGCCTTCTTCGACGATGACGACGTAGACCGGCACCTTGACCACTTTCAGAATCTGGAACACCGCGTGGAACAGCGTGCCCGACTCGGCACCGGTCGGATCCAGCAGCGCCTGGGTGGTGAAGCTGTTGATGCGAAATGGCGCATTGCGCGGAATCAGCAGATCCGCTTTCGGCGCGGTGCCGACCAGGCCGATGACGTTATTACCCAGGCCACCCATGGCCTCGGGAGATTCAGTGGCATTGACGGTAATGCCGTTGTGCTCGAAGTTCAAAACCTCAGCCATGTTATTCAGCCTTCTTGATGGTGGCCTTTTTGGCCAGGGTGGATGTTGTGTTCAGCTCCAGGCGACCGGCGCCAAGGAGCGCGCTGGCCTCGACATCGAGCAGGTCCAGCACTTGGCCGATGGTCGACCAGTGGCCACGGCCGATGGGGAACGGGACGAGTACGGTGTATTTCTGACGGATAGACATTAGCGAACTTCTCCAGACGCAAAAACGCAAAAGCCCCGTCAAAGGGGCTTTTTGCGGACGAAAAAAAACCGCTTTCGCGGATGGGGTTACTTCACGAAGGCTGGCAACTCGGGCCAGACAAGTTCGAGGGGATGATCTGACTGTTCAGGAATATCACGCAGTGCCTTGCGATAGGCCGCGACCTGAATTCGCTGTGCATCGGTGACGGGATAATCAGGCAATTGAGTAAAATCCGTGGCACGCAGAAGCTGGTCACGGCGCGTGCGAATAGCGGCCCATTCGATATCAGGGGTCGGCACCGCAAGCGGCCACTCTGTGCTGTTGTTGACAGGTGTATCAGACATTATTAACTCCTTAACTAAATGCTACGGTTTCAGCCAATGACAGTTTGGTTTTCAAATCACCCAAATTAAACAATCGACCATTACCCACTCGCATCGTGTCGATGCGCACCGTGGTGTAATAAATATTCGGGATCAGAATACGCATAACGACGTTCCCGTTAGTATCAACATAAACAGCAGGTATCATGTTGCCGAACGTCGATACATTTTGCAGTGTACGGGTGGGTTGGTAGCAGTAGCCAACCAGTGTTTCCTCGATGATTTTGGCGGTTCCGTAACTGTAACCCTTAATATTGAACCAAAACATTTCGGAGTTGACGTTTATGTTCAGCGGGACTTTGAAGTGCATATAAACATTCGTACTGATTCCCAGATCAGTGTAAACAAAGTCTCCTTGCGCCCCAACGGTTTGCACACCTCCGGTGCCGGTGACAAATCCTTGCAACAAGTTCCGGCGAATAGTGCCGAGTGCTGCTGGATCCCCTTCAACATCCTTGAGATTCCTCCATTCATTGAACTGGCTCAGGGCGGTGGCCATGGTGCTGTTGATGCTGCCAATTTTTCCATTGACGACCGTGGTCAGGTTATTGGCTGCCGTCACCAGCGATGCGACAGTAGTTTCTAAACTCACTTTTAAATTCCTATGCAATTAGACCCTTGGCGTCGTGTCCAGACATGGGCACCCGCCGTATAAAAAATACCGCACGTGCTTATTTGGTTTGTAACGACATCACCCGCAACAGCAACTCGACATGGCGCGCCATGTTGTCGATATCGGCACATGCCAAGGCTGTAAACTCATCGCTCAACAGAATGTTCAGATTTTCAGATCCGATAACAACGGTCACGCTGTCCGCTGGCAATGGGGAAACATCCAGGGTGAACTTCTGCAGCACACGCGCCGCACCGGCTTTATACGTCAGCAATTTTCCAGCAATGGAATAGATCGCCAATAACGTGCCGCTGGCGAGATAGAAGCCAAACTCACCAATTTCGTATTCATCCGGGCCACTAAACAGCGCCCCCATCCTGAGCTGTCCGGTACCGAGGTCCTCGTAATCAACAATCGCCACCCGCTGACGCTCATCGCGAAGGGCTGTTTCCGAGCCATTCGGATCATAGCGAGCGGTGCCGGCACCGATATGGGTAATTTCACCTTTCAAGCCTTGGTTCTTTGCCTGCAACACTTCTCCCAGCCCGGCGGAAGTGAAGCGAACCAAGCGCGTAATGTCATCTGTCATAGCTGCGCCCTGAGATCGTAGTTGTTAAAGGGTAGCGCCGGGAAACCCGGCGCTGGTTGGCTCGGCTCTTGACACCAAGTCGGGCAGCGCGGCGCAAAGCAACAGTTCGCAATCAGAAAGCGGTGTCCACACCGCACTGCTCACCACCATCGGACCGCGCAGCTTTACGTCAAGCAACGCACTTGACTGGCTGTCTTCGCGAACGCTCAACCCGGGATCGGTCGCCGCAACGACCCGCAAGCCACCCCGGGTTTCGTGCACGATGGTGATGGTTGATTCGTCGCGCTCGCTTTTGGCCGCATTGATGCGGCGTATCAAGCGATTGTGATCACCGCTTGACCAGGTGCGCCCAATAATTGCCTGCACGTCAAAGGTGTAGGGAATGCCTCGCGGTCGCTGCTGGTACCAAGCCCGGATGTCAGGCGTGAAACCCAAAGATTCAACAGCGTGACTCAATGCTTTTTCAGTGCCGGCCTGACGCTGGATTTGCCAGGAAAGCGAGACGGTCAGGCGCTTTTCAGAGTCTCTGGCGTCGGCATCCCACTCGCCGACTCCGCGATCCACCGCGAGATACGGAAGAAACTCACGGGGGGTCGTGGACGGCTCCATCAACTCTGGAAACGGCGGCATGATGCGATCAAGTAAATTGCCGAATCCCAGATCGAGGGCTTTTTCCAGAGGTGAACTGTTGGACGGTAACAGGCTCGAGCGAGGGTCCTGATCACTCATAACGTATGCACCTCGATCTCGATGCCCGTGCAATAAGGCGCTTCGAAAGCCGTTGTCAAAATCGGCTCCAGCGGTTCGAGAATCTCAAGCTGCACGGCGCCGGCGTTGTGCAAGGTGTAATCGATCCAGCTTGGATCTACTCGCCCTTCCAGGCGATGACAACTCTCGGCATACGCCTGCAACTGCTGTTGTGCGGCAACCTTGGTCAACCCCGAATCCGGGCCGGCATTGATACTGGCCATGACCCGAATCCTGTAGTTTTTGATGTGCGCGCCCAGCACGGTCACCAGATCGGTTTCCGGTCGCACATCAGGCCGGGCAAAGTGCTGGCGGACGCCCTCCAATAGCGACTCGGACGGTGCTCCGTTGCCTTCTCGGGAAAGCACGGTAACCATCACCTCGCCGGGCGCGGTGCGACGACCATTGCCATCCTTGACCTGCGCCGCATAGCCGTCCGGGTCGAAGGTGTATGTCACCTTCACCACGCCCGCAGCGGCGGTTTCCACCGTCACCGCAGGCCGCTCCCCAAGCGTGAAAACCTCCCGCCGATATTGCATCCGTGAACCCGCCGCTGGCGCATGCGGTGCCAGGTAATAACGCAACCTGGCGTCATCATCGCTCTCAAACACCGGAGCAATCGGCGGAAATGCCGACGGATCGCCTGGGTCCAGCAACTGGCGTTCAAGGCCCATGTCCGCGAGGCGCGCATCGAGATTGGTCCCGGTGGCCCACCACGCCAGCATCTGCTTGATCCGGGCGTTGTATTTACGTTCGTGGATTTGCAGCCGAACGCAAAAGGCCTCAAGGGCCAGGGTCAGCAACTCGCTTTCGTTTTCAAGGCTGACCAAAAGCTTGGCCGCGCTCTCGGGGGAACGGGCGCCGACGTACTCGACGACGAAGGTTTTGAACTCTGCGAGCAAATCCTCGAACGCTTCGATCGTGACGATTGCCGGTTCGGCCAACTGGTTCTGGCCGGGGATCAACATGCTCATGCCATTACCTCAAAAGTCTGGTGGCGATTTTTCCAGGTGCCGGCGAAACGCAGCAGCAGCCCGGCACCGCGGCGACTGGCGACAATGACTTGTGGCTCGAAATCGTCGATGCCGTTGTGCTTGTTGTAAAACGCTTGGGCCGCACGGCTCTGGGCAAGAATCAGCAGGTCGTCGCCGAGGTTCTGCCCCAGCAACTCAGTGAGTGCGCAGCCATACAAAGGACGCTTCTGACGCGTGCCCAAAGGCGTGGTCAGTGCACGGGTGGCGCGCTGCACAAACTGCAGCCAGTCATCAACCGTTGCGCCGGTGTTTCTATCGATTCCGATCATGGGAGGCTCTTTATGCGGTACTGATGACGCGACCCTGGTGATCCACCAATGGGCCGCTCAGATGCACACCGGAAGCGTCGAGCCGCATGCCGACGGCGCCCAGTTGCAATTCGATGACCTCAGGCGTCATCGCCAGCCTCGCCGGGCCGATGCTCAACTCGAGGGACTCACGAGAGCCGATGAACGCCACCGGGCCGTTTTTCCAGTGCAGAACATGACTGGCGTCGTCGTAACCGCTTTCCGTGCCGTCCTGATAGAGGCGACGCGTCAACGATGCCTGTGTCGAGACGGGCGGGAACTGACCGCCGTTAAGGCCGAACAACGCCACCGATTGTCCACCGCCATCGCCGCCGCCATGGTTCAGCAACAGGCACTGCTCGCCCACGGAGGGGATCCGCGACTCGCTCTGTGCGCCGGCACTCGGATTGAAAAACCTGATGGCAGGGGTAAGCAGCTCGCCATGACTGACCTTGCAGGTGTTGCTGACCGCATCGACCTGCTGACAAACACCTATGCGACAGAAACTGTCGGCACGCCGGTGCAGGTCTTCGAGCTCGGTCTCCATCTCGGCCAGACGCTCGATGATCGGGCCCAGTTGCATACGTAGAAGCGCATCAAACATGGGTCAGTCCTCGAGTGCGGTGTATTGATCCGGGTCGTCGATGTTCGACACCTCCCAGGTGCGGGCGAATTTCGGAATACCCAACGGGTCCTCGAGTAGCGTCGGGCCGAGGTACAGGGATTGGGTAAATGAAACGGTCCAGGCGGTGTACTCCCGTGTTTCGCTGATGAACGTGGATGGGATGCCATCAATGTTCATAGGCAAATCACATTGGTCGCCCGACAGATTCCAGCGGTTGTCGGTGACCAGGTTTTTCAGTTCGCTGACCAGATCGCAAACCGCCAATCCTGTGCCTGTGCTGGGCAGTACGACTTGCAAGGAAATCGTCAGGACATGAGCGATACGTCCATCGCTGGCACGGTTGCCCGGTGCATTACGCTCGATGGCGATCAGCACCCAGGGCTGATCGCCGGTGCCGTCGTAGTCTTGATGACTCCCGACCTTCAAGCCGGGAATGGTGGTGCGTAACGTTTCGGCAACGGCGGAAAACAGCTGCGACGGTTTTTCGATGACGGCGGACATTAATGGCCTCCTGTTCCTATAGCAACGCGAAGATCAGCGACGCCGGTTCACTGTTGATCCGGGCGAGAATCGCGCGGTGGCACTTCACAAACGCCGATCCGCTTGGCGGCCCAGCGCTCGTAAAGCCCGATGGCCACGTCCGCACCGGCCATCGCCGTCAGGCAGCCAAAAGCACCTGCGGCCCAGATCGACACGCCAGCCGCGTACAGCAGCATGATTGCCGAGACCCCGCAGATCATGCAGGCCCCGGATCGCAGCGCCAGGCGCCGCAGCAGCGACCAGCCACGGGCGCCCTCCTTGTCGGCTCGCCACATTTCGCCTGACACCCCGCCCACCAAGGCGAGAACGATGACCAGCCAGATCGGCATCTCCAGCAACGCTTGTTGCTCGTTTGTCATGTCACGCCTCCTGGGGATCGATGAGATGCGCCTCTCGGAAATGAGCCGCCTGGTTTTGATCGACGAAGAACTACAGCTTTTCAACGATCACGTTGTCGATGAAAGCGAAGTTGACGTACGGGTTCTGCTCGTTGGAAAAGGCCAGGGTTGTTTGATTCGTGGTAGCAGTGAAGTCATAAGTCACGGTATTCCACTCGACGACGCCACCCTTGACCGTTGGTGTGTTGAAGAGCGCGGTCTGACCGGCCACTTTCACTTGCACGACACCATCGCCGGATCGGTTGGCGTACATCGAATTGCCCATGCTGAAAGTCAATCGGTACTTGGCCCCTATCACGGTGGCAAAGTTCTGCTGAATCCCGCCACCATTGCTGTAAACGTTGTTAGCCAGATCGACGATCACTGCGCCTTCCGCTGCCGCAGATCCAGGGATCGAAGCGCGCATGTTGAAATACTCGGCACCCGACAGAAAGGTCGTCCAGCCCGTGATGAAGTTGGCTTTCACCGTCGTGTCCAGCACGCAGCTGTCGCTGCAGCCGGGTTGTTCAAAGCTGCCGTTGACCAGGAGGTTCGCCGCGGTGGCACTGCCAGCAGGGCCGACAAGGGCCAAAGCCAACATCAGCGGGGCAATGATTTTCTTGAGTCCGTTCATGGTTTTACCTATTAAGTGGAATGTCTTGATTGCGCAACGGTTGCTGCACAGTCGATCCCCAATGGGGGGTTGATATACCTGACGGTAGGCAGGCATTCCAAAAAGCCCGGTCACCCAGGCTTTTCAGTAATGCGGTCCTTCGCGTTGACCTTTCGGCGCTACTGGCGCGGTACGGATCGATTCATATTGTTTTTCCGACCGCGGTCCCTGCCCGCCGGATAACTGCTTCTGGTGCTTTACGCTGCACACCCGGGTCAGTTGCCAACCCTCTGAACCGTTGAGGCCGGTTCATCGCTGCCTTTGTGGTGGAACTAAAGAGCTTCGTTTCGAGCTGCTTTGTTGAGCGGCTTGAGACAAAGAATATGCATGGATGCATATACAGTCAATGCACAAATGCATTTATTTATGCGTTAGAAATGCATTGCTGCATGAAAGCCCCGCAGACAAAGGCGCTGAAGGCTTTTGGCAGGCGAAAAAAAACCCGCTCAATGGCGGGTTTTATCTGACAGCGGTGAGGTTAACGGGCGTACATGCCCCACCAGAAGACGTGACCGAGGATGACAATCTGCTCTTCCTGGATTTCCTGGAAGGTGTAGTCCTCGTCCGGATGTTCATCGCGATTGAAGCTGCGCAGACGTATCCCGGTAGGCAGGCGATAAAGCTGTTTCACCCGCAGCTGGCCGTTATGGTTGATGGCATAAAGGTCGCCATCCACGATATCGCCGATCCCGCACTTGCCGGCATTAACACCAACGGTGGCGCCATCGCGCAGTACCGGCAACATACTGTTGCCGCGCACCGTCACGCATTTGGCCTGGTCGAACTGCACGCCGTTGTGGCGCAGACTCCGCTTGCCGAAGCGCAGGCTAGAGCGCTCGCTCTCTTCGATGACGAACCTTCCTGATCCTGCAGCCAATTCAACCTCGCGAAGAAAGGGGACCGATACCTCGTCATCGTCGACGGGCGTATCGTCGTCCCACAGACTTATGTCCTTGAGTTCCGAATGCAATTGATCGCGCCCGGTGCTGGCTACCGGCGCGACATCCGCTCGGCCCCGCAACTGGTCGGTGCTGACGGCGAAGTACTCGGCGATCTTCGAGATGTGTTTATCCGAGGGATCGACGATCTTCCCGCTGAGGATCCGCGAGAGAGTGGATTGAGGCACGCCGGTGCGACGGTGAAGCTCCGTGGGGGAGATCCCGTGCTGATCGAGCAGCGCTCTTAAGACAGTAGAAACATTGCGTTTTTGCATAAAGCGCATAGTGCTTGTTCTTTTCGCGGAAGACAAATGCCAAATTGCATAAACAGCGCATAAGTCGTGCATAGACAGAAGATACGTATCGCAGGGCTTTCATGCCTGCGTCGGGTGGACCGCCCATGTTAACCTTGCGCCCATCGCGGAAAAGCCGGGCCGATGCCCCTCCTTTGCCCTACACCTTTCAACGAATTTGCCTGATTATCCGATGAATAAAGCGCTCTCTGATCTGTCCTCCCACACGCCGATGATGCAGCAGTACTGGCGCCTGAAAAACCAGCACCCTGACCAGCTGATGTTCTACCGCATGGGCGACTTCTACGAGATCTTCTATGAAGACGCGAAGAAGGCCGCCAAATTGCTGGACATCACCCTGACCGCCCGTGGGCAGTCGGCGGGTCAGGCGATTCCGATGTGTGGGATTCCTTACCACGCCGCGGAAGGCTACCTGGCGAAACTGGTCAAGCTCGGCGAGTCGGTGGTGATTTGTGAGCAGGTCGGCGACCCGGCGACCAGCAAGGGCCCGGTGGATCGTCAGGTGGTGCGGATCATCACGCCGGGCACGGTGAGTGATGAAGCGTTGCTGGATGAGCGTCGGGATAACCTGATTGCTGCCGTCCTGGGGGATGAGCGTCTGTTCGGTCTGGCGGTGCTGGACATCACCAGCGGCAACTTCACCGTGCTGGAAATCAAAGGCTGGGAAAACCTGCTGGCAGAACTGGAGCGCGTCAATCCGGTAGAGCTGATGATCCCGGATGACTGGCCGAAGGATCTGCCGGCGGAGAAACGTCGTGGGGTTCGTCGCCGTGCGCCGTGGGATTTCGAACGTGATTCGGCACTGAAGAGTCTCTGCCAACAATTCTCCACCCAGGACCTGAAAGGTTTTGGCTGCGAGAACCTGACCTTGGCCATCGGCGCCGCGGGTTGCCTGCTCAGCTACGCCAAGGAAACCCAGCGCACCGCCCTGCCCCATTTGCGCAGCCTGCGTCATGAACGCCTGGACGACACCGTGGTGCTGGACGGCGCGAGCCGTCGCAACCTGGAACTGGACACTAACCTGGCTGGCGGTCGCGACAACACGTTGCAATCTGTGGTCGATCGCTGCCAGACCGCCATGGGCAGCCGTCTGCTGACCCGCTGGCTGAACCGTCCGCTGCGGGATCTGACCGTATTGCTGGCGCGCCAGACCTCGATCACCTGCCTGCTCGACGGTTACCGCTTCGAGAAACTGCAACCGCAGCTCAAGGAAATCGGCGACATCGAGCGAATCCTGGCGCGGATCGGCCTGCGCAATGCCCGTCCTCGTGACCTGGCTCGCCTACGCGATGCGCTCGGAGCATTGCCTGAGTTGCAAGTGGCGATGACTGAGCTGGAAGCTCCGCACATCATTCAACTGGCGAAGACCACCAGCACCTACCCGGAACTGGCGGCCCTGCTGGAAAAAGCCATTATCGACAACCCGCCCGCGGTGATCCGTGACGGCGGCGTGTTGAAAACCGGTTACGACGCCGAACTGGACGATTTGCAATCGCTCAGCGAAAACGCCGGGCAGTTCCTGATCGACCTCGAAGCACGCGAGAAGGCCCGTACCGGTCTGTCGCATCTGAAAGTCGGTTACAACCGCATTCATGGCTACTTCATCGAGTTGCCAAGCAAGCAGGCTGAGTCGGCGCCGGCAGACTATATCCGTCGCCAGACGTTGAAAGGCGCCGAGCGCTTCATTACGCCGGAACTGAAGGCGTTCGAAGACAAGGCCCTGTCAGCGAAGAGCCGCGCCCTGGCGCGCGAGAAGATGCTCTACGAAGCACTGCTTGAAGATTTGATCGCCCAGTTGCCACCGCTGCAAGACACCGCCGCGGCACTGGCCGAGCTGGACGTGTTGAGCAACCTTGCCGAACGTGCGCTGAACCTCGATCTGAACTGCCCGCGCTTCGTCAGTGAGCCGTGCATGCGCATCAGCCAGGGTCGTCACCCGGTGGTCGAGCAAGTGCTGACCACGCCGTTCGTGGCCAACGACCTGAGCCTCGACGACAACACCCGTATGCTGGTGATCACCGGTCCGAACATGGGTGGTAAATCCACCTACATGCGCCAGACCGCTCTGATCGTGCTGCTGGCACACATCGGCAGCTTCGTACCGGCAGCGAGTTGCGAGTTGTCTCTGGTGGACCGGATCTTTACCCGGATCGGTTCCAGCGATGACCTGGCCGGCGGGCGCTCGACCTTCATGGTCGAAATGAGCGAAACCGCGAACATATTGCACAACGCCACCGAGCGCAGCCTGGTGCTGATGGACGAAGTCGGTCGTGGCACCAGCACCTTTGACGGTTTGTCCCTGGCGTGGGCGGCGGCCGAACGCCTGGCCCATCTGCGGGCTTACACGCTGTTCGCCACCCACTACTTCGAGCTGACGGTGCTACCGGAGGCACAACCGCTGGTGGCCAACGTTCACCTTAATGCCACCGAGCACAACGAACGCATCGTGTTCCTGCACCACGTGCTGCCAGGGCCTGCCAGCCAGAGCTACGGCCTTGCGGTTGCACAGTTGGCCGGTGTGCCGAGCGAAGTGATCGTGCGCGCTCGCGAACACTTGGGCCGGCTGGAAGCGGCCGCCCTGCCTCATGAAGTTCCCAAGACTGCCAAAGGCAAACCGGCGGCGCCGCAGCAGAGCGACATGTTCGCCAGCCTGCCGCATCCGGTGCTGGATGATCTGGCCAAACTTGATCTGGACGACATGACGCCGCGTCGGGCGCTCGAAATGCTCTATACACTAAAGACACGGATCTAACGCACTCGCCTGCAAGCTGTTAGAATCTCGCGCGGTTTGGGATGCTGCTGGCTTATAGCCTGACCAGCAGACTATCGCTCCCAAACCTGGCGACCCCAACGTGAAGGGGCTCCGCTGCCGCCGCCTGAGGAGAAAATTAGAAATGACCTTCGTCGTCACCGACAACTGCATCAAGTGCAAGTACACCGACTGCGTAGAAGTCTGTCCGGTGGACTGCTTTTACGAAGGCCCGAACTTCCTGGTGATTCACCCGGATGAGTGCATCGACTGCGCACTGTGCGAACCAGAATGCCCTGCCGTGGCCATCTTCTCCGAAGATGAAGTCCCGGAAGACATGCAGGAGTTTATTCAGCTGAACGTTGAGCTGGCGGAAATCTGGCCCAACATCACCGAGAAGAAAGAATCCTTGCCCAATGCCGAAGAGTGGGATGGCGTCAAAGGCAAGATCAAAGACCTCGAACGCTGATTACCCCCGCGTTCTCGAAAAGGCCCCTCGCGGGCCTTTTTGCTTTTCTGCAGGCAAAAAAAGGGGCGGTTTGACCCGCCCACATTTTTTCCCTATTCCCTGTGTTCCTTTTCATCGTCCTGATGAATCGCTTCCTGCGATGTCCTTTCCCCCTCATCCTTGAAGGGTGTGTCTGTCCGTCGACACAGTTCAGATACTAGAGAGTTCCCTACCAAGAGCAATCGCCTCCATTAGCTGAAACTGACTGTCACAAGCTATTAATCTTAAAAAATAAGCATATAAATCAATCAGTTAATCATATCTCACGTAGGAATATGTACGGCTGCTACCCATGGAATTAGCGAACACTTACGAAAGAGTAAGCAAACACTTACAGCGAGAGACTACAAACCAGAGGGGCTTACGGCGGGAACTCCCACCTGTTTCCCAGGTAATAAAAAACCCCGAACCAGTCGGGGCCTCTTACATGCCAGCCAGCAAATTACTTATTGAAACAACGACTCGCTCGACAGGCCATTCTTCTCGAGAATCTCCCGAAGACGCTTCAGGCCTTCAACCTGAATCTGTCTGACCCGCTCCCGAGTCAGGCCAATCTCCAGGCCTACATCTTCAAGCGTGCTGCTCTCGTGACCGCGCAGGCCGAAGCGGCGTATCACCACTTCGCGTTGCTTGTCGGTCAGCTCCGAGAGCCATTGATCGATGCTCTGGGACAGGTCGTCATCCTGCAACAGTTCACATGGATCGGTTGGGCGGTCATCGGTAAGGGTGTCCAGCAGGGTTTTATCCGAATCCGGACCCAGCGAGACGTCGACCGAAGAAACCCGCTCGTTCAGGCCGAGCATGCGCTTGACCTCGCCCACTGGTTTTTCCAGCAGGTTGGCAATTTCTTCGGGTGAGGGTTCGTGATCGAGTTTTTGCGTCAGCTCCCGTGCAGCCCGCAGGTACACGTTGAGCTCTTTGACCACATGAATCGGCAACCGGATGGTCCGGGTCTGATTCATGATCGCGCGCTCGATGGTCTGACGAATCCACCAGGTCGCGTAGGTTGAAAAGCGGAAGCCGCGTTCGGGGTCGAACTTCTCTACCGCCCGGATGAGCCCGAGGTTGCCCTCTTCGATCAGGTCCAGCAGCGACAGACCCCGATTGACGTAACGCCGGGCGATTTTCACCACCAGCCGCAGGTTACTTTCAATCATGCGTTTGCGCCCGGCCGGATCTCCACTTTGCGACAAGCGCGCAAAATGAACTTCTTCTTCGGGGGACAACAGAGGGGAAAAGCCAATCTCATTGAGGTACAACTGCGTGGCATCGAGTGCACGCGTGTAGTCAATGTACTTGTGTTGCTTTAACGAGGCGGAGTGTTTGGATTTGGCACGAACGGAAGGTGGAGCAGCCCCTTCATCATTCGACATCGAATCCGTAGCGATGCCGGTCTCCATCAGGAGAACCTCATCGTCGATGTCAAACTCCGGCACTTCTTTACTGAGAGCCATTGTTATAGTCCTTTGGTGAGTTCGACCTCAGGCTCAAGCGGCGCCTATATCCTTGGCAACGCTGGAGCCTGTTCCCTCTACGCGACGGAACAGGCTGGAAAGCGATCAACGACGTGGCAGGAATTGCAGCGGATCTACAGGTTTACCTTGTCGGCGAATCTCAAAATGCAGCTTCACCCGGTCTGTACCCGTTGACCCCATTTCGGCAATTGTCTGTCCGACCTTGACCTGCTGCCCCTCCCGAACTAACAGCCTGCGGTTATGTCCGTAGGCACTGACGTAGGTATCGCTGTGTTTGATGATGACTAATTCGCCGTAGCCCCTTAAGCCACTCCCGGCGTATACCACCGTCCCATCAGACGCAGCTAAAACAGGCTGTCCCAAATCCCCGGCGATATCAATTCCTTTATTCAAACTGCCGTTTGAAGAGAATTTACCAATGAGAATGCCATTAGATGGCCATCCCCAGCCGGTCGGGGCCGGACCGGCAGGAGGCATCGGAGCAGGGGTCGGCTTGCTGGCGACGGACGGTGCAACCACTGCTGTGCTCGTGGTTGCGCCATTCGCCTGGCGCCGGATAACCGTGGTTTTCAGCGACGAAGAAGGCGTTGAATCGGCGGAGCTGACCACCGGTGTCGGCGTTGAGCCGGTGCGACCGTCAAAGCGAATCGTCTGACCCGGATGGATCGTATAAGGCGTAGGAATGTTGTTGCGTGCCGCGAGGGCTTTGTAGTCCCAGCCGTAGCGAAAGGCAATGGAGAACAAGGTGTCTTTAGGTCGGACGACGTATTGACCCGTGGTCACTGCCGGACGCTGGGCGACGGCGTTGTTGCGATCGACGACGCGTACATCGCTCGATTTATTGCTGGAGCACCCGACTAGCAAGGTGCTCAAGACAAGGCCAGTCACCAGGCGCTGAAAGCTCGTTTTACCCATTCGCTGCGCAATGACTGTGAGACTCACCCGCCGCTCCCTTTGTGGTGGCTGAAAATGTGGATTGCCGTGTACCGGCATTGAAATGTCGCAAGTATAACGAGCCGTGCAGGCTTTACCTTTAATGAAGCGTAATGGCTTCGCGCACACGTTTGCTGCCTGACGATGATCCCGTTTAACTGATCGATCCCGCTGTAAGACAGGAGCAATCGAAGAGAATTCAGCGCCCTGAAACAAATGCTCAGGCAAGTGGCCCATTGAGCAACGGGACGAAGCGAACAGCCCCCAGAACACGCCTGGAAAAGCCCTGCTCTTCCCGGATGATCAGCATCAATTGTTGAACCTCACCCGATCCGACCGGGATCACCAGCCGCCCTCCCGGCGCCAATTGATCAAGCAGCGCCTGAGGTACATCGGTCGCCACCGCAGTCACGATAATGCCGTTGTAAGGCGCCAGCGCCGGCCACCCTTCCCAACCATCGCCCCAGCGGAACACCACGTTGCGCAGGTTCAGTTCCACCAGGCGTTCCTTGGCCCGGTCCTGCAGAACCTTGATGCGCTCGACGGAAAATACCCGCTCGACCAGTTGCGACAGCACCGCCGTCTGATAGCCCGAGCCGGTGCCGATTTCCATCACCTTGTCGAGAGGACCTGCCTCCAGCAGCAACTCGCTCATGCGAGCCACCATATAAGGCTGCGAGATGGTCTGGTTATTGCCGATCGGTAGCGCCGTGTCTTCGTAGGCGCGGTGAGCCAGCGCCTCGTCGACGAACAGGTGACGCGGTGTACGGCGAATGACTTCCAGCACCTTGGCGTTGCAAATTCCCTCTTCATACAGGCGCTGAATAAGGCGCTCACGGGTCCGTTGTGAGGTCATCCCGATGCCACGACGCAGAATATCGTCTTGTTCACGAGCCATTAGTTGAGCCCCTCCAGCCAGCCATCGAGACTTCTGAAGGCATCATTAAAGGTGCGATCCAGTTGCAGTGGGGTGATTGAAACATAGCCTTGCATCACCGCATGAAAATCGGTGCCCGGGCCGCCGTCTTCGGCATCCCCCGCCGCCGCAATCCAGTAACCGGATTTACCGCGCGGATCGACCATTTTCATCGGCGCTGCAGCACGTGCTCGATGTCCAAGGCGGGTCAGCTGAATACCGCGGATGTGGTCCAGCGGCAAATTGGGAATGTTCACGTTCAGTACCGTACGCGGTGGCAGTTCAAGGTCCGCGTGAGCCTCTACCAGTTTGCGCGCAAAGTACGCTGCTGTGGGAAGGTTCTCCACTTGCCGTGAGACCAACGAAAAGGCAAACGAAGGACGCGCCAGGAAACGTCCCTCAAGGGCCGCCGCCACAGTGCCGGAATACAACACGTCATCACCCAGGTTGGCGCCCAGGTTGATCCCCGAAACCACCATGTCCGGCTCGCGTTCCAGCAAGCCATTGAGGCCCAGGTGCACGCAATCGGTCGGTGTGCCATTGAGGCTGATAAAGCCGTTGGCCAGGGTTTGCGGGTGTAACGGACGGTCGAGCGTCAGCGAGCTGCTGGCGCCGCTTTTGTCTTGGTCCGGGGCGATAACCACGCATTCGGTGTAATCCGCCAGCGCAGCATAAAGCGCGGCGAGACCGGGTGCGGTTACCCCATCGTCGTTAGAAATCAGAATACGCATGGGCTGTCCGTCTGCCCCACCGGCACCAGATCAACGAGCTCGCGCACCAATACGGTGGCGAAGCATCCGGCCGGGAGGACGAATTCCAGTTGCAGAATGTCAGGCTCGGGATAATGCCACGTCAACCCATCAATGGGCAGCCGCAGGATGCGACGTTCGTGGCTCATACCGGCGTTAATCAACCAATCACGCAAGTCCGCTTCGCGAGTGGCGATTGCCTGCTCCAGTTCATGGACAGCGCCAGTGGCCGGCGAGTCACCTTCGCCCCACTGCGGACCGGTCGGGTGCAGATCGAGAATTGCCAGACGCGGGTCGCTGCACTCGGCAACACCTGCCGGAAAAAAGCTGCGACTGTCGGTGAAGGCCAGCAGATCGCCAACCTGGGCACGCTGCCAGCTGCCATCGGCGACACGCGCCGCCAACACCTGATTAAACAGAAAACTGCGCGCCGTAGAGAGCAGACGCGAACGCACGTTGCGCTGCTCCGGCAAGGCTTTGCGAGCAGCCCACGCACGGGCATCGACCACGTTACCGCCGTCAAACCCAAAACGCTGGGCGCCGAAATAATTGGGAACACCTTGCTTGGCGATCAGTTGCAGACGCTCCTCGATCGCCGCTTTGTCGCCAGCGAATTGCGTCAATCGCAACGTGAAGCCATTGGCCGAGTGAGCACCGCGTTGAAGCTTGCGTTTGTGCCGGCCGGTCTTGAGGATCTTCAGCGTATCGTTTTCCGCCGCCGACAGATCAGGATCGGCCTTGCCCGGCAGCTGCACGCTGAACCACTGGCGAGTCAGCGCCTGACGATCCTTGAGCCCCGCATAACTGACAGTGCGCAATGGCACGCCCGCCGCCTTGGCGATTCGCCGTGCCGCTTCTTCGGTATTCAGACCGCGCTTTTCCACCCAGATCCACAAGTGTTCGCCGTCGCCACTGAGGGGGATATTGAGGACTTCATCGACCTGAAAATCTTCCGCCGTGGCTTTCAGTACCGCGGTGCCGAGGGCTTGGCCATAGGCCCGCGGGCCGAGCAATTGCAGTTCGTTCATGCGCGCAGCAACAAGGCAACGGAGTGCACGGCAATGCCTTCTTCGCGACCGACAAAGCCGAGCTTTTCGGTGGTGGTAGCTTTCACGTTCACTTGATCCAACTCAACTTGAAGATCCGCGGCAATCAGCGCGCGCATCGATTCGATATGCGGGGCCATTTTCGGCGCCTGAGCGACGATGGTGTTATCGACGTTGCCGACTTTCCAGCCCTTGGCATGGATCAGTGCGACGACGTGACGCAACAGCACTCGGCTGTCGGCGCCCTTGAATGTCGGGTCGGTGTCCGGAAAATGTTTGCCGATATCACCCAGCGCAGCGGCGCCGAGCAAGGCATCGCTCAAGGCGTGCAGCAGGACGTCACCGTCGGAGTGAGCGAGCAGCCCGAAGCCGTGTGCAATCCGCACGCCGCCCAGAGTAATGAAATCGCCTTCAGCGAAACGGTGCACATCATAGCCGTGGCCAATACGCATAAAAAAACGCCCCGATTTTTGTCAGGGCGTGATTCTACCTGCATTAGACGCCTAGGGCGCGTCCATGATGTTGCAAGTGGTCGTCGATAAAACTGGCGATGAAGAAATAGCTATGGTCGTAGCCGGGTTGCAGGCGCAACGTCAGCGGATGACCGGCCAGTTTGGCGGCCTGTTGCAAGGCTTCAGGCTTGAGCTGGGTGGCGAGGAAATCGTCGCGATCACCTTGGTCGACCAACAACGGCAACTTCTCGTTCGCTTCGGCAATCAGGACGCAGGCATCCCACTCGCGCCATTTCGAACGATCTTCCCCCAGGTAGCGGGAAAAGGCCTTCTGCCCCCAAGGACAGTCCATCGGATTGTTGATCGGCGAGAACGCCGACACCGACTGATAACGCCCCGGATTACGCAACGCACAGACCAGCGCACCGTGGCCACCCATGGAGTGACCACTGATGCCGCGCTTGTCCGACGCCGGGAAATGGGCTTCGACCAATGCGGGCAATTCCTGCACGACATAGTCATGCATCCGATAGTGCCGGGACCAGGGTTCCTGCGTGGCATTCAGATAAAATCCGGCACCGAGACCGAAGTCCCAGGCGCCATCCGGATCACCCGGCACATCGGGACCGCGAGGGCTGGTGTCCGGTGCAACGATGATCAGCCCAAGCTCGGCGGCCAAGCGCATGGCGCCGGCCTTTTGCATGAAGTTTTCGTCGGTGCAGGTCAGGCCGGACAACCAGTACAGCACCGGCAACTTGCCGCCCTGCTCCGCTTGCGGCGGCAGGTACACGGCAAACACCATGTCGCAGCCGAGCACATCGGAGCGGTGCCGATAGCGTTTGTGCCAGCCGCCGAAGCTTTTCTGGCAGGAGATATTTTCCAGGCTCATGACCGACCTCAGAAATGGATGACGGAACGGATGCTCTTGCCTTCATGCATCAGGTCGAACGCCTTGTTGATATCTTCCAGGCCCATGGTGTGGGTGATGAACGTATCCAGCGGGATTTCGCCGGTTTCAGCCATCTCGACATAGCTTGGCAACTCGGTACGGCCACGCACGCCGCCGAACGCCGAACCGCGCCAGACGCGACCGGTCACCAACTGGAATGGACGCGTGGCGATTTCCTGGCCAGCACCGGCGACGCCGATGATTACCGACTCGCCCCAACCCTTGTGGCAGCATTCAAGTGCGGCACGCATCAATTGCACGTTGCCGATGCATTCGAAGGAAAAGTCGACGCCGCCGTCGGTCATGTCAACGATGACTTCCTGGATGGGACGATCAAAATCTTTCGGGTTCACACAATCGGTTGCGCCCAACTGCTTGGCGATCTCGAATTTGGCCGGGTTGATGTCGATGGCGATGATCCGCGCAGCCTTGGCTTTGACGGCGCCGATCACCGCCGACAGACCGATGCCGCCGAGGCCGAAAATGGCGACGGTATCACCTGGATTTACCTTGGCGGTATTAAGAACTGCACCGATGCCGGTGGTGACACCGCAGCCCAGCAGGCAGACTTTTTCCAGTGGCGCTTCTTTTGGAATTTTGGCGACGGAGATTTCCGGCAGCACGGTGTACTCGGAGAACGTCGACGTCCCCATGTAGTGGAAAATTGGTTGGCCTTTGTAGGAAAAGCGCGAAGTGCCATCCGGCATCAGGCCTTTACCCTGAGTCGCACGAATCGCCTGACACAGGTTGGTTTTGCCCGACAGACAGAATTTGCACTGGCGGCATTCCGGGGTGTACAGCGGGATCACATGATCGCCAACTGCAACGGAGGTCACGCCTTCACCGATCGCCTCAACCACCGCGCCACCTTCGTGACCGAGGATCGACGGGAAGATACCTTCCGGGTCCGCGCCCGACAGCGTGTAGGCATCGGTATGGCAGACACCGGAGGCAACCACACGCAGCAGGACTTCACCGGCCTTGGGCATGGCGACATCGACTTCAACGATCTCGAGGGGTTTCTTGGCCTCGAAGGCAACGGCAGCGCGCGACTTGATCATGTGGATTCTCCAGTGAATAAAAACGAGACAGGGAGTGTAATACACCGCCTGACGGTGAATAATCCGGACAAAAGCAAAACATTATTGCCATACAGGGATAATCCTTGATGTCCGAAAACCGCTGGGAAGGTATCGACGAATTTGTCGCCGTGGCCGAGTGCAGCCAATTCACGGCTGCCGCGGAGCGCCTCGGGGTTTCGTCCTCCCACATCAGTCGACAAATAGTACGCCTTGAAGAGCGCCTTCAGACGCGACTGCTATATCGCAGCACCCGCCGGGTCACGCTGACGGAAGCCGGGCAAACATTTCTGCAGCATTGTCAGCGTTTACAGGATGGCCGCGAAGAAGCACTGCGGGCGGTCGGTGACCTTACCAGTGAACCCAAAGGCATGCTGCGTATGACCTGCGCTGTGGCGTATGGCGAACGCTTCATCGTCCCGCTGGTGACCCGTTTCATGGGGCTCTATCCGCAACTGCGGATCGACATCGAACTGAGCAATCGTCAACTCGACCTCGTGCATGAAGGGCTGGATTTGGCGATCCGTCTCGGTCGCCTGCAGGATTCGCGACTGGTCGCAACACGCCTGGCACCGCGTCGCATGTACCTGTGTGCGTCGCCGTCCTACCTGGAACGGTATGGTCGCCCACACAGCTTGTCGGAACTGAGCCGCCACAACTGCCTCATCGGCAGCTCGGACATGTGGCAACTGGAACAGAACGGGCGGGAGTTTTCCCAACGAGTGCAGGGAAACTGGCGCTGCAACAGTGGGCAAGCGGTGCTGGATGCCGCGTTACAGGGCGTGGGTTTGTGTCAGCTGCCGGACTATTACGTGCTGGAGCATCTGAAAAGCGGCGAATTGATTTCATTGCTGGAGGCGCATCAACCACCAAACACTGCCGTGTGGGCGCTTTATCCACAGCAACGGCATCTGTCACCCAAGGTGCGCAAATTGGTGGATTACTTGAAGGAAGGGCTGGCCGAAAGGCCGGAGTATCGAAGTTAACTTATGCGTTGCTTGCTCGGCCGCTATCGCGAGCAAGCTCGCTCCCACAATGACCGGGGTCGAACACAAATCTTGTAAACGCCATAGAGCCCTGTGGGAGCGAGCTTGCTCGCGATCGGGGCACCACAGATCCAAAGGTGGATCAGCGGCGGTTGGCCCAGCGCTGGCGCAACCACTCAAGGTCTTCGGGGCGAGTTACTTTGAGGTTGTCGGACCGGCCTTCGATCAGGCGCGGCGCCAGGCCTGCCCACTCCATCGCCGAGGCTTCGTCAGTAATCACTGCATCGGCCACCAGACTGTCGGCCAACGCCCGATGCAACGCGCCAAGGCGAAACATCTGCGGCGTATAGGCTTGCCAGATCACGCTGCGATCCACGGTATCGACCACGCGACCGTGCTTGTCGACCCGTTTGAGGGTATCGCGTGCCGGAACCGCCAGCAGTCCTCCAACAGGATCATCTGCGAGTTCACCCAGCAACTTGTCCAGATCATCACGGCTCAGATTCGGCCGCGCAGCATCGTGAACCAGCACCCATTCCTCATCGTCAGCGCCTTGCGCATGCAAATGCAGTAACGCATTGAGCACCGACCCGGAGCGCTCGGAGCCGCCTTCAACCCGCTGAATTCGCGGATCACTAGCACACGCCAGGTTCGGCCAGTAAGGATCATCAATAGCAAGACTGACCACCAACCCTTTCAGGGAAGGATGATCAAGGAAACAGCCGAGGCTGTGTTCGAGAATAGTGCGCCCGCCCAGTTGCAAGTATTGCTTGGGACGGTCCGCGGCCATACGGGCACCGACGCCCGCGGCAGGAATTACAGCCCAGAAGGCCGGTAACGAGGGATTCATTGAGCCAACTGGTAAAGGGTTTCACCGTCCTTGACCATGCCCAACTCATGACGAGCCCGCTCTTCAACGGTCTCCATGCCCTTTTTCAATTCACTGACTTCAGCGTCCATCACCCGATTGCGCTCAAGCAGCCCCTCGTTCTCAGCGTGTTGATCTGCGATCTGCTGAGTCAGTTCGGCCACTTGCGCCAGACTGCCATTACCCACCCACAGGCGGTATTGCAGGCCAGCCAGCAGCAGGAGCAAAACGAGGAACAACCAATTGGGACTGCGCATCGAATATCAGGTATCCAGTGAAAAAAGACAGCCATGCCAAAACTTTGAAGCTTCTGATAGCACGAAGCCTGGAAGACCCAGGCTTGTGCTTATAAGGCATCAGATTAGTGGCAAATCCATCGCTGTAGCGATTTTTCCGACACAATCCGGTGTCTTTTTACCAATTAACGATTAACCGCGGAATTCGCTGCGACCGTTGTACTTGGCTTTGCCATTCAACTGCTCTTCGATACGCAGCAGTTGGTTGTACTTGGAAACACGGTCGGAACGGCACAGGGAGCCGGTCTTGATCTGGCCAGCCGCGGTGCCCACAGCCAGGTCGGCAATGGTCGAATCTTCGGTTTCGCCGGAGCGGTGCGAGATCACGGCGGTGTAACCAGCAGCCTTGGCCATCTGGATGGCTTCCAGGGTTTCGGTCAGGGTGCCGATCTGGTTGAACTTGATCAGGATCGAGTTGGCGATCTTTTTATCGATGCCTTCTTTCAGGATCTTGGTGTTGGTCACGAACAGGTCGTCGCCTACCAGCTGAGTCTTCTCGCCGATCTTGTCGGTAAGGATCTTCCAGCCAGCCCAGTCGGACTCGTCCAGACCGTCTTCGATCGAGATGATCGGGTAACGCTCGGTCAGGCCTTTCAGGTAGTCAGCGAAACCTTCAGCGGTGAACACCTGGCCTTCGCCGGACAGGTTGTATTTACCGTCTTCGTAGAATTCGCTGGCCGCGCAGTCCAGCGCCAGGGTCACGTCGGTGCCCAGCTTGTAACCGGCGTTGGCCACGGCTTCGGAGATCACTTTCAAAGCGTCTTCGTTGGAGGCCAGGTTCGGTGCGAAGCCACCTTCGTCGCCCACAGCAGTGCTCAGGCCACGGGCCTTCAGAACAGCTTTGAGGTGATGGAAAATCTCGGTGCCCATGCGCAGGCCTTCCGAGAAAGACTTGGCGCCGACTGGCTGAACCATGAATTCCTGGATGTCGACGTTGTTATCGGCGTGCTCGCCACCGTTGATGATGTTCATCATCGGAACCGGCATCGAGTAAACACCCGGGGTGCCGTTCAGGTTGGCGATGTGCGCGTACAGCGGCAGGTCCTGGTCCTGTGCGGCTGCCTTGGCGGCTGCCAGGGAAACGGCGAGGATCGCGTTGGCGCCCAGGGACCCTTTGTTTTCAGTACCGTCGAGCTTGATCATCGCGTGATCCAGCGCTTTCTGGTCGCTTGGGTCTGCACCTTTCAACAGGTCGCGGATCGGACCGTTGATGTTGGCGACGGCTTTGAGTACGCCCTTGCCCAGGTAACGGCTCTTGTCGCCATCACGCAGCTCGAGCGCTTCACGCGAGCCAGTGGAAGCACCGGACGGCGCGCAAGCACTGCCGATGATGCCGTTATCGAGAAGCACGTCCGCTTCCACGGTGGGGTTGCCACGGGAGTCGAGAACTTCACGACCTTTGATGTCGACGATTTTTGCCATTGTTGTAAACACTCCAAAGTTGACGAAAACGACGCAGCTGAAGGAAATCTTGTATCGCCGGCAAGTAATGTGCAGCGGGCAGACTTGCGGACGATAAGGCCCAGACCCGAGGGCCTGAGCATTAATTCGTGCGGTACTTTACCGGAGAAATGAGGATTACGCGGTTTCTACCGTCGGAAAACTCTTCACCAGTTCGTCCAAAGCTTTGAGCTGGGCCAGGAATGGCTCCAGTTTGTCCAGACGCAAGGCGCAAGGGCCGTCGCATTTGGCGTTGTCCGGGTCCGGGTGGGCCTCAAGGAACAGGCCGGCCAATGACTGGCTCATACCCGCTTTTGCCAGGTCGGTGACCTGGGCGCGTCGACCACCAGCGGAATCGGAGCGACCGCCGGGCATTTGCAGCGCGTGGGTCACATCGAAGAACACCGGGTATTCGAACTGCTTCATGATGCCGAAGCCGAGCATGTCGACGACCAGGTTGTTGTAGCCGAAGCTCGATCCGCGTTCGCAGAGGATCAACTGATCGTTACCCGCTTCCACGCATTTGCTCAGGATGTGTTTCATTTCCTGAGGTGCGAGAAACTGGGCTTTCTTGATGTTGATCACCGCACCGGTCTTGGCCATCGCGACCACCAGGTCGGTCTGGCGCGACAAGAAGGCCGGCAACTGGATAATATCGCAGACTTCAGCGACGACCGCGGCCTGATCAGGCTCGTGGACGTCGGTGATGATCGGCACGCCGAACGCTTGCTTGATGTCCTGGAAAATCCGCATGCCCTCTTCCAGGCCGGGGCCACGGTAAGAGGTCACGGAGGAACGGTTGGCCTTGTCGAAGCTGGCCTTGAACACGTAAGGGATACCGAGTTTCTCGGTGACCTTTACGTATTCTTCGCAGACCTGCATCGCCATGTCGCGGCTTTCCAGCACGTTCATGCCACCGAAAAGCACCATTGGCTTGTCGTTGGCAATCTCGATATCGCCTACGCGGATGATCTTCTGGGCCATCGGATTTACGCCTTCTTCTGGTGTTGAACCAAAGCTGCTTTAACGAAACCGCTGAACAACGGGTGACCGTCGCGTGGTGTCGAGGTGAACTCAGGGTGGAACTGGCAAGCGACGAACCATGGGTGATCCGGGGCTTCAACCACTTCTACCAGGGCGCCATCACCGGAACGACCGGTAATTTTCAGACCGGCTTCCATGATTTGCGGCAGCAGGTTGTTGTTCACTTCGTAGCGGTGACGGTGACGCTCGACGATCACGTCCTTGGCGTAGCAATCGTGCACCAGGGAACCCGGTTCCAGCAGGCAATCCTGAGCGCCAAGGCGCATGGTGCCGCCCAGATCGGACGTTTCGGTACGGGTTTCGACGGCGCCGGTGGCATCTTCCCACTCGGTGATCAGACCCACGACCGGATGACCGCTGGCACGATCGAACTCGGTGGAGTTGGCGTCTTTCCAGCCCAGCACGTTACGAGCGAACTCGATCACGGCCACTTGCATGCCCAGGCAGATGCCCAGGTACGGAACCTTGTTTTCGCGAGCGTATTGAACGGCAGTGATCTTGCCTTCCACGCCACGCAGACCGAAGCCGCCAGGTACCAGAATCGCGTCGACACCTTCCAGCAGCGCAGTGCCCTGGTTTTCGATGTCTTCGGAGTCGATGTAGCGCAGGTTGACCTTGGTGCGGTTGCTGATGCCGGCGTGACTCATCGCTTCGATCAGCGACTTGTAGGCGTCCAGCAGTTCCATGTACTTGCCGACCATGGCGATGGTGACTTCATGCTCAGGGTTGAGCTTGGCGTCGACCACGGCTTCCCACTCGGACAGATCGGCGCCGCCACATTGCAGGCCGAAACGCTCGACAACGAAATCATCCAGGCCCTGGGCGTGCAGAATGCCCGGGATCTTGTAGATGGTGTCGGCGTCTTCCAGCGCAATCACCGCACGTTCTTCAACGTTGGTGAACTGAGCGATCTTGCGACGCGAGGAGATGTCGATCGGGTGATCGGAACGGCAAACCAGCACGTCAGGCTGCAGGCCGATGGAACGCAGTTCCTTGACCGAGTGCTGAGTAGGCTTGGTTTTGGTTTCGCCGGCAGTGGCGATGTACGGCACCAGTGTCAGGTGCATCAGCATCGCGCGCTTGGCGCCGACTTCGAAACGCAATTGACGGATCGCTTCGAGGAACGGCTGGGACTCGATGTCACCCACGGTGCCACCAATCTCGACCATAGCCACGTCAGCATCGCCGGCGCCCTTGATGATACGGCGCTTGATTTCGTCGGTGATGTGCGGGATCACCTGAATGGTTGCGCCCAGGTAATCACCACGGCGCTCTTTGCGCAGGACGTGTTCGTAGACACGGCCGGTGGTGAAGTTGTTGTTCTGGGTCATGGTCGTGCGGATGAACCGCTCGTAGTGGCCCAGGTCCAGGTCGGTCTCGGCGCCGTCGTGGGTGACGAACACTTCACCGTGCTGGAACGGGCTCATGGTGCCCGGGTCAACGTTGATGTACGGGTCCAGCTTCAGCATGGTGACCTTAAGTCCCCGCGCCTCCAGGATGGCCGCCAATGAAGCCGATGCGATGCCTTTCCCCAATGAAGAAACAACACCGCCCGTGACGAATATGTAGCGCGTCATGAAAAACCCTAGAAGTCTGCGTTAAAGCGGTCCGAGCCGCCGGGGAAAGCGAAGGAAGGCCGAAGCCCCCGATCACCTGCATTAATCACAGTGCACCTTTCAAAAAAACCGCCGCGTTGGGACAGACCGGAAGATGAAACACCGGTACGTTGCTCGCTACACATTTTTTGGAATCGCCCAGCAAAGACTGCTTGGTAATCGGCAACTCCTGCAATTCAGGCGAATCCACAGAAGTTGTATCAAGAAGGGAGCGTAGTCTACCGGAAAGCCCCTTTCAGCTCAAACCTAGATCTTCGTGCGGCGGCTGCCAATGTAAATTCCAACGGTCCTTTGCACTGCCGTCCAAGCCCCGCAGGTTGGCCACCGCCAGCAATTGCTCGCCGCGGTACAGCAGCGGCAATCTGCCACGGGCGAACGCCGGCACACCACGTTCATTGAGCAAACGCTTCAGATCGCGATGGCCGCGACCGGGCAAATTCATTACCTCACCTCCCTCACGATAGCGGATATGCAGCAGGCCATCGGGGATTTGGCCGGTGAGTGTGAGCACGCCGTTGTCCGGCAACACCAGCGATAGCGAGGGGTCGGGCCAGTTTCCGACGGCGGGCGGCGGGCGCAACCAGCTACCGGACAACCACCAGATGCGCCCACCCGCCCGATGCAGTTCGCCATCTGCCAGCCGCCAGATCGGACAGGCATCGCCGGTGGCATCACGTAAATTCTCCCAACCCGACCAATGGTCACTGTCCGGCAGTCGCGTCAGCGGTTCGAGCCAATGACTTAACGCATTACGCTGACGAGCAGCGGACAGCGTTTCCAATGCCCCCAGTTCCAGGGTCGGCAATCCCAGCCAATCAAAATCATTGGCAGTGCTGGCGCCAGCCAGGTCGATTTGCGCAAGCTCGTCGAGCAATCCCTGCGCTTCGCTCAGGTGCGCAGCGCTGCGGGCCATAGTCGTTACCGCTTGCGGCCAGCGCTCGGTCAATACCGGGAACACCTGATGGCGCAGGTAATTACGCGAGAATTGCCGATCCTGGTTCGATGGGTCTTCGATCCAGCTCAGCCGATGCGCCGCCGCATAGGCCTCAAGCTCAGCCCGAGTGACATCGAGCAATGGCCGCAGCAGCCGCCCTTTACCGAGTGGGCGCTGGCGTGGCATCCCCGACAATCCCCTCACCCCTGCCCCACGCAACAGCCGAAACAACAACGTTTCCGCCTGATCGTCACGGTGCTGGGCGGTCATCAACACTTCATTGGCCTGAGTCGCCTCGATGAACGAGGCATATCGCGCATCCCGGGCGGCACGCTCAAGGCTGGCGCCGGGTTGAACCTGCACACGAACAACCTGCAGCGGCACACCCAGCGCATCACAGACCGACTGACAATGGTCCGGCCACGCATCAGCCACAGCCTGAAGGCCGTGATGAACATGGATGGCGCTTAGCGCCGGAAGGGATTCGGTTTTTGCGAGGTGTACGAGAAGGTGCAGCAGAACGGTGGAGTCGAGACCACCGGAGAAGGCGATGCGCCAGGTTGCGACGTTGCGCCAAGACTTGAGATTCAGCAAGAGCCTGGCAGGAAGATCAATCTTCGAAGGATTCATAGACGTCTGTCGCTTCACATAGACCCAATGTGGGAGCGAGCCTGCTCGCGAAGGCTGCTTAACATTCAACACATTTGTTGACTGTTATACCGCTTTCGCGAGCAGGCTCGCTCCCACAATGGTTTTGCGTCGTTTACCGAAGCAACGTCAGATCAGAGACCGTAGCTCATGAGACGCTCGTAACGGCGAGCCAACAGCGCTTCGTTATCGAACTTCTTCAACATCGCCAGCTGCGAGCTCAGCTCGGCACGGATCGATGCAGCCGCGGCAGCCGGATTACGGTGCGCGCCGCCCAAAGGCTCGCTGATTACTTTATCCACAATACCCAAGCCTTTGAGGCGCTCGGCAGTGATGCCCATGGCTTCAGCGGCGTCCGGTGCTTTTTCGGCGGTCTTCCACAGAATCGAAGCGCAACCTTCCGGCGAAATCACCGCGTAAGTCGAGTACTGCAACATGTTCAGTTGATCGCAAACGCCGATCGCCAGAGCACCACCGGAACCACCTTCACCGATCACGGTGGCGATGATTGGGGTCTTCAGGCGCGCCATGACGCGCAGGTTCCAGGCAATCGCTTCGCTCTGGTTGCGCTCTTCAGCGTCGATACCAGGGTAAGCACCCGGGGTGTCGATGAAGGTCAGGATCGGCATTTTGAAACGTTCGGCCATTTCCATCAGGCGGCACGCCTTGCGGTAGCCTTCCGGACGCGGCATGCCGAAGTTGCGGCGAACTTTCTCGCGCACTTCACGGCCTTTCTGGTGACCGATGATCATCACCGGCTGGTCGTCCAGACGGGCAATGCCGCCGACGATCGCAGCGTCGTCGGAGAAGTGACGGTCGCCGTGCAGTTCGTCGAACTCGGTGAAGATGTGTTCGATGTAGTCCAGGGTATACGGACGTTTCGGGTGACGCGCCAGACGCGCGATCTGCCAGCTGGTCAGCTTGCCGAAGATGTCTTCGGTCAGCGTGCTGCTTTTGTCCTGCAGGCGGGAGATCTCATCGCCGATATTCAGCGAATTGTCATTACCGACCAAGCGCAACTCTTCGATCTTGGCTTGCAGGTCGGCGATCGGCTGTTCGAAATCTAGAAAATTCGGGTTCATAGGCGTCCGTCTTGGGTCGACATCCAAGAGAGCTTGGGCCGGCCGGTTGTCTATTCGCACCCTACCTTAAGGGAGAGGCGCGTTCAGGTCGAGATTAAAAATTGGGTCGAGATCAGAGCTGCTCCCTTTTGGAAGAGCGGCACCTGACCGTCAACGGTATTGGAGGAAGACGTTGTCTCGCCCGAACTGGTCACGCAGGGCTTGAATCAAGGCATCCGCCGGGTCGATCCGCCAGGTCTCGCCGAACTGCAGCAAGGCCTTCGCATCGGGACTGGTGTATTCCATGGTGATCGGGCACGCGCCACGGTGACGCTTGAACAACTCACCGAGCCAGCGTAGCTGATCGCCTTTCAAATCCTGGGTCTGCAGCTTCAAGCGCAGGCTTTCGGCCAGGTTGGTGCGCGCATCTTCCATGCTCATCACCCGCTTGACCCGCAGCCGCAAGCCACCGGAGAAATCGTCGTTGCTGACTTCGCCTTCGACCACCACCATCGCGTCGGTCTGCAACAGCGACTGCGCCGAATGGAATGCTTCGGCGAACAGCGACGCTTCGATCCGCCCGGAGCGGTCGTCGAGGGTAATGAAACCCATCTTGTCGCCCTTTTTGTTCTTCATGACTCGCAGGGCGATGATCATGCCCGCAACGGTCTGGGTATCACGGGCCGGTTTCAGGTCGATGATGCGCTGACGGGCGAAACGGCGGATCTCACCTTCGTATTCGTCGATCGGGTGACCGGTCAGGTACAGGCCCAGGGTGTCTTTCTCCCCTTTCAGGCGTTCCTTGAGGGTCAGTTCCTTGGCCTTGCGGTGATTGGCGTAGACATCAGCGTCTTCTTCGACGAACAGACCGCCAAACAGGTCGACATGACCGCTGTCGTGGGTACGCGCGGTTTGTTCGGCCGCCTTGATCGCCCCTTCCATCGCGTTCAGCAAGACCGCTCGGTTGCGGTCGATATTGGCCTGATAGGCTTTCTGCTCGTCATGGAAGTAAGGCCCCAGACGATCCAGCGCACCGCTGCGGATCAAACCGTCCAGGGTGCGCTTGTTGATACGTTTGAGATCGACACGGGCGCAGAAATCGAACAGATCCTTGAACGGACCTTCCTGACGCGCCTCGGTGATGGCTTCCACCGGACCTTCGCCCACACCTTTGATCGCGCCGAGGCCGTAAATAATCCGGCCTTCGTCATTCACCGTGAACTTGAACTCCGAAGTATTCACATCCGGCGCGTCGAGACGCAGCTTCATGGTGCGAATTTCTTCGATCAAGGTCACGACCTTGTCGGTGTTGTGCATATCCGCCGACAGTACCGCGGCCATGAATGGCGCCGGGTAGTGCGTTTTCAGCCAGGCGGTCTGGTATGACACCAGGCCATAAGCGGCGGAGTGGGATTTGTTGAAGCCGTAACCGGCGAATTTCTCTACCAGGTCAAAAATGTTACCGGCCAGGTCCGCGTCGATATTGTTAGCGGTGCAACCTTCAATGAAACCGCCGCGCTGCTTGGCCATTTCTTCGGGTTTTTTCTTACCCATGGCTCGACGCAGCATGTCCGCGCCGCCAAGGGTGTAACCGGCCATGACCTGGGCAATCTGCATCACCTGTTCCTGATACAGGATGATGCCGTAAGTCGGTGCCAGAACCGGTTTGAGGCCTTCGTACTGGTAGTCCGAGTGCGGGTACGCGAGTTCGGCGCGACCGTGCTTACGGTTGATAAAGTCGTCCACCATGCCCGATTGCAACGGGCCCGGACGGAACAGGGCCACCAGTGCGATCAAGTCTTCCAGGCAGTCAGGCTTGAGCTTTTTGATCAGCTCTTTCATGCCGCGCGACTCAAGCTGGAACACTGCAGTGGTTTCGGCTTTTTGCAGCAGCTGGTAAGTCGGCTTGTCATCCAGCGGGATGAACGCGATATCCAGCGGCGGCTCATCCACCTTGGCGCGATCACGGTTGATGGTTTTCAGCGCCCAGTCGATGACCGTCAGGGTCCGCAGACCGAGGAAGTCGAACTTCACCAGACCCGCCGCCTCAACGTCATCCTTGTCGAACTGGGTGACCAGACCATCACCGGCCTCATCGCAATAAATTGGCGAGAAGTCAGTCAGCTTGGTCGGGGCAATAACAACACCACCGGCGTGCTTACCGACGTTACGCACAACGCCTTCAAGCTTGCGGGCCATTTCCCAGATTTCCGCAGCCTCTTCATCAACCTTGATAAAGTCACGCAGGATCTCTTCCTGTTCGTAGGCCTTTTCCAGGGTCATGCCGACTTCGAACGGGATCATCTTCGACAGACGATCCGCCAGGCCGTAAGACTTGCCCTGTACCCGCGCCACGTCACGGACCACAGCCTTTGCCGCCATGGAACCGAAGGTGATGATCTGGCTTACCGCGTTGCGGCCGTATTTTTCGGCCACGTAATCGATCACGCGGTCACGACCGTCCATGCAGAAGTCGACGTCGAAGTCGGGCATGGATACCCGTTCCGGGTTAAGGAAACGTTCGAACAGCAGGTCATATTCCAGTGGATCGAGGTCGGTGATCTTCTGCACGTAGGCCACCAGCGATCCGGCACCCGATCCACGGCCAGGGCCTACTGGCACACCGTTGCTCTTGGCCCACTGGATAAAGTCCATAACGATCAGGAAGTAACCGGGGAAACCCATCTGGATGATGATATCCAGCTCGAAATTCAACCGGTCGACGTAGACCTGACGCTTGGTTTCGTAGTCTTCGGTGGTGTCCTTGGGCAGCAGAACGCTCAGGCGATCTTCCAGGCCATCGAAGGAAACCTTGCGGAAATACTCGTCGATGGTCATGCCATCGGGGATCGGGAAGTTGGGCAGGAAGTGAGTGCCCAGCTTCACTTCGATGTTGCAGCGCTTGGCAATCTCGACGGTGTTTTCCAGCGCTTCGGGAATGTCGCTGAACAACTCAGCCATTTCCTCGGCGCTTTTGAGGTATTGCTGATCGCTGTAATTCTTCGAACGCCGCGGATCGTCGAGGGCACGGCCCTCACCGATGCAAACGCGGGTTTCGTGGGCGGCGAAGTCTTCCTGCTTGATGAAACGCACGTCGTTGGTCGCGACCAGCGGCGCACCGATTTTTTCAGCGAGGGCCACGGCACCGTGCAACTGTTCTTCGTCGTTGGGGCGGTTGGTGCGCTGGATTTCCAGGTAGAAGCGATCCGGGAACACGGCCATCCATTCGCGCGCCAGGTTTTCCGCTTCGGCCGGATTGCCGCCGAGCATCGCCAGGCCGATCTCGCCTTCTTTCGCCGCCGACAGCATGATCAAGCCTTCGCTGGCTTCGGCCACCCACTCACGCTCGATGATGACCGAGCCATTGCGCTGGCCGTCGATGAAGCCGCGGGAGATCAGTTCTGTGAGGTTGCGATAACCCACGGCGTTCATCGCCAGCAGGCTGATCCGGCTCAGTGCGTTATCCGGATCCTTGTTCGACAGCCACAGGTCGGCGCCACAGATCGGTTTGATCCCGGCGCCCATGGCGGCTTTATAGAACTTGACCAGGGAACACATGTTGTTCTGGTCGGTGACCGCTACGGCAGGCATGTTCATGCCGACCAGGGTCTTGACCAGCGGTTTGATCCGCACCAGACCGTCGACCAGGGAATACTCAGTGTGCAGGCGTAGATGAACGAATGAAGCCGGCATAGTGATCCTGTCTAGAAACGTGAAGACAACAAGGCCCGGAAATCCGGCATTTAAAGCTACTACGCTTGGTAATCCAGCGTTGAACGGCAACTCGAAATGCTCATTGACTGACGTCAACTCCGCTTTCTCGCTGCCGTTCGCCTTGTCTTACCTGCGCTCGTGACGCTTTAAATCGCCGGATTGTACCGGGCCTTGGCAAAAACATCAGCCTTGCGACTAACTCTCGATCAGGCTTTCCCGTGCCTCGTAAGCCAGGCGTACCGGGGCGAACGAGCGGCGGTGAATCGGCGTTGGCCCCAAGCGGGCCAGCGCCTCCAGATGAACGGGCGTCGGGTAGCCTTTGTGGCCACCGATGCCGTACCCCGGGTAAATCAATTCGAACGCTGCCATCTCGCGGTCGCGGCTGACCTTGGCCAGAATCGACGCTGCGGCGATGGCCGGTACCTTACCGTCGCCCTGCACCACCGCTTCGGCACGCATCGATAGCTTCGGGCAACGATTGCCATCAATCATCGCCAGTTTCGGCGTGATGTGCAGACCTTCGACCGCGCGCTGCATGGCCAGCATGGTGGCGTGCAGGATGTTCAGCTCGTCGATTTCTTCAACTTCGGCGCGAGCGATGCACCAGCTCAGGGCTTTTTCGCAGATCTCATCGTAGAGCTTTTCGCGGCGTGCTTCGGTGAGTTTCTTCGAATCATTCAGGCCCAAAATCGGACGGTTTGGATCGAGGATCACTGCGGCTGTCACCACTGCACCACAAAGCGGGCCGCGACCGACTTCGTCAACGCCGGCGACCAGATCTTCAACTTCGGCGACCAGGGTGAAGTCCAGGCCCATCTGAATGCTTGCTTTGCTCATTGTGTTTTGCCGATCAGGTTCAGTACCGCGTTCGCCGCCTGATTGGAGGCGTCCAGACGTAAGGTACGGTGAATTTCATCGAAGCCGCGGGTCTGCTCTTCACCGCCTTCGATCAGTGGCGACAGCGTTTGGGCCAAGGCTTCAACCGTCGCATCGTCCTGCAACAACTCGGGCACCAACAGGCGCTGGGCCAGCAGGTTCGGCAAGGAGATGTAGGGACTTTTCACCATGCGCTTGAGAATCCAGAACGTCAGCGGTGCCAAGCGGTATGCGACCACCATCGGCCGTTTGTACAACAACGCTTCCAGGGTCGCCGTTCCGGAGGCAATCAGTACCGCGTCGCAGGCCGCCAGAGCCAGATGGGATTTGCCATCGAGCAATGTCAGCGGCAGATCTCGGCCCGCCAGCAGCTCTTCAAGCTGCTTGCGGCGCTCGGGGCCGGCGCAAGGCATGACGAACCGCACACCAGGGCGCAGGGCTCGCAGACGCTGGGCCGTATCGAGGAACAACGCACCTAGCCGGCCAACTTCGCCACCACGACTGCCCGGCATCAGAGCAACCAGCGGCCCGTCGGGCAAGCCGAGTTCAGCCCGCGCGGCGGCGCGATCGGCTTCAAGCGGGATCGCATCGGCCAGTGAGTGCCCGACAAACCGCACCGGCACGCCCTTCTCTTCATAGAATTTCGCTTCGAACGGGAACAACGTCAGCATCAGATCGCAGCCTTCGCGAATCTTCAGCACCCGTTTCTGCCGCCACGCCCAAACCGACGGACTAACGTAATGCACGGTCTTGATCCCGGCCTGACGCAGCTTGAGTTCGATATTGAGGTTGAAATCCGGAGCATCGATACCGATGAACACGTCCGGCTTTTCGGCGATCAGGTCGGCAACCAGCTTCTTGCGACGTGCCAGCAACTCGCGCAATCGGCCCAGCACTTCCACCAGGCCCATGACCGAAAGACGTTCCATCGGGAAATACGAAGTCAGGCCTTCGGCCTGCATCAGCGGACCGCCGACACCGATGAACTCGACTGCCGGGTGCTGAGCCTTAAGTGCGCGCATGAGACCCGCGCCAAGAATGTCGCCGGAAGCCTCACCCGCTACCAGCGCAATACGCAGATTAGCCATGATTAACGTGTGATGCCGCGGGTCGAAGACTGGATGGAATCACGGAACACCGCGACTTCCGGAAACTGGGCCGACGGTTCAGCCAGCTCGGCGAGCGCCTGTTCGACCGTCAGCCCCTGGCGGTAAACCACCTTGTAGGCACGACGTAGCGCGTGGATCGCATCTTCGCTGAAACCGCGACGACGCATGCCTTCGAAGTTCATGCTGCGAGCTTCGGCCGGGTTGCCGAACACCGTAACGTACGCCGGGACGTCCTTGCCGATAGCCGTGCCCATACCGGAAAAGCTGTGGGCGCCGATATGGCAGTACTGATGAACCAAGGTAAAACCGGACAGGATTGCCCAGTCTTCAACGTGCACATGGCCCGCCAACGCGGTGTTGTTGACCAGGATACAGTGGTTGCCGATGACGCTATCGTGGCCGATGTGGGCATAGGCCATGATCAGATTGTGATCGCCCAGGGTTGTTTCAGAGCGGTCCTGAACGGTCCCACGGTGAATCGTCACGCCTTCACGGATGACGTTGTGGTCACCGATGACCAGACGGGTTTCTTCACCCTTGTATTTCAGATCGGGCGTGTCCTCACCTACCGAAGAAAACTGGTAGATGCGGTTGTGCTTTCCGATTCGGGTCGGGCCTTTGAGAATCACATGCGGCCCGATCACTGTCCCCTCGCCGATTTCCACACCTGCACCGATGATCGACCAAGGGCCGACCTCGACGCCGTCGGCCAGGATAGCCGTCGGATCGATGATTGCGCGAGGGTCAATCAAACTCATAGTTTGCGTTCCGCGCAGATGATTTCAGCAGAACAGACTGGCTTGCCATCGACCGAAGCCTGGCATTCGAACTTCCATATCTGGCGCTTGCAGCTGATGAAGCGGGCTTCGAGGATCAACTGATCGCCTGGGGTGACGGGCTGGCGAAAACGCAGCTTGTCGGAGCCGACGAAGTAGTAGAGCGTGCCGTCGGCAGGCTTCACGTCGAGCATTTTGAAGCCAAGGATGCCGGCAGCCTGAGCCATCGCTTCGATGATCAACACACCCGGCATGATTGGATGCGCAGGGAAGTGACCATTGAAGAACGGTTCGTTGATGCTGACATTCTTGTAGGCGCGAATGCGCTTGCCTTCCACATCCAGATCCACGACCCGGTCCACCAGCAGGAACGGGTAACGGTGAGGCAGGTATTCGCGAATCTCGTTGATGTCCATCATTTCGGGGGGAAGCCTATGTAAAGATTGGGAGGCGCGACTGACGCGCACCCCTCTAGCAAATCAAGGAGGCAGTCTAGCGGCTGTGCACACTTGATATGGAAATGGTATCAGCCATCTGATGAAGCATTACCGTCAGGGGTCACTTCCCCTACACGCTTTTCCAGCTGTCGCAGACGCCGCGCGATGTCATCGAGCTGACGGATGCGGGCCGCGCTTTTGCGCCATTCGGCTGCCGGTTGCATGGCTGTACCGGAAGAATAGGAACCCTTTTCGGTAATCGAGTGGGTCACCATGGTCATCCCGGTGATGAAAACGTTGTCGCAAATTTCGATATGCCCCACCAGCCCTACGCCACCGGCGAGCATGCAATGCTTGCCGATTTTGGTGCTGCCGGAGATCCCCACGCACGCGGCCATGGCGGTGTGATCACCGACCTGGACGTTGTGGGCGATCTGAATCTGGTTGTCGAGTTTCACCCCGTTACCCAGAACGGTATCGGCTAGCGCACCGCGATCAATAGCGGTATTCACGCCAATCTCCACGTCATCACCGACCAGCACACCACCGATCTGGGCGATTTTCTGCCAGACTCCTTTCTCGTTGGCAAAACCGAAACCTTCGCCACCGAGCACGGCACCCGATTGAATCACCACCCGTTTACCGATGCGAACATCGTGGTACAGCGTGACTCGCGGGGCCAGCCAGCCGCCCTCGCCAATCTCGCAGCGGGCACCGATGAAGCAGTGCGCGCCAACGGTCACGCCCGCAGCAATACGCGCGCAGCTTTCGATCACCGCAAAGGCGCCAATGCTCGCCGCCGGATCGACCATTGCATCCGCTGCCACAACGGCTGTCGGATGAACACCGACAGCGGCCTTTGGCTTGGGATCGAACAGATGGGAAATCCGCGCGTAGGCCAGATAAGGGTCAGGCACCACCAGCGCATTACCTGCAAAACCTTCAGCGTCAGCGGCCTTCAGCAACAGGGCTGCGGCCCGGCTGTCAGCCAGGTATTTACGGTATTGGGGGTTTGCGAGAAAGCTCAACTGAGCTGGGCCAGCCTCTTGCAAAGTGGCTAGCCCAGTAATTTCTTTCTCCGGGTCGCCACGCAGTGTGGCGCCGAGGAACTCGGCCAATTGGCCGAGCTTTATAGTCGCTGTCATGGTTACTTCAGCTGATTCATGCGCTCGATAACCTGGCGAGTGATGTCGTACTGAGGTTTGACATCAATCACTGCGCCACGCTCGAAGACCAGGTCAAAAGCACCTTTCTTGATGACTTCTTCCACAGCGCTGTCCAGTTTCGGCTTGAGCTGCTTCAGCATTTCACGGTCGGCAACGGCTTTGGCTTCGTTCAGTTCCTTGGACTGGAACTGGAAATCACGGGCCTTTTGCTTGAACTCGAGTTCCAGGCGTTCACGCTCGCCTTGCTGCATCTTGTCGCCGCCAGCCATCAGACGATCCTGGATACCTTTGGCACTGCTTTCCAGAGTCTTGAGCTTGGACAGCTGTGGACCGAACTTCTTCTCGGCATCAACGGCGTACTTCTTGGCCGCATCGGATTCCAGCAGAGCCATCTGATAGTTCAGAACGGCGATTTTCATGTCGGCAAAAGCCGGACCTGCTACCAGTACGGTCGCCAGGAGAACCAATTGAGTCAACTTACGCACGATGCACTCCTACAAAATCCATTGTCGTTATCTTGGGTCAGACGCTTAGAACGTCTGGCCGAGGGAGAATTGGAACACTTGAGTCTCAGCGTCATCCGGTTTCTTGATCGGCATGGCCAACGCGAAGCTCAGAGGACCCAGTGCGGTAACCCAGGTCACGCCTACACCGACGGAGCTGGCCACGTTGCTCAGGCTGATGTCGTTACACTCTGTTTGAGCGGCTGAACCGACATTTGCGTTCGTGGTTTTTTCGCAATTGGAGTCGAATACGTTACCCACATCCCAGAATACCGAAGTACGCAGGGAACGCTGATCCTTGACGAATGGCAGCGGGAACAGAACCTCGACACCACCCTGGATCAAAACGTTACCACCGAACGGCAGCGGATCCTGGTCCGGGTCAGCGAGCGTACCGGTGTTACCCGTCACAGCCGCACCGCGACTTGGGGTACTGCGAGGACCGAGGGTGCTGTCCTTGAAGCCACGAACCGAGTTGAAACCACCAGCATAGTAGTTTTCATAGAACGGCAAGCCATCGGTAGAACCATAACCATCGCCATAGCCCAGTTCGGTGTGCAGGCGCATGGTGTAATTTTCAGACAATGGCTGGAACAACTGGCCACGGTAATCAAGCTTGAAGAACGACAGGTCGCTGCCTGGCGTGGTGGTTTCCAGTGTCAGGCTTTGGGAATGACCACGGGTCGCCAATACGCCTTTGTTCAGTGTGGATTCGGACCAGCCGGCCGAAGCCTTGAAGTTCAGGTAGTTGTCGCCTTCCTTGTTAACGAAGTCGAAGATCTCGTCAACGGTGTACTGACCGGTCTTGATCTTGTCTTGTTGCGCAGTCAGGCCGAAGGTCAGACGCGAAGTCTCGCTGATCGGATAGCCGACGCTCACACCTGCACCCAGGCTGTCTACGGCATAGCTGGCTACATCGACGTCAAGGTCGTCGTAGTCGGTGGTGCGATAGAACGCGTTGTAACCCAGGCTCACGCCATCAGCAGTCCAGTACGGGTCGACATAACCGAAGTTATAGCGACTCTGGTATTCACTGCGGGTCAAGCCAACGCTGACCTTGTTACCGGTACCGAGGAAGTTGTTCTGAGTGATCGAACCACCGAGGATCAGACCGGCACTCTGGGCGAAACCGACGCTGGCAGTGATCGAACCGGAAGCTTGTTCCTCAACGCTGTAGTTCACGTCAACCTGGTCATCAACGCCCGGTACAGCCGGGGTTTCGACGTTGACTTCCTTGAAGAAGCCCAGACGTTCAAGACGAGTCTTGGATTGGTCGATCAAGTAAGTAGAAGCCCAGCCGCCTTCCATCTGACGCATTTCACGGCGCAGCACTTCGTCTTCGGACTTGGTGTTGCCACGGAAGTTGATGCGGTTCACGTAAGCACGCTTGCCCGGATCGACGGCGAACGTGATGTCGACGGTGTGGTCTTCATCGTGAGGCTGAGGCACGCCATTGACGTTGGCGAAGGTGTAACCCTCGTTACCCAGACGGCGGGTGATCAGTTCGGACGTGGTGGTCATCAACTTGCGCGAGAACACCTGGCCTTTCTGGACCAGCAGCAGGGACTTGACCTGGTCTTCAGGGACTTTCAGGTCGCCGCTCAGCTTGACGTCACGGACGGTGTACTTCTCGCCTTCATTGACGTTGACGGTGATATAGACGTGCTTCTTGTCCGGAGTGATGGACACCTGGGTCGAAGCGATATCCATGTTGATATAGCCACGGTCCAGGTAGTAGGAGCGCAGACGCTCCAGGTCACCGGAAAGTTTTTCACGAGCATACTTGTCATCGTTCTTGAAGAACGACAGCCAGTTGGTGGTCTTGAGTTCAAACAGGTCGATCAGGTCTTCATCAGGGAAGACGGTGTTACCCACCACGTTGATGTGCTGGATAGCAGCAACGGTGCCTTCGTTGATATTGACCTTCAACGCAACGCGGTTACGCGGCTGCGGCACCACTTCAGTGTCGACGGTAGCCGAGTAGCGACCCTGAGCGACGTATTGGCGCTGCAGCTCGTTACGCACACCTTCGAGGGTGGCGCGCTGGAAGATCTCGCCTTCGGCCAGACCGGATTGCTTGAGGCCTTTCATCAGGTCTTCAGTGGAGATCGCCTTGTTACCCTCGATCTCGATACTGGCGACCGACGGGCGCTCGACTACCGTGATGACCAGGACGTTGCCATCGCGGCCCAGCTGGATATCTTGAAAGAAACCGGTTTTGAACAACGCACGAGTGGATTCCACCAGGCGACGATCATCCGCCTGTTCCCCGACGTTCAACGGCAAAGCACCAAAGACGCTACCCGCGGAGACCCGCTGGAGGCCATTGACGCGAATATCAGAGATAGTGAAGGACTCGGCGTGAACTTCGGCGATCATCAATACGGTGAGAACCGCAGTTAGCAGCAGACGTTTCATGAAGTCCTTTCTTATTCCAACTGGCAATAAACAAACTGCCGCAAAATGCGGCAGATTCGCAATTCAGCGAAGCGTTACAGTCGACCCAGATCATTGACAAGAGCAAGCAACATCACCCCGATCACCAAACTGATACCGATCTGTATCCCCCAACCCTGCACCCGATCCGACAAGGGGCGACCACGCGCCCACTCGATCAGATAAAACAACAAATGCCCCCCATCCAGTACAGGAATGGGCAACAAATTCAGAACTCCCAAGCTAATACTCAGATAAGCAAGGAAATTCAGGAAATCAGCGACACCCGACTGGGCAGAAGCGCCCGCCACTTTAGCAATGGTTATCGGTCCACTCAAGTTTTTTACCGAGAGCTCACCGAACAACATTTTCTTGAGCGAATCGAGGGTCAGTACACTCATGGTCCAGGTGCGTCGAGCACCCTCCCCAATCGCTGCCACAGGACCATAACTCACTTCGCGAATCATCTCTGGCGGCCAATCAACTGCCTTCACCCCAGCTCCCAGATAACCACTGGGTGCCTTCTTCTCGCCGCGAGCGGCCAGCGTCACAGGGACGTCGATTTGAGCACCATCACGCTCGACGCGCAGCATGATTTTGGTATCAGGGTGCATACGGACCGTGTCCACCACCTGCTGCCAGTCATCAAGCGACTTACCGTCCAGAGCCAACAGTCGGTCACCGGTCTTCAGGCCAGCAGCCTGTGCCGGGCCTTTCGGGTCAAGTTCGGCCAGGACCGGTGGCAGCGCCGGACGCCAAGGGCGTAAACCCAGCGAACGAATCGGATCTGGCTCATCGGCACCCTTGAGCCATTTATCCAGCATCAGCTCACGGGGCGAATCCGCGGTGGAACCCTGATCACGGACCAGCAACTGCAGGGAACCGCTCTCCCCAAGACGACGGACCAACTGCAGGTTCACCGCGGCCCAGCCGGAAGTTGGCTCGCCATCGATGGCAATGATTTCCTGGCCCGCGCTCAAACCAGCCTTGGCGGCGATGCTGCCGGATTCGACTGCACCAATGACCGGGCGCACTTGCTCGCTGCCGAGCATGGCGAGTACCCAGAAAAAAATCATCGCCAGTAAAAAGTTGGCAATCGGACCCGCCGATACGATAGCGATGCGCTGGCGGACGGATTTGCGATTGAAAGATTGATCAAGCTGATCGGCAGGCACTTCGCCTTCGCGCTCGTCGAGCATTTTCACGTAACCGCCCAGCGGGATCGCGGCGACGACGAACTCAGTGCCTTTCTTGTCGTGCCAGCGCAGCAACGGCATACCGAAGCCCACGGAGAAACGCAGCACTTTGACCCCACAGCGACGCGCGACCCAAAAATGGCCGAATTCGTGGAAGGTGACCAGCACACCCAAAGCCACCAGGGTGCCGACAATCATATAGAGCGCGCTCATCTACTTTCTCCGCAATCCTGTCCAGTGCCGCATGGGTCAACGTATTGCAGCACTTACCGCCCGTGACGACTCAACCATTGTTCGGCCAGTACTCGCGCTTTTGCGTCGGCCGTGAACACTGCCTCGAGATCGTCAACCGCAACCACGGGCTCGAGATTCAATACTTCTTCGATGATACTCGCGATTTCCGGGTAGCGAACCCGCCCGTCGAGAAAGGCCGCGACCGCCACTTCATTCGCCGCATTTAGCATGGCCGGCGCGCTATTGCCGGATTCAGCCGCCTGACGCGCAAGGCGCAGACACGGGAATCGCTCTTCATCAGGCGCCTGGAAGTCCAGCCGCGCAATTGCAAACAGGTCCAGCGGCGCAACACCCGAGTCGATTCGCTCCGGCCAGGCCAGCGCGTTAGCGATCGGCGTGCGCATGTCAGGGTTACCTAACTGGGCCAATACCGAACCGTCGATGTAATCGACCAGCGAATGAATCACGCTTTGAGGATGAATCAGCACTTCGACCTGAGACGGCTTGGCATCAAACAGCCAGCAGGCTTCGATCAGCTCCAACCCCTTGTTCATCATGCTGGCCGAATCCACCGAAATCTTGCGCCCCATGGACCAGTTCGGGTGGGCACACGCTTGCTCAGGGGAAACATGCACCAGTTCAGCCATAGGTGTCTGTCGGAACGGACCGCCAGAGGCCGTGAGTAAAATCCGACGCACCCCGACGGCACTGAGCCCACGAGCGAAATCCTGTGGCATGCACTGGAAAATCGCGTTGTGCTCGCTGTCGATCGGCAGCAACACCGAACCACTCTTGCGCACTGCCTGCATGAACAGCGCACCGGACATCACCAGTGCTTCTTTGTTGGCCAGGAGGATTTTCTTGCCGGCTTCGACCGCCGCCAGGGTCGGTCGCAAGCCCGCAGCGCCAACGATGGCCGCCATGACCGCATCGACCTCAGGATCGGAAGCAACCTGACACAGGCCCTCCTCACCCACCAACACGCGAGTCGACAGACCTGCGGCGCGCAAGTCGTCCTGCAAGCCTCGGGCAGCACCCGCCTCAGGCACCACGGCAAACCGCGGCGTATGACGAACACACAGCGCCAACAGCTCGCTCAGACGGGTGAAACCGCTCAAGGCGAAAACCTGATAGCGCTCGGGATGGCGAGCGATGACGTCAAGCGTGCTCAGACCAATCGAACCGGTCGCCCCCAGGACGGTAATCTGCTGCGGGCGGCTCACGGTGCCGCCATCCACAGCAGCACGGCAAACACTGGAATCGCTGCAGTCAGGCTGTCGATACGGTCCAGCACGCCGCCGTGACCCGGCAATAGATTGCTGCTGTCCTTGATCCCGGACTGACGCTTGAACATGCTTTCGGTGAGATCACCTACCACCGAGATAAACACGATGATGGCTGCACCAATCAGACCTTTGAACAGCTGCGCCACCGTCCAGTCTCGAACCAGACCGACAATGACAGTAATGACCAGACTCACCGCGAGGCCGCCGTAGACGCCCTCCCAGCTTTTGCCGGGACTGACCTGTGGCGCCAGCTTGCGCTTGCCAAAGGCCCGACCGGAGAAGTAAGCACCGATATCAGCGCCCCAGACCAGCACCATCACCGCCATGATCAGCCAGTTGCCCAAAGGCTCCTGCTTGATCTGAACCAGACCTTGCCAGGCGGGCAGCAGGATCAGCAGGCCGATCACCAGCTTGCAGGCAGCGCTGGACCAAAGTTCGCTGGAGCGCGGATACGTCAGCACCAGATAGGTTGCAACGCCCCACCAAAGTACCGACGCGCCCAATACCCAAGGCGCGAGCCCAGGCAGGATATGCATGACAAACAGCATCAACGCGACGACAGCCGCATAGGCAGCGCGGACCGGCTGCTCAGTGAAGCCCGCCAGGCGTGCCCACTCCCATGCACCAAGGGTCACGACCAGCCCGATGAACAGCGCAAAACCGGTGCCTTCGAGCAGGAAAAACCCGCACAGGGCAATCGGCAGCAGGATCAGCGCGGTGATGATTCGTTGTTTAAGCATTAAACCCGGGCTCCAGCCTCGACCTGCTCGCTCGTTTTACCGAAGCGGCGCTGCCGAGAAGCAAAATCGGCCAGCGCGGTACGCATGGCATCGTGTTTGAAGTCCGGCCAGAACAGGTCGGAGAAGTACAACTCGGCGTAAGCCAGCTGCCACAGCAGGAAGTTACTGATGCGGTGCTCGCCACCGGTACGAATGCACAAGTCCGGCAACGGCAAATCGCCGGTAGCCAGACAGGTTTGCAACAGTTCCGGAGTAATGTCTTCCGGACGCAGGTGCCCGGCCTGAACTTCCCGAGCCAGACGCTGTGCGGCCTGCGCGATATCCCACTGTCCGCCATAGTTGGCAGCGATCTGCAGAACGAAGCGATTGGAGCCCGCCGTCATCGCCTCAGCCTCACGCATGGCAGCCTGAAGCTCTGGATGAAAGCGCGAACGGTCGCCAATGATGCGCAAACTGATGTTGTTTTCGTTCAGGCGCTTGGCCTCGCGACGCAATGCCTTGAAGAACAGATCCATCAAAGCGCTGACCTCGTCGGCCGGGCGCTGCCAGTTCTCGCTGGAGAAGGCGAACAGGGTCAATACTTCGACCCCGGCCTCGGCGCACACCTCGATCACCGCACGAACAGCATCCACGCCCGCTTTATGACCGGCGACACCCGGCATAAAGCGCTTTTTCGCCCAGCGATTATTACCATCCATGATGATCGCGACATGGCGCGGCACCGCGGACGGCGCAGTCTGCTTGGTCTTTTCCATGAAAACGTGACCCTTATACGGCCATCAGGTCTTTTTCTTTCTGCGCCAGATTCGCGTCGATTTCAGCCACGAACTTTTTGGTCAAATCATCGATCTCGCCAGTGGCGCGGCGCTCTTCGTCTTCGCTGATTTCTTTTTCCTTGACCAGATCCTTGAGCTGACTGTTCGCATCACGACGGATGTTGCGCACCGCAACACGAGCATCTTCAGCGACATCACGAGCCTGCTTGGTGAAGCCCTTGCGGGTTTCTTCGGTCAGGGCCGGCATGGAGATCAGCAGCAATTCACCCAGGTTGGTCGGGTTGAGGTTCAGGCCCGCGCTACCAATGGCTTTGTCGACGGCACCCAGCATGTTGCGCTCAAAGGCAACGACTTGCAGGGTACGGGCGTCTTTGACAGTGATGTTCGCCACCTGTTTGATCGGGGTGTCAGAACCGTAATACGGCACCATCACGCCTTCCAGAATGCTTGGGTGCGCCTGTCCAGTACGAATACGGCCGAAGTTGTGCATCAGCGACTCGACGGATTTCTGCATACGCTCTTTAGCGTCTTTCTTGATTTCGTTGATCATTGTTGGCCTTCCTCGATCAGGGTCCCTTCAGCGCCGCCATGTACGATGTTCAGCAGGGCGCCGGGCTTGTTCATGTTAAATACGCGCAACGGCATCTTGTGGTCGCGGCACAGGCAAATGGCGGTCAGATCCATCACACCCAGCTTGCGATCCAACACTTCATCGTAAGTCAGATGATCGAACTTCTCGGCATGCGGGTCTTTGAATGGATCAGCGGTGTAGACGCCATCAACCTTGGTCGCCTTGAGCACGACATCGGCATCGATTTCGATTGCACGCAAGCACGCTGCCGAATCCGTGGTGAAGAACGGATTGCCGGTACCGGCCGCGAAAATCACGACTTCCTTGGCGTTCAAGTGGCGCATGGCTTTGCGGCGATCATAGTGATCGGTTACGCCAACCATGGAAATGGCCGACATCACGATGGCCGAGATATTGGCACGTTCCAGCGCATCGCGCATGGCCAGGGCGTTCATCACAGTGGCCAGCATGCCCATGTGGTCGCCGGTGACCCGATCCATGCCGGCCGCGCTCAGCGCTGCACCGCGAAACAGGTTGCCGCCGCCGATCACCAGACCGACCTGAACACCGATGCCGACCAGTTGGCCGACTTCCAGCGCCATGCGATCCAGAACTTTCGGATCGATCCCGAACTCTTCCGAGCCCATCAGGGCCTCGCCGCTAAGCTTGAGTAGAATGCGTTTATAGCGAGCCTGATAACCACTGCCCTGCTGAGCCATTGCGAATCTCTCCTGCGGCGTATTTTAAAAATTCTTTGCGAGCTGTTTACAGCTGGCGTTCACTCTAAAACTTGGCGCTGCTTCAGCGCCATCGGAACATGGCTTTGTAAGCCAGTTCCAAAAGGAAACCAATTAAAATTGGTGCCCCATCTGAAAAGAGGCTGCGCGCGTGAGCGGGCAGCCTCTTCAGGGCGACAGTTAAAAAACCGTCTTATTGCTTGGCGGCAGCCAGCTGGGCAGCAACTTCTTCAGCGAAGTTGTCGACCGGCTTCTCGATGCCGTCGCCTACTTTGAAGTAGGTGAAGGAAACGATTTCAGCACCGGCTTTCTTGGCCAGTTCGCCAACCTTGATTTCAGGGTTCTTGACGAACGCCTGCTCAACCAGGCTCGCTTCAGCCAGGAACTTGCTGATACGGCCTTTGACCATGTTTTCAACAATGTTTTCTGGCTTGCCGGCGATCTTGTCAGCGTTGAGGGTCAGGAACACGCCTTTCTCACGCTCGACCGCTTCAGCGGAAACTTCCGATGGCAGCAGGAATTCAGGGTTGGTCGCCGCTACGTGCATGGCGATGTCCTTGGCCAGCTCAACGCTGCCGCCTTTAAGGGCAACCACAACACCGATCTTGTTGCCGTGCAGGTAACCACCAACAACGTCACCTTCAACGCGAGCCAGGCGACGGATGTTGACGTTTTCGCCAACCTTGCCGACCAGAACCAGGCGATCGGCTTCTTGAGCGGCGATCAGAGGAGCAACGTCAGTCAGTTTGTCAGCGAACGCTTTTTCAACGCTGGAAGCGACAAATGCCTTGAAGTCATCCTGCAAAGCCAGGAAGTCGGTCTGCGAGTTCACTTCCAGCAGAACGGCGGATTTACCGTCTTCCTTCAGAGAGATTGCGCCTTCAGCAGCCACGTTGCCTGCTTTCTTGGCAGCCTTGATAGCGCCGGAAGCACGCATGTCATCAATGGCTTTTTCGATGTCGCCGCCGGCCTTGGTCAAGGCCTTTTTGCAGTCCATCATGCCTTCGCCAGTACGCTCGCGCAGTTCTTTGACCAACGCTGCAGTAATCTCTGCCATTTCAAAATTCCTCTTGGATAGGTTTTCAACCATTCCACCCGATCGAACGGGCGATCAATTCTTCCCGAACCACCCTTGCTGGCTGCTGCAGGTTACAAGGACTGTAACTGCGCTGCCGACAAACGGTTTTCGAGGTGGCAAAAAGGGGGCCAAGCCCCCTTTTTGCTTACTGAGTCAACGCCAAGGCGTCAATTACTCAGCTGCTGCTACCGGAGCTTCTTCAACGAACTGCTCGGTGCCACCAGCAACGTGGTTGCGACCGCGGATTACAGCGTCAGCCATCGAACCCATGTACAGCTGGATAGCGCGGATTGCGTCATCGTTGCCTGGGATGATGTAGTCAACGCCTTCCGGGCTGCTGTTGGTATCGACTACGCCGATAACCGGGATGCCCAGCTTGTTGGCTTCGGTGATCGCGATGCGCTCGTGATCAACGTCGATAACGAACAGAGCGTCTGGCAGACCGCCCATATCCTTGATACCACCCAGGGAACGATCGAGCTTCTCAAGATCGCGAGTGCGCATCAGCGCTTCTTTCTTGGTCAGCTTGGCGAAAGTACCGTCTTCGGCTTGCACTTCAAGGTCACGCAGACGCTTGATGGAAGCACGAATGGTTTTGAAGTTGGTCAGCATGCCGCCCAACCAGCGGTGATCGACGTACGGCGAACCGCAACGTGCTGCTTCTTCAGCAACGATCTTGCCAGCGGAACGCTTGGTGCCGACGAACAGAATCTTGTTTTTGCCCTGGGCCAGACGTTCTACGAAAGTCAGAGCTTCGTTGAACATTGGCAGGGTTTTTTCAAGGTTGATGATGTGGATCTTGTTACGCGCGCCGAAAATGTACTTACCCATTTTCGGGTTCCAGTAACGGGTCTGGTGACCGAAGTGCACACCGGCCTTCAGCATATCGCGCATGTTGACTTGGGACATGATAGTTCCTTAATAAGTCGGGTTTGGCCTCCACGTATCCCAATGACCAACCAGCAGCATTAGCTGAAGGCACCCAGGTCATCGTGTCGACACGTGTGTGGATTTAGGCTTTTCAGGGGATCCCCGGAAAGCGGCGCATTTTATATCACAAGGCTGAAAAAAACGGAACCCGGATTGTTAAATCCTGACGCCTGCCTTGGTTCCGTCCCTTGGAATCCTCCAAGAATGCGCCATTCTATAAGGAGAAGCGATGCACAGAGGCTCAGATTTGCGCTGCTCGTCTGTTAGAATCGCGTTTTTCAGGGCCGCGAAGATCGACCGCGCAACGCCCATTCCGTTTTAGAAGGCGCCATCGAGCGCAGAGAGAGCCTGTATGACCGTCACCCTCAAAACCCCAGAGGACATCGCAAAAATGCGCATCGCCGGCAAACTGGCCGCCGATGTGCTGGAAATGATTGCCGAACATGTCAAGCCGGGCATTACCACTGAAGAACTGGACCGCATCTGCCACGACTACATCGTCAACGAGCAAAAAGCCATCCCTGCCCCGCTCAACTACAAGGGCTTCCCGAAGTCGATCTGCACCTCGATCAACCACGTGGTCTGCCACGGCATTCCGAACGAGAAGGCCTTGAAGGATGGCGATACGCTGAACATCGACGTCACCGTCATCAAGGACGGCTACCACGGCGACACCAGCCGCATGTTCCATGTCGGTACCGTGCCGGTCTGGGCCGAGCGCCTGTCGCAAGTGACTCAGGAATGCATGTACAAAGCCATCGAAATTGTCAAACCCGGCTGCCGCCTGGGCGACATCGGTGAAGTGATTCAGAAGCACGCTGAAAAGAACGGTTTTTCCGTGGTTCGCGAATTCTGCGGTCACGGCATCGGCAAGGTATTCCACGAAGAGCCGCAGATCCTGCACTACGGCCGCGCCGGCACCGGCATGGAACTGAAGGCCGGCATGACGTTCACCATCGAGCCGATGATCAACCAGGGCAAAGCCGACACCAAGGTATTGGGCGACGGCTGGACCGCGATCACCAAGGACCGCAAGCTGTCGGCACAGTGGGAACACACCCTGCTGGTAACCGAAACCGGTTACGAGATCTTCACCCTGCGCGCCGACGATACCATCCCGGGCGTTTCGGCCTGATCCGGGCGCGCAGCTCCTCAGCCTTATAGACAGGAAAGCCAATCGATGCCGCAGGTGGATCCCGAACTCTTCGACCGTGGCCAGTTCCAGGCTGAACTGGCCCTGAAGGCAAGCCCGATTGCGGCCTTCAAGAAGGCGATTCGCCAGGCCCGCGAGGTGCTCGACGAGCGCTTTCGCAGCGGCCGCGACATTCGCCGGTTGATCGAGGATCGCGCCTGGTTCGTCGATAACATCCTGCAAAAGGCCTGGGAGCAGTTCAGCTTGAGTTCCGAAGCCGACATCGCGCTGGTCGCGGTCGGCGGCTACGGTCGCGGTGAGTTGCACCCTTATTCCGACATCGATTTGCTGATCCTGCTGGACAGCGCCGATCACGAAGTTTTCCGAGATTCCATCGAGCGTTTTCTGACGCTGTTGTGGGACATCGGCCTTGAAGTGGGCCAGAGCGTTCGCTCGGTGGACGAATGCGTCCAGGAGGCCCGCGCCGACCTGACGGTCGTCACCAACCTGATGGAAAGCCGTACCATCTGCGGCCCCGAGCGTTTGCGCCAGCGCATGCTGGAGGTCACCAGCACCGCGCACATGTGGCCGAGCAAGGACTTCTTCCTGGCCAAACGCGCCGAGCAGAAGGCCCGTCACCACAAATACAACGACACCGAATACAACCTGGAACCCAACGTCAAAGGCTCTCCCGGCGGCCTACGGGATATTCAGACGATTCTGTGGGTGGCCCGTCGCGAGTACGGCACCCTGAACCTGCGGGCCCTGGCTGGGGAAGGTTTCCTAGTCGAAAGCGAAAACGCGCTGCTGGCCTCCTCCCAGGAATTCCTGTGGAAGGTTCGTTACGCCCTGCACATGCTCGCCGGCCGTTCGGAAGACCGCTTGCTGTTCGATCACCAGCGCACCATAGCCGGGCTGCTGGGTTTCAAAGGCGATGACGCCAAGCAAGCCATCGAAAACTTCATGCAGCAGTATTACCGGGTGGTCATGAGCATTGCCCAGCTCAGCGACCTGATCATCCAGCACTTCGAGGAAGTCATCCTCGCGCCGGAAGACGAAGCGCCGCCGCAGCCGATCAACTCGCGATTCCAGCTGCACGACGGCTACATCGAGGCGCGCAACGACAACGTATTCCGCCGTACACCGTTCGCCATGCTGGAAATCTTCGTACTGATGGCCCAGCAGCCGGAAATCAAAGGCGTGCGCGCCGATACCATTCGTCTGCTGCGAGAACACCGCCACCTGATCGACGACGATTTCCGCAACGACATCCGCAATACCAGCCTGTTTATCGAGCTGTTCAAGTGCAAGATCGGCATCCACCGCAACCTGCGACGGATGAACCGTTACGGAATTCTCGGGCGCTACTTGCCGGAATTCGGCTTCATCGTCGGGCAGATGCAGCACGACCTGTTTCACATCTATACGGTCGACGCTCACACCCTGAACCTGATTAAACATCTGCGTAAGTTGCAGTACACCCAGGTGTCGGAAAAATTCCCGCTGGCCAGCAAGCTCATGGGCAAATTGCCCAAACCCGAGCTGATCTACCTGGCCGGCCTGTACCACGACATCGGCAAGGGCCGGCATGGCGACCACTCGGAAATCGGTGCAGTGGATGCCGAAGCCTTTTGCCAGCGCCACCAGTTGCCGGTGTGGGACAGCCGCCTGATCGTCTGGCTGGTGCAGAACCATTTGGTGATGTCGACCACCGCCCAGCGTAAGGACTTGTCCGACCCGCAGGTCATCCACGATTTCGCGCAGATCGTCGGCGACGAAACCCACCTCGATTATCTGTACGTGCTGACCGTCGCCGACATCAACGCCACCAACCCGACGCTGTGGAATTCCTGGCGCGCCAGCCTGTTGCGCCAGCTCTACACCGAGACCAAGCGTGCCTTGCGTCGCGGCCTGGAAAACCCGGTGGACCGTGAAGAGCAGATTCGCCAGACCCAGAGCGCAGCACTGGACATTCTGGTGCGCGGCGGCACCGATCCAGATGACGTCGAGCAGCTGTGGTCGCAATTGGGCGATGACTACTTCCTGCGCCACACCGCTGGCGACGTGGCCTGGCACAGTGACGCGATCCTCCAGCAGCCGGCCGACGGCGGGCCGCTGGTGCTGATCAAGGAAACCACCCAGCGCGAGTTCGAAGGCGGCACGCAGATCTTCATCTATGCGCCGGATCAGCACGACTTCTTCGCCGTGACCGTGGCTGCAATGGACCAGCTCAACCTGAACATTCACGACGCCCGGGTCATCACCTCCAGCAGCCAGTTCACCCTCGACACCTACATCGTGCTCGACACCGACGGCGACTCGATCGGTGATAACCCGGCACGGGTCAAACAGATTCGCGAGGGCCTGACCGAGGCCCTGCGCAACCCGGACGACTACCCGACCATCATTCAGCGTCGGGTGCCGCGCCAGCTCAAACATTTCGCGTTTGCGCCACAAGTGACGATCCACAACGACGCCCAGCGTCCGGTGACCGTGCTGGAGCTCAGCGCCCCGGACCGTCCGGGCCTGCTGGCACGCATCGGCACGATCTTCCTCGAATTTGATCTGTCACTGCAAAACGCCAAGATTGCGACCCTCGGCGAGCGCGTGGAAGACGTGTTCTTCATCACCGATGCCAACAATCAGCCGCTGTCCGACCCGTTGCTGTGCAGCCGTTTGCAGGATGCAATCGTCGAACAGCTGACCGTCAGCAACGAACCCGATATCAAACTGTCGCGCATCAGCATCTGATTGCGCGTCAGGATTCAGCCGCTTTGAACGAGACCCCGTACCGATGAACAACGCTCTGAACCAGTTGCAGCCCTACCCGTTCGAGAAGCTCCGTGCCCTGCTCGGCAGCGTCACGCCAAACCCGGACAAGCGTGCCATTGCGCTGTCCATTGGCGAGCCGAAACACCGTTCGCCAAGCTTTGTCGCCGAAGCCCTGGCAAGCAATCTGGATAAGATGGCCGTGTACCCGACCACCCTCGGCATTCCGGCCCTGCGTGAAGCCATCGCTGCGTGGTGCGAACGTCGTTTCAGCGTTCCGAACGACTGGCTCGACCCGGCGCGCAATGTGCTGCCGGTCAACGGCACTCGTGAAGCACTGTTCGCCTTCACCCAGACCGTGGTCAACCGTGGCGACGATGCACTGGTGGTCAGCCCTAACCCGTTCTATCAGATCTACGAAGGTGCAGCGTTCCTTGCCGGGGCCAAGCCGCATTACCTGCCATGCCTGGACGAAAACGGCTTCAACCCGGATTTCGACGCCGTTTCCCCAGACATCTGGAAACGCTGCCAGATTCTGTTCCTGTGCTCGCCGGGCAACCCGACCGGCGCGCTGATCCCGGTCGGCACGCTGAAAAAACTGATCGCCCTGGCCGACGAATACGACTTCGTGATTGCCGCCGACGAGTGCTACAGCGAACTGTACTTCGACGAACAAACCCCTCCGCCCGGCTTGCTCAGCGCCTGCGTGGAACTGGGCCGCAAGGACTTCAAGCGTTGCGTGGTGTTCCACAGCCTGTCCAAGCGCTCCAACCTGCCGGGCCTGCGCTCGGGTTTTGTGGCAGGTGATGCCGAGATTCTCAAAGGCTTCCTGCTGTATCGCACCTACCACGGCTGCGCGATGCCGGTGCAGACCCAATTGGCCAGTGTTGCCGCATGGAATGACGAAGTGCACGTGCACGCCAACCGTGCGCTGTACCGCGAGAAGTACGATGCGGTGCTGGAAATCCTCAGCCCGGTGATGGATGTGCAGCGTCCGGACGGCGGTTTCTACCTGTGGCCGAACGTTGAAGGCGATGATGCCGCGTTCTGCCGTGATCTGTTTGTCGAAGAACATGTGACCGTGGTGCCGGGGTCTTATCTGTCCCGTGAAGTCGATGGGCTCAATCCGGGTGCCGGACGGGTGCGCATGGCATTGGTTGCACCGCTGGCAGAGTGCGTGGAAGCGGCAGAGCGGATTCGCGCATTTATCACTCGCCACAAGTAAACGATAATTAAGCCCGCACTATGCAATGTAGTGCGGGCTAACCCGGCGCCAACATAAAGCAACAACCCCAACAACAAAACCCTTCCAAGCTGCGCACTAAACATTAATACTCGCCCCATCCCACTCCAACTAAAACCAATCGCTCAATCAATTATAAAAATATTCTAATCGAATACACACAAATAAGCCGGCAGGACAACTGCCATTTACCGCAACCGATAAAACATGGACGTTATAAGCATGAATAACAAACCTTGCACTGTCACAAATAGTATTAACCCAATCGCCTCCTATGAAGCAGCCATCAATGAGCGACCAGACAACGTCGTACCCAACAGCTCCACACGCCCCAAGAGGAGCGTTGCCAGTCATACAAAATACTGGAAGCCGGGCCGCACATTGAAAATAGCCATATATGACGGAGACCAGGAAACTATCGAACTGGTAAAAAAAGCTGCAAGCAAATGGTTACCGCACATCAACCTGAAGTTCGATTTCGTCTCGGGAGAAGAAGGTGATATTCGCATCTACATCAATTACAGCGGCGATGGTGGAGGCACATCAGCACTCGGGACGGATGCTTTAACAGCACCCGCTGATCGTTCAACAATGACTTTACATATCGACCCGACGAACGCCAGATTTGGATACGTAGTGCTGCATGAGTTCGGCCATGCACTGGGATTTGCGCATGAACATCAACATCCCGATGCCGACATTCCATGGGACAGGCCAAAAACTTATGCACTGTATCAACAGAAATTTGGCTGGAACCGCGAGGTAGTTGACTCCAATGTTCTGCCGCTATCACGTGTACCAGGTCATACCTACGGCAGCTACGATCGCCATTCAGTGATGCATTATGAAGTCACCAACGAATACACCATCGGTGACTGGAAACAGGACGAAAACTGGACGCTGAGTGCAAAAGATATCGAGGCAGCCCAAAACGCATACCCTCGGTAATTTGCGTCTTGGCTGCAGAGGGAGGTAAAACGCTCACTGACCTGCCTTGAATTGACCTGACTCAACGCCAGTTCAACCAACACTTCCCGCCATACGTCATCACCCTCTGGGTGATGACGACTGAGGCTATAGAGTTCCAGGTGCTGCGCCCGTAGCGCCTCCAGTCACATGCATCACTCAAGCAAATCCATCTGAAACGTCAGCGTCCCGACTTGCACCGAATCATTAAACACTCCCAGCTGATGCTGATACTCGGACATGATCCGCGCCTTGAGGGCACTCGACATCATCGAAGCGCCATACTAGTCGCTTAGACTGTTGGCTGACCGACACACCAATGTCGCACGCAACCAGCGATTGCCCGGATAAAAAGACAAACCCGAGCACGACCGACGCGAAACCGTCCGGTCATGGCATAATCCGTCACCTTTAATTTCCAGCACCTGCAAAGGGGGCAATTCCTTGACCGTTTCAAGCAAAACGTTGCACCTTTTCGGCATCAAAGCCTGCGACACCATGAAAAAGGCGCGCACCTGGCTCGATGAACACGCTGTCAGCTATAACTTCCATGATTACAAAGCGGCCGGAATCGACCGTGAACACCTGACCCAATGGTGCGATGAGCACGGCTGGCAAGTGGTGTTGAACCGTGCAGGTACGACCTTTCGCAAGCTCGACGACGAACGCAAAGCCGATCTCGACCAGCCGAAAGCCATCGAACTGATGCTCGCACAACCCTCGATGATCAAGCGCCCGGTGCTTGATCTCGGTGACCGAACCCTGATTGGCTTCAAGCCAGATATCTACGCGGCAGCGCTCAAGTAAGGCAGCCCGTTCCATTTTGTTAGAGGTATCAACATGTCCACTACCCTGTTCAGCCTGGCCTTTGGTGTCGGTACTCAAAACCGTCAAGGCGCATGGCTGGAAGTGTTTTACGCGCAGCCACTGCTCAACCCGTCGGCCGAACTGGTCGCTGCCATCGCGCCTGTTCTGGGCTACACCGAAGGCAATCAGGCCATCGCGTTCAGCACCTCTCAAGCGTCGCAACTGGCCGAAGCACTGAAAAGCGTCGACGCTGCCCAGGCTGCCTTGCTGACCCGTCTGGCCGAGAGCCACAAGCCGCTGGTCGCGACCATTCTGGCCGAGGACGCTCAGCTGACGTCTACGCCTGAGGCTTACCTCAAGCTGCACCTGCTGTCCCATCGTCTGGTCAAGCCACACGGCCTGAACCTGGCGGGTGTGTTCCCGCTGCTGCCGAACGTGGCATGGACCAGCCAGGGCGCAATCGACCTGGCCGAACTGGCCGAACATCAACTGGAAGCCCGTCTGCGCGGCGAACTGCTGGAAGTGTTCTCGGTGGATAAGTTCCCGAAAATGACCGACTACGTGGTTCCGGCCGGCGTGCGCATCGCTGACGCGGCACGTATTCGTCTGGGCGCTTACGTCGGCGAAGGCACCACCGTGATGCACGAAGGTTTCGTCAACTTCAACGCCGGCACCGAAGGCCCGGGCATGATCGAAGGTCGCGTTTCCGCTGGCGTATTCGTCGGCAAGGGTTCGGACCTGGGCGGCGGTTGCTCGACCATGGGCACCCTGTCGGGCGGCGGCAACATCGTGATCAAGGTCGGCGAAGGCTGCCTGATCGGCGCGAACGCCGGTATCGGTATCCCGTTGGGCGATCGCAACACCGTTGAGTCGGGCCTGTACGTGACCGCTGGTACCAAAGTGGCGCTGCTGGACGAAAACAACAAACTGGTCAAAGTCGTGAAGGCGCGTGAACTGGCCGGTCAACCTGACCTGCTGTTCCGTCGTAATTCGGAGACCGGTGCCGTGGAATGCAAAACCCACAAATCGGCGATCGAACTGAACGAAGCGCTGCACGCTCACAACTAAGCGTCGCATGATCACCTGTGGGAGTGAGCCTGCTCGCGAAGGCGTCCGTGAAGTCGCCAAAAGCTTCGCGAGCAGGCTCGCTCCCACAGGTTCGGCGCAACCCCACCAGGGCCGAACAACATGATGATTCCCTCTCCCTGGCGCGCCGATTTTCCGGCCATCGCCGCATTGCAACGGCAAGACCAGACCTATCTGGACAACGCCGCCACCACGCAAAAACCTCAAGCCCTGCTGGATGCCTTGGCGCATTACTACGCCAACGGCGCGGCCAACGTGCATCGGGCGCAACACCTGCCCGGCGCCCACGCCACCCAGGCGTTCGAGGCCAGCCGCAGCAAAGTCGCCCACTGGCTCAATGCCGGCGATTGTGGGCAGATCATCTTTACCCACGGCGCAACGTCTGCGCTGAACCTCCTGGCTTATGGCCTGGAGCATCTTTTCAATCCGGGCGATGAAGTTGTCATCAGCGCCCTGGAGCATCACGCCAACCTGCTGCCGTGGCAGCAACTGGCCCACCGCCGCGACCTGAAACTGGTGATCCTGCCACTGGACGCTGACGGTTTGATTGACCTTGATGCCGCCGCGCAGCTGATCGGTCCGCGAACCCGTTTGCTGGCGGTCAGTCAGCTGTCCAACGTGCTCGGCGCCTGGCAGCCGTTGCCCGCCCTCCTGACGATGGCCAAGGCGCATAACGCGCTGACCGTGGTCGATGGCGCTCAAGGCGTGGTCCACGGTCGGCACGACGTGCAGGCGCTGGGCTGCGACTTCTATGTGTTTTCCAGTCACAAGCTCTACGGCCCCGATGGTCTGGGCGTGCTGTTCGGGCGCAACGAAGCGCTTGAACAACTGCGCCATTGGCAATTCGGCGGTGAAATGGTGCTGGACGCGGATTACCACAGCGCTCGCTTTCGCCCGGCGCCGCTGGGTTTCGAGGCGGGTACGCCGCCAATTGCCGGTGTGATTGGGCTGGGGGCGACACTGGATTATCTGGCCGGGCTTGATCAGGACGCGGTTTGCGCCCACGAAGCAGCGCTGCATGACTATTTGCTTAAAGGCCTTGAAGCGCGCAACGGCATTCGGTTGTTGGGCAAACCGCAATTGGCATTGGCCAGTTTTGTCGTCGAGGGTGTGCATAACTCTGATTTGGCGCATTTGCTGACGGAACAGGGGATCGCGGTGCGCGCCGGTCATCACTGCGCCATGCCGTTGCTCAAGCGTTTTGAGCTGGCCGGGGCGATTCGGGTGTCGTTGGCGCTGTACAACGATTCCGAAGACCTGGAGCGGTTCTTTGAAGCGCTGGATCAGGCGCTGGAGCTGTTGCGATGAACTTGCCTGCCGATGCGGTTGCGGCGCTGGAGGTTTTTCAGAATGCTGCCGGTTGGGAACAACGGGCGCGTCTGTTGATGCAATGGGGCGACCGTCTGCCGGCGTTGAGCGATGTGGAAAAGGTCGATGCCAACCGCGTGCATGGCTGTGAAAGTCAGGTATGGCTGGTGGGTAACTTAAAGGATGGTCACTGGCAGTTCGCCGCGAGCAGCGATGCGCGGTTGATTCGCGGGCTGGTGGCGTTGCTGCTGGCGCGGGTTAACGGGTTATCAGCGGTTGAGTTGCAGCAGGTGAATTTGCCGGATTGGTTTAATCAGCTTGGACTGAGCAGACAGTTATCTCCGTCGCGTAGTAATGGCCTTAATGCAGTGCTACAGCGAATGCGAGAAATCGCCGCCTGACTGATCGTTCCCACGCTCTGGTCTGCGTGGGAACGATCACGGTTCAAGCAGGTTTAACCCGATCCGCGGGGCGTCTTACACCCGCCACAATCTTATCCACAGCCTTGGTCGCCGCGACCATGCCAAACGTCGCCGTCACCATCATCACCGCACCAAACCCTCCGGCGCAGTCGAGCTTCACGCCATCCCCGACAAAACTCTTCTGCAAGCAAATGCTGCCATCCGGTTTCGGGTAGCGCAGTTGTTCGGTGGAAAATACGCACGGCACGCTGTAATGGCGGGTCACGGTACGTGAGAAGTTGTAATCCCGGCGCAAGGTCGAGCGCACTTTCGAGGCCAACGGATCATTGAAGGTCCGATTCAAATCGCAAACCTGAATCAGCGTCGGATCAATCTGCCCGCCCGCACCGCCGGTGGTGATGATCTGAATCTTGCGGCGCTTGCACCAGGCAATCAGCGCCGCCTTGGCATTCACGCTGTCGATGCAATCAATGACGCAGTCGATGTTCGGCGTGATGTATTCGGCCATGGTCTCGCGGGTGACGAAATCCGCCACCGCGTGCACGGTGCAGTCCGGGTTGATCCCGCGCAGGCGCTCGGCCATCACGTCAACCTTGGGTTTGCCGACGGTGCTGTCCAGCGCGTGTAACTGACGGTTGGCGTTGCTGACGCAGACGTCGTCCAGGTCGAACAGCGAAATCTCGCCCACGCCACAACGGGCGACGGCTTCCGCCGCCCAGGAACCGACGCCACCCACGCCGACGATCGCCACGTGGGCCGCGCGCAATCGCTCCAGGCCGTCGATGCCATACAAACGGGCGATGCCTGCAAACCGCGGATCTTCTGTACTCATGACCATTACCCCAAAAACCGGCGCGCATTATAGGGCCGTCGGCGGCCAAGAGCATCTTTGGGCTATGAACGGGCGTCTTTACCTCTTTAATCAGCCTACACAGAACCAAGATTTAACCTACAAGGTCCAACGAAAGAACTTAAACCGAGTTGGATTGCCCAACGTCCGGCATTTCCCTGTCCGCTGTACGGTCAGTGAACGCCCGGTGTAGGATGCGCGCCCTCTGCCCCTTTAGCAGCCAGCCGCAGACCGTTCCTTCGTTCCACAGCCTCCGGAACCTGAAATAGCTATGTCATCGCGTAAATTTGGACTCAACCTGGTCGTGGTGCTCGCCATCGCAGCCTTGTTTACCGGCTTCTGGGCGCTGATCAATCGCCCGGTCACCGCCCCCAACTGGCCTGAACAGATCTCCGGCTTTTCGTACTCGCCATTCCAGCAAGGGCAGTACCCGCAAAAAGAGCAATACCCGACCGACGATGAAATGCGTCGCGATCTGGAGATCATGAGCAAGCTGACGGACAACATCCGTACTTACTCGGTCGATGGCAGCCTGGGTGATATCCCCAAGCTCGCCGAAGAATTCGGTTTGCGCGTGACGTTGGGTATCTGGATCAGCCCGGATCTTGCGCGCAACGAGCGTGAAATCCTGCGCGCCATTGACCTGGCCAATACCTCCCGCAGCGTGGTTCGCGTTGTGGTCGGTAACGAGGCGATCTTCCGTAAGGAAATTACCGCCGCCGAACTGAGCGTGATCCTTGATCGCGTCCGCGCGGCAGTGAAAGTACCGGTGACGACCTCCGAGCAATGGCACGTCTGGGAAGAAAACCCGAGCCTGGCCAAGCACGTCGACTTGATCGCCGCCCACGTCCTGCCGTACTGGGAACATGTTCCGATGGAGCAGTCCGGGCAGTTCGTACTCGACCGCGCCCGTGATCTGAAAAAGATGTTCCCGAAAAAACCGCTGCTGCTGTCGGAAGTCGGCTGGCCGAGCAACGGCCGTATGCGCGGTGGCGCCGACGCGTCGCCGGCAGACCAGGCGATTTATCTGCGGACCTTGGTCAACAAGCTCAATCGCCAGGGCTTCAATTACTTCGTGATCGAAGCCTTTGACCAACCGTGGAAGGCCAGTGACGAAGGTTCCGTGGGCGCTTACTGGGGTGTTTTCAACGCCGCGCGCCAGCAGAAATTCAACTTTGAAGGCCCGGTCGTCGCGATCCCGCAATGGCGCGTGCTGGCCATCGGTTCGGTGGTGTTGGCTCTGCTGTCCCTGACCCTGCTGATGATCGACGGCTCGGCATTACGTCAACGTGGCCGCACCTTCCTGACCTTCATCGCGTTCCTCTGTGGTTCGGTGCTGGTGTGGATCGGTTACGACTACAGCCAGCAATACAGCACTTGGTTCAGCCTGACGGTGGGCTTCTTGCTTGCCCTCGGCGCACTCGGGGTGTTTATCGTGCTGCTGACCGAGGCCCATGAACTGGCCGAAGCGGTCTGGACCCACAAACGCCGGCGTGAATTCCTGCCGGTGGTGGGTGATTCGGACTACCGACCGAAAGTCTCGATTCACGTACCTTGCTACAACGAGCCGCCGGAGATGGTCAAACAGACCCTCAACGCCCTGGCCAACCTCGACTATCCGGACTTCGAAGTCCTGATCATCGACAACAACACCAAGGACCCGGCGGTCTGGGAACCGGTGCGCGATTATTGCGAAACCCTCGGCCCGCGCTTCAAGTTCTTCCACGTTGCACCGTTGGCCGGTTTCAAGGGCGGCGCGTTGAATTACCTGATTCCGCACACCGCCAAGGATGCCGAAGTGATTGCGGTGATCGACTCGGACTACTGCGTCGACCCGAACTGGCTCAAGCACATGGTGCCGCACTTCTCCGATCCAAAAATCGCCGTGGTGCAGTCGCCGCAGGATTACCGCGACCAGAACGAAAGCACCTTCAAGAAGCTCTGCTACGCGGAATACAAAGGTTTCTTCCACATCGGCATGGTCACCCGTAACGACCGTGACGCGATTATCCAGCACGGCACCATGACCATGACCCGGCGCTCGGTGCTCGAGGAACTGGGCTGGGCTGACTGGTGCATCTGTGAAGACGCCGAGTTGGGTCTGCGTGTTTTCGAAAAAGGCTTGTCAGCGGCGTATTACCACACCAGCTACGGCAAAGGCCTGATGCCCGATACCTTTATCGACTTCAAGAAGCAGCGTTTCCGCTGGGCTTATGGAGCGATTCAGATCATCAAGCGTCACACCGCCAGTCTGTTGCGCGGCAAGGACACCGAGCTGACCCGTGGCCAGCGTTACCACTTCCTCGCGGGCTGGTTGCCGTGGGTGGCGGATGGCATGAACATCTTCTTCACCGTCGGCGCCCTGTTGTGGTCGGCAGCGATGATCATCGTGCCGCAGCGGGTCGATCCACCGTTGTTGATTTTCGCGATCCCGCCATTGGCGCTGTTCGTGTTCAAGGTTGGCAAGATCATCTTCCTGTACCGCCGTGCGGTCGGGGTCAACCTCAAGGACGCATTCTGCGCGGCACTGGCCGGTCTGGCGTTGTCGCATACCATCGCCAAAGCGGTGCTGTACGGCTTCTTCACCAGCAGCATTCCGTTTTTCCGCACCCCGAAAAACGCCGATAACCACGGCTTCTGGGTGGCGATTTCGGAAGCTCGCGAAGAAATGTTCATCATGCTGCTGTTGTGGAGCGCGGCACTGGGGATTTTCCTGGTGAACGGCCTGCCAAGCAACGACATGCGCTTCTGGGTGACGATGTTGCTCGTACAGTCGCTGCCGTACCTGGCGGCGCTGATCATGGCGTTCTTGTCTTCGCTGCCGAAACCTTCGGTCGAGGCCGAACCGGCACCGGCGGTCTAAATCGTTCCAGATGCACTAAACGGCGGCCAATGGCCGCCGTTTTGCTTTAAGATAACCGCCATTTTGCGCGCCTTGCCCCCCAGCTTTCGGAGTTCCCCATGACGGCCCACGCCGACCTTTCGCCGACCCTTCAACTCGCCATCGACCTGATCCGCCGTCCGTCCGTGACGCCGGTCGACGCCGATTGCCAGAAGCAGATGATGCAGCGCTTGGGCGATGCCGGTTTTGCGCTTGAGCCAATGCGCATCGAAGATGTGGATAACTTCTGGGCGACCCACGGCAAACACGACGGTCCGGTGCTGTGCTTCGCCGGCCACACCGACGTGGTGCCGACCGGCCCGGTGACTGCCTGGCAGATCGACCCGTTCAACGCAGTTATCGACGAACACGGCATGCTCTGCGGCCGTGGCGCGGCGGACATGAAAGGCAGCCTCGCCTCCATGACTGTGGCGGCCGAGCGTTTTGTCACCGACTACCCGGATCACAAGGGCAAGGTCGCTTTCCTGATCACCAGCGACGAAGAAGGCCCGGCGCACCACGGCACCAAAGCGGTGATCGAACGCCTTGCCGCCCGTAAGGAGCGTCTGGACTGGTGCATCGTCGGCGAACCGTCGAGCACCACCCTGGTGGGTGACGTAGTCAAGAACGGCCGTCGCGGTTCCCTCGGTGCCAAGATGACCGTGCGCGGCGTGCAAGGTCACGTGGCCTATCCGCACCTGGCGAAGAACCCGATCCATCTCGCCGCCCCGGCACTGGCCGAACTGGCCGCCGAGCACTGGGACCACGGCAACGATTTCTTCCCGCCGACCAGCTTCCAGATTTCCAATGTGAACTCCGGCACTGGCGCGACCAACGTGATTCCGGGTGACCTGGTGGCGGTGTTCAACTTCCGCTTCTCTACCGAATCCACCGTGGAAGGCCTGCAAAAGCGCGTCGCCGATATTCTCGACAAACATGGCCTGGACTGGCACATCGACTGGGCGCTGTCCGGCCTGCCGTTCCTCACCGAACCGGGCGCGTTGCTGGATGCTGTCGCGTCGAGCATCAAGGACATTACCGGTCGCGAAACCAAAGCCTCCACCAGCGGCGGCACCTCCGACGGGCGCTTCATTGCGACCATGGGTACGCAGGTGGTTGAACTGGGCCCGGTCAACGCGACGATTCACCAGGTCAACGAGCGTGTACTGGCTGCCGACCTCGATGTGCTGACCGAAATCTACTACCAGACCCTGATCAAGTTGCTCGCCTGATGCTGGCCTGCCCGATCTGCAGCGAACCGCTGAACGCGGTGGACAACGGCGTGGCCTGCCCCGCCGGGCATCGTTTCGACCGTGCGCGTCAGGGTTACCTGAACCTGTTGCCGGTGCAGCACAAGAACAGCCGCGACCCTGGGGATAACCTGGCGATGGTCGAAGCCCGACGCGATTTTTTGAACGCCGGCCATTACGCGCCGGTGGCCAAGCGTCTGGCCGAACTGGCAGCTCAGTACGCACCGCAGCGCTGGCTGGACATCGGTTGTGGCGAGGGTTACTACACCGCGCAAATCGCCGAGGCTTTGCCGAGCGCCGACGGTTACGCGCTGGATATCTCCCGGGAAGCCGTCAAACGCGCCTGCAAACGTAACCCGCAGCTGACCTGGTTGATCGCCAGCATGGCGCGGGTGCCGTTGGCCTCCGGCAGCTGTCAGTTTCTCGCCAGCGTCTTCAGCCCGCTGGACTGGGAGGAAGCCAAACGCCTGCTCAGCCCCGGTGGTGGCTTGATGAAAGTCGGGCCGACCAGCGGCCATCTGATGGAATTGCGTGAGCGGCTTTACGACGAAGTGCGTGAATACACCGACGACAAGCATCTGGCTTTGGTGCCGGAAGGCATGGCGCTGCAGCACAGCGAAACCCTGGAGTTCAAACTGCTGCTTGCAAGTGGTCAGGACCGGGCGAACCTGTTGGCCATGACGCCCCACGGCTGGCGCGCCAGTGCTGAACGCCGGGCGGCGGTCATCGAACAGGTCGAGCCGTTCGAGGTCACTGTTTCAATGCGCTACGATTACTTCGTACTTCAATAATTTTTAATTTTTTGGTCTTCGGCATTTGCCGTAGACCGGCTAAATCCGCGAATGGATTTTTCAGACCCGCAGTGAGGACATCCATGCGCCAACCCGATATCGAGATTTACCTGAAAGACGCCGACGTCGACTACAAGGCCGTCGCAGCCTGGCTCGGCACTGCTTTGGGCCCATGCACCGACTGGGTCCAGAAAGGCCAGACCTACAAGTGCAAGGCCGGCAACGTGTCGGTCACCTGGCTGCCGAAAGCCGTGGGCAAATGGAACAGCCTGTTCCTGGACAGCGACCAGACCCCGTGGGAAGACGACATCGCCTGCGCCCGCGCAGCGTTTGCCGCGCTGAACGTCGAAGTGCGTTGCGCACCGGGTAGCTGGGTCGAGGAAGAAGGTGAAGAGACCGCGGATCGCTGGATGCGCATCAGCGCGGATGGTGAAGAAGAAATCACCTGGAAGACTGTCTAAAAGCTGTACACAAAACCTGTGGGGGAGCTTGCTCGCGATAGCGAACTGACATTCAACATTGATGTTGACTGAAAGGGCCTCATCGCGAGCAAGCTCGCTTGTATGTTTAGACTTGAAGGGGTGGGCGGGACTAAAAGCTCGATTCTGACTCTGACCAGTACAGACCGTGGGAGACTTCTCATCCCGCCCCTTCTACCCAAAGCGCCGATAAGGAATTCATCGGTAAAACCGACGATAGAGGCAAGCCAGCGCAACGGTAGACCCCGACAAGCTCTTAAACCCTAGCTCCGAGGATTCGTCATGACAATCCTTACTTCGCAGACGGTGGTTGGCGTCGATATCGCCAAGGCCGAAATAGTTGTCTATCGCTCCGACCGGCTAACCACTGACACCATCAAGAACGATCGAACAGCCCTCAAACGCTGGCTTAAAACATTGCCCGCCCAAAGCGCTATCGCCGTTGAAGCCACCAACATCTACCACCTGGACACCGTCGAGCTGGCCCATGCGATGGGGCACCAGGTCTATGTCGTGGATGCTTATCGGGTGAGCAACTATCGCCGCGGCATCGGCCAACGAGCCAAGAACGATCCCTGCGATGCCCGTCTGCTGGCGCGTTATTTGACGAACGAACAAGACGGACTGCGGATCTGGAGCCCACCACCCAAGGCCTACACCTCGCTGAAAAGCCTGCTCCACAGACGTGCAACGCTGATCCAGAACCATGCCGGTCTGATGCTGAGCTGGGCCAATGAACCCTTGTTGAAGAAAGTACAGAGCGCCCAGCAAAAGGCCTTCAAGCAAGCGGATCAGGCCATTCAGAAACTGCTGCGCAAGGTCAGCAAAGAGGCGGGTATTGAAGAGAATATCGACCGCTGCAAAGCCATCGAAGGGGTTGGCGAACTGACTGCAACCGGGTTGGCGACGACCTTTATGCGCGGTGATTTTGCCAATAGTGATGCGTTCATCGCGTTTCTAGGGATGGACCTTACGGTCGATGACTCCGGGAAGAAGAACGGCCCCCGGCACCTGACAAAAAAAGGGGATCCGGAAGTCCGCCGGTTGGCTTACAACGCCGCAATGGCAGCCTGTCGCTCAGCTAAATGGAAACCGTTTTACGAGTCGTATTTGGCAAGAGGCTTCTCGAAAACCCAGGCCTTGGTGGCCCTTGCCCGGAAACTCTGCCGGGTGGCATTTGCCCTGATGAAAAATCAGAGCGAATACCACCCGGCCTGAGGTTGCGGGGTTGCCCTGCAACATAGAATCTCCCACAGTGGTTTTGGGTGATCCGTAATATATGGATTACAGGCCTACAACATCCTCAGCCTGCAAGCCCTTCTCGCCGGTCACCACGCCGTATTCAACCTGCTGACCTTCAGCCAGCGAGCGGTGCCCTTCGCCGCGAATCGCGCGGTAATGCACGAACACGTCCACCCCGTCCTCGCGCTGAATGAAGCCGTAACCCTTGGCGTCGTTGAACCACTTCACATTGCCGGTTTCGCGCGTTGCCATGTAACAGTACCCCTTCTTTTTATTGTTGAGCCGCCGAGTATATGACAGGCGCGAAAACTCTCAACTCAACTTTACTTAGGCGCTTTTTTGCCGATTTTCGGCGAATACGGCACACTAGGGGGCTTTCTCAACCAGTTTCCGCGCCGCGCCGAAACTGGTTGAGAAAGCCCCCTACGACCGCCCGAGCAAACGCTCGGTTTTATTCACTCATGCAGATGCCGTATGACCCGTTCCCCGTTCCGCCGTCTTGTGTTTGGCACCTTGCGCCGACTGCTCTACCTCTGGGTTCGCTCGGAGACGATCAATCAGTCGTCGTTCACCCTCAACCTCGACCGCAGCCGGCCGGTGTTCTACGTCCTGCAAAACCCTTCGCTGACCGACCTGGCCGTGGTCGATACCGAGTGCAGCAAGGCAGGTTTGCCCCGCCCGGTGTTGCCGGTCTCGGCAGGTACGCTGGAGGAACCCGCGGCGTTCTTTTACCTGACGCCAGAGCCCGATTGGCTCGGCCGTCAGGATAAGCGTGGTGCACCGCCGACCTTGACTCGTCTGGTCAGCGCGTTGAGCCAGAACGCCGCCGAAGACGCGCAGATCATTCCGGTCAGCGTGTTCTGGGGTCAGTCGCCAGACAGCGAGTCGAGCCCATGGAAATTGCTCTTCGCCGACAGCTGGGCGGTCACCGGGCGCCTGCGCCGGTTGCTGAGCATCATTGTGCTGGGGCGCAAAACCCGGGTGCAGTTCTCGGCGCCGATTCATCTGCGTGAACTGATCGATCACAACAAAGGCCACGAACGCACCGTGCGCATGGCCCAACGAATTCTGCGGGTGCACTTCCGCAACCTGAAAGCGGCGGTGATCGGTCCGGACATTTCCCACCGTCGCAATCTGGTCAAAGGCCTGCTGAATCAGCCGCTGGTCAAGCAAGCGATCCTTGACGAAGCCGAGCGAGAGAACATCTCCCCGGAGAAAGCCAAGGCCCAGGCCCTGCGCTATGGCAACGAGATCGCCTCCGACTACACCTACACCGCGATCCGCTTTCTGGAAGTGGTGCTGAGCTGGTTCTGGAACAAGATTTACGACGGGATCAAGGTCAACCACATCGAAGGCGTGCAGAAGGTCGCTCAGGGTCACGAAGTGATCTACGTGCCGTGCCATCGCAGCCACATCGACTATCTGCTGCTGTCCTACTTGCTGTTCCGCAACGGCCTGACCCCGCCGCACATCGCTGCCGGGATCAACCTCAACATGCCAGTGATCGGCAGTCTGCTGCGGCGCGGCGGTGCGTTCTTCATGCGCCGCACCTTCAAAGGCAACCCGCTCTACACCTCGGTGTTCAACGAATACCTGCACACCCTGTTCACCAAAGGCTTCCCGGTGGAGTACTTCGTCGAGGGTGGCCGTTCGCGCACCGGGCGCATGCTGCAACCGAAAACCGGCATGCTGGCGATTACCTTGCGCAGCTTCCTGCGCTCGTCGCGGATGCCGATCGTCTTCATCCCGGTCTACATCGGCTACGAGCGCGTGCTGGAAGGCCGGACCTACCTCGGGGAACTGCGTGGCGCGAGCAAGAAGAAAGAATCGATCTTCGACATCTTCAAAGTCATCGGCGCCCTCAAGCAGCGCTTCGGCCAAGTGGCGGTGAACTTTGGCGAACCGATCAAACTGGCGGAATTCCTCGACAGCGAACAGCCGGACTGGCGTAAACAGGAACACGGCCCGCAGTTTAAACCGGCCTGGCTCAACGAAACCACCAACCGCCTCGGCGAGAAAGTCGCACAGCATCTGAACGAAGCGGCGGCGATCAACCCGGTCAATCTGGTGGCGCTGGCGTTGCTGTCCACCAGCCGCCTGGCCCTGGACGATCGTGCGATGGCACGGGTGCTCGATCTGTATCTGGCGCTGTTGCGCAAGGTCCCGTATTCGCCGCACACCACGCTGCCGGACGGAGACGGCCAGGCGTTGATCGAGCATGTGAAGGACATGGACCTGCTGTCCGAGCAGAGCGATGCCCTGGGCAAGATTCTGTACCTGGACGAGCAGAACGCCGTCCTGATGACCTACTACCGCAACAACGTTTTGCACATCTTCGCCTTGCCGGCGTTGCTGGCGAGCTTCTTCCAGAGCGCCTCGCGCATGAGCCGAGAACAGATCCTGCGCTACACCCGCGCGCTGTATCCGTACCTGCAATCGGAGCTGTTCATTCGCTGGTCGCTGGACGAGCTGGATGCGGTGATCGACCAATGGCTCGAAGCCTTCGTCGAGCAAGGTCTGCTGCGTTTTGAGAATGATGTCTACCTGCGGCCAGCGCCGAGCTCGCGGCATTTCGTGCTGCTGACCCTGCTGTCGAAAAGCATCGCCCAGACCTTGCAGCGCTTTTACATGACGGTCTCGCTGCTGCTCAACAGCGGTCAGAACAGCATCAGCGCCGAAGAGCTGGAAGACCTGTGCACGGTCATGGCCCAGCGCCTGTCGATCCTGCATGGCCTCAACGCCCCGGAGTTCTTCGACAAGAGCCTGTTCCGCCACTTCATCCAGACGATGCTGGATCTGGACGTACTCAAGCGCGACGAGGCCGGCAAGCTGAGCTATCACGAACTGCTCGGCGAACTGGCCGAAGGCGCGGCCAAGCGGGTGTTGCCAGCGGAGATTCGCTTGTCGATCCGTCAGGTCGCATTGCATCGCAGTGAAGATGCGGCGGATCAGGTCGCGGCTCCGACTCTATCCGACTAAATTCCTACGGGCGCCAGGCCTCTTCTGGCGCCTTCGATACGGAGATCTCCGATGAAAAAACTCTCTTTATTGGCCATGACGACCCTGCTGGGCGCCTGTCAGTCGATGCAACCCGCCGCTAAAACCTCCCTCGATGGCGAAGTGTTCTACCTGCAACGCATTGCCCTGCCACCGAGCGCCACGTTGAGTGTCAGCCTACAGGACGTGTCTCTGGCCGATGCGCCTGCCGTGGTCCTTGACGAACAGAAAGGCCCGGTCAAAGGCCAGGTGCCGCTGCCGTTTCATCTGAGTTACGATCCAACGCAGGTCAAACCGGGTCATCGTTATTCGGTCAGCGCACGGATCGAAGTGAATGGCGAACTGATGTTCATCACCACCGAACATCACGCCGTGCAGCTGGATGGCAGCGACCCGCAGCCTCTGAAAATCCGCGTCGACGCCGCTCGCTAACTCTCAATTTTTGAACAAAGGAAGCTGCCATGTTCCGCCCTACCCTTCGCTTCGCCGGCCTGTGCGCAGGCTTGATGATCTCCGCCAGCGCCCTGGCGCTGTCACTCAGCGACCTGTCGCAAAAAGACGCCACCGGCGGCCTCAAGGACGCCCTGACCCAAGGCGCGCAGCTGGCCGTGAAACAACTCGGCACGCCGGGCGGTTTCAGCAACAACCCGGACGTGAAAATCGAACTGCCGGGCAAACTGGGCAAAGTCGCCAGCAAGATGAAGCAGTTCGGCATGGGCGACCAGGTCGACCAGCTGGAAACCAGCATGAACAAAGCGGCTGAAACCGCCGTGACCCAGGCCCAGCCAATCCTGGTGGACGCGGTGAAGAAGATGAGCGTGGAGGATGCCAAGGGCATTCTCAGCGGCGGCAAGGACTCGGCCACTCAGTACCTGAGCAAAACCAGCCGCGAACAGATCCGCGTCAAGTTCCTGCCAATCGTCAAGCAAGCCACCGACCAGGTGGGCCTGGCCAAGCAGTACAACTCGTTCGCCGGGCAAGCCGCGACGATGGGTGTGGTGGATGCGAAGAGCGCCAACATCGAAAGCTACGTGACCGAGCAGGCGTTGAACGGTCTGTTCGAGATGATTGGTAAACAGGAAGAAGCCATTCGCCAGAATCCTGCAGCAGCAGCGACGAGTTTGGCGAAGAAGGTGTTTGGTACCCTCTAATACTCTCTCCCGCTGATCGTTCCCAGCTCCGCGTGGGAACGATCAGAACGGGGTTGTGTTTTGAGCCCTCAGAAAGAAGACCCACTCGCGCCTAATGCCAATCAGTTAAGCCAAAACGCGATCCGTAGCAGCTGGCGAAGCCTGCGTTCGGCTGCGCAGCAGTCGTGAAATCAGACGATGCGGTGTTTCAGGAAGACCGCAAACTCAGGTTTTACGACTGCTGCGCAGCCGAACGCAGGCTTCGCCAGCTGCTACGGATTGTGTCGTTCCTTAACTGATCGGCATTACCCACTCGCGACCGATCTTTCGCTTCTCAAAAACTCGGCATACACCAGACTTTTCCGATATGCCTCGGTGAAACCGCTGACAGCCCGCAGGATGACCGAACACTGGAAATCGATGAAATAAGTCAGATCGAGGTCATCAGCCTCAGTGTTCAGATACGACCGCCCGTATTTCACCGGCGCACTGCGCAGCAAAATGCTGATCGCAATGTAGCGAAAGACAGAGAAGTCATTCTTGAACATGAACCAATAAAACAGCGCCCGCGCAACCCGGCCGTTGCCATCGCGGAACGGATGCTCATAGCCCAGAGCAAAATGCAGTGCGATGCCTTTGGTCAGTGGATGAAGGTAATCCACTTGATCGGGATCGTTATGGGGCTGGTTGATCCACGTCGACAACACCCGCAATCGTGACATCAGCCCTGCTGCGGGCGGCGGTGTATGCACGGTGTTGCCCTCGCCGTCCTGCACCACTACATCATCGTTGGCCCTGAACTCCCCCGGCGAATATTGCGTGTCATCAATGCCCTCGACACCCACCCGGTGCATGGCTGAAATCAGTTCGACACTCAGGGCGTCATAACGCTTTTCCCAGGCGAAATTCATCATCTTGTAATTGCCGATCACCATTCGCTCATCCGGCGTGCGCGGCAGGCGATTGCGTTTGAGCATGTCCTTGGCCACCCGCGTGGTGGTCGCCGCGCCTTCGAGCTGGCTGCTGCTGATGGCTTCGTCTTCGATCAAATCGTTGAGCAGATAGCTGAAGTGCGCATGCTCGCCAATCTGACTGGTCATGTACTCCAGCTCGGCCGTTGTGGCTTGTCGATCGACGGCGGAAATAGCTTTCTGCGCCAACGGCGTGAGCACAAAATTGCCCCATTGAAGCGGCTCGCCCAGCGGCAACAAACTTGAGTACTGCGCAGTCCGGGCTTTCTTCACCAGCGCCCAGCACAGATTAGAATCCAGCCCCGGCGCCCAGCGGTAGCGCAACTCATCGAAAGGCAGATAACGCCCCTGATCGTCCAGCGGCTTGAGCAGGGCAAGGTAGTCCGAAAGGCGTTCCTTGTGGGGTGACTTCCCCAACAGGTCGAATACCGGGTCGGTCCTCCCCATCAAAATGGGTGGCTTTTTCATTATTGCTGTCTCAAAAACTCATAAAACTGAGTCTTGAGTACAGCACTCAGATCTCTCTGACTCAATATCAGAGGGATCTGAAATACACGTAGGACGTTAGACCGGGTCTTTCTTGATCCTGAACCACGCCGCATACAGCGCTGGCAGAAACAGCAACGTCAGCGCCGTCGCCACAATCAACCCGCCCATGATCGCCACCGCCATTGGCCCGAAGAACACGCTACGCGACAGCGGAATCATCGCCAGCACCGCCGCGAGTGCAGTCAATACAATCGGCCGGAAACGCCGCACCGTGGCTTCAATAATCGCCTGCCAAGGCTTGAGCCCGGAAGCAATGTCCTGCTCGATCTGGTCCACCAGAATCACCGAGTTACGCATGATCATCCCGGACAGCGCGATCGTCCCGAGCATGGCGACGAAACCGAACGGCTGACGGAATACCATCAGGAACAAGGTCACACCGATCAAACCCAAAGGCGCCGTCAGAAACACCATTATCGTGCGTGAGAAACTGCGCAGTTGCAGCATCAGTAACGTCAGCACCACCACGATGAAAAGCGGCACACCGGCCTTCACCGAATTCTGCCCGCGAGCCGAGTCTTCCACCGTGCCACCGACTTCCAGCAAGTAGCCGTCGGGCAGTTCGGCGCGAATCGGATCGAGGGTCGGCATGATCTGCTTCACCAGCGTCGCCGGTTGTTCCTTGCCGTAGATGTCGGCGCGGACCGTCACGTTCGGCAAGCGGTTGCGGTGCCAGATGACGCCTTCTTCGAAGCCGTATTCCAGGGTCGCAATTTGCGACAACGCTACGCTGCGGCCATTGTCGGTCGGCACCGCCAGGCTTGGCAGAAGCGACAGTTCGGTGCGTTCATGCAACGTGCCGCGCAACAGAATCTCGATCAACTCGTTGTCTTCACGGTACTGGCTGACGCTGGAACCAGTCAGAGAGCTTCGCAGGAACGTCGACAGGTTCGCAGTGCTCACGCCAAGCGCCCGTGCGCGGTCCTGATCGACGTTCAGATAAACGACTTTGCTCGGCTCTTCCCAATCCAGATGGACGTTGACCACATGCGGGTTCTCGCGAACCTTGGCGGCCACTTTACGGGCCAGCGCGCGAACTTCCTCAATGTGCTCACCGGTGACCCGAAACTGCATCGGATAGCCAACCGGCGGCCCGTTCTCCAGACGTGTCACCCGCGCTCGCAGGGCCGGGAATTGTTCCTTGAGGGCTTCGATCAGCCAGGTGCGCAGGACTTCGCGCTCCTCGATGGTTTTGGCCAGGACTACAAACTGCGCGAAGCTTGCTGCAGGAAGTTGTTGATCCAGCGGCAGATAAAAACGTGGCGAACCGGTGCCCACATAAGCGACATAGTTGTCGATACCGGCGTGATCCTTGAGCAGTGCTTCGAGGCGTTTGACCTCATCGCGGGTGTTGCTCAACGAGGCGCCTTCGGCCAGTTTCAGATCGACCATCAATTCCAGACGACCCGATGCTGGGAAGAACTGTTGCGGCACAAAGCGAAACAGGATGACAGAACCGATAAACAACACGGCCGTCAGGACAATGACCGTCTTGCGCCGCCGTACGCACCACTCCACCAGGCGTCTGACGCGCTGATAGAACGGCGTGCCATAAGGGTCGGACTGGCCGTCGCCGGTGCCATGTTTGGCTGCATGAATCTTCGCCAGATCCGGCAGGAGTTTTTCCCCCAGATAAGGCACAAACACAACAGCGGCCACCCACGAGGCCAACAACGCGATGGTCACCACCTGGAAGATCGAACGGGTGTATTCACCCGTGCCCGACTGCGCAGTGGCAATCGGCAGGAAGCCGGCGGCGGTGATCAGTGTGCCGGTGAGCATCGGGAATGCGGTGCTGGTCCAGGCATAACTGGCCGCCTTGATCCGGTCGAAGCCTTGCTCCATTTTGATCGCCATCATTTCCACGGCGATGATCGCGTCGTCCACCAACAAACCCAGTGCCAGTACCAACGCCCCGAGGGAAATCTTGTGCAAACCGATTCCCAGGTAATACATACAGGCGAACGTCATCGCCAGCACCAAAGGAATCGCCAGCGCGACCACCATGCCGGTGCGCACACCGAGGGAGAAGAAGCTCACCAACAGGACGATCGCCAGCGCTTCCACCAGCACCTGAACAAACTCACCGACACTGCTTTTCACGGCGGCGGGCTGGTCGGAGACCTTGCGCAGCTGCATACCGGCAGGAAGATTTTTCTGGATCCGGTCGAACTCGATTTCCAACGCCTTGCCCAGCACCAGAATGTCGCCACCGTCCTTCATGGCCACGGCCAGACCGATGGCGTTTTCCGCCATGAAGCGCATGCTCGGCGCTGGCGGATCGTTGAAACCCCGACGTACATCCGCCACATCGGCGATGCGGAACGTACGATCACCGACGCGGATCGGAAAGCTCTTGATCTCTTCGACCGTCTGAAAATTCCCCGAGACGCGTAGCTGCAATCGCTCACTGCTGGTTTCAAAGAACCCGGCGGTGGACACTGCGTTTTGCTCTTCAAGGGCCTGCTGCACCGCCGACAACGGTAGGCCGAGGGTGGCGAGTTTGACGTTGGAGAGTTCGATCCAGATCTTCTCGTCCTGTAACCCGAGCAGATCGACCTTGCCCACATCCTTGACCCGTTGCAGCTGAATCTGCACGCGGTCGGCGTAGTCCTTGAGCACCGCGTAATCAAAACCTTCGCCGGTCAGCGCATAGATATTGCCAAACGTTGTGCCGAACTCATCATTGAAGAATGGCCCCTGGATGCCCGGTGGCAGGGTCTGACGAATGTCCCCGATCTTCTTGCGAACCTGATACCAGAGGTCCGGGATGTCCACCGAATGCATGGAATCACGGGCGACGAACGTCACTTGTGATTCGCCCGGACGGGAGAACGAAACGATGCGTTCGTACTCGCCGGTTTCCATCAGCTTCTTTTCAATGCGCTCGGTGACCTGACGCGACACTTCCTGCGCCGTGGCCCCAGGCCAGTTGGTACGAATCACCATGGCCTTGAAGGTGAACGGCGGGTCTTCACTTTGGCCGAGTTTGGTGTAGGACAGTGCGCCAACAACTGCCAGCAAGAGCATCAGGAACAGTACGATCTGGCGATTACGCAGCGCCCATTCGGAAAGATTGAAACCCATCGGGGATTACTCCTTGTCCGCCAGATTGACCACGCGGTTGGAGCGATCCACCGGGCGCACTTGCTGTCCTTCAAGCAGCACATGGACGCCAGCGGCCACCACCCAGTCGCTGGCATTCAGGCCTTCGAGCACCGGTACGGTTTTCTCGCCGAAGGCACCGACCCGGACCGGGGTTTTCTTCAAGGTGTTGTTGGCAGTGACAACCCAGACGTAGGTCGCGCCATTTTCCGCGGTCAGCGCGGAAAGCGGCACCGACAGCGGCACCACATCGGAGGTTTGAACGAACACCCGGGCACTCTGGCCGAGTTCAGCGGGAACCTTGCCGGCGGTGAAGGCTATCCGGGCGGCAAAGGTGCGCGATTTTGGATCGGCAGCGGGCGACAGCTCACGGATGCGCCCGGCGAAACGTTGGTCGGGTTGGGTCCAGAGTTCGACTGACACTGGCTGACCGACCTTGAAGCGGCCAAAGCTCTGCTCCGGCAAGCTGATCAACACTTCGCGTTCGCCATCGGTGGCGAGGGTAAATACGGTTTGCCCGGCCGCCACCACTTGCCCGACTTCAACTGCGCGCTTAGCCACAACCCCATCCTGAGGCGCACGCAGCACAGCGTAACTGGCCTGATTGGTCGAAACGTTGAATTCGGCTTTGATTTGCTTGAGGCGTGCTTCACCGGATCGGTAAAGGTTTTCGGAATTGTCGTACTGCGAACGGCTGACCATCTGACGGTCCATCAGGGTCTTGTAACGATCACGTTCGGCGCGCACCAGGCTCAGATTGGCCTCGGCAGCGGCGACCTGGGCACGGGTGGCTTCCAGTTGCAGGCGTACGTCCTGAGGGTCGAGCTCCGCCAGAGGTTGGTCGGCCTTGACCCGCTGCCCTTCCTCGACCAGTCGTCGACTGACTTTACCGCCAATGCGAAACGCCAGGTCCGGCTCAAACCGTGCACGGACTTCACCGGGGAAACTTTCCATCGCCTGGGCCGATGGCTCTGGCTGCACGACCATGGCCGGGCGAACGGTGACTTGAGGCGCCTCTTCGTGGCCACACGCAGACAATAAAAACGCCAGACTGACTGGCAACGCGAGGGGCAAGGCATAGCGGAACATGGTGAAGGACCTTTCGCTAATGGTGCTTGGAATAATTATACTGAGCGGTATGTTATTAATAGCAAACTCACCAGTCCAGTATTAAAAGCGAAGAATGTCGAACAATCTTTCAGCACCCAACGGTCCGGGCCGTCCCAAGGATCTGGCCAAGCGCCAGGCGATCCTCGATGCGGCGAAAATTCTGTTTCTGAGCAAGGGTTATGCGAATACCAGCATGGACGCCGTCGCGGCCGAGGCCGGTGTGTCAAAGCTGACGGTCTACAGCCATTTCAACGACAAGGAGACGCTGTTCTCCGCTGCCGTGATGGCAAAGTGCGAAGAGCAATTGCCGACGCTGTTTTTCGAATTGCCGGACGGCACTGCCGTAGAAACGGTGCTGTTAAACATCGCGCGCGGCTTTCATCAGCTGATCAACAGCGACGAATCGGTCAACCTGCATCGGCTGATGATGACGCTGGGCAGCCAGGACCCGAAACTCTCGCTGATCTTCTTCGAGGCCGGGCCTGAGCGCATGCTGCAGGGCATGGAGCGGTTGCTGGCCAAGGTTGATCACAGCGGCGCGTTGAGCATCGACAAACCGCGCAATGCGGCCGAGCATTTCTTCTGTCTGCTCAAGGGTGCGGGGAATTTCAGGCTGCTTTATGGCTGCGGCGAGCCGCTGACCGGGGATGCGGCCGAGAGCCATGTGCAGGAAGTGGTGGAGTTGTTTATGCGGGCGTATCGGCCAGAGACAGCCTGATAGGTTTCGGTTGTCTGATCGGCCCCTTCGCGAGCAGGCTCGCTCCCACACTGGATCTATGCAACACCGTAGATCCCCTGTGGGAGCGAGCCTGCTCGCGAAGGGGGGCGACGCGGTCTTAAGGCTTCAGCGCTTTCTTCGGGTAAATGTCATACCGGCTCGATTTACCGTCCAGCGCATGACTCGGCTTCGGTCCTTCAATGCATGGCGCCTTGCGCGGGCGCTTGACCACCACCCGGTGGCTGGCCAACGCCAACGCCGCTTCGAGCAGTGCAGGCGCATCCGGGTCATCGCCTACCAGCGGCCGGAACAGGCGCATTTCCTTCTTCACCAGGGCCGTTTTCTCACGATGGGGAAACATCGGGTCGAGGTAGATCACCTGCGGCGGCTCGCCTTCCCAATTGCGCATCACCTCGATCGAATTGCCCTTGAGCAAGCGCATCCGCGCCACGATTGGCGCCACGTCAAAGTCTTCCGCGCCGCGTGCCAGGCCATCTTCAAGCAACGCGCCAATCAGCGGCTGACGCTCGATCAGGCTCATCTCGCAGCCCAGGCTCGCCAGCACGAACGCATCTTTGCCCAGCCCCGCCGTGGCATCCAGCACGCGCGGACGCACGCCTTGGGCAACCCCGACAGCCTTGGCGATCATCTGACCGCTACCGCCGCCGTACAAGCGGCGATGGGCCGCACCGCCCTCGACAAAGTCCACCCGCACCGGCCCCGGCGCGTCCGGGCCCAGTTGCTGCAGCTGCAAACCCTGGTCGCCGACCTGCAAAGCGAACTCACCGTCATCCACCTGCATCGGCAAACCCAGGCGCTCGGCCCATTGTTCGGCCTGTGGCTGAAAAGTCGCGGCCAGGGCCTCGACATGGATGCGGCAGGCCGCAGGTTGCTCAATCATGAGAAAACACGCTCAAAAAATTAATGATCGGCAAAAACGGCCGATAACAAAACTATCGAGCATTTTGCCAGAGCTGAGCGTCGACCGAGAGAAATGTCAGACATTCAAACCACATCCATAGGCTACCTATCGCGTCATGGCGATTTTGGTCTACGAAACTCCCAAGCACTGAGCGGCGTCAGTCACCTGTGGCAGGATTTTTTTGCCCAGGCCCTGGCCGAACAGTCGAGCGATGTGGTGCCTGCCTGCGGGACTTTCCCACCGGTTGATCTCGAGAGCCCGGTCGAGCCGACCGTCGGCAGCGAGCTCTACGCACACATCGTTTCCCAACGCGAATGCGATGTGAAAGAAACCCAGGTCAAACCGCCAGAGCCGCTGTTCCTGCCGATTGCCGAGTTCGAAATGGACTTGGCCGACAAACCCTTCCCGCCGTTCCCGCCGGAAGAAATCGTCGCTCAACAGCAGCAGCAGAACTTCGAAAGTGGCTGGGTCCGTCCGATCGTACTCACCGCCGGCCAGCCTGTACCCGAAGCCGGCCCGGCACCGCAGCCGCGTCCGCTGCACCTGCCAATCGCCGAGTTCGAATTGCACCTGCTGGACAAACCGTTCCCGCCGTTCTCGCCCGAAGAGCGGGTGGAGCAACAGAAACAACTCGATTTCGATAACGGCTGGGCTCGCCCGATCGTCCTGCAAAACCTGCGCATCGCCGCCTGACTTTCAATAACAAGCCCTCAGCGACACACCCACCACGGCCCGACATCCACATGAAAGTGATTGCGATGGGCGGCGTTGTAATCCGGACTCAAGACCACACTGAACATGTCGCAGGCGCCATCGCGGACCTGACGTAAAAACCGTGCGTCCTGATTATCCTTCGGCCAATCCTTGAGCACGCTGATGGATCGGCCATCGGCCAAGCGAAAACCGGCGATATCCAGCGCATCGGCACTGGCATGCTGGCTGCGCCTGCCATTTTCGCGGCCGTAGACGTTGCGACAGGCAAAGCTGCCGAGATGGTCGACACGCGTTACTGCTTGACCATAGACCGCTTGCGCCGCGGGTTGCAGGGCGTGGTGTTCGAACAGGGCGAACGACACCGCCAGGCGGCAACTGGCGAGGAAACTGCTGCTCAGCGCCACCTCGCCGCCTTGCACACGCAAGGTGTTGATCAACGGGCACGTGGCGTCGGGGCTGTCGGCCTGATGGGTTACGCGCAATCCAGAGCTGCTCAGGGCTTGATCGCACAACTGCGGATCATCGCGCAGGCGCATCAGTTTGTAGCGGGTCAGAAAATTGGGCGCGGCCTTCACGTCCAGCGGCGCCCAGGGATTCCAATGGGGTGGCAGCGAGATCCAGCCACGCCAGACGCTCACGGCTGCCGCGCCAAGAATTAACAGCATCAACAGCAGCCACCACCGAAACCGCATCGTCAGCCCTTGAACAATTGATTGGCCTGGGCATACGGCATGGACCGCGACGTGAACCCGAACGTGCCCGATGTCTTGATCTCTTCGGCAGCGCGGAAAAACTCCCCATACGCCGCCAGCGCCAGAGCCGAACCGACGCTGATGCGCTTGACGCCCATTTCGCTCAACTGCTCGACCGTCAATTTCAGTCCGCCAGACATCAACACATTCACCGGTTTCGGCGCCACAGCACGGACCACCGCCAACACGTCTTCAGCACTGCGCAGACCCGGCGCATAAAGTACGTCGGCACCTGCCTCGGCAAACGCCTGCAAGCGGCGAATGGTATCGGCGAGATCAGGATTGCCGTGCAGAAAGTTCTCCGCTCGCGCGGTCAACATAAAGGGAAACGGCAAGCTGCGAGCGGCTGCCACGGCAGCCTCGATGCGCGCCACGGCATGTTCGAAGCAGTAGATCGGCGCTTCTTGACGGCCCGTGGCATCTTCGATCGAGCCACCAACCGCGCCGGCCTCTGCCGCACGCAAAATACTCTGTGCGCATTCGGCTGGATCGTCAGCGAAGCCGTTTTCCAGGTCGACGGCGACGGGCAGATCAGTTGCCGCAACAATCGCCCGAACGTTTGCCAGGGTGTCGTCCAGCGTCAGCGCGCCATCGGGGCGGGCGTTGGAAAAGGCGTATCCGGCACTGGTGGTCGCCAGCGCTTCGAAACCAAGGCTGGCGAGCATTTTCGCCGAGCCGGCGTCCCATGGGTTGGGAATGACAAAAGCCCCCACGCGTTCGTGCAGTGCTTTGAACGCTTGGGCTCGAAGGGTTTGCGCATCCATTGGCAGGCTCCTGAAAAGGGCAAGGAATCCGCTTCAGAGCAGGCCAAGTTGCTCGGCAGCGGGCTCTCTGTATAGCTCAGGCAGCGGCGGCAAGCCAGGCAAACGCAGCATCAGTTTTGCGTGAAAACGTTGCGCCAGTTTGGCGGCCAGCAGGTTGTCGGCGGTGTGCAGGAAGATATAGGGCGTGCGGCCCTCTTCGATCCACACGGCAATTTTCTCGATCCATGGCAGCAGGAACGGGTCGTTGGCCTCAAGCTGTGGATGGCCGATGAAGCGTACCTGCGGACATTGCGTGAAGGCGGCCGGACGCGGCGGCACCCTGGGCTTTTTCGATTGGGCGTGAAGTACAGAAGGATCGGTCGATGTGCAGCTGAACAGCGCGCGGGGATCGAGGCAAATACGCTCGACACCGCGATCCAGTAGCAGGCGATTGAGCATTCGCTCGGCATCGCCCTTGGCGAAGAACTCGTCATGCCGCACTTCAACCGCCAGAGGCCGGTCCACGGCGTCGATAAAACCGGCAAGCTCTGACAGTCGTTGAGGTGTAAAGCTTTTGGAGAGTTGCAGCCACAGCGGTGAAACCCGCTCACCGAGGGGACTGAGCAATTGCAGGAAGGTTTCGACAGCGGTCAATTGTTCGCGCAGATCACCGCTGTGACTGATGTCACCGGGGAACTTGGCAGTGAAGCGAAAGTGTTCGGGCATGGTCTCGGCCCAACGCTGCACGGTGGTCGCAGCCGGGCTCGCGTAGAAGGTCGTGTTGCCTTCCACGGCGTTGAACACTTGGGAATAGAGATTCAGAAATTCGGCGGGTTTTGCGTCTTGCGGATACAGGTAGTCACGCCAGGCGTTTTCACTCCAGGACGGACAGCCCAGGTAGTAAGGCAGCTGCATCAGATGTACAAGTCGAGGCCCAGCACATCCGAATCCCAATCAACAAAACCGGCGGTGCTCAGGTAGCTGGCCAGGGCCTTCGCGACACTGTTGCTCATGGCACGGTGATAAATCATGTCTTGTTGACGGGCGGGGAGATTACTCAAGCGTTGCGCAGAGGCTTTGGCGGCGCGGGCGGCCATTTGCTCTTCGGATGGAATTTCCAGCTCGCCGTCGATATCGACGTAGTCGTCATCCGCCACAGGGCCTTTGCGAGGCTTGCGCTTGATGGGGTAGGACTGAGAGGGAACGCCGTCTATACGCATGAGTACATGTCCGGGATCAATGATGGCAGTTTAGTGGCGCAAAACCCACTGCGCAAACCGCCGAGTGATAACTAGAACACAGAAAATGGAAAAGGTTTAAAAGCGGGGGCATAAAACGACGATTGGCTGCGTTGCGCAGTCCGCCTTCGCGAGCAGGCTCGCTCCCACAGGGCTTTCGCTAACCCTGTGGGAGCGAGCCTGCTCGCGAAGGGACCAACTCTAGAGAATCAACGTGCTTTTGGGGTGGCGACTTTATCGCGCAAGTACACTGGCTGAGCCTCATCAGCCACGATCGCCTCGCCACGCGCCCAGGCAAAACGCGCCAGGGTCAGCAGGTCCTCAGCGTGAGGCAACATGCCCGCATCCTGCCCGGTCAGGCTGACGGCGATACGCTCGGCATAACCCCAGCCAGTGCCGGCGCCAAACCACTCACCGCTGGCGTCAGCCGGCAACGCGGCCACTTCCGGCGGCAGCACTGCTTCATTGCCGACCAGCCGCATCTCCCCCGCCGTTTCGCGGTAGCAACCCCAATACACCTCATCCATCCGCGCATCGATAGCGGCAGCCACCTGGCTCACGCCGTTTTCGCGATAGGCCCGCTGCGCCAGCACGGCCAGATTCGATACTGGCAACACCGGACGATCCAGCGCAAACGCCAGCCCCTGCACCACGCCGATGGCGATCCGCACGCCGGTAAACGCACCCGGACCACGTCCGAAAGCGATTGCATCGACCGCTTGCAGGGTGGTCCCGGCATCCGCCAGCAACTGCTGAATCATCGGCAGCAGCTTCTGCGCATGCAGGCGCGGGATCACCTCGTAATGGCTCGTGACTTTGCCGTCATGCAGCAAGGCAACGGAGCAAGCTTCAGTCGCGGTGTCCAGGGCCAGCAAGGTGCTCATCGATGTTTCCGTAAGAGAGGTCAGAAAAAGTGCGCCAGTATAAACAACTACGGCCCGCAAGCGGGCCGTAGAAGATGAAGCGATTCAGACTTTTCAGCTCAGTGCTTCAAGCACCTTGCCGGTGATCACTTCAACCGAGCCGACGCCCGCAATGTGGCTGTACTTCGGCTTGCCATCAGTAGCAGCAGACAGCGTCTGGTAGAACTCGACCAGAGGCTTGGTCTGGGAATGGTAGACCGACAGGCGATGACGAACGGTTTCTTCAGTGTCGTCCTTGCGCTGCACCAGCTCTTCACCGGTGATGTCGTCCTTGCCGGCGATTTTCGGCGGGTTGTAGACGGTGTGGTACACGCGGCCGCTGGCCTCGTGAACGCGACGACCAGCGATACGCTGAACGATTTCTTCGTCGTCGACGGCGATTTCGACCACGTGATCCAGCTCCACGCCGGCTTTCACCAGGGCTTCAGCCTGAGGAATGGTGCGCGGGAAACCGTCGAACAGGAAACCGTTGGCGCAATCGGCCTGGCTGATGCGTTCCTTGACCAGATTGATGATCAGGTCATCGGAAACCAGACCACCGCTGTCCATGACGCTCTTGGCGATCAGGCCCAGCTCGGTGCCAGCCTTGACCGCGGCACGCAGCATGTCGCCGGTGGAGATTTGCGGAATGCCGAATTTTTCGGTGATGAACTTAGCCTGAGTACCTTTACCGGCCCCGGGAGCTCCCAGCAGAATGACGCGCATCGATGTGCTCCTCAATTTTTTATATAGATAACGTCAGATTCGCCTCGTGGGGCCAATCTCAAAATAAGGGTCGTAACCGCCCAAACGGTCAAAGGCTGATCAAGATACACAGCAGGCCCGGAGCACACAAGCCGCCGAAAGTCGGAGAAACCCACGCCTGATGTGGCCTTTCGTCGGGGTAACCCTCGTCGCAACCCCATCACTAACTGTCGCCTGGCAGCACTTTCCAAGCCCTCGCCCACAGGCAACTCGACGCTCGCGCCGAGTGCCTTGCCCCACGACGAAAACCTTAGCCGGTATTACGCAAACCGGCGGCAATCCCCGCCACAGACACCAGCAGCGCCTGTTCTACCGGGCTGCCCTGCGCCACTTCCTGTTGTCGCGACCGCGCCAACAACTCGGCCTGCAATAGATGAAGAGGGTCGAGGTAAGTGTTGCGCAAGCGGATGAATTCAAGCGTGGCTGGGCTATGTGCCAGTAGCTGCGACTGACCAGTCAACCCAAGGACCACCGAGCAGGCCTGCGACAATAGGTCGCGTAAATGCGCACCCAAAGGGAGCAGATCCGGCTCGACCAAGCGCTCATCGTAGGACCGGGCGATATCGGCATCGGCCTTGGCCAACACCATTTCCAGCATATCGATGCGCGTGCGGAAGAACGGCCACTGCTCACGCATCTGCCCCAGCAGCTCACCTTCGCCGCGCTCCAGCGCCTTGCTCAGCGCCGCTTCCCAGCCGAGCCACGCCGGCAACATCAGACGCGTCTGGGTCCAGCCGAAGATCCACGGGATCGCCCGCAGGCTTTCAATCCCGCCGGCGCGGCGCTTGGCCGGGCGACTGCCCAGCGGCAGGCGTCCCAGTTCCTGCTCCGGGGTGGACTGGCGGAAATACTCAACGAACTGCGGGTTTTCCCGCACCACGGCGCGATAAGCGCTGACACCGTCGGCGGCCAATTCGTCCATCAGATTGCGCCAGGCTGGCTCTGGTGGAGGCGGCGGCAGCAAGGTCGCTTCCAGTACTGCTGCCAAGTACAGATTGAGGTTCTGCTCGGCGATATCTGGCAGGCCGAATTTGAAACGAATCATTTCCCCCTGCTCGGTGGTACGGAAACGCCCCGCCACCGAACCCGGCGGCTGCGACAGAATCGCCGCGTGTGCCGGGCCGCCGCCACGTCCCACGGTGCCACCGCGACCGTGGAACAACAGCAGTTCCACTTGTTGCTCGCGACAGATGTCGACCAAGCGCTCCTGCGCCCGATACTGCGCCCAGGCCGCTGCCGTCGTGCCGGCGTCCTTGGCCGAGTCGGAGTAGCCAATCATCACTTCCTGCGGCCCTTGCAGGCGCGAGCGATAACCGGGCAGCAGCAACAGTTTTTCAATCACCGGGCCGGCGTTGTCGAGGTCGGCAAGGGTCTCGAACAGCGGCACCACACGCATCGGCCGCAACACGCCAGACTCTTTGAGCAGCAGTTGCACGGCCAGCACGTCGGAAGCAGCGCCGGCCATGGAGATCACATACGAACCGAGCGATGCGCCCGGTGCGGCAGCGATTTCCCGGCAGGTCGCCAACACTTCAGCGGTGTCGGCCGATGGCTTGAAGTACGCCGGCAGCAACGGCCGGCGGTTGTTCAGTTCGCGCATCAGGAAAGCAATGCGCTCTTCCTCGCTCCAGTCCTCGTAGCGCCCCAAGCCCAAGTAATCGGTGATCTCGTTCATGGCCGCGGTATGTCGCGTCGAGTCCTGACGCACATCGAGCCGCACCAGGAACAGCCCGAACGTCACCGCCCGGCGCAGGCAATCAAGCAGCGGACCATCAGCGATCACGCCCATACCGCACTCATGCAGCGAGTGGTAACACAGCTCCAGCGGATCGAGCAGCTCGCGGTTGTTTTGCAACACATCGGCGGGTGCCGGCGTGGTCTTCGTCAAGGAGGCGTGAGCCCAGTTACGCGTCGCGCGCAGGCGTTCACGCAGCTGTTTAAGCACCGCACGGTAAGGTTCGGCGCTGTCCCCAGCCTTGGCCTTCAAATCGTCGCTGGCTTGCTGCATCGACAACTCGGCCGCCAGGTGATCGACATCACGCAGGTACAAATCGGCGGCCATCCACCGCGCCAGCAGCAAGACTTCACGGGTTACGGCAGCGGTCACGTTGGGGTTGCCATCCCGGTCACCGCCCATCCACGAGGCAAAGCGAATCGGTGCGGCCTCCAGTGGGAGGTGCAGGCCAGTGGCGTCATGCAGGGCTTTATCAGCCTTGCGCAAATAGTTGGGGATCGCCTGCCACAGCGAGTGTTCGATCACAGCGAAGCCCCATTTGGCTTCATCCACGGGGGTTGGGCGGGTGCGACGGATTTCTTCGGTGTGCCAGGCTTCGGCGATCAGGCGCTGCAACTTCGTGTGGATCTGCTCGCGTTCGGCAGTGGTCAGGTCGCGATGGTCCTGGGCGGCCAATTGAGCGGCAATTGCGTCGTACTTCTGGATCAGCGTGCGGCGCGCCACTTCGGTCGGGTGCGCGGTGAGGACCAACTCAATCTCCAGCCGTCCCAGTTGCCGGGCCAGGGATTCAGCGCCATGGCCTTCGGCAAGCAGGCGAGCAAGCAATTCCGGCAGTACCCGCGCTTCGAACGGCGCAGGCTGTGACTCTTCGCGACGGTGAATCAGCTGATATTGCTCGGCGATATTGGCCAGGTTGAGAAACTGGTTGAACGCCCGCGCCACCGGCAGCAACTCTTCTTCGCTCAATTGGTTAAGGCTGGCGCTCAGTTCAGCGTCCATTGAACCGCGACGGTCGGCCTTGGCGCCCTTGCGGATCTGCTCGATCTTGTCGAGAAAACCGTCCCCGTACTGTTCACGGATGGTGTTGCCCAGCAGCTCACCCAACAGGTGAACGTCCTCGCGCAAGCGTGCATCAATATCGGTCATCAGCAGTTCTCCAGCGAAAATCCGGGTGTGCTTTGTCGTTAGAGAGTGCCGCTCTAAAGCGGTTCTTACAAGCGGGCGACGATGGGAATGCTGTTCGCACGAGAAAGTTCTGGGATTGGGATTGGGGTTGGTGGGTACATATCCGTTGCTGCGGTGATGGCTGATTACGGTTTCGCTTTTACAGCGAGTCACTTTCGAAAAGCGCGAAAGTAACCAAAGCGCTTCTGCCCCGCCATTCGGTGCCTCGCCTAGGCTCGGCATGCCCTCACTCCGGCATTGCTCCGGGGGCGGCTACCGCGGCATCCTTGCCGCGGTGCCCCCTGCGCAACACCTGCGTTCGGCCTCTGGGAAAGGGGCAACAGATCAAAATCAAAAGCAACGGCAACCGCAACCGCAACGGCAACGGCAACGGCAACGGCAACGGCAACGGCAACGGCAAGATCAACAGCTTCGCGAGCAAGCCCGTTCCCACATAAAGCAGATCGGCGTACAGCTTTTGCTTCTCACCACTCAACAGGCCGAGCGTTAGCTCGCCTGCAGCTTTTGATCTTGATGCACCGCCCCCTCGAGAGGCCGAGTGGAGGTTCTGCGTAGTGGGCAACCCGGCATGGATGCCGGGTTAGCCGCCCCCGGCCATGGATGGCCGATGGCGGCGGGCCCACGGAGCAGGACCGGAGCGAGGGTATGCCGAGCCTAAGCGAGGCACCGAACGAAAGGGGCAAGAGCCCTTGGTTACTTGGGGCTTTTCCAAGTGACTCGCTGTAAAAGCGAAACCAATAGCCGCCGCTACCGCAAAAACGGATATACACCCAATCCCCCACTAAAGCCCCCAGGCAACGCTCACCATTAGACGACCAAGGGACTTTAAACCTTGGGCGTTAAAGCTAGTCTGAAGAGTAAGCCTTACAACGGCTGCCGCCGGCGATTGCCGGACACTGACACTGCCTGCCACGAGCAGGTGCGCATTGAGGTCACTATGAAAATCCGCGAGCTTGCCCATCACTGGGAAGAAAACGCCAAGGGTCGCCTGACCGACACCGGATACTCGATTCATCTGGATGTGGAGGCCGCCGCACGGCTGGCGGCAATTATCGATATGTACCCCAAACGGCAGCCCGAAGAACTGCTCGGCGAGCTGATCGGCGCCGCCCTGGAAGAACTCGAAAAGAGCTTCCCGTATGTGAAGGGTTCGACCGTCGTGGCCACCGACGAAGAAGGTGATCCGCTGTACGAAGACGTCGGTCCGACTCCACGTTTTCTCGCGCTGTCCCGTCGTCATTTGCACGATTTGTCGGCCGTTGACGATAAACAGAAACACTGATTACCGCGCTTCTTTTCCCTCCAGAAATGCCTATTCCCAGGCCCGTTCAGGGCCTGGAATACTCCTGCATGTGATGGTAATTCCCGATTTAGAGCCTTGTCCGCTCGGTCAAAGTTTTTTCGGGCGATTGGCCATATTCTCTGAACTTTCGAAAAACGCCTTGGGTCACAGCCATTAACCACGCCTGGGACGGCCGTTTCAAAACACCCCCGGAAATTGAAGGTTGCGGCTCCTTGCCCAGGATGGATTTTTAAGTTTTTCAGGAGTTATTCCAATGGAGTTGAAGACCATGAAAACCCGAACTGCCAAATCCTCATTCACCCACCTGCGTGGCCTGAAACTGGCTGCCCTGGCAATCGGCAGCAGCTTCGTTCTGGCCGGTTGTGCCGGCAACCCGCCAAGCGAGCAATTCGCCGTGACGGAATCGGCGGTCAACAGCGCCGTCAGTGCCGGCGGCACCGAGTTTGCGGCGGTGGAAATGAAGTCCGCGCAGGACAAGCTCAAACAAGCCGAAATCGCCATGCACGACAAAAAGTATGCCGAAGCCAAAATCCTCGCCGAACAGGCCGAGTGGGACGCTCGCGTGGCTGAACGCAAAGCCCAAGCGATCAAAGCTGAACAGGCTGTGAAGGACTCTCAGAAAGGGGTTCAGGAACTGCGTCAGGAAAGCCAGCGCACTGTGCAATAAGCGGCGCCGCACGACGTACTTCTTACTCGACTAAAAGGACGAAACCACCATGCGTAAACAATTGATGATCCCTGCCCTGCTCGCCGTAAGCGTTGCACTGGCTGCCTGCTCCACGCCGCCGAACGCGAATCTGGAACAGGCCCGCACTAACTACACCGGCCTGCAAACCAACCCGCAAGCCAGCAAAGTCGCGGCGCTGGAAACCAAAGAAGCCAGCGATTACCTGGACAAGGCCGACAAGGCTTATCAGGACAAAGAAGACCAGGCCAAGGTCGACCAACTGGCTTACCTGACCAATCAACGTGTTGAAGTGGCGAAGCAGACCATCGCCCTGCGCAACGCTGAAGCCAACCTGAAAAATGCTTCTGCGCAGCGTGCCCAGGCTCGTCTGGATGCCCGCGACGCGCAGATCAAGCAATTGCAGGACAGCCTGAACGCCAAGCAGACCGATCGCGGCACCTTGGTGACGTTCGGTGATGTGTTGTTCGCCACTGACAGGGCTGATCTGAAGTCCAGCGGTCTGGTGAATATCAACAAACTGGCGCAGTTCCTCTCGGAAAACCCTGATCGCAAAGTGATCGTCGAGGGCTACACCGACAGCACGGGCACCGCAAACCACAACCAGTCGCTGTCCGAACGTCGTGCCGGTTCCGTGCGCACGGCGCTGGTGAAAATGGGCGTTGATCCAGTGCGTATCGTGGCGCAGGGTTACGGCAAGGAATACCCGGTGGCCGAGAACAGCAGCGTCTCGGGCCGTGCGATGAACCGTCGGGTGGAAGTGACCATTTCCAACGACAACCAGCCGGTGATCCCGCGTTCGGCGGTTAGCTCGAACTAAGCTCCACTCGCTGAAACACAAAAGCCCCGCCTGATCTGATCAGGCGGGGCTTTTGTTTTTAAGATCAAAAGATCGGGCGCGCTACGGTTGCAGCTTCTGCGGGGTTTCCTCGCCCATGCAACGCACGGCTTTTTTCTTGTTGTTGACCAACACGCCGCTCAGGCCTTTCTGTTCGGTGTCGAACATCACCAGCACGCCATCGATGCATTGCGCCACTTGCGCGGCCGGTTCCAGGGAGATCTTGTAGTCTTCGCCCGGCACCGTCTTGAGCAGGGTGAAGTCGCTGAGCAGCAGCGCATCTTCGGGTTTGGCGAAGTGCAGGTAGCCGTAGAACCACAAGGCCCCGACGGTGCCGAGGATGGTGCAGATACCGGTGATGATCAGCGGGATGGCGTTACGTTCTTCACTCATTGCGGACTCTCTGGTGGTTCATCTTCAGAATTTTTCGGCGCCGGGTAATTCGGGACTTCGCCCAGGCGGCGCAGACCGTTGAAATGCTGCGGGTCGTCGAGAAAACGCAGCATGACTTTGCGCCAGACCGGGTCGGCGAACGTCTGCACATGACCACCACGGGTCAGTTGCAGCACCCGCGGCGGCGGCGCAGCTTGATACAGACGTATGCCGTTGGAAAGGGGCACGATCGGATCGTCGATGCTGTGGTAGATCAGTTTCGGCACGCCATTGAGCTGCGTCATGGAATGGATCGCGCTGTCGCCGTCCGGCACCAGCCAGGACAGCGGCACCTGAACCAGCCAGGTCAGCCAGGAATGGCTCAGGGCAAATTGACCGATACTGCGGTAACTGGCGGGCACGCCGTCGAGGACGAAGGCCTTGAGTTGTTTCTGGCGTTCAGGGTGCTGAACCAGATAATGCACGGCCATCGAACCGCCAAGGCTTTGGCCCAGGAGGATCAACGGCTTGCCCTTGACCTCCGGCGCCTGATCGAGCCATTTGAACGCGGCGTCGATGTCCTGGTAGATCGCTGGCAGCGTCGGTTCACCCTCGGACAGACCGTAGCCGCGATAGTCCAGCAGCAACACTTGATACCCTTCTTTTGGCAACCACCAACTCCCCCCGAGATGCATGGGCAGATTGCCGCCGTTACCGTGCAAATGCAGCACCGTGCCCTTGACCTCGACACCTTGTTTGGCCGGCAACCACCAGCCGTGCAGCTTGAGGCCGTCGGCGGTGGTCAGGGTGACGTCGCGGTATTCGAGTTCGGCTTTTTCCGGGGTAAACAGCTGGCCGGGCTCGGGGTAAAACAGCAGCGAGCTGCAACCGTTCAAGGTCAGCAGCAGGCAAAAAATCCCGAGGAATCTCATCCGTTGAAACCTCGCAAAAATAGGGGTTGGAACACAGTACCTGTGGGAGCGAGCTTGCTCGCGATAGCGGTATGTCAGGCGATACAAATGTTGAATGTAATTCCGCCATCGCGAGCAAGCTCGCTCCCACAGGGGATCTCATTGTTCACAGGATATTGGAGTAATCCGCTTCGATCCGGTCCAGGCTCAGGTGATTGAGGAAGTTGGAGAAGCACATCCACGCCGACAGCGCGTTCAGGTCACGGATCTGATCCGGCAAATACTTCGGTGGCACCACCAGCCCTTCATCCACCAACTGGCGCAAGGTCCGCATGTCTTCCAGCGTGGTCTTGCCGCAAAACAGCAGCGGTATCTGCTCAAGCTTGCCTTTACGCACGGCCAACTGAATGTAGTTGTAAACCATGATAAAGCCCTTGAGGTAGGACAAGTCTTTGGTAAATGGCAGACCTGTCGGCACCGAGCCACGGAAAACCCGACTGGCGTTGCCGTAGCTTTCCGCCATTTCAAAACCTTGCTCGCGGAAGAACTCGAAGATCTGCAGGAAGTCCGCGCCCTCTTCCACCATGTGAATGGCGCGGGTGCGGTTGGTCAGTTTGCGCAGGCGACTCGGGTACGAGGCGAAAGTGATGATTTCCATCAGGATCGCCAGGCCTTCCTGAGTCACCGTCGACGACGGCGGACCTTTGGAGAGGAAGGTGCAGATCGGCTGGTTCAGACCATTGAGCGTGGTCCCCACATGCACCAGCCCTTCGTGGACTTCCAGGGCGCGCACGTCACGGTCGTTGAACATCGCGTCGGTGCGGATCTTGATGTAGTCGGCGCCAGCCGCCGCATCGGCAACGATCCCGTCGGACTCGAATACGCGAATGGTTTCCTCGGCCTCGCCGAATACCTTATTCAAGCGGGTTTGCAGCAGGTGGACGGCTTCCTTGGCGGTGAGGATTTTCGGTTCGTCCTTCAGGTCGCCACGGCCATCGATATTGTTCAGGTAATCCGAGAGCATCAGGCCCAGGTCGGAAAGTGTCGGATCGCCAGCGTGGAACGCGTCGGAAGCGGCACCATAAAGCTCCTGTGAAATCAGCCCGAAATCCTCGGTGCCGCGCGCTTCGAGCATGCGCACCACCATGCGGTATTCCTTGCACATGCGGCGCATGATCTGGCCGACCGGGTTGAACTGACCAAGCTGACGGGTGATGTCGCGTTCGATGTTCTGGAATTCCAGCTTCACCTTGCTGGAGTCGAACGCCAGCGGCCGGTTCAGGTAGTAATCGCGATCCACCGCCGGCATTTCCTTGCCCTTGGCCTTGAGGAAACCCTTGCGGATGCTGTCGTCCCACTTCACCGCATCCAGGACGCGAATCGGCGTCTGCGCCAGCACAATGCGATCGGACAAAATGCGTATCGACTGCTGGTAATCGTCCACCCGAAACTCCTGTAGAAAAACCGTTTACGTGCTGGGTTTATTTGGCTTTGGCCAGGCGCTGATAGCGCACGGCCTCGACGAACACATCGGAATTGGCCGGATCGTCGAGGTAGGCGAAAACCTGGTCCAGATTGTTGTTGATCAACACGCCGTCGCCGTCGTCGGTCTGGAAGCCTTCGCCGCTGAGGACTTTTTGCCTCAGGGCCTGGTTGATCTGCTCGAGGTCGAGGTTGTAGACCACCAGTTCATGCTTATCGGTGAGTTCGAAACCGAAGAGCGTGAAGTGCCCGCCGAACTGCGCCGGCACCTTGGCCGACAGGTACCAGCGACTGCCATGGCGGGTCACCGTGAAGGGATAGGCTTCACGCTCCTTGGGTTTAGCCTTGAAGTAGCTGACCGCCTGATAGTGATTGTCGCCCAGGCGTGTCAGTTCCAGATTCAGCGGTTCGCCCCAGGCGTTGGTGCTGGTCCATTTGCCGAGCAACCCTTTAGGCGCGGGCTCGCTCGAGGGCAGCGGCTCCTTGAAGGTCACCAGACAGCCGCTAAGCAGCAGGAACGACAAGGCGATCACAACGACACGCCAGGCTTTCATTCAACACTCCCTATGAACACACTTTGCCCTGGGCTAACACCGGCCCCCTGTGGGAGCGAGCCTGCTCGCGAAGGCGGAGTGTCAGACAACAGAGATGTTGAATGTCAGACCGTATTCGCGAGCAGGCTCGCTCCCTCAGGGGTTGAGCGTACAACCCTGAGGGTTACACCGACGCCAATACCAGGTGCATATACCGCGTGAGGATGCCGAGCATTTCGGCTTCGGCGACAGGCTCGGCGTCGTTGAGCAGGCCCTGATATTCCATCCGTCCGATAATCGCCGTCAACACTTTGGCATCCTGTTGTGGCTCGCGGGAACCCAATACCTCGAAAAAATGGCAGGTGCCTTGCAGAAGAATTTGCTGATGCGAGCGCACCAACTCCGCCAGACGCGGGTTCAACAGCGCCTCCTGACGGAACGCCTGCTCGGCCATCAAGTGTTCGCGACGGTTGTGCAATTGGCGCTGCACGTAATCGGCGGTCAGCCGCGCGATATCGTCAGCCAGCTGGGAACGCGACTCGGGGCTGCCATCGCCATAAGCAACCATCTCGCGCAGCAAGCCTTCGTTGCTGGTCCACAACTTGGCCATGAACGCCGCGCTGCGTTCCACGTATTGGGCAAAGGTATCGGTGAGCAGGTCATCGATGTCCTTGAAATAGTAAGTGGTGGCCGACAGCGGCACACCGGCCTCGGCGGCCACCGCGCGGTGACGCACGGCCCGCACGCCATCGCGCACGACAATGCGCATCGCCGCATCGAGAATGTCCTGTCGACGCTGCTCACTGCCCTGTCGGCTGGCCTTGCGACCCTGGTACTGAACACTTTCAGCGACCGCAGTGGCGACGTCCGCTGCACCCTCTTGAGCAATTGCACGGTTCACGACAGGTATTCCTCTCTTACTTCAAAAGTAACCAATTGATACGTTTGTACCAGACAGGCAATAAAAAGCCGCCTGTTTTAGGCGGCTTTTTTATTGAAACACTTACGCTTGTGGCCGCATGTGCGGGAACAGGATCACGTCGCGGATCGACGGGGAGTTGGTCAACAGCATCACCAGACGGTCGATGCCGATACCTTCACCGGCCGTTGGCGGCATGCCGTACTCCAGCGCGCGAACGAAGTCGGCGTCGTAATGCATGGCCTCGTCGTCGCCGGCGTCCTTGTCAGCCACCTGCGCCATGAAACGCTCGGCCTGGTCTTCCGCGTCGTTCAACTCGGAGTAGGCGTTGGCGATTTCGCGGCCACCGATGAACAGTTCGAAACGGTCGGTGACGTTCGGGTTGTCGTCGTTCCGACGAGCCAGCGGCGACACTTCGAACGGGTATTGGGTGATGAAGTGCGGCTGCTCCAGCTTATGCTCGACCAGCTCTTCGAAAATCATCACCTGCAATTTGCCCAGACCTTCGAAGCCCAGCACCTTGGCGCCGGCCTTCTTGGCGATGGCGCGGGCCTTGTCGATGTCGGTCAGGTCGTCAGCGGTCAACTCAGGGTTGTACTTGAGGATCGAGTCGAACACCGACAGACGCACAAACGGTTCGCCGAAGTGGAACACTTTGTCGCCATAAGGCACGTCGGTGCTGCCCAGAACCAGTTGCGCCAGCTCGCGGAACAGTTCTTCGGTCAGGTCCATGTTGTCTTCGTAGTCGGCGTAAGCCTGGTAGAACTCCAACATGGTGAATTCAGGGTTGTGACGAGTCGAAACGCCTTCGTTACGGAAGTTGCGGTTGATCTCGAACACCTTTTCAAAACCACCGACCACCAGACGCTTGAGGTACAGCTCCGGCGCGATACGCAGGAACATTTCCATGTCCAGCGCGTTGTGGTGAGTCTCGAACGGCTTGGCTGCCGCACCACCCGGAATGGTTTGCAGCATCGGCGTTTCCACTTCCAGGAAGTCACGCTGCATCAGGAAACTGCGGATGTGCGCAATCACTTGCGAACGTACGCGGAAGGTCTGGCGCACGTCTTCGTTGACGATCAGGTCAACGTAACGCTGGCGATAGCGCTGTTCGGTGTCGGTCAGGCCGTGGTGTTTGTCCGGCAGCGGACGCAAGGACTTGGTCAGGAGGCGCACTTCAGTCATTTCGACGTACAGGTCGCCCTTGCCGGAACGCGCCAGGGTGCCAACGGCTGCGATGATGTCGCCCATGTCCCAGGTTTTCACCGAGGCCAGGGTTTCTTCGGACAGGGTTTTACGGTTGACGTAGACCTGAATGCGACCGGTCATGTCCTGGATCACCATGAACGAGCCACGGTTGAGCATGATGCGACCGGCAACCTTGACCGGGATCGCAGCCTCTGCCAGCTCTTCCTTGGTCTTGTCCGCGTACTGTTTCTGCAAGTCTTCGCAGTAGTTGTCGCGGCGGAAGTCGTTCGGGAAGGCATTGCCCTTGGCGCGCTCGGCAGCCAGCTTTTCCTTGCGCAGGGCGATCAGGGAGTTTTCTTCCTGTTGCAGGGCTTGCGGGTCGAGTTCTAGGTCGCTCATGTCTTTAAAAATTCCATCACAGGTTCGTTGCCCCCGCGGGTGGCAGGGGACTTAAGGTCTTGACTGGCGGTTTACAGGCCTTGCTTCAGGCTGGCCACCAGGTATTCGTCGATATCGCCGTCGAGCACCTTGTCGCAGTCACTGCGTTCGACGTTAGTACGCAAATCCTTGATTCGCGACTGGTCGAGCACGTAAGAGCGGATCTGGTGACCCCAGCCGATGTCCGACTTGGTGTCTTCCAGGGCCTGGGAGGCGGCGTTGCGTTTCTGCACTTCCTGCTCGTACAAGCGCGCCCGCAACATTTTCATCGCGGTGTCTTTGTTCGCGTGCTGGGAGCGTTCGTTCTGGCAGCTGACCACGGTGTTGGTCGGTACGTGCGTAATACGTACGGCCGAGTCGGTGGTGTTTACGTGCTGACCACCGGCACCGGAGGAGCGGTAGGTATCGATGCGCAGGTCCGACGGGTTGATGTCGATTTCGATGTTGTCATCGATTTCCGGCGACACGAACACGGCCGAGAACGAGGTGTGGCGACGGTTACCGGAGTCGTAGGGGCTCTTGCGCACCAGACGGTGCACGCCGATTTCGGTACGCAACCAGCCAAAGGCGTATTCGCCCTTGATGTGGAGGGTGGCGCCCTTGATCCCGGCGACTTCACCGGCCGACAGTTCCATGATGGTCGCGTCGAAACCGCGTTTGTCGGCCCAGCGCAGGTACATGCGCAGCAGGATGTTGGCCCAGTCCTGAGCCTCGGTGCCGCCGGAGCCGGCCTGGATGTCCAGGTAGGCGTTGTTGGCGTCCATCTCACCGCTGAACATGCGACGGAATTCGAGTTTTTCCAGGGATTCGCGCAGACGCTCGACTTCGGCAGCGACGTCATCGACGGCGGCCTGGTCTTCTTCTTCGGCGGACATCAGCAGCAGGTCTTTGGCGTCGGCCAGGCCTGTGTGCATTTCGTCGAGGGTTTCGACGATCTGAGCCAGCAGGGACCGCTCGCGGCCCAGCTCCTGAGCGTACGACGGGTTGTTCCAGACAGACGGATCTTCAAGCTCGCGATTGACTTCAGTCAGACGCTCATGCTTTTGATCGTAGTCAAAGATACCCCCGAATAGTTTCGGAGCGCTCGGACAGGTCCTTGATACTGTTAAGGATCGGGTTGATTTCCATGGCGGGCAGCACTCGTTGGCGAACTTTTGAAAGCCGGCGAGTATAACGTAATCAGGCTGTCACGGCAGCCCGCCTGGCGGCTTTAGGGGCGAATGGTTTTTGCTGAAGGCCGGGGGGAAACGCGTGTAGCAGCTGCCGAGCTGCGCGAGGCTGCGTTCGAAGACGAAGTCCTCGCAAATCGTCTGTACGCGGTTTACCCGAAAGAACCCGTTGCCTGATTTGGCGACGGCTACGCCGCCGAACGCAGCCTCGCGCAGCTCGGCAGCTGCTACAGGGAGTTGTATTTCGTAGCGAACTACTCAATCCCAACCTGATTACGCCCATTGTTCTTCGCCAGATACAGCCCCTTGTCCGCCGCCGAGATCAATTGGCGGCAATCGCCGCCCTGTTGCGGGGTTAGGGTCGAAAGGCCGATGCTGATGGTCAGGCTCGAACCTTCGGCCGGGAAAATGTGCGGGATCTTCAGCGCCGCAACGGTCTGGCGGAGCTTTTCCGCGACCAGTCGCGCGCCGCCCAGCGAAGTATTGGGCAGCACCAGGGCGAACTCTTCGCCGCCATAACGGGCCGGCAGGTCCGAAGGTCGCGCGCCGGCATCACGAATCGCCGTGGCCACTTTGCGCAGGGCTTCATCGCCTTCAAGGTGGCCGAAGCTGTCGTTGTAGGATTTGAAGTAGTCGACATCGATCATCAGCAGCGACAGTTGACTCTGGTCACGCAGCGAACGGCGCCACTCAAGCTCCAGGTATTCGTCGAAATGCCGGCGGTTCGACAGCCCGGTCAGGCCGTCCGAGTTCATCAAGCGCTGCAGCACCAGGTTGGTGTCGAGCAACTGCTGCTGGCTGACCCGCAGCGCGCGATACGCTGCGTCACGCTGCAGCAACGTCATGTAGGAACGCGAGTGATAGCGGATGCGTGCCACCAGTTCGATGTTGTCCGGCAACTTGACCAGGTAATCATTGGCTCCGGCCGCAAACGCCGCGCTCTTGATCAGCGGGTCTTCCTTGGTCGACAGGACAATGATCGGGATGTCCTTGGTCGCCGGATGGTTGCGGTACTCGCGCACCAGGCTCAAGCCGTCAAGACCGGGCATCACCAGATCCTGAAGGATCACCGTCGGTTTGATTCGGATCGCCTGGGCGATGGCCTGGTGCGGGTCGGCGCAGAAGTGGAAGTCGATATTGGCTTCGTTCGACAACCCGCGGCGCACCGCCTCGCCGATCATTGCCTGATCGTCCACCAACAACACCATGGCGGCGTTTTCGTCGGTTTTGAAGTCGTCGAGCTGTAAATCATTCATAGGCAGTCACCTGAGTACTACTTGGGCCAGATTGCTGTGAAATGTCTTCATTTGGGGAAAATCTCCAGCAATCGTGGCGCTATCTTTTCCAGTGGTCGAATCTCCACAGCGGCACCAATGGCCGCTGCCGCCTTCGGCATTCCGTACACCGCGCTGCTGTTCTGATCCTGAGCGATGGTCAGGTAGCCCTGTTGGCGCATGAGTTTAAGCCCCTGCGCGCCATCGCGTCCCATGCCGGTGAGCAAAACACCCACGGCATCGCCGTTCCAGTAATTGGCCACGCTCTCGAAGAACACATCGATCGAGGGCCGGTAGATCTCGTTGACCGGTTCGGCGGTGTAAGCCAGCGTGCCGTTTTTCAACAAGCGAATATGGTGGTTGGTGCCCGCCAGCAACACCGACCCGGCCTGCGGAGGCTCGCCTTCCTGGGCCAGGCGCACGTTCAGGCCGCTGGCGCTGCTGAGCCATTCGGCCATGCCGGCGGCGAACACCTGGTCAACATGCTGCACCAGCACGATGGCGGCCGAAAAATCTCGCGGCAACCCCTTGAGCAATACTTCCAGCGCGGCCGGCCCACCTGCCGATGAGCCAATGGCGATCAGGCGCTGGCGCGAAGCCGAACTGCGTAGCGGGCTCGGGGCGGCTCGCTCCCGATTGCCCCTGTCACCGATCAGCCAACCGATGTTCATGATCTTGCGCAGTAACGGGGCCGCTGCCTCTTTGGCATTGCCGGCACCGATGGCCGGCGTATCGACCACATCCAGCGCTCCGTGGCCCATGGCCTCGAACACCCGATGCACGTTCTGCTCGCGGTCGACCGTAACGATGACAATCGCGCACGGCGTCTCGGCCATTATCCGCCGGGTCGCCTCCACGCCATCCATCACGGGCATGATCAGGTCCATCAGGATCAGATCCGGCGTATTTTCAGCGCATCGCTGCACCGCCTCGGCCCCATTACTGGCGACCCAGACCACCTCGTGCGCCGGATCGAATGCCAGGGCGCGGCGCAGAGCCTCCACCGCCATGGGCATGTCGTTGACAATCGCTATTTTCATGCACGCGCTCCTCCAATGAGCTCAACCACCGCGTCAAGCAGGGCGTCGTCATGAAAACTGGCTTTGGCTAGATAATAATCGGCTCCAGCGTCCAATCCACGACGACGGTCCTCTTCACGATCCTTGTAAGACACCACCATCACCGGAAGGGATTGCAGGCGATTGTCCCGGCGCAATAAAGACACCAGTTCGATGCCATCCATGCGTGGCATATCGATGTCGGTGATCAGCAGATCGAAGTCCTCCGAACGCAGGGCGTTCCAGCCATCCATCCCGTCCACCGCCACCGCCACGTCGTAGCCGCGATTGAGTAACAACTTGCGTTGCAGCTCGCGCACGGTCAGCGAATCGTCGACCACCAGAATCCGTTTTCGAGCCGCTTCAACCGCCTGGCTGCCTTGACGGGCAATGCGCTCAAGACGCCCGGTATTGAGCAGTTTGTCCACCGACCGCAGCATGTCTTCGACGTCGACGATCAGCACCACCGAACCATCATCGAGCAAGGCCCCGGCGGAAATGTCCTGCACCTTGCCCAGACGCTCGTCCAGCGGCAAAACGACCAACGTCCGCTCGCCGATAAAACGCTCGACCGCCACGCCGTAAATCGCCTCGCGCTCGCGAATCACCACCACTTTGAGGGTTTGCTGACTGTTCTGGCTCGCCGGACGCTGCAATAGCTGACTGGCCGCGACCAGCCCGACATGCCGGCCTTCGTGCCAGAAATGCTGACGGCCTTCGACCTGGACGATGTCCGCCGGCTCCAGATCGCACATCCGTTCGATGTGGGCCAGCGGAAAGGCATACGCCTCGTCACCGACTTCCACCACCAGACTGCGCACCACCGACAGGGTCAGCGGCACTTCGAGATGGAAGCGACTGCCCTCGCCCGCCACCTGCTCCAGCACGACCGCGCCGCGCACCTGGCGGACCATGTGCTGGACCGCATCCAGTCCGACGCCGCGCCCGGAGACTTCGGTGACTGTGTCGCGCAGGCTGAAGCCCGGTAGAAAGAGGAAGGTCAGCAGCTCTTCTTCACTCAACTGCGCGGCGGTTTCGGCCGGGGACAATTGGCGCTCGATGATGCTGCGGCGGACCTTTTCCAGATCGACGCCATTGCCGTCATCGCTCAGCTCCAGCACCAGCAAACCGGCCTGATGGGAAGCGCGCAAACGGATCAGGCCTTCAGCGGGTTTGCCCGCCAATAGCCGTAGCTCCGGCGATTCGATGCCGTGATCCACGGCATTGCGCAGCAGGTGGGTCAGCGGCGCTTCAAGCTTCTTCAGCACGTCGCGATCGACCTGGGTTTTCTCGCCCTCGATCTCCAGTCGCACCTGCTTGCCGAGGCTACGACCGAGGTCGCGAACCATGCGCTCTTGCCCAGTCAACACATCGGCAAACGGCCGCATGCGACAGGCCAGCGCGGTGTCGTACAACACTTGCGCCCGTTGACTGGCCTGCCAGGCGAACTCATCCAGTTCGGCGTTCTTTTCCATCAGCAACTGCTGAGATTCAGCCAGTAGCCGACGAGCGTCTTCGAGGGCTTCCTGTGCTTCCAGACTCAAGGCATGTTCCTTGAGGTGGACGTTGAGGTTTTCCAGTGCCCGCAGCCCGTTGTTCTGCATACGCTTGAGGCGTTGCATGGTGGCCAGGTGCGGTTTGAGCCGCAGGGTTTCCACTAGGGATTTGCTCGACAGATCAAGCAGGCTGTTCAGGCGTTCGGCCGTGACCCGCAGCACCCGCTCGCCGTTTTCGGTGGTGCGTTTGGCCTTGCGCGGCGGCTCTGCGGGGTGCAGTTCGGCGACCGGAACTGGCGTCTCGACCTTGGGCGTCGGTGGTTCGAGCTGAAGTTCCGCCATCACTGGGGCGACAGGCGCAGTGACCGGCGCGGGCGCCGCCATCGGATCAAGCAACCGCGCCATCAACACCACATAGGCCTCGATCTCCGCCAGTTCAGGGTTGTTGTCCGGCGTCGCAATACGCATCAGCAAATCGGTGCCTTGCAACAAGGCATCGATGTGCTCGGGTCGCAGGTACAGGCGGCCTTCCTGGGCGCAGACCAGGCAATCTTCCATCACATGCGCAACGCTGACCCCGGCATCGACGCCGACAATCCGCGCCGCGCCCTTGAGCGAATGCGCCGCGCGCATGCACGATTCAAGGTGATCGGCCTGGGTCGGGTCGCGTTCCAGCGCCAAAAGACCTGCGCTCAGCACCAGCGTCTGGGCCTCGGCTTCCAGACTGAACAGTTCCAGCAAAGAGGCGTCGCGCATTTGCTCGGGGGTCATGTAAGGCTCCGGGTCACGGCGGACAACAACTGTTCTTCATCCAGCCAACGCAGGCTGCGACCTTTGAATTGCAACACGCCACGGGTGTATTTGGCGCTGGCCTGCGTGCCGGAGCGGGACGCCGCCTCGAGGATGCGTTCGTCGATGGCGTGAATCCCGTCCACTTCATCCACCGGTACCACCACCGGTCCGCCGTGGGCGGCGATGATCAGCATTCGCGGCATGACCCGCGCGCCGGACGCCACGCTGCTGGCGCCGTCGAGCCCGAGCAATTCCACCAGCGACAGGCACGCCACCAACGCGCCGCGCACATTCGCCACGCCGAGCAAGGCCCGGGAGCGTTGGTGCGGCAGGGAATGAATCGCTTGCAGCGGTGCGACTTCCACCAGACTGCGAGTGGCTAGGGCCAGCCATTCTTCGCCCAGACGGAACATCAGCAGCGAACGGGTTTTCACCTCGCTCTCGACCGCCGTGGAAACTTGCCCCCGATCTTCCTGCTGCAACGCGTAGCGGTCGAGCAAGCGCGTAGCCGCGGCCGAATACACCGCGCAATTGCGGCAGTGAATGTGATCGCTCAGTAGCGGGCAGGACTTGTCGCCGTGGATACCGATGCGGTTCCAGCAGTCGTCGATGGCCTGGGCATCTTCATGGGTGAGGCTAAAGGTGTCGGCGGCGTTCATCGGTTACGCTCACTGTCAGCGGCGCGCTCGCTGCGGGCGGCGCGGTCCTGCAATCGTCTGGCTCCTGCCGTGTCACCCAAGGATTGCAGCAACGCCGCCAGGTGCATTAACGCGTCGGGATGTTGCGGGTCGAGGTACAACGCCTTGCGATAAAAACCCTGAGCCTCAAGAACTCTGCCGGCGACATCGCTGAGCAAGCCCAGCCAGTAAAAGACCTGGGCCACCGGCTCGTGACTGCGCAAATAGCTATCGCACGCGGCGCGGGCCTCGGCACTTTTGCCTTCGTTGGCCAGCGCGGCGATATTCGCCAGCAGCGCGGCAGTGTCCGGGTTGGCGACTTTCGCCACGACAGGCAGCGGCGCTACCGTTGCGAAGGGCCGACTGAGAACGGGCGGCGGTGTCACGCTGCGCACCGGTTGGCGCACGGGCAGAGGCGTCGGCACGAACGTCGCAATGGGCGCAGGCTCTGGTGCACTTTGACGACTGAACGCAAAGGACTGCGGGATGCCGATCGAACGCATGCCAAAACGGCCGAGCAAACTGCCCTCGGCCGGGCCGATAAACAGCACGCCATCCACATGGGTCAGACGCTTGAGCACTTCGAACACTTGCTGCTGGGTCGGCTGATCGAAATAGATCAGCAGGTTGCGGCAAAACACAAAGTCATAAGGCGGCTCGTTGGTCAGCAACGTCGGATCCAGCAGATTGCCGACCTGCAAACGCACTTGTTCGAGTACTCGCCCGCTGAGGCGATAGCCCTCGCCTTCGGCGGTGAAATGCCGGTCGCGAAAGGCAATGTCCTGACCCCGGAACGAATTCTTGCCGTACAACGCGCGCCGGGCTTTTTCCACCGACAACGGGCTGACGTCCATGCCTTCGACCTTGAACTGGTGCGGCTGTAACCCGGCATCGAGCAACGCCATGGCGATGGAATACGGTTCTTCACCGGTGGAACACGGCAGGCTGAGAATCCGCAGCGCGCGCATGTTGTTGATGTCGCTCAGGCGTTTGGTGGCCAGTTTCGCCAACGTGGCGAAGGATTCCGGGTAACGGAAAAACCAGGTCTCGGGGACAATCACCGCTTCGATCAGCGCCTGCTGCTCGTCCCGCGAACCCTGCAAGGTGTGCCAGTACTCATCCTCCGTCAGCGCGTTGGATGCCGTGCTGCGCTGGCGCACTGCACGCTCGATGATCGCAGGTCCCACCGAGGTCACGTCGAGACCGATGCGCTCTTTGAGGAAATCGAAAAACCGCTGATCGCTGCTCATGGCCGCTCCTCAAGCAGTGCCAGGTTCAGAGGCTGCGACGGAAACAGCAGCGCGCGAACCTGATCGTCGAGCAAGTCGGCAACCCGCACCCATTGCAGCAAACCCAGGGCATCTTCACGCACCGGCCCGAGGTACGGCGCCTGACGGTTGTCCAGGCCATAGGGCTGAAAATCCGCCGGGTTGCAGCGCAAGGTATCGGTGGCCTGCTCCAGAATCAGCCCAAGCAATTGCGCCTCAGCGGTTTCATCCGGACGGTAATGGACCAGCACCAAGCGTGTGCTTGTGCGGGCCTGGGCCGGTTGGCCGAACGTCAGCGCACTGAGGTCGATCACCGGCACCACCGCGCCGCGATAGGCGAACACCCCGGCGACCCAGTCCGGCGCGCAGGGAATCGGTTTCAACGGCAGGCGCGGCAGCACTTCCGCCACCTCGACGGCCTGCAAGGCAAAGCGCTCGTTGCCGATGCGGAACACCAGAAACAATGATTGCAGCGCCGGCTTCACGGCGGTGCGTTTGGCCGTGAGTTCGCTCATCAGACTTTGAATCGCGAAACGCCGCTGCGCAGCCCTACGGCCACCTGGCTCAGTTCATCGATGGCGAAACTGGCCTGACGCAGGGACTCGACGGTCTGGCTGCTGGCATCGCCCAACTGCACCAACGCATGGTTGATCTGTTCGGCGCCCGTGGCCTGGGCCTGCATGCCTTCGTTGACCATCAACACCCGTGGCGCCAGCGCCTGAACCTGATGAATGATCTGCGACAACTGCTCGCCGACCTGTTGCACTTCGGACATGCCGCGGCGCACCTCTTCGGAGAACTTGTCCATGCCCATGACCCCGGCCGACACCGCCGACTGGATCTCGCGCACCATCTGCTCGATGTCGTACGTGGCCACGGCGGTCTGGTCCGCCAGACGCCGCACTTCGGTGGCGACCACGGCAAAACCGCGGCCGTATTCACCCGCCTTTTCGGCCTCAATCGCCGCGTTGAGCGACAGGAGATTGGTCTGATCGGCGACCTTGACGATGGTCACCACCACCTGGTTGATGTTGCCGGCCTTCTCATTGAGGATCGCCAGTTTGGCGTTGACCAGATCAGCCGCGCCCATCACCGAGTGCATGGTCTCTTCCATCCGCGCCAGGCCTTGCTGCCCGGAACCGGCCAGCACCGAGGCCTGATCGGCGGCGGTGGAGACTTCGGTCATCGTGCGCACCAGATCCCGAGAAGTGGCGGCAATCTCACGGGACGTCGCGCCGATTTCGGTGGTGGTGGCGGCGGTTTCAGTGGCGGTCGCTTGCTGTTGCTTGGAGGTGGCAGCGATCTCGGTCACCGAGGTGGTGACCTGCACTGAGGAGCGTTGGGCCTGGGACACCAGCGAGGTGAGTTCGGCCATCATGTCGTTGAAGCCGGTTTCCACGGCGCCGAATTCGTCCTTGCGCGCCAGGTTCAAGCGGCCGCTCAAATCACCCGTGCGCATGATTTCGAGGATCTGCACGATACGGTTCATGGGCGCCATGATCGCGCGCATCAGCAACAGGCCGCAGAGACCAGCGGCCAAAACCGCCACCAGCAGGGAAATGCCCATGATGACTTCAGCGGTGAGCACGGCGTCATGGATGTCCGCCATGGCCTGATCTGCCCTGGCTTTGTTGTGCTCAAGAATGTCATTTAGTTTCAGACGCCCCGCGGCCCACGTCGGGGTCAGCTGTTCGTTGAACAACTTGATGGCGTCGGCTCGCTGATTGCGCTGATGCAAGTCGAACACCGCGGCCAGCATCTTGCCGTAATCCTGATGGATTTTTTGGAAAACCGCGAACTCAGCTCTGTCTTCTTCGGTAGTCACAGTGCCGCGATAGTTGTTGATCGCTTCCTGCACTTGCGCTTCATAGTTCTTGAGGTCGGCGACATCTTCGGCACTGATACCCTGCTCTTCCTTCAAACCCAGCATCTCCTCGATGTGGAGGAAGCTGTCGACCCAAGCGCCACGAATCATCGAACTGTAATAGACCCCGGGAAGCGCGTCGTCACGTACGCTGTCTTCGCTGACCTCGATCTTCAACAGCCGGGAATACGAGACGACGACCATCAGCAACATGATGGCGATAATCACCGCAAAGCTCGCCAAAATGCGTTGGCGCAACGTCCAGTTCTTCACAGTCAGTCCTCGGGGTGCAGTTGAAATGTTGCGGAGTATAGCTGAGGGCGGTGTTTCATTTGTAAGACGGGTGCGCACCACGTCTCATCCCTGTGAAAATCGCTGAAATACCTGTGCGGCGAGGGGCTTGAGTCGTTTCGGAGCGCACTGTTGTGATGCAAAAAATCGCAGGCTCCGCCAGTGCCTACGGTCGATGTAGGCATTGGCGAAACCTGCGATTTTTTAAGACAACGCTTAAATAGAAGCCTGACGCACCTGCTTCTCCAACTCAGCCTTCAACCCCGGCTCAAGCTTCAGTTGCCGCGCCAGTTCATCGAGATAGGACTTCTCCATGAAGCTCTCCTCATCCACCAGCATCACACTGGCGATGTACATCTCAGCGGCCATTTCCGGTGTGCTCGCAGCGCGGGCGACGTCGGCCGGGTCCAGCGGTTTGTTCAGTTCGGCGTGCAACCAGTGCTGCAACTCTTGATCGTTATCGAGCTTGGTGAACTCGCCTTCGATCAGCGCACGCTCACGCTCATCGACATGACCATCAGCTTTGGCGGCGGCCACTAGCGCTTTGAGAATCGCCTGGCTGTGCAGCTCGACTTGCTCTGCTGGCAAACGATCAAGGGTTTGTGGTTCGGTTTTGGGTGCGATGCCTTGCTGAGCCTGCCAGTTGCCATACGCCTTGTAGGCAATCACGCCCAACGCAGCCAGGCCGCCATAAGTCAGGACCTTGCCGCCAACACTGCGCCCTTTCTTGCTGCCCAGCAGCAAACCCATGGCACCGGCCGCCAACGCCCCGCCGCCTGCGCCCGAGAGCAAACTGCCGAGGCCGCCCGAACCGCCGCTGCCGCCGAGCAATCCGCCCAGGCCACCGCCGGAGCTCTTGTTTTGTGAGCCGCCGGCCTTGTTCTGCAACATGTCCTGACCGGACTTGAGTAGCTGATCGAGCAATCCACGCGTGTTCATTTTCCGCCTCCAAAAAAGGGGTTAACCGGATCAATAAGGCCATCAGCCTAGATCGAAAGTGCCCAGCATCCGGGGCGAGAGTGCTTCTAGATGTTGCGCAGTGCCGCTCAGCCGTCCGCAGCACCTCAGAAAAATAGATATACACTCCAGTGAATCTATAAAAACCGCCCACCGGGTACTTTCTCCATGATGACCTTGCGTCAGATTCGTCATTTCATCGCCGTGGCCGAGACCGGTTCAATCTCCGCCGCCGCGCAAACCGCGTTCATTTCTCAATCCACCTTGACCCTGGCTATCCAGCAACTGGAGCAGGAAATCGGCGTGGGCCTGTTCAACCGTCACGCCAAGGGCATGACGCTGACCCACCAGGGCCACCAATTTCTACGTCAGGCGCACCTGATTCTGGCGACGGTGGACAACGCCAAACGCAGCCTGCAACAGAGCACCGATCAAGTCGCCGGGCAGTTGATCATCGGCGTGACCAGCCTGGTGGCCGGTTACTACCTTGCGGATCTACTCACCCGTTTCCAGCGCGCCTACCCCAACGTCGAGATCCGCGTGATGGAGGACGAGCGCCCTTACATCGAGCATTTGCTGGTCAGCGGTGAGATCGATGTCGGCGTGTTGATCCTCTCCAACCTCGAGGACCGCCACGCCTTGCAGACCGAAGTGCTGACCCACTCGCCCCATCGGTTATGGCTACCAGCCCAGCATCCGCTGCTGGAACACGACAGCATCAACCTCGCCGACGTGGCCCGTGAGCCGCTGATTCAGCTGAACGTCGATGAAATGGACCGCAATGCGCAACGCCTGTGGACGGCGGCCTCCCTACAACCGCGGATCACCTTAAGAACGGCGTCGACAGAAGCGGTGCGAAGCCTGGTGGCAGCGGGTTTGGGCGTGTCGATCCAGCCCGACATGACCTACCGCCCGTGGTCACTGGAGGGCGACATCATCGAAGCGCGCCCGATCGCCGACCTTAGTCAAACCCTCGATGTCGGCCTGGCCTGGCGTCGCGGCACTGCGCGCCCAGCGTTGGTGGACCCGTTCCTGACCGTCGCCCGCGAGCAGCCCCACGGCGGGCGCAAGCCATCTATTTAATCGAACGCCACCTTCAGTATTTAGAATTTGTCGACCTCGGGCCTGAGCACTAGTCTTGCTACATCTATAAGACGGCCGGGCCCCAGTCACAGGGAGCAGCATGGCCACACAAGAAAAGAGAACCCGAAAAATGGCTGGCGCGCAGACCCCGTTGTTCACCGCGTTGTTGATCGATGGCGAATTGGTCGCGGGCCAGGGTTTTGTCGAACCGATCCTCAACCCGGCCACCGGGGAAGTGCTGACCCACATCGCCGAAGCCAGCACCGAGCAAGTCGAAGCCGCGATTCTCGCCGCCCACCGCGCCTTTGCCGGTTGGTCGCGGACCACGCCGCAACAACGCTCGAACCTGTTGCTGGACATCGCCAACGCCATTGATAAAGAAGCCGACCTCCTCGCCCGTCTCGAATCCCTGAACTGTGGCAAGCCGTTGCACCTGGCGCGTCAGGATGACTTGAGCGCCACGGTCGACGTGTTCCGCTTCTTCGCTGGCGCCGTGCGTTGCCAGACTGGCCAGCTCAGCGGCGAATACCTGCCGGGCTATACCAGCATGGTTCGCCGCGATCCGATTGGCGTGGTCGCCTCGATTGCGCCGTGGAACTACCCGATCATGATGGCCGCGTGGAAAATCGCCCCGGCCCTGGCCGCTGGCAACACGCTGGTGTTCAAGCCGTCCGAACACACGCCGCTGTCGATTCTGGCCCTGGCGCCAGCGCTGGCCGAGATCCTGCCACGCGGCGTGATCAACATCATTTGCGGTGGCGGTGAAGGCGTCGGCAGCCACTTGGCCAGTCATCCTAAAGTGCGCATGGTGTCGCTGACCGGCGATATCGTCACCGGGCAAAAAATCCTGCAAGCCGCGGCGAAAACCCTGAAACGCACTCATCTCGAACTCGGCGGCAAAGCGCCGGTGATCGTCTGCAACGATGCGGATATTCAGGCCGTGGTCGAAGGCGTGCGCACTTACGGCTATTACAACGCCGGCCAGGATTGCACCGCCGCATGCCGAATTTATGCACAGGCCGGGATTCATGATCGCTTGGTGGCCGAACTCGGCGCGGCGGTCAGCAATTTGCGCTTCGCCGGCAAGCGCGACGCCGACAACGAGATCGGCCCGCTGATCAGCACCCGCCAGCGTGATCGCGTGGCCAGTTTCGTCGAGCGTGCCCTCGGCCAGCCGCACATCGAACGAGTGACCGGCGCGGCGGTGCATTCCGGTGCCGGCTTCTATTACCAGCCGACGTTGCTGGCCGGTTGCAAGCAGACCGATGAGATCGTCCAGCGCGAAGTGTTCGGGCCGGTGGTCACCGTGACCCGTTTCAATCAGCTCGAACAAGCCGTGGACTGGGCCAACGACTCGGAATACGGCCTCGCCTCCTCGGTCTGGACCCAGAACCTGGACAAGGCGATGCAAGTCGCGGCGCGCTTGCAGTACGGCTGCACCTGGATCAACAGCCATTTCATGCTGGTCAGCGAAATGCCCCACGGCGGCCTGAAGCGTTCGGGCTATGGCAAGGACTTATCCAGCGACTCGCTTCAGGACTACAGCGTGGTGCGGCACATCATGGCCCGCCACGGCCAGCATTTGTAAAAGCGCACTACGCTAACAATTAGCCGTAAAGGCATCGCTTCACCACGTTCAAAACTGCCCCGACCATAATTAAAGAAGAGGGAAACCCCATGTTCGTGCACAAGACCGCACTGCTCAGTGCAATCACCACGGCGCTGTTGGCCAGTGCCAGTATCCAGGCCGCCGAACCGCTGAAAGCCGTCGGTGCCGGCGAAGGTCAGCTGGATATCGTGGCCTGGCCCGGCTACATCGAACGTGGCGAAAGCGACAAGGCCTACGACTGGGTGACCGGTTTCGAGAAGGAAACCGGCTGCAAGATCAATGTGAAAACCGCCGCCACTTCCGATGAAATGGTCAGCCTGATGGCCAAGGGTGGTTACGACCTGGTGACTGCGTCTGGCGATGCGTCCCTGCGACTGATCGCTGGCAAGCGTGTGCAGCCGATCAACACGGCGTTGATCCCGAACTGGAAGAACATTGACCCTCGTCTCAAGGACGGGCCTTGGTACGTCGTCAATCAGCAAACCTACGGCACCCCGTACCAATGGGGTCCGAACGTGTTGATGTACAACACCAATATCTTCAAAACAGCGCCGGACAGCTGGAGTGTGGTGTTCGAAGAGCAAACCCTGCCGGACGGCAAGTCCAACAAGGGTCGGGTCCAGGCCTACGACGGCCCGATCTACATCGCCGATGCGGCGCTTTATCTCAAATCGAAACAGCCGGAACTGGGCATCAAAGACCCATACCAGCTCAACGAAGCACAATACAAAGCGGCGCTGGACCTGCTTCGCAAGCAACAGCCCTTGATCCACCGCTACTGGCATGACGCAACGGTCCAGATGAGTGACGTCAAAAACGAAGGCGTGGCGGCGTCCAGTACTTGGGGTTACATGGTCAACGGCCTGGTGGCGGACAAGCAGCCGGTTGCCTCGGTCATTCCAAAAGAAGGTGCAACGGGTTGGGCCGACACCACCATGCTGCACGCCGAAGCCAAGCACCCGAACTGCGCCTACAAGTGGATGGACTGGTCGCTGCAACCGAAAGTCCAGGGTGACCTGGCGGCATGGTTCGGTTCGCTGCCGGCGGTTCCGGCGGGGTGCAAGGAAAGCGAATTGCTCGGTGCCGAGGGCTGCAAAACCAACGGCTTCGACCAGTTCGAGAAGATCGCCTTCTGGAAAACCCCGCAGGCTGAGGGCGGCAAATTCGTGCCGTACAGCCGCTGGACCCAGGACTACATCGCGATCATGGGCGGTCGTTAAGGCCCCTTCGCGAGCAGGCTCGCTCCCACATGTAATCGCATTCCAATGTGGGAGCGACGGTGCGGCGATCCGACCTGCTCGCGAAGCTTTTAAGATTCTGTTTTTCGGAGCACCGCACCATGACCCTTGCAGTCCAGTTCACCAACGTTTCCCGTCAGTTCGGCGACGTGAAGGCCGTTGACCGGGTTTCCATCGATATCCAGGACGGCGAGTTCTTTTCCATGCTGGGCCCTTCCGGTTCGGGCAAAACCACCTGTCTGCGCCTGATCGCCGGTTTCGAACAACCGAGTGCAGGCTCTATCCGTATTCATGGCGAAGAAGCCGCCGGGCTGCCGCCGTATCAGCGTGACGTGAACACCGTGTTCCAGGATTACGCGCTGTTCCCGCACATGAACGTACTCGACAACGTCGCCTACGGTTTGAAAGTCAAAGGCGTCGGCAAAACTGAACGCCAGAAACGCGCCGAAGAAGCCCTCGACATGGTCGCCCTCGGCGGCTACGGCGAGCGTAAACCGGTGCAACTGTCCGGCGGTCAACGCCAGCGTGTGGCCCTGGCCCGCGCCCTGGTCAATCGCCCGCGCGTGCTGCTGCTCGACGAACCGTTGGGCGCGCTCGACTTGAAGCTGCGCGAGCAAATGCAGGGTGAACTGAAGAAGCTGCAACGCCAGCTCGGCATCACCTTCATCTTCGTCACCCACGACCAGACCGAAGCGCTGTCGATGTCGGATCGCGTGGCGGTGTTCAACAAGGGGCGCATAGAGCAGGTCGATACCCCGCGCAACCTCTACATGAAACCGGCGACAACGTTTGTGGCGGAATTCGTTGGCACTTCCAACGTGATTCGCGGCGATCTGGCGAAACAATTGAGCGGCAATCCACAGCCGTTTTCGATTCGCCCGGAACACGTGCGTTTCGCCGAAGGTCCGCTGGCCAGCCATGAAATCGAAGTCAGCGGTTTGCTCCATGACATTCAGTACCAGGGCAGCGCCACGCGTTATGAACTGAAACTGGAAAACGGCCAGACCCTGAACATCAGCCAGGCCAACGTCCAGTGGCTGGACGTCAGCGCGCAACATCAGACCGGCCAACGCATTAGCGCGCGCTGGGCACGGGAAGCGATGATCCCGCTGCACGACACCGTTGTCGGCGGGGTGTGAGATGAACAGCGTGGCTCTCCCTCAAACCCCGGCCGGCGGCTCGGCGTTGCGCAGGTTTTCCAACCTGCTGTATCGCCGGCCAAACCTGTACCTGTCGATGCTGCTGGTCCCACCGCTGCTGTGGTTCGGCGCGATCTACCTCGGTTCGCTGCTGGTTCTGCTGTGGCAAGGTTTCTACACCTTCGATGACTTCACCATGGCGGTCACGCCCGACCTGACCCTGGCGAACTTCGCTGCCCTGTTCCAACCGTCGAACTTCGACATCATCCTGCGCACCTTGAGCATGGCCGTCGTCGTCTCGATCGCCAGCGCCATCGTCGCGTTCCCGATCGCCTACTACATGGCGCGCTACACCACCGGCAAAACCAAGGCGTTTTTCTACATCGCGGTGATGATGCCGATGTGGGCCAGTTACATCGTCAAGGCGTATGCCTGGACGTTGCTGCTGGCCAAGGGCGGCGTGGCGCAGTGGTTCGTTCAACACCTGAGTCTTGAGCCGGTTTTGCAGTTCGTTTTGGGCATTCCGGGCGTCGGCGGCAGCACCTTGTCGACCTCGCACCTGGGCCGTTTCATGGTGTTCGTCTACATCTGGCTGCCGTTCATGATCTTGCCGATCCAGGCCTCGCTGGAACGTCTGCCGCCGTCCTTGCTGCAAGCGTCTGCTGACCTTGGCGCCAAGCCGCGTCAGACCTTCATGCAAGTGATTCTGCCGCTGTCGATTCCAGGCATCGCGGCCGGTTCGATCTTCACCTTTTCGCTGACCCTGGGCGACTTCATCGTGCCGCAACTGGTGGGGCCACCGGGCTACTTCGTCGGCAGCATGGTGTACGCCCAGCAAGGCGCAATCGGCAACATGCCGATGGCCGCGGCCTTCACGTTGGTGCCGATTGTGTTGATCGCCATTTACCTGACTATCGTGAAACGACTGGGGGCCTTCGATGCGCTCTGATGCGAAAAAACAAACGCCAGAAACGCACGGCGAGAAAGCCTCGCTCGGCCTGCGCATCGCAGCCTGGGGCGGGTTGGTGTTTCTGCACTTCCCGATCCTGATCATCTTCATGTACGCCTTCAACACTGAAGACGCAGCGTTCAGCTTCCCGCCCAAGGGCTTCACCCTGAAGTGGATCGGCGTGGCGTTCTCCCGTCCCGACGTGCTGGAAGCGATCAAGCTGTCGCTGCAGATTGCCTCCGTCGCGACGTTGATTGCATTGGTCCTCGGCACCCTTGCGTCGGCGGCGTTGTACCGCCGGGATTTCTTCGGCAAGCAAGGCATTTCCCTGATGCTGATCCTGCCGATTGCCCTGCCGGGGATCATCACCGGCATCGCGTTGCTGGCGACCTTCAAGACGCTGGGCATTGAACCGGGGATGTTTACCATCATCGTCGGTCACGCGACCTTCTGTGTGGTGATCGTCTACAACAACGTCATCGCCCGCTTGCGTCGCACTTCTCACAGTTTGATCGAGGCTTCGATGGACCTCGGCGCCGACGGCTGGCAGACCTTCCGCTACATCGTCCTGCCGAACCTCGGCTCGGCATTGCTGGCCGGCGGCATGTTGGCGTTTGCCCTGTCGTTCGACGAAATCATCGTCACCACCTTCACCGCCGGCCATGAACGCACCCTGCCGCTGTGGCTGCTCAACCAGCTCAGCCGCCCACGGGACGTGCCGGTGACCAACGTCGTCGCGATGCTGGTGATGATGGTGACCATGCTGCCGATCCTCGGCGCCTATTACCTGACCCGTGGCGGCGAAAGCGTTGCGGGCAGTGGTGGTAAATAACTGACAACTCATTACCACTGTCGAAACCGAATCAATGTGGGAGCGGCGGTGCGACGATTCGACTTGCTCGCGAAGAGGCCATCACATTCAACATGAGTGTTGGCTGACACACCGCTTTTGCGAGCAAGCCCGCTCCCACATTTGGGCCGGTTCCGACAGAGAAAAAACAACAGTTCCGAAGAGGACAAAGCCATGCAAACCAAACTCTTGATCAATGGCCAACTGGTCGACGGCGAAGGCCCCGCACAACCGGTGTTCAACCCGGCCCTCGGTCGTGTGTTGGTGGAAATCAACGAAGCCAGTGAAGCCCAGGTCGATGCCGCCGTGCGGGCCGCCGACAGCGCCTTCGAAGGCTGGTCGCAAACCACGCCGAAAGAACGTTCGCTGCTGCTGCTCAAACTCGCCGACGCCATTGAAGCCCACGGCGAAGAGCTGGCCAAACTGGAGTCGGACAACTGCGGCAAGCCTTACAGCGCTGCACTGAACGACGAGATCCCGGCAATTGCCGACGTGTTCCGTTTCTTCGCCGGCGCCAGCCGTTGCATGAGCGGTTCGGCGGGCGGTGAGTACCTGCACGGCCACACCTCGATGATCCGTCGCGACCCGGTTGGCGTGATCGCGTCCATCGCACCGTGGAACTACCCGCTGATGATGGTCGCCTGGAAAATCGCCCCGGCCCTCGCAGCGGGTAATACCGTGGTGCTCAAGCCGTCGGAACAAACCCCGCTGACCGCGCTGCGTCTGGTGGAACTGGCGTCGGAGATTTTCCCGGCCGGCGTGCTTAACCTGGTGTTCGGTCGTGGTCCTACGGTTGGTAGCCCATTGGTCACACACCCGAAAGTGCGCATGGTCTCGTTGACCGGTTCGATTGCCACCGGTTCGAACATCATTTCCAGCACCGCCGACAGCGTCAAACGCATGCACATGGAACTGGGCGGCAAGGCTCCGGTGATCATCTTCGACGACGCCGACATCGACGCCGCCGTGGAAGGCATTCGCACCTTCGGCTTCTACAACGCCGGCCAGGACTGTACCGCCGCCTGCCGCATCTATGCGCAGGAAGGCATCTACGACACGTTCGTCGAGAAACTCGGCGAAGCGGTCAGCAGCATCAAGTACGGTTTGCAAGATGATCCGTCGACCGAGCTCGGTCCGTTGATCACCGCGCAACATCGCGACCGCGTGGCCGGGTTTGTCGAGCGTGCCGTGGCGCAAGCGCACATCCGTTTGATCACGGGCGGCAAGGCTGTTGAGGGCAATGGCTTCTTCTTCGAACCAACTGTGTTGGCCGACGCTCAGCAGGACGACGAGATTGTTCGTCGCGAAGTATTCGGACCGGTGGTGTCGGTGACCAAATTCACCGATGAAGCGCAGGTGCTGAGCTGGGCCAACGATTCCAACTACGGCCTGGCGTCATCGGTCTGGACCTCGGACGTCGGTCGTGCGCATCGCTTGTCCGCACGCTTGCAGTACGGCTGCACCTGGGTGAATACGCACTTCATGCTGGTCAGCGAAATGCCTCATGGCGGTCAGAAACTGTCCGGTTATGGCAAGGACATGTCCATGTACGGGCTGGAGGACTACACCGTCGTTCGGCATGTGATGTTCAAGCACTAAAAGCATCGCAACACAAAACAAAAATTACCGATCCGGGCAGCGCCGTCATGGCCCTGCCACGGTTTCGGACATCCGAAATCTGCCGATTTTCCGGAGTTAACACACCATGAGTGCATCATCCGAACTCTCCGCAGTCGTTGCCGACAGCGACGCCGAGCAACTGCGCAAGCTGGGCTACACCTCGAACTTCAATCGCAGCATGAGCCTGTGGGAAAACTTCGCCCTGGGCTTCACTTATCTCTCTCCGGTCGTAGGGGTTTATACGCTGTTCGGCCTGTGCCTCGCCGCGGGTGGGCCACCGATGTTCTGGGCTTACTTGCTGGTCGGATGCGGCCAGTTGTTGGTGTGCCTGATCTTCGGTGAAGTGGTCTCGCAGTTCCCGATTTCCGGTGGTGTGTACCCGTGGGCTCGTCGCTTGGTGGGCAAGCGCTGGGCGTGGATGGTCGGCTGGATCTACTCCATCGCCCTGTGCGTCACCATCGCCGCCGTTGCGGTGGGCGCCGGCCCGTACCTGGCCGCCATGATGGGCTTTGAACCGAGCAACAACACCAACATCGTCATCGCACTGTTCCTGACCTTGTTCGCAACCCTGGTCAACCTCAGCGGCACCAAAGTATTGGCGCGGATCGCCATGTTCGGCTTCCTGTGCGAACTGGTCGGTGCGTTGATCGTCGGCGTTTACCTGCTGATCTTCGAACGTCATCAATCGATCAGGGTGTTGTTCAATACCTTCGATATCAGCGTCGACGGCTCGTACTTACCGGCATTCCTCACCGCATCGCTGGCGGGGATGTTCCTGTACTACGGCTTCGAGGCCTGCGGCGATGTGGCCGAAGAAACCCCGAACCCAAGCAAGCAAATCCCGGTGGCCATGCGCATGACCATCTACATCGGCGGCATCGCGGCGATGTTCGCCTGCCTGGCGCTGATCCTCGCCGTGCCAGACATGCAAGCGGTGATCAACGGCACCGACAAGGATCCGGTCACCACCATCCTCAACAACGCCTTCGGCCCGGTCGGTTCGAAAGTGGTGATGGGCGTGGTGATGATTTCCTTCATCTCCTGCGTCATTAGCCTGCAAGCCGCGGCGAGCCGTCTGCTGTATTCCTACGCTCGGGATGAAATGGTCATCGGCAGCTCACTGCTGAAGAAGATTTCCCCTACGACTCAGGTTCCGGTTGCGGCGCTGTTCGTGTCCGGCGTCCTGCCGGCGCTGATCATTGTGCTGGGCTTCTTCCTGCAGGATGCGGTGGCAACCATTGTCAGCTTCGCGGCCATCGGCATCTACCTGGCGTTCCAGATGATCGTGCTCGCCGCTTTGTACGCGCGCATGAAGGGCTGGAAACCAAGCGGTAAATTCACCCTCGGCGCCTGGGGCTGGGCCGTGAATATCGGCGCGCTGGTGTACGGCGTCGGCGCGATCATCAACATGGCCTGGCCGCGCACACCGGATGCGGCGTGGTACATCAATTATGCGATGGTGTTGAGTACTGCGATCGTGATTGGGTTGGGGCTGGTTTATATGTGGCTTGCCAAGCCGTATGACCATGGGACTGCGCCTGCGGGGGATGCTTGGAAGGTTAGTCGATAAGTTTTTTTGCTCTCTCGGCCCCGCTAGTGGTGCCGTCGCTGAAATATCCCCTTTCTCACACTCCTAGAGAAAGGGGAGTTAATGACAGCTATTGACTGAAGAGAAAACCATCAAAGCAACAGTTCTGCTTGATCGTGCTTCAGCAAAGATATGCGATCGAAAAGCTTGATTTTTTCATCTGCCTTTTGTTTAGCGTAATCCGACATAAACGCAACAAGCTCCTCAAGCTGACTCACATTCCCTACCACCTTAAAAGCTTTTTCTTTATTAACGAAAACGAGCGACTTTTTCTTTCGAGACAACAGCTCAATTACGTTACTCAATGTTCCAGTACTTTTTGCATCCCATATCATCAAGCCGTAATCCGCGGCCTCGGCCATGACAACATCCTTCGCCGTAAAAAAAGCTCGCGACCCTTTGGAGTGCTAGGTTTCCACTGTCCTAGCCGGCCATTCTCCAAGATTGTTTCGCGGGACCACGCCACTGCAATAAACAGTAGTTTTAGATCGGGCCAGGCTTAACAGATACTCTTGAATAGAAGTATCGGCTCCGCCTGCGTCGCCAACCACGACATCAAACTCTGAATCAACGATATTATTGATACGCTCTTTAACCTTGGGATCAAGGTGCTTGATATTAATAGAGCCCGCAATAAATACAGTTGTCATCTATCTTATTTCCAAGTTAATGCCGCGACGTAGATTGGTGCTTGTCCAGCACCCATCCCAGGCCCCAAGGACCGTTTATCTGTTTGAGGGATACTTTCAAGATATTCTCCATTTTTAAACCCTGTCCATAAGCACCGAAATTTCCTTGGCGCTTTTTGACCATAGGCAATGAAAAACAGAGTTTCCAGTCAAACGCCGCGTGGCGCTGACTCTCGTGCAAAAACAGGCAATTCCTACAGATCGAACCTTCCAGAAAAGACACCGATTCCTACAGCATGCGGCGCCAAGGTAGACTTGGCGCCGCGAGCGCCTGAACGATAGGCTTTACCTCGTCGCTGCAAAATCAGCGACCCGGGGTCGAAGCCGGGAAATTTCAAAACGGTGCTTATGCGCCCCCATAGAATTGAGGCAGTTTCATGTCTTCAGTTCTGATTTATGGCGGGCCGTGTGGCGCGGGCCTTCCGGCTTCCGTTTTGATTGGAAGTGTCCCGACTTCGAACGCCACTCGGTCCGCCACCCAACCTGTCGAAGGGTTGGTGGCGACTTTCCTACTCAAAACGGAAGTCACTTCATGTCAGCACACGCTCAAAACTCGCTTCTACCTTACTTCTCCCCAACCATCTTCACCCGCCACAACCGCTTCCTCCACGCCTTCATGCAGGACAACCAAGCCTGGTTCTGCGTCCAGGATCTGGGTCGTTTGATGGGCCGTCCGATGGACCAACGCCTTACCCTGAAACTTGATCCCGATCAGCGCCAATATGTCTGGATGCTGAAGAACGGCAAAACGGTCGAATCGCTGATGGTCAGCGAATCAGGGATGTACGCCCTATTGATTCACCATTTTGTCCCAGAAAACCGAAACCTGCGCCAATGGCTGAGCAATGAAGTCATACCCACGCTGCGTGAGTCGAAAGCAACATCTGTGGATAACATTCCAAGCCTGAGTTCATTGCAGTGGGCCGGGATCTCGGTGCCGCTGCTGCGTTGGCAGCATCAGGCCTGGATCAAATGGCGGGACATGCCTGATCTGATGCAGGCACAACGGCCATTCACCACTGGTTGCCGTTGAGTTGATGCACAAAGGGACGGACTTTGCAGTCCATCCCTTTGGTTTTCCAACATGCCTCAGTCTCCTACCTTCAAAACCGCGAAACACTCCTCATCGCATCCACCAGATACCGCATCGCAATCTGGTCGCTTTCCGACAGCTCCCGATAGCGCTCCAACAACTTCATCTCGTCCGAACTGACCCGACGCCTTCGGCGCACTGTGGTCAAGCAAGGAAGGATTCCCAGCAACTGGGTGATGCCTTGTACTTTCGTCATGGACGATGTCCTTCTATAAGCCCGAGAAAACTTCAAAAACCGCATCGCCCTCTCCTTTTTGTAGTCGCCGGCCTGAAGGGCAGAGGTCGGTCATGAACACAGAATAGAAACTATCGCGGCGGTGAAAAGCGATTTTTAGAGTAATTAGTCAAAAAAAGCAGAAATGCCCTATAAATCAGAAAGTACTGTCAGAAAACTTAACCGACATTTCTTGTTTCATTGCCACGAAGCCAAAGTGCTACCAATCATTTTTTCTACACAACCGAACGGTTTAAGCTATTTGTTATCTGTTTAATGTCCGTTGCGTTTGGCCGAAGGCATGTCCGAACCTTTATTTTTGATCCAGCACGTGCCAGGAACGGCCCGGGATTGTTCACGACAGGTTGAACTTATGTACCGCAGGAATTTGCTCAAAGCATCCATGGCCATCGCTGCCTACACCGGATTATCAGCCACCGGTTTGCTGGCTGCCCGGGCCTGGGCCGGTACCGGCGCGGCGGATGGCGAGGCTCAGGCGTTCGACTTCGAAGCGCTGAAGATCCAGGCCAAGCAGCTCGCCGGCAATCGCTATCAGGACACCAAGCAGGTGTTGCCGCCGACCCTGGCGACCATGACACCGCAAAACTTCAATGCGATCCGCTACGACGGCAACCACTCGCTGTGGAATGACCTCAACGGTCAGCTGGATGTGCAGTTCTTCCACGTCGGCATGGGTTTCAAGCAACCGGTGCGCATGTACAGCGTCGACCCCAAGACTCGTCAGGCGCGGGAGGTGCATTTCCGCCCTTCCCTGTTCAACTATGAGAAAACCACGGTCGACACCAAGCAGCTCACGGGCGATCTGGGGTTTTCCGGGTTCAAGCTGTTCAAGGCTCCGGAGCTGGACCAGCACGACGTGCTGTCCTTCCTCGGCGCCAGCTATTTCCGTGCGGTCGATGCCTCGGGCCAGTACGGTCTGTCGGCACGCGGTCTGGCGATCGATACCTATGCCAAGAAGCGTGAGGAGTTCCCGGACTTCACCAAGTTCTGGTTCGAGACCCCGGACAAGGACAGCACCCGCTTCGTGGTCTACGCCCTGCTGGATTCACCGAGCGCCACCGGTGCCTACCGTTTCGACATCGACTGTCAGGCCAGCCAGGTTGTCATGGGCATCGATGCCCACATCAATGCGCGCACTGCCATCGAACAACTGGGCATCGCGCCGATGACCAGCATGTTCAGCTGCGGCACCCATGAACGACGCATGTGCGACACGATTCACCCACAGATCCACGACTCGGATCGCCTGGCCATGTGGCGCGGCAACGGTGAGTGGATCTGCCGCCCGCTGAATAACCCGGCCACCCTGCAATTCAACGCCTTCGCCGACACCGATCCGAAAGGTTTCGGCCTGGTGCAGACCGATCATGAGTTCGACAGCTATCAAGACACCGTCGACTGGTACAGCAAGCGTCCGAGCCTGTGGGTAGAACCTACGACCGCGTGGGGTGAAGGCTCTATCGATCTGTTGGAAATTCCTACAACCGGCGAAACCCTGGATAACATCGTCGCGTTCTGGACCCCGAAGAAACCGGTCGCCGCCGGCGACTCCCTGAACTACGGCTACAAGCTGTACTGGAGCGCACTGCCACCGGTCAGCACGCCGTTGGCGCGGGTCAACGCCACTCGTTCGGGCATGGGCGGCTTCATCGAAGGTTGGGCCCCCGGCGAGCATTACCCGGAAGTCTGGGCGCGACGGTTTGCCGTGGACTTCACGGGCGGCGGTCTGGACCGTTTGCCTGAAGGCGCAGGGATCGAGCCGGTCGTCACGTGCTCGAATGGGCAAGTGAAGGATTTCAACGTGCTGGTGCTGGATGACATCAAGGGTTACCGCATTACCTTTGACTGGTACCCAACCAATGACAGCGTGGCGCCGGTGGAGCTGCGGTTGTTCATTCGCACCAATGACCGGACGCTGAGTGAAACCTGGTTGTACCAGTACTTCCCGCCTGCACCGGATAAGCGTAAGTACACCTGAGGGTAAGTCACCGTTTGAGAGGTCCCCTTCGCGAGCAGGCTCGCTCCCACAGGTGATCTTTGTCGGACAAAAATTTGGTGTCTCATGGAGATCCAATGTGGGAGCGAGCCTGCTCGCGATGACGCCAGGCCAGACAATAAAAATCCCGGCCTAGAAACGCAAAAGCCCCGGTCAACTCGATCGGGGCTTTTTGGTTTTACAGCATCAATCAGTCGCGCAAATCCGACTCATGAATCGGCTGTTCACGATGGGTGGCCCGCTGATACTGCGCCGGCCAGATGGCCTTGCGTCCACCCAGATCATCATCGGCATGCAGCGGCCAGTACGGGTCGCGCAGCAGCTCACGGGCCAGGAAGATGATGTCCGCCTGGCAGGTGCGCAGAATGTGCTCGGCCTGCGCCGGCTCGGTAATCATTCCTACCGTGCCGGTGGCAATACCTGACTCTTTGCGCACTCGTTCGGCGAAGCGGGTCTGATAACCGGGACCTGTAGGAATTTCGGCGTTGGCCGCAGTACCGCCCGACGAGACGTCAATCAGGTCTACGCCCAACGCTTGGAGGCGTCGCGCCAGCTCCACGGTTTCATCCGGGTTCCAGCCGTCTTCCACCCAATCGGTGGCCGAGACCCGCACGAACAGCGGTAGCTCTTCAGGCCACACCGCACGCACCGCTTCGGTGACTTGCAGCACCAGCCGGATGCGATTCTCGAATGAACCACCATATTGATCGCGCCGCTGATTGCTCAGGGGCGAAAGAAACTGATGCAACAGGTAGCCGTGAGCGGCGTGTATTTCCACCACTTTGAAACCGGCGGTCAGTGCTCGCTGGGCTGAAGCGACAAAGGCCTGAATGACCTCAGCGATCTCACCATCATCGAGCTGCTTGGGGTGGGTGTGCTGCGGGTCGAAAGCAATCGGCGAAGGGCCCACCGGAACCCAGCCACCGTCTTCGGGTTTGACGCTGCCATGTTTACCGATCCACGGCCGATGGGTGCTGGCCTTACGCCCGGCGTGAGCCAACTGAATGCCGGCCACAGCGCCTTGTGCCGCAATGAAGCGAGTGATGCGTTGCAACGGTTCGATCTGTTCATCGTTCCACAGGCCGAGGTCCTCGGCGGTGATGCGTCCGTCGGCGGTCACCGCCGTGGCTTCGGTAAATACCAGGCCGGCCCCGCCGACAGCGCGGCTGCCAAGGTGGACCAGGTGCCAATCATTGGCCAGTCCATCAATGCTGGAGTACTGGCACATCGGCGATACCGCAATGCGGTTGAGCAGGGTCAATTGGCGAAGGGTATAGGGTTCAAGCAGCAGACTCATGGGGCACCTCTCGAATCAGTGGGCAGGCTCCAGGGTTCTGTTTGAAAAGTCGACGAGTGACAGGAAAAAGGTGCAGCACCCGCCCCCGCGGGCAAAAAATTCGACAAGACGTCACAAGGATAATCAAGCAGTGCTTAGAGACTAGTCGACATCGGGGGATGAGGGAGGGTTCAGATGGATTGGGTGCCAGAAGATCGCTTCAACGCGGTTCGATATGGGCAATCATCAACTGCACCGTCTCGTTGCCACGGAACTCGTTGAGGTCGAGTTTGTAGGCCAATTCCACCCACTTGATGGTCGGATTCGGCCAGATGTCGCGGTCGATTCCGAAGGCAATGCCATCCAGCTTCACCGAGCCGCATTCGCTTTTCAGCACCACTTTGAGGTGCCGCTCGCCGACCACTCGCTGCTCGACCAACTGGAACACGCCGTGGAACAGCGGCTCCGGGAAATGTTGCCCCCAAGGCCCGGCATGGCGCAGGGCACGGGCCAGTTCCAGGTGGAATTCCTCGACCGCCAACGTGCCGTCCGACAGCAATCGCCCGGTCAGGTCTTCTTCGCGTAATTGCCTACGCACTTCCGCGTCAAAGGCTTCGGCGAATAACGGAAAATTCGCTTCCGGCAGCGTCAGGCCGGCTGCCATCGCATGGCCGCCGTATTTGCTGATCAGATTCGGATGCTGCGCCGCCACCACGCTCAACGCGTCGCGAATATGAAAACCCTGAACCGAACGCCCCGAGCCCTTGAGCAAGCCATCGCCGGCATCGGCAAAGGCAATGGTCGGACGGAAATAGCGTTCTTTCATACGCGATGCGAGGATTCCGATGACACCCTGGTGCCACTCGGGATCGAACAGGCACAAGCCGAACGGCATCGACTCGACCGGCAAATCCTTCAGTTGAGCCAGCGCTTCACGCTGCATGCCCTGCTCGATGGATTTGCGGTCTTGGTTCATGCCGTCGAGTTGAGCGGCCATTTCACGCGCCAGACCAGCGTCTTCGGTGAGCAGGCATTCGATGCCCAGGCTCATGTCATCCAGACGCCCCGCCGCGTTCAGACGTGGGCCGACAATGAACCCCAGGTCGGTAGAGGTGATGCGCGTGTGGTCACGCTTGGCGACTTCGAGGATCGCCTTGATCCCCGGCCGCGCGCGCCCGGCGCGAATCCGCTCCAGGCCTTGGTGCACCAGAATCCGGTTGTTGGCATCCAGCGGTACCACGTCGGCGACGCTGCCCAGGGCCACCAAGTCCAGCAACTCGCCGATGTTCGGCTGCGGTTTGCTCTCGTACCAGCCGAGGCTGCGCAAACGCGCACGCAGGGCCATCAGCACATAGAAAATCACCCCGACGCCGGCCAGCGCCTTGCTCGGAAACTCGCAACCTGGCTGGTTGGGATTGACGATGGCATCGGCCAACGGCAACTCGTCACCGGGCAAGTGGTGGTCGGTGACCAGCACCTGAAGGCCGGCCTTTTTCGCCGCCGCCACGCCTTCAACGCTGGAGATACCGTTGTCCACAGTGATCAGCAACTGTGGTGTACGGGTCAGCGCCACTTCAACGATTTCCGGCGTCAGGCCGTAGCCGTACTCGAATCGGTTCGGCACCAAATAGTCGACGTGCGCCGCGCCCAGCAAGCGCAAGCCCAGCATGCCCACGGTACTGGCCGTCGCGCCATCGGCGTCGAAGTCACCGACGATCAGAATCCGCTGACACTGCTCGAGCGCCGTCACCAGCAAATCCACCGCTGCATCGATGCCTTTGAGTTGCTGGAATGGAATCAACCGCGCCAGGCTCTTGTCCAGTTCAGCCTCGGACAGCACGCCCCGCGCCGCGTAAAGACGGGTCAGCAGCGGCGGCAGATCACCGAGGAATGGCAGGGTGTCGGGCAACAGGCGAGGTTCGATGCGCATGGGGTGACAGGTGCTTCTCTTGGATACGTAGGACAAAACCGGATAAAGCGGACCAGCAGCGAGTAATCAGCCGCGTTCGCCGCTCAGCCACTGCAACTGGACTTCATGCTGACCACGGTCGTCGGTGACGAAAATCGTCCCTTCGCTGATCATCACGTCCCACTTGATAACCCGGGGCATGTCTTTGGCCAGGGTTTCCAGCACTTCCTGCGGAACAGCAGCGATGTGCACGTTTTTCAGGTTCTTGATCGCCGGGATCACTTTGGTCTCCCAGACGCGCAGGCTGCCGTAAGCCAGCAGGCTGGTGCGTTCGGTGCGACGCGAGCACCACGTCAGGCGATCGGCGTCTGGCTGGCCGACTTCGATCCAGTGCAGGACACGGTCGTCCAGGCTCTTTTCCCACAGGGCAGGTTCGTCCACGTCTGACAGACCGCGACCGAACGACAACTGCTCGTTGTACCAAAAGGCGTAGGCCAGCAGCCGCACGGTCATACGCTCTTCGGTCTCCGAAGGGTGACGGGCGATGGTCTGCTTCACGCTCTCGTACACGCTGCGGTCGAGGTCGGTAAGGTTCAGTTCAAACTTGTAGGTCGTGGACGGCTGGGCCATGAACGGGCTTCTTGATACGGGGAAAGGCGGCAAGTCTAACCGATGCGGTAGGCAATCCACGAATTGAAGGCGATCAACCTTGGTCGTCTGACGTTCGGCTATGTTAAAACCCTGTATTCGCTCAACCTTTGTCCTACAGGATCCAGCATGCCGCTCACCGGAAAACCGCTCTCAGGTCTGAAAGTCATTGAATTGGGTACGCTGATCGCCGGGCCGTTTGCCTCGCGCATTTGCGGCGAGTTCGGTGCCGAGGTGATCAAAATCGAGTCCCCCGATGGTGGCGATCCGTTGCGCAAATGGCGAAAGCTGTATGAAGGCACCTCGCTGTGGTGGTTCGTCCAGGCGCGCAACAAGAAATCCCTGACCCTGAACCTCAAACACCCCGACGGCCTGGCGATCCTGAAAAAACTGCTCAGCGAAGCGGACATTCTGATCGAGAATTTTCGCCCGGGCGTGTTGGAAAAACTCGGTCTGGGCTGGGAAGTCTTGCACGCTTTGAACCCGAAACTGGTGATGGTGCGTCTCTCGGGTTTCGGTCAGACCGGGCCGATGAAGGATCAGCCAGGCTTTGGCGCCGTCGGTGAATCCATGGGTGGCTTGCGCTACATCACCGGGTTCGAAGACCGGCCACCGGTACGCACCGGTATTTCCATCGGTGACTCGATTGCCGCGCTCTGGGGCGTGATCGGCGCATTGATGGCGTTGCGTCATCGCGAGGTCAACGGTGGCCTCGGCCAAGTGGTGGATGTGGCGCTGTATGAAGCGATCTTCGCCATGATGGAAAGCATGGTCCCGGAGTTCGACGTGTTCGGTTTCATCCGCGAACGCACCGGCAACATCATGCCGGGCATCACGCCCTCCTCGATCCACACCAGTGTCGACGGCAAACATGTGCAGATCGGCGCCAATGGCGATGCGATCTTCAAACGCTTCATGCTGATCATTGGTCGCGAGGACCTGGCCAATGACCCTGCGTTGGCGAGCAACGACGGACGCGATAGCCGTCGCGACGAGATTTATGGGGTGATTGATCGCTGGGTTAACTCGCTGCCGCTGGACACCATCATCGAGCAGTTGAATCAGGCCGATGTACCGGCCAGCCGGATCTTCAGTGCTGAAGACATGTTCAGTGATCCGCAGTACCTGGCCAGGGAAATGTTCCTGAAGGCCAAGTTGCCGGACGGTAAAGATTTCAAGATGCCGGGAATCGTGCCGAAACTCTCTGAGACACCCGGCACTTCGGAATGGGTCGGGCCGCAGTTGGGCGAACACAATGCGCAGGTACTCAACGATCTTGGTTACGACAAGGAACAGATCGCAAAACTGCGTGAAGACGGGGCCATCTAAGCTGAGGCGCCTGCTTGCGCGGCCCATCAACCACTGCCTGACGCGCGGCGGACGAGCATTGTGCGCGTACGCGTTTTTCCTGTTGCTCGCCGGCCAGGCTCAGCCAACGTTGGCGCAACCGAGGGAAACCCTGGTCTGGCTGTTGCGCGATCTTCCACCGCTGATGATTTTCGAAGGATCGAAAAAGGGCCAGGGCGTCATCGATAAACTGTTACCGCTGCTGATCGCCCGCATGCCGCAATATGAACACTCCCTGATGCGAGTCAATCGCGCTCGTGGCTTGCAAATGCTCCACGAGCCATCCCTCACGTGCGATGCAGCGCTGAACTGGAGCAAGGAGCGCGATGGCTGGATCGCATTTTCCATTCCGGTGTTTCGGGCCATGAGTAACGGCCTTGCAGTGCGACGCGTTGATCGGGAGATGTTGACGCCCTTTATCAAGGACGGCGAAGTGGACCTGGCGGCTCTGCTGGCCAGTGGCCGCGAGACACTGGGCATTATTGCCGAGCGCAACTACGGCGAATATCTCGACGCGCTGCTCAAACAAGCGCCAGCCAACTCACTGACCCTCCACTACGGCAACGACGCTTTGGGCAGCCTGTTGCAAATGCAACGCTTGGGGCGCTTGCGGATGCTGTTGGGGTACCGCTCGGAAATCCGCTACCAGGCCCAGCAGCAAGGGATCGCGGAAGATGAATTGCAGTTCTACCCGATTCGCGGCACGGGCAAATACCTGTCCGGTTACATTGGCTGTACTGACACTCCCCAGGGTCGGCAGGCGATCATCGAGATCAACCAACTGCTGCGCACCCTGCCCCACGATCACTTAAGCGAGGCATACGCCGCCTGGCTGGACCCCGAGAGTCGCAGCGACTACCTGGAAGCCAGCCGGGCATTTTTCTTACAGCAGGCCGAGCAATGACAAATCGCAGGCAAAAAGAAACCCCGAGAAGTGGGGAGACGACTCGGGGTTAAACGTGGCCTATTTAAAGGCCAGTGGCAGCAAGCTACAAGCACCGGAGCACAATGCTTGATCCTGCTGTTACATGGTCTGACTGACCTAAGCGCAGGAAGGTTCCCACAAAAAACAATTCAATTTCGGTTGGCCAGGATCTTGTCCTGAGCAGCATTACGCAACGCCGCGATGACGCAGGGCTCCAGCCTGCCTTCGGCGATCAGCACGTCGCGATGCAAACCGTCGACGACATCCGTCAGCAGACGTTTGCTGGTCAACTGGTCCTGATTGAACGCCCGCTCGACCACGATCGCGCCGGTCGCATTTTTCAGTGTCACCAGGCATTCGCCATGGGTCCCCGACGGGGTCAACGTTACCTGATACGGGCTCAGAGCTTCACCGAGCAATAGACTGATACTTTCCATCTCGATCACCACTCAATAGTCCGAAAACAAAGTGCCTGGGGCGTGCCTACAGTAAATGACCACTGGCTCGAGAAGAAAGTTCTGGATACCGACTGCTGGTGAAACTGCGCCGCGGGTCAATAGAGCATGCACGGCCAAGATGACAGAGAAAAAACAGCCGCGTCACGCCTGCTTCTTACGCTTGCCAATATCGGTCCAGCCTCCCAGCAGGCCCCGCAATTGTCCGTCGGCACTGTAAAAAGGCACCGTCCACTGATAGACATGCCTGACGCCGTTGTTGAACATCAATTGACGCTCATTGAAGCGGGTCTTGCGCGTTCCGAGCTGGGCCATGAACTCTGCATGCAGCAGTTCGGCAGTCTCTTTGGGCAAGACGTCCAGTTCAATCAGCTGTCGCCCCTGAACCTGGTCGAAACGGGTCGACAAGCCCTCCTCATAACTCTTGTTGCACATGATCAAACGCCCTTCCAGATCACGAACAAACATCGGATCGGGCATGGCGTCCATCAACGCATGCTGGAAGGCGAGCTGATCACTCAGACTTTTCTCGGCATCCATGCGTTGCTGGATCAATACCGTGAGCCGTCGGTTCCAGAGCAGGGACAACAGGCCGAACAGACTGACGATAAACATTCCCCAGCAGCCCCACTCGGCGAGTCGGTGCCAGGCGCCAGGCACCTTAATGGGGGCAATCCCATTGAGCCATTTCAGGCGAATGGCGCGCAATTCAGCAGGATCAAGCGCTTCAAGCGCCTTGTTGAGGATGCTCGACAGCTGAGGCTGACCTTTGCGTACGGCCAGGTGGTCCGCCTCCCATTTGCCCTCGACCGTATACCCGACCTTGAGCTGCCCGGACGGATAGAGTTGTGCTCCGGTTTCGTTTTCGATGGTGGCATAGGCCTCACCGCTCTCGACCAGCGCCCGGGCCTCCGCATAGGTTTTAACCGAGCGCAGGTCGATGTCCGGATAGTCGCGGCGAATCGTGGCCTCCAGCGCATGCCGGGTCGGCAACACCAGAACCTGTCCCGACAGCTGCTCCAGGGATTGCACCTCTGGCGCCCCGGCCCGCCCGACGAACACCCAGCCAGCGCCACCGAACGCATGACTGAAATCCAGAAACGTCTTGCGTTCGTCATTCATCGCCAGCGTCGTGCTCATGTCCGCTGCGCCACTTTCCAGTCGCCCGAGCAACTGATCGGTGGAAAACGATTCCTCGTGAACAAACTGCAATCCCGTCATCGCACTGATGCGGTTGAGCAGATCATTGTTCAAACCGCTCCATTGACCGTGCTCATCCTTGAACAGGTACAGCGGATATTGCACCGATGCGACGATGACTTTTGAATGCTCGGCAATCCATTTCAACTCCTGAGCATCCAGCTCGATCATTAGGCCAGCAACCGATCCTTTGGAATCGGTCGCCGCCAATTGCGACGCGCTCCCCCATTGAGCAAAACCCAGGGTGCCGACTAAAAAAAACATCCAGCATGCAGCTGGTTTTAACCCTTTGAAAAACAGCATTGCCACTTCCTTCGTGATCAACTCGCCCGTCCTTCATGGGGCGAAAACCCAACAAGTGTGACATGCAGAAATGAGAAAGCCCGTCAGGAGACGGGCTTCAAAATGTGACAGTTTTAATTGGTTACAGAGGCTTGCCGCGGTTGCCATGCTGACTGACAAAGGCCTGCACGGCTTTCAGGTCATTTGGCAGCACGGTGCAGCGCTCATCTCGCTCAAACAAATCAGAAAGATGTGCAGGTAGTTCGAGTGCTTTTCCTACGCCTGCTTTTTCCACTGCGTCCGGAAATTTGACCGGATGCGCCGTACCGAGGATCACCATCGGGATATCCAGGCTGCGACGGCACTCGCGCGCCGCCTTCACGCCGATGGCGGTGTGCGGATCCAGCAGTTCGCCGGTTTGCTCAAAAACTTCGGCAATGGTTTCGCAGGTTTGAGCGTCATCCACGGCCAGCGAATCGAACAGCTTGCGGGCTTCGGTCCAGCGTTCCTGTTCGACGCTGAAACCACCACCTTGTTTGAAGGTGTCCATCAGCCCGGCGATCGCTGCGCCGTTGCGACCGTGCAGGTCGAACAGCAGGCGTTCGAAGTTCGACGACACCATGATGTCCATCGACGGCGACAGCGTGGCGTGCAGCGTGTCCTTGACGTACTGATTGCCGCTCATGAAGCGGTGCAGGATGTCGTTGCGGTTGGTGGCGACGATCAACTGGTTGATCGGCAGGCCCATGTTGCGCGCCAGGTAACCGGCGAAAATGTCGCCAAAGTTGCCGGTCGGCACCGAGAACGATACCGAACGTGCCGGGCCGCCCAACTGCAGGGCTGCATGGAAGTAGTAAACGATCTGGGCCATGATTCGCGCCCAGTTGATCGAGTTCACGGCCACCAGACGCGTGCCTTTGAGGAAGCTCTGGTCGGCGAAGCTGGCCTTGACCATTTCCTGGCAGTCATCGAAGTTGCCTTCGATGGCGATGTTATGGATGTTCTCGCCGAAGATGGTGGTCATCTGGCGACGCTGCACTTCGGACACACGGTTGTGCGGGTGCAGGATGAAGATGTCGACGTTTTCGCAGTGCTTGCAGCCTTCGATGGCGGCCGAACCGGTGTCGCCGGAGGTGGCGCCGACAATCACTACGCGCTCACCGCGTTTTTCCAGCACGTAGTCGAGCAGACGACCCAGCAGCTGCAAAGCGAAGTCTTTGAACGCGAGGGTCGGGCCGTGGAACAGCTCCAGCACCCATTCGTTGCCGTTTAGCTGACGCAATGGCGCTACGGCGTTGTGGGAAAACACGCCATACGTTTCTTCAAGAATCTTCTTGAAGTCGGCATCGGGGATGCTGCCGGTCACGAACGGGCGCATCACCCGGAAGGCCAACTCGTGATACGGCAGGCCGGCCCAGGAAGCGATTTCTTCCTGGGTGAAACGTGGCAGGTTTTCCGGGACGTACAGACCACCGTCCGTGGCCAGACCGGCCAGCAGGACGTCTTCGAAATTCAGGGCCGGTGCCTGGCCGCGGGTACTGATATAACGCATGACTGGCTCCAATAGACAGTGTTCGCAAACCCGGGCTCGCAGGCGAGCCCGGTGAACGATAACGGCTTAGTTCAGGTGCTCGACGCGGATCCGTACGACCGGACCGACTACGCCCGCCAAGGCTTCCAGGGCGGCGATCGCGTCGTTCATGTGCTGTTCCAGCACGCGGTGAGTCAGCAGGATCATCGGCACCAGGCCGTCGTGTTCTTCGACTTCCTTCTGCATGATCGATTCGATGTTGATGCCGCGCTCCGACAGGATGCTCGCCACCTGCGCCAACACGCCCGGATGATCCTTGGCCTGGATGCGCAGGTAATAGGAGCTTTCGCAGGCCTCGATCGGCAGGATCGGATGGGCCGACAGCGAATCCGGCTGAAAGGCCAGGTGCGGTACGCGGTTTTCCGGGTCGGAGGTCATGGCGCGAACCACGTCCACCAGGTCGGCGATCACCGACGAAGCGGTCGGCTCCATGCCAGCGCCAGCGCCGTAGAACAGGGTCGAACCGGCGGCATCACCGTTGACCATCACCGCGTTCATCACGCCATTGACGTTGGCGATCAGGCGGTCGGCCGGGATCAGCGTCGGGTGCACGCGCAGTTCGATGCCGGCCGCGGTGCTGCGCGCCACGCCCAGGTGCTTGATGCGATAGCCCAGCGCTTCGGCGTAGTTCACGTCAGCGGTGGTCAGCTTGGTGATGCCTTCGGTGTAGGCCTTGTCGAACTGCAGCGGAATACCGAACGCGATGGACGCCAGGATCGTCAGCTTGTGGGCCGCGTCGATGCCTTCAACGTCGAAGGTCGGATCGGCCTCGGCATAACCCAGGGCTTGCGCCTCGGCGAGTACGTCTTCGAAAGTCCGGCCCTTCTCACGCATTTCGGTGAGGATGAAGTTACCGGTGCCGTTGATGATTCCGGCGACCCAGTTGATGCGGTTGGCCGACAGACCTTCACGGATCGCCTTGATCACCGGAATGCCACCGGCCACGGCGGCTTCGAACGCCACAATCACGCCCTTCTCCCGGGCCTTGGCGAAAATTTCATTACCGTGAACGGCGATCAACGCCTTGTTCGCGGTCACAACATGTTTTCCGTTCTCGATCGCTTTGAGTACCAGCTCGCGGGCAACGGTGTAGCCGCCCACCAGCTCTATGACGATGTCGATCTCAGGGTTCGTGGCCACTTCGAAGACATCGTTGGTAATCGCAATACCGGTCGTCTGGAACTGAGGCTTTGGCGTGCGCATGGCAATTTGTGCCACTTCGATTCCACGCCCGGCACGACGAGCAATTTCCTCGGCGTTACGCTGAAGTACGTTGAAGGTGCCGCCACCGACGGTCCCTAACCCACAGATGCCTACTTTGACCGGTTTCACTGTGAACTCCCCATAAAACGGCCGACTCAAGGCCGGCCGTGAAAACAACCGCATACTCGCGGTTCTCTATTAATGGCTCGGCGAACGCTGCCGCCGAACCATGATCGTCAATGGCTGACCGTGACGATGCGAATTTATTTCGCGTCCAGCGCCAGTTTGGCGACTTGTGGCGCAGGCTGGTAGCCCGGAATGACCTGGCCGTCGGCCAAAACGATGGCCGGTGTACCGTTCACGCCGATCGACTGACCGAGGGCGAACTGCTTGGAAACCGGGTTATCGCACTTGGCGGCCTTGATTTCCTTGCCGTCGACCATCTTGTCCATGGCGGCTTTCTTGTCTTTCGAGCACCAGACCGCTTGCAGCTGCTCATCACCCGGTGAGCCCAGGCCCTGACGCGGGAACGCGACGTAACGCACTTCGATGCCGCGCTTGTTCAGCTCAGGCACTTCAGCGTGCAGCTTGTGGCAGTACGGGCAGGTGGTATCGGTAAACACAGTGATGTGCGATTTGGTTTCGCCGATCGCCGGGTAGACCACGGTTTCCGCGACTGGAATTGCGTTGACCAGTTTGGACACGCCCAGGCGTTCGGTCTTTTCGGTCAGGTTGACCGGTTTGCCGTCCTTGAGCTGGAACATGTAGCCCTGAACGACGTACTGGCCATCGGCGCTGGCGTAGAGCACGCGGCTGCCCTTGAGTTTGACTTCGTACAGACCTGGCAGCGGGCTGGCGGTGATGGTTTCTACCGGCACCTCGAGCTGGAGGTTTTCCAGGCTTTTACGAATGGCTTTGTCGGCCGCGTCATCGGCGACGGCAAAGGTGCTGACCAACGCAATGGCTGCGGCGGCGAAAATCTGGGTCAGACGCATGAGAACTCCTGAAGGCGGACAAATGGGACGATCAGAACGCCCGTGCCGAAACACCGGGTCATAAACGCCCATCGTGCAAACCGGCAAAGCCTACCACATAAGGCCCGCGTGACCGAATGCGGGTGACAAGACACCTAACTCCCGGTGTACGACGCTTTATGTAGCAGCTGGCGAAGCCTGCGTCCGGCTGCGTAGCAGTCGTAAACCCTGAATCGTCGGTTTAACTGAAGCACCGCAGTGTCTGATTCACGACTGCTGCGCAGCCGGACGCAGGCTTCGCCAGCTGCTACAAAGCCCTGCGCTTATCCGCGCGGGTGATGTTTGGCATGCAAGTCCTGCAAGCGGGCGCGGGCGACGTGGGTGTAGATCTGCGTGGTCGACAGATCGCTGTGGCCGAGCAGCATTTGCACCACCCGCAAGTCCGCACCATGGTTGAGCAGGTGCGTGGCGAAGGCATGGCGCAAGGTGTGCGGCGACAGCGACTTGCCGATCCCGGCAACCTTGGCTTGGTGCTTGATGCGATGCCAGAAGGTCTGCCGAGTCATCTGCTCGCCGCGCTGGCTGGGGAACATGACATCGCTGGGACGCCCGCCGAGCAGCTCCTGGCGGCCATCGCGCATGTAACGCTCGACCCAGACAATCGCCTCCTCGCCCATCGGCACCAGCCGCTCCTTGCTGCCCTTGCCCATCACTCGCAACACGCCTTGGCGCAGATTGACCTGCTCCAGTGTCAGGCTGATCAACTCAGTCACACGCAAGCCGCAGGCATAAAGCACTTCGAGCATGGCGCGGTCGCGCTGGCCGATGGCTTCGCTCAGGTCTGGTGCTTTTAGCAGTGCTTCCACGTCGGCTTCCGACAACGATTTAGGCAATGGCCTACCGAGTTGAGGCATATCGACGCGTAACGTTGGATCGACCGCGATCAACTTTTCACGCAGCAAATAGCGATAGAAGCCACGCACGCCGGAGAGAAATCGCGCCGTCGAGCGGGGTTTGTAGTTTTGCTCCAGACGCCAGGCCAAGTGATCGAGGATCAATTCGCGGCCGGCATTGACCAACTCCAACCCTTTTTCCTGCAGCCAGCCGTGGAACAGGGCCAGGTCGCTGCGATAGGCATCGCGGGTGTTATCGGAAAGACCTTTCTCCAGCCACAGAGCGTCGAGGAATTGGTCTATCAGTGGATGATCGATGGCGGGCATAAAGGCTCAGGCAAGACCGGCAATACGGCCAAGGAAGATAAATCGCGGGCAACAAAAAAGCAGCCCGTAGGCTGCTTTTTTCTGCATCGGAAGCTGGACTTAAGCCAGTTTTTCCTTGATGCGAGCTGCTTTACCGGACAGGTCACGCAGGTAGTACAGCTTGGCTTTACGTACGTCACCGCGACGTTTAACGGCCATGCTGTCGATTTGCGGGCTGTAGGTCTGGAAAGTACGCTCTACGCCAACACCGTTGGAGATTTTACGAACGGTGAAAGCACTGTTTACGCCGCGGTTACGCTTGGCGATAACAACACCTTCGAACGCTTGCAGACGCGAACGGTCGCCTTCCTTCACTTTCACCTGAACGACAATAGTGTCGCCCGGGGCAAAGGTAGGGATCTCTTTGGTCATCTGCTCTGCTTCGAGTGCAAGGATGATTTTGTTAGTCATGCTGTGCTCCTAAGGTAAATCGTCGGATCTACCATCGATACGTTGTTAACTATCGTCCCGCTCGCGGATGTATTCCTCGAGCAGCTTCTTCTCTTCTCCAGAAAGCGAGCGGCTTTCCAGAAGATCGGCGCGTCGTTCAAAGGTCCTACCAAGGGACTGCTGTAAACGCCAACGCCGGATATGCGCGTGATTGCCACTTAGCAACACGTCGGGAACACGCTGATCCGCATACACCTCCGGTCGGGTGTAGTGCGGGCAATCCAGCAAACCATCCGTAAAGGAATCTTCCTCGGCGGAGTCCGCATGCCCTAAAGCTCCAGGCAGCAGTCGTGTAACCGCATCGATCAGGACCATCGCCGGCAGCTCGCCGCCAGACAGTACATAGTCGCCAATCGACCACTCTTCATCGACATGAGCCTCTATAAAACGCTCGTCAATGCCTTCATAGCGGCCGGCAATCAGGATCAATGCATCCAGATTCGCCAACTCGCGTACCGCCGACTGAGTCAGTTGACGGCCTTGGGGGGACAGGTAAATTACCTTCGCCGCCTCCCCGGCTGCTGCCTTGGCCTGAACCAACGCATCTTCCAGGGGCTTGATCTTCATCACCATGCCCGGGCCACCGCCAAATGGGCGATCGTCCACAGTGTGATGTCGATCCGTCGTGTAGTCTCGCGGATTCCAACAGGTGAGCTGCAAGAGCCCCTGTTTCACCGCACGACTGGTGATGCCGTACTCGCTGATGGCGGAGAACATCTCGGGAAACAAACTGATCACTTCTACGCGCAAGTTAGCCACGCTTAGAAGTCCGCATCCCATTCCACCTTCATCTCGCCTGCGGCAAGGTCGACGGCCAACACGCATTGCTCCGTATAGGGCAACAGGCGTTCGCGATCATCCAGGCTGCCAGCGCAAGGCTTGACCACCATTACATCATTGGCGCCGGTTTCCAGAAGATGATCGATTTTCCCGAGCAATTGCCCGAGTTGATCAATGACCTTCAGACCTTCCAGCTGGTACCAGTAGTACTCGCCGTCGGTCAATTCAGGGAACAGGTTGCGCGGCACGCAGATCTCATAACCGGCCAGAAGACGCGCTTCTTCACGATCATCAAGACCCTTGAGCTTTGCGACCAGGAACTTGTCGCTCCCACGTCCGCTGACCAGCTCGACCTGTTTCACATTACCTTCGCGCTTGAGCGTCCAGGTTTTGTACTGCAACAGGTTTTCAGTCGGATCAGTAAAGGAATACACCTTCACTTCGCCGCGAACGCCATGAACCGAATAAATTTTGCCGATAACGATCAAATCATCAGCAACAGCTGGCGTCGCGTTCATATTGCTCAGGCCGCAGCCTTAGCCGCGTCCTTCAACAACTGAGCAACACGCTCAGAAGGTTGTGCACCAACGCTCAGCCAGTAGGCTACGCGCTCTTGGTTCACGGACAGACGGACTTCTTGACCACGAGCAACAGGGTTGAAGAAACCAACCTGTTCCTTGTGCGAACCGTCGCGCGGGTTGCGGCTGTCGGTTACGGTCAAGTGGTAAAACGGGCGCTTTTTGGAGCCGCCAAGGGCAAGACGGATTGTTAGCATGTGAACATCGTTCCTGTAGTCGGTGCTGCAAATCTAAAGGCACAGCGGGCATAGGTGCCCGAAAGGCCGCATATTCTAAGGAATATCCGGACTTTTGCAAATGTCTTTTTCCGGCTGCCTATCGGCCGCCATCAAGATTTGCTATAGAGCCGTCGTTGAAAACGGCCAGTCAGCTCCCGCCAAGTGCGGGTTTGCTGGAGATCCCACTTCCGTGTGGGAGGTGCAAGGGCAAGCCCCTGCGTAAATTATTTACATTCTCGGCATGCCGCCGCCGGGCAACATACCGCCCATGCCGCGCATCATTTTGGCCATTCCGCCTTTCGCGGAGAACTTCTTCATCATCTTCTGCATCTGCTTGTGCTGCTTGATCAAGCGACCGATGTCCTGCACCTGAGTGCCGGAACCCATGGCGATCCGGCGTTTGCGCGAACCACTGATCATCTCAGGGTCGCGGCGCTCGGCCGGGGTCATGGAATTGATGATGGCTTCCATCTGCTTGAATTGTTTCTCTGCCGCGCCCTGGGCGTTGCCCATCTGCGCCAGGTTCATACCGCCCATGTTTGGCAGTTTGTCCATGAGGCCGCCGAGGCCGCCCATGTTTTTCATCTGTTGCAGCTGATCGCGGAAGTCTTCGAGGTCGAAGCCCTTGCCCTTTTTCAGCTTCTTGGCCAGTTTGTCGGCCTTGTCCTTGTCGAGGGTCTGTTCGGCCTGCTCGATCAGACTGAGCACGTCGCCCATACCGAGGATGCGCGAAGCAATACGCTCCGGGTGGAACGGCTCAAGCGCGTCGCTCTTCTCGCCCATACCGATGAACTTGATCGGCTTGCCGGTGATGGCGCGCACCGACAGTGCGGCACCGCCACGGGCATCGCCGTCGACCTTGGTCAGGATCACACCGGTCAGCGGCAGCGCGTCGCCAAAGGCCTTGGCCGTGTTGGCGGCGTCCTGACCGGTCATGGCGTCAACCACGAACAGCGTTTCGACCGGATTGATCGCGGCATGCAGCGCCTTGATCTCGCCCATCATCTCTTCATCGATGTGCAGGCGACCGGCGGTATCGACGATGACCACGTCGATAAACTTCAGTTTTGCTTCTTTAATAGCCGCTTGCGCGATGTCGACCGGCTTCTGGCTCAGGTCGGACGGGAAGAAGGTTACGCCGACTTCACCCGCGAGCATTTCCAGCTGCTTGATCGCCGCCGGACGGTAAACGTCCGCAGACACGACCATGACCGACTTCTTCTTGCGCTCTTTGAGGAAGCGCGCGAGCTTGCCGGCGGTGGTGGTTTTACCCGCACCCTGCAAACCGGCCATCAGCACGACGGCCGGAGGAACGGCGCTCAGGTTCAAGTCTTCGTTGGCCGCGCCCATCAGGCTTTCGAGTTCGGCCTGGACGATCTTCACGAAGGCCTGGCCCGGCGTCAGGCTGCGCGACACCTCAGTGCCGACGGCGCGTTCCTTGACCGAATTGACGAAGTCCTTGACGACCGGCAAGGCGACGTCAGCTTCGAGCAACGCCATGCGCACTTCGCGCAGGGTGTCTTTGATGTTGTCTTCGGTCAGCTTGGCCTTGCCGGTGACATGGCGCAGCGTCTGCGAGAGACGGTCGGTTAAGTTTTCAAACATTGCGCGATCCTTTCAGGCCCTGTGTAGACCGGGATAATGGCGGCCCAGACCGGAATAAACATGTGCTCGGCGAGCCTGCGGCGTGGGCAGGTCGCGGATTATAGCGAAGACTGCGTCTGGCGGACACCTCGTCGTCAGGTTGCATGGTCTTTCGTGCTGCGGGGGTTCTATGCCAAACTCAGCGCCTTTCGGGCTTGCCTAACAGGATTTATGCTCCCCTTGTCACCCAGTTTGCTAACTACCCTCGCCGCCGCCTGCTTATATGCCGCTGCGACCCTCTATCAGGGCACTCGTCTGGCCACCGGTGCCAAGGCGAACAAACGCCTGCTGGTCACGCTCGGCGTGCTCGCCGTGCTGGCTCATAGCGCCAGTCTGTTCACCCACCTGCTGACACCGATTGGCCTGGGCCTGGATTTTTTCAGCGCCGCCAGCCTGATTGCCGCCGCGGTGATTGCCCTGACCCTGTTGGCCTGCTCGCGGATCCCGGTGGAAAACCTGCTTGTATTGTTGTTCCCGCTCGGCGCCGCCACCGTGCTGCTCGCACAGTTGGCCCCCGCCGGCACAGTGCAGATCATCGACGAAGAACCGGGCATCCTCGCCCACATCCTGCTGTCGATCCTCGCCTACGGCATGTTCACCATCGCGGTATTCCAGGCGTTGCTGCTGCTGGTTCAAGACCATCAACTCAAGCACAAGCACCCGTCCGGCCTGATCAAGAACTTCCCGCCGCTGCAAACCATGGAAAGCCTGCTGTTCGGCTTCCTCTGGGCCGGCTGGACCCTGCTGTCGCTGTCGCTGATCTCCGGCTGGCTATTCGTCGACAACCTGTTCGCCCAGCACCTGGTGCACAAAACCTTGCTGGCCTGCATCGCCTGGATCGTCTTCAGCGTGCTGCTCTGGGGCCGTAACCGCCTCGGCTGGCGCGGACACAAGGCCATTCGCTGGACCCTCGCCGGTTTCTGCCTGCTGATGCTGGCCTATTTCGGCAGTAAGCTGGTTCGTGAATACATCCTGCATATCTGACGGGCGGCATTAATGGACGACTTGCCCATAGGGCCGATGCTCGCGGTAGTGGCCCTGCTGATTTTATGGTCGGGGCTGTTTACCGCCATCGAAGCTGCGCAACAGCACTTGCTCGCCCAGCGGACAGCTTCGCGCTCGAGCGACAAGCCGGTGGCAAAGCTGAGCTTTTCGCTCAATAGCCTGATCCTCTGCAACACCCTGTGCCGCGCACTGGTCGTGGTCATCAGCACCTTGCTGGCGATTTTCACTTGGGCGGAAAGCGGTCCATGGGTGGCCTGCCTGGGGGCTGGCGCCGTGCTTCTGGTGTTCGCCGACTACCTGCCGCGTACCCTCGCCGTCCGTTATCCGGACGCAGTCCTGGCCCTGGGCAACACCTTGCTTGGCGCGCCACTGAAAATCATCTATCCCGTCGCCTGGTTGCTCAGTGGCATAAGCCAGCTGCTGATGCGACCGTTCGCCCGCAAAGTCAGAGTGGTGCAGCAGAGCGAAGACGAGGCGCCGAACGATCGGCTCGACGATCACGAACACGCCGCCTGCCGCCCTCACCCGCTGTCAGGCATCCATGCGCTGGACAACATCACGGTCAACGACATTCTGGTGCCACGCAGCGACGTCGACGGGGTCAATCTGGACGACTCCCTCGAGGAAATCATTGAGCAGCTTCGCGCCAATAAACGCACACGCTTGCCGGTTTTCCACAGCGACATCAACCAGGTCGAGGCAGTGCTCAATACCCGGCAGATCCGCCATCTGCTGTCCGACGCCAGTCTGACCCGAGAAGCACTGCTGGCAGCCTGTCACGACCCCTACTTCGTGCCGGAAAGCACCCCGTTGCAACTGCAGCTGTTGAATTTCCACAAACAACAGCGACGCCTGGGCATGGTGGTCGACGAGTACGGCGAAGTGCTCGGCGTCGTGACTCTGGAAGACATTCTCGAAGAAATCGTCGGCGAGTTCGAAAGCCAGCACAGCCTGAATAACCCGCACATCCACCCACAGGCCGATGGTCGACTGGTGATCGAAGGGGCGGCGTCGATTCGCGAATTGAACAAGAGCCTGGGCTGGCACTTGCCGAGCGACGGTCCGAAAACCCTCAACGGGTTGGTGACCGAGGCGCTGGAGACGATTCCGGAAAGTGCGGTATGCCTGAAGATTGGGCGTTATCGGCTGGAGATTCTGGAGACTGAAGACAATCGGGTCAGTCGCGTACTGATCTGGCATACCAGTTTAGTTCCCGTTCTCCAATAACCACCACCGATCACGCTCTGAAGCAGCTGGCGAAGCCTGCGTTCGGCGGCGCAGCCGTCGTAAATCCCGAGCCCACGATTAACCTGAAAGATCGTATCGCCAGATTTCACGACGGCTGCGCCGCCGAACGCAGACTTCGCCAGCTGCCACAAAGGGTTTGCCCCTTGTTCGATCGTTAGCCGCCTTTCTATAATCGAGCCGCTTACCCAAGCCCCGCCATACCCAAGTGCTACCCGCACTCTGCGCTAAGCCCACATCCCTGGGTGTTCGACCATAATAATTCGCTCCACTGGGGCACATGACTGTCAGGGATAACCGCATGACGACCAGTACGACTTATAACGACACCGCGCCTGCGCAACCGACGAACTCAGCCACCCGCGTGGCGACCGCAAGTTTCATCGGCACCGCCATTGAGTTCTACGACTTCTACGTCTATGCCACTGCCGCTGCGCTGGTAATCGGTCCGGTGTTCTTTCCGCAAACTTCCGGCACGGCCCAGATGCTGTCGGCGTTCCTCACCTTCGGCATCGCCTTCCTGGCTCGACCGCTGGGATCGGCACTTTTCGGTCACTTCGGTGACCGCATCGGGCGCAAATCGACGCTGGTTGCCTCGCTGCTGCTGATGGGCGTGTGCACCACACTGATCGGCGTGCTCCCGGGATACGACAGCATCGGGGCCTGGGCGCCGATCCTGCTCTGCGTGCTGCGCTTCGGCCAAGGCCTGGGACTCGGCGGCGAATGGGGCGGCGCGGCGTTGCTGGCGACGGAGAATGCGCCGAAGGGCAAACGCGCCTGGTTCGGCATGTTCCCGCAACTCGGCCCCTCGATCGGTTTCCTCGCAGCCAATGGCCTGTTTCTTACGCTGGCAATGACCCTGAACGACGAACAGTTTCGCTCGTGGGGCTGGCGGATTCCGTTCCTGCTCAGTGCCGCGCTGGTGATGGTCGGCCTGTATGTGCGCCTCAAGCTTCACGAAACGCCGGTGTTTGCCAACGCAATGGCTCGCCAGGAGCGGGTGAAAATCCCGCTGGTCGAGCTGTTCAGCCACTACTGGGCGCCGATGTTGCTGGGTGCCGGGGCGATGGTGGTGTGCTACGCGCTGTTCTATATCTCGACGGTGTTTTCGCTGAGCTATGGCGTGTCGACGCTCGGCTACACCCGCGAAACCTTCCTCGCACTGCTGTGCTTCGCCGTGCTGTTCATGGCCGCCGCTACGCCGCTGTCGGCCTGGGCCAGTGATCGATACGGGCGCAAACCGGTGCTGATCATCGGCGGTGTGCTGGCGATTCTGTCCGGCTTCCTGATGGAGCCGCTGCTGACCCAAGGTTCGACCTGGGGCGTGGCCCTGTTTCTGTGCATCGAGCTGTTTCTGATGGGCGTGACATTTGCGCCGATGGGCGCGCTGCTGCCGGAGCTGTTTCCGACTCACGTGCGTTATACCGGTGCGTCGGCAGCCTACAACCTGGGCGGCATTGTCGGAGCCTCGGCGGCGCCGTTCTTCGCACAGAAACTGGTGGCGATGGGTGGCTTGAGTTATGTCGGCGGGTATGTGTCGGGGGCGGCGGTGCTGAGCTTGATTGCCGTGCTGTGCCTGAAGGAGACGCGCGATAACGATCTGAATCAGGTTGCCTGAATCAGAAGCATCGCCAGCAGGCTGACTCCCACATGGAAACTGGGTGCACACAAAATCTGTGACCAACCAAATACCCTGTGGGAGCTAGCCTGCTAGCGATAGCCGCGCCTCGGTTTACAGCTCTACTACGACAGCCTGGGAAGCGCGGGTCGCTTTAGCACGAGCAGCATCAATCGACTCATCACGCGCCAACGCCACACCCATCCGACGCTGACCATTGACCTCAGGTTTGCCGAACAGACGCAACGCCGTATCCGGCTCGCTCAACGCAACACCGAGATTGGCGAAAGCCGTCTGAGTCGACTGCCCTTCCACCAGAATCACCGCCGAAGCCGATGGACCGAACTGACGGATCAGTGGAATTGGCAGGCCCAGAATCGCCCGTGCGTGCAGCGCAAACTGCGACAGGTCCTGGGAAATCAACGTCACCAGACCGGTGTCATGTGGACGCGGCGAGACTTCGCTGAACCAGACTTGATCGCCTTTGATGAACAGCTCAACACCAAACAGACCACGACCACCCAAGGCTTCAGTGACGGCTTTGGCAACGCGCTCGGATTCGGCCAGGGCAATCGGGCTCATGGCTTGTGGCTGCCAGGATTCCTGATAGTCGCCCTTCTCCTGACGGTGACCGACTGGCGCGCAGAACGTAGTGCCGCCAACGTGACGCACGGTCAACAGGGTGATTTCGTAGTCGAAGTCGATAAAGCCTTCGATGATCACGCGGCCTTTACCGGCACGGCCGCCTTCTTGAGCGTAATCCCAAGCTTTCTGCACATCATCGACGCTACGCAGCAAGCTCTGACCTTTACCCGACGAACTCATCACTGGCTTGACCACGCATGGGAAGCCCAGGTCCTGAACGGCCTTGCTGTAATCCTCGAAGGTGTCGGCAAAGTGGTACGGTGAGGTCGGCAGGTCCAGCTCTTCAGCGGCCAGGCGACGGATGCCTTCGCGGTTCATGGTCAACTGCGCGGCGCGAGCAGTGGGGATCACGGTGAAGCCTTCAGCTTCCAGTTCCACGAGGGTCGCGGTGGCAATGGCTTCGATTTCCGGCACGATGAAATGCGGCTTTTCGGCTTCGATCACCGCACGCAGGGCGGCGCCGTCGAGCATGTTGATCACATGGCTGCGATGGGCTACTTGCATGGCCGGCGCATTGGCGTAGCGATCCACTGCAATCACTTCGACGCCCAGACGTTGCAGCTCGATCACCACTTCCTTGCCCAACTCGCCACAACCACACAGCAATACGCGGGTCGCGGTTGGCGACAATGGAGTTCCGATACGGGTCATCTCAGGTCCTCAAGAAGCGGATCATCGAGGGTCGCAGCGCCTGGCGCGCTTCCCATGGGGAGAAAGCGCGGCATTTTACATGAACCTGCGGGTTTGGCTTCAGCTGACGACGGCCTGTTTGCGCAAGCGCCAGGCCATGATCAACCACACGACCGTCACGCCGGCGAACTTCGAGCCCATGGCGGTGAGGATCACGCCTGGAGTGAACGCATCGATCATGCCGAAGAAGATGAAGGTATCGAGGGGAATGCTCAGGGCCGAACTTATCCACAGGCGGTCGTGCAAGGGACGCTTGGTGATGCTGAACACCAGCCAATCGATGCATTCGGACACCGCGAACGCCGTGGCGCTGGCCAGCGCGATGGAGGGATCGGACGTCACGTAGGACAACACCAGCGCTGCCAGCATCGCCGCGATCGCGCCATGGCCGAAACGGGTTTGCACCATGTCGCGCAAAACGAACACCAAACCACCCCAGGCCGACCAGATGATGTCCAGGTGCGGGGCGGTGGAAAAGGCGTAGTTGATCAGCACGACGCTGCTGATGTAAGCGATCAGGAAGAACATGGGTCGGCGGGATACCTGTCAATTTGGCGCACAGGGTACTTCAGCCATACACAAGCACCAAACCCAAACGCGAATCCTGTAGCAGCTGGCGGAGCCTGCGTTCGGCTGCGAAGCAGTCGCAAAATCAGGCAATGCAGTCATTCAGGCACACCGCGGACTTAGGATTTACGACTGCTTCGCAGCCGAACGCAGGCTCCGCCAGCTGCTACAGGTTGGGAGTTTTGCCGATCATCCAGAGCAGACCGCTGGATTTGGCCCGCTCATGACACAACCCCAACACCTTGCGCCGCTCCTCGTTGTCCATCCGGCTCCAGCGTGTGATCTCTTCCACCGTGCGCTGACACCCGGTGCAAATATCGTCATCGTCCAATGCGCAAATGTTCACGCAGGGCGATAGCACCGGCCGTTCAGTGGCGCTCATTCTTCCTGCTCAACCAGATCGCGGGCATAACGTTGCGAGTTATGCACATAGTGAGCAGCGCTGGCCTCCAGCATTTTTTTCTGCGGTTCGGTCAGTTCGCGCACCACTTTGCCCGGCGAGCCCATGACCAGCGAACCGTCTGGAATCTCCTTGCCCTCACCGATCAGCGAGTTGGCGCCGATGATGCAGTTCTTGCCGATTTTCGCGCCGTTGAGGATCACCGCATTAATCCCGATCAAGCTGTAATCGCCCACCGTGCAGCCATGAAGCATGGCGTTATGGCCGATGGTCACACCGGTGCCGATCGTCAGCGGGTAACCCATGTCGGTGTGCATCACCGTGCCGTCCTGGACGTTGCTGTTCTTGCCGATCAGGATCAGTTCGTTGTCGCCACGCAGCACAGCGTTGAACCAGACGTTGGCACCCTCTTCCAGTTTGACCTTGCCCACCAGCACGGCGTTGGGTGCAACCCAGCTCTGCGGATGGGTTTCGACGCGGGCGTCGCCCAGGCGATATTTCATCTTATTGTCCTCAAGGCCAGGCAGGCTCACTTGGAAAAAGCAGGGTTCAGGCCATACGAGCGATGGCTTCAGGTGTTGATATAAGTCTTGGGCGGGTGATGCAGGCTGATTTGGGCGTCATAGAGCAGGTTGATCAACTCGACGATCATAATCGCCGTGAGGCCCCAGATTTTGTACTCGCCATAGCGATAGCTCGGCACGTACCAACTGCGGCCCTCGTAATCGATGCGATGGGTGTGTTCGCGCGGATCCTTGCGGAAGAACTCCAGCGGTACGCTGAAGACTGCGGCAATCTCGGCGTCGTTGGCCCGGTACTCGACAAAGTCCGGAATCACACCGACATAGGGTGTGACCTTGATGCCGTGCAGGGAGATCAACGGGCTCAGCGGGCCGATCACTTCGACCAGCCCCGGCGGCAGGCCAATTTCTTCTTGGGCCTCACGTAGCGCAGTGAAAATCAGGTCAGGGTCTTCAGGGTCACGTCGACCTCCGGGAAAGGCCACTTCACCACCATGGGTCGAGAGCCCGCTGGCGCGCAGGGTCAGAACCAGTTCAGGTTCGTCACTGCGGGTGATGGGCACTAATACCGCGGCTTCGGGGAAACGTCGGTCGGTTTCCAGGGTTAGCGGCGTGTGGTTGCTTACCCGGTGAAGTAGCTCGTCCAGCATGAGTCTTCTCGATTTGTTCTCTACTTTGCATCATGCACCAATCGAACCGACCGCCCAACCCCATAACCACTGCATGTCGCTAAACGACAACTTGCCGACAGACACCGTCGCACGCCAAGATAGGCGCAGCATTCAGGAACCCAAGCATGAAATTTTGCAGTCAGTGCGGCAACCCGGTGACCCAGCGCATTCCAGAGGGCGATTCGCGCCTGCGTTTTGTCTGTGACAGCTGTCAGGCGATTCACTACCAGAACCCCAATATCGTCGCCGGTTGCGTGGCGACCTGGGGCTCCAAGGTCTTGCTGTGCCGACGCGCCATCGAGCCTCGGCTCGGTTACTGGACCCTGCCCGCCGGTTTCATGGAGAACGGTGAAACCATCGAGCAGGCAGCCATTCGCGAGACGGCCGAAGAAGCCTGCGCGCGGGTGCGCAACCTGACCCTCTATACGTTGATCGACGTGCCGCACATCAGCCAGGTGCATGTGTTCTTCCGCGCCGAACTGGTGGACCTGGACTTTTGCGCCGGTCAAGAGAGCCTGGAAGTGCAGCTTTTCGAAGAAGCCGACATCCCTTGGTCCGAGCTGGCTTTCCGCACAGTGGGCCGTACCTTAGAATGCTTCTTCGCTGACCGGCGGACCGAGGTCTACCCCGTGCGCTCCGAGTCGATCCCGCCGCTTGCTCAGCCTGCCATCACATAACGCTCCTGGTTCTAAAATCACCTATAACTTAATAGTCGCGACACCTCTTAGGGATATCGTTTCAATGCGCTGGCTGCTTGCCCTGTTTTGCTTGTCATTTGTCGTTATCTCCCAGGCTTCCGTTGCGGAAACCCTGGACGGCAAAGTCATCGAAAAAATCCTGGTTCTCAAATCCGCCCACCAATTGCAATTGATCAATGACGGCAAGCCGCTCAAGACCTATCGCATCTCATTGGGAAAAAGACCCGTCGGCCCGAAACTCATGGAAGGCGACAAACGCACGCCTGAAGGTTTTTATTGGATGGACTGGCGCAAGACCAGTGACCGTTTCAACCTGTCGATGCACATCTCCTACCCGAACATCAGTGACTCCGTCCGCGCCCGGCGCGAAGGCGTCGAGCCCGGTGGCATGATCATGATCCACGGCACCCCGGACACCGAAGAAAACCCCGAAGACCTGTTCCACACGCTGGACTGGACCGACGGCTGCATCGCCATGCGCAACATAGACATGCGCGAAGTCTGGAATCTGGTGCCGGACGGCACGATGATCGAAATCCGTCCGTAATTCCCCCCCACAATGATCGTTCCCATGCTCTGGAACGATCAAAACGATCAATTGGCTACCTTCGGTCGCCATCGAAAAAATAAATTCAAAAGATCGTCCGAACGCGGCCCGAACCTTCGGCAGCTCCGGGTAGATACCACTCCCATCGGTAGGAGCTGCCGCAGGCTGCGATCTTTGCTTTCAAAACCCCCACCTCTAATACCACTTAAAACCAACATGCTTTCAGCCATCCAGCAGGGCAAGCTTTTCTGCGCCTTGAGCAAAGTGGCCTCATTGACATGGTATTCAAGTGGTATTAGGTTTCACCCCACCACCGGGCGACAACAATCCTATATCCGCATCGGACCAAACCTACATGAATGACCTCCAGGCCCTACGCCCTGACGACACCCAGCCCACGCCGTTGTACCTGCAACTGGCGCGCAATCTGGAAGCGGCGATCCATGCCGGCCAGTGGAAAGCCGAACAGGCCATGCCGTCGGAGCGCAACCTCAGCGAAATGCTGGGCATCTCCCGGGTCACTGCACGCAAAGCGCTGGAAGTTCTGTTCGAGCAAGGCCTGATCCGCCGCAACCAGGGTTCCGGCACCTTCATCACCCCACGCCTGGAACAACCGCTGTCGCGCCTCTCGGGTTTCAGCGAAATGCTGCGGTTAAAGGGCTTCGTCCCCGGCTCGCAATGGCTGGAGCGTGAAATCACTCCGCCGACCCACGAAGAACTGATCCGCCTGGGCCTCTCGCCGAACGACAAGGTCGCGCGGCTCAAACGCCTGCGTAAAGCCGACGATACGGTAATGGCGATCGAGATGAGCACCCTGCCCGCCTCGATCATTCCCAAGCCGCAAGCCGTGGGCGACTCCCTGTACGAATACCTCGACGGCATCGGCAAGCCGATCGTCCGTGCACTGCAGCACATTCAAGCGATCAACGCCTCGGACGAATTCGCCGCCCTGGTGGGCATCGCCCCCGGCACCGCCATGCTGCTGATGACCCGGGTCGGTTATCTGGAAGACAACACACCGATCGAAGTCACCGACACCTATTGCCGCAACGACTACTACGACTTTGTCGCAGAGCTTCGTCGATAACCCGCTTCGCCGCTAAAGAACCGAGAACCGATCATGTCCGAAGACAACATCCTCACCGCCCACGGCTGGGTTCGCGGCCGGCTGATTCACGAACACGGCAAGGTCGTGTCGATCGAAGGCGAATCGTGCGATCCGGCCGACAACGACCTGCCTTACCTGCTGCCGGGTTTCATCGACCTGCACGTTCACGGTGGCGGCGGAAAAGACATCATGGAAGGTGCGTCAGCCTTCGAGACCATCACCAAAACCCACGTGCGTTTCGGCACCACGTCGCTGCTGGCGACCACCATGACTGCGCCGCCTGCAGAAATTTCCAGCGTGCTCAAAGCCGTCGGCGAATATTGCGAACAGCGCCCGAAAGGCAGCGCCCGAGTCCTCGGCGTGCACCTCGAAGGCCCGTACATCAACCCCGGCAAACTCGGCGCCCAACCGAATTTCGCCCACACCGCGTTGATGGCCGAAGTCGAAGAATACCTGGCACTGGCGCCGATCCGGGTGATCACCATCGCCCCGGAAATCGCCGGCCACGACGCCTTGATCCGTGATCTCAGCGCTCGCGGCGTGCGCATGCAAATCGGCCACACCCTCGGCAGCTACGAGGAAGGCGTTGCCGCGCTGAACGCCGGCGCCAGCAGTTTCACCCACCTCTACAACGCCATGAGCCCGTTGCATCACCGCGAGCCAGGCATCGTCGGCGCGGCACTGGCTCACGCCAAATACGCCGAACTGATTCCGGACTTGCTGCACGTGCACCCCGGTGCCATCCGTGTGGCCCTGCGCTCGATCCCGTGCCTGTATTGCGTCACCGATTCCACCGCCGCCGCCGGCATGCCCGACGGTGAGTACAAGCTCGGCAGCCACACCGTGACCAAATGCCTGGGCGGCGTGCGCTTGCCCGACGGCACGCTGGCCGGCAGCACCCTGACCATGGATCAGGCCCTGCGCAACCTGGTGAAAATCGGTTTGCCAATCGCCGAGGCCTCGCAACGTCTTTCGCAATTCCCCGCCGACTACCTCGGCCTCACCGAACGCGGGCGCCTGCAACCCGGCAGCTGGGCCGACTGCGTGCGGCTCGATCGCTCACTCACACTGACCGCCGTCATGGTCGAAGGAGAAGACATTGACTTCAAAAATGCTTGAAGAGGCGCTGTCCTCATTCGAGGCCGTGCAAGCCCAATTGCAGCAACTCGACCCGCAGATGATCGAGATCGCCGGGCGCCTGCGTCGTCAACCACCGCAAGTGGCGATGACGGTCGCTCGCGGTAGCTCCGATCATGCCGCCAGTTACTTCGCCTACCTGACCATGCAGCAATTGGGCTTCCCGGTGGCGTCGTTGCCGATGTCGGTGGTGACCATGCTGCAAGCGCCGTTGAAGGTCAGCGGCCAAGTGGCGTTCGCCTTCTCGCAGTCCGGGCAAAGTCCCGATCTGGTGAACAGCATGCGTCTGCTGCGCAAGCGCGGCGCCCTGAGCATCTCGATGGTCAACGCCGAGAGTTCGCCGCTGGAAGCCGCGTGTGAGTTCAGCCTGCCGCTGTGTGCAGGCACCGAAAAAAGCGTTGCCGCGACCAAGAGTTTTATCGCCACCCTCAGCGCCAGCGCCCGTCTGATCGCCCACTGGAAAGAGGATGCGCAATTGCTGGAGGCTGGCCTCGCACTGCCGGAAGGTTTGCGCGAGGCGGCAAAACAGGACTGGAGCCTGGCCATCGATGCCCTGCGTGATTGCCAGCGCCTGATGGTGATTGGCCGTGGCGCCGGTTTCGCCATCGCCCAGGAAGCTGCGTTGAAATTCAAGGAAACCTCGGCGATCCAGGCTGAAGCCTTCAGCAGCGCCGAGGTCCGTCACGGCCCGATGGCGTTGATCGACGAAAATTACCCACTGCTGATCTTCGCCCCTCGCGGCGCCGAGCAAGCCGGTTTGCTGAGCCTCGCCGCCGACATGCGCCAGCGCGGTGCCCGCGTATTGCTGGCCGCACCGGATGACATTGCCGAACGCGACCTCACCCTGACCCGCGCCGAGCACCCGGCCCTCGACCCGATTCTGGCAATCCAGAGTTTCTACGTCATGGCCGCCGGTTTGGCCGTCGCCCGAGGCATGGACCCGGACCAGCCGCGTCACTTGAGCAAAGTGACACGCACGCACTGAGTGGAGAACCCTGTAGCAGCTGTCGAGTGAAACGAGGCTGCGATCTTTTCAACGCAGGATCAAAAGATCGCAGCCTCGTTTCACTCGACAGCTGCTACAGGGCGAGTTGATCCGAACCGTTTTTACTGATGAGACCGAGCCATGCACAACAATAATAAAGAGCTGACCCTCAGCGCCCCGCTCAGCGGCCCGGTGCTCACGCTCGCCAAAGTCCCGGACCCGGTGTTCGCCAGCGGCGCCATGGGCGACGGGATCGCCATCGACCCGCTGAACGACACCCTCCATGCCCCGTGCGCCGGCATCGTGGTACACGTCGCGCGCACCGGCCACGCCATCACCCTGCGTGCCGACAACGGTGCCGAATTGCTGCTGCACCTGGGCCTCGACACGGTCGAGTTGCAGGGCGAAGGCTTCTCGATGCTGGTCAAGGAAGGCGCGCGAGTCAGCAACGGCCAACCGTTGTTGCGCTATGACCTGGACAAGGTCGCGCAACAGTGCAAAAGCCTGGTCAGCCTGATGATCCTGACCAACAGCCAGGACTTTCAGGCGCGACCGATCACGCTGAAGTCGGTAAAAGTTGGCGAGCCATTGCTGCACATCATTCGTCGGCACGCACCTGGAGCGCAGGCTGACGCGGAGCTATCCGGGGAAGAGATTTACGGCCACATACGTATCGCCCATCGCGGCGGACTGCATGCTCGTCCGGCAGCGCTGATTCGTCAGACGGCGCAAGGTTTCAAGAGCAAATCGCAGCTGCACTTCGCTGGCAAATCGGCGACCTGCGACAGCTTGATCGGGTTGATGGGTTTGGCTGTCGGCGAGCAGGACGAGGTTCAGGTCAGTTGCCAGGGCCCGGACGCCGAAGCAGCGTTGCAGGCGTTGCTGATCGCGTTATCCACAGCACTGGCCGAAGACAGCCACGCCGCCGCGCCGACACCGCTTGCCCGACGCACCCGAGTTGCAGAAGCGGGCGTGCTGCACGGTGTTTGTGCAGCCCCCGGTTTGGTTGGCGGGCCGTTGTTCCGCTTGAACTCAATCAGCCTGCCGGTGGACGTCGGCAACCATGATCCCGAGCAACAGCTGCGAGCCCTCGACACCGCACTGATCGTCGTGCGCAGCGAAATCGATCACACGCTGGTCCAAGCCAGGAAACATAAAAGCACTGACGAAGAAGCGATCTTCGCCGCGCACCTCGCCTTGCTAGAAGACCCGGCGCTGCTGAACGCAGCGAACACCTCCATCGACCAGGGCATGGCCGCAACCCACGCCTGGAGCCAATCGATCGACGTGCAGTGCGAGGTTCTCCAGCAACTCGGCAGCCCATTGTTGGCCGAACGCGCCAACGATCTGCGCGACCTCAAACAACGCGTGCTGCGCGCCCTGCTCGGCGAAACCTGGCACTACGACGTGCCGGCCGGCGCCATCGTCGCCGCGCATGAATTGACGCCGTCCGATCTGCTGCAACTCAGTCAGCAAGGTGTCGCCGGGTTGTGCATGGCCGAGGGCGGCGCGACTTCCCACGTGGCGATTCTCGCTCGCGGCAAAGGCTTGCCGTGCATGGTTGCACTGGGTTCTACGCTGCTGGATCAGCAGCAAGGCCAAGCGGTTGTGCTGGATGCCGATGGCGGTCGCCTTGAACTGATGCCAAATGCCGAACGTTTGGCCGAAGTGCATCAGGCGCAACTCGATCATCAACAGCGCCGCGCCGAGCAACAGGCTCAGGCTCACACCCCGGCGCTGACGCTCGACGGTTTGCAGATTGAAGTCGCCGCCAATGTGGCCTCCAGCGCTGAAGCGGCTGATGCCCTGGCCAATGGCGCCGACGGCGTCGGCTTGCTGCGTACCGAGTTTCTCTTCGTCGACCGCAGCACCGCGCCGGACGAAGAGGAACAGCGCGCCGCCTATCAAGCCGTGCTCGACGCCATGGGCGACAAGTCGGTGATCATCCGCACCATCGACGTCGGCGGTGACAAGCAACTCGACTACCTGCCGCTGCCGGCTGAGGCCAATCCAGTGCTCGGCCTGCGCGGTATTCGCCTGGCTCAGGTCCGTCCGGAAATCCTCGATCAGCAACTGCGCGCCTTGCTGCATGTCAGCCCACTGTCGCGCTGCCGGATCCTGTTGCCGATGGTCACCGAAGTCGATGAGCTGCTGCACATCCGCCAGCGCCTCGACGCGTTGTGCACTGAACTCGGTGTGAATGAGCGCCCGGAGCTGGGCGTGATGATCGAAGTCCCCGCCGCCGCGCTGCTGGCCGAGCAGCTTGCAGAGCATGCGGACTTCCTGTCCATCGGCACCAACGATTTGTCGCAATACACCCTGGCCATGGACCGCGACCACGCTGGCCTCGCTTCGCGGGTCGACGCCATGCACCCGGCGCTGCTGCGGTTGATCGCCCAGACCTGCGCCGGTGCTGCGGTGCATAACCGTTGGGTCGGTGTCTGCGGCGCGCTCGCCTCCGATCCGCTGGCCACGCCGGTCCTGATTGGCCTGGGCGTCAGCGAGTTGTCGATCAGTCCGGTGCAGATCGGTGAAATCAAGGACCGCGTCCGTCACCTGGACGCCGCCGAATGCCGACGCATCAGCCAGGATCTGCTCAAGTTGAGCAGCGCCGCTGCTGTGCGTCACGCCTGTCACCAGCAATGGCCTCTGAGCTGAGCTCACAACAACAAAAACAAGAACCCAGGGAGATCCGCCATGTACCAATACTTCATCGAAGGCCTGCAACGCCTCGGTCGCGCGCTGATGCTGCCGATCGCGATCCTGCCGATCGCCGGCCTGTTGCTGCGCCTGGGCGACACCGATCTGCTGAACATCGCGATCATCCACGACGCCGGCCAGGTGATCTTCGCCAACCTGGCGATGATCTTCGCCATCGGCATCGCGGTCGGTTTCGCCAAGGACAACAACGGCACCGCAGGCCTCGCCGGAGTCATTGGCTACCTGGTGATGATATCCACCCTCAAGGTGCTCGACGCGAGCATCAACATGGGCATGCTCGCCGGGATCGTCAGCGGCTTGATGGCCGGCGCGCTGTACAACCGTTTCAAGGACATCAAACTGCCGGAGTACCTGGCGTTCTTTGGCGGCCGGCGCTTCGTGCCGATTGTCACCGGGTTCGCCGCCGTCGGCCTGGGCGTCATCTTTGGCTTGATCTGGCCGCCCATCCAACACGGCATCAACAGCTTCGGCACGTTGATGATGGAAAGCGGCAGCTTCGGCGCGTTCGTCTTTGGCGTTTTCAACCGCCTGCTGATCGTCACCGGGCTGCACCACATCCTCAACAACATGGCGTGGTTCGTCTTCGGCAACTTCACTGACCCGACCACCGGAGCCATCGTCACCGGCGACCTGTCGCGCTACTTCGCCGGCGACCCTAAGGGCGGCCAGTTCATGACCGGCATGTTCCCGATGATGATCTTCGGCCTCCCGGCCGCGTGCCTGGCGATGTACCGCAACGCCCTGCCGGAACGCCGCAAGGTCATGGGCGGGATCTTTCTGTCGATGGCGCTGACGTCGTTTTTGACGGGTGTCACTGAGCCGATCGAATTCGCCTTCATGTTCCTCGCGCCGCTGCTTTATCTAGTGCATGCGTTGCTGACTGGCCTGTCGATGGCGATCACCAACCTGCTGAATATCCATCTTGGCTTTACGTTTTCCGGTGGTTTGATCGACATGATTCTCGGCTGGGGAAAATCCACCAACGGCTGGTTGATGGTACCGGTGGGCCTGGCATATGCGTTGATCTACTACGTGGTGTTTGATTTCTGCATTCGTCGGTTCAACTTGAAGACGCCGGGGCGTGAAGATGTTTTGAATGGCGACAAAGTAGTCATCGCCGAGAATGAACGGGCCGGGGCTTACATCAAGGCGCTGGGTGGTGCACAGAATTTGATCACCGTGGGTGCGTGCACCACTCGGTTGCGGCTGGACATGGTGGACCGCAACAAGGCAAACGATGCGGAGTTGAAAGCGCTGGGGGCGATGGCGGTTGTGCGTCCGGGCAAGGGTGGGAGTTTGCAGGTCGTGGTCGGGCCGATGGCAGACAGCATTGCCGATGAGATTCGCTTGGCAATGCCTGCGTTGGGGCGCGCACTTGTTTCCTCCCCTCCTGCTGTTATCGATGCGCCGAAACCTGCTGCGGTGGCGAATTCAGAAGCACAGCAATGGCTGAACGCTTTGGGCGGCGGCGAGAATGTGTTGCAAATGGATTGCATCGCCATGACCCGGATCCGGTTGCAGCTGGCGGATGGCAAGGCGTTGTCGGAATGTGATTTGAAGGCGCTCGGTTGCCAGGGTGTGAGTCAGTTGGAAGGTGGGATTTGGCATCTGCTGATTGGCGACAAGGCATCGAGTTTGAATGATGCGCTGGATGCGTTGGTTAATCGCAGTGAGGTGAGTGCCAAGGTTTAGGTTGTTAGTGCCTGGCAGTCAGTCATCGTCGAAACGCCGCCCGGAGCAAGCTCGCCCCCACAAAAAGCAAAGCAGCGCATACCCTAATGCCGATCAGTCAAGGTACGACACAATCCGTAGCAGCTGGCGAAGCCTGCGTTCGGCTGCGCAGCAGTCGTGAAATCAGACGATGCGGTGTTTCAGGAAGACCGCAAACTCAGGTTTTACGACTGCTGCGCAGCCGAACGCAGGCTTCGCCAGCTGCTACGGATCGCGTTTTGGCTTAACTGATTGGCATTAGCGCATACCCGCCTTGCTTCTCACCACTCATCAGGCCGAGCGTTCGCTCGCCAGCAGCTTTATATCCCCGTTCAGTTGCGCAGCAGCCGTAAAACCTGTGGATGCGGTATGAAAGGACACAGGGGAGCGCTTGACGATGAGAATTCAAGATTTGTGTATTCACAATTTTTTCACCAAGGCCAACCACCGTCTAAGCTTCAGACAAGTCCTCTCAATCTGCGTGAATGGATCAGTCGACTATGGGCGTTTTATGGCAAACCGATCCGAGAAAAAATGTGGTTCCGACTGAACGTGTGGATGAAGCGCCTTTACCTGAAAAACCCTCTCGCAGTCGTACGAAGCACGGTTGGGGGGCGTTTTGGTTGTTGTTGCTGATAATTCTGATTGTCCTGGGGCTGGCCGCGGCCAAGGAAATGCGTACGTCGAAGTTTCAATCCCGGGAACTCAGCCAATTCGCCGCCACCCTGAGCTACGAGCTAAAACCCGGTCCCAGCGATGCCATTCACTATCCCGGCGCCGGTCCTTTCGACCTGCGCCTGGGCTACAGCTCCCTGGATGAATTCCTGCCGCGTCTGATCAAGCGTGACTACGTTGTGGCGTCCCAGACCCGGTTTTCCCAAAAGTTGATGGACTACACCGGCAATGGCTTTTTCGTGCCCTACGCGGAAAAAATCCAGGCTGGATTGTCGATCACCGATTGCCGTGCGGCACCGCTTTACCAGTACAAGTACCCACAACAACTGTATTCAAGCTTTGCGGCGATCCCCCCCGTGGTGGTCAACAGTTTGCTGTTCATCGAAAACCGCTTTCTGCTCGATCCCCGTCAGCCCCGGGCCAACCCTGCCGTGGATTGGCCTCGGTTCGGCATGGCGGCGTGGTCCCAGGTCGCCAAGTTGTTGCACCTGCCGGGCCAGTCGGCGGGCGGCAGTACCCTGGCAACGCAACTTGAGAAGTACCGGCATTCGCCCAATGGCCTGACCGTGTCAGGTGCGGAAAAAATCCGTCAGATGATTTCTGCCAGTGTGCGCGCCTATCAGGCCGGACCGCAGACCCTCGAAGCCCGGCAGAACGTGATTCGCGATTACCTCAACAGCGTGCCCCTGTCGGCAGTGCCGGGCCACGGTGAAGTGCATGGCATGGCCGAAGGTTTGCGCGTCTGGTACGGCGCCGATTTCAACCAGGCCAACGAGCGGCTGGCCAGCAAGGAGACGGATCCGAAAAGCATGTCGGAAAAAGGTCTGGCCCTGCGTGAGATGCTGTCTTTAATGATTGCCCAGCGCCGCCCTTCCCACTACCTGACCAAGGGCCACGATGAACTGGCCGACCTCACCGAGAGCCACATTCGTCTGCTGGCACTGAATGGCGTGATCGATGCGCCACTCGCGGCAGCGGCATTGACCAGCAAAGTGACCTATCGCGACTGGCAGACACAGCCAACCATTCAGCCGATCGAAACCAACAAGGGCATCAGCGTGGCACGCAGTCGTCTGGGCGGGTTGCTCAACCGTCCGCTGTACGACCTCGATCGCCTTGATCTTTCCGCCACCAGCACCCTGCAAGGCGAGTTGCAAACCCAGGCCACCGAGTACCTGAAGCATCTGGCCGACCCTGTGTTTGCGGCGCAGATCGGCTTGATGGGCGAACGCCTGCTGACCCCCACCAGCACCACCCAAGTGCGCTACAGCTTCACGCTGTTCGAACTGACCCCGGACGGCTCGCGGGTGCGGGTGCAGACCGACAGCACCGACCAGCCGTTCGATATCAATGAAGGCAGCAAGCTGGAACTGGGCTCCACCGCCAAGATGCGTGTGCTGACCACCTATTTGCAGATCATCGCCGAGCTGCACGATAAGTACGCAACGATGACCGTCCCGGAACTGAAGAAGGTCGACGTCCCTGATCAGGACCGCCTGAGTCGCTGGGCCGTCGATTACCTGATCGAGAACAAAGACCGCAACTTGCCAGGCATGCTCGGCGCTGCGCTGGATCGCAAATACTCGGCCAGCCCCGGCGAAGCTTTTTTCACCGGTGGCGGGCTGCACACATTCGTTAACTTTCGCAAAGAAGACAACGGCCGCCTCCCTACCCTGCGCGATGCCCTGCGCGAGTCGATCAACCTGCCGTTCATTCGGCTGATGCGTGACCTGGTGCGTTACACCACGTATTCCGGGGCCAATAGCAGCGCCGAATTGCTCAAGGACGACCGCGACCCTCGGCGTCAGGAATACCTGGCCTCGTTTGCCGACCGCGAAGGCACATCGTTCCTGCTGAAGTTCTGGAAAAAGTACAAGAACAAGGACACCCAGGCGCGGCTCGAGACCTTCCTCGACAGCATGCGCCCGACACCGATTCGCATGGCCGCAGTGCATCGTTACCTGTTGCCACAGGCCAGTCAGGAAAGCTTCAACATGTTCGTGCGCTCGCACCTCAAAGGCGCCAAGCTCACCGAAAAACTGACCGACGAACGCCTCCAACGGCTCTATGAAAGCTACGGCCCTGGCGCCTACGACTTGCCGGACCAGGGCTTCATCGCCAAGGTTCACCCGCTCGACTTGTGGTTGATGGGTTACCTGTTGAACAACCCCGACGCCAAGTTCAGCCAGATCGTCAAAGCCAGCCAGTTCGAACGCCAGGAAGTCTATAGCTGGCTGTTCAAAAGCCGTCACAAGGGTGCCCGTGACAGCCGCATTCGCACCATGCTGGAGATCGAGGCGTTCCTCGACATTCACCAGCGCTGGCAGAAAGTCGGCTATCCGTTCGATCACCTGGTGCCGTCGCTGGCCACCGCCATCGGCAGTTCCGGCGACCGTCCGGCAGCATTGGCGGAGCTGATCGGTACCATCCTCAACGACGGCGTGCGCATGCCGACACTGCGCATCGACAGCCTGCACTTCGCAGCGAACACGCCCTATGAAACCAAACTGATCAATGATCCGGATGTCGGTAAACGGGTGATGCCTTCCGAGGTGGCCACGGCCATGCGTGAAGCGTTGTCGCAGGTGGTGGATGCCGGTACGGCCAAGCGCGTGTCCGGCAGTTTCGTGACGCCCGATGGCAAAGCATTAGGCATGGGCGGCAAGACCGGCACCGGGGACAACCGCATCGAAGCCTTCGGTTCGGGCGGGCGAATTCTGAGTTCGAAATCCATCAACCGCACCGCGACCTTCGTGTTCTTCATCGGCGATCGTCACTTCGGCACGATGACTGCGTTCGTACCCGGGAAATCGGCCGAAACGTTCAAGTTCACCTCGGCGTTACCGGTGCAAGTACTCAAGGGGATGGCGCCGATTCTGACGCCGTACCTGCAGCCGGGTAGCCACACGATGTGCCTGCCGGTCGAGACGGCGCAGCGTTGAGCGCCTCCATTCAGAGGGCGAGCTGAGTCGCCCGTTGCGCGAGCCACACCGCTGGTGCCGGGTTCGCCTATGGGAGCGAGCTCGCTCCCACAGTTTTCTATCAAACTTCCGAATCCCAGATAACCGTGACATCGCCGGAATACGTACTGGCAACATCCGTTACCAGCATTTTCTCGACTTCGTCGCGTCCGACTTCGAAGTGCAGCGTTCCCTCCCCACGACTCACATAAAAAACGGGCTGGAAGAAATCAGTACCCACGCCATCCAAACGCAAGGGACGGCTTTTGACGGCATCTCCGCCACGGCTGGTCAAGCCATAGGGCAAGCTCACGGCAATATCCAGCGCCACCGTCTGATCAGACACCGGATCCTTCAAGGCACAGGTGTTGTTAGCCTGATGCTGGCATTCCAACGTCATTTTAAAAGCCGAGGAGGACGAAACGCTGAAGGTCTGGTCCCTGAACAACCGCGTCGGTTTGCGTCCTTGATTCAGCCAGGCTTGCCAGCCGCCCTGGGGCACCAGTTCGACTTTATTGCCGCCCGGTGGAACCTCGATCTTCAGCTGATGCTTCACAGTGAGGGTGAAGTTGAATATGAAAGTATTACCGCTCACGACATTCATAAGGTCACCGAAATCGAAGTCATTACTTCGACCCACCGAATAACTCGTGGTGCCTGTGTACTGCCCGTCGGACATCCCCAATGGATTAGGCGTTTTGAGTTCGTAGGCAAATTCAAGTGAGCGCAAAGTGAACCAATTGACATCCATCGACGGTTGCCGGCTGCAGGCACCCGCCCCCTCCGGCACAAGCCAGAAAAAACTGGCGTCCCTGACGCCTGCCGCCAGATGGCCAGTTCTCATGCACGGGCTGGGGGCTTCCCGCCATTGAGCGATCCAGCCCCCTCCCGCCTCCGGTGCCCAGGCGCTGACCCCGGGTGGTCGAGGCATTTTCCACGCCGAGCCGACGCCGGCAATCCGCATTTGAACAACCTCCGTTCTGTTCGTACCGACATGATTTACCACCACGTCTTTGAACGTCGAAGGAACCTTGAACATTGCTCCTTCTCTGGGGTTTGTATGGTTCGCCAGAAAGGGCCCTGTGCTGTCTGCGGCGAACCCTTCAAATCGAAGACTGAAAATGTTCAGGCTTTTGCATTGTGCGGGAATATGAACCCGGCAAATGCTGCTTATTGGCGTGGTATTTTTAAAGATGTTTTCAGTCGGCTTGTTCACATTCGGCTCAAATAACGCCTCGATTTCATAGACGAGGTCATCGGCACTGGCGGCCTGCAAGTGCAGAAACAACAACGCCCCGAGAGCAAGTACCGAAGCACGGTTCTTTGTAATTCTCTTGTTTAAATACATCATTTGGGTCCTGAAAAGCAGCAAAGTGGCCGTTCTTGAGGCGGTCTTGCGATTCACCTTCAGAGCGTTTTCCATCACGTCCAGCTAAGGCGCCAAGGCCTCGAAAATCATGTACACGCTGCCGTAGTAACTGCCCGGCTGATAACCATTCGGCACTTCCACTGCGGCCACTTCCAGACCTACGCGCCGGCCGGCCCGGCCATCCAGTTCGGAAATCACCTCTTCGGCGTCCACAGTCAGTCGCTTACTGTTGAACGTCACGATCAAGGGAATGTCTTCACCGGCCTGGCCATTGCTCAGATACGGCTCGACACTGAGCCTGGCGGAAATACCGCCGTTGGTATTTTTCACATCGAAGTTTTTGCGCAACGGAGCCAACCGGTTTGTTATCGGGCTATAGGGCAGCAGTTGTTGCTGATGAATCCAGCCCGGTTCCGACGGGATCACGTAAAACTCCGCGATGGGAATGGTCACCGCCACCTCGAAGGTTTCCCGGAAGGCGGTCGCCTGAACGACGCCACTGACCGCTATGAGCAGCGCCAGCGATGTAGTTACGAGTGTTGCCTTGAACATGATTAATCACCTGACACGGTCAAAAATGGCGCTTGCGCAGCGAGCTTCAGCCCTTGAGCTCCAGCACCTTCGTAGCCTTGCCTTCGATCATCGTGAAGCGATATTCGCGACCGCTCTGTTTGTCGAACTGGAATGTGCGGCCCGGCAGGATGTGATGCTTGGTGGTCGGCTGGCAGTCGGATTCGTTCTTGGCCGAGCAGTCCCTGAACTCATCGATCACCACCACCGAATTGCCTTGATTGCGGATGCGGTACTGACCCGGGCCGTCATCGATCGTGCTGTCGAAGCGTGTTTGCTCGGGTCGGACAAAAAATATCGTGCCGTAACCGGCCAGCACATTGACCCCGGCTGACAGACCTTTTTTGTACGCTTCGCGCTCGTCGCTGGACACGGCGAACTCGTCTTCCTTTTCCGGTACGACAGGCACAAATCGCACTCGAAAATAACGCTCACGGTCCCGCTTGCCCATGTACACCAGACGGGTGCCCTGCATGCCGTTGGCCGGAACGATCAAGCGTGCGGGGCTGGCCATCAGACCGTTGCGGGCAGCCATATCGGCCTGAGCCGTCAGAGGAATTTCCCGCGAGGTGCCATCCGCGTCATAGACGATTTCCAGGATATTGACCTTGACGAAGGCCGTGGCATCGCCGCCGTTGAACACCCGTTTCAAGTACGTACTTTTGTCAGCGTCCAAGTAGTCGTAGACCACCCCGACATTGATCGCCGGCCCCGCATTGGCCATCAGCGGCAACCAGCCAGCAAACAGCAGTGCCCATCGATAATTCATTTTCTTGTCCTCTTGGTGGTGACCTGTGAGCAGCCTTGATTGAGTCCTTGAACCGCTCATCAACCCGGTGCATGAAGGGTGTCGGGCCCCTGCGCCAACGTATCGCTGGTGCACCGAAGATCGCCGATCAGCAACAGGTTGTTTTCAGTGCGGGCCTTGCTCGGATCAAGCCGGAATTGACACAGCAACTGCTCGCCGCGTCGTACTTCCAGCGTCGGCGAACCGGCGTTCATTTCCATGGAGAAGAAACCGTCCACTTCCGTCACCCCACGACTGGCATGATTGATGATGTGGTGACCCTTGAGCGGCTTGCCCTGGGGGTCGAGCAACCGACCGAGCACGGTCAGGGTTTTGCTCACGGTGATCTTTCTGTAATCCACCCCGCCCTTGTTCAGGTGATAGCGGGTGCGCGGCGGCTGAATGCTCGCCGACGGCACGTGATTGCCTTCGAAGTCGAAGCTGACCGAACTGTTTTTGTAGGCGGTCAGCGGCACGTAGTTGCGGCCGGGCCGCAACGTCGCACTGCCGCCGCTGAAGTCGTCGGCTCGCAGGGCGATCTCATCGAGATCGGTTTCCACATCAATGATCATCCCGGCGCCACCGCGGTGTTGCTCGCTGCTCATGACGATGTGCTGCCCGCCCACGGCCACGGTGCTGTCGAAGTTCAAGCCGCCGGTGTAATTGCCGTTGTAGGACGACCGCTGGACGAAGGCATCGCCATTGAACGTGTCGGTCCGGAAACTGCTGAGTCCGGAAAGGCCCACGCCATAAGTGTCGGCGAGGGCCATGACCGAGACGTTTTGCAGAACGTGGTCTTCAAGGGTTTTGCTATAGGTCAGCGAGCCGTTGTTGTCGCGTCCGCCCTCCCGGGCCGTACGAGTGCCGATGCTGCCCGACCATTGTTCACCCGGTCCGCCGAGCGCCACGTTGACGCTCAGGTCGACCCCGCGATTACGTTCGTCGCCACTGCTGAAACTGCCCGGCCGGTCGAACACCGAGAAGCGCCAACTGGCGTCACTGCCGAACAACCGGGTTCTTTGCGACCAGCCCAGATCAAGCGCGACACCTTCCGTGTTGCCCTCACTGTAGGAAACCCGACCATTGAATGAATTCTTGCTGCTGAGCCGATGGTTGATCGCCAGTGAGCTGTTGCTGGTCTGGCCGGTGAACACGTTGCGCTGGCGTATGCGTGTGCCGTCCGGCAAGTTTTCATACGTATTGGTGGTGTCCAGCCAACTGCGGGTGTGCGTGGCGAAAAGATTGCCTGAGCCGTAGTTGTAGAGGGCTTGCAGGTCCATGCCGGTGCCGTGGTCTTTGGTTTGATAGAGGTTGGCATACAGGCTGGTGTTGTTGGCCAGGGACCAGTCGATCGACGAACCATACTGCTGTTTGTCCTGCAGCTGACGCGCCGACAACCCCAGAATCACCCGCGGATGCAGCAGGTAATTGACTGCCGCACCGGCCGTCAAATCGCCATGGGACTGTTGATCCCAATTGCTCAGCAATTTGCTTTCCTGGCCGGCGAACAGGCTGTAGCGCCAGCGCTCATCGTGGTTACGCCAGTTGGTGGGTTTGTACACCAGCTCCTCGGTGGTCGAGGTGATCTGGCCGTCTTCGATCAACCGCACCTCGACTTCGTAGATGCCGCCGGGCAATGACCGCGTATCGAGGGTTTGCAGGCCAGCACCGATAGCCTGGGTGTTGATCAAGACGCCGTTGCGAAAAATCTCCACCGACGCCTGGCGGTTGGCCGTGACGTAGATCGGATAAACGCTGGGTGCCGAGCTGTTGATCGCCAGACTGTCGGAGCTGCCGTACATCAGGCCTGCTGCCGTATCGGGGCTGGCACCAAACGAGCGCAGTTGTCGGGTAAGGCCTTCGGAGCTGGGGGTGAAATAGCCGAGTCGCAGAAAACTGCCCTGCAATTCCCGCTGGCTGAATAACTCGTGAACCGCGTGATAGAGCTTGTCATCCGGGCCACCGAGCCGGGCCAGTTGCAGGTTCACCCGCTGGGTCCAGTTACCCAGGCTGCTGCTGGCCTCAAGACCATAGCGCCCACCCAGGTCCTGATCCTGGCCGCCATTGAGGTTGAGCTGGTTGCGCACGATCAGGCCAGTACTGCCGCCGTCGGGTAATTCGTAATAACGCGGGGTCTCGACATCGCGCTCGGCATTTTCGGTGGCCATCGAAAGCAGTGAGTTCTGCAGGTTGTAATGCACCGCCTGCATCTGTTCCGGGCAGCTGCCCTGGCAGGCACCCAAGGCAACGCCTTGCTTCAGGTAACTGGCCCAGACCTCTCGCTCACTGGCGGGGATGCGACTGTCACCGACGTCGGTAAAATCTATCAAGGTGACACGATCATCTTTGGTCAAAACGATCATTGCCTCACCGAGAAACTGCTGATCACGCTCCACCCGAACCGCTAATGGCACATCGAAGAAGTGCTCTTCGAATTCCGCCGGCAACCCTTTGGCCTGCGCAAGCAGACTACGCGGTGTGTTGTCGTTGTTAGTGGGGGCAGCGACGGCACTGGCACACAAAAAAAGTGCGAGCGCGGTCGCGATGGGAGTCATCGGGAACATGATCTGAAATCTCAATTACATAAGAAGTCGGCGCCCACTTGTCATCCAGTGATGACAAGTGGGCAAGACCGCTGAATAAAAAACTTTATTCAAAAAGATATTTCAATTACGGCTTGATAACAGGTTCAAATACCACGGCAAAACTGGTTGAGTAATCACCCGTCTGGGTCGCTGTCGGAGTTTGGGCCCTGATGACCATTTCCCGTTGCACGCCCGGTACGGAGTCCAGTTCGTTGACGACTTCAGTGGTGGTGCTGCCCAATTCAACGCCACCAATCGTAACTGTCAGTGGAATGCTGTCACGGCCGTTGTACAGCGCCGCGTCACCATCGATCAGTGCGTTGATGGCACCTTTCGGGTCGGTGTGTTTCATGTTGAAGAGACCACGTACGGTAGTCAGATCACCGCTGCCCTGCTGGGACATGGTTTCGTCACGACCGAAATCCGGGTTTTGCGGCGCAACATTGAACAGCGAAGTAGGAACGAACGCCTTGATGTTGATGACCTGGTTAATCGGTTCTGCGGCGAATGCCATGGACGAACCCAGTGCCAGGACGGCCAGAGGAGCAGCAAATGCGATTTTTTTGAACATCGATCAGTACCTGTTTTTTTTAAGTGATTAGATCATTGAAAGTTCAAACAACACCTACCAGGTTCGGTCATGTTTACCTGCACTTCCAACGCCAGACCATGATCGACTGTTCGCTCTGGAAAATAAGCAAGCAACTTCCGACAATCACGTAGTTAATCGCCCCCATGACCAGCCAGAAAAAAGAACAAAAACAAGAATCACAACACAACAACTGTAGGCTGTGCCCTACATACAGTTTTACGGAAAAAAACATACAGCGCTTTCAACTAACAAACTTGGGACTTTCGAGGACTTTTATAATATAAACTCAGTAATTATTAGAGCAATGACTTTAATTAACTCTCAACTCGCAGTAACTAAAGAGTAAGCGTGCCACGCCAATTGAAAGTCAACGTTCAGGTTGCCTGCCACTCGTCGCTTGAAAGGTGCTGCCCAAAAAACACCTTGCTTTCGCATTAAGATATATCTTAAGTTGTATCTAAATACGACGAGAGAGAAGGAAAATGAGAGACCATCATTCCCCCCACCGCGAACACAGCGACGGCCGCGACGGCTTCGAGAAACGCCCTGGCCCCGGCCGCGAACGCGGTGGACGCGGCCCCCGGGTGTTCGCCCCCGGTGATCTGAAACTGCTGCTGCTGGCGCTGATCGCCGAGCAGCCTTGCCACGGCTATGACCTGATCCGCCAGATCGAAAGCATGTTCGACGGCGCGTACAGCCCCAGCCCCGGTGTGATTTACCCGACCCTGACCTTCCTTGAAGAAAGCGAGATGATCCTGGGCGACGCCGAGGGCGGGAAAAAACGCTACACCATCACCGATGCCGGACGTCTGTCGTTAAGCGATCAGGCGATCGCACTGGACGGCGTGCGGATGCGCATCGAAGTCAGCAAGCGCTCATTGCGCGGCCATGACCGCCCCGCCGAGATCCACGAAGCGGTGCACAACTTGCGTCATGCCTTGCAGATGCATCACGGCCGCTGGAGCCCGGAAGAAATCCTGCGTGTGCGCGACCTGCTCAACAAAACCGCCAAAGCCATCGTCGATGGCCCTGTCGTTCAACCCGTTCAGGAGCAAGCCGAATGACTGAAGTGATCGTGCAAACCATTCACCGTGTCAGCCACGAGATCAAACGCCGTCGTCTGGAAGTGTTGCGGGTGGTCGACCTGACGCCGCGCATGCGCCGCATCACGCTGGGTGGACCGGAACTGGCGGGCTTCGTCAGTCTCGGCACGGATGACCACGTCAAACTGCTGTTTCCACAAAACGCGGCGGAACAAGCGGCGCTGGAAACCCTGGTGCTCGGTGCCGGTAAAGACAACGGCCCGATGCCGGCGATGCGCGACTACACACCGCGTCGTTACGACCTGAACACGCTGGAACTGGACATCGACTTCGTGCTGCACGGCGACGGCCCCGCTTCGACCTGGGCCGAACAAGCCAAACCCGGCCAATTCCTGCACATCGGCGGCCCACGGGGCTCGATGATCGTGCCGGACATCTTCGACAGCTACTTGCTGATCGGTGACGAAACTGCCCTGCCCGCGATCGCTCGGCGGCTGGAAGGCCTGGCGGCCAATCGCCGGGCATTGGTGATTGTGGAAGTAGAGAACGGCGCCGAACAGCAAGGACTGGAAAGCGCCGCGCAGGTCAACGTGATCTGGGTCTTGCGCGAGGGCGGCAAGGACAACCTGCTGAAGACCGTGACGCAGCTGCAAGTGCCCAGCGGCAATCTGTACGCCTGGGTGGCGACCGAGAGCAAAGTGTCGCGGCAGATACGCCGGGTGTTGCTGGATGAGCACGGGCTTAACGAGCAGTCCGTCAAAGCCGTCGGCTACTGGCGGCTGGGTGACAGCGACGAGGAGTGATTCGTGCTGGCGGCGCTATCGGCGCCGCCCAAGCTGGCGGTCGATACCCATCAATAGCAGGGCAATCACCACAAACCCCACCAACAACCCGCCAGCATTCACGAACACCTGTGGATAACCAAGCTTCTCGACATCAATGAACGGATAGGGATAAACCGCCAGCAGACGCCCGCGCCACAACGCATACGCGAAGTACACCACTGGATAGATCACCCACGCCGCGATATGCCGCAGTCGTAACGTGCCTTTCGGCACACAAAACCACCAATAAGCCAGAAACAGCAGTGGCATGACGTCATGCATCAGCTCATCGGCCAGCCATTGCCAGCCTTGCGGATGCCATAAATGGCGCAACAATACGTTGTACCCCAGGCCGACCACGGCGATGCTCACGGCAATGCCGCTACTCACCCACGGCTGCAAAAACCAGCGGCGCGCCGCCGACTCGCGGGACGTCAGCTCACACGTCAGCACGGTCGCCACCAGCGTATTGCTCAGCACGGTGAAATAGCTGAAGAAGCTGACCAGCCCACCGAGCAGGCTGGCCGCCAGCGTCCAGCGTGAGTAGAAAATCAAGTACAGCTGAATGCTCAGTCCCGCCCAGCCGAGCACCGCCGCCACAGCGACAAAACGACGCCTCGCGGCAGAACCTGGCGTCGGTGGGTTGACCATGCTCAGACCGGGCGCTTGGTGCGCATCAACTTCACGTACAAGCGTTCTACCTTCTCCCGTGCCCACGGGGTTTTGCGCAGGAAAGTCAGGCTCGACTTGATGCTCGGGTCACTCTTGAAGCAGCGGATATCGATGCGCTCGGCCAGCCCCGACCATTCGTAATGTTCAACCAGCGCGTTGAGGATTTGCTCCAGCGTCACGCCGTGCAGCGGGTTGTTGTTCTGTTCGGTCATGCCGGGCCTTCGAGCGGTGAAAGAATGGGAAGCCGCGCACCTTAGCCGAGGGTGTGGTCGGGTGGAAGCGCTCTGTGCGCTATCTGTTAAATGTAGGTGAACCCGCAAAGATCGCCTCCCGGCACTGTTACCGAATACGAAAGAATTCATGTCAGTAAAAGCGCTTTCTCTATTTGTAACAGGACATTATCCTTGCGCCCGTCAAGCTGAAACGCTTCCGCTGCCCGCGACATACTGCCGCTTCAGTTCACTTCCCAGAAAAAGACCCAGAATTACTTCCCCTATGCCTTATCTTCAAACTCCGCGAGACAGCGCTGTCTGCACCGCTATTGCTCGTCGAAAAGCCCTGAACCTGATTGGCGGATTCACCGCGCTGGGCCTCGCCACTTGCACCCAGGCTGCTCCGGCCTTCGATAGCGAGTCGCCGTGGGTGCTCGGCGACTGGAACGGCACGCGCACCGAACTTTCGGAAAAAGGCTACGACTTCAAAGTCGATTACACCGGTGAAATGGGCAGCAATCTGCACGGCGGTTACGACCATGACCGCACCGCTCGCTACAGCGACCAGTTTGGCCTCGGCACCCACATAGACTTGCAGAAGATTCTGGGCTGGGACGACGCCGAATTTCAGCTGACCATCACCGAACGCAACGGCAACAACATCAGCAACGACCGGATCAACGATCCGCGCGTGGGCGGGTTCACCTCGGCTCAGGAAGTCTGGGGCCGTGGCCAGACCTGGCGCCTGACGCAGATGTGGTATCAGCAGAAATTCTTCGATCAAAAGCTCGACATCAAGGTCGGTCGTTTTGGCGAAGGCGAAGACTTCAACAGCTTCCCCTGCGACTTCCAGAACCTGGCGTTCTGCGGTTCGCAGGTCGGCAACTGGGTCGGTGGAATTTGGTACAACTGGCCGGTCAGCCAATGGGCGATGAGGGTCAAATATCACCTGACGCCGGAGCTGTACGCGCAAGTCGGCGTCTATGAACAAAACCCGTCAAACCTTGATCGCGACAATGGTTTCAAGCTCAGCGGCAGCGGCACCCAGGGCGCGATCCTGCCGGTGGAACTGGTCTGGTCGCCGAAGCTCAACGGCCTGCCGGGGGAATACCGCGCCGGCTATTACTACAGCAACGCCAAAGCCACTGATGCCTACAAGGACAGCAACGGTCAGCCAGCCGCGTTGAGTGGCGAGGCTTACCGCAGCGCGTCGAGCAAACACGGTGTGTGGCTCGGTGTGCAGCAGCAATTGACCAGCCGCGCCAGCGACAACTCCCGCGGCCTGAGCGTGTTCGCCAACGGCACGATGCACGACAAGAAGACCAACGCCATCGACAACTATGTCCAGGCAGGCGTCGTCTACAAAGGCTTGTTCGATGCACGCGCCAAGGACGACATCGGTTTCGCCCTGGCTCGCGTCCACGTCAACCCGGCCTATCGCAAGAACGCTGAGGCGACCAATCAGGCCCGCGCGATCTTCGACTACGACGACCCGTCCTTCCTGCCACCGCAGGACACCGAATACAGCGCCGAACTCTATTACGGCGTGCACGTCACGAACTGGCTGACCGTGCGCCCGAACCTGCAATACATCCGCCACCCCGGTGGCGTGGAGAAGGTCGACGACGCGCTGATTGGCGGGATCAAAGTGCAAACGTCCTTCTAACCCAGTTTCTTAATGAACCCTGCCCGCCAAGGATCGTCATCTACAGTGAACTTGCGCGGGACTACTTAAAACGTCACGGAGAACCACACTATGAGCACTGATGGTGCTTTGAGTCGAAGCCGTCTGCTGCCGAGCCTGCTCGGCATCCTGCTTCTGCTAATGGGCCTGGCCATGCTGGCCGGGGGGATCAAGCTGAGCATGCTCGGCGGCTCGCTGTATTACCTGCTGGCCGGTATCGGCCTGGCGCTGACCGGCGTGTTGATGATCTTGGCACGCCGCGCTGCGCTGGGCCTTTACGCGCTGGTGCTGTTCGCCAGCACCGTTTGGGCCTTGTGGGAAGTCGGCCTCGATTGGTGGCAACTGGTGCCGCGCCTGGCGATGTTGTTTGCGCTGGGCCTCGTCATGCTGCTGCCGTGGTTTCGCCGTCCGCTGCTGATTACCGGCCCTGCGCCGATGGGCACCGGTGCACTGAGCGTGGCCGTGGTGCTGGCCGCCGTTGCTGCGCTGGCCAGCCAATTCACCAACCCCGGTGAAATCAAAGGCCAACTGGACCGCGACAGCGTGCCGGGCATGACCAACACCGCCCCGGCCATGCCTGACGGTGACTGGAATTCCTACGGCCGCAGTGCTCACGGCGATCGTTACTCGCCACTGGCACAGATCACCCCGCAGAACGTGAACAAGCTCGTTCCGGCCTGGACCTACCGCACCGGTGACATCCCGGGCCCTAACGACCCGGGCGAAACCACCGCTGAAAACACTCCGCTGAAAGTCAACGGCATGCTCTACGTCTGCACGCCGCACAGCCAGGTGATCGCGCTGGACCCGGACACTGGCAAGGAAATCTGGCGTTTCGATCCGAAGCTCTCCACGCAAAACGCGGCGAACTTCAAGGGTTGGGCGCACATGACCTGCCGTGGCGTGACCTATCACGATGACGCCGCCTACGCTTCCGAGCAGAGCCCGACGGGCACTGCCAGCCCTGCGCCGGTCAGCAACGTCTGCCCACGCCGCATTTTCCTGCCGACTGCCGACACCCGTCTGATCGCCCTCGACGCCGACACCGGCAAGATGTGCGAAGACTTTGGCGACAAGGGCCAGGTTGATCTGCGCGCCAACATCGGCGGCTTCACTGCGGGCGGTTACTACTCCACCTCACCTCCAGCGGTCACTAAAGACTTGGTGGTGATTGGTGGCCACGTCACCGACAACGTCTCCACCGACGAGCCTAGCGGCGTGATCCGCGCGTTCGACGTGCACACCGGCAAACTGATGTGGAACTGGGACAGCGGCAACCCGGACGACACCACGCCGATTGCCGAAGGCAAGGTCTACACCCGCAACTCGCCGAACATGTGGTCCATGTTCGCCGTCGATGAAAAACTCGGCATGCTTTACCTGCCGATGGGCAACCAGACCCCGGACCAGTTCGGTGGCGCTCGCACCCCTGAATCGGAACTGCACGCCGCCGGCCTGACCGCGCTGGACATCGCCACCGGCAAAGTGCGCTGGCACTACCAGTTCACCCACCATGACCTGTGGGACATGGACGTCGGCGGCCAGCCAACCCTGATGGACCTGAAAACCGCAGACGGCGTGAAGCCAGCGGTACTCGCGTCCACCAAGCAAGGCAGCATCTACGTGCTGGACCGCAGCACTGGCCATGCGATCGTGCCGATCAACGAAGTGCCGGTGCCACAAGGCGCAGTCGAAGGTGATCACACTTCGCCAACCCAGCCGAAATCCGATCTGAACCTGATGCCGCCGCCGCTGAAAGAACGCGACATGTGGGGCGTGACGCCGTTCGACCAACTGATCTGCCGGATCGACTTCAAATCTATGCGCTACGACGGCCCGTTCACCCCGCCATCGTTGCAAGGTTCGATCGTGTATCCAGGCAACTTCGGCGTGTTCGACTGGGGCGGCATCTCGGTTGACCCGGTGCGTCAGATCGCTTTCATGAACCCGGACTACATGGCGTTCAAATCGAAAATGATCCCGGCCGCCGAAATCGCCGCCCAAGGCCCGCGTAAAAGCGAAACCGAAGGCGTGCAGCCAAACAAAGGCGCGCCATACGGCGTCATCCTCGAACCCCTGCTCTCGCCATTGGGCCTGCCGTGCCAGGCACCGGCCTGGGGTTACGTGACAGCGGTCGACCTGACCACCAGCAAAATCATCTGGAAACACAAAAACGGCACCGTGCGCGACAGCTCACCGGTTCCGATCCCGCTGAGCATGGGCGTACCTAGCCTGGGCGGGACTTTCACCACTGCCGGTGGCGTGGGCTTCCTGAGCGGCACACTTGACCAATACCTGCGCGCCTATGACGTGAAAAACGGCAAGCAGTTGTGGGAAGGCCGCCTGCCAGCCGGCGCGCAAACCACGCCGATGACCTACACCGGCAAGGACGGCAAGCAATACGTGCTTGTTGTTGCAGGCGGTCATGGGTCGCTGGGCACCAAGCAAGGTGACTATGTGATTGCGTACAAACTGTCCGAGTAAGTTTTAGCGGCGGTTAAAGGAAAGGCGACTCCTGTGAGGGGGTCGCCTTTTTTGTGCTGACCGGGCATGAACGCAATCCCTTGTAAGAGCGAAGCTTGCTCGCGAAAGCTTGACCGTGAACAGAGTATCTACAGGGATCGCATGCGAATCGGTGTTATTTCTCAATCACGTCAGGGCGCATGGGTGCCAGTCTGGCGATCAAGCAGTTTTGTACGGGGACGCTGATGCCCTGTTCATCCATCGCGGCGATAAGGTCTTCGACCAGTGCATTGAAGTCGCTGCGGCTGACGTTCTGACCCTTGTGACTCTCGGCCATGCTGTCGCCGGTGTACACACAAGGGCCGCCCGCTTCGACGCAGAACTGTTCGATCAGTTTGTCCCGCAGGCGCTGGATATCAATCTTGCGAAAACGCTCGACGATGCGTTCATCCCTGGCGATGTTCAGCAACATGCCTTCAACAATCCGAGTGATCCCCGGTCGCTCGCCGAGGTCGCGGTAGAGGCTGTCGTCCTTGGGCGGTTGCTGTACGCAGGCACTCAACAGCAGCGCCAGAATCAGAGGGGAAATCCGCATCAGAAACTCCCCTGGATCGACAGATACGTGCCGTTCTGGTTATCCAGCGTGGCGATTTCGCCGAGCCGGGCGTAGGCCAACACCACCGAGACATGCTTGTTGGGGAAATAGCCGACAAACAGATCCGCCCAATCGCTTTCCCCGGAGAACGACAGGTTGTCTGGTTTCTCTCGATATTCAACGCCCACCGCCCAACGCGGATTGAACAGCACCGCGACCGAACCTTCTTTCAACAGGCTGCGCGAGTCGCGACGATCACCGCCAAACCCCAGCAACCCCAACTCGTTCGCACGGCTGTAACGCAAGCTACCATTGACCAACAGGTTGTAGCCAAACGCTGCGCCCATGAACAAACGACTGGCGGCCAGATAACCTTCGGTATCGCTGTCACGCTTGGCGCCAACCAGGCTGGGGATCAAAAAATCACGATGATGTTTGTATTCCAGTCCCAACGAAACCTGCGGCAAGTCGTCGTAGATCACGTCGCCAAACAGCCGAACCTTCACCCCAAGCACGTCCTGTCCGAGGCTGTCTTCCGGCAGGTTCAGCTTGTGCACCAACGAACCGAGATCAAAGCGTTGCCGGGCAAAGGACAATTCAACGCGGTTGTCATAGGCCAACGCGAGACCCGCCACATCCAGCCGATAGTCCGGCAGGTTGACGGTGGTGGCGAACGCCGTGGCGCCCCACTCACTCTTTTCGCCATAACCGGCGAGCACCGCCCACGGCGTAATGCCACCGCCCGCCGTACCTTCGAGGCTGCTGGCGCCGCCGGTGGCGATCAGACGACCGTTATCGGCCACGGCGGTTTGCAGGGTCAGGCCGACGAGACAGCCGAGCAACAGGGAAAAACGTGAAGTCATGAATCAATGAACCATGGAAGTTTGAGCGCTCAGGGGCAACGCCACCCAAGCTTCGAACGCCGCCGCGCTCAGCGGGCGACTGATGAGATAACCCTGCGCCGTGTCGCACTGCCAGCGTTCGAGCAAACGCAGGCTGTGGGCATGTTCAACGCCCTCGGCCACCACTTTGAGTCCCAGGTTATGGCTCATTTCGATGGTCGAACGAACGATCACCGCGTCCTCGCTGGTTTCATCCAGATCGCGAACGAAGGACTGATCGATCTTCAACTCTTGCACCGGCAAACGCTTGAGGTGAGCCAGCGATGAGTAACCGGTGCCGAAGTCATCCACCGACAAACTGATGCCGCAATCACGCAACTGATGCAGCACTTTCAGGGCTCGCTCCGGTTCACGCATGACCGCGCTTTCGGTGATTTCGAAAATCAATTGTTCAGCCGGCAAGCGATAAACCCGCAACAGCGCCGAGACCCGCTCGGCCAGGTCATCACTGAGCAAGTCATCGGCAGAAATGTTCAGCGACAGCTGCAAACGCAGGCCCCGGCGATTCCATTCCGAGAGCTGGCGCATGCCTTCGCCGATCACCCAATTAGTCAACGTTTGAATGCTGCCGGTGCGCTCGGCCAAGGGAATGAATTCTGCCGGCGAGACCATGCCAAATTGCGGATGCTGCCAGCGCAGCAAGGCTTCTGCCTGGCGTACATGGCCTTTGCTGATGTCGAGTTTGGGCTGGTAATGCAGCAGGAATTCGCCATTGCTTGCGGCGTGGCGCAAGTCACGGATCAGGGTGATCTGGCGGCGATGTACGAGGTCACGGCCCTGTTCGTAGATTTGCAGGCGACCGGGCAATTGCGCCGCGTCTTTCATCGCAATCGCGGCGCGCTCCAGCAAGGTGTTCGCGCTCAAGCCATCCACGAGATAGGCCGCGATGCCCAGACGACACTCAAGCATCAGGTCATGGCCGTTGATGCGTTGGGGCTTGAGCAACAATTGTTGAAGCTGATCGGCCACCGCCACAGCTGCGTCACTGTCCATACCGTCGAGTAACAACAGGAATTCATCGGCAATCAAATGCGCCACGGTATCGCCGGGGCGCAGCGCGACTTGCAGGCGTTCGCCGGTCTGGCGCAGTAGTTGATCGACCGACTCAGGGCCAGCGGTTTCGTTGATCGCCCGCAGGTTATCGATGCCCATGTACACCAGCGCCATCGGTCGTTGTGCGGAGATCGCACTGCCCAAGCGTTCCATCGCCAGCGTGCGATTGGGCAGGCCGGTGAGTGGGTCGTGCAAAGCGTTGTGGGCCAGTTGCAGTTCACGCTCGGCGATGCCGCTTTGCATGGAATTGAACGCCGTGGCGAGCAGGCCCAGTTCATCGCTGCGCTTGAGGCTGACCGGCGTCTGGTAATCGCCCTGACCAATCCGCTCGGCGGCCTCGGCCAGCGCGCGCACCGGTTGCGACACACCACGGGCCAGTAACAAGGCGCCGGCCAGCGAGCCGAGCAACGCCACCAAGGCAATGCCGAGGATCTTTTCATCCAGCGGCGCGAAAGCTTGCATCGCTGCATCCAGCGGACTTTGCAACAGCGCGATCACCTGGTTATCGCTACCTTGCGGAGCACTCGCCAGCATCAACGACTGGCCGAGGAAATTCTGATCGTGAAGCTCACTCAACTGCACCTGGCTGCCCTGCCGACTGCCGAGCATTAATCGCATGAGGCTGTCGTTCATGGCACTGGGCTGGGTGCTAACCAACTCGCCGACGTGCTGGCGATCGACGGTGAGGAACGACACTTCAAGGTTGGTCAGCGACTGCAATTCAGCCGCCCAACTTGCGTCCATGCTGAACCCCATGACCACCCGAGCGATCGGCAGCGGCGCCAGCACAGTGGCTTCCACCAACAAATGCGGCTTGCCTTGCAACGGCACGATCACCATGGTCTGTTGCGTGCGTCGGGCTTCTCGCAAGGCTTGGTCGTAGCGGAACGGCGTACCTTCGACGACGTCATCGAGGGTGCTGGCCAGGACCTTGCCGTCCATGCCCAGCAAAATCATGTCGCTGGCATTGATGCGTTTGCCATGGTTGAGCAGCACCGAGGCCATGGTCGCCGCGTCGCCGCTGGCCACCGCTTCGCGAAAACCGAAATCCGCCGCGAGCAACTGCGCGCCGTCGGCCAGCCGTCGGCCCCGCACTTCCAGTAACCGTTCGAATACCCGTGTGCCGACTTCCAATTGCGCACTGGCCTGGCCGCGCACCGCCGAGTTGGTCGCCGCCTTCACGCTGAAGTACAGCGCGCCGACCACCACCAGCAACAGCAGAACCAGGACACAGGCGACCCGCGCCTGAAAGCTACTGCGTAGTTTCATGGGTGGCTCGCTTAAAGGCATCGCCAAAGGCACTCGGTGCCGGCGCGGTCGGGGTTTGCTCGGCCTGGGCCTCGATGGTCAGGGTGAAGGCCTGCGTGAGGCCGGCCGCAGCGATTTTTACTTCTCCGCCGTCGACCGGTTGCATCCCCGAGGCTTGCGGGTGCCAGAGGGTGGCGTGATAAACCCCGGCCGGCGCGTCGAGGATCAATTGGCCTTGGGCGTCGGTCACTCCGAAACGCGGGTCATCGGTGACATAGACGTAGCCGAGCATCCAGTCGTGAATGTTGCAGCCGAGCACCACCACGCCAGGTTTGTCGAACAGCACCGGGTCGGACGGAGTGCCTTCGTACAGCCGCAGTTCAAAGCGCTTGGCCGGCGAAAACGAATAGACCTGATGGCGGATGTTGTCGCTGTTGGGAAATTTGATCGGCGTGCCGGTGTGCACCGCCAGCACGTGGGGCGCGAATTGCTGACTGCGCTGGTCCATGTCGGCCTTGAACGCGCCCACCGGCAGACCGACCGGACCTTGCAGGGTGACGACCGCATCGGCCAGGGATTTGCCATTTTGATCGTGCATCTGGATTTGCAGCGTCGCGGCATTGGCCAAACCAATGAGGCAGAGCGCTGCGGCTATGAATAAAGCAGAAATCAAACGGGCCATGGGCTTCCAAAAAAGTCAGGGAGTCGAAATGGCCTGCCTTGGCGATAGGATCGTACTGAAGCCCGACACGAAGCGGATGATGCCTGAATTAAGGCCAAGTGCCATCACTGAATAGTACATGACAGATGACCGCTCGCCCGGCCAAAACTTATGCAACAAGTTAGCTTCTGTATAGGTTATCGACCACGAATGAAAAAACTGAAGACGGGACGCACGTCCTATCGGGCAATGACCTGTCAAAATCCTGAACACACCCTGAAATATCCATCGCCATTGAAACCACCCCCCACCTGCCCCATCTAACACCCATACCCAATTGCGCAGGTGCCCCATGAGCGACCAGCAAGAATTCCCTGAAGACCCGAGCGAATACGCCGACCCAGAGAACGCCGAACACCACTCCACCGGCAAAGGCCTCGCCCTGCCAGGCCAGAACCTGCCGGACAAGGTCTACATCATCCCGATCCACAACCGCCCGTTCTTCCCGGCCCAAGTACTGCCGGTCATCGTCAATGAAGAACCGTGGGCTGAAACGCTGGACCTGGTGAGCAAATCCGATCACCACTCCCTGGCCCTGTTCTACATGGACACGCCCCAGGAAGATCCGCGTCATTTCGACACCTCGGCCCTGCCGCTCTACGGCACGCTGGTCAAGGTGCATCACGCCAGTCGCGAAAACGGCAAACTGCAATTCGTCGCCCAAGGCCTGACTCGCGTGCGCATCCGCACCTGGCTCAAGCACCATCGCCCGCCGTACCTGGTAGAAGTCGAATACCCGCACCAGCCCACCGAGCCGACCGACGAGGTCAAGGCCTACGGCATGGCGCTGATCAACGCGATCAAGGAACTGCTGCCGCTCAATCCGCTGTACAGCGAAGAGCTGAAGAATTACCTCAACCGCTTCAGTCCCAACGATCCGTCGCCGCTGACCGACTTCGCCGCCGCCCTCACGTCGGCCACCGGCAGCGAGCTGCAAGAAGTGCTCGACTGCGTGCCCATGCTCAAACGCATGGAAAAAGTCCTGCCGATGTTGCGCAAGGAAGTCGAAGTCGCGCGCCTGCAAAAAGAGATTTCCGCCGAAGTTAACCGCAAGATCGGCGAGCATCAGCGCGAGTTCTTCCTCAAGGAACAACTCAAGGTCATCCAGCAAGAGCTGGGCCTGACCAAGGACGACCGCAGCGCCGACATCGAGCAGTTCGAACAGCGCCTGGAAGGCAAGGTTCTGCCCGCTCAAGCGCAAAAACGCGTCGAAGAGGAAATGAACAAGCTGTCGATCCTCGAAACCGGTTCGCCGGAGTATGCGGTCACCCGCAACTACCTCGACTGGGCAACCTCGGTGCCGTGGGGCGTGTACGGCGAGGACAAACTTGACCTCAAGCACGCACGCAAGGTGTTGGACAAACACCATGCCGGCCTCGACGACATCAAGGACCGCATCCTCGAGTTCCTCGCGGTCGGGGCCTACAAAGGCGAGATCAGCGGCTCCATCGTGCTGCTGGTCGGCCCGCCGGGCGTAGGTAAAACCAGTGTCGGCAAATCCATCGCCGAATCCCTCGGTCGGCCGTTCTACCGCTTCAGCCTCGGAGGCATGCGCGACGAAGCCGAGATCAAGGGCCATCGCCGCACCTACATCGGCGCGCAGCCGGGCAAACTCGTCCATGCGTTGAAAGATGTCGAAGTGATGAACCCGGTGATCATGCTCGACGAGATCGACAAGATGGGCCAGAGCTACCAGGGCGACCCGGCCTCGGCACTGCTGGAAACCCTCGACCCGGAACAGAACGTCGAATTCCTCGACCACTACCTGGACTTGCGTCTGGACCTGTCGAAAGTGCTGTTCATCTGCACCGCCAACACCCTGGACTCGATCCCCGGCCCGTTGCTGGACCGGATGGAAGTGATTCGCCTGTCGGGTTACATCACCGAAGAAAAAATCGCCATCGCCAAACGCCACCTATGGCCCAAGCAACTGGAAAAGGCCGGCGTGTCCAAAGGCAGCCTGAGTATCAGCGACAGCGCCCTCAAAGCGTTGATCGACGGATACGCCCGTGAAGCCGGCGTGCGGCAGTTGGAAAAACAACTGGGCAAACTGGTGCGCAAAGCCGTTGTGAAACTGATCGACGAGCCGAAAGCGGTGATCAAGCTCGGCCCGAAAGACCTCGAATCCTCACTCGGCCATCCAGTCTTCCGCAATGAGCAAGTGCTGTCCGGTACCGGCGTCATCACCGGGCTGGCCTGGACCAGCATGGGCGGCGCGACCTTGCCGATCGAAGCCACGCGCATTCACACCCTGAATCGTGGCTTCAAACTCACCGGGCAATTGGGCGATGTAATGAAGGAGTCGGCGGAAATCGCCTACAGCTACGTCAGTTCCAACCTGAAGTCTTTCGGCGGTGATCCGAAGTTCTTCGACGAAGCCTTCGTCCACTTGCACGTCCCGGAAGGCGCCACCCCGAAAGACGGCCCAAGTGCTGGCGTAACCATGGCCAGCGCCCTGCTCTCGCTCGCCCGAAACCAGGCACCAAAAAAAGGCATCGCCATGACCGGCGAACTGACGCTGACCGGGCATGTACTGCCGATTGGCGGAGTGCGCGAAAAGGTGATTGCGGCGCGGCGGCAGAAGATCTTCGAGTTGATCCTGCCGGAGCCTAATCGCGGTAGCTTTGAAGAATTGCCGGATTATCTGAAGGAAGGCATTACCGTGCACTTTGCCAAGCGGTTTGCGGATGTGGCGAAGATATTGTTCTGATAATCATCTAGCGCCTGCACCACTGCTTTCGCGAGCAGGCTCGCTCCCACAGGGTTATCGCAATCCATTGTGGGAGCGAGCCGGCTCCGGGCGGCGTTCCGACGAAGGCGTCGGCACTGATGACGATGACTCCCTGTCGCCGTCACACTTTGTCTCATCTTCAGTTATGCTCGCCGTTCGTCGTGAACGCCGGAGCCACTGACCTTATGTCCCCCACCCGCCTGTTTGTCCCCCTCGCCCTCTCCTTGCTGGCCGCGTGCGCCACGCAACCGAAACAGAACGTGACCGTGGAAAAACAAAGCGAATGCCCGGTAAAACTGCACAGCGGGCAAAACCTGATCCTGACCCTGCCAAGCAACCCGACCACGGGTTATCGCTGGGCGATCCAGGATTCGGCCGGTGGCGTATTGCGCGCGCTCAGCCCCGAGGTCTACAGCAATCCGCAAGACGCGGGGATCGTCGGCAGCGCCGGCCTCTCGACCTGGCGCTTCCAGTCCTTCGCCGCTGGCACGGGCCGTTTGCGCCTGACCTACTCACAGCCATGGGCACCGGAAGTACCGGCAGTGGAAACCTTCGACTGCGCGATCTCGGTTAACTGATCGTGGGCTGGCTGATTCTGGCGCTGATGGGCGCGGTGACCTTTCTCTACGGCGTGAGCGTGCACGCTGCGTTGCTCTGCCTGCTGGTCAAGCCGCTGCCAGTATTGGCGCTGCTCGGTTGGTTGCACGACGCACCGCCCAGCGAGTACCGCCGCTGGATCAGCCTTGGATTGATTTTCTCCCTGCTCGGCGATGTGTTGCTGGCGTGGCCGGGGGATTTGTTTGTGTTTGGTCTTGGGGCGTTTTTGGTCGCCCACTTGGCGTATCTGAAAGCCTATTTGAGCGATTGCCGGCGGGTGGCGCCGTTACCGCTGATCATCGCTTTGAGCGTCGGCGCGGTGTTGTTGGGGATCTTGATTTCCAATGGGCTGGGTCCGCTGCTCATCCCGGTGATCGTCTACGGTCTGGCCATCAGCGCCATGCTTTGGCGGGCGCTGGCTCGACTCGGCACTGACGTGCCCAAACGCTCGGCGCTGCTGGCGGCCGCAGGTGCGGTGGCGTTTGTGTTTTCGGACAGCGTGATTGGCATCAACCGGTTTGTTGCGCCGTTCCATGCCGCGCCATACATAATCATCCTCAGCTACTGGTTGGGACAATGGGGTATCGCAGCCTCGGCATTTAATAAGGACAAATAGCAACTTAGCCAGGTTTCATAACCATAAAATCGATAAACCATCTCGAAAAGTTATAAAAACCTGTCAGATCTGACAGTAGCTCAGATTTTCTAACCCACTTACTCTCCCAGTGGCGTTATCCAACCACGAGCGTAAACCAAGGAAGAAAATCATGAGTCTTTTTAAAAGCAAAAATTCGACACTTTCTTTAGACCCCTTTGTCAGCGTCAACTGCGATATTGAAGCCAAGGTTTCAAACCGCGTAAAGTTTCATACTCAAAACATCCAGTTCGACAAAGACACTAACAGCAATTTGATTGCTTATATCGGTCGAAGCTATGAAAACGGCTTTAACGATTCCAAAAAAGGGATGATGTTTGTTTTCCCAAGTGACATTCAGTCCGACACCTATTCACCCAAAGACTCAAACTTTCCATTTGAGACATTTTTTTATTATGAAAATGGAGCTAACGCCGACTTTACGACGGCTTACCAATACAAACCCGAAAGCGGCACTATTACCGTCGAAGTAGTCCAGAACAACTCCGAGGCATTGCGCTACCTCATCAACTTTGACTTTAAAGGCAAAGACAACAGGACCGAAGAGCTGCACATCGCTGGCAAAGCCGAACTCAATGTTTTCATGCGTCCTAGATGATCTCGCTCTAAACAATAAATGACCAAGTCTTGCTTCTCGACTTGGTCATTCATTTGTCTTTTCCACATGCTCTCTGCAGCCAAATCCCCATCTGCCCCCTTCGCAAATCCCCCACGGTTTATCAGACAACCCGCGCATCCCCCCGTCAATTTGGCTAAAATGCCGGCCTTTTCCACTTATGCCGCTGGAACCGCCGTGAGCAAAGAACCCGATCGCCTTTTCGCCCAGCCTTTGGCCCAGGTGCCTGACTTCGCCTTTAACGAGGACGTGGTGCGGGTGTTCCCGGACATGATCAAGCGCTCGGTGCCGGGTTATCCGACCATCGTTGAAAACCTCGGCGTACTCGCCGCGCAGTTCGCCCAGCCCAACAGCGTGCTCTACGACCTCGGCTCGTCCTTGGGCGCCGTGACGCAGGCGCTACGTCGCCATGTGCGCACTGACGGCTGCCGTGTCATCGCTGTGGATAACTCGGCGGCGATGGTTGAACGCTGCCGCGAGTACCTCAATGGTCAGGACTCGATGTTCCAGGAGCTGCTGCCGGTGGAAGTGATCGAAGGCGACATCCTGGCCCTCGAATTCCAGCCAGCCTCGGTGGTGGCGCTGAACTTCACCTTGCAATTCATCGCCCCGGAGCAACGCACAGCGTTGCTCTCGCGTATCCACCAATCGCTGTTGCCCGGTGGCGCGCTGATTCTGTCGGAGAAGCTGCGCTTCAACGACCTTGAAGAACATGCGCTGCTCACTGACCTGCACGTCGCGTTCAAACGCGCCAACGGCTACAGCGAACTCGAGATCGCCCAAAAGCGCAGCGCCATCGAAAACGTCATGAAGCCCGACAGCCTCGAAGAACACCGTGAGCGCCTGTTGGCCGCCGGGTTCTCGAAAGTCGTGCCGTGGTTCCAGTGTCTTAACTTTGCCTCGTTGATTGCCTTGCCATGATTGATCTGTCCCCCCTCGCCCGCCGTCTGGCCGGCACACCGCTGGCCGACTGGGCCAACACCCTGCAGCGTCAGCTCGACAAGAAAATGGAAAAGGGTCACGGCGATCTGGAGCGCTGGCAGAGTGCGCTGGACGCTTTACCGAAGATTCAGCCGAGCGAAGTCGATCTGCTTAACGGCCTGACGCTGGACACCGATTGCGACGACGAAACCCGTGCGCAAATGCGCATCGCGCTGATGGGACTGTCACCGTGGCGCAAAGGGCCGTTCGATTTGTTTGGTGTGCACGTCGATACTGAATGGCGTTCGGACTGGAAGTGGTCGCGGGTTGCACCGCATCTGGATCTGAAGGGTAAACGCATCCTCGATGTCGGCTGCGGCAATGGCTACTACATGTGGCGCATGCTCGGCGCCGGGGCCGATAGCGTGATTGGTGTCGACCCGAACTGGCTGTTCTTCTGTCAGTTCCAGGCGGTGCAGCGTTACCTGTCCGAACCCAATGCCTGGCACCTGCCGTTCCCGTTCGAAGACCTGCCGCCGAACATGGAAGGCTTCGACACGGTGTTTTCCATGGGGGTGTTCTATCACCGCCGCTCGCCGGTCGAGCATTTGCTGGCGCTGAAGGATTGCCTGGTCAAAGGCGGCGAGTTGGTGCTGGAGACCCTGGTGATTGAAGGTGATCAGCAACAGGTATTGGTGCCGGAAGACCGTTATGCGCAGATGCGTAACGTGTGGTTCCTGCCGTCAGTACCGGCGCTGGAGCTGTGGCTACGCCGGGCCGGGTTCACGGATGTTCGCTGTGTGGACGTGAGCGTGACGACGGTCGAGGAACAGCGCGGGACAGAGTGGATGAAGTATCAGTCGCTGAGCGATTTCCTTGATCCGGAAGATCACAGCAAGACGGTTGAAGGGCTGCCGGCGCCGATGCGCGCCGTGATCGTCGCCCGTAAGTAGCGTCACAGTCCCCCAAACACCGAAGAAACCTGTGGGAGCGAGCCTGCTCGCGATGAAGGCCTGACAGTCAACGATGAGGTTGAATGACAGATCGCTATCGCGAGCAGGCTCGCTCCCACATTGGTTTTGTATCTAGTCTGAAGGCTTTGCGCGTCGGGCCTTGAAGAACTCGCTCAACACCGCCCCGCATTCCTCAGCCAACACCCCGCCCTCATACAGCACCCGGTGATTCAAAAATCCCTGGGTAAAAAACTGCCCCTGGCTCTGCACAATCCCGGCCTTCGGCTCCAGCGCCCCGTACACCACCCGCGCAATCCGCGAATGCACGATCAGCCCGGCGCACATGCTGCACGGCTCAAGCGTCACGTAGAGCGTGCTGCCGGGCAGACGATAGTTGCTGGCCGCCAACGCGGCAGCGCGGATCGCGACCATCTCGGCATGGGCGCTCGGATCATTACCGCTGATCGGGCAATTGAAACCCCGGCCAATGATTTCACCGTCCTGAACCAGCACCGCGCCCACCGGCACTTCACCCAGGGCTGCGCCTTGGGCGGCCAGGGCCAGGGCTTCGCGCATGAAGTCACGGTCACGGCTGCGGTCGATGATTACTGCAGGACGTATCTGACGCATCACGCCACCTCGATGGCGGCCATCAGGCCGGTTTCCATGTGGTCGATCACATGGCAGTGGAACATCCAGATCCCTGGGTTATCCGCCACCAGCGCGACTTGCGCGCGCTCGTTCTTGCCAAGCAAGTAGGTGTCAGTGAAGTACGGTATGACCTTGTGCCGGTTCGACGCAATCACCTTGAAGCTCATGCCGTGCAGATGAATCGGGTGTTGATACTGAGTCATGTTCTTCAATTCGAAAATGTAGCTCTTGCCCTTCTCGAGCTTGGCAATCGGGCGGTCGGCGCAAGTCTTGTCGGTAATGTCCCAGGCCTTGCCGTTGATCTGCCACAGGCTCGGCGGCTTGCCACTGTCGACGTTCACCGACACTGAGCCTACCCATTCGAAATTGAAGTTGAGTTTCTCGGCATTGGCCAGGTCCGGCTCGGCCACCGGGTTGGCGGGCAGCGCGGGTGGCCATTCGGTCGGTGTATCGGTGTTCGCCACCGAACGGAACGTGCCCAGTCGTACCGGGCCGTTGCGCAGGGACAGCTCTTCACCGGCCGGCGGTGCCTTGATCGCCAGGCAGATACGCATGCCCGGGCCAAGCCAGTATTCCTTGCCCAACGGGCGCGGTTCGATGGGGTTACCGTCCAGCGCGTAGATCTGCGCTTCGACGCCTGGAATATTGAGGCGGTAAGTCAGGGTGTTATCGAGGTTGAGCAGGCGCACCCGGGTGATTTGCCCGGCGGGCAATTCGATCACCGCTTGCGCGACGCCATTGATGGTCGACAAGCGCCCGGCCGTGCCACCACGGGCCGCTTCGCGAGGAATGCTGAACGCAACAAAAGCGCCCTCTTCATCGACGTGCCAGCTCTTGAGGCTCAAAGTCTTTTCGTACTTGAAGCCGGTAGGCTCGCGCTCTTCGATGATCAACGGGCCGACCAGCCCGCGTCCGAGTTCTTCGCTGCTGTTCACATGCGGGTGATACCAGTAGCTGCCGGCGTCGGGCACGCGGAATTTGTAGTCGAAATATTCGCCTGGCAGCACTGGAAGCTGCGAGACGTAGGGCACCCCGTCCATTTCCAGCGGGAGGCGGATGCCGTGCCAGTGAATGGTGGTCGCCACCGGCAGGTGGTTGATGAAACGTACCCGCAGCCATTCGCCCTGACGCACGCGCAACTCGGTGCCCGGCGCCGACGGGCCGAAGGCCCAGGCTTCGGTCTTGTGCCCGGCCACCAGTTCAACGTCCAGCGGTGCGGCGATCAGCTCGTAGTCGTGGCCCGCGTCGGCGTCGGCCATCTTGCCCAACCAGTACCGCGACGCGCCCCCCGCTCCAACACCAACGACAACAAGACCGGCCAGGCCTCCGAGGATTTGGCGACGGGTAAAGGACATGAACTCAACTACCTCACGTATCAGCGACAGGCCTGGGGCCTGTAAAAGGCGAATACGATACACCTGCGGTTGAGAAACAGTAAGGGCGGCGCGGCGTTCTGGGACAAGTTCAAAGGCCACCCCTCACCCTAACCCTCTCCCTAGGGGGTAGAGGGGACTGACCGAGTTGTTCTTGAGCTACATCGACCTGAGAAATCGAGTCGAACTCAGGCTTGAAAACCATGAAGATCAGCTCCCTTTCCCCCTCTCCCCGTTGGGGAGAGGGCTGGGGTGAGGGGTGGTTCTTGAAGCTGATCAACTAACGTCCGGCGACCACCAACCCCATCAACAAATGCACAACGCCTTCGTCCAGCACCATGACTCCAGGTACACCTGCCATATTTAAAGCCTGCCGATCCATCCGCCCAACATCCCGCAACTTCACCCGAACCCGGGTCAGTGCCACCGGCTGCTGCGACTTGAGGTTATCCATTCCGCCCAGTGCGGCGACGATTTCCGGGGCCAGACCAGAAACAGGCTGAGCAACCACTTTCGGCTCATCCACGATCAGGTCCGGAGTCAACGCTTTCCAGAACGCCCGCTGCATTTTCTCGAACATGCTCAGTTCTCCAGTACCCGTGAAGTATCGACCGTCGCCTCGTGATACAGCCGCAACGCCTCGCGCACTTGCTCGGCGCTTTCCAGCCCCAGCACCTGCTGGGCGATGGCCTGGCAGTCCACCAGATCCACTTCGCGAACCGCCGCTTTGATCGCCGGAATCAACGGCACGCTCACCGACAGTTCATCCACCCCCAATCCCAGCAGCAGCGGCACCGCCAGCGTCTCGGACGCCATGGCGCCACACACGCCGACCCATTTGCCATGGGCGTGGGCAGCCTTCACGGTGCTGGCAATCAAACGCAGCACCGACGGATGAAAGCTGTCGGCCTGACTGGCCAGGCGCGGATGATCGCGATCCATGGCCAGGGTGTATTGGGTCAGGTCGTTGGTGCCGATCGAGAAGAAATCCACCTCGGGCGCAAACAGATCGGCCATCAGGGCTGCTGCCGGCACTTCGATCATGATCCCCAGTTTCGGCAGGTCAGTGAGCCCCAATGACAGCGCCTCTTCCTCAAGCAACTGCCGGGCCCGTCGCAACTCCGATAGCTGCGTGACCATGGGCAACATGATGTGCAGACGGGCCAGCCCGGCGCTGCTCAGGATCGCCTTGAACTGGTCGCGTAACAGCTGCGGGCGCTCCAGGCACAAACGAATTCCGCGCATGCCGAGGAACGGGTTGGTTTCGCTGTCCATCAGCACGTAGGCCAACGGTTTGTCGCCGCCGACATCCAAAGTCCGCACCACCAGATTGCGCGCCGGCCCCAAGGCGCGGGCGATGGCGCTGTAGGTGGATGCCTGTTCGTCATGGCTCGGCGCATGATTGCGATCCAGATAAAGAAACTCCGAACGCAGCAATCCGACGCCCTCGCCTCCCAGTGCCATGGCCTGCTCCGCTTCAGCCAGCGAGGCGATGTTGGCCGTCACTTCAAAGTGGTGACCATCGCGGGTACAAGCCGCCAGCGCAGCGTGCGCCAACTCATGTTGATGGCGCTTCTGCTGGCGCTGACGATTGGCTTGCAGCTGCTCGATGGCTGCCAGGTCCGGGGCCAGATGCAGCTCGCCCTTGTCGGCGTCGAGCAATACTTGAGTGCCATTGACCAGCGCCAGCACCTGAACGGGCAACCCGCAGATCGCCGGTAATCCGGACGCCCGAGCGAGAATCGCGACGTGGCTGGTAGCGCCGCCACCGACCGTGGCGAACCCCAGTACCTTGCGGGTATCGAGCCCGGCGGTCTGTGACGGCGTCAGTTGTTCGGCGATCAGGATCGCCCCCTCAGGCAGCTCCATCGCCTGATCCTGTATGCCGAGGATCAGCTTGAGCACTCGCTGGCCGACATCGGCCAGATCCGCCGCCCGCTCCGCCAGCAAGGCATTGCCCAGGCTTTTGAACAAGGTTGCCGCCGACTCGGTGGCCGCGCGCCAGGCGAACCCGGCACTTTTGCCTTCGTCGATCAGCACGTGAGCCACTTCCAACAAACCCGGGTCTTCGAGCAATTCCTGGTGAGCCTTGAAGATGTCTGCCTGCGCGCTGCCAATGGCGTTGTCACGCAACTGTTGCAGGGCCACCTGCGCCTCGGCCAAGCCGCGGGACAGATGATCGCGTTCAACCTGCGGTGTGGCGCCGAGTTCATTCACTTCCAGGTGTTGTTCGGCTATCTGCACCACTTGGCCAAACGCCGATCCGGCCGATGCGCAAACCCCACGCAACACCGTCAGCGATAAAGCCGCAATCGCATCCGCCTGCACCTGCACCTGCGCCGAGGCCGCCACCGCTTCACCGCATCCAGTCAGCAGCAGCTCGGCCAGCGTCTTGATCGCCGCTTCAGCATCCGGGCCGGCCGCGCTGACTTGCACAACGTCACCGTGAGCGGTCTGCAACGTCATGATCGCCACCAGGGATTTCGCGTTCACGCTGACCTGCTGTTTATGCAGGAAAATACTCGCTGAAAACCTCTTGGCGGCCTGAGCGAACACCGCCGCCGGGCGGGCGTGCAAGCCGTTCGGGTTGGCCAGCGTCACCGGTTTGGAGAACAGCGCCTCGCCCTCCTCCGGCACCACTTCATCCGTCATCTGATCGGCCGTATTCAAACCCAACAACGGTTGGCCGCTGTCCACCAGACCCGTTTCAGGTACCAGCCAAGTGAAGGGCTCGGCACTGACCACCAGCATCAAAGTCAACAAACTGCGCGCATGCAAGGCGATGTAATCGGCATCGAACTCGATCAGCGACTGCCCAACGTCAACCTGCTCGCCCTCCTCCACCAACCGCGTGAACCCCTTCCCGGCCAGGTTCACCGTGTCGAGGCCAATGTGCATCAACACCTGCACGCCATTTTCGCCGGTGATGCTGATCGCATGCCCGCTGGCCTGCACATTGCTGACAACCCCTGCCAGCGGCGCGCACAACGTCGTTGAAGTCGGATCGATGCACAGGCCATCGCCGATCACGCGGCTGGAAAACACCGGATCGGGCACGAAGTCCAGTGGCATCAATACGCCGGACAGGGGCGCGTGCAGTTGCAATTGTTGGGGTGTGGCCATGACGTCACCTGCTGTTTTGTTCTTTGAAGTGCCGATGGAGCGCGAGGCTCCGACAGCATCGCTTATTTCCACCAGTACTCGACCTGCAATCCGACATTCGAACCGTGTCGCGCCGTGCCAAAGGCGCCGGTGTCGGACAATGCCGAACCCTGCGCCAGTTCATTGGCCGCCCGTTTGGCCGCCTCGTTCCAGCTGGCATAGGTGTAATACAGACGCACCTCGGGGCGCGCCCAGAATTCCGGACCTTTGGGCGACCAGGTCGGGGCGAAGGTGAACTTGCTCAGCTTGCGCGTGCCGCCCGTGGCTTCGACCTGATCGTGACCCAGTTCGGTCACCAGTTTGAACTGCTCGGTGATCGCATAGGCCGGGCGAACGCCCAGGGAAATCCAGTTCTGGTCAGCGCCGTCCGGGCGAATGTCTTTCTGGTAAACCGCCTCGACTTGCCCGCCAAATCGCGGCGTCACCTGCCAGTCGAAGAACTCCACCACCCGGTAACTTTTGTTGCTGTCGTCCAGCTTTACGTTACCGGTATAACCCAACCCGGTGCCGGGACCTTCGCCGTACTGGAAAGCCAGTTTGTTCTTGCCGCCCAGAAAACCTTTCTGCACATGCTGGGTGGTGATCGCCCAGCCACGGTGAGCATCGCGGCTGTCGGGTTTGTCGATGTAACTCAGGCCAAACTCCAGTTCACCGCCGGGGTTGGTGTTGAAACCAGCGACGTTGAAGTCGTGACGGTTGATGTAGTCCTTCTGGTACAGGTTGTCCTTGCGCGAGAAGGCATAGCTGTATTTCAGATCGCCGATCAGCACGTCCTCGATACCGCCGCCGGTGGCGCTCTGGTTCCAATAGTAGAAGTCGGAAATGTGAATATCGTTCCGTTTGTAGTAACGCCGACCGGCCCACAGCGAACCGCCGTTGAGGCTGGGCATGTTCGACCATTGCACGTACGCCTGCGGCAAGCGCACCGAGCCATTGTCACCGTTGAACGTCAGGTCCTTGTCGTACTGGTTATACAGCGACGCCATGCCATCGACGCTCAGCACCGAACCGTCATCCAGCGTGTACAAATCCTGTCGTAGTTCCAGCTCCGCGTACTGCTCACACTCGTTGCCCAAGCGGTATTTGGTCTGCGCACCCGGCAGTTGGAAACACTGCTGTTTACCGCTGTTGACCGAGGTCCCGACGCCGCTGCGCAAGTAACCGGCGAACTCCAGCGCCTGGGCCGAAAGAGGCAAAACCAGGCATACGCTCGCGGCCGCAAGACTGCGATTTATTGTTGTTTTCAAGAACCACCCCATTATTTTTATTGTGTTCAGCGGCAAAATCGGCGCGCAAAACTCCCCCGCGCAGCGTTCTGCGTGTTGTTTTAAAACAGTGTTTTTTAGTGGTTGGTCAGGTGCAGAACGAACGACTCAAAGGGCCGTAAAAACACCTGCCGATTACGCGGCGGACAGTCCGGGTAGTTGCTGATCACCAACCGCTGCGTCATCGCCTCGCTGATCACTTCATTCGGCAATACGACTTCACAGGTTGTGCCGTAGAAGTTGTTCAACACCAGTAACCGTTCGCCATTGCCCTCACGCACGTACGCCCAGATTTGCGTGTGCTCGGGCAACAGTTGCCGGTAAACGCCGTCGGACATCAACGCTTCACTGCGGCGCAGAGCGATCAGTTGGCGGTAGTGATGAAGCACCGAATCCGGGTCATCGAGTTGGGCGGCAACGTTGATCTGCGTGGCGTTGGCCGGCACACCGATCCACGGTTCACCAGCGCTGAAACCCGCGTTGGGCTCGGCATTCCAGTGCATCGGCGTACGGCCGTTGTCCCGGGACTTCTGCATGATCGCCGCCATGTTGTCGGCGTCGCTCGCACCCGCCTCGCGCTTGAGCCGGAAGATGTTCAGCGTCTCGACATCGCGGTACTGATCGATGTGATCGAAACCCGGATTGGTCATGCCCAACTCCTCGCCCTGATACACAAACGGCGTGCCCTGGAGGAAATGCAGCGCCGTGCCGAGCATCTTCGCCGAGAGCACGCGATATTCGCCGTCATGACCAAAACGCGAGACCACCCTTGGCTGGTCGTGGTTACACCAGAACAACGCATTCCAGCCACCGCCGGCCTGCATGCCGGTTTGCCAGTCGGAGAGAATGCGCTTGAGTTCGAGGAAATCGAAATCGGCACGAATCCACTTCTGCAGGTTCGGGTAATCGACCTTCAGGTGATGGAAATTGAAGGTCATCGACAGCTCTTTCGACTCTGGCCGCGAGTAACGAATGCAGTGTTCCAGGCTGGTGGAAGACATCTCGCCGACGTTGATCAGGTCATGGCCTTCGAAGACTTCACGGTGCATTTGCTGCAAGTACTCATGCACGTTCGGGCCATCGGTGTAGAAGCGTCGACCGTCGGTGTTGTCCTCGGGGAAGTCCGCCGGCTTGGAGATCAGGTTGATCACGTCCAGACGGAACCCGCCTACGCCCTTGTCGCGCCAGAAACGCATCATCTTGAAGACTTCGGCACGCACCTTGGGATTGTCCCAGTTCAGGTCGGCCTGAGTGTGGTCGAACAGGTGCAGGAAATACTGACCGGTCTGGGCTTCGTACTCCCATGCCGAGCCACCGAACTTGGATTCCCAGTTGTTCGGCTGGTCGCGCCAGATGTAGAAATCGCGGTATGGGTTGTCGAGGCTGCTGCGGGCCTGCTGGAACCAGGTGTGCTCGATGGAAGTGTGGTTGACCACGATATCGAGCATCAGCTTGATCCCGCGCTTGCCGGCCTCGGCGATCAATAACTCGCAATCGGCCATGGTCCCGTAGCTCGGGTCGATGGCGTAGTAATCGCTGATGTCGTAGCCATTGTCGCGCTGGGGTGAGCGCAGGAACGGCGTGATCCACAGGCAATCGACACCCAGCCAGTGCAGGTAATCGAGTTTAGCCACAACGCCAAGCAAATCACCCGTGGGGTTGCCGGCGTGGCTGTGAAAACTCTTCGGGTAGATCTGGTAGATCACCGAACGTTGCCAGTCTTGCATGGCGGGATTCCTTCAACAAATTGATGTGGCGACCGTCAGGCAACCCGATACCCAGGCCGAACAATCTTCATGCTCAACCCGCAGGTCAGAACAAACGGCACGACCATGGCAATGACCATCCCGATCACGAATATCGGAATGAACTGCGGAATGATCGAGATAAAACCGGGCAAGCCGCCGACGCCGATCGCCGAGGCCTGGACCTTGTTCAGCGACAGGAAGATGCAACCCATGGCCGAACCGATCAGGGCTGCGTAAAACGGAAATTTGTAGCGCAGGTTGACCCCGAACATGGCCGGTTCGGTGATGCCGAAGTACGCGGAAATCGCCGAGGTCGATGCCATGCTTTTGTCTCGCACATTGCGGGTCATGTAGAACACCGCCAGTGCCGCACTGCCCTGAGCGAGGTTGGACATGACGATCATCGGCCAGATAAAGGTGCCGCCCTGTGTAGAGATCAACTGCAAGTCGACCGCGAGGAACATGTGGTGCATGCCGGTGATCACCAGCGGCGCGTAGAGCAGACCGAAAATCGCACCGCCGACCATCGGCGCCAGGTCGAACAGCATGACCACACCTTCGGTGATGAGAATCCCCAGATGCCGGGTCACCGGGCCGATCACTGCCAGCGCCAGCACGCCGGTGACGACAATGGTGGTGATCGGTACGACCAGCAATTGAATCGCGTTCGGCACCCGCGCCCGCAGCCATTTTTCGATGACGCTCATCACATAGGCCGCCAGCAGGATCGGCAAGATCTGTCCTTGATAGCCAACCTTCTCGATCTGGAACAACCCGAGGATGTCGAAGTAGGGCAGGCTCTGCCCATCCAGCCCGGCCACCGCTTTGCCATAGTTCCAGGCATTGAGCAAATCAGGGTGAACGAGCATCAGGCCGAGCACGATGCCGAGGATTTCGCTGCCGCCAAACCGTTTGGCCGCCGACCAGCCCACCAGCGCCGGGAGGAACACAAACGAGGTATTGGCCATGAGGTTGATCAGACTCCAGAGCCCGTCAAGCTTCGGATAGGCGTCGAGCAGGGTCTGGCCCTCGATGAACATGCCCTTGGCGCCAATCAGGTTGTTGATGCCCATCAGCAGGCCGGCAATGATCAACGCCGGGAGGATTGGCATGAAGACGTCGGAAAACACCCGCACCAGGCGCTGCATCGCGTTGATCTTGTCGGCGCTTTTTTGTTTAACGTCGGCGATGGTTGAAGCCGCGAGACCGGTTTGACGGCGCAGTTCGGCGTAGACCTTTTCAACCTCGCCAGGGCCGATAACCACCTGAAACAGGCCACCGGTGAAGAACGAACCTTTGACCAGATCAATCTGGTTCAGCGTGGCGCTGTCGACCAGGCTCGGGTCCTTTAGGGCCAGGCGCAGGCGGGTGACGCAGTGCGCGGCCTGCTCGAGGTTGTCGCTGCCACCGAGGCTTTGCAGCAGCTCGCTGGCGATGTTCGGGTAGTCGTGGCTCATGCTTGTTCTTCCGCTGTAGTTTTTTGTTATTGGCAGCACGCCGAAACGAAAAGTACTCGTCTGTACGAGTTAAAGCAACAACTCGTACAGACGAGTTTGATTTTGTTTATCCTGAACCCGACCGGCGGCGACATTTCCTACCTCAAAAGTCAAAGAAACCTAACGCCGCATGGACAAACCCCTACCCTGCCCTTAAGGTTCGAAACCTTGAGCACAGCGCCGTACAGAGCCATCCCCATGAGTAAATACAACCAGATCTACAGCGATCTGCTTGCCAGCATCACGACCGAACGTCTGGAACGCGGCGCCCGGTTGCCTTCCGAAACCGAACTGATGGACAGCTACCAGGCCAGTCGCGGCACCGTGCGCAAGGCCATCGAGCAACTTCAGGAGCGCGGTTTCGCTCAGAAGGTCCACGGCAAAGGCACGTTCGTCCTGTCGACCAACCCGATCGAATTCCAGTTGGGCGGCATCGTCAGCTTCCAGGAGACCTACCCGCGCCTGGGCAATGACGTCAGCACCGAAGTGGTCGAGTTCACTCAAATCCCCCTCGAAGGCCCCTTGCTTGAACACATCAAGGCCGAAGAAGGCAGCCTGATCACACGGATCAAGCGAGTGCGGCGGATCGACGGCAAACGCGTGATCCTCGACATCAACCATTTCGTCAGCGACGTGATTCCCGGCCTGTCCCGAGACATCGCCGAGCACTCGATCTACGCCTTCATCGAGCAGACCTTGCAACTGCAAATCGCCTACGCCCAGCGCACCATCGAAGCAGTGCCCCGGAGCAAGGACGACCAGCAACACCTGGACCTCGACGGCCAGAGCCATGTGATCGTGGTCAGCAACCAGACGTTTTTGCAGGACGGACGGCAGTTCGAATACACCGAGTCGCGGCACACCCTGGACAAGTTTTACTTTTCTGACATTGCACGGCGCTGAGCCTGACTCAGACCTTCGTCATGCCCTACTTCTTCTATCAGCAACAGACCATCACCAGATACCCAGTAGCTTACAGATGGCACCGATGCCCCTTGAGATAGTGAGCGCCCCAACCACCTCTCAAGGAAAACATCATGGACGATGCTCAAAAAATCACCCTGCCCGACGCTGCAGATGTGTTGGCCCTCCAGGCCCTGATCACTGATCTCGTTGCCGATTGCCCCGACCTGCACGCCATGGCGTATCAGGTCGCCAAGGACATTCTCGTCCAGCACAACATCACGGATATCGAACCCGACAAGGTCTACTGGCATCGGTTTAATGCCGCTCAAAGCAGCTCGAAGACCTTTACCGGCTGGCAGCATGTGTTTGAAACACCCAGGGAGTCGATGACCTTCCCGCAACTGGTCATGCAGCGTTTCAGTGTCCACGACCAGGACAACGGGGACCTGCTGGACGTTGACAGCGGTTTCTACCGTGCCGACGGCAATGCCGGAAACTACGATGAAACCAACGAGATTCGCCTGCATGCCAGGGATGTGTTGAAAACCTTCTGGGATATCAATTTCGCTGACCGTTACAAAACGGCCATCGCGACGTTCTGGGAAAAGCACAGCGACATCTTCCGTGCGCTGGCCAAGTGCACGTTCATTGCCAAAGCCATTGAAGACTACGAGAAGGGTCACTTGACCCGAGAACACTTCACCACGGTGCTCAGGGCTGTCGTCGGTAATGTAAGCAGGCCGCTCACCGGGCAAATGCTGCTGGACGAGGCGTCAGCGGGCAGCGGTTTATCGATTCGCAAGTTTTGCATTGACCACTTCGTGTCGACGGACATCCTCAGCATCACTGACGACAGTGACCTGAACATTCTCTACATTCCGGGCGAACCCAGAGGATTTCACTGCTTTAACAAGGTCGAGGAGCTGCACGAATGGCTGGTCAATGAGGTCAAGGACGCTGAAGGCCGCGAACGCATGCTCATGCACTTCAAACAGGAAGAGCGGGATGTCCTTCAGGAAAAGCCGACTTCGCTGGGGCACAAACTGGCCAACTTCACCGGCATTGGTTTGATCGTTCATGCGTTTGAGGAGACGGAAACCGAAAATATCGGCCTCACCCACACCTATGACGTATTGCCCGGCGAATATGCAGCCGCGGACCATCATTTGCTCCACTACCGTGGCGAGAGAATTGCCGGTGATGCGTTCACCCATCTGAACCGGTCCACTCATGAGCGCATGCTCAGCGACGCCAATTACCTGCTGCACTCCAACGGCGAGATCAGGAAAAAACTGTGGATAGGCTATCTCAATACCTTCAACCACACCTTTGGACCGATGGCCGCCCTTGCTTGGCCGGCAGCGCTGGTTGTCATTGGCGCGGGCATTGCCAATGTCGGGCTTCACATCGACCAGGCCATCAACGCTACTACCCCTGCGGAACGCAAGGCAGCCGTCACAGGTGCCATTCTCGGTAGCGTGGACGTGCTGTTCAACTTGCCATTTTTACGAGGGGCGGCCGAATTCGCAGAAGCAGCGGAAACAGAAGAAGCCGAGGAGGTACTCACGGCCGAGGAAGATCCAGGAGAGTCGGGCATAACAGTGCATCCCCCCGTCGAAGCCATTGCACCCCGCCCAAGCGATTCCGACATATTGGCTCCTTTTGAAACCAATGAAATTCTCGATGGCTATTCCCCAATCAACGCCGAAGGCAAGTTTCAAGGTATCTATCAGCCTGAGACAGGCGGTAATTACATTGCCATCGGTGACAGTTTCTACCTGGTGCGTTACAGCAACGAACTGAAAACCTGGGCAATCATTGACCCGGTCAATCCTTACTCCTTTTACCGCAACATACCGGTACGCCTGAATGACATGGGTGAATGGGTGCCCCTCACGCGTCCCGGCCTGGTAGGCGGGGGCAAGTTTGCCGATCTGTTTGCCAGGGCCGAGCCGCCACTCCCGGACTTCGATGCCCCGGCGACTGAATACGATGTTCCGCAGGACATCAAGCCAGCCCTCAAACAGGCGGCCAAGGGTATGGCCTCGAAGGGGGATTTGAAGGACGGCTTTGTCAATCCCAATAATCCGAACGATGAGCTGGAAGCCTTCAAAAGACTGCGCCGAACGCTGCACGACGACGCCGTGACCTTCTATTCGCAACCGCCGCTGCCACCCAGACCGACCATTCCATCGTTCATCGCGAATGCAAAGCTCCAGGACATCATCAAGACCCTTTTCAAGCGGTCACAGAGCCTGGTCATCGGTGAAAGCCACGACAGCGTGGGCAGCAAACAGTTTCTGGTCGAGAACATGAGCGTGCTGCGCAAACAAAAGGTCAAAACCCTGTACATGGAGCATCTGCTGACCGATTTCCATCAGGCTGACCTGGATGTGTTCAATCGCACTGGAGTGATGTCCGAGGATCTGGAAAGCTACCTCAAGGACCTTGATGCAGGTTTTTCGACTGACCCCAGCGAACAATTCACCTTTGAGCAGGTGGTCAGGACGGCGCAAAAAAACCATGTTCGCGTTCAGGCCATCGACTGCCTCGCCAGTTACCGCAGCACTGGCATTCAGGGAGCAAACATCAATTTTCGGCAAAAAATGATGAATTTCTTCGCCCGCCAAGTCATCGGCGCCGACCAGACGGCCAGAGGCGCGCATCGCTGGGTGGCGTTGGTCGGGAACAGCCACGCCAATACCTATGCCGGCGTAGCGGGTGTCAGCGAACTTGAAGGCAGCATCGGGCTGCGTATTGAAAGCGTGGGCCCGGATGAGCTCGGCGGTATCAAGGTCGACCCGGGGGTGGCCGACGAGCCGCGCCCGGGGCAAGCGGCCGGTTTTGCCAAAAATGACTTGTTGCTGCAAATCCCGACGCCGAAAAGCGTGATCCTGGCGCAAAGGCTGGAGGATGGCCTGCCCAGGCCGGGCATGTACGCCCTCAGCACCAGTACCGGTGAACCCTTTCTGGTTCACCGCAGCAGAACCCTCACCAACAGAGTCATCACCAGTAACGGCATCATCACCCGTGGCAAACTCGTTCGAACACCCATCAAGCATGATGCAGAGGGGTACTACGTCGAACGGGATGCCTGGCAGATCAACGGCCGACGCTTTCAAACCCCCGACACCTTGAGTTCAGCGCTGCACAGAATGGGCATGACCCCCGTCCGACTACCCGGCGTCTAAAACGAAAAAGGCCGAGTGAACAGTGTTCACACGGCCTTTTCGGTTACCTGCGATCAAGCCATCTAGGCTAGCGCGGGATTATTCCCACTCAATGGTCGCTGGCGGCTTGCTCGACACGTCGTAAGTAACGCGGGAGATGCCTTCGATTTCGTTGATGATCCGGCCGGAAACAGTTTCCAGCAGTTCGTAAGGCAGGTGTGCCCAACGCGCGGTCATGAAGTCGATGGTTTCAACGGCACGCAGGGCAACTACCCAGGCGTAACGACGGCCATCGCCGACAACGCCAACCGATTTCACCGGCTGGAACACCACGAATGCCTGGCTGACTTTGTGGTACCAGTCGGCCTTGCGCAGTTCTTCGATGAAGATGTGGTCGGCGCGACGCAGCAGGTCGGCGTATTCCTTCTTCACTTCACCGAGGATCCGCACACCCAGGCCCGGGCCCGGGAACGGGTGACGGTAGACCATGTCGTACGGCAGGCCGAGTTCCAGGCCCAGACGACGGACTTCGTCCTTGAACAGCTCGCGCAGGGGTTCAACCAGCTTGAGGTTCATTTCTTCCGGCAGGCCACCCACGTTGTGGTGCGACTTGATGACGTGAGCCTTGCCGCTTTTGGCGCCAGCCGACTCGATCACGTCCGGGTAGATAGTGCCTTGTGCGAGGTACTTGATGTTGTCCAGTTTGTTGGACTGGGCATCGAAGACGTCGATGAAGGTACGGCCGATGATCTTGCGCTTCTTCTCCGGGTCGGACTCGCCGGCCAGGTTGTTCAGGAACTGATCTTCAGCGTTGGCGCGGATCACCTTGACGCCCATGTTCTCGGCGAACATGGCCATCACTTGCTCGCCTTCGTGCAGACGCAGCAGGCCGTTGTCGACGAAGACGCAGGTCAGCTGGTCGCCAATGGCTTTGTGCAGCAGCGCGGCAACCACCGAGGAGTCCACACCGCCGGACAGGCCGAGCAGTACGTTGTCGGTGCCGACCTGGGCGCGAATGTTGGCGATGGCGTCTTCAGCAATCTTCGAAGGCGTCCACAAGGCTTCGCAGCCGCAGATGTCGAGGATGAAGCGCGAGAGGATGCGACCGCCCTGCTTGGTGTGGGTCACTTCCGGGTGGAACTGCACGCCGTAGTAGCCACGAGCGTCGTCAAACATGCCGGCGATCGGGCAGCTCGGGGTGCTGGCCAGGATGTGGAATTCCTGAGGCATCTTGGTGACCTTGTCACCGTGGCTCATCCACACGTCGAGGCCGAACAGGCCGTCGGCGTCGATGTGGTCTTCGATGCCGTCGAGCAGGCGGCTCTTGCCGACCACGTCAACACGGGCGTAACCGAACTCACGCAGCTCGGAACCTTCGACCTTGCCACCCAGCTGTTCAGCCATGGTCTGCATGCCGTAGCAGATACCGAAGACCGGTACGCCCAGGTCAAACACCGCTTGCGGGCAGCGCGGGCTGTCGGCTACGTGCACGGACTCGGGGCCACCAGCGAGAATGACGCCTTTTGGAGCGAATTCGCGAATCGCTTCGTCGTCCATGTCGAACGGATGCAGTTCGCAGTACACACCGATTTCGCGCACGCGGCGGGCAATCAGCTGGGTGTACTGGGAACCGAAGTCGAGGATCAGGATGCGGTGAGCGTGAATGTCGAGGGCCATGTGGTCAGTCTCGTCTATGCAGTTCGGTGAAGAGAATCAGAAACAACTCGGGGCTGAAAACAGCCCCGGTTACTTAACTTTTTGCTAGAAGGCTCAACCTACGCGGTAGTTTGGCGCTTCTTTGGTGATCTGTACGTCGTGAACGTGGGACTCGGCCATGCCAGCGCCGGTGATCCGCACGAACTCAGGCTTGGTGCGCATTTCTTCGATGTCGGCACTGCCGGTGTAACCCATCGAGGAACGCAGGCCGCCCATCAGTTGATGGATGATGGCGCTCAGGGTGCCCTTGTAAGGAACACGCCCTTCGATCCCTTCCGGTACAAGCTTCTCGGCGCCTGCCGAGGAGTCCTGGAAGTAGCGGTCGGAGGAGCCTTGAGCCTGGGACATGGCGCCCAGCGAACCCATGCCGCGGTAAGCCTTGTACGAGCGACCCTGGAACAATTCGATCTCGCCTGGCGCTTCTTCAGTACCGGCGAACATCGAGCCCATCATCACGCAGGAAGCACCGGCAACGATGGCCTTGGACAGGTCACCGGAGAAACGGATGCCGCCGTCGGCGATCAACGGAACGCCAGTGCCTTCAAGGGCAGCGGCGACGTTGGCGATAGCACTGATTTGCGGGACGCCGACACCGGCAACGATACGGGTGGTGCAGATCGAGCCAGGGCCGATACCGACCTTGACCGCATCGGCGCCTGCTTCGGCCAAAGCCTTGGCGGCAGCGCCGGTGGCGATGTTGCCGCCGATGACCTGCACTTCAGGGAAGTTCTGCTTGACCCAGCGAACGCGGTCGATCACACCTTTGGAATGACCGTGAGCGGTGTCGACCACCACCACATCAACGCCGGCATTGACCAGGGCAGCGACGCGATCACCGGTGTCTTTACCGGTACCGACTGCAGCGCCAACACGCAGACGACCTTGATCGTCCTTGCTGGCCAGTGGGTAAGCCTTGGCTTTTTCGATGTCGTTGACGGTCATCATGCCTTTGAGGGCAAATTTGTCGTCGACGATCAGCACGCGTTCAATGCGGTTTTTGTGCAACAACTCGCGGACGTCGTTCTTGTCGGCGCCTTCCTTGACCGTGACCAGACGCTCTTTAGGCGTCATCACTTCACGGACAGTGGCTTCCAGACGGTTTTCGAAGCGCACGTCACGGGAAGTGACGATACCGACCAGGTCGCCATCGTGCAGCACGGGAACGCCGGAAATGTTGTGCAGGCGGGTCAGTTCGAACAGTTCACGAACCGTGGCGTCAGCCTCGATGGTGATCGGGTCCTTGACCACGCCGGCTTCGTAACGCTTGACCTTGCGCACTTCGGCAGCTTGCTGCTCGATGGTCATGTTCTTGTGGATGATGCCGATGCCACCTTCCTGAGCCATGGCGATTGCCAGACGGGCTTCAGTGACGGTGTCCATGGCGGCAGAAACCAGAGGAATATTCAGCTCGATGCCACGGGTTAGGCGGGTCTTGAGACTGACTTCGTTAGGAAGCACCTCGGAATAACCGGGCACTAGGAGAATGTCGTCGAATGTCAGAGCTTCTTGGCTGATACGCAGCATCGCGGGGGCTCCCGAGCGGGAAAATGGAAGCGCGCCATTATAGTCAGACACCCCCTCGGGTTCAATGTAAAACTCTGTCTATTATTAGCATTACTGATATACGGGGATTGGCGCTTCCTACAGTTCGACTTTCACCCAACTGACAGGCTGATCAAGCCAATCGGCAAATTCGTCGATAAAGCTCTGCTTGAACCCGGCCTCTGCCCAATTGTTGAAGATAAAACCCAGGTTGGAAAACCCGCATTCCTGCAGGAAAAGAAAGCCGTTGATGTCATCTTCATGCCCGCATTCCGGACAGGTGAAGATATCGGTGCGCCCCGGCATCCACTCTTCCAGGCTGTCGAACAGCGCTTCGCCGACTTCCTTGCGGCACTCGGCGCAGCCCGCCTCTTCAAGAAAACCCTTGGCCGGCGTATAGATGCAGCGCTTGGTGATGATCTCCAGGCCATTGATCGGTTCGCCGAACGGCAGCGCTTCAGGATGCAGCACTACAGCGCGGGCACCGTCGCCGATGGCATGAGCCATGCGGTTGCCGGTGCGGCCGCAGGTGGTCAGCTCTTCTTTAATGATGTTCTTGCGTACCAGCCAACGCACGACCGCCCGGGCCCGGGGTTCGTGCACCGGCAGTGTGGAGATTTTCGGGACAATAATGCTTTGCGAATTCATGGTGCGGCCTGCTGCAACGCTTTAACGAAGCCCGGCAGCATAAGCACCCGGCTTCAGAGGTCAAGTACTCAAATAACGCCCGATCAAGGCAATTCCACTGGCCAGCACCAACCAAGTCACCAGCCGCACGAACGCCTCGCGAGACAATCTCATGGTCAACCGCCGACCGATCCACAGGCCTAATGCCATGGCCGGCAACAAACACAGCGCCAATATCAACAAGGGTAGCTCGGCATACACACCTGCGATGGCGAACAGGCTCAAACGCACCACTGTGCTGCAACTGATCAGCGCACTTTGGGTCGCCCGCGCCGCCTCTTTGGGCAGGCGACTGTTCAAGTAGATCGCATATAAAAAGCCGCCACTGCCAAACAATGCCCCGAACATGCCGCCCACCGTGCCCATCGGCACGGCCCAAGCGGCGGACAATTGCGTCGGACGGGTTTTGACCCACAGGCTATAAACCGCATAGGCGCTGATAAACAGCCCCATCAACAGCAACAACACATCGGATTTCAGATTCAGTAGAAAAATAACCCCCAGCGTGCATCCCACCGCCATGCACGGCAGCAGCCGGAACAACTCAGGCTTCGCCACATCCCGCCGCGAAGGCAGCAGATTGCCGAATGCCGCGACAAAATCCAGCAGCACCAACAGCGGCACGATCTTCGACAGCGGCATGAACAGGATCAGAATCGGCCCCGCCACCAACGCGGTGCCGAAACCGGCAATACCGAACACGATGTAGGCCAGAGCAATGCCCAACGCGATTACCAGCCAGTCCGTAGCGCCGAATGGCCATTGGTTCAACAACTCAAGTACATTCATTCCATGTCTTCCCTGAATCCCGGAGCTGACTTTAAACCTGTGGGAGCAACTGTCTTGGTGATCTTTATTTTGAAGGCATATTGATAGACAGCTGAATTCCCACAGCTTTACGCCATGCGATGCCCTACAGGAACACCGCGACCCGTTTTAGGCCAAGGGTTGTTTCCACTCAGTTCGGTCTCGGATCATGGCGTTCAGTCGTATCAGCAGCACGCGCATACAGGCGATGAGCGCTACTTTTGCGCATTTGCCCTTACGACGCAGTGCGTCATACCGCGCTTTGAACTCAGGCTGTCGCTGAATCACCACCCAGCACGCCATGTACATCGCGCGACGCGCAGCAAACCTGCCGCCGCTAATATGGCGCGGACCTTCATGCTTGCCGCTGTCATCGTTGTAGGGGGCTATGCCTGCCAGCGCTGCAATCTCGTGCCGTCCAACCTCGCCCAGCTCAGGCAAATAGGCCATTAAGCTGGCTGCCGTCACGAGCCCTATTCCCTTGACCGAGCACAAACGGGCTATTTTATCACTGTCCAGGTCTTGGGCACTTTGACGGATCAACTTCTCTATCGACTTTATTGCTTGGCATAAATAGTCGATATGCCTCTGCAGACAGGGTTTTACCCGGTCTACAGAGGCTGTTTTGAGGCGCCGAATATCATCGCTTTGCTGCTGAACAAAGTTTTCACGTTGCTGTACCAGCGCACGCAAATTGTCCTGTTCAGGGCTGGTGATGCGGTTGCTTGGCGACTTTATGACTTCTGCAAACTGCGCGAGAAGTCGCGCATCTATCGGGTCGGTTTTAGCGTGCTGCCCCATCGCCTTGGCAAAGTTCTTGGCGCGACGAGGGTTGATCCGCAAGACTTCGAAGCCCGCGGCCTGAAGCGCTTTCATGGCCTCTCGCTCATAGCCGCCGGTGGCTTCCAGCAATACGCGGTTGACCTGGTAGCGCTTTAACCAATCAATCAGCGCAAGGAAGTCACTGGCGGTATTGAGGTAACTTGCGCCAACGTCTTGCGGGTTAATCCGAACCTCAAGAGTATCTTTGGCAACGTCGATGCCTGCGCAGGAAAACATAGCTGAATCCTCTTACACTCAAAGGTGAGAGCACTCTGGCTGGGCACCACGCTTGTAAATGTTCGAGGTAGGCTCGTTCAACTGTTCGGGCTCAATAACCAGAGTGGAGAGGTGAATGGCAGCATGGGCTCCCACACGTGCTTTAAGCACTCCGGGCATTCAGCTTGCCATTCACCGCTCTCATCCTCAGTCTAATTCCTGCGCAAGACACAAGCGGGCTTACTCGCGAATGCGGAGTATCAGTCGATAGCAATGTGAATGACAGAATGCATTCGCGAGCAAACCCGCTCCCACAGGGGATTTGCGTGGACTCATGGAGATTGTTTGCCGAATGCCTTTATCATGCGCCCCATGATTAAAGATCCCTTTGCAAGACTCGGCCTGGACCGTGAAGTCCTGACTGTCAGCCAGCTCAACGGCCGCGCGCGGGTGTTGCTCGAAGACGTGTTCAGCAACATCTGGGTTGAAGGCGAAATCTCCAACCTCGCCCGTCCGGCGTCCGGTCATGTGTATTTCACCCTCAAGGACAGCGGCGCCCAAGTGCGTTGCGCACTGTTCCGGCAGAACGCGGCGCGGGTGCGTCAGGCGTTGAAGGATGGTCTGGCGGTCAAGGTCCGCGGCAAGGTTTCGCTGTTCGAGGGCCGCGGCGACTATCAGCTGATCCTCGATACCGTGGAGCCGGCCGGTGACGGTGCGCTGCGTCTGGCCTTCGATGCGCTGAAGGAAAAACTCAGGGCCGAAGGCCTGTTCAGTGCCGAGCGCAAAGTACCGCTGCCGGCGCATCCGCAACGCATCGGCATCATCAGCTCGCCCACCGGCGCGGTGATCCGCGACATCATCAGCGTATTCCGCCGCCGCGCGCCGCAAGTGCAGCTGACGCTGATCCCCACTGCCGTGCAGGGTCGCGAAGCCACCGCGCAGATTGTCCGCGCACTGAAACTGGCGGACGCCCGCGGTTTCGACGCGCTGATTCTGGCCCGCGGCGGTGGTTCGCTGGAAGACCTCTGGTGCTTCAACGAAGAAGCCGTGGCCCGCGCCGTGGATGCTTGCGTGACGCCAATTGTCAGCGCCGTCGGCCATGAAACCGACGTGTCGATCAGCGACTTCGTGGCCGACGTTCGCGCCCCGACGCCTTCCGCCGCCGCCGAACTGCTCGCGCCGGATTCCAGCGATCTGGTCCGTCGGGTCGAAAGCCTGCATCGTCGTCTAGTGATGCGCATCCGCGACCGTTTGATGCGTGATCGACTGCGCCTGGAAGGCATGTCTCGTCGCCTTCGTCATCCCGGCGAACGTCTGCGCCAGCAAGCGCAACGCCTTGATGACCTGGACATGCGCATGCGCCGCGCGTTCGAACGCAGCCTCAATACCCGCCGCGAACGGCTGATCCGTCTGGAAACCCGGCTCGCCGGGCAACATCCCGGTCGGCAACTGGCGATGCTTCGTCAGCGCCTCGACAACTTTGCCGAACGCCTGCCCCGCGCCATGCGCGAAGGTCTGAAATCCCGTAGCCTGCAACTGCAAAGCCAGATGCAGACGCTGCATGTGGTCAGCCCTCTTGCAACCCTTGCCCGTGGCTACAGCATTCTGTTGGATGAACGCGGCAACGCGATTCGCAGCGCCGAGCAAACCCACACGGGTCAGCGCCTGAAAGCCAAACTCGGCAACGGCGAGCTGCAAGTGCGGGTCGAAGACAATCACCTGACGCCTGTCACCCTTTCTTTACTGGATTGATCCATGCCGCGTTTTTTTGCTCCGCTGCTGTTGCTCTGCCTGACCTTCAACGCCCACGCCGACAGTTACATCACCCGTCTGTTGAACAAACCGGTGCCGGGCGGCGTGGCCGTAGTGGATCTGGGCGCCGCTGCGCAGGCGCCGAAGGCCAGTTATCAAGGCAAGCCTGTGCTGGTGGTCAAGGAACAGAACAACTGGCTGGCGATTGTCGGTGTGCCGCTGACGGTTAAACCGGGCACGCAGCAGGTCAGCAGTGGCGGGCGGAATCTGAGTTTCACGGTCGGCAACAAGAAATACCCGGAACAGCACATCACTCTGAAGAATAAGCAGCAGGTCAACCCGGATCCGGAAAACCTCAAGCGCATTGAGCGCGAATTGGCCGAGCAGATTACTGCCTACCGCACGTTCAGCCCGAATACGCCGAGCAATTTGTTGTTGGACAAACCGGTGAACGGCCCGCTGTCGAGCAAGTTCGGCGTGCGCCGCTTCTTCAATGGTGAAGAGCGTAATCCCCACTCTGGCCTGGATTTCGCCGTCGGCGCTGGCACACCGATCAAGACCCCGGCTGCCGGCAAGGTGATCCTGATCGGCAACTATTTCTTCAACGGCAACACAGTGTTTGTCGACCATGGGCAGGGGTTTATCAGCATGTTTTGCCACATGTCGAAAATCGACGTGAAGGTTGGCCAGCAATTGGCCCGTGGTGGGGTGGTCGGGAAAGTGGGGGCCACCGGGCGGGCGACCGGGCCGCATATGCATTGGAACGTCAGCCTGAATGATGCGCGGGTTGATCCGGCTATCTTTATAGGTGCATTTCAGCCCTGAATATTGAGTGAGGCGACTGGCCCCATCGCGAGCAGGCTCGCTCCCACAGTTGATCGGCGTGAATGCAGATTTTGTATTCACCAAAAATCCAATGTGGGAGCGAGCCTGCTCGCGATGGGGGCATCACTGACGCCGTTTATTCCGCCTCAAGGTCTTCAATCCCATGGATTTCCCTGTGCGCCAGGCACTCTTTGATCCAGGCCTGAGTTTCCTCCGAAAAGCCCGCCAACTCCTCAGCGCTGATCAACTCATGAGTACACAACCCCAGCAAGTGACCAGGCGCCTCATTGCGTGAGTGCCTGAACACGCCAAAAGCCCAATACAGTTCTTGTTGACCGGCCTTCAGCCTTTCTTCGCTGGCTTCTATCCGCTCATAAGGTCCAATGCTTTTATCCAGCACCGTGCGCTCGACCTCCTCCATGATCCGGATGCATAGCCGCTCATGGGCCAACGGACGCAGTGCGCTATAAAGCTTCCAATCCGACTCGTTCATTGTCGACTCCTGCCTGCCAGTAGTCCTTGGTGAGGCTTTAAGAATAGCCGCGCTGAGACGCCCCATCACCGAAAGCCTTCAATTGCGCATCGCTCAAACCTCGCGCAAACATAAAAACAATCACCACCCTTCACCGCAATAAAATCTCGATATAGAAGACTTTTAGAGGATTCCTCTCAATTTTTTTCGACCGCTTGCCATCCTTCACCCTCGCGGTTAGGGTTGAAGGCATGAAAACCTTTCACACCCTCATTCAGCTTCGCCAGCACCGCAGCCTGTGCCTCGTCAGTGCACGACTGCCAGGCTGAATCGCGGTGCCTCGTCCTACGCTTTATCCCCAGAACATTTGATACACCGGCAGGCCGCCTTTTTTCGGCCAACACAATAAGGATTTCCCGATGAGCATGCTCAAAGACCCGTCTTCGAAATACCGCGCGTTCCCGACCATCGACATCCCGGACCGCACCTGGCCGTCGAAGACCATTACCGCCGCGCCGATCTGGTGCAGCTCCGACCTTCGTGACGGTAACCAGTCGCTGATCGAGCCAATGGACGCGGTCAAGAAGCTGCGTTTCTGGAAAACCCTGGTGTCGGTCGGCGTGAAAGAAATCGAAGCGTCGTTCCCGGCGGCTTCGCAAACCGACTTCGACTTCGTGCGCACCCTGATCGAAGGCAACCACATCCCGGACGACACCACCATTCAGGTGCTGACCCAGGGCCGTGAAGATTTGATCGAGCGCACCTTCGAATCCCTGCGCGGGGCGAAGAAAGCCATCGTTCACCTGTACAACGCCACCTCTCCTTCCTTCCGACGCATTGTCTTCAACCAGGACAAGGAAGGGGTCAAGGCCATCGCCGTGAACGCGGCCAAGCTGTTCGTCAAATATGCCGCCCAGCAGCCAAACACCGAATGGACCTTCGAATACTCGCCAGAAACCTTTAGCGCCACTGAGCTCGAGTTCGCCAAAGAAGTCTGCGACGCGGTGATCGAGGTCTGGAACCCGACGCCTGAGCACAAGGTGATTCTCAACCTGCCAGCCACCGTCGAATGCGCGACCCCGAACATCTATGCCGACCAGATCGAATGGTTCGGCCGTCACATCAACCGTCGTGACAGCGTGATCATCAGCCTGCACACCCACAACGACCGTGGCACCGGCGTGGCCGCCACCGAGTTGGGCCTGATGGCCGGCGCCGACCGTGTCGAAGGCTGCCTGTTCGGCAACGGCGAACGCACCGGTAACGTCGATCTGGTGACCGTGGCGTTGAACCTCTACACCCAGGGCATTCACCCTGAGCTGGATTTCTCCGACATCGACGGCGTGCGCAAAGTCGTCGAAGAATGCAACCAGATCCAGGTGCACCCACGCCACCCGTACGTCGGCGACCTGGTTCACACCGCGTTCTCCGGCTCCCACCAGGACGCCATCCGCAAGGGCTTCGCCCAGCAAAAACCGGACGCCCTGTGGGAAGTACCGTACTTGCCGATCGACCCGGCCGATATCGGCCGCAGCTACGAGGCGGTGATCCGCGTCAACAGCCAGTCGGGCAAGGGCGGTATCGCTTACCTGCTGGAACAGGAATACGGCATCAGCTTGCCGCGTCGCATGCAGATCGAGTTCAGCCAGGTTGTGCAGCGTGAAACCGACCGTCTGGGCCTCGAGATGACGGCTCAGCAGATCCATGCGCTGCTGCACAGCGAGTACTTGCAGGCCAACACGCCGTATGCGCTGGTCAGCCATCGCCTGCAGGAAGAAAACGGTCACAGCGCCGTGGAAGTGGAAGTGTCTGGTAAAGGTCAGGGTGAAACCAACCTGCACTGGCGTGGCAAGGGCAACGGCGCCCTGGAAGCGCTGGTGGCCGGTCTGCCGATTCCGGTTGAAATCATGGACTACAACGAACACGCCATCGGTTCGGGCACCAATGCCAAGGCGGCGGCCTACATCGAGCTGCGTGTGAACGGTGAACGTGCGGTGCACGGCGTCGGTATCGATGAAAACATCACCACCGCCAGCTTCAAGGCCCTGTTCAGCGCACTGAACCGCTCGTTGAGCCAGCCGGAAGCGAAAGCGGCGTAAGCCTTCGCTGAAACATGAAAGGCCCCGAGGTGCGAACCTCGGGGCCTTTTTGTTTGCCTGTATTTTTTGTGTCGCCTGTCATGGCCTCATCGCGAGCAGGCTCGCTCCCACATTGGGTTTTGGATGAACACAAAATTGGGGGTTCACACGATCTACTGTGGGAGCGAGCCTGCTCGCGATGACGGCAGGTCAGGCAACGACAATTTCAGGTGAACTCGAAGGTATCGGCGTCCAGGTTCGCCGGAAAGCGTGTTCGATAAGCCTGAAGATCTGCAGCGTTCAGAACGACTTGAAACACGCCATCGGCTTCGCCCGCACTGAGTAACGTCTCCCCCTGGAAGTCCAGCACCTGACTGTCGCCGGTATACGCGAAACCTTTGCCGTCAGTACCAATGCGATTCACCGCCGCCACATAGCAGAGGTTTTCAATCGCCCGTGCTGGCAGCAAACGGTTCCAGTGCTGACGCCGTGCCCCCGGCCAGTTGGCGGTGTACAGCAGCAAATCGGTGTCCTGAGCATCGCGGCTCCAGACCGGGAAGCGCAGGTCGTAGCAAATCAGCGGACGCACTCGCCAGCCCTTGAGTTCGAACTGCACCTGACGCTCGCCGGGGGTGAAGTGGTTGTGTTCGCCGGCCATGCGGAACAGATGGCGCTTGTCGTAGTGCCACACCTCCCCGTCCGGCCGCGCCCACAACAGGCGATTGCGATGGCTGCCGTCAGCCGCCTGGACGATCACGCTGCCGGTGATCACCGCATCGAGTTTCGCTGCCTGAACCCGCAGCCATTTGCTGGTCGGACCATTTTCCGACTCGGCGAGGGTCTCCGATTCCATGGAAAAACCGGTGGTGAACATCTCCGGCAAAATGATCAGGTCAGCGCCGCGAGCCTGTTCCAGCAACGGCTCGAAATGCTCCAGATTGGCCTGACGATCATGCCAGGCCAGGGTGGTCTGGATCAGCGCGATGTTCAGATTGGGTAGCGCACTCAGATCACGCATAGTTTTGCCGCTGCTTCACGCAGGGTCTCCTCGCGTTTGGCGAAGCACAGGCGCACCAGGCGCTGGCCTTCGGGTGGGGTCTGGTAGAACACCGAGATCGGGATGCTCGCCACGCCATGTTCGCGGGTCATCCACAACGCCATCTCGACGTCATTGAGGTCCGGGCGGATCTGCGAGTAATCGACCAATTGGAAATACGTGCCGGCCACTCGGGTGAAACTGAAGCGAGACGGCGCCAGCAAATCGCAGAACAGATCGCGCTTGGCCTGATAGAAAGCCGGCAGTTCTTCGACGTGTTCCGGGTGTCCGGCCATGAAGTCGGCCAAGGCGTATTGCAGCGGCGTTACACCGCAGAAACTGACGTATTGGTGAACCTTGCGCAGCTCCGCTGTGAGGGCCGGCGGTGCGACCACGTAGCCGGTTTTCCAGCCAGTGACGTGATAGGTCTTGCCAAAGGAGCTGACCACGAAAGCACGCTGGTACAGCTCTTGGTGATTCAGCACGCTGACGTGAGGCACGCCATCGAACACCAGGTGTTCGTAGACCTCATCGCTGATGACATAGATGTCGCGGTCGCGAATCAAAGCCGCCAGCTGATCCAGCTCGGCACGATTGATCAGCGCGCCGCTTGGGTTGTGCGGGGTGTTGAGGATGATCATCCGCGTGCGTGGGGTAATGGCTTCACCCAGCTTCTGGAAGTCGATGGAAAAGTCATTCAGGCCCAACTGCACATGGACGCAGCGACCACCGGCCAGCTCAACCGAAGGTTCATAACTGTCGTAGGCCGGATCGAACACGATAACTTCGTCGCCGCTGTGGATAATCGCCTGAATGGCGCAAAAGATCGCCTGGGTTGCACCGGGCGTGACTGTCACTTCATGGTCGGCATCCACATTGACGCCGTAGCTGCGGGCGATCTTCGCCGCAATCTGCTGACGCAATGCAGGGAGGCCGGTCATCGGCGAATACTGGTTGTGGCCACTGGCGATATGCCGACCGACTGCATCGCACAGGGCCTGCGGCGCATCGAAATCGGGAAAACCCTGGGACAGGTTCAGCGCCCCGGTTTGCGCCGCAAGCTGAGACATCTTAGTGAAGATAGTGATGCCGACATTCGGCAGCTTACTGGTGATCATCGGTGGTTCCCTGCTCTACACCCGGCGCTAACGGCGGCGCGGGAGAGCCGAGGATAGCCCAAACGGCGCCCATAAAAAAAGGGCGCCTTAAGCGTAATGCCAATCAGTTAAGCCAAAACGCGATCCGTAGCAGCTGGCGAAGCCTGCGTTCGGCTGCGCAGCAGTCGTGAAATCAGACGATGCGGTGTTTCAGGAAGACCGCAAACTCAGGTTTTACGACTGCTGCGCAGCCGAACGCAGGCTTCGCCAGCTGCTACGGATTGTGTCGTTCCTTAACTGATCGGCATTACGCCTTAAGCGCCCTTTTTGGAACCCGATCCTGTGGGACAGGAGCCAGGCAAGTCTACAATCAGCGCTTGTCTCTACGCTTCTTGTCGGCTTTCTTGTGGTGCGACATCATGCGACGCTTCTTGTTGACCTGACGGTCGGTGAGCGAGTTCTTGTTGCCTTCGTACGGGTTCTCGCCGCCCTTGAACTCGATGCGGATCGGCGTACCGACCAGCTTCAAGACACGACGGTAAGTGTTTTCCAGGTAACGAACGTAAGACTTCGGCACCTTCTCGATCTGGTTACCGTGAATCACGATGATCGGCGGGTTGGCACCACCCAAGTGGGCGTAACGCAGCTTGATCCGGCGGTTGTTGACCATCGGTGGCGCGTGCTCACCGACCGCATCTTCCAGAATCGTGGTCAGGCGGTTGGTCGGCCAGCGGGTGACCGCAGACTTGAACGAGTTCTGTACGGAGGCGTAGAGGTTGCCCACGCCCGTGCCGTGCAGGGCCGAGATGAAGTGAATGTCGGCATAGTCAACGAAGAACAGTCGACGTTGCAGCTCGACCTTCACGAAGTCGCGCTCGCTCGGCGTCATGCCGTCCCACTTGTTGATCGCGATCACCAGCGCACGACCCGACTCAATGGCGAAGCCCAGCAGGTTGAGATCGTGATCGACCACGCCTTCGCGGGCGTCCATCACAAAGATCACCACGTTGGCGTCTTTGATGGCTTGCAGGGTTTTGACCACGGAGAATTTTTCAACTTCTTCGTGGATCTTGCCGCGCTTGCGCACACCCGCGGTGTCGATCAGCGTGTACTTCTCGTCGTTACGCTCGAACGGGATGTAGATACTGTCGCGGGTGGTGCCGGGCTCGTCATAAACGATTACCCGGTCTTCACCGAGCATACGGTTGACCAGGGTCGACTTGCCGACGTTCGGGCGGCCGATGATCGCGATCTTGATCCCGTCTTTTTCGCTCGGGCCAGGAATGCGCTTGGCTTCCTCGCCTTCGGCAACGATCTCTTCCTCGCCTTCTTCCAGCTCGTCATCGTCTTTCGGGAAGGTGCTCAGCGCGATTTCCAGCATCTGGGTGATGCCACGACCGTGGGCACCGGCGATCGGAATCGCGTGGCCCATGCCCAACGGGGCGAATTCGGCGCGGGCCATTTCAGGGTCGATGTTGTCGACCTTGTTGGCAACCACGTAAGAACGCTTGTTACGTTTGCGCAAATGCTCGGCGATCATCTGGTCGGCGGCGGTAAAACCAGCCTTGGCATCTACCAGGAACAGAACGACATCCGCTTCTTCAATGGCCAGCAGCGACTGCTCGGCCATTTTTTCGTCCATACCGTGCTCGTCACCGGAGATACCGCCGGTGTCGACCAGAATGTAGGAACGCCCTTGCCACTTGGCCTCACCGTATTGGCGATCACGGGTCAGACCGGACAAGTCGCCGACGATGGCGTCGCGAGTCCTGGTCAGGCGGTTGAACAAGGTGGACTTGCCGACGTTCGGTCGGCCCACCAGGGCGATTACGGGAACCATGCGGCTCTCCACTTCGTTATTTCAGAAAATACAAAAGCCGCTGCGAGGCAGCGGCTGGTGCTCGGGGCAGCGCTTGAGGGCGCTGCGAACCCCGTCAAACGGGGCTGCCTGGGGGTTAACCCCAAGCATAGTCAAACCTTTACTTAATGGTCAGGGCTTCCAGCTTGCCACTGTTGCCATACAGATAAATCGTGTCACCCACCACCAGCGGACGGGCACGCAGGCCGTCGCTGTCGATGCGCTCGCGGCCGACGAAACGACCGTCCACCTGGCTCAGCAGATGCAGGTAACCTTCCATATCACCGACAGCAACATAGCTGGAGAACACTTCCGGAGCCGACAGTTGACGACGGGCCAGCGAATCGTTGCTCCACAAAGCTGTGGTGGAACGTTCGTCGACGCCTTCAACGGTGCCCGAAGACAGGCTCACGTAGACGCTGCCAAAACCCTGGGCGACACCGGCATAGCTGGAAGCATCACGCTGCCAGAGCTGACGACCGCTTTCCAGATCCAGTGCCGCAACGCGACCCTGATAGCTGGCGACATACAGCGTACCGCCGGACAGCAGCAGGCCACCGTCGATATCGACGACGCGCTCCAGTTCCGAACGACCCTGTGGAATTGCTACCCGTTGTTCCCACACCGGCACGCCGTTGGAAATATCGAGAGCGACCACTTTACCGGTCGACAGGCCAGCCACCGCGAGGCGGTTGGTGACGATCGGCGCGCTGGTGCCGCGCAGGGTCAATACCGCTGGAGTGCTGTCATACAACCAGCGCTGGGTGCCAGTAGCGGCATCCAGACCGATCAGACGGTCATCCTGAGTCTGAACGACAACGACATCACCGTTGTTGACCGGCGGTGCGAGGACTTCACTGGACACGCGAGCGCGCCATTTCTCTTCACCATTGATGGCGTCCAGGGCAACGATTTCACCCTTGACCGTACCGATCAGGAGCAAACCGTAACTCACGCCGACGGCGCCGGAAACAGGCAGTTCGAGATCTTTCTTCCATTTGACGTCGCCATTGCTGCGATCCATCGCCATCACCACACCGGTGACGTCGGCGGCATAGATGGTATCGCCATCGATCGCCGGAACCAGCATGTTGTACGATTCGCCCTGACCGTCACCGATCGAACGACTCCACTGCTTTTGCAGAACCACTTCTTCTTTGAAGTCGGTCAACTCGGCCGGTGGCAGTTCTTTTTTGCTGTTGCTGCTGCAACCCGCGGCCAATATGGCCAGAGCCAGCAATGCTGCATGTTTCCAACGAATCACGTCACGCATCCCCTTTGGCCAGGTCGTCCAGCTTGATTTGTAGGCCACCCACTGCCGCTTCATCCGACAGTGCCGCCTTGGCTTTTTGATACGCCGTGTTCGCTTCGTCGGTACGACCCAACTGCACCAGCAGGTCGCCTTTGAGTTCTTCGCGAGTGGCCAGGAATGCTTTATCGGCATCGCCTTCGAGCAGTTTCAAGGCTTCATCGGCCTTGTTCTGCGCGGCCAGCACCTGTGCCAGACGCTGACGAGCAATTTCGCCCAACGCCGGGTTGGCCGGTTTGGCAACAATGGCTTTCAGCTCGCTGGCTGCGTCATCCAGCTTGCCGCTGTCGACCGCGACTTTTGCCACGAACAGGCTGCCGTACTGCGCGTAAGCGCTACCGCCGAACTCGCTGTTGAGCTTGCCGGCCAGGTCCGCAACACGGGCGGCATCAGGTTTGCCGTCTGGCGTCAGCGTGGTTTCCAGCAGTTGCTGATAGAGCATCGAGGCGCCTTGCGACTGATTGCTCTGATACTTTTGAAAGGCCTGCCAGCCGAACACGATGACCAGCGCCAACAGGCCGCCAGTGACCAGGGGCTTGCCGTTGCGTGTCCACCAGTCCTTCAAATCCGACAGCTGTTCGTCTTCGGTACTCGACACCCCAATACTCCTTAATCGCTAAATCGGCTGTTTGACAGCTTCAACCCTGCACGACGCAGGTGGCCAGGTGTGCAGCAAGCGCATCCCAGGCAATGCTTTGTTGTTCGCCCTGGCCACGCAGGGGTTTGAAACCTACCACTTGCTGGGCCATTTCGTCGTCACCGAGGATTAGCGCGTACAACGCACCGCTCTTGTCGGCTTTCTTGAATTGGCTTTTGAAGCTGCCGGCGCCGGCATTCACTTGCAGGCGCAGGTTGGGCAATTGATCACGAACACGTTCACTCAGGGTCAGACCGGCCAGCTCGGCGGCTTCACCGAAGGCGCAGAGGTAAACGTCGACCTGACGGGAAATCTCTTCCGGGATCTGCTCCAGGGTTTCAAGCAGCAGCACCAGGCGCTCGATGCCCATGGCAAAACCAACGCCCGAGGTCGGCTTGCCGCCCATCTGCTCCACCAGACCGTCGTAACGACCGCCGGCACACACGGTGCCTTGGGCGCCCAACTGGTCGGTGACCCATTCGAAAACGGTCTTGCTGTAGTAATCCAGCCCGCGAACCAGCTTCGGGTTGATCACGTAAGGAATGCCGGCGGCGTCCAGGCGAGCCTTCAGGCCCTCGAAGTGCACGCGGGATTCTTCGTCGAGGTAGTCGGCCATTTTCGGCGCGTCGACCAGGACCGCTTGAGTGTCGGCGTTCTTGGTATCCAGAACCCGCAAAGGGTTGGTTTTCAGACGGCGCTGGCTGTCTTCGTCCAGCTTGTCCAGGCGGGCCGAAAGGAATTCGACCAGCGCTTCGCGATAACGACCGCGGGACTCGGCAGTGCCGAGGCTGTTGAGTTCGAGCTTGACCGCATCACGGATGCCCAGCTCGCCCCACAGGCGCCAGGTCAGCACGATCAGCTCGGCATCGATGTCCGGACCATCTAGGTTGAAGACTTCGCAACCGATCTGGTGGAACTGGCGATAACGGCCTTTCTGCGGACGTTCGTGGCGGAACATCGGGCCGATGTACCAGAGTTTCTGCACCTGGCCACCGCCGGTGATGCCGTGCTCAAGCACCGCACGCACACAGGCCGCCGTGCCTTCAGGGCGCAGGGTCAGGGAGTCGCCGTTGCGGTCGTCGAAGGTGTACATCTCTTTTTCGACGATGTCGGTCACTTCACCGATGGAGCGCTTGAACAGCTCGGTGAACTCGACGATCGGCATGCGGATCTGCTTGTAACCGTAGTTATCCAGCAAACGCGAGACGGTGCCCTCGAAATGACGCCACAGGGGAGTCTGCTCGGGCAGGATGTCGTTCATGCCACGTATGGCTTGCAGAGACTTGCTCACTATAAATCCTTAAATTCGTTCGACTTAGCCGCGCGCAATGACTGCTGCGTCAGCTTCGACCTTTTCGGCCGCTTTCTGACGGATCAAGCGTTCAAGCTCATCCACCAGATTGTCATTCGACAGTTTCTGCGACGGCTTGCCGTCGATGTAAATCAGGTTTGGCGTGCCGCCGGTCAAGCCGATGTGGGCTTCCTTGGCTTCGCCCGGTCCGTTGACCACGCAACCAATGACCGCAACATCCAATGGCACCAGCAGGTCTTCAAGGCGCCCTTCCAGCTCGTTCATGGTTTTGACCACATCGAAGTTCTGCCGCGAGCAGCTCGGGCAGGCGATGAAGTTGATGCCACGGGAACGCAGATGCAGGGATTTGAGAATGTCGTAGCCGACTTTCACTTCCTCGACCGGGTCGGCCGCCAACGAGATGCGAATAGTATCGCCAATCCCTTCGGCGAGCAGCATACCGAGGCCCACGGCGGATTTCACCGTGCCTGAACGCAAACCACCGGCTTCGGTGATGCCCAGGTGCAGCGGCTGAACGATTTCCTTGGCCAGCAAGCGGTAAGCGGCGACGGCCATGAACACGTCGGAGGCTTTCACGCTGACCTTGAAGTCCTGGAAGTTCAGACGCTCGAGGTGCTCGACGTGACGCAGGGCAGATTCAACCAGCGCAGCCGGAGTCGGCTCGCCGTATTTCTTTTGCAGGTCTTTTTCCAGGGAACCGGCGTTCACGCCGATGCGAATCGGAATCCCGCGATCACGCGCGGCATCGACTACCGCACGCACGCGGTCTTCGCGACCGATGTTGCCCGGATTGATGCGCAGGCAGTCAACGCCCAGTTCGGCTACGCGCAGAGCGATCTTGTAGTCGAAGTGAATGTCGGCAACCAAAGGTACTTTGACCAGCTTCTTGATCTTGCCGAAGGCTTCAGCGGCATCCATATCGGGAACGGAAATTCGCACGATATCGACGCCAGCCGCTTCCAGACGATTGATCTGGGCCACGGTGGCGGCGACGTCATTGGTGTCGCTGTTGGTCATGCTCTGCACAGCGATAGGCGCATCGCCGCCAACAGGCACGTTACCGACCCAGATCTTGCGGGATTCGCGACGTTTGATTGGAGATTCGCCGTGCATGACTTATTGACCCAACTTCAGGCGAGCAGTCTCGCCACTGGTGAACGGAGCGACATCAACCACCTGCCCGTTGTAGCTGACCTGCGCGCCACGGGCGAAGCCCAGACGCACGGAAAACGGTGGCTTGCCGCTCACGGAAACGTTTTCGCCTTTACGCTTGAGACCACTCAACAGCACCTTGCCGGTGCCATCGGTCACTTGCGTCCAGCAATCGGCAGTGAATTGCAGTTGAACCTGGCCTTGGCCGGCAACCGGAGCAGCAGCTGCTGGAGCGGGAATGGTCGGAGTAACCGAAGCGCTCGCAGGCGGGGTCGATACAACAGGAGCAGTCGGGGATGTCGCGGCCGGAGTCGCGACAACCGGAGCAGTGCTATGCGCAGGTGCAGCGGGTGTTGGCGCTGTAGCAACCGGTGCAGCAGGCGCAGTCGCTTCAGCTTCGGCCGGTGCTTCACTCGAAGTCTCGGATTGCGGCAACGCAAGAGCGGTTGTGCCTTCAGCCTGACCTTCCGCGACGGCCTGGTCTTCCGGCTCGTCCAGCGGATGGATCTGGGTGGTGCCGTCAGCGCCTTCGACTTCAACGTGTTCCGGGCTCAGGCTAGTCAGGTCTTTGCTGCGCAATGAGGTTTGATCCTGCCACCAGACAAAACCACCACCAATCACTGCGAACAGCAACAGCAGGCTGACAATTCGCAAAATAGTGTGGGAAACCCGAACCGGCTCTTCGATACGTCCCAGGCTATGAACGTTGCTGCCCTGGGAGTCGGTGCCGGTGGATTGGTCGAACTGTTGGACCAGTACGGTTTGATCCATGCCGAGCAGTTTCGCGTAGGCGCGAATATAACCTCGAGCAAAGGTATGCCCAGGCAGCTTGTCGAAAGCGCCGGCTTCCAGATTGCTCAGGGAATTTACGGTGAGGTTGAGCTTGAGGGCCACTTCGGCCAGCGACCAGCCATTGCTTTCGCGAGCCTGGCGCAAAGTCTCACCGGGATTAACGCGATTCGCTGCTACAACTTCGGGATGCGCCGCTTTCATCATTGCTCCGACAGGTATTGCTGATATTCCGGCGTACCGGGATAGAGTCGTTTTAGTTGCAGGCCAAAACTGGCGGCCTTGTCGCGATCATCAAACACTTTTGCCAGTCGAACGCCGAGCAATAGACTACGTGCATTTTGCTCGGTGAGCAGGCTAAAACGATCGTAATAGTCACGCGCGGGCACATAATGCCTGTCTTCGAAGGACAACTCAGCCATTTCCAGCAATGCACGTGGCTGTTGGCGATTCAAACGCAGAGCTTTTTCCAGCTGCTGCTGCGCCAGATCGCGCTGCCCCAGCTTCGAAGCGGTCATTCCAAGGTTCTCGAACACCCGCGAACGCTCAGGATACAAGGTATCGGCGGCGGCCTGTTCAAAGCGCTCATACGCCTCTTTGTAGCGTTTCTCTTCGAAAAGAAAACTGCCGTAGTTGTTCAGGATTCGCGCATCGTTGGGGCGGGAAGACAGCGCCTTGCGAAAATGCTGATCCGCCAGCTCCGGCTCCATCTCGGCCTGGAATACCAGACCCAGCGCAGCGTTGGCGTCTGGATCCGAGTCATCCAGATCCAGCGCTTTCTTCAACGGTACTTTCGCCCGTTCGGTCATGCCCTGCTGCAAGTACCCCAAGCCCAGCTGCACATAGGCAACGCGCGCCTCATCGCGGCCCTTGCTGGTCTTCATCGGGTTGAAATCGCCCGACAGGACACAACCAGCACACAGGCTGGCCAACAGCAAAAGCAGCGCGAAGCGCAGGGACATAGAGATCCTCTCTTAATTATTGTTCGCAGCGTTCTGTGCGATATCGTTTTCGGCGCTCAACTCGCGCACGGCGATATAACGTTCGCTGCGACGGGTGCGATCCAGCACCTGTCCTACCAATTGGCCACACGCGGCATCGATGTCTTCACCGCGGGTGGTGCGTACGGTGACATTGAAGCCGGCATGGTGAAGCTGATCCTGGAAACGACGAATCGCGTTGTTGCTCGGGCGCTCGTAACCGGAATGCGGGAACGGGTTGAACGGAATCAGGTTGATCTTGCACGGGATGTTCTTGAGCAACTCGATCATTTCGACCGCATGTTCGACCTTGTCGTTGATGTCCTTGAGCAAGGTGTACTCAATGGTCAGCACGCGCTTCTCACCCAGGGACGACATGTAGCGCTGGCACGACTCGAGCAGCATCTTAAGCGGATACTTCTTGTTGATCGGTACCAATTGGTTACGCAATGCGTCGTTCGGTGCGTGCAGGGACAACGCCAGGGAGACGTCGATGTGCTTGGACAGCTCATCGATCATCGGCACCACACCCGATGTAGACAGGGTTACACGGCGCTTGGAGATCCCGTAGCCCAGGTCATCCATCATCAGATGCATGGCAGCCACGACGTTGTCGAAGTTCAGCAGCGGCTCACCCATGCCCATCATCACCACGTTGGTGATGGCACGGTCGGCGGTCGCCGGGATGCTGCCGAACGATTTATTGGCAATCCACACCTGGCCGATGACTTCGGCGGCAGTGAGGTTGCTGTTGAATCCTTGCTTGCCGGTGGAGCAGAAACTGCAATCCAGGGCACAGCCTGCCTGGGACGAAACGCACAAAGTGCCGCGTTTGCCCTGGGGAATGTACACGGTCTCGACGCAGCTACCGGACGCCACGCGCACCACCCACTTACGGGTGCCGTCGGTGGAGATGTCCTCGCTGACAACTTCAGGACCGCGAACCTCGGCAATAGCCTTGAGCTTGTCGCGCAAGGCCTTGCTGACGTTCGTCATGGCGTCGAAATCATCGACGCCAAGGTGGTGAATCCATTTCATTACCTGACCGGCACGGAAACGCTTCTCCCCGATTGAGTCGAAGAATTTTTCCATTTCCAGCTGAGTCAGACCCAGCAGGTTGGTTTTTACAGTCGATGTAGTCATGGATTCACCTTCACTCTTAAGCCAATGCTTAGCGAGTGGTTACTTCAGTAGCTGCGAAGAAGTACGAGATTTCGCGAGCAGCAGCGGCTTCGGAGTCCGAACCGTGTACAGCGTTGGCGTCGATGGAATCAGCGAAGTCAGCGCGGATGGTGCCGGCAGCAGCTTCTTTAGGGTTGGTAGCGCCCATCAGCTCACGGTTCAGAGCGATAGCGTTTTCGCCTTCCAGAACCTGAACGACAACCGGACCGGAGATCATGAAAGCAACCAGGTCGCCGAAGAAACCACGAGCGCTGTGCTCAGCGTAGAAGCCTTCAGCTTCAGCTTTGGACAGTTGCTTCAGTTTCGAAGCTACAACGCGCAGGCCAGCTTTTTCGAAACGAGTGGTGATCTCGCCGATAACGTTTTTTGCAACAGCGTCAGGCTTGATGATGGAGAAAGTACGTTGAACAGCCATGATGTAACTCCAGAAACGGTAATTTGCGAAAAATTAAACCCGCGAATTATACGCGGGTTCTTGGGTATTGCCTAACTGCATACGGCGCAGACTCAGTCTGCTTCTTCGATCCAGGCGGCCTGAATGGCTTCAAGCACCTTCTCGCCACCGCGGGTCGGATCATCACTGAACTCCGGCAATGCCAGCACCCATTTGTGCAGATCGACGAAGTTCACGTAACGCGGGTCCACATCCGGTTTGGATTCAGCCAGTTGGATCGCGATTTCCAGCACATCAACCCATTTCAGACTCATTTCAGTTCCTTGAATCAGTGCGCCGCTTCGGCCGCATGGTTGAGCGAGTATTTCGGAATTTCGACGGTCAGGTCTTCAGTCCCGACGACCGCCTGACAGCCTAGACGCGATTGCGCCTCCAGACCCCAGGCACGATCAAGAAAGTCTTCTTCCAGCTCGTCCGCCTCTTCCAGCGAGTCGAAACCTTCGCGGATGATACAGTGGCAGGTGGTGCAGGCGCAGACGCCGCCGCAGGCACTCTCCATCTCGATATGGTGCTCATGAGCCAGCTCGAGGATGGATGTACCGGGCTCAGCTTCCACAACCATACCTTCCGGGCAGAACTTCTCGTGTGGCAGAAAAATGACCTGCGGCATCGTTATTCCTCAATCTCATTCAGGTTGCGCCCCGCCAGCGCGGCTTTCACCGTCGAGTCCAGGCGGCGGGCAGCAAAGGCGTCGGTCACTTGCGACAGACGTTTGGTCTGCTGCTCGATGGCGTAACCATCAGTACCTTTCATCAGTTCGGTCAGTTCCTGCATCTGCAATTCGATGACCATGCGCTCTTCGGCGTCGAGCAAGCGCTCGCCATCGACATCGAGGGCGCCCTGCACCGCTTCGATCAGGCGCCGGGCATCGACCTGCTGCTCACGCAACACCCGAGCGACCATATCGTCGTTGGCGTGCTGGAACGAGTCCTTGAGCATCTTGGCAATTTCGCCATCCGTCAGACCGTAGGACGGCTTGACCTGGATGCTGGCCTCAATGCCCGAGCCCAGCTCGCGGGCAGAAACGCTTAGCAGACCGTCGGCATCGACCTGGAAGGTCACGCGAATCTTCGCCGCACCGGCCACCATCGCCGGAATGCCGCGCAATTCGAAGCGTGCCAGGGAACGGCAGTCGCTGATCAGCTCGCGCTCACCCTGCAATACGTGGATCGCCATGGCCGACTGGCCATCTTTGTAAGTCGTGAAGTCCTGAGCGCGGGCGACAGGGATGGTGGTGTTGCGAGGAATCACCTTCTCCATCAGTCCGCCCATGGTTTCCAGCCCCAGGGACAACGGAATCACGTCAAGCAACAGCAGTTCATCGCCATCGCGCTTGTTGCCGGCCAGCGTATCGGCCTGGATCGCGGCACCGATGGCCACCACTTGATCTGGATCGATTTCGGTCAACGGTTCGCGACCGAAGGCTTCTGCGACGGCTTCGCGGACGCGAGGCACACGAGTCGAACCGCCGACCATGACCACCGCGTGCACTTCGTCCAGCTCGATGCCGGAATCACGCACAGCGCGGCGACAGGCTTTCAGGCTGCGGGCAACCATTGGCTCGATCAGCGCATTGAAGGCTTCACGGGTCAGCTCGGCTTTCCAGTCGCCATAAGCCACTTCAACGGGCGAGGCATTGGTCAGGGCTTCTTTGGCCGCACAAGCGGTTTGCAGCAGATGGCGTTGCGCACCCGGATCGAGGTCGGCGGACAGACCGGCGCTCTCGATGATCCAGCCAGCGATTGCGTGGTCGAAGTCATCGCCGCCCAGCGCGCTGTCGCCGCCGGTAGCCAAAACTTCAAACACACCGCCAGTCAGGCGCAGAATCGAAATATCGAAGGTACCGCCACCCAGGTCATAAATAGCGACCAGTCCTTCAGCGTGCTGATCCAGACCGTAAGCTACAGCGGCGGCGGTCGGCTCATTGAGCAGACGCAGCACATTCAGACCGGCCAGTTTGGCCGCATCCTTGGTGGCTTGACGCTGAGCATCGTCGAAATAGGCCGGAACGGTGATCACCGCGCCCACAAGTTCGCCACCCAACGTCGCTTCGGCGCGCTGACGCAACACTTTCAGGATATCGGCGGAGACTTCGACCGGGCTTTTCGGCCCCTGAATGGTGTCGATGAACGGCATGTGCGACTCGCCACCGACAAACCGGTACGGCAGTTGATCGCCCAATTGCTTGACGTCGGACAGACCACGACCCATCAAGCGCTTGACCGACAGCACGGTGTTCAAAGGGTCGGTAGCGGCGGCCAGTTTGGCGGACTCGCCGACTTCGACACGATCGGCGTGGTAGCGCACGGCAGACGGCAGAATGACCTGCCCGTGAGCGTCAGCCAGAGGCTCGGAAAGACCACTGCGCAACGCAGCGACCAGCGAATTGGTAGTGCCCAAGTCGATCCCCACAGCCAGACGACGCTGGTGCGGTTGAGGACTTTGGCCGGGTTCGGCGATCTGCAGTAGGGCCATCGTTATCAGGACTTATCTGTATATCAGGCGTGCGACCGGAGCGGCACTGGGTTAATCGTCGAGGCGCTCTTCTAACTGGCGCACTTCGTAGGTGAGCTTGTCGAGGAACTGCATGCGTCGCATCAGGCGTTCGGCCTGTTCACGTTGCGCTGCATCATCCCAACAGGCTGCGAAGCTTTCGTTCAGTTCATCCTGCGCAGTCTTCAGGCGACGCTTGAACACTGCAACACCCGCCAGGTCGGCGCTGTCTTGCAGGTCTTCGAGCTCTTCACGCAGTTCCATTTGCTGCAGAAGAAACTCCGGATCATGCACCGTGACCTCCAGCGGCAGCTCGCGACCGCCCATGGCGAGCAAGTAACGCGCGCGCTTTGGGGGACTTTTGAGCGTCTGGTAGGCCTCGTTGAGGCTCGCGGATTGCTCTAGCGCCAGCCGCTGCTCGCGCTCGGAAGCGTCTGCAAAGCGGTCCGGATGAACACCGCGCGCCAACTCACGATAGCGCGTGGCCAACTGATCGAGATCCAGACGGAAGCTCGGTTTCAGCTCAAATAAAGCGAAATGACAAGGAGTACCCACGAGCAGCCTCAGATGTTGAAGCTTTCGCCGCAGCCACATTCACCGCGTACGTTGGGGTTGTTGAACTTGAAGCCTTCGTTCAACCCTTCCTTGACGAAATCGAGCTCGGTGCCGTCCAGGTAGGCCAGGCTTTTCGGGTCGATGATCACTTTCTCGCCGTGACTTTCGAACACCTGATCCTCTGCAACCACCTCGTCGACAAACTCCAGCACGTAGGCAAGGCCGGAACAGCCTGTGGTGCGAACACCCAGACGAATCCCTTCACCTTTGCCGCGCCCGTTGAGGGAGCGTCGCACGTGTTGAGCAGCCGCTTCTGTCATGCTGATAGCCATCGGTGACTCCTTACTCGTCGCCAAAACTTGAAAGTCAGATCAAGCCTTTCTTCTGCTTGTAGTCGCGAACGGCCGCTTTGATGGCGTCTTCAGCAAGTACGGAGCAGTGAATTTTTACTGGCGGCAGAGCCAGTTCTTCAGCCAGCTGAGTGTTTTTGATGGTCTCTGCTTGATCCAGAGTCTTGCCTTTCATCCACTCGGTCGCCAGGGAGCTGGAGGCGATGGCCGAACCGCAACCGTAGGTCTTGAACTTGGCGTCTTCGATGATGCCTTGCTCGTTAACCTTGATCTGCAGACGCATCACGTCGCCGCACGCCGGAGCGCCGACCATGCCGGTGCCGACATCAGGGTCTTCCGCGTCCATCTTGCCGACGTTGCGCGGGTTCTCGTAGTGGTCGATGACCTTTTCGCTGTAAGCCATGATTCTTAATCCTCACTCATCAGAGAGTCGCTCTTAAGCCCTGAAAACCTGCGTCTTACAGGGCCGGTTTGCGGCGACTTGAAATCAGTGTGCCGCCCACTCGATTTTCGAAATGTCGACACCGTCTTTGTACATGTCCCACAGCGGCGACAGAGTGCGCAGCTTGGTAACGGCCTCGCAGACTTTCTGCGCGGCGTAGTCGATTTCTTCTTCGGTGGTGAAACGGCCGAAGGTGAAGCGAATCGAGCTGTGGGCCAGTTCGTCGTTGCGGCCCAGGGCGCGCAGTACGTACGAAGGCTCAAGGGAAGCCGAGGTGCAGGCCGAACCGGACGAAACCGCCAGATCCTTGAGCGCCATGATCAGCGACTCGCCTTCAACGTAGTTGAAGCTCAGGTTCAGGTTGTGCGGTACGCGAGCGGTCATGCTGCCGTTGATGTACAGCTCTTCCAGGCCTTCGACCTGCTTGAAGAAACGGTCGCTCAAGGCCTTGATGCGGATGTTCTCGGCAACCATGTCTTCCTTGGCTACGCGGAAGGCTTCGCCCATGCCGACGATCTGGTGGGTCGCCAGAGTGCCGGAACGCATACCACGTTCATGACCGCCGCCGTGCATGGTCGCTTCGATGCGAACACGCGGCTTGCGGCTCACGTACAGTGCGCCGATGCCTTTAGGGCCGTAGGTTTTGTGGGCAGAGAACGACATCATGTCGACTTTCAGCTTCGACAGGTCGATATCGACCTTGCCGGTGGACTGAGCAGCGTCAACGTGGAACAGGATGCCCTTGGAACGGGTCAGTTCGCCGATGGCAGCGATGTCGTTGATGGTGCCGATTTCGTTGTTCACGTGCATGACCGAAACCAGGATGGTGTCGTCGCGCAGGGCAGCTTCGATCATCTCTGGGGTGACCAGACCATCAGTGCGAGGCTCGATGTAAGTGACTTCGAAGCCTTCACGCTCCAGTTGGCGCATGGTGTCGAGGACAGCCTTGTGCTCAATCTTGGTGGTGATCAGGTGCTTGCCTTTGGTGGCATAGAAATGCGCCGCACCCTTGATTGCCAGGTTGTCTGACTCGGTGGCACCGGAGGTCCAGACGATTTCACGCGGATCGGCGTTGACCAGGTCAGCGACCTGACGACGAGCGTTTTCGACGGACTCTTCAGCTTTCCAGCCGAACACGTGAGAACGGGACGCCGGGTTACCGAAGTTTCCGTCAACCAGCAGGCATTCACTCATTTTTTGCGCTACACGCGGATCAACCGGGGTGGTCGCAGAGTAATCAAGGTAAATCGGCAATTTCATGGACTATCTCCTAAATCAGGCTGGCTGGCGTGCCGCTAGCTCTTTGGCTGTCATTCGACGGCGGACGCTTCAATCTTGTCCAGGTGTGGCGCTTTGCTGTTGCAACGGCGCTGATCCTGACGCTGGGCTACTTCTTGTACCTCACGGCGAGTGACAAGGTCAGCCAAGCTGATACCGCTGAGAAATTCGTGAATCTGCAGGCTCAGATCGCACCACAAGTGGTGGGTCAAGCAGGTGTCGCCTTGATGGCAATCACCTTGGCCCTGGCATTTGGTGGCATCGACCGATTCGTTCACCGCATCGATCACCTGGGCGACCTGAATACCCTGCATGTCGCGCGACAGCTGATAGCCGCCGCCTGGACCACGGACGCTGGACACCAGATTGCTGCGGCGCAATTTGGCGAAGAGCTGTTCGAGGTAGGACAGGGATATGCCTTGGCGCTCGGAGATATCGGCCAGGGACACCGGCCCGTGCTGCGCGTGCAACGCCAGGTCAAGCATGGCAGTCACGGCGTATCGGCCTTTTGTAGTCAGTCGCATGGACAATTACCACGGAGTTCAGAATGGGGCGAGTATGCAATTCCCGAGTATTTAAGTCAACTATAAGACCTAGTACTTTAGTCAGGATTACCCGCAAAAGAGCGGCCGCATCATAGCAAAGGCTGACCGCGAACAGCCAGCAATTGCTTGCGAAGGGGTCAGCCCGGAGTTAGCTCGCCTTGCTTTCATCCTTATCCTTGACACAGGCGAAGTCTTCTTCGCGCAACTCAGGCAGATCCTTGGCGCAATAGTTGCTGCCCAGGTCCTTCAACGCTCCGCACATCCCTTCCAGACGGCCGTCGACGGCCTGCAGGTGATCAAGCAGCTGACCAATGGCGCGCGCCACCGGATCAGGCATGTCTTCGCCGACCCCATAGGCATCGAAACCGATCTTCTCGGCCATGGCCTTACGCTTGGCATCTTGCTCATCGTCAGACTTGACGATGATCCGACCTGGAATGCCAACCACCGTCGCACCCGCCGGCACCGCCTTGGTGACCACAGCATTGGAACCGACCTTGGCGCCGGCGCCGACCGTGAACGGGCCAAGCACCTTGGCCCCCGCCCCGACCACCACGCCATCTTCAAGAGTCGGGTGACGCTTGCCCTTGTTCCAGCTGGTGCCACCCAGGGTCACGCCCTGATAAAGGGTGACGTCATTGCCGATCTCAGCGGTTTCACCGATGACGATGCCCATGCCATGGTCAATAAAGAAGCGACGACCGACCTTGGCACCCGGATGAATTTCGATCCCAGTCAACCAGCGACCGAAGTTCGACACCAGTCGCGCCAGCCACTTCCAGCCCATGCTCCACAGGGCCGACGACAGGCGGTGAATCCAGATGGCGTGCATGCCCGGGTAGCACGTCAGAACTTCAAAGGCGTTGCGCGCTGCCGGATCACGATGGAAAACACTCTGGATATCTTCACGCAAACGCTCGAACATTTTTAATCCTTCCGCTTAAGAAGCTCGCCACGGGCCGCTTTCTGGGTTTCCGTGAGGATGCCACGCAATATATTCATTTCCGCCCGGCTGACCGAACTGCGTCCGTACAACCGGCGCAGGCGCGCCATCAAGTGCCGTGGTTTTTCCGGATCGAGGAACTCGATGGCCACCAGGGTTTGCTCCAGGTGCTCATAGAATCGCTCCAGTTCATCCATGGTCGCCAGCTCACCACTTTTGGTGGACGCCACTTCATCCTTCTCGACCTTGCTCGGCTGACCTTGGGCCGCGAGCCAGGACATCCGCACTTCATAGCTCAACACCTGCACCGCTGCCCCAAGGTTCAGCGAACTGAACTCAGGGTCTGATGGGATGTGCACGTGATAATGACATCGCTGCAACTCTTCATTGGTTAAACCGGAATCTTCACGACCAAAGACCAAGGCGATCTCAGCACCTTGCGAGGCTTCCTCTACAACCTTCACTCCGCATTCGCGGGGATCGAGCAACGGCCAGGGAATGCGACGGTCACGGGCGCTGGTGCCGAGCACCAGATTGCAGCCGACCAAGGCATCTTCCAAAGTGGCGACAACTTGCGCGTTTTCAAGGATGTCACCGGCACCGGAAGCACGAGCATCGGCTTCGTGATGCGGGAACAACCGCGGCTCGACCAGCACCAGCCGCGACAGGCCCATGTTCTTCATGGCACGCGCAGCCCCGCCGATATTCCCGGGATGGCTGGTATTGACCAGGACGACACGAATGTTTTGCAGCAAGGGAGGCGCTCTCGAACACTTTAATGGGGAGCAGAATCTTACAGCTCAACCTACCGTTAAGCTATGAAAGCGAACACCGACCTTCACCTGTAGAAACTTTCTGATAGAATGCCCGGCTTTCTTTAACAACCTTAGGTGACACATCCATGCAGCCCATGCTGAATATCGCGCTGCGCGCCGCCCGCAGCGCCAGTGAATTGATCTTCCGCTCCATCGAGCGCCTGGATACCATCAAGGTCGACGAAAAAGACGCCAAGGATTACGTATCCGAGGTGGATCGCGCCGCCGAACAGAAAATCATCGACGCGCTGCGCAAGGCCTATCCTACCCACGGCATTCTCGGCGAAGAAACCGGCATGCACCCGGGTAGCGGCGAAGGCGAAGACTACCTGTGGATCATCGACCCACTGGACGGCACCACCAACTTCCTGCGCGGCATTCCTCACTTCGCCGTCAGCATTGCCTGCAAATACCGCGGTCGCCTGGAACACGCCGTTGTTCTGGACCCGGTTCGCCAGGAAGAATTCACCGCCAGCCGCGGTCGCGGCGCCCAACTGAACGGTCGTCGCTTGCGTGTCAGCGGTCGTACCAGCCTGGACGGCGCCCTGCTGGGTACCGGCTTCCCGTTCCGCGATGACCAGATGGACAACCTCGACAACTACCTGGGCATGTTCCGCGCCTTGGTTGGCCAGACCGCCGGCATCCGCCGTGCTGGCTCGGCGAGCCTGGACCTGGCTTACGTAGCGGCCGGCCGTTTCGACGCATTCTGGGAGTCGGGCCTGTCCGAGTGGGACATGGCTGCAGGCGCCCTGCTGATCCAGGAAGCAGGCGGTCTGGTGAGCGACTTCACCGGCGGTCACGACTTCCTTGAGAAAGGCCACGTCGTTGCCGGTAACACCAAATGCTTCAAAGCAGTACTGACGGCCATTCAACCGCACCTGCCGGCCTCGCTGAAACGCTAAGCGAGCAGCCACAAAAAAGCACCCTTCGGGTAATGCCAGTCAGTTAAGCTGACTGGCATTTTTCTTTCTGATCGGATATTTCGGTGATTTGAGCCTTATGGCGCGGGGATAAATGCGCTCTTCCCGTCGATGCGGCAGAACATAATGCGGGGCAGAGGCGTGCAGCTCGGCCAGATATTTGGGGATGTTCCCGGAACGGTCGGCCGAAACGCTGTTGATAAACCCTAAAATTGCCCAAGTACACGCGGTAAAGCTCATTTCGCACGGGTAAATACCTGGACAGTGGCGGCTCATTTCCACCATCTGGTAGCGCAGCAGGTTGTAGCCCAGCAACACACCCCACAGTTCCTGCTCGATCATCTCGGGCGTCTTGCTACGCAATGTATAGCTGCTGTTGAGCAGCGTCTGTTTCATCTCGCGAAACCCTAATTCGATCTCCCATCGCTGGCTGTACAGGTCGACGATTTCGTCGGACGGGAAGCGTAGCGGATCGGCCATCGACGTCAGGATCTGACAAACCTTGCCCTTGACGGTTTTGCTCAGCAATCGCGCGGTCAGGCGCTCCGGCAGCCCCGGCCATTGCGTGCGGGCCTGCGGCGAAGTGCTCAACGAGACCACAGCGTCCTGGCGCCCCAAGCGCTGAATCACTTCGTACTGCGCACCTTTGCGCAGAGGCATCAGCCAATGTCGCTCGATGCCTGCTTGCTGCCACTGATGCAGCAAACCCAAGGAGTAAAAACCGCGATCGAACAGCGTCAGCGAGTGATCGGGCGTGGTTTCGATCAGTTGCTCCGCCAGTTTCATTTCGTTGCTGCGATAGCCATCCAACGCGCTGCCGATCAGCATGTGGCTGGTCAACTCCATTTGGCAGACCATGCGCACCTGGGGGAAACCGGTGTCGCCATGCTGGTTGCTGGCGGAATCGTAGCGCGCCCGATTTTCGGGTGTATCGGGCGTTCGCCATACGACACCGTCGACCCCCAGCAAACGCAAGCCTGCCCAAGTTGGGTGATCCACGGCCTCATGCCAACTTTTCTGAGTCAGATGGAAGACTTGTCGTACAGCTTCGCTGCCTAATCGCTGACGGGCCTGGACTACGGCGCTGGGCGCCACCAGCGGACGTTGTCCCGGCAGCATGATGTTCATGCGGCTGACCACATCCCAGGCCGACATGCGTCGAAAGAACGCCATGGAGATCACGCACCAAAGCATCATTTCCAGCGGCAAACGCCGCTTGCGCAGGGTCGCCACGCCGGCCTGTTCAAGTGCCTGCTCGACCAAAGATGGATCGAGTAAAGAATCCAGTCCCTCGATTGAGTTAGGGGTGGAGGCGATATTGTGGGTCAGTTCCAGGGCCCGAGCGAGACGCATAAAAAAATCCGATGCCAGTACAGGCATCGGATTTTGATTTCTTGCGGCCAAAGGTCAAGCGAGAGGGCTTAACTGATCGGCATTAACCCTTCGGGTGCTTTTTTTATGCCTGAAATCCAATCTCCCACACCACAACAGATCCCTGTGGTGGCATATAAATCCCAGGCACAAAAGAAGCACCCCGCAGGGTGCTTCTTTTGAATCTGAATTTCAGCTATTTACTGAGCCGGCTCGTTCTGCCCCAGGATCAGCTTGCCTTCCTTGTCGACCGGAATCTGATTGCCCGGATCGCGATCCATCCGCACTTTGCCTTCCTTGCCGTCCAGTGAATAACGGACGTCGTAACCTACAACCTTGTCGCTGATGTCATTCACAGTGTTACACCGCGTTTGAGTCGTGGTGTAGGTATCACGATTCTGCATACCTTCCTGGACCTTGTTGCCCGCGTAACCACCGCCAACTGCACCTGCCACGGTGGCAATCTTCTTGCCAGTGCCACCACCTATCTGATTACCGAGCAAACCACCCGCCACGGCACCCAATACGGTACCGGCGATCTGGTGTTGATCTTTCACCGGCGCTTGCCGGGTTACTGCAACGTCCTTGCACACTTCACGTGGCGTCTTGATTTGTGTCTTGACCGGTTCAACGGCTAGAACTTGCGCATATTCAGGGCCGCTTTTAACCAGCTTGTAGGTGGCAACAGCACCCCCGGCAGTTACGCCGACAGCACCCAATACCGCACCAACCAGCAACGACTTGTTCACATGAACCTCCTGACCATCACATGCGGGACAAGCCCGCGCTTCTCCCAGCCTTGGAGCATAAAAAAAGGCGCGAGTTCAATACTCGCGCCTTTTCGGCCGACAGCTAGAAAACGATAGCCGTTATGGGCGGTCGTCGACTTCCTTATCGGTAGCCACTGTAGGAATCAGATCCTCAGTACTCAAGTTCAGCCAGATCAGCACGACGTTGGCGATGTAGATCGACGAGTAAGTACCCGCCAACACACCGATAAACAGCGCGATGGAGAAGCCGAACAGGTTGTCGCCACCAAAGAACAACAGGGCCGCGATCGCCAGCAAAGTGGAGATCGACGTTGCCATGGTCCGCAGCAAGGTTTGCGTGGTCGAGATGTTGATGTTCTCGATCAAGGACGCCTTGCGCAGCACACGGAAGTTCTCACGAACCCGGTCGAATACCACGATGGTGTCGTTGAGCGAGTAACCAATGATCGCCAGTACCGCCGCCAGCACCGTCAGGTCGAAGGTGATCTGGAAGAACGACAGGATACCGATGGTCACGATCACGTCGTGGATCAGCGAAACGATCGCACCGACCGCAAACTTCCACTGAAAGCGGAAAGCCAGGTAGATCAGAATGCCGCCCAGCGCCATCAGCATGCCGAGGCCGCCTTGGTCGCGCAGCTCTTCACCCACCTGCGGGCCGACGAACTCGACGCGCTTGACCGTCGCCGGGTTGTCGCCGCCGACTTTCAGCAGCGCTTCTGCCACTTGATGACCCAGCTGCGGGTCTTCACCCGGCATGCGCACCAGCAAATCGGTAGTCGCACCGAAGCTCTGCACGATTGCCTCGTGATAACCCGAAGTGGCCAGTTGCTCACGCACTTTGGTGACATCGGCCGGACGCTCGTAGGTCAGCTCGATGAGCGTACCGCCGGTGAAGTCCAGGCCCCAGTTCATGCCCTTGGTGGCGACGCTGAACAAAGCCAGCACGGTAAGGAACAATGTGACGCCGAACGCAAAGTTGCGAACGCCCATGAAGTTGATTGTACGTAACATGGCAGCCCCTTAAATCCACAACTTCTTGAAGTCACGACCGCCGAAGATCAGGTTGACCATCGCGCGGGTCACCATGATGGCCGTGAACATCGAGGTAAAGATCCCGAGGGACATGGTCACTGCGAAACCTTTGACCGGGCCGGTGCCCATGGCAAAGAGAATCCCGCCGACCAACAAGGTTGTCAGGTTGGCGTCGAGAATCGCGGTGAATGCCCGGCCGAAGCCTTCGTTGATTGCCCGTTGTACGGTCATGCCTGCCGCAATCTCTTCACGTATCCGCGAAAAGATCAGAACGTTGGCGTCGACGGCCATACCCATGGTCAACACGATACCGGCGATACCCGGCAGCGTCAGCGTTGCACCCAGCAGCGACATCAGGGCCAGCAGCATCACCATGTTCACGGTCAGCGCGACGGTGGCAATGATGCCGAAGAAGCGGTAGATGGCGATGATGAACAGCGAGACAAACAGCATGCCCCACAGCGATGCATCGACACCCTTGACGATGTTGTCGGCACCCAGGCTTGGGCCAATGGTGCGCTCTTCAGCGAAGTACATCGGTGCAGCCAGACCACCTGCACGCAACAGCAGCGCCAGTTCGGACGACTCGCCCTGGCCGTTCAGGCCAGTGATACGGAATTGAGCACCCAGCGGCGACTGGATGGTCGCCAGGCTGATGATCTTCTTCTCTTCCTTGAAGGTTTGAACCGGCACGTCTTTCTCGACGCCGTTAACCATTTGCTTGACGTAAGTGGTGACCGGGCGTTGCTCGATGAAGATCACCGCCATGCTGCGACCGACGTTGCTGCGAGTCGCACGACTCATCAGCTCGCCACCATGACCATCCAGACGGATGTTCACTTCCGGCGTGCCTTGCTCGCCGAAGCCAGCCTTGGCATCGGTGACCTGGTCACCAGTGATGATCAAGCCACGCTCGATTTGCGCTGGCGGACGATTGCCTTCACGGAATTCGAAGCTTTCAGAAGTGGCTTTCGATGCGCCAGGCTCAGCGGCCAGACGGAACTCTAGGTTGGCCGTCTTGCCGAGGATACGCTTGGCTTCGGCGGTGTCTTGCACGCCCGGCAGCTCAACCACGATGCGGTTGGCGCCCTGACGCTGAACGATTGGTTCGGCAACACCCAGCTCGTTGACGCGGTTACGTACCGTGGTCAAGTTCTGCTTGATGGAGTATTCGCGGATTTCCGCCAGCTTGGCCGGGGTCATCGCCAGACGCAGCACCGCCTGACCATTGAGGTCGGCCGGAACAATGTCGAAATCGCTGAAGTTCTTGCGGATCAGTGCACGGGCCTGTTCGCGGGACGCTTCATCACTGAAACCCAGCTGAATGGCACCATCGAGTTGTGGCAGGCTGCGATAGCGCAGTTTCTCTTTACGCAACAGGCTCTTGACGTCGCCTTCGTAGACTTTCAAGCGCGCGTCGAGGGCTTTGTCCATGTCCACTTCGAGCAGGAAGTGCACACCACCGGACAAATCCAGACCCAGCTTCATCGGGTGCGCGCCAAAGCTGCGCAGCCATTGCGGGGTGGTTTGCGCGAGGTTCAGTGCAACGACGTAGTCATCACCCAATGCCTTGCGCACGACGTCTTTGGCAGGCAGCTGGTCTTCAGCCTTGGTCAGACGAATCAGACCGCCCTTGCCGTTCGCTGCCAGGGTGGCAGCCTTGACGTTGATCCCGGATTCCTTGAGCGCTGTGCCCACACGATCCAGATCAGCCTGAGTCACTTGCAGCGCAGTGCTTGCACCACTGACCTGAATAGCCGGGTCATCAGGATATAGATTGGGAGCGGAATAAATCAGACCGACCGCTAGCACCGCCAGGATCAGAATGTATTTCCACAGAGGGTATTTGTTCAGCATCACGCCGCCCGCTTATGACGCGGGGCGCCTTGCGCGCCCCGTCGATTGAGTAGAAGTTGAAACTTAGATCGCTTTCAGCGTGCCTTTTGGCAGCGTGGCGGCAATGGCGCCTTTCTGGAACTTCATTTCGATGGTGTCGGAAACTTCCAGAACAACGAAGTCGTCTGCCACTTTAGTGATCTTGCCGGCGATACCACCGGTGGTCACAACTTCGTCGCCTTTCTGCAGGCTGCTCAGCAGGTTTTTCTGCTCTTTGGCGCGCTTGGCCTGTGGACGCCAGATCATCAGGTAGAAGATGACCAGGAAACCGACCAGGAAAATCCACTCAAAACCGCCACCCATTGGGCCTGCAGCAGGTGCAGCAGCATCAGCCATGGCATTAGAGATAAAAAAGCTCATTTAGCACTCCAGTTGCAAATGTTGAATCTTGGGGTCAGGAAACTCAGTCCAAAGGCGGAACAGGAAGCCCGCGTTTGGCGTAGAAGGCATCGACAAAGGCGGCCAATGTACCCTGTTGAATAGCCTCGCGCAAACCAGCCATAAGCACCTGGTAATGGCGCAAATTGTGGATGGTATTCAACATGCTACCCAGCATTTCGCCGCACTTGTCCAGATGGTGCAGATAAGCACGGGAGAAGTTCTGGCAGGTGTAGCAATCGCAGGTCGGATCCAGCGGCGAATCATCATGGCGATGGAACGCGTTACGGATCTTCAGCACGCCTGTATCAATGAACAGATGCCCGTTGCGGGCATTACGGGTTGGCATCACGCAATCGAACATGTCCACACCGCGGCGCACACCCTCAACCAGATCCTCCGGTTTGCCAACGCCCATAAGGTAACGAGGTTTGTCAGCCGGCATCTGACCTGGCAGGTAATCCAGGACCTTGATCATCTCGTGTTTCGGCTCGCCCACCGACAGACCGCCAATGGCCAGACCATCGAAGCCGATATTGTCGAGACCTTCCAGGGAGCGCATGCGCAGATCCTGGTGCATGCCGCCCTGAACGATACCGAACAGCGCCGCCGTGTTGTCGCCATGCGCCTCTTTTGAACGCTTGGCCCAACGCAACGACAGCTCCATGGAAATACGCGCGACGTCTTCGTCAGCCGGGTATGGCGTGCATTCGTCGAAAATCATCACGATGTCCGAGCCCAAATCACGCTGGACCTGCATCGACTCTTCCGGGCCCATGAACACCTTGGCGCCGTCGACCGGAGAAGCGAAGGTCACGCCCTCCTCCTTGATCTTGCGCATCGCGCCCAGGCTGAACACCTGAAAACCGCCGGAATCTGTAAGAATCGGGCCTTTCCACTGCATGAAATCGTGCAAGTCGCCGTGCTTCTTGATCACTTCGGTGCCAGGACGCAGCCACAAGTGAAAGGTGTTACCCAGAATGATTTCCGCGCCGGTGGCGGTGATATCCCGCGGCAGCATGCCCTTGACGGTGCCATACGTGCCCACAGGCATGAACGCCGGGGTCTCGACGGTACCGCGCGGGAAGGTCAAACGACCGCGACGAGCCTTGCCGTCGGTGGCAAGAAGCTCAAAAGACATGCGACTGGTGCGACTCATTCTGTTTCCTCAGGGCCACGTGGTGCGGGATTACGGGTGATAAACATCGCATCACCGTAGCTGAAAAAGCGGTAACCATGCTCAACGGCGGCTTTATAAGCGGCCATGGCTTCGGGATAACCGGCGAACGCCGAAACCAGCATCAACAGCGTGGATTCGGGCAAATGGAAGTTGGTGACCAGGGCGTCGACCACATGAAACGGGCGGCCCGGGTAGATAAAGATGTCGGTGTCACCACTGAACGGCTTGAGCACGCCATCGCGCGCGGCACTTTCCAGGGAGCGCACACTGGTGGTCCCCACGGCCACCACGCGACCACCGCGAGCGCGGCAGGCGGCAACCGCATCCACTACGTCCTGGCCGACTTCCAGCCATTCACTGTGCATGTGGTGGTCTTCGATCTTCTCGACGCGCACCGGCTGGAACGTGCCTGCGCCGACGTGCAAGGTCACGAATGCAGTCTCGACGCCCTTGGTGGCAATCGCCTCCATCAGCGGCTGATCGAAATGCAGCCCCGCCGTCGGCGCCGCTACCGCGCCCAAACGCTCGGCGTAGACCGTCTGATAACGCTCGCGGTCCGAGCCTTCATCCGGGCGGTCTATATAAGGAGGCAACGGCATGTGCCCGACGCGATCGAGCAGCGGCAACACCTCTTCGGCGAACCCCAACTCAAACAACGCGTCATGGCGCGCCAGCATTTCGGCTTCGCCACCACCGTCGATCAGGATCTTCGACCCCGGCTTAGGTGACTTGCTGGACCGCACATGGGCCAGCACCCGATGACTGTCGAGCACCCGCTCCACCAGAATTTCCAGCTTGCCGCCGGAAGCCTTCTGGCCAAACAGCCGCGCCGGAATCACCCGGGTATTGTTGAACACCATCAAATCGCCCGGGCGCAAATGCTCGAGCAAATCAGTGAATTGACGATGTGCCAGGGCGCCGCTGACCCCATCAAGGGTCAACAGGCGACTGTTGCGACGCTCGGCCAAAGGGTGGCGAGCAATCAGCGAATCAGGGAGTTCGAAAGTAAAGTCAGCAACGCGCATGATGGGGTTCGTCTAGCAGGGGCCGGAAGTCTAGCCGAAATAGTGAAAATTCTCTATGTACCTGATTGACCGACGGTAATCTCATCTCTATACTTCGCCGCCATTGAGCCCTGATGGCGGAATTGGTAGACGCGGCGGATTCAAAATCCGTTTTCGCAAGAAGTGGGAGTTCGAGTCTCCCTCGGGGCACCAAAATTAAGAAAGGTCTTGCTTAGCAAGGCCTTTTTTTCGTCTGTAGAAAAGCCACTTCGTCCCACCGCTGTCCTGTAGGAGCTGCCGAAGGCTGCGATCTTTTGATCTTGCTCTTCAACACCACAACCCGAAACCGCTCAGCTAACGAATCAAGGATTCACACAATGGAATTGCCACTGGAAACCGTTGCCCTTTTCGCCCTCAAGCTGGCTTATGAGCGGGAGGGGGAAAGTCCGATTCTAAGGGATGATCCGATCATGAGTGATTATGAGCGGGAGGTGTTTGGGTTGCTGGTGCGTCGGGGGGATGTTGAGGGGATTCAGTTTCGAGTGGCGCATTGTGTGGGTTTGGCGTTGGAGGCTTTGGGTGGGGTTGGGACGCCGCTGGGACGGGAGCTGTATCGGTTGTCTGTTGATTTCAGCAATGCTCAGACAATGGACCAGCTTGAAGAGCCGCTCACCTTACTCAAAAACTACCTAAAAGATATTCATTAAATGACATCACCTGATGTAAAACAGGTAATTAAAAAACCTTCAACTTTGTTCGAAGAGCGCGGATATAAAGGAGATGACGGGGGTTTCTGTAACTCTTACGCCCCCCCACACGACGACCAACAGCAAGCATCCCTGGAAGACTTTTTGTCATTCAACTATCAATCATGAAAATTTTGGAATCTCAAAACGTTTGAAGACCTCGAGCTTCGCAACAGCGGCATGGTAATCGACAAAACTTTCAGCCATAGCAGAGCTGATGAATATCGTTGAATATTGCATATCAGCACTCTTAGAAAGCAAACTCTCTGACAATACAATCTTATTAGCCTCAATAAACCCTTCAACGATATCCCTGAACCTAGGTTTAATATGCCGATAATCCGACGTACCAAAAGTTGTAAACTCACCGGTTTTGTGGCAGGCGATTTCACCCCGAGCCGCATCAAACAAAGATTTCTTTTGGACAGACAGTACGTTTGCTATAGACCTCTGACAAGCTTCATAGAAACGTGACTTGAGACTTGGCGAAGAACCTCTAACACATGTTTTATATGAAAAATCTGTTTTAGACCCATCGACTCTATGAAGGTGAAAACAGCTTGAAGGATGATCGGCCGAACGCGCACGAAAAATCCCAATCACACCACACCCAACTTTAACATCGGCTTCGTGGTGCCTCTGAAGTAGTTCGTATACTAACTCCTCGTCCGAGGCATCTAAGTATTCATCATCTTCGTATCGATTTAGAATCGCCTGAAAATGGGCATCTGCATCACCCTGCTTACTAAATTGAATGCTTGGCAGCAACACCGGCTTGGCAACACCCATCCTTCAAACCTCAATAATAATGAAACGACTTGAACCCGACTAGATCATCACTCGAGTGCTGATTAAATCCCAGTACAAAAACTCTTAAAACAAACAACCTTGAAAAACTACAAATATAAAATCAATTGCAAACCTCTAGCATGGTTCCGCTATAGCATTTCGCTCACGCACAGATTGAGCCAAATCAAGAATACAAAGGACTACATTAGCAGGAGAAAAAGCTCAAATAATGGATGAGCGGCGACCTACCAATCTATCCAACATATTTCACAAAAACGAAACAACATCATCACCTTCCTATTTTTTTTGTTTTGATGCAAGCTTAGAACCTATACCTTCTTGAAAATCTTCTATTACTCGCCTCTCAAATATACCATCAGCGTATCGATCTAGCTCCCTCTCTTTTAATGCATTCATAACCACCTCCAAACCATCATCTTTTGAAAATAGACGACCATTCATAAGTTTTTCAGAAATTTCAGTCGGAAGCCCATACTCCTCAAGAGTAGAGAAGGAACTTGGCTGAAATAGATGTTCGATTGAGGCAGCGAAAGCCATATAATTTGTGCTTTTCAAACCTCTTTTACTCAGAACCACATTTAGAATTTAATTGAGTGCAATTAGATACTTTGGATAATTAAAAGATGCCCACCCCCTCAGGAAAGCCAGAATATTTTCTACAGCATCATCAGGTGTTGTACCATAATCAATTTGACTCTTTATCATCTCCCGCCTAAATCTAGGCACATTCCTTAGAGAATATAATTTCCAAACATACATAGTCATCATGGATGCAGACCGCATAGAACTTTTGCCAGCAGTGCTCGCACCACCCAACTGACTCCATATAATTTCAGACGTAGCCTTTATATCTTCATAGCGTGGCCGATTGGACCATACTAAACGCTGCAAATCACGAACATCTAAGTCATATAAATATTTTGCCGTAGCCAACAAATATTCAGGCTCTATACCAGACAGTTTTCTCAACACCGTCAAAGGTAATAAATCCTGTTTCGTAAGGAGTTCTAGTTTTGCTATAAGACCTATTGGGACAGAGCCTTCAGGAAGATTTATAAGAATGCTGCCCGGAGTAGTATCCGTTGGATTAAAAGAAGGTATATCTACAAAAGGAAGGTTTTCTTCTGGCGGTGTATCAAAGCAGTAAACGCTTCCCACAAAATGCTTAAACATTCTGCCTGAACGACCTCGAATATTATTAAAAGTAAAAAAATCTAACGGCTTTTTATTTAACATTCCGTCATATACAACAACGTTCTTTGCAGCAGTATTCACACCTTCAATCAAAGTAGAGGTACAGAGAAGCAGGTTCAATTTCCCCTCCTCAAATGCTCTAATCATAAAGCGTCCTAAAGACCTTGGAAGCCTACCATGATGAATTCCAATTCCGTGTTGCAAAGCTACTGAAACCAACCACTCATCATGATAATGCTCTGACGTCCATCTTGCTGCCTCCAGCAACTCCTCATCTTCCGAAAACTTTACATTTCTTATTTCTATATATTTTTTAATGAGTTTTCGGGTGCTTGCCGGCGACTGACAGTAAACCAGTGTCTGCCCATGCAAACTATCTAATAGAGTCGCGAACGCTTCTTCTCTATTTGGCTTTTTACTCAGCACGTGCAGTTCTATAGCGACAGTTTGAAAATTTTCTATATAGAAATTACATTTCAAACGATCCTTAACTATTTCCGGGATTGATTTTATTGAAGGACCAAGCATGTAAAACTGAGCGCCCGTTTTAACAAGCTTTAACAAGGCCTGGTTCAACAGCGTTGCTCTGTCGCCCTCACCTGAGATGGAAAGCTTATAAAACTCATCAATAGCGAAGAAGTCAACATTCGGCATTTCGGCCTCAATTGCCAAAAAGCGTTCTTGTGTTAGTACGAAAATATTTCGCTCCCCAACAGCTTGATCACCGGAAGTCAGAATATTATATCGACCAACAAACCTTGACATTCGGCGACGGGTTTCTTCAACCAAAGCTAGCGTTGGCAGAATCAAAACAACATTCGAAAAATTCTTCTCTGAGATAACTACGTCTATCAACAAGCTTTTTCCAAACGACGTAGGAGCACTTAAAATAACGGACTCCCCGTCCATAAGCTTCCTTAAAATCTTGCTCTGGGAACTGTGAAGGACGTAATCCTCCATCTCTCTTTCAGCCCGATTACTTGCGTGAACAAAAGCACTTCGAAGTGAAAGCCCATCTAGATCCGAGGCGTATGGATACAAACCAACTTGCATCGCCAATTCATCAACTATATTTTGATACACGAACTCAAGTGCTTCACGCTTTGCAAGCGCCCTAATAACGAACTCACGTCCAACATCCAAATTATTAGAACACACAGAAGACACCACTGAGAGCATTGTGAATGGATTACTCACCCATTCGTCTGCCCTGAGTTCTTTTCGTATAGCTTGGTGATCTATCATATCTGCAGCGCCTTCAGACGTTTATCTAAAGCTGAAATTAATTTTGTTTTTTCCTTTAACGGAACCAGAATCACATGCACAGTGATTGGAAGATCGGTAGAAAATCTCGCCGAATACTGCTCATTTAACTTATTCCGCATATTAGAATAAGCATCGAGCACCTCAAGCCTGATATTTTTTTCATACTCGCTATCTCCCGAACTCCCCTGCACTACTTTACTATCATATGTAAGCAAAACAGGAATGCATGCGCGCTTAAAGACCTTATCTAAAGAAGTATTTTCGTGTAACAAAGCTTTAAGCTCAGCTGCTTCCGGCCACTCTGGGTCGATCTTGTTCCTAATCAAAATAAATTCCGACTTAAGATAATCAGTCTCAAGATGGTCGATTATCTCTTTAGTCACATCATAAATTGCTTTGGACACTGTATTATAAAATTTCGTCTCACCGATCCACAGCTCCAAACCATCGATTTTCTTTACCACATGAACCGCATCAAAACCTTTAACGGTTTCATTTATCGAGCTTTTATAATAAATTTTATTTATTGCCGGCAAAGTTTTATAAACCTGCCTGATTGCTATATGCAATAAAATCTCGCCAAACTCGCCACGAAGTCCATATTTTTCCGTGTCGTAAACTATTTTGGCTGCTCGCTTTATAATCCGCAATGCATTGTGATGGCCGATCTCGTTTATTTCCGAGTAACTTAGAGCAAATTCAGGAAGCCATTCTATTATATGATCTGCGAACTGATCATTCCTCCAATCACCTCGTTCAAAACCGGCGCAAAGAGCAAGATCATCGCCAAACTTGGCTGATTCGTGAAAAACCACATCTAAGAACTTATCGGGATGCTTCATGCAAACATGCTCACCTTAAAATTTCCCGCATCAATGCAGCAGCCCCTACAAAGGCTATAGCCCGCTTCGTTCTGACTTAATGAGAAAAAAAAAACAAAAAATAATGTTTTTCGATCTGTTCTTTAAAGCGAACACATTTTTCTGAAACCGTGCACAACCACTTAGTAAACCTAACAACCCCAACACTAGAGATTGGCGCATATTGCTGAGGCCCCAGTCTATTATTGGCGTAGAGAAAAAAGTGGAACACTGGTTGACGATTGTTTTTGCAGCGGATGCCAAAACGGTAAGAACGATATGTAGGTAAACGAATCGCGAGATAGTAGGCATAACGTCTTCCTTTACGTGGTGCAAAACAGGTTCCGGAAGGTGTTCCAAACGGATGACCTGACCCCGAAGCTACTATTTTGCCATCGCGCCGTCCACCATCAATATCTCGACGAAGATTACAATCTTTCCTCAATAGCTTAGGTGAAGCATGAATCAATGATTCGAACCCAAACGATCAATCCCGGAAGGCCCCACCTGTTGAAAAAGCACATGAGGGCGTAAATACAGCATAGTGGTGATGTGTACGGAGGCCTGCCCTCCATTGATATTTGGTTAGGGGTCATAGCCGAAGCTTTCGATGGTTGCAGCGAAAGTGTCCACACGCTACCCTCCCACCGTCGCTGCCAATTCAGCGACCGGGCTTGGTAACCCGAGGTAAATCACTGCGCAACAGTGCCATGCGTTCGCAGGCGCTTTTTTTTCGCCTGCGATCTACGTTATGGCGGCTGTGCGTGGGACGTCTTCGGACGTGCCGGTTTCCTTGATTTCCCGGTTTACCAACCTGCGCACAGCTGCCACCCATTCGCTTGGTAACGAATTGTGGCAGCTCTTCAAATTAAGGAGCTTTGCAATGCGCACTATGGATCTGTACAAAAATTGGCTTTTCCCTCTACGCAATTCCCAATCGCGTAACACCCTCCCCGACCGCCTCTCCCTCATCGGAGGTGGCAAATGACCGATCAACCCGAACTCAAAACCATCGGCCTCACACCCGCCATCTACTGCGCGAATCAAGCCCTGTTCCACGTAACTCGCGGCGTTCCTCTCGGTGATGCGTTATCAATGGCTTCTGACTTTCTGTTCCTCGCCAAGAAGCTGACCGAAGATGCTGCTTACGCCACAGACACCGACCGCCACGCCTGGGCCGCGCATTATTTGACGGCGATGAGTAAGGCGGTGGTGGATGATGCGGTGAAGGTGCTGAATCGGGATCGGGACAATGAGATGGCGTCTAAGCGGGCGGGGGCGAAGGCGGAGGGGTAGTGGGCGCGCCGGGATAGCTTTTGGTTTCAAGAGTTAGGCGTGATGTTGTGGGAGCGGGTTTGGTTGCGGTGGGTGTGGGATTCATCGGGATAGGTGGATGCCTTGCGTTTTTCGCGAGCGAGCTCGCTCCTACAAGGGATTGTGGTCACTTCAGGGTTTTGCGTTGGTTGGGCTGGCGCTATCGCGAGCAGGCTCGCTCCCACAGGGGTTGTGTGTGTGGTGGCTGGCATTCAGGATTGGCCCCGAGGTTTTTCGGGGCTTTTTATTTTTCGGCTCTGGGTGAATGAGCTTCGGTTTACAGCGGGATAGATCAACATATCTGCTCCCTGAATTGCCCACGGACCTGACACTCCCGTTTGTGGGTAAACACCACGCCGTCGCGCATGGATTTGCAGGAGTCGATGATTTGCTCCCCTTCCAGTAGCAGCCAAGCATGACTTCACGCCGTCGGCTTATCCGGCTCTTCCTGCCTCGCCGCCCGTACTGCAACCTCAATCGCCCGAACACTGATCGCCGCAAATATCGCTGTCATCAGCACCCCGTTGAACCCCAGCAAAATCGCCAGAACCCGCGAGACGCCAAGTTTCGGCACGAGTTCTCCATAACCAATGGTCAAGCCGGTCACGAAGCCGAAATAGATGCCGTCAAAAGGATCCCAACCCTCCAGTTGGCTGATGATGAGGCCGATCAGCACGATCAGAAAAAGCAGTATGGAAAAGATCGGCCAGACAACGCGAAAGTAGAACCCGACAGCTTCTTAGAATTCTCGACGGACGTTCGATGCATGAGTGGGCTTCATGTCATGGGCTTCCTGAGGTTTGCCTGAGCGGCAGGCGTATAACACTCCATCAGCTTGGCACGCTGGAAACTGGTGGCCAACCGATCCACTCCCCTCCCGTCTTGATCACATCTTTGATGCGGTCCTTGATTCGCGATAGCGCTGCACATAGCGCCCCGACCATTCAGGGACGACGCCTCTGGCCGCACTCTTCTAGACTCAATAGAAGGTCGTAGAAAGAACCGAACACGTCGCTTTGGTGCTGATGAATCAAAGTCGGCATGGCAAGCTGCCTTAATGCCCTTTAAGAGGTGCGGCAAAGACCGCGCCGGGCACAACAAGATGCCCGCTCAGGGTGCCCTGGCCAACGGCCTGAAATTGCCACGATACCGTGACGTGGTGTGAGTGCCGCAGCCGACACTTTCGGACGACCGACAACCCTCTGGTTTGTCCGTGACCGTGAGGAATGCTGTATGCCTGATGAGATGTTGCACCTGCCTATGGTCAACAGCCTGCTGGAGCGCCACAAACGCTCCCCGGGCGCGCTGTTGCCCATTCTTCATGAGATTCAGGAGGGCATCGGTTACATCCCCGATGCCGCCATCCCCGAGATTGCCCATGCGCTAAACCTGAGTCAGGCCGAGGTTCGCGGGGTGATCAGCTTCTACCATGACTTCCGCACCGCGCCTCCGGCCCGGCATATCCTGCGTCTGTGCCGGGCCGAGTCCTGCAAGAGCCGCGGCGCCGAGCAGCTCGCCGCGCAATTGCGCGAACGCCTGCAACTCGACGACCACGGCAGCAGCGCCGACGGCAACATCAGCCTGCGCCCGGTGTATTGCCTCGGCGCCTGCGCCTGCTCGCCAGCCCTGGAGTTGGATGGTCAGGTGTATGCGCGGCTCAGTGCCGAGCGTCTGGATGCCTTGCTCGACGCTTGCCGGGAGGACGCATGATGCCGACTCTTTATCTGTCCGCTGACTCTCTGGCCCGTGCCGTGGGCGCCGATGAGGTGGCCTTGGCCCTTGCCAATCAGTCCCCAGAAAGCAATCTGGACCTGCAACGCACCAGCTCTCGCGGCCTGTATTGGCTGGAACCACTGCTGGAAGTGGACAGCCCGCAAGGACGGATCGGCTTCGGCCCGCTGACCGCCGCCGATGTGCCATCCGTGCTCGAAGCCCTGCAAGGCGAGCCGTCCACCCATCCACTGGCCTTGGGCCTGGTGGAAGAGCTGCCATATCTGAAGACTCAACAACGCCTGCTATTTGCCCGCGCCGGTATTACCCGGCCGCTGTCGCTGGACGATTACCGGGCCCACGGCGGCTTCGAGGGCTTGACCCAAGCCATCGCCCTGGGCGGCGAGCAGACCGCGACCGCGGTGTTCGATTCGGGCCTGCGTGGCCGTGGCGGCGCGGCGTTCCCGGCCGGTATCAAATGGCGCACGGTGCGCGCCACTCAGGCGGCGCAAAAGTACATTGTGTGCAACGCCGACGAAGGCGACTCCGGCACCTTTGCTGACCGCATGTTGATGGAAGGCGACCCCTTCCTGCTGATCGAAGGCATGGCCATTGCCGGCATCACCGTCGGCGCCAGCTACGGCTACATCTACGTGCGCTCGGAATATCCACAGGCCGTGGCGACATTGCGCGAGGCACTGGAAATCGCCCGGACCGCCGGTTACCTCGGCGCCAATGTCGGCGGTAGCGGTCAGGCCTTCGATATGGAAGTGCGAGTCGGTGCCGGCGCTTACATCTGCGGTGAGGAAACCGCGCTGCTGGACTCTCTCGAAGGCAAGCGCGGGATCGTCCGCGCCAAGCCACCGATTCCTGCCTTGAAGGGCCTGTTTGGTCTACCGACGCTGGTGCACAACGTGCTGACCCTGGCCTCGGTGCCGCTGATTCTGGCTAAGGGCGCGCAGTTCTATCGCGATTACGGCATGGGCCGTTCCTTGGGCACCATGCCCTTCCAGTTGGCGGGCAATATTCGTCACGGTGGCCTGGTGGAACGGGCCTTTGGCCTGACCCTGCGGGAACTGGTGGAAGACTATGGCGGTGGTACCGCCAGTGGCCGGCCGCTGAAGGCCGCTCAGGTTGGCGGCCCCCTCGGCGCCTGGGTGCCGCCAAGTCAATTCGACACGCAGCTGGATTACGAAGCCTTCGCCGCCATCGGCGCCATGCTCGGTCACGGCGGTGTGGTGGTGGCTGACGACAGCCTGGACATGGCCCACATGGCGCGCTTCGCCATGCAGTTCTGCGCCGAGGAATCCTGTGGCAAATGCACCCCATGCCGCATCGGCTCGACCCGGGGCGTGGAGGTGATCGACCGTCTGCTGGCCGCACCTGACCAGAACGGTCGCGATGAGCAGGTGATCATCCTCAAGGACCTGTGCGACACCCTGCAATACGGTTCGCTGTGCGCGTTGGGCGGCATGGTCTCTTTTCCGGTAGCCAGCGCCCTCAAGCACTTCCCCGCCGACTTCGGTCTGCAACCTTCGGAGGCCGACCAATGATCACTCTCTTCGACCCTGCCACAGATATCGATCTAGGCGCTCTTGACCTTGGAACCCCGGCCCGCCACAGCCAGGTGCAGGTCACCCTGAACATCGACGGCCGCAGCATCAGCGTGCCCGAAGGCACTTCGGTGATGCGCGCCGCTGCGCTGCTGGGCACCACCATTCCGAAACTGTGCGCCACCGACAGCCTGGAAGCCTTCGGCTCCTGCCGCATGTGCCTGGTGGAGATCGACGGCATGCGCGGCTACCCGGCGTCCTGCACCACGCCGGTCAGCGAAGGCATGAGCGTGCATACCCAAACGCCGAAACTCGCGACCCTGCGCCGCAACGTCATGGAGCTGTACATCTCCGATCACCCGCTGGACTGCCTGACCTGCTCGGCCAACGGCAACTGCGAACTGCAAACCGTCGCCGGCCAGGTCGGCCTGCGGGAAGTGCGTTACGGCTATGAAGGCGACAACCATCTGGCCGACGTGAAGGACACGTCCAACCCCTACTTCGACTACGACCCGAGCAAGTGCATCGTCTGCAACCGCTGCGTGCGTGCCTGCGAAGAAACCCAGGGCACTTTTGCCCTGACCATTACCGGGCGCGGTTTCGAATCCCGGGTCGCGGCCGCCGGTGGCGAAAACTTCCTCGACTCGGAGTGCGTGTCCTGCGGCGCCTGTGTGCAAGCCTGCCCCACCGCGACCTTGATGGAAAAAAGCGTGGTCGAACTGGGTCAGCCGGAACGCAGCGTGATCACCACCTGTGCCTATTGCGGCGTGGGCTGCTCGTTCCGGGCCGAGATGAAAGGCGACCAACTGGTGCGCATGGTTCCGGACAAGAACGGCCAGGCCAACCACGGCCACTCTTGCGTCAAAGGGCGCTTTGCCTGGGGCTACGCCACCCACCCGGATCGCATCACCAAGCCGATGATCCGCCAGCACATCAACGATCCTTGGCAGGAAGTCAGCTGGGACGAAGCGGTGACCTACGCCGCCAGCGAATTCCGCCGACTGCAGCAGAAATACGGCCGCGACTCCATTGGTGGCATCACCTCCAGCCGCTGCACCAACGAAGAAACCTATCTGGTGCAAAAACTGGTGCGCGCCGCGTTCGGCAACAACAACGTCGACACCTGTGCGCGGGTCTGCCACTCGCCGACCGGCTATGGCCTGAAACAAACCCTTGGCGAGTCCGCCGGCACCCAGAGTTTCGACTCGGTGATGCAGGCCGACGTGATCCTGGTGATGGGCGCCAACCCCAGCGACGCCCACCCGGTGTTCGCCTCCCAGCTCAAACGCCGCCTGCGTGAAGGCGCGCGACTAATCGTCATCGACCCACGCCGCATTGATCTGGTGGACTCGGTGCATGCCCGCGCCGAACTGCACCTGGCCCTGCGCCCGGGCACCAACGTTGCCATGCTCAACGCACTGGCCCACGTCATCGTCACCGAAGGCCTATTGAACCAAGCCTTTATCGACGCCCGTTGCGAGGGAGCGGATTTCGCCCACTGGAGTGAGTTCGTCAGCCGCGCAGAAAACTCGCCGGAAGCCCTTGGCCCCATCTGCGGCGTAGACGCTGCCGACATCCGCGCCGCCGCCCGTCTGTATGCCACCGGCGGCAACGCCGCGATCTACTACGGCCTGGGCGTCACCGAGCACAGCCAGGGCAGCACCGCGGTCATGGGCATCGCCAACCTCGCCATGGCCACCGGCAACATCGGCCGCGAAGGCGTGGGCGTGAACCCGCTGCGGGGGCAGAACAACGTTCAGGGTTCCTGCGACATGGGCTCCTTTCCCCACGAGTTGCCCGGCTACCGACACATCTCCAACGAGGTGGTACGGGCGCAGTTCGAACAGGCCTGGAACGTCACCCTGCAACCCGACCCGGGCCTGCGCATCCCCAACATGTTCGAAGCCGCCCTCAGCGGCAGCTTCAAGGGCCTGTATTGCCAGGGCGAGGACATCGCCCAGAGCGACCCGAATACCCAACACGTCACCGCAGCCCTGTCCGCCATGGAATGCATCGTGGTGCAGGACATTTTCCTCAACGAAACCGCCAAGTTCGCCCACGTGTTCCTGCCGGGCAGCTCGTTCCTGGAAAAAGACGGCACGTTCACCAACGCCGAGCGACGCATCTCCCGGGTGCGCAAGGTCATGGACCCTCTGGGCGGCAAGGCCGACTGGGAAGGCACGGTGGCCCTGGCCAACGCCCTGGGTTACCCGATGAACTACACGCACCCGTCGCAAATCATGGATGAAATCGCCAGCCTGACGCCGACCTTCACCAACGTCAGCTACGCCGAACTGGATCGCCACGGCAGCCTGCAATGGCCGTGCAACGCCGCGGCACCGGACGGCACGCCGACCATGCACATCGAGGAGTTCGTGCGCGGCAAGGGGCGTTTTATGCTCACCGGCTACGTGCCCACCGAGGAGAAGGTCAACAATCGCTATCCGCTGCTGCTGACCACCGGGCGCATCCTCAGCCAGTACAACGTCGGCGCACAGACACGGCGTACCGAAAACGTCGCCTGGCACGACGAAGACCGTCTGGAAATCCACCCGACCGACGCCGAGAGCCGTGGCATCAACGAAGGTGACTGGGTCGGCATCGGCAGCCGCGCCGGACAGACCGTACTGCGTGCGCGGGTCACCGAACGGGTCGCCCCGGGCGTGGTGTACACCACTTTCCACTTCCCTGAGTCGGGGGCCAACGTCATCACCACCGACAACTCCGACTGGGCCACCAACTGTCCGGAGTACAAGGTCACCGCCGTGGAAGTCAGCCGCGTCTACCACCCTTCCGAGTGGCAAAAACGCTATCAGGAATTTAGTGACAACCAACAACGCTTGCTCGACGAACGCCGCCAGGCGCGTGGCTCTAAAGCCGAGGTGCGCCGATGAGCACCGCCAACCTGATCAAAATGGCCAACCAGATCGCCCAGTACTTCGCCAGCCAACCGGACCAGCAACAGGCCGTGCTCGGCGTGCGTAATCACCTGCAGATGTACTGGACGCCCGGCATGCGCAAGGAGTTGCTGGCCTGGCAGACGGAGCATCAGGGGGCAGACTTGCATCCACTGGCGCAAGCGGCGGTCAGTGGGGCGGGCTGGGAGGCTTAGGTTCAGATGATCCGCTAAGCCGTCACGCAGTCGGTAGCAGCTGGCGGAGCCTGCGTTCGGCTGCGCAGCAGTCGTGAAATCAGGGGATGCAGTGTTTCAGGAAGACCGCAAGCTCAGGATTTACGACTGCTGCGCAGCCGAACGCAGGCTCCGCCAGCTGCTACAAGATTGCGTCATTGCAGAAATTGCTTAACTGTCTGGGTGTTGGATGCACCGGCAACACTACCAACGCCTCCAACCCGCCCTTCGACCGATTACGCAGTGTCAGCTCGCCTCCGTGTTCCAGCACAATCGCCCGCGCCGCCGATAACCCCAAACCAACACCCCCCGTGCTTTTGTTCCGCGACCCCTCCATTCTGAAGAACGGTGCAAAAACCTGTTCAAGACTGGACTCAGGAATACCCGGCCCACGATCCAGTACTTTGATCCTCACCTCCCCAGCTCCGGGGATCAGTTCCATCGCCGGCTCACTTCCGTACTTGATCGCGTTATCAAGCAGATTGGTCATCACCCGCTTAAGCCCCAACGGTCGCCCGAAATACACCCACCGCAGCGGCCCACTGAAAGCAATTTCAATACGCTGATCCCCGTAATCATCCAGCAACGTTTGCAGCAGTTCCGCCAGATCAAACTGGGTCGCCGGCTCAAGCCGGGCGTCATCGCGGAAGAACTCCAACGCCGAGTTGATCATCGCCTGCATTTCATCCACATCACGAAACAACCGCTGCTGTTGCTCGCTGTCCTCGATGAATTCGCCCCGCAAGCGCATCCGCGTCAGGGGCGCGCGCAGGTCGTGGGAGATGGCGGCGAGCATTTGCGTGCGGTCGCGGATGAAGTGCTGCAACTGGGCCTGCATGGCGTTGAATGCGAGGATGGCCTGGCGAATTTCCTGTGGGCCCAGCGGTTCGATGGGCGGTGCGCGGAAGTCCACGCCGAAGCGTCGGGCACCGTCGGCAAAGTGCTGCAAAGGTGTGGCGAGGCGCCGGGTGGCGATCAGTGCGACCAGTGCGGTGGAGATCAGCACCAGCAGGATCACGATCAGGTAGCGTGGCGTTTCGTCGAGGCCCCAACTGCGTGAGGGCGCGGAGAACATCAGCCAGGACGAATCCGATAGCTCGATCAGCAGCGCGTAACGTGCGTCCGCCGTGTGCTCCGTCCAGTCGGCCGGTTCATAGGCTTCGATGCGCCGGTCAGGGGCTCTGAGCATCGGCTGCAAGATGGTCGAGCCGATGCCGGACTTCGGATCGTCCACGGTCGGCAGATTGAGATCGTGCCGATCAGGGTGCCAACTGACGGTGAAGCCATTCTCGCCGGCAGCTTGCGCCAATGAGTTTCGCAGGGGCGCCGGCGCGGCCTCGATGACGCGGCTGATGGCGGCGGCTTTTTCCAGCAGGCCGGTTTCGGTCAGCGGCGGACGCGCCCACACGCCGGCCAGTTGGATAAACAGCCCGTTGAGTGCCAATGAAATGAGCATGGTCAAAATGATCGTCAACGCGATCCAGCGCGCCACCGTATCCCGGCGAATCCGCTTCAACCAGCTCATCGCCGCGTCACGCTGGGCGTGAACAGGTAACCGCCATTACGCACGGTGCGAATCATCGCCGGCCGCTTGGTGTCGGACTCGAGTTTGCGCCGCAGGCGGCTGACCTGAACGTCGATGCTGCGATCGAACGCCTCATGACAATGCCCGCGCGCCAGGTCCAGCAATTGCTCGCGGGTGAGAATGCGCTGCGGGTGTTCGACGAAAACCAGCAACAAGTCGAATTCGCCGGCCGACAGCGGAATCATCACGTTGTCCGGCGAACGCAGCTCCCGACGCGTAACGTCCAGGTGCCAGTCGGCGAAGTCGATCAGCGGCCGTGGCCGTGGCCGTTCCTGCGATACCGGACGGCGCTCGTCCACGCGACGCAGCACAGCGCGCACCCTGGCCAGCAGTTCACGGGCGTCGAAGGGTTTGGTCAGCCGCCGTCCACCACCGATGTGAGTTGCGCCGACATCACCTATTCGGTGTACGACCCGGCGGAGCCGTTCGATCGTGGGGTCTTCGCGTTTAACCGGGTGGTCGATGACTATGCCCTGGCGCCGGTCGCTCGCGGCTATCGCTACTCGCCGGACTTTTTCCAGACCGGTGTGCATAACTTTGTGGCGAACTTTGGCGAGCCCAAGGTGTTCATCAATGACCTGCTGCAAGGCAACCCGATGCGCTCGGCCAATACCCTCGGGCGTTTCGTGCTCAACACCACTGTCGGTGTGGTGGGCTTGATCGATGTCTCCGGCATGGCCGGTATCCCGCGTCACGACGCAGATTTCGGCCAGACGTTCGGCGTGTGGGGCATCGGCAACGGGCCAATCGTCGAGTTGCCATTGCTCGGCACCTCGAACAGCCGCGACGCCGCCGGCCGCGTGCTCGGTTTTGTGGTCAATCCGTTTGGCAGCAACAGCGACACCGTGGACACGTTGTCCACCATCAGCACCGTCGGCGGCATCGTCGATGGTCGCGCAGAAGCCCTACCGCTGACCGACAGCCTGCAAAAACTGCCGGACTACTACAGCGCGTTACGCAACGTAGTCGCCGAGCATCGTGCCGCTTATGTCGCCGATGGCAAACAAGGTTCGGCGCAGACAACCAAACATCAATGCACAGGAGCACCGGCCGATGGTTTCTGAAGGCAATGGCCTGATTCTGCAGCAACGGGTCATCCAGCACGACCCGGCCACTTTGCACTGTCGGGAAATTACCCTGCGCCTGTCAGCGGACTGTCGCCATCTGGTGCTCAGCCGCTACACCGAACACTATGGCCCGGCGCTGGTGCGATGGATTGAACGCAGCCACACGGTGTCCGTGACAGAGCTGTTTCGCTGGCTTGTGGCCAATGGCGAGACGGATGTAATGAAGGCGGACAGCGAGCTGCTGCCTTGACTGTCAGATTCGAGCCAGTTGCGTTTCATTGACCTCAGCTGCGTTATCATCGCGCGCTTCTCTGTTCCAAAAACCCGGATGTCCATGTCTTTGCCGCTGCCTGACGATCATCAATCCCTGCCCCCTGTCCTGGTCGGGCCGCTGTTGCGGCGTCTGGAGCCCACGCGGCTGGTGATGTGGCTTGTGGGGTCGCGGGCGTTGTCGCTGACGTTACGTCTGCAAGATCGCGACGCCATCCACCTCGACGCGAGTCAGTGCACGGTCATTGCGGTGGGCACCCAGGCCTTTGTTCATTTGATCGACGTGTCGCTGGACGCCGCCCTGCCCTGCGATACGTTAATCGAATACGACCTGTTGATTGACGACGCTGGCACAGGCATCGCCGATTGGGCCCCGCACTTGCTGTACGGCGACGCCCGTTGCCCAAACTTCGTCCTGCGCAAACGGGCCGATCATCTGTTGCACGGCTCCTGCCGCAAACCTCACCATCCGGCCCTGGACGGTTTGCTTTGCGTCGATCGATTGCTGGAGGCGGAGGCGGACGCACACAAACGCCCGGCGCTGTTGATGATGAGCGGCGATCAGGTTTATGCCGACGATGTCGCAGGGCCGATGCTGCGAGCCATCCATGACTTGATCAAGCGGCTTGGGCTGTTCGAAGAGCACCTCGAAGGTGCGGTGGTCAGCGACAGCGCCAAACTCTACGAGCACCCCGCCAGCTACTACCATCGTGCGGATTTATTACCGGCGCTGGAGAGCAACAAAACCCTGCGCGAGCGATTTTTCGGTGGGGCGCGTAAGCCGATTTTCACCAGCAGCAGTGCCGACAACCATCTGGTGACGTTCGCCGAAGTCATGGCCATGTACCTGCTGGTCTGGTCGCCAACACCCTGGACATTGATCGACCCACAACCACCGGCACTGACACCGGCAAGACGCGAGCGTTATGCGCTTGAGCAGACGCGCATCGATGGCTTCAAGGCCGGTCTTGGAGGCGTCGCCCGAGCACTCGCGCACCTGCCGTGCCTGATGATTTTCGACGACCACGATATTACCGACGACTGGAATCTTTCCGCGCAATGGGAGGAAACGGCCTACGGCCATCCGTTCTCCAGGCGCATCATCGGCAACGCACTGATTGCTTACATGCTGTGCCAGGGCTGGGGCAACAACCCGGATGCGTTCGGCGCGGTGCTGAAGAAGACCGGCGGCTTGAGCGCGACCGGGCATGACCGCTACCTCGACAGTGACATTCAGGACGGGTTGATTGACGAACTGCTGAGATTTCAGAACTGGCATTACGTGCTGCCCACCAGCCCGGCCATCGTCGTGCTCGACACCCGCACTCGACGCTGGCGCAGCGAAATGAACCTCAAGCAGCCATCAGGTTTGCTGGACTGGGAAGCCCTCAGCGAACTGCAACAGGAACTGCTCGATCACCCTTCGGCCATCATCGTTTCGCCAGCACCGATCTTCGGCGTCAAACTGATCGAAACCGTGCAGCGCGTTTTCAGTTGGTGCGGTTATCCCCTACTGGTGGACGCCGAAAACTGGATGGCCCATCGCGGCGCGGCCCAGGTGATCCTGAACATTTTCCGACACTCGCGCACACCCGGTAATTACGTGGTGCTGTCGGGCGATGTGCATTATTCCTTCGTCTACGAAGTACTGATCCGACACCGCAAGGCCGCCCCGCGCATCTGGCAGATCACCAGCAGCGGCATCAAAAACGAGTTCCCGCCCGCGCTGCTCGAGTGGTTCGACCGCCTCAACCGCTGGCTCTACTCGCCCCGCTCGCCGCTCAACTGGCTGACCAAACGCCGGCGCATGCGCATTGTTCCGCATGTCCCGGAACATGCTGAAGCAGGTGAACGACTGTGGAATTCGGCAGGGATCGGGCAGGTGTTCTTTAATGAAAAAGGACAGCCACAGGAGATCTATCAGCACAACTCAAACGGTTCGCCGAAGACGCGGATGGTTGCTCCTGAGAATGACGACTGAAGGCCGACCGTTCCATTCTGCGTGGGAATGATCGGATTACGGCTCCCTTACATGACCGGTGTCGCTCATGAACCTCACTCGAACCCTGATCATCGGCAACTCCGGCTCCGGCAAAAGCTGGCTGGCCGAACGACTGGCCGAGCACTTGCACATACCATGGGTCGATCTCGACTCGATTCACTGGTTGTCCGACGAACACAGCATCGCCCGCCCCCGTGCCGAGGCGTTGGGCATGGCACGGGTGGTGGCCAGTGAAGAGCGCTGGGTGATCGAAGGTGTTTACGGCTGGATCATCAGCGAACTCTTGCCCCGGGCGACAGCACTGATCTGGCTGCGCGTTGAAGATGAGGAATGTGTTGCCAATATTCGTCAGCGAGAGGCGCAGCGGGACAAGAATGACGAGTTGTTGATTGCGTTGCTCGACTGGGCCGGCAGCTATCGTACGCGCGAAGACTCCAGTGGATTTGCCGCGCATCAGCGTCTGTTCGAAGGGTTTAGCGGTTCGAAACTCAAACTCAGGGATCGAACCGAAATCACAACATTCGCCGACACCGTGTTACAGGCCAACTAACTCACACTGTTTACCAAGGATACGTATGTTTGCACGGAGCAAATTAGTCCCCGAACTGATGGTCACCGACATCAAGAAAAGCCTTCACTTCTGGACCTCCCTGATCGGCTTTCAAATCGCCTATGAACGTCCCGAAGTCGGTTTTGCCTACCTTGATCAAAACGGCGTTCAGATCATGCTGGAGCAATACGACCCGGCCGAAGGCCAGTGGATGACCGGCACACTGCAAGCGCCGTTTGGTCGCGGCATCAACTTTCAAATCACGGTCGATGTCGTCGAGCCGATACTCCAGCGCCTGGCCGACGTTGAATGGCCGCTGTTTCGTCCCTGCGCCGATGTCTGGTATCGCGCGGAGGCGGTGGAAGTCGGCCAACGCGAATTTCTGGTGCAGGATCCGGACGGTTATCTGGTTCGTTTGGTGGAGAGTTTGGGGGAGCGGCCGTTTGCGTCCGTAAGGCACTGAGCCGATGCCTAGGCCGTGTGCATTTCACCCTCGATCATTCCCACGCTGAGCATGGGAACGATCAAAAAACTTGGGTGCCGGGGGATGTCGAGTAAATCGGATCGGGATTACATCGATCACGGAAACGTCTTGAAGAATCTTCGGTGATACTCAGGACAAGCGCGGATGCATCGTCTGCGCAACGACCACTCGTAGGTATCGCCTTGTCATCCTGTACTCATTTCTGTACGTTCTTTGCATCGAGCGAGGACTACAACATGCAAACCATCAACTACACCACCGCACGTGCACATCTGGCCGAAACCATGGATCGGGTCAATGAAGACCGCGCTCCACTGTTGGTCACTCGCCAGAAAGGCGAACCCGTGGTGATGATGTCTCTGGCGGAGTACAACGCCCTCGAAGAGACAGCCTATCTACTTCGCTCCCCTGCTAATGCAGAACGCTTGATCAAATCGATCGGCAACCTGCGAGCAGGGAAAACTAAAACCAGGCAACTCATCGAAGAATGAATATCGAGTTCACTCCTGAAGGTTGGGAAGACTATCTGTGGTTCCAACAAAACGATAACGCAGGACTCAAGCGAATCAACCTGCTGATCAAATCAATCCAGCGCGAGCCGTTCGATGGACTCGGAAAACCTGAACCGCTCAAATACAACTTGAGCGGCTTCTGGTCGCGCCGGATTACAGCCGAGCATCGCTTGGTCTATGCAGTCGAGGATGGTGAAATCCGCGTTGTGATGTGTAGATACCACTACTGAGATAAATCTCAGGCCGCGTTCACTGCCCGGCAAACCCCTCTGACAATCATCTCCACTTCCCGCTCATCAATCGTCAGCGGCGGCAGCAAGCGAATGGTCTTGCCCCGTGTCACGTTGATCAGCAAGCCGTGATCCCGCGCGGCGATGAGGGTCAGGTCGCGAATCGGCTGCTTGAGTTCGATGCCAATCATTAATCCCTGTCCACGGATCGCCAATACATTCGGGTCGTCCGCCAATTCGATGCGCAATCTGGCCAGCAAACGCTCGCCCTGAAGTTTGGCGTTTTCCAGCAGCCCTTGTTCTTCGATGATCTCCAGCACGGTGCAACCCACGCGACAGGCCAGTGGATTGCCGCCGAAGGTACTGCCGTGACTGCCGGGGGTGAAGAGGTCGGCGGCTTTGCCCCGAGCCAGGCAGGCGCCGATGGGAATGCCATTGCCCAGGCCTTTGGCCAGGGTCATGACGTCCGGAACAATGCCTTCGTGCTGAAAGGCAAACCACTGGCCGGTGCGGCCGATGCCGGTCTGGATTTCGTCGAGCATTAGCAGCCACGAGCGCCGAGTACAGAGTTCGCGAATGGCTTTCAGGTAACCGGGCGGGGCCATTTGGACACCGCTTTCACCCTGAATCGGTTCCATCAGGATCGCCACGATGCGCGGGCCGTGGGCTTGCTGCACCTTGTCCAGCGCCTTGAGGTCGCCGAATGGCACTTTGACAAAGTCCCCCGGCAACTCGTTGAAACCCAGGCGCACGGCCGGGCCATCACTGGCGGACAAGGTGCCCAGGGTGCGGCCGTGAAAGGCGTTTTCCATGACCACCACCAGCGGTTGTTCAATGCCTTTTTGCCAGCCATACAACCGAGCGAGTTTCAGCGCCGTCTCGTTGGCTTCGGCACCGGAGTTGTTGAAGAACGCTCGCTCCATGCCCGCCAGTTGCGTCAGTTTCTGCGCCAGCCGCTGTTGCCAGTCGATGCTGTAAAGATTGGACGTGTGCAACAGCAGCCCGGCCTGTTCGCTGATGGCCGAGACAATTTTCGGATGGGAGTGACCGACGTTGGTCACTGCCACGCCCGCCACCGCGTCCAGGTATTCACGACCGGCCTGATCCCACAGGCGCGTGCCCAGGCCCTTGCTGAAACTCAAGGCCAAAGGTTGGTAAGTGGTCATCAGGCAGGCGGCGGTCATGACATCAAGCTCCATCAATAGTCGGTGTTTTTGCAGTATGGTTAGCCACCTGAACTAGATAAACGCTGCAACACTTCAATCATTTTAAAGCCGAGCTTGATAATGGATTTGTTCCAGGCAATGACCGTTTACGTCAAAGTGGTGGAAACCGGCAGCATGACCGCCGCCGCGTTGCAGTGCGAAATGTCCACCACCATGGTCGGCAATCACCTGCGGGCGTTGGAGCAACGCCTGGGTGTGCGCCTGCTCCACCGTACGACGCGACGCCAGCGGTTAACGGAGTTCGGCACCGCTTATTACCAGCGGTGCCTCGAAGTGCTGGGGCTGGTGGCCGATTCCGAACGGTTGGCCGAGCAGGCCCTCGACGAACCGAGCGGCACCTTGCGCATCACTGCACCGCTGACGTTCGGCACTGAAAAACTGGCACCTGCCCTGAGTGAATTCGCTCTGCTGTGTCCACGCGTCAAATTGGATGTGGTCCTCACCAATCGCCGTCCGGACCTGCTCGAAAACGGTTTCGATGTGGCGTTTCGCCTGGGCAATACCGAGGAGACCCACCTGATCGCCCGTCCACTCCTCGACTACAGCCTGACCATGTGTGCATCACCGGAGTACCTGGCGCGCAAAGGCATACCGGAGAAACCCGATGATCTGCAACACCACGACTGTCTATCCTTTGCCTATCCGGCCGGGGATGACTGGCAGTCGGTGGAAAAGCATTGGCGCCTGACCGGTCCCGAGGGTGAAGTGGCGGTAGCGGTCAATGGACCGATGTTGATCAACAGTTCGGCAGGACTGCATCAAGCGGCGCGAACCGGTATGGGCATCGTGGTGTTGCCTGATGCGTTGATGGAGCAAGATCTCAAGGACGGAAAACTGGTGGCATTGATGCAGGATTACCTGCCGCCGAGCCGACCGATGAACCTGATGTATGCCCAGGATCGCTACCGTTTACCAAAACTGCGTAGTTTCGTCGACTTTGCCTTGCAGAGATGGGGCAAGCACTAGCCGACCGAATACGCCATCGACTAATCTCCTCGACTGGCGGGTCACTTATATATCAGGGCGGCAGGGAGAGCGGAGATGGGTGAGGCGTCGAGTATCGAGTCGTTGAAGTTCAATCTGTCGGATTTGAACGAAGACATGCTGCACACCATTCTGGAACTGGTCAGCGACGGCATCTGGGACTGGAACGCCAACACTGGGTTCGTCTACCGCAATCCCGGGTGGTACGAGATGCTCGGCTACCCGCCTCATTCCCTGGATAACAATGTGTTGACCTGGGAAAACGTGATCCATCCCGACGATTACCTGCAGGTTATGGCGCTCTTCGATGACTACCTGAATCAGCGAGCCCCCGGTTATCAGGCTGAGTATCGCTGCCGCATGCAGGATGGCAGCTATACCTGGATCGAAGACCGTGGCTACGTACTGGCACGCAATGCCGACGGCTCGGTGGCGCGGATGGTCGGCGCCCACCGCAGCATCGACGACAAGAAGCGCCTGTTCGAAGCGCTTGAACGACGCAACCAATCCCTTGAAGCGATCGTTGAAGAACGCACCCGAGAGTTGTCTCGCGTCAATCAGCAACTGCAAATCCAACTCGAAGAAAACCGCAAACTGGCGGAAACCGACACACTGACCTCAATCGCCAATCGCTATCTTCTGGAAAAAGCCCTGCCCCAGGAATGCGAACGCGCCCAGCGCTTTCGACAACCGCTGTCGCTGATTGCGATGGACATCGACGACTTCAAGAACATCAACGATCACTATGGCCACGCGCTGGGCGATGCGGCATTGGTGCAGGTGGTCGAGAGCGTGAAGCACTGCGTCCGCGAGGGCGATCTGCTCGCGCGTTGGGGTGGCGACGAGTTCATCCTGATCCTGCCGAATACACCTCTCGCCGACGCCCGGACCCTCGCTGAACGTATCCGCCATGACCTGGCAAGCCTGCTGCCAGTGGGGGACTTTCAAGTGACCATGAGTTTTGGCGTGGTTCAGCGCTTTGAAGAAGAACAAAAGACCGGGTTGCTGGCCAGGGCCGATCAGGCGCTGTATCGGTCGAAGATCGCGGGCAAGAATGTGATTTCCGGATGAACAACGCCTTGCATGTCTGCGATGTACTGCCCTCGGAAGTAGAGTCCGTACGCCTTTTTCTAGGGCAGAACGGATGGGCTCATCGCACAGGTTCCGCTGAACATTTTGCGCAGTTGATCACTAACTCCCAACGCACAGCCGTTGCTAAGAAGGACTCCCAGATTATCGGGTTTGCCCGAGGCATCACGGACGGCCTATCAAACGGTTATCTGTCGATGGTCGTTGTCTGTGGACAACATCGACGTGAAGGTATCGGGCGCGCATTGGTTGAGCATGTCATGGGCGAGAACACCGACATCACCTGGGTTCTGCGAGCAGGTCGGGAAGGTGCTTCGGATTTCTTTTCAAGTCTGGGTTTTGAAACGTCGACCATTGCGATGGAGCGCCCGCGTCGTAAATAGCCAACCCGCCATTCACATCCCCGCCTTCACCAACACCGGTTTCTCCTGATACCGATCCGGATAAAGCTTTTTCAGCTGCGCGACCTTCGGTAGATCGTTGATCACGATGTAGGGATAGGTCGGGTGCTCGGTCAGAAAATCCTGATGTTCCTCCTCGGCCGGGTAGAAACCGTTGTAGGTTTCCAGCTTGGTGACAATGGGTTTGTTGAACGAACGAGCAGCGTCCAGCTGGGCGATGTAGGCCTGGGCGACACGTTGTTGTTCGCTGTTTTCCGGGAAAAGCGCCGAGCGATACTGAGTGCCGCTGTCAGGTCCCTGACGATTGAGTTCGGTAGGGTTGTGAGCCACCGAGAAGTAGATTTGCAGCAAGGTGCCATAGCTGACCTCACGGGGGTCGAAGGTGACTTCGACGGATTCCGCATGACCGGTATCGCCACTGCTGACCCGCTCGTACTGAGCAGTGTTGGCTGCACCGCCGGCGTAACCGGAGACCGCTTTCTTCACCCCTTTCACATGTTGGAACACACCCTGGACACCCCAGAAGCAACCGCCGGCAAAGACCGCCCTTTCGCTGTCGGCCTGGGTGGTTTCGTCGAGGATGGGTGGAGGAATGATGACCGCTTCTTCCGCCGCACCGAAGGAGAACGCCAAGCATTGGCCGATGACGCCGGCAGCGGCCAGGCCCAACAGGGTACGGCGCCAGGTGAATAAGGTTTTCATGAGGCTGATTCCTGAATGAATGGAATGACGATCAACCGAACGTAAACGCATACGCCGACACGCCGGGATCGAGAAACTCGATGCTGAAGGTCCGATCCTTCACGCCGCCGGTTTGGCGCACCAATTGGTACAAGCGTTGTTCAGTCACGCTGCCGCTGCCGTCGGGCGCCACGTCGGTACCGTGGGCATCGCCGGGTGCTTTTCCGTCAATCAACACTTTGAAACGCACCGGTTTACCGTCGGTGCCAGGCCCCAGCACCAGGTGCAGATCGCGGGCATGAAAGCGGTAGACGATGCGACTGGCCGGCGCGCTTGAAGTCGCCCGTTCCGGGCCGACATTCCATTGACCGTCCAGGCCCCAGTCGTTGAGTGCTAATTGCGATGGAGCGCTATAGGCCGACACCTTGTCCGGCACCAGGCTGGTTTCAGGCACGAAATGCTCGGCACGCTGGTAGCCGACATAGGTTTCCGGTGATTGCACTTCGTTCATGTCCGGGGCCAGTTGAACACCCTCGGCACTGGCATTGATCAGACCCTCCGCGACTTTCGCTGCTCCTGCTTCGCGCAGCAGTTGCTGGATCACCCGTTCCGATTCGGCGTACTCGCCTTCACCAAAATAGTGATAACGGATGAGACCTTGAGCGTCGGCAAAATAGTGGGCTGGCCAGTATTGGTTGTTGAAAGCTCGCCAGACCTTGAAGTCATTATCGATGGCTACCGGGTAGTTGATGCCCAGGTCCTTCATGGCTTTGGTGACATTGCCTACGTCTCGTTCGAAAGCAAACTCAGGCGCATGGACGCCAATCACCACCAATCCCTGATCGCGGTACTTCTCGGCCCAAGCCTTCACATAAGGCAGCGAGCGCAAGCAGTTGATGCAGGAGTAAGTCCAGAAATCCACCAGCACGACTTTGCCTTTCAAGGCCTGCGCAGTAAGGGGTGGCGAGTTGAGCCATTGCACCGCGCCGTCCAGCGGTGGAAGGTTGCCTTCAATCGGCAGTGCGCCCGGCGTTTTGTCAGCCGCTTTCATTGCACTTCCTGAGGCGCGAATCTGCGCCATCATCGCCCCACTAACGTTCGAAGATTGGCCGGCCAGTCGTCCCACCAACGCCTGCTCGATACCGCCGGTGGACGCCGTCGAAATCCGCGCCAGAATACCGGTGTCGAGTCCCAGGGCAATCGCCGCCACACCCGCCAGCATCGCGGCGCCCAGACCTCGACGCAGCCACTCGCCAGCGCCGATGGAACGCTTCATAGCCGCGAAGACTTTACCACCCAGCAGCAGCGCCACCGCGAGGGAAGTTGCGGCACCCGCAGCGTAGGCCAGCAACAACAAGGTGGTTGCGATGCTTGCCCCTTGCAACGCGGCTCCGGTCAGCAACAGACCCAGAATCGGCCCGGCGCACGGTGCCCAGAGCAGGCCCGAGGCGACGCCGATCAGGAACGACGCGCCGGGACGCGGTCGGGCATCCGCGCCCGCGGCTTCCGACAGCCGGCTGCCAGCCGCCACCAGTGGTCGAGTCAGACGCTCGGCCAATCGCGGCAGCAACAGGACCAGAAGCCACATAACGTCGACCTGCAAAAATGAGTGAACGGGAGTACCCGCGGATCAAGTCGCCTGCGGCACAAAAGTCATCGCCAGGCCGTTCATGCAGTAGCGCAAGCCGGTGGGTTTGGGCCCATCGTCGAAGACATGACCCAGATGACCGCCACAACGCCGACAGTGGACTTCCTCGCGCAGCACCCCGAAGGAACGGTCCTGACGAGTGGCCACAGCCTTGTCCAGCGGTGCCCAGAAGCTCGGCCAACCGGTGCGGCTGTCGAACTTGGTCGCGGAAGAAAACAGCGGCAGATCGCAGCCGGCACAGGCAAACGTACCTTCACGGTGCTCGTTGTTCAGCGGGCTGCTGTAGGCCCGTTCGGTGCCCTCTTCGCGCAGGATTTCGTACTGCTCGGCGCTGAGCATGGCGCGCCATTCGCTGTCGCTGTGAGTCACCTCGAACACCTCTGCCGCGTCGGCATCACTGACCAGTGCAGAACGCGCGGCAAATTTTGGCAATACACCGATGACCAGGGCTGCAGCGCCTAGCCCGCTGCTTGCTACGAGAAACTGTCGCCGTGAAAACATGGTCGTCTCCGAAAATTCCAGATGCCTGTCATGGAACACAGCCTAGGCTTGGGTTGATCGCCAAATCCTCACGAGAAGTTAAACAATTCGTGATAACTCAGGCCCCGGAAAACCCGCACAATGCGCTCATTGCGCCGAAGGATTGAGCTTGATGGAACAGACCAAACGCGTCCTCGTGGTCGAGGACGACCTGCATATCGCCGACCTTATCTGCCTGCATCTACGCGATGAGCAGTTCGAGGTGGTGCACTGCGCCGATGGCGATGAAGGCATGCGCCTGCTGCAGCAAGGAAGCTGGGACGCACTGATCCTCGACCTGATGCTGCCCGGCGTCGATGGCCTGGAAATCTGCCGCCGCGCCCGCGCCATGGCCCGCTACACACCGATCATCATTACCAGTGCGCGCTCCAGCGAAGTGCACCGGATTCTCGGACTCGAACTCGGTGCCGACGATTACCTGGCCAAACCCTTTTCGATGCTCGAACTGGTGGCCCGGGTCAAAGCACTGTTGCGACGGGTCGACGCCATGGCCCGTAACCTGAAAATGGACGCCGGCAGCCTGATCACGGACGGCCTCGCCATCGACCCGATCACTCGCGATGTGTCCCTTGACGGTCGCCGCCTCGACCTCACGCCACGGGAGTTCGACCTGTTGTATTTCTTCGCCCGTCAGCCCGGTAAAGTGTTCTCGCGCATGGACCTGCTCAACGCAGTCTGGGGCTACAGCCATGAAGGCTACGAGCACACCGTCAACACTCACATCAACCGCCTGCGGGCAAAGATCGAGGCTGATCCGGCACAACCGGTGCGCATCCTCACGGTGTGGGGACGAGGCTACAAATTCGCGGCCAGGGAGGAGCAGCCGTGAGATTGACCCTGACTCAGCGCCTGTCTCTGGTATTCGCCGTGTTGCTGCTGGTGTGCTGTGGCACGTCGGCCTGGATGCAGGTGCGGTCCAACAAGATGCATGAGCTGGAAGTGGTGCAGGGGTTGTCGCGGGATCTGGCCCGGCACATCGCCCATGACACCGTGCTGATGGACACCAAAGGCCTGATGCCCGACGCCGTGCGCGACCTGTTCAGCCAACTGATGCTGGTCAATCCCAGTGTCGAGGTCTATCTGCTCGACCCCGAGGGCCGGATTGTCGGCAGTGCTGCGCCCGAGGGTCGGATACGCCGGGAGCGGGTCGATCTGGCGCCGATCCAGCGCCTGCTCAAGGGCGATGCCCTGCCGATTCTCGGCGACGATCCGCGCAGCGTCGATGGCCGCAAAGTGTTCAGCGCCGCGCCATTACAGGTCAGCGGCAAACCGGCGGGCTATCTCTATGTGGTGCTGCTCAGCGAAGAGCACGACCGCTTCGCCGAACGCGGCGCCACCAGTGCTGCCCTGAATACCGCGCTGTTGTCCATCGGGCTGGTGGCGTTGCTGTGCCTGATTGCCGGTCTCACGGCATTCGCCCTCATCACCCGACCTTTGCGCCGTTTGACCGAAACTGTCAGCCGCTTCGACATTGATGGCACTCCGGTAACGCCGCCGGCATCCGTCCCGGTGGAACAAGCCGCCAGCCACGATGAAATTGCCATACTCGATGCCGCCTTCCGGCAGATGCAAGCTCGCCTCGGTGAGCAATGGCGTTCATTGACCCGCCAGGATCAGGAACGCCGCGAACTGGTGGCTAACATCTCCCACGACCTGCGCACGCCTCTGGCCTCGCTGCACGGTTACCTGGAAACCTTGTCGCTCAAGGACGCTACATTGTCACCCGCCGACCGCCGCCGTTACCTGGGCATCGCGCTGGATCAAAGCCGCAAGGTGGGTGGTCTGGCGCAATCGCTGCTGGAGCTGGTGCGCCTGGAACATGGCTTTGTGCAACCGGTGCTGGAGCGTTTCTCGCTGACCGATCTGGTGCAGGACATTTTCCAGAAGTTCGAACTGACGGCCGAGGCGCGTCACGTCGAACTCAAGGCCACCTTCGCACCCAATGTCTCGGCGGCCTGCGCCGACCTTGGATTGATCGAGCGGGTGCTCACCAACCTGTTCGACAATGCCCTGCGCCACACCCCGCAAGGGGGAGAAATCGAGCTCAGCCTGCGCCCTCAAGGACCTTTTATTGAAGTCACCGTCAGCGACACCGGCCCTGGCATCACTGCCGAACTGCGCGAAGGTCTGTTCCTGCGCCCGTTCAACATTGGCGGCGCACGGCGTGACGGTGGACTGGGATTGCGGATCGTGCACCGGATCCTGCAATTGCATGGCCGCGAGATCCAGCTGATTGACATTCCCGGACGCGGCGCGACCTTCCGCTTTTCATTGGCGGTGGATCAGCAAACGGCCGAGCAATTGGCGGTTCGGTCGATGAATCTGAATTCGCTGGGGAAATAGTCGGCTACTGCTGACACTTCAGGCAAAACGCCCCCAGATAGCCGCCGGTTAAAAGTCGCTGTGCCAAAAATGATGACCAGCCGCCTGTTCATCCGTGACAACGCCGCCTCGGTCCAATAGATTAGGCGGCCTGAAAAGGCCCAGAGCTTTCTCGCCTCAACCCAAGTTAAAAGAAGTAGTGAAATTTCAATGTCCGATTCCAATACCGCTGAATCCGTAGTCACCTTGTCGTCCAAAGCGGAATACGAAAACTCCATCAATCTTTCACAGCACGTGCCCCAGGCCAAGACCATCAGCGAGATGGTCCTGGACGCTTTCCAGTCCACCCGGGAAAGCGACCAGATCCGCGAGCTGCGCGCCGCGATTCGCCAGGCTCACGACAGCTTCGACGACGATAAAGCCTACCAATTGATGGGCGAACTCAAGCAGCTCAAGGACGCCGAGGCTGCCGACATTGCTGCCCTGGAAGACTTGAGCAGCAAATTCCCGATCAGCCGGATTCTCTCCAGTTTCAAGGACGACCCGGCATTTCAGGAATTGGTCTATGGCCTCGCACTGAAAGTGCTGAACCAGACACACCAGGCCATCAGCAACCCGAGCAGTGGCAAAAGCAAGGCGGCTCGCGCCAAGAAAGATGTCGAAGTGTTCACCATCAGCAAAGACGGTATCAGCGTGACGTTGCCGCTGCGCACCCCGCGTTCGCGACTGAACGTTGACCGTGAAGCGCTGGAGTTCCTGGGTTTCACCTTCGTCGGTGAAGGCGAAGAAGCGGAACTGGAAAGCGAGACGTTCCTGGACAATGCCGGGGCCGAACAAGCGGTTAACCGCAAGAACATCATCACCGCGCTTCAGCAGCAAACCGCGTTCGATGGCTACAGCATCGCCGCGCAGTAATACACGTCATCGATGACTGAAAAGCCCCGCACTGAGATTCAGCGCGGGCCTTTCTATTGCCTGCTGGTTCATTGTTAGAGCGTTGATGGCCGTATCGCCACGATCATGTCAACTTCAATGGCTGCGTCTTTCGGCAGTTGATAAACGCCGATCGTGGTTCGTGTATGTTTACCAGCATCGCCCAGTACATGACTGAAAACGTCCGATGCGCCGTTGGCCACTTCGCTCAAATCGACAAAATCCGCGGTGGACTTTATGTAAACCGTGACGCGCAATAGCGACTTGATCTTGTCCAGCGAACCGATGGAATCAACAATCAATGCCAGACCGCGCAACGCACTGATGCTGGCAGCGCTCTGTGCATCTGCCAGCGTCAGATCCTGGCCTACTCTGCCCGGATACTGAATTTCACCATTCATCCGCGGCACCAAACCGCTGATGTAAAGCTCATCGTGATGCCGCACCAACAGCGCGTAATGCCCGCCGGCCGTATTCTCACCGTAGATGTCGTAACCGAGCTCTTTTGCCAGCGCGATGAATCGTTCATCACAGGTCATGTGTTCAGTCATCTATCCTCCTCGATCAAAAATTGGATCCGTTTTTTTTGACAGATTAGCCCAAAGATCTCGATTCGGGGGCTGGCCTATGAAAATCAGCTCGGATCAAATTGATGTCCCTTAGATTCGAAAACGATTGAACTGACGAGCGAACACCTGAATGCCCCGCCTTCGAAAGAAGTGCGGGTTTTTTTTGTTCAAGCGCGGTTGCTACACGGAGCGTCGAGCACCTTCAACACGTCATCGATGATCGCTTTGCTCATATCCCGCAAAAAATGCGCCGCCCAGGCATGGATGTCGGTATAGCGAACCATGGCGGCGTCTGATGCAAGGAGTTTGGCGACGTGGAGCAGATCAGAGGCGTGGGAGAGGGCTTGAATCACCGGGACGCCGGCGTTTATGCGGAATAGCAGTTGGTTAGGCCTGGCGTGCCACTGGTCCAGCAGATCGTCGACCAATTGTCGGTGGCGATCAGCCAGGGCGGACTGCCTCACGGGGCCAAACTGCCGCCAATCCGCGAACTCTCCGACTTGATGAACGTTGGCAAGTCGACACCGTGCTGCTCGACGATCGGTGTTACTTCACCATGCACACCAATCTGGCCTTGCATGGTGCCAAGGTCATCACAATCCCCCGCGGGAGTGACGGCATGGACCTTGAGGCCTTCGAGCAACTGCTGATTGCCCATCGTCCCGTGCTCTACATGGCCAACAATACCTTGCACAACCCGACCGGGCATTCGTTCTCCCCGGCGCAGGTTTATCGCTTGCTGGAGTTGAGTCACCGCTATGGTTTCCACATCCTCGAAGACGATTTGTATTGCGACTTGCAGCAACGAACGACGCCGCGACTGGCGGCGGGCGGGCTGGACAATGTCAGTTACGTGTCCGGCTTCTCCAAGACCCTGACGGCTAACAGCCGCGTCAGCTACGCGGTACTGTCACCGCAACTGGCTGCGCGGCTGGTTGCGCTCAAAATGGCCTGCGGTGGCATGACTTCGGAACTGGCGGAGCAGATTATCTGCACGATGCTCAGTGACGGCAGCTATGCCAAACATACCCGGCGCACGGTGGATCGGCTTTAAGAGTCGAGCAGTCGGGTGACGAGTTGGCTGGTGGAGGCAGGTTGCTCGGCGTCTTCGCTGCCGGGGGAAGGGTTGTTTATCTGGACGCGTCTGCCCGAAGGGCTGCATGCCGAAACGCTGGCAAGGAAAGGCCTGGAAATCGACCTTGTACTGGCGCCCGGCACCCTGCTCAGCAAAGCGCCGAGCGCTAGCCACTTCCTGCGCTTCAACGTGGCGCACAGTGATAACAGCCAGGTGCGGGAACGGTTTTTCCGGTTGCTAGACACATAAAGTAAATAACTGACTGATATCAATTCTGTGGGAGCGGGCTTGCCCGCGAAGGTGGCGCATCAGGCAACATCAATACTGACTGTGACGGCCTCTTCGCGGGCAAGCCCGCTCCCACAAGGATTGTGGTGATCACACTGTCGACCGACAGGATCAGACCAAAGTCATCTTCTACAAGATGTCGCCTGACATGCTCACAAGCCACCAGATCGCTACGATTGCGGCTTCTGAAAATGCCCGATAGCTTGAGGCTGTCGCTGCCAATTCAGCGACCGGGCCTGATAACCCGGTAATATGCGCGCGTACCAGCGCCCAAATCATGATTGCAGGCGTTTTTTTATGTCTGCAAACTCATGCACTGGCGGCTGTGCGCGGGAGACCTTCGGGTCTGCCGGGTCGTGCATACCGGTTTATCAGCCTGCGCATAGCTGCCACCCATTCGCCTGATAACGAACGTGGCAGCTCTACTTTGGTTCTGGAGTTTGTTCATGCACGTTATTGATCCGTCCAAAATCTGCACCTCTGCTCCACCGGTCATCCCCCACCACCGCCCAACCACCGGAGGTGCCCAATGACCAACCCCCAAGACCTGAAAACCATCGGTCTCACCCCTTTCTCCTACCACGCCGACCAACCGCTGTTCCGCATCAATGCCGGTGTCCCGGTGATCAAAGCCCTCTCCCACGCCTCCGACCTGCTCCACGTCGCCAAACTTCTCGCATCAGACGCCGCCATGGTCCGCGACACCGACCGACACGCCTGGGCGTCGCATTTTTTGCAGGATATGAGTAAGGCGATTATCGATGACGTGGTGAAGGTGCTCGACGCACCGGGTAGCAACCGCGCTTGAACAAAAAAGCCCCGCCCCTCTCTCGAGGGCGGGGCTTTTCAAGTATCAGACCAGTAGCTCAACCATGACGGGGATTTCCCCCACCAGCCTGACCAAAAAGGCAGCCTGCGCCCTGGTCTTCGACTTGATCTTGCGAACATGTTTCGAGAGCGGGCTTGTTCTTCACCAAATTGCTACACAGCTTATTAAGCTTGCCTTGGCGTTGGGCAGACATGTCGTCAACGCCCCGCATCAACTCCGCAAAAAGATCGCGCTTTGTCATGAGCTACCTCATGGTTGCCCGCTGCTCAGCCTCGTAATGCCGAGTCTGGAAAGGCATGAGCGTTTGAGCCTTCAGGCCAAGGCCTTCACTCAACCCCCAAGAGACGGCGAGCTCATCACGACGTCGGCGCAGCGGTGCGACTGCTTGTGGCGCCACCTCTCGACTGGAAGTCGTATATGCAAAAAGCTCAAGAGCATTGAGGGTTTCAGAAACGCGGATATCGGATACGCACGCAAAGCGAGTGAATCGTTCAAGCAGATAGCCTGCACGGCGAACCTCCACTTCGTCAGTGTGGCAATTCAGAAAAGCTGTGACTTCGCTCTCAAGGTTCGAATTCGAGTACCAAACAGCTTTGGCGGCGCTCACAAGCGCAGCGTCATCCGCTTGATTTAAGGGGCTTTTGACCAGTGTGTCCAAGGCGGATGAGAGGACGTGGCCGTTAAGAGGCTTCGTCATCTGTATTCTCCAAGTAGTCTTGCAAAATATTGGTGAGAACCGAGGTTGGTGGCTCTTTGTTGCCAACATATACATCAATCGCCTGCAATGCCAGTCGATGGAGCTCGGTGCTCAGTATGAAGCCCCCCCTGAGAAGCGCCATGATATCGCCGATGTCCTGTTCGGTAGCTCTACCCAGCTTAGAGATGGCAATGTCGATAGGTGCGGCAATGTGGACGTGCAAAGGAGATTCGATCGGAAACTCCATAAGAGGAAGGCTCCGCTCCCAGTAGTCCTCGTGAATTGGGCCAAAGCTTGTGTTGTATTGAAGGTCATAGTTCAACTCCATCAATCGACCGGATCGCTCATCGACAAATTGCTCAGGTATCTCCGCGAGCATGGTTTGAAGGTGAAGAGCTTCCGGGACATTCGCCTCATAGATCTCGGCATCGACGTCCGTGGAAACACGATGATTTGTATAAAGGTGAACTGCGCAGCCACCGAACACGATAATTTTGACCGCCCCAGGTTCTGCGCTCTCAAGTACCAGTTCCGCTTCGACGGATTTGAACATCGAAATCAAAGCCTGCCCCAATGCCTTGCTCGTATTCACGCAGGGGGTGATTGCGTCCGGCAGTTCCATTTTCGAACCTCTAACACTGTTGGGGTGTGGCGCGGCGCCTAACAAATATCGCCGCTGTATTGGCAGCGTCAGAAGGTTAGGGAGGCGACTTCCGACCGACAACCTGAAAACCCTGTGGGAAGATTCTTGTGTAAGCCCGACCAACAAAAAGCCCCGCGCTTCTCACGAAGGCGGGGCTTTTCTTTGCAGCCTCTAAACCTTAAGGCGCGTAAGTCAGCAACAGCTCACTCGGCACTTTAAAGTCCAGCGACATCATCACGCTCAACGCGGTAATGGTGAAGATCGAGAACACGAACAGCTTGCGTGCCCAGACCGTGTCATCCACTGCCTTGTAGCCGGTCCAGGCCATGTACAACCAGTACATGCCCATGGCCGCGGCGACGGCGAGGTAGCTCATGCCGGCGTAGCCGCTGAAGGTCAGCATCAAGGTCGCCACGAGGAACGCCAAGATGTAGAGCAGGATGTGCTTCTTCGCCACTTGAATCCCGCGCTTCACCGGCAACACCGGAATCGATGCAGCCAGGTAATCGTTGAAGCGGAAGATCGCGATGGCGTAGGAATGCGGCATCTGCCACAGGCTGAACATCACCAGCAACGTCAGTGCGGCCATGTCGAAGCTGTTCGTCACAGCGACGTAGCCAATCACCGGCGGCATGGCGCCCGACAGACTGCCCACCAGCGTGCCGTGAACCGACTTGCGCTTGAGGTACAGGCTGTAGAAACCGACGTAGATGACAAAGCCGATCACCGCGAACAACGCGGCCAACGGGTTGGCCACTTTGTACAACAGTGCAACGCCGAAAACACCCAGGACGGTCGCAAACGCCAGGGCCAGTTTCAGGGAGATCAAGCCCTGGACCAGCGCCCGGTTCTTGGTGCGTTCCATCTTCAGGTCGATGTCGCGGTCGATGCAGTTGTTGAACACACAACCGGAAGCCACCACCAGCGACGTGCCGATCATGGCGGCCAGGAAAATGGCCAGATCGACATGCCCTTTCGAGGCCAGGAAAAATCCGCCCGCCACAGAAAGCACGTTACCGAAAATGATCCCCGGTTTGGTGATTTGGATAAAGTGCTTAAAGGACATCCGGACTTTCCTCAGTGCGCCATCATGTTGGTGTGGATACTGAACATGATCCACAACGACAGGCCTACCAACAGGACAATCACGATCGCGGCGAAAACAAACGCAATCACGTTGTTACGCTGCGCGGCCGAACGGTCCAGGTGGAGGAAGTACACCAGGTGCACCAGCACCTGGATGACTGCGAAGGCCAGTACGATCCACAGGGTCAGGGCTTTCGGCAGCGATGGGTACATCACCAGACCGAAAGGAATGACGGTCAGGATCACCGACAGGATGAAACCGATAGCATAGGACTTGACGCTGCCGTGGCCGGCGTCGTGGCTATCGTGGGAATGAGCGTTAGCCATTTACATAGTCCCCATCAGATAAACAACGGTGAATACGCAGATCCACACCACGTCCAGGAAGTGCCAGAACAGGCTCAGGCAGCTCAGACGGGTCTTGTTGGTCGCCGTCAGGCCATTTTTCTGCACCTGATACATCATGATCGCCATCCAGATCAGACCGCTGGTCACGTGCAGACCGTGGGTGCCGACCAGGGTGAAGAACCCGGACAGGAAGCCGCTGCGGCTAGGGCCGTAGCCTTCGGAAATCAACACGTGGAACTCGTTGATCTCCATGCCGATGAAGCCGGCACCGAACAGGAAGGTCATGCCCAGCCAGCCCAGGACCTGGTTCTTCTTGCCCTTGAACAACGCCAGCATGGCGAAGCCGTAGGTGATCGAACTGAACAGCAGCAGAGCGGTTTCGCCCAGTACGTATGGCAGCTCGAAGATGTCGTGGCCCGACGGGCCACCCGCTACGTTGTTAACCAGTACCGCGTACGCCGCGAAGATCGACGCAAACAGAATGCAGTCGGTCATCAGGTAGAGCCAGAAACCGAATACGGTCATCTCGCCCGAGTCGTGGTGATGGTCGTCGTGCCCATGGTCCGTGCCATGGGCGTGTCCAGCAGTGGTCACTAAGTTCGACATGGTTTAAGCCTGTTCCAACGAGGTTTCAACACGGGTGGCGGTGGCTGGAACTTTCCCGGCCGCTACCAGACGCTTGTGCTGCTCGGCTTCGATGCGCTCGATCACGTCGACCGGCACCATGTAGCCTTGATCATCACGTGCAGCGTGGATCACGAAGTAGACCACGGTGCCAACCAGACCAACGATGGCCAACCACCAGATGTGCCAGATCATCGCGAAACCGAACACGGTCAACAGAGCACCCATGACCACACCGGTCGCAGTGTTGTTTGGCATGTGGATCGGTTCGTACTTGGCCGGAGCCTTGTACGCGGTACCGTTTTCCTTGGCCTCGGTGAACGGATCAATGGTTTCCGCTTTTGGCAGCACGGCAAAGTTGTAGAACGGAGGTGGCGACGAGGTCGACCATTCCAGGGTGTGTGCATTCCACGGGTCACCGTGTTCGCACATGTTTTCCGGCTTGTTGCGATCACGCACGCTGACGTACAGCTGAATCAGCTGGCAGGCGATACCGACCGCGATCATCACCGCACCGAACATGGCGACGTACAGGTACGGCACCCACTCAGGGTTGGTGGTGGCGTTCAGACGACGGGTCATGCCCATGAAGCCCAGTGCATAGAGCGGCATGAACGCAACGAAGAAGCCCGAGATCCAGAACCAGAACGCTGCCTTGCCCCAACCTTCGTGCAGCTTGAAGCCGAACGCTTTAGGGAAGTAGAAGCTGAAGCCTGCGATGTAGCCGAATACCGCGCCGCCGATGATCACGTTGTGGAAGTGAGCGATCACGAACAGGCTGTTGTGCAGGACGAAGTCCGCACCCGGAATGGCCAGCAGTACGCCGGTCATGCCGCCGATGGCGAAGGTCACCATGAAGCCCAGGGTCCACAGAACCTGGCTGGTGAAACGCAGACGCCCTTGGTAAATGGTGAACAGCCAGTTGAATAGCTTCACCCCCGTCGGGATCGAAATCAGCATCGTCGCCAGACCGAAGAAGGCGTTGACGCTGGCACCCGAACCCATGGTGAAGAAGTGGTGCAGCCAGACCATGAAGCCCAGGATCGAGATCGCGCCCGATGCGTAGACCATCGAGTGGTGGCCGAACAGACGCTTGCCGGTGAAGGTCGAGATGACTTCGGAGAAGATCCCGAACGCCGGCAGAATCAGGATGTAAACCTCGGGGTGGCCCCAGGCCCAGAACAGGTTGACGTACATCATCGGATTGCCACCAAGTTCATTGGTGAAAATGTGGAAATCCATGTAACGGTCAAGCGTCAGCAGTGCCAGGGTAGCGGTCAGGATCGGGAACGAGGCCACGATCAGGACGTTGGCCCAGGTGCAGGTCCAGGTGAAGATCGGCATGTCCATCAGCTTCATGCCCGGGGTACGCATTTTCAGCACGGTGGCCAGGAAGTTGACCCCCGTCAGCGTCGTACCCAACCCGGATAGCTGTAGCGCCCAGATGTAGTAATCCATCCCCACGCCCGGGCTGTATTGCAGGCCCGACAGCGGCGGATAGGCAACCCAGCCGGTCTTGGCGAATTCGCCGACGCCCAGGGACAGGTTGATCAGCACCACGCCCGACACCAGCAGCCAGAAGCTCAGGGAGTTCAGGAACGGGTAGGCCACGTCACGCGCGCCGATCTGCAGCGGCACTGCAAGGTTCATTAAGCCTGTGAAGAATGGCATCGCCATGAAGATGATCATGATCACACCGTGAGCGGTGAAGATCTGGTCATAGTGTTCAGGCGGCAGGTAGCCAGGCGAACCCTCGGTGGCCATGGCCAACTGGGTACGCATCATGATGGCGTCGGCAAAACCGCGCAGCAGCATGACCATGGCAACGATGATGTACATCACGCCGATTTTCTTGTGGTCGACCGAGGTCAGCCACTCGGACCACAGATAGGTCCACTTCTTGAAATAGGTGATTGCAGCGAACAGCGCCAGACCACCGAGCGCGATCATGGCGATGGTTATCATCACGATCGGTTCGTGGAACGGGACCGCTTCCCAACTTAATTTACCAAACATCGTTTACTCCTCTGCCCCGGCAGCTGAATGCGAACTCATGTCCATCCCTTCCATGGCGGCCATTTCGTGCTCTTTCTTCTCGTGGTGCATCGGCTTGCCCGGTTTCATGCCTTCGTACTTGTCGACGATGATCTGGAACAGGTTCGGCGTGACCGAGGAGTAGAGCTCGACTGGGTTGTTCTGGCTTGGCTTGGAAAGGGCTTCGTATTCAGCTTTTTCAAGCTGTTTAGGTGCCTTTTTGACTTCGCTGACCCAGGCGTCGAAATCTTCCTGAGAGGTGGCGATAGCTTTGAATTTCATGCCGGTGAAACCAGCGCCGCTGTAGTTGGCGGAGATACCGTCCATTTCAGCGTTCTGGTTGGCGATCAGGTGCAGTTTGGTCTGCATGCCGGCCATCGCGTAGATCTGGCCGCCCAGGGCCGGGATGAAGAACGAGTTCATCACGGAGTCCGAAGTCACCTTGAAGTTGATCGGCGTGTGCGCCGGGAACACGATCTTGTTGACGGTGGCGATGCCTTGCTCTGGATAGATGAACATCCACTTCCAGTCCAGCGCGACTACTTCAATGGTGATCGGCTTGACGTCGGATTCCAGCGGCTTGTAAGGATCCAAGGCGTGGGTCGACTTGTAGGTGACATAACCCAGGGCAATGATGATCAGCACTGGAACAGCCCACACCGCGATTTCGATCTTGGTGGAGTGCGACCATTTCGGCGTGTAGACGGCGTCGGTGTTGGACGCGCGGTATTTCCAGGCGAACAGGAAGGTCATGACGATGACCGGAACCACGACCAACAGCATCAGCAGCGTTGCGGTGATGATCAGGTTTCGCTCGTCCAGGCCGACCTGGCCCTTGGGATCGAGCAAGGTCATGTTGCAGCCTGACAGCAACAACGTGCCGATCAGCGGCAATAAGCCTAGTAGTCTGGGGTACCTGTTTTTACTCATCTCACGACCTCTAAAGCAGCTTGCGCAATGCAGTTGGGTTTTGATCGCCAACACTTCGCCCTGCCAAGGGTTGGCATTTTTCTTGGATTGAATAAGTGGCTGCCCGTCGCGCGTCAGACGCTGTTCGACAAATCCTGGGCTAGCGTTGAGTTCTTATTCGAATTCGTGGTCAAAGGCCTTGTTACAGACCAATTCCATTTGGTGCGGATAATTGGAAGGCACCGACACCTGGGAGTCGCATGAAGCCAAAGAGCCTCTCGACGCCCTATTCCTGCTCAGGGATGAGCAGTGCCGGGAATTCAGTGCGGGCGATTGTAGATATGTAACGTTTTATAAACCATGTCTCATCCAGAAATAATTCTTATCCATTCCAGCAACAATCATTAACGGTATTTGCAAAAGTGCGCCATGGTATCGAAATTCATTCTCAACAAAAACACCAAAAATTGTAGGTCTACCTCAGGCAGTTCAGACAGTATCGAAGGCTCTGCGCCCTCCTTCGACCCTGCCAAAACCCCCATGTGACAAGGGCTTCGGCGATTCGCCAAGGCCTGTTAAAACTGCCTGTTCCGGATTTTTGAGGCTGAAGTTGCCAGACGCTAAAACAGGCCAATTTTGTTGCGTAGCCATGTACCAATTCGGCGCCCTGTAATGCCTTGCGACACTCCCGCTGTGACAACATGTCGCACACGTGCCGCACCCATACTTGTCGCGCATCAAGGTCATTTTACCTGCGCCCTGAAATGCAAAACGCCCCGACCCCCTCAACGAGGGCCGGGGCGTTTTTTTTGTGTGGCAGCGATGCGGCGGATGACTTCAGCGCAGGGCTTTGCGATTACGCGAAGTGAGCAGCGGCACCAGCACCACGATCAGCACAAAGGCTAGCAGCGCCCATTGTGCAAGCGACAGACCGAGGATCGGCGGGTACGGCGTGGAGCAGAAGCCGTCGACCTGGAAGCCCAGCGGGAAGATCTTCGCCAGTGGCAAACCGTCGACTATCGGTTGCAGTACATCGATGCCGCAGCTGACCGCCGGATAGAACTGGGTATAGACGTGATGCCCGGCCACCCCGACGCCTGCAATGGCGCAGATCACCACCAGGGTTTCAAATACCGTGATGCTGCGCCGGGTGCGCATGGCCGCGCCGATGAACGCGAAGAGCGCAATCAGCAGCAACGCATAACGTTGCAGGATGCACAGCGGGCATGGCGCCTCGCCCAGAACAATTTGCATGTACATCGCGCCACCGATCAGCCCCAGGCAGATGAAGCCCAGCAACACCAGATAGCGCCGTTCACGGCCCAACCGCATCGTTTCCTCGCTCATTGCGTTTCCCTTCTAAATATCGATTGCCCAGAAGTCTACACGCTGGCCCTGACCTTTGAGAGTCCGGCGCGCACATCGGGGTATCGGGGAATAGACGACAAGCCGGTTAAGAAGGGATTAACTTTCAAGCGTTTTTCAGGAATCGGAACCGCGCAGAGGCTTTCGTGAGAAAGCCCCCGCCAGCAATTGATCAATCGCCGTAGATATCAGACTTGAAGTACTTCTCTGAAATCTTCTGGTACTCGCCACTGGCGCGAATGCCGTCGATGGCCGTGTTCAGCTCGGAGACCAACTCAGTGTTGCCCTTGCGCACCGCGATCCCGGCGCCCTCGCCCACGTATTTCGGATCCTTGAGCTCCGGCCCGACAAAGGCATAACCCTTTCCACGCGGCATCGTCAGGAAGTCATTCAGCGGGATGGTATCGGCAAAAATGGCATCGAGGCGACCGGCAGCCAGATCCATGTAGATCTCTTCGTTGTTGCCGTAACGCTTGACGTTGATACCCTTCGGTTCAAAAACCTCAGTGGCATAACGGTCGGTAGTGGTGGCGCGCTGCACACCAACAGTCTTGCCCTTGAGGCTGGCGTACTGGTCATCCACGACCGCACCGTCCTTCATCACCAGACGCGATGAGGTGAAATAGTACTTGTGGGTGAAATCCACCGACTTCTTGCGGTCTTCGTTGATGGTCATGGACGACAGCGCCATGTCGATTTTCTTCACTTTAAGGGAAGGAATCAGACCGTCGAACTCACCTTCGACCCAAACGCACTTGACCTTCATCTGCGCGCACAGGGCACTGCCGATGTCGTAGTCGAACCCGACAATCTCACCTTTATCGGTTTTGGACGCGAACGGCGGATAAGCCGCTTCGATACCGATGCGCAGGGTTTTATCGGCGGCGGACAGGCTGCTGCACGCCAACAGGCTCAGAGCCAGACCGGTGATGAGGGGGAATTTCTTCATGTTCGTTCTCTCGCGGGTTGTTGTTGGTTTGGCAAGACAGAAGAATGAGCAGAAACGGGGAAGCGCTTTTTTGTACTTATAATTCCATACTGGACTTTTATGTATAGGCCGTCAATCGGGGTTCTTGAAGATGTGGCCGCCGATGGTCGGGAGGTCAATCAGTGGGAAATGGGGTGATGCAGATGGCCTCTTCGCGAGCAAGGCGGACTGACAGTCAATGAAGAACTTACTGGCTGTTTACTGCTTCCAGCGATCCGCCGCCGCATGATCACTGTCGCGCCCTTCAACCCAACGCGACCCGTCAGGGGTGTTTTCTTTCTTCCAGAACGGTGCGCGGGTTTTCAGGTAGTCCATGACAAAGGCGCAGGCATCGAACGCGGCCTGGCGGTGGGCGCTGGCGGCGCCGACGAAGACGATCGGCTCACCCGGTTCCAGGGCACCGATGCGATGCAGCACTTCAAGTTTGAGCAGCGGCCAGCGCTGCTCGGCCTCTGTGGCGATCTTGGCGAGGGCTTTTTCAGTCATGCCCGGGTAGTGCTCAAGGAACATCCCGGCGACGTCGAGTCCGTCATTGAAGTCGCGAACATAGCCGACAAAACTCACCACCGCCCCAACGCCCACATTGGCGGCGTGCATGGCGTTGACTTCAGCACCCGGATCGAACGCCGTGGATTGCACGCGAATCGCCATGGCTCAGCCTCCGGTCACAGTCGGGAAAAATGCCACTTCATCGCCATCGCTCACCGGCTCATCGAGCTGGCACAGGTCTTCGTTGCGGGCGCACATCAGGTTCTGTTCGCTCAGCACATCGGCACCCTCACGCTGGGCCAGCAGCGCACGCACATCGTCGACCGTAGCGAAATCACCTTCAACCTTCACCGAGTCCACGCCGAGCGCTTCACGGTAACGGGCAAAAAACTTTACGGTGAGGTTCATGGCTGATCCGCCTGGAAATGGCCGCTCTTGCCGCCGAGTTTCTCCAGCAGGCGCACGCTTTCGATGGTCATGCCGCGATCCACAGCTTTGCACATGTCGTAGATAGTCAGCGCCGCGACGCTGGCGGCAGTCAGGGCTTCCATCTCTACGCCGGTCTGCCCGGACAACTTGCAGCGCGCGACGATGCGCACGGTGTCGTCGCCTTCGGCATTGAGTTCGACCTTGACGCCGGTGAGCAGCAGCGGATGGCACAGAGGGATCAGATCGCTGGTTTTCTTCGCGGCCTGAATGCCAGCGATACGCGCCACGGCGAACACATCACCCTTGGGGTGACCGCCGCTGACGATCATCTGCAGGGTTTCGGGCAGCATGCGCACGAGGGCTTGGGCCGTTGCTTCACGGAACGTCACGGATTTTTCAGTGACGTCGACCATATTGGCGCGGCCTTGGGAATCGAGATGAGTCAGCACAGGGATACTCCTGATCAGGAGCACCGATTGTAAACCTGTGGGTCAAATTTCGGCCATAAAAAACCGGGCGGCCTGCGCAGGCCGCCCGGTTCTGTTGAGGCGATTACAAATGCGATTCGGCGTATTCAGCCAGAATCGAACGTGGCACCCCTTGCAGGGTGATGTGCACACCGTTGGGGAAATCCTTGAAGCGCTCTGTCAGGTACGTCAGCCCGGAACTGGTCGCGGACAGGTAAGGGGTGTCGATCTGCGCCAGGTTACCCAGGCACACCACTTTGGAACCGGCGCCGGCACGAGTGATGATGGTTTTCATCTGGTGCGGCGTGAGGTTCTGGCACTCATCGATCAGGATCAGACTCTGCTGGAAGCTGCGGCCTCGAATGTAGTTGAGGGATTTGAACTGCAACGGCACTTTGCTGAGGATGTAATCGACACTGCCATGGGTGTTTTCGTCATCCATGTGCAAGGCTTCGAGGTTGTCGGTGATGGCGCCCAGCCAAGGCTCCATTTTTTCCGCTTCAGTGCCGGGCAGGAAACCGATTTCCTGATCCAGGCCCTGCACGCTACGGGTCGCGATGATCCGGCGATAACGTTTGCTGACCATGGTCTGCTCGATCGCCGCCGCCAGTGCGAGGATGGTTTTACCGGAACCTGCTGCCCCGGTCAGGTTGACCAGGTGGATATCCGGATCGAGCAAGGCGTACAGCGCCAGGCTTTGATAGATGTCACGCGGTTTCAGGCCCCAGGCTTCCTGGTGCAACAGGGGTTCCTGATGCAGGTCGAGAATCAGCAGCTTGTCTTCCTCGATCTCCTTGATCCAGCCGACAAAACCCTGTTCGTCGATGATGAACTCGTTGATGTGCACCGCCGGCAGGTTGTCGATCAACTGCACTTGGTGCCAGGTGCGGCCATGATCCTGACGGGTGTCGACATTCCTCACACGGTCCCAGAAGGAGCCGGTCATGTTGTGATAACCGTTGGGCAGCAGCGACACGTCGTCAACCAGTTGGTCGGTGCTGTAGTCCTCGGCCGCAATCCCGCAAGCCCGGGCCTTGAGGCGCATGTTGATGTCTTTGGTGACCAGCACCACGGGCAGCTTTGGTTCGCGCGCGTGCAGGTCGATCAACTGGTTGATGATGATGTTGTCGTTCAGGTGCTCAGGCAGAATGATGTTCGGTTCGGCACGTTTGCTCATCAAAATTGACAGCAAACCCTTGGGCCCACTCTTTCCGCGCTGGATCGGCACACCGAGTTCGACATCTTCGGGGCTGGCATCGCCCAAAGTCTTGTCGATCAGGCGAATCGCCTGTCGGCATTCCGCAGCCACGCTGTGATGCCCGCTCTTGAGCTTGTCGAGCTCCTCAAGCACGGTCATCGGGATGGCGACGTGATGTTCTTCGAAGTTAAGCAGGGCGTTTGGATCGTGAATCAATACGTTGGTATCGAGTACATAAAGGATTGGCTGGTTGGAGGAAGAACTACGTCCGTGATCATCCATACTCGGTCACCTTTGTGGGAGCCAGTCGACGCAATACCGTGACAGTGCTGCGCCTCGAAGTGGCCACCGAATTCACCCCGCACTACCGACAAAGAGCGGACGCAAGTGAACTGCATCAAGCTGGGTCTTGGAAGACGCCACCTGTCTGCAGGTTTCGGCGGTCTGTCTTCGTAATACTCCAAAACCTGTGACAGAAAAAAGTACTTTGACGTTTTTTTGAAGTTTATTTTTCAGAGTGACCAATAGCACTAGGCGGATTGCCATCATCCCGTTAAAGTCGGAAGTCCGCCTGCATCGAATTCTCGCCAAAAATCACTCATCGCCCAATGTTTACGGCCTTTCGCCGTTTTCAGCGAAACGCGTCCTGACAGTCTTCCCAGCCGATTCCGCTTTGCGCCGTTTGCGTGATGAGCCAGGGCATCGCCGTTTTCAGCGCATCCTGCTTCACGTTGAAGTTGATCACCCCGTGGCGCCACAACAGCATCAGGCTCAACACCCGTTGCGCGCTCTGATTGGCTTTTAGCTTGCCGGCACCGTCCTGGGCATCGATATCCCACAGCGCCACCTGCAAGCCTTGGGATTTGAAGAATCCTTCAGCATCAGACCGACGCTGACCATCGGGCGGCCGAAACAATGGCACGTAGTTCTCGGGCAGTTTGCTTTTGACCAGATCGACGCTGCGTCGCACCGAGTCCTGCCAGTCCTGCCAGTGGCTGTGGGAGCGAAACTCCCAGCCTTGCGCGCCAATGCACTGCTTCGAGTACGTCGCTTGCAGGCTGGCTACCGAACGATCGGCCAGACGGGCCTGGATGTCCTTGCCGAGGACGAAGAACGTGCCGCTCATGTTCGACTTGCGCAGGTATTCCGTGGCCCAGGCGGTGTTATCCGGCGCGGTATTGGCGGCACTGTCGAAAGTCAGCAAAAACAGCCGGTCATGCATCTGATCGCCGTTGCGCTCATAGTCGCCAAAACGATCGACTTCGCTGCTGGTTTGCGGAAACAGCGCTGCCTTGCGCAATTGCTCGTCCAGGTACTGGGCGTGGAACAGTCGGCTCGGCTCGGCCCACTTTATGTAGTAGCTCTCATCGCTGACCTGAAACTTGGCGGCTTGCTGGCGCAGGGTGTCCATGTCCTCGACCAGGAAACAGAAGGAGGCATCCTGATCGCAGCTCTGCTGGGCGTAGTTGTAGTTGGTCAGCAGTCGCTGCCACATGCGCTGGCGCAGGTTGTTGATCGATTCCAGATTGACCGTGCGCAACCCCAGGCGCTGGGCAAGGCTCACTTCATCCAGGGATTCGCTGGCCAACAGGACGCGAGAAAACATGAGGATCTCGGCCCGTGATGCCACATCAAACAGGGTCGGGCTGTTGAGCTGTTCAGGCCAGGTGCTGCGATCAAGCGTCGCCACATCGCCCGACGCCGCCATGGCACCAAAGCTCAACAGCCAGGCCGAGAATAGAAAAACGATACGCAATGGGATGTCTCCATAACAAAACCCGCGCGGCACTATATCGCGGGAAGATCAAAAGATCGCAGCCTCGCTTCGCTCGACAGCTCCAGATGTACGCGCACAGTAGGAACTGTCGAGCGGAGCGAGGCTGCGATCTTGTTCCATGGCACCACCGATCACCTATGACGCTCATAGCTGGAGTCAACACGGACAACCCCCTAGAATCGCCCCCACGATTAAAGGAGACGACTTCATGCTGATGGTGATTTCCCCCGCCAAGACCCTCGATTACGAAACACCGCCGGCGACCCAGCGCTTCACCCAGCCACAATACCTCGACCATTCCCAGGAGCTGATCCTGCAATTGCGCGAGCTGGCCCCTGCGCAGATCAGCGAGTTGATGCACGTCTCCGACAAGATCGGCGGGCTCAACGCCGCGCGTTTCGGCAGCTGGACGCCCGCGTTCACTCCGGAAAATGCCAAGCAGGCACTGCTGGCATTCAAGGGCGACGTCTATACCGGGTTAAATGCTCAAACCTTCAGCGAGGCCGATTTCGATTACGCCCAGCAGCACTTGCGCATGTTGTCCGGCCTGTACGGCCTGCTGCGCCCACTGGACCTGATGCAGCCGTATCGACTGGAGATGGGCACCAAACTGGCGAATGCCCGTGGCAAGGACTTGTATGCCTTCTGGGGCACACGGATCAGCGAATGGCTGAACGAAGCCCTGGCCGATCAAGGCGATGACGTGCTGCTTAACCTGGCCTCCAACGAGTACTTCTCGGCGGTCAAACGCAACGCCCTGAACGCGCGCATCATCAATACCGAATTCAAGGATTTGAAGAACGGCCAGTACAAGATCATCAGCTTCTACGCGAAGAAGGCCCGCGGCATGATGACTCGCTTCGTCATTGAAGAGCGCATCAACGACCCGCAAGCCCTCAAAGAGTTCGACGTACAAGGTTATCGCTATAGCGCCGAGCAGTCTAAACCGGACAATCTGGTGTTCCTGCGCGATCACGCCCCCGAGTAAACACCCGGTTGGCGCACGCCTTATTAATGGGTCGTGCGCCACGTCCAATCGTCCAACAATTCCCCGCCCCATTCGTCACTCTACTGACGTCAAAAATCAATCACTCGATTTTCTAACTTTAGCTTCACTCGACTTTGTTGATTCTTTTCAGTAGTGGCACTTAATTTTTTTATCAGTAGTGGCAAATAACCATCTAAACCGACAATAACCCTATGTATCAAGGGCGAAACAGGCGTTGCTATCAATATGAAAGCAGTGCCATCTTTTTCAATATTTCAAGAAATTTCAGAATTCGCGATGGACGGACAGGAACTATGTCCAAATGCGTCGCTCATACCACCGGTAACCATTCTCTCTGAGCTTGTACGAGATAACTTACACAGAGAAGAGATTCACATAGCAAAGTTGTCACATTAACTTCTGCTTACTGATCCCTGATTTGGGCAACACATGAAGGACAGGAGATAAACATCATAAATATCCCCTACAAGGCCAAGGCTGCGCCCCTATAAACGTGCTCACCTGAGCACCCAACCGCTTGATTTACGGGCTTCTGGCCTGGCATTGAGCGCGCAAGACCTTTGCACGAAGGTCTTCTGATTAGAAGATCAGCTGCATAACAGGGCACGCCATAACAATAAAAGCCTAGTTGCGCACATCTTGAGTGAACTTATTTAGACACTCGGAACTTATATGCCTGCACGCGGCATTGTGACGCCTTTAAGGCGCACTTCCGAGTGCACTATAACCGCTGAACACCATTAACTCCGGCCATGTAATGGCTTGATAAACACAGAGGTAATTGCGATGCGCATCAGCATATTTGGTTTGGGTTACGTCGGCGCAGTATGTGCCGGCTGCCTGTCTGCACGGGGCCATGACGTCGTTGGCGTCGATGTTGCCAAAGACAAAATCGATATGATCAACGCCGGTAAATCGCCGATCGTTGAACCGGGTCTGGGCGAGCTTCTGCAGAAGGGTATCGAGACGGGCAAATTGCGCGGCACGACCAACTTCGCCGAGGCGATTCGCGACACCGACCTGTCGATGATCTGCGTCGGCACGCCGAGCAAGAAGAACGGCGATCTGGAACTGAACTACATCGAAGCCGTGTGCCGCGAGATCGGTTTTGTCCTGCGTGACAAGACCACCCGTCACACCATCGTGGTTCGCAGCACCGTACTGCCAGGCACTGTGGCAAACGTAGTGATCCCGATCCTCGAAGACTGCTCCGGCAAGAAAGCCGGCGTCGACTTCGGTGTTGCGGTGAACCCTGAGTTCCTGCGTGAAAGCACCGCGATCGCCGACTACGACCTGCCGCCAATGACCGTCATCGGCGAGTTCGACAAAGCTTCGGGTGACGTTCTGCAATCGCTGTACGAAGAACTCGACGCTCCGATCATCCGCAAGGACATCGCAGTGGCCGAGATGATCAAGTACACCTGCAACGTGTGGCACGCCACCAAGGTGACCTTCGCCAACGAGATCGGCAACATCGCCAAGGCCGTCGGCGTCGATGGTCGCGAAGTGATGGAAGTGGTCTGCCAGGACAAGACGTTGAACCTGTCCCAGTACTACATGCGCCCTGGTTTCGCGTTCGGCGGTTCCTGCCTGCCGAAGGACGTTCGCGCCCTGACCTACCGCGCCGGCTCCCTGGACGTGGAAGCACCGCTGCTCAACTCGTTGATGCGCAGTAACGAGTCCCAGGTGCAGAACGCCTTCGACATCGTCACCAGCCACGGCAAACGCAAAGTCGCCCTGCTGGGTCTGAGCTTCAAGGCCGGTACTGACGACCTGCGCGAAAGCCCGCTGGTTGATCTGGCGGAAATGCTGATCGGCAAGGGCTACGACCTGAGCATCTACGACACCAACGTCGAATACGCCCGTGTCCACGGTGCGAACAAGGATTACATCGAGTCGAAGATCCCTCACGTCTCGTCCTTGCTCAATTCCAATTTCGACGACGTGATCAACAATTCCGACGTGATCATCCTCGGCAACCGTGACGAGAAATTCCGCGCCCTGGCGCAGAACGCTCCACACGGCAAGCAAGTGATCGACCTGGTCGGTTTCATGTCCCAAGCCACCAGCGTGAGTGGCCGGACTGAAGGCATCTGCTGGTAACAAGCGGCATCGGGAGGGTTTGCGGGGGCTCACATCGCCAGCAAACCCTCCCGGCTTTTTCGCCTGCCTTAACCCCATCGGGCCACCCCACAGGCTCGCCCGAGATAGAGACGGATGCAGATTATGCACAGGCTAAAGCACGGCCTACTTCAGGTCGCCGGTTGGCTGTTTTACTTAAGTATTTTGATGGGCATCGCCATGGCGTTGCCTGCGTCCACGTTCGACGCCGAGTCGAAGGACTTCATCCTCCTGATCGGTATCGTCGGTATCTGGCGCTACTCGATGGGTGCTACGCACTTTCTGCGCGGCATGCTGTTTCTGTACGTGGTCTACCCGCACCTGCGGCGCAAAGTGCGCAAGCTGGGTAAAGCGGCAGACCCGTCCCATGTGTTTCTGATGGTCACCAGTTTTCGTATCGACGCGCTGACCACCGCCCAGGTCTACGCCTCGGTGATTCGCGAAGCGATCGACTGCGGCCTGCCGACCACCATGGTCTGCTCCATCGTGGAAATGTCCGATGAGAAGCTGGTGAAAAGCCTTTGGGCCAAAATGAACCCACCGGCTCGCGTAAAGCTCGACTTCGTGCGCATTCCCGGCACCGGCAAGCGCGATGGCCTGGCCTACGGTTTCCGCGCCATCTCCCGCCACCTGCCGGACGACCGCGCAGTGGTTGCAGTGATCGATGGCGACACTGTGCTCGCCGAAGGCGTCGTGCTCAAGACCGTGCCGTGGTTCCAGCTGTTCGGCAATGTCGGCGGCCTGACCACCAACGAGTTCTGCGAAGTGCGCGGCGGCTACATCATGAGCGAGTGGCACAAACTGCGCTTCGCCCAGCGCCACATCAACATGTGCTCGATGGCCCTGTCCAAGCGCGTGCTGACCATGACCGGGCGGATGTCGGTATTCCGCGCCACTGTGGTGACCAACCCAGATTTCATCGCCGACGTGGAAAGCGACTCGCTGCAACACTGGCGCCTGGGTCGCTTCAAATTCCTCACCGGTGATGACAAGTCGAGCTGGTTCAGCTTGATGCGCCTGGGCTACGACACGTTTTATGTGCCGGACGCCGCCATTCACACCGTGGAACATCCGCCGGAAAAAAGCTTCATCAAGGCCAGTCGCAAACTGATGTTCCGCTGGTACGGCAACAACCTGCGGCAGAACTCCCGCGCCTTGGGCCTGGGGATGAAACGTCTCGGCCTGTTCACTTCGGTGGTGCTGTTCGACCAGCGTGTGTCGATGTGGACGTCGCTGCTGGGTCTGACCGTCGCGCTCATTGCCACCTTCAAATACGGCGCCGCGTTCATCCTGGTTTACCTGCTGTGGATCGGCATTACCCGCCTGATCCTGACCGTGCTGCTGTCGTTGTCCGGTCACACGATCGGCCCGGCCTACCCGGCGATTCTCTATTACAACCAGATCGTTGGCGCGCTGGTGAAGATCTACGTGTTCTTCCGCCTCGACCGACAGTCCTGGACTCGCCAGCCCACTTCCCTGACCCGTGATCTCGCCAGCTTTCAAGGTTGGTTCAACACTTGGTCGTCTCGGACCATGACCTTCTCCGCCGGCAGCATCTTTGTTGCTGTGCTGCTGCTGATGGTCTGACCGAACTCGCCTGAATTAACTAGGAAATCGTCCATATGAATACCGCCGTCAACGCCAACGTAGTGCATGAATCAGAAGCCCAGCGCCAACACGCCCGAGTAAAAATTCCGGCCAAGCTGCGTTTCTTCGGTCCTGACCGGACCCCGGTCGAAGCTCGGGTCATCGACCTCTCCGCTGGCGGCCTGGCTTTCAACGCCGGTCCGCTGCCATTGAAGATCGGCGATGTGTACAAGGCTCGCCTGCAGTTCGTTATCGATAACCTCGGCCTGGCCATGGACGTCGAGTTACTGGTGCGCTCCCACGACCGCGAAACCGGTCGTACCGGTTGCCAGTTCCAGAACCTCGAATCTCAGGACATTTCCACCCTGCGCCACCTGATCACTTCTCACCTGGCCGGCGACATCGTCACCATGGGTGAAGTGCTGGCCACCCTGCAACGCGACAACTTCACCAAGGCGCGCAAGGTCAAGGATGACGGCCACGGCATGACCCCGTTCGGTCGTCTGCGTGCCGTGACCTTCAGCTTCGCGATATTCCTCGTCGGTCTGACAGCATTCGGCTTCATTTTCAAGTCGGTGTACGGCATGTACTTCGTCAGCCACGCCCAGGCCGGTTTGGTCAGCGTGGCGGGCATGAACATCACCATGCCGCGCGACGGCACGGTGCAGAGCCTGGTGAAAACCGACGGCGTTGCGGCCAAGGGCGCCCCGCTGGCGACGTTCAGCACCAGCATGCTCGACGTACTCAAGGGCCATCTGGACGATAACCAACTGCAACCGGCCAAGGTTGAAGAGCTGTTCGGCAAACAAATGACCGGCACCCTGACGTCGCCGTGCGATTGCACCGTGGCGCAGCAAATGGTCGCCGACGGCCAGTACGCCAGCAAGGGCGACGTAATCTTCCAACTGGTGCCGCGTAACAGCGAAGCCAACGTTGAAGCGCGCTTCTCCTATCGCCAGTTCGGCGACGTGCTGCCAGGCAGCACCGTCAGCTTCCAGATCGCCGGCGAAGACAAAACCCGCAGCGGCACGATCGTCAGCAGCACCAGCCTGAAAAGCGCCGACCTGTCGTCCGACATCCGCGTGCTGATCAAGCCTGACGAGCCGCTGGACAGCAAATTCGCCGGTCGTCCGGTTGAAGTGAACAGCACTCGTGGTCCGAACCTGAACTGGCTGATCGATAAAGCCATGGCCGCCGGTCGTTAAAAACAAGAGGACATGCCCGTGACTAGCCCACTCAGAATCCTGCCAGTCCCGCTGACTCTGGCCATGGCAATTGCCCTGGCCGGATGCGCCGGCCTGCCCGACCAGCGTCTGGCCAACGAAGCCCTCAAGCGCGGTGATACCACGCTGGCGGCGCAGAATTACCAGCAACTGGCAGACCTGGGCTACAGCGAAGCACAGGTTGGCCTCGCCGATATCCAGGTCGACAGCCGTGACCCGGCGCAGATCAAGAAAGCTGAGGCGACTTATCGCGCTGCGGCCAGCGTCTCGCCGCGGGCCCAGGCTCGCCTGGGTCGTCTGCTGGTGGCCAAACCCGGCTCAACCGAAGCCGAACAGCACGAAGCTGAAGGCCTGTTGAAGAAAGCCACTGCCGCAGGCGAAGGCAACACCCTGATCCCGCTGGCGATGTTGTACCTGCAATACCCGCACAGTTTCCCGAACGTCAACGCGCAACAGCAGATCAGCCAATGGCGCGCCGAAGGCAAGCCGGAAGCGGGCCTGGCCCAAGTGCTGCTCTATCGCACCCAGGGCACTTACGACCAGCATCTGGACGAAGTGGAAACGATCTGCAAAGCCGCGTTGAACACCACCGACATCTGCTACGTCGAACTGGCCACGGTTTATCAGAAAAAAGCCCAGCCAGAGCAACAGGCCGAGCTGATCAAGCAAATGCAAGCCGCTCAGGCTCGCGGCACGGTTTCCGCCCAGCGGGTGGACAGCGTGGCTCGCGTGCTGGGCGATGCATCCCTGGGCACGACCGACGAGAAAACCGCGCAGTCGCTGCTCGAAGGCATCGCACCCGGCTACCCCGCTTCCTGGGTCAGCCTGGCGCAACTGCTCTACGACTTCCCCGAACTGGGTGACGTCGACACGATGATGAAGTACCTGGACAACGGCCGCGCCGCCGACCAGCCGCGCGCCGAACTGTTGCTGGGCAAGCTCTACTACGAAGGCAAAATGGTGCCGGCCGACGCGAAGGTCGCCGAAGAACATTTCAAGAAAGCCGTCGACAGAGAAGTGGCCGCCGATTACTACCTCGGCCAGATCTACCGTCGCGGTTACCTGGGCAAGGTCTATTCGCAAAAAGCGCTGGACCACCTGCTCAAGGCTGCGCGTAACGGCCAGAACAGCGCCGACTTCGCCATTGCCCAACTGTTCTCCCAAGGCAAGGGCACCCGGCCCGACCCGCTTAACGCTTATGTCTTCAGCCAATTGGCCAAGGCCCAGAACACCCCGCAAGCCACCGAGCTTGCGCAAACACTCGAAGCCCAACTGCCGCCTGCCCAGCTCGCCGAGGCCCAACGCCTGTTGAAACAAGAACAGGCCGTTCGTGGTGCCTTGAGCCAGAACACGCTGGAACTGCATGCCCTGGAAGAAGAAGACGGCGAGGAATCCCTATGAAGTTGAATCCATTCGTTAAGGCCGGTATTGGCCTGTCATTCGCCCTGCTGTGGTCGTGCCCGACCCTGGCGGCCCTGACTGAAAGCAAGAACTACGGCCTTGACGTGAAAGTCACCGCCCAGTCCGAAGACGACACTGACCTCGGTACGGCGAGCGGCGGCGACGTCAATGGCGTCGGCCTCGACCTGCGTCCATGGATCTACGGCGAGAGCGGCGCGTGGAGCGGCTACGCCATGGGTCAGGCCGTGACGTCCACCGACATCATCGAGACGGACACCCTGCAACAGTCCGACAGCGACGGCACCCAGGCCACCGACAACGGTGATCGCAAGAGCAAGAAAAACTACCTGGCGATGCGCGAGTTCTGGGTCGGTTACAGCGGCCTTACGCCCTACCCCGGCGAGATTCTCAAGCTCGGTCGCCAGCGCCTGCGCAATGACGACGGCCAATGGCGCGACACCAACATCGAAGCCCTGAACTGGACCTTCGACACCACCCTGTTGCGCGCCAACGCCGGTGTTGCCGAGCGCTTCAGCGAGTACCGCACCGACCTCACCGAACTCGCGCCCAAGGACAAGGATCGCCTGCACGCTTACGCCGATGCGGCGTACCAGTGGAACCCGGGCAACTGGGTCGGCATTCGTGGTCACCACACCCACGATGACGGCAAGCTCGATTACCCGACTCCGGGCGTTGCCGCCGATTCTCTGGACAAGAAAGAGAATGGCGATATCAGCTGGCTCGGCCTCACCGCCGACAGCGATGCCTACAACTGGCGCAACACCAACACCGTCAACTACTGGGGCAGCGTCACCGGCATGAGTGGCGACCGCGACACGGTCAACCCGCTGACCGCCGAGGGCACCGCACCGGCACAAGCCAAAACCAGTGGCAACGTCGATGGCTGGGCCACTGACCTGGGCGTGCGTCTGCGCCTCGATCCGCAATGGCAAGTCGGTGCAGCTTATGCCCGTGCCAGCGCTGATTACGAACAGAACGGCCTGCAAAGCAACCGTTCGAACTACACCGGTACTCGCTCGCGGGTTCACCGTTTCGGCGAAGCGTTCCGTGGTGAAACGAACAACATGCAGTCCGCAACCTTGTTCGGTTCGTGGATGCTCAACGACGAATACGACGCCAGTGTGATCTACCACAAATTCTGGCGCGTCGACGGCAACAAGCCGGTCGGCAGCAACGGCATCAACGCCGTCCAGAACGACACCGACGACGTGACCGGCGCCGTGCTCTCCAGCACGTCCCTGCCGCTGGAAGATGGCAACAAAGACCTCGGCCAGGAAATGGACGTGGTCGTCACCAAGTACTTCAAGCAAGGCCTGCTGCCCGCCTCCTTGAGCCAGTCGATCGATGAGCCTTCGGCCTTGGTGCGGTTGCGTGGCGGTGTGTTCAAGCCCGGCGATGCGTATGGCAAAGGCGTCGACTCGTACATGCACCGCGCGTTTATCGACGTGATCTGGCGCTTCTGATGCGAACCGCTAAGGGAGTTCCTGACATGAACAGTCCGAAGAGAGGCTCGATAACCTTGCTGGCCGGCGCGATGTTGCTGGCCAGCACGGCAGCCTTCGCCACGGTAGAGCCAACCGCTCCCGTTCAAAAAGGCCAACCGGCGACCATTGCCAAAGGGTTGCAACAGGCCAAGACCTACACCGTCAGCAGCGCACCGACCGCGCCGCTGGAGCTGGCGAAGCCGAAACTGCCGGACACCTCCGGCTACACCGCCGAAGCCATCGCCGCGAAAATCGTGCGCACCAAGCCCGGCAAAATCAGCGTACGCCGGATGATGCAGGAAAACGCCCTGAAGGACTTCATCGGCGGCGATAACAAGATGGCCGAATGGGTCGTGCGTCAGCACGGTATCCCACAGGCGATTTTCATCGACGACGGCTACATGAACCTCAAGGATCTGGCCAAGAAAGTACCCAAGCAGTACTTCAGCGAAACCTCGCCGGGTGTATTCCTGGCGAAGCTGCCGATCGTGGTGGGTGAGAAAGGCATCCTGGAAATCGACAAGCAGACCCAGGAACTGCGCCTGTCCCAAGAGGCCGGTTCGTTCCTGGTCAACGACGGTCAGCTGTTCGTGCGTGATACCAAAATCACCGGTTGGAGTGAGAAGGCAAACGGTCCGGCGACGTTCAAGTCGTCGAAGGAATTCCGTCCGTTCATGTTGTCCTGGGGTGGCACCGAGACTTACATCGCCAACAGCAAGATCGCCAGTTTCGGTTATGCCAACAGTAAGTCTTACGGCGTGAGTATTTCCCAATACACGCCGAACATGGCCAAGGTGCTCAAGCGCCCTGAACCGACCGGCTGGATTGTCGGCTCCGAGTTCTCGGACATGTGGTACGGCTTCTACTGCTACGAAACCCGCGACTTTGTGGTCAAGGGCAACACCTACAAAGACAACATCGTCTACGGCATCGACCCGCATGACCGTTCACACGGTCTGATCATTGCCGACAACACTGTGTTCGGGACCAAGAAGAAGCACGGGATCATCATTTCCCGTGAGGTCAACAAAAGCTTCATCTTCAACAACCGCAGCTACGACAACAAGTTGTCGGGCCTGGTGATCGACCGTAACAGCGTGAGCAACCTGATCGCCTACAACGAGATCTACAAGAACCACACCGACGGCATCACCCTCTACGAGAGTGGCGACAACCTGCTGTGGGGCAACAAGGTGATCAGCAACAAGCGCCACGGCATCCGGATTCGTAACAGCGTGAACATCCGCCTCTACGAAAACCTGTCCATGGCCAACGGCCTGACCGGTGTCTACGGGCACATCAAGGACCTGAGCGACACCGACCGTGACATCAAGCTCGATCCGTTCGACGCCCAGGTGTCGCTGATCATCGTCGGTGGCGAACTGGCCGGCAACGGCAGCGGCCCGCTGTCCATCGACTCGCCGCTGAGCGTCGAGTTGTATCGCGTGTCCATGCTCGCGCCGACCAAATCCAGCGGCATCAGCTTCAACGGAATTCTTGGCGAGCGCCAGGATGAAATTCTCGACCTGCTGGTGCGCCAGCAGAAAGCCGTGCTGATCGACCCTGTCGAACGCCAGACCGAAATGCAGGACTGAGGATAATTTTATGCACTCACACTTGATCAAATTACTCAGCCTGTCGGCCCTGACCGTCGGCATTCTCGCGGCCAGCGCCGGCGCTCGTGCCGATGAAGCCAAAGCACCTGCTTTCAGCGCCGAACCGTGCTGCAACCTGTGCCCGGCAGCCCACGACGCGAAAAACTACACCACGCGTTACCAGCAGAACTTCACCACGCTGGTACAGGCTCAGGGCGATTGGCTATTCCGTACGCAAGAAGACTTGCGCACCGAGTTCGACACCACCCCCGCCGGCTACAAACGCATGAAAGAACTGCACGATGCGTTCAAGAGCAAAGGCGTGGAACTGGTCATCGTCTACCAGCCGACCCGTGGTCTGGTGAACCGCAACAAGCTCAAGCCGGAAGACAAGGCCAAGTTCGATTTCGACAAGGCCTTGAGGAACTACAAGACCATGCTCGGCCGTTTCGAGCAGATGGGCTACACCGTGCCGGACCTGTCGCCGCTGACCAACGAGTCGCTGCCTGACACCCTGCCAGCCCACGATTTCTACTTCCAAGGCGACCAACACTGGACGCCGTATGGCGCCCAGCGCACGGCGAAAATCGTCGGTGAGCAAATCAAGAAAATGCCGGCGTTTGCCGACGTGCCGAAACGCGAATTCGAGAGCCATAAGTCGGGTCGCATGGGCAAGACCGGAACGTTACACAACATGGCTGGTCAACTCTGTGGCACCAGCTACGCGATCCAGTACATGGATCAGTTCACCACCGAGCCGAAAGGCGAAGCAGCTGATGGCGATCTGTTCAGTGATTCCGGCAATCCGGAAGTCACCCTGGTCGGCACCAGCCACAGTGGCAAGAACTACAACTTTGCCGGTTTCCTCGAAGAGGCCATCGGCGCCGACATCCTCAACGTGGCGTTCCCCGGCGGTGGCCTGGAAGGTTCGATGCTGCAGTACCTGGGCAGCGAAGAGTTCCAGACCAAGCCGCCGAAGATTCTGATCTGGGAATTCTCGCCGCTCTATCGCCTCGACCAGGAAACCATCTACCGCCAGATGATGGCGCTGCTGGACAACGGTTGCGAAGGAAAGGATGCACAGATGACCGGCAGCACCACGTTGAAACCGGGCAAGAACGAATTGATGGTCAACAGCAAGAACCTGAATCTGCAAAACCGCAGCCACCAGGTTGACATTCGCTTCGCCGATCCGTCGGTGAAAAATCTGCAAGCCACCCTCTGGTACATGAACGGTCGCCACGAGGACATCAAGATCGAAAAACCGGAAACCTCCGATACCGACGGGCGTTTCGCCTTCGAGTTGCGCACGGACGAAGACTGGGCCTCGCAGAATCTGCTGGCCGTCGAAATCCAGGGCCCTGAAGCAGGTGCCGCGCCACAGAAAGTCGAAGCGAAAATCTGCAAACGCAACGTGTTCCCAGGCGCTGAGCAGCGTACCGCTCAGGCCGGGCAATGAGGTTCATATGCAAACCCGAACTTTGAAAAAGTTACTCGCGCCCTCCCTGCTGACTCTGGCGATGTTCGCCGGGGCCACCCAGGCAGCCGCGCCACTGCGTCCGCCGCAGGGATACTTCGCGCCGATTGAAAAAGTCAAAACCGGCGACAAGAGCGAAGGCTGTGATGCGATGCCGACGCCGTACACCGGCTCGCTGCAATTTCGCAGCAAGTACGAAGGCTCCGACAAGGCCCGTTCGACCCTGAACGAGGCATCGGAAAAGGCCTTCCGTGACACTACTGCCGACATCACCAAGATTGAGCGCGGCACCAGCAAGCGCGTGATGCAGTACATGCGTGACGGTCGTCCGGAACAGCTGGAATGCACCCTGAGTTGGTTGACTGCCTGGGCCAAGGCCGATGCGTTGATGTCCAAGGACTTCAACCACACCGGCAAGTCCATGCGCAAATGGGCGTTGGGCAGCATGGCCTCGTCCTATATCCGCCTGAAATTCTCCGACTCGCATCCGTTGGCGAACCATCAGCAAGAGGCACAACTGATTGAGGCCTGGTTCAGCAAAATGGCTGATCAAGTCGTCAGCGACTGGGACAACCTGCCGCTGGAAAAAACCAACAACCACTCGTACTGGTCCGCCTGGTCGGTGATGGCAACGTCCATCGCCACCAACCGCCGCGACCTGTTCGACTGGTCGGTAAAGGAATACAAAGTCGGCGTCAATCAAATCGACGCCCAGGGTTTCCTGCCCAACGAACTCAAGCGCCAGCAACGCGCCCTCTCCTATCACAACTACGCCCTGCCGCCTCTGGCGATGATCGCCAGTTTCGCTCAGGTCAACGGTGTGGACTTGCGTCAGGAAAACAACGGCGCATTGAAGCGCCTGGGTGATCGAGTGCTCGCGGGTGTCGAAGACCCGGAAGAATTCGAGAAGAAGAACGGTAAAGAGCAGGACATGACCGACCTCAAGGTCGACTCGAAATTTGCCTGGCTCGAACCGTTCTGCACGCTCTACACCTGCTCGCCGGATGTGCTTGAGAAAAAGCGCGAAATGCAGCCGTTCAAGACCTTCCGCCTCGGTGGGGATTTGACCAAGGTCTACGACCCGGCGAGTGAAAAAGGCAAAAAAGGTTCGTGAGTTGTGGAGGGGCTGAAAAACAGCCCCTCACCCTAACCCTCTCCCCGGAGGGGCGAGGGGACTGACCGAGGCGTCTGGTTAAGTTTCGGCGACATGCGATATCGAGTCGATCTCAAGTTTTGAAAGCCATCGAGATCAGGCTCCCTCTCCCCTCCGGGGAGAGGGCGGGGGGTGAGGGGTTGGTCTTAAGGCCAACCACACCCCTCAAGGAAACACCGTTTTACCCCTCGATTTCGGTGGGGGGTTTGGGGGGGCCGTTGGCCCTTGACTGTTGGTTAAACATGGAGAGACCGGGATGGTATTTTCATCCAACGTGTTCCTGTTTTTGTTCTTGCCGATCTTTCTCGGCATGTACTACTTAAGCGGAATACGCTATCGCAACCTGCTGCTGCTGATCGCCAGCTACGTGTTCTATGCCTGGTGGCGTGTGGACTTCCTTGCGCTGTTCGCAGCCGTCACCCTGTGGAACTACTGGATCGGCCTCAAAGTCGGTGCCGCAGGCGTTCGGACCAAACCGGCACAACGCTGGTTGCTCCTGGGCGTGGGCGTCGACCTGTGCATTCTCGGCTACTTCAAGTACGCCAACTTCGGTGTCGACAGCATCAACGCGATGATGACCTCCGTCGGTCTGTCGCCGTTCATCCTGACCCACGTGCTGTTGCCGATCGGGATCTCGTTCTACATCTTCGAGTCCATCAGCTACATCATCGACGTCTACCGTGGTGATACCCCGGCGACCCGCAACCTGATCGACTTTGCCGCTTTCGTGGCGATCTTCCCGCACCTGATCGCCGGTCCGGTGTTGCGCTTCCGCGATCTCGCCGACCAGTTCAACAACCGCACCCACACCCTCGACAAGTTCTCCGAGGGTGCCACGCGGTTCATGCAGGGTTTCATCAAGAAGGTTTTCATCGCCGACACCCTGGCGGTCGTGGCCGACCATTGCTTCGCCTTGCAGAACCCGACCACGGGCGATGCCTGGCTCGGCGCGCTGGCCTACACCGCGCAGCTGTATTTCGACTTCTCCGGTTACAGCGACATGGCAATCGGTCTGGGCTTGATGATGGGTTTCCGCTTCATGGAAAACTTCAAACAGCCGTACATCAGCCAGTCGATCACCGAGTTCTGGCGTCGCTGGCACATCAGCCTGTCCACCTGGTTGCGTGACTACCTGTACATCACGCTGGGCGGTAACCGTAAAGGTACGCTGATGACCTATCGCAACCTGTTCCTGACCATGCTGCTCGGTGGTCTGTGGCACGGCGCGAACATCACTTACATCGTCTGGGGTGCGTGGCACGGCATGTGGCTGGCGATCGAAAAGGCCCTCGGCCTGAACACCTCGCCGCGCAGCATCAACCCGATCCGCTGGGCGCTGACCTTCCTGCTCGTGGTCATGGGCTGGGTGATCTTCCGCTCGGAAAACCTGCACGTCGCCGGTCGTATGTACGGCGCGATGTTCAGCTTCGGCGAATGGTCACTGTCTGAACTCAACGCGGCCAGCCTCACCGGCCTGCAAGTGGCAACTCTGGTGGTGGCTTACATGACCCTGGCGTTCTTCGGCATTCGTGACTTCTACAGCAACCTGCCGCCTGAGAAGACCAAGCCTGTTGTGAACGTCGAGGCCGATGGCCCGGCTGCCGCTACGCCTGGAATGATCAAAGCCGTACCGGGCGACAGCCCGGGCAGCATCCACGAGCCTGGCTACACCGTCGGCGTTGAAGCGACTGTGCAACCGGCCTACTGGACTGCGGACTGGTCTCGTTACGTGATGCGCACGCTGGTACTGGTGCTGTTCATCGCCTCGATTTTCAAACTCTCGGCGCAAAGCTTCTCGCCGTTCCTTTACTTCCAGTTCTGAGGGATCTGACTATGACCCGCTCATTACGCATCCTCTACATCGCCCTGTTCATGGTGACGCTGTTGGTCCTGGGCCTGTGGTCCACGCGCAGTTTCCTCGGCTTCAGTACCTCTGCCGAAACGACGGTGCTCAACGGCCGCTGGACCAAAGCCGTGGAAACGCATTACGACGACGAGTTTCCGATCAAGCGTCTGGGCACCAACCTTTGGGCTGCGCTGGATTTCAAACTGTTCAACGAAGGTCGTCCGGGCGTCGTGCTCGGCCGCGATCAGTGGTTGTACAGCGATGAGGAATTCAACCCGATCGTCAACGAAGAGCTGAACCTGCAAGGCAACTACGCGCTGGTTGAAGGCGTGCGCCAGGAACTGAAAGCCAAAGGCGTGAAACTGGTCATGGCGATCGTGCCGGCCAAGACTCGCCTGTACCCGGAACACCTGGGTGAAGTGAAACCTTCGAGCATCCACGCCAACCTCTATGAGGACTTCCACGCTCGCGTGGCGGCCAACAAGGTCCTCGCTCCCGACCTGTTCGGCCCGATGCTGAAAGCCAAGCTGAACGGTCAGCAAGTGTTCCTGCGCACCGACACTCACTGGACCCCGGAAGGCGCGCAAATCGCCGCCGAAACCCTGGCGAAATCCATTACCGACAAATACCCGCTGAGCGGCGAGCCGCAACACTTCGTCACTGAACCTGCGGAGAACGTGACTCACAAGGGCGACCTGCGGTTGTTCCTGCCGCTGGACCCGCTGTTTGAAAACCTGATGCCCAAAACTGAGCCGTTGCAGAAACGCAACACCGTTGCGGCGCAAGACCAGCCGGCCGGTGATGACGCCCTGTTCGCCAACACTGAAGTGCCGGTGGCCCTGATCGGCACCAGCTACAGCGCTAACCCCAACTGGAACTTCGTCGGTGCGCTGAAACAAGCGCTGAACAGCGACGTGGTCAATTACGCCGAAGACGGCCACGGCCCGATTCTGCCGATGCTCAGCTACCTGAAAAGTGATGCTTTCAAGAATAGCCCGCCACAGGTACTGATCTGGGAGTTTCCTGAACGTTATCTGCCTGTGAACAACGAAATCGGTGACGCCGACCCGCAGTGGGTCGCAGAGCTCAAAGAAGCCGGCGTAAACCAACAAAACGTTGCACTAAACAACACTAAATCCGAGACGCCCGACCGGGCGCAAAACTGAAAGAGAGGTACACCATGACTTTCACTACTACTACTCCTCGCCGTCTCGCCAAGACCTTCGCACTCGTTGCAGGCATGAGCGTTCTGTCGATGTCCGCCTTCGCAGGCGATGCCGCGCTCTATGGCCCGACCGCACCGAAAGGCTCAAGCTTCGTGCGTGTCTACAACGCCGGTAACGCTGAAGTCAGCGCCACCGTCGGCACCACCAACCTGGCCGAAGTCGCGCCGCTGTCCAGCACTGACTTCAGCTTCATGCCGGGCGGCGACTACAGCGCCAAGGTCGGTAGCCAGTCCCTGCCGGTGAAACTGGCCGGTGATCACTATTACACCCTGGTCAACAACGCCAGCGGCGCACCGCAACTGATCGAAGAGCCGCCGTTCAAGAACAAGCAGAAATCCCTGGTTCGCGTACAGAACCTCAGCGACAAAGCACTGACCCTGAAAACCGCTGACGGCAAGACCGAAGTGGTCCCTTCCGTGGCCGCCAAGGGCCGTGGCGAGCGTGAAATCAACCCGGTTAAAGTCAGCCTGGCGCTATACGATGGCGACAAGAAAGTCGGCGACGTGAAACCGGTTGCCCTGGAACGCGGTGAAGCCGCCGTGCTGTACGTCACCGGCACCGGCAGCAGCCTGGCGCCAGTCTGGGTAAAACGCCCGGTTTCGACGCGCTAATCATTTTGCCGGGTAGCCCACGGGCTACCCGGACACGGAATAAGAACAAGAGTGAAACGACAGAACGCAGTAGCTCTGACCCATACGATATTCAAGGAGTAACAACATGATTCCGGTGATCTTGTCAGGTGGTAGTGGCTCACGTCTTTGGCCGCTTTCGCGCAAACAGTTTCCTAAGCAATTCCTCGCCCTGACCGGCGAACAAACATTGTTCCAGCAAACTCTGGAACGCCTGGTGTTCGAAGGCATGGACACCCCGATCGTTGTCTGCAACAAGGAACACCGTTTCATCGTCAACGAGCAGCTGGGCGCCCGTAAACTGGACGTACAGCGCATCCTGATGGAACCGTTCGGCCGCAACACCGCACCAGCCGTGGCCTTGACCGCACTGATGCTGGTCAACGAAGGTCGCGACGAATTGATGTTGGTGCTGCCAGCCGACCACGTGCTGGAAGATCAGAAAGCCCTGCAACGCGCCCTGGCCCTGGCCACGGTCGCTGCAGAAAACGGCGAAATGGTGCTGTTCGGCGTACCGGCCACCAAACCGGAAACCGGCTACGGCTACATCAAGTCGGCCAATGATTCGCTGCTGCCCGAAGGCGTCAGCCGCGTCTCGCACTTCGTCGAAAAACCGGACGTGAAACGCGCCACCGAGTTCGTCGAGTCCGGCGGTTACTTCTGGAACAGCGGCATGTTCCTGTTCCGTGCCAGCCGTTTCCTCGAAGAGCTGAAAAAACACGATCCGGACATCTACGACACCTGCGTGCTGACCCTGGAACGTAGCGAGCAGGATGCCGACACGGTCGACATCGACTCCGCCACCTTCGCTTGCTGCCCGGACAATTCCATCGACTACTCGGTGATGGAAAAAACCCAGCGCGCCTGCGTTGTACCGCTGACCGCAGGCTGGAGCGATGTCGGCTGCTGGTCGTCGTTGTGGGAAGTGAATGAAAAAGACGCCAACGGCAACGTCACCAAAGGCGATGTGGTCATTCAGGACAGCAAAAACTGCATGATCCACGGCAACGGTAAACTGGTGTCGGTGATCGGTCTGGAAAACATCGTGGTCGTCGAAACCAAGGACGCCATGATGATCGCCCACAAGGACAAGGTCCAAGGCGTGAAACAGATGGTCAACACCCTCAACGAGCTGGGCCGTAGCGAAACCCAGACCCACTGCGAAGTCTATCGTCCGTGGGGCTCCTACGACTCGGTGGACATGGGCGGCCGCTTCCAGGTCAAGCGCATCTCGGTCAAACCGGGCGCGTGCCTGTCGCTGCAGATGCACCACCATCGCGCCGAACACTGGATCGTGGTCAGCGGCACGGCTGAAGTGACCTGCGACGAAAACGTGTTCTTGCTGACTGAAAACCAGTCGACCTACATTCCGATCGCCTCGGTCCACCGTCTGCGCAACCCGGGCAAGATTCCACTCGAAATCATCGAAGTGCAATCGGGCAGCTACCTGGGCGAAGACGATATCGAGCGGTTTGAAGATATCTACGGTCGCTCTACCCCGATCGACCGCGGCGTATCGGTGAAAACCATCGCGCGGTAATTGATCTGTAACACCAGAAGCCCCCGTCCGACTCGCTGCGTTTCCCTTTCCGCAGCGGGTTGGGTGGGGGCTTTTTTTGTCTGGCGTTTTTGTTGCCTCCGCGGGCCTCATCGTCGGAACGCCGCCCGGACCAAGCTCGCGATGAGGCCATCACTTCCATCAACAACAATCAAGCCCATCGCCAACCGCACCCACGCTTAGGTAGGATGACCTTCTCCCCTCCCGAGGTTTGCGTCATGTTCATCGGCGTCCTGCTGGTCATCACCTGGCTGATTTTGTTGCTGCGCTACCCGACCAAGGCGTTGCCGGTCTCCGTCGCGGCGGCCATTGGATTGGGTGTGGTGGCAACGTGGGTGATCTGGATGGACAACCGCGAGGTCAAGCAACTGGCGCGCCTGGAGTTGCGCATCACTTATGCGCCCGAACACTGCCCGGCGGACCGGCCGTTGCATCTGAAAATGAACAACGGCAACGACGTGCCGCTGACCGAACTGCGCTGGCGCATCGCCGCCTATGCGCCGGGCGACACGGTCAATCTGGCCGACAATCAATACGCCGCACCGCGCTATCGCGGCCCCGGCGAACTGCAGGCCGGCGCGAACTGGGAAGACTGTTTGCCCCTGCCGCCGCTGCGCCCGGGCTATCGCCCGCAAACGCTAGAGTTTCGCGCTGAGCGTTTGCAAGGTAGTTTCTCCGATTGATCTTCCCTTCCTCTTTGCACAAGGACCGCGCCATGCCCGTTGCGTTAATTACCGGTTGCTCCAGCGGCATTGGACGCGCCCTCGCTGATGTGTTCAAAAATGCCGGATACGACGTCTGGGCCAGCGCCCGCAAGGCTGAAGACGTGGTGGCCCTGGCCGCTGCCGGTTTCACCGCCGTGCAACTGGACGTCAACGACGGCGCCGCACTCGAACACTTGAGCGAGCGCATCAACCAGCAACATGGCGGCCTCGACGTGCTGATCAACAATGCCGGTTATGGCGCCATGGGGCCGTTGCTCGACGGCGGTGTGCCGGCCATGCAACGGCAATTCGAAACCAACGTGTTCGCCATCGTCGGCGTCACCCGCGCGATGTTCCCGGTGCTGCGCCGGGCCAAAGGTCTGGTGGTGAACATCGGCAGCGTGTCCGGGGTTTTGGTCACGCCATTCGCCGGCGCCTACTGCGCCTCGAAAGCGGCAGTGCATGCCTTGACCGATGCGTTGCGTATGGAACTGGCGCCGTTTGGCGTGCGGGTCATGGAAGTCCAGCCGGGCGCAATCGCCTCGAGTTTTGCCAAGAATGCCGGTCATGAGGCTGAGCAGTTGATTACCGAACAATCGCCGTGGTGGCCGCTGCGTGACGGCATTCGCGCACGGGCCAAAGCCTCCCAGGACAACCCGACCCCGGCCAGTGAATTTGCCGCCGGCTTGCTCAAGGCCGTACAGCAGAGCAAACCACCGCGCCTGATTCGTCTGGGCAATGGCAGTCGGGCGTTGCCGTTGCTGGCGGGGCTGTTACCTAAAGGGCTGCTGGAGGCGGGGTTGATGAAGCGGTTCGGATTGAAGGGGCAACTTCCATGACTGATTACACCGAATACTTTGACGAAGTGATCCAGGCCCACGTCGCCATTGAGCAATGGTTGGCCGAGGAACAGGACGAGCCGGCGCTTGAACAGTTGCTGACCCGGTTTTCGCCACAGTTTTCCATGGTCTCGCCGTTGGGCCGGGTGCTGGATTTCGACGCGTTGAGCGAATTGTTTTTGATGGCGGGCGGGAAGAAACTCGGGTTCAGAATCGAGCTCAGCGAGTTGCGCGGTGTTGCCCTGTATGACGGTGGCGCGGTGGTGAGTTATCGCGAGCAGCAGACGGATGCAACCGGTCTGCACTCTGACAGGCGTTCGACGGTGGTGTTTGAGAAGCAGGCGGATGGCAAGGTGGTTTGGCGGCATTTGCATGAGACGTTTTGCAAGGGCTGAGCTGTCGCCTTTTAGCTGCGGGACCGAGTTGCCCCCTTCGCGAGCAGGCTCGCTCCCACATTGGCCGAGTTCGAATGCAGATTTTGTGAACGACGCCCCCCCCTGTGGGAGCGAGCCTGCTCGCGAAGGCCGCGACTCGGTCAAATGGCTAGTTCACCACCACCGTACACGTAATCCCCGCCGCCAACAGCACACCCTCCGGCACTTCATCAATGTGAATCCGCACCGGCACTCGCTGCGCCAAACGCACCCAGTTAAAGGTCGGGTTCACATCCGCAATCAGCTCGCGACTCTGCGGGTTATCACGGTCGTAGATGCCGCGAGAAATGCTTTCCACATGCCCCTTCAACACTTCCCCACTCATCAACTGCATGTCGGCTTTATCGCCGACCCGCACATGGGGCAATTTGGTTTCTTCGAAGAAGCCGTAGACCCAGAACGAGTTCATGTCGACCACAGCCATTTTCGCCTCACCGATGCGCGCGTAATCGCCGCGATGCACATTGAGGTTGGTCACGTACCCGTCCACCGCTGCGCGGACCTCGGTGCGTTTGAGGTTCAGTTCGGCGGCTTCCAGTTGCGCTTGTGCGTGCTGGTAATCGGCCAGGGCTGAGTCAGCGATGTTGCTGGCGTCGTCGCGGTTTTCCCTGGAGATCACCAGGTTGTCCATGTCAGCGCGGCGGTGGGCGTTGACCTTGCGCATTTCCCACGTCGACTTGCGCGAGGCCACCAGCGACTGTGCCTGTTTGACCGCAATGCGGTAGTGCTCGGGGTCGATCCGCATCAGCAAATCACCCTTCTTCACCTGTTGATTGTCGCGCACCGGCACGTCCACCACTTCCCCAGTGACGTCGGCGGCGACGTTGATGATGTCGGCGCGCACCCGGCCGTCGCGGGTCCATGGCGTGTCCATGTAATGCACCCACAGGGTCCGGCCGATCCACATCGCAAGGGCCAGCACCAGCAGGGTGGCGAGCAGGCTGAAAAGCTTTTTCATCAGGGCCTTCTTCAGTGATAGAGAGTCAGTGATAGAGAGTCAACGGTAGACAGTCAGCGCCAGGGCGCCGAACAGACAGGTAAACAGACTCAGGCGCAGCAGCGCCGGGTGCCAGAAGAAGCGGTACAGATCGAACCCGGACAGGAACCGGTCGAGTGCCCAGGCCAGCGCTGCCGCGATGAAAAACATCAGGGTCATGGTTGGCATGTACACGCCGTGAAAGGCGATTTCACGCGGCATGTTGAAGTCCTTTTGTATAAGCAGAGAGCGGTGATTGCGGGTCGAGCAGCGAGGTGCGGATGAAGTGCAAATAGCTCTTCACGCGACGCAAGGCCGAGGTGTCGAAGTGCGGCGCGAAAGGTTCGTCGGTGGCTTGCGCGCGGCTGATCGCGTGATCGACGGCGATCAGGCTGCGCTCCAGATTGCTCTGACTCGGTTGCAGAAACAGCCGCACCAGCGAGCGCCCCATCACCCGGATCGCCTGACGCCACGGTTGGGATTCGGCATAGGCCGGATGCACCGGCAGGATCGCCTGCTCCTTGCGCAACTCGATGATCGCGTGGCCGACTTCCAGCACCACGAGCATCCAGCACAGCAAGTCCCGTTGCACCTGCGGCTGCCCTGCCGCGAGACCGTAGGCCTGATGCAGCAAGTCCCGCGTACTGCTTTCGAAACTCGACGCCAAACCCTTGAGTTTGCCGCTGATGGCGTACACCACTTGCCCGCGTAAATCCTGCTCCAGCCGACGCCACAACCAGCGGCTGTTGGGCGGCAGAATGATCGCCCCGGCCGCCGCGCACACCAGCATGCCGAGCACCATGGCGATGTAATCGTTGATGAAGGCGTAAGGGTTGTAAACGGTGAGGTTGTCCGGCACCGAACCGGTGCTGAAGAAGATCAGCAAACCGAGACCGACACCGGCGTATTGCGGCCGTGAAGTCAGGAACGAACCCAGCACGATCACCGGCGCGAGCATCACGCAGAGCAACGGAAAACCGTCAATCCACGGGAAGATGAAAAACATCTCGACGAAGCCGATCAGCGCCCCGAGGAGCGTCCCGCAAGCCATCTGAAACGCCATGCGTTTTGGATTCGGTGTTGCCGCCGAAAGGCCCACGGTCGCGGCGGCGATCAGCGTCATCGTCGCCCCGCTCGGCCACGCGGTGGCGACCCAATAGCTGCCCAGAACCACCAGAATGAACGCCGCGCGAATCCCCGAGGCGGCCGACGCCATCCAGTTGGTTTGCGGGGTGAACGGCTCATCCCATTGCTCGCGCGCATGGCTGTGATCGGCCAGCGACGCGTGGGTCTGTGCATAACTGTGCAGGTCATCGACAAAGCGATAGAGCAATTCGTACGCGGTATGAAAATCCAACTGCTCGGCGTCGCTCGGATTGCTCTCCTGAAAAACCGCTCGCAAGCTGCGAACGCGTGCCGGCAAACCTTCTTTATAGGCGGTCAACGCGATCACCAGACGCCCTGCATCAGCATTGGTCAGGGCGCGGCCGCTAAAGCCGTCGAGCAGTTCGGCGAGGTCTTGCAAACCCGGTTTGATCGCCGCAACCACGTGATCGGTGCCGCTGCTGCGCAGGCGTTCGAGCAACTGGTGCAAGGCGTTGAAACGGGTGGTGATGCCCATGAATTCGCTGTTCAGTCGACTGAGCCGACCGTTGCGCCGACGCATGTGCGGGTCTTCGAACACGGTGACGCTGCGCAACCCTTCCAGCCCCACGGCCTCGGCAATGAAGCGCACGTTGCTCGCCTCGAAAGCCTCCCGTTTACTGCGACCGCGCAAGCCATCGGTGACGAATAGCGCAAACACACCGAAGCGCTGATACAGGGCGTTGCGCATCGCGGCACTGGCTGATTGCGGCAGGATCGCGGCGCTGACCAGCGTGGAGCAAATAATCCCCAGGGAGATTTCCAGCACCCGCCACACAGCGGCCATGAACGCGCCATCCGGGTGCGCCAGTGCGGGCAAACCAACCATCGCGGCGGTGTAACCGGCGAGCACGAAACCATAGGCGCGGAAGTTGCGATAGCGCGCCGCGCCGGCCGAACAGATGCCGACCCAGATCGCTAGCGAACCGAGGAACAGTTCAGTGTTCTGCGCAAACAAGGCAATCAACGCGACCATCACCGCCGAGCCGGCCAATGTCCCAAGGAAGCGATAGAAACTCTTGGCCAACACGTGGCCGCTTTGCGGTTGCATGACGATGAACACGGTGATCGTCGCCGTGCGCGGCTGCGGCAACTCCAGGCGCATGGCCAGCCACAGGGTCAGAAACGCCGCGAACAGCACCTTGAAAATGTAGACCCAGGTCACGCCATCGCTGCGCGCCCAGTCGAAGAAACCCCGGCGCCATTCAAGGGAATACAGCCAGCGCAAAGGTGCGGGCAAGGGAGTCATGAAATCCTGCTCAGTGATTGAGGGCCTGGAGAATGGCCGGGGTTTTCGGTGCCTGGGTCTGGCTGTCCTTCGGCACGTCGTTACCCGCGCCTAGCCCACCGCCGAGCGCCGTCACCAATTGCGCATGAGCACTCAGTCGCGCGGCCTGCACCTGCTGCTGAACCTTCTGCTGTTTGAACAACAACGTCTGGGCGTTGAGCACGTTGAGGTAGTCGGTGAGCCCGCGCTGGTAGGCGATCATCGCGATGTCGTAAGTCTTCTGGGCTGTGGCCACCGAGTCGGCGGCGAAGGTTTGCTGCTTGTCCATGGATTCGCGGCGGATCAACTGGTCGGAGATGTTTTTCAGCGCGTTGACCAGCGTCTGGTTGTACTTGGCCACGGCGATGTCGTAACCGGCCGAGGCTTCGCCCAGCTCCGAGCGCAAACGGCCGCCGTCGAAGATCGGCAACGAGATGGCCGGGCCGACGCTGTAGTTGAGCTTCTTGCCGGTCAAAAACTCCAGCGCCCCACCGCCGGTGGCCATGTAGCCGAGGCTGCCGACCAGATCGACGTTGGGGTAGAAACCAGCGTGCGCGACATCAATACCGCGCGCCTGGGCCGCCACTTGCCAGCGTCTGGCGACTACATCTGGACGTTGATCGAGCAACTGCGCGGGCAAGGACGATGGCAACTTTAGCGGCGCGCCCAACGACAGTGTCGGTCGCTGCAACTGCACACCCTCACCCGGACCTTTGCCCGCAAGTGCCGCGATCTGGTTGCGACTCAGGGCGATTTCTTCGTCCAGCGCATCGATCTGGCGGTGGGTTTCCGGCAGCGGCGTTTCAGCCTGACTGACTTCGAAATGGGTGCCGATGCCACCGTTCAGGCGCTTCTGCGCGAGGTCGAGAATTTGCTGCTGCTGCTTCAAGGTCGCCTCGACGATGTCCCGTTGCGCGAAATGCAACGACAGCTCGATGTAGGCGCGCACCATGTTGTTCTGCAATTCGAGCTGAGCCAGACGCGCTTCGGCGGCGCTCATGTGAGCCATGTCGACGGCGTGCTCGGTGGCGTTTCTTTCGCGGCCCCAAAGGTCGAGGGCATAGCTGAAGCCCAGCGCGGCGTTGTTGTCCCACGTCGTCGTGTTGGCCAACTCGCCCGGCCCGTAGAACTGATCGGTGGGCCAGTTGTGGCGTTTGAGGGTGGATTCGCCATTGATCTGCAGCGACTCGGCGGACTCGGCGATCCCGGCCATGGATTTGGCCTGACGCACTCGCGCCGCCGCCATGGCCATGGTCGGGCTGCCTTGCAGGGCGAGGTCGATCCAGCGGTTCAATTGCGGGTCGTCATACGCCTGCCACCATTGGGCGGTCGGCCAGTGTGCGTCCTGTGCAGCGTTCTGGATGGCTTCGTCGGTGGCCAGTGAATCGGCCTCCAGTGCCGTGCCCTGCGGGGCAATACCTCCGGTACCGATGCAGCCGCTGATTGCCAGGGTTAAAGCCAAAACACTGAGCGTCTGAAGCGCTCTGCTGATGCGACGCGGCACTGCTGCGATTTCCTGAGGTGGGGAGTTGTTCCTGAGGTGCGCAATTCTAGGGGTCGGCTTTGTTGGCGATAAGCTGGGAATCCTGTGAATCTTTGTTACCGTTAACGCGATAATCCGTTAGTCGGGGTCTCAGACCCTGAAACTTCGTGTCACAATTTGCCATCGACTCCGAGAGCACCTCATGGACACTTTGCAAAACATGCGCGCCTTCAGTTACGTGGCCGAGGCCGGCAGCTTCACCGCCGCCGCCGTGCAACTCGACACCACGACGGCCAACGTTTCGCGCGCGGTCTCCAACCTGGAAGCCCACCTGCAAACCCGCCTGCTCAACCGCACCACCCGACGCATCGCCCTGACCGAAGCCGGCAAACGCTATCTATTGCGCTGCGAGCAGATCCTGGCCTACGTCGAAGAAGCCGAAGCCGAAGCCAGCGACGCCCATGCCCGTCCGGCCGGGCAGCTCAAGGTGCACACCATGACCGGCATCGGTCAGCACTTCGTGATCGACGCCATCGCCCGCTACCGCAAGACCCACCCCGACGTCACCTTCGACCTGACCATGGCCAACCGCGTGCCGGACCTGCTAGACGAGGGCTACGACGTGTCCATCGTGCTCGCCAGCGAGCTGCCGGACTCGGGCTTCGTCTCTCAGCGTTTGGGCATCACCTACAGCATCGTTTGCGCCTCGCCGGCCTATGTGAAAGCCAACGGCTGCGCGCAGAAGCCCAGCGATTTGCTGAACCACGCGTGCCTGCGTTTGGTGAGCCCGGTGATTCCGCTGGAGAAATGGACCTTCGACGGCCCGGAAGGCCAGGAAATGGTGACGATTAATAGCTCACCGTTTTTGGTGAACTCCGCCGATGCGATGAAGACAGCGATCATCAGCGGCATGGGGGTTGGGGTTTTGCCGGTGTATGCAGCGATTGAAGGCTTGCGCAACGGGACGCTCGTGCGGGTGATGCCGAACTACCGGTCGCAGGAATTGAATCTGTATGCGATCTATCCGTCGCGGCAGTATCTGGATGCGAAGATCAAGACGTGGGTCGAGTATTTGCGCGGGTCGTTGCCGGAGATTTTGGCGGCGCATCAGGCGGAATTGGTGGCGTATGAGTTGAGCGGGAGCATGGGTGGGGTTCGGGTGGCGAATTGATTTCCAGCCCAACTGATTGATCGTTCCCACTCTGCGTGGGAACGATCAACGGCGTACACTCGGCAATCCGGGCGCTCGCACAACCGCGAGGAAGAATGTTAGCGTGCTTGGCATTCACTTGCGCCCGAGAGCCCGCCTCCCATGAAAAAGACCGTCCTCGCCTTCAGCCGCGTCACCCCCGAAATGGTCGAACGCCTCAAGCAAGACTTCGACGTCATCGTGCCAAACCCGAAAAACGGCGACATCAACGCCCAATTCAACGAAGCCCTGCCCCACGCGCATGGCCTGATCGGCGTCGGTCGCAAACTCGGTCGCGCACAGTTGGAAAACGCCGCCAAACTGGAAGTCGTCTCCAGCGTCTCGGTCGGCTACGACAACTACGATGTCGCCTACTTCAACGAGCGCGGGATCATGCTCACCAACACCCCCGACGTCCTCACCGAAAGCACCGCCGACTTGGCCTTCGCCCTGCTGATGAGCAGCGCCCGCCGCGTCGCCGAACTGGACGCCTGGACCAAGGCTGGCCAATGGCAAGCCACCGTTGGTGCGCCGTTGTTCGGCTGCGATGTGCACGGCAAGACCCTTGGCATCGTCGGCATGGGCAACATTGGCGCGGCCATTGCCCGACGTGGACGGCTGGGCTTCAACATGCCGATCGTCTACAGCGGCAACAGCCGCAAGACCGAGCTGGAGCAAGAACTCGGCGCGCAGTTGCGCAGCCTTGATCAACTGCTGGCCGAAGCCGATTTTGTCTGCCTGGTTGTGCCGCTCAGTGAAAAAACCAGACACCTGATCAGCCATCGCGAACTGGCGTTGATGAAACCGAGCGCGATTCTGGTGAACATTGCCCGCGGCCCGGTGGTAGACGAACCCGCCCTGATCGAAGCCCTGCAAAACAACCGGATTCGCGGTGCGGGGCTGGACGTTTACGAGAAAGAACCGCTGGCCGAGTCACCCCTGTTCCAACTGAAAAACGCGGTGACATTGCCGCACATCGGCTCGGCGACTCATGAAACCCGCGAAGCCATGGCCAACCGTGCCTTGGCTAACTTGCGCAGCGCCTTGCTGGGAGAGCGACCGCAAGATCTGGTGAACCCACAAGTCTGGAAACGCTAACTATAACGGGCAGACGTTTAACCGCCTGCCCGTTATACACACACCTTGTAATTCAGTTCACCGCTACAAAAAAGACACTCACTATAGACTCCCCTTACTTAGTCAACCCTACGAACTTAAGTTATGGAGAGCACCTGCATTGAACAATCTTACAACCGACAAACTGATTAGATACAGCAAAGTAATACTAATGGCCTATATAAGCTTCTTTGGCTTGATGGTGATGTTCAGCAACTTCACCGACTACGCATCCAATTACGAATACGTCGGCCACATTCTCAGCATGGACACCACCCGAGAAAACCTGAACCTGAGCTACAGAGCAATCACTTCGCCCATGCTCCATCACCGCATTTATTGGTTAATTATAACTTTGGAAGTTATTTACACGGCTTTTTGCTTGCTGGGCACCTACCATCTTTATCGAAACATCAATACACCTGCAGCCGTTTTTCACGAAGCGAAGAAATTTGCGATCGTCGGACTATTGATCGGTTTTTTTGTTTATTACATCTGCTTGCAAGTGATCGGCACCGAATGGTTCAACATGGATGAATCTGCAAGCTGGAACGCCAAGGATTGGGCTCGACACATCGTGGACTTCATGTTTCCACTGCTGATTTACATCACGCTCAACATCGAACGCTGAAGTTCCAGCGCTCGATTAACCAAACCTTCACGCCAGTTTGCCGTTCCCTTGCACCATCGGCGCCCTGGGCTTACGAAACACCAGCACATTGCCCAGCATCACCAGTACCAACCCCATCAATGCGGGCGCGGTCCATTGATAGCCTTCGGCAAACGCCGATACGTTCAGCGCTACGACGGGGAACAGTACGGTGCAATAGGCTGCGCGTTCCGGCCCCATCCGCCCGACCAACGTCAGGTAGGCTGTGAAACCGATCACCGAACCCGGAATCACCAGGTACAGCAGCGAGCCGATGTAACGCGCACTCCATTCCATGTCGAACGGAATGCCTTTGACCAGGCACCACGCCGACAGCATGGCCGCGCCATAGGCCATGCCCCAGGCGTTGGTGGTCAGCGGTTTGAGTCCGGCTTTCTGTTGCAGGCTCGACAGCATGTTGCCCGCCGAAAAGCACAGTGTCCCGAGCAATGCCAGGCCCAACCCGAGCAAGGTTTGCGGGCTCGCGGTGTGGCCCGCCACCTCAGGCCAGAACAACAGGCCAAGCCCAAGCAGCCCCAGCGCACCGCCCATCAGCACATTGCGAGCGACTTTCTGGCCGAAGAACACGCGTGCATTGAGTGCGTTCCACAACGTGGCGGTGGAAAACACCACCGCGACCAGACCGCTGGGGATCCACTGGCTGGCAGTCAGAAAACACATGAAATTGATGCAGAACAGGCACAATCCCTGCGCCAGACAGATCAGATGCCCGCGACGGTTCATCACTTGCAGGCGGCGACTCAGCAGCAGCATCACGAACAGCACCAACGCTGCGAGGCCGAAGCGATAGACGATCGACACCGGAATCGCCACCACGCCCAGTTGCCATTTCAAGGCAATCCAGGTGGTGCCCCAGATCAGCACAGTCAGCAGATACAACGAAAGGTTCATGGCAAAGACTCCTGAATAGGCCTTCAGTGTCCTGCGCCAAGGCCTTTCGCACTTGCATAAACTTGCGCTTTTGTCGGGCCACAGGCTGGCAGCCGAACGGCTACGGAGTAGGATGCAAGGCGTCGGAGAGAAGCCATCATGCCTGCACTGGAAACCCTGCAAGTCTTTCAAGCCCTCAACCGCTCGCCCAATGCTCGCCTCGAGCACAGCGCCGAGCTCGGTGACGGCATGGCTGCAGCCTTGTGGAGCAACCATCACGACGCCCAGGATTACGAAGCGCCGAGTCATCACACCCTGTCCTGCTACATCGCCGGTGGCACCGGGACCTTTCGCCGCGACCAACCCGGCACCAAGGGCGGCCCCGACAAGCTGTGCATCCTGCCGGCCGAGCATCAATCGGGCTGGGTGATCAACGGCGACATTCGCCTGGCCCACGTGTATTTCAGCCCCGAACAATTTGCCCTCGGCTGCGTCACGCTGCTGGACCGCGAACCTCGCGAGCTGCAGTTGCGCGAAGCCACCTTTCTGGACGACCCGGCGCAAGCCCGGCGCTTTCGGCAAATGCTCACACTCAACTGGGACGAACCCGGCGAACGCGTGCTCACCAGCAGCCTGGCCCATGAAATGCTCAGCCACGTACTGCTCGGCCAGGTTGGAATGCGTGAGGGGTTGCGGCTCAAGGGTGGACTGGCGGCGCATCAGCGGCGGCAGTTGGTGGAGTTCATCGACAACCAATTGGCCGAGGCCATCAGCCTCGGGCAATTGGCGGCATTGTGTGCGTTATCCGAATACCACTTTGCGCGAATGTTTCGCGAGAGCTTTGGGTTGCCACCGCATCAGTATGTGCTGTCGCGGCGACTGAGCCGGGCGCGGGAGTTGTTGCGCTCGACGTTGCAGCCGTTGGGGGTGATTGCGTTGGCGTGCGGGTTTGCCAGTGCGAGTCATTTCACCAATCGGTTTCGTCAGGCATTGGGGGGAACACCTGGAGAGTATCGCCAGGCGTTTTTGCGGTAGGCCCGAAGATTATCGGTGCCTGGGATGCCGCCATGACGCGGTCTGCGGTCAGAACTCCAACGTGCTGGACAAGGACACCTGCCGCGAATCCCCCATCGACACAAAGAACCGGCTCGCCGCCGAGGTGTAGTAGGTGCGGTCAAACAGGTTCTTCACGTTGAGCTGGAACTTGACCTTCTGCCCCTCGACTTTGGTGTCGTACGTGGCGAACGCATCGGCCACGGTGTAGCTCGGCAGGTCGAAATCGTTCACAGCGTTACCCGCTCGCTCACCGACATACCGCGCACCCGCGCCAACCCGCAGTTGGTCACCACCGATGATAGTGCCAAAGTCATAAACCGCCGACAGCGAGCCGCTGTTCTTGGCGACGTTTTGCAGTTTCTTGCCTTTGTAGGTCGGGTCTTCAGTGACTTCAGCGTCGGTGTAGGCATAGCTGCCGATCATGCTCCAGCGATCAGTCAGCTGCCCGCTCAAGTCCACTTCCAGACCACGGGAACGCACTTCACCGGCGGCGCTGTAGATCGTCACCGGACCTTCGGAGTTGGCCACCAGCACGTTGCGTTTTTTTATGTCGAACAGCGCGACGTTACCGGTGACGCGGCCCGGCATGTCGAGCTTGGCGCCGATTTCCCAGGACTTGGCTTCTTCCGGCGCGACGCTGCCGTCCAGCACGGTGCTGCTGCCGCTCAACGGCGCGATGGTCGAGTTGGGTTTGAACGACTCGGTGTAGCTGCCGTAGAACGACAGTTCATCGGTGTAGCGATACACCAGGCCTGCGCGAGGCACCCATTTCTGGCCGTTGCTGTCGGTGTTGGCCTTGAACGGTACGCCTTTGCCGGCGTACTGGTCGTATTCCTGGAAGCGCCCGCCGGCCACCAGAATCCATTGATCGGTCAGGTGAATCGAGTCCTGCAAAAACAACGAATCGCTGCGCAGTTCGTCGGTCTGCGCGCTGTCGGCCGGGCTGACCGTGGTGCCGGCGACTTCGCGACCGTAGACCGGGTTGACGTAACTAAAGGTACTCAGGCTTTTCTGACGGATCAGGTCTTCGCGGTAAATCTTGCGGTACTCATCATCAACGCCGAACACCAGGTCATGCTTCATCCCCGCGAGCTGGACATTGCCTTCAAGGCTGGCAGTGGTGAAGCGGTCGGTGCTGATCGCGTTCTGAGTGCCGTCCATGCTGCGGGTCAGGGTGCCTTTCCTGGTGTCGATGGCGGTGATGCGCACCTGACTGGCATCGTAGGTTTCGCGGTTCCAGCTGTAGCCGAAGTGCGCTTTCCAATTGTCGTTGAGCTCGTGATCGGCCTCGAAGTGATAGAGGTCCGAGCGGCCTTCCATGTTGTTGAACGGCTCGTCGAGGCGACGCTCGCGGGAGATGTCCAGCGGATGATTGTCACGCGGGTCGATGATCGTTCCGCGGTCGAACGGCGTCAGAAACTCGCGGTGTTCGTAGGAGAACAGCAGCTTGGTGCTTTCACCGAACCAGGCCAGGGACGGTGCTACCAATGTCTCGCGGTGAGTGCCGAAATTGCGCCAGTAGTCTTCGTCTTCGTGGTCCAACACCATGCGATAGGCCAACCCGGATTCGCCGAGCGCGCCGGTGCTGTCGAGACCGCCACCGCTGCCGTTTTTGCCGTCGCCATAGGTCGAGCCACGCAGGGTCAACGCATTGTACTGCTCAAGCTCGGGCTTTTTGCTGACCATGTTGACCACGCCACCCGGGTCTTGAATGCCGTAAAGAAGCGAGGCCGGGCCCTTGAGGACTTCGACCCGGTCCACGGTCGCATTCATGCCACGGCCCTGCACGATCGGCATGCCGTCGCGCATGATCGAGCCGTTACGGTTGTCGCCGAAGCCGCGAGTCATCACCGAGTCCTGAGTGCTGGCCAGTGTGTTGCCTTGAGTAATGCCGCTGACGTTGGCCAACGCGTCATCCAGATTGCGCGGCGCCTGATCGCGAATAACCTGCGCCGGGATCACGTTGACGGTCTGGGGGATTTCCTGAAGCAAGGCCGATGAGCGCATCACCGAACTGGAGGGCGGCGGCTGATAGCTCATGGATTGATCGGCCACCGAGGTGATGGTGGTCGCGCCCAGGTTCAAGGCGCCATCGGTAGGCAACGGCTCCAGCACCAATGTATGGCCGTCGGTGCGACGGAAGGTGAACCCCGAACCGCTGAGCAAACGCTGCATTGCCTGCTCGGCACTCATCTGTCCGCTGAGCGCTGGAGCGTTGATGCCGTAAGGTGCCTCATCGGTGTAGACCACGCTGATACCGGTGATCCGGCTGAAGTCGCTCAAGGCCTGAGGCAGCGGTTTGGCGGCCATCGCGAAGCTGAACGGCGCACTCTGTCGGGCACTGCCGGCCTCAGCCGCCACCGCCACACTCAACGGCAGCAATGCCAGCGCCGAAAAGCTCAAGGCACACGTACCCAACCATTGTTTGACCGAACCCGATTTTGCCCTGGACTTCATCGCTCATGACCTGTGTAGAACCTACGGGATGCGAATGACTCGCAGTTTCAGTCACTACACGGATGGCGTCGGGGTTTACCTCATCAGAATTCTGAAAATATTTTTATCGGGAGTTCAGTAGTGTTTGATCTGACGCCTTCGTCGGAACGCCGCCCGGAGCAAGCCCGCTCCCACATTTTGGAATGCATTCCCCTGTGGGAGCGAGCCTGCTCGCGAAGAGGCCAGCAGCCTCAACGCAAAATAATCAGATGCCCCAAAACCTTGTGCTGCTCAAACCCCAAAACCCCTTGCAACGAACTCAACACCGCTTGCGGATCCTTGCTCGGAAAGCTGCCACTGACCCGCCGCGCCGCGAGTTCATCGTTGAGCAGCACAATCCGTCCCGGGTAATAACGCCCAAGGTCTTGCACCACCTCGGCGAGTGTTGCCTTGTAGTAGTTGAGCCAACCTTGACGCCACGCCAATTGCGCTTCGCTGTCGACCGCGTGGAGTGTTTCCGCCGAACCCTCGCCATAGGCCACTTGCTGGCCAGCGATGAGGATTTGTTGCGCGGCGTGCTCGTCCGCCGTCACACCAACCCGCCCGGACAACACCGTGACCTGCGCGCCGTGCGGTTGCAGTCGCACTTCGAACTGAGTCCCCAGCACCCGCGCCTGGCCTTTTTCAGCGTCCACCACAAACGGATCGCCGGTGTGGGTCACGCGGAAAAATCCAGCGCCGCGCCGCAGCTGAACGTGCCGCTCACCACGACTGAAATCCACCGCAATCGCGCTGTCAGCATCAAGCGTGACTTGCGACTGATCCGCCAGCGTGACGGTGCGAATCTCGCCCGGCGCCGACACATAGTCCGCGCCCAGATCGTCGACCCAGCGCGACGGTTGCCAGCCAGCACCGACGCCGATTATCAGCACCAGACACGCGGCCATCGCCAACGCACCGGACCAACGCCGAACGCTGGTACGGCGCGAGCGATTCATCGCGTTGAGGTAACCCTGCAAGGCAAACGCGTCTTCATCGGCCAACGTTCGGGCCGGTGTTTCGGTCAACTCCCACACCACTTGCGCCTGGGCGTAAGCCTCGGCATGGGCTGGATCGGCCTGTAGCCAATGGCTGAAGGTGGCCTGATCGCCGCTGCTGGGCTGATCATGCAACAGACCCAGCCAGGCGAAGGCCGCCTGCTCCTGAGCGGGCGTCGGGGTGACGCGTTCGGTGTTGTTCACAGTGCTTTCCCTGGCGTGCGCGGTTCGGGTTCCCGCAGGCTGGCCTTGCAAGCCTCGAGGGCGCGCATCATATGTTTCTCAACGGCGCTTTGGGACAAACCCATGGCCTTGGCGATCTCGGCGTATTTGCGCCCGTGAATACGGTTGAGCAAAAAAATCTGCCGCGTGCGCTCAGGCAGCGCGCGCAACGCCGCTTCGACGTGACGCAAGTCGTTGCCCGCCTCCAACGCCGCTTGCGGTTCGCTGCCGTGACTGTCGGGTTGATCCGGCATCCAGCCCTCGTTGACCCGCACCCGCGTGCCTTCACTGCGCAAATGGTCGATGGCGATGTTGCCGGCGCAGCGCAACAGGTAAGTGCTGAGCTCTTCAACCTGCACCAGCGGCCGACGCCAGAAACGCAGGAACAAGTCCTGCACCAGGTCCGCGGCCGTCGCCCGACAACCGACACGACGGCTCACCAGCGCTTCCATTTGCGAACGCTGGGAAAGGAACACCTGCAGGAAATGCGCACGCGCACCGCGATGTTCATCGTCATGGGATTCCGGTGGACTGGTGATCATCAGGTCAGCCCTTTGCAAACACGGCGACGGGGCTGGCGAGCACGCTCAACCCGGCCAACGCCAAGGCCAGGCGCGGGCGATACGGCATCAACAACACCAGCAGCAAAGCGCTGAGCATCAACACCGCAAACCACTCCACCAATCCAAGTCCCCAGCCCGTCGACGACACCGCAGCCCACAGCGATAACGCCAGCAACAGCCAGCCACTGAGTTTCATTCCTTGACGGCGACGAGCCGAGGGCTTGCGCCCCAACAGTTCGGCGTGATGCCGATCCATCGATAAACAGAGCGCGGTGAAACCGCCGTAGCACAGCAACAAGGCCAAGAACATTCAGTGCGCCTCTTGCTCAAGCATTATCGATTTCGCCCGCGGTCGGGCGACGATTCCAGCCTGCCCCGCGCGCTGCATTTTCCACGCAGCCCACGCGAAAAACAGACCACTGCCCAGGCACGTCAGATCGAAACCGGCCATGGCCCAATCGCCCTGCATCAGGGTGACGCCCAAGTGATAGGGAGTAGTCAGCGCGTTCAGCAGCGGCACCGCACAGAACAGCAACGCCGCCAGCGCCAACTGTTCGACCCACACTGCACGACCACGGCGGACCATGGCGTGCAACACACTCAAGCCCCAGACGATGAAGAAGCCGTTCACTTCCCAATCCGCCCGCTCGGCCATTCCGACCGGTAACAATCGATTGGCCCAGAAGAACGCCGCTACCGCGACCATCAACCCTGACATGCTGGCGATGTTCAGGACTTCCACCAGTCGCAACTCAAACGGCATCACACCGCTCTTCACATGTTTGAGCTGACGCTTGCCGAGCCAGATCACCAGCCCGGTACCGATCATCGCGGTGCCCGCCAAACCACAAATGAAGTACAGCCAGCGCAACACCGGACCGGCGAAATGGCCCATGTGCAAGCCATAGAAACTGCCGGCAATCGCCATTGGCAGTGCTTGCTTCGGCGTCGTGCTGAGTAGCTGCCCGGTCACGCCGTTGAATGTCAACGCGCTGCCAAAGTCGTGGACCACTCGGTCGGCGCCGTCACGCGCAAGAATGACCGAGGCATTCGCATCGCCCGGATTGTTCACCGTCAGCCACCCGGTTCGCCCGCCCGACCACTGCTCGCTCGCCCGTTCCAGCAGCGGTGCCAACGGTGCCAACTGGCCCGGTTTGCCTGCCATTTCAGGCGTATTGGACGCCGGAAACACCTCATCGTAAAACGCCTCGACATCACCTTTGTACGAGGCAAGGATGCTCGCCGGCATCACCATCGACATGAAAATCACCAGGCTGCTGTAAGTGATCATCAGATGAAACGGCAACACCAGAACACCCACCGCGTTGTGCCCGTCGAGCCAGGAGCGCTGGCCCTTGCGCGGGCGGAAGGTGAAGAAGTCCTTGAAGATTTTCTTGTGGGTGATGATCCCGCTGATCAGCGCGACGAACATCACCATCGCTGCGATGGTCGACAGCCAGCGACCCCACGGATAGGGCATTTGCAACTGAAAGTGGAAGCGGTAAAAGAACTCGCCACCGCGTGTGTCCCGGCCCTGCACTTCTGCGCCGGTTTGCGGGTCGAGGCGTTTTTCGGTGAATTGACCGCGCGTGCCGGGTTTGGCCGGTGCTTGCTGCCACCTCACCGATAGCCCGGGTTCGCGAGCATCCGGCAAATCAATGAGCCATCGCGAGGCACCCGCGGCGTGCTGCTCAAGGTAGTGCTGGGCCAGGGTCAGACTGGCTTCGGAGGACACCGCACGGGCGGGAATTTCCGGCTGCATCCAGTGGCTGATCTCATCCTTGAAATAGGCAAGCGTGCCGGTCAGGAAAATCGCGAACAGCAGCCAGCCGAAGATCAACCCGGCCCAGGTGTGCAGCCAGGCCATGGCCTGTCGAAAGCCCTCTTTCATGAGTGGCCCATCCAGTAGGCCAGCCCCGACACCGCAGCCAACACCACGCTCGGCACGAACAATCCGAACCAGGCTTGCCACGCACTGCGACAGGCAAAGCACCAGAGTACGGCGACCAGATAGACCAGAAACGAGGTCATCATCCCGGTGACCACCGCTTCGCCGCGAGCCATGGGCAGCCACATCGTCAGGCTGACACTGGCCAATGCCGCGACGAGGTAACCCCCCAGCACGGCGGCCAGCACTCGGGAAGTGACGGCCAGTCGGTAGGAAACGGCGAGCGCGGTGATTTTGCCTTTCATGTTTCGACCTTGAAACGGGTGAAGCCTCGTGAACGTCACGGGGCCAACAAGTCCGCAATATTAATGATAAATATTCTCATATGCAAAAGAGTCCGATGAGATCGCCGATACAGTCGATTGCCGGATACGGGTACCCACCACTACAATGCGAACAATTCTTGTTCTCTAGCGTATCCGAATGCGCTCGGAGTGGTCCCGTTGCAGCCAGCCCATACCGTCGAAGTCCTCTATCACGCCCATCACACCTGGCTCACCGGTTGGTTGCGACGCAAGCTCGGCTGCCCGGACAGCGCCGCGGATTTGGCCCAGGACACCTTCATGCGGGTGCTGACTGCACGGGAAACACCGCAGATCATCGAGCCGCGAGCCTTCCTGACGACGATCGCCAAGCGTGTGCTGTTCAACCATTACCGGCGTCAGGATCTGGAACGTGCCTACCTCGATGCGTTGGCGCAGATGCCGGAAGTCGTGGCGCCATCAGAGGAAGAACGGGCAATCATCCTGCAAATCCTGATGGAGTTGGACCAGTTGCTCGATGGCCTGCCGCGCCTGGTCAAGCGCGCGTTTCTGCTGGCGCAGGTCGATGGCCTGACTTATCCACAGATCGCCACCGAGTTGGGGATTTCCATCGCCACGGTCAAACGTCACCTGAACAAAGCGGCGATGCGCTGCTACTTCGCCTTATGAACAACTCAATAAACTCTCCACCGGACTTTTCATCCCAAGTCGCCGAACAGGCGGTGCATTGGTTGATGGAAATGCAGCAAGGGCCGTTGACCCCACGCCAGCAACTCGCCTGGCAGCGATGGCACGATGCGCACAGTGAACATCAACGGGCCTGGGAACATATTCAGAGGGTCAATCAGCGCTTGCGCGGTTTGTCTTCGCCATTGGCCCACGCAGCCCTCAACGCGCCGAAATCCGGCAGTCGTCGTCAGGCGCTGAAACTGCTGCTGATTCTCGGTGCCGGTTGCGCAGTCACGTGGGGGATGCGCGAGCACAACCCACTGCCGCCGTTATTGGCCGATTACCGCAGCCCGGTCGGCCAGCGACGCAAGGTGCCGCTCGGTGATGGCAATCAGTTACAGCTCAATACCGCCAGCGCCGTGGATGTGCGCGTTGAAGGTCAACAACGGCTGATCCACTTGCTCGAAGGCGAGATGCTGCTCACCGCTGCCCAAGCGTTTCAGGTTCGTACCGCCCAAGGCCTGTTGAAGACTCAAGACGCGCGTTTGAACGTGCGGCAGTTCTCCGATCACACCCAGGTTGCGGTGTTCGAAGGCAGCGTTGAGTTGACGCCCGACGGTCGTTCACCGCTGATACTGCAAAGCGCCCGACAGTTGAGCTTTGGCGCAAAAGGCATCGCAAACGCTGTGCCGCTGGACGCCAACAGCGGCGCCTGGGTCGACGGCATGCTGGTGGCCGCGCACTTGCGCCTCGGCGATTTCCTCGACGAACTCGGTCGCTATCGCCGCGGGCAACTCAATTGCGATGCGAAGGTCGCGGATTTGCTGATCTCCGGGACGTATCCACTGGATGACAGCGAACGGATTCTTGACCTGCTGGAAATCAGTTTGCCGGTGAAAGTGAAGCGCTTTACCCGGTATTGGGTGACGGTTGAGGCACGTGCGTAATGATCGTCTAAATAAATGAGCCGTTTTTCAGATCTGGCGTGACAGAGAAGGAAAGCCACCTTGATTCCACCTTCTCAGGATCGTCGTCCATGCAACTCACCCGCCTCACCCCGCTGGCCCGCACCTTGCGCCAACTCTTGCTGGGCGCCAGCCTGAGTTTCGGCGCTGTAGCGCTGGCACACGCCGCTGACGCCAAGCCGTATCACATCGCACCGTCCTCGCTGGAAAACGCCCTCAACCAGTTCGGCCGTGAAGCCGGTGTGCTGATTTCCTTTGGCTCGCAAGTTACCAGCGGCGTGCAGAGTCGCGGTCTGGAAGGCAACTACACCCCCGAGCAAGGTTTGAACGCCTTGCTCAAAGGCACCGGCCTGCAAGCCCGCGCCGAAGGTGACAATGCCTTCAGCCTGCAACCGGTGGGCGATACCGCGTTGGAACTGGACACCTCCAAAGTCGTCGGCGACTGGCTCGGCGATGCGGCGCAAATCAACGTCTTCGAGCATCCCGGCGCGCGTGACGTGATCCGCCGCGAAGAGTTCGAACGCCAGGGCGCGACTCAGGCCAAGGACGTGCTCAACCGCATCCCCGGCGTGAATGCGCCGGACAACAACGGCACGGGCAGCCACGACATGGCGCTGAACTTCGGCATTCGTGGGCTCAGTCCGCGACTGGCCTCGCGCTCGACGGTATTGATGGATGGTATTCCGGTGCCTTTCGCACCTTATGGTCAGCCGCAGTTGTCGTTTGCACCGATCAGCATGGGCAACATGGACGCGGTGGACGTGGTGCGTGGCGGCGGTGCCGTACGTTACGGTCCGCAGAACGTCGGCGGCGTGGTCAACTTCGTGACCCGGGCGATTCCCGATGAGCCAACGGTCAAGGGTGGTTTTCAGACCGAAACCAGCCCTTCCTCCAGCCACGACGGGTTCAAGACCACTGCCAACCTGCTGGCCGGCGGTACTGCCGAGAACGGTCTGGGCGGTGCGCTGTTGTATTCCGGCACGCGCGGTGGCGACTGGCGAGAACACAGCGATACCGAAATCGACGACCTGATCCTCAAGGGTAAATACCAGCTCGACGAGGCCAACAGCTTCAACGCGATGGCCCAGTATTACGAAGGCAAGGCTGACATGCCCGGCGGCCTGAACGTCGCCGATTACGACGCTAACCCTTACCAGTCGACGCGTGCGAAAGACCAGTTCTGGGGCCGTCGGACGATGTTCAACGTCGGTTATCGCTATCAGGAAGATCGCCGGGAATTCACCGCCAACACCTTCTTCACCAAGACATTGCGCAGCGGCTATCTGGATCAGGGCACGTTTCTCTCGCTGTCGCCTCGCGAGTATTGGGTGCGCGGCCTGGAAACCCGTTTTGCCCAGGGCTTCGATGTCGGTCCGACCAGCCACGAAGTCGGCGTCGGCTATCGCTACATCAACGAAGCCGGCCACGAATTGCGCTATCGCACGCCGATCGCCAGCAACGAGTATCCGACCACCGACAGCCGCAACGACCGCGACACCCGTGGCGGCACCGAGGCCAATGCGTTCTTCGTCGACGACCGGATCGACATCGGCAAGTGGACCTTCACTCCGGGCATCCGCTACGAGATGATCGAATCGCAACAAACCAACAACCTGACGAACGTGAAGTACAAGGGCGACTACAACACGGCGCTGCCGGCGTTGAACGTGCTCTATCACGTGACCGACACCTGGAACCTCTACGCCAATACCGAAGGCTCGTTCGGCAGCGTGCAATACAGCCAGATGCCTAATCGGGTGACCAGTGGTGAAGTGAAACCGGAGAAGGCGCGTACCTGGGAGCTGGGCACCCGTTATGACAACGGTGCGCTGCGGGCAGAGATCGGCGCGTTCCTGATCAACTTCGACAACCAGTACGAAAGCAACCAGACCAACGATTCGGTGATCGCCCGTGGCGAGACTCGCCATCAAGGTATCGAAACCAGCGTCAATTATGCCCTCGATGATTTGAGCCCTTCACTGGCTGGTTTCGATGTTTATGCCACTTACGCCTATGTGGACGCGACCATCCGCGAAGATGGGCCGAACAAGGGCAATCGTGTGCCCTTCTCCTCAAAACACAAAGGCACGGTTGGCGTGGGTTATACCGAAGGCGCTTGGAAGCTGAACCTGGACAGCAGCTATCAGAGCGACCAGTTTGCCGACAACGCCAATACCTCGACTGAAAGCGCTGATGGCAGCACCGGCAAGATTCCTGGGTACATGTTGTTCAGCAGCCGCGCAGCGTATGACTTCGGGCCGAAGTTATCGGACTTGAATGTGGCGGTGGGGGTGAAGAACATTTTCAACCATCAGTACTTTACCCGCTCGTTTGATGACAACAACAAGGGTAAGTATGTGGGGGAACCACGGACGGTGTATGTGCAGACGTCTGTTGCGTTCTAATCACGATCAGTAACGATCAGCCCAAACCAAAACGGGCCTGCATAAGCAGACCCGTTTGTCAGTGGGAAGATAAAAATTAATCAGGCTTCAACCGTTTTGCGCAGCCTGTTCGTTCTCGAGAAACTCGTCTTCCAGCAACGCATCGGCAGCGACTCTCTCGAACGGCACCACAGCGGCACGTGGTTTGCCCCGCAGTTTGCCGAACAGGTGCTCAAGCGCATGTTCAAGTTTTTCGGCCGCACCGTCGATCGCTTGCTCCAAGGTATCGGCTTTATGGGTGACAGAAATCGGTTGGTGGCCTTTTGGCCGCGCTTCCAGCTGACAGCGCATGTCATGGGGACCGGGCTTGTCGCCGTTCTCGTCCCGCAGATGAACCTCGACGCGTGTCAGGTCTTCTTCATAACGTTCTAGCGTGCTCTCAATGGTAGTACGTACCCACTCCTCCAGTCGGATGCTGCTTTGAATATGGTTATCGCTGTTGACTTGGATTTGCATAGTTCATCCCTTATTTCAGCTAGCTCGCGAGAGGCACATCGGCTGGCCCTTGGGCGTCATCACCGTGACCTCTTACTTACACAATCGGTCTGCTCGCAGAACAATTCAACCCCTAAAAAAAGATAAATTTTCATACGCAAAAAAAGCCGGACAAGGAGCAAAAGCGCTGTTAAGGTCGGGAGTTGGGTCGCCGGACTCTTTTGTCACAATTGCTCACATCTGCCGCTCCGCCAGCGGATGCAGGCTTCGAAATATCCCCGCCTCTTCCACCAGCCAGTCATGCACCGCACGCACGCCCGGATGGCTCAACGCCCCTGGCGCATAGAGCAGCACGTAACGCTTGTGATTGGGCACCGCCAGGCCAAACGGCACGATCAACGTCCCTCGCTCCAGCTCGTCATTCAGCAAGGTTCGCCGCGCAATCGCCACCCCCATGCCGGCAATCGCCGCTTCGATGGTCAGGTGATTGCGATTGAAGGTGTGCCCGCGCCGCACGTCCGCGCCTTCGAAGCCGATGGCGTTGAGGTAGAACTCCCACTCTGCATACTCGTAACTGCCGCGCCAGGCGGTAATGTCGTGCAGCAACGGGAAATGCATCAGGTCCGCCGGGCCATGCAGCGGCGGCCGGCCGCGCAGCAGGCTTGGGGCGCAGACCGGAAATATCTGTTCGTCGAGCAAGGTTGTCGATAACAAACCGGGATAGCTGCCGTCATTCAGGTCGATGGCCAGGTCGAAGTCGCCTTCGTGCAATGGCACGCTGCTGTCCTCGGCCACCAGCCGTAATTGAATGTCCGGAAAGCGCTGCTGCAAACGCGGCAACCTTGGGGTCAACCATTTGCTCAGGAACGATGGAATCGAGCGCACCCTCAGAATCCCACTGATCATTCCGGCGTCCAGTCGTCGCAATTCCGCATCGATGCTGCCGTAAGCCTCGTTGACCGTGATGGCCAGTCGCTGGCCTTCGGCGCTCAGTTCCACACCGCGAGCACGACGGTGAAACAGGCGAAAACCCAGCCGCTCTTCCAGTTGCCGAATCTGCTGGCTGACCGCACCCGGCGTGATGTGCAGCTCTTCGGCACATCGAGTGAACGACAAGTGCCGCGCGGCACAGGAAAACACGTGCAGCCAAACGTAAGTCTGGGCGTGCAATTGGCGGCTCATTGTTTAGTCCTGCTAAAGGCTGTCTTAGGAAGTTTCGTTGGTCACGTAGGACCGAGGTAGGCAGTATCGCCGACATTGCGCTTGTCCTACAAAAATGGCAGCGATTTCTCTTCCATTGCTTGTATAGGCTTTAGCATGGCTATCAGTGTTTTCGATCTCTTCAAAGTCGGCATCGGTCCGTCCAGTTCCCATACCGTCGGCCCGATGCGCGCCGCTGCGACCTTCGCCCAAGCCCTGATTGACCAACAATTGCTGGCCGACGTACGGCGCGTAGAAATCCGACTTTACGGCTCCCTGTCGGCGACCGGCGTCGGCCACGCCACCGACCGCGCCTGCGTCATGGGCCTGATGGGCGAATGGCCGGACAGCATTGATCCCACGTCCATCGACAGTCGAATCCAGTCTCTGCGCGAAACTGGCGAACTGTCTCTGGCAGGCAAAACCACCATCGCCTTCAACTGGCAACGCGACCTCCTGCTGCTCGACGAGAGCCTGCCCTACCACCCCAATGCGATGTCTCTGACAGCCTTCGGCGAAACCGGCGAGTTGTCGGAGCAAACGTACTACTCGATCGGCGGCGGTTTCATCATCGAAGCGGCTGAAGCCGAGTCCGGCATCGCGCCCACCAGCGATGTGGTGCTGCCGTACGATTTCTCCAGCGCCGCCGAATTACTCAAGCTCTGCAACCTGCACGGTCTGCGCGTTTCCGAGTTGATGATGGCCAATGAATTGGCCTGGCGCAGCGAAGCCGAAATCCGTCAGGGCCTGCTGCACATTTGGTCGGTGATGCGCGAATGCGTCGAGCAAGGGCTTCGCCATGAAGGCATCCTGCCCGGCGGTCTGAATGTTCCGCGTCGTGCTGCGAAATTGCACCGCAGCCTGCTGGAAATCGGCAAGCCGAATGTCATCACCTCCACGCTGTCGGCCATGGAGTGGGTGAACCTGTTCGCCCTCGCCGTGAACGAAGAAAACGCAGCGGGCGGGCGCATGGTCACGGCGCCGACCAACGGCGCGGCGGGGATCATTCCGGCGGTGCTGCACTACTACATGAAATTCAACCCGGACGCGTCGGACGATGACGTCGTCGCGTTCTTTTTGGGCGCTGCGGCCGTAGGAATCCTCTGCAAGAAAAACGCGTCTATCTCCGGCGCCGAAGTTGGCTGCCAGGGCGAAGTCGGCTCCGCCTGCGCCATGGCCGCTGCCGGTCTGGCGGACATACTCGGCGCCACGCCCGAGCAACTGGAAAACGCCGCCGAAATCGGTTTGGAACACAACCTCGGCCTGACCTGCGACCCGGTCGGCGGCCTGGTGCAAGTGCCGTGCATCGAGCGCAATGCCATCGCCGCCGTGAAGGCGATCAACGCCACGCAAATGGCCCTGCGCGGCGACGGCAAACACTTCATTTCCCTGGACCGGGTGATCCGCACCATGCGCGATACCGGCGCCGACATGCACGACAAATACAAAGAGACTTCACGGGGCGGCCTGGCGGTGAGCTGGGTGGAGTGCTGAGGAGCATTCCCTGACCGTCCTTAACACGTGAGCCCGAGCAAGAACAATAACGAGGCCTAACGATGACCGATGTACGTACACCTGCTGCCGATAACCCAGCTGTAGAACTCAAACGCGACACAGCAACAGTCACCAAGGGCTGGAGCAAACACGACACCACCTGGATGCTCGGCCTCTATGGCACAGCCATCGGCGCCGGCACGCTGTTCCTGCCGATCAACGCCGGCGTGGGTGGCTTCTGGCCGCTGCTGGTACTGGCAGTGCTAGCCTTCCCGATGACCTTCTTCGCCCACCGCGGCCTGACCCGCTTCGTGTTGTCCGGACGTTCCGGGGACATCACCGAAGTGGTGGAAGAACACTTCGGCATCGGCGCCGGCAAGCTGATCACGCTGCTGTATTTCTTTGCGATCTTCCCGATTCTGCTGGTGTACAGCGTGGCGCTGACCAACACCTTGAGCAGCTTCATCGAGCATCAGTTGCACATCGCCCCGCCACCGCGGGCGATTCTGTCGTTGGTGCTGATCCTCGGTCTGATGACGATCGTCCGTTGCGGTCAAGGTGTCATCGTCAAATGCATGAGCGTGCTGGTTTATCCGTTCGTTGCGGCGTTGCTGCTGCTCGGTTTGAGCCTGATCCCGAACTGGAACGGCGCATTCTTCGCCACCGCCAGTGAAGGCATGCCGATGCCCCTGTTCTTCAAGACGTTGTGGCTGGCGATCCCGGTGATGGTGTTTTCGTTCAACCATTCGCCGATCATTTCCGCTTTCGCCGTCGACCAGAAACAGCGTTACGGCGAGCAGGCCGAACGCAAAAGCAGCGGCATCCTCGCCATCGCCCACGCGATGATGGTAGTGACGGTGATGTTCTTCTGCTTTAGCTGCGTGCTGGCCTTGTCACCGGCGGATTTGGCGGCGGCAAAGGCGCAGAACATCTCGATCCTGTCGTACCTGGCCAACCACTTCCAGACGCCGGTCATCGCTTACGCCGCACCGCTGATTGCGCTGGTGGCGATCACCAAGTCGTTCCTCGGCCATTACATCGGCGCCAGCGAAGGCTTTCAGGGCCTGATCGTGAAAAGCCTGCGCGGCCGTGGCCGGGTGATGTCTGCCAGTTGGCTGAACCGCGTGACCGCGCTGTTCATGATCCTCAGCTGCTGGGCCGTGGCGACGTTCAACCCGAGCATCCTCGGCATGATCGAAACCCTAGGCGGGCCAATCATCGCGTGCCTGTTGTTCCTGATGCCGATGTACGCCATCCGTCGAGTGCCAGCTTTGCGCCAGTATTCGGGTCAGGCCTCGAACGTGTTCGTGGTGTTGATCGGTTTGATTGCACTGTCTGCGATCATCTACTCATTCATGCCCTGAAACGGGCAGGCAAAAAGAAGGCGGGCTGTAGCAGCTGGCGAAGCCTGCGTTCGGCTGCGCAGCAGTCGTCAAACCTGAGGACTCGGTTTTACTGAGGCACCGCATCGCCTGATTTCACGACTGCTACGCAGCCGAACGCAGGCTTCGCCAGCTGCTACACGGATCGCGGCGCCCGCTCCTTTTTGCCGAGATCATTGTCCGACAGTTTTCCCGGCATGGCCCTTGCTACGTCCTATCTGAGGCAAAAGGACTTTTGAAAACCTCAGCGAGCGACGTGCCGGTGGTCTGGTGTTGCGAACTAATCCCGATCACGGCGGGTCAACAACTGCACGTTCAATCAGGCGGTGACGCATCATGGACAACCCCTTTCAGCTCATTACCGATGCTTTTGCACCGGATTATCAGATCAACCTGAGCATTCAGGGTCTGGATGGCAGCATCATGCTGACCCTGTCCAACAGCGGTCACGTAGTCGCCAAACGGATGATCAGCGCCGAACAACGCAACGACCCCCAGCGCCTCAAACGCCTGGTGCAGAGCATTCAATTCGGCATTGCTATCGAACAGGGCCACAGCGCCGTGGCCATCCTCGAAGCCATGACTGACGGCGACAATCACAACCTGCCGCCGCCACGCGTCAAGGGCCACAGCCGGCCAGCCATGCGGCTTTAAATCTCGCCCTTCTCGACTTCGGGATGCTCACCGGAACCCGCACCGATCTTGCGTTGCGGGTGTTCGATCTTCACCGAAGGGAATTGCGACGAGGCGTAACGCACCACCAGAATCGCAAACGCCAGCAGCAGAATCCCGCCGCACAGGTAGATGATGCCGATATCCGGCGGATTGTGGTGTGAGACGTTGGAGATCAGCAGTCGCGTCAATGCAGTGATCGCCACGTAGATCAGGAAACGCACCGGCATGTGATTGGTCTTGAAGTAAATCCCGACCATCGCCCCCAGTTCCAGGTAGATGAACAGCAGCAAGATGTCATCGATCTTGATGTGCCCCTCTTCGATCATCCCCAAAAACTCCATCACCGCCGCCCACGCGGTAACGGCACCGATGGCGAACAGCGCCAGGTAGTGGAAGGTCTCGACGAACAGGTTGCCCAGGGACTCGGCCAGTTGGTGCACGTTCTGCCGCAGGTTCTCGGCCCAGTTGATTTTCACGATGATTCTTCCTTAGCTCGGTTCGAGCGGATGATGCGGGTTTGACTTGACGGTTGTTCTGCATGCAGAAAAAAGGCCAGAGACGCCTGCCATATGATGGCGAGGTGCTCTAAAACGCGCTCCGTGGCGTTTGGTCGCACCCGGTGGGTTCGGGCTGACAAACCCCTATTTCGGTCTACATTAAAAAGCCACTACCCAAAGCGCAGGGATTCGCTTATCCTTTTAGCTGTATATAAATACAGTAGTCGAATAAGACAACTTAATGTGAAGGCATGTGAGGTGGTGAATGGCCGTCGAAGTGGTATACCGCAGCAGCCGAGATCTGGAGCGCTTGTTCATGGATAAAGCCGAAGCTGACCGTCATGACAAAATGCTCGAACTGGCCGAGTTGCTGGCCGAAGTGTTGCAAAAAGCCGTTCCGTCCCTGACCGAACAGCAAGTGGAAGAAGCCGGGATCTACATGGCGAAGAACCGCGATGTGTTCGCCAAGGCGTTCAAGAGCCAGCCGGACGCGTTGGCCGAATTGCTCAATGCGCCTGCTGAAGCCGTTGAAAAGGCTGCACCTGTTGAGGCGCCTGCACCTGTTGAAGTCGAGAGCGCTGAGCCTACCAAGCCAGCTAAAGCCCCCAAGGCTGCCAAGTAAGCAACGCCCGAATTGAATAGGCCCTGAGTCAAATGACTCAGGGCCTTTTTCATGCCTTCGAAAAACCTAAGCTTCGGGTTGCTCCAGCGCCTCGACCAGGGCCTTGAAGAATCGTGCCGCCTCACCGCCCGTCACCACGCGATGATCGAAAGTCAGGGACAGCGGCAGGACCGGATGCACCACCACTGCGCCATCGACCGCCACCGGTTCGTCGCGGATCGCGCCAGCAGCGAGGATCGCCACTTGCGGCGGCACCACCACCGGGTTGGCGTAGCGACCGAACAAGGTGCCGAAATTCGACAACGTCAGGGTTGCGCCCATCATTTCCTTGGGCGGAATCGATCGCGCCTGCACGTCGGCCCTTAATCGCATGACGCCTTCCTTCAAATCAGCCGAAGTGCGATGACCGACATTGCGCAGCACTGGCACGAACAGGCCGTCCGGGGTGTCCACTGCGATGCCTAGATCGAGCCGTTCGTGTTGTTTGAGCGACAGGTTTTTGCCATCGAAGGCACTATTGAGCACCGGCTCCACAGCGCACGCTGCCGCCATCGCTTTGGCGAGACGAATCAGCGGTTCGCGGGCCTGACCCCAGCGATGCAGGTCGGCGTCACCGAAAATCGTCACCGGCACGACTTCGGCGTGGGACCGGGCCATGTTCAGCGCCATGCTGCGCCGAACACCGCGCAACCGTTCGCCGCCGAAGCGATCCAGTTCAGTTTGAGCCGCGTTTTCCACATCCGTACGGGTGATCAGCCCCTCGTGGCCAGAGCCCGTCAACCCGCTCAACTCCACGCCGAGTTGCCGAGCCAGTTGCCGCACGGCCGGCGTGGCGCGAGTCGCCAGGTGCTCCCGGGTCGAGGGGGCCGCCCCGATGAAAAACGAGTCCTCCTGACTGCTGCCGCCACCTTCGAGTCGCCCGACCACGGTGCCCGCATCGGCTTCACCTTCGTAGCCGAGCAAGGGTTCACCAACGTGAATGATATCGCCCTCGCCGCCGTAGAGCTTCGCCACCACGCCGTCATAGGGTGCGGGGATATCCACCAGCGCCTTGGCGGTTTCTACCGATACCAACAGTTGATCGGCATTGACGGTATCGCCGACTGCGACGTGCCAACGGACGATTTCCGCCTCCTGCAAACCTTCGCCCAGATCCGGCAGTTTGAAATATTTCATCGCAGCCTCCTTGGGTTCAGGAAAAGTGCAGTACGTTGTCGCAAGCCTGAAGAATGTCCTCGACGTTCGGCATGTACAGCGATTCCAGTCGATACAGCGGCGGTGGAATGTCCGGCGCGGTAACTCGCTGGATCGGTGCCTGCAATTCCAGCAACACCCGCTCGTAGAGGCTCGCGGCGATTTCCGCACCGACGCCGCAGGAGCGCGGTGCCTCGTGGACGATCACGCAACGACCGGTCTTGCGCACCGAGGCTTCCAGGGTGTCGAGGTCCAGCGGCTTGATACTCGCGACATCGATCACTTCCGCCGAGACGCCCCGCTCGGCCAATGCGGTGGCGGCTTGCAGGGTTTCCATCACACTGGCACCCCAACTGATCAAAGTGATGTCGCTGCCTTCGCGCAGGGTGAAACAGCTGTCCAGCGGCAGGCGTTTACCGTCATCCACCAGCGTTTGCGGGTTCATGCGATAGAGCCGGGTCGGTTCGAGAAACACCACCGGATCAGGGTCATCGATGGCCGCCAGCAACAAGCCATAGGCCCGGGCCGGCGATGACGGAATCACCACCCGCAGCCCTGGAATGTGCGCGAACAATGCTTCAGTGCTTTCGCTGTGATGTTCCGGCGCGCGAATCCCTGCGCCCATCGGCGTGCGCATCACCATCGGGCATGTGATCCGCCCGCGCGTGCGATTACGCATGCGGCTGGCGTGGGACACCAGGTGTTCCATGGCCGCGTAGATGAAACCCATGAACTGGATTTCCACCACCGGTTTCAGGCCCTGAGCGGCCATGCCGACCACCAGTCCGCCGAGCATGGTTTCGGCCAGCGGCGAGTCGATGACTCGCTTGAAGCCAAAGCTGTCGCGCAGCCCTTGGGTGGCGCGAAACACGCCGCCGTTCACTCCGACATCCTCACCGAGGACGATGACGTTCTCGTCTTCGCTCATCGCCCGATGCAGCGCGAGATTCACCGCTTCCAGCAACGTGACTTTGCCGTTACTCATGGCTCGAATCTCCCGCGCGGCGCGCCGCCCTTTCGAGCAACTCTTCACGCTGCCCGGCGAGGGGCTCCGGCCATTGGGCGTAGACGTGATCCATGATCGATTCGGGCGCCTGTGTACCCGCCGCTTCGAAGTTATCCACAGCATGCTGCACCAAGCCTTGGCATTCGCTGATCAGCGCCTGTTCGCGGCCTTCGTCCCACACGCCCTGGTCGACCATGAAACGTTGCAGGCGTTTGACCGGCTCTTCGAGCCAGGCCTGCTTGACCTCGTCCGCCGGCCGGTAGCGTGTGGCATCGTCAGCGGTGGTGTGATCGCCGAGGCGATAGCTCAGGCATTCCAGCAACACTGGGCCTTTACCGTGACGCGCCCTTTCGAGGGCCACGTGTACTCGGTCGTAAACCGCGAGCATGTCATTGCCGTCGACCTGCTCACCGTGGAACCCGGCACCGATCGCTTTCTGTGCCAGGGTCGGGGCGCCGCACTGAATCCGTCGTGGCACCGAGATCGCCCATTGGTTGTTATTGACCACGAACACCACCGGCAACTGCCAGGCACCGGCGACGTTGAGGGCTTCGAGGAAATCGCCCTTGCTGGTGGCGCCGTCACCGCAGGTGGTGACGGCGACCCGATGTTCGCCGCGGATTTTGAATGCACTGGCAACGCCGCAGGCATGCAAGGCCTGGGTGGCAATCGGCACACAAATCGGAAAGTCCTGGGCCGCCGCCGGTTCGGCAAAGTCGCTGCCGCGCTCGTCGCCGCCCCAGTACAGGAGGATTTCTTCCATTCGCACCCCACGCATCAACTGCACGGCGGTGTCGCGGTAATACGGAATCAGCACGTCTTCGGCGTGCATCACGCTGCCGACGGCGACGCCAATGGCTTCCTGGCCCAACGTCGGCGCATAAGTGCCGATGCGCCCGGTGCGTTGCAGGGCGACGGCTTTCTGATCGAAAAGGCGGGTCAGGACCATCTGCCGATAAAGGCGCGTCAGCAAACTGAAATCGTCGGCCCAGGCAGGAAGTTCGCCGAGCAATTGGCCGTCAGGGGATAAAAATCGGGTGTAAGGCAGCTCGACCTTGTGAGGCATCACAGGGGCTCCTGGCACGTCGCGTCAGCGTGCGTCAGTCAAGACTGACGCTTGTGGCGCCAGGCCTTGGGAGCAAGTCTGCCGGATAGGCCCTCACTCCTTCATCGGTTCAACCTCATCGATACAGCACTTTCTCCGCCAACTCGTCAGCCACTCGGGCCGGCGAGCGTTTTTCCGCCTGGGCATGGGCGAAGACTTCGGTCAGGCGTGAGCTGATTTTCGACAGGTGTGCGGTGATGGTCGTGAGTTCTTCGCCGCGGTGTTTGAGCGAAACGTAGATCAGCCCGCCGGAATTGATCACGTAATCCGGCGCATACAGAATGCCCCGCCGCTCCAGTTGATCGGCGACTTCCAGATGGGTCAATTGGTTGTTCGCCGAGCCGGCCACCGCCGCGCAGCGCAATTGCGTCACGCTGTGGCTGTTGAGCACGCCACCGAGGCCGCAGGGCGCGAGAATGTCGCAAGGGGTGCTGAGCAGCGCTTCGTTGGCGATCGGGTGAGCGCCGAGTTGCTCCATCGCCAACTGCACTTTGCCGTGATCAATGTCACTGACCAGCAGCTCGGCACCGGCGGCGTGCAGTTGTTCGGCGAGGGCATAGCCAACGTTGCCGAGCCCTTGAATCGCCACTCGCAGGCCTTCGAGGTTATCGCTGCCCAGCCGGGCCATGGCGGTGGCACGAATACCGGTGAACACGCCCATCGCTGCGTGCGGTGCAGGGTCGCCCGCCGAGGTGGTGCTGGTGACGTATTGGGTCTGTTGGGCGATGCAATCCATGTCCGCCACCGAGGTACCACTGTCGATGGCAGTGATGTAGCGGCCGTCAAGCTGATTGATGCAACGCCCGAAAGCTTCAAATAGCGCGGCGCGGTTTTCCACATGAACGGGGCGAACAATCACCGCAACACCGCCACCCTGAGCCAGGCCGGCCAACGCCGCCTTGTAACTCATGCCTTGGGCGAGGCGCACCGCATCCTCGACGGCGGACTCGTCGCTCGGATAGGCAAGGTAACGACACCCGCCGAGGGCAGGCCCCAGACGGCTGTTATGAATGGCAATGACCGCCTTCAACCCGGTGACCGAATCGACGCTCAGATGCAGCGATTCAAGGCGAGTGCTTTGCATGAGAGCGAACATCGTAGGGCTCCCGAATCACTTCTTATAGTCGCCAGTATAGGCTTGCGCCCGAAAATTGCAGAAGCGCACCGGAATAAGCGACGCCGCCATGCAGACTTTCGGACATAACCTGCAACCGCCTATGTTCGGCACTGGACGAATGCCGGAGACGGGGCTAAAACGAGGCATTACCCGGAGATTTTGATGACCCCCCGCCAACGCTTCTTCGACTGCCTGCAACGTTCACCGCCCGCGCTGTTCGAGGCGGCGCTGTGGATTGCCACCGAACACAACACTGAGGTAAATCCCGAGGCGGTGCTGAACGATTTCAAGGACCTGCAACAACGGGTCAGTCATGGCTTGCCGATGTTGCCGGTGAGCGAGTTGGCCCAGCCGTTGTTACGGCGTATGAATGACCTGGGATTCGCTCAGGACGACTCCACGCCATTGCGTCCGCAAGTCGCGCTGGTCAATAAAGTGCTGGAACGCAGACGCGGGCAGCCGCTGAGTCTGGGATTGATTGCTCTGGAACTGGCCAAAGGTCTGGAAATTCCCATGGTTGGCGTCAACTTCCCCGGGCATTTCCTGCTACGGGTACCGGGCGCCGATCACCTGCTCGACCCATGCGGCGGACGTCGGTTGTACCCCAACGATTGCCGGGAACTGCTGCAACGCCAGTACGGCCCGAACATGAAGCTTGGCGCCGAGCATTTGCTCACCGCCGAGCCGGTGCAAATGCTGCAGCGGCTGTCGCGCAACCTGCGTCAGTTACACCTTTCTAACGATGACTACATCGGCGCCCTGATCGACGCCGAACGAGTGCTGGAACTGGGCAACGCCAGTGCCTCCGACTACCTGGCCCGGGCCAGCCTCTATCAACGGCTGGATTGCCCGAACGCCGAGCGCTTTGACCTGGAGCATGCCCTGCTGCTCAGTGACGACCCGATCCAGCGGATTCGCCTGACTGAGCGATTAGGGCACCTGCCGCCTAACTCCATCGTCCATTGATAACGTTTTACGGTGTGTCTGGCTGGTTCGCCGGATGCGCCTCGATGAATGCCGGATGCGTCGCCGCCAACGCCGCCACTCGACGAATCCGCGGATACGCCTCAAGTGCAATGCTGAAGCGATCGGCCGCGTACAGCTGCGGAATCAGGTAAACATCCGCCAGCCCAGGCGTCGGACCAAAGCAGTAACCCTCATCGCCGATCAACTGCTCCACAGTCGCCAAACCTTGGCTGATCCAGTGCCCGATCCACTCCACCACTTGCGGTTCATCGTGCCCCAACTGCCGCAGCTTGTTGAGTACGCTGACGTTGTGCAGAGGATGCACGTCGCAGCCGATCACCGCCGCCACACCACGCTCATGGGCGCGAGCAGCGAAGTCCTTGGAGAGCAGCGGTACCTGTGGATAACGTTCCTCCAGGTATTCGATGATCGCCGGCGACTGGATCAGCAGTTCGCCTTCGTCGGTGCGCAAGGCCGGCACCCGGCCTTGCGGGTTGATGCCGAGATACGGCGGCTGTCGATGTTCGCCACCTTGCGGTGCGATCAGATTGATCGGCAGCGCCTGGTGATCCAGCCCCTTGAGCGCCAACGCAATGCGCACCCGATAGGACGATGTCGAACGGTAGTAGGTATAGAGTTCCATGACCCGATCCTCTTAGCGCGCCGGCAGCACTTTGCCGCGGCATTCACCGAAACCGATGGAGGCAAAACCGTCGCGGGTGCAACGAGCCCGCAGGATGATTTCGTCACCGTCCTCAAGGAACTTACGCACTTCGCCGGACGCGAGTTCGATCGGTTTTTTACCGCCCTCGGTGATTTCCAGCAGGCTACCGAACTGACCGTTTTCCGGCCCCGACAAGGTGCCCGAACCGAACAGGTCTCCGGCCTGCAACTGGCAGCCGTTGACGCTGTGGTGCGCGACCATTTGCGCCACGGTCCAGTACATATGTTTGGTGTTGCTGAAGGTCAGGCGATGGGCCGGCAGGTTTTGTTCGCGCAGGCCTTCGGTGAGCAGCAGCACTTCCAGTTCGATGTCGAAGGCACCCGCCGCTTGATCGCGCTTGTCGAACAGGTACGGCAGCGGCTGCGGATCGCCTTCCGGACGTGCCGGCTGAGCACGACGGAACGGCTCCAGCGCTTCGGCAGTCACCACCCAAGGCGAGATGCTGGTGATGAAACTCTTGGACAGGAATGGCCCCAGTGGCTGGTATTCCCAAGCCTGAATGTCGCGCGCCGACCAGTCATTGAGCAAGCAGAAACCGGCGATGTGATCAGCGGCGTCACCGATGGCGATCGAGTCGCCCATCTCGTTGCCCTGACCGATCCAGATGCCCAGCTCCAGCTCATAGTCCAGACGTGCGCATGGGCCAAAAGTCGGCTCGGTCTGGCCGGCTGGCAATGTCTGGCCTTTCGGACGGCGAACGTCAGTGCCAGACGGGCGAATGGTCGAGGCGCGGCCGTGGTAGCCGATCGGCACGTACTTGTAGTTCGGCAGCAGCGGGTTGTCGGGACGGAACAGTTTGCCGACATTTTGCGCGTGCTCGATGCCGACGTAGAAATCGGTGTAGTCGTTGATTTTTGCCGGCAAGTGCATCTCGCAATTCGCCGCCAGCGGCAGCAGTTTTGCGCCTTGGGCTTCGATCTTGCCGTGCAGGGTGCTGCCTTCTTTGAACAGTTCCAGCAGGCGTTCGCGCAGGGCAACGCGAGCCTCGCGACCCAGTTCGAAGAACGCATTCAACTGGCCGCCACGGGTGGCTTCGACAGCAGTTTTTGCGACGCCATCGAACAGCCCGGCGTCCAGTGCAGCTTCCAGATCAAAGATATGTTCGCCAATGGCCACGCCACTGCGCGGTGCCGAACCCTTCAGGCTGAACACGCCCAGCGGCAGGTTCTGCAGAGGGAAATCAGCATGGCCGTTGGCGGAGGCAACCCAGCTACGAGTGATGGAAGTCTGAGTCATGGGTTATCTCCGGGTCGGGTCGAAAGTGGCGGGCAGCGTGGCCCAGCAGGCATCGTAGTTGTTTTGCAGTTGCGGGCAATCCAGCGCGAAACGGCTCGGGCGCAGCACCTGGCTGGTCTCGAACATGAAGGCCATGGTGTTGTCGATTTTCGCTGGCGCGAGTTCAGCGTTGATCGCCTTGGTACAGGTTTCGCCGTCCGGGCCGTGGGCGCTCATGCAACTGTGCAAGGACGCACCGCCGGGCACGAAACCTTCGGCCTTGGCATCGTACTCGCCCTTGATCAGGCCCATGAATTCGTTCATCAGATTGCGGTGGAACCACGGTGGCCGGAAGGTTTTCTCGGCGACCATCCAGCGTGGAGGGAAGATCACGAAGTCGAGATTGGCCAGACCGTGGACGCTGGTCGGCGACGTCAGGACAGTGAAGATCGACGGATCCGGGTGATCGAAACTGACCGTGCCGATGGTGTTGAAACGACGCAGGTCATATTTGTACGGCACGTTATTGCCGTGCCAGGCGACCACGTTCAGCGGCGAATGGTCGAGCTCACAACCCCACAACTGGCCGAGGAATTTCTGCACCAGCGTGGTCGGTTGCTTGAGGTTTTCGTAATGCGCGACCGGGGTCAGGAAGTCCCTCGCGTTGGCCAGGCCGTTGCTGCCGATCGGCCCCAAGTCCGGCAGGCGCAGCGGCGCGCCGTGGTTCTCGGCCATGTAGCCGCGAGCTTGCGGGTCGAGCAGTTCGACGCGGAATTTCAGACCGCGCGGCAGCACGGCGATTTCCAGTGGCTCCAGTTCCAGCACGCCCAATTCGGTCGCAATGCGCAAGCGTCCCAGCTCCGGTACCAGCAGCAGTTCGCCATCGGCGTTGAAAAACACGCGCTCCATGGAGCGGTTGGCGCGGTAACTGTAGATGCTGATCCCGGCCGGTTTTTCCGCGCCCGAGTTGGCGGCCATGCTCACCAGCCCGTCGATGAAATCGGTTGGCTCGCTCGGAACATCCAGCGGGTTCCAGCGCAGACGGTTGGGGGTCACTTCACCCAACGGGCCGCCGGCCAGTTGCCGATCCAGTTTGACGAACGCCGGGTGATTGGCCGACGGCTGAATGCGGTACATCCAGGTGCGCCGCGCTTCGCTGCGAGGCACGGTGAATGCCGTGCCGGAGAACAGTTCGGTGTAGAGACCGTAAGGCGCTTTTTGCGGGGAATTCTGGCCGACGGGCAGTGCGCCGGGCAGCGCTTCGCTGCTGAATTCGTTGCCGAAGCCGGACTGATAAGCCAGCTCGGGCGCCGTTGAATCGAGGTTCATGGAGCCTCCTGAACAGGGAGTAGGCATGGCCCGTTGCTCCATTGAAGAGGTCTCGGCACGCCCGGGTTATTTTTATCGTAATTCGATTACGCTTAACGTAATTTGATTGGTATTGACCGTCAAGCTATAAAGACGCCCATTCGTCCCGGGATCAGACCGCCTCCATGGAAACGCCGCGCAGCAACGATAAACAGAAAGTCCGCTCGGCCGAGGTTGGTACCGACATCCTCAAGGCCTTGGCCGAGTTATCGCCATCGACTTCACTGTCGCGCCTGGCCGAACACGTACAGATGCCGGCGAGCAAGGTTCACCGCTATTTGCAGGCGTTGATTGCCAGCGGTTTTGCTGAACAGAACGCAGCCACCAACCATTACGGTCTGGGGCGCGAAGCCTTGCGCGTCGGTCTCGCCGCACTCAACAGTATGGACGTGCTGAAAGTCGGCGCCCTGCCCCTGGCCGAATTGCGTGACGATCTGAATGAAACCTGCTTTATAGCGGTGTGGGGCAATCAAGGCGCGACCGTAGTGCACATCGAACCGGCGGTACGCGCGGTGACGGTGGTGACGCAATTGGGCTCGGTGTTGCCGTTGCTCAGTTCTTCAACAGGGCTGGTGTTTGGCGCCTATCTGCCGAAGCGCGAAACCGTGGACTTGCGCGAGCAGGAACTGCAAAGCGGCGCTTCACATGCGCTGGCGGAAGATCAAGCCTATGCGGCGTTGTGCGAACAGATCCGCGAACGCGGTCTGCATCATGTACATGGCTTGCTGATGCCGGGGGTCGATGCGTTGTCGGCTCCGGTGTTCAATGCTGTCGGGAATGTTGCGGCGGTGATGACCATTGTCGGCCCGGCGTCGTTGTTTCACGCCGACGAAAACGGCCCGGCGGCGCAGCGGTTGTTGGCTGCGACGCGGGCCGTTAGTTGGCGGATGGGGTATGAACCGATCCCGGATTCATTGACACGAGATGTTGTGCAGCACGATGGAATTTAACGTCTTACGCCAATTTCCTTATCGATGAATACAAGGGAGGAATATCTCAGCCGTTACAGCAGACGAGTTCTACTGTCGAGGGCTTGTGGATCATCGAGAATAGCTTGAATGGCCTCGAGCGCCCGTGAAGGCAAACTCTGATGCCCGGTCACCTGGCTGTAAAACTTCTGAACCGAATACATATCGCCCGCCAATCCGAAAAAGGTCTTCTGCAACTTGGTTGGCTGGCCCCAGCTGTAACCGGCTTTACCCAGCGACGCCAGTTCGATCAGTGCATCCAGAAAATGCTTTGCCGCAGTGGCGCGATCCCCGTCGTTATAGGCTTCGGCACCTTGCAGCGTGCTTTTGGTGAACAACACCACACTCATTGCAATGCCCACCGGCGGAATCACCACGCTGACAACGGTGGCCGCAGCCTGCACCGCCTCGAACACCAGCTTGAAGATGACTTCGTTAAGGCTTTCGGTCTTTTCATCGATATCGGAAATCGTGCGATTAATCAGATCGTCATAACTGCTGCCCAAGTCTCTGACGCGACTGTCGCGTCGAAGAACCGGGGCCTCATTGCCAAGCTCTTCCAGATCGGTGATGTAAGTACGCACCACTTGCTGATCCTTACTACGAACCCGGTCATAGAAATAGTTGCCGAATTTAAGTTTCTTGACGGCGGACACAAATTCCGAATGCGGACGAATCAGTCGGCCGTCAGGTGCGTCAGGTGTATACAGGAACTCCTCAATCCGACCACCAATGACCAATCGGAAAACGTATACGCCGACCACCAGTTTGTCTCGCAAATGAAACTTGAACGTTGCGCTGTAGCGAACTTCACTCGGATATTCACCTATGGGACTCATCGATCGCGTGTCAATTTTTTCCAGGGCTTCAATCACAGTCATCAGTTCCCGAGACTGCTCGGCAGTCAAACGACCGTTAAAACGTTCCTGCATCACCCCCACTTTCATTTGGCGGCGGTGGACTTCCAGGTGAACCATTCGTTTAAGCGCACCCTCGGGATGGCTTCTATTCAAATGCGTCGAACGCAGCATTTCGATGTACTTTTCGCCCGGGCGCAGCGTACGCGACCAGCCGGCAATATCCCGGATATCAAGTTTGCTGATCGGCGGATGATCATGTTCCAGGGTAAATCGCGGATAGCTCCAAGGCGTTTGTTTTTCATCGGCGTAAAAATGCGTTTCGGTGCTGATCAGTTCGGTCAGTGTCATACCCAATTGCGGACTGACGGAGACAAAGATGCGATCAGGATTGACCGTTGCCTGCTCCCCCCTGTCAGCCAGCACTTGCTCGATACGCTGTTTAATCAGATCGAAGCAGAACTTGTCATAGGGAATGAAACCGCCTTCACGGGTGGCAATGACCTGCAAGGCCTTGAGTTCGCACCGAGTGCGGGCAAAGTTCTGGCGTTCAGCGTCGGAAGCCCCTCGATAAAGGTAAGGTGTCCGGGACTCTTCCTCGGCCACTCGCCAGGCGCGAATGTTTCCAATGAAGCCGTTCAGTACTGCATCGCCTTTGTAATACCATACAACCAGGCTCACTCCCTTCCAGGTATTCGGCAGACGTTCGACCTGTTTCAGATAGGTGGCAATGGCTTCTCGATCCCAAGTGTGGGACTGCCAGGTCAGGTAGTCCCGACCTTTGCCGTCTATTGTCCATTCGCCAACCCGCATGCCTACTCGTCGCAAATCCTGGCATTCGTACCAGTCCTGTCCACCTGGCGAGCCTGGGGCATACAGCAAGAAACCGCCCTGACCATCGCGTCTTGCGATCAGAATCAACTGCTCAAGCGCACGCGTGTTGTCGATGAGGCGCACGCCATCAATGGTGAGTTCCTGGTCGCCGAGCACGGCGGCGACAATTCGTTCGAAGTTCTTGTCGTTGATGTGCCCCTGATAGCGAGCAGCCATCGCACTCAGAAACAGGCGCTCGATCATGACGTTCTTCAAGGCTTGCATGACTTCTGGACGCTGATACTGAGAACGAAACTCGGCACCGTAGTCAGCCCGGGTATTGGAGGTCATGATCTTTTCAAACCATTGCTGATTCAGTTCGGCGGGAAGTCCGTCACCCTTGAATACGAGTTCGGCCCTTTGCCCCTCCTCGTAAAGGCCGTAGATGAACTGCTCGGTCAGGGTGCGAGTATCTTCCTGCTCGATCTTCCGCCCTCCCACCTGGAATGTATAACGAGCATTACACACAATTTCATCGGCATCCAGGTCTTGGTCAAACTTCAGTTTAATGTGCTGATTGGCAGTACTACGGGCATAGTCCTTGAGCGAGCTGAAATGCCCCAACTGTTTTTCCAATTCACTCTCACTCGCAGCCAGCCGCTTCTCCTGACTTAAATAGTACTCGCGATCATTCTGAGTTATTCCGTCCAGCCACGAGGGTCTTGCGTTGGCAATCAACGTCTTTGCATTAAATAAACTGTTCATATTCATCGTCCTTTGTTAACACGTTTATGCCTGACTTGGCGTCAAAGCACTTAGCGAAAACTTACTCCAGAACAATGCAAAGCAATACAAACCAAAAAGCACAAAATATTATAGAAGCGAACAACTTATTACCAGAAATAGAAACACACAAAAGCAAGCACATATAAACAACATCACACACAGACAACTTTTACGAGCACACACCTAACAACTTAGCCTTGGCCACAGCTTGCGTTCTGCGTTCAACCCCCAACTTTCCATTGATTCTACGGGCGTGAGTTTTTACTGTATGTAACGAGATGAATAATACATCGGCAATCTGTTGATTGGAGTTGCCCTGTGCGATCAACTGCAAAACTTCAAGTTCCCGTTTACTGAGGGAACTGGAACTGTGAGCCTCAACAGACAGTTCGGTGATCGACACCTCCGCTGCAGATGTACGCAGCAACTGGGGTTGTCGCAATTGCAACTCGCGCCACGCTTGCCGCCCTTGGCAACGGCTGATCATTTGCTCCCCTTCTTGCAAAGCTGCAGTGGCCAGCTGCGATTCACCTTGAAGCCAGATCACTTCGGCCCGCGCCAGATGCAATTCCGCTTCGAGGGCGTACATACCGTTGGCGTGCGCATTGCCGATCAGAGTTTGAAGCAACGCTGCGGCGTCGCTGAGCTGTTGCAGATAAACCTCGGCCAGAATCAACAGATACTCAATCCGCGGAATAAGCTCCAGTGTTGCCGGGGGAGCCTGGCGAGCCTGCGGCCCACAATAATGACGCAGTACCCGCGTCAGTGCCTCATGGGCCAGTTGCGGTCGCCCCTGCTGCAACCAGAACTGACTGCTGACTTGCAACAGGACGCCACGATAGACGGTATCCGGAATTTGCCGCTGCTGCATCAGCCGTTCAGCATCGCGCAATTGGACAAACGCCTGGGTGTAATCACCCTGATTGGCCGCCAGTTGCGCGAGACCAAGAAATCCATATAACACACGCTTGTCGTGACTACGCAGACACAACTCGAGACCGCGCTGAAAGCACTCGCGTGCGTGTTCATCCTGGCCCATGGTTAACGCCAGTCGCCCACGTCGCAAAGCGATACGCCCAAGCAACGGCGCGGGCCGGTCGGCCTGCTGGCAGAGCAGTTGATGTATGTTGAACAACAAACTCTCGGCGCGAGCCGGGGCGCCACGCTGCTCCAGCAACTGCGCATGATCGAGTTCCATCAGGCCCTCGAACACCAGCGAACCTCGTGCCCGCGCCAGGCACAGCGCCTCGCGGTTGTGGGTTTGCGCCACGTCGAGTTCGCCCCTTAGCAATGCCTGTTGCGTCAGACCGGACAAACACATCAAGCGCGCCGTCCAGCATTCGGGATCGAGCGCGCTCAACGCGTCAAGAAAGTGCGCGTGCGAAGCCTCCATTCGTCCCTGTAAATGCAGCAACCAACCCTGCAAGGCCTGCCAACGTGCAATCAGTTGACGCTGAAGCACGGCCGAAGGTTGAGGCGTGAAATGCGCCAAATGAGCGATACAGGCAGTCGCCTGTTCGAAACGTCCAGCGAATAACAGCGCAGCTGTAATCAATCCGACCAATTGTGGGCTGCCCAGCGTCAGTTCCTCGCCTTGCTGCTCATGCAAACGCAACAACAGCACTACCGTTTGCTCCTCGAACAAATGCTCGAAACTGAAGTGCTGCAACAGGCTGACGGCGACCTCGAACTCTTCAGCCAGCAGCGCTTGTTCGAAGGCAGCTTTCCAATCGAGTTCGGCCGCAAACCACTGGCAGGCACGACGATGCCAGGAACGTCCCGCCGGCCATTGCTCATCGCGCATCAACTGAGTGAGTGGGGGGAAAATCTGCAGCCAGTCTGCCGAGCCCTGCCAAGGCTCGATAAAACAACCCAGTTCTTGCAACGTCCTCAAACATTGCGCACCTTCACCCGCGCCAAACAGGTGATCGCACAGCCTTGCATTGAATCGCGGTAAATGGGCGAGTACGCGCCAGGCTTCCGTCAGCTCCGGCGTCAGCGTAATGAACAACTCATGCTCCAGATAATCGAGCAAGGTGTTCGTTCTGCTATGTAGCGTGTTGTTGTGTGACCAGTCGCATTTTTGCAGCAGCGCAATCCGTACGCCGGCGCACCAGCCGCCACTGTGCTGGATGATCTTGCCGGCGACGGCGTATGCATCCGTGGGTGGCAGGTGGTGCAACAGCATGGCGACTTCAGCTTGATTGAACGCCAGCGTGGCGCGCTCGCACTCATACAACTCATCATCGAGCAGCAAGCGCGGCCAGTTGCATTGCGGGCGACGGCGGGCGCCCAACCACCAGGTCAACATCGGGCTGCTGACCGTTAGCATGCGATCCAGCAGCAGGTCCAACTCGGGGTTCGGGACGCGGCAATAGTCATCGAGAAACAGCCAGGTCGCCGTCTGTGACCGCGCCAGATACTCCAGCAACGCGGGCTCATCCGACGAGTTCAGCCCCAGCGCCTGAGCCAACCGCTGCCGAAAATCGACCACATTGATCGGCTCTCCCACCAACGGCAACCAACAGACCTGACACTGCGCGGGCGCCTGCAACAGGCACTCGGCGAGCAGCGCACTCTTGCCACTACCGGCAGGCGCACAGAGCAATTTCACCCGCGCCGTCGATGCCAGTAACGGTTCGATCAACCGGTCGCGAGACAGGTGGTGGGAAGACAGACGGGGCAGGTGTCCAGGACGGTCCAGACACAGCGTCATGGCGGTCATAGTGGTGCGCCTTTTTATAGTTGTGGCGCCACCCTAGCCCTCTCTTTGCAGCTTGTTGAAGAAGTATTCAACACACTGATCGGCACCTATAAAAAAGGTGACCACGAGGTCACCTTTTTGTGTAGGAGCCTGTAGGACTGATTACCTCACCCCTGTACTCCGCAAGGCTGCTGGCGTGTAGTCCCCTGCTTTGGCATCAATGTTGAATTCGAAGCTGCGCTTTTCCTCGTTCTTCATCCCCAACGCAATGTAGCGACCGGCAATGAGGTCATACAGGGCTTCGACCGTATAGGCTGGAACCTGGTGATCGTAGTAGAACTGAGCGTGACCTTCTGCGACGCGCCACAGCTGACCGCGACCGTCGTAGTGATCGGCCAGCGCCACCTGCCAGCTGTCTTCGTCGATGTACATGTGACGCTTGGCATACACGTGCCGCTCGTTCGGCTTGACCGTGGCCACGATCTCCCAGACCCGGTGCAACTCATAGCGGGTCAGATCCTGATTGATATGCCCGGCCTTGATCACATCGGTGTACTTGAGGCTGGGCGAGTCGAGCTTGTAGCTGTTGTAAGGGATGTACATTTCTTTCTTGCCGACCAGCTTCCAGTCGTAGCGATCCGGTGCGCCGGAAAACATGTCGAAGTTGTCGGTGGTGCGCAGCCCGTCGGACGAGGTCCCCACGCCGTCATAGGCCACTTGAGGCGCACGGCGCACACGTCGCTGGCCCGCGTTGTAAATCCAGGCCTTGCGCGGTTCCTTGACCTGATCGAGGGTCTCGTGAACCAGCAACACGTTACCCGCCAGGCGCGCAGGCGCGGTGACTTCCTGCTTGAAATAGCTGAGGACGTTTTCATCGCTGCCCGGTTTAAAATCACCGAGCAACGAAGGTACCGCAACCTCGTCCTTGAATCGGATGACGGTGAAATCACCATTGGACTGAGGCGTTGCCTGGGTGATGGTGCGACGCAGGTTCCCGCCGTGATAACGGGTGATATGGTTCCAGATCACCTCGACACCGTTCTTCGGAATAGGAAAGGCGTAATAGCGGTTGCCGGTGAAATTGGCCAGACCGTTACCGTCGTTGATCGGCGTCACGTTCAAGGCGCTGCGCTTGGCCGACTCATCGATGTCCGCTGGTACGGCCACGGTACGGTGGGTTGGATAAACCGGGATCTTGTAGGTCTCGGGGTAGCGCTTGAACATCGCTATCTGGCCATCGGAGAGCTTGTCCTTGTATTTGTCGACCGTCGCCGCGGTGATGGTAAACAGCGGCTTTTCATTGGCAAACGGGTCAGCCAGGAAACCTTTACTGTCCACCGCGCCGGCGTTTTTCGGGATGCCACCGGTCCAGGCCGGGATCGAGCCATCGGCATTGCCGGCCTTCTCGCCGCCCAACGGCGTGAGGCTGGTGCCGAGTTTGTTCGCTTCTTCCGGCGAGACCGCCGCTATCACGTTGGCAGCCAGCAGACTCAAGGCCAGGGCGCCGCATTGCAGAATCATCTTGCGCATTAAAATCATCCTTCTCAGCCAGATCAGAAGTTCACGCCGAAGCTCAGCGCCAGGAAGTCGCGGTCTTCCAGGACGTTGTAGTCACCACCGAAGAAATCGGTGTAACTGAGGCTCGCGGTATAGGTGTTGCGGTAGTCGGCATCGACGCCGACGCTGACCGCCTTGGCGCCTTCGTTGAACAGCCCGTTGGGGCCGTAGCCGGCGACGTCGTGGGACCAGGACAGGTTGGGCTTGAGGTTGATCCCGGCGATGACGTTGTTGTAGTCGAGGATCGCGCGGGCGCGGTAGCCCCAGGAGGTCGAGGTGACAAAACCGTCGGTATCGCCGCCAAAACCGTACTGGCCATAGACCGAGTCACGGCCGTAACGCAGTTTGGTTCGCGATTCCAGACCACCGACTCGCACCACCGCCGCCTCGCCGACCAGGGTCAGCCGCTGGGCACCCAGCACTTGGTCGACGAAGTGCGTCAGGGTGCTCTGGATCTGCGTCACTTCCTTGCGGCGGTAACCTTTGTTGTCGGCACCTGGCGTGGTGGCGATAGGCGATGCCGCGCCGCCTGCGATCGGGTTGAGCAAGGCCAGAGTCAGGTCGTTGGTGTTGACTTGTACCGGAGCGTTGGGGCGATAGCTGATCTCACCAGTCCACGCCGTGCCGGTAGGCAAGGTGGTGGAAAAGCTCGCGCCGTAGAGACGAATGTCTTCCGGGTACTCAAGGTAATACTGGCCGCGTCCGAGCATCACACTCTGAGCCAGTGCAGACCCGGTACCGGGCGCGATTCTGTTGGCGGCACCGACAATGGCCGGGATCCGTGCCAGCGTTGTCAGGCCGGCAGTGGTGGTCCCGACCGTCGGACTACGGCTGTGATAGTTCATGAAGTACAAACCGTACTCGGTGTCGTCGCCGAGCCAGCGCAGCGCCGTCCCCCACTGCCCGGAGTCGCGGGCGTCGCGGTCACCGCCACGCGGTACGATCACACCTTCCTGACTGACCTCGAAGCCTTGGCCAAACGCTGCAGCGATCGGTTGCAACGGTGCGATCGCCGGGCTGGCAACCGTGTAATTCTTGTTGCAGCCGTCTGCCGCCACATCGACACCGAAGAAGGTGCCGCAGTTATCGAGAACGGTCTGGTCCCACTCCAGTTGATAGAAACCTTCCACCGAGAGTTGGTCGGTCAGGCTTTGCGAGGCGAACAGCATGTTCACCGGAATCAGGCCTTCCTTGATTTCGGCGCCAGGACGACGGAACGCTGAAACGTCGATCGGGTTGATGCTGTTGATCGAGTTGCCGATGAAGGTACTTTCACCCCAACTCACCACCTGCTTACCGGCGCGCACAGTGCCCGGCAGATCGGCGATGGAATAGTTGTGATAGACGAAGGCGTCGAGCAGCTGCGCCCCGGAGGACTTGGCGCCTTCTTTACGACCGCTGTCACTGATCGGCTTGAACTCACGATCCTCGTCCTTGAGTTCGAAGTCATACCAGTACTTGCCACGCACGAACACCCCGGTGTCGCCGTACTTCAGTTCGAGGTCGTGAATCCCCTTGAAGATCTTGGAGAAGGTTTCGCCCTTCTTGAAGTTCAGCCGCCCGTCATCCCCGGTCGAAGACTGGCCGGTCCCGCCATTGACGACGCCCACCAGGGATTTGTCGGCGTCGCGCATGCCCCAGCTCGCGCCGATGGACAGCGAAGAGTCAAACGTCCCCTCGATTTCGCCAATGTTGAATGAAACAGCCTGCGCCTGGGCACAGCAACCCAAGGCCACCGCGGCGGCCAGCGCCTGCGGTTTGAAGATGGCGCGCATTGTTGTTTTTGTCATGCGTCTTCCCCGGTGAGTGACAGAAGGCCACACCCTACTGCCGCACGTTGGGAGCGATAAGCGCACCAAGGAGGTATTCGCGATGTACCTCCTAAGGATGAATGCCCACATGGAACGGGGATTTGCGCGGGTTATGGATGGGCTGGATGGGGGGTTATCAGTCAGGTGCATAGGGCGTTGTGAACGCAAACCTGTAGCAGCTGCCGAAGGCTGCGTTCGGCTGCGCAGCAGTCGTTTAATCAACCACCTCGGTATTTCAGGATGACCGTGCAGGCAGGGTTTACGACTGCTGCGCAGCCGAACGCAGCCTTCGGCAGCTGCTACAGGAATGAGATCCCCCATGAGGAGCGGAACTGTTGCCGATACTGCAACAGTGCATGTCATGAATCGCTGTTTTTCCTTTTGGCTCAAGGCCTTATTCTTGCCGGGCTTTCACGGAAAACGGCCGGAAAGCACGAAGCAATGGCGGTGGCCAGTCCATGCCATTAGCGACAGATTTCAGATGAACTGAAGATTTCTCGATTCATTGCCCCGTGTTCACTGACGTTGATTTGTTGCTCCTTGATCCAACGTCTTACTTTGGCCGCTGCGTTTGCAGCGGCCTTTTTTATGGGCGATGGTTTTGTGGCGCCGTCTCCTGCCTTTTTGATGTTTAAAGCAGTCCTACAAGAAGATTCCCATACCTGCATAGGAAACATCTTTATGCACCGTGGATAATTTTGCACTTACTCCTATTTATCCGAAACCTCTGTCGAATTTCAATGTAAAAGCCCACACATTTATCAGACCCACGATTTCTAATTTAACTGTAACTTGAAACCGCACAAAACGGTTGTTTGCGAAATATTCTCTATAAGTTCGCAAACTTTCTCTGACATCCAGCACATTCACAAGGATATGAATATGCAAAGACCTCCACCTTTTGTATTGACCGAGCCTGTCTGGACAACAGGCGTAGCCCCTCCCGGATTTACCCCTGCACCTCAAACTCCTACTAATACCTATAACAGCGGAGCATTCGGGTTTCCTCCGGGCGCCGGCCGAGTTGTAAGAAAAATAACCCACACCATCGCGACAGCCGAACAAGAATATCAAGCCCAACTAACACAACTGCCACAAATTATTGAGAACGAGCTTACCGCGACAAGACTGAATGGACCCACCAACCCAGTTCCCCCTATTGAGGGAATTGCTCGAGAACTGGAGGTAATTAACAGACTGGCGGCACGCAAGAGGGCCGAGTTCGATAACAAGACAGCAATAGCCAATAGTTATTACGGCTACGACCCAATTGGCAGGCCCTTTCCGGAGATCCTTAAAAAAGGTGTGACCCTGGAGAAACCGTTTCATGCAAACAGTCTTGGAATGCTGGCATGGAACAAGTCCTACAACGCAGCGTATGACGCAAGGCTGTTATCCCAAACAATCCATTCGCTTGAGCAGCGATACGGCAATCTAGTGACAACCCTCACAGCCTTGCAGGCTGCGGAACAAGCGCGATTGGCAGCAGAACAGGAAGCACAACGAGTAGCTGCCGAGCGCGCCCGGATCGCAGCTGAACAGCAACGCCTGAAAGAAATCGCTGATGCGGCACGCCTAGAGGCACAACTTAAAGCGCTAGCTGATTTTCAGGCTCAAAATCAGGCTCAAGAAAAAGCACGAATCGCTCGATTGAAAAGAGAGCTGGCCGAGGCTGAAGCTAATGCAGAAGCAGCCGCGCAGCATTTCGCAGCTGAGCAAGCTCGTCTCCAAGCCGAAATGGAACAGCGAATCGAGCAGATACAAAAGCAACTGCAAACAGAAAGACAGAGTCGGGAGACTCGCAGGAAAGTCATTGATACAGCTACCGCCGTGGCTCAACGCCAAGCTCAACTGGCGAATCTGAAAATACGGCAGCAAAAGGAAAAGCAGGCGCAAGAGCGCGAGCGGCAACAGGCTCTTCTAGCGGCAGAGGCTGAGACCCAACGACAAGCCGAGCAGGCACGCCTCCTGACGCAATGGCGAGAGGAAACAGAGGCTCGGTGGCAAAGCCCCTCGTTTGCCAATGTCGGTTCAATGGCGGCATTCGGCCCAACGTTTACCGGCATACTCGGAACATTCGGCGTTAGTCCAGCGACGTCCTTGGCGCTCAGGACCGCGTTACGAGCAGCGGTAGCCGCGGCTATCGCAGCACTCGCATCAGTAGCAGCGCCGGTCCTGGTCGGGTTCGCCGCTCTATTGGCTCCCTCCAGGCTGGGTAATGGTGATCTTTTCTCTGTCAGTGTTCCGCTGTCAGAACTCGCTCCTGATTCAACTGCCGACCTGTATGAACTGGCAGCCGTCGGAGGGGAAATCGACCTGCCGGTGAGACTCGGCTCGAGGACGATAGGCAACAGGGTAGAGATCGTTGTTGTTACCACTGACGGAGTGACAGTACCCGCCAGCGTGCCCGTAAAGCTTGCTCACTTTGACGCGCGCAAGAATGTCTATGTTTCCGGCAGCACCGTCTCCAACGGTCCCGTCATCACCTGGACGCCGCTGGTAGAACCGCAGGATCCTTCAACGGAATTTCCGCTGATCGACACTGACCTGCCGATCTATGAAGGCGCTACCGTCACCCCCGACACAGGGCGAATCGATCCGTTTCCAGAGCTGGATCTCTACGGATTTGGTGGCTTCATCACCGTCTTTCCGATCGAGTCCGGCATCCCTCCGACATTCACGATGTTCAGGGATCGGCGACAGGATCCCGGTGTTGCCAGTGGCGCCGGACAACCAGTTTCCGGAAACTGGTTGGGTGCAGCCTCGACGGGAGAAGGAGCGCCGATTCCGATGCAGATTGCGGATAAATTTCGAGGACGGGAGTTTTCGAGTTTTAAAGCGTTTCGCAGAGTATTTTGGAAGGCCGTGGCAAATGACGAATTTCTGATTGATCAATTTACCGAAGTCAACAAGCTTGATATTAGAAATGGGCTATCACCGGCTGCTCTGTTTTCGGATCAAGTTGGTGCACGTAAAAAATTTGAAATTCACCACGTTAAGCCAATCAATGAAGGCGGCTCGGTCTACGACATAGATAATCTTCGTGTACTAACACCAAAGCAGCACATCGAAGCCCATTCAAAAAAGGGAGAAATGTAAAAATGAAATTAAAAAATAAATTCGAAGAATACACAGAAACCGAATACCTAAGCCTCATAAACAGGTTATTTGAAGGCGATTACTCATCGGAGAAAGAGCACGACGCAATTGTTGACAACATCGTAGATACTTCAGAACACCCAAACGGCACTGATATTTTATATTACCCAGCAGATGGTGTTGAAGACAGCCCAACGGGCGCGTTAAACGCCATTAAAACCTGGCGAGCAGCCAACGGCAAACCAGGCTTCAAACCTGAAGCGCAGTAATCCAAACAAAGAAGCAAGCATTCGTGCTTGCTTCTTATACTGTCCATTCGCAGCCAGTATTCATGCGAACCAGTGAGAGACTGTCTACCACCTACACGCTTCTCGGAAATCGACTACATCGTTCTGTAATCATACGAACCGCCCCAACGATTAAGGTTAATAACAAGTCAGCCATTCATTTGCAATGGCGCGCTGACACTAACCTAATTCATTGCGAGCAATCTATTCATGAGACCCATTGACTACAACAAATACCGCGCCACTAAAAGCTTCAACACCCGCGTACGCTTTCTGATTTTCCACTACACAGCCGGCAACTTCTCCAGTTCGGTCAACGCACTGACCGGCCCGAATGTCAGTGCCCACTATCTGGTTCCCGACATTACCGATCCGAGCTACTTGAAAGCAGGTTATACCGGGCAGGAAGTGTTCAATCTCGTCGACGAATCCAAACGTGCGTGGCATGCGGGCGTCAGTACCTGGGGCAACCAAAGCAATCTGAACGACACGTCTATCGGCGTTGAAATCGTCAACCTTGCAACGTTTAGCCAAGGGGTTTTCAACTTTCCGCCGTATCAGCCAAAACAAATTGCCGCCATTGAAGAGCTGGCGCTGAACATCCTTGAACGTTACCCGGATATCAGCCCGACCCTTGTTCTGGGGCACTCGGATATTGCGGTCGGCCGCAAGAGTGACCCAGGGCCGAAATTCCCCTGGCATGCCCTTTATTTGAAAGGCGTCGGTGCCTGGTTCGACGATGCCACCCGAGACACCTATCTGCAGCAATACAACGAGACCGGCATTCCAGCCCGAAGCGACTTGCTCAAACTGTTCAAGACCTACGGGTACGACGTTTCCGGCGCGTCAACCGAACAAGGCTTCACACACCTTGTTCGGGCCTTTCAACTGCACTTTCGCCCGGAAACGTACGACGGGATCATGGATGCGCAAACGGCAGCGAATCTGGCGGCATTGGTTGACAAGTATTTCCCTTGAAGACCGCTGCAAACCAGATGTCGGGCCCGACTATTAAGAACCAGCCAGGTCAAGAACGGTGACCTTGCTGGTTTCCTTTAAATCGAATACTTCTGCAAATTCGCCATCATTTCCTTCAGCGCTTCAAGGTTGTCCTGCGGGTGCGCCGCGCCTTCGAAGTCGCAGATCTGCTGCCAATGCGCCGCCACATCTTCCGGCGAGAACCCAATCCGCGGATCAAACCCCGCGCCGAGACTTCGTTCCCAGCGCACCTTGCCCATCCAGCCGCCACCGACTTCAAACAGCCCGGAGGTTTCCTGGCAGTTCTCGCTGGCGAGGTACACCACCAGCGGGCTGACCAGTTCCGGTTTGAGTTGTTCGAAGACTTGCGGCGGGATCAGGCCTTCGGTCATGCGGGTGCCGCCGGTGGGGGCGATGGCGTTGACCAGGATGTTGTTCTTGCGGCCTTCGATGGCCAGGGTGCGGGTCAGGCCGTAAAGTCCGAGTTTGGCCATGCCGTAGTTGGACTGGCCGAAGTTGCCGTAAATGCCCGAGGTCGAAGCGGTGAAGATGATGCGGCCGTAATTTTGCTCGCGCAGGTACGGCCAGGCGGCGCGGGTGACTTTGTAGGCGCCTTCGACGTGGACGCGGTAAACCAGGTCCCAATCGCCGTCTTCCATTTTGTGGAAGGTTTTGTCGCGCAGGATCCCGGCGTTGTTGACCACTACATCGACACGGCCGAAGGTATCGAGGGCGTTCTGAACGATTTTGTCGCCGTCGGTGACGGAGTCATGGTTGGCCTCGGCGATGCCACCGGCCTCACGAATTTCGGCCACCACCCGGTCGGCCGCCGAAGCGTTTGCGCCTTCGCCCTGAGTCGAGCCGCCGAGATCGTTGACCAGCACTTTGGCGCCCTGTTTGGCGAACAGCAGCGCGTGGGCCCGGCCCAGGCCACCGCCTGCACCCGTGATAATCACGACTTTATCTTCGAAGCGCACAGACTCATTCATTGGGGGACTCCAGCAGGCCAGGGGACAATGAGTCCGAGTGTCAGGCACGGCGATGCGGGTCACAATGAACTGGGGTGAGGCTGAATGGTACGCGATAAGGCAGGGGGATAATCAGGAGCAGGCGGCCTTGCGCGGCGGTGAAACCAGCTGATCGCGAAACTCCAGATAGTGCTTGAGCACCTGTCCCGGCGCCTCGGTCTGAGGGTAGTGGCCAATACCGGGCAACAAGACCGTGTCCGGGTTCGGGATCAGTTCCCGATAACGCTCGACCATGTGCGCGCCCGAGATCGGATCGACCTCACCATCGATCACCCGCAACGGCACTTCACCACGCTGCATCGCGCTGACCCAACGCTCGCGCTGGGCACGCCGCTCAGGGATGTAGGCGATCAATTTGTGCATGATCCGTGGCCCTTGATTGCTCTCGATCAAGCTCCAGAAATCATCCATCTCGCTCTCTGTGGGGCGACTTTGCGGACCGAAAATCTGCCGGAAACTCTTCACCAGACCGTCACGGGAAAAGGCTCGCCCGATCATCCAGCCCAAGGGGCTGAGCAGAAGTTTTTGCATCAGTATCGGGCGATGGGTTTCAGGAAAGAGGCCGCCATTAAGGAACACACAACTGGCGATATGGATGCGCGCTTCGTAATGCCGGGCCAACAGTTCCTGGGCCACGCTGTCGCCATAATCGTGGGCCAACAGGTGCACCGGCTGCTCGACTCCCAGGTGTGCCAGCAAGGCCTGTTGCAGATCGGCCTGCTCCAGCAGGCTGTATTCGCGATTCACCGGTTTGGCGGAGTCGCCAAAGCCGAGCATGTCGCAGGCAATCACCCGATAGCGCTGGGTCAGCGGCTGCCACAGGAAGTGCCAGTCCCAACTGGCGGTCGGGAAGCCGTGAATGAGCAACAGTGGTTCACCCTGCCCGGCCGTCCAGTAACGGATGGTCTGGCCACGGAATACGAACGTCTGGCCGCGTTTGCGCCAGACACACAGGGGAATCTCGGCGAGTGCCATTAGAGTTTATAACCCGCGTCTTGTTTATCGAGTTTGCGCAGCAGCGCTGGCCAGGCCAGTGCGCCGCCCATCCCTTGAGCACTTTTGGTGACGCCGGCGATCATTGCCTTGGCGCCTGCCAGAATCTGCGGTTCGATGGCGATCAACTCGGCGCCACCGTTCTGCGCCAGCACCTGGATATCGCAGGCGCGCTGGAAGGTAAACATCATCAGGAACGTGTCGGCGATGGTCGCGCCGCAGGTCAGCAGACCGTGGTTGTGCAGCATCAGGAAATTGTTTTCGCCGAGGTCGGCTTGCAGTCGCGCCTTCTCTTCATGGTTAAGCGCAACACCTTCGTAGGCGTGATAAGCCAGGCTGGACAAGACAAACAATGATTGTTGGCTGATCGGCAAAATGCCTTGTTTCTGCGCCGACACCGCGACACCCGCCGCCGTATGGGTATGCAGCACGCAGACGACATCGTGACGAACCTCGTGAACCGCACTATGGATGGTGTAACCCGCCGGATTGATCTCGTAGGGGCTGTCCATCAGCTTGTTGCCGGCCTGATCGACCTTGACCAGGCTCGACGCGGTAATCTCATGGAACATCAGCCCGAACGGGTTGATCAGAAAGTCTTCGGTACCGGGGACCTTGGCCGAGATGTGGGTAAAAATCAGGTCATCCCAGCCATGCAGGGCGACCAGACGATAGCAGGCGGCAAGATCGACGCGGGTCTGCCACTCAGCGGCGCTGACCTGATCTTTGACACTGTGTGGCGATTGGACGGGGGCTACGTTCACGGCAAGGAACCTCTGATTTTTATTCTTGGGGTTTCTATTGTTTACCGACGTTACAACAGTCTAGTCACGCCCCGGGGATCGTGTAGTTGCATTGGCAGCCAGCTTGATGGCCTAGCGAGTCAGTACCCCAACGAACGTGGATCCATGTCAAAGTACTGCCGCCAACAATGGTGCGGCGAACAGATTCAGCAACCCCGTCAGAACCATGACTAACCCCGCCACCGAGCCCTCTTCACCCCCCACTTCATGCGCCCGACTGACCCCTGCACCGTGCGCGCCGACGCCATACAAGGCCCCTCGAGCCAAGGCGCTGCGCAGGGGCAACCACTTGAGCAGAATGCCGCCGAGCATCGCCCCGAACACCCCGGTGAACATCACAAACACCGCCGTCAGTTCCGGTACGCCGCCGAGGTCCTGGGCCAGCGGCATGGCAAAAGGCGTGGTGATCGAACGTGGCACCAGCGACATCGTCACCGAACTGTCCAGCGCCAGCGCCTTGGCTAGCCCGAACGAACTGCCGATGGACGCCACGCTGCCCGCCAGCATCCCAAGCAACAACGCCGACCAATGCCGCATCAGCATCTGCCGCTGCTGCCAGATCGGTACTGCAAAAGCGACGGTAACCGGCCCCAGCACCAACATCAGCCAATGGGTGTTGCTCGAATATTCGGCATACGCGGTGTGCAGCGGCACGGCGAGAGCCAACAAAAGCGCCGGGACCAGAATCAGTGGCGACAGCACATAGTGCCCAGAGCGTCGGTAGATCCAACGGCTGAACAAATAGGCCAGCAGCGTGAAGGCCAGCCAGAACATCGGCATCAGCTCAAGCTTCACGAGACCTCCTCAACCGCACCACCAGTTCCACGGTAAATGCGGTCACCAGCATCACCATCAGCGTGCTGACGCCGATCACCAGCAAAATTCGCCAACCGTCGCTGCGCAGCAGACCGCCGTAATCGAGCAGGCTCATGAGCGCCGGAATGAAGAACAACAGCATCTCGGCCATCAACAGGCCGGCGCCCATTTGCAGCGCCGCCGGTTTGACCACACCCAAAGCGAACGCCAGCAGCAACAGCACCATGCCGATGACACCACCGGGAATCGGCCAGGAAAACCACACGGCCATCTGGCAGCCGAGCAGATAGATGGCCAGTAGCACGGCTAATTCGGTCGCCAGTCGAGCCAAGCTTTTTAAGGTTGATGCGTTCATGTCTTCGGTCCTCCCAGGTGCTCATTTTACGGAGCGGGCTGCCATAGCCGAAGCGAATTGTTAGACTCGCAGTCATTCCAAAATGGAATCAGGCAGATGGAATTCAAACAGCTACGCAGCTTCGTCGAGGTCATGCATCAGGGTGGTTTTACTCAGGCCGCCAAGACCTTGCACATCAGTCAATCGGCGGTGAGCAAGCAGGTCGCCCAATTGGAGCAGAGCCTCGGTACACCACTGCTCGAACGACTGGGTTCACAGCTGCGTCTGACCGCCGCCGGCAGCGTGGTTCTGCAACGGGCCGAAGGCATGTTGCGGTTGCGCAACGAACTGCTCAGTGAGCTGGATGACTTGAGCCAACTGGCCCGCGGGGAATTGCGTCTGGGTTTGCCGCTACTGGGCAGTGACGCGTTGTTCGCCGGACTGTTCGCTGAATACCGGCGACGCTACCCCAACATCAGCATTCAATTGCTTGAGGGCGGCAGCCTGAACATCGAACAGGCTGTTTTGAGTGGAGAGCTGGAACTGGGTGGCAGCCTGTTGACGAAGGACCCGCAGTTCGCCTTCCAGCCTTTCTGCGATGAACCGCTGGACGCCCTGCTGCCGGCCGATCATTCGCTGGCGTCGAAGACTGAGATTGGGCTTGAGGAATTGGCCGACACGCCATTCCTGCTGTATCAGCGCAGCTTCGTGCTCAACGACCGTTTGCTACAAGCCTGCAAGCAGCTGGGATTTACGCCCAAGGAAAGCGGCCGCAGCGGCCAGGCGGATTTTCTCGCGGCGCTAGTGGCCGCCGGCCAAGGTGTGGTGTTGTTGCCCCGCGTGGTGGCTCGCGGGCTGGTGCGGCCAGGCGTGGTGCGTCTGACCTTGAACGCGCCGAGCTATCTGCGTTGGGACATCGCCTTCATCTGGCGTCAGGGCGCGTACCTGTCAAAGGCCGCGCAAGCCTGGCTCGCCTTGCTGCGCGAGCGTCCGGTCAGCCCCGCAGAGCGCTGACCAACTCCGCCAGCCAAGGCTCGGCGTCGGTTTCCGGCGTCACGCTTTCGCTGGCGTCCAGGCGCAACATGGGCAGGACTTCGCGTAGGCCCAGTTCGCCAAACAATTCGCGCATCAACTCGCCGCCACCGCAGAACGTATCGCCGTAGCTCGCATCGCCCAGGCCAATCACGGCGCCCGGCAAGCCACGCCAGGCAGCAGGCAACTGATCGCGAATTGCGAAATACAGCGGTTGCAGGTTGTCAGGCAACTCGCCCATGCCGGTGGTCGAGGTCACCGCCAGGAAGGCTTCGGGACCAAAGGCCTGAACATCGGCGAGGCTTGCACGCGGGTTGTGCCAGGTTTCGAAACCCGCAGCTTTTAAAATATTTGCGGCGTGGCGGGCGACTTCTTCAGCCGTGCCGTACACCGAGCCGGAAAGGATGGCGACTTTCATCAATCTGATCCTGAAGCTGAGTAAAAAGACGGGGGATATTAACAGCCGTGGCAAAAAAGCTGCGATTGACTCTCAATTAACGCTGGTGGCCAGTAGAAAGTTCTCAGTGTTCTTTTAGAATGCATCCCACCATCAAATTGGAAAGGACTCTCCGATGATTAACGCCCAACTGCTGCAAATGGTGATCAACGCTTCCAACGACGGCATCGTGATTGCCGAAAAGGAAGGCGAGCAGGACAACATCCTGATTTACGTCAACCCGGCATTCGAACGCCTGACGGGTTACACCAGCGAGGAAATCCTCTACCAGGATTGCCGTTTTCTTCAGTCCGGGGACCGCGACCAGGAAGCTCTCCCGTTGATTCGCGAGGCCTTGAGCAGTGGCCGGGCTTGCCGGGAAATCCTCAGGAATTACCGCAAGGACGGCACGCCGTTCTGGAACGAGCTGTCCCTTTCGACGGTGAAGAACCCGGATGACGGACAGACTTATTTCATCGGTGTGCAGAAAGACGTCACCCTTCAGGTCAAGGCGCAGCAGCGAGTCGCGCAGTTGGAGGCGCAATTGGCCGAGGTCCAGGCCGAGCTTGCCGCACTAAAAACGACGAACGGCGAAAACAAAACGAAGAATTGATTGTCATTAACTACAATCACCAGTGACTTTGTAACTATTTCTGTCGAGCGGATCATGCAACGCGACGCACTCCTGACTCAGGATGAGCTGGATTTTATCCAGACAATGCAACACAACCCGCAACTCAATGTGCGGGATGCGACGTCGAGCCTGCTCGTCAACGGTGGTTCACAGATCCGTGACCTGCTCACGCGCCTTGCCGCTCATGAGCAAGTCACCATCCAGGCCAACTTCGAAAATCAGCAAATGACCTTCCCGCTGCACCTGGTGGAAGACGAATTTCACGCAATGCATTTACGCCTCGGCGTCCCCAGCATCTATGAAGACGGACCGATGGTCCGGCCATGGCGCCTGGTACTCGAAGAACCGGTAGCGCTGGAGAATGCCAATGGCCAGCCCGGTACGATGTGGGTGCACGAAGTATCGTTCAAAGGGGTCTTGCTGGAAGTTCGCAACAAGACCAAACCGCCCAAACATTTCGCCTTGTGGTTCAGCCCGTCTGGCTACGAGCGCATCGCATTGCGCGGCACCTTCGAGAAAGAAACCAAGAACGGCTTCTTTGCCTATCAGTTGAATCAGGGTGACAAGGACGAAACCGAGCGTATGCGCCAGTACATCCTTCAACAGCATCGGCTGACGCATCCGGCCATGCATCTCTGATTCAAGTGTCCAGGTTGCCTGTCAGGAACTGTTTCAAACGCTGACGCATGACCAATCCTTCGTTACCCAGACATCCAATCGACGATCCAGCCAGGCTTTCCTGCACCAGATCGGACGCATCCCCCGCCAGCATCAACTGACAATCCAGGCTCAAGGCCAGGCGCTTCAATCGCCGTGGCAACTCGGGCGCAGGCGCGTGATTGGAGAACAGCACCAGCGCCTGGGGCTTGATCCGCTCGCAGACCAGAGTCAATTCGTCGAATGGCTGACCGATAGCCAACACTTGAATAGCCGAATCGATACTGCTCAGAAACAGCGCCGTTACCAGCACTTCGAGTTCACGACACTGATCGTTCAGGGCGCAGACAATCACCCGTCGCGGCTGCAGGACACGCACCAGCAGCAGGCGTTGCAACACTCGAGAGCGCAGAAAACCATCCAGGAAAAGCCACTCGCTGGCCTGACCGAACGCTTCATGGCGCTGCAGCAATTGCTTCCAGAGTGGAAGCAGAATGTCCTGAAACACGACAGTCAGGGGATAACTGGAAAAGATCTGTCCATAGACCTGCTCCAGTTGAACCTCGTCAAAGGCATTCATCGCCACCTGAATTTGTTGCTGCCACTGCGTGTAGTCAGCGTGTACGAGTTCATTCGGGATGATGTGCGACAGGGCCTGAAGCGGTGCAATCCTGGCCAGGATCTTGCCGACTTTACTGACAGCAACGCCGCGTTCGATCCAGCCAAGGATGCTGCGAACCCGATCGATATCGGTCATCGAATACAGTCTGTGCCCACTTTCGGTGCGCGCGGGCTGTATCAGCCCATAGCGGCGTTCCCATGCACGTAGCGTGACCGGGTTGACCCCGGTCAGGCGCGCCACTTCGCGTATCGGAAACAGTTCCTCCTGCTCGAGAGGAAGACCGGGCTGCAATCCAGGGACAACGTCAGTCAGGACAGGCATTTTATAATTCTATGTCCATGTATAAATTGGATCCCATTCTACCTCCCCTGCCCCCACACCCTACAAGACGTTGATGGCGACGAATACCACTGACGTTCCAGGCAGAATCAGGAATAGTCCTTGCTTGTTCCAAGACGCAGCCCACCACCCCGGCGCTGCGCCTGGCGAAACTCCTACCCGGAGCGACGCGATTGTTATACGGAGATGCACAATGTCTACCTCACCCGTCACGCTGATGGTTGCGCGCCGCGTCGCCGATGGGCGCTATCAGGACCTGATCGCCTGGTTACGCGAAGGCGAACAACTGGCCACCGATTTTCCCGGTTATCTCGGCTCTGGCGTGCTCGCTCCGCCGCCCGGCGATAACGAATTCCAGATTATTTTTCGCTTTGCCAACGAGCAAACCATGCACGCCTGGGAGCATTCAGCTTCGCGTACCGCATGGCTGGCCCGCGGCAGCGATCTGTTTGCCCATCCAACAGAACATCGGGTCAGCGGCATCGAAGGCTGGTTCGGCGCGTCCGGCCAGCGCCCACCACGCTGGAAACAGGCCGTGGCGATCTGGTTGGCATTCTTTCCGGTTTCCCTGCTGTTCAACTTTGTCCTCGGGCCGTTGCTGAGCGACATGGGTCTACTGAGCCGGGCGCTCATCAGCACCTTGTGCCTGACCCCGCTGATGGTCTACTTCTTCATTCCGCTGTCGACCCGCCTGCTGGCCAGTTGGCTGAACACCTCGCCGCAACGGCCGCTGCCAGCCGAGCCCTCAACGCAGAATCGCTAAGCCTGCTACCACAATAGGTGTACGCCTCTCGTCGCTGGTATAGTTTTGCTCTTACCGCGACGCGAGCCGTTCATGACCTCTTTCGTAGCTCCAATCCTCATCACCGGTGCCGGCCAACGTGTTGGTCTGCACTGCGCGCAGCGTTTGCTCGAGGATGGCCAGCCGGTGATCTTCAGCTACCGCAGTGAACGCCCCGGCGTGCAAACCCTGCGCGACCTGGGAGCGACCGCGGTGTTTGCCGACTTCTCCACTGAAGCCGGAATCTTCGCGTTCATCAGCGAACTGAAAAACCACACCGACAGCTTGCGGGCGATTGTCCATAACGCCTCCGAATGGCTGGCCGAAACCCCGGACACCGACGCCGCAGCCTTCACGCGCATGTTCAACGTCCACATGCTGGCGCCCTACCTGATCAATCTGCATTGTGCCGACTTGCTGCAACGCTCAAGCCCCGCCGACATCGTGCACATCAGCGACGACGTGACCCGCAAGGGCAGCAGCAAGCACATTGGCTACTGCGCCAGCAAAGCCGGGCTCGACAGCCTCACCCTGTCCTTCGCCGCGAAATACGCGCCGACAATCAAGGTCAACGGTATCGCGCCAGCCCTGTTAATGTTCAACCCCGACGACGACGCGGCGTACCGCGCCAAGGCACTGGCCAAGTCCGCGTTGGGTATCGAACCCGGCTGCGAAGTGATCTACCAGAGCTTGCGCTATTTACTCGACAACCCTTATGTCACCGGCACGACCCTGACCGTCAACGGCGGACGGCACATCAAATAAGCGGCCCCCGCGAGGATGTTCCATGACGTTATCCCTGCCCCAGAACGCCCTGTCCCAAAGCTATCGCGAGATCCTCATCGGCCTCGGTGAAAACCCCGACCGCGAGGGTCTGCAAGACACCCCGGTTCGCGCGGCAAAAGCCATGCAGTACCTCTGCCATGGTTATGAGCAAAGTGTCGAAGAGATCGTCAACGGCGCGCTGTTCGCTTCCGATAACGATGAAATGATCATCGTCGACAACATCGAGCTGTACTCGCTCTGCGAACATCACATGCTGCCCTTCATCGGCAAGGCGCATGTGGCTTATATTCCAACGGGTAAGGTGCTGGGCTTGTCGAAGATTGCACGACTGGTGGACATGTTCGCCCGTCGCCTGCAAATCCAGGAAAACCTCACTCGGCAAATCGCCGACGCGGTGCAGCAAGTGACCGGTGCGGCGGGCGTCGCGGTGGTCATCGAAGCCAAGCACATGTGCATGATGATGCGCGGCGTCGAGAAACAGAATTCGACCATGAACACCTCGGTGATGCTCGGCGCCTTCCGCGAGTCGAGCAACACCCGCCAGGAGTTCCTGCAATTGATTGGACGGAGCAAGTAGCAATGCCACAACTTCAACCAGGAACGGCACGCATCCGGGTCAAGGACCTGTGCCTGCGGACCTTCATCGGGATCAACGAGGATGAAATCCTCAACAAGCAGGATGTGCTGATCAACCTGACCATCCTGTATGCCGCTCAGGAAGCGGTGCGTGACAACGATATCGATCACGCGCTGAACTACCGCACCATCACCAAGGCGATCATCGCCCACGTGGAAGGCAATCGCTTCGCCCTCCTCGAGCGCCTGACTCAGGAAATTCTCGATCTGGTCATGGCCAACGAGTCGGTGTTGTACGCCGAGGTCGAAGTCGACAAGCCCCACGCCCTGCGATTCGCCGAGTCGGTGTCTATTACCCTGGCCGCGAGCCGCTGACCGTCTGGCACATTGCTCGTCAGACTTTTATCATCCGCGCACGATTTGATTGCACAGAGCCCGCCATGACCGATCAACAACGCCTGGAACTCGAAGCCGCCGCCTTTCGCCGGCTGGTCGCACACCTGGACAGCCGCAAGGATGTGCAGAACATCGACCTGATGAACCTCTCCGGTTTCTGCCGCAACTGCCTGTCCAAGTGGTACAAGGCCGCTGCCGATGAACGCCAGATCGAGGTCAGCCTCGACGACGCCCGCGAAGTGGTTTACGGCATGCCGTACGCCGAGTGGAAAGCCCAATACCAGCAAGAAGCCAACGCCGAACAACAAGCGGCGTTCGCCAAAGGAAAACCCAATGAGTGATTTGAACGCCCTGCGCACCAGCCTCAAGAGCGGCGAACACGTTTTTGCCGACACCCTGGCCTTCATCGCCGCCGGCTACGACTATCAGCCTCAGGCTTTCAACAATGGCGGCGTGGAAAACGCAGCCGGGCAGAACGAAGGTTCGTGCAAGACATTGGGTCTGGCGCTGCTGGAAGGTCTGAGCGATGAAGAAGCGCTGTTAGCGTTTGGCGAGCATTATCGTTCGGTGGTGGCCACGCCTGAAGACAGCGATCACGGCAATATCCGCGCGTTGATTGCTCATGGGTTGGCCGGCGTGAAGTTTTCGCAGCAACCGCTGACTCGCCGCTGACCCAACGCCCACCAAGCACATCCCGACTTTTAAGATTGACCCGGCAACTTTATTTCGTTTGCCGGGCACCGCTGCTCACGGCTTAGATAAAAAGAAGCATCCCTTCTTCTGAGTCAGGTATCCATGAGCAGCGAAACCATCAGCCAGTCGATCAACATCGTTCATCCCGTCACACTCAGCCACGGCAAAAATGCCGAGGTCTGGGACACCGATGGCAAACGCTACATCGACTTCGTCGGCGGCATCGGTGTTTTGAACCTCGGCCATTGCCATCCGCGCATCGTCCAGGCCATTCGCGAACAAGCCACCCGGCTGACCCACTACGCGTTCAACGCCGCTCCGCATGCGCCCTACATCGAACTGATGGATCGTCTCACCGCGTTTATTCCGGTGAACTACCCGGTCAGCGGCATGCTCACCAACAGCGGTGCGGAAGCGGCGGAAAACGCCCTGAAGATCGTGCGTGGCGCCACCGGTCGCACGGCCGTCATCGCCTTCGACGGCGCCTTCCACGGCCGCACACTCGCCACGCTCAACCTCAACGGCAAAGTCGCGCCCTACAAACAGAAAGTCGGCGTGCTGCCGGGTCCGGTTTATCACCTGCCCTTCCCGAGCAAGGACAACGGCGTGACCTGCGCGGAGGCCCTGAAAGCCATGGACCGCCTTTTCAGCGTCGAGATCGACGTCGATGACGTCGCCTGTTTTATCGTCGAACCGGTGCAGGGCGAATCGGGCTTCCTGACGCTGGACGTGGAGTTCGCCCAGGCGCTACGTCGCTTCTGTGATGAAAAAAACATCCTGCTGATCGCTGATGAAATCCAGTCCGGCTTCGGTCGCACCGGCCAGCGCTTTGCCTTCTCGCGACTGGGCATTGAACCCGATCTGATCCTGCTCGCTAAAAGCATCGCCGGCGGCGTACCACTGGGTGCGGTGGTCGGGCGCAAGTCGCTGCTCGACACCTTGCCCAAGGGCGGACTGGGCGGCACCTATTCAGGCAACCCGATTGCCTGCGCCGCGGCACTGGCAACCCTGGACGAGATGACCGATGCGAACCTGCACGCCTGGGGCTCGCAACAGGAAGAAGCCATCGTCAGCCGCTACGAGGCCTGGCGCGCCAGCAAGCTGTCGCCGTATCTGGGCCGCTTGACCGGCGTCGGTGCGATGCGCGGCATCGAGCTGACCAATGCCGACGGCACACCGGCCTCGGCGCAATTGACGCAGCTGCTGGCGCTGGCGCGAAACGCGGGCTTGCTGCTGATGCCCAGCGGCAAGTCGCGAAACATCATTCGGCTGCTGGCGCCGTTGACGACTGAGGCAGCGGTGCTGGAAGAAGGGTTGGATATCCTTGAGGCGAACCTCGCGAAATTGACCTGAAGCAGAACCTTATGCGCACAAAAAAACCGGCCAAGGCCGGTTTTTTCATCGCTACGAAATCAGAATCAAGCGTTCTGCAGATCGTCGAGGTAACGCTCGGCGTCCAGTGCCGCCATGCAGCCGGCGCCGGCCGAGGTGATGGCCTGACGGTAAACGTGGTCAGCCACGTCACCGGCGGCAAAGATACCTTCGAGGCTGGTGGCAGTGGCGTTACCGTCACGGCCGCCCTGCACAACCAGGTAGCCGTCTTTCAACGTCAACTGACCTTCGAACAGCGAAGTGTTCGGGGTGTGGCCGATGGCGATGAACACGCCGTCGACTGTCAGCTCGTCGAAGCTACCGTCGTTGTTCTTCAGGCGGGCACCGGTCACGCCCATGTTGTCGCCCAGGACTTCGTCCAGAGTCGAGTTCAGCTTCAAGACGATTTTGCCTTCGGCAACCCGGGCATTCAGCTTGTCGATCAGGATTTTCTCGGCGCGGAAGGTTTCGCGACGGTGGATCAAGGTCACTTTGCTGGCGATGTTGGCCAGGTACAGCGCCTCTTCAACGGCGGTATTACCGCCACCGACCACGGCCACTGGCTTGTTGCGGTAGAAGAAACCGTCGCAGGTTGCGCAGGCCGAAACGCCTTTGCCCATGAACGCTTCTTCCGACGGCAGGCCCAGGTAACGAGCGCTGGCGCCGGTGGCGATGATCAGGGCGTCGCAGGTGTAAGTCGCGCTGTCGCCGGTCAGGGTGTACGGCTTGGCAGCGAAGTCCACGGCATTGATGTGATCGAAGACGATTTCGGTTTCAAAGCGCTCGGCGTGCTCTTTCATGCGGTCCATCAGCGCCGGGCCGGTCAGACCGTGGACGTCGCCAGGCCAGTTGTCGACTTCTGTGGTGGTGGTCAGTTGACCGCCGGCTTGCATGCCGGTGATCAGCAGTGGCTTGAGGTTGGCACGGGCGGCATAGACCGCGGCGCTGTAACCGGCAGGGCCGGAACCGAGAATAATCACTCGCGAATGACGGACTTCAGACATGACCTGCTCCTGTTGACCGGCCCGAAACATCTGGCGCGGAACGCCGGGTTGCCGGCGGGAATAAAAAAGGACCGTTGAAAGCACTTGGGGAAGGCTTGAGCTCGACAGTCCTGTAAAAAGTATGGGGTGCAGCGTATCGAGGGGGCGAAGATTAAGGAAATACGGTTTAACAATCCAGCTCATAGGCGGTCTCTATCCCCTCACGATGGATACATAGGCGCCTTTGTTACAGTTAATGTCGATGCTGCTACCGCGCTTTCGCCTGTCAGGCAAAGCCGGTAAGGTCGGCGCGTTTCCCCTTTGCTCGGAGCACGTTATGCCCGCCCCCGTTCTGTCCGGCCCGCAATACCTGCGCGAAGGCCTCAAGCTGGTCCTGAGCCCAAGCCTGCGTTTGTTTGTGCTGTTGCCGCTGGTGATCAACCTGGTGCTGTTCGTCGGATTGATCTACCTGGCCAGCCATCAATTCAGCCTGTGGGTCGATACGTTGATGCCGTCCCTGCCCGACTGGCTAAGTTTTCTCAATTATGTTCTCTGGCCGTTGTTCGTGGTGCTGGTGGTGTTGATGGTGTTCTTCACCTTCACCATGCTGGCCAACGTCATCGCTGCGCCATTCAACGGCTTCCTCGCGGAAAAAGTCGAAGTCGTGGTGCGTGGCACTGACGACTTCCCGTCCTTCAGCTGGGGCGAACTGATCGAAATGATCCCCCGCACCCTGGCCCGGGAGATGCGCAAACTCGGCTACTTCCTGCCACGCGCCATCGGGTTGTTCATCCTCTCGTTCATTCCGGTGGTGAACATCATCGCTGCGCCACTGTGGCTGCTGTTCGGGGTGTGGATGATGGCGATCCAGTACATCGACTACCCGGCGGATAACCACAAACTCGGCTGGAACGAGATGCTCGCCTGGCTGCGCGAGAAGCGCTGGCAGAGCATGAGTTTCGGCGGCAGTGTTTATCTGGTACTGCTGATTCCGGTGGTCAACATCCTGATGATGCCGGCCGCCGTGGCGGGTGCGACCTTGTTCTGGGTGCGTGAACGCGGCGCGGAAAACCTGGTGGTCCAGCGCTGATCCGGTCACAAATTCATCATCCCACCGTCACACTGACGACATGGCCTCAGCCGACACTGAGGTCATGACGACAGCTCTGCATATCACCCTGATCACCGAAACCTTCCCTCCCGAAATCAACGGAGTGGCCAATACCCTTGGCCGCTTGTGCGACGGCTTGCGCGCGCGCGGGCATCAGGTGGAATTGGTGCGACCGCGTCAGGGTTGCGATCAGCAGCTGGGCAGCGACGATGCGTTGTTGCTATGTCGGGGCTGGCCGCTACCGGGTTATCCCGGCTTGCAATGGGGTCAGTCGTCGATGCACAAGCTGCTGCGGCGCTGGAAGCGTCATCGGCCGGACGTGCTGTACATCGCCACGGAAGGACCGCTGGGATTGTCCGCGTTGCGCGCGGCACGGCGCTTGGGGATTTCGGTGGTCAGCGGCTTTCACACTAATTTCCAGCAGTACTCCAGTCAGTATGGGCTTGGACTGCTGACGCGATTGCTGACCCACTACCTGCGCTGGTTTCACAATCGTTCGACGCTGACCCTGGTGCCGAGCGTGAGCCAAAGAATGGAACTGGAACGCCGGCATTTCGAGCGCCTGGCGTTGCTGTCCCGTGGGGTCGACAGCCAGTTGTTTCACCCGACCAAGCGGCTGACGTCGCTGCGCGAACAGTGGGGTTTGGCCGACAGTGACATTGCCGTCATCCATGTAGGTCGCCTGGCACCGGAGAAAAATCTCGGCTTGCTTAAGCGCAGTTTCGAAAGGCTGCGTACGACTTATCCACAGAAAAACCTGAAGTTGATCGTGATCGGCGACGGTCCGCAACGAGTGGTCCTGGAGAAAGAACTGCCCGAGGCGATTTTCTGTGGCTCTCAACGCGGCGAAGCCTTGGCCAGTCACTATGCCTCGGGGGATGTGTTTCTGTTTCCAAGCCTGACCGAGACTTTCGGCAACGTGGTGCTTGAGGCACTGGCTTCAGGTTTGGGTGTGGTGGCTTACGATCAGGCTGCGGCGGCTCAGCACATCCGCCATGGCTACAACGGCGTACTGGCGATGCCGGGGGACGAAGAGGCGTTCTGCGATGCGGCGTGTTGGCTGTTGGAGGAGCGCGAAACCTTGCGCTGCATGCGGCTTAATGCGCGTCAGCATGCGAGTCGCCAGGGCTGGGCAGCGATTATCGAGCAGTTTGAGAGGCAGTTGCGCGGGGCTTGTGTTGGGGAGCAGGTGGTTCCTGGTGCAGCGACATTGCCCTGAATTCTTTGGTGATATCAAGTGAGTCATCGCGAGCAAGCTCGCTCCCACAGGTGACCGAGTTTTCTCAGAGAAACGCGGTCGAATGTGGGGCTTGCTCGCGAAGGCGTCAGTGCAGGCGCCGCTTAAACCAGAGTCATCAACGCCTCACGGCTGAACGGCAGGATGTCTTCTTCACGGCCGTCACGCACCTTCTGCGCCCAGTCCGGGTCCACCAGCAACGCACGACCGACGGCCACCAGATCGAACTCATCATTGTTCAAACGCTCCAGCAGTTTTTCCAGACTGGCCGGCTGCGCGATCTTGTCGGTGTTGACCATGAACTGCAGGAACTCGCCGTCCAGGCCGACGCTGCCCACGGTGATGGTCGGCTTGCCAGTGAGTTTGCGGGCCCAGCCTGCCAGGTTCAGCTCGGAACCGTCGAATTCCGGCTCCCAGAAACGGCGCGTCGAGCAGTGGAAAATATCCACGCCGGCGTCGGACAACGGCTTGAGGAATTCGCCCAACGCTTGCGGCGTTTGCACCAGACGCGCGGTGTAATCCTGCTGCTTCCACTGCGAGAAACGGAAAATAATCGGGAAACCTTCGCCGACCGCTGCACGCACCGCCTGGATCAGTTCAATGGCGAAACGCGAACGGTTAGCCAGGCTGCCGCCGTATTCGTCAGTGCGCTGGTTGCTGCCGTCCCAGAAGAACTGGTCCACGAGGTAGCCGTGGGCACCGTGAATTTCCACGCCGTCCATGCCGATGCTCTGGGCATCTTTGGCAGCCTGGGCAAACGCGGCGATCACGTCCTGGATATCTTGCTGGGTCATGCCGTGAACCACGACCTGACCGTCCTTCAATTTCTCCGACGGACCGTAACCCGGCACGCTGGCGTCCGGCTCGGTGCCGATGCGGCGCACGCTGCCGACATGCCACAGCTGCGGAACGATCTTGCCGCCTTCAGCGTGAACCGCGTCGACCACTTTCTTCCAGCCGGCCAGCGCTGCTGCACCGTAGAAATGCGGCACGTTTGGGTAGCCGTTGGAAGCCTTGTGGCCGACGGTGGTGCCTTCGGTGATGATCAGACCCACACCCGCAGCGGCGCGACGACGGTAGTACTCGATCACCTTGGAATTGGGAACGCCACCCGGCGAAAACGAACGGGTCATCGGCGCCATGACGACGCGGGTCGGCAGTTCGAGGGTGCCAAGGTGGAACGGTTTGAACAGGGCTTTGACGGGCATGGGACGCTCCACGAAAACGGTATCGACGGGACAGAGATTTTATGACGGCGATAATATGTGGGACGGCAAGCGATGCACAGCACTATTGATTGCGGTGATTAAGGTTCAAAAGGCAGGCATAAAAAATCGCAGCTCAGTGGCTAATGCCGATCAGTTAAGCCCTCTTGCTTGACCTTTGGCCGCAAGAAATCAAAATCCGATGCCTGTACTGGCATCGGATTTTTTTATGCGTCTCGCTCGGGCCCTGGAACTGACCCACAATATCGCCTCCACCCCTAACTCAATCGAGGGACTGGATTCTTTACTCGATCCATCTTTGGTCGAGCAGGCACTTGAACAGGCCGGCGTGGCGACCCTGCGCAAGCGGCGTTTGCCGCTGGAAATGATGCTTTGGTGCGTGATCTCCATGGCGTTCTTTCGACGCATGTCGGCCTGGGATGTGGTCAGCCGCATGAACATCATGCTGCCGGGACAACGTCCGCTGGTGGCGCCCAGCGCCGTAGTCCAGGCCCGTCAGCGATTAGGCAGCGAAGCTGTACGACAAGTCTTCCATCTGACTCAGAAAAGTTGGCATGAGGCCGTGGATCACCCAACTTGGGCCGGTTTGCGCTTACTGGGTGTCGACGGCGTCGTCTGGCGAACACCCGATACCCCCGAAAACCGTGCGCGTTACGACTCCGCCAGCAACCAGCATGGCGACACTGGTTTTCCTCAGGTGCGCATGGTCTGCCAAATGGAGTTGACCAGCCACATGCTGATCGGCAGCGCGTTGGATGGCTATCGCAGCAACGAAATGAAACTGGCGGAGCAACTGATCGAAACCACGCCCGATCACTCGCTGACGCTGTTCGATCGCGGTTTTTACTCCTTGGGTTTGCTGCATCAGTGGCAGCAAGCAGGCATCGAGCGACATTGGCTGATGCCTCTGCGCAAAGGTGCGCAGTACGAAGTGATTCAGCGCTTGGGGCGCCAGGACGCTGTGGTCTCGTTGAGCACTTCGCCGCAGGCCCGCACGCAATGGCCGGGGCTGCCGGAGCGCCTGACCGCGCGATTGCTGAGCAAAACCGTCAAGGGCAAGGTTTGTCAGATCCTGACGTCGATGGCCGATCCGCTACGCTTCCCGTCCGACGAAATCGTCGACCTGTACAGCCAGCGATGGGAGATCGAATTAGGGTTTCGCGAGATGAAACAGACGCTGCTCAACAGCAGCTATACATTGCGTAGCAAGACGCCCGAGATGATCGAGCAGGAACTGTGGGGTGTGTTGCTGGGCTACAACCTGCTGCGCTACCAGATGGTGGAAATGAGCCGCCACTGTCCAGGTATTTACCCGTGCGAAATGAGCTTTACCGCGTGTACTTGGGCAATTTTAGGGTTTATCAACAGCGTTTCGGCCGACCGTTCCGGGAACATCCCCAAATATCTGGCCGAGCTGCACGCCTCTGCCCCGCATTATGTTCTGCCGCATCGACGGGAAGAGCGCATTTATCCCCGCGCCATAAGGCTCAAATCACCGAAATATCCGATCAGAAAGAAAAATGCCAGTCAGCTTAACTGACTGGCATTAAGCTCAGTGGCTGCGATTTTTTGGGTTCAGCTCAGCGCTTTTTCGATCGCATGAACGACAGACGGATCATCCGGCGCCGTGCGCGGCGAGAACCGCGCCAGCACGCGACCATCCTTGCCCAGCAGGAATTTTTCGAAGTTCCAGGTAATGTCACCGGGAAATTCAGCACCCTCGCCCGCCAGCAGACGGTACAGCTGATGACGATCGTGACCATTGACTTCCAGCTTGCTGGACAACGGAAAACTCACGCCGTAGTTGAGGCTGCAAAACTCCTGGATCTCTTGCTCGGTACCCGGTTCCTGCCCGGCAAATTGGTTGCACGGCAGGCCCAGCACGCTGAAACCTTTGTCCTTGTATTGCTGGTAGAGGTTTTCCAGCGCCGCGTACTGTGGGGTCAAGCCGCATTTGGAGGCAACGTTGACCACCAGCACGACACGCCCCTTGAAAGGCGCCAGCGGTAGTTCCTGACCATCCAGGGCTGTCAATTTAAGGTCGTGAAAAGCACTCATGACGAACTCCAAATTCCCGTGTTCTTCTCGAAACAGCCACTTGGCGGTGTCACCTGGGACAGCCGCGGACTAAAAAGGCGCCCCTCGGGCGCCTCTCCAGTTCTCGAAAGCTTAGCGCAGAAAATCAGTGGTGATGGCCACCTTCGCCATGGACGTGACCATGTGCGATTTCTTCCTGGCTGGCGTCACGGATGTCGATGATCTTGACCTGGAAATTCAGGCGCTGACCGGCCAACGGGTGGTTGCCGTCGACGGTGACATCGTCGCCGTCCAGATCGCGAATGGTGACGATCTGCATCTGGCCGTCTGGAGCGGATGCGTGGAACTGCATACCCACTTCCAGCTCGTCGACGCCTTCGAACATGCTGCGGCTCAACGTGCTGACCAGTTCGGCAGCGTATTCGCCGTAGGCATCTTCAGGTTCTACGGCGACAGTCAGTTCGTCACCGACTGCTTTGCCTTCCAGAGCCTTTTCCAGGCCCGGAATGATATTACCTGCGCCTTGCAGGTAGACCAGCGGGGCGCCGCCGGCGGAGCTGTCGATGACCTCACCAGCGTCGTTGGTCAGGGTATAGTCGATGGAGACAGCCTTATTGGCGGCGATCAGCATGGGGCGAGACCTTTTGCATAAGAATGAAGAATGGCCAAGTTTAGCGAAGCAATCGCCCGAAAGCGAACACAACCCGGACAGACGGAACGCGGCGCAAGACTCGACGGTCACAGGTTTCCATCAGGATGAGGACGGGCACTGGGTGGCCGAGCTTTCCTGCGGTCACACCCAGCACCTGCGCCACCAGCCGCCCTGGCAATCGCGCGCCTGGGTCCTGGACCCCGCGCAACGTATTGAAAAAATAGGCCAGCCCTTTGATTGCGGTTGGTGCGCACAAGGCTCGGTTAGCGATAACCTTGGCGACTGAATTTCGGTAGATCGTCAGACATAGATGATCGCCTGGCGGCCCGTACGGCCTTTGCGTCAGATCAAATTCGGATGCCTGAAGTCCATAGCCAAGGCGCTGTGACGAGTCATAGCTCGCTATGGGGAGGAACAGCAACGCAGGATATGGATTTCAGGCGCCGAATTTGACTGACGGCAAAGGCCACACGGGCTGCCCACATGCACCTCCAGAGAATTCGCATGCAAACTTTTTTTATCGCACCCACCGATTTTGGTGTGGGTCTGACCTCCATCAGCCTCGGGCTGGTACGTACCCTTGAGCGAGCCGGCCTCAAAGTCGGCTTTTTCAAGCCGATTGCCCAGCCGCATCCGGGTGATACAGGGCCTGAACGCTCCACCGAACTGGTGGCGCGCACTCACGGCTTGAAACCGCCTCAGCCGCTCGGTCTGGCACACGTCGAGCGCATGCTCGGCGACGGTCAGCTGGATGAGCTGCTCGAAGAAATCATCACCCTCTATCAGCAGGCGGCCGTCGGCAAAGATGTGCTGATCGTCGAAGGCATGGTCCCGACCCGCAGCGCCAGTTATGCCGCGCGGGTCAATCTGCATTTGGCCAAGAGCCTCGACGCCGAAGTGATCCTGGTCTCGGCGCCGGAAAACGAAGTGTTGACCGAACTGTCTGGACGAGTGGAATTGCAGGCGCAATTGTTCGGCGGCCCTAAAGATCCGAAAGTCCTCGGTGTGATCCTCAACAAAGTCAAAACCGAGGAGAGCATGGAGGCCTTCGCCTCGCGCTTGAAAGAGCATTCGCCGTTGCTGCGCAGTGGCGATTTCCGTTTGCTGGGTTGCATCCCGTTCCAGCCGGAATTGAACGCCCCGCGCACCCGCGACGTCGCCGATCTGATGGGCGCGCAAATTCTCAATGCCGGTGATTACGAAACCCGGCGCATGACCAAAATCATCATCTGCGCCCGCACCATGCGCAACACCGTGGAGCTGCTCAAGCCCGGCGTGTTGGTGGTGACGCCTGGCGATCGCGACGACATCATCCTCGCCGTCAGCCTCGCCGCCATGAACGGCGTGCCCCTGGCCGGCCTGTTGCTGACCAGCGACACACTGCCCGACCCGCGCATCATGGACCTGTGCCGTGGCGCGTTGCAGGCTGGCTTGCCGGTGTTGTCGGTGAGCACTGGATCCTATGACACCGCCAACCAGTTGAACGGTTTGAACAAGGAAATCCCGATCGACGACCGCGAGCGCGCGGAGATCATCACCGACTTCGTCGCCAGCCACCTCGATGCCAACTGGCTGCACCAGCGCTGCGGTACGCCACGGGAAATGCGCTTGTCGCCCGCGGTGTTCCGCTATCAATTGATTCAGCGTGCCCAGGCCGCCAACAAGCGCATCGTTCTGCCCGAAGGCAGCGAGCCGCTGACGGTGCAAGCCGCAGCGATCTGTCAGGCACGCGGTATCGCTCGTTGCGTGTTGCTGGCGAAACCTGCGGATGTCGAAGCCGTCGCCCGCGCCCAAGGCATCGAGCTGCCGCTGGGGCTGGAAATCCTCGACCCGGACTTGATTCGCGAGCGCTACGTCGAACCGATGGTCGCCCTGCGCAAAACCAAAAGCCTCAACGCGCCGATGGCCGAGCAGCAACTGGAAGACACCGTGGTGATCGGCACCATGATGCTGGCGCTGGATGAAGTCGATGGCCTCGTGTCCGGGGTCATTCACTCCACCGCCAACACCATCCGCCCGGCCTTGCAACTGATCAAGACCGCGCCGGGCTGCACGCTGGTGTCGTCGGTGTTCTTCATGCTCTTCCCCGAGGAAGTGCTGGTCTACGGCGACTGCGTGATGAACCCGCACCCGAGCGCCAGCGAACTGGCCGAGATCGCGCTGCAAAGCGCCGACTCGGCAGCCGCCTTCGGCATCACCCCGCGCGTGGCGATGATCAGCTACTCCAGCGGTGAATCGGCCAGCGGCGAAGAAGTCGAGAAGGTACGCGAAGCGACATTGCTCGCCCACGAACAACAGAACTCGCTGTTGATCGACGGCCCATTGCAGTACGACGCCGCCGCCAACGAAACCGTCGCCCGACAACTGGCGCCGAACAGCCAGGTCGCTGGTCGCGCCACAGTGTTCGTATTCCCCGACCTGAACACCGGCAACACCACCCACAAAGCGGTGCAGCGCAGCGCCGACTGCGTCAGCCTCGGGCCGATGCTGCAAGGCCTGCGCAAACCGGTGAACGACCTGCCGCGTGGCGCGCAGGTCGACGACATCGTCTACACCATCGCGTTGACCGCGATTCAAGCTGCCAACCGACCTTTGGATCTTTAAATGCTGGATTCCCTACCTGCACCGCTGCGAGGCGTGATTGCCTCGCTGCTGTTGGCGCTGAACACGATTGCCTGCTGCACACCGCTGTTCATCGTGGCGATCTTCAAACTGCTGCTGCCTTTCCCCGCCGCCCAGCGCTTTACCGATTGGCTGATGAGCCACATCCACGAAGCCTGGATCAGCAACAACAAAGCGTGGATGGATTTGCTCGGACACACGCGCTGGAAACTCAGCGGCCTGGAAGGTCTGGACTATCAGCACTCGTATTTGATCACCAGCAACCACCAGAGCTGGGTCGACATCATGGTGTTGCAGTACGTGCTGAACCGGAAGATTCGCCCGCTGAAGTTCTTCCTCAAACAGGAACTGATCTGGGTGCCGGTGATTGGTCTGGCGTGGTGGGCGCTCGGCTTTCCGTTCATGAAGCGCTACTCCAAGGCCTACCTGGAGAAGCACCCGGAGAAGAAAGGCAAAGACCTGGAAACCACCCGCAAGACCTGCGACAAGTTCCGCCATAACCCGGTGGGGATTTTCAACTTCGTCGAAGGTACGCGTTTCACCGAAGGCAAACATGCCCAGCAGAAATCGCCGTTCCGTCACTTGCTCAAACCGAAGGCTGGCGGCATTGCGTTTGTGCTGGATGCCATGGGTGAGCAGCTGGAAGCCATCGTCAACGTGACCATTCACTATCCGGCCGGCCGTCCCGGTTACTGGGATTTGCTCTGTGGGAACGTGAAGGACGTGGTGGTGCACTTTCAGGAGCTGAAGATTCCGCCGCAGTTCATCGGCAAGAACTACGACCAGGACGGCGAGTATCGATTGCAGTTTCAGGGCTGGATCAATCAGCTATGGGAAGACAAGGATGCGCTGCTGGGGCAGATGCATCGCGAGTATCCGACCAAGTCCTGAAGCGCCTGTACTGGCCTCATCGCGAGCAGGCTCGCTCCCACATGGGATCTCCATGGAATACAGATTTTGTGTTCACTTGAGATCCCTGTGGGAGCGAGCCTGCTCCGGGCGGCGCTCCGACGATGGCGATCTCAGGGGCACAAAAAAACCCGCCGATGATCACTCATCGGCGGGTTTTTTATTAACGGCTAACGCTTAGATCGCGCCACGCTTGCGCAGTAGATCCAGCACTTGCTTGACGCTTTCTTCCAGCGACAGCGACTGGGTATCGACCACAAGGTCGGCGTCCAGCGGCACGTCGTACGGGAAGGAATCGCCCGGGATGTTATCGCCGGCCGCCGCGTACAGGCCTTGTGGGTCACGCTCGGCACAGACCGTCGGAGAGGCCTGGACGTAGACCGTCAGCAGACGCTCCTTGCCGATCAGTTCCCTGGCCTGCTCACGACCTTCGGCACTCGGCGCAACGAAGGCTGCCAGTGTCAGCAGACCCGCTTCGTTGAACTGACGCGCAACGTGCGCCGCACGACGCCAGTTCTCGGTACGCCCGGCGCGATCCTGTGGCAGGCCTTTGTTCAGGTCATGACGCAGGTTCTGGCCATCGAGCACAAACACCGCGCGGCCCATGTCGAACAGCTTGCGCTCAACCGCGTAGGCCAGGGTGCTTTTGCCCGCGCCCGACAAACCGCTGAACAACACGGTGGCCGGTTGCTGGCCGAAGCGCTGGGCGCGTTCTTCGGTGGCGACGTGCGCCAGTTTGCCGTGATGCGTGCTGGTGCCATGGCTCAACGGCTGGGCGATGATCATGCCGGCCGCGACGGTGCCATTGGTCAAACGATCGATGATGATGAACGAACCGGAGGTGCGGTTGCTCGCGTAACCGTCCAGCGCGATGGCCGCGTCGAGGCTGATCTTGACGCGACCGATCTCGTTCAGATGCAACGAACTGGCCGGACCTTCTTCCAGGGTGTTCACGTCAACGCGGTTGACGATGCTGGTGATCGAACCCGGCACGTAGGTGGTCGCGCGCTTGATGTCGTATTTCTTGCCCGGCAGCATCGGCTCTTCCGCCATCCACACCAGCATGGCGTCGAAGGCGTCAGTCACTTGCGGCAGATTGTCGGCATGCACCAACAAGTCGCCGCGAGAGATGTCGATCTCGTCTTCCATGGTCAGCGTCACCGCTTGACCAGGACCGGCGTGCTCCAGCTCACCTTCGAAGGTGACGATGGATTTCACGCGGCTGCTCTTGCCCGACGGCAGCACAACGACTTCGTCGCCCTTGTGCACGACGCCGCTGGCCAGCGTACCGGCGAAACCACGGAAGTTCAGGTTCGGACGGTTGACGTACTGCACCGGGAAACGCAGGTCGGTGTAGTTGCGGTCGTTGGCGATCTCGACGGTTTCAAGGATTTCCATCAGCGACTGGCCGGTGTACCACGGCGAGCGCTCGGACTTGTTCACCACGTTGTCGCCCTTCAGCGCCGACATCGGCACGAACGCCATGGTGGTCGGCTTGAACGCGATGCCTTCGGCGAACTTCAAGTAATCGGCCTTGATCGACTCGAAGACTGTTTCGTCGAAGCCGTTGAGGTCCATCTTGTTGATGGCGACAACGATGTGCTTGATGCCGAGCAACGAGGCAATGAAGCTGTGGCGACGGGTCTGGGTCTGCACGCCATAACGGGCGTCGACCAGGATGATCGCCAGGTCACAGGTGGACGCACCGGTGGCCATGTTGCGGGTGTACTGCTCATGGCCAGGGGTGTCGGCGATGATGAATTTGCGTTTGGCGGTGGAGAAATAACGGTAAGCGACATCGATGGTGATGCCCTGCTCCCGCTCGGCCTGCAGGCCGTCGACCAGCAATGCCAGGTCGATGTCATCGCCGGTGGTGCCGACTTTTTTCGAGTCGCGGGTAATGGCTTCCAGGTGATCTTCGTAGATCATTTTGGAGTCGTGCAGCAGGCGCCCGATCAGGGTGCTCTTGCCGTCGTCGACGTTGCCACAGGTAAGAAAGCGCAGCATTTCCTTGCGTTCGTGCTGGCCCAGATAGGCGAGGATGTCCTCGCTGATCAAATCAGATGCGTGCGACATGACAACCCCTTAGAAATAACCCTGACGTTTCTTTTCTTCCATCGAGCCGGCGCCATCGTGATCGATGACTCGGCCCTGGCGTTCGGAAGTTCGCGTCAGGAGCATTTCCTGAATGATGTCGGTCAGGCTGATGGCCTCGGACTCGACCGCACCGGTCAACGGGTAGTCGCCGAGTGTGCGGAAGCGGACCTTCTTCTTGACGATGCGCGCCTTGTCTTCATCGCTCAGGTGATTGAGCAGGCGTTCGTCGTCGATCATGATCCAGGTGCCATTCATCTCGATGACGTCGCGCTCGGCGGCGAAATACAGCGGCACAATCGGGATGCCTTCGAGGTAGATGTACTGCCAGATGTCCAGTTCGGTCCAGTTCGACAAAGGGAACACGCGGATCGATTCACCCTTGTTGACTTTGCCGTTGTAGACGTTCCACAACTCGGGACGCTGGTTTTTCGGATCCCAGCGGTGCTTGGTGTCGCGGAAGGAATACACGCGTTCTTTGGCACGGGACTTCTCTTCGTCGCGACGGGCACCACCGAAAGCGGCATCGAAACCGTACTTGTCTAGGGCCTGCTTGAGGCCTTCGGTTTTCATGATATCGGTGTGCTTGGCGCTGCCGTGGGTCAGCGGGTTGATGCCCTGCGCGACGCCATCGGGGTTCACGTGCACGATCAGGTCCAGGCCGAGTTCTTCGACCATGCGGTCGCGGAACGCGTACATTTCCTTGAACTTCCACCGGGTGTCGACGTGCATCACCGGGAACGGCAGTTTGCCCGGGAAGAATGCCTTGCGCGCAAGGTGCAGCATCACGGCGGAGTCTTTACCGACGGAGTACAGCATCACCGGGTTATCGAACTCGGCGGCGACCTCGCGGATGATGTGGATGCTTTCGGCCTCCAGCTGTTTCAGATGCGTCAGTTTGTCGACCATGGCTACTCACGAAAACGATCTTATGGACGGCCAGCGGGCCGTGTTCGAGCGAGGAATCCTAGCACAGCGACCTCTTCTAATCAGGACACCGGCTAGATCGAAAGGGTATATGAATATACCGGCGTGTTCGGGTGCGGCTGACTTTTTTGTGGGCGTTATCCGGTCGGGGCCCGCGGGTTTCCCACTGAAATACGTCAGAAAACGTTAATCCTCATTTCCCTCTTCATCAGCCAACCAATTAAACCTTAAAAAATAATTTTAATTCAAAACAGATATAACGCACTGTCATTTCTGACAGTAGACATAAGAACCAGCAACCCCTAATTTACTTCCGCAAGGCAAAAACTATTGCACTCAATAATTAATTACTGAAAGGACCTCAATATGAAATTATCTCTCCCCTCGGATTATGCTTCCGTTGTATCTGAAAGCACAAAAGCCTCTGGGACAATCAAAGGGAAAACACATACCGGAAGCAAACTGAATATTACCAGTGGCATTAAATTCTCCACGGGACCCGAGAGTTCTGATGACTCCACATTTGCGGGTTTCATTATGGCAGTTACCCCTGAAGATGATGCCATTTCTTTTTCTTTTCCATATGGCCTTGAGGACGGGTCGCACTTAGTAAAATACCCTGACTTTACTGAGGACGGCTCGGGCTATTGGAGCTGGACATACGGCGACAAGGGCAAATATGAAAATGCTTACTCTGGCAAACTGAACATTACGCTCAGCAAATCAGGGAATGCAGCAGCAGGTACGTTTACTTTTTACTCAAAAGATAAAAAAATCATTTTTGAAGGATCATTTGACGTACAAAAATAACCAGCCAACATCAACACAATAGACAGGCCAACAGCAATTCCCTGGAAACCTGTCTATTTTAAATAAAACTGCACTCAGCACTCTGTGATGATCGTTTACTCTGGAAGTAGCCTCCACCGCAACGTTAATCTGCCCCCTACGTCGAAACACAATTACTTCCTGCCTGCCTCGATCATCAATAAGCACCTGACTACACTTCTACCCCCCAGAACTTCAGACAACAATCAGATTGGATTCGGACAATCGATGAAGATGTGCTCAAGGGCAAAACGCCGCGCCAGATAATCCCCGAGTGCCTGCACGCCATAGCGTTCTGTAGCGTGATGGCCGGCGGCGATGAAGCTGATGTTGTTTTCCCGGGCGCTGTGGAAGGTCTGCTCGGACGCCTCACCGCTGAGGTACAAGTCGACGCCAGCGAGCACGGCCTGATCGATGTAACCCTGACCGCCACCGGTGCACCAGCCAACGCGGCGAATCATCTCGCTGCCTTCGATCAGCAATGGCTCGCGGCCCATGACTTCTTGTACGCGACGGGCAAAATCGCGGGCCGTCACCGGCTCGTTCAATGAACCGACCAGGCCGACCACTTTAAGGTTGTCCGGGTCCAATGGGCCTTCCACAGTGATATCGAGCTGACGTGCCAGCTGCACGTTATTGCCGACTTCCGGGTGCAGGTCCAGCGGCAAATGGTAGGACAACAGGCTGATATCGTGCTTGAGCAGGGTTTTCAACCGACGCTGCTTCATGCCGGTGATGCACGGATTCTCGCCTTTCCAGAAATAACCGTGATGCACCAGCACCAGGTCGGCGCTGGCTTCCACAGCGGCGTCGAGCAATGCCTGGCTGGCGGTGACGCCACTGACGATGCGCATGACCTGCGGCCGGCCTTCGACCTGCAACCCGTTGGGGCAGTAATCGGCAATCTTTGCACTGTTAAGGTAACGGTCGGCTTCTTCGACCAGGGTGCTCAGGGCGACGGCCATAAAAGACTCCTAAATATCCCGTTCAGAGGCACGCTTCGCCTCGTATAATGCGCGACATTATGGGCGGTCTCATACCGCCTGCAACCTCTCAGGACGTGCTTAATGCTCAAGGCGCTGCGTTTTTCCGGCTGGCCGCTGTTGGCCGGCGTGCTTATCGCTCTATTGATAATCCAGCGTTACCCGCAGTGGGTCGGGCTCCCGAGCCTCGACGTCAACATGCAGCAAGCCCCGCAAACCACCACCATGCAACAGGGCCCCGTGTCCTATGCCGACGCCGTGACTACCGCCGCGCCATCGGTGGTCAACCTGTACACCACCAAAGTCATCAACAAACCGAACCATCCGCTGTTCGAGGACCCGCAGTTCCGCCGCTTCTTCGGCGACAACTCGCCCAAACAGAAGCGCATGGAGTCGAGCCTCGGTTCAGGCGTGATCATGAGCCCGGAAGGTTACCTGCTGACCAACAACCACGTGACCACCGGCGCCGACCAGATCGTGGTGGCGCTCAAGGACGGTCGTGAAACCTTGGCCCGAGTGATCGGCAGCGACCCGGAAACCGACCTCGCTGTCCTGAAGATCGACTTGAAGAATCTTCCATCGATCACTGTCGGGCGTTCCGACAACATCCGCATCGGCGACGTAGCCCTGGCCATCGGCAACCCGTTCGGTGTCGGCCAGACCGTGACCATGGGCATCATCAGCGCCACCGGGCGCAATCAGCTGGGCTTGAACAACTACGAAGACTTCATTCAGACCGACGCAGCGATCAACCCCGGCAACTCCGGCGGCGCGCTGGTGGATGCCAACGGCAACCTGACCGGCATCAACACGGCGATCTTCTCCAAGTCCGGCGGTTCGCAGGGCATCGGTTTCGCAATCCCGGTGAAACTGGCCATGGAAGTGATGAAGTCGATCATCGAACACGGCCAGGTGATTCGTGGCTGGCTCGGCATCGAAGTGCAGCCGTTGAGCCAGGAACTGGCAGAATCGTTTGGTCTGTCGGGGCGACCGGGCATTGTGGTCGCGGGGATTTTCCGTGACGGTCCGGCGCAGAAGGCCGGCCTGCAATTGGGTGACGTGATCCTCAGCATCGACGGCGAGCCGGCTGGCGATGGTCGCCGTTCGATGAACCAGGTCGCGCGGATCAAACCGACCGACAAGGTCACGATCCAGGTGATGCGCAACGGCAAAGAGCTCAAGCTCACCGCCGAGATCGGTTTGCGTCCGCCGCCTGCGCCGGTCAAAGAGAAAGTAGAAGAGTAAGCCCGTAGGAGCTGTCGAAGACTGCGATCTTTTGCACCCTCGACCGCTCCAAAACTCCGAAGCTTCTTAACAGCAGACATTCTCATTAGGCATGTTATATTGTTTCAATATCACTATTGGAACAACATAACATGTCGTCTCGAACAATGGCTTCCGTCGCTGGCCTGGCCCTCGGTTTGCTGGGGGATCCGGTCTTTGCCGAAGAATCGCAAACCGTTGAACTGGACGCCATCAGCGTCACCTCCGACTACGAATCCCCCACCGGCCCGGTCAAGGGTTACCGCGCCACGCGCTCTTCCAGCGCAACCAAAACCGACACGGCCATTCGCGATATACCGCAATCGATCAGTGTGATTCCCGTCAGTGTGCTCAAGGATCTGGGCAGCACCAGCGTCGAACGCGCGCTGGATTTTGCCGGTGGCGTGTCGAAGCAGAACAACTTCGGCGGCCTGACGCTTTACGAATACAGCGTGCGCGGCTTCACCACTTCGGAGTTCTACAAGGACGGTTTCAGCGCCAACCGCGGCTATCCAAGCACCCCGGATGTGGCCAACATCGAACGCATCGAAGTGCTCAAAGGCCCGGCCGCCAGTCTCTATGGTCGTGGCGATCCGGGCGGTACGGTGAACATCGTCACCAAGAAGCCCCAACCCGAAGCCTTCACCACACTACAAACCAGCGCCGGCAGCTGGGATCGTTATCGCACCGCCGTGGACGTCAACACGCCGCTGGATGATGACGGCAACGTTCTGTCCCGGGTGAACCTGACCGTCGAGGACAACCACAGCTTCCGCGATCACGTCGACAGTCAGCGCGTGTTCGTTGCGCCTTCCTTCAGCTGGCAACTGAACCCGGACACCAGCCTGTTGGTGGAGAGCGAGTTCGTCCGCCACAGCTCGACATTCGATCGCGGTATCGTCGCGCCGAACAATAAATGGAGCGGCGTCTCCCGTTCGACCTTCCTTGGCGAACCCAACGACGGCAACATCGACAACCACAACAATCTGCTGCAAGCCGCCCTCGAACATCAGCTCAACGACCGCTGGAAACTTCGCCTGGCCAGCCATTACAAGGAAGGCAAACTCTGGGGCTTCGCCTCCGAAAATCGTCCCTTGAACGCCGACGGCCACACCGTGAACCGTCGCTACCGCGAGCGCGATACCAACTGGCATGACAGCATCACCCAACTCGAACTGCGCGGTTTGTTCGACATCGGCAGCTGGCAACACGAACTGCTGATCGGCAGCGAATACGAGAATTTCCGCAAGAACGAACGAGTCACGACCATTGCTGGCGGCCCGTATGCCATCGATATCTATCGGCCGATCTACGGCCAGCCGAAACCCAATGGCGCACGCTCCGGGACCGACCTCTTCGAGCATGTCGAAAGCCAGGCACTGAACCTTCAGGACCAGATCGTTTTCACCGACAAACTGCGCGGCATGATCGGTGCGCGCGTCGAACATTTCGAACAAAGCATCGACGATCACAGCCGCAACGCGACCAGCCGCCAGCGCCACGATGCCCTGACCCAGCGGGCCGGCCTGCTCTACCAACTGACGCCCGAAGTAGGGTTGTTCGCCAACGCCTCTACTTCATTCAAACCGAACAACGGCCTGGACGCCACCGGCAAATCCTTCGACCCGGAAGAAGGCGTCGGTTATGAAGTCGGGATCAAGAGCGAGCTGTTCGACGACCGCTTGAGCACCACCCTCGCCGCCTTCCATATCGAAAAGGAAAACGTCCTGGCGCTCGATCCGAGCACCGATTCCAGCCGCGCCATGGGCAAGGCCCGCAGCCAGGGTGTCGACCTGCAAGTCACCGGGCAAGTGACCGACGCCGTGCGAGTGATCGGCGCCTTCGCTTACATCGACGCCGAAGTCACCCAAGGCGACAAGGTGATTCCCACCGGCAGCCGAATTCTCGGTGTGGCCAAACGCAGCGGCAGTTTGTTGGGCGTTTATGAATTTCAGGATGGCCATTTGCGCGGTTCGGACCTTGGTGCAGCGCTCACCTATGTCGGCGATCGCTCAGGTGAAGCCGGCAGCGATTTCGAACTGCCGGCCTTCCACACCGTCGACCTGCTGGCCCATTACAAGGCCAGCGAAAACGTCACCGTGGGCCTGAACCTGAACAACCTTTTCGACGAGAAATACTTCGAGCGCTCCTACAGCAACTACTGGGTCAACCCCGGCGAGCCGCGCAATTTCACCGTCAGCCTGACACTCAATCTGTAAAAGGACGTCACCATGCAACATCTCAAATCCCTGGCGCTACTCGGCCTGCTGTGCGCCGGCCAAGTCTCGGCCCACGGTCTCTGGACCGAACAACGTCGCGGCAACATCGAAGTCATCTACGGCCACGGCGCCGAAGACAACGCCTTCAAAGCGCAGAAAATCAGTGGCGCCTGGGCCTATGACGCAGCCGGAAAAATGATCCCGGTTAATGTTCAACGCCAGGCCGATCATGCCCGTCTGCAACCGCTGAAACCGCCGGCGGTGATGGCGGTGGCGCTGAACAACGGCATGTGGTCGCAAACGGCGGATAAAAAATGGATCAACGAAGGACGCAGCAAAGTGTCGGGGGCCATTGAGTCGACCCAGACCTTCAAGTACAGCCTGGCGATATACCAGCCGGGGGCGAAACTGCCGAAGCTCGATCAGATGAAATTGCTGATTCTGCCGGAGGTTGATCCGCTGACCGTCGGGCCGGGTAAATCGTTGCCGGTTCGAGTGCTATTGGACGGTAAGCCGGCGGCGGGTGTGAAGTTGGTGGGCGACTATCGCAGCGCGCCGAATACCTTGAGCACCGAGACCGACGCAGAAGGTCGGGCGCAAGTATTGGTGCGTAATGAAGGATTGAATGTGATTGCGGCGCAGATGGATATTCCGCTGAAGGACAACCCGGATGTGGCGACACGCGGGCTGTTCACGTCGCTGACCTTCCTTGGCGAACCGCATCACGAGTAACCAGTCACCACACAAAACCTGTGGGAGCGAGCCGGCTCCGGGCGGCGTTCCGACGATGGGGTCATAACATTCAGCATTGATGTTGAATGCCGAACCGCTATCGCGAGCAGGCTCGCTCCCACAGGATCGAGGATGGATCAGAGGTCGCCGAGGCCGTCGATCAGTGCCTGATTCTGCTCCGGCGCGCCGATGGAAATACGCAGGAACTGGGCAATCCGCTCTTGCTTGAAGTGCCGAACGATCACGCCCTGCTCGCGCAACTTCGCCGCCAGCCCCGCCGCATCGTATTTCGGATGACGTGCAAAAATGAAGTTCGCCGCCGACGGCAACACCTCAAACCCCTTCGCCTTCAGCTGCGCGACCACCTTCTCGCGACTCTCGATGACCAACCGGCAGGTCTTGTCGAAATACTCGCGATCCTCGAACGCCGCCGCAGCCCCCACAATCGCCAGGCGATCCAGCGGATAGGAGTTGAAGCTGTTCTTGATCCGCTCCAGCGCCTCGATCAAATCCGGATGCCCCACCGCCAAACCAACCCGCAGGCCAGCCAGTGAACGGGACTTGGACAAGGTCTGAGTCACCAGCAGGTTCGGATAACGATCCACCAGGCTGATCGCCGTCTCACCGCCAAAATCGATGTAAGCCTCATCCACCACGACCACTGAATCCGGGCTGGCCTTGAGGATTCGCTCCACGGCATCCAGCGCCAACAGGCAGCCAGTCGGTGCGTTCGGATTCGGGAAGATGATCCCGCCGTTCGGCTTGGCGTAGTCCGCCGGGTTGATCTGGAACTGCTCGTCCAGCGGCACCGCGTCGAAGGCGATGCCGTACAACCCGCAGTAAACCGGATAGAAGCTGTAGCTGATGTCCGGGAACAGGACCGGATTATCATGTTGCAGCAAACCGTGAAAGATGTGCGCCAGGACTTCATCGGAACCGTTGCCGAGAAACACCTGATTGCTCTGCACGCCGTAGTACTTGGCGACTGCTTGCTTGAGCACATCACTGTTCGGGTCCGGGTACAGACGCAAATTGTCATTCAGTTCGGTCTGCATCGCCGCCAAGGCTTTTGGCGAGGGACCGTACGGGTTTTCGTTGGTGTTGAGTTTCACCAGTTTCGCCAGTTTCGGCTGCTCGCCCGGCACGTAGGGCACCAGATTCTTGACGAAGGGACTCCAGAATTTACTCATGCTCAGTTGCCCTTCTTGTCGTCAACGATGCGGAATTCGGCGCTGCGGGCGTGGGCGGTCAGCGACTCGCCACGGGCCAGCACGGAAGCGGTTTTGCCCAGTTCCGACGCACCCTGCTCGGAGCAGAAGATGATCGACGAGCGCTTCTGGAAGTCGTACACGCCCAGCGGCGAAGAGAAGCGCGCGGTGCCGGAGGTCGGCAACACGTGGTTCGGACCGGCGCAGTAGTCGCCCAAGGCTTCGCAGGTGTGACGGCCCATGAAGATCGCGCCAGCGTGGCGAATCTTCGGCAGCCAGGCCTGCGGATCAGCAACGGACAACTCAAGGTGTTCCGGCGCGATGCGGTTGGCCACTTCGATGGCTTGGTCCATGTCGCGGACCTTGATCAGCGCACCACGGCCATTGATCGACTTTTCGATGATTTCGGCGCGTTCCATGGTCGGCAGCAGTTTGGCGATGCTGGCGGCGACCTTGTCGAGGAACTCGGCGTCCGGGCTGACCAGAATCGCCTGGGCGTCTTCGTCGTGCTCAGCCTGGGAGAACAGGTCCATGGCGATCCAGTCCGGATCAGTCTGGCCGTCGCAGACCACGAGGATTTCGGATGGGCCGGCGATCATGTCGATGCCGACCTGGCCGAACACGTGGCGCTTGGCGGTGGCGACGTAGATGTTGCCCGGACCGACCACCTTGTCGACCTTCGGCACACTTTCGGTGCCGTAAGCCAGCGCGGCGACCGCTTGAGCGCCGCCGATGGTGAACACGCGGTCGACGCCGGCGATGCACGCTGCGGCCAGCACCAGCTCGTTGATTTCGCCACGAGGTGTCGGCACCACCATGACCACTTCGGTCACGCCGGCCACCTTGGCCGGAATCGCGTTCATCAGCACCGAGGACGGGTACGACGCCTTGCCGCCCGGTACGTACAGGCCGGCGCGATCCAGCGGCGTAACTTTCTGGCCCAGCACGGTGCCGTCGGCTTCGGTGTAGCTCCAGGAATCCTGCTTCTGTTTCTCGTGGTAGCTGCGGACTCGGGACGCGGCTTTTTCCAGCGCTTCACGCTGAGGCACGGTGATTCGGGTCAGGGCCAGTTCCAGGCGCTCACGAGGCAGGATCAGGTCCGCCATGGACGCGACCTGCAGGCCGTCGAACTTCTGGGTGAATTCCACCAACGCCGCATCGCCACGCTCGCGCACGGCCTTGATGATGTCCAGCACCCGCTGATTGACCGAGTCGTCAGACACACTTTCCCAGCTCAGCAGATGATCCAGATGATGTGCGAAATCAGGGTCAGCAGCGTTGAGTCGGCGAATTGCAGTCGGTGCGGTCATAGCGAGAGCCTCATAGGATTGGCAAAAACTCAGGCGCCCGAAGCTAACATTCGATCCGCTTGGGCACCTGAGAATTCTGGCTATGAGGCGGATAGACGGGCGCGACTCAAGGTCGCGCAGGTGAATCAGCCGCGGTGTCGAGACTCCACTGCCTTGCGCAGGGTGTCGATCAACGCCTGAATACGGGCGTGCTGCATTTTCATTGAAGCTTTGTTGACGATCAGCCGTGAGCTGATGTCGGCAATGAAATCCTGGGGTTCCAGGCCATTGGCGCGCAGGGTGTTGCCGGTGTCGACCACGTCGATGATCTTGTCTGCCAGACCTATCAGCGGCGCCAGTTCCATCGAGCCATAGAGCTTGATGATGTCGACCTGACGGCCCTGTTCGGCGTAGTAGCGCTTGGCAACGTTGACGAATTTGGTCGCGACACGCAGGCGGCCCTTGGGCTCGACATCACCGACACGGCCGGCGGTCATCAGCTTGCAGAGGGCAATTCGCAGGTCCAATGGCTCGTACAAACCCTGGCCGCCGTATTCCATCAGCACATCTTTACCGGCGACGCCCAGGTCAGCGGCACCATGCTCGACGTAAGTCGGCACATCGGTGGCGCGCACGATCAGCAGACGTACATCGGCCTGAGTCGTGGGGATGATCAGCTTGCGGCTCTTGTCCGGATTCTCGGTCGGCACGATGCCCGCTTCAGCCAGAAGCGGCAGGGTGTCGTCAAGGATGCGGCCCTTGGACAGTGCGATGGTCAACATGGGAAACGTCAGTCCTTATCAAGGTACTCATGCCCGGTCGCAGATGGCGCCGGACACACATCGAGCCGGTAACCGGCTCGACTTGAAACGAATTCAACGGGCACGTCCCTGTGCCCATGCAACAGAAACTAGCCCGGTACGCGGCGGATCTTGGCGCCGAGCATCTGCAGTTTCTCTTCGATGCACTCGTAACCACGGTCGATGTGGTAGATGCGGTCGATCAGGGTGTCACCTTCAGCGATCAACGCCGAGATCACCAGACTGGCCGAAGCACGCAGGTCGGTGGCCATGACTGGCGCGCCCTTGAGCTTTTCGGTACCGGTGACGATGGCAGTGTTGCCTTCGACCTGGATCTTGGCGCCCATGCGGTGCAGTTCGTAAACGTGCATGAAGCGGTTTTCGAAGATCGTCTCGATCACGGCACCGGTGCCTTCAGCAATGGCGTTGAGGGAGATGAACTGCGCTTGCATGTCTGTCGGGAATGCCGGGTACGGAGCGGTGCGCACGTTAACGGCTTTTGGCCGCTTGCCGTGCATGTTCAGCTCGATCCAGTCTTCGCCGCAGGTGATTTCGGCACCCGATTCTTTGAGTTTCTCAAGAACGGCTTCGAGGATGGTCGGATCGGTGTCCTTGACCTTCACACGACCGCCGGTCACAGCAGCTGCGACCAGGTAAGTGCCGGTCTCGATTCGGTCAGGCATCACTTTGTAAGTGGTCGGGTGCAGACGCTCGACGCCATCAATGGTGATGGTGTCAGTGCCGGCGCCAGTGATCTTGGCGCCCATGGCGATCAGGAAGTTCGCCAGGTCGATGACTTCAGGCTCGCGAGCGGCGTTTGCCAGAACGCTGCGGCCCTTGGCCAGAGCGGCCGCCATCATGATGTTTTCGGTACCGGTCACACTGACGGTGTCGAAGAAGAAGTGCGCACCGCGCAGGCCACCCTCAGGCGCCTTGGCCTTGATGTAGCCGCCTTCGACGTCAATGACCGCGCCCATGGCTTCAAGTCCACGAATGTGCAGGTCAACCGGACGCGAACCAATGGCGCAACCGCCAGGCAGTGCGACTTCGGCTTCACCGAAACGGGCAACCATCGGGCCCAGCACCAGGATCGACGCACGCATGGTTTTCACCAGTTCGTACGGAGCGATCAGGGTCTTTATGGTGCGCGGGTCGATTTCGACGCTGAGTTTCTCGTCGATCACCGGCTCGATGCCCATACGACCGAACAGCTCGATCATGGTGGTGATGTCGTGCAGGTGCGGCAGGTTGGCAACAGTCACCGGGCCATCGCACAGCAAGGTTGCAGCCAGGATCGGCAGGGCAGAGTTCTTTGCCCCGGAGATGCGGATTTCGCCATCAAGACGAACGCCACCGGTAATTATCAATTTATCCATAAGAATCTCGACGCCCTTGGGCTCAGGTGCGCTCGGCCCAGGCCGCGCTGCTGAAAAATTTCATAGTGACCGCATGGATGCTGCCATCGGTGATCCATGGGTTCAAATGGGCATAGATCTGCTGCTGACGCTTCACCGGGCTCAACGCCGCCAGTTCATCGCTAATCACGTTCAGCTGAAAGTTGCAGCCTTCGCCCTCGACTTCTACTAGGGTTCCTGGCAGCTTTCCTTCAAGGAAGCTCTTCACTTCTACGGCCTGCATGCTCAACCTCAATCGGCGCCCTGTGCGCGCGGGTCGGACATCATACAAAAAAGCCCCGCGCCTGCGAACCCCGCGAAGCAGGACTCTGACGGGGGGCTTCTTAATAGATGCGGTTAGGGGTGCGCCAACAGCTCGGTCAATTCGCTGACCTGAGCGATTTCGCGCATGTCTTCTGGCATCCCGCGGATGCTCAGCGCCTTGCCGGCCGCCTCTGCATCACGCATGAAGCACAGCAGCAGCGACAAGCCGACACTGCTGGACTTCAACACTGCCGAGCAATCGACCACCAGAGCCGCGGCCTTGCTGGATTTAATCAGCGCCTGCCCCTGCTTGCGCAAACCGGGGCCAGTGCGGTAATCCAGCATGCCGCTAAGCGTCAGCTCGCCGGATTCGCTCATGCGAATGGCCGACACACTCATTGAGCTTGCGTCTCGGTTGTTTGCTTCTGACTGGCTTCCTTGGCTTTGGCGACTTCCCCGGCCCAACCATTGATGGTCTTGTCCAGGTCGTTGCCATTGCGCTGCATCGCATCAGCGAACTGATCACGGAACAGCTTGCCGATGTTAATGCCGTTAATGATCACGTTGCGCAGTTTCCACTCGCCATTGATCTTTTCGAGTGTGTAAGACACAGGATAAATCGAGCCGTTGCTGCCTTTGACCGTCATGGCGACGCTTGTACGATCTCCCGACTCATCCTTGGCAGGGTCGACGACGATCCCCTGATTGTTGTATTCGAGCAAAGCGTTGCCATAGAACTGGAACAGACCCTTTTTGAAGTTTTCTTCAAAGGTCTTCATTTGCGCAGGCGTGGCTTTGCGCGAGTATTTGACCGTCATGATGCTCTTGGAAATGCCCTCGGCATCCACAACAGGTCCGACGATGCTGTCCAGCGCGGCATAAAAGTCTTTCGGATCCTGCTTGTACTTCTCTTTATTGGTCGCCAGATCGGCAAGTAACCGATTGGTGGTGTCCTGTACCAGTTCGTGCGCGGAAGGCGCCGCCACAGCGTTAGCCATCAAAGGCAGGGCCGAGAGTAATACCAACAGGCCACGTCGCAAGGTAGAGATCATTCAAAAGCTCCTCATTTGGCGTCTTTACTAACGGTATTGAGCAGAAATTTACCGATCAGGTCTTCGAGTACCAGCGACGACTGCGTGTCGTGGATGGTTGAACCATCCTTGAGCAAGGTTTCTTCCCCGCCCACGCTGATGCCGATGTACTTCTCGCCCAACAGGCCAGCGGTCAGGATAGATGCAGTGGAGTCAGTCGGCAGGTTATCTACGCGTTTTTCCAGCTGCATGGTCACTCGACCAGTGAAACTGTCGCGGTCCAGATCGATCGCCGTGACCTTGCCAATGGTCACACCGGCCATGGTCACTTTAGCTCTGACAGTCAAACCGGCGATATTGTCGAAATACGCATAAGTTTTATAAGTATCGGTGGTTGCGCTCGGGGACAGGCCACTCACCCGCAACGCCAGCAACAGCAAAGCCAGGATGCCAGCCAGCAAGAAAAGGCCGACACCGATTTCCAGGGTGCGGTTTTGCATCAGAAATCTCCAAACATCAAGGCGGTCAGAATAAAGTCCAGGCCGAGTACAGCCAAAGAGGCATACACCACGGTCTTGGTAGTGGCACGACTGATCCCCTCGGAAGTGGGCTCGCAGTCATAGCCTTGAAATACGGCGATCCAGGTCACGACAAAGGCGAAAACGATGCTTTTGATGATGCCGTTGAGCACATCGTCAGCAAAGGTCACGCTGTTCTGCATGTTGGACCAGTAGGAACCTTCATAGACACCCAGCCAGTCGACGGCCACCCACGAACCACCCCAGATTCCCACCACGCTGAAGATCATCGCCAGCACCGGCAGGGAAATGAAGCCGGCCCACAGGCGCGGGGCAATGATGTACTTGAGCGGGTCGACACCAATCATTTCCAGACTGGACAACTGCTCGGTGGATTTCATGTTGCCGATTTCGGCAGTCAATGCCGAACCGGCGCGCCCGGCGAACAGCAATGCCGTGACCACGGGGCCCAGTTCGCGCAACAGCGTCAGCGCAACCATCTGGCCGACCGCCTGCTCCGAACCGTAGCTGGATAGAATATTAAAGCCTTGCAGCGCCAGCACCATGCCGATGAATACCCCGGAGACCACGATGATCACCAGGGACATCACGCCCACTGAATGCAGTTGCTTGATCAGCAGGCCAAAACCGCCACCAATGCCACCACGGCCGAGCAAGGCATGAAACAGGAATATCGCCGAACGGCCAAACACCCCCAGCACGTCAATGCCAGAGTGGCCGAACCGGCGAACCCGCTCTATTAGTGAAATCTTGCGCATCAACGCTTCCCCAGAAGATCTGCGCGGTAATCCGTCGCTGGAAAGTGATAGGCGACCGGACCGTCCGGCTCGCCTGTCATGAATTGACGGATGCGTGGCTCCTGCGAGTTCATCAGTTCCTCGGGAGTGCCCTGCCCCAACACCTGACCTTCGCCGACGACATAGATGTAATCGGCGATGCTCGCGGTCTCAGCCAGGTCGTGGGAGACCACGATACTGGTGATGCCCAGCGCATCGTTGAGCAGGCGGATCAGGCGCACCAGCACGCCCATGGCGATGGGATCCTGGCCGACAAAGGGCTCGTCGTACATGAGGATTTGCGGGTCGAGGGCAATCGCCCGGGCCAGAGCGACACGACGCTTCATGCCGCCGGACAACTCGTCAGGCATCAGGTCGATGGCGCCACGCAAGCCGACGGCCTGCAATTTGAGCAGGACAATGTCCCGGATCATTTCTTCCGGCAGTTCGGTATGAACGCGTAGCGGAAAGGCGACGTTCTCGAACACATCGAGATCGGTGAACAGTGCACCACTCTGAAACAGTACGCCCATGTGCTTTCGCGCATCGAACAGATCACTGCGTGACAGTTTCGGCAGGTTCTGTCCATTGACCCAGACTTCGCCTTTGGTAGGCCGCAACTGTGCGCCCATCAGCCGCAACAGCGTAGTCTTGCCACACCCGGAAGGCCCCATGATGCCGGTGACCTTGCCGCGCGGGATACGTATATCGACGTTATTGAAAATGCTGCGCGCACCGCGCTTGAAGGTCAGTCCCTTCAGCTCGACCGCGTAGGCTTTATCGGCACTCATCTAAACTCCTTGCGATGCAGCCTCTCACTCGGACGCCTGACTTTCTGACGAAAGCACATACCTCCCGGGCAGGCCGAACTGGCGGCGAACTATATCACTGCAAAGGCCAAGCGCCCAAGGCCCAAGCCGGGCCATGTTCAGTAACATGACGGGGTAAAAGCTTCTATTTAGGGGTATTCGGTAACAGGGAATGACAAAGCGCGACGAACTTGCGTGAGGGTTTCGATCATTACCGTTATAATCGCCGCCTTTTCATCAGGCTATACGATTTCTGACATGAGCCAATCCAGCGACCTGATTCAATCAGCACAACGCACCATCCGCCTCGAACTGGAAGCCGTACAAGGCTTGTTGCCCCGTATCGACGCAGATTTCGTACGCGCTTGCGAGATGATTCTGGCCAGCAAAGGGCGCGTGGTCGTAGTCGGCATGGGCAAATCGGGGCACGTCGGCAACAAGATCGCCGCCACCCTGGCCAGCACCGGCACCACGGCCTTTTTCGTGCACCCGGCCGAAGCCAGCCACGGCGATATGGGCATGATCACCCGCGACGACATCATCCTGGCGCTGTCAAATTCCGGCTCCACCAATGAAATCGTCACCCTGCTGCCGCTGATCAAGCGCCTGGGCATTCAATTGATCAGCATGACCGGCAACCCTGATTCACCGCTGGCGAAGGCTGCTGAGGTCAACCTCAACGTTCACGTCGAGCACGAAGCCTGCCCACTCAACCTGGCACCGACCTCGTCGACCACTGCCGCGCTGGTCATGGGCGACGCCCTGGCCGTTGCGCTACTGGAAGCCCGCGGTTTTACCGCTGAAGATTTCGCCTTTTCCCACCCCGGTGGCGCGCTTGGCCGACGCCTGCTGCTGAAAGTGGAAAACGTCATGCACGCCGGCGCAGAACTGCCCCAGGTGCAACGTGGCACGCTACTCAAGGACGCCTTGATGGAAATGACCCGCAAGGGCCTGGGCATGACCGCGATTGTGGAGCCCGATGGCAAACTCGCCGGGATCTTCACCGACGGCGATTTGCGTCGCACTCTGGACCGCACCATCGATATCCATCACGCGACCATCGACGAGGTCATGACCGTTCACGGCAAGACCGCCCGTCCCGAGATGCTCGCGGCCGAGGCTCTGAAAATCATGGAAGACCATCGAATCAACGCGCTGGTGGTGGTGGACAAGGAGGACCGTCCGATCGGCGCCTTCAACCTGTCCGATCTGCTGCGCGCAGGAGTAATGTGATGAGCACCGACCTGCTGCAACGCGGCAAGAACATCAAACTGGCGGTTTTTGACGTCGATGGCGTACTGACCGACGGACGCCTGTACTTCCTCGAAGACGGCAGCGAATTCAAGACGTTCAACACCCTCGACGGCCAAGGCATCAAGATGTTGATGGCAGCCGGCGTGCAGACCGCTATCATCAGCGGCCGCAAGACCCCGGTGGTCGAACGACGAGCGAAGAACCTCGGCATTCCACACGTGTACCAGGGGCGCGAAGACAAACTGGTGGTACTCGACGAGCTTCTTGCCCAACTCAACCTAAGCTATGAGCAAGTCGCCTATCTCGGCGACGACCTGCCGGACCTGCCGGTGATTCGCCGCGTCGGCCTTGGCATGGCGGTGGCAAACGCTGCCAGTTTCGTCCGTGAACACGCCCACGGCATCACCCAGGCCCGCGGTGGCGAGGGTGCCGCTCGCGAATTCTGCGAATTGATCCTGCGCGCGCAGGGCCGCCTTGATGCGGCAAACGCCGCGTACCTGTGAGCCAACTATGCTGAGCAAAAAGATTCGCAAATTCCTGGTGTTTGGCTGCATCGCAGCGATATTCGCGGCGGTCGGCTACTGGAACATCAGCCCGGAACGCTTCCTCGACCAGCCGGTGGCAAAGATCGATGAAACCGCGATCGACTATTACGCGATCAACGCCCACAGCGTGCAGTACCTGCCTGACGGCAAACTGCAATACGAAATGACGTCCGACAAGGTTGAACACCTGAAAGCCACCGAAGTGACGCTGTTGACCAATCCCGACCTGAACATGTTCCGCGGCACCGAGTTTCCGTGGCATATCCAGAGCGAGCACGGCGAAGTGAATCCCGACGGCACTCAGGTCGAACTGATTGACTCGGTGCGCATCACGCGCCTCGACGAGAAAAACCGCAAGACCCTGATTACCACCACCCGCATGACAGTGTTCCCGCAGCAGCAATATGCGCAGACCGAGCAACCCGTTAGAATCGACGGCGCTGGTGGTGTGTCGACTGGCAAGGGAATGAAAGCGTATTTGAAAGAAAGCAGGATACACCTGCTATCGAACGTAAGAGGACAGTATGAGGCTCGTTAAAACCCTCCCTATTTTGCTCGGTCTGAGCGCAGCACTGGGAAGCGTGAGCGCCTGGGCTCTGCCGAACGATCAAGAGCAGCCTATCCGCATCCAGGCCGACGATGCCCAACTGGACGACAAGAATGGTATTGCCACCTATAAAGGTGACGTGATCATTACCCAGGGCTCGATGATTGTTAAAGGCAATACTGTAACCATCACCCGCACCCCGGCCGGCGACATCGACGTGGTGACTTCGGTGGGCAATCTGGCCTACTTCGAGCAGATGCAGACGGCTGGCGACACCAAGCCGGTTCAGGGCTACGGAGTGACCATCCAGTACCACGCCTCGCAAAACCGCGTCGTATTGATCGATCGTGCCAAAGTCATCGACAAGGACAACAACGTCACCCAAGGCGAGAAAATCGTCTACGACACGGTTAAAAAGCTTGCGAGCGCCGGTCGCGCGACGGGCAACAAGGTCACCGAGTCGCGTCCGCGCATCGACATGGTGATCCAGCCGAAGAAGAAAACCGACGAGCAAAAGGCCCAGTAATGGCAACTCTGAAAGCTCAGCATCTGGCCAAGAGCTACAAGAGCCGCCAGGTCGTGCGTGACGTCAGCCTGTCGATCGACAGCGGTCAGATCGTCGGCCTGCTGGGTCCCAACGGCGCCGGCAAGACCACCTGCTTTTACATGATTGTCGGCCTGGTACAGGCTGATCAGGGCCGCGTACTGATTGACGACCTGGATGTCAGCCACCAGCCCATGCACGGTCGTGCGAAGGCCGGTATCGGCTATCTTCCGCAAGAAGCCTCGATCTTCCGCAAACTCTCGGTAGCCGACAACATCATGGCGATCCTCGAGACCCGCAAGGAACTCGACAAGGCCGGTCGTCGCAAAGAGCTGGAAAGCCTGCTGCAGGAATTCCATATCAGCCACATCCGCGACAACCTCGGGATGAGTCTGTCCGGTGGTGAACGCCGCCGCGTGGAAATCGCCCGGGCACTCGCTACCAACCCGAAATTCATCCTGCTCGACGAACCATTCGCCGGCGTGGACCCGATTTCGGTGGGCGATATCAAACAGATCATCTATCACCTCAAGGCCAAGGGCATTGGCGTGCTGATCACTGACCACAACGTCCGTGAAACCCTGGATATCTGCGAAACCGCCTACATCGTCAACGATGGCCAACTGATCGCCGAAGGTGACTCTGCCACCATCCTGGCCAACGACCTGGTCAAGGAAGTGTATCTGGGCCATGAGTTCCGCCTGTAAGCACTGAGGTGTCTGGCTGGTTGCTCGGGCGCTTGTCTCGATAAAAAATCAACATTTTTTTATTGTTACAGCGCTCTAGGCAAACGCTGCAGTTTCGGGCATATAATTTGCTTATGTTTGGCGCTCCGGCGCCCTGTAGTGGATGGCGCATGTGCGCCGGCGAATAAGGTGTTAAGCCCCTGCCATGAAACCATCGCTAGTCTTGAGAATGGGCCAGCAGCTGACGATGACACCGCAGCTGCAACAGGCCATCCGCCTGCTCCAATTGTCGACCCTGGACCTGCAACAGGAAATCCAGGAGGCCCTGGAGTCCAATCCGATGCTCGAACGCCAGGAAGAAGGCGACGACTTCGATAACGCCGACCCCTTGGCCGACAAAGCCGAACAGCCACCCAACGCCGATGTTTCGGAACCCTCCTACCAGGAAACCGCTCCGACGGTGGACAACCTCGAGGAAGGCGACTGGAACGAGCGGATTCCCAACGAACTGCCCGTCGACACCGCGTGGGAAGACGTCTACCAGACCAGCGCCAGCAGCCTGCCGAGTAACGATGACGACGAGTGGGATTTCACCACCCGTACATCGGCCGGCGAAAGCCTGCAAAGCCACTTGCTGTGGCAACTGAACCTGGCACCGATGTCCGACACTGATCGCCTGATTGCCGTGACCCTGATCGACTGCATCAACAATCAGGGCTACCTGGACGAAACTCTCGAGGAGATTCTCGAAGCCTTCGATCCGGAACTGGACATCGAACTGGACGAAATCGAAGCCGTTCTGCACCGCATCCAGCAATTCGAACCCGCTGGCATCGGCGCCCGTAATCTGGGCGAATGCCTGCTGCTGCAATTGCGTCAGTTGTCCGCCAAGACGCCTTGGCTGGTCGAGGCCAAACGCCTGGTCACCGATTACATCGACCTGCTCGGCAGCCGCGACTACAGCCAGCTGATGCGTCGCATGAAGCTCAAGGAAGATGAACTGCGCCAAGTGATTGAATTGGTCCAGAGCCTCAACCCGCGCCCAGGCTCGCAAATCGAGTCCAGCGAAGCCGAATACGTCGTTCCCGACGTGATCGTACGCAAGGACAACGAGCGCTGGCTGGTGGAACTGAACCAGGAATCCGTGCCGCGCCTGCGGGTCAATGCTCAATACGCCGGTTTCGTGCGCCGCGCCGACACCAGCGCCGACAACACCTTCATGCGCAATCAGTTGCAAGAGGCCCGCTGGTTCATCAAGAGCCTGCAAAGCCGCAACGAAACCCTGATGAAAGTAGCCACTCAGATCGTCGAGCATCAGCGCGGTTTTCTTGAATACGGCGACGAAGCCATGAAACCGCTGGTCCTGCATGACATCGCCGAAGCGGTGGGCATGCACGAGTCGACGATTTCTCGGGTGACCACGCAAAAGTTCATGCATACCCCACGGGGCATATATGAACTGAAATACTTTTTCTCGAGCCACGTCAGCACCTCAGAGGGCGGTGAATGCTCGTCCACGGCGATCCGCGCGATCATCAAAAAACTGGTTGCCGCGGAAAATCAGAAAAAGCCGTTGAGTGACAGCAAGATCGCTGGTTTACTGGAGGCACAAGGCATTCAGGTGGCTCGCCGCACCGTCGCCAAGTACCGCGAATCCCTCGGGATCGCGCCTTCGAGCGAACGCAAGCGGTTGATGTAGAGCCACGCCACAGCGTTCCAGTGGCAGGCATTTCTGCCTGCCGCTTTATGCACTGGCAACGAAGGAGAGCTGTATGCAAGTCAACATCAGTGGACACCAACTGGAAGTGACCGAACCTCTTCGCACCTACATCGGCGAAAAACTCGAACGATTAGAGAGGCATTTCGACAAGATCACCAACGTGCAAGTCACGATGACGGTCGAAAAGCTCAAGCAGAAAATCGAAGCCACGCTGCATATTCCCGGCAATGAAGTGGTCGCAAACGCGGAGCATACCGATATGTACGCGGCGATCGACGCACTGACCGACAAGCTGGATAAACAACTCAAAAAGCATAAGGAAAAGACCCAAAGCCTCCTCCAGGGCGCGACCGGTCGTTAACACTCCCAACCCATGATCCGACTTGAAAGCATCCTGACCCCCGGCCGTTCCCTCGTGAACGTGCCGGGCGGCAGTAAAAAGAAAGCCCTCGAGCAAATTGCCAACCTTATCCACAAAGAAGTGCCGGATCTGGAGATGCAAGATGTCTTCGAGGCTCTGATTGCCCGTGAAAAACTTGGCTCAACCGGTTTTGGCAACGGCATCGCCATTCCCCACTGCCGCCTGAAGGGCTGCACCTCGCCCATCAGTGCCCTGATGCACCTTGATGCACCCATCGATTTCGACGCCATCGACGGCGCCCCGGTTGACCTGCTGTTCGTTCTGCTGGTCCCGGAAGCCGCTACCGATGCGCACCTGGAGTTACTGCGCCAGATCGCCAGCATGCTCGACCGCAAGGAAGTGCGCGAAAAACTGCGCAGCGCCCCGAGCAATGAAGCCTTGTATCAGGTTGTCCTGGACGAGCAAAACGGTCATTAATCATGCGCTTGATCATCGTCAGTGGCCGCTCCGGCTCAGGTAAAAGTACCGCACTCGATGTTCTCGAGGACAACGGCTACTACTGCATCGACAACCTGCCCGCCGGCCTGCTGCCGGAACTGGCCGAACGCGCGTTGATTCACACCGAGCTGGCGCAACCGCTGGTTGCCGTATCGATCGATGCGCGTAACTTGCCGAGTCACTTGTCGCGGTTTCCCGAACTGCTGGAAGAAGTACGCAGCCGGCATATACAGTGTGATGTGCTTTATCTGGACGCCGACGAAGAAACCTTGCTCAAACGCTTCTCGGAAACCCGCCGTCGTCACCCGCTGAGCAATGCCAATCGCTCGCTGGCCGAGGCCATCAACGATGAGACCGCCCTGCTCGGGCCGATTGCCGACCTCGCCGATCTCAAAGTAAACACCACCAACCTGAACCTGTATCAGCTGCGGGATACCATCAAGCTGCGCCTGCTGAACCAGCCGGAACCCGGTACGGCGTTCCTGGTGGAGTCTTTCGGCTTCAAGCGTGGCATGCCGGTGGACGCTGACCTGGTGTTCGACGTGCGCTGCCTGCCGAACCCTTACTGGAAGCCAGAGTTGCGCGATCAATCCGGGCTCGATCAACCGGTTGCCGAGTACCTGGCGGCACAGCCGGACGTCGAAGAGATGTTCCAGGACATCTCCACCTACTTGTTCAAGTGGCTACCACGCTTTGCCGCCAGCAACCGCGCTTATGTCACCATTGCCATTGGCTGCACCGGCGGCCATCACCGCTCAGTCTACCTGACCGAACGTCTAGGCCAGGCCCTGCAAAAAACCCTGAAGAACGTCCAGGTTCGCCACCGCGACCTCAGCTAAAGGATTCACACCGCGATGCCTGCTCTGGAAATTGAAATCATCAACAAGCTGGGCCTGCATGCCCGCGCTTCTGCAAAATTCGTTGGCGTCGCCGGTGAGTTCAAGGATTGCACGATCAGAGTAGGACGCACGCCGGAATCCACGGTCGACGGAAAAAGCATCATGGCAATGATGATGCTCGCTGCGGGCAAGGGCACCAAAATCCACCTGAGCACCGAAGGTGAACAGGCTGATGAGGCGCTGCAGGCATTGGTGAATTTGATCAATGACTACTTCGGCGAAGGCGAATAACGCTCGCCTAAGCGAGCGCTGTATCCATCACCATCATCAAGCAAAACCCGATCAGCAACCCAAGACTTGCAAGCTTGTCGTGACCATTGCGGCGCGACTCGGGGATGACTTCATGGGTGACCACCAGCAACATTGCCCCGGCCGCCAGTGCCAACCCCAAGGGCAACAACAATTCGGCCAGGCTCACTAGCCAGGCACACAACAACGCGAAGACCGGCTCGACCAACCCTGACGCAGCACCAATCAGGAACGCCTTGACCCGCGACATCCCTGCCCCGGCCAATACCAGCGCGATCACCAGACCTTCCGGCACATCCTGCAAGGCGATGCCCATGGCCAGACTATCGGCGTCAGGCATGCCACCCCCCGCCGACACACCGACCGCCATGCCTTCGGGGATATTGTGGGCAATGATCGCAAACACAAACAACCAGATTCGCGGCGGGATGACCGGTCGCTCCAGCGTGCCTACGAGCATTTCCGGCGACGCACCTGACACCTTGCGATCAACCAGGAACAATCCGAACGCACCCAGCATGATGCCGAAACTGATCAGTCCGCTGGCCGCCCAAGGCGTCAACCCCAGGTTTTCAGCGGCAGAGATCCCCGGAACGATCAACGAAAACGCTGTCGCCGCGAGCATTACCCCGGCCCCGAAGCCGAGCAGCGTATCGCTGACCGTCTGGGGCATCCGTCGAATTACCAGCACGGGCACCGCGCCCAAGGCAGTGCCCAAAGCGCAGATCGCCCCGCCTTGCAGCGCGCGCAGCAGTTTCGGCTCGAGGTCCAGCCACGCTAAGCCTTGGGCAACCAATAACGTCATGCCTGCCAGCAGTAACAGCGATCCGAATGCGTAACGAAACATTCGTCCACTTCCGATCGCCAGTGTTTCAGTGCCCATAGCTAGCCTTGGATTGTTTTTGCAGAAGTCTTAAACCAGTGCAGCCTGATAGCGCGCAGCGACTTCAGGCCAATTGATCACGTTGTAGAACGCGTTGATGTATTCCGGGCGCCGGTTCTGGTATTGCAGGTAATAAGCGTGCTCCCAGACATCCAGGCCGAGGATTGGCGTATTGCCGTTCATCAATGGACTGTCCTGATTGCCGCTGCTTTCAACGACCAGCGTCTTTTGCGGCGTCACACTGAGCCACGCCCAGCCGCTGCCGAAACGAGTCAGCGCGGCTTTGGTGAAGGCTTCCTTGAAACTGCTCAGGCCGCCCAGTTGCTCATTGATCGCCTCAGCCAAGGAGCCTTCAGGATTGCCGCCGCCGTTGGGCGCCATCACTTCCCAGAACAGCGAATGGTTGGCATGCCCACCGCCCTGATTGATCACCGCCGCGCGCAGCTTCTCCGGCAGTTGCCGGACAGCTGACACCAGTTTTTCCACCGGCCACTCGGCAAACTCGGTGCCTGCCACCGCAGCGTTGAGGTTGTTGATGTAGGTCTGGTGATGCTTGGTGTAGTGGATTTCCATGGTCTGCGCATCGATGTGCGGTTCCAGGGCATCGTAGGCGTAAGGCAAGGCAGGCAAGGTAAAAGCCATTTCAATGAACTCCATGATGTAGGGGCGCAGGCGAGGCGGCATCGATGTGCAGCAAACGATGGGTGCGCGGGTATTCGCCGTGTTCGCTGATGAAATTCAGCAGCTCGACGTAGGTCTTGCTGCTCTGGCGCAGCGCGGCTTCACGCAAGGCTGGCACCAGTCGTGGGTCCTGCATGGTCTGCAACAACCGCTGATGGATGGCGCACAAGTACTCGGCGCTCTCCTCCGGCTGGTTCAGACGCAAATGCAGGTCCGCCAGGTTGTGGTGGGAAATCACGCAGGCCGCCACCGCTTCGTCGGCATCTGCCCATCGCTCAAACAACACCTGGGCCAGGGCCAATGCCTGCAAGTAGGCCTCGCGGGCATCGACGTATTCGCCCAGCATGAAACAACGATTTGCCCGTTCGATCGTGCGTTTCCAGTGTTCCATGGTGAGCCTCCAAAGCGGTTGCGGTGATTACACGCCGCCTGCGGTGAGTTTCTCCGGGTCCAGCAAGACCTCAAGCTGGCTGCGTGTCAGGTCGGTGTGTTCCAGAGCGACATCGATCACCGGACGGCCCTGTTGATAGGCTTTCTTGGCGATCTCCGCGGCTTTTTGGTAACCAATGATCGGGTTGAGTGCGGTGACCAGGATCGGGTTACGCGACAGCGCTTCCTTGAGCCTGGCTTCGTTGACCTTGAAGCTGGCGATGGCCTTTTCACCCAGCAGATGGCTGGAGTTGGTCAGCAACTCGATGCTGCTCAGCAGGTTCTGGGCGATGATCGGCAGCATCACGTTCAGCTCGAAATTGCCCGACTGACCGGCGATGGTGATAACCGTGTCATTGCCGATGACCTGAGCGGCGACCATGGCGGTCGCTTCCGGGATCACCGGGTTGACCTTGCCAGGCATGATCGAAGAACCCGGCTGCAAGGCTTCGAGCTCGATTTCACCAAGACCGGCCAGCGGGCCGGAGTTCATCCAGCGCAGGTCGTTGGCGATTTTCATCAGCGAAACGGCCGTGGCCTTGAGCTGACCGGAAACACTGACCGCCGTGTCCTGAGAGCCAATCAGCGCAAACAGATCCTCGCCCGGTTTGAATTGCACCTGGGTCAGCTTGCTCAGTTGCTCACTGAAACGCGCCGCGAATTCCGGATGAGCGTTGATTCCGGTACCCACTGCCGTGCCGCCCTGCGCCAGAGATTGCAGGCTCGGCAGCAAATCCTGCAGATGACCGATGTTGGCCTTGAGCTGCTGCGCCCAACCGTTGAGTACCTGGCTCATGCGCACCGGCATCGCGTCCATCAAGTGAGTGCGACCGGTTTTGACGTGGTGATGAACCTCTTCGGCCTTGCGCTCGATCACCTGAACCAGACGCACCAGCGCCGGCAACAATTGGTCGTGCAACGCCAACGCAGCACTGACGTGGATGGTGGTCGGGATGATGTCGTTGCTGCTTTGGCCGCAATTGACGTGATCATTGGGGTTCACCGGTTCGCCGAGCAGACGGCTGGCCAGGGTGGCGATCACTTCGTTGGCGTTCATGTTCGAACTGGTGCCGGAACCGGTCTGGAAGATATCCACCGGAAAATGCTGCATGAAGTCGCTTTGGAGCAGGCCCAGCGCCGCATCGACGATGGCTGTGCCCTGGGATTCGCTGATTTGTTCGAGCTCGACGTTGGCTCGGGCAGCGGCAGCCTTGGCCAGGATCAGCGCGCGGATGAACTGCACGGGCATCGGCTTGCCGCTGATGGGAAAGTTATCCACTGCGCGTTGAGTCTGTGCGCCGTAGAGGGCGTCCACCGGGACTTGAAGCTCACCCATGCTGTCGCGCTCAATACGTGTCTTGGTCATCTGTAAATCCTTGCACCAGTTCTATGAGAGGAATCGAGGGCTGCAACTCGCAGGTCGCCAGTTGCCAGGTGTAGCTCTGCCAGCGCTTGAGGCGGCACTTGCACAGAGAGAGGCGTTCCAGATCGCGCAATGGCCGCCAGGCCTGGTCCAGACAAAAGGTGCGCCAGTGCCAGGGCAGCGCGACATCGGCGGCGGTGTCGAGCAACAGACGGAAAGAAGTTTCGGCAATGGTCCAGGGAGACGTTGCCGTGCAACAGGCGAGATACCGACCTTCGGCCAGGTAATGTTCGATCAGGCGCGGCTCGTCAGGGTCCATCGCGCAACGGATCTGGCGACTCATCCAGCGCCAGCTTTCGAGGTAAGGCTGCTCGTGCAAGGCAGAACTCATGATCCGGGCTCATTCGGTAATGAGATTTATTATTATATGATAATGAGAACCAAAACAACCCCGAGAAAATCACGCACAAAAAAGGCGCGCCACCCAAAGATGGGGGGCGCGCCTTTTTGTGTAACGGTTAAGCGTTAACTGCCAGCTACCGTCATCCGCTCGATCAGCACCGAACCTGTACGAATGTTGCTGCGCAGTTCCAGGTCATTACCGACGGCAACGATCTGTTTGAACATGTCACGCATGTTGCCGGCGATGGTCACTTCCTGAACCGCAAACTGGATTTCGCCATTCTCGACCCAGTAACCCGCCGCGCCACGGGAGTAATCGCCAGTGACCATGTTCAGGCCCTGGCCCATCAATTCAGTCACCAGCAGCCCGCGACCCATGCGGCGCAGCAAGGCCGCCTGGTCTTCGTCACCATGGGTGACGAACAGGTTGTGCACACCGCCGGCATTGGCGGTGCTCGGCATCCCGAGCTTACGGCCCGAGTACGTGCCGAGAATGTATGACACCAACTCGCCTTTTTCGACGAATGGTTTGGCGTAAGTGGCCAAACCATCGCCATCGAACGCCGAACTGCCCATCGCGCGCATCAGGTGCGGACGCTCATCGATGGTCAGCCATTCCGGGAACAGTTTCTGCCCCAGCGTGCCTTCAAGGAACGAGGATTTACGATACAGACTGCCGCCGGAAATCGCCGAGAGGAAACTGCCGAACAATCCACCGGCCAGTTCCGCGGAAAACAGCACCGGCACTTCGCAGGTCGGCACCGGACGCGCGCCCAGACGGCTCGCCGCCCGTTGCGCAGCACGTTGGCCGATGCTCACCGGGTCGGCCAGCAAGTTGCCCTGACGGTTCACGTCGTACCAGTAATCGCGCTGCATCTGGCCGTCGGCCTCGGCGATCATGACGCAGCTCAGGCTGTGACGGGTCGACGCGTAACCGCCGATAAAACCGTGGCTGTTGCCGTAGACACGGCAGCCCTGATGGGTGCTGAGGGTGGTGCCATCGGCGTTCTTGATCCGGCTGTCGGTGGCAAACGCCGCCGCTTCACAGGCCAGGGCCTGCTCGATGGCTTGCTCCGGGGTGATATCCCATTGGTGGAACAGGTCAAAATCCTGCAGATCCTTGGCCATCAGCGCGGCGTCTGCCAGGCCCGAAGCTTCGTCTTCCGACGTGTGCTTGGCGATGGCCAGTGCGGCGGCGACGGTTTCGCGAATCGCCTCCGGACCGCTGGCGGACGTGCTGGCCGAGCCCTTGCGCTGGCCAGCGTACAGGGTGATGCCAAAACCCTGATCGCGGTGGAATTCGACGGTTTCGACTTCACGCTGACGCACCGTGGTGGACAGGCCCTGCTCCAGGGACACCGCCACTTCACAGGCACTGGCACCTTGGCGCTTGGCTTCAGCGATGATCTGCTCGACTTGTTCTTGCAGTGCCGGCAACGCTTGTGGGCCGACGCTTTCAACTGCACTCATGCTGTTCTCCACTCAAATTCTGCTTTCGGCTAGGGCCTTCGAGCGACCGGGCCGGACAAGCGGCCCCCGACTGGTTATCATGGCGGCGTTTCTTTGCGGACGGCCACCATGGTTGATTCTTACGACGACTCCCTCGATACGGGAGAAAAAAGCAAATCCCAGGTTAAACGCGAGCTTCATGCTCTGGTTGACCTTGGCGAGCGCCTTACAACACTCAAGCCTGACTTGCTGGCAAAACTGCCGTTGACCGACGCCATGCGCCGGGCACTGGCTGATGCGCCCAAGCACACCGCGAATATCGCGCGTAAACGGCACCTTATGTTCATCGGCAAACTGATGCGCGATCAGGACACTGACGCCATTCTGACTCTGCTCGATCAACTCGATGCCTCCACTCGGCAGTACAACGAACGTTTCCATGGCCTGGAACGCTGGCGCGATCGCTTGATCGCGGGCGACGATGCAGTCCTGGAGAAGTTCGTGGTCGACTACCCGGAGGCTGATCGTCAGCAATTGCGCTCCCTGATCCGTCAGGCCCAGCACGAACTGGCGACCAACAAGCCACCGGCATCGAGCCGTAAAATCTTCAAGTACATCCGTGAGCTGGACGAGACTCAACGCGGTCTGCGTTAAGTCCCTTCTCGGGTGAGCCGCTACGCGGTTCACCCGAAGCTCCATCCGTCAAGATCCTGTGCCACCCACAGTGATCGCATCGATTTTCAGCGTTGGCTGGCCGACACCCACCGGCACCGACTGCCCATCCTTGCCACACGTTCCCACGCCGCTGTCCAGCGCCAGATCGTTACCGACCATCGACACCTTGCTCATGGCTTCAGGGCCGTTGCCGATCAGTGTCGCGCCTTTGACCGGGGCAGTGATTTTGCCGTCTTCGATCAGGTACGCCTCGCTGGTGGAGAACACGAATTTGCCGCTGGTGATGTCCACCTGACCGCCGCCGAGGTTGGCACAGTAGATGCCGCGTTTCACCGAGGCGATGATTTCTGCTGGGTCGCTTTCGCCCGCCAGCATGTAGGTGTTAGTCATGCGCGGCATCGGCAGGTGCGCGTAGGATTCGCGACGACCGTTACCGGTACGGGCCACACCCATCAGACGGGCGTTGAGCTTGTCCTGCATATAGCCTTTGAGTACGCCGTTTTCGATCAGTGTCGTGCACTCGGTCGGGGTGCCTTCATCATCGACGCTCAGGGAACCGCGACGACCGGCCAGCGTGCCGTCATCGACGATGGTGCAAAGCTTGGACGCAACCATCTCGCCCATGCGCCCGCTGTAGGCGGAACTGCCCTTGCGGTTGAAGTCGCCTTCCAGACCGTGGCCGACCGCTTCGTGCAGCAACACGCCGGACCAACCCGACCCCAGCACCACCGGCAACGTACCGGCCGGCGCAGGGATGGCTTCAAGGTTGACCAGCGCCTGACGCAGCGCTTCACGGGCGTAGCTCATAGCGCGGTCATCGCTGAGGAAATAACGGTAATCGGTACGACCGCCACCGCCATGACCGCCGCGCTCACGGCGACCGTTCTGCTCGACGATCACGCTGACGTTGAAGCGCACCAACGGCCGTACATCGGCGGCCAGGCCGCCGTCGGTGGAAGCCACGAGGATTCGTTCCCAGACGCCAGCCATGCTCACGGTGACTTGCTGGATACGCGGGTCGAGGGCGCGAGTCGCGACGTCGATACGCTTGAGCAGTTCGACCTTCTCGGCACGGGTCATCACTTCGAGTGGGTTGTCCGGCCCGTACAACTGGGCGACATCCTGAGTCGTGAAGGCTTGCACCGTGCCGTTCTGACCGGCGCGGGAGATCGAACGTGCAGCACGGGCCGCAGCGCCGAGGGCTTCGAGGGTAATGGCATTGCTGTAGGCAAAACCGGTTTTCTCACCCGATTGCGCTCGCACGCCGACACCTTGGTCGAGGTTGAAGCTGCCTTCCTTGACGATCCCGTCTTCCAGCGCCCAGGACTCGGAAATCTGCCCCTGGAAATACAGGTCGGCGGCATCGATACCCGGGCCGGCCAGATCGCCGAGCACACCTTGCAGGCTCTCGATTGTTACGCCGCCGGGCGCCAGGAGGTGTTCACTGACTGAGGACAACAACTCGCTCATATGCTTTACGCCTTAAATTCATCGTTCTGAGGCAGGTCGCCGGGCGCCCTGCGAGAAAAAGCGCCGGTGACTGGACACCGGCATCCGCGCCCTGATGGACGCCTGTTCGCTGCTATCGCGTTCGGCCAGCAGCACGGCCTCGCCTTGATCCTGTTGCGCCAGCACACGCCCCCACGGGTCGATTATTGCGGCATGGCCAAAGGTTTCCCGCGGCCCCGGATGCGTCCCACCCTGGGCAGCCGCGAGCACATAACATTGAGTTTCGATGGCCCGCGCGCGTATCAACACGTCCCAATGCGCCGCGCCGGTCACCGCGGTAAAGGCTGACGGGGCAGAAATCAACTCTGCACCGGCAGCGCGTAATTCGCTGTACAGCTCCGGGAAGCGCAGGTCGTAACACACTGTCAGCCCGACTCGGCCAACGGGCGTATCCGCCACGACTACCCCACTGCCATAAGCATAGTCATCGGATTCGCGATAACGCCCGCGATTGTCCGCCACATCGACGTCGAAAAGGTGCAACTTGTCATACCGTGCAACGGTTTCGCCGCGGTCATCCACCATCAGCGAGCAGGCATGCACTTTGGCCGTCGGTTGATCCACCGGCGGCAACGGCAATGTGCCGGCCACTATCCATAACTTGAGGTCGCGGGCGGTCTGTTTCAACCATGGCAGGATCGGTCCTTCACCCAACGCCTCGGCGCGGCCGATGTCGGCAATGTCGCGACGGCCCATGGCGGCGAAGTTTTCCGGCAGCACGGCAAGCTGCGCACCACTGGTCGCCGCTTGCTCGAGCAGCCGACGGGCCTGGGCCAGATTGGCCTGCACATCGCTCTGGCTGACCATTTGAATCACCGCTACAGACATGGCGCGCTCCTTCATCGCTTTTTATAAGGGCAGGCCGCCATGCTACTCCATAGGCTTGGGAAGTGCGTTTTCAAAAAGTTTGTCAAAAAGGCTTGTCAAAGGTGATTTTCGGCTCTTTCCACGGACCCTTGACGGTGTATTTGACGCTCGCGAAACGCGCTACGCGGTCACCGATCAGCTTGTCGATCAGGAACAGCGCGCCGCCGATAGCCGGTGCACCGACGATCAGCGCGGCAATCGGCAGGTTGTTGGTCACAGGCAACGTCACCAGCAACTTGGCATCGACCTTATCGCTCACCAGGTCCAGCGTCCCGTTGAGTTCGATGTTACTCGACGGACCGGTCAGCCGAATCGGCTCACGCGTCACGTATACGCCGTTGGTCGCGACCAGCAGGCCTTTGACCCGGTCGTAACTCAAGCCTTTGCCGAACAGATCGGAGAAGTCCAGACGCAGCCGGCGGCCGATGGAGTTGAAGTTCAGCAAGCCAAACACTCGCAATGCCTGGGCGCTGCCCTCAACTTCAACAAACTGGCCTTTACTCAGCGAAGCATCGAGGGTTCCAGAGAAGCGCTTGGTGGCCAGCCAGGCCGGCGAACCGGGCCAGCGACCATCGACATCCATATGAAAATCTTCACTGGTGACACTCGGCGCAAAGCCCCAACCCTTCAGTACATCGGCGAGATTCTTGCCGCTGATACGGCCCTTGTACCAACTGCTGCTGGAACCGGGCACGCCTTCCCAACCGCCGCTGCCCTGCAGGAGAATGCCTTTGAGGCCCAGATCCAGCGTATTAAGCGCAATGCCCTTGGCGATCGGACGGACTTTCAGATACCAGGCCCCGACGAGGTCCTTGCCCTGGAACAGCTGATTGATGGTGATATCCAGTGCCGGGATCTTCGTCGGATCCACCGAGGCCAGCGGATCTGGCGAGTTTTCGTCGGCCAGGACCGTCGGGGCTGGCGCCGGCAAACGCACGTATTGCAGATTGATCGCAATCGGCGCGGCTTTCGCATCGGGGATGCTGGCGCTGCCCTTGACCTGCTGGCTGTCGAGTTGCAAGGCCCACGCAGCAGGTTTGCGATTCAACTGTACGGAAGCCTGATCGAGCGTAGTGCCGACACCGCTGAGCTTGCCAATCTTGAAATCCGCACTGCTGAGCAACTGTTTGGCGTTGCCGCCCGGATCCTGGCCGGCGTACTTGTCTACCAGGTCCTTCCAGGGGCGGACATCCAGTTCCGACAAGACACCGCGCACCCGCAGGCCTTTGGCGCCGGGTAGCACGGCATTACCGCCACCCAGGAACAACTCGCCACGACCGTCGGCAAAATTGCCGGGCGGTGCCGCAAACGTGAAGTTAGCCAGCTCACCGTAATTGACCCAGTAGCGCCGCTCCGCCCCTTGCAGGGTCATGCGGAACGTGGTGTCGCGGCCGACGTCGGGCGCCATGCCGAACGGCGCCGGCAAATCGATTGCTACGCCCTTGAGGTTGGAGCTGACCATCAATTGACTGTCGGGCCCATCAAGGTTCAGTTGCAGCTGATAAGGGATCACACCGGACACTGGCAACGGCTGAGTAACACTCAGCCAGTCAGTCAGTTTCTTGACCTCGACCTGGCCCGAGGCGGCGACGCGAGTCTTGAGGTTGCCGGGGCTGCCATCGGCGAAAATCTGTGCAGTAACCGGTTTATCGAAGGCGCGCGCGGTGATGTTTTGCCCGCTCAAACCCTTGGCGCTATCGAAACGGAAATCGCCCTTGAGCTGAGTCAGTTCCAGGGTTGGCTCGGCCAGTTTCAGACGGGCCTTGGCGGTCTTGAAGTCGACGAGGATCTTCGGCTGCTCGCCTTTGACCAATGGAATGTCCAGTTTCAGTTTGCCCCGCAGATCGCCCTCGCCTTCCCAACCGGCAAAGGTGGCTGCGGTGCCGATCGGCGCTTCCTGGAGAATCTTCAGGCCATCGCCCAGCCCGCCGGCGAATCCACCGTCGAGGAACAGATGGACGTTTTGCCCCGCTGGCGCATGGGGAATATTGACGTAAATGTCGCTGACCTGGGTATTGAGCAACTGCCCCTTGCTGGCCAGAATCCGCACACCGCTGTCTTCAACAAACACGTCACCCGTGACTTTGCTGACATGTGGCCAGCCTGGCTGGAAGGCCAGTTCGGCGTCGTGAACCTTGAAGAACAGGCTGATGCTGCGGGCAGTCTCGGCGGCCCCGTGGTTCAGCGAACCCTGGTACTGGAAGAAGCCTTCGTCCACCGCACCTTTGAGAATCGCCGTACGCAGCCATTCCTCCAGCCCCGGGCTGAGCATTGTCGGCAAGTACTTGGCGGTGTAACGACCGTCGCCGTCCACCAGACCGACCCGCAGGTCCATGTAGTCTTCCTGGGTGTGGTCGAAATGCAGGCGGATCAGAAAATCGCCGGCAATCTTGCCCTCCTCGCCCAGCACCTTCAGGTATGGCGCGATCAAGGTGAAGGCTTCTTTATCGAGTTTCCAGGTCAGGCGGGCATTGGCCTGAATGTACTGCCATGGTTTGGCGAAGATCGGGTCCAGGTGCAGGGAAAAATCCTTGCTGTCCATGCGCAGCTCGCCACCGCCCAGATCACCGCTGATGCTGCCACTGACATTTCGCGCCGCTGGAGCGCCGTGATAGGCATCGAAGCCGACCCGATCCAGGTTGGCGGCAAAGCTGAACTTGCTGTCGTCGGTAGCATTGGGCCGGAAGTCGATCAGCACGTTGCGCAGGCCACCCGTCACTTTGAGTCGCTCGACGGCGGTGGCAATGCCTTCGGGCAGCGGCCCCAAGGCATTCAGTATCGGGGTGATCGGGGTGAGATCGAGGCGGTCGGCTTGCAGATGCCAAAGCTCTTCAGTCTTGTCGGTCGCCGCGTTTTGTTTGAGTTGCAGATGCGATTCCCAGCGGGTCTCGCCGAGGTTCATGGCCAGCGAATCCAGGGTGATCAGGGCGCCTTCGGAACTGCGCTGGAAATAGCCGTTGAGCGCCAGATTGTTGATCTGGATCGGCTTGCGCTCGGCGTACGCGCCCTTGAGTTGCGGCGCGTTCAAGCGAATCGCAGCACTTTGCAGGGCACCCTTGTTCCAGTTCACCCAAAGCTCGCCGCCGGCCTTGAACTCGGAAAAATTCCATTGTTGGGTCAGGCGCTCAGGCAACCATTTCGACCAGTCGCTTTGCGGCAGGCTCAAATAAGCTTCGGCCTCGCCGTCTTTCCATTCGCTGGCGCGCAGACGGGTTCGCAGACTGATCGCCATCGGTTGTCCGTCGGGCAGGGTCAAACGGGCGTCGAGTCGCTGGCGGGAGACGCCGGTTTTCAGATTCAGCCCGACGTAAGTCAGGGTCAGCGGCTGCTCTTTCAGTGGCTGCAAAGTGACTTGGCTATCGAGTACCGACAGTTGCTGAACCACCTGCATGCGATTGAGCAATTGCGCAGGATCCAGCGGCTGATCCTGCTGCACCGGCAAACCTTCCAGCGCCCAATGGCCGTCCTCACTTTCCTTGAGGCTGATCTTCAGGCCGCTGAGTTCCAGGTGAGCGATGCGCACTTCGCGAGCCATCAGACTGGCCCAAAGATCCGGCACCGCGCGCACCTGATCCAGACGCAAGGCATTGGCGCCCTCGCCGACCATTACGTCGTGAGCCAGCATGATCGGAGCAAAACCGCTCCAGTTGCCTTCCAGTTCGCCGATATTCAGCGGAATACCCAAGGCAGAGCTGGCTTTGGCCTCGACTTCGGCACGGTACTCGGCCACCAGCGGGGTCAGCTCTCGGCCGAGGCTGACGTATAGCGCCAACAACACCAACACCAACGCACACAGCCCCAGACCCCAGCGGGTCAGTGCAGCCAAAATGCGTGTCAGACGCTCCATGTCAGTTGGCTCCCATGGCAAAAATGCTGCAAAAAGCTGAGGCCAGCCGTTCTAACAGGGTTGAAATACAGCGATTCAGAGCAGCACCACGTCGTATTGTTCCTGGGAATACATGGTTTCCACCTGGAACCGGATGGTGCGTCCGATAAAACCTTCGAGCTCGGCGACATTGCCCGATTCTTCATCGAGCAAACGGTCGACCACTTTCTGGTTTGCCAATACACGATAGCCTTCCGCCTGATAGGCGCGAGCTTCTCGGAGGATTTCGCGGAAAATCTCGTAGCAAACGGTTTCCGGCGTCTTGAGCTTGCCGCGGCCCTGACAGCTGCTGCACGGCTCGCACAGCACTTGCTCAAGACTTTCACGAGTGCGCTTGCGGGTCATCTGCACCAGGCCCAACTCGGTGATGCCGATGATGTTGGTCTTGGCGTGATCGCGCTCCAGTTGCTTCTCGAGTGTGCGCAGCACCTGACGCTGATGCTCTTCGTCTTCCATGTCGATGAAGTCGATGATGATGATCCCGCCCAGGTTGCGCAGGCGCAGCTGACGAGCGATGGCGGTCGCGGCTTCGAGGTTGGTCTTGAAGATGGTTTCTTCGAGGTTGCGATGACCGACGAACGCCCCGGTGTTGACGTCGATGGTACTCATGGCTTCCGCCGGATCGACCACCAGATAACCGCCGGACTTCAGCGGGACTTTGCGCTCCAGGGCTTTCTGGATTTCGTCTTCGACGCCGTACAGGTCGAAGATCGGCCGTTCGCCAGGGTAATGCTCAAGACGATCGGCGATTTCCGGCATCAGTTCGGCGACGAACTGCGTGGTTTTCTGGAAGGTTTCCCGGGAGTCGATGCGGATCTTCTCGATCTTCGGACTCACCAGGTCACGCAAGGTGCGCAGCGCCAGGCCGAGGTCTTCGTAGATCACACTCGGCGCGCTGATGGTTTTGATCTGCTCGTTGATCTGATCCCAGAGACGACGCAGGTAGCGGATGTCCATGAGGATTTCATCGGCACCGGCACCTTCGGCAGCGGTACGCAGGATGAAGCCACCGGCCTCTTGGATGCCTTCTTTGGCCACGCAATCAGTGACCACTTGTTTGAGACGTTCGCGCTCGGCTTCGTCTTCGATCTTCAACGAAATGCCAACGTGCGCGGTGCGCGGCATGTACACCAGATAACGCGATGGAATCGACAGCTGAGTCGTCAGGCGTGCGCCTTTTGAGCCGATCGGGTCCTTGGTGACTTGCACTACCAGGCTCTGACCCTCGTGAACCAGAGCACTGATGCTTTCGACCGCAGGGCCTTCGCGCAGGGAGATTTCCGAGGCGTGAATGAACGCGGCGCGGTCCAGTCCGATGTCGACGAATGCCGCCTGCATGCCCGGCAATACCCGGACAACTTTGCCTTTATAGATGTTGCCGACGATCCCGCGCTTTTGCGTGCGCTCGACATGGACCTCTTGCAGAACACCGTTTTCAACCACCGCCACGCGCGATTCCATCGGCGTGATGTTGATCAGGATCTCTTCACTCATGGCAGGGTCTCGTTCAGGCATGTTCACGATAATGGCCGCATCTTGTCAGTACGACGCTCAACGCGCGTTAAGGGTTTGCCAACAGGGTATGCCGAAATGGCCCAGCAGCTCAGCGGTTTCGCACAGCGGTAACCCGACCACCGCCGAGTAACTGCCATTGAGCCCGGCGACAAACACCGCGCCGAGCCCTTGAATGCCGTAGCCGCCGGCCTTGTCCTGCGGCTCGCCGCTGGCCCAGTAAGCCACCGCTTCATCACGACTGATGTTGCGAAAGCGCACCAGACTGCGCACGACCCGAGACTCGCAACGCTCACCCTCTCGCACCGCAATCGCCGTCAGGACTTCATGTTCGCACCCGGACAACATCATAAGCATGGCGCACGCCTCGGCTTCATCAACCGGCTTGCCGAGAATTTTTCCGTCCAGCACCACGGCGGTGTCGGCGCCCAGCACGCAAAAATCTGCGTCGGACACGACAGTCCCGCGCCCGGCCTCGGCTTTGCCGCGCGCCAGGCGCTCGACATAGGCCGACGGGGATTCATTTTCTAACGGGGTTTCATCGATGCCCGCACTGATGGCGGAGAACGGCACGCCGATCTGCGTGAGCAGTTCACGCCGACGCGGCGAGCCTGAGGCGAGGTACAGCTGTTTCATCAAGACATCTCCCTGTTTAGTGCCCTGCCTCACAAATACTGTTCCTTTTTGGCGGCACCTGTTGTTGCCATACTGCGTTGCCGCTCCTCGCCATAGCGAGCTATGACTCGTCGCGGCGCCTTGTCTGGCAACAACAGCCACTCGCCAAAAAGGAACGTATTTGCGAGGCAGGGCACCGGTACGGGCCAATGCCTGACCGAATCAATTGATTTTGTAGCGTCGACGCAAACCGCGCAAACCGTAGCTGATCCATGGCCAGAGCAATGCACTGACTAATGCCGGCAAGACTAGCGCCAGCGTCGGCTGACGATTGCCGGTCAGGGCGCTGAGCCATAGTTGAACAAGCTGCGCGAGGCCGAAGATCACCAGGATCACCAGGCTCTGTTGCCACATTGGGAACATGCGCAGGCGTTGTTGCAGCGCCAGCACCAGGTACGTGATCAACGTCAGGATCAACGCGTTCTGACCCAACAGCGTGCCATAGAGCACGTCTTCGGCCAGGCCCAGGCACCACGCGGTGACCATCCCGACTTTCTGCGGCATGGCCAACGCCCAGAACGCCAGCAGCAGGGCCAGCCACAGCGGACGGAGGATTTCCATGAATTGTGGCAGCGGCGAAACGCTGAGCAGCATGCCTATGGCGAATGTCAGCCAGACCATCCAGTCGTTTCGGGAGGCAGTAGCACCCACCATTATTCTCGTCCCCCAGTGGTAGCCGGCGCAGAGACAGGCGGTTTGGCAGCAGACTTCACGGCAGCGGGCGGCGTGGCCGGCGGTTTAGCGACTGCAGGTTGCGTCGCAGGCGGCTTGCTGGCGGCAGGTTTCGCAGCCGCAGGGTGAGTTGCCGCAGGTTTGGGCGGGGTTGTAGCAGCAGGGGTAGCCGTCGGCGCAACCGGCGTCACGGGCGCAGCAACAGCAGCCGGGACGATGGCAGGTTTCGGCACGGTCGCTGGAATGATCGGTCCACCACCGTGCTGGTCCAAAGCCTCTTGAGCCTGGGCAGCTTCGTTGGCGCGCTCTTCGGCTGTACGACCATCGGTGAACACCAGCAGCAGGTAACGGCTACGGTTCAAGGCGGCGGTCGGTACGGCACGCACAATAGCGAACGGTTGACCGGAGTCGTGAATCACTTCCTTGACCGTCGCCACCGGGTAACCCGCCGGAAACCGCTGCCCCAGACCGGAGCTGACCAGCAGATCGCCTTCTTTTATATCGGCGGTATCGGCCACGTGACGCAGCTCCAGGCGTTCCGGGTTACCGGTACCGCTGGCAATCGCCCGCAGACCGTTGCGGTTCACCTGCACTGGAATGCTGTGAGTGGTGTCGGTCAGCAACAGCACACGAGAGGTGTACGGCATCAACTCGACCACCTGACCCATCAGGCCGCGGGCATCGAGCACCGGCTGACCGAGGACCACACCGTCGCGCTCACCTTTATTGATGATGATGCGGTGGGTGAAGGGATTGGGGTCCATGCCGATCAGCTCGGCCACTTCGACCTTCTCGTTGACCAGCGCGGAGGAGTTGAGCAACTCGCGCAGCCGAACGTTCTGCTCGGTGAGGGCGGCAAGCTTTTGCATGCGGCCCTGCAACAACAGGTTTTCGGTTTTGAGTTTTTCGTTTTCGGCGACGAGTTCGGTACGGCTGCCAAATTGGCTGGCCACACCCTGCCATAGCCGCTGCGGCAGGTCGGTGATCCAGTAAGACTGCATCAGTACCAGCGACATTTGGCTACGCACTGGCTTGAGCAGTGTGAAGCGGGCATCGACCACCATCAGCGCGACCGATAGCACGACCAGCACTAACAAGCGCACGCCCAGTGAAGGCCCTTTGGTGAAAAGCGGTTTAATAAGCCGCTCCTCCCAGGCAAATGTTCTCTTTATTCATACGGCATCAAACCGGCCTGGATGCAGACTGACAGAAGATAAACGCCAACAGGCAGCACTGCAAAGTGCTGCCTGCGCGCCAACAGCATAGATGCGTCGGGCGAGATCACTCGCTCGACAGCAGGTCCATGGTGTGTTTATCCATCATTTCCAACGCACGGCCACCGCCGCGAGCAACACAGGTCAGCGGGTCTTCGGCAACGATTACCGGCAGACCGGTTTCCTGGGCCAGCAATTTGTCGAGGTCACGCAGCAAGGCGCCACCACCGGTCAGTACCAGGCCACGCTCGGCGATATCGGAAGCCAGTTCCGGAGGCGATTGCTCCAGTGCACTTTTCACAGCCTGAACGATGGTGGCCAGGGACTCTTGCAGAGCTTCCAGCACTTCATTGGAGTTCAGGGTGAATGCGCGTGGAACGCCTTCGGCCAGATTACGGCCACGAACATCGACTTCGCGAACTTCGCCGCCCGGGTAGGCAGTACCGATTTCCTGCTTGATGCGCTCGGCCGTGGATTCGCCGATCAGGCTGCCGTAGTTGCGACGCACGTAAGTGATGATCGCTTCGTCGAAGCGGTCGCCGCCAACCCGTACGGATTCGGCGTAAACCACACCGTTCAGGGAGATCAGCGCGATTTCGGTGGTACCGCCACCGATATCGACAACCATCGAACCGCGAGCTTCTTCAACCGGCAGACCGGCACCGATCGCAGCAGCCATTGGCTCTTCGATCAGGAACACTTCACGGGCACCGGCACCGAGAGCCGATTCACGGATGGCACGACGCTCAACCTGGGTGGATTTGCACGGAACGCAGATCAACACACGAGGGCTAGGCTGCAGGAAGCTGTTTTCGTGAACCTTGTTGATAAAGTATTGCAGCATCTTTTCGCAAACGCTGAAGTCGGCGATCACACCGTCCTTCATCGGACGAATGGCAGCAATGTTGCCCGGCGTACGGCCGAGCATGCGCTTGGCCTCGGTGCCGACAGCAACGACACTTTTCTGGTTACCGTGTGTCCGAATAGCCACAACCGAGGGCTCATTCAGGACGATACCGCGCTCGCGCACGTAAATAAGGGTGTTGGCAGTGCCCAGGTCAATGGAAAGATCGCTGGAAAACATGCCACGCAGTTTCTTGAACATGGGAAAGGGACCCTAGGCAACGCGTGGGTAAAAAAGTGCGGCAAACTCTAACAACGACAGGGATTTTGGGCAAGGCGCCAATATGTTAAATTGGCCGCTTTTCTGTGCACCAACCCCCACAATCGCGGCCTTATGACCGTAGAAATGCGGTAGTGTTCCGACAATCTAACACACGGATAGCATCCGTTCTGTTTTCCTTCCACTGGAGAATCCCATGACGCTTGAACGCTCCGACGTGGAAAAAATCGCTCATCTGGCCTGCCTTGGCCTTAATGATGCCGATCTTCCACACATCACTTCGGCCCTGAACAGCATTCTGGGGCTGGTCGACGAAATGCAGGCGGTCAATACCGATGGTATCGAGCCGCTCGCCCACCCACTGGAAGCCAGCCAGCGCCTGCGTGCAGACGTCGTGACCGAGACCAATCATCGCGAGGCCTATCAGTCCATCGCACCAGCGGTCGAAAACGGCCTGTACCTGGTTCCGAAAGTCATCGACTAAAGGGAAAGAGCCTGCAATGCATCAATTGACTCTGGCCGAGATCGCCCGCGGTCTCGCCGATAAAAAGTTTTCTTCCGAAGAGCTGACCAAAACCCTGCTGGCGCGTATCGCCCAGCTCGACCCTCAGCTCAACAGTTTCATCAGCCTCACCGAAGACCTGGCGCTCCAGCAGGCGAAAGCCGCTGACGCACGCCGGGCCAATGGTGAGAGCGGCGCCCTGCTCGGTGCGCCTATCGCCCACAAAGACCTGTTCTGCACCCAGGGCATTCGCACCAGCTGCGGCTCGAAGATGCTCGACAACTTTAAAGCACCGTACGACGCCACCGTGGTCGCCAAGCTGGCCGCCGCGGGTGCCGTGACGCTGGGCAAGACCAACATGGACGAATTCGCCATGGGTTCGGCCAACGAGTCGAGCTACTACGGCGCAGTGAAAAACCCGTGGAACCTGGAACATGTTCCAGGTGGCTCGTCTGGCGGTTCGGCGGCTGCGGTTGCCGCTCGTCTGTTGCCGGCGGCGACGGGCACTGACACCGGCGGCTCGATTCGTCAGCCCGCCGCGCTGACCAACCTCACTGGCCTGAAACCGACATACGGTCGCGTTTCGCGCTGGGGCATGATCGCCTACGCGTCCAGCCTCGACCAGGGCGGCCCATTGGCCCGCACCGCCGAAGACTGCGCGATCCTGCTACAAGGCATGGCCGGTTTCGACCCGCAGGACTCCACCAGCATCGACGAGCCGGTGCCTGATTACAGCGCCAGCCTCAACGGTTCGCTGCAAGGCCTGCGCATCGGCGTGCCGAAGGAATACTTCAGCGCAGGTCTCGACCCGCGTATCGCCGAGCTGATCCACAACAGCGTCAAGGAGCTGGAAAAGCTCGGTGCCGTGGTCAAGGAAATCAGCCTGCCGAACATGCAGCACGCAATCCCTGCTTACTACGTGATCGCCCCGGCAGAAGCCTCTTCCAACCTGTCGCGTTTCGACGGCGTGCGTTTTGGCTATCGCTGCGAAGACCCGAAAAACCTGGAAGACCTGTACAAGCGTTCCCGTGGCGAAGGTTTCGGCGCGGAAGTGCAGCGCCGGATCATGGTCGGTGCTTACGCGCTGTCGGCCGGTTACTACGATGCCTATTACCTGAAGGCCCAGAAGATTCGTCGTTTGATCAAAAACGACTTCATGGCTGCCTTCAATGAGGTCGACATCATCCTCGGCCCAACCACGCCGAACCCGGCCTGGAAGCTCGGCGCCAAGAATAGCGACCCGGTCGCTGCGTACCTGGAAGACGTCTACACCATCACCGCCAACCTCGCCGGTCTGCCGGGCTTGTCCATGCCAGCCGGTTTTGTCGATGGTCTGCCGGTCGGCGTGCAATTGCTCGCCCCGTATTTCCAGGAAGGCCGTTTGCTCAACGTTGCGCACCAGTATCAGTTGAACACTGACTGGCACACCCGCACCCCAACCGGCTTCTGAGGAGAAACACATGCAATGGGAAGTCGTGATCGGGCTGGAGATTCACACCCAGCTCACCACCCGGTCGAAAATCTTTTCCGGTAGCTCCACCACTTTCGGTTCCGAGCCGAACACCCAGGCCAGCCTGGTTGACCTCGGTATGCCCGGCGTATTGCCGGTGCTGAACCAGGAAGCGGTGCGCATGGCGGTGATGTTCGGTCTCGCGATTGATGCCGAGATCGGCCAGCACAACGTGTTCGCCCGTAAAAACTATTTCTATCCGGACCTGCCCAAGGGCTATCAGATCAGCCAGATGGAATTGCCGATCGTTGGCAAAGGCCACCTGGACATCGCGCTGGAAGACGGCACGGTCAAGCGCGTCGGCATCACCCGCGCGCACCTGGAAGAAGACGCCGGTAAAAGTCTGCACGAAGAATTCAGCGGCGCCACCGGCATCGACCTGAACCGCGCCGGCACGCCGCTGCTGGAAATCGTTTCCGAGCCGGACATGCGCAGTGCCAAGGAAGCCGTGGCTTACGTCAAGGCTGTCCACGCGCTCGTTCGCTACCTGGGCATTTGCGACGGCAACATGGCCGAAGGCTCGCTGCGTTGCGACTGCAACGTGTCGATCCGTCCGAAAGGCCAGGTTGAATTCGGCACTCGCTGCGAGATCAAGAACGTCAACTCGTTCCGTTTCATCGAGAAGGCGATCAACACCGAAGTGCAGCGCCAGATCGAACTGATCGAAGACGGCGGCAGGGTGATCCAGCAGACCCGCCTGTACGATCCGAACAAGGACGAAACCCGTCCGATGCGCAGCAAAGAGGAAGCCAACGACTACCGTTACTTCCCCGATCCGGACCTGCTGCCGGTGGTCATCGAAGACTCGTTCCTCGACGACGTGCGCGCCACCCTGCCGGAACTGCCACCGCAGAAACGCGAGCGCTTCCAGGCGCAGTTCGGTCTGTCGGTCTACGACGCCAGCGTCCTGGCCACCAGCCGCGAGCAAGCCGATTACTTCGAGAAAGTCGTGAGCATCGGCGGCGACGCCAAACTGGCGGCCAACTGGGTGATGGTTGAATTGGGCAGTCTGTTGAACAAACAGGGCCTGGACATCGATCAGTCGCCGGTCTCGGCCGAGCAACTGGGCGGCATGCTGCTGCGCATCACCGACAACACCATCTCCGGCAAAATCGCCAAGGTGGTGTTTGAGGCCATGGCCAACGGCGAAGGCAGCGCGGACGAGATCATCGACAAGCGCGGCCTCAAGCAAGTGACCGACACGGGTGCGATTTCGGCAGTGTTGGACGAAATGCTCGCGGCCAACGCCGAACAAGTTGAACAGTACCGCGCGGCAGACGAAGCCAAACGCGGCAAGATGTTCGGCTTCTTCGTCGGCCAGGCCATGAAAGCCTCCAAAGGCAAGGCCAACCCGCAACAGGTTAACGAACTGCTGAAAAGCAAGCTCGAAGGCTGATCGCAATGGAGCCAGTTTTAAAGCCTGGCTCTACCCCTTGTGGGAGCGAGCCTGCTCGCGATGACGGCGGCACATCCATCATTGATGTGACTGACAGTCCGCCATCGCGAGCAGGCTCGCTCCCACATTTGTTTTTGGGAACTTTCTAAATGAAGCGTCTGCTCAGTGCCTTCGCCCTGTTCTCTCTGCTGGCCGGTTGCGCCAGCACCGATGCCATCGATCCACACGGTTACAACAAGACTGGCGTTGCCTCGTATTACGGCGCCAAACACCATGGCAAACGCACCGCCAGTGGCGAGCGTTTCAACAAGAATTCCCTGACCGCTGCCCATCGCCAGTTGCCGTTCGGCACCCGGGTGAAGATTACCAACCTGAATAACGACAGGTCCTGCGTGGTGCGCATCAACGACCGCGGGCCATACTCTCGTGGGCGCCTGATCGACGTGTCACGTGAAGCGGCCGAACAGTTGGGCATGCTACGCAGTGGCACCGCGAAGGTTCGCGTGCAAGCCCTCGACGACTGATAGACGGAGCACCGACCATTTTCGGACTTGCCGATATACCCCTGATCAGCGTGATTGAATTGCTCAGCGGCTTGCTGTTGCTGATCGCCGGCGCTGAGTTGATGGTGCGCGCCGCCGTGCGCCTCGCCGCGCGCCTGCATGTACGACCGCTGATTATCGGCCTGACCATCGTCGCCCTCGGCAGCAGCGCACCGCAGATGGCGGTCAGCCTGCAAGCGACCCTGGCGCAGAACGCCGACATCGCCGTCGGCAGCGTGATCGGCAGTAGCATCTTCAACATCCTCGTCACCCTCGGATTCTCGGCGCTGATCATCCCGTTGCGGGTTTCACGGCAACTGGTGCGCCTGGATATTCCGCTGATGATCGGCGCCAGTCTTTTGGTGTTCGTATTGGCGTGGAACGAAGAACTGACCCGCGCCGATGGCGTGTTGCTGCTCGCGGCACTGGTGCTGTATCTGGGCCTGCTGCTGCGCCAGTCGCGGCACTCGACCCGCCCGCAATCGACGACCCACGAAGTCCCGCAAGCGCCATGGATCAGCAGCCTGCTGATGATCGTCGTGGGTTTGGCGATGCTGGTCTACGCCGGGCACTTGCTGTTGGGCGCAGCGGTTTCGGTCGCGACCGATCTGGGGTTGTCGGAGCGGATCATCGGCCTGACCATCGTCGCCGTCAGCACCTCCCTGCCGGAACTGGCCACCTCGTTGATCGCCGCCTTGCGTGGTGAGCGCGAGATCGCCGTGGGCAACGTGATCGGCAGCAACCTGTTCAACCTCTTGGGCGTGCTGGGTTTCACCGCATTGATCGCTCCGACACCGCTGTCGGTATCGCCCAACGCCCTGGATTTCGACTTGCCGGTGATGCTCGGCGTCGCGGTGCTGTGCCTGCCGGTGTTTTATTCCGGTTACCGGGTGACCCGCGCCGAAGGTCTGCTGTTTTTGGGTTTGTATCTGGCTTACGGTCTGCACGTGGTGTCATTCACCACCGGCATGCCGCTGGCCGGCAAGCTTGAACATCTGATGCTGTTTTTTGTCCTGCCGGCGCTGATGGCGTTTTTGCTGTTCACGTCGCTGCGCGCCTGGCGTCGCCAACACCACAATAAGGAATTGCCATGACCGATGATAAAAAGCCTGGGGTTGAAGTCCGCCGCCAAGTGATGGGCGACGCCTTCGTCGACCGCGCGCTGGGCAATGCCACCGAGTTCACGCAACCGCTGCAGGATTTCGTCAACGAACACGCCTGGGGCAGCGTCTGGAACCGCGAAGGTTTGCCATTGAAAACCCGCAGCCTGATCACCCTCGCCGCGCTGACCGCGTTGAAGTGCCCGCAGGAATTGAAAGGTCACGTGCGCGGTGCGCTGAACAATGGCTGCACCGTGGAAGAGATTCGTGAAGCGCTGCTGCATTGCGCGGTGTATGCCGGTGTTCCGGCGGCCATCGATGCGTTTCGGGCGGCGCAGGAAGTGATCGACAGCTACCAGAAGCCGGAGTAACAGGCTGGCGTTTGTAGTGTAAGAAAGATTGCTATCGTCGGAACGCCGCCCGGAGCAGGCTCGCTCCCACAGTTGAAATGCATTCCCACGTGGGAGCGAGCCTGCTCGCGATGAGGCCCTGAAGAACACCGAAAATCCCGGAGCTAAATCCACCCGCCCCACTGCAACAGGAAGATCCCGATGTTGGTGGTGACCGCCGCCATCAATGTGGTGATCACGATGATCGCTGCCGCCAGTTCATGATTGCCATTGGCCTGACGGGCCATGACAAAACTGGCCGCGGCGGTCGGGCTGCCGAAGTACAGGAACAGTATCCCCAACTCCGCACCACGAAAGCCCCAGAGCCACGCCCCCAGTGTCGCCAGCACAGGCAGGCCGATCATCTTCACCAGGCTTGAGCTCAGCGCCATATTGCCGCTTTTGCGCAGGGCCGCCAGCGACAGCGTGCCGCCAATGCAGATCAGCGCCAACGGCAAGGTGGTTTGCGCCAGGTATTGGCCGGACGTCTCCAGCCATCCCGGCAAGCTGATCTTGAAGTAGGCAAATGGCGCCGCAACCAACACGCTGATGATCAGCGGATTGACCATCACGCTTTTGCAGATGCTCCAAGGGTCGGACTTGATCACCGGGCTGTAAACCGCCAGCACAATGGTCGAGAGCGTGTTGTAAAACAAGATCACCAACGCCGCGAGAATCGCCCCGAGGGATATCCCGTAGTCGCCGTACATGCTTGCCGCCAGTGCGAGGCCGATGACCCCGTTATTGCCGCGAAAAGCGCCCTGGGTGTAGATCCCCCGGTCTTCCCTCGGGCACTTCCAGATCGCCCAGCCCCAGGCGATGGCAAAACACACCAGCGTCGCCAGCGAGAAATAGATCAGCAGCGCCGGTTGCAACGCGGCGTGCAGGTCGGCATGCAGGATGCCCAGAAACAGCAACGCCGGCATGGTGACGTTGAACACCAGGGCCGACGCAGTGTGGATAAAGTTGTCGTTGATCCAGTCGATGCGCTTGAGCAGCGCCCCCAGAAACAGCATGGCAAACACCGGCGCGGTGATGTTCAGGGTTTCGAAGAAGATAGCCAGCATGCCAGGGGTAACCTTGGGTGAGCGTCGTTAGGGGGCTAATGATAAGCCAGCAAGTCCCTCGGCGTCTGTTAGGCCGCTATCGTCGGAACGCCGCCCGGAGCAAGCTCGCTTGTATGTTTAGACTTGAAGGGGTGGGCGGGACTAAAAGCTCGATTCTGACTCTGACCAGTACAGACCGTGGGAGACTTCTCATCCCGCCCCTTCTACCCAAAGCGCCGATAAGGAATTCATCGGTAAAACCGACGATAGAGGCAAGCCAGCGCAACGGTAGACCCCGACAAGCTCTTAAACCCTAGCTCCGAGGATTCGTCATGACAATCCTTACTTCGCAGACGGTGGTTGGCGTCGATATCGCCAAGGCCGAAATAGTTGTCTATCGCTCCGACCGGCTAACCACTGACACCATCAAGAACGATCGAACAGCCCTCAAACGCTGGCTTAAAACATTGCCCGCCCAAAGCGCTATCGCCGTTGAAGCCACCAACATCTACCACCTGGACACCGTCGAGCTGGCCCATGCGATGGGGCACCAGGTCTATGTCGTGGATGCTTATCGGGTGAGCAACTATCGCCGCGGCATCGGCCAACGAGCCAAGAACGATCCCTGCGATGCCCGTCTGCTGGCGCGTTATTTGACGAACGAACAAGACGGACTGCGGATCTGGAGCCCACCACCCAAGGCCTACACCTCGCTGAAAAGCCTGCTCCACAGACGTGCAACGCTGATCCAGAACCATGCCGGTCTGATGCTGAGCTGGGCCAATGAACCCTTGTTGAAGAAAGTACAGAGCGCCCAGCAAAAGGCCTTCAAGCAAGCGGATCAGGCCATTCAGAAACTGCTGCGCAAGGTCAGCAAAGAGGCGGGTATTGAAGAGAATATCGACCGCTGCAAAGCCATCGAAGGGGTTGGCGAACTGACTGCAACCGGGTTGGCGACGACCTTTATGCGCGGTGATTTTGCCAATAGTGATGCGTTCATCGCGTTTCTAGGGATGGACCTTACGGTCGATGACTCCGGGAAGAAGAACGGCCCCCGGCACCTGACAAAAAAAGGGGATCCGGAAGTCCGCCGGTTGGCTTACAACGCCGCAATGGCAGCCTGTCGCTCAGCTAAATGGAAACCGTTTTACGAGTCGTATTTGGCAAGAGGCTTCTCGAAAACCCAGGCCTTGGTGGCCCTTGCCCGGAAACTCTGCCGGGTGGCATTTGCCCTGATGAAAAATCAGAGCGAATACCACCCGGCCTGAGGTTGCGGGGTTGCCCTGCAACATAGAATCTCCCACATTTGTCCAGCGTCGATCACAAAATCTGTGTACGAAGAAGATCCACTGTGGGAGCGAGGCTGCTCGCGATGAACGATAACGCGGTATCAGGTGATCGGTGCAGGGTTGAACAAGGTAATGTCGTTATGCAGTTTGTGCTTCTCCGCCCACGTCTGCTTCTTGCCGCTGGCCACATCCAGGTAGTAGTGAAGCAACTCCCAGCCAAGGTCCTCAATCGACGCCCGCCCGGTCGCAATCCGTCCGGCATCGATGTCGATCAGGTCTGGCCAACGCTGCGCCAGCTCGGTCCGGGTCGACACCTTCACTACCGGCGCCATCGCCAAACCATACGGCGTGCCACGCCCGGTGGTGAACACGTGCAGGTTCATCCCCGCCGCCAGTTGCAACGTCCCGCAGACAAAGTCACTGGCAGGGGTCGCACAGAAGATCAGCCCTTTGCGCTTGAAGCGCTCGCCAGGGCCAAGCACCCCGTTGATCGCGCTGCTGCCGGATTTGACGATCGAGCCCAGGGACTTCTCGACAATGTTCGACAACCCGCCCTTCTTGTTCCCCGGTGTGGTGTTGGCGCTGCGATCCGCTTCGCCCTTGGCCAGGTAACGGTCGTACCAGTCCATCTCGCGCACCAGTTCCTGAGCGACTTCTTCTGTTTCCGCACGTGAAGTCAGCAGGTAAATCGCGTCGCGCACTTCGGTGACTTCGGAAAACATCACCGTCGCACCCGCGCGCAATAACAGGTCCGAGGCATAACCCAACGCAGGGTTGGCGGTGATCCCGGAAAACGCATCGCTGCCGCCGCACTGCATACCGAGAATCAGCTCGGACGCCGGCACGGTTTCCCGGCGACGCTGATCGAGCTTCTTCAAACGGGTCTCGGCCAGCGCCATGATCTGCTCGATCATCTCGGTGAAACCGTGACTGGAATCCTGCAAGCGGTACAACCACGGATCGCTCAAATCCACCGAGCTGTCGTTCTCGTGCATCACCTGCCCGGCCTGCAGTTTCTCGCAGCCAAGGCTGATCACCAACGCTTCGCCACCCAGGTTCGGGTTGCGCGCCAGGTTGCGCACCGTGCGGATCGGGATGTACGCGTCAGTCGCGGTAATCGCCACGCCGCAGCCGTAGCTGTGAGTCAGTGCGACCACGTCATCGACGTTCGGGTACTTGGGCAGCAACTCGTCCTTGATGCGCTTGACCGCGTGATCAAGCACGCCGGTGACGCACTGAACCGTCGTGGTAATCCCGAGAATGTTGCGCGTGCCGACGGTGCCGTCGGCGTTGCGATAACCCTCGAACGTGAAGCCTTCCAGCGGTGCCTGCGCCGCCGGCACTTCGGTGGACAGCGGCAAGCTGTCCAGCGGTGGCGCGGTGGGCATGCGCAGTTGATCTTCCTTGACCCAGCTACCGCGCGGAATCGGCTGCAACGCGTAGCCAATGGTCTGCCCGTAACGAATCACCTGGCCACCCACGGGAATGTCTTCCAGGGTGACCTTGTGGCTCTGTGGCACGAAGTCCACGGTGACCAGGCCGCCCGGAAATTCGGTACCGGCCGGCACGCCTTGGTCATTGACCACGATCACTACGTTGTCCCGCTCGTGCAGGCGGATGTAGCGCGGCGAGTCGGAATGTTCAATCAACTGCATGACGCCGCTCCTCAGGAATGCGCTTGAGACAATTTGTTATTGGTTTCAGGACCGCTGACTGGCGGTTCCTTGAGTACCACACGCTTGATCGGACCGACGATCACCAGGTAACTGAACACTGCGACCAGCGCGTTGCAACCGACAAACACCAGCGCCCATTTGAACGAACCGGTGGAGCTGATGATGTAGCCGATGACAATCGGGGTGGTGATCGAAGCGATGTTGCCGAAGGTGTTGAACAAGCCACCGCTGAGACCAGCAATCTGTTTTGGCGAGGTGTCAGACACCACGGCCCAACCCAGCGCACCCACGCCTTTGCCGAAGAACGCCAGGGCCATGAAGCCGACGACCATCCATTCAACGTCAACGTAGTTGCAGGCCACGATGCTGCTGGAGACCAGCAAGCCAGCAATGATCGGCGCCTTGCGGGCGAAGGTCAGGGAATGGCCCTTGCGCAGCAGGTAGTCGGAAATCACGCCGCCGAGCACACCACCAATAAAGCCGCAGATCGCCGGCAACGAGGCGATGAAACCGGCCTTGAGGATGGTCATGCCGCGTTCTTGCACCAGGTACACCGGGAACCAGGTCAGGAAGAAGTAGGTGATGCCGTTGATGCAGTATTGGCCCAGATACACACCGAGCATCATGCGGTTGGTCAGCAACTGGCGGATGTAGTCCCACTTCGGACCGTCTCCCTTTTTGCCTTTGCCTTTGTCCTGGTCCATGTCGACCATGCCGCCGTTGTCGGCGATGTGCTTGAACTCGGCGTCATTGATCATCGGATGCTGACGCGGGCTGTAGATCACCTTCAGCCAGATCCCCGAGAAGATGATGCCAATCACGCCCATGACGATGAACACATGCTGCCAGCCGAAGCTGTAAACGATCCAGCCCATCAGCGGCGCAAACAGCACCGTGGCGAAGTACTGCGCCGAGTTGAAGATCGCAGACGCCGTACCGCGTTCAGCGGTCGGAAACCATGTCGCAACAATGCGTGCGTTACCGGGGAAGGATGGCGCTTCGGCCAGGCCCACCAGGAAGCGCAGCATGAACAGCGCAACCACCGCCGTGGACATGCCGAACTCACCGACATAGCCCTGCAGCACGGTGAACAGCGACCAGGTGAAGATGCTGAGCGCGTAGATTTTTTTCGAGCCGAAACGGTCCAGCAACCAGCCACCGGGAATTTGCCCGGCCACGTAGGCCCAACCGAATGCGGAGAAGATGTAACCGAGGGTGACCGCGTCGATGCCGAGGTCTTTTTGCAGGCTGGAGCCCGCGATGGCGATGGTAGCCCGGTCGGCGTAGTTGATCGTGGTCACCAGAAAAAGCATGAGCAAAATCAAATAGCGGACGCGGGTCGGCTTGGTCGCTTGCATGTAGATGTACTCCCACTGATTATTTTTATGCGCGGGTGAAACTGTTTATCCCTGTAGCAGCTGTTGAGTGAAACGAGGCTGCGATCTTTTGATCTTCAGAAGCAAAGATCGCAGCCTCGTTTCACTCGACAGCTCCTACAGGGGTTGCGGTATCGATGCCGATACCGCGGTGTTTCCTGTCAGGAGCCGATGTAGCTAGTCTTCACCACGGTGTAGAACTCTTGCGCGTAGCGACCTTGCTCGCGGGAGCCATAGGATGAACCTTTACGCCCACCGAATGGAACGTGGTAATCCACGCCCGCCGTCGGCAGATTGACCATCACCATCCCGGCCTGGGAGTGACGTTTGAAGTGGTTGGCGTACTTCAACGACGTGGTGGCGATGCCCGCCGACAGACCGAATTCGGTGTCGTTGGCCATGGCCAGCGCGGCCTCGTAATCCGCTACGCGAACCACGTTGGCCACCGGGCCGAAGATCTCTTCGCGGCTGATGCGCATCGCAGCTTCGCTGTCGGCAAACAGGGTTGGCGCGAGGTAGTAACCTTCGGTGTCGCAGGTCACCAGACCACCGCCGCTGACCAGACGTGCGCCTTCGGACTGGCCGATGTCGATGTACTTCAAGTCCTGTTCAAGCTGAGCTTGGGATACCACCGGACCGATGTCGGTACCGGTTTTCAGCGCGTGACCGACCTTGATCGACTTCATGCGCTCGGCCACAGCTTCGACGAACTTGTCGTGAATCCCGGCGGTGACGATGAAGCGGCTCGAGGCAGTGCAACGCTGGCCGGTGGAGTAGAACGCGCTCTGTACCGACAGCTCGACCGCTTGCTTGAGGTCGGCGTCGTCGAGAATGATCTGCGGATTCTTGCCACCCATTTCCAGCTGAACCTTGGCCTGACGCGACACGCAGTTGACCGCGATCTGACGACCGACACCCACGGAACCGGTGAAGCTGATGCCATCGACTTTTGGACTCTGCACCAGCGCATCGCCCACCACACGACCGCTGCCCATCACCAGGTTGAACACGCCGGCCGGGAAGCCTGCGCGGGAGATGATTTCGGCCAGCGCCCAGGCGCAACCCGGCACCAGATCGGCCGGCTTCAGCACGACGCAGTTACCGTAGGCCAGGGCCGGGGCGATTTTCCACGCAGGGATCGCGATCGGGAAGTTCCACGGGGTGATCAGGCCAACGACGCCCAATGCTTCGCGAGTGACTTCGACGTTCACACCCGGGCGCACCGACGGCAGGTAGTCGCCGGACAGGCGCAGGCACTCACCGGCGAAGAACTTGAAGATGTTGCCGGCGCGAGTCACTTCGCCGATGGCTTCGGGCAGGGTCTTGCCCTCTTCCCGAGCCAGCAAGGTGCCGAGCTCTTCGCGACGCGCGAGGATTTCGGTACCGACTTTATCCAGCGAATCGTGACGCGCCTGAATGCCCGAAGTGGACCAGGCCGGGAACGCAGCGCGAGCGGCGTCGATGGCGGCGTGAACCTGAGCGAGATCAGCTTTGGCGTATTCGCCGATGGTGTCGGACAACTCCGACGGGTTGATGTTGGTGGAGTAGTCGGCGCCGGCAACCCATTGGCCACCGATGTAGTTATCAAAACGCTTTGCATCTGCCACGAGATGTTCTCCTCACGCAAAAGGCCGCTGATTGCTCAGCGGCCTTATTAATTGGGTGTGTTACTGCGCACCTTGCTTGTCGATCAGCGCGGCCAGAGCTTCGTACTCTTCTGGCAGCAGATCGGTCAGCGGTGCACGCACAGGACCTGCGTCATAGCCGGCAATTTTTGCCCCGGCCTTGACTATGCTCACGGCGTAACCGGCTTTGCGGTTACGGATGTCCAGGTATGGCAGGAAGAAGTCGTCGATGATCTTGCCGACGGTGGCGTGATCTTCACGGGCAATGGCGTGGTAGAAATCCATCGCGGTTTTCGGGATGAAGTTGAACACCGCCGAGGAGTAAACCGGTACGCCCAGTGCCTTGTAGGCTGCGGCGTAGACTTCGGCGGTCGGCAAACCGCCCAGGTAGCTGAAGCGATCACCGAGGCGGCGACGGATCGACACCATCAACTCGATATCGCCCAGACCGTCCTTGTAGCCGATCAGGTTTGGGCAGCGCTCAGCCAGACACTCCAGCAGCGGCGCGGTCAGGCGGCAGACGTTGCGGTTGTAAACCACCACGCCGATTTTCACCGATTTGCACACGGCTTCAACATGGGCGGCAACGCCGTCCTGGCTAGCTTCGGTCAGGTAGTGCGGCAGCAACAACAGACCTTTGGCGCCCAGACGCTCGGCTTCCTGTGCGTATTCGATGGCTTGACGAGTCGAACCGCCAACGCCGGCCAGAATCGGCACGCTGGTTTCGCAGGTGTCGACGGCAGTCTTGATGATTTCCGAATATTCGCTGGCCGCCAGAGAGAAGAACTCACCGGTGCCGCCCGCGGCGAACAATGCCGAGGCGCCGTATGGGGCCAGCCATTCGAGACGTTTGATGTAGCCCGCGCGATGGAAGTCGCCCTGAGCATTGAAATCGGTAACCGGGAAAGACAGCAGACCGGAAGAGAGGATGGACTTCAGTTCTTGTGGATTCATTATTCGAACACCCTGGATAGCGACGTATGTGTGTGAGAAAACCGTTCAGCCTGCGCCGAAGTTGTAGGTCATCGTACAACTTAAATAATAACCGTCAACTGCATTTCATCGCCAACCGCAGAATTTGAGTCGGAAAGGTATTTCCTTGACGTAGGAAATTTCTCATCTATGATTCGGACGACTGTATATTTATACAGTTGTTTTTAATCGCACCGACGACATATCAAGGAGATAGAAATGTCAGGTCTACACGCACAACCGAAGGAAAAACCGAAACAGGTCATTGCCGGACTGGATGATCTTTTTACCGAGCATGGCATCCCTCTCATCGGGGATAACCAACACGTGGTCTTGCAGATTGCTGATCATCACAACTCTGCGTCTGCCCTTCCCGCGTCGCTACCCACAGCCTCCGGTAAAGCCCTGAAAGGCAAGCCACAGCTGAGGTTCGAGGGTGGCGAACACACCGCCATCGGCGACAGCACCCTGCTGCGTTTCGTCAAGGATGCGCCCGCTATCCCGGCTTCACAGGTGGAGCTGCATATGCCCAATGGGCTGGCGCTGACCTATGGCCAGGTCATTGCGCTGGGAGGTGATTTCTATGGAATTCCCGATCAACCGATCAGCGAAGGCGCGACGGCCGTCGACCGAATCCAGCGCTTTACCAACGCCTTTAATTCGCTGGCCGTACTGCCTGCTTCTAACGCCGAGGCCAAGCTGATCCTCGGCGTGATGCAAAAGGAAATCGCCGCAATCAAGCAGGCGATCAAGGACGGTAAACAACCTCACGAGGCTTATGACGCCCTCGGTGATACGTTGTCAGAAGAGTGGAACAAGATCACCGGCGGTGGCAGTGTCGTTTCGGCGTTGTTCCCATTTGGCCGCTACCTGAAACTGGCCGCCAACAATGCCGATCACTTCGCCGAATGGGCGCTGCTGGCCTATATCGCCGGGCACACCGCGGCGGTGCAACAAGCGGTGCGGGCCCACACCAGTGGCGATGAAAAGCACCTGGAGCTGGCCTATGCGATGAACGCTTTTGCCGATCACTACCTGACCGACCTGTTTTCCGCCGGCCACCTGCGAGTGCCGCGCAAGCAATTGGCAGCGGTGGTTACACCCAGCGATCTGGGTTCGTTGATCACGCGCTTCATGCACGACGAAGACAGCAAGTTCGGTCTCAACGTGCGCAATGGCAACGGCGATCAGTGGCACGCGTATGGGGACAAGCGCTACTTCGACGCCATCGATAGCGCTAATCGCGCCCAGGTGAATCAGGCGGTTCAGGTGTCTGCGGATGAAGTGTTCGCGGCTTATCTCAGTGGAATCGCCCCGTCGGCCGGCCAATTCGGCGCCTTGAAAAAAATGCCTGATCTGCAAGCCGTACTTAACCTGGCGACCAACTTTTCGCCGCTGTTCAGGGTCGAGGGCAACAAGGTGCTGCGACGCAAGGACGTCAACAACCTGAACGACACCGCCACCGTGGACGACTGGTGGGGCTGGAGCACTTACTTGCTGCTCAAGGATTACAAACCCACTGGCAACGTTGCCTGATAAGGAGATCGATGATGACTATCAAATTGAAACTGGAACTGGCTTCGGGCCAATCGCTGAAAGGTGCGCCGCTGGAGTTGTTGGCCAAGGGAGTGCCGATTGCTCGGGCGGTGGTTGATGAGCATGGGCATGTCGCATTCGATGCCAAGGCTGGGGCTTCTGAGTGGGCCGTGAGGGTGGATCGTTCGATTCTCAGGACCGGCTGATTCCCCGCACCTGATCGTTCTCACGCTCTGCGTGGGAACGATCTACATCACCGCGGCAGGTGCGGATTGACGCCGACCGTTCATCGAAACTGTTATTTCTTACAGTATCGAACCCTCTGCCTCCGAGGCTTAATCGGGCAGTCAATCATTGCATAGGCGAATACCCCATGAGCACAATCCACCGGTTTAACTTTCCTGCAAAAACCAGACATGCAGCTCTAGAGCTGCCATCAGATTTTGACCTGAATGTGAGCGTGGACAACATCGTCGAGTTTGAAACACTGCCCGGTCAGTACTGGAAAATCACCCTGAAGATATTCAAGGTGTTGCTGAACAACACCGTTGAGTATGTCGATTACAAAACGGTCGAGGTAGAAGACCCTTACCCTTAGCCGCGCTGCGCCTCCGCCTCTTCATGAGCATGACGCAGCCGCTCTCGGCTATTAGTCAGGTGCAACCGCATCGCGGCCCTGGCCGCATCGGAATCCTGACGCGCAATCGCATCGTAAATCTCTTCGTGCTCACGGCTCAGACGATTCATGTAGTGCTGTTGGTCGTCATGGGCCAGGCGCGCGGAATTGAGGCGCGTACGCGGAATGATGCTGGTGCCCAGGTGGGTCATGATGTCGGTGAAGTAGCGATTGCCCGTCGCCAGGGCGATTTGCAGGTGGAACTGGAAGTCGGACGCTACGGCATCGCTGGCATGGGAAACACTTTCATTCAATGCATCCAGCGCAGCTCGCATCAATGCCAGCTGCTCGGGGCTGCGGCGTTGCGCGGCGAGGCCGGCGGACTCCACTTCGAGGCTGATGCGCAGTTCCAGAATCGCCAGCACGTCCCGCAGCGTGACCACGGTCGCCGGGTCGATACGGAAACCGCTCGGGCTTGGGGTATCGAGCACGAAGGTGCCGATGCCGTGGCGGGTTTCAACCTGCCCAGCTGCCTGCAAACGGGAAATCGCTTCGCGCACCACGGTGCGGCTGACGCCATGGGCATCCATGATCGCCGACTCGGTGGGCAACTTGTCGCCACGCTTGAGGTGACCGTCGCGGATCTGCTCGGACAGCACCGTCACCAGTTCCTGAGCGAGGCTGCGGCGCTTGCGAGGGAGGCGTGGTGCGTCGATCGGGTTTTCCATGGTGAACGTCTTTCTCGAAAGTTGCGGCTGAAACCGCATCATAGCTCAACGCGGTTGTACGATCACCTAACCCCTGGAGGAGCGAGGCTTGCCCGCGAAGGGCTCCACGCGGTTTCCGACTGAGGACCGAGTGATCGTTCTTCGCGGGCAAGCCTCGCTCCTACAGAGGTTGTGGTGTTTATGCGGTCACGGTCTGGTCCACCAGATGGCCATTCTCGATACGAACATGCCGTGGATGGAAGCGCTTCAGGCTGCTGCGATGCCCGACGCTGACAATGCTCAACCCCGGAATCTCATCGATCAAGGTCTGATACAGCGACGCTTCGTCCTCCTCGTCCATCGCCGAGGTGGCTTCGTCCATGTACAGCCATTGCGGTGCGTAAAGCAGCGCTCGTGCGAAGGCCAGACGCTGTTGCTCACCCGGCGACAACATGCGCTGCCAGTGATTGGCTTCGTCCAGACGGGCAACGAGATGCGGCAAACGGCAGGCTTCCAGCACGTGAACGTAGCGCTCGTGCGGATACGTATCGCCAGACTGTGGATAACTCAGCGCTTCACGCAGGCTGCCAATCGGCAGATACGGTTTTTGCGGCAGGAACAGATAACGCCCCGTCGGCAGACGAATACTGCCGTGGCCAGCCGGCCAAAGGTGCCCCATGGCTCGAAACAACGTGGATTTACCGCTGCCGGAGCGACCGCTGAGCATGACGCGCTCGCCCTCCTCCACGGTCATGTCGGCGTTGCTCAGCAGGTGACGACCATCCGCCAGGTCGAGGCCAAGGTTATGCACCTTCAACGCCGAGCCATGGTTTTGCACATCAATCGCCGGCGCACGCTCTTCGTTGTCAGTCATGGCCTGGCGGAAACTCAGCAGACGATCACAGGTGGCCCGCCATTCGGCAAGGTCCTGGTACGCCGTGATGAACCAACTGAAGTTGTCCTGGACGTTAGCGAACGCCGAGTTGATTTGCATCAGCTCACCCAGCTCGATCTTGCCAGTGAAGTAACGCGGCGCGGCGACCATGAACGGGAAGATGACGGCGATCTGCTCATAACCGGAGGTAAAGAAGGTCAGGCGCTTGGACACTTTCATGATGTCCCAGTAGTTGTGCCAGACCATCCCGAAACGGCTGCTCAAGCGGCGGTTCTCATTAGGCTCGCCGTTGTACAGCGCAATGCTTTCGGCATTCTCGCGAATCCGCACCATGGAGAAACGCAGGTCGGCTTCGAAGCGTTGCTGGTTGTTGTTGAGGCCGATCAGGCGACGGCCAATCAAATGCGTCAGCCAACTGGCGACGGCGGCGTAAACCAGCGCGCACCAGAACATGTAACCGGGAATCGTGAAACCAAACACTTCGATACTGCCCGATACGCCCCACAGAATGATCGAGAACGATACGAGGCTGACGATGTTGCGAATCAACCCGAGCCCCAGGCCCAACGTGTTGCTGGTGAATTTATTGAGGTCTTCGGAAATCCGCTGGTCCGGGTTATCGGTGTATCCGCCCTGCTCCAACTGGTAGTAATTCTTGTGGCTGAGCCAACGGGCAAAATGCTTCTCGGTGAGCCAGGCCCGCCAGCGAATCGTCAGCATCTGCGTCAGGTAGAGCCGATACACCGCGCCAAGGATCGCCACCGCCGCGATGCCGCAAAAATACAGAATCAACTGCCAAAAGGCCGCTTCGTCCTTTTTCTGCAAGGCATTGTAGAAGTCCTTGTACCAACTGTTGATCCACACCGAAATCGCCACGCTGAACAACGACAGCGCAATCACGGCGATCAGCAACGTCCAGGCCTTGCCCTTCTCTTCGCTGCGCCAGTAAGGCGTGATCATGTCCCACACTCGGCGGAAAAACTGCCCGCGCACAGCATCATTGACCGCGGAATATTCAGCGTTCTGATTCATGGATAAGGCTCGATAAAGAAAAGAACACACACGAACCGATCATAGATGATCGGCTTGTGTTGTAACGCTGTGTGACAACAATTGTTCAGGGGCGGTTCAGCGTTGAGGCCATTTTGACAAGCAATCCCCAATCGGTTACCGCCGGTCGCCACTGTCAGATATGACAGTAGATAGGTGGCGATATTTCGCGCCTACTGATCGCAACCCGTCGCCATGACGTGCGCCGGGCAATCTGGTTAAAACGCATACAAAGGAGCTATTACGATGGGCAATAAACCCAAGGTTACATACCCGATTCCAAGGGCGAAAGACGTACAAAATAATGCGTTCTTCCTCAGTGGATTAGGTAAAACCACTGAGCTCAGTATTGGCGCCGGGGGTGTACTTCCACCAGGTGCTGAATACAAGTTTGTAGCCGCTTTTCTAGGGACTGATGATAAGTGGGACAGTGGCTACAAATCAGAGAGTGCATTACAAGCCGAATTGCCTGTCAACGAAATGCGCCCGCACATCCATCGAGAAGTCGAAATCAAGTTCTACGCGAAATCCCAAGGCGTTGAACACTCCTCTGATCCATTGACCGTCCGGATCTTGCCGTAGAGGCATTAAAGGGGCGAACAAACGATACTCCATGAACATGGTTTATTCGCCACTCCCTCAAAAAACTACAGTCAACGACGAACCGGACGCTTCTGCAGTTTGCGCTGCAGCGTGCGGCGGTGCATGCCCAGGGCGCGGGCAGTGGCGGAGATGTTGCCTTCGTGTTCGGTCAGCACGCGCTGGATGTGTTCCCACTGCAGGCGATCCACCGACATCGGGTTTTCCGGCACCAGCGTGTCGAGGTCGGCGTGCTCGGAGAGCAGCGCGGCCAGCACGTCATCGGCGTCCGCCGGTTTGCACAGGTAATTGCAGGCGCCGCGCTTGATCGCCTCGACGGCAGTGGCGATGCTCGAGTAACCGGTGAGGATTACCACGCGCATTTCCGGGTCCAGCTCAAGTAGCTTGGGCAACAGCACCAGGCCGGAATCGCCGTCCATTTTCAGGTCCAGCGCGGCGTAGTCCGGCAGGTCGGCCTGAGCGATGGTCAGGCCTTCTTCGGCGGAACCGGCGGTGCTGACGCGAAAGCCGCGGCGGGCCATGGCACGGGCCATTACCCGGGTAAACGTTGCGTCGTCGTCGACCAGCAGCAAATGCGGCAGTTCTTCGCCTTCGCCTTCGACTTGGATCTCGTCACTCATGTTCGTCTCCTCGGGCGACACGGGGCAGGCGCAGCTCGGTGAGCGTGCCGCCTTCCTCATGACTGTAGAGTTTCACTGAGCCGCCGGCGCGTGTCACGCTGGCCTTGCTCAAAAACAGGCCCAGGCCGAAACCTTTGCCCTTGGTGGTAAAAAACGGCTTGCCGATCTGCTCGGCGATGGCCAGCGGCACACCGGCGCCGTGGTCGCGGATGCTGATTGTCAGGTCGTCGGCATTCCAGTCCAGCGTCACTTGCAGCCCTTCGGGGCAAGCGTCGGCGGCGTTGTTGAGCAAATTCAGCAGCGCCTGGGTCAGGTCCGGTGGCGGCGCCATGCGCGGCACGGTGCCTTGGCCCAAGCGCTGGAAGCGGTAACTGGCTTCCGGGCGCATCAAGTGCCAGCGATTCAGGGCTTCATCGAGCCAATCGGTGACGTCCTGCATCTCCACGGCCAATCGACGATTGGCCTCGGCGGCGCGCACCAGTTGCTGCAAGGTTTCTTTGCAGAGTTTGACCTGATCCTGCAGCACGCTCAGGTCGTCCTGCAACATCGGGTCGTGATGGTCCTGACGCATTTCCTTGAGCAACACACTCATGGTCGCCAGCGGTGTGCCCAGTTCATGGGCCGCACCAGCGGCTTGGGTGGCGACGGCCAGCAGTTGCTGATCGCGCAAGCCCTCTTCGCGACGGATGGCGCGCAGTTCTTCCTGACGGCGCAGCTCTTCGGCCATGCGTGCGGCGAAGAAGGTGATGACCGCCGCGGCCAGGGCAAAACTCAGCCACATCCCGTAAACCTGCAGGTTTTCCCGAGCGATCGGGAAGGTTTGCAGCGGATAGAAGCGCGCCAGCAGCAGGGTGTACATTGTCAACGCGATACCGGACAGAATCACCGAGTAACGCCACGGCAAGGTCACGGCGGCGATGGTCAGCGGCACCAGGTAATAAGAGACGAAGGGGTTGGTCGAGCCGCCGGAGAAATACAGCAAGGCACTGTGGATAAACAGGTCGCAGGCCAGTTGCACGGCGTATTCGAGTTCGGTAACCGGCCATGAGGTGCGCAAGCGAATGGCCGTGAACGCGCACAGCAACATCGAGCAACCGAGGGTCGCAGCCAGTTGGAACCAAGGCAGCGGCAGCAAGTCGAGCCAGTAGGCCAGGCCCACGGAACCGGCCTGAGCGGCCAGCACCAATGTGCGGATGAACGTCAGCCGCCAGAGATTCTGGCGAGTTGCGGAAGTGATTTGAACGGGGGCGAGCATGAGCTCTCCTGATGAGCGCTCCAGGCGGATCGCACGGAGTATAACCAAGCACGGGGGCTGGCAGGCAAAAGTGCGGCAAACGGCCACAGGCCTTCAGCCAACACAAAGCCCTTGTAGCAGCTGCCGAATGCTGCGTTCGGCCGCGAAGCGGTCGTAAAACCTGAGACCTCATTCCTTCATGCAAAACGCGTCAACCCAATTGCGACCGCTTCGCGCTCGAACGCAGCCTTCGGCAGCTGCTACAAGAGATCGCGTCGATCTGTATAGAAGTTGTAACTGTGCGAACCGGATCATAAAAGCTAGAGTCTGATGGTTTCACGCAGGCTCGGACCTTAACCCCTGCGCACCGTCCAAGGAGTTTTCATGCACAGTTTCAGCCGCAGCGCCGCCCTTCTTGCCCTTAGCGTTGGCACCGTCGCCAGCCTCCCGGCCCTGGCCGCCGACGAACTTCATTACAACCAGATCGCCCTGCGCGCCGAAGTCAGTCAGGAAATCGCCCGCGACCTGATGATCGTGACCCTCTACACCGAAGAACAAAACACCGACCCGGCCAAACTCGCCGCCGACGTCAGCACCACCATGAACAAAGCGCTGGCCCAGGCCAAACAGGTCAAGGAAGTCACCCTGCGCCAGGGCAGCCGCAACAGCTACCCGATCTACGACACCAAGGGCCAGAAAATCACCGGCTGGCGCGAACGCGCCGAACTGCGCCTGGAAAGCTCGGACTTCGCCGCGCTGTCGAAACTGACAGGCGAACTGCTCACCGACCTGAAAATGGGTGGCATGGACTTCGCCATCGCCACCCCAACCCGTAAGGCCAGCGAAGATGCGTTGCTTAAAGAAGCCGTGACGGCTTTCAAGGCCCGCGCGCAATTGGCGACCGATGCACTGGGCGGCAAGGGTTATAAAATTGTTAACCTGAACTTGAACAGCAACGGTTATCCACAGCCGTACATGCGTGGACCGATGATGATGAAAGCGGCGAGCATGGACTCGGCACCGGTGACGCCTGAGGTTGAGGCGGGTACCAGCCAGGTCAGCATGACGGCGGATGGTTCGATTGAAGTGTTGATGCAGTGATTTGATTCGGGCGAGAGAAAGAACGGCGATCAGTAATGATCGCCGTTTTTTTGTGCCTGAATTTTGTGGCAACTCACCTGCTGCCTCTCCCAGCACCTCTACCGTCCGTCTGAACTGTAATTTCTGACAGTAGCCGAACAATCGTCACCCAGCCCCAAATAGGTCCCGGTTAAAAAAACCGGGTCCATCAACGATGATTGCCTGACGGTACTCATCACTCAAAGGATTTGATAATGACAACACAATCGAACGGATTGCCCGCGCCCGAACTGAAGGAAGCGGAAGGTGGTGTAGTTTACCTGGATAAAATCAAGGGCGACGCACACGGCATCATACCGCGGTATTCGGGCCCCTTAGCCGGTGATCAGCTTACCTTCAAGGTCGATTGCGGCACCACAACTCTCTTCAACAAAGCACAGCAAGTCCTGGAAGGTGACTCCGAACAATCCTACGTTTTTTCCATTCCGAAGACCGTCTTAGAAAAAGTGCATGCATCTGGCGCAGAAGCCGAACTGCATTACATTCTGATACGCTTTCGAGAATTCCGCCTTCAAGAGTCACAGATACTTCGCGTAACTGTAAAAAAATGAAAGGTAGTCAATGAGTCACCATTCAGGTTTCTGGTCGGCTCAAACCTTCAGCACGTCCGAAGTATTGCAGTGACTTACATGCTGCCATCGCCAGCAGGTTTCTGCTGGCGATGAACGATAACATAGTGGTCAGCCCTGCGGATCAACCCGATCCAACGCCCGATTCACCGCCAGCTCAACTAGCATGATGATCTGCTGAGTTGCCAGCGCCGTATTGCGCTGAGGCCGGCCGAGTTGACGAGAAACATCGTGCTGGCTTGGTGGGTTTGGGCAGGTTCGGGGCAGAGATAAAAGTCGAGGGCGCGTTTGATGGCTTCGCGGTTTTTGGCGTGGAGGGTGTCGTGGATTCGAGTGGCGGATCCGGAACTGGCTTAGTCATTGGCAACCCTATTTTGCAAATGGGGCCATCCCTTGCCGTTTCTCACGCGGCGAAGTGGGTGGCATTTGCCCTGATGAAAAATCAGAGCGAATACACCCGGCCTGAAATTGCGGGGTTGCCCTGCAACATAGAATCTCCCACAGTTGAATCGTGTCGTACGCCGAATTCATGAACAACATTGCACCCTACGCCGGATCGACGTTGTACAGCGCCTATGGTTGTGTAGCGACGGACAGAGGCTAGATACACGACTTCCTACCCGGCAACCTGAAAAGTGCGTGGGAAAGCGCTGTGTGTCTCACACATCGCTCAACACAAAAAATGGAACGCGGAGCGTCCCTGGCTGCATTCCTACGCGGAGCGTGGAAACGATCAATTGGATGCAGCAGAAAGAGGTCGGCTATCAGGCTCGCTCCCAACATCTGCCCCCTGCACATCTGTCAGAAAGCGCTCAGTTATCAGACGCTCAACACTTGGAAAAAAGCCAAAAGCGCTACCGCAAGCAGCAAAGGTTGCACCCCGGTACTACCAACACGACCACGCAGCCTCCCCAAAATCCCAAAGCCAAGCATCACCCACAGATGTCCACTGACAAACAGTAACGGAACAATCTGCCCCCACAGACACAACAACCCTTTAAACAACAAACACCTAGCCACCAAACCAGAACTCAATCTCATTCACGCCCGCCCTCCCCGTTCACACCCATCAATGATGGGTATAAATAAGTAACACCGCGCTCCAATCGGGTGCGCAAAACGTCCAGATCGCCCCGCGCAGGTGCGCCATATGCACTGAAAAAAACCTGCGCAAACGGTCAAATGCGCGCGAATTTATACAAATGCGACATTAAGGTACGTTCGTGCCACTGTTTAAGACTTGTGCCCGCTCCGGATCTTGCAATGGGTATGGCCCCTGCATAAGTATCCGCAGGCACGACTCACGAGGTCGTCCTCTAATTCCAAAAATGACAACAAATCATGAGGCCACCATGCTTAAACACGCGGTCATTCCGTTTTTAGTCGGCGCAGGCTTGTTAGCTAGCGCACCTTTCGCCCAAGCGGCGACTAACCTGGTGTTTTGCTCCGAAGGGAGCCCGGCCGGTTTTGATCCTGGTCAGTACACCACCGGAACCGACTTCGACGCCTCTGCAGAAACCATGTTCAACCGTCTGACTCAGTTCGAGCGCGGCGGCACCGCCGTTATTCCTGGTCTGGCGACCAAATGGGACATCTCCGATGATGGCCTGACTTACACCTTCCACCTGCGGGAAGGCGTCAAGTTCCACACCACCCCGTACTTCAAGCCGACTCGTGAGTTCAACGCCGACGACGTGCTGTTCACCTTTAATCGCATGATTAACAAGGATGATCCGTTCCGTAAGGCGTACCCAACCGAATTCCCGTACTTCACCGACATGGGGATGGACACCAACATCACCAAGATCGATAAAGTCGACGACAAAACTGTCAAGTTCACCCTGAAAGAAGTCGACGCCGCGTTCATCCAGAACATGGCCATGAGTTTCGCTTCCGTTCAGTCCGCCGAGTACGCCGCCCAGTTGCTGAAAGAAGGCAAAGCCGCCGACATCAACCAGAAGCCGGTCGGCACTGGCCCGTTCGTGTTCAAGAGCTACCAGAAAGACTCCAACATCCGCTACACCGGGAACAAGGACTACTGGATGCCTGACGACGTCAAGATCGACAACCTGATCTTCGCCATCACCACCGACCCGTCGGTACGTATCCAGAAGCTGAAGAAGAACGAGTGCCAGATCACTCTGTTCCCACGTCCAGCCGACCTGAAGGCGCTGCAAGCAGACAAGACTCTGAAAGTGCCTGACCAGGCTGGTTTCAACCTGGGTTACATCGCCTACAACGTGATGGACAAGATCAAGGGCAGCGATCAGCCGAACCCGATGGCCCAACTGAAAGTGCGTCAGGCACTGGACATGGCCGTCAACAAACAGCAGATCATCGATTCCGTTTACCAGGGTGCTGGTCAGCTGGCCGTCAACGCCATGCCGCCAACCCAGTGGTCTTACGACACCACCATCAAGGATGCGCCGTACAACCCTGAGAAAGCCAAAGAGCTGCTCAAGGAAGCTGGCATCAAGGAAGGCACCGAGATCAATCTGTGGGCGATGCCGGTTCAGCGTCCTTACAACCCGAACGCCAAGCTGATGGCTGAAATGCTGCAGTCCGACTGGGCCAAGGTCGGTATCAAGGCCAAGATCGTGACCTACGAGTGGGGCGAGTACATCAAGCGCTCCAAAGGCGGGGAAAACGGCGCGATGCTGATTGGCTGGAGCGGCGACAACGGTGATCCGGACAACTGGCTGAACGTGCTGTTCGGCTGCGACTCCCTGGAGGGCAACAACTTCTCCAAGTGGTGCGACAAGAAGTTTGACGGCATCGTGAAAGAAGCCAAGCGCACGACCGATCAGTCCAAGCGCACCGAACTGTACAAGCAGGCGCAACACGTCCTCAAAGATGCCGTTCCAATGACACCTATCGCTCACTCGACGGTGTTCCAACCCATGCGCGACAACGTGCAGGACTTCAAGATCAGCCCGTTTGGCTTGAACTCCTTCTACGGCGTCAGCGTCAGCAAATAAGGTTTTGCAGCGGCGACGTTTTTAACGTCGCCGCTGCTTTATCTGCCGAGAAAGTAGGAAACCACCTACATCCAATTCCGCTGAGCATTACAGCAGCGGCGTCGGACGCGTTGCCATTTCCTACGAGTCTTTAGGACTCTACGCATTTACTGCCAGGCCCACGGCTCCTACCGTCGGGTTCTGACCAGTTCGTGCGTGGGCTCTCGGTTATTGCTGCCTGTCATGGCTTGAGATCAGTGATGCCTCCACGTCCCCGGACGGGATGGCGATTCATTGAAAACACTTAGAGAAAGAGAAAAGGGAGCGTCATGCGCCATACCTTGGTTTTATCCGCATTGCTGGGCACCGGCCTGTTGGCCGCCACTTCCATCAGCCAGGCCGCCAGTAACAGCCTGGTGTTCTGCTCCGAAGGCAGCCCTGCTGGCTTCGACACCGCGCAATACACGACCGCGACCGACAATGACGCCGCCGAGCCGTTGTACAACCGACTGGCAGAGTTCGAAAAAGGCGCCACCAACGTCGTACCTGGCCTGGCCACTCGCTGGGATATTTCCGAGGACGGCCTCAAGTACACTTTTCACCTACGCGAAGGGGTGAAATTTCACACGACCAAATACTTCACGCCGACCCGTGATTTCAACGCCGACGACGTGCTGTTCACGTTCAATCGCATGCTTGATCCACAGCAACCTTTCCGTAAGGCTTATCCGACCGAGTTCCCGTATTTCAACGGAATGAGCCTGAACAAGAACATCGCCAAGGTCGAGAACACCGGGCCGCTGACCGTGGTCATGACGCTCAACAGCGTGGACGCCGCATTCATCCAGAACATCGCCATGAGCTTCGCCGCCATCCTGTCCGCCGAATACGCCGACAAACTGCTGGCCGAAGGCAAGCCGAGCGACATCAACCAGAAGCCGATCGGCACCGGGCCGTTCGTGTTCAAGAGCTACCAGAAAGATTCCAACATCCGTTACACCGGCAACAAGCAGTACTGGGACCCGAGCCGGGTCAAGCTCGACAACCTGATTTTCGCCATCAATACCGATGCCTCGGTGCGCGTGCAGAAGCTCAAGGCCAACGAGTGCCAGATCACCCTGCACCCACGCCCTGCCGACGTGACCGCGCTGAAGAACGACCCGACACTCAAGCTCATCGAGAAGCCCGGTTTCAACCTCGGTTACATCGCCTATAACGTTCGGCACAAGCCTTTCGATCAACTCGAAGTGCGCCAGGCGCTGGACATGGCGGTGAACAAGCAAGGCATTCTCAACGCCGTCTATCAAGGTGCCGGTCAACTGGCCGTCAACGCCATGCCACCGACCCAATGGTCCTACGATGAGACCATCAAAGACGCCGCCTACAACCCGGAAAAAGCCAAGGAATTGCTCAAGGCTGCCGGCGTGAAGGAAGGCACCGAAATTACTTTGTGGGCGATGCCCGTTCAGCGCCCTTACAACCCGAACGCCAAATTGATGGCCGAGATGCTCCAGGCGGACTGGGCAAAAATCGGCCTCAACGTGAAGATCGTCAGCTACGAATGGGGCGAGTACATCAAGCGCACCAAAAACGGCGAACACGACGTCAGCCTGATCGGCTGGACCGGTGACAACGGGGACCCGGACAACTGGCTCGGCACGCTTTACAGCTGCGACGCCATTGGCGGCAACAACTACTCCATGTGGTGTGATCCGGCTTACGACAAGCTGATCAAGCAGGCCAAGGTCGTCACCGACCGCGACCAGCGCACCGTGCTTTACAAACAGGCGCAACAGTACCTCAAGCAGCAGGTGCCGATTACGCCAGTCGCCCACTCGACGGTTAACCAGCCGTTGAGCGCCAAAATCGAAGGATTCAAGGTGAGTCCTTTCGGTCGTAACGTGTTCTCGGGCGTCAGCATAGAAAAATAACCGATTAGCCAAAAACGCTGGGGGCGGATTCCGCCCTCACGCAAGCGTATTGCCGTAATTCGTCAATCCGTTCTACAGCAAACGTTTGCGATGCCTTGAATGAGTTCGAAACCAAATAGCCGGATCATCAAAAAAGACCGGCATTAAAAAAAAAGAAAGAAAGGAGCTTCACCCCATGAAACTGAGTAGCACCGCGTTATTGGCCCTGGCCATCAGCAGCGTAACCGCCACAGCGTACGCAGAACCTGCAAGTCAGGAGTTCGTCCCTACCACATTGGCCGGCAGTAGCACCCAAAGCGAGGCCAAAGGCTTTATCGATGGACAAAGCCTGGGCGGCACAACGCGCAACTGGTATGCCAACGAATTGAAACGTCGTGACGACACCTTCAGCTACAAGAAAAACAGCGTGAAGAACGATCCGACCGTCCCTAAAACCCCGACACCACGTCGTATCAACTGGGTTCAAGGCACCATCGTCAACTACTCCTCGGGCTTCACCCAGGGCACCGTTGGCGTCAGCACCGAAGTCGCTGCATACAACGCCATCGTGCTGGACCGTGACCGCAAGGACATTGCAGGTGGCTCCAACCGCACCCTGGCGGACTCCAACGGCGATGCCGTAGACCAGTGGAGCAAACTGGGCCTGGCCAACGTCAAATTTCGTGTCTCGAACTCCACGTTGACTGCCGGTCGCCAGAACTTCAGCACGCCAATCGTCGACGTTATCGGCAACCGTCCGCTGCCTTCGAGCTTTGAAGGTATCAGCCTGCACAGCGAAGAATTCAACAACCTGTCGTTCGACCTGGCCGGTTTCGACCGTGTTTCGCCACGTACCGAACAGAGCCTGTCGAAGTTCCGCAGCGAGTATTCCGCCACCGGCGTTGAAACCGACAAGGTCTACACCGCAGGCGTGAACTACCAGCCGTTCAATAGCCTGAAAACCAGCCTGTACGGCGCCAACGTCGAAGATTTCTGGAACCAGTACTACTTCGGCGCCACCCACGAACTGGGTGACAGCCAGGTGCTGAGCCTGACCACCGGCCTGAACTACTACAAAACCGTCGACGAAGGCAAAAAGTTGATGGGTGAGATCGACAACGACACCTACTCGCTGTCGCTCGGCCTGACTCACCAGGCCCACAGCCTGACCTTCTCGTACCAGGAAGTGAACGGTAACGAGTACTTCGACTACCTGCACGAAACCAACGGCATCTACCTGGCCAACTCCTTGCTGTCGGACTTCAACGGCCCGAACGAGAAGTCCTTCCAGATCGCCTACGGCCTCAACATGGCCGAGTACGGCGTACCGGGTCTGAAGTTCAACATCTACCAGGCTCGCGGCTGGGGCATTGACGGTACTCACTACCGCGGCACGGCTTACACCGATCCGGGCGCCAAGCGCGGCGACCTGAGTCTGATGGACGGCGAAACCCACTACGAATACGGCATCGGTGCGTCCTACGCCGTGCAGAGCGGCCCACTCAAGGCTACCGCCATTCGCGCGACGTACACCACTCACCGTGCCAGCGAAAACCAGGCTGACGGCAACATCAACGAGTTCCGTCTCGTGACCACCATCCCGTTCAACATTCTGTAATGCACCTGCCGAACGGCTGATTCAGTGACGAATCGGCCGTTCGGCTTTTGTCCTTCTAACCGATTGCAGAGGGTTCTTTGATGAAAATGCTTCCCCTACGTGCGGCCATCGCTGCCGCGTTGCTGAGTGTCGCTGTTGGCGTCTCGGCCAAACCCCTGGTGGTCTGCACCGAAGCCAGTCCGGAAGGCTTCGATATGGTCCAGTACACGACTGCAGTCACAGCCGATGCGGTGGCCGAAACCATCTTCAATCGTCTGGCGGACTTCAAGCCTGGCACCACTGAAGTGATTCCGGCACTGGCCGACTCCTGGGACATCAGCGAGGACGGTCTGACCTACACGTTCCACCTGCGCAAAGGCGTCAAGTTCCACACCACCGAATACTTCAAGCCGACCCGCGACATGAACGCCGACGACGTGGTCTGGAGCTTCCAGCGTCAGCTGGACCCGAATCACCCATGGCACAAACTGTCGAGCGTGGGCTTCCCGTACTTTGAAAGCATGGGCTTCAAGGAACTGCTCAAAAGTGTCGAGAAGATCGATGACAACACGGTCACCTTCACCCTGACCCGCCGCGAAGCGCCGTTCCTGGCCGACATCGCCATGGCCTTCTCCTCGATCTACTCCGCCGAATATGCCGACCAGCTGCTCAAGGCCAACAAGACCGGCGACCTGAACAACAAGCCTGTCGGCACCGGCCCGTTCGTTTTCCAGCGTTACAACAAGGACGCTCAAGTCCGCTTCAAGGCCAACCCGGATTACTTCCGTGGCAAGCCGCCGGCTGATTCGCTGATCCTGGCCATCGCCACCGACAACAACGTGCGCCTGCAAAAACTGAAAGCCAACGAATGCCAGATTGCGCTGTACCCGAAACCGGATGATATTCCGAGCATCAAGAAAGACGACAAGCTGAAGGTCGATGAGCTGAACGCGATGACCGTCGCGTATATCGCCATCAACACCACGCACAAATACCTGAGTGACGTGCGCGTGCGTAAGGCCATCGACATCGCCTTCGACAAGGAAGCGGCCGTCAACGCGCTGTTTGGCAAAGGCAATGCGACCGCTGCGGTCAACCCGTTCCCCGACACGCTGCTGGGTTACAACCACACCCTGAAGAACCCGGCCCGCGACCTCGACAAGGCCCGCGCCCTGCTCAAGGAAGCCGGCGTACCGGAAGGCACGGTATTCACCCTGTTCACCCGCAATGGCGGGGGTGCGACCAACCCCAACCCGATGCTCGGCGCGCAGATGATGCAGGCCGACCTCGCCAAGGTGGGCATCAAGATCGATATCCGCGTCATGGAATGGGGCGAAATGCTCAAACGCGCGAAAAACGGCGAGCACGATATGGTTTCCGCCGGATGGGCGGGCGATAACGGCGACCCGGATAACTTCCTGACGCCTATGCTCAGTTGCGAAGCCGCGAAGAACGGCGAAAACTACGCGCGCTGGTGCAATGAAAAGTTCCAGGCCCTGATCGACCAGGCCCGCGAAAAAACCGACCCGGCCGAACGTGCAGCGCTGTACGAACAGGCTCTGGTTATTTTTAACCAGGACCAGCCATGGATCAGCATGGCGCACACCCGTATGTTCACCGCAATGCGTAACAACGTGGAGGGCTATCACATTAGCCCGCTCACCACTAACAACTTCGCCACCACTCAGGTGAAGTAGATAAGAAACTACCGGCATTCCTGACCCAGGAATGCCGGGCACGCCTAACCGGCTGATGAGGGACACCACAAGATGTTTAGTTTTATTGCCCGCCGATTGGGGTTATTGATCCCCACGTTCTTCGGCATCACCTTGCTGACTTTCGCGTTGATTCGCATGATTCCAGGCGACCCCGTGGAAGTGATGATGGGCGAACGTCGAGTCGACCCCGAAATGCACGCTCAGGCAATGGAGCGCCTGGGGCTGAACAAACCCCTGTATGCCCAATACCTGGATTACGTTGGCAAACTGGCCCACGGCGACCTTGGCGAATCCCTGCGTACCCGTGAAAGTGTCTGGAGCGAATTCACTTCTCTATTCCCTGCGACCCTGGAACTGTCCATGGCCGCCCTGCTGTTCGCCGGCATCCTGGGCCTTCTGGCCGGGGTGATCGCGGCACTCAAGCGAGGCTCCCTGTTCGACCATGGGGTGATGGGCATCTCCCTGGCGGGATATTCGATGCCGATCTTCTGGTGGGGCCTGATCCTGATCATGTTCTTCTCGGTGTCCCTGGGCTGGACCCCGGTGTCCGGGCGGATCGACCTGCTCTATGACATCGAGCCGCGGACCGGTTTCATGCTTATCGACACGCTGCTGGCCGATGACGTCGGTGCGTTCTTCGATGCCCTGCATCACCTGATCCTGCCGGCCATTGTGCTCGGTACCATTCCGCTGGCGGTGATCGCGCGGATGACCCGTTCTTCGATGCTCGAAGTGCTGCGTGAAGACTACATCCGTACCGCCCGCGCCAAAGGCCTGTCGCCATCGCGCGTGGTATTCGTTCACGGCCTGCGTAACGCGCTGATTCCGGTACTGACCGTGGTCGGCCTGCAAGTCGGCACATTGCTGGCCGGTGCGGTCCTGACCGAAACCATCTTCTCCTGGCCCGGCATCGGCAAATGGCTGATCGAAGCCATTGGCGCACGGGACTATCCCGTGGTGCAAAACGGCATCCTGTTAATCGCCTGCCTGGTGATTCTGGTCAACTTCGTGGTGGACATCCTCTACGGCTTTGCCAACCCACGCATTCGTCACCAGCGCTGAGATCATTATGACCATGACCACTTCAATTCCAGCGGTAGCAGTCGATCAAAGCCTGCTGTATCCGTCTCCATACAAAGAATTCTGGCAAGCGTTCTCCAAGAACAAAGGCGCCGTCGCCGGCCTGATGTTCATGCTGCTGGTGATTTTCTGCGCCCTGTTCGCCCCTTGGGTAGCACCGCATAACCCGAGCGAGCAGTACCGCGACTTCCTGCTGACCCCGCCGTCCTGGCTGGAAGGTGGGCAAATCCAGTTCCTGCTCGGCACCGATGAACTGGGTCGCGACCTGCTGTCGCGGCTGATCCACGGTTCGCGCCTGTCCCTGCTGATCGGTTTGTCGTCGGTGGTGATGTCGCTGATTCCGGGCATCCTTTTGGGTCTGTTCGCCGGGTTCTTCCCGCGCTTGCTCGGCCCGACCATCATGCGTTTGATGGACATCATGCTGGCCCTGCCGTCCCTGCTGCTGGCGGTGGCGATTGTCGCCATCCTCGGCCCTGGCCTGATCAACACCATTATTGCCATCGCCGTGGTTTCGTTGCCGTCCTATGTTCGTCTGACCCGCGCCGCGGTGATGGGCGAACTGAACCGCGACTACGTGACCGCCGCGCGCCTGGCCGGTGCCGGTCTGCCACGCCTGATGTTCGTCACGGTGCTGCCTAACTGCATGGCGCCGCTGATCGTTCAGGCCACCCTGAGTTTCTCCTCGGCGATTCTCGATGCCGCGGCACTGGGCTTCCTCGGCCTTGGCGTACAACCGCCAACCCCTGAGTGGGGCACCATGCTGGCTTCGGCTCGCGACTACATCGAACGCGCCTGGTGGGTAGTCAGTCTGCCTGGTTTGACCATTTTGCTCAGCGTGCTGGCAATCAACTTGATGGGCGACGGCCTGCGCGATGCGCTGGACCCGAAACTCAAGAACGCCGCCTGAGGAGATTCAAATGTCACTGTTAGAAATCAAGAATCTCAACGTTCGCTTCGGCGACAAGAACGCCGTTCCGGTGGTCGACGGTCTCGACATTACCGTGGACAAGGGCGAAGTGCTGGCCATCGTTGGCGAATCGGGTTCCGGTAAGTCCGTGACCATGATGGCGCTGATGGGCCTGATCGAACATCCGGGGATCGTCACCGCCGACGCCCTGAATTTCGACGGCAAGAACATGCTCAAGCTGAGCAACCGCCAGCGTCGGCAGATTGTCGGCAAAGACCTGGCCATGGTCTTCCAGGACCCGATGACCGCGCTGAACCCAAGCTACACCGTCGGTTTCCAGATCGAAGAAGTGCTGCGCCTGCACCTGAAAATGTCCGGCAAGCAAGCCCGTGCACGCGCCATCGAACTGCTGGAAAAAGTTGAAATCCCGGGCGCCGCCAGCCGTATGAATGCTTACCCGCATCAACTGTCCGGTGGTATGAGCCAGCGTGTTGCGATCGCCATGGCGATTGCCGGCGAGCCGAAACTGCTGATCGCTGACGAACCGACCACTGCTCTGGATGTAACGATTCAGGCACAGATCATGGATCTGCTGCTGGCGTTGCAGAAAGAGCAGAACATGGGTCTGGTGCTGATCACTCACGACCTCGCGGTAGTGGCCGAAACCGCTCAGCGCGTGTGCGTGATGTACGCCGGCCAAGCGGTCGAAGTCGGTCAGGTGCCTCAGCTGTTCGACATTCCGGCGCACCCGTACAGCGAAGCGCTGCTCAAGGCGATTCCGGAACACAGCCTGGGCGCCACCCGCCTGGCGACGCTGCCGGGCATCGTTCCCGGTCGTTATGACCGCCCGCTGGGTTGCCTGCTGTCGCCGCGTTGCCCGTACGTGCAGGACACCTGCCGTCAGCAACGTCCAACCCTCGACCCGAAAAGCAACAGCCTCGCCCGCTGCTTCTACCCGCTGAATCAGGAGGTGGCGTAATGGCCGTCGTACTTACCGCCCGCGACCTGACCCGTCACTACGAAGTGTCCCGCGGCCTGTTCAAGGGCCATGCGACCGTACGCGCACTGAACGGTGTGTCATTCGAACTGGAAGCCGGCAAGACCCTCGCTGTGGTCGGCGAGTCGGGCTGCGGCAAATCCACCCTGGCCCGTGCCCTGACGCTGATCGAGGAGCCATCCTCCGGTTCCTTGAAAATCGCTGGGCAGGAAGTCACCGGCGCCAACAAGGCTGAACGCAAGCAACTGCGCAAAGACGTGCAGATGGTGTTCCAGAGCCCGTACGCCTCGTTGAACCCACGGCAGAAAGTCGGTGATCAGCTCGGCGAGCCGCTGCTGATCAACACCAACCTTTCCGCCGCCGAACGTCGCGAGAAAGTCCAGGCGATGATGAAGCAGGTGGGCTTGCGTCCCGAGCACTACCAGCGTTATCCGCACATGTTCTCCGGCGGTCAACGCCAGCGGATCGCCCTGGCCCGCGCGATGATGTTGCAACCTAAAGTGCTGGTAGCGGATGAACCGACCTCGGCGCTGGACGTGTCCATTCAGGCGCAGGTGCTGAACCTGTTCATGGACTTGCAGCAAGAGTTCAACACCGCTTACGTGTTCATCTCCCACAACCTGGCGGTGGTGCAACACGTCGCCGATGACGTGATGGTGATGTACCTCGGTCGCCCGGTGGAAATGGGTCCGAAAAACGACATCTACGAGCGTCCTCTGCACCCGTACACCCAAGCGCTGCTGTCGGCCACCCCGACCATTCACCCGGACCCGAACAAGCCGAAAATCAAGATCGTCGGCGAATTGCCCAACCCGCTGAACCCGCCGTCCGGCTGCGCATTCCACAAGCGCTGCCCGTACGCGACCGAGCGCTGCAGCACTGAAGAGCCGGCTCTGCGCCTGCTCGACAGCCGCCAGGTGGCTTGCCATTACGCCGAGCAGTTTCTCGACGGCGCGGCATAAAAAAACGCGCCTCAGTCACTGAGGCGCGCTTTTTCAGAGTTAACCAAACCCCTTCTTGCCGGATGGCGCATCAGCCCGACAGTCGGGGTTTTCTTTTGCCTGTCATTTAAGCCCCTTCTGCCTCGTCGCTGTCCGGATCATCGGTGGTCGAGTCGTCATCGTCCGCGCTGCCGCCCTGCCCCTGATCACCGGGCTCCGATTCGGATTTGGCGATCATCAGATCACTGTGCCCGACCTGCCCGCTCGAAGCCTGGGTATCGTGATTCTCGCACTCGGCCCAGACCGCCGAACTGCCGAGGGCCAGCATTACCAATACTTTCGACATCAGTAAAACGCGTAGCAATCTGTTCATAACCGATTCCATCCATTTGTAGGTGAAACAGCGGTGCCTCTCTGGCGCTGAATAAAATCTAGTTCCGATTGATTCAGTTCTCCAGATAGGACGCTGACGAATGGACGGAATGCCCTTGGCGGGAAGATTGGTTGTGAATAACGCCTATAACCAGATCAGCTAAGTGACGCAGGCTCGCCGCGCGCCGAGGAGAGAACCCGTTGCCGCTCCGACAAACGCGTTGCTTGATAAAACAGCGGTATGGACAACACCGCCAGAGCCGCGCTTGCGAGCCAGACACTGTGGCCACCGAAATGACCGTAAAGCTGACCGCCAAGTACAGGTGAAAACAGCGCGCTCGCACTCCAGCACATGAAGAACAGACCGAAGTACTGGCCGCTTTTTCCGGCTTGCGCGTGCTGCATGACGAGTACATTGAGCGGCGGCATGAACAGGGCTTCCCCCAGGGTCCAGACCACAGTGGAAAGGCAGGCGTAAAACACCCCGGAACCGAGCGGCAACATGCCGAGTCCGACCGCCAGCAACACACATCCCGCCGCCAGTTGCCGGCGCGCGCCCCAGCGTTCACCCCAGTGCGAAAGCGGTATTTGCAATACCACAATCAGCATCGCATTGAGCCCAAACTGCCAACCGATGGCTTCAGTGCTCAACCGGTAGTAATCCCGCAGGTAATTGCCGAGCATGCTGTAGATCGAGTCGAACGCCATGCCAAGCAGGATCACCGCTGCCAGCAACCAGAGGAACGGTCGATCTCGATAGGGGACGCCTGTGCCTGTGCCTGTGCCGACATCGGGCGTTTCGTCAGGAATCAGCACCGGTCGATGCCATGTCGTGCGGACAAACCAAAGCAATGCCAGCAGCGTCATGGCCGCGCTGACAAAAAACACCCAGCGAAAATCGGTCTGCGCCAGCACCCCGCCCGCCAAGCCGGCGGCAGCCATCCCGAGGTTTCTGGCGACACGGCTCAAGGTCTGCGCGCGAGAACGCTGCGCCACCTCGCAGTACTCCATGATCAGCCGCTGATGCAGCGTACGAATAGCTCCGTCGAGTGTCCCGCTGAGCAAAAGCAAACCTGCCAGCAGCGGCACCTGCGTGGTCAGCCCGAGCAAGACCAGCGTCCACACCGAGGCAAAAAACAGCGCAGCCGTCAGCCGCGCCGTGGGCACATGATCGCTCAGCCATCCGCCCAGCATCGAGCCGATCAGCAGTCCGGCGCCGTAAGCGGACAGCAGCCAGCCGACTGTTTCAATGGCCAGCCCCAGTTCCTGACGCAGGTACAGCGCCATGAACAGCTTGACCATGCTGCTCAAGCGATTGATGAAAAGCAGCGCCGCCAGCACCCAGGCCATGGTGCAGAAATAGCCATCCAGCCGCAGCAGGTGAGTCAGCCGACTCATCATTCCATTGATCCTTAAAAAGACAGCTATTTGCCAATTGCCTTTCGAACAGTAGACGGCTACGACTGAGTTGTCTCGAGTAGAAACGCCAACAACGCAAAACCAGAGTCAAGCTACCCGGCCAAAGGAAAAAACCTACAGAAAAACCGTTGCGCAACATCCCATTCTCATGGGTTAGCAGCGCTCCGGAGCCTTGAGTTATGGTATCGCTGAACCTTCAGACAAAGGCTGGCTGGCGTATTTGCGAGCAACTGAGTGCATTCGCTGTAGCGCTGCATGCACTCATGAAGCGAAACGACAATTCCCGAGCCGCCATTGGCCCTGACCTGCGCAGTCATTTCCAATGCGGTAGGTGGCAGGTGCGTATAAAAAGTGGGTTCGAGAACCTCGTCAGGACTCCAGGTCGCGCCAGGAAAATGCGCATATTCCGACTGTACCCATAAACCGTTGGCTGTCTGCGTATAGCGTGGAGCAGAAGCGCCCTCGAAATTTCCGTCGAGTAAGTGCAGAACCATGTCGCTGGTCGCGAGATGTTGAACCAACAAAAATGAAGTAGTGGCAACCTGTGTCCCGTGATGTTTCATCACTTCCACACCTGAGCAATACCCCAAAAGACCATAGGCACTCGGCGTCACCATACTAGATGCAGCATGGGTTGCCTGACGGCAGAAAACCCGATTGCCGTGGCGCTGAATGAAAACTAGTTCCGATCAGCCAGGTTCTCCAGATAGGACGCTAACGAATGGACGGAATGCCGTTTGTGGGGAGATTGGTTTTGAATAAGAGTTATCTCCAAACCAACTAACAGCGTCGAAATCGGGGCATTAAAAAACCCCGCAGTTTTCACAGCGGGGTTTTTAGGCACTTACTTTTTACTTCTTAATTTAAATTGAGTCTCAACTTCATCGAGCACAGACAATTTCGACAAGCCAGAAAGATTTGCACTTCCTGTCACATCAACCCTCTTGGGCTCCCCTCTATCGCTTTCAACGGTACATTTAAAAACCACTTCGATTTCATTTTTGACGGCATCAATATTACTCACACGAACTGTCCCCCCAGACACGGGGTGCCACTGGACGCCGTCGGCAGTTCTAAAGTAAAACGACACGGCACTGTCACTTGGCAGGTCGTCATTTCTATCGGGATAAAGTTTATACTCCTTACCCTTTTGGATTTCGCGTATATAAAAGAAGTCTACAAAAGATGCGTTGCCTGCATCATCGCCCCCCGATAAGTGGCTTTCGAAAAAAGGCGGGCGATATAGCCGCAACTCACACTGGGTTGCGTTAAATTGAAACATCCCCTTGAGATCAACTTTATATTCACCTGTAGTTCCAGAATCTGTATTAGCTGTCATGACAATCTCCTTTAAAAAAATACTGTAGAGAATCATTTCTCCCCATTTTTTATACCGAAGATGCCCCCACAGTTCTACTGTCAAATCTGACAGTTGAACCTGTTTTCAACCATGAAATCGACGAACGGACACCCAACAAAAAACCCCGCAGCTCTCGCAACGGGGTTTTCGGTGTAGCCGATCAGCGCTTAATGGTGCTCACGCGTCGCGCGGAATTTCACGTCCGGCCAACGCTCTTCCATCAGCGCCAGGTTGACCCGCGTCGGGGCCAGGTAGGTCAGGTGACCACCGCCGTCGATGGCGAGGTTTTCCACAGCCTTGATCTGGAATTCTTCGAGCTTCTTCTTATCGCTACAATCGATCCAGCGCGCGGAATAAACGGTAATCGGCTCGTAGGAGCACTCGACCTTGTATTCCTCTTTCAAACGGCTGGCGACCACATCGAACTGCAGCACACCGACGGCGCCGAGAATGATGTCGTTGCTGCGCGTCGGGAAGAACACTTGGGTCGCGCCCTCTTCCGCCAGTTGCTGCAAGCCCTGACGCAGTTGCTTGGATTTCAGCGGATCACGCAGGCGCACGCGACGGAACAGTTCCGGGGCGAAGTGTGGAATGCCGGTGAAGCCCAGGACTTCGCCTTCGGTGAAGGTGTCGCCGATCTGGATGGTGCCGTGGTTGTGCAGGCCGATGATGTCGCCGGCAAACGCTTCTTCCAGTTGCTCACGCTCGGAGGAGAAGAAGGTCAGCGCATCGCCGATCCGCACGTCCTTGCCGGTGCGCACGTGGCGCATCTTCATGCCTTTTTCGTACTTGCCGGAGCAGATACGCATGAAGGCGATACGGTCGCGGTGTTTCGGGTCCATGTTCGCCTGGATCTTGAACACGAAGCCGGCGAATTTCTCTTCAACCGGTTCCACGGTACGTTCGTTGGCGACACGGGCCAGCGGTTTCGGCGCCCAGTTGACCACGGCGTCGAGCACGTGATCGACACCAAAGTTGCCCAGTGCAGTACCGAAGAACACCGGGGTCAGTTGGCCGTCGAGGAATTCCTGTTGATTGAATTCGTGACAAGCGCCCTGTACCAGTTCCAGCTGATCGACGAAGCGATCGTACTCATCGCCCAAATGTGCGCGAGCTTCATCGGAGTCGAGCTTCTCGATGATTTTCACATCGGTGCGCTCGTGGCCGTGGCCAGCGGTGTACACGATGATGTAGTCGTCGGCGAGGTGATAAACGCCCTTGAAATCGCGGTAGCAACCGATCGGCCAGGTGATCGGCGCTGCCTTGATCTTCAGGACCGCTTCGATTTCGTCGAGCAGTTCGATCGGGTCGCGGATGTCACGGTCGAGTTTGTTGATGAAGCTGACAATCGGCGTGTCACGCAGACGGCAAACGTCCATCAGCGCGATGGTCCGTGGCTCTACACCCTTACCGCCGTCGAGAACCATCAATGCCGAGTCAACCGCCGTCAGGGTGCGGTAAGTATCTTCGGAGAAGTCTTCGTGGCCCGGGGTGTCGAGCAGGTTGATCATGTGATCGCGATACGGGAACTGCATGACCGACGTGGTAATGGAAATACCCCGTTGTTTTTCCATTTCCATCCAGTCGGAGGTGGCATGGCGGTCAGACTTGCGAGATTTCACCGTGCCAGCAATCGCAATCGCCTTGCCCATCAGCAAGAGCTTCTCGGTGATGGTGGTTTTACCGGCATCGGGGTGGGAAATAATGGCGAAAGTGCGGCGTTTCGCGACTTCGGCGGCCTGTTTGGTCATGGGAAATCGCCTGGCAGGTGATTCAAAAAAGGGCGGCGAGTATAGCGCAAACCGAGCCTTACGGACCACCGCTCGCCCTGTCGCCAACGGCGATCGACGGGCCGGAAGGGAGATCAAGGGTGGCTAAATGCTGTTAATTATGGAACCTTTTAAAAGGTGCAGACGTCCACTCCCCTGTTACGGCACTCGTACCAGGGGCTGAAAAATCAGCAAGTTGGCCTGACGAGGCTGCGCTTATGGCTCGATCTCATGCGGTTTTATCAGCATGAAGAGCTGCTTCTCGCGAACGTTGATAATCCCGGCAGCCAGGAATGGCATGCCACTCGGGACTGCGTTCGCCGACAAAGAAAAAGGAGTCTGCCTGTGGCTATTCGCTATGGCAAAGGGCTGATAGGAGGTGCGGTTGTCGTCGCCCTTCTGGCCCTGCTGGTCCACTGGATTGGCATCAACACGATCGAACAGTACCGCGACGATTTGTTGTTTTACCTGCAAGCCCATTTGATTCTCGTCCTCGCTTCCATGCTGGCCGCCCTCGTTGTGGGCATACCCGCCGGTATCTTCCTCAGCCGCCCGACCATGGTGGGCCGCGCTGAACGCTTCATGCAGATCTTCAACATCGGCAACACCGTGCCGCCTCTTGCCGTACTGGCCATCGCCCTGGGTATCCTCGGCATCGGCAGCGGCCCCGCGATTTTCGCCCTGTTCCTCGCCTCGCTGTTGCCGATCGTGCGCAACACCTATGAAGGCCTGAAAAACGTTCAGGGTTCGCTCAAGGAAGCGGCCGTCGGCATCGGCATGACACCGACTCAGGTGCTGTGGCGGGTCGAACTGCCGAACGCCGTGCCGATCATCATCGGTGGCGTGCGCGTGGCGCTGGCGATCAACGTCGGTACCGCACCGCTGGCGTTCCTGATCGGCGCCAACAGTCTGGGCAGCCTGATTTTCCCAGGCATCGCCTTGAACAATCAGCCGCAACTGCTGCTCGGCGCGGCCTGCACCGCCCTGCTGGCCTTGCTGCTTGACGGCCTGGTGACACTCGCCAGCCGCCTCTGGCTCGAACGCGGCCTCCGCCCGTCTTAAGCCTCGGCAAAGGAATTTTTATGAAGACATTAAGCTTTTTAATAGGCTGCGTTCTGCTGTTCGCAGGATTTGCCCAAGCCGCTGAAAAACCGGTGATCCGCATCGGTGCCCGGGTGTTCACCGAACAAACCCTGTTGGCGGAAATCACCTCCCAATACCTGCGCACCAAGGGTTACGACACCCAAGTGACCGGCGGTCTGGGCAGCAACCTGGCCCGCAGCGCCCACGAAAGTGGTCAGCTGGACTTGATGTGGGAATACACCGGCGTCTCGCTGGTGGCTTACAACCACATCACTGAAAAACTCGACAGCGCTCAGTCCTACGCCAAGGTGAAAGAACTCGACGCGAAAAAAGGCCTGATCTGGCTCACCCCGTCGAAATTCAGCAACACCTACGCGCTGGCCCTGCCGGAAAACACAGCGAAGGCCTACCCGCAGATCAACACCATCAGCGAGCTGAACACGGTGATGCAGGCTGAGGCGAAGACCCATCACCTGGTGGCGCTGGACACCGAGTTCGCCAACCGTTCCGACGGTCTGGACGGCATGGTCGACCTCTACGGCATGAACCTGACCCGCAAAAACATCCGCCAGATGGACGCCGGGCTGGTCTACACCGCCCTGCGCAATGGTCAAGTGTTTGCCGGTCTGGTCTACACCACTGACGGTCGTTTGAACGCCTTCAAGCTGAAACTGCTGGAAGACGACAAGCATTACTTCCCGGACTACACCGCAGCACCGGTGGTGCGTCAGGTGTATCTCGATGCTCATCCGAAACTCGCCGAAGAACTCAAGCCGCTGGCTGAACTGTTCGACGACGCCACCATGCGCCAGCTCAATGCGCGGGTCGACGTCGATCACGAAAGCCCTTCATCCGTTGCCGCCGATTTCCTGCGTCAGCACCCCATCAAATAAGGAGGAAAAGACATGGAATTTCTGAACGCCTTTTCCCATCTCGACTGGCCGTTGGTCCTGCAACTGACCGGGCAGCACATCACCCTCGTTGGTATTGCAGTGACCCTGGCGATTCTCGTTGGCGTGCCGCTCGGCATCCTGATGACACGCTTCCCGACCCTCGCCGGCCCCTTGCAGGCCAGCGCCACGGTGCTGCTGACCGTGCCGTCGATTGCGCTGTTCGGCCTGCTGCTGCCGTTCTACTCCAAGTTCGGCCAGGGCCTGGGCCCGATGCCGGCGATCACTGCGGTGTTTTTGTACTCGCTGCTGCCGATCATGCGTAACACCTACCTCGCCCTGACCGGCGTCGACCCCGGCATTCGTGAAGCCGCCCGCGGCATCGGCATGACCTTCGGCCAGCGCCTGCGCATGGTCGAACTGCCGATCGCGGTGCCAGTGATCCTCGCCGGTGTGCGCACCGCCGTGGTCATGAACATTGGTGTGATGACCATCGCCGCCACCATCGGCGCCGGTGGCCTCGGCGTACTCATTCTCGCTTCCATCAGCCGCAGCGACATGTCGATGCTGATCGTCGGCGCCGTGCTGGTCAGTCTCCTGGCCATCTTCGCCGACCTGCTTCTGCAATGGCTGCAACGCACGCTGACTCCAAAAGGACTCCTGAAATGATCGAACTTCAAAACCTCAGCAAGACCTTCCAAAGCAACGGCAAAGATGTGAAAGCCGTGGACTCGGTAAGCCTGACCGTCAATGAAGGCGAGATCTGTGTGTTCCTCGGGCCATCGGGTTGCGGCAAAAGCACCACGCTGAAAATGATCAATCGCCTGATCAAGCCGACCTCCGGCAAGATCCTGATCAACGGCGAAGACACCACCGACCTCGACGCCGTGACCCTGCGCCGCAACATCGGTTATGTGATCCAGCAGATCGGTCTGTTCCCGAACATGACCATCGAGGAAAACATCACCATCGTTCCGCGCCTGCTCGGCTGGGACAAACAGAAATGCCACGACCGCGCCCGCGAGCTGATGAGCATGATCAAGCTTGAGCCCAAGCAGTATCTGAATCGCTACCCGCGCGAACTGTCCGGTGGACAACAGCAACGGATCGGCGTGATTCGTGCGCTGGCGGCGGATGCGCCGTTGTTGCTGATGGACGAACCGTTTGGCGCGGTCGACCCGATCAACCGCGAGATGATTCAGAACGAGTTCTTCGAGATGCAACGCGCGCTGAACAAGACCGTGATCATGGTCAGCCACGACATTGATGAAGCCATCAAGCTAGGCGACAAGATCGCAATCTTCCGCGCTGGCAAACTGCTGCAGATCGATCACCCGGACACTTTGCTCGCGCACCCGGCGGATGACTTTGTCAGCAACTTCGTCGGCCAGGACAGCACCCTCAAGCGTCTGTTGCTGGTGAAAGCCGAAGACGCGGCGGACAACGCGCCGTCGGTGAGCCCGGAAACGCCAGTGGCTGAAGCCCTTGAGTTGATGGACGAACTGGACCGTCGCTACGTGGTGGTCACTGATGGCGAGAACAAAGCGCTGGGCTACGTGCGCCGTCGCGACCTGCACCGTCAGACCGGCACGTGCGCGCAATACCTGCGCGAGTTCAACGCCACTGCGGTGTACGACGAACATTTGCGCATCCTGCTGTCGCGCATGTACGAGTTCAACCGCTCGTGGTTGCCGGTGATGGATGCGGAGCGGGTGTTCCTGGGTGAAGTGACACAGGAATCGATTGCCGAATACCTGAGCTCCGGCAAGTCCCGTGGGGGCAAGACCAGTATTGTTTCGCCTGCTGAGACTGCCGTCGCCTGATCTGACGCCTTCGTCGGAACGCCGCCCGGGGCAAGCCCGCTTGTGTCTTGCGCAGGAATTAGACTGAGGATGAGAGCGGTGAATGGCAAGCTGAATGCCCGGAGTGCTTAAAGCACGTGTGGGAGCCCATGCTGCCATTCACCTCTCCGCTCTGGTTATTGAGCCCGAACAGTTGAACGAGCCGACCTCGAACATTACAAGCGTGGTGCCCAGCCAGAGCGCTCTCACCTTTGAGTGTAAGAGGGATCGGCTATGTTTTCCTGCGCAGGCATCGATGTTTCCAAAGATACCCTTGAAGTTCGGATTAACCCGCAAGACGTTGGCGCGAGTCACCTCAATACCGCCAGTGATTTCCTTGCGCTGATTGACTGGTTAAAGCGCTATCAGGTCAGCCGCGTATTGCTGGAAGCCACCGGCGGCTATGAGCGAGAGGTCATGAAAGCGCTTCAGGCTGCCGGCTTCGAAGTCTTGCGGATCAACCCTCGCCGAGCCAGGGATTTTGCCAAGGCCATGGGGCAGCGCGCTAAAACCGACCCGATAGATGCGCGGCTGCTCGCGCAGTTTGCCGAAGTCATAAAGTCGCCAAGCAACCGAATCACCAGCCCTGAACAGGACAATTTGCGTGCGCTGGTACAGCAGCGCGAAAATTTTGTTCAGCAGCAAGGCGACGATATACGGCGCCTTAAAACAGCCTCTGCTGACACGGTAAAACCCTGTCTGCGAAGTCATATCGACTATTTATGCCAAGCCATAAAGTCGATAGAAAAGCTGATCCGTCAAACTGCTAAAGACCTGGACAGTGATAAAACGGCCCGTTTGTGCTCGGTCAAGGGTATAGGGCTCGTGACGGCAGCCAGCTTGATGGCCTACTTACCCGAGCTGGGCGAGGTTGGACGGCACGAGATTGCAGCGCTGGCAGGCATAGCCCCCTACAACGACGACAGTGGCAAGCATGAAGGCCCCCGCCACATTAGCGGCGGCAGGTTTGCTGCGCGTCGGGCAATGTACATGGCGTGCTGGGTGGTGATTCAGCGACAGCCTGAGTTCAAAGCGCGGTATGACGCACTGCGTCATAAGGGTAAATGCGCAAAAGTAGCGCTCATCGCCTGTATGCGTGTGTTGTTGATACGGCTGAACGCCATGATCCGAGACCGAACCGAGTGGAAAGAACCCTTGGCCTAAACGGGTCGCGGTGTTCCTGTAGGGCATCGCATGGCCTAAAGCTGTGGGAGTTCAGCTGTCTATCAATATGCTTTCAAAATAAAGGTCATCAAGACAGTTGCTCCCACATTGGTCCGCGCTCATCCACAAGATTGTGAGCTGACACAGGTCCAATGTGGGAGCGGGCTTGCTCGCGAATGGAGCACCACAAGTTCCACTGAAACACCTCAAAGATCCCTGCAAAGGGAACATCACACTGTCATGCAGGTCGGTTACATCAGTAGCTGTCCAGGACCGCACGACGGATGCGTGCAAAAACGCGACATTTTTTGTTGATCTCAAGCCCCTCACGCCCTAAAGTTCGCGCCGAACGTCCATGCTGGAAACGATCCATCCGGCTCAAGTACTGACGACGAGACAGCAAGGCCAAGGGAAAGCACCGCTTCCCATGGCCTTTTTGCTTTCGGCGACATGCCTTGGGAAGTAGGCGAACCAAAGTGGGGATACGGAGGACGTTCATTTGCACCCATTGATTAATCTAGTTTGCCAGTAGGAGTTCCCAGCATGTCGATCAACGTCGAAGACTATTTCGCGCGCGATACCTTCAACAAAATGAAGGCCTTCGCCGACAAACAAGAAACCCCGTTCGTGGTGATCGACACCGCGATGATCAGCCAGGCCTATGACGACCTGCGCGCCGGTTTCGATTTCGCCAAGGTCTACTACGCGGTCAAGGCCAACCCGGCCGTCGAAATCATCGACCTGCTCAAAGAGAAAGGCTCGAACTTCGACATCGCCTCGATCTACGAGCTCGATAAAGTGATGAACCAGGGCGTCGGCCCGGATCGCATCAGCTACGGCAACACCATCAAGAAATCCAAAGACATTCGCTACTTCTACGAGAAGGGCGTGCGTCTGTATGCCACCGACTCCGAAGCCGACCTACGCAACATCGCCAAGGCTGCACCGGGTTCGAAAGTCTACGTGCGCATCCTCACCGAAGGCTCGACCACCGCTGACTGGCCTCTGTCGCGCAAATTCGGTTGCCAGACCGACATGGCCATGGACCTGCTGATCCTCGCTCGCGACCTGGGCCTGGTGCCTTACGGCATCTCGTTCCACGTCGGTTCGCAGCAGCGCGACATCAGCGTCTGGGACGCAGCGATCGCCAAGGTCAAAGTGATCTTCGAACGCCTGAAAGAAGAAGACGGCATTCACCTGAAGCTGATCAACATGGGCGGCGGTTTCCCGGCCAACTACATTACCCGCACCAACAGCCTGGAAACCTACGCTGAAGAAATCATCCGTTTCCTCAAGGAAGATTTCGGCGACGAGCTGCCGGAAATCATCCTGGAACCAGGCCGTTCGTTGATCGCCAACGCTGGCATCCTGGTCAGCGAAGTGGTGCTGGTCGCCCGTAAATCCCGTACCGCGGTAGAGCGATGGGTGTACACGGATGTGGGCAAGTTCTCCGGCCTGATCGAAACCATGGACGAAGCCATCAAGTTCCCGATCTGGACCGAGAAGAAAGGTGAAGTGGAAGAAGTGGTCATCGCCGGCCCGACCTGCGACAGCGCCGACATCATGTACGAGAACTACAAGTACGGTTTGCCGCTGAACCTGGCGATTGGTGATCGTTTGTACTGGTTGTCGACCGGTGCTTACACCACCAGCTACAGCGCCGTTGAGTTCAATGGCTTCCCGCCGCTGAAGTCGTTTTACGTGTAACTGACGCTTCGAGTTTCAAACGCCCAATGAAAAACCCATGACAGTGTCATGGGTTTTTTTTAGAAGACCTTGGCCATTTTCAACAGTTGGTCTGACATGGATTTAACATCCTCCAGTGAGCCGGTAATCATCGGCAAAGAGGCCTTGGCACGCATCATCGTTTGTTGAGGATAATGAGTTGCCAGCGACCGTTTGGTTTCATCGAGCATGTAGGTCCAGCGGTAACAGAAATCACCGAGGTTGCATGCGGCGATGCTGGCTTGCCGGTAAAGATCGCCAAGGCGTCCCATGTGCGCTCGGGACATCTCTTGCCGTTCCGTTTGCGAGTACGGATGGTCAGGATCGTAATCCATGCCCGGCAACCCAATTCGACCCAAGGTGTAATAGGCTTCAATCTTGGACATCGGGCCTTCGGTACTTAACGGCAATGTCAGCGATTCGATGAAGCGAATAAAAATGCTGTGGATCGACACCGCAAGTTTAGTTACCTGCAACTTGAAGTCCGTCACTGCATATTGGCAACGTTCGAGCCGCGCATAGAGTTCGCGCATCACATCAATCACATTGGCACAGGGCGCATTGCCCCAACCGGCAGATCTGACAACGGCGAACTGCTGCGGATCAATTACCGAAATCGCCAAACGCCGATTCTCGGTAACGCTGACAATCGCCTGAAACTCGCGGATAAAACCGCTCACATCCTGCAGTACCCGAGTCGACACGTTACCAAGGCAAGGTACGGTAATACCGATCGCTCGCCAGCAGACCGCGTTGCCACGCGCAACTTGAATCAATGCCTGAGAATCGGGCCGAGGCAATAAGGTATATCCGGATCGGGCGATAGAATCTGAGAACCGGTTGATTTCCCCAAGTGCGCCAGGCAAGTCGTTCAAAAAAACAATGTATTGCTTCAACGAGGCAAAATTCTTTTCTGCCAATAAATAATCCAGCATCAGTCTCTCCTTGGCCTGACAAAACCTCGACTGCCAGCGTCAAAGTTGCCGCTGGCAGTCCGTGATCATCCGTTTGTCAGCGCCTTGGCATCGACACGGGCGCGAGGAACTTGATAAACAGCGGTGCCTGCACCTTGAATGCATTGTCCAGCGCTTCGACATCGGCAAATTGCGCTGCGGCGGTGGCCGTCAGGAACTGCCGATAAGCTGTCGCAGCACCGCTATAGACAGTGGCGTATTCATGTCGCGAGTCCTCTATCGAAAGAATCGCCTGCAAGTATTTAGTCCTGCCGAGTGATGCCTGAATAATTGAATTCTCGACATCAATCTTCTCGACCAAGGCATCAATCTTCAGCTTCAACTTGTCACTCTCGCGAAGCATGTCGATAAAAGCAATTGTCTTGCCGGCGTCGATTAATGTTTTTTTAAGTTGGTCGATCGCCATCATCACCAGTTGAATCTCTGTAGGAGCCAGGCCCAACTGAGTGACCTTGGCAAGGGTCAGTTCAATGTCTTTGCCAAGTGCTTCAACGCCTGCCTTTCCCAGGGTAGCGACGGCTTCAGAGATGGTTTTGCGCTCATCCGTGAACGCCTGCAACTTCAATTGCAGATCACTGATTTCATCTTTGGCCATTTGCTCTTCGTGCGCAAAATCAACCAGGTAAGTCTGGACCAGGCGTCGATCGAACGAATCGCTGATATCCGCCAGGCATTGGTCAATTTTGGACGACTTCTCCTTGATTACATCGGCGGCCTGCTTCAAGAGTCGCTTACGATCGCCATCGATTTCTTCGATAACTAGCGGGTCAGCCTCGCTCAGTCGTTCTTTTTCGAGGTCTTCAAGACCGCGCTGAATGATTTCGAGTTCGTACTTGCTGGTCTGAGCGGTGCCTTGTAACTCGTTGCTTCCCCGACCGACCTCTCTGACAACGCTGTCGAAGCGGCTGAACAAGTCCGGCAAATAACCAAGCTTGACCTGCCAGGTATTGGCCTGAATGCGCGCATTACGCATGTGTTCGTGATGGGTACTTAATGCCGCCAAATCGAGCGGCGGATAGGCCGAATTGAACAGGCTTACAACATTCATTGAACGTGCTCCCAACGAGTTATTGCGTGAAAATTCCTCCTGAGCCTCCTTGAACACCAGAATAAGAGCGTCGGCATCGGTCTCGATTTTTCTCCATGGATTAACGACCAGCCTGAATTGCGCGATGAACTGTCGCAGCGACAACGCATCGTTGATGGTAGCGATAGCTTTGGAAGAGTTTGCGACAGCATCGTGCAAGACGTTCCAGGTATAGATAAGGTTTTTTGTCGCGATTTCGGCATCGATTGCCACGATTTCAAGACTCTGCAAGTCGTGCTTTACACGCGCCAGAGAACCCAAGGTCTGATTCATGCTGTCCAGCTTCAGAATGTCGAGATCCTGTTGGGCATACAGTTCGTTACGCGCTGCACGAATGTTTTCAGCTTCGACGCCCATATAGATAGCCATCGCCAACCCGACAATGTTCATACCAGCCGCGGCTTTCAATGCCTCCTGAACGGCCGCTTTGTACTCAGTATTCTTTAGTTCAATCTCGGCGGAACGATCATCAATTTTCACTTGCAGATTTTTTATTTCTGCTGACAAGGTATTATTTTTTATCAGATCAACCTTGTATTGGATGCCAGGCAGGATGTACTCCTGAAGATCCATACCAAACGCATCGAGGTCTTTCTTGATGCCGCGAGTAATATTTAAGTTCTTATCAACTTCTTCAAATATCCTGTCGAGAAAATAACCCAAATCACTCAGCGTATCGCTTTCCAGTTGCAGACCTGGAAACTTGTCGCCCAACGCGGCCTGCAGCGCTCTTAGTTGTTCAACCGTTTTAATGTCGTGCAGGTCCAGCAGATTGCCAGCCCTTACGTCGGAGTAGACTTCTTCCATCGATGCACCATACGTCAGCATGCTCGTTGCGAAGTTACTGAGGCCGCGGCCCGTCATCATGATGCGCTCGCGCAAGTCCGTCCAACGCGAGGCATGGTTGTGAGTATTGAGGAAAGTGGTCAGGAAGTCCGCGGGGGAAAGGCCCGGACCACCATCCTGACCGGCACCGAAGCGCAGATAGTCAGTAACGTCTTTCAAAGTACGCGGAAGCCTGAAAGCGGCAGCCTGATACTTGTGCAGATCGATGATTTGTTTTTTAGTCAGCAACAGCCCCGTGGCACGTACATCACTATTAGAGCCCGAAGCGGATGCACTGATTAACCGCGCCGGAGCTTCAGCGGCGTACTGCAATATTTGCTCGGGAGAAGCGTTTTTCAGAGCGTCATCCCACAATTTATTACCAGACATAATTATTCCTTTAATTAGTCAACACACAATTAGATATTTAATAACGTGATTTGCAGAGCCGGAACATTACAACCATTCAAACTGCGCACTGGAAATAAAACACAATGCAGCGCCACTGCAAAGTGCAAACTTACGAGGATATATTTATAAAAAATACCAACGCCTGGCGAGCAAGCAACTAATCCACTCGCGTGACAAGCCGACGGCGAACTTCAAATGCTTACTTGGTTGGCTGCCCGTGCGCGATATTCCAGGGCCATTGCTTGCACTTGCGCGTGGGGCACGTTCGACAGTGTCTGCGCCGCGATACTTAAAAAAGCCGAATGCCCCGCGTGCATTGCCCGGCGATACCAGACCAGCGCTTCTTCGATGTGCGAGAGTTCCACCAGAACGCTGGCATAACTGAACTGCCCACGAAAATCACCGCCCAGCGCCGAACGTCGATACCAATCAAACGCCGTCACAGGATCAGCAGGACAAAAATGGCCTTGCTCCAGATATCGTCCCAGCAAGTTCATCGATTTCGCATGGCCCAGTTCCGCTGCCCGGCGATAAAGATTCAACGCTTGCGCCTGATCCTCAATAACGCCGCGCCCGGTGGCCAACAGGTTGGCGTAGTTGTACATCGCCCAATCCAGTCCGGCTTCGGCGGCCTGGCGATAATGCCCCGCAGCAACCGAAGCATCGGCAACGCAACCCCAACCATGCTCATGACAACGACCGAGCATGTTGCGCGCCATCAAATGCCCTCCCCCGGCGGCAATCCCAAACCAGCGCAAGGCCAGCGGCTGATCCTGCTCGATGCCCTGCCCATCCAGCAGAATCTGCCCGAGCAACGCTTGAGCATCCAGCACGCCTTCGCGGGCGGCGATCAGAATCGCCTGGGCGGCACGTGCCGGGCTTTCTTCGAGCATGGCTTTGAGCCGGTCACCGTCGAGGATTTCCTCGCGGCGCAGTTGATAACTCATACCTCGACCCAGCGACGCAACAGGTTGTGATAAGTGCCGGTGAGGCGAATCAGCGAAGGGTGGTCGGGCATGTCCTGGGTCAGTTGCTGGATCGCTCCGTCCATCTCGAACAGCAAGGCGCGCTGGCTGTCTTCGCGCACGAGGCTTTGAGTCCAGAAGAACGAGGCGTAGCGAGTGCCGCGTGTCACGGCGTTGACCTTGTGCAGGCTGGTGCCGGGGTACAGAACCATGTCGCCGGCCGGCAACTTCACCCGTTGGGTGCCGAAGGTGTCCTGGATTTCCAGTTCGCCGCCGTCGTAGTCGTCCGGTTCGCTGAAAAACAGAGTGGCCGACAGATCGGTGCGCACTCGCTCGATGCTGCCTTTGGGCTGGCGCACGGCGTTATCGATGTGAAAGTCGAAACTGCCGCCGGCTGTGTAACAGTTCAGCAACGGAGGGAAGACCTTGTGCGGTAACGCCGCGGACATAAACAGCGGATTTTTCCACAGCCGTTCCAGCATCGCCGCGCCGACTTCCTTGGCCAGCGGATGACCTTCCGGTAACTGCAGATTGTGCTTGGCTTTGGCCGACTGGTAGCCGGCGGTAATCTTGCCGTCAGCCCAATCTGCGTGCTCCAGAGCCTCGCGGATGCGCTGCACTTCTTCTTTCGCGAACACGCCGGGAATGTGCAGCAGCATGGGATGACACCTGAAGACAAAAGAGGCGGCAATGGTATTGATTCTTATTGCCCTTGTAAAACCCCTGTGACGAACGAGCCACCAAAAACCGTAAGGTTAAATTGTAAAGAATGTAAATTTGTCGCGAATAGTAACGTTTCGCAATTGATACAAATACCTGTTTACCCTATATTCCGCGGCCTCAAATCCTTGGGGAGGGGAATTCTCATGTCACGCCAACAACTACAATTACCGGTCAGTTCACCGCGTTTGCTCGCGTCTGCAATTGGCGTGGCGATCACCGCCAGCTCTGCGGGCCACATGGCTTTCGCGGCTGAAAAGACCGACGAAAAAGCACCGAGCAACTCGATTTCCCTGGGCGCTACCGCTATCAACGGCGAAGCTCAGGACGAGACCTCCTACAAGACCGATACCTCGGCCAACAAGAAGTACACCGCGCCACTGCGTGAGACGCCGAAAAGCGTCACCGTGATTCCGCAACAAGTGATTCGCGACACCGGCGCCACTAGCCTGGTCGACGCGCTGCGTACCACACCGGGTATCACGTTCGGTGCCGGTGAAGGTGGCAACCCGGCCGGCGATCGTCCGATCATTCGCGGCTTCAACGCCGAAAGCGACACGTTCGTCGACGGCATGCGCGATCCGGCGTCCCAGAGCCGCGAGATCTTCAACGTTGAATCGATCGAAGTCAGCAAGGGCCCGGGTTCCGCCTTTACCGGCGCCGGTTCCACCGGTGGCAGCCTGAACCTGGTGAGCAAGACCGCCAAACTGGGAAATGCCTACAACGGCGGCTTCACCTGGGGCTCGGATCAGACCAAGCGCACCACCCTCGACCTGAACCAGCAGATGACCGACACCTCGGCCTTCCGTCTGAACCTGATGAAGCACGAAGCCAACGTCGCCGGCCGTGATGCCGTGGACGTCAGCCGTTGGGGCGTGGCACCTTCCTTCGCGTTCGGCCTGGGTACCGACACCCGCCTGACCGTCGGCTACTACCACGTTGAAACCGACGACATGCCCGACTACGGCATCCCGTTGACCTTGAGCCCCAACCGCAGCAAGTACAACGTCGATAAACCTGTGAATGTCGATCGCGACAACTTCTACGGCCTCACCGGTCGCGACTTTCGCGAGACCAGCAACGACAGCGGCACCCTCAAGATCGAACACGATCTGAATGATGACCTGACCGTGTCGAACAGCTTCCGCATGTCCCGTTCTACGCTCGATTACATCGTCACCAACCCGGACGACAGCAAGGGCAACGTGGTCAATGGCAGCGTGTATCGCGGCGCGAAAAGCCGTAACTCGACGTCCAGCGGCTGGATCAACCAGACCGACCTGAGCGCCAAGTTCAACACCGGCGCCATCGAGCACAGCCTGGTCACCGGCCTTGAGTTTTCCTATCAAGACACCCACAACCGCCCGTACATCCTGACCCAGACCGCCAGCGGCACTCGCTGTAACCGCGCCCTGTTCAACTCCGGCGACTGCACCAGCCTGCAGAATCCGACGCCTGGGGATAACTGGAACGGCTCGATCGCCGACAGCGCTGCGTTCACCGACACCGACACCAAAACCGCTGCGGCCTACGTGTTCGACACGCTGAAGTTCAACGAGCAATGGTCTCTGAACCTGGGCTTGCGCTATGACAACTACGAGGTCGAATCCAGCGGCTTCGCCAACGCTAGCAGCACAGCTCCAGCGGGCAGTTTCTCCCGTCAGAACACCAGCGACCTGGTGAACTACCAGATCGGCGTGGTCTACAACCCGTTGCCTAACGGCAGCATTTACGCGGCCTACTCGACCTCCAGCAACCCGGCTGGCGAAACCAGCGGCAACGGTGGTCTGGAACTGGCAGCGAACAACAGCCGTCTGGATCCAGAAAAGAACCGCAACTACGAGATCGGCACCAAGTGGGACTTCTTCGGTGACGATCTGTCGCTGACCGCCGCGCTGTTCCGTACCGAGAAAACCAACGCCCGCATCAACGATCCGGACGGCGGCACCACTCAAGTGCTGGACGGCGAACAGCAGGTCAATGGTGTAGAACTGAGCTACAGCGGCAAGCTGACTCGTAACTGGAGAGTCTTCGGCGGCTACACCTACATGGACAGCGAAGTGGTCAAAACCACCCTCGCCGCCGATGAAGGCAACCACATGCCAAGCACTCCACAGAACAACTTCACGTTCTGGTCGACCTACGATCTGGTGCCGGACAAGTTGACCGTCGGTGCCGGTGTAACCTACGTCGATTCCCAGTTCGGCAACGTCGCCAACTCGGTGGAGATCCCGTCCTACTGGCGTTACGACGCGATGGCCAGCTACCGCCTGACCAAGAACGTCGACCTGCAACTCAACGTACAGAACCTGACCGACGAGCGTTACTTCGATCAGATACTGCAGAACCACTACGCCCACGTGGCGGCGGGCCGTACCGCCCTGCTGAGCGCCAACTTCCACTTCTGATTGCCAGTCACACCGCAATCCCTGTGGGAGCGGGCTTGCTCGCGAAGAGGGAGTGTCAGTCGCCATCAATGCCACCTGACATACCGCTTTCGCGAGCAAGCCCGCTCCCACAAGGGATTGCGTGTAAAGACTGAAATCAGGGACAGGCCCCGTTCATCCAGGTGAACGGGGCTTTTGTGCGTAATAAAGAATGTTTCTCGACAACCCACGGCATAATGCGCGCCGTGATCAATATTTTCGAACGAACAAGGCGAGCAACGTGTTGAAGAGAACCCTGTTCCAGTTGCACTGGTTTTTCGGCATCAGCGCCGGACTGGTCCTGGCCCTGATGGGCATCACCGGGGCGACGGTATCGTTTCAGGATGAAATCCTGCGCGCGCTGAACCCTTCTGTGCTGCAGGTCGAGAAGCAGGTCGCTGGCGTCCTGCCGCCCGCCGAACTGGTGGAAAAAATCGAGGGCGCCTCCGGCAAGAAAGTCGCGATGCTCTGGGTCGAGACTGACAGCGGCAACGCCGCGCGGGTGTCCTTTACCCCACCGCCGGGTGAGCGCCGCGGCGAGATGCGCTACTTCAACCCGTACACCGCCGAGTTCATGGGCGACGCCACTGGCCGGGACTTCTTCGGCTTGATCCTGCAACTGCACCGCTTCCTCGCCATGGGCGATAGCGGTCGGCAGATCACCGGTGCCTGTACGCTGATTCTGGTGTTCTTCTGCCTGTCCGGTCTTTACCTGCGCTGGCCGCGTCAGTGGAAAAACTGGCGTGCCTGGCTGACCCTCGACTGGAAGAAAAAGGGCCGCAGCTTCAACTGGGATTTGCACTCGGTGGCCGGTACCTGGTGCCTGGTGTTTTACCTTCTGGCGGCGCTGACCGGGTTGTCCTGGTCCTATGAGTGGTACAACAAGGGCCTGACCCAATTACTTTCCGACTCGCCGCAGAACGAGCGCGCCCGCAGCGGTCGCGGCCCTGCGCCAAGCGGCCCGGCGCCCACCGCCGATTACGCAGTGATGTGGAGCAGCATCTACAGCGCTGCCGGTCCTGCACTGAGCGCCTACAACATCCGCATGCCGTCAGTGGCCGGGCAGCCGGCCAACGTGTTCTACCTTTTGAGCAGTTCGCCCCACGACCGCGCGCTGAATCAGATCAGCCTCGATCCGGCGACCGGCATCGTCAAACGGCATGACCGCTACAGCGACAAGAGCCTCAAGGCGCAACTGCTCACCAGCATTTACGCGCTGCACGTCGGCAGCTACTTCGGCATTGTCGGGCGGATTATCCTGACAATTACCGCGCTGACGATGCCGCTGTTTTTCGTCACTGGCTGGTTGTTGTACCTCGATCGTCGACGCAAGAAAAAGCAGATCAAGGATGCCCGCAAAGACCTCGCACAACCGAACAGTGACGCACCGGCGTGGCTGATCGGCTTCGCCAGCCAGAGCGGCTTTGCCGAGCAACTGGCGTGGCAGACCGCCGGGCAATTGCAGGCGGCGGGCCTGCCGGTGAAGGTTCAGCCGCTGGCGGACGTCAGCGAGCAAGACTTGCGTGATTTCAGCAATGCGTTGTTCGTGGTCAGCACCTTCGGCGACGGTGAAGCGCCGGACAGCGCCCGGGGGTTTGAGCGCAAAGTGCTGGGCCGGACGTTGAGCCTGGAAAGCCTGAACTACGCCGTGCTGGGGCTTGGCGATCGGCAGTATCAGCACTTCTGCGGCTTCGCTCGTCGCTTGCACACGTGGCTGGGCGAGCACGGCGGCAAGACCCTGTTCGCCCCGGTGGAGGTCGACAGCGGCGACCCTTACGCCTTGCGTCACTGGCAGCAGCAACTGGGCTTGCTGACCGGACAGGCGCCCGTGGACACCTGGCACGCGCCAAGCTACGACAACTGGAACCTGACCCGCCGTGAGTTGCTCAACCCTGACAGCAGCGGTTCGGGCGTGTACTTGCTCGGCCTCACCGCCCCCAGCACCAGCAGTTGGCTGGCCGGTGACCTGGTGGAAGTGTTGCCGCGCAATTGTCCGTGGGCGATCGAACATTTCCTGGATGGCCTGGGCATTGACGGTCGCGCCACGGTTGCGCTCGGTGGCCTGTCACAACCGCTGGAGCAAGCCCTCGCCAGTCGACAACTGCCAGAAAACAGAACTCACTTGGTCGGCCTGCATGCTCAGGCGCTGGTGGATGCGCTGGTGCCCTTGGCCATGCGCGAATACTCCATCGCCTCGATCGCCGCCGATGGCGTGCTGGAATTGATCGTGCGCCAGGAACGGCATCCTGACGGCAGCCTGGGCGTCGGCTCCGGCTGGCTGACCGAACACGCCCCGGTGGGCGGCACCATCAGCCTGCGCGTACGGCGCAACAGCGGTTTCCACCTGCCGACCGAGCCGGTGCCGATGATCCTGCTGGGCAACGGCACTGGCCTGGCCGGGCTGCGCAGCTTGCTCAAGGCGCGGATCGCCGATGGACAGCAACGTCATTGGCTACTGTTTGGCGAACGCAATCGCGAGCATGACTATCTGTGTCGCGATGAGCTGGAAGAATGGTTGATTTCGGGGGATCTGGAGCGGCTGGACCTGGCGTTCTCGCGGGATCAGGCCGAGAAGATCTACGTGCAGGATCGACTGCGCGAGTCGGCGGACGAGCTGAAAAAATGGCTGGCCGAGGGCGCGGTCATTTACATCTGCGGCAGCTTGCAAGGGATGGCTTCAGGCGTGGATCACGTGCTTAACGAAATACTCGGAATTGAAGAGGTTGACCGCTTGATCGAGCAAGGTCGCTACCGGCGTGACGTGTACTGAAAGAGCCCCTCACCCTAGCCCTCTCCCAGAGGTAGAGGGGACTGACCGTGAGTTTCTTTAGAAATACTGCGACCTGAAAAATCGCGTCGAACTCAGGCATTGAAAACAGTGAAGATCGGCTCCCTTTCTCCCTCTACCCCGTGGGGTGTTTGTACCGGACACATGGTGGACACATGTTCGGGGACATGGTGGACGTCTTCAAAGCCGCTTTCCTGATACAACGGTCTGCAAGCTCAAGTCAATTTTGGCAATGCGATGTCTGCTCCAATAGATGTCGTAGATGCCATCCTCGGTCGTTTCTCTGATGGCTATGTGCTCGCCGATGAAGGCCTTTCCAATCGCATACTTGCGGCTTTTCCAGTACATCTCGCCATTGGCCTGAACCTTTCTGATCAAATCCCCTTCGGCGTACTCCAGTGCTTGCCGATGCTCCTGGTATTCACGAGGACTACAGCTGTAGCGAGTCGCTGGAACCTCCATTTCCAATGCTTGATGGGGGCGTTTCTGGTTGTAGATATCGCGCCAGATATCGAAGGCGTTCTGTGCCCCAAGCAGGTCGATGAAGCACTGACCTTGCAAAACTTCAGCCTTGAGGCTGCGGTGAAAACGCTCAAGCTTGCCCTGAGTCTGCGGGTGATAAGGCCTGGAGTGGCCCACTCGGATGCCCTGGCTCATCAGCCAGACCTCTAACGCGGTATAAACCCCGCTCTGATCGCCCCACGGTGCACCGTTATCCATGGTCATGCGCATCGGCAAGCCGTAGCGCCGAAACACGTGGATAAGCTGCTCCTGCACGGTCTGACGCTGCTCGTTGCCACAGGCCGCGATGCACAGCGAGAACCGCGAATGGTCGTCCAATACCGTCAAGGGATGGCAGCGACCATGGCGCATGCCGACATGTCCCTTGAAGTCCATCTGCCAAAGATCGTTGGGGGCTTCATGCTCAAATCGGATAAAGGGTTTGGTATTTGCCGCCTGCGGGTCGATTCGCGAATTACGCTGCAAAATCGCATGCACCGTGCTGACGGCGGGCATCAAATACCCCTCATCCTCCAGATTGCGTTTGAGCTTGCGGGCGCCCCAGGCCGTGTGCTCCACCCCCAAGGCCAGAATCTGCTTTTCAACCGTATCAGCGCAGCGTTTGGGTGAATGTTTTGGGCGCCGAGACTGGTCGTGCAAGCCGTCTGCACCAGAGGTTTCGAACCGGCCAAGCCATTTGTATCCGGTGCTTGGGCTGATATGAAAGCGTCGGCAGAGTTGTCGGATATTGGCCCCTTCTTGCCGAGCTAACAGTACAAATTCGGAACGAAGCTGCATGGTGGACACCTCTTCCCAAGACACAAACCATCTCCTTTCAGATGAGCAATGTGTCTATTTAAAAGTGTCCACCATGTCTCCGAACACCTGTCCACCATGTGTCCGGTACAAACATGGGGAGAGGGCTGGGGTGAGGGGTGGATCTATCAGACTGGCTGCAACTTCTGCTCAAACACCCCAACCCCATCCAAATCCCGCAACACCACACTCATCTCCCCCGTCTGCCCATCAATATTCACCTCACCAAAAAACTGAAACCCGGCAAACGGTGAGGTGTTCTGTGCCGGTGGTGCTTTCTCGAACACCACTTCCGGGCCAAAGGTCTTATCCAGCGAATCAGGCCCGAAACTCCCCGCATTCAAAGGCCCGGCGACAAACTCCCAGAACGGTTCGAAATCCTGAAACGACGCACGGTCCGGGTGGTAATGGTGCGCGGCGCAATAATGCACATCCGCCGTCAGCCAGACAAAATTGCGCACCTGTTGCGCCCGCAGAAAACCCAACAATTCGGCGATTTCCAGTTCACGCCCCTGGGCCGATCCAGGATCACCGTTGGCCACGGCTTCCCAGCGCGTCACACCGGGGCTGACTTCACCATCCGATACGCCGAGGCCAATCGGCATATCAGCAGCGATGACTTTCCACTGGGCCTTGGAGGCCTTCAATTCACGCTTTAGCCAGTCCAGCTGTTCACGTCCGAGGAACGGTTTAGCGGCACCCAGGTTGTCGTCATTGGCCCCGCGATAGCTGCGCATATCGAGCACGAACACATCAAGCAATGGCCCATAACCGAGCTTGCGATAAATCCGCCCGCCGCCATCGGCGCTCTGCAATCGCATCGGTGCGTATTCGAGCCAGGCCTGACGCGCGCGGCCGACCAGGCTGTGGATATCTTTGCTCTTGTAGCGATCATCCAACGGCTTGCCCGGCGACCAGTTGTTCACCACTTCATGATCGTCCCACTGCCAGATCTGCAGGACCTCGGCGTTGAAGCGGCGGATGTTTTCGTCCATGAGGTTGTAGCGGTAATTGCCGCGATAATCGTCGAGGGTTTCGGCGACTTTGCTCTTGGCTTCAGTGGTGATGTTGCGCCACACGCGGCCGCTCTCTGTGGTGAGCTGCGCAGGTACGGGGCCGTCAGCGTAGATGGTGTCGCCGCTGTTGATAAAAAAATCTGGCAGGCGCAATCGCATGGCTTCGTAGATGCGCATGCCGCCGATGTCCGGGTTGATGCCGAAGCCCTGGCCGGCGGTGTCGCCGCTCCAGACGAAACGGATATCGCGACGGGTTTGCGGCACGCTGCGCAGATGGCCGAACCAGGGCTCGCTGGCGACGCCGCTCTGGGCATCTTCGAAGTGCACACGGTAGAAAATCGCCTGGTCGGCGGGCAGGCCAGTGAGTTCGACGCGGGCAGTGAAATCGGTATTGGAATCGGCCAATGGCGAGGCAAAACGACGAGGGTTGGTGAACAGGCTGCGGGTGTCCCACTCCACCACCATTCGCGCCGGACGATCACATCGGCTCCAGATCATCGCCCGGTCGCCCAGCACGTCGCCGGACTGCACGCCATCGGTGAGTTGTGGCCGATCCTTGACCGAAGCAATCACTGCCGGCGCCAGGCCAGGCAACAACAGCCCGGCACCGACGGCTTGTATGACGCGACGACGGCCGAGGTCGAATTCGCTCATAGTGTTCTCCCTGAAAAGGAAAACTAAAGCACATACGCATGAAATGACTGTGACACAGCCCCCTGTGGGAGCGAGCCTGCTCGCGATAGCGGTGTAACAGTCAACTTATCTATTGAATGTTAAGCAGCCATCGCGAGCAGGCTCACTCCTACAGGAGATTGTTGGGGTGTCAGGCGCTGACGGGCTCTATTGCCAGCTCAACGACTTCCGGCCGCTTGACCACCGCATAAACCACCGCCGTCAGCAGACTCCCCGCCACAATCGCCAGCAGGTACAACAGCGCATGGTTGATCGCATTCGGGATCGCCAGTACGAACAACCCGCCGTGCGGCGCCATCAGTTTGCAGCCGAAATACATCGACAACGCACCGGTCAGCGCACCACCGGCAATGCTCGCCGGGATCACCCGCAGCGGGTCTTTCGCGGCAAACGGAATCGCGCCTTCGGAGATGAAGCACAGCCCCAATACCAACGCCGCTTTACCGGCCTCGCGTTCGGTCTGAGCAAACTTGCGCCGCGCAATAAACGTAGCGATGCCCAGGCCAATCGGCGGCACCATGCCGGCCGCCATGGTCGCGGCCATCGGTGCATAACTTTGTGACGCCAGCAGCCCCACCGAGAACGCATACGCGGCTTTGTTGATCGGCCCGCCAAGGTCGACGCACATCATCCCGCCCAGCAACACACCGAGCAGAATCGCATTGGTAGTGCCCATGCTGTCGAGGAAGTGCGTGAGGCCTTCGAGCATCCCGGCCACCGGTTTGCCGACCACGTAGATCATCACCAGACCGGTGAACAGACTCGCCAGCAACGGGATGATCAGAATCGGTTTCAGCGCCTCAAGACTTTGCGGCAATCGCGCATAACGATTGATCGCCTGCGCCGCGTAACCGGCGATGAAACCGGCAATGATCCCGCCGATAAAACCGGCGCCCAAGGTGCTTGCCAGCAGACCGCCAATCATCCCCGGCGCCAGGCCCGGACGGTCGGCGATCGAGTAGGCGATATAACCCGCCAGCAGCGGCACCATCAGTTTGAATGCGGTCTCGCCGCCGATCTGCATCAGGGCTGCCGCGAGCGTGCCTTCCTCCTTGAAGGCAGTGATGCCGAACACGAACGACAAGGCGATCATCAGACCGCCCGCCACCACCATCGGCAGCATGAACGACACGCCGGTCAGCAGGTGTTTGTAGACGCCACTTTTCTCTTGCTTGGCCGGGCCTTTGGCACCGCTCGAAGCGGTTTCCTGCGTGCCTTCGGCCAACGCTTTATTCAGCGTCGCTTCGGCTTGTTTGAGGGCGATGCCGGTGCCACAACGGTAAATCTTCTTGCCGGCAAAACGTTCGGTGGCGACTTCGATATCGCAGGCCAGCAGCACTACGTCCGCATCGGCAATGGCTGCTGCACTCAGCGGATTGCGCGCACCGACCGAGCCCTGGGTTTCCACTTGCAGGTCGTAACCCAGACGCTTGGCCGCTTGCTGCAAGGCCTCGGCGGCCATGAAGGTGTGTGCGACGCCGGTCGGGCACGCAGTAATCGCGACCAGGCGCGGGGCGTTTTTCACGAGGGCGGCAGGCTCGGCCACGGCTTCGGGGGCGACGTAAACCTGAGCCTCTTCAGCACCGCGACGCAGCACCGCTTCAACATCTTGCAGGGCTTGCGCCGGGGTACTCTGGAACACCCGCTTGCCGACGAATCGCGACATATCCACTGGCGCGCTGGTCACCAGCAACACCCACTCGGCCGCCTCGACCGTGGCCACCGACAATTGGCGTTCTGGGTGCGCGGCATCGTTGACTTCGACACTGGTGCTCCAGCCCTGACGCTGGGCCGCCGCATCAAGCAAACGGGCGCACAGCACACTGGTGACCATACCGTTCGGGCAGGCCGTAACAATGGCTAACTTCATGACAAACCCTCTTATTGTTCTGTCAGGGTGCGCATGCGCACGCCCTGTTCGAGCCGCGCCAACTGCGTGGCGTCGCCAATACCGAAACCGATCTGGGTGACCGCCATCGCGGCAATCGCCGTGGCGGTGCGCAAGGTCTGTTCAGGCGTGTCGGCGCTGAGCAGACCGTGGAGCATGCCCGCCAGTAGCGAATCGCCCGCGCCCACGGTGCTGACGACACTAACCTTGGGCGGCGTGGCATGCAGCGCCGAGCCGACACTGAACCAGTTCACACCGTCGGCACCGTCGGAGATCACCACGTGCTCGATGCCTTGAGCGTGCAGGCGGCTCGCGGCTTGCGCTTGCGCAGCCACCGAAACCACCTCACAACCCAGCGCGTCGGCCAGCTCTTCGGTATTGGGTTTGATCAGCCACGGGCCGGCGTTGAGCGCAGCCCGCAAGGCTTCACCACTGGTGTCCAACGCCACGTTCAAACCGAGATTTTTCAAACGCACAATCAACGCCTGTAACCACTGAGGACTGATGCCTTGGGGCAGGCTGCCGGCAACGACGACCGCGTCATGACCGGGCGCAATCTGATCAAGTCGATCAAGCAACGCCTGTTGCGCGGCTTCACTCACCAAGGGTCCGGGACCGTTGATGTCGGTGATGCGTCCATCGCTTTCCGCCAGTTTGATGTTGCTGCGCGTCTCACCCGGAACACGGATGAACGCGTCGACAAACCCGCGTTTGGCGAACAGGGTTTCGAACGCCTGGAGGTTGTCCTCCCCGAGGAAACCGCTGACCGTGAGCTGATGCCCGAGGTCCGCCAGCACCTGTGCCACGTTCACGCCTTTACCGGCGGCGTGTGTATGCATCTCGTCGCTACGGTTGACTTGGCCGGGGGCAAGTAGCGGCAACTGGACGGTGAGGTCCAGCGCCGGGTTGAGGGTCAGGGTCAGGATCTTGGCCATTACAGGGCCTCCACTAGTGCGCGCACTTCATCGGCGCTGCCCACGGCCAGGGCCTGTTGGGCAAGGATTTGGGTCTGAGCCAGGCTGAGTTCGCGAACCCGCGCCTTGACCTCGGCAATGCTGCGACCCGACACACTGAGCTCATCCACACCCAGACCGACCAGCACCGGCACCGCCAGCGGATCGGCCGCCAACTCGCCGCACACACCGACCCACTTGCCGTTTGCATGCGCTGCGCGCACGGTGATGTCGATCAGTTGCAGCACCGCCGGGTGCAAGCCGTCAGCCTGGGCCGACAAGGTTGGATGACCACGGTCGATGGCCAGGGTGTATTGGGTCAGGTCATTGGTGCCGACGCTGAAGAAGTCGACCTCTTTGGCCAGCACCGGCGCCAGCAATGCAGCCGACGGCACTTCAATCATGATCCCCAGTTGCAGGTCGGCAACCGGAATTTCCAGACGCAGACGTTCGGTCATGTCCCGCGCCTGGCGCCACTCGTCGACGCTGCCGACCATGGGGAACATAATCCGCAGCGGACGGTTGTCCGCAGCGCGCAGCAAGGCACGCAATTGCGCTTCCATGATGTGCGGACGTTGCAGGGTCAGGCGAATACCGCGCACGCCGAGGAACGGGTTTTCTTCTTTGGCGATCGGCCAATACGGCAGCGGTTTGTCACCGCCAACGTCGAGGGTGCGCACCACCAGCGGCCGACCGGCCAGGCCATCGAGCACGCGACGGTATTCGACTTCCTGGGTCGCCTCGTCCGGCGCTTGCGAGTGGGCCATGAAAATCAGTTCGGTGCGCAACAGGCCAATGCCTTCGGCGCCCTGCTCCACCGCGTTGGTCACGCCGGCGCTTTCGCCGATGTTGGCGAACACTTCGACCGCATGGCCGTCAGTGGTCAGTGCCGGTTGATGGCGTTGTTCGGCGGCTGCTTTCAGACGTTGCTCGCGGGTGTCGCGCTCTTCGGTGGCGCGTTGCAAGGTCGCCGCGTCGGCGTCCACGTGCAGGCGGCCGCGCTGACCGTCAATCAGTAACGGCGTGCCCGGCGCCAGCAGCAACACGGCCGGACCGGCTCCGACCAGTGCTGGAATACCGAGGGCTCGGGCGACAATCGCACTGTGCGCGGTGGCGCCGCCACGGGCGGTGAGGATGCCGGCGACGCGCGCCGGATCAAGGCGGGCGACGTCGGACGGACCGACTTCATCCATCACCAGAATGTACGGTTGCTCAGGCTCGCTCGGGGTTTCGACGCCACTCAGTTGCGCCAGCACTCGACGGCCGATATCACGCAAGTCGGCGGCGCGCTCGGCGAGCAAGGCGTCCTGCAGCGATTCCTGTTGTTTGGCCGCCGCTTCAATTACCGCCATCCACGCCGCTTCGGCACTTTCGCCCTGCTTGAGACGGGTGTCGACTTCATCGGTCAATTCCGGGTCGTCGAGCATTTCCTGGTGGGTGATGAAAATCTCGCGAATGGCCTTGGACTTGCTGCGTTCAATCAGGCCTTCGATGTCGTGACGCACGTCCGCCAATGCCTGTTGGAGACGCTCGCGCTCAATCGCGGCAGACTCACCGCGCAGCGGGTATTCAATGGTTTGCAGCACTTGAATGTGCGCTGGGCCGATGGCGATGCCCGGTGCGGCGGCGATGGCCTGAATCAGACTGCCAGAGGCTGGCGCGAGGATTACCTCGGCCACATCGGCGATCACTTCGCGTTGTTGGCTCACGGCTGGCAACGGCTCTATTTCTTCACCGAGGCCTTCTTCGATGGCGGCCAGCAAGGCTGGCAAGGCATCGGCAGCGATGCTCGGTTCGGCGACAAATTCCAGCACCTGACCGCGACGGGCGCCGAGGCTGAGCAGTTTGCTCAAACTCTTCACCGACACGGCGCTGTCCTGGCCATCGACGATGCGTACGCGGATTTCACCTTCAAAACTTTTCGCCAGTTGCGCGAGAATCTTTGCCGGACGCGCGTGCAAGCCGTGGGCGTTGGCCAGGGCGATGCGAGCGCTGGGCCAATCGGCCGGCAGCTCACCGCCCAGGACTTCGAGGACTTTACGGCTACTGGTGGCGCGACCCAATTCGTGGCCGCGACCTTCGATCAGCAACGCACAAAGGCGTTCGAGCAAGGCCTGATGGGCTTCACCGAGGCTGGCCAGGCAGAACAGACCGCTGAGCGGCTGGCCGAGGTAACGCATGGGTTTGTCCGGCGTGACGAAGGCCAGGCCAGGCCGCTTGACCGTTTGCTCGCTGTGCAACCACCACAGGCCATCGCCCAGCGGCAGCGCGTCGACTTGCTGCAACACGGCAGAGAAACCGTTGCTCACGCAGTCGGCCTGACGCAGCAAACGTGCACCGCGCCAGACCAACTCTTCGAAGTCATCGGCGGACACACCGAGGCCGATCATCTGTGCATCCAGCGCCAGTTCTTGCGGCGCGCCTTGCAGCAGTTTCAGCAAGGCTTCGGCGGAACTGGCGCGGCGCAGCGCCTGGCCCAGGTCGGTTTCGCCGAGGGCACGGGTCAGCAGTTGCAATAGACGCAGGTGTTCGTCGGATTTGGCCGCAATACCAATCGCCAGGTAGACGATCTGACCGTCGCCCCAGTCCACGCCTTCAGGGAACTGCATCAGCCGCACGCCGGTGGAAAACACCAGATCGCGGGTTTCCGGCGTACCGTGGGGGATGGCAATACCTTGACCGAGAAAGGTCGAGCCCTGGGCTTCGCGCGCCTGCAAACCGGCGAGATAACCCTCGGCGACCAAGCCATCGGTGACCAGATGCTGCGCCAGCAGGTGCAACGCTGCGGACTTATCCACAGCCGATTGGCCCATGGATATCTGCTCTATGGTGAGCTCGAGCATGCTTTCTCCTTTTTGGCGTCTTGTGACGCCAGGTATTGTTTTGAATGATTCAGCTTAGGCTCTTAGACACACCTTTTCAGGGGCAGTTTTGGCGGTTTCGCGGCAGAACCGGCAAAGGAGCCTATAACGTAGAAAATACGCTTGCTGAAACGTTTAATCTAGAATGATTGGCACGTTACTCGATAATGTCTCATCCTTGAAGTCCAATTGTCGGATGCATCGCGACGATGGTCGTCTGCCTTAATCGGGTAGGATTGGCGAAAATGTCGAGGCAAGCTCGAAAAAACAAGGAAAACCCGGGTTGAAACTCAGTGATATCGCCCAGTTGGCCGGTGTGTCCGTTACCACCGCCAGCTATGTCATCAATGGCAAGGCAGAACAACAACGTATCAGCAGTGCCACCGTCGAGCGCGTGCGCGCGGTCGTCGAACAACATGGCTTTACGCCCAATCCCCAAGCTGCCGGGCTGCGCAGTCGGCATACCCGCACCCTGGGTTTCATTCTGCCGGACCTGGAAAACCCCAGTTACGCGCGAATCGCCAAACTGCTGGAACAAGGCGCCCGCGCTCGCGGCTATCAGCTGCTTATCGCCAGTTCCGACGATGCGCCGGACAGCGAACGGCAATTGCTGAAACTGTTCCGGGCCCGGCGCTGCGATGCATTGATCGTTGCCAGTTGCCTGCCGGCCGGCGATGACAGCTATCGCCAATTGCAGGCCAAGGGCATTCCGATCATCGCGATCGACCGGGTCATGGAGCCTGAGCATTTCTGCTCGGTGATCAGCGATGACCGCGAGGCCAGCCTGCAACTGACCCGCAGTCTACTGGACCCGCTGCCCAAACAGATTGCACTGATCGGCGCACGCCCCGAACTGAGCATCAGCCAGGAGCGAGCGGGCGGTTTCAAAGAAGCGTTGGATGGGTTCAAAGGCGAGGTGCTGATCGAGCACGGCGAGTCGTTCAGCCGTGAATGCGGCAAACAGTTGATGGAAGAACTGCTACAGCGTCTGGGCCATTTGCCGGATGCGCTGGTGACGACTTCCTACGTGCTGCTTCAGGGCGTATTCGATGCCTTGCACGACTTCCCGCTCAAAACCCGCCCGCTGCGCCTCGGCACTTTCGGCGACACACAGTTGCTGGATTTCCTGCCGCTGCCGGTCAACGCCATGGCCCAGCAGCATCAGCTCATCGCCGACAAAGCGCTGGAACTGGCCCTGGCCGCCATCGAGCAATCGGATTACCGACCCGGCGTGCAGGCCATCGCGCGGACCTTCAAGCAGCGTATTCGCCAGGACTGAACCGTGGAGCTGATCGACAGCCACACTCATCTGGATTTTCCGGACTTCGACGAGGATCGCACGGCGCTGTTGGCCGAGAGCCGCGCCCTCGGGGTGCGGCGGATGGTGGTGCTGGGGGTTTATCAGGGCAATTGGCAGCGCGTCTGGGATCTGGTGCAAAGCGATCCTGACCTGCATGCGGCGTTCGGTTTGCACCCGGTGTATCTGGATGATCATCGTCCCGAAGACCTGACGGCACTCGGCGACTGGCTGACTCGGCTGGCCGGCCATCGGCAACTGTGTGCGGTGGGCGAGATCGGTCTGGATTACTTCATCGAAACCCTCGATCGCGAGCGCCAACAGGCGTTGTTCGACGCGCAGCTGCAACTGGCGGCGGACTTCACGCTGCCAGCGCTGATCCATGTGCGACGCAGCCATGCGGCGGTGATTGCCACGCTTAAACGGTTCAAGTTGAAACGCGCGGGGATCATCCACGCCTTCGCCGGCAGCAAGGAAGAGGCTCGTGAGTACATCAAGCTTGGTTTCAAGCTTGGTTTGGGCGGTGCTGCGACTTGGCCGCAGGCGCTGCGCATGCATCGCGTACTTGCTGAACTGCCGCTTGCATCGGTAGTGCTGGAAACCGACTCCCCGGACATGGCGCCCGCCATGTTTCCCGGTCAACGCAACAGCCCGGCCCATCTTCCGGCGATCTGCTCCGCATTGGCCGGGATCATGGCGATCACGCCCGAGCAATTGGCCGCTGCCAGTACGGCCAATGCCTGTGAGCTGTTCAACTGGCGTTGATCACACCCGAAACGCGCTGATCAGCTGTTTGAGCTCCACCACCTGAGCCGACAACGCACGACTGGCATCCTCGGTCTGATGCGCCCCTTCGGCGGTGCGTTCACCCGCGCGGTTGATCTCGACAATATTCTGGTCGATGTCATGGGCCACGGCAGTCTGCTGCTCTACCGCCGCGGCGATTTGCTGGTTCTGATCGACGATCATGCCGACGGCGCCGAGGATGTTCTCCAGCGCTTGCTGAACCTTCTCCGACTGCCCCACGGTACCGTTGGCCATCTGATGACTGGTACCCATGGCCTTCACCGCAGCGCCGACACCGCTGTGCAGCTTGGCGATCATTTGCTCGATTTCTTCGGTCGATTGCTGGGTACGTTTGGCCAGGGTCCGGACCTCATCCGCCACCACCGCAAAACCACGGCCCTGCTCACCGGCCCGAGCGGCTTCGATGGCCGCGTTGAGCGCCAGCAGGTTGGTTTGCTCGGCGATGCTTTTGATGACTTCCAGCACGCGGCTGATGGACTGACTATCGCTGGCCAGTTGATTGATCACCAGCACCGACTGATCAATCTCACTGGCAAGCGCAGCGATGCTGCCCTGCTGGGACTCCACCAGCCCGCGACCGCTGATGGTCTCGTCATTGACGCTATGGGCGCTGCTGACCGCCGCGGCGGCACTGCGTGCCACCTCAAGGGACGTGGCCGACATCTGGTTCATGGCCGTGGCAACCTGCTCGATCTGCGTGCGCTGCCCCGCCACCGCCTGGTTGCTCTGGGCGGAAACGCTCTCCACCTGCCCGGCCTGACGCTCGACCTCACTGACGGTCTGGCCGACCCGCTCGATCAGGTCATGGATTTTCTTCACGGTGCCATTGAACACCTCGCCCAACTCGCCCAGTTCATCCCGGCTGTTGGCGCTGAAGGTCACCGTCATGTCGCCGGCCGCGACTTTGTCCATCACCGCGCCAAGACGCTTGAGGGTGGTGCGGGTCGAAGCGTAGAAGCCGCCGTAGAGGTAAAAAATCAACACAAACACCACCGACAGCGCCACGGCCTGCAAGACCATATGCGTGCGGTTCTGCTCCAGTCGCAGCTGTAACTGGGTGCCGAGAAACTTCAGGGTGGCTTCATTGAGTTGGTAGGTCTGGTCCATCAGGCCCGTGACCTGATCGTAAAAGCCCTGCCACGGCGCATCCAGCGTGTCGGCCATCACTACCTGCTCTTCGAACAGTTCACTGGCCTTTTTCAACGATGCCTTGCTGTTATCGGCCTGAGCGGCCAGGGTTTCCCGTGCCGCTTTGCTGGAGCCCAGTGCGTCCTGCAACTTCAGGGCATATTCGGCCTGCAGTTTTTCGATCTGCGCCAGCAACTCATCAAAACGGGTACTCGATGCTGAGTTGAGAAAGCCCTGCCCCAGCGAAAAAGAGCCCATCGCCCGGCCTTCGCCCAGAAGCTGGGTAACGGGCGGGGTGACATTGGTAATGAGTTCGCTCAGCTGGCGCATGTCGCTCTGGGTGTCGCGGCTGAGGCCGGCCTGACTGGCGATGATCTGGCTGAAAATTTGTGCGTTGCCGAGCAACTTGCCGATCATCGCGCTTTTGCTTTGCAGGGAATTTTCCGCTTGCTGGGCCTTGAACGCGGCGATCATTTCATCACGCTTGCCATCAAAAACCATGATTTGCTCGGGGTCAGTGGTCATCGCCGTCAGCCCTTGCAAACGGGTCAACACACTTTGCCCCAAGGTACTGATCTGCGACTCGATATTGCCGGCCTTGCCGGACTGACCGAGGGTGACGTTGATCTGCACCAGATTGTTCAGGGTTTCCAGATCGCGCCGTAACGTCAGGCTGCTGCCCAGCAGGTCGAGGCTTTGCAGTTCGACCCGGGTGCCCTGGAATTCTCGATAAGAATCGCGCACCAGATAGAAGTTGGTCACCAACATCGGCACAAGGAACAGCACGCTGATCAGGCTGAACTTCATGCCAAAGCTCAGGCGATTCATCAGCGCGACGGCGGGATAGAGCAAGCTCTTCACTGGAAGTCTCCCTTTGATTTCTTATTTTTATTGGCAGGCGCGGGTCGAGAGCAGATAGCCACTATTCGGCGCTGTCTCTGTATAGCTCAAATCGGCGGGAGGTTTTGTAACTTAAGGTTAACGACACGGCGTACGCGGTCCTGTAGCAGCTGCCGAAGGCTGCGTCCGGCTGCGCAGCAGTCGTAAGATTACGCAGTGAGCCAGACAAACCGCAGTGACTGAGTTGGCGACTGCTGCGCAGCCGGACGCAGGCTGCGCCAGCTACAGGGGTCAGCGTGCTTACGGAAGGACGGTCCACAACGCAAAACCGGCGTACCAGAGCACCGCCGCTCGCAGCAACAGTTCCCAGATCCGGTCGAGGCTGTTGATGCCGTCAGGCCCGACCACCGGTGCCGGGATTTCACCGGCCACCAGCCCGACCTTCTCGATCAATTGGGCGGCGCTGATGTTCCAGTTCAGCAGTTCGTGCAGCATCACCCGGCTGACCGCGACAAAGTTGCCGACCAACGCAAAACTCGCCGCCAGCAGACGCACCGGCACCCAGTCGAACGCATGACGCAGTTTTGCCGCGCGCTCGACCACGGCCGGGTTCTGCCCGTGTTCTTCGGCCAGGGCCAGCAGTCGATAGCTCAGGGCCGCGACCGGCCCCAGCAGGAAGTACCAGAAAATCACCGCGAAAAAGCTCTGATAAGCCTCCCACAGCAAATGCCCTTCGACCCGTTCCAGCAATTGTTCGCCGCTATCGGCGCAGATACCCACATCGCGGTCCGCTACATGAGCGGCAGCTTGCAGGTCTTCCCGGCGCCAGGCATCGCGAAACGGCCCGAGACCGGCCAGCAGATCACCGCGGCCCAGACTGTAAATCACCACCAGCAGGTGCACCGGCAACGCCAGCAGACCGTAAGCCACCGGGTCCAGTACCAGTAGCAGCAAACCCAGCAATGCCACTGGCAACAACACCAGTATGACCAAGATCAGCCACGGACTTTTCGCCAGACGCGGACTGACCTCAAGCTTGTTCAGCTCGCGAACCCATCCACCATCGCGCTGAATCCGATGACGCAGGGCCGAGAACTTCTCGATCCAGACCGCCAACAGCAACACCAGAAAACTCATTGTTACTCCTTATTTTCCAGAGCAGCTTTTGCCAGAGCCGCGCGATAGCGTGCCCAGTCAAACGCCGGTCCCGGATCAGTCTTGCGCCCGGGTGCGATGTCGCAATGCCCGCAGATGCGCTCTACGGTGATGGCCGTGAAGGCGCTTTGCAGCTGCCGGGTCAGGGTCGTCAACGCTTGATACTGAGCGTCGGTGAACGGCAGATCATCCGTGCCTTCAAGTTCGATGCCCACGGAAAAATCGTTACAGGTTTCCCGCCCTTCGAAACTCGAGACGCCGGCATGCCAGGCACGCTCAAGACAAGAGACAAACTGAGTGACGGTGCCGTCACGTTCGATCAGAAAGTGCGCAGACACACGCAGGTCGGCGATCCCTTCAAAGTAGGGATGCTCCGTGACATCCAGACGATTCTGGAAAAATTCCTGCACCTTGCCGGTGGCGAATTGCGCAGGCGGCAAACTGATGTTGTGGATCACCAGCAGGGAAACTTCGTCCGAGGGGCGCGCATTGAAGTTGGGCGAGGGGCAAATATCTACGCCCTGACACCAACCGCTCGCGGGGTCCAACTGCATACAGGTTCCTTCAACGACGACTGTGTTGGCGCCCAGTATGCCGCGATAGACCCTCGGGGCGCGATCACTTGCCGCGATTGAGGCGCCGCAGGTTGCCGATCACCGACTCCAGCGCCCGGTCGAACAGCAAGGTGTCGTCCAGCGCACGCGCCGCGCCACGACAAAATTCCAGCGCCAGACCGGTGCGGCTGCGCTCCAGCACTTTCATCCCGGTGCGATTGACGAAAATGTACTTGCCGGTGGCTTCAATGATCGCCGCCAGCTTGCAGCGAAGGGTGTTTTCCTCGTCTTCCTGAAACTCGACCCAGCACCCCAACCGCAGTTGATCGACCTGAAGCAGACCGGCATCGTCCTCCGGCAAGCGCACTGACGCCGTTTCGACCGGCCCTTCGTCGGCGGTTCGCAGGACGATTCCCTGCCGCACTTCGACCATTACCGGTGTATCGACAGACTGCTCAAGCTTTTGCCCTGGACGTTCGAACAGCTGAACGTGCAAGGCTTCCAGCTCACTGAAAAATTCGCTGGTAGCGAACGGGTCGAAGGCCGAACTGCTCAGCCCGTCGCGCAACGACTTGAGCAACCCAGGTACCAGCGCCAACAAGCGCAGGCTCGCATCGGATTCATCATGACGCTGCACGCTCCAGATCAATTGCTCCATGGACTGCACATCGGCGTGCCACTCGGACGACTGATCGCCGTGCTTGAGACAGGTCAGCAGCAGCACCTGGCTCCACGCTTCCTGGACAAACACCACCACCCGTTGCGGCAATACTTTGCCCAACAAGGCCTGATTCAGCACCTGTTCGACGCGCTGGCGGGCCAGTTCAGTCCTGGCGCGGCCTTCTTCGGCGTCACGGGTACGTTGCTCCAGCAGCTCACTGCGACGGCGCTCGTCGCTGGTGAAGGCGAGAAAATCCGCGAGCAATTCGGAAAAGACCGCCGGATCATCGACAAAATCGTTCAGCAACCGTTGCACCACTTGCTCGATGCGCAGATACAGGCTGTCGCGCTCATGGTCATCGCACTCGCCCCAGCCCATGGCTGCAGTGGCGATTTCATTGAGCAGGCGTCGGGCCGGGTGACTGCTGCGGCTGAAGAAGCTCTTGTCGAGCACCGCCACTTTCAGCATCGGGATCTGCAAACGGCCGATCAACGCCTTGAGCGAATCCGGCAGGTTGCGGTCATCGAGGATGCATTCGAAGAGCATGGCGATCAGGTTGATCACGTCTTCGTCAGCCACCCCAACCACGCGTGACTTGCCACTTTTGAGGCTGACCCGGGTCAGCAGTTGTTCGAGCTGGTTTCGCAGATCGAAGTCGTCCTGGGCTGCCGGCGCCGGCACGTATTGCTGCAAGTGCGAGAGCAGCCGCATTAGGTCACGGGTGGAAATCGGCTGTGTCCGGGCACTGGCTTCAAGGGTCGGCGCGACACTGCCACGCACGTGAAGCAGCAACTCCTGCAACGCGGCGAAGACTTCCTGCACGCTGTCGTCGATCGGCGGACCACCGACGCGAGTGTTGGCCTGTGCGGGTTCAGTACCAACGCCGGCAGTCGTACGATCCGTGACCCGACGCGCAGGGGCGGGCTTAAGGTCAGGCAGCACACCGGTGGCGACCAGCAACTGATTGGCTTCGGCGTAGAGCTGTTTGGCATCCCTGAGCACATAGCGTTCGAACAGTTTGAGGATGATCAGCTTGACCTTGATCTCCACCCCCAGGTTACGCCCGGCCTGCAAAAAGTACTCGCAGAGCATCGCCGGCCCCATGGGGTTGTGCAGATCGAGCAGTTCCCTGCCCAGCAGTGCGCTGAGTCGGGCGGTCAGTTGGTCCAGGGCGAAGCCGTCGCGGTTCAGCACTTTGCTGACCATCGCCTCCACCGCCACGCTGCGCTCCACGTCGTCATTGGGCAGCGCCACCGAGGTGTCGAAGGCCAACGACTGGGGCGAGGCAGACTGAGTGATGTCGTACTGGGTGAGGCTGACAAAAGCCTCGAAAAATTGTTCGAGAAAGCCGCGTTCGATGTTTTTGCGCTTGAGGCGCAAGTCGCGCATGGCTTCGAAGAAGATGTTCTGTTCGACGTCATTGCGGGCCCGGTCGGCCATTTCGAACAGCGTGTCGTCGGCGTTATCGAACAGTTCCTGCAAACCACGCCTGAGCTGTTGGGCGGCCTTGTCGCGAACCTGAAGCAGAATCACAGGCAGGCGGGCGAGCGGCGAGTGAGTCGCCTGGTCGGTAGCAACCTTGTGCAAAGGCACTACATTCCCGTCGTTGTGCATTCAGGCCTCCTGAAACGGTGAGTCTTCGAATAGTCGTCAATCCAAATCCACGTCAAAGCCATGACGTCAAAAGCAAGGCGAATTATCTTGCAAAAGATGCCCCCTCTACCAGCAGACTCTGCGTTTCCCATTGAAATAGACGCTTATGGCAGGCGCTGACTTAGTGCCGATTGCTCAGGCGAATCGACCAAATGCAGGTTTCAGAGCGATGGGAACGCCTCTGATGCCTTGGGTTGCCCAGCGCCATGGCCCTATAATCGGGCCACTTTGTTTGTGGAGTCCGTTATGCCGAATCTACGTCTCGCCGATTTGACCGCCGAAATCGAAGCCAACGTGCGCCGTGCGTTGCTCGAAGACATCGGCAGCGGCGACATCACCGCTCAGCTGATCCCGGCCGAACGCCTGGCCAAAGCCACGATCATCACCCGCGACGCTGCCGTCATCTGCGGCACAGCCTGGGTTGATGCAGTGTTTCGGCAGCTGGATCCACGTGTTGCGGTGCACTGGCAGGTGCGCGATGGCGAGCGGGTGAAACCCAATCAGGTGCTGTTCCACCTCGAAGGCCCGGCGCGCTCGCTACTGACGGGCGAACGCAGTGCACTAAACTTCCTGCAGTTGCTTTCTGGCGTGGCCACGCGTGCGCAGTACCTGGCGGATTACGTTGCCGAGACTCAGGTGAAGTTGCTCGACACCCGTAAAACCTTGCCGGGGCTGCGTCTGGCGCAGAAGTACGCCGTGACCTGCGGCGGGTGCCATAACCACCGCATCGGCCTGTACGACGCCTTCCTGATCAAGGAAAACCATATTGCCGCCTGCGGTGGCATCCCGGAGGCCATCAAAGCCGCGCACAAGATTGCCCCGGGCAAACCGGTGGAGATCGAAGTGGAAAGCCTGGAGGAGCTGAAGGAAGCCCTGGCGGCCGGTGCCAACATCATCATGCTCGATGAATTGAGTCTGGATGATATGCGCGAAGCCGTGCGCCTGAACGGCGGCAAGGCGAAACTGGAGGCCAGCGGCGGTATCAACGAAAGCACGCTACTACCAATCGCCGAAACCGGGGTGGATTACATCTCGATTGGTGCGATGACCAAGGATGTGAAGGCTGTCGATCTGTCGATGCGCCTGAGCCTTTGATTACGCCGGTGTGAATGAAAAACGCCAGCCTCGTGAGGCTGGCGTTTTTATCAGACCACCAGATTATTCATCTCGCAGTACTCTTCCCACTCGACGCCCAACACCTCGGCAGCCTCCTTGTGCAGAACAAGGCGCGCAGCCTCGAACTCTTCAGGGGTTGAGGTGTACTTGAGCGTCAGCTCCCACGGCTGCAAGCCCTGAGACTCTGCCTCATCCTCGAACGCCCACTGGATCTGGTCTTTCTGATCATCGGCTGGCAAGTCCTTGATCTCTTCAGCTAGCTGGGGCGATTCCAGCAAGTACTTCTTCAGCGCTTCTGCGTGTCTGGCTTCTTGGGTCAATTCTTTAACGGTCATGGCGTTCTCTTTGATCTGGGGAATGGAAGATGGATCTGGATCATCAAGGATCTCTCTGACGCAAAAAAACCGTTTGAAGCCCGGTTTGCCTGGCCTTCAGAACCATTCGGGATCATCTGAAAACAACGTGTCGCTCGTGCCCGAGACAGGAATCGAACCTGCGACCTTCGCGTTACGAGTGCGCTGCTCTACCGACTGAGCTACACGGGCAGTGGGCTAAACCTAGCACTGACTTTGGGGTCAGGCAACTTCATGCCTCGTCTCATTTTTTTGCAGGCAAAAAAATGCCCCGCAGCTTTCACTGCGGGGCATTTTTTACAACGTTGAAGCGGTCAGGCGTGGGAGTGATTAAACACCCGAAGCCTTGGCTGCTGCTACGTCTTTGATGGACAGCTTGATACGGCCGCGGTTGTCCACGTCCAGTACCAGTACTTCCACTTCCTGGCCTTCTTTCAGGATGTCGGTCACTTTCTCTACGCGAGCGTCGCTCAGCATCGAGATGTGAACCAGACCGTCCTTGCCAGGCAGGATGTTGACGAATGCGCCGAAGTCGACGATGCGCTCAACCTTACCAACGTAGATCTTGCCGATTTCAGCTTCTGCGGTGATGCCCAGAACGCGCTGACGTGCTGCTTCAGCCGCTTCCTTGGTTTCGCCGAAGATCTTGATCGAGCCGTCGTCTTCGATATCGATCGAAGCCTTGGTCTCTTCACAGATCGCACGAATGGTCGCGCCGCCTTTACCGATGACATCACGGATTTTGTCGGTGTCGATTTTCATCGCGATCATGGTCGGAGCGTTTTCCGACAGTTCGGTACGCGACTGGCCAATGATCTGGTTCATCTGACCGAGGATGTTCAGGCGCGCTTCCAGGGCTTGGCCCAGAGCGATTTCCATGATTTCTTCGGTGATGCCCTTGATCTTGATGTCCATCTGCAGCGCGGTAACACCTTTGGCGGTACCGGCTACTTTGAAGTCCATGTCGCCGAGGTGGTCTTCGTCACCCAGGATGTCGGTCAGGATGGCGAATTTCTCGCCTTCTTTAACCAGCCCCATGGCGATACCGGCAACCGGTGCCTTCATCGGAACGCCGGCATCCATCAGAGCCAGGGAAGCGCCGCAGACCGAAGCCATGGAGCTCGAACCGTTGGATTCGGTGATTTCCGACACAACACGGATGGTGTACGGGAACACGTCAGCGGCAGGCAGCATGGCTGCAATCGAACGACGGGCCAGACGGCCATGACCGATTTCGCGACGACCAGCACCACCCATGCGACCACACTCACCTACCGAGAACGGAGGGAAGTTGTAGTGCAGCATGAACGGGTCTTTTTTCTCGCCTTCCAGGGTGTCCAACAGCTGTGCATCACGGGCGGTGCCCAGTGTTGCAACGACCAGAGCCTGGGTTTCGCCACGGGTGAACAACGCCGAACCGTGGGTCTTCGGCAGAACACCGACTTCGATGTTCAAAGGACGTACGGTCTTGGTGTCGCGACCGTCGATACGTGGTTTGCCGTTTACGATGTTTTCGCGAACGGTGCGGTATTCGATTTCGCCGAAAGCCGCTTTGACTTCGCTGGAGGAAGGCTGACCTTCTTCACCGGACAGCTTGGCAACCACCTGGTCTTTCAGTTCGCCCAGACGAGCGTAACGGTCGGCCTTGATGGTGATGGTGTAAGCCTGGGAGATCGCGTCGCCGAACTCGGCACGGATAGCGCCCAGCAGAGCGGTGGCTTCTGGTTGAGGAGCCCAGGTCCAGGTTGGCTTGGCAGCTTCGGCAGCCAGTTCTTTAACGGCGTTGATCACCACCTGGAACTCGTCGTGAGCAAACAGTACCGCGCCCAGCATCTGGTCTTCAGTCAGCTCTTTGGCTTCCGATTCAACCATCAACACGGCTTCCGAAGTACCGGCAACGACCATGTCCAGGCTCGAAGCTTTCTGTTGTTCGTAAGTCGGGTTCAGCAGGTAGCCGGTGCTTTCGTGGAACGCAACGCGGGCAGCGCCGATCGGGCCATCAAAAGGAATGCCGGAAATGGCCAGCGCAGCCGAGGTACCGATCATCGCAGCGATGTCCGGATCGGTCTTCTTGCTGGTGGAAACGACGGTGCAGACAACCTGCACTTCGTTCATGAAGCCTTCTGGGAACAGCGGACGGATCGGACGGTCGATCAGTCGGGAAGTCAGGGTTTCTTTCTCGGAAGGACGGCCTTCACGCTTGAAGAAACCGCCAGGGATCTTACCGGCAGCGTAAGTTTTTTCCTGGTAGTGAACAGACAGAGGGAAGAAGCCCTTGCCTGGATCAGCTTGCTTGGCGCCGACCACAGTCACCAATACGCTGACGTCGTCGTCAACGGTGACCAATACTGCGCCGGAGGCCTGACGGGCGATACGGCCAGTCTCGAGGGTAACGGTCGACTGACCGAACTGGAATTTTTTGATTACCGGGTTCACGGTGTCCTACCTTCTTTTGTGGCTCTTGGGGAACTTGTCTTCTTGCGAAATTCTTGGGCAACACCGGGAATCGGCCCGACTGTCATTGTCCAGGTAAAGCAGGTATCCAGATAAAACTTGAGGCTGGGAGCCTGCCATACGCCAGCGGGAAACCCACTGACGTACGACAGACAACCAACCTCTAGCGCAATCGCTTATTAGCGACGCAGACCCAGGCGACCGATCAGAGCCTGGTAACGACCCAGATCCTTGCCTTTCAGGTAGTCCAGCAGCTTACGACGCTGGTTTACCATGCGGATCAGACCACGACGGGAGTGGTGATCTTTACCGTTGGCCTTGAAGTGACCTTGCAGCTTGTTGATGTTGTGGGTCAGCAGTGCAACTTGCACTTCTGGCGAACCAGTGTCACCAACAGCTTGCTGGTAGTCAGCTACGATTTGAGCTTTTTCTTGAACGTCGAGAGCCATGAGGCAATCCTTTTATCAGGAAACTGTTTCAAAGAAACAGCTTCAACAGGCCAGGGACAAATCCCTGTATCTAAAAATGAGTAGTGACCGTGCCTGTTAACAGCCACCCTCGTTCGGTCATTCTGACCGAATCAGTCGACGTGGCGCGATGCGCCCGTCTTCGCTCACCTCACCGATACCGATGAAGCGACCATTGTGATCCTGTACCCGTACCATGCCGAACTTCGGTGCATCCGGGGCTCGTACCGGTTGGCCGTTAAGCCAGTAGAACGAGCTGTGCTCCGAGAACTGCAACAGTGGCCAATCCAGCAGACCGCTGTCCGATGGCATCAGGAAGCGATCGACCGCTTCGTTGCCGCCTTCGGCATGCACCGCTTCCAACTCTTCAAGCGTGACCGTCTGGGCCAGCGTGAAAGGCCCGGCCTGGGTACGTCGCAGTCCAGCAACGTAAGCGCCACAACCGAGTTGCTCACCGATATCCTCCACCAGGGTGCGGATATAGGTACCTTTGGTGCAATCCACTGCAAGCCGCGCAGTATCACCTTCAAAGGCCAGTAATTCCAAGCGCGTAATAGTAACAGAACGCGGTTCGCGCTCCACTACTTCACCTGCCCGGGCCAGCTTGTACAACGGCTGGCCATCACGTTTGAGCGCCGAGTACATGGGCGGTATCTGACTGATTTGCCCACGAAATTTCGGCAGTACTGCTTCGACATCGGCGCGACCAACGGTCACCGGGCGCTCCAGCAACACATCACCCTCGGCATCGGCCGTGGTGGTGGTCTTGCCCAGTTGCGCCAGGGTTTCGTAACCCTTGTCGGAATCGAGCAGATACTGCGAAAACTTGGTGGCCTCACCGAAGCACAACGGCAACACGCCGGTGGCCAGCGGATCGAGACTGCCGGTGTGCCCGGCCTTCTCGGCGTTCAGCAGCCAGCGGACCTTCTGCAACGCCGCATTGGAGGTGAACCCCAGTGGTTTGTCGAGCAGGATGATGCCGCTGACGTTACGACGGATACGTTTGACCTGAGCCACCGATTACTCCTTGGTGTCTTCGGCTTCTGCCGCAACCGGATGCTGATTGTCTTCAGCTACTGCACGTTCGATCAATGCCGACAGATGAGCACCACGCACGACGCTTTCGTCGTAGTGAAAGTGCAACTGCGGAACGCTGCGCAACTTCATTTCGCGAGCCAACTGCATGCGCAGGAAACCGGCGGCGGAGTTGAGCACCTTGATGCTTTGCGCGATGTCTTCGGCGTTGTCCTGCCCCATCACGGTGATGAAGATCTTCGCGTGACCGACGTCACGGCTGACTTCAACAGCGGTAATGGTGACCAGGCCGACACGCGGGTCTTTGACTTCACGACGGATCAGCTGTGCCAGCTCACGCTGCATCTGATCGCCGATACGTTGGGTACGGCTGTATTCTTTTGCCATGTCTTGTTACCTGTTACTGCCCTACGGTGAAACCCGAAGGGTCTGAAAGCGGCAAACGCCCGGCCTGACAAAAGCCAGACCGGGCGTTGCGTTTAGAGTCCTGACGCCGTGCCGCGCACTTGCATGCGGCGGCTCGCCGTGGCCCTTGAAGTGCGCGAGTTAGAGGCTGCGAGCAACCTGAACCTTCTCGTAGACTTCGATCTTGTCGCCAGCTTTAACGTCGTTGTAGCTCTTCACGCCGATACCGCATTCCATGCCGGCACGTACTTCGGAAGCGTCATCCTTGAAGCGGCGCAGGGATTCCAGCTCGCCTTCGAAGATAACGATGTCTTCACGCAGTACACGGATTGGACGGTTACGGTGAACAACACCTTCGATAACCATGCAACCGGCGATCGCGCCAAACTTCGGCGAACGGAACACGTCACGCACTTCAGCGGTACCCAGGATGTTCTCGCGAACATCGCTGCCCAGCATACCGGTGAGGGCTTTCTTGACGTCTTCGATGATGTCGTAGATTACGTTGTAGTAACGCATATCCAGACCTTCCTGCTCGACGATCTTGCGAGCGCCAGCATCGGCACGCACGTTGAAGCCAAACAGTACAGCGTTGGAGGCCAGTGCCAGGTTGGCGTCGGACTCGGTGATACCACCGACACCGCCACCGACAACACGCACTTGCACTTCGTCGTTACCCAGGCCGTTCAAGGCGCCGTTCAACGCTTCCAGCGAACCACGGACGTCAGATTTGAGGACGATGTTAAGCGTCTTCTTCTCTGCCTGGCCCATGTTCTCGAAGATGTTTTCAAGCTTGCCGGCGTGAGCGCGAGCCAGTTTGACCTCGCGGAACTTGCCTTGACGGAACAGAGCCACTTCGCGGGCTTTCTTCTCGTCCGACAGCACGCTCATCTCGTCGCCAGCGTCCGGGGTACCGTCCAGGCCGAGGATCTCGACAGGGATGGAAGGACCCGCTTCTTTGATTGGCTTGCCGTTCTCGTCGAGCATGGCACGTACACGGCCATAGTTCGAACCGACCAATACCATGTCGCCTTGACGCAGGGTACCGTCTTGAACCAGAACGGTTGCAACCGGACCACGACCCTTGTCGAGACGCGATTCAACCACGACGCCACGGCCAGGAGCCGAAGGCGTTGCTTTCAGTTCCAGAACTTCGGCTTGCAGCAGAACGGCTTCGAGCAACTCGTCCACACCCGTACCGACTTTCGCCGAAACCGATACGAACGGGGTGTCGCCGCCCCACTCTTCCGAGGTCACACCGTGAACCGACAGTTCGCTACGGATGCGATCGAGATCAGCGCCCGGCTTGTCGATTTTGTTCACTGCAACTACCAGTGGAACACCGGCAGCCTTGGCGTGCTGGACCGCTTCAATGGTCTGCGGCATTACGCCGTCGTCCGCTGCAACGACCAGGATCACGATGTCAGTTGCCTTGGCACCACGAGCACGCATTGCGGTAAACGCAGCGTGACCCGGGGTATCGAGGAACGTGACCATGCCGCGATCAGTTTCAACGTGGTACGCACCGATGTGCTGGGTAATACCGCCGGCTTCGCCTGCAGCTACCTTGGCACGACGGATATAGTCGAGCAGCGAGGTTTTACCGTGGTCAACGTGGCCCATTACGGTCACGACCGGTGCACGGGAGAACGTCTCACCTTCAAACTTCAGGGACTCGGCCAGGGAATCTTCCAGGGCGGTGTCACTGACCAGGGTCACTTTGTGGCCCAGCTCCTCAGCTACCAGTTGAGCAGTTTCCTGATCGAGCACCTGGTTGATGGTCGCTGGCGTACCCAGTTTGAACATGAACTTGATGATTTCAGCAGCCTTGACCGACATCTGCTGGGCGAGATCGCCGACAGTGATGGTCTCGCCTATCTGCACATCACGCACGACAGGGCCGGTTGGGCTCTGGAAACCGTGAGCGTTGCGTTTCTTCAGCTTGGCCTTGCCGCGACCACCACGACGGAAGCCATCGCTTTCTTCGTCGGTAGTACGTGGGGCAACGCGTGGAGCAGGCGCTTTCTCTTTGACCGAAGCACGATGCGGAGCGTTTTTGCGCTCGCCATCGCCACTGCCACGACGACTGTTATCGTCGGCACGTGGTTTGTCCGGACGGCGCTGTTCGTTCTGCTTGTTGCGAACATCGGCAGACGGCGCTGGTGCAGCAGCCACAACCGGCGCGCTTTCACGTACTGGCTCGGCAACTGCAGCAGGTGCTGCAACGGCGTCGTTAGTAGCGGATTGCGCAGCAGCAGGCTGGCGACGCGCTTCTTCTTCGGCGCGACGCTTGGCTTCTTCTTCAGCCTTCTGACGTGCAGTATTTTCTACTGCTCGACGTTCTTCCAGTTCGCGTTTGCGCTCGGCTTCGATTTCTTCCGGGCTGCGCTGTACGAAAACTTTCTTTTTACGTACTTCAACACTGATGCTTTTGCTGCCAGCAACACGCAGGGTGCTGGTGGTTTTACGCTGCAGTGTGATCTTGCGTGGTTCTTCCACTTTCGCCTTGTGGCTGCTTTTCAAGTGAGTCAGCAAAGATTGCTTCTCACTGTCAGTCACATGTTCTTCGGCGGCGGTGTGCGGCAGACCTGCCTCACGCATCTGCTGCAACAGGCGCTCTACCGGTGTTTTGACCTCATCGGCCAGTTGTTTCACCGTGACTTGCGTCATGCACTTCTCTCCTCAGGCCGCGCCTAATTACTCGAACCAGTGGGCTCGGGCGGCCATGATCAACTTGCCGGCACGATCATCGTCAATGCCGTCGATGTCGAGCAGGTCGTCAATAGACTGCTCGGCCAGGTCTTCGCGGGTAATTACGCCGCGCACCGCCAGTTCCATCGCCAAATCCTTGTCCATACCCTCAAGCGAGAGCAGGTCTTCGGCCGGATGGGCGTCTGCCAGCTTTTCCTCAGTAGCGATGGCTTTGGTCAACAAACGATCCTTGGCGCGAGCGCGAAGCTCGTTGACGGTTTCTTCGTCAAAGCCGTCGATGTTGAGCATTTCTTCCAACGGTACGTAGGCAATCTCTTCCAGGCTGGTAAAGCCTTCATCTACCAGCACCTGTGCCAGGTCTTCGTCGACTTCCAGCTCGTCGATGAAGTTGCGCAGGATGTCGCCGGTTTCTGCTTGCTGCTTAGCCTGGATGTCCGATTCGGTCATCACGTTCAGGGTCCAGCCAGTCAACTGGCTAGCCAGACGCACGTTCTGACCACCCCGACCAATGGCCTGAGCCAGATTGTCTGCGCCAACGGCGATGTCCATTGCATGGGCATCTTCGTCAACGATAATTGCCGCCACTTCAGCCGGCGACATTGCATTGATCACAAACTGAGCCGGGTTGTCGTCCCACAGGACGATGTCCACACGCTCGCCGCCCAACTCACCCGACACTGCCTGGACGCGCGAACCGCGCATACCGATGCAAGCGCCTTGCGGGTCGATGCGTTTGTCCTTGGAGCGGACCGCGATCTTGGCGCGCGAACCCGGATCACGGGACGCAGCCATTACTTCGATCAAGCCTTCAGCGATTTCCGGCACTTCGATGCGGAACAACTCGATCAGCATTTCCGGCGCAGTACGCGACAGGATCAGCTGCGGGCCGCGGTTCTCGGTGCGGATTTCCTTGAGCAGCGCACGCAGACGCACGCCAACCCGGAAGGTTTCGCGAGAAATGATGTCTTCACGAGCCAGCAACGCTTCGGCGTTGTTGCCCAGGTCGACGATCACGTTGTCGCGGGTCACTTTCTTCACGGTGCCGGAGATGATTTCTCCCAGGCGCTCGCGATAGGCATCAACGACTTGAGCGCGCTCGGCTTCGCGAACTTTCTGCACGATGACTTGCTTGGCAGTCTGTGCAGCGATGCGGCCGAACTCAATGGACTCGATCTTTTCTTCGACTACATCACCAACCTGAGCACCAGGATGCGTTTCTGCAACCTTGCTCGGCCAGGTTTCGATGGCCGGATCGTCCAGGTCTGCTTCTTCGACGACAGTCCAGCGACGGAATGTCTCGTAAGCACCGGTGTGGCGATTGATTTCCACACGCAGATCGACTTCGTCCTCGAAACGTTTTTTGGTAGCAGTGGCCAGAGCCAGCTCCAGCGCTTCAAAAATTACGTTTGCCGGTACGCCCTTTTCATTGGATACCGACTCAACAACCAGCAGTACTTCTTTGCTCATCGTACGCCTCGCCTTTCGCAAGCCATTGGATCCGCGGGATCCGCGTCTCAGTCAAAACTGGGAATAATGTTGGCCTTGTCGATCATATCGATCGGCAACAGGAACTCATGGTCTTCTACCTGCACCACGACGTCCTGCTCTTCTACACCGCGCAGAAGGCCCTGAAAGTTGCGTCGGCCTTCAAAAGGCGAGCGCAGCTTGATCTTCACTTGTTCACCGGCAAATTTTGCAAACTGCTCAATAGTGAACAGCGGGCGTTCCATGCCAGGCGAGGAAACTTCAAGGGTGTATTCAACGGCGATTGGATCTTCAACATCCAGAACACCGCTGATCTGACGGCTGACAATGGCACAATCGTCCACCAGCACACCGCCCTCTTTATCGATATAAACGCGCAACATTGAGTGGCGACCTTGAGCCGAAAACTCAATACCCCAGCATTCATAGCCTAGGGCCACGACCACCGGGGCCAGCAAGGCCTGCAACTCTTCTAGCTTGCTCGACACCTGAACCCCCTCGTGCATGTATGTGCATGCTGTGCAAAATAAAAAAATGGGCGAAACGCCCATCCTTGAAACGCCGTCGAACAGCGGCGTTGAAAGTATCCAGCTAACAAAAAGCCCCTTAAAAGGGGCTCCTTAAACTGGTTGCGGGGGCCGGATTTGAACCGACGACCTTCGGGTTATGAGCCCGACGAGCTACCAGACTGCTCCACCCCGCGACAAAGCTGGGGCGGAAGTATACGACCGATCCCTGACAGGGTCAATGTAACCTTCCACCTACAAGAAAGCCCGCAACAGCGGGCTCTCCTGATAATTGGTACCGAGAAGGGGACTCGAACCCCTACACCCTATGGGCACAACCACCTCAAGGTTGCGTGTCTACCAATTCCACCACCTCGGCAATACTACGTTTGAAACCCTTCTTACTTTTGCTCTTGAGCTGGAGGCACGTCAGTCGCTGGAGTAGCCGACTTTTGCTCTTGAAGCACCGGTACATCATCAGAAGCCGGTTGTTGCTTTGGAACTTCCAACACCGCTGGATTTGGCAAACCTACTTGAGTCAGCTGTTGAGCCTTCTCTTTAGCAAAGTAACCTAACCCTAAGCTGGTTATGAAGAAACCGGCGGCAAGTATAGCAGTAAACTTACTGAGAAAGGTAGAGGAACCTTGGCTTCCGAACACAGTATTTGAAGCACCTGCTCCGAAAGACGCGCCAGCATCCGCACCTTTACCCTGCTGCAGCAATACCAGAGCAACTACGCCCAACGCACCCAGCAGATGAAAAACGACTACGACTGTTTCCAGCATTTTTTCAGTTTCCCGCGGCGCGACAAATCGCACCGAACTCATCTGCATTCAGGGAAGCTCCACCAATGAGCCCCCCATCGATATCCGGCATGCCGAACAGTTCGACCGCATTGGCCGCCTTCACGCTGCCGCCGTATAGAAGCCGCACACCTTGTGCGACCTCAGAATTCTCTGCCGCCAACTGAGCGCGAATGGCTGCATGCACATCCTGCGCCTGTTGCGGCGAAGCAGTCAGCCCGGTACCAATGGCCCAGACCGGCTCGTAAGCGATTACTGCCTTTGCAAAGGCACCAACACCCAACTCCTCTATGATACTGCCTAGCTGACGCCCGACAACCTCAAGAGTTTTTCCAGCTTCGCGCTCTTCAAGGGTTTCCCCTACGCACAACACCGGAATCAAGCCGCATGCCTGTGCCGCTGCGAACTTGCGAATCAGCACTCCGCCCTGCTCACCCATTATCTGGCGGCGCTCGGAGTGCCCGACAAGTACCAGGGAACAACCTGCATCCACCAACTGACTCGGCGCAACTTCACCGGTCAACGCACCTTGCATGGATTCCACCGCAGAGTTCTGCGCGCCGACCGAAATCGACTTTCCTTCCAAGCCATCAATCACTTGATTGATATGCAAGCAAGGCGGGAATACCGCTACATCAACATCGCTCGGCAAGGCCAGATGACGAAGGCCATTGATCAGCTCAGCGACGCTGGCGCGGGTACCGTGCATCTTCCAGTTACCAGCTACCATAGGGCGACGCATGCTGTACCTCGTCGGTCAAAGTGGGCGCAGATGTTACCCAACACAATCATGGCTGGCAAGCCGAAATCAGGCAGAAACTTCAGTAACCAGTTTTGCCAGCTCTTCGGCGTAGCCGCGAACCTGTGTTTCGTCCTCGCCTTCGACCATGACCCGCACCAGAGGCTCCGTCCCGGACTTGCGCAACAGCACGCGCCCACGACCAGCCATAGCCTTGGTAACGCGCTCGCTTGCCTCCTTGACGGACGGATGATCAAGAGGGCTCGCACCGCCGCCGAATCGTACATTGATCAGCACCTGAGGGCACTTGCGCAGCGCCTGACGCGATTGTGCCAGCCCCTCGGAGCGGGTCTTCAGCGCCATCAATACCTGCAATGCGGCAATGATCGCGTCACCGGTGGTGGTGTGGTTGAAGCAGACAATGTGGCCCGAATTTTCACCACCCACCAGCCAATCGCGCTCCAGCAACTCGGAGATTACGTACCGGTCGCCAACATTGGCCCGCACAAAAGGAATTGCCAGATCCGCCAGGGCCAATTCCAACCCCAGGTTACTCATCAGCGTACCGACCACCCCCCCCTGCAACTTACCCTGCTCATGCAGGTCGCGAGCAATGATGAACAGCAACTCATCTCCGTCGACAACAGTACCGGTATGATCAACCATCTGAACGCGGTCACCATCACCATCAAAGGCGATACCCAAATCAGCATGCTCGGCCAATACAGCAGCTTGCAGCGGCCCCATATGGGTCGAACCGCAATTTTCATTGATGTTCAGGCCGTTAGGATGAGCAGAAAGCACAACGACATCGGCCCCCAGCTCCCGGAATACACTAGGCGCCACCTTGTAGGTAGCGCCATGGGCGCAGTCGATCACGATCTTCAGGCCCGCGAAGCTGGTGCCGGTCGGGACACTGCTTTTGCAGAATTCTATATAACGGCCTGAAGCATCGTTGATACGCGATACCTTGCCGATCTTGCTCGACTCAACCACAGTCATTGGGGTATCGAGCAATTCTTCGATCATATGCTCGACTTCATCCGGAAGCTTGGTGCCCTTCCCGGAGAAAAACTTGATGCCATTGTCATCGTGAGGGTTGTGCGAGGCACTGATCACGATGCCCGCTTCGGCCTGGAAGGTACGAGTCAGGTAGGCGATGGCCGGTGTCGGCATCGGCCCCAGGAGCATGACATCAGCACCTGCCGAAGTAAGCCCGGCCTCGAGCGCAGATTCGAACATATATCCGGAGATCCGAGTGTCCTTGCCCACCAACACCTTGCAGGCGCCCATTTTGCGGAACGCCATACCAGCAGCCCAGCCAAGCTTGAGCATGAAGTCAGGGGTAATCGGATATTCTCCGACCCGACCACGAATGCCGTCGGTGCCAAAGTATTTCTTAGTCATAAGTACTCCATCATTCTTATTCGGCTGATTCCACTGCAGCGATCATCCGCACCACATCGACGGTTTCGGCCACATCATGGACGCGCAATATACGCGCGCCCTTGACCGAAGCCAGCGCTGCAAGCGCCAGACCACCATGCAGACGCTCGCCAACTGGACGATTCAATGCCTGACCTATCATGCTCTTTCGCGAGACCCCGACCAACAGGGGCCGCCCCAAGGCATGCAGGGCCTCCATATGCTTGAACAAGCTTAGATTGTGCTGCAAGTTTTTTGCGAAGCCAAAGCCCGGATCAAGGATGATCCGATCCGCTGTAATTCCTACCGACGCACACTGAGCCATGCGCTCGGCTAGGAACTCGCCCACCTCTTTCGTGACGTCCTGATACTGCGGATTATCCTGCATGTCGCTCGGCTCACCGAGCATATGCATCAGACAGACCGGCAGGCCAGTGGCTGCGGCCGCATCCAGCGCGCCATCGCGCCGCAGCGAGCGCACATCATTGATCAACCCCGCGCCAAGTCGTGCGGCTTCGCGCATCACAGCTGGCGTGGAAGTGTCGACCGAGATAATTACATCCAGCTCGCGGTGTATTCGCTCGACGACCGGAGCTACGCGCTCAAGCTCTTCCAGCGGTGAAACCACCCTGGCACCCGGCCGGGTCGATTCGCCACCGACATCAATCAACGTCGCGCCGGCCGCCACCATAGCCTCAGCGTGGCGCAAGGCCGCATCGAGCTGGCTATATTGGCCGCCATCAGAGAAGGAATCGGGAGTGACATTGAGAATACCCATGACGTGCGTCAGGGCTAAATCAAGAACCCGATTGCCGCAAGGCAATCGGGTCGAGGACTGAACAGAAGTCATTTCAAACCTTAAACGTCAGCAGCCGGACCGCCGATCGGTGTTTCCGGACGCGGATCCTGTGCCACCGGAGGAGTTCCGGAGGTACCGGTGCCGCCTGACCAGTCGCGAGGTTCACGAGGCGTACGACCCGCCATGATGTCGTCGATCTGATCAGCGTCGATCGTTTCGTACTTCATCAAGGCATCAGCCATGGCGTCGAGCTTGTCACGGTTATCGGTGAGGATCTGCTTCGCCGTGCCGTAGCACTGATCAATGATGCTGCGCACTTCGGAGTCGATCAACTTGGCTGTCTCACCGGAGAAGCTTGCACCCTGACCGCCACCGCCGCGACCAAGGAACACTTCGCCCTCTTCTTCTGCGTACATCAACGGGCCGAGTTTTTCCGACAAGCCCCACTTGGTTACCATGTTCCGTGCAATCTGGCTGGCACGCATGATGTCGTTTGACGCACCGGTGGTGACGCCGTCGAAGCCCAAGGTCATTTCTTCAGCAATACGACCGCCGTACAACGAGCAGATCTGACTGATCAATGCACGCTTGGACAGGCTGTAGCGATCTTCTTCCGGCAGAAACATGGTCACACCCAGCGCACGACCGCGCGGGATGATCGACACCTTGTAGACCGGGTCATGCTCAGGCACAACGCGCCCAACAATAGCGTGACCTGCCTCGTGGTAAGCGGTGTTCTGCTTCTCTTTTTCGGACATGACCATGGATTTGCGCTCGGCGCCCATCATGATCTTGTCTTTGGCCAATTCGAACTCTTTCATTTCGACGATGCGCTTGCCGGCACGGGCCGCGAACAACGACGCTTCGTTCACCAGGTTAGCCAGGTCGGCACCGGAGAAACCAGGGGTACCACGAGCGATCACAGCCGGAGCGACGTCGTCACCCATTGGCACTTTTCGCATGTGAACCTTGAGAATCTGTTCGCGACCACGGATATCTGGCAGACCAACGACTACCTGACGGTCGAAGCGGCCTGGACGCAGCAACGCAGGGTCCAGTACGTCCGGACGGTTGGTTGCAGCGATGACGATGATGCCGTCGTTCATTTCGAAGCCGTCCATCTCTACCAGCAACTGGTTGAGAGTCTGCTCGCGCTCATCGTGACCGCCACCCATCCCGGCACCACGATGACGACCGACGGCGTCGATCTCATCGATGAAGATGATGCATGGCGCGTGCTTCTTGGCCTGCTCGAACATGTCACGAACACGGCTGGCACCGACACCGACAAACATTTCGACGAAATCGGAACCGGAAATGGTGAAGAACGGTACTTTTGCTTCGCCTGCAATCGCTTTGGCGAGCAACGTTTTACCGGTCCCCGGAGGTCCCACCATCAGCACGCCGCGTGGAATACGGCCGCCCAGACGCTGGAACTTGCCCGGATCACGCAGGAACTCGACCAACTCACCGACTTCTTCCTTGGCTTCGTCACAACCGGCAACGTCACCCAAGGTGGTTTTCACCTGATCCTCGGAGAGCAGGCGCGCCTTGCTCTTGCCGAAGCTCATCGGCCCGCCCTTGCCACCGGCGCCGCCCTGCATCTGCCGCATGAAGAACATGAACACGGCGATGATCACCAGGATCGGGAAGCTTGCCACCAGGAGCTGAGTCCAGATGCTTTGCTGTTCAGGCTGCTTGCCTTCGACTACGACATGGTTGTCCACGAGGTCGCCGATCAGACCGTTGTCCTGGATTGCCGGACGAATGGTCTTGAAGCTGTCGCCATCGTTGCGTTTGCCGGTAATCACGTAGCCGTCAACCGCTACGCGCTCGACCTTCCCATCCTTGACCTGCTGGATGAAGTCGGAATAGTTGAGGGTCTGCGGCTCGTTAGGGCTGGAGAAGTTGTTCATCACTGTCACCAGGACAGCCGCGATGATCAACCACAGGATCAGATTCTTTGCCATATCGTTCAATTAACTACCCTCTGAAGCAAGCTCCGCTAATGGCGCGCGCTTCGCATGATATTCACCGGCCTAACTTACTACATTACCTACGGCTCTGGCAGGCGCCGTCTGTAACCCTTTGTGAAACACTTTCTGCACAATATTCGCTAATGCTCACGGGGCGAAATACGAAAAACCTATCACCCCGGTCAAAAACCTCTTATTCCTCACTGCGACCACGGAAACCACGGCCCAGCAGGTACTGCTCTCGGGAACGGTCGCGCGACGATTTCGGCTTGCGCGTCGTGACCTTCTCGAACTGCTTGCGCACGCTCTTGTGGTACTCATCGAAGCCTTCACCCTGGAAGACCTTGATCAAAAAATCACCACCTGGCTTCAACACCCGAGTCGCAAGATCCAGTGCCAACTCACACAGGAACATCGATCGAGGCATATCAACAGACGCCAATCCACTCATATTGGGGGCCATATCGGAAATCACAAGGTCCACCTCGTTTTTTCCGACCGCTTCGAGAATCTGCGCCAGTACGGCGTCCTCGGTGAAGTCGCCCTGAATGAAGGTCACATCCGGGATGCTGTCCATTTCCAGGATGTCGGAAGCGATCAGCGTGCCTTGCCCACCAATCAGACGACTGGTCACCTGGGACCAGCCACCCGGGGCGGCGCCCAGGTCGATCACGCTCATGCCTGGACGGATCAAACGGTCTCTTTCCTGAATCTCCAGCAGCTTGTAGCTGGCACGGGAGCGATACCCGTCTTTTTGCGCCATTTTCACGAATGGGTCGTTGAAATGCTCTTGCAGCCATTTAAGGCTTGTCTTGGAACGGGCCACGGGCCACCTCAAAAAATAAAACGGGTCGTGATTAACTGGGCGGTCCCGGACTCGCTCGGGTAAACTGGCCGCCGCTTTTTACAAGATCAGACGCAGGGGTCAGATTATGCCGCTCACTCAAGAGCAGAAGAAACAATACAAATCCATTGGCCACCATCTGAAACCAGTTTTAACTGTGGCTGACAACGGTTTGACTGAAGGTGTGTTAGCCGAACTTGAACGCGCTTTGGCGGATCACGAGCTGATTAAAATCAAGCTCAACATCCTCGATCGCGAGTCGCGCCTGGCGAACATCGCAGAACTGTGCAAGGTCGGCAAAGCGGACCTGGTTCAGGTCATCGGCAAGATGGCACTGATTTACCGCAAGAACTTCAGCGTCAACAAGCAGCTGTCGAACGTCCATCGCTTCAAGTGATGGCAAGGGTCAAGGGTGTGCTTCGCGCACCCTGCCACTCCATCCAGGCACCGGCTGCAACACCAGCACCAGCCCGGAAAAGCCCAGAACAAGATAGCTGAACACCTGCCAACGCACGGCATCTGGCCAGCCAATAAGCACCGCGGCATACATCGCACACGCATAAAGCGCCATCAGCAGCAGTTGCCCGCGAATATCGCGCCATAGACTGGCAAGGCCCTCGGTCTGAACCAGCACCAAAGCCTGAAAAATCACACACGTTGCGGCGAACCCCACCATCAGCGCATCAAGCATGCCTGCGATTTCGTCGATCAGCAGCGGTGCCAGGCCAATTTTGCCCAGCACCGGCAGCAGACCGATGTGCAACAGCCACAGACCACCAACCCACAACATCTGAGTCAGCTGCCAAAGCATGGCGCCCGCACGTAGCGGGCGCCTGCGCTTAGATGTGGCGAACTTCGACAATCTCGTACTCGATAACGCCGCCAGGCGTTTTCACGGCAACCACATCACCCTCTTCCTTGGCAATCAAGGCGCGGGCCAATGGCGAGCCGACCGAAATCTTGCCGAGCTTGAAGTCAGCCTCATCCTCACCAACGATGTGGTAAGTGACGCTTTCATCCGTCTCGACGTTGGCGATTTCAACGGTGGTGCCGAAGATCACCTTGCCGGTGTGAGGAATGGTCGTGACATCAATGATCACCGCGTTTTGCATGCGGCCTTCGATGTCGCGGATCCGCGCCTCGACCATACCTTGCTGCTCGCGAGCAGCGTGGTATTCGGCGTTTTCTTTCAAGTCACCCAACTCTCGGGCCGTACCGATGTCCTGGCTGAGCTTCGGACGGACGACCTTAGTCAGGTGAGCGTGTTCTTCTTCCAGGGCTTTAGCGCCCTGGACGGTCATTGGGTATTTGATCATGCCTTCAATCCTGCGTGTAGATCCTGCAAGCGGCGCACGGTCTTCTCGGGACCGAACTTCAGCGCTTCGCAGATAGCTTCGCCAGCAGCAATGGTAGTGGTGCAGTAAATCTTGTGCTGCAAGGCATTACGACGAATGGAGTACGAATCAGCGATCGACTGACGACCTTCGGTGGTGTTGATGATCAGGGTGACTTCGTCGTTCTTGATCATGTCGACCACGTGCGGACGACCCTCGGTCACCTTGTTCACACGACGCACTTTCAGGCCTGCGGCTTCGATCAGCTTGGCAGTACCGGCAGTGGCGACCACTTCGAAGCCCAAGTTGATCAGATCACGAGCCACGCCTGCAACCAGTGGCTTGTCGTCATCACGCACACTGATGAACGCGGTACCGCCGGTCGGCAGCACTTCGCTGGCACCCATTTGGGCTTTGGCAAACGCCTCACCGAAGGTGTCGCCCACGCCCATCACTTCACCAGTGGACTTCATCTCTGGGCCCAGGATCGGGTCCACACCAGGGAATTTGGCGAATGGGAACACCGCCTCTTTCACACTGTAGAAGTTCGGAATGATTTCTTTGGTGAAACCGATTTCCTTCAGGGTTTTACCGGCCATCACACGAGCCGCGATCATCGCCAGGGAAACACCAATGCACTTCGATACGAACGGTACGGTACGGGAAGCGCGCGGGTTGACTTCGATGACGTAGATGTCTTCGCCTTGCAGCGCCAACTGAACGTTCATCAGGCCGACAACGCCCAGTTCCAGGGCCATTTTCTTGACCTGTTCACGCATCTCGTCCTGGATGTGTGCAGGCAGCGAGTACGGCGGCAGGGAGCACGCGGAGTCACCGGAGTGAACGCCGGCCTGCTCGATGTGCTGCATGATCGCGCCGATCACCACGTCGGTGCCGTCGCAGACTGCATCTACGTCCATTTCGATGGCGCAGTTGAGGAAGTGGTCGAGCAGCACCGGGCTGTCGTTGGACACTTTCACCGCGTCACGCAGGTAGCGCTTGAGCTCTTCTTCTTCGTAAACGATTTCCATCGCGCGGCCGCCCAGTACGTAGGACGGACGAACCACCAGCGGGTAACCGATCTTGCTGGCCGCACGAATCGCTTCGTCTTCGCTGCGCACGGTGGCGTTTGGCGGCTGACGCAGGTTCAGGCGCTCGACCATTTGCTGGAAGCGCTCACGGTCTTCGGCACGGTCGATGGCGTCAGGGCTGGTGCCGATGATCGGCACGCCAGCTTCTTCCAGGGCACGAGCCAGTTTCAGCGGGGTTTGGCCGCCGTACTGGACGATCACGCCTTTCGGCTTCTCGACGCGGACGATTTCCAGTACGTCTTCCAGGGTGACTGGTTCGAAGTACAGGCGATCAGAGGTGTCGTAGTCGGTGGAAACGGTTTCCGGGTTGCAGTTGACCATGATGGTCTCGTAACCGTCTTCGCGCAGGGCCAATGCCGCGTGTACGCAGCAGTAGTCGAACTCGATGCCCTGGCCGATACGGTTTGGACCGCCGCCGAGGATCATGATCTTGTCGCGGCCCGACGGCGCGGCTTCACACTCTTCCTCGTACGTCGAGTAGAGGTAAGCGGTGTCGGTGGCGAACTCGGCCGCGCAGGTGTCAACGCGCTTGTAGACCGGGAAAATCTCAAGTTTGTGACGGTGGCGACGCAGAGCCTTCTCGGTCACGCCCAGCAGCTTGGCCAGACGCATGTCGGAGAAGCCTTTGCGCTTGAGGCGGAACATCACGTCGCGGTCGATGCTGGCCAGACCCAAGGTCTTGACCTTCTCTTCTTCCTTGATCAGATCTTCGATCTGCACCAGGAACCACGGGTCGATCATGTTCATGCCGAAGATGTCTTCGACCGACAGGCCGGCACGGAAGGCGTCAGCCACGTACCAGATACGCTCGGCACCCGGCACGGTCAGTTCGCGCTTGAGGATGCTCATGCTTTCCGGATTGCTCAGGTCGAGCTTCTCGTCCAGGCCGCAAACGCCCACTTCCAGACCGCGCAGAGCTTTCTGCAGGGATTCCTGGAAAGTCCGGCCGATGGCCATGACTTCACCCACCGACTTCATTTGAGTGGTCAGGCGCGCGTCGGCTTTCGGGAATTTCTCGAAGGCGAAGCGTGGCAGCTTGGTCACGACGTAGTCGATGGACGGCTCGAAGGATGCAGGAGTAGCGCCGCCGGTGATTTCGTTCTGCAGTTCGTCCAGGGTGTAGCCGATCGCCAGCTTGGCAGCGATACGCGCAATCGGGAAACCAGTGGCTTTCGAGGCCAGCGCCGAAGAGCGGGATACACGCGGGTTCATCTCGATCACGACCATACGGCCAGTGTCCGGGCAGATGCCAAACTGAACGTTGGAGCCGCCTGTTTCCACGCCGATCTCACGCAGTACCGCCAACGAGGCGTTACGCATGATCTGGTATTCCTTGTCCGTCAGGGTTTGTGCCGGAGCAACGGTGATCGAGTCACCGGTGTGCACGCCCATCGGGTCAAAGTTTTCGATAGAGCAGACGATGATGCAGTTGTCCTTCTTATCGCGGACAACCTCCATCTCGTACTCTTTCCAGCCGATCAGGGATTCGTCGATCAGCAGTTCTTTGGTCGGCGACAGGTCGAGGCCGCGGGCGCAGATTTCTTCGAACTCTTCACGGTTGTAAGCGATACCGCCACCGGTGCCGCCCATGGTGAAGGACGGACGGATGATGCACGGGAAGCCGAGCTTCTCGAGGACCACGTTGGCCTCTTCCATGCTGTGGGCGATACCCGAACGCGGGCAATCCAGGCCGATGGATTTCATCGCCTTGTCGAAGCGCGAACGGTCTTCAGCCTTGTCGATGGTGTCAGCGTTGGCGCCGATCATCTCTACGCCAAACTTCTCCAGAACGCCTTCGCGCTCCAGATCCAGTGCGCAGTTCAGAGCGGTCTGGCCACCCATGGTCGGCAGCAGCGCGTCCGGACGCTCTTTCTCGATGATCTTGGCAACGGTCTGCCATTTGATCGGCTCGATGTACGTGGCGTCAGCCATGTCCGGGTCGGTCATGATGGTCGCTGGGTTGGAGTTCACCAGGATGACGCGGTAACCCTCCTCGCGCAGGGCTTTACAAGCCTGGGCGCCGGAGTAGTCGAATTCGCAGGCCTGGCCGATCACGATCGGGCCAGCGCCGAGAATCAGGATGCTTTTAATGTCTGTACGTTTTGGCATGGGTTTGTCACTCAAATCCGCAGGTCAGTCGGCAAGCCGTCTTGTTCAATCTTTGAAGACCTGAGGGGGCCACCGTGTGTCGGGACCACCCTCAAGCTTTGCTGCATCAAGGCGAGCGATCAGCGTCGCTTGGCCATTTCATTGATGAAGCGATCAAACAGTGGTGCTACGTCGTTCGGGCCAGGGCTGGCTTCAGGGTGACCCTGGAAGCTGAAGGCGCTCTTGTCGGTACGCTCGATACCTTGCAGGGTGCCGTCGAACAACGATTTGTGGATCGCCCGAACGTTGGCTGGCAGGGTCGCTTCGTCTACCGCAAAACCGTGGTTCTGGCTGGTGATCATCACCACACCGGTATCCAGATCCTGGACCGGGTGGTTGGCACCGTGGTGGCCGTGACCCATTTTCAGGGTCTTGGCACCGGAGGCCAGGGCCAGCAGTTGGTGACCAAGGCAGATACCGAAGACCGGAATTTCGGTTTTCAGCACATCCTTGATCGCCTGGATCGCGTAATCGCAAGGCTCCGGATCACCAGGGCCGTTGGACAGGAACACACCGTCCGGTTTCAGAGCCAGAGCTTCAGCAGCTGGAGTTTGAGCCGGCACTACGGTCACGCGGCAACCGCGATCGACGAGCATGCGCAGGATGTTCAGCTTGACGCCGTAGTCGTAGGCAACCACGTGGTACGGCAGCTCAGAGGCTTCGATGGTTGCGTGGCTGTCGGTTTTCAGATCCCAGACAGTCGAGCGCCACTCGTACTTCTCTTTGGTGCTGACGACTTTCGCCAGGTCCATGCCTTTGAGGCCAGGGAAACCCTGAGCGGCGGCGATGGCGGCCTCTTCGGAAATGTTGTCACCGGCCATGATGCAGCCGTTCTGCGCGCCTTTTTCACGCAGGATGCGCGTCAGGCGGCGAGTGTCGATACCAGCGATTGCCACAACGTTGTTGGCTTTCAGGTAGTCGGACAGAGACATCGTGTTACGCCAGTTGCTCGCAACCAGTGGCAGGTCACGGATAACCAGACCCGCGGACCAGACGCGGTCGGACTCGGCGTCTTCCGGCGTGGTGCCGGTGTTGCCGATGTGCGGGTAAGTCAGGGTAACAATCTGTTGGGCGTAGGAAGGATCGGTAAGAATTTCCTGATAGCCGGTCATTGCGGTGTTGAACACCACCTCACCAACGGTTTGACCGTCGGCTCCAATGGCTTCGCCGCGAAAAATGCTGCCATCAGCAAGGGCGAGTATGGCTGGCTTAGTCAAGAAGACCTCCCGTAAATAAAGCCTGAAAGGGCGATCGCAGGTTGTAAAAAAGCGGAGTGACGTATGGACACGTCACCCCGCTTCTTCACCGAATAATTCTGCGCGCTTTTAGTGGACACACTAAAGCTGTAGCTTACAGAAAAAGGCATTTCTGGTCTACCGCCAATGAGCCTTAAAGGCCGGGGAATGCGACAGGACGTCGCTTGACGGAGTAAAACCGGGCTCAAACACACTATTTGAACCCGATTTCGGGCGCATCTTAACGCAGATCGAGTACGTCTTGCATGTCGTAAAGACCCGACTCACGACCGTCCAGCCACAACGCAGCACGTACCGCGCCCTTGGCGAAGGTCATGCGACTGGACGCTTTATGCGTGATTTCCAGTCGCTCACCCTCACAGGCGAACAGCACCGTATGATCGCCGACCACATCACCACCGCGAACAGTGGCAAAGCCGATCGTTTCACGCTCGCGAGCACCGGTATGACCTTCACGGCCATAGACCGCAACCTTCTGCAGATCACGATCCAGGGCGCTTGCGATAACTTCGCCCATGCGCAAAGCCGTACCTGAAGGAGCATCGATCTTGTGCCGATGATGAGCCTCGATGATCTCTATATCTGCATCGTCACCCAGCACACGAGCAGCCATGTCGAGCAGCTTCAGCGACAGGTTTACACCGACACTGAAATTGGCCGCGAACACGATCGGAATATCCTTGCCGGCCTCGGCCAGCAACTGCTTCTGTGCGGCGTCCAACCCCGTCGTGCCGATCACCATGGCCTTACCCGCCTTACGGCAGAACGCCAGGTTTTTCAGCATGACTTCCGGAAGCGTGAAGTCGATCAGCACGTCGAACTCATCAGTCACCGCGTCCAGATTGCCGGACAGTGGAACGCCGATACGCCCCAGCGACGCCAGCTCACCAGCATCCACGCCAATCAGCGTACTGCCGGGGCGTACGATGGCTGCCGTCAGCCCGGTCAGCGGCGCGCGTTGCTGCACCGCCTCGACCAGAATCTTGCCCATGCGCCCGGCAGCGCCCATCACAGCTATACGTCGCATGCCGACTCCTTACAAATCGCCGAAGAAGCGCTTCACGCCTTCGAACCAACCAGTGGTTTTAGGCGAATGGCTGTTGTCATCTGCCAGCGAGCTACGGAACTCTTCCAGCAGTTCGCGCTGACGACGCCCCAGATTGACAGGGGTTTCGACAGCCACTCGGCACATCAAGTCACCAGCACCGCCGCCGCGCACTGGCGCAACGCCCTTGCCGCGAACACGGAACTGCTTGCCGGTCTGAGTTCCTTCAGGGATTTTCAGTTTGACTCGACCATCAAGGGTCGGAATCTCCAGCTCACCACCCAGCGCGGCATCGACAAAACTGATTGGCACTTCGCAGAACAGGTGCTTGCCGTCGCGCTGGAAGATCGCGTGCTCACGCACGTTGATCACCACATACAGGTCGCCAGTCGGACCACCCTGAGCACCCGCCTCGCCTTCGCCGGACAGACGAATTCGGTCACCGGTATCGACACCGGCCGGCACTTTCACCGAGAGGGTTTTGTACTCTTCGACACGACCTTGACCATCGCAAGAGTCGCACGGATCGGAAATGATCTTGCCCTGGCCATGGCAGCGCGGGCACGTCTGCTGCACCGAGAAAAAGCCCTGCTGCATACGGACTTGACCGATACCGCCACACGTCGGGCAAGTGATCGGCGAGGAGCCTTTCTTGGCACCCGAACCGTCGCACGGCTTGCAGTTGACCAATGTCGGAACACGGATATTCACGGTTGTACCGCGCACCGCTTCTTCCAGATTCAGTTCCAGGGTGTAGCGCAGGTCGCTGCCGCGCTGAGCGCCGCCACGAGAACCGCCGCGACCGCCGCCGAAGAAGTCACTGAAGACATCACCAAAGATGTCGGAGAAGTTCTGACCGCCAAACCCGGCACCGCCGCCACCCATGCTCGGGTCGACACCGGCATGACCGTACTGGTCGTAGGCCGCGCGCTTACTGGAATCGGACAGCACTTCGTAGGCCTCGTTGGCCTCCTTGAACATATCTTCCGACGCTTTGTCATCGGGATTACGGTCCGGGTGGTGCTTCATCGCCAGGCGACGGTAGGCCTTTTTCAGGTCTGCTTCGCTTGAGCCACGCTCAACACCCAATACTTCGTAATAGTCACGCTTTGCCATAAGTCTTTGCACTCTTAAGGACGTTCGGCAAACCTCTCCTGAGCCTTGCCAAACTCGTTGAGCCCCAATACAGGCCCGGACCCAACTCACGTCAATTCAACGATCCTGGTCTTTGATTCGATGCGGTACTTTCGGCTCGAAAAGCAGGAGCATTCCCGGCCATACCGCCAACACACGAGCCTTGTCGCATGCTGTAAAAATTCGCTAACTCCAGACACGCCAACGCGGGAGCAAGCTCCCGCGCGGCGACATCCTACCAGTCACCGCCTGAAGGCAGTCAACCGGGCGACCAACAACTTACTTGTGGTCTTTGACTTCTTCAAACTCAGCGTCGACAACGTCGTCAGCCTTTTCAGCTTTTTCGTCGTGCGGTGCAGCGCCTTCAGCGGGCTGAGCCTGCTCGGCGTACATTTTCTGAGCCACTGGCGCGGAGACTTTCGACAGTTCTTCAACTTTGGCGTCGATAGCAGCCTTGTCGTCGCCTTTGACGGCGGCTTCCAGGGCAACTACTGCGGCTTCGATTGCAGTCTTCTCTTCAGCGGTCACTTTGTCGCCAGCGTCAGCGACCATTTTGCGCGTCGAGTGAACCAGCGCATCGCCCTGGTTACGAGCGGCGGCCAACTCTTCGAACTGGCGATCTGCGTCGACGTTGGCTTCAGCATCGCGAATCATCTGCTGAATCTCTTCCTCGGACAGACCGGAGTTGGCCTTGATCACGATCGACTGAGTCTTGCCGGTAGCCTTGTCTTTGGCGCCTACGTGCAGAATGCCGTTGGCGTCGATGTCGAAGGTCACTTCAATTTGTGGCACGCCACGTGGTGCTGGTGGAATCTCGGCCAGGTCGAACTTGCCCAAAGACTTGTTCTGAGCGGCTTGCTTACGCTCACCTTGCAGCACGTGAATGGTCACAGCGCCCTGGTTGTCGTCGGCAGTCGAGAACACTTGCGATTTCTTGGTAGGAATCGTGGTGTTTTTCTCGATCAGCGCGGTCATCACGCCACCCATGGTTTCGATGCCCAGAGTCAGCGGGCTGACGTCCAGCAGCAGAACGTCTTTCACGTCACCGGCCAATACCGCGCCCTGGATAGCAGCACCCATGGCAACCGCTTCGTCCGGGTTCACATCTTTACGCGCTTCTTTACCGAAGAACTCGGTCACCAGCTTCTGAACCAGTGGCATACGGGTCTGACCGCCGACCAGGATCACGTCGTTGATGGCGCCGATGTCGATGCCCGAGTCTTTCAGAGCGATGCGGCAAGGTTCGATGGTGCGTTGAACCAGGTCTTCTACCAGCGCTTCGAGCTTGGCGCGGGAGATTTTCACGTTCAAATGCTTAGGACCGGTAGCGTCTGCAGTGATGTACGGCAGGTTCACGTCGGTCGAATTGCTCGAAGACAGTTCGATCTTGGCTTTTTCAGCGGCTTCTTTCAGGCGCTGCATGGCCAGCGGGTCACCTTTAAGGTTCATCCCGCTTTCTTTCTTGAATTCGTCGACGAGGTAGTCGATCAGACGAATGTCAAAGTCTTCACCGCCCAGGAACGTGTCACCGTTGGTGGCCAGTACTTCGAACTGGTGCTCGCCATCGACTTCAGCGATTTCGATCACGGAAACGTCGAAAGTACCGCCGCCCAAGTCGTAAACGATTACGGTGTGATCGCCCTTCGCCTTGTCCATACCGTAAGCCAGAGCGGCGGCGGTTGGTTCGTTGATGATACGTTTTACGTCCAGGCCCGCGATGCGGCCGGCGTCTTTAGTGGCTTGACGCTGGCTGTCGTTGAAGTAGGCCGGAACGGTGATCACCGCTTCGGTCACTGGCTCGCCGAGGTAGTCTTCGGCGGTCTTCTTCATTTTCTTCAGAATTTCAGCCGAGATTTGTGGCGGCGACATTTTCTGGCCGTTCACTTCAACCCATGCATCGCCGTTGTCAGCCTTGGCGATTTTGTACGGGACCATCTTGATATCTTTCTGTACGACTTCTTCGTCGAACTTACGACCGATCAGACGCTTCACCGCATACAGGGTGTTGTGCGGATTGGTCACAGCCTGACGCTTGGCCGATTGGCCAACGAGGATTTCACCATCGTTGGCGTAAGCGATGATCGACGGCGTGGTACGCGTGCCTTCAGCGTTTTCAATAACTTTGGCTACGCCGTTTTCAAGCACGGAGACGCAGGAGTTGGTAGTCCCCAGGTCGATACCGATAATTTTGCCCATGTTCACTCTCCCGAAACTTTGGATTTGGTTGCCGCAGCAGTGGTGGCTAACTGCGGTAGCACTTAAACGCTTGACTTCTAAATGGGGGCCTTGCGGCTAATTTCAAGCCTGCTCGTCAATCGAAGGCGAAACCGGTGCCGGAGCCTTGCTGACCACGACCATGGCCGGGCGCAGCAGGCGACCGTTGAGCTGATAGCCCTTCTGGAACACCTTGAGCACGCTGTTCGGCTCGACGTCGGCGCTTTCCTGCATGGCCATTGCCTGATGCTGAACGGCGTTGAACGGTTCGCCATGCGGATCGATCGCTTCCAGCTGATAACGCTTCAGGGTGTCCTGGAACATTTTCAGGGTCAGCTCGATGCCTTCGCGCATTGGACGAATGCTTTCGTCATCCGGGCTGGATAACTCCAGACCACGCTCCAGGCTGTCGATGATCGGCAACAGGTCACCGGCGAATTTCTCCAGTGCGAACTTGTGAGCCTTTTCTACATCCTGCTCGGCGCGACGGCGGACGTTCTGCAGATCAGCCGCTACACGCAAAGCCTGATCATGAGCGCCAGCCAATTGCTCTTCGAGCACTTGAACACGAGTCGCCAGTTCATCACCCGAATCCTGGGCAGCCTGATCGGCGTCTAGATTTTGCGTATCCACTGTCTGTTCGTCAGCCATAGATTTCTCCTTTCAATATCGTCCGCGAGCTCAACTCGCGCTTCTGCCCAGCTATATGGGGCCGCAAAATTCAGCTTCAAGGGGCGCTTATTTATTAACCCTACAAAAAACAGCTGCATTGTCATTCCCAGGCGCACTAAAGATTTCGTCGGATCAAGCAAATCGAGCTAAGGGAGGGCATTGTCAGCCAGAAACAAAACACTGTATAAATAACCAGACCTAAAGCCTGGGAGCGGCCTTTATGCTGGTGCACCTGTCCGTACATAACTACGCCATCGTTGAACATCTCGATCTCGAACTCGATCGCGGGATGAGCGTGATCACTGGGGAAACCGGCGCCGGCAAGTCGATCATGCTCGATGCCCTCGGCCTGACCCTGGGCGATCGCGCCGACAGCGGCGTGGTCCGTCCCGGCGCCGACAAGGCCGATATCCTGGCAACCTTCGACCTGGTCGATATTCCAGAAGCCAGCGTTTGGCTGGCCGAGCGTGACCTGGAGAGCGATGGCCCGTGCATCCTGCGCCGGGTGATCACCGCTGAAGGACGCTCGCGTGGCTACATCAACGGCACGCCCTGCCCCCTCGGCGACCTCAAAGCCCTGGGTGAACTGCTGATCGATATCCACAGCCAGCACGAACATCAATCCCTGCTCAAGACCGACACGCACCGCCGTCTGCTCGACGAGTACGCCGGTGCAACGGACCTTGCCCGCCAGGTACACCTGGCCGCGCAACGCTGGCGCCAGACCCGCCAGGAGCTGGAACGCCTTTCCAATTCCGGCGACGAGCAGCGCGCTCGCCATCAATTGCTCAGTTATCAACTCGAAGAGCTGGAAAACCTCGGCCTCGGCGAAAACGAGCTGGAGCAGCTGGAACAGGAACACAAGAACCTGACCAACGCCGAAACCCTGCTGGGCATTTGCCGGCAGGTGGTCGAGCAATGCAGCGAAAGTGATTCCGGAAATGTGCTGAACGCCCTCACCGCCAGCCTCAATCGCCTTTCGAGCGTCAACAATTCGATTGGGGCCCTGGGTGAAGCCAGCAGCCTGCTGACGAGTGCGCAGATCCAGGTCGAAGAAGCCGTGGGAGAACTGAACCGCTTCCTTGATAACTTCGACGCCGATCCAGCACGTCTTCAGTACCTGGAGGAACGCCTTGATGCGATCTATACCATGGCGCGCAAACACCGCATCCAACCGACCGAAGTGGCCGAGATGCAGCAGCGCTTGCTGGATGAAATCGAAACCCTGAATGCCAACGACGAATCCATCGAGCGACTGAGTGATGAACTGTCTTCCTATGCCCGTCATTATCAGGAGAAGGCTCGTGAGCTGAGCGATTTGCGCCACCAGGCCTCGAACAGCCTGGCCAGCGCCGTGGAGCATGAGATCCAGCGACTGGGCATGCCGGGTGGGCGCTTCACTATCGAGCTGCGCCCCAACAGTAGCGAAGAACTGCTACCCAATGGCCTTGAGCAGGTAGAGCTGCTGGTGAGTGCTAACCCGGGCCAACCTTTGAAAGCGCTGGCAAAAGTGGCATCCGGCGGCGAATTGTCACGGATCAGCCTGGCGATTCAAGTGATCACCGCGCAGACCTCCCGCGTACCGACCCTGGTGTTCGACGAAGTGGACGTGGGCATCGGTGGTCCGACCGCCGAAATCGTGGGCCAATTGCTGCGTCGACTTGGGGAGCGCGGGCAGGTATTGACGGTAACTCACTTGCCGCAAGTAGCAGCGCAGGGACATCAACATCTATTCGTACACAAAGTGCGCGGCGAAGATGCCACTCACACAGCCGTCTCCAAGCTGAGCAAGAACGATCGTGTCGAAGAAGTGGCGCGGATGCTGGGAGGCATCGACCTCACCAAGGAATCTCTGGCTCATGCCAGGAAAATGGTCGTCACCGCGAAAATTTAAGACCGGCAGAAAGCACGAAGGCGACCCTGGGGTCGCCTTCGCTCGTTTCGCGAACCTTAAGTTCGCGCGACATGCTTACTTTTTCTTGCGTACGTACAGTACAAGGTTGTGATCAACCATCTCGAAGCCATACTTGTCGACGATTGCCTTCTGCAGTCGCTCGATTTCTTCGTCGAAGAATTCGATCACTTCACTGGTCTCGACGTTGACCATATGGTCGTGATGCTTGCCGTCGTCCAGCTCGAAGACCGCATGGCCCCCGTCGAAGTTGTGCCGCACCACAAGGCCAGCTGCCTCGAACTGGGTCAGGACACGGTAAACCGTGGCCAGACCGACGTCCTCACCAGCTTCCATCAGCGCCTTGTAGACGTCCTCGGCACTCATGTGGCGTTGCTCGGCGGAATCGAGCATTTGCAGAATTTTGACCCGTGGAAGGGTCACTTTGAGGCCGGCTTTGCGTAGTTCGCTATTTTCAACCATGGTCAGCTTTCTCGCGATGCTGCTTCGCAGCTTCTCTTAATGCGGGTATGATCGGCGTTTACGTTGTCCCAGCCAAGATAGTGGAAGTCGCCCACCGATGCAAAACACCAAGCTCTTGCTAACCAGTTTCACCTTTGTGGGACTGCTCGCACTCGCCGGTTGTTCATTCCCCGGGGTTTACAAAATCGACATCCAGCAGGGCAATGTCGTCACGCAGGACATGATAGACCAGTTACGCCCGGGAATGACCCGCAAGCAAGTACGGTTTATCATGGGCAACCCTCTGCTGACCGACACGTTCCATGCCGATCGCTGGGATTATCTGTACAGCCTGCAACCGGGTGGCGGTGAACGCCAACAGGAACGCATTAGCGTTATCTTCAACCCAAATGACCAACTTGTCAGCCTCTCTGGTGATTTCATGCCAGGCGTGAGCCGCGACGAAGCCATTCTCGGCAAGGACAGCGGCACTACAGTTGATGCGCCAGCAGAAAACGCCGAGAAGCCGAAACCAGAAAAACCGGTCAAGCCAGGTTCGTTGCTGGACCAGATCCAGAAGGATGTCGACGGTGTAGAAACCGTTCCAGTCCCGACTCCAGAACCTCTGGAAACCTCACCGCAATAATTTGCGACGCAATAAAAAACCCGGCATGTCCGGGTTTTTTATTGTCCAGCGCTTGAGCGAATCACTGATTCCGGGTTTTGGCCTCAGCAGCCTTGGCTGCGCGCAACCGACGAACCTCTTTCGGATCAGCCAGCAATGGCCGGTATATCTCGATGCGATCTCCAGCCTGGACAGGATGCTTGTCCGGATCAGCGATCACTTTACCGAAGATCCCCACCCGGCAACTGGCCAGATCCAGCTCGGAAAACGCCTCGCCGATGCCTGACTTCAGCAAAGCTGCCCGCACTGTCGTTCCTGCTGGAACCGCCACCGAGAGAAGCACTTGGCGATCAATGGCGGCATACACCACCTCAACGTCGATCACGGCCTCAACCATGCATTTGCTTGGCGCGCTGGCAGAAGGCATCCACCAGCGTATTGGCCGCCTGATTGAACAACGGCCCCAAGGTCGCGCGGACAATCGACCCGGCGTAATCGAACGACAGATCCAGACTGATCTTGCAGGCTTTCTCGCCCAACGGTTTGAACACCCAGACGCCATGCAATTGATTGAATGGGCCTTCCTCGAGATTCATCTCGATCGAATGCCCAGGCACCAGCGTGTTGCGCGTCACGAAATGCTGGCTCAGCCCACCCTTGGCAACACCTACGCTAGCGCGCATATGCTCAGAAGAACTCTCCAGGACTTCGGCCGATGAGCACCACGGCAGAAATTCCGGGTAACGCGCCACGTCGTTGACCAGGTCATACAGCGCTTGTGCCGGATACGGCAGCAGGGCCGAACGTTGAATGTGTGTCGTCATGTCAGCGTCACTTCCACAGCTGGGCGGCAAACACTACGAGAATGCCGATGGGCGCCACATAGCGCATCAAGAACAAGGACAGGGCGAACAACGCAGGGTTGCGGATCGACAACTCGTCGCGTACCGCTTCACGCCCCATCACCCAGCCTGCAAACACCACGAAACACAAACCACCGAGTGGCAACATGATCCGCGAGGTGAAGAAATCGATCACACCAAAGAAGTCCAGCCCACCGGCCGCACCCCATTGATAGAGGTGGAACATTCCGCCTTCGTTCACGAAAAATTTGGCTTCCTTCCAGATATTGAAGGAAAACACCGTGCCCAGACCGACAAACCAGCAGATAAATGACAGCCAAAAGGTCACCCAGGCGCGGCTGACTTTCGTACGTTCAACCAGGTAAGCCACCATCGGCTCAAGCAAGGAAATCGCCGAGCTCCAGGCTGCAATCGCTACGAGCACGAAGAACACTACGCCCATCAACTGGCCAAACGCTACGTTACCAAAGGCAAATGGCAGGCTTACGAACATCAGGCCAGGGCCCTCGCTCGGGTTCAGGCCCGCGGCGAACACGATCGGAAACAATGCCAGACCAGCTACCAGGGAAACGAAGGTATCGAGCAGTGCCACGCCGACGATGGTGCCGGAAATCGATGAATTCTTCGGCATATAGGCGCCGTAGATCATGATCGAGCCGACGCCCACGCTCAGGGAAAAAAACGCGTGCCCCATGGCGGGCAGCAAGCCGTCGAGTACTTTTTCCGGGTGGAAGTCGAACATGAAATGCACGCCTTCCATGAAATGGCCGGTGGTCATGCTGTAGCCCAGCAGAACAATCACCATCACGAACAGCAGCGGCATCATGATCCGCAGGCTGCGCTCCAGGCCGGCGACCACGCCCTTGGCGATGACCACGGCCGACAGCAGCATGAAAATCGTGTGCCAAAGTGTCAGGCGCCATGGGTCGGCGATCACATTTCCAAAGTACGCGCCGACCTGATCAGGTGTTGCACCCTGGAAGTCGCCACGGCCCATGTCGATGATGTAATCCAGCGACCAGCCGCCAACCACACTATAGAAAGACAAGATCAGCAACGCCGTGATCATCCCGGCGAATGCGCCCCAGGACCATTTACCCGAATGCCCGGCTTCCAGCGCTAATACCTTCAAGGCGTTGGCCGGACTCTGACGGGCGCGGCGGCCGATCAGGGTTTCGGCCAGCATGACCGGCACACCGATCAGCGCGATACAGGCCAGGAACATCAGCACGAAGGCGCCGCCGCCGTAGACGCCGACCATGTACGGGAATTTCCAGATACTACCCAGGCCCACGGCCGAGCCGGTCGCGGCGAGTATGAAGACCCAGCGGCTAGCCCAACTGCCGTGGACAGAAACCTTGTCTGTCGACATCGTTATCACGCCCAAGCGTTCAAAAAAGAGGCCGCATTGTCCGGGATTCAATCAACGTGCTCAAGCACGTAGCGATACCGTAGCCGACTCGCGTGCAACTCCCTATAATGCCGCCCCTATGGCTAAACAGAAGAAACACCCAACAGGGACCATCGCGCAAAACAAAAAGGCGCGACACGATTACTTCATCGAGCACAAGTTCGAGGCTGGTCTGGTCCTGGCCGGCTGGGAAGTAAAAAGTCTGCGGGCAAGCAAGCTGCAACTGGTCGACAGTTACGTGCTGCTCAAGGATGGCGAAGCCTGGCTGCTCGGTAGCCACATTACGCCACTGATGACCGCCAGCACCCACGTCATCGCTGATCCGACCCGCACCCGAAAATTGCTGCTCAACCGGCGCGAGCTGGAAAAGCTGGCCACGGCCGTGCAGCAAAAAGGTTACGCCTGCGTGTGCCTGTCCTGGTACTGGAGCAAGCACATGGTCAAGTGCGAGATCGCTCTGGGCAAGGGCAAGAAGGAATACGACAAGCGTGATACCGAACGCGAACGCGACGCCGGTCGCGAGTTGCAGCGTGCGGTGCGCAACAAGGGCAAGGAAGATTAACTCTTTGCCTTGAGTTCGCCTTACCTGATCGTTCCCACGCGTGGGAACGATCAAACCTCCTGACTACATTCCCTTGCGCCGCTCCGCCCGAGCCATGCGCTGTACTTCCTGACGCACTTCTTCCAGCACTTCCTGCACATACAAGATATGTCGGCTGGAGACTTCCCGCGCCTGCTCGGCCCTTCCTTCAATAATCGCCAGGTACAACTCCCGGTGCTGTGTGATCAGCATGTCGCGGGTTTCCGTACGCTGTTTGTACATTCCGCCGATGTTGGTCACCACGTTACGCTTGAGCAGATCGAACAACCCGCGAATGGTGTGCAGTAACACCGCGTTGTGACTGGCTTCAGCAATTGCCAGGTGGAATTTCGCATCCGCCGCCCCTTCTTCCGCCCGGCTCACCTCGTCGTGACGCGTATAACAGTCCTGCAATTCGTTGAAGGCCGCGGTCAATCGCTCGCGATCAACGTCCGTAGCACGCATGGCTGCGTAATAGGCGCAGGAGGCTTCCAGGGTGTGACGAAATTCCAGCAGATCGCGCTGCGCTTCAGGGTTGCTTTCCAGCAGATGCAGCAGCGGATCGCTGAAGGTTGACCCCAGCGACTCCACCACATAATTGCCACCGCCCTGGCGACTGACCAGCAAGCCCTTGGCCGCCAGTTTCTGAATCGCTTCGCGCAACGAAGGGCGTGACACGCCGAACTGCTCGGCCAACGCACGTTCGGCCGGCAAGCGCTCACCCGCCTTCAGCGTGCCTTCGAGAATCATTCCCTCGAGCTGCTCGACAATATCGTCAGACAAACGGCGCTGACGAATCTGATCAAACCCCATAACTCATTTCTCCACGATCCCGACGGCTCGCCGGGGTCTCTATTCTGGCCTATCAGCGCTGCATCAGCACCTGCCAGACGACATGTCGTCGAGCGGACCAGATGACTTCTGCACCACGTATTCGACAAAAGTTTTAGGGCGGCAAATTGACACGCCGCCTACAAGGCTTTTACCCTACCCAACAGCGATTGTAAATTGGTATTACCAATTATCCAAGAACGCTGACCAGTGCCTGACCAACAACAATTAGGGGCCACCCCATATGCAAACCTGGCAACAGCTTTATTCTCCGCTCGGCAGTCTCGGCGTGTCCGCGCTCGCGGCCGTTATCCCCATCGTGTTTTTCTTCCTGGCATTGGCCGTGTTCCGACTCAAAGGACACGTGGCCGGCAGTATCACGCTGGCCTTGTCCATTGCCGTGGCGATCTTCGCCTTCCAGATGCCGGTCGACATGGCCTTCGCCGCCGCCGGCTATGGTTTCGCCTACGGTCTGTGGCCGATTGCCTGGATCATCGTGGCGGCGGTATTCCTCTACAAACTGACGGTCAAGAGTGGTCAGTTCGAAGTGATCCGCAGCTCGGTGCTGTCGATCACCGACGACCAGCGCCTGCAAGTGCTGCTGATCGGCTTCTGCTTCGGCGCCTTCCTGGAAGGTGCTGCCGGTTTCGGTGCGCCGGTCGCGATTACCGCCGCACTGTTGGTAGGACTGGGCTTCAACCCGCTGTACGCCGCGGGCCTGTGCCTGATCGCCAACACCGCGCCGGTTGCGTTCGGAGCCCTGGGGATTCCGATCATCGTTGCCGGGCAAGTCACCGGTATCGACGCGTTCAAGATCGGCGCCATGACGGGCCGCCAACTGCCGCTGCTGTCGCTGTTCGTGCCGTTCTGGCTGGTGTTCATGATGGATGGCCTGCGCGGCGTGCGGGAAACCTGGCCGGCAGCGCTGGTAGCCGGTTTGAGCTTTGCCATTACCCAATACTTCACGTCGAACTTCATCGGCCCGGAACTGCCGGACATCACCTCGGCCCTGGCCAGCCTGATTTCCCTGACGCTGTTCCTGAAAGTCTGGCAGCCAAAGCGCGCCGCAGGCCAACACATCGTCGGTGCCGTCTCGGCTTCCGTGGTGAGCGCCAGCACCGGCGGTTTCGGCCTGCCGCGCAGCACCGTGGCTTCGCCCTACAGCCTCGGTGAAATCCTCAGAGCCTGGTCACCATTCCTGATCCTCACCGTGCTGGTGACCATCTGGACGTTGAAACCCTTCAAGGCGATGTTTGCCGCTGGCGGGTCGATGTACAGCTGGGTGTTCAACTTCGCCATCCCGCACCTGGACCAAATGGTGATCAAGGTCGCACCGATCGTGGCCGCCCCGACCGCTATTCCGGCGGTGTTCAAACTCGACCCGATTTCCGCGACCGGCACGGCGATTTTCTTCTCTGCGCTGATCTCGATGCTGGTACTGAAGATCAATGTCAAAATTGGTCTGACCACTTTGAAAGAGACCTTCTACGAACTACGCTGGCCGATTCTGTCCATCGGCATGGTGCTCGCCTTTGCCTTCGTCACTAACTACTCGGGCATGTCCTCGACCATGGCGCTGGTTCTGGCAGGCACCGGTGCAGCATTCCCGTTCTTCTCGCCGTTCCTCGGCTGGCTGGGTGTGTTCCTGACCGGTTCCGACACCTCGTCCAACGCACTGTTCAGTTCGCTGCAAGCGACCACTGCGCACCAGATCGGTGTGAGCGATGTGTTGCTGGTTGCGGCGAACACCAGCGGTGGCGTGACCGGCAAGATGATCTCGCCACAATCGATCGCCGTCGCCTGCGCCGCGACTGGTCTGGTGGGCAAGGAATCGGACCTGTTCCGTTTCACCCTCAAACACAGCCTATTCTTTGCAACGATCGTCGGCCTGATCACGCTGGCTCAGGCCTACTGGTTCACCGGCATGCTGGTGCACTAAGTACTACACGATAAAAAGCAAAAACCGACGCCGGACCACGATTCCGGCGTCAGCTATTCACAACCCGGTCTGTAAGGCTGCTGAAAGCTTGCCTCTCTATATTCAGCAGCCTCACAGGCGGATAACCGGCCGAGAGACACGCCTGATGAGCGAGCTTTTTTACAACGCTGTGCCGAATGCGACCCGCGTCGCCCCGCCACTGCCCCAGCCTCGGCAATACCCCAGCCAAAAACCGTCACGGGTCTACCTGTTCGGAACTTGCGTGGTGGATTTGTTCTACCCGGACGCCGGGATGGACGCGATTCACTTGCTGGAACGCGAAGGCATTCGTGTCGAATATCCGCAGGGGCAAAGCTGCTGCGGGCAACCGGCCTACACCTCGGGTTACACCGAGCAGGCGAGGACCGTGGCACGCTCGCAACTGGCGCTGTTTGCCGAAGACTATCCGGTGGTGGTGCCGTCGGGATCGTGTGCCGGGATGTTGCGCGAACACTACGCCGACTTGTTCAAGGACGAGCCGGAAACCTTGAAACAGGTTCAGGCGCTGGCTGCCCGGACTTATGAACTGGCCGAGTTTCTGCTGTTTGTCTGCAAGGTGCAGCTCAAGGACAGTGGCGAGCCAGTCAAAGTAGCGCTGCACACGTCGTGCTCGGCACGCCGTGAGATGAACACCCACTTGCATGGTCGCGAGTTGTTGGCGCAGCTCCGTAACGTGGAGCGAGTCGACCACAACCATGAAAGTGAATGCTGTGGCTTCGGTGGGACTTTCAGCGTCCGTATGCCAGACATTTCCGGCGCGATGGTGGCTGACAAGACCCGCTCGTTGAAGGAATCCGGCGCGCACAAGGTACTGAGTGCCGACTGCGGTTGTCTGATGAACATCAACGGCTCGCTGGAGAAACAGAAGGAAGCATTGCGCGGCCAACACCTGGCCAGCTTCCTTTGGCAGCGAACCGGAGGTGTGCTATGAACGCTTCCGCGATTATTCCTACGGTTGCCGTGGAAGAAGATTTTCGCACCCGGGCTCAAAAGGCGTTGGGTGACGAGCAACTGCGAAATAACTTTCGCACGGCGATGGATTCGCTGATGACAAAACGGGCAGCGTCCTTCAGCGATGCCCACGAAAGAGAACATTTGCGAGCGCTGGGCAATGCTGTCCGCGCCCGTGCGTTATCCAAGTTGCCCGACCTGCTCGAGCAGCTTGAACAGAACCTGACCCGCAACGGTGTGACAGTGCACTGGGCGGAAACGGTGGACGAGGCCAATGGCATCGTCCTCTCGATCATCCGCGCTCACGAGGGGCGGCAAGTGATCAAGGGCAAATCGATGGTCAGCGAAGAGATGGAAATGAATCATTTCCTCGCTGAACAGGGCATTGAATGCCTGGAATCGGACATGGGCGAGTACATCGTCCAGCTCGACCACGAGAAGCCTTCACACATTATTATGCCGGCGATCCACAAGAATGCCGGTCAGGTCGCGTCCTTGTTCCACGACAAACTTGGCGTGGAATACACCAAGGACGTTGACCAACTCATTCAGATCGGCCGCAAGGTCTTGCGGCAGAAATTCTTCGAAGCGGACATCGGCGTCTCCGGCGTCAACTTCGCCGTGGCCGAAACCGGCACCCTGCTGCTGGTGGAAAACGAAGGCAACGGCCGCATGACCACCACCGTGCCTCCGGTGCACATCGCCGTCACCGGCATCGAAAAAGTCGTGGAAAACCTGCGCGATGTGGTGCCACTGCTGTCACTGCTGACCCGCTCAGCCCTCGGCCAGCCGATCACCACCTATGTCAACATGATTTCCGGCCCGCGCAAGGAACATGAACTCGACGGCCCGCAGGAAGTGCACCTGGTATTGCTCGACAACGGTCGCAGCCAGGCCTTCGCCGACAGCGAATTGCGCCAGACCCTGAACTGCATCCGCTGCGGCGCCTGTATGAATCATTGCCCGGTCTACACCCGAATCGGCGGCCACGCCTATGGGGAGGTTTACCCTGGGCCTATCGGAAAAATCATCACCCCGCACATGGTTGGCCTGGCGAAAGTCCCGGACCACCCGAGTGCCTCGTCGCTGTGTGGCGCCTGCGGTGAAGTCTGTCCGGTAAAAATTCCGATTCCGGCGCTGCTGCGTCGTCTACGGGAAGAGAACGTCAAAGCCCCGGACAGCCCTCATCAAGTGATGCGCGGCCAGGGCAGCAAGTACTCGCGTAAAGAACGGTTTATCTGGAATGCCTGGGCGAAACTCAACAGTTCACCCACGCTTTATCGACTGTTCGGCTTCTTCGCCACACGCTTGCGCGCACTGGCGCCGAGCAATGTCGGCCCATGGACGCAAAACCACAGCGCACCGAAACCCGCTGCCCGCTCACTGCATGACATGGCCCGCGAGCATCTGGCCGAACAGGGAGATCGTTGATGAGCGCCAAGCAAAATATCCTCGCCAAGTTACGGAAAAGTCTGACGGGTACCACGCCGGTGCCTGACGAATTTGACGTCGAACTGGTGACAGCGCCCTACACGTACACCGCCGAGCAACGCATCCCGCAGCTGCGCAAACTGATGGAAGCGGTGCACACCGAAATCCATCTGACGTCCGACGAAGGTTGGCCTTCATTGCTTGCTCAGTTGTTGCGGGACCGTCAGTTGCCGAGTCTGTTGATCGCACCGACTACACCTCACGGTCAACGCGTCACTCAGCACTGGGCGAAAAATCCTGATCTGCCAACGCTCAAGTCCTACGACCGTCCGGTTGAAGAATGGAAGACCGAATTGTTCAACGACACGCCGGCCAGCCTGACCGGCACCCTCGGTGCGATCGCCGCCACAGGTAGTCTGATTCTCTGGCCTACGCGGGAAGAACCGCGCCTGATGAGCTTGGTGCCGCCAGTGCATTTCGCCCTGCTCAAGGCCAGTGAAATCCGCGACAACTTCTATCAAGTGCAGCAGGAATTCGAGTGGGTCCAAGGCATGCCGACCAACGCCCTGCTGGTGTCCGGCCCGTCGAAAACCGCCGATATCGAGCAGGTCCTGGCCTACGGCGCTCACGGTCCGAAAGACCTCGTGGTCATGATCCTGGAGGACCAATGAATCTACCCGCGGCTTTCCTGCGAGATGCGCAGCAACTGATTCCCCAGGAGCGACGTTTCGACGACCCGCTGTCGACCTTGGCCTTCGGCACCGACGCCAGTTTCTACCGGCTGATTCCGAAACTGGTGATTCGTGTCGAGTCGGAAGATGAAGTAGTCGCGCTGCTGAAACTGGCGCAACGGGATCTAGTCCCGGTAACCTTCCGCGCCGCCGGCACCAGCCTGTCCGGCCAGGCCATCAGTGACTCGGTGTTGATCGTCCTGGGGGATAACTGGAACGGTCGCGAGATCCGTGGCCAAGGCACGCAAATCCGCCTGCAACCGGGCGTGATCGGCGCGCAGGCCAACGCGTGGCTGGCGCCGTTCGGACGTAAGATCGGCCCGGACCCGGCGTCGATCAATGCCTGCAAAATCGGCGGCATAGTCGCCAACAATGCCAGCGGCATGTGCTGCGGCACGGCGCAAAACACCTATCACACGTTGGCTGGCATTCGTCTGGTGCTGGCCGACGGCAGCCGTCTCGATACCGAAGATGCGGCGAGTGTTGCGGCGTTTCGTGAGAGCCACGCTTCGCTGCTTGAACGCCTGGCAACGTTGGGCCGCGAAACCCGCGCCAATGCCGAATTGGCGGCGAGAATTCGCCACAAATACCGTCTGAAAAATACCACCGGGCTGTCACTCAATGCGCTGGTGGATTTCGACGAGCCTGTGGATATCTTGAGCCACTTGCTGGTGGGCTCCGAAGGCACCCTCGCTTTCATCAGCGCGGTGACTTACGACACGGTGATCGATCATCCGAACAAGGCCTCGGCGTTGATCGTGTTTCCTGATGTGGAAACCTGCTGCAACGCCGTCACCGTACTGAAAAGCCAACCGGTGTCGGCCGTGGAACTGCTCGACCGGCGCAGTCTGCGTTCGGTGCAGGACAAACCCGGCATGCCCGCTTTCGTACAACAGCTGTCGAACAATGCCTGCGCGCTGCTGATCGAGTCCCGCGCCGCATCGTCCACTTTGCTACAGGAACAACTGGCGCACATCATGGCGTCGTTGACTTCTTTCCCGGTGGAAAAACAAGTCGACTTCACCGAAGACCCGGTGGAAAACGCCCGGCTCTGGGCAATCCGCAAGGACACCTTCCCCGCCGTCGGCGCCGTGCGCAAAACCGGCACCACGGTGATCATCGAAGACGTGACCTTCCCGGTTGAACAACTGGCCATCGGCGTAAACCGTCTGATTGAGCTGTTCGACAAACATCACTACGACGAAGCAATCCTTTTCGGACATGCCCTGGAAGGCAATCTGCACTTCGTCTTCACTCAAGGCTTCAACAACCCGGAAGAAGTCGCACGCTATCAGGCGTTCATGGACGACGTGGCGCAACTAGTAGCGGTGGAATTCGGCGGTTCGCTGAAGGCTGAACACGGCACCGGTCGCAACATGGCGCCCTTTGTCGAACTGGAATGGGGCACCGATGCCTACCAGTTGATGTGGCAGCTTAAACGTCTGCTCGACCCCAACGGCATTCTCAACCCGGACGTGGTGCTCAGCGAGGATCCGCAAATCCACCTCAAGCACCTGAAGCCGTTGCCGGCCGCCGATGAGATTGTGGATAAGTGCATCGAGTGCGGTTTCTGTGAACCGGTCTGCCCGTCGAAAGGCCTGACCCTGAGCCCGCGCCAGCGCATCGTGATCTGGCGTGACATTCAGGCAAAGAAACGCGCTGGCGTGGACACCACCGAACTCGAAGCCGCTTACGAATACCAAGGCATCGACACCTGCGCCGCCACCGGCCTCTGCGCGCAGCGTTGCCCTGTAGGAATCAACACCGGCGAGCTAGTGAAAAAGCTCCGCAGCCGGAAGGCAACTCATACGAAAACCGCCAATTGGCTGGAAGGTAATTTCGCCACTGCGTTGCAAGGCGCGCGTTTCACCCTGCACGTGGCCAACGGTGCACGGATGCTGTTGGGGGCGCCACGATTGGCAAAGCTTTCGGCAACGTTGACGCGCCTATCCCAAGGTCAGGTCCCGCAGTGGACCAACGCCATGCCCCAACCGGAAAAAGCCATTCGCTTCAGCCCGGCCGTGTCGGACGAACGCCCTCGAGTGGTGTACCTGGCGGCCTGCGTGTCGCGGGCAATGGGTCCGGCGGCGGGTGATAAAGAGCAAATGTCGCTGTACGACAAAACCCGTGGGCTGCTGGAAAAGGCCGGTTATCAAGTGGTCTTTCCGGACAATCTGGACAACCTCTGCTGCGGGCAACCGTTCGCCTCCAAGGGCTACGCCGAACAGGCCGAACACAAACGCCAGGAACTGATCGGCGCCTTGCTGCACGCCAGTCGCGGCGGGCTCGACCCGATCTACTGCGACACCAGCCCCTGCACCTTGCGACTGGCCCAGGACCTTGCCGATGTTCGCCTGGACCTGTACGACCCGGTGCGTTTCATTCGTACGCATCTGATGGATCGCCTGGATTTCACGCCCCAGGAAGCGCCAATCGCAGTGCACGTCACCTGTAGCACCCAGCACCTTGGGGAAAGTCAGGCGTTGATCGATCTGGCGCGCAAGTGCAGCAAAACGGTGGTCATCCCCGAAGGCATTCACTGTTGCGGATTTGCCGGGGACAAGGGTTTCACTACGCCGGAATTGAACGCTCATTCGCTAAGAACGCTCAAGGACGCGGTTCGGCAATGCAGCGAGGGGATTTCTACCAGCCGCACGTGTGAGATAGGTCTGACACAACACGGCGGAATTGATTACCACGGGCTAGTCTATCTGGTGGATCGGGTAACGCAGGCGAGGGTTATGTACGAAAAATAGAACCCTGATGCGCTGTCGTAGTCCACAGAGTAAGCCCGGAAATTACCGGGCTTTACCCAAACTCGGCAGCCCGTCCTGACGGCCAGCGATGCCTGGACCCTCAGTTCAAGGAGATACTCATGAAACGTTCTGTACTGTTAGGTCTGTTCGTTACTGCCTCACTGATGGCGTCCACCTCGTTTGCGGCCGGCGGCTCAGAAGATCTCTGTGAAACCAACCTGCAGACCATCGCCAATGCCAAGTCACAAATTCAAGCACCGGAAATCAGTGCCCGTGTCGAAGCCAGCGTCCAGCAAGCCAAGGCCCACCAAGCGATGAACACCAAGGAAGGCACCGAGAAGTGCATCTCGGAAACCACCCAAACCATCCAGGAAATCCAGAACGCGAACAAAGGCGGTAAAACCTGATAGCCGCTCAAGGCCAACCTTCGGGTTGGCCTTCTGAGCCACGTTGGCGTACACTGCGCAGGCTTGTTGCTCACTTTGATTCACAGAGCAACAGGCTCGGGGCCGTTTAGGATTCGACGCCGGTTGCGAAACTTTAGGTGCATGCCGAGTTGGTAACAGAACTCGTAAATCCACTGTTGCAACTTTCTATAGTTGCCAATGACGAAACCTACGGGGAATACGCTCTCGCTGCGTAAGCAGCCTTAGCCCTTCCCTCCTGGTACCTTCGGGTCCAGCAATCATCAGGGGATGTCTGTAAACCCAAAGTGATTGTCATATAGAACAGAATCGCCGTGCAGTACGTTGTGGACGAAGCGGCTAAAACTTACACAACTCGCCCAAAGCACCCTGCCCGTCGGGTCGCTGAGGGTTAACTTAATAGACACGGCTACGCATGTAGTACCGACAGCGGAGTACTGGCGGACGGGGGTTCAAATCCCCCCGGCTCCACCACTTCAACATCTAAAGACGTCCAAGGACGTCTTTTTTTGTGCCTAAAATCCAGTGAATACAGGGGTTTAGGCTCCATAATCGTCTCGATGCGTCCATAGCCATCCAGACGCTCGTGTATTCCAAGTGGTATTCCAAGCTCCCGCCTGCTATTTTTTGGAATACATGAACAGCTTGGAATACACCATGGGAGCTCAAGCCGCGAGGCTTTCAGACGTCAAAGTCAAGGCCGCCAAACCAAAGGAAAAGGACTACATCCTCACTGATGGTGATGGCCTCCAGATGAGGGTTAGAGCCAATGGCTCGAAGCTGTGGAATTTTAATTACATCCACCCGGTGACCAAGAAACGGGTCAACATGGGCTTGGGTACTTTCCCCGAGGTAGGCCTAGCTCAAGCACGGAAACGCACAGTTGAAGCCAGGGAGCTGGTTGCCCAAGGGCTCGACCCGAAGGAGAAGCGGGACGCGGACCGGCAAACGTTAAAGGCGACAACGGAGCACACTTTCAAAAATGTGGCCACCGCCTGGTTTGATCTCAAGAAAGACTCAGTGACCACTGCGTACGCTGAAGACATCTGGCGCTCTTTAACACTGCACGTCTTTCCCGACTTAGCGCTGACTCCGATTTCAGCGATCACTGCGCCAGCGGTGATTAAATTGCTGCGACCTCTTGAGGCAAAGGGCAGCCTAGAGACGGTTAAGCGGCTTAGCCAGCGTCTCAACGAAATCATGACTTACGGAGTGAATGCTGGCTTAATTTTTTCAAATCCGCTTAGTGGCATCCGCTCTGTCTTCAAAAAACCGAAGAAGCAAAACATGGCGGCACTTGCGCCGGATGAGCTGAGAGAACTGATGCTAGCAGTCGCCAATGCCAGCATCAAAAGGACTACGCGCTGCTTGATCGAGTGGCAGCTCCACACCATGACCCGCCCAGCGGAGGCTGCTACCGCTCGCTGGGCGGACATCGACCTCGAAAGGAAGATATGGACGATCCCTCCGGAGCGGATGAAAAAGCGTCGCACGCATATAATCCCGCTCACGCAGCAAGCTCTAGAGCTTCTGGAAGCTATCAAGCCTTTCAGTGGACACCGTGAGTATGTGTTCCCCGCAGATCGAAATCCTCGCACCCATTGCAACAGCCAGACCGCCAATATGGCGCTTAAGCGGATGGGATTCGCGGGCCGTCTAGTCAGCCACGGTATGCGGTCAATGGCGAGCACCATACTGAACGAGCATGGCTGGGACCCGGAGTTGATCGAGGTTGCACTCGCGCATGTTGATAAGGACGAGGTGCGCAGCGCCTATAACCGGGCTGACTACATCGAGCGCAGGCGTCCGATGATGAAATGGTGGAGCGAACACATCCAGGGAGCAGCTACCGGGAGTCTTTCGATGTCAGCAATCATTGGTGCAGGGAATTCAACGCTCGCTACGGCTTACCGTGCCGCTAGTAATTTTGACTAGCAAGCACGCATAGGCAAGTGCCTAGCTCGCAATGCAAAGCGGATGCTTCACAGCCACCAGCGCTAAGTCCGCATGCTGACTCGCTCGCGAAGCTAATCGCCAGCTGTCGTTTCAGTAAAATGAAACCGGCCACAAGCCGGCTTTTTAATGATTAAAATTCAACAAAGTCAATGACATGGCTACCAACAACTACCCAGCCCATACGTGAGCCCATACACAGCGCATCCATCAGCACGCCGCTTTCAACCATCATGCATCTCAAAAAGTCACTCATCGATTTCAGCAATCAGTCGGTCTAATTTGAATAGGCGTACGCCCTTGCATGCCTACGAAGCCATACCCATAATGGCTTCGGCGCTACCGAGCCTAGGGCATTCGAGGACTGCATGGATCGACGTGAGCTACCACGCTAACTTCCCAATTCTGCTTTTCCCCGATGCCGGACAAGCTTAAATGTAGCGCTGGCATGTGCGGCTGGGCTTAGGCCCATCCGTCATGCCTTTAACCAGACCCTTCTCAAACTGATATATTGCGCCCTATTTTATTGGGGGCCGCGAATGCGTGCGATTGATCTTTTTTCCGGGCCGGGCGGCCTTTCTCTAGGCCTAAAGCGAGCTGGCTTCAGTGTCATTGCCAATGTTGAACTCAACAAAGACGCAATGGCAACGTACGTGTCCCATGACGTAACCTCAGAACATTACAATCAAGATATTCAATCGGTTTCGTTTACACGATACCGAGGAAAAGTAGATCTTCTTGCAGGAGGTCCACCTTGCCAACCCTTCTCTATTGGTGGATTGAGAAAATCATCTAGTGACTCCCGGGACATGATTCCTGAGTACATTCGTTGCCTTCGAGAGGTTCAACCTGCCGCCTTCATTATGGAGAACGTGCCTGGGCTTACCCTCAAAAGGACAAGACCGTATTTCGAGTGGGCATTAGCCCAGCTCGCAGCGTGCGGCTATTTCATCAATTGGGCATTGCTAAGCGCTTCCGACTATGGGGTTCCTCAAAAGCGGAAAAGACTTTTTGTTTTGGGCTGCAAACATAAAACCCTTCGTTTCCCTGCACCAACACATGGATTGGAAGCTGGCGTTCCCCATGTCACCGCTTTTTCAGTGCTTGGTGTTGATCCGATAGGCGACGCCCCAAACAGCTCAGTATTCTTTGCCAAGTCGCCAGATACTCGTCCGAGCCCCTATGCAGGGCATGTTTTCAATGGCGGCGGGCGCCCACTTGATCCGAATGGCCCCTGCCATACGATCCTCGCGTCATCCGGAGGAAATAAAACCCACTGGATAGACACTCTAAATATCGTTCCGGAGTATCACGCTCACTTGATGGCTGGCGGTGCTCCGAGAGCGGGGGTTGTTCCTGGGGCACGACGCTTGAGCGTAGAAGAGTGCGCTCTGATCCAAACATTCCCTGAGGGCTTTTGTTTTTCAGGAACACGCTCAGCGCAATACAAACAAGTTGGTGATGCCGTCCCACCAGACCTTGCATTTGCAATTGCTGGTGCTGTTCACAGCCAGCTAGCGGGACACACAACCCCAAAATTAATTGACCCCCACTTTGAAACACCGATAACTCAAGGCGAACTTCTGCTATGCCACGGAATGTAAATGTAGAGAATGCTGTTGAATTAATTTTAGAGCGCTTGGATATTTTGATTAACGGCGGCGCCCTAGGGCGCCCAGCATCACCACATCTTCAGGCAATATTCTCCACCCATGTAATGCCTGGAGGCGGCAGCGCCCGCCTAGCCTCTGTGTTTCTAACATCATATTCAATTACCGAGCTCACCTGGGATTATAAAAGCGTACCCATCGGAATTCGCGGACAGCATGGAGACAAGCGCCTCGCTGGAGCGTTAACCGATAGGCATGTGACTTTGCATAAAAACATAACTGCCTTTGGGGAAAACCTTGGATGGAAAGGAAATGTAAGATCTTTTGATCTATCCACCGACCCTCGTTTCTCGGCATATCTAGCCGCCTTGGCAGCACTCAGCACCGCAGAGCGCGAAATACTGTTGAATCATGCCATATGGCAAATGTGTTCATCGAGAGTTGTACCGCAAGCACTTCCTCCACTTCCGGCAACTTATCTCTCATACGCTAGGTGCCTTGACCTGTGCGAAAAAATACTTGCAATACAATCTGAGGGGCACGTACAGCAGTTTCTCGTGGCTGCATTTCTTGAAATTCACAGAAAGCGTTACGGCCACAGCACAGTGACGCATCACCCACATGCATCAGATACTTTTGACGGAACCACAGGTGATATTGAAGAATTTCGGGATGGTGTGTTAGTCGCCGCATATGAGGTAACCGTTCGAGACGACTGGAAAAACAGGCTTGCTGACTTCGGAAAGAAAGCCAAAAAAGGAAATCTTTCAAAATACATACTTATTGCCTCGAATGTCAGGAGCGACAAAAATCTTCACCCTGCGCATAGCCTTATGAATTTCGTTGGCCACTTACATTTCGATTTAGCTGTCATTGACATTACCGATTTCTTTACGGTTTTCTGCGCAGAACTTCGTCGCGACGAATTGGCGGAGGCTTTCAATCGCACGTACGAATTTCTTAGTGATCGCAAGCTGTGCGGCCGAGCGGACATTCAAGAATCGTTCAAGAATGTTACCGATCAATGGCTACAAGTACCCTCGTAAACGGCATTACCAGCGAATTAACTGACAGCCCCTCAGATTCAGCACAGGCTTCTTTATAGAAGTTTGTGCGAGCGGAGTAATATATTTCAGGACTGGTACTGGCTCCGTATTACATTTTGATGCAGGACTTGAATTGGGTCTTCTACATTCAGCGATCCCTCTACAACGTTGATTTTTATTGCCATCCCGGTGTATTCAGGGCAAGAGAACCCTTCCGCCGAGGTAATAAAAAATGCTGCAAAAACCCCAAATAGATTTACGGAAGTAATTACATCCCCACCTAAGATAAGACTGATCAACTGGTGTTCGTCAGAGCTAATGCTTCCATCGAAGCCCGTTGGCAAGCCTCCACCACATCGAAAACCTAGCTCATTTAATGTGTCGGGGGCTAGGCGATCTAGAGCCTCTCTGTACATCTCTCCACTCTTCGAATTTATTGCGTCGTCACCGAATACCCATACTGTTGCCAGATAGGCCGTCTTCAGAAGCTCATTAAAAACGATGTCACTGTCGACACCAAGTCGAACGTGTATTTCTGGATTTGGATCGCTTATGGTTGGCCCAAGTTCGACGGTTACGCCTTTTTTGGCATAGTCTCGTTTAATCCTTTCGGCGTGCTTCATGGCCTCTTCACCATAACCCTTCACGCCTGCAACTTGCCCTGTCTCTTCATCAAGCACAACTGGGTTGTTGAATCGTATTTGTAATCCCTCCTTGCTCCATCCGGTGGTAATAGCGTCACCACTTTTCACGACTGTTGCCGGTACTTTGGCAGTAATAGGTCCTGACCGAGATACAACGCCTTGGCTCATGGCAAAAAAACGTACTAGGTCATTATTTGAAAAGGGGGCATCTACCAAATCGTTTAAGCGAGAGTTGTCCTGTTCTGACGCTCGAACAAAAAAACGCTTTGGAGCACCTATCGCTACGGGAAGCACATGCTCGTCGTTCACACTGGGAAGGTCACAAAGCTTTTTTGCTGTGTACGGGCAAAGGGTCTGGTCCATCAGTTCTCTCCGAACTCAGGTTGTCATATGGCTGATATTCTTAAGCGGAAGCAGCCCGTCTAGGAACAAAAACAAGATATTTTCACGAACCGATCTGAGATACGTACGGCTTAGCTGTTTTTCTGGCGTTTACCACATTAGCAATACCAAGCCTAATGAACTCAAGGTTCTAGTCCAACGCATGGAGAGCTGCGCACACGTTACTGGTTGCCTCCTGCCACTTGCCTTGAACCAAAGCCGGGAACCGGTCCGAGATGGAGTCTCAGGCATTCTGAGCGCTTCAGCTAGCCCACGTTGTCGGTAGATCAGCAGCGAGCGCGTAGAGCCCCGCTGGAGCATCTTGAATGAGCTGAGGGAAAGTCAGACCGGCGACTCTGCCACGATACCAGCGTTCTGCCTCCCGTCTCAATTGAGTCGAGATGAAGGTCTGTTTCCCGGCTGGCAAGTTGTAAGCGCCAGCCAATGCCGGATCGACCTGTACTGACAATCCATTTTTGGCAGCGTAGAAGCACCAGCGAATTGCTGAGTGTCTCGGGTCTTGCTCAATCTTTGTTCCCGGTGTTTGAAGCATCAGGTCTGAGTCGGCTTCCCCTTTGAGGGGCTGGAGAGCCTTGCGAAGAGGTGTCTTACCTGAAGCAGAGAATCCTGCTGGCCCGATAATTAGACCATGCAGATGCCAACGTCTCCGGCTGGACCCATCAGCCAAGGCGCCCGGAGCTTTTTCTAGTCCATACAAAAACTCTGCGCCAGCACCCAAAGCTTCCGGAATGACTCGTGTGAGTTGATCCCGGATGTATTGCGTTGCTGTGGAGTCGGCCCTGTCTAATCGGTCATTGAGCTTTTTGCTAAGGATGAGAGTAAAGGTCTTCAGCTCCCATCCTTTTTTATCTGCCATCCAATACAAAGGGGTTGCCGCTGCTGCTAGCTTTGTAAACTCGTCAACGTCTCTCCACCGCTTTAGGTTTGTCTCGGTAGGAGAAGGTTGATCAAGGAGAGTCTTAGCTCTCATCTTTGATCCAGGGATATGAGGAGTTTTATTAGTTAATATACTTCTCTTGTGCATAGCGAATTCCTTCGCATGCACCGTGGCTACTGTCGTTGACGGCTTTTTAATTGATCGACTTTTTACGGTTTTTTGCTTCGGCTCGACGGCATGTGCCACTTTGTCCGAATGCACATCGGCATGAGGAATGTCCCCGATTGAGCTGTTCAATTCTTGGATCTGCTCAGGGCTGCCTGAGAGCTCGCGTGAGAGGCCTTCGCCTCCCTGAGAAGATGCTGATCCGGTTTCGCGTTCCGTTATCATGGTGGGCTCTTGCCTCTTTGCGAGGACGATTTTCAAAATGGCTGCCTACTGGATGACGCCAGTGTGTTCAATACTTACAGCGCGCTCTAAGGGTTTGACGATTGCCCGGTCATGATCCGGGCAAGTGCTGGTCAAAGCCTTCACAGATTATGTCGTCATCCAGTTGATCTAATTGCGCCAGCTGCCTGCTTTCGAACCAGCGCAACGTTTCTAGCTCGTCTTCAATGCCCTCACTGTCTCCATTGCGCTCAGCTTCTTCCAGTCGCTGTTGCGCACGCATCTCCGCCACATCACGATCAGTCATGATGTGAATCTTGAGCTCCGGGAGCTCTTCAAATGAGAGGGCTTGATTCAGCTTTTCAAGGGGCAGGGCACGCCGTGTGACGTCCTGGGTGAGTTTCAACGTTGTTGCGCTGGCGGCGAGCGCTCTAAGGGAGCCGGAGTCAGTTGGATCAATCTGATCAACACAATCCGAGAGCTTGGCTCTGATCTGCTGACTGATTGCCAAATCGTCCAATACCAAGGCCGCCGCAGTGCGCTGAACTTGCTCCAGCGCATAGGCGGCGTTGAGCATTTCTTCCCTGGCTTTCTCAATGAGAGCCTGTGTTGAAGCGCCAGCAACTGTCTTGTTGGTTTTTAGGATGCGTTGCACGGTGCTGATGCTTAGTTCTAGTCGAGTCGCTATCGCCGGCAGTGTATAGCCTGCTTCCCGGAGTATGACGGCTTGAGTGCTTTGATCTGGTGTCGCCTTTTTACCGGACATATCACGCCTCCTCACTGTCGAACATGTGGGGCGCTGTAGGTTGCAGCGTGCGTTTGATGCGGTAGACGGTTGCAACACCACAATCTGCCAGTTTAGCAATCTGATCAGCAGACATCGTAGGATGCTTCTCCATCAGCGACTGCACCTCCGCCCATTTTGCAGCGTTCTTACTTTTGCCCGCTGGCTTCCATTCAGGATCGGCAGCTCGCTTGTTTTCCAGTCCTTGCCTGATGCGTTCCACGCGCTTCTCCTGATCCAAGCGTGCCATGGTTGCCATCAAATCGATCAGCATGTTGTTAATCACGTCCATGATTTGACCTGTGATCCCATGCGCTTCGACCAGCATGTGGCTGGTGGGCAGATCAGCTACAACCAAACGAAGTCCCTTCGCCTTAATGGTCGCCTTGAGAGTGTCCCAGTCAGCCTGTGAGAGGCGACTGAGGCGGTCTACTGACTCGACCAATAACACGTCGCCCTTCTCGGCTGTATCGAGCAGGGCGAGCAGCTGAGGGCGGTCGAGCCTGGTGCCGCTGATATTTTCAGCGTACACATCAACGATGCTCAGGCCCTTGTCAGCGGCGAAAGCCTCCAGTGCTACCCGAGCACGGCTGGCATCCTGCTCTTTCGTTGACGCTCGGAGGTAGAGGTGGGCATTCATGGTTTACTATCCTTTAGCATTCTTTTCTATAGACCTATGATAGATGAATCATACGCCTATCATCAATAGATATTTGATAGTCATTGATGGGCGGCTATCGAACTACCGTTTACGTCTACTTCTTTGATAGTGATGGATGATTGCTTTGGCTCAAAAGGTACACCCTTTGAGCCAGGGAATTTCCGGATCGCAACCGTTAACCGAGTCGCTCGAAACGCACATGCTTTTCGCCCGTAAGGACCTCTGCCAACTGCTCTCCGACTGTCGCACCGTTAGAAGCAAACAAATGGAGGCCTTCTCGTACAGTGATCACCGCCACGCCTTTCGCTTTGAACGCTCGGAATACCTCATCCAATTCTGTGGCAATTGTGCCTAGGCAATCGAGTGTGGAAATGACCAAGACGTCGCCCTTTTTCGCAAACTGGTGGAGCTCACTGAAGCCAGGGCGCGCTAGCGCCTTGATCGATTCACTAGACGCCATATCTGCGAACCAATGAACATCGTCGACTGCCTTCTCAATAGCCCCCAACTTAGGCAGAGTTTCCTGGCCATCATTGCCAACGAGGAAATAGGCAAGCGCGGTCATAGGATTTCTCCCTTTGCATCGTAACGGGTGGTTGCACCACCAGAAATGCGATCCTCAACCCACTTTTCTACTGCGAAGGAGTCCCAGCCGACTGCCCTCGGACCAAGCTGAACCGATTTCGGAAAACGACCTTGGCTGATGAGGTTGTAGATGTGCGCTCTTTTGAATCCTATTCTGATCTGCACTTCGGGCAGACGGAGAATTCGACGTTCAGGCGTGGCGTTGCTAAAACCGGTTTCCATTACATTGCTCCTTGGCGCTCGTTGGCGCTGTGTGGTGGCTAGCAATGTAATAAGAAGGCCTGAATCAGAGTCCCAATTGAGGTTGGGCAAAACCTCATTTGGTGGGTGCAGGTACGATTCGATCAGCCGCCAGATCGAAAAATTTCTTGATGGTCCCCGGTGAAGGGATCGCAACCCTCGCAAGTGGGGCCGCTGTCTTCATCGTCTCGTAAGCAGCATAGGGCTTCGTGACATCCAAACCTGACATATATGCGAGCACTGCGATTATGGCGCTTGCGCTGGCCTCCTCTTTAGCGTCTAGGTCGTAAGCTTCGGGGATCACGCCATTGATGGTGTCAGCGAGCGCAGCGACATCAGCTGGTTTAAATGCAAGATCACCATTTTTCAAATCGACAACCGCATCCCACACGCGGGTTACCTCATCAAAGCTATCATCTGCTTCTCTGAATACCGGGCCGAATAGCCTTAGGGAAACCGGGGCACCAGATCGGGCTAACCGAATATTCTGAGGATTAAGGACCCGTTGTATCCCGGCCACAAAAACGGATTCGGGTTCATCACCAGGCTCGCCAGAGACCTGTGTCAGTCCTCGCCCCCCTGTCAGCCTCACGTAGGCTTTGCAATGTCCTTCCTCACATTGAGTTAGCAAATCCTCTTCCGTCATGGGCTGCCTCGTCATCGTCTTCAGATTCTCAAGAGCCTGGTTTACAGTGAGAAATGATAGGTGTGAATGATCTGGGCGCATGAGGGTCTCAAGTCGATTATCATGAATCTACCGATTTTAAGGGGCTTCAAGCTCGCTATTCCACCGCTGATGAGGATAGGCCGATCAGTCGTACACAATGCTGTGACTTTTCTCTGGAGAAATCTGTAGGCAGCAGATTCTCGTTTCGCGGGTCCTCAGAGCGAACGGCGAGACCAGCGCCTAGTAACCGGGATTGGTATCAGCGATGGAAGGTGCCTGAATAGGTGAAATATCCTCAGATAAAACAATCACGCACTCAGAGCCACGCACATCGAACAGGTATTCCAAAAGGTATTCCACGCCTTTTTTATTACCCAAAAAAAATCTATAAATCAGTAGGTTACTTAACCTGTTCAGATTACCCCGGCCCACCAAATACGAAGCAAAACAAAACCCGCCAAGTGCGGGTTTTGTTGCATCTGGGGTTTGGTCATTTCTATAGGCAGCATCACCATCCCCGGCAAAAGCAGGCCTGCCCGCGACAAGGCTCGCAAGACCACCACAAAAAACCCCGCGGCCAAGCCACCATCATCGTCGCGACCTGCCACGGAGATGCCCATGCGCCAAGCCCTCCTTATCATCGATGTCCAGCCCAGTTTCGCCCCACCTCAATGGCTCATCGAAGGTATTCAGACACTCATCGGTACCCTGCCCAGCGTCGCCACGGTCGAGCGTCACGACGAATCCAAAAACCCGTTCCAGAAACAACTCGGCTGGCATCCCGCACCAGACGATGACAGCCTGATTCAGGCCGACTGCATCTTCATCAAGCACGGCTACGCGCCTTCGCCGGAAACCATCGACTATTTGAAAAGCTTGAAGGTGGATCGCGTGCTCGTCTGCGGTCTCCAAACCGAGACCTGCTGCCTGGCGGCGGGGTTTGCTTTGTTTGATGCGGGGTTGGAGCCGACGTTGATCACTGATCTGACGGTGGGCTCATCGCTGGATCGGACCGGAGAGTTGGGTGTCAGACTCTGGAGGCATCATTTCAAGCACACGCTCAAATCGAGTGAGCAGTAATCAACGTATTGGTCGGCGATTCCACGCAACCGGACCTATGCTGCGGTTTACCTGCAACCGCTTGAGCAACCAACGCACTCAGGAAGATCAACATGAACGTATGGATCGCAGCCGTCCTGGCCGCCATGGCTTCTGTGCCAATACACGCCGCCACCGAGATCGCTCCTCGTGTCGAGCAGGTCACCTTCAAAAAGGGCTCCGACACCATCAGGTTCACCCGAGCCATCAAAGGCCCGCTCACCGCGCAATACCGTCTAAACGCCAAGGCCGGCCAAATGATGACCGTGGACTTCAAGTCTTCCAACGCCTTTGCCTACTTCAACATCACCGCGAAAGGTGCGGACTATGCGTTGTTTAACGGATCGATCATGGGCAATCACTTTCTGGGACCATTGCCCGCCGATGGCGAATATACGGTTCAGGTATACCTGATGCGCAACGCCGCTCGGCGCAATGAAGTGGCCAACTACAGCCTTTCGTTAAACCTGACCTCGGGTGATGCGACGGATAGCAACCAGCCGTTCGATCAAACACTTGAATTGCAGGGCATTGGCTTTCATGTGACGAGCGTGTCGGTCGCTGGAAATCGTGCTCTACGCATTGCTCCCCAAGGTCTGGAAATCGATAACTCAGAGATCGTACGCCCCCTCACCGGCACCATCGTCCGAGCAGAGGCCGCCGACCTTGATCGCAATGGCTCTCCAGAGATTTACGTATTCATCAGGTCACCGGGGCGCGGGATGCCGGGCGAGCTCATTGCTTACGCTGCCAACCGCAAGAAGTCGCTGAGCGAGATTTATCTACCCCCTGTCAGCGAGAACCCGAAAACAGCGGTGGGCTACCAAGGTGAGGATGAGTTTGCCGTGGTGGAAAATGCGTTGGTGCAGCGGTTCCCGGTTTATGACAGCACGGATGCCGATGCGGGCAGGACGGGGAAAATTCGGCAGGTTCAGTACACGTTGATGCCTGGTGAGGCCGGGTGGGTTTTGAGGGCTTTGGGGACGACTGAGTATTGAAGGATGCTCGTTGGTGAGTTGCTCCCGTTCGCCCCCACGGTCAAAGCCCAAACACTTCGGATGAAGACCCGAAGCCCTTCTACACTCACCTCTCACACGTTCGAAAACACTCACCAATCGAGCCCCCATGACCACCCTCAAAGACCGCTTGAAGCAAGGCAAGGATGCTCGCAAGAACTGCTCCCGCAGTTCGCAGGCGACCATGGGGAAAATAAATCGCGACCCGCTGCCGCTGATCAAAACGTCCAGTGAAGGCCGCATCAAGTCACTGGTCGAGTTGCGCTACGGCCGCATGCTGGTCTCGCCCTTCACCTTCTTTCGCGGCAACGCGCTGCTGCAAGCTCACGACTTGGCCGGAACATCCAGTATGGGCCTGGTTTCGCCAATCTGCGGCGACAGTCACCTGATGAACTTCGGTGGTTTCGCAACGCCGGAACGCAATCTACTGTTCAGCGTCGCCGATTTCGACGAAGCCCATCCCGGGCCTTGGGAGTGGGACTTGAAACGGCTGGTGGCGAGTTTCGTGGTGGCAGCGCGCGATCTGCGCCATGGCGACACGGTCGAAGAAACGGTCTGCCGCCAGGTGGTCGGCGCCTACCAACAGACTATGCTCGAGTGCGCCGAACAAAGCACCCTGGAAACCTGGTACGAATCCATTAGTTACAACGACCTGCGCCAGCAAGCGAGCAAAGCGACCCTGGAGCATTTAGAGCGAGCTATCGAAAAAGCCGAACGGCGTACCCATGCTGAACTGCTACCGAAAATCAGTGAACGTGACGCACATGGCCGACTGATCATTCGCGATGATCTGCCGGAAATTTTCCATTTACACAAAAACACCACGCTGCTGGATGCCGACGACGACTGGCTGCGCCTGTCGGACTGGCGGCCGCTTTACGACGCGTTCATGCGCGACTATCCCGGCACGCTGCAAGCCGACCGCCGCGAGCTATTGTCGCGTTTTCATGCCCACGACATGGCGTTCAAGGTGGTCGGTGTGGGCAGTGTCGGGACTCGTTGCCTGGTCGCGCTGTTGACCGACGATCAGGAAAACCCGCTGTTCCTGCAATTCAAAGAGGCACGTCGCTCGGTGCTCGCCGGTTACGTGAAGACCAAATCGCGTGTGCGGCATAACGGTCAGCGCGTGGTCGATGGACAGCGGCTGATGCAAGCGGCCAGTGACCTGTTTCTCGGCTGGACCACCGGTCCCAGCGGTCGACACTTCTATGTGCGTCAGTTGCGCGACATGAAAGTCTCGGCTGAACTCGAGACGTTCGACGCGGACACCTTCGCCGCCTACGGACGCGTTTGTGGCCGCGCTCTGGCCCGCGCCCATGCCAAATCGTCCGGGCACTCCGCGCAGATCAGCGGCTACATCGGCAAGGGCGATGCGCTGGCCGACGCGCTATTCAAGTACGCGCAAAGCTACACCGCGCAGAATGAGCGCGACTTCGAACAATTCCAGCAGGCCTGCCGCAAGGGCCGTTTGCGGGCGCGCTCGGAAGCGGACTTTGCGGCTGATCATTTGCCTTAGGCGTGTCTCAGGGTGTGAAGCTGCGGGCACTCATCGACATGAATTTTTCTTCACCCCACGACCTTCCACCAACGGGTACATTGCGCTTGCTCATTCAAGAAACTACGGTTTGCCCGCCCTCCCGCGGGCTTTTTTTTGCCTGCGGCTTTGTTTCATCGGTGTTCAGGCCTTCCCGCAATCCTCTGACGCAAATCACTCGCAGCGCCCCCATAGGGTGTACCATCAAGCTCTGTCCATCAGATATCAGTTAGCCATGTCAACGCTAAGCGAAGAGAGCCGCCAGATCGTAGCTTCTCTGGCGCACCGTGTTGGCCCCGACGCTGACATCGCAAGGATCGCCCAGGCGATCATTTCAACCTTGCGGGATATGGATGTAGCCCTCACGCCCATCATCGGCCACCAAGGGGTTGCAGCGCTGTATCGCCGCAGCCTCCACCTGTGCGCCTCCACTCATCCGCGTCTGGCCCGCACCTATGACAGAGTGCCGTCCGGCATGGATTTGACTGCCCTCAAGTCCGTAATCGTTGAGCAAAGCGACGCCGATGCGCTGTTTTTCGGTGAAGTGTTGCTGACTACCTTTTACGAGCTGCTGACCACGCTCATCGGGCCCTCGCTCACCGAACGTTTGCTTCGTGACATGTGGGAACCTTCTTTGAGCGACACCCCTTCGCAGGAAATTTCGCCATGAGCACCAAAGTGACTATCAACCGTCTGGCCACCGGCGTGCCAGGACTGGACGAGGTGCTGGGCGGTGGATTGCCGGAGTTTTCGTTCAACCTGATCGCCGGCCCGCCTGGCTGTGGCAAAACCACCCTGGCGCATCAGATGATGTTCGCCCTGGCGACACCTGAGCGCCCGGCGCTGTTCTTTACCGTACTGGGCGAGCCGCCGCTGAAGATGCTGCGTTATCAGCAGCAATTCGATTTTTTCGACAGCGAAGCGATCAACCAGTCGATCCGCTACATCAACCTGGCTGACGATACCCTCGCCGGGAATCTGGACGAAGTGCTGCGGCGCATCGTCAGCGAGGTGGAGGCTCACTCTCCGTCACTGGTGTTCGTCGACTCGTTCCGTTCGGTGGTGCTGGCCAGCCAGACCCAGGACAACCCCAACAACAACCTGCCGCAGTTCGTTCAGCAATTGGGCATGTTGATGACCACCTGGCAGGCGACGACCTTCCTGATTGGCGAGTATTTCACCGAAACCGACACCAACCCGATTTTCACCGTGGCCGATGGCCTGATCTGGCTGCGCCAGAGTGTTGAGCGCAATTCCATGGTGCGCAAGATGGAAATCATGAAGATGCGCGGCCAGCCGACATTGCCGGGGCTGCACACCTTCCGCATCGCGACGTCGGGGATCAAGGTCTTTGCGCCTGCGGCATTCAACTCGGTTGAAGCACCGCTGGAGTTCCCCATCAAGCGCTTGAAAATGGGCGTGCCACAGCTCGACGAGATGCTTGGCGGCGGCCTGCCCCGTGGTTATTCCTTGCTGGTGGCCGGGCCGTCGGGCTCGGGCAAAAGTATTCTGGCAGCGACCTTCCTGGCCGAAGGCGCGCGCAATGGCGAAACCGGTGTGATCGCGGTGTTTGAACAACGGCCTAATCACTCCCAGAACGCCACCCTTTCGGGCCTGATCGAGAGCGGACAGATCGGTCTGGTGGACAGCCGCGCCCCGGACCTGTCCATCGATGAAATCGTGCATTTGCTGTTGAGCGAAATCACCCGATTGAAAGCGACCCGCGTGGTCATCGATTCGCTATCAGGTTTTGAACTGGCACTCGCGCCGACCTTCCGCGAAGACTATCGCGAGTCGCTGTCGCGCATGGTCACTGCGTTGACGAGCGCCGGGGTAAGCGTGTTGATGACCTCAGAGCTGGAAGACCGCTACACCGACCTGCGCTTCAGCCCATACGGCACGGCATTTCTCACCGACGCAATCATCGTTCAGCGCTACATTGAAGTGCAGAGCCGTTTGCTGCGCATCATGGCCGTGGTCAAGGTGCGGGCCAGCGTCCACTCCGATGAGTTACGGCTTTACCGCATCGACAATAACGGTTTGCAGATCGGCGAGATGTTGCCGGACCAGGAAGGCTTACTCGGCGGCCGGCCAACTCGGCAACGCCGCGGAAAAGACAATGCGTGAGTCAAGGTCATGAGCACGGCCGATAGCAAGAACGAGGAAGCGATGGCCACTGCCGCTCGCGAACTGTTCCTGCTCGGCCAGAAAACTGTTGAGGCACGGGCAGTTCTGGCGGCGCTGCAAAAAGAGCTGAGCGACGCCAACACCCGGCTGGTCGATAGCCAGCAGATCGAGCAACTGATCGAGGCCAATCAGCAATTGGTGCTGGCGATTTTGGTGGCACAGTCCGATGCAGAAAAACCAAAACGCACGCAGGAAGAACAGCGGCTGTTCCTGGAAATGCGTGAAGCCAACGCGCAATTGGTGATCGCGGCCCTCAGCGCGCAAGACCTGCAAGCCTCAGCCGAACATAGCCTGGAACAACAACGCAACATCCTCACCCTGGTGGCTCACGAACTGCGCAACCCGCTGACGCCCATCAGCATGATCGCCAGACGCCTGGTGCGCGTGCCCAGTGAAGAATTGCCGCGCATGCAGGCTCTGATCGAAAACCAGGTGCAACACATGTCGCGACTGGTAGACGATTTGCTCGACGTCTCCCGCGCCAGCACCGGCAAGTTGCGCCTCGATTGCCAAATAGTGGACATGGTGCAGATCATCCATCAGGCCATCGACGTGTGCACCGCGGTGATGACTGCTCACCATTTGCACTTCACCGCTGAATTGCCCGAGTGCGCGTTGGCGGTGGAGGGTGACCCGGTACGCCTCACGCAGATTCTCGGCAACCTGCTGGGCAACGCGGCCAAATACACGCCATCGGGCGGCAATGTCACACTGTCGGTCACCGCTGAAGCGGACGTGCTGCAGATGAGCATCTGCGATGACGGCATCGGTATTTCCGCCAAGGCGCTGCCGTTTATCTTCGAGCCGTTTGTGCAGGACGTTCACGCGGTCGGCTTCAGTGGTGCGGGCCTTGGTATTGGTCTGACAGTGGTTCGCGAGCTGGTCGAAGCCCATGGCGGCACGGTCATCGGCATGAGCGACGGTGACGGCAAGGGCAGTACCTTTATCGTGACGTTACCGCTGGCAGTTTGAGTTTTTCCGCAGACCACGTAATGCTTGCGCGACGATCCCCGCGAACCGGAGCGCCCTATGCCGCTGTTGTCCCTGCCCTGTAAACGCTTGATGCTGGCGGTGCTCGACCCTGAACAGGCTACGCTGGAAAGCGACTTCTACCGGCGCAACCTGAGGCATCTCGCCCGGTGGTCGCCGATTCGCCCCGTCGATTATCACAGCCCTGAACGCATCCGCCCGCGCCTTGAGGTGCAAGCCAGCGCTTTCCAGGCCGGTCTGGCGGTGCATTTCGCGTTGCTGGATCCGGACAACGGCCAGATGATCGGCGCCTGCAGCTTCAGCGGCATCACTCGCGGGGCGTTTCAGGCCTGCTATCTCGGTTACCACATCGACGAATCTCATCAGGGCCGGGGCTTGATGCAGGAAGCTCTGGAAGCGGGGATCGGCTACATGTTCGATGAGCAGAAGCTGCACCGGATCATGGCCAATTACATCCCTGGCAATGAACGCAGTGCGCGTCTGCTGGAGCGCCTGGGATTTGAACGTGAGGGCTACGCCAAGGCCTACCTGAGTATCGCCGGGCGCTGGCAGGATCATGTGTTGACGGCGTTGATCAATGATCGCTTTGAAGCACCGGAACAGCGCTGGTCCAGCGGTTGCTCCAGCCGCGCTCGCCCATAGAACGCCAGCGCTGTCAGCAAACACGCCAGCCATACGAAAATCCCGGCCCAGAAGGTGTGGGACATGTAGTGCCAGCCTTGCAGAACCCGCGTCGTGCCGTAGACGAAGCCGAGCAGCAGCGAGCCATACATCACCGCTTTGGAATAGCGCCAGCGGTAACGACGCGCCACGAAGTACAACGCCAGCATGGTGAAACCGCCCGAGGCATGTCCGCCCGGCCAGCAGCGACCATCACCCGCAACTTTCAGCAGGTCGAAATTCTGATACCACTCCTTATGCTCGACCGTCCCCGCGTATTGGGTCGTTTCGATCGGGCAGTACACGCTAGTGTGGCCCTTGAGGTAGTGGATTACCCCGGTGCTGATGGAGAACGCGAACACCACGTAGAGGAAATCCCGACGGTGCTTGCTGGCAAACCGAAGCACTGGCGCGGCTTTGGTCTTTTCCAGGAATGCGATGATTTTCGAATGCTTTTCGGCCTTCAGACGTGGCCAGAGAAACGACAGCAAGGCACCGACAATCGCTAATTCTCCGGTCCAGTTCGGGATGATCCGCGCCCATTTATGGGTGATCTTTTCGAACAGATGGACATGATCCAGCGGAAACGTCTGCGTGACCGGGTCATAAAAAAGATCATTGAAAGCGATGTCGATTTTGGTCAGGTCGAACAGCAGGAAAACCACGACCGCACAGGCCAGCGGAATGCCGAAGTTCACCCAATAGAAGCGGTAACGGGAGGAAGTCAGCATCGTGAGTCCTGATTCGGAAAGTGAATTCATTCGGCGGTCACCGAGCGCCAATCCGAGGCTTCGATGAAACCGAGCATGCGGGGTGCCTGAGGCGTTTCGGCCGAGATAAACAAAGAAGCGCCGTAGCCCAGCGTAGAGGCAGGCAACTTGAGGTCTTTCTCCAGTTGCGACATACATTCGCTGTGGGTCACCAGAATCAGGTTTCGCCCGGCCACCTTGTGCGCCAGAGCGTCACGCAGCATCGTGCCCTTGCAATTGATCAACCAGTCTTCACCGACCCCGACCTTGTTGAACATGTACCCGGCGGTCTGGGCTGTGCGAATGACGGGGCTGTTGTAGATGTCGGCCTTGTTCAGCCCCAGTTGTTCGAACTGCGCACCAACACCCACCGCGACGCTGCGAGAGCGATCGGTAATGCCATCGTTGCCGTTCAGGCAGGCTGCGCTGGAGTGATCGCAGCGTTCGACATGGCGCACCAGCACGATCACGTTGCCTTTGGCCCAATCGGCCGCCAACGCCCGGGCGCCGGCCACATTGCCATGGGCCAGGTCCGGTACAGCGGCCGGCTGCAACAGCCACACAGTGAGCGGAATCACCAACAACGCCGAGGCAAGCACGACAGCCACATTGCGATAGCGGGCACAACGGCTCAGATCAATCGAGCGTTTTACCCCGAACAGACTCAGTCTCAATTCCACATCAAGCCGCCTCGCCGGCACGCATCACTGTCATTCGATGCCGCAAGGTTAGAGAGGCAGGCGTCGGCGGCCGGTGAAACTCATGTGAAAAAAAGCTTAAGACCTGCACGAAAGTCTTGTTACACATCTGTCCTACAAAAACCATTCAGCTCTCGCAATTGCTGCCGATATACACCTGCGACACACCTTGCTGGCGACCAAAAACAACAATCTTCCAGCCAACCGACGATCAAGATGCACAACGTTCCTGGAGGACTTTTGATGAATAGCTGGTTCGGCAATATCAGCGTGAACATGAAGCTGGGCCTGGGGTTCGGCCTGGTCCTGGCACTGACCTGCGTCCTCGCCCTGACCGGCTGGACGAGCCTGGGCGGATTGATTGACCGCAGCAACTGGATGAGCGACATCACCCAGCTCAATGCCGGCCTGACCAAGCTGCGTGTGGTTCGCCTGCAATACATGCTGACCAACGGCGACGAAACCGCCGCACAGAACGTCCAGACCACGCTCGAGGCGTTCTCCGCTCAGCAACAAGCGCTGCTGGTGAAATTCAAGAGCCCGGAAAACCTCAAGCTGCTCAAAGAGCAAGGCGCCGTCATCGACGCCTACAAGACGTCCCTGAACAAAATGCGCAGCGCGTACCGCACCGGTAACAGCGCGCGCGACACCATGGGCGCTAATGCCGAGACCGCGAACACGCTGATCAACGCCATCAACACCCGCGTGCAGCAAATGCCTCTGAGCGACCAACGCTTCGAACAGTTCCAGGCCATCACGGCGGCCAAGGAAGCCTTCTTGCTGGCCCGCTACGAAGTGCGCGGCTACACCGCGACCACCAACGCCGAGACCGAGCAAAAAGCCATTGGCCAACTGGACGTGGCGATCGCCAGCCTGAAACCCCTCAATGTGCATTTCGCCGACACTCAGCAAGACGCCCTGCGTCAGTTGGAAACCGCACTGACCCACTACCGCAGCGCCTTGCAGGCTTATAAAGCGGCCAACAGCGATGCGGTGCAGGCGCGCAAGGAAATGACCGACCAGGGCGCCGCCATCGTGACCCTGAGCGATCAGCTGTATCAGATCCAGCTCGACCGCCGTGACGTCGAAAGCGCCCAGGCTCGCACACTACAGCTGATCAGCACCTTGCTCGCGTTGCTGGTGGGCATCATTGCTGCCGTGATCATCACCCGTCAGATTACCGGCCCACTGCGCGACACTTTGGCCGTGGTTGAACGCATCGCCAGCGGCGACCTGTCCCAGGACGTCAAAGTGACTCGCCGCGACGAACTCGGCGTGTTGCAACAAGGCATCGCTCGCATGGGCGTGACCCTGCGCGACTTGATCAGCGGCATCCGCGACGGCGTCACCCAGATCGCCAGCGCCGCCGAAGAATTGTCTGCCGTGACCGAGCAAACCAGCGCCGGGGTCAACAGCCAGAAGATCGAAACCGATCAAGTGGCCACCGCCATGCACGAGATGACTGCCACCGTGCAGGAAGTCGCGCGCAACGCCGAAGAAGCCTCTCAGGCGGCGGCCGCTGCTGACGGCGAAGCCCGCGAAGGCGACAAGGTTGTCAACGAAGCCATCGCCCAGATCGAACGTCTGGCCACCGAAGTGGCGCGCTCCACCGAAGCCATGAGCGTGCTGCAACAGGAAAGCGACAAGATCGGCAGCGTCATGGACGTGATCAAGGCCGTGGCCGAACAGACCAACCTGCTGGCGCTCAACGCCGCCATCGAAGCGGCTCGTGCCGGTGAAGCCGGTCGTGGCTTTGCCGTGGTTGCCGACGAAGTCCGTGGCCTGGCTCAGCGCACTCAGAAATCCACCGAAGAAATCGAAGGCCTGGTGGCCGGTTTGCAGAACGGTACTCAACAAGTGTCGGCGGTGATGAACAACAGCCGCGCCCTCACCAACAGCAGCGTCGCGCTGACTCGCAAGGCTGGCGTGTCACTGGAAAACATCACCCGCACGGTGTCCAACATCCAGTCGATGAACCAGCAGATCGCTGCCGCCGCCGAGCAGCAAAGCGCCGTGGCTGAAGAGATCAGCCGCAGCATCATCAACGTGCGCGACGTGTCCGAACAGACCGCCGCCGCCAGCGACGAAACGGCTGCGTCCAGTGTTGAACTGGCGCGGCTGGGTAATCAGTTGCAGATGATGGTTAGCCACTTCAAGGTGTGAGCCTCAGCTTGCTCCCCCCACCAGCACTCGTGCCGACCGGGGGAGCAAGCGTGTCGAACTCTTACAGGTTAATAGGCGTTTCTTGCGTCCAAACGGCGACTTTTCCAGCTCTCCATGCAATGGACGGCTGACAGTTCTCAATCCTCCCGTGCAGTAATGTCGATAACTCCACTTCATAGGAGATTTATCGGCATGGACGGCTATCCATTACTCCAGGCACTTATCACGGCCAACAGTCCCGAGAAACACCGGGATCTGCAAAAACTCTTCAAAGACACACTGAAGCTCACTTCAGTGTTCGATATCACCCGACTGACCGAAGCCAGCTTCAAGAAAAAAGTCGGGGACGCGATCAACCGTGACAGTACGCTCAAAGGGCACGCCTCCAGCATCGACATCGGGACGCTCTACGACAACGCCAAGTGTCTTGCCGCCCAGGTCAGCCATTTGTACCGGGAACAACAACTCTCATCCGGACAAACGCAACACCATTGGCACCCCCCAGGTATTCGTGCCGTCGAGAAACAAGGCCCCACCTATACCAATCTGTTTCAGGAAAACTGGGACGAGTCCTGCAAAGTCGATTCGATCGCGGCAATCGACTCACCAGTCGCTTACCTCAGAGCGCTGTACCTGTTTGCCAAGCAACTGGAAACCAGTGCCTCGCAATCAGCAAATGAGACCGTCGACCGAATCCTGCTGAAAAAACGACGCCCGGATCTCGAAGCTCTGTCGATCGACCAGCAAAATACCTTCACTGCACAGCCCATGCTCAAGATCGTCAATGACATCCTGAACACGAATATTCAGGAGGCACTGAAGCGTACCGTCGACAAAAACAAATCAACGTATGACGTGTTGGCGCAACGACGTTATCCCTTCGTTCTTCCTTACAACATTTTTCATCATCAGTGCCTGCTGGGCCTCAGTGGAAAAACACCTTCGCTGGGAGAATTGAACTACCTCATCAGCCCCCACCTCCCCATCACCCAGACAGTCAACATTCAGTATGGCCAGGTACGGACATCCACTGCTATCGAAGCCCAACAACTGTTGTCCGGGCTGAGTCCACAGCAGCAGGCATTACTGACAGAAGTCCCCGGAAAGGATAAGCAGTATTGGCAAAGCCTCTATGGCACCGACGCACCTGCCAGCCTGAACAACATGGCAAGCTTTATGGAGCGCACCGAACTGAATGCAGGGCAAATCGAAGCGCTGCTCTCGCAAGGCAAACATGCCCCACGCCAATCCAGCAATGACCCAACGGCCGTTTCACTTCCCGGCCCGTATGGTGCTCGTTATATAAACGGTCCTTTCCCGGTCGGCACAACCACCGCCAACAACATGACAATCATCAAAAATGAGGGGGTTAAAAAGATAGCCGAGGCGACAGACCAGCGACTCGTACGCCTGCAACGGATGATCCGCTTGCAACGCTGGCTCGATATCCCTTTCGCCGAATTGGATACCCTGATCATCGGCGCGTTTGAATCACAAGTGCCGCGTAACACGCTCATGCAACTCGACGCTTATACGGTGCGTACTTTGGGTGTTTATCGCTACTTTAACCGTCGGTACTCGATCAACGCCGAAGAGTTTGCTGCTTTGCTTTATCGAGTATCCCCCTCTGCCACCGGAGATGTCCCCGCCTTATTCGACCGGGTATTCAATCCGGCCCGACTGTTCGATACGCCGCTGGTACTCGATGATCGATCATTCTCTACTGACGACTCGGACCGGGCCTCGCACACCGTCCTCCAGCACTTGAGTGCCAGCCTTGGCCTGCCTCTGACCGATGACTCGCTATTACTGATCGTCAGGAACACGCAGCGGTATGTTGGTCCGCTCAAGTGTGATTTAGACACGCTGTCCTCAATCTACCGGCAGGCGCGGATCGCTCGAATGTTCGGTATCTCGATTGCTGACAATGCGATGCTGGCGAACTTGCTGGGAGGGGAACGCATTTCCAGATGTCTGGTAAATGTAAACGCAAGCATTCGTACAATCCACATAGTTGCCAAGAAGGATACGCAGACTGTCGAAGTGGTCGCACACTTTCGCGTCCCCAGTCAGTTCGATACAAACTCCCCCCCCAAGCTCTTGCCTGGATCAACACTGACAACCAGTACTTCATGGTATGCCAACAAAGATACTATCAATGATCTTTACATCCACTTTCCCGACAATTTCCCGACCCGGCAGAGGAAGATCAAAATCTTCGACATTCCTACCGTTGCCCATGATGAAGTGGTGTCTCTAGAGGGAGTTGGAATCGCAGTGTTCAACGGTAATTTCGATGAGATGCTAAGCGATGAGCCTGTTCTGGCATCGATGACACAACTCCCCGAGAACAACCTCGAGCGCGCTCTGGATTACAACAATGTCAAGCTCACACAGAGTGAGCCTCAGGGGCTCGATACACTCAACTTGCTTGACGTGCTGATGCAAATGGACTGGATCACTAACTGGCTCAGGGAGTCCGCCTACGACATTCCCAAGCTGCGACGCCTCCTGGAGCCCATGGGCAGCGATGATCATTCGTTTCGAGATTTGCGGCAACATCTCACCAAGCTGAACGGCGATACCCTCCAGTGTGTGGTAACCCCACGAGAAATAGCAGAGCGATCGCTTCCAAAAGACGTCGAGTGGCGTGTCCTCCTGGCTAAAACATTGCTTGATGACAAAGGCCTGGTGAAAAACTTCGCGCCTGCAATCGAAGACGATGTGCCGCAGAAACTGGCCACCGCCCTGGAGGCCGTTATCGACCCACTACCGCTGAGCAACGTGCTCAAAGACGACTGCAAGAAAAAACTCAAAGACCTGCTGCTGCTTGCCCACGATCGACAGCAGCACCTGATAGAGAAGTTCTTGCAGGAAACCTCTCAGCTCCCCATGAACTGCGCAAAGGGGGTGCTGTTATGGGCAAACTCCTCGGGCCACGAGGTCCTGACTGCGGCGCTGAGTGATGCACACTCGACCACGCTCCCCACAGCACTCCACCCGGTTCTGCGCCACGCTGATGCGGCCGTTCAGCTGCATCTGAGCAACAGCGCCCTGCGCTTGTTCCTGAGCCATCCCGAGTGGCTGGAAACACCAAACACGCAGCTGAAACTGACACTCAGCAGCTTGTACCTACTGGATAGGTTCAACCATTGCATGACCACCCATCAGCACCCGGAAGAAAGCCTTCTGAGCTATCTGGGGCTTGCCAATTCGACCACCGCCACCACGACAACGAACAGTTTCCTGGCCAAATTGCTGGGCTGGACGCCGACTGAAGTCAGTGTGGTGACCGCAACGCTGGCGTCCCGCAAAGCCCAAACAATGAAGAATGTGGATTGGGTAATGCGTTGCCATGCAACCTGCAAGGCCACGGGGCTGAGCGCCACCTCACTCCTCAGCGCAACCGCCCTGAACAACGCAAGCGCGTCAGACGCCTGGAAGAAGGTCGGTGAAGCCGTCATGGCCGCCAGTCATTGATCCTGTTACATGCTCAAGGAATGAACATGTCTATCACCATTGAAAAGCAACTTAATGAAAGTTTGCGTGATGCTCAGCTCGCACTCTATCTGTCAGCGATCGTACCTGAAGACGAGATGTTGAAGTCACTGAAGATCGCCGAACATCTCAAGACGCCTAACGACCTCTACCACTACTGGCTTCTCGATGTGCTGGTCAGCCAGGACGTACCCACCAGCCCGGTGGCTTGCGCCATTGCCAGCCTGCAGCAATACATCAACAGCATTCTGGCCAACATGGAGCCCGGGTATCACACCGCGAACATCCCGGCCGACCAGGTCGAGACCTGGCGTACCGTGATGCATCACTATCCGACCTGGGCGGCCAACCAGCAGTTGCATTATTTCCCTGCGGTCTATCTGGACCCGACCCTTCGCAAGACCAGGACCGACAGTTTTCAGCAACTGGAAAACGACATCAACCAGAACCAACTCACCTCCGAGTCCGTTCAGACGGCCGTCCTGGCCTACCTGACAAGACTCGAAGAAGTTGCCAACCTGACCATACTCAATGGTTACATCGACGGAAACGATTTCGCCAACAGCACCTATTACTTCATTGCCAAATCCCGCGCCGCGAATACTTACTATTGGCGCTCGCTGGACATGGCCAAGCGTCCCCATATGGGAAACTCTGTGGCGTCCGCCAAGTACGATGCCCCCGAGCCAGAGGCCTGGTCGGACTGGAAACGCGCCAACCTGCCGATTTCCGAAAGCGCCATCGAACATACCATTCGCCCGGTCATGTTCAACAATCGTCTGTACGTGATCTGGGCCGAGTGCATCTTTCAGGATGGTACGGCGGTCACCAAGACGGCAGAAGACAGCACAGAAAGACCTGAAACCAATCCGCTGTTTCGTTTGAACCTGTGCTACAAAAAATATGATGAGAGCTGGAGCACCCCGCAGACCTGTCTACAGGGTTACGCTTCACGTGCATTGTTTCACGGTAAGAACCTGGCCGATATCAAGCTGGACACACACACCATTGCCCTCAATGACGAGCATCACTCAACGCATTCATTGCACATTGGCCTGTATGTAAACGACCAGCTCCCCAGGTCAGATATTGCGCCGCAGTTCCAACTATCGATGGATATCGATAAAGACTCGAATATCACAACGAGTCCTACACGATCCAACACTGAAGAACTTGCCATAGCAATAATGCATAAGCTTCTTCATTCGGGTATTCCTTTCACGGCTGCCAGCGAGTGGAATAAGGCAAACAAAAGAACACTCCAGTTCAGCCGAATAAACGCGGACAGCGACAAACTTAAAGCCCCTCGATTTGACTTTCGCCTGGCCGATAATTCAGGCACGACAGAATTTATTGACTTTGCAAAGTCCGCAATAGAAAAAAGTGACGGCTCGGTAACCAAAGATCGCACTCCCATCCGAATGAACATCACCTTCGCCAGGCATCTGATCGAGCGCGCCGAAACGGGCATGGACAAACTGCTGAGCTGGGAGACTCAGCACCTGCAGGAGCCTGCTTTTGAAGCAACCGGTACGCCTGAGAAAATGGATTTCTACGGCGCCTATGGTCGCTACTTTGTAGAGTTGTTCCTTTATCTTCCATGGCTGGTGGCACACCGCTTTAACCTGGAGCGCCAATACGGTGAGGCCGAACGCTGGTTGCAATACGTGTTCAACCCTGGCCGCAAAAAAATCAATGAAGGCAACCCCGACTATTGGAATGCCGTGCCATTGATCAGCGCCACTCCAGCCCCCGGCCAACCCAGCTACGCCATCCAGGGCCCACAAGACCCGCATCAGATTGCCCTTAGTTATCCCGTGCACTTTCGCAAAGCCTTGTACATGCTCTACATCGATATCCTGGCCAATCGCGGTGACACGGCATACCGCACGTTGACCTCCGATGGGCTGGCGGAAGCCAAGCTCTGGTACATCCGCGCACTGGACCTGCTGGGCCCTCGCCCGGATCTAAGACAAACCGACCTCTGGTCTACCGTCACACTGCAAAAATTCAGTGACGAGACCAACAGCACACTGCGCGCTTTTGAGAATGAGCTTGGCATAAAGAAAAAAAATCAACCGACAACAACCTCCTCCAACGTTGCGCCCGAGGTGTGCGTGCGTCCGTATGCACCGCCCCCCTCGGTACACGCGATTGACACGCCACACTTGCGTCTACCGTTCAACCCGGTGCTGATCTCGCGCTGGGAAAAGCTGGAAAGTCGCTTGCACAACCTTAGACATAATCTCGACATTGTCGGCAAGCCACTGAGTCTCTCCCTCTTCACGGCGCCCGCTGCACCAGGCGACTTACTGCGCTCCAATCCTCAGCGTGCGGCAGAACCCGGCATTGACCGACGCCCGAGTCTGGATATCCCGCCCTACCGCTTCAGCACCCTGCATGCCCATGCCATAAGCGCGGTAGATACCGTGATTCAGTTCGGTACATCGCTGTTGTCATTCATCGAGCGTACCGAGCAAGCCATCTATCAGGAAATTCAGCAGCAACACCTCTGGGATTTGGCAAACATTACCGTCGACCTACAAACCCAGGCGTTGAAGATCGACCAAAAGAACAAGGAGGCCTTGCTTGCCAGTAAAGCCATTGTCGAGGGGCGTGTGGATTATTACAGTCAACTGGTCAATGAGGTGGTCAACCCTGGAGAAGTCGCCGCCGCCACATTGCACCTCACAGGGCGTATTGCTGAAGCCTCTGCCTACGCTGCCCAGGTGGCCGGCCACGGCCTGAAGGTCCTCCCCAACATTTTTGGCTTGGCTGACGGCGGTCATCGCGTCGAGGGGGTGCCCTTTGCGGTCATGGCCGGAGCTCAAGGCGCGGCAGCAGCTGCTCATGGCGCTGGCGAATCCCTCGAACGTGCTGAGCAATACCGTCGTCGCCATCAGGAGTGGACGCTCGCTCGCGATCAGGCAAAACTCGAAATCGCACAACTCGATGCACAACTGGCACTTGAAGCCGAACGGGAGACAGCCTCCCTGCTGCTGTTGCGACAGACTCAAACGGCACTCAACCAAGCCAGAACCACCTACGACTTCCTCAGCAAGCGCTTTACCAGCTCGCAGCTTTACCAGTGGTTCACTGGCCAGCTGTCCATCTTCTATTACCAAGCGTATGACGAAGCCTTGTCGCTGTGCCAACTCACCGAGTCGTGTTGGCGCTACGAGATGGCCGAGTATTCGACACAGCCGTTCTTCCAGCCTCAGGGCTGGAACAGTACCTATCGCGGACTCGGCCCTGGGGAGTCGATGAAGCTGGGCTTGCTGAAGATGAAGAGCGCCTACCTTTTGGGTCATGAGCGCGAGCTGGAAATTCGCAAGACCGTGTCGTTACGCCTGCTCAAAGACAAGGACAAGGCCCCTGCATCCATCAATAAGCCCTGGAACGATACGCCCGTGGAGGGTGGGAGACCTTCGGTCACAGGCCTCAAGTCAGGTCTTATAAGTAATGGCTCATGTGAATTCGAACTGACCCAGCCCCTGTTTGACAATGACTACCCAGGGCACTGCCTGCGCCGCATCAAGAGCATCAGCATCTCCCTGCCGGCGATCCTGGGCCCTTATGAGGATATCCGCGCTACCCTGACCCAGGCCAGCAGCGATGTTGTCATGCCCAACGGCAGCAAGATGAGTAGCCGACGAGCCAGTCAGCAAATAGCCCTTTCGACCGGTATCGACGACAGCGGTCTGTTCACGTTGAACTTTCAGGACGAACGCTATCTACCCTTCGAGTACACCGGCGCAATTTCAAAATGGAAGCTGTCGTTCCCTAATCACACCGCTCAGAAAGCCATGCTCGAATCGCTCACCGATATCATCGTGCAGGTGCAGTACACCGCCAAGGCTGATGGGGGTGCCCGATGAGCGAACAAACCTCCATACCTGTCGATCTTCCGGCCCTGCCCAAGGGCGGCGGGGCGATTCAAAGCATTGGTAATGGCTTAGGCCCGGTAGGCTCCAGCGGTGCGGCTTCCAGTGAGATCCCGCTGCCTGTTTCACCGGGTCGCGGATATGCCCCTGCTCTGGCCCTGAACTACAGCAGTGCTCAAGGCAACGGTATTTTCGGCCTCGGCTGGAAATTGTCCCTGCCTACCGTTACACGACACACCCGTCTGGGCGTCCCGGCCTACACCCACGATGATTTGTTCGTCGGCCCCGGTGGTGAGGTCTGGATGCCTGAGCGGGACAGAACAACAGGCGCAATCAAATCCAGCCACAAGATGTGCAGCGACGGCAAACAGCTGGTGCAACATGCTGTCGTGCGTTATCGACCTCGGATCGAAGTCGCCTTCGATTTGATCGAGCATTGGTCCTGCGCCACAAACAAACCGGGCTTCTGGCTGATACACGGCGCCGACGGCAGCCAACACCTGTACGGAAAAACACCGTCGGCACATCGCGCAGATCCCGACGCATCAGTACGGGTAGGCGAGTGGTTGCTCGAAGAAAGCATGAATGCTCATGGCGAGCATATTCTTTATGAGTACACCGCTGATGAGGCCGCTACTCAGAGCTCCGCCGATTACCGCGCCCAGCGCTACCTGAGCCGCGTGCGCTATGGCAACTTCCACGCTGACTCACAGTTGTACCTGTGCAAAGTCGATGGCCTCAACGATAAAAAATGGCATTTCGAGCTTTGTTTCGACTATGGCGAACGCAGCGTTAGCCTGGAAGACACGCCTGGGTACGAAGGGACGCTGCCGTGCTCTGTACGCAGTGATCCGTTCTCGGAGTTCGCCTACGGTTTTGGATTGGGCACTCAACGCTTGTGCCAACAGATTCTGATGTTTCATTACTTCCCGGATGAAACATCGATGGGCCGCGAACCAATACTGGTGCGCCGCCTCCTGCTCCAGTATCAAACCGGCGCTCTATCCTATAACTGCCTGAGCGCAGCGTTGAACCAAGCCTTTGGCGACAATACCAATGAATACCAACCTCCACTTGAGTTCACCTACACCGGTTTCACGCTCAAGCCTCAGGCTCGCCACTTCAAACCCTTCGAGGCGCTGGCCAGGCTCAATCACCAGGAGCGGTTTCAGTTCGTCGATCTACTGGGAGAAGGACTGCCGGGCATTCTTCATCGAACAGACAAAAGCTGGCGCTACAGCCAGCCTTTGCGGGACGACAACGCAGGAGATCACGTCATGTACGCACCATGGCGCGAGCTGCCACGAATCCCGCTGGCCGACAGCCGAAAATCTCCTCGACAATTTCTCGGTGACCTCAGCGGTGACGGCCGTCCGGACTGGGTCGTGGCACACCCCGAGTTCAGCGGTTTCTTCACGCTGAGTTCGGAAGGAGATTGGTCGAATTTCACCTCATTCACCGCTGTTCCGACCGAGATTTTCCATCCTCAAGGACAATTGGCCAGTCTGATGGGGGCCGGGCGCAGCGATCTGATCATGATCGGACCGCGCAGTGTGCGCCTGTACGCCAACCAGAACAAAACTGGCTTCGCCCCCGCAACCGAGGTGTCACGCCACACCGATGAAGATGATCTGCCGCAGCCCGGCAACTCACCCGGTGAACTGGTGGCCTTCAGCGATCTTCTGGGCAGTGGCCAACAGCACCTGATCCGTATTCGTCACAACGAGGTGAAATGCTGGCCCAACCTGGGCCATGGACGCTTCGGGAAGGGGCGGGTGATCGCCACCCTGGATTTCTCATACGAGCAATTCGATGCATCACGCGTCCTGCTGGCCGACCTGGACGGCTCGGGGGCCGCTGACCTTATTTATCTGCAACCTGATTGCGCGCGCATTTTCATGAACCACGGCGGCAACAAACTGGGGCCTGCGGTCGACTTACCCTGGCCCGAAGGCCTGCGCCATGACCGGCTTTGCAAGGTCAGCGCCGCAGACCTGCAGGGGGTTGGCTGCTCCAGTCTGGTTTTCAGCGTACCCGGAGAGGAAAACCGGCATTGGCGCTATGACTTCATTGACACCAAACCCTACTTGCTCAAGTCGACCAACAACAACATGGGCGCTAGCGGCAGCGTCAGCTATCGCAGTTCTGCACAAGAGTGGCTGGACGAAAAAAAGCAGTTACTCAAGAACAAAAAACCAGCGATCTCACGTTTGCCATTTCCTCTGTTCCTGGTCAAACAACAGACCCAGCACGACGAAATCACCGGCAATCGGCTGACCCAGCGGTTCAAATATCGACGTGGCTTCTACGACAACACCGAACGAGAGTTCCGGGGTTTCGGCCTGCTCCAGCAAACCGATAGCCCAACCAACCGTGGCAGCACAGAGAACAGTCCTCACACCTCAGCGACACTGACCAAGACCTGGTTCCACACCGGTGAAGAGGTAGACCCGTCCAACCTTGGTTACAACCGTAGCGATACGACAGCCGCAGCCCTTAAGGCAACAGTTCTCGAGATGGGAGAAATCTGGGGGTCAGCCGAACACACGTCGGTCGTTGACGTCGTCCGTCACAGGCAGGCCCGAATGCGCGAGTTCGCTCGAGCGTTGAGCGGCCACACTTTGCGGGTAGAAACGTACGGTCAGGACCAGGACCCGAAAGCAAAGCACCCTTACTCGGTGCAACAACATCGGTACCTGATACGCGAGCTCAGAGGCCTGGGTAAACACAGCCCCTATTCAATCGTGCATCCCGCGGTCGTGGAGTCCATTAACTATCAGTACGAGCGCATTCCTGATGATCCTCGCTGCACCCACACGCTAAATCTGGAATGGGACTCATACGGTCACCTCACCCACAGCCTGGAGATCAGTTACGCACGGCGTAAAACGGCTACCGATTCCCCCCCTTTCACGGATACCTGGCAAAACAAATGGTGGGGCGATGCCCATGACGAGGACCAGCAGTATTACTACCTGAACGAAACAAAAGCTCAATTCATCAACGTCAACAAGCAGGGCAGGCACCTGGGCCTGCGTTACCTGCAACGCACCAACGCGTTGAGGTTGCCCAAGGCACCCTCGACCGGAGGCCTGGACCCCAAAGCCATCAACTATGAAAACATACTTGAACTGAGCAATTCAGCGACCTGGAAAACCAGGCGGGTCATGACCGGCCTGTCTTTACAGCGTTACAGAAAACCAGACGCAAGCGACACCTTCGCTGATGGCCAGGCCAGCGTCGAAGCCTTGGTTGATCACCTGGAAGCAGCCGAACTCAATGAGCTGGCGTTGAAGGCCTACGACGTGCTCAAACTTCAATCGGGCAACGCGTCTTTTGATATGACGAAAAAACTTCAGGACAGTGGCTACAAAAAAATGCCCATCGCTTTAGCCGCCGACAAGGAGTGGGATAAACAGGGCAACCTCTGGTCAGTACGACGCGGTTTCACCACATATGCAAAAGTGGACGGTTTTTTCAGGGCGCTGACATTCAAGGAAAGCCAACAGCATGGCCCAACGGCTATCACCTACGACTCTTATTACTGCCTGACCACCACTGTCAAACTACCGGACAACTGCACCACCACAGCATCAAATATTGACTACCGAACACTCCAGCCAAAACAGATCACCGACCCCAACGGTAATGTCCAGGAAGCGTTGTACGATGTAGCCGGACAAGTTCAAGCCGTCAGTTACCACAAAAGCATCTCTGGTGAGGATATCGGCTTCCATCCCATTGCCACCTATACCCGCCATTACGATGAGCGGCCCGACATCGCCATCGAAAATCCCGGCAGGGCACTCCAGAATGTCGCCAGCGCCTACTTTTACTCTCCGCTCAGTTGGATGGGACATATTGCGGCCACCACCACGCAAGAGCAGGAGTGGCGCAAGCAAGCCGTTGCACAAGGCGATCTGTTGCCCAGCGGGCATGTCCGCGCCAGCGCCCGTACTCGCCTGGCCGACCTCAGTACCAAAACACCTTACGAGCAAACACTCCAGACGCTGATAGAACGCGTGGAGCGCGAACCGGTGCACTGCGCCACGATGCAGGCAGACCGATTCCACAGCGACTCTGAAAGACAAACCCGCATCGCCGTCGTTTGCTGGGATGGTTTTGGCCGGCAGTTACAAAGCAAACAAAAAGTCGAGTCGGGAATGGCCTGGATCGTCAATGAAGGCGGCACACTGACGCGGTTGAATGACAAACCGCAAGAACGCAAAGTCGATCTTCGCTGGCGTGTCAGCGAGCGTATCGAATACGACAATAAAGGCCTGGTCATTCGTACCTATCGACCCTACTTCAGTGACCGGCATCGGTACATCAACGATGAGTCCCTACGTCAGTCAGGACTTTGCGATCAGCATTTCCATGACCCACTGGGCCGACTCATTCGCGTCATCAATGCCAAGGGCGACGAGCGTCGGTACACCTACCACTCCTGGTATTCCATCACCGAGGACGAGAACGACACCCGGCCCGACACATCGCTCAATGATTCAACTACGCATGGAGGCGAAGTATGAGTACCAACATTCATCATCACACCCCGACACTGAACGTCGTCGACGGCCGTGGCTTTCGGGTCCGCGAAGTCACCTACCTGTGCAATGAATCCATCGCACAACCTCAGGCCCGTATTGCTCGTTACGTACATGAAATCAATGGTCAGGTCGTTGAACAACGCAGCAGCGCCAGCGTAATAACAGCTGACTCAAAGCAGTTGAGCAGTCTGTCGGGAGCTTTGTTACTGACCCAAAGCATAGATGCAGGCTGGCGCCTGACCTTCTTCGGCGAAGCGGGACAGGCGGCGCAAAAGTGGGACTCTCGCGGTAACCATTGGCAGACGCACCATGACAATCAGTTGCGCCCAACGGTGATTTACGAAGAACCCGCCGGAAAAACCCTCCGGGCCATCGAGCGTTTTACGTATGCAGACAACTCAACCGACTATGCGAAAACGAACCAGTGCGGTCGGTTGATTCGCCATGATGATCCGGCAGGCAAACTGCTTTTATCCGAGTATGACCTGACGGGAAAGTTGCTCAGCGAAACGCGACAGTTCCTGAAAGATCAACAAACAGCGGACTGGCCGGAAGAACTCGGCAAACGTGATGTTCTGCTAAAAAACGACACCGAGTACACCACCCACTGGCAGTACGCACCCACTGGCGAGATCCTCGAACAAGAAGATGCCAAAGGGCACACGCAATGCTTCTGGTTCGATATCGCCGGACAACTCAAACAAGTCACCCTGCAACTCAATGGTGCCATCGAACGCAGGCTTATTCTCGATCAGGTCAGCTACAACGCCCAGGGTCAGATCGAATCGCAGACCCTGGGTGGAAAGATCACCAGTGCAGCGCTTTACACGCCTGAAAATGGCCGCATGAACCAACTGAAAACATCGCGAGAAGGAAGGGTTCTCCAAGAGCTGCAATACGCCTATGACGCTGTCGGCAATGTGTTGAACGTCGAGGATCACACCAAACCCGAACAGCACCACGCCAACCAACGCATACAACCGGTCAGCACTTATGTCTACGACAGCCTCTATCAGTTGACCCAGGCTTCGGGTCGTGAAGAGCAGGGAGCCCGCATTCACGCATCGCTCCCCGATTGGTTGTCGAGACCGGGTGACCAGAGCCGTCTACTCAACTTCACTCAGCGCTACACCTATGATGAGCGCGCAAATCTGATCAAGCTGCAACATCAGCGCGCGGGAAATAATTACACCCGTGAGATGAGCATCGCCCCTGACAGCAATCGCGGGCTGTTATGGACAACGGGCGATCCGACACCCGACTTTGAAAAGGGATTCGACACCAACGGCAATCTACAACTGCTGCACGCCGGGCAACCTATGGAGTGGAACGCACGCAACCAATTACAACGCGTGACACTGGTCGAACGCACAGAGCAAGCAGCGGATACGGAAAGCTACCTCTACGACGGCAACGGTCAACGCGTTCGCAAACGACAAACCCAAAAGGCACACGCGCTCCTCCACAGCAATGACGTCACCTATTTGCCGGGCCTGGAAATCCGTGAAAGCACTGCGCAGACACTCGATGTCATCACTGTGCAAGCAGGGCGCTGCAGTGTGCGTTGTCTGCATTGGAGCCTGGGAACTCCCTTGGCTATCACCAATGACGCTTTGCGTTACAGCTTCGATGACCACCTGGGCTCCAATACAATGGAGCTGGACGCCGAAGGCAACCTGATCAGCGAGGAAGGTTATTACCCCTATGGCGGCACGGCCTGGAGGGCTGCCCGTACAGTACTGGAAGCGAAGTACAGAACCATTCGCTACTCAGGCAAGGAGCGCGATGCCAGTGGGTTGTATTACTACGGCCAACGGTATTACGCGCCATGGTTACAGCGCTGGGTCAGTCCCGATCCGGCAGGTCCGGTAGACGGGTTGAATCTGTATTGCATGGTCGGGAATAACCCGGTGAGATTCGTCGATCACCAAGGCCTGGGGAAAGACGATATCGTCAAGAGTTATGAGGCTCTGGGCAGAGCCAGATCACAACAGATCATGTCATCAGCCTTTCACGAGTATCCCGGCGCAACACCGGCGAAGCGGGAGAGTTTCCGCAAGAAACATATCGGAACGAACCCGGACTACAAATTCACCAAAGGCGTGCTGAAGGATCATCTTGTTGCTCATTCCTATGCGGTAAACCCAGTGCATGAGCAAACATTTATGGACTTTTTCAACATCGCAGCGCCCAAAAAAGGCCCGACTGACTATAAAGGTGTAGACGCTGGCTATGAGGGCAGCGCTACGAGCACCGAGTTCTACCTGAACTTCGGAAGTTACAAAATCAATGATGCTGCCGAGTACTTGACGGATTTATCCACGCGATACAGCGCAGCGAAAGACGACCCGCTACATAAAAAAAGCTTCACCGAAGCTGAACTGATAGCTGAGCCAACCCTGAGCAGGACTATCAGTCAAAGCCATGAACTACAACCGGATACGCGAGACCTTATCGCAACGCATATCGAGCACAGCGACGGAATCATTCCGATAAGAGCTGGCGGTCCAGGGGCTCACTCAGAAGTCAGGCTCTTGAACTCGGTAGTAGCACTCTATCCAAACCGTGCTGAAAGGTTGCTTACTGACTTACACCTGTTCACGGATACCTTAATGAGAGGTAGCGCCCCCGAGGCATTTCCTGCCTGTCACAATTGCAGCGGCATCATTCCTCAAGGCATCAATATCCCGACCGGGCGCAGTATTAGAGACTATCAATCGTTCAATGCTCATGTCCTGCACATCAGGGGTACTGAGCATTGACTGTCTTTGGCACAGAAGTCGCTAACGCAAAACAGTCCTCGCTCAAACACTGATCGCACTGGTAAACACCAACCGATTGCCGAACGGATCGCTGATGGCCATGTCCTGGCTCCCCCAGGGCATGGCCTGAATCTGTGGGTGGGCGAAGCGGTATTCCTTGGCCAGCAATTGCTGCTGAAATGCCTCAAGCTCATCGGTCTCGATCCGCAACGCCGAGCCCGGTGTGCTGTCGCCGTGATGTTCGGACAGATGCAGCACGCACTCACCACGGGAAACTTGCAGGTACAACGGAAAGTTGGGCTCGAAGCGATGCTGCCAGTCGATCTTGAATCCCAGGAAGTCGACGTAGAACTCCACGGCCTTGATTTCATCGAAAATTCGCAGGATCGGGGTGGTTTTGCCGAAGCTCATGGAGTTGCTCCCAGACTGATAAGGCCCAGAATGTAGCTGGGCGAGATGTCAGCGCTTCGGCTTGGCGATGGCTTTCTTTAGTCTCAATGTGCCATCACTGTGACGCAACACTCGGAATGTCTACTGGAATCCGTCACGCAAGTCCCCTTGCCGCGCCAGAAACCGCCCTTCTCTTCTTCCATTTGCCTGGCCTTCGCTGTAACTCAAGACACCGTTGACCCAAACCCCATCGATACCTTCCGCCGCCCGTTGCGGATCATTGAAATCCGCCACATCGCGAATCGTCACAGGATTGAACAACACCAGATCCGCCCAATGTCCTTCACGGATTTCGCCCCGCTCCTTCAAGCCAAATCGCGCCGCCGACAACCCGGTCATCTTGTGTACGGCGGTGTGCAGCGGAAACAGCCCTACATCGCGACTGAAATGTCCGAGCACGCGTGGGAATGCGCCCCACAAGCGCGGATGGGGAAACGGGTCTTCCGGCAATCCGTCAGAGCCGACCATCGACAGCGGATGCGCGAGGATTCTTCGTACGTCCGCCTCGTCCATTCCGTAATACACCGCGCCGGCCGGTTGCAGGCGTCGAGCGGCGTCAAGCAGCGGCACGCCCCACTCGGCGGCGATGTCCATCAGGTCACGGCCACCCACTTCAGGGTGCGGCGTTGACCAGGTGATGGTGATGCGATGAGCGTCGGTGACTTGCTTGAGGTCCAGCGTCGATGAACTCGCCGCGTAGGGATAACAGTCGCAGCCCACCGGGTGGGTTTTCGCCGCGTGTTCGAGGGACGCTAGCAGTTGCGGACTGCGTCCCCAGTTACCGGCGCCGGCGCATTTGAGGTGGGAAATGATCACGGGCGATTTTGCATGACGGCCGATCTGGAACGCCTCGTCCATGGCCTCCAGCACCGGCTCGAATTCGCTGCGCAAATGGGTGGTGTAGACCGCGCCGAAGGCGGTCAGCTCTTCAGTCAGTTGCATGACTTCGTCGGTGGAAGCCGAGAAGGCGTTGGCATAGGCAAGCCCCGTGGACAGGCCCAACGCACCGGCCTCAAGACTGTCGCGCAGTTGCTCGCGCATCGCGCTGATTTCATCGGGTGTGGCGGTGCGAAACAGGTCGTCGAGGTGGTTGCTGCGAAGCGCCGTGTGGCCGACCAGTGCGGCCACGTTCAGCGTGGTGTTCGCCGCTTCGACGGCTGCGCGGTAGTCGCTGAACCTCGGATAAACGAACGCTGCTGCGGTGCCGAGCAGGTTCATCGGGTCGGGAGGATCGCCGCGCAAACTCACCGGCGAAGCGCTGATCCCGCAGTTGCCGACAATCACGGTGGTCACGCCCTGGCTGAGCTTGGGCAGCATCTGCGGCTGGCGGATCACCACGGTATCGTCGTGGGTGTGCACGTCGATGAAACCTGGTGCCAACACGCGGCCGGCGGCGTCGATTTCTTCGGTGGCGCTGGCATCGTGCAAGTCGCCGATACGCTCGATGCGGCCGTTCAGAATCGCTACGTCGGCGGGATAACCGGGCGCGTTGCTGCCGTCAATAATCAGGGCGTTGCGAATCAGCGTGTCGTACATCATGTCAGTCTCCCAGCGGCAAATGATCGTCGCCGCCGCGGTAATCGTCGAGGGCGAGTTTGATCCGCCGCAGACGCTCTTGATTGTCTTCAGGATTGGCCAGCGCCAGCTCGGTAGCGAGTACGTCGATGGCCAGCAACATGCCGTAGCGCGCAGCCGTGGGTTTGTAGATAAAGGAGGTTTCGACGCCTTGCAGCGGCAGCAGCACATCAGCCAATTGCGCCAGTGGCGAGTCGGCCCGGGTGATGGCGAGTATTCGTGCGCCGTAACTGCGCGCCAGCTCGACGGCCTCGAGCAGTTCGGGGGTGATGCCTGTCAGCGAACAGGCAATGACTGCGCGTTCCGCATCAAGGCTGGCGGCGGTAACGCGCATCATCACCGGGTCGTGGCACACCGCAATCGGGTAGCCGAATCGCACCAGCCGCACTTGCAGTTCATCGCTGCACAAGGTCGAGCAACCGCCCATGCCGAAGGCGTGAATCATCCGCGCCTTGCCCAGCAGTTTCACCGCATCGGCAAAACGTGATTCGTCGAAGGCCGACAGATGCTGGCGCAAGGTCGATTCAATATCGCCAACGATCTGCCCGTAAAACGCCGACTGCTCGGGCGTGCCCGCCGGGTCCAAAAAACGGCTGCCGACGCCGCTGGCCTGGGCCAGTTGCAGGCGCAGATCGCGCAAATCGCGGCAGCCGACGGTGCGAGCAAAACGCGAGAGCGTGGCGGTGCTGACTTCCGCTCTCAGCGCCAGTTCATCGAGGCTGGCGGCGGAGGCAAATCCTACGTCGTCGAGCATCAGCCGAGCGATGCGTCCTTCGCCCGCGCTGAAGGAATCCTGACGGGCGCGGATCTGGTAGAGGATGTCCATGGCGGGCGGCTCCGGCTAAAGCAGGTAAGAAAGGCCAACGGTCAGACCGAAGGCGACGACCGAGATAATGGTCTCGAGCACCGTCCAGGTCTTGAAGGTCTGGGCGACGGTCATGTTGAAGTATTCCTTGATCAACCAGAAGCCGCCGTCATTGACGTGGGAAAAGATAACCGACCCCGCGCCCGTCGCCAGCACCAACAGCTCTGGATGGGGATAACCCAGACCAATGGCCACCGGCGCGACGATGCCCGACGCGGTGGTCATGGCCACCGTGGCAGAACCGGTGGCGATGCGCATCAACGCAGCAAACAGCCAGCCCATCAACAGCGGCGACAGGTGGAACACCTGGGCCAGGCTGACGATCTGATCGGTGACGCCAGCGTCCACCAGAATCCGGTTCAAGCCACCGCCCGCGCCGACCAGCAAGGTGATGCTGGCGGTCGGTGCCAGGCACTCGTTGGTGAATTTGAGGATCGATTCGCGGTTGAAGCCTTGGGCCAGGCCAAGCGTCCAGAAGCTCAGCAAGGTCGCCAGCAGCAAGGCGATCACCGAATTGCCGATGAACAACAGAAACTGATTGAAACCGCTGCCCGGCGTGGAAATCAGATTGGCCCAGCCACCGACCAGCATCAGCACCACCGGCAGCAGAATAGTCGCCATGGTGATGCCGAAACCCGGCAGGCGGTCGCGCGGTTCACGCTCAAGGAACTGACGCTCCAGTGGGTTATCTTCCGGCAGTTGAATGCGCGGCACGATGAACTTGGCGTACAGCGGACCGGCGATAATCGCGGTCGGAATCCCGATCAGAATCGCGTAGAGCAAGGTCTGCCCCACCGAGGCCTGATAGGCCTGCACTGCCAGCATCGCCGCCGGGTGTGGCGGCACCAGGGCGTGAACCACCGAGAGCCCGGCGACCATTGGCAAACCGACCATCAGAATAGAAACGCCCACGCGCCGCGCCACGGTGAAAGCGATCGGCACCAGCAGTACAAAACCGACCTCGAAGAACAGCGGCAGTCCAACAAGAAAAGCGATGCAGACCATCGCCCAGTGGGCATTTTTCTCACCGAAGCTGTCGATCAACGTTCGCGCCATCTGCTCGGCACCGCCGGACTCGGCCATCATCTTGCCGAGCATCGTGCCCAGTGCGACCACCAGCGCGATATGGCCCAGCGTCTTGCCGACACCCGCCTCGTACGCGCCTACCACTCCCGACGGCGGCATCCCCGCCAACAGCGCCAGGCCGATGGATACCAAGGTGATAACAATGAACGGATTGAGCCGGTAACGGGCGATCAGAACGATCAGCGCGATGATGGCGATGGCGGCGTAAACCAGCAGCCAATAGCCGAAGGGCGGTGTCATGCGGTACTCCTCGAAAGGGTCACGTCGAATGGGTTGTGAAACTCATAAAACATTTCGAGGTGTGATTTTCAAACGAGGTGAAAGTAATTTTCGTGGAGGGATAAGGGTTGTCGCGCAGAGGTATGGGAGGTCGTAGGTAATGAAAATCAGGCAGGTGGATTTTCATTACACCTGCGGGGATTGGCGTTAGTCGTGATTCACGCGGGCGCGCTTGAGCAGCTTCTTACAGCGTTCGGACAAGTGCAGCACACGCAGGTGCTTGCCGGCCTTGGCGTAGCGTTCACGCAGCATTTTTAGCGCGGCTATCGCCGAGTAGTCGACGAAGCTCAGATGGCGACAATCGATCGTCACTACGGGTGGGTCGTTGGCGGGGTCGAACTGGTTGAGAAAAGGCGTAGTCGAGGCGAAGAACAGCGTGCCATGCAGGTGGTAGAGCTTGCTGCCGTCGACTTCAAGATGACTGTCGGCATAGAGCTCGCGGGCCTGCTGCCAGGCAAAGTTGAGCGCCGCAATGATGATCCCGCAGAGCACGGCGGTGGCCAGATCGGTGAACACCGTAATGACCGTTACCGCGATGATCACCAACACGTCGTTCAGCGGCACCTTGTTCACTACCCGCAACGAGGCCCAGGCGAAGGTCTGCTGCGACACCACAAACATCACCCCAACCAATGCGGCCAGCGGGATATGCTCGATCCACGGTGACAAAAACAATATGAAAAGCAAAATCATCACCCCGGCCACTACACCAGACAGCCGACCGCGACCGCCGGAACTGAGGTTGATCACCGTCTGGCCGATCATGGCGCAGCCGCCCATGCCACCCAATACGCCGGAGACCATATTGGCCGCACCCAGCGCCACGCACTCACGATCCGGGAAGCCACGGCTCTCGGTGATCTCGTCGGTCAGGTTCAAGGTCAGCAGGGTTTCCAGCAAGCCGACCAACGCCATCAATATCGCGTAGGGCGCGATGATGCACAGGGTTTCCAGGCTCCAGGGGATGTCTGGCAGCGCAAACGTCGGCAAACCGCCGGCAATGTGCGCCATGTCGCCCAAGGTGCGGGTCGGCAGACCGAGCAGATAAACCGCCAGACCAACACTCAGAATCGCCACCAGCGCCGGCGGCACGGCGCGCGTCAGGCGCGGCAGCAAGTAAACGATGGCCATCGTCACGGCAACCAGCCCCGCCATCAGGTACAGCGGCGTGCCGCTGAGCCAGACGTCACCGCTCTTGAAGTGTTCCAGCTGCGCCAGGGCAATGATGATCGCCAGGCCGTTGACAAAGCCGAGCATCACCGGGTGCGGCACCATGCGCACCAGCTTGCCAAGTTTCAGCAACCCGAACGCCAGCATGATCAACCCACCCAGCAACACGGTGGCCAGCAAGTACTGCCCGCCGTGCTGCACCACCAACGCAACGATCACCACCGCCATCGACCCGGCGGCGCCGGACACCATGCCCGGCCGTCCACCGAACAGCGCGGTCAGGGTGCAAATGATGAAAGCGCCGTAAAGCCCCATCAATGGATTGAGGTGAGCAACCAGCGCGAAGGCGATGCATTCGGGTAGAAGAGCGAAAGACGTGGTGAGCCCGGCCAGGACATCGGCGCGCAGACGTATGGGTTTCATGGCTGACCTAAAATACAGGCGGGAAAAGAGGGGGCGGATGTTACGGAATTGAGGGCGGCCCGGCCAGTTGTTGGGCTGCTGAAAACGCAATCGCGAGCAGGCTCGCTCCCACAGTGGATCTTCGTCGGACACAAAATCTGTGTCCTGTGCAGATCAAAATGTGGGAGATTCTATGTTGCAGGGCAACCCCGCAACCTCAGGCCGGGTGGTATTCGCTCTGATTTTTCATCAGGGCAAATGCCACCCGGCAGAGTTTCCGGGCAAGGGCCACCAAGGCCTGGGTTTTCGAGAAGCCTCTTGCCAAATACGACTCGTAAAACGGTTTCCATTTAGCTGAGCGACAGGCTGCCATTGCGGCGTTGTAAGCCAACCGGCGGACTTCCGGATCCCCTTTTTTTGTCAGGTGCCGGGGGCCGTTCTTCTTCCCGGAGTCATCGACCGTAAGGTCCATCCCTAGAAACGCGATGAACGCATCACTATTGGCAAAATCACCGCGCATAAAGGTCGTCGCCAACCCGGTTGCAGTCAGTTCGCCAACCCCTTCGATGGCTTTGCAGCGGTCGATATTCTCTTCAATACCCGCCTCTTTGCTGACCTTGCGCAGCAGTTTCTGAATGGCCTGATCCGCTTGCTTGAAGGCCTTTTGCTGGGCGCTCTGTACTTTCTTCAACAAGGGTTCATTGGCCCAGCTCAGCATCAGACCGGCATGGTTCTGGATCAGCGTTGCACGTCTGTGGAGCAGGCTTTTCAGCGAGGTGTAGGCCTTGGGTGGTGGGCTCCAGATCCGCAGTCCGTCTTGTTCGTTCGTCAAATAACGCGCCAGCAGACGGGCATCGCAGGGATCGTTCTTGGCTCGTTGGCCGATGCCGCGGCGATAGTTGCTCACCCGATAAGCATCCACGACATAGACCTGGTGCCCCATCGCATGGGCCAGCTCGACGGTGTCCAGGTGGTAGATGTTGGTGGCTTCAACGGCGATAGCGCTTTGGGCGGGCAATGTTTTAAGCCAGCGTTTGAGGGCTGTTCGATCGTTCTTGATGGTGTCAGTGGTTAGCCGGTCGGAGCGATAGACAACTATTTCGGCCTTGGCGATATCGACGCCAACCACCGTCTGCGAAGTAAGGATTGTCATGACGAATCCTCGGAGCTAGGGTTTAAGAGCTTGTCGGGGTCTACCGTTGCGCTGGCTTGCCTCTATCGTCGGTTTTACCGATGAATTCCTTATCGGCGCTTTGGGTAGAAGGGGCGGGATGAGAAGTCTCCCACGGTCTGTACTGGTCAGAGTCAGAATCGAGCTTTTAGTCCCGCCCACCCCTTCAAGTCTAAACATACAAGCGAGCTTGCTCGCGAAGGCAGCGACGCGGTCTAACGCGAACTCACACCATCTCGTCACGAATCCATTCAATCACCGATGTCCGCTTCGGTGCCCAGCCCAGCAATTCACGCGCATGTTTTCCGCGAACCCGGCTGTTGGAGCCCAGGCCATAGTTGGCCATTTCATAACCCCACTCGGCTTCGGCCTCTTTCAGCGGCCAGTCTTGTGGCTCACCCAGATTCAACGCCTGGGCAATCGCAGTGGTCATGTCGATGAACGACGCTTCAGCGCTTTCGACGAAGTAGAAGGTGCCCGGTACGTTGTTGGTCAGCGCCAGCAGGTACAGGGAAACCACGTCTTCGATGTGCACGTTGGACCAGATGTTCTGGCCGGTACCGACATGCCGGACCACTCCATTTTTACGCGCCTGTTTCAGCAAGCGCGGTAGCTGCACGCTGTCGCGATTGACGCCCAGGCTATGGCCGTAGATCAGGGTGTTGCAGATGACTGCCGAGTTCACCTCGTCCTTTGCTGCGCCGAGGATCAGGTTGTCGATGGCCACGCGCGCAGCCTTGTCGACGGTAGGTGCCGGCAGGTTGTCTTCGTAATAGATAACGTCACTGGATTTGCCGCCCGACGCATCGCCAACAATGCTTGAACCGCTGGTGTGCAGGAACACTTTGTTGGAACCGCGAAGTGCATCGAGCAACGCTTCTACCGCGCCGCGATGGTCGCTGCTGGCGGCGTTGATCACGGCGTCGGCAGCGCGGGCTTGTTCGACCAGTAGTGCGCTGTCGTCAAGCGTACCGATTACCGGGGTGATGCCCAGTTCGCGCAATTCATTAGCTTGTTCGGTGCTGCGCACCAGACCGGTGACCTTGTGGCCGGCGCGGACCAGACCCGTGGCGATGGAGCCGCCGATAAAACCGGCTGCGCCGGTAACGAATACGTTCATGGAGAAACTCCCTGCATTAATAAGTGATGCATCCAGTATCGAGGACCGATGCTTGTGGAAACAGACAGCGTTGCCCAATTCACTCTTGCGCAGGGGTCACGAATCAGCCCTTGAAATCCGCGTTCGCATAAGCCGCCAATTTGCCCTGGATGAAGTCCAGGAAGCATTGAATCCGTAGGGCGAGTTGCGAGTTGCGGTAGTACACAGCATTGATCGGCTGACGATAGCCGCTGTTGAAATCCGCCAGCAGCACCTGCAAACGTCCGGCGCGGATGTCATCAATCGTCATGAAGTGCGACAGGCAGGCAATGCCCTGTCCCTCCAGCGCCAGGTGCCTGATTGTCTCGCCGCTGGAGGCGTTGATTGACGCCTGAATCGGCCAGCGATCACCGTGAACGTAACGCAGCGGCCATTGGTTGAGGCCTTCGTTCTGGGTAAAGCCCAGCAGCGTGTGCCCGGACAAATCCGCCACTTCAGCCGGTACACCGTGTTTTTCAAGATAGACCGGGCTGGCGACGATGTGCAGAGGACTGCAACCCAGAGATCGAGCGTGCAAAGTCGAGTCGGCCAGCGTACCGATGCGGATGGCGATGTCGGTGCTCTGCTCCAGCAAATCGATAATCAAGTCGTTGCTGTTGAGTTCCAGCTGGATGTCCGGATAGAGCCGGCGGAACTCGTCGATGTACGGCACGATGGCGTGCAGCATGAACGGCGATGCGGCGTTGATCCGCAGACGCCCGGACGGCGTTTGCTGGCGTGAGGTCAGGCGTTCTTCGAGCTCGTCCATCTGATCGAGAATCAGCTTGGCGTGCTCGAAGAAGTACTTGCCCTCTTCGGTCAGGTCCATGCGCCGCGTGGTGCGGTTGATCAGCGTGGTATCGAGTTTCGCCTCCAGCCGCGAGAGCGTACGGCTGACCGCTGAAGGCGTTTGCCCGACCTGTTCGGCCGCAGCGGAAATCGACCCGCATTCAATCACGCAGACGAAAATCTGCAACTCATCGGATCTGGCTTTCACGGATGCCCCTCATTCAAAACTGGCTTGATAGTAGCTGGACGCGGGGCAAAAGGAACCTTACGCCGGCAGGCCGAACACCTCGGTCAAATGCTGCTCATAACGTGCGACATCGGCTTCGACATTCGGGCGCTTCATCACATCGACGGCCAGGAACGTCGGCAAACCGGTCATGCCGAGGAACTCGTTGGCCTTGTGGAACGGGAAGTACACCGCGTCAACGCCCTTGGCTTCGAAGAAATCGGTCGGGTCGTCGAAGGCTTGCTGCGGCGCGTTCCAGGTCAGGGACAACATGTATTGCTTGCCCTGCAACAGACCACCGCTGCCGTACTTTTGCGACGAGTCGGAGCGCGTTCGACCGTCACTGGCGTACAGGCTGCCATGGCCTTCGGTGAAGACTTCGTCGATGTACTTCTTGACGGTCCAGGGCGCGCCCATCCACCAGCCAGGCATCTGATAAATGATCACGTCGGCCCAGAGGAATTTGGCGACTTCTTCGGCGACGTCGTAACCCTCATCGATGAAGGTGGCTTTCACGTCGACACCGCCGCGATCCAGCACGCTCAGCGCAGCTTCATGCAGGGTGGCGTTGTAGCGGCCATCGGAGTGGGCAAATTTTTTGCCGCCATTGAGCAACAGGACTTTTTTCATGGGAAGTCTCGGAAGGTTGGAATTCGATGGCGGCAGCGTAGCGATCTGCCTCGCGCGGAATAAGCGCTGAATTCACAAAATTCATTTGACCAATACGCACGAATCGACAGGCGATTGTTGCCATACACTTGCGCCGATTCTGAACTTGAGGAAGTTTCTGATGAGTGAAATGCAAGGTTTCATCCTGCACGCCAAGACTCGCCCGGAAAAATCCGACGCCTTTGAAGCGTTTTTCAGCGCTTATGTTGAAGCGAGCCGCGCCGAGCCGGGTTGCATCGAGTACCACATGCTGCGCGACAAACAGGACCCGACGCTGTTTATCTTCTACGAGATCTGGCAGTCCCAGGCTCACCTCGACGTGCACTCGAATCTGCCGCACATGAAGCAGTTCCTCGAGCAGCGCGATGAGTACCTGGAACGGGATTTCGATATCCGCGCCATCGACATGCTCAGCCCGTCGTCCGCTACCCGCTGATCAGCAAGTGGCCGCCGAGCACGCCGAGGCCGATGAAGAACACACGCTTGAACAGCTCGGCGCTGATCCGCTGGCGCAGCCATTGCCCCAGCAACATGCCGAGCACCGCCGGGATCAGCGCCAGCAACGACGCAATTAACTCACCACCGCCCAGTGCGTCGCGCCATAACAGGCCGGCGGCCAAGGCCAGGGTCGAGACGGTGAACGACAGACCCAGCGCCTGCACCAGCTCATCCTTGCTCAAGCCCAAGGCTTGCAGATAAGGCACGGCGGGAATCACGAAGACGCCGGTGGCCGAGGTGATGATGCCAGTCAACAGGCCGCACAGCGGACCGAGCCAACGCTCGGTGTGACGGCCGACACGCAAGGTCGGCAGAAACAATCCGCTCAACGCATAGAGCAACAGCGCCGCGCCCACTCCCCGCACGACCCAATGACCACCGGCCATGCCGATCCACAACGTGCCGGCCCCGGTGCCGATGAAGATCGCCAACAGCATCGGCCACAATCGTTTTATCAACCCCCGCAGATGCCCGCCAAATGCCAGTTGCCAGACATTGGTGAGCGTCGCGGGGATGATCAGCAGCGCGGCAGCCTGCGACGGAGCCATAGCCAGACCGAGCAAGCCCATCGCGATGGTCGGCAGTCCGAGGCCGATCACCCCCTTGATCATGCCGGCCAGCAGAAAGGTCACGACGACCATCAATGAAAGGGCCAGACCGAGGTTTTGATAGAACGCGGCGAGAGTATTCATGGCGCTATGGTGAGCCTGGATCGGCTGCTTGAAAATCTGCCATATACTGAGGCAGCCTCTTGTTTTGATAGAGGCTCGACCTTCGGGACACACCATGCACTTCGACCTGACCGACCTGCGCCTCTACCTGAACATCCTCGACAGCGGCAACATCACCGCAGGCGCGGCTCGTAGTCATCTGTCCCTGGCGGCGGCGAGTGCGCGCATCCGCGCCATGGAGGCTTCATTAGGGATCGAGTTTCTGCAGCGAGGTCGCCGCGGCGTCAGCCCGACCCCGGCCGGCAAGGCCCTGGCGCGACACGCCCGCGTCCTGCTGCAACAGGCTGAACGCATGCAGCAGGATCTGGCGGAGTACGCCAACGGCGTCAAAGGCCAGGTGCGGCTGCTGTGTAACACCACAGCGATGACCGAGTACTTACCAGAGTTACTCGCGGACTTTCTTCGCAGCCACCCCAACCTCGACATCGATCTACAAGAACTGCCCAGTGCACGCATCACTCATGCCTTGCGCCAAAGTGCGGCAGACCTGGGCATCGTCTCTGACGCCGTGGACACCGATGGCCTGCAGACCCGTCCGTTTCGCGACGATCCGCTGGTACTGATCCTGCCGCCGGACCATCCCCTGGCCGAACAGCCGTCACTGACCTTCGCCGACACGTTGATTCATGACTACGTGGCCCTGGACGCCAGCAGTGCATTGGCCATCCACCTGGAAGAACAGGCCCTGCACATCGGCCAGCGCATGCCGATCCGCATTCGCGCCGACGGCTTCGACGGGGTCATTCGCATGGTCGCTCGCGGTGCCGGGCTGGCCATCGTGCCGCGGGTGGCCATCGAGCGCTGGCCGCCGGCGCAAGCGGTCATGACCCGACCTCTTCGCGAAGACTGGGCCAATCGCACACTGAAACTCTGTGCCCGTGACTTCGACAGCCTGCCCGGTTACGCCCGGGCCTTGCTGGAGGCACTGACGCCGGGAACGCCTTGACTCTACCGTTAGGGGCAGACTCTATGCTGCGAGCTCCATTTCAGGAGTACACACGATGAGCAAACGAATGCTCGTGATTCTGGGTCACCCCTCCACCGACAGCTTTTGCGGGGCGCTGAGCGAAACGTACGTCCAGGCCGCCAAGGATGCCGGTCATGACGTGCGCCTGCTGCGTCTGGATGCGCTGGACTTCGATCCGGTCTTGCACGAGGGCTATCACACGATCCAGCCGCTGGAGCCAGACTTGTTGCAAGCCCAGGCCGATATAACCTGGGCCGAACACCTGACGTTCGTTTATCCGATCTGGTGGGGCGGGATACCGGCCTTGATGAAGGGCTTTCTCGACCGCATTTTCCTGCCTGGTTTTGCCTTCAAGTATCGTGAGGGCAAGGCCTTCCCCGACAAACTGCTCAAGGGCCGGACCGCGCATCTGCTGGTGACCATGGACACGCCGCCCTGGTATTACAAATGGGTCTATCGCATGCCCGGCCTGCACCAGATGCGCAAGACGACCCTGGAGTTCTGCGGCATCAAGCCATTGAAGACCCTGACCTTCGGGCCGATCCTGGGCTCCAAGTCGACCCAGCGCGACGCCTGGCTGGAACAGGCCCGAGTCACCGCCGGCAGCTGACGCCCCCCTCGCTGCTTGCTGACGGCGCGCCCTCGTCGTCAGCCCCTCCCCACGTCCCCTTCAAGCGGTCGTTCGTCGCTTGTGCGTGTCATTTACACGCGGCTGCAACCTTTGAATGTTATTCACTATATTATTCGCTCCGATCAGGCATGAGGTCTGGTCGCGCTACGCCCTGTTTGTTCATCGAGACGGATCTTTATGTATATCGGCAAAGCCGCCCAGCTGTCGGGCACCACAGTCAAAAGCATTCGCCATTACGAAGAAATCGGCCTGTTGCCCGAGCCCAAACGTGAAGGCAAATACCGCATCTACAGCCAGCAAAGTGTCGAGGTGTTGACGTTCATCAAGTGCGCCCAGCAACTGGGCTTCAAGCTCAAAGAGCTGCAGGTGATGTTGAACAACTACCACGGGGACGAATTCCCGTGGGACATGGCACAAAAAGCGATCGCCGAAAAAAAGGCCGAGCTGGTCTCCCAGATCGGCGCTCTACAGCAATTGCACATCGGCCTCGAAACGTTTGAAAACAGCCTCAACGATGCTCGAGAAGAATGTCAGTTCGAGCGTATCGCCCGCTATGGCGAAAAAAACCTGAGCAATACACTGAACTGAATACTTTGCTGCGCTGGATGACCCGGCTCGCAGGTCACTTGCGCGCCCGCGTTGCCGGTCATCAGATCAGCTCAACGCTGGCTCCCCCGCTGCTCGATCTTGTCCAGGCACCGGCGCGACCGGAACAATCGCCGCGAAGAACCACGGCGACACCAGCGTCACCAGCAGAATGGTCATGACACCGCTGGAAAACAGCGCCATCGCTACGAGTGCGCCCAGATCGACAATCGGCTTGAAGTCGGAAAACAGCAGCGCCATGAAGCCCACGGAGAAAATCACCACGTTGACCACGGTCGAACGGCCGACGCTGTGCATCGCCTGCAAAATGGCCGCATCAACATGAATCCCTTGCTCCACCAGCAGTTTGATCCGTGACAACAGGTGCACTGCGTAATCGACCACGCCGACCACCAGGAACGTCACCAGTGTCGTGCCGATGTTCAGCTCGATGCCGAACAGGAACATGAATCCGTAGACTGTTACCGAGGTGGTCAACAGGGTCAGCATACCCAGAACCCCAAGTCGTACCGATTTGAGCCAATACATCATCATCAGCGTGACGACCAGCAACGCCAGGGAAAAACTCAGCACCTGGCCCTGGGTGATTTCCTGCAACACGCCGGTCCAGATCAACGGGGTGCCGGCGTGCGTCACTTCGAGGTTGGCCGGTTTATTCACCAGCAACCAGGCATCGAGCCGATCCAGCATGCCTTGATAGTCGCTGGCCACCGACGATGTCATGGTGTACAGCGTCAGCGCCTTGGAATAGTCAGCGTTGAGCACGTTGTTGAGATCCGAGCCGCCGCCGTTCTCGAACAGCATCACGTGTTGCTCGATCAGCGAGTTGCCCGGCACCTCGAACCGCTCGACTTGTCCCTCGTCATTGACCGACGTGACCTGCTCCAGTGCCTGGGGCACGCGCAAGTAGTCTGGGTTCATGTCGTTGAGCACCAGGTTCATGCGCTTGACGTAAGTGGCCAGGGAGTAGCCGTAACTGACATGCGGTTGCTGCTTGATGAAGTGGTCGAGCTTGTCGATGAACTGCACCACTTCCGTGGTCAGCACGCCGCGCGGTTCCTTGCTGTCGATGGCGATCCAGCCCGGCGCCGTGCCCGCAACCTTGGCGTGATTGATGAACTGGTCCGAAACGCGGACATGGCTCTCGGGCTTGAAATAGGCGATGCCCGAGTCTTCGATATCGACGCGCAAGGTAAACACCGACATCAGGGCCAGCAATGGCAGCGTCACCATTAGGATCGGTTTGCGCCACTGAATCAATCGCGCGCAAAACGCCACCAGATAACGCGAAATGATCGACTCCTTGTGCACCGCAGCGAGGGTTTTCGGGGTCTGGTCCTTGCCCCAGATCGAGATCCAGGCTGGAATCAGCAACAGCGAAATGATCAGCGCCGCCGTCAGGCCGATGGACATGAACACGCCGAAATTGCGGATGCTGACAATGTTGTTGGTGGTGGAAATCATGAAGGTGGCAATCGTGGTCACCGTCGTCAACACCACCGGAACCACCATCAGCCGTTGCGTCTCGCGATTGGCTTCGCGGTTGCTTTTACCGGCATTTTTCTGCTCGTAATACTCGGCCATCACATGGATCGCATCCGAGCAGCAAATGGTGAACAAAAACACCGGCAGTACGCTGGTCAGCAAGTCGAACGGCACCCGCAACAGGGCCATCAGGCCCAATGTCCAGATGGTGCAGAACAGAATGTTGAACAGCGGCAACAGCACACCCAGCGGTTTGCGGAAGAAGAAAATCAACAGCAGGGTGATCAGCAAAAAGACGATCGGAAACAGCACCGCCAAGTCATGGTCGATGATTTCTTGCTGGGCCGCGATGAAGATCGGCATACCGGCGATGAAGATCTCGTCCTTGAACTCGGGGTGCGCGGCCTGATAGTCCGCGACGATGCCGCGCACAATCTGGTAGGCGCGCAGTTGCGCCTGGGCATCGTCTTGCTTGGTGCCCAGTTCGGCCACCAGCATCGCAACTTTCTTGTCCTTGGACACCACCCCGTCGACCATCAGCTCGTTGCCCATGATCTGCGACTCGACCAACGCCGGGTCCATGTCGTAGGCGTTGAGGGTCTTGTGGATCAGCAACTCGCCATCGTGGGTCAGCACGATGTTTTCCAGGTCGCCCATGGAAGCCATTTCGCGGATCGGGTTGATCCGCTCGGCGAGAAAGGTCAGGAACAGCTGATCATGGGTATCCCAGTTCTGACTCTGGGCGTAATCACGCAGGGCCTTGGCCTGGGCGTAATCGTTCTGGGAAAAACCGTTTTCCAGAATGTCCCGCGTCAACAACTGCGCACGGCTGTCGTGCGGATACTTCGCCACAATTTGCGCCAACTGCTCCTTGTCGGCGTCGTTGGCCAGGATCATCTTGCGCACTGACTGCGACATCGAAAACAGTGCGTTGAGGGTCGGCTTGTTGAACACCGTCTGCGGGTTGTTCAGCGCCACCATCACCGAGTCGAACGTGCCGGTGAATTCGCTTTGCAGATCGATGATGGTCTTGCGCGCCGGATGGGTTTCCTTGAGCAAGTAAGGGTTGGTGTCGGAGATCAGCGCGCCCAGCGTATAGGTGAAATACGCAGTGACCGCCACCAGCAGGAAAACGATCGCCCGCGCATAGCGCTCGACGAAGTTCAGGTATCTTTCCATGATCATGCGTTCCAGGGTCGTCAGGGTCGGCGCTTAGCGCGCAGACACGGCAAAGTCCGGCACGTCGCCGGTTTTCAGCCCGCGCTTGATGGCGGTCTGGGTGAACAAACGGTCTTCCAGCTGCACGTTGTATTGCAGGTGGTTGAAGCGCATCTCTGAGCGCGTGCCGTCGATGAAGTGTTCGGTTTCGCTCAACACGATGCTGTCGATCGAGTCGATGGTGTCGACTTTCTGCGTGCGCATCTGCTTGACCAGCACGCCTTTGACGTCGAAGAAGTCCTGACGCATGACCAGGAAATTCTGCTTGTCGATCCACACCTTCAGTTTGTTGTAGCCGGTCTTGGCCAGCACCTCGGGCGACGCCGGTTCACGCTCGATCACGTAGCAGTCGCGGCCCTTGACCTGCTCTTCGCCAACCAGCGTCTGGGTGTAATCCTTGACCCGGATCTTGTCCAGATCGGCGTAGGAGTACTCGCTGCCCATGAACGAGCCGCGTTTGTCGGTGGTGGAGATCCGCCGCGTCTGGCGGCTGACCGGCAAGTACATCCACTGGCTGTCTTCCTGGCCCAGGGTTTCGTGGGGGTTTTCAATGTGGAAAGCCACGTCGCGCACATCAGTGGGGGCGGAGAAATACATGCTGAATTTGTCGCTGTCGGGGTAATCCTTTTGCAGATAGGTGAACTCGCGAACGCGGGTATTGCCCTTCTTGTCGTGAAGGATCAACGACACCTGGGACATGAAGCTTGTACCGTCATTGCGATCACGCACCTGGCGGATGATTTCATCGGCATTCTTGCCATTGGCAGCGGTGGCGCAAGCACCGCTCAGGATCAGTGCGGCAGTGGTCAGACTTTTGAATAGCGGCAACATGGGAACTTCCCTTTTCGTCAGATGAATATGGTCGAGCCAATGCGCCAGGGGCACGCAGGCGTCATGGGGTTAAAACAGGTAACCGGCGGACAGACGCACTTGATCGCGCTTGTCGTACTCGCCGAAAGGTTTGTCGGGCTTGCCGAAGAACACATCCACTTCCAGCCCGAGCTTGATCCAGTCCACCGGTTTGTAGGTGAAGATGCCTTGCAACAGCGCATTGTCCTTGAACGGTGGCGAGGCAGCGACCACCAGCCGGCTCTTGAGTCGGTCCTGCCAATGGGTGCCCTCGGCCGACAGGGTGAACAAGTGGTCGCGCTTGTCTTGCAACATGCCGTCCTGCCAATCGAGCAGTTGCTGCTCCTGCCATTGCAGGGAAATCAGCCAGTCGCGCAGCAGGTAATCGACACCCAGCAACGACTTGACCATCGAGGTACTGTCGGCGCCGTAGGCACGGGTCGGATTGGTCACCCGCCAGTTGTCGAACCAGGCAATTTCGCTGCGCACCACGATGCTGTGACCGGCGTCGATCGCCAGCCCCGCGCCGCCCATGGTGTAACGGGGAAACTGGCGCTCCAGTCGCGTGCGGCCGTCATCGGCCAGGCCTTCGACGGCGTACACCGGGTCCTGTTGACGGGCGTTCAGTGCGACGAAACTGGTGTCCACCGAACCGATCCGGCCGTTGGCGCTCAAGCCATAGGAAAAGCCCTTGTCACCGTCGTAGCCGGGCTTGGAATCCAGCAGGAAATACTGTGGATCCGGCACGGCAAACAACGGCGCGTCGAACTCGCTGCCCGCCACCGGAGGCTGGTTTTTGACAAAATCGGTGACCCACAGCGCCTCCAGTTCCCACTCGCCCACGGGTTGCGCAAATCGCACCATGGGCACCGCGATCCGGCTGTCTTCCAGCAGCGGAGTCAGGCCATCTCGATAGTCCAGCGGGTTGATCTGATCGAGCACCCGCAACTCATCGGCACGGCCCCAGACCACTTGCTGCCAGCCGAGAGTCACCTCGCCGTCGCCCACCGACTGGCCCCAGTACAAATGCCGCCAGTCGGCGTCGAAGCGGTATTTGTCTCGCGCCCGTTCGCTGTACGGATTGTTGCCGTCGTAGCGGGCGTCGTAACGCACCCGGCCCTTGGCCTTGTAGTAACCGCCGTCCCAGTTGTCTTCCAGGTTGGCCTTGAAATACATCGCCTTCTGGGTTACCTGATCGTCGCCGTGCAAGCGCAACGCGGTGGCCACGCCGACTTCGGCGTCGGCGTAATCCGGTTTGAAGTCCTCGACCGTCAATTCAGCCAACGCCGGCTGCGCGGCCATGCAGGCCAATACCGCCCACGTGGTGCGGCTGATGTGTGATCCCTGCATGGCTACATTCCCAACCCGACACCGCCGTCGATCACCAGGCTCTGGGCTGTCACCCCACCCGCTTCAGGGCTGGCCAGGTAACGCACCATCGCCGCGACTTCTTCGCTTTGAATGAAGCGTCGCATCGGCAGTTTCTTCTTGGCGTTGCGCAGGATCTGCTCCTGGGTCAGCCCGGCAATGGCCGCTTGCGCCGCCAGTTCACCTTGCAGCATTGGCGTATCGATCCACGCGGGCAGAATCGCGTTGACGGTGATCAGCCGTGGCGCGAGGTCCATCGCCAGGGCTTTGGTCATGCCAACGATGCCGTGCTTGGAAGCGCAGTACGCGGTGTTGCGGACCTTGCCGGCGCGGCCGAGGATCGACGACATGTTGATGATCCGTCCGCGATCCGGCATCAACGGCAGGCACAACGAGGTGACGTAGAACGTACCGTTGAGGTTGACCGAAATCACCTTGTGCCAGTTGTGCAAATCTTCCGGTTCATTCTCGTTGCAGATGCCGGCGCTGTTGACCAGCACATCGACGTAATCCACTTGTTTGGCCAGTATTTTGAAGAATGCTTCCATGCCCGGCAGGTCGGCAATGTTCGCTGCATGGGTTTCGACCCGAGCCTTGATCTGCCCGTGTTGCTCGTCGACCCAGCGTTGCAGTTCCGGCAAATCCAGGTCCAGCAGGATCAAGCGGTGCTCGGCGTCGGCGGCAAAATTCTCTGCCACCGCGCGGCCGATGCCTTTGGCGGCACCGGTAATCAGAATGGTCCGACTCATAGCATTTTCAACCCGCCGTTGACCGGCAGGACCTCACCCGTCAGGTACAAACCGCGATCGGCGATGTACAGCACCGCCTCGGCAATTTCCTGGGGTTCGGCGTAACGCTTAATCAGCAAGCGCGACTGGATTTCCTGTTCCTGACTGCCAATCAGTGCCGTGCTCATTTCGGTGTTGACGATGCCCGGAGCCACCGCATTCACCCGAATGTTGCGCGGCGCCAACTCTACCGCCAGGGCTCGGGTCAGCGCTTCGACGCCGCCCTTGGCCGCGGCATAGTTGCTTTGGCCCTTGCCGGGTTTCTGCGCGGCCACCGAACTGATGTTGACGATGCAACCGCTGCGCTGGCGCATCATGGACGGAACCACTTGCTGACAGCAGAGCAAGGTGCCGATCAGGTTGGTCTGGATCACCTCGATGATGTTGCGGCTCGGCATCGTCGCCAGCAACCCGTCACGGGTGATGCCGGCGTTGTTGACCAGCAGATCGACGCGCTGGAAATGCTGGTCGACTCGTTCGAAAAAGCCCTTGATGCTGTCGCCGCTGCTGACATCGCATTGCAGCGCCAGACACTCGAGGCCCAACGCCTGGACCTCGTCACGCAAGGACGCGGCAGCCACTTCGTCGCGCACATAACTGAACGCAATCTGATAACCCGCTCCGGCCAGAGCCAGGACGATCGCCCGACCGATGCCACGACTGCCACCGGTCACCACTGCTACTTTATTCGGCATGACCATTCCTTAGAGTGAGTTGTCTGTCTTGAACTGCGCGAGGCTGAAGCCGTGGGTCGCGGCCAGGGCACGAATCTGCTGCACCTGTTCGCGGCTGATATCGCCGTAGGAGTAGTGCTGTTTCATCCCGGACAAGCCCATCAACACCGATTCCGCCATGCAGGCATACAGCTGACCTTCCTTGAGGTAGGCGCGCACGTTGCGGATCAGGCCATCGCCCAGCGGTGTCTGGACAATCCCGCCGTGCATGTACAGCACGTCGGGCCGTTGGCTGGAAAGGTTCTGATCGACGTTCAGCGGTACCGCGATATCGCAGATCACGCTGTTTTCGGCGAAATTTTCAGCACCGAGAAACGGTTGTGGCGCGTTCGCCGCACAGAGCACGATGCGTGCCTGTTTCAGCACATCAAGGTCATTGCTGACGGTGATGAACGCATTCGCGCCCAGGCGTTCTTCGACCAGGCGCTGCACTCGCAAACCGAGGTCGGCGCCGGCACCGTGGGCCTGCAATAAAGCGTCGATGCCGTCGAGTTTCTGCAAGCGGCTGGCGAGCCGGTCGTGCTCGGCGACGCCCTTGAGAATCGCGCGGGCGGCCTCGGCGTAAATCAGCTGGGCGGTCTTCTCCAGACGCCGCAGGGAACCGTCGCGACCGCTACCGATAAGAATCAGGTGTTCGACACTGGTGGACAGCAACGAGGCGTAAGTCGAGGCAATGTTGCCGGCCGCGCCGACCACCGCAGCTGTTTGTTGACTCAGTTCCAGGCCTTGCTGCCTGCAGCCCTGCTCGATCGCTTCCAGGCCCATGCCGATGGTCAGCGCGTTGCCGGAGGTCAGTGCCATGTCGGGGATCTTCAGCGCCTGACAGTTGTTGGTGACGATCGAGGTGTACATACCCAAACCGGCCACGCTGTAGCCATCAGCCCGGGCATCACGGATGCGATTGCCGACTTCGTCGCGGATGGTGTCCAGGTCACCACTGGCGATGTACGCGGCCATGGCATCGGAGTCCATGCACAACGGGTACAGGGTGAACTCCACAGCGGTGCCGAGTTTTGAGCGAATCAGCACCGGGCCGATTGGCGCGGCACGCCGCTCCGGTGCCATGCGCTTGATAAACTCGCGCTTCTGTTCGGCGCTGAGGGTGGACAGCGACGGGTCGACATCACTGAGCATGTCCGAATCGATCAGGTGATTGATGAACGCCACGCGCGCTACCACGCGAACGCTCTCATCAGGCTTTGGCAGATTTTCAGGCTCGTTGAAGCTCACCTCGCGCGCCGGTACTTCGTGGATGCTGTCGGCGCACACCCCGGCTGCCAGCGGGAAGGCATCGCGGCGACGCAGCATGTCGCAGACCTTTTGCAGCGAGCCGATCAGGCCGTCGATTTCCTCAAAGGTGATGCACACCGGTGGCTCCAGGCGAATCACGTTGGCGTTGCTGCCCGACGGCGCGACCCGCAGCGATTCGAATTGCAGCAGGTAGCCGGCGATGATGTAACCCAGTGCATCGTTGTACTGCGCGGACGCCTGGACCAGCGAACTGGTGCCGGTCAGGTCGTGCAGTTCGAACCCCAGCAGCAACCCGCGACCACGCACATCGGCGATCACGTCCGGGTACGCGGCTTTGAGTTCGAGCAACGACGATTTGAGGTATTCGCCTTTCTTGTTCACGTCCTTGAGCATCGCGTTGTCGTTTTCGAACAAGCGGCGCAATGCCGACAGGGCGATATGGCACGATGCATCGTCTTCGGCGAAGGTCGAACTGTGGATGTAGCTGAAATCGTTTTCGTAGTGGCTGGCGCGGATGACTGTCGCGGCAATTTTCATCAGGCCACCGCCCAACGCTTTGGACAGGCAGTAGTAATCACCCTGCAAGTTGAAATGGCTGGCGCCGAGCAAAGTGCCGGTGCGGCCGAAACCCGATTGCACTTCGTCGATGATCAGCGGGCATTGCTGCTCGTTGCACAGGCGACGCAGGCCCAGGTAGAACTCGCTGGCGAACTCGTTGATGCCGCCCTCACCCTGGATCGGCTCCAGCAACACCGCCGTGATCGCACTAAAGGCTTCACGGCGCACCTGCAAGGTTTCGCCGCTCCACGCAAGGCTCAGCCAATGCCGCGTGTGACGCGCCGGCAAGTCCTGGAGTTGCTGGGGTTGCAGCGGATCGATGAACTCGACGTTGAGACCAAAACGGGCGAACGGCTGGCGGTACTGTTTGCCGTAAGTCAGCTGCACGGTGTTCACCAGTTTGCCGTGGAAGCTGCCGCGCAGGGCGACGAACACCGGCTCGACATGCAGCTGCGCGAGGTTGTGTTGACGCACCGCTTCCACCACTTGGCGCACGGTCACGTAAGACAGGTTGTCCGGCAGCAACCCGGCGGGCAGGTCGAGGTCGTCGACGTCCAGTTCAACATAGGCCTTGTCGCTGGCGGTCAGGTTGGCCAGGGCAAAATCCCGTTCGTCGAACTGCTTCTGCAAGGTTTTCTGCCGACGGTACTCGGCGTGCTTGACGGCGATTTCCACCGACTCGGCGCCACTGTTGGAGAAGGTCGAAATGTAGCGCTCGTTGTTGTTCAACTCCCGATTGAATGCCTCGCTGAGTTCGCGCCCCAACTGACCGGCCGCGCCACGCACGGACATCTGCGCATTGAACGGCACATCGGCGCGCAGCAGGCCGCAGAGTTGATCGACGAACTGCGGGTCATTGTGGCCAAACAACGCCGCGCCGTAACCGCCGAGAAAGTCGGTGACGGTCACATCGCAGCCATGCTTGTCGCGGTAAAACAGCTTGCTGCCCAATGCCCGGTGGAACTGGCACTCCAGGCCCAGGGCCTGCATCAGCTCAACGAATTTCGGCCGTACGTAATCGCGGTAATCCATGACAGTCATATCCTATGATTTAAAAAATAGAAGCGATTGAATGCACTCAAACGGCTAGTTGGCCGCCTGATAATCGAGCTGGTAACAGGCGCTGAAACCGTTGTCGTCGCGGTTGATGATCAGGCAGTCGCGCAGCGCCGCGTCCCGTCGCTCACCGAGTACAAACGGCAGGTGCGGATCGACTGACTGCTGCAATCCGATGATCGGCGGCACGCTCTGGGTATGCAGTGCATGACGGGCCAGGATCAGGTCGACCAGGCTCGGCGCGGCGCTGAGAATGCCGGTCACCGGCACGCCACTGGTGATGTGCGCGGCACCGGCGCGGGCCAGCGTGCGGGCCAGGTCGGCGTCCTTGTGCGGATCGCCGCTGGCGCTGCTGATCAACAGATCGACCTGCTTGTCCGGCAGGTTCAACGACCCAAGGCGCGGATGGGCGGAGAGTCCCGACAGGCAGGTCTGCGGCCCATCCGGCAGGTCGTCGGCCCGGCGCAAAATCAATGCCGCCGCCCCTTCACCGGCAATCCCACCCGTGCCTTGGCGATCGAATGCACGCAAGGTTTGCGAACCGTCAGTGCTGATCACGCCGGCCTCAGCGAGCGCGGCCAGAGCCAACGGATCGAGTTCACTGCCGGCACCGACCACAATCGCTGCATCGATACGACCGCTTTGCAGCGCTGCGCACGCCTCGCGCAACGCCGCCAGGTTGCCGGCCACGCCTTGCATGTAAGCGTTGCACTCGCACTCCAGCTTTAGCGCCAGGCTGACAATCCCGAGCAAGCCATTGCTCAGGCTTTTGAGTACCAGAAACGGGTCTAGCGCGCGCTCCTGCAGCACCCGTTGAGCGAGGCGCCGCATGTCGGCGCCGGACTCGTCGCGGCACTCGTGAAGCAACTCGCCGTAGGCCGCCAATGACGGATGGGTGTGGCCGCCCTGGCAGCAATAGAGGCCGTAGCGCAGACCGTCATTGCCCGGTTCAAGCCCGGCCTCGGCCAGGGCCTGACGCACCGCGCTTACACCCCAGATCACTGCCGGCGGGCAGTAGCGCTGGAGGTTCTGGGCCACGTCCTGGCGACTGCGTTGATGGTCTTGATCACTGACATGCCCGAAGGCCGTCACGCGCTCACTGTGAAACAATTTCGACTGCAGCAAAGTAATGCCGCTGCGGGCTTCACTGGCCGCCGACCAGAAGCGTTGCACGCCCCAGCCGCTGGGTAATACGCAACCGCTGCCGGCGATCGCAACACGCACAGTAGCGCCATTCATTGTCCGTGCTCCCGATATTTACCAAGGGCCAGCGAGGTGTTGAGGCCACCAAAACCGAAGGAGTTACTCAAGGCAAAATCCACTCGGCGGCTGACTGCTTGCCCGGCGCAATAGTCCAGGTCGCACTGTTCATCGACGTCATGCAGGTTCACCGTCGGCGTGACCAGATCGTTCAGGCACGCCAGAGCCGTGACCATGCATTCGGGCGCCCCGGCGGCGGCAATCAAGTGCCCGAACTGCGACTTGTTGGCGCTGACGGCCAGGGACCGGTAGTGCTTGTGCTCGGCGAACACACTTTTGATCGCCAAGGTTTCCGCGACGTCATTGAGTGGCGTCGAAGTGCCATGGGCGTTAATCAGATCGATCTGTTGCGCACGCAGGCCCGCGTCGTCCAGCGCGGCTTGCATCGCCAGCGCCGCGCCCCGGCCTTCGGGTTGCGGGGCAGTAACTTTGTAGGCGTCCAGGCTGCTGCCAAAGCCAAGTACTTCGGCATAGGGCGTCGCACCTCGCGCCAGCGCATGTTCAAGGCTTTCCAGCACCACGAAACCACCGCCCTCGCCGGCAATCAGGCCACTGCGATCACGGTCGAAAGGCCGGCACAGATCGACGCCCCAGCGCTGTTCGCTCGATGCCGCGCCGAGCAGGTACAACGCGGCCATGGTGTCGAGGTTCAGCACCGAATCGGCGCCACCGGCAATCGCCACGCTCACTTCACCGCGACGAATCATCTGGAAGGCATTGCCGATGGCCTGGGAGGCTCCGGCGCACGCGCTGCTGATATTGATCACGGGGCCTTCGCAGCCCAATCCGTCGGCAATCACTCGCGCCAGTCGATCATTGCTCTGACGCAGCGAACCCTCGGCATTGACCTGCCCGGCACGGGACATCAGGTGTTGCCAGCCAGGGGCGCGGCCATCCGGTGCCTGGGTCAACAGCATGTCGGCCAGCATGTGTTGCGGCGCACCCGAGGCACAGAGCACGGCGGCTTCACGTAGCTGCTCAGGTGCGAGTCCGCTGTCGGTCACCGCTTGGGTGGCAGCCACCCAGCCAAAGCGGCTGCGTTTTTCCAGTGCAACGGTCCAGGCCGGATGGTCCTGCAAGGCCTTGGGCAACAGGCTCATGTCCACGGCCGCGGCGTAGCGCACCGGGAACGTGCCGTTTTCCACCCCGTCGGGCTGCCATGGACGTACACAATGTTCGGCACCGAGCATTTTTTCCCAGAGGGTCTGCCATTCGAAACCGAATCCGGTAACGGCGCCCATGCCGGTGATCACAATCCGTGTTGCGCTCATGCGTGCTTCTCCATGGTTTCACTGGCCAGCAGCAAGGCGCCCCAATGACCGGCGCGGCTATGGCTGACAAACAGCGTGTAGCCCGGTGTCGCCGAAGCGTTGTGGTTGTGGTGCAAGGCCAGCGCAATCTCGGTCAGCAACGCGCTGGCGCCAAGATCGCCGGTCATGGCACGGACGCTGCGAACGTCCCGAGGATGTTCGGCGAACAGGCTCATCAGTTGCGGATCCTCTGGATTGGCGACGATCTGCTCGACGTCACCGAGGCACAGTTTTTCAAGGCTCAGCGCCTGGTCGATGACTCGCCGGGCAACCGCTGCGCCGCGTTGCGGATCAGCGCTGTAACCCCGAGCGAACCCGGCGATGCGCAGCGCGTGCGGAGTGTTGCGTGAAGGTGCCGAGCTGAGTAGCAGCGCGGCGGCACCCTCGCCATAAATCGCCTCGCCTGCCAGATGGGGTTCACGCAGATACAGGGCCGGCGTCAGGTTCGGACTGCTGCTGACTACCAGCGCGGCGTCAGCGCGCTGCTCGACAATCTGCTGGCTCGCTTCGATCAGGGCATCGAGCCCGGCATTGTCCTGGGAACAGAAACCACCCATCGGGCCATGGCATTGCAACGCTTCGGCCACGTAGGCCATCACGCTGCTGTTGAGCAGCGTCAGGGCATGCAGCGGTGGTGTGTTGGCCAACAGTTGCGCCAGCGGCTTTTCCGGTTGCTCGCCGATCGCTTGCACCGCGTCCCAGCAAGGGCTTGGCGCGTCGACCTCAGGAATGGCCGCCGTCAGGGCAATCCGTGCCGGCGGCAGTTGCAGGGCCGCCAGCGCGGGCGCCAGACGTGCCACGCAATGCAACAGACGCAAGCCTTGTGGTTCGACGCTGCGCTGGATCTTGCGGTCGAACAGATCGCTGGCCAGGCGCGGTGCTGCCAGCGGATAAGCCCGACGCGTCGCGTCGAATGCCAGCGGTTGCGGCGAGGGTGGCGTCCCGAGCAGATCGGTACATTCGCTGCCGGCGGCGTTCAATACGGCCGCCGAATGGATGTAAACGGCTATGCTCATGTCATGCCCTCCCCAGAACCAGCGAGCTGTTGACGCCGCCGAAACCGAACGAGTTGGACATCACCACGTTGATCGACTGGCGCATCGGCTCGCTGAGAAATTTCAGCGAGGGGTATTCGGCGCGGTCGTGATCGTAGTTCAAGGTCGGCAACAGCATGCCATCCCGCAGACTGATCAGCGACAGCACCGCTTCAATCGCGCCGCTGCCCGCCAGGGAATGACCAATGGCCGATTTGTTGGCAGTGAACGTCACGTGTTCCTGGCACTCGCCGAACACCCGTTGCAAAGCCAAGGCCTCGCAGCTGTCGTTGGCCTGGGTGGACGTACCGTGGGTATTGACGTGTTGCACGGCGCTGCTGAGCAGCCCGGCGTCCTCGATTGCAGCTTCCATGCATTCCTCGTATTTGCTGCCATCCCGGCTGCTGGAGGTCATTTTTTGTGCCTCGCACACATTCGCGTAACCCAACACACGCCCCAATGGCGTGGCTTTGCGACGCTGGGCATGTTCGGCGGATTCGAGAATGACCATGGCCGCGCCCTCGCTGATCACGAAGCCGCTGCGGTCCGGCATGAACGGCCGGCTCTGCTCGCTTGCCGGCAGGTTAGCCTGGCACAGCGCGCCGAGGCTGTTGAACATGTAATACGGCAACTCGTTGGCCATCAGTTCGACGGCACCGCAAATGGCCAGGTCGATCTCACCGCGCTCGATCGCCCGGTAGGCGCTGCCGATCGCCATCGTACCGGCGGCGCAGGCATCGGAATGGGTCGAAATGTGATCGCGGATACCGAGCGTCTCGGCCAGGTGCAGGGTCTGCTGATCGACCCGGCGCCCGAAGACCGCGCTCGACGCCGCCGGGTTATCCAGCAGTTGATCCAGATCGACACGCCCTGCCTCATCCATGCAGCGACTGGCCCGATGCAGATCGTGACTGTCCGCGCAGTACTTGTTGGCCCCAAGGAACAATCCGCTGCGGCTGTGAGCAAAGGCAACCGGGGTCAGGCCGGCGTGCTGCAAGGCTTGTCGGGCGACAAATTCGGCCAGCACACTTTGCCGCGGATGCAGCGCGGCATTGCCGCCGAAACCGGCGGCGATCTGCTGCCACTGGCCGTCGTCGATAAACCCGGCAGCGCTGTTGTTGAACCCCAACGCCTTGAACCGTGGATGTTCGCGAACACAGGACTGCTTCTGGCAGATCCGCTCGAACAACGTGGCGGCGTCCAGCGCCATAGGCGCCACCAGACCGAATCCGGTTACATAGACTTCTCGTGCCCGCATGAGAACTACACCGCCTCTTGGGCGTGAGCGGCCAAAAATTGCTCCACCAGTCGGCGTGAAACCTCATCGCCATCGGCCGGCACCAGCCGCGCACTGCACGCGCCACAGACCACTTGCTGACGCTCGTTCAGCACGGCTTGATGAGCGCCGCAATCGGGGCAGCTTTGCGGCAGATAGTTGAAGAGATTGCGGCACTGTTGCGCCCAGTTGCGCACGGTGGTGGCGGCAAATACCTGCGCCGGTTGCATACCGGCCTTGAGTTGATCCGGGGAGTAGGCGCTCAGGCTCTGTTCAAGCAAGGCCTTGCCGTTCTTGGTGATGCGACCGCTGGCCAGGAACTCGCTGGCGTCGCCGCAGACAGCGATGGCGTGATCCAGCACGCTGGTTTTGGGCAAAGTGCAGCCATACTGACGACCCAGCTGAAAGCTCAGGTCGACGATGTCCAGCGAATCGGCGCTGAGGTCCTCGACGATACTGCTGTTCTCATCGATATCATCGGCGCTCATCACCAACAATTGCGCGAGGATCTCGCGGGTGCTGGCAATGACGTTTTCCAACTCCAATGGATTGTTCATCTCGATCTCCCTATATATGGTGATTGCTTCATAAATTCCGCATGTGAGAAGTAACTATTCCCACAGCAACTTCTCACGCGGCGGAAATCTAAACTCTGCCCTTAAGGGGAGAGTCAACGAACTATTTAAAGTTTTTTAGCAACTTGAGAAGGTCATTCGAACGAGCTTGCGCATTGCACTCGGATGGTGCGAAGTCTCGTATCCAGTCGACATATTTACTTAACAAAGGCTGCGTATGGTGGGGGGCACGCACTGTATAGCGGGCTAAATAGGGAGGGAGCCGAAAGTGCTAACTTCCGATTTACGGCACACACGTACAAAGAATAAAAACGGGTCAAGTAAAATAGTTATAACTTCATAACTATTGTTCTATTTCAGCGCAGCCGTTAAATGGTTTGCACGCCGATCCGGGCAAACCGGCACAGCGCTTCTGGGTAACTGAGTGTCGAGCACAGACAACTGACCGAGGGCGGGGCGCTATAGGGTGCGACTTCAGTTCTCTAGTCCACTGCCCCGGAGTCCACATGACCGCACCTATTACCGTTCTTCGCGATACCCATCCACTGCCCGTGCTCGACGCCTGCAAATGGGAAAAACTCGAAGGCGACCCGCACACCGTCAACCTCAACGCCTACACCAGCGAAGACGGCAGCAAAATCATGGGCACCTGGATCTGCACGCCGGGCAAGTGGTATGTGGAATACGTGAAGTGGGAATACTGCGATTTCCGCGAGGGGTACTGCATCATCACCCCAGAAGGCAAGGAGCCGATCCATCTGCGCGCCGGTGATATTTTCGTCATTGAGCCGGGCATGAAAGGCACGTGGGAAGTGGTTGAAACCGTGCGCAAGTATTTCGTGTTTGCCTGATGCAAAAACCGGGAACCCGCCCGACGCGGGTTCCCGGAAAACCCCTTATTGGGGTTTGCGATAGCTGTTGATGATCGCCGAGAAGTCCTTGCCACCTTCCCCACGCTGGCTCATCGCCTGATACAACTGCTGGGCTACCGCGCCGAGCACCACCGGTTGGTGCGCCTGACGTGCCGCTTCCGTGGCCAGCCCCAGATCCTTGAGCATCAGTTCGGCACCGAAACCGCCGGTGTAGCCGCGCGAGGCCGGCGCCGTTTCGACGATGCCTGGCCACGGGTTGTACATCTCTGAACTCCAGCAACGACCGGTGGAACTGTTGATGATCCCGGCCAACACCGTCGTGTCGATGCCGAGAGCATCGCCCAGCGCCATGGCTTCGCTGACACCGACCATGGAGATCGCCAGCAGCAGGTTGTTGCAGATTTTGGCGATTTGCCCGGTGCCGACTTCGCCGCAATGGACGATGTTGCGGCCCATCTGCGCCAGCACTGGTTGCAGGGTGGCGAACAGCTCAGGGGTAGCGCCGACCATGAACGTCAGGGTCCCGGCTGCCGCACCACCCGTACCACCCGACACAGGCGCATCTGCCATGGCCACGCCTTGCTTGGCCGCCGCCGCGGCAACATCACGCGCCGTCTGCGGATCGATGGTGCTGCAATCGACTGCCGGCACGCCCTTGCCGATACCCGCCAGCACGCCGTCTTCACCCAGCCACACGCTGCGCACATGCACCGCGGCTGGCAGCATGGTGATCACCAGTTCTGCGCCTTGAGCGGCTTCACGCGCCGAAGCGCTGATGCTGCCGCCCAGTTGCTCCAGCTCTGCCAGAACGGTTTTGTTCAGATCGACCAGCCGCAGTGCATGGCCAGCCTTGATCAGGTTGCGCGCCATTGGCGCGCCCATGTTGCCGAGACCGATAAAAGCGATTTTCATGTCCGGCTCCTTAACGCAAGTTGATGGTGGTGTTCACACCGTCGTTGACGCTGTTGTCATCGAACCAGCGACTGGTGACAGTCTTGGTCTGAGTGTAGAACTGCACCACTTGCTTGCCATACGGACCGAGGTCGCCGAGTTTGGACCCGCGCGAACCGGTGAAGCTGAAGAACGGGACCGGCACCGGAATCGGGATGTTGATGCCAACCTGGCCAACGTCAATTTCAGTCTGGAATTTACGCGCCGCCGCACCGCTTTGGGTGAACAGGCCCGTGCCGTTACCGAACGGGTTGGCGTTGACCAGGGCGATAGCCTCATCGAGGGTATCGACTTCCAGCACCACCAGCACTGGACCGAAGATTTCCTGGGTGTAGATCTGCATCTCGGGGGTTACGCCGGAGAACAGGGTCGGGCCGACAAAGTTGCCCTTCTCGAAGCCTGGAACCGTGATATCGCGACCGTCCAGTTCCAGCTTGGCGCCTTCCTTGATGCCGCTCTCGATCAGATCCAGAATCCGCGCCTTGGCCTTTTTGGAAATCACCGGACCGACGTCAGTGCCCGGCTCACTGCCGGCATTCACTTTGAGTTTCTGCGCCAGCGCCTTCAGGTCAGGCAGCCATTGCTTGGCCGCGCCCACCAGCACCACGACGGATGTGGCCATGCAGCGTTGCCCGGCCGCACCGAAACCGGCACCGACCAACGCGTTGAGCGCTTGTTCGCGGTTGGCATCCGGCAGCACAACGGCGTGGTTCTTCGCGCCCATCATCGATTGCACGCGCTTGCCGTGTTTACCCGCAAGGTCGTAGACGTGAGTGCCGACGGCGGTCGAACCGACGAAGGAAACAGCCTTGATGTCCTTGTGGGTGCAGAGCGCATCCACCACGTCTTTACCGCCATGAACGACGTTGAGCACGCCCGCCGGAACACCGGCCTCGATCGCCAGTTCCACCAGCAGCATGGTCGACATCGGGTCCTGTTCGGACGGCTTGAGCACGAAGGTGTTGCCGCAGGCGATGGCCATCGGGAACATCCACAGCGGAATCATGGCCGGGAAGTTGAACGGCGTGATGCCGGCGCAAACGCCGATTGGCTGACGCAGGGTGTAGGTATCGACGCCGCCAGCAACGTTCTCGGCGAACTCGCCCATTTGCAGGCTGCCGATGGAGCAGGCGTGTTCGACGACTTCCAGGCCGCGGAAGATATCGCCTTCAGCGTCGGCGATGGTTTTGCCTTGCTCGTTGCTGAGCACCACGGCGATGCGCTTGGAGTGTTCGCGAATCAACGCCTGGAGCTTGAGCATGATGCGCATCCGCGCACCGATCGGCGTCAGCTTCCAGGTCTGGAAGGCGCGATGGGCGGCGCTGATCGCGGCGTCCACTTCCTGCGCGGTCGCGAACGGAACCTTGGCCAGCACTTGCTGGGTCGCCGGGTTGACGATGTCGTGCCACTCGGTGGTCTGGGACTCGACCCACTCGCCGTCGATCAACAGCTTTACCGTCTGGACAGTGGTTTCGTTTGGCGTGAGCGATGCGTTCATGTTGGGTCTCCGGGACGTTGTTCTTATTTAGAGAGCTATCTGGGGAGCCAAGGCGAGAAAGTCGCCTTGAGATGAGACGTATGTCGCGAATTGGTTGTCGGACTGTTTTTGGAGTATAGATGTGCAAACTTCTAATAAGAACGCACATAAAAGCCGGTCCATCATGCAAAAAAACATCACGTCTCTAGGCTCGTTGAACTGGGATGACCTCAAGTTTTTCCTTGAAGTCGCCCGCACCCGCAAGGCCAGCACCGCGGCGAAGCGCCTGGCGGTCGACTACACCACCGTGTCGCGGCGCATCAGCTCTCTGGAAGCGGCGTTGGGAACTTTGCTGTTCGAGAAATCCCGGACCAGCGGTTTTGTCCTGACCGCCGAAGGCCAGCGGTTGCTGGGTTACGCCGAGTCGATTGAAAGCACACTGCACATGGCCTGCGAGCAGGTTTCAGGCTCTGGCGTGGCGTTGTCCGGGCATGTGCGCATGGGCTGCACCGAAGGCTTCGGCAGCTTTTTCATCACCCCGCAGCTGAGCCATTTCGTCGATGCCTACCCGGCGATCTCGGTGGACATCCTGCCGCTGCCGCACTTCATCAGCCTGTCCAAGCGCGAGGCGGACATCGTCATCGCGCTGGAGCGTCCGGAGCATGGTCCGTACGTCTGCTGCAAACTCTGCGACTACCGATTGCAGCTGTACGCGACGCAGGATTATCTGGACAAGCACCCACCGATCCGCCGCCCGGCTGACTTGGGTAAACATTCATTCATTAGTTATGTCGACGATCTGGCGTTCAGTTCGGAGCTGTTGTACCTGGCCAATGTGTTGCCCGGCGCCAGCGCCAACCTGCGCAGTACCAGCGTGATCGCGCAATTCGTGGCCGCGCAGCAAGGGCGGTCGCTGGCAATTCTGCCGTGCTTCCTGGCGGCCCAGGATCCGCGATTGCTGCCGGTGTTGCCAGAGGAAATCAACATCACTCGACAGTTTTGGATGTACTGCCGCGAGGACCTGCGCAAGCTCAAGCGGATTACCCTGTTGTGGGATTACATCCGCGCGGTCACTGAACAGAATCAGGGTCTGTTGATGGGTGAAAGTCGGGAGACTCTGTTCGCCGATTAGTCGGCGCTCACCACGATCGACACCCGGCGGTTCTCGGTACGGCCGGCCGGCGTGTCGTTGGAGGTAACCGGCTCACTGCTGCCGAGGCGCCGCCCCTTTCAACCCCTTGATTCAACACCCTCATCTAATTCCAGCATCAACCCACTCAAACGCTTGACCTTGCGCCGCACCGCCTCTTCAAATACGCCGGGACGAGGCTCGATCAGGGTGAACCAGTTTTTCGCCCGGGTAATCCCGGTATAGATCAGTTCCTTGGTGAGTACTGGATTCAGGGCATCCGGCAGAATCAACGCCGTATGGGCAAATTCCGAGCCCTGGGATTTGTGCACCGTCATGGCGTACACGGTTTCGACATCATTGAGCCGGCTCGGCAGAACAAACCGTACGCCGCCCTGACCATCATTTCTCGGGAACGCTACACGCAGCACCTGCTTCCCAACCTCTGGCCCCTCGCGTTCCGGCAGCTTAAGGGCAATGCCGATGTCGCCGTTCATCAAACCCAGACCATAGTCGTTGCGGGTCATCAGCACTGGCCTACCTTCGTACCACTGCTGGTCGCTGTCGATCAGCCGAGCCTTGAGCAGCGCGGCGGTCACTCGTTGATTCAAACCTTCAACGCCCCACGGCCCTTTGCGTACGGCGCACAACAACTGGAAGGCATCGAAGGCTTGCAACACCTGCCGGGCCCAATCGGTCCAGCAGGGATCATCAAGCGTGCTGTCGAGCGGTGGCCGCAGGCTGCGCAAGAGACTCAGGTAATGGCGATAACCCTGCGGTCCATCGCCATGCCCCTCAAGCAGCAAGCGTTCCAACGCCCGGTCCTGTTCCCCCTTGAGGGACAGGGAAAACACGTCGTCATGGCTTAGCGCTGCCAACAACTTGCGGGCTTCCTCGGGTTGCTGCTGGTTGACCCAACGAGCCAGTTGGCCGATGCCGCTGCCCTCGCCGAACCGACGTGAATGACGCAGCATCACAACTTGCTGGGCCAGCGGATGAGTCCCTTGGGTGTCTTCCTGCAAACCGCTGGCATCCAGGTTTTCACCACTGACCGCTTCCAGCCATAGGCGAGTCTGTGGGCTGTACCAACCAGCCTCGGCGTCGCGGCACAGGTCGCCCAGCACGGCGCCAGCCTCCACCGATGCCAGTTGGTCCTTGTCCCCGAGCAGCACCAGACGGGCATGGGCCGGCAACGCATCGAGCAGGTTGGCCATCATCTCCAAATCGATCATCGAGGCTTCGTCCACCACCAAGACATCCAGCGGCAAGCGATTACCGGCGTGGTGACGGAAGTGTCGAGTACCGGGACGACTGCCGAGCAGACGGTGCACGGTGGTGACGTCTGACGGGATCTTCACTCGTACGGTTTCATCGACTTCCAGAGTCCTGACCTGCTGACTGATGGACTCCGTCAGCCGGGCTGCAGCCTTGCCGGTGGGTGCCGCGAGACGAATACGCAACGGCTTGCCCGCCTCCACCGCCGGTGCCTGGAGCAACGCCAGCAAACGCACGACCGTCGTCGTCTTGCCGGTCCCCGGCCCACCCGTAACGATGCTGAAAGCGCTGCGGGTTGCGAGGGCACAGGCGAGTTTCTGCCAGTCAATCACTTCGCCGGGCTTGGCTGGGCCGAACAAGCTGGTGAGGCGTTGGGACAAATCATCCGGCGTGGTTTCGTGTTCCACCAGGCGTTGGCGCAGCGAGTTGTCGATACGCCGTTCGTAAGCCCAGTAGCGACGCAAGTACAGGCGTTTGCCCGACAACACCAATGGCCGATGCTGCGCCGCCTCGCGACCGTCGACCGCCAAAGCGACCAGACTGCTGGAGGCCAGGACCTTGCACCAATGGGCACCGTCCAGCGCCTCAAGCAGTTGCGACGGCAACAACATCGCACCACTTTGCAGATCGCCTTCCGGTGGCAGCGACAGGGCGAAGTCCGGTTCCTTGAGCGTCTCGAACACATCCAGGCACACATGACCGTGACCCAGTTGATGACTGGCCAACGCAGCGGCCAGCAGCACCAGTGGATCATCGCCGGGAGCGAGCTCATGAAGAAAAGCAACGAAGGCTTTGTCCAGCGCTCGCAGCCAGCCGCGCTCAACCCAGCGCGTCAGCAACAACAGCAAGTCATCGGCGCGACTCAACGGCGCCAGATCCGCCAGGCTTTCGGCTGTCAACGAAGTGGGCAGCAAATCAGCGAAGGTGCGACTCATAGCAAAACTCCCTGTTCCCAGGCGGGTTCGGCCTTGGGTTCTGGCTTGCCCTGGAACAGCCGGTCCAGACGCTCGATCAGCTCTCTTGGAGGACGGGCAAAATACACACCCTGGCTGGAAGCGCGTGTACCGCGCAGGAACAGGTACAGCGCACCACCGACATGCCGGTCGTAATCGTAATCGGCAAGTCGCGCCTTGAGCTGGCGATGCAGGGCCAACAGGTAAAGCACGTATTGCAGGTCGTAACGGTTGTCGAGAATCGACTGCTCCATGGCCTGCTCGGTATAGGCCGCGTCATCGACGCCCAGCCAGTTGGATTTGTAGTCGGCGACGTAATAGCGGCCGTCGTGCTCGAACGTCAGGTCGATGAAGCCTTTGAACATGCCATTGAGCAACACCGGCTCGGCAGCCACCCGGGCCACGCCGTTGTGGGTGTATTGACGCACCAGTTCATCGAGCTTGAGCACATCGACCTTATGACTGGCGAACCAGAACTCCATCTCGACGCGGTATTGGGTGAGCCGCTCGAATACCACGGGGGCCTGCCCGCCGCCGATATGCAGCGGGGACGTAAGCAGATGCTGCAGCCAGTCGCTCAGGGCGGCTATCCAGCCCTCCCAACCACGGCGGTTGCAGCGACGGGCAATGGCGTCTTCCACCGCTTGCGGCGTGGCGGCAAAACCTTCGTCACCGGCCCATTCGAGCAAACCATGGAGAAAGGTGCCGGGGTTCGGCCCACGAGGGAATCGATGGATATCAGCGCCGCCGGCCACCACTTCTCGTGGTGCCTGGGGATCGAGGCGTTCGTCGTCGAAGAGCTTTTGCGCCTGCGGGCTCTCCGGCGCTTCATCAGTGCCCACGCTCATGCTGTCGCCAATGCGCAGGGCACTGTAGGAAGCAATCCACCAGTTTTCGCTGGCCTTGCGTTTGGGTATCAGCGGAGCAAGCAACGTCGCATCGTTGTGCGGCGGATGGTAGTGCTCGACGGTCGCTTCAGGCATTTCACCGTAGTTCAGCGCTGCACAATCCTGCTGCAGGTCTTCCAGCCAACGCTTCAAACCTGCCGACTCGGCCAACGGTGCTCCGCCGCCCAGCAGATAACCCAATGCTGACAGGTGCAGCACCGAGCTGTTGTTATTGCCGCGTTTGAGATCAGTCACTCCGAGCCAGCAGGCGTGTTGCGCCCGGGTCAGGGCTACGTAAAGCAAGCGCAGATCCTCGGCAAGACGCTCATCATCCGCCTGAACTATCAACTCGGCCGTCGGCCTCAAGGTCACTTGGGCCTTGCCCGTGGCGTCGTGGTAATGCAGCGGCAGACGGCTGCCATCCACCGGTTTCGCCGAGCAAATGAACGGCAGGAACACCAAGGGATACTCAAGTCCCTTGGACTTGTGAATGGTCACGACTTTGACCAGTTGTTCGTCACTCTCCAGACGCAGGATTTGCTCTTCGCCGGCCTGACCGGACAACGCCAGATGCTCGGACAAATGGCGGATCAGCGCTTGCTCACCATCGAGTTCGGCGGCCGCCTGTTGCAGCAATTCGGACAGGTGCAGCAAATTGGTCAGCACCCGCTCGCCGTCACTGCGCATGATCAATGTCTGAGGCAGCTGGAAGTCATGCAGCAATCGCCGCAGCATGGGCAACACGCCCTGCTTGCGCCAGAGCTCGCGATAATGGCGGAACTGCATGACCCGCGCTTCCCAGGCCAGTTCGTCCTGATTGAGGCGTTCCAGTTCAGCCAGTGGCAGGTTCAGCGTGATGCAGGCCAACGCGGCTCGCAGCGGGCGTTCGACATCCGGCTCGGCACAGGCCTTGAGCCAGGTCAGCAGATCGTGGGCCTCTTGGGCGGCGAACACCGAGTCCTTGTCCGACAGATAGACACTGCGCACGCCACGTGTGGAGAGTTCGCCGCGCACAGCCTGGGCCTCTTTACCGTCGCGGACCAGGATCGCGATATCCGCTGGCAGCAGCCCTCTGAAGTCCTTGCCGTCCTGTATGAAACCCGCGCGACCTTGTTGCCCGTCGTTGAGCAAAGCGGTGATTTCACTGGCGCAGGCGGCGGCGAGTTGTTGTCGGTACGTCGCGCCGGACAGCGGCTGATCGGCGGACAGGTGCCAGATGTTGAGGGCGGGCACGACCTGGCCGTCGATGTGCAGAACGTCTTTGCGCCCTTGGGATTCGACGGGCAGGAACGGTACCGGGTTCTCACCGTTCTTTTCACGAAACAGGAACGCGCCTCGCCCGGTCTCGCGAGACTCGGCACGCTCGAACACATGGTTTACCGCACTGACCATGCCATGGCTGGAACGGAAATTCGTACCCAGAGTATGCAATCGGCCAGCGGTGGCCTGACGGGCGCGCAAGTAGGTGTAGATGTCGGCACCGCGGAATGCGTAGATCGCTTGTTTGGGGTCGCCGATCAGAAACAGACCGCATTCGGGATTGTTGTCTTCGATGCGATAGATGCTCTCGAAAATCCGGTACTGCACCGGGTCGGTGTCCTGGAACTCATCGATCAGTGCCACCGGAAACTGCTCACGAATCAGGGTCGCCAGCCGCTCACCACCATCAGACTGCAACGCTGCATCGAGGCGCAACAGCATGTCATCGAAGCCCATCTCCGCACGGCGACGCTTTTCTTCCTCGAACCGTGTACCGACCCACTGGGCGGCGTGTTGCAGCACGGCGGCATCAGGTGTCGGCAATCCATCGAGACTGGCCTTGAGGCCGGGCATGGCATCCAGTCCTGGATGACTGGGTACTTCGCCTTTCCAGGCTTCAGCCATACCCTCGGGAGTCAGGCGCGTGAATCCGGTGCCGATATCAAGTTGCTCAAGGGATTCGTCTTCAGACCAGGTCCTGATCTTTTCGAACCAGGGTTCGAAATAGCGTGCCTGCATTTTTCGACCATCGACACTTTTGCTCGCAACCCCCTGGTGACAGATGGCAAGCAATTCGTCCGCCCACTGGCGCCAGGGCATCTTGAGCTCGAGCAACGCAGCCCGTCGCTCTTGCAGACACTCCGAGATCAGCTCGGCAGGCTCTTTACCTTCAACACTGTCTCGCTCACTGGCGAACAAACCACGTACTCGTGGCAGCAATGCTGCTGGGCCGCCCCAATTACCGCGCACCCAGTTCAGCGCATCACCTTGCATCGGGTAACAAAACAGGCGCCAGTAATCGCGCAGAACTTCGCCCAGCAAATCGCTGTGATCGGTTTCCAGGGTCTGTGTAAACAGACTGCCACTGTCGAACGCGTGCTCGCGCAACATGCGCTGGCACCAACTGTGGATAGTCGAAACTGCCGCCTCGTCCATCCACTGCGCGGCGATGTCCAGGCGGTTCGCGCACCCGGACCATTGCTCGGGTAGATATTCGTTACGAAGTTCCGCGATGAGGCTATCGGGCGCCGGTGTTTCATCACGGAAAAACCGTGCAGCTTCAGCAAGACGCGTGCGGATACGTTCGCGCAATTCTTTGGTCGCGGCATCGGTGAACGTCACAACGAGGATTTGCGGCGGCAACAGTTCACGTCCGAAGCCGCTCGACTCTGCGCCGTGGCCAAGGACCAGGCGCAGATACAGCGCGGAAATGGTGAAGGTCTTGCCGGTCCCGGCGCTCGCTTCGATCAGTTGGCTACCGCGCAGGGGGAATGCCAAGGCCAGAGGTTTTGTGGTCATGCGCGCGCCTCCTCGCTGCTCAATGAACGCCAAGGCGCTTCAAGCAGCGGCCGGTACAACGCGTTGCACCAATCCGGGAACGTTTCGTCTGCGGTAAGCGAGCCGAAGTCGGCGAACTGCCGGGCGAGTGCCGGGCTTTCGCGACGCTCGCCGTCGGTGGTCAACCCATCACCTTCATAGGCCTTGCGGGCTGCGGCCTGGGCTTTGACCGGATCAGTTTGACCAAGCCAAGCGAAGCCGGTCTTCACTGCAATTGGCAGCGGTTGACACATGCCGGTTTGCCAAGCCATTAACAAGTCACCCAGTATCCGCAACGCTGCATCCTCCGCCATCGGACCGAGCAGCAGACTGTCGTCGCTGGCCACCAACGCGGTGGTCATCGCCATACCACTGGCGCAGGCAACCAGATGATTGACCCATGGCCGTGTCAGCCGATGCCATTTGCGCGACTTGATTGAACCGATACTGTTGGGGATTGTAGTGACCGATAGCAAACCACCGTCCGCACGTTGATGCAAGCCGCTGAGCCAACCTTCCAGGCGCAGCCCCTGCAACTCCAGATTCACTGGCAGAGCGTTGGTGAGCGGCGTTGGCCATAACGCCAAAAGCTGTTGGTAACGCTGCAACAGATCCGGCAACGGTTCGATCAACTCTCGCTGAAGGCATTCGCCGAATCCGGCCATAGGCAGAAGCCCACTGTTTTGCAGACGTTTTGCCTGCGCTTCCAGTATCTGATCGGTGCTATCCAGATGTCCCAGCGCCGCTTCGAGCAAGCTGTCGCTGAGGCTGTAACGTTGCAACGCATCGAGTACAAATGGCTCTTCATCAGCCAAGGGCACTTCAGCCGCCTCGAAATACACCTTCAGTCGCTGACTGAAGAAATGCCGCACAGGATTACGGAGAAAGTCCTGCAGTTGACCGAGACTCAGCGGCTCCTCCTGAACGTAGGGATCAAGGACCTCGATATCAGTCGACGGCTCACTGGTTTGATGCAGCACCTGCCATTCATTCGCGTAGCTGAACAAATCATCGCCTTCATGGAAGTAGCGGGCGCTGAACGGTTGCAGTGGATGCTCCTGAGTGATGGCATCAAGCAGATCTTCGTCGACGTCATGCAGTCGCCAACCGCTGGCCAGATGATCTCGCAATTGGCCAATCAGTACCGACGCAGGGCGTTCACTGTTATCGCGAATGCTGCGACCGACCCAGCTGATATAGAGTTGGTCACGTGCCGACAACAGGGCTTCCAACAGCAGATAACGGTCATCTTCACGTCGGGAGCGATCGCCAGGACGGTAATCACTGCCCATGAGGTCGAAGTCCAGTGGCGGCTGTGCACGCGGGTAGTCCCCGTCATTCATGCCCAGCAGGCAGACCAGTTTGAACGGGATCGCTCGCATGGGCATCAAGGTGCAGAAGTTAACCGCACCGGCCAGAAAACGCTGGGACAGACGGCCTTGGTCGAGACCGGCGAGCCAGGCTTCACGGACCACGGTCAACGGCAGCTCATCATGCAAGCCAACTGACTCGCACGTCTCAAGCCAGGTTTCACGCAGCTCTTCGAGTTGGGCCAACACGTAGTCGTCATGCTCGTTACTGGCCAGGAAAAACAACTGAACCAGCGCGTGCAATCGAAAGCCCCATTGTTTGGGAGCTGCGGGCTGAGTGAGTTCCTGGTGGGCAATCTCCAATGCATCCAGCAGTGCGACCAAAGGCCCAATGAGCGCGGCATCCAGACCACCGATCTCGTCGTAGGGTTCGATACCCTCGCAAGCACTGGCACTGCCCACGGCATAACCGAGCAGCATCCGTCGCAGGCCGAAACGCCAACTGTTTTGTTCCAGCTCCTCCGGTAGACCGAGACCCGCGCGCTGCTTGGCATTCATGCCCCAGCGGATGCCTGCGCCTTCGATCCAACGGTGCAGGGTCGGCAGATCACGTTCCTCTACACCGAAGCGAGCGCGTAGTGCAGGAACATCCAGTAGATCGAGGATCTCGCTCACGGGGAAACGGCTGTCGGGCAGTTTGAGCAGATGTTCGATAGCAATCAGTAACGGGTCACGACCACGCTGGCCTTGATCTGCGAGCGTGAAGGGAATGAAACGCGGATCGTGGCGTTCAAGCTGAGCAAATACCGCACGAATATGCGGTGCGTAGCTGTCGATGTCCGGGACCATCACGATCACATCGCGAGGCCTTAATTCCGGATCAGCACTGAAACGTGCAAGCAACTGGTCGTGGAGAATCTCCACTTCGCGCTGGGCGCTATGGGCAATGTGAAAACGGATCGACTCATCCTTTGCCGGATCGACAGCTGGCCAGCGTTCGCGAGTCTCGTTCAAGGGACGCAATTCAAGAATGTCGTCCTGCAATTGATTGAGCATGTTCTGTGGCTGGCTATCGCTGAACAGGTCGATACGGCCATCGCGGAATGCCGAGCGATAGCTGTTGGGATCGTCGTAGCTGTCGAGCAGATTGATATAGTCCCGCCCCTGCTTGCCCCACGCAGCCAGTAGTGGATGGGCATGCTGGTGAAGGGTTTGTGGGTCGAGCACAACCGGCATTCCGCTCTTGCGAGCCTGACGCTTGTATTGATGCCGCAACAGGTCTTTATCGGCGACGATGTCTGCCCAATGGTGACGACACGGGTTATGTACGCAAAGCAGAACCTGGCTGAACCGGGCCAGCCCCGCCAGTGCTTCCAGGGCTTGAGCGGGCAGTGAAGAAATCCCGAAAACGATTACCCGTGAAGGCAACCCGCTGGGGGCGACGTCGAGGCTGTTGATGCGTTCGATAAACCGTTGATGGACGCCGGCTCGGCTTTGCGCCATGCCCTGTTCACCCACATCCAGCAACAGCGCACGCCACAACTCTGCCTGCCAGCAGTTAGCCGGGGTCAGAGGTTTGGTTTCACCTCTACCATTTCGTAATTGATGGCGACCTTCTGCCCAGTCTTCAAGCCAGTCGGCCCTATACACCTGGTATTGGTCGAACAGATCCGCCAGTCGCTCCGCCAATTGATAGCGTTTACGTAAGTCTGTGTCATTCGTCAGGAAGCGCTGCAGGGGTTCGAAGTGCGGTTGGTTGATCAACTGCGGAAGCAGACGCATCAGACGCCAGGTCAAGGGAGCTTTATCGAGCAGGGATTTGACCGGGATTTCGTCACGTCCAAGCACCATGCGATAGAGCTGCCACATGAAGCTACCCGGTAACTGCACATCGATGGCGGCTGCGATTCCGCAGCCGCCCATGTCATCGTCTTCAGGGTCTTCTGCCAGTGCCAGCTTCAGCCATTGGGCGATGCCGTTGCTCTGAACCAGGGCAATTTCATTTTCCAAGGGAGCCAACGGGTAACGCCGCATCCAGCTGACCACCAGGCTGCGCAACTCGTCCAGGCGATTGCCGTGAACCACCATAAAACCAGCACTGAGGGACGTCGCGTCCGGCATAAAGGCTTCCTTGGGAAAATACAAAAGCTAGGGCCGAACCTTAGCATTGTCGGGAGACTGTGACAGCCGGGAGCCGTCCGGTAATGCTGTGCGAACTTTCCTGCGGCCAAAACAAAACCCCTACCTGCATACGCAGATAGGGGTTTTGGAATTTAATCTTGACGATGACCTACTCTCACATGGGGAAACCCCACACTACCATCGGCGATGCATCGTTTCACTGCTGAGTTCGGGATGGGATCAGGTGGTTCCAATGCTCTATGGTCGTCAAGAAATTCAGTAGCCAGGTCGTTCTCCTTGCGGATCACGCTCCAGCGAATGGGCAGGTGATAGATTTGTGTGTTGCGTTGCGAATTTTCGACTTGTGTCGTCTTCACACACCGCAATCTGGTGCTCTTTCGCTTTTTAGCTCGAAGTCAGCAAATTGCTTGGGTGTTATATGGTCAAGCCTCACGGGCAATTAGTATTGGTTAGCTCAACGCCTCACAGCGCTTACACACCCAACCTATCAACGTCGTAGTCTTCGACGGCCCTTCAGGGGACTCAAGGTCCCAGTGAGATCTCATCTTGAGGCTAGTTTCCCGCTTAGATGCTTTCAGCGGTTATCTATTCCGAACATAGCTACCCGGCAATGCCACTGGCGTGACAACCGGAACACCAGAGGTTCGTCCACTCCGGTCCTCTCGTACTAGGAGCAGCCCCTCTCAAATCTCAAACGTCCACGGCAGATAGGGACCGAACTGTCTCACGACGTTCTAAACCCAGCTCGCGTACCACTTTAAATGGCGAACAGCCATACCCTTGGGACCGGCTTCAGCCCCAGGATGTGATGAGCCGACATCGAGGTGCCAAACACCGCCGTCGATATGAACTCTTGGGCGGTATCAGCCTGTTATCCCCGGAGTACCTTTTATCCGTTGAGCGATGGCCCTTCCATACAGAACCACCGGATCACTAAGACCTACTTTCGTACCTGCTCGACGTGTCTGTCTCGCAGTCAAGCGCGCTTTTGCCTTTATACTCTACGACCGATTTCCGACCGGTCTGAGCGCACCTTCGTACTCCTCCGTTACTCTTTAGGAGGAGACCGCCCCAGTCAAACTACCCACCATACACTGTCCTCGATCCGGATAACGGACCTGAGTTAGAACCTCAAAGTTGCCAGGGTGGTATTTCAAGGTTGGCTCCACGCGAACTGGCGTCCACGCTTCAAAGCCTCCCACCTATCCTACACAAGCAAATTCAAAGTCCAGTGCAAAGCTATAGTAAAGGTTCACGGGGTCTTTCCGTCTAGCCGCGGATACACTGCATCTTCACAGCGATTTCAATTTCACTGAGTCTCGGGTGGAGACAGCGCCGCCATCGTTACGCCATTCGTGCAGGTCGGAACTTACCCGACAAGGAATTTCGCTACCTTAGGACCGTTATAGTTACGGCCGCCGTTTACCGGGGCTTCGATCAAGAGCTTCGCGTTAGCTAACCCCATCAATTAACCTTCCGGCACCGGGCAGGCGTCACACCCTATACGTCCACTTTCGTGTTTGCAGAGTGCTGTGTTTTTAATAAACAGTCGCAGCGGCCTGGTATCTTCGACCGGCATGGGCTTACGCAGTAAATGCTTCACCCTCACCGGCGCACCTTCTCCCGAAGTTACGGTGCCATTTTGCCTAGTTCCTTCACCCGAGTTCTCTCAAGCGCCTTGGTATTCTCTACCCAACCACCTGTGTCGGTTTGGGGTACGGTTCCTGGTTACCTGAAGCTTAGAAGCTTTTCTTGGAAGCATGGCATCAACCACTTCGTCACCCAAAGGGTAACTCGTCATCAGCTCTCGGCCTTAGAATCCCGGATTTACCTAAGATTCCAGCCTACCACCTTAAACTTGGACAACCAACGCCAAGCTGGCCTAGCCTTCTCCGTCCCTCCATCGCAATAACCAGAAGTACAGGAATATTAACCTGTTTTCCATCGACTACGCTTTTCAGCCTCGCCTTAGGGACCGACTAACCCTGCGTCGATTAACGTTGCGCAGGAAACCTTGGTCTTTCGGCGTGGGTGTTTTTCACACCCATTGTCGTTACTCATGTCAGCATTCGCACTTCTGATACCTCCAGCAAGCTTCTCAACTCACCTTCACAGGCTTACAGAACGCTCCTCTACCGCATCACCTAAGTGATACCCGTAGCTTCGGTGTATGGTTTGAGCCCCGTTACATCTTCCGCGCAGGCCGACTCGACTAGTGAGCTATTACGCTTTCTTTAAAGGGTGGCTGCTTCTAAGCCAACCTCCTAGCTGTCTAAGCCTTCCCACATCGTTTCCCACTTAACCATAACTTTGGGACCTTAGCTGACGGTCTGGGTTGTTTCCCTTTTCACGACGGACGTTAGCACCCGCCGTGTGTCTCCCATGCTCGGCACTTGTAGGTATTCGGAGTTTGCATCGGTTTGGTAAGTCGGGATGACCCCCTAGCCGAAACAGTGCTCTACCCCCTACAGTGATACATGAGGCGCTACCTAAATAGCTTTCGAGGAGAACCAGCTATCTCCGAGCTTGATTAGCCTTTCACTCCGATCCACAGGTCATCCGCTAACTTTTCAACGGTAGTCGGTTCGGTCCTCCAGTTAGTGTTACCCAACCTTCAACCTGCCCATGGATAGATCGCCCGGTTTCGGGTCTATTCCCAGCGACTAGACGCCCTATTAAGACTCGCTTTCGCTACGCCTCCCCTATTCGGTTAAGCTCGCCACTGAAAATAAGTCGCTGACCCATTATACAAAAGGTACGCAGTCACCCAACAAAGTGGGCTCCCACTGCTTGTACGCATACGGTTTCAGGATCTATTTCACTCCCCTCTCCGGGGTTCTTTTCGCCTTTCCCTCACGGTACTAGTTCACTATCGGTCAGTCAGTAGTATTTAGCCTTGGAGGATGGTCCCCCCATATTCAGACAAAGTTTCTCGTGCTCCGTCCTACTCGATTTCATGGCCAAGAGATTTTCGCGTACAGGGCTATCACCCACTATGGCCGCACTTTCCAGAGCGTTCCGCTAATCTCAAAGCCACTTAAGGGCTAGTCCCCGTTCGCTCGCCACTACTAAGGGAATCTCGGTTGATTTCTTTTCCTCAGGGTACTTAGATGTTTCAGTTCCCCTGGTTCGCCTCTTAAGCCTATGTATTCAGCTTAAGATAACCATCTTATGATGGCTGGGTTCCCCCATTCAGACATCTCCGGATCAAAGTCTGTTTGCCGACTCCCCGAAGCTTTTCGCAGGCTACCACGTCTTTCATCGCCTCTGACTGCCAAGGCATCCACCGTATGCGCTTCTTCACTTGACCATATAACCCCAAGCAATCTGGTTATACTGTGAAGACGACATTCGCCGAAAATTCGCAATTTAACTCACAAATTTTACCTTAGCCTGAGCCGTTACCAGTGAAAGTAACGTTCAGTCTATCTTTCTATCACATACCCAAATTTTTAAAGAACGATCTAGCCAAAGACTAGAAATCAACATTCACCATCCTACGATGGAATGCTCATTTCTAAGCTTTCAACAAACAGAAGCAGTAGTGGTGGAGCCAAACGGGATCGAACCGTTGACCTCCTGCGTGCAAGGCAGGCGCTCTCCCAGCTGAGCTATGGCCCCGTATTTCTACAGGTTCCCACACAAAATTGGTGGGTCTGGGCAGATTCGAACTGCCGACCTCACCCTTATCAGGGGTGCGCTCTAACCAACTGAGCTACAGACCCAATTTCGAGCTTTAAGGCCGACCTCACCCTGCTCTCTACCACAGAGCATGGGTGCGTTCCGACCAACTAAGCTACAACCTGTTAGGGCTGCTTCTTATCGTCTTCTTCAATGAATCAAGCAATTCGTGTGGGAACTTATGGAGCAGCTGATGTCGTCGATTAAGGAGGTGATCCAGCCGCAGGTTCCCCTACGGCTACCTTGTTACGACTTCACCCCAGTCATGAATCACACCGTGGTAACCGTCCTCCCGAAGGTTAGACTAGCTACTTCTGGTGCAACCCACTCCCATGGTGTGACGGGCGGTGTGTACAAGGCCCGGGAACGTATTCACCGCGACATTCTGATTCGCGATTACTAGCGATTCCGACTTCACGCAGTCGAGTTGCAGACTGCGATCCGGACTACGATCGGTTTTCTGGGATTAGCTCCACCTCGCGGCTTGGCAACCCTCTGTACCGACCATTGTAGCACGTGTGTAGCCCAGGCCGTAAGGGCCATGATGACTTGACGTCATCCCCACCTTCCTCCGGTTTGTCACCGGCAGTCTCCTTAGAGTGCCCACCATTACGTGCTGGTAACTAAGGACAAGGGTTGCGCTCGTTACGGGACTTAACCCAACATCTCACGACACGAGCTGACGACAGCCATGCAGCACCTGTCTCAATGTTCCCGAAGGCACCCATCCATCTCTGGAAAGTTCATTGGATGTCAAGGCCTGGTAAGGTTCTTCGCGTTGCTTCGAATTAAACCACATGCTCCACCGCTTGTGCGGGCCCCCGTCAATTCATTTGAGTTTTAACCTTGCGGCCGTACTCCCCAGGCGGTCAACTTAATGCGTTAGCTGCGCCACTAAGAGCTCAAGGCTCCCAACGGCTAGTTGACATCGTTTACGGCGTGGACTACCAGGGTATCTAATCCTGTTTGCTCCCCACGCTTTCGCACCTCAGTGTCAGTATCAGTCCAGGTGGTCGCCTTCGCCACTGGTGTTCCTTCCTATATCTACGCATTTCACCGCTACACAGGAAATTCCACCACCCTCTACCATACTCTAGCTTGTCAGTTTTGAATGCAGTTCCCAGGTTGAGCCCGGGGATTTCACATCCAACTTAACAAACCACCTACGCGCGCTTTACGCCCAGTAATTCCGATTAACGCTTGCACCCTCTGTATTACCGCGGCTGCTGGCACAGAGTTAGCCGGTGCTTATTCTGTCGGTAACGTCAAAACACTTACGTATTAGGTAAATGCCCTTCCTCCCAACTTAAAGTGCTTTACAATCCGAAGACCTTCTTCACACACGCGGCATGGCTGGATCAGGCTTTCGCCCATTGTCCAATATTCCCCACTGCTGCCTCCCGTAGGAGTCTGGACCGTGTCTCAGTTCCAGTGTGACTGATCATCCTCTCAGACCAGTTACGGATCGTCGCCTTGGTGAGCCATTACCTCACCAACTAGCTAATCCGACCTAGGCTCATCTGATAGCGCAAGGCCCGAAGGTCCCCTGCTTTCTCCCGTAGGACGTATGCGGTATTAGCGTCCGTTTCCGAGCGTTATCCCCCACTACCAGGCAGATTCCTAGGCATTACTCACCCGTCCGCCGCTCGCCACCAGGTACAAGTACCCGTGCTGCCGCTCGACTTGCATGTGTTAGGCCTGCCGCCAGCGTTCAATCTGAGCCATGATCAAACTCTTCAGTTCAAACATCTTTGGGTTTTTAAGAAACCCTAAACTTGGCTCAGCAATCGTTGGTTACATCTTTGATTTCTCGCGGAGTAACTTGTGATGCTGATAATCTTGTTGACTATCAGTCTGACTCCACAAGCACCCACACGAATTGCTTGATTCAGTTGTTAAAGAGCGGTTGGTTAAGATCTTTCGTCTCAACCGAGGCGCGCATTCTACAGCAGCCTCTGTTGCTGTCAAGCGGTTATTTTTCGAAGCTTTCAAAGTTTCCTTTGCAACTTCAACCACTTGCGCTTGCGATCTCTCGTTAGCGGGAGGCGAATTCTACAGCGTTACTCGCTGCTGTCAACACCTCTTTTGTTCCGCTTTCGACCGAGAAGATCGAACCGTTAAAAGAGCCAAACAACACCACTCTTTCAACTCCTTCTGGGCTTCGATGACCTGAAGCAACTCGCTGTCGAAAACTGCATAACTCATTGTTTACCAAGGAGTTTTCCGTTTCGACTGCGCCGGAAGTGGGGCGAATTATAGACTTCCAGAATCTGCCGTCAACACCTATTTTCACAATTCTGTCATATAGGTTACCACCCCTGAAACGCAAAGGCCGGCCCCAAGGGGCCGGCCTTCTTCCCTTCTACTTACAAGCTAGGGAATGCGAACTGCGAAGCTTCATGGCTCGCCCGTTGTGGCCAGCGCTGGGTAATGGCCTTACGACGGGTGTAGAAACGCACGCCATCCGGACCATACGCATGCAAGTCGCCGAACAGCGAGCGCTTCCAGCCGCCAAAGCTGTGATAAGCCACCGGTACCGGCAGCGGTACGTTGACGCCGACCATACCGACTTCAATCTCGTCGCAGAACAACCGTGCCGCTTCCCCATCACGGGTAAAGATACAGGTGCCGTTGCCATACTCGTGATCGTTGATCAGCTGCATCGCCTCTTCCAGGCTGTTAACCCGAACAACGCACAGCACTGGCCCGAAGATCTCTTCTTTATAGATGCGCATCTCTGGCGTGACGTTATCGAACAAGCAGCCACCGAGGAAGAAGCCTTCCTCATGACCGGCCACGCTCAGACCACGACCATCCACCACCAAGGTCGCACCAGAAGAAACACCGTCTTCTATATAGCCACTGACTTTGTCGCGAGCCTGACCGGAAACCAGCGGCCCCATGTCCAGACCGCATGAAGTACCGGCACCGATTTTCAGCGCCTTGATTTGCGGTACCAACTTGGCCACCAGCGCATCCGCCACCTGATCACCGACGCACACAGCCACCGAGATCGCCATGCAACGCTCACCGCAAGAACCATAGGCCGCGCCCATCAGCGCGCTGACCGCGTTATCCAGATCCGCATCCGGCATCAGCACCGCATGGTTCTTCGCGCCACCCAGTGCCTGAACGCGTTTGCCGCGCTTGGTGCCTTCGGCGTAAATGTATTCGGCAATAGGCGTCGAACCAACGAAGCTCAACGCTTTGACTTCCGGCGCTTCGATCAGCGCGTCCACCGCAGCCTTGTCGCCGTGCACTACGCTCAGTACACCTTTAGGTAAACCGGCTTCCAACAGCAATTGAGCGATCAACAGCGTGGAGCTTGGATCACGCTCGGAGGGTTTGAGAATAAAGCAGTTGCCGCAGACGATCGCCAGCGGATACATCCACAGCGGCACCATGGCCGGGAAGTTGAACGGCGTAATACCGGCCACCACGCCCAAAGGCTGGAAGTCCGACCAGGCATCGATATTTGGGCCGACGTTACGGCTGTATTCACCCTTGAGGATTTCCGGTGCTGCACAAGCGAACTCGACGTTCTCGATACCGCGCTTCAATTCACCGGCAGCATCTTCCAGCGTCTTGCCGTGTTCTTCGCTAATCAGTTGAGCGATACGCGCTTCGTTCTGTTCCAGCAATTGCTTGAAGCGGAACATCACCTGCGCACGCTTGGCCGGCGGAGTGTTGCGCCAGGCCGGGAACGCAGCCTTGGCCGAGTCGATGGCTTTTTGAATGGTTTCGCGGCTGGCCAATGGCAGCTTGTGGATAGCCTGGCCGGTGGACGGGTTGAACACGTCAGCGGTGCGACCGTCTTCGGTCACCAGTTCGCCATTGATCAAATGCGGGATAAGGCTCATGCGGGGCTCCTGAAAAGTTGTCCACAGGCGCCCTTCAAGGGGCGCCCGTCTTTATATAGAGAGAATAGAGGGAGAAATCAGTCGATTTTGTTCAGCACTTCGCCGACCGCGTCGAACAGACGATCAAGGTCTTGCGGCTTGCTGTTGAAGGTTGGGCCGAACTGCAGGGTGTCGCCGCCGAAGCGCACGTAGAACCCGGCTTTCCACAACGCCATGCCTGCTTCGAACGGACGCACGATGGCGTCGCCGTCACGAGGCGCGATCTGGATTGCGCCGGCCAGGCCGTAGTTACGAATATCGATGATGTTTTTCGAGCCCTTCAGACCGTGCAGCGCATTTTCGAAATGCGGCGCGACTTCGGCCACGCTCTGCACCAGGTTTTCCTTTTGCAGCAGGTCGAGTGCTGCCAGGCCAGCAGCGCAAGCCACCGGGTGCGCGGAATAGGTGTAGCCGTGCGGGAATTCCACCGCGTACTCCGGCGTCGCCTGGTTCATGAAGGTCTGGTAGATCTCGGAGCTGGCAATCACCGCGCCCATCGGGATCGCGCCGTTAGTGACTTGCTTGGCGATGCACATCAGGTCCGGGGTCACGCCGAAGCTGTCGGCACCGAACATCGAACCGGTACGGCCGAAACCGGTGATCACTTCGTCGAACACCAGCAGGATGTTGTGCTGATCGCAGATCTCGCGCAGACGCTTGAGGTAGCCCTGTGGTGGAACCAGTACGCCAGCGGAACCGGCCATTGGCTCGACGAACACTGCAGCGATGTTCGAAGCGTCATGCAGCTCGATCAACTTGAGCAGTTCATCCGCCAGGGCGATACCGCCCTCTGTCGGCATGCCACGGGAATAAGCATTGCTCGCCAACAAGGTGTGAGGCAGGTGATCGACGTCCATCATCGCCTGACCGAACATTTTGCGGTTTCCGTTCACGCCACCGAGGCTCGTGCCGGCGATGTTCACGCCGTGATAACCACGGGCACGGCCGATCATCTTGGTCTTGGTGGCCTGGCCTTTCAGGCGCCAGTAAGCACGCACCATCTTCACTGCCGTGTCAGCGCACTCGGATCCCGAGTCAGTGAAGAACACGTGATTGAGATTGCCCGGGGTCAGGTCGGTGATTTTCTCAGCCAGCTGGAACGAAAGCGGATGGCCGTACTGGAAGCCTGGCGAGTAATCGAGGGTGCCCAATTGCTTGGCGACCGCTTCCTGAATTTCCTTGCGGGTATGCCCGGCGCCACAGGTCCACAAACCGGAGAGCGAGTCGTAAACCTTGCGCCCCTTGTCATCGATCAGCCAACTGCCTTCAGCCGCCACGATCAGTCGCGGATCGCGCTGGAAATTACGGTTGGCGGTGTAGGGCATCCAGTGAGCATCGAGCTTGAGCTGGCTGGCCAGGGAAGTCGGGTTGTTTTCAGGCAAGTTCATGGGCAAAACCTCGCAGGGCAATAAGCGGCATAGAGATCAAAAGCGTTCTTGCAGCTAAATTGCCACGGGGATAAAGTCGGTGAAATCCAACTCTTCTAACGTTCAGTCAGGTCACCACTAAACTATGAGCAGCCGCCGCCCCGATCCGTTGGCGCAAGTCAGTGACTTTGATATCCGCCTGCTTCGGATATTTCGCAGTGTGGTGGAGTGCGGCGGCTTCTCCGCGGCGGAATCGGTGCTGGGGATCGGCCGCTCGGCCATCAGCCAGCAAATGAGCGATCTGGAACAGCGCCTCGGTCTGCGTTTATGCCAACGGGGTCGCGCCGGGTTTTCCCTGACCGAAGAAGGTCGCGAGGTTTACCAATCGGCGTTGCAGCTATTAAGTGCGCTGGAAAGCTTCCGCACCGAGGTCAACGGCCTGCACCAACATCTGCGCGGCGAATTGACCATCGGCCTGACCGATAATCTGGTCACCCTGCCCCACATGCGCATCACCCACGCCTTGGCGCAATTGAAGGAACGCGGGCCGGACGTGCAGATTCAGATCCGCATGATCGCGCCCAATGAAGTCGAACAAGGCGTGCTCGACGGTCGATTGCATGTCGGCGTGGTGCCGCAAGCCAGCGCGCTGTCGGGGTTGGAATATCAGCCGCTTTATAGCGAACGCTCGCTGCTGTATTGCGCGGTCGGTCATCCGTTGTTTTATGTCGACGATAAACAACTGGATGACGAGCGCCTCAATAGCCAGGACGCCATCGCGCCGACTTTCCGTTTGCCCGCGGAAATCCAGGCCCATTACCAGGCGCTCAATTGCACCGCCAGTGCCTCGGACCGTGAAGGCATGGCGTTCCTGATCCTCACCGGACGCTACATCGGCTACCTGCCGGACCACTACGCCAGCCTCTGGGTGCAGCAAGGCCGGTTGCGTGCGCTGAAACCAAAGGTGCGTTTTTATGACCTGAGCCTTGCATCGGTCACGCGCAAGGGCCGTCGCCCGCATTTGGTGCTGGAAAGCTTTTTGGAGAGCCTGGCTGCGACACGCTAGGTTATATTGCGTCAGGACTTGTCTGATGCCGGTGGGTGCGCTATCAACGCACTGGTTGCACCCACCCACCTGTTCGGAAGTGCCTATGACCTTTGAAGTCCCCGCTCACGGCGGCAAACCTGCCAGCCGCATTCGTCAAAAGAACGAAGAGACCATCATCAAAGCCGCCGAAGACGAGTTCGCCCGTCACGGGTTCAAAGGCACCAGCATGAACACCATCGCCCTGAATGCCGGGTTGCCCAAGGCGAATCTGCATTACTACTTCACCAACAAACTCGGTTTGTACGTGGCGGTGTTGAGCAACATCCTCCAGTTGTGGGACAGCACCTTCAACACCCTGACCTTTGATGATGATCCGGCCGAAGCGCTGACGCGTTACATCCGCGCCAAGATGGAATTCTCCCGTCGTCAGCCGCAAGCCTCGCGGATCTTCGCGATGGAAGTGATCAGCGGTGGCGAGTGCCTGACCGAGTACTTCAACCAGGATTATCGCGCCTGGTTCCAGGGCCGGGCCGGCGTGTTCCAGGCGTGGATCGATGCCGGCAAGATGGATCCGGTAGACCCGGTGAACCTGATCTTCCTGTTGTGGGGCAGCACTCAGCATTACGCCGATTTCGCCACGCAGATCTGTCGTGTCAGCGGTCGCACTAAGTTGACCAAGCAGGACATGGAAGACGCCGGCAACAACCTGATCCGCATCATCCTCAAGGGCTGCGGCCTGACGCCAACGATCTAAGACTCTTATGCCTTTTACCCTCAGCGGTTTTTGCGAGTACCGCGAAGAGATTCGCAAAAGCCGCTTCATCACTTTCGCCGCGCCGATCAGCAGCCCCGCTGAAGCCCAGGCGTTCATCGAACAGCACAGCGATTTGAATGCCTCGCACAATTGCTGGGCCTGGAAGCTTGGCGACCAATACCGCAGCGCTGACGACGGCGAGCCCGGCGGCACCGCTGGCCGGCCGATTCTGGCGGCAATCGACGCGCAGGATTGCGATCAGGTCGCGGTGCTGGTGATTCGTTGGTATGGCGGTATTCAACTCGGCACCGGTGGCCTCGCCCGGGCGTATGGCGGCGGCGCCAACAAGTGCCTGCAAGCGGCGGCAAAGGTTGAACTGATCAGTCGGGTGCCGGTGAGTTGTGCCTGTGCTTTTGCAGAGTTGCCGCTGGTGAAGCTTCGGGTGGCGGAACTGGGTGGATTGGTTGTGGAAGAAACGTTCACGGCCAACGGCGTGGAGCTGCAATTGGCGATCGGCGAAAGCCAGGTCGATACCCTGCAAACGCAGCTGGCGGATTTGAGCCGCGGGCGCATTTTGTTGCAGCATTAATCGCACCAATATCGTCCACAGCCCTTTCGTCGAACCGGTGCATTTGCCCACATCTACTGTGCACCCGGCTGTGGATAACCTGAGCACACCCGGCTGTAACCCTTCTGTCATGCGGCTTTGCGGGCTTTGCTCATTTTTCGTCCAATCTGCCATCAAAAAAACTAAATCCACCTGAAAACAATCAGTTAGCGCGGTTTATCACCTTTAGAAGAAAGCCACACAGTGCTTATGCCCGAGCTTCGGGCTTGCGCACAAATACTGTGGAGCAATCTGTGGATAACCCGTTCATGACCGTCGCGGCCCCATGTCCGGCATGGCTTGCCGTCAGCTGCTCGTTTTTTGACCAAACACCCAGAGCAAAACTGGAGCCTGATCAACGGCTTTGCTCTCAAGTGGTGCCTGGTTCGGGATCGACATAGGGCGAGGCGCCGTCTGCAAAGCCTTCACCTGTAACGTTTTTGAGCTTTCCTGACTCAATGGCCAGGAAATTGCTTTGTCCACAGGCATCACTTCAATCGACCCGAGCCTGTCATGCCCAACCCCGTGCCGATCCCCGATCCAACACCTCGTCTGCAACTGCGCAGAATCAGCAAGCGCTACCCCGGTTGCCTGGCCAACGACGCCATCGACCTGAGCATTGCACCCGGCGAGATCCATGCCCTGCTCGGCGAAAACGGCGCGGGCAAAAGTACGCTGATGAAGATCATTTACGGCGTCACCCATGCAGATTCCGGCGAGATGATCTGGCAAGGGCAACGCGTGACTATGCGCAACCCGGCTCAGGCTCGGGGGCTGGGGATCGGCATGGTATTTCAGCATTTCTCGCTGTTCGAGACTTTGAGCGTGGCGCAGAACATTGCCTTGGCGATGGGCGCGGCGGCTGGTACACCGAAACAGCTTGAGCCAAAGATTCGTGAAGTCTCCCGACGCTACGGCATGGCGCTGGAGCCGGAGCGACTTGTCCACAGCCTGTCGATCGGCGAACGCCAGCGGGTGGAAATCATTCGTTGCCTGATGCAGGACATCCGTCTGCTGATTCTGGATGAGCCGACTTCGGTGCTGACCCCGCAGGAAGCCGACGAATTGTTCGTCACCTTGCGCCGACTGGCTGCCGAGGGCTGCAGCATTTTGTTTATCAGCCACAAACTCGGTGAGGTTCGCGCGTTGTGTCACAGCGCCACGGTGTTGCGCGGCGGTCGGGTGGCCGGGCATTGCGTGCCGGCCGAGTGTTCGGATCGGCAACTGGCGCAGTTGATGGTGGGTGAAGCCGCCGCGCTGATTACGGATTATCCGAAAGTCATTGGGGCTAATGCATTCCTGAACGTGACGGGATTGTCCTGGCACAACCCGGACCCGTTCGGCTGCTCGCTGAATGACATTGATCTGCAAGTGCGCAGAGGTGAAATCGTCGGCATCGCCGGGGTCGCGGGCAATGGTCAGGATGAGTTGCTGGCCCTGCTCAGTGGCGAAGAAGTGCTAAGCCGCAACGACGGCGCAACGATCAATTTCGGCGGCCAACCGGTAGCGCACTTGCGGCCGGATGCACGGCGCAAACTCGGCCAGGCCTTTGTCCCTGCGGAACGTCTGGGCCATGGCGCGGTGCCGGACCTGAGCCTGGCGGACAACGCCCTGCTCACTGCCTTTCAACAAGGGCTGGTCTGCAACGGCCTGATCCAGCGTGGCAAGGTCGAAACCTTGGCCGAAGAAATCATCCATCGCTTCGGGGTCAAGACGCCCGGCCCCCAGACACCGGCCCGAAGCTTGTCCGGCGGCAACTTGCAGAAATTCATCCTCGGCCGGGAAATCCTGCAGCAACCGAAACTGCTGGTGGCCGCGCACCCGACCTGGGGCGTGGACGTCGGCGCCGCCGCGACCATTCACCGGGCGCTGATTTCCTTGCGCGATGCCGGCGCGGCGATTCTGGTGATCTCCGAAGACCTCGACGAACTGTTCCAGATCAGCGATCGCCTCGGCGCCTTGTGCAGCGGTCGGCTGTCGGCGCTCAAGGCCACGGTCGACACCAGCCTGATCGATGTCGGCGGCTGGATGGCTGGCCAGTTCGACGGGCCTAAATCACGTGCAACGGTTTAACGGAGTTTCACATGCTGCTTTCTCTCGAACCCCGTGGCCAGCAATCGCGCCTGATGCTGTGGTGCTCGCCATTGCTGGCGGCTGTCCTGACGTTGGGCTGTGGCTCGCTGCTGTTTATCGCACTGGGGCATGATCCGCTACTCACTCTCCACACCTTGCTCATCGCACCGATCAGCGACCTGTATGGCGTCTCCGAACTGCTGGTCAAAGCGCTGCCGATTTTGCTCTGCGCGTTGGGGCTGGCCGTGGCGTACCAAGCACGAATCTGGAACATCGGCGCCGAAGGTCAGTTGCTGCTTGGCGCGCTGGCCGGCAGTGCGCTGGCGGTGAACATCATCGACCTGCAAAGTCGCTGGGCGCTGGTGTTGATCCTGCTCGTCGGCACCCTGGCCGGTGCCGGGTGGGCCGGGCTGACGGCGTGGTTGCGCACGCGTTTCAATGCCAATGAAATCCTCACCAGCATCATGCTCAATTACATCGCCCTGAACCTGTTGTTGTTCTGCGTGCATGGGCCGCTGAAGGATCCGGCCGGGTTCAACTTTCCCGAGTCGGCGATGTTCGGTGATGCCAGCCGTTTGCCGTTGTTGATCGAGGACGGTCGGGTTCACGCCGGGGTGTATTTCGCCTTGCTCGCGTTGGTGGCGGTGTGGGTGTTGCTGCAGAAAAGCTTTATCGGGTTCCAGATCAAAGTCCTCGGGCTGGATAAGCGCGCAGCGGGGTTCGTCGGCTTTCGCGAGAAGCGGCTGATCTGGCTGGCGCTATTGATCAGCGGAGGATTGGCGGGGCTGGCCGGCGTGTGTGAAGTCACCGGGCCGATCGGCCAACTGGTGCCGCAAGTCTCGCCCGGTTATGGCTATGCCGCGATCACCGTGGCGTTTCTCGGGCGACTCAATCCCATCGGCATTCTGTTTTCCAGTCTGCTGATGGCGCTGCTGTACATCGGCGGCGAGAGCGCGCAGATGAGCATGAATCTGCCCCAGGCAATCACCCAATTGTTCCAGGGAATGATGTTGTTTTTCCTGCTGGCCAGTGACGTGCTGATTCTCTACCGACCACGCTTGAACCTGCGCTGGTCCCGTCGTGCACAAGCCACCGTCGTACAAGCAGGAGCGCTGTGATGGATATCGATCTGCTGAGCAATATTTTCTACGCCATGGTCCGCTGCGGCACACCGTTGCTGTTGGTGGCTTTGGGTGAATTGATCTGCGAGAAGAGCGGCGTCCTCAACCTGGGTCAGGAAGGCATGATGCTGTTTGGTGCCGTGATCGGTTTTATCGTCGCGTTGAGCAGCGGCAACCTGTGGCTCGGCGTGTTGCTGGCGATGCTTGCCGGGATGCTGTTGTCGTCCCTGTTTGCGCTGGTGGCGCTGGTGTTCAACGCCAATCAGGTGGCCACCGGGTTGGCGCTGACGATCTTCGGCGTGGGCCTGTCGACCTTTGTCGGCGCGGCGTGGGTCGGTAAACCGCTGGCGGGTTTCGAGCCGGTGGCGATTCCATATCTGAGTGAGATGCCACTGATCGGACGGATGCTGTTTGCGCAGGATCTGCTGGTGTATGTGTCGTTCGCGCTGTTTGCGCTGGTGGCCTGGGTGATTGTGAAAAGTCGCGTCGGGCTGATCATTCAGGCGGTCGGGGAAAATCCGGATGCGGCCAGTGCCATGGGCTTGCCGGTGTTGGGCGTGCGCACGCTGGCGGTGCTGTTTGGCGGGGCAATGGCTGGATTGGCCGGGGCTTATTTGTCGCTGGCCTACACGCCGATGTGGGCGGAGAACATGAGCGCCGGGCGTGGCTGGATTGCCTTGGCACTGGTGGTGTTTGCCAGTTGGCGGGTGTGGCGGTTGCTGCTGGGGGCGTATCTGTTCGGGCTCGCCAGCATCCTGCATTTGGTGGCGCAGGGGTTGGGGCTGGCGATTCCGTCGAGTCTGCTGGCGATGCTGCCGTATGTCGCGACCATTGTGGTGTTGGTGCTGCTGTCTCGGGATGCGCTGCGCACACGGTTGTATGCGCCAGTGTCATTGGGGCAGCCGTGGCGGGCCGGGCATTAAGGTTGACCGCACCGGCCTCTTCGCGAGCAGGCTCGCTCCCACAGTAGTCCGGGTTTAACTCAGGATTGCGGGTCGACACGGATCCCCTGTGGGAGCGAGCCTGCTCGCGAAAGCGTCCGAACTGGCAACACCTGAACAACGCCCCACGCCAATTCAAAGAACAGGAAAATCGCCAACAAAGAGCTCGCGCCATGGAGCAAGGCATACAACTGCCAAGCCGAAAACAGAAATCTACCGACCGCGTCATACCGCCCAAACACCTGCTGCGGATCACGAATCCGTAGTACCGCCCACACGCAGACAATCGACCCCAACAGATTGGCCATCAGCATGTGCATCGGCTCGAACGGCGGCAACTCACCGGGCAAATTGAAAGCATGACTCACGCTCAACAAAACTCTATGTAACGCCGCAAAACTCCACGGCGTGACAAACGCCACCATGACGATCAAGTCATACCAGGCGCTACCCTTCACCAACCGGCGATATTGCGTTGAAGTCCACATCCGTCTTGCTCCATAAATTCAGGGAGCAACAAGGCTAAAGCCTGGAGTATGCTCCAGGGTCAAGCCCTCTCGAGACGTCATGATGCGCATCGGTGAATTAGCCCAGGCCAGCGCCGTCAGCCGCGACACGCTGCGCTTCTACGAGCAACGCGGGTTGATTGCGGCACAACGCAGCGCCAACGGTTATCGCGACTATCCGGCGGACATGGTGCAACTGGTGCTGTACATCAAGACCGCTCAGCGATTGGGCTTTACCCTCGGCGAGATCGGCAACAGCGTCGCCGCGATAGGGCAGTCGCCCGATCCGGACAGCTCCGTCACGCAATTGCTGCAAGACAAACTCAAACTGATCGAAACCCGAATCGACGAACTCGGCGCGCTGCGTCAGGAGTTGCAGCAACGGCTCGGCCAGCGTTGTCCATTGAATCCGTGATCCTCATTTATCAAGGAAGCCACTTATGTCTACGGCAAAAACCGCACTCATCATCGGCGCCTCCCGAGGCTTGGGCCTCGGTTTGGTGAAAACCCTGCTGGCCGACGGTTGGCAAGTCACCGCCACCGTGCGCAACCTGCAGAACGCCGAAGCCTTGCAGGCCTTGGGCAAGGTGCGGATCGAAAAACTCGACATGGACGATCAGCAGGCAGTCATCGCCCTCAGCCAGCAGCTCAAGGGCGAAGTGTTCGACCTGCTGTTCGTGAATGCCGGGGTCAAAGGCCCGGAAGTTCAAACGCCGGGCGGCGCGACACTGGCCGAAGTCGGGCAACTGTTTTTCACCAACGCCGTGGCGCCGATCAACCTGGCCCAGCGCTTCGTCGGGCAGATCCGTCCGGATACCGGCGTGCTGGCGTTCATGAGTTCGGTGCTGGGCAGCGTAACCATGCCGGATGCGCCCGAGCTGGCGTTGTACAAGGCGAGTAAAGCGGCACTGAACTCGATGACCAGCAGCTTCGTCACTCAGTTGGGCGAGCAGAAGCTCACCGTGTTGTCGCTGCATCCGGGCTGGGTGAAGACCGACATGGGCGGTGAAGGCGCTGACATTGATGTGGACACCAGCACGCGCGGGTTGGTCGATCAGGTGAATGCGTATACCGGCAAGGGCGGGCATCATTTTGTGAACTACCGGGGTGAAACCATTCCCTGGTAACACCGCAATACCCTGTGGGAGCGAGCCGGCTCCGGGCGGCGTTCCGACGAAAGCGGTGTGTCATTCAGCATTGATGTTGAATATGAAGGCCTCTTCGCGAGCAGGCTCGCTCCCACAAAGGGATTTGTGTTGTCCTGTCGGGCCGGGCTTGCCCGCAGCGCGGTTTTGAATGAAACTCCGCACCTCGTCCCCGCGACGACCCTGGATCAGCAGACAGGGTAATCACTGAGCTGGCTAACCTGAACCCAACTTTCAGAGGAGCCGGCCAACATGCCTGCGACCCGTACCTGGTTAAAAAATCCCCTCGCGATCTTCACTGCCAATGGCCTCGATGCCCGTGGCGGCCTGGTTTTGCAAGACGGTTTGATCGTCGAAGTGCTCGCCGCTGGCCAGCAACCTTCCGCGCCCTGTGGACAAGTCTTCGATGCCCGCGAGCATGTGATCCTGCCGGGACTGATCAACACCCATCACCACTTCTATCAAACCCTGACCCGCGCCTGGGCGCCGGTGGTCAATCAGCCGTTGTTCCCGTGGCTGAAAACCCTCTACCCGGTCTGGGCCCGCCTCACCCCTGAAAAGCTCGCCCTCGCCAGCAAAGTCGCGCTGGCCGAATTGCTGCTGTCTGGCTGCACCACCGCGGCCGATCACCATTACCTGTTTCCCGAAGGCCTGGAAAATGCGATCGACGTACAAGTCGAGAGCGTCCGCGAACTGGGCATGCGCGCCATGTTGACGCGCGGCTCCATGAGCCTCGGCGAGAAGGACGGCGGCCTGCCGCCGCAGCAGACCGTGCAGGAAGGCGAAGTCATCCTCGCCGACAGCCAACGCTTGATCGCCGAGTACCACGAGCGTGGCGACGGTGCGCAAATCCAGATCGCCCTGGCGCCCTGCTCACCGTTCTCGGTGACCCCGGAAATCATGTCCGCCAGCGCCGAACTGGCGAACAAACTCGACGTGCGCCTGCACACCCATCTGGCCGAAACCCTCGACGAAGAAGACTTCTGCCTGCAACGCTTCGGCCTGCGCACTGTGGATTACCTCGACAGCGTCGGCTGGCTCGGCCCACGCACCTGGCTGGCTCACGGCATCCACTTCAACCCGGACGAAATCGCTCGCCTCGGCGCCGCCGGTACCGGCATTTGCCATTGCCCGAGTTCGAATATGCGCCTGGCTTCCGGCATTTGCCCGACACTGGACCTGACCGCAGCGGGCGCGTTACTGGGCTTGGGCGTGGACGGTTCGGCGTCCAACGATGCATCGAACATGATGCTGGAAACCCGTCAGGCGCTGTACATTCAGCGACTGCGTTATGGCGCCGAGAAGATCACCCCGGAGTTGGTGCTGGGGTGGGCGACCAAGGGGTCGGCGCAGTTGCTGGGCCGTACCGATATCGGCGAACTGGCGGTGGGCAAGCAGGCGGATCTGGCGCTGTTCAAGCTCGATGAGCTGCGGTTCTCCGGCAGTCATGATCCGGTGTCGGCGTTGCTGCTGTGTGGCGCTGATCGGGCGGATCGGGTGATGGTCGGCGGCAAGTGGCGGGTGATTGATGGGCAGGTTGAAGGACTGGATTTGAAGGGGTTGATTGCGGATCACAGCCAGGCGGCTCGGCAGTTGATTGCCGGTACCTGACACAACACACATCAAAAACTGTGGGAGCGGGCTTGCTCGCGAATGCGGACTGACATTCAACATATTTGTTGGCTGACACACCGCTTTCGCGAGCAAGCCCGCTCACACATTGGTTTTGCGGTGGGGCTAGAGACCGAGCAGCGACAACATGATGAATGTCGCAAACAGCACAAAGTGGGTCATGCCTTCGATGGCATTGGTTTCGCCATCGTTGAGGTTGATTGCGCTGACGATCAGGGTGAGGAAGACCATCACGGTCTGCACCGGGGTCATTGCCATCTGGAACGGCTGGCCGGTGTAGAGCGCCATCGCTTCCATCACCGGCACCGTCAGAATGACCGTCGACAGCGACGCGCCCATGGCGATGTTGACCACCGACTGCATGCGGTTGGCCAGAGCCGCCCGCAACGCGGTCAGAATCTCCGGCGCCGCCGAGATTGCCGCCACCAGGATCGCCGTGATCACCGGCGGTGCGCCCGTCCCCTCCAGGCCCAGGTCGAGGGTCTTGGACATCACTTCGGCCAAGGCGCCGATGACCACCACGCCGAACACCAACGTGCCGATACTCAACACCAGATTGATGGGCTCAGGTTCTTCCTCCGGGACTTTCTTGCGGCGTTTTTCCGGGTAGCTGTAGCTGAAGAAATAACTGTGCGGCCCGACCTGCATGCGCAGGAACAAGGTGTAGAGCACGACCATCGCACCAATGGTGAACGCCGAATAGAGTTTCCAGTTGGCTTCGGGAATGAACTCCGGCACCACCATGGAAACGCCCATGGCGGTGAGAATCATCACGCTGTAGCTGCGCGCCGAGTCGTCGTTGTAGGACTGTTCGCCATACTTGATCCCACCCATCAACGCGGCCAGGCCAAGGATGCCGTTGATGTCGAGCATCACCGCCGAATAAATCGTGTCGCGTACCAGGGTCGGCGAGGCTTCGTTGCTCATCATGATCGCCAGGATCACCACTTCCACCAGCACGGCGGCCAGGGTCAGGATCATCGTGCCGTAAGGGTCACCGACTTTTTCGGCCAGCAGTTCGGCGTGATGGGCGACGCGCATGGAGGCAACGACGATGAATGCGATCAGCACCAGGCCGGCGGTCAACGCGATGGGCTGGCCGCTGTGCAGCATCCAGTGTTCCAGCGGATAAGCGACGACGGCGGCGAGCAGGGCCAGCAACAGAAACTTTTCTTGCTTGATGAGTGTGAGCATTGCGGGCCTTTTTTTGCCGTGTGAAGCGAAACCAGGGTGATGAGCTACTGACTGTGGGGCGGCACTAACGTTTCGTTACACCTTAGCGCACCAGTGGATGGCAGTTATGCCAAGGCATGCACTTTTATCGGCCTCAAGGGCCACTTCGCGAGCAGGCTCGCTCCCACATTGGAATGCGTTCTCCTGTGGGAGCGAGCCTGCTCGCGAAGGCCGTTACGCAGTTTGGGTATTTGTTGTCTTGTTGGTCAGCAACTTGCATTGGCGTTGCCAACCTCACAACCACATGGAGTTGGAATTCATGCACAAACGTCCGTTGAAGAAGCTGCTTTGCGCCGTCGTCGCGGCCATCGGTCTGAGCGCCAGCCTGACCGCCAGTGCCGCTGACCCGCTGAAAGTCGGCTTCGTCTACATCGGTCCGATTGGTGACCACGGCTGGACGTATCAGCATGAACAGGGGCGCAAAGCGCTGGCGGTAAAATTCGGTGACCAGATCACCACCAACTATGTGGAAAACGTCGCTGAAGGCGCCGACGCAGAGCGGGTGATCCGCAACATGGCCAAGGACAAGTACGACCTGATCTTCACCACCTCTTTCGGTTACATGAACCCGACCCTGAAAGTCGCCCAACAATTTCCCAAGGTGACCTTCGAACACGCCACCGGCTACAAACAGGACAAGAACCTCGGCACTTACCTGGCGCGCACGTATGAAGGTCGCTACGTTGGCGGGTTTCTCGCGGCGAAGATGACCAGGACCAAGAAGATCGGTTACGTCGCGTCCTTCCCGATCCCGGAAGTGATCCGCGACATCAACGCCATTCAACTGGCCCTGAACAAGTACAACCCCGGCACCGAGATCAAGGTGGTGTGGGTCAACTCCTGGTTCGATCCGGGCAAAGAGGCCGATGCCGCCAACGCGTTGATCGATCAGGGTGTGGATGTGGTGTTCCAGCACACCGACAGCCCGGCGTCGATCCAGGCAGCTGAACGTCGCGGCGTGTATGCCGTGGGCTACGCTTCGGACATGGCGCACTTCGGGCCGAAAGCGGTGCTGACGTCCATCGTCAACGACTGGGCGCCGCACTACATTCAGGCGACCCAAAGCGTGCTCGACCACACGTGGAAGTCGCAGGATTACTGGGGTGGATTGAAGGAAGGTACGGTTGAACTGCCGATCAGCGATCTGGTGCCGGCTGCAGTGAAGGTCGAGGCAGAGCAGATCATTGCCGACATCAAAAGCGGTGCTTTCCACCCTTTCACCGGACCGATCAAGGATCAGGCAGGCGTCGAGAAGATTGCGGCGGGCGCGACGGCGAGCAATGCGGAGCTGGCATCGATGAACTACTACGTTGAAGGCATGAAAGCCGACATGCCGAAGTAATTCCCGAGCCATACACAAAACCCTGTGGGAGCGGCGGTGCGGCGATCCGACTTGCTCGCGAAGGCGGTGGGTCAGCCAACATCAATGTTGAATGCTCTGCCGTCTTCGCGAGCAAGTCGGATCGCCGCACCGCCGCTCCCACATTGGACTTTCAGCGTTCTTAAGGACTGCGCATGAACCAGCTCCCGATCATCAATATCGCCCCGCTCTACAGCGATGACGCACACGCTTGGCAATCCATCGCCACGCAAATCGACCGCGCCTGCCGCGAGTGGGGCTTTTTCTATATCGAGGGCCACCCGATCAGCCCGTCGCGCATCGACGCCGTACTCGACAGCGCTCAACGTTTCTTCGCCCTGCCCGTCGCCGAAAAACTCAAGATCGATATCACCCAGACTCGTCACCATCGCGGTTACGGCGCCATCGCCACCGAACAACTCGACCCGAGCAAACCCAGCGACCTGAAAGAAACCTTCGACATGGGCCTGCACCTGCCGGCCGATCACCCTGAAGTGTTGGCAGAAAAACCGCTGCGCGGCCCCAACCGCCATCCGTCGATGCCCGGCTGGGAATCGCTGATGGAGCAGCACTACGTCGACATGCAGGCCCTGGCACAAACCCTGTTACGGGCCATGACCGTGGCGCTGGGCATCGAGCGCGACTTTTTCGACACCCGTTTCGTTGAGCCGGTCAGCGTGCTGCGGATGATTCATTACCCACCGCGCCACACCGCCAGTTCCGAAGAGCAGCAAGGCGCCGGCGCCCACACCGATTACGGCTGCATCACCCTGCTGTATCAGGATGGCGCCGGCGGCCTGCAAGTGCGAAACGTTAAAGGCGAGTGGATCGATGCACCGCCAATCGACGGCACGTTCGTGGTCAACCTCGGCGACATGATGGCGCGCTGGAGCAACGACCGTTACCTGTCGACGCCGCACCGGGTGATCAGCCCGCTGGGCGTGGACCGTTACTCGATGCCGTTCTTCGCCGAGCCGCACCCCGACACGGTCATCGAATGCCTGCCCGGCTGTCAGGATGAACGGCACCCGGCAAAGTATCCGGCCACCACCTGCGCCGAATTCCTGCTCTCGCGCTTCGCCGATACCTACGCCTATCGACGGGAACAGGAAGCGCTGTGATGAACCGGCTGGTCAGGTTTTGCTAATTGTTTCCACGGGCATCTGTAGAATGCTCGCCATCTGCACCTGATGAGAAAAGACTATGTACGACTGGCTGAACGCCCTGCCCAAGGCAGAACTGCACCTGCACCTTGAGGGTTCGCTGGAGCCTGAGTTGCTGTTCGCCCTGGCCGAACGCAACAAGATCGCCCTGCCGTGGAGCGATGTCGAAACCCTGCGCAAGGCCTACGCCTTCAATAACCTGCAAGAATTTCTCGACCTGTATTACCAGGGCGCCGACGTGTTGCGCACTTCTCAGGATTTCTACGACCTGACCTGGGCTTACCTGTTGCGTTGCAAGGCGCAGAACGTGATTCACACCGAACCGTTCTTCGACCCGCAAACCCACACCGACCGTGGCGTGCCGTTCGAAGTGGTGCTCAACGGCATCGCCGCCGCGTTGAAGGATGGCGAGCAGCAACTGGGGATCACCAGCGGTTTGATCCTGAGCTTCCTGCGTCACCTGAGCGAAGAAGAAGCCGAGAAAACCCTCGATCAGGCGCTGCCGTTCCGTGATGCGTTTGTGGCTGTCGGTCTGGACAGTTCGGAAATGGGTCACCCACCAAGCAAGTTCCAGCGCGTGTTTGACCGTGCCCGTCACGAAGGCTTCCTGACCGTCGCCCACGCCGGTGAAGAAGGCCCGCCCGAGTACATCTGGGAAGCCATCGATCTGCTGAAAATCCAGCGCATCGACCATGGCGTGCGCGCCATCGAAGACGAGCGTTTGATGCAGCGGATCATCGACGAGCAAATCCCGTTGACCGTGTGCCCGTTGTCGAACACCAAGCTCTGCGTGTTCGATCACATGTCTCAGCACAACATTCTCGACATGCTCGAGCGTGGCGTGAAAGTGACCGTGAACTCGGATGACCCGGCGTACTTCGGCGGTTATGTCACCGAGAACTTCCACGCGTTGTACACCCATTTGGGCATGACCCAGGATCAGGCCAAGCAATTGGCGCAGAACAGTCTGGATGCACGGTTGGTAAAACCGTAGGACTCACCACATAACCACTGTGGGAGCGAGCCTGCTCGCGAAAGGGAGTGTCAGTCGATGTTGATGCAGCTGACACACCGCTTCGCGAGCAGGCTCGCTCCCACATTTAGATTGGTGTTGCCTCGCTCAACTCTTCCAGCGTCTTGCCCCGGGTCTCCATCCCGAACACCCACACCACCCCCGCCGCAATCGCAAAACACATCGCCCCCAGCGCAAACACCCCGCCCTGCCCGGTCATCGGGAACACCAGCCCGGTTACCATTGGCCCGAGCAACGAACCCACGCGGCCAATCGCCGACGCGAACCCCGAACCCGTGGCCCGCGCCGATGTCGGGTACAACTCCGGCGTGTAGGTGTAAAGCACCGCCCACATGCCGAACAGGAAAAACTGCATCAGCAGCCCCGAGGCAATCAACAGGCTGACATTGCCGCCAAACACTGCGCTCTGACCATACAGAAACGCCATCACCCCGCCGCCGAGCAACGTCACCACGCACACCGGTTTACGCCCCCAACGCTCCACCAGCCAAGCGGCCATCAGGAAACCGGGAATCCCGCCGAGGGAAATCAACACCGTGTAATACACCGACTGGGTCACGGCAAAACCCGACTGCTGCAACAAGGCACTGAGCCAGGACGTCAGGCCATAGAAACCCAGCAAGGCAAAGAACCAGACGCTCCAAATCATCATCGTGCGCTGGCGGTACAGCGGCGACCAGATTTGCTGCAATGCGGAAAAGAAATGGCCAGGCGTACTTGCCACTCTCGGCAGGCGGATCGGCTCAGGCAGATCCGAACGTCCCAGAGATGTCCGGACCCGATCTTCGATGCGCAGCAAGACCTTGTCTGCCACGTCATGGTGCCCGGCCTGTTCCAGCCAGCGCGGTGATTCTGGAATGAAAAAGCGAATCGCCAGGACAAACACTGCCGGCACCGCCAACACCAGGAAGATGTCCCGCCAGCCAATTACCGGCAGCAGGAAGTACGACAGTACGCCGGCGGCGACGAAACCCAGCGGCCAGAAACCGTCCATCAGCGCAATGTAACGCCCGCGCCGTTTGGCAGGAATCAGCTCCGAGAGCATCGACTGAGCAATGGGAAACTCCATGCCCATGCCGATCCCCAACAGGATTCGAAACAACGTCAGCGTTTCGACGTTCTGCGCCGTGGAGCACAGATAACTGGCGATCCCCCACAACACGATGCTCCACTGGAACACCGGTTTGCGGCCGAAGCGGTCGGCCAGCATGCCGGACAGTGACGCCCCCACGACCATGCCAAAAAAACTCGAACTGGCCAGCAATCCGGCCTGCGCCGTGGTCAGGCCAAACTCGGTTTTGATCGAGCCGAGCAGGAAGGTCATCATCGCCAGGTCCATGGAGTCGAAGAAAAACGCCAGGGCAATGATGATGAAAATGATCCGGTGATAACCGCTGATGGGCAGCCGTTCCAGTCGTTCTGCCGCGCTGAAGCCTCGTGTTTCCATGCCACATTCCCCCAATCCGAAAGTCCCCGGAAGAGTGTGCGCGATAGCTGCTGGGGGTTACTGCTGGATGCGACCTGTTCGCAGCTCTGAACGACGCCCGAAGCTTCGGACGTCGATCTCGATGCGTCTACAACGCCATTTCCAGCTCGGTTTCCTTGGCGAATCGATGGATTTCACGCTGCCCCGAGGCGGTGATCTGCAAGGCTCGCGAATCGTTGGGCAGGCTCAGCCAACCTGACTGCATGAACAATTGAAGCAACGCCGCACCCAGTGATCCGCCCATGTGCGGGCGTCTTTCGCTCCAGTCCGGACAAGCGCAGGCGACTCGGCTGTTGCGATGGGCCAGCGCCTGGATGAACACACCCCTCGTCGCCAATTGCGTGGCGCCCTTGTGAGTGATCATGACCCGCTGATCGAACTGTTCGATCCAACCCGCATCCAGCAGGCGCTGGTAAAGATCGGCGGCAAGGGTGCCGCCCAGATGGTCGTCGCAAAGCCTGGCGCGCAAGAGTGACGAAGGCGCCGTCTGAGGTTTGGCGAGGGGGGGCGTGCGCTTGAAAACGTCCGGGACTTCCCGAGGCGTGCTGGCCAGGGTGGCGCTGGCCAGTGCCTCTATCGCGACCCCCACTTCAGGGGCGGCAAGACGGAAGAACCGCTTGCGGCCGCGGAATTCGACTTTCAACAGACCTCCGGCGGACAAACGCCCCAGATGCGCACTGGCCGAAGACGGTGACAGGCCGGCCAACAAGGCCAGCTCTTCGGTTTGCCGCGCCGAGCCGTCCATCAAGGCCCACATCATTGCGCTGCGCTTGGGGTCAGCCAGCAACGTGGCGATCTGGCTGATGCAAGGTGCATGTTCCATGTATTCACTCCCTGTTGAATCGTTTCGTCTACTGCTCAGAGACATCTTGACCAGTAATGTGTCGTCGGCCAAGGCGTGGAAACCGCCATAAACCGGGCAAAGCCGGCCAATCGCACAGGCCATTGCTCGCAGGTTTCGCAAAGCGGCGGCGATTGACCATGGGGCCTGGCTGAATCGGATGTGGACTCGCCATTGCGAGATCGACGGTGCGTACATGAGGCGAGCGCTAGTATAGGCGGGTTAACCGCCGGTTCCTGCCCTTGGGAAACCATTGGTGGTGATAGTTCCTGAGTGAAATTTCGCTATTTGCCTGCGACTAATGATCGGGGCCCGATAACGTCGGAAATTGGCTACTCAAGCGGGCGCATCGGCTGGCGAGCATTTCCCGCAAAAGGTTCACCGGCTTACTCAATTGTGCGCGATGGGCGCACAGCAAATTCAGCGGTGCGCGCTCACAGAGCAGTTCCGGTATGAGCACTTGCAATCGACCGGCCAGCACATCGGCCGCGACATCGAGCCAGGATTTGTAGGCGACCCCGGCACCTGCCACGGCCCACAGACGCACGACATCGGCATCATCGCTGAAACGATCGCCGCTGACGGTCAGGCTGACCTCTCGTTTGCCGTCGTGAAAACTCCAATGGTCGTGGACCCGGCTGCCGAGCATGAACAGCAGGCAGTTGTGCTGAGCCAGTTGCTCCAGCTGCCGGGGCTCGCCATGCCGCGCCAGGTAACTCGGGGCGGCGCAGAGAACGCGGCGGTTCTGCGGAGCAATGGGCAGCGCCACCAGGCTTGAGTCTTCCGGCTCGCCGTACCGCAGGGCGATGTCCACCGGTTGGCGGAACAGGTCGGCGATGCGGTCGCCCAACAGCAAACGCACCGTAAGCTTCGGATGCTCTCGCTGAAACTCGTCCAGCCAGGGCAGCAGCAGATTGCGGCCAAAGTCCGAAGGTGCCGACAGCTGCAAAATCCCGCTGACCTGGTCCTGACCGCTGGCCAATAAACGGCGGCCCTCGTCGAGGTTGCTCAAGGCGGCCCGAGCGTATTCGAGAAATCCCTCGCCTTCAGCGGTCAGCCGCAAGCTCCGGGTAGAACGGGCGAGCAACCGGGCGCCGAGCTGCTGTTCGATGCGCTTCAGCGCCGCACTGGCTACCGCGGCCGACATGTCCATCCCGCGCGCCGCCGCTGACAGACTGCCCAGATCCGCCGCCCGGACAAACAACTGCAAGTCATCGAAACGCAGCATTGTTCAGCCTCGATTATCAAAAAAATATTGAAAGAGACTGCTCTTTTAGCGGGTTTTATCTTGCAGAGAAATAGCCAATTATCCGTCCCATCGAATTCACCCTGTTCCCGGAGCCGAACATGTCCCAGCCTTTTACCGCTATCGCCACCCTCATCGCCAAAGCCGGCCAGCAGGATGCCCTCGAACAGCACCTGCGTGCGCTGCTGGAACCGACCCGCGCCGAGGCTGGTTGCGGTCAATACGACTTGCACCAGGACCTCGCCAATCCTCACGCCTTCTACATGATCGAAAAATGGAGCAGTGACGAAGCCCTGCAGGCCCATGACGCCAGCGCGCATATCCAGAACTTCCGCGCCAAGGCTGGCGACTTTCTCGAACACTTCGACCTCAAGCGCCTGCGCTCCATCGTCTGATCTGCCTTCTTTATTACTTCTCAGGAGCCCGTATGAAAGCCATTGCCTACTACGCCTCGTTGCCAATCAGCGACGAAAATTCTCTGCAAGACATCGAACTGCCAGAACCGGTTGCCGGCCCGCGTGACCTGTTGGTGGAAGTCAAAGCCATCTCGGTCAACCCGGTGGACACCAAGGTCCGCCAGAACGTCCAGCCTGAAGCGGGCACGCCGAAAGTGCTGGGCTGGGACGTGGCGGGGGTGGTCAAGGCCGTCGGCAGTGAAGTCACGCTGTTCAAGGCCGGCGACAACGTGTTCTACGCCGGCTCCATCGCCCGTGCGGGCGGCAACAGCGAACTGCACGTGGTCGATGAGCGGATCGTCGGCCATATGCCGAAAACCCTCGGTTTCGCCGAAGCCGCCGCGCTGCCGCTGACCGCTATCACTGCGTGGGAATTGCTCTTCGAACGCCTGCAAGTGCGTGAAGGCAAAACCGATGAAGGCCAGAGCCTTTTGATCGTCGGTGCCGCTGGCGGTGTGGGGTCGATACTCACGCAACTGGCCAGCCAGCTCACCGGGCTGAAAGTCATCGGCACCGCTTCCCGTCCGCAAACCCAGAGCTGGGTTCGTGAACTGGGTGCCGACCTGGTGATCGATCACAGCCAGCCGTTGAGCGAAGAACTCAAACGCGCGGGTGTCGATCAAGTGACTCACGTCGCCAGCCTGACCCAGACCGATCACCACCTGGATCAGTTGGTCGAGGCTTTGGCGCCGCAAGGCAAACTGGCCCTGATCGATGATCCGAAGGCGCTGGACGTGACCAAGCTCAAGCGCAAGAGCCTGTCGCTGCACTGGGAGTTCATGTACACCCGCTCGCTGTTCGAAACCGCAGACATGATCGAGCAGCACAAATTGCTTAACCGCGTGGCCGGGCTGATCGACGCCGGGACGCTGAAAACTACGGTGGGTGAACACTTCGGCACCATCAACGCGGCCAACCTGCGTCGCGCCCACGAACTTCTGGAGAGCGGCAAATCCAGGGGCAAGATTGTGCTTGAAGGATTCTGAAACACATTGACAGACGTGTCGTCCGGTAAAGGACGACACCGTCAGTCAGAGAGTTGACCGTTGTCATAATTGCGATCGTATTCGGGTCTACAATCGAAACCTCTGCGATGCAATCTTTTACATAAGGAGGTCAGCAATGAAGATCCTGATAAAAGAAGTGGCTAAATCCCAGTGGCAGGTCCGCCTGGACCAACATGCTGTGACGTTCCGTAGCGAAGCCGAAGCCCGCGCCTTCACCCGAACCCTTGAAGCGCGCCTGCACGCCCCTCATCAATTTCCCGACCAGCAGCAACGCGCGGCTGGCTGAGTCCGTCCTCAGACCTGGGCTTGCACCAGTGCCCGGGCATTTTGCAAACGCCGGGTGAGCATCGCCACGCTCACCACCAGAATTCCGCACAGGCTGATGACCATGGCCATCGGCATGGCGCTGCCGTCGTGTAAAACGCCTACCAGTGCTGCTGCCCCGGCGGCAACGCTGAATTGCAGGCAACCGAGCATCGCCGACGCACTGCCGGCGCGAGCGCCCTGCCCGTTCATGGCGCAGGCCGAGGCGTTGGGCAGGATGCAACCGAGGCTGGCGATGCAGACAAACAGCGGAATCAGTAATGGCCATAGCTGCGCGGTATGCAGCGAACTGACGGCCAGCAGCGCCAGACCGGCGCCAACGTAGATCCACACGGTGCGCGCCAGCAGAAGCGCCGGGCCACGCTTGGCCAGCAGTCGCGCGTTGAGCTGCGCGACCAGAATGAAGCCCGCCGCGTTGGTGCCGAACAGCCAGCCGAAATGCTCGGGCGGCACGCCATACAGCTTGATGAAAACGAACGGTGAACCGGCGATGTAGGCAAACATCCCGGCGATGGCGATGCCACCGGTCAAGGCGTGGCCGAGGAACACCCGGTCCGACAACAGTCGACCGTACTGACGCAACGCCCCCGACAACGGTTGACGCGGCACATGGGCCGGCAGACTTTCCGGCAACCCGAGCGCCACGGCCAATCCTGCCAGCGCACTGAAACCGGTCAACACGAGAAAGATCGACTGCCAGCCGGTGGTGTTGACCAACAGCCCGCCCAGCATGGGCGCAAGAATCGGCGCCAGACCCATCACCAGCATCAACTGCGAAAAGACCTTCGCCGAACCCACTGCATCGCATTTATCGCTGACAATCGCCCGCGCGATCACCATCCCCGCGCACCCGCCCAACGCCTGAACGAAGCGTGCGCCGATCAACCATTCGAGGTTCGGCGCATAGGCGCAGGCCAGGGAAGCCGCGGTGAACAGCCCTACACCGGTCAGCAAGGGAATGCGGCGCCCGAAGCGATCCGCCACCGGGCCGTAAGCCAGCTGACCGATGGACAAGCCCAGGAAATACGCCGCCAGGGTCAGCTGAACGTGTTTTTCATCGGTGCCGAAGGCGAGCGCCATCGCCGGGAAGGCCGGCAGATAGAAATCGATCGCCAGCGGACCGAAGGCGCTCAAGGCGCCAAGAATCAAAATGGAACGGAAATTCATCAGGCATCCAGTTGGACAGGGTCGGCAGCCCAACAGTCTAGCCGCGCATGGCCGCCTTGAACATTCCGTTAGGTCGCTAACTATTAAAAAACACTGGATGAATGCAATTCCATGTGGGATTGCGCTTTGTCTCAGGCAACTTTCACCTCGTAGCCTTCTCCGGTGATCACCGCGATCACCTGCTCCGCCGATAAAGCACTCTCGACACCGACTTCTTTCGCGGCCAGATCGATACGCACGCTGGCCGCAGGATCCTTGGCTTGCAACGCTTGGGTGATGGCTTTGACGCAGTGACCACAGGACATGCCTTGAACGCTGAACACTTGCATGGGATGACTCCTTTCGTGAAGTTGTGTGCAGTCTCGAGCTTGCCATCATGGCAAGGTCAAGTTCTGAAGTGAGCTGCCGGGCTGGCAATCGCCGTCGCGCTCGGCCAAGCTGCGTCCATCAATGACTCGACATCAGGAGATTCAGCCATGCGCTGGTCAGCTCTCAGCCTGTTAGGCTTTCTCAGCCTATTTGCCGCGACACCTTCAGTTCAGGCCGCCGGGGAGGACTATGGCGTACTGATCATTTCCCGCGAGCGCCTGGAAGTCGCGACCTCCTGCGAGATCGGCGTGTACATTCACGATCAGCTGTCGGCGCGGTTGTTCCAGGAACAAAGCACCTCGTTCAACCTGCCGCCGGGCAATGTGTCCTTGCGCCTGAAGCTGCTGCCGGGCCAGGCGCCGGGTTGCAATCCGGGCATGCTCGCACCGGGTTCGCAGAACATCACGCTCAAGGCCGGTGACGTGCTGAAGTTCCGGATTGCGATGACGCAGGAAGGGATGTACCTCAAGCCTGCGGCCCTGGACTACTGATCGCCACATCGATCGTTCCTACGCTCTGCGTGGGAACGATCAATCGTTGATCTGAGACATGGCGCTTGACCTTGCCCGCATGGCAAGGTTGATCCTGTAGTCATCTTCTACAGGGAGCGTGACCGATGTCCGAATCCACCACTTTCGATCTGCCGATTGCCGGCATGACCTGCGCCAGTTGCGCCGGGCGTGTCGAGCGTGCCTTGAGCAAAGTCATCGGCGCCTCTGCCGTCAGCGTCAACCTGGCCACCGAACAGGCCCGGGTTCAAGCGCCCAGCGACAGCCTGCCGGCCTTGATGGACGCCGTGCAGCAGGCGGGTTACAGCGTGCCGCAACAGAGTCTGGAATTGAGCATCGACGGCATGACCTGCGCCTCTTGCGTCGGCCGGGTCGAACGAGCGCTGGCCAAGGTGCCGGGGGTCAAGAGCGTCAGCGTCAACCTGGCCAATGAACGCGCCCACCTTGAGCTGCTCGGCCAGATCGATCCGCAAACCCTGATCGGTGCAGTGACCAAGGCGGGCTATAACGCCAGCGTCTGGGAAGTCGAACACCCGCAAACCGATAATCAACAACAACGCCTGCACCGCGAGCGTTGGGCCTTGATCATGGCGATCGTCCTCGCCTCGCCGCTGGTGCTGCCAATGCTGCTGCAACCGTTCGGTGTGCACTGGATGCTCCCGGCCTGGGTGCAATTCGCGTTGGCCACGCCGGTGCAATTCATCTTCGGTGCGCGCTTTTACGTCGCGGCCTGGAAAGCCGTGCGCGCCGGTGCGGGCAACATGGATTTGCTGGTCGCGTTGGGCACCAGCGCCGGTTATGGCTTGAGTCTCTACGAATGGGCCACCGCCGCCGGGCGCATGCCGCACCTGTATTTCGAAGCCTCGGCGGTGGTGATTGCCTTGGTGCTGCTGGGCAAATACCTGGAAAGCCGCGCCAAACGCCAGACCGCCAGTGCCATTCGCGCGCTCGAAGCCTTGCGCCCGGAGCGGGCGATTCAGGTGATCGACGGCCGCGAGCAGGATGTCGCCATCAGCGCCTTGCGCCTCAATGATCTGGTGATGGTCAAACCCGGCGAACGCTTCCCGGTGGACGGTGAAGTGGTCGAAGGCCAGAGCCACGCCGACGAAGCGCTGATCAGCGGCGAAAGCCTGCCGGTGCCCAAACAACCCGGCGACAAGGTCACCGGCGGCGCGATCAATGGCGAAGGCCGGTTGCTCGTTCGCACCCTGGCCTTGGGCGCGGAAACCGTGCTCGCCCGCATCATCCGCCTGGTCGAAGACGCTCAAGCGGCGAAGGCGCCGATCCAGAAACTGGTGGATAAAGTCAGTCAGGTGTTTGTCCCTGCGGTCCTGCTGATTGCGTTGGCAACCTTGATCGGTTGGTGGTTGTACGGCGCGCCCATGGAAACGGCGCTGATCAATGCCGTGGCGGTATTGGTAATCGCTTGCCCATGCGCCCTGGGGTTGGCCACGCCAACGGCAATCATGGCCGGCACCGGGGTGGCGGCGCGCTACGGGATTCTGATCAAGGACGCCGAAGCGTTGGAGCGTGCCCATGAAGTCAGTGCGGTGGTCTTCGACAAGACTGGCACGCTGACTTCGGGTACTCCGCGCATCGCTCATTTGAGCGCAATCAACAATGACGAAGCGGCATTGCTGCAAATGGCCGGCGCCCTGCAACGCGGCAGTGAACATCCACTGGCCAAGGCGGTTCTGGACGCTTGCGCCGAACGCGGTTTGACGGTGGCCGATGTCAGCGACAGCCAGTCCCTGACCGGCCGTGGCATCGCGGGCACTCTCGACGGTCGTCGATTGGCGTTGGGCAATCGTCGTCTCCTGGAAGAGAGCGGCTTGAGCGCAGGAGAATGGGCTGAGTCTGCTGCCGCGTGGGAAACCGAAGGCCGGACCCTGTCCTGGCTGATCGAGCAAAGCTCCGAGCCACGAGTATTGGGCCTCTTCGCCTTCGGCGACACCCTCAAACCCGGCGCGCTGCAAGCCGTGCAACAACTCAGCGCACGCAACATCAGCAGCCACCTGCTGACCGGCGATAATCGCGGCAGTGCCAAAGTGGTTGCCGAGGCGCTGGGCATCAAGGATGTCCACGCCGAAGTACTGCCGGCGGACAAAGCCGCCACCGTCGCCACACTCAAGAAAACCGGCGTCGTGGCCATGGTCGGCGACGGCATCAACGACGCACCCGCCCTGGCCGCCGCCGACATCGGCATCGCCATGGGCGGTGGCACCGACGTTGCGATGCACGCGGCCGGGATCACCCTGATGCGCGGCGACCCACGGCTGGTACCGGCGGCGCTGGAGATCAGCCGCAAGACTTACGCGAAGATTCGTCAGAACCTGTTCTGGGCCTTCGTCTACAACCTGATCGGCATTCCGCTGGCAGCCTTCGGTTTCCTCAACCCGGTGCTGGCCGGTGCGGCCATGGCGTTGTCGAGCGTCAGCGTGGTAAGCAATGCGTTACTGTTGAAAACCTGGAAACCCAAGGATCTGGAGGACAACCGATGAACATCGGCCAAGCGGCCCGCCAAAGCGGCCTGAGCGCGAAGATGATCCGTTATTACGAATCCATCGGCTTGCTCAAGGCCGCCCATCGTACCGACAGCGGCTATCGGGTGTACGGCGACGACGACCTGCACACCCTGGCGTTCATCAAGCGCTCCCGGGACCTGGGGTTCTCACTGGAAGAGGTCGGCAAACTGCTGGCCCTTTGGCAGGACCGCCAAAGAGCCAGCGCCGATGTGAAGGCCTTGGCCCGTCAGCACATCGACGAACTGAACCAGAAAATCCGCGAACTCGGCCAACTGCGCGACACCCTGCAGGACCTGGTCGAACACTGCCACGGTGATCACCGTCCCGACTGCCCGATCCTCAAGAACCTGGAGTCGGGCTGTTGCGCACAACCCGCTCGCCCCTGATTGCCAGCCCCTTCACCACCAACAAGGTGGTGAGGGGTATCCCGTGGAACAACAGCACCACGGCACCCGGCGCCCACCACGAATAGAACGGCGCGGCGATCAGCATGCCGACGCCGAACCCGGTCATTTGCAACAGCGTCAGGAAGCTGAAAATCGGCAGGCGCAGGCTGTCCGGTTCACGCTGCAGGCGCGACATCAGGCCGACTTCCGAGAACCCGTCGCCCAATCCCGCCGGCAGCGAAAACAACAGCAGCCCGTAAAGGGTCTGCTGCTGAAACATCAGAATGAAGCCGCAGGACATCAGCAACACACCAAAGAAAAATCGCCGCTCCAGGTTCACGTTATCCGAGCCTTTCAGCCGGCTGGCGATGCGCGCGCCAATGAGTTTTCCGCTGGCCCAGACCGCCAGCATCAGACCCAGCGTGGTGCTGGCGGACTCGGGCGTCAGCAGTTTGGAAATAATCGGAAAACCCACGTTGTGCGCGGCACTGCCAAGGGTGTCGGCCATGGCCACCGCGAGCATCGCCGCCACCACCGGTGTGCTGCGCAGTCCCTGGAGCAGAGCCGCCCATTCACCACGTTCGTGGTTGGGTTTGTCACTGGGCGCAGGTTTCGAGAAGCGCAGCGGCAAGATGAACAATGCGGCCAGCAGATAAGTGACCACGTTCAATGCAAACACTGTTTCAAAGCCGAATGCCGCCACCAATAGTCCTGACACCAGACTTCCGCCGACCATGGCTGCCGACGACGCCGAGGTGATCCCGGCGTTGGTCTTGAGCAAATGCTCAGCCTCGATCAAGTGCGGTAACTGGCTGTTGAGGCCGATGGCGAACATCGAGTTGCCGAATCCCAGGCCGAACGCAATCACCGGTAACAGCAGCATCTGCTGGGCGACAGGTAGCACAAGCAGCAGACCCAGCAGCCCGGCGCGTAACAGGTCGAAGGCAATCAGCGGCAGGCGCCCGGCCCAGCGGCGATAAAACGTCGTACCGATGAGACTGGCGAATATTCCACCGGCCACGCGGCTGGCGAGAAAGACCCCGACGCTCATGGCGCTGTTGCTGAGCAGGTAGACGTAGGTGACCAGGGCGACCATGTTGAGGAAGGCGCCGAAGTCCGAGACCAGACGGGCGGTGATGATCAGTTGGGCGTTGCGGGTGGAATTCACATTCAGTCCTTGAGTGTGGGTGTCGCGATTTATCGAACTACGGCTCCCACCTTTGATCTCCAGCGTTTGGAGGTCAGGTGGCTGGCATCTACAAAAAACCCGGCCGAAGCCGGGTTTTTCGTTAACCGATCACTGCATCCAAGGCGGAGGCGGCTCTTCGGTTTTGCCCGGTGGCGCATCATCTGCCGCACGCACCGCTTGCTTGCGCTCTTCATCCAGGCGTGCCGCCTCGATCTCGCGCATGATCCCGCCAACGTCGGCCAACTCTTCCGGCTCGTCGAACTCGCCGGTCAAGACGCTGGCCGGGTGCAAGGTGCCGGCTTCAAACAAAGCCCACATTTCCTTGGCGTACTTGGTCTTTTTCAACTCCGGCGCAAACCGCCCGAAGTACGACGCCATGTTGCCAACATCCCGTTCCAGCATACTGAACGCGTGGTTGTTGCCCGCCGCGTCCACCGCTTGCGGCAGGTCGATGATCACCGGGCCAGTCGGGGTCAGCAGTACGTTGAACTCCGACAGGTCGCCGTGCACCAGACCGGTGCACAACATCAGCACGATCTGCGAAATCAGGAACGCGTGGTATTCGCGCGCCTGATCCGGTTCCAGCACCACGTCGTTCAAACGCGGCGCGGCATCACCGTACTCGTCGGCCACCAGTTCCATCAGCAGCACGCCTTCAAGGAAGTCGTAAGGCTGAGGGACCCGAACGCCAGCACCGGCCAGACGGAACAGCGCCGCCACTTCGGCATTCTGCCAGGCGTCTTCGGTTTCTTTCTTGCCGAACTTGGAGCCCTTGGCCATCGCTCGAGCCTGACGGCTGTTGCGCACCTTGCGGCCTTCCTGATACTCGGCCGCCTGACGGAAACTGCGTTTATTCGCCTCCTTGTAGACCTTCGCGCAACGTAACTCGTTGCCGCAGCGCACCACATAAACAGCTGCTTCTTTACCACTCATGAGTGGGCGCAGCACCTCGTCGACCAGACCGTCCTCGATCAGGGGTTCAATGCGTTTTGGAGTCTTCATCAGCTTTTATTGGGGGTCCTTTATTACCAAACACGCGAAAGTCATTCGTTATACGGCAATCCACTCATTCGGGGGAGGGGTTGCCGACCTATGAACGTTCCTGTGACCGTCAACAAGCACACAATGTGCCGGATTAATCGGTCAACAACCGCCGGTCGTCATCGGCCGCCACAGATCATAGCTGACCCTGCGTCACTTGTTGCTGAAGGGCTAAGCAGGTATTTGCGACAGAGGCTGACATCTCGATTCATACCCTTCGTAGGATTTTTCTTAATAGGCCTCAATTTCCGCCTCGGCTAGCCGAAGTCATCAGAGACAAAGTGATTTGTCCGACAATCGTTTCGGCAACAACAACGATGGCGCAATCACGGAACCGGGTCGATCAAAAACGTTTACGGCTACCAATAATCCGCGAGTCATCTGCACTGCGTGGGCCTACAAGAAAAATCTGGAGCGCGGATGAACATCAAACAGAAGTTGACCTGGGCGTTTGCAATCATCGCCTGCTTGCCGGTGGTGCTGGTCGCTACCCTGGTTGTGCTGAACTTGCGCAGTGATGCCAAGGACAGTTTCGTCGACGGCAGTGGCCGCGAGATTCGTCAGGTCAGCAACGCCATGCAACTGTTCTTTGACGGCATCAGCCAGAACGTGGATTTCCTGGCGACCCAACCGCTGATCAAGAACTCCGACGACAGCCTCAAGACCTACATGAGCGCCAACGCCGAGAGCATTCCCCAAGGCGAGATGGACAAGAAGGTCTTCGGCCTCCTTCAGGACCTGGGTAACAGTCACCCGTCCTACGCCTATGCCATCCTCGGCACCGCGGCGGGCGGTTATGTGTCCTGGCCGGACGATGCGAAGCTGAGCAATTACGACCCGCGCCAACGCCCCTGGTACAAGGCTGCCCAGGCCAAACCCGGCAAACCGTTCCGCACCGAGGCCTATTACTGGGCCCAGGACGATGCGACGTACGTCAGTACCGTGCGCACCATCGACAACAAATTGGGCACCCATGGCGGTGTGGTCAGCATCGACGTGACGCTCAAGCAGCTCACCGAAATCGTCAAGCAGATCAAGCTCGGTGAAACCGGCTACCTGATGCTGCTGGAAAACACCGGCACCGTGCTGGTCGATCCGAAGCAACCGGAACACAACTTTAAAGCGCTGAGCAGCCTCGGCGAGGGCTACGCGCAACTGGCCAAGGCCGGCAAAGGGCTGGTGGAAGTCGAGTTGAACGGCGAACGCTACATGGCCAACGTCTGGCCGTCGGAGCAGCTGGGCTGGACCTTTATCGGCCTGATCAAGCAGACCGACGTGATGAGTTCGGCAACCCAACTGACCTGGCTGATCGCGATCATCGCCGCCGTGCTGGCCGTGTTCTTCGCCATCGTCGGCGCCAGTTTCGCCAGCCTTATCGTGCGGCCGATCCGCAGCGTGGCCAGCGGTCTGGAAGGCATCGCCCAAGGTGAAGGTGACCTGACCAAGAACCTGCAAATCCGTGGCAGCGACGAAACCGCGCAACTGGCCAACTGGTTCAACCAGTTTTTGGCAGCGATTCGCAACCTGATTCAGAGCATTGGCGGCGCCGCGACCAAGATCCTCGCCACCTCCAAGAGTTCGACCCAGGTCTCCAGCGACATGGCCGAAGCCGCCGGGCGTCAGCGTGAAGCGGTGGACATGGTCTCCACGGCGTTCCACGAAATGGTCGCCACCGCCAACGAAGTCGCGCGCTCTTGCAGCCAGGCAGCGGAATCGGCTGACAGCGGCCAGCGTCAGGCGCGTGAAGGTCAGCAGCAGATTGATGCGGCCGTGACCAGCGTTGATCGCTTGAGCCAGGAAATCGAACAGTCGGCCCAGTCGATGCAACAGCTTGAGCGCGACAGCAACGACATTCAGTCAATCCTCGGGACCATTCGCTCGATTGCCGAACAGACCAACCTGCTGGCGCTAAACGCGGCCATCGAAGCGGCGCGGGCCGGTGAACAGGGTCGTGGGTTTGCGGTGGTGGCTGATGAAGTTCGGGCGCTGGCCAAACGCACGGCGGATTCCACGGCGGAAATCGACGGCTTGCTGGGCAACCTCGCCAAACGTACCAGTCAGGTGACTCAGCAAATGCACGCCAGCTTGGAAGTGTCCCAGCAATCGGTGACGCGGATCGGTGAAGCACGCAGCAGCTTCGGGCTGATTCGGGAGTCGGTCGACGTGATCCGCGACATGAACACCCAGATCGCTACCGCGGCGGAAGAACAGCATCAGGTGGCTGAAGACATCAATCGACACATCAGCCAGATTCATGGTGATGCGCAATTGGTGGCGGAACTGGCGAACTCGGCGCGGCTGGATTCGCAGAGTCTGGCGGGGTTGTCGAATGAGCTGGATGGGTTGGTTCGGCGGTTCAGGACTTGAGATGTGGGGTGGTTTTAGATCCACCCCTCACCCCAGCCCTCTCCCCATGTTTGTACCGGACACATGGTGGACAGGTGTTCGGAGACATGGTGGACACTTTTAAATAGACACATTGCTCATCTGAAAGGAGATGGTTTGTGTCTTGGGAAGAGGTGTCCACCATGCAGCTTCGTTCCGAATTTGTACTGTTAGCTCGGCAAGAAGGGGCCAATATCCGACAACTCTGCCGACGCTTTCATATCAGCCCAAGCACCGGATACAAATGGCTTGGCCGGTTCGAAACCTCTGGTGCAGACGGCTTGCACGACCAGTCTCGGCGCCCAAAACATTCACCCAAACGCTGCGCTGATACGGTTGAAAAGCAGATTCTGGCCTTGGGGGTGGAGCACACGGCCTGGGGCGCCCGCAAGCTCAAACGCAATCTGGAGGATGAGGGGTATTTGATGCCCGCCGTCAGCACGGTGCATGCGATTTTGCAGCGTAATTCGCGAATCGACCCGCAGGCGGCAAATACCAAACCCTTTATCCGATTTGAGCATGAAGCCCCCAACGATCTTTGGCAGATGGACTTCAAGGGACATGTCGGCATGCGCCATGGTCGCTGCCATCCCTTGACGGTATTGGACGACCATTCGCGGTTCTCGCTGTGCATCGCGGCCTGTGGCAACGAGCAGCGTCAGACCGTGCAGGAGCAGCTTATCCACGTGTTTCGGCGCTACGGCTTGCCGATGCGCATGACCATGGATAACGGTGCACCGTGGGGCGATCAGAGCGGGGTTTATACCGCGTTAGAGGTCTGGCTGATGAGCCAGGGCATCCGAGTGGGCCACTCCAGGCCTTATCACCCGCAGACTCAGGGCAAGCTTGAGCGTTTTCACCGCAGCCTCAAGGCTGAAGTTTTGCAAGGTCAGTGCTTCATCGACCTGCTTGGGGCACAGAACGCCTTCGATATCTGGCGCGATATCTACAACCAGAAACGCCCCCATCAAGCATTGGAAATGGAGGTTCCAGCGACTCGCTACAGCTGTAGTCCTCGTGAATACCAGGAGCATCGGCAAGCACTGGAGTACGCCGAAGGGGATTTGATCAGAAAGGTTCAGGCCAATGGCGAGATGTACTGGAAAAGCCGCAAGTATGCGATTGGAAAGGCCTTCATCGGCGAGCACATAGCCATCAGAGAAACGACCGAGGATGGCATCTACGACATCTATTGGAGCAGACATCGCATTGCCAAAATTGACTTGAGCTTGCAGACCGTTGTATCAGGAAAGCGGCTTTGAAGACGTCCACCATGTCCCCGAACATGTGTCCACCATGTGTCCGGTACAAACACCCCAGAGGGGAGAGGGGGAAAGGGAGCCGATCTCCATCGCTTTCAGATCCTGAGCTCGACTCGATATTTCAGGTCGAAGATTTTCTCGAGATATCCCCAATAAGTCCCCTCGCCCCTTGGGGAGAGGGTTAGGGTGAGGGGGCTGGTTCTCACTGCCGAAACAATTCTCCAGGCGTAAACCCAAACAGGCTTTTGAACGCAGCAATAAACGCCGAAGTCGAGTCATACCCGCAAGACAGCGCGGCATTGGTCACGCTGTCCCCCTCCTCCAGCAAACTCAACGACGACAGCAACCGCATCCGCTGGCGCCACCCTCGAAAGCTCAACCCGGTTTCACGCTGGAATAACCGCATCAAGGTCTTCTCCGACGTCCCCAACCGCTCGGCCCACGCCTGCAAGGTCACATTGCGCTCAGGGCTTTCGATCAGCTCGTTGCATAACCCCAGCAACCGTTCATGGCGCGGTAACGGTAGCGAGAAGCCAACCTCCGGCAGATGCGCCAACTGATCCAGCAGTACACTCACCAGCCGCGATTCCTGGCTGTCGCCCTGTGGATATTCAACCGGCAGCAAACAAAAACTCTTGATCAGCTCCCGGGCCAACGGCGTCACTTCCAGCACCCGGCAACGCCCGTCCGCCCATTCACAATCCTCGCGGCGCACATAGAGGCTGCGCATTTCGGCGCGCATCGAGGTCACCACTTGGTGCTCGAGATCAGCCGGAATCCAGATTCCCCACTGCGGCGGCGCAAAGAAACTGCCTTCGGCGGTGTGCACGCCGAGAACGCCGCTGATCGCGTAGGAAAACTGCACCCAATCGTGCCGATGTGGCGGCGTCCATGAGCCGGCGTTGAGACTTTCCGCACGGGCATACAGCGGACGCGGCAGCGCCGTCAGCGTCGGAATCGTCCGTTCGAGGGAAAGTTGTCCGTTAGTCGGCATTGTTTGGCCTTATGTCGCAAGACGGCTGATGGAGCCGACGTTAGGCTAAGTCACCAATTCTTACAAATGTATTCGGTGCCTGTTATGCATGCCTTCAAACACCTCAAACGCGTGGTCACCGACTGGTTCTTGTGCGGCATGTTGATCGCCACGCTGCTGGCGTATTTCTTCCCGACCTTCGGTGCCACCGGCGGCGGAATGCACGCTGAATACGTAATCAACATCGGTGTGTTCCTGGTGTTCTTCCTGCATGGGGTCAACCTGTCCAGCGAACAGATCACTCACGGCCTGAAAAACTGGAAGCTGCACGTGATGGTCCAGGGTTTCACCTTCGCGGTGTTTCCGCTGATCTGGCTGCTGAGCGACACGCTGTTGGGTTCACACATGCCGTCGCTGCTGATGCTGGGTTTCCTGTACCTCTGCGCCCTGCCCTCGACCATCTCCTCGTCCGTGGCCCTGACCGGCAGCGCGGGCGGCAACGTTCCGGCGGCGATTCTCAACGCGAGCCTGTCCAGCGTGCTGGGGATCTTCCTGACGCCGTTGCTGGTGAGTTTCGTGGTTGGCAGCGGCGCGGGCGGCATCGATCTGGGCTCAACCCTGCTCGACCTCTGCGCCATGTTGCTGTTGCCTCTGGTGCTCGGCCAATTGGTTCGGCCGTTCCTCGGCAAGTTCTTCGCTCGCCACAAGCGCTACACCAACATCGTCGACAAGCTGGTGATTCTGTTGCTGGTTTACGCGGCGTTCTGCAATTCGATGATCTCGGGAATGTGGCAAAAGCAAGGCAACAGCGTGATCCTCACGGCACTGATCGGCAGTGCGATCCTGCTGGCGATCATCCTGTGGATGACCACCCGCACCGCTCGCGCGTTGAAATTCAGCCCGGCCGATGAAATCGCCGCGGTATTTTGCGCCAGCAAGAAATCCCTGGCCGCCGGTGCGCCAATGGCGGCGCTGATCTTCGGCGCCAACCCGGGGCTTGGGCTGATTCTGCTGCCGATTATGATCTACCACCCGTTGCAGCTGATCGTCTGCTCGGTCATGGCCGAGAGTTACGCCAACCGCAACCGGCAGCTGGCCCAACAAAGCACCGCCGTCCTCAGCGCTCAATAATCGCTGTCACCCCTTGGCCACCGGCGGCGCAGATCGAGATCAACCCTCGGCCCTGCCCCGCCGCATCCAGCAACTTCGCCAGGTTCGCGACGATGCGTGCGCCGGTCGCGGCAAACGGATGCCCCGCCGCCAGTGAACTGCCTTTGACGTTGAGGCGACTGCGGTCGATGGGGCCCAGTGGCGCATCGAGACCGAGGCGGGTTTTGCAATATTCCGGATCCTCCCAGGACTTCAGCGTGCAGAGCACCTGCGCGGCGAAGGCTTCGTGGATTTCGTAGTAATCGAAGTCCTGCAAGGTCAGGCCGTTGCGCGCCAGCAAACGCGGCACTGCATACACCGGCGACATCAACAATCCTTCCGCACCGTTGACAAAATCCACCGCCGCCGTCTCGCCGTCACGCAAATAGGCAAGGATCGGCAGGCCACGCTCCTTGGCCCACTCTTCACTGCCCAGCAGCACCAGCGACGCGCCATCGGTGAGCGGCGTCGAGTTGCCCGCCGTCAGGGTACCCTTGGCGCTTTTCTCGAACACCGGCTTGAGTGACGCGAGTTTTTCCAGGGTCAGGTCCGGGCGCAGGTTGTCGTCGCGGGTCAGGCCGAGGAACGGCGTTATCAAATCGTTGTGCCAACCTTCGGTGTAGGACGCGGCCATTTTCTGGTGGCTTTCCAACGCCAGTTGGTCCTGTTCGGCGCGCGGAATGTTCCAGGTCTGGGCCATCATCTCGCAGTGCTCGCCCATCGACAGGCCTGTGCGTGGCTCAACGTTGCGTGGCAGATCCGGGATCAGGTGACGGGGGCGCAGTTGCAGGAAGGTTTTCAGTTTGTCGGCGGTGTTTTTGGCGTGGTTGGCTTGCAGGAGGATTTTGCGCAGGCCTTCGTTGACGCCGATCGGCGCGTCGGAGGTGGTGTCAACGCCGCCGGCGATGCCGCATTCGATCTGACCCAGCGCGATTTTATTCGCCACCAGCAACGTCGCTTCCAGACCGGTGCCGCACGCCTGCTGAATGTCATAGGCCGGGGTGGTTGGCGACAGCCGCGAGCCGAGCACACATTCGCGGGTCAGGCTCATATCCCGGGAGTGCTTGAGCACCGCCCCCGCCACCACTTCGCCCAGGCGCAAACCGTGCAGGTTGTAGCGTTCGATCAGACCTTCGAGCGCGGCGGTGAGCATCGCCTGATTACTGGCGGTGGTGTACGGCCCGTTGGAACGGGCGAAGGGGATACGGTTACCACCAATAATCGCAACGCGGCGCAGCTGAGTCATGAAAAGCTTCCTATTCTGTGAAGGCCATAACCCACAAGCGTAGGCCTTATCTCGTGGATCGAACGACTGATCGCCATTCATGGTCCACACTTTGAACCCCAGCTGCTGGAGCGCGTTCCATGTCTGACCGCTATATCGACTTCGCCAATTCGTCCATCGGCCATCGTTTGGTCGGGGCCCTGGGTCTGCCGTCGCCGGTTCGGCTGGAGCGCTGGCAAGCAGGCCGGCTGCGGCCTGTCGAGGGGGCGCTGTTGTTAGGCGGTGGCCCGTTGACGGAGAAAATCGGCGCCTTCGCCAACCGCCTGACCGACGCGATTTACAGCTACGGCACCGAGCCTTCACTGGCCACCCCGTGGATTCCCGGCCACGGCCCCAAACTCAAAGCCGTGGTGTTCGACGCCAGTGACCTGGTGCAGACCGATCAACTCAAACAGCTGCGCGAATTCTTCCAGCCGCTGATAAAAAACCTCGACCACAGCGCGCACCTGGTGATTCTGGGGCGCACGCCGGAGACCTTGAGCGATCCGTTCGCCGCCAGCGCCCAGCGAGCGTTGGAAGGTTTCAGCCGTTCGCTGGCCAAGGAACTGCGCAGCGGCGGCACCTTGCAGCTAATCTATGTCGGCGAAGGGGCGGAGGATCAACTGGAAGGCCCGCTGAGGTTTTTCCTCTCGCCCAAAAGTGCGTTCGTTTCCGGGCAAGTGATTTGCTTGAATGCTTGCGACACACAGGTGACGGACTGGACTCGCCCATTGTCCGGCCGCAAGGCGCTGGTCACGGGTGCTGCGCGCGGCATCGGCGCCTCCATCGCCGAAACCCTGGCCCGCGACGGGGCCGACGTGATCCTGCTCGACGTAGCACCGGCCAAGACCGACCTCGAAGCCCTCGCCGCACGCCTCGGCGGTCGCAGCATCACCCTGGATATTTGCGCCGAAGACGCCGCCGCGCAGTTGATCGAGCAACTGCCCGACGGCATCGACATCGTGGTCCACAACGCCGGCATCACCCGGGATAAAACCCTGGCCAACATGACCCCGGAATTCTGGGACGCGGTGTTGGCGGTCAACCTCAATGCACCGCAAGTGCTGACCAAGGCACTGCTCGACAGCGGCACCCTGCACGACAACGGCCGGGTGATCCTGCTGGCGTCCATCAGCGGCATCGCTGGCAATCGCGGGCAAACCAATTACGCCGCGAGCAAGGCCGGGCTGATCGGTCTGGCTCAGACCTGGGCGCCGCTGCTGAATGAGCGCGGCATCAGCATCAATGCGGTAGCACCCGGTTTCATCGAAACCCAGATGACCGCGCATCTTCCGTTCGGCGTGCGTGAGGCCGGGCGGCGCATGAGTTCGCTGGGCCAGGGCGGCCTGCCGCAAGACGTCGCCGAAGCGGTGGCGTGGCTGGCTCAACCGGGCACCGGCGCGTTCACCGGGCAAGCGCTGCGGGTGTGCGGACAAAGTGTTTTGGGGGCTTAGGCATGATTATCGATTGGCACCTACTCAACCGCGAACCAAGCCTGTCGGGACTGTACGTGCGGGCCGCGACGCGACGCAAGATCACCGGCACCACCCTGCCCGATTCGGGTTTGCGCTGCTGGATCAATGTCGATCCGAAGCGCCTGGCGGACTATCGCAAGGTCTGCGGTTTTGCCGACAACGGTTTGTTGCCGCCCACCTATCCACACATCCTCGCGTTCGCCTTGCAGATGCAATTGCTGACGGCCAAGGAATTTCCGTTCCCGCTGCTGGGGTTGATTCACCTGAGTAACCGCATTCGTATCTTTCGCCCAATGGGCGGTGTGAATCGTGTGCGGGTCAGCGTTCAAGTGCAAAACCTTCAGCCCCATGAAAAGGGCGCGACGTTCGATCTGGTGACGACGCTCGACGATCAGCTGGGGGCGTTGTGGGAAGCTGAAAGTCAGATGTTGTGCCGCGGGGTCAAACTCGAAGGAGAGCCCGTCGAGGACGTGTTGGCATCGACACTGGAGATGTCGGAAGTGGCCCGCTGGAAAGCGCCGTCGGACATTGGGCGGCAGTACGCCAAAGTGTCCGGCGACTACAACCCGATTCACCTGAGTGCCGTCAGCGCCAGACTCTTCGGTTTCCCGACGGCCATCGCCCATGGGTTGTGGAACAAGGCCCGAACCCTGGCGGCGCTTGCCGATCATCTGCCGGCGGCGAATGTCGAAATTGCGGTGCAATTTCGCAAACCGGTGCGATTGCCCAGTGAGGTGACATTACTGGCCAGTGCGGCGGGATCCAGTGGGGATTTGAGGTTGGTGGGTGCAGGGGATCTTGAGCATATGGCGGGGCATTGGCGGCCGGTTGCCTGACCCGAACGTTTCCGAGCTCTGCGTTCGGCTCTTGGGACGCAGAGCGTGGGAACGATCAATTCACTGCTAGCTCATGCCAAGGATTCGCCGTCCTCACGGACTCACTAAATCCATGCGAGGCTGTGGAAACAAATTATTCAACGTCTCCAACAACCGCACGTGATAAATCGGCTTGCGAAACAGGTCGAGCACCTGCAACCGCAACATGTCACTCACATCCTCCATGTCCGCATGCCCCGACGTCACAATCACCGGCAAATGCTGGCGGGACGTATGTTCTCGCAACCGCTTGATCAACGACATGCCACTCTCCTCCGGCATCCGCAAATCAGTGATCACCAACGCAATATCGGGGTGGTGCGTCAGATGATTCAGCGCGAGCTTGACCGAGGTGGCGGTAAAGCAATTGAAGCCCTCGCCCTCGAGCAACTCCGCCAACTCCAGCAACGCATCCTCCTCATCATCGACCAGAAGTAGCTGTTGGCGTGGAAGTGAGGGAGCGTTCATGGGCAACACCTGCAATGGACTAAGCGCTGACGTTAGAACCCCTTTGGCACATTCGCAAGTTGCCGGCAAGAACTCGCCTCACCGTTATAGTGCGCCCTGAATAGTGTCAAACATGGTGGTGATAGCATCGGAGATCGGCGTCACAAACGCCGCTAAAGCGACTGCCACCATGCCCGCAATAATGGCGTATTCGATCCCCGAAGCACCCTCAGTATCTTTGGCCAGGCCTTTGTAAAAAGCGATTTCGGATTTGATCTTCTGAGCAATTTTCGTAAAGGACATGGCGATACTCCTGGACAACGACGGGTGTTGCACGGTCGCAACATGGTTCCCCTTTGCCAGCATCAGCATTGTCGGCATTCCCCGTACCCACAACTGTAAGAACGAATTATCACTAAAGTATTAGTCGCTTCGTTGACGCCAAAAAAGTCACGTTTTCGCCCTGACGACTTACTTTCGTTAGTTATTTTCAGGCCCTTAATGGCTTTTTGCTCTAGCTGAGCTACCGTCAAATAGCGAAATAGTTCCATGTTCATAGCTGCCTGATTGCGAAGTTGTCTCGGTGGATGCGACGAGGTCTCAAGCAGCAGGAAAGGGAGAGCCGTCATGAACAGTCGTATCACTCTGGGCCTGGCCGGTTTGTTTCTGGTGGGCGCCATTATTGCCGGTTACTGGGGCCTCACGCTGAGCCGCCAACCCGCTCCCGAGCCTGTCGTGCAACCCGGGATCGTCACGCCTGCACCCATCGCCCAGACGCCTGCCCCCGTGGACGACCCCACCCGCCAACCGGTGGTGGTGTTGCTGCATGATGTGCCACCGTTCATGCCGATCAGCGCCGCCGACGTGACCCTGGAAAAACTCCGTGCCGTCCCGGCCGGCAGCCTGAGCCGCCTCGATCAAGCAATTGGCCGAACGCCCTGGCGCGCCCTCAGTGCCGGCACCTGGCTCAATGATGAAAGTTTCGAATCCGGCGGCAGACTGGCGCGGATGATTCGTCCCGATGAACGCGCCCTCGCCGTCGCGGTGGATGAAGTGATCAATGCCGGTGGGCAACTGACACCGGGGGACTATGTCGATGTGCTGCTGTTTTTGCGCACGGACAACAACAACCTTCAGCCGTCGGCACAACTGGTGGTGCCGGCCTTGCGGGTGCTCGGGGTGGGCGAACAGATGGGGTTGACCAACGACGGTCAACCCGCAAGCCCCGCCCGCAGCATCGAAGAAAAACTCAGGCAGGAACAATTGCGCGCCAGCGCCCGCAGCGTCTTGCTTGCCGTCCCCGAACAACTACTGAGTCGCCTGATGTTGGCGGCCCAGGCCGGCGTGTTGCGCCTGGCCGTACGCAGCGCCGATGAAAAACGTCTGGCTCGTTACTGGGCCGGCGAAAGCGATTCATCCGCCAACCTTGCCAGTGCCAACCGCGAGTTGATCCAGTTCAGCCAACTGGCCATGACGCCCCCACCCAACCCTGTCGCCACCCACGGCGGCACAACGCCGCGCAAAACGAGCGTGGAAGTCATCCGCGGCAACGAAATCACCCAACAAACCCCCTGAATCGAGCAAGGACGCATCTAAATGCGCAGTCGTTCCATGCCCCTGCTTCAAGGCCTGCTCTGGGTCTCTTTACTGAGCGGCGTGCCGCTTGGCGTAACATTCGCAGCCGCCGGCAATTGCGCCGCGCTGGGTTCGTTGCCTGCGGTGCTGGAAGTCAGTGAAGGGCTGCAACAGGAGGTGCAATCGCCGGTGGCGATCACTCGAGTGGCAGTGGGGGACCCGAAAATCGCCGACGTGCGAGTCAACGGTAATCAAGCGTTTTTGCTAACCGGGATGGCCCCCGGCGCTACCAGCCTGATGGTCTGGACCGCCTGCGCCAGTGCTCCGCGCCAAAGCATGGTGTTCGTTCAGGGCAAGGCCACCGCGGCGATGACCACCGCGACACGGTTGCCCTCTGATGACCCACTGCTACCGTCGCAAGTACAGACCGACATTCGTTTCGTCGAAGTCAGCCGGACCAAACTGAAAGAGGCCGGCACGTCGATTTTCGGCAAGGGTTCGAACAACTTCCTCTTCGGCGCACCCGGTACGGTGCCCAACACGGCCGTGACGCCGGGCGTGGTGCCGCTGTTCAACCTTGATCCCCGGATCGCGGTGCCCAGCATTCCGCTGCTCAACGACAGTTTCAACATTGTCTGGGGTGGCGGCAGTAGCAAATTCCTCGGCATCGTCAACGCCCTGGAAGGCAGCGGCTTCGCCTACACCCTGGCACGGCCGAGCCTGGTCGCCCTCAGCGGGCAGAGCGCGAGCTTCCTGGCCGGTGGTGAAATTCCGATCCCGGTGCCCAGCGCCAACAGCGACAGCTACTCCATCGAGTACAAAGAATTCGGCATCCGCCTGACGCTCACACCGACCGTGGTCAGCCATGACCGCATCACCCTCAAAGTGGCGCCGGAGGTCAGCGAACTCGACTACAACAATGGCGTGACCATCGGCGGCACCACCGTCCCGGCGTTCACCATTCGCCGCACCGATACCAGCGTCTCGCTGGCCGATGGCGAGAGTTTCGTCATCAGCGGTTTGATCAGCACTCACAACAGTTCGCAAGTCAGCAAGTTTCCAGGCCTGGGCGATATCCCGATTCTCGGTGCGTTTTTTCGCAACTCATCGGTCAACCGCGAAGAGCGTGAGCTGCTGATGATCGTCACGCCGCACCTGGTCCAACCGTTGGCTGCCAACGCACAACTGCCGTCGTTGCCGGGTGAAAAGCTGCGCAACTATGACCCGAACTGGTATCGCCTGTACTTCCTCGAAAACGGCAACTTCGATAAACGCAGCGGATTATCGCAATGAGCCAGAGCCAGAACCTGAGTCAGACCTTCCTCGCGATCACGCGCAACAGCACCGACTTCGAGTGGCTGCAAGGTGCGCTTGCTCCTTTGGGCCGAGTGATCAGCGCCGGTGGCGGCAACCTCGATGAACTCTTGACCCTGGTGGACGTGACCTTCGCCAGCCTGGTGTTCGTGGGTCTGGACCGCGAACACGTGGTGGCCCAAAGCGCACTGATCGAAGGTGCCCTGGAAGCCAAACCGATGCTGGCGATCGTCGCGCTGGGCGATGGCATGGACAACCAACTCGTTCTCAATGCCATGCGCGCCGGTGCACGGGATTTCGTGGCCTATGGTTCGCGTTCCAGTGAAGTCGCGGGGTTGGTGCGACGGCTGAGCAAACGCCTGCCGCCCGTGGCCTCGAACACCCAACTGGGTAGCCTGACGGTGCTCTACGGCGTGCAGATCAACGCCGACGGCGCGCTGCTCGCCACGCACATGGCGCAAGTGGTGCAGAAGAGCGGACAGCAAACGCTGTTGCTGGACCTGGGCCTGCCACGCGGTGACAGCCTGGCCTTGCTCGGGCTGGAGAGTTCGTTCCACTTCGGCGATGCACTCCGGCACTTGCGGCGCCTCGACGCGACGCTGATCGACAGCGCGTTCACCACCTGCGCCGCCGGGTTGCGGATCCTCGCCTACGCCAACCACGATGAGCCGCTGGAACACACCAGCACCGCCGAGTTGTACATGCTGCTCAGCGCCCTGCGCCAACACTTCCAGCACATCGTAGTGAACCTGACTGGCCAGCCGGACAGCGAAGCACTACGCACCTTCGTCACCCATTGCGACAAGTTACTGTGGTACACCGATCAGAACGTACTCGACTGCCGTCGCAACCTGGCGGTACTCAACCTGTGGCGTGAAAAAGGCATGAAGCTTGATCACGCCAAACTGCTGGTGGACCGCTACCTGCGCAACGTCGCACCGGACTCCGAGACCCTGAGCAAAAGCTTCGGCATGGAGATCATCGCGACCCTCGTCTACAGCCCGGAAGTGCGGCTTAACGCCAAGAACCAAGGTGTGACGTTGTTTGAACTGGCCCCCCGCGAAGGCCTGACTCAAAGCCTGCGCGCCCTCGGCGATCGGTTGGCCAAGCGCTCCGAGGGCCTGGCCAAGCCCAAGTCTGGCTGGTTCAACCGGTTGAGGGGTGCGCAATGAGCGGTGAAAAACTCTTCGGTGCCCCTGTGCGCACCACCACTGGCAACACCGACCACGAAGGTCTGAAACTGGTGCTGCACCGCTACATCATCGATGCCATCGAGGAGTCCGGCACAAACCTGCTGGAGGGTTCGCGGCAGGTGCTCTCGCAGTTCGTCATCGACAAGGTTGCCGAGTACATCGCCCGACTGCACCTGGCGATTTCCCGCTATGAAATGGAGCGTCTGGCCGAAGAAATCGTCGACGAACTCACCGGTTTCGGCCCCTTGGAAGTGCTGCTGCGGGACCCGGCAGTGACGGAGATTCTGGTCAACGGCCCGCACCGGGTGTTCATTGAACGCGACGGCGTACTGCATCAAAGCGACCTGCGCTTCATCGATGCGCATCACGTCGAACGGGTCATGCAACGGATTCTCGCGCCCCTCGGTCGACGGCTCGATGAGTCGTCGCCAATGGTCGACGCACGACTGCCCGACGGTAGCCGGGTCAACGCGATCATTCCACCGATTGCGCTCGATGGTCCCTGCCTGTCGATACGTAAGTTTCGCAAGGACATGCTCAAAAGCTCGGACTTGATGGCGATGCAAACCATCGATCAGGCGATCTTCGACTTTCTTCAGGAGGCCGTGGGCAAGCGCTGCAACATCCTGATCAGCGGCGGCACCGGCACTGGCAAAACCACGCTGCTGAACATTCTCAGCCAGTTGATCAACCCTCACGAGCGAATCGTCACCATCGAAGACGTCGCCGAACTGCAACTGGGCCACCCTCACGTGGTGCGTCTGGAAACCCGACCGCCGAATGCCGAAGGCCACGGCGAAGTGAAGTCCAGTGACCTGATTCGCAACGCCCTGCGGATGCGCCCGGACCGAATCATCCTCGGCGAGATTCGGGGCGTCGAAGTGGTGGACGTACTCACCGCAATGAACACCGGCCACGACGGCTCCATGAGTACCGTGCACGCCAACAACGCCCAGGATGCACTGTTGCGCCTGGAGACACTGGTGGGCCTGACGGGCCGCACCATCGCCGAACGGACCTTGCGGCAAATGATCTGCGCTGCACTGGACGTAGTGATCCAGCTGACGCGCATGCCCGACGGTCGCCGCTGCGTCAGCGAAGTGGTGGAGGTGATCGGCATGCGTGATGACGTGTATGTCACCAACACGTTGTTCCGGCTCGACCGGCGCAGCGGTTTCGGATTCATGCGCGAGGCGGTCAATCCCGCCGGCGACAAACTGCGCCGTGAGTTGGCGCTCTCTCCCTCTTCGTACTGAAGGCCACAGCATGCTCAAACCGGTGCTGCTCATCCTCGTTTGCCTGGTCTTGCTCGGACTGTCGATCCGTCTGTTTTATCGCGGTTTGCGCCAGACCGGCACCGAGCGGGTACTGGGACGCCTGACCCAGGGGCAACCGCAGCCGGTGCTGGCGAAAACCTCCTGGGTCAGTCTGGATCGGGCCTTTCTGCGGGCCGGCCTTGGGCGTCCCACCGAGCGTCTGGGGGTATGGCTGCTGCTCTGGGCCTTTGGCATCTTGCTCGGATTTGCTACCGGTGGCTGGGTCGGCTTGCTGGTTCTGTTACTGCTACCGCCGCTGATGCTGCGTCTGTATGTCAATTGGCGTTATCAGCGCCGACTCCAGCGCATGATCGAACAACTGCCACCAATGCTCGATCACACCGTGCGCAGTCTGAAGTCCGGGCGCACCCTGGCCGATGCGGTGCTGGGGGCCATCGACGCCGCTGAAGACCCGCTGAAAAACGCCATGGGGCGGGTTCAGCGCAACGTGCAGCTGGGGGTCAGTCTGCCGGATGCCGCGGCTGACCTCGCCGAGCTGTATGAGAAAGACGAACTTCGCTTGTTCGCGCTCGGTTTGAAGGTCAATCACCGCTATGGCGGCAATGCCAGCGAATTGCTGGAAAACCTGATCAAGATGATCCGGGAGCGCGAGCAGGCTGCGCGCCAGCTCAGGGCCATGACCGGTGAAACCCGGGTGACCGCGTGGGTCCTGGGCTGTTTGCCGATTGGTCTGGCCGGCTATTTCCTCGCGACCAACCCTCATTACTTGCTCGCCATGTGGCACGACGATTCTGGGCAAATCATGCTCGCGTCCGCGTTCGGCTTGCAGGTGGTCGGCAGCCTGGCGCTCTGGCACATGTTGCGCAGCGTATGAAAGTGCTTTTGCTGATCTGCGCATTGCTGTTTCTGGGGGCAACGTGGTTGCTGCTCAGCGGTTTGCTGGAACACCGTCGGCGGGTTCGCCAGGTGGCGCAACGACTCGACGGCAAACTGGCGAGCGACAACCGGGTAAATCAGTGGCTACAGCTGCTGGGCAGCAGCCGAATTGGTCAGCGCTCGGTCAACCTGGATAACGAAACCCAGGCATTGCTTAACCGTCTCGGCTGGCGCAGCGCCCGGCGACGTTCACTGTTCGCGGCGTTCCAGATAGGCGCTCCGGTGCTGGCGCTGCCCCTGACCTTGCTGATCCAGGGCGTGTTCTTCCCTCAGGCAGACAACCACTGGATGGCCCCGGTGTTCGCCACCGGCATCGGCTATCTGTTGCCCAAACGGTTGCTGGCTGCTGCCGCGCAGCGTCGGCAAAAACAACTGGCGAGCGAGATTTCCACCTTCATTCCGCTGCTGCGCATCCTGTTCGAATCGGGCATGGCGGTGGAGCAGTCGCTGCGCGTGTTGAGCAATGAAGGCAAACAATTATTGCCGGCCCTGACCCATGAATTGCGTCTGGTATTGGCCCGGGTCGATTCCGGCCTGGAACTGGGCGAAGAACTGAACAAAGCCACCCGATTGCTGGCCGTCGACGAGTTCACCGACACCTGCGTCATCCTTGAGCAGTTGATCCATCAGGGGGGCGGTGCGATGAAATCCCTACTGACCCTCAAGCAATTGCTCGATGACCGGCGCCTGACGCGCTTGCAGGAATACATCTCCAAGATGTCCGCCAAAATGTCCGTCGTGATGATGTTGTTTCTCTTCCCGGCGTTATTGATCGTACTGGCCGGCCCGGGCTTCACCGCCCTGTCCCATGCCTTTGGTTCTTAGAGGGATCGTTATGAAAGCAATAATTGCCGGTTTGACTCTGCTGTTGTTAGGCGGTTGCGCGAGCAACGGTGCGACGTCCTGGAGCGCCCTGACCAACACGGCCAGTTGCGGCAAGCTGACCTCCGAAGAACAGCTGTCGCTGAACCTCGCCGATGACATGGCCAATGACGGCAAACTGCACGCCAGCCTCGCCAACCTGCAAAGCCTGCCCGACAACCTGGCCGACGTGCGCCTGCGCAAGGCCAAGGTCTATCGACTGCTGGGCCGCAGCGAAGCCGAGCCGTTGTACCGCAGCCTGCTCGGCAGTTGCCTGGCCGCCGAAGCCGAACACGGCCTGGGCCAACTCGCCGCCGCCAAGGGCGACAACGGCCTGGCACAAGCCCACTTGCAACGGGCCGCACGGCTAGCGCCGACCGACGAGAAAATTCGCAACGACCTCGGCGTGGTGTACCTCAATCAATTACGCGTCGAGGATGCGCGTTTTGAATTCCTGACGGCCATGGAGCTCAAACAAAGCGACCAACTGGCCGCGTTGAATCTGGTAACACTGCTGATCTACCAGGACGACTGGAGCCGCGCGGCCGAACTCGTCAGCCGTCTCGGCCTGAGCCCCGCCCAAGTCACCGAAGCACAGGCCCGCGCGCAAAGACTCAAGACACCGAGCAAGTCCGGCCCGACCGCCGTAAACCAGGTCGCCGCCGCCACACCGACGCTTCAATAGGGAGAGGCTTTTGATGAAACCGACCATCGTCTGCTGCATCGGCCTGCTGGCCCTGCCCCTCACCGCTCACGCCATCGACCCCGGCCCCGCTTCGGCCCAACAACAGGAAACCGAAGGCTGGCTGCAACTGCAAAGAAGCAACAAAGCGGCGTCCCAGAAGCCGCAAACCTCAACCGCGACCGAGCGCGAGCTGAGCATGCAGCGTTGGTTGAAAAGCTATCGGCATGAGATCCCGGAGTACTTTGATCAGTATGAGAGCGGGCAGGTGGACGGTGGGACGGGGGGATAGTCTTGATCCGGGCAATTCCAACCGCGACACTCTTTGTAGCAGCTGCCGAGCCCGCGAGGCTGCTGCTACAGATCGCGTTACGGCTTAACTGACTGGCTTTAGGCATTCCAGGCGCTTATAAAAAAGTGAGTCGCGGTCGTTACCGCCGGAATGGATAGGTACACCAACAAAAACCTAATGCGCAGTCACCCCCTGACGCAACCCAGAATGACTGGGTAACAAAGCCAGCGCCAACTGCGTCCGATTATGCATATGCGTCAACCGCAAAACCTGCGACACATAAAGCTTCACCGTGTTCTCGGTAATCCCCAACTCACAGGCAATCTGATAATTCGTCTGCCCCTTCCCCACCAACCGCGCCACCTCCAACTGCCTTGGCGACAGCTGACTGAAAATCGCCGGAATCTCAACCCGATCCGCAGCACTGACATCGTCATCAGCGGAAACCGACAACCGCGGCCCACGCCGAACCTTATCCAGATCCTGATACAGATCATCGATCGACTCGGCAAGATACTGCAGCTTCTGATCCAGATGCCCCAGCTGCAGATTCTTCTGCCGTTCCTGCAAAACCACTGCCTGACGCGCAATCCCTTCGAGCAACTCACCCAGATTAATCGGCTTTTGGTAGTAATCGGCAAACCCGGCCCGCAAAGCCTTGATCACATCCTGCTTGTCCGCACGCCCAGTGAGCATGATTGCTTCAAACACACGGTGCTTGCCGGATAACCGTTGCAGCTCCTGAACCAGTTGAATCCCGTCCAGACCGGGCATGTGCAACTCGCAAAGCACCAGGCCGATCGCTTCGTCTTCATTGAAACGCTCGACTGCCTGCTTGCCAGTCTCGCAAGGAACGCAACGGTAACCGCTACCTTCAAGAAACTCACAGAGCTCTGTGACAATCAACGGCTGGTCGTCGACCACAAGGATTTTTACTGCCGAAGAAAGCTTGTTCACGTGCGACTCCATGCAAGGTCAACGTTGACCGTTCCTCTAGCGACAGCCACAGGCTGTACAACTACTGAATTGAAAGTAGACGTACTTTCCGACTCTGTATATAAAACAGTCGACTAGTGAAACCAGGCGAGTGTGAGCAACAGGCCCACTAATACAAAGGGTGCAAAGGGCTGTTTCTTTGACATTCCAGGCCCCAGATATCGAAGATGATTTCTAAGCCCTTGGCCCATATGAAGCCAGACTCTTGGCGCCAGCAGCAGCCACAGCACACTGGCCAATCCGGCACCGATGAACACGCCGAGCAGGTGCATGCCGTCCGTCGCCAGGCCCAGGCCGGTCATCAGTTTCACATCGCCTGCGCCCAAGCGTCTCAGCGCATAACCGGGCAAGGTAAAGGCCAGCGCCAGCAAAAAAGCCCAGCCGCCCTGCACCGCCTCGGCCCCCAGCCAGGTAGTGCCCGTCCACAGGAGATACGCCAGCGCCAACACCGCTGCGCCAAGGGTCAGGCCATTGGCGATGTGTCGTTCTCGAGCATCCTGTGCTGCGCATAGCGTCAGCCAGATCAGTAATACAAAGCTCTGCATCCGGTAAAAAACGTCCGTTTTGGCTGAATGATTCTATGCTGATATCACGTTGTGAATATCAGGGTAGACGCAGTCATGAAAATAGGCCTCCCCCGTAAGCAAAAAGGCGCTGTAGCGATTGAATTCGCTTTGGTGTTTCTCATCTTTTTCGCCGTGTTCTATGGAATCGTCACTTACAGCTTGCCGCTGTTGCTGATGCAATCGTTCACCCAGTCGACCGCCGAAGCGGTGCGCCGAAGCGTGGCGCTGGATCCGAGCACCCCCGGATACGACACCGCGATAAAAACCGTGGCCACGACAGAACTGAGCCGACAGCTGGCCTGGATTCCTGCCGCACTGAATTTCAATGTCGCCACCGACGCCAGCGCCACCTACGTGGGCGGGGTGTTGAAGGTCAGCATCAGCTACCCCACCAGCAAACTGCAGCAGGTCATCCCGTTTCTGACCTTGCCTGGAATTGGCCAAGTGCCCAATCTGCCGGCAAACCTCACCGCCAGTTCGAGCCTGCAATTTTGAGTTCCGCAGACAAACTCTTCGGGCGCCTGCTCAACCGCCATCCGCCTCAGCCAGTGGACACCCTGAGCGTGCAAAGTTTCGGTTTGCAGATGCATCTGGATGCCGAAGGTCGAGTGATTCACCTGACCGGCCCGCTGCGGCATGTGCTGGCCCAGCAGACACCCGCGGCGCAAGCACCACACCTGCTCGATTTCCTCATGCCTCACAGCTGCCTCGCCGTTGAAGGCTCGCCCGTCGACTGGCAGGGACAGAGTCTGGACCTGGACTTTTACAGCCTCAACGGACAACCCCTGCACTTGCGTGGCTGGGTCCAGCCGTTGGCCGATGCCTGGCTGTTGCAGTTGCTGGACATCGGCGACTTGTTGCTCGATCGCCGGCAATCACGCAGCCGCGAGCAATGCCAATTACTCGCAGCGCAGATCGGCGAACAGTTGCGCCGGTGCAACCTGACGCGCCTGCCCGAGGTGTTGGTGGAACAGCTGCAAGGCCTGGCCCAGCGTTTCCACATGCCATGCATTGCAGTGGCGTTACTCGATGAACAGGAAGAAGGCTGGCAGATTCACCAGCATTACACGGCCTTCGACGCGCCCCACTTGTGGCAAAACGCTCAGCGCCTGGGCACGGGGCTCGACAGTCTGAACGGCTCTGCGCCGCAATGCCTGACGCCCGCTGAACATCCCCGTTTGCAAGGCATCTTCGGTAATGCCGAAGGGTTCGCGGTGCCCTATCACGATGCCCAGGGTGTGGTCGCCTGGTTGCTGTGTGGCCTTTATCCGGTGCAGCAACAGGCACCCGACCTGAATGATCGCGACTGGTTACAACTGACCGCCGCGCTGGCAGGCCCATTACTTGAGCGCTTGCGCGAGCACCGGCACCATCTGCAACTGGAACGGCTGGAGTCGCTGCAAGCCTTGCTCGGCACCGGATGGTGGGAGGTGTTCAGCGACAGTCGCGAGGTGCAATTGGCGCCGTCGTTGGCCAGTCACCTGAACCTTGCGATCGATCGTTTGCCGCTGCACGACTGGCTTGATCGGGTGCACCCCGCCGACCGTGAAGAGCTGAGCAGTCGTCTGCAAGCCTTGCAAGGCGACGGCACCCCGCTGCTGCTGTGCGTGCGTTTGGCACAAACGCCGAACTGGTATCGCCTGCAAGGCCAGGTCCTGGGCATCGGTAAAAACCGGCGGTTGGTGGGTTTCATGCTCGACATCAGCGACATCAAAAACCAGGAACAAAACGCCGCGGCGGCCCATGCCCGACTGGACAATCTGATCGCCAGCTCACCGGCGGTGATCTACGTGCAGCGCTATGTTGAAGGTGCGCTGCAACCGACGTTTTTCAGTGACAGCCTACTGCCGCTGCTCGGCTGGACACTGGCTGATTGCGCGACGGGAGCCTTGGTTGAAAGGGTGCACCCAGAGGACCGCGATCGGTATTTCGAACGTACCCGGCATTTGCTGCGCGAAGGTTCGGTGCGCGCCCGTTATCGGCTGCGCGACAGTCGCGGCGAATACCACTGGCTACTCGATGAAGCCAAGCTACTGCGCGACGACCTTGGTTTGCCGGTGGAAGCCGTCGGCCTGTGGCTGGACGTCACCGAAGCAACCCTGGCCGCCGAACAGGTGAAGCAGAGTGAAGAACGCTATAGGATCCTGGTGGAAGACTCTCCGGCGATGATCTGCCGCTACCGCCCGGACCTGTCCCTGACCTTCGGCAACCGTCCGCTGGCGACTTACCTGGAGTGCCAGCCCGAGCAACTGCCCGGGGTGAATCTGGGCAGCTGGATGTCGCAGGAACAGCGCGAAGCGTTTCTCCAGCGGCTTAGCCGACTCAGCCCGGAATTCCCGGTCAGCACCGCGGAAATCAACCTGCAACTGCCGGGACGGGAACATGCCTGGTGGGTGTGGTCGGATCGCGGGGTGTTCGATGAACACGGCCATTTGCTGGAGATTCAGGCCGTGGGTCGCGACAACACCGAGGTCCGCCGCGCCCAGCAGCAGCTCACCCAAAGTGCAAAAATGGCCACCCTCGGTGAAATGGCCACAGGGCTGGCCCATGAAATCAATCAGCCGTTGAATGTGATGCGCATGGCCATCGTCAACGTGCTCAAGCGTCTGAGCAACGGCGATGCGCAGATCGACTACCTGACCGACAAGCTCAACCGCATCGATGCACAGGTCCAGCGCGCCGCGCGGGTGGTGGATCACATGCGGGTGTTTGGCCGCCGCTCGGAGATCGAGCAGCATCCGTTTAATCCGGCGCAAGCCATCGAAGGCACGCTGTCGCTGCTGGCCGAAGGGATGCGCGGCAAAGGGGTCGATCTGCGGGTCAACGAGACCGGGTTTGACGTGCAAGTGCGCGGTTACGTCGATCAGCTCGAACAGGTGTTGATCAATCTGATGGTCAACGCTAGGGATGCGTTGCTCGGCAAACGCGAGGCCGACCGCGAGTTCAAACCGTGGATCTCGGTGTACGCCGAACGTGATGAGTATTCGGTGCGACTGTGGGTCGAGGACAATGGCGGCGGTATCGATCCGCGGTTGCTGGAGCGGATTTTCGAGCCATTCTTCACCACTAAACCCGTGGGTGTCGGCACCGGGCTCGGGTTGTCGGTGAGTTACGGCATCGTCGAGAACATGGGCGGAAAACTGAGCGTCAGAAACTCGGTCGAGGGCGCACGGTTTTGTATCGAACTGCCGATTGCCGCCGACGATCAGATCACCAGCGTCGCTCGTCCCGAGTGACAACTGAGGTTGGCGCCGACATCGACCTTGTTCAGATCGATCCCCAGGCTGAGCAACAGTGTGTTGATCAAGGTGTCGAGTAACGGGCTGAGCACGCTGTTGATTGCGTTGACCAGCAACGTGGTGACAGTGTTTAGGATCGCCCCCAGACCACCGACCAGACTGCCCGTCGGGCCGTACATGTTGACTTTGATATTGGTCGCCGTGTCGGTAAGGCTGCTGACGATATTGCTGGTGGAATAGGAATAGTAGAACGGTGGCTGGTTGATCTCCGGCAGGCTGGTGGCCGGCGGTGCGGAATAGACGTGCGGCATGTTGGCGCTCTGCGCCACGGTCGTGTCGGCCATGATACTGATGCTGCCGCCGACGCCCGGAATTCGTGGGTCGCAGGAGATGGGCAGGAACAGAATCCTCAGACAGGTTTTCACCCCGATATCGATCACCTTCAACGGCTGCACCACTACCGCCGGTGGCGTGGTGTTGCTGCCGAAAGCGGTGGCTGGATCGATCTTGCCGATCTTCAGATTTACCAGCGAAGTGCTGGTATTGGTGGTCAGGGTTTTGTTGGTGGTACTGACGCAACTGTAGGCAGTGACATAGCTGTTGGCGCTGGCGACGTCCAGCCCCACGTCGATACGTATCGGTGGCGGCAGCACGATGATGTCGGGAGTCTGACAGGGCACGAGCAAGGCACAGGTCAGTGAATTGAGCACTCCCACCAGATTGAGATTGAGCAAGGCGTTGAGTGTGTTGGTCAGCGGGCCTGCCAGATCAGCCACCGCATTGATCAGCGCCACGATGGAATTGAGCACCGGCAAGTCGATCGACAGCAATGTCCTGATCTGGGCAGTTCGCACATAGATGCGGTTAGGCCCCAGTGGAGCCAGCGCGGCGTTTTTCGGATTGCCAATGGCTGACAGCTGCGGAGGCTCCAGCACCTGCACCCGGGCGGTGATTTGCGCCAGGCCCGCCAGATTGATCGGCAACGTCGCCACCAGGCCGTTTTTCTTGTTGGCCAGTTGCACGACCGCCTCGATCAGGTCGAACACTTTCAGGTTGGTCGCCAGCGCCGTCACGGTGCTGCCAGCCTCGACGTGCAGCACGTTGCCGAGTACGACGGTGGTTGCGCCTGCCGCGACCTTCAGCGCTTGAAGGCTCGCAATGGTTGCGGTCGCGCCGAGTGTGCCGCCGGGGTCCAGTACATTGACGGCGGTCTGAATCAGCTGGCTGACGGCAATCGTATTGCCCAATACCTGGTCATACCCGGCAGCGCTGAGGTTAAGGTCGACCTTCAATCGGTCAAGGTAGCCGAGCAGGCTGATGTTGGTGTTCACCAGTCCGTTCCAGCCCGCCGCGTTGATGTTCAGGTTGCCCCCGAGCAAACCACCGAACAGCGCGTTGAGCGTGGCGGACTTGCTGGTATCGACGCTCAGCGCCGTACTGCGGATGGTCAGCGAAGCCAGGGGTGGCGGTAATGCGGCGACAGCGCTGGCCGTCAGGTTGATGGTCGCCGCGCGTGGAGCGCCACCGAACAGGGCGCCGACACCACCGGCGACACTCTGCTGGACCGAATGGCTGGCGATCACCCGAATGGCTTCGCTCTTGCTTGGGTCGGCGCCAAATACCCGAAGGTTATTGGCATCCAGGGTCAAGGCGCCGCAAGCGACCAGCAGATTGCGATTGGGGTCAGGAAGGGTGAAGTCGTTGCGGTTAGCGCTGGCGGTGGCATAGACGGTGGCGGTGTTGCCCGCGGCGCAATCACCCCCTCGGGTGGATGCTTCAAGTGCGGCCATGTCCGCTACGCGCTGCAGGTCACGTTTTTCCAGGTACAAACGACCGCTGTCGACCACGACCAGCAAGAACATCAGGGCCATGCCCAATGTCAGCGCCGCCATCAAACCGATCGCCCCCCGTTGCCGGGACGGGCTGCGAAACTGCAAACGGGGAGACATCGCGCACTCCTTTGCCGGTGCACAGCCGAAGGCTACCTCCATGGGTGAACAGCAGTGTAGTTGGCGCTTTCCCGGGCTGCGCGCAGATCACAAGCAAAAGATCGTCCAGCTGTTTATTTGGGTGGGTAGTTGGCGAGAATTCGCCCGACCGTTTCGCGTATCGCCGTGCTGCGATCCGACGGGTTCGTTGTGCGGCTGAGTATCTGCTCGTCACTGCCGCGCCACACCAGTTTGCCGTCCTTGCCGTCGAGCAGGTCGATCTGGATGATCGCCACTTTGTAGCTGACGTTGCGGGTTTCGTTGTACATCGGCCCACCCCAGTAGCCGTTCCATGGATTACCCCAAGCGCCGCCGTAGTTGGTGGTTACTTGTTGCTGGCGCTGTTCGACGATCAGATAGGTCTGCACGCTCAAATCGCCCTTTTGGCCACCCGCAGCCGGACGCAGGCCACGCTGATCCAGCTGATCGGTCACTGATTGGCGGATGCGTTGTTCAGTCAGGTCGCTCTTGATCCGTGGATCATCGGGGCGATATTGCAGGGCGGGTTCTTTCCAGCTCCAGCTGCGATAGGCGGCGAAGTCGCGGCTGGCATCGAAGTCATGATTGACCTGGTTGGCGCAGGCACTGAGCAGCACGGCCACAGCCAGTAAAGCGAGACGGCGGAACATGGTATTTCTCCGGTAGAAGACATGAACCTGCGCAAAGCTTCTTAACGACAGAAGCTAACTAGGAGGATACGCCGACATCGCCTTTTCTACAGCCTCCCGTATCGCATCGACACGCTCGCTCTGGCTACCTCGGTTACTGGTTTCGGCGCTGGCACTCCACACCGGTTGACCGGTGCCGGCATCAAACAGATCAACCCGCACCACCACAACCTGTTCCTGATAAGTCCGAACGATCGGCACGGTGTTGTACATGCCGTAACCGCTGCCGTAGCGGTTGTAACCGCCATAACCACCGCCGTAATAACCATAGTCGTCCCGAACCTGACGCAGGCGGGTTTCCAGGTGCAGGTCGGCGCTGACAAACAGGTCGGCCGGGCGGTTATCGTGCAGCGGGCGCAAGCCACGTTGATCGAGCGCATTGCTGACGGCTTCGGCGACCTGCGCTGAATCCGCCCAGGCGGTGCCCGGCGGCAGCTGCCCGTTGAGCCAGGCCCAGCTGCGGTATCGCCCGTAGTCGCGCGGCGGGGCCGGGTAGGCGCTGCGGTCAAAGGTGTTGGCCGCCTGAGGCGGCGCGGGTGGCAAAGGGTTGGATGACGCCACATAAGGATTGCTGCCCTGACAGGCCACCAACCCGAGACAGATCACCAATAACCCCGAACGACTGTTCATTTCGCGCTCCGATCAGACCGGCCGACAGATCCAGTGCAAGTAGCGCCCAAGCCCGGCAAAGCTTGGGTGACGACGGTGGGCCAGCTCCATTTCCAGCAAGTCCACCAGTTCGACGCGGGCCTGGAATTCCACCGGCATGTAGTCGTGAAAAACCCGCACCCCGCTCTGGGTTTCGACCTGCCACAAGCCTTCAAGTTGCGCCGCCAGTTCGCGCGGATCAAGCGGCTGTTGCGGAGTGAGGCTTTGCTTTTCGCCGGCCATGTCGTTCTTGCGCATCTTGCGGAAGTGGCCTTTGAGCAGGTTGCGATAGATCAGCGCATCGCGGTTGTAGAAGGCCAGGGACAACCAGCCGTCTGACTTGGTCAATTGATGCAGCACTGGCAGGATCGCATGCGGTTCGGCCAGCCATTCCAGCACGGCGTGGCACAGCACCAAATCGTAGGGTTCGGTGAGTTGGCCGAGCAGATCCTGCCACGGCGCCTGAATGAACGTTGCTGTTTGCCCGGCGTCGGCAAAGCGCTGGCGGGCACCTTCGAGCATCGGCTCGGCGGGCTCGGCCAGCGTGACCTCATGACCACGCTGGGCCAGCCACAACGACATGTGGCCCAGACCAGCACCGATATCCAGTACGCGCAAAGGTCGGTCCGGCAGGGTTTCGGCCAAGTCGGCCTGAAGCACCGCCAAACGGATCGCGCCTTTGGCACCGCCGTAGATTTTTTCGGCGAAGCGAGTCGCCAGTTGATCGAAATGACGGTCGCTCATCAGCTGAACCTCCGTTCGCTGTCCGCGAGTTTGCTGCGCACCACGTCATTCATGTCCAACCCCAACTCGCTGCACAGCAGCAGTAGATAGAGCACGATGTCGCCGATTTCCTGCCCGGCATGGGCGAGCTTGTCCGCCGGCAACTGGCGCGACTGGTCTTCAGTCAGCCACTGGAAAATCTCCACCAGCTCGGACATTTCCACGCTCGCGGCCATGGCCAGGTTTTTCGGGCTGTGAAATTGCCGCCAGTCCTTGCGGTCACGGATGGCGTGCAGGCGTTCGGTCAGTTCAACAAGGTTCATCGGGCTCTCCTGAAGGCGTATAGCTTCGGGGGGATAAGGAATGAAGGCAAGCGGCAAGCGTTGCAAAACCACTATGCTTGGAGGGAACTCGGCACCCTGCTCGATAGCCCAAGGCTCAAGTCCGGCAACCACGCCACCACTTTCATCAAGGACGCTCACGACATGCAGGTAGAAAGTTTTTTCGAATGGCTCGGCCAGGCACTCGGTTCAGTAATTCGCTTCATCGTTGACGGCCTCAGCGGCTTGTTCAATCTGTTGAGCCACGCAGGCAGCAACTTTGTCGACGGGCTGTCCCGTGCGCTGGGCATGGACGCGTCGATCATCAGCATCATTGCGCTGATTTTGGGGTTGATGCTGTTGTGGTCGGCGATTCGGGCGTTCATGAATGCGTCGATCATCATGGGGATTATCTGGTTGCTGCTGGGGTTGTGGTTGTTGAGCTGGATAATTCATTGATCGGCTTGAAATCCAACCCTCACCCTAGCCCTCCCGAAACGTCGGACCGCCCGTAGGGAGAGGGGACTGACCGAGGTGTTCTTGGAGCTACATCGACCTGAAATTCCGCGTCGAACTCAGGTTCTGAAAACCATGAAGATCGGCTCCCTTTCCCCCTCTCCCCCGTGGGGAGAGGGCTGGGGTGAGGGGTCGATTTCTGATTCACAGCAAATCCCGAATCAACCGCTACAATGCCCGCTCCCCGAAGGAGCCTGCATGTCCAACCTGATCGCCGACTGGCGCGACCGCCCTACCCATCGTCGAGTCTGGGCGCTCGCCGCGCCGATGATTCTCTCGAACATTTCCGTACCGCTGGTGGCGCTGGTCGACAGTACCGTCATCGGCCACTTGCCCCACGCCCATCAGTTGGGCGCCGTCGCGGTCGGGGCCAGCCTGTATACCTTTCTCGCCTGGGCCATGGGTTTTCTGCGCATGGGCTCCACCGGGTTCGCCGCACAGGCCGCCGGGCGTGGGGACGGCGCGGCATTGCGGCAGATCTTGCTGCAGGGTCTGTTGCTGGCAATGGGCCTGGCCATTGTCCTGGGAGCACTGGGTGTCCCGTTGAGCGGCGTCGCGCTGCACTTCATGCAGCCGTCGGCGGAGCTGGATCAGCTGACCCGCGAGTTTTTCCACACGCGCCTGTTCGGTCTGCCGGCAGCACTGGCCAGTTATGCGCTGGTCGGCTGGTTCCTCGGCACTCAGAACGCCCGGGCGCCGCTGGCCATTCTGCTGAGCACCAACCTGGTGAACATCGCGCTGAACCTGTGGTTCGTTCTCGGGCTGGATTGGGGTGTGGTCGGCTCGGCCCGAGCGTCGGTGATCGCCGAATGGACCGGCGCGCTGATCGGCCTGCTGATGACCCGCAATGCCCTGCGCGCCTATCCCGGCCACATCGCCTGGGCCGCGCTGGCGTTGTGGCAGAGCTGGCGGCCGCTATTGGCGGTCAACCGCGACATTTTCATCCGCAGCCTGGCGCTGCAATCGGTGTTTTTCCTGATCACCGTGCAAGGCGCACGACTGGGTGATGCCACCGTCGCCGCCAACGCGCTGCTGCTCAACGGTTTGCTGCTGACCGCCCATGCGCTGGACGGCCTGGCCCACGCCGTGGAAGCCCTTTGTGGGCATGCCATTGGTGCTCGTGATCGAGAGGCCCTACGCCGCTCATTGGTGGTGGCCTGCGGTTGGTCGTTGCTGGCGAGCCTGGGTTTTGCCGTGCTGTTCCTGTTCGCCGGGCATCTGTTTATCGAGATGCAGACCAACATTCAGAGCGTGCGCGACACGGCGTTCATTTACCTGCCCTACCTCGCCGCGCTGCCGCTGATTGCGGTCGGGAGTTACCTGCTCGACGGGTTGTTTATCGGCGCCACCCGTGCCCGTGAAATGCGCAACGGCATGCTGCTGACCGTGGTTTTGTTGCTGCCGTTCGCTTGGGCGCTGCAAGGTTTTGGCAACCATGGACTGTGGATAACCTTTTTATTGTTCATGTTGCTGCGCAGCCTGACTCTCGGCGCGTTTGCCTGGTACCTGCACAAAAACGACGGCTGGTTCGCAGGCAAAGCTCACTGAGTCGGCGTGGCTTTGACGAAGGCCGTGACCACATCCAGCACCGGAGCCAAACCGCGCATCGGCCGGGACAGCGTCGCCACCAGCGTGGCGTGGCTGGTGCGCGAGAAATACAGGTCCTGCACCGGCACGCCCGCCTCGCGCAGTTTGCGCGCCAGACCACCGGAGTTGCGGGCCGGGTTGACCAGCTCATCGTCGCTCGCCGCGATCAACAAGGCCGGTGGCGCGCCGCGACTGACATGATTGATCGGCTGCGACCGCGGCGGTGAATCCGGCCAGAAAAACACCGGGCGCACCTGCGGATTTTTGATTGGCAGAAAATCATAGGGCCCGGCCAGGCCGATCCAACCGCTGAGGTTGTGCGGTGACAGACCCACCGCCCCCAGTAACCCGGGGTCCAACGCCAGCATCGCGACGTTGTAGGCCCCGGAACTATGGCCCATCAGGTACAACCGCTGCGGATTACCAGAAAACTGCCGAATGTGTTCATGGGTCCAGGCCACAGCCCGGGCGCCATCTTCAAGGAACAGCGGATAACGCACCTGCGGATACAACCGATAGTCCGCCAGCACCGCAATAATCCCCCGGGACGCCAAGGCCTCGCCGACAAAAGCGTAATCGCTGCGTGAACCGCTGTTCCAGCTGCCGCCGTAGAAAAACACCACTACCGGGGCGTTTTTCACGGGAGGGCGCGGCACATACACATCGAGTTTTTGCCGAGGATCAGCGCCATAGGCAATGCCCTCGGTCTTGTCGCAGGTTGCGTCGGGGGTCAGCGCATTGAGCAACTTCAGCGGCGAGCACGCCGTCATCACAGCCAGCATTACGCCGCCGATTATCAGGCTGAACAACCGCCGTGTGGTGCTCGCCATCGATGTTGAACCTCGTGTTCAGGGCTGATCGTTCTGCCACAGGTTGCGCAGGCTATCGAGACGCTCCTGCTGGGTGAGTCCCGGCAATGCGTGCCCAGGCAAAGCGCCGGGGTACTGCAAGCGTAGCCACAACCAGTCATCGAGTACCGGGCGCTCAGTAAAATCCAGCGCCAACCCTTCCTGCACGTGGGACCACAGCGTGTTGTAGTCAGTCCCGGTGGATCGACTCCAGTGCCAGGCATGCTGCTCCAGCAGGCAGGTTTGCAGTTTTTCCTGCTGACGAGGACTGAGGTTTTCTTCAACCGCCAAAGGGCTGACGGCAAGACCCGGATTGACCAACTGCTGCCAGCCCTGACTGCCGATCGCACGATCGGCCCACGTCCCGCCGAACCAGCGCAAATGGCTGATAGGACCCAGCCAGCGACTCAGCTCCTGCGCATCGCAGGCATCGAACAAGTAACTGGCCGTTTGCGGGTTGTAGTAACTCAACAAGGCTCGGTGATGCAGACCGAACGTGACCGTGAGCATGCGGCGCAAATGCTCCAGCAGCTGCGACGACGACACCTCGCTGGCCATCAGCAAGCCGCGCCAGAGGGGCACTTCGCTGTCACACAACCCGGCCAGCGCAGGGCATGTCCAAAGGTCGATCAGGGCCGGGCCGTGTTCACGCAACGCATGCCACTCAGTGCCTTCGAACAACCAGAACCAACGGGCATGCGCAAATTGCTGTTGCAGCATCGCCCCCGCCTGTGACGCACCCGGTATATCCAGCAATAGCCATTGCGGGGTCGCGGCGATCATGCCGCACCGCTCTGATCAAACCGCATCGCCGCCCGGCAGGTGCAGAGGGCCTGCGTGCAATGGTTGAAACTGCCGCCACCGGGCAGCAGACATAGCAACATCAAGGGTTCGCTCGATTGCAGAAGCTCCAGCAAGCCCTCGACATCATCTGTCGCGGGTGTGCGCGGCGAGCCGACCTCATCAGCCTCTTCAACGGACGAAGGGGTGTGAAGAATCCCGGTAATCAGCGGCTGATCCGGATCCCCCTCGATAAAGCTCACCACCACCTCGGCCCCCTCACTCAACTGCGTGACTGCCGCGTCGCCCAGTTCAGCGGCCACCGGCAGCCAACAGTGGCTGGGCACCGCGCCCTCGCCCTGATAGAGCCAGTCAAATTGCACGGCAACCGGTCTGGACGGATCGGGGCATGACTCATCAATGTCGACCACCCAGGCCCGTTGCAGGCTGTGCATTCTGGGTTTCACTGCAGAATGAGGTGACACAAATGGCACCTCCCCGTGAATCGCGCGGATCTGGTTGCTGTAGGACGCCGCTAAATCCTGGCGGCCCTGATGCTCCACATGGGTCAGCAGCCAGAGATGATTCCAGTCGGCGATTGGATGACCGGACAGCGGCATCAACTGACCGCTGCGCAGCGCCGTCAGGTCCGTCCGACCTTCGGCAATCGGCGCGGTTCGTTGCCCAGCGCACCCCAGAAGCTTGAACTGACGCACGGCCGGCTGCTCTCTCTCGACCTGGAAGACCGCGCGCTCACCGAAACGAAAGTGCCCCTGCCCCTCACCAAAGACCACGCAATGCCCGCGCTGGCCGTGTTCGAAATGGTAGTGAAGCCGTTCCTGGGCACACAGACGCTGGATAAATTGCAGGTCTGATTCCCGGTACTGCGTACAGAAATCACGGCGCGGGTAATCGCCACCCAGCTCAAAGCGCCGATTCATGCCGGCAATACCGTGTTCCTTGAGCACCTGACTGAGGATTTGCGGCACCGAGCGTGCGCTGAAAATTCGCTGACTAAAGCGCAGGGAAAGGCACGCCAGCTTCGGCCCCAGACGTACGCGACAGAGCCTGACAGCCAAGTCATGGTCACGCTGGACGAGTTCATGCAATTGTCCGTGAAAGCCGTTTCCCGCAGGCCCGACATGCAAAAAGGCCGGACGGTACAGCAGGCTTGCAAGGTCGAGTGTCGGGTCATCGATCAGCAGATCCACGTCGAACACAAAAGGCTCGCTGATGGCTTCTCTACCGGTAAAGGCCAAGACCTCAAAGGGGTCGGGCAGGCCCTCTACATCCAGACGAAATGACGGCTCGTTGACTGGATCGAACATCGGCGATTCTCTACTGGAGGGGCGGTCGGGGATTCTCTCCGAGAGAGTTGGCCGAGTAGAGTGCCGAAGTACAACTTAGGAAATGACCTACGCGAAAAGAAGACCACATCGCTTGGATGGCCAAGAATGTAAGTCATTTCGCTTGAAATCAGAGAGGCATCTCACCAAGTCATCTGAAATTTCCGCAGCGTGCGGAACATTTTCAGACAACCTGATGAGAGCGGTGCCTTACCTCAAGAAGACAGGTAAGAGGAACGGGTCAGACCCAGACGCAGCGCGTCGAGGAACTGGGTGCGCTCGGCGGCGGTGATGCGGGCACTGGCGCATTTGTCGCGGTAGTGGGTCATCAACTCTTCCGGCGACAAGTGCACGTAACGCAGCATGTCTTCAATAGTGTCGTGGGTTTCGATACCCGCGTGGTACACGCTGCCGTCAGCGTTCTGATAGATGTTCACCGAGTCGGTGTCACCGAACAGGTTGTGCATGTCGCCGAGAATTTCCTGGTAGGCGCCGACCAGGAAGATACCCAGCAGGTAGTCTTCACCGTCGTTCAAACCGTGAACCGGCAGGCTGGTTTCGATGCTCTGCTCGTCGACGTATTGCTTGATCTTGCCGTCGGAGTCGCAAGTCAGGTCTTGCAGCACCGCACGGCGCAGCGGCTCTTCGTCGAGACGGTGCAGCGGCAGGATCGGCAGGACCTGGCCGATGGCCCAAGTGTCCGGCAGGCTCTGGAATACCGAGAAGTTGCAGATGTACTTGTCGGCCAGCTTGTCGTTGAGCTCGTCGAGCACCTGACGGTGCGAACGCTGACGAGCCTTCAACGAGTTGTGCAGGCGACGGCACACCGCGAAGTAGCATTGCTCGGCCAGGGCTTTCTCGGCCAGGGTCAACTTGCCATCGGCGTACTGGGTCGCGATGTCGCTCATGTAGTGCGTGGCGCGCCAGTAGGTTTCGGTGACCATCTCGATGTCGGTCGGGCCCAGCAGGTCAACCAGCCACTGCACGGTTTCCGGCAGTTCTTCCTTGTTGTCGATCTGCGGCACGTCGTCGTTGTGCTTCTCGACGTCGGTCACTTGCACCACCAGCATCGCGTGGTGAGCGGTCAGGGAACGGCCGCTTTCGGAGAAGATGTTCGGGTGCGGCAGATTCTGCGCGTCGCAGAATTCCTTGAGCATCCCGACCACAACACCGGCGTAATCGTCCATGTCGTAGTTGATCGAGCTGGCGTTACGCGAGTGCGTACCGTCGTAGTCCACGCCCAAACCGCCGCCGACATCGATGTGATCCACCGGCAGGCCAAGGTTGCGCAGTTCGCCGTAGTAACGAATCGCTTCCTTGAAGCCGTGCTGGTAGTCAGCCAGGTTGGCGATCTGCGAGCCCATGTGGAAGTGCAGCAGGCGAATGCCCTGATCCAGGCCCGCCGCGCGGAAACGTTCGACCACCGACAGCAGTTGCGCCGCCGACAGACCGAACTTGGATTTCTCGCCGCCAGTGTCGGCCCACTTGCTCGACGCCAGGGACGACAGACGCACACGCAGGCCAACCTGAGGTTTGACCTTGAGCGAGGCGGCTTCTTCGATCACCAGTTCGACTTCGGATTCTTTCTCGATCACGATGAACACGTTGTGGCCGAGCTTTTGGCCCATCAGCGCCAGACGAATGAATTCGCGGTCCTTGTAGCCGTTGCAGACGATGGTGCCGCCCTTCGGCGCCAGGGCCAGCACGGCCAGCAGCTCAGGCTTGGAGCCGGCTTCAAGACCAATGGACACGTCTTGGGTCGCAATGATGTTCTCGATCACCGCTTCTTGCTGGTTAACCTTGATCGGGTACAGCGCGGTGTACTTGCTCTGGTATTCCAGACGCTCGATGTTGGCGTCGAACGCGCCGGTCAGCTGACGCACGCGGTCTTGCAGAATGTCAGGGAAACGCACCAGCAACGGCAAGGACAGGCCGCTTTTACGCAGCTGGTCGACTTGCTCGAAGAGGTCGATAGGCGAACTGGTCGGACCGTTCGGACGAACTTCGACGCGACCGGCGTCATTGATCGCGAAGTACCCGGCCCCCCAATGGCGAATCCCGTAAACACTGCGGCTGTCCGCAACTGTCCATTGGCTGCCATCGTCTTTACGTGTGCGTCGTACGGACATTGAAGTCCCCTATAAAGAAGTCATAGAGCGTCGCCTGGGTTCAGGCCGGCGCAGTCTAAAGAATGAAAATGACGGTTCGTCAACGAGGGGATAGACCTCGCTGACCGCAGTGAGTTTAGAAACCGGTCAGAACAGGCTCTGTGAAAACCATGTAGACGACGCCAAACCTGAATCGGATCAGGGCTGGATCAAGCCGAGGGTGGTTTTCACAGAGGCTGCTAGCCGCCGGACTTCTTCGCTTTGAAACCGTGTTTGATCAGCTCGGCCAAGAGTAGCTCGACATGATCGCCCTGGATTTCAATGATTCCGTCTTTCAACGCACCACCGGTCCCGCAACGTTTCTTCAACGTGGTCGCCAGGTCCTTGAGTGCGTCTTCGGCCAATGGCACGCCGGTGATGGTGGTCACCGTCTTGCCGCCGCGCCCCTTGCTTTCGCGACGCACACGGGCGATGCCGTCGCCGGCCGGGATAACGGTCTGTTTGCAGATGCAGGCATCCACCGGTTTACTGCAATCCGGGCAATGACGACCTGCGTCGGTGGAAAATACCAGGCCACCAAGGGCGGCGAAGGATGCGGCTTTTTTGGCCACCGGCAATCCTCTTGGGAGGACAAAGACTGGTCGCAGCACTTGGGCAAGTGCCATCGACCGCGAAGCCCCACTCAGGCAGGGGCAGCGCTACTGACCGGACGCCCTTACAAATAGGAGTGTCGGTTCAGTTTGAAAAGGTCGCGCAGTGTAACGGCAAAAAGCCGACTTGCTAAGAGCCAATCGGCGCCAATTTATGCCTCTTTTGCGACGTCCGGCCCACGGGCCCGGAGATACCGCTTCAACGCAGCCAGAGAGTCCGGGCAATAAGGCTTTTGCTGGATTTCCAGCAGGACTTGATCAACGGGAATAAAGCGCGCTTCAAGGACTTCTTCGGGTTGCAGGATCAACGGGCCGTCCCACACCGCCGAAAACGCCGAACACCAGAGCCGATTACCGGTGTCTTCGAAGAAAAAGTGATCATGGGCAGTCAGTTCCACACCGCTCACGCCCAGCTCTTCTTCCAGCTCGCGGGCAGCCGATTCGGCGTAGGTTTCGGTAGCGAGCACCATCCCCCCCGCTGCCACATCCCAGAAACCTGGATAAATGGCTTTGCTCAGCGTGCGTCGATGTACGCAGAGTTCACCGGCAGAATTGAACAGCATGATGTAAGTGCCGCGTCCGATCAGTCCGCGTTCCCGCAGGTCGGAGCGGACCAGGGCGCCGAGCAGGTTGTCCTGCTCGTCAACCCAGGCGATCTGTTCGGCATCCGAGGCCGCGCGGTGCGCGACCTCTCTGGCGCTATCGACCATGACTCAGCCCTGATTGAGCAATTGACGCAAATCGATCACTGCGGCGTTGGCCCGGGAGATGTAGTTGGCCATGACCAGCGAGTGGTTGGCCAGCACCCCGAAGCCGCTGCCATTAAGGATCATAGGACTCCAGACCGGTTCCTGCGAGGCTTCCAGTTCACGAATGATCTGACGCACGCTGACCGTGGCGTTCTTCTTGGCCAGCACATCGGCGAAGTCGACTTCGATGGCGCGCAGCAGATGGGACAAGGCCCACGCCTGACCGCGAGCTTCGTAGAACACGTTGTCGATCTGCATCCACGGGGTTTCGACGATTTCTTCGTCAACCTGCGGCACCTGACCCGGCGCGACGACTTCGGTTTTCAGCGCAGTGTTGAGTTTGACCCGGCCAACGCTGGCCGACAGCCGTTGGGACAGTGAACCCAGACGAGTACCCACATCGCCCAGCCAGTTGTTCAGGTTGTCGGCGCGGGCGTAGAACAGCGCGTTTTTCTGCGACGGATCGGACAGGCGCGCCTGATAACGGCTCAGGGAATTCATGCCTTCCTGGTACTCGGACTCACTGGATGGCAGCACCCAGCTTTTGTTGTCGAAGTTGAAACGCGGCTCGGCCTTGGCCAGATCGGAGTCTTCGGCAGATTGCGACTGCGAACGGGCGAAGTCTTTACGCAAGGCACGCGTCAAGTCGCGGACCTGGACCAGCACGCCATATTCCCAGCTCGGCGTGTTGTCCATCCACAGGCCCGGCGGGAAACGGTCGTTGGAGATATAGCCACCCGGTTTGGTCAGCAAAGTACCGGCGACGGTCTTGAGGGTTTCGACCGTGGTGTAGCCAATGACCATTTGCTTGCCTTCTTTCTCGGCGGCCATCTGGGCGTTCTGCTGAACCGGGAACAGCGCAGGTTCCTGGCTCCAGTACCAGCCCAGCGCAATAGCCACCAGCAAGTAAAGGCCAATCAGAGTGGCCAGCGCCCGGCTGAACAACAGTCCACCCAAGTAACTACGGGTGGCCGATTTCGGTTCAGCGGTACGTTCAGGCGCGCTGCCCGCGCGGTTCTTCCAGTCCAGCATGGCGATATCCTTTCAATCACTTGAGTTCATCGGTTCGACCACAACCCTATCTCATCGTGCCTCGTTTGCCGCGCATTAAATCCTGCGTAAACACTAACCGCACAATGACCACGATCGACGGCCACTATAAATGAAGCACAGCTTCGATCCTATGCGACCAGTCGGTCAGAAACTGAATAAGGTCGCTTTGCAGTTAATTGACGTACGACACTCATGCGATGGAAAAGAGGTGCTAGCATAGAGCCACCAGTCGATCTCAGCATGCACCCTAACTAGTAGTCAGGATATGACCGAGCCAGAAGACCCCAGCCGTGAGCGCCTCAAGCACCACTTTGCCCAGCGGGTAATTCATCAGGCACGTCAAATTCTTGAGATATGGCAGCGCCTGCAACGCAGCGAGTGGTCCACCACCGACTTATCGGAACTGAGCGAGGCCAACCTGCGCCTGCTGCGTTTCGCCGAGCGCTTCGAACAACCCGAACACACCCAACTGGCACGCCACATCGGTCAGTCGCTGGAGGCTGTCGACGCCAATCGCGGACGCCTGAGCAGCGGACTGATCACTGACCTCAATCGTTTGATGCAGCGCCTGTCACGCACCGGCTTGCGCCATGGCGATCAGTTGGACCAGACCTTTCTGCCGCCGCTGCGCAAGCCGATCTACGTGATGCTGCAGGATCACGACCGCGCCGAGCGTCTGGCCAAGCAGCTGGAATTTTTTGGACTCAGCGCTCAAGCTCTCGACAGCGTTGCGGCGTTCCGCTCTTCGATGATCGAGCGCTTGCCTGCGGCGATCGTCATGGACGTGGACTTCAGTGGTGCCGGCATTGGCCTGAAACTGGCCGCCGAAGCCCAGGAAGGCCTCGATCATCAATTGCCGCTGCTGTTCTTCAGCCTGAACGAAACCGATACCCCGACCCGCCTCGCCGCCGTGCGTGCCGGTGGCCAGGAATTCCTGACCGGCACCCTCGAAGCCTCGAACCTGCTGGAGAAGATTGAAGTCCTGACCTGCGTCGCCCAGTACGAACCTTATAAAGTGCTGATCATCGACGATTCCCGCGCCCAGGCCTTGCACACCGAGCGCCTGCTCAACAGCGCTGGGATCGTCACGCGGACCTTGATCGAACCGATCCAGGCCATGGCCGAACTCGCGGATTTCCAGCCAGACCTGATCATCCTCGACATGTACATGCCGGCCTGCACCGGTACTGAACTGGCCAAAGTGATCCGCCACAACGACCGTTACGTCAGTGTGCCGATCATTTACCTGTCGGCCGAAGACGATCTGGACAAACAACTCGACGCCATGAGCGAGGGCGGCGACGACTTCCTGACCAAACCGATCAAGCCCCGGCACCTGATCACCACCGTGCGCAACCGCGCGGCGCGGGCACGCAATCTTAAAGCGCGGATGGTGCGCGACAGCCTGACCGGCTTGTACAACCACACCCACATTCTGCAATTGCTCGAAGACTGTTCGTTCCGCGCCCGTCGCGAGAACAAGCCGCTGAGCTTTGCAATGCTCGACATCGACCACTTCAAACGGGTCAACGACAGCCACGGCCACCCCATGGGCGATCGGGTGATCAAGAGCCTGGCGCTGTTTCTCAAGCAACGCTTGCGCAAGACCGATTTCATCGGCCGTTACGGCGGTGAAGAGTTCGCGATCGTCATGCCGGACACCGATCTCGAATCGGCCCACAAAGTGCTCGACGAAATCCGTCGACGCTTTGCCGAGATTCACTACCCGGCTCAACCGCAGGACCTCTGGTGCACGTTCAGCGCCGGCGTGGTGGAACTGTGTGAACACTCCGACAGCCTGATGATGGCCAGCCAGGCAGACGAAGCGCTGTACCGCGCTAAAGACGCCGGACGCAACCGCGTGCAGGCTGCGCGGACGTCAAAGCAAAGTGCCACCTTTTCATCGGAATCGACCCATTCGGTCATAACCCTGTAACACAAACGCAATAAATTCAGGCGCTTACCATTCTGCCGCTGGTAGACCCGCGATGCGCCTGAAGCTGCTGACCAATCTCAACACCCTCCTTTTAGTCGCCGTGTGCGTAGCCCTTGGCGCCACGCTTTGGTGGTCGCAAAAAGCCCTGGAACGCCCCTATCTATTGATGGAGCGTTACTTGGGCTTGTCCCAGCAATTTCAAAATGAAGTTGCACGTAACATCGACGACTACCTCGCCAGCGGCGATGCCCTGCGCCTGAGCAGCGCCAGCCAGGCCATCGACGGGGTGCAAAAGGAACTCGGCGAGTTGCCGCCGGCATTGGCCGACACCCTGCGCCCGAGCCTGTCGAACCTCGAAGAATTCAGCAAAACCGACCTGCTGGCCGCCGGTAAACTCGCGGGCGATCCGCAAGCGCTGCTGCTGCAAGCCGAACGCGAACTCGGTGCCAGCCTCGATCAGCTCAGCCAGTACGCCAGCGCTAACGCGGCGTATCTGACGCCGTTGCTCGCGGCCTCCCAGCACTTGGGCACGTTGTCTCTGGCCCGGGACAAACTGGTCAGCAGCGGCCGCAGCGAATTGGCCGCCGATGTCGAGCGCGAAGTCAGCAACATCCGCACCCAGGCCGAGCTGCTGGACGCCTTGCCGCTGCTGGGTGTGACGAGCAAAAGTGAATCGAACACGGATGATTTCGCGGCAATGATGGGTCTGGAGAACAACGAAAAGGCCGTTGCCGAGGATGCTGGCGTCGGCCTCAAACGCGAACTCAACAGCCTGCTGACGCGCTATCCCGCCGAACTGGCGCGCACACGTGACCAGATCCAGAAACGCACCGACCTCAGCGCTGCCACTCACCTGAAAATCGCCGCCGTGCAGCAGGCCATTGCCGGACTGGAGCCGGTGGTTCGCGCCCAGCACGGACAGATCCAGGGCGAAGTGCGGCTGATGCAAGGGGTGATGATTGGCCTGATTCTGCTGATTGCTTTGCTGATCGACACCTTGCAACGGAAACTGGCCCGGACGCTGACCAACCTCGCCCCGGCCCTTTCGACCTGGGCAGAGGGCGACTTCAGCCGGAACATTGAACTAGGCGCTACCAATCGTGAACTGCACGACATTCAAGCTTCGCTCAATCGCTTGCGCGCCTATCTGGTCGATTTGGTCGGGACCATTCGCCTCAACGCCGAACAGGTCGCCGGCAGCAGCCGAACCCTGGCCGAGTTGAGCAATGACCTGCACAGCGGCGCCGAACATCAAGCCGGCGACACGGCGCTGATCCGTGATTCTCTCGGCGAGCTGGAAGCGACCATTCAACAGGTTGCCGGCGATGCCAGCCAGGCCGCCGACGCCAGCCGCCATGCCGGGCTGGCGGTGGAACACGGCCAGAAAGTCATCGGTTTGAGCCTCACCGGGCTGCACGCGCTGGTCGGTGAAGTGCAAGGCAACGCGCAAATGATCGAACACCTGGCCGAGGAGTCGGCAACCATTGGCGGCGTACTGACGGTCATCCGTTCGATTGCCGACCAGACCAATCTGCTGGCCCTGAACGCCGCCATCGAAGCGGCCCGTGCCGGGGAAATGGGTCGAGGGTTTGCGGTGGTGGCCGAAGAAGTTCGCTCACTGGCGCAACGCACCGCCGGCGCCACCGCAGAGATTCAGACGTTGATCGCGGGACTGCAAACCGCCGCACGACAATCAGTAGAAGGCATGCGCGCCCAAGTCGAACACGCCGAAGCCACTGCCAATCAGGCCCAGGCCGCCGACGGTGCGCTGGATAAGATCGTCGGCGCGATCCAGACCATTTCCGATACCGCCGTGCGCATCGCCGATGTCACCGCCCAGCAGAGCGGCGCCGTCAGCGAAATCCGCGATCACAGTGAGCGGATTCACCAATTGGGTGGGGATAATTTGCTGCGGATTGGCGAAGGGCGCGTACAGGGAGAGAATTTGCTGGTGTTGGGTGGACGGTTGCATACAGCCGTCCAAGCCTTTCGCGTCTGAAAGGTCGCCTTCGCGAGCAGGCTCGCTCCCACAGGGGTACGCATTCCATTGTGGGAGCGAGCCTGCTCGCGAAAGCGTCATTGCAATCACCGCAAGACTTCCCGCCCTGCACACCCCGCGACTGTCCGCTATCATGGCTTCACTTTCGATACGCGAGATTGTCATGCGCCGTTTGCTCTGCCTGCTGCTTTTAGTGCTCGCCCTGCCGGCCACCGCCGCCGGGTTGCTGGACAGTCGGCCCAGTTCGACGTTGGGCTCGATCAACAACAGCGCCGACTTTCTGCCGGTGCGTGAAGCCTTTCAGCTGAGCCTGGCCGAAAGCACGCCGCAATCAATCAAGCTGCGTTTCATCGCAACAGAGGGTTACTACCTCTACCGGCATCGTTTTCAGTTTCGCGCAGATCCGGCCGATGTTGACCTGGGCGCCGCGCAACTGCCCAAGGGCGAACAAAAACACGATGAGTACTTTGGCGATGTCGAGGTCTACCACGGGGTTCTCGATGTAGAGCTGCCGCGCACCGATCAACGCGCCTTTACCTTGGCCGTGACCTATCAGGGTTGCGCCGACAAAGGGTTGTGTTACCCACCCGAAACGGAACGCCTGAGTATTGACGGCAGCGCAGGCACGACACCCGCCTGGAGCTGGCGCGAACTGGCGTTGTTTTTCCTCGCAGGCCTGGGCCTGACGTTCACACCGTGTGTGCTGCCGATGCTGCCGATCCTGTCCGGCGTGGTGTTGCGCGGTCAAGTGGGTGGTTTGCGCGGCTTCAATCTGTCCCTGGCCTACGTGCTGCCAATGGCCGCCTGCTTCGCCCTGCTCGGGGCGTTGATGGGGATGTTCGGCGCACAGCTCAATCTTCAGGCGCGGCTGCAATCGGCGTGGGTGCTGGTGCCGTTCGCGATGTTTTTTGCGCTGTTTGCCTTGGCGATGTTTGGCGTCTTCGAACTCAAGCTGCCTCACGCTATCAGCAGTCGGCTGGATCGGATCGCCGGTCGCACCGAGGGTGGTTCGTTGTGGGGCGCCGCCGTGCTGGGCGTGGTTTCCAGCCTGTTGGTGTCGCCCTGCGTCTCGGCGCCGCTGGCCGGCGCGCTGCTGTACATCAGCGCCAGCGGCGATGCAGTGGGCGGTGGTCTGAAATTATTCATGCTCGGTCTCGGCATGGGCGCACCGCTGTTGCTGGTCGCCACCGGTGGCGCCGCCTGGCTGCCGAAAAGCGGACCCTGGATGATCTATGTGAAAAACGCGATTGGCGTTTTGTTGCTGGGGCTGGCGATCGGTCTGCTCAGTCGAGTACTGCCGGGCCAGATCACGTTGCTGCTGATCGGCTTGCTGGCCGCTGGTGTCGGGTTGTTCATGGGTGCGCTGGAGTTCGTCTACAAACCGCCGAGAAAACGCCTGGGCCAACTACTGGGAATATTCTTCCTGTTTTATGCGCTAGCGTGTTGGTACGGCGCATTCAGCGGCCAGACCGATCCGCTCAATCCGATTGGCCAGCCTCGCATCACCATGGGTACCGAGCAATCGCAAAACACCAGCGCCTGGCAAACCATCAGCACCCCGGCGGAACTGGACCGCGTCCTCGCCGAAGCCAAATCTTCAGGCGCCCCTCTGCTGCTCGACTGGTACGCCGACTGGTGCATCAGTTGCAAAGTCATCGAACGTGAAGTGCTCAACGACGCCAAGGTCGTCGAACGCCTCAAAGGCTATCGACTGATCCGCTTCGACATCACCGCCAGCAACGCCGAGCAACGCGCCCTGCTCGACCGCTACAAACTGTTCGGCCCGCCAGCGCTGATGCTTTTCGGCAAGGACGGCGTCGAACACACCGATGTGCGAGTGATCGGCGAGATCAACGCCACCGACTTCGCCGAACGTGTTGCGAAAGCAAATGACCGGATTTAATAACCCGGTCACATATTTCGCGCAAACATCGGCCATCGTGCTGGCTATTGCATAGAACTGGACAGTCACAAAGGCTTTGCGGCATAGTCGCCGGGTTCTGACAATTGCACACAGATCACAAGGAACAGCAGATGGCGACGCTACTGGTTCTGCACGGACCCAACCTGAACATGCTCGGCACCCGTGAACCGGGTACCTATGGCGCTACGACACTGGCGCAGATCAACCAGGACCTGGAACGCCGTGCCCGTGAAGCCGGCCACCATTTGCTGCACCTGCAAAGCAACGCCGAGTACGAATTGATCGACCGCATCCACGCTGCCCGCAGCGAAGGTGTGGACTTCATTCTGATCAACCCAGCAGCTTTTACGCACACAAGTGTCGCATTACGTGACGCGCTGCTGGCGGTGAGCATCCCATTCATCGAAGTGCATTTGTCTAACGTGCACAAACGCGAACCTTTCCGCCATCACTCTTACTTCTCCGATGTAGCGGTGGGAGTGATCTGCGGCCTTGGCGCCAGCGGTTATCGACTGGCCCTGGAGGCCGCATTAGAGCTGCTTGAAAGACAGGCAACGGCTTGAACAACAAGCGTAACGCCCCTGACCGACCCTTGGGAGTTGATGATTCATGGATATCCGTAAAGTTAAGAAACTGATCGAACTGCTGGAAGAGTCCGGCATCGACGAGCTCGAGATCAAGGAAGGCGAAGAGTCCGTACGCATCAGCCGTCACAGCAAGACCCCGGCTCAGCAGTACTACGCACCGGCTCCAATGCATGCTCCGGCGCCGGCGCCTGTTGCTGCTGCCCCGGTTGCCGCTGCCGCTCCTGCTGCTCCGGCCGCGCCAGTGCTGAACGGCAACGTTGCCCGCTCGCCTATGGTCGGCACCTTCTATCGCAAGTCTTCGCCAAGCTCGCCGTCTTTCGCTGAAGTCGGCCAGACCGTGAAGAAAGGCGACACCCTGTGCATCGTCGAAGCCATGAAGATGATGAACCACATCGAAGCTGAAACCAGCGGTGTGATCGAATCTATCCTCGTCGAAGACGGCCAGCCGGTTGAGTACGACCAACCGCTGTTCACCATCGTTTGAACCGCGGAGAGACTTTGATGACTGCGAAGTTGGAAAAAGTTCTGATCGCCAACCGCGGTGAGATCGCCCTGCGGATTCTGCGTGCCTGCAAAGAGATGGGTATCAAGACTGTCGCCGTTTACTCCAAGGCCGACAAAGAGCTGATGCACCTGGGTCTGGCAGACGAATCCGTCTGCATCGGCCCGGCCTCGGCCGCGCATTCTTATCTGCACATCCCGGCAATCATCGCCGCGGCTGAAGTGACCGGCGCTACCGCCATTCACCCAGGCTACGGTTTCCTTGCGGAAAACGCCGACTTTGCCGAACAGGTCGAAAACTCCGGCTTCGCGTTCATTGGCCCGAAAGCTGACACCATTCGCCTGATGGGCGACAAGGTATCGGCCAAGCACGCCATGATCGCGGCTGGCGTTCCAACCGTTCCGGGTTCCGACGGCCCGTTGCCTGAAGACGAAGAAACTGCTCTGCGCATCGGTCGCGAAGTCGGTTACCCGGTGATCATCAAAGCCGCTGGCGGCGGTGGTGGTCGCGGCATGCGCGTTGTGCATAAAGAAGAAGACCTGATCTCCTTCGCCAAGCTGACCCGCACCGAAGCAGGCGCGGCGTTCGGCAACCCGATGGTCTATCTGGAAAAATTCCTGACCAACCCACGTCACGTGGAAGTTCAGGTACTTTCCGACGGCCAGGGCCACGCCATCCATCTGGGCGACCGCGACTGCTCGCTGCAACGCCGCCACCAGAAGGTTCTCGAAGAAGCGCCGGCACCGGGCATCGACGAGAAGGCACGGGCTGAAGTCCTCGCACGCTGCGTCAAGGCGTGCATCGACATCAACTACCGTGGCGCGGGTACTTTCGAATTCCTGTACGAGAACGGCGCGTTCTATTTCATCGAAATGAACACCCGCGTTCAGGTTGAGCACCCGGTTTCGGAAATGGTCACCGGCATCGACATCGTCAAGGAGATGCTCAGCATCGCCGCTGGCAACAAGTTGTCGTTCACTCAGGATGACGTGGTCATCCGCGGTCACGCGCTGGAATGCCGGATCAACGCCGAAGACCCGAAAACCTTCATGCCGAGCCCAGGCACGGTCAAGCATTTCCACGCACCAGGCGGCAACGGCGTTCGCGTCGATTCGCACCTGTACAGTGGCTATGCCGTTCCGCCGAACTACGATTCGTTGATCGGCAAGCTGATCACCTACGGCGCAACCCGTGACGAAGCCCTGGCGCGCATGCGCAATGCGCTAGACGAAATCGTTGTCGACGGGATCAAGACCAACATCCCGCTGCACCGCGACCTGGTCCGCGATGAAGGCTTCTGCAAAGGTGGAATCAACATCCACTACCTGGAACACAAGCTGGCTGGCGAAAAGCATTAAGCTGTGATCCATACCAACAAAGCCGCTTTCGAGCGGCTTTGTTGTTTCTGAAGGTTTCATCCGTCCCTGCGGGGCTAATCTGGCAGGCACTGGTCTGTCCGGGCTGGCCATAATCGCCCTCTAATCAGCGCAACGCCGACGAACCAGAGCCAGCCTATGCCTGAAAAACTGCCCATCAATCTCAACGACCTCCTGCACCAGAGGACAGTCGAGGGTGAGCGAATCGAATACAAATCGGGCTGGAATCCTGATCCGATCATTCGCACGCTCTGCGCTTTCGCCAACGACTTCGAAAACCTGGGCGGTGGTTACGTTGTGATTGGGCAGAATTGCGATGCCAATGGTCAGCCGAACTTTCCTCCACGGGGACTTTCCGATCAGGTGCTCGACAAGATCCAGCTCGAACTGCTAGCGGCTTGCCAATCAATTCAGCCTGCTTACTTTCCAGTGTTGAGTATGGAAGAGGATGGAGGACCTGCGAATAGGCCGCGCCGTGAGCCGCCGCTACCGTAACCGGCGAATTGGTGAGTTCCTGAAAGAACTGAGTCTGACCGAAGGCCGCTCGACAGGCATCCCGAAAATCCTCAAGGTCATGGCGGTCAATGGCTCACCTGCGCCACTATTTGAAACCGACGATGATCGGATTTCGTATGTCGTACGGCTTCCAGCGCACCCTCAGTCACAGAGAGCAGAAGAAACAACCATGGAAGTCACCATGGAAGTCGCTTCGGTGCTGAGGGCCATTGAAGGCAACATGAGCAGGCTGGAACTTCAGACCACTATGGGCCTGAAAAACGCCGATCATTTCCGTAAAGCTTACATACTGCCGGCCATGGCCGCCGGGGTGCTTGAAATGACGCTGCCTGAACACCCCAACAGCCGCCCGCAACGCTATCGTCTGACGAACAAAGGCCTGCAATGGCTCACAGCCAATAATGCAGGGAATCAGCACTAAAATGTGATCCATACCAACAAAGCCGCTTTCGAGCGGCTTTGTTGTTTCTGGAGGTTTCATAATCTGCACGCGAACAAGGCTGCTCCCACAAAAGCCCCGCGCTCGCGTAAACTTGCGCGCTTCTCGCAGCCCGCTAGGCTGCAATCAATATTTTTCAAAGGTGCCCGCCATGCCTTGGCTGCAAGTCCGTCTCGCCATCAGCCCAGAACAAGCCGAAACCTACGAAGACGCTTTCCTTGAAGTGGGCGCCGTATCGGTGACTTTCATGGACGCCGAAGATCAACCGATCTTCGAGCCGGAACTCAACACCACGCCACTGTGGTCGCACACGCACCTGCTGGCCCTGTTCGAAGGTGGCACCGAAGCCGCCACCGTGCTGGCCCACCTTGAATTGCTGACCGGCAGTCCGCTGCCCGAACATCACAGCGAAGTCATCGAAGACCAGGACTGGGAACGTAGCTGGATGGACGGTTTCCAGCCGATGCGTTTTGGCCAGCGCCTGTGGATCGTTCCAAGCTGGCACGCCGCGCCAGAGCCTGACGCGGTGAATTTGCTGCTGGATCCGGGCCTGGCGTTCGGCACCGGCACTCACCCGACTACCGCGCTGTGCCTGGAATGGCTCGACGGCCAGGACCTGAAGGACTGCAACGTATTGGACTTCGGCTGCGGCTCGGGGATTCTGGCGATTGCTGCCCTGCTACTGGGCGCCAAGGAAGCCGTCGGCACCGATATCGACGTGCAAGCCCTGGAAGCCTCCCGTGACAACGCCGGGCGCAACAACATTGCCGAAGAGCTCTTCCCGCTGTATCTGCCGCAAGATCTGCCGCAGGTTCAGGCCGACGTGCTGGTGGCCAACATTCTTGCCGGCCCGCTGGTTTCCCTGGCGCCGCAATTATCCAGCCTGGTCAAATCCGGTGGTCGTCTGGCGCTGTCGGGCATCCTCGCCGAGCAAGGTGAAGAAGTCGCCAAGGCTTACGCCCAGGACTTCGATCTGGACCCGATCACCAATCGCGATGGCTGGGTGCGCATCACTGGCCGTCGGCGCTAGAATGAACGCCTGTATAAACCGGATCGCCGCATGACCGACAGCTTCGTCACCCAGTGCCCGCATTGCCAAACCAGTTTCCGCGTCAGCCATGCTCAATTGAGCGTGGCCCGCGGAGTGGTTCGTTGCGGCTCGTGCTTGCAGGTGTTCAACGCCGCCAAGCAGCTACTTGAGCAACGGTCCGGCAAGGACGTGATCACGCCGGCTGCCCCGGTCATCGTCGAACCGCCGGAGCCGCGAGCCATCAGCCAAAAGCAATGGACCGCGGCCGAGCTGGATCTGGACAGTCTGGACCTGGACGAAGAGCTCGCCCGCCTCGAACAACGAGAGATCCAGCCGACCACGGAATTCGGCCGGCCCCGCGAAGACAACCTGAGTGCCAGCCGGGATACCGTCGAGCACGAAGAAGCGCCGTGGCCCGACAGCCTGTTCAGCGAATCGGCTGCCGATCGTGCGCAGACCACTGAAGCCGACTTGCCGGAGCTGGAACTCGATCCGAGCAAATACTCGCGCACCGAACCTTTGCTGTCCCTGGAACCGGTGGAGCTGGACGACAAGTCTCTACCACCACAGCTGCGCCTGCACGACCCGCTAGACGCACCGATGCATCACGAACGCCTGTCGGCGACCGATGATATCGACGACGATCGGCCCTCGATCCAGCCTCAGCGCAAAAAGCGTGAGCCGGCTGTCCGCGCCGAAGCCCTGCAAGACCTGACCGATGACCCACTGCAGCTGGACTGGCAAAAGCGCCGTTCACCCTGGGGTCGCCGATTTTTCTGGCTGCTGCTGGTCCTGCTCGGCGCCGCCGCGCTCGCCGGTCAGTACATCGCCTACCATTTCGAGGAACTGGCGCGTCAGGACCAGTACCGTCCGTGGTTCCAGCAAGTGTGTCCGCAAATCGGCTGCACCGTGCCATCCAAAGTCGACATCGCCAAAATCAAAAGCAGCAACCTGGTGGTCCGCAGTCACCCGGACTTCAACGGTGCACTGGTGGTCGACGCGATCATCTACAACCGCGCGCCCTTCTCCCAGCCTTTCCCGCTGCTGGAGTTGCGTTTTGCCGACCTCAACGGCCACCTGATCGCCAGCCGTCGCTTCAAGCCCGGCGAGTACCTCAACGGCGATCTCGAAGGGATGGCGGAAATGCCTCCGCAAACGCCGATCCACATCGCACTGGATATCCTCGATCCAGGTACCAAAGCGGTGAATTACAGCCTGAGCTTCCATTCGCCCGAGTGAAACGGTTCAGTGTTACGGCTTTGACGGCATATTTCTGACTTTGACCGCTCATACCTAACCGCTGGCGATAACAGAATAACTGTTCAGATTTTGTTCAATTCAGCCTTTATCCAGTCATCGAGAGCGGGTATCATGCCAACCCTTTTTCGAACTCTCATGATCCGACCCCACAACAGGGAAGTCCTATGTCGGCGGTACGCATCGGTCCTTACACATTGCACAACGGCTTGATTCTCGCCCCGATGGCGGGGGTCACAGACCAACCCTTTCGTCAGCTGTGCAAGCGACTGGGCGCAGGACTTGTAGTCTCGGAAATGGTCACCAGCGACATGAGCTTGTGGAACACCCGCAAATCGCGGATGCGCATGATCCACGAAGGTGATCCCGAGCCCCGCTCGGTACAGATCGCCGGTGGTGATGCACAGATGCTGGCCGATGCAGCCCGGGCCAACGTCGAACTGGGCGCACAGATTATTGATATCAACATGGGCTGTCCGGCGAAGAAGGTCTGCAACAAGGCCGCCGGGTCCGCGCTGTTGAAGGATGAAGCACTGGTGACCGAGATCCTGCAGGCTGTAGTGGCTGCGGTTGATGTGCCGGTGACCCTGAAGATCCGCACCGGCTGGGACCGGGACAACAAGAACGGCCTGACCGTGGCGAAGATCGCCGAGCAGGCAGGCATTACGGCGTTGGCGGTTCATGGCCGCACCCGTGCCGATCTGTACACCGGCGAAGCCGAGTACGACACCATTGCCGCGATCAAGCAGGCCGTGTCGATTCCGGTCTTTGCCAATGGCGATATCGATTCGCCAGAGAAGGCCCGGTACGTGCTCGAGGCGACCGGTGCCGATGGCCTGCTGGTGGGCCGGGCCGCCCAGGGGCGGCCATGGATTTTTCGTGAGATCGATCATTTTCTGCGTACCGGCGAGAAACTCCCGGCACTGGAACTGATCGAGGTGGAACGCATTCTGCTAGAGCATCTGGCTGCGCTGCACGTCTTTTATGGAGACGTCATGGGCGTACGCATTGCTCGAAAGCATGTGGGCTGGTATCTCGCAACCTTGCCGGGCGCCAGGGAGTTTCGCGCCCACTTCAATCGTTTGGAAGATACGGAAGCACAATGCGCCAACGTTCAGGGCTTCTTCGCCGAACGTTACAAGAGCCTGACAGGGGACGGAGACGAGGTGGCCGCATGACGATGATGACCGAGACTTTAGTGAGTGGAACAACACCCGTGAGCGACAACGTGAATTTGAAACAGCACCTCAATACGCCGAGCGAAGAAGGTCAGACCCTTCGCGGGAGTGTCGAGAAGGCGCTGCACAATTATTTCGCCCACCTTGAGGGCGCTGCCGTCACGGATGTGTACAACCTGGTGCTCTCCGAAGTCGAGGCTCCCCTGCTCGAGTGCGTGATGAACTACGTCAAGGGCAACCAGACCAAGGCCAGCGAGCTGCTCGGGCTGAACCGAGGCACGCTGCGCAAGAAACTCAAGCAGTACGATTTGCTGTAAGCATTCAATCAAACCAGAAAGGCGCCCGCGTAAAAACGGTCGCCTTTTTTGCTGACTCCTTTGCTTTTGATGGAAATTGAAATGACCGACCAGACTACCCGCCTGCCGATCCGCCGCGCCTTGATCAGCGTTTCCGACAAGACCGGGATCCTCGAATTCGCCAAAGAGCTTGAAGCCCTGGGCGTCGAGATCCTCTCCACCGGCGGAACGTTCAAGCTGCTGCGCGACAACGGTGTTGCCGCAGTGGAAGTCGCGGATTACACCGGTTTCGCAGAAATGATGGACGGTCGGGTGAAAACCCTGCACCCGAAAATCCACGGCGGGATCCTCGGTCGTCGCGGTATCGACGACGCCATCATGAACGAGCACGGCATCAAGCCGATCGACCTGGTAGCGGTCAACCTGTACCCGTTCGAAGCCACCATCAACAAGCCAGGCTGCGACCTGCCGACCGCGATCGAAAACATCGATATCGGCGGCCCGACCATGGTCCGTTCGGCTGCAAAAAACCACAAAGACGTGGCCATCGTGGTGAATGCCAGCGACTACGCCAGCGTCCTCGAAAGCCTCAAGGCTGGCGGCCTGACCTACGCTCAGCGTTTCGACCTGATGCTCAAGGCCTTCGAACACACCGCAGCGTATGACGGCATGATCGCCAACTACATGGGCACCGTGAACCAGGCGGCTGACACCCTCAGCACCGAAGGTCGCAGCGAGTTCCCACGCACTTTCAACAGCCAGTTCGTCAAGGCTCAGGAAATGCGCTACGGCGAGAACCCGCACCAGAGCGCGGCGTTCTACGTTGAAGCCAAACCGGCCGAAGTCGGTATCGCCACCGCCACCCAGCTGCAAGGCAAAGAGCTGTCGTACAACAACGTGGCCGACACCGACGCCGCGCTGGAATGCGTGAAGAGCTTCGTCAAACCGGCTTGCGTGATCGTCAAGCACGCCAACCCGTGCGGCGTGGCCGTGAGCCCGGACGCCGAAGGCGGTATCCGCCAGGCTTACGAACTGGCCTACGCCACCGACACCGAGTCGGCGTTCGGCGGCATCATCGCCTTCAACCGCGAACTGGATGCTGAAACCGCCAAGGCCATCGTCGAGCGTCAGTTCGTCGAAGTGATCATCGCCCCTTCCGTCAGCGCAGAAGCTCGCGCCATCGTGGCGGCAAAAGCCAACGTGCGCCTGCTGGTTTGCGGCGAGTGGTCGGCTGATCGCGCCGCTGCCTGGGACTACAAACGCGTCAACGGTGGCCTGCTGGTGCAGAGCCGCGACATCGGCATGATCGGTGCCGACGACCTGAAAGTCGTGACCAAGCGCGCCCCGACCGAGCAAGAGATCCACGACCTGATCTTCGCCTGGAAAGTCGCCAAATACGTTAAGTCCAACGCCATCGTCTACGCCAAGAACCGTCAGACCATCGGTGTCGGCGCTGGCCAGATGAGCCGTGTGAATTCCGCACGCATTGCTGCGATCAAGGCTGAACACGCTGGTTTGCAGGTACAAGGTGCGGTTATGGCATCGGATGCATTCTTCCCGTTCCGCGACGGTATCGACAACGCGGCCAAGGTCGGTATCACTGCGGTGATCCAGCCTGGCGGCTCGATGCGTGATAACGAAGTGATTGCTGCGGCTGACGAGGCCGGCATCGCCATGGTATTCACCGGCATGCGCCACTTCCGTCACTAACTAGACGACGGCCGCACTGAAGCCGGCATCTGCTGCGTTGGAGCCGACCTCGATGATGCTCATTGCCAAAAGGCAACTCCGCTCATCGAGGTCGACTCCGCCTTGCATCTACCGACTTCATTGCGCCCTCCTACAGCGTGAAGCGCTTTAGGTTCTAAAAACAGAATTAGCGTCATCCGAGGTTTTTGAAATGAATGTTTTGATCATTGGCAGCGGTGGCCGTGAACACGCCCTGGCCTGGAAAGTGGCTCAGGATCCGCGTGTGCAGAAAGTTTTCGTGGCGCCCGGCAACGCCGGCACCGCCATTGAAGCCAAGTGCGAGAACGTCGCTATCGATGTGCTGGCCCTTGAACAGCTTGCAGATTTCGCCGAGAAAAACGTTTCCCTGACCATCGTCGGCCCGGAAGTGCCGCTGGTCGCGGGTGTCGTCGATCTGTTCCGCTCCCGTGGCCTGGACTGCTTCGGTCCGACCGCTGGCGCTGCTCAGCTGGAAGGCTCGAAAGCCTTCACCAAGGATTTCCTGGCGCGCCACAAGATCCCGACCGCCGACTACCAGAACTTCACCGAGATTGAGCCTGCCCTGGCTTACCTGCGTGAAAAAGGCGCACCGATCGTGATCAAGGCCGATGGCCTGGCCGCCGGTAAAGGCGTGATCGTTGCCATGACGTTGGCCGAAGCCGAAGACGCCGTGCGCGACATGCTGGCCGGCAACGCATTCGGCGACGCCGGTTCACGCGTAGTGATCGAGGAGTTCCTGGACGGCGAAGAAGCCAGCTTCATCGTCATGGTCGACGGCAAAAACGTATTGCCGATGGCCACTAGCCAGGACCACAAACGCGTCGGCGACGGCGATACCGGTCCGAACACCGGCGGCATGGGTGCTTACTCCCCTGCGCCGGTGGTCACCAGCGAAGTGCACAAGCGCGTCATGGACCTGGTGATCTGGCCAACCGTGCGCGGCATGGCCGAGGAAGGCAACGTCTACACCGGTTTCCTGTACGCCGGGCTGATGATCGACAAAGCCGGCAACCCAAAAGTTATCGAGTTCAATTGCCGTTTCGGCGACCCTGAGACCCAACCGGTGATGCTGCGTTTGCAGTCGAGCCTGGTGTTGCTGGTCGAAGCGGCGCTGGCGCAAGCCCTGGACAAGGTCGAAGCACAATGGGATCCGCGTCCGAGCGTCGGCATCGTGCTGGCGGCTGGCGGCTATCCTGGTGACTACGCTAAAGGCGTTGCCATCAACGGCCTCGATGCAGCTGCCGCACTGGAAGGCAAAGTCTTCCACGCCGGTACTGCACTCAAGGACGGTCAAGTGGTGACGGCCGGTGGTCGGGTGCTCTGCGCCACGGCAATGGGTGCCAGCGTCGATGCCGCTCAGCAGCAGGCTTACAAGCTGGCGGCCAAAATTGACTGGGAAGGCTGTTTCTATCGCAAGGACATTGGCTACCGTGCCATTGCCCGCGAGCGTGGCGAAAATCAGGAATAAGAACGCCATTCGGCCAGGCAAGGGCTTCGGGCCCTTGCCGGACTATTCCGGCGCCGCGCATAGTTATATTCTGGCATCAACCTACGAAGGGATTTCGCCGTGCGCTGGCTCAGGATTGCCATAGGTTTCACCGTCACTCTGCTGACCTTGCTCTGCATGCTCCCGGCCCAGGCCGCGCAAGGCAGTGGCTGGGCGGTATTGCTCGACGAACAGGGCGACTTGCAGCTCAGCGACATCCGTTCCGCTCGCTACACCAATCAATTCAGCCCCATTGAACTCGACCGCCTCACCGCCGCCGAGCCCGATGGCGCGTTATGGCTGCGTTTCAGACTCGCTCCCGGCAAGCATGAACAGTTGCTGCGGGTATCCGCGCCCGACCTGTCGCACCTCAATCTGTATGTGCTGGACGGCGACACGCTGATCGAGCAACTGAACACCGGCACCGGCCAGCCCCAGGCTGAACGGCCACTGCCCAGCAGCGACTTCATGTTGCCGTTGCCGCAAAACGAAAAACCTCTCGATGTTTACCTGCGACTGGTCTCCGACCATCAATTGAGGCCTTACATCACCCTGCAGTCGGCGGTCATGACCGCGGCCAATCAGAATCAGACGCTGATCTACGGACTGTTGTTCGGCTGTATCGCGATGCTGATCCTGCACAACCTCATTCGTTATGCCTACTCCCGTTCACGCAGCAGTCTCTGGCTGGCGGGCTGCGAAGGGCTGTTGATGCTCAGCCTGGTCCTGCTGCTGAACCTGGCCGGCCCGTGGTTGCCGAACTGGCACGCGGTCCAGACACCGGGCGCTTACCTCGCCCTGCTGCTGACGGCACCCTGCGGCCTGATGTTCGCCTATCGTTTCTTCGCCCCGCTCGGCCCGCACCCGCTGAACAAGCTGCTGTTGGGCGACATCCTGCTCATCAGTGTCTGCGGCTTGCTGCTGTTGTTCGTCAACACGCTACCGCTGAACATCATTACCTACGCGCTGGTCGCCCTCGCGGGCCTGACCATGTTGTTCGTCAGCGCCTATCACTGGCAAAAAGGCTATCGTCCGGCACGTCTTTTCGTGGCGGCAATGGTGGTGTTCAACGCCGGTACGCTGATTATCCTGCCCGCCCTGCTGGGGCTGACCCTGGTGGAGCCTCAAGGTCTGATCACCACGTTGCTGGTGTTCATCTGTATCAGTGGCCTGTTGATGAGCATTGCCTTGAGCGAACGTCAGCGCAGCATCACCGAAGACCGTTTCAGCGTCAGCCGCGACCTGGCCGCCAGCAACGCCGAGATCAACGCCAAGGCCGAATTCCTGGCAAAAATCAGCCACGAAATCCGCACCCCGATGAATGGCGTGCTGGGCATGACCGAGCTGCTGCTGGGCACGCCGCTCTCGGTCAAGCAGCGCGACTATGTACAGACCATCCACAGTGCCGGCAACGAACTGCTGACACTGATCAACGAGATTCTCGACATCTCCAAGCTCGAATCCGGGCAGATCGAACTGGACGATGTGCAGTTCGACCTCAACGCACTGATCGAAGATTGTCTGAGCATCTTCCGCGCCAAGGCCGAACAGCAGAACGTCGAGCTGATCAGCTTTATCCAGCCGCAAGTGCCGCGCGTCATCAGCGGTGACCCGACTCGCCTGCGTCAGACCTTGCTGAGCCTGCTGGAAAACGCCCTGAAGAAAACCGACGAAGGCGAAATCCTGATCGTCGTCGCGCTCGATGAGCGCAGTGCCAAACCGCGCTTGCGCATTGCCGTGCAGGACAGCGGTGAGCCGATGGACGCCGAAGAGCGCGACGCATTGATGCACGCCGAACTGCACAGCAAGCACTTCCTCTCGGCCACCCGTCTGGGAGGCAACCTGGGACTGGTGATCGCCCGTCAGCTGATTCGCTTGATGCAAGGGGAGTTCGGGATCAAGAGCGGCGCCAACCAGGGCAGCACCTTGTGGCTGACCCTGCCGCTGGACCCTGACCGCCTCGAACACCCGACATCTGACCTTGATGGCCCCCTGCAGGGTGCACGGGTACTGGTGGTGGACGACAACGACACCTGTCGCAAAGTGCTGGTGCAACAGTGCACCGCCTGGGGCCTGAACGTTAGTGCCGTAGCGTCCGGGAAGGAAGCGCTGGCGCTGCTGCGCACCAAGGCTCACTTGCGCGATTACTTCGACGTGGTCTTGCTGGACCAGAACATGCCCGGCATGACCGGCATGCAACTGGCGGCCAAGATCAAGGAAGACCCGAGCCTGAACCACGACATCCTGCTGATCATGCTCACCGGCATCAGCAATGCGCCCAGCAAGATCATCGCGCGCAACTCCGGGATCAAACGCATCCTCGCCAAACCGGTGGCCGGTTACACCCTCAAGACGACGTTGGCCGACGAGTTGAACCAGCGAAACAAGGGCCTCTCCATCTCACAGCACCTGCCCATCGGCCCGACCTTACCGGTGAAGGTGCCAAGCGATTTCCGCATCCTGGTGGCCGAAGACAACAGCATCTCGACCAAGGTGATTCGCGGCATGCTAGGCAAGCTCAACCTGCAACCGGATACCGCCAGCAATGGCGAAGAAGCCTTGCAGGCGATGAAAACCCAGCGTTATGACCTGGTCCTGATGGATTGCGAAATGCCGATCCTCGACGGCTTCTCCGCAACTCAGCAATTGCGTGCCTGGGAAGTCGGTAATCAGCGGACTCGCACGCCGGTGGTGGCGTTGACTGCGCACATCCTCGCCGAGCACAAAGAACGTGCACGCCAGGCCGGTATGGACGGGCATATGGCCAAACCGGTCGAGCTGTCGCAACTGCGTGACCTGATCGAGCATTGGGTGGCCCAGCGCGATCAGCAGATCCGGGCAGCGACTCAAACGTCCTGAGCCGACAGACCCCGCAGCGCCTGATAGACTCCCCCTCGACTTCCCTCGCCAGTGAGCTTGCACCATGCTCCACGTGTTGTTCAGCGTTTACCTGAAGATGCTGGTGCTCTACAGCCCGTTCTTCGTATTGTCCTGCTTCATCAGCCTGACCCGCGGTTATTCGCGCAAGGAACAGCGTCGACTGGCCTGGAAAGTGGCGACAGCCACGCTGGTCTCCAGCGTCTTGCTGTACCTGTTCGGGCGAGTGATTTTCAGTGTCTTCGGCATCACCGTGGACGCCTTCCGCATCGGCGCCGGCAGTGTGTTGTTTATCTCGGCGCTGGGCATGGCCCAGGGCAAGTCGGCGGTGCAAACCGACAACGTGCAGCAGGACGTGACCATCGTCCCGCTGACCATTCCCCTGACGGTCGGCCCCGGCACCATCGGCGCCTTGCTGGTGATGGGCGTGAGTCAGCCTCATTGGGACGACAAACTCACGGCCATTCTCAGTATTGCCCTGGCCAGTTTTACGGTCGGCGTGGTGCTTTATCTGTCCAACCGCATCGAGCGGATTCTCGGTGACCAGGGCTTGCAGATCGTCAGCCGGTTGATGGGGTTGTTCGTCTGCGCATTGGCGGCGCAGATCATCTTTACCGGGGTGAAGGGCTATCTGGTTCCGTGACGCCCACCTTCGTCATTAGCGCGGCGAGCTGCCTGTCCTCGCCATCGATGGCCAGTGCCTGCACTAGCTGATCAAGGGTTACGGTCACTGTGGTGCCATGAACCTGAAGACTCAGGCTCACCGCGCGGCGCTCGGCCAAATCGTCGGAGTGATCGCGCAAGATCAGGCTGTGCCCGGTGTTCGGATCGGTGAACAGCAACTGCCTTTCAACCAGGCTGACCCGCCACACATCCTGCGCCCCGGTATCCAGAATCAATGTGCCAGGCATCAGAGACTCAGCGCTCAACGAACGACGACAATCAACCACAATGCATTCAAGCCGCTGCCAGACAGTGCTCGATACGCTGCAGCTGATCGCTCTGGGCCCATAACTCAAGATCAACTGGGTAACGCCGTCAGGTATCAACGGCATAACGTCATTGAGCTCACCCTGAAACTCCAGCATCAACACCTCGGCTTCACGACGTGCAACGCTGTTCTCCAGCCACACATCCTTCGAAGCGCTGTATGTCAGTTGGCTGGGCGTTTCATGTAACAAGGCAACAGCTTTGTTTCGAACACCCAGCAGTCGGGTTTCCAGGCTCGTATTGACCTCACCCACCACACGATCGATGCCCTCGACGTACCATTGGTAGCCCGAGTAACCGCCAACCGATACAAATGCTTCGTGGGGATGCTTGCTCACCAGCGCCTTTAACGCTTGCCTCACCCCCGCATCGTATGGGTAATTCGTACCCTGTTGCGCCAGAACCCAGTCTCCCGTGACGCCGACAATACGTGCCGGTTCACCGAACATCATCTCGAGTTCAACCCCTTCAAGCGTCCGCCCTCGCAGACCGGCACCCTGTGTCCATACCTGCGCAAAAGACCATTCGGGCCAGACCTTTTGTAGCACAGGCAACAGGTCCTTCCGCAGAAGCTGAAGACCATTATCAAAGAGTGTCGGTAGTTTTTCAGGCTCAAGGAACGCTTGGCGGTAAAGTTGCCCAACGGAAATATCCAGCAGCCAGCCCGCCTCCTCATCTGGAGGCGTTGCCACCAACTGCACTACCTTGCCGGGGCCCACATCAGCAATCAGCAATCGATGGTCGACGTACCAGGCACACAGTTTTTCATCCCGTACGCCGGTGCCCAGACCAAGAATCGAAAAGCTCGACGCTTGATGCGCCTTCGCAAGCGCCTCAACGTCGGTCCAAAACTCAAAGCCAATGCCCAACGGCCCTCTGGCATCCTCCAGCCAGTCTTCGGAGACTCCGGCCAGCTGCGACTGCCCTTGCTCGTTGATATCGAAATACAGCCCTTCCCTGGTCAACGCAACGTAGCGTTTTTCATTGGCGATGACTTCAATCACATTCCAGGGCCCGATACGCTCAGCCTGGGCATCCACACCGGTGACAGTCATCCCGATCTTCTGGCGATAGAGGGTCCGATTGTGCTTGTCAAAGAACAGGACGGTATCGCCCGTGCTGGTCGCGGGTGTCAGCAACATCGGGCTGACCGCGCCGCCCGGCCCCTCAATCTGCGGCACATTGGGACGAATCAGCAGGCCATCAGCAGCACGGACCCACGTGCTGACCGGTTCCTTTCTGCCCTGGGTCAAAGGTGTTATCGAGACAAACGCCGCTGGCTGATAATCCACGACTATCACTTGGGTCAAAGGCCAAAGTTTCGAGTCCTTGACCAACAGTTCGTAATCCCACAGGAAGTTCGACCACCCAGGCATGGCGCCCTTGAGCAGCAGGTCTTGCTGACGGTCGGTCAGATGACCTGCAATCGCCAGCAGCAAGACTTCGTCCTCACCCAATAGGTAGACCACCTCGGCTTCACGCCCAGTGCGCTGGGTCACTTGCTGGACAATCCGAATGACCCCCGGCCCCAGGACCTGGAACACCGAAATGCTCGAACCGGGCACCGGATCCATCAGCCTATAGAATCGATTGACCTGCCCGGTGACCACGTCAGAGCGCCAGATGAGTGCTTCCCGGGAGCAATAGAAATACGCCTGCCCACCCATCACCGCGCCCAGCCTGGCTTGGTTCGCCAGTGCTGATGGGAGGTCGCGAGCGTAGATAAAACGATCACGGGCCTGCTCATAAAAAGCCGTGGTGAGTTGTGGTTCTTGTGGGTCTGCGAACGGAACCGGGAAATTCTGTACCGCTGTGAATGGGCTGGCCAAACGATTGGTGCGGGCCAGTTTCCTGACTCGGGCCTGGATAATCGCAGTGTCGACAGTCGGATCGTTCTCCAGCTCTTCGAGCAGCAACTGCTGTTTTGCCCAGTTGACTCGAAACGAGTTATGCGAAGTCTGGATAACCAATTCAGGCGTACCCATGACGTGAACGTCGACAGTTCCCACCTTCAAAAGGCCTTCGCCGACAACGATGTCCTCTTCGCTCAACCAGAGCGCACGCAGCGTCCAGGCCATGGGGCGAGCCTTCTGTGCCAGCGACAGATTGACCGATCGCACGCCCGGGGCGAGTGTCAGCGCACAATGACCGCCCACCCCTTCAACACTGTAGGACAGCTTGCCGTGCAACATTTTGGGCAGCTCGGGCACCAGCAACGAACGCGGCTCCTTATCCAGCAAGACACTGATCGTCGTCTCGACCTCTTTCGGATACAAGTTGTGCAAGATGTACTCGGTGGGGAACTTGTAAAAGGTGAACCAGAACTGGCGATTGCCTGCTGTGTCGTACTCCAGCTTCAGCGCAGTTTCAAAATGCTCGGAACGCGTGGTCGAAAACGGCAGGGCCGAGTAATTGAAACCGAACCAGGTGTTGGCCACACACGGCAGGACAATGGCCTGAAAGGTCGTCAAATCGCCAATAGCCGCATGCTCCGGCAACTTAAGGTGTTGTCGAATGTTGATGGCTTTCGAACGATCAGGATTGTCATTCGGCGGGTGCAGCACGGAGGTGTTGGCCGATAAAATTTCCTGACTACCAAACGTCAGTCGCTGGTTGCGCAAATCAATCTCGCGGATGACCGCATAAGGACTCGGATAAAACACACCCTCCCTGATCGAGTGACCGCCCGAGCGATACGCCTTATCGACGCGGTTCAGGTACTGACCGATCCGCCGTCCTCGCTCCAATGTGCCGTTGAACCCTTCGACCAGCGCGCTCACGCCAATGGCCAGCCCGCCCAGAATCACACCGGCCCCGCCAAGAAACGCAGCTGCCGTACTGGCACCTGCCAGGCCGGCGCCTATGCCGGCCGCAGACAGTGCCAACCCCGCGGAATCGAACGCCAACTGCGTGCCGTATTGCGCCCGTTGCAGATCGTCCTTGGCATTGGCCAGCAGATAGATATCGAAACCCAGAGTAGCCAGCTGCATCACCGTGGCCAAACCATCCCTGGCAATATGTCCCAGCGCGTTGACCACTACCGAGGAGGAGGTCCGGGCGACCAGCGGTGCGTCGTTTAACGCCACCCTGAACAGTTTGACCAGATCCGCGATGTCGAGCAGATTGCCATGGGCCAGTTGCGCGTAACTGAGGTAACCGTGCATTCGCACGGCAGTCGTCAGGCTCCGGTCTTCATTGATGTCGCTGATTTGCTCATGGGACTGGAGCGCCACCAGCAGCGCCTGAACCGTAAAAGCCGCATTCAAGGTATGCACGGCGCTGACATCGGTCGGGTCGACATAACCCGGTACGGACGGCTTGACCGACAGTGTCTGGAAGGTCTCCGTCAGGTAGGAGCGGATCCGCGACAGAACTCCGTCGGTGCTTGACACCCTGACGGTGCGCGTGGGGTCCTTGAGATTGACCAGGCTGATTTCATAGTGTCCACCCGACACCTCTCGCACACTGTCGAACACCGGAACAAAGTCTCGCCCAAGGTTACTTTCCGCGTGGAGGCGATCAGCGCTGTGCTGAATCTGCTGCGCCCAGTGACGGGCGTCCAGCTCGTTCAGTCCACGCCCCAGTCGGGCATTTTCCGCCAATGAACGGGCCCGTAACTCAGCATGGTGTTCCCATGGCGCCACCGTTACACCGGTGCTGATCGGATCATGGCTCAGCAAACCCGACACATTGATCTGCGACGGCAGTGTCAGATCGGCAATACGCGGGCCATTGAGGTCGACGACGTTGAACGTCGCTTCCATCAAGTAACTGATCTCATAGAGTTTGGCCAGCTCAGGGCTGCTCAGAAATCGCTCCAGACCACGGTGCAGGTCCTGCGCCTGGTCAAATCCGAAGACACCGAAATTCGGATCGTAGAAGTGATAGGCACTCGACTCGCCATTGACGACTTTTGCCACCAACAGGGAATGGCTTTCGGTGTTGAGCATCAAGGTACTGGTGGAAGTCCTGGCTTCCAGTGTCTGCATGACCTGATTCAGCCCGGACTCTCCTGACAAAGTGCCCGACCGCGCCATTGGCACGGTTCGCAGCTCATCGAGGGTCCGCAGAAAAGCATGGGTTTCATTGGCGTCGGGCGCAAGGTTGGCATTGGCCAACCTGCCGCTCAAAGCGTCCACGGCCGAGGGGCCTTTTTCGAGGGCTGCCGCCATAGCCAACACCAGTGGATAACAGCGCCTTCCGGGATCGCCTTCACCTCTGACCAGTAACCCCTGGGGCATCAACCTCCCCGTCGAAGCACCTTGCGCGATGAAGGTTTCCAGCACCGTGGCGCTGCGCTGGAAGATGTGCTGGCGCAGTTCGTATTGGGCCTGAAACCTGATGCGGGCCATGTGCTCGCCCCATTGACGCAAGGTCAACGGCTTCTCGAACGCAAGGGCCTTGAGCACCTGAGCGCTGTTTTTCGATGGCTCAACCGATGCCTGGGCAACTACAAACCCGGCTTCGAATGCAGGATGCCTGCGTGCGAGCAAGGCCTGCTCGATGGCCAGATAACGCTGGGCGAAACCCAGGTCGGCGGTGCTCTGAGCGAGGGTTCGGGTGCGCCGCCAGGCATCGTCGAATCCGGCATTATCCAGCGTCTGCGCGCCGAACAGCCCCCCGAGTAGTACTCGATGCACCGGGCTCAACTGATCAAGCGGCAGAGAGCCGTGGCCAATACGGGCAATCATTTCGTTCAAGTTACCGATCGGCTCAAAACCGTGTGAGACCGGAAGTTCGACACGGGCTTGCGCCAGGATCCGCTGACGCTCATCGAAGCTCAGGGACCAAGGCTTATCGAAGCTCAGGTCGCCGCTGAGTTTTTCGTTCATGGCCCGGATGAAGGGGACACCGAGGTCATCCATCAGTTGCTGCAAGAGGTCGGTCTGTAAAACGGGACGGCCTTCAATCACAGGCCAACCCTTTTCAAACGTCATAAGCCGACCTTTAAGCAGCTCCGTGATGTTGCCTTTGAAATGGGCCTTATAGCCGCCCTGGCTCGCTTTGGTTGTTTCAAGCTCGAACCAGGCCGCCTCAGTCCTGGCATTGTCTTTCCAGCTGTGATGGGTTTCTTCTTCGGTGGCGAGGTTAAAGCCGTCGAACAGGTCAACCTTGTCGCTGATCAGTTGGCGGCTTTCAAGCACCGCATGGTCTTCGACAAAGTCACTCAAACCGCTGGACACCGCCGTCGGCCCGCTCATCGCAATGGCCGATTGGGCGCCGAATTTGATGCCGTCGGCATCATAGTCATTGATCGCCTGCGCAAAACTGGTGAGGCTTTGCATATTCGCCTCCCAACTTGAAATCGAACCGTGGTTTCTCTCCAGCGCCCGGACAATCAGATCGGAAAATACCCGGTGATCCTGAAGCGATACATTGCTGCTCAAGGCCTGCGCAACGACCCGGTCCAGGAACTGATAGTTGCTGCGAATTTTTTCCATAACGGCGGTGAGTTGCGCAGAACCCGCATGCCCACTCAACAGGGCATTGGATAATCCGTTGAATGGCGTCTTGATTTGATCAGGCATCGAGTCAAGCATGTTTTTGTTCCCGACGCGCAGCCCGTTCGCTGCAACCATGACGTCATTGAACGGCGCAAAAATATCGCCGAGGGACGGCATGCTTTTGGCAAATGCTGTTATCGCCTCTCTGTGTTGTTCAGCCACCTTGGGGCGAAAATCCGCATAGGCCTGCCCCCGATTCGGAAGTAGTGTCGGGTTGTGATCGAACAATACCTGCATCACACCTATACGTTCTTCGGCACTGAAGGCGACGAGATCCACACCGCCGAGCACTTTATGCAGAGACGGCAGCAAGTCAGCGTCAAGATAGGTTCCACTCTCGACATTCAGAACTTGTAAACGTGTGATATCGGATGCGGCTGCCAGGTTGGCGCGAAACGAGATTTCGCGCTCATAGATATCGAACAACGGTTGATCGATAAGCTCTACGTGTATGTCTCGATGGGTAATTTCCACGCGTTGCAGAGATTGAAGATTGCGGGCCTTGAGCGCCTTGAGCGCACCTTCGTCCTGGCCATAGGCACTGACTAAAAGATCGATCCGCGCCTGATCGGCGCTCCCGCCCGCCTGAGTGACAGTCTGGATATGCTCGAACATCTGCTGTCGCAACACTCGAGTTCGCTCGATGTAACGACGAGCCAGCGCAGCAGACGTATCGACTGCGCCATGTGGCGCAGAAATCGCCCCCAGCGCTTTGGCTGACTCGACGATAATGCGATGGGTCTCATGGGCCAGCAAAGCATCGCTGTCATACCACAGGTTGAGGCTGTAACCCTGTGGGGCAAGCATTTGCCTCCAGACATTGATGTAGTCTCCCTGAATAGCGCCAATGCCCCCGCCCACCCAGACAAAGTGCAACTTTTTAGGGACGGGTTTGGCTGTATTCAGTAGTTCGACAGTTGTACTCAAACGCAGGAAATAGTCCGTCAATTTATCCCGGACTTTTTGCAGTGTGGCAGCCGAACCTTTCGGGTTTATTGATTCGAGGGTTTCCTTCAATAGGCTTATCGGCGTCAGTTGGGCGTCAAGACTCGACGCTTCGGTAGCACCGTCGAAGTAACGCAAGGCCGCTGCATGCTCCGGCATGTCTTTGAAACCGCTCAACGCAAACTCCAACTCGCTGCGATCAAACGGCGTGGAAATAGTGTCAGTCTGATTTAGCGTTCCCGTCGTTGTACTTTTCATTTTCATATCCTTATGAAAAAAAAAGACAGCCACTGACACATCGAACAGGTTCAATGTGTCAGTGGCTGTCAGAACTCAATCTTCTATTTTTTCAACTATTGCGGTGGGCAAAATGTCTTTGAGTAACACACTGTTCGTGCTGCCCTTCCTGGCCAGGGCACTCACCAGTGTTGACACCGCGAAGGACTGATAGCTGCTCATCGTCAGAAATACGTTCCGTTGCAAAACGACATCGGTCGAGAACACGTCGCGAAAGATCAAACTGTGTCCGCTGTCCGCATCCACAATCACCAAGTGCTCATCGACCCGGCTCGCCCACAACTGATCCGCAACCACGATATCCCAGATCAGTTTTCCCGGAACCGAGGGCGAGTGGTCAAGCGAATGGCGGCAATCGACGATGACCGATTCAAGTTTCAACCACGCGGCTCGGGTGAGCCGACAGGTCGTTGAACCTTGACCCAGTTTGAGCACCAGGATGCTGACATCATCGGCAATCAACGGGAGCAGGTCCGTCCTCGTTTTCGCCCCCTCGACTACCAGGACTTCGGCGTTTCGCTGGACATAGCCGAGCGGCCCGACCTTGTTGTTCTGCGGATAGGTGTGCAAAAAACCATTCCCGTGGTCATGCAGCATCACATTGGTTTGATGCTGGGTGCCGACGAGCGTGAATGGCGCAGCAATCGCGGTCTTCGGAATGCGGATCAACCGTCCGGTCCGGACCACGTACCATTGTTGGTAGTCAGGGTCTTTGACGGACAGAAAATCGGCGCATCGATGTTCGTTCGCCAGCGCCGCCAGGCCCTCACTCAATTCATCTTCCTGTGCAGCGACCCAATGGCTGTCAACGCCGGTAATCCGTACCGGTTCGTTGTACTGCAAATCCACCTCCACACCTTCAAGCGTCGTTGCCCTCAGGCCAGAGCCTTCCACAGTTACGTCGCTAAAGGTCCAGCTCGCCCATTCCTGCGTCGGGGCTGGCAATGCCTCAGCCAGTAAGAGTTTCGTTCCCTGGGCAAATGCCGTGCTCAAGCGGTCTGGATCGATAAAACCCTGACGGACAATCCTGCCGTTTGAAAGATCAAACAGCCAGGTGGCCTGATTGTCTGGAGTAATACTCAGCAACCGTACTTCTTTGCCGTGCCCCATTTCAGCGAGCAGCAGCCGACCATCCAGGTACCAGGCGCACAAGGCATCTCCCTTGAAACCGGTCAAACCCAGGATGGCAAAACTCGACACCGGGTATTGCACCGCAACCGTTTCCAGCACCGACCACCACTGAGCCCGATCCTTGAACCAGTGTTCGGTCAGCCCGCCAAAGCTCAGATCCCCGTCCGGCGTAAAGTCAAAGAACAGACCCGAGTCGGTCAACGCGAGATAACCCCGCCCAACGGCGATAACATTTTTCAGCCCTGGGGGGGAGATGTTGCTGGACGACCATTGTGCGCGACCATCCACCATCGACCTTTGCTGACACATGAGGCTTTGACGAGGTTTGTCGTAGGTAACAAACACGTCGCCCTCGACACCGGCGGGAGTGGTGAGCAGAAGCTCATTCAAGGCCTTGATCGAGTCTGGCCATCCCCGCGCATGGTGACGCCTGGCAGGTGCCCGAATAATCAACCCATCACTGCTGCGCACCCAGACCAGATCCCGCAACTTGTCATTGATCTGCCAACAAATCGAAACCAGTGCACCGGGACGCCAGTTCACTGTAGTGGCGGACTCTGCGAGCAACACATAGTCGCCCAGCACCTGCTTCCAGTCCCTCAGCGTGTCAGCCTCCAAAACGAGCTGCAACGCAGGATCCTGACCGCGGGTGATCGAGCTGAGCAACATGGCCCGGTCATGGACCACATAGGTCAGCTCATTGCGCTGGCCGTCCTTTCCAGTGAGCTGCTGCACGACTTGAATGCCGCCATTGGTCACGGCCTCGAAGCGGACAATCGCCAGGCCATCTCCAATAAGCAAACGATAGCGCTGAACCAGCGTGCCGGTGATCGCATCGACCTGCCAGACATAGAAAGACCCGGGGTGATAGAAGTAAGCCGAGCCCTCCACCACCGCGCCCAGTATCACCTCATCGGGAGACAGGACATTCGGATCGCGGATGTACAGAAAACGATCCTGCGCCGAGTCGTAATACGCGGTTACCTTCCTGGGTTCTCCCGGCTTTTCGAACGGCACCACGAAGTTGCGAACGGGGGTGTAAGACGTGGCCAGGCGATGTTCATGGGTCAGTGTCTTGAAGTGATCCAGCAACGCTTGTTCCCCGACGGCCGGATCAGCGTCTTCTTCGACAACCTCCAACCGCCGTGCAACAAGATCTACTTGCACGATTTTGTTACCCGCCAGCTGAAGCAACACATGGTGAACGCCACCGCCATTGAATGTCACATCCAGCGTCTTCGAAACAAGACGCCCACCGGCTTCTACCCGGATGTCTGTCTCCGTCAACCATGGGGTGCGCAGCACCCATTCCATAGCAATGTGACCGGGTGCGGCGAGTTCAAGGCGCACCCCGGGGGTAAGCAGCACGGAACATTGAGCACCTGCGCCTTCTATCCGGTAGGACAGCAGCCCGTGCCACATCTTCGGCAGCGCAGGTATTGCGAGTGAACGCTCGACGTTATCGAGACGAACATTGAATACCGTTGGTTTGTAGGCCGGGATCAGCTGGTTGATCACGTACTCACCGGGAAACGAGAAGAACGAAAACAGAAACTGCCATTGCCCCTGTTCGTTCTTTTTCTCCAGTCGACGTGCCGTGTCGTAACCGCCGGCGTGACGAAACGTGACGAACGGCAGCAACTTGTATCTGTAGCCGTACCAGGTCCTGGGTCTGCCGGGCAGAACGATTGTCTGTCCTGTCTGTGGTGAGAAACGCGCCGAATCCGGCAACCCGAGGCCCTGGCGAATATCGACGGCTCGGGTGTAATCCACATCGTAATCCGGGACCCCGAAATGGTCCCGAAGCGGGAACAATTTCGGACTGTCGAAATGGACGGTGGATGCGCGCAAATCCAAATCGGCAAACACCAGCAAGGGGTGCGCAATCCAGGCATTCGACGCCCTGTCCAGGTAATAGCCGCCTTGTACATACGCCTTTTCAAGCCCATCAAAAAACAGCGCGACCTCCTTGGCTTCCTCCGCAATCGTTGCAAAACCTTCGGCCAGCGCAGTAACGCCCACTGCCAACCCGCCAAGAATCACCCCGGCGCCCCCCAGCACCGCGGCCACCGTACCCGCACCAGCCAGGGCTGCCCCAAGACCCGCTGCGCCCAACACCGTACTCGCGGAGTCGAAGGCCAACTGCGTCCCGAACTGCGCCTTTTCAATCTCATTGGTGGCATGGCTCAACTGGTAAATATCAAACCCGACATTCACCAGCCCCAGCACAGTACCGACGCCTTCATTGGCGATATGCCCCAAGGCCTTTTGCACCAACGGTGCGCTGGTGCGGGCGATCAGCTTTTCATCGTCCAGTGCCTGGCGGACCAGTTTCACAACACCAATCACATCCACCACGTTGCCATGGGCCAGTTGGGCATAGTTGACGTAGGCATGCAGGCGAATGGCGGTGGTCAGGGCCTTGTCGCCACCGCTCGCTGCACTCTCGTGACGACGCAGTACGTTCATCAAGGCTTGTACGGTGAACCCGGCATTGAGCGTATGAACGCTGCCGGCGTCCGTCGGATCAAGCGGATTGACCGACGCACGCGGGCGCGCGGCCAATGAATGGAAGGTTTCGGAGAGGAAGTTTTTAATTCTCAGAAACCGGTGATCGCCGGTGGTGACACGCTCAATGGTCTGCCCGGCATCGGTGTTGACCAGACTGATTGTGTATTCCCCTGTCGGGGTTATCTCCAGTGTCTCGAACAACGCAACAGAATCCGACGCCAGTCCGTGTTGCTCCTGCAACTGCCGCGTCGCCTGCGCGATCTGCCCACCCCACCAGTGCGCGTCCAGTTCCAGCAATGAACTGCCCAGCGCCGCATTGTTGACCAGCGACTGTCCACGGGCACTGGCCACACGTTGCCGAACCCTGGGCAGCGCTTGTTCAGGCAAAGCACCCGGCTCGGACAGGCTTGATACCTCACTGCCGGAGGCAAGCACTAGCTTGTTCAGTTTGGCGCCATCGAGCTCGATCAGATCGAAGGTCGGCCGTTGCGCATCGCCAAAGGCTGCGTAGTGCGCCGCCATTTGTTTGCGCAGGAAAAAGTGCGTCAATGCGTCACTGAACGCCAACGACGTAACAATCTCGAAGATCCCTAAATTCGGGTCGTAGAGCAGGTAAATGCTGTGCTCGCCTTCAAAGATTTTCGCCACTAGCATCGAGTGGTTGTCCGAATTGAGCATTACGGTCGTACTGGCCGTTTTTTCTTCCAGTATCGCTACGACCTGAGCCAGATTAGAGCGCATCAGTGGCTTGCCTATGTCATTGACAGGCGCGTCACGCAACTCCTCGATCATGCTCACAAACGCCTTTGAGTCCGCGGCCTCAGGCTCGATGACGGCCAGGTAAAAGCGTTCTCTCAAAGTGTTTGCCGCATTGTTGCCTTTGTGGAGCGCAGCAGCCATGGCCAGTGCCAGTGGGTAACAGCGTCCGGCAACCCGATCGCCCGATCCTTCGAGCAACAAGTCCTGGGGCACCAATTTGAAACTGCCGTGATCAAAGCTCTCCAGCACTTCACCGATTCGCTCGCCAATACGGTCGCGGTATTCGAGCTTCGCCACTTGCTGAATCCTGGCGACCAAACGTCCCCATTCCACCAGGGTCAGCGGACGTTCGAGTGCCTGTTTCTTGAGATCAACACTCGTTTCGGACAAGGCGACAGGCGGGTTGGAAGCACGCGTCAACCCGGCAAGGAAAGCCGAATGACTTTGCTTGAACAACTCCCGCTCAATGGCCCCGTAACGGTGGATGACTCCCAACTCCGACATCGTATTGGCAAGGTTTTCAAGCGTTGCACTGGCGGCATCAAAATGATGGTTATCCAGGGCATTGACCCCCAATAGCCCACCCAGCAACAGACGTTGCAGCGGGTTTAGCTTCACGGTGAGAAGTGGGTCTTTGGCGACCTGGCTCAGCAGTTCATCCACCGACAGATTTTGTGTCGCCGCGTCCGGGAGGGATGCCGGGGGGCGGATGTTGGCGTCCTGAGCAATGATCGCTTGCCGGTCATCGAAGCTCAGGGACAACGGCTTATCAAACGTCACGCTGCCGTTATGGCGCTGACTCATTGCCTGGCGAAATGGCTCACCGAGATCATCGGCCAGTTGCTGCAACAGATCGGTGATCAACACATGACGACCTTCGATCACCGGCCAGCCTTCTTCGAAATCAATACGCTGGTACTTGAGCAGCTGTGTGACATCGCCGGCATAGCGCGCCTTGAATTGCCCCGTTTCCCATCGTATTTTTTCTCTGCTCAGCCATTGAGTGAAATCATTCTCGTTCTCCTTCCAAGAGTGATCCAGCTCCTCCTCGGTCGCCAGGTTGACGGTTGCGATGGCTGGGATGGCGACATCCGCTCGCGAGGCTTCAGCACTCTGTTGCGTGAAATGCATCTTTGCGTAATCCGCGATGCCATCACGCATGGCGGCGGGTCCGGTCAAATAAATCGTCACCTCGCTATCGGGACGAATACCGTCCCTGAAGTACTTTGCAACCGCTACAGTCAGAAATGCGGCGGACTGAAACTCCTCCGCCGACAGCTCGCCCAAGAGCCTTAACCTTTTCTCGATAATCTCCATGCCAAGGTCGGCCACAGCATGAGAATCGGAAGGAGCAATCTTCCTTTCAAGGGCTAACCGAGTAGTGGCATCAAGCACCTCATAGTTAAAGCTGAAACGGTCGAGAACGGCCTTGAGCATCGCAGAGCCGGGATGAGCCATCATGAACGCATTACTCAACGTGCTTTGCTCGGCGACGGCACGCAGTCCATCCGGTCGCACTTGGCGCTCTACCGGGCGCCGGAAAACACTGCTGATATCAGGGCTGCTCTTGGCAAAATTCTCCAGCGCCTCACGGTGTTCCTCGGGAATTTGCTCGAAATAGCTGGTGTACCTGCTGCGTAAAACCTGCCGACCCGGCATCCACTCAGGGCTGTGGTCAAGTATCAGCTGCAAAACACCCAGGCGTGCATCCGAGCCAAACCGGCTGATATCCACCCCGCCCAGGTTTTCTAACAGCGGCGGCAGGTTATCCACGTCTGCATAACTGCCACCGTCGGCGAACAGCGCCTCGGCGCGGACAACATCGGAGGCGGCAGCAAAGTTGCCACGCAAGCTGATTTCTCGCTCGTAGATGTCCTGCAAGTACAACGGTGTCGCCTCGGTGGCGAGATCGCGAAGAACAATAGCGCCCTCGTTCAACGACAACAGACTCTGGCGGTTTTTTTCCCTGAGTACTTTCAACCGTCCTTCATCTTGGCTATAGGCTCGAACCAACAGATCTATCCTGGCGTCGTCGGCGCTCTCACCGCGCTCTACCGCTTTATTAATGTGCGCAAACATCTGCTGCTTGAGAGCAATGACCCGCGGTTCATACTTATCGCCTAGCTCAATAGCGGTACTACTGGCCTGCCCGCCATTAAGCATGGCGTCAGCCTTGGCCGCCTCGACAATAATTCGATTGGTTTCGTAGGCCAGCAATGCATCGCTGTCGTACCAGAGTTTGAGGGTGTAGTTCTGCCCAGACAGTGTCTGCTTCCAGATATTGATGTAGTCGCGCTGGATATTTCCTATACCACCGCCGAGCCAGACGAAGTGCAGATTGTCCGGAACGTCGGTCTTTGGAGTTTGCAATTGCTGCACGCCGCTCGACAAACGAGCCTCGAAACCTTCGAGCCGTTCGTAGATGCCTGTCACGTCGGGGGCCGCGCGCTCGGGAGGAAGCGACTCAGTCGTTCGTCGTGGTCGACCCTCAGGCCCGACAAAAGAGGCCAAAGCCTGTTTCAACAGGCCCAGCGGCTCCAGCATCCTGGGCGAATCGAGCAAGTCGATGCAGCCTGAGTAATACCTGAAGACGTCGTCATACTCATCGGTACCTTTGTGCGAAATTAACGCCTGTTCAAGATCTTTAAGATTAAAAAGTTTTGCGAACTTTACATATTCACCGACATACGGAACATCCAAATGACTATTAGACAAGGCACTCTCCAGCTTCAATACATGCAATTAAGTTCTGTAAGCCAGCCGCGTAAATACCGCTCGACGACAACGTCAACCATTTCGTATTTTTGAACGAGACCCAACCACTATGCAAAGCAACCACTTCACACGAGACAAAACTAAATCGTAAAAGCAGGCACTTCAAACCCGATGAAATTCAATTAATTTCAATACAATCAAATTTGAAAATAATAAAACTTTATATTGCCGACTTAAATAATCGCACTTAGACAAACAAAAATGGTCGGGACCATCAACAAACAGGCGGCGCTGTGACTCATGCGCAACGCCGAAGTTATCGACTAAAAAAAAAGCACTGCATAAAGGAAGAAATCAGCGACAGAAAACAGTATTGATTCGTCGTGGCGAGAGTCATAAATCCCACAACGACTGGTGAAGTAAATGACGCATCAACGCCAAAGTGAAAGTGCCAAACCAGCAGACGGTAATGTATCAAGTGAAAAACGGCCCACGCGGGGCCGCTGTGGTTCAGGAGGCAGGCTTGATACCGTACCAACGCGGCGTATACACCCACTCACCACCCTCGGCACGAGGAAATGCACAGGTGGTGGACGAGCCGATCAACACCATGGTGCGCATGTCCACCTGATCCGGGGTCAACTGCCCCAGCGTAGTCACGCGCAAGGTCTGGCCCGGGCGACCAATGTCTCGTCCCAACACCACGGGCGTTTCTGCAGTGCGGTGTTGCGCGACAATCTCCAGTGCCCGACCCAACTGCCAAGGACGCGACCGCGAGATCGGGTTGTAGAACGCCAACGCCAGATCGGCTTCGGCGGCCAGGTCCAGGCGCTTCTCGATGATCGCCCAAGGCTTGAGGTTGTCCGACAGCGACATCACGCAGAAGTCATGGCCCAAGGGCGCGCCTGCTTGAGCAGCCGTCGCCAGTGACGCGGAAACACCCGGAAGGATTTCCAGATCGACGCTGTGCCAGCTCGGCTCACTCGACTCATGCAACGCTTCAAGCACCGCCGCCGCCATGGCGAACACTCCGGGGTCGCCGGATGAAACCACAATCACCGAACGGCCTTGCGCCGCCAGCTCGAAGGCGTGGCGGGCACGCTGCATCTCTTCGCGGTTGTCAGTGCAATGCAGCACCTGATCTTCACGGAACGGCCCGGCCATGCGCACGTAGGTTTCGTAACCGAGTACGTCGGTGGCCCTGGCCAGTTCGGCCTTGACCGCTGGCACCATCAGTTCGGCAGCGCCAGGGCCCAGGCCGATCACCGCCAAACGACCGCGTGCACGGCCGATCTGCGCAGCGTCCAGCGGCTGAGTGGCCACCGCGATGGCAATGCCGGTATCCGCTGACACGATGGTAGCGTTCGGCACGGTGTGGCGGGACAACTCGCTAACGCCGCCGCTGACCGACGCAAACCGCAGAGGTACACCCAGTTCAAGTGCCGCTTCGCGCAATGCCGCGCTAGCCATGTCCAGATCGCTCGCCAACAGGCACGCCACCGATTGCACGGCGATTTTCGCTTGATGCAGGGTCGCGCGAATGGCGTCTGGCAGACCCGTCACCTCACCGCTCACCGCCACCAACACATTGCGCGGGTAAATCATCAATTCATTGGCTGCCGGTGTCCGCTCGGCATGGCCGACATGGATCGACAGATGCGCTTGAGGATCTTGCGGCAACTGCGCCTGCGCCAGCCACGGCGCAGCCCCTTCGACGCGTACGCTTTGGCCGGCGAGCAAATCCGAGACGAAGCGCTTGCCCAGTTCCAAATCGCCGAGGGCGTAACCGCTGGGTGGATTGAGCAAGCAGGTGCCGAAGCGCAATTCACCACTGGTGGTGATCGCCGCAGCAACCTCGAGACCGGCAGCAATCTCGCGCGCCATGACGTTCACGCCACCGAGGCCGCCGAGCAGCGGCACCACGGCGCTGCCGTCTTCAGCCACGGCCAGCACTGGCGGCTCGGCGCCTTTTTCCAGCAGAAGCGGGGCCAGCGTGCGGATCACGATGCCCGCAGCGCATAAGGCGATGATCGGCGTGTCCTGCTGATAGAACTCACGCAAGGTGGCGCCGAACTCGTGATAGACGCGGTCCGCGCCTTGCACTCGTTCGGTGAGGCCATGAATCAACGCGCCGGGGTACACCTGCTGGATCCTGCGCGCGGTGGCGAGGCTGCCATTGCCCAGAATGACAATCGCCGGAACTGGACTGGACATCAGCCTTGCCACCTTTCACCGGGAACAATGATCAGTGAGAAGTACGGCGACGACATCGGCTCGACCTGATCCAGCGGGACAATTTTCTGATTGGCCATGGTCGCGCGTTCAACGTACAGCGCACGTTCCGCCAGCCCGAGTTCTTCCAGTACCTGACGGACCTTGGGAAAGTTGCGCCCCAGCTTCATGATCACGGCGGCATCGGCATCGGCCAGACGACGCTTGAGATCGTCGGCGGGCAATACACCCGACAGGACCGACAAGCTCTGATTGCGATACACCAGCGGCGCGCCCAGCACCGAAGCACCGCCGAGCATCGAGCAGACACCCGGCACGACTTCGGCTTCATAGCGCTCAGCCAGACGATCATGCAGGTACATGTAGGAGCCGTAGAAGAACGGATCGCCTTCGCAGATCACCGCCACGTCACGGCCAGCGTCCAGGTGCGCGGCAAGTTCTTCGCCGGCCGCATCGTAGAAATCGCTGATCACTTGTTCATACGACAGCGGCGCCGGCAACGCTTCGGTGGTCACCGGATACACCAGCGGCAGCAGCGTTTGCGCGTCCTGCAAGTGCGCCTCGATGATGCCGAAGGCGTTGCCTTTTTTGCCCTTGGCGACGAAGTACGCCACCACCGGCGATTCACGCAGCAGGCGCAGGGCTTTGACAGTAATCAGTTCCGGATCACCAGGGCCGACGCCAAGACCGATCAAACGTCCAGGTTGCTGCATCATTCGATCTCCGTAGCGAGGGCATTGACGGCGGCGGCGGCCATGGCGCTGCCGCCCAACCGGCCTTGCATGATGACGAAAGGCACACCGCGACTGTCCGCCGCAAGCATCGCCTTGGATTCGGCGGCACCGACGAAGCCCACCGGGAAGCCGAGAATCAGCGCCGGTTTCGGTGCTCCGGCGTCGAGCATTTCCAACAGATAGAACAGTGCGGTCGGCGCGTTGCCGATCACCACCACGCTGCCTTCCAGATGCGGACGCCATAGCTCCAGCGCAGCGGCGGAACGGGTGTTGCCCAGCTCACGAGCCAGTTCCGGAACGCTGTCGTCGCGCAGGGTGCAAATCACTGGGTTGTTGGCTGGCAAACGCGCACGGGTCACACCTTCGCTGACCATCCGCGCGTCGCACAGAATCGGCGCACCGGCGGCCAGCGCATCACGCCCGGCCTTGCCCGCGCCTTCGGAAAATTGCAGGCCGTCGATGGCGTCGACCATGCCGCAGGCGTGGATCACACGGACCGCGAGCTTTTCCAGGTCGGCCGGAATACGGTCGAGGTTGGCCTCGGCACGAATGATCGCGAAGGAGTTGCGATAGATCTCCTGACCGTCGCGGATGTAATCAAGCATCAAGGGGGCTCCGTGAGCGGGCGTCGAGCAAGGCTGCGACCGCTTCAATAGTAAGGTTGCGTGCGTGCAGCGCGCCGAAACCCGGCTGCGCTGCGTCGCGAAAATAGAGGTCGTAGTTACCGGGAGAAACCGCCAGCAAGGTGATCGGCGCACTATGCGCGGCGGCGCAGGAACGCTGGCAGCCAGACAGGTGCACGTTCAGTGTCTGGCCGTGACGTTGCAGCAGCGCCGCCAGTTGTCGGGCATCGCCCTTGGTGTCGGCCAGGCCTTTGCCGCAACCCGTCGAACCGGTGCAGGCGATCAGGTGCGCCAAGGCATCGTCGGCCGAGCAACGCAGACCGAGTTGTTCAAGGCTGTGGATAACTTCCCGAGCATCGTCGACATGGACACCGGGTAATAACAGGCTTTGCCAGGGTGTGAAGCGCAGGCTGCCGTCGCCCTGGTCACGTGCCAGGTGTGCGACGCCTCTGAGCATCGCGGGATTGAGACGGCCCAGCGGCGGCACCGCGCCGATATACACGCGCTTGGCCTCACGCTGTGGATGAGCACCGATGTGCAAGACACTCGGATTTACCTTGCGCTGCCAACCCTTGATGGGCATCAACGGCACACGTTCGGCCAGACGAGCGAGAAACCCGTCGAGCGAACAATCAGCGAGCAAATGCCGCATGCGTGTCTGCTCGGGACGCGCCAGGTCAAGGAACAACTCCAGAACCGCGACCACCAGCGCGTGGCCCTGCTCCAGTGACACCGCACCCACAGGCGAGTCCACTGGACACCCCGCCAGACCGAATGCAAAAACCAGCTCGCCCTCTCGCTCAGTGGCACACAGCCACAGATCATGAGGGTGTTCGAGCATCGCCAGACCTTCGCCGCCATCCAGTTGCACGGCAAACTTGGCGCTGAGGTCGTGGAAGCGTTCATGGCTTTGCAGCGTAACGAGGATCTGTTCGGCCAGCGGGCGCGTGTCGAACAGCATCTGCTGATCAATTCCCGCACTCGGGCTGAGCATCAGATTGCGCACATCGTCGCCAGCGGCGGTGCTGGGCCCCAACCCGGCCGCCATCAGGCCGTCGATCAAGGCGCCCTGTTCATTGCCAATCCCGCGAATTTGCAGGTTGGCGCGGTTGGTCGCCTCGATCACGCCGCCAGCGAACCGCTCAGCTGCACTGGCCACCGCGTCGGCCTGAGCCGCACTGATCGAACCACCATTCAACTTGATCCGGCAGATACCACCGTCCAGCGCCTGGACGATACGCAGCAACCCCGGACAGGCCGAGGGGCGTAAGGCTGAGGACATCGGGCGTTTGTTCAAGGGGGGCGACCGGCAGTGTGGGAAAGGCGCTTCGCGGGCGAAGGCGCGGTATTATGCCTGCTTTGTTCGACGGCATGAAAAGCCTGCCCGTCGGAACAGTCCATTTGAGGACTTTTTTTGAGGACTGCAGATGTCACCCTGGCTGACAGTAGTGGGAATCGGTGAAGACGGCTTCAAGGGCTTGGGCAAAAACGCCCGGCACGCTCTGCTGCACGCTTCGCGGATCATTGGCGGTCAGCGGCAACTGGATTTGCTGCCGGCGTGCATCCGTGGCGAGCGGCAGTTGTGGCCCAGCCCATTCTCCCTTGAACGGGTATTGGCGCTGCGCGGCGAACCGGTCTGCGTGCTGGCCAGCGGCGATCCGATGTTCTTTGGTGTGGGCGCCAGCCTGGCCCGGCAGTTGTCCAGTGATGAAATGCTGATACTGCCGGCGCCATCCTCCTGTTCGCTGGCGGCAGCGCGAATGGGCTGGCCGTTGCAGGATGTGGTCACGCTTTCGGTGGTTGCTCGTCCCATCGCCGCACTTAACGCGCAGTTGTTCAGCGGTGTTCGCTTGCTGGTGTTGAGCAACGACGGCAAGAGCCCGGCCGCCATCGCGACGCTGTTGCGTGAACGCGGTTTCGGGGCGAGTCGCCTCACCGTGCTGGAACACCTGGGCGGTGCCGCCGAACGACGCATCGATGGCGTCGCCAATGACTGGAACAATCCTGTGATCGCCGATCTGAACCTCATCGCCATCGAGTGCATCGCCGAACCCAATACGCCGCGCCTCTCCCGATTGGCCGGTCTGCCGGACTCAGCCTTCAAGCACGACGGCCAATTGACCAAGCGCGACGTACGCGCAATCACGCTCGCGCGTCTCGCCCCGGTTCCCGGCGAACTGCTGTGGGACGTCGGCGCCGGCAGCGGCTCGATCGGCATTGAATGGATGCGCGCTCACCCAAGTTGCCGGGCGCTGGCCATCGAAGCTGACGAAGGGCGGCAGTTGTTGATCGAACACAACCGCGATGCCCTCGGCGTTCCCGGCCTGCAATTGATTCGCGGCAGTGCGCCGCAGGCCTTGGCCGGTCTCGAGCGTCCAGACGCGATTTTCATCGGCGGCGGCGTCACCCGCGAGGGCGTGCTCGACACGTGCTGGGCCGAACTCAAACCCGGCGGCCGACTGATCGCCAACGCCGTCACGTTGCAAAGTGAAATGACCTTGATGACCTGGCGCGAGCAGCATGGCGGCGAGCTGACGCGCATTCATATCGCTCAAGCGCAACCGCTGGGGGACTTTGATACGTGGCGTCAGGCGTTGCCGATTACCTTGCTGGAAGTGACGAAGCCTTTCGATGCGTGACGAAACCGCCGAACAACCCGCACCGCTGCGCAGTGGCCTGACCACCGGCAGCTGCGCCACCGCCACCAGCCTTGCGGCGGCTCGTCTGTTGCTCAGTGGCGTGGAAGCGGACGCCGTCGAGATCATTCTGCCCAAAGGCAAACAGGTGCAAATGCGCCTGGAGTTCTGTCGGTTGAAGGACGACGGCGCCGAGGCCGGAACGATCAAGGACGCCGGGGACGACCCGGACGTGACCCACGGTGCCCTGCTCTACTCCCACGTGCGCCTGAATGCCCGACCGGGCATTCGCTTCAATGCCGGTCGCGGCGTCGGCACGGTGACCCGGCCGGGGCTGGTGCTGGGCGTCGGTGAACCCGCAATCAACCCGGTGCCACGCAAGATGATCACCGATCACTTGTCGCTGCTGGCCGAGGAGCTGGATTACCGGGGCGGCTTCGAGGTCACCATAAACGTCGAGGACGGCGAAGCCCTGGCGCTGAAAACCATGAACCCGCGCTTGGGGATTCTTGGCGGCTTGTCGATCCTCGGCACCAGCGGCATCGTCCGGCCATTTTCCTGTGCGGCGTACATCGCCTCGATCCATCAAGGCATCGACGTCGCCAAAACCAACGGTTACTTGCACATCGCTGCGTGCACCGGCAATGCCAGCGAAGACACCATGCGCCGGGTCTACGACTTGCCGGAAATCGCCCTGATCGAAATGGGCGACTTCGTCGGCGCCGTGCTCAAACACCTGCGCAAAGTGCCTGTGGATAAACTCAGCCTCTGCGGCGGCTTCGGCAAGATCAGCAAGCTAGCGGCTGGGCACATGGATTTGCACAGTCGGCATTCGAGCATCGACCTGCCGCAATTGGCCGAGTGGGCGGCGGCGATTGGCGCCGATGAGGTATTGCAGCAAGGGATTCGCGAAGCCAACACCAGCCAGCAAGCCTTGGCGATGGCCAGCGCTGCGGGCATCGCGCTCGGTGATGCGGTGTGTCAGCACGCGCTGGACTTTGCCCGCAGCGTGGTGCCGGCGCAGGTTCAGGTCGAAGTGTTCGCCATTGATCGCCAGGGCGGGATTGTTGGCCATGCGGGAGCTTTTCAATGAAGCGCGTGTTGTTGCTGGGTGGCGTGACAGAAGCCTTGGCCATCGCTCGGACCCTGGGGCCGGAACACATCTATAGCCTGGCCGGCGTGGGGCGTGTGCCGACAGATCTGATCTGTCAGGTTCGCGTTGGCGGTTACGGCGGTGCTGAAGGTCTGGCGCAGTTCATTCGCGATGAAGGGATCGATCTACTGCTGGACGCCACCCACCCCTACGCCGCACACATCAGCCAGAACGCCGCCACCGCTGCGCGGTTGAGCGGCATTGCATGCTGGGCGTTAAGGCGCCCGGCCTGGCAACCACAGGCCGGGGATGACTGGCGAGATGTCAGCGACTGGGCCGAGTTGATCGAAGCGCTGAAACCGTTCCGGAGACCGCTGTTCACCCTCGGCCGCGAACCATTGCAACATCTGCATGAAATCCCGCCAGAGCAATTCTGGACCTTGCGTGCACTGGACGTTTACCCGGGCAATGAGCGCTGCGAAGTCATCGGTGCGCGCGGGCCGTTTCTGATTGAGGATGAACGTGAACTGTTTGAGCGTCGGCAGATTGATGTGCTGATCAGCAAGAACAGCGGCAGCACGGCGACCGAGCCGAAGCTGGAAGTGGCACGGGAGCGTGGGGTGCCGGTGATTGTTTTACAGCGGCCAGTGTTGCCGGGGGTAGATCGGGAATTTGGGTCGGTGACAGAGGTATTGGCAGCCCTGACAGCAGAAACCACCACATAACCCTGTAGCAGCTGGCGAAGCCTGCGTTCGGCTGCGTAGCAGTCGTAAAATCAAACGCCTCGATCTTTCAGGTTAATCGCGGATGGAGGATTTACGACTGCTACGCAGCCGAACGCAGCCTTCGGCAGCTGCTACAAAATTGTGTGATGGCTGATCTGCACGGCACTGGCAATCGGTAATTCGCGACTATCATGAAGGCTATGGAGCTTGGCGCTGCGACACCACACCGCACGCTGCTTTTTTACTTATCGGCCCTGATCAGGCTAAATAGCCGCGCCTGATCCCCCACCCAACCGGATTTGTCCCATGTCCCGACAACGGCTCGCATTTGCCTGGATCGCCTGCTTCGCAGTGCTGTTCAACATGCTCGCCATGCCGATGACGGGAGCGATGGCGCAGACGGCGAAATCGCCTGCCGAGCAGTTGCTGTGGGGCAGTTTCTGTTCGTCCAGCGGCACGAAGATGGTGGCGATTGCCCTGGGCGATATCGAGCAGAAAGCCCCGCAGAGTGACGATCATTCCAACATGCAGCATTGCTGGTGCTGTTCAGGTTCCGCGCCACTGGTGGCGTTGCCCGGGCACATGCCGCAACTGTACTTCGCGCGTTTCGATGCCAATCGAAGCCTGCCTCACGCCTCTCTCGATACAACGACACCGCGTCAGCAATGGCCAAGCCTGAACCCCCGCGCTTCCCCTCTGGTGTGATTCCTTCTCGCAATTGACCTGCGTTTTGAATCGTTCTGGAGAACTGCCATGTTGAACAAACTCATCGCCCTGGCTGTGTTGCTGCTGCCTGCCTGTTTTGCCAATGCCCACGAATACAAGGCAGGGGAGCTGGAAATCGCTCATCCGTGGTCGCAAGAATTGCCACCCAACGCACCGACCGTTGCTGCGTATTTCGTGATCCATAACAGCGGCAAAACGGCCGACCGACTGCTCAGTGTCGACTCACCGATTGCAGGCATTGCTCAACTGCACGAGCACGTCATGCAAAACGACCTGATGAAAATGCAGCAGGTGCCGAACGTCGAAATCCCTGCCGGTGGCAACGTCACTTTTGCGCCGATGGCCTACCACGTGATGCTGCTGGAATTGAAAGACCGCAGCCTGTTAACCGACGGCAAACGCTTCCCGCTGACGATGCATTTCGAGAAGTCCGGCGACGTGACGGTCGAAATCGCGGTGCAGAAAAAAGCACCGGACGGCATGCAAGCACACGTGCACGCTCAGTAATCGACAGAGCTGAAAACGCCCATGCGCCCGCTTAGCGCCAGGTCATCCGCACACCGTCGTCAGCCGTTAAGCCTGACGCGCGGTAGCTGGATCAGCCTGTTCGCCATGTTGATGATCTTTATCGGCCCGCTGATTTCTCAGTCGATGCCGATGGATCAACGCGCCTCGTCGATGTCGATGAGCATGTCGATGGACATGAGCATGGACATGTCGGCAATGGAGCACGCCGACCACGGCGCGCAACCCGCCGCCGAGCACTGCCCGCCCAAAGCCTCGGCCCACGCGCTCTGGGAAAAATGCGGTTATTGCAGCCTGCTGTTCAATTGCCCGGCGCTGACTGGCGGCCAGTCCTTCATCGCGTACGACACGCCAACAGCCACCACTTTCACCACCCCTTCCCCCCGACTGGGCCACGCCCGGCAAACCTTCTTCCCCGGCGCCCGCACTCGCGCCCCACCCATCGACGCGTAAACACCCACATCCGCTCTCACACGGTTTAGAAGACAGCCCCAGGCTGCCGGCCGTGTCGTTTACGACTGTTCGATGGAAATTGTCATGTCCAGGTTTTCTGCTGACACACGCTTGAGCCCTGCCCAAGCTTCTTTTGCCCCGAACGAATCCAGTATTCGTTTGAGGCACGCCACCGCCTTCCTTTGCGGTGCACTGCTGACACCCATGGTGCTGGCCGATGAACACGCCGGTCACAGCGAAGAACTAAGCCCGACGGTGATCACCGCCATTGCGCCGAGTTCGCCACTGACCATCGTCACCAATCCCAAGGACCCACGCCAACCGGTGCCGGCCAGCGACGGTGGCGATTACCTGAAAACCATTCCCGGCTTCGCCCTGGTGCGCAATGGCGGCACCAACGGCGACCCGGTACTGCGCGGCATGTTCGGCTCGCGACTGAACATCCTCACCAACGGCGGCCAGTTGCTCGGCGCCTGCCCCGGCCGAATGGACGCACCGACCTCCTACATCTCGCCGGAAACCTACGACAAACTGACCGTGATCAAAGGCCCGCAAACCGTGCTCTGGGGACCGGGCGCGTCGGCCGGGACCATCCTCTTCGACCGTGAGCCAGAAAGCTTCGGCGAACTCGGCACGCGGGTGAACGCCAGCGTGCTGGCTGGCTCCAACGGGCGCTTCGACAAAGTGGTGGACGCTGCTGCCGGCGGGCCATTGGGTTACGTGCGAGTGATCGGCAACACCGCGCATGCCGACGACTACCAGGACGGCAACAACGACACCGTGCCGTCGCGCTATGACAAATGGAATGGCGACGTCGCAGTGGGCTGGACCCCGGACGCCGACACCCTGCTGGAGCTCACCGCCGGCAAGGGCGATGGCGAAGCGCGTTATGCCGGGCGCGGCATGGACGGCTCGCAGTTCGAGCGCGAAAGCCTGGGCCTGCGGTTCGAGAAGTCGAACATCGGCGATGTGCTGGATAAAGTCGAGGCGCAGGTTTACTACAACTACGCCGACCACGTGATGGACAACTACACCCTGCGCACGCCGTCCGGCACCGGAATGATGGCCGGCCCGATGGCCTCCAACGTCGACCGTCGAACCCTCGGCGCACGGATCAAAGCCACCTGGCGCTGGGCCGATGTGCAGTTGATCAGCGGCATCGATGCGCAGACCAGCGAACATCGCCAACGCAGCGCCATGGGCATCGACGCCTACAAGGATCAGCCGCGCAACAAGGATGCCGACTTCCACAACTACGGCGTGTTCAGCGAATTGACCTGGTACGCCGCCGACCGTGACCGGCTGATTACCGGCGCGCGCCTGGACCGCGCTTCGGCCAAGGATTTCCGGCAGACCACTGGCTCCGGGATGATGGCGCGCCCCAACCCGACCGCCGACGACACCCGTGCCGACACACTGCCAAGCGGCTTCGTTCGTTACGAGCATGACCTGGCTGACAGTCCGACCACACTGTACGCAGGCCTCGGTCACTCCCAGCGTTTCCCGGATTACTGGGAGCTGTTTTCACCCAAGTCCGGCCCCGCCGGCTCGGTGAATGCCTTCGATTCGATCAAGCCTGAAAAAACCACCCAGCTCGACTTCGGCCTGCAATACAAGGCCGAAGACCTCGAAGTCTGGGCCTCGGGTTACGTCGGGCAGGTGCGCGACTACATCCTGTTCAACTACACGCCCGGGATGATGGGCATGACCTCGCAAGCACAAAATATCGACGCACGAATCATGGGCGGCGAATTGGGTGCGGCCTACAAGCTGACCAGCAACTGGAAAGCCGACGCGACCCTGGCCTACGCCTGGGGCAAAAACAGCAGCGACGGCAATGCCTTGCCGCAGATGCCACCGCTGGATGCGCGTTTCGGCCTGACCTACAGCGAAGACAACTGGAGCGCCGGTGCCTTGTGGCGGGTGGTCGCGGCGCAAAACCGCATCGACCAGAACAAGGGCAACGTCGTCGGCAAGGACTTCGACAAGACCCCGGGTTTTGGCGTGTTCTCGCTCAATGGCGCCTACCGAATTAACAAAAACTGGAAGGTCAGCACCGGCGTCGACAACCTGTTCGGCAAGGCTTACGCCGAGCACTTGAACCTGGCTGGCAACGCCGGTTTCGGCTACCCGGCCAATGACCCGCAAGCCATCAAAGAACCGGGGCGCACGCTCTGGACCAGGGTGGACATGAGTTTCTAAAAAAGCTTCGCGAGCAGGCTCGCTCCCACAGGTACACCACTGTCCATGTGGGAGCGAGCCTGCTCGCGATCGGTTGCGCAGCAACCGCAAACAAACAACTAAAAGATCCATGCCAAAGCGGAGCACACATGATGAAACAGCCCAAACCGAATTTCTACAACCTGGCCTGGCGCTGGCATTTTTATGCCGGTCTGTTCGTCGCGCCTTTCATGGTGATGCTGGCCCTGACCGGCATCATTTACCTGTTCAAACCGCAACTCGATCCGTTGATGTACGGCAGCCTGCTGAACGTCCCGGCCGGGCATCACAGCGTCTCGGCCGACGACCTGCTCAAGCGGGTAAAAGCGGCGTATCCACAGAGTCAGATCAAGCAGTACCTGCCACCGGTCAACGCCGAACGCAGCGCGCAATTTGTCGTGATCAATGGCGGTAACGAGCTCAACGTATTCGTCGATCCCTACCACGGCGATATCCTCGGCGAGCGAGACGCCAAAAAAAATCTGCAAGCCGTTGCGCGAGCGATTCATGGCGAGTTGATGATCGGCACCGTCGGTGATCGACTGATCGAACTGGCCGCCGGTTGGGGCGTGGTGTTGGTGGTCTCCGGCGTCTTTCTGTGGTGGCCGCGTGGCCAGGCGGCCGGCATCCTGTGGCCGCGTTTGAGCAGTCGCGGTCGCGTGCTCTGGCGCGACCTGCACGCGGTGACCGGGTTTTGGGGCGCGTCGTTGCTACTGGTGATGCTGCTCAGCGGCATGACCTGGACCGGGTTCTGGGGCAAGCAATACGCCGAAGTGTGGAATGTCTTTCCGGCAGCGATGTGGGATGACGTGCCCAAGTCCGATGTCGAGGCCCGAAGCCTCAACACCGCCACCCGCCAGACCGTGCCATGGGCGATGGAAAACACGCCGATGCCGATGTCCGGCGACCACGCCGAACACATGGCCCACGGTAGCGCGCAAGCTGGCCCCGCCGCGCCGACCATCAGCTTGCAGGACGTGCAGAACATCGCTGCGCAACGCAAGGTCGAACCGGGTTACAGCATCACCTTCCCGACCACGGCGACTGGCGTGTTCACCATAGCGGTGTTCGCCGACGACCCGCGCAACGACGCTACGCTGCACGTTGATCAGTACACCGGCGATGTCCTCGCCGACGTGCGTTTCGAGCAGTACGGTACCGTCGCCCGTGCAACAGAAATCGGTGTGATGCTGCACGAAGGCAAAATGTTCGGTCTGTTCAATCAGATCATCATCCTGCTGATCTGCCTGATGATTCTGCTCAGCGCCGTCAGCGGCGTGGTGATCTGGTGGAAGCGTCGCCCGCAAGGAAAGTTCGGTGTTCCGCCGCTGCGCCACGATTTGCCGAAATGGAAAACTGCGATGGTGATCATGCTGACGCTGGCAGTGATCTTTCCGCTGGTGGGGGCTTCGTTGATCGTAGTGTGGCTATTGGATCGAGTTCTGTTATCGAGGCTCAACGAGCGAGTAGAACCTACCGCCTCAGCGTGATCAGACTGCGCGGTTCGCGCGGAAAAACGCGGGCCGCACAACCTGAAAACGAAAATACCGAAGTTGCATTACTTGTCCGAATACAGGCTGCCATTAATATTCTGCAGCCCTTTCACTTGCTCGGCGCTGCCCTTGTAACTCGTGCTGGTGGGTACGCCTGACCCACTTTGGCATTTGACGGTAATCCAGCAACGCTGGGTATCGTCAAGCCTGATAATGTCGGTCGGCACACTGTTGATTCTCTGTGGCACCTCGCAAGTTGCATTGGCACTGCTGACATTCCAGGCAGCAGCGCAAGAGCCCCAATCTTCGGCCTTCAAAGACTGAACACACAGCATAAAACCCAAAGAAACAAGTAAAACACTCACCTTTAAACTGTCCATCGCAATGTCCTCGTAGCAGCGTTAATTCGCCTGCACGCTAAAACTACGAGGGCCGGGAGGGCAGGTCTACTGTCATAACTGACAGGTTTTATCTGTTTTTCTAGATTGTTTTAATCTAAAAAATACTCGTAAAAAAACAATCGACGATATGCGATGTTCCAAGGTTTGCGCTCGATAAAACAGCGCAATTGACAACCTGAATCCGCCTCACCTTCATCATGAATCAGGCGAGATGCGCGTATTAGAGGGTTCTGTAGACTTCGCACACGCTTATCTCCCGGCCATTTTTAGTGTTACTGCATAACGCAAAGAGCAAGCTCGCTCCCACATTGAAATGCGATCAACTGTGGGAGCGGGCTTGCTCGCGATGAGGCCGTCAGCAACACCGAATATTTGTAAGCGTCCGCCGAAGTCACCTTGCATGACTCAGGCAGATACCCACTGATGCGGCAGCAGTTGGTCGATCTCACTCGCCCGCTGCGTCGGCAGCCGCGTCAGCACATCTTTGAGATAGGCATACGGATCGTGCCCATTCATACGTGCCGACTGGATCAAACTCATAATCGCCGCTGCCCGTTTGCCGCTGCGAAGCGATCCAGCAAACAACCAGTTCGAGCGTCCAAGTGCCCACGGCCTGATCTGGTTTTCGACTGGATTGTTGTCTATGGGCACCGCCCCATCGACCAGGTAGCGCGTCAGCGCTACCCAGCGTTTAAGGCTGTAATCCAAGGCTTTGGCCGTTGCTGATCCATTGGGCACAAGATCGCGCTGGGCCAACATCCAGTCGTGCAGTGCTTTGGCCAGCGGCGCCGCTTTTTCTTGCCGTATTCGACAGCGATCTCCATCACTCATGTCTCGCACTTGCCGCTCAACTTCGTACAAACCGCCAATCGAGTGCAGCGCCTGTTCTGCCAACTGACTTTTATTCGCGACATGCAGATCGAAAAACTTGCGGCGGGCGTGAGCCATGCAGCCGATTTCGATCATGCCTTTCTCAAACCCAGCTTTGTAACCAGCAAAGTCGTCGCACACCAGCTTGCCATTCCACGCGCCGAGGAAGTTACGCGCATGCTCACCGGCGCGGCTCGGGCTGAAGTCATAAACCACTGCCTTAAGCGCCGAAAACGGCGTGGTGCAGTAAGCCCAGACATAAGCGCGGTGAGTTTTCTTCTCTCCGGGCGCAAGCATCTGCACCGGCGTCTCATCGGCGTGGACAACTTGCTGCGCCAGGACGGCTTCTCGCAAGGCATCAACTAATGGCTGAAGCTGTACACCTGTTTGTCCAACCCATTGAGCTAGTGTGGAGCGCGGGATCGCTAAACCAGCGCGTCCGAAGATTTTCTCCTGCCGATACAGCGGCAAGTGGTCAGCGAACTTCGCCACCAACACATGCGCGATCAGGCCCGCAGTTGGGATGCCCTTGTCGATCACTTGGGCCGGTACCGGTGCCTGGATCAGTGTTTCGCACTGACGGCAGGCCCACTTCCCACGCACATGCTGTTCAACAGTGAACACGCCCGGCGTGTAATCGAGCTTCTCGCTGATGTCCTCGCCGATGCGCTGGAGTTGGCAGCCGCAAGTGCACTGAGTGCTTTCTGGTTCGTGATGAATGACGGTGCGTGGAAACTGCGGCGGCAGTGGCGCGCGCTTTGGTTTTTGGCGCGCCTCTTCTGGAGCAGGAGCCGGAAGCAGTGCCGTCAGCTCGGCGTCGATAGCCTCAAGGTCGGTGTTGAGCAGATCGTCGAGCAAGCTGCCTTGTTCAGGACTGATCTGCTCGCTGCGTTTGGCAAACCGGTGCCGCTTGAGGATCGCGATCTCGTGGGTCAGCTGTTCGATGATGGTTTGATCGCGGTGGATCTTTCTGCCCATGGTGTCGACCTTCGACATCAACTGCGCAGCGAGGGCGCGCAGTTGGTCGGGGGTCATTTGGTCGAGGTTGGGCAAGGAAGTCATGCCGTGGATTTTACCAAAGCAGACCGCCTACGGCAGTAGGCCAAGAAGCAAAATTAAAACTTTTAAAGCAGTGTAATTACGCCGCCAACGCCAACACGTTGCCAAGGTAGACCGAGCACCAACGCCCGAAGTTGCTCGGCATCCAGCTCCATCTCGCAACCTTGGCGAATGCCTGGCCAGTGGAATTTGCCTTGGTTCAACCGCCGTGCCGCCAGCCAAACACCAATTCCGTCATGAACCAGGACTTTCATTCGGTTAGCCCTGCGATTGGCAAACAGATAAGCACAGTGCGGCTTCGCCGCACCGAATACTGCGATCACTCTGGCCAGCGCAGTCTCGGTACCCGCGCGCATATCCATGGGCTCGGTGGCGAGCCAGATGGCGTCTATGCGGATCACTTGGCAAGCTCTCGAATAAATCGAGCGCACCCATCAGGATCGGAAACTGGCCACTTCACTGCGATGGCTTGTTCGCCAACGGGTATCTCGATGATCGCCGATGCCTCCGACGGCCGCTTAGGCGGAGCCTTCAACGGGACAAACGCAGGCAACGCGGCAACTGAGGTATGCCGGTAAAGCGGCAGCCATTTACGAATGACGTTGGCGTTGATGCCGTGAGCGATGGCAACGCTTGAAACGGTGGCCCCGGGCTGAAGGCATTCCTGAACGACCTGGGCTTTGAACGGTTTGGGATAAGAGCTTCGTTGGCGCATGGAAATCCTGGCGATTAAGGGTGATCGCGTCCGCTTAAAAATACGCGGACACCATCGCCCTTAATGCTGGAGTTTTGAAGGTGACATGGCCGGACGCTTACGAATATTTCAGAGTAGATGCATGACCTCGCTGAACCTCACAAACCTCGCCTGGACACCCCTGGGCCACGGCCATTGCCATCACCAGTTCCAACTGCGTGATGCAACCTTGCACGTGCTCCCGGGTGAGTTCGTCGGTCTGATCGGCCCCAACGGCAGCGGCAAAACCAGCCTGCTGCGGTGTGCCTGGCGCTTCAGCAAACCCGAGGCCGGCGAGGTCAAGCTCGACCACCACAACGTCTGGAAGCAATCCTCACGCTGGTGCGCGCAGCGCATCGCCGTGGTCCTGCAGGAGTTCCCCGACGCCTTCGGCCTGACCGTCGATGAAGTCGTCGCCATGGGCCGCACACCACACAAAGGTCTGTTCGACGGCGACACCCTGGAGGACAGAAAACTCGCAACCCAAGCCCTCGAATCAGTCGGTCTGAAAGGCTTCGAGGATCATGCCTTCGCCACCCTCTCCGGCGGTGAAAAACAGCGCGTGATCCTCGCCCGCGCCCTGGCTCAGCAACCGCAAATGCTGATCCTCGACGAGCCGACCAATCACCTCGACCCGCGTTATCAGCTCGAACTGCTGCAACTGGTCAAACGCCTGAAGATCGGCACCCTGGCGAGCATTCATGACCTGAACCTAGCGGCTGCGTTCTGTGATCGGCTGTACGTGATCAATCACGGTCGCATCGTCGCCAGCGGCACACCCAAAGAAGTCCTGACCGCCCCACTGCTGCGCGACGTGTTCGGCGTCGAAGCGCTGATCGATGAGCATCCCTTGCACGGCTACCCACGAATCACCTGGATAACCCAATCATGACTTTGCGTTCCCTGCTTTGCGCCGCCCTGTTGCTGGGCAATGCCCAAGCATTTGCCGAGGCCACTCACTACCCGTTGACCGTGCAGAGCTGCAACCGCGAAGTGACCTTCAAGCAAGCGCCGAAACACGCGGTCAGCCACGACATCAACATGACCCAGATGATGCTCGCCCTCGGCCTGAAACCAAACATGGCCGGCTACAGCGGCGTGACTGGCTGGAAGTCGGTCACGCCCCAGATGCAGACCATCCTCGATGGCTTGCCGGAGTTGGCGGCCAAGTACCCGTCGGTGGAAACCCTGCTCAACGCCAACGTTGATTTCTTCTTCGCCGGTTGGGATTACGGCATGCGCGTGGGCGGTGACCTCACGCCGCAAACGTTGCAGCCGCTGGGCATCAACGTCTACGAGCTAACGGAGTCCTGCGCGTTCGTGATGAAGCGTCCGCCGGCCAGCCTGGAAGACACCTACAACGACCTGCGCAACCTCGGCAAAATCTTTGACGTGCAGGATCGCGCCAACGCCGTGATCGCCCAGATGCGGGCGCAAGTCGCCGAAGTGCGCAAGGATCTGCCGGCGGACAAACCTCGCGTGTTCCTCTATGACAGCGGTGAAGACCGCGCCATGACTTCCGGTCGCCTCGGTATGCCGCAAGCGCTGATCGACGCCGCTGGCGGGCGCAATATTCTGGATGACGTCGAATCGAGCTGGACGCGGGTCAACTGGGAAAACGTGGTCGAGCGCAATCCGCAGGTGATCGTGATCGTCGACTACGGCGAAGTCACTGCCGAGCAGAAAGAACAATTCCTGCTCAACAACAAGGCGCTGCAGTCGGTGGACGCGATCAAGCATCACCGCTTCATCGTGATTCCGTATGTGCAGGCCACGCCGGGTATCGACAACGTGCTGGCAGTTGAAACCCTGGCCAAGGGTTTCCACGGCGAATGATCAATCGTCGCTACGCCCTGTTGCTGGTGGCCCTCGGCGCGTTGTTGCTGGTGTCGTGCGTGGTGTCGCTGGGCTTCGGCCCGGCGCGGGTGCCGGTGGATGTTGTGTGGCGGATTCTGTTGCACAAGATTTTTGGTTTCGGCGTGCCGGACTGGGCCGCCGGGCAGGAACATATCGTCTGGCTGATCCGCGTGCCGCGCATGTTGCTTGGCGCGTTGGTGGGCGCCGGGCTCGCGCTGATCGGTGCGGTGCTGCAAGCGGTGACGCGCAATCCGCTGGCCGACCCGCACCTGCTTGGAGTCACCTCCGGCGCGACCCTTGGTGCCGTGATCGTGGTGCTGCATGTCGGTGAAATCGTTGGTCTGCTGACCTTGCCGATCGCGGCGTTTATCGGCGCGTTGCTGAGCATGCTTATCGTGCTGATGATCGCCAACCGCAACGGGCGGCTGGACAGTGATCGGCTGCTGCTGTGCGGCGTAGCGGTGTCCTTCGTGATGATGGCGATCGCCAATCTGCTGCTGTTTCTCGGCGATCACCGCGCGAGTTCCGCGGTGATGTTCTGGATGCTTGGCGGGCTCGGGTTGGCGCGTTGGGAATTGCTGGCGGTGCCGGCGGCCAGCGTGTTGCTCGGGTTGGTGTTGTTGCTGGGAATGGCGCGGCCGTTGAATGCGTTGATGGCGGGCGAGCAGACGGCCGTGACCCTCGGGCTCAATGCTCGCACCGTGCGGTTACGGGTGTTTTTGATTGCGTCGCTGATGACTGGGGTGCTGGTGTCGATCAGCGGGTCTATCGGGTTTGTCGGGCTGATGGTGCCGCACATTGCGCGGCGTGTGGTCGGGGCGGAGCATCGGCGATTGTTGCCGGTGTGCGTGTTGTTGGGCAGCCTCTTTCTCGTCTGGGTCGACGTCGCCGCCCGCACCCTGATCGCCCCCGAAGACTTGCCCATCGGCGTCGCCACCGCCGCCATCGGAGGCCTGTTCTTCATCGGCCTGATGCGCCGTCGCTGATTCACCTCTTTTCAAACTGTGGGAGCGAGCCTGCTCGCGAAGACGTCGGCACATCCAACATCATCGTGACTGACAAATCGCTTTCGCGAGCAGGCTCGCTCCCACAAAGGCATCGTCCCCCAAACCAATGCGCCCCAATGTGGCGCACCTCTTCGCACCAACGCGCCAGGCGCGATCCTTCATGGTGCGTCGCCCAAGCCGCGCAACCGCTCTAATACGACATTTCCCTGCCTTTTGCCGACCAGGCACAGCCCTTGCTAAAGACCCTTCAGTAGTCCGCATCTGCCAACCAAGAAAATTCATAAGTTCATGGAGATCGCACAATGAAGCGTCGCAGCTTGATCAAGGCTTTCACACTTTCGGCAAGCATTGCCGCGATGGGCATGACCTGGAGCCTCCAGGCCGCCGAGACCATCAAGGTCGGTATCCTGCATTCGTTGTCCGGCACCATGGCGATCTCCGAAACGTCGCTCAAAGACATGGCGCTGATGACCATCGACGAGATCAACGCCAAGGGCGGCGTGAACGGCAAGATGCTGGAACCGGTGGTGGTCGACCCGGCGTCGAACTGGCCGTTGTTCGCTGAAAAGGGTCGTCAACTGCTGACTCAGGACAAGGTGGCGGTGGTGTTCGGATGCTGGACGTCGGTGTCGCGTAAATCGGTGTTGCCGGTGTTCGAAGAGCTTAACGGCCTGCTGTTCTACCCGGTGCAGTACGAAGGCGAAGAGATGTCGCCGAACGTGTTCTACACCGGCGCCGCGCCGAACCAGCAAGCGATCCCGGCGGTGGAGTACCTGATGAGCGAAGAAGGCGGCAGCGCCAAGCGTTACTTCCTGCTGGGCACCGACTACGTCTACCCGCGCACCACCAACAAGATTCTGCGCTCGTTCCTGCACGCCAAAGGTGTGGCGGACAAGGACATCGAAGAGGTCTACACCCCGTTCGGTCATAGCGATTACCAAACCATCGTGGCCAACATCAAAAAATTCTCGGCCGGTGGCAAGACCGCGGTCATCTCCACCGTCAACGGCGACTCCAACGTGCCGTTCTATAAAGAGCTGGCCAACCAGGGCCTGAAAGCCACCGACGTTCCGGTCGTGGCGTTCTCGGTCGGCGAAGAAGAGCTGCGCGGCATCGACACCAAACCGCTGGTGGGCAACCTCGCGGCATGGAATTACTTCGAATCGGTCGAGAACCCGGCGAACAAGAAATTCGTCGCCGACTGGAAAGCCTACGCCAAGAAACACAACTTGCCGGGCGCCGACAAAGCGGTGACCAACGACCCGATGGAAGCCACCTACGTGGGCATCCACATGTGGGCGCAAGCGGCTGAGAAAGCCAAGTCCACTGACGTCGACAAAGTCCGCGAAGCCCTCGCTGGCCAGACCTTTGCCGCGCCGTCCGGTTACACGCTGACCATGGACAAGACCAACCACCACCTGCACAAACCGGTGATGATCGGCGAGATCCAGGCGGACGGTCAGTTCAACGTGGTGTGGCAGACCGAAGGGCCGATCCGTGCCGAGCCGTGGAGCCCGTTCATCTCGGGTAACGACAAGAAGCCGGATTATGCGGTGAAGAGCAACTGAGACGGATTGTCGTGGTCAACTAATTCCGGACACCTCGATAGGTGATTTTGATGCCATCGCCCGTTCATAAACTGTCGGTGGCAGATATCCCAGTTTCGAGTGCAGCCGTTCGTTGTTGTAAAACCCAACGATGTACTCAGTGATGTCGCGTATCGCCTCGCCATGGTTGGCGTAATCACGTCGCCATACCCGCTCCATTTTCAAGCTCAGGAAGAAGCGCTCCATCACTGCGTTATCCCAGCAGTTACCTTTACGGCTCATGCTTTGCTGCATGTCACTTCTTGCCAGCAGCGCTCTGTAGCTCGCACTCGCGTACTGGCTGCCGCGATCCGAGTGGGCGATCAAGCCGGGTGGCGGTTGACGTTGAGCAACCGCCAGCTGCATTGCACTGCACACCAGTTCAGCGGGCATGTTCGGCGCCATTGACCAGCCCACTACCTTGCGTGAGAACAAGTCCAGCACCACAGCCAGATACAGCCAGCCACTGCGGGTTCGGATGTAGGTAATGTCTGCTACCCAGGCCTTGTTCGCCGCCTCGGGTTCAAATTGGCGGTTCAATACATTTTCAGCAATCGGCAGGTCATGTTTGCTGTCGGTGGTGTGCACAAATTTACGCTTCCAGGCCGAACGCAGGCCGTTGACGCGCATCATGCGGCGAATCTTGTAAATGCCTACTTCCATACCCTTTGCACGTAACGCTTTACGCAATGGGCGACTGCCATAGCAGCCGCCACTTTCAGCAAACGACGCCTTGAGTTGCAGAGCAACGGGGCAGATCGATGCAGGAGCCTCAGCGCGCTTGTTGGCCTCGTAGAAGCCGGATCGACTAACCCCCAACAAACGACACACATACGCCACCGAATAAGCCTTCTGTTGCAGCTGCCGAACCAAGCGGTACGTTACTTCAGCTCGCGGGCAAAGAAGGCGGTGGCTTTTTTTAGTACATCGTTATCCATCTTGAGTTGACGGTTTTCTTGCTCCAACTGACGAATACGCTGTTGCTCAGAGGTCAGCGGCTTGCCGATCCCGGCTTGTCCCAACTTCTCGGCCTCATACTGTTGTACCCAGCGTCGAACGGCCGTATCACCAATATCAAGATCACGACAAACCTGTGAAACACTCAGGCCCTGGTCCTTGATCATCTTTACAACTTCCAGCTTGAAGCTGTCGTCGAATACTTTACGTTTGTCGGTCATGGAGAACTCCTCAATAGGTGCATTTTCCACCTATCGGGGTGTCCGGGGAAATTAGACCACTGCAGATCGAGGTTTTTGGGTGGGCTTTAAATCCACCCCTCATCGGAACGCCGCCCGCCCATCCCTCTCCCCACGGGGGAGAGGGGGAAAGGGAGCCGATCTTCATGCTTTTCCAAGCTTGAGTTCGACTCGACATTTCAGGTCGCAGTATTTCGTCCAAGCGCCTCGGTTAGTCCCCTCTACCCTCTGGGGTGTTTGTACCGGACACATGGTGGACAGGTGTTCGGAGACATGGTGGACACTTTTAAATAGACACATTGCTCATCTGAAAGGAGATGGTTTGTGTCTTGGGAAGAGGTGTCCACCATGCAGCTTCGTTCCGAATTTGTACTGTTAGCTCGGCAAGAAGGGGCCAATATCCGACAACTCTGCCGACGCTTTCATATCAGCCCAAGCACCGGATACAAATGGCTTGGCCGGTTCGAAACCTCTGGTGCAGACGGCTTGCACGACCAGTCTCGGCGCCCAAAACATTCACCCAAACGCTGCGCTGATACGGTTGAAAAGCAGATTCTGGCCTTGGGGGTGGAGCACACGGCCTGGGGCGCCCGCAAGCTCAAACGCAATCTGGAGGATGAGGGGTATTTGATGCCCGCCGTCAGCACGGTGCATGCGATTTTGCAGCGTAATTCGCGAATCGACCCGCAGGCGGCAAATACCAAACCCTTTATCCGATTTGAGCATGAAGCCCCCAACGATCTTTGGCAGATGGACTTCAAGGGACATGTCGGCATGCGCCATGGTCGCTGCCATCCCTTGACGGTATTGGACGACCATTCGCGGTTCTCGCTGTGCATCGCGGCCTGTGGCAACGAGCAGCGTCAGACCGTGCAGGAGCAGCTTATCCACGTGTTTCGGCGCTACGGCTTGCCGATGCGCATGACCATGGATAACGGTGCACCGTGGGGCGATCAGAGCGGGGTTTATACCGCGTTAGAGGTCTGGCTGATGAGCCAGGGCATCCGAGTGGGCCACTCCAGGCCTTATCACCCGCAGACTCAGGGCAAGCTTGAGCGTTTTCACCGCAGCCTCAAGGCTGAAGTTTTGCAAGGTCAGTGCTTCATCGACCTGCTTGGGGCACAGAACGCCTTCGATATCTGGCGCGATATCTACAACCAGAAACGCCCCCATCAAGCATTGGAAATGGAGGTTCCAGCGACTCGCTACAGCTGTAGTCCTCGTGAATACCAGGAGCATCGGCAAGCACTGGAGTACGCCGAAGGGGATTTGATCAGAAAGGTTCAGGCCAATGGCGAGATGTACTGGAAAAGCCGCAAGTATGCGATTGGAAAGGCCTTCATCGGCGAGCACATAGCCATCAGAGAAACGACCGAGGATGGCATCTACGACATCTATTGGAGCAGACATCGCATTGCCAAAATTGACTTGAGCTTGCAGACCGTTGTATCAGGAAAGCGGCTTTGAAGACGTCCACCATGTCCCCGAACATGTGTCCACCATGTGTCCGGTACAAACATGGGGAGAGGGTTAGGGTGAGGGGTCGATCCAAAGCCGAACGCAGTTCCATCGGCCGTAGCTAGACAGGGAACACCATATATATGCCCACTGCCCTTTACCGCTTCATCCTCGCCATCGCGCTGTTATTACCGATGGCCACCTATGCCGGCGACGCCGAAGACTTCGTCGCCACCAATCCCGTGCAACAAGCAAAACTCCTGGAAACCTGGGCCGCGCAGCCCGATCCGGCCCGTATCGAGCTGATCAACGCCCTGCAGCAAGGCGAGTTGACCGTCGACGGCCAACCGAAAACCCTGCGTCTGAACAACCGTCTGCGGGGTCTGATCGACACCGCTATGGCGAGTCACCAATTGCTCGCCACCGACGCCAAAACCCGTCTGGCCGCCGCGCAGCAATTGCAGAAAAGCGCCAAACCGGCGCAGTTGAAATTTCTCGACCAGCGACTGGCTGGTGAAAAAGATGAAAGTGTCCATGCCGCTTTAAGCCTGGCGCTGGCCAACCTGCAACTGGTGGACACCGACCCGGCCATACGCCTCGCCGCTGTGCGTCTGCTCGGTGAAACCGGTGATCCGCTGGCTCGCACTCGCCTCGAAAGCCTGCTGCAACCCGGTGTCGAAGCCGACGCCGGCGTACGCACCGCTGCCGAAACCAGCCTCGCTCAGGTCAAACGCAAACTGCTGATCGGCGAGATCCTCGGTCAAGCCTTCAGCGGCATGTCCCTCGGTTCGATCCTGCTGCTCGCGGCCCTCGGTCTGGCGATCACTTTCGGCCTGCTCGGCGTGATCAACATGGCCCACGGCGAGATGCTGATGCTCGGCGCGTACTCGACGTACGTGGTGCAGCTGATGTTCCAGCGTTTCGCCCCGCAAGCCATCGAGTTCTACCCGCTGATCGCGTTGCCGGTGGCGTTTTTCGTCACCGCCGCCATCGGTATGGCGCTGGAACGCACGGTGATTCGCCACCTCTATGGCCGCCCATTGGAAACCCTGCTCGCCACGTGGGGCATCAGCCTGATGCTGATTCAACTGGTGCGATTGGTGTTCGGTGCGCAAAACGTCGAAGTGGCCAACCCGGCGTGGTTGTCGGGCGGGACTCAAGTGCTGCCCAACCTCGTGCTGCCGTACAACCGCATCGTGATCATCGCCTTCGCGCTGTTTGTGGTGGTGCTGACCTGGCTGCTGCTGAACAAGACGCGCCTGGGCTTGAACGTGCGCGCCGTCACCCAGAACCGCAACATGGCCGCTTGCTGCGGCGTGCCGACCGGGCGCGTGGACATGCTCGCTTTCGGCCTCGGCTCAGGCATCGCTGGCCTTGGTGGCGTAGCCCTCAGCCAGATCGGCAATGTCGGCCCGGACCTCGGTCAGAGCTACATCATCGACTCGTTCCTGGTGGTGGTGCTCGGTGGTGTCGGTCAGTTGGCCGGTAGCGTGCTCGCCGCATTCGGCCTCGGCATCGCCAACAAAATTCTCGAACCGCAGATCGGTGCCGTGCTCGGCAAGATTTTGATCCTCGCGCTGATCATTCTGTTCATCCAGAAACGTCCGCAAGGCCTCTTCGCACTGAAAGGACGGGTGATCGACTGATGAACCAGCCACTGCTGCTCACGGCCACGCAAAAGGCCGGCCCCAAAGTCACGATCGCCGTTGGCGCGGTGATCCTCGTTCTATTGCTGGCGTTGCCGCTGCTGTCGTTGTTGTCGCCCGACAGCGCGTTTCACGTCTCGGCCTATACGCTGACGCTGGTGGGCAAGATCCTTTGCTACGCCATCGTCGCCCTCGCGCTGGATCTGGTCTGGGGATACGCCGGTCTGCTGTCCCTAGGCCACGGCCTGTTTTTCGCCCTCGGCGGTTATGCGATGGGCATGTACCTGATGCGCCAGGCTTCCGGTGATGGTTTGCCGGCATTCATGACGTTCCTGTCGTGGACCGAACTACCGTGGTACTGGACCGGCACCAGCAGCTTCCTCTGGTCGATGTGTCTGGTGGTGTTGGCGCCGGGGTTGCTGGCGCTGGTGTTCGGCTTCTTCGCCTTCCGTTCGCGGATCAAGGGCGTGTATTTCTCGATCATGACCCAGGCCCTGACCTTCGCCGGGATGCTGCTGTTCTTCCGCAACGAAACCGGGTTTGGCGGCAACAACGGCTTCACCAACTTCCGCACCATCCTCGGCTTCGGCATCACTGAACCGGGGACTCGCGCGGTGCTGTTTTTCGCCACCGTGGTGTTGCTGGTGGCTAGCCTGTTCATCGGTTGGCGCCTGGCGCAGAGCAAATTTGGCCGGGTGCTGACCGCGTTACGCGATGCCGAAAATCGCCTGATGTTTTGCGGGTATGACCCACGTGGTTTCAAGCTGTTTGTCTGGGTGCTGAGCGCGGTGTTGTGCGGGTTGGCCGGTGCGCTGTACGTGCCGCAAGTCGGCATCATCAACCCGAGTGAAATGTCGCCAACCAACTCCATTGAAGCCGCGGTCTGGGTAGCGCTGGGTGGTCGCGGCACGCTGATCGGCCCGTTGCTCGGCGCCGGTGTGGTCAACGGGATGAAGAGCTGGTTCACCGTGGCTTTCCCGGAATACTGGCTGTTCTTCCTCGGCGCGTTGTTCATTGTCGTGACCTTGTACCTGCCCAAAGGCGTGATCGGTCTGCTGAAAAAAAGGGGTGAACAATGAGAGTCACTGCAACGGCTGAATTCATGCTCGAACCGGCGTTTTTTCCGCCACTGGAACCCAACAGGGACGCCGGCAGCAGCCGCGACGCCATCGGCCTCGGCCAACGCGTCGGCCCCGGCCTGGATACCCGCCACGGCACCATCCTGACGCTGGAAGACATCAGCGTCAGCTTCGATGGCTTCAAGGCCCTGAACGCGCTGAACCTTTACATCGGCGTCGGCGAATTGCGTTGCATCATCGGCCCCAACGGCGCGGGCAAGACCACGCTGATGGACGTGATCACCGGCAAGACTCGTCCCAGTCACGGCAAGGCCTGGTTCGGTGAAACCCTCGACCTGACGCAGATGAGCGAAGTGCAAATTGCCCAGGCCGGCATCGGCCGCAAATTCCAGAAGCCGACGGTGTTCGAAGCCTTGAGCGTGTTCGAGAACCTCGAACTGGCGCAAAAAACCGACAAGTCGGTGTGGGCCAGCCTGCGGGCTCGCCTGAGTGGCGAACAGAAAGATCGCATCAGCGAGGTGCTGGACACCATTCGCCTGACCACGTCGGTCAATCGCCCGGCGGGTTTGTTGTCCCACGGCCAGAAGCAGTTTCTGGAAATCGGCATGTTGCTGATGCAAGACCCGCAACTGTTGCTGCTCGACGAGCCGGTGGCGGGCATGACCGACGCCGAAACCGAATTCACCGCCGAACTGTTCAAGCGCCTGGCGGGCAAGCATTCGCTGATGGTGGTGGAACACGACATGGGCTTCGTCGGCTCCATCGCCGACCACGTCACCGTGTTGCACCAGGGCAGCGTGTTGGCCGAAGGGTCGCTGGAACAGGTGCAGGACAACGAGCGCGTGATCGAGGTTTATCTCGGTCGTTAAGATTGCGAATACAGACCCTGTGGGAGCGAGCCTGCTCGCGAATGCGGTGCATCAGGCGACTTATATGTTGAATGTGCCTGCGCCTTCGCGAGCAGGCTCGCTCCCACAGGGGATTGAAGGGGATTTTAAGATGCTGCAAGTCGACAAGCTGCACCAGTATTACGGCGGTAGCCACATCCTGCGCGGTCTGACGTTTGACGTGAGAGTTGGCGAAGTCACCTGCCTGCTCGGGCGCAACGGCGTGGGCAAGACCACCCTGCTCAAGTGCCTGATGGGTTTGTTGCCGGCCAAAGAAGGCGCGGTGAACTGGGAAGGCAAAACGATCACCGCGTTCAAGCCACACCAGCGGGTTCACGCCGGGATCGCTTACGTACCTCAGGGTCGGGAAATTTTCGGCCGGCTGACCGTGGAAGAAAACCTGCTGATGGGCCTGTCGCGATTTCCCGGCGCTGAAGCCAAGGAAGTCCCGGCGTTCATCTACGAGCTGTTTCCGGTGCTGCTGCAGATGAAGCAGCGCCGCGGCGGCGACTTGTCCGGTGGCCAGCAGCAGCAATTGGCGATCGGCCGAGCGTTGGCCAGCCGTCCACGCTTGCTGATTCTCGACGAGCCCACCGAAGGCATCCAGCCATCGGTGATCAAGGAAATCGGCGCAGTGATCAAGAAGCTTGCGGCCCGTGGTGATATGGCGATTTTGCTGGTGGAGCAGTTCTACGATTTCGCCGCCGAACTGGCCGATCAGTACCTGGTGATGTCCCGGGGCGAAATCGTGCAACAGGGTCGCGGAGAAAATATGGAGGCCGAGGGTGTGCGCGGTCTGGTTACGATCTAATCTGTAGCGTCCTAACGATAATTAGAGATCATGAATTTACCTCTTCCCACTGCCGTGTTTACCCCCAGCTGGCACGCTGAGCTGGAACTCGGCTATGCCCGATTCGGCGACAGTACGCGCCCGGTTCAGCGCCGCCACAAAGGCCCGCTGCGGGTACAGAAGCACCTGTATGCCGAAGGGCCGGAGGTTTGCCAGCACATCATCGTGCACCCGCCGGGCGGGATTGCCGGCGGTGATCGGCTGGACATCTCGGCCAGTGTCGGCCGCGATGCCTGGGCGCAAATCACCAGCCCCGGCGCGGCCAAGTGGTACCGTGCGGCGGGGCCCGCTTATCAGAAGCTCGACTTGAAAGTAGCCGCCGGCGCGACACTTGAATGGTTGCCACAAGAGACGATCATTTTCAGTGCCGCCCAGGCTGAACTCAGTACGTGCATCGACCTTGAAGGCGATGCCCGGGTGTTCTACTGGGACGTGGTCGCGCTGGGCCGGCCGGCCAGCGGCGAGCGTTTCGACCTCGGGCATTTTCAGGCGCAGTTGGACATCCGCCGCGACGGCCAGTTGCTCTGGCATGAACGCCAGCGCATTGTCGGGGGTGATGGTTTGCTTGATTCGCCGATTGGGCTGGATGGGCAACCGGTGTTTGCGACGTTGCTGGTGACTGGGGAGGTTGATAGTGAGTTACTGGAGAAATGCCGTTCGTTGGCCCATGACGTGCGCGGGGATTTGACCCAGTTGCCGGGGCTTTTGGTGGCTCGGTGTTTAGCCAGTGAAGCGTTGCTGGCGCGGGGTTGGTTGATTGATTTGTGGCGGTTGCTGAGGCCCGCGTTGCTTGGCCGCGAAGCTGTCCCCCCCAGAATATGGAGCACCTGAAACAAGATCCAATGTGGGAGCGAGCCTGCTCGCGAAAGCGGTGTCTCAGGCAACTCATGTGTTGAATGTTCCGGCGCATTCGCGAGCAGGCTCGCTCCCACAGGGGTTTTGTGTTTACAGATCCGAATACTCATTTTTATCTGCCCAGATGGATTCCAAACGATGGACCTGACCCCACGCGAAAAAGACAAGCTGCTGATCTTCACCGCCGGCCTCGTGGCCGAGCGACGTTTGGCGCGCGGCGTGAAACTCAACTACCCGGAAGCCATGGCCTACATTTCCGCCGCGCTGCTCGAAGGCGCGCGCGACGGCCGGACCGTGGCCGAGCTGATGCACTTCGGCACCACCCTGCTCAGCCGCGAACAAGTGATGGAAGGCATCCCGGAAATGATCCCGGAGATCCAGGTCGAAGCGACCTTTCCCGACGGCACCAAACTGGTCACCGTCCACCAACCGATCGCCTGAGGCCGCGCCATGACTTACCCCATCCGCGATGCAGCGCATGCCGACTTGCCGGCGATCCGCGACATCTACAACGACGCCGTGCTCAACACCACGGCCATCTGGAACGAACAGGCCGTGGATTTGGGTAACCGCCAGGCCTGGTTCAGCGCCCGGCAATCCCAGGGCTACCCGATTCTGGTGATCGTCGACGGCGACAACACGGTGCTGGGCTACGCTTCATTCGGTGACTGGCGGCCGTTCGACGGGTTCCGCCACACCGTCGAACATTCGGTTTACGTGCGCAGCGACCAGCGTGGCAATGGTCTCGGCCCGCAATTGATGATCGCGTTGATCGAGCGCGCCAAAGGCTGCGACAAACATGTGATGGTCGCCGCCATCGAAAGCGGTAACGCCGCTTCTATTCGCCTGCATGAACGAGCCGGTTTCGTGACGACCGGCCAGATGCCTCAGGTGGGCACCAAGTTCGGTCGCTGGCTCGACCTGACTTTTATGCAACTGACCCTCAATCCTGGCGCGGAGCCGCCGACCGCCAACAAGGAGTAATTGCCCATGAACGCCGCCCAACTGCGCCGCGTCAATGTTGAAAGCTTTGCGCACTATCGTCAGGGTTTGATTGATCTGCTGCTCGACGCCGTCGGCTATGGCGCCAGCGTCGGGTTCATGGCCAATCTGGACGCCACCCAGGCCCGAGCCTATTTCGATGATGTCCAGGAGAACCTGAACAAGGGCAACGTGCTGCTGTGGGTGGTGGTCAAGGACGAGCAAGTGCAGGCCAGTGTGCAACTGACCCTGTGCCAGAAAGCCAACGGCCTGAATCGCGCCGAAGTGCAAAAACTGCTGGTGCGTGAACATGCGCGTCGCCGGGGTCTGGGGCAGCAGTTGATGAGTGCGCTGGAAACGGCCGCCCTCCAGCACAAGCGCGGCATGCTCTACCTCGACACCGAGGCCGGCTCTCCCGCCGAAGACTTCTACAAGGCCCTGGGTTACACCCGCGCCGGCGAAATCCCCGACTTTGCCTGCGACCCGAGCGGCCGCTACAAACCGACCGCCCTCTACTACAAGATCCTCCAGGGAGCCCATTGATGATTCCCGGTGAATACCAGATCCAGCCCGGTGACATCGAACTCAACGTTGGCCGCCGCACCCTCAGCCTGAAGGTGGCCAACAGCGGCGACCGGCCGATTCAGGTTGGCTCGCACTATCATTTTTTCGAAACCAACGACGCCCTGACATTCGACCGCGCCGCCAGCCGCGGTATGCGCCTGAACATCCCCGCCGGCACCGCCGTGCGTTTCGAGCCGGGGCAGAGCCGCGAGGTCGAGTTGGTGGACCTGGCCGGGCATCGCCGGGTGTTCGGGTTTGCCGGGCGGATCATGGGGGATCTCTAAATATTCCGGCGTCTGCACCGGCCCCTTCGCGAGCAGGTCGAATCGTCGCACCGTCGCTCCCACAGGGGAATGCGATCAACTGTGGGAGCGAGCCTGCTCGCGAAAGTGAGCGCAGCGAACGATTTCAAATTCAATTGAATCTCAAGGCGAACGAATGAAGATTTCCCGTCAGGCCTACGCCGACATGTTCGGCCCCACCGTCGGTGACAAGGTCCGTCTGGCCGACACCGAACTGTGGATCGAAGTGGAAAAGGACTTCACCACCTACGGCGAAGAAGTGAAATTCGGCGGCGGCAAAGTCATCCGCGATGGTCAGGGTCAAAGCCAATTACTGGCCGCAGAAGTGGTCGACACCCTGATCACCAATGCACTGATCATCGACCACTGGGGCATCATCAAGGCCGACGTCGGCCTCAAGGACGGCCGCATCGCCGCCATCGGCAAGGCCGGCAACCCGGACATCCAGCCGAACGTGACCATCGCGGTCGGTGCCAGCACCGAAGTCATCGCCGGTGAAGGCATGATCCTCACCGCGGGCGGCATCGACACGCACATCCATTTCATCTGCCCACAGCAGATCGAAGAAGCATTGATGAGCGGCGTCACCACCATGATCGGCGGCGGCACCGGCCCGGCCACGGGCACCAATGCAACCACCTGCACGTCCGGACCGTGGCACCTGGCGCGCATGCTCCAGGCCGCCGATGCGTTCCCCATGAACATTGGCTTTACCGGCAAGGGCAACGCCAGTCTGCCGGAGCCGTTGATCGAGCAGGTCAAGGCCGGCGCCATCGGGCTGAAGTTGCACGAAGACTGGGGCACCACCCCGGCGAGCATCGACAACTGCCTGAACGTCGCCGACCAGTACGATGTACAAGTGGCGATCCACACCGACACGCTCAACGAGTCGGGATTCGTCGAAACCACCCTCGCCGCTTTCAAGGGCCGCACCATCCACACCTATCACACCGAAGGTGCGGGCGGCGGTCATGCCCCGGACATCATCAAGGCCTGCGGGTTTGCCAACGTGCTGCCGAGTTCCACCAACCCGACCCGGCCGTTCACCCGCAACACCATCGACGAACACCTCGACATGCTGATGGTCTGCCATCACCTGGACCCAAGCATTGCCGAAGACGTGGCCTTCGCCGAAAGCCGTATCCGCCGTGAAACCATCGCCGCCGAAGACATCCTTCACGACCTCGGCGCGTTCTCGATGATCAGCTCCGACAGCCAGGCCATGGGCCGCGTTGGCGAAGTGATTACGCGCACCTGGCAGACCGCCGACAAGATGAAAAAACAGCGCGGCCCATTGCCCGGTGACGGCGAAGGTAACGACAACTTCCGCGCCAAACGCTACATCGCCAAGTACACGATCAACCCGGCGATCACTCACGGCATCAGCCATGAAGTGGGCTCGGTCGAAGTGGGTAAATGGGCCGATCTGGTGCTCTGGCGTCCGGCGTTTTTCGGGGTCAAACCAACGCTGATCCTCAAGGGCGGCGCCATCGCGGCCAGCCTGATGGGCGATGCCAACGCGTCGATCCCAACACCGCAACCGGTGCACTACCGCCCGATGTTCGCCAGTTACGGCGGCTCGCTGCATGCCACCAGCCTGACCTTCATCAGCCAGGCGGCGCAGACGGCCGGTTTGCCCGAAGCCTTGGGCCTGAAGAAGAAAATCGCCGTGGTCAAAGGTTGCCGCGAGGTGCAGAAAACCGACCTGATACACAACGATTACCTGCCGAACATCGACGTCGATCCGCAGACTTATCAGGTAAAGGCTGACGGCGTTTTGCTGTGGTGTGAACCGGCGGATGTGCTGCCGATGGCTCAGCGCTATTTCCTGTTCTGACGCCTCAAGCGCACAAAAGCCCCGAGTGCACAATGCGGCACTCGGGCGAGGCCTTGATCCGCCAGTGCGGGATGGCATTTTTTATAATCTCGGTATTGGGTCCGTATTCTTCAGCGGTCAACGCCCGCGCATGATCGGCACCGTTGCTTCCTTGCAACGCAGTCATCAGATGTTCCTCATGTTCTTTTCAATGAGTTGCTCAGCACGCTCGATGCGAAGCACAACGGCTTCGCATCGAGGCTGAGACGTTCAGGTATCAGTTGCCCGGGGCAACCGTAAAAGGTATTTCAACCCGATTCAGTTTCGCCCGGTCCATGGCTTCCTGGGTCAGCTGCAACAGCAAGGCTTCACGCTCGGCCTTGATCGTTTCCAGCGCTTGGGCATAGGCCTCGTCGGTCATGATCTGGCCGGGGGCGAAGGCACTTTCCGGCTCACCAAGCTCAGCGGCCAGTACGCGGATTCGCTCTTTCAAACCAGCCTTTTCCTCCAGCGACAGAGTTGCGCTGTCCGCCCGTTCATCCAAAGCAACCTTGAACTCGGTGGTGGTAAAGGTCTTGCGATCAATCGCCCTGAAGCGCGAGCCATTCAAACGCTCGACGAAGGATTTCCAGAAAGGTTGCTCGGCAATCGAGTTACGCAGCAGGTCACCCTCCTCCAGCCCCAAAACCCGTTGATAGGCGCCCTCGATCATTTCGCTGGTGACGCCTGCGATCTTGCGAAACTGCATGCCGCGCGCCTGCCACGGCAGGTCCAGCCGCTGCGCCAGGTCCGTCATGAAGGCCAGGTGAACCTCCACCTCATCAATGGTACCTGTGACATTACGTGCGGCGTCCTCACGTCGGAATTGCTCACCCGCCGCCTCGCGCTCCACGATATGACGCTTGGCGATTCTCTCGACTTCATCCAGGCGCGACTTGCCCCTTGCCAGGCTCACCAGCTCAGCCTCGATCAAACCGTTATTGCCGAGCGCCAATGCTTCGTGGACCAGCACCTCCACACCCATGACGTTGAAAAGCTGTGTGGCGCCATCGACGCAGTTGGATCGCATGTTGGCCTCCCTGAAAAACTGCTCTCGTAATGGAGCGTTCTCAGCCATGGTGTCCAGCATTCGCCAGACCTTGGCCGTCAAATCGGCTCGATAGACCTTGCTGGCGGTGAAGTCGGCGGACTGGGTCAGGGCATTGATTTCTTCAAAAAAATCCGTTGAGTTGAATTCATCCTCAACCGCGTTCCAGACCTCTTGCTTGCTGACCCAATCACGTCGGGTCAATCCTTCCTCCCACTGGATGCTGGTGCGCACACCCATGGGAGGGTAAGGACGCTCAGGGTCCATGCCCACCGACCGAACATAGTCTTTGAGGCGTTCCAGATTTTCAGCTGATATCCACGCGGGCTCGCGACTGAGCCACGTGCGCCCCAACAGCTCTGCTCCCCACGTGCCCGGAGTAACCTGCGGAATGTCTGTCAACACGTTGTAACGCAGGTCCAGGAAAAAGTGCCTGAACCGTGGTCGGTCAAACAGTCCGGACGGCCACGTGGTGGCCCCTGTATTAGACAGCACCAGGGTATGCAAGTCAGGCATGCGACTGATGTTAGGTAATAACCCCAACGGGTTTTCACCCAGACGTAAACTGGTCAGCAGGGTACGGTTTTTGAGCATCTCGCGATCAAGGATGTTAAGCACAATCCGGTTGTGCGTGAGATCCAGGTCTGTCAGGTGTGGCATATGGGCGATGCTCGATGGCAGCGACGTCAATTTGTTCCGCGCAAGATCCAGTACGTGCACCTTGCGAAAGGGACGAAGAAAAGGTTGCTCGACATTCGATAGCCCGGTATTGCGTAACCACAGACGCGTGACGTGATCGAAGTTGGCCGCCAGTCGGGGCATACGATCGATGTGCATATGCAATTCAAAATTGCTCAGGTCCAGTGTCTGTCCAAGAACCCTCCCATTCGCATCCACGTGCCTTGGACCAGTACGCTGCCAACACTGCCTGATCTTTTTGGCGAGGGTATTCCTGGCTTCCACTTCGGCAAAGCCGCTGGGGCTCAAACGAAAATCCCGGGTCGGCCCGTTCACCCAGCGGGTCAGGGTTGAAACCATCTGGTTGAATTCGATTTCAAGCGCCTGGACCTCTAGCCCAACCGAGGTATTTCGCTGGCGCAAGGTCTCAATAAACGCATCGAGTTCTGTATCTGTGAGGGTTGGATAAAGGCTGCGTACGCGAAGCCGTGAATTCGACTCCCCGGAAACGCTTCGATAGCCGTCCATGCCTCCAGGCAGCTTCATCGTGTGCGGATCGTAAGTCGGCTTACGAATCGGATGTTCAAGCAACGTCGACGCGAACTGATCATGGCTCAGGGGTGAGCGCTGTACATCAAACTTGAGCCGTGCGCCTTCGTGAATGCCATAGCCCAACGCGTTGCGTTGCGCATCCGGCAGGGCGTGCAAGACCGAAGCATAGAACTCATCGGTGCCGTGCAAATGCCGATCATCCGCGTCCCGCGTCTGGTAGCGCCCGTCTTCCTCAAGAATCAGCACCTTGCGGATCTGCGCATTTTCCGGCCCCACGCTGGCGTGCAGCTTCCCGGCAAACCCCAGTTCGCGAATTTCGATCCGCACCTCATCGGACCATCCTGGCAGGCCGGCCAGGGAGTCCAGTTCGAGCCTGCGCGAGTCGGCACTGGCCAGCTCCTCAAGATAGAGGCCCTCATACGCACGGTTCAATCGCACCCGGTCACGCACCGCCCGGGCCTGTTGACGCAAACGCAGCGAGAGGCGCTGTTTTTCGCTCAGGTGTCGCAAATCGGCCGGCTCGGCATGCTCCAGCAGTTCCAGCGCAACGCTGGCCGGCAACTCTGGAACGTCACTGAGCACTCGTTGCACACGAGGGTCGCTGGAAACATCGCGGCCTTTGTAAAGTGCATCGAATACGGTTTTCTTGTGCTTCCCTGCCTGCACGACCAACTGCTTGCGCAGCGCATCAATACGCTCAGGGGTACCCACCACGACGTCTTCGCCGAGCAGGTCGCGAATCTCGGTTTCGTTCAGCGATTCAATGACTCGCTCGGGCAGCTTTCCGGCAGCCACTTCGGAACGACTGACCTTGATCGTCATCGGCTCAGATGCCGTTGCATTGCCGTGTTTGACGGAGGTCCCGGAACGATCCGACGCCTCGAAAACTTCCAACGCCCGGTTCTCGGGCCAGCGCGGCAGTTCAACCGTGACCTCTGGCACAAAGCCGATCATCGTCTCTGGAATCTGGTTAGCCTCGATGTGCTGCGAAAATCGCTCTGCATCGGCATAGGTATTGAAGCGCAAGAAGGTATCGCGCAGCAGCGCGGGCGGTGTTTCATGCTCGACGTGCAACCGGCGCAGCAGACTTTCGTCTACCCCGCTCACGTGTTGAATCATGCCTAACGTCTGCGCAGAGTATCCGTCAAGCGTGGTGTCCATGCGTTGCATCAACCGTTTCGCTTCCCACTCCAGCGGTCGCTCGGTCTCGACCTTCCAGGCACCGGCCTTGTTGTGCTCCACCACTGGTTTGTAGGCCGTGCGGCGCTGCGGATGTTCCAGTCGATACTGCCCCTTCACCGGGTCCTGGCTCACCTGATAGTTTTTTTCCTCCAGCCGTAGCCACTGCTTGCCGCCCTGTTCAATCAGGCCGATGTCGTTGGGCACGGCGTTGGCCGGCAGCACCACCGGGTGCGCGTAAGGCCCGACGTCGGGTTTCCACAGGCGGGTCTTGCCACCGGGCAGTTCCACCGGTTGCAGGCTGTCGATCAACGCGCTGGGCTTGACCGCTGCGACGGCTCCCCGAGGCAGCACGTGCCCGGCGCCCATCAGCGCCAATTGGGCAAAGTTGATCAGTACCCCATTGATGTGCGCCCCGGCCTCCTCCCGGTCGCCCTTGCTCCAGTCCTCGATGCCCTCCACCAGCTCATCGGCGATCTGCGCGACCATCACCCCCAACAGGACTTCCCCCAGGCCGGGGATCAACATCCCGACAAAGTTGAACACGTTCCAGCCAATGTCCAGATAGCTGGTCAGGCGCTTCCAGCGCGTGGTGGCATCCTCATCGCCGGTCGGCACCGCGATCACGCGCGCATCGGCGATGGCTTTATTGCGTTTGTCGACATACAACCATTGCCACAAGTCCCCGGCAATCAGGTTGGTGATGGGCTCTGCGGTCGGGTTCTCGACTGCGGTTTCCCGCCACCAGGGCCCCATGTCCAACGGCTCGCGTTGTTGCCAGACAACACGCGTCAGCCGCTCTTTGACCCGGGCGAAGAATTTGCCCTTGTCCTTTTGCGCCACGAAGCGACTGAAAAATTCCTGATACTGCGTATCGCGCAGTTGGCCAAGCAGCTCTTTCATGAAGTCGGCGAGCGAGTTGTACTCTTTCAGCGGGTGCAGCGGATCGTCCGGCACGTAGGCAATGACCGGTCCGTCCAGATGACTTTGCTGATAGATATCTTCGCGGCGCAGCATGTCCTCATGCACGCCGGCAGGGCCGTTGGCCAGGAACGACTGCAACAGTTTGTACTTGTCGTAGTAACTACCCGTCAGCGCCGGCATGCGTTGCGACCAGTCGCTCCAGAACTTCAGACCGTCAGGCGTCAATTCGTCGACCAACGACTTGACCCTGGACGGCTGGCTCACCGCACTGAACAACACGATGCCGTGCAACGCGAAACCCATCAGTGAGAGCCGATGCCGGTGCAGTGGCTGACCATGAAAGTTGATATCGCTTTTGCCATCACGCACCTGTTGAAGTTTGCCGTAGGCATAGTCGCTGATATCTTTTTTCAAATAAGCCATCAACGCGTCCAAATTAAAGGACGCTTTCTGCGCGGCCAGCGCATGCTCTTCCAATAGCTGCCTGGCCTTTGGATCAGCCGGCAACAGAATGCTTTTTATATGGGTTTGATACTGTGCCCCCACGTCCAGCCGCCGACACAGCGTGGCGATTTTTTTGGTCGTCATTGTTGCTTCAAGTTTCAACTCTCCTTTGAAGTTCCTCGAATACACACCGGAACCGGTCCTGAAATGATCTTCAGCGATTTCCGGCTCTTCGAAGTTATGCAAGGCCGCCTCCAGCAGCGTGGATTCGCGCAGATAGCTGGCGCCACGGTCGATACCGAAGAGAATCTTGTCTGGCACATACAGCTTCACCGTCAGTTGGCTGACGTCGACACGGGTGCTGAAATTCGACCTGATGAGCGTGGACAGCAAGGGTTTGGCGAACGCCTGAATGTCCTGTTGCAGGTTTTTCAGCGGGCCATCGACCTTCGCTTGCAAGCGCCAGCGCTCCTCGACCAGTTCCTTGAGGTGTTGCCGATTGAGGCTCGACGCGTTCATGTACCAATCGGGAAAAATTGTATTTAAATCATTTAAACCGTCCAGTGATAACAGTCGGCTCACCGGCGCTTCTGTTATGGCGCGGGGCAGTACCTGGACAATACGTTCGTGGTGAGGACCTTTATGTGCAACTGGATTAAGCGGACCTTGCCCAACACTTTCCAACCCTTTTAATTCAGACATTATGTAACAACCAAAGTAACGATAGGAGTGATCAGCTTAAGCGGCACCCCCTGAAATAAAAGACTAAAAAACTGCTGGACCGACGGCCATTCAATAGCGTGATCGTTCAACTATTAAAGAGTTGAACATATATAAATAACACCCGTTGGTCTTATGCTCTTGCCGCACGCTGTTTTACCGACGGGTCATGGCGTTATCAAACAAGTGGTATCAGGCACGATCGAGGTCAGCTCCAGCGAGACCGAAGGCACGACGTTTAGTGTGGTGTTGCCGAGAGTGTCGCGGGTGGTTTTGTAGCCGATGATGTTCAGCAGCACCGCATTGTGGTGAGGGGCTTGTCGGAACGCCGCATATCGAGTGTTTATCCCTATATTTTGGCTACTCGACGATCAACCGAGCCAACCGCTGCTTGAGCATGCGGTTCTCGGCCCGCAGTTGCTGGACCTCTTCCAGCAGGTCCAGCGCCAGGGCGACGCCTGCCCACTCCAGCTCCAGATCGTGACGCAGCTTGGCGGCACGCTTGGCCAGCGCCAGCTCATAATCGTTGAAACGCCAATCCTTGGGCAGTGCGCCCTGAGGTTCGAGGATGCCGTGTTCGACGATTTCGATCACGTAGACGTCCGACAGGTCGGTCGCCTCACAGAATTCTGCCATGTCCAGTTGAACGATCAGGGGGTTGCTCATGATGGGCTACTCCGTCTCTGGGATCAGAAGTGTTCTCTGGGGTTGAAAGCCGCTTTTTTCGCCAGTTCCTGCCACAACGCCTTGACCTCGTCGTCCGAGGTTTTAGGCATGACTGCCTTGAGCTGTACAAACAGATAACCGCGATGACCGGCCTTGTTCAGCAAACCGTGGCCCTTGGCGCGCATGCGCTGGCCATTCTGACTGCCGGCCGGAATCTTGAGGTTGATCTTGCCTGTCAGTGTAGGCACTGCCACCTCAGTACCTAATGCCAACTCCCACGGAGCCAGCGGCAAGGTAATGATCAGGTTTTCGCCTTCGACATCGAACTTGGGGTGCGGCGCAAAGCGAATGATCAAGAACAAGTCGCCATTGGCCCCGCCACCAGTGCCCGGTGCACCCTGGCCCTTGAGGCGGATGCGCTCGCCGTCGGCCACGCCGGCCGGGATCTTCACGTTCAGGCTTTTGCTGGTGTTGCTGACATGCTGGCCGGCAGCGTTGTACTGCGGCACCTGGAAGGTGACCTTCTTCGATTCGTTCGAAAGGGCTTCTTCCAGAAAAATCCCGAGTTCCATTTCCACGTCTTGCCCTCGACGCCCGGCGCTTCGGCCCGGCTGTCCACCACCAAAACCAGGACCACGGTTGCCGAAAATCGAACTGAAGAAGTCCGAAAAATCGCCTGTGTCCTGACCACCGCCGAATCCGCCTGCGCCACGACCCTGCCAACCCGGCGGGCCCTGGAACGGTTGGCCGTGCTGGCCGTATTTGCGCAAGTCGTCGTATTCGGCGCGCTTGTCGGCGCTTTTCAGCGCTTCATAGGCTTCCGAGGCGTCTTTGAATTTGGACTCGGCGTCCTTTTCCTTGCTGACGTCCGGGTGATACTTGCGCGCTAGTTTGCGATAGGCGGCCTTGATCGTCTTATCGTCCGCGGTCGGTTCCACACCGAGAATCTTGTAATAGTCTTTGAAGTCCATCTAAGGATCACCATCCGTTATCGATATCGCGCCACCACCGGCAGCATGCGCTTATTGGCAGCCGCGAGGTTGACCGATCTCTAGTGTCCTGCCTCGCAAATACGTTCCTCTTTTGACGAGTGGCTGTTGCTGCCAGGCAAGGCGCCGCGATGAGTCATAGCCCGCTATGGCGAGGAGCGGCAACGCAGCATGGCAGAAACAGACGCCGTCAAAAAGGAACAGTATTTGCGAGGCAGGACACTATTGTGACCGGGTAGCGCATCAGAAGTTTATCGGCAGCGGTGGGCAGTTCTTGCGACCGCCGAATGGCTGCCAGGGTCGATGCAGACAAGTTTGGGGCATCGGGCCAGCTTATCAAGGCGCTATTCGTGGTGATTTAGCAGATAGTCGGCCTTCGAATCTGCGCCGCACTGACATACACTGCGCGGCCGTTTTTTAACCGGAACTCGAAAGACATGAAAAACGCATCTCCAGCCCGTGCCTGTGGTATCGACTTCGGCACGTCCAACTCCACCGTCGGCTGGCTGCGCCCCGGCATGGAAACGCTGATCGCGCTGGAGGACGACAAGATCACCCTGCCTTCGGTGGTCTTCTTCAACATGGAAGAACGCCGCCCGGTGTACGGCCGGCTGGCGCTGCACGAGTACCTGGAAGGCTATGAAGGCCGGCTGATGCGCTCGCTCAAGAGCCTGTTGGGCTCCAAGCTGATCAAGCACGACACCAGCGTCCTCGGCACGGCGATGCCGTTCAAGGACCTGCTCGGACTGTTTATCGGCCAGCTGAAGAAGCGCGCCGAAACCGCCGCCGGTCGCGAGTTCGAGGAAGTGGTACTGGGTCGTCCGGTGTTCTTCGTCGACGACGATGAAATGGCCGACCAGGAAGCCGAAAACACCCTGGTGGGCGTGGCCCGCGCCATCGGTTTCAAGGACGTGTCGTTCCAGTACGAACCGATCGCGGCGGCCTTCGACTATGAGTCGACCATCGAAAAAGAAGAGCTGGTACTGATCGTCGACATCGGCGGTGGTACGTCGGACTTCTCGCTGGTGCGCCTGTCCCCTGAACGCCGTACTCACGACAACCGTCACGATGACATCCTCGCCACCGGCGGCGTGCACATTGGCGGGACCGATTTCGACAAGCAACTGAGCCTGCAAGGCCTGATGCCGCTGTTCGGCTATGGCAGCCGGATGAAGAGCGGCGCTTACATGCCGACCAGCCACCACATGAACCTGGCGACCTGGCACACCATCAACTCGGTGTACTCGCAAAAGTCGAGCCTGGCGCTGGGCAGCATGCGCTACGACATCGAAGACACCGGCGGCATCGATCGCCTGTTCAAGCTGATCGACCAGCGCGCCGGCCACTGGCTGGCCATGGAAGTGGAAGAAACCAAGATCCAGCTCACCCACGCCGACAGCCGCCATGTGCCGCTGGACCGCATCGAACCGGGTTTGAGCGTGGAGTTGAGCCGGGCACTGTTCGAATCGGCCATCGACAACTTGCTGGAGCGCGTGCGCAACAGCGTGACCCAGTTGCTGAACGACGCCAACGTGCGGGTCGATCAGGTGGACACGGTGTTCTTCACCGGCGGTTCGAGCGGGATTCCGGCACTGCGCAACAGCGTCTCGGCGATGTTGCCGAACGCGCAGCATGTGGAAGGGAATATCTTCGGTAGCATCGGCAGTGGCTTGGCGATTGAAGCGATGAAGCGCTACGGTTCGATGGACTGATCCGAAACCGAGTTGTGCCCATCGCCGGCAAGCCGGTCTCGCTCCCACAGGGGATCACATTCCAATGTGGGAGCGAGACCGGCTTGCCGGCGATGGGGCCTTGTCAGACACTACAAATGCCTGATCAAACCATCCCCACCTGCTTCAACTCACTCTTCAGATACGCGTAGTAAATCGGCCCTGCCACCACCCCCGGCAGGCCGAACGCGGCCTCGAACACCAGCATCGCCAGTAGCAACTCCCACGACTTGGCACTGATCTGCCCGCCGACAATGCGCGCGTTGAGGAAGTATTCGAGCTTGTGGATAACAATCAGGTAACCCAGCGCCGCCACGGCCACCCAGATCGACAGCGACAAACCGACGATGGTGATCAGGGTGTTCGACATCAGGTTGCCGATCACCGGCAGCAGGCCGAGCAGGAACGTCAGTACGATCAGGGTTTTGGTCAGCGGCAGCTTGATCCCGAACATCGGCAGGACCACCGCCAGGAAAATCCCGGTGAAGAAGGTGTTGAGCAGGGAAATCTTGATCTGGGCGAACACGATGTTGCGAAACGCCTGGACCAGCAGATGCAAGCGGTCGAACAGCGCGGCGGCCAAGGGCTTGCGCTTGGTCACGTCCGGCACGCGCTGCAAGGCAATGATCGCCCCCAGCACCATGCCGATCAGCAGCGTCACAAACATGTGCGCCGCGTCCTTGCCCACCAACTGCAAGTCGCTGAGGTGCTTGCTCACCCACTCGCCAATCGCCACACGGAACTCGGCGGCGCTGGCGGGCAGATAGGCGTCGATGAACGGCGGCAGTTGCCCGCGCGCCCGATCAACCACAACCATGAATTTGTCGAGAGAAGCGCCGGGGTTTTCCGCTTCATGCAGCAGAAAGCTGAAGGCACCGGCAAAGATCAGCGTCAACACACTGACCACTAGCGTCCCCAACAACGCCACCGCCAGCCATCGCGCACGCCGACCTTCGATCAGGCGCTGCAATTGCGGGGTGAGCATGTTGACCAGTTCGAACACCAGCAGCCCGGCCAACAGACTGGGCAGCAATCGCAGCGGGATCACCAGCAACAAACCACCAAAGATGATGACCCAACTGATTGACAACAAGACTTGGCGTTGAGAAAACGTTGGCATACAGCCTCAAAACGAACGGCGTAAAAGGATTGGCAGTCTGCCAGCGTTCCGATGCCAGCACTAGGGATTGTGTAGGTCGACCTTAGTGGGGGCGCTGGCGACTTTTTTCAGTGCCTTTCCCGCCCCCACACCCAAGCATGTTGTTTATTTTTTCTTCAGGCAATCGCTCATGAAGGTTTTGCGCGCGTCGCCCTTGAGCGCCTGAGTGGCGGCATCGGCGTTGCAGGTTTTCATTTTTTCTTGCTGAGGAGTCAGGGGTTTGGCGGCATCGGCGGCGGGTGCAGCTTTGAGGCAATTGCTCATGAAGGCTTTGCGTTCGTCTCCCTTGAGGGTTTTCGCGGTAGCGTCAGCATTGCAGGTGGTCATCTTGTTCTGTTGCTCGGTGGCGGCAAAGCTTTGGGCGCAGAGCAGCAAACCGATGATCAACAAAGGGACACGCAACATCTTCATGGAGTTTTCTCCTTGTTGCCGCACCGACGAGCACGGCCTCGCTCTGGAGTGTAGACAACACCTGTTACACCTTCCGGGTCTCAAGGTGACTGCGTCGATACTGTTCCGGCGTGCACTCCGCCTGGCGTTGAAACATCGCGATAAACGCTGAACCGGTGCTGTAGCCCATGTCGAACGCGATCTCCTGGATGCTGCGGTGGCTGTCCAGCGCTTCGATCGCCGCCAGAAACCGCAACCGCTGCCGCCACTCACCAAAACTCATGCCCAACTCACGCACGAACCGCCGCGCCAGGGTGCGTTCGCTGACATGGATCTGCGCGGCCCATTCCGCCAAGGGCCGGTTATCACCGGGCTCGGCCTGCAAGGCTTCGAGTATCGCGAGCAAGCCGGGGCTGCTGGCGTAGGGCAAATAACACTCATGCACCGGCGCCTGCTGCAGCTGATCTACCAACACCTGAGCCAGACGTTTGTCGGCTTCGTGCTCGGGAATCTTCATATCCCGGGCGGCAAAGTCTTTGAGGATCGCTTTGAGGATGTCGCTGATGGCCAGGGTGCAGGCCTGTTGCGGCAGGTCGTGGCACATCATCGGCGCCAGGCAGACCGCGCGATAGTTGATTGGCTGATGGCTATAGAAGCTGTGCTCGGTCTGCGGCGGCACCCACACCGCATATTGCGGCGGTGACATGAAGCGGCTGCCACCGATTTCCATGTGCAATACGCCGTGGGCCGAATACTCCAGCGTGCCCCATGGATGACGGTGCGCCGAGGCATAACGATGCGCATCAAAGTCGGCATAACGGAAGTACACCGGGGCAGGCAGTTCGCTGAAGTCGAGCAAATCGATGTGTTTACTATTCATGCTGTCCGTCATCAGGGGCAGGCTGTCTGTATCGAAGTATAGGCTTGTATCCAGACAGGCGATAATCCCCCCTCATTAACGCTCTGGTTTTCTCTGATGCAATACGCTTATCCCCTGCTGGCCATTTTCATCTGGGCCGGCAACACCGTAATCACCAAAATGTCGGCCGGGGCGATCTTCCCCGCCGAGATCGGCTTTTATCGCTGGCTGCTTGCCGGACTGCTGTTCACACCCTTCATGCTCAAACCGGTGATCGCCCATTGGCCAGCGATCCGCCCGAACCTGGGCAAGATCGTTGTGCTCGGCGTGCTCGGCATGGCTGTTTACCAAAGCCTGGCGTACTTCGCAGCGAGCCTGACCTCGGCCACCAACATGGGCATCATCCTGTCGCTGATGCCACTGATGTCGCTGGCCATGGCGATCATTAGCCTCGGCCAGCGCCTGACCATCGGCGCACTGGCCGGTGCGGTGCTGTCGCTCGCGGGGGTTTTGGTGGTCGTCTCCTCCGGCAGCCTTGGCGCGTTGCTCGAACACGGGGTGAACCTGGGTGACGCAATGATGCTGATCGCCACCCTGGCCTACGCGATCTACAGCACGCTATTGAAAAAGTGGCAGCTGCGTTTGCCGCCGCTGGTGTTGCTGTATTTGCAGGTATGGGTGGCGGTGGTGGTGCTGTTTCCGCTGTTCCTCGCCTCACCGAAGATCGGCCCGACGCTGCAGAACATTCCGCTGGTGCTTTACGCCTGCCTGCTGGCCTCGATGGTTGCGCCGCTGGCGTGGATGCAGGCCGTGATCCGCCTGGGGCCGAGCCGGACTACGCTGTTTTTCAATCTGCTGCCGCTGATTACTGCGCTGATTGCGGCGGTGGTGCTGCATGAACAGTTGGCGATGTATCACCTGGTCGGTGGGGTGTTGACGCTGGGTGGGGTGATTCTTTCGGAGCGCTGGACCACAGTTCTAGGCCTTAAGGTCAGTGTTGCCTGATCTGACGCTATCGCGAGCAAGCTCGCTCCCACATTTTGGAATGCATGCCCCTGTGGGAGCGAGCCGGCTCCGGGCGGCGTTCCGACGATGAACGATAATGCGGTCTAAACCCCGGCAGCTTTCAGCCGCGCAGCATGCTCGACAAACAACCGGACCGGCTCCGCGCCCTTGCCCACCAAACCCAACGACTGATTGACGATATCGAAGTGATCCATCGGATACTCGTCACCAATCACTGTCCCCAGATGCGAGCTGTAACGCCCGACCATCCCGTCGCAATGCCCGACCTCCCGAACGAAGGTTCTGGCAAATAACCGACAACTGCGGTTGGTCCCGTCAAACAGATTTCGCCCGCGGTCGGTCTTGCCCGGTTGCAAGGTCCCGGACCATGAGTAATACCGCACGCCGTTGACCTCTTCCGGCCCATGCCCGCCCCAGGTTTCAGGCAAACCCTGTGGATAACGCTGGTTGAACAGCGCCACGCCTTCCGTCGTCAGTGAATGATGGGAGGCATGGATATCCACCGGCAATTTCGGCCCGCGATAACCGGTTTCAAGCAGGCTCATCAGCGCACTGATCCAGCGCAGCAAAACGCTGAGCAAACGCCCCTTGGCGCTGTCTCCCGGATAGTGTTCGTGCAGGTAATCCGCCAGCTCCGAACCGTGATTGGGGCCTGCCACCGACGTCACCGACGCCACCCGATCCGGGCGTTTGGCGGCGGCGTAACGGGCGGTGAGCGAGCCTTGGCTATGGCCGATCAGGTTGACCTTCTCGGCCCCGGTTTCGCGCAGAATCTCCTCGATCCGCGCCAGTAACTGCTCGCCACGTACTTCGTTTGAATTGAGCGGCGAGACCTGCACCGCAATCACCGTCGCCCCACCCCGACGCAACGCCGAGATGATCCCGTACCAGTACGGATAGAGCAGCAGACGGATAAACCCGAGCATTCCCGGGACCAGCACCAACGGGTAACGCGTGGCGGAACCTTGCGACATGGGCGAACTTCCTTGTGATCGGTGAGGTGACGCAAGGCTGAATGCAAGACATCAGCCAAGCATCGGCATCGAAGATGACAACTCGACGACCAGTCTATGACATCCCACCCTACTTCAGCCCCACCACCCCCGCCACGATCAATCCGACCGACACCAGTTTGACCGCCGTCAGGCTTTCGCCGAGCAGCGCAAAGCCAAGAAACACCGTGCCCAGTGAGCCGATGGCGGTCCAGATCGGGTAAGCGATGCTCACCGGCAACTCGCGCATGGCCAGGGTCAGGAAGTAGATCCCGCCCACCGCGGCCACCACGGTGATCATCGACGGCCAGAGCCGGGTGAAGCCTTCGGCGTACTTCATGCCCATGGCAAAGGTGACTTCGAAGCCGGCGGCGATCAGCAAAAACAGCCAGGCCATCTAGAACTCCTTGGCCAGCGCCCGCAAACGCTGCTCGGCCTCGGCGGCGGAGATCTGGAAGGTGCGCGCCTCGGATTCTTCGCCTTCGGCGGCCACGACCGTGATGTCGGTAATGCCGATGAACCCCAATGCCGTTCGCAATAACGGATCGGCATGGTTCATCGCCTCAAGTTCTCCACCGGGCCCGAAACCGAACCCACCGCGACTGGTGACGATCAACGCCTTTTTGCCCTGCACCAGCGGCTCGTACTGAGCGACGCCATTGTCCAGGGTGTGATTGAAGGTCAACCCGAGTCGCACAATCTGATCGATCCAGGCCTTGAGGCCGCTGGGCACGCTGAAGTTGTGCATCGGTGTGGATATCACCAATAAATCGTGACCGAGCAACTCGCCTACCAGTTCATCGCTGAACGCCAGGTCGGCCTGCATCGACAGCGGCCGCGCATCGGGTTCGGGGTAAAACGCGGCGGCCACAAAAGCCTCGTTGACCGGCGGAATCAACGCTCGGCCGACTTCGCGACGGGTCAGGTGCGACTGAGGATTGGCCGCCTGCCAGGCTGAAAGAAAAACCTCTGCCAGGCGCCGGGAGTGAGAACGGTCGCCACGGGGGCTGGCATGCACGGCAAGAATTGTGCTCATCTGAATCTCCTGAAGGACTAAACTCAATCTGCTTGTGGCTTGCAGCTTGAAGCTCCTAGCCGCCCCTCTTCAAATGAGCAAAAATCAGTCTGGATGAATTTACTTCATCCATGGAGTTTTCAATGTTTGCCTCGCTGCCTCTGACCGCCCTGCGCGCCTTTGAATCCGCCTCGCGCCTGCTGAGCTTCAAGGCTGCCGCCGAAGAACTCTCGGTCACGCCGACGGCGGTTTCCCATCAAATCCGTTCGCTGGAGACCTGGCTCGGTGTGCCGTTATTCGAGCGGTTGCCACGGCAAGTTCGCCTGACGGACTGCGGTGAACGGCTGTTCCACAGCTTGCACGGTGCCTTGCTGGAAGTGGCGCAAAGTGTCGATACACTGCGCCCGCAACGCAGCGGCGCAAGCCTGACGATCTCCACCACCGCCGCTTTCGCTGCGTTATGGCTGGTGCCCCGGCTGGGCCGGTTCTACGCCCGGCACCCGAACATCAGCCTGCGGCTCGATACCCATTGCGAAGTCATCGATTTGCATCAGGACGCCAGCGTCGATCTGGTGCTGCGCTACAGCCTCGATGATTACCCGAACCTGTATGGCCTGTGTCTGTTCGACGAATCCTTCGGTGTCTATGGCTCGCCCGAGCAAGTCGCCCTGGCCGCCAGTCGAGCGCCGACGCTGATCAGCGTGCGCTGGCACAACTCAAAGCTGTACGCCCATGGCTGGGAGGCCTGGTGCGCGCAGTCCGGCGAGACCTGGCTTGCGGGGCAGCCAGCGGTCCGTGAATACGACGAGGAACATTACGCCCTGCAAGCGGCGATTGCCGGGCAAGGCCTGGTGTTGGCGAGCAATATTCTGGTGTCCGAGAGCGTGGCCAGTGGTTTGCTGGTGGCGTATCGGGGCGAAATCCAGGTTGATGGCGCCGGATACAGCGCCCTCTGCGTGCCGGGACGTGAACGACACCCGCCGGTCCGGGCGTTTTTTGCCTGGCTGCGCGAGGAGGCGCTGCTGTCCGGGCATGCGCTGGCGTGATTGCTTTGAGCAACGCTGGTGAATGGCAAATTACATAAAACTTTTCGCCGCGCTCATCACTCACACCCTAGGTAGCGATCACTTCTATAGAAGGTGACGCAAACCGGATTAGCCTCCAGGAGATTGAGATGAGCGACATGCAATTGTCCGATGTAACCACCCTTCGCGAACGTGCCCGCAAGAACGTCGAGAACGGTGCGGTGACCGAAAGCTACAGCGCCAACCGTGAAGAAGTGCTGCGCCTGCTCAACGAATCGCTGGCCACCGAACTGGTCTGCGTGTTGCGTTACAAGCGCCACTACTTTATGGCCAGCGGCCTGAAAGCCCAGGTCGCCGCCGACGAATTCCTCGAACACGCGACCCAGGAAGCCCAACACGCCGATCGTCTGGCCGAGCGTATCGTGCAACTGGGCGGTGAGCCGGAGTTCAACCCTGACTTGCTGTCGAAAAACTCCCACGCGCAATACGTGGCCGGCAATTCACTTAAAGAGATGGTCTACGAAGACCTGGTCGCTGAGCGAATTGCCATCGACAGCTATCGCGAGATCATTCAGTACGTCGGCGAGAAAGACCCGACCACACGGCGCATCTTCGAAGACATCCTGGCCCAGGAAGAAGAGCATGCCGATGACATGGCCGACCTTCTGAAAGATCTGTAGCGCCTGTTAAACCGCTTTCGCGGGCAGGTCGGGCGCCGCATCGCTCGCTGCTACAGGGGATCACCTAGTCTGTAGGAGCGAGGCTTGGTCTGGGCGGCATTCCGACGAAGGCGTCCTCATAGCCAACCGTTTACTTTGTGGGTTTGACGGTGACTGGCGCCTTGCCGGCCTTCATCTGCTCCAGCAACGGCGCGCACTGATTCGGTTCGCCACCGCTCGGCGCCACCAGCGCCAGCAACCCCGCCGCCGGTGCGGCAATGACGCCCAACGCCACCATCCCGGCCCCGCGCAGTATCAGCGGCACAGCCTTCACACCTGCATCAGGCTTGATGAACTTGCCCCGCACGTACAGCGGCGAACGCAGCGATATCAACCGCCAGCCCTTGGATTCCGGGGTGATGGTCAGGTTCAGTTGCTCAGTCGCCATGTTGGCCGTGCCATCGATGTAGATGATCGCGTTTTCGGTATCGAAGACGAACAGGCGCGTGGTCGCCAGTCCGGTCTTGATGTCGAAGTCGGCGGCAGCGCAGTTGATCTTCACTTCCTTGTCGCCAAAGATCTTGCTGACCACATAGTTGCCGACGTTGAGCCCGGCCAGCTCCATCAACTCGCGACTGATAGCGCCATCGTTAATCAGCATCTTCAGATTGCCATTGGCGGTTCCCAGCAGCTTGGCCACCGAGTTGCCACGACCGGTGATGTTGGCATCGCCATTGAGCTCGCCGAAACTGGTTTTCATCGGTTCAAAGGTCGGGAACAGCTGCTTGAGTTTGAATTTGCGCGCGGTGAGTTTGGCCTTGCCTTCCAATGGTTCGGTTCGGCCATTGAGGCGAATCTGAGCATCGAGATTGCCACCGGCTACGCCGAAGCGCAGGGGCTCAAGGCTGAGCACGCCGTCAGTGAGTATCAGGTGGGTGTAGAGATCCTTGAACGGCAGTTTTTCGCTGTGGACGATGCGCTTGCCAGTGAACTCGACGTCAGCGTCCATATCGCGCCAGCGTTCGGTTTTAAACTCTTCGACCGGCAATACCTTGTCCGCCGGCTGCTTGCTTTCACCGCCACGGGCCTTTTGTTTGGTGTTGGAATCGGCACCGATCAGCGGGGCCAGGTCGGCAAACAGCAGTTGATTGGAAACCAGCGATCCGCTCAGCTTCGGGCGCGGCTGACTGGCGACATAGGCCAGGCTGCCATGGATGTCGCTCTGACCGATCTTGCCGTTGAATTCTTCGTAACGGAACACTGCACCATCCGCTTCATTCAGCTTGGCGATCAAGTGGCCGTCAGTCTCGTACGGCGGTGTATCCGGCAGGGTCACGCCGGTCAGCGGGTAGAGATTGCCCAGGCTGGTGCCGGCCAGTTTCAGGCGCAAGTCCATGGCGCCGAGGTTCAGTGGATCGGTGAGGGTGCCGGCAAGTTCGACGCGGGTGTCAGCGATCTTCATTTGTGCCTGAAGCGGGAACGGTCTGGCCGCGTCCTGCAACGCCAGCAGGCCGCCGATTTTGCCTTCGCCCGCGAGTTTCTGGCCGTGGTATTGGCCTTTGACCTTCAGCGCGAATGCGTAATCCTGCGGCGCAGCGCCCTTCTCCGACGCGGTTTTCGCCGCTTTTTCACCGACGATGTCACTGAACGGAATCGGTTTGCCCAGCGGGTCGATGATCAAGTCGAGCTGAGTCTTCAGGTTCTGGTCGTCGAGGGTGACGTGGCCTTTGTCGAAGCCGATCGCACCGATGTCCACCACCCAGCTTGAAGGCTCGGCGTTCGGGTCTTTGGGGTCGAATTTGAAGGTCCAGTTGGCGCGACCATCGGCCAGGCGCTGGAGGTCGGCATTCGGCTCGATCAGGTCAATACGCGGGATCACCACGCGTCGAGCCAACAAGGCTAAGGGCGAGATGCGCAACTCGACGCGTTTGAGGGTGACCATCTGCGGCTTCTTCGACCAGTCCGGGTTGCCCAGGCTCAGGTCCTCCGCCACGACATGCGGCCACGGCACCCACGCGCGCCAGCCGCCCTCATCGGGTTCCTGCTGCCAGACCACCGCGAGGTTGCCGTTGATGGCGAACGGGCGGTGCAGCTCTTCGGAAATTTTGGCGTTAAGCGGTGGTTTGATCCGGTTCCAATCGAAGAACGCGATGATCAGAACCAGTACGGCCAGCAAGACAACAAGGCTGGCGAGGCTCCAGGTAACAACTTTACGAGTGCGCGTCATTGCACAGGGCTCCTGATACGACTGAGCGCCCTGACTGCGACGCACGTTTGAAACGTTAGGACAGAACCGGCCTGCCATGGAGTCTAGGACTGGGAAATGGCGCGCAGGTTTAACCGAAATACCGCTTAACGCTCAAATAATCGGTCGGCGACAGGATACCCCTCAATCCAGCGTTACCGGACCCGCACTTTTGCAAGGCGCAAGTGAGTCGAAAATACCCATCTCAGCGCAAAAGCGTCCGCCGGAAACGCCCGATTTAGAGCCGTTTCACGGAACAATCAATTCCGTTGATTATTACCATTGCGTTTATGAACTTTTATATCGACTTATCGAGAGTAGCATTGCCCTCGTACCCACTTTATCGCCCTCCTACGGAGCACCCAATCATGAAACGCCAATTACTGTTTAGCCTTACCCTCTCGATGCTGGCCAGCACAGCTTTCGCCCTGCCGGCTGCTGACCAGGCAACCCCACAAGTCAAATCCACCCACTCGGTGTTCAGCCAAACCGTCGCAGCCGATGGCTCCGACCGCACTCCACAAGGCCAGACCCTTGCCGAAGGTGGCAATGATCGCCTGAAGGAAAAAGGCCTGATCACCCAGGATGGTTCGGACCGTACGCCACAAGGTCAAACCCTGGCTGCTGATGGTTCCGATCGCACTCCACAAGGTCAAACCCTGGCTGCTGATGGTTCCGATCGCACTCCACAAGGTCAAACCCTGGCTGCTGATGGTTCCGATCGCACTCCACAAGGTCAAACCCTGGCTGCTGATGGTTCCGATCGCACTCCACAAGGTCAAACCCTGGCTGCTGATGGTTCCGATCGCACTCCACAAGGTCAAACCCTGGCTGCTGATGGTTCCGATCGCACTCCACAAGGTCAAACCCTGGCTGCTGATGGTTCCGATCGCACTCCACAAGGTCAAACCCTGGCTGCTGATGGTTCCGATCGCACTCCACAAGGTCAAACCCTGGCCGAAGGTGGTGGTGACCGTGTCATCGAACGCAACAGCGCTTTGAGCTGAGCCGATGGCGGCCCTGAAAAAAAGCCCAATCTCCGGATTGGGCTTTTGACGTTATAGATGCCTCACTTCCCCGCTTGATCCCCCGATAGTCGTTCGACGCCGGTAAAGCCGATTTGCTAGAGTGCGCCGCTGTCTTATCCAGAAAATACCCTTGCGATGCTGCCCCGCGCCGAACAGAAACAACAGACCCGCAACGCCCTGATGGACGCTGCCCGCCACTTGATGGAATGCGGCCGAGGATTCGGCAGCCTGAGCCTGCGCGAAGTCGCCAGAACCGCCGGGATTGTGCCCACCGGTTTCTACCGGCATTTCTCCGATATGGATGAACTGGGCCTGGTGCTGGTGAGTGAAGTCGGTCAGACCTTCCGCGAAACCATTCGCTTGGTGCGCCACAACGAGTTCGTCATGGGCGGCATCATTGACGCCTCGGTGCGGATCTTTCTCGACGTGGTTACGGCCAATCGCTCGCAGTTCCTGTTTCTGGCCCGCGAGCAGTACGGCGGTTCGCTGCCAGTGCGCCAGGCCATCGGCCGTTTGCGCGAAGACATCAGCTCGGACCTGGCGGCCGACTTGTCCTTGATGCCGAAACTGCAACACCTGGACATCGCCGGCCTGAGTGTCATGGCTGATCTGATTGTTAAAAGCGTGTTCGCGACCTTGCCGGACATCATTGATCCGCCGGCGCAGGCGCTGCCCGAGCATCTGACGCCGCAGGCAAAAATCACTCAGCAGTTGCGCTTTATCTTTATTGGCCTCAAACACTGGCAAGGCTTGGGCAGCACCGAGTAACCCTGTGGGAGCGAGCTTGCTCCGGGCGGCGTTCCGACGATAGCGTCAGTGCAATCAACACTTCATGCGACGGATACACCGCCATCATCGCGAGCAAGCTCGCTCCCACAAAAAACAATCAACGCATCAATTCGGTGCAACTCAAACATCCACGCACCACTCCCGCTCAAAATTCTGCGACATCCAGAAATGACCACCAAGCTCCGACAGGCATTTCCCACGCATCACCCGATTGGCAAGCCCCTTGCTCTAGCCTAAGCATTGTCCATTGCTGGAAGCCTTCCGATGCTGGTGATTCATCGCAGAATCGACCCTCAACCCGTCTGGGCCGCCGAGTTGCACCTGATCTTCGAAGCCCGGAGCAAAAGCCGTTTGCGCTGTTTCAGTGCCGAGGGTGAGGACGTCGGATTGTTTTTGGAGCGCGGTCAGCCGCCCCTGTATGACGGCGAGTGCCTGCAAGCCGAAGACGGGCGCATCGTCCGCGTCTGCGCCCGGGCCGAACAACTGCTGCACGTCACCTGCGCCAATGCTTTCGAACTGACTCGCGCCGCCTATCACCTCGGCAACCGCCACGTCGCCCTGCAAGTTGGCGACGGCTGGTTACGCCTGCTCGACGACTACGTGCTCAAGGCCATGCTCGAACAGCTTGATGCCAAGGTCGAGAACATTGAAGCGCCGTTCCAGCCGGAACACGGCGCCTATGGCGGCGGCCATCACCATTCGCGCCACGGCGATGAAGACTTCAACTACCCGCCGAAACTGCACCAGTTCGGCGTGCGGCTATGAACCCAGCCTGGGCGCTGTTGCGCCTGGCCAGTCCGCAGTTGCCGATTGGCGGTTACAGCTATTCCCAAGGCCTGGAAATGGCGGTGGATAACGGTCGGGTGAATGGTCCTGACAGCGCCCGTCGCTGGATCAGTGATCAGTTGCTGCTGAACCTGGCGCGTTTCGAAGCGCCGTTGCTGCTCGCCCATTGTGTGGCCGCGGCAGAAGAAAACTGGGCCGAACTGCTGCAACGCTGCGAAGAACATCGCGCCAGCCGGGAAACTCGCGAGCTGCATCAGGAGAGCCGGCAGATGGGCTATTCGTTGCAGCAACTGCTCAACGGTTTGCCTGAGCTTGATGCTCCGGCCCGCGCCTTTCTTGAACAACGTCCCGAACCGCACCTGGCCCTCGGCTGGGCACTGGCCGCTCGCGCCTGGACGATCAGCCCGCAGGACGCGCTGGCGGCGTGGCTCTGGAGTTGGCTAGAAAACCAACTGGCGGTGCTGATGAAAACCCTGCCGCTGGGCCAGCAAGCCGCTCAACGCCTGACCAGCCAATTGCTGCCGCTGCTGCAAGAGGCCCAACAGAACGCCACTCGAATCAGCCCCGAACACTATGGCAGCGCCGCTTTCGGCCTGTCCCTGGCGTGCATGGCCCATGAGCGCCAGTACAGCCGTCTGTTCCGTTCCTAGGGCCTTTATTTTGGGCCTGTTATTTTGGAGAAGCACATGAACACACAACCTCTGCGCGTCGGCATCGGCGGCCCGGTCGGTTCCGGCAAAACCGCTTTGACTTTGGCCCTGTGCCTGGCGCTGCGCGACCGCTACAACCTGGCGGTGGTCACCAACGACATCTACACCCGTGAAGACGCCGACTTTCTGGTGCGCAACGAGGCCCTGGCGCCGGAGCGGATCATCGGCGTGGAAACCGGTGGCTGCCCGCACACGGCGATCCGCGAAGACGCTTCGATCAACCTCGAAGCCGTGGACCAACTGAACCGCCGCTTTCCGGGGCTGGACCTGATCCTTGTGGAATCCGGTGGCGACAACCTGTCTGCCACCTTCAGCCCAGAGCTGTCCGACCTGACCATTTATGTGATCGACGTCTCGGCCGGCGACAAACTGCCGCGCAAGGGCGGCCCGGGAATCTGCAAATCGGATCTGCTGGTGATCAACAAAATCGACCTCGCGCCATTGGTGGGTGCGTCGCTGGAACTGATGGACAGCGACACCAAGCGCATGCGCAACGGCAAGCCGTTCGTTTTCAGCAACCAGAAAACCGGCCTCGGCCTGGAAGAAATCATCGCCTTCATCGAACGCCAAGGCCTGCTGACAGCGGCGTGAACACGACCAACTTTTATCAACAAGGAAGCTTATCCATGACACTTAAACGCATTCTGGGCGCCATGGCCCTGCTGCTGACCCCGGCCATCGCCTTCGCCCACCCGGGGCATGGCGACAACGGTTTGATCGCCGGCATCAGCCACCCGATCGGAGGCCTCGATCACTTGTTGGCAATGGTTGCGGTCGGCTTGTGGGCGGCACAACAGAAAGGCGCTGCACGCTGGGCGCTGCCGTGCACATTCGTCGGCATCATGCTGATCGGCGGGTTGCTGGGGTTTGAAGGGCTGAACCTGCCGGCGCTGGAGAGCGGGATTGCGGCGTCGGTGCTGGCGCTGGGTCTGGCGGTGGCTTTGGCCGTGCGTCCGCCGTTGAGCCTCGCCGTTGCGGCAACCGCTTTGTTTGCGCTGTTCCACGGGGTGGCGCACGGGCTGGAGTTGCCGCAGATGTCGAGCCCTTGGGCATATGCGGCGGGTTTTATAGCGGCGACGGCTGCCTTGCATGGATTGGGTTACGCCGTGGTGCGGGCGGCGCCGTTGGTTCGACTGGCGGGTGCGGCCTCAGCGGCGACTGGCGTGTGGTTGTTGGCGGGCTGACTTTCTATCGCCTGCGAGGGCCTCATCGCGAGCAGGTCGAATCGTCGCACCGTCGCTCCCACATTTGTTCTGTGTGCACAGCTCCACTGTGGGAGCGAGCCTGCTCGCGAAGGCGGTCTGACAGACACCGTATCTCTCAGGCCTGATAACATGTCGCGCAATCAACCCTGCCGTGACGACGCCAGCCAATGCCGCCTGTTTCCCGCTCCGCCTCCCAGCCTGAATTGACCGCTCTGTTTGCCTCAGTGCAACAGCACTTCCAGGACGTGATCGTGCCGCTCTGGCAAGGTCCCGGCTGGAATGCCGACATGGCGCTGCCCTATGAGGCGCTGGACGCCGAGCACCAACCGCTGCCGCCCCAACGCTATCGCGCCATGGCCTGCGCGCGGCAGCTTTACCTGTTTTCCAGCCTGATCGGCCAGGTACCGGCCGCCGAAGAGCGCGCCGCAGCGCTGTTCCGTTCCCTGCAGCAGCATTTCCACGATGCCGAGCATGGCGGCTGGTTCTATAGCGTTGACCCTCAGGGTGCGCCCCTGGATCAGCGCAAAGACCTCTACACCCACGCTTTCATCCTGTTCGCCTGCGCCCATTACTGGGACAAAGTTCGCGAACCGCTGGTGGAATCGGTGCTCAACGCCGTACTGGAAGTGGTCGCGCAGCGCTTCGCCACGGGCGACGGCCTGTACGAAGCCAACCTCGACCGTGACGGGTCCTCGCTCGAGTCCGGGCCGCTGCAAAATCCCCTGATGCACTTGGCCGAAGCCTTCCTCGCCACGCTGTCGGTGCGCGAAGACGTCGCCGTGCAAGACGCGCTCGTCGAGTTATGCACAGCCATGCAGAAGCGTTTTATCGACCCGCAACACGGTGTGTTGATGGAGAAACCGCTGGGCGCTGTGGATAACTGGTTTGAACCGGGGCACCAGTTCGAGTGGTATTTCCTGCTGGAATCGTCTTCGTTGCTGCGCGGTTCGACACTCCACGCCTCTCTGGAACGCGCCTTTGCGTTCACCGAACAGCTGGGTGTCGATCCGCAAACCGCCGCAGTGCGGGCGTCGCTCGATCTGGATGGCCGTCCCAAGGATGCCACCCAACGCATATGGGCCCAGGCTGAATACCTGCGCGCTCTGACCTTGCGTCCGAACAGCGAAGGTTCGGTACAACGCCAATTGCAGGCGTTGCAGCAACACTTTCTGCATGTGGGCGGATGGTATGAGTGTCGGGATGAGAATGGCGATGTCAGTCGCAATGACATGCCTTCGACGACGCCTTATCACTTGGCAACCTGCTATCGCGGATTAGCCGATTATCTGCGCTGACTGACACATAGCTATCGCGAGCAAGCTCGCTCCAACAGGGTTTGTGTCGTTCGCGAAATGGGCATTCAACACAAAACCTGTGGGAGCGTGGCTTGCCCGCGATGGCCGTTACGCGGACTTAAACCTTGCCAGCATTACGCTCAATCGCAAACCCGCTCCACGTCTGGCTCACCGGCATCAGCTCCAGGCTGTTGATGTTGATGTGCGCCGGGGCATTGAGCACCCAGAAAATGGTGTCGGCGATGTCTTGCGGCTGGATCGGCTCAGCACCGGCGTAGGTCGCGTTGTAACGCTCCTGGTCACCGGCAAAACGCACCAGTGAGAACTCGCTTTCGCATAAGCCCGGCTCGATATTGCTGACCCGCACGCCCGTACCTTGCAGGTCGCAGCGCAAGTTCAGGGAGAACTGTTTAACGAACGCTTTGCTCGCGCCATACACATGGCTGCCCGGGTACGGGTAGTTGCCGGCGATGGAGCCGAGGTTGACGATGCCGGCGCCACGACCGTGAGCGATCAGGCGGGGCAACAACAGACGCGTGCTGTACATCAGGCCTTTGATGTTGGTGTCGACCATGGTGTCCCAATCGTCGAGGTCGCACTTGGGCGCCGGGTCAACACCCAGGGCCAGCCCGGCGTTGTTGATCAGCCCGCGCAGTTTGGCGAAGGACGGCGGCAGGTTGGCAATCGCCTCCTCCATGGCCTTGCGATCACGCACGTCGAGCACCAGGCCGTGGACCTCGGTCTGCTTCGACAACTCGGCGCACAGCGCATTGAGGCGCTCTTCACGACGGCCGGTCAGCACCAGTTTCCAGCCGGCTTCGGCAAAACGACGGGCGCAGGCTTCACCAAAACCGGAGGTCGCGCCGGTAATAAACAGGGTGTTGGACATCGTGTTCTCCTTGCTTCGGCTGATCGTTAGCCACTGGAATAGAAAATCAGCAGCCAGCATGCCCGGCCTTGCCCACAGCGGCAACTACCGCAGAAGCTGTACAAAAAACGTCCAACCGTTGCCACGCCTTGCCCGCCGTGGCTTTCAGCCATGTGCGCGCACCTTATCCACAGGTCGGTCCACAGTTTCCGGGGGCAAGTGGAAAAGCTGTAAGCCGCTGTGCACAAGGCTTTGCGGGCAAATTGGAAATTTTTTTGCTTGACCCTGGAACGTCGGCTGTGTAGCCCATGGCATTTTGCACGATTGACCGGTCATGCCGACGATGGCGCCAAGCCAGTAACTACGGCCTTCAGCCGAGTCTTTCCAGAGTTTAACCACAGACTTATCCACAGGCAGCTCTACCCTGTTTTGGCCCGTTTTCGTCATCAACAAAAAGGTTGACAAAGCCCGCTCGCGGTCCCGCAAAAACGCCTGATCAAAAAACAACCACAACTCTGCAAGCCACGTTTTCAAAGGCTTTCAGCCAGCTACTCCCACGTTATTCACAGCCAGCTCCACAGCAAACGGGGACAAGTCAAAACCGTGACAAAACAACTATTTGCAGCGGCTTTATGTCGCGGTTTGAGAGCTTGTGAATATTGTTTTCCACAATTTCCAGAAAGCTCACTCCCACAGGGATTAGTGGTGTTTTGGAGGTGTAAAAAAGCCCCGGCGATTGCTCGTCGGGGCTTGTTGTTGCAGCGCAGACTCAGTGGCCGCCGAGATAGGCGTTGCGCACTTCCTCGTTAACCAGCAGCTCCTTGCCGGTGCCCGTGAGGCGGATCTCGCCGTTGACCATCACGTACGCCCGGTCCGACAGTTTGAGGGCGTGGTTGGCGTTCTGCTCCACCAGGAAGATGGTCATGCCGGTTTTCGCCAGTTCCCGCAGAGTCGCGAAGATCTGTTTCACCACAATCGGTGCCAGCCCCAGGCTCGGCTCATCGAGCAACAGCAATTTTGGACGGCTCATCAGCGCACGGGCGATGGCGAGCATTTGCTGTTCGCCGCCGGACATGGTCATGGCCCGCTGGGTACGTCGCTCCTTGAGCCGCGGAAACAGCTCGAACATGCGCTGCATGTCCTCGGTGGCGTACTTGTCACCGATAGGGATGGTACCCATCAACAGGTTTTCCTCGACGGTCATGTCGGGGAATACCCGCCGGCCTTCCGGCGATTGAGCGATACCGTGGGAGGCGATGTAGTGGGATGACTTGTGAGTGATATCCACACCCTGATAGATGATCTGCCCGTCCGCCGCCCGCGGCTGACCGAAAATCGACATCAGCAGGGTAGATTTTCCGGCACCGTTGGAGCCGATCAGGCTGACGGTTTCACCTTCATTGATGTGCAGCGAGACTTTCTTCAGGGCCTGGATCGGCCCGTAAAACACGTCCAGTTCCTTGAGTTCGAGGATGGGTTGGCTCATAGCACCACTTCCTCTTCATCGGCGCCCAGATAGGCCGCAATCACTTTCGGATCGCGGCGTATATCGTCGGGGCCGCCCTCGGCGATGACGATACCGTGGTCCAGCACCACGATGTGGTCAGAAATGCTCATTACCATGCCCATGTCGTGTTCGATCAGCACCACGGTCAGATCGTGCTCGTCGCGCAGCAGCCGGATCATCGCGCTCAGCGCTTCGGTTTCCTGAGGGTTGAGGCCAGCGGCCGGTTCGTCGAGGCAGATGATCTGCGGACGGGTACACATGGCCCGGGCGATTTCCAGACGGCGTTGCTGCCCGTAGGACAGTTCACCGGCCAGACGGTTGGCGCAGTCCACCAGGTCGACGACTTCCAGCCAGTAGAAGGCGTGGTCCAACGCATCGCTTTCGGCCTTGCGGTAGCCCTTGGTGTTGAGGATACCGGCCAGCAGGTTGCGGTTGACCCACATGTGTTGGGCCACCAGCAGGTTTTCCAGCACCGACATTTCCTTGAACAGGCGAATGTTCTGGAACGTCCGCGCCAGGCCGGCCCGGTTCACCAGATGGGTGCCGCCGAACATTTTGTAGTACATCCGGCTGGCGAAAGATTTCGGCGAGACGAAATCGGTCGGTTTGAACGATTCACCCAGCAGCTTGATGACATTGGTCTCCTCGCCGCGAATGTTGAGTTCGATTTTGCCGCCGGAGGCTTTGTAGAACCCGGTCAGACAGTTGAACACCGTGGTCTTGCCGGCGCCGTTGGGGCCGATCAGGGCGAAAATCGAATTGCGGTGCACCTTCAGGCTGACATCACTCAGCGCCTTGATGCCACCGAAGTGCATCATCAGCTTCTCGACCGAGAGTACGACTTCGCTCATGGCGCTACTCCTTTACGCGGGGTCACACCGGTACGGCTGATCCGAATCAGGCCGCGCGGTCGCCAGATCATCATCAACACCATCAGGATGCCGAACAGCAGCACGCGATATTCCGCGAAACCCCGCAACAGTTCCGGGGCGACGGTCAGCACGAAGGCCGCAATCACCACGCCGATGGTCGAGCCCATACCGCCGAGTACCACGATGGCGAGGATCAATGCCGATTCGAAGAAGGTGAACGAGGTCGGGTTGACGAAGCCTTGGTAGGTGGCGAAGAACACACCGGCCAGACCGGCCGTCGATGCACCGATGGTGAACGCCGAGAGTTTGACCAGTACATGGTTCAGGCCCATAGAGCGGCAAGCGATTTCGTCTTCACGCAAGGCTTCCCAGGCGCGGCCGACCGGCATGCGGGTCAAGCGGTGCTTGACGTACAGCACGGCCAGCACCACCAGGAACAACACCGCGTAGATGAAGAAGTACTTCACGTCCGGGTTATAGGCGATGCCGAAAAACTCATGAAACGGCACCCCGCCCTCTTTAGCCCTTTTGCCGAACTCGATGCCGAAGAAGGTTGGCAACGGAGCGGCCATACCATTCGGGCCGCCGGTCAGGGACAGCCAGTTATTGAGGATCAACCGGATGATTTCACCGAAGCCCAGGGTCACGATTGCCAGGTAGTCACCGTGCAGGCGCAACACCGGAAAACCGAGAATGCAGCCGGCAAGGCCAGCGATGATCGCCGCCAGCGGCAGCACCGTCCAGAAGCCCAAGCCAAGGTATTGGTAACCGAGCGCCAACCCATAAGCACCGATGGCGTAGAACGCCACGTAACCCAGGTCGAGCAGGCCAGCCAGACCGACCACGATGTTCAGCCCCAGGCCCAGCAGCACGTAGATCAGCCCGAGGATGACCACGCCCAGCAGGTAGGAGTTGGAGAAAAACGGGAACACCACGGCTACGACGATCAACACCGGAATGATCCAGCGCAACCGGGATTTATAGTCAGGCGGCAATACATGCACCCCGGAACCGGTGCTTTCAAAGCCTTCGAGAATTCTCAGGCCCTTGGGGGTTTGCAGGAACAGGCTCAGGGCGAAGCGGCCCGCCATGACGATGGCGACAATCAACGCCACACGGGTCGTTTCCAGGTTGAAGCCATAGCCATCGAGGACCACGCCGACAATCGGGCCGAACACAATCAGGGCGACAAGGCCGGCAAGAATCGCGTCAACCAGGCTTCTTTTGAGATCAATGGTTTTTTTAGTGGTTGAAGACATCGCTTACACCTTCGACACAAGAGGACGGCCGAGCAGGCCTTGGGGCCGAAAGACCAGAACGAGAACGAGCAGCGAGAAGCTGAAAACGTCTTTGTAGTCCGAGTTCACCAGACCTGAGAACAACGACTCGGAAATCCCGAGAATGATCCCGCCGAGCATCGCACCGGGTAGCGAGCCAATCCCGCCGAGTACCGCTGCGGTGAACGCTTTGATCCCGATGATGAAGCCGGCGTAAAAGTCGAACGTGCCGTAGTTCATGGTGATCAGCACGCCGGCCAGGGCCGCCATCGCTGCACCGATGATGAACACGTAGGAAATCACCCGATCGGTGTTGATCCCCAGAATCGAGGCCATCTTGCGATCTTGCTGGGTAGCGCGGCACATGCGGCCGAGCTTGGTGTACTTGATGACGTAGGTCAGCAGGGCCATCCCGGCAAACGCTGCGACCAGAATGAAGATCTTGGTGTAGGTCAACTGCACAAAACCTGTACCGATTTCGACGCGCCAGGCACCCGTGAGCAAGGTCGGAACCCCTTGTTGCTTCGCGCCTTGAGCGATCTGTGCATAGTTTTGCAGGATCAGTGAAATGCCGATGGCGCTGATCAGCGGTGCCAGTCGGGTGGAGTTACGCAGGGGTTTATAGGCAACCCGTTCGATGACCCAGCCATACACCGCCGTGACGATGATGGTGAAGATCAGTGTGCCAAGCATCAGCAGAGGGAAGGATTCAATACCGAAGTATGCCAGCAGAGCCAGACTGATCGCCGCGAGGTAAGCGGAAATCATGTAAACCTCGCCGTGGGCGAAGTTGATCATGCCGATGATGCCATAGACCATTGTGTAGCCGATGGCGATCAGGCCATAGACCGACCCGAGGGTCAGGCCGTTGACCAGTTGCTGCAGGAAAATACCATCCATAACGCAATCTCACGCATTTGAGAGACTGCACAGAAGCCGGGTACGACGGACCGGGGTTCAGCCGCCGGCGTAACACGGTTGTGTGCAGCTCTACGAGAAAAGACAGGTACTGCACGGACATGTTGATTGATTGCCCGGCGCAAGGCGCCGGGCAATCAGCTGTTCATATCACTTCTGTTTTTCCAGTTGGTGGTATTTGCCGTCCTTGTCCCACTGGTAAACCACGTAGTCGGAGACTTTCAGGTCGCCCTTGGAATCCCAGGCCTTCTCGCCCATCACGGTTTTGACCGTGTTGGCTTTCAGCCATTTGGCAGCTTCTTCGCCTTTGTTGGACTTGGCGCCATTGAAGGCAGCTGCCAGGGTCTGAACCGAAGCGTAGGCGTACAGGGTGTAGCCTTCAGGCTCGGTACCGGCTTTACGGAACGCGTCAACCACGGTCTTGCTGTCTGGCAGCATGCGCGGGTCAGCGCCGAAGGTCATCAGTACGCCGTCGACGAATTGCGGGCCACCAGCGGTGGTCACCAGTTCGTCGGTTACGATGCCGTCGTCGGACATGAACTTGACGTCTTTGAGGCCTTGCTCACGCAGTTGGCGAACCAGAGGACCGGCTTCCGGGTGCAGACCACCGAAGTAGACGATGTCGGCGCCAGCGCCGCGGATTTTGGTGACGATGGTGCTGAAATCTTTCTCGCCACGGGTCAGGCCTTCATACAGCACCGGTTTCACACCGCGTTTTTCCAGCTGGGCCTTGGTAGCGTCCGCCAGGCCTTGACCGTAGGTGTCCTTGTCGTGCAGGACCACGACTTTCTTGCCCTTGAGCACGTCGACGATGTAGTCGCCGGCCACGATGCCTTGCTGGTCGTCACGCCCGCACATACGGAACATGGCACTCAGGCCGCGCTCGGTAACAGCCGGGTTGGTGGAGCCAGGAGTGATCGCGATGATGCCCGCTTCGTCGTAGATCTCCGAAGCCGGGATGGTCGAGGAGGAGCAGAAGTGACCGACTACGCCAGCGACTTTCTGGTTGGTCAGGTCCTTGGCGACCGTCACAGCCTGTTTCGGTTCGCAGGCGTCATCGCCCTTGACCAGTACGATTTTTTCCCCGTTTACGCCGCCCGCTGCGTTGACCGCATCGGCCGCAGCCTGTGCACCCTTCATGTACTGTTCGCCAAATGCCGCGTTGGCGCCTGTCATTGGTCCCGCCACACCGATTTTCACATCAGCCTGTGCAAACGCAGAAACACCCAACGCAGTTGCCACTGCGAGGGCCAAAAAGCCTTTTTTGTAAAACGTCTGGGACATGAGGTGGTGCTCCAAGGTTTTTTTTAGTTAGCACTGCGACTTCCTGAATGCTCAGAGCAAGGGCCGTGCCATCGGTTTTTTATTCTGAAAAAAGTCGCTGCTTTATTGTTATTTCGACTGTTTCGATCCCATTTTCATTGGGCGTGCAACCGTCTAAACCGCGGAAGGTGAAACCATTTATTTTTAAAGGCGCAACCCTAGCGCGCCATCATTGCAACCGCGGCGCCAAACGACGTGCAACCAGCCTGTAACAACGTGCGTCACCGAAGTGCACACTGCTGGTGCGCAACTGCTACAACCCGCACCTTTTACAGGCTAGTCGCTGCGCGAAAAAGCGCCGCTTTCAGCAACAAATTTCAACAATCAAATAACGATCCGCAGGCACTGGCCTGCGTGATACAGCGAGAATCCGGCCTCGTACAGACAGCTGCGCAATCCCACGCCCGCCAATGGCTGCATGGGCGCAAAGGGAATCGGCAGTGCTTGAGGATTTCCGTTACACAGATAATCGGCAAAGGCTTTGCCGACGACTGTGCCGGTAGTGACGCCCCGGCCGTTGTAACCGGTGACTGCCACCAAACCGGGCGCCGGCTCGAACAAACGCATCAAATGATCGGGGGTGAAGGCGATGCAACCGGTCCAGGTACATTCCCATTCCACCGGTTTGAGATAAGGAAAGTAGTGCTGCTGAACCCGGTCGGCCCAGGCTTTGAGGAACCAGGTCGGCTTCTGATTGCCATTACCGAGACTGCCGAGCAGCAGACGGCCATCCTTATCGCGACGAACACTGCTGAGGACCTGGCGGGTGTCCCAGGAACCCTGGCCACCCGGGAGAATTTGCTGCGCAGCCTCTTCGGTCAGCGGGACCGACGCCACTTGATAGTAATAACCGGGGAAGAAGTTACGCCGCAATTCCGTCCAGTCACCTTCGGTGTAGGCGTTAGAAGCAATCACGACTTGCTCGGCAAGCACTGAACCCTGAGCGGTTTGTACCGACCAGCGCTGGCCCTGACGTTCGAGTCGGGTCACCGGGGAATGATCGAACAACTGACCGCCGAGACCGATGGCCGCTTTGGCCAGCCCCGTCGTGTAAGCCATTGGGTTGATCGTGCCGGCACGTCGATCGAGCAGCGCAGCGGCGATCTTTTTGGTACCCGTCGCTTGTTCGCAGGCTTGACCGGTCAGCAGTTCAACCGGCGCGCCGCGACGTTTCCATTGTTCTTCACGACTGCGCAAGTCCGCTTCGCCACGGGCGTTGTGCGCCATGTGCAATGTGCCTTCACGGCGTAACTGGCAATCGATGTTGTACTTATCCACAAGGCTGAACACCAGGGACGGTGCTGCACCGAGCATGCGATTAAGCTGACTGCCGACCGCCTCGCCAAACCCAGCTTCGATCTCGTCCGGTGGAATCCACATTCCGGCATTGACCAGCCCGACATTGCGCCCCGATCCGCCATGACCGGCGCGATGGGCCTCCAGTACACAGACGCTTTTGCCTTTTTCCAGCAGATGCACCGCCGCCGACAGACCGGTGAAACCGGCGCCGATGACGCAGACATCCACCGTCACCTCGCCCTTGAGCGCCGCGTTGTCAGGCCTTTGCGGCGTCAGTTTTTCCCACAGACACTCTTCGCGTAACGGCATTGCCAGACTCCAACAGAAACCTAACCAACACACCATTTACCTGTGGGAGCGGGCTTGCTCGCGAAAGCGGCCTGTCAGTCACCATCAATGTCGACTGACAGATTGCATTCGCGAGCAAGCCCGCTCCCACAGGGGGATCACTGTTCGACTCGAGATTTAGTCGAACGTAATGCCCTGAGCCAACGGTAACTCCAGCGAATAGTTCACGGTGTTGGTCTGACGGCGCATGTAGCCGCGCCATGCATCGGAACCAGATTCACGACCACCGCCCGTTTCTTTTTCACCGCCAAACGCCCCGCCGATTTCCGCGCCGCTCGGGCCGATGTTGACGTTAGCGATGCCGCAGTCACTGCCCACCGCCGACATGAACTGTTCGGCTTCACGTACGTCAGTGGTGAAGATGCACGAGGACAAGCCTTGTGGCACGGCGTTGTTCAGGCGCAGCGCTTCGGCGAAATCCTTGTAACCGACCACGTACAGAATCGGTGCGAAGGTTTCGCTGCAAACCACGTCGCTCTGCTCCGGCATTTCGACGATGGCCGGCGAGACGTAATAAGCGTTAGGGAATTTGTCTTCCAGCTGGCGCTTGCCGCCAAACACCCGGCCGCCTTCGCTCAAGGCCTGCTCAAGCGCATCCTGCATGTTTTCGAAGCTGTGCTTGTCGATCAGCGGACCAATCAGATTGCCTTCCAGTGGATTGCCAATGCGCACTTTGGAGTAAGCGGCTTTCAGGCGGGTGACGATTTCTTCTTTCACCGATTCATGGGCAATCAGGCGACGCAACGTGGTGCAACGCTGACCGGCAGTGCCGACGGCGCTGAACAGGATGGCTCGTACGGCCATGTCCAGGTCGGCGCTTGGGCCGAGGATCATTGCGTTGTTGCCGCCCAGTTCCAGAATGCTGCGAGCGAAACGTGCGGCGATTTTCGGTGCCACTTCGCGGCCCATGCGGGTGCTGCCGGTGGCGCTGATCAGCGCGACACGCGGGTCATCGACCAGGGCTTCGCCGGCATCACGGCCGCCGATGATCACTTGGCTCAGGTGCGGAGGCGCGTCGCTGAAGTTCTTCAATACGCGGTCGAACAGCGCCTGACAGGCCAGTGCGGTCAGCGGAGTTTTCTCCGACGGTTTCCAGATCGCCGGGTTGCCGCAGACCAGCGCCAGCGCGGTGTTCCAGGCCCAGACCGCCACCGGGAAGTTGAACGCGCTGATGACGCCAACGACGCCCAGCGGGTGCCAGGTTTCGCGCATGTGGTGGCCAGGACGCTCGGAAGCGATGGTCAAACCGTACAGCTGACGGGACAGGCCGACGGCGAAATCGCAGATGTCGATCATTTCCTGAACTTCACCCAGACCTTCCTGAGTGATCTTGCCGGCTTCCCAGGACACCAGCTCGCCGAGGTCGGCCTTGTATTCACGCAAGATATCGCCCAGTTGGCGGACCAGTTCGCCACGGCGCGGGGCCGGGACCTTGCGCCACAATTCGAACGCATGATCTGCACGACTGATGTGCTGCTCGACTTCAGCGGCGCCTTCCCAGTTCACGGCGGCGATCTGGCTGCCATCGATCGGCGAATGCACCGGCACTTTGCCGTTCTGGTACAGGGCCGGGTTCACACCAAGACGATCAAGCAATGCGGCAACCATGGGTCACTCCTCAAGCGAAAAACAGAAAACGTGCAGCCGGATTGATTCGGCTGGTGAGGCCTGTAGTTTTAGCGCTCCGGAGGTTACCCAACAAACGACCTTTAAGAGAGATATCATTCCGTTTATTCATGCTGCGAATTGCTGGTAAGAAAGAAACAAGCAAAAGGACAACCAATGCTGAATAAACGCTACTTGCCGTCGATCACCGCGCTGCAGTGTTTTGAGGCCGTAACCCGGCATTTGAGCTTCACCCGGGCGGCTGAAGAGCTGAACCTGACCCAGAGCGCTGTCAGCAAACAGGTCGCGCAACTCGAAGAATTGCTGCAGCACCTGTTGTTCCGCCGGGTTCGCCGACGCCTGCAAATGACCCCGGCCGGTGACTTGTACCTGGTGGAGGTAAGAAAAATCCTCACGCAGGTCGAGATGTCGACCCACTACCTGCGCTCCTACGGCGGTGAAACTGAAGTCCTGCGCGTCTCGACGCCTCCAACCTTCGGCGCGCGCTGGCTAGTGCCACGTTTGAAAGGCTGGCGCCTGCGCCATCCCTCGATCCATCTGGACCTGTGCAGCGAGCAGGAAGCCGACGATCTGCTGCAAGGTCGCAGCGACCTGGCGTTTTATTTCGGCCAAGGCTCACGACCCGGCACTGAATGCCTGAAGCTGTTCGGCGAAGAGCTGGTGCCAGTCTGCGCACCGGGCAGTCTGCCGGACACGCCGTTCACCGATCCTACGCAACTCACCGACCTGGTCCTGCTGCAAAACGCCTCCCGGCCCCAAGCCTGGCACGACTGGTTCGACAGTCAGGGCTACCACACCGAACACAGCTACCACGGCCCGCGTTTCGAAACCTTTTACATGTGCATCCGTGCGGCCCAGGTCGGTTGTGGTGTGGCGCTGTTGCCGCGGTTTCTGGTGGAAGAGGAATTGGCCGACGGCAAACTGGTCATACCCTGGCAGCACGCGATGCCGAGCACCGATGCCTATTACCTGGCGTATCCGGAGCATTCGGCGGAAGTGCCGAAGGTGCGGGATTTTGTGAAGTGGATGCTGGAGCAACTAAATCATCCAACACCTAACGACTAACCCCCTGTAGGAGCTGTCGAGTGAAACGAGGCTGCGATCTTTTGATCTGGCTGTTTAAAAGCAAAATCAAAAGATCGCAGCCTCGCTTCACTCGACAGCTCCTACACAGTGACTCGTCGATACAAAAATTGCTGGCAATACCCTGCGCGGATATGCGCCACTAGCCCCATTCATTGAAACAGCTGCAACGTCGCTGCCACGGGCTGCGGCCAGCCTGGAGAACCCCGTTATGAGCGAGAGCGTGTTTGGCGATCGCATCGTGCAGAACCTGCTCGACACCGACTTCTACAAACTGACGATGATGCAGGCGGTGCTGCACAACTACCCGAACGTGGAAGTCGAATGGGAGTTTCGTTGCCGTAACAGTGAAGATTTGCGCCCGTACTTGGCGGAAATCCGCTTCCAGATTGAGCGCCTTGCCGAGTTGAGCCTGAGCGCTGACCAGTTGAGTTTCATGGAGCGCATCAGCTTTATGAAACCGGATTTTCTGCGCTTTCTCGGGTTGTTCCGCTTCAATTTGCGCTACATCCACACCGGTATCGAAAACGGCGAGCTGTTCATCCGCCTGCGCGGGCCATGGCTGCACGTGATCTTGTTCGAGGTGCCGCTGCTGTCCATCGTCAGCGAAGTGCGCAACCGCTATCGCTACCGCGAGATCGTCCTGGAGCAGGCGCGCGAGCAGCTCTACCGTAAGTTCGACTGGCTCACCGCCAACGCCAGCGCGGAGGAATTGTCTGAATTGCAGGTCGCCGATTTCGGTACTCGCCGTCGCTTCTCGTACCGCGTGCAGGAAGAAGTGGTGAACGTGCTCAAGCACGATTTCCCCGGTCGTTTTGTCGGCACCAGCAACGTGCACCTTTCACGTGAGCTGGACATGAAGCCGTTGGGCACCATGGCCCACGAATGGATCATGGCCCACCAACAACTCGGCCCGCGGCTGATCGACAGTCAGATTGCCGCCCTCGATTGCTGGGTCCGCGAGTACCGTGGCCTGTTGGGGATCGCCCTCACCGACTGCATCACCACCGATGCCTTTCTCAGCGATTTCGACCTGTACTTCGCCAAGCTGTTTGACGGCCTGCGCCATGATTCCGGTGATCCGGTACTCTGGGCGGAAAAGGCCATCGCTCACTATCACAAGCTCGGCATCGACCCGATGAGCAAGACGCTGGTGTTCTCCGACAGCCTGACGCTGCCCAAGTCTCTGGAAATATTCCGGGCGTTGCGCGGTCGGATCAATGTCAGCTTTGGCATCGGCACCAACCTGACGTGCGATATTCCGGGTGTCGAACCGATGAGCATCGTGCTTAAAATGGCCGCCTGCAACGGCCAGCCGGTGGCAAAGATCTCCGATGAGCCTGGCAAGACTCACTGCAAAGACCCGAATTTCGTCGCCTATTTGCGACACGTTTTCAAAGTACCTGCCGCCCTTTCCAGTACATCAAGCACATCTAGCAAGGAGTGAATTCATGCAAGCCGAACAGCGTGAGATTGCTGAACAGCTCAAGGTCCAGCCGCCGTTCGCCGACCAGGCCGCCCTCGAGGCTGAAGTCGCCCGGCGGATTACCTTCATCCAGGACTGCCTGGTCAATTCCGGGCTCAAGAGCCTGGTACTCGGCATCAGCGGCGGCGTCGATTCCCTGACCGCCGGCCTGCTGGCCCAGCGTGCCATGCGCGAACTGCGCACCCGCACAGGCGACGACAGCTACAAGTTCATCGCCGTGCGCCTGCCGTACGAAACCCAGTTCGACGAACACGACGCCCAGGCATCGGTGGATTTCATCGCCCCGGACGAGCGCCACACCGTGAACATCGGCCCGGCAGTCAAATCCCTGGCCAGTGAAGTCGCAGCCTTCGAAGGCAAGCACGCGGTCTCGGTGGATTTCGTGCTGGGCAACACCAAGGCTCGGATGCGCATGGTGGCCCAATACACCATCGCCGGCGCGGCCCATGGCCTGGTGATCGGCACTGACCACGCGGCGGAAGCGGTGATGGGTTTCTTCACCAAGTTTGGTGACGGCGCTTGCGACCTGGCGCCACTGAGCGGTCTGGTGAAAAACCAGGTCCGGGACATCGCCCGCAGCTTCGGCGCGCCGGAGTCGCTGGTGGAAAAGATCCCGACGGCCGACCTTGAAGACCTGTCGCCCGGCAAGCCGGACGAAGCGTCCCACGGCGTGACCTACGCCGAGATCGACGCGTTTTTGCATGGCGAGCCGGTGCGTGAGGAAGCGTTCAAGATCATTTGTGAAACGTATAAAAAGACTCATCACAAGCGAGTGATGCCGTTTGCGCCTTGATTGAGCGAACAGACAGGCACAAAAAAAGCGTCCGGTGGACGCTTTTTTTATGAGCTCGATTCGATTACTTCAGGGTAACCGTGCCTTTCATCATCGAGATGTGGCCAGGGAACGAGCAGAAGAAGCCGTACTTCTCGCCAGCATCGAGCTTCGACACGTCGAAGGTCACCGAGTCGGTTTCCTTGGCGCCAATGATTTTGGTGTGGGCGATGATGCGCGCGTCGCCTTCCGGCAAATAGTTCTTGTCGATGCCAGCGGCCAAGCCAGCGGTAGCGATTGGCTGCATATCAGCCTCTTTACTCAGCACCCAGTTGTGACCCATGACGTTTTTTGGCAGGTTGCCGGAGTGTTTCAGCTCCACGGTGAACGTCTTGCAGCTTTTGTCGATTTCAATGGCCTTGGTATCGAAGGACATTTGATCAGTCGAGTCGACAGTGACCTTGCATTCGGCAGCCATCAATTGGCTGCTGGCCAGTGTCAGCAGGGATACCGCAACAAGTTTGGCAAACATGGTGAATCTCCAAGGCAGGGTTAACAAAAGTGCTAATGGACAGAAGACTGCCTGAAAACGTCGCAAGTTCCTATGACCTGAATCATAAATTGTATACAACTTTCGGGCTATGACACCTATCGAAACAATCTACCAACCAGACGTCTGGGGCGGCCCTATCATCAGGTCGTACTCACTCATATGGAGCGTCTGTCATGTCGATCAATAGCCTGTTGTGCAGTTTGCTTGCCGCCTACGCCTGTGGCGCCAGCGGTACCTATGAAACACCTAAACGCGAAGTTTAGACCTTGGAACGCCGTGTGCCTGCCTTTACTCTGTGACCATCCTGACCATGGAGTAAGGCATGTCTTTAGCGTCCGTTTGTGTATTTTGCGGTGCCAGCACTGGCACCAACCCGGCTTATCGTGAAGCGGCTGTCGCCTTGGGGCGAGCATTGGCCGAGCGTAAGCTGACTCTGGTCTATGGCGGCGGTGCCGTCGGGCTGATGGGCATCGTCGCCGATGCTGCGCTGGCAGCCGGCGGTGAAGTGATCGGGATCATCCCGCAAAGCCTCAAAGACAAAGAAATCGGTCACAGCGGCCTGACTCGTCTGGAAGTGGTCGACGGCATGCATGCGCGCAAGGCGCGGATGGCCGAGCTCAGTGACGCCTTTATCGCCCTGCCCGGCGGCCTGGGCACACTGGAAGAACTGTTCGAAGTCTGGACCTGGGGCCAGCTCGGATACCATGGCAAACCGCTGGGGCTGCTGGAAGTGAACGGTTTTTACAGCAAACTGACGTCTTTTCTCGATCATATCGTCGGCGAAGGCTTCGTTCGCGAACCGCACCGTGACATGCTGCAAGTGAGCGAGTCGCCGCAAACCCTGCTTGATGAACTGGATGCCTGGCAGCCGACAGTGGTGCCAAAGTGGATCGAGCAAAAACCCAGCTAACGGCTGGGCATCGATACAGGGCAGAATACGCGCCGCTCAACCTCACCTTCGACCCCAGAGGATCGCCCATGGCTAAACCCAATTATTCCTTCGCCAAACGTCAGAGAGACTTGGCCAAGGAGCAGAAGAAAGAGGAAAAGCTTCAGCGCAAGAAAGCTACAGCTGAAGAAGAAGCCGCCGCACTGAACCCGGATGCAGAAGGTGAAGTGGCCGCAGAAGATGATGTTGAAGCACCGAAAGATCAGGCGCCCGACGCCTGAGACCCTCAGGGCCCGATGATCTGATCAGGCCCACCGGATCTGTGTCCAGGGTCAGCAACGATGTTGCTGACCCTCACAGGCCAATCTGAAATACCCCCTCCAGAACTGACTTGCACATCCCCATGTGGGAGCGAGCCTGCACGCGATGACGGCGGCACACTTAGCAATTATTTGACTGATACACCGCTATCGTCGGAACGCCGCCCGGAGCAGGCTCGCTCCCACAATTTGATCTGCGTTAATCCAGTGGCATCACGGTGACACGGACTTCGGGGTCATGGTTGCCGCCGCCCAAAATCACCCCACGCAACGGCGAGACATCGGAAAAATCCCGGCCCCAGGCCAAGGTGATGTGTTCCAGCGCCGGCTGCACGTTATTGGTCGGGTCGAAATCCACCCAACCGAGCACCGGGCAAAACACTGAAACCCAGGCATGTGACGCATCGGCGCCGATCAGTCGCGGCTGGCCCGGTGGTGGCTGGGTCAGCAGATAGCCACTGATGTACCGCGCCGCCAACCCACGGGAGCGCACACACGCGAGCATCAGGTGAGCGAAGTCCTGACAAACACCGCGCCGGCGCTCCAGCACTTCCACCAGCGGCGTCGCCACTTGGGTCGCCTCGGCATCGAAGGTGAACTCGCTGAAGATCTTCTCCATCAGCGCCTGTACACCCAACAGCAGCGGCCGACCCGGTGGAAAACAGCTTTCGGAAAACTCGACGAAGTTGCGCTTCAAATGCACGTAGGGCGATTCGAACCGGTAACGACACGCTTCCAGCAATTCGGGGGGAAGCGGCTGACTGCTGTAGGTCAGCGCGTTGCGGGTTTCTTCCCACGCGGGGGATTGATTGAAATCCAGCGCAGGCCGGGCCAGCACTTCGACGGTGAGCCGGGCATTGACCAGCAATTCATCGTGCGGCCGCTCGAACGCCAACCGGGTCAGCGGATTACCGAACACATCCAGTTCATCGCGGCGGGTCGTCGGGTCGGGACTGATCTGCAGTTGCTGTTCGGTGCAGCGCTGCCAGGCACACGACCGCGGCCACAGGTGCGCGAGCTGCTGAGCCAGAGAGACCGGGCTGTCGTAGTGATAATGGGTATCGTGGAGAATCTGGTAATGGGCGCTCATCAGACGGACACCGTGCGCTGGCTGACGTCATCGACATGGGCGAAATGGCGCAAGGCCAGACGATCCGACACTTGCCCGCTGGCGTCCGCGATCTCTTGCAACAGGTCGGCCAGCCCCTCAATGGCCGCCCGAACGCTGGCTTCGCCGAACAGCGAGTTCTCCAGGCATCCCAGATCGAACTGTGCCAAGCGTTCCACCAACTGTGGCAACCCCGCTTCGCGAGGCACGCCGAAGTCGTCATTCAAGCGTTTCAAGGTTCGAGTCACCAGTTTCAACTGAAACAGCACGGCGTGGGGGTTCTGCTCGTCGAGCAGCAACAGGTCAAGCACCGGGATCAGTTGCGCCACCGCCAGATACCGCGAACGGTAAGTGATGCTGCTGTTGCCCAGTTCCAGCAGCCATTCCAGGCCGGCCTGATCGAAAGCACCGGCACCGCGCAGAAATGCCGCCAGGCTGGCGCTGAGAAATTGCAGACGTTCGATCCGGCGGCCAATCATCAGGAAGCGCCAGCCTTCGTCCCGGGTCATGTCGTCGAGGGCGAAACCGGATAAAGCCGCCAGGGACATCACCAAACGGTTGAGGAAATCCAGCAATTCGCCGAAATCCGGCTCTTCGGCTTCCAGCTCCATGGCTTCGCGCTGCAACTCCACCAGCGCTTGCCAGTTTTCCCGCGAGAGCTTGCCGCGCACCTGCGAGGCCGCCCACTGCAAACGTTGCAGGTTGGAGCGCAGGCTGAACGACCAGTCATCACCGAGCAATGCCGCCAGTAAACGCTCCGACAACTCGCCTTCATCAGGCAACAACATCAACCGCTCGCCCAAGTCGACTGCCGCCTCCAGGGCTTGCGGGTCGTCGCCATCGACATACCGTGCCAGCATGATTCGCAGCAGCCGCGCGCTGTCATCACAGCGCTCGCAATAACGGCCGAACCAGAACAGGTTTTCCACCACTCGCGAAGGCAGATACGGATCCCGTCGCACCAGGTCGTGCACACCGATCGTGCGCTGGGTTTTCCATTGCTCACCGCTCGGCGGGCGATCGCCCAACACCCAGGTGTCTTTGCTCGCGCCACCACGCTGCATCGACACCACTTCGGCGTCAGCTTCGGCGGCAACCCGGGTGAGGCCGCCAGGTAGAACCCGATAACCCTCACGGCTGGCCACTGCGTACACGCGCATGCCGATGGCCCGAGGTTGCAGATGACCGTCTTCAGCCTGCCAGATCGGGGCTTGAGAGAGCTGAGCCAATTCTTGCGCAACATAGGCGTAAGGCCGGGCCTGCATGCGCTCGGCCAGTTCCTGACGCTGTTTTTCACTCAAATCGCGACCAAATATTGGCGTGAAGCTCTGTGACGGGAACGCCGGTTTGATCAACAACTTCGGCAATTTTTCCAGGGCCTGAGCCAGCACCGGTGCTTCACCGCACCACCAGGTCGCGATGGAGGGCAGAATCAGTTCTTCGCCGAACAGGAATTGATTGATCTTCGGCAGAAAGCCCAACAACCCCGGCGACTCCAGCACGCCGCTGCCGAGGGCGTTGGCCACCAGCACCCGCCCTCGACGTACCGCTTCCAGCAATCCCGGCACGCCAAGGGCCGAGTCAGTGCGCAGCTCCAGCGGATCGCAGAAGTCATCGTCGAGGCGCCGCATGATCGCGTGGACCCGGCGCAGTCCGCTCAAGGTTTTCAGGTAGACCGTGGCATCCCGGACGGTCAGGTCGCCGCCCTCTACCAGCGGGTAACCGAGCTGACGCGCCAGATAGAGGTGTTCGAAATAGCTTTCGTTGAAACGTCCCGGTGTCAGCAGCACGATCAGCGGCGCTTCGTCATCACTCGGCGCCTGACGGGCCAGGGTTTCCTGAAGCGTGCGGAAGAACCCGGCCAGGTGCTGCACTTTCAAATCTCGGTACAACTCGGGAAAGGCCCGGGACACGATGGTGCGGTTTTCCAGGGCGTAACCGGCACCGGATGGCGCTTGCGTCCGGTCCGCCGTGACCCACCAGCGACCGTCGGGTGTACGCGCCAGATCCACGGCATACAGATGCAGAAAAGCCCCGTCGGGCGGCCTGATGCCCTGACAGGGCCAGAGGAAATTGTTGTGACCGAAAACCAGCTCAGCAGGCAGCAGGCCCTCGGCGATCAAGCGTTGCGGGCCGTACAAATCTGCCAGCACAGCATTGAGCAAGCGTGCCCGCTGGGCGATCCCGGCCGATAACTGCTGCCATTCATCCGCAGCAATCACGTGCGGTAGCAGATCGAGTTCCCACGGCCGATCGGCGCCCTTGGGGTCGGCGTAGACGTTGTACGTCACGCCGTTTTCCTGGATCTGCCGGGTCAGCAGCGCCTGACGCTGCACCAATTGCGTTGGCGTGCTGCGTTGCAGTTGATCGAACAACCCCCGCCAGTGCGGGCGTACAGCACCACTGTCGTCGAGCAGTTCGTGATAAGTGCCCGCCGTCAGCGGGTAGCGGTCAAGCAGGTCAGGCATGGAAAGCTCGGCAGACAGCAAAGAACGGTCAGACTAACGCAGGCTCATGACGCCCGGATATACGAAAAATCCGAGCGTCGCGTACGGTTTAGAAACGTCGTAAATCGAGTGTCATCGGCAGCTCGTCGTTAATTTCCACATTCGGTATAGGAAGTTTCCCAGGGCTGTGTCCGATGCGGAAGAAACGCGCCATGCGCCGGCTCTCTGCCTCATTGGCGTTCACCGGCAAGCTGTCGTAGTTGCGCCCGCCCGGATGGGCGGCGTGGTACTGACAGCCACCCAGCGAACGCTGCATCCAGGTGTCGAGCAAGTCGAACACCAACGGCGCGTGGACCGGGATGGTCGGCTGCAGGCAGTTGGCCGGTTGCCAGGCGCGGAAACGCACGCCGGCCACAAATTCGCCGACCCGCCCGGTGGGTTGCAACGGCACCGGGATGCCATTGCAGGTCAGAAGATAACGCTGCGGCGCCAGGCCCGTGAGTTTGACCTGCAAGCGTTCCAGCGACGAATCCACATAACGCACCGTGCCGCCGACTGCGCCCTCTTCGCCCAGCACATGCCAGGGTTCCAGCGCCTGACGCAATTCCAGTTCGATCCCGCTGACGGCGTAATCGCCGACTTTGGGAAAACGGAACTCCAGATGTGCCGCAAACCACTCGGCGCGCACGGGATAACCGGCGGCATTGAGGTCGACGATGACGTCGGCGAAATCCTGTTCGATAAAGTGCGGCAACAGGAAACGATCGTGCAGCTCTGTGCCCCAGCGCGCCAGTTTCGGCGGCGCATAAGGCCCGCGCCAGAATCGAGCCACCAACGCCCGCAGCAACAACTGTTGCGCCAGGCTCATGCGCGCATGGGGCGGCATTTCAAAGGCGCGCAATTCGAGCAACCCCAGACGCCCCGTCGCGCCATCCGGTAAATAAAGTTTGTCGATGCAGAACTCGGCACGGTGCGTGTTGCCGGTCACGTCGATCAGCAAGTTGCGCAGCAGCCGATCCACCAGCCACGGCGCGCACTCCTCACCCGGCTCAGGCATCTGGGCGAAGGCGATTTCCAATTCATACAACGCATCATTACGCGCTTCATCGACCCGTGGCGCCTGAGACGTCGGGCCGATGAACAATCCGGAAAACAGATAGGACAAGGACGGATGGTTATGCCAATAGCTGATCAGGCTGCGCAGCAGATCGGGACGGCGTAGAAACGGTGAGTCAGCCGGTGTCGCGCCGCCCAGGACGAAGTGGTTACCGCCGCCGGTGCCGGTGTGCCGGCCATCAATCATGAATTTCTCGGTGGTCAGTCGGGTCTGGCGTGCCTCTTCGTAAAGAAACTCGGTGCGCTCGACCAGTTCATCCCACGTGGCGGACGGCTGCACGTTGACCTCGATCACCCCCGGATCGGGCGTGATGCGGAAGTTGCTCAGCCGAGGATCGCTCGGCGGCTCATAGCCTTCCAGCAACACCGGGCAATGCAATTCCTCGGCGGTGGCTTCGATGGCGCTGACCAGTTCCAGGTAATCCTCGACCCGTTCCAGCGGCGGCATGAACAGGTACAACCGCCCTTCTCGCGCTTCGGCGCAGAACGCCGTGCGGGTCAGCCAGTCGGCGGATTCGTCGAGCTTTGGCGTGCGTTCATCAGCAACCGCAGGCTCACCTTGGCTCTGAAGTTGTGCCGTATCGGGCAGTGCGGGGAAATCCTGGTTCGGGTCCACAGGATGAATGAACGGATACTCCGCCGCTTTCACCCAAGGCTGCGAGCCAAGCGGCAAGCGATAGCCCAGCGGCGAATCCCCCGGCACCAGTCGGCAATGCTCATCGCGCAGATACCAGCGGCCGCTTTGCCACTGATCACCCTTGGCGGTGCGCGCCAGCGGCAGGACCTGACCGATGACTTTGTCCAGACCCTGGCTGAAGACTTTGCGCAGGCGTGCACGCTCCAGAGGCTCTTCAAGACGCGAGTCTTCGGCGCTGACGTTCTGCGGCAAAGTGCCTTCGCGCCAGAGGTAATAGAAATTGTCTTCGTAGGCCGGAAATACAAAGCGTGTCGGAATTTTCAGGCGTTCGGCGACGCTGGCCAGAAAACGCCCGGCCAATTCGCCATTGGCACCGTAGTCTTCCTGCTCATCGGCAATCAGCGCGCTGTTGTGCCAGATCGGCACATCGTCGCGGCGCCAGTAGCAGCTCAGCGACCAGCGCGGCAATTGCTCGCCGGGGTACCACTTGCCCTGACCGAAATGGACCAGGCCTTTGGGTGCGTAGCGCTTGCGCATGCGCTGGAACAGTTCGGCGGACAGACGCCGCTTGTCTGGCCCAAGTGCCGCCGTGTTCCACTCGGCGCCGTCTGGATCGTCGATGGAAACAAACGTAGGTTCGCCGCCCATGGTCAGGCGTACATCACCCTCCAGCAGGTCGGCATCGATCTGCCGACCCAACGCCTGGATCGCCAGCCATTGGTCTTCGCTGTAGGGCTTCGTTACCCGTGGTGCTTCCCAAATCCGTTCCACCGACATTTCGTGGGTGAATTCGCACTCGCACGGTTCAACCAAGCCACTGATCGGTGCCGCAGAGCCAGGATCGGGGCTACAGGCCAACGGAATGTGTCCTTCACCGGCAAACAGCCCTGACGTCGCGTCCAGGCCGATCCAGCCAGCACCGGGCAAATAGACCTCGCACCAGGCGTGCAGGTCGGTGAAGTCCACGTCAGTGCCCGACGGGCCGTCGAGGCTTTTGACGTCGGCGGTCAGTTGAATCAGATAGCCGGAGACGAAACGCGCCGCCAGACCGAGGTTGCGCAACAGCTGCACCAGCAACCACGCGGAGTCGCGGCAGGAACCGGAGGCATGTTCCAAGGTGTGTTCGGGCGTTTGCACACCTGGCTCCATGCGGATCAGGTAGCCAATGTCTTCGCTCAGGCGCTGGTTAAGTGCGACGAGGAAGTCGACGCTGGGTAGCGGCGTGCGGTCGATGCCGTCCAGGTACGCCTTGAAATTCGGCGTCAGGGGCAAGGTTTCCAGGTACGGTGCCAGTTCCTTGCGCTCATCCGCGGCGTAGGTGAACGGGATCTTTTCCGCGTAGGGCTCAAGGAAGAAGTCGAACGGATTGAAGACCGCCATCTCTGCCAGCAGATCGACTTCGATCCGCAGTTCATCGGTTTTCTCCGGGAACACCAATCGCGCCAGGTAATTGCCCTGGGGGTCTTGCTGCCAGTTGATGAAGTGCTGCTCCGGCGAGACTTTCAGCGCGTAGGACAGTATCCGCGTGCGACTGTGGGCGGCCGGGCGCAGGCGAACGATCTGCGGACCGAGCTCGACGGCGCGGTCGTAGCGGTAATGCGTGACGTGGTGCAATGCGACATGAATCGACACGGCGTGCCTCCTGCGAGCCTTAAGCGTATTGGAAAGCGCGCAAGACTTATGCCATCCAGCAGCGCTGGCGCTTTCTCCGGTTGCTTGAGGCAGTACAGCACCAAAATCGGGCGATGCGGGAATTTGGTTTGGGGGAGTTGCACGGAAATGTTGCGGAGGGAGGGCTGGGAACGATCAGCAGACAAAAAAAACGCCAACCCGAAGGTTGGCGTTCTGTTCAGCTCAAACGTGGCTTAGCGCGGCACTACCGGCTTACGCGCAGGCTTGGGCCCTTTGCCTTTGGCCGCGTCCTTGCGATCCTTGGCCGCCTGCTGGTTGCGGGCGAATGCCGCTGCCTTGGCCTGTTCACGCTTGTCCCACGGGTTGCCGCCATCGCTGGCGCGCGGTGGCAAGCCAGTGTGCTGGGTCAGGATCTTGGTGGTCTTTTCCCCTGCCACTTTATGGCTGCCGGCCGGTGTCGAGTTCTTGCGACGGGCGCTCTGGTAGCTGTCGGTCGCCGGTTGGTGCAGCGGGATCAACTGGTTCTTGCCCGGCCCGATCAGGTCGGCGCGGCCCATGCGAGTCAGCGCTTCACGCAGCATCGGCCAGCCTTTCGGGTCGTGATACCGCAAGAACGCCTTGTGCAGACGACGCTGTTCTTCGCTCTTGACGATGGTCACGGCGTCACTCTTGTAAGTGACTTTGCGCAGCGGGTTCTTGCCCGAGTGGTACATCGCGGTGGCGGTGGCCATCGGCGACGGGTAGAACGCTTGCACCTGGTCGGCACGGAAGCCGTTCCCCTTGAGCCACAAGGCCAGGTTCATCATGTCTTCGTCGGTGGTGCCCGGGTGAGCGGCGATGAAGTACGGAATCAGGTACTGCTCTTTCCCGGCTTCCTTGGAGTACTTCTCGAACATGCGCTTGAACTTGTCATAGCTGCCGATGCCCGGTTTCATCATCTGATTGAGCGGACCTTCCTCGGTGTGTTCCGGGGCGATCTTCAGGTAACCACCAACGTGGTGGGTCACCAGCTCTTTGACGTATTCCGGCGACTCGACTGCTAGGTCGTAGCGCAGACCGGAAGCGATCAGGATCTTCTTCACACCCGGCAAGGCACGGGCGCTGCGATACAGCTGGATCAGCGACGAATGGTCGGTGTTCAGGTTCGGGCAAATGCCCGGGAACACGCACGAAGGCTTGCGGCACGCGGATTCGATTTCCGGGGTCTTGCAGGCGATGCGGTACATATTCGCGGTCGGGCCGCCGAGGTCGGAAATGACGCCGGTAAAGCCGGGGACCTTGTCGCGGATCTCTTCGATTTCGCGAATGATCGACTCTTCGGAACGGTTCTGGATGATCCGGCCTTCGTGCTCGGTGATCGAGCAGAAGGTGCAGCCGCCGAAGCAGCCACGCATGATGTTCACCGAGAAGCGGATCATGTCGTATGCAGGGATCTTTTCCTTGCCGTACGCCGGGTGCGGAATGCGCGCATAGGGCATGCCGAACACGTAGTCCATTTCTTCGGTGGTCATCGGAATTGGAGGCGGGTTGAACCAGACGTCGACTTCGCCGTGCTTCTGCACCAGCGCACGGGCGTTGCCCGGGTTGGTTTCCAGGTGCAGCACGCGGTTGGCGTGAGCATAAAGAACCGCGTCACCGCGGACTTTCTCAACCGAAGGCAGACGGATCACGGTCTTGTCGCGAGTCATTTTCGGGCTCGCCAGAATCTGCACGACCTTGGCTTCGCTCGGGTCTTCAACCGGACCCTTTTCCTGCTCGATAGCGCAAGCCTGGGTGTCCTGGGTGTTGACGTACGGGTTGATGATCTTGTCGATCTTGCCCGGACGGTCGATGCGCGTGGAATCGACTTCGTACCAGTCTTTCGGCGTGTCGCGACGGATGAACGCGGTGCCGCGCACATCGGTGATGTCTTCGATCTTGTGACCGTAGGACAGACGCTGGGCGACTTCGACGATCGCACGCTCGGCGTTGCCGTAGAGCAGGATGTCGGCACAGGCGTCGATCAGGATCGAGTTGCGAACCCGGTCCTGCCAGTAATCGTAGTGGGCGATGCGGCGCAGGGAAGCTTCAATGCCACCGAGAACGATCGGCACGTTTTTGTAGGCTTCCTTGCAGCGCTGGCTGTAAACCAGGCTCGCGCGATCCGGACGTTTGCCCGCCAGGCCACCGGGGGTGTAGGCATCATCGGAACGGATTTTTTTGTCGGCGGTGTAGCGGTTGATCATCGAGTCCATGTTGCCGGCCGCGACGCCGAAGAACAGGTTCGGCTCGCCGAGTTTCATGAAGTCGTCTTTGGACTGCCAGTTTGGCTGGGCAATGATCCCGACGCGGAAGCCTTGCGACTCCAGCAGCCGGCCGATGATTGCCATGCCGAACGACGGATGGTCAACGTACGCATCACCGGTGACGATGATGATGTCGCATGAATCCCAGCCAAGCTGATCCATCTCCTCCCTGCTCATCGGCAGGAATGGCGCTGGACCGAAACATTCGGCCCAGTACTTGGGATAGTCAAATAACGGCTTGGCTGTTTGCATGACGATGACCGGTGTTGAGATGAAAAATCGCGGGCGCGGAATATAGCACAAAAAATAACCAATTCCGACGGCTATGGTCGGAAATTGCGCGTAACCCATGTGGGAGCGGGCTTGCTCGCGAAAGCGGTACATCAACCAACATTGATGTCGACTGACACTCCCTCTTCGCGAGCAAGCCCGCTTGTGTCTTGCGCAGGAATTAGACTGAGGATGAGAGCGGTGAATGGCAAGCTGAATGCCCGGAGTGCTTAAAGCACGTGTGGGAGCCCATGCTGCCATTCACCTCTCCACTCTGGTTATTGAGCCCGAACAGTTGAACGAGCCTACCTCGAACATTTACAAGCGTGGTGCCCAGCCAGAGTGCTCTCACCTTTGAGTGTAAGAGGATTCAGCTATGTTTTCCTGCGCAGGCATCGACGTTGCCAAAGATACTCTTGAGGTTCGGATTAACCCGCAAGACGTTGGCGCAAGTTACCTCAATACCGCCAGTGACTTCCTTGCGCTGATTGATTGGTTAAAGCGCTACCAGGTCAACCGCGTATTGCTGGAAGCCACCGGCGGCTATGAGCGAGAGGCCATGAAAGCGCTTCAGGCCGCGGGCTTCGAAGTCTTGCGGATCAACCCTCGTCGCGCCAAGAACTTTGCCAAGGCGATGGGGCAGCACGCTAAAACCGACCCGATAGATGCGCGACTTCTCGCGCAGTTTGCAGAAGTCATAAAGTCGCCAAGCAACCGCATCACCAGCCCTGAACAGGACAATTTGCGTGCGCTGGTACAGCAACGTGAAAACTTTGTTCAGCAGCAAAGCGATGATATTCGGCGCCTCAAAACAGCCTCTGTAGACCGGGTAAAACCCTGTCTGCAGAGGCATATCGACTATTTATGCCAAGCAATAAAGTCGATAGAGAAGTTGATCCGTCAAAGTGCCCAAGACCTGGACAGTGATAAAATAGCCCGTTTGTGCTCGGTCAAGGGAATAGGGCTCGTGACGGCAGCCAGCTTAATGGCCTATTTGCCTGAGCTGGGCGAGGTTGGACGGCACGAGATTGCAGCGCTGGCAGGCATAGCCCCCTACAACGATGACAGCGGCAAGCATGAAGGTCCGCGCCATATTAGCGGCGGCAGGTTTGCTGCGCGTCGCGCGATGTACATGGCGTGCTGGGTGGTGATTCAGCGACAGCCTGAGTTCAAAGCGCGGTATGACGCACTGCGTCGTAAGGGCAAATGCGCAAAAGTAGCGCTCATCGCCTGTATGCGCGTGCTGCTGATACGACTAAACGCCATGATCCGAGACCGAACTGAGTGGAAACAACCCTTGGCCTAAAACGGGTCGCGGTGTTCCTGTAGGGCATCGCATGGCGTAAAGCTGTGGGAATTCAGCTGTCTATCAATATGCCTTCAAAATAAAGATCACCAAGACAGTTGCTCCCACAAGGTTACTCGTCGTCGAAGTTATAGCTGCCCGGCGCCAGGTTTTCGAAGCGGGTGTACTTACCGATGAACGCCAGGCGTGACGTACCGATCGGACCGTTCCGCTGCTTGCCGATGATGATCTCGGCGATGCCTTTGTGCTCCGTTTCCGGGTGATACACCTCGTCCCGGTACACGAACATGATCACGTCGGCATCCTGCTCGATCGCTCCGGATTCCCGGAGGTCGGAGTTGATCGGGCGTTTGTTCGGGCGCTGCTCCAGGGAGCGGTTGAGCTGGGATAACGCCACCACCGGGCAGTTGAATTCCTTGGCCAGGGCTTTCAAGGAACGGGAGATCTCGGAAATCTCGTTGGTCCGGTTGTCACCGCTCGAACCCGGGATCTGCATCAATTGCAGGTAGTCGATCATGATCAGGCCGACATCGCCGTGCTCACGCACCAGACGCCGAGTCCGCGCTCGCATTTCCGAAGGGCTGATACCGGCCGTATCGTCAATGAACAGCTTGCGATCGTTGAGCAAGTTGACCGCCGAGGTCAGGCGCGGCCAATCGTCGTCGTCCAGGCGACCGGCACGAACTTTGGTCTGATCGATCCGACCAAGGGACGACAGCATACGCATGATCAGCGATTCGCCTGGCATTTCGAGCGAGTAGACCAGTACGCACTTGTCGCTGCGTAACACGGCGTTTTCCACCAGGTTCATCGCAAAGGTGGTTTTACCCATGGATGGACGGCCGGCGACGATGATCAGGTCGGACGGCTGCAAGCCGCTGGTCATGCCGTCGAGATCGGTGTAACCGGTGGAGAGGCCCGTAATCGCGTTGTCAGTGTTGAACAACGTATCGATACGGTCGATGGCCTTGGTCAACAGGTCATTCACGCTCACCGGGCCGCCGGTTTTTGGCCGGGCCTCGGCGATCTGGAATATCTGGCGTTCGGCTTCGTCGAGAATCTCTTCAGCCGAGCGGCCTTCCGGGTTGAAGGCGCTGTCGGCGATTTCGGTGGCGATGCCGATCAACTGCCGCAACGTTGCTCGTGCGCGAACGATCTGCGCATAGGCCTTGATGTTGGCGACGGACGGCGTGTTTTTCGCCAGCTCACCAAGGTAACCAAGGCCGCCGACCTGCGAGGTCTGACCTTCCTTGTCCAATTGCTCGGCAAGGGTCACGACGTCGATCGGCGAGTTCTGGTCGGCGAGCTTGGCGATCGCGCGGAAGATCAGACGGTGGTCATGCCGATAGAAATCGCCGTCGGAGACTTGATCGAGCACGCGTTCCCAGGCGTTGTTGTCCAGCATCAGACCACCGAGCACGGCCTGTTCGGCCTCGATGGAATGCGGCGGCACCTTCAGGGAAGCGGTTTGCAGATCGTATTGCTCGGGAGCGGAGATATCGTTCATGGCCACTTGAATAGTTTTGTGAAAATCAGGAACTGCAGAAAGACAAAGGGCACGACCTGTAAACAGGATCGTGCCCGATGTTACCGGCAAGCACCCGAGGGTGCCAGCCGACAAGTGCTGCTTAAGCTGCTACCACGACAACGCGTACGGTGGCTTCAACTTCGGCGTGCAGGTGCACGGCTACGTCGAATTCGCCTACGTTGCGGATGGTGCCGTTCGGCAGACGAACTTCGCTTTTTGCAACTTCAACGCCAGAGGCGGTCAGTGCATCAGCGATGTCGTGAGTACCGATCGAACCGAACAGCTTGCCTTCGTCACCAGCGGTGGCAGTGATAGTCACTTCCAGCTCAGCCAGTTGGGCGGCACGGCTTTCAGCCGAAGTTTTACGATCTGCTGCGGCTTTTTCCAGCTCAGCGCGACGCTCTTCGAACGCAGCCAGGTTGGCAGCGGTCGCAGCGGTAGCTTTGCCGTAAGGCAGCAGGTAGTTACGACCGTAACCAGCCTTAACGTTCACTTTGTCACCCAGGTTGCCCAGGTTGGTGACTTTTTCCAGAAGGATCAGTTGCATGTGAAAATCCTCTTAACTTTTAACCTTCACCGTTCGCGCTATCGACGTCTTTCGGCGTCGAACGACCGCGAAAATCAATCAGGCTGTCGACGATGGCCAAGACCACCAGCAACGGATAGATCAGCTGCATGAACAGCAACAGCGTGACGTACAACCCCACCAGCCAAAACCTGGCCAGTCGCTTTTGCGCCACCAGCCCGTGAATCAGGGCCAGCCCGGCGAACACCAGCGGCACACTGCACAACGGCGTCAACATGGCCATCTGCGGACCGATGTTCGGTCCCAGAAGCATGAACGCCAGCAGTAACATCGCCAGCCCCAGCGGGAATCGGATGGCACGAAACTCGCGACCAAAACCACCCGGGTTGTACAACAACGCCTGCCAGTAGCGCCCGACAATCAGGCTCAGCACACTGACGATTTGCAACAAGGCCGCAATCAGGCCGGTCAGGACCGGTGCGATCAGGGACGCAAAATGCGCTTGCTCGTCTACCGACAACTTCTGGTAGACATCACCAAGTAGCGACGGCATGACTTTTATCAAAGCCTGCGCCAGCATCTCGATTTGGGGACCAAAAACCGTCCCCAGCACCACTGAAAACACCACTCCCATCGCTATGCTGACCAGCAGCACGCGGTTCCAGGACTCGCTTGCGCGCAAAACCAACGCAAGGCTCCAAGACCCCAGCAGCACCAGAAGTGCCCGTGGGTCATCGGAGTAAAGCCACCAGATCAACGCCGGCAGCAGTCCCAGAGCAAGAACACCAATGGCGTCCTTCAATCCGCGCCGCAGGAGCACAAGGCAACCAGCGGCAGCACCCAACCAATACAACAACGGCAATGTTGCGCATCCAGCCACTACCAGAGTGGCCTGCATACGGCCGCGCATGATGAACTCAGCTATGGCACGCATGCTTTCAATCCTTTGCTACGTGTCGACTGCCCGGTCTCAGCGGCCGTGGCTGTCGGTGTAGGCCAGCAGGGCCAGGAAGCGGGCGCGCTTGATAGCGGTGGCCAGCTGACGCTGATAACGTGCTTTGGTACCGGTGATGCGGCTTGGAACGATTTTGCCGGTCTCGGATACATAAGCTTTCAGAGTGTTGAGATCTTTGTAATCGATCTCTTTCACGTCTTCAGCGGTGAAGCGGCAGAATTTACGACGACGGAAGAAACGTGCCATGTAATAGGCTCCTCAAAAGGTCCGTGGATTACTCGTCAGCGTTATCGCTGTTGTCGCTGTCATCACTATCAGCGCTTTCAGCGCCTTCGTGCTCAGGACGGTCGCGACGCTCACGGCGCTCACTGCGGTTTTCTTCAGCCTTGAGCATCTCGGATTGGCCGGTAACGGCTTCTTCGCGACGGATGACCAGGTTACGGATCACTGCATCGTTGTAGCGGAAGTTGTCTTCCAGCTCGGCCAGGGCCTTGCCAGTGCACTCAACGTTCAGCATCACGTAGTGAGCCTTGTGAACATTGTTGATTGCATAGGCCAGTTGACGACGGCCCCAATCTTCCAGACGGTGGATTTTGCCGCCGTCTTCTTCGATCAGCTTGGTGTAACGCTCTACCATGCCGCCGACTTGCTCGCTTTGATCCGGGTGGACCAAAAAGATGATTTCGTAATGACGCATGAATGCTCCTTACGGGTTGTAGCCTGCCGCTCAAAAGCGGTCAGACAAGGAGTGAATGACACTTATGGACTTGCTTGCGATAGACACATGCGTGCCTGCCGTCACAGCAAGGGGCGCAATTGTAGAGAAGGGACAGAAGAGGTGCAAGGCAATTGGTGATTATTTGAACAATCAACAATTGGATGACGCGGAGCGTCGATGGATGCATTCCCACGCGGAGCGTGGGAATGCTCTATTGAGCAGGATCAGGACTTTTTGGCGGGGCCGGCAGCTTTAACGCTGCGTTGGCGCTGAGCCTCGAACAAGCAGACGCCGGTCGCCACGGAGACGTTGAGACTGCTGACGCTGCCGGTCATCGGCAGGTGCACCAAGTAGTCGCAAAGATCGCGAGTCAGGCGACGCATGCCGCTGCCTTCAGCACCCATGATCAGGATGGTCGGGCCGGTCATGTCTTGCTGATACAGACTCTGCTCAGCTTCGCCCGCCGTACCGACGACCCACAAGCCACGCTGCTTGAGTTTTTCCAGGGTGCGCGCCAGGTTGGTCACGGCGACCAACGGAATCACTTCCGCCGCACCACAGGCAACTTTCCGTACCGTCGGGGTCAGCGTGGCTGACTTGTCCTTCGGAACGATCACCGCCAGTGCGCCCGCCGCATCGGCAGAACGCAGGCAGGCACCGAGGTTGTGCGGGTCGGTCACGCCGTCGAGCACCAGCAGCAGCGGCGCGCCTTCGGTGCGATCGAGCAGCTCGTCGAGCATTGCTTCGCCCCAGACCTGGCTCGGACTCACCTCCGCGACCACGCCCTGGTGCACGCCTTCGACCCAGGCATCCAGCTCGCGACGCTCGGCGTTGCCGACGGCTACGCGATTTTCGTTCGCCAGCTGGATCAGCGTCTGGACCCGCGGATCGCTGCGGCCTTCAGCCAGCCAGATCTGCTTGACGCGTTTTGGGTGGTGACGCAGCAACGCTTCTACAGCGTGCACGCCGTAGATCTTTTCCAACTGACTCATGACTTGGCCTTCGGTTTACGCGCCCCGCCGCTTTTGGCGGCTGGAGCAGAACCCGCTTTTGGCGGGCCTTTACGGTGTTTGCTCGGTTTGGCTGGCTTGCCGCCGGGAGCCTTGTCAGGCGCCGACCGTCCGGTCTTTCCCCCAGACGCCGCTTTACCGCCACTTTTCGCTTCAGACAGCAACGCCTGCTTCATCTCACGACTTTTGCGCAACTCGGCATTTTTCGCCGCGGCATCGCTCGGGCGATAGGCCTCTGCGGCTTTTTCCTTGGCAGGACGACGACCGGTTTTCGCCGGGGCCGGCTCTGCAGCCGTTTTGGTAGCTGGTGCAGCGGTTTCAGTCCCGCGTTTCTTGCGGCCAATCGGCGCGCTGATGGTTTTTTCAGCCATCTCGAAGTCGATCTTGCGCTCATCGAGGTCGACGCGCATGACGCGTACTTCAACGGTATCGCCAAGACGGAAGCTGCGACCGGTACGCTCACCGGCCAGGCGGTGGTGCACAGGATCGAAGTGGTAGTAATCGCCCGGCAGCGCGGTGACGTGCACCAGGCCTTCGACGTAGATATCGGTCAGCTCGACGAACAGACCAAAACCGGTCACGGCAGTGATCACACCCGGGAACGACTCGCCCACACGGTCTTTCATGAACTCGCACTTGAGCCAGTTCACAACGTCGCGGGTCGCTTCGTCGGCACGGCGCTCGCTCATCGAGCACTGCTCGCCGAGCTGCTCAAGAATCGCTTCGTCGTAGGGATAGATGCGCGCTTTAGGAATGGTCATCGCGCCAGCACGGCGAACGTGCGGGGTGTCCATTTTCGAATGGATGACGCTGCGAATCGCCCGGTGCGTGAGCAAGTCCGGGTAGCGGCGGATCGGCGAGGTGAAGTGGGTATAGGCTTCGTAATTCAGGCCGAAGTGGCCCTGGTTATCAGCGCTATACACCGCCTGACTCAACGAACGCAGCATAACGGTCTGGATCAGGTGGAAATCCGGACGATCCTTGATGCTCGCCAGCAATGCCTGGTAGTCCTTCGGCGACGGGCCGTCCTTGCCTTTGTGCAGGGACAGGCCGAGCTCGCCAAGGAAAGCGCGCAGTTTTTCCAGACGCTCCGGTGGCGGGCCATCGTGGACGCGGTACAGCGCAGGGATTTCGTGCTTTTTCAGGAATTCGGCGGTGGCCACGTTGGCCGCCAGCATGCATTCCTCGATCAGCTTGTGCGCATCGTTACGAACGGTCGGACGGATTTCGGCAATCTTGCGCTCGGTCCCGAAGATGATCCGGGTTTCCTGCGTTTCGAAATCGATCGCGCCACGCACGTGACGAGCGGCCAACAGCACTTTGTACAGCGCGTAAAGCTGCTTGAGGTGCGGCAGAACGTCGTTGTACTCACCACGGAGCTGACGCGCCTCGGTGATTTTCGGCGTTTCCAGCATCGCGCTGACTTTGTTGTAGGTCAGGCGAGCATGGGAGTGAATCACCGCTTCGTAGAAGCAGTAGTCGGTCATCTCGCCGGATTTGGAGATGGTCATCTCGCAAACCATGGCCAGGCGATCGACATGCGGGTTCAGCGAGCACAGGCCGTTGGACAACTGCTCAGGCAGCATCGGCACGACGCGCTCGGGGAAGTACACCGAGTTGCCGCGAACCTGGGACTCATTGTCCAGAGCCGAACCGATTTTCACGTAGCTGGAAACGTCGGCGATCGCCACGTATAACTTCCAGCCGCCGGAGAACAGGCGCAGCTTGCCCGGCTTGGCTTCGCAGTAGACCGCATCATCGAAGTCGCGCGCATCTTCGCCGTCGATGGTCACGAACGGCAGATGGCGCAGGTCGATGCGCTTCTCTTTGTCTTTCTCTTCGACTTCCGGCTTGAGCTTGGCGGCTTCTTTCAGCACAGCCTCAGGCCAGACGTGAGGAATATCGTAGGTGCGCAGGGCGACATCGATTTCCATGCCCGGCGCCATGTAGTTGCCCACGACTTCGACCACGTCACCTTGCGGCTGGAAGCGTGGTGTCGGCCAGTGAGTGATCTTCACTTCGACGAACTGACCGATCTGGGCGTTGGCGTTACGGCCCGGCGTGACCAGCACTTCTTGCTGGATCTTCGGATTGTCCGCAACGACGAAACCAATACCGCCCTCTTCGAAGTAACGACCGACGATGGTCTCGTGGGCACGGGAGACCACTTCGACGATCATGCCTTCGCGGCGACCGCGACGGTCAAGGCCGGAAACACGGGCCAGGGCACGATCGCCATCGAACACCAGACGCATTTGCGCCGGGCTCATGAACAGGTCGTCACTGCCGTCGTCCGGGACCAGGAAGCCGAAGCCGTCACGGTGACCGCTGATGCGGCCCAGGATCAGGTCGAGCTTGTCCACCGGCGCATAGGTGCCGCGACGGGTATAGATGAGTTGAGCGTCGCGCTCCATGGCGCGCAGGCGGCGGCGCAGGGCTTCGATCTGGTCTTCTGTCGTCAGACCAAACTCTTCGACCAGCTGCTCGCGGTTAGCAGGCGAACCCCGATCAGCAAGGTGCTGAAGGATCAGTTCGCGGCTAGGAATAGGGTTTTCATATTTTTCCGCTTCACGAGCGGCCTCGGGATCGAGGGACTGCCAATCGGCCATTAGAGAGTTTTCACCTTGTCTATATGCGGGTTAGTTTGGCATAGGCGTAATGAAACGGGAAATTTCAGGTTATGACAGCCCATCTAAAGCCCTTTATCGACAGCGCGAAGCTGAATTAAATGCCACTGGTAAAATTTTCCAGGTTTTTTCGACCTCAGGGGTTTACAGTTAAAAAGACGCTCCGTATAGTGCGCGCCATCGACGAAGCAGACGCATTGTCGATAATGCCCAGATGGTGAAATTGGTAGACACGCCAGCTTCAGGTGCTGGTGACCGCAAGGTCGTGGAAGTTCGAGTCTTCTTCTGGGCACCAATTTCGAGCTTGAGATTAGATCAATTTCAAGGCTCACACAAAAACCCGCGAAAGCGGGTTTTTTGCATTCTAAGCCTCTGATTTATTAAAACTAAATCAGGGGTTTACAGATCAAAAAGCTCTCCGTATAGTGCGCCACATCAACAGCGGCAACGCTGAAGATTATGCCCAGATGGTGAAATTGGTAGACACGCCAGCTTCAGGTGCTGGTGACCGCAAGGTCGTGGAAGTTCGAGTCTTCTTCTGGGCACCAATTCAAATTCAAGGTCACGATCTTGAATTTCACAGAAACCCGCGAAAGCGGGTTTTTGCGTTTCTGGGGTTTGAGAGTTTAATCCCGGACGCTCCAGCAAAACCTTCTCGACCCCGCAAGGCGCACTTGAGAAACAATATCGTTTATCATTGTTTCAAGTTTTTGCAATGCGACAGTGAGGAACCTTGCGAATGATGTTTCGAAATACCCTGCGCCGCGGCCTGACCATAACCCTGCTCGGCCTGGCACTCGCCACTCCCCTCACCCAAGCCGCCGAACCGATTTCCCTGACACTCTATAACGGTCAACACAAAGAAGTCGGCGATGCCATCGCCAAAGCCTTCGAAGCCAAGACAGGGATTCACGTCAATGTGCGCAAAGGCAGCAGTAACCAGCTCGCCAGCCAGGTCGTCGAAGAAGGCGATCGCTCCCCTGCCGACGTGATCTACACCGAAGAATCGCCACCACTGAACAAACTCGGCGAACAAGGCCTGCTGGCACAGACCGACGCCACCACCCTAGCCGTTCTGCCGAAAGACTACGTCGCCGGCAACGGCACCTGGATCGGTGTCACCGCACGGGTCCGCGTGGTCGCCTTCAACCCTAAACTGATCGATGAAAAAGACCTGCCAAAGTCGGTCATGGAGTTCTCCGATCCGAAATGGCAAGGCAAGGTCGGCTTCGTGCCTACCAGCGGCGCGTTTCAGGAACAGGCCGTGGCGATCATCAAAGTACACGGCATGGACGCGGCCGAAGAATGGCTGACCGGTTTGCGTGCTTTCGGCAAGACCTACAGCAACAACATGGTTGCACTGAAGGCGGTGGAAAACGGCGAAGTCGCTACCGTGCTGGTGAACAACTATTACTGGTTCGCCTTACAACGTGAAAAAGGCCAGCTCGATTCGAAACTGCATTATTTCACCGGCGGCGACGTCGGCGGGCTGATCACTGTTTCCAGTGCGGCCGTGCTGAAATCCAGCAAGCACCCAAAAGAAGCCCAGCAATTCCTCGCTTACATGGCCAGCGAAGAAGGTCAGCGCGTGATCACCCAGACCACCGCCGAATACCCGCTGCACAAAGGCATGGAATCGAATCGTGGGCTCAAGCCGTTCAGCGAGCTGGAAGCACCGAAAGTCACGCCAGCCGACCTCGGCAATGCCGAAGAAGCCCTGGACCTGGAACGTGACGTTGGCTTGAACTGATGAGCGCATCGTTATCCGCCCCCGTCGCGCGCGGGGGTTATGTGCCACGGCGCAAGCGGCCATCGATCTGGCTGTTGCTACCGGTTTTGCTGCTGGTGGTGCTCAGCCTGTTGCCGCTGGCGTATGTAGGGCTCAAAACCTGGCAGGCCGGCTGGGCCGAGGCGCTGCATTTGTTGTGGCGCCCTTATGTGTTCGGCCTGCTGCGCAACACATTGGCGCTGATGGTCGGTGTGACGCTCGCCTGTGGCGTGATCGGCCTGTCGCTGGCCTGGCTGCTTGAGCGCAGCAACTTGCCCGGACGGCGCTTATGGGGCGTGATTCTGTGCCTACCGTTCGCGGTACCGGCATTTGTCAGCAGCTTTACCTGGGTCTCGCTGAGCGCTCATTTCGAAGGCTTGGGCGGCGCGATCCTGGTGATGACCCTTTCCAAGTATCCGCTGATCTTTCTGCCGGTCGCGGCGACCCTGCGCAATCTCGATCCCTCCCTCGAAGAGTCCGCCCGCACTCTGGGCCAGAATCGCTGGGGTGTGTTTTTCAGAATTACCCTGCCGCTGCTCTGGCCATCACTGCTCGCCGGTTCGCTGCTGATCGCGCTGCACATGCTCGTGGAATTCGGTGCGCTGTCGATCATTGGACTGCAAACCTTTACCACCGCGATCTATCAACAGTTCGAACTGGAATTCAGTAACGCGAATGCTGCGATGCTTTCCGCGGTTTTGCTGGCGCTGTGTCTGATACTGCTGTGGCTGGAACTGCGCGTACGCGGCAAGGGCCGACACGTGCGTACCGGCCAGGGCGCGGCTCGGCATGCGGAACAGGTTCGGCTGGGACCTTGGGCTGCTGCCGGACAACTTTACTGCCTGGCGCTGGCGATCATCGGCAGCGGTATTCCGCTCGGGATGCTGGCGTACTGGCTGGCAGTGGGTTCGTCGGCAGCATTCCCGGTGGCGGCGATCAGCGAGGCGCTGCTCTCCTCCCTGGCGTTGTCACTGGGCGGCGCGGCGCTGTGCCTGGTGCTGGCAGTGCCGGTGGGATTGCTGGTGGTGCGCCACAAGGGCCAATTGGCGATCTGGGCCGAACGCTTGCCGTATCTACTGCATGCGCTGCCAGGACTGGTGATCGCGCTGACGCTGGTGTATTTCGCCCTGCACTATGTGCCGGCGCTGTACCAGACTTCTGCGCTGCTGCTGATTGCTTATGCGCTGTTGTTTCTGCCGCTGGCGCAGGCACCGATTCGTACGGCGCTGAACAAGGCTGCGCCGCAACTGGAAGAGGCTGCACGCACGCTGGGCGCATCGTCCTTCAGTGCGTTTTGCCGGGTGACGTTGCCGATCATCTTTCCAGCGCTCGGCGCGGCGTTTGCGCTGGTGTTTCTGGATGCGATGAAGGAATTGACGGCGACGTTGCTGCTGAGCCCGACCGGACTCAATACGCTGGCGACGGAAGTCTGGGCGCATACCGCGAATGTGGAGTTTGCGGCGGCGGCGCCTTATGCGGCGTTGTTGATTTTGGTGTCGGGGTTGCCGGTTTATCTGCTTACTACCCGGATGTATTTGAGCCGCTGACATTGCCTTCGCGAGCAAGCCCGCCCCCACATTTGATCGCGGTCTAATGTGGGAGCGGCGGTGCGACGATTCGACTTGCTCGCGAAGGGGCCAGACCAGAAAACCGATCAGGCCCGGAACTGCCCCAGGCTCGCCTTCAACTGCGCCGCCAATCCATCCAGCACCTTGCCGCTGGCCGTGGTTTCCACCACCGCTTGAGCCGCTTTCTCAGCCTGTGCATGAATAGTTTCAACCCGACCGCGCACCGCTTGCGCGCCTTGCGCCTGATGCGCCGCTGCCTGCGTTGCCAGACCTATTGCCGCATGCACTTGCTCGACCGACGCCTGCACCGATTGCTGCAACCGCGCACTGTCACGCAACACCAGCAAACCTTCGCTGGCCTGGCGCCCGGCCTGACCGATCGCTGCCACCGCCTCACGCGCACCTTGTTGCAAGGCAACGATGTGCGCCTGAATGTCGCCGGTAGAGCTTTGCGTCTTGCTCGCCAGCGCCCGCACTTCGTCCGCCACCACAGCAAACCCGCGACCGGTCTCGCCCGCACGCGCTGCTTCGATGGCCGCGTTGAGCGCCAGCAGGTTGGTTTGCTCGGCGATCCCGTGAATCACCGTCAGCACCACTTCAATCTGCTCACTCTGCTGCGCCAGCCGCTCGATGACTTTCGCCCCGGTGTCGACCTGCCCGGCCAACGCCTCGATCAGGCTGCCGACTTTTGCCGAAGTCCGCGTGTTTTCATCCGTGGCCGAACGAATATCCACCACTTGCTGCAAGGCTGCCTGCATGGCATGACTTTCAGACTGGGCTTCGTCAGCCATTTGCGACAACGCACGCAGGCTCTCCGCCACTTCATCGCGTTGCATGCCCGCCGCTTTATCGGCCCCGGCATTGCGTAAAGTCATGGCGCCGATTTCCACGCCAGTGCGCTGAGCCACATCGCCCGCTTCGCGCACGATCGGCTGCAACTTATCCACAAAGCGATTGACCGCCGAGGCCATGTCGCCGATTTCGTCCTTGCTGTTGATCTGCACACGCTTGGTCAGGTCGCCCTCGCCCGCCGCCAGGTCATCCATGGCAGCGATGAGCAATTTCAAGCGATTGACCACCCGACGACCCAGTACCACCGCGAGCAACAGCAGCACACCGCACCCTACCAGCGCCAGGCCCATGCCGATGCGCCAGCGCAAAGTGCCCGCCGCTTCCTGAACAGTGCTGGTGGTGTTGACTTGCATTTCAGAGGCCGTGGATTGCGCCGACTGCAAGCGCGCGCCCATCGCGGCTGCGCTATCAGCTGCCGCGCCCTTGAGGCTGTCACCCACCAATTGATCACTGCTGGCGATCAGCGTGGTAAAGCGCTTGTCCAAGGCCGCCAGATCGGTTTCCACCGAGGCGGTCGAAACGCCCATCAAGACCTTGCCGATTTCCACGCCGTTAGGATTGATCGAGGCTTCCAGGTAATAGACCGATGGATCGTTCTTCGCCGCATCCAGCACCTTGTCCAGCGCACGTTCGCCCTGGCCTTTTTCCAGAAGGGCTTTGTTGATCGGGTTCTCGCGGTTGAGGTAGCGCGTCAGGTGCTGCCCCGTCGCGTCGTCGTAGACCACGAATAGCACGTTGGGATTACGCTGAGCCCGGCGGGCGAATTCGGACAGGGTTGGAACGTCGCTGTCCCACATGGCGCGAGGTGCGACCGAAGCCAAAAGCTGCGCCATATCATTGGCGGAGTCCTTCAGATCCTTCTCCAGCGTCGCACGCAGTTGTGCCTGCTCGTCTTTCAATCGCGAGGACAAGCCCGCCGTAAGGCGCTGACGAGTACTGGTGGAGAGGCTGTCGAGACTCGACGTGACTTCACGCCCCGCTTGCTCCAACTCTCCGGAAAGTTTTTGACTGTCGGCACCCAGGCGCACACCCAGATCGGCTTCCAGTGCGGTCACTGTGCTCCGGGTCAGGGCGACAGCCACCAGCACCTGCACCAACAGTGCGATACCTAGAGTAACGAACACGGGCCGCAATAGACGGCTTTGTAACAGTGAGAGAACGGCCGACACTTAGAATCCCTCTGCTTTAACGCCATTAAATTGATGGCACGCTGGAAGCGATGCGCTTAATGAAGTTCACAGCAAGGGTCGTGCCGTCCGACAGACAGAAACGACAAAGGCCCCAATTAAGGGGCCTTCGTGTTTTACATCAACGACTTATTAAGCGAACGGGTGACGCAGAACGATGGTTTCGTTGCGGTCCGGGCCCGTCGAAATAATGTCAATCGGCGCACCGACCAGCTCTTCGACGCGTTTGATGTAGTTGCGTGCAGCCTGTGGCAGCTCTTCCAGGGTCTTGGCACCGACGGTGGACTCGGTCCAGCCCGGCATCTCTTCGTACACCGGCTCCAGGCCGATGTAGCTGTCGGCGTCAGTCGGTGCGTCGATCACTGCACCATCCTGGTTCTTGTAGCCAACGCAGATGTTGATGGTTTCCAGACCGTCCAGCACGTCCAGCTTGGTCAGGCACAGGCCCGAGATGCTGTTGACGTCGATAGCGCGACGCAGGATGACGGCATCGAACCAGCCGCAACGACGGGCACGGCCAGTGGTAGCGCCGAACTCGTGGCCACGCTTGGCCAGGAAAGCACCCACATCATCGAACAGCTCAGTCGGGAACGGACCCGAACCGACGCGAGTGGTGTAGGCCTTGGTGATGCCGAGGATGTAATCCAGGTACATCGGACCAAAACCCGAACCGGTAGCGATGCCGCCCGCAGTGGTGTTGGAGCTGGTGACGTACGGGTAGGTACCGTGGTCGATGTCCAGCAGGGAGCCTTGGGCGCCTTCGAACATGATGTCTTTGCCAGCGCGACGCAGCTCGTGCAGCTCAGCGGTGACGTCGAGCATCATCGGCTTCAGCAGCTCGGCGTATTCCATGCACTCGTCGAGTGTTTTCTGGAAGTCGATCGCAGGCTCTTTGTAGTAATTGACCAGAACGAAGTTGTGGTAATCCAGCAACTCGCCCAGCTTGGCGGCGAAACGCTCGCGGTGGAACAGGTCACCGATGCGCAGGCCACGACGTGCAACCTTGTCTTCGTACGCCGGGCCGATGCCGCGACCGGTAGTACCGATCTTCAACTCGCCACGGGCCTTTTCACGCGCCTGGTCCAGCGCTACGTGATAGGACAGGATCAGCGGGCAGGACGGGCTGATACGCAGGCGCTCGCGCACCGGTACGCCTTTCTCTTCCAGCTTGATGATTTCCCGCAGCAGAGCGTCGGGTGCAACCACCACACCGTTGCCGATCAGGCACTGCACGCCTTCGCGCAACACGCCCGACGGGATCAGGTGCAAGACGGTTTTTTCGCCATCGATCACCAGGGTGTGACCCGCGTTGTGGCCACCCTGGTAGCGCACTACGGCGGCAGCATGTTCGGTCAGCAGATCAACGATCTTGCCTTTGCCCTCATCACCCCATTGGGTGCCCAGGACTACGACATTCTTACCCATAACACTTGTCCTCATTCGCGCAAACTTGGTGCCGGCCGCGGCCGGCAGGAAAACTCAAGAAGCCAGTGGCGATACTTGCCAAAGCCCGTTCTGCTGAATCAATTGCCGGTCGCAGTCCGCTTCACGGGCGGCGGCCAAAGGTTGCCCAGGCAACGCCTGAACGACACGCTGACCCTCACTGCGCAACTGGCAAACCTGCTGCCAGAGTGCCGCATCCGTACTGTCAGGCATCCAGATACCGCCAGACGGTAACTCGATCTCAGCACGCCCCAGGGTCACCAGGGTTTTCAAATCGGTAGAGAAGCCGGTTGCCGGACGGGCGCGACCGAAGTCGGCACCGATGTCGTCGTAACGACCGCCCTGAGCAATGGACTGGCCAACACCCGGTACGAACACCGCGAATACCACACCGGTGTGGTAGTGGTAGCCGCGCAACTCGCCCAGGTCGAAATACAACGGCAACTCAGGGAAGCGCGTGGAAAGACGCTCGGCAATCGCCAGCAAATCGTCCAGAGCTGCCAGAACCGGCGCCGGCGCATTCGCCAGACGCTCGCGGGCAGCGCTCAATACTTCACGGCCGCCACACAGGTCAACCAGCGCCCGCAACATGCCCGACAGATCGGCAGGCAGGCCTTCGGTCAAGGTAATGACCTCGTCGATAGCTTTACGTTGCAACGCATCGAACAACTGCTGTTCAACTTCACCGGACAAACCGGCGGCGCGAGCCAGGCCGCGGTAGATACCCACATGACCGAGGTCCATGTGCACATCCGGCACATCGGCCAGTTGCAGCATAGCCAACATCAGGCTGATGACTTCCACGTCGCTGCTCGGGCTGGCATCGCCGTACAACTCGGCACCCAGCTGGATCGGGCTGCGCGAGGACGACAAGGCGCGCGGCTGAGCGTGCAGCACGCTCCCGGCATAGCACAGACGGCTCGGGCCTTCGCGACGCAAGGTGTGCGCATCGATGCGCGCCACTTGCGGCGTGATGTCGGCACGGAAACCCATTTGCCGACCCGATTGCGGGTCGATGACCTTGAAGGTACGCAGATCGAGGTCCTGGCCCGCGCCGGTCAGCAGGGATTCCAGGTACTCGATATGGGGAGTCACGACAAACTCGTAACCCCAGCTCTGGAACAGATCCAACACCTGACGACGCGCGACTTCAATGCGCGCCGCTTCTGGTGGCAGTACTTCTTCGATGCCATCTGGCAGCAGCCAGCGGTCTACCGTTGCCATTACGCCATTCCCCTATGATCCGGGCGGCAAGCCTTTGGGCGAGCCTTGAGTGAAGCAGAAAATGATCGGCTCATGCGCACAAACCACGCGCATGAACAACGGGGCGAAAAGCCTGAAATCGGCTTCGCCAACCACTTTCCTCGAAAAATCTGTCGAGTCATTCAACTCGGACGCCTGCATAAAAAACAGCAATCAAACGTGCAGACGCAAAAAAGCCGGGAATTTCCCGGCTGCCGCATCATACACACGTTTTCCCAAAGGATCACCCCGCCCGAGGTGTTAGCCGTCAGGCGGGGGATGATTCAGTTCAACGCCGTATCAAGGCTTGGCTTTTTCCAGGTAACGGAAGAAGTCGCTGCTTGGGTCCAGGACCATGACGTCGGATTTGTTCGCGAAGCTTTCACGGTAGGCACGCAGGCTACGGTAGAAACCGTAGAACTCCTGATCCTGGCCGTAGGCCTTGGAGTAGATCGCAGCGGCCTGGGCGTCACCATCACCGCGAACCTCTTCAGATTCACGATAGGCTTCAGCCAACAACACGCGGCGTTGACGATCAGCGTCGGCACGAATGCCTTCTGACAGTTCGTTACCCTTGGCGCGGTGCTCGCGAGCCTCACGCTCACGCTCGGAACTCATGCGCTCGAACACGCTGCGGTTCACTTCTTTCGGCAGATCGATGGCCTTGACCCGAACATCGACAACTTCAATGCCCAGCTCTTTTTCCGCCATCTTGTTCAGCGAAGCCGTGATATCGGTCATCAGCGCATCGCGCTCACCGGAAACCACTTCGTGCAGCGTGCGCTTACCGAACTGGTCACGCAGGCCCGATTCCAGACGACGTGAAAGACGCTCGTCAGCAATCTGCTTGAGGCCGGACGTCGCGGTGTAGAAGCGCTCGGCATCTTTCACGCGCCACTTGGCGTAGGCATCGACCATGACGGCTTTCTTTTCCAGCGTCAGGAAGCGTTGCGTCGGTGCATCCAGCGTCATCAGGCGTGCGTCGAATTTGCGCACCTGGTTAACGTAAGGCACTTTCACATGCAGGCCCGGCTGAACATCAGTCTGCACCACACGACCGAACTGCAGCAGCACCGCACGCTCGGTCTGAGCCACGATGTAGAAGCAGTTCCAGGCTGCGATCGCCACGACGACGACGACAATAAGGGTGATCAGCGATTTATTGCTCATCAGCGACTCTCCCTGGTACGTGCTGGCTGTTGCTGCAGATCGGCTGCCGCACGCGCACTCGCTTCATTGCTGGTGGCTGCCGCGCCGGTCACCGGAGTGCTGGTATTGCGACTACCTTCGACCATCTTGTCCAGCGGCAAGTACAACAGATTGCTCTGGCCATTCTTGTTGCCGGTCACGAGAACCTTGCTGGTATTGCTGAAAACTTCCTGCATGGTGTCCAGGTACAGACGCTCGCGGGTGACTTCGGGTGCCTTGCGGTACTCGGCGACCAGCTTGGTGAAGCGATCGGCCTCACCTTTGGCGCGCGAGACGGTTTCGTCACGGTAACCATTGGCATCTTCGATGATGCGCTGGGCCTGACCACGGGCTTCCGGCACGACGCCGTTGGCGTAGGTTTCAGCCTGGTTGCGCGAACGCTGCTCGTCTTCACGGGCGCGGATCACGTCATCGAAGGCTTCCTGCACTTCACGCGGTGCCGCTGCGCTCTGCACGTTGACCTGAGTGACGGTGATACCGGTGCGATAGGTATCCATGAAGCGTTGCAGACGCTCCTTGATTTCGCTGGCCATCAATTCACGACCTTCGGTCAGCACCTGATCCATCGCGGTGGAACCCACCACATGGCGCAAGGCACTTTCGGTCGCATGCTGCAGGCTGATTTCCGGCTGATCGACGCTCAGCACGAAGTCCTGCAGATTGCTGATCTTGTACTGCACGGTCAGCGGCACTTCGACGATGTTCTCGTCTTCAGTCAGCATTTGACCCTGCTTGGTATAGGCACGCTCACGCGTGACGTTTTCCAGGTACTTGCGATCAAGCGGCGGGAAATAGATGTTCAGGCCCGGACCGACGGTTTCGTAGTACTTGCCGAAGCGCAGCACCACGGCTTGCTCCTGCTCGTCGACGACATAGACCGCGCTGTACAGCCACACGGCCGCCAACACGACCAGGCCGATGCCGAGCAGACCGCCGAAGCCGCCACTCCTGCCCGAACCGCCACCGTCATCACCGCGTTTTTTACCACCACCGAACAACCCGTTCAGGCTTTCCTGCAGCTTTCGAAAGGCCTCGTCGAGATCCGGTGGTCCCTTGCGGTCGCCGTTATTGCGGCGTTTGCCACCCCAAGGATCCTGATTATTCGAGTTGCCACCCGGCTCATTCCAAGCCATAGCGCTCTCCATCTGATAAAGCAAAGACGCACCCACGGCGCGCCGACCAATGCTACAGAATGCCTGTCACCGCGGCACAACCGCTTTCTCAGGCTTTTATTGCAAAGTGTGTTGCTCGATGAAATCCATCGGCTGCAATCCTTCGCGGCTCACCAGTCGATTCAACTCGATCCGTGGCAAACGAACGGCCAGCAGGCAGATGCCTTCCTCGTCGTGTTCTTCTTTCTGCACCGCACCGAGTTCGAAAAACTGCGCACGCAGTCGAGCAAAACGTTGCGGCAAGCGCAAGGTGCCAACAAACAAATCACCGCCCAGCAACTCGGCAATGGCTTGCTCAAGCAATTCCAGACCACTGCCATCACGCGCCGACAGCCAGACCCGTTGGGGCTTGCCGTTTTCGTCGCGCTGGATTTGTGGCTCAACGCCTTCAAGCAAATCGAGTTTGTTATAGACCTCGAGTATCGGCAAGTCCTGGGCACCAATCTCGCCCAGCACCACCATCACCTGCTCTATCTGCAACATGCGATCCGGTTCGGCCGCATCGATCACGTGCAACAGCAGGTCCGAGTTGCTCGACTCTTCGAGCGTAGACCGAAACGCCTCGACCAGTTTGTGGGGCAAGTGGCGTATGAAACCCACCGTGTCGGCCAGGACAATCGGCCCCAGATCGTCGAGTTCCAGACGGCGCAAGGTCGGGTCCAGCGTGGCAAACAACTGGTCAGCCGCGTACACGTCGGATTTCGTCACGTTATTGAAGAGCGTGGATTTGCCGGCGTTGGTATACCCCACCAGGGACACGGTAGGAATATCCGCACGCGAACGACCGCGTCGCGACTGTTCGCGCTGACTGCGCACTTTTTCCAGTCGGCCCTTGATCTGTCGCAGGCGAACCCGCAGCAAACGGCGGTCGGTTTCCAATTGGGTTTCACCCGGGCCACGCATGCCGATACCGCCACCTTGGCGTTCAAGGTGAGTCCAGCCACGAACCAGCCGAGTGCTCATGTGGTCAAGCTGGGCCAGTTCTACCTGGAGCTTGCCTTCATGGGTACGGGCGCGTTGGGCGAAAATATCGAGAATCAGACCGGTGCGGTCGATCACGCGACACTCGAAAACACGTTCGAGGTTACGTTCCTGACTGGGCGTGAGGATGTGATTGAAAATCACCAGATCGGCCTCTTCGGCCTTGACCAGGTCGCGTAGTTCCTCGACCTTGCCACTGCCAATGAGGAATTTGGCGGTTGGCCGATGACGCGGCACGTTAAAAAACGCAACGGTCTCGGCGCCCGCCGAATTAGCCAGTTCCTGAAACTCCTGCGGATCTTCGCGCGCCTCAGGGTCCTGTCCATCCAAGTGAACGAGGATTACTCGCTCACCACCACCGTGGCGCTCAAAGAACAAAGGAGACTCCTATCAGGCGTTACCTGGCTCAGCGTCACCTGCTTCGGATTCGGTTGCGCTAGGCAGACGAATTGGACGAACCGGCACCACTGTAGAGATAGCGTGTTTGTAAACCATCTGGCTGACGGTGTTTTTCAGCAGGATAACGAACTGGTCGAAAGATTCGATCGTACCTTGCAGTTTGATCCCGTTGACCAGGTAGATGGAAACCCCCACTTTCTCTTTACGTAAAGTATTCAAGTAAGGGTCTTGTAGCGAATGCCCTTTTGACATGTGCCGCACTCCTTTAAGGATTCAATATAAAAAATAGGTAAACAGATGGCTTGTGGCCGTCAGACCCCCAAGGATAGACGGCAATTGCAAAGACTCAGCTCAATATGGAGATGGTCCCCAGGTATTTCAAGGCGCGCGGCAGATTGTCGCAATCCAGGCTGTCCAACCAGTGTAAATCAGCCCAACTGCGCAGCCAGGTGAACTGGCGCTTCGCCAATTGGCGCGTGGCAATGATTCCACGCTCCTGCATCTCGGCTTGCGTCAGCTTGCCATCCAGGTAGTCCCAGACTTGTCGATAGCCTACTGCACGTATAGACGGCAACCCGGCATGCAGGTCACTTCGCTTACGCAGGGCTACGACCTCGTCAATGAATCCCTGTTCCAACATATTCGTGAATCTTTGTTTAATTCGCTCGTGCAATACCTGGCGATTTGCCGGAGCAATGGCCAAGTTCGCGACAGTATAGGGCAATTGTTGCAGTCCCGAAGCGGCTGCTTCAGTACTTTGCGCAGATTGTCGCAACCTTAGCGCAGTCATGCTCTGACCACTGACGCGATAAACTTCCAGCGCTCGACTGAGTCGTTGTGGATCGCTCGGGTGAATACGCGCCGCAGATTCCGGATCAATGACTGCCAATTGTTCGTGCAAGGCTTGCCAGCCAAGGCGTGCAGCCTCTTCTTCAATCTGTGCGCGAATGGCCGGGTCAGCCGCCGGCATGTCTGCCAGACCTTCAACCAAAGCCTTGTAATAGAGCATTGTGCCGCCCACCAGCAGCGGAATTTTGCCCCGCGCGGTGATCTCGGCCATGGCTTCGAGGGCATCACGACGGAAATCGGCGGCCGAATAGCTCTCTGCCGGATCAAGAATATCGATCAAACGGTGTGGAAATTCAGCGAGAAGTTCTTTTGAAGGCTTGGCGGTGCCGATGTCCATGCCACGGTAGACCAGCGCCGAATCGACGCTGATCAACTCACAAGGCAAGACTTTGGTGAGTTCGATGGCCAGGTCGGTCTTGCCGGCGGCGGTCGGCCCCATCAGGAAAATCGCAGGAGGGAGCTGTTTCATCAACGACCGCGCAAGAACAGTTTGTCCAGATCGTCCAGACCCAGTTGGGTCCAGGTCGGTCGGCCATGGTTGCATTGACCGCTGCGTTCGGTGTTTTCCATATCCCGCAGCAGACCGTTCATTTCCGGCAGGGCCAGACGCCGATTCGCACGAATCGCGCCATGGCAGGCCATGGTCCCGAGCAATTCGTTCAGGTGCGCCTGAATCCGGTCGCTGGTGCCGTATTCCATCAGGTCCGCCAGAACGTCACTGACCAATCGATTGGCTTCAGCTTGCTTGAGCAAGGCCGGTATCTGCCGAATGGCCAGGGATTCCGGGCCCAGACGCTGCAATTCAAAGCCCAGGCGCTGAAACCACGCGACGTGTTCTTCGGCGCAATCGGCTTCACGCTGACTAACCGCCAGAGGCTCCGGCACCAGCAGCGGCTGACCGCTCAGGCCTTCGCTGGCCATGGCGATTTTCAGGCGTTCGTACATGATCCGCTCGTGAGCGGCATGCATGTCCACCAGCACCAGGCCCTGGGCGTTTTCCGAAAGAATGTAGATGCCTTTGAGCTGCGCCAGTGCATAACCCAGCGGCGGAATGTCGTCCTGTCCGGCCGGCAGCGCGACCGCGTTAGCTTCTGGCAGCGGCGCAAAAAACTCACGGTAGGCAGCCTGAGCTTCAGCCGCAGGCACACCCGATTGAGGGCGCGGCGAGTACTGATACTGATAACCAGCACCAGCGCCCGAGCCTGCCGGCGTATTGAACGACCGCTGAGCCTGAGGCTGTTCCAGCAAGGCATTGGCCGCCAGACGCATTTCGCCCTGTGGACCGAACTCGCCAGCATCAATGCCGGTAGGTCGAACGATGGCCGTCGCGACAGGAGCGGCCAGATGGTCTTCCGGCCGCACATCGCCCAAGGCGCGGTGCAGGGTGCCATAGAGGAAATCGTGAACCATGCGCCCGTCACGGAAGCGCACTTCGTGCTTGGTCGGGTGCACGTTGACGTCAACGCCTGCCGGATCGACTTCGAAAAACAGCACGAATGTCGGGTGCCGACCGTTGAACAGCACGTCGCGATAGGCCTGACGCACCGCGTGGGCCACTAGTTTGTCGCGGACGGCACGGCCGTTCACAAAGAAATACTGCAAGTCCGCCTGACTGCGGTTGAACGTCGGCAAACCGACCCAACCCCACAAATGCAGGCCATTGCGCTCGATCTCGATCGGCAGCGCCTGCTCGAGGAAACCCGAACCGCAAATTGCCGCCACACGCCGGGCACGGGCCGCGTCGTCATGGGCTTCGTGCAGGCTGAGGATGGTCTTGCCGTTGTGGCGCAGATGGAACGCCACGTCGAAACGCGCCAACGCCAGACGCTTGATCACTTCTTGCAGGTGATCGAATTCGGTTTTTTCGGTCTTGAGAAACTTGCGTCGTGCCGGGGTGTTGAAGAACAGGTCGCGCACTTCCACCGATGTGCCCACCGGATGGGCCGCTGGTTGCACGCGAGGCGCCATGTCCCGGCCTTCGGTCTCGACCTGCCAGGCCTGATCGGCATCACGGGTACGGGATGTCAGGGTCAGACGCGCCACCGAGCTGATCGAGGCAAGTGCTTCACCGCGAAACCCGAGGCTCATGACCTGCTCGAGGTCCTCCAGATTGCGGATTTTGCTGGTGGCGTGACGCGCCAGAGCCAGCGGCAGGTCATCGGCCGAAATGCCGCTGCCATCGTCGCGAACCCGCAGCAACTTGACGCCGCCCTGTTCCACATCGACATCAATGCGCTTGGCGCCGGAGTCGAGGCTGTTTTCCAGCAGCTCCTTGATCACCGAAGCCGGGCGCTCAACCACCTCACCGGCGGCAATCTGGTTCGCCAATCGCGGGCTGAGCAGCTCGATGCGAGCTGTGTTGGTCAGCACCTGGTTCATTCTTTGGCCGCCAGTTCAGTGCCGGGGATGGTCAAGTGCTGACCGATTTTGAGCTCATCACTCGACAGCTTGTTGGCGCTGCGCAGCGTGGCCGGAGACACCTGATATCGCACGGCAATCATCGCCAGCGTCTCGCCGGGGTTCACCCGATGGTCACGAGGACCTTGTGCGATCCCACCGGAATCACGCAGCCAGGCGATGTAGGTGCCCGGTGGCGGATTCTGCTGGAAGAACTGGCGGACGCCGCTGCTGATCGAGCGCGCCAGCGCCTGCTGGTGGTTCGCTGCGGCAAGCTTGGAAGCTTCGTTAGCGTTGGAGATGAAGCCGGTTTCCACCAGGATCGATGGAATGTCCGGCGACTTCAGCACCATGAACCCGGCCTGCTCTACGCGCTGTTTGTGCAGTGGCGTGACGCGGCCGATGTTGCTCAGCACCTTCTGGCCGACGTTCAGGCTGGAGGTCAGCGACGCGGTCATCGACAGGTCGAGCAACACGCCGGCCAGCATGCGGTCCTTGTCGTCGAGGCTGACGTTGCCAGCACCACCGATCAAGTCGGAACGGTTTTCGCTGTCGGCCAGCCAACGAGCCGTTTCCGAGGTCGCGCCGCGATCAGACAGGGCAAACACCGAGGCACCGAAGGCTGCGGCCGAAGGCGCGGCGTCGGCGTGAATCGAAACGAACAGGTCGGCGCCCTTCTTGCGGGCGATTTCGGTACGGCCGCGCAGTGGGATGAAATAGTCGCCGGTGCGGGTCAGTTCGGCGCGGAAGCCTTTCATGCCATTGACCTGACGCTGCAGTTCGCGGGCGATGGCCAGTACCACGTCTTTTTCACGCTGGCCGCGAGAGCCCGAGGCACCCGGGTCTTCGCCGCCGTGACCGGCATCGATGACCACAATGATGTCGCGCTTGCCGGCTGGGGCTGGCGGCAGCTTCACCGCAGGCTCCACCGGAGTGACCGGCACCGGGGCGACCGTCGCGACGTTGGTCGGCACCGGAATTGGCGCGGCATCGGCGGCGTTATCGAACAAGTCGACCACCAGGCGATTGCCGTACTGGGCGTTTGGCGCCAGGGTAAAACTTTTCGGCGTCACGGCTTTTTTCAGGTCGATGACTACCCGCAGGTCGGTCGGCGTACGTTGAGCCGAGCGCATGGCGGTGATCGGAGTGTTCGAGCTGTTGACGTTCAGCGGCGCCCCCAGTGACGCGCCATTGATGTCGATGACCAGCCGATCCGGGGCGGTCAGGGTAAAGACACTGTGCTGGACAGGACCGGTCAGGTCGAACACCAGTCGTGTGTTGTCTGGAGCCCGCCACAGGCGAACGCTGTTGACCTTTGTCTCGGCCACAGCGTCGACGGTCACCGCCAAAAACAACAATCCTACGGCAGCTACCATCGCGCGAAAGCGCATACCTAACCCCATCATTTAATTGGTTTCCAATGCCAAAGCGGCACACCACAACTCGCCACGCGAGCCCTGGGACAAAATTTTCAGCGAACGCCCGCTGTCTTGCGGGCTAATGGTAATGGTCAGGTCGGGCTTTGGCAAAAAGCCTGCACCCTTTTCGGGCCACTCGATCAGGCACAACGCGTCGTCTTCGAAGTAGTCGCGGATACCGAGGTACTCCAGCTCTTCAGGGTCGACCAAGCGATAGAGATCGAAATGAAAGGCCCGGATGTCGCCAATCTCGTAGGGTTCGACCAAGGTAAACGTAGGGCTTTTTACCGACCCTTCATGCCCCAGCCCCCTGATGATGCCCCGGGACAGCGTGGTTTTCCCCGCGCCCAGATCTCCCTCGAGAAAAATCAGACCGTGCCCTTCAGTGGTTTGTGCAATGCGTACGCCAAATGCGGTCATCGCCTCTTCATCAGCCAGGTACAGGGTTACTTCAGACACGGTGCTTGCTCCTCCAACAACTGACGAATGGCCGGGATCAGATCACTGGCCGCCAGCCCACGGCCCGATTTACCTTCTTGCGCGCCAGCATTGGCGTGCAGCCAGACGGCCAGGCAGGCGGCGTCGAACGCCTCCATGCCTTGCGCCAGCAACGCGCCGACCAGACCGGCCAGCACATCACCCAAACCGGCGGTGGCCATGGCCGGATGGCCCTGATGACACAACGCCAGGCGCCCATCGGGGCTGGCGATCAGGCTGCCGGTGCCTTTCAGCACCACGACAGCTGTATATTTTTTGCTCAATGCGTGAGCCGCAGCGGGGCGGTCAGCCTGAACTTCGGCAGTGCTCATCCCCAACAAGCGCGCCGCTTCGCCCGGATGCGGAGTGATCACACAATCCTTGGGCAAGCTCAGGTGCTCTGTGGCCAGCAGATTCAATGCGTCGGCGTCCCAGACTTGCGGCAGCGGCGCGTTGGCAGCCGCCGACAAAAGGCTGCGCCCCCAGGAAGCCTGACCTAAGCCTGGGCCGACAACCAGCACGGAAACCTTTTGCAGCAGTTCCATCAGTTGATTGGCCGACGAAGTGCCCAACACCATGGCTTCGGGGATTCTCGCCAGCGCGGCCGGAACATGCTCACTGCGCGTCGCCACCGACACCATTCCCGCACCACTACGCAGCGCACTTTGCGCGCTCAGCAGGATGGCGCCGCCAAAGCCGCGATCACCGCCGATCAGCAATACATGGCCGAATTTGCCTTTATGGGAGGTTGGAGCCCGGCTCGCCAGACGCGGCAAGGAACTGGCCGTCAGGCGACGTGCACTGATGGCGACTCCGTTAAACGACTCGGGGGAGGCTTGCAGATCGTTGAACACCAACTCGCCGACCACGTCTGCAGCATCGCCGGTGAACAGACCCAGTTTCAGGCCGATGAACGTCACGGTCAGGTCAGCCCGCACCGCAGCGCCGAGTATTCGGCCTGTATCAGCACACAACCCCGAAGGGATATCCACTGCCGCAACCGGCAGCCCGCTGCCATTGATCGCTGAGATGACGCCCGCGTAGGGTTCTCTCACCTCTCCCGTCAGACCGGTGCCGAGCAAGGCATCCAGCACGATACCCCGCAACTCGGACTGTGCGCTCCAGGCTTGAACCGCGACACCTTCGGACACCGCCTCGGCATGGGCCAATGCCGCATCACCCTGCAAACGCTTGGGATCACCGGCCGCCAACACCCGCACATGCCAGCCGGCACGTCTGGCCAGCACGGCCACCAGATAACCGTCGCCGGCGTTATTGCCGTGGCCGGCCACGACACTCAATTCGTTCGCCGTTGGCCAATGACGGACCAGCGCACGCCAGGTCGCCCGCGCCGCGCGCTGCATCAATTCGAAGCCCGGTGTACCGGCCGCGATCAGGCTCGCATCGAGGGCTCGCACTTGCGCGGCGCTATACAGCGCGTCGGGTAAATCATCTTTAGTGTGCAGCATGCGTCTTCGGGCTCCGATGTCTGGCAGAATTATACGCATCTCAGCTCCGGTTTCTCTCGCCTCATGCCCGCAATTACCACAGACCTGCCCGCCCTCGCCCAATCCATCAAGGATTGGGGCCGCGAGCTGGGCTTTCAGCAAGTCGGCATCAGCGGCCTCGACCTGGCCGAGCATGAGCAGCACCTGGAGCGCTGGCTCGCGGCCGGCTACCACGGCGAAATGGACTACATGGGCGCCCACGGTAGCAAACGCTCACATCCGGAAGACCTGGTGCCCGGCACACTTCGGGTGGTTTCCCTACGCATGGACTACCTGCCGGGCGACACCGAAATGGCCAAACGTCTGGCACAACCGGAAAAAGCCTACGTCTCGCGTTATGCCTTGGGCCGCGATTACCACAAATTGATCCGTAAACGCGTGCAACAACTGGCCGATAAAATTCAGGCCGAAATCGGCCCGTTTGGTTTCCGCGCCTTCGTCGACAGCGCGCCGGTGCTGGAAAAAGCCATCGCGGAACAGGCCGGTCTTGGATGGATCGGCAAAAATACCTTGGTCCTGAATCGCAAGGCGGGCAGTTATTTCTTTCTCAGCGAACTGTTTGTCGACTTGCCGCTGCCGGTTGACCCGCCACACAGCACCGAACATTGCGGCCGTTGCACCGCATGCCTCGACATCTGCCCGACCAACGCCTTCGTCGGCCCTTATGTACTCGACGCCCGACGCTGCATTTCCTACCTGACCATCGAACTGAAAAGCGCGATCCCGGAGGATTTGCGGCCATTGATCGGCAATCGGGTGTTCGGTTGCGATGACTGCCAGATCGTCTGCCCGTGGAACCGCTTCGCCCGTCCGTCCGGCGAAAGCGACTTCAAGCCACGGCACAACCTGGACAACGCCGAACTGGCCGAGCTGTTCATGTGGGACGAGGACAAGTTCCTCAGCAGCACCGAAGGTTCGCCGTTACGCCGAGCAGGTTACGAGCGTTGGCTGCGAAACCTGGCGGTAGGCCTGGGGAACGCGCCGTCAAGCATTCCGGTGCTGGAAGCGCTGAAGGCGCGGCGCGACTATCCATCTGAATTGGTCCGAGAACACGTCGAGTGGGCCCTGAAACAACACGGACTCCTGTAGCAACTGCCGAAGGCTGCGTCCGGCTGCGGAGCAGTTGTCATCCTGCAAAGGGAGTCTTGCGGACTCGAACGCAGCCTTCGGCAGCTGCTATGTATGGACTCGCCCCCACTGTCTACCCGCTTTTGAAAAACCGCCGCCCCGTTGCATCTATGTATTAGGCCTATTCGAGGAAGCCGTCTTCGGCTTCTGGCCAAAATTGGAAGAGCTCGTGGTATGCCGATTACAGTCAGGCCTCGAAGGCCAGTAGCAGCTAAGGCATCAATCCACGCCGGTCTTACCTGGGGTCAATTTTTTTTCAGCAAAGGGCCGGACAGTTAGTACCTCGGTGGCAGAACTCTGTCGCTCAGTGGCTCATCGTCGCTTGCCGGCCATCACCAGCCTGGCGACGATAAGTCTGGTCATTCTGTAGAAGCACCCAGACGATTCGCAGGTTGCGGTTGGCTAACCTGACCGCAGCCTCCTTACGGCCCAGTCGGCTCATCCAGCGCAACAAGCGGCGGTCATCGGGTTGCTGGGAATCAGGTCGTAGTTGTTGCAGTACCGCATGGGCTCCCTGGATCATCAGGCTGCGTAAATAAACATCGCCTCGCTTGGTCATGTCCCCCAGCCGGACCGTCTGCCCGCTGCTGTGCTGGTCAGGCACCATGCCAAAGTACGCGGCAAACTTGCGGGCATTGGGAAATCGCTCAGGCTTGGTTTCCTTGGCCACCAGTGCCGTGGCAGTGACTGGGCCGATGCCGCGCACAGTCATCAGTCGCTTCGCCGTCATGTCGGCGTTGGCGGCCACTTCGAGGCGCCCCGTCAGCACGCTGATGCGTTCGCCCAAATGGCGCCACTCGGCCAACAGTTCGTCGATCAGTTCACGCAGCAGACCCGGCACCGGCTGGGTGGCATCTTCCAGTACCCGCGGAATTTTCTGGCTGATCGCAACATCGCCCTGCGCCAAGGCCACGCCATGCTCGAGCAGCAGGCCGCGCATCTGATTACTCACGGCGGTGCGGCGACGCACGTAACCTTGACGAGCGCGATGCAGTGCCTGCATTGCCAGCGCCGCAACGCTTTTGACCGGCACTGCGCAGATCTTTTCATCGCGACCAGCCCGCAGGATCGCCAGCGCATCGTTGCGATCATTTTTAGGCCCGCTGCGATGTGTGGTCACCAAGCCGGCTGGAAGAATCCGCGCCAGATTGCCTTGGTCTTGCAGCTGCCGGGCCCAGGCTTGAGCACCCGGGCCGGTCTCCATCAGAACCACGACATGAGGCGGCAACTGGCGTAGAAACTCATAAAACGCCTCGCGCGACTTGATCCGTTGCTCGTAGTGCACCTGGCCGAGGACGTCTTCACCGGCGACCTGAAAGACCTGCTTGGCCAGATCGACCGCCACGGTTGTGCAGGCCGACAAATCGGAAGAAGACAGGAATTGATCAATCGAAGTATGCTTTTTCATGGACTCGCCCTCGCTGTCGTTGGCTGTTTAGACTGCCACCGTGGCGCATTGACGCCTCGGCTTGGGCGAGTCCATCCAATTACAGGGACCGTGCTGAAGTCAGGCTTCGTCGTTGTAAACGAATTTCGGCATTTCCCAGTGAAAACGGATTGCCAGTAACCGCAACAGGAAGCCGCCAAACAAGGTGATGAGAATCGCCTGTTCACCCGGCAATTGCAGGTAAATGCAGAGCATGTAGCACCACGCCGCAGCGAACGAGACGCTGGCGTAGAGTTCGCGGCGGAAGATCAGCGGGATGTCGTTGCAGAAGATGTCGCGCAGGATGCCGCCGAAAACCCCGGTGATCACACCGCTGACGGACGCTACGAGCATTCCGTGGCCCATTTCCAGCGCGGTCATGCAGCCAATGAGGGTGAACGCCACCAGGCCCACGGCGTCGAGCACCAGAAACAGCGAGCGCAGGTGGCGCATCCAGCGCGCAGCGAAGACCGTGAACATCGCCGCCACCGAGGTCAGCACCAGGTATTCCGGGTGTTTGACCCACGTCAGCGGGTAGTGGCCGAGCAGCACATCACGCACCGAACCTCCACCTAACGCCGTGACGCAGGCGATCAGCACCACGCCAAACCAGTCCATCCCGCGACGACCGGCAGACAGGGCACCGGTCATGGCTTCGGCGGTAATGGCGATCAGGTAAAGCATCAGCAACATGGCGGCGGTCCTTGCAGGAAGGCGCGCAGTCTAGCCATTTAGGGACGGCACCAAAAGAGGGCATTGCACATTCCGTGCAGCCCTCAATTCCATCAGAACTTGATGAAATGCTTGCGGTAATGCTGCAGCTCGGCGATCGATTCGCGGATGTCGTCCAGGGCCAGGTGAGTGCTGCCCTTTTTGAAGCTGTCGCGCACGTCCGGCGCCCAGCGTGCGGCCAACTCTTTCAGCGTCGAGACGTCGAGGTTGCGGTAGTGGAAGAAGCTTTCCAGCGATTTCATGTGGGTATAAAGGAAGCGACGATCCTGGCAGATGCTGTTGCCGCAGATCGGTGACTTGCCCTTCGGCACCCATTTCTCCAGGAAAGCGATAGTTTCGGCTTCAGCTTCGGCCATGCTGATACGGCTGTCGCGAACGCGCTGGGTCAGCCCGGAGCCGCCGTGTTGACGGGTATTCCACTCGTCCATGCCGGCGAGAATTTCGTCGCTGTGATGGATGGCGATCACCGGACCTTCGGCCAAGGTGTTCAGGTCACTGTCGGTGACGATGGTGGCCATTTCGATGATGACGTCGGTATCAGGGTTCAGACCGGTCATTTCCAGGTCGATCCAGATCAGATTCTGCGGGTTTTGCATGTGTCGGCTCCTAGGCAATGCTGCGCAGTTTAGCCTAGGGCGGCAGCCGGGCGTGCTAAACTCGCGGCCGTTTTACCTAATCGCTGCATTCTTGATACGGAACACCTATGGCCAAACGCCAACTCAATCGTCGTCAAAACTGGCGCATCGAAAAGATTCAGGGCGAACGCGCTGCCCGCGCCGCCAAACGCGAGTCCTCGGCTGTCGAGGCACTTGAGGGTGGCGATCTGGGTCCGGAACAGACAGGCCTGGTGATTGCGCACTTCGGTGTGCAGGTCGAAGTCGAAGCCCTCGATGGCGATTTGGCCGGCCAGGTGTTCCGCTGTCACTTGCGCGCCAACCTGCCAGCGCTGGTGACCGGCGATCAAGTGGTCTGGCGTGCCGGCAACCAGGGCATCGGTGTGATCGTGGCGCAACTGCCGCGTAAAACCGAACTCTGCCGTCCGGACAGCCGTGGTCAGCTCAAACCTGTAGCCGCCAACGTCGACATGATCGTCATCGTCTTCGCGCCACTGCCCGAGCCCCATGCCAACTTGATCGACCGTTATCTGGTTGCTGCAGAGCACGCCGGCATCCGGCCGCTGCTGTTGCTCAACAAGTTCGACCTGATCGACGAGCAGAACGCCCCCGCGTTGAACGCCTTGCTGGCGGTTTACCGCACCCTGGGTTACCCGGTGCTGGAAGTCTCGGCGCACCACGGCAACGGCATGGAGCAACTTCAAAAGCAATTGGACGGACGCATCAGCGTGTTCGTCGGCCAGTCCGGCGTCGGCAAGTCGTCGTTGGTCAACAGCCTGTTGCCTGAAGTCGAAGCCCGTGTCGGCCCGCTGTCCGAGTTGTCCGGCCAGGGCACTCACACCACCACTACCGCGCGGTTGTTCCACTTCCCCGGTGGCGGTGAGTTGATCGACTCCCCGGGTATCCGCGAATTCGGCCTGGGCCACGTCAGCCGTTCCGACGTCGAGGCCGGTTTCATCGAGTTCAACGACCTGATCGGCACCTGCCGCTTCCGCGACTGCAAGCACGACCGCGAGCCGGGTTGCGCTCTGCTCAAAGCTCTCGAAGAAGGCCGCGTGCAGCAGCAACGGATGAACAGCTACCGCTCGATCATCGCTAGCCTGCCGGAAACCAGCTACTAAACAGACGCGCCCGCTGCCTCGACACTGACGGGGCGGCGCGCCGCTTGTAGCATCCTACAAATATCCTCACCCTTTAAACGTCAGAGACTTCTGTAAGGCTCTTGCACGCCTGTTTGTAGGGGAATTCTCTTTATCCGTGCAGGTCTTGTTGCGACCACTCAAGTGCATACATTCGAGCCCTCTTCGCATTTTGGCGATACCGAGGGATACCCATGCAAACCTATCATTTGTTCATCAGCCATTCGTGGAACTACTCAGACGCCCACGACAATCTGGTCCGCCTGCTCAACGCGAAGCCCGGCTTCACGTTCAAGAATTTTTCGGTGCCACCGGATAACCCGATCACCGGTGCGAAAACCGACAAACAACTCGAAGAAGCCATCGAAAACAAAATCCGGCCCTGCTCGGCAGTGCTGATCATGGCGGGGATGTATTCGACCTACAGCAAGTGGATCAACAAGGAAATCGAGATCGCCAGGCGAATGGGCAAGGTGATCATTGCGGTGAAGCCGTTTGGTGCGGAACGGATTTCTACCGTGGTGCGCCGGGCAGCACACGCAGAGTGTGCGTGGAACACCAACAGCATCATCAGTGCCATTCGCACTCACGCGGCGGGTTGAACCATGCGCAAGGGATTGTTCATCGGCATTAATAACTACAGCCATGTTTCGCAATTGAGTGGCTGCAACAACGACGCGATGGCCATGGCTTCGGTGCTGAAAACCGACGCCAATGGCGATCCGAATTTCAAGAACCTGGTCCTGACCTCCGCCGAAGATTACCTGAGCCGCGAAAAGCTCGAAGGGCATATCCAGGAATTGTTTTCAGGCGATTGCAGCGTTGCACTGCTGTACTTCGCCGGTCACGGCAACTTCGACGTCGACACGGACGAAGGCATGCTGATCCCCCAGGACTACAAATCCGCCAAGGATGGAATTCGCATCAGCGACATCCTGAATTGGGCGACCAAAGCGGTAAAAATCAAAAACAAAGTAATTATTCTCGACTGCTGCCAGGCGGGCTCGGCGGGCGAAGTGCGGGCGCTACGCAGCGAAAGCAGCATGGTGTGCGAAGGCATGACCATCCTCACCGCGTGCAAAAAGGAAGAGCCGGCGATGGAAGGCGCCAACCACGGGGTTTTCACGGGGCTGTTGCTGCAAGCACTGCACGGCGGCGCCGCAAACATATTGGGAAAGATAACCCCAGGCAGCCTCTATTCATTCGTCGACAACGCTCTCGACGCGTGGGAACAGCGCCCGGTGTTCAAGACCAATGTGTCGCAGTTCATTTCATTGCGAGAAGTCTCGCCGCTGATCCCCAAAGAGATTCTGCGCAAACTGCCTGATTGGTTCGCCGAAGCCGAATCAATGTTTGCCCTCGACCCCAGCTACGAACCTACCGAAGCCACGTTCGATCCAGAACACGGCGAAGTCTTCTCCCAACTGCAAAAGTGCAACCGCCACAGCCTGATCGAACCGGTGGACGCCGAGCACATGTACTACGCGGCCATCCACTCCACCGGTTGCCGCCTCACCGCCCTCGGCGCCTATTACCGCGAACTCGCGATCAAGGGACATTTCTGATGCCTGTGTTTATCAGCTATCGCCATAGCGATCGGCCCCACGCCATCGCCATCAACACCCGTCTTATTCAGGCCAACATCAAGACGTACTTCGACGTGCTGGATCCGGAATCACAGACCACTGACGACATCACCGGGGTCATCACCCGCAACATCACCGCGTGCACGCACTTGCTCGCCGTGATTTCGGAGAACACCGCACAGTCCTGGTGGGTGCCGTTCGAGATCGGAGAAGCGACCATCAGCAATCGCCGCATCTGCTCGTACCAGGTTGGCCCCAGCGCTTTACCGTTGTACCTCGACAAATGGCCGAAACTGAGCGGCGATACGGACATCAATTTTTTCATTGATGCTTATCGTGAGGAGTTGATAACCAAACGCTCGATAGGACTGGAATCGATCAGTGAGTCGGTTCGCGGCATCTACAAAGGAAATGCAGACCTGTTCCACGACCAACTCAAGAACCGCATCCGACGCGGTTTCTGACAGCTCACAAAAAAGCCGCGAATACCGCGGCTTTCTGATCTTCAGCGCGTTGCTTTTTCCAGCCTCCAGCCCAGCGCATCCAAGGCGTCGCAGCCATCCTGTATCAATATGTGAGCAGCATTGGCGAAATGCTCTAGATCATGACCTTCGGCATCCTTCACGCACAGGCAGGTGACGCTGTTGAGCAGATTACGCGCGGCTTTGAGTCGGTGGACGGCGGTTTCAAGAAGATCGGAAGCGCGGGCTTCGGTGTCGATGTACAGCGTCGGGCCGACGCTGAAGTTGCCTTGGAGGGGGTGGAATTTAGGCATGGCTTGAATCTCATCTGATAGGTGAAGCTCCCACCCTTTCGCGGCTAAACGAATTAGGTGGTAGCTGTGCGCGGGTTTAGCCGACCGGACAGATGACCCGGTACACCCGAAGGTGTCCCACACACAGCCACCATAGACATGTAGTTGCCAGGCAGCAAAAAGCGCCGCGATTATACGGGCGCTTGTGCATCATCTGATACGACCGGCTAAAGTCGATCACCGATTCGTCGGCGACGGACAAACTATAGGCGAGCCTTAAGCGAAGAAAAACCCGGTTTATATGTCTCGGAGACTTCCTACACCTTTCTCGGACATGCCCTCATTCCTTGATTTTTACCGCGATCAGGTAGATCTAATTACATTCTTGCAGGCACAAAAAAGCCGACATCGCTGTCGGCTTTTTTGCGGGTCACTGCTTCGGTGGTTCTGCTGGCTTCGGAGCATCAAACAAATTCAAACGCTCGCGAAGCTCATGTGCCGGCAACGGCTCTTTATCTGCCGGCAACGCGTTCGGGTCGGCTGGCGTGGCGGGCACTTCGCCCGGGCCGCCCTGCCCTTGCGTCGGCGTTGGTTCTGGAGCCGGTTCGGCACCTTGCGAACCTTCAATGGCACGCTGGGCTTTCTTGGTCAGCACCACGATGTCGATACGGCGATTGACCGGATTGAACGGGTTCTCGCGATCGAACAGTGCTGACGAGGCATAACCGACGACCCGCGCCACCTGTGCATCCGGATAGCTGCCAGCGATCAGCGCACGACGTGCCGCGTTGGCACGGTTGGCCGAGAGCTCCCAGTTACCAAAGTCACCGGTGCCCGTGTACGGCTTGGCATCGGTGTGGCCGCTGATGCTGATCTTGTTCGGCACCGCTTTGATGGTGTCGGCCATGGCCAGCAGGATATCTTCGAAGTACGGCTTCAGACGGGCACTGCCGGAGTCGAACATCGGCCGGTTTTCGGCGTCCACGATCTGGATGCGCAAACCGTCCGGCGTGATTTCGAACAGGATCTGGTCTTTGAATTTCTTGAGTTGCGGGTTCTCTTCGACCTTGTTCTGCAGTTCTTGCAGCAACAGTTCGAGACGTTCCTTCTCGACCTGCTCGGCCATGCCTTCAACCTGCTCGGCGTCGATGGTCACCTTGTCCGGCTGCGGCTGAGATTTCACCTCGGGGTTGAGGGTGTTCTCCGGCGCCAGGGTCGGCGAGCCGCCCAGGTCGATGATGTACGGCGTGCCGCTTTCGGAAAAGCCGACCGGGTCCTTGAAGTAGCCGGCGATGGCGATCTTCTGTTCAGGTGTTGCGGTGGACAGCAGCCACAGCACCAGGAAGAACGCCATCATCGCCGTTGCGAAGTCCGCGAAGGCGATTTTCCAGGCGCCCCCGTGATGCCCACCGGCGATGCGCTTGACGCGCTTGATGATTATCGGCTGGTTATTTTCCATGGCTTAGCGACCGCGAACCGCTTGTTCCAGCTCAGCAAAGCTAGGACGGTGCGCCGGGTACAGAACCTTGCGGCCGAACTCTACCGCCAGCGATGGCGGCATGCCGGAGGCCGAAGCGACCAGCGAGGCCTTGATGGCTTCGTAGACGTTAAGTTCTTCCTTGGCATCGTGGCCCAGGGAAGTGGCCAATGGGCCGAAGAAGCCGTATGCCGCGAGAATACCGAAGAAGGTACCGACCAGGGCTGCACCCACGTGTAAACCGATGGATTTCTGGTCGCCTTCGCCCAGGGAGGCCATGGTCACCACGATACCGAGCACCGCCGCGACGATACCGAAACCCGGCATGGCGTCGGCAATGCCGTTCACCGCGTGGGCAGGGTGTTCCAGGTCTTCCTTGAGGCTGTAAAGCTCCATGTCGAACAGGCCTTCAAGCTCATGGGGAGCCATGTTGCCGGAGGACATAATCCGCAGGTAATCGCAGATGAACGCGGTCATGCGCTCGTCTTTGAGCACGACCGGGTACTTGGCGAAGATCGGGCTCGCGGAGGCATCTTCGATGTCGCCTTCGATGGCCATCATGCCTTCGCGACGGCTCTTGTTGAGGATCTCGTAGATCAGGCCCAGCACTTCCAGATAGAACGTGTGGTTGAAGCGCGAACTGAACATGCCCAAGGACTTCTTGAGCACGTGCATGGTCATGTAACCGGGGTTGGCCTGCAGGAATGCACCGAGGGCCGCACCACCGATAATCAACACCTCGAAGGGCTGAATCAGGGCGGCAATTTTGCCATGGGAGAGCACGTATCCGCCGAGCACGCTCGCGAATACGACGATGATGCCGATTATTTTAGCCATAGGTAGGAGAGCACTTACTGAGTCGGGTTCAAGGTCATATTCGGAAGTTAAAAAATCTCTTCTTCTACTTATCGGCAAAACTGCGCCAGACTATAGCCAGTTCAGGCGAAAAGCCAATTTGGCCCGCTCCGGGCATAGGTAATGCAGACGATGATCGCGTCCAACCATGGCTAACGAAACGAACGTTCCAACTCCAAAACCAACCACTCTCGAAGGCTGGGTCAAGCTTCTCGATGGCGTGCGCCTGCCGGTTCCGCAAGTCAGTCATGACCGTGTCTGCAAAGCCATCGCCAACAGTCGCAGCTCCCTGCGCGATATCGCCGAACTGATACAGGACAGCCCGGCGCTGGCGCTGAGCGTGATTCGCGAAGCCAATCGCCACACCCATGGCAGCATGACCGAGCCTGCGGAGAACCTTGAGGTGGCGATCAATCGCCTCGGTTTGAAGCGCACCGAAGAACTGCTAGCCCGCCTGCCTGCCCAGCCGCAATCGGAGATCCCGATCGCCCTGCGTCAGCTGCAGCTGATCAGCCAGCACGCGACCCAACAGGCCAACGGTTTTTTCGCCAGTCGCCTGGCGCGGCTGTGGCAGGACATCCACTGGGGCAGCCTGCTGTTTCTCTCGCCGCTCTGGCCGATGGCGTTGACCCATCCGCAGCTGCTCGAAGAGTGGGAGCTGCGGGTCATCCACAAAGGCGAGTCAGCGCGCAAAGTCGAAAAGCAATTGTTCGGCGCGCGCCTGCTGGACATCTGCCTGGCGCTCGTGGACATCTGGCGCCTGCCAATCTGGGTGCAACAGGGTTATCGGCTGCTGCTCAACGAGCAACGTGAGCTGGTGAAAGTGCTGCGCATCGCGCGCGACAGCGATCATCCATTGCGCCAACAGAACCGCCTCGATGACGATCCGACCCTGCGCCGCTGGCTCAATCAACCGGCCAACACGGTGCTGCTGGCCAACGGACTGGCGCTGTCGGCACAACAGGCTTGGGACAGTCCGCACAGCGAACGCTGGCAGTACCTGACCAGCCTTTACCTGCAAATGCCGATGGATGAAGTGCAGCAGCAGTTGCACCAACAGGCCGCCAACAGCGCCCGCCATCACGCCATGCCGGACCTTTGGCACCCGGCCGTTTCACTGATCTGGCCGTGGGGCATGAACCGCGTTCACGCCGGATTGCTGCCAGCCCCGGCACCGACTGCCGAAGACTTGGCGAAATGGCGCAGACAGTGTGCCGAGTTGCTGGTTGAGCCGAGTCGCTTCACCAATGCCATGCACTTGACCACCTCTGCCCGGGACGCTTTGGTCGCGTGCGGCATGCGTCGGGTGATGATCCTGATGGCCGACCGCACCCATGACAATCTGCGGGTGCACCAGACGGCCGGGCTGCCAAAAGAAGTGGCCGGTCTGAACTTCGTCGTCAGCCAGAGCACCGTGCTGCAACGCCTGCTCTCGCAACAAGCCCAGGTGCGCCTAACACCGGCCAACAACGCACAATTTTCCGCTCTGTTGCCGGCCAGCCTGCGCTCACAGTTCGGCGGCGAACACTTGCTGTTGCGCTCACTGGTCAATAATGGTCGGGTGATCATGATTGTGGTGGCGGATCAGGGCGGCGGGCCGTTCTCGGAAATCACCGTGCAAGCCTTCGGCAAAACCGCACAGTGCATCGAAAAGGCACTGCACAGCTTTAGTCACCGCGGCCAATGACGCTGCTATACAATCCTCCCCTTTGTGTTCTGGAGACCTCACATGTCTGACTTCTCTGGCTTGGCGCTGGTGATCGAGCCGAGCGACTTGCTCGCCCGTCTCGACGCCCGCGAACTGATTCTGGTGGACCTGACCAGCAGCGCCCGCTATGCCGAAGGGCATATCCCCGGTGCGCGTTTTGTCGATCCGAAACGCACGCAACTCGGCCAGGCGCCTGCGCCGGGACTGATGCCGCCGCAAGCGGCACTCGAAGCGTTGTTCGGTGAGCTGGGCCACAACAAGGACGCGGTCTACGTGGTCTATGACTACGAAGGCGGTGGCTGGGCCGGTCGCTTTATCTGGCTTCTGGATGTCATCGGCCACAGCCACTACCACTATGTCGATGGCGGCCTGCATGCCTGGCTGGCAGAAGGCTCGCCCATGTCGATCCAGATCCCGGCTCCGGTCGGCGGCCCGGTTGCGTTGACCCTGCACGACGAACCCACTGCCACCCGCGAATACCTGCAAAGCCGTCTCGGTGCCGCCGACCTGGCAATCTGGGACGCACGTGGGCCGCTGGAGTACTCCGGCGAGAAAGTCCTGGCGGCCAAGGCCGGGCACATTCCCGGCGCGGTCAATTTCGAATGGACCGCGGGCATGGATCAGTCGCGCCACCTGCGCATCCGCACCGACATGCCGCAGATCCTGGAAAAACTCGGGATCAGCAAAGACAAAGAAGTGATTACCCACTGCCAGACTCACCACCGTTCTGGCTTCACCTATCTGGTGGCCAAATCCCTCGGTTATCCGCGGGTCAAAGGCTACGCCGGTTCCTGGGGCGAATGGGGCAACCACCCCGATACGCCCGTAGAGATTTAAGGTTTTTAAGGACAGTTAATGAATAAGCGTTTGTTTATCCTCAGCCAATACCTGCTGCCCCATCACCTGTTGTCGCGACTGGCCGGCTGCATTGCCGAATGCCGCGTGCGCTGGTTCAAGAATGCCTTCACCGCCTGGTTCGCCAAGCGTTATCAGGTGGACATGTCGCAGGCGCTCGTTGAAGACCTGACGGCCTACGAGCACTTCAATGCATTCTTCACTCGCGCCTTGAAGGACGGCGCTCGCCCGCTGGACGAGACGCCAGGCGCGATCCTCAGCCCGGCCGACGGTGCGGTCAGCCAACTCGGCCCGATCGAACACGGTCGCGTGTTCCAGGCCAAGGGCCACAGCTTCAGCGTGCTGGAATTGCTGGGCGGCGACGCTGCCAACGCGGCGCCGTTCATGGGCGGTGATTTCGCGACTATTTATCTGTCGCCGAAGGACTACCACCGCGTGCACATGCCGCTGGCTGGCACCCTGCGCGAAATGGTCTACATCCCGGGCCGGATCTTCTCGGTCAACCAGACCACCGCCGAAAACGTTCCGGAACTGTTCGCCCGCAACGAGCGTGTGGCGTGCATTTTCGACACCGAGCGCGGGCCGATGGCCGTGGTGCTGGTGGGGGCGATGATCGTTGCGTCGATCGAAACCGTTTGGGCCGGGTTGGTCACCCCGCCTAAACGCGAGCTGAAAACCTTCCGCTACGACGAAGCTGCCCGTGCGCCGATCTATTTGGAGAAAGGTGCAGAGCTGGGTCGGTTCAAACTGGGTTCGACCGCTGTCGTGCTGTTCGGGCCTGATCAAGTGCAGTGGGCTGAAGAACTGGCGGCCGGTTCGCCGGTACAAATGGGCCAGGGTATGGGCCTGGCAAAAGCCTGATCGCTGATCCGACCCCGCGAACGTCTTCGCGGGGTCGGACATTTCGGTGGTGCCGTTACTCTATCTGTCCACGGAAGCCGATCGGCCCTTCGTTGGCGTAGGTATTGGTGCCACTGAGGTTTTTCCCTCCATCACTGGAGGTCACGCTCAACGCCACAACGTTCTGATTATCCCGGCCTCCGATGACCCATTTGCCACCCGGATGCCACGGGGCATCGTTGCCGCCCCACTGATTTTCAACGTTGTACTGGTTCTGGCCCGTGCGCTGAGCCTTGAAGCCAATGGGACCTTCACCCGCATACGTCATGGTGCCAGTGAAACTCTTCCCGCCATCGCCCGATTTGATCTCGATCGCGACAACGTTCTGGTTGTCCCGCGCGCCTAGCGTCCAGTCTCCGCCCGGATGCCAAGGTGCCGAACTACCGCCCCATTGATTTGCCACTACATATCTAGACATAAACTTCATCTCCTTGAAGTTACAAAGAGACCTGCCCTGCGTAGGCAGCAGGCCATACGACTTTGCGTTTCCAGTCGCACGACTGTCAGATTAGTAGTACGCCCGGAGGGCACTCGACTGACAGACAAACGGTAGAAACCCATAGCTGCTACAGTCAGGTCATTCACTGCCCATTTACCGGTTGGAGTTTTTCCACGGCATGAATGAGACCAGCCCCCACCTCCTGCTACGCGCCCCGATCCCGACGCAGTTGCGCCTGTCGTTCTGTGAAGCCACCCCGCGTGATCTCAAGCGCTGGATCGCCAATCTACCCAAAGCCAACATCGGCGAAACCGCTCGCCAGCTGTATCAAGGCTTGAGCGAACTCAACCAGCTGCTCACGCCCAGCGACAATCGCCTGCAATTGCTCGAACTGCTGCGGCCCGAGGTGTATTACGTCTGCAAACACCTTGAGCAGCATTTCCTGCATCAGTCGATTGTCCTCGAGGAGCGTTCGCGCAAGATCGCCAACCTCTGCCAGGCGCTGCAAAGTCACTTGGCCATTGGTTATAAACAGATTGTCGTGCGCATCACACCGAAGTTCAGCAAGGACCGTGCGCCGCTGCTGACCCAGGCGCTGCAACGGGCGATCCATTGCCTGAACGGGCCGCTGATTCGCGCTACCAAACTCTATTGCCCGGTGCCGGAAGGCTTGTGGCTGGAGCTGCATCAGCTTTACCGGATCGCCTGCGCGCACCGGCTCCAGCACACGAGCCTGCGCGATGAGCTGGCCAGCCAGACGCAAAACCTGAGTATCGAACAGACTTACGTGGTCGCCTTACTGCTGGGCGCCTCACGCTGCAACCAACTGCGCCAGCACCAGATTGCCCGGGTAGCCGAGGTGCTGGAGCCCTGGAGCCAGTGGATCAAGCTGCAACCCGGCAACCCGGCCACCGGGCTGTTCGCCGTCGTGCCAGACCTCGACACCGGACCGCGTTACCGCACCAAGTTCCGGGCCGAACAGCAAGAGAGCTTATTGGGGATTGATCCGCAGCCGTTGGTCGCGGCGATTGAAGCTCATTTGCAAAAAAATGACAGTTCATCACCGCTGCCCGTGCCAGCAGGGTTAAGCCTGGATACGTTGCAACACCTTCATGCCGCCTGGGGCCAGACTGCCGAGCGCAGTTTCCAGCGCACCGTCGGCCAAGGCACGTTGACCCTGTGCATAGGCATGAGCGCGCTGCACTTTTATCTGGGTGGGCAACGCTCATTCAGCGACATCCTGAAAAACCACGGCGCCCGGCCTGCACAATTTTCGGTAACGTCGGCGTCCGGCCGGGAAAAGGACCAATGGCACCAGGCCTTCGACGCCGCCCCCCAAGTCAATGCAGACGCTCTATTGCCCTACGAAGAGATCGAATACCCGCAGCTTCAGAATGACGACAGCCACGAAGCATCCGACCGCAATCAGCACTTCCCGACCCATGTCCTGTCAGTAGTCAATCACAGCCCCGGCGGTTACTGCCTGGCCTGGCCTGGCGCTGTACCGGCCGAGTTACAGGCGGGTGAGATGGTCGGTATCGAGGATTCTGCCAGTCAGGGCTGGAGCATCGCGGTGGTGCGCTGGATCCGCCAGGTGCGCGGCGGTGGCACGCAGATGGGCATCGAGCAGGTTGCCCCCTTCGCCGAGCCTTGCGGCCTGCAACTGGTGCGCACCCGTGATGACCACAGCCAATACCTTCGCGGTCTGTTGCTGCCGCAAATCAGCGCCATCGACCTGCCGGCCACTCTGCTCGCACCGCGCCTGCCCTTTCAGGAGGGCAACAAGGTCATGATCAATACCCACGGCGAGGAACGCCGGGTCGGGCTGGAGCGGCAGGTGGCGAGCACCAACAGCTTTAATCAGTTCGCCTACCGTCCACTGGAAACCGTCAGAAACGACAACGCCGCGGTGAGCGGCGCTGAGGAGGATTTTGATTCGTTGTGGAAAACGCTTTGAGGGTGAATCTGTAAAACCGCGGCGCCCTCCTTCGCGAGCAGGCTCGCTCCCACAATTGATCAATGTCTATAACACGATCAATGTGGGAGCGAGCCTGCTCGCGAAGGGGCCAGATCAGGCAGCAAATACCTCAAAGTTGCCCGTCGCGATCCCGGAAACCCAGCAGATACAGCACGCCATCCAGCCCAAGGGTAGAAATTGCCTGCTTCGCCGACTGCTTGACCAGCGGTTTGGCACGGAACGCCACGCCCAACCCGGCAATCGCCAGCATTGGCAAATCGTTGGCGCCGTCGCCGACCGCAATGGTCTGCTCCAGACGCAAACCTTCCTTGTGCGCCAGTTCCTTCAGCAGATCCGCCTTGCGCTGCGCATCAACAATCGGCTCGACCGCCACGCCGGTAACCTTGCCGTCGACCACTTCCAGTTCGTTGGCGAACACATAGTCGATGCCCAACTTGGCCTGCAATTGCTTGGCGAAGTAGGTAAAGCCGCCCGACAGGATGGCGGTTTTGTAGCCCAGACGCTTGAGTTCGGCGAACAGGGTTTCGGCACCTTCGGTCAGGCGCAGGGAGGCGCCGATGGAGTCCAACACGCTGACGTCCAGCCCTTTCAACAAGGCCAGGCGCTCCTTGAAGCTGGCGCGGAAGTCCAATTCGCCGGCCATCGCCCGTTCAGTGATCGCAGAAACCTGATCGCCCACACCGGCAGCCTTGGCCAGTTCGTCGATCACTTCGGCTTCGATCAGCGTCGAGTCCATGTCGAACACCGCCAGACGACGGTTGCGGCGGAACAGTGAATCTTCCTGGAAGGCGATGTCGACGTTCAGTTCCTGCGCGACGCTGAGGAATTCGGCCCGCAGCGCTTGCGGATCAGCCGCTTCACCACGAACGGAAAACTCGATGCAGCCCTTGCCCTGATCGGCCGGGGTGTCCAGCGGCATGCGCCCGGACAGACGATCGATATGGTCGATGTTCAGGCCATATTTAGCGGTGATCGAACTCACGGCCTGCAATTGCCCGGCAGTCACTTTGCGGGTCAACAGGGTCACGATGTGGCGTTTCTTGCCCTGATTGCCAACCCACTGCTGGTAATCCTCTTCGGACACCGGCGTGAAACGCACCTGCTGATCGAGCTTGTAAGCCGTGAACAGGATGTCCTTGAGCACCGACTTGCCTTGCTCGGTGTCAGGAATTTCAACCAGGATGCCGAACGACAAGGTGTCGTGGATCACCGCCTGACCAATGTCGAGAATGTTCACACCACCCTGGGCCAGAACGCCGGTAATGGCCGCAGTCAGACCCGGACGGTCGACTCCCGTGATGTTTATCAGGACGATTTCGCGCAAGGCGCACCCCCGCAAGTGGAAAAAAACCGCATTCTACCCACATTCAGTGACCATCGGGCACCGTGAGCGCTTTGACGGTCTAGGGCCTGTCGCTATACTGCGCGTCAACTTCACGGACAAAAGAGCCGAGCTCAAGTGAACCGGCCCACGCCAGTAAAAACCGATAACTTCTTTCTGCTGATCTTCCGTGCACTGCGCCATCGCCGTGTACCGATTGCATTGCGCATCGCCAGCCATAACGTGATCCTGGTCGCTCTGGCCCTGGTGATCTATGCCTGTGTGATGGGTTTGCAGTTCAAGCAGGCCATGCACGAGCAGGCAGATGCCCTGGGCGAGAGCCTGACCACGCAGACTGCCACGTCCGCCACGGAGCTGCTGGTGTCCAACGACATCCTCAGTCTCAACGTGCTGCTCAATAACCTGACCAAAAACAAGCTGGTGGCTCACGCTGCCATCTACAGCGTGGATAACCGCATCCTCGCCGAAGCCGGTCAGCGCCCCAAACATAGCCTGCTGGGCGAAGCCGAAGGCATGTACCAGAGCAAGATCACTTTCCAGGACGTGACCGCCGGGCAACTGCGCATTAGCCTGGACATGGATCAGTTCCAGCAGCCGATGACCATCAGCCTGCAAAGCATGGGCATTTTGAGCGCGATTCTGCTGGCGCTGTCCCTGGCCTTGAGCCTGCGCCTGGGTCGGCACATCTCCACGCCGTTACTGCAATTGCGGGTGTGGCTGCGCCATATCGACGAATACACCCCGGCCACCGAGCGTCAGGATGAGATCGGCGATCTGGCTCGCCAGCTGCACGCCGACTTCGCGCCAGAGCCCGCCGAGCCGGAACCTGCTCCAGAGCCTGAGTACGACGAAAGCGACTACGAAGACGCTGACGATAACGAGCCCACCTTCGAAATGCGCAATTTGCGTGACCCGAGTTTCGATGAAGCCAAGCCTGTGGCCGGCCTCAAACCTGCGCCACGGCGCATTGTCAGCACCGTTGAAGACGATGATGACGACGATGCATTTGCCGACCTGCGTGATGAATCAGCGTTGACCGCGCCGAAACCGGTAGCAAAACCGCAACTATCGAACGTGCCGCAGCACAGCGCGGTGCTGGCCGTACAACTGGGCGCCCAAGATCAGCTGCGTCGCCTGCCCCGCACACGTCTGGAAGAACTGCTCAAACGCTATCGCGACTGCCTCGATCAGGCCGCCTCGCTCTACCAGAGCGAGCTGCACACCCTGAACGATGGCAGCACGCTGATGCTGTTCCACACCGAAGACAGCGGCGACGACTACCTGACCAACGCCATCTGCTGCGGTGAATTGTTGCGAGCTCTGGGCCATCAGTTACAGATCGAAGTCGCCGACAGCGGCATCACCCTGCAATTGCAACTGGGCCTGACCCTGGGTGACGAGCTGTTCGGTCTGAGCCAGATTGATCTGCTGCTGACCGAAACCGCTCAGGATGCGCTGGCGCTGTCGCAACACAGCCGCAACCTGTTGCTGGTGGAGCGCAAGATCGGTGACGACGCGCTGATCCGCCAGCGCGCACGAATCCGACCGATCGCAAGCCCGGAAGGCGCTTGTTGCGTAGAGCGACTGATGGAACCTTATCCGTCGATGCTTGAGCGGCAACTGGCGCGGATGCACGAACGTCGGGCGTAAGTAGCCCCGTTATGAAAAAGCCCGCAGACGAGTAATCGTCTGCGGGCTTTTTGTTGATTCTGAAAAATGCGCTTGCCTCTAGAGCCACCCCTCACCCTAACCCTCTCCCCAGAGGGGCGAGGGGACTGACCGAGGTGTCTTTCGAGGTACATCGACCTGAGATTCCGAGTCGAACTCAGGCTTGAAAAGCTTGAAGATCCGCTCCCTTTCCCCCTCTCCCCTCTGGGGAGAGGGTTGGGGTGAGGGGTGGATCTCAAGCCGTACACATATTCGAGGCACTCACCAATCAATCCTCAGAAACAACAAAACCCGCATCAATGCGGGCTTTGCTTCGGATCAATCCAGGCTTAGAACCTGAACACTTCCATATCGGTCCGGATCGGCGAAGCCATCGGAATCTTCGGTTGCTTATCCTTTTCTGCCGCAGGCGCCACAGGCTTGGCAGCCGGCTTTTTTGGCGCTTCGGCGATCGGTGGCTGATTGGCCAGCGGCTTGAGCGCCGTCGACAGTTGCTCGGCCAGACGCTGCAGCAATACACCCTGAGCCTGAACCTGAGCCGCCGTGCCACCGGCATGCTGTTCCTGCAGGTGAATGATGCGGTTATCACGAACATGGCCACGACGGTCGATCAGACGCCATTGCGCATCAAGGATCGCCGGTTGCGCCTCACCCGAGTCCAGGCGAGTAATCGTCAGAAGAACCTGCACATCCGGCGTGAAGCCCACTGTCGCTGGCGCCAGCACTACGCGCTGACTGTCCAGATGACCGGCGATCTGACGCAGCAGCAGCTGATCGATATCCGACGACAGGCTACCCGCCCAACGACCATCAGTCGAAGCTTGCAGGCTGCCATCCGGCTGGCGCTGCAACAACGTTTCGCGTTGCAGGTAATCAGCGACCGTTACCGGACCCAGCAATACAGCCATGCCCGCGCTTTGCGCAGGCTGAGCCGGGCTTCCGCTGTCCAGCTGATACAGCGACACCGGTTGGTGAACGCTGCAACCCGCCAGGCCAAGAACGCCAGCGAGCATCAAAATAAAAGGAAGGCGCAGAGCAGTCATCGTCCCATCCAGGTGGTTGCCACAAGGCTAACCACAATGAAAATACTCAATAAATATGAAGAACGCTCGACCACGCCGGCGCTTGAAAGGCCATATCATCCGTGAATATGCGTTCCGACTCCAGCGGCAAAGCGTCGATCTACGCGTTAAATCGTAGATCGAGCGCTCTAGGACGCTTAATTGAGGTTTTCGACGAGCAGCGCATCTACCCTCTGAAAGCCACGTGGCAATTTGTTACCACGACGTCCACGCTCACCTTTGTAGTGTTCGAGGTCGTCAGCTTTCAGTGACAAGGTACGTTTTCCGGCCTGAAGCACCAACGTGGCGCCATCCGGCAATACGGCGATGTCCGTGACATATTCTTCGCGACTGGCCACACGCTCACCGGAGATCCCGATGATCTTGTTGCCTTTGCCCTTACCTAATTGTGGCAGATCGCTGATTTTGAAGATCAGCAGGCGACCTTCGGTGGTCACCGAGGCCAGCCAGTTCTGCTCACGATCAGCCACCGGACGCGGCAGAATCACCTTGGCGTTGTTCGGCAGGCTCAACAGTGCCTTGCCAGCCTTGTTCTTGGCTTGTAGGTCTTCACCCTTGACCACGAAACCATAACCGGCGTCGGACGCGATCACGTACAGCGAATCGTCTTCCGGCATCAGCACGCACTCGAAGCTCGCCCCTGGCGGCGGTGTCAGACGACCGGTCAGCGGCTCGCCCTGGCCTCGGGCCGATGGCAGCGTGTGCGCAGCCACCGAATAGCTGCGACCGGTGGAATCGATAAACACCGCAAACTGGTTGGAGCGGCCGGGCGCCAAGGCTTTGAAACCATCCCCGGCCTTGTAGGAAAGCCCGGTGGCATCGATTTCGTGCCCCTTGGCGGAACGAACCCAGCCTTTTTCCGACAGGACGACGGTTACTTTCTCGTTCGGCAGCAGATCGTGTTCGGTCAAGGCCTTGGCTTCGGCGCGCTCGACGATTGGCGAGCGACGGTCGTCGCCGTAAGTTTCGGCGTCCTTGATCAGTTCGGTGCGGACCAGTTTTTTCAGCTTGGCTTCGCTGCCCAGCAGGGCTTGCAGCTTGGCTTGTTCCTTGAGCAGTTCATCCTGCTCGGCACGCAGCTTCATTTCTTCCAGTCGCGCCAACTGACGCAAACGGGTGTCGAGAATGTAGTCGGCCTGGATTTCGCTCAGGGCGAAACGCTCGATCAGCGCGGCTTTCGGGTGCTCCTCGGTGCGGATGATGTGAATCACTTCATCCAGGTTGAGGTAAGCGATCAACAAACCGTCCAACAGGTGCAGGCGACGCTCGACCTTGTCCAGGCGGAATTGCAGGCGACGACGCACAGTCTGGACCCGAAATTCCAGCCACTCGACCAACAGCGCACGCAGGTTTTTCAGCTGCGGCTTACCATCGAGGCCGATGATGTTGATGTTGACCCGGTAGCTCGACTCCAGCTCGGTGCTGGCGAACAGGTGTTGCATCAGCGCGTCATGGTCAAAGTTTTTGCGTGCGCCCGGAATAATCACGATCCGGCACGGGTTTTCGTGGTCGGATTCGTCTCGCAGGTCAGCGATCTGCGGGGCCTTGGACGGCTTGGCCTGCATCATGGCCGCGATCTGTTCCAGCACCTTCGCGCCGGATACCTGATGCGGCAGCGCGGTGACGATGATGTCGCCGTCTTCAATGTGGTACACGGCGCGCATGCGCACCGAGCCCTTGCCGGTTTCGTACATTTTCAGCAGGTCGGCACGTGGCGTGATGATTTCCGCTTCGGTCGGATAATCCGGACCCTGGATGTGCTCGCAGAGCTGTTCGACCGTGGCTTTCGGTTCATCCAGCAAACGCACGCAAGCCGTGGCGACTTCGCGCAGGTTGTGCGGCGGTACGTCGGTGGCCATGCCTACGGCGATGCCGGTGGTGCCGTTGAGGAGGATGTTCGGCAAACGTGCCGGCAACACCAGCGGCTCGTCGAGGGTGCCGTCGAAGTTCGGGCCCCAATCCGCTGTGCCCTGGCCCAGCTCGCTGAGCAGCACTTCGGAATAACGCGACAGCCGCGCTTCGGTGTAACGCATGGCGGCGAAGGACTTGGGATCATCCGGCGCACCCCAGTTACCCTGGCCGTCGACCAGCGTGTAGCGGTAGCTGAACGGCTGGGCCATAAGGACCATGGCTTCGTAGCAGGCCGAGTCGCCGTGCGGGTGGAACTTACCGAGCACGTCACCGACGGTACGCGCCGACTTCTTGTGCTTGGAATCGGCGTCCAGCCCCAACTCGCTCATCGCATAGATAATGCGTCGCTGTACCGGTTTCAGGCCGTCGCCGATATGCGGCAAGGCACGGTCCATGATCACGTACATGGAATAGTTGAGGTAGGCATTTTCGGTGAAGTCAGCCAGTGACCGGCGTTCTACACCGTCCAGGCTGAGATCAAGGGAGTCGCTCATGCGGGCCTCATCGGTTCGTTGTCTGGCGCAGCAGCATGGTGCCACCGCGCTGGGTAAATTCAAGTTTGTTCAGCGCGCTCATTCCGAGCAGCACTTGTTTGCCATCCAGGCCTGGCACGACGAGGGCGCGCACATCGCGCAGCACAATGTCACCCAGTTGCAGCCGGTCGATGCGGGTTCGGTAACCCTGGGTGCGACCGTTGGCTGTGCTCAGGGTCACCCCAAAGCCTTTTTCCAGTTTCAGCCGTTCGGCCATTTCCGCCGGGATCGACACGTCGGTCGCCCCGGTATCGAGCATGAAATCCACCGGTTGGCCGTTGATCTGGCCGCTGGCGACGAAGTGACCCTGCGTGTTGCTGGCCAGTTTCACTTCGATAAAACCTTCGCCCTGCTCAGAGCTGACGACGGTGTTGGGATTCTGCTGACGCACTTCCCACTGGCCGAAAAAACGCGTCGCCAGAAACAGCGCCGCGCACCAGGCCAGCACCATAAACACTCGACCGGCGCGTTTGCCTGGCGGTTGCTGACTCATGACTTGGCACTCCAGCCACCTTCAGGCGCGGCGAAGCGCCAGACGATCGGACGTTCCTCGCCATCGGCGCGGGCATCGTTGTTGTTGTCAGTGCCAATCCACGCGCCCTCGGCGTCAATAATCAACGCTTCGGTCAGGCCGTAAGGATTTGAATAGCGGCGATGCGCCTGCAAGGCTTCATCGGCAAACGACCAGCAGCGCTCGACCTTGGCCGTCACCGGATCACGGCGGCAGATCTGGTAAGCGTTGCGCTCAAGGGTGAACAGCTTGCCGTTGAACAGCGACAGGTCGGCAAAGTCTCGGGATACCGCTTTGGCTCGGGGAAACTGCGCCGGCTGCATTTCTTTCCCGGCTTCGCTCAGCAACACACAGCCACCATCGCAATCCCATACCGTTTGTTTGCGCTTGATCAGCAACAATCCACGGCTTTGACGCTCGGCGGCGAGCCACAATTGATCACCCGCCGGATTGATCGCCAGGCCCTCGAACAACGCATTGAAGTGCAGCAGCATGCCGCTGGCCCGGGCTTCGCGAATCAGCATCGGCGAGATCTTCAGCCAGGACGATGGCCCAACGGGTGGCACTTGCAGAATCGCGGCGTGGGATTCGCTGACGATGTAGCGATTACCGGCGTTGTCGCAGGTGATGCCTTCAAAATCCAGATCCCCGCCACGGACAAGCGACGCCACCCAGGTCCGCGAACGCAAGCCCCAGGGCAAACCGCTGTCTGGCACCGGCGGCACGCCGATGCCCACGGTTTCGGCGTGCCAGACAATGTCGCGAGTATCGAGACGGTAGATCTGATCATCGTCGCGATCGGAAACCGTCCATAGATCCTTGCCGCACTGCGCCAGCCCGGACAGGTTGCCGCCGCGCATACCGTCAACGGGATGCTCGGACAACAGGCGCAGTTCCGGCACCGGTTCGGCAAACACCGAAATCGAGGTCAGAAGTAACGCACACGCCAGGGCAAAGCCAACCCGCATCAGCCAAGAACCTCGGCCAGGTTGCCTTTGGATTCCAGCCAGGATTTACGGTCGCCGGCGCGTTTCTTCGCCAGCAGCATGTCCATCATTTCCGAGGTCGCTTCAAAATCGTCCAGCGTCAGCTGCACCAGACGCCGAGTGTTCGGGTCCATGGTGGTTTCGCGCAGCTGCGGCGGATTCATTTCACCCAGACCTTTGAATCGTGTGACCTGCGGCTTGCCGCGTTTCTTCTCGGCCACCAGACGATCGAGGATGCCATCGCGCTCGGCTTCGTCCAGGGCGTAGTAAATCTCTTTACCCAGGTCGATACGGTACAGCGGCGGCATCGCGACGTAGACGTGACCGGCATCCACCAACGGGCGGAAATGCTGGACGAACAACGCGCACAGCAACGTGGCGATGTGCAGACCGTCGGAGTCGGCGTCGGCGAGGATGCAGATCTTGCCGTAACGCAGCTGGGCGATGTCCGCCGAGCCCGGATCGACACCGATGGCCACGGCGATGTTGTGCACTTCCTGGCTGGCCAGCACTTCGCTGCCGTCGACTTCCCAGGTGTTCAGAATCTTGCCGCGCAACGGCAGGATTGCTTGAAATTCTTTGTCTCGCGCCTGCTTGGCCGAACCGCCGGCGGAATCACCTTCCACCAGGAACAGCTCGGAACGCATCGGGTCCTGTCCGGCGCAGTCGGCGAGTTTGCCCGGCAGTGCCGGCCCCGCCGTGATGCGCTTGCGCTCGACCTTCTTGCTGGCCTTCAGACGACGGCCGGCATTGTTGATCGCCAGTTCCGCCAGCAACATGCCGGTTTCCGGGTTGGCGTTGAGCCACAGGCTGAAGGCATCCTTGACCACACCGGAAACGAACGCGGCCGCTTCACGGGACGACAGACGCTCTTTGGTCTGGCCGGAGAATTGCGGCTCTTGCATCTTCATCGACAGCACGAAAGCGATGCGCTCCCAGACGTCTTCCGGCGCCAGTTTCACGCCACGAGGGAGCAGGCTGCGGAATTCGCAGAACTCGCGCATCGCGTCGAGCAAACCCTGACGCAGACCGTTGACGTGGGTACCGCCCTGCGCCGTCGGGATCAGGTTGACGTAGCTTTCCTGAACGCTGTCGCCACCTTCCGGCAACCACAGCAGCGCCCAATCGACCGCTTCTTTGTTACCGGCCAGGCTGCCGCAGAACGGTTCGTCCGGCAGACGCTCGAATCCGTTGACCGCGTCCACCAGATAGGAGCGCAGACCGTCTTCGTAATGCCATTCGACTTTCTCGCCGGTGGCTTTGTCTTCAAAACTGACCAGCAGCCCCGGGCACAGAACGGCCTTGGCCTTGAGTACGTGCTTGAGGCGGCTGATGGAGAATTTCGGCGAATCGAAGTATTTCGGGTCCGGCGCGAAGAATACGCTGGTACCCGTGTTGCGCTTGCCGACGGTACCAATGATTTCCAGCTCGGTTTTCTTGTAACCGTCGGCGAAGGTCATCTGGTATTCGTTGCCGTCACGCTTTACGCGCACCCGGACTTCGTTCGACAAGGCGTTGACCACGGAAATACCCACCCCGTGCAGACCGCCGGAGAACTGGTAATTCTTGTTGGAAAACTTGCCACCCGCATGGAGCTTGGTGAGAATCAGCTCGACGCCCGACACGCCTTCTTCGGCGTGGATATCCACCGGCATGCCGCGGCCGTCATCGCTGACTTCCAGGGAGTGATCGGCGTGCAGGATGACCTGCACCGAGGTCGCGTGCCCGGCCAAGGCTTCGTCGACGCTGTTGTCGATGACTTCCTGGGCGAGGTGGTTCGGCCGACTGGTGTCGGTGTACATGCCGGGGCGTTTGCGCACCGGGTCGAGGCCCGAGAGGACTTCGATGGCGTCTGCGTTATAAGAGCTAGCGCTGGGAGTGGCCATGGGGTCTCGTCGTCCGCCTGTAAAAAGAGTGTTCTGTGAAAAAGAGGCGACGACTCACAGTGCAGTGAAATCAATCGCCTGATACAAATCTGCGCCGATGCCGGCAAAACTGAGCATTGCCGGAAGTTGCGCGGCAAAACCCTGAAAACTATGGTCGCCGCCGGCCTGGATACGCAAGGCACAGGCCCGGTAGTACTGCTGGGCGAGGCGATAGTCCAGCGTTTCATCGCCGGTCTGCAACCACACCTGATACCGCTGCGGGTCCTGGGGCGCCGGCACTTCCAGCTCGGCCAGGGCCGTCACGTGGTCGTGGGTCAACTCCCAGGCCTCATCGGTATACAGGTTTTTCTGCGTCCCCAGATACCCGTCGAACATCCGGTGCGGACTGACGGCAGGGTTGATCAACAGGGCCTTGAGGCCATGGCGCTCGGCCAAGTGAGTCGCATAGTAGCCGCCGAGTGAGCTGCCGACCAGCAGTGGTCGCCCAAGCTCCTCAATCGCCTTGTTTAGCTGACCGATGGCCTCACGCGGATGGTGATGCAAGGCCGGAACGCGCAACTGATCGCTCAAGCCCAGACGTTCCATCACTTGTACCAACTGCGTAGCCTTTTTAGACGAGGGCGCGCTGTTGAAACCGTGGATATAAAGGATCGAACCAGACATTTGAGCTCCCTGTGCGTCAGGTAAAGAGGCGCAGTTTACAGGGTGCCGGAAAATGTTGGGCGCCAGCATCCATCGAAATGTACGCGCACCTTTAGGAGCAAAGCTTGCTCGCGATGGCGACTTCAAAGACGCCATCGCCGGCAAGCCGTGCTCCTACAGGGGGACGGGGTGATCAATAGCCGTTGGAGCCGTAATCAACCTCGAAGTCGAACCCGGTAACGCGTTCCACGCCGGTTTCCAGCTGGCCATCAGGCAAAAGCCGCAACCAGCGATACCCCGGCGCCTGGTCACTGACCTTGAAATCATCACTGCCCGGTTCGAACTGAATACACGTGGAAGGCGAGGCAATCAGCCGCACACCCTTGCGAACCTGGTCGATCTCTTGATGCACATGCCCCCATAAAACAGCGCGCACCTGCGGAAACCGATCCAGCACGGCAAACAACGCGTCTGGATTGCGCAATCCAATCGGCTCCATCCACACACAGCCAATCGACACCGGATGATGATGGAAGCACACCAGATGATGGCGCTCCGGCGCCTCACTCAACGAACGGGCCAGCAACTGTAGCTGCTCATCTTGCAAATACCCCGGCACCGAACCCGGTACGGCCGAATCGAGCAATGTGACGCGCCAGTTAGCGACATCCACCACCGGCTCAAGCAACGCGCTCTGCACGGCGGCCTCCGCCATGATCCGCGGCTCATCATGATTACCGGGAATCCAGCGCGCCGGCGCATCGAGCTGCCGCGTCAGGTCGCGAAATTGCTGATAGGACTCCAGCGTCCCGTCCTGAGAAAGATCGCCACTGGCAATAATCAGGTCGATCTGCGGCTGCTGAAGCCGCACCAGCTCAATGACTTTTTGCAGGCTGTCACAGGTATTCATGCCCAACAACGTCCCGTCCGTCTCGGCAAACAGATGACTGTCGGAAAGTTGCACCAGCAACGCCGAATCGGCGGTGGTCGATGTGGATACGCTCGGCAAGGCGTTCTCCCAGGGCTGAATCACGGGATTGGATGAGTGCCGCAATTATGCTGGGGGATGATCAAAAGGGGAAACTTGTGAACTTGATGCAGTTCACACTCAGCGCACAACGGCGTACTCGTGCCCGCAGGCCAGGCAATGGCTCAGCCATTCGCCCAGAAACATATTCAGCTGGGCCTTTTCGTCCGGCTGATGCATTGAGGCATTCGGGTAAGGATAGATGCCGCGAAAGCGTCGCGCATGTTCGGCGCTGACGACTTCGGCCATGCACGCGTCGTGATAAACCTGAACTTCCAGTTGCGGCACCGGCAGCCACGGCAGGCTGTGTTCCTGGCGCACTTGCAAGGTTGTGGTGTACGGGCAGACTTGAAGGACTTCAAGGGCCAGCACGCCGAGCATCTGGTCGCCGTGGGTCACGGCAATGCGCCGCGCCTCCGGCTCGTTGCGCATGTCCGGCAGCAGTCGCATCAGGCGCGCGTAGTTGGCCTCGCAGGAGGCTTGCAGCCCCACGAGGTCGACCCGATAACGATCGCGCAGTTTGTTTACGACCATAACCCCCTCACTTCAACGCGGTTCAAAGCTAGCCATTGCAAGGCAATGATGCTGGCCGCGTTGGCAATTCGTCCGTCGCGTACAGCCTGCAGGGCATCTTCGAACGCCCAGACCGTGACGCGGATATCTTCTGCTTCTTCCTCCAGCCCATGCAGGCCGCCGACGCCGGTGCTGTCGCAACGCCCCAGGTACAAGTGCACAAATTCATTGCTGCCGCCCGGCGATGGAAAGTACTTGGTCATCGGCCAGAGCGCCCCGAACACAAGCCCAGCTTCCTCCTGCGCCTCGCGGTGAGCAACTTCTTCCGGCACTTCATCCTTGTCGATCAGACCGGCGACCAGTTCGATCAGCCATGGATTGTCGGTCTTGCCCATGGCGCCGACGCGAAACTGCTCGATCAACACCACTTCGTCACGCTGCGGATCGTAAGGCAGTACGCACACCGCATCGTGGCGAACAAACACTTCACGATTGATCTCGCGACTCATGCCACCGGCGAACAATTCGTGACGCAAGTGCACACGATCAAGCTTATAGAAGCCCTCGTAGCACTTTTCGCGCCGGACGATATCAACGGCGGTCGGAATGGCGTTGGCAAAATCAGTCATGACTATCCTCTTTACTGCAAATCCGTTACGAGGCTCCTTTTTGTTACTTGCAACCTCGACTTCGCGCCATCCTAACGCGCCCGCGACCTTTGATGCAGCCCCTTTACAGTCAGCGGGATAGACGGTGAGGGCGAAACCAACTCTAATTAGCTTAGTGGCGAACTGACTGCTTCGTTGAGAGTCGAAGCGGATAACTTTTTGCCTTTCCCTGTTTTATGAAGGACGCCCATGTCGCTTTTTAAAATCGCCTCCGTGGCCGCAATCGCCCTGACCCTGGGCGCCTGCCAGAGTTTGTTCCAACCCAACTACCGGACGCCGCTGGAAACCACCCGCGACGCTTCCGAACAACTGAAACCGGGTTGCACAACACCTGACTGCCCACTGGTGAACATCGATACGCTGCGCTTCCCAGACGAACCGCAGTTGGACGGCATTATCGAAAAACGCCTGCTGCAAATGACCCGCACCTCGCCCGATGCCCCGGTAGCGCCGACGCTGGCAGCGTATCGCGAGCAGTTTTTGAGCAGTGCCGGCCCGCGCTACAGCAGTTATCTGCAAGCCAAGGTACGTGAGCAGCATGACGGCTTGGTGATCGTTGAATTCTCCAGCTACCTGGACACCGGCGGCGCCCATGGCACGCCGGGCCGCAGCTTCATCAACTATTCACGCCAGCAACACAAAGTGCTGACGCTGTCGGACATGTTAGTGCCCGGGCAGGAAGAGGCGTTCTGGAAAGCCGCGCAGGTGGCACACAACAGTTGGCTGATCAGCACCAAGCTCGATCAGGAACCGGAGTTCCTGAAGAACTGGCAATTCCAGAAAACCCAAAACGTGGCGCTGACCTACGGCGGCGTGATCCTCAAGTACGAAACCAGCACCATCGCGCCTTACGCGCTGGGCCACATCGAACTGAAGATCCCCTACCCTCGCCTGAACGGCATCATCAAGCCCGAGCTGTTTCCTGGCCGTAACTGAAGGCCTGACCCAGCACGAGTTGCAGCAGCCCTGCCAGAATCAGTGACGGCAGGGTTGCGCCGATGTCCGGGTACAGATTAGCCAGCAAATGATAGGTGCTTACTCCGCCCAACCAGGCGAGCAACGCAGGCCAGCGCAATGTGGCTGACGCCACGCGAGCACTGCGTTTGCGCAGGATGAAGTGATCCACCAGCACCACGCCGAACAGCGGCGCAAACACCGAACCGATCAACAGCAGGAAGTTTTGATACTGGGCCAATGGCGCCAGGCACGCGATCAGTGTGCAGATCACGCCGATGGCCAAGGCCAGATGCTCGACTTTCAAGCGCAACAGAATTCCGCTGGACACCGCTGCCGAGTGAATATCGGCAAAGGCATTTTCCGACTCATCCAGCAGGATCAGCAGCAGCGGAATCCCGAGGCCAGCACCGGCCAATGCCAACAGCAAGGCATTCACTTCTCCGCTCGGCGCAAACGCCAGGGTGTAGGCCACGCCCAGGCTCATCAGCCAGAAGTTACCAACAAAGAAACCCACTGCCGTGCCGCCGAACACGTTTTTCGCACGCTTGCCGAAACGCGAGTAGTCGGCAATCAGTGGCAGCCAGGACAGCGGCATGGCGATGGCAATGTCGAAGCCCACGGCGAACGACATCGAACCATCACCGGCCTGCGCCCACAACGTCGCCAGATCAGCCTTGGCGAACAGGTTCCAGGTCAGCCAGATGCACGCGGCCAGGAGCACCCAGATGCCCCACTTGCGCAGGATCTGTCGCACGAATGTCAGCGGACCACTGACGGCCAGCAAGGTCGCCAAACCACCAAAGAACACAGTCCAGAGCAATGGACTGGACAACAGACTGCCTTCGCTGAACGCACGCGCGCCGAGCAGGCTGGCGGCATCGCGCATGACGATGATTTCGAACGAGCCCCAACCGATCAGTTGCAGCAGGTTCAGCACAGCCGGCAGGCTCGCGCCTTTTGCACCGAGGCTGAGCTTGAGCGCGGTCATCGATGACAGGCCGGTGTCGCTGCCGATCACGCCGACGGCGGCCAGCAGCAAAACGCCGACCAGGGTGCCGAGGAAGATTGCCAGCAATGAGCCGGACAGGCCCAGACCTGGTGCGAGCAGAGCGCCGGTCTGCAGGACCATCAGGCCGATGCCGAGGGAGAACCACAGGGAAAACAGATCGCGGCCGCCGAAGACACGTTTGTCTGTGGGCACCGCAATATCAGGGGAATACGTGCTGGGTTGAATGCTCAAGGGTGTTATCTCAGAGGGACATTTGTTGTTATGTGATCGCTATCGCCAGCAGGCTGGCTCCCACAGGGGACTTGTGAACACCACAAATCCAGTGTGGGAGCCAGCCTGCTGGCGATGGGGCCCTTTCTGGCCCCACCTTTTCAGGTCAGATCAAACCTTCTTGTACAGCTGACTGCCTTCCTGTTTGAACCGCTCGGCCTGTTCCGCCAGTCCCTGGGCGACTTCGGCGTCGACGGTTTCGATACGCTGGTTGGCTGCGTATTCGCGGACTTCCTGGGTGATCTTCATCGAACAGAATTTCGGCCCACACATGGAGCAGAAGTGCGCGACCTTGGCCGAATCTTTCGGCAGGGTTTCATCGTGATACGAACGCGCAGTGTCCGGATCAAGGCCCAGGTTGAACTGGTCTTCCCAACGGAATTCGAAACGCGCCTTGCTCAAGGCATTGTCGCGAATCTGCGCACCCGGATGCCCTTTTGCCAGATCGGCGGCATGGGCGGCGATCTTGTAGGTGATGATCCCGGTCTTCACGTCATCCTTGTTCGGCAGACCCAAGTGTTCCTTCGGCGTCACGTAGCAGAGCATGGCGCAACCGAACCAGCCGATCATCGCCGCACCGATGCCCGAGGTGATGTGGTCGTAGCCTGGCGCGATGTCAGTGGTCAGCGGGCCGAGGGTGTAGAACGGCGCCTCGTCGCAGCATTCCAGCTGCTTGTCCATGTTCTCTTTGATCAACTGCATTGGCACGTGGCCCGGGCCTTCGATCATGCACTGCACGTCGTGCTTCCACGCGATCTTGGTCAGCTCACCGAGGGTTTCCAGCTCACCGAATTGTGCCGCGTCGTTGGCGTCGGCAATCGAGCCCGGACGCAGGCCATCGCCCAGCGAGAAGCTGACGTCGTAGGCCTTCATGATTTCGCAGATGTCTTCGAAATGGGTGTAGAGGAAGTTTTCTTTGTGATGCGCCAGGCACCACTTGGCCATGATCGAACCGCCACGGGAAACGATGCCGGTCACGCGTTTGGCGGTCAGTGGCACGTAGCGCAGCAGCACGCCGGCGTGGATGGTGAAGTAGTCGACGCCCTGCTCGGCCTGTTCGATCAGCGTGTCGCGGAACAGCTCCCAGGTCAGGTCTTCGGCAGCGCCGCCGACTTTTTCCAAAGCCTGATAAATCGGCACAGTACCGATCGGCACCGGCGAGTTACGGATGATCCACTCGCGGGTTTCGTGAATATGTTTGCCGGTGGACAGGTCCATGACCGTGTCCGAACCCCAGCGAATGCCCCAGGTCAGTTTCGCCACTTCTTCTTCGATGGACGAACCCAACGCGCTGTTGCCGATGTTGCCGTTGATCTTCACCAGGAAGTTACGGCCGATGATCATCGGTTCCAGTTCGGTGTGGTTGATGTTGGCCGGAATGATCGCGCGACCGCGGGCGATCTCTTCACGGACGAATTCGGGGGTGATGATTTTCGGCACGCTGGCGCCGAAGCTGTGACCGGCGTGTTGCTGGTCCAGCAGGCCAGCGGCGCGCGCCACTTCAAGCTTCATGTTTTCGCGGATGGCGACGTATTCCATCTCGGCGGTGATGATGCCTTTGCGGGCGTAGTGCATCTGGCTCACGTTGGCACCGGCCTTGGCGCGGCGCGGGTTGTTCACGTGGGCGAAACGCAGCTTGGTCAGCTCCGCATCGGCGAGGCGTTCCTGGCCGAAGTTGGAACTCAGACCCGGCAGACGCTCGGTGTCGCCACGGGATTCGATCCACGGCGAACGCACATCGGCCAGGCCTTTGCGTACGTCGATGATGACGTTGGGGTCGGTGTACGGGCCCGAAGTGTCGTACACAACGACAGGCGCGTTGATCTCGCCGCCGAAGTCGGTCGGGGTTACATCAAGGCTGATTTCGCGCATCGGCACGAGGATGTCCGGGCGAGTGCCCTGAACATAGATTTTTTGCGAGCGAGTAAAAGGCTGAACCGATTGCTGATCGACCTTGGCCGAGTCACTCAGATTGGTTGCGATTTTTGGTTTTGTAGTCATCACGGGCTCTCCGAACACATCCAGGCAGTGGATTTTTTGTCGGAGCGAACCTGTCATCGAATGGACGCACGCGCGCTGGGAAAACCAGCTGTGCTGTGCTCAGTGCTCGAGGGGTGTTCGATTGTCGAACAACATCCCGGACGAAGCACAAGAGGACTCGCCGGGTGACGAGAAATCTTGTTCCCTACGCAGGCGCTAACCTGATCAGGTTCAACGGGATCCGAAATTATTCGATCTCAGCCTCATAGCAAGGCACCCCGACAAGAACCCGGCCAGTCTAGACACAACTGGCAAAGAACGCCAACACCGCGGCAAACACCATGATGAATGGCGCAATTGCAGGATTGTTGCCGTCGTTGCTCACAACTACACTCGCTACGCCATACCGCGCCTTGACGCTGTATGAGCCGCGCCGTAGCCTTGGCGCTCAAATTATCAGCGTAATTTTTTAGGGATGGCCTCATGCTGCGCAAACTCTCACTGGCCCTTGCCGTGTCTTGTGCGTCCAACGGAATGGCCTGGGCAGCAGAAGCGCCCTTATCGACCAAAACCGATCTGGTCAGCGTCTATCAGGAAGCGGTGGACAACAACGCCGACCTGGCTGCCGCTCGCGCTCAGTACGGCGCGCAGAAAGAAGTCGTGCCCCAAGCCCGCGCCGGTTTGTTACCGAACATCTCTGGCGGTGCCCAGGTGGCCAACGTGCGCACCGACCTCGATCAACCGTCAGCCGTTGCCAATCGCAGCGCCCATTCCTATCAGGCGACCTTGGCCCAGCCACTTTTCCGTGCCGATCGCTGGTTCCAGTATCAGGCCGCCAAGGACGTCAACGAACAGGCTGCACTGCAACTCTCGGCGACCGAGCAGAACCTGATCCTGCAAACGTCCGAAAGCTATTTCAACGTGCTGCGCAGCCAAGACAATCTGGCCTCGACCAAGGCCGAAGAGGCAGCGTTCAAGCGTCAGCTCGATCAGTCCAACGAGCGCTTCGACGTCGGCCTCTCGGACAAGACCGACGTGCTGCAATCGCAAGCCAGTTACGACACCGCGCGAGCCAACCGGATCGTCGCGCAGCGTCAGGTCGATGATGCGTTTGAAGCGTTGATCACCCTGACCAATCGTCAGTACAACTCGATCCAGGGCATCGTCCACACCTTGCCGATTCTGCCTCCGGCACCGAACGACGCCAAAGCCTGGGTCGACACCGCCGCCAAACAGAACCTGAATTTGCTGGCCAGCAACTACGCCGTCAGCGCCGCCGAAGAAACCCTCAAGCAGCGCAAGGCCGGTCACGCACCGACCCTGGATGCCGTGGCGAAATACGAGAAGGGTGACAACGACGCCATGGGTTTCAGCAACCCGAACGCCTTCGGTACGCCTTACGGCGGTAACGTCGAGCAACGCACGCTGGCCTTGCAATTGAGTATCCCTATCTACAGCGGCGGCCTGACCACTTCACAGGTTCGCGAGTCTTACTCGCGCCTGGATCAAACCGAACAACAGCGCGAATCCCTGCGTCGGCAAGTGGTAGAAAACACCCGCAACCTGCACCGCGCGGTGAACACTGATGTGGAGCAGGTGCAAGCGCGCAAGCAGTCGATCATCTCCAACCAGAGCGCGGTGGAAGCGACCGAAATCGGTTATCAGGTGGGTACGCGAAACATCGTCGACGTGCTGGATGCGCAGCGTCAGCTGTACACATCGGTGCGCAACTACAACAACACCCGTTACGACTACATCCTCGACAACCTGCGCTTGAAACAGGCCGCGGGCACCTTGAACCCAGGGGATTTGCAGGACCTGGCGCGTTATCTCAAGGCCGACTACAACCCGGATAAAGACTTCCTGCCGCCGGACCTGGCCAAGGCTGCGGCAGAGCAACTCAACGCCCGTCCCTGACAGCAAAAGCAAACAGCATTCGCGAGCAAGCCCGCTTGTGTCTTGCGCAGGAATTAGACTGAGGATGAGAGCGGGCTTGCTCGCGAATGAAGACAACCCGGTCTAACGCTCGATCAACCGCCCCAACCCATCCAGCAATCGCTGCAACGCGCCCTGATTGGTGCGCATCACTTTCAACCCCGCCTCCGCCATCCGCTGCGCATCGCGCGGCAATTCGAACAGTCGCTGCACCGCCAGCGCCAGACCTTCGGCATCCTCTACTTCCTGCAACGCCCCGGCACTGCGCAACTGCGCGGCGATTTCGAGGAAGTTAAACAGGTGCGGCCCGCTCAACACCGGTTTGGCCAGAGCCGCCGGCTCCAGCAGGTTGTGCCCGCCGTTCGGCACCAGACTGCCGCCAACAAAAGCGCTGTCGGCCAAGGCATACAGAAACAGCAACTCACCCATGGTGTCGCCCACCAGCACCGAAGTTTGCGCGGTGACCGGGTCACCAGTGGACCGACGCACCGTGGCGAACCCCTGCTGCCGACACAACTCGAACACCGGGTTGAAACGCTCTGGATGGCGCGGCACCAGAATCAGCAACGCATCGGGATGATTGGCCAGCAACTGACTATGAGCCGCCAGCACCACTTCGTCTTCGCCTTCGTGGGTACTGGCAGCGATCCACACCGGACGTTCCTGAGTCTGCCATTGCATACGCAACTCGGCGGCACGCTGAAGCAGTGCCGGGTCGATGGTCAGGTCGAACTTGATCGAGCCGGTCACTTCCACGGTTTGCGAACGCGCACCCAAATCGCGGAAGCGCTGCGCCTCGGCCTCGGTCTGCACCGCGAACAGGCTCATCTCGGCAAGCATCGGCTGGGTCAGTTTGCCGAAGCGGCCATAGCCCCTGGCAGAACGCTCGGACAGTCGAGCGTTGGCCAGGGCCACGGGAATCCCGCGCTTGGCGCACTGATGGATATGGTTCGGCCAGAGTTCGGTCTCCATGATCACCGCCAGTTTCGGCTGGACCCGATCAAGGAATCGCTTCGCTGCGCAAGGCAAGTCGTAAGGCAAATAGCAGTGCTGGATGCGCGGCTCATTGGCGAACAGCGCCTGAATGCGCTCCGAACCGGTCGGGGTCATGCAGGTCACGGTAATGGGCAACTGTGGATAACGCTGCAGCAAGGCGCGAATCATCGGCGCCGCGGCAATGCTTTCGCCCACCGACACCGCGTGCACCCAGATGCCGCCCGTTTTCATCGCTGGTAACCCGACGGAGAAACGTTCGCCAATGCGCTTGGCGTACGCCGGCGCCTTGCGCGCCCGCAGCCAAAGCCGAATCGCTACCAATGGCAGCCCCAGGTAAAACAGCGCGGTGTAGAGAGTTCTATTCATGGCGGCGGAGTTTATCGGCTTTTTTCACCGATCGTCTGCAAGTGCACGGCAAAACGTTCGGCCAACCAACGAGCTGCCGGCCCCAGAGGCTCATCGCGGCGCCAGACCAACTCCACCACCAGCGCTGGCGGGGTCCATTCGCTGACCAGTTCGACCATCAGATCCTGATACGCCGGGTACTGCACCACGTGGCGCGGCAGCCAGGCCCAACCGAGGCCGCGCACCAGCCATTCAGCCATCACGTAGAAACTGTCGGCCCGCCAGACTTGCGGGCTGGCAGGTTCGCTACCGGGATAGACACTCGACTGTGTGGACATCAGCAACTGACGATGCCGCGCCAGTTGCTGACAATCAACCTGAGCCTGTTGCGCCAATGGGTGGCCGACGCCGCACACCGTGACCATTTCGACGCTGCCCAACACCCGCCGCTCGAGCGCTTCGGGAATCTGGTCGTGATAAAACAGCAACCCCAGATCGGCCCGACGCTCCACCAGTTTGCGCGCCACATCACCTTGGGCGGCGCTGGTCAATTGCACTTCAAGGCTGGGAAATTGTTGAGCCAGGGCTTCGAAGCTTTCGATGATCGGCTGATAGGGCATCGCCTCATCCTGGGCCACACGCAAACGCGCCTCCTGGCCGCGCATCATGGCCAACGCCCGACCGTTAAGGCGTTCGCATTGGCGCAGCACTTCCCGCGCCTCATCCAGCAATGCGTTGCCGGCCTCGGTGAGTTTCGGCTGGCGGCCGCTGCTACGGTCGAACAGGCTGACGCCCAAGTCCTCTTCCAGCAGCGCAATCGAACTGCTGACCGCCGACTGCGCCTTGCGCTGATCCCGCGCTACCGCAGAAAACGAACGCTGCTCCGCTACGCTGACAAACAGCCGCAGCTGCTCCAGATTCCATTGCGTGTTCATGGCTCAACCCATCTTCAGAACAGATAGGTAATGACTTTACCGCATCTGGAGAATCTCTAAAATGCCGACCTCAGAAAGCAACACTTCACACGAGGATGCACCTATGACCGCTTACTACTATCTGGCCATTGCCATCTGCGCCGAAGTGATCGCCACCGTTTCGATGAAAGCGGTCAAAGGCTTCAGCACCCCGCTGCCGCTGATTCTGGTTATTGTCGGCTACGGCATCGCCTTCTGGATGCTGACGCTGGTGGTGCGCAGCGTTCCGGTGGGCGTGGCTTACGCGGTGTGGGCCGGCATGGGGATCGTGATGGTCAGCGTCGCGGCGCTGTTTATCTACGGGCAGAAACTGGATGTGCCGGCAATGCTGGGGATGGCGCTCATCGTCTTGGGCGTCGTAGTGATTCAACTCTTCTCCAAAACCGCCGGCCATTAAGGTTCGAAGTGCAATCCATTGGTGCAAGCCCGCTCCCACAGGGTTTTGCATTTGCCCTGTTGATCATCAACAAATCCCCTATTCGTCGAGTCTGTATACTGCGCCCTCGTCTTGAACACTGAGGTCGCTGCATGCCATCCGTTATTTCCACCGACGTTCTGATTGTCGGCGCTGGTGTCGCCGGCCTCTGGCTGAATGCGCGCCTGCGCCTCCAGGGTTTTTCGACCGTGCTGGTGGAAAGCGCCAGCCTCGGTGGCGGGCAAAGCGTGAAATCCCAAGGCATCATCCATGGCGGCGCCAAGTACGCACTGCATGGCGCACTGACCGGCGCCTCGGAAGCCATCGCCGACATGCCTCGGCGCTGGCGTGAAGCCTTGGCCGGTGACGGCGAACTGGACCTGACCGGCGTGCGCCTGCTGTCCGAAGCTCATTACCTCTGGTCCCCCGGCACGATCGCCGGCAATCTCACCAGTTTCTTCGCCAGCAAGGCCGTGCGCGGCCGTGTCGATCAGGTCAAGGGCGAGCAACTGCCGCCAGCCCTGCAAGACAAACGCTTCAAGGGCAAGGTCTATCGTCTGGCGGAACTGGTGATCGACGTGCCGAGCCTGATCCAGCGCTTGGCGGACCTGGCCGGCGACGGTTTGCTCGCCGGCCAGAAGATCGAACCGTTGCTGGAGGGTGGAGTACTGGTCGGCCTGAAGGTTGACGAGCGCGAGATTCGCGCCCAGCGCATCGTCTTGAGTGCCGGTGCCGGTACGGCAGCGCTGCTCGAAGCGCTGGGGCTGAGCCAACCCGCCATGCAACGCCGGCCGTTGCACATGATCATCGCCAAAGGTCCTGGCCTCAAACCGCTGTATGCCCACTGCCTGGGCGGCGGCACCAAGCCGCGCATTACCGTGACTACCCATCCGGCCGCCGATGGTCAGTGGGTCTGGTATCTGGGCGGCGACATTGCCGAAGCCGAAGGTGTTGCCCGAGATCCCGCCGAGCAAATTGCCACGGCGCAGAAAGAACTCGGCCAGTTGCTGCCTTGGATCGACCTGAGCACCGCGCAATGGGCCACCCTTCGAGTGGATCGCGCCGAGCCACTGCAATCGGGACTGACTCGTCCTGACAATGCATTCCTTGCCGAAGAAGGCCGGCTGCTGGTCGGCTGGCCAACCAAACTGGCGCTGGCTCCGGACTTTGCTGATCGCGTCATCGCGTCCTTGCAGCGCGACGGCATCCAGCCAAGCCATCCGGCGCCGCTGCCCGACCTGCCAAAACCGCCGATGGGCGTGCCTGCCTGGGAGCAACTGCTGCCATGAGCCAACCGACCTTGCACAATCTGCATCGCCCTTTGGGCAGCACCGGCCTGCTGGTCTCGCCGTTAGGCCTGGGCACCGTCAAGCTTGGCCGCGATCAAGGCGTGAAGTACCCCAGCGGCTTCCAGATTCCCGACGATGACGAAGCGCGCATGCTGCTCAAACTCGCCCGCGACATGGGCATCAACCTGATCGACACCGCCCCGGCTTATGGCCGTAGCGAAGAGCGACTCGGCCCATTGCTGCGAGGGCAGCGTCAGGAGTGGGTGATCGTCAGCAAGGTTGGCGAAGAGTTTACCGACGGCCAGTCGAGCCACGATTTCAGCGCCGCCCACACGCGATTGTCGGTGGAGCGCAGCCTGCAACGCCTGGAAACGGATGTTATCGACCTGGTGCTAGTGCACTCCGACGGCAACGACCTGGCGATCCTCAACGACAGCGAAGTCTATGCGACCCTCGCGGCGCTGAAGAGCGAGGGCAAGATTCGCGGCTTCGGTTTTTCCGGCAAAACCGTCGAAGGCGGTTTGAAGGCTCTGGAACAAGGCGATTGCGCCATGGTCACCTACAATCTGAACGAGCAGAACGAGAAGCCAGTCATTGACTATGCTGCTGCTCACGGCAAAGCCATTCTGGTCAAAAAAGCCCTCGCCAGCGGCCACGTCTGCCTGAGTCCGGGCGTGGACCCGGTGCGCGCCAGCTTTGAGTTGTTGTTTGAACATCCGGGTGTTGCCAGTGCTATTGTCGGGACCATCAATCCGCTGCACCTCGCCCACAACGTCGCGACCGTTGCCCAGGTCCTACGTAGAAACTGATGCCGCCCACGCGGCCTTAAGCAGGAGCCGACATGCCGCGTACGCTCATAAGAAAGAACCCGAGCAACTTCAAGACCCTGCCGTTATTCGTCGAAGCGACTCCCGAAGGCCTGAGTTATCAAAGCGTCGGGATGCCGCTCAATTTCTCTCAGACGCTGCAACGTCGCCGCCCGGTGACGGTCACCGACACTCAGCGGTTTTCGCTGGAGCTGGCCAACCTCGGGGTTTCGGTGCGCCTGACCCTGCATTGGCAAAACCGCGATTATTGGGTGTTAGTGCGTCAGCGTCGGCAAGACCGCGGCGACGTGGTGCTCAAACTGATCTCCGGTTACGTGCCCGCCCATGAGCTGAACCTGCCGCTGCACACCGCGATTCAGGAAATTGCCGAAGAGTGCCTGCTGGAAACCCCGGAAGGCTGGCTCGGCGGGCGCTTCAACGACACTTGGCTGCCGGCGCCCTACTCGTCCGCGCTGCATTATCGCGAAGCCCTGCCGTTTCGCCTGACGCCGTTGTCCGGTTCGGCGCGGCCGGTGCGGTGCGCCAAGATGCAGTTGATCGAACGCCCGAGGGCTTACGTGCATTTGCCGACGGCTTCGCTGCAATTGATCTATGACTTGCGTCTGGACGTACCCAAGGAAGCCAAATCCCTGAGTTTGTTTCATGTCGACGAACGACTGGAAGGCGATCAACTGGTGGCCCGGCTCGATCGAAAACGTCCCGATTTGTACTTGATGCCGCTGCAGGACGGCCAACCGATGGCCGAGCTCTATACCTTGAAAAAGGATCAGCTGTACCCGGCGAGTACTCGCGGGTTGTACCTGGCAGAGAGTTTTGCCCAGCAGGAAGGCTGGCTGGTGAGGGAAGAGCGGATTCGCTGGAAGGATTGGGTGCGGCAGCAGGGCTTGAGCCCGCCGGGGAAAGATTCAGGTTTGGCGCGGTTGCGTGGGAAGGCGAAGCAATTGCTGAAGAGAATCGTACCGCGTAAAAAAGTCAGCTCCTGAGCTTGATCGTTCCCACGCGGACAGTTCGACGTGGGAACGATCAACGCGTTACTCGGACTTGCGGATCTTCTCGACAATCGCGGTAGTCGAGCTGTTTTCCACCAGCCCCAGCACTTTCACCGTTCCGCCGTAAGCGGTCACGATGTCCGCGCCGACAACCTGCTCGATTCCGTAGTCCCCACCCTTGACCAGCACATCCGGCTTGACCTCGCGCAGCAGGTTTTCCGGAGTGCCTTCAGCGAAGCTGATCACCCAATCCACGGCGCCCAGACCTGCCAGTACGGCCATGCGACGGTCGACGCTGTTGATCGGACGACCCGGCCCTTTCAGGCGGCTGACCGACGCATCGTCGTTTACCGCGACGATCAAGCGATCGCCTTGGGCCCGTGCCTGTTCGAGGTAGGTCACGTGGCCGGCGTGCAAAATGTCGAAGCAGCCGTTGGTGAAGACGATCTTCTCTTTATGCGCACGCGCATCATCGACCGCCAGCAGCAGCTGCTCGAGGCCCAGCACACCGCGCTCGGAACCTTCTTCACGCTGGATCGCGCGACGCAGTTCCGGTGCGCTGATGGCCGCCGTACCCAGTTTGCCGACCACGATGCCCGCCGCCAGGTTGGCCAGGGCCACAGCGTGGGGCAGTTCTTCGCCCGCGGCAATGGCGGCCGCCAGGGTGGAAATCACCGTGTCGCCGGCACCGGTCACATCGAACACTTCACGGGCACGGGCCGGCAGGTGCAGCGCCGGATGATCCGGACGCAGCAGGGTCATGCCGTGTTCGCCGCGGGTCACCAGCAATGCGCCGAGGTCGAGGTCGTGCATCAGCTGCGCGCCCTTGCTCACCAGCTCGTGCTCATCGGCGCAACCGCCGACGATGGTTTCGAACTCACTGAGATTCGGGGTGATCAGGCTCGCACCCCGATAGATCGAGAAATCCTTGCCCTTGGGGTCGGCCAGCACCGGAATGCCACGGGCACGGGCTGCCTGGATCAGCGCTTGATGGTTTTTCAGCGCGCCTTTGCCGTAGTCGGACAGCACCAGCACCTTGATGCCTTCGAGCAACTCGTCGACTTGCGCGCCCAACGCCAGGGCGTCGGTGGCGAAAGGTTCTTCGAAGTCGATACGCAACAGTTGCTGGTGACGGCTCATGACCCGCAGCTTGACGATGGTCGGCTGGTGCGCGATGCGCTGGAACAACGCTCGTACGCCAGCGCCCTTGAGGCTATTGGCCAGGCTGTCGGCGGCTTCATCGTCGCCGGTCACGCCGACCAGCGAGGCTGGGGCGCCGAGGGCGGCAATGTTCAACGCAACGTTGGCGGCACCGCCCGGGCGGTCCTCGATTTGCTCGACCTTGACTACCGGTACCGGCGCCTCAGGGGAAATCCGTGAGGTACCACCATGCCAGTAACGGTCGAGCATGACATCGCCGACCACCAAGACAGGGGCTTGATCGAATCGCGGCATGGACAACTTCATGGAGCAACCCACATACAAAATGAACAGGGGCGCGATATTAACACAGGGTTGGCGTGGGCTTGTGTGACGGCTGCAATGGGATGATTCGGCGGGGCTTTCTGCTCATTTATTGATCAGAAAATCCGTCCGCGGTGCGCAGATTTATTCAGGCTTGGTCAAGTAGGGTAAAGGTCTGGGTACAAATCACCGGACGCATTGCACGCCAGGTGTGCAAAAGGGGTGAGCCAGGCTCACCCCTTTTGTGGGGTCAGGCGATGTCGCCAACCGGGGTGTCGAGGCCCATCGCATGCAGGCGCGAGTAGTAGCCGTTTTGCGCCAGCAGTTGAGCGTGGGTGCCGCGCTCGACGATTTCGCCATGATCCATGACCAGGATCAGGTCGGCTTTCTCGATGGTCGTCAACCGGTGAGCAATCACCAGCGTGGTGCGACCTTTCATGACCTGATCCAGTGCCGCCTGAATGTGCCGCTCGGACTCGGTATCGAGCGCCGACGTTGCCTCGTCGAGAATCAGCAACGGTGCATTCTTCAACAAGGCCCGGGCAATCGCCAGGCGTTGACGCTGACCACCGGACAGCAACACGCCGTTTTCCCCGACCTGGGTGTCCAGGCCTTGCGGCATTTCCGAGATGAAGTCCATCGCGTAAGCATCCGTCGCGGCCTTTTCAATGTCGGCACGTGGGGCGCCGGCCAGGTCACCGTAAGCGATGTTGTTGGCGATGGTGTCGTTGAACAGGGTCACATGCTGTGTCACCTGCGCCACGTGTCGACGCAGATTGCGCAGACGATAGTCTTCGATTTCCACGTCATCGAGCATGATTTCGCCGGTTTCGTGGTGATAGAAACGCGGAATCAGGCTGGCCAGGGTCGACTTGCCGCTACCCGAACGACCGACCAGGGCGATCATTTGCCCCGGTGCCGCCGTGAAGCTGATGTTCTTCAGCACTTCACGCTCGGTCCCTGGATAGGTGAAGCTCAGGTTGCGCACTTCCAGGTGGCCGCTGACGCGATCGCGCTCGACGGTACCCTGGTCAATCTCTGGCTCGACGTCCAGTTGCTCGAAAATGCTCTCGGCACCGGCAACGCCTTTCTGGATTGTCGAGCTGACTTCCGACAGTTGACGAATCGGCTTGGGCAACAGGCCCGCTGCGGTGATGTAGGCCACCAGGTCACCGGCGGTGGCGTCACCGCGCAGGAACAGCACCAGGAACATCAGCACCGCCATGGCGGTGTAGATCACCAGTTGCAGCATCGGCGTGTAGACCGCGCCGGTCTTGGTCATGCGCAGTTGCTTGTCAGTGTTGCTCTGACTGGCTTCGGCGAAACGACGCTCTTCATAGCTTTCGCCACCGAAGCTGCGCACCACGCGATAGCCCTGGATGGTCTCGGAGGCTACGTGAGTCACGTCGCCCATCGCCACCTGGATCTTCTTGCTCTGCTTGCGGAATTTTTTGCTGGTGCTGCTCACCATGATCGCGATGATGGGCAGGATCGCCAGCATCACCAGGGTCAGTTTCCAGTTCATCCACAACAGGTAAGCAAACAGGAACACCACGGTCAGGCCTTCACGAATGACCACTTTGATAGCGTCCGTGGCCGCACCGGTGACCATGGTCACGTTGAAGGTGATGCGCGAAATCAGGTGCCCGGAGTTATGGGTGTCGAAATAACGGTTGGGCAATACCAATAATTTGTTGAACAGTTCGACACGCAAGTCGTGGACCAGCCCAAGGGAGACTTTGGCCAGGTAATAGTTACCCAGGAAAGACCCCAGGCCTTGCCAGGCGGCGATCAGGATGATCAGCAGCGGCACGGCCATCAGCAACTGCAAGTCTTGCAGATAGGGAACAGTCGGGAAGAGCACCGCTTCGGGGTTGCTCAAGCCATCGACGAAATATTTGAGAATCCCTGCGAGCATGGGCTGCGTCGAGGCAAAGATCACGAAGCCGACGATACTCACCAGGAATAGGCCGATATAGGGTTTTACATACCCCAATAGCCGAAAATAGATTTTCAGGCTGGAATCCTGTCCCGCTTTGGGCGGTGCGTCACTCATCGTAGAGCTCACTCGTTAGGAAGAACGCGAAATTTTATCACAATCGTCGGAATTGACCCGCGCCCATACCAACACACTGGCCAGGCCAACGGGTAACCAACTGATGAACCACTCGGCCCTTGGCGTTCCGGCCAGGCTGGCCGCATCGAATTGCATGGCCAGGGATGAAAATACCCATATGCCGATGACGCCTTGACCATATAGCGTTTCCCGGGCTTTCCAGGCCTCCCGTAAAACTGCAAGCCATACCGCGCACCACAACAACAGCCCCGGCAGACCCAGTTCGATGGCGACATGAGTGAAGAGGTTATGGGCGTGGTCAAAGGACAAGCCTTCGGCGAGCACTTTATAGCTGCCGCCAAGGCCCAGACCGCGCCATGGGTGCTCGGCAATCATTTGCAAGCTTGCCATCAGGATTTGTGGACGATAGGAAACACCGCGAGCCATAACCAAAGGCTCGAAGAACCAGAAAGCCAACATCGCCACTGTCAACGCAGATACCGCAACGACGCGACTGCGTCGATCGCGGCACCAGATCGGCATGACGAGCAACGTCAGGAACAACGCCAAGGCAGCACCACGACTCTGGCTAAGCACGACAAACACGCCAAGGAAACCCAGCGCTACGACCCAGACCGCTTGCATCCAGCGCCCGCGCGGTACCCAATGAACAAGCCACACGGCCGCCAATCCAATAACGTAGCCACCCAGAATCGGGTGAGACAACTCGCCCAAACCTTCAACACGCGCGTACCAGACGTTGCCATCGACCCCATAAAATTTGACGGTGGCAACCAACGCAGTCAACGCCAGCCCAATACCGCCCCATTGCATGATACGAATGATTCGGTCGGGCCGGGTATTGGCAAAAACCGGAAAAAAAAGCAGGAATACGCCGATGTACAACAACCGCTTGACTTCGCGACTCGGCACCTCGTCGCTCGTCCAAGAGAGACTAATCAATGACCAGACCAGCAGACCGAGCATCGGCAGGTAGACCCAGCGCTGCTCATATAGGAGTTCTCTGATCCGAGCCCGCGCTGGCCAGCTGAACACCATGGCCGGCAGCCATAGCAGTGCGACCAGCCCTTGCTGATAAAGTTTGTTGGTAGGCGCAACGGCGATAGCCATCAGAAACCACAACAGACCTGACGTCATCCATACTTGCGCCCAACGTGTTTCTTGCATCAAATTGCTCCTTAGACAACCCACCCTACCTAACCCGGCATGGTTAAAACTGAAACTTTTCGGCATCATTGCCCGCCACAGTGCCCGCGCAATTCCAACAAGGCTTTCTATGATGCAATGCTCCCGGCTTCCGCAAGACGCTTTAAATCAAATGATTGAAGCCGCCAGAGTACTGGAGGCCGACAGCTACGGCCCGAAAGTTTACCTGTTGCAGGATGGGAATATCCTCAAACTGTTTCGTCGCAAGCGTATTTTATCTTCCGCGTTGTTTCGTCCGTACTCGAAACGCTTCATCGACAATGCCGCCGAACTGCACAAGCTTGGCGTACCCACCCTTCAGGTCCTGCAGTTCTATCGACTGCAAACCCCAGGCATGACGGCGGTGCTTTACCAGCCCCTGCCGGGAGAAACCCTGCGCCAGATCGCCAGCAAGGAAGGGTTCAACTGGCAGCAGACACTGCCGGCTCTGACGGGGCTGATACGTAGCCTTCATATGTCGGGGATCTACTTTCGCTCACTGCACCTGGGCAACATCGTAGTCACACCGGACAACCGAATGGGCCTGATCGATGTAGCGGATATGCGTTTCTTGCGGGCGCCACTGCCCAAGCATCTGATCAAGCGCAACCTGCAGCATTTCGCTCGCTATATTGCGCGCGAAAACCTGAACGACAGCTTTCCAATGCAGGCACTCGAGCAAGCTGTTCTGGCATCATGAAAGCAATGCACGGGCCGTCTGGCTGAAGTTCAGCCAGGCCTGGTCAGGGGCCAGCTCCTGATATTGGCCTGCCGCGATATCTTTCGCAGAAGCGCTGGACGCTCGCACAATAATATCGCTCCAGGTACTGACATCCTCTACGGGGGCATACCAACCCGTGTCGGCCAACTGCTCGCGAAACACTGGCAATTCGCTGGAAATTACGGGGACACCCGCCATCACCGCCTCTTGCATAATCAGTCCCAGGCCCTCGTCCAGTGAAGGGATAGCGACCCAGTCGAAGGCCCTGTAAAGCCGCGCGGCATCATTCAGATGGCCGGGCAAGGAGACACTCGCGCGCAACCCCAAGTGATCAATGCGTGCTTGCAACGCGTCTCTGGAAGGCCCTTCACCGATAATCACCAATCGCAGATCGGGTCGCTGCTTCAATGCAGAGGCAAAGGCCTCAATCAGACAGGCAAACCCCTTATTTTCCACCAATCGCCCCACCGCACCGAGCACAGGCGTGTCATCCAGGGGCAACCCCAACCGGGCTCGGGCCTCCTCGCGAGGGAGTACCGAGGAGCGAAACGCGGCAGGGTCGAACGCACTACGCAATGTCATGACCGGCATTTGAAGGTCTCGGCCCAGCGAGGCCGCCAAGGTGTTCGACACTGCGACCAATGTCAGCTGGGACGTCGAGAACTGGTGGAAGAGCGCTCGATCTCCGGTACGAACTCGCGTGGAACCATGAACAATCACCACCGCATGGATGTTTGGCAATGTTTTGAGAAGGGGTAAAAGTGTGCGAGCTACTCCCAAGCCATCGAGCAGCAAAAGGTGCGCCCCACTCTGCTTGAGGGCTCTCTTGAAAGAGGCCTGCGTCCAAGGCGTCATCAGCCGCCAGAAATGCCGCCCTTTCAAACGGGCGGAGGACAGTTTCCATTCCCGGGTTTCGCCAACATTCACTCCAGACCCTGACGCGCTGCCCTGAAGCAACCAGGTCTTGACCGATGCGGCAGGGCCGGCCTGCGACAGTATTTGCTGATGAACCTTGTGAATCGATGCGAACGGCGCACCGCCAGACCACATAACGTTAAGGATACTCATAAGGCAACAAGCCAACGCATGGAACTATGCAGGTACGCAGCGGCGCACTTAATTGATAAAACAACCAATGCAGACTCCCGGCATTAGAGGCAATGCAAACTTGATGTGTTCGCGACGAACGCGCGCCTTGCGCTGATGCTCAATCGACAGCCTGTACGTGGAGGCCAAAACCGGCATGCCGAACGACATCTCCTTCCAGCGCCACAGAAACCCTGTCAAACGCCCAGCTTCAGACGCACTTTTTCCAGCAGACTCAACGGCGCGTGAGGACGCAATGCTGGTTCGAGTTCCTCGACGATACGCTTCCCGATACGCGCAAAGCTGAACTGGCCAACCACCAGTTCACGACCATTGCGAGCGATACGCTGCGCCAGCTCCGGGTCAGCCCGTAGCCTCGCGAGTTTTTCCTGAAGCTGCGGGATACTTTGATAGAAAACAACGTTGTGCATATCGTGCAAACCCAGCGCGCTGCTTTCAGCCGCACCCTGATCATAGGCCAGCAGCACACAACCACACGCCATGGCCTCGAAATTCTTGATCATGAATTCGCCCATACCGACGTCGGCGCTGACGAAGTAGCGGATACGGTTAAGCGTATCGCAGTATTCCTCACCCGACTTGGTACGCGTCACCACCAGAGGTTCGACGCGCGCCAACTCATCGAGCAGTGCTTTGCGGCCGCTATAGGCGACGCTGTTGGTACTGCCTACAAATGCCAGTTCGATATCTCGCTCACGACCTTGATCTTGCAGCAGCGACTGGTCGTAGCCCTTGGGAACAAACACCGCATCGAAACCTTCCTCGCGCAGGCGGTCTGCGACCATGAAACCCGAGCTGATCACCCGCGCCCAAGGCAGCTTGCGGTAATGCGCACTGAACTTGCCGGTGTACTTGCACGGGATGTAATTCTGGTACGCATCGTGTTCCAGAATAACCAGATTGGGCAGGGTTTGGATGAACCTCACCTGTCTGATTTCTTTTTTGAAACGCAGAAAAAAAACAATCCGGTCGTAGCGGGCCACATCGACATGCTTGCGAAAGTATCCACGCAAGTCGTCCTGCTCCGCGCTGGTCAGCTCGCGCTTGTCGCAGTCGCAGTGCTCGGCGATACCCTCATACAGTCGATCGAGGATCGCTCGCTGCTCTTTCTGCACCAGAAACAGAACTTTCAATTGGTCTCTCTCTTTCCAGACAGCTCTTGGACCCAGAATAATTCGTGGCGTCGCACCGCTTTACGGAAGAACTCGTTTTCGCCGAAAGCCGGCCAGCGTCGGGCCGCCAGACAACGTTGTATCGCCCGGCGAAGTAGACGCTTGAGGGGAAGTCGGGGCTGAAGGTCGTGCATCATGCCCAACGACATAGCCTTGTGCCACTGTTTTTCGGCCGATAGGCAAAGCGCCCAAGGACGCAACGGTTCGTGATTATTGATCTGTGGCGGCAGTGTCAAACCGGTACCGGCATCACCCATTGGCCAGCGATCGTTGTCGTGTAGATGATTGGCGTAATGCAACAAGGTTTCGGGCTGCCAGGCTGTAGCGTTCAGTGCCTGCATCACTGCTTGCTGTGAGCATAGATGGTCTGGGTGCGGGTCGAAACGCGGATGTGGCAAAACGATGACCTGAGGCTGGATACGCTCGATCAACTCACTCAGGTCGGCCAGCAGATTGTTCCAGGACGGTAGGCCATCGACGTCACTGCCCAGGGCAAACGGATTGAACCGTCGAAAATATCGAGTATCGCCAAGCTGTGCCTCACGGGACACCACGGCCTCGGCCGGCGCGCTTTGCATGGCGGACAATTGCAGGCAGAAATACCCCAACTGCATGCAGCGCTCCTGAGGTACGCCGCCCCACAGCGGCACGCTGATGCTATCCCAGGCGCGAAGCGAGCCTTTCAACCGGGACGCTTCGACGCCATTGAGCCCCATCTGCTGATAGTGCCCGGCCTCGATTTCACCGGCGGTCATAGTGACGATCCAGCTTTGACTGGCGCTGCTGTACAACCCGAATGCGGCCAACTCGGCATCGTCGGCGTGGGGCGCGATCACCATCACCCGTTGACGGCTGTAATCCGGATGCTCGAACGCCCAGAGCACCGGCTCCCCCAGCAATCGGCAGAAACGCCCGCGCAGACGTAACTCGCCTTGCGACAGAACCTGCGCCTGACCACTGAGGTTCAGGTAACGCAGGCCGTTCACTCCCCGTTCGAAGGTTTGTCGGTCCGGGTTATCCCCCCCCGACAACTCGACCACAGGATCGATGAAGCGTCCCAGCCAAGTGCTTTTTATCCGCAGCGCCAACACCAGGGTGGCGTCGTCGACCAGCATGACGCCGTCGTCCAGGCGCAAACGCTCACCGTCGAGGTGAACCTTGGGCTGCTGGGTATACGGTGGAAAGCTGTACTGATAATCGTCTTTGGGCGAATAAAACAAATGGTCGGCAAACCATGCCTCGTGGGCAATCCAACCCAGAACCGCGAGCACCAACGGCAGCCACCAGGTCACCAGCACACCCATGGCAATCAATAGCACCAGCGCGATGAGCAGACCAATGCGTTTGTTGCGCCGATGGCGCTTGAGCAATTGTTGTTTGCGGTTCATGGGCTGACTCATACGGTGAACACCGGCACAGGATTGCACCAGCGATCCTTGTACTCACGGTCGGCGCGACCGAAAGAAAAGCGCAACGGTTTGTCCAACGCCCGGGCATGCTCCCAGGCGCTTTGCGTATTGAGAAAGCTCAGCACGCTGCCCGGACTGAATTCGCGGGTTTCGGGATCGACGCCGCCATTGATGTACTCGACGCTGATCCACTGCGGTGTCTCGACACGGTAGACCAGTTGAATCGCTATTGGCGCATCGTTGAGGAAAATCACCGAGCCAATCAGCAAATCACGCAGCAACTCGATGACCTCAGCCATGCGCTCGGCCCCCGTCGCCGGGAAGCCCCAGCGACGCTGGAACAGGTCGCAATAGATCGCCGCCAGTTCACTGCTGGAAAACTCCGCGACCGGCCGGACCACTCCGCCCGCTTCTTCCAGCAATCGCAATTCACGGCGCTGGTTGTAGCGAAACTTCTTCGACAGTTCTTCGGGAGTGCGGGCCATCGCCAGCTGTTCAGCCTGCAACTTGATGCCGGTGAAGCGGCCTTCATTCAGAGCCGACAGGTAGCGCCCACGATGACGCAGCGGCGCTTGTGCATCGGCAGCGGCCGGCAGGATGAACTCGGCATTACCGAGGTCGAACAGACCTTTTTTTCCGCAGCGCTTGAGCACGTCCTTGGACAAGGCGAGGTCGCGGCCCCAGGTCGGGATCGCGGCTTTGACTTCACCGTTTTGCTCCCAGGCCAGGTAGCGCACAGGAATGTCGGCCAACTGCGCCAGCCGCTCGACCACCATGGGATGAGTGGCGACGCTGCCGCCATAACGTTGCCAGGCATCGGCATATGTCGATGCGTCGACTACCGCCCAGCCACGTTCGCGCCAGCCTTGAAATCGGTTGAGCATCAGCCCCTCGGTGCCAGTTCGGTAACGTGCGGCAAACGCCAGAAAGCATCGCGCACCGCGCGGTCGGAGAAGCGCTCACGCAAGCGATCGAGCATCAGCTCGGCGCACTGGTGACGTTGCTGCTCGTCCATCGCGGCCAGATGTTGCAGCCCTTGAGCCAAGTGTTCGGCATCGCCCAGCGGGAACAGAATACCGACGCCCTCGACCACTTCCTTCGCCCCGCCACACGCCGTGGCGAGCAAGGGCACACCGGCAGCCATGGCCTCCAGCAGCACCATGCCGAACGGTTCGTGATCGGAACTCAGTGCAAACACATCGAAGGCACGGAAATAACGTCGGGCTTCAGGCACCTGACCGAGGAACAGCACGCGGTCGCCGATACCCAACTCACGGGCCAGGGCCTTGAGATCCTGTTCCAGTCGACCGGCACCGAGCATTACCAACTGGCTGCTGGCCGGCAAACCCGGCAACGCCGCAGCAAAACCGTGCAGCAGCGTGGTCTGATCCTTGTCCGGATGCAGCCGTCCGACATTGCCGACAACCCAGGCATCCGGCGCCAGGCCGAGGGATTCCCGGGCCTCGCGAACCGAGACCTGGCTGTCCTGCAAGGTCTGCACATCGATACGGTTATAGAGCGTCTGAATCCGCGCCGCCGGCCACTTCGGCAGGCAATGGCGCATGTCGTCGCGCACGGCATCGGAAACCCCGAGCAGGCTCAGGCGCTTGCGGAAAATATTCGCGAAGAGTTTGCGTGTGCCGCGCTTGTAATCGTCAAACGCGTGATGCACGCCAATCACCGGCAACGACGTACCGAGCAGGGCGATATAAATAGGCTTGAAACGGTGAGCGATGCAAAAACTGAAATTGCGCGAGGCGGCGATCTTACGCAGATCGCCGATGGCGCCCAGCTTCAGGCCACGAATGGCCTTGGAGCTGTATTCCATGAAAAGCACTTCATCAGAGGCGCAGCGCGCGGCGACTTCAGCATCGGCAGCCCCGGTCAAAAACACCGTGGTCACTCGATAACCGGTCCCCGCGAACAGGCTGGCGTACTGCCGGGCGCAGTCCAGAAACGGCCCGTCATAGCCGTGACAGAACTGCAGCACATGGCGTTCAGCCGAGCGTGTCATATGCGTCCGCGCCCTCTTTGACCACCAGGATGTCTTCCATGATCAGATACTGTAGATCGGAACCGAAGAACATGTTCAGGGCGTCCGTCGGCGAACAGATCATGGGTTCGCCACGACGGTTGAGCGAGGTGTTCAGCGACACGCCGTTACCAGTCAGCACTTCCAGCGCCTTCATCATGTCGTAGTAGCGCGGGTTGTATTCGCGCTTGAGCACCTGGGCCCGGGACGTACCGTCTTCATGGACGACTTCCGGCACGCGGGTTTTCCACTCTTCCGCCACTTCGAAGGTGAAGGTCATGAACGGCGCCGGGTGATCGATCTTGATCATCTGCGGTGCAACGGTGTCGAGCATCGACGGGCAGAAAGGCCTCCAGCGCTCGCGGAACTTGATCTGGTGGTTGATGCGGTCAGCCACGCCAGTCGCACTCGGGCAACCGATGATCGAACGACCGCCCAAGGCGCGCGGACCGAATTCCATGCGGCCCTGGAACCAGGCCACCGGGTTGCCATCGACCATGATCTTGGCGATGTTTTCCGGCATGTTCTCAAGCTTGCGCCATACCGGCTTGCTCGGGTGACGGGCACACGCGGCGAGGACGTCTTCGTTGGTGTACGACGGACCGAGGTAGACGTGTTCCATCTTCTCGACCGGCACACCACGGGCGTGGGACACATAGGCCGCCGCGCCAACCGCGGTGCCGGCATCGCCGGACGCAGGCTGCACGAACAGTTCTTTAACGTCATCGCGGGCGATGATTTTCTGGTTCAGCTTGACGTTCAACGCACAGCCACCGGCGAAGGCCAGCTTGCCGGTTTCCTTGAGCACGTCACCCAGGTAATGGTCGATCATCTGCAGCGAGATCTTTTCGAACAGAGCTTGCATGCTCGCGGCGTAATGGATGTACGGCTCGTCGGCGATGTCGCCTTCGCGCTTCGGACCCAGCCACTCGATCAGCTTCGGCGAGAAGTAGAAACCTTTGCCCTTCTCTTTATAACGACGCAGGCCGATGACGTTGGCGTAGTCGGTGTTGATCACCAGCTCGCCGTTCTCGAACGAGGCCAGGCGAGAGAAATCGTATTTGCTGGCATCGCCGTACGGCGCCATGCCCATGACCTTGAACTCACCGTCGAGCATCTCGAAACCGAGGAACTCGGTGATCGCGCCGTACAAGCCGCCGAGGGAGTCCGGATCGAAGAATTCCTTGATCTTGTGGATCTTGCCGTTTTCGCCGTAACCGAAAAAGGTCGTGGCGTACTCACCCTTGCCGTCGATCCCGAGGATCGCGGTTTTCTCTTTGAAACCGGAGCAGTGGTAAGCACTGGAGGCGTGGGCCAGGTGATGCTCGACCGGCTCGATCTTGATTTTCTTCGGATCGAAACCCAATTGCTCGAGGCACCAGACAATCTTGTTGCGATAGCGCTTGTAGCGACGGTTACCCATCAGGATCGCGTCGAGCGCACGGTCCGGGGCGTACCAGTAACGCTTGGCGTAATGCCAGCGAGCCTTGCCGAACAGGCTGATCGGCGCGAACGGAATCGCTACCACATCAACGTCGGATGGCTTGATGCCGGCCTGCTCGAGACAGAACTTCGCCGACTCGTAAGGCATGCGGTTCTTTGCATGTTTATCGCGCACAAAGCGCTCTTCCTCAGCCGCCGCGACCAGCTTGCCGTCGATGTACAACGCTGCGGAAGGATCATGGCTAAGGGCGCCGGACAGGCCAAGAATCGTCAATGCCACAGGGGTCTAGCCTCTTTAGTCTGCATGCAGGCGCAAGGCGCCTCAAAGATTAATGTGCCCTCGCAAAGGGCGAGTGGCAGCTAAAGGGCGGGATTATAGCGTAAACATGGCGGGAATGACCCAGCGCTTATTACCCCTGTAAATATGACCCGGGCGAAAGCAGGCGGCATTGCTCATCAGCGGCCTGCTCTCCAGTAAATACTGATATTGCCGTCAGTAGCCTGCCGGTAAACCGTATAGGGCAGGAGGACGGTGTCGAAAACACCCGACAGGGTGAAATCCACCAATACGAACGGCAAAAGAATACCCGTGGGATCAGGCGCTGCATTCAATACGCAAAAGTCGAACGCCAGACCACTGTAGATACGTGGGATGGACTGACAATAGGTCTTTTGCTTTCTAAGGCTACGAGCCGCGTCTTCGTCATCCTGCAGCACCGTAACAGCGGTCCCACAGCCTGATAAAACCAGTGCAAAAGTGCTCAGTAACACCGTCATTTTTATCGTCAAAATCTGCCCTCCGTGAACGTCAGGCAAACTAGCATCGCGGCTATTCAGGGCACAGTTCATGGGCTCTGTAGATCATGTAGGACGATTCATAAAAACCTGTCTCCCATGACATCGAAAAGCCCGCACAAGGCGGGCTCGGTACTACAGGGTTGTGGGCAAGCTCCGACTTACGCGGCGCTGTCGGCATCTTTGGGAAGACGCTGATCAATGAGCCGATACAGCGCACTGCTCTCAGGCCAGTTACGCATGAACCTTGCCCGATCCCGCGCATAGGCCGCGGCGAAGCTGCTGAGCGAGGCATGCTGACACATCGAATCCAGATCAATCAGCGCCCAGCGATCATGCTGCCAGAACAGGTTATGCCCCTTGAAATCCCCGTGACTGATCCGCTCGCCAATCAGCTCGGCAAACAAATGATCCAGCGCCAGCAATTCGGCTTCCGGTGCCTCACCGCTTTCAACATAAGGCGCAAACCGCTCGATGATGTCCGGTCCCGGTAAATACTCGGTCACCAGATAAGCCCGACTGCGCAACCAGAGAAAACGCTTCTCCAGCAACGCCAACGGTTTGGGCGTGGCGATGCCGAGAAACGCCAGGCGATTGCCTTCATGCCAGGAGTGCCAGGCACGGCTCGGGCGCCAGAAGCGTTTGAGCCAGTGGGCAAAACCTTTGATGTTGTAGCGCTTGATCACCAGCGTACGACCAGCCACCTCGACCTTGCCGACGCTCGCCGCGCCGCCAGTCTTGTACAGATGGCCCTGATCGAGCAACGCATCGGCCTGCGCCAGCACCGGCAGCATCGTCGCCTCTTCCTCGCGGCGAATCGCCCGTAAGCCGAACGCTCCGCGCTGGACACTGAACAGCGTGCATTCGCGGCCGACCTTGATCAGGAAGTCCTTCAAGCGCCAGCTGCGCACCTTGCTGATCTGCTTCTGCAACGCTTCCATGGGCAGGGCATGCTCGCCGTTGCTCAGCAGGTAATACACCAGCAATTCTTCGGTGTAGGGTTCCAGCGACTTGGGCAACTGGGCAAAAAACACCCCGAGGTTTTCCAGGACTTTCTGCCGCGAGAGCGGTTGGCCAGGGGTTTCGGAGCAGACGCCGCCGCCATCGATCAAATACAACCGGCCGCGCTGGCGCAAGAGGTTGTCCAGGTGCAGGTCTTCCTGCCAGAGTCCCTTGCGATGCATTTGGCCGATAGCGCCCAACGCCTCGGCCAGCACAGCCCCTTGCATATCCGCCAGCACCGGCAAATGCTCGACCTGTTTCCAGGTTTCACCGAGGCTTTCGGCGCCCTCGATGAACTCGAACAGCAGCCAGCCGCCCTCGCCGTCCTTCAGGCCGTCGGCCAACAGTTGCGGCGTGGTCAGGCCCTGTGCGGCGAGCAAATGCACACCGTTGCGTTCCCGCTGAAAATGCCGCGCCGCTTTGCTGCCGACCAGCAACTTGGCCAGCACCGGCCGGCCACGCCAGACGCCGGCACCGACGTAACGCTGACCGGGCAATACCCGCAGCAGACTGAGCAACTGCAACTCGGCAGGCCCGGCGGCATCGGCCAGGGAAATGTTCAGCGGCAGGCTTGGGCTGCGGCCAGCGTTTTTCAGCTCAGACAAACGCATCAGCGCGTCTCCTTATGAGTGCGCCGCGCGGTCAGTCGCGCAAGCCAGCTGTCGATCAGCGAACTGTCTTGCGATTGATCCAGATAGGCGGCCAACAGCTCGCGCAACTGCGCTTCGCTCCACTCAGGCGCCCGACGCAGCAACGGTTCCAGGTCTTTGGCCCGATCACGCAGACCAAACAGCAACGGCCGGGTCTTTTCCAGGTCGATCAGTTGGGCCAGGTAACCGTCGCCGGTGGCCTGGAGAAAAATGTGCTTGGGGTAGAAGCAACCGTGAACCTGACGCGCGCCGTGCAGGCGCCGAGCCAATTGCCCACAGGCCTTCAGAATGGCCGAATGCTGCGCCGAACTCAGGTCCGACCAGTGCTGCAACAGCGAATCCAGGTCATCCCAACCGTCCAGGGCACGGGTCAGCAGAATCGCCCGGACTTCGCCGTCGACTTTGCGCTCACCGAAAAACGCCGCTTTCAACGCCGGAATACCGAACCTTTCATAGCGACTGATATTGCGAAATTCACGGGCAAAGCTCGGCTCGCCAAAGGGCGCATGCAAGGTGTGCATCTGGTAGTTGCTCTGGCGTTTGAGGTAGTAGCCATGACCTTCCAGATCCAGCCGAAACACGCTGCTCCAGCCACCGCGAGCGGTGTTGGGCTCGTCCACAGCGTCGAGCTGCTTGGCCCAGAGTGCGTCGAAGGTGCCGAGGCCGTGACGCTCAAGCAGCGCACGGTCTTCAGCGGCCAGAAAATCAGTCATTCGCGTCCCTCGAAAAATCTCACCACGTGCCGGATCCGTTTTTTGTCGGCGGCATCCAGCCGATCACACTGGCGGTATTGCAGGTAAAAGCGCAGGCGCTGGGTAGCCGACAAGTGATACTTGGCGACCTTGTCCAGACAGGCCAGGTCCTTGGTGATCCGGTACTTGAGCCAAAAGCCGCGCCAGAAATCGCCGTTCGGGCAGTCGATCAAAAACAGCCGAGGCTCATCGTCGATCAGCAGGTTACGCCACTTCAAATCGTTATGGGTGAAGCGGTGGTCGTGCATGGTCCGGGTATAACCCGCCAGCTGCCGACTGACATTGTCGACCCAGGCGCGGTCCGCCAGTTTCGGATCATGCCGCTCGGCCAGGGCCGACAAATCTTCGGTATTGGGCAGTTCACGGGTAATCATTGCACCGCGATCGTACGCCGCACCGCGACGCTCCAGGCCCCAGGCCACCACTTCAGCGGTAGGAATGCCCCACTTGGCGAAGCGTTTGAGATTCTGCCACTCGGCCTTCACCCGGGGTTTACCCAGGTAGCGACGCAGACCTTTGCCGGCACCCACGTAGCGTTTGACGTAATAGTTGACGCCATTGCGCTGGACGCGAATGACCTCGGACAACGGGTCGCGGGTCAAGCGCTCGCCCTGAAGCGAAAACACAGCATCAAGGCTGCCGAAATCTTCTGCCAGATCGCTGTATGCAGGCTCCAGTTTCCAACCCGCCATCAGAGCGCATCCCCGTATCGCTGTTTACGGTCGTAGAGTTTGTTGGCCTTGCCTTCGAGCCAGGTCAGCAACCCGGCTTCCTCACCCAGGATCTGGCGCAGGGGCCGCTGGAAATAGCCCTTGAGGAAACGCAACTTGTCGCGACGAGTCAGGCCAATGTCCAGTGCCGAAAAATACAGCGCCGCCAGGTCCTTGTTGCGCCAGCGCTGAGTAATCGTCGGACGGGTCTGGGCACGGTGCAGGTCGATCACCGAGAGCTTGAAATCGTCGGCCGTCACCGGTTTGTCGGTGTGCAGCAGAAAGTGGCAGATGTAGCAGTCGCGATGGTTGACGCCGGCGCGGTGCATCATGCCGGTCATGCGCGCGACCTCGGCGATCAGCGCGCGCTTGAGTTTTGGCTCGGGCGGGTGTTTGACCCAGTCGATGCTGAAGTCTTCGAGGCTGACAGTGGGCGCCAGCTCTTCGGTGACGATGAACGAATGCTGGTCCGCCGGGTTGCTGCCCTTCTCGCCGTAAGCCACGGCGGTCATGGTCGGCACGCCGACTTCTTGCAGGCGCTGGATGGCCTTCCATTCCTGGCCAGCACCGAGCACCGGCAACTTGGCCGTGAGCAGGTTCTTGAAGATCTCGCCCCAGCCAATGCCACGGTGGATCTTCACGAAAAAGCCACTGCCATTGACTTCGGTACGCAGGGTCCGGCGCGCTTCAAGCTCGCGGTATACCTCGCCCTGGAGACCCTCGACTTCGGCAAACGGGTCACGTCCGGCCCAGAGGCTCTTGAACGGTTCAGCCAGCATCAACTTCATTAAGCGTGCTCCGCCAGAATCACATCGGCCGCGTGCTGCGGCATGCTGTAGAGGTCGGCCGTCTCGGCGAAGGCCAGACCGTTGCGGCCCCAGGCCGCCCGTGCTTGAGCGTCGTTCAACATACCCGTCAGGTACTGAGTCAGCTGCACCTGATCGAAAGGTTCATCCAGCACCAGACCGGCGTCGGCCTCGGCGATGTAATGGGCGTAACCACACACCGCGCTCACCAGCACCGGCAACCCTGCCACCAGGGCTTCGAGCAACACAGTCCCGGTGTTTTCGTTGTACGCCGGGTGAATCAACAGATCGGCGCCGAGCAGAAAACGCGGGATGTCGCTACGGCCCTTGAGGAACGTCACGTTATCGCCGAGCCCCAGTGTGGCGCTCTGCATCTGGAATAATTTGGGGTCGTCCTGGCCAATTACAAACAGTCGGGTGCGTTTCTTCAGATCAGCGGGCAATGCGGCCAGCGCCTTGAGGCTGCGATCCACGCCTTTGGTCTTGAACCCGGAGCCGATTTGCACCAGCAGCAGGTCATCGTCTTTCAGGTTGAATTCGCGACGAAATTCGGTACGAATCTCGGCGGCATTGGCCGGCGCACGACGGTCCTGAGAGATGCCCGGCGGCAGCAGATGGAAGCGCTCAAGCGGCGTGTCGTAATGCTTGATGAACAGCGGCTGCTGGACTTCGGAAATCATCAGCACTTCGGTCTTGGCATCCTTGGCGAACACGGCGCGCTCGTACTCGGCGAAGTGCCGGTAGCGGCCCCAACGACGGTACAGCGAGTTACGCAGGTTTTGCGCCTTGTCTTCGAAGCAGCCGTCGGCGGCGTAGTAGACGTCCAGCCCCGGCATTTTGTTGAAGCCGATCAAACGGTCCACTGGACGCTTGGCCAGATCCGCCACCATCCATTCGCTGAGCTTCTCGTTGCGTCGATGATTGAAGAACGCCTTGACCGGTGCCACCAACACTTCGAAGCCCGGTGGAATATCGCCTTCCCAGATCAGCGTGTAGACCCGAATCTGATGGCCGCGTTGCTGACATTCCAGGGCGATGCGCATGAAATCGCGCTGCAAGCCCCCGAATGGAAAGTACTTGTACAAGACGAATGCCAATTGCATCAGCGCAGCTCCTCAGCCAGTAACAACGTGCTCAGTCGGGTCGCGACACGCTCGGGATTCAGACGCGTGAAGCACAGGGGCCACTCGCGTTTAACGTCAAACTGACGGGCATCTTCAGCCGTCGGTTGATACGTACATTTCTTTTGCATACACGGCGCGCAGGGGAAATCGCTGGCGATGTGAATCTGCGCTTTACCGTAGGCACCGGTCAGACCCGGGTTGGTCGGGCCGAACAGCGATATCGTCGGCACGTCCAGCGCAGCGGCGAGATGACCGAGACCGGTGTCCACCGCCACGCAGGCTTGCGCGCCGGCCAGCACTTTGCCGACACCGGCCAGGTTCAGCTTGGGCAGCACTTCGACATGCCTCATGTCTTTGGCGATGCGCTCGGCCCGGGCTTTCTCGATCGGATTACCCCACGGCAGCTTCACCGCGACACCGAGATAGCCGACGCGCTCGGCCAACTCGCGCCAGTAGGCTTCAGGCCAGTGCTTGGTGTCCCATGTGGTGCCGTGCAGGAACACCACGTAAGAATTCTTGCGCGGCAATTCCACCAGTCGCTCGACGTTCAGGCCGTAATCGCCCAAGCCTTTGGGCAGGTCGTAACCCAGGGCCACGGCGAACAGCTGACGCACTCGCTCCACCGCGTGTTGCCCACGGGCCACGGCCAGACGCCGCGAATAGAAGTGTGCGGCAATCGGCTCACGAGCCGAGTTTTTATCCAGCCCGGCCACCGGGGCTTTGGCGTATCGGGTCAGCAACGCACTTTTCAGCAGGCCCTGGGCATCGATCACCAAGTCGTATTTGTTGGCGCGAACGCTTTGCTTGAAGCGCTTCCACTCGCCACTCTTGATGGTCTGCCAGATGTTTTTGCGCCAGCGACGGATCGCCACCGGAATAACCTTGCCCACGGCCGGGTGCCAGGTCGGGATTTCGGCGAAGCTTTCTTCCACCACCCAATCGAACTGGATGCCGGGGATCGCCCGTGCCGCGTCGGTCAGCGCCGGCAACGCGTGAATCACGTCGCCCAGCGAAGAAGTCTTGATCAGCAGTACCCGCAAACTATTTGACCTCGACCACAGTGCCCTGCAAACGCTGCAAGGCTTCGTTCACCGCTTGCGGCATGAGCTGGCGCAGGCAGTTGTAATGACCAAAGCGACACTTGCGATCGAAGCACGGACTGCATTCGATGCCCAGGCGCACGATCTCGACGTGCTCGGCCAGTGGCGGCGTGAAACCCGGTGACGTCGAGCCGTAGACTGCCACCAACGGGCGATTCAGCGCAGCGGCGACGTGCATCAGGCCGGAGTCGTTGGACACCACCGCGTCGGCGCAGGACATCAGGTCGATGGCTTCGGCCAGGGAGGTGCCACCGCTGAGGTTCACCGACTCTTCACGCAAGCCGGGAATCAGCCGCGAGCGGATGTCTTCGCCGACGGCGTGATCGTTTTTCGAACCGAACAGCCAGACTTGCCAGCCTTCGCGGATCTTCGCTTCGGCAACCTTGGCATAGTGCTCGGACGGCCAGCGCTTGGACTCGCCAAACTCGGCACCGGGGCACAGTGCCAACACCGGGCGGTCGAGAGCCAGGCCGAACTTGGCCATTGCCGCTTCGCGAGTGACCGGGTCAATCTGCAGGCTCGGCCGTGGATAAGGTGTCGGCAACTCGGCACCGGGCTCGTAAGCCAGGGCCATGAAGCGTTCGATCATCAACGGGTAACGTTCTTTATCCAGCGTGCGCACGTCATTGAGCAGGCCGTAGCGGAATTCGCCACGCCAGCCGGTGCGTTTCGGGATCCCGGCGAAGAACGGCACCAATGCCGACTTCAGGGAATTGGGCAGCAGGATCGCCTGGTCGTACTGGCCGGCCAGGGATTTGCCAATGCGCCGACGCGTCGCCAGCTCCAAAGCACCGTGACCGAGCGGAAAGCTCAAGGCCTGGCGTACTTCGGGCATGCGTTCAAGAATCGGCCGGCTCCACTCGGGGGCCAGCACGTCGATTTCGCATTGCGGGTGGCGCTGCTTGAGACACTGAAACAGTGTCTGCGCCATCACCATGTCACCGACCCAACTGGGCCCAACGATCAGAATTTTCATGTGGTTTCCATAAACGAGCCGGGGAGGCTTTATGCCTCCCCGTCTCGAGAATCAGCTTAGCCCCAGCTCGCGCCAGATCCGCACTACCTGCCGCCGTTCGTCCACGAACTGGTCGCCCGGTATCACCCCGACGTCCTTCTGCAAGGCCTGCCGGTGAGCGGCTGAACGATAGGCTTTATAGGCCTCGCGTAACAAGCTGGCGTCTTCGGCGGGCATCAGCCCCTCCTCCTCCAGCCCTTCCAGAATGCGGATATTGTCAGTCCAGCGCAGCAATGGCGGGTGCGATTCGGACCACGCCAGGGCCGCGTATTGCACCATAAATTCAATATCGACGATACCTCCGGCGTCCTGCTTGAGATCGAACGGCGCCGTGGCCTCGAAGGCATTTGCTCCGGTGCCCGCCGCGGTGCTCTTGCTGCCAAGGTTATCGCGCATTTTGGCGCGCATCTCGCTGACCTCCTGGCGCAAGGTCGCCAGGTCCCGCGGCTTGCCCAATACCGCCGCGCGGACTTTCTCGAACGCTTGGCCGACGTCCGGACTGCCCACCAGCACCCGCGCCCGCACCAGCGCCTGATGTTCCCAGGTCCAGGCTTCATTTTCCTGATACCGGGCAAACGCACCGAGCGAACTCACCAGCAACCCCGACGCGCCGGACGGCCGCAGACGCATGTCCACTTCATACAGCTGACCAGAGTTGGTCTGGGCCGTGAGCAAGTGAATGATCCGCTGGCCCAGCCGAGTAAAGAATTGCGCGCCGTCGATAGGCTTCGGCCCGTCGGTTTCCGCCTGCGGGTCGCCATCGTGGATGAACACCAGGTCCAGGTCCGAACCATGCCCCAGTTCCAGACCGCCGACTTTCCCGTAACCGACAATGATGAAGCCAGGATCACACAAGGTGCCGTCGGTACGCAGCGGCGTACCGTATTTGGCCACGGTCTGGCGCCAGGCCAGGGCCAGCACTTGTTCCAGGATCGCTTCGGCGAGCCAAGTCAGATAATCACTGACCTTCATCAACGGCAAGCTGCCGGCGATTTCCGAAGCGGCGACCCGCAAACGGTGCGCCAGTTTGAAATGTCTCAGCGCTTCCATCTGTTGCTCGAGATCGTCTTCAGGAATCCGCGTCAAACGCTCGCGCAACTCGGCGGCCAGTTCCGGCGCCAGCGGCGGCTTGAACAGCCGACCTTCGTTGAGCAATTCGTCGAGCAGCAGCGGGAAGCGGGTGATCTGTTCGGCGATCCACGGACTCGCGGCGCACAAGGTCAACAAACGTCGCAGCGCGCCGGGATTCTCGGTCAGCAACACCAGATACGCGGAACGGCGGGCCACGGCTTCCACCAGCGGCAATACCCTTTCCAGCACCAGATCCGGATTGGCGTGCTCTACGGCCTGAGCCAGCAGCCGCGGAATAAAGGCATCGAGGCGTTCGCGCCCTAATCGTTGCATCGCGCGCAATTGCGGACTGCTGCGCAAGCCAGCCAACGCTTTCAGGGCTTTGGTGGCATCGGCGAAGCCGCCCTCTTCCAACTGGCGGCAAGCGGCCTCTTCATCCTGAGCCTCTTCCCACAACGGCAGCCATTCGCCGCCGACCACCACTTCGCTTTCGGTGCCTTCCTCTTCGTCGGGGTCGGCAATCACCTGCCCGAAGTGCCAGGCCACGCGACCTCGCCAATACATAAGTTGTTCGTGGAAAGCCGCCCAATCGGCGAAGCCCAACATAAAGGCGATGCGCGCCTGATCCTGAGCGCCGTCCGGCAGCATCTGGGTCTGGCGGTCGGCGATCGCCTGGATCGCGTGCTCGGTGTACCGCAAGAATTCGTAGCCTTCGCGCAGTTCGCTGATCACCGCCGGTGGCAGGTAACCCTGACCTTCCAAGGTGCTCAGTACTTTTAATAGAGGACGTTGCTGCAAGCTCAGGTCGCGGCCACCGTGGATCAGCTGGAATGCCTGGGCGATAAATTCGACTTCACGAATGCCACCGGAGCCGAGCTTGATGTTGTCGGCCATGCCCTTGCGCCGGACTTCCTGCTGAATCAGCTGCTTCATGGTGCGCAGCGCCTCGATCGCCGAGAAGTCGAGGTAACGCCGGTAAACGAACGGCCGCAGCATGTCTTGCAATTGCGCGCCGGCCACTTGATCGCCGGCCACCACCCGCGACTTGATCATCGCGTAGCGTTCCCAGTCACGGCCCTGGTCCTGGTAATACTGCTCCAGCGCGTTGAAGCTCAGCACCAATGCGCCGGCCGAACCGTAAGGCCGCAGGCGCATGTCGACGCGGAATACAAAACCGTCGACAGTCATCGGGTCCAGGGCCTTGATCAGGCGCTGGCCGAGACGAATGAAGAACTCCTGGTTATCCAGCGAGCGTTTGACGCCGACGGTTTCGCCGCCCTCGGGATAGGCGAAGATCAGGTCGATGTCCGACGACAGGTTGAGTTCCACCGCGCCGAGCTTGCCCATGCCGAGAATGACCATTTGCTGCGGCTCGCCGCTGCGCCGGCCGGTCGGCACGCCGAACTGCTGGCAGTGCCGCGAGTACAACCACTGATAGGCCTGATCGATGCTGGCATCGGCCATGTCCGAGAGGTCGCGGCAGGTCTGGATCAGATCACACTGACGCGTCAGGTCGCGCCAGATGATCCGCACTTGATGACGGGTACGTTGACGACGCAGGGCGCGACCGAGCCCATCGTCGGTTTCTGCTGCATTCACCGCTGCCGCCATCTGTGCGCACAGCTCGCCGGGCGCAAAACTTCGGTCCAGCTCACCGGACTGCACCAGCTCCAGCAACATCAGTGGGTCACGGACACTTTGTTCAATCACGAAGTCGCTGGCAGCGGTGACGCGGGCAAATTGTGCCCAGCGTTCAGGCGTCCAGCCGGCCAGGCCATGATCGTCGGGAAGCACCGCGACGGCCGTACGGAACGACTGCTCGGCGCGGGTGACAAACGGCAGGAGGATGCCAGGCAGTTCGGCAAGCGAAGGGAGGCTCATGGTCTATCCTTGATCGGCGTGTAGAGGGCTGCATGTAGTGATTCGCGAGAATGCACTACCTGATCGACTGTCGAACAAAGGTTAGAAATAGCTGAAATTTCTTTATTTTTGGCAGACAGCATCAAGCTTTCACCTTTTCTGGTTGGCAAAAGACCAACCTTAACGATTATTCTCACAACGCAGCTAGAGGCCACAAGCCGCTCATCTGTAGTTTTACTACTCGTATATACATTCGAAAGGCTGAAATGCCCGATGATTTGTAGTAAAACTACACGCCGCCGGAACAACCTCTCGGCAATCCAAGAATTTATATCGTCTGCCCACAAGGCCAGTCGCAAACTCAGGCAACCGATTCTGGAAGCCTTTCCGCCCTGGAGCAAGCCATGCAAGACCTCGATCCCGTCGAAACCCAGGAATGGCTGGACGCCCTGGAATCGGTTCTCGACAAAGAAGGCGAAGACCGCGCTCACTATCTGATGACCCGTATGGGCGAACTCGCAACCCGTAGCGGTTCGCAATTGCCTTACGCCATCACCACGCCATACCGCAACACCATTCCCGTTACCCACGAAGCACGCATGCCTGGCGACCTGTTCATGGAACGCCGCATTCGCTCGTTGGTACGCTGGAACGCGATGGCCATGGTGATGCGTACGAACCTGAAAGATTCTGACCTGGGCGGTCACATCTCCAGCTTCGCCTCCAGCGCAACCCTGTACGACATCGGCTTCAACTATTTCTTCCAGGCCCCGACCGACGAACACGGCGGCGACCTGATCTACTTCCAGGGTCACACCTCGCCAGGCGTTTACGCCCGTGCGTTCATGGAAGGCCGCATCACCGAAGACCAGATGAACAACTTCCGCCAGGAAGTCGACGGTCAGGGCCTGTCGTCCTACCCGCACCCTTGGCTGATGCCTGATTTCTGGCAGTTCCCGACCGTATCCATGGGTCTTGGCCCGATCCAGGCGATCTACCAGGCACGCTTCATGAAGTACCTGGAAGCCCGTGGTTTTATCCCTGAAGGCAAGCAAAAAGTCTGGTGCTTCCTGGGCGACGGCGAGTGCGACGAGCCGGAATCCCTGGGCGCGATCTCGCTGGCTGGCCGCGAGAAGCTCGACAACCTGATCTTCGTTATTAACTGCAACCTGCAGCGCCTTGATGGCCCGGTTCGCGGCAACGGCAAGATCATTCAGGAACTCGAAGGCGTGTTCCGCGGTGCTCAGTGGAACGTGACCAAAGTCATCTGGGGCCGTTTCTGGGACCCACTGTTGGCCAAAGACGTCGACGGTATCCTGCAACGCCGCATGGACGAAGTCATCGACGGCGAGTACCAGAACTACAAAGCCAAAGACGGCGCGTTCGTTCGTGAACACTTCTTCAACTCGCCAGAACTCAAGGCGATGGTTGAAGACTTGTCCGACGACGAGATCTGGAAACTCAACCGTGGCGGTCACGACCCGTACAAGGTCTACGCGGCGTACCACGAAGCGGTCAACCACAAAGAACAACCGACCGTCATCCTGGCCAAGACCATCAAAGGTTATGGCACCGGTGCCGGCGAAGCGAAGAACACTGCGCACAACACCAAGAAAGTGGATGTTGAAAGCCTGAAGCTGTTCCGCGATCGTTTCGACATTCCGGTTAAAGACTCCGAGCTGGAAAGCCTGCCGTTCTTCAAGCCAGAACCCAACAGCGCCGAAGCCCGTTATCTGAGCGAGCGCCGTACTGCATTGGGCGGTTTCGTACCACAGCGTCGCGCGCAGAGCTTCAGCATTCCGACCCCATCGCTGGACACCCTCAAGGCCATTCTTGATGGTTCGGGCGACCGTGAAATTTCCACCACCATGGCGTTCGTGCGGATCCTCGCGCAACTGGTCAAGGACAAGGAAATCGGTCCGCGCATCGTCCCGATCATCCCGGACGAAGCCCGTACCTTCGGTATGGAAGGCATGTTCCGCCAGTTGGGCATCTACTCGTCCGTCGGCCAGCTCTACGAGCCAGTCGATAAAGACCAGGTGATGTTCTACCGCGAAGACAAGAAGGGCCAGATCCTCGAAGAAGGCATCAACGAAGCGGGCGCCATGAGCTCCTTCATCGCTGCCGGTACTTCGTACTCCAGCCACAACCAGCCAATGCTGCCGTTCTACATCTTCTACTCGATGTTCGGCTTCCAGCGTATCGGCGACCTCGCCTGGGCCGCAGGCGACAGCCGTACCCGTGGCTTCCTGATCGGTGGCACCGCCGGCCGGACCACGCTGAACGGCGAAGGCCTGCAACACGAAGACGGTCACAGCCACATCCTGGCTGGCACCATCCCGAACTGCCGCACCTTTGATCCAACCTACGGCTACGAGCTGGCGGTGATCATCCAGGACGGCATGAAGAAGATGACCGAAGAGCAGCAGGACATCTTCTACTACATCACCGTGATGAACGAGTCCTACCAGCAGCCAGCCATGCCGGCCGGTGTCGAGGAAGGCATCGTCAAGGGCATGTACCTGCTCGAGGAAGACACCCGCGAAGCGGCGCACCACGTTCAGCTGATGGGCTCCGGCACCATCCTGCGCGAAGTTCGCGAAGCGGCGAAAATCCTGCGTGAACAGTTCAACGTCGGCGCTGACGTGTGGAGCGTTACCAGCTTCAACGAACTGCGGCGCGATGGCCTGGCCGTCGAGCGCAGCAACCGTCTGCACCCGGGCCAGAAGCCTAAACTGAGCTATGTCGAAGAGTGCCTGAACGGCCGTCAAGGTCCGGTCATCGCGTCTACCGACTACATGAAGCTGTTCGCTGAGCAAATTCGTCAGTGGGTCCCGTCCAAGGAATTCAAAGTCCTGGGCACCGATGGTTTCGGCCGCAGTGACAGCCGTAAGAAGCTGCGTCACTTCTTCGAAGTCGACCGTCATTTCGTGGTGTTGGCAGCCCTGGAAGCCTTGGCTGACCGTGGTGATATCGAACCTAAGGTGGTGGCTGAAGCCATCGCCAAGTTCGGGATCAACCCGGAAAAACGCAACCCACTGGACTGCTGAGGAGACACTCTGTGAGCGAACTCATTCGCGTACCTGACATCGGCAGCGGTGAAGGTGAAGTAATCGAACTATTTGTGAAGGTCGGCGACCGCATCGAAGCCGACCAGAGCATCCTGACGCTTGAGTCGGACAAGGCGAGCATGGAAATTCCTGCGCCCAAGGCCGGCATCGTCAAAAGCCTGAAAGTAAAAATCGGCGATCGCCTGAAAGAAGGCGACGAACTGCTGGAGCTGGAAGTCGAAGGTGCCGCTGCTGCCGCCCCTGCGGCTGCCGCTGCGCAGGCGCCAAAAGCTGAAGCGAAACCGGCGACTGCTCCTGCCGCCGCGGCTCCAGCGCCAGCTGCCGCGCCTGCTGCTGCAACCACCCAGCAAGTGCACGTGCCGGATATCGGTTCGTCAGGCAAGGCCCAGATCATCGAGATCCAGGTCAAGGTCGGCGACACCGTCGAGGCTGATCAGTCGCTGATCACCCTGGAATCCGACAAGGCCAGCATGGAAATCCCTTCGCCCGCCGCTGGCGTGGTCGAAAGCATCAGCGTCAAGCTCAACGACGAAGTCGGCACTGGCGACCTGATTCTGGCGCTGAAAGTGGTAGGTGCCGCGGCACCGGCTGCGGCCGCGCCAGCTCAGGCGGCGGCACCTGCTGCCGCTGCTCCAGCGCCAGTCGCTGCGGCTCCGGCTGCACCGGTTGCCGACAGCGTTCAGGACATCCATGTCCCGGACATTGGCTCTGCGGGCAAGGCCAAGATCATCGAAGTCCTGGTCAAGGCCGGCGATACCGTTGAAGCCGATCAGTCGCTCATCACCCTGGAATCTGACAAGGCGAGCATGGAAATTCCATCGCCTGCCGCTGGCGTGGTGGAAAGCGTTTCCATCAAGCTGGATGACGAAGTCGGTACCGGCGACCTGATCCTGAAGCTGAAAGTCAAAGGCGTTGCGCCTGCTGCTGCCCCGGCTCCAGCCGCTGCTGCACCTAGCGCTCCAGCTCCAGCCGCCGCAGCGCCTGCCGCTCCGGCACCGGCCGCACCGGCTGCTGCACCGGCCAAGCCGGGCGCCAAGGTTCATGCTGGCCCGGCTGTACGCCAACTGGCCCGTGAATTCGGCGTCGAGCTGAACGCCGTCGGCGCCAGTGGCCCGCACGGTCGCATCCTGAAAGAAGACGTTCAGGTCTACGTCAAAGCCATGATGCACAAGGCCAAGGAAGCACCGGCCGCTGCGGCTGGCGCAACTGGCGGCGCTGGCATCCCGCCGATTCCGGTCGTGGACTTCAGCCGCTTCGGTGAAACCGAAGAAGTCCCGATGACTCGCCTGATGCAAATCGGCGCGTCGAGCCTGCACCGCAGCTGGCTGAACATTCCGCACGTGACTCAGTTCGATTCGGCTGATATCACCGACCTGGAAGCGTTCCGTATCGCTCAGAAAGCCGTTGCAGAGAAGGCTGGCGTCAAGCTGACCATCCTGCCGCTGCTGCTCAAATCCTGCGCGCACCTGCTCAAGGAACTGCCGGACTTCAACAGTTCGCTGGCACCAAGCGGCAAGGCGATCATCCGCAAGAAGTACGTGAACATCGGCTTCGCCGTCGACACCCCTGAAGGCCTGCTGGTACCGGTCATCAAGAACGTCGACCAGAAGAGCCTGTTGCAACTGGCAGCCGAAGCCGCCGTGCTGGCCGCCAAAGCCCGCGACAAAAAGCTCACCGCTGACGACATGCAAGGCGCCTGCTTCACCATTTCCAGCCTCGGCCACATTGGCGGCACCGGCTTCACGCCGATCGTCAACGCGCCGGAAGTGGCGATCCTCGGTGTTTCCAAGGCAACCATCCAGCCAGTCTGGGACGGCAAAGCCTTCCAGCCGAAACTGATGCTGCCGCTGTCGCTGTCCTACGATCACCGTGTGATCAACGGCGCCGCTGCTGCACGCTTCACCAAGCGTCTGAGCGACCTGCTGGCAGACATCCGCACCATCCTGCTGTAACACCGGCCGGCCCTCCCTCACCGGAGGGCCCGTCGCGTTCCACGTTTTCCGAGCGCCACGCTCGTACCTCAACCCCGCCAGTTTGGCGGGGCTTTTTTTGCCTGGAAGAAAGTCACCCAACACCCCTTTCCTACATTCGCGGCTTACGTCGCCCACAACTCCAGTCCACTTCTTCTCGATATTTTTTGCGAACCAATAACTAAGCTTATTTCAACTAATTGTCGCTAAAACCCTTATCAACTTATTTTGCTTAGTTAGCATTACTTCGAATGGATTCGAACATGTTCAAACCGACTGTCGGCCCTATTATTGGCCACACTACAACTAATCATGCACGCATCTTCTTGCGCGGCGAACTTCAAAACCATGCGCCGGTATTTGCAGGCATTCGTTATCGCCGGCCTGGCGAAGAGCGCTGGTCCCAAGGTGTATTTGCAAAGTTGACGATCTTGCGTGATATGTCCGATGTGATTGCACTCAACGACCTTGCCACCGATACCGAGTACGAATACCAGGCAGGCTGGTTCAGCCCCATGAGCCCGGTGCACACCGTGGAAACGATTCAGGAACTGCCGCTGCAATGGCCGCGGGATATCTACCGGTTTCGCACGCAGTCCAGCAAATCCAAGATTCCAAGGGCCTATATCGTCGGCTCATGTCGTTACCTGCGCATGACCGCGGGCGTCCCGTCTGCACCGCATCTGGGGGACAGGATTTTCGCCTCGATCTCGAATCTGGCGCAGCAGGCCGAACCGCCCATCAGCGCCATGCTGATGACCGGCGATCAAATCTATGTCGATGACCTGAACGTCATTGCTCCCGACCGGGAATATAAGGAAATACTCAATAAGTACCGAGCAGCTTTTTCCCAACCCAATATTGCCAAGTTAATGTCCAGCGTGCCGACTTACATGATCCTCGATGATCATGAAATTGAAGACAACTGGCCCGCCAACGAAAGTAAGGCCGATGCCTATTTATACAAAAATGCCATGGCGGCGTATGAGTTGTATCAAGCCAGTCACAGCCCGGCGCATGAACTTCTTCCCAATGGGCAAATAAACAGAAAGCTGGAACAGTATTGGTATCAATTCGCCGAAGGCGATATCGAATGGTTTGTCACTGACAGTCGAACCCGACGCAACCTGTCGGCCAATGATCGACGCATCCTCGACGAAGAACAGGAACAGGCCTTGTGCAAATGGCTGATTCACAGCCCGGCCAGGGTGAAGTTCGTGGTCACCAGCGTGATGTTCTACCCCGACCGCAAAGCTCACGGCGATGACGCGTGGAAAGCCTTTCCCGAACAGCGTCTGCGGCTGCTGGAGACCATTCGTACACACCACATCAAGAACGTCTTCTTCGTTTCCGGCGATGTCCACGGCTCTTTGACGAGTCGTCTGACCCACAGCGAAGACCCGGACTTCGAGGTGCACACCATCGTCTCCTCACCCTTGTGCAACAGCAAACTACTGCCGTACGCCAAGGCCTCCACCTTCATCCTCGATCAACCATTGGCGCGAACAGCCGCCGGCGACTATCAGCATGAACTGACCAGCCAGGTGGTCAGCCAGGACAACTTTGCCCATATGATCGTCGATGCCGAACAGGTTCGTGTCAGCTATCACGACCGGGATGGCAACCTTTTGCAGTCGGTCGGCATAGCACTTCGGTGATCCCAAAAAGATCGCAGCCTTCGGCAGCTCCTACAGGCTGTACACCATCCCAACGAGCTGCCGAAGCCTGCGATCTTTTCGGTCAAAAACATTAGTTTCGGCCCTGCGCTGGAGAAATCTTCGCGCCTGCCGACATATTCTTATAGCACTTGGCCTTCATGTCTCTTGTCAGTCAGTGTCGCAATGATGCAACCTTGCCGCAGGTAACAGTAAAGAGGGCGAGAGCCCGGCGCGTTCAGCCTATTCGAAGCGAGTTTCCCTCCATATGAAGAGCCAACCCGATGCCGCCAGCCGTATGGTGGCCGAGGTAGTGACGCAGTTGCCTGTGCCCTCGCGGCTTGGCATGCTGCGTTTCGAACGGCTGAATGAAGCGAGCTGGGCGCTGCTGTTTCTTGATCCCAATTGCGAACGACAGTTCGGCCTGCCGGCCGTGGAGCTCTGTGCTCTGGTCGGCTCGCCCTACGCCAGTCTGATGGAGCCCGAAGCGCGCTATCAGCTGCATGACGCGGTTCAGCAGCAACTCACCGAAAGCCCGCATTACCTGATCCGCTACACCCTGCACACCGCCGCAGGCTCCTTGAACCTGCTGGAGCTGGGCGAAGCCTACAAACAACACAATCGACACCTGCTGCGCGGCTATCTGCTAGTGGTCGACGGCCTGTTCGAGGGCGAGCAACTGCTGCCGGTCCTGGACCTCGAAACCCAGAACTCTCGCCTGCAAATCGCTCTGGAACTCAATCAGCGCGCGCAGCAGGAACAGCTCCTGCACCTGGACCGAGTGCGCGCCCAGCAAGACTTGATCCTGCTGCTGACCCGCCAGCGCTATAGCAGCAACAACTCCCTGAAAGAAGCCGCCGAACTGATCACTCGCAGTGCCTGTGACATTTACGAAATCGACTGCGCCAGTCTGTGGAACCTCGAAGGTTCGCTGCTCGTGCCGATTTCGGCCTATCACCGCGCCAACCAGGAATACCTGCTGCCGGAGCCGATCGACGTCAGTAACTTCCCCGACTACGTGGAAGCCTTGCACACCGGCCGCGCCATCGACGCCCACAACGCCATGCGCGACCCGCGCACCCGGGAAATGGCCGAACACCTGCGCCCACACGATGTGAATGCGATGCTCGACGCCAGCATCCGCGTCGATGGCCAAGTGGTCGGCGTACTCTGCCTGGAGCAGACCGGTACGACCCGCGCCTGGCAATCGGACGAAATTGCTTTCGCCGGTGAGCTGGCGGATCAGTTTGCCCAAGTCATCAACAACCACAACCGTCGCACCGCCACCAGCGCCCTGCACCTGTTCCAGCGTGCGGTAGAGCAAAGCGCGAACGCCTTTTTGCTGGTCAATTGCGATGGCGTGGTGGAATACGTCAACCCGAGCTTCACGGCGATCACCCAGTACACCACTGAAGAAGTTCACGGCCAGCGGCTGTCGGAACTGCCGGCACTGGAAAACCTCAGCGAACTGTTATTCGACGCGCACTCGGCGCTGGCCAAGAGCAACAGCTGGCAGGGTGAGTTCAAAAGCCGCCGCAAAAACCTTGAACCCTACTGGGGCCAGTTGTCGATTTCCAAAGTCTACGGCGACAACCGCGAGCTGACGCATTACATCGGCATTTACGAAGACATTACCCAGACCAAGCTCGCTCAGCAGCGCATCGAGCGTCTGGCTTACACCGATAACCTGACCAACCTCGGCAACCGCCCGGCCTTCATCCGCAACCTCGATGAACGTTTCGCCCGAGACAGCGATACCCCGATCAGCTTGTTGCTGGTGGACATCGACAACTTCAAGCGAATCAACGACAGCCTCGGCCACCAGACCGGTGACAAACTGCTGATCAGCCTGGCCCGACGCCTGCGCAACAGCCTGAGCCCGAGTGGCAGCCTGGCGCGGTTCGCCAGTAACGAATTCGCCGTGCTGCTGGACGACACCGACCTGCGTGCGGGCCAACAGATTGCCAATCAATTGCTGGCGACCCTCGACAAACCGATGTTCGTCGACAACCAGCTGATCAGCGTCACCGGCTCCGTGGGCCTGGCCTGCGCGCCGTTGCACGGTCGCGATCCGCAAACCCTGATGCGCAATGCCGGCCTCGCGCTGCACAAGGCCAAGGCCAACGGTAAACATCAGGTCCAAGTGTTCACCGAAGCGCTGAACGCCGAAGCCAGCTACAAACTGTTCGTCGAAAACAACCTGCGCCGCGCCCTGACCCAGAACGAGCTGGACGTGTTCTACCAGCCCAAGCTCTGCCTGCGCAGCGGTCGACTGTTGGGGATGGAAGCGCTGCTTCGCTGGAACCATCCGGAAAAAGGCATGATCCGCCCGGACCAGTTCATCAGTGTCGCCGAAGAAACCGGGCTGATCATCCCCATCGGTAAATGGATCGCCCGCCAGGCCTGCCGCATGAGCAAAGACCTGACCGCCGCAGGCCTGGGCAATCTTCAGGTGGCAATCAACCTGTCGCCCAAGCAGTTCTCCGATCCGGACCTGGTGTCGTCCATCGCCAACATCCTCAAGGAAGAAGCGCTGCCGGCAAACCTGCTGGAACTCGAACTCACCGAAGGCCTGCTGCTGGAAGCCACCGAAGACACCCACTTGCAGCTCGATCAGCTCAAGCGCCTGGGCCTGACCCTGGCCATGGATGACTTCGGCACCGGTTACTCGTCGCTCAGTTACTTGAAAAAATTCCCGATCGACATCATTAAGATTGATCGAAGCTTCATCCACGAAATCCCCGACAATCAGGACGACATGGAAATCACCTCCGCGGTGATCGCCATGGCCCACAACCTGAAACTCAAGGTCGTGGCTGAAGGCATCGAAACTGCCGAGCAGTTGGCTTTCTTGCGCCGTCACCGCTGCGACGTCGGCCAGGGTTACCTGTTCGACCGACCGATCCCGGGCACCGAGCTGATCGAAAAGCTCAAGCGCTATCCGCGTGGCCCGATCGCCTGACATTCTTCAGTCATTGCACAAAACCCTGTGGGAGCGTGCCTGCTCGCGAAAGCGGTGTGTCAGGCAACAATGATGTCGACTGTCACGCCGCTTTCGCGAGCAGGCTCGCTCCCACAGGGATAATTGGGCAAACTGGCGGTCTGTCTACCTACATCCCCAACCTGACTGAGAGGACTGATCATGGTTCTGCGCTCGGAAATTCTGGTGAACAAAAACGTGCTCCCGACTAAAGAACAAGCTCTGCCTGGCCGCGAAACCCCAATGAACCTGCCGGAAAAACACTTCGTCCACGACGCCCCGCTGCTGGGCCCGTTCGTCACCGATGTGGATTTCGCGATCTTCGGCCTCGGATGCTTCTGGGGCGCGGAACGCAAGTTCTGGCAGCGTGAAGGCGTGGTCAGTACGGTGGTGGGTTACGCCGGTGGTTTTACGCCGAACCCGACGTATGAAGAAGTCTGCTCGGGCCTGACCGGTCACAGCGAAGTGGTTCTGGTGGTCTACGAGCCGGCAAAAGTCAGCTACGAAGAGCTGCTGAAGATGTTCTGGGAATTGCACAACCCAACTCAGGGCATGCGTCAGGGCAATGACATCGGCACGCAGTACCGCTCGGTGATCTATGCGACCAACCCGACGCAATTGGCTGCCGCCAAGCACAGCGAGCAGGTGTTCCAGGTCGAACTGACCAAGGCAGGCAAAGGCACCATCACCACCGAAATCGAAGAAGCGCCGACGGTCTACTTCGCCGAGGCTTATCACCAGCAATACCTGGCGAAAAACCCTGAAGGGTATTGCGGGATTGGCGGTACGGGCGTGACTTGCCCAATCTGACTTTCGGGCCCTGAAAGCATCGCGGGCAAGCCTCGCGCCTACGGTCACACCGACCTGTAGGAGCGAGGCTTGCCCGCGAAGGCGTCCTCTCAAACGCCATCAATGCATCTGATCAGGCGATCAACTCTCAGCAATCAACCAATCCATCTGCCAACCACCCTGGGTCTGCCCCAACTTCTTGGACAACCACGGCAGCAACTCACGCAATTCCTCTTCCAGCCCCCACGGCGGATTCGCAATCGCCAACCCGGACCCGTTCAAACTGTTCGGCGTATCCAGCGGATGCACCAACAACTCGACCCGCAACAACTTCGGCGCGCCCGTACCCGCCAGATCCTGATAAAAACGACGCAACATGCGCTGATCCTTCACCGGGTACCAGATCGCTGCCACGGTTTGCCGCATCCGCCCAATCGCCTCTTTCAGCGACGCCGCACAGCGCTGCATCTCATCCAGCTGCTCGAACGGCGGATCAATCAACATCACCGCCCGCTTCTCCTGCACCGGCAACATCGCACGCGGCACATGCCAGCCTTCACCCAGATGCACCTTCACCCGACGGTCGCCCGCCATATTATCTTTGAGCAACACACCGTCTTCCGGGTGCTTTTCGTTGAGCATCACCCGATCCTGCGGCCGCGTCAGACGCCGCGCCAACTCAGGCGACCCTGGGTAATAGCGCAACTGGCCATCCGGGTTCATGTCGTGCAGCACCTTCATGTAATCCGCGGTCAACGCCGGCAGATCCGGCTGATCCCACAAACGCGCAATACCTTCCAGGTACTCACCGGTACGACTCGCCTGATCACCCTGCAGGTCATACAGACCAATGCCGGCGTGAGTGTCGAGATAGGCAAACGGCTGCTCCTTGCGCGACATCAAGGCGATGATGCGGGTCAAAGTCAGGTGTTTGAACACATCGGCGTGATTGCCGGCATGGAAGGCGTGACGATAATTCATGGCTGCTCCTGCGAAGGGCGGGAAGTTTACCTTGTACAGCGGCGAACGTCAGGGCCTCACAGCCGAGCGGGCAGTTGCAGCACGCATAAAGGGGAAAACACACCTCAGCTAGGCCGCAACACGATCTGTAGCAGCTGGCGAAGCCTGCGTTCGGCTGCGCAGCAGTCGTAAAATCAGAGCTTGCGGTGTTTCAGGTGCACCGTGCAGGCAGGGTTTACGACTGCTGCGCAGCCGAACGCAGGCTTCGCCAGCTGCTACAAAAACGTGCGTATCAACTTAACTGAACAGCATCAGCGAAAGCCCCCGGCGCTACTCCGAAGACCGAGCCTTCAATCGTCGCCCTAACACATCCAGCACATCACACCCATCCCGCAACGGAATGGCACAGAGCAAAGCAAAATCACTAAGAATGAAGGACTGACACTCGATCGAACCGCGCATGGACAAGTTCTCCATCACTTGGGTGACGGCGCGAATTCGGTAGTTGGCAGCGTCATATAAAACATCCAGCGGCGCTTGGGTGTCGACGAACAGGGTTGGCATGTCGTCGCAATTGCTGGTGAGCGCCATGAAGCGGCTTTGGGGATGGGGGGTTGGTTTTTCGTAGGGAGGATCGGGGTGAAGTGTTTTCATCGATTTTAGTCCTAACGTATGGATTGACGCCGCCAGAAATCGCTTCCACGCAATGGGTGGCGGCTGTACGCAGGTGTGGAAGACCGGGACGTTAGGCACCCGGCGCACTCGAAAGCGCCCCGCGCACAGCCACCATAAAACACAGACGATAAAACACGCCGAACTGGTGGCGCTTGATGCGCCTAACGATAGAAGGGCTTCCACGCCCTGTCACTGAGTTTGCAGAGACAGCTAAGAGACTATCGATGAGGTCCGTTGCGCACCAGTTCATGAAAACCGCTACAACTTGAAGGAAACTTCCGACGACCTTGCCCAGAAATTTCGCTTCCGCTCAGAGACGTCCTCTACCAAGTGGATTGATCTTCAAGACTGGCTTTTTGAAGGTCGTCTTTCCACTCCACAGTTGCTAACCGAAAAACCTCTTCGAAAAAAGCTCGAGGATTGTCCATTTTGTCCCACCCCGAAGGTAACGATGAGTACTCTTCAGGATCATTTTCTAACAAAGCTTGGAAATCATAACTGGCATCTCGCAGAGCTTTATCTAGACAACCCACAAGCAAATACTTATGCCTGTATGAAAGCTCTGAAAATTCAACCAAACAATAATGAAGCACCAAAGTCTTTCGATCTATTGGGTCATTTGGGTTAAACCTACCCAACTCCTCACCTAACGTTTCTTCCCTGTCATATATATCAAATCCGCCTAAAAAATATGAAGGCGTAGGGATATATGAATAGCCGGTACTAGGCTCTATCAAAACGCCACCTACTTGATTGGATACAATGTGAATGGTTTTTCTTTTTTGCTGAATTTCATTTCTATTCCGTTCATCTTTACCAGTTTAGGTTCATTTTTATTTTTCGAATTTGGTATATAACCTTCACCGCCGTCAGGAAACCTCATTCTCACAATTTTCCGACCTTTTTTATCAGTCCCTGTAAATTTCGGTAGACCGTTTGCCTCTCGAGAAGTTGCCATCTTATAAGCCTCCAATTGTAGCTCCCAGCTATAGAATCTAGAGCTTGGATTCCCTATCTTGTCTTTAGGTGTCACCCCTGTAATAGGATCTGTGCCATCAATTGCCCTTTGCTTATGAGCCGCACGAGGAACTTCAGGGTCATGCTTTCCAACCATATGCATGCCTTGACTGTCGTTTAATCTTTTAACTTCTTTCTTGGCAAGCTCCGCAGCACTCAGTTTAGGCTTCGGTAACTCAGGCTCACCCTCATTAACCTTAGCGCCAGTCGTATCATCCGGCGCCCCACACCCTGGTTTATTCGGCGGCGGGCAATTCCCGCTCAGCCCCAACGGATCAACCCACCCCGTCGGATTCGGTGTGTACTGATACTGGTTCAGCCCACCCGCTAACTTGATCGGGTCCGGCGTCAGGTACCGACCCACCTCTGGATCATAGTACCGATGCCGGTTGTAGTGCAGACCACTCTCGGCATCGAAGTACTGCCCTTGAAACCGCAACGGTTGCTCGAGCTGCTCTCCCCCACCGAACGCGAGGCGAGTGACTTTGCCGTAGGCGTTGTACTTCGCCGACCAAACAATCTCGCCACCAAAATCAGTCAGTTCCTGCGGCGTACCCAGGTGATCGAGCTGGTAGTAAAACGGGCAAGCCTTGCGCGGGCCTTTGCCGTCGAGCATGGCCAGTGGGCGGAAGCTGCCCGGTTCGTAGAGGTAGCTGCGGTAGTGCTCGCGGCTGCTTTCGGCGATGAGGTGGTCGCCTTGCCAGAAGAACTCGGTGATGTTGCCGTCGACGGTTTTGCTGATGCGGCGGCCGAAGGCGTCGTAGCGGTAGTTGGCGCTGCGGCCGTCAGGGGTTGTGACGCCGACCAAGCGGTGTTGGCAGTCGTAGCGGTATTCGGTGACGAGTTTTTGCGCGGTGCCGCGGCGTTCGCGGATCAGGTTACCGAAGGCGTCGTAGTCGTAATGGCGATCGCCTTGCATGAGCAGGCGATTGCCTTTGACGGTCGCGGCACCGGGGCGGTCCTGCATCAGCAGGTTGCCGGCCGGGTCGTGGGCGAAGCTTTCCGCTGGGTCGTCGCGGCTGTGGCGCACGCGGGTCAGGCGGTTGAGTGGATCGTACTGATAGCTGCGCTGGCCTTGGCGGGTGTCGGCGATGCTGTCGAGATTGCCGTTGGCGTTGTAGGCATAGTCGCGGCGATACAGCGGTTGTTGCCGTTGGCTGACGGCGTGGGCCTTCAGGCGTCCCTGATCGTCGTAGGCATATTCGCTGAGCAACAGGCCTTGCTGGCGTTGCTGTTCGCGACCGAAGGCGAATTGGTGAGTGGTGAGTCGCGCACCGTTGAGGTCGATGGCGGCCAGCACGCCACCCTTGGCGTGGCGGTAGTCGAGTTTGCTGTTGTCCGGCAGGCGCAGGCGATTCAGCTGACCGCAGGCGTCGTAGCCATAGCGCAAGGTGCCCCAGCCCTGATGTTCGGTGATCAGGCGGTCCTGTGGGTCGTACTCGAATTCCAGCGGATGATCGTGGCCGTCGTCGACGCTGACCAGGCGGCCAAGGCTGTCATAGCGATACTCGACCTTGACGCCGTCGGGCAACGTTTTGACCAGCAGGCGTCCTGCCGAATCCCGCTGATAAGCCGTCACCAGCTGCGAGTCGTCCTCGCCGAACTCGGTTTTCTCCAGCAGATGGCCGTTGAGGTCGTAGGCATACGCCGTGCGCTGGCCGTCGAACCCGGTTTCTTGTCGGATCAGGCCGTTGGCCGTGTAGTCCAGCTGATATTTTTCACCGTATTGGTTTTCGATTTCGGTGAGCAACAGCTGGGCGTTGTCGTAGCGGTACTTCAGCTGGGTGCCGTCGGCGTTGAGGCGGCGGCTGACCAGGTGCAGATCGTCGACGTATTCGTAACGCGTGAAACGCCCCAGTTCGTCGCGCTCGGCGGTGATCTTGCCGTAGGCGTTGTAGCTGAACGCGCGGCTGGCACCGGTAGGAAGCGTCGTCTGAATCAGTCGGCCAACGGCATCCCATTGGTACTGGGTGACGGCGCCGTGTTCATCCTGACGGGTAAGCTGCCGACCCATCGCATCGTAGGAAAACCGCCGCTGGCCACCGTCCGGCAAGGTCTCTTCGAGCAATTGGCCTAAGGCGCTCCAGACGAACAGATGCCGGCTGTTGTCCGGGTAACGGATCGACAGCAGCTGGCCTTTTTTGTCGTAGTGGTAGTGGCTGACATGGCCGTCGGGATCGGTCGCTTCGGTGATAGCGCCCTGAGCATTGCGCTGAGAAGTCCAGACCGCTTTACCGCGGTACCGCGCGTGCAGGAAACCGTTGCGGTACTCGTAGGCCGTCGGTTCGTCTTCCGGTGGAATCAGCGCAATAAGCCGTCCGACTTCGTCGTAACGGTATTCGGTGACGGCGCCGAGCGGATCCTGCTCGGCAATCAACCGACCTTTATCGTCGTAGGCCTTGAGGTGTTCGCCACCATCCAGTTCGACCTTGCGCACCAGCCGCGCCCGATCGTCGTGGACGTAAACCTCTTCACTGCCGTCGATGTTCTGGACGGTGACACTGCCCTGCTCATCCCAGACATAACGCGCGTCCATCTGTGAAAACGACGCCCAATGGCGGACACATCGGGCCGCCTTGCCGGACCTTTCCCACGCCCAGAAGAAACTCGCCCCACCGGTCAGTTGCCGCTGCAAGATGACGTGCTGATCGTCGTAGTCGTAGCGTTCGCTTTCGCCGGCGGCGTTGGTGGCTTCGATCAGTTGATCGCGTTCGTCGTAGTGATACGTGACCAGCGTCTGTTCGGTGTGCCAGGCCTCGTCGAGGGTGTCGGCCGGATGAAAGCGCTGATACTCGACGGCGACCAAATGGCTGCGGTCATAGCGCAGCAACAAGGCGCGACCGGCACCGTTGTCGAGGCGTTTGATGCGGTCTTGTCGATCGCGGGTGATGCGCAGACGGTTGTCGTAAGCGTCGCTGATCGCCGTCAACCGACCGTTATGAAAGTGATAGAACCGTGCGTCGTCACCCGCCTGGGCGAGGATCAGTTCTTCGGGTTGATCGCCGAGATAAATCGCCGCACGCGACAGGCTGTTGTGGATCGCCGGACGTTCGTGGTTCGGCAGCGGGAAGGAGGTGCGGCGGTTTTCGTGGTCGATCCAGATGACGGTGTCGCCGTCGATTTCCAGTCGATGCGCAAGGCTGTGACTCCAGCCGAATCCGAGGCCGATATCGATCTCGGCGGCGCTGGTGCGATAGAGCCGGGTGAAGTCGAACGGCAAAATCCCGTCCAGTAAACCGTCGGTGAGGGTCAGCAGTTCTTCGCCGGTGACCATCGACACCGGACATTTGTTGGTGGCGGTTTTATCAACGGAATCGGCGCTGTCACCGTTGGGGTTTTTCGCCTGATCCGGGACGTTGTCGTGGTGCTCGTCTTTTTTCAGTGTGGTGTTTTTGCGGCCATTCCAGCGAAGTTGCATCCGACCTTTTTTTAGTCCCGCAGCAACACCGCGCGCGGCGACTTTTTTGTAGCGATCTACATACTCCATAAAGTTATTGATGATCGTGACCATCGACTTCACGAAGCCCATTGCTGCCTGAAAAATCTGCGCGCTGTACTTGGCCAGGCGCACTATCAGCCAGGCAATGCCAACCCCGACCAGGCTCAACACCAAGCCAATTAACAAGTCGATGACCAAACCAACCACGACTTTGGAAATAGCCTCGGCCGAGGACCCGGTCAGTTGCGAAGGTGGCAATGCTTCGAGCCATAGCACTGCGGTGCGCATCAGCAGACACAGCGCCGCTTCGTCGGTGGCCAGCAACATGGCTTTTTCCATCATGTCTGGAGCGCTTACTGCGAGTCTTGCGAGTTCTCCTGTGCTTTCACCCAGTTTCTCAGCAAAGGCGTTAGGGTCTTTCAGAATGTCAGTGAGTTCACCGATGCCATCCCAAACAGCCTGAATCGCGTCCCAACTTCCTGCGCGCATTCCATTACCCACCGCCGCCAACGAAGCTGACGCCGACTGCTGCGACCACTGCGGTTTGAAACCTTCCCACTCTTTGCGCAGCCAGCCTTCCAACTCTTCGGTGAGGCCGTCGTAAGAGGAAAAAAGATCATTGATTTGATCCGGGGTGACTTCACTCTGAACATGCACGCGATAGAACTTTCCAGGCGTGCCTGTGAACTGCCCCTTACCGTTTTCATCGAGCTTGACCGGTGTGCTCTTGCCACCATCAATGGCAATCACATCGACCTGGATGTTTCCTAACGGAATGTCGTAGACCGACTCGAACTTGCTTTCGATCTCTAGAATCCCGCTCTTCGGACAACGCGCAACACTGGAGAAAAAGTCTTCATCACCACTGCTTACAGACTTGCTGGTATTGCCCAGCTTGATCTTCCGCTCCATGGCCATCAGCGATGGCATGTCCGTAGCTCGGCTGACCTTGTCCGCATTCCTGCTTAGGAAGCCGCCGAGTTGTTGGCGATACAGACTCAAGGTGTCTTTAAAGCCGTCGAGCTCCTGCTCGATTCGTACAATCTGATCCATCAGTTCAGCTCCGCCATCAGGTATTCCACCAAGGCTGTTTTGGGTGCTTGAGGCAGATCCGATGCCTCAAGAAAGATCGCGACCTTGTGGCGCAAAACGCTGTCGGAAGACGCCTCGTAAAGGTCAGGGCGCTCTTCGCTCAGCCACTTCAGCAAGTTGCTGATTCGGGTCGTTGCGAACTCGGTACCGAGGTGTTTGAGCAGCGATTCGGAAACTTCCCACCACGGAAAAACACGGGAACTGTTTAGCGCTTGGCCACCGATTTCGAGCGATTGACCATTGATCAAACAGCGCCCGATCACCGGCATCAGCTGCGTAGCGTTAACCTCGGCAGACTGAAGGATCGACAGCAAATAACGCCCATCCCAAAAGCGAAAAAACACTGCGTTACCGTTGGGCAAAAGAACTTGAGTGAGGCTGCGAAGATGCTCGACCAACACCTCCTGAGGGGCAGAAGAAACCGCCAACCAACCCCAATCGCGAGACTCGGTTGTGGCGACCCACTGCAAAAACTCACTGTCAGCAGCGACGATTCCGACATAGGGCATCACCGGTTCCCACTCGGCGTAAGCGGTGCCGGACCAGATCGGACTGGGTGCTTGAGCGGAGATCGAACGCTGCCAGGCTTTAAACGGTTCAGCGGCACTCGCGTTGCTGAAAACCGCGAACAACTGCTCGGAAGGTTTGAGCGGTTGGCGATCCAACCAGGCGTGGGGTGACAAGGCATCAGGCTGCACAGACACCCTCCTTGCAACGCTCACATTCCTCACAGAACGGCGCGTCGCTTTTCAGGCTCAGAATCTGTGCGGCACTCAGCAGCGCCGCCGGGGCGGCGACGAGTTTCAACGGCGCATCCGGCAAGGTCGGCGAAGCAGCCATGGCCGACATCAACGCGCCCCCCACCTGAATCGGCACGCTGCTGAAAATCCCGCCGGGGCCAATATTGATCCACTGCCCGCCCGCCTGAATCGTCGCGCTGGCCCCACCGTCGATCACCACTTGCTGACCGGCGCTGACATGGAATTGCTGACTGGCATTCAGCGCCTGGCTGGTCACGCGAATGTGTCGGTCACCGACCACCACTAGGTGATCGTCCCGTTTCACTTCGGTCTGGCGCTGACCATGGGTGATGCGTTGCTCGTCAGCCTTCAGCTCATGTCGAGCGGTGCCGGTGACGACGATGCTGCGGGCGTTATCGACCTGCACCTGTTGATCATTCAGCACGTGCTGGGTCCAGTTTCGCTGGGCGCGCAGGTAGATTTCCTCGGCGCCTTTGCGATCTTCGATGCGCAATTCGTTGTAACCGCCACCACCGGGACTGCTCTGGCTGCGGAAAATGCTGCGGGTTTTGTCGGCGGGCAGATCGAGCGGCACTGGGGTTGCGGCATTCGGCAAGCAGCCCATCACCAGCGGTTTGTCGGCGTCGGCGTCGACGAATCCCACCAGCACTTCCATGCCGACTCGCGGGATCATCACGCTGCCATAACGGTCGTGCGCCCAGCCGGTGGCGACGCGCAGCCAGCAACTGGAGTGTTCATCGAGCTGACCGTCGCGGTCCCAGGCGAGTTGAACCTTGACTCGACCGAACTCGTCGCAATGGATTTCGCTGTCGGTCGGGCCGGTGACCACGGCGGGTTGATAGCCGAGCATGCGTGGTTTTTCCGGCCCGAGTGGAGGGCGAAACGAAACGTCCCACGGTGTTGCCAGAAAGGTATTGCGATAGCCCTGGAAATCATCCGGGCCGTCACTGGTAACCGACTCTTCCAGCACTTGCGGCTGGCGGCCACGGTGTTCGATTTCGGTGATCAACCACAGGTCATTCCATGCCTGACGCGGATGCTCGGCCAGGTGCAGGAAGTGCCCGCTGACCAAAGCCGATTCGTCGCCACGACCTTCGGCCTGACGGAAGTCGGCGTTGTGGCGTTCGAGTGCTCGCTGGGCCAGATGCTTGCCGTGTTCGCGGTCGGTGAATTGACCCGGGAAGTGGTAATCCTCGAGCACCGGTCGCAGCTCACTGTCGAGGCGGCTCTCAAGTTGCAGACGCGGTTTGCGGAAGTCGTAATCGCGACGGGTTACCGCTGTCGTCCGGGTTTCCAGTCGCACGTTGAAACGCTTGATGGCCGGTGCATCCGCCGCCATTCCGCTGCCCGGCAGGTATAGCGTCGGCTCGGGCAGACGAGGGAAAACCGTCTGGTCATCACCAAATACCAACAGGTGCCCGTCGAGGCTGTGCTGAAAGTGGTAGTGAATGCCGATCTCGGCACACAGCCGCTGGATGAACGCCAGATCGCTTTCGGCGTATTGCACGCAGTACTCGCGCGCTGGGTAGTCGCTGCCGAGCCGAAACTCGAAAGCATCGCGCTGGATGCCGTGGTCCTTGAGAATTTGCGCGACGATCGCCGGCACGCTTTTGTGCTGGAAGATCCGCTGATTGATACGCTGGCCGAGGTAGGCCAGACGCGGCACGAGGCTGATTTGGTAGCCCGTCAGGCGTTGTCCGGAATCGCTTTGGCCGACGCGAAAAATCTGGCCATGAATGCCGGAACCCTGCGCATCAAAACTCAGAAACGCCTGACGATGCAGGAGGCTTTCAAGCTCTATGTCGGGCCGTTCGCTGACCAGTTCCAGGTCAAAACGGTAGGGCTGGCTGATGGCTTCCGCGCCCGAGAACTCAAGTACCTTGAGCTCATTCTGGACGCCGTCGATCGTCAACGTGAAACGCGGTTGATTGGCAGGAGCGAACATCCGATGTGTCTCTGCAGAATGAAGGCGGGCGATTCTGCATGAGCGACAAGGGGTGTTGATGGAGGGACAGGGAAATCAGATTTCCCCTACTTTTTTAGAGATTTATCCTTCAAAAATTGGAAAAGAGAACTACAGACATACCCGTCAGATTGGTCGTACATACGAAAAAAAACGGCCTGCCTCCAAAAGGACGCGGGCCGTTTTCATGTTCGGCGAAAGGTCAGAGCATCAGCTCATCCCCATCACTTGTTCAGGCGGAAATCTGCCTCGGCAGCAGCGAAGCGCTGAAGCATGCCTTTAGTCGGCTCGCCCAGTTTGCTGACGATGTAGATGGCCAGGCTGGCGAAGATGAAGCCCGGGATGATTTCGTACAGGCCCAGCAGTTCGAAGTGTTTCCAGACCATCACGGTGATCGCGCCGACCAGGATGCCGGCCAGTGCGCCGTCGCGGGTCATGTCTTTCCAGATCACGGAGATCAGGACAACCGGACCGAAAGCTGCACCGAAACCGGCCCAGGCGTAGCTGACCAGACCCAGTACGCGGTTTTCCGGGTTAGCGGCCAGCGCGATAGCGATCAGGGCAACCAGCAGCACCATGGCACGACCGACCCAGACCAGTTCCAGCTGGGAAGCGGTTTTACGCAGGAAGGTTTTGTAGAAGTCTTCGGTCAGGGCGCTCGAGCACACCAACAGTTGGCAGCTCAGGGTACTCATCACAGCCGCCAGAATGGCCGACAGCAAGATACCGGCGATCCATGGGTTGAACAGGATTTTGGCCAGTTCGATGAACACGCGTTCGTGGTTTTCGGTCACAGGACCGGCCACTTCAGGGTGCGCCGAGAAGTAAGCGATACCGAAGAAACCTACCGCGACGGTGCCGCCCAGGCACAGGATCATCCAGGTCATGGAGATACGGCGAGCGTTGGCGATCGACTTGACCGAATCCGCCGCCATGAAACGCGCGAGGATGTGCGGCTGGCCGAAGTAGCCCAGGCCCCAGCCCATCAGCGAGATGATGCCGATGAAGGTGGTGTTTTTCAGCATGTCGAAGTTGCTGGCGTCTTGCGCTTCGATGGCCAGGAACGTGGTGTCGACGCCGCCGGTAGCCAGCAGCACGATGATCGGCGTCAGCAGCAGGGCGAAGATCATCAGCGTAGCTTGTACGGTGTCTGTCCAGCTCACTGCCAGGAAACCGCCGACGAAGGTGTAGGCAATCGTCGCCGCAGCACCGGCCCACAGCGCTGTCTCGTAGGACATGCCGAAGGTGCTTTCGAACAGACGGGCACCGGCCACGATGCCGGAAGCGCAGTAGATGGTGAAGAACACCAGGATCACGACCGCGGAGATGATCCGCAGCAGGCCGCTTTTGTCTTCGAAACGGCTGGAGAAGTAATCCGGCAGGGTCAGCGCATCGCCGTTGTGCTCGGTCTGCACGCGCAGACGGCCGGCAACAAACAACCAGTTCAGGTAAGCACCGACGATCAGGCCGATGGCGATCCAGCTTTCGGACAGACCGGACATGTAGATAGCGCCCGGCAGGCCCATCAACAACCAGCCGCTCATGTCGGAGGCGCCGGCGGACAATGCAGTCACGACGCTGCCCAGGCTGCGACCGCCCAGAATGTAGTCAGAAAGGTTGTTGGTGGAGCGATAGGCCATGAAGCCGATCAGCACCATTGCTGCGATGTAGATCACGAACGTGATCAGTGTTGGATTGCTTACGCTCATTGAGTGATGCCCTGGCTTTGTTTTTATGTAGCGGCAGAGTGTGAAACCGCCGACAAACGACAACGTTTGTTCAGACGATTTCGGGGCCCGCGCATTTATGACTGATGTTTCCCCAGGAAAGCCATCAGCCGGTGCACCTGTCTTTTTTGACCGGTTGCACCTTGGGCGCGAATGCTATTCAACAAAGCAAATAAGGTGCAACCAGTTTCTGGAGAATAAGTTGCACCTAGTCGGATTTACTTGAAAAAGCCCTGTTTTTGCTCCCTTTTGTGGCAGTCCTGGCTATTTACTAGAAGCAAAAGCACCAAGTAGGTGCGGTACGTTCGTACCGGAATTTATTTCCTGACAAGCTGCTTATTATTCCGACAAAAAAAGGGTTGCACCCGGTTGCACCTCGGCGGTTGCACGGCTAATCTTGCCGCCAGCTGATGCCACGCGGTCGTGGCAAACATGAGGATAAAAATATGGCTACCACCACCCTTGGGGTCAAACTTGACGACCCGACCCGCGAGCGCCTCAAGGCTGCCGCGACCTCGATTGATCGCACGCCGCACTGGCTGATCAAGCAGGCAATTTTCAATTACCTGGAAAAACTCGAGGGTGGTGCAACCCTGACCGAGCTGAGCGGTTTGATCAGCAAAGACGCTGACGACGCCGGCGAGTTCCACGCTGACCACGCGCACCAGTGCTTCCTGGAATTCGCTGAAAGCATCCTGCCGCAATCGGTGCTGCGCGCTTCGATCACCGCCGCCTACCGTCGCCCTGAGCCGGAAGTAGTGCCGATGCTGATCGAGCAGGCTCGCCTGCCGGTCGCCATGGCCCAAGCCACCAACAAACTCGCCGCCTCGATTGCCGAAAAACTGCGCAATCAGAAGAGCGCCGGCGGCCGTGCCGGAATTGTACAGGGCCTGTTGCAGGAATTTTCCCTGTCGTCCCAGGAAGGCGTGGCGCTGATGTGCCTGGCCGAAGCGCTGCTGCGCATCCCGGACAAAGGCACACGTGACGCACTGATCCGCGACAAGATCAGCACCGGCAACTGGCACCCGCACTTGGGCAACAGCCCGTCGTTGTTCGTCAACGCCGCCACTTGGGGTTTGTTGCTGACCGGCAAACTGGTCGCCACCCACAACGAAGCCGGCCTGACTTCGTCCTTGAGCCGCATCATCGGCAAGAGCGGCGAGCCGATGATCCGCAAGGGCGTCGACATGGCGATGCGCCTGATGGGCGAGCAGTTCGTGACCGGCGAAACCATCGCCGAAGCCCTGGCCAACGCCAGCAAGTTCGAAGCTAAAGGCTTCCGCTATTCCTACGACATGCTGGGTGAAGCCGCACTCACCGAGCACGACGCCCAGAAGTACCTGGCTTCGTACGAACAAGCCATCCACTCGATCGGCAAAGCGTCCCACGGTCGTGGGATTTATGAAGGCCCCGGCATCTCCATCAAGCTGTCGGCCCTGCACCCGCGTTACAGCCGCGCCCAGTACGAGCGCGTGATGGACGAGTTGTACCCGCGCCTGCTGTCGCTGACCCTGCTGGCCAAGCAATACGACATCGGCCTGAACATCGACGCCGAAGAAGCCGACCGCCTCGAGCTGTCGCTGGATCTGCTGGAGCGCTTGTGCTTCGAGCCGCAACTGACCGGCTGGAACGGCATCGGCTTCGTGATCCAGGCTTATCAAAAGCGTTGCCCGTATGTAATCGACTACGTGATTGACCTGGCTCGCCGCAGCCGTCATCGCCTGATGATCCGTCTGGTAAAAGGCGCGTACTGGGACAGCGAAATCAAGCGCGCCCAGGTCGAAGGCCTGGAAGGCTATCCGGTCTACACCCGCAAGGTGTACACCGACGTTTCCTACATCGCCTGCGCCCGCAAACTGTTGTCGGTACCGGAAGTCATCTACCCGCAGTTCGCCACGCACAACGCCCACACGCTGTCGGCCATTTACCACATCGCCGGTCAGAACTATTACCCCGGACAGTACGAGTTCCAGTGCCTGCACGGCATGGGCGAACCGCTGTACGAACAGGTTGTAGGCAAAGTTTCCGAAGGCAAGTTGAACCGTCCGTGCCGCGTGTACGCACCGGTAGGTACTCACGAAACGCTGCTGGCGTATCTGGTCCGTCGTCTGCTGGAAAACGGCGCGAACACCTCGTTCGTCAATCAGATCGCCGATCAGTCCATCTCTATTCAGGCGCTGGTGGCCGATCCAGTGGCCAGCATCGAGCAGATGGCGACGCTGGAAGGCGGCTTCGGCCTGCCGCACCCGCGCATCCCGCTGCCGCGTGACCTTTATGGTGCCGAGCGCGCCAACTCCAGCGGCATCGACATGGCCAACGAACATCGTTTGGCTTCGCTGTCCTGTGCTTTGCTGGCAACCGCTCATAACCACTGGAAAGCTGCGCCGATGCTCGGTTGCGCGTCCAGCACTGAAACCCCTGCACCGGTTCTGAACCCGTCCGATCTGCGTGACGTGGTTGGCCACGTACAGGAAGCCACCGTCGAAGACGTCGACAACGCGATCCAGTGCGCCCTGAACGCTGCGCCGATCTGGCAGGCCACTCCGCCCGCCGAACGCGCCGCGATTCTCGAACGTGCTGCCGATTTGATGGAAGGTGAGATCCAGCCGCTGATGGGTCTGCTGGCTCGCGAAGCAGGCAAGACCTTCGCCAACGCCATCGCCGAAGTGCGTGAGGCCGTGGATTTCCTGCGTTATTACGCGGTGCAGGCGCGCAACGATTTCACCAACGACGCCCACCGCCCATTGGGCCCGGTGGTCTGCATCAGCCCGTGGAACTTCCCGCTGGCAATTTTCAGTGGTCAAGTCGCTGCGGCACTGGCTGCCGGCAACCCGGTACTGGCCAAGCCTGCGGAACAAACCCCGTTGGTCGCTGCTCAAGCCGTGCGCTTGCTGCTCGAAGCCGGGATTCCGGAAGGCGTGCTGCAATTGCTGCCGGGCCGTGGTGAAACCGTTGGCGCGCGTCTGGTCGGTGACGATCGGGTCAAAGGCGTGATGTTCACCGGCTCCACCGAAGTCGCTCGTTTGCTGCAACGCAACGTCGCGGGTCGTCTGGATGCTCAAGGTCGCCCGATTCCGCTGATCGCCGAAACCGGTGGCCAGAACGCGATGATCGTCGACTCTTCGGCACTGACCGAACAAGTTGTGATCGACGTGGTGTCGTCGGCTTTCGACAGCGCCGGTCAACGTTGCTCGGCACTGCGAGTGCTGTGCCTGCAGGAAGATTCCGCTGACCGTGTCATCGAAATGCTTAAAGGTGCCATGGCTGAATGCCGTCTCGGCAATCCAGAGCGCCTGTCCGTGGACATCGGCCCGGTGATCGACGCCGAAGCCAAGGCCGGTATCGAGAAGCACATCCAGGGCATGCGTGACAAAGGTCGCAGCGTGTACCAGGTGGCAATCGCCAACACCGAAGAAGTCAAACGCGGCACCTTCGTGATGCCGACCCTGATCGAACTTGAAAGCTTCGACGAGCTGCAACGTGAGATCTTCGGCCCGGTGCTGCACGTGGTTCGCTACAAGCGCAAAGACATTGATCAATTGATCGGTCAGATCAACGCTTCCGGTTACGGCCTGACCTTGGGCGTGCACACCCGCATCGACGAGACCATCGCCAAGGTGATCGACAACGTCAACGCCGGTAACGTCTACGTAAACCGCAACATTGTTGGTGCCGTGGTCGGCGTGCAGCCGTTCGGCGGCGAAGGTCTGTCGGGCACTGGTCCGAAGGCGGGTGGTCCGCTGTACCTGTACCGTCTGCTGTCGACGCGTCCTACCGATGCGATCGAACAATCCTTCGCTCGCGGCGACGCCATCGTGGCACCGGATGTCCGTTTGCGTGATGCCATGAGTAAACCGCTGACCGCCTTGAAGGCTTGGGCCGACAGCAACAAGTTCGCTGACTTGAGCACCCTGTGCGTGCAATTCGCGGCGCAATCGCAAAGCGGGATCACCCGTGTTCTCGCTGGCCCGACCGGCGAGCGCAACAGCTACGCCATCCTGCCGCGCGAACACGTGCTGTGCCTGGCGGAAGTCGAAGGCGATCTGCTGACCCAACTGGCCGCGGTATTGGCGGTGGGCGGTTCGGCCGTATGGCCGGAAGCGGAATTGACCAAGGCCTTGTTCGCACGTTTGCCGAAGGATATTCAGGCGAAGATCAAACTGGTTTCCGACTGGAACAAGGACGAAGTGGTGATTGATGCGGTTCTGCATCATGGCCATTCCGATCAGCTGCGTGCGGTCTGTCAGCAAGTCGCCAAGCGTGCTGGCGCGATTGTTGGGGTTCATGGCTTGTCGCAAGGCGAAACCAACATTGCGCTGGAACGTCTGGTGATTGAGCGGGCGTTGAGCGTCAACACTGCTGCTGCGGGTGGTAATGCGAGCCTGATGACCATCGGTTAAACCGTAATACCACCGGGCGCCCGCAATGGACGCCCGGTATGCAATATCCCCTGTGGGAGCGAGCCTGCTCGCGATAGCGGCATGTCATCCGACACCTGTATTGGATGACACACCGCTATCGCGAGCAGGCTCGCTCCCACAATTGTTTTGGGGTGTCTGGTAAGTCGCTGCTCTGATCTACCATCACGCTCATCAATCATCCTGTTCACCCCGCCCTTCCCACGCCTAGACTCGGTCCATTCCAAAAAAAGGTAGGCCGCCATGTCCGAGACGTTGCTCAGTTCCCGCAATCTGGCTTTCGAGCTGTATGAAGTCCTCGATGCCGAAGGCCTGACCCAGCGTGAGCGTTTCGCCGAGCACAACCGCGAGACCTTCGACGCGGCCATCGGCACCGCCCGCACCATCGCCGAGAAGTTCTTCGCCCCACACAATCGCAAGGGCGACGAGAACGAACCGCGCTATGAGGACGGTCAGGCGATTCTGATTCCGGAGGTGAAACCGGCGGTGGACGCCTTCCTCGAAGCCGGTTTCCTCAACGCCGCGCGCAGTTTCGACGCCGGCGGCATGCAACTTCCTACGCTGTTGTCCCAAGCCTGCTTCGCGCACTTTCAGTCGGCCAACGCGGCGTCGACCTCTTATCCGTTCCTGACCATGGGCGCGGCGAACCTGATCGAAAGCTTCGGCACCGAGGAGCAGAAACAACGCTTCCTGCAACCGATGATCGACGGACGCTTCTTCGGCACCATGGCGCTGACCGAACCGCATGCTGGCTCGTCGCTATCGGATATTCGTACCCGCGCAGAGCCTGCGTCTGACGGCACGTATCGACTCAAGGGCAACAAGATCTTTATCTCTGGCGGTGATCACCCGCTGTCGGAAAACATCGTGCACATGGTGCTGGCCAAACTGCCGGATGCACCGGCCGGAGTGAAAGGGATTTCGCTGTTTATAGTGCCCAAGTTCCTGGTCAACGAAGACGGCAGTCTGGGCAAACGTAACGACGTGCTGCTGGCGGGCTTGTTCCACAAGATGGGCTGGCGTGGCACTACCTCCACCGCGCTGAACTTCGGCGATAACGGCGAGTGTGTCGGCTACCTCGTGGGCAAGCCTCATCACGGCTTGAGCTACATGTTCCAGATGATGAACGAGGCGCGGATCGGCGTCGGCATGGGCGCGGTGATGCTCGGTTACGCCGGGTATTTGTACTCCCTGGAGTACGCCCGCGAGCGTCCGCAAGGTCGCGTGCCGGACAGCAAGGACCCGAATACCGCGCCAGTGGCGATCATTCAGCACGCCGACGTCAAACGCATGTTGCTGACCCAAAAAGCCTACGTCGAAGGCTCGTTCGACCTCGGGCTGTACGCGGCGCGGCTGTTTGACGACACCACGACACTTGAGACTGAAGCCGAGCGCAAACAGGCCCATGAACTGCTGGATTTGCTCACGCCGATCGTCAAATCCTGGCCGTCGGAGTTTTGCCTGAAGGCCAACGAACTGGCGATCCAGATACTCGGCGGCCATGGCTACACACGCGAATACCCGGTGGAGCAGTATTACCGCGACAACCGTTTGAACCCGATTCACGAAGGGACTCACGGCATTCAATCGCTGGATTTGCTGGGCCGCAAACTGGCGCAGAACGGTGGTGCGGGGCTCAAGCAATTGATCCGTCTGATTGCCGATACCGCCGAGCGCGCTCAAGCGTATGAATCGTTGACCGCGCTGCGTGAGCCGCTGGAGAAATTGGTGGCGCGTCTGCAAACGGTGACCATTGGCCTGCTGACGGATCTGGGGCAAGGCAAGGTTAATAGCAGCCTGGCGAACTCGGCACTGTACCTGAAAGTGTTCGGGCACACGGTGATTGGCTGGCGCTGGTTGGAGCAGGCGATTCGCGCTGAGGAAGGGCTGGCCAAAGGGAATGCGGCGGATGTGAGCTTCTATAAAGGCAAGCTGCAGGCGGCGCGGTATTTTCTGACGTGGGAAGTGCCGGGTTGTCATCACGAGCTGGCGATTCTTGAGGCTCGGGATGATGTTTGTCTGACAATGCAGGATGAGTGGTTCTAATCCGAACACTTTGGCGCGGCTGAAAACATTCGCGAGCAGGCTCGCTCCCACAGTGGTCCGCGTTTAACCAGACAACGCGTTCAAATAATGTGGGAGCGAGCCTGCTCGCGAAGGCGTCAGTGCAGGCGATACATTTATCAGCTCAGCTTGAAGCTACCCATCTGCCGCGCCAAATCATCCGCCAACCGCTGCAACGTCTGACAGTCTTCACGGCACGCTCTGACCTCCCCCGCGGTGGCACGGGCCAGATCAGAAATCCCCTGCACGTTCCGGTTAATCTCTTCCGTCACCGCCGACTGCTCTTCCGTCGCCGCCGCCACCTGATGGTTCATGTCGCTGATGCGCTCCACCTGGCCGGTAATCGCCGTCAACGACTCCCCGGTCCGCTGGCTCGATTCGACGCCTGTGCCGGTCGCCGCTTGTCCGGAATGCATCGACGACACCGCGTTCTCCGCGCCTTGCTTGAGGCTGCCAATCATCTGCTGAATCTCATCAGTCGACGACTGCGTCCGCCGCGCCAAGGTCCGCACTTCATCCGCGACGACCGCAAACCCACGCCCCATGTCCCCGGCCCGCGCCGCTTCGATGGCCGCGTTGAGCGCCAGCAAATTGGTCTGCTCGGAAATCCCCCGAATTACTGCCAGCACCTGATCGATGGATGCCACCTGATGGGCCAACTCGCCCACCGCACTGGCAGCGAGGCCAATCTCATCGGACATGCTTTCAATATGCCGGATCGACCCGCCCACCACTTCCCGCGCCTGCATCGCCTCATCCCGGGCAGTTTGCGAAGCCACCGCAGCGTTGCCGGCATTCTGGGCGATTTCCTGCACGGTCAGGCCCATTTCGTGGACGGCGGTGGCGACCATGTCGGTCATTTCTTGCTGGCGGCCGGAGCGTTCGGCCGTGTTGTCCACCACCCGCGCCACCTGGCCGACTGCCGTGCGTAAACGCTCGCTGGTGGTCAGCACTTCGCCGATCATGTCGCGCTGACTTTCCAGGAACCGATTGAAGCCGCGAGCCAGGTCGCCCAGTTCATCGGCGCGACTGGAATCTAACCTGTGGGTCAAATCTCCACCACCGCTACCGATGGCTACCAGTGCTGCTGTTACCTGACGGATCGGCCGCACCAATCCACGGGCCAACCACACCACCAGCATCAGGCAAACCAGCGCTACCGCCAGGCCGATGCCGCTGCTCATCCACATGGCGCGGCGGGCTTCGGCGTAGATCTGCGACTGTGGCACTTCGGCCACCAAGGTCCAGCCCAGATCCCGCAACGGCAGGCTCAATGCCAGGAAATCTTCGCCATCGCGATCGAAGCTGCTGTGGGTGGCGGCTTTTTGAGCCATGACCGCTTGCGCCGCCGAGGCACCGATCTGTTCAGCGAGTGTGCGCTTGCCGCTGAACTGCGCTTCGGGGTGAACCTGGATCAAACCGTCGGAACGCACGAGATAGACCTTGCCGCGCTCACCGAAGTTGAAGTTATGGATCAGCTCCGACAGCTCTTTCATGCTCAGGCCAAGCCCGGCAACGCCCACAACTTTACCGGCCTGCTCGACCTTGAAGTCAATGAACAGTGCCAATTCGCCGGTGGCGGTGTCATTGTCGATATTGAGGGTGCGCGGCTGGCTGCTGTCGAGGAAAGCATAGAACCAGGCGTCCTTTGGATTGGAGCGACTGAGGGTCCGGTCCAGGCCTTTTTCAGTGAAGTAATGGTTGGACGCGGTGCCGACAATAATCGCGGTAAAGGCTTTGTGCTCGGCGCGAATGCCTTCCAGATACTTCACGAACGTGGCGGTCTGAGCACTGTTTTCACCCCCGGCCAACCAGTCGCGCACCATGCTATTGCTGGCGATGTCCTTCGCGGCGGTGAGGGGTTGAACGAGGATTCGCTCGATGTCGTTGCGCATCGCTTCGATGCTCGACGGTAGCGCTTGTTCGACCAGATAGCGCTCGGCGAGACGGTTGACCACGAGGGTATAAATGCCAACCACGATCAGAATACTGACCAGCAGGGCGGTGCCCATGCTCAGGATCAACTGCCATTGAATACTGCGTCGCCAGAACTGCATGGAGCACCCCCAAAGAATAAGAGGCTGAAACACTGCAACAGCCGTGCCGATTGTATACAACGCAAACGACAATTTATTCTTTGGTTGTGCGCAAAGCCGATCAGGCCTGACTGATCGTCTTGGCGATCACTTCAACCGTGGCGCTGACTTGCTCTTGGTAACGGTCGAGTTCCTGCTTGTGCTGTTTCTGCATTTCGATCTGCTGGGAGCACAGATTCATCGCGGCCAGCACCAGCAAGCGGTCACCGATCAGTGTCGGGTACTTCTTTTTGGTGTCAGCCAGGGCAGCCTTCAGCATTAACGCGGCGTCCAGCAGGGTTTGCTCTTCCCCGGCCGGCGCCTTGATCGAATAGTCCTCCCCCAGGATCGAGACGACTTTTACCCCTGCGGCGCCGTGATTCATGCGCTGACTGGGCCGGCGCTGACGCGCTCAACCAGGGCCTGAATGCGTGCAGCGGTGGCACCTTGTTTCTCTTCCTGCTCCATCAGGCTCAACTGCAGGCTTTCGTTTTCATCCTTGGCCTGGGCCAGTTCTGCGCTCAGGGTTTGGTTAGTGCCGAGCAGGGTCTGGTTCTGTTGCACCAGGTCGCTGACCAGCTGTTCCAATTGGCTTAGGGATGCTTCCAACATTTTGATTTTCCAAGCATTTTCAAAGGGCGCGTACGATAAAGAAAAGTCACCACGGATGCCAGGGTTATTGGGGCGCAAGGCCTTGATTTTCCTGGCGGGCGACCTTCCTCGCGGACTTTAAAGACTGTGATTGGCGGATCTGGTTCCTGCACTTCGTCGCCGGAGCCTTTGTGCGACAAAAACGCGCAGGGCCTCAAGACTTTAGTCGTATGACCGATAAGTCATGCATACAGCAGTCTCAGCCCCGCACGGATGCGCTTTTTTCGGTGAACACCATGTCCTTACGAAATATGAATATCGCACCGCGGGCGTTCCTCGGCTTCACCCTGATTGGCGCCATGCTGCTAATCCTGGGTGTGTTCGCCTTGAACCAGATGAGCAAGATTCGCGGCGCCGCCGAGGAGATAACCTCGAACAGCGTACCGAGCATCAAAAGCCTCGACGAGTTCACGCAACTGACCCTGCGCCTGCGCGTTCTGTCCTATCGCCTGCTGGTGAACCGCGAGCCGGACGTCCAGCAGAAAACCCTGGACCTGCTGGAAACCCGTAATCAGCAGATCCGAGTGGCTCAGACGGTCTACGAAAAACTGATCGCCAGCCCGCAGGAACGTGCAGCCTATGATCAGTATGTACAGTTGCTGGGTCAGTACCGCCAGATCGAAGACCGCATGAAGAGCCTGTCGCGCAACAATCAGGTCGAGGAGCTGCGCACGCTGCTCAATACCGATTTGCTGACTAACTCTGAAGCCGTTAACTCCGTGCTCAACCGTTTGCTGGAAATCAACACCCAGCAGACCGTTGACACCAACCAGCAAGCCGCCGACCAGTACTCGTCAGCCTTCAACCTGGTGGTGACCCTACTGGTCATCGCCACTGGCCTGACCCTGCTTTTCGCCTGGTTGCTGACCAACAGCATCACCAAGCCGATCGCCAACGCCCTGAGCGCTGCCGAAGAAATCGCCGAAGGCAACCTGACTCGTCCGATCCATGTCGATGGCGAAGACGAAGCCGGCCGTTTGCTGCTTGCCATGTCGAAGATGCAGGACAAGCTGCGCGACACCCTGCAACGGATTTCCGGTTCCGCCACGCAACTGGCGTCCGCCGCTGAAGAGCTCAACAGCGTCACCGACGAAAGCGCCCGTGGCCTGACCCAGCAAAACAACGAAATCGAACAGGCCGCCACCGCCGTCAACGAAATGACCAGCGCCGTGGAAGAAGTCGCGCGCAATGCCGTCAGCACGTCCGAAGCCTCGAAAAATGCCACCACCTCCGCCGGTGATGGCCGTGACCTGGTGCAGGAAACCGTCAGCGCCATCGAACGCATGAGCGCCGATGTGCAGAGCACCGCGACCCTGATCGGCGACCTGGCTAATGAGTCCCGTGACATCGGCAAAGTGCTGGACGTGATTCGCGGTCTGGCTGACCAGACCAACCTGCTGGCATTGAACGCGGCGATCGAAGCTGCCCGTGCCGGTGAGGCCGGTCGTGGTTTTGCCGTGGTGGCGGACGAGGTTCGTGCCTTGGCCCATCGAACCCAGCAATCGACCAGCGAAATCGAACGCATGATCGGCAGCATCCAGAGCGGTACCGAACACGCGGTGGATTCGATGCGCAACAGCACCGAGCGTGCTGAATCGACCTTGAACATCGCCCGTGGTGCAGGCATGTCGCTCGACACTATTAACAGTGCCATCGTCGAAATCAATGAACGCAACCTGGTGATCGCCAGCGCTGCCGAAGAGCAGGCGCAGGTGGCCCGCGAAGTGGACCGCAATCTGGTGAATATCCGTGATCTGTCGGTGCAATCGGCGACCGGGGCGAATCAGACGAGTGCTGCCAGCAATGAGTTGTCGCGGTTGGCGCTGGACCTGAACAATATGGTTGGGCGGTTTAGCCTCTAACCCGTAACTGATCGTTCCCACGCTCCCGCGTGGGAATGATCACCCTCCCTGTGCCTACCGCTGCTGCAAACCTTTTTGACAGCATCACATTTCAACAGGTTAGAATCGCTGGCACGCAGACTGCATGGTCAGTTTGTGCCCGCCTTTCAGCTTTCTGGAGTACTGCCTTTGAATGCGACGACCATCAACAGCCTGTTCTTGATCGGCGCGTTGCTGGTAGGTGCGAGCATTCTGGTGAGCTCACTTTCATCGCGCCTCGGTATCCCGATTCTGGTGATCATCCTCGCGGTGGGCATGTCGGCCGGCGTCGACGGTGCCGGCATTGTTTTTGATAACTACCCAACGGCTTATCTGGTCGGCAACCTCGCCCTGGCAGTCATCCTGCTCGACGGCGGCTTGCGCACCCGGGTTTCCAGCTTCCGCGTGGCGTTATGGCCGGCGCTGTCGCTAGCGACGGTCGGGGTGTTGATCACCACCGGGCTGACCGGCATGGCAGCCGCCTGGCTTTTCAACCTGAACCTGATTCAGGGCCTGCTGATCGGCGCTATCGTCGGATCGACGGACGCCGCGGCAGTGTTCTCGCTGCTCGGCGGCAAAGGCCTGAACGAACGGGTCACCGCCAGCCTCGAGATCGAGTCCGGCAGCAACGACCCGATGGCAGTGTTCCTCACCGTGACCCTGATCGACATGCTCGCCAGCGGCCAGACCGGTCTGCACTGGAGCCTGCTCGGGCACTTTATGCGTGAGTTCGGTATCGGTGCCGTCATCGGCCTGGGCGGTGGCTGGGTCATGCTGCAGCTGGTCAACCGCATCCACTTGGCCACCGGCCTGTATCCGATCCTGGTCATTGCTGGCGGACTGGTCGTGTTTGCCCTGACCAACGCCTTGCATGGCAGCGGCTTTTTGGCGGTGTACCTGTGCGGCCTGGTCATCGGCAACCGCCCGGTGCGCAGCCGCCACGGCATTTTACACATGCTCGACGGCATGGCCTGGCTGGCGCAAATCGGCATGTTCCTGGTACTGGGGCTGCTGGTGACACCTCACGACTTGTTGCCGATTGCCTTGCCCGCTCTGGGTCTGGCGCTGTGGATGATTCTGTTTGCCCGGCCGTTGTCGGTGATGGTCGGTCTGCTGCCGTTCAAGGCGTTCCATGGGCGCGAGAAGGCGTTCATTTCATGGGTTGGGTTACGCGGCGCGGTCCCGATCATTCTCGCGGTGTTCCCGCTGATGGCCGGCCTGCCCAACGCCCAGCTGTATTTCAACCTCGCCTTCTTTATCGTGTTGGTGTCGCTGCTGGTTCAGGGCACGAGCCTGCCGTGGGTGGCGAAGCTTTTGAAAGTGACCGTTCCGCCGGAGCCGGCGCCAATCTCCCGCTCAGCCCTGGAAGTCCACGTCACCAGTGAGTGGGAGCTGTTCGTTTATCGCCTCGGTGCCGAGAAATGGTGCATCGGCTCACCCCTTCGCGAGCTGAAAATGCCCGAAGGCACCCGGATTGCAGCACTGTTTCGTGGCCAGCAACTGCTCCATCCGTCGGGTAGTACGGTGCTCGAAGTCGGCGATTTGCTGTGCGTAATCGGCCATGAACACAACCTTCCGGCCCTCGGAAAACTCTTCAGTCAGGCACCGCAACGGGGCCTCGATTTGCGCTTCTTCGGCGACTTCGTACTCGAAGGAGACGCCCAGCTGGCCGCGGTTGCGGCGCTTTACGGGTTGAAAGTGGAAGGCATCGATCCGGACATGTCGCTCGGCCATTTCATTGCCCAGAAAGTGGGCGGTGCACCCGTAGTTGGTGACCAGGTGGAGTGGAACAACACCATTTGGACCGTCGCGGTCATGGAAGGGAACAAGATCGGTAAAGTGGGCGTCAGATTCCCCGAAGGAAGTCGCCCCGGTCCGGGCTTGTTCCTCTAAACTCCATTCTTCGTCTCGTTTTCGATCGGTCTCTATGTCAACCCTGCGCACCTTTTTCATCATCGCCCTGCTGGGCTTGAGTCTTTCTGTCGGTACATTGCAAGCGGCCGAACCGCCGTCCAGCGAAGCCGTGCAGGCAAACCTGAACAAGATCGCCGACCGCAAATTGCCGGAAGCCGATCAGAAAGCCCTGCAGAGCATCCTGCAAAGCACGCTGACACAGCTCAACAACCAGCGTGATTACGAGCAGAAACTGGCCGATCTCAAGCAGCAACTGGCCAACGCCCCAAAGCAGAACATTGAGAACCAGCGAGAACTGACCAAGCTCAAAGCCAGCAAAGTGCTGCCAGTACCGCAGCGCTATGCCAAAGAGCCTATTCAGCAACTGGAGCAAATGCTCACCGAGCGCTCCACCCAGCAAAGCGATCTGCAGAAAGCCCTGGCTGACGCCAACAGTCTGGTGATTACTGCCCAGACCCGCCCCGAGCGCGCACAGGCCGAAATTTCCACCAGCCAGACACGCATCCAGCAGATCAACAACATCCTCAAGGCAGGCAAGGACGCCGGCAAGACCTTGACCCCCGAGCAACGCGACCTGCTCAACGCCGAACTCGCGGCACTGAATGCCCTGATCCCGTTGCGTCGCCAGGAACTGGCCGGCAACAATCAACTGCAGGATTTGGGCAACAGCCAGCATGACTTGCTCTCGGAAAAATCCGATCGTCTGGATCAGGAAATCCAGGAGCTGCAAACCCTGATCAACCAGAAGCGCCTGGCCCAGTCCCAGGAGACGGTGACGCAGCAGTCCATCGAAGCGCAGAAATCCGGCGGCAGCAGCCTGCTGGCGACCGAAAGCGCGGCCAACCTTAAGCTTTCTGACTACCTGCTCAAAAGTACTGACCGCCTCAACGAAGTCACCCAGCAGAACATGCAGACCAAGCAGCAACTGGACAACGTGACCCAGAGCGACTCGGCGCTGGACGAGCAAATCAACGTGCTCAAGGGCAGCCTGCTGCTCTCCAAGATTCTCTACAAACAGAAACAGGCCCTGCCACTCCTCAAGCTCGACCGTGACCTGGCCGACCAGATCGCCGACATTCGCCTCTATCAATTCGAAGTCAGCCAGCAACGGGAACTGCTCAGCAACCCGGCGACCTACGTCGACAACCTGCTGTCGACTCAGCCTCCCGAACAAGTCACCCCGCAACTGCGCAAGAGCCTGCTGGAACTGGCCACGACCCGCGCCGACCTGCTGGAGCGGCTGAACCGCGAACTCAGCGCGGTGCTCAACGAATCCATCACGTTGCAACTCAATCAGAAGCAACTGCTCAGCACCGCGCAAAGCCTGCGGGCGACCCTCGATGAGCAAATGTTCTGGATTCCCAGCAACAAGCCACTGGACCTAGAATGGATACGCGCCGTACCGGAACGCCTGGAGCGTCAGGTCACCACCCTGCCCTGGGCCTCGAGCCTGAGCGAATTGAGTGACGGGCTGACCCAGCGGCCGTTGTTGTTCCTGCCGCTGGCGTTGCTGATCGGTGCCCTATTGTGGCGGCGCAAGAACCTCTATGCCCGACTGAACAAGGTTCACCAGGACATCGGCCACTTCAAACGCGACAGCCAGTGGCACACGCCGCAGGCAATCCTGATCAACATTCTGCTGGCGATGCCGGTCTCCCTGGGCCTGGCCTTGTGTGGCCTGGCCTTGCAAATCGACGCCCGCGGACAGAACGCGAACATGGGCGCGGCGCTGCTGCAAATGGCCCAGGCCTGGCTCGTGTTCTACACCGCTTACCGGATCCTTGCGCCGGGTGGCGTGGCCGAACTGCATTTCCGTTGGGAAAAACCTCAGGTCGAATTCCTGCAGGGCTGGGTCCGTCGACTCGGGCTGGTGGTCATGGCGTTGGTCGCGGTGGTGGCGGTTGCCGAGCTGCAACCCGCGACCCTGGCCGATGACGTACTCGGCATGCCGGTGGTGCTGACCTGCTACGCGTTGATGGCCTGGCTGCTCAGCCGCTTGCTGATCAGCAGCCCGACGCACCAGAACGCTTCGCTGTTCCGCAAGGCCGTGGGGGTCATGTTCACCGTCCTGCCTGTCGCGTTGTTCGTGGCGGTGTGCTTCGGCTATTACTACACCGCACTGAAGCTCAGTGACCGATTGATCAACACCCTTTACCTGCTGATGTTCTGGCTGGTGATCGAGGCCACCTTCGTGCGCGGCCTCAGCGTTGCGGCACGCCGTCTGGCCTACCAGCGCGCCCTGGCCAAACGCCAGGCCGCGAAAGAGGCCGGCGACGGCGAAGCGGTCATCGAAGAGCCAACCCTGGACATCGAGAAGGTCAACGAACAGTCCCTGCGCCTGATCCGCCTGGCACTGCTTGGCGGTTTCATCGCGGCGTTGTACTGGGTCTGGTCGGACCTGATCTCGGTGTTTTCGTACCTGGATAACGTCACCCTCTACGAATACACCAGCGGCACCGGCGCCAACATGAACATGGTGCCGATCAGCATTGGCGACATGCTCGGCGCGCTGATCATCATCGGCATCACCTTCGCCCTCGCGCGCAACTTGCCGGGGTTGCTGGAAGTGTTGGTGCTGTCGAAGCTGAACCTGGCTCAGGGCAGTGCCTATGCCACCACCACCTTGCTGTCTTACGTGATCGCGGGCATCGGTTTCGTCTCGACCCTGTCGACACTCGGCGTGAGTTGGGACAAGTTGCAATGGCTGGTGGCGGCGCTGTCGGTGGGTCTCGGCTTCGGGATGCAGGAAATCTTCGCGAACTTCATCTCCGGGATCATGATCCTGTTCGAACGTCCGGTGCGGATTGGCGACACCATCACCATTGGTAACCTGTCCGGTACGGTGAGCAAGATCCGCATCCGCGCCACGACCATCACCGACTTCGACCGCAAGGACATCATCGTCCCGAACAAAACGTTCATTACAGGACAACTGATCAACTGGTCCCTGACCGACACCATCACCCGAGTGACCCTCAAGCTCGGTGTCGATTACGGCTCGGACCTGGACCTGGTCAAGGAATTGCTGCTCAAGGCTGCCCGTGAAAACCCACGTGTGCTGAAGGATCCTGAACCTCACGTGTACTTCCTGAACTTCGGCGAAAGCACCCTCGATCATGAACTGCGCATGCATGTGCGCGACCTTGGCGACCGTAACCCGGTACTCGATGAGGTCAACCGCTTCATCAACCGCGAGTTCAAGAAGCAGCACATCAACATCTCGTTCCGGCAGATGGAGGTTTACCTCAAGAACATCCAGGGCCAGGAATACAGAATGGTGCCCGTCGATCCGGAAGCCAAAACCATTGTGTCCAAACCCGATGGCAAACCGCTGCAAGAGCCGCCAGCCGCCACGCTCGACTAACCGGCTTATCCCTAGCAGAATGCTCGGACATTCTGCTGGAGATGGCCGTTGAAAGCCCTCGACGAACTGACCTTCGATAATCGTTTCGCCCGCCTGGGCGATACGTTTTCCGCCCACGTGCTGCCCGAGCCGATCGACAACCCGCGCCTGGTGGTGGTAAGCCCTGCCGCCATGGCGCTGCTCGATCTCGACCCTGCCGAGGCCGAAACCCCTGAGTTCGCCGAACTGTTCAGCGGCCATAAGCTCTGGGCCGACGCGATCCCGAGGGCGATGGTCTATTCAGGTCATCAGTTCGGTTCCTACAACCCACAGTTGGGCGATGGTCGCGGCCTGTTGCTGGGCGAGATCTACAACGAGGCCGGCGAGCATTGGGACCTGCACCTCAAGGGTGCCGGCCAGACGCCCTTTTCGCGCATGGGTGATGGGCGGGCGGTGCTGCGGTCCTCGATCCGCGAATTTCTTGCCTCCGAAGCGCTGTATGCCCTGAACATCCCGACCACCCGCGCCCTATGCGTAATCGGCTCCGACACGCCGGTGTGGCGCGAGAAGCAGGAACGCGCGGCCATGGTCCTGCGCATGGCGCCGAGCCATGTGCGTTTCGGGCATTTCGAATATTTCTACTACACCAAACGTCCCGAGAAGCAGATAGAGCTCGGCGAGCACGTGCTGACCATGCATTTCCCGGAATGCCTGGAACAGCCGGAACCGTACCTGGCGATGTTCCGTGAAATCGTTGAGCGCAACGCTGAACTGATCGCCAAATGGCAGGCCTATGGGTTCTGCCACGGCGTGATGAACACCGACAACATGTCGATCCTCGGCATTACCTTCGACTACGGCCCGTTCGCCTTCCTCGATGATTTCGACGCTAACTTCATCTGCAACCACTCCGATGACCAGGGCCGTTACTCCTTCAGCAACCAGGTGCCGATCGGCCAGTGGAACCTCAGCGCCCTGGCCCAGGCCCTGACGCCGTTCATCAGCGTCGAAGCCCTGCGCGAAACCCTCGGCCTGTATTTGCCGCTGTACCAGACCCATTACCTGGACCTGATGCGCCGCCGCCTCGGCTTCACCACGGCCGAAGACGATGACCAAAAACTGCTGGAACAGCTGCTGCAATTGATGCAGAACAGCGGCGTCGACTACAGCCTGTTCTTCCGCCGTTTGGGGGAAGAATCACCTGAACTGGCCGTCGCCCGTTTGCGCGATGACTTCGTCGACATCAAGGGATTCGATGCATGGGGTGAGCTCTACATCGCCCGGGTAACGCGTGAAGGCGAGGTTGATCAAGAACAACGCCGCAAACGGATGCACGCCGTCAATCCGCTCTACATCCTGCGCAACTACCTGGCGCAGAAAGCCATCGATGCGGCAGAAAGTGGCGACTATTCTGAGGTTCGTCGTCTGCACGCGGTGCTGAGTAATCCGTTCGAGGAGCAGCCGGGGATGGAGAGCTATGCCGAGCGGCCACCGGAGTGGGGCAAGCATCTGGAGATCAGTTGCTCTTCCTGAACCCGCTCAGATAAAGGTCTCCACCGACACTCCGAAGCGCTCGGCCAACCAGCGGATCTGCCGCAGGTTGAGCTGACGCTTGCCGCTCAAGATCTCGGATACCACCGATTGGGTGCCGACGCCGGGCAGATCGCTTTGGCTCAATCCGTGTTCGCGCATCATGTAGCCGAGAACCTCTGCACCAGAGGCCTCGCGCATGGGGTGATGCTCACGATCCCACTCTGCAATCCAGTCGCCGATGATGTCCACCAAGCTCATCAACGGGTGCGACTCATCATCCCCGGTCATCTCAAGCAATTCATCAAGTGCCTGCGCCAAAATGTCATAGTCGTCTTCGTTTTTCGGTTTTCGAAGCAATGGCGAGACGAACTCCCAATGCTCGGCAGCTTTTTTGATCAGAACACTCATGCCCTTCCCTCCTTCCATTTACCGCGGTCATATTCGCGGTGATCCAGCACATGCTTTATATAAAGCTTTTGAGACCGATACCTGACAAAAGCGATCAGCCGCAACTTGTTGCCACCAATGTCGAACACATGAAACTCGCCGACTTTGTCAGTCGCGGGGAAAATCGACTTCATCGCCGCGAAATCTCCCGGGTTACTCCCTTTGGCAAGTCGATACCACTGCTCCAGTGCATTGGCTGCCCGCGGCCACTTTTCCTTGGCTTCATGGATTGGTTTTTCGGTGAACACATGCATGCAACATCCTTATCGCATTCTGCTATGGGGAGTTAATCACAGACAAAAAATATCGCAAGTTGCGATAATACTGAGCAGACCAACGGTCTCGCCCAGTACAACTCAGCCTAGTTTTATCGCCAGACGCTGCACGATTGAAAATATGAGCAAACGTCTCCACATAGGGGTCATCGGCTTCTTTACAGGATCATCCGCATGACCGACCCACTCCTCGTCCCCTGCCCCCACTGCAACGGCCTCAACCGCATCCCCGCCGAACGCCTCAACGACCATCCAAAATGCGGCCGCTGCAAAGCCGAAGTCCTGCTGAATAAACCCTTCGAACTGAAGCAAAGCGATTACGCCAGCCAGATCAAAGGTGATCTGCCGCTGCTGGTGGACGTTTGGGCGGATTGGTGTGGGCCGTGCAAGTCGTTTGCGCCGGTGTTCGAGCAGGCGGCGGTGCAATTGGCGGGCAAGTGTCGACTGGCCAAGCTGGACAGCGAGGCAAACCAGCAGCTGTCGGCGCAGTTGGGGATCCGTTCGATCCCGAGTCTGATTCTGTTCAAGAACGGTCGGGAAGTGGCACGACAGAGCGGCGCCTTCCCGTTACCGCAGTTGATGAGCTGGTTACGTAGCCAAGGGATCTGAAGAGCAGTCAGGCATTTTCCAGCAGGTTGTGCAGATCGACGAATTGCTGCGTCAGCTTATGACGCGGATCGAGGTGGATCAGCGGCGTGTTGGCCTGGTGGGATTCACGCATGCGCACCGAGCTGCTCAGGTACACCGGTAATACCGGCAGGCCTTCGGCGATCAGTTCGTCGAGGATTTGCTGGGGCAGACTGGCGCGAGCCTGGAACTGGTTGACTACGATACCTTCGACTTCCAGCCCCTCGTTATGGTCATCCTTCAATTCTTCGATTTCCGCCAAAAGGCCGTACAGCGCCTGACGCGAGAAGCTGTCGCAATCGAAGGGAATAAGTACACGATCAGCGGCAATCAACGCAGATACCGCGTAGAAATTCAGCGCTGGCGGGGTGTCGAGGTAAATCCGGTCGTAATCGCCGTCCAGTTCCTCGAGCAATTTGCGCAGCTTGTTGATCTTGTGTTTGGCCTCAAGCTTGGGCTGCAAGTCAGCCAGCTCGGCAGTGGCAGTGATGACGTGGAGGTTGTCGAACGGGGTTTCGTAGATATCGACCTGGTTTTTCTTCGCGAACGGTCCGGAAGACAGGGTCTGTTTGAAAAAGTCGGCAATGCCCATAGGAATGTCATTACCGGTGAGCCCCGTCAGGTACTGAGTGGAGTTGGCCTGGGCATCGAGATCCACCAAGAGGGTGCGATAGCCCTCGCTGGCGCTGACCGCCGCCAGATTGCAGGCAATGCTGGATTTGCCTACGCCACCTTTCTGATTGAACACCACGCGCCGCATGTCAAAACCTCCGTGTATCAAAGAATGACCGAGTGTAGTAGTCCACGGCGCTGCTTAGCTACCTCGCCGGCATCGGGACTACACAGTCAGGTGCAATCTCGCTCGGAAAAAACCGTGGACTCGTGCACTGCTTGCTGACAGAGCCGGCAGATCGGCCGGCCGAAATGTGGATAATGGCCAAACGATAGCCATGCACGAACCAACCGGTACATTTCATTGAGCAAAATGTAACCATCATTTGCTACACGCCCGCCGCAACGGGATAATGCGCGCCACTCGGCGCTAAGCGCTACGTAAGGTAGTTCGCGTTTTTTGCGACTCGCCGCGTCAAGGAAGCCCGCAGGGGCGGGAAGAATGTCTGTGATCAATTTCAACATCGCCCAATGGCGCGCGTGGGCCCCTGGGCTCGAAAGCGTGGACGATTGGCAGGCCTGGAGCCGACAACCGGTCGTGCTTGCGAGCAGCGATGCCGCACCCGACGTCTCGTTTTTGCCGGCCATGCAGCGCCGGCGACTCAGTCGTCTGGCGCGGATGGCGTTCAGTGTCGGCTGGCCCTTGGCCGATGGCCGCCAGGACCTACCGTTGGTCTTTATTTCTCGCCACGGCGAAACCCCGCGCACTTTCGATATCCTCAGCGATCTGGCTGCCGATCAACCGCTGTCGCCGACTCAATTCAGCCTGTCCGTGCACAACGCGATCATCGGCCTGTGGTCGATCATGCGGGGTGAAACCAGCGAAATGACTGCCCTCGCTGCAGCCGGCGATGGCCTTGAACACGGCATGCTAGAGGCCGCGGCCTTGCTTTCCGAGGGTGCTCCCGCGGTACTGCTGATCGTCACCGAAGAGCAACCGCCCGAAGCCTACTCGACCTGGATCGACGACGTGCCGTTCCCTTACGCGGTTGGCCTGCTGATCACCCCCGGAAACGACTGGCAGCTGTCCCTGAACAGCGCCTCGGATGAGTTGTCCAAAGCCCACTGGCCCCACGCCCTGAACCTATTGAGTACCCTGCTCGGCCAGCAGACAACCTGCCAACATGCCTGGAAAAATCGTGTATGGACCTGGCAACGCAACCTGTAACCGAAAAAAACCGCGACGCCTATTACTGGCGTCTGCTGGCTACCGCCGCAAGCTTCACCCTGTTCGGGTTGGGCGGGCTGTGCCTGCGGCTTGTGGTTTTCCCGCTGCTGAACTGCCTGCCCGGCGATGCCCGGACACACCGGCGGCGAGCGCGGCACACCGTCGCCCGTCTGTTCTGGTTTTTTGTGCGATTCATGGCTCGCACCGGGGTGCTGACTTACGACATCCAGGGCGCCGAAAAACTCGGTCGACCGGGGCAAATGATCATTGCCAATCACCCGTCGCTGATTGATGTGGTGTTCCTGATCGGCCTGGTGCGCCACGCCAACTGCGTGGTCAAGCAAAGCCTCTGGGAGAACCCTTTTACCCGTGGCCCGCTACGCCGCACCGACTACATCAGCAACGACGGCAGCATGGACATGCTCGATGCCGCTGCCGACGCGCTGAAAAGCGGCCAGACCCTGATCATCTTTCCTGAAGGCACCCGCACTCAGCCCGGTCAGGCGCCGGCCTTTCATCGGGGTGCTGCGGCAATCGCTCTGCGGGGTGCGAAAATCCTCACCCCCGTGATCATCAAGGTCAGCCCGACCACGCTGACCAAGGCCGAGCCCTGGTATCGGATCCCAAAACGACGTGTGCACTTCAGTTTCCGTGTCGGGGCCGATATAGACCCACAAGCCTTCGCCGCGCTGGGCCCAGCTCCTCAGGCCTCGCGCAAGCTCAATGACTATTTGCATCATTACTATATTAAGGAGCTCGCCGAAGATGAGCGATCTACACCGTGAAATCAAAGAACTGATCATCGACGCCCTGGGCCTTGAAGACATCAGCGCACAAGACATCGGCGACGACCAGACGCTGTTCGGCGAAGGCTTGGGCCTGGATTCGGTAGACGCTCTGGAACTCGGTCTGGCAATCCAGAAAAAGTACGGCATCAAAATCGACGCCGACGCCAAAGACACCCGCAATCACTTCAGCAACGTGGCGAGCCTTGCGGCGTTCGTCACTGCAAAACAGGCAGCTTGAGACCGGACCATGCAAACTCGTGACGACATCTTCAACACCCTGCGCGATGCTCTGGTCGAACTCTTCGAGCTGGACCCCGAGCGCGTAAGCCTCGAATCCAACCTGTATCAGGATCTGGAAATCGACAGCATTGACGCGGTCGACCTGATCGATCACATCAAACGTCAGACCGGCAAGAAAATCGCTGCCGAAGAGTTCAAATCGGTGCGTACCGTCAGCGACGTGGTCGAGGCGGTCTACCGTCTGGTTCAGCCGGCCGCATGAGCCGACTGATCGGCCTCGGCCTGCTGCTGGCGGGCCTGCTGTACCCCTTTGCGGTGTATTTCGGCATGGAACATTTCGCGCCGTGGCAGTTTGGTCTGCTATTGGGCAGCCTGTGGCTGGCCCGGGCACTGCTCGGTACTCGCAAGCCCGGCAGTTTGTGGATGGCGGTCACCGCGATTGCTTTTTGCCTGTTGCTGGCGTTGTTCGACAGCCCGCTGCTGCTGCGCTGGTACCCGGTGCTGATCAGCGCGTTCATGCTCGGGCTGTTTGGCCTGAGCTTGAAATATGGCCCACCGATCATCGAACGCCTGGCGCGATTGCGCGAACCGCAACTGCCGGCCAAGGCGATTGTTTATACCCGCCAGGTGACGATCGTCTGGTGCGTGTTTTTCTTCTGTAACGGTTTGCTCGCCGCCGCCCTGACCCTCTGGGCGCCGCTGAGTTGGTGGATGTTGTACACCGGCCTGATTTCCTACGGATTGATGGGCCTGCTGTTTGCCATTGAATGGCTTATACGACAACGGGTACGAGGCCACCCATGAATTGGATAAAACTTGAGCACCTGTTGCTCAAGGCGCAACCGGAACGTGCCGTGACGGCCGAACCGGCTCTGAATCACGCGCAACTGTGCGAACAGGCGTTAAGCCTCGCCGCCGGCCTGAAAGCCCAGGGGGCGCGGCGTATTGCCGTGCACCTTGAGGACGCCGCTGACCTGGCGATTGCCCTGCTCGGTGCCTGGCGCGCCGGAGTCAGCGTGCTGCTGCCCGCAGACCTGCAAGCCCAGACTCGCCAGCGCTGGTCGACCGAAGTCGATCTATGGCTGACCGATCAGGCCGATGACGCACACCTTAGCGATTACCGGCAACCGCCATTGATGGCGGCCGCACTGGATCTGGATCGCTGTTCGCTGAGCCTGTGCACGTCCGGCTCCAGTGGCGAACCCAAGCGCATCGACAAAACCCTGCGCCAACTGGCCAATGAAGTCGAAGCGCTGGAACTGCTCTGGGGCGCCGATCTTGGCGCGGCTTGCATCATCGGCAGCGTCGCCACTCAGCATATTTACGGATTGTTGTTTCGAGTGCTCTGGCCGCTGTGCGCCGGGCGCTCGTTTGTGCGCAAGCAGCTGGCATTCCCTGAAGACCTGCAGCGCGCCAGCCGCGAACACCCGGTGTTCGCCTGGGTCGCCAGCCCGGCGCTGCTCAAGCGCATGGGCGACAACCTCGACTGGCCCGCATTAAGTGCAGTTCGCCGAGTGTTTTCCTCCGGCGGCGCCCTGCCGGCCGAGGCCGCACAAAGCCTTCAGCAACGCCTGCAGCAATGGCCCACAGAAATCCTCGGCAGCTCGGAAACCGGCGGCATCGCCTGGCGTCAAGGCCACGCGCTCTGGCAGCCCTTTGCTGACATCGAGTTGAGCCAGGACAGCGACGGCGCCCTGCTCATTGCTTCGCCTTACTTGCCGCCCGGGCATATCGAACACACCGCGGATGCCGCGCGAATCGCTGCCGACGGCCGATTCGAACTGCTCGGACGGCTGGATCGGATCGTCAAACTGGAAGAAAAACGTATCTCGCTACCGATGTTGGAACAGGCACTCACAGCCCACGACTGGGTCGCCGAAGCGCGTCTTGGCGTGGTCCAGGAAAACCGCGCCTCATTAGGGGCGCTGCTGGTGCTGACCGAGTCAGGCCTGCATGCCTTGCGCAATCAGGGTCGACGCACCCTCACGCAAGAACTGCGTCAGCATTTGAGCCAGCATTGCGAAGCCCTGGCCCTGCCACGACGCTGGCGCCTGCTGCGGCAACTGCCGCTGAACGCTCAGGGCAAACTGCCCCAGGCCACCGTTGAAGCCCTGCTGCTGGCGCCGCGTCCAAAGGCGCCGGAAGTGCTGGATCAAGTCGAAGTCGATGGCGAATGGAGCCTGCAACTGGTGGTACCTCCCGACCTCGCCTACTTCAGCGGTCACTTCCCCCAGGCGCCAGTATTACCCGGCGTGGTGCAAGTGGAATGGGCGCTCACGCTGGGCCAGCAATTGATGGAACTGCCAGCAAAATTCGCGGGCATGGAAGTGCTGAAATTCCAGCAACTGGTGCGCCCGGGCGATGAAGTCCAGCTGCACCTGCGCTTCGATCCGACGCGCAACAAGTTGTATTTCGCCTATCGCAACGAGACCGCGACCTGCTCCAGTGGGCGGATCTTGCTGGAGGCTGCAGGCGATGCATAACCCCTGCGCAATCATCCCGGTCTACAACCACGAAACCGCCATCACCACGGTGGTTGATGCGCTGCTCGCCAGCAGCCTGCCATGCATTTTGGTGGACGATGCCAGCAGCCCGGCCTGCGCAAAGGTGCTCGATCAACTGGCCCGGCGCGACAAGGTGTTCCTGATCCGGCTCGGCGCCAACCAGGGCAAGGGTGGCGCGGTCATGACTGGCATGCGCGAAGCCTCGCGCCTGGGCTTCAGCCATGCCTTGCAGGTGGATGCCGACGGCCAGCATGATCTGCAAGACGTCCAGACCTTCATTGAACTGTCACGTGCCCATCCCGAGGCGGTGATCTGCGGCTATCCGCGATACGACGCCAGCGTGCCGAAAGGTCGTTTGTACGCCCGTTACCTGACCCACGTCATGGTCTGGATCAACACCCTCTCGTTGCAGATTCGCGATTCCATGTGCGGCTTCCGCGTCTATCCGTTACCACCGACCCTGGCGCTGATCGATTCGGCCAAGATCGGCAAGCGCATGGACTTCGACTCGGACATTCTCGTACGACTGGCCTGGCGCAATCTCCCCATGCAATGGCTGCAAACCAAAGTCCGTTACCCGCTGGATGGCGTCTCGCATTTCCGCCTGTTCCACGACAACGTGCTGATTACGAGCATGCACACCCGGTTGTTCTTCGGCATGTTGCTGCGGGCTCCAGTGATTCTCTGGCGACGGTGGCGAGCATGAGCGCAGACAAGGAACACTGGGCTGACCGCCAGGAGCGCGGTAGTTTCTGGCTGATGAAGTTCACCGCGCTCTGCGCAAAAGTCTTGGGCCGTCGGCTGCTGAGCCCGCTGCTGTACGGCATCGTCCTGTACTTTTTCCTGTTCGGGCGCAGCGCCCGTCACAGCGCCTGGCAATACCAGCAGCGGCTAGCTGACTGGAGTGGTCGCAATGAATTGCGCCCGACCCATTGGCGAGTCTTCGGACAGTTCATGGCCTTCGCCGATTCCATGCTCGACAAGCTCGACGTATGGAACGGCAAACTGAGCATCGAGCAGATCGAAATCATCGACCCGGCATTGCTGCGCAATCAACTGCGCGGCACCCGCGGGCAGATGCTGGTAGGCGCGCATTTGGGTAATCTCGAGGTCTGCCGTGCGCTGGCCGAGATCGGCGAAAAAGTCACGATGAACGTGCTGGTGCACACCAAGCATGCTGAGCAATTCAATCGCTTGCTGGGTGAAGCCGGCGCGACCAATTTGCGACTGATTCAGGTCAGCGAGCTGGACCCGCTGATCATGCTGCAACTCCATGAACGCCTGGAGCGCGGCGAATGGCTGGCGATTGCCGGCGATCGCGTGCCGCTGCACGGCGGGCGCAGCGTGACGGTGGACTTCCTCGGCCATCAAGCCGCGTTCCCTCAGGGGCCATGGTTGCTGGCCGGTCTGCTGAAATGCCCGATCAACCTGATGCTGTGCCTGAAGAAGCCGGCGGGCGACTATCGACTGACCCTCGAACCGTTCGCCGAGGCTGTGGTGTGGAAGCGCAGCGACCGCGAGCAGGTCATTCATCAGTGGGCCTCCCGCTATGCCGAGCGCTTGGGTCACTATTGCCTTGAAGCGCCCCAACAATGGTTCAACTTTTACCCTTTCTGGAAGACCGATGACGACGCCAACGCTTGAGCCGGTAACCTTCGGCGAACTCCCTTTGCGCATCGAAGACGTGCTGGCCCTGGCCAACCGTCAGGTGCCGACGCAGTTGCAAAGCGACCCTGCGTACCGCGAGCGTATCGCCAAGGGTGCGCGATTCCTGGACTCCCTGTTGGACAAGGAAGGCGTGATCTACGGCGTGACCACCGGCTACGGCGATTCCTGCGTGGTCGCGGTGCCGCTGCATCACGTCGAGGCATTGCCCCGTCATTTGTACACGTTCCATGGCTGCGGCCTGGGCAAACTGCTCGACGCACAGGCCACTCGCGCGGTGCTGGCGGCGCGTTTGCAGTCGCTGTGCCACGGCGTGTCCGGGGTGCGTGTGGAACTGCTGGAACGCCTGCAAGCCTTCCTCGAACACGACATCCTGCCGCTGATCCCGGAAGAGGGCTCGGTGGGCGCCAGCGGTGATCTGACGCCGTTGTCCTATGTCGCCGCGACGTTGTCCGGCGAGCGCGAAGTGATGTTCCGTGGCGAACGCCGCCAAGCGGCCGACGTACACCGCGAACTGGGGTGGGAACCGCTGGTACTGCGCCCGAAAGAAGCGCTGGCGCTGATGAACGGCACCGCCGTCATGACCGGTCTCGCGTGCCTGGCCTATGCCCGCGCCGATTACCTGCTGCAACTGGCGACGCGCATCACCGCGTTGAACGTAGTCGCGTTGCAAGGCAACCCCGAGCACTTCGACGAGCGCCTGTTCGCCACCAAACCGCATCCGGGGCAAATGCAAGTCGCCGCGTGGCTGCGCAAGGATCTGGCGATCGACGCGCCGACCGCGCCGCTGCATCGCCTGCAAGACCGTTATTCCCTGCGTTGTGCACCCCACGTCCTCGGCGTATTGGCCGACAGCCTGAACTGGCTGCGCTCGTTCATCGAGATCGAACTCAACAGCGCCAACGACAACCCGATTATCGACGCCGAAGCCGAACGCGTGCTGCACGGCGGGCACTTCTACGGCGGCCACATTGCGTTCGCCATGGACAGCCTGAAAAACCTGGTGGCCAACGTCGCCGACCTGCTCGACCGTCAACTCGCCTTGCTGGTGGACGAGCGTTACAACCATGGTTTGCCGAGCAACCTGTCCGGAGCCACTGCGGATCGCGCGATGCTCAACCATGGCTTCAAAGCCGTGCAGATCGGCACCAGTGCCTGGACCGCCGAAGCGCTGAAAAACACCATGCCGGCCAGCGTCTTCTCGCGTTCTACCGAGTGCCACAACCAGGACAAAGTGAGCATGGGCACCATCGCCGCCCGCGATGCGATTCGCGTGCTGGAACTGACCGAACAGGTTGCCGCTGCCACCCTGCTGGCCGCCAACCAAGGCGTCTGGCTGCGCAGCAAGGCCGAAGATGCACGTCCATTGCCGCCAGCCCTGGCCGCCATGCACGAAGAGTTGGCGAAAGACTTCCCGCCGGTCATCGAAGACCGCGCGCTGGAAGGTGAACTGCGCCTGTGCCTGAAGCGTATTGCCGAGCAACACTGGAGGCTGCATGCGTAGCAAGGGAGTGCTTCACACCGATACGGAAATCCTTGTGCCGTTCTTTGATGTCGACACGATGAACGTCGTCTGGCACGGCCATTACATCAAATACCTGGAAGTCGCCCGCTGCGCGTTGCTGGACAAGATAGGCCACAACTACACGGCCATGGTCGAGTCGGGCTACGCGTGGCCGGTGATCGATCTGCAACTGCGTTATGTGCGCGGCGCCGTGTTCGGCCAAAAGCTCAACGTGCGCGCCAATCTGGTGGAATGGGAGAACCGTCTGAAGATCAACTACCTGATCAGCGATCTGGAAACCGGCGAACGCTTGACCCGCGCCAGTTCCGTGCAGGTCGCCGTCGACATGAGCAGCCGCGAAATGCAGTTGGCCTCACCCAAGGTCTTCACCGATGCAGTTGAAAGGATGCTCGCATGAACCTGCTGAAAACCGTCTGTAGCAGCTGGCGAGCCCGCGAGGCTGCGTTCGGCGGCGAAGCCGTCGCAAAACCTGCACATGCGGTACATCACAAGAACCGCAGGGCGACTGCTGCGCAGCCGAACGCAGGCTTCGCCAGCTGCAGGTTCGTGGTGGGGCTGATGTTGATGGTTGGCTTTTCTTCGTTGGCGCAGGCATTCGATCTGCAACAGCTCAGCGATCAACTGGCAAAACCTGATGTGATCCACGGCAACTTCATTCAAGAAAAACACCTGCGCGCCCTGCCCCAGCCGCTGACCAGCAAGGGCACTTTCGTTCTCGCTAAAAACCACGGTTTGCTCTGGCTGCTGAAAACCCCGCTGCAACAGGATTACCGCATCAGCGCCAAAGGCATTGCCCGGCGTGACGCCAACGGTTGGCAAATGCTGCCGAGCAAAAGTGCCGGCGCCGAGCAGAACCGCTTGTTCCTCGCCGTACTGCAAGGCGACAGCAGCGGGCTGCAACGAGACTTCGAGCTTTCACTGAGCGGCGACGCACAGCACTGGAAGCTGACGTTGACCCCGCGTTCCATGCTGCTCAAGCAGGTGTTCACTCAGATCAACATTGCCGGCGGCGAACTGGTGCACAGCATCGAGCTGCTCGAAACCCAGGGCGACAGCACGCTTTTACGCATGCAAGACAGCACCAGCGCCCAACCGTTGAGCGATGCGGAGCAACATGACTTTGCCCAGTGAACGGAGGCTTCCACGGCTGTTTCTGATCCTGCTGCTGGCGGTGCTTGCACTTGCCGGTTGGCAATGGCGTGACGGCGCCCCGCTGTCGGCCAACCTGATGGAGCTGGTGCCAGGCACGGCGCCGGACGCGCTGGAACTGCGCGCCGAACAACGCATGCAAGAACCGCTGAACCGCGAAATGCTGGTGTTGGTGGGTCATACGGATCGCCAGCAAGCCGTCGCCATGGCCCAGAAACTGGGTGAGCAATGGCAGGCAAGCGGCTTGTTCGAAAAGGTCCAATGGAACCTGCAAGCCGACCTCCCGGCGCTGCGCACGCAATTGCTGCAAGGCCGACTGGCCATGCTCTCGGCGGTCGACCGGCAGCAACTGATCGAGCATCCCGACGCGTTTATCCAGCAGAGGGTGCAAGCGCTGTTCGACCCCTTCACCGGTTTCAGCCTGGTGCCGAGCCAGGATGACTGGCTGGGCCTGACCGGGCGCATCCAGAACAGCCAGCCGCAGCACGGTTCGGTGCAACTGGACATCGGCAGCGGTGCGCTGGTCGCCGATGCCGACGGCAAGAGTTGGGTGCTGCTGCGCTCGCGCACCACGGGCAACGCCTTCGACATGAACCTGCCGCTGCAAGTGGCCGACCTGCTCCAGCACAGCCGCGAACAAGCCGCCCAGGCGAACGTTCAATTGCTTGCCGCCAGCGGCTTGCTCTATGCGGCCAGTGGGCAAAAGCAAGCCACCCGGGAAATGACCTGGGTCGGTGGTGGCGCCACGGCGGGCATTCTATTGCTGTTGCTGCTGGCCTTCCGGCGCTGGCGGGTGTTGCTGGCCTTCGTCCCGGTGCTGGTCGGTATGCTCTTCGGCGCGGTGGCCTGTGTGGCGCTGTTCGGCCATATGCATGTGATGACGTTGGTGCTCGGTTCGAGCCTGATCGGCGTGGCGGTCGACTACCCGCTGCATTACCTGTCCAAGAGCTGGAGCCTGAAACCCTGGCACAGTTGGCCGGCCCTGCGCCTGACGTTGCCGGGCCTGACGCTGAGCCTGATCACCAGTTGCATCGGTTACCTGGCCCTGGCCTGGACACCGTTCCCGGCGCTGACCCAAATTGCCGTGTTCTCTGCCGCCGGTCTGCTCGGCGCTTATTTATCCGCGGTGTGCCTGCTGCCGGCACTGCTCAAAGGCGTAGATCTACGTCCGGCACAATGGCCACTGCGGGTTTCCGAGTATTTGCTGGGGCGCCGTGAAGCGTTGCTCAAACTCGCGAGCACGCCGGTGCTGCTGGCGCTGCTGATTGCGTTTTGTGTGGGCGGTCTGTTGCAGCTCGACACCAAAAACGACATTCGCCAGTGGGTCGGTGCACCGCAGCAACTGACTGACGAAGCACAAACCATTGCGCGCATCACCGGCTATCAACCCACCAGCCAGTTCTTCCTGGTGCGAGCGGCCAATCAGCAGCAACTGCTGGAACGCCAAACTGCGCTGAGCGAGCGACTGGATCAGTTGGTCAACCTGGAAAAACTCAAGGGTTATCTGTCGCTCAATCAGTTGGTCAGCCAGCCCACCGAACAGCGGAAAGTGCGTGAAGCGCTGAACAAGTTGCCGCAGTTCTGGCAACCGCTGCTCGATGTCGGCGTGCCGGCCGAGGCGCTGCAAGCAGAGCTCACGAAGTTGCAGGCACTGCCCACCGAAGACATCGACGCGGCGCTGGCCGGTCCGTTGGCGGAACCCTATCGCGCGCTGTGGCTGGGACCGACCGATGACGGCGTAGCGGCGATGGTCAGCCTGCAAGGGCTGAACAATCCTGCCCTACTGCGCGTCCAGGCGCTGGATTTGCCGGGCGTGGAACTGGTGGACCGCCTCGGTGAGTTGAACAAGGTGTTCGCCGACACCCAGATCAGTGCCGCAGAGTTGAAACTCGCTTCCTGTGTGCTGATCGTGCTGGTGCTGATCCTGCCGTTCGGTTTCGGCGGCGCGCTGCGGATCGTCGCCCTGCCGCTGCTGGCCGCGCTGTGCAGCCTGGCCAGTCTCGGCTGGCTGGGGCAACCGCTGACGCTGTTCAGCCTGTTCGGCCTGCTGCTGGTGACGGCCATCAGCGTCGATTACGCGATCCTCATGCGTGAACAGGTCGGCGGCGCTGCCGTGAGCCTGCTGGGCACCTTGCTGGCGGCGCTGACCACCTGGCTGTCGTTCGGTTTACTGGCGGTGTCCAGCACGCCGGCGGTGAGCAACTTCGGTCTGTCGGTGAGCCTCGGCCTGGCGTTCAGCTTCATTCTTGCGCCATGGGCAGGACGCCAGGTTCATGCCGCCCCGGTCACGGAGTCAGCCACATGATGATCGCCGTGTTCTGGGTCATGGCCTTGGCGCTGTTCGCCGTGGCCACCCGTGTCGGTCGTCACTTCGGCGTGATCCCGATTGTCAGCCAGTTACTGCTGGCCACCTTCGGCCTGCCGCTGCTGATGTACTTCTGGATCGAACCCCAGTGGCAATTGAGCGGCGCCGCGCTGGTCGCGCCGGCCTGGCTGAAAAACGTCTACAGCCTGAGTTTTGCGTTGTTGCTGGGGCACATTCTCAGTGACGTGATCGACCTGCGACTCGACCGTCAGAGCCTGAAAATCGCCCTGCCGAGTTTCTGCATTCCATTTGCCTGCGGCCTCGCGACAGCGGTCTGGCTGTTACCGCCGCAACCCTGGATCAGTTCGCTGGCGGTCGGCCTGCTGTTCGCCATCACGGCGATTCCGGTGTTGTATCTGTACCTGCGGCACATCAAATACCCGCCTGCCGCTACCCGGCGACTGGTGCAGACCGCCATCCTCATCGACCTCACCTGCTGGACCCTGTTTGCCATCGCCCAGGGCAGCCTGCACCTGAGCAGTCTCTTGCTGCCGCTGGCCGGCGCCTGCCTGCCGTTGCTGCTGCGCCTGCTCCGATTGCGCCAGCCGTTGCTGCACAGCGGTTGCTTCTTCGCACTGCTGGTCGTAGCGGAACACTTCAAGCTCAATGCGCTGATTTTCGGCATCGGTTACCTGCTGTGGATGGCCGCGCTCAAAGTGCCGCTGGTGCTGCCGTTGCCGGTGATCTGGATGAGTCACTTGCAGACGTATATCGCGATCCCGCTGATCCTCACGTTCGGCATCGTGCAAATCAACGTCCACGCGGCCATGGCCAGCCTCAGCTGGGTGCAACTGGCGGCACTGCTGCTGTTTCCGATTGCCAGTAAACTGCTGGGCAACTGGCTGGGCCTCGGCTGGGCCGGCGCGTCGTTTGAAGGCGCCAGCCGCTGGCGGGAAAGTGTCTTGCTGAATATTCGTGGCTTGAGCGAGATCGTCTTTCTCAACCTGCTGCTGCAACAACAACTCATCAGCCCGGCGCTGTACTTCGCGCTGATGGTGATGGGCCTGATCGCGACACTGCTGCCGGCACTCGCCGGCATGCACCGCCCCCCTCTGAACATCGCCGTCCCGGCAAGGAGCCCCCGTGCCAACAGTTGAAATGGAACATCGCCAGGTCGTGGTTATCGGTGCAGGTCCATCGGGCGCCATCGCCGCCGCGTTGCTCAAGCGCAAGGGTCATGACGTATTGATGATCGAACGCCAGCACTTCCCAAGGTTTTCCATCGGTGAAAGCCTGCTGTCCCATTGCCTGGATTTCGTCGAAGAAGCCGGCATGCTCGAGGCGGTGAACGCCGCCGGATTCCAGTTGAAAAACGGTGCGGCATTCGCTTGGGGCGAGCAATACAGCGCTTTTGATTTCGGCGAGACTTTCAGCAACGGCAAGCCGACCACCTTCCAGGTCCTGCGTGCCGATTTCGACAAGCTGCTGGCCGATCAGGCCGCACTGCAAGGCGTCGACGTTCGTTACGGCGAAGCCATCGTCAGCGTCGATTTCACCCTGCCGAAACCGCAGCTCGACGTGCTTCGCGAAGACGGCAATCAGTACCGCGTCGAAGCCGATTTCGTGCTGGATGCCAGCGGCTACGGGCGTGTGCTGCCGCGCTTGCTCGACCTTGAAGCACCGTCGGATTTCCCGGTGCGCCAGGCCGTGTTCACCCACGTCGAAGACCACATCGACAATCCGGCCTTCGAGCGGGAAAAAATCCTCATTACCACCCATCCGATCCACCGCGATATCTGGTTCTGGACCATCCCGTTCAGCAATGGCCGTTGTTCGGTGGGCGTGGTCGCGGCAGCCGAACACTTCGAAGGCCGCATGGAGAACCTGGACGAGTGCCTGCGTGGGTTTATCGCTGAAACCCCAAGCCTGGCCGGTGTGCTGAACAACGCCGTGTGGGACACGCCTGCTCGAACCATCGGCGGCTACTCAGCCAACGTCAAAACCCTCCACGGGCCAGGCTTTGCCCTGCTTGGCAACGCAGCGGAATTCCTCGACCCGGTGTTCTCCTCCGGCGTGACCATCGCCATGCGCTCGGCGAGCATGGCCGCCGGGGTTCTGCATCGCCAATTGCAAGGCGAACATGTCGATTGGCAGACTGAATTCGCCATCCCGCTCAAGCGCGGCGTCGACACGTTCCGTTGCTACGTCGAAGGCTGGTACGCCGGGACGTTCCAGGATGTGATTTACCATGAGGGCGGCTCGCCCGATATTCGCCGCATGATCAGCTCGATTCTGGCCGGTTATGCCTGGGACGAGCGCAATCCGTTCGTCGCCGAACCCAAGCGCCGGCTGCGGATGCTCTCGGAGCTCTGTGCAAGGGACGCCACATGAGCTACTTGAGCGACACCTACGTCGAAGAAACCCGTTTCGGTTTCTGGTTCCTGCGCAGCCACACCTGGCAGCACCATGTACTGCGAGTGGCAATCACCGATTTGCGCAGCCTGTTCGGCGAAACACCGCCGAGCAACCCGGTGCTGCTGGATGCCGGTTGCGGTCAGGGCAAGTCGTTTCAGTACTTGCGCCAGACCTTTGCCCCCCAGCGCCTGATCGGTCTGGACGCCGACCCTCACAGTCTGAAGCTGGCCGGCGAAGAAGCCGTCCGTCAGGGCATGGCGGTGGAGATGATCGGCAGCGACTGCGCGAGCATCAACGTCCCGGACGCCAGCGTCGATCTGCTGTTCTGTCACCAGACCTTCCATCATCTGGTGCAGCAGGAACAGGCACTGGCCGAGTTCTACCGCGTGCTCAAGCCCGGTGGCTATCTGCTGTTCGCCGAATCCACCGAGGCTTACATTGATACCTGGGTGATCCGCTGGTTATTCCGCCATCCGATGCACGTGCAGAAGAGCGCCGCCGGGTATCTGGACATGATTCGCCAGCAGGGTTTCGAACTCGGCCCGCAAAACGTGTCTTATCCGTACTTGTGGTGGAGCCGCGCCAAGGATTTCGGCCTGTTTGAACGCTTGGGTCTGCGCCAGCCAAAGCCCTTTGGCCAACGGGAAGAAACCCTGGTCAATGTGGTCGCGCGCAAACCCCTTGAAGGTGCCGTGTGATGTTCAGTGCAACTCAAACCTGTGGGAGCGAGCCTGCTCGCGAAAGCGTTGTATCAGTCAACAATGGTGTTGGATCTGCTGACGCATTCGCGAGCAGGCTCGCTCCCACAGGGATAGCGGGCATCCTGAGATTTTTGCTCCTCGGCGCAGTCCTGTTGCTGAGCGCCTGTGCCAGCCGGGCGCCGCTGCCCGAGCAAACCCCGAACCTGTCGTTGCCACTGCAATTGCACATCCAGCGCCTGGTGGCCGACCAACGACTGGACTGGGTGCTGGTGATCCAGCGTGAAGGCCCTGGCATTCGCTGGTCGATGATGGACTTGCTGGGCATTCCACAGGCACGCCAGAAACTGGTCGATGGCGAGTGGCAGGCTGACGGTCTGCTGCCGCCCAATCCGGAAGCGCGAGAGCTGTTCGCCGCGCTGCTGTTTGCGCTGACCCCCAAAGATGAACTGTCGGGCAACTATCCCGCCGCGTGGCAGCATGGCTCGCAACGGTCCTTGCCAGCGCACTGGGACGTCCGTTACTCACAACCCATGAGCTTTGAATTGAACCTGCCCAGAGGCCCGAAATATCAAGTCACGCCGCTCAGCGGGGACACGCCATGACGGCCTACCTGAATGCCCTCGGGGTGATCTGCGCCCTGGGCCGTGACAAGTCCGAAGTCACCCGCAACCTGTTTGCCGGTGACTGTTCGGGCATGCGCTATGAGGCCGGCTGGGTGGCGGAACGGTCGTTGCCCGTGGCCGCGGTCCACGGCGAACTGGCGCCGATCCCGGCTGAGCTTGCGCCGCAAGGCACCCGCAATAATCAATTGCTGCTGGAAGCAGCGCTGCAAATTCGCGAAGACATCGACCAGGCGATCCAGACCTACGGCCGCGACCGCATTGGTATCGTTCTGGGCACCAGCACCTCGGGCATCGACGAAGCCAGCAGTGGCCTGGCCCATTACATCCGCGAGCATCAGTTCCCGGCCGATTACGACTACCAGCAACAGGAACTCGGCGCTCCGGCGAACTTCCTCGCCGACTGGCTGCAACTGAGCGGCCCGGCCTATGTGATCTCCACGGCCTGCACTTCCAGCGCCCGAGCGCTGATGAGTGCTCAGCGACTGCTGGACCTGGGCGTGTGCGACGCGGTGCTGTGTGGCGGTGTCGACAGCCTGTGCAAGTTGACCCTCAATGGGTTCTCGGCGCTGGAAGCGGTGTCTGAACAACGCTGCAACCCGTTTTCGGTGAACCGTAACGGCATCAACATTGGCGAAGCGGCGGTGCTGTTTTTGATGAGCAAAAATGTCGGCGACAGCCAGCCGATTGCCCTGCTCGGCAGTGGCGCCAGCTCCGATGCACATCACATTTCTGCGCCGGAACCGACCGGCCGTGGCGCCCTGCAAGCGATGCGCAAAGCCTTGAGCCAAGCACAACTGCAACCGCAACAGATCGATTACCTGAACCTGCACGGCACCGCCACCCAACACAACGACGCCATGGAAAGCCTGGCGGTGGCGACGTTGTTCCCGGCGGGCGTGCCGTGTTCGTCGACCAAACCCATGACCGGCCACACCCTCGGCGCGGCCGGCGCTCTGGAAGCGGCGTTCTGCTGGTTGAGCCTGAGTGCAGGCAACCGCGACCACGCCCTGCCGCCCCACGTCTGGGACGGCCAATCGGATCCCCAATTGCCAGCCCTGAATTGGGTGACCCCGGCCGATCGCCTGACGTCCATTGCACCTCGCTATCTGATGAGCAATTCCTTTGCCTTCGGTGGTAACAACGTCAGCCTGATTATCGGAGACGCCCCATGATTGACTGGCCGATCGCCGAACTGCTGCCGCACGCTGGCGACATGATCTTCATCGAACAGATCCTGTCGTTCGATGACGAGCAGATTCACACCCGTCTCACGGTCAAACCCGATGGCCTGTTCAACCGCCCGGACGGCAGCCTGCCAGCCTGGGTCGGCATCGAACTGATGGCCCAGAGCGTCGCCGCCTACGCCGGTTGCCATGCGCGCCAGCGTGGCGATGCGGTGGAGCTGGGGTTTCTGCTCGGCACCCGCAAATTCGAATGCAACGTCGAGCACTTTCCCGCCGGCACCGAGCTGACCATCCACGGCATCCGCTCGCTGGAAGACGACAACGGCATGGGCGTGTTCGAATGCCACATCACCGCCCCCGGCATTCACGCCACCGCTCGTCTGAACGTGTTCCGTCCGCCTCAGGCCGCTCAATACCTTCATGAAACCCAAGGAACCCAGCCATGACTGAATCCGTACTGATCACCGGTTCCAGCCGTGGCATCGGCCGCGCCATCGCTTTGCGTCTGGCTCAGGCCGGGCATGACATCGTGCTGCATTGCCGCAGCGGCCTGGCGGACGCTGAAGCCGTGAAGGCCGAAATCGAAGCCTTGGGGCGCAATGTGCGCATTCTGCAATTCGACGTGTCCGATCGCGCCAACTGCAAAGCCATTCTCGAAGCCGACGTGGAAACCCATGGCGCCTATTACGGTGTGGTGCTGAACGCCGGCCTGACACGCGACGGTGCTTTTCCAGCCCTGAGCGAGGATGATTGGGATGTGGTGATGCGCACCAACCTCGACGGTTTCTACAACGTGCTGCACCCGGTGATGATGCCGATGATTCGTCGTCGCGCGGCCGGGCGGATTGTTTGCATCACCTCGGTTTCCGGGTTGATCGGCAACCGTGGCCAGGTCAACTACAGCGCCTCCAAAGCCGGGTTGATCGGCGCGGCGAAGGCGTTGGCGATCGAGTTGGGCAAGCGCAAAATTACCGTTAACTGTGTCGCACCCGGCTTGATCGACACCGCGATGCTCGATGAAAACGTGCCGGTGGAAGAAATGATGAAAATGATCCCCGCACAACGCATGGGCACCCCGGAAGAGGTGGCCAGCGCGGTGAATTTCCTGATGTCGGCGGAAGCGTCGTACATCACCCGGCAGGTTCTGGCCGTTAACGGAGGCCTGTGTTGATGAAGCGCGTCGTCGTCACCGGCATGGCCGGCATCACCTCACTGGGCAGCGATTGGGACACCATCGCCGCTAACTTCGCGGCCAACCGCAGCGGCATCCGCCGGATGGACGAGTGGGATCGCTTCACCGAACTCAACACGCGCCTGGCGGGGCCGATCGATGACTTCAAAGTGCCGAGCCACTGGACCCGCAAACAACTGCGGAGCATGGGCCGGGTCTCGCGCCTGGCGGTCGGTGCGGCGGAACAGGCATTGGCCGATGCCGGTCTGTTGGGTGACCCGTCGATCAAGGACGGGCGCATGGGCGTTTCCTGTGGCTCATCCACCGGCAGCACCGACGAGATCAAGGCGTTCGGCAACATGCTGCTCAACTCGGTGGCCGAGGGCCTGAACGCCAACTCCTATGTGCGCATGATGCCGCACACCACGGCGGCGAATATCAGCATCTTCTTCGGCCTCACCGGTCGGCTGATCCCGACCTCCAGCGCTTGCACCAGCGGCAGTCAGGGCATCGGTTATGCCTACGAGTCGGTCAAGTTTGGTCGCCTGCCATTGATGCTCGCCGGCGGTGCCGAAGAACTGTGCCCCACCGAAGCGATGGTCTTCGATGCGCTCTACGCCACCAGCCTGAAAAACGATGCGCCGCAGACTTCCCCACGCCCGTACGACAGCGGCCGCGATGGCCTGGTGATCGGTGAAGGCAGCGGCATGCTGGTGCTCGAAGAACTCGAACACGCATTGGCTCGCGGTGCGCACATCCACGCCGAACTCGTCGGTTTCGGCAGCAACGCCGACGGCCAGCACGCCACCCGCCCAGAGCAGGTCACCATGCGCCGGGCCATGGAACTGGCCCTGGAAGACGCCGGGTTACAGCCTTCTGACATCGGCTACGTGAATGGTCACGGCACGGCCACTGAACAGGGCGACATTGCCGAAACACTGGCAACGAGCGCGTTGTTCGGCGAGCACATGCCGATCAGCTCGCAAAAGAGTTTCCTCGGTCACACCCTCGGAGCCTGCGGTGCGCTGGAATCCTGGTTCAGCATCGAAATGATGAACCGCGACCTGTACGTCCACACCCTCAACCTCGACGACGTCGACCCGCACTGCGGCAAACTCGATTACCTGCGCGGCGAGTTCCGAAAGATGAGCAACCAGTACGTGATGAACAACAACTTTGCGTTTGGCGGGGTTAATACGTCGCTGATTTTTAAGCGCTGGTCGTAAGTAAGATCAAAAGATCGCAGCCTTCGGCAGCTCCTACAGGTGTACACATTCCACTGTAGGAACACCGTGGCTGCGATCTTTTGATGTTCAAGGTATCCACTAGGGTGGATCGAGGTTATCCAGCACCCGGTTCACCGCCAATTCTCCCAGCATGATCGACTGTTGAATCCCCAGCAGTGTGTTGCACTGCGATCCTTCCAGATACCTCGCGAAATCACTCGCCATGACGTTCGCTGATGCCAGGGATTCACAGGCGTATTCCAGCAAAGTTTGGTTGTCGATATCGGGGGCGATGAGGAAGATTTTGCTTGGTTGGCGTGTTTCGGAATCTGTTGATTCGGATGGAGTGACCGGATCGGAATTCGGCGGGTTCGGAGTTGGCTTGAACATTGGGAAGGTCTTCCTGTCAGTAGTGCCGCAACCTGTCTCGCTACTAAACGGAAGGGTGGCAGCTGTGCGCAAGTTAGTAGACCGGACACCGACCCAAATCCGGCGCACCCAAGGGCGCCATGCGCACAGCTACCATCAAATGCAGGTGTATGCCTGACTGAACGACGCTTGTGCATTCGTTTGGGAAGGAAAACCGGGCTACTAAACCCGATCACTGGAAATCAGTGATGCGAACGAAGTTACCGATGGCCCCCAAATCGCACAAGCCGGCGGATTCTGGAGTAGTTGTAGGCAATGCCGCAAGGCGCTGTGGCCCGTTCAAGGTAGTTCGGAAATGTCCTACATCCTTCAGCGAAGCGTCCGCTATGGCATAGGCAACTGCACCTTTTTTGGTGAACCCGCAGTCAATCGCGAGCAGGCTCGCTCCCACAGGGATTTGCGGTGTGAACCGATTTTTGTTCCACCTCCCATCCACTGTGGGAGCGAGCCTGCTCGCGATTGACTGCGAAGCAGTCACGCCTTCAGCGGCTCAACCTTACGCGTCAACAACTCCACAAACGCCTTGGCCATCGGCGATTTCTGATCCTTGCGCTGCGCCAGCCAAACAGCCGACACCGCCTCTGGATCGAGCAACGGCCGATAGACCACCCCTTCGATGCGCATTCGCTGATAAGACGCCGGCAGCACGGATACACCCAGCCCCGCCGCCACTAACCCGATGATCGTCATCGCCTCGCCCGCCTCCTGAGCAAAGTGCGGACTGAAACCGGCATCCCGTGCCAGGCTGAGCAATTGTGCGTACAGACCACTGCCATAACTGCGTGGGAAAAATACGAAGGGTTCGAGGGCCAGAGCTGACAGAAACAAGCCTTCCTCACTATCGGTCACTAACGGATGCTTCGAGCTGAGCACCGCCACCAGCGGCTCACGCATCAGCTCCACCACACTGAGCGAGTCCGGCAACCCAAGCGGCCGCATGATCCCGACTTCAATCGACTCATCCACCAACGCATCGGCCACTTGGGTGCTGCTCATCTCCCGCAGGTTCAGGTGCACCGCCGGGAATCGTTGGCGAAACGAAAAAATCGCCTGAGGGATGGTCGAGTTGAAGGGAGCTGAGGAGGTGAAGCCAATCTTTAGTTCACCCAGCTCACCCAACTGCGCCCGCCGTGCAACATCCGCCGCCTTGTCGACCTGCGCCAACACCAGCCGCGCCTCTTCCAGAAACAGCCGGCCGGCTTCACTGAGCTCGACCCGACGATTGGTGCGCTCGAACAATCGCGCGCCCACCTCCTGCTCCAGCGCCTGAATCTGCTGACTCAGCGGCGGTTGCGAGATGCCCAGTACCTGGGCAGCGCGGCCGAAGTGCAGTTCTTCGGCAACAGCAATGAAGTAGCGCAGGTGACGCAATTCCATGAAAACTCCATTAGGTCGTTAAACCTATCAAACAGGTCGAACAATATATTGGATTGAATCATTAGGCAGCTATATGCTTTTTTCATTGCCTGACCGGCTGCGTCCTCCGAGGTCCGAAGTGAAAACTGCTGTCGCTCCACTTGCCCATGAAGTTCCGCCCGCAGCGGTTGACGATGTTGTCGCCGAACTAAAGGAGATCTATATCGAAAAGGGCACGCCGATGTTCATGCGCACGGTGCTGGCACTATTCTCCGGCGGCTTCGCGACCTTTGCTCTGCTCTATTGCGTGCAGCCGATGATGCCGCTGCTGTCCCATGAGTACTCCATCAATGCGGCCCAGAGCAGCCTGATCCTGTCGGTCGCCACCGGCATGCTCGCCATTGGTCTGCTGATCACCGGCCCCATCTCCGACCGCATCGGGCGTAAACCGGTGATGGTCGCCGCGCTGTTCGCCGCCGCGCTCTGCACAATTGCCAGTTCAATGATGCCAAGCTGGCACGGCGTGCTGGTGATGCGGGCGCTGATAGGGTTGTCATTAAGCGGTCTGGCAGCAGTCGCCATGACTTACTTGAGCGAAGAGATCCACCCGCAACACATCGGCCTGGCCATGGGTTTGTACATCGCCGGCAACGCGATTGGCGGGATGTGCGGACGCTTGATCACTGGCGTGTTGATCGATTTCGTCAGCTGGCACACGGCGATGTTGGTGATCGGCGGCCTGTCCCTGATCGCAGCGGCAGTGTTCTGGAAAATCCTTCCCGAGTCGCGCAACTTCCGCGCCCGCTCTTTGCACCCGCGCAGTTTGATTGACGGCTTCACCATGCACTTTCGCGACGCAGGCCTGCCGCTGCTGTTCCTTGAAGCCTTCGTGCTGATGGGCGCGTTCGTCACCCTCTTCAACTACATCGGCTATCGCCTGCTGGCCGAGCCGTACCACATGGATCAGGCCTTCGTCGGGCTGCTCTCGGTGGTGTACCTGTCGGGTATCTACAGCTCAGCGAAAATCGGCGCCCTGGCCGACCAACTCGGCCGTCGCAAAGTGCTGTGGGCAACCATCGTGCTGATGATCGCCGGCCTCGCCCTGACCATGCTCACGCCGCTGCCGGTGGTGATCATTGGCATGCTGATCTTCACCTTCGGCTTCTTCGGCGCCCATTCGGTGGCGAGTAGCTGGATTGGGCGTCGTGCGATCAAAGCCAAGGGGCAAGCGTCTTCGCTCTATCTGTTCAGCTATTACGCCGGGTCGAGCATCGCCGGGACGGCGGGCGGGGTGTTCTGGCACATGGGCGGGTGGAACGGGATCGGGTTGTTCATTGGCGGGTTGCTGGTGATTGCGCTGCTGGTGGCGTTGAAGCTGGCGAAGTTGCCACCGTTAGAGAATGTGAAGGCCTGAATTCGCTCCACCACAAACAACTGTGGGAGCGAGCCTGCTCGCGAAGAGGCCGGCACATCCAACAGAGACGTTGGCTGACAGACCGCCTTCGCGAGCAGGCTCGCTCCCACAGAGAAGTCGGGTGTTGGTTAGTCCGTCACATCACTCGTGATACTGCGCCGACAGTTCATGCACCGCGCGCAGGAAGGCGCCAGCGTGTTCCGGGTCGACTTCAGGCGTGATGCCATGGCCGAGGTTGAACACGTGGCCGCTGCCTTTGCCGTAGCTGGCGAGGATGCGGCCGACTTCGGTGCGAATGGCTTCTGGCTTGGCGTACAGCACAGTTGGGTCCATGTTGCCTTGCAGCGCGACTTTGCTGCCAACACGCTGACGGGCTTCGCCAATGTCGCAGGTCCAGTCCAGGCCGAGTGCATCAGCGCCAGCATCGGCAATGCTTTCTAGCCACAGGCCGCCGTTCTTGGTGAACAGAATGACCGGCACCTTGCGGCCTTCATGTTCGCGGATCAGACCTCTGACGATTTTGCGCATGTAGGCCAGGGAGAATTCCTGGTACGCCGCCGCCGAGAGGCTGCCGCCCCAACTATCGAAGATCTGCACCGCTTGCGCCCCGGCCATGATCTGGCCGTTGAGGTAGCTGGTGACCGTCTGCGCGAGTTTGTCCAGCAGCAGGTGCAAGGCTTGCGGGTTGTCGTAGAGCATGGTTTTGGTCTTGCGGTAGTCTTTCGACGAGCCGCCTTCGACCATGTAGGTGGCCAGGGTCCATGGGCTGCCGGCGAAGCCGATCAGCGGCACGCGGCCGTTCAGTTCGCGGCGGATGGTGCTGACCGCATCCATGACGTAGCCGAGGTCTTTGTGCGGATCAGGAATCGGCAGGGCTTCGATGTCAGCCAGGGTGCTGATGACTTTCTTGAAGCGCGGACCTTCACCGGTTTCGAAGTACAGGCCTTGGCCCATAGCGTCCGGGATGGTCAGGATGTCGGAGAACAGGATCGCCGCGTCCAGTTGTGGGTAGCGGTCGAGCGGCTGCATCGTGACTTCGCAAGCGAACTCCGGGTTCATGCACAGGCTCATGAAGTCGCCGGCCTTGGCACGGCTGGCGCGGTATTCCGGCAGGTAGCGACCGGCCTGACGCATCATCCAGACAGGCGTGACGTCTACGGGTTGCTTGAGCAGGGCGCGAAGGAAACGGTCGTTCTTCAGGGCAGTCATGTCGGCATCCGGAAAAAAAGTGCGGGCATTTTCTCAGAGCGCGAGGCAAAAGGCACGGCAAGAGCCGTGCCTTTTGTCTATCGGGTCAATTTGTCGCAATGGAATACCGTTCTTGGTAACACCCTGAAACCAATGTGGGAACGAGCCTGCTCGCGATGAGGGCTTCACATTCAACATCTCTGCTGACTGATCTACCGCTATCGCGAGCAGGCTCGCTCCCACAGGTTTTTCCGTCGTTTGGTTAAACGCCCAGGTAATCCAGGATCCCTTCGGCGGCATTGCGGCCTTCGAAGATCGCCGTTACCACCAAGTCAGAACCGCGAACCATGTCGCCACCGGCGAAGATTTTCGGGTTGCTGGTCTGGTGCTTGTACTGACCTTGCTCCGGGGCCACAACGCGGCCCTGGCTGTCGGTCTGGATGCTGTGCTGTTCGAACCACGACGCCGGGCTCGGACGGAAACCGAACGCGATGACCACGGCGTCGGCCGGGATGATCTCTTCGGAACCCGGGATCGGCTCGGGGCTGCGACGGCCACGGGCGTCCGGTTCGCCGAGACGGGTCTCGACCACCTTCACGCCTTCGACGCGGTCTTCACCGACGATCGCGATCGGCTGGCGGTTGTAGAGGAATTTCACGCCTTCTTCCTTGGCGTTCTTCACCTCTTTGCGCGAGCCCGGCATGTTCGCTTCGTCACGACGATAAGCACAGGTCACCGACTTGGCGCCCTGGCGAATCGAAGTGCGGTTGCAGTCCATCGCCGTGTCGCCGCCACCCAGTACCACCACCTTCTTGCCTTTCATGTCGACGAAATCTTCCGGCGACTTTTCAAAGCCCAGGTTGCGGTTGACGTTAGCGATCAGGAAGTCCAGCGCGTCATGCACGCCCGGCAAATCTTCACCGGCAAAGCCGCCCTTCATGTAGGTGTAGGTGCCCATGCCCATGAACACGGCATCGTATTCTTCGAGCAGTTGCTCGACGGTCACGTCCTTGCCCACTTCGGTGTTCAGACGGAACTCGATGCCCATGCCGGTGAAGACTTCGCGGCGATTGCTCAGCACGGTCTTTTCCAGCTTGAACTCGGGGATGCCGAAGGTCAGCAGACCGCCGATTTCCGGGTTCTTGTCGAACACCACCGGGGTCACGCCGCCGCGTACCAGCACGTCGGCACAGCCCAGGCCCGCCGGGCCTGCGCCGATCACCGCAACACGCTTGCCGGTCGGTATGACCTTGGACATGTCCGGGCGCCAGCCCATGGCGAACGCGGTGTCGGTGATGTACTTCTCGACCGAACCGATGGTCACCGCGCCGAAGCCGTCGTTGAGGGTGCAGGCACCCTCGCACAGACGATCCTGCGGGCACACCCGGCCGCACACTTCCGGCAGGGTGTTGGTCTGGTGCGACAGCTCGGCGGCCTGAAGAATGTTGCCCTCGGCCACCAGCTTCAGCCAGTTTGGAATGAAGTTGTGCACCGGGCACTTCCATTCGCAATACGGGTTACCGCAACCCAGGCAGCGGTGGGCCTGATCGGCCGAATGCTGGGGTTTGAAGGGTTCGTAGATCTCCACGAACTCTTTCTTGCGTTGACGCAACAGTTTCTTCTTCGGATCTTTGCGCCCGACATCGATGAACTGGAAGTCGTTATTCAGACGTTCAGCCATTGTTAAAACCTCATCAAACTCTTCAGGCGCATATCACTGCGGGTTGGCACGGGTGCTGGAAAGCAACGATTTCAGGTTGGCAGCCTTGGGCTTGACCAGCCAGAAACGACGCAGATAGTCGTCGAGGTTTTCAGCGAGGTTACGGCCCCACTCGCTGTCGGTTTCCGCGACGTATTCGTTCAGCACGCGTTGCAGGTGGCTGCGATAGGCTTCCATCGTCTCACCGCTGATCCGCTGGATTTCCACCAGTTCATGGTTGACCCGGTCAACAAAAGTGTTGTCCTGGTCGAGCACGTAGGCGAAACCGCCGGTCATGCCTGAGCCGAAGTTGTAACCGGTCTTGCCCAGCACGCAGACGAAACCACCGGTCATGTACTCGCAGCAGTGATCGCCAGTGCCTTCAACCACGGTGTGAGCACCGGAGTTACGCACCGCGAAACGTTCGCCCGCGGTACCGGCCGCGAACAGCTTGCCGCCAGTGGCTCCGTACAGGCAGGTGTTGCCGATGATGGCACTGTCCTGAGTCTTGTAGACGCTGCCCTTCGGCGGAACGATGACCAGTTTGCCGCCGGTCATGCCTTTGCCGACGTAGTCGTTGGCGTCGCCTTCCAGGTACATATTCAGGCCGCCAGCGTTCCACACACCGAAGCTCTGACCGGCCGTCCCTTTGAAGCGGAAGGTGATCGGCGCATTCGCCATGCCTTGGTTGCCGTGTTTGCGAGCGATTTCACCGGAGATCCGCGCGCCGATCGAACGGTCGCAGTTGCAGATATCCAGGGCGAAATCAGCGCCGCTCATGTCGTTGATGGCCGAGGTGGCCATGTCGACCATTTTTTCGGCCAGCAGGCCTTTGTCGAACGGTGGGTTGCGGTCGACCTGGCAGAATTGAGGCTTGTCTGCCGGGATGTGATCGCTGCCCAGCAATGGCGTCAGGTCCAGGTGTTGCTGCTTGGCGGTCTGCCCTTCGAGGATGTCCAGCAGATCGGTACGACCGATCAGCTCTTCGAGGGAGCGCACGCCCAGCTTGGCCAGCCACTCGCGGGTTTCTTCGGCGACGTAGGTGAAGAAATTCACCACCATGTCGACGGTCCCGATGTAGTGATCCTTGCGCAGCTTCTCGTTCTGAGTCGCGACACCGGTGGCGCAGTTGTTCAGGTGGCAGATACGCAGGTATTTGCAGCCCAGCGCGATCATTGGCGCGGTGCCGAAGCCGAAGCTTTCAGCGCCGAGGATGGCAGCCTTGATCACGTCGAGGCCGGTTTTCAGGCCGCCGTCGGTTTGTACCCGCACTTTGCCGCGCAGGTCATTGCCGCGCAGGGTCTGGTGAGTTTCGGCCAGGCCGAGTTCCCACGGAGCGCCCGCGTATTTGATCGAGGTCAGCGGCGATGCACCGGTGCCGCCGTCGTAGCCGGAGATGGTGATCAAGTCCGCGTAGGCCTTGGCCACACCGGCGGCGATGGTGCCGACGCCCGCTTCTGCCACCAGCTTCACCGAGACCAGCGCCTTCGGGTTGACTTGTTTCAGGTCGAAAATCAGCTGCGACAAGTCTTCGATCGAATAGATGTCATGGTGCGGCGGCGGCGAAATCAGGGTCACGCCCGGCACTGCGTAACGCAGCTTGGCGATCAGACCGTTGACCTTGCCACCTGGCAGCTGACCACCTTCGCCGGGCTTGGCGCCCTGAGCGACTTTGATCTGCAGCACTTCAGCGTTGACCAGGTATTCCGGGGTCACACCAAAGCGGCCAGTCGCAACCTGTTTGATTTTCGAGCTCTTGATGGTGCCGTAACGCGCCGGGTCTTCGCCACCTTCGCCGGAGTTGGAACGCGCACCGAGGCGGTTCATGGCTTCGGCCAGGGCTTCGTGAGCTTCCGGCGACAAGGCGCCGAGGGAGATGCCCGCGGAGTCAAAGCGCTTGAGCACCGATTCCAGCGGTTCGATCTCGCTGATGTCCAGCGGCGTGTCCAGGGTTTTGACTTTGAACAGGTCGCGGATCATTGACACCGGACGGTTGTCCACCAGCGCCGTGTACTCCTTGAACTTGCTGTAGTCGCCCTGCTGCACAGCGGCTTGCAGGGTGTTGACCACGTCCGGGTTGTACGCGTGATATTCGCCACCGTGGACGAACTTCAGCAGACCGCCCTGTTGGATCGGCTTGCGCGGGCTCCAGGATTCGGCAGCCAGGGCTTTCTGCTCGGCTTCGATGTCGACGAAACGCGCACCTTTGATGCGGCTCGGAACACCACGGAAGCTCAGGTCGCAGACTTCTTCAGACAGACCGATGGCTTCGAACAGTTGCGCACCGCGGTACGACGTGATGGTCGAGATGCCCATCTTCGACAGAATCTTCAGCAGACCTTTAGTGATGCCTTTGCGGTAGTTCTTGAACACCTCATAGAGGTCGCCCAGCACTTCACCGGTGCGGATCAGGTCGCCCAGCACTTCGTAAGCCAGGAACGGATAGACCGCCGAGGCGCCGAAACCGATCAATACCGCGAAGTGGTGCGGATCGCGAGCGGTGGCGGTTTCCACGAGGATGTTGGAGTCGCAACGCAGGCCTTTTTCGGTCAAACGGTGGTGCACCGCGCCGGTGGCCAGGGAAGCGTGGATCGGCAACTTGCCCGGGGCAATGTGACGGTCACTCAGCACGACCTGGGTACGACCGGAGCGCACAGCTTCTTCCGCCTGATCGGCAACGTTGCGGATCGCCGCTTCGAGACCGACGCTTTCGTCGTAGTTGAGGTCGATGATCGCGCGCTCGAAGCCCGGACGATCGAGGTTCATCAGCGAGCGCCACTTGGCCGGGGAAATGACCGGCGAGCTGAGGATCACGCGCGAGGCGTGTTCCGGCGACTCCTGGAAGATGTTGCGCTCGGCACCGAGGCAGATCTCCAGCGACATGACGATGGCTTCGCGCAGCGGGTCGATCGGCGGGTTGGTGACCTGCGCGAACTGCTGGCGAAAATAGTCGTACGGCGTGCGCACGCGCTGGGACAGCACGGCCATCGGCGTGTCATCGCCCATTGAGCCAACGGCTTCGTAACCTTGCTCGCCGAGCGGACGCAGCACCTGATCACGTTCTTCGAAAGTGACCTGGTACATCTTCATGTACTGCTTGAGCTGGTCGACGTCGTAGAACGCCGAACCGTGGTCGTTGTCTTCCATGGTCGCCTGAATGCGCAGGGCATTCTTGCGCAGCCATTGCTTGTACGGATGACGGGACTTCAAGCGGTTGTCGATCGCATCGGTGTCGAGGATCTGGCCGGTTTCGGTGTCCACGGCGAAGATCTGACCCGGGCCAACGCGGCCCTTGGCGATCACGTCTTCAGGCTGGTAGTTCCAGACACCGATTTCCGAGGCCAGGGTGATGAAACCGTTCTTGGTGGTGACCCAACGCGCGGGACGCAGACCGTTACGGTCGAGCAGGCACACCGCGTAACGACCGTCGGTCATTACCACGCCGGCCGGGCCGTCCCACGGTTCCATGTGCATCGAGTTGTATTCGTAGAACGCACGCAGGTCCGGGTCCATGGTTTCGACGTTCTGCCACGCAGGCGGAATGATCATCCGCACGCCACGGAACAGGTCGATACCACCGGTGACCATCAATTCAAGCATGTTGTCCATGCTCGAGGAGTCGGAACCGACGCGGTTGACCAGCGGGCCGAGTTCTTCCAGGTCCATCAGATCATTGGTGAACTTGGTGCGACGAGCCACGGCCCAGTTGCGGTTGCCGGTGATGGTGTTGATCTCGCCGTTGTGGGCGAGGAAGCGGAACGGCTGAGCCAGCGGCCATTTCGGCAGAGTGTTGGTCGAGAAGCGCTGGTGGAACACGCAAATCGAGGTTTGCAGGCGCTGGTCGCTGAGGTCTGGATAGAAGGCGGTGAGATCCGCCGGCATCATCAGGCCTTTATAAATGATGGTTTTGTGCGAAAAGCTGCAGACGTAGTGATCGGCGTCGGCGGCGTTGGCCACGGACGAGCGACGACGGGAGGTGAACAGTTTGACGGCCATGTCCTGATCGCTCAGGCCTTCACCGCCGATGTACACCTGTTCGATCTGCGGCAGGCGCTCAAGGGCCAGGCGGCCAAGGACGCTGGTGTCGATCGGCACTTTGCGCCAGCCGACGAGGGTCAGGCCAGCAGCGAGGATCTCGCGGTTCATGTTCTCGCGAGCGGCTTCGGCTTTGACCGGGTCCTGGTTGAAGAAGACCATGCCCACGGCATATTGCTTGGGCAGTTCGACGCCGAAGGTTTCCTGGGCGATGGCTCGCAGGAACACATCCGGCTTTTGAATCAGCAGACCGCAACCGTCACCGGTCTTGCCGTCGGCGTTGATCCCACCGCGGTGGGTCATGCAGGTCAGGGCCTCGATGGCCGTTTGCAAAAGGGTATGACTGGGCTCGCCCTGCATATGGGCTATCAGGCCGAAACCGCAGTTATCCTTGAATTCATCTGGTTGGTACAGACCTGCTTTCATAGACACTTTCTCACCAGGCTGCCTCTTGTCGAGGCAAATTTCTTTTCAATTCAACCACTTACCATCCGCGCCGAACGTACGCCGGCTTAGCGGGGGCAAAAGGGTGGTCATTGTACACAGCGACACAGAGGCTCACAAATTTGACGACGAACTGTCGCAAATCTATGTCGCATTTGTGAAAGGTTTAAAGCGATATGCTGTGCTAGTCAAAACTTTTTTAATTTTGACCGCAACGACTCAAAGACTACTGTAACGCAGACACCACAAGGCACGCGGTCTTGAGAGACGGCATGCGCTTGCAGAAATTTTGAGGTGCTTGGAGAGGCGGCCTGGGTAAGGCCGCCGAATCTTCAGCGAGTTGTTGCCAGTTCCTGTTGGACGCTGGCGACAGTGCGAGGCCAAGGTTTACCAGCCTGAACCTTCGCTGGCAAGGCCTTGATGGCAGTAACGGCTGCATCGCGGTTGGCGAAGTTACCGTAAGTGATGACGTAAAGCGGCTTGCCGTTGAGGACTTTCTTGAAATAACGGTACTCGCCGCCCTGCTCCTTGACGAAGGATTGCGCGGCCGCTTCAGAGCTGGTGCCGAGGATCTGCACCACGTAGTTACCCGGCGCCTGCCCTGCGTACCAGGTGCCACCGGCGGCCTTGGCCACGGTGGCTGGTTTCTCGGCAGGTTTGGCGGCAGCGGTGGCGGCGGCTGGTTTGGCTGGCACTGGAGCTGGCTTCACGGCAGGCGCCACCGGGACTGGCTTGGCAGTCGCGACCTGAGTCGGAGCAGGTACAGGCTTGGCGGCAGGTGTCGGTGCCGGGCCAGGCTGGATGCCCGCAGGCGGCGCGGTGGTGGTCACGGTCGGCGGCGTAGCGCTCGAACCTTCGACCGGCACGCCGTCATCGCCTTCGGTGATGCCACCGGCGGCTTCGGCCAACGGACCGCGCATGACCGGCTGCGAGTTGCCGACCAGCGGCAATGGCATCGGTTGCGAGTTACCGGCGAATTCGACGGCAGGCGCGCCGCCGCTGTCAGGTTGTGGCGTGCCCTGGCCGAGCGGCAGTTGCGCCTGTTCGTTGGCAGGTGCGCCAGTGGTCGGTGCTTTGCTGCGACCCGGCATCAACCAGGCGGCGGCTACCGCGACCACGACAACGGCGGAAATCGCCAATACGTGTTTCTTCGGCATGTTGAACCCCATACTTGGACGCTTCACCGCTGAGCGGCTGGCAATCATGGCTTCGATCATTGCATCGCGGGCAACCTGGTTGATGGTGCCAGGCCAACCGTCGGAGCTTTCGTGAATATCAGAGATCTGATCCGCAGTGAAAAGTTCGATACCCCGGCCGGCGCCTTCGAGCCGCTGGTCCAGATATTCGCGGGTTTCTTCTTCGGTGTAAGGCTGCAATTCGATGACGTGGAAACGCTCTTCCTCGAGGCTCAGCGCCTCCAGTTGAGCAATCAGCGACGACTCACCGAACAGGAACACATGCGGGCGACCTTCCGGTGCACCGGCGGCCAGGGCGAGCAAGGCTTCCAGCGCGGACTCGTCGAGTTGCTCGGCGTCATCCACCAGCAAATAGACTTCCTGCCCCGTCAGTGCAAGCTGCACCACTTGAGCCAGAATCGCGCCGATCTCGGGCTGGGCGACGTTCAGCGCCTGAGCCACCTGACGCAGCACGCCGGCCGCATCACCGGCGCCACGGGCGGAAACCACCACGCTCTGCACCGACTGTTTGTTGGTGCTGGCCACCAGGGCCTGACGCAACAGCGTCTTGCCACTGCCTTGCGGGCCGGTGACGACCAGCAGCAACTGACTGTAGCGTGCCAGGTGATGCAGTTGCCCCAGCACCGGTTTGCGCTGGGCCGGGAAGAATTTGAAGCCAGGCACCCGTGGAGAAAAAGGGTCATGACTCAACTGGTAATGGCCGAGGAAAGCCTCGTCGGCGTGCAAACTAGTCATCGGGATCTTATTAACCTTTAAGCTGAGCCAGAGCGCGGTAATCCGCTCCCAGCGTGGCCTGTAAAACCTCTTTCGGATAATCGTCGGTCACCACCGCTTCGCCCATGTGGCGCAGCAGCACCAGGCGCAAACGACCGTCGATCACTTTCTTGTCAATTGCCATGTGTTCGAGAAAATCGGCTTCAGTCATCTCTTCAGGCGGGATAACCGGCAGGCCGGCACGCTGGAACAGACGAATGCCGCGATCGCGCTCTTGTTCGCTGATCCAGCCCAGGCGCGCGGACATTTCCAAGGCCATTACGGTGCCAGCAGCAACCGCCTCACCATGTAGCCAGACACCATAGCCCATGTGGGTTTCGATGGCGTGGCCGAAGGTGTGACCCAGGTTGAGCGTGGCGCGAACACCGGTCTCCCGTTCGTCGGCACCCACCACCGCAGCCTTGGCCGCGCAAGAGCGCTCGATGGCGTAAGTCAGGGCGACCTGGTCCAGGGCGCGCAGGCGATCGACGTTTTCTTCAAGCCAGGTCAGGAACGGCTCGTCGCAGATCAGCCCGTATTTGATGACTTCAGCGAGCCCGGCGGACAGTTCGCGGGCCGGCAGGGTATTGAGGGTGGCGGTATCAATCAGCACCACATTCGGCTGATAGAAAGCGCCGACCATGTTCTTGCCCAGCGGATGGTTGATCCCGGTCTTGCCGCCCACCGATGAGTCGACTTGCGACAGCAACGTGGTCGGGATCTGGATGAAATCGACACCCCGCTGGTAGCAGGCGGCAGCAAAACCGGCCATGTCACCAATCACGCCGCCACCGAGGGCGATGACCGTGGTACGGCGGTCGTGTCGCGCGGTCAGCAGACCGTCGAAAATCAGTTGCAGGGTTTCCCAGGTCTTGAACGCTTCGCCGTCCGGCAGCACCACGGAAACCACCGAGAACTGTGCAAGGCTGCGGGTCAGACGCTCGAGATAGAGCGGCGCAACGGTCTCGTTGGAGATGATCGCCACTTGCCGTCCGCGGATATGCGGGGCCAGCAGCTCAGGCTGATCCAACAAACCTTCGCCAATATGAATCGGGTAGCTGCGCTCGCCTAGATCGACCTTGAGTGTCTGCATGTGTCCCCACAGTGAAGATGGAATCAGGCGTCCTGCCTTGAGTTAACGAATGTCCACGGCGTCTGCTGGTGTGACGCCGTTCGGTAGCCCTCCGCCACAACCTTGAGCGGCCATGACAGGACGCCGAGGATAGCGCATTTCGCGCCGCGCTTTAACGGGGAGGTAGCTGCTGCAAGCGTTCGAGAATATCGAGCACCACCATTCGCGGCGGCCGCTCATCGGTTTCCACCACCAGATCGGCGATTTCCCGATAAAGCGGATCGCGGATCGCCAGCAGATCCCGAAGGGTCTTGGCCGGATCGGCAGTACGCAAGAGGGGTCGATTGCGATCACGGGAAGTGCGGCCCACCTGTTGCTCGACAGACGCATGCAGATAGACCACCCGCCCCCCGGCGTGCAGCGCCCGACGATTGGCCTCGCGCATCACCGCGCCGCCACCGGTCGCCAGCACCACGCCGTCGCACCCGCACAACTCGGCAATCATCGCCTGCTCGCGGTCACGAAAGCCCGGTTCGCCTTCTTTATCAAAAATCCACGGGATATTGGCGCCCGTGCGCAATTCAATTTCCTTATCGGAATCTTTGAATGGCAGGCGCAGCTCTTTGGCCAGCAACCGGCCGATGGTGCTTTTTCCAGCCCCCATCGGTCCAACAAGAATCAAATTTCGCACAGAATCAATGACTCACAGCAATCGCCTGGTTATTCATGATACGCGGAGTGAGAAATACCAGCAGCTCGGATTTTTTCTCCGAAACCACGTCACGCCGGAAAAGGCGGCCAAGATACGGCACATCACCGAGAAATGGCACCTTATCTACAACCTTGCTCTGAGTATTTGAGAAAACCCCGCCAATCACGATGGTCTCGCCGTCGTTGACCAGGACCTTGGCATTGACCTCGTTTTTCTTGATCGGCGGCACATCCTGCACCTTGTTCAGGTAGTCCGGTTCGTCCTTGGTGACCTTGACCTCCATGATGATCCGGTTGTCCGGAGTGATCTGCGGCGTCACCTCCAGAGACAGCGAGGCCTCTTTGAACGACACCGAGGTCGCACCGCTGGAGCTGGCTTCCTGGTAGGGAATCTCCGTGCCCTTGAGGATTTTCGCGGTTTCCTTGTCCGAGGTGACCACCTTGGGCTGCGAGACAATTTCGCCGTTGCCGGTCTTCTCCATGGCCGTCAGCTCGAGATCCAGCAGCACATTGTCGGTGATGAAGGCGATGCCGAGCCCCGAGGTGTTGGCGGCGGTGCCTAGGTCGACGAACGGCGAGTTGGTGCTGGTGCTGCCAGGCGTACCTATGGTCGATGAAGCATTCGCCCCGTTGCTGACACCTGAGGTGTTCCAGTTGCCTTTGTTCTGCAACGAACCGCCCCAGCGCACGCCGAGGCTTTTATCATAGTCGACGTTGGCTTCGACGATGCGCGCCTCGATCATCACCTGACGCACCGGGATATCCAGTTGCGCGACGATACGGCGCAGTTCGTCGAGGCGATCCTGGGTCTGGTAGGCAATGATGTTGTTGGTCCGCTCATCCACCGTGATCGAGCCCCGCTCGTCGACTTTCGCCTCGGCACTGGTCACCGACTGGAACAGCTTGGCGATATCGGCAGCTTTGGCGTAGTTGACCTGCAACAGCTCGCGACGCAAGGGAGCCAGGTCGGCAATCTGCTTCTGCGACTCCAGCTCCTGACGCTCGCGGGCGGAAATCTCATCGGCTGGCGCCACCAGCAAAACGTTACCGATCTTGCGTTTATCCAGGCCCTTGGTTTTCAACACCAGATCCAGCGCCTGATCCCACGGCACGTTCTGCAAACGCAGCGTGATGCCGCCCTGCACCGTGTCGCTGGCCACCAGATTCAGGTTGGTAAAATCGGCGATCAGTTGCAGCACCGAACGCACATCGATGTCTTGGAAATTCAGCGAGAGTTTTTCACCGGTGTAGGCGAAGCGTTCGGTGTTGCGTTTCTGCAAGTCATCGACCGTCATTGGCCGGATGCTGACGGTCAGCTTGTTGTCAGTCTGGTAAGTCGAATAATCGAATGCGCCGCTGGGCTCAATGCTGATCGTGGCCCGATCACCCGTGGCACTGGCGTTGACGAACTGCACCGGCGTGGCGAAATCCTTGACGTCCAGACGGACACGCAACGGCTCAGGCAACTGGGTCTTGGCGAAACCGAGGATGATCCTGCCGTCGCGCTCCTGAATGTCTGGGGCGATGGAGGGATCCGACAGATCGATGACCACATTGCCTTCGCCCTGAGTACCGCGCTGGAAATCCACACCCCGAATGGCCTTGCCTACCGGCGCATAGGCTTTCGCCGGGGCTGGCGTTGCAGTGGCTGCGCGCGGCGTTTTGGGCGCTGGGCTGGAGGCCGTTTTGTTGGCGCCTTGGCCGACCACCACGAACAGAGTATTGCCTTCGACCCGTGCGTTATACGGCGTCAACTGGGTCAGATTGATGATCAGCCGCGTACGGTCCTTGGCTTGCACCACCGTGGCGCTGCGGGCATTTCCGCCGCCCAGGTCACGATTTTTGCTTTTTAGCTGACTAACGACACCAGGCAGATCCAGCGCAATTCGTGCAGGCGATTCGGTGGTGTAACCATGGGGCGGCGGTGGCGGCCCATCGAACGACAACTTCAACTCGATGCGGTCCCCCGGTAGCGCGGCGACATCCAGCGCTTTGAGGTTGGCCGCTAGTACCATCGGCGACAGCAACGCTATCCATAGCGAAATACCGAAGGTTGAGAAAATCCTGTTCATTATTCGAGTTCCACTATGAGTGCTCTTTCAAAGGGATGGTCCGCGGCCGCTCCAGCCAGGCGCCTTCGCCGTCGGGAACGATTTCGACCACATCGACCTGCGAGCCATTGATGGCGACGATCCGCCCATCGTTACGTCCCAGGTAATCGCCGACTTTCAACCGATGCACCCCGCCCGCCCCGCGCAGCAGCGCAAAGGAGCCGGTCGCATTGGCGATCGTTCCGACCATTTCAAACTGCTCGATGTTGAAACCTTCGAGGTACTGCTTGACCCGATTCGGGTCAGGTTTGACGTTACGCGAACCGTGTTTCTGGCCGGCCAGATCGACTCTGATCTGTCGGGAAAACGGGCTTCGCAGGTTGGCGGCGCTGTAGGTGAATGTTGGGTAAGATCGAAATGTCGGCGTTGGTTCAATCTTGCCGGGCGCACGCAAACGCATTTCGTTCATGTATGCATCCAAGTCGCTGAAGTCATTGTCGCTGCCGCAACCGGCCAGGCCGGCGACCAACACCACCATCGAAAAACAACGAATCGGGGTCATTTTTGCAGCCCCTTGTCGTTGTAGCGGTAGGTCTTGGCGAGGATGCTCATGCGCAACTTCGGACCACCTTCCGGGTTGGCCGGCGCAAGGTCGAAGTCATGCAGGGTGACAATCCGTGGCAGCCCGGCGACGCCGCTGACGAAGGTGGCCAGGTCATGATAGGCACCGGTGACGGTGATCTGGATCGGCAGCTCGATGTAGAACTGCTGCGTGTTCTCCGGCAGCAGCTTGATCTCTTCGAACTCCAGGCCACTGCCCAGGCCGGTGCGAGTGATGTCTTCCAGCAGACCGGGCACTTCGGTGTCACTGGGCAATTGCCGCAGCAGCACGCCAAAGGAGTTCTCCATTTCCTTCATCTGCTGCGTATACAGCTCCAGATTCGCCGCCATGCGGGCTTTGTTGGCGAATTGCTCCTTGAGGGTCGACTCCTCCTCGCGCTTGAGTTCGAGATGGCTCTGAAGGTCGCTGATGGAAAAACTGTAGCCCAGTGAAAGCACCAGAATCATGAGCAGGATACCCGCCAGTGCCTTGATTGCTGGCGGCCAGGAACCCATGTTATTGGTGTCCAGGTCATTGATGTCGATCTTGCGCAGGCCTTCGAACCAGTCAGACAGCCTCATTTGGCACCCTCCGCAGCGGCGGGCTGAGTTTGACGAACGGTCAGCTGAAAGACGTTGGCCTGAACCAGTTGACCGGCGGTCGTCGCTTTGACTTCCGTGAGGCTGGGCGCATCAAACCAGTCGGACGCATCCAGATTGCGCATCAGGTCTGACACACGATTGTTGGACTCCGCCGCTCCGGTGATGGACAAGGACTTGCCGGCCATTTTCACCTCAGTGAAATACACGCCGTCAGGCAGCGTCCGCGCCAGTTGATCGAAAATACGCCCGCTGATCGGCCGGTTGCCTTGCAGGTCCTGAATGATGCGCATGCGCTCGACCAGTTGCTGGCGACGAGCCTTCAAATCGCTGATCTGTTGAATCCGCTCGTCGACCACGGCAATCTGTTTGCCGATGTAATCGTTACGAGCCACTTGCCGATCGATAGCGCCACTGATGGCCTGGTTCGCGATCAGCACCGCGCCCACGGCCCCCACCATCACACCGACCAACGCCAGCAAAAAGCGTTTGCGGCGCGCTTCACGCTGCTCTTCGCGCCAGGGTAAAAGATTGATCCGTGCCATCAGTCGAAACTCCTGAGGGCCAGCCCGCAGGCGATCATCAGTGCCGGCGCATCGCTGGCCAAGGCACCGGCGTTGACCTTGCTGCTCAGGGTCATGTCGGAGAATGGGTTAGCCACCTGCGTCGGCGTACCCAATCGTTGCTCGATCAACCGGTCCAGCCCCGGGACCGATGCGGTACCGCCGGCCAACAGAATGTGGTCGACCGAGTTGTACTGACCGGAGGCGAAGAAAAACTGCAACGAACGCGACACCTGCTGCACCAGCGCATCGCGAAACGGCTGCAACACCTCATTGACGTAATCGTCCGGCAAACCACCCTGCTTCTTCGCCAGCCCTGCCTGCTCAAGGGTCAGGCCATAACGTCGCTGGATTTCCTCCGTCAGTTGACGACCGCCGAACAATTGCTCGCGAGTGTAGATGATCCGCCCCTGGTGCAGCACGCTCAGGGTGGTCATGGTTGCGCCGATATCGACCACCGCTACCGTCAGACGCTCCTGAGAAGCAGCCAGTTGGCTCGCCAGCAATCCGTAGGAACGCTCCAGCGCATAGGCCTCGACGTCGACCACGCGGGCTGTCAGACCGGCCAGGGCCAGGGCCGCTTCCCGGACCTCGACGTTTTCCTTGCGACAGGCCGCCAGCAGCACATTGACTCGCTCGGGGTTGCGCACAGAAACGCCCTGGACCTCAAAGTCGATGGCCACTTCATCCAATGGATAAGGGATGTATTGATCGGCCTCGATCTTCAGCTGGTTTTCCATTTCGTCGTCGGAAAGACCGGCGTCCATCTCGATGGTCTTGGTGATCACCGCCGAACCGGCCACGGCCACGGCGACGTTCTTGAGGTTGGTTCTGGCCTTGAGCAGCACGCGCGCGAGTGCCTGCCCTACGCCTTCGAGCTCGGCGATATTTTTCTCGACCACCGCGTTGGTGGGTAAAGGTTCCACCGCATAGGCCTCGACCCGATAACGGTCGCCTTGGCGGCTTAGCTCCAGAAGCTTGACCGACGTGGAGCTGATGTCGATCCCCAGAAGCGTATTGGCCTTTTTATTGAAGAGTCCTAGCACTACCAATTCCCTATGACTATCCGTGTCTTACGGACTCTGTAATATCCGTTGCGTTCAAACCACCCGTCTTGACAGCAGCGCAAATGACGCCCCCGACGGAAAAATGCTTATAATGCCCAGCGTTTTTTTCCGGTTTTTACTTCAAGCGCGGGTCGTTCCCTGTTTATCTGAACCCTGATGCCTAATTCATTCTTTGCCCTGGATGTCCAAAAGCCTTGATTCGTCTGCTGAAATTTTTCGGTTGGTCCATCGTCGCCGTTTTCTGCGGACTGCTCCTTGGTCTTAGCGGCGCCTTTCTCTACCTTAGTCCGGGTTTACCATCCGTGGAGGCGCTGAGAAGCATCCAGTTGCAGATTCCTTTGCGGGTCTACAGCAGCGACAACAAGCTGATCGCAGAATTTGGCGAAATGCGCCGCACACCGATCCGGTTCGCCGACATTCCCCCCAATTTCATTAATGCGTTACTAAGTGCTGAAGACGACAACTTCGCCAACCACTACGGTGTCGACCCCAGCAGCCTGATGCGCGCGGCCACCCAGTTGGTAAAAAGCGGACACATTCAGTCCGGCGGCAGCACCATCACCATGCAGGTGGCGAAGAACTTCTTCCTGACCAGCGAACGCAGCTTCTCGCGCAAAACCACCGAAATTCTCCTGGCCCTGCAGATTGAACGGCAGCTGACCAAGGACGAGATTCTTGAGCTGTACGTCAACAAGATCTATCTGGGCAACCGCGCCTACGGCATCGAAGCCGCTGCACAGGTTTACTACGGCAAGTCGATTCGTGACGTCAGCCTCGCGCAGATGGCGATGATCGCCGGCCTGCCAAAAGCCCCCTCGCGCTTTAACCCGCTGGCCAACCCGGCGCGCAGCAAGGAACGTCGCGACTGGATCCTTGGGCGCATGTACAAGCTCGGCAAAATCACCGAAGCCGATTACACCACCGCGATCAACGAGCCGCTGAACGCCAGTTATCACGTGCCGACCCCGGAAGTGAATGCGCCGTACATCGCTGAAATGGCCCGCGCCGAAATGGTCGGCCGTTATGGCAGCGACGCTTATACCGAGGGTTTCCGCGTCACCACCACGGTGCCGAGCAACCTGCAGGAAATGGCCAACACCGCGGTCCACGAAGGGTTGATGACCTACGACCAGCGTCATGGTTATCGCGGACCGGAGTCGCGCCTGCCGGGCAAGACTCGCGAGGCCTGGACAATCGAGCTGACCAAACAGCGCACCATCAGCAGCCTTGAACCTGCCATCGTCACCCAGGTCGACAAGACCGGCCTGCAAGTGATGACCCGTACCGGTGACGAACATGTCGGCTGGGACAGCATGAAATGGGCGCGCCCCTTCCTGAACACCAACAGCATGGGCCCCAACCCGAAACAGCCTTCGGACGTCGCCCAGGTCGGCGACCTGATTCGTGTGCAGCGCCAGCCGGACAACTCGCTGAAATTCAGTCAGATCCCCCAGGCTCAGGGCGCGCTGGTTTCCCTCGATCCGCAGAACGGTGCCATTCGCTCCCTGGTCGGCGGCTTCGCCTTCGAACAGAGCAACTACAACCGCGCCATGCAGGCCAAGCGTCAGCCGGGTTCGAGCTTCAAGCCGTTCGTCTACAGTGCGGCGCTGGATAACGGCTACACCGCCTCCAGCCTGGTGAACGACGCACCGATCGTGTTTGTCGACGAATACCTGGACAAGGTCTGGCGCCCGAAGAACGACACCAACACGTTCCTCGGCCCGATCCGCTTGCGTGAAGGCCTGTACAAGTCGCGTAACCTGGTTTCGATCCGGTTGGTGCAAGCCATGGGCGTTGGCAGGACCATCGATTACATCACGCGCTTTGGCTTCAACAAGCAGGACCTGCCGCCCAACCTGTCACTGGCGCTGGGCACCGCGACGCTGACGCCAATGGAAATCGCCACCGGCTGGAGCACTTTCGCCAACGGCGGCTACAAGATCAGCCCCTACATCATCGACAAGATCGAAAGCCGCAATGGTGACACGCTGTTCGTCGCCAACCCGCCGAGCGTCCCGAAAGGCAACGTCGTCACCGACGGCATCGCCGCCCCTGTCGCCGCCAACGCCTTCACCGTCAACGCAACCCCGGGCGAAGCGCTGACTGCCCAGCCAGCGCCACAAACGCCGGCCGTGGCCGAGCGCATCGTCGATGGTCGCACCACTTTCATCCTCAACAGCATGCTCGAGGACGTCATCAAACTCGGCACCGGCCGCCGCGCCCTGGCCTTGGGCCGCAGCGACATTGCGGGCAAGACCGGTACCACCAACGAGTCCAAGGACGCCTGGTTCTCGGGGTACAACGCCGATTATGTGACCACTGTCTGGACCGGTTTCGACCAGCCTGAAAGCCTGGGCCGCAAGGAGTTCGGCGGTACCGTCGCCCTGCCGATCTGGATGAACTACATGGGCGCCGCGCTCAAAGGTATGCCGCCTCATACGCAGGCAGAGCCGGAAGGCATCCTCAGCCTGCGAGTCGACCCGATCAGCGGCCGTGCAGCCACCCCAGGCACGCCAGGCGCCTACTTCGAGCTGTTCAAGGCCGAAGACACGCCACCGTCGGCGAACGAGCTGGGCAACGGCACTGCGCCGGGTAGCCCACTGCCTGCGGATGAAGCGGCGCCGATCGATTTGTTCTGATCGCCTGAAGCTGCAAAAAGCCCCGCCTTTGAAAGAAGAGCGGGGCTTTTTTTGTGCCTGCAATCCCTACACCGCCTGTGATGGCCCCATCGCGAGCAGGCTCGCTCCCACAGTGGATTTGGGTGTACCCGGGATTCACGTACACATCGGTCAAATGTGGGAGTGAGCCTGCTCGCGATGAGGCCATTACTACCGCTGCAAAACGCTAAGTCATAAAAAAGCCCCGACTTGTTAGAGCCGGGGCTTTCTGTTGAAGCGCTACAACGACTTAGCCGTTGAACACATCATCCACGCTTTTCAGCGGGTAGTTCTTCGGATACGGCAGGGTCGCTACGCCGGTCTCGATCGCAGCCTTGGCCACAGCATCGGAGATCACGGTGATCAAACGGGCATCCATTGGTTTCGGAATGATGTACTCACGACCGAATTCCAGTTTGATGCCGCCGTAGGCGTCGCACACGTCCTGAGGAACCGGCAGCTTGGCCAGTTCACGCAGGGCGTTGGCCGCAGCCACTTTCATTTCTTCGTTGATGCGCTTGGCGCGAACGTCCAGGGCGCCACGGAAGATGAACGGGAAGCCCAGCACGTTGTTGACCTGGTTTGGGTAGTCCGAACGGCCGGTCGCCATGATCACGTCGTCACGGGTGGCGTGAGCCAGTTCCGGGGAGATTTCCGGGTCCGGGTTGGAGCACGCGAACACGATCGGGTTGGCCGCCATGGATTTCAGGCCTTCAGCGCTCAGCAGGTTCGGGCCGGACAGGCCGACGAACACGTCCGCGCCTTTCAGGGCGTCGGCCAGCGTGCGTTTTTCAGTCGCGTGAGCGAAAACAGCCTTGTACTGGTTCAGGTCGTCACGGCCGGAGTGGATCACGCCGGTACGGTCAACCATGAAGATGTTTTCGATGTTGGCACCCATGCTCACCAGCAATTTCATGCAGGAGATGGCGGCCGCACCGGCGCCCAGGCAGACGATCTTGGCGTCAGCGAGGGTTTTGCCAGCGATTTCCAGGGCGTTGATCATGCCGGCCGCAGTAACAATCGCGGTGCCGTGCTGGTCATCGTGGAATACCGGAATGTCGCACTGCTCGATCAGAGCGCGTTCGATCTCAAAGCACTCTGGTGCCTTGATGTCTTCCAGGTTGATGCCACCGAAGGTGATGGAGATACGCTTGACGGTGTCGATGAAGGCTTGCGGGCTTTCGGAGTCGACTTCGATGTCGAAAACGTCGATGCCGGCGAAGCGCTTGAACAGCACGCCTTTACCTTCCATTACTGGCTTGGAAGCCAATGGGCCGAGGTTACCCAGGCCGAGAATTGCGGTGCCATCGGAAATGACTGCAACCAGATTGCCCTTGCCGGTGTACTTGTAGGCGAGTTCAGGGTCGCGGGCGATTTCGCGTACTGGTTCGGCTACGCCGGGGCTGTAGGCCAGCGACAGATCGCGGGCGGTAGCGGTGGCCTTGGTGAGCTCGACACTCAGCTTCCCTGGACGAGGATGGGCGTGATATTCGAGAGCGGCAGTTTTCAAATCAGACATGTGGGCATTCCGCTTTTACTGTTGGACAGACGGACCGCCGAGGATACGCGTGTCGCAAAGTCCCCACAAGACTGACCAGTCACCCCTGTCAAGCGCCCGGCCCTACGACTTTGGACCAAGAGCCGCGAAACATAAGGGATATACTGTTCACAATCGACATAAAAAATGTCTACAATTTTTATCACTGCGCTATCTGAAGCATCGCTGGGTCGGTCAATGGCAGAAGCCAGCGTGCCTGCCCTTCTTTCAGTCCGCCACGCCGCGAACGGTCCAGCACCCAGCCACGGGCCTCGATCTGCCTGCCCTTCAGCCGCTCGAGATTCGCCACATCGAACTGCCCCAGCAAATTGGGCGCAACGCGCAGTACAACCGAATCCTGCAACTCGATCCAAACCCCACCGCGATTGCGCTGAACCTTGCTCACACGACCGCTGAGCACAGCGAAACCGGAAGTGTTGATCTGCTCCGCTTTCAGTACAGGGGATTGACGCCACAACCCGAGTCCGGCCTGACGGGCGTTGTGTTCCGCCGCTTGCTGGCAGTCGACCAGATCGACATTCGGCGCGACCGCCACCTGGAAACCGAGTCCTTCAGCGAGCATCTGCGCTTCAAGGTTGGCGCCATCGGCGCTGTAGACATGGGCCAAGGTGCGACCGTAATGGTCTTGGCTTTCTTTACCGGGCAATAAACCGACCCGTCCGTCGCTGGCAGCCACCAGTGCTTCCAGGCGTTGGCGTGCCGCCACCGCGAACGGCTCGTCGGAGCGACCTTTCTTGCCCAGCTCCGGCGTATTCAAACCGATCATGCGCACGCTGCGGCCATCGCTCAGGCGCAGCGTGTCACCATCCACTACCCGTTGCACCGCGACCGATGTCAGCCCGCTCGGCGCCGGGCAGAAGGCCTGGGCACCGGAAAACCAAATCGCAGACACAAAAAAGGCGCCCACGAGGGACGCCTTTTTCATCAGCAAGGTAAAGCCCATGGGGCTTTGCAACCTTATTCTGCAGCAGCAGGAGCTTTCTTGCCGAAAGCACCGAAACGGTCTGCGAAGCGCTGTACACGGCCGCCAGTATCCAGAGTCTTCTGCTTACCGGTGTAGAACGGGTGGCACTCGTTGCATACGTCAGTACCCAGTGGCTTGCACAGGTTCGAACGAGTTTCGAACTTGTTGCCGCAGCTGCAAGTTACTTCGATGGTTTCGTACGCTGGATGGATATCGGCTTTCATGGTGTATTCCTCAGGCTAGCGTGCCGCCACTCAACACTATTGTTGAATACCGCACATAATTAGGCCGCGGATTCTACCAGACCTTTGCAATCACGCAAGCTGTCCCTTACACCGACCGTCTGCTAGGCTCCCGGCCTGATATGCGCCCCTTGTGGGAGCGGGCTTGCTCGCGAATGCGGTGTGTCAGGCAGCGATAAGATGTCTGATCCACCGCATTCGCGAGCAAGCCCGCTCCCACAATTAATATGCGTCCGACTTCTTTTACTGCCCGTTTATCGAGATCCCCCCGCGTGCCCGACGCCATTTTGCGCCTCGCCCTGCCTTCGCCCCTGCGCCGCCTGTTCGATTACCGTGCCCCGGCCGGAATCCTGCGTGCCCAGTTGCAGCCGGGCATGCGCCTGCGGGTGCCGTTCGGCCGACGGGAGATGATCGGGATTCTGGTGGAGGTGACCGATCGCAGCGAAGTGCCGGTAGAAAAGCTCAAGCCGGCCCTGGCCCTGCTCGATGCCACCCCGCCGCTGCCGCCAGCGCTGTTCAAACTGTGCCTGTGGACCTCCCAGTATTACCAGCACAGCCTCGGCGACACGTTGAGCTGGGCGCTGCCGGTACTGTTGCGACAAGGCGAACTGGCCGAAGCACGGCAGGAACGCTTCTGGTCCGCCGCGCCCGGCGCCAGCCTTGATGACCCGCGCATCGCTCGCGCCCCGCGTCAACGGGAGGCCCTGGCGACCCTCGCCCAACATCCCCACGGCGTCGCTCATCAGTTGTTGAGCAAACTGATGCTGAGCAAGGACAGCCTGGATTTGCTGCTGGCCAAGGATCTGGTGCAAGTCGAAATCCGCAAGCACGCCCCCGGCGCCCGCCACGAACACTGGCTGGCGCAGCCGGAACTGCCGCTCAACCCGGAGCAGCGTGCGGCCTATGAGGCGATTCGCGCCGGGTTCGACAGTTATCACGCGTTCCTGCTGGCCGGCGTCACCGGCAGTGGCAAGACCGAAGTCTATTTGCAGCTGATCCGCGAAACGCTCGAGGCTGGCAAACAAGCGCTGGTGCTGATCCCGGAGATCAACCTCGGCCCGCAGACCCTGGCGCGCTTCGAGCAGCGCTTCAATGCACGCATCGCGCTGATTCACTCGGCGGTCAACGACCGCGAGCGCCTCGAAGCCTGGCTCGCCGCCCGGGACGGTGACGCCGACATCATTATTGGCACCCGCTCGGCGCTGTTCACGCCGATGAAGAACCCCGGCCTGATCATCATCGATGAAGAGCACGACGGTTCCTATAAACAGCAGGAAGGCCTGCGCTATCACGCCCGCGACCTGGCACTGGTGCGCGCACGCCAGGAAAACATTCCGATTGTCCTCGGCTCCGCCACGCCTTCGCTGGAAAGCCTGCACAACGCCTACACCGGTCGTTATGGCCTCCTGCGATTAAACGAGCGTGCCGGTGGCGCCAAGCAACCGCGTTTCCTACGCCTGGACGTGAAAAGCCGCCCACTGGACAGCGGCATTTCCGGGCCGATGCAGCAGGCCATCGGCCAGACGCTGGCCGCTGGCCAACAAGTGTTGGTGTTCCTCAACCGTCGCGGTTTTGCCCCGACCTTGCTGTGTCACGACTGCGGCTGGATGTCCGAGTGCCAGCGCTGCGATGCGCGCATGACCGTGCACCAGCGCTCCGGCGAACTGCGTTGTCACCATTGTGGCTACGTCGAACGCGTCCCTCGCCATTGCCCGAAATGCGGCAAGGTCGATTTGCGGCCAGTCGGCGCCGGCACCGAGCGCGCCGAGGAACGGCTGGGGATTCTATTCCCGGACGTCCCGGTGCTGCGGGTCGACCGCGACAGCACTTCGCGCAAAGACGCGATGAATCAACTGTTCGCGACCATCCAGAAGGGCCAACCGTGCATTCTGGTGGGCACGCAAATGCTTGCCAAAGGGCACCACTTTCCACGGGTGACCCTGGTATCGATTCTCGATGCCGACGGCGGGCTGTTTTCCGGCGACTTCCGCGCCAGCGAGCGCATGGCGCAGTTGATCGTCCAGGTTGCCGGGCGTGCGGGACGCGCTGAAGAGCCGGGCAAAGTGATCATCCAGACGCACCTGGCCGACCATCCGCTGCTGGTGCAATTGACTGAACAGGGCTACTTCGCCTTTGCCGAGCAGGCGTTGAGCGAACGTCGCTCGGCGGGGCTGCCACCGTTTGCGCACTTGGCGCTACTGCGGGCCGAAGCGCACAAACCGGGACAAGCTGAAGGCTTTCTTGATGAGGCGTGCAGCGAGGCCGAGCGCTTGCTGGCCGAACAGAACCTGACCGGGATCGAGTTGCTCGGGCCGGTGCCGGCGCCAATGGAACGCCGGGCCGGGCGTTATCGTGCGCAGTTGTTGCTGCAAGCGACGGCGCGGGCGCCGCTGCATCGACTATTAAGCAGCTGGCTGCTGGTGTTGGAGCAAATGCCGAGTGGGCGGGCGGTGCGTTGGTCGCTGGATGTCGATCCTGTGGATTTGTATTGAATTAGAGATCGCCTTCGCGAGCAAGCCCGCTTGTGTCTTGCGCAGGAATTAGACTGAGGGTGAGAGCGGTGAGTGGCAAGCTGAATGCCCGGAGTGCTTAAAGCACGTGTGGGAGCCCATGCTGCCATTCACCTCTCCGCTCTGGTTATTGAGCCCGAACAGTTGAACGAGCCGACCTCGAACATTACAAGCGTGGTGCCCAGCCAGAGCGCTCTCACCTTTGAGTGTAAGAGGGATCGGCTATGTTTTCCTGCGCAGGCATCGATGTTTCCAAAGATACCCTTGAAGTTCGGATTAACCCGCAAGACGTTGGCGCGAGTCACCTCAATACCGCCAGTGATTTCCTTGCGCTGATTGACTGGTTAAAGCGCTATCAGGTCAGCCGCGTATTGCTGGAAGCCACCGGCGGCTATGAGCGAGAGGTCATGAAAGCGCTTCAGGCTGCCGGCTTCGAAGTCTTGCGGATCAACCCTCGCCGAGCCAGGGATTTTGCCAAGGCCATGGGGCAGCGCGCTAAAACCGACCCGATAGATGCGCGGCTGCTCGCGCAGTTTGCCGAAGTCATAAAGTCGCCAAGCAACCGAATCACCAGCCCTGAACAGGACAATTTGCGTGCGCTGGTACAGCAGCGCGAAAATTTTGTTCAGCAGCAAGGCGACGATATACGGCGCCTTAAAACAGCCTCTGCTGACACGGTAAAACCCTGTCTGCGAAGTCATATCGACTATTTATGCCAAGCCATAAAGTCGATAGAAAAGCTGATCCGTCAAACTGCTAAAGACCTGGACAGTGATAAAACGGCCCGTTTGTGCTCGGTCAAGGGTATAGGGCTCGTGACGGCAGCCAGCTTGATGGCCTACTTACCCGAGCTGGGCGAGGTTGGACGGCACGAGATTGCAGCGCTGGCAGGCATAGCCCCCTACAACGACGACAGTGGCAAGCATGAAGGCCCCCGCCACATTAGCGGCGGCAGGTTTGCTGCGCGTCGGGCAATGTACATGGCGTGCTGGGTGGTGATTCAGCGACAGCCTGAGTTCAAAGCGCGGTATGACGCACTGCGTCATAAGGGTAAATGCGCAAAAGTAGCGCTCATCGCCTGTATGCGTGTGTTGTTGATACGGCTGAACGCCATGATCCGAGACCGAACCGAGTGGAAAGAACCCTTGGCCTAAACGGGTCGCGGTGTTCCTGTAGGGCATCGCATGGCCTAAAGCTGTGGGAGTTCAGCCGTCTATCAATATGCTTTCAAAATAAAGGTCATCAAGACAGTTGCTCCCACAGTGGTTTTGTGCCAGACACATAATGTATGAACACCGCTGATTAACTGTGGGAGCGGCGGTGCGACGATTCGACTTGCTCGCGAAGAGGCCCTAATAGTCACCACATATCCATAACCTGACCGCTATAGTTGGCAAGCCCGTCTTCGCAACGGATAATGCCCAGTTTTTCCACTAGCGCATCCAGGCGCCGCCGCGCTTGCGGTCGAAAGAGAACACCATGAAAGACACCATTCGCCAGCTGATCCAACAAGCCATCACCCAACTCGTCAACGAAGGTGTGTTGCCTGAAGGCCTGTCGCCGGCGATCCAGGTGGAAAACTCCCGTGACAAGACTCACGGCGATTTCGCCAGCAACATCGCGATGATGCTGGCCAAACCGGCCGGCATGAAGCCGCGTGACCTGGCCGAGAAAATCATCGCCGCGCTGCCGGCTGACGAAAACGTCACCAAGACCGAAATCGCCGGCCCTGGCTTCCTGAACTTCTTCCAGAACACCCAAGCCCTGGCCACTCGCCTGGACGCCGCTTTGGCCGACGAGCACATCGGCGTGCGTAAGGCCGGCCCGGTGCAGCGCACCGTCGTCGACCTGTCGGCACCGAACCTGGCCAAAGAGATGCACGTCGGCCACTTGCGCTCGACCATCATCGGCGACGGCGTGGCGCGCGTACTGGAATTCCTCGGCGACGAAGTGATCCGTCAGAACCACGTCGGCGACTGGGGCACCCAGTTCGGCATGCTGATGGCGTATCTGCAGGAAAACCCGATCACCAGCGATGAGCTGTCGGACCTGGAAAACTTCTACCGTGCGGCCAAACAACGCTTCGACGAATCCGAAGAGTTCGCAGATCGCGCCCGTGGTCTGGTGGTCAAGCTGCAAGCCGGCGACCCGGACTGCCTGGCGCTGTGGACCAAGTTCAAAGACATCTCGCTGTCGCACTGCCAGAAAATCTACGAACTGCTGAACGTCAAACTGACCATGGCTGACGTGATGGGTGAAAGCGCCTACAACGACGACCTGATCAACGTGGTCAACGACCTCAAGGCCGCCGGCCTGCTGGTCGAAAGCAACGGCGCCCAGTGCGTGTTCCTCGACGAGTTCAAGAATGCCGACGGCGACCCGCTGCCGGTGATCATCGTCAAGGCTGACGGTGGCTACCTCTACGCCACCACCGACCTGGCGGCCGTGCGTTACCGTAGCGGCAAGTTGAAGGCTGATCGCGCGCTGTACTTCGTCGACCAGCGCCAGGCCCTGCACTTCCAGCAAGTATTCCAGGTCGCGCGCCTGGCCGGCTTCGTGACGCACCCGATGGAAATGGAGCACATGGGCTTCGGCACCATGAACGGTAAAGATGGCCGCCCATTCAAAACCCGTGATGGCGGCACCGTGAAGCTGATCGACCTGCTGACCGAAGCCCAGGAACGCGCCTACACCCTGGTGAAGGACAAGAACCCAGAGCTGGCCGATGACGAGTTGCGCAACATCGCCAAGGTGGTGGGCATTGGCGCGGTGAAATACGCCGACCTGTCCAAGCACCGCACCAGCGACTACAGCTTCAACTTCGACCTGATGCTGAACTTCGAAGGCAACACTGCACCGTACCTGCTGTACGCCTACACCCGCGTGGCCGGTGTGTTCCGCAAACTCGGCAAGGACTTCAGCGAAGTCGAAGGCCAGATCGTCCTCGAAGCCGCGCATGAACACGAGCTGGCGGCGAAGCTCGCGCAGTTCGGCGAAGTGCTGAACAACGTTTCCGACAAAGGCACGCCGCACATCCTGTGCACCTACCTGTACGATGTTGCCGGCCTGTTCTCCAGCTTCTACGAGAACTGCCCGATCCTCAGTGCCGACACTCCGGCGCAAATGCAAAGCCGTCTGCGCCTCGCCGCGCTGACCGGCCGCACACTCAAGCAAGGCCTGGAACTGTTGGGTCTGGAAACTCTGGAGCGTATGTAAGTTGGCTGCCAAGAAAAAACCAGCACCCAAGCGTGGCGCCAGCCGTTACCAAGCTCCTGCAAAGCAACCGATCCCGGGTTGGCTGTGGATGGCCATCGGCCTGACGGTCGGCGCGTTTATTGTGTTCCTGATGAAACTGGAACCGGGCAAGGGCAGCGAGAGCGTCAAGCGCGAGAAGATCGAGCAGCAGAAAGCCAAGATCGCCGAGGCCAACAAGACCCCGCCGAGCCCGACGCAACCGGTGAAGCCGAAGTACGACTTCTACACCCTGTTGCCGGAATCGGAAGTCATCGTGCCGCCGGATGCCGTGCCGGAGAAAACCCTGCCGACGCCACAAGTGCCGGCCATTCCGACGACGCCGGTCACGCCAGAGCAAGCAGCGAAGATCGATACCGCGCGGGCTCAGGCGGCACTGGCCGGGATTACCCCGCCGCCAGCGCCACCGGTGTCCAAAGCGGCGCCAGTGACCAAGTTCTTCCTGCAGGCCGGCTCGTTCCGCAAGGAGGCTGATGCGGACAAGGTTCGGGCGCAGATCATCCTGCTCGGTCAGGCTGTGGCGGTTGAATCCGGCACCGTGAAAGACGAAACCTGGTATCGGGTATTGGTCGGACCGTTCAGCAACCGCGAGCAACTGACCACCGCCCAGAAACAACTGGCCGGCAGCGGGTTCAGCAACCTGTTGTTACAACAACGCCAAAGCCGCTGACCCTCCACTGATCGTTCCCATGCTCTGCGTGGGAACGATCAATACGCGCACCGCTCGTCCCCCGCCGCGTCCTAGAGTTGAAATACGCTCCACCACCCCCATATGAGTTGGCATAAGGCATTTTCGCCCCGCTGCGTGGAGACTCTCCCTTGACCACCATCGTTTCAGTTCGCCGCCACGGCAAAGTCGTCATGGGCGGCGACGGCCAGGTTTCTCTCGGCAATACCGTGATGAAAGGCAACGCGAAGAAAGTTCGCCGCCTGTACCACGGCCAAGTGATCGCCGGTTTTGCCGGGGCCACCGCTGACGCCTTCACCCTCTTCGAGCGTTTTGAGGGCCAGCTTGAGAAACATCAAGGCCACCTGGTTCGCGCCGCTGTCGAACTCGCCAAAGAATGGCGCACTGACCGCTCCCTCAGCCGCCTCGAAGCCATGCTCGCGGTCGCGAACAAAGATGCCTCTCTGATCATCACCGGCAACGGCGACGTGGTCGAACCTGAAGAAGGTCTGATCGCCATGGGTTCCGGCGGCGGTTACGCCCAGGCCGCCGCCAGCGCACTGCTGAAGAAAACCGATCTGTCGGCCCGGGAAATCGTCGAAACCGCCCTCGGCATCGCCGGCGACATCTGTGTATTCACCAACCACACCTTCACCATTGAGGAGCAGGACCTCGCTGAGTAAGCCTGTTTTGGCCAACACGCCACGGCTCACTTTTACTTGAGGACCGCCAATTACTATGTCCATGACTCCCCGTGAAATCGTCCACGAACTCAATCGCCATATCATCGGCCAGGACGATGCCAAGCGCGCCGTCGCCATCGCGCTGCGTAACCGCTGGCGCCGGATGCAGCTGCCTGAAGAGCTGCGCGTTGAAGTGACCCCCAAGAACATCCTGATGATCGGCCCGACCGGTGTTGGTAAAACCGAGATTGCTCGTCGCCTGGCGAAACTGGCCAATGCGCCGTTCATCAAAGTCGAAGCAACCAAGTTCACCGAAGTCGGTTATGTCGGCCGCGACGTTGAATCGATCATTCGTGACCTGGCTGACGCGGCGATCAAACTGTTGCGCGAACAGGAAATGACCAAGGTTCGCCACCGCGCCGAAGACGCCGCCGAAGAACGCATCCTCGACGCCCTGCTGCCACCGGCACGCATGGGCTTCAGCAACGACGACGCCGCACCGTCGGCCGACTCCAACACCCGCCAGCTGTTCCGCAAGCGCCTGCGCGAAGGTCAGCTGGATGACAAAGAGATCGAAATCGAAGTCGCCGAAATGGCCGGTGTCGATATCTCCGCGCCGCCGGGCATGGAAGAGATGACCAACCAGTTGCAGAGCCTGTTCGCCAACATGGGCAAGGGCAAACGCAAGAGCCGCAAGATCAAGGTCAAGGAAGCGCTGAAACTGGTGCGTGACGAAGAAGCCGGTCGCCTGGTCAACGAAGAAGAGTTGAAGGCCAAGGCGCTGGAAGCGGTCGAGCAGCACGGCATCGTGTTCATCGACGAAATCGACAAGGTCGCCAAGCGAGGCAACACCGGTGGCGTCGACGTGTCCCGTGAGGGCGTACAGCGCGACTTGCTGCCGCTGATCGAAGGCTGCACCGTCAACACCAAACTGGGCATGGTCAAGACCGACCACATCCTGTTCATCGCGTCCGGTGCGTTCCACCTGAGCAAGCCGAGCGATCTGGTGCCTGAGCTGCAAGGTCGCCTGCCGATTCGTGTCGAACTGAAGGCGCTGACGCCTGAAGATTTCGAACGCATTCTCAGCGAGCCGCACGCGTCGCTCACCGAGCAGTATTGCGCCCTGCTGAAAACCGAAGGCCTGGTGATCGAGTTCCAGCCGGACGGTATCAAGCGCATTGCCGAGATCGCGTGGCAGGTCAACGAGAAGACCGAGAATATCGGTGCCCGTCGCCTGCACACGCTGCTTGAGCGCCTGCTTGAAGAGGTGTCGTTCAGCGCCGGTGATCTGGCCAGCGCCCACGACGACAAAGCGATCGTGATCGACGCCGATTACGTCAACAGCCACTTGGGCGAATTGGCGCAGAACGAAGACCTGTCCCGTTATATTCTGTAAGCAACTCTTACAGATGTAGTGGAACTGTGGGAGCGAGCCTGCTCGCGATGACAGCGGTACATTCAACCCTTGTGTTGACTGTTGCACCGCTATCGCGAGCAGGCTCGCTCCCACAAGGTTCCGCACAAGACGGACATCCGGTCATGATCCCCACCGATATCAAACTGCACAAAGCCTCGAAAACCCTGTCGCTGAAATACGCGTCCGGTGAGGAACATCACCTGCCCGCCGAGTACCTGCGCGTGCACTCTCCTTCCGCCGAGGTCCAGGGCCACGGCAAACCTATCCTGCAATTTGGCAAGATCGGCGTAGGCCTGACCAAGGTCGAACCGGCCGGTCAGTACGCACTGAAATTGACCTTCGACGACGGCCACGACAGCGGCCTGTTCACCTGGGAATATCTGTACCAGCTGGGCGTGCGCCAAGAGGATCTCTGGAACGATTATCTTGCCGAACTCAAAGCCGCCGGAAAGACCCGTGATCCGAACGAATCCATCGTCAAGCTGATGCTCTAGCTCAGGCCTTTCGCTCATTAGAGGGCATTTTCTAATTCCATCTGTTTGAATGCTCCGCTTCCGGGCCGACGATTGGCCTGCTTGCGAAAAAAATTAAACTCGGGTAACCAATGGAGCTGGCAAGGTACCTGCAGTGCTCTCTGAACTAAAAAGCAGCGATGCAGAATTAACGGTCACCCGAGCAGTAGTACCTGGCATTGGCTGTGGACTGCACAGCTGGACCCAGGTACTCGTCTCAGGACAATGGAGCGTCGTAGATGAGTAACAAGAATAACGATGACTTGAAGTATCAGGCCTCGGAAAACACCTTGGGGCTGAATCCTGTCGTTGGGCTGCGTGGAAAGGATTTACTGGCTTCTGCTCGAATGGTGCTTAGGCAGGCCATCAGACAACCGATTCACAGCGCCAGGCATGTCGCTCATTTCGGTCTTGAACTGAAGAATGTGTTGTTCGGCAAATCCGAGCTTCTACCGACAAGCGATGACCGTCGCTTCGCCGATCCGGCCTGGAGCCAGAACCCGCTCTACAAACGTTATTTGCAAACTTACCTGGCGTGGCGCAAGGAGCTCCACGACTGGATCGGCGACAGCAACCTCTCGCCGAAGGACGTCGCACGGGGGCATTTCGTGATCAACCTCATGACCGAAGCCATGGCCCCGACCAACAGTGCGGCCAACCCGGCGGCGGTCAAACGCTTCTTCGAAACCGGTGGCAAAAGCTTGCTCGACGGCCTCTCCCATCTGGCCAAGGATCTGGTGCACAACGGCGGCATGCCTAGCCAGGTCAACATGGGGGCGTTCGAGGTCGGCAAGAGCCTGGGCGTCACCGAAGGCGCGGTGGTGTTTCGCAATGATGTGCTGGAGCTGATCCAGTACCGGCCGACCACCGAGCAAGTGCACGAGCGCCCACTGCTGGTGGTGCCACCGCAGATCAACAAGTTCTATGTTTTCGACCTCAGCCCGGACAAGAGCCTGGCGCGCTTCTGCCTGCGCAACAATGTGCAGACGTTCATCGTCAGCTGGCGCAACCCGACCAAGGAGCAGCGCGAGTGGGGTCTGTCGACCTACATCGAAGCGCTCAAGGAAGCGGTCGACGTGGTCACCTCGATCACCGGCAGCAAAGACATCAACATGCTCGGCGCCTGCTCCGGCGGCATCACCTGCACCGCCCTGCTGGGCCACTACGCCGCGCTCGGCGAGAACAAGGTCAACGCCCTGACGCTGCTGGTCAGCGTGCTGGACACCACCCTGGACAGCGACGTAGCACTATTCGTCGACGAGCAGACGCTCGAATCCGCCAAGCGCCACTCCTATCAGGCCGGCGTATTGGAAGGCCGCGACATGGCGAAAATTTTCGCATGGATGCGCCCCAACGACCTGATCTGGAACTACTGGGTCAACAACTACCTACTGGGCAACGAGCCGCCGGTGTTCGACATCCTGTTCTGGAACAACGACACCACACGGTTGCCCGCAGCGTTCCACGGCGACCTGATCGAGATGTTCAAAACCAACCCACTGATCCGATCTGATGCACTGGAAGTGTGCGGCACACCGATCGATCTGAAGCAGGTCACTGCCGACATCTACTCCCTGGCCGGCACCAACGACCACATCACCCCATGGAAGTCCTGCTACAAGTCGGCGCAACTGTTCGGTGGCAAGGTTGAATTCGTGCTGTCCAGCAGCGGGCATATCCAGAGCATTCTGAACCCGCCGGGCAATCCGAAATCACGCTACATGACCAGCACCGAGATGCCGGTCAAGGCGGAGGAGTGGCAAGAAAACTCCACCAAGCACACCGACTCCTGGTGGCTGCACTGGCAGGCATGGCAAGCCGAGCGTTCGGGCAAGCTGAAGAAGTCTCCGGGCAGTTTGGGCAACAAGGCTTATCCGGCAGGTGAAGCTGCACCAGGCACTTATGTGCATGAGCGATAACTGACACACCTCGCGCCCCTGTAGGAGCCGAGCTTGCTCGCGAAGGCGGCGGCACAGTCAAATTTGCTGCGCCTGACCCACCGCTATCGCGAGCAAGCTCAGCTCCTACAGGGGATCGGGGGGTGAAATTGAGACAGTGACCCACAGGGCCTGAAGCATGCCGCAACCGTTCATATTCCGTACCGTCGACCTGGATGGCCAGACCCTCCGCACGGCAGTACGCCCCGGCAAGCCTCACTTGACGCCCTTGCTGATTTTCAACGGCATCGGCGCCAACCTGGAGCTGGTGTTTCCGTTTGTCGCGGCGCTGGACCCGGACCTGGAAGTCATCGCCTTCGACGTCCCTGGTGTCGGCGGTTCGTCGACGCCAAGGCGACCGTATCGCTTTCCGGGCCTGGCGAAACTCACGGCGCGGATGCTCGACTATCTCGACTACGGGAAAGTCAACGTAATCGGCGTTTCTTGGGGCGGCGCCCTCGCCCAGCAGTTCGCTTACGACTATCCCGAGCGCTGCAAGAAACTCGTTCTGGCGGCCACGGCGGCTGGCACGGTGATGGTGCCGGGCAAGCCGAGAGTCCTGTGGATGATGGCCAGCCCACGACGCTACATCCAGCCGTCTCACGTGATTCGCATTGCGCCGATGATCTACGGCGGTGCGTTCCGTCGCGATCCAACCCTCGCCGCCAGCCATGCCGCCAAGGTCCGCTCGGCAGGCAAACTCGGTTATTACTGGCAGCTGTTCGCCGGCCTCGGCTGGACCAGCATTCACTGGTTGCACAAGATCCACCAGCCAACCCTGGTACTGGCCGGTGACGACGATCCACTGATTCCGTTGGTCAACATGCGGTTGCTGGCCTGGCGGATTCCCAACGCCCAGTTGCACATCATCGATGACGGGCATCTGTTTTTGATTACTCGGGCCGAAGCAGTGGCACCGATCATCATGAAGTTTCTCGAGGAAGAACGTCAGCGTGCCGTGATGCATCCGCATCCCGCGCCATTGGGCGGCTAATCGGCCCATTGTCGGTCGGGGAAGACGCAGCGCCGCGCAACAATCCGCAACAGCGTCTATGGTGTTCTGGTTCGGTGTATCTGTATTTGGCCTGAAGACGAAGGAGTGTTCATTCATGCGCGAAAAACCAGCGAGGGAATTTTTGCCCACTCCCGCCGCGTTCATCAACGCACAGAGTGCGATTACCGGCCTGCGTGGTCGGGATCTGTTTTCCACACTGCGCAGCGTTGCCGCCCATGGTTTGCGCAACCCGGTGCACACCGCCCGACACGCCTTGAAGCTGGGCGGTCAACTGGGCCGCGTACTGCTGGGCGAAACCCTGCACCCGACCAATCCGCAGGACAATCGCTTTGCCGATCCGGCGTGGAGCCTCAACCCTTTTTATCGCCGCAGTTTGCAGGCCTACCTGAGCTGGCAGAAGCAGGTCAAACACTGGATCGACGACAGCAACATGACCCCGGACGATCGCGCCCGTGCCCACTTCGCGTTCGCCTTGCTCAACGACGCCATGGCACCGTCCAACAGCCTGCTTAATCCGCTGGCGATCAAGGAGATCTTCAACTCCGGCGGCAACAGCCTCGTGCGAGGTATCAGCCACCTGGTCGACGACTTCCTGCACAACGACGGTCTGCCCAGACAAGTCACCAAGCAAGCTTTCGAGGTCGGCAAAACGGTCGCCACCACTACGGGCTCCGTGGTGTTTCGCAATGAGTTGCTGGAGTTGATCCAGTACAAGCCCATGAGCGAAAAGCAGTATTCCAAACCGCTGCTGGTGGTGCCGCCACAGATCAACAAGTACTACATTTTCGACCTGAGTCCGCACAACAGCTTCGTCCAGTTCGCCCTGAAGAATGGTTTGCAGACCTTCATGATCAGTTGGCGCAATCCGGATGTACGTCATCGCGAATGGGGGTTGTCGACATACGTTGAAGCCGTGGAAGAAGCGATGAATGTGTGCCGGGCGATCACCGGCGCTCGTGAGATCAATCTGATGGGCGCCTGCGCGGGCGGGCTGACCATCGCCGCCCTGCAAGGTCACTTACAGGCCAAGCGGCAACTGCGGCGAGTGTCCAGCGCGACCTATCTCGTGAGCCTGCTCGACAGTCAGATGGACTCGCCTGCGACCCTCTTCGCCGACGAACAGACGCTTGAGGCGGCCAAACGTCGCTCCTATCAGAAAGGCGTGCTGGACGGCCGTGACATGGCCAGGGTCTTCACCTGGATGCGCCCCAACGATTTGATCTGGAGCTATTTCGTTAACAACTACCTGTTGGGCAAAGAGCCTCCGGCGTTCGACATCCTCTACTGGAACAACGACAACACACGTTTGCCGGCAGCCTTGCATGGCGACTTGCTGGATTTCTTCAAACACAACCCGCTGAGTCATCCGGGAGGTCTGGAGGTGTGCGGCACGCCGATTGACTTGCAGAAAGTCAACGTCGACAGCTTCAGCGTGGCGGGCATCAATGACCACATCACCCCGTGGGATGCGGTGTATCGCTCGACCCTGCTGCTGGGTGGCGAGCGACGCTTCGTGCTGTCCAACAGCGGGCATGTGCAGAGCATTCTCAACCCGCCCTCCAACCCGAAAGCCAACTTCGTCGAGAGCACGAAGCTGAGCAGCGACCCACGGGCCTGGTATTACGACGCCAAGCAAGTCGACGGCAGTTGGTGGACCCAATGGCTGGGCTGGATTCAAGAACGTTCAGGCGCGCTAAAAGAAACCCACATGGCGCTTGGCAACCAGAACTATCCACCGATGGAAGCGGCACCCGGCACTTATGTGCGCGTGCGCTGACTGACAACGAACCACGGCCGGCGCCGGCCGTGGCATGACTCGACCATTAAGAAGACTGGATGAAAACCCGCGACCGGATTCTCGAATGTGCTTTGCAGTTGTTCAATCAGAAGGGCGAGCCGAACGTCTCCACCATGGAAGTGGCCAACGAAATGGGCATCAGCCCGGGCAACCTCTACTACCACTTCCACGGCAAGGAACCGTTGATTCTCGGACTGTTCGAGCGCTTCCAGTCCGAACTGGCGCCCCTGCTCGATCCACCGGCCGATGTAGAACTTGCACCGGAAGATTACTGGCTGTTCCTGCACCTGATCATCGAACGCCTGGCCCATTACCGGTTTCTGTTCCAGGACCTGTCGAACCTCGCCGGGCGCTTGCCGAAACTGGCCAAGGGCATACGCAACCTGCTCAATGCGTTGAAGCGCACGCTGGCTTCGTTGCTCGCACGATTGAAGGCTCAGGGGCAATTGGTCAGCGATACCCAAGCGTTGGGGCAACTGGTGGAACAGATCACCATGACGCTGCTGTTCTCGCTGGACTATCAGCGGATTCTTGATCGGGAGGGTGAGGTGAGATTGGTGGTGTATCAGATCATGATGCTGGTGGCGCCGCATCTGCTGCCGCCGATCAAGGTCGCGACGGAGCAGATGGCACTCCAATACCTCGAAGAACACGAGTAACCCCTGTGGGAGCGAGCCTGCTCGCGAAAGCGGTTTATCATTCAAAAATGATGTCGACTGACCCACCGCTTTCGCGAGCAGGCTCGCTCCCACAGTGGATCTGCGGCGTTCATTAATCCGTGCATAAAAAAACGCCCGACCTTTGCAGGCCGGGCGTTTTCTTGAGCCCTGAGTATCAGGACTGACTGGTTGGCGTCGAAGGAGCTGGCGCGACAGTCGGGGTTGCAGCAGGGGTCGGCGCGGTAGCGGAGTTCGACGCGCTGACCGGCGCTGGGGTTGCCGGTTTGGCGGCAGCCACTGCTGGTTTTGGTGCAGCCGCTTTCGGAGCTGCCGGCTTTTTCACCGCTGGCTTCTTCGCAGCAGCAGGTTTTGCCGCTGGCTTGGCTGCTGCAGTTTTGGCAGCAGGCTTAGCGGCTGGTTTTGCTGCTGCTTTGGCCGCTGGCTTGGCTGCGGCAGTTTTGGCTGCTGGTTTAGCGGCAGCTTTAGCCAGTGGTTTGGCAGCGGACTTCGCTGCAGGTTTGGCCACTGCGGTTTTCGCCGCAACAGACGCCACCTTGGCACCGGTGAGTTTTTCGATTTGCTTGGTCAGGGTATCGACCTTGCTGTGCAGTGCTTTGACTTCATTGCGGCTCGGTACACCCAGGCGCGAAATGGCGCTGTTCAGACGCTTGTCAAAAGCCCCTTCCAGCTCATCCCACTTGCCCAGTGCGCGATCTTTCACGCCGCTGATGCGCGACTTGGCCGACGAAGCGGAGTCCTTGGCGGCATCGACTTTCTTGTCGACAGCGCTCTTGGTGAGCTTCTCGGCTTTCTCGCCGTCTTTAACCAATGTATCGAAGAGCTTGCTGCCGTCAGTGTCGATCTTCGAGTACACGCCTAAACCAGCCAGCCAGATTTTGCGGGAGTAGTCTTCAACCTTCCCGATCCACGAGCTGCCTTCTTTTTCAGTATTCTTTTTACCAGCCATCCCGTTCTCCTTAAGATTTACGCGCGACGCGTTCGAGCAATGCCGTCAGCTCATCGAGCTTGGCAGAGAGTGTCTCAACGTCATGTTTAGACGGAATGCCGATACGATTCAAGGTACTTGCGACACGCGAGTCAAAAGCCTTCTCGACCTTGTCGAGTTGAACTTCGACCTTACCTTTGAAAGTAGTGACTTCACTCTTGGCTTCATCGATCTCGGCATTCGCTGCTTCAAGTTTCTCGGCAACTGCTTCTTTGCCTTTCTTTTCAACAGCTTGACCCGCGACGATCAACTCTTGAAAGTACTCGTTGCCCTCTTGGCCGACCCTGGTGTAGGCCCCCAGGCCTGCCAGCCAGATCTTGCGGGCGTAAGATTTAACGTCGCTCAGAGCAGTCGTCGAAGCGTCGATTTTTTTCTTCAAAATAACTTTGGCCATGGTGCACCTCACGCGCAGAAGGTTTGAGGAACTGCCCGCGAAAGAGTCGGGCTCAGGCACAAAGTAGTGAGAATAATTAGAAACAGCACCCTAACAACTGACATAAACGTTTGGGTACAACGCTCCCACAGGAATTGCATTCACAAATCCACTGCCGGTCAAGCCAATGCTTTATCGAGGGCCTTCTCGATTTCCGATTTGATCGTGCCGCTCATGGCCGACATCAACAGACCGAGTTCGACATCGACCTTGATCGAATCCTCGCCCACATACACCGCGCCTTTCACTCCGGAACGCTTGAGGTTCAGGGTGTCGCCGGACCATTGCGGCTCCAGGCCATATTGATCGGACAGTTTCTGCGCCAACTTGTCGGCCTTCTCGCGGGCCGCTTCCTTACCCAGGCCGTGGGCACGCTCAACACTAATACGGGCCATCGAATGACTCCTGTTTTATGAATACTTTCCCGAAGCATCTTGACCGCTACTGCGGCAAAACGTCCCGGTGGTTACCTATCTTACCTGCAGCCTTGCCAAGACAAAGCAGGCCACCGGGATTAGAATGTCCCGCATTCTCTTTTGGTGACAGCGATATGACTGATCAGCGCAAAGGCAGCGATGCCGAACCCACCACTCACTTCGGCTTCAAAAACGTTCCGGAAAGCCAGAAAGCGGAAAAAGTCGCTGAAGTTTTCCACTCGGTAGCCGCCAAGTACGACTTGATGAACGACCTCCTGTCGGGCGGCATGCACCGCCTGTGGAAGCGTTTCGCGATCGAACTGTCGGGCGTTCGCACCGGTAATCGCGTGCTGGACATCGCTGGCGGTACCGGCGACCTGACCAAGAAGTTCTCGCACCTCGTTGGCCCGACCGGCCAGGTGGTGTTGGCCGACATCAACGAATCCATGCTCAAGGTCGGTCGTGACCGCCTGCTGGATCTGGGTGTGGCCGGCAACGTCGAATTCGTCCAGGCCGACGCTGAAAAGCTGCCATTCCCGGACAACCATTTCGACTGCGTGACTATCGCTTTCGGCCTGCGCAACGTTACGCATAAAGAAGACGCCCTGCGTTCGATGCTGCGCGTGCTGAAACCGGGAGGCCGTTTGCTGGTGCTGGAGTTCTCCAAGCCAACCAACGCGCTGATGTCCAAAGCCTACGACGCCTACTCGTTCGCCTTCATGCCGCTGATGGGCAAGCTGATCACCAACGACTCGGAAAGCTATCGCTACCTGGCCGAATCGATCCGCATGCACCCGAATCAGGAAACCCTGAAGTCGATGATGGTCGAGGCCGGTTTCGACCGCGTGACCTACCACAACATGACCGCAGGCATCGTCGCCCTGCACCGCGGCATCAAACCCTGATGTTGCTGGCCGGTCTGCTCGCCAGCGTTGAACTCGGTCTGAACCGGGTGCTGCGTCTCGACAGCACGGCGTTGCCGCGGCTGGCGCATTTGAGTGGCAAGGTGATTGCCGTCGACTGCCGCAGCCCGGCGCTGCAAGTGTTCATTCTGCCCAGCGACGAAGGCTTGATGCTGGCTTCCCACTGGGAAACCGGCGCCGACTGCACCTTGCGCGCACCGGCCTCCAGCCTGCTGAAACTGGCGATGAGCAAGGACAAGACTTCCGTCCTGCATGCTCCTGAAGTCGAACTCGACGGCGACAGCGGCGTGCTGCTGGAACTGGCGGCGATCCTTCAGGACCTTGAGCTGGACTGGGAGTACGAACTCTCGCGCTGGCTGGGACCTGTCGCCACGCAACTGCTCGGCGGTCATCTGCGCAGTCGCGCACGCTGGTATCAGCAAGGGTTCGCCAGCCTCAATCAGAACCTTGGCGAATACCTGGCCGAAGAATCGCGCACCCTCGTCGGTCAGCGCGAAGCCGAGGCCCGTTTCAGTGAACTGGACCAGATCAAACTCGATCTGGAACGTCTCGAGGCGCGTTTCGAGCGCCTTTCCCGATCCCTCGACCCAAGCGATAACGCATGAAGCTGCTTGCCGTCCGCCGTTTGTTGCGCATCCAGCGCGTTGTGATTCGCTACCGCCTCGATGACCTGTTGTTCGCCCTGCCACTGCCTTGGTTTCTGCTGGCGCTGCGCTACGCCTTGCCGTGGCGCTGGTTCCCGCGCAAGACGCTGGACCTGAGCCGTGGCACGCGATTGCGTCTGGCGTTGCAGGACTTGGGACCGATTTTCATCAAGTTCGGGCAAATCCTGTCCACTCGCCGCGACTTGCTGCCGGAAGACATCGCTGATGAGCTGATGAAGCTGCAGGACCGCGTGCCGCCGTTCGACTCGCAAGTGTCGATCAAGCTGATTGAAGAGCAGCTCGGTAAAAAGATCAGTGAAGTCTTCAGCCGCTTCGACGTCGAACCGCTCGCCTCGGCCTCAGTGGCGCAGGTGCATGCCGCGCAACTGAAAACCGGTGAAGAAGTCGTCGTCAAAGTGATCCGCCCGGGCCTCAAGCCGATCATTGCCCAAGACCTGGCGTGGCTGTTCATCCTCGCCCGCGCCGCCGAAAAGCTCTCTTCCGACGCGCGCCTGCTGCACCCGGTGGACGTGGTACTGGACTACGAAAAAACTATCTACGACGAACTCGACCTGCTGCGCGAAGCGGCCAACGCCAGCCAGTTGAAGCGCAACTTCGACGGCTCGGAGCTGCTCTACGTGCCGCAAGTCTATTGGGACTGGTGCCGGCCGAAAGTGCTGGTGATGGAGCGCATCTACGGCATTCAGGTCACTGACCTAGCGACCTTGGCTGATCAGCGCACCGACATGAAAATGCTCGCCGAACGCGGTGTCGAGATCTTCTTCACCCAAGTGTTCCGCGACAGCTTTTTCCACGCCGACATGCATCCCGGCAACATTTTCGTCAGCACCGTGAACCCGTGGAGCCCGCAGTACATTGCGATCGACTGCGGCATCGTCGGCAGCCTGACCCCGGAAGATCAGGATTACCTGGCGCGCAACCTGTTCGCGTTCTTCAAGCGTGATTACCGTCGTGTCGCGCAGCTGCACATCGATTCGGGCTGGGTGCCGGCGGAAACCAAACTCAACGAATTCGAAGCGGCGATCCGCACCGTGTGCGAGCCAATCTTCGAAAAACCGTTAAAAGATATTTCCTTCGGTCAGGTGCTGATGCGCCTGTTCCAGACCGCTCGGCGCTTCAACATGGAAGTGCAGCCGCAGCTGGTTCTGCTGCAAAAAACCCTGTTGAACATCGAAGGCCTGGGTCGTCAGCTGTACCCGGACCTCGATTTGTGGAACACCGCCCAGCCGTTCCTCGAACGCTGGATGCGCGAACGCGTCAGCCCCAAAGCCTTGATCGGCAACGTGCAGAGCCAGTTCGAACAGCTGCCGCACCTGGCCAACATGGCCCGTGACCTGCTTGAACGCATGTCCCAGCCTCACGCTTACGACCCGCCGCCACCGTGGCACCGTCGCAAGGACGATTGGCTGCTGCGACTGCTCGGCTGTGCGCACCTGGCCGGCGGCACCATACTCGCTGCCGGTGGGCCGCTGAACGAACTGGGTCATTGGCCGGCCGGCATCATGGTGGCGGTCGGTTTGTATCTGGTCGTTCGCCGATAGCCAGCGCCCCCGCACGCTGGCACACTGTTTCAACGCTTGGGTTCTACTCATGAGGTGTGGAACCGCTGTCGGAGTCGAAGATGAAAAACTGGCTGGACGAGATCAAGTGGGACGCCGACGGCCTGGTGCCGGCGATTGCCCAGGATCACAAGACCGGGCGCGTCCTGATGATGGCCTGGATGAACCGTGAAGCGCTGGAACTGACCGCTGCCGAGAACCGCGCCATTTACTGGTCACGTTCCCGTGGCAAGCTGTGGCGCAAGGGCGAAGAGTCCGGTCACGTGCAAACCCTGCATGAGATGCGCCTGGACTGTGACGCCGACGTGATCATCCTGATGGTCGAGCAGATCGGCGACATCGCTTGCCATACCGGCCGTCAGAGCTGCTTCTACCGCGTCTTCGAGAACGGCGACTGGAAAACCGTCGACCCGGTGCTCAAAGACCCGCACGCCATCTATTCCGCAGGACACAGCCATGAGTGACACTCTGACCCGTCTGGCCGAAGTGCTGGAAGAGCGCAAAGGCGCCGCCGCCGACAGCTCGTATGTCGCCAGCCTGTACCACAAGGGCTTGAACAAGATTCTGGAAAAAGTCGGCGAAGAGTCGGTCGAAACCATCATTGCCGCCAAGGATGCCGCTATCAGCGGTGACTGTAGCGATGTGATCTACGAAACCGCCGATTTGTGGTTCCACAGCATGGTCATGCTCGCCCAACTGGGGCAGCATCCACAGGCTGTACTCGATGAACTGGACCGTCGTTTCGGTCTGTCCGGACACGCCGAGAAAGCCTCGCGTCCGTCCGCCTGAACAACTATTAGAGAGGAGCAGCGACATGGGCATTTTTGACTGGAAACACTGGATCGTCATCCTGGTTGTTGTCGTGCTGGTGTTCGGCACCAAGAAACTGAAAAACCTCGGCACTGACGTGGGTGAGTCGATCAAGGGCTTTCGCAAAGCCATGAACGATGAAGACAAGCCAGCCGACCCGACGGTAACACCGGCTCAACCGGTTCCACCCGCTCAGCCACAGACCACACAGTCCGTGAACCAGCCGCACACCATCGACGTGCAGGCGCAAAAAGTCGAAGAGCCGATCCGCAAAGACGTGTGAGCACTGACTAATGTTTGGTATCAGCTTCCCTGAACTGCTGCTCGTCGGCCTCGTAGCCCTGCTGGTGCTGGGCCCCGAGCGTCTGCCGGGTGCTGCGCGCACCGCCGGCCTGTGGGTCGGCCGTCTGAAGCGCAGCTTCAACGCGATCAAACAGGAAGTTGAACGTGAAATCGGTGCCGACGAGATTCGTCGGCAGCTGCATAACGAGCACATTCTGTCGCTTGAGCAGGAGGCGCGGAAGATTTTCACGCCGACTCAGCAAGAAGCCACGCCGGTTCAGCCGGTTGAACCTGTGGCGGAGCAAACGATTCATGCTCCGATGGCAGCGGAACCTGCCCCGGTTGTAGCCGCGGTAGAACCTGCACCCGTTGAACCTGTTGCTCCTGCCGCCGTGCCGTCAACGCCGGCTCCTCACGACACCACTTTGCCGCCGCGAGTCTCATGAGCGATCTCCCCGAAAATGACCAGCACATGCCGCTGGTTTCGCACCTCACTGAGTTGCGTACCCGTCTGCTGCGCTGTGTAGCGGCGATCTTCATCATCTTCGCCGGGTTGTTTGCCTTCACCCAGCAGATCTACACCTTCGTCTCCACGCCGCTGCGCCAATACCTGCCAGTGGGCGCGACGATGATCGCCACCGACGTGTCGTCGCCGTTCCTGACTCCACTGAAGCTGACCATGATGGTGTCGCTGTTCCTGGCGATCCCGGTGATCCTGCATCAGATCTGGGGCTTCATTGCGCCAGGCTTGTACAAACATGAAAAACGCATCGCCGTGCCCTTGCTGGTATCGAGCATCATGCTGTTCTACGCCGGCATGGCGTTCGCCTATTACCTGGTGTTCCCGCTGATCTTCAAATTCTTCGCCGCCGCCACCCCGGCCGGCGTGGAGATGATGACCGACATCAGCAGCTACCTCGACTTCGTCATGACGCTGTTCTTCGCCTTCGGCGTGGCGTTCGAGATCCCGGTGGCCGTGGTGCTGCTGGTGTGGATCGGCGTGGTCGACGTCAAATACCTGAAGAAAATCCGCCCGTACGTGATCATCGGCTGCTTCGTGGTCGGCATGATCCTGACGCCACCAGACATTTTCTCGCAGACGTTGCTGGCCGTACCGATGTGGCTGCTGTTTGAAATCGGCATCCTGTTCGGTGGCCTGATCAGCAAGCGCGGCGATCATCCGGACGACCAGCCGGTCGACGATCACAACGACCAGCCGCCAGCGACCCAAGCGTGAACCTGCTGCTTCTCGAAGACGCCGACTTCATTGCGGCCGACCGGGCGATCCTGCGTGATCGCCGGTTGACGCACATGCAGGAAGTCCACCGTTCGGTTGTCGGCGACAGCCTGCGGGTCGGGCGTATCGGCGGGCTGATGGGCTCGGCCGAACTGCTGCGCCTGGACGCCGATGAAGCCGAGTTGCGCGTCACTCTCGACCAGCCACCACCGGCCAAGCTGCCGCTGACCTTGGTGTTGGCGCTGCCACGGCCGAAAATGCTGCGCAGGGTGTTTCAGACCGTGGCGGCCATGGGTGTGCCCCGAATCATTTTGGTGAACAGCTATCGCGTCGAGAAGAGCTTCTGGCAAACGCCGTTTCTGGAGCCCGAGGCGATTCGCGAGCAGTTGATCCTCGGCCTGGAACAGGCCCGGGACAGCGTGCTGCCGGAAGTCGTCATCGAGAAGCGCTTCAAGCCGTTCGTCGAAGACCGTCTGCCGGCGATCACCGACGGTACCCTCGGCCTCGTTGGCCATCCCGGCCATTATCCGCCCTGTCCTCGCGGCCTGGCCGAACCGGTGACCCTGGCCATCGGCCCCGAAGGTGGCTGGATTCCTTACGAAATCGACCTGCTCGGCAAGGCCGGTCTGCAACCGGTGCAGCTCGGCGACCGTATCCTGCGGGTCGAAACCGCTGTCACTGCGCTACTCGCCCGTCTCTTCTAAAACCTACAGATTCCCGCCCGCCTGCCGATACAACTCCCATAAAACCAACGAATGGTTCGAGGGAGTTGCAGCATGTACCGATGGCTAGCCGAGAAACTGGGGAACGTCAGCGTCAATCGCAAACTGGGTGTCGGCTTCGGTCTGGTGCTGCTGCTTACCTTGTTGATAACCTTCACCGGCTGGACCGGCCTGAGCGGTGTGATGAGTCGCGGCGATAAGCTGGGGTTTATTGCCAGCCTCAATGACCTGACCAAAGACCTGCGCCTGGCCCGTCTGGATTACGAAATGCGTCGTGGCGACCAAGGCCCCGGTGCGGTCAACGACCTGCTTGGCCAACTCGATACCGGCCTGAAAACCGCGCGCACGTTGATCGAACAACCGGCCGACGTGGCGATGATCGACCAGCAACTGGCTGCCGTCAGTGAGTACAAACAAGCTTTCACGGCCATGACCCAGGCCGGCGCCAACCGCGAAGACGCCCGCGGCAAACTCGGCGCCACCGCCGACAACGCCGCGGCCCGTGTCGCCGAAGTCGAAAAATCCATGCTGCAAGGTGACAGCGTCGCCGATTTCAACAGCGTGATCGACTTGAGCAAACTGATCCAGCAAGCGCGCTTCCAGGTTCGCGGTTATACCTACAGCGGCAAAACCGAGGCCGAGCAACCCGCTCTGGACGCCATCGACAACGCGTTGAAAAACCTCGAAAGCCTGCCCTCCAAACTGCCTGAACAGCACATCGCCAACCTGCAACAGGCCACTGACTCGCTCAAAGCCTATCGCGCCGCCGTCGGCCAGTTCCGCGACTCTCAGGTTGCCAGCGCCGCTGCGCTAAAACGCATGGCCGTACAAGGCGACATCCTGCTCGACGTCAGCAAAAAACTCACCGTGTCGCAAACCATCGTCCGTAACACTGACGCCGCGCATGCCAAAAACCTGCTGCTGCTGGCCACCGTCCTGGCGCTCGCCTTCGGCCTGCTTGCCGCTTGGGCGATCACTCGCCAGATCGTGATTCCCCTGAGCCAGACTCTCAAAGTGGCAGAGCGCGTTGCTGCCGGTGACCTGACCCAAAACCTTATCTCTGAGCGTCAGGACGAACTCGGTCAGCTACAGCGCGCCATGCAGAGCATGACCCTGGGCCTGCGCGAGTTGATCGGCGGCATCAGTGACGGCGTCACGCAAATCGCCAGCGCCGCCGAAGAGCTGTCGGCAGTCACCGAGCAGACCAGCGCCGGGGTCAACAGCCAGAAGGTCGAGACCGACCAGGTGGCCACCGCCATGAACGAAATGACCGCCACCGTGCAGGAAGTCGCGCGTAACGCCGAAGAAGCGTCCGAAGCCGCCGTCGCCGCTGACCAGCAGGCCCGCGAAGGTGACAAAGTAGTCGGCGAAGCCATCGCCCAGATCGAGCGCCTGGCCAAGGAAGTCGGCAACTCCACCGAGGCCATGGCTCATCTCAAACGCGAAAGCGACAAGATCGGCAGCGTGCTCGACGTGATCAAATCCGTGGCCCAGCAAACCAACCTGCTGGCCCTCAACGCCGCCATCGAAGCCGCCCGTGCCGGTGAGGCCGGACGTGGTTTTGCGGTGGTCGCCGACGAAGTCCGCAGCCTGGCCCAGCGTACCCAGAAGTCCACCGAAGAAATCGAAGAGCTGATCGTCGGCCTGCAAACCGGCACCCAGCAAGTGGCGACCATCATGGACAACAGCCGCAGCCTGACCGACAGCAGCGTCGAACTGACCCGCCGCGCCGGTGGCTCGCTGGAAAGCATTACCCGCACCGTCTCGGCGATTCAGTCGATGAACCAGCAGATCGCCGCCGCGGCAGAACAACAGAGCGCGGTGGCCGAAGAAATCAACCGTAGCGTGCTGAACGTGCGCGACGTGTCCGAGCAGACCTCGGCAGCCAGTGAAGAGACCGCGGCGTCCAGCGCTGAGCTGGCGCGGCTGGGGACGCATCTGCAGATGCTGGTGGGCAGGTTCAAGGTTTAAGGCGATTCAATGACCTCGGCTCGCTTGGGACCGAGGTGACGCAATCGCGGGCAAGCCCTGCTCCTACAGTTTGATGTTTGCCACAAGAATCGGGCACAACATCAAACTGTAGGAGCAAGGCTTGCCCGCGATGCTTTTAGGCCGGCGCTGAGGTTAGAGGACCTGCCGCAAGAAGGCCTGAGCCCGTGGATCCTTCGGCGCATCGAAGAATTGGGCCGGTGAAGCGTCTTCCAGCAATTTGCCGTGATCGAAGAACAGCACCCGATCCGCCACTTCCCGGGCGAAGCCCATTTCGTGGGTGACGCAAACCATGGTCATGCCTTCCACCGCCAGGGTTTTCATCACGTCCAGCACTTCGCCGACCATTTCCGGGTCGAGCGCCGAGGTCGGCTCATCGAACAGCATGACCTTCGGTTCCATCGCCAGTGCCCGGGCGATGGCCACGCGCTGCTGCTGACCGCCGGAAAGACGCGACGGAAACTCGTTGGCCTTCTGCGCAATACCGACCTTTTCCAGCAACGCCAAGGCCTTGGCCTCGCGCTCCTTCTTGCCGCGTTTGCGCACGACTTTCTGGGCCAGGCAGAGGTTTTCCAACACGGTCATGTGCGGGAACAGGTTGAAATGCTGGAACACCATGCCGACTTCGCGGCGGTAGGCATTCACATCGGTTTTCGGGTCGGCCAGTTGCAAGCCGTCGATGCTCACCGAGCCAGAATCAAACTCTTCCAGGCCGTTGAGGCAGCGCAGGAAGGTGGATTTGCCGGAACCGGACGGGCCGATCACCACCAGCACTTCGCCCTTGGCCACGTGCGTCGAGACGTTATCCACCGCGCGAACCACGTGGCCGCGGGTGTCGAAAACTTTTACCAGATCGCGGACTTCAATCACTTTGCGCGAGCCTCCGCTCAAGCCGGCTGGCGATTTTCGACAGCGGCAGGTTGATCAACAGGTACAGACCGGCCACGCAGAACAGGATTTCGAACGGCGAGAACGAGGTGGTGATGACTTCGCGGCCGCTTTTGAGCAGCTCGGTAATGGCGATCACCGACACCAGCGAGGTGTCCTTGACCAGACTGATGAACTGGCCGGCCAGCGGTGGCAGCACCCGTTTGAACGCTTGCGGCAGCACCACGTGGCGCATCGACTGACCAGCGCTCAGGCCCAGGGAGCGCGCGGCTTCGTTCTGGCCACGGGCGATGGATTGAACGCCGGAACGGATGATTTCCGCCACATAAGCACCGGTGAACAGCGACAGCGCGGCGATCCCGGCGAACTCCCGGGAGAGGTTCATCACAGTGCCGATGAAGAAGTAGAAGATGAAGATCTGCACCAGCAGCGGCGTACCGCGGACAAGCTCGACGTAGATCGTCGAGAGATCGCGCAGGGTCGGGTTGCTCGATAGTCGGCACAAGCCCGTGGCCAGGCCGATCAGCAGACCGAGCACACCTGAAATCACGGACAACCATAAGGTGGTCCAGAGCCCCCACATCAGCGGTCCGGCGGCCCAATGGCGGGTCACGCCAATCACATCGCCCTCGGCCACGTCATCACCTTGGGCGACTTGCAGGCTGTTGTCGTCGACGGTCAGGTGTTGCTCGACGCCGGCATCATTGCGCAGGGTGACTTCAGCCTTGTCGCCCTTGCGCACCAGTTCGCTGACGGTGGAGATATCGGCGGCACGCTGGGATTCTTCGGCGTGATAGGCGAAGTATTGCGGCACACGGTTCCAGCGCCATTCGTAGGACATCAGCGAGGTGGCGTAATACAACGCGCCAGCCAGGCCGATCAGCAGCAGCACGGTTAATACGTGCCACGGCCATTGGGCTTTTTTCTGTTTCATCTGTAAGCAGATTCCGAAATTTGTGTCGCCAAGGAGGCCGCCTTCGCGGGCAAACCTCGCTCCTACTTTGGAATGCGTTCCCCCTGTAGGAGCGAGGCTTGCCCGCGAATGGAGCGACGCGGTCTAGCTGACCGGGCCTTATTCCATATCCTTGAGCCAAGCGGTGTCTTTGAACCACTTGTCATGGATGCGATCGTAAGTGCCGTCTTCGTGGATCTGGCGCAGGAAGTTGTTGATGAAGTTGATGCTGTCGTAGTCACCCTTCTTCAAACCAAAGGCCAGCGGCTCGTAGGTGAACGGCTTGTCGAGGAACACCAGTTTGCCGGCACCAACCTTGTTCACCGCCACAACGTTGTAGGGCGCGTCGTAGATGAAAGCGTCGGCCTTGCCGTTGACCACGTCGAGCACAGCTTCCTGCTCGTTGTCATAGCCGTGGTATGTGGCTTTGGAGATAAGCTTTTTGGCCACCATCTCGCCGGTGGTGCCAAGCTTGGAAGTAATGCGGTAGTCCGCGGTGTTCAGGTCTTTATAGGACTTGATGGTGCCTTCCAGTTCCTTGCGGATCAGCAGGGTCTGGCCCACCACGATGAACGGTTCGCTGAAGTTCAGGCGCAGGTTGCGCTCCTGGGTCAGGGTCATGCCGCTGCCGATCATGTCGAACTTGTCGGTGAGCAAGGCCGGGATAATGCCGTCGTAGCCGGTGGAAACCATCTCCAGCTTGACGCCCATGGCCTTGGTCATGGCTTTGAGAATGTCGACTTCGAAGCCGATGATCTCGCCGCGCTTGTTGGTCATTTCGAACGGCATGTAGGTCGGGTCCATGCCGACTTTCAGCGTGCCGCGCTTGACCGCGTCATCGATGGCACCGGCGTACGCCGCGTTGACTGCAACCAATGCCGTGACGCCGACCAGCAGCATCGAGAGATACTTCTTCATCATCAAGTCCCCAAAACCATCGCGTTGTGAGGCGCGCAAACCGCGGGTTTCCATTGGGAAACCGGCAGATACGAACAGAAAGTTGTCCGGGCGCACCAATTCGGGAACGGATGCTAACGCACTCGTTCGTTTGCACAAGGGTTTACACAGGATTTGTTGCTCAAACGCAGAGCGTGGGAACGATCATCTGCGCAAAAAAAACCCGCTTTCGCGGGTTTTTTTGTCAGGCCAACTGAGGCTGCACACTCAGCGGCTTGAGCGGCAACAGCGGCGCATGGGGGTCGGCTTTCACCGATTTACGCCACGCTTCCAGCCACTCGGGGTGAGCTTCGTTCCAGATCTGCTCATGCAGACGACCCAATGCCACCGGATCACTGAGCAGTTGCACGCGCTCATTGTTGTTCAGACCTTCAGGCCCGGCTTTCAGCGCATGACGCACCCGTTCGATCCGCAGCCATTCGATCGGCTCGGCCTCACGGTGGCGTGAAGTCGCCAGCGAGCACGCCAAGGCGTTCTGCTGTGGATCGACCACTGCCCGGACGAAGCCGTCGTTCAGCGCATGCCAACGGTTTTCGTGGGTGTACTGGTCGGTCGCCACCAACGCCTGTGGCGGATTGTATTCCTCAGGGATCAGGAACAGGCTTTCGTCACGGGACTTGAGGCCCAGGCCAACTCGACTGGAGATCACCGACACCGGAATCGACAGCATCAACGAACCGACGATCGGCACCAGCCACCAGAGAAAGCTCGGGTTCAGCCAGATCACCAGCAGGGCCCAGAAAAAGCCCAGCAAGGTTTGCGGACCGTGGCGTTTGACCGCTTCGCTCCATGGCGTGGAATCGTCGTCACGTTGCGGCGAGTTCCAGGTCGCGGCCCAGCCGAGGAACGCGGCGAGCACGAAGCGGGTGTGGAAAATCATCCGTACCGGTGCCAGCAGCATGGAGAACAGCATCTCCAGCAGCATCGACATCGTCACCTTGAACTTGCCACCGAACTCTTTCGCGCCCTTGGCCCAGATCAGGATGATGCTCAACAACTTCGGCAGGAACAGCAGCACGACGGTGGTCGAGAACAGCGCAATCGCCTTGTCCGGGTGCCATTGTGGCCACAACGGATAGAGCTGACGTGGCTCAAGGAAGTACTGCGGCTCCATCAGCGTGTTGACCGCCAGCAGCGCCGTCGACAGCACGAGGAAGAAGAACCACAACGGCGCCGACAGGTAAGACATCACGCCCGTCAGGAACACCGCACGGTGCACCGGGTGCATGCCTTTTACCAGGAACAACCGGAAGTTCATCAGGTTGCCGTGACACCAGCGACGGTCACGCTTGAGTTCGTCCAGCAGGTTCGGCGGCAATTCTTCGTAGCTGCCCGGCAAGTCGTAGGCAATCCACACGCCCCAGCCGGCACGGCGCATCAGCGCCGCTTCAACGAAGTCATGGGACAGAATTGCACCGGCAAACGCGCCTTTACCGGGCAACGGCGCCAAGGCGCAGTGCTCGATGAACGGCTTCATGCGGATGATCGCGTTGTGGCCCCAGTAGTGGGATTCGCCCAACTGCCAAAAGTGCAGACCGGCGGTAAACAGCGGACCGTACACGCGAGTGGCGAACTGCTGCATGCGTGCATACAGCGTGTCCATGCCCGAAGCGCGTGGCGCGGTCTGGATGATCCCGGCGTCCGGGGTGGCTTCCATCAAGCGCACCAGACTGGTCAGGCAATCGCCGCTCATCACGGAGTCCGCGTCGAGCACGACCATGTACTTGTAATCACCGCCCCAACGACGGCAGAAGTCGTCGAGGTTACCGCTTTTACGCTTAACGCGGCGGCGACGGCGGCGATAGAAGATCTTGCCGAAGCCTTTGGCTTCACGGCAGACGTCCAGCCAGGCCTGTTGCTCGGCGACGCAGATATCGGCGTCGTTACTGTCGCTGAGGACAAAGAAGTCGAAGCGATCCAGGTTACCCGTGGCCGCAACCGACTCGAAGGTCGCCCGCAAACCGGCAAACACCCGCGGCACGTCTTCGTTGCAGATCGGCATCACCAGTGCGGTGCGCGCGTCCGTGGGGATCGGCTCGTTACCGGCGCTTTTACCGGAAATGCGGTATTTGTCATGGCCTGTGAGCAACTCGAGGAAGCCCATCAACGCGGTCCAGAAACCGGCCGACACCCAGCAGAACAGAATCCCGAACAGAATCAGGATGCTGGTTTGCAGCGCATACGGCAGTACTTGGGTGACGGTTTGCAGGAACGGCTGGTGCAGGACTTCATCGAGGTCGACGAACGACCAGCCCTGGTACGGCATGATGCCTTTCATGTACCAGCCGGCAACGATGGTCTGGCCGAGCATCAGTATCAGCAGAATGTAGCGACGGATCGAACCGACGGTGCGCCAGCGAGCCGCCGGCAGCACATTTTCATCCTTCGGCGGGGCCGGCGGATTGGTGCGACCGGTCAGACGACGCCAGCCACGCACCAGAATGTTGGTGCGCCACGGCTCCGGCACGACTTTGGTCCGACGAATCGGCGGGGTTGCCCGCAGGCAAACCCGGCCGCTGGCGTCGAGCACCAGCATTTCAGCGTCGGCCAGTTCTTCGGCGGTGTTCAGCGTCAAACGACGCCCCACCGAAGCTTGAGCAGCCTCGGTCGGCGCGTCGAACGTCGAGGACGAAAGGCGCTCATGCAATTCGCTGAAAGACTGGCAGCCCGCGAGTTCCGCGCGCTGCTGGTCGGTCATCGGCAGATGCGCCAGATACTCGGCAAGAGTCTCTGGCTGTACTTGAGAATTACTCATCGGCAGGCAACTGGTAGCTCCAGGTCTCGGTCAGGACTTCTTCAGTCGGTACCGATTCCGGTGTGGCTGGGGCCGCCTCGGCAGCAACAGGCTGCTTGGCGTCTTTGTTGTCCTTGTCCTTGGAATCTGCGGCTGGCTTGGCTTCAACCTGCTTGGCCTCAGCTTGATTGGCTTCTTTGTCCAGCTTCTCCTGCTGCCGAGCGGCAATCTTGTCAGCCTTGGCGACGGAAGAATTGGATGCCGGATACGATGTTTTGGCCAGGTCGGCAGTCACGATGTTCTTGACCAGCGCAGCACGCATCTCGGTAGGCTTGCCCGGATCCTTGATTTTCATCCGCAGCGTCAGGCGCCAGCCTTTGGTTTCAGGGTTGTAACGTACGCTGTTCTCGACCAGCTCGGCATTCTCGCCAACGCTGACCTGGCTACGAACCTCCGTATCTTCCGGCAATGCCGCAAGGGACGGGCCTTCGAAGTCCACCAGATAAGCAACGCTGCCGTCCGGCTGACGGATCAGGTTGGACTGTTTCACGTCACCTGTGGAACGCAGGGTCTGTTGGACCCAGGCGCTGTCCGGTGCGTGAAGCGAAGCTTCGTCGATGGTCCAGTGCATGCGATAAGCGACGTCCAGCGGCTGGCCAGGCTCAGGCAGTTTTTCCGGACTCCAGAACGCGACGATATTGTCGTTGGTTTCGTCGGCAGTCGGAATCTCTACCAGATCGACGGAGCCCTTGCCCCAATCGCCTTTTGGTTCGATCCAGGCACTTGGGCGCTTGTCGTAGCGGTCGTCGAGGTCTTCGTAGTGGCTGAAGTCACGGCCACGTTGCAGCAGGCCGAAACCTCGCGGGTTCTCGATCGAGAAATTGCTCACTGACAAGTGTTTCGGATTGTTCAGTGGGCGCCAGATCCACTCGCCGTTACCGGCATGGATCGACAGACCGCTGGAGTCATGCAGTTCTCGACGGTAGTTCAGCACTTTCGACGGCTGATTGGCGCCGAACAGGAACATGCTGGTCAGCGGCGCAACGCCAAGCTTGGTGACCTTGTCACGCAGGAACATCTTGGCCTTGACGTCGACAACGGTGTCGCTGCCCGGACGCAGGGTCAGGCGATAGGCACCGGTAGCGCGTGGCGAATCCAGCAGGGCGAAGATCACCAGGTGCTTGTCACCCGGTTTTGGCTGTTGAATCCAGAACTCGGTGAAACGCGGGAATTCTTCGCCGGACGGCAACGCGGTATCGATGGCCATGCCGCGAGCGGACAAGCCATAGGTGTGACCCTTGCCGACAACGCGGAAGTAACTCGCGCCGAGCATGGTCATGATTTCGTCTTGCTTGTCAGCCTTGTTGACTGGGTAAAGCACACGGAAACCGGCATAACCCAGTTGCTCGGTGGCTTTCGGATCGAACTTCACGTCGCCGAAATCGAAACGACTTGGGTCGTATTTGATCTCTTCGACGGTGTTAGCTGTGATTTCGTTGATTTTCACCGGCGTATCGAAATGCATACCCTGGTGATAGAACGACAGCTTGAACGGGGTCTTCTGATCGGCCCACTCGGCTTTTTCGGTCAGGAAGCGAATTTTTTGATAGTCCGCGAATTTCATCTCGCGGAACTCGTTCGGCAGGTTACTGCGCGGAGCTTCGTACTTCTGCCCGGCCAGCTCTTTTGCTTTGACCGATACATCATCCAGATTGAATGCCCAAAGCTGACCGGCGCTGAGCAGGCAGAGCAGTGCAGAGCCCGCTACCAGAGCGCTTCGTAACCGTTTGGCAGACAATTTTGGTGCATTACAGGGACTAACAATCACGAGCAACCCTCGCCGAAAACAGATCAAAAAACCAACGGCCAGTTAAAGAGCCTGTGAGGAGAACGGCATGGAAAAACCGACCCTACAGACCACTCTTGCCAAGTTGGCGAGCATTGTTCCGACTCCTATGGGGCTAAATGATTCCCCAAGAAGTCCAGGACAAGTCTCTACCTAAGTCAAAATGGACCAACGAACGCTGATCCCCGTAGCGCGCGATTATCTAGTAGGCCGCGTTACAACGCATCAGGGGTAACAAAGTATTTATCGCGAAAAACCCCTGTTTTCAGTCGAAAAGCCCTTAAAAACATGTTTCAAGCGCTTTCAGGTCTGTAACAGGAAGGTTACCGGGCCGTCGTTGACCAGGTGCACCTGCATATCCGCGCCGAATCTACCTGATGCCACAGTGCCATGCACCTGTTTCGCTTTGCCTAATAGATAGTCGAAAAGTTCCTCGCCAAGGGCCGGAGGGGCAGCGGTCGAAAAACTCGGGCGCAACCCGCTCTTGGTATCGGCGGCCAGGGTGAACTGTGAGACCAGCAGCAACCCACCGCCTACATCCGCCAGGGACAAATTCATCTTGCCCTCGGCGTCACTGAACACACGATAGTTAAGCAGCTTCTGCAGAAGTTTGTCGGCGCTGGCCCGAGTATCCTCGGGCTCGACCGCCACCAGCACCAGCAAACCCTGATCAACGGCGCCAACCACCTCCCCCGCTACCTCGACTCGCGCGCCACGCACGCGTTGCAGCAGGCCCTTCATGCTTCTTCAGGGGCCAGGTCGAGCAGACGATGGGCCATCTGATTGGCGGCGCGAACCAGTGCGTCAGTAATGCCAGGTTCGGAGGCGGCATGGCCGGCGTCACGGATCACCTGCAATTCACTGTTCGGCCAGTTCTGATGCAGTTCCCAGGCGTTATCCAGCGGGCAGATCACGTCGTAGCGACCGTGGACGATCACGCCAGGCAAATGAGCGATCTTGCCCATGTCGCGGATCAGCTGGTTGGGCTCGAGGAACGCATTGTTGGTGAAGTAGTGACATTCGATGCGGGCGATGGACAGCGCGCGCTGTGGCTCGGAGAAACGATCGACCACCATCGGGTTCGGGCGCAGGGTAGCGGTCCGGCCTTCCCAGGTGGACCAGGCCTTGGCCGCGTGCATCTGGGCAATCTGATCGTTGCCGACCAGGCGTTTATGGAAAGCCGAGAGCAAGTCTTCACGCTCGTCCAGCGGGATCGGCGCGATGTAGTCCTGCCAGTAATCGGGGAACAGACGACTGGCGCCACACTGGTAGAACCACTCGATTTCCTGCGGACGGCAGAGAAAAATCCCGCGCAGAATCAGACCGTGCACACGCTCCGGATGGGTTTGTGCGTAGGCAAGCGCCAGGGTCGAACCCCACGAACCGCCGAACAACACCCATTTGTCGATGCCAAGGTGCTGGCGAATTCGCTCAAGGTCGGCGACCAGATCCCAGGTGGTGTTGTTTTCCAGGCTGGCGTGGGGCGTGGAACGACCGCAACCGCGCTGGTCGAAGGTCACAATGCGATACAGGTTTGGATCGAAATACCGGCGGCTCTGGGCATCACACCCGGCGCCGGGGCCGCCGTGGATGAATACAACCGGCAAACCTTCCGGCGAACCGCTTTCGTCGACATACAGCGTGTGGGTTTCATCGACGGCCAGATCGTGCCGGGCGTGGGGTTTGATCTGCGGGTACAAAGTCTGCATTGCGCGCTCCGTAAGGGGTCGAGGTCATCCCTGGGGGGACTTCTATTATTCTGCCGTCCGGCATCATAAACCCGAATTACGCCAATGAGCATGCCTTGCAGAGTCAGAGTTTTTCAGCCCGTTTTTTCAGACAAATAGCCGAGCAGCGTTTCATAGAGTGCGTCGACCTCGGCGACCTGCCCCCGAGCCCGCAGACAGCCGTGGACCAACCCCTCGCCGTAGTAAAGCGTCGCTGTCACATCTGCTGCGTTCAGTCGCTCGGCGTAGAGCACGCCGTCATCGCGCAGCGGGTCGAATTGCGCCACGGCGATCAAAGCCGGCGGCAAGCCCCTGAAATCTTCGGCGAGCAACGGCATCGCATAGGCCCCTGGCTGCCCAGTGCCGCGCAAGTACAGGGCGTGATAACAATCCAGATCGCTACTGCTGAGCAAGGGGGCATCGATGCATTCGCTGCGCGACGGCAATCGGTGATCACCGCCCAGCCCCGGATAAATCAGCACCTGCGCAGCCGGCAATGGCTCCCCCGCATCGCGCAACGCCAAACACAACGCAGCCGCAAGATTGCCACCGGCGCTGTCCCCGGCCACCAGCGTTCGTTCAGGATCGAGCCGGAATGGCCCGGTCCGTAGCGCACGCCAGACACCCAGACAGTCCTCGAACGCCGCCGGAAACGGATGCTCCGGCGCCAGCCGATAATCGACGGCGATCACCAGCACACCGAGCGTCGACGCCAGTTCGGCGCAGATGAAGTCGTGGGAATCCAGATCCCCCACCACCCACCCACCGCCGTGCAGATACACGATGCACGGGCAACCGCTGGTCGGTGGCGAAACCGGCGGCTGATAAGACCGCACCGGCACGCCGGCCAATTCGAAATCCACCACATAAAGCCCGGCGGGACGTGACGGAGTGAACGCCCGGCACATGTCGCTGTAGGCCTGACGCAAACCGGCGAGGCTGCTGTCGGTGCTGTTGTAGCTGACGGTTTTCCCGACGAAAGCCGCCATTTGCTCGGATAACGGATAGGAACTCATCAAAGTTTCAAACTGATCTGAATGGTCGCCACGCCATCCTTGCCATCAAAACTGGTGACACCGGCGAGCCAGCGCTGCAGATCCTCGGGATGATCGCGCAACCATTGTTTGGCGACGTCCTGAGGCGTCTTGCGCTCCATGATCGGCACCATCAACTGGCTTTCCTGGGCCGCGGTGAAGGTCAGGTTTTCCAGCAGGCGATTCACATTCGGGCAGCGCTGTGCGTAGTCCGGGGCGGTCACGGTGGAGACGGTGGCGGCGCCCTCGTTCGGGCCGTAAACGTCTTCGCTGCCGGTCAGGTAGGCGATCTTCATGTTGATGTTCATCGGATGCGGGGTCCAGCCGACGAATACCACGAACTCCTTGCGATTCACCGCCCGCTGAACGGCGGCAAGCATGCCGGCCTCACCGGACTCGGTCAGCTTGAAATCCTTCAAGCCAAAGTGATTGGTCTCGATCATGGATTTGATGGTGGTGTTGGCGCCGCTGCCCGGCTCGATGCCGTAGATCTTGCCGCCGAGTTGATCCTTGAATTTGGCGATATCGGCGAAAGTTTTCAGGCCTGCTTCGGCGACGTACTCCGGTACGGCGAGCGTTGCCTGGGCGTCAGCCAGGCTCGGCTTGTCCATGACCTTCACCTGATTGGCAGCCACAAACGGGGCGATGTTTTTGTCCATCGCCGGTTTCCAGTAACCGAGGAAGATGTCGAGGCGCTTGTCGCGGATGCCGGCGAAGATGATTTGCTGCACGGCGCTGGTTTGCTTGCTTTCGTAACCGAGGCCATTGAGCAGCACATCGGCCATGCCACTGGTGGCGATCACGTCGGTCCAGTTGACCACGCCCATGCGCACGGCCTTGCAGGAAGCGTCGTCACTGGCCAGGACGCTGGTGCTCAGAAGAGCGGTGCCGCAGAGGATTGAGAGACAGCGGGTAAACAGTCTTTTCATTGGGGAGGTTCTCGTGCGGCAGCGGATTATTGTCGGGCCGGTGTCTTTGTGCACCGTGCCCAGAACATTACGCAGCGCCGAGAGGGAAAAAGCGAACTGTAGCGACCGTGTTTTGCACGGTGGCGACTGTTCCGGAAAGGTATCGAGAAGAACCCCGAACTGTGGGAGCGAGCCTGCTCGCGAAGGCGGTGTATCAAACAACATTTATGTCGACTGATACTCCCTCTTCGCGAGCAGGCTCGCTCCCACAAGGGTTATGCGCTGTAGTGTTTCTCGCCCCAGGCCAGCAGCCCTTGCAGCAATTCCTTGAGCACCACCTGCGTCGGCGCCGCCAGGTCCGGGCGATAGCGGAACGGCTCGAACTCCTCCATGTACGTGCACTGGCCCAACTCCAGTTGTACGGCATGGATGTTCTCGGCCGGATTGCCGTAATGCCGGGTGATGTGGCCGCCCTTGAAGCGACCGTTCAGCACATGGCTGTAATCGCCGTGGCGCGCGCAGATGGCTTCCAGCTCAGAGGCCAACTGCGGATCGCAACTGGCGCCGTTGAAGGTGCCGAGGTTGAAGTCCGGCAGTTTGCCGTCGAACAGGTGCGGAATGATCGAGCGGATCGAGTGCGCATCGAACAGCAATGCGTAGCCAAACTCGGCTTTCAGTCGCGCCAGCTCGTTCTGCAAAGTGCTGTGGTACGGCGTCCAGATCTGCTCCAGGTAAGTCGCGCGTTCCGCCGCTGACGGCTCCATGCCCTCACGGAACAACGGAATGCCGTCGAACAGCGTCGCCGGGTACAGACCGGTGGTCGCGCCGGCATACAAAGGCTTGTCGTCGGACGGTCGATTCAGGTCGATGACAAAACGCGAGTACTCGGCGGCCAAGGTGCTGGCGCCCAGCTCGGCAGCAAATTCATAGAGCTGCGGGATATGCCAGTCGGTGTCGGGCAGGCTTTTCGCGTCGGGGATCAACCCGGCTTCGACCGTCGGGGTCAGGCGCAGGCCGGCATGGGGCATGCTGATCAGCAGCGGCACGCGACCTTGTTTGAAGTTCAGAACCTTATCCACAACTGTTCTCCTAAATGCTCACTTCAACGCCGTGACGCACGACGCGTTTTTCCAGGTCACCGCCCAGCCAGTACGACAGGTCAGCCGGACGATCGATTTGCCAGGCGACGAAATCTGCACACTTGCCGACTTCCAGCGAACCGTGGGTTTCAGCCATGCCCAGCGCCGTGGCGGCATGAATCGTTGCACCCGCCAGGGCTTCTTCCGGGGTCATGCGGAAACAGGTGCACGCCATGTTCAGCATCAAACGTAACGACAGCGCCGGTGAGGTGCCTGGGTTGAGGTCGCTGGCGATGGCAATTTTCACCCCGTGTTTGCGCAGAGCCTCCATCGGCGGCAATTGGGTTTCCCGCAGGAAGTAAAAGGCGCCGGGCAGCAACACCGCGACGGTGCCGGACTTGGCCATGGCGATGGCGTCGTCTTCGGTCATGAATTCCAGGTGATCGGCCGACAGTGCGTGGTAACGCGCCGCCAAACTCGAACCATGCAACGACGACAACTGTTCGGCGTGCAGCTTCACCGGCAAGCCGAGTTTCTGCGCGGTAATGAACACCCGCTCGACTTGCGCCGGCGAAAACGCCAGGTATTCGCAGAACGCGTCCACCGCATCCACCAGCCCTTCGGCGGCCAGAGCAGGGAGCATCTCGGCGCAGATGTGATCGATGTAGTCGTCGGCACGGTCCGCGTATTCCGGCGGCAAGGCATGAGCGGCCAGGCAGGTGCTGCGCACGCTGACCGGGAGCTCGGCACCGAGACGGCGGATGACCCGCAGGATCTTGCGTTCGCTGGCCAGGTCCAGGCCGTAGCCGGATTTCATTTCGACCGTGGTCACGCCGTCGCGCATCAGGCTCTTCAGACGCTTGGCGGCGCTGACGAACAGCTCGTCTTCAGTGGCTGCGCGAGTGGCGCGCACGGTGCTGGCGATGCCACCACCGGCCGCTGCGATTTCTGCATAGCTGACGCCTTGCAGACGCTGTTCGAATTCACCGCTGCGGTTACCGCCGAACACCGTGTGGGTGTGGCAGTCGATCAGGCCCGGCGTCACCCAGGCCCCTTTAAGATCATTGACTGCCGGGTACTCGCCCGACGGCAGTTCAGCGCGTGGGCCGATCCACTCAATGTGCGCTCCTGACGTCACAATGGCCGCATCCTCGATGATCGAGTAGGCGCCTTGCGCCATGGTTGCGACGTGGCAGTGTTGCCAGAGAGTTTTCATCCGTGGCCTCCGTTAGGTTATCGATGAGAAAAAGAAGGTTCCCGCTCCACCGGTACTGCCTTGCCTGCCGCCGGTTTCACCCACGTCAGGTAGGCCAGCACCAGCAATACAATCCAGACCACGCCGACGATCAGAGCCGCCTGGGTGTCCGGGAAATAGCCCAGCACGCCAAAGATGAACAGCATGAAGGCAATCGCCGCCATCGGCGCATAGGGCCAGAACGGCACCGGGAATTTCAGTTGGGCGACCTGCTCGGCACTCATGGAGCGACGCATGGCCACTTGGGTGAACAGAATCATCAACCAGACCCACACCGTCGCAAAGGTGGCAATGGAGGCGATCAACAGAAACACGTTCTCCGGAATCAAGTAGTTCAGCAGCACGCCCAGCAGTAGCGCACTGCTCATCACCACTACCGTCAGCCACGGCACGCCATTGCGCGACAACCGGGCGAAGCCCTTGGGCGCGTGCCCTTGCAGAGCCAGGCCGTACATCATGCGGCCAGCGCCGAAGATGTCGCTGTTGATCGCCGATATCGCCGCCGAAATCACCACGATATTAAGAACAGTCGCCGCCGAACTGATCCCCAGATTGTCGAAAATCTGCACAAACGGGCTGCCCTGGCTGCCGATCTGCTGCCATGGAAAGATCGACATCAGTACGAACATCGTCAGCACGTAGAACAGCAGGATACGCAACGGTACGGCATTGATCGCCCTGGGCAGCACGCGCTGCGGGTCTTTGGCTTCGCCGGCGGTCACGCCGATGATTTCAATGCCGCCAAACGCAAACATCACCACCGCGAACGAAGCGATCAGGCCGCCCACACCATTGGGCATGAAACCGCCATGGCTCCAGAGATTGCTGATGTCGGTCGCTTGGGCGCCGGGCGCAGTGCTGATGCCGAACAACATGATGCCGAAGCCACCGAGGATCATCGCGACGATGGCCGCGACCTTGAGCAGCGACAGCCAGAATTCCATTTCACCGAAGACTTTGACGTTGCACAGGTTCAAGCCGCCGACCACCGAAACGATGCCCAGCACCCAGATCCAGCGGGCGACTTCCGGAAACCAGAAGCCCATGTAAATACCGAATGCGGTGACGTCGGCCATGCCGACGATGACCATTTCAAACGCGTAGGTCCAACCGAGGATGAAGCCCGCCATCGGCCCAAGATAAGTGCTGGCGTAGTGACCGAAAGAGCCCGCCACCGGGTTGTGCACCGCCATCTCACCGAGGGCGCGCATGACCATGAACACCGCCGCGCCACCGATCAGGTAAGCGAGCAGGACCGCAGGACCGGCCATTTGAATGGCCGAGGCAGAACCGTAAAACAGCCCGGTGCCGATTGCCGACCCCAGCGCCATGAAGCGAATATGTCGGGCAGAGAGCCCGCGTTTCAAACCCTTTTCTGACTGTTGCATTGCTCGTCCTTAATTATTCTTATTCGACGTTGAATCGAATCGCGAGCAGGCTCGCTCCCACAGGGGTATGCATTCCAATGTGGGAGCGAGCCTGCTCGCGAAAAGGCCATTACAGGCTAGGCAACAACTTCGCCGTAACCAGCTCGTTCAGGCAACGCGTGGCCAACAACTCGCTCGCCGCATTGATGTCCGGCGCGAAGAAACGGTCCTTCTCATAGAACGGCACTTCAGCACGCAGAATCGCGCGAGCTTTTTCCAGTTTTGGCGAGGTTTTCAGACCGTCGCGCAGATCCAGACCTTGGACCGCAGCCAACCATTCCACCGCGAGAACGCCGCGCGTGTTTTCGGCCATTTCCCACAGACGCTTGCCGGCAGCCGGCGCCATGGAAACGTGGTCTTCCTGGTTCGCCGACGTCGGCAGGCTGTCCACCGAGTGCGGATGGGACAACGCCTTGTTCTCGCTGGCCAGTGCCGCAGCGGTCACCTGAGCGATCATGAAGCCGGAGTTCACGCCGCCATTGGCCACCAGGAACGGCGGCAGTTGCGACATGTGCTTGTCCATCATCAGCGAGATACGACGTTCGCTCAGGGAACCGATTTCAGCGATGGCCAACGCCATGTTGTCGGCTGCCATGGCGACCGGTTCGGCGTGGAAGTTACCGCCGGAAATCACGTCGCCTTCAGCGGCGAATACCAGCGGGTTGTCCGAAACGGCGTTGGCTTCGATGGCGAGCACTTCGGCGGCCTGGCGGAACTGAGTCAGGCAAGCGCCCATGACTTGCGGCTGGCAGCGCAGGGAGTACGGGTCCTGGACCTTTTCGCAGTTCTGATGCGAGTCGGACACTTCGCTGCGCTCGCCCAGCAGATCGCGGTAAGCGGCAGCGGCGTCGATCTGGCCTTTCTGGCCACGAGCGGCGTGGATGCGAGCATCAAACGGCGAGCGCGAGCCCAGCACGGCTTCAACGGTCAGGGCGCCCAGCGCCACAGCGCCAGCGAACAGATCCTCACCTTCGAACAGACCACGCAACGCGTAAGCGGTGGACACCTGAGTGCCGTTGAGCAGCGCCAGACCTTCTTTCGCGGCCAGGGTCAGCGGGGTCAGACCGGCGACTTTCAGCGCTTCGGTTGCTTCCATCCACTCGCCTTTGTAGCGGGCCTTGCCTTCACCCAGCAGCACCAGCGACATGTGGGCCAACGGCGCCAGGTCGCCGGACGCACCGACCGAACCTTTCAATGGAATGTGCGGGTAAACCTCGGCGTTGATCAGGGCGATCAGCGCGTCGATGACCTTACGACGAATGCCGGAGAAACCACGGCTCAGGCTGTTGACCTTGAGCACCATGACCAAGCGAACCAGTGCGTCGCTGATCGGCTCGCCGACACCGGCAGCGTGGGACAAAACGAGCGAGCGCTGGAGGTTTTCCAGGTCTTCGCTGGCGATACGGGTCGACGCCAGCAGGCCGAAACCGGTGTTGATGCCATAAGCGGTGCGGTTCTCGGCGAGGATCTGTTCCACGCAGGCAACGCTGGCTTCGATCTGGGCAGAGGCACTGTTGTCGAGGGTGATTTTGACCGGCTGCTGATAAACATCACGCAGTTGGGCAAGGCTCAGTTGGCCGGGAATCAAATTAAGCGCAGTCACATCATTCTCCTTTTGAGAGTTTTGTTCTTCATAAACGAAGAGGACTAACCAGACGCTCCGGATATTTCCGTTGTCCGTCGCGTCTCGCCTTCTGGGGAGCCGCGCCTTGGCACGCTGGTGTGGTGGAAATCAGTTCAGGTTCGGTAACACTTTGTGCAGCAAAATCGGGTCTTTCAAAACGGCGGCGGCACTGGCGATATCCGGTGCCAGCCAGCGGTCCTGGTCGTAGGCCGGAACTCGCTCGCGCAGCAGACGCCAGGCGGCATCGGTACCGGCGCCGAAGCGTTGCTCTTTCAAGAATTCAAACGCCTGAGACGCCAGCAGGTACTCGATCGCGAGGATCTGCGTGCAGTTTTCCAGGGCACGATGCAGCTTCAACGCGGCGTTGGTGCCCAGGCTCAGGTGGTCTTCCTGCAGGCCCGAGGTGACGTAGTTGTCGAGTACCGCCGGTTGCGCCAACTGACGATTTTCCGCACACAGCGAAGCGGCGACGTACTGGACGATCATCATCCCGGAGTTCACACCCGGATTGGCCACCAGGAATGCCGGCAAACCACTGACGTGCGGGTTGATCAAACGATCCAGGCGACGTTCGGCGATGGAGCCGATTTCAGCCATGGCGATGGCCAGCAAATCCGCCGCCAAGGCCACGGATTGACCGTGCGGGTTGGCTTGGGACACCACCCGGAAGTCGTCCGGCGTGCCTAGCAGCATCGGGTTGTCGGTAACCGAGTTGAGTTCGGTTTCGATCTGCTTTTTCGCGTGCTCAAGCTGATCGCGAGCGGCGCCGTGAACTTGCGGAATCGAGCGGATGCTCAGCGCATCCTGAGTACGAATGCCTTTGCTGCTGGCGATCACTTCACTGCCATCGAGCAACGCCCGCAGGTTGATGCCGACTTGCTGCATGCCTGGATGCGGTTTGAGCGCGATGATCTCGGCATCGAACGCGGCAATCTGACCGCGCTGAGCTTCGAAGCTCATGGCACCGATCACGTCGGCCCATTGCACCAGACGCGTCGCGTCGGCGAGTGCCAGGCAGCTGAGGCCGGACATGCACGGCGTGCCGTTGACCAGACACAGGCCATCTTTGGCGCCCAGTTGAACCGGTTGCAGACCTTCTTCGGCCAGGGCTTGCTGCGCGGAAACGATCTGCCCGCGATAGCTGACATTGCCGACACCCAGCAGCGCAATGCTGATGTGGGCCATATGGGTCAGGTAACCGACCGAACCCTGGGACGGCACTTGCGGGGTAATGCCGCGATTGAGCAGCGCCAACAGGGCTTCGACCACTCGGCGATGAATGCCGGATTTGCCATGGCTGTAGTTGCGAATAGCGGCGCAGATGATTGCGCGAGTCTGTTCGTCGGCCAGTGGCGCGCCAACGCCACAGGCGTGACTGAGCAAGGTGTTGCGCGACAGTTGGCTGAGTTGCTCGTCTTTGAGCGAGACATTGCACAGCGCGCCGAGGCCGGTGTTGACGCCATAGGCGCGCTCGCCGCTGACGACGATACGCTGGACGATCGCCTGAGCATTTTCGATCCGCGCCCAGACCTGTGGTGACAGCTCAAGCTGTGCGCCATGACGGGCGACGGCGACCACATCCTGCCAACGCAGGTGGTCGCCTGCGATAACGATTTTTTCAGCCTGGGACATCTTCAACCTCATCCAAATATTGATGCAGCTTCACCGCCGCCTTCGCGAGCAGGCTCGCTCCCACATTGGAATGCATTTCCCTGTGGGAGCGAGCCTGCTCGCGAAGGGGCCGGAACAGACACCGCAAGGCTCTTAAACCACCGCAGCCCGCCGCTGTACGAACCGATCGACATACTCATCCGCCGGCGAATGCAGGATCTCCCTCGGCGTACCCACCTGAATCAGACGGCCATCCTTGAGAATCGCAATCCGGTTACCAATCCGCACCGCCTCATCAAGGTCGTGGGTGATGAAGACGATGGTCTTGTGCAGGGTCTTTTGCAGTTCCAGCAACTGGTCCTGCATCTCGGCGCGAATCAGCGGATCGAGGGCGCTGAACGCCTCGTCCATCAGGATGATGTCGGTGTCTGCCGCCAAGGCGCGAGCCAGGCCCACACGCTGACGCATGCCACCCGAGAGCTGGTGCGGGTATTTGTTTTCGTAGCCCTTGAGGCCCACGGTGTTGATCCAGTGCAGCGCGCGTTCGGAGCACATTTGCTTGGTCTCGCCACGCACTTTCAGGCCGTAGGCGACGTTATCCACCACGGTCTTGTGCGGCAGCAGGCCGAAGCTCTGGAACACCATGCTGATCTTGTGCCGGCGAAATTCGCGCAGGGCTTCCATGTCGTATTGCAGGATGTCCACGCCATCCACCAGGATCGCGCCGCTGGTCGGGTCAATCAGGCGATTGAAGTGGCGCACCAGAGTGGACTTGCCGGAGCCCGACAGGCCCATGATCACGAAGATCTCGCCGGTGCCGATGCTCAGGGACAAGTCGTTCACGCCGACCACGCAGCCGGTCTCGGCCAGCACCTGATCTTTGGTTTTGCCCTGACCAATCATGGCCAGCGCATCCTTGGAACGGTTGCCGAAAATCTTGAAGACGTTTTTGACTTCGATTTTGCTCACGGTTGCGTCGTTCATTTGCTCACCTCATGCCGTGGCCGACCATACGCCTGAGTAATGCGGTCGATGACCACTGCCAGAATCACGATCGCCAGACCGGCCTCAAGACCACGTCCGACGTTGAGGGTCTGAATTCCCACCAACACGTCTTCACCCAGACCACGGGCACCGATCATCGAGGCAATCACCACCATCGACAGGGCCATCATGGTGGTCTGGTTAATCCCGGCCATGATGCTCGGCAGGGCCAGTGGAAGTTGCACGCCAAACAGTTGCTGCCAGCGGTTGGCACCGAAGGCGTTGATCGCTTCCATCACTTCGCCGTCGACCTGGCGAATACCCAGATCTGTCAGGCGGATCAGCGGTGGTGCGGCGTAGATCACGGTGGCGAAAATCGCCGGGACCTTGCCCAGGCCGAACAGCATCAGCACCGGGATCAGGTACACGAAACTCGGCATGGTCTGCATGATGTCCAGCAACGGCATCAAGATCGAACGCAGGCGATTGCTGCGCGCCGAGAGAATGCCCAGTGGAATGCCGATCATCACCGAAATGATGGTTGCCACCATCATCAGCGCCAGGGTCTGCATCAGCTTGTCCCAGAGGCCGACCGCACCCACCAGGAACAACAAGCCTACGATCACGGCGGTGGTCACGACTTTGCGGGTCGCGTGCCAGGCAACGCCCGCCACGATGGCCAGCATCAGCCACCAGGGCGCCGCACGCAGCAGCCCTTCAAGATTGACGATGGCCCACAACAGGGTGTCGGAGATGCTGCGGAACACATCGCCGTAGTTGGTGACCAGTGAATCGACCCAACTGTTGACCCAGTCGGCGATGGAAAAGGTAAAGCTTTCGGGAAACATAAGAGACTCTCAATCAAGGGGTTGCGATCAAGCGTCCGACTGCCGCTCAGGGCAGTCGGAGAGGCTCGACCTACAAGGCCGCGTCGATCTTTTTGGCTGCGTCTTCGCTCACCCATGCGTGCCAGACTTCAGGATGTTCCTTGAGGAAGATTTTCGCCAGTTTTGGTGACTCGATCCGCTCTTTGGCCATGCGCCCGAGGTTCTGGTTGAGCAGGTCGATTGGCAGGTTGACCTTCTCCAGCACAGCCACCAGTTCCGGGGCTTGCTCGTGGAAGGTCTTGGACAGGCCGACCTTGATGGTCACGCGCTTGTCCACGCCTGGTTTCTCTTCGAGTTTCACCAGATCAACCTGACCCATCAGCGGGGTTGGCGACCAGTAGTAGAACAGGATCGGCTCGCCACGTTTGTAGCTCGACAGCACGGCGGCATCCAGTGCCGGACCGGTGCCCGGACGGAAGTTGGTGTAGGTGCTTTCCAGGCCGTAGCTTTTCAGCATTTCGCTGTTATCCAGCTCACAGGTCCAGCCCGCCGGGCAGTTATAGAAACGGCCCTTGGATGGCTCTTCCTGATCCTTGAACACGGCGGCGTACTTGGCCAGGTCGGCGATGTTTTTCAGGTCCGGCGCCTTGGGTTCCAGCTTGCGCTTGGCGTCGCCTTCGATCACGTAGCGCGGCACGTACCAGCCTTCGATAGCACCCACCACCGGAGCGCCGACACCGACGACTTTGCCGGCCTTCTCGGCCTTGTTCCAGACTTCGCTGCGGCCGACCCACTCTTCGGCGAACACTTGGATGTCGTTGCTGCTCAGGGCGTTTTCCATGGTGATGGAGTTGCCCGGCAAGCTGTCGGTCTTGCAGTCGTAGCCCTTCTCCAACACGATTTGCATCACGTCGGTCAGCAGCATGCCGCTCTCCCAGTTCAGGCCGGCGAATTTCACCGGTTTGCCCGACTCGCACCAACCGGCTGCCTGAGTGGCGCCGGCGCTGGCCAGTAGGCCCATGGAAAGCAATGTGGTCAGCAGGGTCTTGTTCGATTTCATTGTGTGACGCTCCTAATCATGAATTGGCTTACGGCAGTCAAGAGGCATCCAGCCCTGTCCACGTCCAATCAGGCCTGCGCCGCAGCGCGACTGGCCCCGCTTGTTATAGGTGCTGCATCGCTGTCCTGCTCGACTGGCAGAATCAGGTGATCGGGTACTGCGCTGTGCCATTTTTTCGCGCACACGTAATACAGGACTGCAGGAAGCACCAGACCGATGATCCAGGAAATATCCACACCACCCAGAGCGTCCACCAGCGGACCGGTATAGAACTTGGTGGAGATGAACGGCAGTTGCACCAGTACACCGAAGACATAGACGCTGATACCGAGGGGGTTCCAACGGCCGTAGCGACCGTTCGGATCGGCCAACGCCGGCACGTCATAGCGTTCGCGGGTGATGCAGTAGTAGTCCACCAGGTTGATCGCGCTCCATGGCGTAAAGAACGCCAGCAAGAACAGGATGAAGGACTTGAACGCACCGAGGAACGAGTGCTGACCGAGCAATGCGATGAGGGTCGCAGTGCCGACGATGACCAGCACGAAGACCAGACGCTGCAAGCGCGTTACCCGCAGGTCACCTCGAAAACCGCTGATGACGGTCGCAATGCACATGAAGCTGCCGTAAGAGTTCAGCGTGGAGATGGTGACCTTGCCGAACGCGATGCTGAAGTACAGCAGCGCAGCGGTGGCACCGCTGCCGCTCAAACCAACGATGTAGGCCACTTCGTGGCCGGCGAATTGCCCGTTGGCCATGGCGGCGGCAAACACGCCGAGGATCATCGCCACCTGTGCGCCAATGACCGAACCTGCGCCAGCGGCGAAAAAGGTTTTCACCGAGGAAGTCTTGCTCGGCAGGTAGCGTGAATAGTCAGCCACGTACGGGCCGAAAGCGATCTGCCAGGATGCCGCGAGCGACACCGCGAGCAGGAAGCTGCTCCAGCTGAAGTGGCGGATCTGCAGGAGTGCGCCAACGTCCGTCTGGCTCATCAGACGACTGAACAGGTAAACGAATGCAATCACACCAATAACGCTGGCGACACGGCCGATGAAGTGGATCACCCGATAACCGAGCACCGTGACCAGCACAATGACACTGGCGAAAATCAGGATGCCGACGCTGTCGCTGACCCCAAACAACTGACCCAGCGCCTGGCCGGAAAGCACGGTGCCCGTCGCAGTGAAACCGAGGTACATCAGACAGACCAGCACGATCGGGATGGCCGCGCCATACACGCCGAACTGTACCCGGCTTGAGATCATCTGAGGCAGGCCAAGCTTGGGCCCTTGCGCCGCATGCAGCGCCATTACGCCGCCACCGAGCAGTTGACCGATCAACAGACCGATCAACGACCAGAACACGTCACCGCCCAGCACCACGGCCAGGGCCCCGGTGACAATCGCGGTGATTTGCAGGTTGGCACCCATCCACAGGGTGAACTGGCTCAACAGACGACCGTGTCTCTCCGCTTCCGGGATGTAGTCGATCGAACGTGTCTCGATCAACGGTTTACTGCCTGCACGATCGCTGTTAACAGCCATGATTCAACCTCTGTGGATTGTTTTGTGGGGTTAGCTTTGCGTTGTTATTTACCGGTAATCATCGGCAGGTTCAGCCCCTGCTCCTTGGCGCAGTCGATCGCGATCTGGTAACCCGCATCGGCGTGACGCATGACACCGGTCGCCGGGTCGTTGTGCAGGACGCGAGCGATACGCTCGGCCGCTTCGTCAGTACCGTCGCAGACAATCACCATGCCCGAGTGCTGGGAGAAGCCCATGCCGACGCCGCCGCCGTGGTGCAGCGAAACCCAGGTCGCGCCGCTCGCGGTGTTGAGCAGAGCGTTGAGCAGTGGCCAATCGGACACGGCATCGGAACCGTCCCGCATCGATTCGGTTTCGCGGTTCGGACTGGCTACCGAACCGGAGTCCAGGTGGTCGCGACCGATCACGATTGGCGCGGACAATTCACCGCTGCGAACCATTTCGTTGAACGCCAGACCAAGTTTGGCGCGCAGGCCCAGGCCAACCCAGCAGATACGTGCCGGCAGACCCTGGAAGCTGATGCGCTCGCGCGCCATGTCCAGCCAGTTGTGCAGGTGGGCGTCGTCCGGGATCAGTTCTTTTACTTTGGCGTCGGTTTTGTAGATGTCTTGCGGATCGCCCGACAGTGCAGCCCAACGGAACGGGCCGATACCGCGGCAGAACAGCGGACGGATGTAAGCGGGTACGAAGCCTGGGAAGTCGAATGCGTTCTCGACGCCTTCTTCTTGGGCCATCTGACGGATGTTGTTGCCGTAGTCGAAGGTTGGAATGCCCATCTTCTGGAATTCGAGCATCGCTTTAACGTGCACGGCCATCGATTGCTTGGCGGCTTTGACGACAGCGGCTGGCTCGGTCTTGGCGCGAGCGCGGTACTCTTCCCAGGTCCAGCCGGCTGGCAGGTAACCGTTCAGCGGGTCGTGGGCGCTGGTCTGGTCGGTGACCATGTCCGGGCGCACGCCGCGCTTGACCAGTTCCGGAAGGATTTCAGCTGCGTTGCCGAGCAGGGCGATGGAAATCGCTTTGCCTTCCTTAGTGTATTTGGCGATGCGGGCCAGCGCGTCGTCGAGGTCGGTGGCTTGCTCATCGACGTAACGGCTGTTCAGGCGGAAATCGATGCTGACCTGCTGGCATTCGATGTTCAGCGAGCAAGCGCCGGCCAGGGTCGCGGCCAGAGGTTGAGCGCCGCCCATGCCGCCGAGGCCTGCGGTCAGGACCCAACGACCTTTCAGGTCATCGTTGTAGTGTTGGCGACCGGCTTCGACGAAGGTTTCGTAGGTACCCTGAACGATGCCCTGGCTGCCGATGTAGATCCAGCTGCCGGCGGTCATCTGGCCGTACATGGCCAGGCCTTTGGCGTCGAGTTCATTGAAGTGTTCCCAGCTCGCCCAGTGTGGCACCAGGTTGGAGTTGGCGATCAGTACGCGCGGGGCGTTGCTGTGGGTCTTGAACACGCCGACCGGCTTGCCGGATTGCACCAGCAGGGTCTCGTCGTCATTCAGGTTGGTCAGGCTTTCGACGATCTTGTCGTAGCATTCCCAGTTACGTGCCGCACGACCGATACCACCGTAAACCACCAGTTCTTTAGGGTTCTCGGCGACTTCCGGGTCGAGGTTGTTCATTAACATGCGCAGCGGCGCTTCGGTCAGCCAGCTCTTGGCGGTCAGCTTGTTACCGCGGGCAGCGCGGATTTCGACGTTACGGTGCTTTGTAAAAGAAGCGGTCGTAGGTTTCTGGGTATTGTCAGTCACGAAAAAGACTCCTCAGCGATCAATCCAAACCAACCCTGGCGGTGGGTAAGCCAGCCTGTGCGCGTCAAAGCGACACAAGCGAATCAGTGGACGTTGCGAGGAGTCTCGATCGACTCTTACGCATACGTCTTTACTTGTACATACAAGCATATGCAATCAAGCGGCCAACTTGCTGGATGAGTGTTCAAGAAAAGTATTGAAAGGGCTGGAAAGCGCCTGGATCAAGGGTTCTGGCAAAGATGAAATTTTTCGGGGGGATTTTGCGAGGGAGATTACAGCTGTTACTTGAGCGAGGTTTTGCGCCACGCTGGGGCGTTCGGTAACAAGTTGGTGCGCAGTTTCGAATCAGATGATCGTTCCCACGCGGGAGCGTGGGAACGATCAGTGGAGGTGTTGAATCAGCGTGCAGTCAGTTCAATCACGCAGCAGGCGCCATTGCTGGAGACTTCCAGCAGGCCGGCGTTACCGTCGAGTTGCAGGCAATCATGGCGACCGAGTTGTGAGGCGCTGTTACCGACCTTCACTTCAAGCTCGTCGGTGACACTGAACACGAGCACGGTGCCTGCCGAGCTGAAAAACCGCTGCTCGCCGTCCAGCCACTGCAATCGCGCGCTATAACGCTGCGGCGCATAAATCAGGTTGAAGTCGCGAATCGGCTCACCGAGCAATGTGCAGAAAACCTGGCTCTCGCCGCTGAAAGCAAATGGGTCCAGCGGTAACAGTGGCTTTGTGTCCTGGCCATCAACCCGCAAGGTCATGCCCTCGCCTTGCAGCACAGTGATCACTCGCTCGTAGCCGGCGAACGTCGAGAAGCCGCCCGACTCGCCGATATCGGCAATCGACAGACGCCAGCCGAAACCCTCAAGGCCGGCACCTCCATCACGGGTGATTTCTTCGGTACTGCCGCCGCCGTTTTTCCACGGCATGCGCGGGTAATCAACTGCGCGTAGAACCTTGAACTGACTCATTTATGCTCTCTATTTATGGAATCGTCCTTCCAGACGATGACGGGAACCGGGGTGGATCAAACGGGCGGCGGTCACTGGCTGACGGCCGGACCAGGTACGACGACGAATCAGCAGGCACGGCTCGCCCTTTTCAATCTGCAGCAACTTGCATTCGCTGGCCTCGGCCAGAATCGCCTCGACCACATGCTCGCCTTCAGTCAGCGGCGCGACCTGGTTCAGATAGGCGTATGGCGTTTGCAGGGTGAAGTCCTGCTTGAGGTAATCCGGCGCCACCAGCGCGTTGACGAAACGGTCTTCGATTTGTACCGGGATATCGTTTTCGAAATGCACGATCAGCGAATGAAAGACTTTCTGGCCTTCACGCATGTCCAGCGCCAAGGCGCGCTCGGAACCAGCGGCCTCTTCTTCAAGGGTGATGACCTTGCAGGTATGACGATGGCCACGGGAGGCGATTTCGTCGGCGATGTTGTGCACTTCAAACAGCGCGGATTGGCTTTTCGGTTCGGCGACAAAAGTCCCGACACCCTGCATGCGCACCAACAGACCGTCAGCGGTCATTTCGCGCAGGGCGCGGTTGATGGTCATGCGGCTGAAACCCAGCTGGTTGACCAGCTCGCTCTCCGACGGAACGCGGTAGTGCGGCGGCCAGTTTCCACTGTCGATTTGCTGGGTGATCATCTGTTTGACGCGGGCGTACAAGGGCGCCGGACTGTCGCCCAGATTGGCGCTCAGATTGGCATTCGGCGGCAATGTGGCAGGCGGAGTCGGCACGGTTAATCCTTGATCATCTGTTAGAGGTTGCTAGCTTGCCGGAGTTTACCGAGCAGGCAAACGTCTGTATATGTATATACAAATAACACACGATGGGGTGCTGAACCATGTCCGCCTTCTTTGCCGAACGCGCGCTGCTGCCTAGTGGATGGGCCAACAATGTACGTCTTGAGGTCAGCGCCGATGGCGTGTTGACCCATATCCAGGCCGATTCCAATGCAGATGGCGCCGAGTGGCTGAGCGGTCCGCTGCTGCCGGGTATGCCGAATCTACACTCCCACGCCTTCCAGCGGGCCATGGCCGGGCTGGCGGAAGTGGCAGGGAATCCGAATGACAGTTTCTGGACCTGGCGCGATTTGATGTATCGCCTCGTCGGAAAAATCAGCCCGGATCAACTCGGCGTCATCGCCCGTCAGCTGTACATCGAAATGCTCAAGGCCGGTTACACCTCGGTCGCGGAATTTCATTACGTACACCACGACACCAACGGCCAGCCTTACGCCGACCCGGCCGAACTGGCGCTACGTATCAGCCAGGCCGCCAGTTCCGCCGGGATCGGCCTGACCCTGCTGCCGGTGCTCTACAGCCATTCCGGTTTCGGCGGCCAGGCCCCGAACGAAGGCCAGCGCCGCTTTATCAACAGCACCGAAAACTACCTCAAGCTTCAATCGCGCTTGCAGCCAATCCTGGCGCAGCAACCGGCGCAGTCGTTGGGTTTGTGTTTCCACTCGTTGCGCGCGGTAACACCGCAGCAAATCAGCGAAGTGCTGGCGGCCAGCGACCAGCAGTGCCCGGTGCACATTCACATCGCCGAGCAGCAGAAGGAAGTCGATGACTGCCTGAGCTGGAGCGGCCGCCGTCCGCTGCAATGGCTGTACGAAAACACCGAGGTCGATCAGCGCTGGTGCCTGGTTCACGCGACCCACGCCAACCCGGAAGAAGTTACGCTGATGGCCAAGAGTCGCGCCATCGCCGGCTTGTGCCTGACCACCGAAGCCAACCTCGGCGACGGGATCTTCCCGGCGGTGGATTTCCTCGCTCAGGGCGGGCGCATGGGCATCGGTTCCGACAGCCATGTGTCATTGAGCGTGGTGGAAGAATTGCGTTGGCTGGAATACGGCCAACGTCTGCGCGACCAACGACGTAACCGTTTGTATGGCGCGGATCAGCCGATGGTTGGCCGCACGCTGTACGACGCGGCGCTGGATGGCGGCGCTCAGGCGCTGGGTCAGCCGATTGGTGCACTGGAAGTTGGCAAGCGTGCGGATTGGCTGGTGCTGGATGGCAACGATCCGTACCTGGCGACAGCCAGCGGCGACGGGATTCTCAATCGTTGGTTGTTTGCCGGTGGTGATCGTCAGGTACGCGATGTGCTGGTCAATGGCCAGTGGGTTGTGCGCGACGGGCGTCATGCGGGCGAAGAAGAAAGTAACCGCGCCTTCACCCAAGTCCTGCGCGACTTGCTCGGTTAAAAGCAAAAGATCGCAGCCTGCGGCAGCTTCTACAGAATCACTCGATCCCTGTAGGAGCTGCCGCAGGCTGCGATCTTTTTTTCAGCCGCACCGTTAGTTCGAAGTCTTGGCCATCTGCGTATCGGTCGCGCGCCAGATCAGCCGCGTAGTGTCGTAACCCTGCTGACGTGCCTTGCTCAGCAGTTCCTCACGCACTACACCATTGACCGTCGGGGTCCGTGACAGCAGCCACAGATACTTGCGGCTCGGATCGCCAACAATGGCGGTCTTGTAGTCATCGCTGACGTACAACACCCAATACTCGCCCTTCGCCACACCCGGAATCAGCCGCGAAAACCAGTTATCGAACTCGACCCACAGCTTGTCGGTTTTGCCCGACTCCTGTGGCCAGGCCGTGCCTTTAGCCTCTTCCCATTGCCAGTCTGCCGTCAGGCAGCGATTGAGCACCAATACCTTGCCGTCAGGCTTGAGCGTGTAATGGGCTTCGGATTGTGCGCAGTTGCGCTGGAAATACATCGGCAGACGAGCCAACTCGTACCAGGTCCCTTGGTACTTCTTGAGATTGACGCTGTTGACGGTTTTCGGTGCCAACGGATCTACGCCGGAAGTGGCGCAGCCGGCCAATACCAGGCCGGCAAAAAGGACTATCAGTAACCGCTTCATTATTTTTCTCCCGTGGGCGTATAGCCCCGGATTACTTCAGGCCTTGGCCGGAAAACATCAGCACTTTGTCACCGGCGTACTGCACACTGATAAAGCTGTTCTTGTCGCCCCAAGTGCAACTGGACATGCCGAGCGCGCCCGAGCAGTCGGTGGGTTTGCCCAGCAAGGTTTCTACTTCGGCCTTGGGCATGCCTGACGACAGCTTCGAGTAGTTTTCCTGATTGACCTTGCTGCACGCGGCCAGCAACACGCAGAACGAAAGCAGGGCGATTGAACGCAGCGACATTGTGTAGCTCCTGGGGCGAAGGGGAATGGCAGGACTGCCAAGCAGAAGCTTAGAAGAGAAAACCCCTATCTGGTTCCGTGGCCGGCCGCCTATTTTCGGGCCGCTCGTCCGCCTTTCGTGAAATATAAGGAACTTTTGTTTGCTGTTGAACATTTCGTCGGTTTTCGCAAAAGCCGCCTAATCTTTGGCACCGCTCAGTCGACATAAAAGCAGCGCAAAGCCCACGACTGTGGCAAATTGACGCCCCTTTGTTGACCAGCCTCTTCGCGGTAGTTCATTTAATGACCAAAAACATGAAGTTCAGCCACAAGATCTTGTTGGCTGCCGCCCTCGTGGTGGCCGTTGCATTCGCTTGCTTCATCCTCTTCAACGACTACCGCCAGCGGCAAACCCTGCGCAGCAGTACCGAATCCTCGATGCAGGAACTCGGCAGCCTGACCACCAGCAACATCCAGACCTGGCTGGAAAGCCGCATTCAGTTGCTGCAATCGCTGTCCCAGCAGATCGCCGTGGACGGCAGCGCCCAGGCCAACCTCAAGCGCGCCATCGACCTGCCGGCCTACACCAGTAATTTTCAGTTGAGCTATTTCGGTGGCACCGACGGCGTGATGTTCTCGGTTCCGGCTGGCAATCGTGCCGCGGATTACGACCCCCGCGCCCGTGGCTGGTACAAGGCGGCCAACGGTGCGCAACAGACCATCGTCACCGAACCGTACATCGCCGCGTCGTCGGGCAAACTGGTGATCACCGTTGCCACCCCGGTGAAACATCAGAATCAAATGATCGGCGTCGCTGGCGCAGACATCGACCTGTCCAGCGTCAGTGCGATCATCAACTCGCTGAACTTCGGCGGCCACGGCCATGCGTTTATCGTCAGCGCCGACGGCAAGATCCTGATTCACCCGGACAGCAAACTGGTGCTCAAGAGCCTGACCGATGCCTACCCGAACGGCGCGCCGAAAGTCAGCCCGGGCATGAAAGAAGTCGAGATCGACGGCAAGACTCAATTCATCTCCTTTACCCACGTCAATGGTGTGCCCTCGGCAGACTGGTACGTAGCGCTGGTGCTGGATCAGGACACCGCGTTCTCGATGCTCAGCGAATTTCGCACCTCGGCGATCATCGCCATGGTCATTGCCGTGGTGATCATCATCGCGCTGCTGGGCATGCTGATCAGCTTCTTGATGCAGCCGCTGTTGACTATGGGCCGCGCCATGCATGACATCGCCGAAGGCGAAGGTGACCTGACCAAACGACTGACCATCCACGGCCAGGACGAATTCGGTGCCCTAGGCACCTCGTTCAACCGTTTTGTGGAGCGTATTCACACCTCGATTCGCGAAGTGTCCTCGGCCACCGGCCAGGTCAACGAAGTCGCCTTGCGTGTGGTTGCCGCGTCGAACTCGTCGATGTTCAACTCCGACCAGCAAGCCTCGCGCACCAGCAGCGTGGCAGCCGCCATCAACGAACTGGGCGCCGCCGCCCAGGAAATCGCCCAGAACGCCGCCCTCGCCTCTCAGCATTCGAGCGATGCTCGCGCATTGGCCGAGGACGGTCAGCAAGTCGTCGATAAAACCATCGCGGCGATGCAGCAGCTCTCGGCGAAGATCAGCGATTCGTGCGGCAACATCGAAACGCTCAACAGCAACACCGTGAACATCGGGCAGATTCTGGAAGTGATTACCAGCATCTCTCAGCAGACCAACTTGCTGGCACTCAACGCAGCCATCGAAGCGGCCCGTGCCGGTGAAGCCGGTCGTGGTTTTGCCGTAGTGGCCGACGAAGTGCGCAACCTCGCGCACCGTACTCAGGATTCAGCGCAGCAAGTGCAGAAGATGATCGAGGAACTGCAAGTCGGCGCCCGGGAAGCCGTGATCACCATGACCGACAGCCAACGCCAGAGCGAAAGCAGCGTTGGCATCGCCAACCAGGCTGGCGAACGTCTGGGCAGCGTGACTCAGCGTATCGGTGAGATCGACGGGATGAATCAGTCGGTGGCCACTGCGACGGAAGAGCAGACGGCGGTGGTGGAGTCGATCAACGTCGACATCACCGAAATCAACACGCTAAATCAGGAAGGCGTGGAGAACTTGCAGTCGACCTTGCGCGCGTGTGCGGATCTTGAGCAGCAGGCGGCGCGGTTGAAGCAGTTGGTGGGTAGTTTCCGGATCTAAAGCGCTTTTAAAGGCCTCATCGTCGGAACGCCGCCCGGAGCCGGCTCGCTCCCACACTTGATTTGTGTCATGCACAAATCCCCTGTGGGAGCGAGCCTGCTCGCGATGGCGACATCAGGAACAACAAAGAATCAGAACCTGGATCCAGGCCCTGAAAGAAACTCCAACTCCTCAGCCGTAGACTCCCTTCCCAACACCGCATTGCGATGCGGAAACCGTCCAAACCGCGCAATCACTTTCTGATGCCGCTCGGCATAATCCAGGTTATCGGCAAACACCGCCCGATCACCCTCAGGTTGCTGCGCCACCAACTCGATAAATCGTGAAACCGCTTCGTTCTGCACCGCCAGATTCTCGCAATGCTCAAACACCAGATAGATGAATACACGCTGAATCGGCCGCAACTGCCGATCGAAATCCGCAGCAATACCTTGCGCTACCAGTGCCTGAGCCCTGAGATCGCCTGAAAAGGATTTGGGAGTGTCACGAAAGATCATTCGCGGGAGTTGATCGAGCAGCAGCACCAGAGCCAGCCAACCTTCAGGGCGTTGCGCCCACTCGGTCAATCCGCCGGCCAGTGCTTGCTCGACCCAGTCCCCGAAACGCGTGCGCGCTTCGAGGTCCTGGCTGTCGCGCTTGCCGAACCATAACTTGCCCTTGTCAGCCGCTATTTCGTTGGGGGATTCGAGCGTTCCGAACCACCATTCGAGCAACGGCTGCCAGGGCGCGGTCATGGTTTATTCCTTGTGGTAAGCCGTGACGCGTGCGACTTCTTCTTTCGAGCCGAGGAACACCGCTACGCGCTGGTGCAGGCCTTCCGGTTGAATGTCGAGGATGCGCTGGTGACCATCGGTTGAAGCGCCGCCGGCCTGTTCAACCAGGAACGACATCGGGTTGGCTTCGTACATCAGACGCAGCTTGCCCGGCTTGGACGGCTCGCGGCTGTCGCGTGGGTACATGAACAAGCCACCACGGGTCAGGATGCGGTGCACGTCCGCGACCATCGCGGCGACCCAGCGCATGTTGTAGTTCTTTTTCAGCGGGCCTTCTTCGCCAGCCAGCAATTCGCCGACGTAGCGTTGTACCGGAGCTTCCCAGTGACGCTGATTGGACGCGTTGATCGCGAATTCCTGAGTGGACTCCGGGATCTTGATGTCTTCATGGGTCAGTACGAAGCTGCCCATTTCGCGGTCCAGGGTGAAGCCTTTTACGCCATCGCCCAAGGTCAGTACCAGCATGGTCTGCGGGCCGTAGATGGCATAACCGGCGGCTACCTGCTCGGTGCCTGGCTGCAGGAAGGCCTTTTCGTTCAAGGCTTCGTTCTGGCTCAGGTATTCGCTCGGGCAACGCAGCACCGAGAAGATAGTACCGACCGGCGCGTTGATATCGATGTTCGACGAACCGTCCAGCGGGTCGAATACCAGCAAGTACGCGCCTTTCGGGTATTTGCCCGGAATCTGGTAGGCATTGTCCATTTCTTCGGACGCCATGCCGGCCAGGTGACCGCCCCATTCGTTGGCTTCGAGCAGGATCTCGTTGGAGATCACGTCGAGTTTTTTCTGCACTTCGCCTTGGACGTTTTCGGTGCCCATGCTGCCCAGAACACCACCGAGGGCGCCTTTGGACACGGCGTGGCTGATTTCCTTGCAGGCGCGCGCCACCACTTCGATCAGGAAACGCAGATCGGCAGGGGTGTTGTTGCTACGGGTCTGCTCAATCAAATAGCGACTCAGGGTAACGCGGGACATGGAAGGCTCCGGTGGAATGGGGGGCTAAAAACCCGCGCAGTTTAACGCGAGTCGGGGCGCATTTCCTCCTATCAGACGTGTTACACCCAATAGAGTTCATGCGCCCGGTTGAGCGTAGATCGAAACCGCCCGGATGTGCACCGGGCGTTGCTGCCAGTTTCAAGGTTTGACTGGTGGCTTGCGCAACAGACTGAACGCCATCGCGCCCAGAAACAAAACACTGAGCAGCAACACCGCCCACAACCCGAACTTCTTCCAGTTTGTGTCCATCGTCGCAGCCGTTGTCACTGTTGACGCTGGCGTGGCCACCGCCCCGCCTTCCACCGTAGCCTTGCCCAATGTCGCCAACTTTGCAGCGCTGTAATCCGGAATCAACGTCGACAGCGGCAGGTTCGCCGCCTTCACCGTGGCACTTCCCAGCGCGAGCGTATAAGGCCCTGCTCCGCGCGCCAGGAACACCAATTGAATGGAGCGCACGGCGAACCGCACAGTCGGTGCCTCGACACCCAAGCCGCCGCCGCGCTCGTCCACCGTCAGCTTCAACTGCTGCACGGTTTGCCCCGACAGCTGCAATTCGTTCTGCACCACGTCCTGGCCACTCTGGGTCAGGCGATAGAGCAAACCGCTGCTCAGCGGCTGCCACGGCAGGCTGCTTTCCCGACGACCGGACAATGTCACGGGCGCCAAACTGTTGGGCTGACTCAACTCGACTTGCAAGCGCTCGACATTCAGCCCCATGGGTAATTGCCAGGTGTATTCACCGGCCTTTACGCTGCTGCCAGCCAGCGGTTGCGACCAGACAAGCGGTAGCGGCAGGCTGCGGGTCTTGGCGCTTTGCAGTTGCGCCGAAGTCAACGTCGGGGCCGATTGCGGCGTGTTCCACAGCAAGCGCAGATAACGGGCCGATTGCCCCGGCAAGGCGACTTCATGCTGCTCGACCCGCTCGTCGGCGAACGTCAGGCGTGCCACCTGCCCTTCGCCCCACGACTGCCAATGCTGCAGGTCGTCGCTGGCTTCGATGGTGAAACGCTGGAAGCCATCGCGTTCGCTGGTCCAGTCGAGAATCAACTGCTGCAACGGTGCTTTGATGGCGCTGGCGTCAAGCAACCAACCGCGCAGCATTTCTTCGCCCGCCTCCAGCTGACTGGACGGTTGCACTTCGACCAGCGTGCCGTTGGCGCTCGATTGCACCCGCACGCTCGGTGCGTGCTCGGTGGAGTCCGCCGAGTTGTACAGCGGGAACCACTTCACGTTGGTCAGGGTACGGTTGTCGCTGGTCTGCGCCGGCGCGCGCGCCAAGGAATACGCCTGAGCCTCACCGGCGGCATTGAACACGCGCACATCGCTGAGATCGGTTTGTCGCGCATTCAATTGCACGCTCAACGGCAATTCGAGGCGATACCACGGACCTTCGCCACTGACCGGCAACGGCACCTGCGTGGCGAAGTCCGCCAATTTTTCCTGAGCACTGGCCGACAGCGCCACACCCAGCGCAACAGCGCCCAACCAGACACGGTTCAGCTTCTGACTCAAGACGACACTCCTTCGGTTTGCGGGGCCGGTTTTTCAGCCTCCGGCACAGCATCAAAGCGCTTGGGCGGCAACGGGGCGAAATAGCCCACCACCAACAGCAACACGCCAACGCCGATAAACGAGACGATCCGGGCGAGTCCGCCGCGGTTACTCAATTCGACAAAGAACAGTTTGGCCACCACCACACCAATCAGCGCCGCACCGATCAGCCAGACTTCGCGGCGATGACGCAGATGGCCGCCAATCATCAGACTCAGGGCCATCAAGGTCCAGACGATGGACAGACCGGCCTGCACCCGCATGGAATCGAGCAACGCATCCAACTCAAACGGCACACCGCCCCAATGGTGGGCAGTGCGCATCACCAGCGCAGTAAAGAACACAAACAGCGAGGCGCCAGCGATCAGTTGCGTGGCGTGATCAAAGTAGTCCTTGCGGATCGCCAGTTGCGTCACGGCGCTGCGAGACCAGACATAAACGCCGAACAGCGCAAACAGCAGACCCAACTCCAGTGGGTTGATCAGCGGCACGTAAGGCAACGGCTCGGCGGTGCCGTCGCTGACGACGTTCGCCAGCCAGAACCAGCCGAGCATCAGCAACGCCAGCGGTGCCGCCGTGTATAAACGGTATTCGCGGGCATAAGCCGACACCGGCCACGGCCAGGCACGGGGTGCCGCCATCAGCACCAAATACACGCTCGGCAGAATCGCCCATCCCAACCAGCGCCAGGCGTTGTACTGCTCGGACAACAGCAACAGGCCGTAACGCAGCTCCAGGGCCAACACACCAATCAATAGCCAACAGCCGAGCACGTGCGCGGTACTGAGGGTGCGCTCCGGCAACATCGACGCCAGACGCCGCAGAGAGATGAAGTGCACAACGAACACGGCCGCCCACACCAGCCAACCGACGTTGGCCGCCGGGTGATAACGCGAGTGCCACGCAGCCAGCAACACCAAACCGGCCGCAGGAATCAGCAAGGTGCAGAGCAAGCCCAGCGATGGCCATTTCAGGCGCAGCGCCAAGATTGTCCACAGCGCCACGCTCACTGCCGCGACGGCCAGCAACAACGTCGCTTGCAGAGTCAACGGTGCGAAGCGCAGTACTTCACTCACCCACGCCAGCGCCCACCAACCCGCGCCCCACACCAGCAAAACTTCGGACAAACGCTGCAAGCTCAGCACATCGAAGGCCGAAGCATGATTGCCGAGCTGCAAGCGCCAAGCGCCAACCATCGCAGCCAGACCCAACACCAGCGGCGTCCAGAAACCGCTATGAGCCAGAGGCTTCAATCCTTCGCTCGCAAGCGGTCCGAGCCAATCAGGCCCGGCCATCAGGAACGCCGCGCCGCCAATCACCTGCAACAGCAGACCGAAGACAAAACTCACGCGCTGCTTCAGGTACAGACTGAGCCAGATAATGAACAGACCACTGGCCGCCCATACCGCACTCGCCGTTTGCCAAGGCAGGACGAACAGCACCGCCAGATTGATCAACACCAGACCGGCCAGCAGCACCACCGACAAGCCGCGCAGCAATCGCACGTCGCTTCGGACCATCTCATCGCGCGCCGCCAGCAACATGCCAGCAATCAGCGCCAGGCCGATCAACGACGCGCTCAGCAAACCGTTCCAACCCGCGTTGAACACAGCGCCGGACTCACCGCTCGAACCCTGCAGCCGCAGCAGGAACAACGCACCGCCGAGCAACTGCACGGCGAATGCGGTGAACAGGAACGTGCGCGATTGCAGACGCAAGCCAACAAACAACGTCGCCAACCCCGCCAGCGCCCAACTGATCGCCGTGCCGTGAGTGAAGAAGAACAACGGCGCCAGCAGATAGAGGAAGGTCAGACCGAGGCAAGCCAATACCGGCAGCCCTTTGCGCTCCCATTCCGACGTCTGCTCGGGCAAGGCTTTGCGCAACTGGTAGAAGCTGAACAACAACGCCACGCCAAGCATCAACGCACCGAGCGGCGCACCGTCGAGCAGGCTGCTTTCACCGATCCGCAGTTCGCTGATGAACGCCAGCGCCGAGCCCAGTTGCAGCAGCAAGGCAAAGGCTCTGGCCAGCGGTCGTTGCTGACGCAAGCCGAGCCAGAAGATGCCGGCGCCTTCGACGGCCCAGGCAGCAGCGGTCCAGCGCGCATCGAGCCCCAACGGAATCGCCAGGCTGGCGAAGATCACCCCCAGCGCCAGACAGGTTTCCGCCAGCAGCAATGCCCGTCCACCCATCAGCCGCCGCGCCAGGCCCATATAAATCATGCCCAACGCCAACGCGCTGAAGGCTGCGGCGAATTCCAAGTGCTGCACCAATGCGAACTGCAAGCCGAAACCCACTAACGGAGGACCGAACAGCATCGTGCCGTCGACGTAATCGCCCTTGCGCGCCGACCAGTGCAGCAGCGCTTCACGACTGTCGTCCTCGGGTGCGTCGCTCATTTCCAGCAACTTGCGCCGAGCGAACAACAGACCGATGGCCAGGTACATCAGGAAAAACACAATCAGGAACGGCTCGGTGCTCCACAACAACTCCGGCGTATAGGAGCGCAGGCCCCAGGCGAAGCCGATGCCGAAGGTGCCAACGAAGCCGATCAGGTTGAGCAGCCGCCAGGCCTTGAACCAGGCGATCGCAAGGATGCCGGCGTTAAGCAAGGCGAAATAGCTGAACAGCGCGACATGGTTGCCAGCACCGGTGGAGGTCAGGGTTGGCGCCGCGAAACCACCGAGTGCCGCAGCGGCAGCCAGGCCCAAAGCATCCTGGGTGATGGCGAGGATCGCCGAGAACACCGTCACCGCGACCAGCAGACCTAACGCCGCCGTAGGATCGAGCAGCGGATGCAGGCGCATCGCAGCAAACACGGTCAGGTACAACACCGCGATCCCGGTGCCTTGCAGCATCAACGCGTAATGGCTGTTGCGTGTTCTAAGCCACCAACCCAGCCCCAGAAGACCCAATGCCGCCGCCGCAACACCGGCGTAACGCAACTCGATCGGCACCACCATGCCTTCGGTGGCGTAACGCAACAGGAAGGCCAGGCCGAGAAACAACAGCACCACACCGACCCGCAGCACGGTGTTGCCGCCGAACAGCCAGTTGCGGGCGCCACTGATGGCGCGGTCGATGAAGTTCGGGCCGCGCGGGATGGCGGGTTGTTGTGGTTCGCGGGCGACCGGTTCGGGTTTCCAGGCATCGACGGGCACTGGACGGCTGCTTTCGGCGGCGGCCGCGGTGATCGGTTCCAGTTCGGGAGGGAGTTCCCAGATCAGCTCCGGGGCCTCGGCAGGGATTTCGTCGAGAGTGAATTCGGGAGGTGCAGCGGCTTCGCTGGCAACTGGCTCAAGGGTTTGCGGCGCCTTGACGTCTGACACCTCCAGCAATGCCAGACGTTGCTCGACCGCATTCAGCGTCACCTGCGCCTGTTCAAGCAGCCGGCGCTGCTGGTCAGCTTGTGAACCCAAGCGGCCAATGCGAATGGCCTGGCCAATACCCAACCCGAGCAGCCCGCCCAGTAGCGCATCACTGAAAGACTCGTCGAGTACCCAGCCCAGCACCAGCCCAATCAGCATGAACATCCATTGCATGGTCGATATCCCTAAGCGCAGTGGCCAATCCGGCAAACTGACGCTCAGTATATCGGCCAGGCCCAACAACCGTCGGGCCTTGCTCGCAATTATTGCTAAAAGTTACTCCAACGCTTTCCAGATATCCGTGGCGTACTCGCGAATGGTCCGGTCGGACGAGAACCAGCCCATCCGGGAGGTGCTCAACACCGCTGAACGCCACCATTCCTTCGAATCGTGCCAATGGGCTTCAACCCGCATCTGCGCGTCCCAGTAAGAGTCGAAATCGGCGCAGACCAGGAAGCGATCGTAGTCGATCAGCGAATCGATCAATCCTGTGTAACGGGAAGGATCATCCGGCGAGAACACCCCGCCGCGAATCGCTTGCAGCACGTCATTGAGCCGGTGGGATGCCGCAATATCCGGCGTCGCGTTGAACTCATGGTTCTGCTTGCGCGCTTCAACCTGCTGAGCGCTGAGGCCGAAGATGAACATGTGTTCGACGCCAATGCGTTCGCACATTTCGACGTTGGCCCCGTCCATGGTGCCGATGGTCAGCGCGCCGTTCAGGCCGAACTTCATGTTGCTGGTGCCCGAGGCTTCGAAGCCGGCGGTGGAAATCTGCTCCGACAAATCCGCTGCCGGAATGATGCTCTCCGCCAGACTGACGTTGTAGTTGGGCAAGAACACCACTTTGAGCAAACCGCGTACCGTCGGGTCGTTGTTCACCACCCGAGCGATGTCGTTGGTCAGTTTGATGATCAGCTTGGCCTGGTGATAACTGGCCGCCGCCTTACCGGCGAAGATCTTCACCCGCGGCACCCAATCGATTTCCGGCTCGGCGCGAATCGCCTGATACAGCGCAACGGTGTGCAACAGGTTAAGCAACTGACGTTTGTATTCGTGGATCCGCTTGACCTGCACGTCAAACATCGCCGCCGGGTTGACCGCCACGCCAAGTCGCTCGTGAATGATGTACGCCAAGGCTTTCTTGCTGTGCAGCCGCTGTTCGGCGAACGCCTTGCGGAACGCGGCTTTCTCGGCGAACGGTTCCAAGCCGAGCAAACGTTCTTCTGGGTTGTCCAGCAGATCCGGGCCGAGGGCATCGACCATCATCGCGGTCAACTCCGGGTTGGCCTGGTAGAGCCAGCGGCGGAACGTGATGCCGTTGGTCTTGTTGTTGATCCGGTCCGGGTAGAGTTTGTGCAGTTCGGAGAACACCGTTTTGCGCATCAGCTGCGTGTGCAGGCCGGATACGCCGTTGACGCTGTGGGAGCCAAGGAACGCCAGGTTGCCCATGCGCACGCGACGACCGTTGTCTTCTTCGATCAGCGATACCGCGCGCAGCACCTCGAAGTCATGGATACCCTTGGCCCGCAGCGAATCGATGTGCTGGGCGTTGATCAAGTAAATGATCTGCATGTGCCGCGGCAGCATCCGCTCCATCAAACCGACTGGCCAGGTTTCCAGCGCTTCCGGCAGCAGCGTGTGGTTGGTGTAGGACAGCGTGTCGACGGTGACTTGCCACGCTGCATCCCACGCGACGTCATAGACATCGACCAGTTGCCGCATCAGCTCGGCCACGGCAATCGAAGGGTGGGTGTCGTTGAGCTGGATCGCGGCATGATCGCCCAGGGTCAGGACCGAGGTGTGCATGTTGCGATGGCGGCGCAGCAAATCCTGCAAGGACGCGGCGACGAAGAAATATTCCTGACGCAGGCGCAGTTCCTGGCCGGCTTCGGTGCTGTCCGCCGGGTAGAGCACCCGGGAAATACTTTCGGCCCGGGCGACTTCCGCTACGGCGCCCAAGTGGTCGCCGGCGTTGAAGCGTTCCAGGTGCAAATCTTCCATGGCCCGAGCGCGCCACAGGCGCAGCGTGTTGACGCTCGCCCCGCGCCAGCCAACGACCGGCGTGTCATACGCAATCGCGCGAACGGTTTCTGCTGGCGTCCAGACTTGCTTGGACTTGCCCGCTTCGTCGGTGACGGTTTCGACACTGCCGCCGAAACCGATCGGGTAAACGACCTCTGGTCGTTCGAACTCCCAAGGGTTACCGAAATCCAGCCAGTGTTCGGTCTGTTCCTGTTGCCAGCCGTCGACGATGGCCTGGCGGAACAAGCCGTGTTCGTAACGAATGCCGTAACCGTGGCCGGCGATTCCGAGGGTCGACATGCTTTCCATGAAGCACGCGGCCAGACGACCGAGGCCGCCGTTGCCCAGCGCTGCGTCGGGTTCCAGCAAGCGGATGCGCTCAAGGTCGACGCCAAGTTCAGTCAGGGCCTCGCGGGCGACGTCCAGCAGGCCAAGGTTGCTCAGGCTGTCGTAGAGCAGACGGCCAATCAGAAATTCGAGGGAGAGGTAATAAACCCGCTTTTGACCTTTGCGGTAGATCTGCCGGGTGTGGTCCATCCAGTGCTCGACCATGTGATCGCGCGCCGCCAGGGCAATGGCTTCGAACCAGTCGTGGTCGAAGGCGTGATCCGGGTCTTTGCCCACCGCATAGGTGAGTTTGGTCAAGACGGCGTCGCGGAATGCGGCCACCTCTGCTTCGCGAACAAGTGGTTCTTGAGTCATCGATAGGACCTCGAGCGAGCGTGGAGTAGTTGAGCCTAGACGGTCTGACAGGCCGTTGGAACTCTGGTTCGGCAGTTTTTCCCGTTAGAGTGAGATAGATCGACATTACCTTGTCGCGCATCGGAAATAATGCAGGGGCCGTGCCGGGTTACAGGTGTTATTGGGCGGCACACGAAAAAATCTGGCGAAAGGTTGTTCAAAAATCCACCAGTCCCGGTATGATCGCGCGCCCTGATGCACGCTGGTAACAACCGATGATGAAGTCCAACCTGATCGCCGCCGCGGAGATCGATCGCCTCGATACCTGGGCCAAGTACTCCGCCCCGATGTGTGGTTCGTGCGTTTCCAGCTGCTGCACCCTGCCGGTCGAGGTCAAGATCAAGGATCTGATCCGTATCGGCATCGTCGATGAGTTCGAGCGCGGCGAGCCGCCGAAGAACATCGCCAAGCGCCTGCAGAAGGAAGGGATCGTCGAGCGTTACAACCAGAAGTCCGAGATATTCACCCTTCAGCGCATGAGCAACAACGATTGCCTGTACCTGGATCGTAAGAGCCGTCTGTGCACTATTTATGAAAAGCGCCCCGATACTTGCCGCAACCACCCGAAAATCGGGCCGCGGCCGGGGTATTGCGCTTACAAACCGAAAGAAGTGGCGCGCGAGACCAGCGAGAGCCGTCGGACCCTCGAGAAGTTTTAACCCTACCTCGATCCCCGTAGCAGCTGTCGAGCCCCAGCGAGGCTGCGCAGCAGTCGTAAACTCTGTGAATGCGGTGCACATGAATCACCGAGGCGCACGGTTTAACGACTGCTGCGCAGCCGAACGCAGCCTCGCTGGAGCTCGACAGCTACAGAGACGAACGAGTTGCTACAGCCAGACAAACAAAAACGCCCCCGACCTTGCGGTCGGGGGCGTTTTTTTAGCTGCTAACTAAGTCGAAACTCAGTTACCGGCTTTCTTGGCAGCGCGGGTACGCTCGCTTTCGCCCAGGATCTTCTTACGAAGACGGATGGACTTAGGAGTGACTTCGCACAGTTCGTCTTCTTGCACGAACTCAAGAGCTTGTTCCAGGGTGAAACGGATAGGCGGAACCAGAGCGATGGTTTCGTCTTTACCCGAAGCACGCATGTTGTCGAGCTTCTTGCCTTTGGTTGGGTTAACGCCCAGGTCGTTGTCGCGGCTGTTGATGCCGACGATTTGACCTTCGTACACGTCTTCACCGTGACCCAGGAACAGTTTGCCGCGAGCTTGCAGGGTTTCCAGCGAGTAAGTCAGAGCCTTACCGGTAGCAACCGAAACCAGCACGCCGTTCTGACGGCCGGACATGTCGCCGGACTTCATCACGTCGTAACGATCGAAGATCGAGGTCAGGATGCCTGCACCGGAGGTCAGGGTCAGGAACTCGTTACGGAAACCGATCAAGCCACGAGCCGGGATGTTGTACTCAAGGCGCACACGGCCCTTGCCATCCGGAACCATGTTGGTCAGGTCGCCTTTACGGATACCGATCTGTTCCATGATCGAACCTTGCGATTCTTCTGGCAGGTCGATGGTCACGTTTTCGTACGGTTCGTGCTTGACGCCGTCAACCATGCGGATGATCACTTCCGGACGACCAACACCCATTTCGAAGCCTTCGCGACGCATGGTTTCGATCAGTACCGAGAGGTGCAACTCACCACGGCCGGAGACTTTGAACTTGTCGGCGGTGTCGCCTTCTTCAACGCGCAGAGCAACGTTGTAGAGCAGTTCTTTGTCCAGACGTTCCTTGATGTTACGGCTGGTGACGAACTTGCCTTCACGACCGCAGAACGGCGAGTCGTTAACCTGGAAGGTCATGGAAACAGTTGGTTCGTCAACGGTCAGCGGCTTCATCGCTTCGACGTTCAGTGGGTCGCACAGAGTGTCGGAGATGAACAGCTGGTCGAAGCCGCTGATGCAGACGATGTCGCCGGCAGCTGCTTCGTCAACGTCGATACGGTGCAGACCGTGGTGACCCATCAGCTTCAGGATACGACCGTTACGGCGCTTGCCGTCGGCGTCGATAGCCACAACTTGAGTGTTCGGCTTGACGCGACCACGGGCGATACGGCCAACGCCGATAACACCCAGGAAGCTGTTGTAGTCCAGTGCCGAGATTTGCATCTGGAACGGACCGTCACGGTCAACTTGTGGAGCCGGTACGTGGTCAATGATCGCCTGGTACAGCGGGGTCATGTCTTCAGCCATGTCGGTGTGTTCCAGACCGGCAATGCCGTTCAGGGCCGAGGCGTAGACAACTTTGAAGTCCAGCTGTTCTTCGGTAGCACCGAGGTTGTCGAACAGGTCGAAGATCTGGTCCAGAACCCAGTCCGGACGCGCGCCTGGACGGTCAACCTTGTTGATGACCACGATTGGACGCAGGCCGGCTTCGAAAGCCTTCTTGGTCACGAAACGGGTTTGCGGCATAGGGCCGTCTTGAGCGTCAACCAGCAGCAGAACGGAGTCAACCATCGACATTACGCGTTCAACTTCGCCGCCGAAGTCGGCGTGGCCCGGGGTGTCCACGATGTTGATGTGGTGGCCGTTCCAGTTGATGGCGGTGTTTTTCGCCAGAATGGTAATACCGCGTTCTTTCTCCTGGTCGTTGGAGTCCATCACGCGCTCGTCGTTGAGCTCGTTGCGCTCCAGGGTGCCGGATTGACGCAAGAGTTTGTCTACCAGGGTGGTTTTACCATGGTCAACGTGAGCAATGATGGCGATGTTGCGTAGATTTTCGATCACTTGTGTATCTCGATCAGAGGATTCGGTGTGCTGACAAGTCTTGGCAGCGATTAACAGTAGAGTCCGGCAAAGCCGTTACAGCTTGACGGCGGCGTCGGGGGGCCGGTGACGCAGGCCACAGGCAAACAGCCCCGGGCTCTTAGCTCGGTCGATAAACGCGCACATTGGCATGCCCCTCACTGAGCAAATGGTGGGCATGCAGGCGACTCATCACGCCTTTGTCGCAATACAGCAGGTACTGGCGAGTAGGGTCCAGTTCCTTGAAACGAGCGTTCAATGCATAAAACGGCATCGCTTGTACCTCGATGCCAGCCAAGCCCAGCGGGTCATCTTCAGCGGCATCCGGGTGACGGATGTCGATAACGATCTGACCAGCCAGCGCTTCGCTGACTTCTTCAATCTGCAAGTCCTGGCCCAATTCGTCGATCACGCGATCGATCGGCACCAGTTTGGCGTTCTCGAGCGCACGCTCAAGCACTGCCATGTCGAACTGTTGTTCTTCGTACTCCACGCGCGGACGCTTGGCGTGGGTCTTGGGGTTCACCGAGATGACCCCGCAGTATTCCGGCATGTGCTTGGCGAAGTCGGCAGTACCGATTTCGTTGGCCAGGTCGATGATGTCCTGCTTGTGACTGGCGATCAGCGGACGCAAGACCAGCTTGTCGGTCACGCAGTCGATCACGGACAGGTTCGGCAGCGTCTGGCTCGACACCTGGGAAATCGCTTCGCCGGTGACCAGCGCATCGATGTCCAGCCGATCGGCAATACGGGAAGCAGCGCGCAACATCATACGCTTCAAAACTACGCCCATATGACTGTTATCGACTTTCCCGAGAATTTCTCCCAGTACTTCCTCGAACGGCACACTCACAAATAACACGCGCTGGGAGCTGCCGTACTTCTTCCAGATGAAGTGCGCGACTTCCATAACGCCCAGTTCATGGGCTCGTCCGCCCAGATTGAAGAAGCAGAAATGGCTCATCAGCCCACGGCGCATGATCTGGTAAGCAGCAACAGTGGAATCGAAACCGCCGGACATCAGCACAAGTGTCTGTTCCAGGGCACCCAGCGGATAACCGCCGATGCTGTTGTGCTGGCTGTGGATCACGAACAACCGTTTGTCGCGAATTTCGAGGCGAACTTCGATTGCAGGCGTTTTCAGCGAGATTCCGGCGGCGCCGCACTGACGACGCAGTTGGCTGCCGACGTATTTCTCGACGTCCATCGAACTGAATTCATGCTTGCCGGCACGCTTGCAGCGCACCGAAAAGATCTTCCCGGCCAACGCGTCACCGAAGTGCTGCTTGCACTTGGCGACGATGTCGTCGAAGTCGCCCAGCGGGTATTCGTCGACTTGCAGGAAATGCGCGATGCCCGGCATGCAGCTCAGGCGCTCGGTCATGTCCTTCAGGGCTTTGGGCTCGCTGACGCGGGTTTCCAGCTCGAGATTGTCCCACACACCGTTCACCACCACAGCCGGGTCCAGATCGCGGAGCACGGTACGGATGTTTTTGGCCAACTGGCGGATGAAACGCATCCGTACCGGGCGGCTCTTGATGGTGATCTCGGGGAAGACTTTTACGATTAGTTTCATGAAAACAGCGCGCGCTGGGCCAGCCGAAAAAGGGGGGCGCGGATTATAGCGGAAATTGTTCAAGGTTTAACCAGTTAATGTGCAGAAGGTTTTGCGCGCACCAAAACAGGTCATTTGTTGAATTTAACGCTACATTACGGGGCGCGATTTTCAGTAATGCGCTGCTTTGTTCCTTTATAAGCGTGAAATTGGGGCAAAAAACCCATGGTGGGGCACTGGCATGCAATTTGCTCCCTTGTGAGGCAGGTTGCCTTGGCAGAGTATTCGCGCCGGCATCACCCACATTCTAAGGGCATCCACTACTAAGCCCGAAGCCACCCGGAGGACACTATGTCGAAGTCGGTTCAACTCATCAAAGATCATGACGTCAAGTGGATTGATCTGCGCTTCACGGACACCAAAGGCACTCAGCACCACGTGACCATGCCGGCTCGCGACGCGCTGGATGAAGCTTTCTTCGAAGAAGGCAAAATGTTCGACGGTTCCTCCATCGCTGGCTGGAAAGGCATCGAAGCCTCCGACATGATCCTGATGCCGGACGACAGCACTGCCGTTCTCGACCCGTTCACCGAAGAGCCAACCCTGATCCTGGTTTGCGACGTGATCGAGCCTTCGACCATGCAAGGCTACGACCGTGACCCACGTGCGATCGCCAAGCGCGCCGAGGAATACCTGAAGTCGACCGGTATCGGCGACACCGTATTTGTTGGTCCAGAGCCTGAATTCTTCATCTTCGACGAAGTGAAGTTCAAGTCCGACATCTCCGGCTCCATGTTCAAGATCTACTCCGAACAAGGTTCGTGGATGTCCGACCAGGACGTGGAAGGCGGCAACAAAGGCCACCGCCCAGGCGTCAAAGGCGGCTACTTCCCGGTTCCGCCGTTCGACCACGACCACGAAATCCGTACCTCCATGTGCAACGCCATGGAAGAAATGGGCCTGGTCATCGAAGTTCACCACCACGAAGTGGCAACTGCTGGCCAGAACGAAATCGGTGTGAAGTTCAACACCCTGGTGGCCAAGGCTGACGAAGTTCAGACCCTGAAGTACTGCGTACACAACGTTGCTGATGCATACGGCCGCACCGCGACCTTCATGCCTAAGCCGCTGTACGGCGACAACGGTTCGGGTATGCACGTTCACCTGTCCATCGCCAAAGATGGCAAGAACACCTTCGCTGGCGAAGGCTATGCCGGCCTGTCCGACACCGCTCTGTACTTCATCGGCGGCATCATCAAGCACGGTAAGGCACTGAACGGCTTCACCAACCCGTCGACCAACTCCTACAAGCGTCTGGTCCCAGGTTTCGAAGCTCCGGTAATGCTGGCCTACTCGGCTCGTAACCGTTCCGCTTCGATCCGTATTCCTTACGTGTCCAGCCCTCGCGCTCGCCGTATCGAAGCCCGCTTCCCGGATCCGGCAGCCAACCCGTACCTGGCCTTCGCTGCCCTGGTAATGGCCGGCCTGGACGGTATCCAGAACAAGATCCACCCTGGCGATGCTGCTGACAAAAACCTGTACGACCTGCCGCCTGAAGAGGCGAAAGAGATCCCACAAGTTTGCGGCAGCCTGAAAGAAGCCCTGGAAGAGCTGGACAAAGGTCGTGCGTTCCTGACCAAAGGCGGCGTTTTCAGCGACGACTTCATCGACGCTTACATCGCCCTGAAAAGCGAAGAAGAAATCAAAGTACGTACCTTCGTACACCCACTGGAATACGAGCTGTACTACAGCTGCTGATCCGGTAACGCCTGCGCAAGCGGCGTGACAAAAAAGAGGCCTCCTTCGGGAGGTCTTTTTTGTGGGCGTGATTTCAACGGCTGACAATGCCCCCTGTGGGAGCGAGCTTGCTCGCGAATGCGGTTTTTCATTCAACATCGATGTTGGCTGATGCGCCGTCATCGCGAGCAAGCTCGCTCCCACAGGGTTTCGCATCGCCTGACAGGCCATGTCAAAATCATGGCCAAATGTTAACAACTTGGGTCAACCGCCGCCCCTGACCTATGCTGCAACCCAACGCCTTCGCTTCCGGTCAATTTTATGGGTCGTGGTTTTCTATTCATCCTGCTGTTGATCGCCCTGCCCGCCGCCGCGCAGATCTATAAGTACACCGACGCCGACGGCAACACCGCCTACAGCAATCAACCGCCTGATGGCGTGAAGGCTCATCCTGTCGAGTTGCCACCGCTTAACAAGGTTGAGCCCCAAGCCCCTTCTGCGCCACCTGTCGAAGCCGCCAGCCGCGAACAGCCGCGCAGCGCTTACGAGGTGCTGGAGTTGACCAACTTACCCACTACCGAAGCACTGCGCGCCAACAACGGCACCTTCACCGTCAACGTGCTGATCAAACCCCGCCTGCAAGGCCCGCATTTGTTCAGGCTGTTGCTGGACGATCAGCCTTACGGCCAGCCGAGCAACGTGGCAATCCTGCAACTGGTCAATATTGACCGCGGCACCCATAGCCTTGCGGTGCAGGTGATCGATGGGGAAAACCTCGTGCAGCAAAGTCCTACCGTAACATTTACCGTACAACGGGTGCATAAGCCGTGAGGCTGTGGTGGCTACTGATCACCTACCTGATCGCCCTGCCGGTGACGGCCGAGGTGTTCACGTACGTCGACGCCCAGGGCAATCGGGTCTACACCGACCAGCCAGGCTCCGGCAACGCCAAGCGCGTGCCTATGGCAACGAGCAACCGCATGTCCGCCAACCCTGGCGGCGCAGCACCGGTGATGGCTGGAAAAAAGGCCGAAACAAAACCACTGTTCCACTACGACATGCTGAGAGTCCTGGTACCTGAGCCAGACGCCACGGTACGCAGCAGCGCTGGCGAGATTATCGTCAGCGTCACCAGCGAACCCGGCCTGCAACGTGGCCATCGCTACCGATTGCTACTCGACGGCCAACCTACCGCAGATCCCGGCCTGAGCCCGGTGTTCGCCCTGAGCAACATCGATCGCGGCAGCCATAATCTCTCAGTGGAAATCCTCGACGAGCAAGGCCGCATCGTTGAGCGCACGGCCAACCAGCCGTTCCACATGCTGCGCATCTCCCTCGCGCAGAAGCGTCAGGTCAAACCCTGCGCCCTCCCCGATTACGGCCAACGGCCGGAATGTCCGCTCAAAGACAAACCAGCAGAAGAAAAAAATCCCTTCCTGCGCTTCTTCTAACGCCGCTCAGGTTTGCGCACTATATTGGTGCAATTGGTTGCACCGTACTCACATCCCAACCCATTTTGGTTCGAAAGTACCCGTCAAAGCTGGCAGAACGCCACGCAAACGAGCGTCAAACGCCCGCTTCAGGCCTTTAACGCTTCTTTTCGGAGCCTTGGTTTGGTTTTTGCATTTTCCTTGTATCAGCGCTTGATTCTTGCGCACGCTCCGCTCCAAAAGAGGTCCTGATGACCATTAGCGACGCACTACACCGCTTGCTACTCGACAACCTGACCACCGCCACCATTCTGCTCGACGCCGAACTGCGCCTCGAGTACATGAACCCGGCAGCGGAGATGCTCCTGGCCATCAGCGGTCAGCGCAGCCATGGGCAGTTCATCAGCGAGTTGTTCACCGAGTCCACCGAGGCGCTGAACTCCCTGCGCCAGGCGGTCGAGCAGGCACATCCGTTCACCAAGCGCGAAGCGATGCTCACCGCCCTCACCGGCCAGACCCTGACCGTCGACTACGCGGTAACGCCCATCCTGGCCAACGGCGCCACGATGCTGCTGCTGGAAGTCCACCCCCGTGACCGCTTGCTGCGAATCACCAAGGAAGAGGCGCAGCTGTCGAAGCAGGAAACCAGCAAGATGTTGGTGCGCGGCCTCGCTCACGAAATCAAGAATCCTCTGGGCGGGATTCGCGGCGCGGCGCAATTGCTCGCCCGCGAACTGCCGGAAGAAAGCCTGCGCGACTACACCAACGTGATCATTGAAGAGGCAGACCGCCTGCGCAATCTGGTCGATCGCATGCTCGGTTCCAACAAGTTGCCATCGCTGGCCATGTGCAATGTCCATGAAGTGCTGGAGCGCGTCTGTCACCTGGTGGAGGCCGAAAGCCAGGGCTGCATCACATTGGTGCGCGACTACGACCCAAGCATTCCCGACGTGTTGATCGACCGCGAACAGATGATTCAGGCCGTGCTGAACATCGTGCGCAATGCGATGCAGGCCATCAGCAGCCAGAACGAGCTGCGCCTGGGCCGCATCAGCCTGCGTACCCGCGCCATGCGCCAGTTCACTATCGGCCATGTGCGTCATCGCCTGGTGACCAAGATCGAAATCATCGACAACGGCCCGGGCATTCCCGCGGAGTTGCAGGAAACCATCTTCTTTCCGATGGTCAGCGGCCGCCCGGACGGTACCGGGCTGGGCCTGGCCATTACCCAGAACATCATCAGCCAGCACCAGGGCCTGATCGAATGTGACAGCCATCCAGGCCACACCACCTTCTCGATCTTTCTGCCACTGGAACAAGGAGCCACATCGACATGAGCCGTAGTGAAACCGTGTGGATCGTCGATGACGACCGTTCTATCCGTTGGGTCCTGGAAAAAGCCTTGCAGCAAGAAGGCATGACCACGCAAAGCTTCGACAGCGCCGATGGCGTGATGAGCCGCCTGGCGCGCCAGCAGCCGGACGTGATCATCTCCGACATCCGCATGCCGGGTGCCAGTGGTCTGGACCTTCTGGCGCGGATTCGCGAACAACACCCACGGCTGCCGGTCATTATCATGACCGCTCACTCCGATCTGGACAGCGCTGTCGCGTCCTATCAGGGCGGCGCGTTTGAATACCTGCCAAAACCGTTCGACGTTGACGAAGCGGTGTCGCTGGTCAAACGCGCGAACCAGCACGCCCAGGAACAGCAAGGCCTGGAAGTCCCGGTCGCCCTGACCCGCACCCCGGAAATCATCGGTGAAGCGCCGGCGATGCAGGAAGTGTTTCGCGCCATCGGGCGCTTGAGCCACTCCAACATCACTGTGCTGATCAACGGTGAATCCGGTACCGGTAAAGAGTTGGTGGCACACGCGCTGCACCGTCACAGCCCACGGGCGGCTTCGCCGTTCATTGCGCTGAACATGGCGGCGATCCCGAAAGACCTGATGGAATCCGAGCTGTTCGGCCATGAGAAAGGCGCGTTCACTGGCGCGGCCAACCTGCGTCGCGGGCGCTTTGAACAGGCTGACGGCGGCACGCTGTTCCTCGATGAAATCGGCGACATGCCGGCAGACACCCAGACTCGTTTGCTGCGGGTGTTGGCGGACGGCGAGTTCTACCGCGTCGGCGGCCATGTGCCGGTGAAGGTCGATGTGCGAATCATCGCCGCGACTCACCAGAATCTGGAAACCCTGGTGCACGCCGGGAAATTCCGTGAGGACTTGTTCCACCGCCTCAACGTGATCCGCATCCATATTCCACGGCTGTCGGACCGTCGCGAAGACATCCCGACCCTGGCCAAGCACTTCCTCAGCCGGGCCGCGCAAGAACTGGCGGTGGAGCCGAAGCTGCTGAAAAGCGAAACCGAGGAATACCTGAAGAACCTGCCGTGGGGCGGCAACGTGCGTCAGCTGGAGAACACCTGCCGCTGGATCACGGTGATGGCTTCGGGTCGCGAAGTGCACATCAGCGACCTGCCGCCGGAGCTGCTGAACCTGCCGCAGGATTCGACGCCAGTGACCAACTGGGAGCAAGCGCTGCGCCAGTGGGCCGATCAGGCGCTGGCTCGCGGTCAGTCGAGCCTGCTTGACAGCGCTGTACCGGCGTTCGAGCGGATCATGATCGAAACCGCCCTCAAACACACCGCCGGCCGCCGCCGCGATGCCGCCGTTTTGCTGGGCTGGGGGCGTAATACCCTGACGCGCAAGATCAAGGAATTGGGGATGAAGGTTGATGGTGGGGATGATGATGAGGGGGAAGAGGGTTAATGCTTAATTCGCTCGAAGTCGTAGTCGTCTTCGAGAACCATCCCCTCACCCCAGCCCTCTCCCCAGTGGGGAGAGGGGGAAAGGGGGTCGATTGCAGTGGTCTAATTTCCCCGGACACCCCGATAGGTGGAAAATGCACCTATTGAGGAGTTCTCCATGACCGACAAACGTAAAGTATTCGACGACAGCTTCAAGCTGGAAGTTGTAAAGATGATCAAGGACCAGGGCCTGAGTGTTTCACAGGTTTGTCGTGATCTTGATATTGGTGATACGGCCGTTCGACGCTGGGTACAACAGTATGAGGCCGAGAAGTTGGGACAAGCCGGGATCGGCAAGCCGCTGACCTCTGAGCAACAGCGTATTCGTCAGTTGGAGCAAGAAAACCGTCAACTCAAGATGGATAACGATGTACTAAAAAAAGCCACCGCCTTCTTTGCCCGCGAGCTGAAGTAACGTACCGCTTGGTTCGGCAGCTGCAACAGAAGGCTTATTCGGTGGCGTATGTGTGTCGTTTGTTGGGGGTTAGTCGATCCGGCTTCTACGAGGCCAACAAGCGCGCTGAGGCTCCTGCATCGATCTGCCCCGTTGCTCTGCAACTCAAGGCGTCGTTTGCTGAAAGTGGCGGCTGCTATGGCAGTCGCCCATTGCGTAAAGCGTTACGTGCAAAGGGTATGGAAGTAGGCATTTACAAGATTCGCCGCATGATGCGCGTCAACGGCCTGCGTTCGGCCTGGAAGCGTAAATTTGTGCACACCACCGACAGCAAACATGACCTGCCGATTGCTGAAAATGTATTGAACCGCCAATTTGAACCCGAGGCGGCGAACAAGGCCTGGGTAGCAGACATTACCTACATCCGAACCCGCAGTGGCTGGCTGTATCTGGCTGTGGTGCTGGACTTGTTCTCACGCAAGGTAGTGGGCTGGTCAATGGCGCCGAACATGCCCGCTGAACTGGTGTGCAGTGCAATGCAGCTGGCGGTTGCTCAACGTCAACCGCCACCCGGCTTGATCGCCCACTCGGATCGCGGCAGCCAGTACGCGAGTGCGAGCTACAGAGCGCTGCTGGCAAGAAGTGACATGCAGCAAAGCATGAGCCGTAAAGGTAACTGCTGGGATAACGCAGTGATGGAGCGCTTCTTCCTGAGCTTGAAAATGGAGCGGGTATGGCGACGTGATTACGCCAACCATGGCGAGGCGATACGCGACATCACTGAGTACATCGTTGGGTTTTACAACAACGAACGGCTGCACTCGAAACTGGGATATCTGCCACCGACAGTTTATGAACGGGCGATGGCATCAAAATCACCTATCGAGGTGTCCGGAATTAGTTGACCACGACACCATGCTTTTCAAAACCTGAGTTCGACTCGGACTATCAGGTCGATGTAACTCGAAAGTACTACTCGGTCAGTCCCCTCTCCCTCAGGGAGAGGGTTAGGGTGAGGGGTCGATTCAGGGTCAGTCCCATTTCCAGGCTGCACCGCGAGCCCCTCCGTGCACCGCCGCAATGCACCGTGAACCGCAATCGCGCACGAAAGCAGCTTCGAAATCCCGCCCACGTTCGCAATCGAACCCCAATCGAAAAAACACGAAAGCCCCGGAATACGGGGCTTTCGACGTTTCAGCGCGACATTCAGTTTCAACTTGTTAAAACCTGGCACGCCCCCTGCAATAGTCCATTCAGTGATTCAGTTCACTACCCGGTTTCGGGGACCTTGGTACAGGCAGGCCGGGGATTCCCCTCTTTATATCGGGCTCACACCGCACAAGCGACGAGCCCAGGCAGTTTTGGGGCCCTTGATACAGGCAGGTCAGGGGTTCCTTCTTTACACCGGGCTCACGACGCAATGCGCGAGCCCTGCCGTTTTGGGGGCCTTGGTACAGGCAGGCCGGGGATTCCCTCTTTTATTGCTCTCGGAGATGGATCTCCAGCCGCCAGCGGTCATCGACTTCGCTACCGACCCACTCGCCCTGCAGTGGCCGGGCCGCAACCACCGTCAGCAACAATCCTCCATCACTCAAACGCACGCGCCAGTTCACGGTCTTGTCGTTGATTTTGAGCTGACCTTTCTGCGCCTTGCCTTCAGCCTCGAACAGCAGCGCGAGGCTACCGTCGACGAACTCGCCGTGAGCCTTGGGCTCGTTGTTGAACCACACCACCAGCCCATCGTTCGTGACCTCGACCTGCTGCAATTCGCTGGGATCGGGCGTGGTCAGGCGACCGATCATCAGCCCCACCATCACCCCGACAATCGCCAGCGAAGCCATCACTCGCGGGAATAGCTTCGAACGTGGGTCTGCTTCAGGCGTAGAATGCCGCTCATCTTTACCTTCGGAGCCGTGCATGTTTCACGTCATCCTTTTCCAACCAGAAATTCCGCCGAATACCGGCAACGTTATCAGGCTGTGCGCCAACAGTGGCTGCCACCTGCATTTGATCGAACCGCTGGGCTTCGAGATGGACGACAAGCGTCTGCGCCGGGCCGGCCTCGATTACCACGAGTATGCCACCCTGCAGCGCCACGCAGACCTCGCCAGCTGTCTGGAAAGCCTCGGTCATCCTCGGTTGTTCGCCTTCACCACCAAGGGCTCGCGGCCGTTCCACGATGCCAGCTTCGCCGAGGGCGATGCGTTCCTGTTCGGCCCGGAAAGCCGTGGTTTGCCGGCGGAAGTGCTCGATGCCCTGCCCGGCGAACAGCGCCTGCGCCTGCCGATGCGTGAAGGCTGCCGCAGTCTGAACCTGTCGAACACCGTGGCGGTCGCCGTGTACGAAGGCTGGCGCCAGCTGGGCTTTAAATAACACCGCATAACAAATGTGGGAGCGAGCCTGCTCGCGAAAGCGGTGTGTCAGACGACATTGATGTCATCTGACACTCCCTATTCGCGAGCAGGCTCGCTCCCACATTGAAATTGCTTTGGTGCTTAAAGCCGCTTATTGAACGGTTGGAGTCTCGCCCGCAGCCTGCATGCGTTGCAGTTCTTGTGCGTACAGCGCGTCGAAGTTCACCGGGGCCAGCATCAGGGCCGGGAACGAACCGCGGGTGACCAGGCTGTCCAGGGTTTCGCGAGCGTACGGGAACAGGATGTTCGGGCAGAACGCGCCGAGGGTGTGGCTCATCGAAGCGTCGTCGAGGTTCTTGATCAGGAAGATCCCGGCCTGTTGCACTTCAGCAATGAACGCCACTTCGTCGCCGTTCTTCACGGTGACGGACAGGGTCAGCACGACTTCGTGGAAGTCGCCTTCCAGAGACTTTTGACGGGTGTTCAGATCCAGACCGACGCTCGGTTCCCACTGCTGGCGGAAGATTGCCGGGCTTTTCGGTGCTTCGAAGGACAAGTCACGTACGTAGATGCGCTGCAAGGAGAATTGCGGTGCGGTTTCTTCTTCGCTAGCTGCAGTGTTCTGTTGGTCAGTCATCTCAGATCCTTTCTGATCTTGGGGTCTTACAGGGAAGGCGTTCAGGCCTTGAGCATGGCGTCGAGCTTGCCGGCGCGCTCAAGGGCAAACAAATCATCACAGCCACCAATGTGGCGCTCGCCGATCCAGATCTGCGGCACGGACGTACGTCCGGCCTTCTGAGCCATGGCGGCACGCACCTGCGGCTTGCCATCGACCTTGATCTCTTCGAAGGCCACGCCTTTGTTCTCGAGCAAGTACTTGGCTCGAGAACAGTAAGGGCAGTAATCGCTGGAATAGACGACGACGTTGCTCATATCACTTCACCAGCGGCAGGTTGTCGCCTTTCCAGCTGGAAATACCGCCGGAGAGCTTGGCGGCGGTGAAGCCGGACTTCATCAGTTCGCGGGCATGAGTGCCAGCAGTCTGGCCCATGGCGTCGACCAGGATGATGGTCTTGGCCTTGTGCTTATCCAGTTCGCCGACGCGAGCGGTCAGTTTGTCGTGAGGAATGTTCACTGCGCCAACAATGTGACCGGCGGCGAAGTCCTTGGTCGAACGAATGTCGATCACAACGCCCGCGTCCTTGTTGACCAGCCCGGTCAGTTCACCGGTGCTCAGGCTGCGGCCGCCGCCTTGCATCTGATAAGCGATCAGCAACGCCAGCAGTACGACGAAGATACCGACGAGCAGATAGTGGTTAGTGGCAAATTCAATCAGGTGAGCAACCATCGAAGGAGGTTCCAGGGCGTTAAAATGTCGGCCAGTATACACAGCCACTATGGTGGGCCAAACCCCGTCCGGCGGTGACGTGGATTGAACTTGCCTTTAAACTGCCACTCCCTTTTCCATCGCACTCTTTTAACTCAGCCACGAGTGGAATCCATGACTACCACGCCTAAACCTTTGGTCCTGATTATTCTCGACGGCTTCGGTCACAGTGAGAGCCCTGAATCCAACGCCGTGTTTGCGGCGAAGAAGCCCGTACTGGACCGTCTGTGGGCCACCGTGCCGAACGGCCTGATCTCGGGCAGCGGCATGGACGTCGGCCTGCCGGATGGCCAGATGGGCAACTCCGAAGTCGGCCACATGAACCTCGGCGCCGGCCGCGTGGTGTATCAGGACTTCACACGCGTGACCAAATCGATCCGCGACGGCGAGTTCTTCGAGAACCCGACCATCTGCGCCGCTGTCGATAAAGCCGTCGCTGCCGGCAAAGCCGTGCACTTCATGGGCCTGCTGTCCGATGGCGGCGTTCACAGCCACCAGGACCACCTGGTTGCCATGGCCGAACTGGCTTTCAAGCGCGGCGCTGAGAAAATCTACCTGCACGCCTTCCTTGATGGTCGCGACACGCCGCCGAAAAGCGCCCAGTCGTCCATCGAACTGCTGGATGCGGCCTTCCAGGCCCTCGGCAAAGGCCGGATCGCCAGCATTGTCGGCCGCTACTTCGCCATGGACCGCGACAACCGTTGGGACCGCGTGTCCCAGGCTTACAACCTGATTGTCGATGGCAACGGCGAATTCAACGCCGCCACCGCTCAGGAAGGCCTGCAAGCCGCGTACGAACGCGGCGAAAGCGACGAATTCGTCAAAGCCACCAGCATCGGTGAGCCAGTTAAAGTCGAAGACGGCGACGCCGTGGTGTTCATGAACTTCCGCGCCGACCGCGCCCGCGAGCTGACCCGCGTGTTCGTCGAAGACGATTTCAAGGAATTTGAACGTGCCCGTCAGCCGAAGCTGGCCGGCTTCGTCATGCTGACCCAGTACGCCGCCAGTATTCCTGCGCCATCGGCGTTCGCCGCGGGCAGCCTGGACAACGTACTGGGCGACTACCTGGCGAAAAACGGCAAGACCCAGCTGCGCATCGCCGAAACCGAGAAGTATGCCCACGTGACCTTCTTCTTCTCCGGCGGCCGTGAAGAACCGTTCCCGGGCGAAGAACGCATTCTGATCCCGTCGCCAAAAGTCGCCACTTATGACTTGCAGCCCGAGATGAGCGCCCCGGAAGTCACCGACCGCATCGTCGATGCCATCGAAAACCAGCGTTACGACGTGATCGTAGTCAACTACGCCAACGGCGATATGGTCGGCCACAGCGGCGTGTTCGACGCGGCCGTAAAAGCCGTTGAATGCCTCGACCTGTGTGTTGGCCGCATCGTCGATGCCCTGGAAAAAGTCGGTGGTGAAGCGCTGATCACCGCCGACCACGGCAACGTCGAGCAGATGGCCGACGAGTCCACCGGCCAGGCGCATACCGCCCACACCACCGAACCGGTGCCGTTCATCTATGTCGGCAAGCGTGACTTCAAGGTTCGCGACGGCGGCGTGCTGGCGGATGTGGCACCGACCATGCTGATGCTGATGGGCCTCGAGAAACCGACCGAAATGACCGGAACGTCGATTCTGGTGTAATCGGTCTCTCAGACTCCACTAAACCCTGTGGGAGCGGGCTTGCTCGCGAATGCGGTGTGTCAGTCAACGTTGATGTCGACTGACACACCGCATTCGCGAGCAAGCCCGCTTGTGTCTTGCGGTGTTTTCACCCCCGAACCTACTCCGGTTATCACACAGCCCCAATTGGGCGTTTTTTTTGCAGCGCTTGGCGGGCATACTAGGCTGTCCCTTTCCCTGGTATCACCCGCCTCTATGCTTCGCGTCCTGATAGCCCTTGCTCTGACATGCCTGCTCCAACCGGCCTTTGCTGACGAGCGCGCGCAAACCCAACAACAGTTGGACGCCACGCGTCAGGACATTGCCGAGCTGAAAAAACTGCTGGGCAAGCTCCAGGAAGAAAAATCCGGTGTGCAAAAAGACCTCAAGGGCACCGAGACCGAGATGGGCAAGCTTGAGAAGCAGGTCGACGCCCTGCAAAAAGAGCTTAAGAAAAGCGAAGCCGAGCTGCAGCGACTCGATACCGAGAAAAAAAAACTCCAGAGCGCGCGGATTGAACAGCAACGACTGATCGCCATTCAGGCCCGCGCGGCCTATCAAAACGGCCGTCAGGAGTACTTGAAGCTGCTGCTCAACCAACAGAACCCGGAAAAATTCGCCCGCACCCTCACCTATTACGACTACCTGAGCCAGGCCCGCCTGGAGCAGCTGAAGAGTTTCAACGAAACCCTGCGCCAACTGGCCAATGTCGAAAAAGACATCGCCATGCAACAGGCGCAATTGCTGGTGCAGAAAAGCAGCCTCGACAGCCAGCGCGACGAACTCGACAAAGTCCGCAAGGAGCGCCAGCAAGTCCTGGCCAAGCTCAGCGACGACGTGAAGGTCCGCGATCAGAAACTGGCAGCCCGCGAGCAGGATCAGGCAGACCTGTCTAAAGTCCTTAAAACCATTGAAGAAACCTTGGCCCGTCAGGCCCGAGAGGCAGAAGAAGCGCGGCAAAAAGCGCTGATCGCCCAGCAGGAAGCCGAAAAAAAGCGTTTACGTGAGGCTCAGGCTGCAGCAGACGCAGACGCAGACGCCACTGATGCCCCACGCAAACCCGTTAAATCGACACCCGGCGCACTGGTATCAAGCTCAGGCGAGACCTTTGGTGGCCCCTTTGCTTCAAGCCGGGGAAAACTTCCCTGGCCCGTTGATGGTCGACTGCTGGCACGCTTTGGCGAAACCCGTGGCGACGACGCCCGCACCAAGTGGGACGGCGTGATGATCAGCGCCTCCGCCGGCAGCCAGGTGCACGCAGTGCATGGCGGTCGCGTGGTATTCGCCGACTGGTTGCGAGGCGCCGGGCTGCTGGTGATTCTCGACCATGGCAACGGTTTTTTGAGTCTTTATGGTCACAACCAGACGCTGCTCAAGTCTGCGGGTGACGTGGTTAAAGCCGGTGAGTCCATCTCCACTGTGGGCAGCAGTGGCGGGCAGGACACACCAGCGCTGTATTTCGCTATTCGTCAGCAGGGTCACCCGAGTGATCCAGCGCAATGGTGTCGCGCGCAAGGATAAGCACGCGACCTAATTCAGGAGTTCGTTCGACATGCTGCATTTGTCCCGCCTTACCTCGCTGGCCCTGACGATCGCCCTGGTGATCGGCGCGCCTCTGGCGTTCGCCGCTCAACCGGCCCCGGCAGTCGCGCCTGCGGGCACTGCTGCGACCACCAAGGCGCCGTTGCCTCTGGAAGAGTTGCGCACCTTTGCCGAGGTCATGGATCGGATCAAGGCTGCCTATGTCGAACCGGTGGACGACAAGACCCTGCTGGAAAACGCCATCAAGGGCATGCTCAGCAACCTCGACCCGCACTCCGCCTACCTGGGCCCGGAAGACTTCGCTGAATTGCAGGAAAGCACCAGCGGCGAATTCGGCGGCCTGGGCATCGAAGTGGGCGCCGAAGACGGTTTCATCAAGGTGGTTTCGCCGATCGATGACACTCCGGCCTCCAAGGCTGGCATTCAGGCCGGCGACTTCATCGTCAAGATCAACGGCCAGCCGACCCGCGGCCAGAGCATGACCGAAGCCGTGGACAAGATGCGCGGCAAGATCGGCCAGAAAATCACCCTGACCCTGGTGCGCGACGGCGGTGCACCGTTCGACGTGACCCTGGCCCGCGCCATCATTCAAGTGAAGAGCGTGAAGAGCCAGTTGCTGGAGTCCGGCTACGGCTACATCCGCATCACCCAGTTCCAGGTCAAGACCGGCGACGAAGTCTCCAAGGCCCTGGCCAAGCTGCGCAAGGACAACGGCAAGAAGCTCAAAGGCATCATCCTCGACCTGCGTAACAACCCGGGCGGCGTGCTGCAAGCGGCGGTGGAAGTGGTCGACCACTTCATCACCAAAGGCCTGATCGTTTACACCAAGGGCCGTATCGCCAACTCCGAGCTGCGCTTCTCCGCCACCGGCAAGGACGAGAGCGAAGCCGTGCCAATGGTCGCGCTGATCAACGGCGGCAGCGCCTCGGCCTCGGAAATTGTCGCCGGTGCCTTGCAGGATCAGAAACGCGCGGTGGTCATGGGTACCACCAGTTTCGGTAAAGGCTCGGTACAAACCGTCCTGCCACTGAACAACGAACGCGCACTGAAGATCACCACGGCGCTGTATTACACGCCGAACGGTCGCTCGATCCAGGCTCAGGGCATCGTCCCGGACATCGAAGTGCGCAGGGCCAAGATCACCAACGAGCAGGACGGCGAGTACTTCAAGGAAGCCGATCTGCAAGGTCACCTGGGCAATGGCAACGGCGGCGCCGACAAACCGACCAGCGCCAGCGGCAAAGCCAAGGCCATGCCGCAGGATGATGACTACCAATTGGCCCAGGCCTTGAGCCTGCTCAAAGGGTTGAGCATCACCTCCGGCCGCTGAGATGCGCCTGCCGTTGCTCCTCGGCCTGCTGTGTTGTCTGGCGGGTGTTGCTCACGCAGCGCCCGCCCCTCAAAAGGCCTACATCACTCTGATCATCGATGACCTGGGGCAGAACCTGCCCCGGGATCGCCGCGTGCTGGCCCTGCCCGGCCCGGTCACCACGGCGATCATGCCCGACACGCCCCATGCCACCGAATTCGCCCGCGAGGCTCATCGCGCCGGCAAGATCGTCATCCTGCACATGCCCATGGACCCGGCCACCGGTCCGTTTGCCTGGCATCCCGACTTGCCCATCGAAGAGCTTGAGAAACGGCTGAACGCTGCGTTCAAAAAGGTGCCGTACACCGCTGGCATCAACAACCACATGGGCAGCCGCATGACCGCCCAGCCGGTGGCGATGGCGTGGTTGATGGCCGAGTTGCAGCGCCGCCACAAACTCTTCGTCGACAGCCGCACCAGCGCTCAGACAGTCGCCGCCGCCGAGGCGCAGAAGATTGGTCTGGCCAGCGTCTCGCGAGATGTCTTTCTCGATGATGAACGCACCGAGGCCGCGATCTTCACTCAGCTACAGACCGCCATCAGCCTGGCGCGCAAACAGGGTTCGGCAGTGATGATCGGTCACCCTTATCCGCAAACCTTGGCGGTGCTGGAGCGCGAGCTGCCCAAGCTCAAGGCTCAGGGCATTGAGTGGATCGATATCAAGTCGATGATCGGCCTGCGTGGCAATCGCGCAACTGCCGCGCATGGGAAGGACGGTCATTACCGACTGCCGCAAACCCAGTAATTTCACTGCAATTAGTTAGTTAACTTCAAACTTAATCAGCGCCGATAAATTACCACCCCCACTCACCCTCCACTCGCCACCTCTTCACAATCGGAAACACATCAACAACCAACTCCCCCCCACTTCAATTACACTTCTTTCGCACCGCAGCAACATCCAACTTTATTAACATCCACGTTCACAACCAAGGATCGGTTATGAATTACAAATCTATTGCACGTACAACTATCCCCCTAATAGCACTCACCTTCTCCCTAGCCTCTTGCGCCTACACTGTTCCCGAGCCACCGGAGCCCGTCCTGCTCAGTAATGCTGACGGACAATACACAAACTGGAACGGCATTGGAGGTACATTTAAGGATGACAACCGCTATTGCACGGCAAGTTTGCTTGATACTCGCGACGCCATGGGTACCTCTACAGGCCCTGCTTACCTATTGACCAATGGGCACTGTGCTTCAATCATCTCCGGCACAGCAGCCGATACTCCATTCAACGGCCAGGTACAGTTCAACTTTTTCCACGATACGATGGAAGGCGCCAAGCGTTACGACATCCACAAGATAAACTGGGCCAGCCTCGCCAGTTCTGATGTCGCTATCCTGGAACTGACCGACTCGCTGGATACACTGCTGAAAGACGGAATTACGCCACTCAAGCTAGCGTCTAAAGCGCCTGCAGAACCGCGCCCGATTCAAGTCCCTGGCGCACCTGGAATCGCCCCCGGCCTCAGGCTGTCAACCTGTACCCTAGAGCCAACTAACACCACATTGATCAAGCACTTGGCCGTCCACACCGATTACCAGAAGCACGACTGCAAGGGTATTGCATCAGGCTCTTCAGGGTCTCCCGTTCTTGATGCAGCGACAGGAGAAGTTATCGGTGTATTGTCCGGAACGACTTATGGTATCTCAACGGATGATTTATGTTTCTGGCATGCTCTTTGTGGAAATAATCAAAAAAAATCCATCTTGCCTGATCAGGCAAGCCACAGCTTTCCTGTTGACTATCTTTCTTACTGTTTCACCAATGGACGTTTTAATACGGACGCCCAATCTTGCACAATAAACCCAAACTTCAACTTCAAATCCAAAAGAAACGCTGACATCACACTTCATAGAAAACCCGTTGACCAAAATGATCAAGCACCTGTCTGGGATGTCGACTTTTCGATGAGCACCGCTTTTTATCGCTTTAAAACAGTACGCGACGCACACGCTTGTTATTTGCCTGATCACTATAGCCGCCCGATCAGCACAGCCAATGCGAAAATTGATGCAGAGATCGGCCGAGAGGAAGGTTTGTATTATCTTTGCCTGGTGGGTGTCGAGTCAGCCGAGCAACGACCTAGCATCGGATTACGCAGAAACACCCAAATACTGTCTGCCCGGCTAACCGAACCGACTTTCGCCACACTACCTGAACCAACTGTCACATTTAGATTCTCAGAGAAATATGTTTCTGTTGACTGGTTCGAAAAGCCTTCCCGTTCCATTTGGACTCGATTCTACGATAACAACCTTGGCGAACGTAATTGCGCTGATATAGATCGCAGGGAGTATGAACAAACAGATAATGGACTCGTTATCCCACTGGAATTTCTTCCGGTGTCGTTTTGCAGTTACATCGAGGACAGGAATTTTAATAATTCCGAGGTACACACAGTCCTGGTGCAAGCCCCGACAACGGTCACAGATACCGCGCAATGAAGTCGTCTACCACGCCTTCCTTGCGCAACTGATCCGCGCAGCCTGAAGCTTGGCGACTATCTCGTCCGACAGTTCAGTGCCAGATGAAGTTGGGCACTGTTGAAACGCAGCACGGTCTTGAGACCAGTCACACCATCCTGCCGAGCGAGGTAACGGCCGGCAGGATCACGCGTCGCCCAAGGATGTTTTCCGTCAGCAGCACCAGATCGGTGTCTGCTTGCTCCACGCGGCTTCATTAGCGCACTCGAGGCAATAACTATCTATCTCTCTGGGCACAATGATGCGTGCCAGGATAGGACTCACTCTGAATTTCATCACCAAGGAATGGCCATGAAATGCGTTAGTCATCTGTCCGCCTGGGGACTTGCCTGCCTCTTGGCCGCGAGCCCCTCTGCACACGCACGAGACCTGGGAGAAGGCGCTGTCAACAACTCAGGTTCAAAAGCCCTTCAAAACAGTAACAACCAATACGCAATCTGGAGCGGCATCGGACGCCTTGCTCACCGCTCCGGCGCGTCCTGCACCGCTGCTCTTCTTGATACCAGAAACAGGCAAGGCAAAGCGGTGGGGCCGGCCTATCTGATTACCGCCGGCCATTGCGTTGTCTTTGCGTACGGCACCGCCCGCACGGACGAACCCATCGAAGCGAACATCACCTTCAACTACTTCCATGACTCGCCCAAGCATCACATTACTTACCCGGTTCGAATTGCTCGCTGGACCAGCATGGTGGGCACCGACCTGGCGATACTCGAGGTTGGGACTTCACTGGCAACCCTTATAAAGAAGGGTATCAACCCGCTCAATCTCGCCAGCCATCAAAGCTTCGAAGCCCATGACGTACTCAACCTTGGTGCACCCGCGGGCTATCTAGAGAAAGGGTTACGCTTGAGCGCCTGCTCAGAAGAGACGGCCGGAACCTTCATTGATCATCCAGGCGTATTTTCGCAGGCCATGAAAAACCTCTGCGATTTGCGTGGTGGTAGCTCTGGAAGCCCGATGCTTGATCGCCAGACCAATGAAATCACCGGCATCGTCAGCAAAGTTGCAGCCAGGTTAAAAAAGGAGGCATCGCCTGATTGCACAACGGCAGCCTGCCAGGCGGCCACCTTTAATTACAGCTACCCGGCCAACTTCCTGCATCAGTGCTTTATCGCGGGTGTTTTCGATGTCAATGCGCCGGATTGTTCACTCAAGCCTGTGAATTTTACGGTTACGCAGCCTTGGGACATCAAGCCTTATGTGCACACGCAAAAAAACACTGCTGGACAAATTACTTTACCAACGTGGAATTTCAGGTTTTCGCTTGACGATCCGTTCTATCACTATAAAGCCGTGCGCAACGCCAGAGACTGTCAAACACGTCGCAACTACAGCGACGCCATTCACTCCGAAGATGCCTACATCAACGACGATATAGGCCCTCAACCCGGTACACATGCGCTATGCATCATCGGTGCCGCCTCGCAAGAGCAACCACTCACCCTGTCATCGTTGAAAAATGCTTTTACCCACGCGGTGTATTTGACCTCCGCCGAGCTGATGCCCAGCATCAGCCCTGATTACCGCGTCACCTGGGAACTCTTGCATGCGGAATTCATCCACAATTTCTTCTACTCAGCCCCCGCTGACGGTCAGCACTGTGGCGACATTGATGACCCTCGTTACAAGCCTGTTCCCGAGAGCATCACCTTCGCCGAAGAACAATTGCCGGTCATGCTGTGCAGTTACGTTCGCAATCGTTCCGGACAACCGTCATCGATACGCACCGACCTTATTGGACAGCCCTAGAGATACCGCGCCATGATGTCGTCCACCACGCCTTCCTTGCGCAACTGATCCAGCGCGGCCTGAAGCTTGGCGACGATTTCGTCGGACACGTCTTTGTTCAGCGCCAGATAAAGTTGGGCACTGTTGAAACGCAGTACGGTCTTGAGACCAGTCACACCATCCTGCCGAGCGAGGTAACGGCCGGCAGGATCACCCGTCGCCCAAAGGTCGATCTGGCCACTGACCAGTTTCTTCGCGTTGTCCTGATCGCGCAGCACGACTATCGGCTTCAATCCCTGGCTGGCCAATGTCTCGGCAATCGCATCGCCCTTGTAGGCGCCGATCTTGTATTTGCGCGCCTGCTCCAGCGACTCAAGGCTGATCTTGCTATCGGCCTTGGCCAGCATGATCCAGTCATCCGGCCCGATCGGGCCAACCCACTTGAACAGGTTCTCGCGATCCGGCAACCGCGCCATCACAAATACGCCGTAACCGGGCTTCTCCAGGGCGAGCTTGTAGATTCGCTCCCAAGGAAAACGCAACGTCAGGCTGTAGGTGACTTCGGCGCGTTTAAACATCTCGCGGACGATGTCCACGGCGATGCCATTGATGTTCTCGTCCTGAGCGAAGTTCTTGCCGTTCTTCGCCATGTTGTAGGGGGGGAAATTTTCAGTCAGCAACACCAGATCGGTGCCGGTATTTTCTGCGGCACGCGCCCCATTGATGAGCAATAGAGAGGCACTGGCGAGGACAAGAAGAAGGCGTTTAAGCATGTCTGGCTACCGAGATCCATGGCGTACCCAAGAGTGCCCTGAGCCCGCCATGATGTCCACTGGCCTGTATCGGTTTGTTTAGCGCATCACGATGCCGCGATGAGCCATGTAGGCCTTGGCTTCCTGCACGGTGTATTCACCAAAGTGGAAAATACTCGCCGCCAACACTGCACTGGCGTGGCCTTCGATAATGCCGTCAGCCAAGTGCTGCAGGTTGCCGACGCCACCCGAAGCAATCACCGGAATACCCAATGCATCGCTGATCGCGCGGGTAACGCCCAGATCGAAGCCGTTTTTCATGCCGTCCTGGTCCATGCTGGTCAGCAGGATTTCACCGGCGCCCAGGCCTTCCATCTTCTTCGCCCACTCAACGGCGTCGAGACCGGTAGGCTTGCGACCGCCGTGGGTGAAGATTTCCCAGCGCGGGGTTTCGCCCGGACCGGAAACTTTCTTGGCGTCGATCGCAACGACGATGCACTGCGAACCGAAATGCTGAGCCGCTTCACCAACAAACTCAGGATTGAATACCGCAGCAGTGTTGATCGAAACCTTGTCCGCGCCGGCATTCAGCAGATTGCGAATGTCCTGCACGGTACGCACACCGCCGCCCACGGTCAGCGGGATGAACACCTGGCTGGCCATGCGCTCGACGGTATGCAGCGTGGTGTCGCGGCCATCGACGCTGGCGGTGATGTCGAGAAAAGTAATCTCGTCGGCACCCTGCTCGTCGTAACGACGGGCGATTTCCACCGGGTCGCCGGCATCACGGATGTTCTCGAACTTGACGCCCTTGACCACCCGGCCGTTATCCACGTCCAGGCAAGGGATGATGCGTTTGGCCAGCGCCATGGTCAGTCCTCAGCCTTTGTACGAATCGCAGAAAGCTTGCGCTTCAGCGACATCGAGAGTGCCTTCGTAGATCGCCCGGCCAGTGATGGCGCCGATGATGCCTGGCGCTTTCGCGTCGAGCAGCGACTTGATGTCGCCGAGGTTGTGGATGCCACCGGAGGCGATCACCGGGATCTTCGTTGCAGCGGCCAGCGCAGCGGTGAACGGAACGTTGCAGCCCTGCATCATGCCGTCTTTGGCGATGTCGGTATAAACGATCGCGGACACGCCGTCGGCTTCGAATTGCTTGGCCAGGTCGATCACCTGAATGGTGCTGATTTCAGCCCAGCCGTCAGTGGCGACAAAACCGTCTTTGGCATCCAGACCCACGATCACTTTGCCCGGAAATGCGCGGCAGGCTTCGGCGACGAAGGCCGGATCTTTCACGGCTTTGGTGCCGATGATCACGTAGCTCACGCCGGCTTTCACGTAGTGTTCGATGGTTTCCAGGGAACGGATACCGCCGCCAATCTGGATCGGCAGGTTCGGGTAGCGCTTGGCGATGGCAGTCACCACTTCGCCGTTGACCGGCTGACCTTCGAAGGCGCCGTTCAGGTCGACCAGATGCAGACGACGGCAACCGCCCTCCACCCACTTGGCAGCCATGCTCACCGGGTCATCGGAGAACACCGTGGAATCTTCCATGCGGCCCTGGCGCAGACGAACACAGGCACCGTCTTTAAGATCGATAGCGGGAATAATCAGCATCTGGCAAACCTTCAAATTCGATTGTTCAGCTTCGCTCGAAAATCAGTTTTTCTCGAGCGCCCACAAGTCGCTTTCGATGCTTTCGAACCTCTCTTTGAGGTGCGTCTGCACATCGAAAATCGCCCTGTTGTAATAGTGCGGCGCAATTTCACGGGTAAACAGCTCAAGGATTTCGGCCGCTTCGAACGAACCCAGGTCCAGTTCGAAGCGATCTTCCATAAAGCGCTTGATCTTGTGATTGGCCTCGTTCTCCTGTTCGGGAGTGAGGGTCAGGATCGGCGGCTTCTTCTTGACGGCCATTTACCAGCGACCATCCCACGCGGCGAAGTTCTGCAGCAATTGCAGGCCATGGGTATGGCTTTTCTCCGGGTGGAACTGCACGGCGAAACGCGAGCCATCGGCCAGCGCCGCAGCGAAATCGACACCGTAGTGACCGCCGCCCACCACTTGCCGCGCATTGCCGGCAGCGATGTAGTAGCTGTGCACGAAGTAGAAACGCGCCAGGTCCGGAATGTCGTGCCACAGCGGGTGACTCACCTTCTGCTTCACTTCGTTCCAGCCCATGTGCGGGACTTTCAGGTGTTCGCCGTCTTCGTGCAGGTCTTTGCCGAAGAACTTCACCGCGCCCGGGAACAGGCCGATGCAGTCGACGCCGTCGTTCTCTTCACTGCTGTCGAGCAAGGCTTGCATGCCCACACAGATGCCAAGGAACGGACGGTCCTGGCTGACTTCACGCACCAGCGAATCGAAGCCCAGGCGACGGATCTCCGCCATGCAATCGCGAATCGCGCCGACGCCGGGGAATACCACCCGGTCGGCTTCGCGAATCACATCGGCATCGCTGGTGATCAGCACCTTGCCGGCACCGACGTGCTCGAGGGCCTTGGCCACCGAGTGCAGGTTGCCCATGCCGTAATCGATAACCGCGACCGTCTGCATTACAGAACGCCTTTGGTCGACGGCATTTGACCGGCCATGCGGTCATCCAGCTCTACCGCCATGCGCAGGGCGCGGCCGAAAGCCTTGAACACGGTTTCGATCTGGTGGTGAGTGTTGGTGCCACGCAGGTTGTCGATGTGCAGGCTGACGAGGGCGTGATTGACGAAGCCCTGGAAGAATTCCTGGAACAGGTCAACGTCGAAACCGCCGACGGTGGCGCGGGTGTAGGGAACATGCATCTGCAGGCCAGGGCGGCCGGAGAAGTCGATCACCACGCGCGACAGCGCTTCATCGAGCGGCACGTAGGCGTGGCCGTAGCGACGGATGCCTTTCTTGTCGCCGATGGCTTTGGCGAAGGCCTGACCCAGGGTGATACCGACGTCTTCCACGGTGTGGTGGTCGTCGATATGCAGGTCGCCCTTGCTGACAATATCCATGTCGATCAGCCCGTGACGGGCGATCTGGTCCAGCATGTGCTCAAGAAAAGGAACACCGATATCAAATCGGGCCTTTCCGGTGCCATCCAGGTTGATCGAGGCTTTGATCTGGGTTTCCAGAGTGTCGCGCTCGACTGACGCCTTACGTTCGGCCATCACCAGCTCCGCAAAATCATTGGGCGAAAAAGGCAATCATTATAGGGGCGCGGGCGGGAAACAGAAACACGGGAGGTGATATGACTGACGGACTGAACCCCATGCTGTCGGGGATAGACATGTCCATACAAGCCATTTGTACACACCACAAAACAAATGTGGGAGCGAGCCTGCTCGCGAAGAGGCCTTTACATTCAACATCTCTGTCGAATGTCAGACCGCATTCGCGAGCAGGCTCGCTCCCACAGGAGTGATGCGTTTACTTAGTGGAACAGAACCGCCGTTTTCTGCAGGGTCACCCAAACACCCCACGCCAACGGAATACCCACCACCAGCCACGCAGCCACTGCCAAAGGCTTGGTGCCCGCATCCGCTTTCCACTCCAATACGGTGCTGCTGTCAGCACCTTTATCGTGGCCAAGCGCCTGCTCGGCGGCCAGTTCAGCGTCGGTCATGAAGTACTTGTCAGCCACCGGACGCACCAGCAGGTTGCAGATGAAACCCAGCACCAGCAGGCCTGCGAGGATGTACAGGGTGATGTCGTAAGCCGCGGCGCGTTCAACGCCGATGCTCAACTGATACTCACGCAGGTAGTTCACCAACACCGGACCCAACACGCCCGCCGCCGCCCACGCCGTCAACAGACGACCGTGGATCGCGCCGACCATTTGCGTACCGAACAGATCCGCGAGATACGCAGGGACAGTCGCAAAACCACCGCCGTACATCGACAGGATGATGCAGAAGGCCGCCACGAACAGCGCAACGTTGCCCAGGTGACCGAGGTTCGGGATCAACGCGTACAGGGCAAAACCAAGCGCGAAGAACACGAAATAAGTGTTTTTGCGGCCCAGGTAGTCCGAGAACGAGGCCCAGAAGAAGCGGCCACCGATGTTGAACAGGCTCAGCAAACCGGTGAAACCGGCAGCAATCGCCGCGATCGAGGCCAACTGCGAGGCGTCGAGCTGACCAAATGTCAGGCCGTTACCCAACAACGTGCCAGCGAATACTTCCTGCAACAGCGGCGAAGCCATGCCGAGGATGCCGATACCTGCCGAAACGTTCAGGCACAGCACCAGCCACACCAGACGGAATTGCGGGGTTTTCCACGCCACGTTCACGTGGACGTGACGGTGGGTGATCATCGCGTTGGAAGCTTTTTTCGCCGGAGCCGTCCAGCCTTCAGGCTTCCAGCCGGTTGGCGGAACGCGGTAGGACAGTGCGCCACCGATCATGAACACGAAGTAGATCGCGGCCATCACCAAGAAGCTCTGCCATACGCCGACGCTGGTTGGCGAAGCGAAGTGGCCCATCAATACTGCGGCCAGCGGAGCACCGACCATCGCGCCCCCACCGAAACCCATGATCGCCATGCCGGTCGCCATACCGCGCTTGTCCGGGAACCACTTGATCAGAGTCGATACGGGCGAGATGTAACCCAGGCCCAGGCCGATACCGCCAATGACCCCGGAGCCGATCCACATCAGCCATATCTGGTGGGTATAGACCCCCAGCGCTGAAATCAGCAGACCGCCACACCAGCACAGTGCCGATACAACGCCAGCCTTGCGTGGCCCGGCGTGTTCCAGCCAGCCGCCCCAGATGGCGGCCGAGCAACCGAGGAAGATGAAGAACAGAGTGTAGATCCAGCCGAGCATCGAGATCGGCCAGTCACATTGGGACGAGAAGACTTGCGAGATGAAGCTCATGTCCGGCGCGCAGGTCACTGCCTTGGTCACGCCCAAGGCTTTGGACAGTGGCAACCAGAACACCGAAAAGCCGTAGGCCATGCCGATGCACAGGTGGATGGCCAAGGCGGCCGGTGGTACCAGCCAACGGTTGAAACCGGGCTTGGCGATGATGCGTTCCTTGGACAGGAACGCGGGCTGGTCGGCTTTGAGGCCGTCCGCCGTGATGCTCGTGGTCATTGTGTATCCCCCAATTATTAGAATGGTTCGTCAGCGCTCCTCACCCCCAGCCTTTATGCGCACGCATGACTGTTTTTGAGGTGAAGCTCCATTTTGATGCGACATCACGTCGCAGAAGGACGGACGAACCGGCAGAGGTTACCATCTGTACGTGACAGAAAAATCAAAGTGATATCACCTTTTGTATGTCATCAGTTCTCGTACCACTGAAGGACCCCTCATGCCGATCATTGTCGAGCCGCTAAACGAAGCCACTTATCAGGATCAGCAAGATCTGCAGAAGATCTACCGCGATGCACCGGACTGGCTGTTTGCCCCGTTTGCCGGAGATTTGCAGTTGATCGAAAGCTGCCTGCTGGACGGTTCGCTGATTGCCGGCCGCTTCAACGATCGGCTTTTGGGCGCGGCACGCCTGCAACGGCACCAGGATGTCTGGCATTTGTCCCAACTATGCGTACGAAAAATTACCCGTCGGCGTGGCGTGGCCGAGCGCCTGGTGAACGAAGCGCAGAAAATGGCGTCGCAATCGGGCGCGACATTGCGCTTGCTGGCGCCTGCCGGGCATCTGGAGGCGCAAGCGCTGGCGGCCAAACTGATAATGCCGCTGGACGAGTTGCCGACGTGATCGCTGACCGGTCGTCCGCTGCGGAGCGCTATACTCCCCGGCTAAATTTCGAATTCGACTAACTACAAGGACTCGCCCATGAAAGCGTTCGGCAAAATCCTGGGTCTGGTACTTCTCGGGCTGTTGCTGATCATTGTGGCGTTGGGCTTTGCCCTGACCCACCTCTTTGATCCCAACGACTATAAAGACGAGATTCGCCAGATAGCCCGCGACAAGGCCCACATCGAGCTGACGCTCAATGGCGATATCGGTTGGAGCCTGTTCCCGTGGCTGGGCCTGGAATTGCATGAAGCCAGCGTCGCGACCCTGGCCAAGCCCACCGAGCCGTTCGCTGATTTGCAGATGCTCGGTCTGTCGGTCCGTGTGCTGCCGCTGCTGCGCCGAGAAGTGCAGATGAGCGATGTGCGCGTCGAAGGCCTGAACCTGCGCCTGAACCGCGACAAGGACGGCCACGGCAACTGGCAAGACATCGGCAAGGCACCGGCGCCGGCCACGCCGCCCGCGACCACTGGCGAACCAGCGACTGAGACCACCGCCCAAGCGGAAAAACCGGCCCAGCCGATTCGCCTGGACATCGACAGCCTGACCGTCAACAACGCCCGCGTTGAATACAGCGACGAAAAAACCGGCAAGCAATTCAGCGCCGAAAGCATCCAGCTGAGCACCGGGCCGGTGCATGACTCCACGAACATCCCGGTCAAACTCACCGCGTTCCTGGGCACCAACCAGCCGGTCTTGCGTGTCCGTACCGAGCTCAACGGCGAGCTGCGTTTCGAGCGCGCACTGCAGCGCTACAAACTCGAAGACATGAAACTCACTGGCGAAGTGGCTGGCGATCCGCTGCAAGGCAAAACCATGACCTTCGCTGCTCAAGGCCAGTTGCTGCTGGATAAAGCCGCGAACGTCGCCGAATGGACTGGCATCAAGATTTCCGCCAACCAACTGCGCGCATTGGGTGAACTGAAGGTCAACGACCTCGACAAAACCCCGCAAATCAGCGGCGGCCTGTCGATCGCCCAGTTCGATCTGGCGAAATTCGTCGACAGCATCGGCCAGAAGCTTCCGGCGATGGCTGACGGTAGCCTGAGCAAAGTCGAGTTAGTCAGCCGCCTGGCTGGCACGCCGACCAGTGTGGTGCTCGACAACATCAACCTGAAAGTCGACGACAGCACCTTCAGCGGCCGCATCGCCGTCGAGGACTTCGCCAAACAATCGCTGCGGGCGAACCTCAAGGCCGACACCTTCAACGTCGACCGTTATCTGCCACCAAAATCCGCCGAAGCCAGTAGCGCGACGCAAGTGCGTAAGGCCGAAGTGGCCAGCACCGAAGCCGATGCATTGGCTGGCGCGGGCAGCACACCGCTGCCGCAAGCACCGACCAAAGACGCGTGGAGCAACGAGCGCCTGCTGCCGGTGGAACGCCTGAGCAAACTCGACGTAGACGCTGACCTCACCTTCGGTCAGTTGACGCTCGATAAATTGCCGATACAGAACGCTGCGCTCAAGGCCACAGGCCAGGGCGGTCTGCTGACACTGGAAAGCCTTCGCGGCGACCTGTACGACGGCAACTTCGACGCCAAAGGTACGCTCGACGTGCGCCAACAAGTGCCAGCGCTGAACATGCAGTCGAGCATCAGCAAAGTACCGGTGGAAAAAATCCTCGAAAGCCAGGGTAAAATTCCACCGGTCAAAGGTCTGGTGACGCTCAACAGCAACCTGACCGGCAGCGGCAACAGCCAGAAAGCGCTGATCGAAACCCTCAACGGCAACGCCAGTTTCGTCATCAACAACGGTGTGCTGCTCAATGCCAACCTCGAACAACAGCTGTGCAAAGGCATCGCCACCCTGAACCGTAAATCCCTCAGCGGGGAGCCACGGGGCAAGGACACACCGTTCCAGGAACTCAAGGGCAACCTGACCTTCCGTAACGGCGTGGCCAGCAACCCGGACCTGAAAGTGCGCATCCCGGGCATGACCGTCAACGGCGACGGCGATGTCGATCTGCGGGTGCTGGGCATGGACTATCGCGTGGGCGTTATCGTCGAAGGCGACAAGAGCGACATGCCGGACCCTGCCTGCCAGGTCGGCGAGAAGTTCGTCGGCATCGAGTGGCCGCTGCGCTGCCGTGGTCCGCTGGAACTGGGCGCCAAGGCTTGCCGCCTCGATAACGAACGCATGGGCGAGGTCGCGAGCAAACTGGCCGGCGAACGGATCAGCGAAAAAATCGACGAGAAGCTTGGCGACAAGGTCAGCCCTGAACTGAAAAACGCGTTGAAGGGGCTGTTCAAGCGATGAGAGCCGAGCAGTTTTCATCGGCGGTGCTGGACTGGTACGACCGCCACGGCCGCCACGACTTGCCTTGGCAACAAGGCATCACCCCGTATCGGGTGTGGGTCTCGGAAATCATGTTGCAGCAGACCCAGGTCAGCACGGTGCTGAACTACTTCGATCGCTTCATGGCCTCGTTGCCGACGGTCGAAGCCCTGGCCGCCTCGCCGGAAGACGAAGTTCTGCACCTGTGGACCGGCCTCGGTTACTACACCCGTGCGCGCAATTTGCAGAAGACCGCGAAGATTGTCGTCGAGCAGTACGGTGGCGAGTTTCCCCGCGATGTGGAAAAACTCACGGATCTACCGGGCATCGGCCTGTCCACGGCGGGCGCCATCGCCAGCCTGAGCATGGGTCTGCGGGCGCCGATCCTCGACGGCAACGTCAAACGGGTGCTGGCGCGCTTTACCGCGCAAGAGGGTTATCCGGGCGAGCCAAAGGTCGCCAAACAGCTATGGGCGAACGCTGAGCGCTTTACACCGCATGATCGGGTCAACGCCTACACCCAGGCGATGATGGATCTGGGCGCCACGCTTTGCACCCGTAGCAAGCCGAGTTGCCTGCTCTGCCCGCTCGAAAAGGGCTGCGAAGCGCACATGCTCGGCCTGGAGACGCGCTACCCGATCCCCAAACCGCGTAAAGCCGTGCCACAGAAGCGTACGCTGATGCCGATGCTCGCCAACGGTGACGGCGCGATTCTGCTTTACCGTCGCCCTTCCACGGGCTTGTGGGGCGGTCTATGGAGCCTGCCGGAACTCGACGACCTCGACGACCTGCAACATCTGGCTTCGCAGCACTCGCTGGAACTGGGCAGCCAACAGGCGCTGCCGAGCCTGGTACACACCTTCAGTCATTTTCAGTTGTCCATCGAACCCTGGCTGGTTCAGGTCCAGGAGGCCGGCCATCACGTGGCCGAGGCCGACTGGCTCTGGTATAACCTCGCCACCCCGCCGCGCCTGGGCCTTGCCGCCCCGGTCAAAACCTTGCTCGAACGCGCGGCTGCCGTATTGAACGCAGGAGAGTCGTCATGACCCGCACCATCATGTGCCGCAAGTACAAAGAAGAATTGCCCGCCCTGGAGCGCGCTCCATTTCCAGGCGCAAAAGGTCAGGACATTTTTGACCACGTCTCGGCCAAGGCCTGGGCAGATTGGCAGAAACACCAGACCCTGCTGATCAACGAAAAACGCCTGAACATGATGAACACCGAAGACCGCAAATATCTTCAGGGCGAGATGGACAAGTACTTCTCCGGCGAGGAATACGCCAAAGCCGACGGCTACGTTCCGCCGGCTGAATAATCCCGCTTTTTCGAGGGTCGGAACGTAAGCGACGGTAATAATTAAAATTTTTTTGAAAACTTTCTTGACGACCCCCTGAAAAACCAGTTTAATGCGCCCCGTTGCCCAGATAGCTCAGTCGGTAGAGCAGGGGATTGAAAATCCCCGTGTCGGCGGTTCGATTCCGTCTCTGGGCACCAAATACCGAAAACCCTGAATCGCAAGATTCAGGGTTTTTTTATGTCTTGGATTTGATCAGGCGCGATTCGGCTGTCCCATCCACGGTACTTTTTCCTTCCCTTACGGAAAGCCGAGTCGCCTTTTGGCTGATCAACCTTCGCTTCAGGCTGAAGCAAGCCTCATAGCGTGTTGACGTAATCGACCGGCAGCAACACGGTGTCCAGCGCGGCATCCACGGGCAGGGAAACCACCGTGATAAGCGGGCAGACGATCATGAAGTAACAAATAACAGCCGCCGGCATTCCATCCCCGCCCCTCACGCCAAGCAACTGCAGATTGCCATCGACGCCTTTGTAGTAGTCGACTTTCGTTGCGTTACCCATTCGGCCGATCATTGTTCCGCAACCGGCGAGCATCAATGCAAGGCTCACGACAGAACCCACACGCAAAATCCCTTTCAAGTTCAGCATCCCTTCTAACGCGCTTATGAGGCGCGGGAGTGTAATGGCAAAGGAAGGCTGATCAACGTAAGTACCTCATCCATTTATTCTTCACCACTCCAGTGAAAAACCAGATTACGGGCCGTGCCGCTTCCTACATCCGCAGTGTCATGCTTCGCCTCGCCATTACGCGTCGCCACCACGGTGTACTTGCCGGGAGGTAGCTGAACGTACACCAGCGGGCCAGCCTGACTCAGCGTCAGCACCGTCTGCCCTGGTTCTTTCTGAATGACCACATCCACATCGGGAACGTATTTGTTCTCCACACCGATAGAGAATGTCATGTGCAGGTTGTAGCCGGCAGCTTGCTGGATGGCTTTCGACTCATCCTCGCCGATCCCCCCGGACAGGTAAGTGATCCCGCCTTGTTGTTGCGGCTGGACTTGCACGCCCGAGCTGTCGACGGGTTCAAGACTGGCAGCGCTCAACATGACGGGAAACATCAATACGCCAACAGCGGCGATGGGCAAGAGTGAATGGATGTACTTCATGATGGCGACTCCCGGGTTGCGCGGAACCCAATCGTTACTCCCGTTAGATTTGTTGCTGAATGTTCAAGTTTTAGATCGATTCGCACTTGGGGTCACTGCGAATTGGACTACGTGTTGTGCTCTTCATGCATGAGCCGCCGTCGGCTCGGTCCTGCAAAGCAAATCCACCTTTCCTTCCGATTTACCAGCAACGCCCGGCATCGCGGGCTATCACTCTCTTGCCATCCTCTTCCGCCTGTTTCCTTCAGCTGCGGAAAATGTCATGACCTCCCTCAAACCCGGTAACAAAGATCCACAAATAACCTCACTGCTCGGCAATCTTGGCGAATTGATCCGCGAAGCGCGTCAGAAGGTGTTACGTGCGGTCGATACCGTCCAAGTGCAAACCTGTTGGCAGATCGGACGGCATATTGTGGAGTTCGAGCAGGAAGGCGCTCGGCGGGCGGGATATGGGAAGCAGTTGCTGGCGACGCTGGCGACGAGTCTGACAGCTGAGTTTGGCAAAGGCTTTGACATCTCCAACCTTCGCTACATGCGCCTGTTCTATCAAGCATTCCCAATTCGTGACGCACTGCGTCACGAATTGAGCTGGACGCACTACCGTAGGTTACTGCGTGTTGAAAACGATCACGCTCGCCACTGGTACATGAACGAGTCGGCTGTTCAAAACTGGTCAAGCCGCGCATTGGAACGCCAGATCAACACGCTCTACTACGAACGCCTGCTGGCAAGCCGAGACCGCTGTGCCGTCAAACAGGAAGCCGCCACCAACATCCAGCAAATGAACGCCAGCCCTCGGGATTTCATCCGGGACCCAGTGCTACTGGAGTTTCTCGGCTTGCCCAATGCGGGCTTGATCCAGGAAAGTGAACTTGAACAAGCATTGATCAATCAACTCCAGGGCTTCCTGCTCGAATTGGGCAAAGGCTTTGCCTTCATCGCTCGCCAGCAACGCATCAGTACCGAGAGCAAAGACTTCTACATCGATCTGGTGTTCTACAACTACCTGCTCAAGTGCTTCGTCATCTTCGACCTCAAGCGCGGCGTACTGACCCACCAGGATGTCGGCCAGATGGACATGTACGTGCGCATGTACGACGACCTCAAGCGCGGACCGGAGGATGGCCCCACCGTCGGCCTCATTCTCTGCGCGCAAAAAGATGAATCGGTGGTGCGCTATTCAGTACTGCAAGGCAACGAACAACTGTTCGCCAGTACCTACAGACTGGTACTGCCGAGCGAGGAGGAACTTCGCACAGAACTGGATCGGGAGTGGGCGGTGCTTGAGGAGCGGTTACTCAAGCAAAGGCCCCGACAAGCACGGGTGGATTGTTCATAAACGGCGTGAAGACTATGGTGACTGGCTAACCGCAAAGGTTCAAAGCCGATGAATTTGCAGGACATGCCCCCACTGGCCCCGACGCAACTTGAATTGCCGTTACCCACCAGCACACCTGGTGACTCTTTCAAGGAACCCGCCGCCGACGGCTTCATCCTTGGCGGCTTCACCTGGCGGCATGCGAATCAAGACTCGACCCGTCCTGTGGTGATCATCAACGCCGCAACATCGGTCCGCTGTCGGCACTACTCGCGCTTTGCCGATTACCTGTACGCCAACGGCTTCGACGTGATCACTTACGACTACCGTGGCATCGGCGAATCGCGACCCGTGTCGCTGAAAGGGCTTCGGGCTTCATGGTCAGATTGGGGCGCGCTGGACTTTGAGGCGATGCTCAAGCGCGCTCAGCGTGAATTTCCCGGGCAACCCATCGATGTTGTAGGCCACAGCTTTGGAGGCTGTGCAGCGGGCCTGGGAGCTTCCGGGCATTTGATTCGACGTCTGGTGACCGTCGGTGCGCAATTCGCTTACTGGCGCGATTACGCGCCGGCCCATCGTTGGCGGATGTTCGGCAAGTGGCATCTGGTGATGCCGTTGATGACATTGCTTTACGGCTACTTCCCCGGCAAACGTCTCGGCTGGCTAGAGGACACCCCCGCTGGCGTGGTTCGCGACTGGAGCATGCCCACCGCGCACTACGAGAAACGCCCCAGCGGTCGCGTCCTTCACGCAAAATCCGGGCGACTGCCCTTCTCATCCGTCACCGCACAAAACCTGGCCATCAGCATCAGCGACGACCCTTACGGCACAATTCCGGCCATCGAACGCCTGCTCGGTTACTTCACCAACAGCACGAACGCCCACTTGCGAATCACCCCCGAAGACCTCGGCGAACAAGAAGTCGGACATTTCGCCTTTTTTCGTAGCGCATACCAAGCCACACTATGGCCCATTGCATTGTCCTGGCTGCAGACCGGCGAACTGACCCCCGACACACCTGGGCGGCTAGTGCCACGCAACTGACTGATGCGCCCACTCAACGAAATACGGAACGACGCCCATGGCCTCCGCCAACAAGCAGCAAAAACGCGCCACACGCGCCAAAGCCAAGGCCAAGCAGAACCGCACCCAACGGGCTGCCGCGCCGGTCGAGCTGGACCCGAACGATGATCGTATCGACTTTGAATCGGTGGACCTTACCGACCTGTTCAAAGAAATGATCGACGCGCAAAAGATCAGCCAACAAGCTATGTGCGCGGCGTTTCTTGAACACCCGCTGCTCGCGCTGGTGCTGGAGCAGGAAGGCGAAGAAACAGCGACAGACTTCATCATCGCTGCGCTGATCGAGTACCGCCAATGGTCCACCGAAGCAGACGAAGCCAGTGCCCTGGCCTGGATCGAATCCCCGGCCTTCCAGATTGATTACGTGGCAGCTTCCGAAGCTATCGCGGCCCAAAACCAACAGAAACCGAACTGAGTTCCCATGGCCTCCCTGAACAAGCAACAGAAACGCGCCAAACGCGCCAAGATCAAAGCCAAGCAAATCAATATCCACGGCAGAAAACCCGTCGCGCTGGACGATGACCTGGGGGAAATCGGCGAGCCGATCCCGGAATACACCCTGGCGATGTTCAGCAAAATGCGCGACGCAGAAGCCACCAGCCGCAACGACATGCTGCTGACCTTGCTGTCGAACCTCGCCGGCATCATCAGCGACCATCCAGAACTGCTGGACTTGGAAAACGCCGACAACGAAGCCATGGCCCCCACTCACCTGGCCGCCGACATGCTGATCGATTACCGCATGTGGGCCGACGGCATGGACCGCGACACCGCCCAGGCCTGGCTGACAGATCCGCAGTTCATCACCGACTTTGGCACGGCGCTCGACAGCTATCGCGAGTCGCTGGACGCGCTGGAAGAAAAGGCTGAGTAAACACTCACCTCAGAAACAACAACGGCCGCTTGTCATCACTGACAGCGGCCGTTTTTTGTTTGAGAAGCCAATAACCCAAAACGATCTGACATGACCCCTCGTCAGCGACCGCGTATATCCCATTGACATATCCCTTAAGAAATCTATTCTTTGGGCTCACAGCACCTACAAAACCGCAGGAGGCCAAAATGGAACAGACCACCCTTTTCATGAGCAATCGAAGCCAGGCTGTCCGCCTCCCCAAAGCTGTTGCCATGCCAAGCGACGTGAAACGAGTCAACGTAGTTGCCATCGGCAGGACTCGCATCATCACTCCCGCAGATGAAACATGGGACAGCTGGTTTGACGGGGATGGCGTAAGTGCAGATTTCATGACCGATCGTGAACAACCCGCCGATCAGGAGCGTGAGTCGTTCTGATGATCAAATACATGCTCGATACCAACATCTGCATCTTCACCATCAAGAACAAACCGCAAATCGTACGAGAAGCTTTCAATCGTCATAACGGGCAGCTATGCATCAGTGCCGTCACGCTGATGGAGTTGTTCTACGGCGCCGAAAAATCGGCCGCACCGGAAAAGAACCTCGCGGTGATCGAGGGTTTTGTGGCACGCCTTGAGGTCTTGCCTTTCGACAATGAAGCGGCTGCGCACACCGGTATGATTCGATCCGAGTTGGCCAAGGCCGGAACGCCTATCGGGCCCTACGACCACATGATTGCCGGCCACGCACGTTCACGCGGATTCATAGTGGTCACCAACAACCTACGAGAATTTGAACGGGTTCCAGGGCTACGCGCAGAAGACTGGGTTCACCCCGATTGAGCCAGTACAACCGACAAAAACAAAAACGGCCGTTTGTCATCACTGACAGCGGCCGTTTGCGTTATGCGGTACGAATCAGTTCAGCACCACCGCACCCATCTTCTGCAGCTTGCGACGACGAGCCACAAACAAACCGGCAGCCACCACCAGCAAACTCAGCAGACCGGTCGCGAGGATCTCCACGCGATGCGCTTCCTGGAACAGCATGATGGTCAGGGCCGCAACGATGAAGATGATCACCGCGTAGGTCAGGGCCGGGAACAGCCACATGCTGAAGGCGATTTTTTCACCGCGTGCCATGCGCTGCTTGCGCATACGCAATTGCGAGATAGCGATCACCAAATACACCAGCAGCGCGATAGCGCCGGAGCTGGCCAGCAGGAATTCGAACACAGCGGCCGGGGCCACGTAGTTGGCGAAAACCGCGATGAACGCAGCACCAGTGGACAACATGACGGCCCAGTACGGCGTGCCGCTCTTGTTGGTGCGCTGGGAAACGGCCGGTGCATCACCGCGTTTGCCCAGAGAGAACATCATGCGTGAGGCAGTGTACAGCGCCGAGTTCAGGCAACTGGTCACAGCAACCAGTACCACGATGTCGACGATCAGCTTGGCATTCGGGATGCCCATGCGTTCAAGCACGGTCTGGTAGGAGCCGACGGCTGCCAACACCGGGTCGTTCCATGGCACCAGGGCCACAACGATGAAGATCGACACGAGGTAGAACAAGCCAATCCGCCAGATCACCGAGTTGGTGGCCTTGGAGATTTGCTGGCCAGGGTTCTTCGATTCCGCGGCCGCGATGGTCACGATCTCGGTGCCCATGAAGGAAAACATGGTGGTCAGGATCGCGCCCAACACTGCGCCCATGCCGTTTGGCAGGAAGCCCTGGGTGTCGAACAGGTGCGAAACGCCGCTGACCTGGCTGGTCGGCAGGAAGCCGAAGATCGCCAGAATGCCGAGGCCGATGAAACCGATGATCGCGATGACTTTGACCAGGGCGAACCAGAATTCGAATTCACCGTAGTTCTTCACGCTGAACAGGTTGGTCACCGTCAGCAACAAGGTGATGACCAAGGTGAAGGCCCAGATCGCCACATTCGGGAACCAGGCGTGCAAGATGGTCGCGGCGGCGTTGGCTTCCAGCGGAATCACCAACACCCAGAACCACCAGTAGAGCCAGCCGATGGTGAAACCGGCCCAGTGACCGATCGCGCGATCGGCATACGTCGAGAAGGAGCCTGTGTCCGGCGAAGCGACGGCCATTTCGCCGAGCATGCGCATCACCAGCACCACCAGCATACCGGCGGCAGCGTAGGCCAACAGCACGGCTGGGCCTGCGGCGGCGATGGCGTGGCCCGAACCGACGAACAGGCCGGCACCGATAACCCCGGCGATCGACAGCATGGTCACATGACGCGGTTTGAGCCCCTGTTCGAGGCCATTGGAGCTTGGGGTACTGCTCATTGAAACTACCTTTGTAAGGAAAAGCGATTACGTCCACCCGGCGTGGTGTTCCCTCTCGTAAAAAGAAACCAACGGGGCGTTCCGTATTCTGCACGCAATAATTGCGCCAAAATGTTACAGAACGCCCAGGCATGGGGATCTCCGCCGGACCGGACAGTCATCGCAAGTCATTGAGATTAATGGCAATTCGCCAGAGCGTTACCCTGCGACCCACTTTAAGAACGAAGCGGCGCACCAGAAACACACCCAAAAATGGTCCGACGCACAATAAAAGTGCAGCTCAGGAACGTTTGGCCGGTTAGCGCTTCCAACACCCCGCCAAAGCTGGCAACATCGCGCCCTTTTTTACGGGACCCGCGGCTGTTTTGTATTTAAAAGCAGGTTCAAACGCCTGTTCGGTTGATAGCAGCGCGACAGTCTGCTGTACCGATGCGACAACCTGCCACAGGCCACCCGTTTACCGCCCATAGCGCTGTTGGCTGCCATTCAGACGCTATGCTAGCTTGGCCGCCTCGCCAGGAAGGCCGCCAACAGCAGGAGCGAAATACTTATGAGGAACGCACATGGCTGAGGCCACGCCCGCGCTTGAAATCCGCAACTTGCACAAACGCTACGGACAGCTTGAGGTGCTTAAAGGCATCTCGCTGACCGCCCGCGACGGCGACGTGATCTCGATCCTGGGTTCTTCCGGTTCCGGCAAGTCCACCTTCCTTCGTTGCATCAACCTGTTGGAAAACCCGCATCAGGGCCAGATCCTGGTGGCCGGCGAAGAACTCAAGCTCAAAGCTGCCAAGAATGGCGAACTGGTCGCTGCCGACGGCAAGCAGATCAATCGCCTGCGCAGCGAGATTGGTTTTGTGTTTCAAAACTTTAATCTCTGGCCGCACATGAGCGTGCTCGACAACATCATCGAAGCGCCGCGCCGCGTACTCGGCCAGAGCAAGGCCGAGGCCATCGAAGTCGCCGAAGCCTTGCTGGCCAAGGTCGGCATCGCTGACAAACGCCACGCCTACCCAGCGCAACTCTCCGGCGGTCAGCAACAACGCGCGGCCATCGCCCGAACGCTGGCCATGCAGCCCAAGGTGATTCTGTTCGACGAACCCACCTCCGCCCTTGACCCGGAAATGGTCCAGGAAGTACTTAATGTCATCCGCGCATTGGCCGAAGAAGGCCGCACCATGCTGCTGGTCACCCATGAAATGGGCTTTGCCCGTCAGGTGTCCAGCGAGGTGGTGTTCCTCCACCAGGGCCTGGTAGAAGAGCAAGGATCGCCACAGCAGGTGTTCGAAAACCCGCTTTCGGCGCGCTGCAAACAATTCATGTCCAGCAACCGCTAACGGAGCTACCCGCATGCAGAACTACAAAAAAATCTTTCTGGCAGCTGCCGTCACCCTGGCCTTCAGCGCCGGTGCCGCCGCCGAGACCTTGAAGATGGGCATCGAAGCGGCCTACCCGCCGTTCAACAACAAAGATGCCAGTGGCAATGTCGTCGGCTTCGACAAAGAAATCGGCGATGCCCTGTGCGCCAAGATGAAAGTCGAATGCACCGTGGTTACGTCCGACTGGGACGGCATCATTCCGGCCCTGAACGCCAAGAAATTCGACTTCCTGATCTCCTCGATGTCGATCACCGACGAGCGCAAGCAAGCGGTGGACTTCACCGACCCGTACTACTCCAACAAGCTGCAATTCATCGCCAAGAAAGACGTCGACTTCAAAACCGACAAAGCTTCCCTGCAAGGCAAAGTGATCGGCGCACAACGTGCGACCCTCGCTGGCACCTGGCTGGAAGACAACATGGAAGGCGTTGAAATCAAACTCTACGACACCCAGGAAAACGCCTACCTCGACCTGACCTCCGGTCGTCTGGACGGCATCCTCGCGGACAAATACGTCAACTACGAGTGGCTGAAAAGCGACGCCGGCCGTTCTTATGAGTTCAAAGGCGACCCGGTGGAAGAAAGCGACAAGATCGGTATCGCTGTACGTAAAGGCGATGAGATTCGTACGAAACTGAACACCGCACTGAAAGAAATCGTCGCTGATGGCACCTACAAAAAGATCAACGACAAGTACTTCCCGTTCAGCATCTATTGATTCTGACCTGCCGGGCTGGCGCCGTTATTTGACGGCGTCAGTCCCTGGCATTGCCTGCCGCGATTTGAAAAGAAATCCATGACTATCGATCTCTACGGATTCGGCCCGGCGCTCGCCGCTGGTGCGCTGATGACTGTGAAACTGGCACTCTCGGCCTTGTGCCTGGGGCTGGTGCTCGGTCTGCTCGGCGCCTTGGCCAAGACTTCCCCGTACAAGCCGCTGCAATGGCTTGGCGGCACTTATTCGACACTGGTTCGCGGCATCCCTGAATTGCTCTGGGTGCTGTTGATCTACTTCGGCACGGTCAACTTGATGCGTGCCCTGGGCGAATTCTTCGGCAACCCCGACCTCGAACTCAATGCCTTCGCCGCTGGCGTGATTGCGCTGGGGCTGTGCTTTGGCGCCTACGCCACGGAAGTGTTTCGTGGTGCAATTTTGGCTATCCCCAAAGGTCACCGCGAAGCGGGTGTGGCGTTGGGTCTGTCGAAATTCCGTATTTTCACCAAGCTGATCATGCCGCAGATGTGGCGCATCGCCCTGCCCGGCCTGGGTAACTTGTTCATGATCCTGATGAAAGACACCGCACTGGTATCGGTCATCGGCCTGGAAGAAATCATGCGTCACGCGCAAATCGGCGTGACCGTGTCCAAGCAGCCGTTCACCTTCTATATGGTGGCCGCGTTCATGTACCTGGGCCTGACGGTTCTCGCCATGACCGGCATGTACTTCATGGAAAAACGCGCCGCTCGCGGCTTCGCGAGGAGCACCCAATGAACTGGGAAGTCATCATCAAGTGGCTGCCGAAACTGGCTCAGGGCGCAACCCTGACCCTGGAGTTGGTGGCCATCGCCGTAATCGCCGGTTTGCTATTGGCGATTCCGCTAGGCATCGCTCGCTCGTCGCGACTCTGGTACGTGCGGGCATTCCCCTACGGCTACATCTTCTTTTTCCGCGGCACGCCGTTGCTGGTTCAGCTGTTCCTGGTCTACTACGGCCTGGCGCAGTTCGACGCGATCCGTAACAGCTCGATGTGGCCGTATCTGCGCAGTCCGTTCTGGTGCGCCACCGTGACCATGACCCTGCACACCGCGGCCTACATCGCCGAGATCCTGCGCGGCTCGATTCAGGCGATTCCAAAGGGCGAGATTGAAGCTGCCCGGGCGCTGGGCATGTCCCGAGCCAAAGCGATGTTCTACATTATCCTGCCCCGCGCAGCGCGCATCGGCCTGCCGGCCTACAGCAACGAAGTCATCCTGATGCTCAAGGCCAGCGCCCTGGCCAGCACCGTGACCCTGATGGAACTGACCGGCATGGCCCGCACCATCATTGCCCGGACCTACCTGCCGGTGGAGATATTCTTCGCGGCGGGCATGTTCTATCTGCTGATGGCTTATGTGCTGGTTCGCGGCTTCAAGCTGCTGGAGCGCTGGCTGCGCGTCGATGCCTGCCAAGGGCGTTGATGCCTGCGTGCTGACGGGCGAGGCGTTACTCGCCCGTTTCGCGGAGCTGGATGCTTTTCTGATCCAGCATCAGGCGCTGTGGAAGCCTCGGCCGTTTACTCATCTGCAGCTTCCTTGGGAAGTGTCCTACCCTGAGTTGGCGACCTGGCTACGAGGGCGATCGCTGGAGGACGCGGAACACGCGCATAACAACCCAGCTCTTTTGGACGCACCGGAGCCGTTTGCCTCATTGGCGGCGATGTCCCTTGAGCTGAGCGCTGTGGATGAGTTGCCGGCGCATGCGCTTGAAACGGCAGGCCATCGGTTGAATGTCGATGTGCCGGGGCGCAAGTGGCAGCAGATCGAGGCCTTCGCCAGTCGTTTGCAGTTTGCTGACGCGCCGAGCCATTGGCTGGACTGGTGCTCGGGCAAAGGCCACTTGGGTCGACGTCTGCTGCAATCCGGACAACAACTAACCTGCCTGGAATACGACCCGGCGCTGGTCGCCAGCGGTCAGGCACTCAGCCAGCGTCATCAATTGCATGCGCTGCATGTCAAGCAAGATGTACTCGCGCCCGGTGCCGCCTCTTTATTGAATGCTGACCACACGCCGGTAGCGCTGCACGCCTGCGGTGATCTGCATGTGCGGCTGATGCAGCTCGCCAGCGCCACCGGTTGCAGGCAACTGGCCATTGCCCCTTGCTGCTACAACCGGATCAGTGTGGGCGAGTATCAGACCATTTCCTCTGCGGGCATGCGATCCGACCTACAACTGTCGCTCGAAGACCTCTCGCTGCCGATGAACGAAACCGTCACCGCCGGCGCTCGCGTCCGACGTCAGCGCGACACCTCCATGGCCCGGCGCCTGGGTTTCGACCTGCTGCAACGGCAACTGCGCGGCGTTGACGAGTACCTGCCCACCCCTTCGCTGCCCAGTGCCTGGCTGGATAAATCTTTCGCCGATTACTGCCAACATTTGGCCTCGCTCAAGGAGTTATCCACAATCGGACCGCAGAATTGGCCAGCGCTCGAAACTTCCGGTTGGCAGCGACTGGCCGAAGTGCGCAATCTCGAGCTACTGCGCGGACTTTTCCGACGCCCATTGGAGCTGTGGCTGGTACTCGATCGAGCCCTTTTCCTCGCCGAGCAAGGGTATGCGGTTCGCCTCGGAACCTTCTGCGAAACCCCGCTTACACCGCGTAATTTCCTGATCCTGGCTGAGCGCCCTTAAAGCGCTTCAGCCTGTGGATAACTCTGGGGATGAAATTATCGTGGATCCAATATATACGGCTGTTTCGGGGCTGAAACACAACTGTTCAATTTTCGTACACCTGTAAAAAAAGCGGAAAAACAGGCATTTGCGAGCAAATGAGAACGGGTCCGCAAATTTGCCTCTAAGCAGATGCGGAACAGATCCCGTTGTGCATAAGCATTCAGCCAAAACAACATAAACGACCTGCGAAACCTCAACTATCTTTGCCAAACGCCAGAATTGTCTGGCGTTCAAACAGCAAGGAGCTGGGAAAAACATGAGTACATTGAACAGTGCGCAGGAAGCGGTCGATACCGTCGCCAACCAAGCCATTGATGCTGCGCTGCAGCAAACCTTCGCGGTGGGCGGCGCCATCATCAACAACGCAACGGGCGAAGTCATCGCCGCGCTGCACAACAACGTGCTGATGCCTTTCCCCGGCAGTGGCACCACGTACTTTCTACCTCATGACCCGACCGCCCACGGCGAGCGGCAATTGGTGGACTGGTACTACGAAAACGTCGCGCCATTGAACCTGCCACCGCCCAATCAGTTGACTGTCGTCACCACGCTGGACCCGTGCGCCATGTGCGCTGGTTCACTGCTGACTGCAGGGTTTAACGTCGCCGTCAGTGCGATCGATGACTACGCAGGCATCAACTACAACAGCCAGTTCACCTTTCCGTCGCTGCCGCCGCAGATCCGCCAACAGGCGCAGGACACCTGGGGTTATTACGCGATTGCGACGCCTGTCAGCCGGGCTTATCAAGGTTCGACCAGCCCGGTATTCGGCGGCCAGACCATCGACTCGGCAGCTTACTTCCTCACCAGCTCGATCTTCTCCGCCAGCGTCAACACCGTACGCGAGGCCAGCAACAACAGCGGTCTGCCACCGGATCAATTGCAAAACCCGGCAAACCTCCCGGCCGACAGCAAAGTCCGCCAGGCACTGACTGCGCTCAGCCCGTTTGCGCTGACCGTGCAATCGGCCAACCCACGCGACCCCGGCGCAGAACTCGCCCCGCCACTGTTACAAACCGCACAGCACAGCCCGGTGTTCAACTCGGTAGCCCTCATCGATCCATTCGGCAACCTGCTGGTGTGTCTGGGAGGCGTCGAGAACCAGTCGCCAATTCGTACAGCGTTCATGGAAACCACCCGCAACTACGCGGTCATGCGCTGGACCCTGATGAACGACCCCGACCCGGCGGTTCGCGCCCAGGCCGAGCAATACCTGACACATCCCAAGTACGGCACCTTCGTCTTCCTCTATGCACCCGATCCCACCACACCGCAGGCCGTGATGACCTTCGGCGCGTACGGTTCGACCATGGAAGGCCCCGTGCCGCAGAGCTATCCGTCCAACCTCCAATACGTGCTGCTGCCGGGCAACACCACCGCCCAAGCGTTATCGACACTGGCCCAGAACCTGCCGCCGTTCTACACGCAAAGCGTGCAAGTGGCGCCCGCGCAGGTGCTGAGTCAGGACCTGATCAACGCGGTGAAAAACGGCGTGTAACGCTTTAAAGCAATCGCATTGGCCGGCCCCGCAGAAGCGTTCGCGGGGCCGGCCTGACGCCTGCGCAAAAATAGTCTGAATTCAGGGGTTTACAGAACCAACCCAATCGCTATAATCGTCGCCCTAACACGCCGGTATAGCTCAGTTGGTAGAGCAACTGACTTGTAATCAGTAGGTCCCGGGTTCGACTCCTGGTGCCGGCACCATACAAAACAAAGCCCTCGTAGAAATACGAGGGCTTTGTCGTTTCTGGCTTTCGGAATCCCCTCACGTCAAATCGTGTAGATGACGCGCATAGAACAACAGCGATTGTCCCGCTGGCGTCAGTTCGACACCGCGGGCATTTCGCACCAACAGATCCGACCCAATGGTGACGTCGTTCGCGCGTCGCAAGCGCTAAGCACTTAGCCGCTTAATCCAGTCAAGGCTCGCAACGGTAGAACCGGAAGGATGGTATTCACACCCGATCCATCCTGGGTAGCCACGCTGCTCCAGCGCCGCGAACAAGGAAGCAAAGTCGATACTCCCCGTTCCCGGTTCGTGACGACCCGGGCAGTCGGCAATTTGCACATGGACGGTTCTGTCATAAAACCGAGCCAGAACATTTGCTGCGTCTCCGGTCAGAAGCTGGGCATGGTAAAGATCGAGAATCAGCCCAACACTCGGGAAGGTCTCCAGCACCTGTTGCGCCTTGCTGAAGTCAGACATGTAATAGTCAGGCATCGCCTGCGAACTGATCACTTCGATAAGCGGCCGCAAACCCTGATCTTCGAAGTACTTGACTGCATACTCCAGATTGCCCCCGAAGATAAGCGCTGCCTCATCCTGCGTTGTTACGCCAGACATGATGTGGACATCCGAACACGCCAGCGCCTTTGCATAGCGGGCGGCCTGGACCAAGCCAGCGCGAAACTCTTCTTCCTTGCCCTGCAAGGCAGCGATGCCTTTGGTAACGCCAGCCGGTGCGGCGAACTGAATCAACGGCAGACGGTATTGAGCCAGGTGATCAGCCAGTTCGCTGGCGTCGAATTCATAGGGGGACGGGAACTCCACCGCCTGAAAACCAGCTGCGGCGGCGGCTTCGATGCGTTGCAGAAAAGGCAACTCATTGAATTGGAAACCGAGATGAGCATTGAATTTAAGCATTGGGTAAACATCCATCCTGGGAAGAAACGAAATCATCAACCTGGAGCATCCTTCGCAGCTCCAGCACTGCACTATCGGGAGTGGTCAATACAGGTAGACCCGATCGAGCCTGTGCCTGCCCTGCGGCGCTCGTCATCGAAAACTGTGCGAAACAGATCAGATCGCAGACCCCGACCTGACCGGCCATTTCCGCGATGGCGGTATCGTGGCCTTCTCTGTTCCCTTCACTCAGTGCCTGCATTGCACCAGGGACAAAATAGGGCACCACCTCCAGCGCTCGACCACTGCGCTCAGCCACTTGCTTGAACTCGGCCATTATCGAGCTGATGGTAGGCTCGAACGTCGCTAGCACGGCAACACGCGATGCTTGCGTTAGAGCCAGGTTGATCATGGCTTCGTTCGGCTTGAGTACTGGAATGGAGACAACAGGCTTGCACAGGTCGATGGCATCGCCGAAAGCCGAACAGGTAAACAGAATGGCATCCGCTGCGCTTTGTACTGCGTAATGGGAAAGCGTCAGAAAGCGCGCCTTCATACTCGTGGTTAATCCGACCTCCTCCACTCGGTCTCGGGACAACGAGTCCTCGAGCAGATTGATGATCTGTGCCTGCGGCCATAGCCGGGCGAAGGCCGCCGTGATGGGATCGATCGCCAGTGCGGTCGCGTGGATCAGAAAAATGCGTGGAGCCTTCATACTCATGTGCCTCGACAAGGTTGGTCGACACGTCCACCTGCGTTCTTTGTGCAGATACCCACATCCTCTTCGTATGGTATTTTCCAACTCCAGTCCGATGGGGGTATCTACCCCAACGGGAACGGACTGAAGCTAACCATTCGAGATAGAGCCTGTGATCAAGAAAGACCTCGCCTTGCAGTTGGCCCCACGTGTCATCGACATGGTTCGCGCCCGGTCGATGAAAGCCGGTGAGCCGTTGCGCGAGCAGACGTTCGCGCAAGCGCTTGGTGTTTCGCGCTCGCCTATCCGGCGAGTTTTTGCCTTGCTCGCTGAGTGGGATCTCGCGATTCAGGAACCCAATCGTGGCTACTTTTTGAAACAAGGCGCAGGGCAGATTCAGGAAACAACATTCCCTCTCGCCAGTGATCCTTTCGAAGACTTTTACCTTCGCGTGGTCGACGACATTCTTGGCGGGGAAATACCTGCCCACTTTTTCGAAGCGCAGCTGTTGCGCCGTTACGAAGTGCCCCGCGGACAATTGCTTAAGGTATTGAACAGGCTGGCCAGCGAAGCCATGGTGGAGCGCAAGCCGGGGCAAGGATGGGGTCTCAAAGACTTCGTGCATAACACCCAGACATACATCCAAAGCTACCGCTTCCGTATGGCCATCGAGCCGGCCGCCCTGCTTGAGCCCGGTTATCAGATTAACCACGCCGCGTTTGCCAAGGCCAGGCAGCAACAGCAGGCCATGCTCGATGGGGATATTCACACCTTGTCCCGCGCCCAACTGTTCCAAGTTGGCGCCCAGTTTCACGAACTGATCGTGCAGTGCTCCGGAAATGTCTTTTTCATCGATGCCATACGCCAGCAAAATCAACTCAGGCGCTTCATAGGCTACAAAGCCAACGTCGATCGCACTCGTCTTATGGCGCAATGCCAGGAACACATCCATTTGCTCGACCTCATCGAGTCTGATCGGCGTGAAGAAGCCGCGCAATTTCTCTGGAGGCATCTGGACGAAGTGAGCCGACTCAAGACTCAGCAGGACGTCGCTCCAGAATGATGATGGGAAATAGAGCGCACCACTAACACCCTATTACTGATCGAAGCTTCGTCAGAGCGCCCTCCAATAATTCGCTAATCAGCTTAGCACGATTGTTTCTAATCAATACAAGATACAAAAAACAACTCATCCGCACGAGATAGTTAATTTTATCGCCTGATATTGTATTTTATTGTGACAATGAGCAATCATGCGCGCCGCTTGATGAAGCCATATCGAATCACACAGGGATGATTGCAATGAACGACAGGACGTTGGGTAGAGGGGCGGGGGTCTCGAACCTTCTGTTCGGGGTGTACATCATATTTGTTGCCCTGCTTGGAGTAGCACTGACCTATAGAGGCGGGGCTCTGGTGGCAACTGGCGGATCACCCTATTACGCCATGATGGGCACCGCCCTGTTGCTATCGGCCATCCTCATCGGCCTGAAACAGTCTCGCGGCATTTACCTCTACGGTGCGGCCTCCCTGGCCACCTACGCCTGGGCGATCTGGGAGTCCGGATACGATGGTTGGGCCTTCATTCCACGCTTAGCCTGGCTGGCCGTTCTCAGCGTACCGTTTCTGGCTTTTTGGCCTTTGGTGCGTCGTGACTTTGCCAACGCCAAAAGAAGCCATTACTTCACCATTATGGGTCTACTGCCGATACTCATGGCGATCACCATCCTGGTACCCCTGTTCTTCCCGACAACCGTTCACCTTGCCGACTCGACGCTCGCAACGACGCGTCCTGAACAACCTTTCAGTCGCAATACGGTAACTTCACCGGACGGTAATATTGCTGCGTCACACGACGAAACCAATTGGACCGCCTATGCAGGCTCCAACTTGGGCAATCACTATTCCGCAGCATCGCAAATCATCCCTTCGAATGTGTCCGGCCTGGTGAAAGTCTGGGAATACCACCACGGCGACGTGAAGCAACCAGGTGAAAAAACCAAATACTTGAACGAGGCCACTCCGATCAAGGTGGGTAACTCGCTCTATACCTGCACTCCGAAGCAAATCATCATTTCTCTGGATGCCACCACAGGAAAGGAGAACTGGCGGTTTTACTCCAAAGTCGACCCAGCCTACTTCGACAATGGCGGCGCATACTGCCGTGGTGTCTCCTATTTCGAAGTGCCAAATGCCAGTGGCCTGTGCGCCTCGCGCATCATCTGGGGCACCAACGATATTCGCTTGGGAGCGGTAGACGCCTTGACTGGCCAAGCGTGCCCCGGATTCGGCAACGCAGGTTTTGCGGATTTGAAAGACGGGTTAGGCACCTTCAGAAAAGGGTCGACCGGGATTACCTCCGCACCCATCGTAATCCGCGGGGTAGTGATCACCGGAGGCCGAGTCCTTGATTCAGATGTGCGCCCAGCGCCCTCGGGAGTGGTTCGTGCCTACGACGCGATTACCGGCAAACAAAAATGGGCTTGGGACTTGGGCCGCCCAGACACCAATGCCCCCGCTCGCGACGACGAGAACTACACACTCAGCACACCCAACTCCTGGGCACCGCTTTCCGCCGACGATGAACTAGGATTAGTGTATGTCACCACCGGCAACGCTGCTGGCGACTTCTATGGTGGTACTCGCACGGAGCAAGAGGACAAGTTCAGCTCCTCCCTGGTTGCACTGGATGCAGCCACAGGTAAGGTCAGATGGCATTTCCAGACAGTTCACCACGATCTATGGGACTACGACCTGAGCCCGCAACCCAATCTGATTGACTTCCCCACATCAACGGGCTCACGCCCTGCCGTCATTCAAGCCACCAAATCCGGCCAGCTGTTTGTACTTGACCGCGCCACCGGTGAGCCTTTGATGGATATCGTGCAATCTCCCGTCCCACAGGGAACCGCTCCTGGCGACTACACCTCGGCCACCCAGCCGCTTTCGCCCAATATGCCGAGCACCATGGGGCGCCCATCGAAAACGCCGGAAGTACTGACCGAGGCAAATGCCTGGGGCTTAACGCCATTCGATCAGTTGCAATGTCGCATCGAGTTTCGCCAGGCACGCTACGAAGGGATCTTCACACCACCAGTCGTAGGCCAACAAAGCCTGATTTTCCCCGGCCATCATGGCGGCTTGAACTGGGGAGGCGTGATGGTAGACCTCAAACGGGGCCTGCTGATCATCAATAACCAGCGGCTCCCTTACATGCAGGGGCTGGTTCCTCGCGAACAACTCGACGCCATCAATGCCAAGTCATTCCAAGAAGCGCCGGGCAACACCCAAGGCTTCCGCGTCCAGGCCGGACTGCCTTACGGCGCCATCAAAGATCCATGGATGTCATCCCTTGACCAACCTTGCATTGCGCCACCCTGGGGCTTCATCACGGGCATAGACCTGCGCACGCGCGATGTAGTCTGGAGTCGCCCGTTCGGTACGGGGTACGACAGCGGGCCTTGGGGAATTGCCTCTCGTATGCGCTTCGAAATCGGTACGCCGAGTGACGCGACGGGCGTGACAACAGCGGGAGGCGTGACGTTCATCGGTGCCGCCATCGATCGTTTCATGCGGGCTTACGACAGTGAAAGTGGAGAACTACTGTGGGAAGAACGCCTCCCCGCGGGCAATCAGGCTTCACCCTTGACCTACATGAGCCAAGGCCGACAGTACGTCGTGGCAGTGGTCGGCGGTCATGACCGAATTCCAACCAAGCTGGGTGACAGCATCATCGCCTGGGCCCTGCCCACGAGGTAAATTGCGTTCTGCCTGAAGAGGCTCTCCATAACATTGTCGGACCGGGATGGAAGGGAAGTTAGCAGTCTAACTTCCCCTTGCCAAAGAAGTGATTTTGTAGCTGCTTATCACAGCCCCGGGCAGGGGCGACCCTCTAACTTTGTTTGAAACAGTGTGCGGTACGGTTGATGACGTCATTCGCGTTATCGGAGGCGTAAGTGCGCGCCGACATAACTGGGAGTCGCTGTATCGAGATGAAATCTTTATCTTAAAAAACCGGACAGGAATTAAACATGTTTGAACTCTCTTTTGGCTTATACGTTCTGGTGGGTGTCAGTTTCATAACTTCATTTATGACTGCCGCCATTGGTGTCGGTGGCGGGATTGGATTGCTTGCTGTGATGCCTCAATTTATACCTATCTCTGCGGTTGTACCGGTTCACGGCTTGATTCAAATGGTGAGCAATGGCAGTCGATTCGCATTTGACTACAAGAGCGCAAAAATAGAGATCCTTCCCAGATATATCATCGGCTGTTTGACAGGAGCTTTTATTGGGTATTTCTTCATAGGGAATTTCCCTGAAAAATACTTATCATTGATCCTTGGCATTTTTATTCTAGCAATCACATGGACCAAGATTGTTTCATCATTAGGATTCGTGCTTAAAAACTTTGCCATCGTTGGTTTTCTTCAAACATTTCTTTCGCTTTTCGTTGCTGTAACCGGTTTGATATCACAGCCCATCTTGATGAAGATGAATATCAATAAAAATGAAGTGATCGTCACGCATGCCATGCAAATGAGTGTACTGCACGGGTTGAAAGTCGCTGCTTTTGTTATTGCTGGCTTTGCATTCATGGACTACGCAGAACTCATAATCATCATGATAACAGCATCCACTATCGGCTCGTATCTGGGTGGATTTCTTAGAGATCGAATATCGCAACGAGTAGGCGCCATGCTTTTGAAAGCGGGGGTCACGTTTTTTGGTTTTAAAATGATTCTGGATCATTTTATCAAGGGCATGTGAAGTTTATTAAAAAAAACAGGGAGTGTGAAATGACCACGAGCAAAAAGTTTGATTTCTTTGACACCCAGGGAATCTCCAACTTTCTCAATGAGAACGGATATTGTGTTATCAAGCCTCAAGATAACTCTTTGGAAGCATTTAGAGATGTCGCTGGCAAATTTGGGCAAATTCAATTTCATACAAAATCTGATGAACACGGAGTCGTGGGCGGTGGAGAGCCCATTAATAAGGATTGGCAAAACTTCAAAGATGATTATCATGGTGAATTATCAAGTGATTTTTTCCCTCATACTGATGGTTCTTTTTTGAATGGGATAACTTATGTTGATGGCGTGGCAAAAAAAATCACGCCTCCCAAATTTGTCATTCTCCAGTGCGTATCAAAGCCGGAATTTGGCGGAGATAATTTTTTGGTTGACGGACAGAAAATCTACAATGACTTACTTGCCAATCAAGCTGATATATTAAAGACACTGATGACCAGCGGCAGTGTTACTTACTGTCGAGACGACCTATTATCCATGGATTGTTCTGTATTCGAAAAAATCAATGATAGTAAATTAAGAATTCGTTATCGATATGACAGCACCGCGTTTCTTCCTGAGTGGGCTAGCGCTGCATTTAAATACATCCAAAATCAATACTCCACCAATGAGGACTACATTATTAATGTAAGTCTTGAGCCTGGGGACATTCTAGTTATGGATAACCTTAGAGTTTTACACGCACGCCATAAATTCATTGACGGTAGTAAAAAAAGGAAAGTAAGGAGACTTTGGATTGCTGATGATTCAAGTGTTATATTTGAAAACATATTAAATCAATCACCTGTGCGCAGAGCAATGTCCCCCTTTCAGAAATATAATATTGCCCAACAAGGAAATGCAGAGCATTTACTTATTGAATATACATGCGGCATTCACTATCAACCGAGCAAGAGCTTATCAAAAGCTCAGCGCGTGCTTGATATGATTGTCGAGTGATACTGGTAGTTACTGGCGTCTGCCCCTACTCTTCGACTCATGGTGCCGCACCATAATAAAGCCCTCGTAGAAATACGGGGGCTTTATTGTGTCTGCGGTTTGGAAAAGGCGGTATTAGTGACCCGCGCTCTGCCCACCATCAACGTGCAGGATCTCGCCGGTGACAAAGTTGGCACTGTCCAGATAAACAACAGCCTGCGCAATATCGCTGATCTCGCCCATATGCCCAACCGGGTGCAGATTCCCCAGCGCTTCATGAGTTTCCTCGCCATGCATCGGCGTCTTGATGATGCCCGGGGAAACCGCATTCACCCGAATCCCGCGCTTGGCGTATTCAATGGCCAGGGATTTGGTTGCCGCGTTCAAACCACCTTTAGTCAACGAAGCCAGTACCGATGGCACGCCGTCGATGGCGTGGTCCACCAGGCTGGTGGTGATATTGACGACGTGGCCGCTGCCCTGTTTTTCCATCTCGGTGATCGCGAGTTGGGTGATGTAGAAGAAACCGTTCAAGTTCACCGACAGCACCGCGGCGTAGTCTTCGGGGGTATACGCGGTGAACGGCTTGGCAACGAAGATCCCGGCGTTGTTGACCAGGGTGTCGATGCGGCCAAAACGTGCGATGGTTTCACGGATGACTTGCTGGGCGACTTCCGGGTTGCCGATGTCGCCCGCCACGATGAGGATGTCCGGGTCGGTGGACGGTTTGATCGAACGCGAAGTGGCGACAACCTTGTAATCCAGATCACGGAACGCCTTGACCATGCCTGCGCCGAGACCTTGGGAAGCACCCGTAATAACGATGACTTTTTTCGAATTGCTCATGATGAACCTCAACTAATAAATGATGGTTTGAAAAAGTAAGTAATCAGGCTTCGGCGGGGGCCTTCGCCATTTGTCTCAACATCTGTTCGTAGTACTCGACCGACTGCGAACCGGACACAAGGTGACGACCGTTAAGCACCATGGCCGGAACCGAATTGATGCCGCGCTGACGGTAAAACTCTTCAAGCTCACGCACTTCTTTGGCGAACGCTCCGGACGCCAACACCTCTTGAGCAGCCGTCGCATCCAGTCCCGCTTCAGCAGCCAGACCAACCAGCGTCTCGCGATCGCTCGGGTTCTGGCCGTCGGTGAAATAAGCGCGCAGCAGGATCTTCTTCAGTGCGACCTGCCGCCCTTCCTGTAACGCCCACATCAACAACCGGTGAGCATCAAACGTGTTGTAGAAGTGGCTGCGCTTCTCCAGATCAAACTTGAAACCGATAGCCTCACCGCGAGCGATCTGCATCGCTTTGCCGGCGGCGACGTCTTCGGCGGTTCGTCCATATTTGCGCATCAAGTGCTCAACCGCTTTTTCGCCGACTGCCGGCATGTCCGGGTTCAACTCGAAGGGCTTGTAGGTCAGCGCCACCGAGACTTCACCGGCCACATTCTCGATCGCCTGCTCCAGCGCCGTCGCGCCCAAGGCGCACCACGGGCACACCACGTCGGAGATGAAATCGATGGAGACGGTCGCGGTCATGACTGCCCCTCCGCCTCAGCCAGTTGCTTGCGGTACTGGGTGGTGGTGATCCCGGCATAGCCCCAGTTATCGGTGTCGACTTCTTCGATCACGATGTGGGTCAGGTGCGGATCCTTGTTGAGGACGCGTTCCAGGGTTTCAGTGATTTCGGCGATCACCTGAGCTTTCTGCTCAGAGGTAACGCCATCGCGGGTGATGCGTACGCTTACGAAAGGCATGAGGAATCTCCAGTGACCTTCCCTTCGGAATGAATGGGTAGGCGTTGGAGATCAATGTAGGGAGTTAGCTGGAGGGGATAAAGGTGGGGACGGGAACATCATTAGTTACGTGGTGTAATTAGCTATGTCTCGAAGACACAATACGTTTGCATCAAAAACGATCAATCGGCTAGCCTGCATTTATCGCAAATTTTAGATAACCCAAAGGAGGGAGACGTTCATGGCAGTTCAATTTTTCGACAGCCCATTCCATGCCACGCATGACAGCGAAGTCGCTAGCAAAAAAGCGTTGAAGATGGAACTGTCGATATTCATCACTGACTACATCAAAACCCTGGGCCTCAGACAAAGTGAGGCTGCAGCCAGGTTGAACGTGACCCAATCACGCGTATCAGAACTCACCACTGGCAAGATCGAGAAATTTACGATCGATGCAATGATGGACATGCTGGATAAACTCGGCTTTCGAACGACTTTTACGCTGCCATCCAACGATGCCGGGGCTTTGCCTCAGATCGTAATTTCACAAGCTAACGCCTGCTAGACGTTGTGCGATTTTGCAGTAGGACTCAGCCCCTTCTGCAAGTCGGCAAGGCCATCAGCACGCCTTCTTCAAATTATGAAAATTATGGCTGGGCAATAATTATTGCCCAGCCATAAAAATCACTAAAACCTTCAAACCACGCCACTACCTAGCCACGATTGCGCATCCTTCCCCCTCAAGCTACCTTCAGACCGTCGCTGCCAATTCAGCGACCGGGCCTGAGAACTCTAATTCGATGTAGGAACCAACCGGAGTTCTCCTTATGTATGCCCGCAATCCATTCAAAATTTTCGCTATTACTACACCGGGTCACGCCCACCACCGCCCCAAAACCGGAGGTGCCCAATGACCAACCCTCAAGACCTCAAAACCATCGGCCTCACCCCTTTCTCCTACCACGCCAACCAACCACTGTTCCGCATCAACGCCGGCGTCCCGGTCATCCAGGCCCTCTCCCACGCCTCCGACCTGCTCCACATCGCCAAACTTCTCGCATCAGACGCCGCCATGGTTCGTGACACCGACCGGCATGCCTGGGCGTCGCATTTTTTGCAGGATATGAGTAAGGCGATCATCGATGACGTAGCGAAGGTGCTCGATGCACCGGGTAATAATCGTAACCAGTGACGTCGTCACGTAGACCCAAGCCGCACGCGTAAAAAAGCCCCGAATCAATCGGGGCTTTTTAGTTTCCGGCTCACACTTCGCTGACTTCAAACACAAACGAAATCTTCCGACTGCTCGCACTCCACACATACCGAATGTGCTTGCCTTGCTTCGGAATAGACACGGCCGGCGGACGAAACGCAGCGACACATTCATGCCCAGGCAGCCGAACGCTGTTGTAAAGCAGCCCCCACGACAAGGTTTCACGCAGTTGCCGGGCAAACGCTTGTGACGGCCCGTAAGCGTCAGGATCCGGGTTGTGCAGTTCGGGGTAGTGTTGGCGAACGTCATGCATCGGTTTGACGACTTTGTTGACGTAGGTGCGCAGGGTCAACTCGATGTCGGGCTCGTTGGTCGCCGCGAGGAAGCGTTCCTGGTGATAGCTCGTTTCGGCGATGGCGGCGGCCTGGCTGCTGGCGGCGTAGTAGACGCCGTAGGTGCCGTCAGTGAAGCGGCTGGTTTTGCCGATGTGGGTGAACGCGGCCATGACCGGTGATGAGCCGGGGCCGGAGATTCGGTCTTCGGGCAGCACGCGGGAGAGCACGCCGGCTTCTTGCGCCAACCGGTCGTTGGTCAGGGCTTCCAGGGCGTAGGCGGTTTGCAGGTCCTCGGGGTCGAGCACGTCTTCAAACAGGGTGATCGGGGGGAACGCGCTGTTGATCATCCGGTAAGCACGGTTCCACTCGAGGAGCACGACTTGCGGGGCCATCAGCCGCGGACGCCATCGAGGTAGCGACGCACATCAGCGATGTCCACCACCCGGCCGGCCAGCATATAGCTCAACGCGGATTGACCATTGAACGGCGCGGCGGTGTTCGGACTGCTGACCCATTTGTAGGCGCGGTCGCGGTTGTTGCTGAAGATGATGCTCAGGGCTTTGTGGATGCCCATCAGGTAGGAGATGCGCTCCAGGGTGTCGTGAGGGAGACGCACATTGGGCGGCAGGTGTTTGTATTTGTAGAAGGTGGTGTTGCCGACCTTGCCCAGCAGCGTGCGCTGTTCTTCAGCAGTGCAGCCCCAACGCTCCATCAGGTTGAAGAAGAACTTGAGCGCCACACGGCCGGCCTCCGGGGTGTCGAGCTCTTGGGGAGCTGTGCGGACAGGGGATGAAGTGGCCATTGGAAGGACTCCTTCGGGCAAAGGGATGTGCCTTCAGAGTAGTACAGATCCGAATATATTTTTAATTTTTGTTCGCTTACGGATTTTCTAAGGCTTTTCGACGATCACGGTTTCCACGGTGATTTGCTTGATCGCATGAAACGGCGCAAGTGCCGCTTCATCGGCCGTAGCACCGGTAATCGACCGCCATTCCCGCTCAATCGGCGTCCAATGCTGTTGCCGCGCACGACCGAGATTGTCGTTTCGATCATTCGCGATGGAAAATCCAGGCTGTGACGGGCAGCTCGAATCGCCCGGTGGCGCAAGCCAGAGCGCTGCTGCGCCCACACAAGCCCCGAACCAGTCGGGGCTTGTGTTGAGAGGTGCTACTTGAACAGTTCGGAATGACTTCCGAGATCAACGAATGTGATCAGATCGGAGCGCGCGTGCTCATAAATCATCAAGAAATCACCGCCTATATGGCACTCTCGAAAACCAGCCCAATCCCCCGTCAGCGCATGATCCAGATACTCGGCTGGCAATGGATCTCCCAGAAATAGCGTGACCATCACCTGACGGACTTCATTCATGTCACGGCGTCCGGCTCGCTTGTAACGTTCCCACGACTTCTTGAATTCTGATGTTTGTGTGCACTGTTTTGGCAGCTCAGCGCGTTTTTGCTTTTTCTCCAGTTTCGCCATCAGCGTCCCTCAGCATGTCGTCTATTGAGTCGAACCGCTGGCGAATGTCTCGTGCCTCCATCATGGCGCGGGCCGTTTTCTCCGAGGGGACGCGTACCTCAAACGGGAGGCCCTGAGTTGCTACAACCTGACGAAGAAAAAGACGCATGGCATCACTGATGCTCAGGCCGCAAGCGCTCAGGACTTCAGTAGCCCGAGCCTTCAAATCCTCATCAATGCGGCAACGCACGTCTGTGGTTTTCAGTAATGCACCCATGGTAATAACCTCATCGTTAATTTGTAGCTACATTGGCGCTACCTCGATCATTGTGGTTGAGCGGGATCTTTTCGGTCAACTTCAGTTTGATGGACGGTTCCAAAGCTCAGGAAGCGTGATCATCAGATGGATTCCTCGCTGAGTATTTCAACCGTTTGAGCTCGCGATGAATATCAGCCTGATCCCTTTCCTACTCGAGAACCGTCCCGGTTCAACGCAGGAAATAGCTGAGAGCGTTGAGCTCTAAATCGCGCCCACAAAAAAGCCCCGAACCAGTCGGGGCTTTTCCTTTCTCAGCCTTGCATCAGGCCTCGATAGCGCAACCGATCATCAGAAAATGTTGATCGGGTAATCCACGAACACACGCACTTCATTACCGCTGGAGTTGTACTCACTCGATTTCTGCGACACACGCAGGATCGAGCTGCGCAGTTTCACGCTCAGGTCTTTGGCCGGGCCGCTTTGGACGACGTACTTGAACTGGTTGAATATTTCGCGCTCGGTACCGCCTTCGCTGGTGGAGGTGGTGATGTTGTCGCCGCGCACGTAGGCGAAGTTGTAGCTCAAGCCTGGAACGCCGAAGGTGCTGAAGTCGAGGCCGTAGCCGAGCTGCCAGCTACGTTCGTCTTCGGCGTTGAAGTCGGACCAGTACGAGTTCGCCAGGTAGATAGTATTGCCGCCGTCGCCGACGCGACCTTGATCTTTCTGGTAGCCGCCGTAGGCGTAGCCCAGGTTGCTGTCGCCGGTGCTGCGCTGGTGGGCGAGCGTGAACGAGTGCGCGCCGGTGGCGAATGTGGCGGCCAGGCTCCAGATTTTGTTGTCGTCGCCGGTCGCACCGCTTTCGCGGACGTAGGAATCGTCCAGCTTGGTGCGGTAGCCGTTGAAGTCCAGGGTCAGGGACTGATCCTTGTCGATCGGGAACACGTAGTTGGCGTTCACGTATTGCTTCTTCAACACGTCTTCGACGTCGGAGGCGTACAGCGCAGCCTTGAACTGTTCGGTGAACTGGTAACTACCGCCCAACACGTTGATCGACTTCAGGCCGCCGCTGTCATGGCCTTCAGCGCTTTTGCGCGATTCGGCGGTGAAGCGGCCGGCGTTCAGCTCCAGGCCTTTGATCTCCCTGGAGGTGATCAGCGTGCCGGTGTAGCTTTCCGGCAGCAGACGCCCGTTGTCGTGGCTCAACACCGGCAGGACCGGCATCTGGTCGCCGTAAGTCAGAACGGTGCTGGATACGCGGAATTTTACCGCGCCACCGGCTTTGGCCAGATCGCCGGCCGGGTTACCGCTGTCACCTTCCTTGAAGAAGTCGATGCCTTGGCCGCCGCTGTGGCTACCACGGTCCAGACGCAAGCCGTACAAACCGAAGGCATCAACGCCTACGCCGACGGTACCTTGGGTGAAGCCCGAGGTGTAAGTGCCGATGGCAGCCTGACCCCATTCACGCTGGTCGTCGTTGCCGTCTTTTTTGTCGCGATTGATGTAGGCATTGCGCAGAAGCACTTTGAGGCTGCTGTCTTCAACAAAACCCTTGGACTCGGCCTGGTCGTTAGCCATGACCTGTGTAGCACTCAACATCCCCAGAGCGATCAGGCTGATTCGCTTGTTCAACATGTTGTTCTTTTCCTTATGACTGGTTGATACGCGCTGTGTCGAACGGCTGAAACGGCGCTATCGCACTCTTTTTTCACCCCAAACAAAAAGGCCCGCGCACGAAAAAATCGTGGCGGGCCTATTTGTTATTTTATGAGTCATGGCGGTTAGCCACAGGCGTGGGGCGAATCCTAGCCGCGCCCTTAACGATGTGTCAATTTCATGGATCGTCTGTAAATAGGTGAAAAACGTCTAAGAAATCACTTGTCGACGTCAATGGGCGCAGCCGTTCAGGCCACAGGCTTGAAGCTCCGGTGATGACGCTTGTGCAGGAAGCGACTGACTGAGCCATGCCGCGAAGGCTTGCGGCTTGCCGAGCCACGGGCTGATATCGATCAGGGTAAATTGGCCGTTGTGTTCCAGGGCGAAGGTCGGGAAACCCTGGCCGCCGACCTCGGCCAAGCATGCTCGACTGTCCTTGATGTGGCGATCGGTTTCAGCTGCTTTGAAAGCCGCCTGGAACGCTTGGAGTTCCAGACCGATGTCTATCGCGAGTTCTAACAACACAGCTTCATCGGCAATGCGTCGACCTTCCTCGTAGTGAGCACTCTGCAAACGCCCCAGCAGCTCCAGTCCGCGGCCGGCGATCTGCTCGGCTGCCAGCACCGCGGCAATCGGCGGTGCGGAATCGAAAACCGCCGTTTCATCGCGCAGTAAACCCTCGAAATACGCCTCGCCGAACGGCTGGCCGGTGTACTCGGCAATGCGACGGTCGTGGGGCATCACGTAATTGCGCAGTTGTGGCGAGACGGTCTGGCGGGTGGCGCCGGTCATCATGCCGCCGCCGTGGGCGATCACTGGCAACACAGCCTGAGCGGCTTGCACCAGCGGTTTTGCGCCATAGCACCAGCCGCATAACGGGTCGTAAATGTAGTGAAGGATCATGGGAAGACTCCGGCAAAAGCGTAGGAAAACTAGATGCCGGCAGATTAGTCCTCCGCCCGTTTCTGAAAAACGCTGCAATGGCTTTCAGTCTGTTTCATGAATCGGTCAAATGACCTCAGCGCCCCACTGTAGCCATCTCGACACAATTCGAAATAATCAGACAGTGAAACCTTTCAAGAATAATTAACGAAAGTAAATAGCAAGCATTACCATTCGCGCCCTCGAATTTCTCCACCCTTTCGGATGCGCTTCAGATGCCTGCCCCCTTTCGCCTCACGCCCGTCACCCTTGGGCTTTCTGCATTTCTCTCTGCCGGTTTTACCTGCGCCGCCACCACTGTTTTACCCGAGACGTCGATCAGCGCCGAAGCTGAAGCCGATGACCCGCGCGTGAAGGAAACCAACACCGCGACCCGCACCGCCACGCCGGTGCGCTACGTTCCACAAGCCATCGACTCGATTAAAACCGCAAACGTCGTGGATTACGGCACCAACGATCTGGGCACCGCGCTGAGCGGCATCCCCAACGTCAGCAGCGGCGCCGACACTCGCTTCGACAGCCTGCGCATCCGCGGTTTCGACGCCAGCAACGACTTCTACCTCGACGGCATCCGCGACGACAGCCAATACGTGCGCGATTTGCACAACATCGAACGCATCGAAGTCCTCAAAGGCCCGGCCGCTGTTTTATATGGTCGTGGCAGTCAGGGCGGGATCGTCAATCGGGTCAGCAAACTGCCCGAATTCGGTCGCCGCTCGACCCTCGAGGCCCAGGGCGGCAGCAATGATTTGCGCAGCCTCTACGCCGACCTCAGCACCGACCCGAGCGAGAACATCAGCCTGCGCCTGAACATGGGCAACATGGATCAAAACAGCTTCCGCGATGGCGTGAGCGGCAATCGCCAACTGTTCGCTCCATCGATGAGCTGGCAACTGACGCCAGACCTGAACTGGCTGGTGCAGTACGAATACAGCCGCTACAACCGTACGCCGGATCGCGGCATCCCCGGTGTAAACGGGCGCCCGGCGGACGTAGGACGGGATACGACTTACGGCAGCGAACACGATTTCATCGACGACAAGTCGCAATCCCTTCGCTCGAAACTCAGTTATGAGCTCAGCGACAACTGGCAGCTGCGCCATACCCTGGGCGTGTTCAAGCTCAACAGCGATTTCGACAACACCTACCTGACCGGTTACACCCCGGCGACCAACAAGGTCACGCGCCAGCACTGGCAACAGGACCTGACCACCCGCAACGTCTACAACAACGTCGAACTGGAAGGCGGTTTCGACACGTTCGGCCTTGAGCATCGCTTGCTGACCGGCATCGAAATCGGCAGCCAGCGGCGCGACCCTACGTTGTACAACGCGGCCACCGGACGCGGGACTCAGCCTGTACCGGCACTGGACCTGTACAACCCCGACCGCAATTTGCGCCATACCGGGCGGATGCAGGTTTCCAGTAGCTCTCACACCGAAGTCGAAAGCCGTGCGGTGTACGTGCAGGATCAACTGCGTCTGAACGATCAATGGCAACTGCTGGCGGGTTTGCGTTACGACACCTTCGACATCGATTCGACCAACAAGCTGCGGGACATTTCCGAAGATCGCGACAGCCATAGCACCAGCCCGCGTATAGGACTGGTGTGGACGCCGCTGCAGAATCATTCCTTTTACGCCTCCTGGACCAAGACCTTTTCCCCGGTCGGCGGTGGTTTGATCGGTATCACCCCGGGTGCCGCCGGCAACAGCAACGACCTGAGTCCCGAGCTGACCAAGCAAAAGGAAATCGGCGTGAAGAGCGACTGGCTCGATGACCGCCTGAGCACCACGTTGGCGATCTACGAACTGGAACTCTACAACCGCCGTACCAGCGATCCCAACGATCCGACCGTCACCTTGATGACCGGCGTGCAACGTTCCCGCGGGATCGAGCTGACTGGCACCGGCAAAATCGCCGGCAACTGGTACGTGCGCGGTGGCGTGGGTGTGCAGGACGCGACGGTCGAGAAGGACAACAACGGCTTTGAAGGCAAACGCATCAGCAACGTGGCCAAGCATAACGGCAGCCTGTTCCTGACCTGGAAACCGGAAATGGGCTGGTACGCCGAAACCGGGCTGACCCTGGTGGGCCAGCGTTATGCCGACAACCTCAACACCACCGTCCTGCCGGGTTATGGCCGTTGGGATGCGTTGGCCGGGTTCCGGCAGAAGGATTGGGATTTGCGCGCGGCACTGAACAACATCAGCGACAAGACCTATTACTCATCGGCCACCAGTGCGGCGCAGATTCAGCCAGGTGAACCGCGCAGCCTAGTCGTGACTGGAACCTACAGCTTCTAAATTCACTGCGATCGAAGGCGATGTGTCAGTCGACATTAATGTTGAATGATCGATCGCCTTCGCGAGCAAGCCCGCTCCCACATTTTTGATCTCCAGTGATCACAAAAAACCTTCGCCCATAAAAAAGCGCCGCCATCCCGGCAGCGCTTTTACCAATCCGTTGTTTTTCTTCTTATCCTTCCATCACATCCCACAACGCTTCCAGCTCCGCTTCGCTGAACAAACCAGCGGGGTAGCGTTCGATCATCATCCGGCGCGGATCAGGTTCTCTGATCTGACGCGTTCCATTGGACTTCAACCAGTGCGCCAGGACCTGGAGCGATTCGCTGTTTACTGCCAGGGGATGCAACGCCCGCTCGCTCACCACATTCATTTCGGCGTTCATTTCCGCGCTCTCTCCTGGTTTGTGAGCGGCTAACTTATCCAAGGTTTATGACAGAACATCGCAGTTCTCCCCCTCCCTGTTTTACACCATGAGAGATACAAGAGCTGTGCCAAGGTTTCGCAACTGTCGACAAGCGGATACAAAAAAGCCCGCGGTCCTGATGGGCTGCGGGCTTTCTACAAGGCGGGGGAGGGAAAACGGTTGCCGGGCCGATTCTGCAATCAACTCAAGCTGTTACAACCCCACTCACTCCTTGTGCGGTGCAGGCTGTTGTTGGGTAAGGCAGTGGATGTTACCGCCTCCCAGTAACAGTTCGCGGCCGGGCACCATCACCACTTCATGCTGCGGGAACAGCGCCTGTAAAATCTCTTTGGCCGGACCATCCATCGGATCGTCAAAGCTCGGCGCGATGATGCCGCCGTTCACGATCAGAAAGTTCACGTAGGAACCAGCCAGACGAACGGTCGGATTACGTTCCTGAGTCCCGTCCACCGGATCAACACCAGCGCACTCTTCTTCGGTCGCATACAGCGGCCCCGGAATCGGCATCTTGTGCACCGTGAATGGGCGACCCTTGGCGTCTGTGCTGCTTTCCAGCACTTTCATTGCCGCCTGGCAGCGCGGGTAGTTCGGGTCCTGCGGGTCATCGGTCCAGGCCAGCAACACTTCGCCCGGACGCACGTAGCAGCAGAAGTTATCCACATGGCCGTCGGTTTCGTCGTTGAACAAACCGTCCGGCAGCCAGATGATTTTATCCACAGCCAGATTCGCGCTGAGCACCGCTTCGATTTCTGCACGGTTCATGTGCGGATTGCGATTGCGGTTCAGCAGGCATTCTTCGGTGGTGATCAGCGTGCCTTCGCCATCGACGTGGATCGAACCGCCTTCGAGCACGAAGCCCTCGGTGCGGTAGCGCTGGCTGCGCTCGACCTCGAGGATTTTGCCGCCCACCTGGGAATCGCGATTCCACGGCGAATACAGACCTCCGTCGAAACCGCCCCACGAGTTGAAGTCCCAATTCACACCACGGACTTCGCCACCGTTATTGATGACAAACGTCGGGCCGGTGTCGCGAACCCAGGCGTCGTCGCTGGACATTTCCACCACACGAATATTCGGCACGTCCAGACGGGCACGGGCGTTTTCGTATTGGCCGGCGGAAACCGCCACCGTCACCGGTTCGAAACGGGCAATGGCTTTGGCCACCGCGACGTGCGCGGCTTGCGCCGGTTTACCACCCAAACGCCAGTTGTCCGGGCGCTCGGGCCAGATCATCCAGGTCTGGGTTTGTGGCGCCCACTCGGCCGGCATGTAAAAGCCATCAGCGCGAGGGGTGCTGTTCAAAGTGGTCATAGCGATCAGGACTCCAGGGAACCGTCGAGGGTTTTGATAGCGCCGTACAGGTTCGGGCGACGATCACGGAACGAACCCCACGCGCTGCGGATGTGCTCCAGCTCGTCGAGGTCGAAGCTCTGAACCAGTATGCCTTCTTCGGTTTCGTTGAGCTCTTGAACCTTCTCACCGAACTGGTTGGCGATGAACGACGAACCGTAGAAGGTAATGTCGTAGCCGTCCTGCTCTTCGTTGCCGATGCGGTTGCTGGCGATCAGCGGCATCAGGTTGGCGCCGGCATGGCCTTGTTGCACGCGCTGCCAGTGATCGCGGGACGAAATGGTCTTGTCGTGTGGCTCGCTGCCGATGGCGGTTGGGTAGAACAGAATTTCTGCACCGAGCAACGCCATGCTGCGAGCGCATTCCGGGAACCACTGGTCCCAGCAGATACCCACGCCGATTTTCGCGTAACGGGTGTTCCAGACTTTGAAGCCGGTATCGCCCGGATTGAAGTAGTACTTTTCGTGGTAGCCAGGGCCGTCCGGGATGTGGCTTTTACGATAAACCCCGAGGTTGCTGCCATCGGCATCGATGATCGCGATGCTGTTGAAACGCGCGCGGCCCGCCAGTTCGTAGAAGCTGATCGGCAAAACGACTTGCAGTTCTTTGGCGACTTTCTGGAAGTGCTTGATGGCGACGTTGTCTTCAACGGTCGTGGCCAGCTGCAGGTAATCCGGGTTCGGCTTCTGGCAAAAGTACGGAGCCTCGAACAGTTCCTGGATCAGGATGATCTGCGCGCCTTTCGCCGCGGCCTCACGGACCAGCCTCTCAGCGGTCTCGATGTTGGCTTCAAGGTCCCAGGAACAAGCCATCTGGGTGGCGGCGACGGTAACGATACGGCTCATGAATCATCTCCGGGGCAATTGCTTTAGGGTCGAAGGTGGCATCGACCAATGACAGAAATGGGAAGCGCCGGGCGTGGTGAGTCCACACCGGGGCAGCGGTGACTTTATAGCCGATAAAAATCGGCTTTTAAAGCGATAAATATTCCTTCTGTCTTATTTTTTGCGTAATAACCAGATAATAATCGAATTAAACATGTTCCTTGTGGGAGCGAGCCTGCTCGCGAAAGCGGTGGATCAATCAACACAGATGCTGAATGATTTACCGCCTTCGCGAGCAGGCTCGCTCCCACAGGGGTATATGTTTACAGACCTTCTGCGAGCACCCTCGACAGCATGTCCACGAAGAAATCCACGCTCCGGCGCGAGGTGACCATCGGCGGTTTGATTTTGAGGACGTTCAAATAATCCCCCGTCGGCTGCATGAAGATCCCCAGTTCGCGCAACCGATCACACAGCGCCGTGGTTTCTTCGGTCGCCGGTTCCAGGGTTTCGCGATTGCGGATCAACTCGACGCCCAGATAGAAGCCGGAACCATGCACCGCGCCCACCAACGGATGAATATCGATCAACGCTTCAAGCCGTTCCTTGAAATACCCGCCCACGACCTGAGCGTTTTCCCAGAGCTTTTCTTCCTCCATCACATCCAGCACTGCCATGCCGATCTGGCAACTGACCGGGCTGCCGCCGGCCGACGAGAAGAAGTAACCCTCGGCTTCCAGCGCTTCGGCGATTTCCCGGCGAGTGATCACCGCACCGAGCGGCTGGCCGTTGCCCATGCCTTTGGCCATGGTGATGATGTCCGGCACCACGCCCTGCTCTTCGAAACCCCAGAAAAAGTTGCCCATGCGACCGTACCCGACTTGCACTTCATCGGCGATGCAGACACCGCCCTGGGCACGAACCAGTGCATAAACCTGTTTCAAATACCCCGGCGGCAGCGAAATACCGCCGGCATTGCCGTACACCGGTTCGCAGATGAAACCGGCCAGCTGACGCTTCTGCTCGGCGATTTTCGCCAGGTTGTGTTCGACGCTGCGCACGTAGTCCGGCGCGCTATCCGGTCCACGGAATTCGCCGCGATAGGTGTTCGGCGCGGTGACCGGATGCACCCAGTCCGGGCGGCTGCTCAAGGCCTTGGGGTTGTCGGCAATCGAGGTCGAGACCGCGTCCGCGCCCACTGTCCAGCCGTGATAGGCCTCCAGCACGCTGAGCATGTCGCGACCGCCGCTGTAGGCCCATGCCAGGCGGATGGCCAGGTCATTGGCCTCGCTGCCGCTGTTCACCAGGAACACTCGGTCCATGGAATCCGGCGACAGTTTCAGCAAACGTTCGGAGAACTCGGCAATCGCCGCGTAGTTAAAACGCGAGTTGGTATTGAGCAGCGACCACTGACGACTGGCGACAGCGGCCATGCGCGGATGACCGTGGCCAAGCACCGCGACGTTGTTGAGCATGTCTAGGTAGGAACGGCCTTGCATGTCGATCAGGTGATTACGCCAGCCGCGTTCGATACGCGGCGGGTCGACGTAATAGTGCTTCTGGGTACGGGCGAAACTGGCGTCACGACGCTCCAGCAACGTCTGCGAATCGAGTTCCACTTCGGCGTCACAGGCCAATCCCAGCAGCACCGCCGGTGACGGGCACAACGCTTGCCAGGCCGCGGCGCGAGACGGCGTACAAAACAAGGGTGCATTGAACGAAGCGCCTCGGCACAACTGGACGATCAGTGGCCCGCTGACCGAACCCAGCACCTGACCTTTGACCAGCGCTGCGCCCGTGTGCAGCGACGGCGTCACGCCCCACAGACGCACGCTCAGTTGCGGGCCGTCCAGTTGCAGCACACCTGCCGCCGGCTGATGCACCACCCCGGCAAACGGCGACTCGACCGCCGTGCCGTGGGGCACTCGCAACTCAACGTGCAATGGGCACGTGTCCGGCTCAGTGGCGCTGTCCGGCCGAGTGCGGGACAAGCGATATTGCCCATAACGACTGGCCGCCAGACCATGAGCCGCGGCGGCCTCGGTCAGCAGACGCTGATCGATCCCCTCCTGCTCCCAGTTACCGGCCTCGAAATGCGGACTGAGCACGCCCAAATCGATTAACGCAAACTCACGCCCCACCAGGCTCGGCAGCAGCGGCGCGAAGCCTTCGCTACCGATGCTCGGCAGGTTCTGGCCGACCGAGGCCAGGATCGCCGCTTCCATCAACGCCAACGGCACCGATGTGGCGACGCGGAAAATCTCCCATTCGTGGGTGAGGTTGTCGCGGCTGTATTCGTTGCCCGGATCAATGTTGACCTGCTGCTCGCCGCTGAGCACCAACACCGCCGCACGGGCAACGATCAGCGGCCAGAGCGCCAGTAGCTCTTCATGCGTGAGCGGATTGACAGCGTGATAGGCCTGCACCGCCGGCAAAATGTAGAAAGGATCGCCATCAGCGTGGTGCAGCAGCGCCGCGCAGGTCACCGACAGATCAGTGATGCGCCAGGTACGAACCAGGTCGCCGAAATCGATCACGCCCTGCAATTGCCACTGGCGTTGCGAATCTCGCTGCCACACCACGTTGTCGTCGGTGATATCCATGTGAATGGCCTGCACCGGCAGCTTATCCACAAGCGGCTGCAAATGACGCTCGGCCTGTTCAGCCGCATTGGCGATCAATCGGCGTTGCTGCTCGTCCTTGATGACCGGCAGCAAATGAGCGATCAACGCATTGGCGTGACGGGCGTCCCATTGAAGGGTGCGCTCAAGGCCCGGATGGTCGAAACCGGCCAGGGCCAGGTCCATTTCACCGCAGAGCCGACCGAAGCCGGCCACCACTGAACCGGGCAGATGATCCAGGTGTGTGAGCGACTGGCCTTCGATGTAATCGAGCAAGCGCACATGCACCGGTTGGCCGCCGACTTCCAGGGAGAGAAGGTCTGCGCCGTTTTTAGCGGGAATCACTCGCGGCACATGCACATCAGGGTGTTCACCCAAATGCTTGAGCCCAGCGTGCTGGGCGTGCAGCTCCAGCGCCGAGTAGTCGCCACGGCAGATTTTCAGGACAAAACGCCCCTGGTCGCTGTCGACCCGAAAGTTAAGATCCTGCTGGCTGCCAAGGGCCTGCAACCTTCCACTCAGGCCGTAATGTCCCTTCAACAGCTCAAGCGCTTGCTCCGCAGACACTTGCGGGCTGGGCAAACTGGCGCGATGAATCAACGTGGCGAGTGGCATACAACGACCCCTGAAATTTTATTAGGCGCTTATATCGCCACTGCTTGGGGCGATACGCAACCCCTTCGCCTGCCTGAAACCCTCCTGAGGCTCGACAAATCAGTTACCGGATCAGGAAAAAAATCACTCCACTCGCACCGGCCGCCACTTTGCGCAAGAATGTCGCCCATCAACGCCTATTGCTGGAGAAAGACCATGAAAGTAGTCACCACCGACCTGCCCGGTGTTCTGATCATCGAACCCAGGGTATTTGGTGACGAGCGCGGTTTCTTCTATGAAAGCTTCAACGCCAAGGCTTTCAAAGAAGCGACTGGCCTGGAGACGAGTTTCGTTCAAGACAACCATTCCCGCTCGCAAAAAGGCGTATTGCGCGGCCTGCATTACCAACTGGAAAACACTCAGGGCAAACTGGTTCGCGTCACAGTTGGTGAAGTACTCGACGTGGCCGTAGACATTCGCCGCAGCTCGCCACATTTCGGCAAATGGGTGGCCGTGCGTCTGTCCGCCGAGAACCATCGCCAACTCTGGGTCCCGGAGGGTTTCGCCCACGGTTTCGTGGTGCTGAGCGAGTTCGCCGAATTCCTCTACAAAACCACCGACTACTACACCCCGTCCGCCGAGCGCTGCATTCGCTGGGACGATCCGGACCTGGCCATTGATTGGCAACTGGACGAAGCACCGAAACTGTCCCATAAAGATCAGGCCGCCGCGTTCTTCAAGGACGCTGACGTCTTTTCCTGAAACACCGTCTGAATCTTCGCCGCACAGGCGTGCCTGACCCACGGCGCGCAGACTGCGCCCGCAAGCCTAGGCATAATGCGCCTGTACCCACAGGCGCTCGATGCTCATGACTCCGACCCTCCCCCGCAGACCCCGCTGGCGCAGCCTGGCCCTGCTCGCGCTGTGCCTGGCGCCATTGCTGTGGCCGCTGGAGCATCTGGCCGAGCGTTACTACCGCAGCGAACTGGCCGGGCAGAACCGTCAGACCCTCGACCTTTACGTCGCCAACCTGCTGGGCACCCTGCACCGTTATGAAGTGTTACCGCAGATCCTCGGCGATCTTCCGGCCCTGCGAGCCGTCCTCGGCGCGCCCGACGATGGCGTCACTCAGGGCAACGCCAATCGCTTGTTGAAAAACATCAGCGCCCAGACCGGCGCCGAAGTCATGTACCTGATGGACACCACGGGCAAGACCCTGGCCGCATCCAACTGGGACAAACACGACAGTTTCGTCGGGCGTAATTTTTCCTTCCGGCCGTATTTCAGCGAAGCCATGGCCGGCCGGCTTGGGCGTTTTTTCGGTTTGGGAACGACATCGGCCAAGCGCGGCTATTTCTTCGCCGCCGCCGTGCGTAACGGCGAAAAGATCATCGGTGTGCTGGTGGTCAAGGTCGACCTGGACCATACCGAAAGCCTCTGGGGCAAAACCCCGGAACAACTGCTGCTGACTGACCATAACGGCGTGGTCATTCTCACGTCGCGGCCCGAGTGGCGATTCCGCTCGACCCGCCCGTTGAGCGAAGAAGAACGCAAGGCTATTACGGCGATGCAACCCTATCCGACTCGCGATCCCAAACCGTTGGAGCTCAACCCCAGCGCCTGGCTGACGCAGACCCAGCCAATCGCGGAAACCGGTTGGAACGTCAGCATCCTCGCCCCACGCACCTTGATCGATCGCCCGGTACGCACGGTCGTCGCCATCGGCGGCGCGACGTTGTTGGTGTTGATGTTGCTGCTGGGTCTGATGATGCAGCGACGCCGTCATTATCTCGAACGAATCGCCTTCGAAGCCAAGGCCCGTCGCGAGCTGGAAGGTCGGGTAGCCGAGCGGACCAGCGACCTCGAAGGCCTCAACCGTCGACTGAAACAGGAAGTGCTGGAACGCGAACAGGCTCAGCAAGAGCTGGTGCGCGCTCAGGATGATCTGGTGCAGGCCGGCAAACTGTCGGCCCTTGGCACCATGTCGGCGAGCATCAGCCACGAATTGAATCAACCGCTGGCGGCGATCCGCAGCTACGCCGAAAACGCCGAAGTGCTGCTCGATCATCAGCGCACCGACGATGCGCGCGGCAACCTCAAGCTGATCAGCGAACTGACCGGGCGAATGGCCTCGATCATCGCCCACCTGCGCGCCTTCGCCCGGCGCGATCGCCACGCCCCGGAAAGCGTCGCCCTGCAACCGGCGCTGGACGACGCGCTGGCGCTGCTGGCCAAGCGTCGGCGCGGCATGGAAGTCGAGCTGATTCGCGATTTGCCGGCCGCCACCCTGTGGGTCGAGGCCGGGGAAACCCGTCTGCGTCAGGTGCTCGGCAATCTGCTGGCCAACGCCCTGGACGCCCTGACGGAAAAAGGCCCGCCGCGTAAGCTCTGGTTGAGTACCCAATCCACCGCCGACGGCGTCAATCTGTACATTCGCGACAATGGTCCCGGGTTTTGCATGGAAGCCCTTGGTCGTGCCAGCGAGCCCTTCTACACCACCAAGACCCGCACTCAGGGGCTTGGTCTGGGGTTGGCGATTTGCGAAACCCTGATGCGTGCCTTCGGGGGTGAACTGTCGTTCGCCAACCATAAGGAAGGCGGCGCCCTGATTACCCTGAAATTGCGTGCAGGCGCACCGGGTGTGAGCCTGCAACCGTCCGAGGACCGAAGTGCATGACCATCGACAACCGCATCCAGGTCGTGCTGATCGACGACGATCCCCACCTGCGTCAAGCCCTGAGCCAGACCCTGGACCTCGCCGGCCTGAAAATTCTGCCACTGGCCGAAGCCAAGGGCCTGGCCGTAAAACTGGAGCGCGACTGGCCCGGCGTGGTGGTCAGTGACATCCGCATGCCGGGCATGGACGGTCTCGAACTGCTGACCGAACTGCATGCCCAGGACCCGGATCTGCCAGTGCTGTTGATTACCGGTCACGGCGATGTGCCGCTGGCCGTGCAAGCGATGCGCGCCGGGGCTTATGACTTTCTGGAAAAACCCTTCGCCAGCGACGCCCTGCTCGACAGCGTGCGCCGTGCCCTGGCCTTGCGCCGGCTGGTGCTGGACAACCGCAGCCTGCGTCTGGCCCTGAGCGATCGCAATGAACTGAGTACCCGACTGGTCGGGCAATCGGCATCGATGCTGCGCCTGCGCGAGCAGATCGGAGCATTGGCGGCGACCAAGGCTGATGTGCTGATCCTGGGTGAAACCGGCGCCGGTAAAGAAGTTGTCGCACGTGCATTGCACGATCTGTCGAGCCGTCGTAACGGTCCGTTCGTGGCGATCAATGCCGGCGCCCTGGCCGAGTCGGTAGTAGAAAGCGAGCTGTTCGGTCACGAGCCAGGCGCCTTTACCGGCGCGCAAAAGCGTCGCATCGGCAAGTTCGAATTCGCCAATGGCGGCACGTTATTTCTTGATGAAATCGAAAGCATGAGCCTGGATGTGCAGGTGAAATTGCTGCGTTTGCTGCAAGAGCGGGTCGTCGAGCGCTTGGGCGGCAATCAGCTGATCCCGTTGGACATCCGCATCATCGCCGCGACCAAGGAAGACCTGCGTCAATCCGCCGACCAGGGCCGCTTCCGTGCCGACTTGTATTACCGCCTGAACGTCGCACCGCTGCGTATTCCGCCGCTGCGTGAGCGCGGCGAAGATGCACTGATGCTGTTCCAGTATTTCGCCGACGAAGCCAGCGCCCGTCACGGTCTGCCACCCCACGAGTTGCAACCGGGACAACGCGCCCTGTTGCTGCGCCACACCTGGCCGGGCAACGTGCGGGAATTGCAGAACGCGGCCGAACGCTTCGCCCTGGGCCTGGAACTGGCCCTGGACAATAACGCAGCGGATGGCGCTGTCGGCATGACGGTCGAAGTGGTCAGCGGCGGTCTCAGCGAACAAGTGGAAAACTTCGAGAAGAGCTTGATCGCCGCCGAACTGGCGCGTTCTCACAGCTCGGTGCGCAGCCTCGCCGAAGCCCTTGGCATCCCACGCAAGACCTTGCACGACAAACTGCGCAAGCACGGGCTGAACTTCGCCGACGGTGGTAGCAGCCACACCGACGAACTCGATTGAGCTACCGTCAATTCATCATCTTCAAACAAGAGATCCATGCATGAGCCGCGACAGCCGTCATCTGGAATCAGTCCTCCATCGCGACATTCCCCTGACGCGGGATATGGGCCTCAAAGTGCTCGATTGGCACGACCAGCAACTGCGCCTGCACTTGCCGCTGGAGGCCAACGTCAATCACAAGAGCACCATGTTCGGCGGCAGCCTGTATTGCGGCGCCGTGCTGGCCGGTTGGGGTTGGCTGCATTTGCGTTTGCGTGAAGAAGGGGTTGAAGGCGGGCACATCGTGATTCAGGAAGGGCAGATCAGCTATCCGCTGCCAGTGACCATGGACGCGACAGCGATTTGCCATGCGCCGAGTGCGGCAGTGTGGAAGAAGTTTTTGGCGATGTATGAGCGGTATGGACGGGCGCGGTTGAAGCTGCATTCAAGGATTGTGAATGTGGGGAGTGAGGAAGATGCGGTGACGTTTACCGGGCAGTACGTCCTTCACCGTTGAAGCAAAAGATCGCAGCCTCGTTTCACTCGACAGCTGCTACAAGGACGCGTTTCTCTGTAGCAGCTGTAGCAGCTGTAGCAGCTGTCGAGTGAAACGAGGCTGCGATCCCTTGATCTTCAGGTCCGCGCCAACGTCAACAATTTCTCGCGCCACGCAGCCTTCGCCGGCAGCGCCAGGAAAAATGCATTCAACAACGACTCCCGCGCCGGATAACTGAACGGCGCACCGCTCAAATCCAGCACCTCACCACCCGCCCCTTCCAGCACGCCCTGTGCCGCCGCCGTGTCCCACTGCGAAGTCGGCGCCAACCGGGGATAACAATCCGCCGCCCCTTCTGCCAGCAGGCAAAACTTCAACGAACTGCCGATATTGGCCAATTGCAGCTCACCCAAACTGTCACTCAACCCAGCCAGTAAACGCTCCTGCTCAGGACTCGAATGCCGACGGCTGGCAACCACCGTAAACGCCTCACCTGCGGCTGGCACGTCGCGAACCTGAATCGGCGAAGGCGCCGCGTCTTTATCGCCACGCCACGCGCCCAGACCCGCACCACCGACGTAGAAGCGCCCGTTAGTCGGCATCGACACCACGCCAAACACCACTCGGCCTTGTTCGATCAGCGCGATATTGACGGTAAATTCTTCGCTACCGGAAATGAACTCCTTGGTTCCGTCCAGTGGGTCCACCAGCCACCAACGCTGCCACCCGGCGCGCACGCTCTGGGGAATGTTGGCGTCTTCTTCCGACAGCACCGGGATGCTTGGGTCCAGCGCCGTCAGCCCGGCCAGGATCACATGGTGAGCGGCCATGTCGGCGGCCGTCACCGGAGAATCATCGGATTTTGCAGTCACGGCGACGTTGGCACGCCAAAACGGCAGAATCGCTTCACCGGCTTTCAGCGCCAGTTCAACAACAGGCGCCATCAACGGATGGGGGAAAATCATGGCTGGAACACTCCACGCTGAGTCAGTAGATCACGGGCCAGATACAGTGCTGCCAATGCACGGCCCTCAGTGAATCGCGGGTTCTGGGCCAGGGCCGACAATTCACGCAGGTTGATTTTGTCCACGCCCATCGGCTCAGGCTCATCGCCTTCAAGGCTTTCTTCGTACAGATCAGTGGCCAACACCACCTGGATCTTCTGGCTCATGTAACCGGGTGACAATGACAACTCAGTCAGATGCTCCAGTTGCCGGGCGCCGTACCCGGCCTCTTCCTTGAGCTCCCGCTCGGCCGCCGCCAGCACGTCCTCGCCCGGCTCGATCAAGCCTTTAGGCAAGGACAGCTCGTATTCATCGGTGCCGCCGCAATACTCTTCAACCAGCACCGCGTGGTCCGCATCCAGCATCGCCACAATCATCACCGCGCCATAACCGGCGCCCTTGCCCACCAGTCGCTCATACGTGCGCTCCACGCCATTGGAAAAGCGCAACTTCAGCTCTTCGACGCAGAACAAACGGCTGGTGGCGACGATCTCGCGGGCGAGGATGGTGGGTTTCTGGCGCATGAGCGGCTCCTTGGCGATAGCGCGTTACTATACCCGGCCTATCCTGATTGTTTACGTCGGATATCTTTTTTACCGCTGGAGAAGTTTTTATGTCCCTGCTGCCCTGGCGCGACATCGACACCGTTCTGCTGGATATGGACGGCACGCTGCTGGACCTGCATTACGACAACCATTTCTGGATGGAACACCTGCCCCAGCGTTACGCCGAGTTGCACGGGGTGAGTCGGGCCATGGCCGAGATGGAGTTGCAACCGTTGTTCGAACGCAACGCCGGCCAGTTGCAGTGGTATTGCCTGGATTTCTGGAGCGCCGAGCTCAAACTGCCGGTGCGCGAACTGAAACTGGAAACCGCGCACCTGATCGCCTTGCGACCGGATGCGGACACCTTTCTGGCCGCCATCAAACAAGCCGGCAAGCGCGTGGTGCTGATCACCAATGCACACCGCGATTCGCTGTCATTGAAACTGGAAAGGATCGAACTGGCGCCGTACTTCGAGCGGTTGATCAGTTCCCACGATTACGGGTTCGCCAAGGAAAACCCACAGTTCTGGGATGCCTTGCAGGCGGACATTGGGTTCGATCCAACGCGCAGTCTGTTTATCGACGACACCTTGCCGATCCTGCGCAGCGCGCGGGATTTTGGTGTGGCGCATTTGTTGGCCGTGCGTGAGCCGGACAGCCGTAAAGGGCCGAAGGACACGGCCGAGTTTGCGGCGGTGGGGGATTATCGGGAGCTCATTGCAGGGCTTTGAGACCTTATCGCCTGCTTCGCGAGCAGGCTCGCTCCCACACGGATCCGCGTCGTACACAAATGATGTGTCCACTGTAGATCAAATGTGGGAGCGAGCCTGCTCGCGAAAGCGGTCTAGAGGTTTACTCAGGAATCCGCAACGACTGCCCCGGATAGATCTTGTTCACGTCCTTGAGCATCGGTTTATTGGCCTCGAAGATTTTTTGATACTTGTTGGCATCACCGTACACACGCTTGGAAATGGCGCTGAGGGTGTCGCCCTTCTCGACCGTCACAAATTTCGCGGGTGTGGCCACCGGTCCGGTCACGGTGATCTGGTCATCAACACCGCTGATTCCGGCCACGTTACCGAGCGCAAGAAGGATTTTTTCCTTCTCTTCCTGACTGGCGGCTTCGCCACTGGCGATGACTTTATCGCCTTCGACTTTCACTTGAATCTTGGAAGTGTCGATTCCCGTCAACGCATCCTTCACGTGCTTGGTTAACGCTTCGCTGTTGGCTTCGGCCTTGTCTGGCGTCAGCGCATCAAGGATTTTTTCACCGGCATCTTTTAAAAAGCTGAAAAGGCTCATCGTGTTCTCTCCATGGGATAAGGGTCCAGACGCAAAAGCCTAGACCAAGGCTGTCACTTGCGGTTCCAACCCGACCAATGACGCCGCTTCCCCCCAAGCGCTAGAATCCGAACCTTCCCGCGCCCTGGAGCGAAGATGGACATCAAGCAACTGAAATTCCTCATCGCCCTCGACGAAACCCGGCATTTCGGCCAGGCCGCTGCGCGTTGTCACATCACCCAGCCGACCCTGTCCATGCGCCTGCGCAGCCTCGAAGAAGAACTCGAGTTACCGCTGGTCAATCGCGGTCAGCGCTTCGAAGGGTTCACCGCGCCGGGTGAACGGGTGCTGGCGTGGGCGCGCACCGTGCTGGCGGCCTACGACGGTTTGCAGGCCGAGGCGGCTGCCTGTCGCGGCAATCTGGTCGGTACGTTGCGTCTGGGCGTGGTGCCGCTGTCGAGCTTCGATCCGCTGCCGCTGATGCAACGCCTGCACGCCGAACACCCGAACCTGCGCTTCGAACTCTCAGCCCTGAGTTCTGAACAAATCCTCGAACAACTGGCAAACAATCGCCTGGACCTCGGCGTTTCGTACCTGGAGCGACTGGACGGCGAACGCTTCGATTCCCTGGCGTTCAGCGAAACCCGCATGGGCCTGCTCTACGATCAGCGCTTCTTCAGTTTCGGCGAGGCGCCGCTGAGTTGGGAGTCGCTGATCGAACTGCCGCTGGGCATGCTCACCAGCGGTATGCATTTCCGGCAGTCCATCGACCACAACTTCCACAGTCGCGGCCTCACCCCACAACCCTTGTTGCAGACCGATGCCGTCCACCAATTGTTGCAAGCAGTGCACGGCGGATTCTGCTGTGCCGTGATGCCGCTGGACGGAGGCCTGGAAAAACTCACCGATCATTTGCGCCTGCAACCCATCGAAAATGCTCAAACCCTCGCCCGGCTGGGGCTGATCATGCGTCGCAGCGCCCCGCGTTCGGCGCTTGCGGAAGCCTGTTTCGCGATTCTTCAGCAATCGCTGCCGAGCTCTTGATCGACGCCATCTATCGGTAGATCAGTATTAGCGATTAGACGCGACAAGTTGACGCGCCTAGGCTTAAAGCAGCCTAAACCGTCGGTGATACCTCATGAACGCCAAGCACCCTGTCTGCGCGGCGCCAGCCCTCGAAACGCCAGCGCCCGCCGCAAGCCAGACGTACAGTTACTGCGACCTTCAAGACACCGAATCGGCCAGCACCGCGCTGGCCGAAGAAGTCGCGTTGGCGATTGCTTACAACGGCATCAGCCAGGCGGTCATGTTGGTGACACCGACCGATCTTGAAGACTTCATCGTCGGCTTCAGCCTCGGCAGCGGCATCATCGAAGACGCTTCCGACATTTATGACCTGCAACTCAGCGGCTCGGATTCAGCGCAATACGCGCAAGTGACCATCGCCAACCGCGCCTTCTGGAACCTCAAGCAACAGCGTCGGCAAATGGCTGGCACCAGCGGTTGCGGACTCTGCGGTGTGGAAGCGGTGGAGCAGGCATTGCCAGACCTCAAGATCCTGCCCGGCGCACCCTTGCCACCCGCCGAATGGCTCGATGGTTTACGTCAGCGCATCGGTGCGTTCCAGCCTCTTGGCCAATACTCCGGCGCGGTGCACGCCGCCGTGTTCATGAACAGTCAGGGCCAATTGCTGATGGGCCGCGAAGACATCGGCCGACACAACGCCCTCGACAAGCTGATTGGCGGACTGATCCGTCAGAAGATCCCGACCACCGGCGGGCTGGTGATTGTCACCAGCCGTTGCAGTCTCGAATTGATCCAGAAAGTGTTGCGCGCAGGTATCCAGACCCTGGTCAGCCTGTCGTCGCCCACGGGCCTTGCCGTGCAATGGGCCCGTCGCCACAACCTCAATCTCATCCACCTGCCGCAGAAAAATGCGCCGCGGGTCTACAGCCCTGCGACGGAGAACCAAGCGTGAGTCAACATCGTCAAGCCGACCAGAAACCCGTCCCTCGCTACAAGCCCTATAAAGGCCCAGCCGGTGGCTGGGGCGCGCTGATCAGCGTCGCCCAGGCCTGGTTGACCAGCGATAACGCGCTGAAAAACCTCCGCATAATGCTCAAGACCAACCAGAACGGCGGCTTCGACTGCCCCGGTTGCGCCTGGGGTGATTCTCCGGAAAAGGGCATGGTGATGTTCTGCGAGAACGGCGCCAAAGCAGTGAACTGGGAAGCGACCAAACGCCGTGTCGACGGTGCGTTCTTTGCCAAACACAGCGTCAGCTCGTTGCTGGAACAAAGTGACTATTGGCTGGAATATCAGGGCCGTCTGACCGAGCCAATGAGCTACGACGCCGAGACCGATCGCTACAAGCCGATCAGCTGGGAAGCGGCTTTCGCCTTGATTGGCAAACACCTGCAAGGCCTGTCGAGCCCGGATCAAGCCGAGTTCTACACCTCGGGCCGCGCCAGTAACGAAGCGGCGTACCTGTATCAATTGTTCGTGCGTGCCTACGGCACCAATAACTTCCCCGATTGCTCGAACATGTGCCACGAGGCCAGCGGTGTGGCCATGGCGCAAAGTGTCGGCGTCGGCAAAGGCACCGTCACCTTCGACGACTTCGAACACGCCGACGCGATTTTTGTCTGGGGTCAGAACCCTGGCACCAACCACCCACGGATGCTCGAACCGTTGCGCGAAGCGGTGAAACGCGGCGCTCAGGTGGTATGCATCAACCCTTTGAAGGAGCGCGGCCTGGAACGCTTCCAGCACCCGCAACACCCGATCGAAATGCTCACCAACGGCGACAAGCCGACCAACACCGCGTACTTCCGTCCGGCATTGGGCGGCGACATGGCGATCATGCGCGGCATGGCCAAGTTCCTGCTGCAGTGGGAGCGTGACGCACAGAAGTCGGGTGAGCCTGCCGTATTCGACCACGACTTCCTCAATGAACACAGTGTCAACGTGCTGGAATACCTGGGCATCGTCGACGACACCTCGTGGGAGCAGATCGTCCAACAATCCGGCCTGACGCTGGTTGAAATCGAGCAAGCGGCGCGGATGTACGCCAAAGGCAAGAACGTGATCATGTGCTGGGCGATGGGCATCACACAGCATCGCCATTCGGTAGCGACCATCCAGGAAATCGCCAACCTGATGTTGCTGCGCGGCAACATCGGCCGGCCCGGCGCCGGTCTGTGCCCGGTGCGCGGCCACAGTAACGTGCAGGGCGACCGGACCATGGGCATCAACGAGCGTCCGCCAGTGGCGTTCCTCGATTCCCTGGAGCGTCGCTTCAAGTTCAAGGTGCCGCGTGAAAACGGTCACAACGTGGTCGAGGCGATCCATGCCATGGCCGACGGCCGCGCGAAAGTCTTTATCGGTCTGGGCGGCAACTTCGCCCAAGCCACCCCGGACAGCTCCCGGACCTTCCAGGCCCTGAGCAACTGCGACCTGACCGTGCAAATCAGCACCAAGCTCAACCGCAGCCATTTGGCGCACGGTAAAGACGCGTTGATCCTGCCGTGCCTGGGCCGCACCGACATTGACATCCAGACCGAAGGCCCGCAAGCGGTGACCGTCGAAGACTCGTTCAGCATGGTTCACGCCTCCAACGGCCAGTTGCAGCCGCTGTCGAACCTGATGCGCTCTGAGCCGTCGATCATTGCCGGCATCGCTGCCGCGACCCTGGGCAGCAAACCGGTAGACTGGAACTGGCTGGTTGCCGATTACCGGCGCATCCGCGACCTGATCGCCGACACCGTTGCGGGTTTCAAGGACTTCAACGAGAAGATCCAGAACCCGGGCGGGTTCTACCTCGGCAACAGCGCCGGTGCTCGCCGCTGGAATACCGCGTCGGGGCGCGCCAATTTCCGTCCGAACGTCCTGCCTAAAGATCTGGTGCACGAACGCACTCGCGCCACCGGCGTATTGCCGGACCTGATCATGCAATCGATGCGTTCCCACGATCAGTACAACACCACGATTTATGGGCTTGATGACCGCTATCGCGGGGTGAAAGGTCAGCGTGATGTGTTGTTCGTCAACGAAGCCGACATCATTCGCCTGGGGTTCAAGCCGGGGCAGAAGGCTGACATCGTTTCGATCTGGGATGATGGCCGCGAGCGTCGGGTGAAGGGCTTTACGCTACTGGCGTTTGATATTCCTGCCGGGCAAGCGGCGGCTTACTACCCGGAAGTGAATCCGCTGGTGCCGCTGGAAAGCATCGGGGATGGCAGCCATACGCCGACATCGAAGTTCGTGGCGATCCGGTTGGAAGCGGCGAGTGAAACCGGGTTGATTATGGCGACGTCGGCCTGAGCCTGGTCACTGCAAACACTTTCCAAACGCCCACAAAAAAGGCCGTTTTTGCATAAAAACGGCCTATCCGAAGTAGCTAAAGACCGGCGAAAAACACTTAAGTTCCGTCTAAAAAACAGCAACTTATAGAAATGTGCTCAAGTCGTGTTACTCGTCGGATTTCGATTGTCACGACCATGACACAGCCTCAGGATCGCGCCGTCATCCCCTTGAGGTTCCTCTAATGAAGTTCTCCTCGATTCTCTTGTTGTCCCTTGGCCTGGTCAGTGGCATCGCTTCTGCCGGCGGCACCACCGAAGCAGGTGTGGGCGGCGCATTGGGCGGGGTTCTGGGCTCAGTCGTCGGTCAGTCATTAGGCGGCAGTACAGGTTCCACCATTGGCGCGGCCTTGGGCGGCGCGGGTGGTAGCGCTGTTGGCGCAGACAAACGCAGCCGTGGCGAAGCAGCCATTGGCGGTGCGTTGGGCGCAGCAGGCGGTAACGTGGTCGGCCGCAGCATGGGCGGCACCACCGGCAGCCTGATCGGCTCCGCAGCAGGCGGCGGCGCCGGTGGCGCGCTGGGTAACTACATGGGCAACAAGAGCGATGACGACGATGATCGTCGCTCCTATCGTCGTGGTCATGATGATCGTCGCTACTACCGTGACGGACATCGGGGTCGCGGCCATGCCTACGGCCATCGCAAGCATAAACATCGCCATGACGACTGAGGCTTGAATCGCCTCGTGGACCGGTAAATCAAATAATCGCAGCCCTCGGGCTGCGATTTTTTTTGCCTGTCAAACTACCAAGCGCTCCATTGCATCGCGCAACCCGGCCGGAATCGCCACGGGTAGATTCGACACTCGATCCACAAACACATGCACGAAGCGCCCCGCCGCGCAGGCTTCGTCTTCCCCGACCTTGAACACGGCCAGCTCGTATTGCACCGAGCTGTTGCCCAATTTGCCCACCCGCAAACCGATCTCGATCCGATCGGGGAAGGCAATGGAGGCAAAGTAATCGCAAGCCGAACTCACCACAAAACCCACCACCTCGCCGTCATGGATATCCAGGCCGCCGACTTCGATCAGGTAGGTGTTCACTGCCGTGTCGAAGAAACTGTAGTAAGTGACGTTGTTGACGTGTCCGTAGGCGTCGTTGTCGTGCCAGCGGGTGGTGATGGGTTGGAAGTGGGGGTAGTCGGTGCGTTGATTCATGGCTGCTTCCCGTTTCGAATGATCGGGCTGCATTCCCACGCAGAGCGTGGAAACGATCACCCGTCGTAGAGTCTACCGATCCGCAAATCCTTTACCCACTGCCGCCAGCTCCCCAATCAATCGAGCCGGTTTCCACTGATCACCCTGCTTGGTTTCCAGCTGCAACAATCGCTGATGAATATCCACCAATCCCTGTTGGTCCGCCCAAGCCATCGGCCCGCCCTTGTCCGCCGGGAAGCCATAGCCATTGAGGTACACCAGATCGATGTCGTGCGCCGATTCGGCAATCCCTTCCTGAAGGATCTTCGCACCCTCGTTGACCAGTGCCAGCAAGCAGCGCTCCAGAATCTCCTCAGGCCCGATCTCGCGACGCTGGAAGCCCAACCCTTCGCTGACCTTCAACACCAGCGCATCGACTTCAACATCGTGCTCAGCCTGGCGACTGCCCGGCTCATAGTGGTAATAGCCATTACCACTCTTCTGACCGAAACGACCCAACTCGCACAGACGATTGTCCACCTGAACCTCAGGCGCATCTTGCCCTAAGCCGGCCAACTGCCGAGCGCGCCACTCCAGATCGATGCCGACCACGTCGTACATGCGGAACGGCCCCATAGCGAAGCCAAAACCTTGCAGCACCGCATCGACCTGATAGGGATAAGCGCCTTCGAGCAACATCTTGCGCGCTTCGAGCGCATAGGGATGCAGCATGCGGTTGCCGATGAAACCATGGCAGTTGCCCGACACCACGCTGACCTTGCCCATGCGCTTGCCCAGTGCCAGAGCAGTCTCAAGCACCACCGGTAAAGTCTGGGCACCGCGAACGATTTCCAGCAGTTTCATGATGTGCGCCGGGCTGAAGAAGTGCAGGCCCAGGACCTGTTGCGGGCGGCGAGTAGCCGCAGCGATGGCATCGATATCCAGCGCCGAGGTATTGCTGGCCAAAATCGCTTCAGGTTTGAGCAGAACGTCCAGTTCACGGAAGATTTTCTGCTTGAGCTCGAGGTTTTCGTACACCGCTTCGATGACCAGATCGACATCGCGGACGGCTGTGTAGTCAGCCGCCGCCGTTACCCGTGCTATGCGAGCGTCCGCTTCGGCCTGATCGATCCGTCCCTGACGCACGTTGTGGGCATAGGTGTCCGCCACGGCAGCCAGCGCCTGCTCAAGCATCTGTGGATTGTTATCAACCCACTGCACCGGGACGCCGGCGTTGGCCAGGCACATGACAATGCCACGGCCCATGGTGCCGGCGCCAATGACGGCGGCGCGCTGAATATTGAACGGTGTCTGGCTCATGGTTGTTCTCTTGTTGGCGATCCAAAGACAGCCTTCACCATAGTCAGCCACCGCGCATTTTTGAAATTTATTCTTGTGATGAGCAACATTCAGCGAATGGATCTACGCCGGCAAATACGCCTCGGCCCACGTCCGGACTTCGGCATATGGATAATCCTCCAGCGCTGCAAACCCGGGAATCGACCGTGCCTTGAGCTTGGTGAACAGCGGCACGCCGATGCCGCATAAAAACCGCGTCACACGTTCCGCCGACGGCGTGTTGCCGGTGTACTGCTCATGCCTGTGGATAAAATCACCGCACAACGCCTCGAAGTTTTTATCCACAAGCGCCGGTAGTTCCGGTGGCGTCGGCAACCGCGCCACATCCCCGTGACACACCGAACAATGCCCGCACTGCTGCGGCGCATTTTCATCGCCGAAGTACTCGGCCAGGCGATAACCCAGGCAATGGTCCGTGGCGAACAGATCCAGCATGGCGTGAATCCGCGCGATCTCGGTGCGCTCGTGCCGGGTGAAGTAGGCGTGTAGCTCGGCACTCAGGGCCTGGCTGTTGAAGTCCGTTTGCAGCAGGCTGTAGACCTCGGTCATTTGCTTACTTTCAAGCTCGACCCAGCCCTTTTCCTGGAAATAATCCAGCGCCTTCACCACGCGATTACGCTCGGCCTGATGCTGTTCATACAGCGCATCGAAATTCACCGTAGCCCAGGTCCGTGCGCGGCTCGAGGTCTGGATGATCGCCGCGACGAAGTCCTTGCGCTCACCCTCGAAGCGGGCCAGCAAAGCCTCGGGCTCCTGCAAGTACTTGAAGCGATATTCGGCGTAATAAGCGTAACGCGGCGCAATGATTCCGCGCAGTTCCAACTGCACCAGTAAGGTCTTGAGCGGCAATTGGCGGATGTTGCTTTGATCCGCCAACGGCCCCAACAGAAACTCCCACTGCCCCTCGGGCGCGGCGGCCTGCAACTCGTCGAGCACAAAGCGGATGCCATCCAGCTCAGGCGTATCGCCGTAGACGAAGTTTTCCAGCACGTTGAGGCTGTCGCGGTTGGCCAATACCAGGCAGTCGGACGGCTGCCCGTCACGCCCGGCGCGGCCGATTTCCTGGCTGTAGTTTTCGATGGATTTGGGCAGGTCAAAATGCACTACGTTGCGGATGTCGCTCTTGTCGATGCCCATGCCGAACGCGATGGTGGCAACGATGCAATTGGACTGCCCGCCCATGAATCGGCGCTGGATTGCTTCGCGCTGTTCGTGGGGCAAACCGGCGTGATACGCCTCGGCCTGAATACCGTTGCGGGCCAGATGTTCGGCAATGTGCTCGGCGGTTTTCTGCAGGGTGACGTAGACAATGCTCGGCTGGTCGGGACGCTGGCTCATCCATTCGACAAGGCGTCGGCGTTTGTCCTGACCGCGCACCGGTTCCACTAACAGATTGAGGTTCGGCCGATAGAAACCGGTGGTTACTACGTCTTCGGGGGCGATGGCGAACTTGGCCTCCATGTCAGCGATCACCTTGGGTGTCGCGGTGGCGGTCAGCAGCAGCGCCTGAGGGATGTTGAACTGACGCTGATAGTCGGGGAGCTTGAGGTAGTCGGGGCGAAAGTTGTGGCCCCACTCCGAGATGCAGTGCGCCTCATCCACCACCAGCAGCGAGATCGGCACCTGCTGCAAGAAATTGCGGAAACGCTCGTTCTTCAGGCGCTCCACGGAGATCATCAAAATCTTCAGCTCGCCGGACTTGGCCCGAGCCATCACGTCGCTGGCGTCATCGCGGCTCTGGGCCGAATCGATACTGCCCGCCGCAATGCCGTGGCGCTGAAGGAACGCCAACTGATCCTGCATCAACGCCAGCAGCGGCGAGACCACCAGCGTCAGGTGCGGCAGCAGCAAGGCTGGTAATTGATAACAAAGGGACTTGCCCGAGCCGGTGGGGAAAATCGCCGCCGCCGAACGCCCGGCCAACACCGCGCTGACCGCCGCTTCCTGGCCGGGCCGAAACTGTGGATAACCGAAAACCTGTTCCAGGGTGTTGTGCATAAGCTGTCACTCCGTTGACTGCTGCCATGCCAAAAGCCTAGCCGGCGATCGCAGCAAGTCGAGAAAAGGTCGGGGACCAAAACGATACGGGATGATACAGCTTCGAACGATCGTCAGCAGACGATGGCTAAGGCACCAACACCGCCACTCGCAGCTGCTCATTAAGCGCCTGCTCGTGAAACACCTGGCTCTTGCTCGCCCAAATGGCATGGGCCGGGCTGATTTCGCCGGTGAAGGCTGCCGCCAACTGACGCAAATCAGCGACGCTTCGCACGCGGGGGCAGAAGGGTTCACCGTCGCAGTTCTGACTGGCGCTGCGGTAGGTGATCAGCAACCGGTCCCACAGCCCGTCACGCACCTGCCTGACCGACTTGAGCTTCACATCCCGCACGCCCAGTCGTTGTTTCAGGCTCTGTTCGTCCAGCGCTTCGCTGGCCAGCAATGCCTTGCCGAACATCAGCACTTCAGCACGGAAAGCGGTGTCCATGCTCGCCTGACTGGTCAGCGCATCCGGCCAACCGGTGCGTTCCATATTGGCCAGGACCATCGAGTGACCGGCGTCAGCAGCATCTGCTGCGCGACAAATCCCGGCCCACAGCAACAAAATAGAGGCCATACGTAGCCATTGCATACTTAATTCCCTTTAAGCGTTGGACGGACGTTTCGAAACGTCCTACTGATTCTGGCGCGCACCATACAGAGGTTTGTTGCGCTGCGCCTGACAAACCCGTAGGAAATTTGCCGTCTAAGGGTTTAGGCGTAAAAACCTTCGGGAAACGCGTAGGTTCGGTCCGAAAAGGCAGGTAAAACCCTACAAACCCTGTCCATCGAAGCCGTATTGCCGCGCGGCGCCGTGCCCTTCTATAGTCTGCGGCGCGGCTGAAAACAGTGACTCGGCCTGCCGGGAGCCACCTCCCGATTTCGCACAGGACGAACCCCGATGTTTACAGAACGCTATCGCCCGCTCAAATCCCGCTACAGCGACACCCCCGTGTTGGTCATCGATACAGAAGCCGACCCTCACGAAATCCTCGACGCCGCCCGCCAACGCATCCACGCCGCCAGTGAACTGCTCGAAACGCTGTATTGCCTGTGCTTCAAACAGGCGGATGCGAGTGATATTCCCAACATCGTCAACGCGCTGTATCTGCTGACTCAGGATGGCAATGAATTGCTTGAAGTCGCACGGCAACGACTACCGAAACTCACCACTGATTGAGCCCCACCACAATCCCCTGTGGGAGCGAGCTTGCTCGCGATGAACGATAACGCGGTATGCCTGATGAAAATAAAAATGCCCGACACCAACAACCGCTCGAAAAAGCGAGAGAAATTGCGGAAGGCATAAGTCCGTAGGCAACGCCCTATCAAAGCTTCATCCCGGTCCTACAACAGAAGGCACCTTGTCGACTATCGCCGGCCGGCGACTCGCACCTATAGTTGGACTGTCGCTGCCAAATCAGCGTCTCGGGCTTGGTCACTCGATGGAATACATAAACGCGTCCGTTGTATGCTGCCGGCACCTCAAGTGTCTGCACGCTATATGGTGGCTGTGTTTGGGACGCCTTATGGCGTGCCGGTCTTATGTATTCCTCCGGCTGACCAACCCGAACACAGTCCGCCTCCATCGCTTGGTCACGATGGTGGTGGTTTCATCTGATGCATTTGAGAATACATAAAATGAATAAATTGAACCCGTTCCCCGATCGCTACCGCCCACTCCAAACCAACCTCACCGATTCCCCGCCCCTGATCATCGACACAGAGGCCAATCCGCAAGACATCCTCGAAGCCGCCCTCCAGCGTATCCGAGCCTCCAGCGACCTACTCAAAACCCTACATTGCCAATGCTTCAAAAACGGTGACGTGGAAGACATCCCGCATATCACCCACGCCCTCTACCTGTTGACTCAGGACGGCTGCGACCTACTGAAAGTCGCCCAACAACGCATGATGGGCTGGAAAGCACCAACCTGACGCCGAGCGAAGATCGTTCCCACGCTCTGCGTGGGAACGCCTCAAGGGACGCTCCGCGTTCCAGCTCTCGAAAGGGACGCAGAGCTTTGGAACGACCAAAACCTAGGCATAACCTTGAGCACATTTTTTGATGAGCTGATGGAAAGCGTGCAACAAATGAACGAGATCGTACGGAGTGAGCGCCAGCCTTCCCGCGAACTCCATGCTTGCAGCTCTGATCGACATCCAACACATCGCAAAATCAGGCTTAATCCGTCTCACGAAATGGCCCTAAACAGAAGACGCCCCATGAACCTTGCCCCCAACTTCCCCGACGACCATGCCATGCCATGCACCTGCTCATGCAGTTGCTGCACGAAGAACTCGGCATGCCCGAACGTAGAACCATCAGCCTCACCACTTCAATCAACTTCGACCTTGGCTGCGACGGCGCCCATGCCCGGCATCTGATGGAAGCGCTGGAAGAACAGTTTGGGATCGACCTCGTGGATTACGACGCCTATCGCTACTTTCAGCCGGAAGGGTTTGATGTGTTCCTCAAACGCCGAGCCAAAGGTCGTGGCGACAAAACCCCACTGACCATCGGCATGCTTTACCAAGCGATCAAGGTGCAACGGTGGGATACAAAAGCTCTGGAAGAGATCTAGCCAACCACCTAAGTAGCAATATTCTGGCTGTTTTTAGCGATTTAAGTTGGAATAATGGCAGTTTCACTAATCCGCCTTCCACGTAAATCTGGAGCGGCCGTACTGGCAACGAGAGTCTTGCTACACGCTGGGCAGCCCAGCAAATCACAACATAAGTGCTATTATTCTGGCAGTTAAAGCCTAAAAACGAAGGAATAATGGCACATGGCTAAAAAAACAGCCCCCCTGCTGCCGGCTGCATCCAGGTTGCTCGCCGAGTTTGGCGAACGACTCAAACTCGCTCGGCTACGTCGCAAGCTGACAGCCAAGCAAGTGGCGGAGAGAGCAGGCATGTCGCTGACAACGCTGCGCTCATTGGAGTCCGGCGGCTCAGGCGTGACGATGGGCGCCTATATGTCTGTGATGCAGGTTCTGGGCCTGGAGAAAGACTTGAGCAAGCTTGCAGCAACAGATGAGTTGGGACGCCAACTGCAAGACGCGCAATTAACTCCACGAGCGAGCGCCGCAACCAGTAAACGCCAACGAGTGCGCAACGTGACTTCAACGAAAGCATCGTCACCCATTCAAGACCGGACGACGCAAGTACCGGAAAGCCCCATCTCCGACTCGAGTCTTGAGGTTGATTTCCCATTGAACACCCACTCTTTTTCCAATTTATTTACCAAGAAAAAATCTAAACCTGAGACGGATTAAAAATGACACTGATCGCGGTGTATGCCGATTGGGAAACCCTGCAAGGACCAAGGCGTCTTGGGTTTCTTCATGCCGGAAAAGCTCGCTCCACTAACGTGTTCGAGTTTGAGTACGACACTGCTGCTTTGGCCGATCCCGAGTTGAATTTCACGACGCTGGATCCCCGCATCAGGCTCTTCGAAGGGCGACAGTTTCCAGGACAGCACCAGACCCGCTTCGGCGTTTTTGCCGACTCAAGCCCGGATCGCTGGGGTCAATTGCTGATGAAACGCCGACTGGAACGGGACATCCGTGACGACTTGGTCCCGAAGGGTACCAAGCTCTATGAGTCGGATTTCCTGTTAGGCGTTCATGACCTCTATCGAGTCGGTGCGATTCGTTACAAGCTCAATGACGAAGGCAATTTTCTGGATGATCGAGATGGATTGGCGGCGCCTCCTTTTGTCGAATTACGCGCGTTAGAGCAGGCAAGTCGAGCATTGGAGAACGATCCAGACAACACGTCACTCGATGGACGCGAGTGGCTGAGAATGTTGATCGCACCCGGTGGTTCACTGGGCGGTGCCAGGCCCAAGGCCAGTGTTGCTGACAAAAATGGTCATCTGTGGATCGCCAAGTTTCCGAGCACTCGGGACGACTATGACGTCGGCGGATGGGAATTCGTGGTGAGTGTTCTGGCGAATCAATGCGGTCTGCGGGTAGCGAAGGGTATTGCGCAACGCTATGCGAGCGACCAACACTGCTTCATGGTCAAGCGCTTCGACCGTACCGAAACGGGTGGCCGACTACATTTCGCCTCAGCCATGACCATGACTGACCGCGTGGACGGTGACGATGCATCGGTGGGCGCCAGCTATCTAGAGCTGGCAGAAGTACTCATGGAGCATGGCTCAGAACCCGACAAAGATCTCCGCGAGTTGTGGTCGCGTATCGTGTTCAACATCCTGGTCTCCAATACAGACGACCACATGCGCAACCATGGTTTTCTCCTTGACCCCGGCCGGGGGTGGCGCCTGTCTGACGCCTACGACATGAACCCGGTAGCACACGCCGATGGGTTAAAGCTCAACATTACAGATGCCGACAATGCTTTGGATCTCGAACTTGCTCGCGAAGTAGCCGGGTACTGTCGGGTTAGCCGTGCAGATGCGGAAGAAATTATTGAGAGCTTCCAAGAGGTCGTGGGTCAGTGGGCAAAAGTGGCCAGCGCAGTTGGGCTGTCGAAGCGAGAACAAAACAATATGGCTCCCGCGTTTCGCCTGTCTGCCAAGTGACCCCGTACTACTCGTCTTTCTCCCACAAAAAAGCCGCCCTCAAAGGGCGGCTTTTTCATTCGCTAAATCCAAGCCTTACAACTTCGGCCCAGCAGCCTTGATCGCGTCGCTCACTTCAAACTTCTTGAAGTTCTCAACAAACAACCCAGCCAACGCTTTAGCGGCTTCATCGTAAGCAGCCTTGTCAGCCCAGGTGTTACGTGGGTTCAACAGACCAGTTTCAACGCCCGGCACAGCCAATGGCACGTCGAGGTTGATGGTGTCGAGGTGTTCGGTTTCAGCACCGATCAACGCGCCGCTCTGAATCGCTGCGATCACGCCGCGAGTAGTCGGGATGTTGAAGCGTTTGCCGACACCGTAGCCGCCGCCGGTCCAGCCGGTGTTGACCAGGTAGACCTTGGAGCCGAAGCCGCGGATGCGTTTGATCAGCAGTTCTGCGTATTCGCCGGCCGGACGCGGGAAGAACGGTGCGCCGAAGCAGGTGGAGAAGGTCGACTTGATGCCGCTGCCGGAACCCATTTCGGTCGAGCCCACCAGTGCGGTGTAGCCGGACAGGAAGTGGTAGGCCGCTTGTTCTTCGCTGAGGATCGAGACTGGCGGCAGCACGCCGGTCAGGTCGCAAGTCAGGAAGATCACAGCGTTTGGCTCGCCACCGAGGTTTTTCTCGGAACGCTTGGCAACGTGCTCCAGCGGGTAGGCGGCGCGGCTGTTCTGGGTCAGGCTGACATCGTCGTAATCGGCGTGCTTGGCGTCATCGATAACGACGTTTTCCAGGACTGCGCCGTGCTTGATGGCTTTCCAGATGACCGGCTCGTTCTTCTCGGACAGGTCGATGCACTTGGCGTAGCAGCCGCCTTCGATGTTGAAGACAACGCCTTCGCCCCAGCCGTGCTCGTCGTCACCGATCAGGTAACGGCTTTCATCGGCGGACAGGGTGGTCTTGCCGGTGCCGGACAGACCGAAGAACAGGGTCACGTCGCCCGCTTCGCCGATGTTGGCGGCGCAGTGCATTGGCAGCACGTCGGCAGCCGGCAGCAGGAAGTTCTGCACCGAGAACATGGCTTTCTTCATTTCACCGGCGTAACGCATGCCGGCGATCAGCACTTTCTTCTGAGCGAAGTTGAGGATCACGCAACCGTCGGAGTTGGTGCCGTCACGCTCTGGCACGCACTCGAAGTTGGCAACGTTGAGCACTTGCCACTCATCACGGCCAGCCGGGTTGTACTTTTCCGGGTTGATGAACAGGCAACGACCGAACAGGTTCTGCCAGGCAGTCTGGGTGGTCATCTTCACGGCCAGGTAGTGGTCTTCGGACGCACCTACATGCACGTGGGAAACAAAATGCTCTTGCGCGTTGTTGAACGCCTCAACGCGAGCCCACAGGGCATCGAACTTGTCGGCCGGGAACTTGCGGTTGATCGGGCCCCAGGCGATGGCGGCTTGGGTGGTCGGCTCTTCAACGATGAAACGATCGACTGGCGAGCGGCCGGTGCGGTGACCGGTGCGAACAACCAGCGCGCCGGTATCGGCAAGCTCGCCTTCACCGCGACTCAGGGCTTCTTTTACCAGATCATCAACACTCAGATCGGTGTACACGGCGTTATTGGCTTGCGTCATGAGGTTCCCCGTCGGCCATTGGCCGAGTGTGCTCCAAACGTTTTGTAGTAGAAAGTCGTGCACTACTACCGCGAAAAAAGTGGGCCGGATTATGCCAGAAAAGCCCAAAAATAGTAGGGCCCTCCCGTCGTAACGGCGTTATTCCGGCACAAACCAGTGAATTTACCTGCGCTGAACCGTTTTAGTGACGGGTATCTGACGGCGTATCAACACCCGCGCCGGCGAATAATTGAGCGATATCGGCGGCGTCGAACAGGTAGCGCTCGTTGCAAAACTGGCAATCAATCTCAATGTTGCCGCCATGTTCGATCACGAGTGACTGGGCATCTTCCAGACCCAAACTGACCAGCGCATTGGCAGAACGTTCGCGGGAGCAGCTGCAACGGAAGCGTAGTTTCTGCACATCGAAAAGACGAACCTGCTCTTCGTGGTAGAGACGATGGAGGATGGTTTCGTTGTCCAGGCTCAGCAATTCATCGGCGGTCAGGGTGCTGCCCAGCGCGGTGATGTGCTGCCAGCTGGCGGCGCGTTCTTCTTCGTCTTTCAAACGATCAGCAGGCAGTTGTTGCAACAACAGGCCACGGGCGCGACGACCATCGGCGTACAACCAGAAACGCGTACCGACTTGTTGGGACATCACGAAGTAGTTAGTGAAGCACTCCGACAGGGTTTCGCCATCGAGGTCGACGATGCCCTGGTAACGCTGGCCCTGGGTCGGGTCGACGGTCAACGCCAATACGCCGTTGGGCATCAGGTCGGCGAGGGTCGCATCCGGCGCGATCTGCTCGGCTTCGTATCGGGCCAGGCCACGGATTTCGCGCTCGCTGGAGCACTCGATCATCAGCAGCGGAATCGGGCCTTCGGAACGGGCCTGGAGAATCAGCAAGCCATCGAACTTCAAAGTGCCGACCAACAACGATGCCGCCGCCATCAGCTCGCCGAGCAGTTGTGCAACCGGCTCCGGGTAAGGGTGTTTAGCGAGGACTTCGGCGTAGCTACGCTCCAACCCGACCAGCTCGCCGCGGGTGTCGCTGTCATCGAAGATGAAGCGTTGGGTGTAGTCGGTATCCGGTAAATCGGTCATAGGTCTGGGTATCTGAAGTAATGACAAAATGAATTCAAACAGTGAGAAATTGCGCCTCTGCGGCACCACTCGGGTGCGCAATGTTCAGCCGTGAGCCGCATTTTATGAACAATCCGGGTTTGTTCCAAGCAAGGTGGAATGTACGCCGGTTGGCTTATGCAATTTTTTGCCTCTGGTACTGCTGGCCTTTTGGTTATGGCCTACAGATCAGAGGCTGTGTTTGGTTTTCGACGAGTGGCGCTTTCACCCATCCAACGCGCTGCTGGCGATTAACCCGATATGGCTACACGTTTGGGCAATTGCAAGTCTGCGTCCCTCAATGCGGTGGTTGGGGTGATTCCGCTGTTTATCCGCATGTTGTTCGCCAAATTCGCCTGCCAGGCGAGTGCTGCGCGCTCGTTCGCGAGCAAGCCCGCACACATTAAACCGAGTCGCCGGGGAGTACGCGGTCAACTGTGGGTGCGGGCTTGCTCGCGAAGGCTGCTTCACAGGCAACACAGAAGCAACTGACTTACTCGTCGTTGCTGCTTCCACGAAACTTGAACAAATCCCGTCGCTGCTTCTTGCTCGGCTTGCCATCGGTGCTCACGCCCAGCGAACCAGCCTTGCGCATGGCCGCAGCCGCCTCGCGCTTGGCGATGCTGGCGTCGGTTTCAGCGTAGAGCGCCTGAGCCTCCGGTGCGCCACGGCGTACGATCGACAGCGCCTGAACCACCACTGTGCGTTCCTCGAACCCTGCGCGAATCTGAAACTCGTCGCCGATCCTCGGTTCCTTGCCCGGTTTGCAGCGCTCGCCCCGGCAATGCACCTTGCCGCTTTCTATCGCCGCTTTGGCCAAGGCGCGTGTTTTATAAAAACGCGCGGCCCACAACCATTTATCGAGACGAACCTTGTCGTCCTCTTCCTGTTTTTGTGCCACTTGAATTCCTCTTTTAGCCCATAGTCGGAACTGTACTACCGTTTCTGTCGGGCGCAAGAACTCGGCCCTCCAGATAGAATGTCGACTTGGCCGGCTCACCGGCATGGAGTGATTGAGTGACTATATTTCCGTCTTCATTGACCTCGCCCAAGGGCGGTTGCCAGGGTTGCCAGCAAAGCGAGCCTTTAGGCTTCGATTTTACCTTTGCCTACCAACCGATCGTCGATTTGCGAGATCAGTCGATTTTCGCCCATGAGGCGCTCGTGCGCGGTGTAAAGGGTGAGGGTGCACTGTCGGTTCTCGATCAGATCACCGAGGACAACCGCTACCGCTTCGACCAGCTCTGTCGGACCCGAGCCATTGAAGGCGCGGCGAATCTAGGGATGCAGACGCATCTGTCGATCAACTTCATGCCCAACGCCGTGTACCGCCCGGAACTGTGTATTCAAAGCACGCTGGAAGCAGCGAAAAAACACAACTTCCCCATCGACCGGCTGATTTTCGAAACCCTGGAAAGTCAGCACGTAGATAACTATCGCCATTTGACCAATATTCTGCGTGAATACCGCGAATTCGGCTTCAAGACCGCCATCGACGATTTCGGCGCGGGCTACTCGGGGCTCAATCTGCTGGCTGATTTCCAACCGGACCTGATCAAACTCGACATGGCACTGATCCGCGATGTCGACCGCGATCGTGTTCGTCAGGCTATCGTTCGAGGGATTGTCACAATCTGTGCGGAGCTGAACGTTACAGTCATTGCCGAAGGGATCGAAAGCGCCGGAGAACGGGATTTCCTGGCGGACTGTGGAATTTTTCTGATGCAGGGTTACTGGTTCGCCAAGCCCGCATTCAAAGCGTTGGCCCAGGTAACGCCTGGGACCTGGACGCGTTAATCGCCGGTTTTTCCTATTGAAGACATTTGACCATTTGACCGTTGTCGGTCTGCGCGAGTGGGTGGCGCTCCCGGATTTGGGAGTCGCGGGCCTGCGCGCAAAAATCGACACCGGCGCCAGCACCTCCAGCCTGCATGCCACCGATATCGAACCGTTCGAGCGCGACGGGGAGCAGTGGGTGCGCTTTACTGCTCACTTGGGCACGGTGGTGCAACTGCGTCACCGGCGCTGCGAAGCACCCCTGGTGACGATGAAAACCATCAAAAGCTCTAACGGCCACGCGCAGATGCGTTACGTGGTCAGCACCACCCTGGCCCTCGGTGATCGGGTCTGGCGGGTCGAGTTCACCCTCGCCTGCCGCAAGTCCATGCGTTATCGCCTGTTACTCGGTTCCAAAGCCTTGATCGACGGCCAGTTGGTGGTCAACCCGGGCATTAAGTACGTACAAGACAAGCCGGTGTTCCCGGTATCTACCTCCTCCACAGGTGTTGCATGAAGATCGCTGTGCTGTCGCGGAACCCACGTCTGTATTCCACTCGTCGTCTGGTCGAAGCCGGTACCGAGCGTGGCCATGAAATGGTGGTGATCGACACCCTGCGCGCCTACATGAACATCGCCAGCCACAAGCCGCAGATCCACTACCGCGGCAAGCCGCTGGAGGGTTTCGATGCGGTAATCCCGCGGATTGGCGCGTCGGTGACGTTTTATGGCTGCGCGGTGTTGCGTCAGTTCGAAATGATGGGGGTGTTCCCGCTCAATGAATCGGTGGCCATCGCCCGCTCGCGGGACAAACTACGTTCGCTGCAATTGCTGTCGCGCCGAGGAATCGGTTTGCCGGTCACCGGTTTTGCGCACTCCCCGGATGACATTCCCGACTTGATCGAGATGGTCAACGGTGCGCCGCTGGTGATCAAGGTGCTGGAAGGCACTCAGGGCATCGGCGTCGTGCTGTGTGAAACGGCGACGGCGGCGGAGTCGGTGATCGAGGCGTTCATGGGCCTGAAGCAGAACATCATGGTTCAGGAATACATCAAGGAGGCCGGCGGGGCGGACATTCGCTGCTTCGTGGTGGGCGACAAGGTGATCGCGGCGATGAAACGCCAGGCGAAGCCTGGGGAGTTTCGCTCCAACCTGCATCGCGGCGGCAGTGCCAGCCTGATCAAGATCACACCGGAAGAACGCATGACGGCGTTGCGTGCGGCGAAGGTCATGGGGTTGGCGGTCGCTGGTGTGGATATCCTGCGTTCCAATCACGGGCCGCTGGTGATGGAAGTGAACTCCTCGCCGGGACTTGAAGGGATTGAGACCACCACCAGCAAGGACGTGGCGGGGATCATCATCGAGCATCTGGAGAAGAATGGTGGGCCGAATATGACGCGGACCAAAGGCAAGGGTTGACACACTGATCGTTCCCACGCGCTGCGTGGGAACGATCGGGTCAGACGGCATCCCTCGGCAACATAAGCCCAAGCGGCAATCGCACCCGCGCTTCCAGCCCACCACCAGACCGATTGCGCAGTTCAACATTCCCGCCGTGCATCGAAGCAATCCGCTTCACGATCGCCAAGCCCAACCCGGTCCCCTTCCCGCCACGGGCTCGGTCACCCCGAGTAAACGGGTTGAAAATAGCCTCCAGCTCAGACGGATCAATCCCCGCCCCACGGTCCATGACACTCAGCACCACATACGGCGCGCTGGTATCGCCGGACACATAAGCCGCCACTTCGACACCGCTGCCGGCGTGATGCAAGGCGTTGCCAATCAGGTTGTTCAACAGCCGCTTCATCGACACCCGACGCAACGGAAACGGCTGAATCGGCTCCAGGCGCAGGCGCACTTTCTCTTCGTTCTGGTTGTACGGCGCCGCGACTTCGCGCACCAGATCGCTCAGGTCCACCTCTTCCACCGACTCGTCGCGACCATCGCGAATGAACGCCAGGAACTGGTCGAGAATCGCGTCCATGTCTTCGATATCGCGGACCATGTCGTCGGTCAGATCGCTGTGGTCGCCCATGAGTTCCAGAGATAGCCGTAACCGGGTCAACGGTGTGCGCAGGTCGTGGGACACCCCGGCCAGCATCAATTCGCGCTCACGCCCCGCCTGTTCGACGTCTTCCGCCATCTGGTTGAAGGCGCGGTAAACCTCGGTCATTTCACTCGGCGTATCGCTGATCGGCAGACGCACGCTGCGGCCCTGGCCGAGTTGCCTCGCGGCATAGACCAGACGTTTCAATGGTTGATTGAGCTGACTGACGAAGATCCACGCCGAGGCGGTGGACAGCAGTCCGATCGCGAGAAACCAGCCGAGTACGTTCCAGATTTTCTGGCCGCGCAATGGATGCGGGTAAAGCGGCACTTTCAGCCAGCCATCGCCCAGGCTAGGCGCCCGAACCCACAGGGCCGGCGGCGAGTGCATGCGTAATCGCACTTCGGTGTCGTCACCCAGCTCCGCTTGCATCTGCCGCTGATAGATCTCGCTGTAAGGCCAATGTTGCTCGCCTTCCGGCACACCAGCGCCCACTACCCGGATCAGGGTCGCGGCATCGGCAATCTTCGTGCGGTTTTCTTCATCGGCCGCCCAATAAGCGCGCAGCGTCAGGGCGACGCCGTGGCTGTATTGGCGGTCCACCAGCACGTCTTCGTTCATCAACAAGTAAACCAGGGTCAGCGCCTTGGAGAACAGAACGACGATCAGCACCAGCCACAGGGTGCGGGAGAAAAAACTCTGGGGGAACCAAACGGGGGTTTTCATGGATAGCCGCTACACACTTGCAGGAGCGAGCGATGCTCGCATATTGCGGATCGCGAGTCTGCGAGCAAGGTCATCTGACCCGTTGCCCGCAAGACCCGCTCCTACAAATCGCCGTTCACTTGGTGGCGGCGCCATCCGGAACGAACACGTAACCCACGCCCCAGACAGTCTGGATGTAACGCGGTTTGGAGGGGTCGGGTTCGATCATCCGGCGCAGACGCGAGATCTGCACGTCAATGGACCGCTCCAGCGCGTCCCATTCGCGGCCACGGGCCAGGTTCATCAGCTTGTCGCGGGTCAGTGGCTGACGCGCGTTCATCACCAATGCCTTGAGTACCGCAAACTCACCAGTGGTGAGCATGTGCACTTCGTCGCCGCGCTTGAGTTCGCGGGTGGCCAGGGACAGTTCGTAGTCACCGAAGGTCACGCTTTCGTCTTCGCTGCCCGGTGCGCCCGGCACAGGAGTCGATTGACGACGCAGGACCGCTTTGACACGAGCCATCAGCTCGTCCGGGTTGAATGGTTTGGCCAGGTAATCGTCGGCACCCAGTTCCAGGCCCTTGATGCGGCTCAGCTCATCGCCCTTGGCGGTCAGCATGATGATGGGGATCTGGTTGTTCGCGGTGCGCAGGCGGCGGCAAGCGGTCAAGCCGTCTTCGCCGGGCAGCATCAGGTCGAGGACGACCAGGTTGAACACTTCACGCGCCAGCAGGCGATCCATTTGTTCCGTGTTCGGGACGGCGCGGGCGCGGTAGCCCTTGCTGACGAAAAACCGTTCCAGCAGGCTGCTCAGCCCTGGATCGTCGTCAACAATAAGAATTTTTTCGCCTTCAGCAATGTTTGCAGTGCTGCTCATTAGATGCTCCTTTGATCTCGGCGCGCATTATGGCGTAGCTGCCGTTATACGCACCGTGTGCATTGTTAGCAGATTTTTCCTTGATCGCCAGGAATCCGGCCTTTCTGCCTACAGCCTGCGATGCCCCCGAATGACAGAACGCTGGTTATAATGCGCGGCCTTTTGTGTCAGGCAACGTCTGATCATTACTGTAGGTGGCCGTTTTTTATTTTCATGGCGCCGGCAGTAATTGTTCGATTTCACGGGTCAACGGGATACCTGTTGATCCAGGTAGCGGCGCAGGCCAGGCCGCTCAACCAGACTCGCCGAGCCTTTATCTCTGCGCCTGCGAGCCTGCTTTCACAATTTGTCAGGTGGTTTTATGGACAGCATCAACAGCCGCATCGCCGAGGAACTCGGCGTACGCCCACAACAGGTCGAAGCGGCCGTCGCGCTACTCGATGAAGGCTCCACGGTGCCCTTCATCGCCCGTTACCGGAAAGAAGTGACCGGCAGCCTCGATGACATCCAGTTGCGTCATCTGGAAGAGCGTCTGCGCTACCTGCGAGAACTCGACGAACGGCGTATCAGCATCCTTGCCAGCATCCAGGAACAAGGCAAGCTGACCCCGCAACTTGAACGCGACATTAAACTCGCCGACACCAAAACCCGCCTCGAAGACTTGTACCTGCCGTACAAGCAGAAGCGCCGCACCAAGGGCCAGATCGCCCTGGAAGCCGGCCTCGGTGAGCTGGCCGACGGCCTGTTCAACGACGCGACCCTGACCCCAGACGTCGAAGCCGCGCGCTTCGTCGACGCTGAAAAAGGCGTGGCCGACGTGAAGGCTGCCCTTGAAGGCGCCAAGTACATCCTCATGGAGCGTTTCGCCGAAAACGCCGGCCTGCTGGACAAGCTGCGCAGCTACCTCAAGCAGGAAGCCACTCTGAGTGCCCGCGTGATCGCCGGCAAAGAAGAGGAAGGCGCCAAGTTCCGCGACTACTTCGAACACGACGAACCGCTGAAAAGCATGCCGTCGCACCGCGCGCTGGCGATTTTCCGTGGCCGCAACGAAGGCATTCTGAGTTCGGCGCTGAAAGTCGGCGACGAACTGCCGGGCGCCATGCACCCGTGCGAAGGCATGATCGGCCAGCAATTCGGCATCCAGAACCAGAACCGCGCCGCCGACAAATGGCTGGGCGAAGTGGTGCGCTGGACCTGGAAGGTCAAGCTCTACACCCACCTCGAAACCGACCTGCTGGGCGAACTGCGCGATGGCGCAGAAACCGAAGCGATCAACGTGTTCGCTCACAACCTGCATGACTTGCTGCTGTCGGCGCCGGCTGGCCCGCGCGCCACATTGGGCCTCGACCCGGGCCTGCGCACCGGTTGCAAGGTCGCCGTGGTCGATTCCACCGGCAAACTGCTGGATCACGCCACGGTTTACCCGCACGTACCTCACAACAAATGGGACCAGACCATCGCGATTCTGGCGGCCCTGTGCGCCAAGCATGCAGTGGACCTGATCGCCATCGGCAACGGCACCGCCAGCCGTGAAACCGACAAGCTGGCCGCTGAGCTGATCAAAAAATACCCAGCCATGAAGATGACCAAAGTCATGGTTTCCGAGGCCGGCGCATCGGTTTACTCGGCGTCGGAACTGGCTTCGAAAGAATTCCCGGACCTCGACGTGTCGATCCGTGGCGCCGTGTCGATTGCCCGTCGCCTGCAGGATCCACTGGCTGAGCTGGTGAAGATCGATCCGAAATCCATCGGCGTCGGCCAGTACCAGCACGACGTGTCGCAGCTGAAACTGGCGCGTGGCCTGGATGCAGTGGTCGAAGACTGCGTGAACGCCGTGGGCGTGGACGTGAACACCGCCTCCGTGGCGCTGCTGGCCCGCATCTCCGGCCTCAACGCGACCCTGGCACAGAACATCGTCAGCCACCGCGACGAGCACGGCGCGTTCAAGACTCGTGCTGCATTGAAGAAAGTCGCTCGTCTGGGCGAGAAAACCTTCGAACAGGCCGCTGGCTTCCTGCGCGTCATGAACGGCGACAACCCGCTGGATTCGTCTGCGGTTCACCCGGAAGCCTATCCGCTGGTCCAGCGCATCGCCGCTGAAACCGACCGCGACATTCGCTCGCTGATCGGCGATGCCAGTTTCCTCAAGCGTCTTGATCCGAAGAAGTACACCGACGAAACCTTCGGTCTGCCAACGGTCACCGACATCCTGCAAGAGCTGGAAAAACCTGGCCGCGATCCACGTCCCGAGTTCAAGACCGCCGAGTTCCAGGAAGGCGTCGAAGACCTCAAGGACTTGCAATTGGGCATGATCCTCGAAGGCGTGGTGACCAACGTGACCAACTTCGGTGCATTCGTCGACATCGGCGTGCATCAGGACGGTTTGGTGCACATCTCTGCGCTTTCGGAGAAGTTCATCAAGGATCCGCGTGAAGCGGTGAAGGCTGGCGACGTGGTGAAAGTGAAGGTCATGGAAGTCGACATCCCGCGCAAACGCGTTGGCCTGTCGATGCGCATGAGCGACACGCCGGGCGAGAAAATCGACGGTGCCCGTGGTGCACGTCCGGGTTCGGCGCCACGCCAGTCCCAGAACACCGCACCGCGTAAAGAAACCACGGCGGCGGCTCCGGCCAACAACGCCATGGCTTCGCTGTTCGCCAACGCCAAGCAGTTGAAGAAACGCTGATGAACATCCCGGCCGGGCTGACCGAAAGCGCTTTTTTCAAGTTGCTGGGGTGTCGCTTGCACAGTCTGGAAGCCGGGGTGGCGCAAGTCGCCCTCGGGCTTGCGCCAGAACTGCGCAATCGCGGCGGCAAGCTGCACGGCGGGGCCTTGTTCAGTCTGGTGGACATTGCCATGGGGCTGGCCTGTTCCAGCACCCATGGTTTTGACCAGCAGAGCGCGACCATCGAGTGCAAGATCAATTACATTCGCGCCGTCGCAGACGGTGAAGTGATTTGCACGGCGCGGGTGATCCACCCGGGCCGCCGCACGCTGGTGGTTGAAGCCGACGTGATGCAAGGCGACAAACTCGTCGCAAAAGCACAAGGCACGTTCGCTGTCCTGTAGATGAATGTCATCAATTTGAGTTAATTTCGGCGCTACGAAAGCTGCGTCGGGATTTTCTGTGGGAGCGGGCTTGCTCGCGAAGGCGGTGTTTCAGGAAACATTCAAGTCGCCTGACACACCGCCTTCGCGAGCAAGCCCGCTCCCACAGGGGATTGCGGCGATCAAACCTTGGCCGGCTGACAACAGTCCCGAGAGGTTCCCAAACCAGGCGAAAACGCCAGTTTCAACTTCACCCTTGTAGACCGTCTTGCCCACCCCCATATTGGGGCGACTGACGCGTGAAGGAATCCAACTTGAGCGAACTTCTCAACCGCCGCCTGGCTCTGCTCGGCGAGCGCGCTAACCTCTCTCTGCTCGAACAGTGCCTTCACGGCATCGAACGTGAATGCCTGCGCGTGACCGGCGAAGGTCGCCTGGCGCAAACGCCGCACCCGGAAGAATTGGGTTCCGCGCTGACCAACGAACAAATCACCACCGACTATTCCGAGTCGCTGTTGGAGTTCATCACGCCCGCCCTGCCCGACCCGGCAGACACCCTGGCGAGCCTGGACAAGATCCACCGTTTTGCCTACAGCAAGCTCGGCAGCGAGTACCTGTGGAGTCCATCGATGCCGTGCCCGTTGCCGGCCGAGGAAGACATCCCGATTGCCTATTACGGCACCTCCAACATCGGTCAGCTCAAGTACGTCTACCGCAAGGGCCTGGCCCTGCGGTACGGCAAGACCATGCAGTGCATCGCCGGGATCCACTACAACTTTTCCCTGCCGGAAAAGCTCTGGCCGCTGCTTAAAGAGGCTGAAGGCTTTGTCGGCACCGACCGCGATTATCAGTCGTCGGCCTACATCGCGCTGATCCGTAACTTCCGTCGCTACAGCTGGCTGCTGATGTACCTGTTCGGTGCTTCGCCTGCGCTGGACGCCGGTTTCCTGCGCGGTCGTTCGCACCAGTTGGAACAACTGGACCCGGACACCTTGTACTTGCCGTACGCCACCAGCCTGCGCATGAGTGACCTGGGTTACCAAAGCAACGCCCAGGCCGGTCTGACGCCGTGCTACAACGACTTGGCGAGCTATACCGATAGCCTGCGCAAAGCGGTCGCAACACCTTACGCGCCGTACGTCGAAATCGGCACGCATCAGGACGGTGAGTGGGTTCAGCTCAACACCAACATCCTGCAAATCGAAAACGAGTACTACTCCAACATTCGCCCGAAACGCGTGACCTACACCGGCGAACGGCCGATCCAGGCGCTGGTGGCCCGCGGCATTCAGTACGTTGAAGTGCGTTGCCTGGACATCAACCCGTTCCTGCCGATGGGCATCGACCTGCCGGAATCGCGGTTCCTCGATGCGTTCCTACTGTATTGCGCGCTGAACGACAGCCCGCTGTTGACCAATACCTCGTGCGGCAACGCAACTTCGAACTTCCTCAGCGTGGTCAAGGAAGGTCGCCGTCCGGGCCTGCAATTGCAACGCGACGGCCATCCGGTGGACCTGAAAGAGTGGGCCAGTGAGTTGCTGGAGATGATTGCACCACTGGCGGCGATGCTGGATCAGAGTCATGGCGGCGATGCACATAGCAAGGCACTGGATGCGCAGCTGGCCAAGGTCAAGGATCCATCGCTGACGCCATCGGCCCAGGTGCTGGTGGCAATGGCTGAGCACAAGGAGAGCTTTGCTCAGTTCTCCCTGCGTCAGAGCCAGGCACATGCGGAGTTTTTCCGCAGCGAGCCGCTTTCAAGTGAAGATCAGGCGAAATTTGAAGACCGGGCGCGTTCGTCGCTGGCCGAGCAGATTGAGCTGGAGCAGAACGAAGTCGGCGATTTCGATGTGTTTGTCGGGTCGTATCAGGCGAGCATTCTGGCGATCAGCAACTAACCTGCAATCGCAGGTCACCTGTGGGAGCGGGCTTGCTCGCTCCCACATGGATAACGATGTACTACTCTCTCTTAGAATTTTCCGCTCATAAGCTCATTCGAAAAAGTTATTTATTTTCGGATTCTTATATCATTTAGTCTCCTTTTCACGCCGACTCTCGGTCGCCTGACAAGGAGCTTCTCAATGAAACTGACTTTCCCCCTTCGCCTGCTGGCGGCCGCGTCTCTGGCTGCGGTGAGTTTCTTTGCCCAAGCGGCTGACGTCACCGTCGCCTACCAGACCACCGTAGACCCGGCGAAAGTCGCCCAGGCCGACGGCGCGTACGAAAAAGCCACCAACGCCAAGATCGACTGGCGCAAATTCGACAACGGCGCCGACATCATCGCCGCCATCGCTTCTGGCGACGTGCAGATCGGTTACCTCGGTTCCAGCCCCCTGACGGCGGCAATCACCCGCAAAGTCCCGGTAGAAACCTTCCTAATCGCCACGCAGATCGGCGCCGCTGAAGCCTTGGTTGCCCGCGACGGTTCCGGGATCAAAACCCCGCAGGATCTGATCGGCAAGAAAATCGCCGTGCCGTTCGTTTCCACCGGCCACTACAGCCTGTTGGCCGCGCTGAAGCACTGGAACATCGATCCATCGAAAGTCACCGTCCTCAACCTTGCCCCGCCTGCCATCATTGCCGCGTGGAAACGCGGTGACATCGACGCCACCTACGTGTGGGACCCAGCCCTTGGTGTCGCCAAGGAAAACGGCAAAGTGCTGATCACTTCCGGCGAACTGGCCAAGTTCGGCGCGCCGACCTTTGATGCGTGGATCGTGCGTAAAGACTTCGCCGAGAAGCACCCGGAAATCGTCACCGCGTTCGCCAAAGTGACCCTCGATGCCTACGCCGACTACCGCAAAGACCCGAAAGCCTGGCTCGCCAACCAATCCAACGTCGACAAGCTGGTGAAACTCTCCGGCGCCAAGGCCAGCGACATTCCATTGCTGCTGCAAGGCAACGTCTTCCCGCTGGCGGCTGATCAGGTGATCACCCTCGGCGCACCGACCACCAAAGCCATCACCGACACCGCCGCGTTCCTGAAAGAACAAGGCAAGGTTGAAGCCGTGCTGCCGGACTACGCCCCCTACGTCAGCGCAAAATACATCACCAACTGATCGGAGTTAACCGCGATGGCTTTGCTTCAGCTGGAGCGCATCAGCGCACAGTACCCCGGCGCCGCCGAACCGGTACTGGCGGATATTTCTCTGAGCCTTGGGCCCCAGCAATTGCTGGTCGCCCTCGGCCCGTCCGGCAGTGGCAAGACTTCGCTGTTGAACTTGATTGCCGGTTTCGTCGAGCCTAGCGCCGGGCGTATCACCCTTGATGGCGTGCCGGTCAAAGGCCCGAGCGCCGAACGCGGCGTGGTGTTCCAGGACGATGCCCTGCTGCCCTGGCAGGACGTGCTGGCCAACGTCGGTTTCGGTCTGGAACTGGCCGGCATTGCGCGGAAAAAACGTGAACTGCGCGCCCGGGAAATGCTCGCACTGGTGGACCTTTCCGGCTTCGAAAACCGTCGAATCTGGCAACTCTCGGGCGGTCAGAAGCAACGTGTCGGCCTGGCCCGTGCCCTTGCTGCTGATCCGCGCGTTTTGCTGATGGACGAACCCTTCGGCGCCCTCGACGCCTTCACCCGCGAACAGATGCAGGAGTTGCTGCTGCAAGTCTGGCAGCGCACCGCAAAACCCGTATTTCTGATTACTCACGACATCGAAGAAGCGGTGTTCCTCGCCACGGACCTGATTCTGCTGGCGCCAAACCCAGGGCAAATCGTCGAGCGCCTGAGCTTGGATTTCGGTCAGCGTTACGCCGCCGGGGAGTCGGCTCGATCGATCAAGTCCGACCCGCGCTTTATCGAAACCCGCGAACACGTGCTCGCCAAAGTGTTCTCCCAACGCAGCACCGCCCAGCGGCAGGAGACCGTATGAGCAGCTATGAGATTCCGGCCGTCACGGTCAAACCGCACTCGACGGTGATTCCTGTTCGTCGCAGCCTCAGTACTCGCTGGATCAGTCTGCTGACACTCGTCGCACTCGTGGTTATCTGGTGGGCCGTCACCGCCACTGGAATGATCGAACCGCTGTTCCTGCCGCCACCCTCCGCCGTACTGCAAAAAGGCTGGCTGCTGGTGACCACCGGCTACATGGATTCAACGTTGTGGCAGCACCTTAGCGCGAGTCTCAGCCGAATCGGCCTGGGCCTGGGCTTTGCGGTGCTGACCGCCGTTCCCGTTGGAATCGCCATCGGCCACAATCGCATCGCTCGCGGCATTCTCGATCCGCTGATCGAGTTCTACCGCCCTATTCCACCGCTGGCTTATCTGCCGCTGATCGTGATTTGGTGCGGCATCGGTGAGCTATCGAAAGTCTTGCTGATCTACCTCGCGATTTTCGCCCCGATCGCCATCGCTACCGCGACCGGCGTGCGTACCGTCGACCCGGCCAAACTGCGCGCGGCACAGTCGTTGGGCGCGACCCGGGCGCAGTTGATTCGCCATGTGATTCTGCCGAGTGCGCTGCCGGATATTTTGACCGGTGTGCGCATCGGTCTGGGTGTAGGTTGGTCGACATTGGTCGCCGCCGAATTGATCGCCGCCACCAGTGGTTTGGGTTTCATGGTGCAGTCGGCCGCGCAGTTCCTGGTCACCGATGTGGTGGTGCTGGGAATTCTGGTGATCGCGCTGATCGCCTTCTCCATGGAAATGGGCTTGCGCGCCCTGCAACGCAAACTGGTGCCGTGGCATGGCCAGGCTCACTAAGACGTTTTGATCGCACTGACTACGCCGACAGCTCGGCGCCCCGGATTGAAGAGAAAGACCATGAGCAACCTGACAATCGTCCCCCTAAGCTCGGCCCTCGGCGCGCAAATCAGCGGCGTCGACATCAGCCAGCCGCTGAACCTGGAACAGCGTGACGCCATCGAGCAGGCGCTGCTCAAACATCAAGTGTTGTTCTTTCGCGATCAGCCGATCACACCGCAGCAGCAGGCACGTTTCGCCGCCAATTTCGGCGACCTGCACATTCACCCGATTTACCCGAATGTGCCGGAACAGCCCGAAGTGCTGATCCTCGACACCGCCGTCACCGACGTGCGCGACAACGCGATCTGGCACACCGACGTGACCTTCCTGCCGACTCCGGCCCTGGGCGCGGTGCTCAGCGCCAAGTTGTTACCGGAGTTTGGTGGCGACACGCTGTGGGCCAGCGGTATCGCGGCGTATGAAGCGCTTTCAGCGCCGATGAAAAACATGCTCGAAGGGCTGACGGCCACCCACGATTTCACTCGTTCGTTCCCGCTGGAGCGTTATGGCAACACGCCGGAAGCCTTGGACCAGTGGGAAGAAGCGCGCAGGAAAAACCCGCCGCTGTCACACCCGGTGATTCGCACTCATCCGGTGAGCGGACGCCGGTCGTTGTTCGTCAATGAAGGCTTCACCTCGAAGATCAATGAGCTGTCGGAAACCGAAAGCGAGGTGATTCTGAAGCTTCTGTTTGCCCACGCGACACGGCCGGAATTTACCATTCGCTGGCGTTGGCAGAAGGACGACGTAGCGTTTTGGGATAACCGCGTGACACAGCATTACGCCGTAGATGATTACCGGCCGGCTCGGCGGGTGATGCAGCGGGCGACGGTGTTGGGGGATGTGCCGTTTTTCCGGTAACCCGATCGCCCGATCGTTCCCACGCAGAGCGTGGAAACGATCAGTTAGAGGTCATTCAGCCGTCGAAGGCTTCTCCCAAAGATTGACCCCGCCCTCTTGGGCAAACCGGTCAATTTCCGCCAATTCCTCCGCACTAAAGCTCAGATTCTTCAACGCACCGACGTTCTCGATAATCTGCTCCGGCCGGCTCGCACCGATCAGCGCCGACGTCACGCGCGGATCGCGTAACGTCCACGCCAGTGCCAGCTGCGCCAGGCTCTGACCGCGACGCTTGGCGATCTCATTTAGCGCACGCACATGAGCGATGTTGGCTTCGGACAGGTGCGATGTCTGCAACGAACCACCGCCCGGACGATTGACCCGCGCGTCCGCCGGCACACCATTGAGGTACTTGTCGGTCAACAACCCCTGGGCCAATGGCGTAAACGCAATCACGCCCGTACCGAGTTCGTCCGTGGTATCCAACAGGTCTTTTTCCACCCAACGATTGAGCAGGTTGTAAGCCGGTTGGTGAATCAGCAACGGGACTTTCCACTCTTTCAGCAGCGCGGCCATTTCACGGGTTTTAACGCCCGAGTACGAGGAGATACCGATGTACAACGCCTTGCCCTGTTGCACGGCGGTGGCCAGTGCGCTGGCGGTTTCTTCCAGCGGCGTGTCCGGGTCGAAGCGGTGGGAATAGAAGATGTCCACGTAGTCCAGGCCCAGGCGCTGCAGGCTCTGGTCGAGGCTGGCCAGCACGTATTTACGTGAACCGCCGCCCTGACCATAAGGGCCGGCCCACATGTCCCAACCGGCCTTGCTCGAGATAATTAGCTCGTCGCGATACTGATTGAAGTCTTCACGCAGCAAACGACCGAAATTGATCTCGGCGCTGCCATACGGGGGGCCGTAGTTGTTGGCCAGGTCGAAATGGTTGATACCAAGATCGAACGCGGTACGCAGCAACGAACGCTGGGTGTCGATCGGCGTGCTGTCGCCGAAGTTGTGCCACAGGCCCAAGGACAGCGCCGGCAGCACCAGACCGCTGCGACCCACGCGGCGGTAAGGGATGGAGTCGTAGCGGTTTTCGGCAGCGGTGTAGGTCATCGAATCCTCTCTTGTCTGTCTTGAAGTTGGTATCGACTGCTTCGCAAGTTGCCCAGCATACGCCCAGACAAACGCCGATGAACCTCGGACTCGATAAAATGCTGAAACGTTTCATATACTTCATCTTTGCTGCCAGTTGATCGTTCCACTCTGCGTAGGAGCGATCAACATTTACGCCGACAACTCACGCAGGGCAGCGGCAGCCAAAAAGCCAGACCTTGAGCTGTACCGCTGATCCCGCCTGACTGTTTGATCAATACGCTCAAGCAACTGCTCAGGCAGTGTGGCATTGAAGCGCACCGACTTTCCGAAGTAAGGCGTGATATCGAATTCGACCACACCCCACACGCCGCCGGCGTAATCAGGGTTATCAAGATGAGCGTCGATCTCATGCACCTGCGGCAGTGGATCGCCATCGGCCACCAAGCCTTCGTAGTGCAACGACAGCGCTTCCTTCACGTTTTCAAATGCCTGCGCCACAGTACCGCCTGCGGAGAAACAACCCGGCACGTCCGGGATAATTACTCCGTATTCTGAGTCGGCATCCTTGTGCAGAACGACCGGGAATTTCATTTCGCTAATTCCTTCCTGTGATGTGGCCCGCTCGGGGCTTTCGTATCCGGTGTCGGGGCTCATTTCAGACCCGCCTGTTTCAATATGCTGTTGATCGTTCCTTTTGGAAGATCCGAGTCCGGGTGCTTTATCGTCACCCTCCCTGGCTTGCACGGATGCTTGTACTGATGATGGCTGCCTTTCACGGCCACCAGATACCAACCATCCTCCTCGATCATCCTGATCATTTCCCGACTTCGCATCACCTTCGTCCTTGTGGGCAGCACCTGCTGCGTACACTACGCGACGAAGCTTCATGCCAATACACACCATACACACTCTGATAAATATTAGCCTATCGTGCAGAGGCCTGATTTCCCTATAGACCAGCGGCTACTGTGCGATCAAGGCAGATGTAGCGAACGCCGACGACGTACGCCGGATGTTCGACGAGACCGAAACGCAACTGGGCAAAGTCGATGTGCTGGTGAACAACGCCGGCATCCTCAAAGTCCTGCCGCTGGCGCAACACACGGATGAGCTGTTCGATCAGAACTTCAACATTCATGCTCGCGGCACGTTCAAGATGGCCCCGCTGGAACGCCTGGCTCAGCCAGAAGACATCGCCCGCGTTGTGTCCTTCCTGGTCGGCCCGGATTCGGGTTGGGTCAACGGGCAAATCCTGCGCGTCAGCGGCGGGCTAGTTTAACTATGCTCACTTGACACCGCAGCGCCCCTATCGCGAGCAGGCTCGCGCCCACAGGATTGCGACGATCTTGTGGGAGCGAGCCTGCTCGCGAAGGCGGCCCCAAAAACAACACACATTCGAAGGGCGGAACACATCATGCACACCACGATCATCATCACCTTCGGCCTGATCCTCCTGGCGCTGATGCTGTTCATCGGCGAGAAAATCGGCTTTAGTCGCCAAGTCCTGGCCTTCAGCTTTGTCGTGCTGTGGCTGGCGCTGACGCTGATCAACGGCGCGGTCGGCATGGTCAATGCCGGCCAGCCGTTCAGCACGGAACTGGTGGTCGGCAGCGCCGTGTTCGGTGTACCGGTGGCGGCGCTGGTGTTGTTCATGGTGTTGACCACCGAGACGTGAGTGTTCGATCAACGCACCAAATGCAAAAACTGCATGTGCCGCTCGTACTGATCAAGGATGTCGTTGATGATCTGCTCCTTGGTGTAACCCACCAGATCGTAGTCCTGACTGCCCTCGCTCAAGTGCACTTCAGCCCGGTAATAACGACGGTTGTTGAGTTCCTTGGAACCCATGCCGCCACGGGCAAAGGACGGCGTGAAGTAGCCACGCATCTGCACCTGATAGATAAACGGATGCTCCTCGCCGTGACCGATTTCCAGGCTGACGTTGTCGTTGGCCGGGTCCGGCTGAGTGACCACGTTCAAACCCTTCTCGACGAACACCGCCGAGACGTCTTCAATCGCCGGGCGCACCGTCGTATCGAGGAAGCGGTAAACCTCATCGCGAGATGGGAAATGCACGGCCTGAGTCAAGCGTTGACGCCAGCCGCCACGTCTCGATCCGGATACCGGTGCCAGGGAATGCATCTGCGCGATCTGCTTCTGCGACTCCAGGTAGAACGCTTTGTGCAGCCCCCACATCATCAGCAGCAAGATCATCGAGAACGGCAACGAGGTCAGCACCACCGCTGACTTCAGCGCATCGATGCTGCCGGAAAACAGCAGCGCACTGGTCACCAACGCGGTCATTGCGCCCCAGAACACTCGCAGCCATTTCGGCCCGTCTTCATCGGGATTGCCGCCCTTGGCAGACAGCGTCGACAGCACCACGGTGCCGGAGTCGGCAGACGTCACGAAGAACACGAAACTGATGAACACCGTGACCGCGATGACGGTTTTGCTCCACGGGTAGGTTTCCAGCAGCAAGTAGAGGGTCATCGACGGGTTATCGATGGCCGACATGCCGAGGGCGCTCATGCCGTGATTGAGGACTTGATCGATGGCGCTGTTGCCGAAGATCGACATCCACGCGAGGGTGAAGCCGAGCGGGATCAGCAGCACGCCAAAGACGAATTCGCGGATGGTCCGGCCACGGGAAATCCGTGCGATGAACAGGCCCACGAACGGCGACCATGCGATCCACCAGGCCCAGTAGAACACCGTCCAACCGCCCAGCCAGTCGCTCGGTTTGTCGTAGGCGTACAGGTCGAAACTCTTCATCGGCAAGGCGCCGAGGTAGTCACCGATGTTCTGGATCAGAGTGTTGAGCAGGTGCTGGGTCGGGCCGGCGAACAATACGAACAGCAACAGCGCGCAGGCCAGCAGCATGTTGATGTCAGACATCACGCGCACGCCTTTATCGACACCGGACACCGCGACGATGATCGCCGCGCCCATCATCAGCGTGATCAGGCCGACCTGAATCCACTGGGTGTGAGCGATGCCGAACAGGTAGTCCAGACCCGAGTTGAGGTGCAACACGCCAAAGCCCATGTCGGCACCGAGGCCGAACACCGTGGCGATGATGCCGAAGCCGTCCACCGCGTAACCGATGGGGCCGTTGATGCGCTTGCCGATCAGCGGATAGAGCGCCGAACGTAGGGCCAGCGGCAGGTTGTGACGGTAGGCAAAATAAGCCAGCGCCATGCCAACAAAGGCGAACACGCCCCAGCCGTGCAGGCCCCAGTGCAAAAACAGAATCTGCATCGCCTGACGCGCCGCATCCGCCGTGCCGGCTTCGCCTTGCGGGGGTTGCGCCAGGTGTGTCAGCGGTTCGGACACGCAAAAAAAGAACAGCGTGATGCTGATCCCGGCGGCGAACAGCATGCCGGCCCAGGACAGGTAACTGAATTCGGGCTCGTCGTGGTCGGCACCGAGCTTGATCTTGCCGTAGCCGGACAAGGCGGTGACCACCACGAAGACCAGATACAGGGTCATCGCGAGCATGTAGTACCAGCCGACCGTGTTGGCCGCCCAGTTCTGCGCTTCCAGAAGCCAGGCGCCGGCTTGTTCAGGCATGGCGATGACGATGATGCCGAACAGCAAAATGAACGTCGCCGAAAAGTAAAACACCGGCGGATTCATGCGGACCTGACCGCTAGCGGGGGTGGGCGATGCACTCATGAAAGATGCACCTCAAGGGGGTGAAACAGGGCAATCAGTAACGGACTCGGCATAGGCAAGCCTCCTGTTGTGAGCGGGCAGCAAACCGGCGGTTTAACTTGAATGAGCGTTCAAGTTAAACATGAATAGGGTGCTAAGGACTAATCGCAAGGCTCGGCGGTACTGTTCGTACGCTAGCTCAAGGAAGGGTATGACGTGGGGTTTGGGGGATTCGTTCAGTGGAAATTGGCGGAATGCCATTATCTCTGTACAGATCTGAGATCCACCCCTCACCCTTACCCTCTCCCAAAGGGGCGAGGGGACTGACCGAGGTGCTTAGTAGACATTCTGCGACCTGAAATCCCGAGTCGAACTCTGCAGTGGTCTAATTTCCCCGGACACCCCGATAGGTGGAAAATGCACCTATTGAGGAGTTCTCCATGACCGACAAACGTAAAGTATTCGACGACAGCTTCAAGCTGGAAGTTGTAAAGATGATCAAGGACCAGGGCCTGAGTGTTTCACAGGTTTGTCGTGATCTTGATATTGGTGATACGGCCGTTCGACGCTGGGTACAACAGTATGAGGCCGAGAAGTTGGGACAAGCCGGGATCGGCAAGCCGCTGACCTCTGAGCAACAGCGTATTCGTCAGTTGGAGCAAGAAAACCGTCAACTCAAGATGGATAACGATGTACTAAAAAAAGCCACCGCCTTCTTTGCCCGCGAGCTGAAGTAACGTACCGCTTGGTTCGGCAGCTGCAACAGAAGGCTTATTCGGTGGCGTATGTGTGTCGTTTGTTGGGGGTTAGTCGATCCGGCTTCTACGAGGCCAACAAGCGCGCTGAGGCTCCTGCATCGATCTGCCCCGTTGCTCTGCAACTCAAGGCGTCGTTTGCTGAAAGTGGCGGCTGCTATGGCAGTCGCCCATTGCGTAAAGCGTTACGTGCAAAGGGTATGGAAGTAGGCATTTACAAGATTCGCCGCATGATGCGCGTCAACGGCCTGCGTTCGGCCTGGAAGCGTAAATTTGTGCACACCACCGACAGCAAACATGACCTGCCGATTGCTGAAAATGTATTGAACCGCCAATTTGAACCCGAGGCGGCGAACAAGGCCTGGGTAGCAGACATTACCTACATCCGAACCCGCAGTGGCTGGCTGTATCTGGCTGTGGTGCTGGACTTGTTCTCACGCAAGGTAGTGGGCTGGTCAATGGCGCCGAACATGCCCGCTGAACTGGTGTGCAGTGCAATGCAGCTGGCGGTTGCTCAACGTCAACCGCCACCCGGCTTGATCGCCCACTCGGATCGCGGCAGCCAGTACGCGAGTGCGAGCTACAGAGCGCTGCTGGCAAGAAGTGACATGCAGCAAAGCATGAGCCGTAAAGGTAACTGCTGGGATAACGCAGTGATGGAGCGCTTCTTCCTGAGCTTGAAAATGGAGCGGGTATGGCGACGTGATTACGCCAACCATGGCGAGGCGATACGCGACATCACTGAGTACATCGTTGGGTTTTACAACAACGAACGGCTGCACTCGAAACTGGGATATCTGCCACCGACAGTTTATGAACGGGCGATGGCATCAAAATCACCTATCGAGGTGTCCGGAATTAGTTGACCACGACACCCCTTTCCCCCTCTCCCCACTGGGGAGAGGGCTGGGGTGAGGGGTGGATCTCAAATCAGACAACGATTCTACCGCCCTACTTCTGCGTCCCGTCATCATGCTGCAGATTCGCTTGAGTCAGGTTGCTCCCCGCCGGCACGCTGCGGGTCAGCCAGACATTACCGCCAATGGTCGACCCCTCGCCGATGGTGATCCGCCCCAGAATCGTCGCACCGGCATAGATCACCACGTCATCCTCGACAATCGGATGTCGCGGCTGCCCCTTCTGCAACTGACCGTCTTCATCCGCCGGGAAGCGCTTGGCGCCCAACGTCACGGCCTGATAAATCCGCACACGCTCGCCGATGATGGCGGTCTCGCCGATCACCACACCCGTCCCGTGATCGATGAAGAAGCTGCGACCAATCTGCGCGCCAGGGTGAATGTCGATGCCAGTGGCCGAGTGGGCGATCTCCGCGCTGATCCGTGCCAGCAGCGGCAAACCGGACCTGTACAAATGATGGGCCAGGCGATGGTGAATCACCGCCAGAATCCCTGGATAGCACAGCAACACTTCATCGACACTGCGAGCCGCTGGATCGCCGTGATAGGCCGCCAGCACGTCGGTGTCGAGCAGACTGCGCAGCCCCGGCAATGCGAGGGCGAAGTCCTGAATGATCTGAATCGTTTTGGCCTCGACTTCAGTGTCGGCCTGGGCACTGTGGCGAGCGGCGTAGCGCAATTCGAATCGCGCCTGAGCCAGCAACGCGTTCAACGCAACGTCCAGCGTGTGGCCGACGTAGAAGTCTTCACTCTCCTCGCGCAAATCCACCGGGCCGAGGCGCATCGGGAACAACGCGCCACAGAGGGCTTCGAGAATCTCTGCCATGGCCGCTCGGGAAGGCAACTCGCGACCGCCCTGTTCGGTGCTGGCGCGACCATTTTGTACGCGCCACTGATCACGCGCCGTGCGCAGTTGGCTGACAATGGTCTGCAGTTGCCAATGACTGGAACGCTCGCTCACGGTAAAAACTCCTCACGGGCGGCCGGACTGTCTGGCCGCGTTAACCGCGATTACTTTACGGCATGGTCTGGAAGCCGAATTAAGAACCGATTGTGCTGTGCTCAGCACTTTTTGGCATAAGGCCGATTGGCAGTTGCCCCGCTAAATAGGCGTGCCTATAGTCCTGTCATCTCCCTCCGCCAGTACGGACCCCATGATCAAACAACAGCTTGCCCGCTTTAACCGCCTCGACCTGCTCGGTCATCCTACTGCCCTGGAAAAACTCGAACGCCTGTCGACCTGGCTGGGCCGCGACGTGTACGTCAAGCGTGATGACCTGACGCCGCTGGCGATGGGCGGCAACAAGCTGCGCAAGCTCGAATACCTGGCGGCCGATGCATTGGCACAAGGCGCCGACACCTTGATCACCGCTGGCGCGCTTCAGTCCAATCATGTGCGCCAGACTGCCGCCATTGCGGCCAAGCTTGGGCTGAGCTGCGTTGCGTTGCTGGAAAACCCTCTCGGCACCGACGACGCTAACTATGTCGGTAACGGCAATCGACTGTTGCTTGACCTGTTCGATGCCAAGGTTGAGTTGGTGGAGAACCTCGACAATGCCGACGAGCAATTGCAGGCTCTGGCCGACCGTCTATGCAACAACGGCAAGAAGCCGTATCTGGTGCCGATTGGTGGTTCGAATGCATTGGGCGCTTTGGGTTATGTGCGCGCCGGGCTGGAATTGGCCGAGCAGATCAAGGACACCGGGCTGACATTCGCGGCCGTGGTTCTGGCTTCGGGCAGCGCCGGGACCCATAGCGGTCTGGCGTTGGCGTTGAGTGAAGCACTACCGGATTTGCCAGTGATTGGTGTCACGGTTTCTCGCAGCGACGAGGATCAGCGACCGAAAGTCCAAGGCCTCGCCGAACGTACTGCCGAGCTGCTGGGCGTGAGCCTGCCAGCGAGTTTCAAGGTCGAGTTGTGGGACGAGTATTTCGGCCCGCGCTACGGCGAACCGAATGCCGGGACGTTGGCCGCCGTGAAGCTGGTGGCGAGTCAGGAAGGTTTGCTGCTGGACCCGGTTTATACCGGCAAGGCCATGGCGGGTTTGCTCGATGGCATCGGCCGCCAGCGCTTCAATGACGGCCCGATCATCTTCCTGCATACCGGTGGGGCGCCGGCACTGTTTGCCTACAAAGATTTTTTGTAGCCGATCGTACCCACGCTCCTGCGTGGGTACGATCTTGATCTCTGGCCTTATATTCTATAAACGAATAACAAACTGATTATTCATTATTTTCCATTCTAAAAGCGCCATCATATAGTCACGCCGCAGGCGAATTTGCAGCGAGACGCATACGATGCTTTAGGGCAGGATATTGCAGTCGTTCAATTCCCGAATTTGCCAACATTCCTAAAAGCGTCTTCATAAGAAAACACAGGGGCTTGTCATGAATTTTTCCGCACTACGACGAAATCTGCTGGTAGGTTCGCTGGGCCTGGCGCTGAGCGCCGGTCTACTGGGGCAAGCGGTTGCCGGTGAGCAGCTGCAAAAAATCAAAGACGCTGGCGTGATCAACGTTGGCCTGGAAGGCACTTACCCACCGTTCAGTTTCGTCGACGCCGACGGCAAGCTGGCTGGCTTCGAAGTCGAGTTTTCCGAAGCCCTGGCCAAAGAGCTGGGCGTGAAGGTCAAACTGCAGCCGACCAAATGGGACGGCATCCTCGCAGCCCTGGAATCCAAGCGTCTGGACGCCGTGATCAACCAGGTGACCATCTCTGAAGAGCGCAAGAAGAAGTATGACTTCTCCGAGCCTTACACCGTTTCCGGGATTCAGGCGCTGACCCTGACCAAGAACAAAGACACCATCAAGACCGCCGCCGATCTGGCCGGCAAGAAAGTAGGCGTAGGTCTGGGCACCAACTACGAGCAGTGGGTGAAAGAGAATGTGCCTAAGGCTGACATCCGCACCTACGAAGATGACCCGACCAAGTTCCAGGATCTGCGCGTCGGCCGTATCGACGCCATTCTGATCGACCGCCTCGCCGCGCTGGAATACGCCAAGAAGGCCAAGGACACTTCCGCCGCTGGTGAAGCGTTCTCCCGTCAGGAAGCCGGCGTTGCCCTGCGCAAAGGCGAGCCTGAGTTGCTGGCAGCAGTGAACAAGGCCATCGACAAGCTGCGTGCCGACGGTACGCTGAAAAAGCTTTCGGAAAAATACTTCAGCGCTGACGTCACTAAATAATGGAAGAAGCTTTCCAACTCGCGCTGGATTCCGCGCCCTTCCTGCTGAAGGGCGCGTATTACACGGTAATCTTGAGCTTGGGCGGGATGTTCTTCGGCCTGGTGATGGGCTTCGGCCTGGCATTGATGCGACTGTCGCGCTTCAAACTGGTGAGCTGGATCGCCCGCATCTACGTGTCGTTCTTTCGCGGCACACCGTTGCTGGTGCAACTGTTCGTGATCTATTACGGCTTGCCGCAATTGGGCATCGAACTTGATCCGCTGCCGGCGGCCCTGATCGGCTTCTCGCTTAACATGGCGGCCTATGCCTGCGAAATCCTCCGCGCCGCGATCAGCTCCATTGAGCGCGGTCAGTGGGAAGCCGCCGCGAGTATCGGCATGACCCGTGCGCAGACCCTGCGTCGGGCCATCCTGCCGCAAGCGATGCGCACGGCCCTGCCACCGCTGGGCAACAGCTTCATTTCGCTTGTGAAGGACACCGCGCTGGCAGCCACTATTCAGGTGCCGGAACTGTTCCGTCAGGCGCAGCTGATTACCGCCCGTACCTTTGAAATTTTCACCATGTACCTTGCCGCCGCGCTGATCTACTGGATTCTTGCCACGGTGCTTTCGCACCTGCAGAACCAGTTGGAAGCACGGGTCAATCGGCACGACCTGGAGTCCTGACCCAATGATTGTCGTGGAAAAACTGACAAAGCAGTTCAAGGGTCAAGTGGTGCTCAACGGCATCGATCTGCAAGTGAAGGAAGGCGAGGTAGTAGCGATCATCGGGCCTAGCGGCTCGGGTAAAACCACGTTCCTGCGTTGCCTGAATTTTCTGGAAGAACCCACCAGCGGCCGGATCAAGGTCGGTGACATCGAGATCGATGGCAGCCGTCCGCTGAACCAGCAGCAAGGCCTGGTGCGACGTTTGCGCCAGCATGTGGGTTTCGTGTTCCAGAACTTCAACCTGTTCCCTCATCGCACCGCCCTGGAAAACGTTATCGAAGGCCCGATCTTCGTAAAGAAGATCCCGCACGCCGAAGCCGTTGCCCTGGGTAAAAAGCTGATGGCCAGGGTCGGTCTGGCGGGCAAGGAAGACGCGTACCCGCGTCGCCTTTCCGGTGGTCAGCAACAGCGTGTGGCGATTGCCCGCGCGCTGGCGATGGAGCCGGAAGTGATTCTGTTCGACGAACCCACCTCAGCCCTCGACCCGGAGCTGGTGGGTGAAGTGCTGGCAACCATCCGCAGCCTCGCCGAAGAGCGACGCACCATGGTTATCGTCACCCACGAAATGGGCTTTGCCCGGGACGTGGCGAACCGCGTGGTGTTTTTCGACAAAGGTGTGATCGTCGAACAAGGCGAAGCCAAGGCACTGTTTGCCAATCCGAAAGAAGAGCGGACGAAGCAGTTTCTCAGCAAGTTCCTGAATAACGCTCACCACTGAAACATCGCCTGACTACTTATTAACTTCCATGGATGGAAGTGACAACCACCCCTACTAACAAAACCTCTCGATATATTCTCTTCTCTTATTCATCCACCCAAACAATAGATAATTTTTTATTGCTGCGTGCGGTACATATATATGTTCTGCAACAGAATAACCGCGCCTAAAATTCGCCAAACTCAGCGCCCTCACCGAACAGGTCTTCGCCGTCAGTAACGCACTGAAAGCCCATAAAACAAGGTCAAGTTCGACAGAGCAGGGGAGCTTATTAACTTCAATGTGTAGGATTTTTCTGAATAACGCTAGATACCACAAATAACTAGCCAACTCTATTGACACCTATTCAAGCGCACTCTTATCTAGTCTCAACAGGCGTTTAACCTTGCACTCATTCACTATTTAATTTCACACACAACGAACAGTTTTGTTGCTCGGTAATTCACGCCTTTCAAACTTTCAGAAACGGACTTTCGCTGCAAGGCTTCAAGGAGAACCCCCATGACAAGCACTTCGAACAAACCCGAGCTTGCGGCCCCGACCCTGGCGCAATCTCACAAGACCTGCATCAACATCACCTCGGCGGCGCGCCTGCTGATCGATGTGGCGCCCTACTCCGGCATGGACGAAGGCGACCTGATCGAACTGTTCTGGGATAACTGCTACGTGGCCTCCAGAGTGCTGACGGCCGACGATGTCGGTCAACCGGTCCAACTGCGTGTACCCGAGAGCTTCATCGCCAATGGCACCTCACGCGTTCACTACCGGATCATGCAGATCGGGCAAGGGCCAACCCTTTCAGCCGCCAGACGGGTGCAGATCAAACTCGACTGCCCCGGCGGCCAACCGTCTGCGCTGTGCGGCGATGAAAACCAGAGTCTGGAGCCCGTGAATATCCCCGAGACCATTCGCCGTCAGGGAGTCAATCCGAACCAGATCAAGCGCGGCGTTCCATTGACCATCGAGCCTTACCTGAACATGGCCGCCGACGACGAAATCACCCTGCGCTGGGGCGATGTGCGCATGGATCTGCCACGACTCAAGGCCGGCGATGTCGGCCAGCCGATCCAGGTCTGGGTGCCGCCGGCGATCATTCTCGAAGCCGGCGAAGACCTGCGGCTGGAAGTGACTTACTGCATCCTCGACCGGGTGGGCAACAACTCCCGCTGGGCACCACCGCGCAGGCTGAAGATCGGTTGCGCCAATCCCTATTTGAAGGCCCGGCCAAAGGAGATACTCATGGCCGCCGAACCCCGCAAACACTGAGATCCCTGTAGCAGCTGGCGAAGCCTGCGTTCGGCTGCGCAGCAGTCGTAAATCCTGAGTCCGCGATTAACCTGAATGACCGCGACGCCTGATTTCACGACTGCTACGCAGCCGAACGCAGGCTTTGCCAGCTGCTAGAAGGATCTGTGAGACCCCTTCTATGCTTATTCCTAAAAGTTAGTTTATTAATTTTTTATACACGCTTAGGGTATATGTACCGGACCACCGGACATTCTTGTTTTCGTTCGTCGCAACCCTCGCGACGTTTCCATGAGATGTGAGGTAGGTATGGTCCGGAACACAATCACCCCAGTGCAGATCGCCAGGGCATTGCGTGCAGCCAAGGAGCGGCACTGATGTCCAGTCTGGCAGATGCAATCGTCCAGAGTGATCTGGATATCGCCCCCCTGTTGTTGCCCGCGCAGGTCTTGCGCAACGACGCACAAGCCATCAAGGCCGCCCATGAGCTGGCGCAAGTCGCTCGCCTGCAAGCAGCCAAACGCGACCAGCAGCGCAAGCTGCCATGGTCGGAAATCGAACAGTTCACCCGCAGCGGCCTGGGCAGCATTGCCATCCCGCGTGAGTACGGTGGCCCGCAGGTTTCGTTCGTCACGGTTGCCGACGTATTCGCGATCATTTCCGCTGCCGACCCGGCATTGGGACAGATCCCGCAAAACCAGTTCGGCATTCTCAACCTGGTGCTCGGCAGCGCCACTGAATCGCAGAAAAAACAGCTGTTCAAAAGCGTGCTTGACGGCTGGCGAATCGGTAACGCGGGACCTGAACGCGGTACCAAAAACACCCTTGAACTCAAGGCGCGAATCACCGCCAACGGCGACGGCTTCGTCCTCAACGGGCAGAAGTTCTATTCCACCGGCGCCCTGTTCGCCCACTGGGTCGCCGTCAAGGCGCTGAACGACGATGGCAAGCAGGTTCTGGCCTTCGTCCGCCGCGGTACACCGGGCCTGCGCATCGTGGATGACTGGTCGGGCTTCGGCCAACGCACCACCGCCAGCGGCACCATTTTGCTCAACAACGTGCAGGTCGACGCCGAGCTGGTGGTGGATAACTGGAAGATCAATGACAGCCCGAACATTCAGGGTGCCGTGTCGCAGCTGATTCAAGCAGCCATTGACGCCGGCATCGCCCGGGGCGCCATCGACGACGCCATCGATTTCGTGAAAACCCGTGCACGGCCGTGGATCGACGCCAAGGTCGAACGGGCCAGCGACGACCTCTATGTGATCGCCGACATCGGCAAACTGAAAATCGAACTGCACGCCGCCGAAGCGCTGCTGCGCAAAGCCGGGCAAGTGCTCGATCAAGTCAACGCCGCGCCCCTCACCGCCGAGTCCGCCGCGCGCGCGTCGATTGCCGTGGCCGAAGCCAAAGTGCTGACCACCGAGATCTCGCTGCTGGCCAGCGAAAAGCTTTTCGAACTGGCCGGCAGCCGCGCGACCCTCGCCGAATTCAACCTCGACCGCCATTGGCGCAACGCCCGCGTGCACACGCTGCACGATCCGGTGCGCTGGAAATATCACGCAGTCGGCACCTATCACCTGAACGGCACTTTGCCCGCTCGGCATTCCTGGATTTAACGACCAGAACACTTTTGACCAGATCTCTGGAGAAACACATGACTCTTTCTCACCACGTCGCGGTCATAACCAGCGATGAGCAAGCCCTGATCGTGGCCAGTGACCTGGCCGAAGATTTCAAACGCGACAGCGCCCTGCGCGACCGCGAACGCCGTTTGCCACACCCGGAACTGGAAGTGTTTTCCCGCTCGGGTCTTTGGGGCATCAGCGTGCCAAAAGAATATGGCGGCGCCGGGGTTTCCAACGTCACCTTGGCCAAGGTGATCGCGCTGATCGCCCAGGCTGACGGTTCCCTCGGCCAGATTCCGCAGAACCATTTCTACGCGCTCGAAGTGTTGCGGGTGAATGGCAGCGAAGAGCAGAAAAAACGCCTGTACGCAGAAGTGCTGGCCGGCCAACGCTTCGGCAATGCCCTCGCGGAACTGGGGACCAAAACCGCCCATGACCGCGTCACCAGCCTGACCCGCGGCGGTGACGGCTATCGCATCAACGGCCGCAAGTTTTACGCCACGGGCGCTATTTATGCTCAGCGCATTCCGACGTCGGTCGTGGACGAAAACGGTGTTCAGCAACTCGCTTTCGTCCCTCGTAACGCCAAGGGTCTGACGGTGATCGACGACTGGAGCGGCTTCGGCCAGCGCACCACCGGCAGCGGTTCGGTGGTGTTTGAAGACGTCTACGTCGCCGCCGAAGACGTGATCCCGTTTCAGAGCGCGTTCGAGCGCCCGACCACCGTCGGCCCGCTGGCGCAGATTCTTCATGCTGCTATCGACACCGGCATCGCCCGCGCCGCCTATGAAGATGCGCTGCATTTCGTACGCACCAAGACCCGGCCGTGGATCGATTCCGGCAACGACAAAGCCACCGAAGACCCACTGACCATCAAGAGCTTCGGCCACTTGAGCATTCGTCTGCACGCCACCGAAGCCTTGCTGGAACGCTCCGGCGAATTCCTCGACAAGGCTCAGGCCAAGACCAACGCCGAGACCGTCGCCGCCGCGTCGATTGCCGTCGCCGAAGCCCGCGCCATCAGCACCGAGATTTCCCTCGCCGCTGGCAGCACGCTGTTTGAACTGGCCGGCAGCCAGGCAACCCTGATCGAACAGGGTCTGGACCGTCACTGGCGCAACGCTCGGGTACACACGCTGCACGACCCTGTGCGCTGGAAGTATCACGCGGTCGGCAATTACTACCTCAACGATGAAAACCCGCCACTGCGGGGGACCATCTGATGGCCGATGCCAAAAAGAAGATCCTGCTCAACGCGTTCAACATGAACTGCATCGGGCACATCAACCATGGTCTGTGGACGCATCCCCGGGACACTTCAACCCAATACAAAACGATCGAATACTGGACCGAACTGGCGCAATTGCTGGAGCGCGGACTGTTCGATGGCCTGTTCATCGCTGACATCGTCGGCGTGTACGACGTCTACCAAAACTCGGTGGACGTACCGCTCAAAGAGTCGATCCAGTTGCCGGTCAATGACCCGCTGCTGTTGGTCTCGGCCATGGCCGCGGTCACCAAAAACCTTGGCTTCGGTCTCACCGCCAACCTGACTTACGAACCGCCGTATCTGTTCGCCCGACGCATGTCCACGCTCGACCATCTGAGTCGTGGCCGGGTCGGCTGGAACATCGTCACCGGCTACCTCGACAGCGCCGCCAAGGCCATGGGTTTGAGTGAACAGGTGGAACACGACCGTCGTTACGACCAGGCCGATGAATACCTGCAAGTGCTCTACAAACTCTGGGAAGGCAGCTGGGAAAACGGCGCGGTGCTTAACGATCCGCAACAGCGGATCTATGCGCAGCCCGAGAAAGTGCACAAGGTCGAGCACAAGGGCGAGTTCTATCAGGTCGAGGGTTATCACCTCTGCGAGCCGTCGCCGCAGCGCACACCCGTGCTGTTCCAGGCCGGCAGTTCGGATCGTGGTTTGCTGTTCGCCGGGCGACATGCCGAGTGCGTGTTCATCAGCGGCCAGAACAAACCATCGACCAAGATTCAAGTGGACAAGGTGCGCGCCAGTGCCGTTGAGGCCGGGCGCAATCCTGAGGACATCAAGGTGTTCATGGGGCTGAACGTGATTGTCGGCGCCACCGAAGAGCTGGCCTGGGCCAAGCACGCCGAGTACTTGAGCTACGCCAGTGCCGAGGCCGGCGTGGCGCATTTCTCGGCCTCCACCGGGATCGATTTTTCCGAATACGCCATCGACGAACCGATCCAGTACGTGAAGAGCAACGCGATCCAGTCCGCCACCAAAAACCTGCAAAACAACGACTGGACCCGCCGCAAATTACTCGAGCAACACGCGCTTGGTGGTCGCTACATCACGGTGGTCGGTTCGCCTGAGCAAGTGGCTGATGAGCTGGAATCGTGGATCGCGGAAACCGGGCTGGATGGCTTCAATCTGACGCGAATTGTCACGCCGGAAAGCTATGTGGATTTCATTGAGCTTGTGATTCCGGAATTGCAACGCAGAGGGTCGTACAAGACCGCTTACGACCCTGGCAGCCTGCGGGAAAAACTGTTTCACGGTGAAGCGCATTTGCCAGAGCAACATACCGGATCTGCGTTCCGACGCTAAAAGCTTCGCGGGCAAGCCTCGCTCCTACAGGTTTTACATCGCCCGTGCGATCACAGTTCCCCCGTAGGAGCGAGCGGTGCGGCGATCCGACTTGCCCGCGAAGAGGCCCGCCCAAACACCACACATTCATGCACTGACTGGAAACCCCACCATGACCAAGAAACTCCTGACCCACCCAGTCAAAGCACTGGCCCTGGCCCTCGGCCTTTTCAGCTCCATCACCTTCGCCGCCGACGCGCCGCTGAAAGTCGGCACCACCGCCGCGTTCGCCATTCCCCTGGAAGCCGCCGTCGAAGAAGCCAAGAAACAAGGCCTGCAAGTCGACCTGGTGGAGTTCAGCGACTGGATCGCGCCCAATGTCAGCCTCGCCGCCGGCGACATCGACGTGAACTACTTCCAGCACGTCCCGTTCCTGGAAAACGCCAAGGCCGCCGCCGGTTTCGACCTCGTGCCGTTCGCGCCGGGGATCATCAACAACGTCGGCCTCTACTCGAAGAAATACAAAAGCTTCGATGAACTGCCAGAAGGCGCCAGCGTGGCGATCGCCAACGACCCGATCAACAGCGGTCGTGGTTTGCAACTGTTGGCCAAAGCCGGACTGATCACCCTCAAACCGGGTGTCGGCTACAAAGCCACCGAAGAAGACATCATCGCCAATCCGAAGAGGATCAAAATCCTTCAGGTCGAAGCCGTGCAACTGGTACGCGCCTATGACGACGCCGATCTGGTCCAGGGCTACCCGGCCTACATTCGCCTGTCGAAGACCTTCGATGCCGGCTCCGCCCTGCTGTTCGACGGCCTCGATCACAAGGAATACGTGATCCAGTTCGTGATCCAGCCAAAAAGCAAAACCGACCCGCGCCTGATCAAATTCGTCGACATCTACCAGCATTCGCCGGCCGTTCGAGCCGCGCTGGATAAAGCCCACGGCAAGCTCTACCAAGCTGGCTGGGAAAGCTGAATATGACGACCTCTACCCTACGGCGACTGGAGATTCCAAAGCCCCCCCATACCCCAGAGCATGCTATACAAACCGAACTGCACCCAGACCTGAACCGTGCTCACGTACGCTTCATCGGCCTGGGCAAAACCTACAACGGTCAGCAAGGTCCGGTCGCCGCGCTGCACGGCATCGACCTGGCGATCCAGCGCGGCGAGGTGTTCGGCATCATCGGCCGCAGCGGCGCCGGCAAGTCGTCGCTGATCCGCACCATCAACCGCCTGGAACAACCGAGCACGGGCCGCGTGTTGATCGATCAGGTCGACATCGGCGAGTTCGATGAAGACCGCTTGGTGGCGCTGCGTCGGCGCATCGGCATGATCTTCCAGCACTTCAATCTGATGTCGGCCAAGACGGTTTGGCAGAACGTCGAATTGCCGCTGAAAGTCGCCGGTGTGCCCAAGGAAAAACGCGAGCAGAAAGTCCGCGAATTGCTCGAACTGGTGGGCCTGCAAGAGAAACACAAGGCCTACCCGGCGCAGCTTTCCGGCGGGCAGAAACAGCGCGTCGGCATCGCCCGCGCCTTGGTGCATGACCCGGCGATTCTGCTGTGCGACGAAGCCACTTCGGCACTGGACCCGGAAACCACGCAATCAATCCTCGGCCTGCTGCGCGAGATCAATCAGCGCCTGGGCCTGACCATCGTGCTGATCACCCACGAGATGGCGGTGATTCGCGATATCTGTGATCGAGTCGTCGTGCTGGAACACGGGAGAATCGTCGAACAAGGGCCGGTCTGGGAAGTCTTTGGCAACCCCCAGCACGAGGTCAGCAAAACCTTGCTCGCGCCGTTGCAACACGGTTTGCCGGAAGAACTGCAAAGCCGCTTGCAGGCACATCCACAGTCCTCGGACGCCGCTGTTGTGCTGCGTTTGCAGTTCACCGGCAGCGCCAGCGACGAGCCCGACTTGGCCGCGTTGTTCAGTGCCCTCGGTGGTCGCGTGCGTTTGCTGCAAGGTGGCGTGGAACGGATTCAGGGCCATGCCCTCGGGCAATTGCTGCTGGCGGTGACCGGTTCATCCCTCGGCGCAGAGGAACTGCGTCAACGCGCCGGCAACTGGGCGCAACAGGTGGAGGTGTTGGGTTATGTGGTTTGATCGCTTGCTGCAAGGCTTCATCGACACCTTCCTGATGGTCGGCGTGTCGTCATTGATCGCGCTGCTGGCGGGCATTCCGCTGGCGGTGATTCTGGTCACCAGTTCCAAGGGCGGCATCTATGAAGCGCCAGCGCTGAACCGTGCGTTGGGCGCGTTCGTGAACCTGTTTCGCTCGATTCCGTTTCTGATTTTGATGGTGGCGCTGATTCCGTTTACGCGGTTGATCGTCGGCACCACGTACGGCGTTTGGGCGGCCGTGGTGCCGCTGACCATCGCCGCCACACCGTTTTTTGCGCGGATCGCTGAAGTCAGTTTGCGTGAGGTTGATCACGGGTTGATCGAAGCAGCGCAGGCGATGGGTTGCCGGCGCTGGCATATCGTCTGGCACGTGCTGCTGCCTGAGGCGCTGCCGGGGATTGTCGGTGGTTTCACCATCACCCTGGTGACCATGATCAACTCATCGGCCATGGCGGGGGCGATCGGTGCGGGTGGACTGGGGGACATCGCTTATCGGTACGGGTATCAGCGGTTTGATAGCCAGATCATGTTGACGGTGATTGTGTTGCTGGTGGTGTTGGTGGCGGCGATTCAGTTGGGTGGGGATCGTTTGGCTCGGGGATTGAACAAGCGCTGAGTCTGGCTCAAGTCATTGGGTGTCAGTGATATCGCTTTCGCGAATGGCTGCGCAGCAGCCTTCTGCCTCATGGCGTATATTCGGCAAATCCCAATCGCCTGCGCAGCCGACCATGAAACAGACCCCCACCGACCTTGAGCAGATCACCTCCACCACCCTGGGCCATTACAACTCGGTGGCCGAAAGTTTCCGCGAAGGGACTCGCGATCATGATGTCAGCCAGAACATTGATGCGCTGCTGCGGCATATTCAGGGCAAGGCGCCGTTCGAGATTCTTGATTTTGGCTGCGGGCCGGGGCGTGATTTGCAAACCTTCACGCGCATGGGCCATACCGCTGTCGGGCTTGATGGCTCGGAGAAGTTTGCGCAGATGGCGCGCGAAGACAGCGGCTGTGAGGTCTGGCAGCAGGATTTTCTGAAGCTGGATTTGCCGGCTGAGCGCTTTGACGGGATCTTCGCCAATGCGGTGTTGTTTCATGTTCCGCGTCAGGAATTGCCTCGGGTATTGAAGGAATTGTGTCGGACTTTGAGGCCGGGTGGGGTGTTGTTCAGTTCCAATCCGCGTGGCGAGAATCAGGAAGGGTGGAATGGGCCGCGTTATGGGGCGTATCACGATCTTGAGACGTGGCAGCAATTGCTGACGGCGGTGGGGTTTGTAGAGCTGGAGCATTACTACCGGCCGGCGGGGTTGCCGCGGGAGCAGCAGCCTTGGTTGGCGAGTGTTTGGCGTAAGCTTGCATAGTCTGACAGGACGCCTTCGCGAGCAGGCTCGCTCCCACAGGGACCCGCGTCCGCCTAGACAACTCGGTCAACTGTGGGAGCGAGCCTGCTCGCGATGAGCGCGTAGCGCTCGCTATTGCGCCTCTTTCTTCGGTTCGCGGATTTTGTACCAGGCCACATAAAGCGCCGGCAAAAACAGCAACGTCAGCAACGTCGCAATAATAATCCCGCCAATCATCGCGTAGGCCATCGGCCCCCAGAACACTTCCCGGGCGATCGGAATCATCCCCAGGCTCGCCGCCGCTGCCGTCAGCAAAATCGGTCGGCGACGATGCTCCGTGGCTTGCACCACGGCATCCCACGGTGCATGACCGTCCTTCTCCAAGGCCTCGATCTGCGTCACCAGAATCACCGAATTGCGGATGATGATGCCGATCAGCGCAAGAATGCCGAGGATCGCCACAAAGCCCATCGGCGTGCCCGTCGGGATCAGCGCCAGCACCACGCCGATCAAGCCGAGAGGCGCGACGCTGGCCACCAGGAACAGCTTCTGCACGCTGTGCAACTGGATCATCAGGAAGGTCGCCATCAAAAACAGCATCAACGGCACAACCTTGGCAATTGGCCCCTGGGCCTTGCCGCTTTCCTCCACCGTGCCGCCGGTGGCGACCTTGTAGCCCACCGGCAAACTGGCGGCGAATTTATCGATGTCGGGTTGGAGTTGTTTCACCAGGTCGGTCGGCTGAATTTCGTCACGCACCGCAGCCTTGATGGTGATTGTCGGTTTGCGGTCGCGACGCCAGACCAGCGGTTGCTCAAGTTCATAACGCACGGAAGCGAAAGCCAGCAGCGGAATCGACGTGCCGCCCGGCGTGACGATCTGCAAATTCTGCAGGGTTTCCGGGGTGCCGCGTTCGGCGTCTTCCGCACGCCCCACCACGTTGATCAGGTAGATATCGTCATCGACCTGAGTCACCGGCACACCGACCACGATGCTGTTCATCAGGTTGGCGACGTCTTCCGATGACAGCCCCAATTGCCGTGCCTTGTCCTGCGCGATGTCGATGCGCAGAACTTTACCCGGTTCGTTCCAGTCGTAAATGATCTCGCCAATGTGCGAGTTTTTATCCAGTTCGGTGGCCAGGGCGATGGCGTGTTTACGCACCTGATCGACGTCCTTGCCGCTGACCCGGTACTGAATCGGCCGCCCCACTGGCGGGCCCATTTCCAGCGCCTGGACGTAGCTGCCGATACCGACGAAGTCCTTGCGCAGCCGCTCACGCAAGCGCTGACTCAGGGCCGTGCGCGACTCCAGGCCTTTGCTGACGATCACCAATTGCGCGTAGTACGGGTTCTGTAATTGCTGGTCGAGGGGCAGGTAGAAACGGATCGCACCTTCGCCGATGTAGGTGCTCCAGCGCACGATGTCTGGGTCGCCCTTGAGGGTCTCTTCGAGCTTGTCCACAGCCTTGCGGGTTTCGGCGATCGAGGCGTTTTGCGGCAGGTTCAGGTCGACGAGGATTTCCGGGCGGTCCGAGGACGGGAAGAACTGGCTCTGCACAAACTGCATGGAAAACACCGACGCCACGAACAGTGCAATGGTTATGCCGATCGCCCACCAGCGATTGCGCATGGCCCAGAGCATGCCGTAATTGAAAGTCCGACCGATGCGTCCCGGTTCTGCGTCGTGAGGTTTCACTTTGGCGCTTAGGATGTGCACGCCGATCACCGGGGCGAACAGCACCGCGACAATCCACGACACGATCATGGCCACCGCGATCACCGCGAACAGCGTGAAGGTGTACTCGCCGGCCGAGCTGGCGTTCAGGCCGATGGGCACGAAACCGGCCACCGTCACCAACGTACCGGTGAGCATCGGGAACGCGGTCGAGGTGTAGGCGAACGTAGCGGCCTGCTCCTTGGTCTCGCCCATTTCCAGACGCGTGACCATCATCTCGACGGTGATCATCGCGTCGTCCACCAACAAGCCGAGGGCGATGATCAGGGCGCCGAGAGAGATCCGTTGCATGGTGATGCCGCTGTATTCCATGAAGACGAAGACCATCGCCAGCACCAGCGGAATCGAGCAGGCCACCACCAATCCGGCGCGCACGCCGAGGCTGATGAAGCTGACGATCAGCACGATCACCACCGCTTCGAACAGTGCGCTGGTGAAGCCGCCGACGGCTTTTTCCACCACTTCGGCCTGGTCGGAAACCGTGTGCACACCGACGCCCACCGGTAAGTCCGCGGTCAGGTCGGTCATGCGCTGGTGCAAAGCCTTGCCGAACACCTGAATGTTGCCACCCTTCTTCATGGCGATGGCCAGGCCGATAGCAGGGTGGCCGTTAAAGCGGAACTCCGGCGTCGCCGGGTCGACATAGCCACGGCTGATCTCGGCGACGTCGGCCAAGCGGTAGAAACGATCATTGAGTCGCAGGTTGACGTTTTCCAGGTCTTTCTCGGAGGCAAACTGCCCGGACGTGCGCACGGAAATCCGCTCGGGACCTGCCTCGATTACACCGGCCGGGGTCACCGCGTTTTGCGATTGCAGGCTCTGCACCACCTGACGCTGATCAATACCCAGCGCCGCCAGTTTGCGAGTGGAGAAGTTCAGGTAGAGGACTTCGTCCTGCTCACCGACCATCTCGACCTTGCCCAGCCCCGGCACTTCGCGGATCTCGGCGCGGACCTGCTCGACGTAATCGCGCAATTGGCGCATCGACAAACCGTCGGCGGTAAAGGCGTACACCGAACCAAACACATCACCGAATTCATCGTTGAACCCCGGCCCTTGCAGGCCTTGGGGGAAGTCGCCGCGAATGTCGTTGATCTTCTTGCGCACCTGGTACCAGATTTCCGGAATGTCCTTGGCGCTGGTGGTATCACGCAAGTTAACGAAAACCGTCGACTCGCCGGGGCGGGTGTAGCTTTTCACGTAGTCGAGAGAGTCGAGTTCTTCGAGTTTTTTCTCGATCCGGTCAGTGACCTGCTTGAGGGTTTCTTCCTGAGTCGCGCCCGGCCACCGGGTCTGGATCACCATGGTTTTGATGGTGAACGACGGGTCTTCCTCGCGGCCGAGGTTCATGTACGAGAACACGCCCATTAGCAGCGCGACGAACATCAAATACCAGACAAACGACTGATGCTTGAGGGCCCATTCGGATAAGTTGAAACTCCCTTTCATTGCGGGCTGTCCTCATCGATTTTTACTTTTTGCCCCGGTTTCAGGCTATTCACACCGGCACTGACCACCCGCTCGCCGGACTTCACACCGCTGGCCAGGACCATCGTTGAGTCAGTGCGGCTGACCAGGCTGACGTCTCGCGGGGAAACGGTTTGGGTCTGCGGATCGATGACCCAGATTCGCGATTTTCCATCGACTTCCTGTAGCGCGGTCAGGGGCAGTTCGATACGCGGTTTGATCGCGGAGCTGAGGGTCACGCTGATCGCCGTACCCAGGCGAAACCCCGGTGGCGTGTCGGTCAGTGTCAGGCGGGCGCGACGGGTGCGGGTCGCGCTTTGCGCCTGGGGTTCGATTTCACGAACGATGGCAGTGGTAGTGATGCTCGGGTCGAGCTGGACGGCAACCTGAAACACCACGTCTTCCGGCAACTGGTCGACCAGGGTGTCGGGCAGGTCGATCACCGCTTCCTTGATGTCCGGCTGCGCCAGGGTCACCACTTGCTGGCCGGCGCTGACGACTTGCCCGGCTTCGGCGTTCCACGCGGTGACCACGGCTTTATGGTCGGCGCGCAGTTCGACGTAGTTGAGCTGGTCCTTGGCCTGATCGACCGCAGACTTCGCTTGATCGAGGGAGGCCTGGGTGGTTTTGAGGTCGGTCTGTGCGACGTCGAGTTGCGCCTGGGCGCCCACGCCGCGATCGAACAACTCCTGCTGACGCCGGGCGTTGGCCTGGGCGTTGATGAGTTGCGCCTGGACGCTGGCCAGATCACCCTGAGCGGAGCGCAACTGGTTCTGCTGATCGGTGGGGTCGAGCGTGGCGAGTAACGCCCCCTGACCGACTTCGGCACCGACATCGACATTACGGCTGGCGATGCGTCCCGGCACCCGGAAGCCGACATTGCTTTCATAACGGGCCTGGATGCTGCCAGCGAAGCGGCCCAGGCTTTCTTCGTCCAGGGACTGAACCTTGATGGACAACACCGGGCGCACTGGCTCCGGCGGCGGTTCTTTTTCCGAGCAGGCCACCAGCATCACACCGGCGCAAACCAGTAACAGACGCTTCATGGCTGGGCTCCCTCGGCTAAATCCTTATAGGTGTTTTCGGCGATCTCCACCTTCACGCCGGGGTGCAGCAACTGGCCGCCGGCGATGACAACTTTTTCGCCACCCTTCAGGCCGGCGCTGATGATCACTTTGCCAGTCAGGTAGCGGCCTACCGTGACGGTGTGCAGCTGTGCCTTGCCCTCGCCGTCCACCAGCCACACGGCCGGGTCGCTGAGATTTTTCGTCAGTGCCGACCAGGGCAGTTCGACCGCCGATTTGCCTGGCGTCTTGGCCGTGGCACTCACCACCGAACCGAGCTGCATGCCTTCCGGTAGTCCGTTGAGAGTGACTTTGACCTGCACCGTGCCGGTCTGCGCGGAGACGGCCGGGGTGATTTCCCGAACGGTACCGGTGGTTTTGATCGCGGGGTTGTCGAGCAGGCTGACGACTACCGTTTTACCCTCTGGTGGCTCTGTCAGCAGCGATTCGTAGACGTTGAACACTGCGTCGCGCTCACCGTCCCGGGCCAGGCTGAAAATCGGCACAGTGGCCTGCACCACCTGGCCGACCTCGGCCTGGCGTGCGGTAATCACCCCCGGCGCGTCGGCGACCAACGCGGTGTAGCTCAGTTGTTCACGGGCGTTGGCCAGTTGCGCCCGAGCGGCAGTCAATGCGCTCTGACTGCTGCGCAAGGCGGCTTGGGCGGAATCGAACTCGCTTTGGCTGGTGTAGCCCTTGGGCAGAAGTTTTTGCTGGCGAACGAATGCGGCGGCGGTCTGTTTGACTCGGGCCTGTTCGGCAACAACCTGCGCCTGAGCCGAGTCGACGTTGGTTTGCAGGTCCTTGGGATCGAGTTTTGCCAGTACCTGTTTGGCCGAAACCCGATCACCGACATCGACTGTACGCTGGATGATCTTGCCGCCAACGCGGAACGACAGGTCGGTCTGGACCCGCGCCTGAACATCACCGGTCAGGGTCACCGTCGCCGCGTAATCCGCAGGTTTTACCTCTTGCACGAATACCCGAGGGCGGTCCTTCTCGACCGGTTTTTTATCGCCACAGGCGCTCAGCAGGACAAGGAGGCTCAGGCCAACCACTATTTTCAATCCGGGACCAGCCATGCAAACTCCTTTGCGTTGTACGAACGTGCCAATGGCGATACGACTGTGAGCTTAGAACAGGGTTCCAAGGGTGCGTCTCACGGCTTCAAATAAAGCGATCACGCCGCGATCCCTGTAGCAGCTGGCGAAGCCTGTGTTCGGCTGCACAGCAGTCGTAAAATCAGAACTCGCGGTCCATCAGGCAGACCGTGCAAGCCGGATTTACGAATGCTGCGCAGCCGAACGCAGGCTTCGCCAGCGGCTACAGGGGGCACAGTGTTTCCGACAATAAGGCAAACTGGCGCACCACGCAGCAGGAAGCTTCCCATGCTCAAAACCCTCGCGGTGGCCAATTACCGCTCGATCAATAAATTGGTGATTCCGCTGGGCCGGTTGAACCTGATCACCGGCCCCAACGGCAGCGGTAAATCCAACCTCTACCGCGCGTTACGCCTGCTGGCGGAAACCGCTCAGGGCGGCGTGGTCAATGCATTGGCCCGCGAGGGTGGGCTGGATTCGACCTTCTGGGCCGGGCCGGAAAACATCAGCCGGCGGATGCGTAATGGCGAAGTCCCGGTCGAGGCTACGGTGAGACACGGCGTCAAACGACTGCGACTGGGGTTTGCCGGTGAGGATTTCAGCTATTCGATCAGCCTCGGGCTGCCCGATTCCAACGGCCACTTCATGCTGCCCGAACACAGTTCACCTATTCCGTCACGCTTCAACCTCGACCCGCAAATCAAGCGTGAATGCGTCTGGGCCGGGCCGATTTATCGGCCGGCCAGCCTGCTGGTGGATCGCGACGGCCCGATGATCCGTGCCCGAGCCAATCGCAGCTGGGATGTACTGGCCCAGCACACGCCGAATTTCGACAGTCTGTTCGATCAGGTCGGCAGTTTGCGTTCTTCGCCGGAGGTTCTGGAGTTACGCGAGTTCATCCGTCGCTGGCGCTTCTACGATCACTTTCGCAGTGACGCCGACGCACCGGTTCGCCAACCGCAACTGGGCACCCGCACGCCGGTGCTGCACCACGACGGTCGCGACCTGGCGGCAGCCTTGCAGACCATCATCGAAATCGGCGATCCCGAAGCCTTGCAGGCGGCTATCAGCGATGCCTTTCCCGGCGCGCGACTGAACATCGAACCGCTGCAAGGTGGACGGTTTGCGATCGAGTTTTATCAGGAAGGATTGTTGCGGCCGTTATCCGCCGCCGAGTTGTCGGACGGGACGTTGCGCTATCTGCTGCTGGTCGCTGCATTACTGACCCCTCGGCCGCCGACGCTGATGGTGCTGAACGAGCCGGAAACCAGTTTGCACCCGGACCTGTTGCCGGCGTTGGCGCGGTTGATTATCCGGGCGTCGGAGCAGTGTCAGGTGTGGGTGGTTTCTCATGCGCGGCGGTTAATTTCGGCGTTGCAGGAGGACCCGGAGTGCAATTGCATTGTGCTGGAGAAGAGTCTTGGCCAGACCGGGATTGTCGGGCAGCGGATGCTGGATGAGCCGGCGTGGTATTGGCCGGATTGATTGGCTGGGCTTTAGATCCACCCCCTCACCCTAGCCCTCTCCCCAAGGGGCGAGGGGACTGATCGAGTTGTACTTTCGAGCTACATCGACCTGAAAGCCCGAGTTGAACTCAGGTTCTGAAAGGCCCCCAATCTGCTCCCTTTCCCCCTCTCCCCCGTGGGGAGAGGGCTGGGGTGAGGGGTGGTTTCCAGCCTCACCGAATAATCAGCAGATCACCCCTGCCACTTCCCTCCCTCGACAATCACGCTCTCAGGCTTGATGTCATCGCTCAGCTCTTTACGCACATATTGGTCATACAGTTTGAGCAAAAACTTCTCTTCACCCAGCTTCGCCAACTCGACATTCACCCAATCACGCAGCTCGATATTGCCCTTCTTCACCGCCGGCGCAATCGGTGCTTCAGCGCCCAAGGTCTGGGTCAGCACGCGATAGCCAGGGTTCTGCTTCGCCCAGCTGAACAGCACCAGATTGTCCTGCGCATACGCATCGCCCCGTCCATTGGCCAATGCTTGCAGAGACTCGGAGTTTTTCTCGAACTTGAGCAGTTTCCAGTCCGGATGATTCTTGGTCAGCCAGATATCGGCCGTAGTGCCGGTGGTGACGATGGTGGTGCGAGTCGCCAGGTCATCGAGGTTCTTCACAGTGCTTGCCTGTGGCACCAGCGCCTGCACCGCAACTTTGAGGTTCGGATTGGTGAATTCCACCGCTTCCTTACGCTCGGGGGTAACGGTCATGTTGGCCAGGATCAAATCGACCTTGTCGCTTTGCAGGAACGGAATCCGGCTCGCCGGTTCTACCGCGACAAACTCGACCTTGTTCTCATCGCCCAGCAGGTCTTTGGCGAATTGACGGCCGATGTCGGTATCGAAACCGACGTAACGCCCGGCTTCATTGACGAAACCAAACGGCGGTTTATCGGTGAAGACACCGACGATCAACTTGTCCCGTGCTTTGATTTTTTCCAGATAGCTGGCACTGGTGGCCGCCGGTTTGGTGGGTTCTTCGGTTTTGTTGCAACCGGCCAGCAACGCGAGGCCGAGCAGCGGGAGTAGCAGTGAAGTCTTGGCAGTTTTCATAGCAGTTCCAGTTCCTTTGTTTGAGTCGTTTTGGGTAGTGCGGCGACGTAGGAGAACTTCTCCAGGAACTGCTGCGCTCGTGCGGTTTGGGGGTTCGTAAAGAAAATCTCGGGAGGGTTTTGCTCAAGGATTCGCCCGGCATCCATGAACACAATCCGGTCAGCCACGGCGCGGGCAAACGCCATTTCGTGGGTGACGATCAACAGGGTCATGCCCTCGCGGGCCAGTCCCTGGATGACTTCCAACACTTCCTTGACCATTTCCGGGTCGAGGGCGGCGGTGACTTCATCGAACAACATGACTTTCGGATTCATGCACAGCGAACGGACGATGGCGATGCGTTGTTGCTGGCCACCGGAGAGCTGACGCGGGAAGGCATCGCGCTTGTCCGAAAGGCCCACGCGCTCAAGCAACGCTTCAGCCTGGGCGCGCGCCTCGCGGCGTTCGCGCTTCTGCACTTTGACCGGGCCGAGCAGCAGGTTGTCGAGCACGCTCATGTGCGGGAACAGGTGGTAACTCTGGAACACCATGCCGATCTGCTGCCGCACGTCGCGCCAGTCGGTGCCTTTGTCCAGCAACTCACGTCCAGCAAAATTCAAGCTGCCACTGTGGGCGACTTCAAGACCGTTGAGGCAGCGCAGCAATGTACTTTTGCCGCAGCCGCTGGGGCCGAGGATGACGATCACTTCGCCTGACCTCACTTGCAGATCGATCTCTTTGAGCACCTGTTGCTCGCCGAAAAATTTGTTGAAACCCTTGAACTCGATCAATGCGCTCATGCTTGCGTCCAGCGCCGCTCCAGCACGCGCGAGGCGGCCGAGAGCGGGTAGCAGATGAAAAAGAAAAACAGGAACAGTGCGCCGTAGATCAGCACTGATTCGTAGGTGCGCTCGATGATCTGCTGGCCGACCTTGATCACGTCGACCACGCCGATCAGCACCGCCAGGGAGCTGGTCTTGATGATCCGCGTGTAGACGTTGATGGTCGGTGGCGTCATGCGTTTCAGCGCTTGTGGCAGCAACACGTAGCCGTAGAGTTGCGGACCGTTCAGGCCAATCGACAACCCTGCTTCACGCTGCCCGCGTGGCAACGAGTGCAACGCACCGCGCACCACTTCGCCGACTTCGCTGGCGCCCCACAGCGACAACACCAGCACCGCGCACCAGAAGCTCGGAATGCTCAGGCCGAAGAAAATCGGTAGACCGAAGAACAGCAAATACAGCCAGACCAGCACTGGGATCGCGCGGAACAGTTCCAGATAAACGCGCAGGATTGCGTTCAGCCATTTCGAATTCAGCGTGCGCAAAACGCCATAGAGCACGCCGCCAACGGTGCTGATGGCGATGCTCAGGAAAGAGATCGACAAGGTTTGCGCAGCGCCCTTGCCTAGTTGCGGCAGTGACACCCAGAGCAACTCAAGACCCGAACTGGCCATGCTGGAGCCTCCTTTCCAGACGGCTGAGCAGTAGCGACAGCGGTAGAAACAGCAGCACGCAAATCAGCGTCAGCACGGCGAGCATTTCGTAGGTTTTGTAGTAGAGCGCGATGTAGTTTTTGGTGGTGTAGAGAATCTCCGGCACCGCCACCGCCGAGACCACGGTGGTTTCCTTGAGCAGGAAGATGAAATTGGCGAACAGCGACGGCAGGCTAAGGATGCCGGCTTGCGGCAGGATCACGTAGCGCAGCAATTGCCCGTGAGACAGGCCGATGGAGCGGCCGGACTCGAGCTGCGCCTGAGGGACCGCGTCGACGCCGGCACGCAGCACTTCGGTGAGGTAGGCGCCACCGAGGAAGGTCATGGTGATGATCGCCGCCGCAAAGCCCGAGACCTTGATGCCCAGCGCCGGCAAGGCGAAGTAGACGAAGAACAGTTGAATCAACAGCGGGGTGTTGCGCGCCAGTTCCACATACAGCCCGACCAGACGCTGCAAGTAAGGCGTGCGGAACACCAGAATCGTCACGTTGATCAGCGCCACCAGCAACGACGTGCCGATAGCGATGAAGCCAACCTGCAGCGTCACGCCCACGGCTTTAAGAAACGCCGGCAGGGTGCTGAGGATAAATGCGTAATCGAAGTTCATTGAACATCCTGGACGCCGCGGGGTAAGCGACGGTGGTGCAGTCCATAAGTGGTGGATAACCATCCGGCAGGCACTGACTTTAAAGGTATAAAAAGAAGAATTTAAATACCGTTAAAGCATATTGATATCACGCAAAAAACTATCTACCGAATTTGCTGTGGTAACGGAAGACGACTATTTTTCTTTGCGTTGTAGGAAGGATCTTTTTTTCAGAATACCCCTCCAAGGACGCACAACTTTTGGCCAGACTCCCCGGCCGAACCATCACAAGGAAGAGAAAATGGCTGACGTAAAAGTGCCACAGCGGCTGGATCCGCAGGACATCGTGAAGTTGTTGATGGCGTTGCGCAGGGCGTTGAAGGCCAGGGTGGCCTGAACCTTAAAGCAAAAGATCCTGGCGCAATAAAAAAACGCCGACGCTCTATCAGCCGTCGGCGTTTGAAACCTTGAAGGGGTTTACCTCGCGAATCAGAACGCCGGCAATACCGCGCCGCTGTACTTCTTGGCGATGAATGCTTTCACTTCAGGACTGGTCAAGGCCTTGGCCAGTTTCTGGATGGCAACGCTGTCCTTGTTGTCCGGACGAGCCACCAGGAAGTTCACGTAAGGCGAATCTGCACCTTCGATCACCAGCGCGTCTTTAGCCGGGTTCAGACCTGCTTCCAGCGCGTAGTTGGTGTTGATCATGTCCAGGTCGACCTGGTCCAGAACACGCGGCAGCATGGCCGACTCCAGTTCCTTGAACTTGAAGTTGTGCGGGTTCTTGGCGATGTCTTTCGGGGTGGCCAAGGCGTTTTTCGGGTCTTTCAACTCGATCAGGCCAGCCTTCTGCAGCAGGATCAGGGCGCGGCCGCTGTTGCTGCCTTCGTTGGGGATAGCGATGGTTGCGCCGTCTTTCAGCTCAGCCAGGGTTTTGACTTTCTTCGAGTAGCCGCCGAACGGTTCGACGTGTACGCCGATCACGGTCACCAGGTTGGTGCCTTTGCCTTCGTTGAAGCTTTTCAGGTACGGCAGGGTCTGGAAGTAGTTGGCGTCCAGACGCTTCTGGTCGACCTGTACGTTCGGCTGAACGTAGTCGGTGAAGACTTTGATTTCCAGGTCCACGCCTTCTTTGGCGAGGGTGGGTTTGATCAGTTCCAGAATCTCGGCGTGTGGAACCGGGGTCGCCGCAACCACCAGTTTCTCGCCAGCCTGGGCCAGGCCCGCGGTCAGGGCAGCCGCCAATGCGGTGAACAACAGAACCTTTTTCATGCAGTGTCCTTATCGAAAATCGCGGTCGTGATCGACGACGGCTTGTTTAGTACGAGTGCCAGTGAAGTGCTATCGCTGGCGTGACGCGGACAATACCGGGATTTTTTATTCCCGAACAATATCTTTTATTCACTTTCATATTCCATTTTGTTCATACAGCTCTAGTTCGCGGGTTACCTGTAGGAGCGAGGCTTGCCCGCGAAAACGTCCTTCCTGACACACCGCATTGCCTGCTTCGCGAGCAAGCTTCGCTCCTACAGAAGCGCGGTGTTTTTGAGGAGTTGTTTCAAAGATTCTTTCTCTGCGGTGGAACCGCTGCCGAGAATTTGCTTCAGTTGCCGCTCGATCTGTACCAGTGAGGTGGGCGCCTCGGGCAGATTCAAATGCTCCGGCAAAATCTCATCGCCGGTGCTGACCAACAATGCAAAGTGAATGACGTTCTCCAGCTCCCGAGTGTTGCCCGGCCAACTGTGTTGCTCTAACAAATGCTGCGCGGCTTCGCTGATCAGCGGCACCGGCAGGTCCAGACGCTGGCTATAGATGCCGAGGAAATACTCAGACAGCGACAGAATATCGCCCACCCGTTCACGCAAGGCCGGCAGTTCGAGCTGGCCTTCGCTGAGGTAGTGGTAGAGCCGCTCATGGAATTTTCCGGCGGCCACCGCTTGGGCCAGGTCGATGCTGGTAGCGGCGACCAGACGCACGTCCACCGGGCTTGGTTGGTGAGCGCCGACACGCGTGACTTCGTGGTTTTCCAGCGCCGCGAGCAATTTGATCTGGATCGGCAGCGGCAGGTCGCCGATTTCATCCAGATAAAGCGTCCCGCCGTTGGCAGAACCGAACCAGCCAGCGCGACTGCTGGCCGATCCGCTGTAACTGCCAGCGGCATAACCGAACAATTCCGCATCGGCGTAAGTCGGACTGATCGCGCCACAATTGACCGACACGAACAACCCGCCGCGATCACTCGCGCGATGGATGTGCCGCGCGAGCAACTCCTTGCCGGTGCCGGTTTCGCCACGGATCAACACCGAGATCGAGCGCGGTGCCAATAGCTCCAGCTCCTGGCGAAGCTGACGGGAACGCGGATCGACAAACACCAGCGCCTTGGCGCGAATGCTCAGGGGACTTTTTTCTGCGTCGGGGAAGGTCAGCAGCGGCTGACCAAAGGCTTCAAAACTCATGGCAGACTCCCGCCCTAAACCGCCGGGAGACGGGGGGCGTTGTTTTAAAAAACAAAAGCAAAAAAGAAAAGGTTCAAGCGCGGCGCAGGGCGTGGTGTTCCATTCGGTTTTGCAGGCGATAGAGATAAGCAAAACCCTGCTCCCAGCGTTGGTGACCAGACTTCACGTTGATGTGTCCGGCACCCGACAATATCCCCGCCTCGGCGCCCCAGTGACGTGCCAGTTCCAATGCACGCGAAGTGCTCACGGCGCTGTCGTTGTCGGAGCTGACAACCTGACTCGGGAACGGCAGCAGGTGGGTCGGAATCGGTGCGAAATTGCGCAGGGCCGGTGCGCAGGCCGCACGCTCGACGTCCGCCGGGGCGACCAGCAAGGCGCCGCGAACCTGACGCAAAAACTGCACGGGCGCGGTGGCCGCCCAATGCGCGACAGTGATGCAACCCAGGCTATGGGCGATCAGGATCACCGGCGTGCTGTCGGCGGCAATCGCCTCAGCCAGTGCCGCGACCCAGTCTTCACGACGCGGCGTCAGCCAGTCGGCCTGCTCCACCCGCGCGCTGTTCGGCAGGCTGTTCTGCCAATGGCTTTGCCAATGATCTTCTGGCGATCCTTGCCAACCCGGCACAATCAGGTAGCGAATTGATTCGTTGCGCATGGGGGAACTCTCCTGCTGCGTGTCTGTTCCTGAGCAAGTATAGGGAGGAGAGTTATATTCGGTAAGGAATAAGAAGCTATTTATTAAGACCTATATAGAATATGCAGCAGTTTTGAATAGACAAAAAAAGGGACCGCACCCTGCCAAGGAGACGGCCCCGGAAACTCAAAATCTGTTAGCGCGATCAACATCACTGGATACGATGATTGGCTGAAACGGTTATCTAATAAAGGAATATTTAATTACTTTGTTAGATTAAAAACACATATACCAATCACACCACAGTGACCGCTGAGCACCACTGCTCGCGTCATAACGTAGCGACCTTTTGGGTCAGATTGATGACGGGCGCCTTTGCCGTTTTGAGTTTCCGAGAACATCGATCAAGCCTGAGCGGCACGAACCTCCTGCGCCTCTGTTGTTTCCTTGCGCACAAATCGATTCGCCCGCCCAAACGTCCCGAAATCATTGAACCGCACGCCCATCTCGCGCATCACTTTATGCGCCACCGGCACGGTCATCTGACGGATGTAAAACGGTTCCTTCACCACAAAATGATGAATCCCGTGAGTGCTGCCGAAGTTGAAGCAGAACGCTTGCAACGGCCACATCCACCACGGGTTCAGCACCTGGGTCTGCTGGATTACATTGCCCGGCTCCACGTCACCGTAGTAGTGCATGTTCGAGCTGACGAAATGCAGGCAAAAGGTACGCAACACGTTCGGGCCGATGATCACCACGGCAGCGATATCGATGACCTGCATCACCGACAAAGTAGTTGCCGACCATTCGATAGGCGTACCCAGCAGATGAGCGATGCCGTTCGCCGCGTGAAAGCCGAGAAACATGTACCAAGCCCCCCAATGCACCAGCGCGAGTGGTGCGTATACCCTCAGGGTGCGCTTGATGATGCTGATCTTGTGAGCCCAGGTCTTGGCCCGCAGCATACGGATGAACGCTGACATCACGTTGTCGCCGACCATCAACAGCCGCGCGAAACCCCAGGGTTCGCCGTTGGTGATGGCGCGCTCTTCCAGGTCGGCTTGCGCGCCGGAGACTTTGTGGTGATTGAGGTGCAGATGCCGGCGAATCCACGGATTGATCGTGCTCGGCCGCGCCAGCCACACCAGTACCATCATCAGGTTGTGCGGTACGAGCTGTTTGCGGAAGTACATGCTATGAATCAGGTCGTGTTCCAGCTCGTGAGTCAGCGAGGCAAAAAATGCGTTGAGCAACAGGCATGCCCACCACGCCATGTGCCCGGTCATGTAGAGCGTTGCCGAGCCAATCATGCCGACCAGCGCGAAGGCCAGAATGCCCGCGCCCAGGGCGTCCTGATGGTTGAGAATCGGGTAGCGCTGACGCAGTTCGACCCCCTTGGCCAGCACCACTTGGCGAATATGCGCTGATCGCTGAGCTGCATTCAGTCGCTGGGGACTTGCAGAAGTACCGTGCATGCTTCCATCCTCTGGTTATTGATGTTCGCATCCTGCCTTGTGAACCCTCGCAAAGCGGTAGCCGTGAACGCCAACCTGTTGACCGGAAGCGCCAATCAGCATGACTGAACCGACCTCCCTCGCCAGCTGGACCCGCGCCCTGCGCAAGCAACTCGATGCGCTGGGCCTCGACAGCACCGCCCTGTGCCAACAGGCGGGGCTCGACCCGCAACTGATGGACGACCCGAACGCCCGTTACCCGTTGTCCGGCACCACGCGCCTGTGGGAAATCGCGGTACAGGTCAGCGGTGATCCGGCGATTGGTTTGCGGGTATCGCGCTTCGTCAGCCCCACCACGTTTCACGCGCTCGGTTATGCGCTGGTGGCCAGTGGTAGTCTGCGAGAAGTGTTCGAGCGCATCGTGCGTTATCACCAGGTGGTCAGCGATGCCCTGGATCTGGAACTGACTCGCGCCGAGGACCGCTACCGCTTCCGCCTGAAGATCCCGCCAGGCAATCCGGCCCCGGCCTTCGAAGCCATCGACGCCTTCACGGCGATTTACGTACGCACCTGCCGCAATCGCCTGGGCCGCGATTACGCCCCGCTGGCGGTGTACCTGCGCCGCCCGGAGCCGGCGGACCCGCATCAATGGCACAAAGTCTTCCGCTCACCGGTGTATTTCGCCGCCGATGAAGACCGACTGGAATTCGCCGTCGTGGACTTCGACAGCCACCTGGACGACGCCAACCCGGAACTGGCCGAGCACAACGAAGCCGTGCTCAAACGCACCCTCGCCCAACTCAAACCCCTGACCTGGGAACGCAAGGTTCGCGACGCCATTGAGGAGCAATTGCCGGAAGGTGAGCCCAGCGCCGAACACATCGCCCAGGCCTTGCACCTGAGTTTGCGCAGCCTGCAACGGCATCTGGCGGACGAGGGTTACCGGTTCGATACGCTGCTCAACGAGAGTCGCGAGAACCTGGCGCTGCTGCATCTGCGCGATCCGCAATGCTCATTGAGCGAGATCAGCTATCTGCTGGGATTTGCGGACACGAGCAGCTTCAGCCGCGCCTTCAAGCGCTGGACCGGGATGACACCGGGGCAATTTCGGGATGGGTTGCGGTGATCAGCTTTTGACCAAGCTGCGTACTACACCTGATTTCCACTGCTCGATCATCGCTTCGCCAACCATGGCAAAGGCGCCATTTTCCCTGATGTAATCAACCATTTCCGCCTTCGCGACCTCCATTCCATGAGCGACTTGCTGCAGCAGTTCATTGCACCGTCCCTCGGTCAGGTTGCAAGCCGACCGACCAAAACGCATCAGCATTTTGTATTTGGGCCACGCCTTTGATCCGCCTAACAGCAACGCCATACTGTCTGCCTTGATGTAGACCGAAGTCGTGACGATGTCATAGGCCGGAGCCAGTCTGATTTGCGCATCAGCCCCGCAATGTTCGTACAGCACACCGAAGTTCTTGAGGTGAGCATCGCCATTCTTCAGAGCGGATGACAACGCCACTATTGTGAAAAAAGACTCAAGGGCGTCGTTGAGCAACGGCGGGGAGACAAACTCCTTGATCTGCCTCACGGCGCCTTCGTACGAACCATCGTACTTGGCCTTCGAAGGCCAGGCATTGAGCACGCAGAAATCCTCAAAGCCCAGATAACCTCTTTCATTCAGATCGAAACGTTCGACGACCAGAAATTTACCGTGATCGCTCAGTTCGAAAACCGGCACTTCAAGACCCGAATGCAGCGCAGCCCTCATGCAGAAGTATTCGTTGGCAGCGAGTTCAGGGTATTCCTCAGGCCGAAACGATTTGACCAGATGCGTTGCCCCTCGATGGGTCAATCGGTCGACAGTTGTCGCACTGTCACGGATAAGCACCTTCGGCTGCACACCGGAAACGCCCGAATATTGGCCATAGGTGTGCAGCAGATCTTCGAACAAACCTTGCGCACCGTCATAAACCAGCAGATCTGCAAGGCTGGTTTCTGGAAGCCGGTCACTCACCTCTTGCGCGTTTGCAATCCCCACTCGCCCAAGCTGGTGCGGGCCGACGATCGCCAGCATCGCGAAGTCGTCAAACCCTCGAATCGCTTTGCTGAAGCGACGAGTCAACTCATCGCGCAGAGAACCTTCCGGTAGATTCATTTCAAAAACCGGCGGGACACCTCGCTCCCACGTGTAGCTCTCGAGGCGAGCGGGCATGGTCAATGAGACGGCATTTTCTTCTAGCGCGCCTTCGGCGTAGGCAAACACTGAATCAATGCGCGACTGACCACGGCCGAGGGTTCCGACCGTTGTGCCGGAAACACTGATGTGCAGCCTGTCCTTTTCCTGCTGCTCACCCATGGAAGTTGACCTTTTTGAGGGTCTCCAGTGTAGGACGCGTCGACCGCCGCGGCACGGCCGTCAGTTCGTACCCGAAGCCATTGAGGATCGCTTCAACCTTGCGCAGGCCAATTTCGGAAATGGTGTTGTTCTCGATACCCGAAATCGTGGAACGGCTCATGCCGTACTGCTTTGCCAGGTCTTGTTGAGACATCTTTCGCTCTTTGCGCAGCAACCTGATCAATTCGCCGAGGTATTCCATCCCACCCACCTGCATCATATACAGTGCATATTTACTGAAATAACCTATTTGCATTGTATTTAATGCATAACAAAGTCGAAGTCTAGCTCATAGATTGATCGGACCCGGTCTCAGCGCCCCTGATCCCGCCGCAACAACTTGCGCACTCGCTTCACCAGTTCACTCACGGCAAACGGCTTGAGCAGGTAATCATCCTCATGCAACTCGAGATCGCGCAGGCGATCCTCAATGCCGTCCTTGGTGGTCAGGAACAGCACCGGCGTCTCGCCGAGTTTGCGGATCTGCTGCAGCAACTGCCATCCATTGAGCCCGGGCAGCATCACGTCGAGGATGATCAGCTCGTATTTGCCGGACTCGATAAAGCGCCGGCCGTCCATTCCGTTGACCGCCACATCCACCGAATAGCTCGCTTCGTTCAGGCCGTTGGCCAGGAGCTTGGCGACTTCAGGTTCGTCTTCCACTAACAGGACACGCATGGCACACCTCGATTATTCAGGGGTATAGGCTAGGCGCCTTCGGCCCGGTTGCCCATCACTAACTTCAGCACATTCCCCCTGTGGGAGTTAGGGGTTGGGCGTTAGATTGTGGCCAGCGCCCACAACCGCTCGGCATCGAGGATTTCGATTTCGCCATAGCCCAGGCCAATAACCCCCTGCCCCTGCAAGTCCTTGAGAATCTGGTTGGTGGTCTGGCGCGACAGCGACAGCATCGACGCCAGTTGCTCCTGGGGCAGTTGCAGGACCCGGCGCGGTGGATCGATTTCGCCATAGCCCTCGGCAATCATCAGCAGGCGATGGGCCAGGCGCGCCGGGGCTGGCATCAGGCTCAGCTGTTCAAGGTTGATGAAGGTCAGGCGCAGTTTGTGGCTCATCAGCAGCGCCAGTTGCCGCCAATGCAGCGGTTGATCGTCAAGCAGCTTTAACAACACCGTTTGCGGGATGTGCAGCAGGACGCATTGATCGGCACCGTACGCATCGTGGGTGCGCGGCTGACCATCAAACAGACAGATTTCGCCGAACCAGTGGGGCGACTCCACCAGGCTCAACAGCGCCTCCTTGCCCTGCTCGCTCACTGCGCCGATCCGCACCGAACCTTCGAGCACCGCGTACAGCCCGCACGGTGGATCGCCGCGCTTGAACAGCCGCTGGCCTGGCGACAACCGCCGCACCCTGGCGGCGGCCAGCAGACTATCCTGTAAGGAAACAGGTAAATGGCTGAACCACTGGCCGCTCATCAGGCGTGGACGCCAGACCTGCATATCCATGAAAACTCCTAGAGATTGTCGCCTGCCTGACAGAGCGAAATGTGGACCCGGGGCATGATCCATCACCCAACAGGAGGAATAACAATGAAAAGCCTCGTCGACCATCTCAGTCAATACGCTGCCTACCACCGTGACCCGCGCAATATTGCCAGCCACTTTATCGGTATTCCGCTGATCGTTGTCGCCGTTGCGGTGCTGCTGTCACGGCCCGAGTGGCCGCTGGCCGGGGTTTGGGTGTCACCGGCAGTGCTTTTGGCGCTGGCTTCGGCGTGGTTTTATCTGCGACTGGAGTTTCGGCTGGGCGTGCTGATGACCGTGTTGCTGGGTCTTTGTGTTTGGCTGGGTCATGTGCTCGCGCAGCAAAGCACGCTGGTCTGGCTGGCGAGCGGCATCGGGATGTTTGTGGTGGGTTGGGCGATTCAGTTTGTCGGTCATCACTACGAAGGACGCAAACCGGCGTTTGTCGATGATGTGACGGGGTTGATTGTCGGGCCGTTGTTTGTGGTGGTTGAGTTGGCGTTTTTGCTGGGGTTGCGACATGACCTCAAAAAGCAGATCGAGGCGCGGGTGGGCGGTGTGCGGCTCAATCCGAATCGCGCTGCTGCGTAGATCGCTTTCGCGAGCAAGCCCGCTCCCACACTGGCTCTATGGTGTACACATATCCAATGTGGGAACGGGCTTGCTCCGGGCGGCGTTCCGACGAAGCTTTTGATCTTAGATGTTGGCGAGCTTCTGCCAGACCTTCGGCTTGAAGAACAGCGTCTCGCCCTTCGCCAACCCGATCAGGCTGTCGTGATCTTTCACCACTTCAGCTTCGATCAATTCGCTCTGGCCTTCGACCTTCAACGTCACCCGTGTCGTCGCGCCCAACGGACGAATATCCCGCACCTCGGCCGCGTGGTGATCTTCCAGCTCATGACGCGACAGCGACACTTCGTGCGGACGGAACAGCACATGGTTGTCTTCACCCAGATGCAACCGGTTCGAGTCACCCAGGAAGTGATAAACGAAATCGCTGGCCGGGTTTTCGTAGACGTCGCCCGGTGAGCCGATCTGCTCGATCACGCCCTTGTTCATCACCACGATGCGGTCGGCGACTTCCATCGCTTCTTCCTGGTCGTGCGTCACGAACACCGAGGTCAGGTTGATGTCTTCGTGCAGGCGTGCGAGCCAGCGACGCAGTTCTTTACGGACCTTGGCGTCGAGGGCGCCGAAGGGTTCGTCGAGCAGCAGGACTTTCGGTTCAACCGCCAAGGCACGAGCCAAGGCAATACGTTGACGCTGACCGCCAGAGAGTTGTTCCGGGTAGCGATCCGACAGCCAATCCAGTTGCACCATGTTCAGTAGCTCGTGGACTTTCACCGCGATCTGGCTTTCGCTCGGGCGCTGGTTTTTCGGCTTCATGCGCAGACCGAACGCGACGTTGTCGAACACGGTCATGTGGCGGAACAGCGCGTAGTGCTGGAACACGAAACCGACGTTGCGATCACGCACATCATGGCCGGAGACGTCTTCACCGTGGAACACGATGTTTCCCTTATCCGGGGTTTCCAGACCGGCGATGATCCGCAGCAGGGTGGTCTTGCCGCAGCCAGACGGGCCAAGCAGCGCCACGAGTTCGCCGCTTTGAATGTCCAGGCTGATGTTGTCCAGCGCCTTGAACGCGTGAAAATTCTTGCTGACGTTACGCACTTCGATCGACATGACTTATTCCTCCGCGGCGCTGGCGCGCAGGCGGTTAATACGGTTTTCGCTCCACTGCTTTAGCAGCAGGATGAAGAGCGCCAGGATCAGCAACAGGCTCGCCACGGCGAACGCGGCCACGTGGTTGTATTCGTTGTAGAGGATCTCGACGTGCAGCGGCAGGGTGTTGGTCACCCCGCGAATGTGCCCGGAAACCACCGACACCGCACCGAACTCACCCATGGCCCGCGCCGTACACAGCACCACGCCGTAGATCAGACCCCATTTGATGTTGGGAACGGTGACGTGCCAGAACATCTGCCAGCCATTGGCCCCGAGCAAGCGCGCGGCCTCTTCTTCCTGCGTGCCTTGTTCCTGCATCAGCGGGATCAGCTCGCGCGCCACGAACGGCACGGTGACGAAGATCGTCGCCAGCACGATGCCCGGCAACGCGAAGACGATCTGGATGTCATGGTCCTGCAACCACGGACCAAACAGGCCCTGAGCACCGAACATCAGCACGTAGACCAGACCGGCGATTACCGGCGACACCGAAAACGGCAAGTCGATCAGAGTGACCAGCATACTTTTGCCACGGAACGAGTACTTGCTCACGCACCATGCAGCGCTGACACCGAACACCAGGTTCAGCGGCACTGAAATCAGCACGGCAATCACCGTGAGTTTCAGAGCCGACAAAGCGTCGGGCTCAAAGATCGCGGTGAAGAACGCACCGAGGCCATTTTTCAGGCCCTGGGACACCACGATGAACAGCGGTAAAAACAGAAACAACGCAAAAATCAGCCAGCCAAGGCTGATCAGGATTCGCCGCGAAGTGGCACTGCCACGGCGGGCAGCGTTGGCCGAGGAAGCGGCGCTAATAGACGATTGGGACACTTTCGCGCCTCCTTATGGGGTTTCGATGCGTCGTTGCAGCAAGTTGATCAGCAGCAACAGGACGAAGGAAACCACCAGCATCAGTACACCAATGGACGTGGCGCCGGTGTAATCGTACTGGTCGAGTTTGACCATGATCAGCAGCGGCAGGATCTCGGTTTTCATCGGCATGTTGCCGGCAATGAAAATCACCGAACCGTACTCGCCGACTCCGCGGGCAAAGGCCAACGCGAAACCGGTCAGCCAGGCTGGCAGCAGCGCGGGCACCAGAATATGGCGGAAAACCTGCAAGGGTTTCGCACCAAGGCACGCGGCTGCTTCTTCAACTTCACGTGGGATATCGGCCAGTACTGGCTGTACTGTACGTACCACGAATGGAAGTGTAACGAACGTCAGTGCGAGCGTGATGCCGAGGGGGGTATACGCGATCTTGAAACCCAGGTCCGCCGCGAATTGACCGACCAAACCGTTAGGAGCGTACAGCGCGGTGAGTGCGATACCGGCCACGGCAGTGGGCAGCGCGAACGGCAGGTCGATCATCGCATCGATGATCTTGCGACCCGGGAACGTGTAGCGCACCAGCACCCAAGCCAGCAGCGTGCCGATGATGCCGTTGATGATCGCGGCATAGAACGCGGTGCCGAAGCTGAGCTTCAACGCCGCCAGCACCCGTGGTGCCGAGATGATCGCCCAGAACTGATCCCAGGTGAGTTGGGCGGCATGCACGAACATCGCCGCCAGTGGAATGAGCACAATCAGGCTGAGGTACACCAAGGTGTAGCCCAGCGTCAGCCCGAAGCCGGGTATGACGGGGGAGATACGACGCGACATAAAAGTCCTTGGTTGAGAACGCGCAAAGCCTCGAATCGGAATTCGAGGCTCGTTTATGGCTTATTTCAGGTTATTGCGCCTGATAAATCTGGTCGAACACGCCACCGTCGTTGAAGAATTTCGGTTGAGCGGTTTTCCAGCCGCCGAAGTCCTTGTCGATGGTCACCAGGTCCAGTGTCGGGAACTGTTTGGCGTACTTGGCGGCAATATCCTTGTCACGTGGACGATAGAAGTTTTTTGCCGCGATTTCCTGGCCGGCCGGGCTGTACAGGTGCTTGAGGTACGCTTCGGCGATCTCGGTGTTGCCCTTTTTCTCGGCGTTCTTGTCGACCACGGCTACCGGAGGTTCGGCGAGGATCGACAGCGAAGGCACGACAATGTCGAACTTGTCAGCGCCACCGTCTTCTTTCAGGGCCAGGAAGGCTTCGTTTTCCCAGGCCAGCAACACGTCGCCCTGACCGTTGTTGACGAAGGTGATTGTCGAACCGCGAGCACCGGTGTCCAACACAGGAACGTGTTTGAACAGGGTTTGCACGTATTCCTTGGCTTTCGCTTCGTCACCGCCATTGGCTTTCAGGCCATAGGCCCACGCCGCGAGGAAGTTCCAGCGTGCGCCGCCGGAGGTTTTCGGGTTCGGGGTGATGACTTCCACGCCGTTTTTGGTCAGGTCGCCCCAGTCCTTGATGCCTTTAGGGTTGCCCTTGCGCACCAGGAACACGATGGTCGAGGTGTAAGGCGTGCTCGCTTCCGGCAGACGCTTCTGCCAATCCGCTGGCAGGGTCTTGCCGAGTTTGGCGATTTCGTCGATGTCACCGGCCAGGGCCAAGGTCACCACGTCGGCACGCAGACCGTCGATCACTGCCCGGCCCTGCTTGCCTGATCCACCGTGGGACTGCTGGATTTTCACGCTGTCGCCGGCGTGGTCTTTCTGCCAGAACTTGACGAATTCGGCGTTGTAGTCCTGATACAGCTCGCGAGTCGGGTCGTACGACACGTTGAGCAGTTCGTAATCCTTGGCAACCGCGGAACCCGCAAAAAGGGCACTGGCCAGGGCGGCCAAAGCGAAATGACGAATCGACGACATGGTGAAAGCTCCTGGAATTCTGATTGTGTTGGCTTTTTCTTATGGTGTGCTGGAATCGGGTTGCCGGTTTTCTAACTCGGTTTGTTGCTTGGATTCTGCAACCGGAATTTCTCTTTGCGTTCGATCTGGACCACCTGGGCGTTGTGCACGGTGATTTCCACTGCGCCAAAACGCAGATCGCGCAGGGCGCTCTGGATCTCACGCAAAATGGTTGCTTCGTCCTGGCCGTCAACGCTACGCAGGGATGCGCTCATGGTGCTGCTCCTTCAACTAGAGGTTGCCTGGCAGTGGCGAGACTGCTTGCGGCGTGAGAGCAATAGTAGTGACGTGCGGATATTCTTAAAAAGACTATTTAAGAATGTTTATATAACCAGAATGCTGAGCATTTCCACGCTCTGCGTGGGAACGATCAGTGCTGGAGAATCTGTGGAACACGATCCCACTCCAGCTGCCCGGCCGGCACCGGCCGCCCAAACCAGTAGCCCTGCCCCAGATCGCAGCCGTGTTCGAGCAGGAAACCCGCCTGCTCGACCTGCTCGATCCCCTCGGCATGAACCTGCATCTCCATGCTCTGGGCCAGCGCAATGATCACCCGCACAATCGCCGCGTCATCTTCATCCCACGGCAACCCGGCAACGAAGCCCTGATCGATCTTGAGTTTCTGTACCGGCATCCGTTTGAGGCGCAGCAACGACGAATGGCCTGTACCGAAGTCATCGATGGCCAGCCGAACTCCTAATTCACGCAACCTGTGCATCTGCTCCAGCCCGACTTCCGGGTCATCCATCACAGCACTCTCAGTGACTTCCAGCTCCAGACAGGCAGGATCCAGCCCGGTTTCGTGCAGCACCTTCGCCACCTGCCCAAACAGCTCACGGCGGGCAAACAATCGAGAAGAAACATTCACCGCGACAAACGACAACACCACCCCGGCCTGCTGCCACTGGCACATCTGCTCACACGCCTGGCGCATAACCCAGGCATCAATTTCGGCGATCAGACCGGTGCGCTCGGCAATGGGAATGAATTCTGCCGGCGACACCAACCCTCGCCGTGGATGCTCCCAGCGCACCAATGCCTCGACGCCGATCAGGCGGCTGGTCTTGAGGTCGTGAACCGGCTGGTAATAAACCCGCAACTCCTGCTGCTCCAGCGCACGGCGCAATTCGAATGCCGTCTCGACCCGTTGCTGGGCATGGACGGTCAATTCTTCGGTATAGAGGGCGTAGCCGTTACGGCCAGCACTCTTGGCCTTGAACAGCGCCGAGTCGGAATTGCGCAACAGCTGCTCGGAGCTCAAGGCGTCGTCGGGGAATAGGCTGATGCCGACGCTGATATTGACGAACAACTGATGCCCGTCGATCTGGAACGGCTCTTTAAGGCCATCGATGATCTGCTGAGCCAGCGCCGCCGCGTACACCATTTGCGGACAGCTTTCAGCCAGCACGGCGAACTCGTCACCGCCAAGGCGCGCCAGCGTGATTCCCGGACCGACCATCGCATTCAAACGCTCGGCAACGCCCTTGAGCAACTGGTCCCCCACGCTATGCCCTAGGCTGTCGTTGATCATCTTGAAGTGATCAAGATCGATCATCAGTAACGCGCAGCCGCGCTTGTGAATCTGCGCTGCAGCCAGGGCCTGCTCGGTGCGGTCGGTGAACAGCAAGCGGTTGGGGAGGTCGGTCAGCGGATCGTAGTGAGCCAGATGCGTCAGTTCATGTTCGGAGTTCTTGATTGCGCTAATGTCGGAAAACACTGCCACGTAATGGCTGCGCCGCCCCCTCTCGTCGTCAATGACGCGGATGGTCTGCCACTGCGGGTAGATCTCGCCGCTTTTGCGGCGGTTCCAGATTTCCCCACTCCACTCGCCCATGCTGTTGAGTGTCGCGAACATCGCCTGGTAGAAAGCCGGCGGATGATGACCAGACTTGAACAGACTGGGGCGCTGGCCGAGCACCTCCTCGCTCTGATAGCCGGTGATTGCCATGAAGGCCCGGTTTACATGGACGATCAACCCTTTGTTGTCGGTGACCAGCACCCCTTCACGCGTGCAATCGAACACCGCGGCCGCCTGACGCAAACGCTCGTGGTCTTCATTGCGCTCACGCAATTTTGCGCCGATCCCCAGGCAACGGAACAATCGCGCCCGAGCTAGGAAAATCAACCCGGTGCTGAACACAACCCAGGCATAACCGTTGATCAGTTGCCAGCGCATTAGCGCTGCAGAACTATCGAAGAAACTGTTCAATAAATGGCCACTGAACTGCAGCCAAGCTACGGAAACCAGAAGGTAAAGCAGTGCTGCGCGCAAAGCATCGCGATAGGTAGCAGACATTCGGCTGTCCATGTCCCTTCAAAAAGGATGGGATTATAGTTTAAAGACACATCCAGCCACTCTTATCTGAAAGGGCGACTGGTTTTATCTGTGAGCTTAGTGATAATGCAACGGCTGTTTTTTTCTTTATCGAGGGCCCAATAGCCTATGTGGTACGAAGGTTTTCTCGGCTTGTCGCCCTGGTCACTGGTGGCAGTCACCCTGCTGATGACCCACGTGACGATTATTGGCGTCACGGTCTATCTGCATCGTTATTCAGCCCATCGCTCGCTTGAGCTCAATGCCGGCCTGAAACATTTCTTCCGCTTCTGGCTGTGGCTGACCACAGCACAGAACACTCGTGAGTGGACCGCTATCCACCGCAAGCACCACGCCAAATGCGAAACCGTCGATGACCCGCACAGCCCGGTCATAAAGGGCCTGTCCACGGTTCTGCGCAAAGGCGCCGAGCTGTACCGTGCCGAGGCGGAAAACCCCGAGACCCTGCGCATCTACGGCAAGAACTGCCCCGAAGACTGGATCGAACGCAACCTGTACAGCCGTTTTCCGCTGCTGGGCGTGGCGATCATGGGCATCATCGACCTGCTGCTGTTCGGCACCATCGGCATCACCATCTGGGCGATCCAGATGATGTGGATCCCGGTGTGGGCTGCCGGCGTGGTCAATGGGCTTGGCCATGCTATCGGCTACCGCAACTTCGAATGCCGCGATGCGGCGACCAATCTGGTGCCCTGGGGCATCCTGATCGGCGGCGAAGAACTGCATAACAACCATCACACCTACCCTAATTCGGCAAAACTGTCGGTGAAGAAGTGGGAATTCGATCTCGGCTGGGCCTGGATCCAGGTCTTCAGCTTCCTGCGTCTGGCCAAGGTTCAGCGGGTTGCGCCAATCGCTCACCGGGTCGAAGGCAAAGGCAACCTGGACATGGACACCGCCATGGCGATCCTCAACAACCGCTTCCAGATCATGGCCCAGTACCGCAAATTGGTGATCGCACCGCTGGTCAAACAAGAGCTGGAAAAGGTCGATCACTCGGTCCGTCACCAGTTCCACCGTGCCAAGCGCCTGCTCTCGCGGGAAACCAGCCTGCTGGATGACAAACACCACATTCGCATCCAGACCATGCTCGAGCACAGTCAGGCGCTGAAGGTAATTTACGAGAAACGCCTGGCCTTGCAGCAGATCTGGGTCAAGACCAGCTCAAATGGTCACGACATGCTGGCCGCCATCAAGGATTGGGTACACGAAGCCGAAGCCAGCGGGATTCAATCCCTGCGCGACTTCGCCGATCAATTGAAAACCTACTCCCTGCGCCCCGCCGCTGTCTGACGCCGTTGATCGGTGCGCCCCGTTCGTGGGCGCACCCTTCGGAACTTAGCTCCAAATCCCCTATCTCAAAGACACTTCGCCATCCAGGCGGGCAGGGACCTGTTATCAATTATTTCCTCCAACCACAGCGTGACGTGCCTGCTTGTGGCACCGGAAAAAATTGATAAAAGGCCCGCGTATTGGCCGCTTTCGAACCTCGAGCGGCACACGCCCTTTGAGATTTTGTGTCGATGGTCAATAAAAGCCTACAAGACTCATCCCTCCCGCAGTGGCCCGAGGCCGCGCAAACCTTGCTGGCGCTGATGCATGCACAAGGCGAAGTGGCGCGCCTGAGCGAACGCGAGCAGCTGTTCAGCGCTCTGCTGGTGAGCGTCAACGCGGTGCTTTGGGCCTTCGACTGGGAATCCCGTCGGGTGCTGTATGTCAGCCCCGCGTATGAACGGATTTTCGGCCGCTCCGCAGGCTTGTTGCTGTCCGACTACAACCAATGGCGCGACAGCATTTACCCCGACGATCTGGACTATGCCGAACGCAGCCTGGCCGAAGTACTGGTCAAAGGCGCCGATGAAGACCGCGAATACCGAATCATTGCCGCCGACGGCCAGGTCCGCTGGCTCAGTGACAAGTGCTTCATCAACCGTCAAGCCGAACCGGGGCAACCGGTGATCATCGTCGGCATTGCCGAAGACATTACTGACAAGAAGCAGATGGAAACCGAGCTGCAACGCTTGGCCACCACCGACGTGCTGACCCAGAGCAGCAACCGCCGACACTTCTTCGACTGCGCCCACCGTGAATTCGAACAGGCACGGCACCAAGGCACACCACTGGCATTCCTGCTGCTGGACATCGATGACTTCAAAGTGATCAACGATTCCTACGGCCACCAGGAAGGCGACAACGTGCTGCAACGAATCGCCGAGAGCGGTCGCGCGACGTTGCGTCGAGGTGATGTGTTCGGGCGAGTTGGCGGTGAGGAATTCGCAGCAGTGTTTCCCGGCTGTGCGCCAGACATGGCCATGCAAGTGGCTGAGCGCCTGCAACGGGAGATTCAGCGATTGAGTTTCAGCCATGGCGACCAGACCTTCGGCATTACCGTCAGCCAGGGCCTGACCAGCCTCACCGCCGAGGACGAAAGCGTCGACAGCTTGTTTGCCCGCGCGGATGCGGCAATGTACAAAGCCAAACGCCAGGGCAAGAACCGCATCATCTCCGGCTAGGTTTTTGGATCTATTTCTTGCGCAAACGCATCAATTCCGGCAACCCGATCTTGAGCAACCGCGCCGTCCGGCTCTTCGCCAGGTCCTCAATGCCCTCATGCTCGGTCAGCCGCGCCAGTTGCGCAGCCATGTTCATCACCAGCGCTTCGCGGGAGTAAACCCCGCCACCGAGCTGGTAGACCGCCGCAATCAGCTCTCGCAGCTCCAGCGGCAGGCGCCAGCGAGTGCGAAGCGCTGAACCATAAGCCGCGCCGAATTCGGCCAGCGCCTCGCCAACCTCCTCCCATTCATCCAGCTCACCACCGGCCTGCTTCCATTCCTGCAAACACCGCAACAGCGCCAGGTCACCGAGGCGATGCAGCATACCGGCGCAATAACAGCGCTCTTGATCCAGATCCAGCAAGCGCGCCAGGGTCCGGCCATACTCGGCGGTGCGCAGCGACAACTCCCAATAGCGCTCGGCATAGTCGGCCAGAAGCGGATCGCTGAGGCGGGCACTGCGCTTGAGGGCCAGCCCCAGAATCAGGTTCATGCTTTGCCCGGTGCCGAGGCGATGCAGCGCCTGGGACAGGGTTTGTACGGCGGCGCCATGGTGCTGGGCCGCGCTGTTGGCGGCAGCAATCAGCACAGCGGTGACTTGCGGATCGGTACGGATCTCGTCATGCAGCAGTGTCAGATCGAGGCCATTGGGATTGAGGCTGCGTTTGACCGCCAACTGTACGTCGGTCATCAGTGGTGCACCGTCGGCCAGCTCACGTCGACGCTCCAGGTAAACCGCCAACGTCGTGCCTGGCGACAGCGAAGGCGTTTCGCAAGACAGCTCTTCACCGGCGTTCAGCAGCAAGTCCTGCAGGCGGTGGGTCAGGCTTTCCATGTTCAGGGGTTTGGTCAGGTACGCCGCAGGCGCCAGGGGCAAGACTTCGCGCACACTGGCGCTGTCGTTGCGGCTGCTCATCAGAATGAACGGCAGTGGTGGATTACGTTTGCGTTGACGGACATTGCGCAAGACATTCAAACCATCGACGCCGGGCAACTCCCAGTCGACGATCACCAGGTCGTAAGGATTTTCCGCCAAGAGGTGCAGCGCTTCCTGACCATCGGCACACAGATCCAGCCGTGCGTCGCAGCGCACATTCAACAACACCTGCTTGAGCAGGTCGCGGGACCAGGGGTCGGCCTCGGCAATCAGCACACGCGGAGCAGCGGGTAACACCACAGCAGTCATTTACACACTCCAAAGTAGTGCTTGCACCTTAGTCAATGCTGGCCATTCGATACAGCGCATTTGCCATCGATGGGTTCCAGGGACACAAAAAAACCCGCCGAAGCGGGTTTTTTGTCGATCAGTTCACAAATCGGTCAGAGCTTGGAGATCACAGCTCGGAGAAGCACTCTTCGATGATCGCCAGACCTTTGTCCAGTTGCTCGTCCGGCGAAGTCAGCGGTACCAGAACGCGCAGAACGTTGCCGTAAGTGCCACAGGACAGCAGGATCAGCCCCTTGTCGCGAGCCTTGGCCACAACGGCGGCTACCGCTGGAGCGTTCGGCTTGTGGCTGTCGCCGTCGACGAACAGCTCAACCGCGATCATCGCACCCAGGGCACGGACTTCGCCGATCACCGGGTACTTGGCCTGAATGGCTTTCAAGCCAGTGACCAGACGCTCGCCGACAGCTTTGCAGCGGTCCAGCAGGTGCTCTTCTTCGAACACTTCCATCACGGCCAGAGCCGCGGCGCAAGCGATTGGGCTACCAGCGTAAGTGCCGCCCAGGCCGCCTGGAGCAATGGCGTCCATGTATTCGGCCTTTCCGCAAACACCGGCCAACGGGAAGCCGCCAGCGATGGATTTGGCGAAGGTGGTCAGGTCGGCAGCAACGCCCATCTGTTCCATGGCGAAGAAAGTGCCGGTACGACCAGCGCCGGTTTGTACTTCGTCAGCGATCAGCAGGATGCCGTGCTGGTCGCACAACGCGCGCAGACGCTTCATGAACTCTTTAGGCGCGACGTAGAAACCGCCTTCGCCCTGAACCGGCTCGATGATGATTGCAGCGATGTCACGCGGCTCGGCGTCGTTCTTGAAGATGCGCTCGATGCTGGCGATCGAATCGTCGATGCTCACACCGTGCAGTTCGTTCGGGTACAGCGCGCGGAAGATGCCGCCTGGCATCAGGCCCATGCCGGCCGAGTAAGGCACGACTTTACCGGTCAGGCCCAGGGTCATCATGGTGCGGCCGTGGTAAGCGCCGGTGAACGCGATCACGCCGGCACGGCCAGTGGCGGCACGTGCGATCTTGATGGAGTTTTCCACGGCTTCGGAGCCGGTGGTCACCAGCAGGGTTTTCTTGGCGAAATCACCCGGCACCTTGGCGTTGATTTTTTCGCACACTTCTACGTACGGTTCGTAAGCCAGCACCTGGAAGCACGTGTGGGTCAGCTTGTTCAGCTGCTCGGTCACGGCGGCGATGATTTTCGGGTGCACGTGCCCGGTGTTCAGCACGGCGATACCGCCGGCGAAGTCGATGAACTCGCGACCTTCAACGTCGGTCACGGTGGCGTTCTTCGCGGACTCGGCGAAGATCGGGTGAATCTGGCCAACACCGCGTGGTACAGCGGCTTCGCGGCGTTTCATCAGGGATGCGTTAGTCTTGCTCATAAAGTCCTCATTCACCGCTCATCGGGCGGCGTGGTTCAAGGAAAATGCGGCGGGGAGGCAACTACGGCAGCATGCGATGATCGACTGCCACAGCGTTCCCGGCCACAGAGAAAATTCCGTTTGTTGCACGCAAAGGGACAGCGCTCTCGTGCCCTTTGCGTTTGAAGCAATGCCTTGCCGGGCTTATCCCTTCGAGCTTAGATGCCCAGGCAGAGGTATTTGATTTCCAGGTAATCTTCGATGCCGTACTTGGAGCCTTCACGGCCCAGGCCCGACGCCTTGATCCCGCCGAACGGCGCGACTTCGTTGGAGATCAACCCGGTGTTGACGCCGACCATGCCGTATTCCAGGGCTTCAGCCACACGGAACACACGACCCAGGTCGCGAGCATAGAAGTACGAAGCCAGACCGAACTCGGTGTCGTTGGACATCGCGATCACTTCGGCTTCATCTTTGAAGCGGAACAGTGGAGCCAATGGACCGAAGGTTTCTTCCTTGGCCACGGCAGCGTTCTTCGGCACGTTGGTCAGGATGGTCGGCTCGAAGAAGTTGCCTTCCATGACCTTGCCACCCGCCAGAACGGTTGCGCCTTTGCTGATCGCGTCAGCAATGTGCTCTTGAACCTTGGCCACGGCTTTTTCGTCGATCAGCGGACCAGTGGTGGTGCCTTCTTCCAGACCGTTACCGATCTTGAGTTTGGCGACTGCCACTTTCAGCTTCTCGGCGAACGCGTCGTAGACCGAATCCTGAATGTACAGACGGTTGGCGCAGACGCAGGTCTGGCCGTTGTTGCGGTACTTGGAAATGATCGCGCCTTCGACGGCCTTATCCAGGTCCGCGTCGTCGAACACGATGAACGGCGCGTTGCCGCCCAATTCCAGGGACACTTTCTTGATGTCCTTGGCGCATTCAGCCATCAGCTGACGACCGATTTCGGTCGAGCCAGTGAAGGACAATTTGCGCACGATCGGGTTGCTGGTCAGCTCGCTGCCGATGTCGCCGGCGCTGCCGGACACTACGCTGAACACACCGGCTGGAATGCCGGCACGCTGGGCCAGTTCAGCCAAAGCGAATGCGGAAAACGGAGTTTGCGAAGCAGGCTTGAGCACCATGGTGCAACCGGCGGCCAGGGCCGGGCCGGCTTTACGGGTGATCATCGCGGCCGGGAAGTTCCACGGGGTGATTGCAGCGGTCACGCCGATTGGCTGCTTGATCACGATCAGGCGCTTGTCTGGCTGGTGGCCCGGAATCACGTCACCGTAAACGCGCTTGGCTTCTTCGGCGAACCACTCGATAAAGGAAGCGGCGTAAACGATTTCGCCCTTGGCTTCGGCCAATGGCTTGCCTTGTTCGAGGGTCATCAGGCGAGCCAGGTCGTCCTGGTTCTCGATGATCAGTTCGAACCAGCGACGCAGCTTGTTCGCACGGTCCTTGGCGGTCAGTGCACGCCAAGCCGGCAGCGCTTTGTCAGCGGCTTCGATTGCACGGCGGGTTTCGGCAGCGCCCATTTTCGGCACGGTGCCCAGAATTTCGCCCGTTGCCGGGTTGTTGACCTTGATCGTCTGACCATTGTCCGCATCAACCCAAGCGCCATCGATAAAGGCTTGCTGGCGGAACAACTGGGTGTCTTTAAGCTGCATGTCGGCTTTCCTTAACAGCACCGCGGCAAGCGCGGAGCGAATTATGATTGTAGAAAGGCGCCTTATAGGCTGCCGTCAGGGAAATCATTCACCGGGCTGAAGCACATAAATAGCGCACTGATTGAAACTCGTGCGGTTCAGCACCCAGACAAGAGCGTTTGAAATCTCAAACGAATCCTAGGATCAAAGGGGGTAAAGGACAATAGCCTGTTCGAAAAAAAGAACGAAAACGCCGCATTTGCCTAATTTTTCTGATCAACGTAGCAATCACAGGTTACGCTTTGGAAAACCGCAGGCGATTCAGCAGCATGGACGCCCGCGGTGCATATGAGTATCATGGCGCCCGCATTGCACCAGTAGCTCAGCTGGATAGAGTACTGCCCTCCGAAGGCAGTGGTCGTGGGTTCGAATCCCGCCTGGTGCACCATATAGCAGTCTAGACCTGTCTCAGACAGTCTACGAAACACCCCAAGAAGCCCGCCCTGTGCGGGCTTTCTTGTTTCTGGCTATCCCTCCCTGTCTACCCCTATAACTTCACGCCGTGTATGCCCACTTGTATGCTTTGAGATTCATTGAACTGGAGGCATACACGCAGTAAAGCGTACTGAAATCAAACGCCGCCCACTGGCAGACACTACTCTCGCAGGCTTGGAGCCAGAGAGTGCGACGTGGGCACCAAGGACTCGACGGGACGTGCCGGCTTCCCAGCTTGAGCGCCTAGCCTCAAATCATTCGCGCCCTAATGCTTCGAAGGTATTGTTGGCCGCCACGCGGTCAGCAATCTTGCGAGCCTGCTTACTGACTAATGGATTTTTACCAGTCGATGCGTCATCCCGCAGTTGCGCCGCCTTCTGCCTGGCTAGCAACCCACTGATTTCGGGGTAACCGCCTAGGCCCAGCCAGGACCATTTCCCGTGAACTGGTGAACTGGTGAACTGGTGAACCGGGTGAACCATGATTCACCAGTGCAATTGCACAAGGTATTGGGATGTTGCGGGGGACCCTGAGCATTTCTGAAGGACACGGGCAGATAACCCGCGCGTTCGTGTTAGCGGCTGGATTTTTTAAGTTGGTTGACAGGTTGACGGCGTTGACTCGGTTGACTCGGTTGACTCGGTTGACCAACGCCAAGCGTGCATTATCAGCAACACAAAAGGGGCATCATTACCGACACGGTAACGATGCCCCTTTTTCTTCAAGATCCTTTCAATTTCAACGTTTGAAATTTCAGTAAGCTGCGTAGCCTGTCGCTAACACGATGCCGCGGGTTTCCGACCCCGTATCCTCAGGATATTGTCAGGGTCCCCAGCGCCTTTTTCTGCAACCCGCCCGAGATCTCAGATGAGTAACCTTCAGAAGCTAATCGCAAATGCTCGGTCGGGCTTATCTGTTCAGGAAAAAATCTCTGATGACGGTTGGCAGGCAATCGCTAGGCTTTGTGGTGCCCCTGAAATCGAAGAGATCGAACAGCGTATTGCCAGGTTACGAGCAGAGCTGGACACGGTTGAGGAGTGGGACGGGGATACCCAAGATGACATACATCACGCGATTTCCAGCTTTACCCGATTACTGAGGTCCGCGAAAGCACGGTAACGGTGCTGGCGGCGATAGAACCACAAGGATTCAACATGAATAAATTCCTCATAGGGTTCACCTACCACGAGCCCGAACGCTGGATGTTGTTTCAAAAAGGCATCATTGAAGACTTTGAGTCATCCGCAGGTATTTACGTCGCGGCCTCCACTGCAGGTGAAGCAATTGCATGGGCAGAGCGTATTGCCGAGGAAGTCCTGCGGGCATCCAACTCAGACCCTAAGCTTGACTGGAAGTCGTTGAGTTACGAGTGCTGGGTCGTGGACGATCCCAGCGATTCCGACTGGAGTCATTGCCTCGCCTTTTTTCAATCTGTCGAGATCGGCGTTTTCCCAGATTTTGTGAATATGGGTGCGAGCGCGTACGGAAAGTGGGCCGAGGATCATGGAATTTTTCCCACTTAATCCTTCGAACCCCGGTAACGCCTTCGCTCAACAGCTGATATCCCTAGCAGCGCATACCTTTAGTTGGAATATGTATGACCCCAGAATGGATCGGTCGCGGCAAAACCGTCGCACAGTTGATACAAGAGCTTCGTTCTTTCGAGGATCAGAGTCTGGAGGTTCGCATTTCTATTGATGGGGGCGAATCCTCACAGCCTATTTCTCTTGTTACGAAGAGAGGTGGATATGCCGTGCTAGAGAATCACCAGGACGTGCCCACAATCGTTCGTCACGGTGACTAACGATCGAGCCTTTCAAAGATCGTCAAAGGAAGCAGCGCGATACACCTTGTATGCTCACGTGTATGCCTAACCAAAACACTACCAGCCGCACCCTTATAAACCGGGCACCACAGCCTCCAGTTCAAACGACGCCTGGGTAGATCGAGTAGGAGGCGGCTTTACAGCCGCCGTCCTCTCACACCACCGTACGTACGGATCCGTATACGGCGGTTCAAGTTATGCGATTAAGCCGAGTTATCGTATTCAGTATTGAGACCAGACCAAGCCGATCCCACAGTTTCTTCGGTAGCGCCTGATTCATGTGTGGCGCTCCCGAGTTCCACCATGGGCCTCGGCCATTGAACGCTGATATGCAGGCGCGATGCCTACTGAGCCCCAGGCGTATCAAGTTACGAGCCCTTGTTGAGGGCTGCTTCCATTGACGCCATACGGCGCAGCGCAGCTTACGACGCACCCAGCCATCCAGTTTCTCCAGCGCTCGCTTGCCTTGGGTTAACTTGAAGTACCCAGCCCAACCACGCAGCACAGGGTTTATCCGCACGATGACGGTTGCCATCTTGCAACCCCGCGCGCCGCGTAGCAGCTCTGCGAGTCGGTCGCGTAAGCGACCCAGACTCCTCGTCGCCACTCTTAGTCTCGGCTGTCGGTGCCAGCTCATCCCATAACCCAGATAATCACAGACCCAAGGCCTTGCCACGCGGCTCTTTTCCCTATTCAGCGTCAGTTTCAGACGCTGGATCAGGAAGCACTCGACGCTGACCATCACTCGCTCGCCGGCACGGCGACTGCGCACATAAATGTTGACGTCGTCGGCGTAGCGCACGAAGCGATGACCCCGCCGTTCCAGTTCGCTGTCGAGTTCGTTGAGCCGGATGTTCGACAGCAACGGCGAAAGCGGGCCGCCTTGCGGCGTCCCTTCCTGCCGTCGGCTGACGAGTCCACCTGACATCGTTCCCGCTTCGAGGTAACGACGGATCAACGTGAGCACACGCTTGTCTTCGATTTGACGCGCCACGTAAGCCATCAGGACATCGTGGTTGACCCGATCAAAGAATTTCTCCAGATCAAGTTCCACGCACCAGCGGTGACCCGCTGCCACATGGCCGCGAGCGGTTTCGATGGCTTGGTGAGCGCTTCTGCCCGGACGAAAGCCGTAGCTGTAATCCGAGAACAGAGGGTCGAAGATCGGCGTGAGCTGTTGCAGCAAGGCCTGCTGGATCAGGCGATCCACGACGCAGGGGATACCCAGCTGCCGTGTCCCGCCTTTGGGTTTCGGAATGTCGACGGCGCGTACACCTTGTGGGTGATACTCACCGGCCAGCAACCGAGCCTTAAGGGTCGGCCAATACTGTTTCACGTAGCCTGCCAATTCGTCGACCGTCATGCCATAGGCACCCGGCGCGCCCTTGTTGCTGACTACGCGTTGATACGCACGCTTGAGGTTGGCGGGTGCAAGCACCCGCTCCATCAGCGTGTCCGGCTCCGCGTTCGTCCACGTCACAGACGCCGCCGATACCTGTGCGCTGTCAGCCGTCATCCGCGGATACTGTCCGGGACTCGGAGTAACAGTCTTCTCTGCGAGAAATTTCTGCATTTCGGTATCCAACGAGACTCTGACGCCTACCAGCGGCATAACCTGTTCGGCCCTTGGTGACGTGGTTATCCGCCACTTACTACGGCCTCGGCTGACTTCTGCACGCTCATCCCGTCGCCTCTCGGCGTTCGGTAGCACAGTGGCAAACGTGCAGATCTCCCAGGGTAATTCGCGTGACCTTCCTGCTTATGCCTGTCGGATCTACGTCGCAACGTTCCGTGCAAGTATTGGGCTTTGAGGAAGTTTGCCCCCTTACCCCGCTGCGCCGCCTAATCCGCTTCCTGTTCGTCAGGCCAGCATTTTGCCTCGGGCTTCCTTCAGATTCGCAGTCACCCGCGACACCCTTGCCTCTGGCTAACACTTCCCCTTGCCGGGTGTGTAGAGGACTTTCACCTCCAAGTCACCAGCGTGGCCACCACAGCCAAGCCGGTTGCGCTTGCGCGCAACGCGCCATGCCTGGCGCACAAACGAGAAAGCCTCAGACCGCAGGGTCTGGGGCTTTTTTGTGGGCGTTGCTTCGTCCTGAATAAGGTTTTCACCTTCTGGCTTCTTTTCAGGAAGGTGCAATGGCAGTGGTCAGGCATGCACCTCACGATCAAGAACCTCAGCTACCCACTGATTGATACTCTTATGGGCTAACTGCGCTTTTACGGCGACAGTTGCGTGGAGTGCCGGCGCTAAGCGCAGACTGAGGTGGCCAGAATAGGGCTTCTGCGGTGTGCGCCCGAGCTTGGCGCAAGTCTCCAGATAATCAGTGACGGCCTCTTCAAATGCATCTCGAAGCTCCTGTACTGACTCGCCATGAAACCCAACAATATCTCTGATACCAGCAATATGGCCGACAAACAGGCCATCTTCCTCGCTGTATTCAATTCGAGCGGCATAGCCGTTGTAATTCATTACGCTCATGGGGTGACTCCTGCTTGTTCAAGGAAAGCCCGAGCATCACGAACCTGGTAGGGCTTTGCTTCTTTGTCCGGGTGTGGTCGGTGAAAGGTGGCGACCACACCGTTCAGCTCAAAGCGCACCCGGGACCCATTGCCTTCAATGGGCTTGGCGCCAGCGGCACCGAATAAAGACTCGATACGGGCCCATTCCAGCGCGGCTGGGGTCGGCCTTGAGAATACTGCTTTCAGGGTGCTGAGCTGTTTGTTATTCATGGTATGAAATTATGATACCGCGCAAAAGAAAGCAACCGTGAATCTCTGACTCATCGACCCTGTCCACATCCTAGCGCATGGCGGCCAATTGATGCTCCCAGTTGGAAGATGGCTATCCATCTGGGCCTGGACGGATGGAAGTGACCAAGACTGAAGACACGTTGTTTCGAGATTCAAGGTGAATCTTCTTAATTTGGGTGAGCGTCGTCATCAGGCCATCAGTACAACTCCGAGTCACATTTACGGGCTGTATACGCCGATGGTTAGCGGGCTGAAGGGGCAGTTGTAAACTAAAAGTTTACAACTGCGGCACGCGTCAGTGTCAGACGCGTGCCGGCCTTCGTACATTTCTTGGGTAGTTCTTGGGCGTTTCTTGGGTAGTTTCTTGGGTAGTCAACGGCCACTGGTACTCTGACAATCGCCGTTGCCATTTCCCCAATATCCGAGGTTGCAGGAGATCAGCCTGCGCGATACCCTTCCGCCGTCGCTGCCAATTCAGCGACCGGGCTTGGTAACCCGATGGAATAAAGGCGCAACAGCGCCCCAAACACGTTTGCAGGCGTTTTTTTTCGTCTGTGATCTTGTGCTATGGCGGCTGTGCGTGGGACGTCTTCGGACGTGCCGGTTTCCTTGATTCCCCGGTTTACCAACCTGCGCACAGTTGCCACCCATTCGCTTGGTATCGAATGCGCGGCAACTTCTTAAATCAAGGAAGTGAACAATGCGCAGCATCAATCCGTACGAAACTTGGTTCATCCCCCAACGCGATTTCGAATCGCAATCCCCGCACACCTCCATCAACGGAGGTGGCAAATGACCGACCCATCAGAGCTGAAAACCATCGGTTTAACGCCTGCCATCTACTGCTTGGACAAGACAGTATTCCACGTCACTCGCGATGTGCCTCTCGGCGACGCGCTAGGCATGGCTTCCGACTTTTTGTTCCTTGCCAAGGCACTGACCAGAGATGCAGCCTACGACAAAGAAAGCGATCGTCATGCCTGGGCTGCACATTATCTGACGGCGCTGAGTAAGGCGTTGGTAGATGACGCTGTGAAAGTGCTGACGCGAGACCAACCTTCGCGGAAGGACAAAACAAAAGAATAGCGGCAACCCACCATTCAAATTGCGGGTCCTGATTTGTCGGGGTCTGCAATTTGAAAGAGTAGTGCTCTAAGCGCCGCTTTCACTCAGTCGTCCAATCAAACTCGTCGTATTCATCAGCCTCTTCATCCTCGATCACTTCATCATCAAGAACGTCTTCCTCTACCGCTTCTTCTGCCTGCTTCGCCAGCAGAAACTCCTTACGACTCTCAGTCACCGCTCGCCGTAATTCCTGCCCCTTCACCGGGCAGTTGAGCATTTGGGCGATGCGGTCGATTTTTTTCGCCATGGCTTCCTCCAACGCATCGGCTATAGGCCGATAGTGCGCGCTTTCGGGTGTCGATGCCAAATGACTGACCGCTCTGCCTCTCAGTTTTTCTGCAAATCCTTGAGTCTGGCCGTGAGATTTTCCTTGGGAAAGCGTTTGTGCAATGTCGCCATCAGGTCAGCGGCCGCTTGAGCCTGACCAGCCTTTTGCAGGCGGATCACTTCCCTTAATTGATCGTCGATAAACTTTGCCGGAGCTATCGCCGGGCGTTTGCTGACCTTCGCTTCGTCAGCCATTTCAGCGCTGATCGATTCGCTCTGCGCTGGGGCAGCAAGATCGGCCATTGGGGCCGCAAGCTCTGGCGCGGACATGGCGCCGGCCGGGGCAGCCAGAGAACGCGCAACCGATGACGGTGCTTCTTTTTTGGCGGCCGGTGCAGACGCTTTGGGGGCCGGGGCGAAGTCGTAGCTTGGCAGTTGCTCCTCCGTACGTTGCACCAGTGCAAGCATCAGGGCCACACCGACGAGGCTGGCAAATGCGACTTGCCAACGGGGTTTCTGGCAGGCCTGGACCCAGCGTTTCCACAGACCTGGTTTCTGTGCAGGGACTTCGCGTTGCGCTGTGGCCAGGATGAAAGCGTCGAGATGGGACGGTGGTTCGCCGCTCGCATGCTCGCGAAAATGCTGTAGCACTTGGTCTTCTGGTGTAGGTCGGGCGTCAGTCATGTCAATACCTCCTCGGCCAGCAGCCGACGCAGTTTTTGCTGGGCGTAGCGCAAGCGGCTTTTGACGGTTTCCAGCGGTGTTTCGGTGAGGGTGGCGATCTGCGGCAGGTCGAGATCGCCGTGAGCGCGCAGCAGGAACACTTCGCGCTGGTCAGCGGGCAGGTTTTGCAGGGCCGCTTCGAGGCGCTGGTTGTCTCGGCTCAGGCTCAGCAGTTGTTCGGGATCAGTAGCGTCATCGCTCAGCGCGTGGATCTGTTCGTCATAGCTGTCGTGCAAGGGGTAGTGGATTCCGTGTTTGCGCCAGTGATCGATCAGGCGGTTGCGGGCAATCTGGTAAAGCCAGGTACGAAAATTCGCCCTGCCTTGTGGCTGACTGGTGCTGCGGATCAGGCTCAGCCAGGTGTCCTGGTAAACCTCTTCCGCCAGCTCGGACTTGCCACTCAGGCCAAGCAGGAATCGGTAGAGCCCTTGGCGGTGACGGGCGTACAGAATCTCGAACGCCGGCCCGTCGCCTGCGCGATAACGGGCCAGTAGCGATTCGTCGCTCGATTCAGGCGCTGACATTTCAGTTGTAGCCTCCTTTAAGCGGCTCACTATTGGATGCAGTCGTGGTTCGCAGACTTTGCGCCAACTCCACCAACTGCACGAACTCTGCACGCAGACCAAATCGATCTTCGCCCCGCGCACCGCGCGCCAAAGCCTCGGTGTCCTTCAGGCTGAAATCGCCGGTATAACGCCCGTCCTTGAGCTGCTGGGAAAACGCCGCCACGGCCGCCGCAAATCTTAGGTCGTCACTGGCTTTGCCTTCAAAACCACCCGCAATCGGCCGCTCGATCAAGCGACTACTCCCACCCTCAGGTAGCTGATACCGCACTCGCAACATCGCCAGTTCCCCGGTCTTTTCGGAAACAACGGCCCCAGGATTGCCGTACCGCAGCGGCTCCAGCCAACCCTTTTCACCCTTGGGTACAATTTCGTACAACGCAGTCACCGTATGCCCTGCACCCACTTCACCGGCATCAACCTTGTCGTTAGCGAAATCCTCACGCTTCAACGCACGATTCTCATACCCCAACAGCCTATATTCACTGACTTGTGCCGGGTTGAACTCCACTTGTAGCTTCACGTTCTTCGCCACGACCGCCAGGGTCGAACCGAGTTGATCCACCAGCACCTTGCGCGCCTCGCGCAGGTTATCGATATAGGCATAGTTGCCATCGCCGGCATCGGCCAATTGCTCCATCAGGTGTTCATTGTAGTTATCCACACCAAACCCCAACGTGGTCAGGGAAACGCCGGTCTTGCGTTTATCCACAGCCATTTGCTTGAGGCTGTCGAAGTCGCTGATACCGACGTTGAAGTCACCGTCGGTGGCCAGCAGGATGCGGTTGATGCCCTTGGGAATAAACGCCTGCTGCGCCATCTGATAAGCCAGTTCGATGCCTGACGCTCCGGCGGTGGAGCCGCCTGCGGTCAATTGATCGATGGCCGTACGAATCTTCGCTTTTTCGTGTCCGGACGTCGGCTCCAGCACCACACGCGAATCGCCGGCGTAAACGACCAACGAGACCCTGTCCTGCTCGCGCAATTGATCAACCAGCAATTTCAGGGTGCTTTTGACCAGCGGCAAACCCTCGCGTCGGTCCATCGAGCCGGATACGTCCACCAGAAACACCAGGTTCGCCGGGGCCAACTCCGCGACCGAGCGGTCCGAGGCCTTGATGCCGATGCGCAGCAATCGGGTATGCGGGCTCCACGGCGACGGCGCCAGCTCTGTGGTCACGCCGAAAGGTGAGCCATCGGTGGGCAATGCGTAATCGTAGGGAAAGTAATTGACCATTTCCTCCAGTCGCACCGCACCTTCCGGTGGCAGGCGCCCCTGATTGAGCAAGCGGCGGACGTTGGCATAAGCACCGGTGTCGACGTCGGCGCTGAAGGTCGAGACAGGCGCTTCGGCCACGCTGTGAATCGGGTTATCCGCCAACGCTTGATACTGCTCCCGCTGCTCATCCCGATATCCATTCGGAGATGCCTCGCCCGCGGACATCAGTGCATAGCTCGCCATCGGCGCCGGACGCACGCTGCGCTTGGCCATCGTGGAGTCCGCCATGACAGCCTCGCTGCGCACCAATGCTTCAGCCGGCAGCGCACCTTGAGCCGGTGGCGGAACCGAAGCGGAATCAGGCTTGGATGAAACGCCGCAACCGGCAATGGCCAGCAGCAACCCGGCGGCGAAACCCTGGGCGGCCGGGCGGAGGAAATGCAGAGGGAGGGACATGGGGGCTGACCTCAGGAGGAAATTGATCCATTCATCCTCTGAGACGGACAGCCCCGTCGATTCGGGTTAAGACCGCTGAAAAAAACTTCAGCGGTGATAACGCCGTACCACACTGCTGTTTTTCAGCACATGGCCTTTGATTTTTTCCAGTAGCTGCGCGCGTGTCAGGCCGGCGGGCAAAGCTTCCGGCGCCAGGTCCAGGGCGTAGAGCTGGATGATGTAGTGGTGCGCGCTGTCGCCGACCGGCGGGCAAGGACCGACATAACCGGTGGTGCCTTTGCTGTTGGTGCCACCGACGCCTTCCAGGGCGGATTTTGCGCCGACACCGGCGGCAATCTGATGAGTCGTGGCTTTGATGCCGTAATGCACCCAGTGATCAACGCCTTGGCCTTTTTGGCCGTCAGGATCGTGCATGACAATGGCGTAACTGAGGGTGCCCGCCGGGCCGGCGTTCCAATTCAAGGCGGGTGACTGGTTGTGCCCACCACAATTGGGCGCATCGCTGGCGGCAGCCGAGGTGAACAGTCGATCGTCGGTGACACCCGGGATGTTCAAGGTGAAACGCTCCTGTGCCTGCGCCGGAAACTGCACGCAAAAGGCGACTGCAACGGCCGCCAGCCAAGGGTTCAGAGAGGTCAATCGGGTCATACCGGAGCACCTTGTGCGGGTGGGGCCGTCGTCGGCGTGCAAACTATAGCCGGACCGTTCATTCGGTGGCAGCGGGAATTGGCTGAACCTCCAGATAAGCGCCAAACTCTTAAGTGAAACGCTTGCCTGGAGAGTGATCATGGCACTGCACCGCGTCGCCCGTTTCGCCGATGTGTCCGAAAACCGGGGCCTTGAGGTCCAGATCGCAGACACGAAAATTGTCCTGCTGCGGGTGGGCGATCATCTGCGCGCCTTTCAGGGCGAATGCCCCCATGCCGGGGCGCCGCTGGCCGACGGTGCTCTGTGCCACGGACGTTTGATCTGCCCGTGGCACAAGGCTGCGTATCGGATCGAGGACGGTGCGCTGTGCGAACCGCCGGCCCTGGACAGCCTCAAGCGCTATCCGCTGGAAGTACGCGATGACGAGGTCTGGGTCGACGATCAGCCGATGTCGGACGCTCACACACCACCGGCGGACGACGAGCGAACGTTTGTGATCATCGGTGCCGGTGCGGCAGGCACGGCGTGCGCGGCGGCGTTGCGCGAAAAGGGCTTCGGTGGCCGGGTGCTGTTGATCGACCGTGAAACCGACGCCGGTTACGACCGCACGGTCTTGAGTAAATTCGTGATTGCCGGGGAGATGCCGCTGGAAGAAGTCCCGCCGCTGCGTGATGAAAACTTTTACCGCGAACAGCGCATTGAGCGAATAAACGCTGAAGTGACGAGCCTGGACGACGCGAACAAAACGTTGCGCCTGGCTGATGGTCAATCACTGAGTTACGACGCTGCCCTGCTCTCCACCGGTGGCACACCCAATCCGCTTACGCTGCCTGGCGCCGATCTGCCGCAGGTGTTCGTGCTGCGTTCGAAGGATCAGGCGCAGCGGATTCTGGGCTCGGCAAAACCAGGCCAACGAGCGGTGATCATCGGCGACAGTTTTATCGCCATGGAATCCGCGTCCTCCCTGCGTCAATACGGCCTGGACGTCACCGTTCTGGCCCGCCACGCAGTGCCTTTTGCCAAACAGTTTGGCGAGGCCGTCGGCAAATCGATTCTTGCCCTGCACGAAGCCAACGGCGTGGTGTTTCATACAGATGGCCAAGCCACGCACATCGAAGGAACGACCAAGGTTGAAGCGGTACGCCTGGACAATGGTCAACGGATACCGGCGGATCTGGTGTTGGTCGGCATTGGCGTCAGCCCGGCAACCGGCGCCTTTACTGGCCTGCCCATGGAAAAGGACCAGTCGCTGAAGGTCGACGGCGGAATGCGCGTGACGGAAGGGCTTTGGGCCGCCGGCGATATCGCGACCTTCCCGCTCAACGGCCAGCCCCAACGGATCGAACACTGGCGCCTGGCACAACAACAGGCACGGATCGCGGCGATGAACATGCTCGGCGGCGACGAGCATTACCTCGACGTGCCTTATTTCTGGACCTGGCACTTCGGTAAAAACTACGACTACCTTGGACACGCCGCGACCTGGGACGAGGTCGAGTTCAAAGGCGATCCTGACCATCCACCCTTTATCGGCCTGTTCGGCAAGGACGGGTTGGTGGTCGCCGCGGTGGCATGCGATGAAGAACGTGCAATCGCGCTGCTCGCCGAACGGATGAAACAGCCGCTGCCGGTGGATGAGGCGTGGCGGCTGATTCGGGACTTGAATTAGCGGCTGTTCCCCCCCGTTTCAAACGCCAGACAGCAAAACGCCCGGCATCTGCGTTGCGGAGGCCGGGCGTTGGTCTGTAAGCCCTGGTTTTACTGGACGGTGACATTACCGCCGAATTTGCTCATGACAAACCCGACAAACTCTTCGACGGTCATCTTCTGGCCGTTGAATTCCACCTGATTACTGGCGTAGTGCAGTTTGGCGACGATGTCGTTGCCCTCCAGTTTTGCCAACTGCGTGCCGACTGCCATGCTGCCAAACATGTCGGCGGTGGCGGTGGCCTGATCGGCGATGAGCTTGGCGTCGGTCTGACCGTCGATTTGCGACTGCACGCTCAGCAGGTCAACGAGCATTGGCTTGGACACTTTCACGTTGACGTCAAGCAGCGCGATCAGTTGTTGGGTCAGCTGGTCCGGCGGCAGGTCCATGGATTGTGGTTTGGTCAGGTCGAGCACCAGGTTGGCGCGGCTTTCGCCATTGGGGGTGTTGAACGACAGATTCTCCAAGGCGACCTGCGGGCCGGCAGCCAGCAGTTTCTCCAGGCCGGTTTTGACCTGCGCCTCTTCGGCCGGGGTCAGGACCAGCTCTGGCGCCGGTTCACCCGCAGCCACGGCCTCAGCGGCGGCCCTCTCGTACGGTTGCAGTTTGGTCTGGTAAATCTGCATCAGCGACATTGTTGCCGGGATGTCGAGGTTCTTCAGGCTCATGGCCATCTGCGCAGACCCGACAGCCTTGCCGTTCAGGGTCACCTCCCCCACCTTGTAATCGGCACGCCCCGAAGCGCTGGTGCCGGATTCCTCGGTCTGGTTCTTCATTTCAAACTTCTTGAAACCCAAGACTGACTGCTTGGCGCCGAAGGTGGTCTTGCTGTCGGTCAGCTCGACGGTGTTCTCGCCGGTGTAGTAGCCGTAGGTACTTTTTGTCAGGTTGCTGGCCAGGGTCAGACCGTTCAGTTCGACCTTCACCGGCGTCTGATCTTCAGCCACCGTGCTCAGTGTCAGGCTGTCCATGTAACCGTCGGCCTTGACCTTCTGCGCTTGAGCGCTGGCGGCGACATCGAGGTTCAGCCCGGAAAACTTCAGGCTGGACTTGTCGTCAAGCGCCACGTCCAGCGGCAGCAATTTCAGGGTGCCGTTGGTGGCATTGTCGTAACCGATGTTGACCACGCCCGTGAGTGGCGATTTGTCCTTGGCAGCGGCGAACCATTTCTCGGTGGTCGGCGTTCTTTCAAGTTCGTAGTGACTGGTGGCCAGAACCGGCAGCCACTTCAGCGACACCAGGCGTGAAAACGGCAGCGGGCCGTGCTCGATGCGATCGACGAACAGCAACTCCACCGGTGCTTCACCGAACATCTCGCCTTCGCCCTTGAGGCGGTAGTGCGCGGTGCTGCTGAACACATGGCGTTCCAGCGACACCAGCTCCAGCGACGCCGTGCCGTTGGAACCGACCAGCGCGGTTTGCAGCTCTTTGTTGGCGTCGGCGATCGAGGTGTTCAGCACACCTTCGAGTTTGGTGCCGGTGTACCAGGCACCGCCGGCGCTGATTGCACCGATGGCAACGACGATTCCAAGAAGCACGCCTGCAGATTTATTCATGAATGACCCGATCAATGTCCGTTGTTGAAGGTGTGGTCGTCTTCCCTGAACCCATGACGGGTTACGGTCACGACTGCGTTAAAAGAGCGAAGGAGATTAGCATCAGGCGCACCAGGCGACCCAATGATTAAAGGTAAAGAGTGTCTATGGACCGTGCGCGGGGGTTGAGAGTTTCGGCGGGTATGAAATCGCCATCGCGAGCAGGCTCGCTCCCACAGGGACACGCGGTCAATTGTGGGAGTGAGCCTGCTCGCGAAGGCATCAGTCCTGCCAATACAGGTTCAGGAATACTGCACTTCACTTTCATCAAGCTGATGGGTAAAGCTATTGATACTGCGAAGGTTGCCAAGGTTGCCAAGGTTGTGGTTTTTCAGTAAGGCTGCCATCAACCCCAAGTTTTTTGCCGTTCACTTCAATGTCCTTAATCGTCCAGTACTCGAACGATGCGTCTCTTGAGTAGGCCGCCCAATAAATACTCAACTTCCCATTACTTGCTGACTGGAAGGTTCCTCTTCGCGCTCCATCGGTGTCGTGAAAATAGATACTGTCGCCCGGTGAAACATTTTTGAATGAGTCGTCCGTGAAGGCCATATTCTTTTGCTCCATTGTGATGTTAGGAGCTTTAATCATTGACCCTTTGAAAGATGCACACCACTGTCATAAATGACAGTTATTAATAGTTTTTTTGAATTAAAACCCGAAGTTTTATAGCGATACACCATCCATCTTATGAATACTGCACTTCAATTTCATCCAGCTGATGATCAAAGCTCTTGAGCCGTGCGGTCCATGTATAGACCAGCACTTCGAAGTCGCGATTGATCACCGCTGTGCCGCTTGGGGATTCCGAGCGCGGGTCGCAGAAGTCCAGTTGATAACGTTCGCGGGCCATGGCGGTGGCGACATCGGAGAGTTCCCTGGCGTTATTGAGCCAGTGCAAGCCCTCCTCGGACACTTGCTTGTCCAGCGCCTGGCATTGTTTTTTCAGGGTTTCGAGGCTTTTTTCCAGCGGTGTGCCGGTAAGTTCGCCCATGACTTCCTGGAACGTACGCCCCGGCTGCCAGTAACTGCCCCAGAAATACCGATCGAACACCGTTTCGACACGGCGCAGCGCGACCTTGGTGTCCCAGATCAGCACCAGGGTCTTGCCTTGTTCGAGCTGTCTTTTTTTGATGCGCTGACCCTGAACCGAAGCCCAGGCCACCACCACGATTGCCATCACGGCAATCAGTGCCACGGCGCTGTCGAGAAACACCAGCGCCTTGTCGATCTGGTGGGCCAGCATGATGCCGTAGAAATAAGTGGCCGATAGCAACACCAATGCCGCTATAGCGCACCAGAAGCCGGGAGCATAAGGGTTTTTCATTATTGGAATCCCCATGACCAACGCGAGCCTTGATTGATGAGTTCGACGCGCGACCTCATCAACTCAAAGCATAGCAACGGCCTCAGGGTTTGCCGGAGTTCGTGCCTTGCGTTCGTCCGCTTTCCCAGCCGCCACCCAAGGCCAGGAACAAATCGATCTGGCTCATGGCAACCTGCGTGCTGGCGGAAGCCAGTTGCGCCCGCACGTCGGTGTAGGTGCGGGTCGCTTGCAGGTCCGCCAGGAACGATGCGCGGCCGGCCTGAAAGAAGCGGTGAGTCTGGTCTGCCGCCAGTTGCGCCGATTGCTCGGCGTCGGCCAGTGCGTCGCGACGTTGCAGCAACGCGGAGTACTGGGCCAGGCCGGTCTGAGTTTCGCGAATGGCGTTGAGCACCACGCCATCGAAATGCGCCAGTGCGCCTTGGGTGGCGGCTTCGGCCTCGCGGATTCGCGCCCGGGAGCCGTTGGACGGCACGGTCCAGGTCAGCAACGGCCCGAAACCCCAGCGATTGGTTGCCGGTTTGCCGAGGTTTTCCAGGATACCGACGGTACCCACGGTCGCGCCGATGCTGATGTCCGGGTACAACTCGCCGGTGGCGATGCCGATGCCGGCGGTCGACGCAGCCAGTCGTCGCTCGGCCTGCCGCACATCGGGACGGCGCTTGAGCAAGGTGGCGCCGTCACCGACCGGCAACAATTGCGCAATCTTTGGCAGCTCCGCGCAGCGGTCGGTGCCGGCCGGCAGTTGATCCACAGGTTTGGCCAACAGCATCGACAACCGGAACAACCCGGCCTGACGCGCCGCCTCATAACGCGGCATGTCGGCGCGCAAGGATTTGAATTGGGTTTGCGAGCGGGTGACCTGGGTTTCATCGCCACGCCCGGCGTCGCGAAGACGCTGGGTCAGCGTGGTGCTCTGGGCTTGCAAGTCGAGGGAATGCTGGGCGATTTCATACTCTTCATTGGCCGCGCAGATTTGGGTGTAAGCCCGAACGACATCGGCCACCAAGGTAATCCGCGCGGTATCGGCTGCGGCTTGAGTCGCATCGGCATTGGCTTTGGCCGCTTCGATACCGCGCTGCAACGTGCCGAACAGGTCGAACTGATACGAGGTGGTAATGCCAATGTCGCCGACGTTGGCCACCGGCACTTTCTCCGGCAGCAGGAATGCTTCGCCGGACTCCTGCAAACGCTGGGCTCCCATCTTCACCCCGCCGCTCCAGCCACCGGCCGCTTGAGCTTCATCGACCTGCGCGCGCGCTCGGGAAAGGTTCGCCGCCGCCACGCGTAAATCAGTGTTGGAGGCCATGGCCTGCTGGACCAATTGATCGAGGCGCGGATCCTGATACAAGCGCCACCAATCGCTGGGCACCGGTGCCGAGACGACATTTTTGCCGTTCACCGCCAAGTCGCCCTGCAAGTCTTCACGGTGTACGGCGGCCTCGTCCGGCAAGTGATAATCCGGCCCGACCACCTGGCAGGCCGACAGCAACAGGCCTAATCCGGTGATAGCCAAACCCGAGGCCCTGCTCATTTCGCGGGCTCCTGCTGGTGGTCATCCATAATAGAAACCGTCGCCGTGCGACCGGCGATCATGCGGAAATCCGCCGGCACATCATCGAAGGCGATCCGCACCGGAATCCGCTGGGCCAGCCGCACCCAGCTGAACGCTGGATTAACGTTGGGCAGCAAGTTGCTTCCGCTGCTGCGGTCGCGGTCTTCGATGCCGGCGACGATGCTTTCCACGTGCCCGCGCAGGCGAGCCCGGTCGCCGATCACCCGAATATCGACGCTCTGGCCGACATGAATGCCGTCCAGTTTGGTTTCTTCAAAATAACCGTCGATGTGGAACGAATTGCTGTCCACCACCGACAACACTGGCCGCCCGGCGGTAACGAATTCCTGATTGCGCGGTGCACGGTCGTTGACGTAGCCATCCACCGGGCTGCGGATGGTCGAGCGGTCAAGGTTGAGTTGGGCGCTGTCCACCGCCACCTGAGCTTCCATCAACCCCACTTCGGCGCGGGCCACCCGGGACTGGCTCTCCTCCAGTTGCTCACCCGGCACCAGATTGCCGAGGCCGCGGTTACGCTTGGCTTCGCGTTGCGCCTGAGCCAGGGTTTCCTGACGGTCGGCGACCGCCGCCTTGGCCTGGCGCAGGGCCAGTTTGAAACGGTCCTGATCAATGCTGAACAGCACCTGGCCACGTTTCACCCGTTGGTTGTCCCGCACGTCGACTCGCTGGATCAGCCCGGACACGTCCGGCGCGATCTGCACGATGTCGGCGCGAATATGGCCGTCCCGGGTCCAGGGCGCGAACATGTAATACATCACCATGCGCCAGACCACGACAACGGCGAAGGTCACGATCAGCAGGGTCAGCACCACGCGACCGATGGTCAAAAAAGGTTTTTTCATGTCATCAGGTATCGACTGAGTGAGTCCACGGCGCCGAGCAGCAAAGCGTAGAGAGCCACGTTAAACAATGCCCGGTGCCAGACCAGACGGTAAAAGTGCAGACGCGTCAGCAACCCGTGCACCAGCAGGAACAACACGTACGTAATGCCCATCAGCACCAGCAGCGTGGGCAGAAACACCCCGCTGATATCCAGATCACCGATCATAAAGGCGCTCCATCGATGCCATGGGAAAGCGGTTCTTCGAGCTCGCCGGTGCCGACGAATTCAACCCCCGGCAGCAGCGACAGGCGCAAACCGCTCAGGGCGTGCAGCAAATGCAAACGGGCACCTTCATCGCACTCCGTGTTGAGGGCACGGCGGGTGCGGTCCAGGGTCATCAGCAACGGACTCGGTGCCGGCAAACGTTCGCCGGCCTTTAGGCAGGCTTTGAAGTACTCGCCGACCTCGGCCACCACCTGGTGCAGCAGCACTTGCGGTACGCCGAGGACTCGCGGTGTATAGGCGAGCAAATCCAGCAAGTTCAGCGCCACGCGCACTTCCCGCAGGGCGATGCCCGTGTTCTGGCCGGCCATGGCCAGGCGCGGCAAATGCTGCATCAGTCGATCGAGCATCTGCACACCCAAGTGCCGATGCTCAGACAACGTGGCCGGTTCGGTCAGGCTGACAATGTCGCGCCAGCTGAAACGGGTCAGGCGCTTGGACGCCAGTTCGGAACCGAACGGCCGGGCGATCAGGGTCCAGACGAACGCGAACAACAAGCCCACGGGACCGGCCAGGTTGGAGTTGGCGAAACTGAGGAAATCCGCGTCGTAGGCGCCCTGAATGCTGATGAAGGACGAGGTGTTGACGAGGGTCAGCAGCATGCCCAGATAGAACTGCGGCTTGACCGTCAGGGTGCCGATGCAAATGAACGGCACGGCAAACGCCAGCACCAGCATCGGAAAGTCATGCAGGTTGGGCAGGACCAGAAACAGATAAAGACTGGCGAACAACACCGACATCGCCGTCCAGAAAAAGAACCGGTAGATCTGCGGCGCCGGGTCGTCCATCGAGGCGAAAAAGCTGCACGCCACCGCCGCCAGAATCACCGCGGCGCCGCCGTCGGTCCAGCCGAGCAGAATCCACAGCACCGAAGCGACGATGATGGCGGTGACCGTAGACGCCGCCGAATAGAGCATCAGCCCACGGTCGAGAAACGGCGACAGCCGACCCAGCCGCCAGTGGCGATAAACTGCGCGCCAGCTGTCCTGGCTTTCGCACTGGATGGCGTACTGCAGGCTGCGACAGTCCTGCCACACATCAATCCATTCGCCGAGGCGATACAGGGCATTGGAGAACAGCAACTGCTTGCGATCATCCAACGCTTCGGCGGACGGTTGCAGCGCTTCGAGTTGATCTTTCAGCGCTTGCCAGCGCTCGAGGTCGGCGTCTTTGTGGTCGAGCCATTCGGTGGTCGCGGCCAGCAACGGCGCGAACTTATCCACAAGCTCGGGCGTGCGCCGCTCAAGGGCATAGAGTGCGTCGTCGAGGGCATCAATCACCGGCAGCAAATGAATCATGCGACCGCGCAGTTCCTTAGTGTTGCGCACCGTTTGCGGCCGCGCGCCTTCGTGGGGCAACTGACCGATCATCAATTCCAGCGTGTTGAAGGTCGCGACCATCGAGGAGCGCAGCGCGCTGACTTCGTCCGGCTGCACGTTGCGGCTGAGAAAACGCAGGCTGTAAGTCGAGGCATCGGCAAACCATTTGCTTACCGAATCGTTGAACACCGGCGCCAGCCGCCGGGGCCAGAACATGGCGCCAACCACCGCCGCCACGGCGATGCCGAGGAAGATTTCTTCCGTCCGCGCTTCGGCCACGTCCCACACCCCCAACGGGTTATCCACCACCGGCAGAGCGATCAGCGGCAAGGTGTAACCGGCGAGCATCAGGGCGTAACTGTTGGCCGTGCGCAGGTGCAGCGACAGGAACAGCAGAATCCCGGTCCACAGCGCAATGACCACCACCAGCACATAAGGGCTCTGGACAAACATCGGCACGAAAAAAACCGCGGCGGCGGCACCGAGAAGGGTGCCGACGGCGCGGTACAACGCCTTGGAACTGGTAGGGCCGACAAACGGACTGGAAACGATGTAGACCGTGGCCATCGCCCAATAAGGCCGGGGCATTTGCATGAGCATGGCGATGTACAACGCGATCATCGACGCCGCGAACGTTCGCACACCGTAGAACCAGTCCCGCGCCGGGGGCATGCCGGTAAAAAATCCGCTCAAGGGTTGATCACCGGCAGATGATTGGCCGATTCAAAAGCCCTCAGCACCCGCAACGCCGCTTCCAGATCACGCTGATCGATCCCTTCGAGCACTTCATGGCGCAAGCGCACCAGCTCGATTTCGACGGCTTGCACCAACTCACGACCCGTCTCGGTCAGGCTCAGGCATTTGGCGCGACGATCATGGGCGTCTTCGGTACGGCAGACGTAACCGGCATGACACAACTGATCCAGCAGGCGCACCAGGGACGGACTCTCCATCCCGGCCGCCTGCGCCACCGTCACCTGCCGCACACCCTCGCCCAAACGCCCGATCATCAACAACGGAACGGCGCAGGCTTCGGAGATTCCATAGTTGACCAGCGTGGTCTGGCAGATCTTCCGCCAATGCCTGGCGGCCACCACCATGGAGCTGCTGATGTTCATCTGGAGAGCGTCGAGGTTCTTCGGCACGAGGGGAAACACACACTGTTAGTTTGCTAACTATCAATATGGCATTTGAGGGGAAAGTTGGTCAAGTTTTGAAACAAATTCGTCGATATCTAGGCCTCGCAGACCCGACGAACGGTCCAACGCTGCCAGTAAATTTCGACGTTACCGACGTCGATTATCAATGTAGTGATTGCAACGCAAATTGTATGGAGATCACGCATTAATCAAATTTTTTCAATCCCTGCGAGCACCATGAGTAAATGCCGAAGCGAAGGCGCTTAAGAAACAGTATTAAATTTCAACTATTGTTACAATTTATAGATATATGGACACTCACGAAGGATCAATCGCCAGAATATTTATGTCGATGATCCAATAACAAATCGCCAGCTCCCCAAATATAAACTAGCGGAATCGCCAATATTCTCAAAAGATAAAAAAATGCTATCTGTAGGGCAGGAATGGTCTATTAATCGGCCTTGAGTATTCGATTTTTTGGCATGACTCACAGAGATGAGAAGTTAAGTCTTGCAACCGACCCTGACCACCCTAACTTTTATTAGCCATTAAACATTGCACAACACATCAAAAAGAAAAGAATTTATCAACTGATGACAACTTCAGTACGATATTATCCTTCTTAAAACCATCACTTAGCAAACTTAGCTTATCATTTAGAATCGCAATTACTGTCTGAATTCCTCTATCGTTTGCCAACTTAATCAGAGAGACAAGTTTATCTTCATCAGCCGACTCTAAGTAGTCCTGAATATTAAAATGTATAAATCTAGCTCCGCTTTTATTTAAGAAATCAACCAATGCCATGTCGAACGCCATCGCCGCAGCTCTGGGAACTCCATCCCCGGTATTTTTGTTCTCATTAATTATAGAGAATGATAATTCCCCGTCGGAGTTTGTATCTGCTTTTAATATGTTTTTGTAGGTAGAGAATAATTCTAAAGTGATTTGACCATAGCATTCATTGAAAGCTGTAAGCTTCTTATTAAAGTCATTTAGTAAATCTTCAATTTCAGCCTTAAGCTTGTCTAGAGAAGTCTTTTTTACTCTTATTTCCGCTGTAATCGATTTCGTTGTTTCAGCCAGATAGGAAAATTTCCCTCTCTCTTCAACTTTTTGCTGGATATCTCGTTCAAGTAAAATAAACCCACTGAAATGACCTTCATGCGAAAGGTCTTTAATAAGGTTTTTTTCCAGGTCTAACGATTTTTCCAGTACTGTTTTTTTCTCAAAAATATCGCCCTCTAAAGCCAGTCGCTGGCCTCTAACATATAGAGCTTTTCGTGAAAAAATCGAATTATGAAAAGCAATAGTTTCTTCCAGCGATCTCGCCAGACTTGGCAAAATGATATTTGCCTCATTGTATATCGCTTCAACAACCGAACTATCTATGTCTGAGATACTAGCCTCATATTTCTCAACAGTTCGATTTACGTAAACAAGTCTGGCTTCCAAATTCGCTATTTCAGTAGAAAGCGAAGCAATCGTCTCTCGCGAACGCCGTAATCTAGCTAAAGCTTCCTCCTGAATACCAGAGAGATCATAGCTTCCCTCTTTTTGCAGCAGAAGCTCTATTTCCAAGTCGAGAGCTGCGACTCTATCTCTACAGTCTCGTTCATCACTCCCATTCAACAAACTTTCTTTACGAAACTCAAGACTTTCGATTTCTTGCTTAAGTGCTATTTCAGCAGCTAATTTTTCCAGCCCTACAAACCCAAATAAATATGAATAAATAAGGGTGTATTCGTCATTTGTTGTCCAACTTGTCAAATATCGAAGCGAATTGTTTGATGTAGCTCTGGAGATTCTAAGAAATTTATTCTTTATTGTATTAAATGATGGAGTTAGCGTGGTATGGCCGAACAGCGTAGCTAGCGCTAATTTAAAACCATCCTGAGATTTATATTCAGAATCATCTATCCAGTTTAATCGCCTAATGACAACTCTACTTTTTTGTTGAACCTGCTCAAACTTCCTGGTGATTACACGTTGTTGCCCACCAACAAAGATGGAGAGTTTAAATAATACTTCACCACCAATCAAAAATTCTCGAACACTATCATTTATGTTGTTATTATCAGGATCTTTCCACAAGCTTTCGCCGTCAGAGCCTAAGCAAAAATTTATTGCCCTTAAAGATGTGCTTTTCCCTATTTGGTTTCCGTCATGCCCGTCATTAGTAATGATATTAATTCCATCCTTGAAATTTATATCTCGAATAACATTGCCACTCTTGATAACTTTAAAATTAATCAGTTGCATGACATAACATCCCCTGTCTCAGTCAGCTCCACAGCCCCAACAACAAACAACCAGTCAAGCCCATACATCAAGTATGAAAGTGAAATATCTTCATACTCCAGTTTATATCGTCTATATAACTCCACGGGGCTAACACTGCCAAGTTTTAACGCCGCCAGAATTTCTAGAATATTGCCACCAATAACATACAAGCTTCTGCTGGGGGACTGTAGACTTGAAATAATCACACTGGCTCTTCCAGAATTTTACAGTTTATAAACCCATAGCAAACTATTAACTCCTTGGCTGCTTTCACTAACTCAACGGGAGAGGTTGAAGAAACATGTGCTCCAGACAAAATATCCAATGACACCAAAGAGATGATTTTATCTGAGTTTTGACATATGGCTTCTTTAGCCGCTTCACTATCAAGCGGATCAATATTACCTTCAAGAAAAATCTTTTTCTTAACGTCTTTGTACTTTTGGTTTATTGCCCACAAAAAGGTTTCTTTAGACAGTGGACTTTCATCGTCAACACAGTCAATTAAACTTTCTATCAGCGCCATATAACCGCTTTGCTCTCGCAAATCTTCTGCGTAAATCTTGACGCGATTAAAGGTTATTTTCACTTCAGTTTCTGGATACTTAGGAGCCTGCATTGCCGAATTAAACTGTGGTCTGTACACCTCAACGATCTTTATAATTAGCGGATTGAGGACTGAAGGCAGGCCTGATAAAGACTTAACAATATTCAGATTAACGCTTCCAGGACCGGTGTTTAGGACAGCAACACCATCATCTTGGGCGGATATACTGTTATCGAAAGCCATTATCACTTATCCTTGTTGATATTGACCGTACCGCTACCTGAATTGTTTACCGCATTAGCATTATCACGGGCCGAAATGCTGATACTAGCTTTTTTATTTGATGACGCGTGAATTAACATCAACATTAATGCAATTACTACCGTAGCCCCCAAGCTGTAGAGAAAAGCCTTATATGTTTGATCTGGTGTCATTGCTGAAAACATTCCAATTTTCAACCATTCCACATGCATAGAATAAAACAGCGCAGCGGCAACAACTGCTAGTCCACCGCCAGTTTTGAGCGAAGCTTTCAAAAAATCCAACATCAACTTTTCCCTGTCAAAGTATTACAACTATATTATTGTTGCCAACGCCGACGGGTAATATTTATACACCCCATACGCAAACGCACCAATAATATCTTTATGCCATCACCCTGTCTATCTTTTCGCTTTAGAAGCGAGCATCCATATGCTTTGAATTCAGTGTTTACTTGCAGACTCCTCAATAAACGCAAAAACCTCCTCCGACACGCTGTACTGAAACTGCTTGCGTCGGTGCTTCGAGACCTTGCCGTCGTTGTCCAGACACATCATCACCAGCTTCGACAAATCGCTGCCGCGAACATCGAAACGCTGATTTACCGCTTTGACTACACGGTCGTAACGGTCCAGAAACTCAGTTTCCTCACGCAGTTCGATTTCCAGCGCGCGTCGCGCCATCTGCAAGGTGAATTCGACGCAGCGGGTGGCGTCCCAGAAGCGATAAATGGACGGGTGGCCGATGAACTCGAAAACCATCTGATCAGCGTCCAGCCAAGTGACATTCCAAAAATCACGAGCAGGTTTTGAGAAGTCCTTCAGCGCTTCCAGGTAGTTCGCCTCCTCGTGTTTCATGGCCACGGAGACGGGCAGGAGCAACCCATTTTCCAAGGCGCCGGAATGGCAAAGGGTCTGATGAATCAAGAAACGTGAAAGTCGGCCATTGCCATCCATGAACGGATGAACGAAGACGAATCCGAAAGCAGTCACAGCAGCCGCCACCAGTGGGTCGACTTGACTTGAAGACTGATTGGCGAAGTTCATCAACTCTTCCATCAGTTCACGACACAGGTCCGGTGCAGGCGGGACATAGCTGACGCCAGCGGCGCCACGCAAACCGTTATGCAGATGATTTTGTTCGTGGCGAAACAGGACAGCTTTGTCGAAAGGATTGGAAACCGTGCTGTTCTGCAGTTCGACCAGATAGTCTTCACTCAACTCGCGCCCTTCATGGGCCTGGCGCAGCAGTTGAACAAAGCGGCGAGATTTTTCTTCGCTGGGTTCTTCTTTCTCGATGGCGAAGGAATCACGGGTTTCGTGCAGGTAAGCCCAGTTGATGGCGCGGTCCATCATTTCAGGCGGTAATGTCGCCATAAAGGCTTTAGCGCGGCCGAGAATGTCGAGACTGAGCAAGGCTTCGAGTTCAGGAGTTCGTTCTACGGTGGCGCAGTAGCGCATAGAACCCAAGCCGTTAAAATCAACGCGCCAGCGGCTATTGCGCAGGGCTGGCCCAGTTACATAGCGCTTGGGATCAAATAGTGGAACAACACTGCCCCGAACCGGCATCGAATACTCAAGTTGTTGCCCGGTGAAGCTCTCCCACAAGAAGCAGGCTTTGCGGATGAACACGCCATTCGGGGATTTGGCCAACTCATCCAGCAGTTGCTCAGCAGAAACAGCTTCAAGCGCCTGGGCAAGGATGCAGAGGTTGACGCCTTCGTGCTTGAGGGCAAAGAGAATATGCTCAAGCATCGAGCCCTGAGCAGGTGCAACAGACTGGGGAACGGCCAAGCAATCACCGATCAATGTGATTCGAGTGACTGGCTTGATCATCGCTGCGCGTTTGGGTATGAAAGCTTTAAGGCGAAGCGCATCACGGAGGTAGGCGTATCCAACAACAGGCATGGCGAGCGTCCACAGAAAAAATTCACTTTGGGCGATTAAAGCTCAGATTTTTTTACCACTCACCAGTTTTTTTTACATTTCGCCATTTTCACTCAGATTTTTTTACACCCCCCGCCCCTTCCTCAACAAGACATCCAGCTGATCCACCACCTCCGCCCAATCGGCGTCCTCCAGAATATCGTCACGCAGGAAATCCGCCTGGCTCTTGCTCCAGAAGAACGCATCCGCCAGGTGCAATTCGGGTTTGAGCGGTGAATGGGTGGCGATGAATTTATCGATGCTTTCGGCGTCATCAGGCAGGCCGAGTTGTTTGAACAGGTTGGGGAGGCTGTGGGTTGGGGATTCCATGTCGAGCTCCTTCGCGTTGGCTGAATAGTGACCGCTTCGCGGTCAATCGCGAGCAAGCTCGCTCCCACAGGAATCGCGTCACCCTGTGGGAGCGAGCTTGCTCGCGATGGCGATGTTACTGACGCCGCAAAAACTACTGACTCAACTCGCACACTTCAGCATGCGGCACCATTTTCAGGAATTCCGGCACGCTCATGTGCACCAGGTTGTTGTGGTTACCCGCCTCCAGGTAGATGTCTTTTTGCCGGGTCAGCAGTGGGTCGATGACCATGTCGATGCCATAGGATTCGCCCAACGCAGGCACCGCGCCGCGTTCGCAATCCTGGAACAGATGCGCCAGGGTACTTTCCCGGGTGATCTGCCATTCGCCACTGCCGCGTACTTTGCTCAGGTCCAGGTGACGGCTCGCCGGCAGCACAGCCATCAGGAAATGACCGTGGTGGTCGTCGAGGATCACCGATTTGGCCACCCGTTCGGCAGGAATACCCGCGACCCGCGCCGTTTCAAGGCTGCTGGCCGAGTGCGGATGGGTGACGACGTCAAATTCGCAGTGAGCCTTATTGAGGCTTTCCTGCACAGTTCTTGCCATACGCATGATGCACCTCGGAGTCCGCATTAACGTTTCACGGACGATGGTTAAACCTTTTCTCTCCACTAAAAGTCTAGGCCCGCTGACGCCATCGCGCGGGAAATCTGCCCGCCGGAACAACGTCAACAACTGATCAAAATTCGTACAATTCAGAGCTCAGCTAGACTGTATAAAGAACCATCAATGACTCTCCCGGAGGGTCACGTGAACACTCGTTGTTGTGCAGTTGCGCTGCTGTTGGCCTTGAGCGGATCGGTACTCGCGGCGGACACCGTCGTCCTGCTGGTGCCCAACCCCATCGGGATCTGGCTGATCACGTTCGGCATCGCGTTTCTGATCGCCGAGGCAGCCCTGCCCAATTACGGAGTGATCGGTCTGGGCGGCATTGTGATGTTCGTGATCGGTGCGGTGATTATGACCAACACCGAGGTGCCTGTTCCGTTGATGATCGGCCTGGGCCTGATCAGTGCCCTGTTGCTGATTTTCCTGCTGATCCACGCCCTGAAAACCCGACCGCGCGAAAACGTCAGTGGCGATTCAGGACTGGTGGGCAGCGTGACCCCGGTGATGTCGCTGACCGGCAATGCCTACAACGGTTGGGTGCACCTGCAAGGAGAAAAGTGGCAAGTACTCAGTGCCACACCGCTGCAACCCGGGCAAAGGGTCCGGGTGGTGGCACGCAAGGGATTATTGCTGGAAGTGGCCGCGGCTGACGCGGCGCCGGGTGGAGAATAACCATGGGCTTGCAACTGGGTTTTGCCGCGCTGCTGTTACTGGTGATTGCACTGGCGGGGTCGACCTTTCGCATCCTGCGCGAATACGAGCGCGGGGTGGTCTTCCAGCTCGGGCGCTTCTGGCAGGTCAAAGGCCCTGGCCTGATCCTGCTGATTCCGGTGGTGCAGCAAATGGTTCGCGTCGACTTGCGTACCGTGGTCCTCGACGTACCACCGCAAGACGTGATCACCCGCGACAACGTCTCGGTCAAGGTCAACGCGGTGCTGTATTTCCGCGTCCTCGATCCGCAGAAAGCGATTATTCAAGTTGAAGACTTTCTCATGGCCACCAGCCAATTGGCTCAGACCACCTTGCGGGCAGTGCTCGGTAAACATGAACTCGATGAGCTGCTGGCCGAGCGTGAGCGGTTGAACATCGACATCCAGCAAGTGCTCGACGCCCAGACCGATGCCTGGGGCATCAAGGTCGCCAACGTCGAGATCAAGCACGTGGACCTCAACGAATCGATGGTCCGCGCCATCGCCAAACAGGCCGAAGCCGAGCGGGAACGCCGGGCCAAGGTGATCCACGCCGAAGGCGAATTGCAGGCCTCGGAAAAGCTCATGCAGGCCGCAGAAATGCTCGGGCGCCAGCCTGGGGCCATGCAGCTGCGCTATATGCAGACGCTGAGTTCGATTGCCGGGGACAAGACGTCGACAATCGTCTTTCCGCTGCCGATCGAGTTGCTCAAGGGGATGGCGGATTTGTCGTCCAAGCCCTGACTTTTCCTACAGACACCAACGTCCGGTAATCCCATCGGAGATTTCCTTCAAGTTGTAGCGGTGTTGGTGAACTTGTTCCGGCCCAAACCCAGGTCTAGTCTGGCTTTGTCACTGAATAAACGGTGACACGGACGTGCAAGTCCGACGAAACTGTTTAGGCCGCAATTGCCATGGCTCATTGCTTTATGGCGGCTGCGCGCAGGAGATCTTCGGATCTGCTGGGTGTCCTAAACAGTCCCGGTCTTGCACACCTGCGCACGGCCGCCACCCAATTCGCGTGCAAACGAACGGTGACGGTTCCTACTTACTGTTTAGGGAATTTTATATGTTCAAGGTATCTCCAAATCCGCCAGACAACTCTGGCACCCCGTCCGAAGAATCACTCGAAGACGAAAAACTCAAAGAAGCCGCCGAACGCGCCTTCGCCCACTACTTCCCCCCGACCGCCGAAAAACCGCCCAAACACCGCAAAGGCAACCTCTTCACCGTCGCCCCCGATGTCAACACCGAATCCCTTCTGGCCAACGCCTCCGAAGACCTGCTGTCCATCAGCGCCATCGCTGCCAATCTGGCGGACGATGTGGACGGGACGCGGCGCTCCGTAGCCCTGGCGCTCAGCCGAATGGCCGATGGCGTGCAGTTGCTCGTAGAGCGAGCGCTGGATCATTGGGAGGAGTCGGAGATCATGCAGGCTCGGGTCAAGGTTTAGTCGGGTAGGTTTGTGGTGAATTGACCACCGCCATCGCTAGCAGCGCTCGCTCCCACAGTTGATCTTCAGTGAACACAGCTTCTGTGTACGACCGAGATTCAATGTGGAAGCGAGCCTGCTCGCATTGGCGCCAGTGCCGTCGATACATGACTCAGCAACTAGCGCCTCATAAGGCTCTCGCGTCCAACGCTCCACACGTTCGTGCAAAAGCGCCGTGGCCTCGCGACGCTTGTCATCGCTGTCCCCGACAAACACTTCTGAAGGCCGTTTGGCATGCTGCCCCACCGCCGCAAACACTTGCTCACGCCGCACGTCATCCAATCCAAAAATCAGCCAACCGCCCGGCCATAGCCGTCGGCAATTCGCTGTAATTCACCGCCAACCCGCCAAACGTCCGGCATTGCGCCAACCCTGCTTGCAGCAACCGCCCCAACCGCCATGCGATGAAGTCCTCTCGACCAGCAAACGGCAACTCATCATCGAGCACACTAGCCCCGATCATCCCCGGCACCATGTGCGACGCTCGACGTCGGGCAAGTCGCTGCGCAATAGCGCATCCAGCGGCGGTGCTTCACAGATCACGATGTGGTTGTCGAGTTGAGCGAGCATTTGGCTGATGAGGGTCGAGCCGCACCGAGACGCATGAAAGATGGCGGGGTGTCACCGAACCGGCACCAGTGGACGAGCCATTTCCTTGCGCTCGACGACCTGGCCATCGAACGGCGCCAGCACGCTGCAGCGTTTGACCTGAACCTGATAAACCTGGGATTGCGCCTGAGTCTCGCTGACCTTGGCCTCGGCCCGCGCCACTTCAAAACGCCCGACCGAATTCAGCGTCGCCAGTTGCTTGTTGTGGGACAGCTCTTCACCAGCGCCACGGCTGGCAGCCAGGGCAGCATTGAGCTGGGCCTGATAAGCCGAACAGTCAAAACGTGCCAGGGTGTCGCCCTTCTTGAACGACTCGCCCTCACTGAACGGCAACTCGACAATACGCCCGGACAACTCACTGGCGAGCACCGCCTGATCCCGGGCACGCAGCACGCCACGGGCCTCGCTGCTGGTGTTTGCACTGCCGCTGCTGTCCAGCAGCGGATCATCTGGCGCAGGTGTTTGCGCCTGTGCTACGCACGTTACAAAGGTCAATCCAATAACCCACACACGAACAAGTCGCATAACCGTATCTCCCTGACGGATGAGCGGAGTCTATGACAGCGTGGGTGGGCGTCAAGCAGATAGATGTCCTTTGATAGAAATGTGCTGTTTCAAAATAGACAAATTTCTCAGCACAGATACTTGGGCTTTCCTTCAGTACCTTTCGGTAATAAATCCCACATCAAATTGGGAACATACATTCAATCGATACGGAGAGCAGCGGTGGACACTTCAAACTTTTATCGAAATGCAGCACCTCGACACTCTTCCTGTAGCAATCACTAATAGATCAGGCCAACAACGCCTTGACCATCACCTAGGCCGGTGATCAAAACTGACTCGCCGGCGCTGGAGTGCATGCCGTCGTGCAGCTCCTGGTCAATCGGTGGTTGACGTGCGTGGCGAGCACGACTTAGGATTGCTCCAACTCAACCCCGTACGTAGAGATTCAGTTCTCTGGCAGTTGGGGTGAAGAAACCGGCCTAGGCCGGTTTTTTCGTTTTTGAGGATTAAGTTAGTGCGCACCGCTTTTTTTGTTGATGGCTACAATCTGTTTTACGGGTTGCTCGCGGGCACTCCCTATAAGTGGCTCAACCTCAAAGACCTGCTGGCCCATGTCGCACATATCGAAAACCCGCAAAGCTCAATCATCTCCGTTGATTACTTCACTTCTTCCGTCAAACCGATACTCGCCACTCGGGGCAGAATCTCGAAAGAGGCTCAAGACTCCTATGTGCGAGCACTGAAAGCGACCAAAGTAGCAGTGCACTATGGCCGGCACTCGCTCGAGCCGGCGAAAGCTCCGCGCTTCATAGACAGGAAAACAGGTGCTTCACGTCAAGACAAGGTCGACATTTGGAAGCTTGAAGAGAAAGAAACGGATGTTCACATCGCGATCAGCATGTACCGCACTGCTACCAAGCAAGCCGCTCTTGAAGTGCATGACCGTATTGAACAACTCGTACTGGTTTCCAGCGACACAGACATGACTCCAGCCCTTAAAGCTATTCGCGAAGATTTTCCTGACATAACTATCGGGGTCATTCTTCCTCATCGAGCTGAATTGAACTGTCCTTCACCAGGTTCGCTAAAGGAACATTCCCATTGGATGCGTCGAGTCATCTCCGCAGAAGAGTTGCAGTCACACCAGTTCCCGGAACGCGTGCCTACCCGTAAAACGCCTGCCATCAAACCGGATTACTGGTAACGACGCTAGCCAACGGATACACCGACTCCCATCCCCCACCCAACGCCTTGTATAACCCGACCATCGCCAGCGACACCCCGGTCGAACTCTCCACAAACTGCTCCTGAGTCGCCAGCAACGCGCCTTGCACCGTCAGCACGTTCACGAAATCCACCACCCCTTCCACATATTGCTGTTGCGCGGTACGTAGGGCGATCTGGTTCTGGCGGACGGCTTCGGCGAGGCTGTCGCGACGCAGTTGGCTGGCGTTGTAAGCCGTCAGTTGATCGTCGATTTCATGCCAGGCGCGCAGCACGGTTTGCTGGTAGGCGATAGCCGCTTCCTGTTGTTGGGCTTCGCGCAAATGCAGCACGCCGCGCAGGCGACCACCGTCAAACAGCGGCAGGCTGAATTGCGGGCCGATACCGAACGAACGCGAGCCCCAGGAGCCGAAATCGCTGAGCTGCATGGCTTGCGATCCGATGTTGCCCGACAGGGTTATCCGCGGATAGAAATCACCCTTGGCCACACCGATGCTCGCTGTCGCGGCATGCAGGCGGGCTTCGGCCTGGCGGATGTCCGGGCGGCGTTTGGCCAGTTGCGACGGCAGGCCGATAGCGACCTGACGCGGGGTTAGTGGCACCGGGGCGTCTGTGGATAACTCGGCAGACAGCGCTTGCGGCGGCTCGCCCATCAACAGGCTCAAGGCGTTGATCAGTTGCGACTGGCGTTGCTCCAGCGCTGGCAGGCGCGATTCGATGGCTGCAACTTGCGCGGCAGCTTCGGCAACGTCTAGGTCGGTGGCGACACCGTCGGCCAGGCGCAGCTGCGAGAGTTTCAGGCTATGACGGGCGACGTCGAGGTTCTGCTCGGTGACGGCTCGCGTGCGTTGCACACCGCGCAGCTGAATGTAGTCCTGAGCGGTCTCGGCCAGGACCGACAGCAGCACGCCGCGTCGGTCGTTTTCCGCGACTTCCAGGGTGGCATCGGCGGCTTCGGTTTCGCGGCGCACACGGCCCCAGAAATCCAGTTCCCAGGACGCGGAGAAGCCTGCGTCCCACAGGTTGTAAGCCGAGTCGCCATTGTGTCCCGACGGATCGTTCAAGCCTTCGCCGCTGTTGCGTTTACGCCCGTAGCTACCAGTGGCGGCGGTATTCGGGTAACGGTCGGCGGTGATCACCTGACGCACAGCGCGGCTTTGCTGCAAACGGCTGCTGGCGAGTTTCAGGTCGAGGTTGTCGGTCAAGGCGCGTTGAGTCAGGGCCGAGAGTTTCGGGTCGTGGAACACCTCCCACCAGCGTTCGTCCATGGTCTCGGCGATGGCTTGGCTGGCGGCGGACTTGGATGGTGTCGACCACTCGGCGATTTGCGGTGCCTGAGGCTTTTGAAAATCCGGGCCGACTGTGCAGGCTGAAAGGCTCATGACGAACAAGGCACAAAGGGTGAGTTGAGGCTGGCGGCCTCTTCGCGAGTAGGCTCGCTCCCACAGGGGATCTCCACTTGTGCAGAGATTGCGTGCATTACACAGATCCAATGTGGGAGCGAGCTTGCTCGCGAAGACGTCAGCCCTATCAATGAAAACCTTCATCGTTGCGCGACCTCATGCTCATCGGCGCTGGCGCTTGCAGTATCAATACTCGCCTCAACCGACATCCCCACGCGCAACCGCTCGACCAATGCCTGACCCGGATCAAGGACGATTTTCACCGGAATCCGCTGCACCACCTTGGTGAAGTTACCGGTGGCGTTGTCCGGCTTAACCGAGGCGAACGTCACACCCGTGGCCGGTGCGATGCTCTCGACGCGACCGCTCAGGACCTCGCCGCCGAGGCTGTCGACACGCACTTGCACGTCCTGCCCCGGCTGCACGTCGGTCAGTTGGGTCTCCTGAAAATTGGCGACCACATAGGCCTGCGCAAGCGGCACCACCGCGAGGATTTTGCTCCCCGGCGTGACATAGGCACCGACCCGAACGGCGCGCTCGCCGACCATACCGTCCTGAGGTGCAACGATGCGGGTGTAGGAGAGCTCGTAGCTGGCCATTTCCAGCGCCGCTTGCGCCCGTTTCAACCCTCCTTCAGCCGCGTCACGCTGGGCGGTGAGGACTTCCACCTGCTTGCGCTCCGCCGCCAGCATCGCCGTCACGATAGCCAACCGCGCGGAAGCCTGATCGATGCGAGTCCGCGCTTGTTGAGCGTTCTGCACCGTGCCGGCGCCCACCCCGGCGAGATGGTTGTAGCGATTCAGTTCATGCTCGGCGAAGGCCATTTCAGCCTTGGTCGACACGACCGTGGCCTGGGCCTGAGCGATCACCGAAGCCTGACGTTCAAGGGTCGCACGGGCATTTTGCAGTTGCGCCCTGGCCACCAGGGTTTCAGCGTCTGCCGCTTGGGCGGCGGCACGCAGATCACGGTCATCGATCAACGCCAGCAACTGCCCGGCCTTGACCTGCTGGTTGTCCTCCACCAGCACTTCCTTGATGAAGCCAGCCACGCGAGGCACCACCAGCGTGAAATCCGCCGAGACAAAGGCGTCATTGGTGTTCTGCTGGGTGCGCTTGCCGAACAGGCCGGGCGCCAGCCAATAAACCAGCACCCCGAGCGCCACCACCGCGGCGACGCCAACGGCCACTTTTTGCTTTGATTGAGTCGTCATAAAAACCTTCTGTTTCAGTGAAGCATTCAAGTCGGCGCGCGCGGCGGATAGATCCGCGTCGGCAGCCAGAAAATCAGCAGGATCAGCGCCAGTGCGACGCCGGCCATGCACAGATAAAGATCCGATGCCGTCAGCACCACGGCCTGCTCATGCAGCCGGTGGGCAAGGCCCGCGCTGTCGCTGTCGACCAGGGGTGAGTTGCCGAGGTTGTCCACCAGCATCATCGAGTGGAAATGCAGCCTTGAAGTGGTCAACGCCTCCAGCACACCGGTGGCGATCACCGCCGCCAGGCCTTTTACGGTGTTGAACCAGGCCGAAGCGAAGGGCCCTTCCATCGGGCTGATGCTGCCGGTGGAGAGCATCAACAACGGCAGCACCGCCATCGGCTGACCGAAGATTTGCAGCAGTTGCAGCCCATAGAAGTCGTCGCGAATCCACACCGACGTCAGCTGCGACCCACCGATGCAGGACAGCGCCAGCATGCTCAGGCCGATCCCCAGCACCCAGCGGCAATCGACCCAACGCAGGTTGCACAGTGCCGCCACCAACGGCAGCGCGATCAACTGCGGCAACGCCGCCAGCAACATGATCGGCGCAGTCTGAACCGGGCGATAACCCTGCACCTGCGCCAGATAGCTGGACGGAATGATGATCACCGCCAGCAGCACCACCAACACCCCGGCCAAGGTCAGCAAAGCGAACGATAGATTGCGGATACCGAGCATCTGCATCTTGAAAAACGGCATCGGTTGTGACCATTCGTTGATCAGGAACAGCACCAACAGCAGCAACCCGCCACCGAGCAATCCACAGATCAGGCTCGACTCGAACCAGTCCAGCCGATTGCCTTGCAAAATGCCGATCACCAGCATGCAGATCGCCGGAAAACCCAGCAGCAAACCGCGCCAGTTGAATTGTTTGAAGCGCGCCAGGCGCAACGGGTCCTGGGGCAAGCCATACGCCACCGCGACCGTGGCGATCAGGCACGGTGCGATGATTTGCCAGAAGGTCCACTGCCATCCGACGTGTTCGGTCCACAACCCGGCCAGCGGAGTGCCGAGCCCTGGGCCGAACGTCGCGCTCAGGGCATAACCGGCCAGACCATAAAGCTTCACGTTGGCCGGCAAAAAACGCAGCGCGACGGTCATCAGCATCGGCGGCAACGCACCGCCCGCCAGGCCTTGCAAGGTGCGCATGACCAGCAGGCTTTCGTAGTTTGGAGCGAACGGGCACAACACGCCCAACAGGGTGAATGCACTGATGGCGCAGAGGGTGAACCGTCGCAGCGAGAACGTCACCGAGCACCACGGCGCAAAAGCCATGGCCGCCACCGAGGTCGCGGTGTAACTGGCGACCAGCCAGGTGCCTTCGTCGTAGCCGATGGCCAACGCGCCGCGAATGTCGGCCAGGGCAACCTTGGTCACCATTTCGTTCAGGCCTGACACCAGCACTGCCAACAACACGCCCACCAGACCGATGATGATCCGCGGACCAAAGACAAGTGGCGTGACGGCAGCCGGGCTGGCCGCGGCGAGAGGTGCCGTGACCGTGAGGGAAGTCATGACTGCAAGCTCCGGGGTTTGAATACCGAAGCATTTTAAGAAGCGCGGGACTTTACGAAAATTGACTTATTGGCAGCTTATAAGTGCGTTTGATGCAGCAATACAGAACCCTGTGGGAGCGGGCTTGCTCGCGAAGGGGCCATCACATTCAGCATCAATGGTGACTGATACACCGCTTTCGCGACCCAGTAGATCCGTGATCAGCTTGAGGTGGGTCGTGCGGCCAGCCACGTCTCGTCGCAGCAGGTTTTGAGGGTCTCGCGCAGCCAGCGATGGGCCGGATCCTTGTCGAAACGTGGGTGCCAAGACTGGGTCAGCATTATGGTCGGCAGCGGAATCGGCAGGGTGAAGGAACGCAGCTTCAGGCCCAGTCGCAGGACGCTCAGCAATGCCTCCTTGGGCACCGGCAGAATCAAATCGGAATCAGGCAAGGCAAACATCGCGGCATGGAAACTCGGCGCAATCACCGCCACCCGCCGCTCCAGCCCCAACGCATTGAGCGCGGTATCAATCGGGCCACGGGCGATGCCGCGGCGGGACATGCTGATATGGGAAAACCCGGCGAAACGCTCGGCCGTGATCTCTTCGTTGAACAGCGGATGGTCTTCACGAACCAGGCCGACGAAATGAGTAGAGAACAGATTCTGAATCTTCACTTCCGGGGTCAATGGCCGGGTATTGCTGATGCTCAGGTCAATCCGCCCTTCGCGCAGCGCCTCATCATCGCCATCGCCTTCCGGCACAAAACGCAGTTCGCAGTGCGGCGCCTGGCGATCCAGGGTGTCGAACAGTTTCCCGCCGTAAACACCGACGAAAAAGTCATTGGCGCGAATGCTGAACCGACGGCGCAACGTGCCCAGCTCCACCGCATCGGCCGAACGAAACAACAGCGCGGCCTGCTCCACCACGTCACGCACCTGCTCGCGCAACGCCAGCGCCTTGGGCGTCGGCACCAAACCACGGCCGGCGCGCACTAGAATCGGATCGCCGATGGCCTCGCGAATGCGCGTCAGCGTCCGGCTCATCGCCGCCGGGCTGAGGTTCATGCGCCGCGCGGCGCCCACCACACTGCCCTCGTCGAGCAAGGCGTCGAGGGCGACCAACAAGTTCATGTCCGGGAGTTGCATGCTGAGCACTCGTGTCTGATCTGGATTGAGTCAGACGCAATGCTAGCAGATCAAACATTGTTCAACGCTGCATCCCCCAACGCTTCACCGTGACCCGCTCCAGCGTACTGAACACCAGGTTTTCCACCAGCAAGCCGATCAGGATCACCACCGCCAACCCGGCAAACACCTTGTCGGTGTACAGCTCATTGCGGTTCTGGAAGATGTACCAGCCCAAGCCGCCCTTGCCACTGGTGGCACCGAACACCAACTCAGCGGCGATCAGCGTGCGCCAGGCAAAAGCCCAGCCGATTTTCAGCCCGGCGAGAATCGATGGCAGTGCTGCCGGGATCAGAATGAACAGCACGAAGCGCATGCCTTTGAGGCCGTAATTACGCCCGGCCATGCGCAGGGTTTCCGAGACGCCAAGAAACCCGGCATAGGTGTTCAAGGCCAGCGCCCAGAGCACCGAATGCACCAACACAAAAATCAGACTGTTCTGTCCCAGGCCGAACCACAGCAGCGCCAACGGCAACAGCGCAATCGCCGGCAGCGGGTTGAACATCGAGGTCAACGTACTCAGCAGATCGCGACCGAACTGCGTCGACACCGCCAGGGTGGTCAGGGCAAACGCCAGGACGATGCCGATCAGGTAGCCCTTGAGCAGCACCACCAGGGAAATCCACACCTTGCCCAGCAACTCGCCACTGAGCAAACCGTCATACAGCGCGCTGCCGGTTTGCAGAAAACTGGGCAGCAACAGGTCGTTGTTCTGAACACGGGCAACCACTTCCCAAAGCACCGCGAGCAAAATCAGGATCAGACTTTTACGCACCCAGCCCTGTTGCCAGAGGCGCTGACCGAGCGGTAATTCACGTTCCAGCGGCACGCTCGTCAGCGGCGGCAACACCGTTTCAAACTCTTCACGCGGGGATGATAAAAGGCTCATCGGGCACTCCTCTCAATGGCTCAATAAGCGATGCGGATGTCGGAGAAATCCAGCTCACGCTCGGTTTGCGGGGACTGACCTTCATCGAACAACAACCGATGAATGCGCCGCGCCGACTCCTGAAAGGCCACGCCGCCGAGGCTGTGCAAGTCGTATTGATGGCTGTGGACTTCCGCCCGCACCCGCCCCGGATGCGGCGACAGCAGCAGAATCCGATTGCCCACCACCAACGCTTCTTCAATGGAGTGCGTGACGAACAGCAGCGTGAAGCGCACTTCTTCCCAGAGCAGCAGCAATTCTTCCTGCATCTTGCGGCGAGTCAGCGCATCGAGGGCGGCGAAGGGTTCGTCCATCAAGAGGATTTTCGGCTGCATGGCCAGCGCACGAGCAATCGCCACCCGCGCTTTCATGCCGCCGGACAAGGTATGCGGGTAGGCGTCGGCAAACGCCGCCAGACCGACCTTGTCCAGGTAGTGCAGCGCTCGCTCCTCGGCCTCTTTGCGCTTGAGGGTTTTCGAGGCAAGCAGCGGAAACATCACGTTCTGTTTGACGGTTTTCCACGGCGGCAGTTGATCGAATTCCTGGAACACCACGATCCGGTCCGGCCCCGGGGCATGAACGGTTTGCCCCTGAAGACGGATTTCCCCTTCACACGGCTGAATGAACCCGGCGACCGCCTTGAGCAACGTTGATTTGCCGCAACCGGACGGACCGAGCAGCACAAAGCGGTCCGCCGGATCGATTTCAAAACTGACCTGATGGGTCGCACGAACCACCCGCTGAGGCGTGCGGTATTCGAGGCTGGCGTTGTCGACCGACAGCAGCGCTTGGGCTGCCGCGATCGGTTTGCTGACCGTGTGGCCTTGCAAAGGGGCGTTCATCTCGGTCAGCTCCCTTGCAGCGGTTTGGCGTCCTGGAAGAAGTAGTCCTTCCACGAGTCCGGTTTGTTTTTGATCGCGCCGACGCGGTAGAGGAATTCGGCCAGCGGGTAAGTATTTTTCGGCGTGACGCTGAATTCGAACTGCGGGTTATCGATGATTTTCAGCAGCGCGGCACGATCGATTTTGGCCTTGGTGACACGGATGTACGTGTCCGCCGCCGCACCTTTATCGTTCTGGGCAAACTCGGCCGCCTCAGTCAGCGCCTGGACGAACGCCTTGTAGGTTTTCGGGTTCTCGTCGCGGAATTTCTCAGTGGCGAACAGCACCGTCGGCGAGTTCGGGCCGAGCACGTCATTGGAGTTCAGCACAACGTGGACGTTAGGGTTGGCCAGCTCTTGATCCTGGAACGGCGGGTTGGAAAAGTGTCCGGTCAACTCGGTGCCGCCGGCAATCAGCGCCGCCGTGGCGTCGGGGTGCGGAACGGCGATGGTGTACTTGTCGAGGCGATTGAATTCCTTGTCGCCCCACTGCTTGGCGGCCGCGTATTGCAGGATGCGTGACTGCACCGACACGCCGACCGCCGGTACCGCGATGCGGTCCTTCTCGGTGAAGTCAGCGATGGTTTTGACCTTGGGATTGTTGCTCACCAGGTAGTACGGGAAGTTGCCGAGGGAGGCGACGGCTTTGACGTTCTGCTTGCCGTGGGTGCGGTCCCAGATGGTCAGCAGCGGACCGACGCCCGCACCGGCAATATCAATGGAACCGGAGAGCAACGCATCGTTGACTGCCGCCCCGCCGGAGAGCTGGGTCCAGTCGACCTTGATGTCGATGCCTTCCTGCTTGCCGTACTTCTCGATCAGGTTTTGATCGCGCACCACATTGAGCAACAGGTAAACGATGCCGAACTGCTCAGCGATGCGAATTTCACCTTCAGCGTGGGCCACGGTCGGCGCCACCAGGCCGCCGGCGATCAGGCTGAAACCCAGGCCAATGGCCGCGGCCAGCGGTGCAAATGGAAGACGTTTGGACATGAGAGTTTCTCCGACAAATCAGAAAGGCGCGTCGCCCTGGATGGTGGTGCGATACAACTTGCGGCGCAGGTAGCTTGGGCATCCGGCGGCGAGATGAATCAGCGAACGGTTGTCCCAGAACACCAGGTCGTGGGCCTGCCATTGATGGCGGTAGATGTTTTGCGGCAGCACGCTGTGGGCGTAGAGCTCGTCGAGCAGTTGCTTGCTTTCGTCTGCCGGCAAACCAACGATGCGGGTGGTGAACCCCTCGCTGACGAACAACGCCTTGCGGCCGTTTTCCGGGTGAGTGCGAACAATCGGGTGGACCACTTCAGCGACCTGAGCCAGTTGCTCAGGCGTCAGCGTCGGGCGCCAGTTGCCTTCGAATTTGGTCTCGCTGTAACGCGCCGTGTAAGAGTGCGCGGCCGACCGACCTTCGACGGCTTTACGCAGCGCTTCGGGAAGGTTGTCCCAGGCTTTGTGCATGTCGGCGAAGAGCGTGTCGCCGCCCTCGGACGGCAGCTCCTGGGCGTGCAGCATCGAGCCCAGGCTTGGCAGTTCTTTATAGGAAAGGTCGGAATGCCAGAACTTGCCGGCGTCACCGAGGCCAATGGACTGGCCGTTTTCAATGATGTTGGAAACGATGAGGATTTCCGGATGCCCGGCCAGCAGGAATTGCTTGAGCACATGAATCTGCAACACGCCGAAACGGCGGCTGAAGGCGATGTGCTGCTCGGGGGTAATGCGTTGGTCGCGGAACACCACGACGTGATGATCCAGGTGCGCGCGGTGGATGCGGGCGAAGTCCTGATCATTGATCGGGCGGGACAGGTCGAGGCCGATGATTTCGGCACCGACGGCGTCACTGAACGGGCGGATGTCGAAGGTTTGCGGCGCGATGTTCGCGGCGCTTGGGGAAGCCGTTGCTGCAGACATAAATCACTCCCACGCACGGCACGCTCAAGGGCGCGCGCGTCGATCAAGAAACTCACGGAGGTCCCGTGTTGGTTCGTGTCGTGCGGCGCGCCGATTGGTCGGCAGGTGCACAGGGGAGTGACTTTATAGATATAAGAACTGAAATTTAAATACCGTTAGCGAATAACGATATGGCATTTGGTTGCGCCGCTCTTGAGGCCGTCTTCGCGAGCAGGCTCGCTCCCACAGGGAATTTGTGACCGGCACAGAACCCATGTGGGAGCGAGCCTGCTCGCGAAGAGGCCGTCAGCCGCGCAAGAGATCTACCGCTCGTGCAACGCCTCTGCCCGCGCCCGAATAATCGGCTTGAGCAGATAGCTGAGAACGGTCTTCTTGCCCGTGATGATATCCACCGAAGCCACCATCCCCGGGATGATCAGCAAGGGCTTTTCATCCGTCCCCAAGTGGCTGCGGTCAGTGCGCAGCTTGATGATGTAGTAAGTGGTTTTCTTGTCTTCGTCGGTGATGGTGTCGGCACCGATCTGTTCAAGCTTGGCCTTCAGCCCACCATAAATGGTGTAGTCATACGCCGTGAACTTCACCGTCGCTTCCTGCCCCGGATGCAGGAAGGCGATGTCTTGTGGGCGAACTTTCGCCTCTACCAGCAAGGTGTCGTCCAGCGGCACGATTTCCACCAGGTCGCTGCCCGGCTGAATCACGCCGCCAATGGTGTTGACCAGCAACTTGTTGACGATGCCGCGCACCGGCGAGGTGACCATCGTCCGGCTGACCCGGTCTTCCAGCGCTTTGCCGGTGGCCTGGGCCTTGTTCAGATCAGTGCGTGCTTCATTGAGTTGAGTCAGTGCTTCGCTGCGGAACTTGCCACGGGTCTCGTCGATTTTGCGCTGCACTTCCTTGATCGCCGATTGGGCGCGAGGAATGGCCAGGGTGGTCGCGTCCAGTTGCCCGCGGGTTTCAACCTCGGCACGCTTGAGCCGCAGCACTTCAACCGGCGATACCGCGCCCTGGGCCACCAACGGCTCGGACATGTTGATTTCCTGACGTTGCAACGCGAGCCCGTTGCGGTACTGCGACTGCTTGGAAGTGAACTCGCGCAGCTCTTGCTGACGCTGGATCAACTGTTCCTCCAAACCGCCAATTTCATCGTGCAGCTGCTGACGGCGGCTGATGTACAGCGACTCTTCGCTGGCCGCCTGACCGGGTACGGCTTTCAGCACATCGGCGGGGAAGTTCAGCGGACGGTCGTCGACTTCCGCGCTCAAGCGTTCGACTCGCAGCAGCATCGACAGCCGATCGGCTTCGGTTTCGCCGACGTTGGAGGCGAATCGCGTGTCGTCCAGGCGAATCAGCGGCGCGCCGGCCTCGACGATCTGCCCTTCGGTCACGAACAACTCGGAGACGATACCGCCCTCAAGGTTCTGGATTTTCTGGATCTTGGACGAGGGAATCGCCTTGCCATCGCCCTTGGTGACTTCGTCGACCACGGCGAAGTTGGCCCAGAGCATCAGGAACACGAAGAAGCCGATGATCGCCCAGATGGTCAGCCGCACCACGCGTGGGGCGTCCTCGATCAGCGCTTTGTTGACCTCGGGAAGTGGTTGGCCATGCAGCGACTCGGAGCCTTTGAAATAACGGCCGATCGAATTCTTGAAACCCGACTTAAGCAACACTGATCTGCCCCTTCTTCAACGCTTCCATCACAGCGGCTTTCGGGCCGTCGGCGATAATCTGCCCGCGGTCGATGACGATCAGCCGATCCACCAGCGACAACAGCGAAGCCCGGTGCGTCACCAGCACCACGGTTTTGTTTTCAACCACCGCCACGAGGCGTTGCTTGAGACGTTCTTCACCGGTGTTGTCCATGGCGCTGGTCGGTTCGTCGAGCAGCAAGATCGGCGGGTTGAGCAACAACGCACGGGCCAGGGCAACGTTCTGGCGCTGACCGCCAGACAGGTTCTGCCCACGCTCGCCGACTTGTAGCTCATAACCTTGCGGGTGCAGACGGACGAATTCGTGGACGCCGGCCAACTCGGCAGCTTGCAGCACCATTTCGTCTTCGACATAACGCGCGCCCGACACAAGGTTGTCGCGCAGCGTGCCGGCCAGCAGCTGGATGTCCTGGGCCACGTAGCCAATGTTGTGGCGCAATTCGCTGACGTCGATCTGACGGATATCGACGCCATCCACCAACAGGGCGCCATCGTCCGGCTGGTAGAGGCCTACGAGCAGTTTGGCCAGGGAGCTTTTCCCCGAGCCGCTGCGACCGATGATGCCGATCTTCTCGCCAGGCTTGATGATCAGGTTGATGTTCTTCAGCGCCGCGTTCTGTTGGTTCGGGTAGGTGAAGTTCATCTGCCGGCATTCGATGGCGCCTTGCAGCACCTTGCGGCTCAGTGGGCGTTCCTCGAAGTTACGCTCTTGCGGCAGCTCCATCATCTGATCGACCGAAGTCATGGTCACCCGCGCTTGCTGGTAGCGCGTCAGCAGACCAGACAGCGAGGCCAGCGGGCTGAGCGCGCGGCCGCTGAGCATGTAGCAGGCAATCAAGCCGCCCATGCTCAGGTGACCGTCGATGATCTGGTACACGCCGAAGACGATCATGATCACCCCGGCCAGTTGCTGGATCAGCAAGGTGATGTTCATCGCCAGACCGGAGAGCATTTTCACCCGCAGCTCGAGGCGGCTGAGGGTGCCGATGGTCTGCTCCCACTGATACTGGCGTTCGCTTTCGGCGTTGTTGACCTTCACTGCATCGAGGCCAGCGAGGGTTTCGATCAGGCTCGACTGCCGCTCGGCGCCCAGCGCCATGGTTCGCTCCATGGTCGCCACCAGTGGCTTCTGCAAGGCATAGCCGATCAGCAGGGCAATCGGGAACGCTAGCACCGGAATCCACACCAGATGCCCGCCGAGAATCGCGATGACCATGAAGATGAGCAACGTAAACGGCAGGTCGATCAGGCTGGTGAGGGTCAGCGAAGCAAGGAAGTCCCGCAGGCTCTGAAACTCATGGATGTTCTGGGCGAAGCTGCCGACCCGTGCGGGACGGTACTTCATGGCCATGCCGACGATGCGCTCGAACAACGTGGCCGAGATGATCAGGTCGGTTTTCTTCCCGGCCAGGTCCAGGCAGAGGCTGCGCAGGCTCTTGAGGATCAGGTCGAACAGGTACGCCCCGGTGATGCCGATGGCCAACACCCACAGGGTGGATTCGGCCTGGTTCGGCACGACGCGGTCGTAGACGTTCATCACGAACAGCGGAGCGGCCATGGCAATGACGTTGATCAGGAAACTGGCGGCGATGGCGTCGGCGTACAGCCAGCGCGAGCGCTTGAGGGTGTCGCGGAACCACGAGCGCGCGCGCGGGATCAGCGTGCCGTGATTGACGTCGTATTTATGCTGGGGTTGAGCGAAGAACACTTTGCCGATGTAGTCATCGGCCAGCAGTTCGCGGCTGACGACACTTTCGCCACCGTCGCTTTCACTGATCAGCAGGCGCGCCTGGTCGTCACCTTGCCAGCCAAGCAGGACGGCACTGCGACCATCCTTGAGCAGCAACAGAGCCGGCATGGCAATCGCCGGGATCTGCTCCAGTTTGCGTACCAGCACCCGCCCTTGCAGACCGGCGCGAGCTGCCGCGCGGGGTAGCAGTTCAACACTCAGACGCTGCTTGGGCAACGGCAGGCCGGTGGTCAACATCGCGGCGCTGGCCGGTTTCTGATGCAGGGTGCAGAGCGCCAGCAAGCCGTCCAGTAATGGATCGTCGTGCAGCGCGCGTGGATCATGGATGAGTTGAACTCGACTGACTTCTGATTCCACGCTCGGCACTCTTGGCTAACAATTGAACAATGAAGGTTCTGCTCAATTCATACCGGGCAGTTGAACCTTCGGCTTCACGTCGTTCTGCACAACGGATGCCAACGGTGCGACCACTCCCTGGCTCTTGAGCAACTCGCCCATGGTCGCCTTGATTCGGTACTGAGTAAATAACTGAATGTTTTTGATCTCCGCCAGGCGACGAGAAGCCGAGAACAGCTCGTTTTCGCTGTCGAGCAGGTCGAGCAACGTGCGCTCGCCCAGACCGAACTGCTTCTGATAGGCGGTGCGCACGCTGGTGCTGTGATCGACATATTGCTGGGCAATCGGCACTTGGGCATTGGCGTTGTTCAAGGCATTCCAGGCCAGACCCAGCTCTTCGTTCAATACGCGCAAGGCGTTGTTGCGAATATCCAGTGCCTGGGTGGACAGGTAGGACTTGGATTCCAGATCAGCCTTGTTGCTGCCGCCGGCATACAAATTGAAGCGCATGCGCAACATGGCCTGCCATTCATTGCTGTGACCGTTCTGGCCGCCGAGATCGTTGTCGGCAGTGCGACCCAATTCGGCATCGAAGCGTGGGTAGAAGCTCGACTTCGCGGCTTCGTACTGTTTCTCGGCAGCGGCAATGTCAGACTCGGCGGAACGCAGAATCGGGCTGTTTTCCAGCATCTGCGCCCGGGCTTCATTGAGGTTGGCCGGCAACAGCGCCATGAAATCGGCAGGACGCTCCAGCTGATCGGGCATCTGGCCGACGGCGCTAAGGAAGTTGGTCTCGGCGTCGGCCAGGTTGGTCTGCTCGGTGATCAGGTTGTTGCGGGCTTGAGCCATACGCGCTTCGGCCTGATCGAGGTCGGCGCCGCTGCCCACGCCGCGCTGGGTGCGCAGTTTGATCTGGTCGAAGATTCGTTCGTGGCTCTTCAGGTTGTCGGTCGCCAGGCGCACGAACTCACGGCGGGTCAGTACATCGAGATAAACCTGAGCGACGGTGAGCGCGGTGCGCTCGGACGTGCCCAGCAAAGAATAAGCGCGGGAGTTAACGGTGGCTTGTTGACGCCCCACTTCACTCGACGTCGCAAAACCGTCAAAAACCATTTGCGACAACCGCACACTCGACTCGCTGCGATTCAGGGTTTCCCAGTGATTGTTGTTGCCGGCAGCACGGGTGGTGACGCTGTCAGTGCCTTCGCGACCATAACCACCCAGCAGATCGACCCGTGGGAGGTATCCACCTTTTGCTGCCTTTAACTGATAATCCGCGGCCAATCGACTGTTAACGCCTGCCTGGATTTCCGGATGGACATCCAGTGCCTGTTGCATGGCCTCCGGAAGGGTCTGCGCCTGAACAAAACTGGCGGCTACGGCGAAGGGTAAAGCCTTGAGCAGATGCAAACGCATTATTGGAGTTTCCCGGAATTGCTTGTCTTGAGTCACTGCAGAACGTGCCGCTGCATCGGATGATGACAACTGGAATGACCGTATGTCGGAAAGTTGAATGTTGGAACTGAATCACACTCTTCGAGAGCGGTCGGCGCCGAAATATCAATGTGACATTACGGAGGCGATTGTTTAGGATGACATGCGCAAGGTCAATAGTTTGGCATAAAGTTTATAGCGAAAAAATATAGCCATTTTATTGACGAATGACCGCGTCAGAATTGCGCCTTTTATCTATTGAAAGTCCATCCAGACTGAACGCGATCAATCGCTCTCAGGTACATGGACGTCTACTGAATGTGACACCCGGAGAGTCTTCAATGAGCAGTGTTGTGGCCATCGTCAAAAGCATTGTCGGTCAGGTTTTCGCTGTGTCCCCAGAGGGCGTGCGCCGCGTACTCGTTGAAGGCGATCGGTTGTTTGTCGGCGATCAGGTAGACACCGGTGCAGCAGGTGCTGTCACGCTCGAACTGGCTGACGGCCGGACCCTGGACCTGGGCCGCGACACTCAGTGGAGCGGCAGCGATCCGGATTCCAGCACTGACCTTGCACAAGCCACTGCACAAGCCGCGCCATCGGTTGAAGAGCTGCAGCAAGCCATCGTTGCCGGTGCCGACCCGACCACCGATCTTGAAGCCACCGCGGCCGGCCCTACGGCTGCCGGTACGGGCGGCGCGGCAGGTGGCGGCCACAGCTTCGTGATGCTGGACGCAACCGCTGGCCGGGTCGACCCGACCATTGGTTTCCCGACTGCGGGCATCGGCACTGCCGCTTTGGCTGCACAGAACACCATCGGCGGCCAGACTGCCGATACCAGCGCCAACGTGCAGCGCGAGTCGACCCTGACCTTGAGCGCCACGCCGACCATTACCGAGGCCGGTGGCGTGCTGGTTTACACCGCGACGCTGACCCAGGCTCCGCTGACCGACCTGACCATCACCCTGTCCAATGGCTCGGTGATCGTGATCCAGGCCGGCCAGTTGACCGGTACCGTCAACGTCCCGCTCGCGCCGAACGACACTGTCTATAACGACCCGACCCAGATCAACGTGACCGTCACCGGCACCACGGGCGGCAGCGGCATCATCGTCACCCCGCCGACAACCCCGGTCGTGACCCAGGTCACCGACACCGTCGATACCACCACGGTCACCTTGACCGCTGGCGCCAACGTTACCGAAGGCGGCCAGATCACCTACACCGCGACATTGACCAACCCGGCGCAGACGCCGGTCACCATCACGTTGTCCAACGGCTCGATCATCACCATCGACGCCGGCAAAACCACCGGCTCCGTGAACGTCGACACCCCGGTCAATGACGTTTATCAGAACGGCAGCACCGTTAGCACCACGATCACTGGCGCCACCGGCGGCAACTTTGAAAACCTGGTGCCAAACCCGGCTCCGGCCGTGACCACCATTACCGACTCGCCGGACACCACCACCGTCACACTGACGGCGGGATCTACAGTCACCGAAGGCGGCCAGATCACCTACACCGCCACCCTGACCAACCCGGCTCAAACGCCGGTCACTGTCACCCTGTCCAACGGCTCGACCATCACCATCGAAGCCGGCAAAACCACCGGTTCCGTGAACGTCGACACCCCGGCCAATGACGTTTATCAGAACGGCAGCACCGTCAGCACCACGATCACTGGCGTTACTGGTGGCAACTTCGAGAACCTGGTGCCGAGCACCACGCCAGCGGTCACCACCATTACCGACTCGGTCGACAACACCGGCCTGAGCCTCGCCGCCACTGGCACCGTCGTCGAAGGCGGGCAGATCACCTACACCGCCAACCTGACCAACCCGGCCGGCACGCCGATGACCGTGACTTTGAGCAATGGCTCGGTCATCACCATCGAAGCGGGCAAGACCACCGGCAGCGTGACCGTCGATACCGCAGCCAATGACGCCTACAACAATGGCAGCACCGTCAGCACCACCATCACCGGGACCACCGGCGGCAATTTCGAGCAGCTGACTCCAAGCACCGTGCCGGCGCTGACCACCGTTACCGATTCGAAAGACAACACCGGCCTGAACCTCACCGCCACTGGCACCGTCGTCGAAGGCGGTCAGATCACTTACACCGCCACTTTGACCAACCCGGCCGGCACGCCGATGACCGTGACTTTGAGCAATGGCTCGGTCATCACCATCGAAGCGGGCAAGACCACCGGCAGCGTGACCGTCGATACCGCAGCCAATGACGCCTACAACAATGGCAGCACCGTCAGCACCACCATCACGGGAACCACCGGCGGCAATTTCGAGCAGCTGACCCCGAGCACCGAGCCGGCGCTGACCACCATTACCGACTCAAAAGACAACACCGGCCTGAGCCTGTCGGCGTCCACCGTAGTGGCCGAGGGCGGTTCGATCGTTTACACCGCGAACCTGACCCACGCTGCCGGCACGCCAGTGACCGTTACCCTGAGCAACGGCGCCGTGATCACTATCGCCGCCAATGCCACCAGTGGCTCCGTCACCGTCGCCGCCCCGAAAGACGATGCCTACATAGACGCCGGCAAAGTCAGCGCCACGATCACCACCGCCAGCGGCGGCAACTTCGAAAACCTGGTCCCGAGTACTGTCCCGGCAGTGACCGAGGTGACTGACACCCTCAACACTTCGACGGTCAGCCTGACCGCCAACGGCTCTGTGGCCGAAGGCGGCACCGTGGTTTACACCGCGTCGGTGTCTGCTGAAGTCACTGGTTCGCCGGTCGTTGTGACCTTGTCCAACGGCCAGACCATCACCATTCCAGTCGGTTCGAGCAGCGCCAGCGTGAACTTCACCGCGCCGAACGATGCCCTCGTGGGGGGCGGTTCGCTGAGCGTCAAGATTGATGACGCCAAGGGCGGCAACTACGAGAAGCTGGAAGTTGACAGCAAGCCGGCGGACACCTCGATTACCGATACGGCCGACACCACGACGGTTAGCCTCAGCGCGACTGAGTCGGTGGCTGAAGGCGGCTCCATCGTTTACACCGCGAACCTGACCCACGCTGCCGGCACGCCAGTGACCGTTACCCTGAGCAACGGCGCCGTGATCACTATCGCCGCCAATGCCACCAGTGGCTCCGTCACCGTCGCCGCCCCGAAAGACGATGCCTACATAGACGCCGGCAAAGTCAGCGCCACGATCACCACCGCCAGCGGCGGCAACTTCGAAAACCTGGTCCCGAGTACTGTCCCGGCAGTGACCGAGGTGACTGACACCCTCAACACTTCGACGGTCAGCCTGACCGCCAACGGCTCTGTGGCCGAAGGCGGCACCGTGGTTTACACCGCGTCGGTGTCTGCTGAAGTCACTGGTTCGCCGGTCGTTGTGACCTTGTCCAACGGCCAGACCATCACCATTCCAGTCGGTTCGAGCAGCGCCAGCGTGAACTTCACCGCGCCGAACGATGCCCTCGTGGGGGGCGGTTCGCTGAGCGTCAAGATTGATGACGCCAAGGGCGGCAACTACGAGAAGCTGGAAGTTGACAGCAAGCCGGCGGACACCTCGATTACCGATACGGCCGACACCACGACGGTTAGCCTCAGCGCGACTGAGTCGGTGGCTGAAGGCGGCTCCATCGTTTACACCGCGAACCTGAACCATGCGGCCGGCACACCCGTGACCGTCACCCTGAGCAACGGCGCCGTGATCACTATCGCCGCCAATGCCACCAGCGGCTCCATCACCGTCGCCGCCCCGAAAGACGATGCCTACATAGACGCCGGCAAAGTCAGCGCCACGATCACCACCGCCACCGGCGGCAACTTCGAAAACCTGGTCCCGAGTACTGTCCCGGCAGTGACCGAGGTGACTGACACCCTTAACACTTCGACGGTCAGCCTGACCGCCAACAGCACTGTGGCCGAAGGCGGCACAGTGGTTTACACCGCCTCGGTGTCTGCTGAAGTCACTGGTTCGCCGGTCGTTGTGACCTTGTCCAACGGCCAGACCATCACCATTCCAGTCGGTTCGAGCAGCGCCAGCGTGAACTTCACCGCGCCGAACGATGCCCTCGTGGGGGGCGGTTCGTTGAGCGTCAAGATTGATGACGCCAAAGGCGGCAACTACGAGAAGCTGGAAGTTAACAGCAAGCCGGCGGACACCTCGATTACCGATACGGCCGACACCACGACGGTTAGCCTCAGCGCGACTGAGTCGGTGGCTGAAGGTGGTTCGATCGTTTACACCGCGAACCTGAACCATGCGGCCGGCACACCCGTGACCGTCACCCTGAGCAACGGCGCCGTGATCACTATCGCCGCCAATGCCACCAGCGGCTCCGTCACCGTCGATGCGCCGAAAGACGATGCCTACATCGACGCCGGCAAGGTCAGCGCCACGATCACCGCCGCCACCGGCGGCAACTTCGAAAACCTGGTCCCGAGTACTGTCCCGGCAGTGACCGAGGTGACTGACACCCTTAACACTTCGACGGTCAGCCTGACCGCCAACAGCACTGTGGCCGAAGGCGGCACAGTGGTTTACACCGCCTCGGTGTCTGCTGAAGTCACTGGTTCGCCGGTCGTTGTGACCTTGTCCAACGGCCAGACCATCACCATTCCAGTCGGTTCGAGCAGCGCCAGCGTGAACTTCACCGCGCCGAACGATGCCCTCGTGGGGGGCGGTTCGTTGAGCGTCAAGATTGATGACGCCAAAGGCGGCAACTACGAGAAGCTGGAAGTTAACAGCAAGCCGGCGGACACCTCGATTACCGATACGGCCGACACCACGACGGTTAGCCTCAGCGCGACTGAGTCGGTGGCTGAAGGTGGTTCGATCGTTTACACCGCGAACCTGAACCATGCGGCCGGCACACCCGTGACCGTCACCCTGAGCAACGGCGCCGTGATCACTATCGCCGCCAATGCCACCAGCGGCTCCGTCACCGTCGCCGCCCCGAAAGACGATGCCTACATAGACGCCGGCAAAGTCAGCGCCACGATCACCGCCGCCACCGGCGGCAACTTCGAAAACCTGGTCAAAAGCCCGGCTGCAGCCGTCACCACCGTCACCGATACCCTCGACACCTCGACCGTCACCCTGACCGCCACCAGCAGCGTGGCCGAGGGCGGCACCGTGGTTTACACCGCCTCGGTCGGCGCACCGGTCACCGGTTCGCCGGTGGTGGTGACCTTGTCCAACGGTCAGACCATCACCATTGGCATTGGCCAAAGCAGCGGCACAGTCAATGCCGTGGTCTCGAACGATGTGCTCAGCGGCCACGCGCCGGTGACCAACTCGATCACCAAAGTCAGCGGCGGCAACTACGAAAACCTGGTCGCCGATAAAACCCCGGTCAGCACCAGTGTGACCGACACCGTCGACACCACCACCCTGTCGCTGAGCGCCACTGGCAACGTCAAAGAAGGCGGCCAGATCACCTACACCGCCACCCTGACCCACGCGGCAGGCAGCCCGGTTACCGTGACGTTGAGCAACGGCGCGACCATCACCATCGATGCCGGTAAAACCACTGGCACTGTGAAAGTCGATGCGCCGAAAGACGACGTCTACAAGGACGCCGGCAAACTGGAAGTCACCATCAAGGACGCCGCTGGCGGCAACTTTGAAAACCTGGTCACCAGCCCGACCCCGGCCGTGACCAACGTGGCGGACACCACCAACACCACACACCTGACCCTCAGCGCTGAAAAGTCGGTGCTCGAAGGCTCGCACATCACCTACACCGCGACCCTCACCAACGCCGCGCAAACGCCGGTAACCGTCAAGCTGAGCAACGGCGAGACCATCACCATCGACGCCGGCAAAACCACCGGTTCGGTCACCATCGCGGCGCCAAGCGACGACGTCTACAAGGATGCCGGCAAGCTCGCTGTGACAATGACGGATGCCAGCGGTGGCAACTTCGAAAAACTCGACATCAGCAAAGCGTCAGTGACCACCACCGTCAAAGACACGGTCGACTCCACGTCCCTGTCGCTGTCGGCCAGCCACACCGTCAGCGAAGGTGGCCAGATCACCTACACCGCCACCCTGAGCAACCCGACAGACACGGCCATGACCGTGAAGTTGAGCAACGGCGCCGTGATCAACATCGCCGCCGGTGCCACCACCGGTTCGGTGAACTTCGCCGCACCGGCTAACACTCCGTATATCGATGGCGGCAAAGTCCAGGCTACGATTGCCAGCCAGAGCGGCGGCAACTTCGAAAAAGTCGTCACCGACCATTCGCCGGCGGTTACCACCGTCACCGATTCGGCAGACACCACCGGCCTGAGCCTGAGCGCCACCGGCTCGGTCGCCGAGGGCGGTTCGATCGTCTACACCGCGACCCTGACCAATGCCGCTGGCTCCGCCATGACCGTGACATTGAACAACGGCGCGGTGATCCACATTGCCAAGGGCGCCACCACCGGTTCGGTGAACTTCGCCGCACCGAAGGATGACGTCTACAAAGACGCCGGCAAAGTCGAAGCCAGCATCACCAAGACTGCCGGCGGCACCTTCGAGAACCTGGTGGCCGACAAGACACCAGCGGTTACCGATGTGACCGACACCCTCAATACGTCGACAGTCAGTCTGACGGCCAACAGCACTGTGGCTGAAGGCGGCACCGTGGTGTACACCGCTTCGGTCAACGCGCCAGTGACCGGTTCGCCGGTTGTCGTGACCTTGTCCAACGGCCAGAGCATTACCATTCCGGTCGGATCGAGCAGCGCCAGCGTGCACTTCACCGCGCCGAACGACGCCCTGGCTGGCGGCGGTTCCTTGAGCGTGAAGATTGACGACGCCAAGGGCGGCAACTTCGAAAAGCTGGAAGTTAACGGAAAGCCTGCAAATACCTCGATTACCGATACGGTGGACACCACGACAGTTAGCCTGACGGCTACCGGTTCGGTGGCTGAAGGCGGTTCGATTGTCTACACCGCGACGCTGACTCACGCTGCCGGCACACCGGTCACCGTGAATCTGTCGAACGGCGCAGTGATCACCATCGCCGTCAACGCTACCAGCGGCTCCGTCACCGTCAAGGCACCGGCCGATGACGTCTACAAAGATGCCGGCAAAGTTGAAGCGACCATCAAGGACGCCAGCGGCGGCAACTTCGAAAACCTGGTGACCAGCCCGGCGGCAGCAGTCACTGCGGTGACTGACACCCTCGATACTTCGACGGTCAGTCTGACGGCCAACGGCACTGTGGCCGAAGGCGGCACCGTGGTTTACACCGCGTCCGTGTCTGCTGAGGTCACCGGTTCGCCCGTGATTGTGACCCTTTCCAACGGTCAAACCATCACCATTCCGGTTGGCGCCAGTAGCGCCAGCGTGAACTTCACCGCGCCGAACGATGCTTTGGCTGGCGGAGGTTTGCTGAGCGTCAAGATCGACGACGCCAAGGGCGGCAATTACGAGAAGCTGGAAGTTAACGGCAAGCCGGCGGACACCTCGATTACCGATACGGTGGACACCACGACAGTTAGCCTGACGGCTACCAATTCGGTCGCTGAAGGTGGCTCGATCGTTTACACCGCGAACCTGACCCACGCTGCCGGCACGCCAGTCACCGTGAACCTGTCGAACGGCGCCGTGATCACCATCGCCGCCAACGCTACCAGCGGCTCCGTCACCGTCAAGGCACCTGCCGATGATGTCTACAAAGATGCCGGCAAAGTTGAAGCGACCATCAAGGACGCCAGCGGCGGCAACTTCGAGAACCTGGTCACCAGCCCCGCAGCTGCGGTCACGGAAGTCACTGACACGATCAATACGTCGACCATCAGTCTGACGGCCAACGGCACTGTGGCCGAAGGTGGGACCGTGGTTTACACCGCGTCCGTCACCGCGCCGGTGACTGATTCGCCCGTCGTTGTGACCCTCTCGAACGGCCAGACCATCACCATTCCGGTTGGCGCCAGCAGTGCCAGCGTGAACTTCACCGCGCCGAACGATGCCCTGGCCGGCGGCGGCTCCCTGAGCGTCAAAATCGACGACGCCAAGGGCGGTAACTTCGAAAAGCTGGAAGTTAACGGAAAGCCTGCAAATACCTCGATTACCGATACGGTGGACACCACGACAGTTAGCCTGACGGCTACCGATTCGGTCGCTGAAGGCGGCTCCATCGTTTACACCGCAAACCTGACCCACGCTGCCGGCACACCCGTGACCGTCACCTTGAGCAACGGCGCAGTCATCACCATCGCCGCCAACGCTACCAGCGGTTCCGTGACCGTCAAGGCACCTGCCGATGACGTCTACAAAGATGCCGGCAAAGTCGAAGCGACCATCAAAGGCGCCAGCGGCGGCAACTTCGAAAACCTGGTCACCAGCCCGGCAGCTGCGGTCACCGAGGTGACTGACACCCTCAATACGTCGACGGTCAGCCTGAAGGCAACGCCCACCGCAGCCGAAGGCGGCAACGTGGTGTACACCGCTTCCGTGACCTCGAAGGTCACCGGCAAGGACGTGGTCGTCACCCTGGCGAACGGTGAAAAAATCACCATCCCGGTCGGTGAAAGCACGGCCTCGATCACCGTCAAAGCTCCGAATGATGCATTGGTCGGCCACGAGCCGCTGACCAACGCCATCAAGGATGTGACCGGCGGCAACTACGAGAATCTGGTCGCCGACAAGACCCCGACCTCGACCGCTATCAGCGACACCCTGGACACCACCAAAGTGACCATGACCGCCAGCGGTCAGGTGCTTGAAGGCGGCAACATCACCTACACCGCCAACCTGACGAATGCCGCTGGCAGCGACATGACGGTCAAGTTGAGCAACGGCGAAAGCATCGTGATCAAGGCCGGCGACAAGTCGGGCTCCATTACCGTTCCTGCACCGGCCGATGACGTCTACAAGGACGGCAGCAAAATCACCGTCGGCATCGATAGCACCAGTGGCGGCAACTTCGAAAAGCTCGACGTCAGCAAAACCACTCACACCACCACCGTCAAAGACACCGTCGATACCACCACGCTGAAACTCAGTGCAGACGTGAGCACCGTCGGCGAAGGTGGTCAGATTACCTACACCGCGACCCTGAACCACCCAACCGACACGGCGATGACCGTGACCCTGAACAACGGTCTGGTGATCAACATCAAAGCGGGCGAGTCCAGCGGCTCCGCGCCTTATACCGTACCGAATAACGTCTATACCGGCGCAGCGGACGTCAGTACCGCGATCAAGGAAACCACCGGCGGCAACTTCGAAAAGCTGGACACCGATCGCTCGCCCGTCGTCACCAAAGTCACCGATACCGCCGACACCACCAGCCTGACCTTGAGCGCTACAGGCTCGGTTCAGGAAGGTGGGCAGATCGTCTACACCGCGACGCTGTCCCATGCCGCCGGCAGCGACATGACCGTGAAGCTGAGCAACGGCGCGACCATCACCATCCTCAAGGATGCAGTGTCCGGCCATGTCAGCGTGGCCGCACCGAAAGACGACGTCTATAAAGACGCCGGCAAAGTCGAAGCGACTATCAAGGACGCCAGCGGCGGCAACTTCGAAAACTTGGTCACCAACCCGGCGGCTGCGGTCACGGAAGTGACTGACACGATCAATACGTCGACGGTCAGTCTGACCGCCGACGGCACTGTGGCTGAAGGCGGCACCGTGGTTTACACCGCGTCCGTCACCGCGCCGGTCACTGATTCGCCAGTGGTTGTGACCCTGTCCAACGGCCAGACCATCACCATTCCAGTCGGCGCCAGCAGCGCCAGCGTGAACTTCACCGCGCCGAACGACGCTTTGGCTGGCGGCGGTTCCTTGAGCGTGAAGATTGACGACGCCAAGGGAGGCAACTTCGAAAAACTGGAAGTCGACGGCAAACCTGCGAATACCGCGGTGACGGATTCTGCCGACACCACGACAATCAGCCTCAGCGCGACTGAGTCGGTTGCTGAAGGTGGCTCGATTGTTTACACCGCGAACCTGACTCACGCTGCCGGCACGCCAGTAACCGTGACCCTTTCGAACGGCGCAGTGATCACCATCGACGCCGGCAAAACCACCGGCACCGCGACCGTCGATGCGCCGAAGGACGATGCCTACATCGACGCCGGCAAGGTCAGCGCCACGATCACTACGGCGACCGGTGGCAACTTCGAGAACCTGGTACCGAGTACGGCTCCGGCAGTGACCGAGGTCACTGACACCATCGACACCTCGACCGTGACTTTGAAAGCCACCGAGTCGGCCGCTGAAGGTGGCACCGTCACCTACACCGCGACCGTCGGCACGCCGGTAACCGGTTCGCCAGTGACTGTGTCGTTGGCCAACGGCCAAACGATCACCATCGAAGTCGGCAAAACCACCGGCACCGTAACGACCCTCGCGCCCAACGACGCGTTGACCGGTCACACTCTGCTGACCAACTCGATCACCAACGTCAGCGGCGGTAACTACGAAAATATGGTCGCCGACAAGACGCCAGTTTCGACTACTGTCACTGACACTGTCGACACCACCAACCTGTCGCTGAGTGCTACCGGTTCGGTCGCCGAAGGCGGTTCGATCATCTACACCGCCACCCTGACCAACGCGGCCGGCACGCCAGTAACCGTGATCCTTTCGAACGGCGCGGTGATCACCATCGACGCCGGCAAAACCACCGGCACCGCGACCGTCGATGCGCCGAAGGACGATGCCTACATCGACGCTGGCAAGGTCAGCGCCACGATCAGCACGGCGACCGGTGGCAACTTCGAGAACCTGGTCACCAGCAGCACGCCTGCGGTCACCAATGTCACCGACACCATCGACACCTCGACCGTCAAACTCACCGCTACCGGCAGCGCGGCTGAAGGCGGCACCGTGGTTTACACCGCCACTGTTGGTTCGGCAGTGACTGGCAGCCCAGTGACTGTGTCGTTGGCCAACGGTCAGACGATCACCATCGAAGTCGGCAAAACCACCGGCACCGTAACGACCCTCGCACCCAACGACGCGTTGATCGGTCACACTCCGCTGACCAACTCGATCACCAACGTCAGCGGCGGGAACTACGAAAACCTGGTCGCCGACAAAACCCCGGTCAGCACTACCGTGACCGACACTGTCGACACTACCAATCTGTCGCTGAGCGCCACCGGCTCGGTCGCTGAAGGCGGTTCGATCACCTACACCGCGACCCTGACTAACGCCGCTGGCTCTCCGGTGACCGTGACACTGAGCAACGGCGCGGTGATCACCATCGACGCCGGCAAAACCACCGGCACCGTGACCGTCCCGGCTCCTGCCGATGACGTTTACAAAGACGCAGGTAAAGTCGAAGCAACCATTTCCACTGCAACCGGTGGCAACTTCGAGAACCTGGTGCCGAGCACGGTTCCAGCGGTCACCAACGTCACCGACACCATCGACACCTCGACCGTCAAACTCACGGCCACCGGCACCGCTGTTGAAGGCGGCACCGTCACCTATACCGCGACGGTCGGCCAGCCTGTGACTGGGTCGCCGGTCACCGTGACTTTGGCCAATGGTCAACACATCACCATCGAAGTCGGCAAAACCACCGGCACCGTAACCACCCTCGCGCCGAACGACGCGTTGATCGGTCACACTCCGCTGACCAACTCGATTACCAACGTCAGCGGCGGCAACTACGAAAACCTGGTCGCTGACAAAACACCGGTCAGCACCACTGTGACCGACACTGTCGACACCACCAACCTGTCGCTGAGCGCTACCAACTCGGTCGCCGAGGGTGGCCAGATCACCTACACCGCGACCCTGACTAACGCCGCTGGCTCTCCGGTGACCGTGACACTGAGCAACGGCGCGGTGATCACCATCGACGCCGGCAAAACCACCGGCACCGTGACCGTCCCGGCTCCTGCCGATGACGTTTACAAAGACGCAGGTAAAGTCGAAGCAACCATTTCCACTGCAACCGGTGGCAACTTCGAGAACCTGGTGCCGAGCACGGTTCCAGCGGTCACCAACGTCACCGACACCATCGACACCTCGACCGTCAAACTCACGGCCACCGGCACCGCTGTTGAAGGCGGCACCGTCACCTATACCGCGACGGTCGGCCAGCCTGTGACTGGGTCGCCGGTCACCGTGACTTTGGCCAATGGTCAACACATCACCATCGAAGTCGGCAAAACCACCGGCACCGTAACCACCCTCGCGCCGAACGACGCGTTGACCGGTCACACTCCGCTGACCAACTCGATCACCAACGTCAGCGGCGGCAACTACGAAAACCTGGTCGCCGACAAAACCCCGGTCAGCACTACCGTGACCGACACCGTCGACACTACCAATCTGTCGCTGAGTGCTACCGATTCGGTCGCCGAAGGCGGTTCGATTGTCTACACCGCCACCCTGACCAACGCGGCCGGCACACCCGTGACCGTGACGTTGAGCAATGGCGCCGTGATCACCATCGACGCGGGTAAAACCACCGGCACCGCGACCGTCGATGCGCCGAAGGACGATGCCTACATCGACGCCGGCAAAGTCAGCGCCACGATCAGCACGGCCACCGGCGGCAACTTCGAGAACCTGGTGCCCAACAAAACGGCGGTCGTGACCAACGTCACCGACACCTTCGACAAGACCGAAGTCAGCATCAGCGGTAGCACCTCGGTGACCGAAGGCCAGACCGCCAGTTACACCGTCAGCCTGACTAACCCGGCGCAGACCGAAGTCACCCTGAAAATCGTCTACAGCGGCACCGCCGCCGACGGTTCGGACTTCACCGGTGTATACACCGTGAAGATTCCGGCGGGCGCCAGCAGCGCGAGTTTCAACGTCGCGACCCTGGACGACAGGATCACCGAAGGCACTGAAAACCTCGTGGTCAAGATCGACTCGGCCACCGGTGGCAACTTCGAGAACCTGGCGATCAGTGCGTCCAACGGCAGCGTCAACACCTCGATCATCGACAACGACGCGCCGCCGCTGCTCGACCTGGATGCCAACAACTCCAGCGGTGCCACCGGTGCCAACTACAACGTGACGTTCACCGAAGGCACTACCGGCCAAGGCGTATCGATCGGCGACACCGACCTGAAAATCACCGACCCGGACAGCACTCTGCTGACCGGCGCGACGATCGTGCTGACCAACCGTCAGGATGGCGATGCGCTGAACCTGGGCAACAACGTCAACGGCATCACCATCAATGCCAACAGCACGAATGGCACGGTCACGCTGACCCTGTCCGGTAACGCGACACTTGCCGACTACATGCAGCAGATCAAGAACATCAGCTTCACCAACAGTAGTGAAAACCCGAGCAGCGTGCCGCGGATCATCACCGTGACCGTGACTGATGGCAGCAACTACTCCAACACCGCGACCACTACCGTCAACGTAGTCGGTGTGAACGATGCACCGACCGCCGCACCGGTTAACGTCACCGGAACCGAAGACACCCCGCTGACTCTCGGCTGGTCGACCTTCGGCGTCAGCGATGTCGACAGCGCCGCCGCCAACCTGGGCGTGAAAATCACTCAACTGCCGGGCGAAGGCAAATTGCAGTTCCTGGCCACTGACGGCAAGACTTGGACCGATGTAGCGAACAACCAGACGTTCACCAAGGCTGACATCGACGCTGGCAAGTTGCGCTTCCTGCCGGATACCAACGAGTCTGGCAGCAACGGCTACAACGCCGGCTTGGGTAACAAATTGGCGGACTACGCACAGATCCAATTCCAGCCAACCGACGGCTCGCTGCTGGGCAACACCGGCACGATCAAAATCGACATCACGCCAGTGGCCGACGCGCCTTCCCTGAACGTTGCGGACAACAGCGTCAAATCCACCGGGCTGATCAAAGAAGTCTGGACCGGCCTGTCAGGCCTGGGCACCGATGGCAGCGGCGCTTCTTCGGGCACACTGAAAAGCGTCATCGACGGCGCGGGTAAACCGAACTCCAGTGGCACGGTGACCAACGTGCAGTCCGACGGCAGCGTCGCGGCTGGCACGGCGTCGAAAACCTCCGGCCTGATCTACCTCGAAGCGGGCAAGACTTACACCTTCAGCGGCACCGGCGATGACAGCCTGTTGGTGACCATCGGCGGCAAGAACGTCGCGGCCATCACGTGGGGCGCGGGCGGCAAGCTGAACGGTTCGTTTATCCCGACCACCAGCGGTTACTACACCCTGGACATCTACCACCACAACCAGAGCGGCCCGGGTAACTATGACGTCAACCTGTCGGTCAACGGCAGTGCCGCGGTCGACCTGAGCAGCGCCGGTGTGCCGCTGTACACCGGCGTGGCGGACCTTGCCGCTTCCGGCGTGACGGTGTCCGATTTGCATGGCACCAGCGGCGAAGGCTACTACGAAGGCTACAAACTCAATGAAGCCGCGGAAGGCACCAGCGTTCATCTGTCCGCGATCAAGACGGCCCTGACGGATATCGACGGCTCCGAAAGCCTGAGCGTGAAGATCAGCGGCATCCCGGCGGGCTCAGTACTGACCGATGGCGCCGGCCACACCTTCACCGCCAGCGCGACGTCCGGCGAAGCCAACGTCACGGGCTGGAACCTCGGCTCCCTGACCGTCACTCCGCCGCCGTACTACAACGGCCAGTTCAACCTGACCGTAACCTCGACTTCCACCGAATCGCTCGGCGGTTCGGCGCAAAGCACCGCGACGATCCCGGTCACGGTTTACCCGGCGGTCTACAACGCCGTCACCGCCACGGCGGCTGACGACACCATCAGCGGCACTGACGGCAACGACATCATGGTCGCCGACATCGGCGGGCTGACCGTGGTGCCGGGCACCAACTACAACATTGCGTTCATGGTCGACAGCTCGGGCAGTATGAGCCCGTCGTCGGTCAGCTCAGCCAAGGACTCGCTGACTTCGGTGTTCAACACCCTCAAGCAGAGCATGGGCGGCAACTCGGGGACGGTGAACATCTTCCTGGCGGACTTCGATAACCAGGTCAACAAGTCGGTGTCGGTCAACCTGAACGATCCGAATGCCCTGGTCCTGCTCAAAGCGGTACTGGATTCGATGGTGTCCGGCGGCGGTACCAACTACGAGGACGTGTTCAAAACCACGGCCAACTGGTTCCAGAGCGCCGATGCCGTTGCCAACAAGGGCGCGACGAACCTCACGTACTTCATCACCGACGGTAAACCGACCTACTACCAGAGCGCTGAGTCGACCAACCCGAATCTGTATGGCAGCGTCAAACTCGACAGCGTCATTACTACCAGCAATTACCAGTTGGGCAAGGCGATTAGCCTGTACCCGGACAACAACCACAAGATCGAAATCACCGCTTCGGGATACGTCACGGTCGGGACCAAGTCCGATGGTAGCTGGTCGTATAAAGATTTCGGCACACTGCACGCCCAAGGCGATGGTACGTATGAGTTCTCGTCCCGCGATGGCAACGGTAGCAGCACCAGCGGGGACGCTATCGACAACTCCACTGACAGCTTCGCGCTGCTGGGCAAGTTCTCGACAGTAGAAGCTATCGGCATAAATAAGGACGTCACCCTTGGCGATCTGAGGCCGTACGACTCGGATAAAACACCGCAAACCAACATCGACCCGAAAGACCTGGCCAACTCGATCATCGGGCACACCGAAGCGACGATGCCTGGCGCCGACACGGTCAGTGGCGGTGACGGCAACGACATCCTGTTCGGCGACCTGGTGAGCTTCAACGGCGTCGCCGGCGAGGGTTATCAGGCCATGCAAGCGTTCGTCGCCCAGCAAACCGGTGTAGATGTCAGCAAAGTCACCACCAGCAATGTGCATCAGTTCATCACCGAGCACTACACCGCGTTCGATGTGTCCGGGGCGCATGACGGTAATGACTCGCTGCTGGGCGGTGCCGGCAATGACATTCTCTTCGGTCAGGGTGGCAACGACCTCCTCGACGCCGGCAAGGGCAATGACATTCTGCTCGGTGGCAGCGGTAACGACTCGCTGATGGGTGGTCAGGGCAACGATATTCTGATCGGCGGCTCAGGTGCCGACACCTTCGTCTGGAAGGCTGGCGACACCGGCAGCGACGTGATCAAGGACTTCAAGGCCAGCGAGGGTGACCGCATCGACTTGCGCGATCTGCTGCAGGGTGAAACCGGCAGCACCATCGACAACTTCCTGAAGATCACCACCGTGGATGGCGTTTCGTCCCTGCAAGTCAGCTCCGCCGGCAAGTTCAACGGCGCCGACGCTGCAGCGGCACCAGATGTGACGATCAAACTGGAAGGCAACAACTGGTCCTCCGCCAACATTCACTCGTTGATTGCCGGCAGTGACCCGACCATCAAAATCGATCACAACAACAGCTGATCCAACGAAAAACGGCCGCCCTTATGGGGCGGCCGTCACGTTTGCGCACAACACCCCGGTGACGATTTCGTCGCCGCACCGCATACTCGCGTCCAGTTGGCCTATGCTGCTGACAGCATGACGCTGGTTCATTTCCGAGGGATGCTCAATGTTCTACGTGCAACGCGATGCGCAAGGTCAGTTAGTGCGCGTGGAAGCCGCGGCCTATGCCGAGGCCACGGAAACGCTGCCGGCCGACCACCATGAAATCCAGTCCTGGTATGCCAACGAGGTAGTGGAAACCAGCCTCAAACAGCTCAAGCAGAGCGACCTGGAAATGATCCGGGTACTCGACGACTTGATCCAAGTGTTAACCAGTAAAGGCGTGATCCGCGTCACCGACCTGCCGGCCGCCGCCCAAGCCAAGCTGATGGATCGGTCACACGCCCGTGAAGCGTTGGGTGGGTTGAGCCATTTGATCGATGATGATGAGACGGGGTTGATCTAACTCCCACCTTCTTCGTTGCCTGCGCTGACGCCATCGTCGGATCGCCGCCCGGAGCAAGCTCGCTCCCACATTGGTTATGCGTCGTACCGCAATTGTGCGTACAACCGAATCCCCTGTGGGAGCGAGCTTGCTCCGGGCGGCGATCCGACGATGGCGGCATCACCGACGACGCATTACTTCCAAGGCTTCGGCTCACCAAACAACTGCCCCTGAACCCCATACAACCCCATCTCACGAATCACCATCAACTCCCCTTCCGTCTCGACCCGCTCGGCAATCAACGGCAGATCAATGCTGTGCGCCGCCCGCTGAATCGCCTCGATGAACAACCGCTTGTCACCTTCCTGATCAATCGCCCGGATGTAACTGCCGTCGATCTTCAGGTACGCCAACCCAAGCCGCGCCAGGTTGCCGATCATGCTGAAACGCCCGCCAAAGCGTTGCAGGCTCAGGGAGAACCCGAGTTCGTGCAGACGTCGCGTCAGTTCTTCCAGCATGGCTTGCTCCGGCAGCTGCTCCTCGCCGATTTCCAGGGTCAACCGCTCCCCGAGATTCGAATGCTGACGCAGGACTTCAAAGACTTTATTCAACGCCTGCGGGTCGGCCAGCGTCGCTGAAGACAGGTTCAGCGCCAGCGATTCTTCATGGTCGGCCATCTGTTCAAGCACCAGCTCCAACATCAGCCGGTCCAACCGCGCGGTCCAGCCAAAGCGCTCGAGCCACGGCAGGAAGCGCCCGGCGGGAATGGTCTGGCCCTCGTCGTCGATCAGACGCGACAGCACCTTGTAATGCAGCACCAACTGCGTGTCCTGGGCAGCCACCACCGGCTGGAAATACAGCTCGAAACGCTTCTGATCCAACGCCTGATCCAGCAAGTTGTGCCAGGCATGATGGTCATCACCGACGCTCGCCGAGGCGCTGTGATCGAGGCACGCCCAGCTCGGTTCACCCTGGCTTTCCGCCTGAGCCAACGCCTGATCACCCAGTCCAAGCACGGCTTGCGGCAAGTCACCATAAACAAACGGCGCCAGCCCGATCGAGGCCACCGAGGCGACATCGGTGGCGCCCGTCGCATGCAGACTCGCCAGCGCACTGTCGAGGTTCTGCGCCAGTTGCAGCGCTTCTTCACGCACCAGTCCAGGCGCCAGCACGGCGAACTCACCGCCGCGAATCCGCGTCACGAGGTTCAGGGTTTCCGGGTACTTGGCACACTCGCGGGACAGCTGCTCACCCACCGCTATCAACAATTGGTCGGTGCGTTGACCGCCCAACCGCTGGTTCAACCCGGCCAGGTCCTTGACCCGCAACAACAGCAAATAACCGGAACTCGCCTGCTCCGGATTGCTCACCCGGGCGTTCAACTGCATTTCGAAATAGCGACGATTAGCCAGGCCTGTCAGGTTGTCCTGATAGGATTCGACACGCAGTTTTTCACTACGTACGGCCTGCTCCTGAAACAACGCCTTGAGCTTCTCGACCATTTGATTCATGGCCTGCACCACGCGGCGCAGTTCGGGTGTGCGCGGCAGTTCCGGCAGGCTGAGGAATTCGCGGCGAGCGATGGCGTGGGATTGCTTGACCATGTAATCCAGCGGCTTCAGTTGCCGGCGCAACAACAGCGCGCCCAGCACCGCGCTCACCGCACCGCAGATCAGCAACCAGCCAAGACTGCCCAGCGCGCTCTGCCAGAGTTTGGCCAACGCGAACATCGGATGGCTGACCACCTCGACCCGCGCAGCCTGCTCCCAGCCACGACTGACAATCGCGTCGCCACCGGCCGGTTCCAGGCCGATCAGTTTGACGAACCAGTCCGGCACGTTGTTCACCGCGGGAATGCCGCTGCGCTCGACGATGGTCTGATCGGTCTTGAGGTCGACCACGCGGATGCTTGCGTAATAACCGCTGTCGAAAATCGAGCTGACCAGCAACTCGACCATCGCCGGGTCGTCGATATTCGGTGTCAGGGACAGTGCCAATGCGGTCGCGGCGTCCTGGGCGTGGGAGCGCAACTGGTTGACGTACTGGGTGCGCGAGCTTTCCAGGCTGACCATGAAGCTGCCGGTGAAGGCAATCACCAGAAACAGACAGATAGCGATCAACAGCTGTTTGAACAAAGACATCTGAGCGCGTGCTCCTAGTTAGTCGTCTCGACCGGGAAACCTTCGGCCTGCATTTTTTTCAGCACATCCTGCCAACGAGACAGGCGCTTGGTATCACCGACTTTCTTGTTGCCCTTGGCGCCCGGCAACCACAACCCTTCGGCATTAAAAGAGTAGACCGGCAGCAAATCGGTTCGTTGGCTGGCCGGTTTGATCGCATCGATCAAGCTGTCGAGTACCAGCGGCATGGCCTCGGCGCTTGAGTAGTAGGTCAACACCATGTGCGCCCGATTCAGGCGCAACGCCTTGACGTACGTGATGCGCAGCTTGTCACTGGAAACGCCAAGATGGCGCAGGCTGAAATACTTGGCGATCGCGTAATCTTCGCAATCGCCGGCGCCCTTCCACAGGGCCTCGATGGGCGTTTCCCAATAATCGACCTCGTGCCACAGGTCGATGTCTTCCTCATAACGCATCTGCTTGTTGAAGAATTGGTTGATCACTTTAAGCTGTTCGAACTCGTTGACCTGCTTTTGCGTAGCCAATAAGTGCTGCCAGGCATCAATCCGTTGCTGCCCTTCGCCCAACGGCCCGTACAATGCCTGCGCGCGACGGCTGATCAGCGAAAAATCCCAATCGGCATGCAGCCCGCCCAGCATAACGCCGGCCAGCAGCAACGCGCAGCACAGCCAGCGCAAAGTCCGAGGGATCGCGAAACGTACCGCCAATGCGAGGCATCCAGGTCAGGCAGGTGGAAATCGGTCGATGGTGCAGGTTAGCCCGGCAAAAGACAATGGCACGGTGAGATCACTGCTGGCGCGCTAAACTTTGTATGGCAGGTGTCATTAAAAACATCGTGGCCACACCAGGCTGTGAGCTTTTGTCCGTTTGACAACCTGTCAGGCAGTCACTAGTGTCTTCTTGGATCCAAATTCATTTCAGTCAAACAGGGTGCGTAGTTGTGACACAGAAGCCCAATCCTCTGAACAGCATCAAGGTCAACGGGCCGATTCCCGCTCACCTGGCACGCTCGGTCATCGAAGAAACCCTGCGTTCGGCCATTCTCGACGGTCGCATTCCCTGCGGCACCGCCCTGCGTCAGCAAGATTTGGCCGATCTTTTCGGTGTCAGCCGCATGCCGGTGCGCGAAGCCTTGCGCCAACTTGAAGCCCAGGCGTTGCTCAACGTCATCGCTCATAAAGGCGCGGTCGTCGCGCCGCTGGTTCAGGGCGATGCCGTGGAAACCTATGCGCTGCGGATCCTGCTGGAGTCCGAAGCCCTGCGCCTGTCGATCCCGTTGCTCGAGAAGGAGGATTTCGAGCAGGCCGCCCGCTACATCGACGAACTGGAAACGCAAAACAACTACACCGAAATCGGCCGGCTCAATCGGCTTTTCCACATGGCGCTGTACTGCAAGGCGCCGAACCAACGGCTATTGAGGCTGGTGGAAGACGGACTGAACGAAGAGGAGCGTTTCCTGCGCTTCAACCTGGAAGCCATGGGCCTGGGCAAACTGTCCCAGGAAGACCACCGGGCGCTGTTGCTGGCCGTCGAAGACCGGGACGTCGAGCGCGCGGTGAAGTTGCTCGAACAACACCTCAACCGGGGCGTCGAGGTCATCACACGCTACCTCAACAGCCCCGAAGCGCTGAACAAGAAAACCTCCAAGTAAACCGCGCCGGCAAGCCTGAGCGAGCAGATCGAATTGCTCGTTCTCGCTTGCCGCGCTGTGCTGCGCCCCTCTCCAAAGCCCTGCCCTCGATTTACCCCTCTCAAGACCAACAATGACTCCGAGTCGATGACGCGCCGGTGATAGCGGCTGTCGTGATTTACGCTCACTCTTGGGCTGCCAACAAATAATGAACGGGCGACGCACCGCACGAGCGGAGCAGTCCCCGCACCAAGAACCTACGGAAGGAGTCTTGCCACGGGAAAGGAAGAACCGGCGTTGATCCCAGTCAACTTCCGCCCCCCTATTTCACTTCAACGATTCAGTTAGAAAGTTGCTTCGAGTGAGGCATTCACTCTTCATTTTAATTCTGACTTATATAAGCCGGAAGGAGTAACTACATCCAAATAAAACTAAAATGAAAAGTTTTATTGGAACTTGTCGCGCGCGAGAAAGTTAAACTTTCAAATAATATAAAAATAACTTGCCCGGAACTTTATTCATGTATTAGTTTTTCTCCGCCGCCTTGAATACTGGCGCCAGGCCGTCACTTAACGACGTATTGCAACGTACCCATATCAATTCGCTTGAGGCATCCGCTCGCCAACAAAAGTTCCAACTAACGATCGCTTATTTATCAAACACCCCAACGGTATTTTCAGTTCACTTATAGGTTCGCCCATGAAATCGACTAAAGACCGCCTCAACCAGAAGAAAGCAGAACTTAGCGCTCATCCGATCTTTTCTGAAATCAACTCACTGTCGGTATTGCAACGTTTCATGGAAACCCATGTGTTTGCGGTATGGGATTTCATGTCACTGACCAAACGCCTGCAACAGGAACTCACCTGCGTGCAACTGCCCTGGCTGCCACCACGAGATCCGCAGGCAGCGCGTTTGATCAACGAGATCGTGCTGGGTGAAGAGTCCGATGATCGTCCGGCTCATGGTCACTACAGCCATTTCGAGTTGTACCTGGATGCCATGCGCGAAGTTGGCGCCAGCACGGCGGTGGTCGAACGCTTCGTCGCACTGCAAAAAGAAGGCGTGAGTTACGACGTGGCACTGCAAAGCGTGGACGTCGATCCGGCGGCAGCGCAGTTCGTGCGCAACACGTTGCACACCGCGTTGCATGCGCCGGGGCACAGCGTAGCGGCAGCATTTCTGCATGGTCGCGAGAGCGTCATCCCGCAGATGTTCCAGCGAATTCTTGATGATTGGGGCATCGGCATCGAACAGGCGCCGACCTTCCGTTACTACCTCGAACGGCACATCGAAGTCGATTCCGAAGACCACGGCCCCGCCGCTGAAAAACTCCTCGCCCGGCTGGTCAATGGCGATCCGCAACGCGAGGAAGACGTCTACGCCAGCGCCATCGCCGCCGTGGAAAGCCGCATCGCCCTGTGGGATGGCCTGCGCCTGAGCATGAGCGAACCTATGCCTGAGGTGAACGCATGAACGCCGCCGACTACCAATCCTTCGCCGACGCCTGGGAAAGCCGCGCGACTATCCGTACCCGCCCCCGGCGCGTGCTGGAGAACGACGACAAGTTGATCTACCCGTTGAGCCGCCAACCGTTGGTGCTGAGCGAAACCTTCCTGCGCGAATGCCCGGAGCAGCGCGACTTTGCGCTGGTGCAGACGCTCTACAAATTCATCAACGACGTGGTGATTTTCGAAACCGAAATCGTCGACAAGACCGCCCGCAGCATCGCCAAGAATCGCTTCGCCGTGGCCTTCCCGTTCGCCTGCCGCTACGACGCCATGACCGTGGTGGTGGACGAGGATTACCACGCACTGGTGGCGATGGATTTCATGCAACAGACCGTTGCCATGACCGGCATCACGCCCATCGAACTGCCGGATGAAATCGAACTCAGCCGAGCCATTCCAGCGGCCGTGGCGCTCGCGCCGGAACACTTGCGCAGCGCCGTGGAATTGATCTGCGTGGCCATCGCAGAGAACACCGTGACCGGCGATGTCGCGGCGTTCGCCAAGGACGACACGGTCAAGCAGTCGATCAAGGGCCTGATGGCCGACCACTTGCTCGACGAGGGCCGCCACTCCGGGTTCTGGGCGCGACTGGTGCGCATCTACTGGCACACCGCGAGCGAAGACGACCGCCGCTGCATCGCGCACATCCTGCCGGTGTTCATCGGCCATTACCTGACTAACGACATTCAGAAATCGTTCGACTTCCGCCTGATCGAATCCTTGCAGATCAGCGATGGCGCACGTCGGGCTCTTAAGAGCGAAGTCTCGGGACTGGCCTTCCCGATCAATCGCCATCACCCGCTGGTCGCCAACATCGTGCGGTTTTTCCGCAGCAGTTCGCTGCTCGATTCGGCGTGTGTGCAAGACGCCCTCAGCGATTACCTGGTTTAACGAGGAGCCCATCATGAGACGTCTCGACATTCTGCTCATTGGACACAGCCAGGCCTTGACCGACCTGGCACTGGAACTTGAACAACACGGTCATTCTCTGGTGCGCCTGACAGCCGTCGACGAGCAGCCGTCGGGTAACGCTGATTTGCTGATCGACGACGCCAGCCTGCCTGCTCAAGACGTCGGCGATGCACCGCGACTGACGCTGCAACTGGGTATCGGTGTGCCTGGGATGTCTGGCCTGCCGCCGCTGGACTTGCTGTGCACGTACGGTTCGACGCTGTTCACTCGCGTGCCGATCATCGACGAGCCTTCGGGCAACGGCCAGGCATTGCGCCTGCGGGCAGTGACAGAACTGGTCGATCACGTGGCGCTGCTGGTCAGCCGTTTCTCTCGCGATGCCGACTATTTTCTACGGGCCGACCCTGCTGCTCCCGCTTGCTTCGAGCACGTGGAAAACCTGTTCTATTTGGAGAGCCTCGCGTTTTTCCATCGGCTCAACCTCACGGCGGCACCCGCGCTGCTGGAACTCAGCCAGATCCCGATGATCGAGCGCCTTGAGCAGCGCTTCATCCAGTGTGCCGAACGACCCGCGCTGAACATTGCCGGCACGTCCCTGAACTATCGGCATTTGCACGCCCACAGCCGCGCCATCCAGCAGCGTTTGCAGCCGTTGCTCGCTCAGCATCACGGGCCGTTGGTGATCGGGATCTGCCTGCCAAAATGCAGCGCGTTGTATGCGGGGATTCTCGCGATTCTTGGCAGTGGCGCGGTGTACCTGCCGCTGGAGCCGAGTCATCCTCTGCAACGTCAGCAGTACATTCTGGAAAACGCCGGGGCAGTCTTGCTGCTGCATGACGGTGAGCATCCGCTCGCGGCGCAAATGCCGGGACTCGACATCAGCCGCATCGACATCGGTGACGTGGACCTCGATCAACCCTTGATGCGCCAACGATCTGATCTAGATGCGCCGTGCATGGCGCTCTATACCTCGGGCACCACCGGCCATCCCAAAGGCGTGTTGCTCAGCCAGGCCAACCTCGCGCACTTCACCGCGTGGTACGCCGACTATGTGCAACTGAGCGAGCAGAGTCGGGTGCTGCAGTTTTCGTCGCTGAGTTTCGACTCGTCGCTGATCGATATTTTCCCGACCCTGCTCCAGGGCGCCGAGCTGATCGTGCCCGGCGACGATCAGCGCCGCGATCCGTTGCAACTGGTCGAGCTGATCCGTCATCAACAACTGAGTCACGCCTTTTTGCCGCCGGCGTTGTTGAGCATCCTGCCGCTGGATCAATTGCAATGCCTCGATCACGTGATGACCGGCGGCGATGTCTGCGAACCCTACGTCATCGAGCAGCTCACCCGTCAGGGCAACCTCTACAACCTCTATGGCCCTACCGAAGCGACAGTGTTGATCACCGCACGGCAACTGCGCACCGGCGACAGCAACCGCACCCTCGGCGCGCCAATTGCTAACAGTCAGGTGCTGATTCTCGATGAGGATTTTCAACCAGTGGCCGAACAGACTGTCGGTGAGTTGTACATCGTCGGGCCGGGCGTGTGCCTGGGCTACTTGAACAACCCGCAGCAGACTGCCGAACGTTATCTGAACCTGAGCCTGCCGAATGGCCAAAGCCTGCGCGCCTACCGCACCGGCGACATGGCGAAGTGGACCCGCGACGGCATTGAGCTGTGCGGACGACGCGACAACCAAGTGAAGATTCGCGGCTTTCGGGTCGAACCGGAAGAGATCGAACGCTGCCTGCGCGACAGTCAGTTGTACCGCCAAGTGGCAGTGGTTATCGACAGCCATCGACGGATTCTGGCGTTCCTCGCGCAGCCTCAGGAGGATCAACCCGGCACCGCTCGCGAAGCGCTGAAAGCCCACTCGATGCAGTTTCTGCCGGATTACATGCAGCCCACAGCGTGGACCGAACTGCCGAGCATGCCATTCGCCAGCAACGGCAAGGTCGACCGCAAGGCGCTGCTGGCAATGCCCGTGAATGTGTCCGAAAACACGCTGCGGCGCTTCCCCGCCAGTGCCGATGAGGCGCTGTTGCTGGAGATCTGGGCCGAGCTGCTGGAGCTGCCGGCCAGCGATATTTCCACCGACGAAAGTTTCTTCAACCTGGGCGGCCACTCGATCCTGCTGTCGCGCATGCTTTTACGTTTGCGTGAGGAATTCGGTCGCAGCATCTCGATCAACCGCTTCATCGAATTGCCGACCATCGCCAAGTTGGCGACCTTGGTGCGCGGCTCCGGCACCGAAGAGGTATTGAGCGAAAAAGCCTTGGCCGATGCTTTCCGCGAACTGGATATCCAGCCGTTGCCAGTCAACCGCATGGGCGATGTGCACAAGGTGATCGTTACCGGCGCCAACAGCTTTGTCGGCGTGCACATCGTCGAAGCGTTGCTCGCCTGGGGCGCCAGCGAAGTCGCCTGCCTGGTGCGCGACGGCGGCGGACAATCGGCAGCCGAGCGGTTTGCCCATGCGCTGCGAGAAAACCGTCTGGAGCATCTTGACCTGAGTCGGGTGCGGGTTTATGCGGCGGACATTACGCGTCCGTCATTGGGGCTCGAAGCGGATGTTTACGAGCGACTGGATCGGCAGTTCGGCGCGTTGGTGCACAACGCCGCCAACGTCAATCACGTACTCGATTACGAGTCGCTGGCGCGGGACAACGTCGAGCCGATTTTCGAGTGCCTTCGGTTGTGCGAAGGGCGCAGCAAAAAGATCTTCAACTTCGTCTCAACGCTCTCGGCCTCCAGCACGATTGCCGCCGATGGCCGGGTGCTGGAATTGCCCGCCGCACAGACCCCACCGATCTACATCAAGAACGGCTACAACCTGTCCAAATGGGTCGGTGAGCGGATCCTCGAACGGGCTCGCGAACGTGGCGTACGGGTCAATCTTTACCGCCCCGGCAACATCAGTTTCAACAGCCTCACCGGTGTCTGCCAGCCTCACAAAAACCGCTTGATGCTGATGCTCAAAGGCTCGATCCAGCTCGGCCAGGTGCCGGAGTTCGCGCTGAACTTCGACCTGATGCCGGTGGACTTTCTGGCCCGTTTCATCGCCTTCCACGCCAGCCGTTATTCATCCGAAAAAGCGGTGTTCAACCTGCACAACCCCGAACCTCTGAGCTGGGACAACTACGTCGCGTCATTCCGTGAGGCGGGTCGGGAGTTTTCCATGGTCAGCGTCGCCGACTGGCAGCAGCAACTGGGCCGGGTCGACAGCGACAACGCGTTGTTCGGCGTGCTCGGTTTCTACCTCAACGGCTTCGAGGAAGACATCGGCGACATCTCAATGATCGGCCACGCCAACGCCCAGGCGGGCGTGCGGCAGATGGGCGCGCATTACCCGGAAAAATCCCCGGCACTGCTGCGGCGCGGCTGCGACTACCTCAAAGAAATCAACTTCATCTGATTCACTCAACCGGAGCAAAACCATGAAAACCCTACAACCCGATACCCTGATCAAAAACCCTCAAGGCTGCCACGTCGTGTCTTCAGTGGAAGTGCCGGCGGATGCCGCGCAGGTCTGGGCGGTGGTCGGTAACTTTGCCGGCTTCGATCAATTCATTCCGGCGCTGTCGCACATCGAGATGACCGGCGAAGGCGTGTCGTCCCTGCGCAAGAAAATCTTCAAGGACGGCAACCTGGTGGTCGAGCAACTCAACTCCCGGGATGACCAGGCGCTGAACATGACCTGGACCACGATTTACAACACCTTGGGCGTGGCCAATTTGTGGGCGGCGATGAGTGTTGAACCGCTGGGCGCGGGCAAATCCCGAGCGACCTGGACCATCATCGCCGAACCCGCACAGGGCGGCGCCGAGGCATTGCCTGGGTTCACGGATTTCGTTCAGGGCTTTGCCGATGACTCGATGAACAATGTGTTGAAGCTGTTTGCGTAGGGCTTTGGTTCAGCGGTGACTTATCCACCGCGATCGCGAGCAGGCTCGCTCCCACTGGGGTTTTCAGTCGTTCACAAATGTTGTGATCACAGAAAATTCCATGTGGGAGCGAGCCTGCTCGCGATTGAACGATAACGCGGTTCAACTGACCTCAATCAGATCTTGAAGCTGTCGACCAACTGCTTCAACCGGTTCGCCTGCAGGGACAACGCATCGCAATCCTTCAACGTTTCATTGAGGTTGGCCACGCTCTGCTGGTTCAGCAGGTTGATCTGGTTGACGTCGACGTTGAGGGTTTCCACGACCGCCGTCTGCTCTTCGGTCGCCGCGGCCACCGACTGGTTCATGCCATCGATTTCGCCGATGCGCTGGGTCACGCTGACCAGACGCAGACCGGCCTGGTTCGCCACTTCGACGCTCTGTTCGCTGGAGACCTGACTGGCGTTCATGGTCGTCACCGCTTCGCGAGAACCGATCTGCAGCGAGGTGATCATCTTGTGGATCTCCTCCGCCGATTCCTGAGTACGGTGAGCGAGGTTACGCACCTCGTCCGCCACCACCGCAAAACCACGACCGGCTTCACCGGCACGGGCCGCTTCGATGGCCGCGTTGAGCGCGAGCAAGTTGGTCTGCTGGGAGATGCCTTTAATCACATCCAGAATGTGCCCGATGTTGTCGGTACTGGCGTTCAGGGTTTCGATCTGCGTGCAGGACAGGCTGATTTTCTGCGACAACTCGGTCATCGCCAGAATGGTTTTCTCCACCACCTGACGACCGTCATCGGCCTGCTCGCTCGCACCGCTGGCGTGCTGGGAAGCATCGGCGGCGTTGCGGGCGATTTCCTGGGTGGCGGCGCCCAACTGGTTGATCGCCGCGGCCACACTATTGGTGCGGGCGCTTTGCTCGTCGGAACCGACGATCGAAGCGTTGGACGAAGCCATCACCCGTTGCGACAGGTCGTGAACCTGGCGGGTTGCCGACGACACCTCGGAAATCGACGCGTGAATTCGCTCCACGAACTGGTTGAACGAACCGCCCAGCTCACCGAATTCGTCTTTGCTTTCCACGGCCAGACGTCGGGTCAGGTCGCCCTCACCTTGCGCGATGTCCTGCATCGCACGGCCCATGGTGGTCAGCGGACGCATCAGCACGTTGATCAGCAAGCTCAGCAGCACGGCAATGGCCGTCACGGCGATGAACATCGCGATCAGCGCAGAAGTGCGGAACTGGCTGAGTGGCGCGTAGGCCTTGTCCTTGTCGATCGACAGACCGATGTACCACTCGGCATTCGGCATACCACTGACTGGAGTAAACGAAAGGATACGGTCCTGCTTGTTCAGGGTGACTTCCTGATTACCCTTCTCGATGCGCACGCCGGCGTTCGGGTAGATGTCCTTCAGATTTTTCATCACCTGGTCTTTGTCCGGGCTGACGATCACCTGACCGTCGGCGCTGACCAGGAATGCGTGGCCGATGCCACCGAAGTCCACCGAGTTGATGATCTTCACCAGCGTTTCCAGGCTCAGGTCACCACCGACCACGCCAAGCAACTCGCCGTTCTTTTTCACCGGCAGGGCGATGGTCACCACCAGGCCACCGACGGCAGCCATGTAAGGCGGGGTCAGCATGGTCTTGTCGGCAGCCACGGCCTGTTTGTACCAGGGACGCTGACGCGGATCGTAACCGTCAGGCATCTTCGCGTCCGGGCGCTGAGTGAACACGCCGTTGGCCTGGCCCACGTAGGTGAACTGGAAGTTCGAGGTCAGCGCCGGTTGATTGACCAGCCCCGGGAGGTCGGCATTGGCACCTTGATGGGCGACGTTCTGCGCGAGGTTTTCCAGCACCAACACGCGGCCACTCATCCAGTTCTGCACGCTGCTGGCGGTCAGATCGCCGGCCTGCTGGACGCTTGATTCGAGGTTTTGACGGATGGTGTTTCGCTGCAGATAGTCGTTGTACAAAGTGAACAACGCAAAAGCCAGCACCACGACGCCGGAGGCGGCCAGAAGGATTTTATGGCTGAATTTGAGATTCATTTCATGGGACTTCTTATGCAAAAAGTGGGGATGCGTTCCGGGTTGCAACATTCCATGTAACAGCGCAGGCAGGGCTCTGGGGCCGCTCTACTTTGGTGCACGCATGTCTCATAAGGCTGTCGGCACAAACCGGAGAAAACTTAGGCGTTTGTACGAAATGGTCGACATTCCTGTCAGATACCCGCCGAACGGCGTGCCAGAGCACCTGCTCAGTCTTTTTGTGATGACGGTTGTTCGTACGGCAGTTGCAAATTCCCCAACCCTTGATAACAATGCGACTAATTATCATTTGTGACGTTCGGGCTGTCGCGTTCATGTCCTCACCTGAGTTTGCAGTACAGGCGCTTTACAGTAGCCATCACGGTTGGCTCAACACGTGGCTGCGCGCGCGATTGGGTAATGCAGCCGATGCGGCGGACCTGGCTCAGGACACGTTTGTGCGTCTGCTGCACAGAACCGAACGACTGGAACTCAAGGCTCCCCGCGCCTTTCTTCGAACGATCGCCCGTGGGTTGGTGATCGACCATTGGCGCCGTGAAGAAATCGAACGCGCCTACCTGAAACCATCGCCCATTTGCCCCAGTCCGAAACCCCGAGCATCGAAGCGCGGACATTGGTACTTGAGTTGCTGGAAAGCATCGCCCGTATGCTCGAAGGCCTGAAGCCGAAAGTGCGTCAGGCGTTTCTGCTGGCACAGTGCGAAGGGCTTACCCACAAACACATCGCCGAGCAGATGGGCTTGTCTCTGCGTTCGGTGGAACGCTATGTGGCCGACGCGCTGTATCACTGCTATGTGCTGCGGTATGAAACGTGATGCCTGTGGATAACTTGTCGCTGAATCGACGCGGTGAACCGCACCAGCAGGTGGTCAAACAAGCCATCCATTGGCTACTGCGTCTGCGTAACAACTCGGCTAATTCCAGGCTACGTCAGCAATGCGATGTCTGGCGGGCCGAACACCATGAACACGAACTGGCCTGGCAACGGGTGCAGTCGCTGCAAGCCGAGTTGAGCAGCAACCTGCGGGCAGTGCCCGGTGCTCAAGTGGCCTTCAATACGTTGGAAAACAGCGCTCAGGGACTGGGACGCCGCCAGGCCTTGAAGCTGCTGTCCGGTGCGTTGCTGATGGGGTCGGCGGCGTGGTTGGGCAAGGATGCAGTGGGCTGGCAACAGTGGTCCTCTGATTTCGCTACTGCCACGGGCGAACGGCGCGGTTTCCAATTGCCCGACGGCACACGACTGGAACTCAATACCGCCAGTGCAGTGGATCTGGATTACAACGCGCAGCAGCGGCTGATCAAACTGACTCGCGGCGAAATCATCGTGACGTGCGGCGGGATCGACGAAGGATCTTCGTTTGATCGACCGCTGCGGGTGCAAAGTCGCCAGGGTGTGTATGAAGGCGTCGGGGCACGTTTCATCCTGCGGCAGGACGGCGACTGCACGCGGCTCAGTGTTACCGGCGGCATGGTCCTCATACATTCACCACTTGCCGCCGATAGCACACCGATCCAGGTGCAGGCCGGGCAAAGTTATCTGATCGATCATCACCAGGCGAGGTTGGCGCCACCGCTGAACATGGATGCGGGTGCTTGGGTCGACGGGCTGATCGTGACTCGCAATATGCGGCTGGGGGATTTCCTTGATGAAGTCGGACGCTATCACCACGGTTATCTGACGTGCTCAGCGGACATTGCTGACTTGCGGTTATCCGGGGTTTTCCGCCTGGAGAACACCGACAGGTTGCTGGCCATCCTGCCGCAAACCCTGCCAGTGCAACTGCGCTATCGCACTCGCTGGTGGGTGACGTTGGAGCGACAGGCCTGAAATATTTTTGGCGGGTTTTCCGGACAAGTCCGGCTTAGTCAGTAAGCACTTCAATTCTGACCTCAGCGACTTCCTACGGAAACCTACAATGACTGCGCGCGCCACCAGTAAGAATCCTCTTCATTTCGCCGCCGATTCAGGCGTCCTGCGCTACGCCGTACGCGCTGCGCTGTTCTCTACCGCGCTGGGTGTCGGCGTGCTGCCGACACAGGGCGTAGCGGTAGCGGGCAGCGAGGTCAGCAGCCACCGTTACAACATTGCCGCAGGCCCATTGCGCGATGTGCTCAACCAGTTTGCGCGTCAGGCGGGGATTACCTTGTCGACGACGCCTTCGCGAACCGGGGGCCTTCAGTCACCAGGCGTGCAGGGCGAATATTCGGCGGACCAGGCACTGCGACGTTTGCTCAGCGGTTCGGGTTTGGAGGCCGTGAGTCAGGATGGCAGCAGCTACGTGTTGCGCCCGGTCGCCGAAACCGAAGCGCTGACATTGCCCACTACCGACATCAAAGGCTTTGCCCTCGGCAATGCGCTGGGCAGCATGGACGGCTACAACGCGACGCATAGCCAGATCGCCACCAAGACCAGTACTGCGTTGCTGGAAACCTCGCAAAGTGTCTCTGTGGTAACCCGTGAGCAAATGGACGATCAAGGTTCGCAAACCGTGTCCCAGGCCATGCGTTACACCCCCGGCGTGCTGACCAACCCTTATGGCGCAACCCACCGCTATGACTACGTGGCGCTGCGCGGCTTCAACGATGGTTCTGTGGATAACATCTATCTGGATGGCTTGAAGTCCATGGGGGACAGTGGCACCTACAGCACCATGCAGGTAGACCCGTACTTCCTGGAGCGCGTCGATATTCTCAAAGGGCCGTCATCGGTGCTCTACGGTCGCAGTTCACCCGGCGGCCTGGTGGCGCTGACCAGCAAGTGGCCGCTGTATGAGGCCTATCATCAGGTTCAAGCCACAGTGGGCACCCAGGGTCAGCGCGGCATGGGTTTCGACTTCAGCGGCCCGGTGGATGATGACAAACGCATTGCCTATCGCCTGACAGGGCTGGCGGATCAGTCCGACACACAGTTCGATCACAACAAAGAAAAACGCTTCGCTCTCGCGCCTACGGTGAGCATCGATTTTACCGAAGACACCTCGCTGACCCTGCAAGCGTATTTGCAACACGATCCGGACGGTGGTTATCACGGTGGCGTGCCGGCCGACGGCACAATTCATCAGCGCAATGGGAATCGGATCTCCCCCCACTTCTTCGAGGGAGAACCGAGCATTGATGGCTTTCAGCGTGATCAGCAGTCCTTCGGTTATCAATTCGAGCACCGTTTCAATGACGTGTTTACGGCACGGCAGAACTTCCGTTACCTCGATTCCAAGGTGAAGCTGGATCAGGTCTATGCCTATGGCTGGACCACACCGAGCAGTAATGAGTTGAATCGTTATTACACCGGTGGCGATGAGAAGCTTCATGCATTCATTGTCGATAACATGCAGCAAGCGGAGTTCTTCACCGGTGCAACCAAACATACTGTACTGATGGGCGCGGACTACCAGCGTCGCAAAACCGTGGTCGACTGGGCCAGCGGTGGACTTGCGATATGTCGGCTATAGCTGGGCCGACGCGGAAAACACCATGAAGGTGCCGTCCTACACGCTGTTTGATGCGTCTGTTGGTTACGACTTAGGCAAAGTAGGGTTGAAGCGCGTGGATGTTCGCCTGAATGCGAACAACCTGACGAATAAGTCCTACGTGGCCTCCTGTGCCAGCCTGAACTTCTGCTACTTGGGCGAAGAACGGAATGTCGCCGCGACAGTGAGCTACCAGTTCTAATCACTCATCACTCCAACAAAGCCAGCGCCTGAATCCGGGGGCAGGCTTTGTCGTCTCTGTGGGAACACTGTAGTGTATGCGTCCGGCCAAGTCATCTACCCAGCCCCGCAAAGCCAAGACATGGTGTGCACTTAAATTTAAGTGGGCACCAGTTCTAGCCTTTTAAGCGGGTATTTCATGCAGCCACAACGCCGTTCCTACTCCAAATCCTTCAAAGCCCAGGTCATTCAAGAGTGTGCCCAGCCCGGCGCTTCGATTGCCAGCGTCGCGCTGAGCCACAGTCTCAACGCGAACCTCGTCCATAAGTGGATTCGGCTACAGTCGCAGAAAAGTGTCGCCCTGCAACCTGCCTTTATCCCGGTGGCATTACCGTCGCCAGCGTCACGATCGGATTTCACCCCGGCCATGATCTGCCTCGAAATCCCACACCCACGCGGCACCGTCAAAGTGAACTGGCCGACCGACAGCGCGGCTGCCTGTGCGACCTTTCTTCGAGACCTGTTGCGATGTGATCCGCATCGACGCCATCTGGCTCGCCACCGAGCCCATGGACATGCGCGCCGGCACCGAAACCGCGCTGGCGCGTGTGGTCGCCGTGTTCGGTGCGGCGCAGCCGCACTGTGCTTATTTGTTTGCCAACCGCCGCGCCAATCGCATGAAAGTGCTGGTGCACGACGGGTTGGGTATTTGGCTGGCGGCGCGCCGCCTGCATCAAGGCAAGTTCTTCTGGCCGGGTTCTCGACACGGCTCTCAGATGGAATTAGGTGCCGAACAACTGCATGCCCTGGTGCTGGGTTTGCCTTGGCAAAGAGTTGGGCCAAGCGGCGCGATTTCCATCGTGTGACGCTTGCCATGGCCAGCCTGGCCGTGCAATTGTCCGATGAGTCTATCGCTGGTGTAGCCTTGCTCTGGCAAAATCGGCGGCATGACTTCGCTTCCAAACCTCGACCAACTAACCCCTGAACAACTGCGCGCTCTGGCGGCGCAGTTGATGCGGCGTGTCGAGAATCTCGATCAGAAAGTCGAGACGATGGGTAAGCAAATCCACCATCACAAAACGGTCAACGAGAAACTGGCCCACGAGATCGCGCAGCTCAAGCGCTTCAAGTTTGCCAAGCGCAGCGAGCAACTGAGCCCGGATCAGGCCAGCCTGCTTGACGACCTGATCGACACTGACATCGCAGCCATCGAAGCCGAACTTGAAGCGCTACAACCCGCTCCCGTTTCGACCGAGGCTCGGCAAAAACCCAAGCGTACCGCCTTGCCGCCGCAGTTTCCGCGCACCCTGATCCACCACGAACCCGACAACAGCCACTGCCAGTGCGGCTGCGCCCTCAAGCGTATCGGCGAGGATGTCAGCGAGAAACTCGACTACACGCCAGGCGTGTTCACCGTCGAGCGTCATATCCGTGGCAAGTGGGTCTGCGGCCAGTGCGAAACGCTGATCCAGGCACCGGTTCCGGCGCAGGTCATCGACAAGGGCATCCCGACCGCCGGCCTGCTAGCCCACGTGATGATCGCAAAGTTCGCCGACCATTTACCGCTCTATCGTCAGTAGTCGATTTTTGGTCGGGCCGGTCTGGTCATCGCCCGCTCGACCTTGGCGCAATGGGTCGGCAACTGTGGTGTGCAGTTGCAGCCGCTGCTCGATGCCCTGCGCGATGCTGTTCTCGAACATGGCGTAATCCATGCCGATGAAACACCGGTGCAGATGCTTACGCCGGGCGCAAAGAAAACCCATCGCGCGTATGTCTGGGCCTACGCCACCAGCCAGTTCTCGGACTTGGCGGCGGTCGTTTACGACTTCAGCCCGAGCCGCGCCGGAGAGCATGCACGCAGCTTCCTGCGAAACTGGAAAGGCAAGCTGGTCTGTGATGATTTTGGCGGCTACAAGGCCAGCTTTGAACTCGGCGTCACCGAGATCGGCTGCATGGCCCATGCACGGCGCAAGTTCTTCGAACTGCACGCCACCAACAAGAGCCAGCTCGCCGAACAGGCCTTGCGCTACATCCAGTTGCTTTACGAAATCGAGAGCGAAGCCCGCAACCTTGAACCGGATTTACGCCGCCGAATACGGCAAGAAAAAGCTGTACCGGTGATGGATGCTCTGCATGCCTGGATGATCGCCCAGCGCCAGATCGTGCACGACGGCTCGGCGATAAGCAAAGCTCTGGATTACAGCCTCAAACGCTGGACGGCGCTGTCGCGCTACCTCGATGACGGGGCCGTACCCATTGACAATAATTGGTGCGAAAACCAAATCCGACCATGGGCGTTGGGTCGCAAAAACTGGCTCTTTGCAGGTTCGCTACGCAGCGGCAAACGGGCGGCGGCGATCATGAGCTTGATCCAGTCGGCGCGGCTCAACGGGCATGATCCGTATGCTTATTTGAAGGACGTCCTCACGCGCCTGCCGACGCAGCGGGCGAGTGAAATCGATCGGTTGCTTCCGCATAAGTGGCAGCCGGTTTAATCACGCAAGGCGTGATGCCCGGACGCATACACTGTAGTGGTTTGGCGATGGCGTTTTTCTGAGCGTTTAGCGAGCCCAGAACGACAAAACCCCTGTCTGCGTTAGCAGACAGGGGTTTCGGAATTCAATCTTGACGATGACCTACTCTCACATGGGGAAACCCCACACTACCATCGGCGATGCATCGTTTCACTGCTGAGTTCGGGATGGGATCAGGTGGTTCCAATGCTCTATGGTCGTCAAGAAATTCTGTGACCAGCCCGTTACAGCGCAACGTGCCAGCAAAATGGGTGACTTCTACTAAAACAAAACCCCTACCTGCATACGCAGATAGGGGTTTCGGAATTTAATCTTGACGATGACCTACTCTCACATGGGGAAACCCCACACTACCATCGGCGATGCATCGTTTCACTGCTGAGTTCGGGATGGGATCAGGTGGTTCCAATGCTCTATGGTCGTCAAGAAATTCGGTAGCCAGGTCGTTCTCCTTGCGGATCACGCTCCAGCGAATGGGCAGGTGATAGATTTGTGTGTTGCGTTGCGAATTTTCGACTTGTGTCGTCTTCACACACCGCAATCTGGTGCCTCTTCAGGTCAGCAAATTGCTTGGGTGTTATATGGTCAAGCCTCACGGGCAATTAGTATTGGTTAGCTCAACGCCTCACAGCGCTTACACACCCAACCTATCAACGTCGTAGTCTTCGACGGCCCTTCAGGGGACTCAAGGTCCCAGTGAGATCTCATCTTGAGGCTAGTTTCCCGCTTAGATGCTTTCAGCGGTTATCTATTCCGAACATAGCTACCCGGCAATGCCACTGGCGTGACAACCGGAACACCAGAGGTTCGTCCACTCCGGTCCTCTCGTACTAGGAGCAGCCCCTCTCAAATCTCAAACGTCCACGGCAGATAGGGACCGAACTGTCTCACGACGTTCTAAACCCAGCTCGCGTACCACTTTAAATGGCGAACAGCCATACCCTTGGGACCGGCTTCAGCCCCAGGATGTGATGAGCCGACATCGAGGTGCCAAACACCGCCGTCGATATGAACTCTTGGGCGGTATCAGCCTGTTATCCCCGGAGTACCTTTTATCCGTTGAGCGATGGCCCTTCCATACAGAACCACCGGATCACTAAGACCTACTTTCGTACCTGCTCGACGTGTCTGTCTCGCAGTCAAGCGCGCTTTTGCCTTTATACTCTACGACCGATTTCCGACCGGTCTGAGCGCACCTTCGTACTCCTCCGTTACTCTTTAGGAGGAGACCGCCCCAGTCAAACTACCCACCATACACTGTCCTCGATCCGGATAACGGACCTGAGTTAGAACCTCAAAGTTGCCAGGGTGGTATTTCAAGGTTGGCTCCACGCGAACTGGCGTCCACGCTTCAAAGCCTCCCACCTATCCTACACAAGCAAATTCAAAGTCCAGTGCAAAGCTATAGTAAAGGTTCACGGGGTCTTTCCGTCTAGCCGCGGATACACTGCATCTTCACAGCGATTTCAATTTCACTGAGTCTCGGGTGGAGACAGCGCCGCCATCGTTACGCCATTCGTGCAGGTCGGAACTTACCCGACAAGGAATTTCGCTACCTTAGGACCGTTATAGTTACGGCCGCCGTTTACCGGGGCTTCGATCAAGAGCTTCGCGTTAGCTAACCCCATCAATTAACCTTCCGGCACCGGGCAGGCGTCACACCCTATACGTCCACTTTCGTGTTTGCAGAGTGCTGTGTTTTTAATAAACAGTCGCAGCGGCCTGGTATCTTCGACCGGCATGGGCTTACGCAGTAAATGCTTCACCCTCACCGGCGCACCTTCTCCCGAAGTTACGGTGCCATTTTGCCTAGTTCCTTCACCCGAGTTCTCTCAAGCGCCTTGGTATTCTCTACCCAACCACCTGTGTCGGTTTGGGGTACGGTTCCTGGTTACCTGAAGCTTAGAAGCTTTTCTTGGAAGCATGGCATCAACCACTTCGTCACCCAAAGGGTAACTCGTCATCAGCTCTCGGCCTTAGAATCCCGGATTTACCTAAGATTCCAGCCTACCACCTTAAACTTGGACAACCAACGCCAAGCTGGCCTAGCCTTCTCCGTCCCTCCATCGCAATAACCAGAAGTACAGGAATATTAACCTGTTTTCCATCGACTACGCTTTTCAGCCTCGCCTTAGGGACCGACTAACCCTGCGTCGATTAACGTTGCGCAGGAAACCTTGGTCTTTCGGCGTGGGTGTTTTTCACACCCATTGTCGTTACTCATGTCAGCATTCGCACTTCTGATACCTCCAGCAAGCTTCTCAACTCACCTTCACAGGCTTACAGAACGCTCCTCTACCGCATCACCTAAGTGATACCCGTAGCTTCGGTGTATGGTTTGAGCCCCGTTACATCTTCCGCGCAGGCCGACTCGACTAGTGAGCTATTACGCTTTCTTTAAAGGGTGGCTGCTTCTAAGCCAACCTCCTAGCTGTCTAAGCCTTCCCACATCGTTTCCCACTTAACCATAACTTTGGGACCTTAGCTGACGGTCTGGGTTGTTTCCCTTTTCACGACGGACGTTAGCACCCGCCGTGTGTCTCCCATGCTCGGCACTTGTAGGTATTCGGAGTTTGCATCGGTTTGGTAAGTCGGGATGACCCCCTAGCCGAAACAGTGCTCTACCCCCTACAGTGATACATGAGGCGCTACCTAAATAGCTTTCGAGGAGAACCAGCTATCTCCGAGCTTGATTAGCCTTTCACTCCGATCCACAGGTCATCCGCTAACTTTTCAACGGTAGTCGGTTCGGTCCTCCAGTTAGTGTTACCCAACCTTCAACCTGCCCATGGATAGATCGCCCGGTTTCGGGTCTATTCCCAGCGACTAGACGCCCTATTAAGACTCGCTTTCGCTACGCCTCCCCTATTCGGTTAAGCTCGCCACTGAAAATAAGTCGCTGACCCATTATACAAAAGGTACGCAGTCACCCAACAAAGTGGGCTCCCACTGCTTGTACGCATACGGTTTCAGGATCTATTTCACTCCCCTCTCCGGGGTTCTTTTCGCCTTTCCCTCACGGTACTAGTTCACTATCGGTCAGTCAGTAGTATTTAGCCTTGGAGGATGGTCCCCCCATATTCAGACAAAGTTTCTCGTGCTCCGTCCTACTCGATTTCATGGCCAAGAGATTTTCGCGTACAGGGCTATCACCCACTATGGCCGCACTTTCCAGAGCGTTCCGCTAATCTCAAAGCCACTTAAGGGCTAGTCCCCGTTCGCTCGCCACTACTAAGGGAATCTCGGTTGATTTCTTTTCCTCAGGGTACTTAGATGTTTCAGTTCCCCTGGTTCGCCTCTTAAGCCTATGTATTCAGCTTAAGATAACCATCTTATGATGGCTGGGTTCCCCCATTCAGACATCTCCGGATCAAAGTCTGTTTGCCGACTCCCCGAAGCTTTTCGCAGGCTACCACGTCTTTCATCGCCTCTGACTGCCAAGGCATCCACCGTATGCGCTTCTTCACTTGACCATATAACCCCAAGCAATCTGGTTATACTGTGAAGACGACATTCGCCGAAAATTCGCAATTTAACTCACAAATTTTACCTTAGCCTGAGCCGTTACCAGTGAAAGTAACGTTCAGTCTATCTTTCTATCACATACCCAAATTTTTAAAGAACGATCTAGCCAAAGACTAGAAATCAACATTCACCATCCTACGATGGAATGCTCATTTCTAAGCTTTCAACAAACAGAAGCAGTAGTGGTGGAGCCAAACGGGATCGAACCGTTGACCTCCTGCGTGCAAGGCAGGCGCTCTCCCAGCTGAGCTATGGCCCCGTATTTCTACAGGTTCCCACACAAAATTGGTGGGTCTGGGCAGATTCGAACTGCCGACCTCACCCTTATCAGGGGTGCGCTCTAACCAACTGAGCTACAGACCCAATTTCGAGCTTTAAGGCCGACCTCACCCTGCTCTCTACCACAGAGCATGGGTGCGTTCCGACCAACTAAGCTACAACCTGTTAGGGCTGCTTCTTATCGTCTTCTTCAATGAATCAAGCAATTCGTGTGGGAACTTATGGAGCAGCTGATGTCGTCGATTAAGGAGGTGATCCAGCCGCAGGTTCCCCTACGGCTACCTTGTTACGACTTCACCCCAGTCATGAATCACACCGTGGTAACCGTCCTCCCGAAGGTTAGACTAGCTACTTCTGGTGCAACCCACTCCCATGGTGTGACGGGCGGTGTGTACAAGGCCCGGGAACGTATTCACCGCGACATTCTGATTCGCGATTACTAGCGATTCCGACTTCACGCAGTCGAGTTGCAGACTGCGATCCGGACTACGATCGGTTTTCTGGGATTAGCTCCACCTCGCGGCTTGGCAACCCTCTGTACCGACCATTGTAGCACGTGTGTAGCCCAGGCCGTAAGGGCCATGATGACTTGACGTCATCCCCACCTTCCTCCGGTTTGTCACCGGCAGTCTCCTTAGAGTGCCCACCATTACGTGCTGGTAACTAAGGACAAGGGTTGCGCTCGTTACGGGACTTAACCCAACATCTCACGACACGAGCTGACGACAGCCATGCAGCACCTGTCTCAATGTTCCCGAAGGCACCCATCCATCTCTGGAAAGTTCATTGGATGTCAAGGCCTGGTAAGGTTCTTCGCGTTGCTTCGAATTAAACCACATGCTCCACCGCTTGTGCGGGCCCCCGTCAATTCATTTGAGTTTTAACCTTGCGGCCGTACTCCCCAGGCGGTCAACTTAATGCGTTAGCTGCGCCACTAAGAGCTCAAGGCTCCCAACGGCTAGTTGACATCGTTTACGGCGTGGACTACCAGGGTATCTAATCCTGTTTGCTCCCCACGCTTTCGCACCTCAGTGTCAGTATCAGTCCAGGTGGTCGCCTTCGCCACTGGTGTTCCTTCCTATATCTACGCATTTCACCGCTACACAGGAAATTCCACCACCCTCTACCATACTCTAGCTTGTCAGTTTTGAATGCAGTTCCCAGGTTGAGCCCGGGGATTTCACATCCAACTTAACAAACCACCTACGCGCGCTTTACGCCCAGTAATTCCGATTAACGCTTGCACCCTCTGTATTACCGCGGCTGCTGGCACAGAGTTAGCCGGTGCTTATTCTGTCGGTAACGTCAAAACACTTACGTATTAGGTAAATGCCCTTCCTCCCAACTTAAAGTGCTTTACAATCCGAAGACCTTCTTCACACACGCGGCATGGCTGGATCAGGCTTTCGCCCATTGTCCAATATTCCCCACTGCTGCCTCCCGTAGGAGTCTGGACCGTGTCTCAGTTCCAGTGTGACTGATCATCCTCTCAGACCAGTTACGGATCGTCGCCTTGGTGAGCCATTACCTCACCAACTAGCTAATCCGACCTAGGCTCATCTGATAGCGCAAGGCCCGAAGGTCCCCTGCTTTCTCCCGTAGGACGTATGCGGTATTAGCGTCCGTTTCCGAGCGTTATCCCCCACTACCAGGCAGATTCCTAGGCATTACTCACCCGTCCGCCGCTCGCCACCAGGTACAAGTACCCGTGCTGCCGCTCGACTTGCATGTGTTAGGCCTGCCGCCAGCGTTCAATCTGAGCCATGATCAAACTCTTCAGTTCAAACATCTTTGGGTTTTTAAGAAACCCTAAACTTGGCTCAGCAATCGTTGGTTACATCTTTGATTTCTCGCGGAGTAACTTGTGATGCTGATAATCTTGTTGACTATCAGTCTGACTCCACAAGCACCCACACGAATTGCTTGATTCAGTTGTTAAAGAGCGGTTGGTTAAGATCTTTCGTCTCAACCGAGGCGCGCATTCTACAGCAGCCTCTGTTGCTGTCAAGCGGTTATTTTCCGAAGTTTTCAAAGTTTCCTTTGCAACTTCAACCACTTGCGCTTGCGATCTCTCGTTAGCGGGAGGCGAATTCTACAGCGTTACTCGCTGCTGTCAACACCTCTTTTGTTCCGCTTTCGACCGAGAAGATCGAACCGTTAAAAGAGCCAAACAACACCACTCCTTCAACTCCTTCTGGGCTTCGATGACCTGAAGCAACTCGCTGTCGAAAACTGCGTAACTCATTGTTTACCAAGGAGTTTTCCGTTTCGACTGCGCCGGAAGTGAGGCGAATTATAGACTTCCAGATTCTACCGTCAACCCTTAATTACGCTTTTCTATCAATCACTTGCAGAACGCCGGAAAACAGCCCGCTTCCTCTCTATATAGGAGAGTAAAACGACTCCCTCTATATAGAAGAAACCCTCAGAGCACCCCGGCCTCTTTGAATGCAGCCACAACGCCAGCATCCAGACCCAACACCCGCTGCAGAACCTCCAGCGTATGCTCCCCTAATAGAGGAGGCGCATTGCGATACTCCACAGGCGTTTCGGACAGACGAATCGGACTCGCCACTTGCGGCACCATCCCGGCCAGCACGTGGGGCAGCTCGATCGCCAACCCGCGCGCTTTAACCTGAGGATCCGCAAACATCTGAGCCAGATCATTGATCGGCCCGCACGGCACACCTGCTTGCTCCAGCTGTAGCACCCACTCAGCAGTCGTCTTGAACACAGTCGCCTGGCGAATAAGCGGAATCAACACCGCACGATTCGCCACCCGCAACTTGTTGGTCGCAAAGCGTGGATCATCTGCCCACTGCGGCTGACCAGCCACTTCAGCAAACTTGCGAAACTGCCCGTCATTACCCACGGTGAGGATGAAGTCTCCATCCGCCGTAGGAAAATCCTGATAAGGCACGATATTCGGATGAGCATTACCCAGGCGCTTCGGAGCATTGCCCGTAGTCAGGTAATTCATTGCCTGGTTAGCCAGACAAGCCACCTGAACATCCAACAGCGCCATATCAATATGCTGGCCGCCACCGTCATGATCCCGATGCACAAGCGCTGCAAGGATCGCCACGGTCGAATAGAGACCGGTCAAAATGTCCGTCAGCGCCACGCCGACTTTCACCGGCCCGGCCCCCTCATCCCCTTCGGGTCGCCCCGTCAGACTCATCAGACCGCCCAGTCCCTGGATCATGAAGTCATAACCCGCGCGCTTGGCGTAAGGGCCAGTCTGGCCAAACCCGGTAATCGAGCAATAGATCAGATTCGGATTGATCGCCTTTAGAGACTCATAGTCCAAACCATATGCCGCCAGCCCACCGACCTTGAAGTTCTCGATCAGGATGTCCGACTTCGCCGCCAGATCACGCACCAGCTTCTGCCCTTCAGGCCGGGTGAAGTCGATGGTCACCGATTGCTTGTTGCGATTGGCCGACAAGTAATAAGCGGCCTCGCTAGTGTTCTCACCATAAGCGTCTTTAAGGAAGGGAGGCCCCCAGGCGCGCGTGTCATCGCCATTACCCGGGCGCTCGACCTTGATCACTTCGGCGCCAAGGTCAGCAAGGATCTGCCCGGCCCACGGCCCGGCCAGAACCCGCGATAAATCCAGTACCCGTAGATGCGAAAGCGCGCCCATGGCCGTTCTCCTATTAATAGAACGCCTGGATGCCAGTCTGCGCACGACCGAGGATCAGTGCATGGACGTCATGCGTACCTTCATAGGTATTCACCACTTCCAGGTTGACCAAGTGGCGAGCAACACCGAACTCATCGGAAATACCGTTACCCCCCAGCATGTCGCGCGCCATGCGAGCAATGTCCAGGGACTTGCCGCAGGAGTTGCGCTTCATCATCGAAGTGATCTCGACCGCTGCAGTACCTTCATCTTTCATACGCCCCAGACGTAGGCAACCTTGCAGCGCCAGGGTAATTTCAGTCTGCATGTCGGCCAGCTTCTTCTGGATCAGTTGAGTGGCGGCCAATGGACGGCCGAACTGCTGACGATCCAGGGTGTACTGGCGAGCGGTGTGCCAGCAAAACTCGGCCGCACCCAGCGCGCCCCAGGAAATGCCGTAACGTGCCGAGTTGAGGCAAGTAAAAGGGCCTTTCAAGCCACGGACATCCGGGAAGATGTTCTCTTCAGGGACAAACACGCTGTCCATGACGATCTCGCCGGTGATAGATGCACGCAGGCCAACCTTGCCGTGAATCGCAGGCGCACTCAGGCCTTTCCAGCCTTTCTCCAGAACGAAGCCACGGATGTCGCCGGCATCATCCTTACCCCAGACCACGAATACGTCGGCAATCGGGCTGTTGGTGATCCACATCTTGTTGCCGGTCAGGCTGTAGCCGCCTTCGACTTTGCGCGCACGAGTAATCATCGCGCCAGGGTCGGAACCGTGGTTAGGTTCAGTCAGACCGAAGCAACCAATCCATTCGCCTGAAGCCAGTTTCGGCAGGTACTTCTGCTTCTGGGCTTCGGTACCGAATTCATTGATCGGCACCATGACCAGCGAGGACTGCACGCTCATCATCGAGCGGTAGCCGGAGTCGACGCGCTCGACTTCACGGGCTATCAGGCCGTAGCTGACGTAGTTCAGGCCGCTTCCACCATACTGCTCAGGGATAGTCGCACCCAACAGACCTATTTCGCCCATCTCGCGGAAGATTGCCGGGTCGGTCTTTTCATGGCGGAAAGCTTCGAGAACACGCGGCGCGAGCTTCTGCTGAGCGAATTGTTCAGCGGTGTCGCGGATCATGCGTTCTTCTTCGGTGAGCTGTTGATCCAGCAGCAGGGGATCGATCCAGTTGAAGCTAGCTTTACCGCCCATGAGTGTGTCCTCTCGAATCGGGTCAAATAACGTGGACTGATCCTAGGCCGGGTTCGGCGTTACGGCAAACGAGGATTTTGCATACTGTTGTGCTAATTTCTCACTCCGAAACATCGCAAAATAGCTTTTATGCGATGTATTAGTGAGGTTGACGTACATGCGCAGGAAAATCCCCAGCACAACGGCGCTGATCAGCTTTGAAGCGGCAGCTCGCCACGAAAGTTTTACCAAGGCAGCTCAGGAGCTTTCGCTCACTCAGGGTGCCATTTGCCGACAGATCGCCAGCCTTGAGGAATTCCTCAGCGTAGAACTGTTCCGACGCTCGCGACGTGGGGTCAAGCTGACGGAAGCCGGACTTTCCTACAGCCGCCGGGTGGCCACCCAACTCGACGCCGTTGAACGGGACACCTTGTCAGTGATGGGCCAGCAAGGTGCCAACGTGATCGAGCTGGCGGTGGTTCCAACCTTCGGCACTCAATGGCTGTTGCCACGACTCAAGGATTTCCAGCAAAAACACCCGGAAGTGACGGTCAACCTCACCAACCGAACGCGGCCCTTCCTGTTTGCCGACACCGACTTCGATGCAGCGATCTATTTTGGCGACGCGGACTGGTCGGGTACCGAATCCCACAGACTGATGGGCGAAAATCCGATGCCGGTGTGCAGCCCCAACCTCCTGGGGAAAAAGACAAACCTCTCTCCCGGCGACATCGCCGAATTGCCCCTGCTGCAGCAGACCACTCGCCCTTATGCCTGGCGCCAGTGGTTCAACTCTCAAAACCTAAATGTCCCGCGAGACATGACAGGACCGCGCTACGAGCTATTCTCCATGCTTGCCCAAGCAGCCATGCACGATATGGGAATAGCGTTGATTCCGCCGTTCCTGATTCAACGCGAACTGGCCGAGAAGCGCCTGGTCATTGCCAACGCCCAAGCGTTATCAAGCATCAAGGCGTATTACTTGATGATTCCCGAGCGAAAGGTCGAATCGGCCTCTTTAAGGGCATTTCACGATTGGCTGGTCAATCAGGCACAGAGCTACAGCCTAGAAGGATAAAGGCTTTGCGATATTAACTGACCCCGTAGTCAGCAAAATAAAAGCACTACAGATATAAGTATTTGTCGCATATTCGAAGACTGTACCGACAAGCAGTACAAACGTCCCACAAGAGCCTGAAAACGTGGCCTTGAGCCTCTATTGCAGAGCAATAACGACTCATTCACCTGACCGATGCGTAAATTCTCCAATTTTTACAAGAATCCTTACAAGGCACGGCCTGCAAGGGATTGAACCGGTCAGTTGCGACATTCAGTCACGGGGTGACTTGTAGTTAATTTTCCGTCACCCGTCATAAACCCTTGAAGGGCACTAAGTTCGCCTGCAAAATGCCGCGCCCCGCCCTGATTTGGCGGGATCGTGCTGATCGGCCGCCCCAGCCGCACCATCCGAAGTGCCTGGGTTTACTCAATAAGATCACGCAGGAGATTTGACGTGCACATTGGTGTTCCTCTCGAAACCCAGACGGGTGAAACACGGGTTGCTGCAACCCCGGAAACCATCAAGAAGCTGATCGGCCAGGGTCATAAGGTCACTGTGCAAAGCGGCGCCGGCATTAACGCCAGCGTTGTCGACAGTGCCTATGAAGCGGCAGGCGCAATTATTGGCAGCGCCAACGATGCGTTTGGTGCCGAGCTGATTCTCAAGGTGGTCGCACCCAGCGACAGCGAACTGACGCTGATAAAGAGCGGCACCGTTGTGGTGGGCATGCTCAACCCGTTCAGCAATGAAACCATTGCCAAGCTGGCTGAGTGCGGCATTACCGCGTTTGCGCTGGAAGCCGCGCCGCGTACCTCCCGCGCTCAGAGCCTGGATGTGCTGTCCTCCCAAGCCAACATCGCCGGCTATAAAGCCGTGTTGCTGGCCGCTCACCACTATCCTCGCTTCATGCCGATGCTGATGACCGCTGCGGGTACCGTGAAAGCGGCGCGTGTGCTGATTCTCGGCGCAGGCGTAGCCGGTTTGCAGGCGATCGCTACGGCGAAACGTCTGGGTGCAGTGATCGAAGCGTCAGACGTACGTCCTGCAGTAAAAGAGCAGATCGAATCCCTCGGCGCCAAGTTCGTCGACGTGCCTTATGAGACCGATGAAGAGCGCGAATGCGCCGTTGGTGTCGGCGGTTACGCGCGACCAATGCCCGCCAGCTGGATGCAACGTCAGGCCTTGGCCGTGCACGAACGCGCCAAGCAGGCTGACATCGTCATCACCACCGCACTGATCCCGGGCCGCAAGGCACCGACGCTTTTGAGCGCGGAAACCGTGGCACAGATGAAGCCAGGCTCGGTGGTCATCGACCTCGCTGCAGCCCAGGGCGGTAACTGTCCTCTGACCGTGGCCGATCAGGTCGTCGTCGAGAATGGCGTGATCATTTGCGGCCCGACCAATCTGGCCGGCGCAGTCGCGGCAGACGCTTCGGCACTGTACGCGCGCAACCTGCTGGACTTCCTGAAGCTGGTCTTCAACAAAGAAGGCCAGTTCGAGATCAACCTCGAAGACGACATCGTCGCCGCGTGCCTGATGTGCCGCGACGGCCAAGTCATCCGCAAAAACGCCTAAGCAGGGATTCAGACGATGGAAGAGCTTATCTCCCCCGGTATCTACAACCTGATCATCTTCGTGCTGGCGATTTATGTCGGTTATCACGTGGTCTGGAACGTGACACCTGCACTGCACACGCCTTTGATGGCGGTAACCAACGCGATTTCGGCGATCGTGATCGTCGGCGCCATGCTGGCCGCGGCGCTGACCGTCACGCCTCTGGGCAAAACCATGGGCACCCTGGCGGTAGCTCTGGCAGCGGTGAACGTATTTGGTGGCTTCCTGGTTACCCGCAGGATGCTTGAGATGTTCAAGAAAAAAGCCCCAAAAGCAGTAAAAGAAGAGGCGCCTAAGTAATGAGCATGAATCTTGTAACGACGCTCTACTTGATCGCGTCGATCTGCTTCATCCAGGCTCTTAAGGGCCTGTCGCACCCGACCACGTCGCGGCGCGGCAATGTGTACGGCATGCTCGGTATGGCGCTGGCGATCCTCACCACCGTGGGCCTCGTCTATAAGCTGGGCGCCGAGTTGGCCACCGCCGGCATCGGCTACGTCATCGTAGGTCTGTTGGTCGGCGGTACCGCCGGGTCGATCATGGCCAAACGCGTTGAAATGACCAAGATGCCTGAACTGGTCGCCTTCATGCATAGCATGATCGGTATGGCCGCGGTGTTCATTGCCATTGCCGCTGTGGTTGAGCCGCAATCGCTGGGTATCGTCAAACAACTGGGTGATGCGATCCCCGCCGGTAACCGCCTGGAGCTGTTCCTCGGAGCCGCCATCGGTGCAATCACGTTCTCCGGTTCGGTGATCGCGTTCGGTAAGCTCTCGGGCAAGTACAAGTTCCGCCTGTTCCAGGGCGCACCCGTACAGTTCGGCGGCCAGCACAAGCTGAACCTGCTGCTGGGCCTGGCGACACTGGGCCTCGGCGTGACCTTCATGCTGACCGGCAACCTCAGCGCCTTCGCCCTGATGCTGGCTCTGGCCTTCGTGCTGGGCGTGCTGATCATCATCCCGATCGGCGGCGCAGATATGCCGGTGGTTGTGTCGATGCTCAACAGCTATTCCGGCTGGGCAGCGGCAGGTATCGGTTTCTCGCTGAACAACTCGATGCTGATCATCGCCGGCTCGCTGGTGGGTTCATCCGGTGCGATCCTCTCGTACATCATGTGCAAGGCGATGAACCGTTCGTTCTTCAACGTATTGCTCGGCGGTTTCGGCAACACGGTAGATGCAACCGGCCCGGCAGGCTCGAAAGAGGCCCGTCCGGTGAAATCCGGTTCGGCTGACGATGCGACCTTCCTGCTGACCAACGCCGACACCGTGATCATCGTTCCGGGTTATGGCCTGGCGGTGGCACGCGCCCAACACTCACTGATGGAGCTGGCGGAGAAGCTGACTCACCGGGGAGTCACCGTGAAGTTTGCGATCCACCCGGTCGCCGGTCGGATGCCAGGGCACATGAACGTCCTGCTGGCCGAAGCCGAAGTGCCTTACGAGCAAGTGTTCGAGATGGATGACATCAACTCCGAGTTCGGCCAGGCCGACGTGGTGCTGGTGCTCGGCGCCAACGACGTGGTCAACCCTGCGGCGAAGAACGATCCTAAATCGCCGATTGCCGGCATGCCCATCCTCGAGGCTTATAAAGCCAAGACCGTGATCGTCAACAAGCGCTCGATGGCCAGCGGCTATGCCGGTCTGGACAACGAACTGTTCTACCTGGACAAAACCATGATGGTCTTCGGCGACGCCAAGAAAGTTATCGAAGACATGGTCAAAGCCATCGAGTAAAACCTGCTCCAACGCAATACCCAAAACCTCAGCCTTTAGTAGGCTGGGGTTTTTTATTGCCCGCTAAAAACCGACCAAAGGCTCTAAATCGGGGCTCTACATTCGACCATGGTAGCGGGAGGATTTTTTTTGAAATCACTAGACTGCACACCTTGCTTTCGTTGCCCGAGATAACAATCCATGTACCGTGAACGTATTCGCTTGCCTTCGTTGTTGGATAAAGTGATGAGCGCCGCTGACGCGGCCGCTCTGATTCAGGACGGCATGACCGTCGGCATGAGTGGTTTCACTCGCGCCGGCGAAGCCAAAGCCGTGCCCCACGCATTGGCCGAACGCGCCAAAATCACCCCGCTGAAAATCACGCTGATGACCGGCGCCAGCCTGGGCAACGACCTCGATAAACAGCTCACCGAAGCCGGCGTATTGTCACGGCGCATGCCCTTCCAGGTCGACAGCACCCTGCGCAAGGCCATTAACGCCGGCGAAGTGATGTTCATTGATCAACACCTCTCGGAAACCGTTGAGCAATTGCGCAACCAGCAGCTCAAATTGCCGGACATCGCAGTGATTGAGGCCGTGGCGATCACCGAGCAGGGCCATATCGTGCCGACCACTTCGGTGGGTAACTCGGCCAGCTTCGCGATTTTCGCCAAACAGGTGATCATCGAGATCAACCTGGCGCACAACCCCAATCTCGAAGGTTTGCACGACATCTATATCCCGACCTATCGGCCGACCCGCACACCGATTCCGCTGGTCAAGGTTGATGATCGCATTGGCAGCACTGCCATCCCGATTCCGCCGGAAAAGATCGTCGCTATCGTGATCACCAATCAGTCTGACTCGCCGTCCAACTTACTGCCGCCGGACGTTGATACCCAGGCCATTGCCGACCACCTGATCGACTTCTTCAAGCAGGAAGTGGCTGCCGGGCGCATGACCAACAAGCTCGGCCCACTGCAAGCCGGGATTGGCAACATTGCTAACTCGGTGATGTGCGGGCTGATCGACTCGCCGTTCGAAGACCTGACGATGTACTCCGAAGTGCTTCAGGACTCGACCTTCGACCTGATCGACGCCGGCAAGCTGAGCTTTGCTTCGGGCAGTTCGATCACCTTGTCGAGTCGTCGCAATACCGATGTTTTCGGCAACCTTGAGCGCTACAAGGACAAACTGGTCCTGCGCCCGCAAGAAATTTCCAACCACCCGGAAGTCGTGCGCCGGCTCGGCATCATCGGCATCAACACGGCGCTTGAGTTCGACTTGTACGGCAACGTCAACTCCACCCACATCTGCGGCACGCGGATGATGAACGGCATCGGCGGCTCGGGCGACTTTGCGCGCAATGCGCATTTGGCGATCTTCGTGACCAAGTCGATCGCCAAGGGCGGCGCAATTTCCAGTGTGGTACCGATGGTCAGCCACGTTGATCACACTGAGCATGACGTCGACATTCTTGTCACCGAGATCGGTCTGGCGGACTTGCGTGGCCTGGCGCCGCGAGAACGCGCTCGAGTCATCATCGACAACTGCGTGCACCCGGACTATCGCCAGGCCCTGGATGACTACTTCACAGCCGCGTGTGCGCTCGGCGGGCATACGCCGCATATCCTGCGTGATGCCCTGAGCTGGCACATAAACCTGGAAGAAACCGGGCGGATGCTGTCGGTGTAATTGGTACAGATAGCAGCTGACGCAAACACAGTTTCGTCAGCTTGCTGTTGCCAGACCAAATCCTGAATAAAACTGTACTGCTGTACCGGTCTTTTCCTACCGTAATTGCCTACCTTTCCGAGTCAATCAACCAATAACGCACGATATTAGTGCAGACAAGTACAGTTGCCTCAATTTCGACCAGTACACCATCCTTTAACAGTTAACTGGTCCCTCACAATACAGGTGAACTGTATCTAGAGAGACTGGCCAAACGAGAGGATCATTGGCATCAGTTAAACCACTACCTAATCCCGCCATAAGCGGAAGGATGTCAACCATGGAACGTACACTCAGTTCCGAGCTGTTTTTCGAAGACAACGCTGTAAAAACCCAGGCTTCCACGCCCCTTCGCGTTCTCGCCAACCTGATGCTGTGGCAGCGCCGCATCTCCAGCCGCCATCAACTGGCTCGTCTGGATTCGCGTCTGCTGGCTGACGCAGGGATTAGCGAAGCACAACGCTACGAAGAGCTGAGCAAGCCGTTCTGGCGCTAAGTTAGCGTCGCTGGCTCTGACCCACCGGGTCCACCGCCAGCACTCCAAATTGAAAAAACAAAGCCCGTCGTGGGAAACCACGACGGGCTTTGTCGTTTTGGACCCTCAACATGGGTCATACAGTAGAGACCCAGTCTAACAATTACAGTTTGGATAATTTAACAACTGAACCAGTACAATTTAAGTTCAGTGTGTCTGTTGCGAAAGTGGGGGCGGGATCACCATGAAATCCCGAACTGCCCGCAAAAGGACCGCGCCATGAATCACTTACTGGATGTTTCCGTTTCCACGCCTCAATCAACGCCTCGCTCCCACTGGGTTAGGAGATTGCTGAGAGGCCTCGCCAACAGCCTTGAAAGGGCTCGAACCCGGCGTTTGTTGGGCCAACTCAATGACCGGCAACTCTCAGACCTGAACATCAGCCACGCGGATCGTCTCAACGAATTGGATAAACCGTTCTGGCGCTAAATTCCTGCTTGATCTGACGAGACTGTGCGAACCGATACTCATAGGCCTATATTCAGATGGAACGTGGCGAACGCTGCACGACTGGCGTCTGAATCAACAGACACTGCGCCACCTCTCAATCAGTTTTCCCAAAGGAGTTTCACCATGTCCCGTCTTCGTCTGCTCAGCGCTGCAGCCCTGCTTGCCGTGGCTGCCAATTCCCACGCCACCAGCTTTATCGTGACCACCGATGCCGTCGTCGGCGCGCTCAAGGCCACGTCCGATGCGACCTCCGATGTCACTTCTTCCTTTCGCGATGACAAAATCGTACGCGCCGCCCGTGACGACGCCGCCAGCTTCGTTGCCAGCGAAGGCGCCATTCGTGGCGTGAAACTGGAAAGTGCACTCGACCATATTCGCCACCAGGCACCTCAGCTGAACGCGACTGACGCACAACTGGCGCAAGCCATACTGACTATCTAAGCGACATGACTGACGTGGGACACGCCCGCCGTGTCCCAATGTTTCGGCGCTGGCTCTAGACCGGGCGTTGCGCTAGCCTTGCGACTCGCCTTCAGCTATCGAGTCTCATGCGTTTTCTTTCAAATCTGTTGATCTCTCCGCTTTTCATGGCTGCCTGCTGGGTGGGCTCCGTCCATGCCTACGACGCCTTCAATCTGTCTACACAAGGCATCGTGGCTACCGGCTACGCCACAAGCATGGTGACCTCCGCCCCCTTCGACCGTAAGCTGCTAATCGCGGCACACGATGACGCTGCGGCGTTCATCGCCAGTGACGGCCAAGTGCGAGGAGCACAACTGGAGTCCGCCCTGATTTATCTGCGCAGGGCCCAGCCAAAACTTCATGCCAGTGACCTTGAACTGGCGCGGACAATTCTCGTCCAATAGTTATCCTTGTTCTTGCGGAGTCGTTCCATGCGTAGCCCTCTGATTGTTGCCGCCCTTGGCCTTCTGTTATTGGCCGATGTGGCCCAGGCGCACACTCTGGTCGCCACCAGTAACATCATCATCAATGCCACCCAACGCACGCTTGATTTCACTTCCGATACAACGACGTCCATCCGTGACTCGAAGATCGTTCGTGAAGCCCACGACGATGCGGCCAGCTTCGTCGCCAGCGATGGCGAGATTCGTGGCGCGCACCTGGAAGCGGCCTTCACCACGTTGCGCACCCGCGTGCCGGAAGCCCGCGACGCCAGTGATCAGGTGCTCGCCGAAGCCATCCTCGCACTGTGAGGTCGCCAGGCGCCTGGCTGTTGGCCGGGGTCATGTTGCTGCTCGGCAACACGGCCCAGGCTGACTTGCAATTAAGGCTCAAGACCGACGGCCTCAGCCCCGCTCAACAACAGGCCAGTCAGGCGTTGCTCGATGAAGCCATGCAGGCGCTGCCGCCGCGGTTCATCGAGCAGCTCGACCGACGCATCGACGTCGGTTGGACCGATGACATGCCGAGCAACGCTTACGGCCAGGCATCGCTGGTGTCCGAGCTCGATCTGAACCGCAACCTGCTTGCCAGCCTCACTGACGGCAACGCCGCGACCAAAAAGACTTATCGTCCCCATGGCACCGTGCGCCGCGAAATGCTTGCCACGGTGTTACACGAACTCACCCACATCTATGATCGCTCGCGCCTGTGGCCAGACGCGGAGCGCACGCTGATTCAGCGCTGCACCCGGCGCAACAGCAGCACAGGGCTAATTGGCATTCCCGATCAATGCCGCGGCCAGTCCGACCGACGCTTTACGCTCAGCGACGACCCGCACCTGCTCGACCTCGCCGGCTGGCCACAGTATGTCGGCCGTCGTGGCGAGCGCGAACAGCACAACCGGCAAATTGCCCGCAGCCCCGACATTTACGAGACGAGCAGCCCCAAGGAGTTCGTCGCGGTCAACATGGAGTATTTCCTTCTCGACCCGGCCTACGCCTGTCGCCGTCCTGCGTTATACCGCTACTACAAAGAACATTTCGGCTGGGCGCCCGCCGCTAAAGACACCTGCGGCAAATCCTTTTCCTTCCTCAATGCCGGCAATGATTTCGCCAAAACGCCACTGGGCCAGGTCGATCCGGAACGGGTCTACGCCGTCGACTATCTGCTGGCTGAAGCCAACCAGAACTGGGTCAGCCGCTGGGGTCACAGCATGTTGCGGTTGGTGATCTGTGCACCCGGCCGCCCCCGTGGGCCGGATTGTCGACTGGATCTCGATCAGCATCTGGTGTTGTCCTACCGCGCCTTCGTCGGTGACGTGCAGCTGTCGAGCTGGGACGGATTGGTGGGCAAATATCCGTCACGCCTGTTTGTCCTGCCACTGGCCCAGGTGATCGACGAATACACCAAAACCGAACTGCGCAGCCTGGCTTCGGTGCCGCTGAACCTGTCGCGCAACGAGATCGAAGACGTGGTGGAACACGCCGCCGAAATGCACTGGAGTTACGACGGCAACTACTTCTTCCTGTCCAATAACTGCGCTGTAGAGGGCCTGAAGCTACTGCGTAGCAGCACCAACAATTCAAAACTGGTCGGATTGGACAGCATCATGCCCAACGGTTTGCTGGAAGTGCTCAAGGGCCGCGGACTGGCGGACACCAGCGTGCTGGACGATCCCCGCGAAGCGCTGCGCCTGGGCTACCGATTCGACTCCTTCCGCGATCGTTATCAAGCGATGTTCGAAGTGCTGAAGAAGCACTTGCCGATCAAGCAGGAAAAGGTCGAAGACTGGCTCTCCCTGAAAGCTGAAGAGCGCCGGCAATGGATCGACCAAGCCGATTTGCGCACCAGCGCAGCCTTGCTGTTATTGGAGCAGGCAGCCTTCCGCCAACAATTGGTGCTGGCCCAGGACGAAGTAAAGCAACGTTATCTGGGCGCTCGGGAATTGAAGAACGGCGGCATGGACAAGGCCAACGCAACTTTGCAGCAAATTCTTGCCAACAGCGGCTTCCTCAGCCGCCCGGCGGAGCTGCTTGGCACCGGTGGTTATGGATTGCCGCAGCCGAGTGAGTGGCAGCGTCTGGAATCGGAAAGCAGCCTGCGGCAGAAGCAGCTTCAGGCGCTGACAGGCGATCTGGACAAAGAAGTGAGAGCGCTGCTCGAACCGAGCCGTGCGGCCGAAATGGCCGCCAATGAAGCCAACCTGAAGCAGGTTGGCGAGCATCTGAGGAAGTTGCACAAGGCTGCGGGCGGGTTGGAGCTGCCGTAAACAGCAGGCTTCGCGGCTAATCCGCGAAGCCTTCAACACCTACCTGCTATTCAAAGCACCCCTTCGAGAGTTTCATAAACGATCCCGGTTCCTACGGCTGATCAGCACTCGCACTCAGCAACGGGGTGACACTGAGCATCAGCACACCCAGGCTGGCAATCAGACGTTTCGGCATTTTCATCGGGTCTTTCCTCACTGCACATACAGCAAAAAGGGCTTCAGAACGTAGTCCTGAAGCCTTCGCTCTTGCTGTTTAGTCTGTACCGCGAGGCTCTCATTCCTCTGTATCAGGAACTTTACCTTCAGCTGGCGCGGGCTTTACGCACACCGTCTGCCAGAGCCGAGCAAAGGCTCAACACACCATCAACCGCCTGATCCGGCGTCGCGGCATTGGCGATGTGATCAATCAACGCTGAACCCACCACCACGCCATCAGCCAGACGCGCGATGGACGCCGCCTGCTCTGGGGTACGAATACCGAAACCGATGCTGATCGGCAGATCAGTATGGCGACGCAGACGCGCAACGGCTTCTTCAACATGCTCCAGCGTCGCCGCACCCGCACCGGTCACACCGGCAACAGACACATAGTAAACGAAGCCTGAGCTGCCGTTCAGGACGGTCGGCAGACGTACATCATCAGTCGTCGGGGTGGTCAGACGGATGAAATCCAAACCTGCTGCCTGGGCCGGGTCGCACAGTTCGCCGTTATGCTCGGGCGGCAAGTCGACCACGATCAGACCGTCAACACCGGCCTCTTTCGCATCGGCGATGAAGCGCGGAACGCCGTACATGTGGATCGGGTTGAAGTAACCCATCAGCACCAGCGGCGTCTCGGTATTGCCTTCACGGAACTCGCGAACCATTTGCAGGGTTTTCGCCAGGTTCTGCTTGGCGCCGAGGGCGCGGATGTTGGCCAGCTGGATTGCCGGGCCATCGGCCATTGGATCGGTGAAGGGCATGCCCAACTCGATCACGTCGGCACCCGCGCCGGGCAAGCCTTTGAGGATCGCCAGCGAGGTGTCATAGCTCGGGTCGCCAGCGGTCACGAAGGTCACCAGGGCGGCACGATTCTGTTCCTTGAGTTCGGCAAAACGCGTTTGCAGGCGGCTCATCAGTGTTTCTCCTGCTTGGACTGCTCTTGCTGAGAGTGTTCCATGTGGTGCATCACGGTTTGCATGTCTTTGTCGCCACGGCCGGACAGGTTGACCACCATCAGGTGATCCTTCGGCAGGTTCGGTGCGCGCTTGAACACTTCGGCCAGGGCATGGGCGCTTTCCAGTGCAGGAATAATCCCTTCCAGACGGCAGCATTTGTGGAACGCGTCGAGGGCTTCGTCGTCGGTTACCGAGGTGTACTGGACGCGGCCGATGTCATGCAACCAGGCGTGTTCCGGGCCGATGCCTGGATAGTCGAGGCCGGCAGAGATCGAGTGAGCGTCGATGATCTGACCATCGTCGTCCTGCAGCAGGAAGGTACGGTTGCCGTGCAGTACGCCGGGTACGCCGCCGTTCAGGCTGGCTGCGTGTTTGCCGGTTTCGATGCCGTAACCTGCCGCTTCAACGCCGATGATCTCGACGCTCTTGTCGTCGAGGAACGGGTGGAACAGGCCCATGGCGTTGGAGCCGCCACCGATGCACGCCACCAGGCTGTCCGGCAGACGACCTTCCTGGGCTTGCAGTTGAGTACGGGTTTCTTTGCCGATAACGGCCTGGAAGTCGCGAACCATTGCAGGATAAGGGTGCGGACCGGCCACCGTGCCAATCAGGTAGAAGGTGCTGTCGACGTTGGTCACCCAGTCACGCAGGGCTTCGTTCATCGCATCTTTCAGGGTGCCGGTACCGGCCACGACCGGGATCACTTCGGCGCCCAGCAGCTTCATGCGAAATACGTTGGCCTGCTGACGTTCGATGTCAGTGGTGCCCATGTAGATCACGCAATCGAGGCCAAAACGTGCAGCCACGGTGGCGGTCGCCACGCCGTGCATGCCAGCGCCGGTCTCGGCGATGATGCGTTTCTTGCCCATGCGCCGCGCCAGCAGGATCTGGCCGATGCAGTTGTTGATCTTGTGCGCGCCGGTGTGGTTGAGCTCTTCGCGCTTGAGGTAAATCTTTGCGCCGCCGCAAAACTCTGTCAGACGTTCGGCAAAGTACAGTGGGCTTGGACGACCCACGTAGTCGCGCTGGAAGTAGGCCAATTCCTCTTTGAATGCAGGATCATCCTTGGCCAATTCATACTCACGGGCCAGATCGAGGATCAACGGCATCAGGGTTTCGGCGACGTAACGGCCGCCGAACGCGCCAAACAGGCCGTTGGCGTCGGGGCCGTTGCGCAGATTAGTCTGGGTCATGGGTCGCTCCAGTTGAATGCGTGGGATGACAATGGCTTTAACTCTACCCCTGACGCCTTGAGCTGAAAACCGATAAGATCGCTGCAACCTGTCAGGAAAACTCACATATCTCATGAGCCATGACCTTCCTCCGCTGAACGCCCTTCGGGCCTTCGAAGCGACTGCCCGCCTGAACAGTGTCAGCAAGGCGGCCGAACAGCTGCACGTCACCCATGGTGCGGTTAGCCGGCAACTCAAGGTGCTTGAAGAACACTTGGGCGTGAGCCTGTTCATCAAGGATGGACGCGGCCTTAAACTCACAGATGCCGGCGTTCGTTTGCGCGATGCCAGCAGCGAGGCGTTCGAGCGTTTACGGACTGTTTGTGCAGAGCTGACCCAAAGCACCGTCGATGCACCGTTCGTACTAGGTTGCTCGGGCAGCTTGTTGGCACGCTGGTTTATTCCCAGGTTGGGACGGCTGAATACCGACCTGCCGGACCTGCGCCTGCACCTGTCGGCTGGCGAGGGTGATCTCGATCCACGCCGCCCGGGACTGGACGCCTTGCTGGTGTTTGCCGAACCACCGTGGCCAGCGGACATGCAAGTCTATGAGTTGGCGAGCGAACGGATCGGCCCGGTCATGAGCCCGCGATTCGCGGGCTACGAACGACTGCAAAACGCACTGCCCACAGCGCTGCTGAACGAGCCATTGCTGCACACCACCTCACGCCCTCAGGCCTGGCCAAGCTGGGCACAGCAAAGCGACCTCGACGCCAAAGCGTTGAAGTACGGACAGGGTTTCGAGCATTTGTATTATCTGCTGGAGGCCGCAGTGGCCGGCCTGGGTGTGGCGATTGCGCCCGAGCCGCTGGTGGCCGAGGACTTGAAGGCCGGTCGCCTGGTTGCGCCATGGGGCTTCAGTGAAACCCCGGCGCAACTGGCGTTGTGGCTACCCAAGCGCGCCGCGGACGGGCGCGCTCGGCAACTGGCGCAGTGGCTCAAAAACGAGCTGCGCCAGACGGATTAGTCACCGCGTTTGCACAGCAGATAAGCCGCGAGCAGACCTAATGCACCGACGGCGACACCCGCTGTCGTCCAAGGGTGTTCCTGGGCGTAGTCCCGCGTGGCAATCCCGGTTTCACGGGTTTTGACTTTGACTTCTTCGTACGCATCGCTGAGCAGATGGCGCGAATGCTTCAGCGCGTTCTCGGCGTTGCTTTTCAAGGCCTTCAGCGTTTTACGCGACTCGTCCGAGGCGTCGTCCTTCAGGTTTTCCAAAGACTTCAGCAGACTCTCGATCTCGGCTTCCATGCTTTGCAATGAGGCTTTACGTAAAGAGGTGTTGGCCATGGTGGCTCTCCTGCATTGATTGAGTTGCGTGTGTTGGTTGGGACTTCAGGGGTTCGAGAAAGTGCAGTAAATCTGAACTTCCACTTCGGATTGGCCGACAGAAGTAATACGAAAAATCACTGCTAGGCTGTATTTCACACCCTGAGGAGAACGCCATGACTGACCATCACACCTACAAGAAAGTCGAACTCGTCGGCTCGTCCACCAGCAGCATTGAAGACGCCATCAACAACGCACTGGCCGAGGCCAGCAAAAGCCTCAAATATATGGAATGGTTTGAAGTGACCGAAACCCGCGGGCACATCAAGGACGGTAAGGCAGCGCACTTTCAGGTGACGCTCAAAGTCGGGTTCCGGATTGCCAGTAGCTGAGTTTGAGCTAATCTTCTGAGCTTGCGCGCTGGCCGAGCGCCATAGGGAATGGCAAAGCGCTACATATGTAAATCCGGCTGCTTGCTGGGTGCCCCTATTGATCCGACCAGGGAATGCGACCGATGAAGAATTTTATTTTGGCACTAGGCTTGTTGAGTCTCGCGGGAACAGCCCTGGCTCAGGGCAAGTCGTGCGAAGAGCTGAAAGCCGAAATCACAGCGAAACTTGACGCCAAGGGCATTTCTAATTATTCACTGGAGATCGTCGATAAAGGCGCTGCCGCTGACGGCAAAGTCGTCGGCACCTGTGAAAAGGGTTCCAAGCAAATCGTCTACAAGCAGGGCTGAACTCCCTCGAAATTAAAAAAACCGACGCAATGACGTCGGCTTTTTTGTGCTCGCTATTTGAGTGTCAGCCCTTCATGACCTGCGCCAGCAGCTCATAGGAGTGCACGCGATCGGCATGTTCGTACAGGTCGCAGGTAAAAATCAGCTCGTCCGCCTGGGTCTGCTCGATCAGCACTTCCAGTTTGGCGCGGATTTTCTGCGGACTGCCAACCATCGCCAGACCAAGGAAATCGCCGACGGCCTCTTTTTCATGAGGCAGCCACAGGCCGTCCATGGTTTTTACCGGCGGACGTTGCACCAGGCTCTGGCCACGCATCAGGGCGAGAATCCGCTGATAGACCGAGGTCGCGAGATAATCGGCCTGCTCGTCGGTGTCGGCAGCCACCAACGGCACACCGAGCATCACGTAGGGCTTATCCAATACGGCTGAAGGCTTGAAGTGATTGCGGTAGACGCGAATGGCCTCATGCATGAAGCGCGGTGCGAAATGTGAAGCGAAGGCGTAGGGCAAACCGCGTTCACCAGCCAGTTGTGCACTGAACAGGCTGGAGCCCAGCAGCCAGACCGGGACATTGGTGCCGGTGCCTGGCATTGCGATGATCCGCTGGTCCGGGGTGCGCGGGCCGAGGTAGCGCATCAGCTCCGTCACATCTTCCGGGAACTCGTCGGCACTGCCGGAGCGTTCACGACGCAAGGCGCGAGCGGTCATCTGATCGGAACCGGGTGCACGGCCCAGGCCCAGGTCGATCCGGCCCGGGTACAGACTTTCGAGCGTGCCGAACTGCTCGGCGATCACCAGCGGCGCGTGGTTTGGCAGCATCACACCGCCGGAGCCAACACGAATGGTCGAGGTGCCGCCAGCCAGGTAGCCAAGCAGTACCGAGGTCGCCGAACTGGCAATGCCGTCCATGTTGTGGTGTTCGGCAACCCAGAAACGGTTGTAGCCGAATTTTTCGACGTGCTGAGCCAGGTCCAGGGAATTGCGCAGCGACTGGGCCGCGCTGCCGTTCTCCCGCACGGGCACCAGATCGAGGGTCGAGAACTTGATATCGGACAGTCGTTTCATAAGCCTGCTTCTCCAATTGAGGGCGCAGGTTTTTTCTTACAAACGAAAACCTGCCGAATCTATAAGCGTGATTCATGCAATGAGGGCATATACCCGAGTTTCAATGGCAGAGCCAAAATTCCTACGAAATAAGAGGACCTATCAGATCAAGTGAACTTTGCACCACGGTCTATCCTCAGAACCCTAGCAACCGAAAACCATAAAGGCGCGACGCTTCGCGCCGGATCTTGAGGAGGCATTCATGGCTATCACAAAGAAAGCATCGGCTCATTGGGAAGGTGACCTGAAAACCGGCATCGGCTCGATTTCCACGGAAACCGGTGTCCTCAGAGAAGCACCTTACGGCTTCAAGGCACGTTTCGAAGGCGGCAAGGGCACCAATCCGGAAGAGCTGATCGGCGCGGCGCACGCGGGCTGCTTCTCCATGGCGTTTTCGATGATTCTCGGCGATGCCGGTCTCAAGGCTGACAGCATCGATACCAATGCCGAAGTCACCTTGGACCAGGTGGACGGTGGTTTTGCGATCACGGCGGTGAAACTGATCCTCAAGGCGAAAATCCCCGGGGCGACTCAAGCGCAGTTCGAAGAACTGAGCAATAAAGCCAAAGAAGGCTGCCCGGTTTCCAAAGTGCTGAATGCGAAAATCAGTCTGGATGCAACGTTGGTCAGCTGATAGTGGGTTGTCGCGTTCCCCTATAAAAGATCGCTGCCTCGGCGGCTGCGATCTTTTTTGCGCTGAAACAAAACCTGGCTGGCGAGATTGTGGTCGAATAAATGACAGCAGCTAAAGCGCATTACCTTGCGCGCTGCCTCAAAGGAGCTTCAACCATGAAACGTTTTGCCTTGGCGATTATCTGTTGCGCGCTGGCCACATCGGCCCTGGCGGCAACAAAATCCTGTGAAGAACTCAAGGCCGAGATTGAAGCCAAGATCCAGGCCAATAACGTCTCGTCCTACACGCTGGAAATCGTCACCAACGACGAAGTACACGATCAGAATATGGTCGTTGGCTCGTGCGAAGGGGGCACGAAGAAAATCATCTACCAGAAGAACGACCGCTGATTCACCTCACATGAGGCAATAGGACTCTCGATCCTCCGCGACGATTTCGCGCTTGGCGTTGTACAACCGGGCGCCGGGGGTGAACGCTATAGAACGGCCTTCGAGCACATAACGCTGGCCGGCTTCGAAATGATCGTAGTTGATGGTCAGGTAGCATAAACGTTCCGAGGGGCCGTTCATCATGCCCAGGCCCCCACCACCGGGCACTTCAAAGTCGAATCGAACGATCAGCTCATGGCTACCGGGGGTGACCTGAAAAAAACGCCCGTCACGCAATCGCTGATTGTCCAGTCGTTCGGCCATCAGCAATTTATCGTTGGGGAATGGCGTAGAAAACTCGACCCAGGCCATCTGCGGATTAACCGCTGGCAACGGGCTCTGACAGCCAGCAACGATGCTTGCAGCAAGTAACAGCGTTAACCTGCGCATGATGATTTTCTCAAGGACTAGTCCTTTAGAATAACGCCGATCAGGTGCGTTGGCAGCCTGCCGGTACACCCTGGCCAATCACTTTTCGCTGCTGATCATAGAGCTTTGCCCACGGCCGAAAACCGATATTCCCCGCTTTCAGCTGATACCGCTCGCCGGCATTGAAGTCGTTGAATTTCACGTTTAGCCGGCAGTCACGCCATAGCGGCTCGGCGTCTGGTCCGATGTTGGTGGGTGCGACCGGGAATTGGTAACGAACCGTCAACTCATGGCTACCCGGCTGAACCTCGAAATAGCGCTTGTCGGTGGCGGCCTTGTCATCGACTTCCACCGCTTGCAGCGCGGTGTCTTCCTGCTTCGAATCCAGGTCGATCCACGCTTGAGCCGGATCATGGGGGGGTAATCCGAATCCAGCACAACCTGCCAGCATCAGCAGGATTCCTGTCAGCATCAACGTGCGCATAGCGGAGCTCCAGTCAGGCGGGATAGTCTTGCGGGCAGACTCTCCAAGGATGATTCATTTTGATCAGGCCGCTTCCAAGCCTTGGGTTACTTGATCGCGTTTTACGCATTTTGTTTCCGGGTGTGTTGCTTTTGTTTCTCAACGGTTGCGCCGGCGTCAGCTATTACGGCCAATTGGCCAGTGGTCAGCTGCAATTGCTGCGGGCACGCGAGCCGGTTTCCAGAGTGATTGCCGATCCCGGTCGCGATCAACTATTGCGTGCGCACCTGACTCAATCGCAAAAGGCCCGCACGTTCGCCAGCCAACAGCTGCGGCTACCGCATAACCAGAGTTACCGTTTGTACGCCGACATTGGCCGGCCGTTCGTAGTCTGGAACGTGTTTGCCACGCCGGAATTTTCCCTGACACCACAGAACCATTGCTTCCCGATCGCCGGATGCGTCGCCTACCGCGGTTATTACAGTCAGAGCGCGGCCCGCGGTGAGGCTGCGTTGCAACGATTGCAAGGTATGGACGTGTCGATCGGTGGCGTCGAGGCTTATTCGACGCTCGGCTGGTTCAACGATCCGATTATCAGTTCAATGATGGCCTGGGGTGACGAACGATTGGCCACGCTGATCTTCCATGAGCTGGCGCATCAACGTTTTTATGTGAAGGACGACACCGAGTTCAATGAGTCTTTCGCCACCTTCGTCGAACAGGAAGGCACCCGCCAATGGCGTGCATTCCGCGGCTTGGCGCCAGACAGCGGCGCGCAGGTGCAGCAACGGGACCAGTTCATTCAATTGGTTCTGGATACCCGCACGCGACTCGAACGGCTGTACACCCTGCCACTGCCCGCCGACCAGATGCGCCAGCGCAAAGCCGACGAGTTCGAGCGATTGCGGAGTGAATACCGGCAGCTGCGCGACAGCCAATGGGCTGGGGACAAACGCTATGACGCGTGGATCAATGCGCCGATGAACAATGCCCGGCTGTTGCCATTTGGGCTGTACGACCAATGGGTGCCGGCGTTTGCGGCGTTGTTCAGACAGGTGGCTGGGGATTGGGTGAAGTTTTATGCGGCAGTCGAGCAGCTTGGTGCGTTGTCGGTTGTGGAGCGCAAGGCGGCGTTGAAGGACTTGGCTGGACCATAAAACTTCTTGGCTGAGCGGGCCTCTTCGCGGACAAGTCGGATCGACACATTGCTCGCTCCTACAGAAATTTACGCGCCCCCTGTAGGAGCGAGGCTTGCCCGCGAAGGCATTCTTGAACTGCTCAAAACCAAATAGCATCCCACAACGGATAATCGCCTACTTTCTCCACCAACCCCGCGCGTAATGGATTGGCGACGATGTATCGCGCAACCGCCTGCGCCTGTAGATCTTCTTCCTTACGAATGGCGCGATCGTGATAGGCATGTTGCCAAACCGAACCTTGGCGTCCTACAGAGCGATTTAGCGTTACTGCGATGCGTGATTTGGTTCGCGCCATCAACTTGGGTAACTGAGTATTCTGTAACTCGATCAGCCAATGGAAATGATCGGGCATGACGACCCAGGCTAGAGACGTCGCAAACCCTTCTCGCTCTGCCGTTATAAAGGCATCTACCACCAATCGACCATTCTTGAAGTCGCGAAACAACGGCTCTCGATTCAAAACCACGGCCGTTAATAGATAAACCTGTCCGGCCTCCGAATATCGCCCGGTACGTAATCGATGAGCATGTTTTAACTCCGACATTGATGATCTTCCTTGATCGTGGCCTCAGCCTTTGAGGCTAGGACGATTAGAAGGAATTGGGGTGATGACTTTTGCGCAGGATGTGTCCGGGCGGACGCCTTCGCGGGCAAGCCTCGCTCCTACGGGGAGCCGCGTAAATTCCGTAGGAGCGAGCGATGCGGCGATCCGACTTGCTCGCGATGGCGGTTTAATTAACGCTGCAAAAACGCCTGATGCATCTCTTCCAGCGTCTCGAAGTGCCAGGTCGGTGCTTCAGCGCTCAACTCTTCCCGGCTGCCAAAACCATAACCAACAGCCGCTGCATCCAGCCCGTTACTGCGCGCACCGATCAGGTCGTGTTTACGGTCACCGATCATCAGGGTGCTGGCCGGGTCCAGGCCTTCTTCGGCCATCAAGTGGGCGATCAGCTCGACTTTGTTGGTCCGGGTTCCATCCAGTTCGCTGCCATAGATCACTTTGAAGTGTTTGGCGAAGTCGAAGTGCCGAGCGATTTCCCGAGCGAAGATCCACGGTTTTGAGGTCGCGATATACAGCTGTCGCCCTTGCCCGCTGAGTGTTTCCAGCAGCGGCGTGACGCCATCAAATACACGATTCTCGTACAGGCCGGTGACTTTGAAGCGTTCGCGATAGAAGTTCACCGCCTCCCAGGCCTTGGGTTCGTTGAAGTCGTAGAACTGCATGAACGCCTGCAACAACGGCGGGCCGATGAAGTGTTCAAGTTTGGTCAGGTCAGGTTCATCGATGCCCAGTTTGCTCAAGGCGAACTGGATCGAACGGGTGATGCCCTCGCGCGGGTCGGTCAGGGTGCCATCGAGGTCGAACAATACGGTTTGGTAATGCATGTTGAATCCTGAATAAGGGCGCAGGGTCAGAGCTGGTCGTAGCCTTCGGCCAGATGCAAATTCTTGAGCTTCACGTAGTTCGCCGCGCTGTAGGTGAAAAAGGCTTTTTCCTTGTCAGTCAGCGGCCGAATCTGCTTCACCGGGCTGCCCACATAAAGGAAGCCGCTTTCAAGGCGTTTGCCCGGCGGCACCAGACTGCCAGCGCCAATGATCACATCGTCGTCGACCACCGCACCGTCCATGACGATGCTGCCCATGCCGATCAGAATCCGATTGCCCACGGTGCAGCCGTGGAGCATGACCTTATGCGCGATGGTCACATCGTCGCCAATCAACAACGGAAAGCCATCGGGATTGAACGGCCCGGCGTGGGTGATGTGCAGCACACAGCCGTCCTGCACGCTGGTGCGCGCGCCAACACGGATGCGGTGCATGTCGCCACGAATCACCGTCAGCGGCCAGACCGAGCTGTCTTCGCCGATTTCAACGTCGCCGATCACCACCGCCGAACCGTCGACAAAGGCGCCTTTGCCCAGTAGCGGCGTGTGGTTCTGATACTTGCGAAGGGTCACGATAGGCTCTCTCTCTTTTGCTGATAGCTGCGGTGAGCGTCGATTGTAATTAAGATGGCGCAATGTTTCTTCCAGCCAAGGTGCCAACCGTGAGCGTGAACAACCCTCTTTTGCAGTCCTACGACCTGCCGCCGTTCTCGGCGATCCGTGCCGAACACGTACAACCGGCCATCGAACAGATCCTGGCTGACAACCGCGCCGCCATTATCGAGATCCTCAAAACCCAGGGCAAACAACCGACCTGGGCTGGCCTGGTGCTGGCGATGGACGAGCTGAATGATCGACTGGGCGCCGCCTGGAGCCCGGTCAGCCACCTGAATGCCGTATGCAACAGCGCCGAACTGCGCGAAGCCTACGAGTCCTGCCTGCCGGCCTTGAGCGCCTACTCCACCGAATTGGGCCAAAATCGCGAGTTGTTCGAGGCGTTCGAAGCGCTGGCTAACAGTCCCGAAGCTGCCGGTTTCGAGGTGGCGCAGAAAACTATCCTGGAACATTCCCTGCGTGACTTCCGTCTGTCGGGTATCGACCTGCCGGAAGCCGAACAAAAGCGTTACGCCGAAGTGCAGAGCAAACTCTCGGAGCTGGGCAGCCGCTTCTCCAACCAACTGCTCGATGCCACTCAGGCCTGGACCAAACACGTCACTGACGAAGCTACCCTCGCCGGCCTGACCGAATCAGCCAAGGCGCAAATGGCCGCGGCTGCACAGGCCAAAGGTCTGGAAGGCTTCCTGATCACCCTGGAATTCCCGAGCTACTACGCGGTGATGACCTACGCCCAGGACCGCGCCCTGCGTGAAGAAGTCTACGCCGCCTACTGCACCCGTGCGTCGGACCAAGGACCGAATGCCGGTCAGAACGATAACGGCCCGGTCATGGAAGAAATCCTCGACCTGCGTCAGGAACTGGCCAGGCTGCTGGGTTTCGCCAGCTTCTCGGAGCTGAGCCTGGCCACCAAAATGGCCGAATCCAGCGATCAGGTACTGAGTTTCCTGCGCGATCTGGCCAAGCGCAGCAAGCCGTTCGCCGCCCTGGATCTGGAACAGCTCAAGGCGTACGCCGCCGAACAAGGCTGCCCGGACCTGCAAAGCTGGGACAGCGGTTTCTACGGTGAAAAGCTTCGCGAGCAGCGCTACAGCGTCGCCCAGGAAACCCTTCGCGCTTACTTCCCGATCGACAAAGTGCTGGGCGGTCTGTTCGCTATCGTCCAGCGTCTGTACGGCATCGAAATCGCCGAACTGAAAGGTTTCGACACCTGGCACCCGGATGTTCGCCTGTTCGAAATCAAGGAAAACGGCCAGCACGTCGGCCGTTTCTTCTTCGACCTCTACGCCCGCGTCAACAAGCGTGGCGGTGCCTGGATGGACGGCGCCCGCGACCGTCGCCGCACGATCAGCGGCGTATTGCAAAGTCCAGTGGCGAACCTGGTGTGCAACTTCACCCCGGCCGACAGCGGCAAGCCAGCCCTGCTGACCCACGATGAAGTGACCACCCTGTTCCACGAATTCGGTCACGGCCTGCATCACCTGTTGACCCGCGTTGAACACGCCGGCGTATCCGGCATCAACGGCGTGGCCTGGGATGCGGTCGAGCTGCCAAGCCAGTTCATGGAGAACTGGTGCTGGGAGCCGGAAGGTCTGGCGCTGATCTCCGGTCACTACGAAACCGGCGAACCGCTGCCTCAGGACCTGCTGGAGAAAATGCTCGCCGCGAAGAACTTCCAGTCCGGTCTGATGATGGTCCGTCAGTTGGAGTTCTCGCTGTTCGACTTCGACCTGCACGCCACCCACGGTGATGGCCGTAGCGTGGCGCAGGTACTTGAAGGTGTGCGCGCCGAGGTGTCGGTCATGCGTCCACCCGCCTACAACCGTTTCCCGAACAGCTTTGCGCACATCTTCGCCGGCGGTTATGCGGCGGGCTACTACAGCTACAAATGGGCCGAAGTGCTGTCGGCGGATGCCTTCTCGAAATTCGAAGAAGAAGGCGTACTCAACGCCGAGACCGGCCGCGCCTTCCGCGAAGCGATCCTGGCGCGCGGTGGCTCCCAGGAACCGATGGTGCTGTTCGTCGACTTCCGCGGACGCCCGCCGTCGATTGACGCACTCTTGCGCCACAGCGGCCTGAGTGAGGTCGCGGCAGCATGAGCGAGGGGCCTGTGAAGACGAAAAAACGCTTTATCGCCGGGGCGGTTTGCCCGGCGTGCAGCGAGCCGGACAAGTTGATGATGTGGAACGAAGACGAAGTCCCGCACCGCGAGTGCGTGGCCTGCGGTTATTCCGACACGTTGAATGAACAAGGCCTGTCGGTACCCAAGGAATTGGGCACGCGGGTCAACACTTCGGCGCTGAAGGTGCCGGACGCCAAGGTTCAGGCCGTGCAGTTTTTCCCGAACCCTAAGCTGAAGAAAAAGCCTGACGAGCAACACTGAGTCAACACCACCTTCCACTCTTGAACGGATTGGAAGGTGGTATCTATCTACCACCTTTCCCCTGCGCTTCCTTTATAGGCTGACCACATTCAGCCTCTACTCAAGGAAGACGCCATGCCCGATACCAATCCGCTTTTGCAGGCCTGGGATCTGCCGCCCTGGTCGGAGGTCCGCACCGAACACCTCGTGCCGGCAATCACAGCCATCATTACCGACAACCGGCAGATCATTGCCGAAACCATCATCAGCCAATCCGTATTTCCCAATTGGGATGACCTGGTTCTGGCCATCGATGAAATCGATGCGCGCCTGGACGAGGCTTTGGGCATCATCCAGATCCTGTCGATGGCGAAGCACAACGATACCGCCTGGAACACGGCAACTGCCGCATGCAACGACGCTGGGGCGCAGTACCGATCCGAAAGAATGCGCAATCGTCCGTTGTTTAATGCATACCAGCGGTTGGCGAACAGTTCGATCGCCCTCAACTTCGATGTACCGCGCAAGGCCGCACTGGCCAAGATTCTGCGCAAATTTCAATTGTCGGGAATTGACTTGCCACTGGCGCAACGGGAAGAGCTGGCCCGGTTGAACCTCGACATCGATCAGCTCGAAGAGCTGTTTCTCATCCATCTGAAAAGCGCCAACGCTGCATGGACCAAGCACGTCGATGACGTTGCGGTACTGGAAGGTTTATACCCCACCGTAAAAGATCGTCTGATGCGCCTGGCCAAAGAGGCAGGACATGACGGCTGGCTGATTCCCCTGGACCACAACACCTACCAGCAAATCATGAGGTATGCCGAAAATCGGGCATTGCGAGAGGAGTATTTCGTGGCGTACTCCACGCGCGCGTCCGATCAAGGCCCGCATGCCGACGAGTTCGATAATGATCCTGTACTGACGTTGCTGCTTTCGCTGCGCCACCAGAAAGCCGAACTGCTAGGTTTCGATAATTTCGCGCAACTGCGTCTGGCCACCGCAGCGGCCGAGTCCACCGATCAAGTTCGTAGTTTCCTGCGTCGGCAAGTGACATTGAACACACCGCCCCTTGCACGGGATTCAAAGGAGCTACAAGAGTTTGCGCTCGAACGGGGCATCTCGGAAGTACACGCCTGGGACCACGAATTTCTCGCGGAACAACTGCGCCACCATCGTTTCCCTGAAGCCCTGAAGAATCTGCGCGACTATTTTCCCCTGGACGGCACCTTGCGACGACTCTGCCTGTTCTGCGAACGGCTGTTCGGGATCCGGATCCTCGAGCAGGCTGAATTCAGTCGCTGGCATAACGACGTGCGCCTGTTTGAGATCAGCGAGCATGGTCAGACCATCGGGCATATTTATCTTGATCCGTTCCGCCGCAAAGAAGCTCCGGATTACGCCTGGACCGGCACGCTGCGAAACCGACGAAGAAACGCCGAAGGCCGGATAGCGCTACCGATTGCCGATCTTCACTGCAACTTCACGCCTGGGGTCGACGGCCATCCGTGCCTGCTTGAGCACAAGGACCTGCGGGTGCTTTTTCATGAATTCGGTCATTGTCTGCAACACGTGCTGACGAGTTCGCCGCATCACAACCTTTCCGGCATTTCCCAACTGGGGCGCGATACGGTGGAGTTCGCAGGGCAAGTATTCGAGCAGTGGTGCCTGTCACGGGAGTTTCTATTATGGCTGGGTGCCCACCACCAAAGCGGTGAACGCTTGACCGAGGCGCGGGTAGATGCGGCACTGGCAGCCCTCGAAACCCAGACCAGCCGACAAGCCGCACTCTTGCTGACGGGTGCAATGTTCGATTTCGACGTGCACCACAGCCAAGGCGATGGTCGTAGCACCCAGCAAGTATTCGAAGACGTTCAGCGGGAGGTTCCCCACGTGCAACTGCCGTCTTATTGTCGGTTCGCAAACAGCTTTGACTACATGGTGACCGGTTACGCAGCCTCCGTTTACGCCTACACGTGGTCAGGCGTACTGGCCATCGAAGCCTTCAAGCGATTCCGTCAGGATTGGGTCTTCAATGCGCAAACAGGGCGAGCCTTTCGCGAGGCGTTTTTTTCTCCGGGCGATTCGCGCTCCTTGCTGACCGCCCTGGAAGCGTTTCTTGAACGGCCGATCGCCGAAGATCTGCTCGCGCTTTCGTCAGAGGCCGTTGCCGGCTGACGTAACGGTTTACTCGACATGGGCCGATTTGAACCAGCTCTTCATCGAACAACTGGCGAACGGGCTCGTACTGCAGTCGCCAATAGCCAACGCGCTGCGGAGCTTGTCGACATCGGCCTGCATCATGTAACGGATGCCGTCCTTGAAATGAGTGCTGTCACCAAAGCCGCCCTGGGTCATTTCGTTCAGGGCGTCTTCCTTGCTCCAGCCTTGCAACACGACCCGGTACATGGCCGCCATCAGGCCCGTGCGGTCCGAACCATGTTTGCAGTGCATCAGCACCGGTCCCATGGCTTCGGCAGTCTGGATCGTACGAAGGGCGTTGAGTACATCCGCGTCATCCACATGGTTGGTGCGGTAGGGCAGCTGTATTTGCGCAATTTCTGGCGTCGATAACCAGCTTGAATCCGACTCGGGCAGGAACGTGATAACCGTCCCGACCTTGAGTTTTTCCAGTAACGGCACAGCGCCTCTGTCGGGCAATGCACTGCGATAGAGCGTCGGGGACATTTTGAAAAGGTTGTATTGCACCTCGACCGATTGAGCCCACTCCGCAGGTCGGGGCAACGCACTGTCGTCGGCAAGGGCCAGCGTCAGGTTTAAAAGTGCGGCCAGCGACAGGCAAATCGCTGGGATACAACGCGGTAGAGACATGCTCGAGGTGACCGTTCAGGAAGAGTCGGGAAGATGACGCCGAGCTTCAACCCCGAGCGGTCAAAGGCCTGTGACCCCTCTGTCAAAGAATCGTGAATCAGCCGATCGCTTTCGTCGCAAAACCGAGGTTTTTTAGCTGAATCGGTTCATCTTTATGCTTAGCCTGCTACCATTTGTTTCTCCATATTACCGATGCGCCCTATTACTCCCCGCTTGCTGGCGATCTGCATCGGTGCCAAAACGAAAAGTCGTCCTTCGAGACGGCTGAAAAACCGCTATGCCTGATGAGGTGCCACCCTATGTCTGATCAAGATCGAGACAACCCGCGGCGTGAGTTTTTGCGCAAATCCCTGACCTTGATCCCGGTGGTCACCGTTGCCAGCACCGGTCTGGGCAGCACGGTCCTGATGGCCGCGCCCGAAGCCCCCCCGGCCAGTTCCGGCAAAGCGCCGGTCAGCACCAGCACCTATGAACCAAGCTACTTCACCGCAGAAGAATGGACGTTCATCCAGGCCGCTGTCGCCCAGCTGATTCCGAGCGATGCCCAAGGGCCAGGCGCTCTGGAAGCCGGTGTGCCCGAATACATCGACCGCCAGATGAATACGCCTTACGCGGCCGGCGCGCTGTGGTTCATGCAGGGACCGTTCAACGCAGACGCCGCTCCGGAAATGGGCTGGCAGAGCAAACTGGTGCCCAAAGAGATTTATCGCCTGGGCATCGCCGCCACGGATGCTTGGTCGAAAACGTTCAACGGTAAATTATTTGCTGATCAAGACAGCGCTACCCGAGACGATTTGCTCAAGCAACTCGAGACCGGAACACCTCAGTTCGACAGTGTTCCAGCGAAGATTTTCTTCAATTTGTTGCTGCAAAACACCAAAGAAGGGTTCTTCTGCGACCCGATTCATGGCGGCAATAAAGGCATGGTCGGCTGGACCATGATCGGCTTCCCCGGCGCCCGCGCCGATTTCATGGATTGGGTGGAACGCAACGAGCAATACCCCTTCCCGGCAGTTTCGATTCGCGGCGAGAGGGCGTAAGCATGGCAACGGTAATGAAGAAGGTCGACGCAGTGATCGTCGGTTTTGGCTGGACGGGCGCGATAATGGCCAAGGAGCTGACAGAAGCCGGCCTGAATGTGCTGGCGCTGGAGCGCGGGCCGATGCAGGACACTTACCCCGATGGCAACTACCCACAGGTGATCGACGAACTCACCTACAGCGTGCGTAAAAAACTCTTCCAGGACATTTCCAAGGAGACCGTGACCATTCGCCATAGCGTGAATGACATCGCGCTGCCGAATCGCCAATTGGGCGCCTTCCTGCCCGGCAATGGTGTCGGCGGCGCCGGTTTGCACTGGTCCGGCGTGCACTTTCGGGTCGACCCGATCGAGTTGCGCATGCGCAGCCACTACGAAGAACGCTACGGCAAAAGCTTCATCCCCAAGGACATGACCATCCAGGACTTCGGCGTCAGCTATGAAGAGCTGGAACCGTTTTTCGATTACGCCGAGAAGGTCTTCGGTACGTCGGGTCAAGCCTGGACGGTGAAGGGTCAGTTGGTCGGCGAAGGCAAGGGCGGCAACCCGTACGCGCCGGATCGTTCGAATCATTTCCCGCTGGAATCGCAGAAGAACACTGTTTCCGCACAGCTGTTTCAGAAAGCGGCCACCGCAGTGGGTTACAAACCCTACAACCTGCCCTCGGCCAATACGTCAGGCCCCTACACCAACCCCTACGGCGCACAGATGGGCCCGTGCAACTTCTGCGGTTTTTGCAGTGGTTACGTCTGCTACATGTATTCCAAGGCATCGCCGAACGTAAACATTCTGCCGGCGCTCAAACCGCTGCCCAATTTCGAGCTGCGGCCCAACTCCCACGTACTGCGGGTCAATCTCGACAGCACCAAGAGCAAGGCGACAGGCGTGACCTACATCGACGGCCAGGGCCGGGAGATCGAGCAGCCCGCAGACCTGGTGATCCTCGGTGCCTTCCAGTTCCACAATGTGCGGCTGATGTTGCTTTCGGGTATCGGCAAACCGTACGACCCGATCAGCGGCGAAGGCGTGGTCGGCAAAAACTTCGCCTACCAGAACATGGCCACTATCAAGGCCTACTTCGATAAAGACACCCACACCAATAACTTTATTGGTGCCGGCGGTAACGGCGTGGCGGTGGACGACTTCAACGCCGACAACTTCGATCACGGACCCCATGGCTTCGTCGGTGGTTCGCCGATGTGGGTCAACCAGGCAGGCAGCCGACCGATCGCAGGCACATCCAACCCGCCGGGCACCCCGGCCTGGGGCAGTGCCTGGAAACGTGCCACCGCCGATTACTACACCCATCAAGTGTCGATGGATGCCCACGGCGCGCATCAATCCTACCGTGGCAACTACCTCGATCTGGACCCGGTGTACCGCGATGCCTACGGCTTGCCGCTGTTGCGGATGACCTTCGACTGGCAGGAAAACGACATCAAGATGAACCGCTTCATGGTCGAGAAAATGGGCAAGATCGCCGAAGCGATGAGCCCCAAGGCCATCGCCGTACTGGGCAAGAAGGTTGGCGATCACTTCAACACCGCGTCTTACCAGACCACCCACCTCAACGGTGGCGCGATCATGGGCACCCATCCGAAAACCAGCGCCCTGAACCGTTACTTGCAGAGCTGGGACGTACACAACGTTTTCGTCCCCGGAGCGTCAGCTTTCCCACAAGGTCTGGGCTACAACCCTACCGGCCTGGTGGCAGCTTTGACCTACTGGTCGGCCCGGGCTATCCGCGAGCAGTACCTGAAAAACCCCGGCCCGCTGGTTCAGGATTAAGGAGCGATGACCATGAAAGCACTTGTTATCGCGACCCTGGCGCTGCTCGGTTGTGGCTCGATCAACGCCGCTGAAATCGATCAAAACCTGATCAAACAAGGCGAGTACCTCGCCCGAGCGGGTGACTGCGTGGCCTGCCACACCGCCAAGGATGGCAAGCCGTTCGCCGGTGGTCTGCCGATGGAAACGCCGATCGGGACGATCTACTCCACCAATATCACGCCGGATAAAGCCGGTTTGGGCGACTACAGCTTTGAGGACTTTGACAAAGCCGTGCGCCATGGTGTCGCCAAAAACGGTAGTACCTTGTACCCGGCGATGCCCTATCCGTCCTACGCCAGCGTCAACGAAACCGACATGAAAGCCTTGTACGCCTACTTCATGCACGGCGTGGCGCCTGTCGCTCAGGAGAACAAGGCCAGCGATATTCCCTGGCCTTTGAGCATGCGCTGGCCGCTTGCGGGCTGGCGCTGGATGTTTGCCCCGGCTGTGGCGGACTACAAAGCAGCACCCGGCGAAGATGCGGTGGTCAGTCGTGGGGCTTATCTGGTGGAAGGACTCGGACATTGCGGCGCGTGCCATACGCCGCGTGCCCTGACCATGCAGGAAAAAGCCCTGAATGCAGGCGAAGGCAGCGCGTTTCTGTCAGGCAGTGCGCCGCTTGAAGGCTGGATCGCGAAAAGTCTGCGGGGCGATCACAAGGACGGCCTCGGTAGCTGGAGCGAAGAACAACTGGTGCAGTTCCTCAAGACCGGTCGCAGCGATCGTAGCGCGGTGTTTGGAGGCATGAGTGATGTGGTGACGCACAGCATGCAGTACATGACCGACAACGATCTGACCGCGATTGCCCGTTACCTCAAGTCCTTGCCGGCGAATGATCCCGACGATCAGCCGCACCAGTACGACAAACAGGTCGCACAGGCGCTGTGGAACGGGGACGACAGCAAGCCCGGCGCGTCGGTGTACATCGACAACTGCGCGGCCTGTCACCGTACCGATGGCCATGGCTACACCAAAGTGTTCCCGGCGCTGGCGGGCAACCCGGTGTTGCAGTCGGAGGATCCGACATCGCTGATTCACATCGTGCTCAAGGGCGGTACGCTGCCAGCGACTCACACGGCGCCTTCGACCTTTACCATGCCGGGATTCGCCTGGCGCTTGTCGGATCAGAAAGTGGCGGATGTGGTGAGTTTCATTGCCACTAGTTGGGGAAATAAAGGTGCCACTGTTAAAGCCAGTGATGTAATGGCGTTAAGGGAAGACGATATGAAAACGACTTCTAATGATGACATTGGCCAAGCGACGACTCATTAAAGCAACATGAAAAAGCGGTACGGAAACTCCGTACCGCTTTTTAAGTGTCAGTTACAACCTACCGCGCACTCAATACTTACCTACTGGCTGCGCTCAATCGCGATTACGGATTGACGATCTTCGAATAGGCACTCGCCAAGGCCAGCAGAACGGCCTTGTCTTGTGCGTCGATGTCACCATCACCGTCCACATCAGCACGGGCGGCCCCCATGGTGAACGTCATGCCGCCATCGTTCGATACGGCCTCGCGGGTGCTCGTATCCAGCAGAGCGTAAGTGACCGCACGGTTTTCCGGATCGTAACCCTCTTCCTTTAGTGCAAACTGCATGGAAACCCGGACTTCTTTTGGACTAACAACAGACGCCCGCATCAGTTGCAGAAAAATACCACGACGATTGTAATTCGACATTAATTAATTCCATTTAATAGTTAAACACGACAGCTTCGTGTGAGACGGATATTACTAATATCCCTCACAAACACGCTACTCGTTATATGTATCTCATAATGACGAATATTTAACCTGACCGTAAAACACAAAGAGCGAAGTTGTTTTTCGAATGATCGAGCGCCGAACGGCACTGGCCGATTCCGCCGAGCCTCTGTACTGTATGAACATACAGCCAAAGGACCTTGTCGATGCCTACTTCCCTGCCACCTCGCGGCCGCGGCACCGCCACCAACCCGCACAACCGCTTCGCGCCGAATCGCTCGGTGGCCGAGGATGACGGCTGGTATCAGGAAGCGCCGATCACCCAAGGCACCGAGGTGCGCATCGAAACGGCGAAAACCATCATCACTCGCAACAACTCGCCGGACTTGCCCTTTGATCGTTCGATCAATCCCTATCGCGGCTGCGAGCACGGCTGCATCTATTGCTACGCGCGTCCCAGCCACGCTTATTGGGACATGTCGCCTGGGCTGGACTTCGAAACCAAACTGATCGCCAAGACTAACGCCGCCGATGTGCTGGAAGAACAACTGTCCAAGCGCGGCTATCAATGTGCGCCGATCAATCTGGGTTCCAATACGGACCCTTATCAACCGATCGAACGCGAACACAAAATTACCCGCAAAACCCTCGAAGTGCTGCTTCGCTATCGCCATCCCGTGACCATCATAACCAAGGGCTCGCTGATTCTTCGGGATCTGGACCTGCTGGTCGAACTCGCCGAGCAAAGGCTGGTGGCGGTGATGATCAGCCTCACCACCCTGGACGATGAGCTCAAACGCATCCTCGAACCGCGCGCCGCTGCACCCAAGGCTCGGTTGCGGGCGATCCGCGTGATGCGTGAAGCGGGAATTCCGGTGGGTGTTCTGTGCTCGCCGATGATTCCGATGATCAACGACAGCGAACTCGAAAGCCTGCTCACCGAGGCTCATGCCGCAGGGGCGCAAAGTGCGGCCTATATGATGCTGCGCCTGCCGCTGGAAGTTGCGCCGCTGTTCGAAGAATGGCTGGCAGCCCACTATCCTCAGCGTGCCGCTCATGTGTTGAGCCTGATTCGTCAGAGCCGTGGTGGCGAGCTCTACGACAGTCGCTTCGGTGCCAGGATGCGTGGCGAAGGGCCGTTTGCCGATCTGCTGGCGCAACGCTTTGCCAAAACCATCAAACGTCTGGGGCTCAATCGTCGGGAAGGTTTCAATCTGGACTGCGAAGCCTTCTGTCCGCCGGGTCGCCAGATGTCGTTGATTTGAGGACATTTGGCCTATGATTGAGTAGTGTGAAATGCACCTTGCCACTGCACCGGTCACGTTTTTTGTGACCTGGAACACACGTTCTAGAGCGTTTTATTCAGTTTGAGTTAAGTTTCGACCGCTACCTTGTTCATCGAGTGACTGACGGGTCGATATTCTCGGCCTGGATGTTTTTTAAACAGCCACTGGCTTTACACCGGACAAAACGGGAAAATTCCCTGACTCCGCCAAAGAGGATGAATCATGAGTGACAAGGATAAACAGCCGTTGGCTGCGTCGGCTTCAGCCCAACCGGAGGCGGAAACCGCCGATGCAGCGCTGCAGCATATCGTTGACGGCTTTTTGCATTTTCATCACGAGGTTTTTCCACAGCAGGAAGAACTCTTCAAAAAACTCGCCACGGCCCAGAGCCCCAGAGCGATGTTCATCGCCTGCGCCGATTCGCGCATCGTTCCTGAGCTGATCACCCAAAGCTCCCCTGGCGACCTGTTCGTGACCCGTAACGTCGGCAACGTTGTGCCGCCATATGGGCAAATGAACGGCGGTGTTTCCACGGCAATCGAATACGCCGTTCTGGCCCTCGGCGTGCAACACATCATCATCTGCGGGCACTCTGACTGTGGCGCGATGCGCGCAGTGCTCAACCCGCAAAGCCTGGAAAAAATGCCGACGGTCAAAGCCTGGTTGCGTCATGCCGAAGTGGCAAAAACCATGGTCCAGGAAAACTGCCATTGCGCTGACGAAAACGAAAGCATGCACGTCCTCACCGAGGAGAATGTGATCGCTCAGCTGCAACATTTGCGCACGCACCCGTCGGTAGCCTCGCGCATGGCCAATGGTCAGCTGTTTATCCATGGCTGGATCTACAACATCGAAACCAGCGAAATCAGAGCTTACGACGCGGACAAGGGTTGTTTCCTACCGCTCGACGGCAGCCATCCGATTCCGGTGGCGACGCCCAAAGCGCGCTTCTAAATCCTCCTAAATCCCTGTGTGGTTTAGCCAAGGCTGCCGATCAGGCAGCCTGGCTTCGCCACGCCTGAAGAAAACTTCGGGAGAGTCACCATGCGTGCTGCTCAACTTAAAGCTGTTCTGCCACGGGAGCTGCTGGCGTCCGTGGTTGTGTTTCTCGTCGCCCTGCCCTTGTGCATGGGCATCGCTATCGCCTCGGGGCTGCCGCCGTCCAAGGGTTTGATCACCGGGATCATCGGTGGCTTGGTGGTGGGCTGGATTGCCGGTTCGCCACTGCAAGTCAGCGGCCCGGCGGCCGGTTTGGCGGTTCTGGTGTTCGAACTGGTGCGCCAGCACGGTATCGCCATGCTCGGGCCAATCCTGCTGCTGGCCGGTTTTCTGCAACTGGTGGCTGGGCGTTTAAAGCTGGGCTGCTGGTTTCGGGTCACGGCGCCTGCGGTGGTGTACGGCATGCTCGCCGGAATTGGCGTGCTGATCGTGTTGTCACAGGTGCATGTGATGCTCGACGCCGTGCCCAAGCCTTCCGGGCTGGATAACCTGGCAGCCTTCCCGGCTGCCGTCGTGCAGGCCTTGCCCTCCTTGGGTTGGCAAGCCGGTTTGCTCGGACTGTCGACGATTGCGGTGATGTGGTTGTGGGAGAAATTCCGCCCCCATTCCCTGCGCTTCATTCCCGGCGCACTGCTTGGCGTAGGCCTGGCGACTGTCGCCAGCCTGGTGCTCGCCTTGCAGGTCAAACGAGTGGAAGTCCCAGCCAACCTGGCAGAAGCCATCGACTGGTTGAAACCTGCGGATCTGCTCAATCTGGCTGACCCGACGCTGCTCATTGCCGCATTTGCCGTGGCGTTTATCGCCAGCGCCGAAACCCTGCTCTCGGCCGCCGCGGTCGACCGCATGCACAGCGGCCAGCGTTCCGACTTCGACCGGGAATTGTCGGCTCAAGGCGTCGGCAACATGCTCTGTGGTCTGCTTGGCGCGCTACCAATGACCGGCGTGATCGTGCGCAGTTCGGCCAACGTCCAGGCGGGCGCCACCACGCGACTGTCGGCGATCTTCCATGGCCTGTGGCTGCTGGCTTTCGTGTTGCTGCTGTCCAGCGTGCTGCAAAGCATTCCGGTAGCGAGCCTGGCGGGCGTTCTGGTTTATACCGGTTTCAAACTGGTCGACCTCAAGGCCTTCCGCGGTCTGGGCCGATATGGCCGGATGCCGATGTTCACCTACGCGGCGACCGCCCTGGCAATCATCTTCACCGACCTGCTGACCGGCGTGCTGATCGGCTTCGGCCTGACCTTGGCCAAACTGGCCTGGAAGGCTTCGCGTCTGAAAATCAGCCTGATCGATCTGCCCAAGGACGGCGAAATGGAACTGCGATTGATAGGTGCAGCGACCTTTCTCAAAGTGCCGGCGCTGACCCAGGTGCTGGGGACCATTCCGGCAGGCGCGACGGTCCATGTGCCGCTCAATAACCTGAGCTACATCGATCACTCGTGTCTGGAATTGCTGGAGGAATGGGGGCGGGCCAATGCGGCCAAGGGATCAAAACTGTTGATTGAAGCGCGGGGGTTGAAGCGCAGGTTGGAAGGGCGATTGCGGACCACGACGGGCGTCGGCTCCGCAGCCGCTTAAAAAAATCGCAGCCAATAGGCTGCGATTTCTTTAGGGGCAACGTATCAAGCCGCTGGCTGATCCAGCTCAAGGCCTACGCCCAATTGGCGCGACAGGCACGGCCAGCGCTTCCATGCAGCGCCGGTGTCCGGGCTGTTGAGTTTCTCGCGGTAGGCCTCGACGGAGTCCAGCGCGAAACTGTCTTCATTGAGCATCTCGTCCACGGCGTGATGCACCGCCTCATCCAGTTGATTGGCGAACTCCTCGCCGATCAGTTGGTGGGCAATCAGGTTGGCAACAGTCATGTCCAAGGGGATCAGTGGCTGGCCAAAATGCTTGATGTACAGGTCATTGACCTCTTCGACCAGGCGGTGCGCCAGATAGGCTTCGTCCAGCAGGCTGTCCAGACCGACGTGACCGGCCATGATCGCCGGCGGCTGGAGGAAGAACTGCTCGGCGATTTTCAGCACCGGTTTGATCTGTGATTCGATACCCGCTTCCCTGGCGACTTCATTGGCTGCGTCCAGCAGGTCCGGCACTTGCTCTATATACGCGGCCACAAAACGCGTCATCACGCCGTTGGCGTCGACATCCGGCAATTGGATGGCGGAGTGAAGGTGTGGCAGTTGGGTTTCCAGCTGACGAGTCAGCAGGCCGGTTTCGGCTTCGTGTTGTTGGGCTTTTTGGATCTGCTCGCGCAATGCGGCGGTGTTCATGAAAACTCCAGGAAACAAAGGCAATGAAATAGGGAGGACATAACTTAGCTGGCATACGAAAAATGCTAAGACGCATTTGTCATAATTATTTCATCCTTGAGACATCAAAGTTATATCGGTTTGCCACCACTCGTCTGCATCCTTCTCCATTCGTGCCCTGGAACGCAAGTCCCAGCTGTTTCAGATGATTTACGCCATCACGTTGCGAGGTGGCGGTCGCTGTCTATACTCGGGTGGGAATGGAGTTAGCTGATGACGCCCGACTGCACACGCAGCAAGGCTCGGCGATTCAAGTTCGTAGTCTGAAAAAGCCGCTCCCTTGCCGCAGGTGAAAGCCGGCGGGATAACAAGAACGATAAGGGGAACCCGCAATGATGCGACATCCACATGTCTGGATGGGCCTCCTGTTGTGGTCGATTTTCAGTCCGGCACACGCCGAATGGGCTGTGAATATGGCGCCGGGAGCGACTGAAATCAGTCACGCAGTATTTGACCTGCACATGACCATTTTCTGGATCTGTGTAGTGATCGGCATCATCGTCTTCGGCGCCATGTTCTGGTCGATGATTCTCCACCGCCGCTCGACCGGGCAGGTGGCTGCAAAATTTCATGAAAGCACCACCGTTGAAATCCTCTGGACCATCGTGCCCTTCCTGATTCTGGTGGCCATGGCGGTTCCCGCGACTGCAACCCTGATCAAGATGTACGACGCCAGTGAGCCGGATATCGATATCCAGGTCACCGGTTATCAATGGAAGTGGCATTACAAATACCTGGGCCAGGACGTTGATTTCTTCAGCAACCTGAACACGCCCGCCGATCAGATCAACAACAAGGAAACCAAGGGCGAGCATTACCTGCTTGAGGTCGACAAGCCATTGGTGCTGCCGATCGGCGCCAAGGTGCGCTTCCTGGTGACCTCCGCCGACGTCATCCACTCCTGGTGGGTGCCGGCCTTTGCGGTCAAGCGCGATGCGATCCCGGGGTTCGTCAACGAAGCCTGGACCCGCGTTGACAAGCCCGGCATCTACCGCGGTCAATGCGCCGAATTATGCGGCAAGGACCACGGCTTCATGCCGATCGTGGTCGAGGTCAAGGAAAAGGCCGATTACGAAAAATGGCTGGCCGAGCGCAAGGCTGAAGCCCTGCAGCTTAAAGAGCTGACCAGCAAGGAATGGACCCTCGACGAACTCAAGGAGCGCGGCGACAAGGTTTATCACACCACCTGCGTGGCCTGTCACCAGGCCGAAGGTCAGGGCTTGCCGCCGATGTTCCCGGCGCTCAAGGGCTCGAAAATCGCTACCGGACCGATCAAGGATCACTTGGGCATTGTCTTCCACGGCAAGCCCGGCACCTCCATGGCGGCGTTCGGCAAGCAACTCTCGGAAGTCGATATCGCAGCGGTCGTGACCTACGAACGTAACGCCTGGGGCAACAACAAGGGCGACATGGTCACCCCTAAAGAAGTGCTGGAGCTGAAACAGGCGGAAAGCAAATGACCCGGTCTATTGCGCACGTAAGGAACCAGTCGGGGCATCGCGTCCCGGCCTGCCCAGCCCATCTGTTTGCAGGAGACAGGACATGACTGCTGTCGTCGATGACCATGTTCATACCGGCACCGCCCACGCCCACGGCCCCGCCAAAGGCCTGATGCGCTGGGTGCTGACCACCAACCACAAGGATATCGGCACGCTATACCTGTGGTTCGCGTTCTCCATGTTCTTGCTCGGTGGCTCGTTCGCGATGGTGATTCGTGCCGAGTTGTTCCAACCGGGACTGCAAATCGTCCAGCCGGAGTTCTTCAACCAGATGACCACCATGCACGGTCTGGTGATGGTCTTCGGTGCGGTGATGCCAGCGTTCGTCGGCCTCGCCAACTGGATGATTCCGTTGATGATCGGCGCGCCGGACATGGCCCTGCCACGGATGAACAACTTCAGCTTCTGGCTGTTGCCGGCAGCATTCATCCTGCTGGTATCGACCCTGTTCACCCCCGGCGGTGGACCGAACTTCGGCTGGACGTTCTACGCCCCGCTGTCGACGACCTACGCACCGGAAAGCGTGACCTTCTTCATCTTCGCCATCCACTTGATGGGGATCAGTTCGATCATGGGCGCGATCAACGTGATCGCCACCATCCTCAACCTGCGCGCCCCCGGCATGACGTTGATGAAAATGCCGCTGTTCGTCTGGACCTGGCTGATTACCGCGTTCCTGCTGATCGCGGTGATGCCGGTACTGGCCGGCTGCGTGACGATGATGCTGATGGACATCCACTTCGGCACCAGCTTCTTCAGTGCCGCCGGTGGCGGTGACCCGGTGTTGTTCCAGCACGTGTTCTGGTTCTTCGGTCACCCCGAGGTGTACATCATGATCCTGCCGGCCTTCGGTGCCGTCAGCTCGATCATTCCGGCCTTCTCACGCAAACCGCTGTTTGGCTACACCTCGATGGTCTATGCGACGGCGAGTATCGCGTTCCTGTCGTTCATCGTCTGGGCGCACCACATGTTCGTGGTTGGCATTCCATTGGTGGGCGAGTTGTTCTTCATGTACGCCACGTTGCTGATCGCCGTACCCACCGGGGTCAAGGTGTTCAACTGGGCCAGCACCATGTGGCAAGGCTCGCTGACCTTCGAGACACCGATGCTGTTTGCGGTGGCGTTCGTGATCCTGTTTTCCATCGGAGGTTTCTCCGGGTTGATGCTGGCCATCGCACCGGCGGACTTCCAGTACCAGGACACCTACTTCGTGGTCGCGCACTTCCACTATGTACTGGTACCGGGGGCGATCTTCGGGATCTTCGCCTCGGCCTACTACTGGCTGCCGAAATGGACCGGTCACATGTACGACGAAACCCTCGGCAAGCTGCACTTCTGGCTGTCGTTCATCGGCATGAACATGGCGTTCTTCCCGATGCACTTCGTGGGGCTGGCGGGCATGCCGCGGCGGATTCCCGACTACAACCTGCAATTCGCCGACTTCAACATGGTGTCGTCGATCGGTGCGTTCATGTTCGGCGCCACGCAGATCTTCTTCCTGTTCATCGTGATCAAGACCATCCGTGGCGGCGAGCCGGCACCGGCCAAACCGTGGGATGGGGCCGAAGGCCTGGAATGGAGTATTCCGTCACCGGCGCCGTATCACACCTTCACCACGCCGCCGGAAGTGAAATGACTGTGGGAGCGGCGGTGCGGCGCTCCCACATGGGTTTTTGTGGAGGGCTTGTATCGTGGCTGACTCTATTTCTTTGAAGAAGCTGGTCACGCGCCTGCTGCTGGTGGTGGTGGCGATGTTTGTCTTCGGGTTTGCCCTGGTGCCGATCTACGACGTGATGTGCAAAGCGTTCGGCATCAACGGCAAGACCGGCGGGCAGTATGAGGGCGAACAAACGGTCGACACCTCGCGGCAAGTCCGCGTGCAGTTTCTGTCGACCAATTCCGCCGACATGTCTTGGGACTTCTATCCCAAGGGCGACGAACTGGTGGCGAATCCGGGAGCGGTGAACGAGATGATTTTCATCGCCCATAACCCGACCGATCGCCCGATGAGCGCCCAGGCGGTTCCGAGCATCGCGCCCAGCGCGGCGGCGGCGTACTTCCACAAGACCGAATGTTTCTGCTTTACCCAGCAAGTGCTGCAGCCCGGTCAACGGATCGAGATGCCGGTACGTTTCATCGTTGACCGTGACATGCCCAAGGATGTGAAGCACCTGACGCTTTCCTACACGCTGTTCGATATCACCGCACGTCATCCACCCGCGGCTGTTGCTGCAAATACCGGTGGCTAGGCGTTAAAGCGTGCCCGATAAGGAGAACAATAAATGGCAATTCATGAACATTATTACGTACCGGCCCAGAGCAAATGGCCGATCATTGCCACGGTCGGTATGTTCGTCACCGTGCTCGGCCTGGCCACCTGGTTCAACGACCTGAAGGCGGCGCGGCCGGAATCCCACGGCCCACTGATCTTTTTCGTCGGCAGCCTGCTGCTCGCCTACATGCTGTTCGGCTGGTTCGGCACGGTGATCAAGGAAAGTCGCCAGGGGTTGTACAGTGCGCAGATGGATCGCTCGTTCCGCTGGGGCATGAGCTGGTTCATCTTCTCGGAGGTGATGTTCTTCATCGCCTTCTTCGGGGCACTGTTTTATGTACGCAACATCACTGGCCCGTCACTGGGCGGTGAAGGCGCCAAAGGCCTCGCCCACATGCTCTGGCCGACGTTCGAATTCACCTGGCCGTTGCTGAATAACCCGGACCCGAAACTCTTTCCCGCCCCCAAGGATGTCATCAGCCCGTGGGGCCTGCCGCTGCTCAATACCGTGCTGCTGGTGAGTTCCAGCGTCACCGTGACCATCGCCCACCACGCCTTGAAAAAGGGCCATCGCGGCGCACTGAAAATCTGGCTGGCGCTGACCGTATTGCTCGGTTGCGCGTTCCTCGGCTTCCAGGCCGAAGAGTACATCCACGCTTACAAGGAACTGGGCCTGACCCTGGGTTCCGGGATCTACGGCGCGACCTTCTTCATGCTCACCGGCTTCCACGGCGCCCACGTGACCATGGGCACCATCATCCTGTTTGTAATGCTGATGCGGATCATGCGCGGGCATTTCGATGCCGATCACCAATTCGGATTTGAGGCCGCGAGCTGGTACTGGCACTTCGTAGACGTGGTGTGGATCGGACTATTCGTTTTCGTCTACGTGCTCTGAGGCTTACCAAGGCACGTTTGAAACCAGCTGGCCGCTGAGAAACCCCCAGGCAATCAAGCCGACGGTGATGGCGGCCAGCGCGACACGAACACTCAAGGCAATGACGAGGCGGTTCGAGCTGCTGTCGTCCTTGACCAGAAAAAACAGGCCGCTGAACAGGCTGACAACCGTGGCAATCAGCATCAGGACGATGGCTGCTTTGAGCATGGTGAGACTCCAGGGGAAAGGCGATGCACTTGAGTATAGCTATCGCGACTACCGACTTTCTGGCGACGCCATGAAGCGTTTCCGGCCGGGCATCGTGCCGACCCTGGTGGTCGCGGTGTTGTTGCCCATGCTGGTGTCACTCGGGTTCTGGCAATTGAGCCGGGGCGCAGAGAAAAGCGCGCTGTTGCAAAGCTACACCGAGCGCCGTGCCGCCGAACCAATGGCCAGCACCGAGCTGCAATCCACCGCAGATCCGGCCTTCCGCCGGGTTCACCTGCACGGCCAGTTCGATGCCGCACACAGCCTGTTGCTGGATAACCGTCAGCGCGACGGCAAGGTTGGCGTCGAACTGCTGCAACCGTTTCAGGATCAGGCGACCGGGCTCTGGCTGCTGGTCAATCGCGGCTGGCTGCCGTGGCCGGATCGCCGCACCCCACCGCAATTCACTACACCGACTCAGGCCTTGAGCCTCGTTGCCTGGGTCTACGTCTCCCCCGGCGCCACTTTCCAGTTGCACGCCGACCCGAACACCACGACCTGGCCACAACTGATCACCGCGGTCGAACCGGCCAGGCTCTGGACGGCGCTGGATCGCGAAGGTTTTGCCTACGAATTACGCGCAGAAAGCGGTCCCGCGACTTACCAGGCTGACTGGCCAGTAATCGCCATGGGACCGGAAAAACACCTGGCTTATGCCGTGCAGTGGTTCGCCATGTCGATCGCCCTGTTCGGCCTCTATCTCTATCTCGGCTGGCACAACGCAAAGGAGAAACACCATGGGAGCGGCCATGAATCCACCCAGCATGTCTGAAGCGAAAACGCCGGCGAGTCGGCGTAAAGGTCGCTTGCAGTTACTGCTGATCCTGCTCGGGGTGATCGGTCCGATGATCCTCGCCACCGGCATGTACAAATTGCAGTTCTGGGTGCCGGAAGGTCGCAGCTATCACGGCGAACTGATCGGCAACGGCCAGACCCGCGCCGATCTCGGCGTGCAGGCGCAGGAGGATCGTTGGCAGATACTGGTGACCGCGCCCAAGGATTGCTCGGTGGACTGCCAGCAACTGGTGTACCTGGCGCGGCAGATCCAGATCGGCCTCGGCCGTGATGCCGGGCGCGCCAGTCACGCCTTGGCCGCGGCACAACCGCTGAGCAGTGAATACGACGCCAAGCTGACGCGCGAGTATCCTCAATTACAGCGTTATCCCCTGAATTTGACCGACTTCCATAAGACCGCCGGCGACCAGTCAGTGCCACAGCTGTGGATCATCGATCCGCATGGCAATCTGGTGCTGCGCTACGACCCGACGGTGAAGGGTAAGGATCTGCTCAACGACCTGCGCCATTTGCTGAAACTGTCGAACATCGGATAAGGGCATCGTCATGGCCAAACCTGGATTTCGCCTCGCGCTGTTTGCCACCTTGCTGGCACTGATTGTGGTGTTGCTCGGCGCCTACACCCGCCTGACCCACGCCGGCCTCGGCTGCCCGGACTGGCCGGGTTGCTATGGCTTTATCAGCGTGCCGAAAAGCGAAGTTCAATTGGCCCATGCCGAACTGCATTTTCCCGACGCTCCCGTCGAAGCCCATAAGGGCTGGAACGAGATGGTTCACCGCTACTTCGCCGGCGCGCTGGGGCTGCTGATCTCGGTATTGGCCGGCCGCGCCTGGGTTCATCGTCGTCACCCGGGGCAGCCAGTGAAGTTGCCGTTGTTCCTGCTGGCGGTGGTGATTGCCCAAGCGGCATTCGGCATGTGGACGGTAACGCTCAAGCTCTGGCCGCAAGTGGTCACCGGGCATTTGCTCGGCGGCTTTGCGACGTTGAGCCTGCTGTTTTTGCTGACGTTGCGATTGTCCGGCGTGTTGCCGGCGCTGACCGTACCACGGCGTTTGCAGTACTGGGCGACCGCCGGGTTGCTGCTGGTGATTCTGCAAATTGCCTTGGGTGGATGGGTCAGTTCCAACTACGCGGCGGTGGCCTGTATCGACTTCCCGACCTGTCATGGGCAATGGCTGCCGCCTGCGGACTTCGCCAACGGTTTTCACCTGACCCAACACATCGGCCCCAATTACCTCGGCGGGCAACTGGACAGCGATGCCCGCACCGCCATTCACCTGACTCACCGCATAGGCGCATTGTTAGTGACGCTGGTGCTGCTCGGGTTGGCGTGGCAACTGAAGGTGGTCGGCATGACGCGGCTGGCCGGGTTGGTGCTGATCGCCCTCGCCGCACAAATCACCCTCGGCATCAGCAATGTGCTGTTTCACCTGCCACTGCCAGTGGCCGTCGCGCACAACGCGGGCGGCGCGGCACTGTTGCTGACGATGGTGCTGGTCAATTATCACGCGCGAACCAGTCTGGTTCGGGTCAAGCAGCAACCCCCTGCACGCTGGCGGTTCAGCCCGCGTAAACACTCAGCCGGGCCCATAACAATAAAAGGAGAGATGCCATGGCGACTCTGATCGGCGCACGTCACAGTCAGGCGATCTGGCGTGACTACCTGGAGCTGACCAAGCCGAAAGTGGTGGTGCTGATGCTCATCACCTCGCTGGTCGGCATGTTCCTCGCGACCCGCGCCGGGGTGCCGTGGACGGTGCTGGTGTTCGGCAATCTGGGGATCGCCTTGTGTGCCGGTGGTGCGGCAGCCGTCAATCATGTGGTGGACCGACGCATCGATGCGGTCATGGCCCGCACGCACAAACGTCCCCTGGCCGAAGGTCGAGTGTCACCGGCGGCCGCGCTGACGTTTGCCTTGGTATTGGCGGTGCTTGGGCAAGCCATACTGCTGGCCTTCACCAATCCACTGACGGCTTGGCTGACCCTGGCCTCGCTGCTCGGCTACGCGGTGGTCTACACCGGCTTCCTGAAACGCGCGACACCGCAAAACATCGTCATCGGCGGATTGGCCGGCGCCGCCCCGCCGCTGCTCGGCTGGACCGCCGCCACTGGGCATGTCAGCGCCGAACCCTTGCTATTGGTGCTGATTATCTTCGCCTGGACCCCACCGCACTTCTGGGCCCTGGCCATTCACCGCAAAGAGGAGTACGCCAAGGCTGACATCCCGATGCTGCCGGTGACCCATGGCGAGCACTACACCAAGGTCCACATCCTGCTTTATACCTTCGCGCTGCTGGCCGTGAGCTTGATGCCGTACGTGATCCACATGAGCGGTGTGCTTTACCTGATTTGCGCGCTGGGACTTGGCGCGAGGTTTCTGCAATGGGCCGTGGTGCTGTACCGTGGCACTCGGCCGCACGCGGCGATCAACACCTTCAAGTACTCTATTTACTACTTGTTCCTGCTGTTTATCGCGCTGCTCGTAGATCACTACTTACTGTTGAACCTATGACTCGAACCCAGAAAACCGTCTTCATCCTCGTCGCCCTGATCGCGCTGGTCCTGGGCCTGACCATCAACAAAGTGCTGTCCGGAAAAGGCCAGGGCGACCCGACGGCTCTGATCGATGCCGGGATCATTCTGCTGCCGCAAAGCCGCAACCTGCCGGACGTGACGATGACCGATCAGGACGGCAAACCAGTGGCGGTCAACGAGCTGAAAGACAAATGGTCGCTGCTGTTCTTCGGCTACACCTTCTGCCCGGACATCTGCCCGACCACCCTCGCCCAGTTGCGTCAGATCAAGAGCGAACTGCCGCCAGAGGCTGTGGATAAGTTGCAGATCATTCTGGTCAGCGTCGACCCGAATCGCGATACGCCCCAGCAGCTCAAGCAGTACCTGGGCTACTTCGATCCTCAGTTCAAAGGGCTGACGGCTTCGTCGGTTGAAGACATCCAGAAACTGGCCAACGCGGTGAGTATTCCGTTCATTCCAGCGGACACCAGCAAACCGAATTACACCGTTGACCACAGCGGCAACCTGGCGGTGATCGGGCCGGACGGGACGCAGCGTGGGTTCATTCGGGCGCCGTTGAACAACGTGAAATTGGTGGCACAGTTGCCGGTGATGCTTAACCGTAACTAAGCACCACGCCCCCTGTAGGAGTCAGGCTTGCCGGCGAAGGCGCCCGTAAGACCGCCTTCGCCGGCAAGCCTGGCTCCTACAGGTTAGTGTTTCAGGCATAAAAAAATGGGGCGCATTCGATGCGCCCCATTTTTGTTAAAGCTTCAGATCAAAACGCTGGCAATACCGCGCCTTTGTACTTCTCGAGGATGAAGGCTTTCACTTCCGGGCTGTGCAGGGCAGCAATCAGCTTCTTCATCGCTTCGCTGTCCTTGTCGTCTGGACGGGCAACGAGGATGTTCACGTAAGGCGAGTCGTTGCCTTCGATGACCAGCGCGTCCTTGGACGGATCAAGCTTGGCTTCCAGCGCGTAGTTGGTGTTGATCAGTGCCAGGTCGACCTGGGTCAGCACGCGCGGGATGGTCGCGGCTTCCAGTTCACGGAATTTCAGGTCCTTGGAGTTCTCGGTGATGTCCTTGACGGTCGCGAGGATGTTGTTCGAATCCTTCAACTTGATCAGGCCAGCCTTCGCCAGCAGCAACAGCGCACGGCCGCCGTTGGTGGCGTCGTTCGGGATCACCACGTTGGCGCCGCCTGGCAGCTCGGTCAGCGCTTTGTACTTGCTGGAGTAAGCGCCCAGCGGTTCCAGGTGCACGCCGGCAACGGCCACCAGATTGGTGCCCTTGGCCTTGTTGAATTCGTCGAGGTACGGCTGGTGCTGGAAGAAATTGGCGTCCAGACGTTTTTCGGCCACCTGCACGTTCGGCTGGATGTAGTCGGTGAAGACTTTGACCCTCAGGTCCACGCCTTCTTTGGCCAGGGCCGGTTTAACGAATTCGAGGATTTCTGCGTGCGGAACCGGGGTAGCCGCGACGGTCAGGGTTTCATCGGCCTGAGCAGAGAACGCTGCAACTGTTGCGAGCGCTACGAGTAGTTTTTTCATTCAGCTAACTCCTTGTGGGCGCCCGCTTGCGGTGCCCGTTTGAGGCGCCTGAATTCGGCGCCTGCCAGCGAATGGCCGGCTCAATTGTCATTTACGAGAACTGTTTATTTCCTGGAGAAATGGACAACCAGTTTGTCGCCAACGGTTTGCAGAACCTGAACGATCACCAGCAGCAACATCACCGTCACGACCATCACATCAGGCTGGAAACGCTGGTAACCGAAACGGATCGCTAGGTCGCCCAAACCACCCGCGCCGACCACACCCGCCATCGCCGTGTAGGACACCAGTGTAATGGCTGTCACTGTAATCGCCGCGAAGATGCCCGGGCGGGCTTCCGGCAGCAAGGCATTGGTGATGATCTGCCGCGTGGTCGCGCCCATGGCCTGGGTTGCCTCGATGATGCCGCGATCCACTTCACGCAGGGCGGTTTCCACCAGTCGCGCAAAGAATGGCGTAGCGCCCACCACCAGCGGCGGAATCGCACCGGCGACACCGAGGGACGTACCGGTGATCAACACCGTGAACGGAATCATCACAATCAGCAGAATGATGAACGGCAGCGAACGCAGGATGTTCACCGCCAGCGACAGCATCGCGTAGACGCCTTTGGCTTCCAGCAACTGACGCGGGCTGCAGAGGAACAACAGCACGCCCAGGGGCAGGCCGAGCAAAACGGTGAACAACAGCGAACCGAAGAGCATCAGAAAGGTATCGCCGGTGGCCAGCCAGATTTCGAACCAGTCGATGTTGACGAAGAAACTTGCCAGGACTTCCATCAGCGCAGCACCTCCATGTGGACGTCAGCTGCGGTGAAGTGGGCGAACGCCGCTTCCATGTCGCCACCGGTAACGGCCAGGGTCAACTGCCCGTAGGGCACGTCTTTGATGCGGTCGATACGACCGGCCAGGATGCTGTAGTCCACACCCGTTTCACGAGCGACAGTGCCCAGTAGCGGTGCGTAGGTCGCTTCGCCCTGAAAGGTCAGACGCACGATGCGGCCCGGCACGTGAGCGAAGTCGTCGCGCTGTTCGCTTTCGTCGATCTGCTCGTCTTCTTGCACGAAGCGCTTGGTGGTCGGGTGCTTCGGATGCAGGAACACCTCGGCTACCGAACCTTGCTCGACGATCACGCCAGCGTCCATCACCGCGACCTGGTCGCAGACCCGGCGGATCACGTCCATCTCGTGGGTAATCAACACGATGGTCAGCTTCAGTTCGCGATTGATCTCGGCCAGCAATTGCAGGACCGACGCAGTGGTCTGCGGGTCCAGTGCGCTGGTGGCTTCGTCGCACAGCAGGATTTTCGGCTTGGTTGCCAGGGCGCGGGCGATGCCGACGCGCTGCTTCTGGCCACCGGACAACTGCGCCGGGTACTTCTTGGCGTGGTCAGACAGGCCGACCCGCTTCAGCAACTCGGCCACACGCCGGTCAATCTCACTGCGGGACAGCTCACCGGCCAGGGTCAATGGCAGCGCGACGTTGTCGGCCACGGTCTTGGACGCCAGCAAGTTGAAGTGCTGGAAAATCATCCCGACTTGCTGACGGAAGCGTCGCAGGCTGTTGGCGTCGAGCGCAGTGACTTCTTCGCCGTCGACGAATATCTTGCCGCCACTGGACTCTTCAAGGCGATTGATCAGACGCAGCAGGGTACTTTTTCCCGCACCGGAATGGCCGATCAAACCGAAGACCTGACCGTTCTCAATCGTCAGACTGGTCGGATGCAGGGCGGGAATATCCTTACCGGCGACGCGGTAGGTTTTGTGGACGTTTTGAAACTCGATCACGTAGCGAACCTTGTGGGGCGCGTTGGAAAAGGATCAGCGGTTAGCCGGGCGCGCATTTTAGCCTGTCCGTATAGAGGTTATTAGCATTTATTCCGCATTCAACCTTCCATTTGGCAATAACGCGATCAAAGGTTAGAAAAAAGGAACGGCGCAAAACGTCATCAGTCACTAATTAGGCAACTCGAAAACGCCCCCGGTCCGTGCCTGGGGTATTTGCTCAAGAGTCCTGGCTACGGCGGGAATCGCAACGAGGAGTTTTGTCTGATGAGTACTAAAAAACCTGCCGCAACCAAAAGCGCACTGGCCGGGACCGATACCCCGGACCGCGGTAACACCAATGCCAAGCTCGACAGCCTGGAGCAATTTCGCTCCGACGCCACTGAACAGGCCCTGCGCACCAACCAGGGCGTGAAAGTCTCGGACAACCAGAACACGTTGAAAGCCGGCGCCCGCGGGCCATCGTTGCTGGAAGATTTCATCATGCGTGAAAAGATCACGCACTTTGACCATGAACGCATTCCCGAGCGCATCGTCCACGCCCGCGGCACCGGTGCTCACGGCTACTTCCAGAGCTATGAAACCCATTCCGTGCTGACCAAGGCCGGGTTCCTACAAGACCCAAGCCAAAAAACCCCGGTCTTCGTCCGTTTCTCCACGGTGCAGGGCCCTCGTGGGTCGGGCGATACCGTGCGGGACGTACGAGGTTTCGCGGTGAAGTTTTTCACCGACGAAGGCAACTTCGACCTGGTGGGCAACAACATGCCGGTGTTTTTCATTCAGGATGCGATCAAATTTCCTGATTTCGTGCACGCGGTGAAACCCGAGCCGCACAATGAGATACCCACCGGTGGCTCAGCTCACGATACCTTTTGGGATTTTGTCTCTCTGGTACCAGAGTCGGCGCACATGGTGATCTGGACCATGTCCGACCGGGCGATCCCGAAAAGCCTGCGCAGCATGCAAGGCTTCGGCGTGCACACCTTCCGCCTGATCAATGCCGAAGGTAAATCGCGCTTCGTCAAATTCCACTGGCGCCCCACGGCCGGGACCTGTTCGCTGGTGTGGGATGAAGCGCAGAAACTCGCCGGTAAAGACACGGACTACCACCGTCGCGATCTCTGGGAGTCGATCGAGATGGGCGACTACCCACAATGGGAACTGGGCGTACAGATCATCGAGGAGGAGAACGAACATAAATTCGACTTCGACATCCTCGACCCGACCAAGCTGATTCCGGAAGAACTGGTGCCGATCACCCCACTGGGCAAAATGACCCTCAACCGCAACCCCGACAACTTCTTCGCCGAAACCGAACAGGTTGCCTTCTGCCCTGGGCATATCGTGCCGGGGATCGACTTTTCCAACGATCCATTGCTGCAAGGTCGACTGTTTTCCTACACCGATACGCAAATCAGCCGACTTGGCGGGCCGAACTTTCACGAGATCCCGATCAACCGCCCGGTCGCACCGTTCCACAATGGTCAACGGGATGCGCTGCATCGCACCACCATCGACAAGGGCCGCGCGTCCTACGAGCCAAACTCCATTGATAGCGGTTGGCCAAAAGAAACGCCGCCGACAGCCCAGGATGGCGGCTTCGAAAGTTATCCAGAGCGCATTGACGCCAACAAGATCCGTCAGCGCAGCGAATCATTCAGCGACCATTTCTCCCAGGCGCGGCTGTTTTACCACAGCATGAGCAAGCACGAGCAGGAGCACATCATCTCGGCTTACAGCTTCGAGCTGGGCAAGGTTGAGCGGGAGTTCATCCGCGCGCGCCAGGTGAATGAGATTCTGGCCAACATCGATCTGGAACTGGCTAAACGCGTGGCGCAGAACCTGGGGTTGCCAGCGCCCAAAGCCGGGACGATCGAAGTACGCAAAACCTCACTGGATCGCTCGCCGGCCCTGAGCCAGGCCAACTTGCTGCCGGCGGATATCAAAACCCGCAAAGTGGCAATCCTGGCAGCCAATGGCGTCGATGGTGCAGCGATTGATGCCATGAAGAAAGCGCTGAAGGCCGAAGGTGCGCACGCCAAACTGCTCGGTCCGACTTCTGCTCCTGTGACCACCGCCGATGGCAAAGCATTGCCGGTCGATGCGTCGATGGAAGGCTTGCCTTCGGTGGCGTTCGATGCGGTGTTTGTGCCCGGTGGCGCGGCGTCGATCAAGGCGTTGAGCACTGACGGGGTGGCGCTGCATTATCTGTTGGAGGCATACAAGCACTTGAAGGCGATTGCGCTGCAGGGCGAGGCCAAACAGTTGCTGGATGTGTTGAAACTCGAGGCTGATGCGGGGTTGATCGTGGGTACGGATGCGAAGTTGATCAAACCGTTTTTTGCCGCGATCGGGCAGCATCGGGTGTGGGACAGGGAGCCTAAGGCCAAGGCGATTCCGGCTTAAAGATTTGTATTGATAGGGAGGACGCTATCGCGAGCAAGCTCGCTCCCACAGGATTCGGAGCTGATCACAGAAGTGTGAACACCCCGATTCACTGTGGGAGCGAGCTTGCTCCGGGCGGCGATCCGACGATGCTTTTAGGGCTTACGCGGACTCAGAACCATCTGCGCCGGAACGTTGCGCAGAATCTGCTTCTCCAGATTCAGGTCAAAATCCGCATCGAGTTTCTTCACGCGCTTGGTCAGCAACGTGGTCAACCAAGGGAAGTCCTGGGTGCGTGGCGCCTGAATACTCACGTCGCACTGGTAATTCACCACATCGGCGGCGATCGCATCCAGTTGACGACGAAGCTTGGTCATATCAGTCAGGTTCAATGCAACTGTGGTGCTTTCAGCCGTCGGATCAATGACCTTGGCCTGTGGCTTGGCTTCGGCAGCCATGAGCGCAGCTTCGGCTCTATCCAGCTCGGCTTTGCGGGCATTGACGATGGCGTTGTTGACCCCGCCAGTCAGCGCCGGAGCCTTGGGCATCAACGCCCGGGCACGGCTCAGCGCCGTGGCAGCCGCATTCACATCACCTTTTTGCAGCACGATCTGGCTGCGGCGCAGATAGGCTTCGGCCAGTTGCCGCTGGTATTGCTCAAGGGATTGATCGTTGGGCGACTCGGCCTGCAAGGCAGCGAGTTGATCTTCAGCAGTCGCCAGTTCGCTGCTGGCTAGGCTTTGTTGCAGCTGCGCGATGGCCGTGGCCCGTGCACCGGTAGCCTCGGTGGCCGCCGGTGGCGTGCTTTGGCAAGCGCCCAGTAGCAGCGAAAATGCGACAAGGAGCAGATAACGGGAGGCGAACGGCTTCATTCCTGCGACTCTCTATTTGCGCAAAAAACGAGCAAGTCTACACCCCTCGACGGGGCAGGACAAAACTCAGCAGAAACAGTGCGGCGGCTGTCACAACAATCGATGGGCCCGCCGGGGTGTCCTTGAACCACGACAACGCCAACCCACCACAGACCGCGAGCATGCCCAGCAGGCTCGCGCCCAGTGCCATCTGCTCCGGTGACCGGGCGTGACGTTGTGCCGCAGCCGCCGGGATGATCAGCAAGGACGTAATCAGCAACACACCGACGATTTTCATCGCCACCGCGATCACCACAGCGATCAGCAACATCAGGGTCAAGCGCAACGCCGCCACCGGCAGGCCTTCAACCCTGGCCAGTTCTTCATGCACCGTGATTGCCAGCAATGGCCGCCACAACGTCACCAGCAAGGCCAGAACGGCCGCGCTGCCACCGAGTATCCAGGCCAGATCGGTCGGGCTGATCGCCAGCAAGTCGCCGAAAAGATAAGCCATCAGGTCGATCCGCACTTCGTGCATGAAGCTTAGTACGACCAAACCCAAAGAGAGCGTGCTCGGTGCGAGAATTCCCAAAAGCGTGTCGGACGCCAGCGGTTGGCGCTGTTGCAACGTCACCAGCAACACCGCCAACAGCAGACAGCCTACGGTGACCGCAACGGTAGGGCTGACATCCAGCAGAAAACCCAGCGCCACGCCGAGCAGCGCGGCATGGGAAAGGGTGTCGCCGAAATAGGCCATGCGCCGCCAGACCACGAACGAACCCAACGGGCCCGCGACCAACGCCAGGGCCAGGCCTGCAAGCAGGGCGTAGAGCAGAAAATCAGCCATGCTTGCAGCTATCTCCGTGAACGTGGGTAGGGGCCGACGGGGCGGCGCTGACCACCGAGCCATGCAGGTCATGGGCGTGGTCGTGATGGTGGTGATAAATCGCCAGGCTTTGTGCGTTCTTTCCGAACAGCTCGACGAAAGCCGGATCACCGCTGACCTGCTCGGGATGCCCGGAGCAGCAAACGTGACGGTTGAGGCAGACCACCTGGTCGGTGGTGCTCATCACCAGATGCAGGTCGTGCGACACCATCAACACGCCGCAGCCGTGGCGGTCGCGCAATCGTGTGATCAGGCTGTAGAGCTCGGCCTGACCGGCCACATCGACGCCTTGCACAGGTTCATCGAGTACCAGCAGTTCCGGCTCACGCAGCAATGCCCGGGCCAGCAGCACCCGCTGCATTTCGCCACCGGAAACACTTTGCACCGGGCTGTCGATCACCTGTTCGGCGCCGACTTCCTTGAGTGCCGCCAAGGCCATGGCGCGGTCCACGCCCGGTACCAGACGCAAGAAGCGCAGCACCGACAGCGGCAGCGTCGGATCGACGTGAAGTTTTTGCGGCATGTAACCGACCCGCAGTTTCGGCTTGCGCCACACGCTGCCGCTGTCCGGTTTCAACAGACCGAGTACAGCGCGCACCAGCGTGGTCTTGCCGGCGCCGTTAGGGCCGATCAGGGTGACGATCTGCCCGGGCTCGACGCTCAGCTCGATGTTATCCAGCACGATTTGCCCGGCAAAGGTGACGGCAACCTGCTCGAGGCGGATCAGCGCGTTGCTCATCAAACCCCCTGGCAACCTGAGCAGAGGCCGACCACTTCAACGGTCTGGCCTTCGACGACAAATCCGACATCCTTGGCGCTACTGATGATCGCGTCGCTGATGGATTTCTGTTCGAGCTCGATGGCGGCGTGGCATTCGCGGCAAATCAGGAACTGGCCCTGGTGGGCGTGTCCCGGGTGATTGCAGCCGACGAAGGCGTTCAGGGAGGAGATGCGGTGTACCAGGCCGTTTTCCAGCAGGAAGTCCAGCGCACGGTACACGGTCGGCGGCGCGGCGCGGCGGCCGTCCTGCTCGCTGAGCACCGCGAGAATGTCGTAGGCACCCAACGGTTTGTGGCTTTGCCAGACCAGTTCCAGCACCCGCCGGCGCAAGGCGGTCAGGCGCAAGCCTTGACGTGCGCACAGAGCATCGGCCTCAGACAATGCGCTATGGACGCAATGAGAGTGGTCGTGGGGACGGCTGGCAATCGGTGTTTTAGGCATGAGCGGCGACGAGTTTTGTGAGAGACGTTATTATGTTACCCGTTCTCACCTCTTCGAGTGGTCATCGTGTCCCGACTTTTTTCTATCTTTGTCGCATTTGTCGCAAGTTTTCTGCTGATCAGTTCAGCGCACGCCGAAGTCAAAGTTCTCGCCAGTATCAAGCCTCTACAGCTGATCGCCGCGGCGGTGCAGGACGGCGTGACGATTCCGGAAGTCTTGCTGCCGCCTGGTGCCTCGCCTCATAACTATGCCTTGCGCCCATCCGATGTACGGAAGGTGCAATCGGTGGATCTGGTTTACTGGATCGGTCCGGGCATGGAAGGTTTCCTGCCCCGCGTGCTGAATGGTCGTACGCTGCCCAGTGTCGCCGTGCAGGATTTACCGGGCTTGAAACTGCGACATTTCGCCGAAGATAGCCAGTCCCATGAAGAAGAAGCCGACGAACATGATCACGACCACCGTCCCGGCAGTCTGGACTCGCACTTGTGGCTTTCGCCGGTCAACGCCCGTGTTATCGCCACAAAAATGGCTGCTGACTTGAGTGCAGCCGATCCGGCCAATGCCGCGCGTTATCAGAGCAACCTCAAGGCGTTCGATGAGCGTCTGGATGCCATGGATCTTCGCTTGAAGGCGCGCCTGGCCGGCATCGCGGGCAAACCGTACTTCGTATTCCACGAGGCCTTCGACTACTTTGAAGACGCCTACGGCCTCAAGCACGCCGGCGTATTCAGCGTCGCCGCTGAGGTCCAGCCCGGCGCCCAGCACGTCGCGGCGATGCGCACTCGATTGCAGGAAGTCGGCAAAACCTGCGTGTTCAGCGAACCGCCTCTGCGTCCGCGCCTGGCGGAAACCCTGGTGGCGGGTCTACCGGTGAAGCTGGCGGAACTGGACGCGCTGGGCGGGTACACGCCGGCGACCGCTCAGGGGTATGAGCAGGTGTTGGAGAAGTTGGGGAATGATTTGGCTGGGTGCCTGGAGTCGTTGTAACCCAGACATTTGTGTCGCTCCATTCGCGAGCAGGCTCGCTCCCACATTGATCGATGCGAACACAGATTTTGTGTCCACTAAAGATCCCCTGTGGGAGCGAGCCTGCTCGCGAAGCTTTTAGAGCGCGAAAGGCAAATGAGTACTGACGTGCTGCCGCTGCGCCAGACGCTGCTGAAACTCCATCGGATCGTGAATCAGCACGTCCTGCCCGGCAAACGACTCGGCGGCGATCAACCGCGACAACCAGAACCGCACACACGCCACCCGCAGCATGGTCGGCCACAACTCCGCCTCGGCCGCCGTGAACGGTCGCAGCGCTGCATAAGCGCCAAGCAACGCCCTCGCCCGCGGCCCGTCGATCAACCCGCTCTCGCCCGAACACCAGTCGTTCAAGGCAATCGCCACGTCGTAGAGCATCGGCCCCGAACACGCGTTGTAGAAGTCGATCAACCCAGTCAGGTGAGTGCCTTCGAACATCGCGTTATCGCGGAACAGGTCGGCGTGGATATTGGCTCGCGGCAGCGCCAGAATTTTTGTCTTCTGCTGTGTGATTTCGTCCAGCGCCCGTTGCAGCAGATCGCTTTGCTCGGCATTGAGGTGCGACAGCAACTGCGTGCCCTCTTCCAGCATCCAGTCCAGGCCGCGATCGGTCTTGCGCTTGATCATGTTGGCCTGGGTTGCAAGGTGCAGATGGCCGAGCAACTCGCCCACCTGAGCGCAATGCTGCGCATTGGCCTCCTTGATGTGCTTGCCAGCCAGACGTGGCTGCAACAGCGCAGGTTTACCGGCCAGTTCGCGCAACGCGACGCCGTCGGTGGTGCGCAAGGCATAAGGCACTGGCAGGTCGGCGTTGTGTAGCACGTCGAGCAGTTCTATGAAGAACGGCATCTCCTGAACCGGACCACGCTCAACCAGGGTCAGGACAAATTCGCCCTGCTCCAGGCTGATGAAGAAATTGGTGTTTTCGCTACCAGCGGCAATCCCCTGGAAATCAAGCAGGCGGCCGAGCCCGTAAGGGGCGAGAAAGGTTTCCAGCTCGGGCCGAGCCAGTGGGGTGAACACAGACATGTTTGAACTGCCAGTACGGGCGCCGCTGCTTGAGCCAGCGCCGATTGAAATTAAGAAACTACTTCCACTCAAAAATCTTCCACGAAGGAATCAGCATATCCGGCTGATCCGAGCGGATGAAGTTTGCATCCGTTCCGTCCGCACGCACCAGAAAGTAAGGCGGTGCGCCCTTCGGTGTGACCTTGATCGCGTACAGGAAACCGTTTTGGCGGTACTCCTGGATGGTTTTATCCCCTTCCGTGCGGATAGTGACTTCCGGCTCCGGTGTCGGTGCATCGTCCGCCGCCATGACGGCCAACGGAACGGATGCAAACAACCCAGCCAGCAACAGGCGATTTAGTGTGCGCATGATAACCTTGTCCCTTTGTCGTCAACGGTCCCGCTATTCTAGCGCCGGACCCGCCGAAAAGGTTGATCCTGCTCATGAGCCAAGCCCCCCTCGTCCTGGTGGACGGTTCTTCTTACCTGTACCGCGCCTTTCACGCCCTTCCGCCGCTGACCACCTCCAAAGGTTTGCCGACCGGTGCGGTCAAAGGCGTGCTGAACATGCTCAAGAGTCTGCGCAAGCAGTACCCGGACAGTCCGTTCGCCGTGGTGTTCGACGCCAAGGGTGGGACATTTCGCGATGACATGTACGCCGAATACAAGGCCAACCGTCCGAGCATGCCCGACGACATGCGTGTTCAGATCGAGCCACTGCACCAGAGCGTGATCGCCTTGGGCTTCCCGCTCCTTTGCGTCGAAGGCGTCGAAGCCGATGACGTGATCGGCACCCTGGCCCGCAGCAGTGCGGCGGCCGACCGTCCGGTGGTGATCTCCACCGGCGACAAGGACATGGCGCAGTTGGTCGACGGCCACATTACCTTGGTCAATACCATGACCGGTAGCGCGCTGGACGTGGAGGGCGTGAAGGAGAAATTCGGCGTCGCTCCCGAGCAGATCATCGATTACCTGGCACTCATGGGCGATTCTTCCGACAACATTCCGGGCGTTCCGGGCATTGGCCCGAAGACCGCTTCCGGCCTGTTGGTCGGCGTGAACGGCGGCCTGACCGACCTCTATGCTCAGCTCGACATCGTCCCGACACTGCCGATTCGCGGGGCCAAAACCCTGCCGGCCAAGCTCGAAGAGCACAAGGAGATGGCGTTTCTCTCCTTTCAATTGGCAACCATCAAGATCGACGTGCCGCTGGATATCGGCCTCGACGACCTGCAAATGGGCAAGCCGGATCACGACAAGCTCGCTGAGCTCTACACCCTGCTTGAGTTCAAGAGCTGGTTCGAAGAGAACCAGCGCGACGCCAAGCGTTCCGGCCAGGAAGTCGCCGCTCCGGTGGCTGAAGAAGCGGCCGTCGACACCGAACTCAAGTACACCACCATCCTCACCCAGGCTGATTTCGACCTGTGGCTGAAGAAGCTCAACGACGCCAAACTGATTGCCTTCGACACCGAAACCACTGGCATCGATGCACAGCAGGCACAACTGGTGGGCCTGTCTTTCGCTGTACAAGCCAACGAAGCGGCCTACATCCCGCTGACCCATTCCTACATGGGCGTGCCGGATCAACTCGATCGCGATACCGTGCTGCGCGCGCTGAAGCCGATTTTGGAAGACCCGAGCAAACTCAAGGTTGGCCAGCACGCCAAGTTCGACATGAACATCCTGGCCAACTGCGCCATCGGTGGCGATCAGAGCTGCGGCATCACCGTCCAAGGCGTCGCCTTCGACACGATGCTCGAATCCTACGTGCTGGACTCCACCGCGACCCGCCACGACATGGACAGCCTGGCGCTCAAGTACCTGAATCACACCACCACCAGTTTTCAGGACATCGCCGGCAAGGGTGCCAAACAGCTGACATTTGATCAGATCTCCCTGGAACTGGCCGGACCTTACGCCGCCGAAGACGCCGACGTCACGCTGCGCCTGCATCAAACCCTGCTGGAAAAGCTCAATGCCATCCCGAGCCTGAGCAAGGTCCTGAGCGAAATCGAAATGCCGCTGGTGCCGGTTCTGGCACGGATCGAACGTCAAGGCGCGCTGGTCGATGCCAACCTGCTGGGCATTCAGAGCGTTGAGCTGGGCGAGAAAATGGTCGCCCTCGAGCGTGAGGCATTTGCCATCGCCGGGGAAGAATTCAACCTTGGCTCGCCGAAGCAATTAGGCGTGATCCTGTACGAAAAACTCGGCCTGCCGATCCTCAGCAAAACCGCCAAGGGCCAGGCGTCCACCGCCGAAGCCGTGCTGGCGGAACTGGCCGAACAGGATTTCCCGCTGCCCAAAGTGCTGATGCAGTACCGCTCGATGAGCAAGCTGAAAAGTACCTACACCGATCGATTGCCAGAACAGATCAACCCGCGCACCGGGCGAATTCATACCTCTTATCATCAGGCCGTCGCGGCGACCGGGCGCTTGTCGTCCAGCGACCCGAACCTGCAGAACATTCCGATCCGCACCGCTGAAGGGCGTCGGATTCGTCAGGCGTTCGTCGCGCCAAAAGGCTACAAGCTGCTGGCAGCGGACTATTCGCAAATCGAACTGCGAATCATGGCTCACCTGGCCAAGGACGAAGGTTTGCTGCACGCGTTCCGCAACGATCTGGACGTGCACAAAGCCACCGCAGCTGAAGTCTTTGGGGTTGAACTGGTAGATGTCACCACCGACCAACGGCGCAGCGCCAAGGCGATCAACTTCGGCTTGATCTACGGAATGAGCGCGTTTGGCCTGGCCAAGCAGATTGGTGTTGATCGCAAGCAATCCCAGGCCTACATCGACCGTTACTTCGCCCGTTACCCAGGCGTGCTGGAATATATGGAGCGCACCCGCGCCCAAGCCGCCGAACAAGGTTTCGTCGAAACCATCTTCGGTCGTCGCTTGTACCTGCCAGAAATCAACGCGAAAAACCCGGCCCTGCGCAAAGGTGCCGAACGCACGGCGATCAACGCCCCGATGCAAGGCACTGCGGCGGACATCATCAAGAAAGCCATGATTGCCGTGGATAGCTGGCTGACAGCGTCAGGCCTCGACGCCAAAGTCATCCTGCAGGTGCACGATGAATTGGTTTTGGAAGTGCGTGAAGATTTGGTCGACCAGGTCCGCGATGAAATTCGCGCACACATGAGCGACGCAGCGAAGCTTGATGTGCCGCTGTTGGTAGAGGTTGGTGTAGGAAATAACTGGGATGAGGCTCACTGAACCGTCTGAAAAGGCGTTTTCCGCTGCGGCATAGTGCCGCGGCAGAAAGACCGAAGGGCTCTTAGTTCGGAAAATTCGATGGCCTATTCCAAAGGCTTGTTAAAAAATTCTGAACTAATCACCTGAATCGCCACTCAGAGTTACTGAATGGGTGGTGAAGCCCTTCGATGCTCCTAATGTTGTGTTAAGTGTTGGCAGATATCTGGACTCCGCCCTAGCGGTCCGGAACTTGAACCCCGGAACTTCCCCCTCCCCATAAGAAGTCCGGGGTTTTTTTTGCCCGCGGTTTTTGTAAATGAGCTTACTCCGCGAGCTCGGTGCCCTTGTCCGCCAGTTCCATCCAACCCGCCAGTACAGTGTAGGCGTCTTCCAGGCCCATGCGTTTTGGCGCCGAGAACAGCTGGATGCTGATCGCATCTCCCCAACCCTTGCGGATGTCTGCCTGAACCTTGAGCAGGACGTTTTTCGCCGCGCCGTAGGTCAGCTTGTCGGCTTTGGTCAGCAAAATGTGCATCGGCATGCCGCTGGCGACAGCCCAGTCGAGCATCAGCAGGTCGAAGTCGGTCATTGGATGACGGATGTCCATCATCAAAATCAGGCCTTTCAAACTCTCACGACCACCCAGATAGGCTTCCAGGTGACGCTGCCAGTGCAGCTTCAACGGGATAGGCACTTTCGCGTAACCGTACCCCGGCAGGTCGACCAGACGACGATCATCGTCTAGCTTGAAGAAGTTCAAGAGCTGCGTGCGACCCGGAGTTTTTGAGGTCCGCGCAAGGCTGGCGTGCGTCAAGGTATTTAGCGCACTGGACTTGCCGGCGTTGGAACGCCCGGCGAAGGCCACTTCAAAGCCTTCGTCGTCGGGACATTGATCGACTTTGGCAGCGCTGAGCATGAAGGTGGACTGTTGGCACAGGCCGAGGATGGGGTTCTTGAGTTGCATGGGATTTCCGATGTGGGCGGCGCCGGGAATGGACGCGGCGAGCAGTGTCGTTTCCGTTTCAGTGACGCCAGTATATAATGCCGCAGATTTTGTGTGCGCTTTGTCCCAGCGTAGGATGAAGTTCACGAGAGCGATTGACCTTGATTGCGCACTAGAACGCAGAACGCTCTCAACCCTGAAAAGGTCGTTTTATGACGAAATGGCTGCTAGCTGCCGGTGTCTTGATGCCGCTTTACAGCGCTCAGGCTACACAGGATCCGGAAGCTGTGTACAACCGTGTTTGTGGTGCCTGTCATTCCGGCCAACTACCCATGGCGCCCAAAAAGGGTGATCAGGAAGCTTGGACGCCGAGGTTGGCGAAAGGTATGGAGACGCTGGTGCAACACGTGACCCAGGGTTTCAAGGCGATGCCGCCGCGTGGTTTGTGCATGGACTGCAGTGCCGAGGATTACCAAGCAATCATCCAGTGGATGAGCGAGTGATCCCGGTCCATAACTCTTTAACCCTTAGCCGTAGTTGGATTAGCTGATGAACAAATTGATCGTGAGTCTGCTGTTGACCGTGGGGATCTCCGGCATTGCCCATGCTGCAGGTGATGCGACTGCTGGTCAGGCGAAAGCCGCAGTATGTGGCGCCTGTCATGGCCCGGATGGCAACAGTATGGCGCCTAACTTTCCGAAACTGGCAGGCCAGGGCGAGCGTTATCTGAACAAGCAGCTACACGACATCAAGTCCGGCAAACGCACGGTACTGGAAATGACCGGCCTGCTGACCAACCTGAGTGATCAGGATCTGGCCGATATCTCCGCCTACTTCGCCAGTCAGAAAGGCAGTGTTGGCGCCGCCGACCCGAAAGTCGTTTCTCGCGGTGAAGCATTGTTTCGCGGCGGCGATCTGGCCAAGGGCCTGCCAGCCTGCACCGGCTGCCACTCGCCGAATGGTACAGGCAACGCAGCTGCCGGCTTCCCGCACCTGGGCGGCCAGCACGCTCAATACATCGCCAAGCAACTGACCGACTTCCGCAAGGAAGAAGCCGGCCGCACCAACGATGGCGACACCAAGCCGATGCAGAGCATCTCCAAAAAGCTGAGCGACGAAGATATCGCAGCGGTGTCCAGCTACATTCAAGGCCTGCACTAAGGCCGGCGAATCGGGCGTTGCGCGAGGTGTACATCTCCCGCAACGTTAACGCTCGATTAATCCGTCGATGCAAGCATAAAAAGGGTGGCTTTGGCCGCCCTTTTTTGTGGCTGCTGCCGTTACACTACAGAACTCAAGCCCGCCAGGACCTGTCTGAAAACAGGTCGCGCGTGGCGACCAAAATTGTCCAGGAGTAAAGCATGCGTAATCTGATCATCAGCGCCGCACTCGTCGCTGCCAGCCTGTTCGGCATGACCGCCCAAGCTGCTGAAGCACCCGCAGCGCCATATGTCGAACTGACCAATCCCGTCCCGGTAGCTGTGCCTGGCAAGATCGAAGTGGTGGAGTTGTTCTGGTACGGCTGCCCGCACTGCTACGCTTTCGAACCCGTGATCAATCCATGGGTTGAGAAACTGCCTTCCGACGTGAACTTCGTCCGCATTCCGGCCATGTTCGGCGGCCCGTGGAACGCACACGGCCAGATGTTCCTGACCCTTGAAGCCATGGGCGTCGAAAACAAGGTTCACGCTGCGGTGTTCAACGCAATTCAGAAAGAGCACAAGAAGCTGGTCGACAAAAATGAAATGGCAGATTTCCTGGCCACTCAGGGCGTAGACAAGGACAAGTTCCTGGCCACCTTCGACTCCTTCGCCATCAAGGGCCAGATCGTCAAGGCCACTGACCTGGCCAAAAAGTACGAAATCTCCGGCGTTCCGACCATGATCGTCAACGGCAAGTATCGCTTCGATGTGGGCTCTGCCGGCGGCGCCGAGCAAGCATTGCAACTGGCCGACAAGCTGATCGACAAAGAGCGAGCGGCTAACAAGGCTGCTGCCAACTAAGCGCCGCGACTGCCATGCGCCGCTGGGGCACTGAACGCGTCGTTGGCCTGCATAATCCGCGGGTCAACGAACATCATCTGGAATCAACGGGCCTGCCCGCAGACAGTCGTCTGCGCTTGCTCAGCTTCAATATCCAGGTCGGCATCAGTACCGAGCGCTATCGGCATTACCTGACCCGAGGCTGGCAGCATCTGTTGCCACACACCGGGCGTGCCAACAATCTGCAAAAAATCGGCAATCTGCTGGGCGACTTCGATCTGGTCGCCTTGCAGGAAGCCGATGGCGGCAGCTTGCGATCAGGCTACGTCAACCAGGTCGAACACCTGGCCCAGCTCGGCGCATTCCCCTACTGGTATCAACAACTCAATCGCAATCTCGGACGCCTCGGCCAGCACAGCAATGGTGTGCTCAGCCGCCTGCGCCCGTGGGCGATTGAAGATCATCCGCTTCCGGGACCCAAGGGTCGCGGGGCGATTCTGGTGCGCTTTGGCGAAGGTCCTGAGGCGCTGGTGGTGGTCATGATGCACCTGGCTCTGGGCGCTCGCGCCCGCAGCATGCAACTGGCTTACATCCGCGAGTTGATCGGCGGCTATAAACACCAGGTGCTGATGGGCGACATGAATACCCATGCCAGTGACTTGCTGCAAAACTCCCCGTTGCGTGACCTCGGCCTGCTCGCGCCGCAACTGGAAGCGACGTTCCCTAGCTGGCGCCCGCAGCGCTGTCTGGACCATATTCTGCTGAGCCCCACCCTGACCCTTGAAAAGGTCGAGGTGCTGGCACAACCCATTTCCGATCACCTGCCGGTCGCGGTAGAGATTCGTCTGCCGGGTTCGCTCACGGCCGATGCATTGCCCGCGTTGAGTCCTGCCCCTCGCGGATCCCATGAATGAGCGACGAAGCACAGCGCTGGAAAGAAAAATACCTCAAAAGCATCGAACAACAGGAAAAGCTCGAACGTCGATGGGACACCCGGCTCGACCTGCTGCGTCGTGGCCTGGTGCGCAGCACGCTGGCAGCCGAGGGCACCGACCGCGTCGTTGACCAATGCATGAAGGAAATGCGTGAAGTCGTGCGCACCGACGACATGGACGCCGGCCTGGCCGCCCTGCTTCCGCGGCTGGAAAAAGCCGTGCTCGACTCCGAACAACGCCGGGAAACCCGGGTTAATCAGACCAGCGCCGCATTGACCGCGCTGGTCTCGCAGCTGCAAACATTACCGCTGCCCCGCGAAGTAAGCCGGCCGCTGAAAAACTTCGCCAAGCATCTGGATGCAAGAGTCGGGCAGGCGCGCGAAATTCCGCTGCTGCTCAGCGAACTGAGCGGTCTGCAAGGAAAAGCCCTGAATCAGCTTGAAAACCCGACAGAACCCGGCCGCCCTGGTTTGCTGCAGCGACTGTTTGGTAGCCGTGAAGCGGATGAAGCGGCATTACAGGTTGTCCCCGGCGCTGTCCCGACGCCCACCCTGCAGCATGCCGAAGCGGTTGCTGTGCCTCATGCCGAGAAACCACAGGTATCTGTCGATCTCGCGCCAGAGGTCGATAGGCCCCAAGTTGCGGTCGCAAAAGTTGCCGCACCCGCTACTGCATCCGAGCCACCGACGATCGAGGCTCCGCCCGCAGCAGCGCCTTCTCCTGCGGTCGTAGCGTTTGTCCCGCCGGTGCTTGAGCCGGAGCGAGCGCGCGCCCAGACTCCAGAGACGCAACCGCAACCGGACATAGAACATCCAGAAGAACCCGCTCCATCAATCATCGAGCCAGAAATACAGGCTCAACCGGAAAGCAATCCCGACGAACTGACCCCGGTGGTCTATCTCGACAGCCTGCCGCTGCCCCCGGCCATGGCTGAAGTGCTGGCCGCCGTAGACACTGAACAATCCGAGCCGGATGTTCTCTACGCCCTGCCGGACTCACCCGAGCCGTCCTACAGCTCGGTGGCCAAGCATATCGAAGACACGCTACTGGGCCTGCTCGACGACCTGACGCTGCCCGAGCGTCATCGTCCGCAAGCCGAAGCGATGCGTGATCGCCTGCAAAACGGTTTGAATTGGTACGAACTGCTGCCAATCCTCGACGATCTTGCAACCTTGATGCTGGCAATCACCGACAGTGGCCAGCATGAATTCGAAGCCTACTTGCAACAGTTAAACGAACGCCTCGAGTCGTTCCAAAGCAACTTGCAAGCCGCCAGCGAAGGCCATGCCGACAACCGTTCCGCCGCACGCGAGATGGACACGCAGATCCGCGAGCAGGTCGACGGCTTGCAGAGCAGCATGCAGGAAGCCGCCGACCTGGACGATCTCAAGCACGTCCTGGAAAACCATCTGGAAGGGCTGCTCGGCACCATGGACCAGCACCAGAAGCAGCGTGACGAGCGCGAGCAGGAAGTCGCGGCCCGCCTCCATAGTCTGGCCGAACGCGTTGCGCACATGGAGCAGGAAGCCCTGGGCTACCGCGAGCATCTTGAAGAGCAGCGTCAGAAAGCCTTGATCGACCCGCTCACCGGCCTGCCTAACCGGGCAGCCTGGAGCGAACGGCTGGATCACGAAATCAACCAATGGCAGCAACACGGCAACACCCTGTTGCTGGCAATGCTCGACCTCGACCATTTCAAACGCATTAACGATAACTATGGTCACCTGGCGGGCGACAAAGTACTGAAAATCATCGCCAGCGTGCTACGCAAGCGCCTGCGCGGGACGGATTTCATTGCCCGATTCGGCGGTGAGGAGTTTGTCCTGTTGATGCCAGACACGGTGCCAGCTGCTGGTGCGAAACTGCTGGAAAAGCTGCGCGCCTCGATCGAAGCCTGCCCTTTCCACTTTAAGGGTGAGCCAGTAACCATCACTATTTCCATGGGTCTGACTGCATTCAAGCCCGGCGAACATAGCGATCTGGTCCTTAAAAGAGCCGATCAGGCCCTATATCGCGCGAAACATGCCGGCCGTAACCAAGTCGCACTGGGCTGACGGGCAATTGTTCCATTTTGTTTAAAACTTCGCGTGGGCCGTCTGCCCGCAAGGCAGTACGTTACACTGTTGCATTACTGTCTTGCGTGTATTGCCTTCTGCCATGAAATATCTATCTCTCATCGTGTCGCTGATTCTGTTAGCCGGTTGTGCCAGCGGCCCCCGGTTCGACACCCGTCACCCTTCAGCCAATTACGACAGCCGCGTTCAGTTCGTGGTGGTGCACTACACCTCCGCGTCACTGGAACGCTCGCTGCAACTGCTGACCCACGGCGACGTCAGCAGCCACTATCTGATTGGCGACGACAAGGGCGCCACCATCTACAAGCTGATGGATGAAAACCTCCGAGCCTGGCACGCCGGGGAAAGCGAATGGCAAGGCCGGACCTGGTTGAACTCCAGTTCCATCGGGATCGAAATCGTCAATCCGGGTTTTAAAGACACCCCTGCCGGGCGCCTTTGGTATCCCTACAGCGAAGATCAGGTCCAGTCCCTGATCGTTCTGCTCAAGGACATCAGCAAGCGTTACGCCATCAATCCCCGCAGCATCATCGGCCACAGCGACATCGCCCCGCTGCGCAAGCTCGATCCGGGGCCGCTGTTCCCCTGGAAGCGTCTGGCTGCCGAAGGCCTGGGAGTCTGGCCGAACGAGCAGGCCGTAACGCGTCAGCAAGTACAGTTCGAAGTACAACTGCCAACCATCAGCTGGTTTCAGGCACAGCTGGCCCGCGCGGGTTATCCCACGCCGCAAACCGGCGAACTGGATGTTGCGACACGTCATGTGATTGCGGCCTTCCAGATGCATTTCCGACCGTCACGTTTCGATGGCACACCGGATGCGCAAACCGCGGCACTTCTACAAGTATTGAACCAGACAAAATAATGACGCCCGCCCGACGGTCAGGGCTTTTTTCCAATCAGCAGCTATAACTCATTGGTAATTCTTCGGATATTCCCTATGCCTGCTGCTCGAGAGACACTACGTAGTTGGTTCTTTCGCCCTTGGTTTTTGGCGATACTGGCTGCTGCCTTGAGCGCGACACTCCTGATGGCCGGCAGCCTGTTCGTGGCCATGCATCAAGTCGAGCAGAGCGAAAGCGAAGAAATGAATGCCCAGGGAAAGCGCTTCCTTGCTCGTCTGGAGCAACTTTTCGGGCAGTTGCGTGAAAGCCTCGACGACCTGGAAGCCCAGCCGTTACGCGGCTGCGATGACGAAATGATCGCGACCTTGCAACAGGTTAGCTTCAATTACCGTTTCGTTTACGAAGCCGCTTATATGGACGCCTCGCGGATCTGTTCCAACCGCCCCCGCCAGGAAGGGCTGTCGATGATAAGGCCGCCAGACATCAGGGGGCCGACCTACAGCTACTGGCTGAACACCACCACCGAACCCGATGAAAACCGCGCCGCGCTGATGCTCGGACGCGGCAATTTTCGTGTCGCGACGTCTCGCGGGCATTTGACCGACATGGTCGACTTGCCACCGGGAAGCAGCCTGCTAGTGGTGCTCGACCACGGTACGCGCGCGATTCCGGTACTGGGTGTCTCGCAGGCCTGGCCACCCACCGAACCCTGGCCCCCGAAAAGCCTCGACGCGCTACAAGTGACGCAGACCCGCTTGATTTACCGCATGCCAACCAACAATCCAGAATACCAATTGGTACTGATCAGCCCGCGCACCGGTATGCATGTGCCCGCTGTCTGGTGGTGGTTGCTGCCGGCCAGCCTGGCACTCGCCTTATGCGTGGGTTTTCTGGTGCTTCTGCTGGTGCGCCAGCGACAGTCGCTGGACGCCGAGCTGAGTGGCGCCATACGACGAGGCGAATTGCAGGTGCTGTATCAACCGATCTTCGACCTCGACAGTCGCAACTGTGTCGGGGCAGAAGCCTTGCTGCGCTGGCGAAGACCGGACGGCACCCTGACCAGCCCCGACCTGTTTATTCCGATGGCGGAGAACACCGGCCAGATCCGCCAGATGACCGACTTCGTCCTGCAACGCCTGCTTGAGCAACTGGGTCAATTGTTGCGGGCCAATCCGCAACTGTACATCTCGGTCAACCTTGCGGCCTGCGACGTCATGGTGCCGCGCATCGGTCAGGTAATGGCGAGACTGCTGACCTTGCACCGCGTCGCGGCAAAGCAAATTGCCTTTGAGGTTACCGAGCGGGGATTGATCGATGTCGTGGTAGCCCGGGAAAACCTGCAAGCCTTGCGGGATGTCGGGCATCAAGTGCTGATCGATGACTTTGGCACCGGCTATTGCAGCCTCGCCTATCTGCAAACCCTGCCCGTCGATTGCCTGAAAATCGACAAGGCGTTTATCGATGCACTGGGCCATGACGCCGCGAGTAGCGGTGTCGCCCCGCACATCATTCACATGGCCCAGGCACTGCAACTCAAGGTAATTGCCGAGGGCATCGAACTTGAATCCCAGGCGGCGCTTCTGAGCAGTGAAGGCGTGAAGTTCGGTCAGGGCTGGCTATTCGCCCATGCGCTGAGTGCGGTGCAGTTCATCGAGCTGATTACCCGTGGTCGCCGATTGGCTGCCCGACGTCTCGATGACGAAGCCTGAAGCGGCTGCGGCTTAAACCGACAGCGCCATGTAGAACTGAGTACCCTGCCCTGGCCGCGAATAAACACCCATCCGACCGCCGTGCAACTGCACGATTTCCTTGCACAGTGCCAGACCGAGTCCGGCACCGCCCTTCTTGCGACCCACCTGTACAAAGGGTTCGAAAATCCGCCCCTGCTGACCATAGGCAATGCCTTCGCCGTTGTCCTCGACGCTGATAATCACTCGCTCCCCGTGGCGTCGAGCCTGCAAACGTATTTGCCCGCCGGAAGCGGTGTGGCGCAACGCGTTGTCGATCAGGTTATCGAGCACCCGGTCCAGCTGCGGCTGATCGGCCTGCAATCGCGGTAATGGCCCTTGCACTTCCACTAGCAGGTCGATGCCCTGCTCTTCTGCAGGGCCGGCAAAACGTGCCCGGGCCTGCTCCAGCAAATCCTCGATGGAGCACGGCGCCAACGTGAGCTTCTGCAATCCGTTCTGGTAGCGGGAGAAGTTCAGCAGGTCGTTGATCAACTGCATCAAGCGCTGCATCTCTTCATTCACGGTGTCCAGCAGATCAGCTTCACGCGAGTCCTTGGCAAAGTGCGCGCGCTCGCGGAACAGGCCGAATGCCATGTGCATCCCGGTGACCGGCGTTCGCAATTCATGGGAGGCGCGCAGCACGAACTCGCTGCGTACCCGTTCAAACGCCCGCTGTTCGGTGACGTCATGCAGCACCATCACGGCGCCCAGAATATGCCCCTGTGTATGGCTGACCGGCGTCAGGCTAAAGGTCAGCAACCGCGACTCACCGTCGACCTCGATACTCAGGTCCTCAGGCGCCCGCTCCAGGGTGCCGCCGCGCAGTACCAGTTGCAACTGATCATCGAGTTCGGGACGCTCAAGCGCCGTACCCAGACCTTGACCGAGACGATCGCTGTCCCAACCTAACTGACGCTGCGCCACTGGATTGAGGTGTTCCAAACGACCATCGCGGTCAATCATCAACAGCCCATCGTCGATGCTGTCGAGCACGGCCTGCAAACGCTGCTGGCCTGCGAGCAGTTCATCGACATTGGTGGCCTGATGCTCGCGCAGGGCCTCGGCCATGATCCCGAAGCGCTTGGTCAGCAGGTTCATTTCCACGGCCGAGGAAATCGGTAGCGTCACTTCGAAATTGCCTTGGCCGATGTTGTCCGCCGCTTGGGCCAGAGCCTCGATCGGCGCACCAAAACGTTGAGCGATAGCGTGGGCGGTGACGAAGCCGATGATCAACACCGCCAGCCCCACCAGCCCGAGCAGGCCGGCAACCAGCAGCGCCCTCTCCCGAGCCTGCCGTTCGGTGGCATTGATGTTATCCAGCGCACGCTGTTGCTCGACGATCAAACCATTGCGCAACGCATTGAATTTTTCGGTGAGTTCTTCGTTGCCACTCAACACCTGCGTCGAGTCACGTGAAAGGTCGTACGCCTGCAGAAAGCTCAGGTAGTCAGTCTTGGCCTGTTCGAAACCGTGTTGGAGCTCATCGCCAGCCTGGGCATGGACAATGCCTTCATCAAGCAACTGAAAATAATGCTGCCTGGACGCCTCGAACGCTGCAGGATCCGGCTTCTCGCTGAGCATGATCATCAGTTGATCGCCCAGGGTCTGACGCAATTTCAGTCCCAGGTCGAGCGTGACGAAATTATTGCGAATCAGCGCTTCCTGGGAACTCGCCATCTGCATCACGCTGACCAGCCCGAGCAACAGCCCAAGCAGCGCCACCGTGATCAGTGCGGAAATACTCAGAAACAGCCGCGTGCGCAGCTTCATCGCCAGTCTCATCGGAGACAGCTCACAAGTTGTACTGCTTGCGTTTTCGGTACAACGTCGAGGCATCGATACCCAGGGTCTTGGCGGCCTGGTCCAGCGTATCTGCAGTGGCGAGGACCGCTCCGATGTGGGCTTTTTCCAATTCATCCAGACTCAACGCAGCGCCGATGCGAGGTGCGTTGTTGACCGGGGTTTCAGCCATGCCCAAATGACTGATCTCGACTCGCTCCTGTGGACAAATGATGCTTGCCCGCTCCACAACGTTGCGCAGTTCGCGAATGTTCCCAGGCCAGCGGTAGCCGAGCAGCGCTTCACGGGCTTCGTCGCTGAAGCCCCGAGCCGGACGCGCGTATTCCTTGACGAAACGGGCCAGAAAGCGATCGGCCAGGTTAAGAATATCTTCCCTGCGCTCCCGCAGTGGCGGCAGGTGCAAGGTGATGACATTCAGGCGGTAGAGCAAATCTTCACGGAAACGGCCGTCGCGCAACATGTCTTCGAGGTTCTGGTTAGTGGCCGCGAGGATGCGCACATCGGCGCGGCGGGTGACCGGGTCGCCCACCCGTTCGTATTCTTTATCCTGGATGAAACGCAGCAGTTTAGGCTGCAAAACCAACGGAAAATCGCCGATCTCGTCAAGAAACAGCGTCCCACCATCGGCTTGATTGACACGACCCAGAGTACTTTCGCTGGCCCCGGTGAACGCGCCACGGCTGTGGCCGAAGAGCTCGCTTTCCATGAGTTCGGCGGTCAGGGACGGGCAGTTGATCGTGATGCAGGATTTCTTCGCGCGCTTGCTCCAGCCGTGAATGGCTTGGGACAGTTCGCCTTTACCGGTACCGGACTCGCCGAGAATCAAAATATTGGCATCGGTGGTGGCCACCTGTCGGGCGGTTTCGAGCACGACTTTCATCGCCGGGCTGTGAGAGTCCAGGCCATCCTTGGGTTTGCGCACTTCGCCTTCAAGGGCTTCCAGACGTGCCGACAGCTGCCGCACTTCCAGCTGCTTGGCGGTGGCCAGGCGCAATTGATCGGGGCTGCAAGGCTTGACCAGATAGTCGGCGGCGCCGGCCTGAATGGCATCCACGGCGGTGTCCACAGCCGAATGAGCGGTGACGATCACCACCCTCATCCACGGCGCCTGAATGCGCATTTGGGCCAGCACATCGAGGCCATTGTCTTCACCCAGGCGCAGGTCGAGGAAGCACAGGTCGAAGACTTGACGCTGAAGCAGTGCATCAGCCTGAGCGGCGCTGTTGGCGGTAGCGACGCTGTAGCCTTCATCTTCGAGGCAATAACGGAAAGTACGCAGGATGGCGGACTCATCGTCCACCAGCAAAATGCGGCCTTGATGCTCAGTGGCTGACTCCATTTTCCTACGCTCCTTAATGAATGATCTTGGTTAGTCCCGGAAAAATCGGGCAAGTTGCATGGTTGATTCTGGTCGATTCCAGCCACAGCAGCGTAGCTCTCTCGTCACCCTACGGCTAATCGCCTGATTTTGTTGTTTTTTTATCAGATAGCCGGTTCGCAGGCGATTGCCGGTGTCCCCTTGTGACATCCACGCCCTCCTCGCAATTCAAAAATATTGAAAGTTCCTACGAATCTATCGTGCATTACGCACGACCTCAACAGGACCATCGTGCAGGATGCGTCCGATCCGAATTCAACATCATTCATAACAACTTGATTTTATTGGTTTTTATTATCATGAAAAGCTGGCATGCAGACTGCAATGGTCTGATTAACCGGGGCATTCAAGAAGTCGCCCCTAACAAGATCACCACAGAGTGGGAGGAGCTTCAGGATGAGTCGCCAACGTGCCGCCCAGTTGCGTATCTCGCCACTGCATATCCAGCAAGGTCTGTTTGCTGTTCTGGCGCTATTAATCACCTTGATCGCCGGCCAGCAGTTTCAGCGTTGGGAGCAAAACCAGCAGCAAGAAGCGCCACGCTTGTCGATTCAGCACCCGACCCAAACCCATTTCAGCGCGGCCAGCAGTAACCAGGCTGACAGCCCCCCAATGCGAATGATGGACGTCGACCAGGCTCAGCCTGCGGATGAGATGCCTCGCCAGGAACGTTGGGTGTTCTAAACACATGAACTTGGCGCGCTCGATGCGCCGGGAAAAGCACCACAAGCAACATCTCTAAATAGAAGCGTAAGGAGAATCACCATGTTGAGCTGGGCAATCACATTCTTGATCATTGCCATCATCGCTGCGGTACTGGGCTTCGGTGGTATCGCGGGCACCGCCACGGGTATCGCCAAGATTCTCTTTGTCGTGTTCCTGGTGATGTTCATTGCTTCCTTCTTCTTTGGCCGTCGCGGTCGAGGGTGAATATGAGCGTTTTGTTAAAGACACTGGCAGCCGCCCTGCTTCTGGGCGGCAGTGCCATGGCAACAGCGGCCAATGACGGCCAGGCGCGGGTCAATGAGTTGCTCAATGCAGACCCGCAGTACCGTGAAACCTGGCAAGGCGTGGTGAAGAAGGAAGAACGCCTGCCGGAATGGGTCATGAACCTGTCCGGCGACGCCGAGCAAATGAATGCCGTTGAAGAGGATGGCGAAAAGTATCTGGTTGGGCCGCTCTGCGAATCACAGGCGACATGCCTCAGCAAGCGCTTGATCGTTGCCGTCAGCTTCGACAAGAAGGATGCCTACGCCATGCTGGTCGAAGTGCCTGCGGGGCTGCCGGCCGACAAGTCGCCCACGCGACATGCCGACTACCGCTTTCTTGGAAAGCCGGACCAGGGCATGCAGGACTTGTTGATGGAACAGCTGAAGAAAGATCCACACTGGTACTGAATTCGTAACATGAAAGAAGCAGCATGGCTTCTTACCACTGCGCTACCCGAGGACGGTAGACGCATGATCAAGGGGCCGGGACGTTCTGCCTGTTTCAGGGGCGGAGTGACCTACGGGTACAGGGAGTGCCTGCGCAAGGGCCGGGTCAGGCAGAAGCTGCGACGCAAGTTCGCCGGTCACTCATGGATCGACGGACTTGCGAAGAGCTTCCTCAGCGCAAAGTGTTGTCCTAGAGCGTTCTGCTCGCCTGCTCCGTTAATCCCTCGCAAAACCATTTCGCGGTGTTTCTTTAGTGACCGTATATCGAGAAACTGCGACTCAAAGACCGAGAATTCTCGCGCTTAAACGTAGGCTTTTTCCCAAGTTTTAGCCCACACCCCCTTGTTCAAAAAACAACCAACCTCCTCTGCGATGGCCGGTTCACGGCACTTATGCCTGCCGAAATGTCGTATTCGAACCGGTTGGGACGCGAGTTTCAATTAAAAAAGCTCATGCCGATTCGGCATAGGGTAGGCGTTTACGGCATTAGACGTCGCTTCCTTGCATCTGAATAGTTGCGCCTTTTTTCGCCTGCCAGAAAGCCGATAACAAGCGCTCCGGGGCACCTTATACGGGGGTGGATGCACAAGACTTTTTCGCCACAAGCGTTCCAGTTCTTGCATCTGTCTGAGTCAAACGCAAGTAAGGGTAAAGATATGAAGAAGGCAAAGCTTAGCCTCGCCTGGCAGATCCTCATCGGTCTGGTATTGGGGATTGCAATCGGTGCGCTGCTCAACCATTTCAGTGCCGAAAAAGCCTGGTGGATCAGCAACGTCCTGCAACCAGCAGGCGATATCTTTATCCGTCTGATCAAGATGATTGTGATCCCGATCGTGATCTCGTCCTTGATCGTCGGTATTGCAGGCGTCGGCGACGCGAAGAAGCTCGGGCGTATCGGTCTGAAGACCATCATTTACTTCGAGATCGTCACCACCATTGCCATCGTGGTCGGTCTGATACTGGCCAACGTGTTCCATCCGGGCACCGGCATCGACATGAGCACCCTGGGTACTGTGGATATTTCCAAGTACCAGGCCACTGCCGCCGAGGTTCAGCATGAACATGCGTTCATCGAAACCATCCTCAACCTGATCCCGTCGAACATCTTCGCGGCCATGGCCCGCGGCGAGATGCTGCCGATCATCTTCTTCTCCGTATTGTTCGGCCTCGGTCTGTCGAGCCTGCAATCGGACCTGCGCGAGCCGCTGGTGAAGATGTTCCAGGGCGTGTCGGAAAGCATGTTCAAAGTCACTCACATGATCATGAACTACGCCCCGATCGGCGTTTTCGCACTGATCGCGGTGACCGTGGCCAACTTCGGCTTCGCCTCGCTGATACCGCTGGCCAAACTGGTGATCCTGGTTTACGTCGCCATCGCCTTCTTTGCCTTCGTGGTGCTGGGCCTGATCGCTCGCCTGTTCGGCTTCTCGGTGATCAAGCTGATGCGCATCTTCAAGGATGAGCTGGTGCTGGCCTACTCCACCGCCAGTTCCGAAACCGTGCTGCCGCGCGTGATCGAGAAAATGGAAGCCTACGGCGCGCCGAAAGCCATTTGCAGCTTCGTGGTACCGACCGGCTACTCGTTCAACCTCGACGGTTCGACCCTGTACCAGAGCATCGCGGCAATTTTCATTGCCCAGCTCTACGGCATTGATCTGTCGATCAGCCAGCAATTGCTGCTGGTGCTGACCCTGATGGTCACCTCCAAAGGCATCGCTGGCGTACCGGGCGTGTCCTTCGTGGTGCTGTTGGCCACCCTGGGCAGCGTGGGTATTCCGCTCGAAGGCCTGGCGTTCATCGCCGGTGTCGACCGCATCATGGACATGGCCCGTACCGCACTGAACGTGATCGGTAATGCCTTGGCGGTGCTGGTCATCGCCCGCTGGGAAGGCATGTACGACGACGCCAAGGGCCAGCGCTACTGGAACTCCTTGCCGCACTGGCGCAGCAAGGAAAAATTGCCAGCTGGCGAGATTTCCAGCAACTAATGCAAAACCCCTTGTGGGAGCGAGCCTGCTCGCGAAGGGGTCGGTACATTCAACATCTTTGTTGACTGACACACCGCTTTCGCGAGCAGGCTCGCTCCCACATTGGTCCGCGTACATCGCGCTAAACAAACCCCGGAGAAATCCGGGGTTTGTCGTTTCTGGCTACCCCGCTATCATTCGCCGCATTCTTCGGGGGATTTGACTGATGCTTAATGGCCTGTGGCTTGGCTTCTTCATCGTGGCTGCCGTTTCGGCACTGGCGCAATGGCTGATCGGCGGTAACGCCGGGATATTCGCGGCGATGGTGGAAAGCATTTTCGCCATGGCCAAGTTGTCGGTCGAAGTCATGGTCCTGTTGTTCGGCACCCTGACGCTCTGGCTTGGCTTTCTGCGGATTGCCGAGAAGGCCGGGATCGTCGAGTGGCTGGCCAGAGCGCTGGGCCCGTTGTTCCTACGGCTGATGCCGGGAGTGCCGGCCGGGCATCCAGCCATTGGCCTGATCACGCTGAACTTCGCCGCCAACGGCTTGGGCCTGGACAACGCCGCCACGCCAATCGGCCTTAAAGCCATGAAGGCGCTGCAAGAGCTCAACCCCAGCGACACCATCGCCAGCAACGCGCAGATCCTCTTTCTGGTGCTCAACGCCTCTTCCCTGACCCTGCTGCCGGTGACGATCTTCATGTACCGCGCCCAGCAAGGTGCGCCCGATCCGACCCTGGTGTTCCTGCCAATCCTGCTCGCCACCAGTTGCTCGACATTGGTCGGCCTGCTGTCGGTGGCGTTCATGCAGCGTCTGCGCCTGTGGGACCCGGTAGTGCTCGCGTACCTGATTCCCGGTGCCTTGACCCTCGGTGCCTTCATGGCGCTGCTGGCGACGCTCTCAGCGACCGCTCTGGCCAGCCTATCGTCGATCCTCGGCAACGTGACGCTGTTCGGGCTGATCATGTTGTTTCTGGTGATCGGCGCATTACGTAAGGTGAAGGTGTACGAAGCGTTCGTCGAAGGCGCCAAAGAAGGCTTCGACGTGGCCAAGAACCTGCTGCCGTATCTGGTGGCGATGCTGTGTGCCGTCGGCGTGCTGCGGGCATCCGGAGCGCTGGACTTTGGCCTGGACGGGATTCGGCATCTGGTGGAATGGGCCGGTTGGGACACGCGCTTCGTCGATGCGCTGCCGACCGCCATGGTCAAGCCGTTCTCCGGCAGTGCCGCCCGGGCGATGCTGATCGAAACCATGAAAACGTCTGGCGTGGACAGCTTCCCGGCGCTGGTGGCGGCGACGATTCAGGGCAGTACCGAAACGACCTTCTATGTATTGGCGGTGTACTTCGGCGCGGTGGGGATCCAGCGGGCGCGGCATGCGGTGGGGTGTGCGTTGCTGGCGGAGCTTGCCGGCGTTCTCGGCGCGATCGGGGTTTGCTACTGGTTCTTCGGATAAACCAAAAACCCTGTGGGAGCGAGCCTGCTCGCGATGAGGTCGGCACATTCAACAACTCTGTTGGCTGTTAAACCGCCATCGCGAGCAGGCTCGCTCCCACATTGATATATGTAGGTCTTCAAGGCCTCAGCGGCGGTGCAACCTTTTGACCTTGCTCAACCGCCCAGCTCACCACCTGCGCCGTCAGTTGATCACTGGCCTGGCCAAACCCGGCCACCACCGCCGGCACCTTCGCATCGCTCAACGGCTGGCGTACTTCAAAGCGTCGGCTGGCGAGGATTCGCTGGTCATAACCGCGCACCAGCAACGCATCCAGACGCACGACGACGCTCGCGTGCGTTCCTTGGTATTCAGTCTGGAATGCCTGCAGGCTACCGCCTAACTCCAAATCCGCCTGGAAATTGCTGTCATCTGTACTGAGCAGCGGCACCCGACCATCACGCTGGAAACCATCCAACAGACGATTGCGCAGCAACACCGGTGCCGGGTCGCTCCAACGCGAAGCGTTGTAGCTGCTGATCAGATCACCCTGAGGGATCACGGCGATCCTGGGGCTGTTCAAGGCCTCGCTGGCCTGCGGCTTGGTCAGACGCAGCGACCAGCGCTGCGGCGTCCCGTGACTGGCCGATGCGCTGCTCTGGGCCGAAGGCAACCGATAGACATCGGACGGCTCGGACTTGGGCAGGATCGAGCAGGCGCTGAGCACAATGAAGCTGGCGAGGAGGGCGAGTTGAGTCAGCTTCATGGCGTGAACTCCTTGTTCTTGTCATTGCCCAGCAAATAACCGGTGGGATTGGCTTCCAGACGCTGGGAAATAGCCCGCAACGACGTCAGGGTGTCGCGCAGTTCACGCACCGCCGGGGCGAGACCATTGAGGCCTTGCATGCCGCTGTTGAGCGAATCCTGATTGGTCGTGAGCAGCTTGTTGATGGTCGCACTGCTCTGTTCCAGCGACTTCATCGCCTGCTCGGCACTGCCGAACATCTGCTTGCCTTGATCGTTGAGCATGCCATTGGCGTTGCGCATCAGCGCCGACGTCTGTTCCAGCATGACGCCGGCCTGTTTGCCGACCGAGGCCAGTTGCTGCATCGCCTGGCGAATATCGCCGCGCTGGTCGGCGATGGTGCCGGTGGTTTGTTCCAGATGTTCAAGGGTCTTGCTGATGCGCTCGACATTCTCCGAAGAAAACATCTGATTGGCGTTGTGCATCAGCATGTTCACACCGGCCACCAGGTCGCCGCTGTCATTCAGCAAACGGGCGATGGGCGAGGGCGATGCAATAATGGTCGGTAAATTACCGTCCTTGCCCTTGAGCGTCGGACTTTGCGGTGTACCACCGCTGAGCTGAATGATCGAAGTCCCAGTGATCCCGGTCAACGCCAGTATGGCCCGGGTGTCTTCCTTAATCGGCGTATCACCGCCCAGACGAATCCGCGCCAGCACCCGTCGCGGGTCTTTCGGGTCCAGACGCAGGGTCACCACGTCGCCGACCTTGATCCCGCTGTACTGCACGGCGCTGCCCTTGGACAGGCCACTGACCGCCTCGTTGAAGACGATTTCGTAATCCTTGAACTCGGTGTCGACGCTGGACTTGGCCAGCCACAAGCCGAAGAGCAGGGCGCCTGCCACCACAATCACGGTGAACAGGCCGATCAATACATGATGGGCTCGGGTTTCCATGTCAGACCTCCTTAAGCTGTTGAGCGGCGGTCAGCGCCGCGCGGCCGCGAGGGCCATGGAAGTATTCGTGAATCCACGGGTCGTCGGTTTCCGAGACCTTGTCGATGGCATCCGCCACCAGCACTTTCTTTTGCGCCAGCACCGCCACCCGGTCGGTGATGGTGTAGAGCGTGTCGAGGTCGTGGGTGACCAGAAACACACTCAGGCCCAACGCATCGCGCAGGGTCAGGATTAATTGATCGAACGCGGCCGCGCCAATCGGATCGAGGCCGGCGGTGGGTTCGTCGAGAAACAGGATGTCCGGGTCCAGCGCCAGCGCGCGGGCCAGTGCCGCACGCTTGATCATCCCGCCGGACAGCGAAGCGGGGTACTTGTCGGCCGCCGACAGCGGCAGCCCGGCCAAGGCCATTTTCACTGCCGCCAGGTGTTCGGCGTCCTCTCGGCTCAAACCGGCATGCTCGATCAGGGGCAGGGCGACGTTCTCGGTCACGGTCAGCGAAGAGAACAGGGCGCCTTTCTGGAACAGCACGCCGAAGCGCCGTTCGACCAGCGAGCGTTCGTGTTCGGACAGCGTCGGCAGGTTTTTACCGAAGACCTTCACCACCCCTTCGCTGGGCTGGCGCAAGCCGACGATGCTGCGCAACAGCACCGATTTACCGCTGCCGGAACCGCCGACCACAGCCAGGATTTCGCCCTTGTACAAATCCAGGTCGAGGTTCTCATGCACGCTCTGACTGCCGAAGCGATTGCACAGCCCGCGGACTTCGATCACCGCCTCGGAGGGCGCTCGGGGTAGTCGACTCACCAGCCCATCTCCATGAAAAACAGCGCGGCCACGGCGTCGAGCACGATCACCACAAAAATCGACTGCACCACGCTCGACGTGGTGTGCGCGCCGACGGACTCGGCACTGCCACTGACCTTGAAACCCTCGAGACAGCCGATGGCGGCGATCAGGAACGCGAAGATCGGCGCTTTGACGATCCCGACCAGAAAGTGCTGAACGCCGATGTCGGTTTGCAGCAGCGACAGGAACATCGCCGGCGAGATATCCAGCGACACCGCGCAAACCACGCCGCCGCCGACGATCCCCGAAAGCATCGCCAGAAAGGTCAGCATCGGCAGCGCGACCAGCAGGGCCAACACGCGCGGCACCACCAGCAACTCCATCGGGTCGAGACCCAGGGTGCGGATGGCGTCGATTTCTTCGTTGGCCTTCATCGAGCCGATCTGCGCGGTGAATGCACTGGCGGTGCGGCCGGCCATCAGGATCGCGGTCAGCAACACACCGAATTCGCGCAGGAAGGAAAACGCCACCAGGTCCACGGTGAAAATACTCGCGCCGAAACTCGCCAACACCGTCGCCCCGAGAAACGCCACCACGGCACCCACCAAAAAGGTCAGCAGGGCAACGATGGGCGCGGCGTCGAGGCCGGTCTGTTCGATGTGCGCCACCATCGGCGTGATACGCCAGCGCTTGGGGCGAAACAGACCGCGGGCGATGGTTTCCAGAATCAGGCCGACGAAACCCAACAGTTGCAGGGTGTCCTGCCAGACCGCGTCGACCGCGCGGCCGATGCGGGTCAGCAGTTGAATGCCGACGCTGATTTCCGGTTCCTTGATCGGCACGCAGAAGTCGGTCAGCGAGCAATAGACCGTCTGCAACAAGGCACGGTCGGCCGAGGACAGTGTGCAATCGGGGTGTTCGGCGGATCGCCCCAAACGCTCGGAACCGAGCAATTCCACCAGCAGCGACGCGCCGGCGGTGTCGAGCGCGCCGAGGCCATTGAGGTCGATGTGAGTGCTGTCGTCGTATTGGCCGTGGAGCTTTTCGCTCAGTTGCTTGAGATCGGCGTAATGGGCAAGCGTCCAGTCACCCGTGACCCGCAACTGAGCAGGGGAGTGAGAGGTGTCCAGTCGGGCACTGCCGGCCATTGTGCTGCTGGTCATAAGCTCCGTGCTTTATCGGCTATTACGCAGCTCTACGTAATAGCACGAACGGGTTACTTTGCGGCAGTTGCAGGCTTGTTGTCCTTTACCACGAAGCGCAACACACCGATGACCTGGCCATCTTCGGTCAGCACCCGAACCTGCCACTTACCCGCGGGGTTGCCGGGGAAATTCTGTTTGTGGGTCCAGGCCCGGTAACCTTCCTTGCGCCCGCCGTGGATGTCCAGGGGGATGCGGTCGACCTCTTTGCCGTTGAACTGCCACACGTGATAGATCCGCTCTTCCAGACCGCGCGGGGCGTTGATCGCGGTGTAAGCGTACAGGCCGCCACCACGGATCTGGTCGGCGCTGACTTCTTCCAGACTCTTGCCAGGTGTGCGGTCCTGCATTTGCGTGCTGATCGCCACGTCGGTCATCCACAGGGTCGCCGGTGGCACCCAGGATCGCAGCACCCAACCGAGCGCGCCGATGCCCAGCGTGATACTGAGAATCGCCAGCGCGTTGCGCACGGTACGAATCGGGAAGATCGACGCCAGGCTCGGGAACGACAGCACGACGGCGGTGCCCAGGGCCAGTTTGAAGCTCTGAGCGGTGGTCAGGTGCAGGATGACGGGCAGGGCGGTCAGCAGTGCAGCGAACAGCGTCAGGGTATGCAGCGCCAGGAACGCCCAGCGCCGGGGGGCCAGCCATTTGTAGTAGAGCGGGTCGATGATAGAAATCAGCGCGGCGATGCCCAGCAGACCGGTGAAGAACAGCTGGCCGCTGTTCCAGGTGGTGGTGATAAAAAAGAACGGCAGGACGAAGAACAGGCTTTCCTGGTGGATCATCTGCGTGGCGTAACGCAGCAGAGGTTTGGGGATTTCGCGTTTGAAGATCCTGGCGAACAGCTTGGTGAGGCTGTTTTCCAGCATCAGCCAGATCCAGCTGACGAGCATGATGGTGGTGATCCAGGTCGCCAGACCTTGCTGGCGATCCACCAGAATGAAGCTGCCGACCCCGGAAATGAAACCGCCGAGCGCAATGACCCCTGGGTAGCGCTTCATCAACTCCAGGATGCGCTGGACGTATAGGGTCAGAGTAGGCATTCGGCGGTTCGCAATCGTCGTGGGAAAAATCCTCGACAGGGTAACCGCCGAGAGGTCGGCGTGGCGAGGGGCTGCGGTCGGATCACGAATCCTTGTAGCAGCTGCCGAAGGCTGCGTTCGGCTGCGCAGCAGGCGCAAATCCGTTACGTCAGATATACCTGATGGACTGCGTTGAATGGTTTACGACTGCTGCGCAGCCGAACGCAGGCTACGCCAGCTGCTATGTATGGACTCGCCCCCACTGTCTACCCGCTTTTAAAAAAACTGCCGCCCCGTTGCATCTATGTATTAGGCCTACTCGAGGAAGCCGTCGTCGGCTTCTGGCCAAAATTGGAAGAGCTCGTGGCATGCCGATTACAGTCAGGCCTCGAAGGCCAGTAGCAGCTAAGGCATCAATCCACGCCGGTCTTACCTGGGGTCAATTTTTTTTCAGCAAAGGGCCGGACAGTTAGTACCTCGGTGGCAGAACTCTGTCGCTCAGTGGCTCATCGTCGCTTGCCGGCCATCACCAGCCTGGCGACGATAAGTCTGGTCATTCTGTAGAAGCACCCAGACGATTCGCAGGTTGCGGTTGGCTAACCTGACCGCAGCCTCCTTACGGCCCAGTCGGCTCATCCAGCGCAACAAGCGGCGGTCATCGGGTTGCTGGGAATCAGGTCGTAGTTGTTGCAGTACCGCATGGGCTCCCTGGATCATCAGGCTGCGTAAATAAACATCGCCTCGCTTGGTCATGTCCCCCAGCCGGACCGTCTGCCCGCTGCTGTGCTGGTCAGGCACCATGCCAAAGTACGCGGCAAACTTGCGGGCATTGGGAAATCGCTCAGGCTTGGTTTCCTTGGCCACCAGTGCCGTGGCAGTGACTGGGCCGATGCCGCGCACAGTCATCAGTCGCTTCGCCGTCATGTCGGCGTTGGCGGCCACTTCGAGGCGCCCCGTCAGCACGCTGATGCGTTCGCCCAAATGGCGCCACTCGGCCAACAGTTCGTCGATCAGTTCACGCAGCAGACCCGGCACCGGCTGGGTGGCATCTTCCAGTACCCGCGGAATTTTCTGGCTGATCGCAACATCGCCCTGCGCCAAGGCCACGCCATGCTCGAGCAGCAGGCCGCGCATCTGATTACTCACCGCCGTGCGTCGACGCACATAGCCCTGGCGGGCGCGATGCAACGCCTGCATTGCCAGCGCCGCAACGCTTTTGACCGGCACTGCGCAGATCTTTTCATCGCGACCAGCCCGCAGGATCGCCAGCGCATCGTTGCGATCATTTTTAGGCCCGCTGCGATGTGTGGTCACCAAGCCGGCTGGAAGAATCCGCGCCAGATTGCCTTGGTCTTGCAGCTGCCGGGCCCAGGCTTGAGCACCCGGGCCGGTCTCCATCAGAACCACGACATGAGGCGGCAACTGGCGTAGAAACTCATAAAACGCCTCGCGCGACTTGATCCGTTGCTCGTAGTGCACCTGGCCGAGGACGTCTTCACCGGCGACCTGAAAGACCTGCTTGGCCAGATCGACCGCCACGGTTGTGCAGGCCGACAAATCGGAAGAAGACAGGAATTGATCAATCGAAGTATGCTTTTTCATGGACTCGCCCTCGCTGTCGTTGGCTGTTTAGACTGCCACCGTGGCGCATTGACGCCTCGGCTTGGGCGAGTCCATCCAATTACGCGGTTTGCGGTGTCCTTCGATGCAAGCGCCACCCCAGCAGCATCAATACGATGAGCCCCAGCATCCCGGCAATCGCCCACATAAACTGATCATCACTGGTCAACGGCTTTTCGATCCGCAGGTAGCCCGGCTGCATGAGCAATTCACGCATGGCCTTGTTTGCTTCCTCCAGCGTCACTCCTTGCAGTTCCTTGGCCGGGTTGGCGAACCGGCCGTCCTCGTAGTCCCCAAGGGCACTCCAGTAATAATCGGCCAACGCGCTGTTGCCTTGCACGGCCCAGGCCTGGCGGGCGATGGCGGCCTGCTTGAGGCGGTTGAAGGTGTCGGCATTGAGACCGTCCCTGAGCAACCCGGCCTTCAGATCATCCAGCACCTGTTCGGCCTCGGGCACGTCGTCGCGCTCAAGGTCCGCGTTCAGGCTCATGAAGCCCACACCGCCAAACACCTCGCGCTCGGCCGAGGGGCCGTAGGACAAGCCATGGGCCAGGCGCAATTGGCGGTAGAGCGCCCAGTCCAGATAGTCCTTGAGCAAGTCGAAGGTTTCGTCGTGCTGATCTTCCAGCACCGGCTCTGGCACCAGCCAATGCAACTTGGCACTGCCGCCGACAAAACCGTGACTCAGGGTGCGCTCATGGGCAGCACTGGCCTGGATCGCCGGCAGGGGCGGGTGATCACTCGGGTCGACCGCGTCAAGCGCGCCATAAGACCGTTCCAGATAGGCCGGCAGCAACCGGTCGAGGTCGCCGACGACGATCAGGGTCATGTTGTTGGGCGCGTACCAGGCCTTGCGTACCTTTTCCAACTGATCGCGGGTCAGGTGATTGACCTCAGGCCGCTCGGGGCATTTGAGGCCCAGTTCCACCGCCAGCTGATTACTCGCCGTGTGGCCAAGATCCTGTCGATCCAGCCAGCGTTGCAGGTGCGAGTAATGGCCGCCGTCTTCGCGCTCGACCACTTGTTTGGCGGCGTTGATGGCGTTGTCGTCGATTCGGGTCTGGGTCAGCAGCGCCAGCAGCAGATCGAGGACCTTGCGCTGGTTTTTCGCCGGGGCTTCGATGACGAACGTCGTGTCGGCATTGCTGGTGTAAGCGTTCCACTCGCCACCCAAGGCCTGCATACGCTCTTCCAGCCCGCCTTCGCCCGTGGCGTCGATGCCGCTGAACAGCAAGTGCTCAAGCAGGTGCGGCAGCTCCTTGTCGGCGCAGCTGAAATCATCGATGCCGACGCCGACCACCAGACGAATCGCCACATGCCCGCGCTCGGTACCGGGCTTGAGCAGCAATTGCAGGCCGTTGGGCAACGTATAGCCCTCGACCTGAAAGCGATCCAGGGCAAATGAAGGGAATGAGCCAAGCAACAGACAGGCGAACAACAGACAACGCATAACGGGTTTCCATACGGCTAGCGTAAGTTCAACAGACTTCAGGCAACTGTGGACGTTCAGGGTGAATGAGTGATGTCAGCGAAATCGTCGACCGCCAGGGCACCGGTGTCGGAAGTTTCCAGCACCACATAGGCGCTGCTGCAAAACAGCGAATTCAGACGCTTCATGTCGGCAATCAACTCAAGGTGTAACGAGCTGGTCTCGATACTCTGCACGATCTTACGTTGCAATCGGCTGACGTGAGCATGGGCCAGGCGCCGTTCCTGTGCGCGAAAGCGACGTTTCTCACGCAACAACTGGCGGGCACTTTCCTTATCGGCACTGAGGAACACGGACAACCCCAGGCGCAGGTTGGAAATCAACTGACTGTGCAGCCCCGCCAACTCTTCGAGGCCGACCTCGGAAAAAGACCGACGCTGCGAGGTTTTCTGCTGCTGAACCTTGCGCAGCATGCGTTCGATGAGGTCGCTGGCCAGTTTAAGGTTGATCGCCAGCTCGATGATTTCCGCCCAGCGCCGGCTGTCCTGCTCGCTGAGGTCTTCGCGGGGCATTTGCGCCAGATACAGTTTGATCGCGCCATAGAGCGATTCCACATCATCGGTCAGGCGCCGCATTTCCTGGGTAACGGCGGTTTGCTTGCCGTTCAGCACGTCGAGCATGGCCTCGAGCATGTTGTCGATCAGGTCGCCGATACGCAGGGTTTCCCGGGCGGCATTAGCCAGCGCCAGACTGGGCGTGACCAGCGCTGTTGGATCAAGATGCCGCGATTTGGCAGTACCGTTGACTTGCGGGCGCTCCGGCAGCACCCACGCGCAGAACCTGGCCATCGGCCCGACACTCGGCAGCAAGAGCAGGCAGCGCGCGGTGTTGTAGAGCAGGTGAAAGCCGATGACCATTTCCTGAGGGCTGAAGTCCAGGCTGTCGATCCAGTGCACCAACGGGTCGAGTACCGGGATGATCAGCAACAGGCCGATCAACTTGTACAGCAAGCTGCCCAACGCAACCTGGCGGCCGGCGGCGTTTTGCATGCTGGTGCTGAGGAAGGCGAGGATGCCGCTGCCGATGTTGGCGCCGATCACCAGGCCGATGGCCACGGGCAGGCTGATCACTGCGGCGCCGGCCAGGGTCGCCGTCAGCAGGACGGCGGCCAGGCTGGAGTAGGAAACCATCGCAAACAGCGCGCCGACCAAGGCATCCAGCAGGATGTCGCCGGTCAGCGAGGCAAAAATCACCTTCACGCCTTGGGCCTGAGTAATCGGCGCGGCAGCCTCGACGATCAGTTGCAGCGCCAGAATGATCAGCCCCAGTCCGATACTGACCCGGCCCATCTGTCCGACTCGGGTCTGTTTGCGCGACAGGAAGAAAATCACCCCAAGAAAGATCAGCAGCGGTGACAGCCATGACAGGTCGAAGGTCAGCACCCGCGCCATCAGCGCGGTACCGACGTCGGCCCCGAGCATGGTCGCCAGGGCTGGGGTCAGCGCCATCAGGCCCTGACCGACAAAGGAAGTGACGAGCATGGCGGTGGCATTGCTGCTCTGGACCATCGCCGTCACGACGATCCCCGAGATGAACGCCAGACAGCGCTTGGACATGTTCCGGCCAATCACATGGCGCAGGTTGGAACCGTAGACCCGCAGGATGCCGGTTCGGACGATGTGCGTGCCCCAAATCAACAAGGCCACGGCAGATAACAAATTGAGCAGGGTGAGCATGCAGGCCCCCTGTGGTGGTAGCGCCCCAAAGGGGCAAGTTGACGGTGCCGCGCGACGTTCTACGTTCGTGTACTTAAGCTGTAGTTGGCTAACGGTCTGTGCGCCAGCATCGCACAGCTAAAGAAGCGATTGAAACAAAACTGTCATGAAAACAGGTTGATGCGTCGATGAAAAAGGGGCCAGAAGGCCCCTGCCGCTCAGTTGAAAAGGTGCACGAACACAACCCCTGGGTGAAGGGGCTTGCTCCCGCGGGGCTGCGCAGCAGCGTTCAATCGCTGAAGTTATCGTCGCCCAGCCCTACGTCGATCAGATACTTGGCTGTCTCGGGGGTTTCGTTCGGCGCAGCGGGCATAGCATTTGATGTGAAGGATCAAGCTGTATTTATGCGGAATCAACAAGATGACACCGTCCGCTTGATCAAAGAGTTTTGTCTGAAGCCGCACCTTATCCTCCTTGGTTTCTATTTTTAGCCAGTCGTTACCTTCTACAGGCTCTGGAGTCCACCCGACTTGTTTGAACTTTTGGTGTAACTCCTCAAGGAGTGTTACCGCTTGCTCGAACGGCAAGGTTTCCAGCATCGGCGACGTAGTCAGGGTGATCGCTTTGAATTCGGACCACCCGATCGCACCGAACGTGGTAGCGGGCAGCGTAAAGCCATAGTCGGGATCATCAAATCGGATGACAACTGGGTTGCTGATCCAGGTAGAACTCGGATGAGGTGGATCTTTAGCGTCGTTAGGATCCCCAGGATAAATTGCCGTGTTGCCTTGAACAGGGAAGGTCGAGTCTCGTGCGACTTCTCTGTATGGCTTCCCGATATAAACGTTCAAAAAATCAACCGGGTGGTGAAAGGAAGTCAGACAAATGAACAGCATAAAAAATTCTGCTCTTTGCAAGCATCGACGCCGCCGTCTGGAGCGACTCTTCATTCGCTGTAGTAATCCGAGCCTACACTGACATCGATCAGATACTTCGCCGTTTTCGGGTCGCGCTCATTACAGCGGGCGTAACATTTGACGTTAAGCGCAAGACTGTATTTGTGGGGTATCAGGAGCATCACGACGACGACCTGATCGAACAACTGCTTCTGCAGCGCGTTTTTTTCTACTTCGCTGCCTAAAGTTAACCAAGAGTTTTCCTCTCGGTTGCGCGGTACCCAGCCCGAGTCTTTTAGCATCCCCTGCAACTGATTGAGTAAGGGCATCATCTGATCGAAAGGCAGGGTCTCCAGCATTGGAGAAGTCGTCATGGTCGAGACTTTGCCTTCATCAAAACCAATAGCGCCAAACTTGGTTGCTGGTAGCGTAAAACCATGCTCAGGATCATCAAAATGGATGATGACTGGCTTCGATATCCAAGTAGAGCTAGGGTGCGGCGGCTTGCTTGGATAAAAAGCGGTATTTGCAGTCACCGAAAATGTGGAGTCCTCAACGGTGTCGTTGTAAGACTTTCCAATATGCGCACTTAAAATTTCCGTGTTCCAATTGAAGTAGGCGACACCCAGTCCAATAAGAATTGCACTCATACTTATCAGAGACAACCTGCTGAGGAATCTCATCAACGGATCCCCCCGCCTTTGGAGATTTCTGTAATGGACTGCTTCAGTTGGGCTTTTGACTCGGGATTTTTTAATAAGGCATCGAATTGTGTTGCAGCACGAAGTACGAACTCCATTCGCTGATCCTTGTTTGCCAGATTGGCCAACGGATTACTACCGAAGGTAACCTTTCGTCCGTCTGCCGTCTTGCATTGACTTGCCAGAGTCAACTGGATTTCTTCTGCAGCCCCGGACAGTATCCCCGTGACCACGGATACGACATCTCCGGCATGGGTGCCGCGCATTAGATAAGCGAAGTGGGAATCGTCATACATCGCAGGTTGCAGAATGTTCAGCTGTTCGTGACCGGCCATAAATTCGACGCTTTTGGTAATTCTTCCTTCATCGATGGCTTTAAAAGTATCGGTCACTTCTGCCCGCACTGCACCGAACTCTACTTTGTCAGCGATGGGCCAGAGAACTTCATTTTTGAGTTTGTTGCGTTTGGGAAGACAGGCTTCCATTTCTTTGAAGCCGCGCACCATAAAAAACCGATGCAACGGATAAACGTCCAGAAATAGCGAAGTGTTCCCAAGCGCCAGCATTTCATACACGTAGTCCAACTGCTGCTGAACAGCGGAACGGGAGTTGTCGCCGAAGGTAATATCCTCAGTGGGAAGAGGATTGGCCGCTTTGGCGTTCGCTAACTCTTTCTCGATTTCGGGATCAGTCTTGCTGAGCTTGAACCCAAACCCTTCGAAAATGGCTTCCGACTTACCCGTCCGCAATTTCTCCTGCGCCGTCTTCTGCGCCGCAATAGCCGTTTGCAACTTGGTGGCATGAATCAACCCACACCCCACCTGCTTCGAAGCAAACGCCGCCAACCCCGCCCATTGAAACCGGTTATCCGCCAGCCACAACTGCGCATAGGCCGCGTTGATCTTGCGGTTGCGTGCTTGCGGATCAGCAATCAATACACCGCCCGGTGCGACCCAATCTTCGGCTTCTTTCTGAAACCTGCGCCACAGGCAGTTGCAGGTCAGCAACGGCACTTCGACGCGGGTTTTCGGGTTGGGGCCGCCCGTGGTGGTTTCGCGTTTGCAGGCGGGGAGTTCGCAGGTGCTGTCCCAGAGTTTTTTCATGTCCAGATCGTCTGGAGCGATGCATTGTCCGGTCATTTCATTCTTCCTTGAGGCTCAGACGGTCCAGCGGACTACGGCGAGGTCGGGCTGTAAGGTGGCGACGCTTTGGGTCATGCCCTGAGCGTTGGTCTGGCCTTTGACGATGCGGCCTTCGGCGGTTTCGATTTCGTAGTCTTGTTGGGCAATCGGTTCGCCATTGCCGGCGCTGACGGCTTTGAATTCAACCAAAGGCTGACCAATGATCGGCAGGGGCGGAATGAATGGCGCGGAGGAGTGACTGCTGCCGATGATGACGTTACCGGATCCGCCGATCACCACGCCGCCATGGCTGGCGGTGCTGTCGAGGGTCATGGCGTTCAGGCCGTTAATGAACACCGTTGAAGAGAATCCACCGCTGAGGGCTTGACCGCAGGTGCATTTGTCGCTGACCCGAGCGGCGGCGAGACCGTTGAAAAAGACATCGGGTGAGCCGCTGGCAATCGGGTTGGTGCCGTGACCGGGGAGGGGACAGGTGGTCGGGTCCGTGAGGCGTGCAGCCGGTTTTCCAGACATATGCATTCCTTGTCATTGTCGTTTGAAGCGAGCGGGGGACGCTAACCACCCAAGCATGATGCGTCAACCTCTGGAATGGACTGTCGGCTAATTCTTCAATTTCTCCGACGCGATTCACGCGTTCGTTTAGTGACACCCTGCGTTACTTCTCGGAGGCTACAACGCCTTGCGCCGTTGCCTACGGTTACGCCAGAATCCGCCGGCTTGTGCGCCTTGGCCCGGGTCTCTATCGTTTCCCAGTCGCTGAAAAACAGTGATCGGGTTTGGTAGCCCGGAGTCTGGCGCATAGCCACTTCTTGCGGACGCTTATTGAGGTCGCAGCTTTATGGTGGCCATGCGCAGGGTCCCTTCGGGGGCGCCGGTTCCAGTACTCCGGTCTACCAACCTGTGTATGGCCGCCACCCTTCGTTTGGTAGCGAGAGTGATGGCTCCACGTAATCAGTACTGGAGTTCTATCTATGTTCAAGGTAACGCCCAACCCACCGGACACCGATCTGGTCCCCCACGACTTCCCGCCGCGCAAACCCAGCGGCATTTTCTTCATAGACCCCAAGGTCGATAACGAAACCTTGCTCGCGCACGCCTGCGAATCGTTGGCGTCAGCCAGCGTAATGGCCAGTGATTTCGCAGGGTTTCTGGATGGCCCACAGCGCAGCACTCTGCTGGGGATTCAGCAAAGCATCATGTTGGGGGAATTGGCGGTAAATCGAGTGCTGGATAACCTCGATCCACCAGGGTAATCACAGAGCAAAAAAAATGTGGGAGCGAGCCTGCTCGCGATGGGGCCGTCACATTCAACATTGATGCTGACTGACAGGCCGCTATCGCGAGCAGGCTCGCTCCCACAGGTGTTGTGCACTGGCTGACACCAGCCAGTGCACAGGTTCGGGTTACTGACCCGGAACGTCCTTGCGCAGTTTCACTGGGTCTTGCTGCTTCTTCTTTTTCATCATCGCGGTGCGCATCTTGATGTTGATCGCTTCCACCGCCAGCGAGAACGCCATGGCGAAGTACACGTAGCCTTTTGGCAAATGCACTTCGAAGGACTCGGCAATCAACACGGTACCGACCAGCAACAGGAACGACAGCGCCAGCATTTTCAGCGACGGGTGCTTGTCGATGAATTCGCTGATGGTGCCAGCCGCCAGCATCATCACCAGTACGGCGACGATGATCGCAGCGACCATGACCGGCACATGGGAAACCATACCCACGGCGGTGATCACCGAGTCCAGGGAGAACACGATGTCGATAATCGCAATCTGGATGATGGTGTACAGGAAGCTGCCACCCTTGGCGGTCGGTTCCTCGTGGGTCTCATCCTCGCCTTCCAGTGCGTGGTACATCTCTTGCGAGCTCTTCCACAGCAGGAACAGACCACCGAAGAACAGGATCAGGTCTCGCCCGGAAATACCCTGGCCGAACATTTCGAACAGGTCGGCGGTGAGGCGCATGACCCAGGTGATCGACAGCAACAACAGGATCCGCGTGACCATGGCCAGCGCCAGGCCGAAAATCCGGGTGCGCTGCTGCATGTGTTTGGGCATGCGGCTGACCAGGATCGAAATCATGATGATGTTATCGATACCCAGGACGATTTCCAGGGCGGTCAGGGTGAAGAAGGCAACCCAGATTTCAGGGTTGGTCAGCCATTCCATGTGTATTCCTTTGAGCGATTGTTAAACCACGAAGGGCCCGGGCTTCAAACAGCAAAGCCTGGACCCGTCATGGTGAGTCTTGGGCTTATAGAGTGCTGAACAGCGGAAAAATCCCCATCAGCAACGCGGCAACCAGTATGCACATGCACACCAGCACTGCCCATTTCAGGGTGAAGCGCTGATGGTCACCGAAGTCGATACCGGCCAGGGCCACCAACAAGTAGGTCGATGGTACCAGCGGGCTCAACAAGTGGACGGGCTGACCGACGATCGAGGCACGTGCCATTTCCACCGCGGTTATACCGTAATGACTGGCGGCTTCCGCAAGTACCGGTAACACGCCGTAATAAAATGCATCGTTCGACATGAAGAACGTGAACGGCATGCTTACCAGCGCAGTGATCACGGCCAGATACGGGCCGAGGAAATCCGGGATGACCGCCAGCAGGCTTTTCGACATCGCGTCGACCATACCGGTGCCCGTCAGGATACCGGTGAAGATGCCCGCGGCAAAGATCAACCCGACCACCGCCAGCACGCTACCGGCGTGGGCCGCAACGCGGTCCTTCTGTTGTTGGAGGCACGGGTAGTTGACGATCATCGCGATACTGAACGCCACCATGAACAGCACCGGCAGCGGCAACAGGCCCGCGATCAGGGTGCACATCAAGCCCAGGGTCAGGGCGCCGTTGAACCAGATCAACTTCGGACGACGGGCATCGGGGAATTGCGAAACGCTGATTTCACTGTGGTCGATTTCATCGCCCACCAGGTGCAACTCACCCAGACGCGCACGCTCACGCTTGCCGTAGAAGTAGGCGATCACGAGAATTGCCAGCACCCCGGCAGCCATCGCCGGAATCATCGGTACGAAGATGTCCGACGGGTCCACATGCAGCGCACTGGCCGCACGGGCGGTCGGGCCGCCCCATGGGGTCATGTTCATCACGCCACCGGCGAGGATGATCAGACCGGCCATGATCCGCGGGCTCATGCCGATGCGGCTGTAGAGCGGCAGCATGGCGGCCACGCAGATCATATAAGTGGTCGCGCCGTCCCCATCGAGGGAGACGACGAGCGCCAGTACGGCGGTGCCGACCGAAACTTTCAACGGGTCGCCCTTGACCAGTTTGAGGATCTTGCGCACGGCCGGGTCGAACAGGCCGGAATCGATCATCAAGGCGAAGTACAGAATGGCGAACATCAGCATCACACCGGTCGGTGCGAGCTTGGTGATGCCTTCGAGCATCATCGGGCCGATCTTCGGCGCAAAACCACCGAACAGCGCGAACAGGATCGGGATGATGATCAGAGCGATCAGCGCGGACAGGCGCTTGGTCATGATCAGGAACATGAACGTGATGACCATGGCAAAGCCAAGGAAAGTCAGCATAGGAATACTCCAGGCATAGCGCGGCTAGGGAATGGGCGAACCGGGTGGGTCAGCGCAGAACGGGAAGCACGAGGCGTATGGGCGGAGTGACAGCGAAGCGGCGGGTAGAAGCGGACATCAGGATCACCATTGTTGTTGTTAAATGGGCTGTGCGAGCGATAAAACACTGGCATTGGCCGACCGGTCTGCTGCCGGTAGTGGGGCGATCCTAATCGGGGAAGCTTTCACCCAGCTTTCGCGAATGAAAGCATTGACCCGATGTGCAACCGGTCGTCGGACGGGTTCACAGTCCCTGAATACGGGGCAGGAGGAAAAAACATGGCCGACATTCATACAGGCGGCTGCCACTGCGGACATCTGCGCTATCAATTCAGCGGGCCTTTGCACGACATCGCCCACTGTCATTGTTCGATTTGCCGACGGGTCAGCGGCGGGATTGTGACCACCTGGATCACCGTGCCCGCGTCAGCCTTTGAATGGGTGAAAGGGACACCCGCGCAGTACGACTCTTCAACAACCTGCGTGCGGTATTTCTGCTCAAACTGTGGGGCGCAACTGGCGCTGGTCACGCACCTCAGCCTGGATAGCATCGACGTGACCATCGCCACCCTCGATCATCCCGAGCACGCACCCGCCGAAAGGCATATCTGGACTGACAACCGACTGCCCTGGCTGCATCTGGACGAACATTTGCCCGGCGATCCCGAGGAACAGTTGTAAACTGATCAAAAAATAGACAGATCCAGAGGCCGAATCGCGCCCATCCAGATGGCATGCTCGGTGTGGTCGAGCAGATCGTCGCCGGTGTCCGGGTGCAGGAACACCACCAAACCCTTGCGGTTGAGCACAAGCCAGGGCAGCACGTCGCCGATGTATTGCGGCTCGAAAGCCAACTGGCAGCTCCAGTCCGGGTGTGGGCCCACCGGCCGTTCATGGACGCGGCCCATCTTCACTGGAAACAATTGCGCCGCCTGCTCACACAAGGCTCGCGCCTGTGGGAGGGTGCTGGCATCGAAATAGACATGCGCGTGGTAGCCCCTGATCCGCTGCATTTGAAACCCTCTGAAACCGAGTCGAACTGGCGCTGTTTCCCACAGGTCACACGCCATATAGATAGGAAGAACGGAGCACGGCCATGAAAAATGCCGAAACCCCGGTGGTGAAAGTGGTGCTTTATGGTGCCATGAGTAGCCTGGGCAGTGCGCTGATGGCTGAAATGCTGCGGCGCCAACATGAAGTGATCGCGATTCTCGATGATTTGACGGCGCTCGCGCCGCGCCCGGGACTGCGGACCAAGACCGGCGATTTGTTCGACGCCAAGCGGGTCAAGCAAAGCGTCGCCGGTTGTTCAGCGGTGATCTGTCTGCTGGATGCACCCGGGTTACCGATGAACAGCGAGCACGTGGAAAAATCCATCGTGCCCGGCCCGGTCGAGCAAGTCCTGGCGGTGGATGCTCTGATCGATGGCATGCAGGCCTCGGGAATTGCCCGGTTATTTCTGGTGGGCGATTTCGAGGTATTGGACGATCCGGAAATAGAAGATCAACTTCAACGCCACGCCGCCGAAGAAATTCGCGAGGCCCTGCAAAGCAGCACCCTGCACTGGACGCTGGTGAATGCGCCCCGCGGGGTGCCCGGGCTGACCATCGAACATTTCAGCCACGTCAGCAGTAGCCTGGAGCCGGGCCTCGCCGAACCGCTTGAACGGTTGAGCCGGGCGGCCGTGGGGATTGCCGATGAATTGCGGTTGAACCTGCATGTCGGCGAACACGTGACCTTCGTCGCGACCGAGGCTATACAGCGATAGATGGCAGCGGCAGGCCGTTCAACGATTGCGCACTGCTGGCCTGCTCAGCCATCAGCCAGTCCACAAACTGTTGAATCAGCGCTCCACGCCGTTTCCGCTGGGGCAGGACCACGTAATAGCCGAGCCTGGAAATCACCGTTTCCGCAATCGGTCGGCATAACAATCCCTGCGCAAGCAAGTTATCCACAAGGTGCCGCCATCCAATCGCCACACCTTGGCCGCCAATCGCCGCTTGAATCAACAGCGTGTAATTGTCGAAGCGCAATTGCCCGGGCGCTGGCGCAGAAGCAATCCCCAACTCACGAAACACGCCGCTCCAGTCGAACCAGTTGCTGCTGTTTTCGCCTCGAAGGTGCAGCAGCGGGAACTCGAGCAATGACTGGGAGGGCAAGGGCAGGGGACGATCCTTCAACAGCAGCGGGCTGCACACCGGAAATACTTCCTCGCTGAACAGCCAATGGCTTTCGCCCTGTTTGAATCGGCCATCACCAAACAACACTGCCACATCAATATCGGTGCGCAGCATGTTGAGGCTGCGTTCGCTGGTGACCAGACTGACATCCACCTGAGGATTGGCGGCATGAAAGCGGTGCAGCCGCGGCATCAGCCAATACGCGGCGAAGGCGAAATCGGTGGCGACCTGCAACACTTCATGTTGGTGCTGTGCGCTGATCGCGCTCAATCCTGCGTCGATATTCTGCAATCCGAGCTGAACCTGCTCAAACAGGATCGTCCCGGCTTCGGTCAGTTCGATGCCGCGATAGATCCGGTCGAACAGCCGCGTCCCGAGTTGTTCTTCCAACCGTTTGATCTGCTGGCTGATGGCCGGTTGTGTGGTGCCAAGCTCCACTGCGGCCGCCGTGAAGCTGCGTTGACGGGCCGCCGCTTCAAAAGCGCGAAGCAAATCCAGAGACAAATCACCGAGGGCATCATACATAAGCTGTGCTTATCCTAGTCATTGCCGCGCATGGGCTTTACCACAAATTGCATGGGCTACATGCTCGATCGCAGCACTCTCGCATAAATATTCACTATGGAATGCCGCGATCACATGAAGCGCAAGAATATTCTTTTCATCATGGCCGATCAGATGGCCGCGCCAATGTTGCCGATCTACGGCCCTTCGCCCATCAAACTGCCGAATCTCAGCCGCCTCGCCGCCCAAGGCGTGGTGTTTGACGCCGCTTATTGCAATAGCCCATTGTGCGCGCCGTCGCGTTTTACCCTGGTCAGCGGTCAGTTGCCGAGCAAGATCGGCGCCTACGACAACGCGGCCGATTTCCCCGCCGATGTACCGACTTATGCTCACTACCTGCGTCGACTCGGCTACCGCACCGCGCTGTCGGGCAAGATGCATTTCTGCGGCCCGGATCAGCTGCACGGCTATGAAGAACGCCTGACCAGCGACATCTACCCGGCCGATTACGGCTGGTCTGTGAACTGGGACGAGCCAGACGTGCGTCCAACCTGGTTTCACAACATGTCTTCGGTGCTGCAAGCCGGGCCGTGCGTACGCACCAATCAGCTGGATTTCGACGAAGAGGTGGTTTTCAAGGCCCAGCAGTATTTGTTCGATCACATCCGTGAGGACGGCGATCAGCCGTTCTGCCTGACCGTTTCGATGACTCACCCACACGACCCGTACACCATTCCCAAGGCTTTCTGGGATATGTACGACGACGCCGACATCCCGTTGCCTGAAACCCCGGCGCAGACCGAACTTGATCCGCACTCCCAGCGTTTGCTCAAGGTTTACGACCTGTGGGACAAACCGCTGCCTGTGGATAAGATTCGCGATGCGCGTCGGGCGTACTTTGGTGCGTGCAGCTATATCGACAGCAACGTCGGCAAACTCCTGCAAACACTCGAGGAAACCGGCCTGATCGATGACACCATCATTGTGTTTTCCGGCGACCACGGCGACATGCTCGGCGAGCGTGGGCTCTGGTACAAAATGCATTGGTACGAAATGGCCGCCCGCGTGCCGCTGTTGATCAGTGCACCGGGGCAATTCGGGGCTGGCCGGGTCAGCGCGGCGGTCTCGACTGCCGATCTGTTGCCGACCTTCGTCGAACTGGCCGGCGGGTCGCTGGAGCCGGGGCTGCCGCTGGATGGCCGCTCACTGGTCTCGCACCTGCAAGGGCAGGGCGGTCATGACGAGGTCTTCGGCGAGTACATGGCCGAAGGCACTATCAGCCCGCTGATGATGATTCGCCGTGGCGCCTACAAATTCATCTACAGCGAAGACGACCCTTGCCTACTCTTCGATGTACACAACGACCCGCGCGAACAGGAAGAACTCAGTCAATCGCCGCAACATCGGCCGCTTTTCGAAGAATTTTTCGCCGAAGCACGGGCTAAATGGGATATCCCGGCGATCCACCAACAAGTGCTCGCCAGCCAACGGCGCCGACGTTTTGTCGCCGATGCGTTAACCATCGGCAAACTGAAGAGCTGGGATCACCAGCCGCTGGTGGACGCCAGTCAGCAGTACATGCGCAACCACATCGACCTCGACGATCTGGAGCGTAAAGCACGTTATCCACAACCCTGCCAAAACTAATAATGTTAAGGGGAATGCCATGCGTAGGTTATCCACAGCAATGACGGTCGGGCTTCTGGCTCTGGGCAGTGCATCGGCGTATGCCGAGCAGAGTTGCGAGACGGTGAAAATGGCCGACCCGGGCTGGAGCGACATTGCCGCGACCAACGCCATCACCGGGTTTCTGCTGGACGGCATGGGCTACAAGGCCAAGGTCGACACGCTGGCGGTGCCGATCACCTTTGGCGGCTTGAAAGATGGTCAGGTCGACGTGTTTCTCGGTAACTGGATGCCGGCACAACAGGGCTTCTACGACAAGTTCGTGGCCACCGGCGATGTCACGCAACTGGCGAAGAACCTCGATGGCACCGAATTCACCCTCGCGGTCCCGGATTACGTCTGGGACGCGGGTGTGCATAACTTTTCCGACCTGAACAAATACGCCGACAAGTTCGACAAGAAAATCTATGGCATCGGCTCCGGCGCTCCGGCCAACATCTCCTTGCAGGAAATCATCAAGAAGAACGACTTCGACATGGGCCAGTGGAAACTGGTCGAGTCCAGCGAGCAGGCCATGCTGGCCGAAGTGTCTCGCGCGGTGAAGAAACAGAAGTTCGTGACCTTCCTCGGCTGGACCCCGCACCCGATGAACGTGCAACTGAAAATGCATTACCTGAAGGGCGGCGAGAAATACTTCGGCGACACCGGCAGCGTCTACACCCTGACCCGCAAAGGTTATGCACAGGCCTGCCCGAACGTCGGCAAACTGCTCACCAACCTGAGTTTCACCCAGGAAATGGAGAACAGCATCATGGCCGAGGTGGTGAATAAGAAGGTCAGCAATGCTGATGCGGCCAAGGCGTGGATCAAGGCGAATCCGGCCGTGTTGGATAAATGGCTGGATGGGGTGAAGACAGTGGATGGGAAGGATGCGTTGGGGGCGGTGAAGGCGAAGCTTTGATGGATCGATCCTGAGTATTGTGTCTGACTCAGGATCCAGCCCTCTCCCCAGAGGGGAGAGGGGGAAAGGGGGCCGATCTTCATGCTGTTCTAACATGAGTTCGACTCGATATCTCAGGTCGATGTAGCTCGAAAGAACACCTCGATCAGTCCCCTCTACCCCTTGGGGAGAGGGTTAGGGTGAGGGGTCGATCAACCTGACACTCCTCACACCCTGCTACCCTTGCGCAAAATCTCACCCGAGAGGACCCATGGCCTTCCCTAGCCGCCATTCGCTCTTCCCCTTCCTCAGCTGGATGCCCCGGCAAACCCGCGCCAGCGTCGGTCGTGACCTGATCGTCGGCCTCAGCGGTGCGATTCTCGCGTTGCCGCAATCCATTGCCTACGCGCTGATCGCCGGTCTCCCACCTGAATACGGTCTGTACGCTGCGATTGTCCCAGTGCTGATCGCGTGTCTCTGGGGTTCTTCGTGGCACTTGATCTGCGGTCCTACGGCGGCGATCTCTATTGTCTTGTACGCCAGCGTCAGTCCGCTGACCGTTCCCGCGTCAGAGGACTACGTCACCCTGATCCTGTTGCTGACGCTGCTTGCCGGCATTTTCCAGTGGCTGCTCGGTTTGCTGCGCTTCGGTGCCTTGGTGAATTTCGTCTCGCACTCGGTAGTACTGGGTTTCACCCTCGGCGCGGCGGTGGTGATTGCCATCGGCCAACTGCCGAATCTGTTGGGGCTGGAATTGCCCAACCAGGCAACAGCGCTGAACAGTTTGATGATGCTGTTCAGTCACCTCGGCGAAGTGAATAAACCTTCGTTAATGCTGGGCTTGGCGACTGTCGTGGTGGGCGTGGTGTTGAAACTGCTGTTGCCACGCTGGCCGACGCTATTGATCACCCTGGTGCTGAGCGGATTGCTGGTCTGGCTCTGGCCATCGATGTTCGGTCATGTGAAGTTGGTCAGCGCATTTGTCGGGCGGCTGCCGCCCTTCAGCCCGCTGCCGCTGGATCTGGACCTGATTCTGCGTTTACTACCCAGCGCGGTGGCGGTGGGCATGCTCGGGCTGGTCACCAGTCTGTCAATCGCCCGATCCTTGTCGGCCCGCTCCCAACAGTTGCTCGACGCCAATCAGGAAGTCCGCGCCCAGGGTTTATCGAACATGGTCGGTGCGTTTTTTTCCGGATCGCTGTCAGCCGGCTCTTTCACCCGCTCCGGCCTGAGCTACGAAGCGGGTGCCTGCTCGCCGATGGCTGGCGTTTTTTCGGCGGTGTGGGTGGCGCTGTTCGCCATCTTCGGCGCGAATTTGATCGCGCACATTCCGATCCCGGCCATGGCCGGCAGCATTCTGTTGATCGCCTGGGGGCTGGTGGATCATCGCGGTATTCGCGCGTTGTTGCGGGTCAGCCGCGCCGAGTTCCTGGTCATGGCGCTGACCTGTGTCGCCACGCTGCTGCTGGAATTGCAGACTGCGATCTACGCCGGGGTGCTGGCCTCGCTGTTCTTCTACCTCAAACGCACCTCGCAACCGCGTGTTCAGCATTGGCGAGATGGGGATGAAGACATTCTTCGGGTTGGTGGTTCGATCTTTTTTGGCGCCAGCCATTACCTGCAAGTACGCCTGCAACGAATGCACGGCGCGCGCGTGGTGATTGAAGCGCAGCAGATCAATTTCATCGACTATTCAGGCGTGGAGATGCTGCACCAGGAAGCGCGACGGCTGCTGCGGCAGGATCGCAGCCTGACCCTGCGGCGTGCACGGCCGCAGGTGGTGGAAGAATTGAGGAAGCTGGAAGGCGCGGAGAAATGTCCCATAAGGTTCGAAGACTGATCCGGAATCGGTATCGCAGCCATTCGCGAGCAGGCTCGCTCCCACAGGTTTTCGGTGATCCCCTGTGGGAGCGAGCCTGCTCGCGAAGCTTTTAAAGGGCCAACTGGCGGCGAAGTTCGGCGAGCACCGGCGCCGTATCCGGGCGCACACCGCGCCACAGGAAGAAGGCTTCTGCCGCTTGTTCCGCGAGCATCCCCAAGCCATCCATCGACACCGCCGCACCATGTTCACTGGTCCAACGGCAGAACGAGGTCGGCTCCTTGCCGTACATCATGTCGTAGCACACCGTCTTGCCCGGCTCGATCAAACTGCTGGCAATCGGCGGTACTTCCCCTGACAGACTGGCGGACGTCGCGTTGATGATCAGATCGACCGACTCCTTCAACCAATCAAATCCACTGGCCGACACCGGCCCCAGGTCCGCGAACAATTCCGCCAACAGTTCGGCTTTTTCCACCGTGCGGTTGGCGATGACCACCGAGGCGGGTTGCTCAGCCAGCAACGGCTCCAGTGCGCCGCGCACCGCGCCGCCAGCACCGAGCAGCAGGATGCGTTTGCCCTTGAGGCTGAAACCGGCGTTGACCGTCAGGTCCCGCACCAATCCGGCGCCATCGGTGTTGTCGCCCAGCAGACTGCCATCGGCCAGTTTGCTCAGAGTGTTCACCGCACCGGCGCGTTGCGCCCGCGCCGTCAGGCTGTTCGCCAGACGATAGGCCTCTTCCTTGAACGGCACCGTCACATTCGCCCCGCGACCTTCGAGGAAAAACGTCCGGGCGCACGTGGAAAAATCGTCGAGGGGCGCCAGCAACGTGCTGTAGTCCAGCTTTTGAGCCGTCTGCTCGGCGAACAGACGGTGGATCAGCGGCGACTTGCTGTGACCAATCGGGTTACCGAATACGACGTAACGGTCCATCAGGATTCCTCGTTCAGGCCTTGGCCAACCAATCGCGGTCTTGCAGGAAGTACTCGGTCAGCCGTGCTTCTTCGCTGCCCGGCTCGGCTTTCCAGTCGTAGCTCCAGCGTACTTGCGGCGGCAGAGACATCAGAATCGACTCGGTACGCCCGCCCGATTGCAGACCGAACAGCGTACCGCGGTCGTAGACCAGGTTGAATTCAACGTAGCGCCCACGGCGGAATTCCTGGAACTCACGCTGTTTGGCGGTAAACGCATCATTTTTGCGGCGCTGCACGATCGGCAGGTAGGCGTCGATGAACGCATCACCGATGGCACGCATGAAGGCGAAGCTGGTGTCGAAGTCCCACTCGTTCAAGTCATCGAAGAACAGGCCGCCGATGCCGCGCGGCTCGTGGCGATGTTTGATGTGGAAATAGCTGTCGCACCAGGCCTTGTAGCGCGGGTAAACATCCGGACCGAACGGCGCGCAGGCCTGCTCCGCGACGCGGTGCCAATGCACGCAGTCTTCTTCATTGCCGTAATAAGGGGTCAGGTCGAAGCCACCGCCGAACCACCAGACCGGTTCTTCGCCTTCTTTTTCAGCGATGAAAAAGCGCACGTTGGCGTGGGACGTCGGCACATACGGGTTGTGCGGGTGAATAACCAAAGAGACGCCAAGGGCTTCGAAGCCACGGCCGGCCAGTTCTGGGCGATGGGCGCTGGCGGACGGTGGGAGACCGCTGCCGAAGACGTGGGAAAAGTTGACGCCGCCCTTTTCGATGACCGCGCCGTTTTCGATCACCCGGGTGCGACCGCCACCGCCGGCAGGCCGGGTCCAGGCGTCTTCGACGAACTGCGTGCCGCCGTCTTCAGCTTCGAGGGCCGCGCAAATGCGGTCTTGCAGGTCGAGCAGGTAGGCTTTTACGGCCTCGGTGCGGGTCGTCATGTCATCACCTTGAATCGGGCAAAGCTACGCGGCGCTCCATGGGAGCGGGGGCCGGCGCAAATGGGCGCGTAGCATAACATCGCAGATGGACCTGCCGCAGTTGACGAAGATCAAGCTTGGGAGTTCGATAGGGAGCTTCGCGCTACAACTCTAGTAGCTAAGACCTAAGGAGAGTTCTGATGGCTAAGCGTATCCAGTTCCGCGCCCATGGCGGCCCTGAAGTGCTCGATTATGTCGATTACCAACCCGCCGAGCCCGGCCCGCAGCAGGTTCGCGTGACTAACAAGGCCATCGGCCTGAATTTCATCGACACCTATTACCGCAGCGGCCTCTATGCGCCGCCAGCCCTGCCATCGGGCCTGGGCTCGGAAGGCGCGGGCGTGGTCGAGGCGGTGGGCAGTGAAGTCACCCGGTTCAAAGTGGGTGATCGCGTGGCGTACGGCAGCGGTCCGTTGGGCGCCTACAGCGACGTTCACGTGTTGCCGGAGACCAATCTGGTGCACCTGCCGGACGCGATCAGCTTCGAACAGGCCGCGGGCGTAATGCTCAAGGGCCTGACCGTGCAGTACCTGCTGCGTCAGACGTATGAACTCAAGGGTGGCGAAACCATCCTGTTTCACGCTGCCGCGGGTGGCGTCGGTTCCCTGGCCTGCCAGTGGGCAAAGGCCTTGGGCGTGAAGTTGATCGGCACGGTCAGCTCACCGGAGAAAGCCGCACTGGCCATGGCCAACGGCGCTTGGGCAACCATCGATTACAGTCATGAAAACGTCGCACAGCGTGTACTGGAATTGACTGACGGGAAAAAAGTCCCGGTGGTGTACGACGGCGTGGGCAAGGACACTTGGCTGACTTCGCTTGATAGCGCGGCGCCTCGCGGGCTGGTAGTGAGCTTCGGCAATGCGTCGGGTGCGGTAGACGGGGTGAACCTGGGGATTCTCTCGGCAAAGGGTTCGTTGTACGTGACCCGGCCTACGCTCGCGACCTACGCCAATAACGCCGAGAACTTGCAGCGAATGGCGGATGAACTGTTCGAGATGATCATCAGCGGCAAGCTGAAGGTGGACATCAGCCAGAAGTATCCATTGGCCGAAGCGGCGCAGGCGCAGACCGAGTTGTCGGCGCGGCGTACGACTGGTTCGACTGTTCTGTTGCCTTGAGGGCCTCTTCGCGAGCAAGCCCGCTCCCACAGGATCGGTGTTGAACACAAATCTCGTGTCCACTGAAAATCAATGTGGGAGCGAGCCTGCTCGCGAATGGCCGCACTGCGGTCTCAATCCGGGCGAATTACGTTCCCGGTCGCGAGATCCCGGATCACGCTCGGGTTCTTGCGACCACCTAAATTCCCACCCAGCACCAAATCAACCTGCCCACGGAAATACTGCTCCACGCGAATCCGTGTGCGCGCCGCCGGCCGGCCCTGTGGATTGGCCGAGGTCGAAACCAGCGGCCCGACCACCGCGCACAAATCCCGCACCAACGGGTGATCGCTGACCCGCAACGCCACCGTCTCGTGCACACCCGTAATCCACTGCGGCAACAGATTCTGATGCGGCACCAGCCAGGTATTCGGCCCCGGCCAGGTGCTGGCCATGCGATCCATCCACAGTTCAGGGAAGTCTTCGAAGAGAAAATCGAACTGGCGAATGTTGTCGGCGACCAGAATCAGGCCCTTATCCACCGACCGACCCTTGAGCAGCAGCAGACGTTCTACCGCTTCTTCGTCCCACGGGTCGCAACCCAGGCCCCAGACTGCCTCGGTTGGATAGGCAATCACCGCCCCTGCGCGAATGGCTTGCGCGGCTTGTTGCACACGCCAATTGTTGACCATGAAAAACTCTCCGGAATAAGGCTCTGCGCAGTTTACCGATCTTCCTTATAAAACCTAGCTCACCCGCGCAAACCAGCGCCCGCTTTCGCAGACCGCACGGCCGTCCATTTCCAGCTCCGTCAGCGCTGCCAGCACTTTCGGCAAGGCCCAGCCGCTGGTGACGGACAACGCTTCACTGGTGTGGGGCGCGGCATGCAGCAGCATGAGCAACGGATGTGTCACCGCTGGTGTCGCTGTGGATAATGGCAAATGCTGCCAGCCGCGCAACGCTTCGAGGATATGCTCGATGGTTTCTACCAGCACCGCGCCGTCGCGGATCAGCTGATGACAACCCTTTGCGCCCGGGTGATGAATCGAGCCTGGGATTGCATACACCTCGCGCCCTTGTTCCGCCGCCAGCCTCGCGGTGATCAACGAACCGCTGGCGACACTCGCCTCGACCACCAGCACGCCCAGGGATAAACCGCTGATGATTCGATTGCGCCGGGGGAAGTTACTGGCGGTCGGCCCGGCGTCCAGCGGGAACTCCGAAAGCACTGCGCTGCCCGAGGCGATCATGGCGTCTGCCAGTCGTCGATTACGCTGTGGATAAAACTTTTCAAGTCCCGTGCCAAGTACACCGACCGTTCGCCCCCCCACGTCCAAAGCGGCTTGATGCGCGGCGGCATCAATGCCCAGTGCCAAACCGCTGGTAATGACAAAACCGGCGCCGGCCAGACTGCGGGAAAAGGCGGCGGCGGTGTCCATGCCCGGCCGCGAAGCGCGACGGCTGCCGACCATCGCCAGCTGCGGTTTTTCCAGAATGCCGGGATCGCCCGCCACGAATAACAGCGGCGGCGCATCACTGATTTCCGCCAACAGTGCCGGATAGTCAGATTGGTCCCACATCAGTAAATGTTGGCCCGGACGCTCTAACCAGGCCAATGCATGGCTCGCGCCATCACGGATTTCACTGGAGCGCCTGGCCTCCGCGCAAGCGAGGGGCAAACCCAACGAACGCCAGGCACTGGCCGGCGCGCTGATAGCTTTGGACGCCGAGCCGAAGGCCTCAAGCAATTTCTTGAATCGCGCAGGACCGAGTTCCGGCAGGCGATGCAAACGTAAACGAGCTTCCAGTTCCGCAGGGGAAACCGGTGCAAAAGCAGACAGCGACATGGATCATCCTTGATCGTTATGAGCCCCGTTCAAACGGGAATAAGCTGTGGATAACTCTGTTGGTAACTTGTGGAGCCTGTTAAGGATTTCGCACCTTGTCCAGCACCGCCAGGGAGCGTGATGCGTTGAGCACCAGCCCGTAGCTGAGCTTGTCGTAGGTGCGGAAAACCATCAGCAAACCGGCGCGCTCATCCGGGATTTTCAATGGCTGGCCGGTGATCCGGTCACGCACGGTTTCGCCGGTTTTCATCACCACCAACACGTTGCCTTCGGCCAGGCCATCGCGCTGGCCCTTGTTCAGCGTGACCACGTCCAGCGCGCCAATTTGGGTAACCCCGCGCGGCACGTCGATGATCAACCCGTTGATCTCGGTTTTGGGCGCACTGGGCATGAAGGTTGAGTTGATGGAGCGCTCTTCACCGCTGAACAAGCGGTCGCCGAGGCGAACTTCCTGAGTGGTGCGTTGCAGCGCCAGGGTGGCGACGTCGCCTTCGGTGGCCACAATCTCGCCACCGCCGATGTCATCGGCATTGATCCCCAAAAATTCTTTACTGACAGGATCGGTGTAGGCCTTGCCCTGACGGAAGATGCCGTAAACCGGCTGAGCCGGGTCGAAGTGGCCGCGAGCGAAGATTCGGTCACCGGTGCCACTGAGTACGCGTTCGGCATCGCCAGCGACGATATAAGGCGCCTTGTCGAAGTCCTCGACCTTATCGACGATGCGGTTGCTCAGCAGAAAGCTGTTGATCGATTGCAGCGGAATGCTCGGGATCGCATCGGCAACCGGGCTACTGCGGATGCGTGGCGACAGCTTGATGGTGCCCCGGGAAGCGCCGCGATTGAGGGTCAGGCGTGGCTGCCCGTTGACGTAGACCAGCGACAGCGAGTCGCCGGGGTAAATGAGATTGGGGTTTTCGATCTGTGGATTGGCCTGCCAGAGTTCCGGCCATTTCCACGGTTCACGAAGGTATTTCCCCGATATGTCCCAGAGTGTGTCACCCGATACCACGGTGTATTGCTGTGGAAAACCTTCCTTGAGTTGCACTTGCCCGTGTGCCAAACCGGCCGAGGCCAGAAGGAGCAAGGCGAGTAGTGATTTCCTCATGCGGTGAATCCCTTTATTATGTGCATTCGCGTAGAACGCCAGAGCCCTCGTGGCTCGCTCCCGACTCTTCACCAAAAAGAGCAGGAAGCTACGTTTTACAACGGTAGCCTGCATCTTCGGACCCGCCAGGCCATCGACCCGACATTACCTCAAACGTGCAGCAATTAAGCTTATGGCCATTTTAGACATCCTCGAATTCCCCGATTCGCGCCTGCGCACTATCGCCAAACCTGTGGCCGTAGTGGACGACGAAGTGCGTCAGTTGGTCGATGACATGTTTGAAACAATGTATGAAGCGCCAGGCATCGGCCTCGCCGCGACCCAGGTCAACGTGCACAAACGTATCGTCGTGATGGACCTCTCCGAAGACCGCAGCGAACCACGGGTGTTCATCAACCCCGAGTTCGAAACCCTGACCGACGAGATGGAGCAATATCAGGAAGGCTGCCTCTCGGTGCCGGGCTTCTACGAAAACGTGGATCGCCCACAGAAGGTCAAGATCAAGGCCCTGGACCGCGACGGCCAGCCTTACGAACTGATCGCCGAAGGCCTGCTCGCGGTGTGCATCCAGCATGAATGCGACCACCTGAACGGCAAATTGTTCGTTGACTACCTGTCCAGTCTCAAACGCGACCGAATCAAGAAGAAACTGGAAAAGCTCCATCGCCAGAACGCTTGATGCCCTCCTTTCAAAGGCTTGCTGCGGCAAGCCTTTTTCTTTTGCGAGACCTTTTGAATGACTGAGCCACTGCGCATCGTCTTTGCCGGCACCCCGGAATTCGCCGCCGATCACCTCAAGGCCCTGCTCGACAGCCCTTATGAGATCGTCGCGGTCTACACCCAACCGGACCGTCCGGCGGGTCGCGGGCAAAAACTGATGCCCAGCCCGGTCAAGCAGTTGGCTCTGGAAAACAACATTCCTGTGCTGCAACCGCCGACGCTGCGCAACGAAGACGCTCAGGCTGAACTGGCCGCGCTCAAACCGGACTTGCTGGTGGTGGTCGCCTACGGCCTGATCCTGCCGCAAGTGGTGCTGGATATTCCGCGCCTGGGTTGCATCAACAGCCACGCCTCCTTGCTGCCACGCTGGCGCGGTGCGGCGCCGATCCAGCGTGCCGTCGAAGCGGGCGACAGCGAAAGCGGTGTGACCGTGATGCGCATGGAACTGGGCCTCGACACCGGGCCGATGCTGCTCAAAGTCACCACGCCGATCACCGGTGAAGACACCGGTGGCAGCCTCCACGACCGTCTGGCCGAAATGGGTCCGCCAGCCGTGATTCAGGCGATTGCCGGCCTCGCTGCGGGCACTTTGGAAGGCGAAGTGCAGGACGACAGCCTCGCCACTTATGCTCACAAATTGAACAAGGACGAAGCGCGCATCGACTGGAGTCGCCCGGCGGTTGAGCTGGAACGCCTGGTTCGCGCCTTCAATCCATGGCCGATTACCCACAGCACGCTGAACGGCGAAGCGCTGAAAGTCCTGGCCGCCAGCCTCGCTGAAGGGCAGGGCGCACCGGGGGAAATCCTCAGCGCCAGCAAGGATGGTTTGATCGTCGCCTGCGGTGAGCAAGCCCTGTGTCTGACTCGTCTGCAATTGCCCGGCGGCAAGGCGCTGAACTTCAGCGACTTGTTCAACAGCCGTCGTGAGAAATTCGCCGTCGGCACCGTCCTCGGTCAAGCGGCAGACGCTCAATGAATCCACGTCTGGCCGCCGCCAAGGCACTTGCTGCTGTTCTTAACGGAAAAGCCTCACTCAACAGTTCCCTGCCGACGCAAATGGACAAGGTCGAAGACCGCGACCGCGGCTTCACTCAAGACTTGGCATTCGGCACCGCGCGCTGGCAGCCGCGTTTGTCGGCGCTGGCGGCCAAGTTGCTGCAGAAGCCGTTCAAGGCAGCCGATGCCGATGTCGAAGCGCTGTTGCTGGTCGGTCTCTACCAGTTGCTCTACACCCGGGTTCCGGCCCATGCCGCCATCGGTGAAACCGTGGGTTGCGCCGACAAGCTGAAAAAGCCCTGGGCCAAGGCCTTGCTCAACGCCGTGCTGCGCCGCGCCCAGCGTGAAAGCGAAGCGCTGCTGGCCGAGCTGGAACACGACCCGGTCGTGCGCACCGCCCACCCGCGCTGGCTGCAAAAATCCCTGAAAGCCTTCTGGCCTGAACAATGGGAAGCCATTTGTGCGGCGAACAACGCGCATCCGCCGATGATCCTGCGGGTCAACCGTCGTCATCACAGCCGCGATGCTTACCTCGGGTTGCTGACCGACGCCGGCATCGCCGCCACGCCATGCGTTTACAGTCAGGACGGCATCATTCTCGAAGCCGCTGCCGACGTGCGCAGCCTGCCGGGTTTCGCCGAAGGCTGGATCAGCGTGCAGGACGAAGCCGCGCAACTGGCCGCCGATCTGCTCGACCTGGCACCGGGCCAACGGGTGCTGGACGCCTGCTGCGCACCGGGCGGCAAGACCTGCCACATCCTTGAAGCCGAGCCGGCACTCGCCGGCGTGGTGGCGGTGGACCTGGAAGCCAAGCGTCTAGTGCGAGTGCGGGAAAACCTCGCACGCCTGGGCCTGAGCGCCGAACTGATCGCCGCCGACGGCCGCGACACCGCGACCTGGTGGGACGGCAAGCCGTTCCAACGCATTCTGCTGGACGCGCCGTGCTCGGCCACCGGTGTGATTCGTCGTCACCCGGACATCAAGCTGACTCGTCAACCCGACGACATCGCTGCGCTGGCGGTGCTGCAAGGTGAGCTGCTCGATGCCATGTGGATAACTTTGGAGGTCGGCGGCATCCTGCTTTACGCCACCTGCTCGACGCTGCCGACCGAGAACACCGAAGTGATCGAAGCCTTCCTCGCTCGTACGCCGGGCGCCCGTGAACTGGACCTCGCCACTCAAGCCGGTATCAAGCAGCCTCACGGTCGCCAATTGCTGGCCCAGGACGGCGGCCACGACGGGTTCTACTACGCCAAGCTGATCAAGATCGCCGCCGCGCGCGGTTAATGGGTTTTAAGGGAGTGACTGGATGAAAATCATCATCCTCGGCGCAGGGCAGGTCGGCGGTTCGCTGGCAGAACACTTGGCCAGCGAGGCCAACGACATCACCGTGGTCGACACCGACGGCGAACGCCTGCGCGACCTCGGTGATCGGCTGGACATCCGCACCGTGCAAGGCCGCGGTTCACTGCCGACAGTGCTGCGTCAGGCCGGCGCGGACGACGCCGACATGCTGGTGGCGGTGACCAACAGCGACGAAACCAACATGGTGGCCTGCCAAGTCGCCCACACCCTGTTTCACACGCCGACCAAAATCGCCCGGGTTCGCGAAGCCGCCTACCTGACTCGCTCCGAGCTGTTCGACAACGAAGCGATCCCGGTGGACGTGCTGATCAGCCCGGAGCAAGTGGTCACCAATTACATCAAGCGCCTGATCCAGCATCCGGGCGCCTTGCAGGTGATCGACTTCGCCGAAGGCAAAGCCCAATTGGTGGCGGTCAAGGCGTACTACGGCGGCCCGCTGGTGGGTCAGCAACTGCGTCAGTTGCGTGAACACATGCCGAATGTCGAAACCCGTGTGGCGGCGATTTTTCGTCGTGATCGGCCGATCCTGCCGCAGGGCGATACGGTGATCGAGGCAGACGACGAAGTCTTTTTCATCGCCGCCAAGGCGAATATTCGCGCCGTGATGAGCGAAATGCGCCGCCTCGATGAGAGCTACAAGCGCATCGTCATTGCTGGCGGCGGGCAGATCGGTGAACGTCTGGCCGAGGCCATCGAAAGCCGTTACCAAGTGAAGATCATCGAGATGAACCCGGCGCGCTGCCGTCATCTCTCGGACACCCTCGACAGCACCGTGGTATTGCAGGGCAGCGCTTCGGATCGGGATCTGCTGCTGGAAGAGAACATCGCCGACGCCGACCTTTTCCTGGCGCTGACCAACGACGACGAAGCCAACATCATGTCGTCGCTGCTGGCCAAGCGCCTGGGTGCGAAGAAGGTGATGACGATCATCAACAACCCGGCCTACGTCGACCTGATCCAGGGCGGCGACATCGACATCGCTATCAGCCCGCAATTGGCGACCATCGGCACCTTGCTGGCGCACGTGCGTCGCGGCGATATCGTCAGCGTGCACTCATTGCGCCGGGGCGCGGCGGAAGCCATCGAGGCGATTGCCCATGGCGATGAAAAGTCGAGTAAGGTCATCGGCAAGTGCATTGAGAACATTGGCCTGCCGCCGGGCACCACCATTGGCGCAATCATCCGTGACGAAGAGGTGATCATTGCCCACGACGACACAGTGATCGCGGCTGGCGACCATGTGATTCTGTTCCTTGTGGATAAAAAGCATATTCGGGATGTGGAAAAGCTGTTCCATGTGGGACTCAGCTTCTTCTGATCCGGGATTTGCGGTGGCCGGACGGGCCTCTTCGCGAGCAGGCTCGCTCCCACAATGGATTTTTGCCGTACACAAAATCTGTGTTCACTGAAGATCAACTGTGGGAGCGAGCCTGCTCGCGAAGGCGATCTCACGAAAACAGATCCCTCCCTGAGACACCCGAATAAGGAATTCACCATGATCGAATCCCTGGAAAAAATGCTCGCCAAGGGTGTGGATAACTCATTGCTGCGCTTCGGGCTGGGCAAGGGTTATCTGGATCTTGGGGAAAACGCCAAGGCCGCCGAGCATTTCCAGCGTTGCGTCGAATTTGATCCGAAGTATTCAGCGGCCTGGAAGCTATTGGGCAAGGCCCATCTGGGGCTTAAGGATTTCGCATCCGCACGTCAGGCGTGGGAACAGGGTCTGGAAGCCGCTCGCTCCCATGGCGACAAGCAGGCCGAAAAGGAAATGACCGTGTTTCTGAAGAAGCTTGAGCGTCAGGCTCACTGATCAGAGGTATCGCAGGCCAATGCCCTCGGCATCCACCAGCACCACCTCCATGCGCACCCGCGGCGCGCCTGTGGGTAAGTCCTGCACCTGACCGTATACCACCGCGCCCTTGGGCAATGTCGACAGGCCCGGATGCTTGACGTAGACGCCTGTCGTCGACAGGTTACGCGTCTGGCCCAGGCATTCGCCGAAGCTGTGGTGACTGATCTTGATGCGAAACGATTTGCGGTGTTCGGACATCTTCTGCGCCCTTTATTGAACGGTTGTGGATAACCCTGGCCTCAAGGTTATCCACAGATCATGCCAATCAACTCAATACCAGCGTTCTTCACCCGGCGGACGCTTCTTGAAGCGCTTCATGCTCCACATGTACTGGCTCGGATACGCCCGCACATAGCGCTCGACCACTTGGCTCATGGCTGCGCAGGACGTCTCGGTATCGGTGCTGTACATGGCTTCTGGCGCGGCTTCGAGGATCACTTTGTAACCCGAACCGTCCGGCAGACGTAGCGCATGCAGAAACACGCCGACCGCTTTGCCGCCGGCGAGCATGTTCGGTACGAATTTGCTGGTCAGGGCCTGAGTGGCGAAGAACGGCACGAAAATCCCGGCGGATTCGGACGGTTCCGGGTCAGCGGGAATGCCCACTGCACCACCTTTGCGCACTTCCTTGATGACGCTGAGGATACCTTCCTTGGTGGAAGCGGCCACGCGGTTGCCCAGTTGCACCCGTTGCTTGCGCAGCAAATCGTCCACCGCTTTCAACTTGGGCGGGCGATAGAAAATGATCGGTTTGCACTGGTTGCAATAGAAGTGGTTCAACACTTCCCAGTTGCCCAGGTGACTGGTGATGCCGACGACCCCTTTGCCGGAGGCGAGGGCGTCCTTTAATACGTCGAGACCTTCGACTTCACGCACCAGATCAATGGAGCGCTGAGCCGGCCAGATCCAGGCGCAGGCACTTTCGGTCAGCGACTTGCCAATGTCTTTCAGGCTCTGGCCCACCAGACGCTCACGCTCGGCCGGGTCCATGTCGGGGAAGCACTTGGCGAGATTGATCCGCACGACATCGCGGGAACGGTTGGGGGTTTTCCACATGACCCAGCCGATGACCGAGCCCACTGCCTGCACTGCCCGCCACGGAAGCAGGGCAAACAGCCGCAGAGCGCCTACCAGCAAGGCGCCTTTAAACTTATCCACAGGTCACTCCTGATCTTGTGCTGTGCGCGAGGCGGCTATTCTAACCGCCGTTCGCCAGCGCCGCGTAGCGATCGCAATCCCGGGTGTGGTCCATGACCATGCCCGAGGCCTGCATCAGCGCGTAACAAATAGTCGGGCCGACGAACGTGAAGCCGGCCTTTTTCAGGCCTTTGCTCATCTCCACGGCGGTCGGCGTCACGGCCGGTACTTCACTGCGATCCTTGAAATGATTGATCACAGGCTTGCCGTCAACGAAGGACCAGAGAAACTCCACCGGATCCTCCAGTGCCAGCCAGGCCTGGGCGTTGCGCCGGGCCGCATTGAGTTTGAGGCGATTGCGAATAATGCCCGGATCGAGCATCAATTCATCGATTTCCGCATCGCTCATCTGCGCCACCCGTTGTACGTCGAAGCCGAACAACACCTCGCGATATCGCTCACGTTTACGCAGCACGGTGATCCAGGAAAGGCCCGCCTGGAACCCTTCGAGCAAAAGCAACTCGAACAATCCCTGCGCATCGCGTAGCGGCGTGCCCCACTCCTGATCGTGATAAGCCATGTACAGCGGATCTTCGGAACACCAAAAGCAGCGTGGCATAAGGCTCCAGGGGGCGTGCGCTGGACCGAATCGGGTATACTCCCGCTCTTTAAATCGCAGCCCAAGAAACAGGTGAATTTCGTGAGCCAGCCTACGCCAGCCGTGCGTACCTTCCAAGACTTGATCCTCGCCCTCCAGCAATACTGGGCCGAGCAAGGTTGTGTGGTACTTCAGCCCTACGATATGGAAGTAGGCGCCGGGACTTTCCACACTGCAACGTTTCTGCGCGCCATCGGCCCGGAAACCTGGAACGCCGCTTATGTGCAGCCCAGTCGTCGCCCGACTGACGGCCGCTACGGCGAAAACCCGAACCGTCTGCAGCACTACTACCAGTTCCAGGTCGTGCTGAAGCCGAACCCGGACAACTTTCAGGAACTGTACCTGGGCTCCCTCAAGCATGTCGGCCTGGACCCGCTGGTCCACGACATTCGCTTCGTTGAAGACAACTGGGAATCGCCAACACTGGGCGCCTGGGGCCTGGGCTGGGAAGTCTGGCTCAACGGCATGGAAGTAACGCAGTTCACCTACTTCCAGCAAGCGGGCGGCATCGAGTGCTACCCGGTGACCGGCGAGATCACTTACGGTCTTGAGCGCCTGGCCATGTACCTGCAAGGGGTGGACTCGGTCTACGACCTGGTCTGGGCGGACGGCCCGATGGGCAAAGTGACCTACGGCGACGTGTTCCACCAGAACGAAGTGGAGCAGTCGACCTACAACTTCGAACACGCCAACGTCGAGAAGCTGTTCGAACTGTTCGACTTCTACGAAAGCGAAGCCAAGCGCCTGATCGAACTCGACCAGCCGCTGCCGTTGCCGAGCTACGAAATGGTGTTGAAGGCCTCCCACACCTTCAATCTGCTGGATGCGCGCCGGGCAATCTCGGTGACCGCGCGTCAGCAATACATTCTGCGAGTGCGCACCCTGGCGCGTTCCGTTGCGCAAGCCTATCTGCTGGCTCGCGCCAAGCTGGGCTTCCCGATGGCGACCCCAGACCTGCGTGATGAAGTACTGGCCAAGCTGGAGGCTGCACAATGAGTGCTCAAGATTTTCTGGTTGAACTGGGCACCGAAGAACTGCCACCCAAAGCCCTGAACACCCTGGCCGACGCGTTCCTGGCCGGTATCGACAAGGGCCTGCAAGCCGCTGGCCTGAACTACGAAACCAAAACCGTCTACGCCGCGCCGCGTCGTCTGGCTGTGCTGATCACCGATCTGGCGACTCAGCAGCCGGATCGCAGCATCAACCTCGATGGCCCGCCACGTCAGGCCGCGTTCGATGCCGAAGGCAACCCGACTCAAGCAGCTTTGGGTTTTGCCAAGAAGTGCGGCGTCGACCTGAGCGAAATCGATCAGAGCGGCCCAAAACTGCGTTACAGCCAAAGCATCGCCGGCAAACCGACCGCGAGCCTGCTGCCGACCATCGTCGAAGATTCCCTGAACGACCTGCCAATTCCCAAGCGCATGCGCTGGGGTGCTCGCAAGGAAGAATTCGTTCGTCCGACCCAGTGGCTGGTGATGCTGCTCGGTGACCAGGTCATCGATTGCACCATCCTCGCCCAGAAGTCCGGCCGCGATTCCCGTGGTCACCGCTTCCATCACCCGGAAAGCGTGCGCATCACCTCGCCGGCCAACTACCTGACCGACCTGCGTGCTGCTTACGTACTCGCCGACGCAAACGAGCGTCGCGAACTGATCAGCAAGCGCGTCGAAGAGCTGGCGACGATGCAGGAAGGGACGGCGATCGTGCCGCCAGCGCTGCTCGACGAAGTGACCGCGCTGGTTGAATGGCCGGTGCCGCTGGTGTGCTCGTTCGAAGAGCGTTTCCTCGACGTGCCGCAAGAAGCCCTGATCACCACCATGCAGGACAACCAGAAGTACTTCTGCCTGCTGGATGCCGACGGCAAGTTGCTGCCACGTTTCATCACCGTGGCCAACATCGAAAGCAAAGACCCGCAACAGATCATCGCCGGTAACGAGAAAGTGGTTCGCCCACGCCTGACCGACGCCGAGTTCTTCTTCAAGCAAGACAAGAAGCAGAAACTCGAAGACTTCAACCTGCGCCTGCAGAACGTGGTGTTCCAGGAAAAACTCGGCAGCGTTTATGACAAGGCCGAGCGCGTTTCCAAACTCGCTGCGTTCATCGCCCAACGCATTGGCGGTAACGCCGCATGGGCTTCCCGTGCAGGCCTGCTGTCCAAGTGCGACCTGGCGACCGAGATGGTCGGTGAGTTCCCGGAGATGCAAGGTGTCGCCGGTTACTACTACGCCCTCAACGACGGCGAGCCGGAAGAAGTCGCTCTGGCGCTGAACGAGCAGTACATGCCGCGCGGTGCCGGCGCTGAACTGCCGACCACCCTGACCGGTGCGGCCGTGGCCATCGCTGACAAGCTCGACACGTTGGTGGGCATTTTCGGTATCGGCATGCTGCCAACCGGTAGCAAAGACCCGTACGCCTTGCGCCGTGCAGCGCTGGGTGTGTTGCGCATCCTGATCGACAAGAAGCTCGACCTCGACTTGAACGATGCCGTGGCGTTTGCCGTGAATGCGTTCGGTACCAAGGTCAAGGTTGCCGGCCTCAACGATTCGGTGCTGGAGTTCATCTTCGACCGTCTGCGTGCCCGTTACGAAGACGAAGGCGTTGATGTCGGGACTTACCTGTCGGTGCGTGCCCTGAAACCGGGTTCGGCGCTGGACTTCGATCAGCGCGTACAAGCGGTAGAAGCCTTCCGCAAATTGCCGGAAGCCGCTGCCCTGGCCGCGGTGAACAAGCGCGTTTCGAACTTGCTGAGCAAGGTCGAAGGCTCTGTTCCTTCGGTCGTGGAAGCCAAGTACTTCGACAACGCCAACGAGTTCTCCCTGTACTCGGCGATCCAGCAAGCTGACCAGGCTGTCCAGCCGATGGCGGCGGCGCGTCAGTACAGCGAATCGCTGGCACGTCTGGCTGCCTTGCGCGAGCCGGTGGATGCGTTCTTCGAAGCCGTGATGGTCAACGCTGAAGATGCCAAGGTCCGCGCCAACCGTTATGCGTTGCTGTCGCGCCTGCGTGGGCTGTTCCTCGGCGTCGCCGACATTTCGCTGCTGGGCTGAGGGGCTGCTGTTGAAACTGCTGATTCTCGATCGGGACGGGGTGATCAATTACGACTCCGACGCTTACATCAAGTCGGTGGAGGAGTGGATTCCGCTCCCTGGTTCGATCGAAGCCATCGCGCAGTTGAGCAAGGCCGGCTGGACGGTGGCGGTCGCTACCAACCAGTCGGGCATCGCTCGCGGCTATTACGACATCGCCACCCTGGACGCCATGCACGAGCGCTTGCGCGAGCGGGTGGCGGAGCAGGGCGGTGAAGTCGGGCTGATCGTCTATTGCCCGCACGGGCCGGACGATGGCTGCGATTGCCGCAAACCAAAACCCGGGATGTTGAAAACCATCGCCGCACATTACAACGTATCGCTGACCAATCTTTGGTTCGTCGGCGATACCCTTGGTGACCTGGAGGCCGCCAAAGCCGTCGATTCTCAGCCAGTTTTGGTAAAGACCGGGAAAGGCGAAAAGACTTTGGGCAAGACCCTACCGGTAGGCACCTTGATTTTTGACGATCTGGCGGCGATTGCCGCAGAACTTATCCACAATTAGAGTGCTTCTGATATTCCTGGCCAAGGATTGATCGGGAGTGCGCTTGAATAGGCGGGCAGTGCCCGCAACGGTAAATGTCGCCATGTCGATACTGCAGGCCATCAGAACCTTCCTCTTTTACCTGCTGCTGGGCACCAGTTCCTTGCTCTGGTGCAGCCTGAGCTTTTTTATCGCGCCTTTTCTGCCGTTCAAGGCGCGCTATCGCTTCATCAATGTGTACTGGTGCCGCTGCGCCTTGTGGCTGAGCAAAGTCTTTCTCGGTATCAGCTACGAAGTGAAGGGGGCCGAGAACGTTCCAGACCAGCCCTGTGTGATTCAGTCGAACCACCAGAGCACGTGGGAGACGTTCTTTCTATCGGCTTACTTCGAGCCGTTGAGCCAAGTGCTCAAGCGTTCACTGCTGTTCGTGCCGTTCTTCGGCTGGGCGATGGCCATGCTGCGACCGATCGCCATCGACCGCGACAACCCGAAAGCGGCGCTCAAGCATGTGGCGAAGAAGGGCGATGAACTGCTGAAAGACGGCGTCTGGGTCCTGATCTTTCCAGAAGGAACGCGCGTTCCTTACGGCACCATCGGAAAATTCTCTCGCGGTGGTACCGCTTTAGCCGTCAACGCCGCACTTCCCGTGCTGCCGATTGCGCACAATGCTGGCAAGTTCTGGCCGAAAACCGGTTGGGCGAAGAAGCAGGGCGTCATTACCGTGATCATCGGCGCACCGATGTATGCCGAGGGTAGCGGGCCGCGAGCCATTGCTGACCTGAATGACCGGGTGCAGAGCTGGAACCAGCAGATGCAGCGGGAAATGGGTTCGATTCCAGCAGCCCCTGCGACCCCCTCGGCCAACGATCAGATGGCTGTCTGAGATTCTGTGGATAACCTGTGTACCGTTTTGTCAAAAAGTAGCGATTTATGTTTTTAACTTTATGATTTATATACATATTTCCTAAACACATAAAATTCGGGAAATGGTGCATAAGTTTTTTTCGGGCGCAAAAAAACCGGCTGATATAGCCGGTTTTTTTATGCCTGGAGTTTGTTGGGTTTCAGGCTTCGCACAAAGGGCACGCGGGGCCTGCTTTCACGGAATCGCAGAAATAAAAAAGGCCAACGCTTGAGCGTTGGCCTTTTTCGTTTGGCAGGTTCGCTCTGGATCAGAAGTCCAGGTTGGAAACCGCCAAGGCATTGCTTTCGATGAAGTCACGACGAGGCTCGACCGCATCACCCATCAGGGTGTTGAAGATCTGGTCCGCGCCAATGGCGTCTTCGATGGTCACTTTGAGCATCCGGCGCTGGCTTGGGTCCATGGTGGTTTCCCACAGCTGATCCGGGTTCATCTCACCCAGACCTTTGTATCGCTGGATGGTGTGACGCTTGGTGCTTTCGGCCATCAGCCATTCAAGGGCTTCCTTGAACTCGGTGACCGGCTTCTTGCGCTCGCCACGCTGGATATACGCGCCGTCGTCCAGCAAGGTGCTCAGTTGAGCGCCCAGAGAAACAACAGTCTTGTAATCGTTGCTGCCGAAGAAGTCGCGGTTGAAGGTGACGTAGTTCGACAAGCCGTGGGAGATCAGTTCGACCTCAGGCAGCCAGACGTTACGTTCACGGTCTTCACGCAGGCTGGCTTTGTAAACCAGGCCGGACTTCTCGACGGTGCGCAGGCGAACTTCGTACTGGGCCATCCAATCCTGCATTGCAGCGTGATCGGACAATTGCTCCAGGCTAACGGCAGGCAGGTAGATGAAGTGCTCGGTCAGCTCCTGTGGGTACAGACGCGACAGACGCTTGAGGGTCTTCATTACCAGACGGAAGTCATTCACCAGACGCTCGAGGGCGGGTCCGGAAATACCCGGGGCTTCCTCGTTCAGGTGCAGGCTCGCATCTTCCAGGGCCGACTGCGTCATGTACTCTTCCATGGCGTCGTCGTCTTTGATGTATTGCTCTTGCTTGCCTTTCTTGACCTTGTACAGCGGCGGCTGGGCGATGTAGATGTAGCCGCGCTCGATCAGCTCCGGCAACTGGCGGAAGAAGAAGGTCAGCAGCAGGGTACGGATGTGCGAACCGTCGACGTCAGCATCGGTCATGATGATGATGTTGTGGTAACGCAGCTTCGCGATGTTGTACTCATCGCGGCCAATGCCGCAGCCCAGCGCGGTGATCAAGGTGCCCACTTCTTGCGAAGAGATCATCTTGTCGAAGCGCGCCTTCTCGACGTTCAGGATCTTACCCTTGAGAGGCAGGATGGCTTGGGTCCGACGGTTGCGTCCCTGCTTGGCGGAGCCGCCAGCAGAGTCACCTTCCACGAGGTACAGTTCGGAAAGGGCAGGGTCTTTTTCCTGGCAGTCAGCCAGTTTGCCCGGCAGGCCGGCGATATCCAGCGCGCCTTTACGGCGGGTCATCTCACGGGCTTTACGCGCCGCTTCACGAGCGCGAGCCGCATCGATCATCTTGCCGACGACCAGTTTGGCTTCGTTCGGGTTTTCCAGCAGGAAGTCGGAGAAGTACTTGCCCATTTCCTGTTCGACTGCGGTCTTCACTTCGGAAGAAACCAGCTTGTCTTTGGTCTGGGAGCTGAACTTCGGATCCGGCACTTTAACCGAAATGATCGCGGTCAGGCCTTCACGGGCATCGTCACCGGTGGTCGCGACTTTGTGCTTCTTCGCCAGACCTTCGGCTTCGATGTAGGTGTTCAGGTTACGCGTCAGAGCGGAACGGAAACCCACCAGGTGAGTACCGCCATCGCGCTGTGGAATGTTGTTGGTGAAGCACAACAGGTTCTCGTTGAAGCTATCGTTCCACTGCAAGGCGATTTCCACGCCGATGCCGTCTTCGCGCTGGATGTTGAAGTGGAACACCTGGTTGACCGGGGTCTTGTTGGTGTTCAGGTATTCAACGAACGCACGCAGGCCACCCTCGTACTTGAACAGCTCTTCCTTGCCGCTGCGCTCATCCTTGAGGACGATGCCGACACCGGAGTTGAGGAAGGACAGTTCACGAATCCGCTTGGCCAGGATGTCCCAGCTGAAGTGGATGTTCTTGAACGTCAGGTCGGACGGCTTGAAGTGAATCTGGGTGCCGGTGCTTTCACTCTCACCGACGATTTTCATCGGTTCTTTTGGAACACCGTGAATGTAGGTCTGTTCCCAGATTTTGCCGCTGCGGCGAACGGTCAAGACCAGCTCTTCGGACAGGGCGTTCACAACCGACACACCTACACCGTGCAGACCGCCAGATACTTTGTAGGAGTTGTCGTCGAATTTACCACCAGCGTGCAGCACGGTCATGATGACCTCGGCTGCCGAGACGCCTTCTTCTTTGTGCACGTCTACCGGGATGCCACGACCGTTGTCGCGAACGGTGATGGATTCGTCCGGGTGAATGATGATGCTGATGTCGTCGCAGTGGCCGGCGAGAGCTTCGTCGATCGAGTTATCGACCACTTCGAACACCATGTGGTGGAGACCGCTGCCATCGTCGGTGTCACCAATGTACATACCGGGACGTTTGCGTACGGCATCCAGGCCTTTCAGCACTTTAATGCTCGTTGAGTCGTACGTATTTTCTTCGCTCAATGCCTTCACTCCCGATGGTCGTGGGTCTGGGTGATACGGCCCTGTTCCACGTGGAACAGAGCGACTGGCGTTTCCGTCTGCCAGCCTTCCCTCAATAATTCGTGATCTACACAGGTGATAAACACCTGGCAGCGTAAGTCTTCCAGCAAGCGGCAAAGCGCGCGGCGGTGGTGCTCGTCCAGTTCGGACGGCAGGTCATCCACCAGATAAATACACTGGCCGCGTCGGGCCTGGCTGACCAAGTGCCCTTGGGCAATCCGCAATGCACAGACCACCAGCTTCTGCTGACCGCGAGACAAAATGTCCGCTGCGTTGTGTGCGCCCAATCTAAGACGCAAATCAGCACGCTGTGGTCCGGCCTGGGTATGACCCATTTGCTGATCCCGCTGAAGGGACCCGGCGAGCACTGCACTCAGCTCGCGGTCTTTGTCCCAACCTCGGTAATAGCTGAGCGTTAAGCCCTCGAGCTCAACCAGTTCGCTCAAGGTCTGTTCAAAGACTGGTTTCAAGGCTTTGATGTAAGCGCGGCGGTATTCATCAATTTCAGCGCTGGCCTGGCACAGTTCCCTGTCCCAAACCGCTTGCGAAACGGCGTCAAGTGTACCATGCCGCAGCCAAGAGTTTCTCTGGCGCAGGGCCTTCTGCAAGCGCTGCCAGGTGGACATGAATCGTGGTTCCACGTGGAACACGCCCCAGTCGAGAAACTGCCGGCGAATCTTCGGTGCGCCTTCCAGCAATCGGAAACTGTCAGGGTTGATCAACTGCAGCGGCAGAATTTCCGCTAGCTGCGCCGCGCTACGAGCGTTCTGCCCGTCGATGCGAATCTGGAACTCGCCTTGACGGTCGCGGGAGATCCCCAAGGCGCTGTGCCCACCCTCAGCCATCTCCACCTGACCAAACACCGTACAGGCGAGCTGCTCGTACTGGATGACCGGTAACAGGCGGGTGCTACGAAACGAACGGGCAAGCCCCAGCAGATGAATGGCTTCCAGAACACTGGTTTTGCCGCTGCCGTTGGCGCCGTAAAGAATGTTGATTCGGGGGGAGGGGGAGAAGGTCACCGGGTGCAGATTGCGCACCGCGGTGACCGAGACGCGACTTAAGGACATCTAGCTTCTGCTGAGCATGATTACAGACGCATCGGCATGACAACGTAGGCCGAGTCGTCGTTGTCAGACTCTTGCACCAACGCACTGCTGTTGGAGTCGGACAGGATCAGACGAACCTGCTCAGTCGTCATGACGCCCAACACGTCCAGTAGGTAGCTCACGTTGAAGCCGATTTCCAGATTGCCGCCGTTGTACTCGACGCCCACTTCTTCTTCCGCTTCTTCCTGTTCAGGGTTGTTCGCCTGGATCTTCAGCTGACCGTTGGCCAGTTGCAGACGGATGCCGCGGTACTTCTCGTTGGACAGAATCGCGGTACGGCTGAAGGCTTCACGCAGGGCCTGACGATCGCCGAGGACCAGCTTGTCGCCACCTTTCGGCAGAACACGCTCGTAGTCCGGGAATTTACCGTCGACCAGTTTCGAGGTGAAGGTGAACTCGCCAGTGGTCGCACGAATGTGGTGCTGACCCAGTACGATACTGACGATACCGTCCGGTTCAGTCAGCAGGCGCGCCAGTTCAAGGATACCTTTACGTGGCACGATCACCTGATGGCGATCCGGCTGACCGATATCGGCCTTCATCGAGCACATGGCCAGACGGTGACCGTCGGTGGCCACGGCGCGGATGATGCCTTCGGAAACTTCCAACAGCATGCCGTTGAGGTAGTAACGCACGTCCTGCTGGGCCATGGCGAAGCTGGTGCGTTCGATCAAACGGCGCAATTTGCTTTGCTCAAGGCTGCACGTCAACGAGCCTGGGCCTTCTTCCACAGTCGGGAAGTCATTGGCCGGCAGGGTCGACAGGGTGAAGCGGCTACGGCCGGCCTTCACCACGAGCTTCTGCTCGTCGACCTTGATGTCGATCAGCGCATCGTTCGGCAAGCTTTTGCAGATATCCATCAGCTTGCGCGCAGGCACAGTGATGGAACCTGGATCCGCAGGCTCTTCGAGTTGTACACGACCGACCAGCTCGACTTCCAGGTCGGTACCGGTCAGCGACAATTGCTGGCCTTCGACAACCAGCAGCACGTTGGAGAGCACCGGCAAGGTCTGTCGGCGCTCGACGACGCCTGCGACCAGTTGCAGGGGTTTCAACAGGGCTTCGCGTTGAATGGTGAAATGCATGGTCTAGTCCCTTGCCTTAATAAGCTGCGCTGGTGTTCATCAAGTGGTCAGTGTACGCAGCAGGTTCTTGTAGTCCTCGCGGATGTCCGCGTCGGATTCCTTAAGTTCGTTGATCTTGCGACAGGCGTGCAAAACAGTCGTGTGGTCCCGGCCGCCAAACACGTCACCGATTTCCGGCAAGCTGTGGTTGGTCAGTTCTTTGGACAACGCCATGGCGACCTGACGCGGACGAGCTACCGAACGCGAACGACGTTTGGACAACAAGTCGGAGATCTTGATCTTGTAGTACTCGGCGACAGTGCGCTGAATGTTATCCACAGAGACCAGTTTGTCTTGCAGTGCCAACAGATCTTTCAGGGATTCGCGAATCAACTCGATGGTGATATCGCGGCCCATGAAGTGCGAGTGGGCGATCACGCGTTTGAGCGCGCCTTCCAGCTCACGGACATTGGAACGAATACGCTGGGCAATGAAGAACGCCGCGTCATGGGGCAGATCGACTTTGGCCTGATCGGCCTTTTTCATCAGGATCGCCACGCGTGTTTCCAGCTCCGGCGGCTCGACGGCTACCGTCAGGCCCCAGCCGAAGCGGGATTTGAGGCGTTCTTCAAGACCTTCGATTTCTTTCGGGTAGCGGTCACTGGTGAGAATGACCTGCTGGCCACCTTCAAGCAGGGCGTTGAAGGTGTGGAAAAACTCTTCCTGGGAACGTTCTTTACGGGCGAAGAACTGAATGTCATCGATCAGCAACGCATCCACCGAACGGTAGAAGCGCTTGAACTCGTTGATCGCATTCAGCTGCAGGGCCTTGACCATGTCGGCCACGAACCGCTCGGAATGCAGGTACACAACCTTGGCATTCGGATTCTTCTTTAATAGGTGGTTACCCACCGCGTGCATCAAGTGGGTTTTACCCAAACCGACGCCACCATAAAGGAAGAGCGGGTTGTAACCGTGCTTGGGATTGTCCGCCACTTGCCAGGCCGCAGCCCGGGCCAGTTGGTTGGACTTGCCCTCGACGAAGTTTTCGAAGGTGAAGGTGCGGTTCAGGTAGCTGGTGTGCTTGAGCGCGCCTTCGACCTGCACCGTACGTTGTTCGGCGCGAATCGGTGCCTGTTGCGAACTGGCACCGGCCATCGGGTCGAAGCTGTCGCGCGATGGCTCTTCATTAACCTCGGCAACTTTTTGCGTTGCACGCTTGGTCGGAGCGGCTACCTGGGCTGGCGCCGGGGCGCTGACAGGTGCTTGAGCGGCCTGAGCCTGTGAAGCAGCGGCGGCCAACGGAGCATTCGGGGCGGCACGCGGTGCCGAACTGCGTTTGCTGCCTATTAATAAGGACAGCGCCGGCGCCATGCCATTGCCATGCTCATCCAGCAGTTCAAGGACGCGGCCCAGGTACTTTTCGTTGACCCAGTCGAGAACAAAACGATTCGGTGCGTAGACACGCAACTCGTCGCCTTCGGCTTCGACCTGTAGTGGACGGATCCAAGTGTTGAATTGTTGGGCAGGCAGCTCATCGCGCAAAAGCTCCACGCACTGCTGCCAAAGTTCCACTGACACGGATATCCCCTAAGTTGAAAGCCGGTGAGGCAAAAACAAGCGGCCATTGTAGCCGACCAGGCCCCGACTTATCCACATGAAGGTTGTTCACCATCCATGA